>CAWCCW010000001.1:0-109193 GCA_963794125.1 uncultured Acidimicrobiaceae bacterium
GACTATTGACTAGTAGCGGAAGTGCGAGCTCCGTCAGAATCTGCCCCCGCCGATCGCAGTCCGTCGTCCACGCCGAGGCCGAAATCGGGTACCGCGGTGCGCAATGCCGCCAACACGTAGCTCCAGAAGCGCACCGGGTCGTTGTCGCGGTTATCGAGCGACAGCCAAGCAAAGGGGCGACGCTCCTCCGGGTGCGATCGCCAGCTCGCCACGCGGTCGTCTTGCCTGCGCCCGCCGGCGCCGAGACCAGGACAAGTCGAGCACTGGTGGCCTGACGCAACTCAGCCACGAGGCTCGGGCGCGAAACCCGGCCCCGGAGAAGCTCAGGGGGATGCAGCTTCGTAGCGACAAAAGGAGCCCCCGCTGGATCGCCTGCCTTGGCCAGCACCCTCCAATAGGGTTTGACTTCCTCCAGTCCAAGCCATTGATCGTCGGCTACGTTGTCATCCACCACCTCCTGAGCGAAGACCTCAGTGTGGGGCTTTATGTCGTGCGCTGCGGCGATTGCCCCACCGATAGCTTGACGCACAAGGTTTTGTTGTCTGGACATCCCGTCGAGCTTCTCCCGAGGTTTGCTACCTCCGTATATTGGTTTGGCTCCGACATCGACAGCTTCAGTAATACTTGGGGCCTTGGGGTCGATGGACACCCGCGGCAACTCCGCGGTGGTCAGGTCGCGCTTCAGCCTGACGGGCCGAACTTTTCTATGCGCATCCGGTCGGCCGTGATTCCCGAGGCCAAAACGAGGTCGGCAGCCGCCTCAGCGAAGCGCTCCGATCCGCAGATGTAAACGAGCCCTGAATCGGCCAGGCTGGGGATATCATCACGGCTAATTCGCCCGATTGGGCGAGACGTACCGGCTGGCGCTTGTTCAGTGTAGAGGACCGATGTCTGTGGCCCCGGCAGTTCGGTCGGATAGTAGAGCTGTTCCGGCGTGTTTACAGAGACGATGAGACGGAGTAGGTCGGCAGTCCCGCCGCGGCGGGCGAGCCGCGGCATCGCCATTAGGGGCACCACCCCGGACCCTCCGCCAATGAGCAGAGCTGGCGTATCCCCTCGCCATATGAACCACCCGCCGATCGGCCCCCTTACCTCGAGTTGGTCCCCAATTTGGACCTCGTTATGCAGAAACTCTGAGACCTCACCGCCTGGGAGAAGTTCTACGGTCAGTTCGATCTCGTCCGAGCCGTCAGGAGGTGATGCGATCGAGTACGACCGCACTGCGGTATAACCGTCCGGAGCGGTGAGTCGAATTATTTCATGCTGGCCGGCAAAATGTGTTGACGGCTCGGGTAAACGAAGCCTGAACGTTTTTGCGGCCGGCGTCTCGGTTCGGATCGACACTACCGTCGAAACCCGCCAACGGGCGTTGGTCGTCGAGTTGCTGGTGGTCTCCACAGTGTTCAGTCGCCCTGGTAACGCTGCTCGCGCCAGGGGTCCCCGTAGTTGTTATAGCCCCTTGTTCCCCAGAACCCTGGTTCGTCATGGTCAAGGACGCGCAATCCTGCCACCCATTTTGCACTCTTCCAGAAATAGAGGTGAGGGACAATCATCCGCGCCGGTCCGCCGTGCTCTTTAGCTAGCGGCTCACCATCTGCCTCCCAGACCACCAGCGCCTTACCGTCTAGGACATCAGCGAGCGGCAGGTTGGTCGTGTAACCAGTGTAGGAATAGGCGACAACGTGCGTGGCCGACTCGAGCGGTTTGGCCAGTCCAAGCAGCATCTCAACGGTCACACCTTTGAACGTCACTCCGAGGCGGGACCAGGTGGTCACGCAATGAATATCACCAACGAATGTCGTTGCGTTCAGGGAGTGGATTTCGTCCCAGGTCCAACTGACAGAGCTTTCGACGAGACCCTCCACCTTGAACGTCCATGACGCCGTGTCGAGGCGAGGTGTTGGCTCGGCGGCAAGCACAGGCCAGGAGCCCGCACTGTCATGCTGGCCAGGCGGTAACCGGGTGCTCCGAGATTCGTGGGCCCTGCCCGCGAACCCCCTGGTAACTATGGCCACTACCGGCTTAGGCCGAGCCCATGTCGGGGTCGCCCATCTTCGGGTCGCCCATCTGAGGTTCTTCCATTGTCTCGTGATCGGCCATGTTGCTCCTTTGGCTGCTCAATTACAGGGTCAAGAACCTAGAACCGGCAGGCGTTGCCTCGCATCCCCCGGTGGGTAGCCAAGTGGGTAGTTGCCGTCCTCGCGTCCCCGTGATCAGGTTCAAAGCCCGTAGGAGGCGGCGCCGCCCTGTCGCAGGACCTCCGACATCTTCGTCCCCGGGCAGCAAATATCGCAGGGTGACGTTCTTGTTGCTTCACGCCCGCTATTCCACGGGTTACGTCAGCGCGATGACGTCCACCATTCGGATGTCGGGAGCACCGGCGAGCAGGTCCGGTGCGACGCGACCAAGCGCCCTCGGGATCTCCCCGTCTAGGTGTGCCTGTCGTGCTTGTTCTGTCTCGAAGGTATCGAAGATGCCGTAACTGGTGTCGCTGATCTTTAACGCATACCAGGTCACAGTGCCGCTCTCGGAGGCCGCAATGGCCCGGCCTGCCTCCAGGAAGGCACGCAACTCCTCACCCTTCCCGGGTTTCGCTTCGAGCAGTGCGAGCAGTCCAAACCGAACCGTCATGGGAACCTCTCTTTCGTCGAATGGGGGCAGTGAGTCGCCTTCACAAGCTCGAGCGCGTCCAGCGCTGCGATGATGTCGCCTGCCTCGGAGCGGGTCGAGTAGTCAGGATGGACGTCGATCCAGCGCAGGGCCCGACGGCCGTCCAGGATGGCGGTGGTCGGCCAAGGAAGCGAAGTCGTGCCGTCCACGTTGGCCGCCGTGAGGTCCAACCCCAGCTGGAGCTGCGCGGTGCGCACCTCCAACGAGGGCGCGGTGACGATCCCCATGACCTGGGCCAGGACGTTCCCGGGGTCGGAGAGCACGGCGAAGGCCAGGTCGTGCTTCTGTTTCATCGTCAGCGACCCATCCGGTCGCTGCGGGCTGACGGCGATGAGCCGGACCTCCCGGTCGGAGAGCGCCGGCAGCAGAAGGGCCTGGTAATTGCGCAGGGCGATATTGCAGTAGGGGCACCAGGCGCCGCGGTAGAACACCACCACGGCGGGACGGCCACCCGTTGCCTGCCCTAGGGTTGTCGGGACGCCGTCGGGGCCGACCAGCTCCACGTCGGGCAGCGTCGACCCGACTGGGAGGGCGCCAGCCGGCTCTCCCAGGCGGGCGAGCGTCGATTGCTCACGCTCGAAGACGGCCATGACCTCATCCCTGGGTTGCGCCATGTTGGCTCTCAGGTCGGCGACCTGCTGGGCAATGGTCGATGTACTCAACGTAATTCCTTTGCTCTCGTGGGCCTTTGCGAGGGCCGGGACCGGTCATGCTCCCAGCCCGCGCGATAAGGACAGCTGCTGGCTAGAACCCGGTGGTGACGAGGCCGGCCGGGGTGGCACCGAGGGGAAGCGGGACGGGGGAGCCAGGAAGCTCGGTGAGGTCCCCGCCGTTCACGGCGAACTCACCCACGGCGCCGATTCGGCTCTCGTCCACGTACAGCGTCCGGCCGTCGTTGCTCAGGCGGGCGTCAACAGCACCGACGCCCCCGGTGTTGCTGACCGGCGTGCTGCCCAGGAGCGTCAGGAACCCGCTGGGCGCGATGGCGTAACTGGAGATCTCACCTGAACCGGTGTTCACCGTGAACAGGAACTGGCCGTTGTGGGTGATCTCGACCCAGCACGGCGCTGTCTGGTTGTCGGCGAAAGGGCTAGCCCCGATTGACGTCAGTGCCCCGTTGAACCCGACGTTGAAGGCGGAGATGGTCCCAGTGCCAGCCCCGACGTTGTGGGCGTTGGAGACGAACAGTTGCTGGGGGTCCGTCGGCCGGAACTCGCTGCCAAAGGGCCCGAGCCCCTGGGCGGAGGAAGGGGACCCGGGGGCAGCGGTCAGGAGCCCGTCTCTCCCCACGACGAAGCTGTCGACCAACGAGGAGCCGACCCGAGTGCCTACCAGGCTGCGACCGGTCGAGTTGAAGAGCACGTCGCCGGGCTGGGAACCGTTGGGAAGGGAAACCGTCGAGTTGGCCAGCGGCTGCAGTTGCCCGACGAAGTTCAGTGTAAACCCGGTGTAATTCGGGCCTACGGCGCCGGCATTGGCGACGTAGACAAGGTTGTTATGCACGGCGATGCTCACCGGCGTGGGGCCGTCGGAGGAAACGACTCCGTTGGGCACCAGCTGGAGAGTGCCGTCAAACCCGACTCTCAGGACCGACACTTGGTTACTGCCGGCGTCAACCGCGAGCAGGAAGCGGCCGTCACTGCTGACCTGGATCGCACCCTGGGAAGCGAGCCCGGCCCCGGTACCCGCGCCGCCTGCGGCGAACGGTGAGCCCGGCAGCGGTGTGAGCGAACCGTCCAAGTGGCGGTCGAACCCGCTGATGGTGTTGGTCCCCGCCGTGTTGTCGTCGAGGTAGACGTGCCCGACCACCGGGGAGAAGTTGCCTGGGCTGGAGCTGGCGATTGGGGCCGCATTGGCCGCGCCAGCTCCCAGCGTCCCTAGGAGACTGGCACCGCTGAGTGTGGCGACGCCGAGCGCAAGACCGCGGCGGTTCGGATGTGCTTTCGCATTCTGTTCTTGACCTCCATGAGTTTCGAGGGGTACGAGCTACGCAACACACGTACTGTCTCTGTACTGGTGGCAAGCGTTACACTCCGAGACAGATCGGTCTGTTCGTGGCCGAACGGGTACCCGGCCAGGTACCCCTTATGAGCAGGGACTTTCTGACAACTGAAAGGGCTCGCCGGCCGCCAAATATTCTTTTTGCTGCCCGTACAGACTGGTCTGTTAGCATTTAGCGCATGCGAAGCCAGATGAGTGAGACGACTAGCGCTCGAGTCCGCATCTTGGAGACCGCCTCGGCGCTGTTCTACGCCGAGGGCATCCACGCCGTCGGTGTTGACCGTGTCGTGCGTGATTCAGGTGTGGCCAAGGCAACGCTGTACCAACATTTCCCTTCGAAGGAGGAACTGGTGGCGGCGTGTTTACAGCAGCGGTCTGCTGACTGGCGTCGCTATGTGGCGGAGCCCGTCCTCTTGAAAGCGGGCCCCCCCGCCGCCCGGGTAGGCAGGGTGTTCGACGCCTTGGGCCGTTCGGCCTCAGAGCCGGAGTTCCGCGGCTGCCCCTTCATCAATGCCGCCGCCGAGTTCCCCGGCCAAAACGGCCCGGTGGCCGAGGTCATCCAGAGCCACCGGGCCCAGGTCCGTCAGTTGTTCGCCGAACTGCTCGCCCCGCTACCGTCCAGCTCGGGGCGACGGCGAAGGGAACTCGTCGACCAGCTCGTCCTTCTCTACGACGGGGCGATGATCAGCGCTCAGCTCGATGGGAAGACCAAACCCTACCGATCGGCAAAGGCGGCGGTAGCAAGCCTGCTCGAAGACCCGACCGCCCCCTGACGATATTGCCCGTACCCAAAGGACATTTACCGATGCGGACCATCCCACCCATGGGAAGCGCCGATATAGAGCGGCTCCGAGCCGGTGACGAGCGAACCTTCGTCGACCTGGTCGGACGGCATCACGACGCCATGGTCCGCGTTGCCCGCTCGTTCGTACCGAACCACGCCGTGGCCGAGGAGGCGGTACAAGAGACGTGGTTGGCGGTCTTACGAGGCATGGACGGGTTCCAGGGCCGGTCGTCCTTTGAGACCTGGTTGTACCGGATCCTCGTTAATCGCTCCCGGTCGGCCGGGGTACGTGAACATCGCCATGTCCCGGTCGGCGACCACGAGCACAGCGTGAGCCCCTCTCGGTTCGATGAGGATGGCCAATGGTCATTGCCGCCCGAGCACTGGGCCGACGACCTGGACGAGCGGCTTCAGGCCGGGAAGTTGTCGGCGTCGATCTGGTCCGCGCTCGACGAGCTCCCTGTCCGCCAACGTAGGGTCGTGGCCCTTCGTGACCTCGAGGGTATGGGCAGCACTGAAGTCTGCGACCTGTTGGACATCACCGAGGCGAACCAGCGAGTCCTGTTGCACCGAGGCCGGAGCCGGATGCGCGAAGCCCTCGAGGCCGAGTTCGCCAAGGCCTGATACCCGTGTTCCGTCGTCGCCCCCCTCTCGTGTGCCAACAGGTCGTCGAGCTTGTCACGGACTACCTCGAAGACGCCTTGTCTGCGCCCGACCGCCGCCGGTTCGAAGCCCACCTGCGCCGCTGCCCGCATTGCACCGAGTACATCGAACAGATGCGGACCGTGATCCGACTGAGCGGGCGCCTCTCTCCAGAGGATCTAAGCCCTCGAGTACAGGACGAGTTTCTTGCTCTGTTCCACCGCTGGAAGTCTGCAAACCCGTAATGTGCCGAAAAGGAACGTACCGAACGAACACGGCTCCCCACGTCCCTTTCCGACCCACCTAGTTCCCTTTATAGGAGAGACACAGATGAATGACGCGCCACCTTATTTCGACAGATATGAGAATTTCGCGATCAGCCGCTCGCCGAGCGGGGTGCTCACGGTAAGGTTTCACACTGACCGCAAAGAACACACCTTTACCGGCACCACCCACCACGACTTCCCGCGGCTCATCGAGGACATCGCATATGACCGCGACAACAAAGTGCTCGTGCTGACCGGGACGGGCGGTACCTTCATCGACAACATCGATGGCCCTAGCCTCGGCGACCTCACCAAGCCCTGGACGGCAGACGTCTTGTATCTCGAGGGCCGTCGCGGCGTGCAACGCCTGGTAGACCTCGAGATCCCAATTATAGCGGCGGTCAACGGCCCGGTTTCGGTCCACAGCGAGTACGCCCTCCTGGCGGACGTGGTCGTCGCCAGCGAAACCGCCGTCTTCTCCGACGCTCCCCACCTCGCCTTTGGTATCGCCCCCGGAGACGGGCTCTTCGTCGTCTGGGAAGAGGTCCTCGGACTGAACCGCGCCCGCTTCCTTGAGATCACTGGTGGGTCGTTCTCGGCCCAGGAGGCGCTGGCTTGGGGGGCCGTCGCTGAAGTCGTTCGCCAGCAAAACGTCCTCTCCCGTGCACAAGAACTGGCGGAGCAGATGACCGCCCGACCACAGCTGACCAACCGCTACATGGCTCTCATCTTCCGCCAGCGCATCAGCCGTCGTCTGACCGAGGGAATGGCAGTCGGCATGGCGCTCGAGTCTCTGACCGCGGCGAACCTGGCTTACGCCGGGCAACGGTGACCCGTCCAGGTCGGAGCCATAATCCGGGTCGGAGCTCAACACTCTCGCAATCACCACCACTGTCACACCCAATGACATATGCTTCACACAACGCGCTTCCAACACGATCTGTTGCCATAGACGAGGCCGGGTGGCGGTAGACGGGAGGTGAGGCTGGTGGCGTGCATGCGGATGATGGGGGAAGAGTCGGTGGCCTACCACCGGCGGACGCTGTTGGAGCGCCGCCTGTGAGGCGTCGGGCTGCGACGTGATCGGCACTGCCACCAGCGGGCAGGCGGCCCGCACTCTCGGCAAGGAGGCGGACATCGGAGAATCCCGAACCTTGGCGAGCCTGGTGTGGCGGCTCGATCACGGCCGTTTCACCCTTGATGAGCGCACCGTTGCGACACCGGTTCCGACCACCACCAAGGCGCAGGTCATGAGGCACGACTGGCCGCGGGTGATCACTCAGCTTCCCCGTCGTGCTACACCCGTGCAACACCAGCCGAGCGACGCCGACCGAGAAGCTTGCGAGCCGCCTCATCTATGGCGGCCATCTTCGCTCCCCGGGCTTCGGTGATCATGACGTCGAGGCCATCAGCGATGAGTCGGTCCGCTCCGCCTCAGCGTGTTGATAGATCATCGAGCCCCGCGAGCTGGAGTGTGGCCCCGGCTCGATGTGTTTTGAACGGGTTGGGACGTGCTCCTCGGGCAGGGCACCCCTCCTCGCACTTGGTTCGGATCCTGGTATGACGCTGGCCGACGAAGGCTTATCATCGATACGCCAGGGGGAAACCGTAGAGGCGGTCGCCGGACAGTGGTCAGACAGCCCGGGAATGACTACGCTGTGTGCCGGAGTTCGCAGCCGCCAATCTACGGGTGTGACTCCCAGGGGAGGGAAGCAGTGACAGGCCGGCTGACAGGCGGCGATCGTTCCAACGGGCCGGTGTCGCAGGCAGCATCAAAGGCACCGGGGACTTCTAAGTCCGCAGCGCGTCCAAGCCAATCACCAACGTACAGTTCAGTCGACCGGAGTTTGCTGTCTCCCGGGGCTATCAGAAGTCTCCCTCCTGGAGCTATCAGAAGTCTCCAGCGGACTATTGGGAATCAGGCGAC
Source organism: uncultured Acidimicrobiaceae bacterium (assembly GCA_963794125.1). GTDB lineage: Bacteria > Actinomycetota > Acidimicrobiia > Acidimicrobiales > Palsa-688 > Fen-671. The sequence continues at coordinate 8,291 of CAWCCW010000001.1, forward strand.
GCTCCGATTATTGAGGCCGGTTGCCTATCGTCCGCACACGGGTGTTGAGGGCGGCAACGCTCCGTCGGTTACCGCAAAGCCGACTTGTGTTGGATCAAGCGCAATTCAACGAAAGTTTGCAGTACTGACCCCGATGCCGTCACCATTGTGGACCGCAGTGGGCCCCCGTCGCCTTGAATTTCGTGATGCACAGTCGGTTGAGATGCACCGCGAGATACTGATGGCAGAGATCCAGAAGAAGAAGCGGGTAAATGGTACGGAGCGTATCTACGAGTACATCAAGGAGCTTGCGGCGAGTCCGCTTGACCTGGGATTTGCTGAGACATGGGAAACGGTCATCAAGTATGCAGACGATGGCCTTGAAGAAGAATACATGGACGAGGAGCGCCCAGAGGAACAGCGTCTTGAGGATACGAGAATTGTCGCAGATTCCGACGATTCGGAGGGGGAAGACGAGTATGTCGAGGCAGAGGATTTTGACATGTCGGCTACGGTACGCCTCGGCTCCTGGAACCCCGAAAAGCTCGGAAAGAGTACTGTCGCGGCCGATCGGGAAGACAAGAAGTCGCATACTCTGAATACACTTGACACCTACAATCCGACGTTCCTGGGGTTAATGGAGATAAGCGACGCTAAATTCTTTTTTGAAGGATCGAAGTACAAGCCCGGCGTTGCGAAGGGCACTGTTCCGTACTACAACGAGAGGGGGACCCAGGAGCTCAAAAATAATCGGGAATTCTCTGCCACGAAGCGAGAGGATAAACTTGGGTATAAGCCCTCTGCTACCTACGGAATGTACGAAGGTCCACGTTTCGAGTCTGGGACGTACGGCGAGAACTATCCGGCCATGTACAACAAATCCCAAATTATCGGTACCCCTACCTGCTTTACGGTGGATTTAGGGAGCAAGCGGGAGACTAATTTCGACCTTTCGACGACTCAACCGGCGATCACGTTCAGCACGGAGCAGAAGATCAACCGACGACTCGTCGTTTGGAAGTTGGATTTCAATGCGTCTCCCTGGTCGTTTCGCCCTGTGCCCGGTAGAGAGATCCCCGTGGTCACCTTCTACGTCGGTGTTATCCATACGTCACCTTCGATCAACATCAAAAACGAGATCGAAAATGTTCTGCAGGTTGCCCAGCAGATCAGTGACCGTGACGGTATCCCGATGGCCATCGTAGGCGATTTCTACATGCAGCGTTCCGCCACGCAAATATGGGACAGTCTCCATAGTGACAACGAGGAATATTGGCAGATCGTCCATCCGCAGAGGAACACGAACTTCCCACATCAAGGAGAAGGCCAGATCGCTGACCATAGCCTGGCGGATAAAGAGGCGTTCACCAATGCCAGTTCCTTCTCGGTCCCGCCACTTAAAGACAGTCTCCAGCCGATCTCAAAGAACCCGACGGATCTGAAGCAGAAGGAATACGAGAAGTATTACACCGGCATGGGCGTTGACCACACTACCGTGATGAACGATTTCTCCCTGAACCTTGCCTCCTTCGAGGAGTCGACTTATACGGAGCCGCATCCGGCCAACCCACGGCAACTGCAAGGCCAGGGGCTGACCGAACTCCAAGCATGGAGGCTAATGAACGGCCTCGCCACTGGCGATTTTACACTCATCACAGATCACCGGGCGCTCTGTGAATGGGCGAAGAAACATAGAGAGCACAAGTACGCGTTCGATATTCATCAGTGGGACAAGTTCTTTCTATAACTGAATGTCTAATCGGGCTTCCTCGCGCCGGTACCGACCCTTGGCGCTCTGACTCCGGTGTGGATGGTGTAGAGCGAGGTCGTCGCGGTGATGAAGAGCTGGTTGCGCCGGGAACCCCCGAGGGCCGCCTTGGACACCGTCTCCGGTACCAAGATCTTGCCGAGCAGGGTCCAGGTCCTGCGCACCGAAGTTCCCGAGCCCCGCCTCCGCGCTGCCGCTCGGCCTCGAGTTCACCACCCCGGCTATCGTGCCCTAGTGCCCAGACCGTGTGGGCGTCGGCTACCAGGGGGAAAAGAATGAGCTCGTCTCGACCACCGACGGGGCCACCAGTGGCTCATCGACCCGCTACTGGAGCTCAGCGGAAGCGTCCGGTCGCACTTGAAGCGGTACTTGACCCAGAACCGCCCGTCGTCCGCGTTTACCCACATGTGGGTATGTGAGGAGTACGCATTCATGTGTCGCCAGGACCGCGGGATGCCCCGGTCCCCCTTAAGCCAGGTGACCTGATGGGCAGTCTCAGGGGATAGGGTCCAGAAGTCTCACTGCATGTCAGCGTCACGCAGGTTGCTCGCTACAAGCCGCTTCTGTGAGCGGATGAAGTTCTGGAATTTGATTGGGTCGCGGATGAAGAAGACCGGTGTGTTGTTGCCCACGATGTCGAGGTTGCCTTCACTCGTGTAAAAGCGCACAGCGAAGCCCCGAGGGTCGCGCCAGGTATCCGGTGAACCCCGCTCGCCGGCCACGGTCGAAAAACGCACACCACGTCGGTCTCGGTCCCAGGCGCGAAGACAGAGCTGCCTTGGTGTACCGGCCGACATCCTGCCTGACGGTGAGGACGACGAAGGCGCCGCCGCCTTTGGCATGAGGCTGTCGCTCAGGGATGCGCTCCCGATCGAAATTGGCCATCTGCTCGATCAGGTAGAAGTCCTACAGAAGGATCGGGGCATCGGTACCGATGTCAACGAGTGCTCTTGGCTGGCAACCGGGATTGCCGGCGTCGGTAGTCGTTGCTGGACGAGATTGTGAGGAACTCATTTTCTGCTCTTTCTGTTGCGAGGTAAGCCTCCCAAGGCCGCTGGCGGGACCGGGGACGATCCTTAGATCGTCGCGCCCGCCCCGCCTGCCGTCATGGCAAACCTCGGTCCGCGCGTCAGGCCGCGGCCCGACACGGGGAAGGGTCACAGGGAATTGGCGGCGTCCCGGATCACCTCGAGCACCACGTCCGGATGCGAAAGCATAGCAACGTGACTGCTGGCCACCTCGGTCACCTTTGCGTTCATACGCTTGGCGGCGGTCCTCTCCAGATCAGGGTGGACGCTCTGGTCGTTCTGGGCCACAATGCTCCAGCTCGGCTTTTTCCTCCAAGCCACGGGTGAGATCTTTGCGTTGAAGAGGGTTGCGGCCGGGGGGTTGGCCGTCGCCCAGACCACCTGCTTCTCCTCCTCCGTCAGGTCTCCGGCGAAGTAGTCGATGCCTTCAGGGAGCATCCAGACACGGCCGTCGGCGACCTCGATCGACTTAAAGACGTTCGTCTTGGGGAACTTGTCCTGTTCTCCCTGCAAGGTTTCATCCTCGTCGGGCCGAGCGCGGAGATGTACACGAGCCCAGCGACGCGGTCGTCGTTCCCCGCCGCGGTGATGACGGCACCCCCGTAGGAGTGGCCCACCAAGAGGATCGGGCTCGGAACTCGTGCGAACGTCCTCACGCAGCAGTCGACGTCGGCCTGGAAGTCGTCGAGGCCGTGCTGGCTAGCGATCACCTCGTAGCCGTCTGCACGAAGTGGCGGCATCAGCTTGCTAAAACACGACCCGTCGGCCCAGATGCCGTGGGCGAAGGCGACGCTTTTGATTGGGGACATTGTCAGCTCCTTAGGAAGGTATAGATGTTCATAGCCTGTGGGGACAGCAGCTCAGCTCTGCGCTCAAACGACCTAAGCCCCGTGGATCCACAGCGACAAGAGCCGGACCTTTGCGCTACGACCGCATCGGTTTCGGCGTGCCTCATAACGAGACCATCTGCCACGTGCCTGGGTGTCATCTGGACTATTCGGGAGTTTCCACATTCACTTCAAAAGAATCGCTCCGCTGTTTAGACTCTGGGCTGCCTCTACAGTGTCCATCGCCAAAGGCCGACGCGACATCGCCTGTGCAAGGGATTCCTTCCCGTCGGTCGTCACCCCAAGACCCCGTTTTGAGGACTTAGGAGAGCCACCACAGCCGGGCCCAGAGCGCCAGCAGCACTTGAGTGCGCATAGGGCCCGGTTGGGGAGCTGTATTTGTCAGGGGAGATCAGGCCGTTTGGTCACAGGCTGCTTCGTAGCCCTGCAAAACGTTACGGACCGCCTGCAGGGCCAGCGTTCTCGGATCGGCCGGCAGGAGACCGCTCGTAACGCCAGGGTAAAGGTCAGGAAGGAACTCGCTTATCAGGGGCTCCGGGATATTTCTCTTGCCAAGATAAGCAAAAAGCCTTTCGACCGTGTTCTGCGCCGCCGGTGTGGCCCAGTAGTAACGGATGCGATCGCTGTAGCTGAAGTGGCGAAGCCAGCGTTCCTTCTCAGCACCGCCATGGTAATAGGCTTCCCAGTACCGGGGGTTGGCGGTCATTTCTCTCTCCATCTCGGCCATGAGCGATTGCTCCGCCCAGTCGCGGTCAAGCGTTCCGGCGATGCGGTCGAGACCGTACAGCGCCTGACGAAGGGCGAAAGTGAGCCCGGGGGCTACTTTCAAGATGGCGAACCCGTCACGTACGAGCTGCGCCAGCCTCTCAGGCGGCTGGTAGTCCGTGGAGTGCGCCTCGAAGACCAGCCCTGGCCAGGCCGACAAGGTGGCACGGAGGCCAGCTGCCTTTTCGGGCTCGTAGGTCATTACCTTCAGGTCGTCGAACTCGACACCCGGCTGGGCCACCACCGCTATAACCGAGTCGTAGGCGGCGTTGGCCCCGGCCGCGGCAAAAGCAATGCGGTGCGCCTCCAGAGTGGCACGAACGGCTTCCGGAGGCGTCACCTCGATCGTCTTGATCTCCTCAGTGGCTCCTCCTGGCATAGGCACTTCACTACCGACGACGTAGACAGGCGCCATGCCCGTTTTGCCGCTAACGTTCTCCGCCAAAGCGGCCAGCCGGGCGGCCCGCTCCGCTGTCACATCATCCGGCACATAGGAGGGCTCTCCACTGCAACCCATGCTCGTGTCCAGGTGGATTTTCTGGAAACCCGCGGCTACGTAGGCGGCCACCATCAACTCCGCTTCGGCGAGAGCCTCTTCGGCCCCGAGGTGGCGCCACGGGCTAGGGCCCAGGTGGTCGCCGCCGAGGATTATTTGATCGCTGGGGAAATTGATTTCGTCAGCGATGCCATCCAGCAGTTCCCGGAAGGCAGCCGGTGTTAGCCCGGTGTAGCCACCTTGGTGGTTGACCTGGTTGCTGGTGGCCTCTATTAGTACCGGTTGGCGGCGCGCCGCCGCTTCGAGCATGGCCGCTTCCAGCACCAGCGGGTGAGCCGAACACACCGAAGTTATGCCGGCGCGAGTTCGCCCCAAGGAGGAGAGCTGGAAAAAACGGAGAGACCGGCTTCCGGGCCAGCCGTCGGCAGCCCCTTCCGCCGCAAAGCATCTAGCTCCAGGAAGCCGGCGGCGCCTTCCATCGGGCCCCGTACGGAGACGGCGTGGGCTCCCGCCGCGTTGGCATATTCTAGGCTTTCGTCGACGCTGCGGCCCTGCGAACGGCAGGTGACGTAGGCGGCGTCAAAACAGTCCCCGGCGCCAGTGGGGTCGACTTCTTTTACGCGGTAAGCAGGCTTTTCGACGCGACGCTCACGGTCGAAATACGTTGCGCCCCGTGCGCCGTTTTTGACCACTATGGCGCGGACGCCTAACCCGAGGAGCTCACTTACCGCCCCGTCCACTGTCGTGGCCTGCGTGAGCAGCGTCAGCTCCTCCGCACCGGGAAGGAAGAGGTCGCAGCGGGCCAATATCGTCTCGAGAGCGTGAAGGGCCCGGGGTCGCGCATCGCTTCCTTGCGTACGTTGGGGTCGAAGGAAACCGAGCCGCCTTTCGCCTTCACAATGTCGACGGCATCGGAGGCAACTTTTATGGCTTTGTCGGAGAACAGCGATGTGCCGGATATGTGCAAGTGGCTGCACTCTCGCAAGAGCTCGAGCGCCTTGTCCGTGAGGTCGAGCTGGCGGCACGCACTGTGCTTGATGTTGTAGACGAAGTCCCGGTCCCCGCTCTCGCGATAGCGGACAAACGCGCTCCCGGTGGCCTCGTCCGTGAGCATTTGTACGGCGCTCACGTCAACGCCGTCTCGTCGCAGCCGCTCGAGGTTGGCCCAGCCGAAGTCGTCGTCGCCCACACAGCTGATGATCCCGCATGGCTGGGCGAGCTTGGCCACCTGGTCGATGAAAATGGCCGGAGCGCCGCTCGGGAAAGGACCGACGAGATGGACCGGCTGACGAAAGCCCAGGCCTGGCTCCGTGGCCACTATCTCGACGAGGATCTCTCCCAGGGTAACGATCTTGGTCATGCGGCTTTCGCGTGGCAACAGCCCGGTAGTCCCTCAGAAAAGGGACGAGCCTTGACCCCCCCCGCCGACGTCACAGAGAAGCTTCCTTCGTGCCTCGGCTCCCGGTCTGGCACACGTTCAGTTGAGTATCACCGAGAAGGCCAGATGGCGCGGCCGGTCGGGGTCCAGGCCGACGGCCGTGGCTCGTTGGACGGCCAGCCTCTGAACCCTTATCAGCTCAGCCAAAGGGTCGCCCGCCGACACCACGAACCGCGCTCCGGTCGGGCCCACTTGCTCCTCCAGGTCAGGCGGCGGAGGGCCGAAAGACCAAACGACGGCTTTCTCGTCCACGACGCTGATCGGCCCATGCCGGAATTCCATTGCCGGGTACGACTCGGTCCAAAGAAGAGCCGCTTCCCTCAACTTGAGCGCTGCTTCGTGGGCCACACCCACAGTCCACCCTCGCCCAAGGAAGGTGAAGTGACTTGCGTCAAGGGTCCCTTCTGGGAGTGGTTCGCTGAGACAGAGGCGGGCGTCGCTTATGGCTCGGGAGACGTCGTCGCCCAAGTGGGCGCGCAACAAGATCAAGAGGCTCGTCGCGAAACGAGTCTGTACCACGGACTTTTCGGCAGCGAAGTCGAGCAGTACGGTGTGGTCCGTTCCAGCCGCAACCGGAGAAGAGGGGTTGGCTGTAACGGCCGTGCTCGGAGTACCCCGTGGCACCTGTCCGAGCGCCTGGACGACCTCGGTCGTCGTGCCCGAACGGGAGAAGAAGAGGTACCTGTCGAATTCGCGGTGCGGGCGAAGCTCGGACGCCGGCATGGCATCTGTGAACCCGTGGCCCGTCGCTTCCCGGAACTTGGCGTAGGCGAGCGCGATGTTGTACGAGGTGCCACAACCGATCGCCGCCACTCGCTCGCCGTCAGCCGGCAACGACCCCTCCACCATCGACGCCATCGCCGCCGCCTTCGCCCAGCACTCGGGTTGGGTCGAGATCTCCTCCGATACGTACGGCATAGCCGCCCTCCGTCAGTCGGTGCTGCCCGCCCATTGCGGACAAGTGACATGCTTGAAAGTGCAAAAAGTATACATTGATCGTGCATTGATGCGCAGCAGCGGGCATCTCAGGCCCGCGCACGCGCGTGGCTAGGCTCGCGAGAGTGACGCCGGCCGGGGGCAACTGAAGTTAGGAATGGGAGAAAGGCGACCGGAGGGGTGACTCGCTACGAGCGGTGGAACGCACTGATCGACTTACTGTCCGCAGAAGGGCACGTCAGCGTAGAGGAAGCGGCAAAACGCCTTGGCGTGTCGGCCGCCACTATCCGGCGAGACTTCGAGCAACTGTCCGAGCAGCAGTTGCTATCTCGGGCACGAGGCGGCGCCGTCGCCAGCAATGTCTCTTACGACCTTCCACTCCGGTACAAGAGCGCCCGCCACGCCTCGGAGAAGCAGCGTATAGCGGCCGCCGCCGCGGCCATGGTGACGGCAGGGGCGACGGTGTGCCTCAACGGCGGTACCACCACGACGGAGGTGGCAAGGGCCATAGCCACTCGAGCAGATCGGCAGGGGACGCCCAACGAACCGGCCGTAACCGTGGCCACGAACGCACTCAACATCGCCAACGAACTGGTGGTACGCCCCCGGGTGAAGTTGGTGGTTACCGGCGGCGTAGTGCGTCCCCAGTCCTACGAATTGATCGGCCCATTGGCAAGCGTATTGCTCGAAGAACTCTCTTTCGATTACGCCATGATCGGTGTGAACGGCATCGACCCGAAGGCAGGTGCCACCGCTCATCACGAGGGGGAGGCCAGCATCGGCCAGCTGATGGTGGCCCGGGCACGGGAAACTGTGGTCGTGGCCGACAACTCAAAGTTGGGCGTGACTGCTTTTGCCCGGATCTGCCTCATTGAACAGGTCAATTACCTGGTCACCGACTCGAGTGCCAGCGAACAAGCCCTCGCCGTCTTCACAGAGCGAGGCGTTAAAGTCATCACCGCTTGACGCGGCCTGCAAGGTGCTATGGGCGCCTGTTTCGTGCACAGTCTTGTTTAGAAGTTTGTGCTACGATCATAATCGTTGCTAAAGTGAGCAATCAAGTGGGGTATTAATGCTCGTTGCGGCACTCGGCTCCTGGCTGGGGGACTGGGCGACGCTCTGGGGCAGCTGAAGGAGACGGTATGACAAGGGTCGCCATCATAGGTGCCGGCAGCCTTGTCTTTACCCGCACTGTCGTGCGTGACCTGCTCCTCCAGGAGCCCACCTGTGACGCAGAGGTCCGTCTTGTCGACGTCGACCCGCAGCGGCTGGAGGACGCGCGCGTGGCGGTGGAGCGGATCGTGGCCTCCGGAGCAGGAAAGATTTCGGTTCTCGCCACCACCGATCGGGTCGCCGGGGTCCGGAACTGTGACTACGTAATAAACACGATCCAGGTCGGTGGCAAGGAAGCCACTCTGACCGACTTCGATGTGCCGGAAAAGTACGGCGTACGCCAAACGATTGCTGACACCCACGGTATTGGTGGCATCTCACGCGCATTGCGCACCCTCCCTCAAGTCCTCGATATAGCCCGTACGGTCTCCGAGGAAGCACCAAACGCGTGGCTCCTCAACTACACCAACCCGATGGCGATGGTGGTCATGGCCCTTGCGCGTGGATCCGGCGTACGCCACGTCGGTCTTTGCCATGGTACGGAGCACACGGTGACAACAGTGGCAGGCTACCTGGGCATCGAGCGGGCCCGGCTGGCTTGGCAGGCCGCCGGTATCAACCACATGACGTGGCTGACCCATCTCTCAGCCGAAGGGCGAGACTTGTACCCGGAACTCCGCGAGTATGCGCGGCAAGCGGATCTCACCGCCCATGGGGATGCGGTGCGACTAGAACTGCTGCGGCTCTTCGGGTACTTCGTAAGCGAGTCGAGCGTCCACAACGCCGAATATTACCCGTGGTTCTTGCGCCCGGGTGCTCCACTTCCGAACGGCGTCCGCGTCCGGGAGTACGTTTACCGGCTGGAGGCGCTGGAGCGCCAATTTGCCGAGGAACAGCGCGGGGTTGGGCACATCGAGCCGAATGAGGCCGAACTACCGATGACGGAGACGGATGAGGCCCAGAGCGAGGAGTACGCTCCTCGGGTAATCGCGGCTCTGGAGAGCAATGAGCCCTACCGGTTCATGGGCAATGTAGCGAACTCCAGGAACCTGGTGGCGAACTTGCCCTTGGAAGCTTGCGTCGAAGTACCCTGCTTCACGGATGGCCGCGACCTCCTGCCAGGCGTTGTCGGCTACATTCCAGAACCGTGCGCTGCGCTCAACAGGCAGGCGATAAACGTCCAACTGCTCACGGTTACCGGGGTGCTGGAAGGCCGCCGGGATGCTGTTCATCAGGCCGCGCTCCTCGACCCCCTACTCTCGGCGCAGCTGACCACTGACCAGATCGTTTCTCTGGTCGACGAACTGATCGATGCCCACGGCAACCCAAGCGGTCTTCGTTGAACCGTGGGGTGTCCCCATCGCGCCAACCCCGACCGGCCAGACACAGGAGGAAAAGTGCCAAGAAAAACCGTCAAGCGAACGGTGACCGCCACGACTGCGTTGTTAGCGGTTGCCTCACTCGTCGCTTCTGGGAGCGCCAGCGCCCAGGGCATACGGGTCGCCAATGTCAAGAAGACAAATGTCACCATAAACGTCGCCATCGCCTACCCGGCCCCTCCGGCGAAGATGCTGGCCCCGTTCACGGCCCAGACGGGCATCAAGGTCAACTACTCGTACATCCAGTGGGACGATCTCCAGACCAAGATCGCGGCTGCGGCCGAGGCCCATACGTACTTCGCCGACGTCGCCGACGTCGACTGGTCCAAGGTGGGCGAGTACTACCACACGAAGTGGTTCCTCCCACTCAATAAGTACTTCAATGTCAAGGCTCTTTCGTCCCAGTACCCGCAGCTGGCCTCGTTCGTCCGCAATGGCGAGCTGCTGGGCATGCCGAGCGACGCCTCGCTCCTGGTGACCACCGTCAACACCAAGGACTTCGCCAAAGCCGGGATCACGAAGATGCCCACGACGCTGGCGCAGTACACCGCCGACCTCAACAAGTCAAGACGAAAGGAGTGGTGCACGACCCGCTCGACATCCCGTTTGCCGCCGCTGAGGGCCTGTCGACGTACTGGTACGAGCTGACGGCGGCATTTGGCGGCCAGGTGCTCAGCAGCTCGTACAAGCCGATGTTCACCTCGCCAGCTCGCCCGGGTACAAGGCGATGGAATGGATGGTGTCGGCGTACAAGAGCGGCCTCGTCCCCAAGGGAAACCTCGACCTCGAGGACTAACAGGGTTTTCATCGAGGACCAGGCGCACAACCTGACGGCCAGCGTGTTCTCCGATTACTCCGGTGACGTCGGGACTGTCTACGACGTCCCGAGCAGCTCGACCGTGGTCGGTGACGTCACTTACATCCCGACGCCGGGAGTCAAGCGGGCCCGCGCCCAACCTGGCCAACCCGGACGGTATCGGGATCCCGGCAAGACGCTAAAAATGTCGAGCGCCGCCGTCACGTTCATCAAGTGGTACGACGAAGCCGGCCAACCAGGCCGCCTTCGCCGGAGCCAACGGGCGCCTCCGAGGTTATCAGCGGTTCCCGCTGCCGGCCAACGTCGCTGGTCTTGGACGACCTCGTCAAGTCGGGCAAGGTCCCCGGCGCAGCCGAGCTGGCCACCCTGGCCGAGCACCACTCGCGGGCTATATTCCCGGCCGGCGCGCCGCCGTGGTACCCGGCCTTCAGCAATGCGGTCTACACCAACATCCACAGCGCCGCCGCTGGCCAGGAAGCGTGGCGAGCGCCATAAGCGCCATCGCTCACAGGTTTCTTCACTTGGAGGCTGTAGCTACGGCACAAGTGGCGGCTGGTGAGAGCGCTCGGCCCGTCACGCAGCCAGGCCCCGGCCGGTAGCCGGGCGGCAGCTCCGGCTCGACGGGCCAGCACGGCCCCGGGAACAAGGGCAGACACGCGCTGGAGCGACGGCGCGTTGCCTTACATGATGATCGCTCCGCTGGTAGTGTTCATCGCCGCCCTGGCCATCTACCCGACGGTCCTGACCTTCATCGAGGCCTTCTTCCACGGCGACCCGCTGACGCCGCCCAACCGATTCGTTGGTTTCGGCAATTTCATCAGCATCTTCAACAACCCCAGGTCCGCACGAGCTTGAGAACACCGGCTGGTATGCGCTGTTCGGCGTGGTACTCACGGTCGGCCTCGGTACCGGGATCGCCCTACTCCTGCAGCGCCCGTTTCGGGGCGGGGCGATCATATTGGCCATCGTGATCCTGCCGTGGGCGCTCCCCGGGGTGGTCGAGGGCGTGATCTGGTCGTGGATTTACAACCCGAACTGTCGGTGTGCTAAATTCGGTCCTGAAGAGCCTGCACCTCATCGGGCAGTACCAGCTCTTCATCGGTACGCACCAGATCGAGACGATCTTGCTGATATCCCTCGTCCAGGTATGGCAGATTACCCCTCTGGCGGCGCTCATCGTGCTGGCCGGCCTGCAGTCGATCCCGGACGAGCTGTACGAAGGGGCTAGCGTGGACGGGGCCTCATGGCCACGCCTGGCTACCAGCATGACTCTGCCGCTCATCCGCCCCGCCCTGGCCATCGCCACGGTCGAGGCGCTCGTGATGTCCTTGAACATCTTCGACCAGGTCTACGTCCTCAACGCCAGCTGCCACGACGGGGTCCTCGCTGATGAGCACCACGTACTTCATCACGTTCCAGAACCTCAACTTCGGCCAGGGCTATGCCTTGTCTCTGCTGGCCACGGTGGTCACCGTCGTCCTCGCCGTTGGCGTCGTGAAGCTTATCTACCGAAAGATCGAGTACTCGTGAAAAGACCGTTGCGTAGCCCGGGCAAGGTCATCGCCCTGGCATTATCGTCGTCGTCTGGTCGCTGTTCCCGGTGTACTGGGCGCTGAAGACCAGCCTTGTCGACGAATGCCGCCGCTCAGCAGACGCCGGTCCAGTACTTCGCCACCCACCCGATCTGGGCGTCAGCTTATCAGGCCCTTTTCGGCGCCGGGCCGGAGAGCGCCGATGCAGCTGGGGGCATCGCCCGGTCACTGGTAAACATTGTCGTGGAGACCATCGGGCGCCACCCTGCTTACCTTGGCCGTGGCGGTGATGGCCGCATACGCCTTCGCCCGGCTCCGGTTCCGTTTGAAGGGCGTCATTTTTTACGTCGTCATCGCCACCCTTACGCTGCCCGTGTATGCCACATTGATCCCGCTCTACCGGATAATGAGCGACCTGCATCTGGTTAACACGCTACCTGGGCATAATCCTCGTGTATACCTCAGGCTTCCTCCCGCTGGCATTGTGGATCATGTACAACGTGTTCATGTCTCTGCCGGCCAGCATCGAGGAGGCTGCCCGCATCGACGGGGCGACCACGCTGCAGGCTTTCCGCAAAGTGGTCTTGCCAACGGCGCGACCCGGGCATCGTGGCCACAGCCATCATCACCTTTCTGTTCGGTTGGGGCCAGTTCATCTTCCCGCTCGTACTCAGCAGCAGCTCGTCCACAGAGCCGCTGACCGTATTGCTGGCCGCCATCGACAGCCGTAATGTCCCTTACACGCATCATCAATGCAGCGGCCATTGTCGCGGTCGCCATTCCCGCCGTCATAGTCTTCCTCCTGAACCGGTGGATCGTAACTGGCATAACTGCCGGGAGCATCAAATAGGCATGCGTTGGATGTCGAGTTCACGCTGGCCTAAAGTTCGGGATGTACGAACCCTGGGCATATCACAACAGGCCGTAACCGCTGACACGCTGGTGTTGGGTACGTCCTATACGGCCGACCAGATCGCCACCAGCACGTCCGAGAACAACTACAACCGCGGCGGAATGGCCGGGCTCGATTGCGGCAGCCCCGGAACCCAGGCTTACGTCAACTCTATCGTGGACGAGCTGGCGTCCTGGGGCGTCGACTATGTCAAGCTTGACGGGATAACCGATGCGAACGTCCCCGATATCGAAGCGTGGTCCAAGGCCATCACGCAGTCGGGAAGGCCGATGGTGCTCGGCATCACGCAGGCTAGCTTCAACAAGAAGATCGCCCCGGAACTAAACCAGTACGTTAACCAGTGGGAGTTCAAACCTGACATCGAGACAAACGGCTCCAACGAGGGCAGCGCCGCTTCCTGCAACAACCTTGCCATGCTGGAAAACCGGCAGGTCATCGCCGTGGACCAAGATGCAGTCGATGCCTCCCGCATCGAGGACAGCGGCACGGTGCAGGTCTTTGCCAAGGTCGAGGCAGGAGGCGACGGCGTCGTCGCCCTTTTCGACACCAGCACCGACCTGAGTTCCTCGGACGACACCATCTCGACGACAGCGGCAGCCACCGGACTGCCCGGTGAGCCCAACGGTTACCTTGCACAGGATCTGTGGACGCACAGAGTCTGGTCGATATCCTCCGCGGGGATAATAACGGGGCAGGTGCCTCCTGAGGGCGTGGCGCTTTACAGGGTCGCGCCGATCTAGGCGGAACGCAGCGAGAGGTGGCCCGGGTGGAAAAAGAGTTCGACGTCGTCGTTGTAGGAGATGTCAACCCCGACGTGGTCCTGCACGGGCCCGACGTCGTCCCGGAGTTCGACCAGCACGAGAAGTTGGTCCCGGAGGCCGCCGTCGTCATCGGCGGCTCCGCGTCCATAACTGCGAGCGCGTGCGCCCGCCTCGGCCTGCGCACCCGGGTCGTCGGTGCCTTGGGAGACGATGTTTTCGGGCGGTTCATGCTCGAGGAGTTGCGAGAACGCCAAGTCGACGTCGAGTTGTGCCCCATCCTGCCCGGCGTGCCCACAGGTTTCAGCGTTATTCTCAGCCGCGGTACCGACCGGGCCATCATGACCTACACCGGCACCATCGATAGCATTCTGCTGCCAGAGTTGCCAATGGAGACTATCCTCGGGACGCGGCACGTCCACATCGGTTCCTATTTCCTGCAACCGCGCCTGGCCCCCCAATTGCCCCTGTTCCTGGAAATCCTACGGGCGGAGAGCATAACGGTTTCGGTCGACCCGAACTGGGACCCGAGCGGCGCCTGGGACGGTGGCCTCCAGTCACTGTTGGAACAGGTTGACGTGTTCTTTCCTAATGCCGCCGAAGCGCGGGCCCTCACAGGGGTGGCCGGCACGGCGGATGCGGCTATCCGGTTGGCGCAAAAGGCGGCCGTAGTGGCGGTGAAGGACGGGGACAACGGCGGGCTGGTGGCTATCGGCGAAACCCTCATCCACCAACCCACCTTCCCTGTGGTTTGCGCCGATACGACAGGGGCCGGGGACGCCTTTGACGCCGGTTTCCTGAAGGGCTGGCTAAGTAATCTGCCGATGGGGCAATGCTTGGCTTACGCTTGTGCCGCAGGCGCGTTGACGACCAGGACCATCGGCGCCACCGGCTCTCAACCGGATTACGAGGAGGTCGTGGCGCTGGTCGGTCGCACAGAGCCAGGTGACACGCCTTTGTAGGGACGCAAATCGGGCGCGACCTCAGCAGTGAGGAAATGCTGTCGCACAGTCGCTATGCAACCGTCACCTATGAGCTTCTTGGACAACTTCGCGACCTCACTGTCAGGACCTTCGAGATAGTCGAGTACGCGTGGGCGAGGCTCGGCGGCCGCGCCCTGCGGCCCCCTGTGAAGCTTAGGTGGGCGTGGCTTTACCGTACGAGCCCGGTCTGGTATGCGAGCACGACGACTTGGACGCGGTCGCGGAGGCCGAGTTTCTGGAGGATGTGCGTGACGTGGGTCTTGACGGTCGTCTCGCTGATGTAGAGCTCCGCGCCGATCTCTGCGTTGGACAGGCCGCGGGCGATGAGCCGGAGGAGGTCTTGCTCGCGTGCGGTGAGCTCGTCGAGTTCTTTCGGCGGCTCGTGGCGAGGGATGCGGGTGAATTGGTTGATCACGCGTTTGGTGATCGCGGGTGAGAGGAGCGCGTCTCCAGCGGCGACGGTGCGGACCGCCTCGATCAGCTGTTCGGGGGGGTCGTCTTTGAGCACGAATCCGCTCGCGCCGGCGCTGAGTGCTTCGTAGATGTATTCGTCGAGTCCGAAGGTGGTGAGGATCAGGATCCGCGCGGTGTTGTCGGTGGCAAGGATCCGGCGGGTGGCCTGGAGCCCGTCGAGCTCTGGCATGCGGATGTCCATCAGGATCACGGTCGGGTCAAACCGCGCCGCCTTGGCCACCGCTTCCAGTCCGTTGCTTGCTTCGGCGACGACTTCCATGTCTTGTTCGCCGGCGAGCAGCATTCGGAAGCCGGCGCGGACCATGGACTGGTCGTCGGCGATGAGGACTCGGATCGTCATGGCCGGTCTGGGGTGAGTGGGAGGCGGGTGCTGAGCGTGAACCCGCCGCCGTTTGTCGTGCCTGCGGTCATCTCGCCGCCGTAGAGTTTGACGCGCTCGCGGATGCCGATCAGTCCGTGGCCGTGGCCGTCGCTCGGCGTCGCGCCGGTGCCGTCGTCGCGCACTTCGATCCCTACCTCGTCCGGCGCATACCGGACGGTGACCTCCGCGTGGCTGGCGCGGGCGTGCTTGAGCGCGTTGGTGAGACCCTCCTGAACAATCCGATACGCGGAGAGGTCGATCCCTGCCGGGAGCGGGAAACGCTCCCCGTCGAGGTGCAGCTCGACGGGCAGCCCGGCGCGGCCGATCTCCTTCACCAAGGAGTCGAGGCCGTCAAGGCCGGGCTGAGGCGCGAGCTCGACGCCATCGCCGTCACGGCGCATCACACTGAGCAGACGGCGCATCTCCGCCAGCGCGCCGCGCCCGGCCTGCTCGACACCCCTGAGGGCATCGCGATCCTCGGCCATCGCGTCGGGGAGATGGTGCCTGACAGCGCCGACTTGCAGCACCATCACGCTGACGGCGTGCGCGACGATGTCGTGCAGCTCGCGGGCGATCCGCACCCGCTCCTCGGCCACGGCGACGCGCGTCGCTGCATCCCGCTCCTGCTCGGCCTGTGTCGCATGTGACTCCGCCACCTCGGCCTGCTCGGCCCGGGCGCGGACGGCAAGGCCTGCAACCCAGGCGACGGCGAAGTCGACGGGAATGAAGACGAGCTGGTCGACCGAGTGTCCGGGGACGTTGTAGATGAGGGTCGCCGTAGCGCCGACCACGATCGCCAGTCCGAGGCCGGCCCGCCGGACGTCCCGAAGGTTCCCGAGCAGGAATGCGGCCGCCAGCCCGAGCAGGAAGACGGACTCGGGGTACGGGATCAGCAGCGGGTCGACGAACGAGATTCCCGCGGCCAAAAGCCAGTACGCCGCCGGTCCGGCAAACGGAAACCATCGCCGCGCGAACAGGGGTAGCACCAGGATCGCGAGCGCGGGAAGGCAGAACCACAGCGTCGTTGTCGGAGCTCCGGACGAGCCGCGTCCGACCACCACGTCAAGGATCGCCACGATCGCCAGCAGCGCGATCAGCAGGTCGAACCAGTACGTGCGGGCGAGATGTTCGATTCGGCTCACACGCTGAACGTACTCCGCCCCCTCCGTTCCCGCCTCCTACCTAAGTAGGAGTCGAAATCAGTCGGATGGTAGGAGCCGCGATCCAGCCTCCCGACGATGCCGATCTCGCGATCGCACCTTAGGTTCGATGCCTCGAGGACCTGGAACACCGACGAAAGGAAGACCAATGATCAAGGCAAGACGTCTCACTAAGCGCTACGGCAAGACCGTGGCAGTCGACCAACCAGTACCGCGCCCAGAGACCACGGAGCATTCACCTGGGCACGGATCGCTGGCCTGCTGGTGACCATCGTCCTATTGACGGGACTTACCTACCTGGGAGTCTCGTCCAGCCCGGAAACGGTCTCGGTCCCGCAGGGGGCGCACGCCGGTCAGCTGACCATGCACCCGTGCACCTATCCCACCGAGAACGGCGGCTACCGCGCCGACTGCGGAACGCTCGTCGTGGCCGAGAACCGGGCAGACCCCCGGTCGCGTCTGATCGCGCTGCCGGTGACCCGGATCCTGGCTCGCTCATCCCACCCGCTGGCGCCGATCTTCCACCTCAACGGCGGCCCGGGCATAACCAACATGACGTTCCCCCAAGCGAACCGCCTGGCCGCCCAGCACGATGTCGTCATGGTCGGCTACCGCGGCGTCGACGGCTCTTCGGTGCTGAACTGTCCCGAGGTGACAGCGGCGCTGAATAAATCCGCAGACTTCCTCGCCAAAGCGTCGCTGAGCGCGTACTCCCAGGCCTTCGCCTCGTGCGCGCAAGCGGCTTGAGCGATCCGGCGTAGACCTCGCCGGCTACACGCTGGAGGAGCAGGCCGCCGACATCGAGGCCGCTCGCGTCGCCCTCGGCTACCAGCGCATCGACCTGCTCAGCGAGAGCGCCGGGACCCGTCTCGGGATGATCTACTCGTGGATGTACCCGAACAGTGTCGACCGCTCGGTGATGGTCGGGGTCAACCCGCCCGGGAACTTCCTCTACAGCGGAGCCGAGATCGATCAGGGGATCCAGGCTTACTCGGCGCTGTGCGCGCAGCAGCCCGGCCTGCCGGGCCCGCACCGCCAACCTCGCCGCCAGCATGCAGCACACGGCGGCGCACATGCCGAGCCGGTGGTACTTCCTGCCGATCAAGCCGGGCAACGTGCTGGTCGGGACGTTCCTCGGGCTCAACGACGAGACCTCGGGAGGCGGTGGCGCCACTGTCCGGGCCGATGACCCTCGACTCGTGGATCTCCGCCGCCCATGGCGACCCCAGCGGCTTTTGGCTGCTATCGAAGATGGCCGGTCTCATCCTGCCCACGTCGTTCGTCTGGGGCGAGTTTGCCAGCATCGGGATGGCCGACGCCCAGCCCGTCGACCGCTACTTCAGCTCCGGCGCGGACCGGGGCTCGATCATCGGCAATCCCCTCGCGGACTTCTTGTGGGGGGCAGGAGGCCTGGTGCACGCCTGGCCGGCCAACCCGGGCGAGAACCAGTACACCAGCGTGCAGAACTCGAACGTCCCGACGCTGCTCATCGGCGGGACGCTCGACTTCGAAACGCCGGCCCAGAACGCCACCAAGGAGCTGCTGCCGCACCTCCCCAACGGGCATCAGGTCATCCTGTCCGGGCTCGGGCACGCGGAAGACTTCTGGTCCTACGAGCCGAGCGCCAGCACACAGCTGCTGACCACGTTCTACGCCACCGGCCAGGTCGACACGTCCCGCTACACCCCGAACAAGGTCAGCTTCACCACATCGTCCACGCAGACAGCGATAGCCAAGGACATCCTTGGGGCAGTGATCGGCTTCGTCGTCCTGGCTGCCCTGTCGCTGCTCTGGGTAGCGCTCCGGGTACGCAAGCACGGTTCCGCAGGGCGCAAGACCAGCGTCGTGGCCCGCACCATCGTCCCGGTCGTGCTCGGGCTCGGCGGCTTCTTCGGAGCAGCCCTAGTCGTCCTGACGCTCTGGCCCGCGCTGTCCCTGAGCAGCGAACTGCTCCGGGATTCTCGCCCCCAGCGGGCTGATCGCGCTGGGCCTCTACCTGGCCTGGACTCACCGCGACTGGGACCGTGCCACCAAATCACTCGGTCTCCTGGCCGCAACCGCCGGCGCCCTGCTCGGAGGGTGGCTCGGGTTCACCGCGACATCCGGGCTGTTCGCGCTCGTCACCACCACGATCGGAGCTGCCGCAGGAGGCAACCTCGCCCTGATCGCCGTTAGCCTCTTCCGCGAACGGTCCGGCGCGGCCATGGCAACGCTCGCGGTCAACAGCGCGACCGCGACCGACAGCGATGACGTGGCGCCCGACCTGGCCACGTCGGTGTACCAGACCCTGGAGAAAGAAGGTGCCGTTCACGCAAGCTGAAAGGCCCGCCAAATACCGCCCATACCGGCCGCGCTGCGCAGCGCGGCCGGTATTCGCAACTTGACCGCCGGCTGTTGCAGGTTCGGTCCGTGCCTTCGGTATGGCGTCTGGATGGGTAAGTCGTGTTTTGGGGTGATTTCGACGTGGCGTTCCGGGTGAGCTGGGCGGGGACGTCAGCGAGTTCACGGGCCAACGAGGCGTCAGCCACAGAAGCGGCCGATCTGGGCATGGTCTACATCCGCTCATTTCCCTAACCAGTAGACCCATATTTGATGTCATGAAGAAGCACTAGCGACGCTTCCGCTGAGCGTCGGTAAAGACCGATGCCGGCCTTTGCTGTCGGAGGCGATGGTCGGGGCCAAACAGTCGGTTGCCAAACAGTCGGTAAAGAGCACGGCGAAGTCCTTCTCGCCTAAGAGCCCGAGCAGGACAAAAATCGGGGGTACGACACCAAGACCTTCAGCAAGCTGGGCCGCTGACCTGCTCCGGGCCCAGGGGTGCCAGGTGCACCTGCCCACCCCCTCGGCCTGCACTGGGACAGCCGGCCTGGACGAGACCGGCCGGCCGGTCGTCTACTACTGCGCTCTTCTGGTCAACGTCGGTTGCCACTCCGACGCCCCGAACAGGCCAGATGGCTCGGGACGACATCGCTATGAGGTCCACCAAGTAGGACCGCGATCTCGGTCCTGTCGGGGGCGTCGGCCATGCTCACGCGGCCGATCTGGCCCTCGAGGCGTTCGCTGTGACAACCTCCATATTGGTTCCCCTGATCTCTGGGTGAATATTCGAGGTCGCCTGCCCCAATTCCCTCGTTGTTATGCATTCCGGTTCATCGAATCGCGAGCGACTACTTCAATCGTTAGCCCTCTGGCGCATCCTCCGAGGAGTAGATGCTCAGGCCCGTTGAGTTACGGGGCGAGGCTGAAGGACGGTGCTCAATGCGCCGCCGTGTCCTCCTCCAATGAACCAGATGTCCACGCCGGCGACAGTCAGGATCAGATTTTTGAGATCTAGGGGCGACCAGCAGTGTTGGCGTCCCGAAGGCTGCCTCTGCGGCCCCGGCCACACTCCAAGAGGCTTGCAGGCAGGCGGTACCAACCCGGGTGGGCCAGGGCGCGACGCCGTCAACTTCGCGAGGATAATTACTTCACCGAATCATCACATTCTCTTCAAGGAACCTTCAACTTTTGACAGGTATCGCGGATCCCAGTGAGCGGGTATGTACTGAGAGTAACCGGTACGTATGGCAATGACCAGGTGTTTCGATGAAGTGCTCAGTCGGTCTGGTAAAGGAGCTGGGCCTCAGTAGGCATGCTCGCTGGAAACGTGGTGGCGCAGCCGCGAGAGGTGTACGTCAACGCCGGTCGAACTGGTTCCTTCTAGGGCCTGTAGTTCTGCGCGCAGAAAGTTATCAGTCTTTTGTGCTCGAGTGTGTTGTGATCGAGATGCATGCACAAAATAGTTAGGGAACGGTCGATGTGGGTACATAACCACTGCTAGTCGATATATGGTGAGTGCCAGCCAGATATAACGGTGGCGAATTGTTGTCGACGGCGGGCCAGCAAGGATAGGGATCGTGATAACCAAGGTTTTCTGGGCGATGCTGGGTTTCGCGTTCCGGAATTACACAAGGTGCGGCTGTTAGCAGCCAAACGTCGGGTTTACACAACCAAGTTTCTGAGGTTCTTACCTCCCCTCCGTTGTTTAGCACCCAGCTAACCGGAAGGCCACCATCCTGAGTGGTTCGCGATGCATGTCAAGGTGCGCTCCTCAGGCTGACTTCAAAGAAGTGACCCGCGGCTCTCCGACACCGACCACCGGAGGATGAAATGGGCTGCTTCAGCCCCCTGATTACGGGCTAAGGGCTGAAGGCTTTTACGGAAGTGGACGTTTCGTCGAGTGGTTGACGGTAGTGCTCAACCTCTCGCTGAGCACTACAGCCAGCACTTCGGCTGGACAAATAGGAGAGGACAAAAGGAAAGGAATAGTGATGACTGCTCGAAGAATTTTAGTGGCGGCGGCCGCAACGCTGGCATTCATACCAGCCCTCGCGCTCCCGGCGAGTGCGCACAACCGGCGGACGTACCCGGCAGCACTGAAGCTCTATATTTCAGCGCCCTATCAGGACAACGGAGTGACGGTGGTGAGCCTGTGGTGGACTGCACCAGCGGGCGCCACAAGTTTCAACCTCATTGCGGATGAGAACACCGCTATTGGCACGGAAGACTACACAGCCACGGGGCTGCCGCAGTACACATCGAGCATGCCCTTCATAATTCAGGTCGAGGGCGATACAACCTTGAACAGTGCTACCTATCAGGTGACTGACAATCTGGGTCAGATGTCGAACGTAGTTACCTACTCATAAGCGGCTGATCGTTGTGGGGAGCGTCCCGGCTTTGTGTAACCATGCCGGGACGCAGGCTCGTCATTTTGACGTTACTTGGGCGACGGTGAGGAGCTTTTGGGCTGGTCAAACAGGCTCCGCATGGCACCTTACATCAACCAAGGGTCGCCGGAAGGCCGACCAGTTATCGACCATCTACTGTTTCAAGCATGGTGGGGTGGGCGCGACGGGCTTTTATCCGGGCAACGGGAAGCTAGAAGATCTCGCCGGCCAGCAGTTAGAGCTTGCGACTTCTCGTCACCGACAGCACCCACGGGATATTCGTGAGATCGGACCAGGGCGCCGTACTGCTGTTTCCAGCGGCCGGTTTCCCCGGTCCGTCTCCCGAACCGGACGTGCGCGTTTCCACGCATCCGGCTCTCCACGTGACCGTGCCGTTGTGCTACGCAACTGCCTGGCTCGTCGCCCATGGCGAGGGAATGGCCGTTCCCCGGTAGCGGTAGCGCACAATAGCGACCGTGTCGGGTTTGAACAGCCGTGCCTTGTCCTGGGTAGGCCACCATCCCGGGAGATAGCGGCGCCGCAGTTCCCTGACCGTCGCCTTGGGATGTTTGTGCCGCAACCAGATCCAGACCCGCCGCCAGGTGAAGGCCGACAGGTAGGAGAAGGTCTTGGACGACGCCCCGTGGCGGTGGTAGTTGGTCCATCCTCGCAGAACCGGGTTGAGCCGGCTCACGAGTTCGGAGAGCGATTGGTTCGTTGTCCCGCGGGTGGCGCCACGCACCTTTGCCTTCACGGACGCCAGAGCGGCTCGTGACGGGTAGGTGTAGACGTAGCGTTTTGCCGCGCCAAGTTTCTTGTGCCGCTGGATATGCATGCCCAAGAAATCAAAGCCCTCGTCGATATGGACGATCACCGTCTTTTCCTCCGAGAGCCGTAGCCCCATGGGGAGAAGCACCCTTGCCGTCTCCTCCCGCAGGCGTTCGGCGTCAGCGCGGTCCCCGGCCACGAGGATAAGAAAATCATCCGCATATCGCACCAGGCGATAATTGGCCAGGCCTTTGCGACGTCGTTGCTGACGGTCATGAGAGTCCCCTGTTGCCGCCCATGCCTTGGCGAAATGCTCGTCAAGGACAGAGAGGGCAATATTGGAGAGCAAGGGCGAAAGGATCCCGCCCTGTGGCGCACCGGTGCTCGATTCTCGAAGTTGGCGGTCCTCACCGAGGATGTCCGACTTCAAGAACGCCTTCACCAAACTCAGCACACGCTTGTCCCCGATCCTACGTCGCACCCGCGCCAACAGCCCGGAGTGCGAAATTTCGTCGAAGCACGCTTTGATATCACCCTCGACCACCCACTCATAGGAGCGGCTGGTCAGATAGTGGATCTCGGCGATGGCGTCCTGGGCTCGGCGCCCGGGACGGAAACCATACGAACATGGCTGGAAATCCGCCTCGAAGATCGGCTCGAGCACCGCTTTGAGGGCGGCCTGGACCACCCGGTCCCGCACGGTGGCGATGCCCAACCGGCGGCGTTTGCCCCCGGGTTTAGGGATCATCACTTCCCGCACGGCATCCGGCTGGAACCTCCGAGCCTTGAGGTCGTCTCGTAGCTCGGAGAGGAAGGCCTGCTCGCCCCGGACGGCCTTGATGTAATAGGCGGTCTGCCCGTCCACCCCGGCCGAGCGAGCCCCTCGGTTAGCCTTAACCCGCTCCCAGGCGTCAACCAGGACAGCGGGGTCATAGACAAGGTTGTAGAGGTCATCGAACCGGCGACCAGGGTCGTCGGTAGCCCACTGGTGCAGCTTGGTCTGGATCTTCAGTACCTGCCACCAGGCGATATCAGCGTCTGGCCACAGATCGTCGGTGTTCACCGGCGAGCTCCTGATATTCCGTCCCGGGCACTGCGGTCATGCTGTCCCCCTTCGCCATGTGACGCGGCTTTCCCACGCTCGGACTACTACGGGGACTCCGTCCCGTCCACCGACCATCAGCTGACGACGAGCCTGCCCGCCGCCGCCCGGGCTGGGCGGAGGGGAGGGCGGCCGAGGATGGTTCCCACGTTCACTCACTGACCGATCGACAGGTTAGGTGCCCAGCTGTTCCCCTGCAGCCTCGCCACGAGTACGCCGCAGGCCTTCCTCGTGGCCTCCCCACCGGCCCTCCTGACCGGCTTCGGAGTCGCCCCGACACCATCATCGAGACGTGCACTGCGCGCCGGCCCATATCCACCAGGTTGGAGCCGGTTCCATGACTTGAGGGGGTTCGACCACTGGTTCCTACACACGTACACCTTCCCGTCTCGCTTGCCGAGCCCGGCCCGTCTGGCAGTACCGAACCGTCCCGGCTTTGACGGAGCTGCTTGCCACCCTCACCTGCGCCTCTAGGATCAGGCTGCTCCCTGCTTTGTAACGGCCTGCTGCGACAGGCCGAGAGTGGGTCCTTTCATCCCACTCGGTCAGTGGGCGCCTCGTGGCGCACGGGAGGGTTCAAGTACAGCTCGACCACGTCGGTGAGCTTTTCCTCGAAGCGCGTGTCGTTCGAGAGCTTGAAAGCTTCGACCCGGTAGGGCTTTATGCCTTTCGAGGACCAGATCTCTTGCACGGTCGACTTCGACCGGCCCGCGTGCTTGGCCATGGAGCGGACCGAGTCGGCAGTTGGGGCCATCCGGGCGGTGCTCGACGCGGTATCAGCGCTGGGCGATCCCGACGAGGCGGCGATTGCGCCTCACGGAAGGAGTGGATCCTCGACCCGTCGATGCGCGCTGGGCCCTTTTTCGAGCCTCATCGCGAAACTGAGCTAGGTCAGTGCCCTCGCTCCCCGGACGATCGCCGGTTTGAGCTGCGATCGGACTACATTGCTGTGGTTTTGGTGGCTGAGGCTGGCCTGGGGAGAGCCGAAGAGGCTTAGCCCTTGTCGCTGTTCGACCCGGGCCTTCCAACCGGGGGTTGTCTCAGTCGCAGGAGATTTCCAGTGCGAGGCATCGGTGATGGTCAGTACCGGTCAGGGGTACTCCTGCCACTGGACAGGGAACAACAGCAGACCGGGACCAATATTCGGTGGGTGCGCGGACTGAACACCAAAGGGGAAAAGTAGAAAGGCCGACTTTTGGGCCCTAGATCGGTCTGCCTGATCGCTAGAGGTCGCGGTGGGCCAGGGATCGACGCAGATTGTTCGCCGTCAATTGGGACCGGTGGGATCGCACGGCGACACCGGGCAGGTCTTCGTAGGCGGAACGGTGGGCGGATAACCCCGCGCTGGGTGGCGTTGGCGGTCGCTGCGATGATCAAGTCGTGGGCTCCCCGGGGTCGCCCTTGGTGGCGTACAACGACCAGCAGCTCGGCCTGCGCAGCCGCGACGGTGGCGTCGTAGTCGACGATCGGGATCGTGTCTCTAACCTCTTCCACGAACTGCTGGCGGTCGGCTCGGTGGGCGTCATCAGCAAGTAGCACCCCCACAAGCAGTTCGGCGATGGTGATCGCCGCGATGGCCACCTCGTCGTCGTCGACGATCAGGTGGTCGAGCGACACCTTCGAGCGATCGGCGTCCACGAGGAACGTCGTGTCCAGCAGCAGGCGCGTCAAGTGCGAGTCTCGATCTCCAAGAGTCCTCGCACGGATTCGATGTCGCGCCCAAATCCGGGGTGGCGACGGTGGCAGCGGAGTAAGGCCTTGAGGTCGGCGCCGCGGCCGGTGCTGACCGGATCGAGTTGGGCGACAACTTTCCCTCGGCGGACGATCGTGAAGTGCTCGCCGCGATGCTCTACGGCGTCAAGAATGTCGGAGAAGTTCCTTGCGGCATCGGTGGCGCTGACCTCCGGCACGGAATCAGATCATCAGATAAAACACCATCAGAACGGCAGCGCATCCGAATATCCGTCCCACGGCCCAACCGCCCCGAGTCGGCATCGTTGCGCCGCGAACTAGGGGATCGGGGTACGAGGCGGCTTTCCTAGTTCTGTGGGAAGCCGACTTTGTACCGGGCGGCTGGCCAGAGCGTCTCATGATCGCGAGTTGGCTTGGGCCGAATGCCCTGTCCTCCTGGCACAGCCTTGATCGTCCAGTAGACGTTAGATGTCTGCGAAGTAGAGGAAGGAAGTTCTGACGATGGCGCTGTACGTGGCTTTGTGTTATTACGACCGAGACCGCTACTGGGACGAGCCTCCCGAGACCGAGTTCTCTCCCCAGTACATGGAGTTCGCCCGGCGGGCCACCGAAGCGGGGGTGATGCGCGGCGGTGAGGCCCTTCATCCGGTGACCATGTCGACCACCATCACCGTTTCGGGCGGCAGGGGCGGCGAGGTGATGTTGACAGACGGTCCGTACGCGGAGGCAAAAGAAGTCCTGGCCGGCTACTTCGTGCTGGAGACGGCCGATCTTGACGAGGCGGTCGCCTGGGCGGTGCAGATCCCGGCCGCTTGGAGGGGCAAGATCGAGCTCCGCCCCATCGCGCCACACCACGCCTAGGCGTCCGGCCGTGGACGCCAGCGCCGCCCTGGTCAAGGTGCTCAGGGAGGAAGGCCCGAGAGTGCTCGCCGCCCTGCTGCGCCAGCTCGGCGACTTGCCGGTGGCCGAGGACGCCCTGTCTGAGGCCACGATCGCCGCCCTGGGCGCCTGGCCAGGGTCGGGGATCCCGGACAACCCCCGGGCGTGGCTGACCGTGGTGGCCCGGCGCAAGGCGCTCGATGTCCTGAGACGGGAGTCGGCCAGACCGGACAAGGAGACGGTGGCGTTCCGATGGGGAACGGAGCGCGCGAAAGACGAGATGGAGGAGGTGATCGACGCGATGGAGACCGAGAGCCAGTTGCGAGACGACATGCTGCGCTTGATCTTCACCTGTTGCCACCCCGCGCTCAGCCGGGAGGCCCAGGTGGCCTTGGCCTTGCGCACGCTCGCCCGCCTCGAAGTGGATGCCATCGCCCGAGCTTTCTTGGTGCCCGAGGCCACCATGGCCAAGCGCCTGGTGCGGGCGAGGTCCAAGATCGCCATCGCTCGCATCCCTTATGTCATTCCCTCCGACGCGGAGCTTCCCGAACGTCTGGCTGGGGTGCTGGGCGTGGTGTACCTGATCGCCACCGAGGCCCACGCCCCGACCGGTGGGAACACCGTGACCCGGGTGGATCTGGAGGCCGAGGCGGTCCGCCTGGCCCGTTTGCTGGTGGAGTTGATCCCCGACGAGCCCGAGGCACTGTCTTTGCTGGCTCTGTTGTTGTTCACCTCAGCTCGCACCCCGGCGCGAAGCGATGCCAACGGTAACGCGGTGACCCTCGCCGCGCAGGACCGCGGTCGATGGGACCGGGAGGCCATTGCGGAGGGATCGCGGTGGCTGTCTAGAGCTGTCATCTTGTCGGGCGGTGAAGCTGGGCCTTACCAGCTGCAGGCTCACCTGGCCGCGGCCCACTCCACTGCCACGAGCTGGTCCGAGACCGACTGGGACCGGGTCATCGAGCTCTACGACCTGCTCGGGTCCGGCGGCGCCAACCCCGCCGTGGCGCTCAACCGGGCCGTTGCGGTGACTGAGCGCGACGGCCCCGAACAGGGCCTGGCCGCGCTGGAGGTCATCGTCGGGCTGGAGCGGTCCCATCTCTGGCACGCCGCTCTGGCCGACAACCTCCGACGGCTTGGCCGGGCGGCAGAGGCTGCCGGAGAGCTGGAAACCGCCGTCTCGCTGGCGCCCACCGAGGGCGAACGACGCCTGCTTCTGTCCCGTCTCCTGGACGTGAGGCCGGAGCCCGCCTGACAGATTGGGCCGCAGGTGTCCTCTGCTGGTTTCGCCGTTCGTCCTGTCACCAAACGCAGATCCCGATCTCGGAGATCCCATCAGAGAGGAGAAGCAGATGACTGGCAGCAACGCCGAACAGACGGTCTCGCAGGAAAAGTACGTGTCCGTGGCCACCTTCCGCAAGACCAGGGTGGCGGTCGCGACGGCGACCTGGATCGTCCCGCTCGACGACGGCCGGGTCGGCCTATTGACCTCCTCGGCCTCCGGCAAGGCCAAGCGGCTAAGGAACAACCCGAGCGTGACACTGCAGCCGAGCGACGTCCGAGGCCGGGTCAAAGCCGGCACCACGCCGGTGACCGGCACCGTTGAGCTGGTGACCTCCGGTCCGGACTTCGAGGCCATCACGTCCAAGGTGAAGACCAAGTACGGCCTGATGGTGCCGATCATCCGTCTGCTGGACAGTGTGCGACACCTGGGCAAGGGCCCCTTTCCCTATGCAGACACCGGCGTGGTGGTCACGCTCCAGGGCTGATTCCCGCGGCAACCGTCGCGGGCATGCAGTCGGCGCCTGGCACGACCCTTGGGTTAGGGCGTCGCGGGCGAGTTGCCCAGCCCGTCCCCGGGACGCGGGCGAGGCGGAATTAGCGGCCAGGGAACTGGAGAAGTTAGTGGAACTGGCCAGCCGGTTCAGGTACGCGTGAGCCGGCGGGCCGCCGGGCTTTGGCCTGGATGAAACTGCGTGTGACCGTCAACCGATGCACGTGGCCGACACCGATTGATTGCGCGTCCCGGTGTTGGTGGACCAGGAATTCGTCCCCGTCGCCCCTGTGCAGTGGAAGTTCTCGTCTTGAAGGTCGTTGGCGGCGTCGCCGCTGACGTGGTTCATTGTCACCAGGTTGCCCAGGCTCTCGTCAGCAATCGCGACCCCGTAGTCACCATTGCCAACCAGATCGTTCTGGCTTATCAAAGACTTGTCGCTGGGCCGGCCGCAGCTGACGTTCTGGAGGTTGCCTGTCCCGCTGCAGCCAAGATAAATGCCGGCGCCATGGCTGCCGTTGACGCTGTTACCCACTACCTGGGTGCCTTCGCTTGTCTGCAGCCAGATGCCGTACGTGCCGCTCCCGTTCACCACGTTGGCACCGATGCTGATGCCCTGGCTCAACTGGGTATGCACCCCGTAATGGTGGTTACCGATCATGATCAGGTGGTCCAAGACACTTCCGACCGCCCCGAAGACCGATACTCCATTGGCCACATTGCCGACGACCCGGAGGTCAGGGCCAGCAATGACAGCGTCGTTAGCGTTGTCACGGATGCCGGTACCAAACCCCCCAATTACGGCACCGGGCAGTGTGCTTTCGACTTTGGCGTCAAGGCCGGCGGGAGCGATGGCGATCCCGGCGCCAGCGCCCAGGCCTGCGACGATGTGGCCGTTGAGGTCCAGTGTCACGTGTGGCGCCGAAATGACGAAGCAGTTCCCGGGTGCGGGCGGGGGGTTGACAGTCAAAACATAGCTTCCAGGTGTGCTAATGGGGCCGCACGCGTTGAGCGGCGTGGGCGTAAGCGCGGTTATGTGGACAGGCGTGCCAGCCATGGCCGGGTCGGCGCCGATGCCAGCCACTGTGGCCATAGCCGAGGCGAGACACGCCACTGCCACTGCATAATTTCGGGTGTTCATGGTCCTCCTCGTAGGTTCGAACGGTCCTGCTTTCCGTAAAAGACGCACAAGCCGGCCGACGATTACAACTGGGACAAGAAGGACCAGCGAAAAATACATCGCCACCCGCCGCTGCTTTCCTTAGCGCCCCGGTTAACTGGTTCACCGGATTGTCCGCGGGGAGGAGATCCGGCGCCGGGCCGGGACGGTAGCCCGTCTACTGGACCAGGGGCCAGGCCCTTTCGCTAGCCTTTGAGATGCCGCTCTAGTCGTGAAAGTGACGTCATTGCCCGTACAACGGGGACTTCCAATACGAGAGGCTCCGCGGGGTCGAAGGCTCAATTGGTCCGACTGGGCTTGCCCAGAAATAATGGACACGGGTTATGCGGCTTGTTGCCTGCGAGCCAAGGCTAGTTCGTAGCGGATGGGGCTGAGCTTGTCAGCCTTGGCACAGCGGCGTTGATGGTTGTAGAAGTTGATGCAGACAGCGACCCGGGCATGGAGCTCGACGAGGTTGGCGAAGCTGTGGCGGACCAGGTCGGCACCATCAAAAAAAGCCACGACCTTGGGTCATTAATTTGACTGCCCCGGTCCGTGTGGAAGACCGTCCCGGCGACTTGGCCAAAGCGAGTGGCCACTGCTTGGTCGAAGGCGCCCTCGTAAGTTGTTCTCAGACCACCAGGAGCGGACAAGTCCATGTCCTTCGAGCGCCGATGCACTCGGGGTGGGAGCTGGCCGTCGGCTCGTCAGGTGAAGTTCAACAGCGTGCTACCGAGACGCTGGCCAACTTTCTCGCAGATTGTGGCCCGTCCGCGTGCGGCCCGACGTCCGGGCCCTTCTGCTGCTCAGCCCACCGCTTCGGCCGCTAGGGGGTGCCACAATGCCCGAGTCTCGATTTCGCGGCCCTTCACCATGCCCTTTGACGCGAGGTAAATAGGGGCACGGGCGGGGACGCAGACTACGCCGTCGAACCCGAGCAAGCGCAGCGCCCTTCTGGCAACACCGAGGCCAGTGCGAAGCGTGAGGCTATCGAGCTTCGAGCTGCACCGGCCGATAGCGGCGTAGCCCTGGAGAGATATGAACGTGCAGTCGTGGGCGTCGATGAGGGCGTTACGGGCCTTGGTGGCCATCATGGCCGTAAGAGCGGCGTCTAGCCCGTGCTGGTTGGAGATGTCCACCTCGCCGCTCAGGCCCAGGACCACGCTGTCGGCAGAAACGCTGACGATCTCGGCCCGAAGGCTCGAGTCGGCTGGGTGCGGGTATTCCACGTTGCAGACCCCCGTTGACACAACACATGAGGATGTTCGGTCAGTCGACGCGCTCTCACAGCGCCACGGCGACAGGCTACAGACCCCCGCCGCTCATCTAAAGGGGCCCTCACAGAATCCTCACAACTAGCGCAACAGGCCATCACAACCGGACTCAATCGCGCGCACCGGTGACCACCGTCGGCGAAGTTCGGGGTTGTCCTGGGGCGGCCTCCGCTCCGCTGGACTTTCGGCCAACGTCGAAATAGGTGACGAGCACCAAACGTGACAGATAGCGCGCCGAGCGCCTCAGATTGACACAGTCCGAAGCCCCAGCTGATCGAGGGTTGCTGCGGCGTCAGTGTCGCCGCCGTCCACCCGCAAGCGCAGCACGTCATGGAGGGCGACCAGCGCCGACAGGTACTGCGCGTGCGTCAAGCCACGGGCTCCGGCCGCTCCACGGAAGTGGTGTGCGACCCCGCTCGGTACGCGCCTGAGCATAATGTCCTCGAACTCGCGCGAGGGCGTCTCTTCGTCCTGCAGCCAGACCACCACCCTCTTGCCGGGGACCGGTGCGAGGGGGATGGCGGGCATTGGGCCACGCACCGTGGTGGCCTCCTCTGGCCGCTCGTCTTCGTTCGCGTTCGTCGGCTCGGGCATGTTCTCTCTCTCTCTCTCTCTCTCTCTCTCTCTCTCTCTCTTGTGCGGCGTCAACATTATCGTGATGCATGCTGCTACGCTATCAACGCTATCAAGATAATCCATGCTATCAGGAGGGCCGCCATGAACCGAATAGGACCGGGCCCCGGTGCAACGGGAAAGAACGGGAGGGCCGGGGCCTATTGGGGGGTCATCCTGGTGGCGCCGTTGGGTCTCGTCTCCCTGCTGCTCGCCGCGTGCGGCAGCTCCCCTAGTGCCACTGCCAATACGAGTTCGACGACGAACACCACAGACGGCCCGGCCGCGCCCTCGACCGCCGGCCGGCCCGGTGGCAACTCCGCCCAGCAGAGCGCACTCGCTTTTGCTGCATGCGTCCGCTCGCACGGCGTGACGAACTTCCCCGACTCAGCCGTACGGGGATCGTCAAAGGGGGTCATGTTCTCGGCACCTCCTGGCGTCGACCTGAACTCGCCGCAGTTCCAGTCCGCCTTGCAGGCGTGCCAGAGCTTGCTGCCGCAGGGGCCGAGCACTAGAAGCAACTCGTCGTCCAACGTTCAGGCCGTCTTGAAGTACTCGCTGTGCATGCGCTCGCACGGCGTGACGAACTTCCCCGAGCCGAACAGTCAGGGCCTGTTCACCGGTGGCGCAGGGATCAACCCGAACTCGCCCACGTTCGTGTCGGCCAACCAGGCCTGCCAGCGTTACCTCCCCGCTGGCGCCATTGGGGGTTGAACCGTGCACCGCGGCCTCGAGGCAGCCCTTACTGGGCAGAATCGTTCGCTCGCTCAAGCCGTCTTAGGCAAATGGGCGAGCCCGGGGATCCGCGGCGGGAGCGTGTGCATCATCCCCGTCGGCTCACATCGGCGAAACCGGCTGCTGTCCCCCTTCGCCGAGACGACCCAACACCACCGTGGTCATCAACGAGGTCCTGCTCCTAGTTGACGACTGGCAGATCAAAACTACATGATCCTCAGTCGGCTTCGAGCCTGTGGGCGCACGAAACGCGACACGCCCGCCGGTGGGGGTAGGGCGTCGGCCGAGGCTGGCGCCCGGTGGCAGCGACGAGTGACGCAGAGATGAAGAGCGAGACGGTCCGAGCGAGGTCGACCACGATGTTGGCGAGCGATCGAGTCGATTGTGTCGTGTTGTCGGAGATCGCCGGCCTTGCGCTCGATGGTAAGCCGTTGGCGTCGCCGGTCGATGCAGGAATTCGGATCAGGCTCGGTGCCTGGCGTAGCGTCAGTGAGCAACGATATGGCCATGACCTTTGACAAAGTGCCCGTCCAACCGGGCGTGCCCGAGAATTCAGTCGGCCCGGCGAAGCCAGAGGACCCGCAACAGCTAAGCGGTGATGTGGACGCTCTCTGGGAAGCCGTGAAAGCTCTGCAGCAGCAGGTGCAGTCGCTGCTGCAAACACTGAGTCAGACGCAGCAGCAACTGAATCAGGTGCAGCAACAGGTCGGGCCCTTGAACACCCACGAGCATAAGTACGGTGGTGGCGCAGTCGGCATGCCGAGAGCAATCATCAACTGGGCCACCGTTAAGAACGCCCCGTCAAGTGAGGATTGGTCGTTCTGGGTTCTACCTCAAGGCAGCAGTGGTGAGCCGATCGATGAACCCCCAGGGACAACTGGACCGCCGCAGCAACCGGCGGCGCAATAAAGCTATTTCCTTTGGGGCTGTTGGGCTGCCCCGACCGGGGGGGAGTCGCAGTTGTGCGCGGGTCGACCCGCCGCGCATGGACCGACACGGTCACACACCTTCGACAGACTGTTCTAAGCATGGACCGCCTTGGGGTAAAGCTACAAGCGTCACGCCCACGTGAGACTTCTTGAGCAGCGGTCATTTCCTCGACGCCGTTGAGCGTCTGTGGTTCTCGGGGAGGGGGATTTTTTGGGGGGCGGGAGTCACCGGCGGGGTAAAAAGGAAAGCAGCCCTACCCCCCATTTTGGTACCCAACAGGCGAGTCGTCGCTGCCTCCTGCTGCCTGGCTCCTGCTGTGATGATCCAGGCAGGATTCTGGCGTACCCACGCTCCTAGCGAACAGGCAGAGTGACCGGTCACCCTCTAAGAGCGTTATCAGTCGGAGGTTTAGTACGATTCATGGTTTCCTGTTCGGGCTAGAAGCTGACGTTGGCTGACGCCGACACCTGGAAGGCGCTCGCCACGGCGGGAGCGTTGTTGGCCATGTTGCACTTGCCGTTGGCAAGGAGCGAGCCTTGCCCGGCAAGGGTCAGGGTCCCCGTGAAGGTGCCCTTGATGCCCGTGTAGGCGCCAGTGCCCTTAACGATGGGCACGGTAATCGGCGTGCTGCCCCAGAACGAGCAGCTAGCGGCGTTGAAGGAGCCGAAGCTCGAGCTGTTGATGATCTTCTGAACCCCAGCGAGGTTGAGGTAGATCCAGCCCTTGGTCAAGTAGAACGTCGCCTGGTTGCCGGTGCCGTGATCGCTGAACGCGCCGGTGATCAGGATCTTGTGATTGTTGCCCTGCGTCGAGCTATCGGTCACGTAGACGTGAATGACACCCGCAGGCATCACCGATGTCGAAGCGAAAGCGGCAGCAGGGATGGATAGGGCGGTCAGGGCGCCTAAAAGCGCTGCCGTCGCGGTGAGGGTTTTCTTCATGTCCTGCAGCGTAGTGGGGTCAACCTCGTCACACGTGGCGGAGGAACCGGTATTTAGCTGGCTATCGAGTAGCTCAGTCACAATTGTGCTCGCCAAGGAACTCCTCAGCATCTCTTAGTGCATGCCTACGAGGGATCTCTGCTAGCGGTAGGGCACGAAAAGTCGTTGTAGGAGTGAGGCGTTTACCCGGCGAGCATTTCGTGGACCGAGCTGGGCTCTGGGTTCCTTGGCTAACTTCGCCAGTTTTCGTCTTCAGGTCAGAGGGCCCCCACAGCAGAAAATATATGCGGTTGAGAATGCCAACGCCTTGACGCCGCAGGGGACCAAACCCCGCCACTGGTCGGCAATCGCCGAGCCCCTCAGGCAGCGGATCATCCTCTACCGCGAACAGATTGCCCCGGCTGCGAGCCGAAAACCAAGCTCTCAACGACAAACTTGCTCGCTGCCTTGGCTCTCAATGGGCAGAAAACGTCACCCGGCCGTGACCATCCTTGGCGACATGTCCACGACGTGTAAGCGTCGTCCTAATTGGGCTTTTACTGGTCGAGGTAAAGAGAACGTAGATTATGGTAAGTAGCTCCGGGGGTTCTTGAGACCCAAGTCTGCCCCGGGTGCGCTGGGTACCGTCGTTCGGCTTCGGTCGTCGCCGTGGCGGCGGCTGCGTCCGCCGCCGCCGCGCCCACCCTGTCGACCAAACGGCGCGACCCCCGCCCTGGACGGAGAAGTGGCTGACCGCTCTCCACTGGCTGGGCCTGCTTCGCACGGCCTACTCGGAGCCGCAACTTGCCAACGCTGAAGCCCAACGCCGCGCAGAGGCGTTTGCGACGAGTGCGACCATCTCCGCTATTGGCTCAAGGAAGACATCGGCGGGCTAGCCGGGGTCACGCCAAGCGATATAAGCCGGCACTTGAAGAACTCCGCGGATCTGGAGTGGTGCCCGGGACATTGGCGACACTTATAAGCACCACACGCGTGACCTTGGGCCGACGGCTCGCATCGAAGAGACAATCGTTTCGCCCACAGGCTGCCGAGGGAGCGTAAGGGTCGACGTGGCGAGCTCGTACCCCAGCCCCGTGGACGCGTTGGCGTTGGCGGAGGGCCCTTGTTCGTCTCGCCGCACACTGTGAATAGCATTTGGAACATATCTTTGAAAAGCTTGGGATTAATTCCCGGTTCCAGCTGGCGCGATTCGCGAGACAACAGACGTCCTAGGGACCGGTCCTGTCAGCTCACCCCTGGGTTGCCCTGTTCGGTGACCCACGTTCTCGAGGAAGCGGTCCATATCCGGGTCCGCGCCGCCTTGAGCGCAGCCCAGACTGTGGGAGCCGTGGGCGAAGACGTGGACGGTATGGGGCAAGCTCAGACCTCGTCTGACCAAAGGCCAAGTACAGGACCAGTTCATCAAGGCGCTTAGGCGCCGCGAAGCGGCCCGTTCATGACTGCACGGCAGATAGGAGTGCTATTGACGTCGGTTGAGCTCAAGCGGCAGCGGTGTGCATGGTCTGGGCGAGCAACGTGACTGACCGGATGCGCTCCTCTGCCGTGGGGGCCGGATGGACCGTCATCAGTTCGTCGGCACCGGCGAGCTTGAGGAAGTCGTCAAGGTAGTCGCGAACCTCGTCAGGTGTTCCGGCGGCGGTGTAGGTGAGCATCTCGTCGACGTGGGCGGCGGCACCAGCGGCGAGCACCTGGTCGGCCTGCTCGTCGCTGACCTCCGTCCCCGCTGTGATGCCCAGTTGTTTGGCAAACAGGCCGACAGCGCGGGCACGGCGGACGCTCAAGAGGTGCCGCTGGGCGGCAGCGGTGGTGTCGGCGGCGAGCACGTTGACGCCAGCGATCACGTAGGGGAGGTCGAGTTGCTCGGAGGGTCGGAACCCGCTGCGGTAGGCGGCGAGAGCGGCTTGGAGGGCAGCCGGGGCGAAGTGGGAGGCGAACGCGTACGGCAGGCCCAGGGCGGCGGCCAGCTGGGCGCCGAACAGCGACGACCCGAGGATGTAGAGCGGGACGTTCGAGCCCTTGCCCGGGATGGCGTCGACACCGGGGATCCGGCTGTGGCCGGTGAGGTAGCCCTGCAGCTCGAGGACGTCTTCGGGGAAGGTGTCGGGGGCCTGCAGCGCCCGGCGCAGGGCGTGCATGGTGGCCTGGTCCGTACCCGGTGCACGGCCGAGGCCAAGGTCGATCCGGTCCGGGTACATGGCGGCGAGGGTGCCGAACTGCTCAGCGATGACAAGGGGTGCGTGGTTGGGCAGCATGACACCGCCCGCGCCGAGGCGGATCGTCCGGGTGTGGGCGCCGACGTGCGCGATGAGCACGCTGGTGGCTGACGAGGCGATGGTGGCGAAGTTGTGATGCTCCGCGTACCAGACGCGCTCGTAGCCGAGCGCTTCGGCCCGTTGCGCCAGGGCCACGCTAGCGGCGAAGCTGTCGCTGGCCGTCTCACCCCGCCCGACCGGCGCCAGGTCGAGGATCGACAGTCGCACCCGAGCCATTGGCTTCACCTACGGCCTGTAGGGGTTCCGACGGCATCGACGCGGGCGGCAACCTCGGTCGGGAGCCGCAGCTCGGCGGCGTCGGACGCCCCGCTTAGGTCGACGTGACGGGCAAGGCCGTGCTGTGCCATCTCGGGTAGGGCTGCGAACTCGGCTTCGAGGGAATGGTCGGTGATGCCGTGGTGGGAGGAGGCGCAGGAAGACGAGCCCCCGCGCCTCGCGCGCTGAGGCCACATCATGCCTCGGCGGCGGGGTCTTCGAGGGCCGCCGTGCATGCGCTTTGGGTGGGCAGGTGCCGGGCGACGACCTCGGCGATGGTGGACAGCTGGCCGAGCTCCTCGGCGTCGAGGACGTCGATGAGGTGACGGCGCACGCTGGCAACATGCTTGGGGGCGGCCCGTTCGATCTCGGCCAGGCCGCATTCCCCTAGCACGGCGAACGCACCTCGGGCGTCCGACGGGCACTCTTCTCGCTCCACCAGCCCTCGGGCCTGCATTCGGGCCAGCTGGTGGGAGAGGCGGCTCTTGGACCAGTTGAGCCGAGCGGCCAAGTCGTTCATGCGAATGCGGCGGCCTTCGGCCTCGGAGAGATGGACCAGGACCATGTAGTCGGCGTCGGACAGGCCCGAATCCACCAGGAGGTCGCGGGCTATCTGGGCGCGGAGACGCTCGGTCATCACGAGCCAGGCCCGCCAGGCGCGGTCTTCGCTCGGGCTCAGCCAGCGGGTCGGTTCCACGCTAAGCAGTGTATTGGTTGACGTATCTACCAGGGAAGCTTATGATGGTCGTTGACACGTCAACCGCATGGCCATCCCAGAGAGGTCTTCCCATGAGCACACCTACTATCGAGGTACCCGGCCTAGTTGCAGGTACCTGGAACATCGACCCGGTCCACTCCGAGGTCGGCTTCAGCGTCAGGCACCTGATGGTCAGCAAGGTCAAGGGCTCCTTCAAGAGCTTCGAGGGCACCATCACGATCGCCGAGAACCCGCTCGATTCCAAGGTCGAAGCGCACATCGACGCCTCCTCGGTCGACACCCGCGACGAGAACCGGGACAACCACCTGCGCTCAGCAGACTTCTTTGAGGTGGAGTCTCACCCCCAGATCACCTTCGTGTCAACTGCGGTGCGGCCGGCGGGCGGCACCGACTATGAGGTGACCGGCGACCTGACCATCCACGGGGTCACCCGATCGGTCGACTTGGGGCTGGAGTTCAACGGCGTATCCCAGGATCCCTGGGGCGGTACCCGGGCCGGGTTCTCAGCCGGGACCGAGATCAGCCGGGCCGACTTTGGGATCGAGTTCAACACGCCACTCGAGGGTGGCGGTGTGGTGGTCGGCGACAAGATCAAGATCAGTCTCGAGGTCGAGGCGGTCCTGCAGAAGGATTGACCGCACCGATGTAGCCTTCCCGGCGGTCGGGCGAGAGACGGAACTTATGGTGGTCCGGAACTAGCAGGTGGTTCCGGCAAGTTCGTGCAACGCCGTCGCCACCAGGAGGTGACCGTTCCTGGCTTCGGTGCCCAGTCGGCGAGACCTCAGACGACGCCCGTAGCGGCTTTGCTGGCATGGAAGGCTGCGCGGACAAGATCGCCAGGACGTCGCAATCTAGGAATGGTCGGCTCCTTTGAAAGCAGTTTGTGGCTACTCCAGCCACAAAAATTTCGCTGCTAGAAGGAGCCACCGTTCCGTGCTGACTGTTTTCGGCCGCCTCGGTTGGAAACGTTCTCCGCAGGTTCCCGAAACCTCCGCCCGGATTGGGGACGAAGTAGGTGAACGTCGCCGATGGTGGTGTCTCTCAACGGCGGTCAGCCTTGCGGACGAGCAGATATACCCCGCCACCCGGGGGACCATCCGGGCGGTAAGGCAGTGGCCCGGCCACGGGAGAGCTCGTGTTCCTGACCAACGTCGTTGGCCGTCAACATGTGCCGCCAGGTCCGTACTTCCACTCCAGCCTTCCGCCCGGGCACTACGTCATCGACCTTCCTCACTACGCCGGGGGAACGCGGGAACATGGGGACACTTATCGCCAAGCCTCAGCTCGCCCGCAGGTTGGACGCCATCGCCGCTGGGGGCCGAGACGTTCACCGCGGGCACCGGCCCGCACGCTGGCGAAGGTGCTGAAGGACTGCGGCACTCTGATTACGGAAGCGGCGAACATGAGAGTTTCGATGTGCGACACACCCCTGTCCGGCAGCTTGTCACGAGTGACCGGCAACCTCTTCGGCGCTGACACGGATGTTGATGGTGAGCAGTGCCATCAGCGCACCGAGGGTGAAGATGGCCACGCCGACGAGCAGGCCAGCGACGTACCCGTCAGTCAAGGCAGACGCAGCGGTGTGGCCAGCGACGTGGTTCTTGGTGACGATCGCGGCGGTGGCGGCTAGCGCGCTCAGGCCGATGGAGGCTCCCACCTGCACCCCGGCGTTCTGCAAACTCGCCGCAGAGCCGCTTTCTTTAGGTGCGACGCCATGAACGGCGACGGCCGTTGCACCCAGGAAGACCAGTCCCACTCCAAATCCCCCGACAACAAGGGTTGGGAGGATCGCCACGAAGTAGTCGGACGTTGGCGAGAGAGTGGCGACGCACCAGGCGAGCCCACCGGCATAGATGAGCAGCCCAGCGGCAATCACTGCTCTGGCTGGGAGCTTGTCGAACAGCTTGGGGCCGATGCCGCCTACGGCGATGCCGAGGCCGACGACGAAGGGCAGGTAGCAAAGACCGGTGTGTATGGGCGAGTAACCTCGCACGATCTGCATGTACAGGGTCAGCAGGTAGAACATGGCGAGCATCCCAGCCCCCAGCATCAGCATCACCGTGTAGGCACCGGCCCGGCTGCGGTTACGCACGATCCCAAGCGGCACGAGGGGTGCGCGGCGGGTGCGTTCGAGCATCACAAAGGCAGCAAGCAGGACCGCGCCAGCGGCGAAGCAGGAAAGGGTGACCGGGGCGTTCCAGCCGTTCGTGTTGCCGCTCGTCAACCCGAACACGACGGACCCGATGCCCACCGTGGCAGTGACCGCGCCGATCAGATCGAGCGAGCCCCGTTCGGAGTCGCCTGGGACGAGCACCCGACTACCGATGAGGACGAGGACCGCGATGGGCACGTTGATGAAGAGGACCCAACGCCAACTGACATAGGTGGTCAGGGCCCCACCCAGCAGCAGCCCTAGGACAGAGCCCACGCCGGCCATGGCACCGTAGATGCCGATCGCCTTGGTCCTTGCCGGCCCAGCAGGAAAGGTGGTGGTCAGCAGCGAGAGAGCGCCAGGCGCAGCGAGGGCCGCACCGCATCCCTGAACGAGGCGCGCGATGAGGAGCGTTGTCGCGTCCGGGGCCAGGCCGCCCGCCATGGAAGCGAGGGCGAAGACGACAATACCGACCCGGAACAGTCGCAATCGTCCGTACAGGTCCCCGGCGCGCCTCAGTCGTCTTGCGCGTTGGTCGGCGCGGGTTCGGGCGGAGCGTCCCAGAGGTCAAGAGCGGCGTAGTCCGGGGCCATTGGTCTCGGTACGCGGCAGCCAGTGGTGGTGGGATCGTGCTGAGGAAGTTCTCTACGGCAGCCGGGCCGCGCCATCGAGGAGCCAAGGAACGTATGTCGAAGCGTCATTGATCAGCCTCGCGCCGTGTTCCCGGGCGAATGCTTGCCATTCCTCGGGAGTAAGGAACTCGTCGATGAGGGCCAGGCCGTCGGACTCCTCATGGGCCAGGTGCGCCGTTACCCTCGTTGCCAACTCGGTGACGAAATCGGCAAGAGGAGAACCGTTCTCGTCTTGGTAGCCCAACGCCGCGTCGATGGCTGTAAACCAGGGTTCGATAGCGGAATGCTCGGCTTCTAATTCATCGACCACGGCCACGCGGTCGGGATTGTCCTTCAGGTGGGTGCGCAGGACGGGCCACACCAAATCGTCTTCGGTCTGGTGGTGAACGACGAGGAACTTCTTGAACAGCTCCCAACCCAGCTGAGCCTGCAGGCGTGGACTGCCATCGCGATCAGCGTCAGCTGCCACCCTGGCAATCTCCACAAGGTTTCGTCGGAACGCGTCGTGGATCGTGAACATGGTGGTCATGTCGAGGCGGTACTCCATGGCATCCTCCGTGATCGGGCCTACTTCGGTCGTCTGACAGGTCTGCCTGCGCCGACTTCTCGGCTCATCTCCCGGTAAAAAAATAACACCGAGTACTATTTGCTGTCAAGTCTGTTTTCAGACGGAGTATCTTCTAGGTCTGAGTGCGTCGTTGGGATAGGATGAGCGCATGACCACCGCTGACCGGGTTGGTGACCGCTCGCTGCCACTGCGCGAGCGCAAGAAGCGGCGGACTCGGCGCGCTCTGGCCGACGCGGCACTCCGGCTGTTCACCGAGAAGGGCTACGACGCCACCACCCTCGAAGAGGTCGCCGACCAGGCCGACATCTCGAAGAGCACGTTCTTTCGCTTCTTTCCGGCCAAGGAGGCCTCGGCCATCGAGGCTGAGGCCGAGCTGTGGTCGGCCTACCTGGAGGCCCTCGGTGATCGTGAGCTGTCCGGGGAGGTCCTCGAAGTCCTCCACCGGACGCTGGCGGTAGCGATTGCCACGCTCGAACCCGGCTGGGATGAGCGCTTTCTCGCCACCCGCCGCCTCGTTGCCGCCGAGCCGGCGCTGCTCGGCTACCTCGATCACTACCGGGCCGGAGTGAAGAACGAGCTGATCGCCTTGTTGGCGCAAAAGCTGCGCCTTGACGGCGAAGACCTGAGATTGTTCGTCTTGGCCGAACTGACCATCAGTGCGTTCAGCGTTGCGGGGCGAAGATGGGTTCGCAACAACGGACAGGGGGGCCGCAAGTTGCTCATCAGGCGCTTCGACGATGCGATCAGCGCCGTCCCGGCGAGCCTGGATCTGTCTGCGCCCGTCTAGACCCATTCGGCGCCGACAATCCCATTCTTAGCTGTCGTTTACCTGGGGGCCGCTCCAGGAACTCGGTTCCCGGTGCGTCAACCACCCCGAGCCGGGGTTATGGGTGAGCGCTCGCCTGGTTGGTGGAGCCCTCGACGGCCCAGCGGAGAGCGCAATCCGCTACTTCTTCTCACCCGTGCTGGCCAAGTGTGAAGTGAGACTGGGCTTCGAATCAATCACCGTCACGTACTCCCCACCGTCGCGAACTGCGCCAAGGGCCGGAACCCCGATAGAGGCCGTGTCGAGCGGGCGTCAGCGCCGCTACGCGACCTTCACGACATGAAGCCCTGATAACGGACCGCCGCCCACCTGCATGAGACGTCCCTCGCGCAGCCCGCCGAGGTCGACGGGCGCGAACCCCATCGAGTCGACAAAGGTTGAGACGGTCGCCTTGGCGTCCGCGTCGTCGCCGGCGAGAAACACGACGAGGCGACCATCGGTGCGGCGGGGGTTCTGTGCAACGATAGGAGCTTCGAGCGTATTGAGCGCCTTGACCACCCGTGCGCCGGGCATGAGCGCGGCGTTGCGTTCGCTGCCGGTCTCATCGCCCAAGTCGACCTCGGTCCCAGGGCCGTGCCACTGGTTCGTCGCGTCGATCACGATGCGCCCATCCCAGTCTGCTAGGCCCCGCACGGCGTCGGGCACCTGGTCCCAGCCGACTGCGAGGATGACAATATCGGCCTGCGCCGCCTCAAGGACGGTGCCCGCCGACGCGTCGGCGCCGAGCCGGCCTACCACTTCGGCGAGCGACTCCGGGCCGCGGCTGTTGCTCAACTTGACTCGATCGCCGGCTGCGAGGGCTCGCGCGGCGATCGCCTGCGCGATATGGCCAGCGCCGATGGTACCGATGGAGAAGTTACGGCTTGGGGACATGGGGGCACCTTCTTGGTTGAGGGACCGTTGCGCGTTCGTGGTCATGGCTACGTTTTTGTAACGGCGAAAGGTTGACCCCTCAACCATAATCCCACTTGGTTGAGCTGTCAACCAAAAACCACTAGTCTGAGCGCATGCCGACGGGACCGGAGTGGCTCGACCGCCGCGAAGACCGCGCCTGGAGGGCCTTTATGCACGCGCACCACCGGCTCGCCGTACGTCTGCGCCGGCACCTGCTCCAGGACTCCGGGCTGACCGAGGCCGACTACGAGATCCTGGCGGTGCTCTCGGAACACCCCGGCGGCCGTATACCCGCGCAGGAACTGTGCGCCCTGTTGCAGTGGGAGAAGAGCCGGCTCTCCCACCAGCTCCGGCGCATGCAGGAGCAAGGACTGATCGTCCGCGGCCAACCCCGCCGACGCCCGTAGCGCCATGATCTGCCTGCTGCCCGCCGGACGCCGCGCCGTTGAGGACGCAGCGCCCCAGCATGTCCACAACGTCCGCCAACATTTCATCAACCTGTTCACGCCCGCCGAACTCAACACCTTCGCTGCCCTCAATGAACGAGTCCTGCGTCACCTGGCCGAGGAACCCTTCCCCGAACGACCCGCTCCCGACGAGCCCGCGCGCCCGCACTGAGCGGGCTGATCGGACCATGCGGGAGGAACCCGAGCTCTCAGCCGACTGACGACAGCGGCGCCAGACAGGAGGACGCTAAGGCCGCCCCCGCGGGCGCATCCCGGCGCGACATATCCATGGTTATGATCGACAAAAAGTATTGCAGTTACAACGTGATGTCATCCACAACGAGACGGCTACTCGGGTTCGGCACCGGGCAAAATGCGCCGTCACCGCGACGCAGAAGCACCGGCGGTGCAGATCGATACAGACGTACTGCTGGCGCGATACTCGTTCTTCCATATGGGTTTCCTCCTCTGTCGTAAAGGTTTGGTTTGGTCACCCACCAGTGTGCGAACATTAGTGTTCTCACGGCAGAGCGAGGTGACCGCCCGCTCTTTCTTCCCGGTCGCCACCGGGCCTTGCCTCCCTGTACGGCGCCGCCCCGGGAGGGCCTGTCACCCTGGAGCCACGAAGCGCTCC
Source organism: uncultured Acidimicrobiaceae bacterium (assembly GCA_963794125.1). Lineage (GTDB taxonomy): Bacteria > Actinomycetota > Acidimicrobiia > Acidimicrobiales > Palsa-688 > Fen-671. The sequence goes on from CAWCCW010000001.1 coordinate 51,012, forward strand.
TTTATGACATCAGCTATTTCCCCTGCCTTCGGCAGAATGGCCGATACATAATGGACACCCAGATTATCGAGGCTTCACCGGGATTATCCGTATAGCCGATTTGCCCGAGCGTACGGGCGTTCAGGTCGATGTTCTGTCGCCCACCTCAGGATTGCGGCGGCAGTACAGCCGCGCCAACAGCCCGTCAAGGCTTGCCGCTCATGATGCCGGCGTGTTCCGGCGCGTTTCTGCTGCTCCGACGACAGGTTTTGCTATCACCGGAAACCGCCGCCCGGTCGCCGATTTTGCGGTGTGGCCTGAAAGGGGAGTGGTGACTATATAGAAGGTCGTTCTTGTCGACGTTGCTTGGAAGTTATGCGGCACCGTCTACGTGAGGCGAAGGCTGGGCCACGCCCCATAATATTCCGTGGCGGCTCCACTCCATTCGGCTATCTGGCGTGGTGTTGGCCACGAACGTGAGGCACTCGTCGTACAGGACGGCGCCGGCAGTCCAAACCCAAAGGACTCCGCCGCGAGATCCTCGGGGAGGGGCCACCGGGAGCCTTTTTCCTGCGGCGGCGAGGCTCGCCTCAGGCGTCGCTGTGACGGCACGAGCGAGCCGGGCGGCCTGTTGGATGAGGCTGGCGCCGGCCTGCGGCTGCCAGCAGCAATATATATTCGGGACGTCATCCCTGGAGGTTCAAAATGCGTGCATTCGCTGTCGAGAGTTTCGGTGAGCCTGCGTCGGTGCACGACCTGCCCCTTCCGACCGCCGATGGTGAGGTGCTTATCCGCGTGCGGTTCGCCGGGGTCAACCCGCTGGATAACAATGTCCTGGGACGCCTAACCGCGGCCTCGCCGTACCCGTTCGTAGTGGGCACTGACTTTGCCGGCGTGGCTGAACGCGTCCCTGCCGGGGCACTCGACCTGCGGGCTGGTGACCGTGTCTTCGGCATGGCGAGGACGCACGGCTCGTATGCCGATTACACCGCAGTCGCCCCTACGGCCGCCATGGAGCCGCTCGCTCGTATCCCGGAGGGCGTCGCCGACGACCAGGCCGCCGCCCTGCCCATCCCGGCGCTGACGGCCCTGCGGACGATTGAGCTGCTAGAGGTCAGCGCAGGCCAGCACGTCGTGGTAATGGGCGCAACCGGCGGGGTCGGCGGCTACGCGGTCCAGATGGCCCGCTCCCGCGGCGCGCATGTCATCGCCACCGTCCGCAGTGACACCGACGAGGCGCGTCGACTAGGAGCCGAAGAGGTCTACGACAGCCAGGTCGTGGACGTAATCGATGCGCTGCGCGCCGACCATCCCGACGGCGTCGATGCTGTCCTTGACCTGGTCAACGGCCCGGACGCCATACGCCGCGACGCCGAAGTCATCCGGTCCGGTGGACGCTTGGTCTCCACCATCTTCGCGGCGGACGAAGGCTGGTTTGCACAGCGCCAGATCACCGCCCTCAACCATGCTTCCAGTAAGAACCCCCTGATATCGCCTCAAGGACTGGCAACAGTCGCACAAATGCTCGCCGACGGCACGATCACGGCGCGCATCCGGTCCACCGTTGAACTGGCCGCCGCTGGCCAGGTACTGGACCAGCTCCGCCGTGGCGGCCTACGCGGCAAGGCCGTCATCCGCCTCTGAACCCGACCTGACCGGCCCGGGACGAGACCACCCAACCGACCCGCAATCGGGATAACCCAGTACGACCAGCCCTGCTGCGAACCGGGATAGCCCGGAGCAAGCTACACGGGGGCTGGTCCCCGAGCCGCAACCGCGGACCGGGTGAGGCGAGTCGGCTCGCCCTGGGAAGGGACCGCAGGCCGAGGGCTCACCGTCCTCGGTCCCAATATCCCCGGGTTGACCTGCCCGAGCGTTACTACCAAGCATGGAGCATGCAGACGCATGACTGGTTGACGACCCTGGAGGTCATCGATGCCGCCCAGTGGGCGGGGATTCTCTTCCCCGAGACCTCCCCTATGTCGCTGCGGAGCTTTTAGCGGCGGGAGCCGACTCGCCCGCGCTGCGCGGGCTGGCCGGCGCCGACCTCGAGCCAGCAGACCCACGGGATTTCCGCGACGTTTTTCTCTCACTGCTTGACGAGCAAGCCATTCCAGAGCCGCCAGTAGAGCGCCGGGTGCAACTCGCAGCCCAGCTACTGGCGGTTGTGGTTGCTTCTCGTCGGATCGGCCTCAAGGAAGGCGTTCGTCGGCTAAGTCGACTGGTAGTTGCCACCCGATATCCGAGCAACCCGGACCTCATGGCTCTCTACGGCTTGAGCGATGAGTGGGGCGCTGGATGGGGTAGTCCGACGGCTGCACTGGAGGAAGAAGCCAGGGAGACGTTCGAGCGATTGGCGCGGCAGGCACCGCCGCCCAGGGTCAGCGCCCCACCCACATGGCCATCGCCTGCATCATCGGAGCCCGCGTCGACCTTTAGGCTCCTAATCGTGTTCATGAGGAAGCGGGCCCGGTTTAGAAAGGCCCCCACAGGTTCCCAGGAGGTGGTTCTTGCCCACCCCTCGCAGGTCGACGACACCATCAAGTACTGGGGGAAGCTGGGTTATGACTTGCACGACCAGAGTGAGGTCGATACGCCTGGTAGCCGCAGGACTGGCCAAATGGACCTACCGGTGAGGCTCATGAAGCTCACCTTTGTCAAGAAGTAGCTCACGACGCATGGCGTCGCCAACCGGGAGCCCCGGTGGTCTCGCCACCAAGAGGGCGCGGCTTGTCGGGCGGCGAGCGCCAGGACCGTCCTTCTGTCGTGGCTGAGGGGCATGGCGGACTTCCCTCTGCGAGGCACGCGGACGAGCCGATTGGTCCGGAACGTAGTTCGCAGTGGTACGGCACTATGTGACCCGCGGTCAGGACGGTTCAAGGAGGACTTGGCCAGTCGCCGGGGTCGCCAAAGAGCCCTTCCACGCCCAAAACGCCACCACCCCGTGTGTCGCCAGAGACACGATCGACCCGTCTGTACGGGCCAGCTCCAGGGCAGGGTGGCACCCAGTCGGCGATCCCGGATTCCTGACCTTAGACAAACCAGGTTTGAACCCCTGCCCGCATAATGTCCGAAGGTAAAAGGATAATCGGGCCGCTCGTTATGTCCCGCCTCGCCTGAGTCCATTCGCCGAGGCAAAGCGGGCCCGAGCCGTCGATGGGCGCGCTCGGCTTCACGGGCGCGAGGTATTCCGTGGTCAAAGCAAGCTCGCAAACGCTTGGGTGGTTGCCGGGCCCCAGTCCCAGGCCAGGGCTTTGACAACCGTCCAACCAATGACACGATGGCGTTCGATTCCAAGGGTGTCGGCGAAGTAGTCGACCTGTCTGGCGAGTTCACCGAGGGCGATGGACGGGGCAAAGGGCCAGCTGTCCGGGTCTTCCGGTTCCCAAGCCAGATCGATACCAAGTCGGTTGACGAGCAGTTGACCCAGCTCAAAGGCGGGTTCGCCCACCAGGGGCTTGCAGTCGATGCTGAGCCATCCTCGCTGGCTTTTCAAGATATTGCCGGGGTTGAAGTCTCCGTGGAGGACTACCAGGTCAGGCTGTGAGCTCCCGAGCTCGTCAGCGAGGTCAATACCGAGTTCCGCCAGGTCCGGTGGGTAGTTGCGGCCCAGCCCCGGAATCCCGGCCCCCCACTCCTTGGCCAGGTCGCTCAATCGCTCGATCGGCCCGGTTCCGTCAGCTCGTCTCCACAACCGGCGGAGCAGCTCCGTTGCTACCTGGTTGCCCTCGTCTACGGAGAGGTCCCACAGCTCGTTACCCGGCTCACAGCGCTCCTCGACCAGGGCGAAGACCTCCTCGTCGGCGCGAAGAAGTCGCACGGCGCCTTGCCCGGCGAAGAAGCGAAGCCCGGCCGCCTCGGTGCGGGCCTCCCGGTGCGGCATGCCGACCTTAAGCACGGCGCGTACCCCGTCGACCTTGCCAGCCGGCGCCACCCAGGAGACCGTCGGGCCTCGGGAGAAGGGGGTCCCCAGTTGAAGACCCCAGCGCTGGGCGAGTTCCACGATTAGATCCGGGAGTTCGTTCAGCCAGCCTTCTTGTCCCTCGCGTCTGACCCGCGCGGCCAGGCCGTCCGGGATTACGGGCGGGCCTCCGGCAGAGTCGACAGGGGCCACAGCTAGACATCCCACGGCTGCAAGTTGTCAAGCCGCTTCGGGAAGTTTGTGTTGGCGGTGGCCCCAGGCGATCGTCTCGTCGTAGTTCGTGTGGTGGTACAGGCAGCCGTGCAGGATGCCGACGAAGCGGTTGCCGAGGGCTCGGAGGGCGGCGTGGTGCGTATCGCCGGCGGCGCGGTGCTGGTCGTAAAACGCTCGCGCACCTGGCGAGGCAGATATGGCAGTAAACGCCCACAAGTAGATGGCATCGGCGAGGCGCTTGTTGCGGACGTGCCGGGCGAGCACGGTCCTCTTGGTGCCCGAGGCTCGAGTGATGGGTGACGTGCCGGCATAATTTTTGCGAGACTTGGCGGTGCAATAACGGTCCGGCTCGTCGCCGAACTCGCCGAGCACCGGGCGCCGAGGATGGTCCCCAGTCCTGGCAGGGAACGGACCACTTGGGCGTCCGGGTGCAACTCAAAACCCGCTTCCAGCTCTCCCGCCAGCTGGGCTATCTGGGCGTTCATGGTGGCGATCACGGCCACGCTGGCGGCCACTGAGACGCCCATGGCCGTCGAGACGGCGCCGGGAGCGGCGAGCTGGTCAGTGCGCAACGCCGCTTGGACCTCCTCAGCGCGTTGACCGACGCGGCGTTGGCGGCCGCCGCGGCGCAAAGCGGCGGCGATCTTGGAGCGCGACAGGGCACGGCCCAGCTCGGGGGTGGGGGCCACTCGCAGTACCTCCAGCGCGTCTGGGCTGGCCAGGTCTTCGAAGGCGGCGAGGGCTCCGGGGTAGAACTCGCGCAGGGTAGAGCGCAACAGGTTGGCTTGGCGCCCCCTGGACCAGGTCATCGATTGGTGCGCCCGGGCCAGCACCTTGACCGCCTGGACGGTCCCGCTATCAACCGCCACTACCCGGTGGTTGTGGCGGTCAGTGCGGACCATGTCGGCCAAGACCTTGGCGTCGCCGGGATCGGACTTGGCCCCCGAGCTTGAATGGCGGTCCCGGTAGCGCGACGTCGACATCGGGTTCACGGCGAAGACCTGGTAACCGGCGCCGACGAGCGCAGAAACGAACAGGCCCCGATCGGTCTCGATACCGATGACTACCTCGGCTGGAGCTTCGACCTGGTCACCGACGAGCTCGTGGAAGCGGGCGATCCCCTCCACCCCCTCGGGGAGCCGGCCACCCCCAATGCGTTTGCCGGCCTCGTCCTGGACGTGCACGTCGTGATGGGCCTCAGCCCAGTCCACCCCTACAAATATCATCTGGCTCCTTATCTGGTTGAGCGGCACCATCACCGAGCCCGAGGGCCCAGCAGCCACCTAATGGACCAGTGCTCGGAGCACGACATCCCACCAGCCGTCAACGGGACCTCACCACCAGCAGGGGCACGATCTAGCTATAGAACTCGAGGCCCTGGCTCACACAGTGCTCACCTGCTGGCGGCTCAGCTTGACCAGCCTCACTCAGTCACGACTTGAGGTGGTCGATCCCCATTAGGTTCTTACCGTCCGGGGTGCCCCCCTAAGGTTCGCCGTCGCCTTGCGCCTCGGGTGCCCCGGAACGCTTTGCGGGCGCACAGAACACCGTGTGCCGATGGATCGACACCGCACGCCAAATTGGCGGTCCCGGACGACTTTCAGCTTCGGCCCGCCGATCCGCACAGAATGGTCGTCGTCCTTACGGCCGATCAACGCGGAGCGGCCGTCCTTATAGCTGGAAAGCCCACCTAAAATTTGGGCTTCGATCCACCGGGTGAGGCCGTGATCTGACCTTGGTGATCACTGAGAGTGCGCCGCCCCGGTTGCGGCGAGAATGGTCCGCGCTTCCAGAGCCTGCTCGGCTTCGGGGTCTGACGCCTCGACTATCCTCCGCAACGCGATGAGGGCATGTTCATCGCCGGCGCGGGCGAGTTGCATCGCCTCCGCAGTGCCCCGCTCACGGAAGATGGTGTTCTTCTTGATCCTGCGATAGTTGTGGCGGCGCCAGTAGTACTTCAGGTCGTCGGACTCCCAATCGCGGTAGATCTCGTCCCAACCGACCTTGTGGAAGTCGTACATGTGCGGCAGGAGCATGTGCTCGGCGATCCTCCCGCCCTCCCGTTGGTAACGGTTGTCGAGCGATACCCGCATGAGGTTCTCGGTGGTGTTCGGGAGCGCTCGATGCACGGTCAGTGCCGGGAAGAACAGGGCGTCGCCGACTTCGAAATCGGTACTGCGCCAGTGTCCTGAGAGCTCTGGGTGCGTCGCCTTCTCCTCCTCGACGTCGACGACGAGCCCTCCTGCGCCGAGGGAGAAATGGTGTGTGAGCACCTTGCGCACCTTGTGGGACCGCTCGAGCACCGCGAGCGGGCCGAGTTCGATCGGGCAGTCCCCGACCGGTGCCCAGCAGGTCAGGGTGTCCAGACTGCCTTGGTAGTGGACGAAGTCCTGATGCGTCGGCGTCGTATGGTCGGTGAACTTAGGGAACCAGATTCTCGCCTTGTGCCCGGGCACCGGTATGGCCGACGCACCCATTATCGCTTGGACCATCCCCACGAGCTCTGGGGCGTGCGGCACGCGGTGGAACGATTCCAGCCGCTGCACCTGGCCGTAGGGCTCGCTGTACTCGCTGTCACCCTCGGTGCATCGACGGTCGATGTTCGCGATGCCGAGCATCGGGTCCGTCCCACTCTCGAGCCATCCGGCACGAGCGATGACGCCCAGGATGTCCGCGCGCAGAGCCAGAAGCGCAGACGGCTCGATCAGCCGGCGGAAGAAGAGGTACCCCTCGTCCGCGATACGCCGCCGAAGCTCGTCGGAGTCGTCCTTGGCGTCGTTGGAGTCCCGGAGTTCGTACGGCCTGTCAGTCATGACGTACGCCCTTGCATCCTGAGTTGCGGTCATACTTGCGATGATAGACCTGCGCTCCGGCAACGGGGGCACGTAGATAGTAATGGCGATCAGCAGGCCAAGTAGACGGTGTCCCAGTCAGGGACCATCCAGCTACCAGCGCTGCCGGCCCCAAGGGCACTCATAATGACGGAAGCGACCCAGCCACCCCGCCACTCGCATTCGGCGTTCTGCATTTAGCGAGCAATTTAGAGAAAACACATCATACCCGCCCATAACGCATGACAACTAATACTCCAGTCTGCACCGTGGGTGTTCCGGGTAATGGTGCGGAATGGATGAACGAGGCTGCGAATAACCCGGTCTGGACACTAACGGTGCCACGTTGCGTTACATGACGTCTCGCCTTTGGCCTCGACGAAATTGGGACTTCCTGACAAAGGCCCCCGTTCTCCAGCTGTTCGCCGCGATGGAATCCCTGACGTAAAATCGTCAGGCCGCGGAGGCTACCGTCGACCTGTCGAGAAGACAACTTTCATCTCATTTCATGACTCGGAGGGGGACTAAACCCCCGACGGGATCGCTCCCGCTGGACCTTAAGCTGCCCGGGCCGTCCGGGGCGTTGGCAACCGTGGTCTCTGCCCTCCCCCAGCGACCGGCCGCGGGCGGGCATAAATTTGTTGTGCTCTGAGCGACCAGAGCTACAAGGAGGCCAGCGAATGCGACCGACCCCTCAGGCCTCGCGGCGCACCGCGACCGTTGCCGCGATTGCCGTTGTCGTCGGCGCGACCTTCACCGCGAGCGCGAACTGGCGCGTACGCGAGCCCCGTCCGTGCGGTCGGCGTCGCGTCCAGCGACCCGGCAGCGATAAAAGCGGCGACGGAGCGTCCCCGAGTCTTCGCTAACGGTTGGAGCTTTGGCGGCCCGACCAACGTGTTACTGGACGGGAGCAACCTGTTCGTAGCGGGCCAAGCCACGGTTACCGAGCTCAACGCCTCGACGGGGGCATTGGTGCGGGTGCTGTCGTCATCGGCGTACCAGTTCAACGGCCCCGATGCCATGGTGGTGGACGGCCCGGACCTGTTCGTGACCAACGCCGAGGCTGGCGCCACCGACGACGGCTCGGTCACCGAGCTCAACGCCTCGACCGGGGCATTGGTGAGGGTGCTGTCGGCACCCGTGTACCAGTTCAGCGGCCCGACCGCCATGGCGACCGACGGCGGGGACGTGTTCGTGCTGGACACTTTGGGGGGGGTCACCGAGCTCAACACCTCGACCGGGGCGCTGGTACGACTGGTCCCCCCGGCGTGGTACGGGTTTTCGAGCCCCAATGCCATGGTCCGCCACGGCGACGAGCTTTACGTGCTCAACTCCGACCAGGCCGAAGGGGTCGCGGTGCTCAACGCCTCAAATGGGGCAGCGATGGGAGTGCTCTCCGGAGGGTTCGACTTCCCAGAGGCGCTGGCGGCCTACGGCGACGACCTTTTCGTGGCCAGCAGCAACGGCAGTTCTGTCACCGAGGTGAACGCCTCCACGGGCACACTCGTAAGGCAGCTCTCGGGGCCGTCGTACCGATTCGATTCGCTCGGCCCTATGGTCGCAGACAAGGACGACCTCTTCGTGGCCAGCGGCGACGAACTTTGCGCTTCGCCCCCTTACGGCTGCCCCAACTTCGCCGTCACCGAGGTCAACGGGGACAGCGGGGCGGTCGTGCGGGTGATCTCCGGAGGGTCATTCGACTATCCCGACGCCATGGTCGTCGACGGGCCCAACCTGTTCATCGCCAACGGCTGCGGCTGTGGCAAAAGACGCGGCTCGGTGACGGAGGTCAACGCTCGGACCGGTGCGCTCGTGCGCGTGATTGCTGCGCCCGCCTACGACTTCGAAGGGCCGGCCGCCCTGGCGGTCGACGGGCCCGACCTGTTCGTCTTGAACGGCGATGGGAACAGCGTTACCGAGCTTCCGAGGTAGCCGCGCAGGTCGACCGTCGCGCTCTCGCTTCCCATCCGCGCCGCCCCAAAACGTCGCGGAGGTCCTTGTAAGTGCCGGCGGCGATCACCAGCGAGGTTTTGGGTCGTGGTGGGGTCCCCTGCGCATCTTCCCGCGGTCAATGCTGCGAGCGAGCGCGTCCGAAACGCTGAGCTCACATCAGGCAAACCAGCGCTCCGGGCTATCGGCGCCTTGGGCAGGTTGAGCGTACATCTCAACCGGGATCAGAAGGGGTCGCCACCCAAGACCTGCTCCAGTCGAAGCGCCGGTGCCTTTCGCCACCGCCGTCAAAAACCAGCTCAAACGAGTAGCCCGTTCAGGTGTTCAGGGCCAGGTGATTGCCCTTGGTCTGGGCCGGGGACAGAACATGAGCGCAGTTGAATACGGCAGTCCGTCGGTGTCACCGGCTCGTACACCACTCCTGGGACTCAAACCAACGTGGGTGAGAACTTCGTCGGTACGAACGGGGGTGCGGCTGTGGTACGAACCGATCGGAGATCCTGGGTCCCCGGCGGTCGTGCTGGTCTCGGGGAGCCTATCTGCCGGCAGTGTGGTGGTACCCAGAGTTCCTCGATGGGCTCACCGGGCGGGGATGGCAGGTAATCCGCTTTGACAATCGAGACGTTGGGCTGTCGACTCAGGTCGAATTGTCAATTCACGTACACGCTGTCCGATATGGTCACGGATACCACTGGCCTGCTTGAGAGATTAGGCATCGACCGAGCGGTTTTCAGGTAGCGGATGGCGCGCACCGCGGGCGATAGCAGCGAGCCCCCACTCGAACTGCTCCTCGGTGGCAACGCTGGCCAGGTCACCGGCGTAGTCGAGTACGAGCGGGTAGCTCTCCTTCGAGAGACCCCGAAGGACCGCCGCCCAAGCTGCGGCATACTCGTCTGTGCGGCCGCGAGGCGCGGTCCACAAGACCGCCCCGAGGGTGTAGTGGAACAGGGTGTAGTAGAGGCGAACCGCGTCGCCCTCCTCGTACCCGGCCTCGCGAAGGATACCCAACGAAACCTCGAGGTTCCGCAATACGGTACTAGTCCGCGTTAAGCGGTCGACCAACAGCCGGCCGACCGCCGGGTGCTCAAGCGCCACACGACGAAAGTCTCTAAAGTTGTCCACCACCCGGGCTACATCCCCGCGGGGGCCCGATGGTGGCATTATCGTCTCGAAGACCCGGTTCACAACGGCGTCAAGAAGGTCGTCCTTTCCCTCGAGATGGCTGTAGAGCGACATCGTCCCCACGCCGAGGCGGTGAGCCAACCGGGGCATGCTCAAAGCGTCTAGTCCCTCTTCGTCGAGGAGCTCGAGCGCGGCGGCGACGGTTCGCTCCCGGTTGAGGGTGCCGCGAGGTACCCGCTCAGAGCCTTTTCTAACGACCATGTTGACAAGCGTAGCCGTAAGGCATACGGTATAGAGCGTAAGCCATACGGTAAAGGGAGCAACGGCCCGATTCACACGACGCGAACCCGGCGGGGGGCTGCGCTGTTCCGCATTCGGCCTGTGACGCACCCCTGGCCGCCAGCCAGAGAGAACAAGGAGGCAGACATGTCCACACCTGACCCGACCATCGTGACCATCCCGTGCTTCTCCGGAGCACCGTGGGACGCCAGACAGCTTGAGCCGTTCGCAGGACGGAACGTCCACAACATGCGGCTACCCGAGGGCCTGAACGATGTCGAGCGCTATGCCGATTTCGTCGCGGACCAAGTCAAGGGCTTCAATTCCTACGTCGTCGCGGGGGACTCCTTCGGTGCCGTCATCGCCATCACCCTGGCCACCCGCAGTCCGAAGGGTCTCGTCGGACTCGTCCTCTCAGGCGGCTTTGCTGCCAACCCGCTGCCCGCGTGGAAGGGGATCGCAGCCAAGGCATCTCGGTTCGCCAATGGTCCGCTATACCGCCAGGGTACGCTGCGCTTCCACGCCTTCCAGTTGGCCTCAAAGTTCGACGCCACCGCTCCGATGCCCCACACACAGAACGACTACCGGAGATTGTTCATCGACAACACGCCGCGTCGTAGCTATACCGCCAGGGTGACCTCGGTGACGCACTTCGACATCCGTGATCGACTGAACCGGGTGACGGTCCCGACTCTTTTGATAACGCCGGAGGACGACAAGCTCGTGGGCCCCAAGGCAGCCGAGGAGATGCTGGCCGGTCTGTCCAACGCCCGCGAGGTGGTGCTGGCCTCGACCGGGCACATGTTCCGGTTCACTCACCCCGACCTCTACGGTCACACCATCACCGACTTCATCGACCATGAGATCGTTGCGACGGAAGCCAACGACTCGAGTGACATCGTCTTTATCGATCGAAAGGCCACCGCATGAGATTCCGGCCAGGGCCTTCGTTACATGATCCTCGCGGCTCAACGGGAGAGAGTCCCTTCAGCCGCTGGCTGAAGCCGCTGGGCCTCACACCTGCATGGGCAGAGGCGATGATGGTGCTGAGCGGGAGCCGTTCACCATCGGCCAAATTGGGATGCTGCTCGTCTGCGACGGCGACCAACCCAGCCGGCTCGTCAACAATATGGTTTTCGCCGGTCTCGTCGCCCTCCGGGCCCTGGGCGGCGGACCGCCGTCCAGAAGGGCACTTCGACAACTTTCTCAGCGAGGAAGAACAAGTTGGGTTCTATGCAGCGAGCGCCGGTATGACAAGAAAGATGGTGCCTCCGCGTTGATGACGGGTTCCTGGCCTTAACAAACGAGTTTTTGGCCGGTGTGCACAATAATGCGCCCGAAGCTCAATGACACTCAGGTGGCACATTCGGTCTCGCGTATAAAGCAAGATCCGGTGGACCTGACCGCCGCGCTGAACCGTCGTTACGCGTCAATCCTCGTTGTAAATCCAGCGTCTTTTCGAGTGTACAGCTCGCGATTGTGGGCCGGCGCGACGGTCAAGTCAATTGGTCGGTGGCCGCTGCGCCGGGCTTCGGCTCCTCACCTAGAACTCGGCTAAGGACCTGCGCCTTGTCCACGTACAGGCACGACTTCACCTGTTCGGGGTCCACCCCAGCTAGACATCCCACGGCTGCAAGTTGTCAAGCCGCTTCGGGAAGTTTGTGTTGGCGGTGGCCCCAGGCGATCGTCTCGTCGTAGTTCGTGTGGTGGTACAGGCAGCCGTGCAGGATGCCGACGAAGCGGTTGCCGAGGGCTCGGAGGGCGGCGTGGTGCGTATCGCCGGCGGCGCGGTGCTGGTCGTAAAACGCTCGCGCACCTGGCGAGGCAGATATGGCAGTAAACGCCCACAAGTAGATGGCATCGGCGAGGCGCTTGTTGCGGACGTGCCGGGCGAGCACGGTCCTCTTGGTGCCCGAGGCTCGAGTGATGGGTGACGTGCCGGCATAATTTTTGCGAGACTTGGCGGTGCAATAGCGGTCCGGCTCGTCGCCGAACTCGCCGAGCACCCGGGCGCCGAGGATGGTCCCCAGTCCTGGCAGGGAACGGACCACTTGGGCGTCCGGGTGCAACTCAAAACCCGCTTCCAGCTCTCCCGCCATCTGGGCTATCTGGGCGTTCATGGTGGCGATCACGGCCACGCTGGCGGCCACTGAGACGCCCATGGCCGTCGAGACGGCGCCGGGAGCGGCGAGCTGGTCAGTGCGCAACGCCGCTTGGACCTCCTCAGCGCGTTGACCGACGCGGCGTTGGCGGCCGCCGCGGCGCAAAGCGGCGGCGATCTTGGAGCGCGACAGGGCACGGCCCAGCTCGGGGGTGGGGGCCACTCGCAGTACCTCCAGCGCGTCTGGGCTGGCCAGGTCTTCGAAGGCGGCGAGGGCTCCGGGGTAGAACTCGCGCAGGGTAGAGCGCAACAGGTTGGCCTGGCGCCCCCTGGACCAGGTCATCGATTGGTGCGCCCGGGCCAGCACCTTGACCGCCTGGACGGTCCCGCTATCAACCGCCACTACCCGGTGGTTGTGGCGGTCAGTGCGGACCATGTCGGCCAAGACCTTGGCGTCGCCGGGATCGGACTTGGCCCCCGAGCTTGAATGGCGGTCCCGGTAGCGCGACGTCGACATCGGGTTCACGGCGAAGACCTGGTAACCGGCGCCGACGAGCGCAGAAACGAACAGGCCCCGATCGGTCTCGATACCGATGACTACCTCGGCTGGAGCTTCGACCTGGTCACCGACGAGCTCGTGGAAGCGGGCGATCCCCTCCACCCCCTCGGGGAGCCGGCCACCCCCAATGCGTTTGCCGGCCTCGTCCTGGACGTGCACGTCGTGATGGGCCTCAGCCCAGTCCACCCCTACAAATATCATCTGGCTCCTTATCTGGTTGAGCGGCACCATCACCGAGCCCGAGGGCCCAGCAGCCACCTAATGGACCAGTGCTCGGAGCACGACATCCCACCAGCCGTCAACGGGACCTCACCACCAGCAGGGGCACGATCTAGCTATAGAACTCGAGGCCCTGGCTCACACAGTGCTCACCTGCTGGCGGCTCAGCTTGACCAGCCTCACTCAGTCACGACTTGAGGTGGTCGATCCCCATTAGGTCTCGACTCCGCGCTGAGCCTTCCTGGGTGCCGGCATTCGGGAGGCCGGCACATGGCCCGACGATGCTCCCGGGCCGCGGTCAGGACAATGCCGCCGGCGGCTCGGGTGCCCGTGCTCTCGCCCGAGCCGACGAGCTCGTCGGCAAGGTATGTAGTGCAGGAGTGCTGGGGTTGGGCGGCGAATGTCGGTGGACTAGGGGCGGATATGTTCTCGTGCCTCCGGTCAGCGACCCAGAGGACTCGTTTATCTCCAGCAAGCCGCCTCCGGGAGTTGCATATGTGGGAACGTCACAGACTGCGACCTTTGGTCTCGCAGGCGACACCTCCAGCGAAGTTCTCCACCGTCGCTTTGGCGGTAAGGAAGTGTCAAGAGAACCCGGGCGGCGGTCCACGAGCCCACCCGTGACCTCGGCGGAGGCGACGGTCGAAATGTACGTGCGGCTATGCCGGCGTGATGTTTTGGTTGAGGCGGAAGACGTTCTCGGGGTCGTACGTGCGCTTGACCTGTTGCAGCCGGTCCCAACAGGGCCCGTACGCAGCCTGCACCCGCGCGGTGTCGTCGCCCGCCAAGTAGTTCACGTAGGCCGAGTCGGCCGTGTACGGAGCGAGCGCGTCGAAGGTGCCTTTGACCCAGGCGATGTTGGCGTCGTCGTCTTTGGCGTCGGGCCACTGGCCGATGATGACGAGGTTGTAGCCCGGCTGCCGGTGTGGGAACGCGGTGGCCGTTGGGGGGACGCGGGTGACAGCGCCGTGGAAGTGCTCGATGACCATGCCCGTCATGGCCGACGGGGTCTGGGCGAACCGGGCCGCCATGACCGACACCGTGTCGGCAGTGATCTCCTTGAAGTAGGCAGACTTCCAGTAGTTACGGGCACCTTTGGGGTACCCCCCGTCAAGCAAGGTGTTCTGTACGGGGTACGGGAGCGGCCCGAGCATGTCCATTAGCGGGGCCGCGGCCCCCCGGATGGCGGCGGCGGCCTTCTCGCCCTCCGCCGGTCCGCCGCAGTGGCACATGCCGATAGCGGCGAGCTTGTGCCCCGACCCGTCGGGGGCGTGCACGAGCGCCATTATGAGCATCAGCTCGTCGGGGCTCTCGGCGGCGAAGTCGCCGAAGAACTCCCACACCTTGGGCGCGTCGGCCAAGTCGAAGGCGATCAGCCCGCCGTAGACCATCGACACGGGATGGGCGTCGTACTCGAACGACGCTGCCACGCCGAAGTTGCCGCCCCCGCCTCGTAGCGCCCAGTACAGGTCGGGGTCCTGCTCGGCGTCGGCCGTGCGGATCTGACCGTTGGCGTCCACGAGCTCCACGGAACGGACATTGTCGGCGGCCATCCCGTACTTGCCCATCAGCCAGCCAAGACCGCCACCCAGCGTCAAGCCGGCGATGCCGGTTGTCGACACGACACCGCCGGTCGTCGCCAGGCCGTAAGCCGCGGTAGCCCGGTTGTACTCGTTCCAGCTCAGCCCGGCCTGGCGCCACCGCCGAGCGGCCGGGTCGACATGAACGCCCTTCATGGTCTGAGTGTCGATCATGAGGCCACCGTCGGTCACCGCCCGCCCCGCCGCGTTGTGGCCACCGCCGCGGACCGAGATCTCCAAGTCGTGCTGTCTCGCGAACTTCACGGCGTCCGCGATGTCGGCGGTGTTCTGGCACCGGACGATGACGGCTGGGCGCTTGTCGATCATGCCGTTGTGGACCTGACGCACCACGTCGTAGGCAGCGTCGACCGCAGTGAGGGTCTCACCCGAGATCGTCGCCCGCAGCTGGTCAACCGCCTCTTGGGGAACAGAACCGCTCGTCAACGCACCCCTCCCAACTCGCGTGTGGACTCCAGTCCATCTCGCACGACCCGTCCCACAACATAGCTCACGGATCACCCGCTTCGGCCTTGGCTGGCCATGCCGCTCGTGTCCAACGAGCGGTCGAGGACAACCGTCCCCCATCGTCAGCTCATTAGGCCCCGGGCAGCTCCGTGAGTCTCAAGGGCTGCCCACGAGACGACTGAGCCATATCAGCTGGGGGAGGCTAGGACGACGTGGGCGGCGCTACGAACGTCTGCTTGCCGATCCGGGCAAGTCGCACTGATACGCGGCGTACAAACAATCACATCAGCTCGCTCTTCCGGCCACGCATAGCCGGCGATCACGGGGTTCCTGGCCTGAACAAACGAGTTTTCGCGGGTGTGCACAGAATGCGGCCGAAGCTCAATGACAATCTCGTCGCACATTCGGTGCCGCCTATAAGAAGATCGGTGGACCTGACCGCCGCGCCAACCGTCGATCTGGCGGACCTCATCCAGGCTGACGTCGGCGTTCGGTGCGCACGTTCTGCGTGACGCCCACTGACCCATACCGGCCAGCGACTCGGGGTCGAGGCTGCCGTCCGGACTATTGCGCCACCCCAGCTACATCTCGCCGGCTTTCCGCGATGGCGTTCCCTCCCCGCCGGGTTCGAGTTGACATGGGTTTGCCGTGCCTCGAGAGCACCTTCTACGCCCAACCGACCGGAAATCGTTGTGGACAAGCTGCTCCCGTCCGGTGGGCCGGCCGCCGTCGATGCGGTGGGGGTAGGCTGCCAGCGCTCCGTGGAGCGTCGCCAGCATTTGGCCGGCCTCGGTGACTTGTGCGGGGTCGCTGACGTCGAGGAGATCGCCTTCGATGACGGGACAGACGCCGAGTGAGACGTTGTTCAGCTCGACTTGAAGGCGACCGTCTCTTGCCGGAATTGGAGCGGCGACTGGGATGCCACGGGTTTGAAGCCACATCCTCAGAGTTGCTGTATCGGCTAAGCGCTGGAACAGGGGCGGCGAGACGGACAATTTCGCGATGAGACGCCTGTCATCGATCGTGACCCAGGCCAGCAAGTTTCGGTCGCTGATGACGAAGACGGTCGCAGTCATGTATCGAGATGGCCCAGGTGTCCCAGAGGGCGTCACCCATCCAACCGGCCGCGGAAACAGCATCGACGAAGCCGAACCGCTCGAGTCAGCGCGACTGCGGGGTCAACTGACTCCCACAGCATGCTCACTATGGGCGTGGCCGTCATGACCGAACAGTCAACCAGTTGAGCGACGCCTATTCGCAAGCGCACAGAATGTAAGCATGGCAACGAGGCGACAGCACGTAGATTCGGCGTTATCTCGGCAGCCCTGTCCAAGAAATGCCGACTTTCGGGCTCCAGCACAGATTTTCACATCTTGCCAGGATAATATGAGAGTTCGTTCTGGAGCGCCCCGAACCGGCAATTCCCATGTTCGCAAAGGAACATCTCGGAGGTGGCCGCCTGGTGGAAGCGGCTGCGGAAGGCACACGCACTCGACTTACGCGAGTTCGTCGGTTGGTGCGAGGTCAGGGGCTGAGGTTGTTCGCCACACGCCGCCGACATAGAGCTTTCTGCCAGGTACCTCGAAGAAGGCAGCCGAGCCTGTGCCACCGTCGCCAGAAGGCGTTGTACTGTGCCGGTTTACCGTTACGGCGAAGAGGAAGGGCTGGTGCCCGTCTCCCCCGCGCTCCATTTCCGTCGCCCCCGGCTCGACTACGAGTCCCCTCCGTCGACCGCGACCGCAACGAGGTGGTGGCGCTCTTGGTCGCTGCCGGCCTCGGCTCACCGGCCGAGCGCGCTCTCATCACGCTGCTCGCCCTGAACGGCCTTCGTGTCTCCGAAGCAATTGGGGGCCGACAGCGAGGCCCTAGGACTCGAGCGGGGCCACCGTACGCTGACCGTGCTGCGCAAAGGCGGGAAGCTGGTGAGAGTCCCTTTGGCACCGCGCACTCCGCCGTCGACGGCGGTCTTATCGAGCAGGAAGCAAGCAAACCTCCTTGGTGTTCCCGCGCAGCACGCAGTGGGCGAGCCCCTCGAGAGCTGGCCGCTGTCAGTTGGCTGAATGAGCGGGTGCCGAGGTCGTGATCGCGTCGGCACGTTCGAGAAGCGACCGACAGCGGAGACTCTCGGCGATCTGTCGAGCCTCAGCAAGGGCGTCGGCCCGCCTGCGCCTTCCCGCAGGAGCACCTCGGCGTAGTCGATGAGGCCGTGGGCGAGCTGGTAGGGGTTGCCTGCTTCCCGCAGCGCGGCGATTGCGTCGGCCACGAGGACCCGCGCGTCTGGACTGTGGGCGTCGGCGGCAGCCAGCGCGCCAACGAGTTTCCGCTCGGCTCGGAGGACGGGCGGGAGGTGACCGACCGGGTGGGCATCGAGCATGGCCACGAGCGCAGCGAGGGTCTCTTGGTCGCCGAGGTGCCGGGCCGTTCGTGCGGCGAGGGGCCAGGCCCAACGCTGGGAGTCGTGTCCGATGCCGATGGCCGCTCCGCTCTCGAGCACTCCCATAGCGTGGGCGAGGGCGCCGCTCGAGTCCCCGGTCGAGAGCGCCACCAGGACTTCGAGGAACCCGACTTCGGCCTGGACTTGCGGTTCCTCGCTCTGCCGCAGGCGGGGCACGAGCTCGAGGGCGCGAGCCGCCCGTTCACCGTCGCCGCGCAGTCCCCCAGCCACCCCGCGAAGCAGTGCACCATCTCGTGGTCGAGGTGCTCTTCTTCGATCGCCTCGAAGAGCGTGGAGTCGGCCTCGTCCCACTCGCCGAGCTCGAAGAGGGCGACCGCCAGGTTGATGACCGCGATGGCGAGGAACTGGCGGCGGCCAGTCCGACGGGCGTGGGCGGCGGCGGAGCGGGCAGCCTCGACCGCGCCCCGCAGGTCGCCCGTCCGGGGGAGGACGTCGGCCAGGTTGAGCTGCGCTCTGGCCAGGTCGCCGTAGTCACCGGCGCGCTCGGCCAAGCGGGCGGCCGTCTCGAAGTGCGCGGCGCCCTCGACCATGCGGTTGGCCAAGTTCGCGGCAAGGCCCTTGGTGATGAAGCACACCGCCAGGTGGTGGTCGCCGACGTCGAGGGCTTGGCCGAGGGCGAGCGCCTCGGTGGAGAGCCGTTCACCGTCGGCCAGGTTGCCGCTGAAGGTCTCGAGGTCGGCCAGGTTGTCGAGGGCGCTGACCGTGTCTTGGCCAGGGTCGACCCGGAGCACCTCGAGGGCTGCGGTGAGCTCGGCCCGGGCGGCGCCGTGGCGTCCGGACCACCGGAGCGCGTTGCCCTTCATGGACTGGGCCAGGGCTGCGCCGCGGACGTCGCCGAGATCGAGATAACGCTCGCGGGCGGCGTCGGCGTAGGTGATGGCTGCTTCGTAGTCGACGTACTCGTTGCTCGCCTGCGATGCCTTCTCGAAGAGGGGGGCGGCCCGGGCTGGCGGGGCGATGGCGGCGGCTTCGGCGTAGCTTTTCGCCGCCTGGGCCGGAGCCCCGGAGCGCCCGGCCCGCTCGGCCGCTTTGACCAAGAACCCGAGCGCCTTCTCGGTGACCTCTTCTGCGTCGGGGTCGTGCGGCCCAGTGGCCAGGGCGTCCAGGTAGTGCCGGGCGACGGCGTCGGCGACCTCCTCGCCATCGTTGGCGAAGGTGGCCCGTAGGTGCCAAGCCACCGCGAGGTGGCGGGACTTCCTGTCCTTCTTGGACAGCGTCTCGTAGGCGACCTGGCGGAGCATCTCCTGGGAGAAGCGGTAGGCGCCGCGCTCGGGCGAGAGCGGGTCGGCGAAGACCTGGAGGACGTCTCGCTTCACGAGCTCGCGGAGAGCGGCCTGGACGACGTCCTCGTCTTGTCCCGAGACCGCCACCAGGGCGTCTTTGGGGAAGCTGGTCCCGAGCACGCTGGCATCGGCGACCAGCGCGCGCACCGGTGGGGGGAGGGCGTCGAGGCGGCCGGCCAACAGGGCGTGCAGGGACCCGGGGACGCTCAGCTCACCCAGGTCCCCCACCAGGCGGTAACTGTCTTCGTCGCGTTGGACGACCCCTTTGTCGATGAGCGACCGCGCCGTCTCGACGGCGAACAGGGCTATGCCCTGGGCCCGGGCGGTGATCGCGCTCCTGGCCTGGAGGGGCATGCCGGGGACGAGTGCCTCCACCAGGGCCGCCATGGAGGCGTCGTCGAGGGGGTCGAGGGAGAGCGTGGAACGGTTCCGGCCCACCCCGTAGCCCGAGTCGATGGTGGGCAGGCCCGGCCGGGCGAACAGCACCACGAAGATGGGGAGGTCCCGGGTCCAGTCGACCAAGTGCTCGAAGAACCCGAGCAGGCTCTCGTCTGCGTGCTGGGCGTCTTCTACCAGCATGACGACCGGTGCCACCGTGGCCAGGCGCTCGAAGAAGAGGCGCCAGCCGGCGAAGAGCTCCTCTGGGGACAGCACGACCTTGGCCTCTGAGGCATAGGGGACGCCGAGCAAGCGCGAGAGCCGGCCCCCACGTAGTCACGCTCGGCCTCGTCGGGGACGAAGCGGACGACCCCTTCTTTGAGCTTCTGGGCGGCGACCTCGGCCGGGTCCTCTTCGGCGATGCCGAAGCGCTGGCGGACTATCTCGGCCAGCGCCCAAAAGGCGATGCCTTCCCCGTAGGACAGGCAGCGGCCCCGGTGCCACAGCACGGTGTCGGCGATGCCGTCCATGTACTTCTCGAACTCCCAGCCCAAGCGGGACTTGCCCACTCCCGCCGGGCCGAGACCACCACGAGGCGGGGCGTCTTCCGCTCCACACCGGCATGGAAGAGGTCCTTCAGCCCCCGCAGCTCCACGTCGCGCCCGGTGAAGGGGGCCTCCAGGCCGTCGGCGCGCTGCTTGCCGCCCATGCCCGAGAGCACCCGGATGGCGCAGAAAAGGTGCTCAGGGTGTTCCTTGCCCTTCAGCTCGTGGGTGCCAGCGTCTTCGAACAAGATGGCGCGCTCAGAGAGCTTTTTCGTGGCGTCGTCGACGAAGACCGAACCCGCGGTGGCGACCGACTGGGTCCTCGAGGCGGTGTTGACCGCGTCGCCGGCCAGCCCCTCTCCGACCGCTCCGATCGTGAACGCCACCTCACCGGTCACGACCCCTCCCCGGGCCGACAGGCCCGGCGCGCCTACCTCAGTCCCCAGGGTCTCGATGGCCCCACACCGCCATCACCGCGTCGCCGATGAACTTCTCCACCACGCCGCCGTAGCGGGTGATCAGTCTGCGGGCCACCTGGAAATACCGGGAGAGGATTCTCACGCACCTCTTCTGGGTCCCGGGACTCAGACAGCGAGGTGAACCCCACCAGGTCGACGAACAGGACTGAGCACACCCGGCGCTCCGCAACCGGGGAGGTGGCTGTGGGAGTGGACGGCGCCGTCGGGGTCGATGGGGCGGGAACGCTCCGCTCCCTGAGCGGCGCGCCGCAGCCGATGCAGTACCGGTGCCCGGCCTCGGCGACCGTGCCGCAGCTCGCGCAACGCACCTCGAGGGTCGTGCCGCAGACGCCGCAGAAGCGCGCCTCGTCACGGTTCTCGGTATCGCACGAGGCACACTGCCGCATTTGTCCAGCATGCCACCGACGGAGCCCGACAGCACCGGGGTGCGTGCACGAAGCCGGGTCCCATTCCGAGACCGGTCGGGCTGACCGGTGGTCGTAAGCTTCACTTGCCCCCCACCACGCGTGACCGAGACTGACGTGGGGGCGTCCACATGTGCGGTACCGGGAACTCGAGAACCCGCAACGCTCATACCGAATCCTTCCGCGTCGATGAGGCGGCCCGAGCAGAACGACGTTCCCGTAGGAGCCGTGGATGTCAAGAGAGCTCCTGCGGAACCTCCCCGCTGCCCCGTCAGCGCATCGTTCCGCCAGGCCGCACTGTTCTACAGTCTTTTCTCGCCCCAGATCGTTGCGAGGCGGGCGTAGCCATGGCGCCCGGCAACCTCGTCGCTTTGGTGGTTAACGCCCAGGTTCTTAATGGGATTATCACACCCTTGCTCTTGACATACGTCCTGGTGCTGGCCGATCGGCGGTCGGTTTTGGGCACAGCCATTAACGGGAGGAGTTTCAACGTAGTTGCCACCGTTTCTGTCGCGATCACCGGCTTGTTGTCTTTCGTTGTCCTCATCGAGACGTGCGGGTCTTCGACCACCAAAAGATAATTGGACGCTAGGGGCCCCAGGGCTGGCCGAGGCCCGACGAGAAAAGCGGCGACGGGGCACGGTCGACCCTTTCGGGGTGTGCTGAGCGATCACCGTAGGCGGATCAGCTAGGGGAAAGCGGTCGTCGTGCTTCGATCAGGTGTCGGGTCGAGTGTGAGACGACGGGTTCGCCGCCCCGCATCCGCGCGTCAAGATCGGCCAGCTTGTCTCGGTACTTCTCAACGGAGAACCCCGGTACCCACCAGACGCACTTACGAAGGATCCACACCACGGCGCCCACGTCGTAGAACTCCATGCGGCACCAGGCGGTCCGCAAATCGGTGACGTCCAAGCCGGCACCGTGCGCGGCGGCGCATTCACGTTGCGGGTCTCGCACATTGCCTGACTGGGGAGGCGGGCCGAGGAAGTGCTCGATCAGCTCGGACGCCGACCCTGGTCCGACGTGCTGGGCGAAGTAGTAGCCACCTGGAGCGAGGATGCGGTATATCTCGTCCCAGTCGGGCCGCACCGGATGCCGGGCCGTCACCAGCTCGAATGACTCGTCGGGGGCATCCTTGACGCTGTCGATAATTTGCACCCCGCGCCGGCCCAGCAGCTCGCGGGCACGCTGAGCGTTCGCTGGCCACGCCTCGGTCGCAACCATCCGTGGTGGGAGCGCCGGTACCTCAGCGAGGACCTCGCCGCCCCCGGTGTCGATGTCTAGGGCGGACTCGACCTGGCCGAGCCGATCGGCGAGAAGCTTCGCGTAGCCCCAAGGTGGACGCTCCTCGGTCGCCCGCCCGTTCAACCAGTCGAACCCCCATCCGGTGATATCAGCCGCGGCGGCCTCTGCCACCAATTCAGGGAAGGAGCGCACTCGAAACGATCTTCCCACCTGCCGCCGCCATGAGACGCAGGTGCCAGGCGACCTTCTCCATATCGTCCAATTCGTCAATGCGGCCCGAGAGCCCGAACCGTCCTCGAGCAAAGTTGTCGAGATCCAGTTCGGCACCTGCGCTGACTCCTGAGGAGCCGCCGTAGACATGGTTCCTGGCCGCGCCGCCGCTTGCCGCAGGGTGCCGGCTACCGAATGTCTGATATGAATGCACGAAAAATGCTGGAGTTACAGCGAGAATACGCACGTAGCGACGGTTACCGAAGCGTTGGCCCACGCCAATCCTGCTTGTGCTACAACATAGATTCAGCACAGATGTCGTTTCGGCGCGGGCCGGCATTCTGCATGGAGTCACGCGGCTCGTGATCCCTATTCTTGTCCTCGGTGAGACCTCAGCGCCAAGACACGCAGTACAGGGTGTTCGTGGTGACGACGATCTCGCCGGAACCCGTGCGCGCCAGGCGCTCCAAGGACTCGCCCTTGAGCATCTCTAGCGACTCGGGGTCGAGCTTTTCGAGAAAGAAGCGGACGCCGTGGGCCCATTGGAGAGCCCACCAGTCCTCTGCCCGGGGAAGGATGTGGTCCCAGCTGCGGCAAAGCACCCTCGCTTCGGAGAAGCCGGCTGTGGTCGCGGCCTCCGCCAAGTCGGGCAAAGGGCCGGGCGACTCCTGGGAAACCGGTCGCTCCTGAGCGGGAGGGGCGGGGCGCGGGCAATACTTGGCCATCAAGTCGGCCGGGATACTTGCCCCGGATCCCGGTCCGGGAACCGAGAAGCCGAGGCGACCACCCGGGCGCAGCACCCGCCTCCACTCGGCGAGTACTTCTGGAGAGCAGCCGAGGAACTGCCAGACCGACGCTGCGAGGGCCACATCGAAGTTGGCGTCGGGGACCGGAATGCGGGCGGCATCGGCGCGGACCAGACCGACGTTGGCCAGGGCGGCCTCGGCCGCCCTGCCGGCGGCGACTTTCAGCATGCCAAAACTCCGGTCCAGCCCACTCCAGCCCGGTGCCGGTGCCTAGGTCGATGACCAACTCACCGGGCGAGACGCCGACGATGTCCACGAGCACCTTCGCCAGGCGGGCGACGACTGGCGAGGATCCGTAGAACTCGGCCAGCACGCGTCCCATCGATCGGTACTTTTGGCCCCTTCGTTCTCCGCTACGCCGGCCATTTTCACCGATTTTTCTAAGCGCGTCGGCAATGGGAGCGACGGTGCGGCCGAGACGCCCAGATCGGCTCCCGTCTGCGTGGGATAACGCTCACCTTTTGTGCGCCGAGGGATCGCGCCAGAGCTATGGGCGCTCCGAGTCGCCCCAACTTCGGTTGATCCACAACGGAGATCCAGTACAGCGGTGTCGCCACGTCAAAAACGTTGTTCTCCACACCGGGCCGGCTACGCGCCGACACCGCGTCCGGCGACGAGTTCGGCCTCGATCTGGGCCCCTGCGGCCACGATGAGTTCAGCGCGGTGGGGGCGCTGCCCCAAGTGAGCTCTCGGAGGAAATGCTCCGGCCGCACCAGGCGGCGGCCGTTGGTCTCATGCCGAGGCTCCCATGGGAGCAGTTCCACCCTGGCCCAGAACCTCGTCTGGTAAAAACGCATTGCCCCGTCGGGGGGATCGGGGTCGTCGACACGCTGGCAGCCGATGTAGCGGTTTGCCAGCACGTGGGCACAGGCCTCCTCCGCCACCTCCCTCTCCAGGCATCCCTCCAGAGTTTCGCCCGGCTCGACGCCACCCCCGGGGAGGTTCCAGTACGACGCGCCGCTGTCGTCATCGGAGCACACGAGCACGATCAGGCCGTCCTCGGTGAAGCAGATACCGTAAGCCTGGTTGGCGTCAGGCGGCTCCGGGCGGAACGGGGGGCCGAACCAGCTGACCTTGACGCGCCGGCCACCGCTCGAGATTTCTTCGACGACCACAGGCGGTGCCGCCTCGACCAGTTCCGAAACGCCGCCCGCGGGTACGACTCGGCTCACACCGGGAGCGTAGCCCGTGTTCGCAGTGGTGGGGCTCACCGGGCACAGCAATCGGGCTCTTTAGCGGCCAGCGGCGAGGGGACTCGTCCGTTCGACCAGCAGGCCGATCTCCCGCGCAATTAGTTCGGGATCACCGCCGCCGCCGCCGATCATCCCAAAGGCCCCCGGCGTTCGACACAGCCGCGGCCAATGCACCTCCCGCCTCTGGGATCATCGGAGCGCAGACGATCGGCGTGCGGGATCGACAGCACTACGGAGGTGACCTCGGCTCCTTTTACACGGGCCTGGCATCCTGAGTTCGCTCTATCGTGTGAGCAAAGAGATCCCATGTGGCTGCCAGGTTATGCCGGTGAAGTCGTCGCTTTCGTCCAGGCTATCCTCAGGAATGCTGCGGTCTCGCCGTCCATGGCCGACGCGGTCGCCACGATGCAGGTCGTCGAGGTGATTGGGAAAGCGCCAGATGGCTTGAGCAAAGTTGATGTTGGTGGGGCCGGCTAGGACTGACTCGAAAGGATGGTGAGGTTGATAGTGGGGGAACCTGAACGCGTGCGACCGGTACCGGCTTTGCCGGGCGGGCCTTCGGCGTCGACGGCCTACCGGCGCACCTCCGGCGCAGCTGATAGCTCTCACGCGGCGCTACTATGCCGGTTGTGGGCCCGGCGGTGATCGATTTCCGGCTGGGGATCACTCGGGACATCCTCGGAGCGGAGAACCGCATCGGTTGGGGCGATATCGGCCTTGCATTGCTCGATGCCGAGCCTTCGATAGCGGTCGAGATCCTGCCCCGGCGCGAAGAGGTGCTGTCACCCGACCAGGTCGGCAATTACGACGCCCTGCTCGTCCTCGGGGCCCAGGTCAGAGCAAGCAGTTTGAGTGACCCGCGTCGTCTCAAGCTCCTCGCCCGCTTCGGCGTCGGCTATGACAACGTCGATATCGAGGCCTGCACAGCCGCGGGGGTCGCCGTGACGATAACCCCCGATGGCGTCCGCCGGCCCCTGGCAGTGGCGGCGATGACGCTCATCCTGTCCGTAAGCCACAATGTCGTCGCGAAGGACGGGCTCGTGCGCAGCGGGCGCTGGCACGAGCGAATGGAGCACATGGGCACAAGTGTCCACGGTGCGATGCTTGGCCTCGTCGGTGTCGGCAACGTGGGCCGGGAGATAGTGCCTCTGGCGCGAGCGTTCGGTATGTCATGCATCGGGTGCGACCCCTACGCGGATCCGGCGCAGATGGCGGCCGCTGGGGTGACGGCCGTCGGGCTCGAGGAGCTGCTGCACCGGGCGGACGTCGTGTGCGTCGTCTGCCCGCTGACTGAGGAGACCCGTCACTTGATTGGCGAGGCGCAGCTCGCGCTCATGAAGCCGGGTGCCATCCTGGTCAACGTCGCGCGGGGCGCTATCGTCGACCAGGCGGCGCTGACGAGGGCGCTGCAGTCGGGGACGATCCGGGCGGCCGGCCTCGACGTCTTCGAGGAGGAGCCGCCCCAGGCGGCGGACCCGCTGCTGGCGCTCGGCAACGTTGTCCTCTCGCCGCACTCGCTGTGCTGGACCGACGAGCTCGCGCTCGGGATCGGCACCTCGGCGCTCGCCAACGTGGTCGCCCTCTCTCACCGCCGTCCGCTCAATTACGTCGTGAACCCCGCCGCTCTCGACCACGCTCGGCTGAAAGCCTGGTTCGAGAAGGGACCTGAGCGGTGACCGATTTATGAGACCCAACGCCGTGACGCTCCGGCTAGCGGAGGGAGGGATGGCCCTCGGTACCTTTGTCTTCGAGTTCGCAACTGCACACGGATGAGGCCAGCTCTACGGTCGCAAAGTGCCGAACTACTCGGACGAGGCCCTGCGCTTCTCTTCCGGATGGCGCCTACCCGATCTACGCCGGGTGGCTCTGATGGTGGCTTTCTGAGCGGGATTCTTCAAAAGTTCTTCTCGAACGAGCCGACCCCGGGGCCCTCCCGTGCCGGCAAGGACGGCGCCCAAGAAGTGCCGGTGGGGGAGAGGGTCAAAAAGCTGAGGCCCCATCATATAAAAACCACACTCCTCGCCCCGTAGCTCACAATATGATTGGCCGTGGCGGCCATCGGTTCATCTTTTGATTAGAACGGGCGTCGCATTCGAATTGACTCGCTAACACCGACCTTCGATCACAAGCCGGTGCCCGAGATGCCGTCCAGGGCCTTCGCGTTGTCAGCGAACCACTGTGGCTTGTCGCCGGGCTTCGGCATAAGGAGCCCATACTCCATTTGGGGTTTGAGACTCGATTTCGTCTACCCCCGACCAAGATTCCAGGTATCGCTTCCACGAAGGCACGTTGCGCTCTTCGACACGAGTCCGAGAGGTTACGACAACCGTCGGAACATCAACCCCGCGGCCGGAGAACGAGTAAACATAACCGGCTGACCTGTCAGACGCTGTTTGTGGCCACGAAAAGCTCCCCAGGCGTAACCAGATACGCGCGGGTCAGGTGCGGCGGCGTCTCAGATGCCAGGCTCGTCACGCAGTGCGTGGGTCAGCTGGCGACGGCTGGAAATACCGAGTTTTTCGTAGACCCGCTGGAGGTGGCTTTCGACTGTTCGTACCGAGATATGCGTGTCAGCGGCGATTTGCTTGTTGGAACGGCCGGCGGCGGCCTGGACGGCGGCGTCAAGCTCGCCGGGGGTGAGACGAGCCTGGGCCGTGACCATCTTGACCATCGGGGTGGTCGCTCCTTCGCAACGACCTAGGAGCTGGGCCGCCCGGTGCTCGTCTGCTGCCGCGTCACGGGGACGTCCTCCTCGTCGCGACACGGCGGCGGATTCGACGCTCGCCTCGGCCGCGTAGAGATCGGCGCCCAGTCTCTCGAAAGCCTGCGAGACTTCGCGGAGCGCCTGGCTGTCTCTTGCGGCCACTGCGTCGGCGTACGCAGCGCGGGCGGCCACGAGCTCACCATCGACCCGCGCGGCTAGGTCCCGCAAGCGGCCGGCCACCTGGTGGGCATGGCCCAAACGGGCCAGGGCGTGCAGTGCACTGGTGGCACCGACGAGGTGGCCGATCTCTTCTGCGAAGTCGGCCGCCTCTTTGAGGATGGCCCGAGCGGTGGGAAGCTCCCCGGCAGCTGCCGCCGTCCACGCTCGGGCCTGGAGCAAGTCCGCGCTCGTAGGGGGCCATATCGGAAGGGCGAGGGCGTCGAGGGCCGCGAGTGTCGAGGCGGCCTTTGCCGCCTGACCCGTCAGGGCCAGCGCTTGAGTGGCTGCCACATACGGCCGTGGAAGAAACCTCGAGCGCCCGAGCTGTTGGTAGAGGGTGATTGATTCGCTGGCTCGCCGGAAGGCGCTCACCGGGCGGCCCTGCTCGAGATGAAGGATGGCGAAGGAATCGGCAACGAAAGCTCTCGCTTCGGCCACCGGATGGCCCATGACTTCGCGGGACGCCATGGTGAGGAGCTCGTCCGCCTCGACGAAACGGCCCGAGTAGACGAGCGCTGCAACGCGGTCGCCGAACAGCATCCACTCATCCCACGGCTGGTCAGGCGCGGGCGTCGGTCTGTTGTCCAGGGGTGGAGTCAACTGGTCGATAGCCTCGTCGAGACGGCCCATACGGATCAAGGCCTGGAGCAGCACCACGCGCAATGCTGAATCGGGGCCGTGGGTCCAGGTCGAAGCCGCCTTTACTATTTCCCGTGGTCCGCTCGAGATGGCCGTGGCGTAAAGACGTCTGTTCGCCAGCGCTTCTCGCCAGAACGGATCGGAGACCAGAGCAAGCGCGTCGTCGATGATCTGAAAATCGAGGGTGCTGTCCAAGTAGATGTTGTCGAACCGCAGTAGCGCCACCCTGGCCTTTTCGGCGTCACTGGCCCTTTTCTTCGAGGGAATCGAGGGTGCGCGGATCGGCCAACTGAGCCAGCTCGGCCGGCCCGAGCGGTTCACCTAGGGCGAGCGCCTCCAGCACAGACCGCTCGGGCTGGTCGAGGTCGCCCAGGCGTAGCGCCACCAACTCGGCCAACCGGACAGTGGCGCGCGAACAGCACCCCGAGGTCCTCTCGGTCTGTGCCCGGACCGCTGGGTTCGGGGGGCAGCAATGAAGCGAACGCCCCGAAGGGCAGGCTCTGCGCCGCCCTCGTGGCACTGGCCCGCCGCTGCGCCATGCCGCGCTCTTGAGCCCAGTCGGCGCCACTCAGGGCGAGGGTGGTCTTGCCCACGCCGGCCGGCCCCGTGATCACCGTCCCTCTCTTGGCCGCGACGGCCCCGGTCAATTGGGAAAGCTCCCTACCCCGGCCCACCATGGGCCACCCGGTCACGCCCAAGGGTACCAAGGCCAGTTTGTTGGCATCGAAAGCCCCTTTCCTGTCCTGGGTCTGTGACGTGCACGTCTGTCCTTGCACACCAGTCGTGCGGTCAACCTCGTCGGGTCTCCGGGTCCTGGTTTATACGTCGTCGGAATAACGATCCAGTGACCCAAACCCGGAATTTGGTAGCGACTACTGAGGACCGATCCTTTCTGTTGTGGTCGGATTTCCCTGTGAGCCATGGTTCGGGCGGAACCGCCTCCCGGACTCGGGGTCAAGAAAGGAAGCAGAGGAACATGCCTGTTTACAACCGAGACACAATTCCAGAGTCGGTCGGTCGGGGAACCCTCGACCCCGAGCTCGCCGCTTGGCTGCCGACGGGCCCACGCTCGGCGCAGACGTGTCGATCGCCCAGGGCCGCCGGGACCACACCGTGCTGGGCAAGAGGCCCTGGCCGTCCATCGGTTCGGTCGACACCCTAGTCCTGCCCGGACCGCACGGGTCACTGGCCGTGCGCCGGCACACGCCGACCTACCCGACAAGCGACCCCATGGGAGCCCTGGCCTACATCCACGGTGGCGGCTTCACGTACGGCACCCTGGACGAGTTCGAGACCGCCATGCGGGTCATCGCCGAGCACGCCGGTATCGCTACTTACGCCATCGACTACCAGTTGGCCCCCGAGGCCAAGTTCCCAACGCAGATCGACGAGATCGAGTACTTCGTCCGCTGGTTGTTTGACCACGCAACCGAACAGGGCGTGGACCCGGCAAAGATCGCCCTCGGTGGTGACTCGGCGGGCGGCAACATGACGTGTGTGATCGCGCTCAAGCTGCGAGACGAAGGCGGGCCGCGGTTGGCCCTCCAGGTCCCGCTGTTCCCCGAGGCCGCGTTCCCCGGAGACACGGTTGCGGGCAGTGAGAACCGCAGCGGCCTGTACCTGGAGACGAACGGCATCTACGAGATGGTCCGCAACTACATCAAGAACACCGACGACGGTCGCCATCCGTACATCACGCCGTTGAACGCCCCGTCGCACGCGGACCTGCCGCCCGCGATCCTGGTCACTAACGGCTTCGACCCGCTACGCGACGTTGGCCACGCCTACGCCCGCAAGCTTGCGGCGGCCGGCAACGACCTGACTTACGTCCACAACCCCGACCTGACGCACGGCTTCCCGCAGTTCACCCGATACGCCAAAGCGTGCCAGCAAGCAACCGAGGAACTGGCCAACCTTATCCGCGCCCATATCGGGTGACCGGCTGGTCCGGCAGGTCGCCACCACCGAGGCCTAGCGGACCACGACTCGTTCACCGGGACCGGTCACGGCATTGTTGTCAACTTTGACGTGACCGGTCCAAGTCTATTGGCACCTTCAGACGAGCGACTCCGAACCGGGTGCCGGCCTGAACAAGCGACGGAGAATGCACGCCTCGACGGGTCGCGGGTCGTCTCGGTTGAGCGCGCCGTCAATTTCGAGGATTAGACCTTGTCACGTATTGTTCTAGACGGCACTGAGGTAGTGGGCCGTTTTAGAGAGCGCGACTTTTCGATCGGTGAGGCCACCCGTGCCTCAACCCCCGCATCCCAGTGGTCACGTGGGACGGATTGGGTGCTGACGTGCCCCCGGCTGGTTGCCGGTAGCCAATTCCCCCGGATGGCTGGTCTGATTCGCTGTACTGCGACATCACGGGGGTAGAGTCGGCCTGGGTCTCCTGGGACAAGGGCGAGTCCGACATCGCCACAGGCGGCCTAGCCCTGGGCCTCGAGGTACCACACGAGTCGATGATGGTGTGGCCGAGCCGTTGCCCGGTCTGCGTGACCCCCCGTTCCTCGGTGTCGGCGACCAATAACAGTACCCTGGCCCCGGTGTGGCCCCGCCCCACGCCTATGTTGCGCAGACGGTCGGCATATCGCAGCGTTCACGTTGCCCGCTCGGTCGGGACGGTCCCAGCGCAGGCGGTATTCGCAGCGGCAACCCCGGGCCCGGCAGGGCGCTGGGGATATGCTAATGACGTGGTTCGTCCCGCGGTTTGGTTTGCCTCGACCGCATCGGATTTCCTCAATGTTCAGGTGATTTATGTCGATGGTGGGATGACGGCGGTACTGCGATGAGCACGCAGGTGCCCCGTCGAAACCGCGCATTACGTGTGCACGGCCCAGGCGACCTCAGGCTGGAGGAGGTCCAGGTCCCTGTAACCGGAGACCATGAAGCCCTCGTCAAGATCGGTTACGGGGGGATCTGTGGATCGGACCTTCACTATGCGCGCGACGGCGCCGTGGGCCTGTTCATCCTGCGCGACCCCATGGTCCTCGGACACGAGGTTGTCGGCACGATAACGCGACCGGCCGCCGACGGCAGTGGCCCTGGCGAGGGGCAAACCGTTGCTGTTCACCCTGCTACGAGCTGCGGCACTTGTCGTTGGTGCCTCAGCGGCGAGAGCCGCCTCTGTCCTCAGGCACGGTATCTCGGGAGCGCAGCGCATCGACCGCACACCGACGGCGGGTTTACGGATTTGCTATCGGTCGGAACGCATCGTCTCGTACCCGTCCCGGATGGACTAAGCCTTCGACGGGCGGCTTTGGCCGAGCCAACGAGCATCGCCTGGCACGCCGTTAGTCGCGGAGCCCTCATCGGACCAGGCATCAATGGCGCAGATGTCATCATGATCGGTGCGGGCCCGATTGGGTTGCTCGTTGCCGCCGTCTCTCGCTACCGGGGGGCAGACAGGACCACCGTCGTCGACCTTCACCGTTACCCTCTTGAGGTCGCCGGCCGTGTTGGTGTCGATCGAGCGATCGCAGCCGACCAGTTGCCCGAAGGCGGAGATGAGCTGGAGGGCGACGTCGTTTTTGAGTGTTCGGGTACGTTGGCCGGTCTTCGCACTGCGCTTCGATCGGCGAGGCGCGGCGGCACTGTCGTACAGGTGGGCATCCCACCGGCCGGGGAGCAGCCCGTCGAAGCAGCACTTATCGTGGCACGCGAGCTGACGGTGGTGGGCTCGCTCCGGATGGACATAGAGCTGGAGGCGGCCGTGGCTTTCCTGGCCGATCGGAAAGAGAAAGTTGACCCCCTCGTAAGCCACGTCTTACCGGCCGACCAGGCCGTCGACGCCTTCACCCTCGCCAGTAACCCGAGCCTCTCCACCAAAGTACTGCTCGACTTCGGGTCGTAGCTAGCTCCGCTGATCTCAAATAGTCCCCGGTGCCCGAGCACCAGACCGGGCCAAAGACAATCGTCGCCGGAGATGCCAGTGTCGTTGGAGCAGGAGTTCCGAACGGGCCGACAAAGATGGTTACAAAAGCGTCCATTTTGACGAACACACGAGCCGGCCGCCTCTAACGGACGTGCTCGCCGATGTTTACGGAGGGAACGCCCAACGTATTTTCCCAGTGCTGCAGACGAGCTGGCCGCGGCCCATCCGAGGTCCCCGATTGGTGCGCTGGCGCCCGGCCACGACGGCGCGAGGCCCCGTGGCGACTGGGCCTCCTGGCGCAGGTGACGGGCACAAGGTTTCGCTGACCGTCAGCTTCGCACGCAAGGGAAGTCCGACGGCGGCTGTCGCTCGATGCCGGTCCCAGCCCCGCCCAGGTCCTACACCCTTTTCGGTCGGCTTCGGCGTCTTTTTCGGACTGCGCCGGACGCCTCGACGATGCCGTCGTCAGCCATGGCCGTCCTGACGGACGGTCCCGACGCGGCCCGTCGGGACGACGTTCCTTCCCCGTCCATGGTCCCGCCTAGGGCGGCCAGGTCACCGGCCAGGAGGTCGAATGTCTGGTTTGTCGCTTCGACCAAGCGACTCGCGATCGTCTCGACAGGTAGCCCGTACAGGCTGTCTCGACGAGATTGGTCGAGCAGGCCCGTGCGGAGTGAGGTCAGCACACCGGCGGCAGCTACGGCGACGATGTCCTCCGTCTCGACGGATAATTCATCTGCCAACGTGGCGGCGAGGTGGGCGACCGAACGGTCCACCATCAGGCGGGCCCGAGCCTGCAGCGCGGGGCTGCGGTCCACCAGCCGGTAAAAGTCAGCCATGGCCGGCGCCAGCCCGGCCCGCCAGTCCCGTGCCTTGATGAGCTTGAGCATGTCCATGCGGCATGCCGCCGCGAACGACTGGCCGGGAGCCCTCGCTTGCACGACCCGGCTCAGGTGCTCGACGACCTCGTTCTGGCGGTCGTAAAACAGGTCTTCCTTGGTCGGGAAGTAGTTGAACACCGTAGTGATGCCGACCTCTGCGGCCTGAGCTACCTCGGCCACGGTCACCTCGTCGAACCCGCGCACAGCGAAAAGGCCCATGGCCGTGTCGGCTATCAGCGTCCGAACCCGGGCCTTCTTGCGCTCCCGCAGGCCACTCGGATTATCAGGCACCTGACCACTCTAGTGATAAATGTGTTGCTAATTCAAATTAGGTGTGACACCATAAATGGTGTGACGATGACCCACCCCAACTACATCCCGCAGACCGCTGAGGAGCGGTGCGGGGCGCCGGTCGATGGGCGGCGCCGCCCGGGTCGCAGCGGTCTGGTGACTCCGGAATGGCTGGCTGCGCTACGCCACGGGAGGCGCCCCATGCCTGCCACCATCACCGCTGTGACCGGTTGTGTAGCCGTATCGATCGCCTCACTAGCCACCGGTGGCTCCGCCTTGAGCGGATCAGTTCACGGCGCAGTCGACCACTACCTGGCCCGCAACGCCGCGCTTATCGCCTCAGGAGAGTGGTGGCGGGCACTGAGCTACGGCACCTTGAACCTATCTCTGTTCGCTCTCGTCTATGTGATGGTTCTGTTAGTCCTGGCCGGGCTGCAAATCGAACGCACCTACGGCACGGTGCTGTTCCTAGCCATCCTCGCCCCATCGTGGACGGCCGGCGCCCTCTCGGGCCTGCTCGTCGAACCTGCCCACGCCTTCAACGCCGGCACCTCTGCCGCGACCTTCGGGGTCGCCACCGCGGCCACGATCGACCTCCTCCGGCGGGGAGTACCGTGGTTTCGGACCTTTTGGGCGCCCAACATCGGGATTGTCCTCGTGCTCGGTTTCATTTTCCCGGCCAGTGTCACCTGGGGCGCACACGTCGGCGGCATCATCGCCGGCGCCATAATCGGCGCGATCGCCTGCGATCCCCGCACGATTGCCAGCCGCCGGCGCCTTGCCATGGCGGTCCTCGCCGCCGGGGCCATTGTCGCTGCCAGCCTGGTCGCGGCCCCGTTCGCCGCCCGGCACACCACCAGTCACGGGCCGATCCTCATCGGTGCCCAAGCCATCGGGCAGCCACTGTGACCGCGGCAAGGACCACGACCCCGCCTGTGGTTGGGGTGGCCAAATTGACTGCGCTCGCCCCAGCGGGGGTCGTCGGCGCGCCCGTGAGTGCGCGGTGCTGGCAACACTACGTTGGTGGCGTGGCACCGGCAGGCCGTAGCACTCGGCAGGCTGCGGCCCGCCTAGCTAAGCGATAGACAGTCGAGTGATGGACGGGTGGGGGCCAGGAACGGACCAAGGGAAGGAGCGCCGGACCTGGACACCGCCCGCGGCGGCTGCCAGGATGGACCGGGCGCGCTCGGGCGAGGGGAGGGGTAGCGGCGGTGTCACTTGAGGTCAAGCGGCTGCACCTGGGAGCAACCCCCGGCGACACGGAGGGGTACCCGGTGCACGGCTTCGTGGTTACTTACCCGGGCGGGGTCGCCCTGGTCGACACCGGGGTCGGCGGGCCGCCGGACCTGATCCGGGATTGGCAAGTGGTCAACGTCACCGCCGCTGACGCTCTGGGCGGCCTCGGCCTGGTCCCCGGGGACATCGACCTGGTCATCAACACGCACTTGCACTTCGACCACTGCGGCCAGAACGCGGTGTTCAAGCACGCAGCCTTTTACGTGCAGCGGGCCGAGCTTGACCGGTGCAAGCGTGAGTCGCCCGCGCTCTATGACTGGTTCGACTTCCAAAGCGCCACGTTCGAGCTACTGGACGGCGACGCCGAGATCCGGCCGGGCCTGTCGGTCATCACCACCCCCGGGCACACCTCCGGCCACCATTCGGTGCTGGTCGCCGCCGAAGACGGCGGTCCGGACCTGCTGATCGGCGATGCTGCCTACACGCCGCGCCAGTACCGGCCCGGGCCCGGCCCGCTCCCCCCCGGCCAAGCGGCCGACGAGGACGCCTGGCACGCCTCGGTGAACCGGATGCGGGCGATGACACCGGCCCGCGTTCACTTCTGCCACCACACGGACGTAGTCCACGGCTGAGGGCGGTTCCCGCGAGACCCGGCGGTCACTGACCTGCTACCCAGGTTCGAACCCTGCGCCTGTTACCTATTCTCCTAGTTCCCGAAGAGTGAGCCGGTGAGCAGCACTCACCCGGTCGCGGTGATCCTCGGGCGTGGTCGAGTCGCCGGCAGACGGTTTGCACTAACCTTGCCGCCAGGTCCGGGCGCCGACTATTACGGTTTTGCCCGGGACGCGACGGCAGGGCCGAGTGCCTGGACTGGCTGCTCATCCGGAGTGAGCGACATCCCGATCAGGTACTGCGGGAGTTCGTCGAGCATTACAACAATGAGCGACCGCACCGCGGCATAGACCTTGAGGTCTCAGTCGCCTGCACGAGCCTTCGGACGTTCAGCAGGGCGGGCGGAGCCCAGAGAGCCGACCGGCTCGGTGGCCTGGTCCACGAGTAGCGTGTCGCCGCGTAGTTTTGCATTGACACCGAGTGCACGACGTCGGCGCGGCACCAAGCGCGAAGCGTTTGAAGGGTGCCACTCGGCGCCGGTCCCAGACGGGCTGCAACTGTTCGGTCATCGGGGTGACCCTTGTCCAACTTATCGAACCGAGAGGTTGCACCCTTCACGGGCCCATCGAGGAAGAACCGTCACTTCCCACCGAGGAGGCTAAGGAAGCCAAACAACACCTCAGCTTTTACGCTCGTCCCCCGGAAAGCCACCTTGGTCCGGCCCGGTGCGGCTCGAACGACAAGGTGTAGCAGAACGCTCGCAGATTGGCCTGACCGGCGCGACCGCTATGGCGTAGATCGCGACGACGAGGGCCGGCTGGCTGTTTTGGGGGAGCCCGGTTGGACAGGGACACCGGACCACTACATCTTACGGGTGACGCTTTTCGAGGACTGGAGCCGCAGTTTCCTTCTCGGCCGTCTGTAATACCGACGTTCACGGTTCGGGCTGGTACGCGACGGCGTTGACGACCCTGACCAAACTCGGCACGCAAGCCGTCGGCGCTGCCGATTGGAAGTAGGGTGCAACCCGTCGACCGGGCTCTTCTCCGCGAAAAATCGGCTGGAAATGCCTACGTATCCCCTCCTCCCGGCTCGGCGAACGGAAAAGAGAGGCTACGCTGTTGCTTCGAACTTAGTATGGCTCCGGCCAATCGCACATCGCGAATCTGGACGAGCCCCGTGTAAATCTAAGAAGGTGATATTGATGACGAACTGGCGTGACGGAATGGTAGCAGTGGTAACTGGCGCGGCTTCCGGTATCGGGCTTCGGACGTGCGAACTGTTCCTCGATCAAGCGGTGACCGTAGCGGGCATTGATCAGAACGCAGTTCCACGAGACGTTGCAGCGCATCCACAATTCGTGGAAATCACGGCAGATATCGCAGACGCAAAGCAAGTGAGCTCAGCGAGTAGCGCGATTCGCGACGCACTTGGGCGTTGTGACATCCTCGTTAACTGTGCAGGAGTCCTCGTGAGCGGTACGGTAACCGAACTCACCGAGGACGAGTGGGATCGCGTTATGGCCGTGAATTTACGTGGTGCATGGTTGACTTCGCGAGCCCTAATCCCTGTAATCGCCTCGTCCGGAGGAGGGGCAGTCGTCAGCGTTGCTGCAGGCGCTGGATTACGACCACTACCGGGACTCGCCGCGTACGCGGCTTCCAAGGCGGCCCTCATTTCCCTTGCGAAATCAATAGCGATCGAATACGCACCACTTGGTATCCGGAGCAATTGTGTATGCCCCGGACCAACTGAGACGCCGATGTTCGTTAACGACGAGGCGAATATTCGTGCGCGGGACACAAATGGAGGCGTCTGGTCAAGAACGCTTGCTCAGCCTCAGGAGATTGCAACCGCGATCCTGTTTCTTAGCTCGCCGGACCTCGGTACGTTAACCGGGGCGACACTAGCGATCGACAGTGGCCGAGTGTTGTATTAGAGAGCTTGGGCGCGCTCGACCGGTGGCGCAAGCGCCTCGAGCAAAACAGTTCCGACCTGGCCTCGACATGTTGAAGGTCTTCGGCAAGCAGCTTATGTCAGCCAACGCGGCTAAGGCTTTTCAATTGTGTTGACCTGGCCCTCCGATAGTGGTCACCCTCCACGCCGCACAGAGGTCGCCACGGATGTTCCGTCAGCCGTTAGCGTAAGTTCTACTCCTTGCCGATGCAGACCTGAATCAGGCTGGGGTTCTGCCTCGGGGTGCGCGAGAGGTTGCCCGAGGACCTATTAGAAGGCGAACAGGGCGGCGACCTCCGTGCCACGTGGAGGATGAGGCGGCGGTTTCGGTGGTGGTCAGGACCCGAGGCTGCCGGTTTGTGGGAGTGCTCGTTTTGGTGGACTTCGCGAGACGGTGGCCGGGTCGCGCTCAGCTATCGAGCTCTGGCGAAACGATGTCCCCGTGCCAGTGCACGAACCACGTCCTCCCGCCAGTGCACTAACGTATGCCTTGACAACCGCCAGGCCATCCGCTATCGTCAGATCGTCAACAGTAAACGATAAGTCCGGGAATGGGGGATAGGCCCGTGGAA
Organism: uncultured Acidimicrobiaceae bacterium; assembly: GCA_963794125.1. Classification (GTDB taxonomy): domain Bacteria; phylum Actinomycetota; class Acidimicrobiia; order Acidimicrobiales; family Palsa-688; genus Fen-671. The sequence goes on from CAWCCW010000001.1 coordinate 88,217, forward strand.
CTACGTTGCGCACGTTGTCCCCGAGGCTTCATACGCCATCCTGTCCTGAAGCATGACGACATTTTGCGACAACAACGTGACCGCTGTTCGTGTTTAGTAGCTGCTCCCTGTCGTCTGGGTACGCCCGCATCGACCTGGCTTCACTGACGGAAACCTAACAACCGGTTTTCACAAATGGCGCAGCATGACATCGAGGTCCAGCGTCCTTTTATCACGAACCCTGCTGACACTGATACTGCTGTAGCTGCTGCAACCGACACGCACATCGCATCCCGCATCCGGGTGCTTGGCTACGTCGCACTCGCGCTCCAGACCGGCCCAGTTCTCGTTCTCGTCATCCTGTGTGTCGCCCTGAGTCTTTTGACGAACACCTTCGCAACCGAAGCGAATATTCAGAACGTGTTCATCCAAGCCGCCGGGATAGGGATCCTCGCGATCGCCGAACTGATAGTAATCGTAACAGGTGGAATCGATTTGTCGCTTGCTGCGTCGGTCGGTTTGGCGACCGTCGTGGGATACCTGGCTTACGAAAGTCACCTAGATAGCGGGATCCTTGTGCTCCTGATAATCGTATCTGTTAGCTTCGCTATTGGCTGGATAAATGGCCTGGCCTATGTTGTTGGCAAGGTCCCCCATCCGTTCATAGTCACTTTGGCGACCCTGTCGGTGGCCAACGGACTATCTTTGCTCCTATCAAATGCCGAAGTAGATACAGGCATGCCAGCATTAGTGGTCCGTCTTGGGAATGGATTCTGGGGACCCGTGCCAATGCCGGCCGTCATTTTGGCTGTGACCACCGCCCTGGCCTGGTGGTTCACCCGGCGAACTCAGTGGGGCCGCTGGCTTTATGCCACAGGAGGTAACCGGGAAGCCGCGAAGCGCGTCGGTATTCCAGTTGGCCGTCTTCTTATTTCTGCGTATGTAATTGCCGGTTTCTGTGCAGGCCTAACTGCCGTTCTGATCGCGGGCCAAACGGATGGTGCCTCTCCCACGCTCGGCCAGGACCCGACGTTGCTCCTTAATGCGATTGCTGGGGTATTCATCGGAGGTGCCAGCTTCTTCGGCGGACGTGGCTCCATCCGTAACGCGCTGGTAGGTGCGTTCATTATCGTGGTTATCGAAAATGGGCTTGGGCTCCTCAATGTGTCGCCCTACGCCGAGGACTTATTTATCGGCGTAATCATCCTCGGAGCGGTGGAGTTAGACGTTTTACGGGCCAACCTAGAGCGTCGCATCCGTACCATGCAGACCAACCGAGTTATCGAATGACTGCCCCTTCTCCCTTGCTAGAACTTCGTGAAGCGACGAAGAGTTTCGGTGCCGTACGCGCGCTTCGCGGTGTGAGTGTTACGCTATTTGAGGGCGAGGTACTCGCCGTGCTGGGCGACAACGGAGCGGGTAAGTCAACGTTAATCAAATGTATCAGTGGCGTACATGCATTTGACTCCGGCGAATTGCTCTTCCGCGGTGCTCGCGGGCACGTGAAATCACCGGCTGATGCTCGGGCGTTAGGGATCGAAACCGTGTATCAAGATCTCGCTCTATTCGACAATTTATCCGCTAGCGAAAATCTGTTTGCCGGGCGGGAGCATTGCAGTCCTCGTTGGCTCGGTCGGTTAGCGCGCCCGCGCGACGGGCAAATCGATTAAGGAAACCCGTGAAATACTGGAGCGTTTGCAGGTAGGCGTTCAAGACCTGGCCATAAACATGTCGTTACTGTCTGGCGGGCAACGGCAGGCGATTGCGGTAGCTCGAGCAGTTGCGTTTGCGTCGTCGGTAGTGATTCTCGATGAGCCTACGGCCGCTCTGGGACTCCGGGAAAGCGAGAATGTGATGCGGCTAATTAGACAGCTCCCCGAAAGGGGCGCTGCCGTTGTACTGATTTCGCATAACCTTGAGCAAGTGATGCAACTGGCTGACCGAGCAGTTGTCATGCGTAGTGGACGCGTGGTGGGCGAGGCAGAGCCACGAGAGCTGAACCGGGATCTCCTCGTGTCTTTGATAGTGGGTCGCGTGAATGACGCGTGAGGGTATCCTTGGCGTCGGACAACACCTTGAACGGGGGGTGAGGCTGTGCCACCAATATAGACGTGTCAGAGGGAGCGAGCCGATTGTTCAATGAAAAATATGTTTGTCCTACTTTGAGATGTCAAATAAGAAGCCGGATCAGAAAGAACGCAAGGAGTACCTGTGAGAAAGAAACTGAAGAGCGGAACGCTCGGTGTACTCGTAATGATGGCCATGTTGACACTTGCGGGACTCCCGCAGACGGGGGCTGCCGCGAGTAGCCGCGAGGGAGCCTCAGCCGCGCAGCCGCTCAAGATTGCTCTGTCGCTTCAGGTGGTCGATACCTATTACGGGAATGTGCTCTCATCGGCCATGAAGCAGGCCAAGGTGCGCGGCATAGACTTGATTGTCGGCAATGGCAGTACAGGTACGAGTCCTGTGACCCAGATTGCGGCAATTCAGGATCTGCTGGTGCAACATCCCAAAGTCCTGCTAGTCGCCCCGCAGGGCACCGGGCTAGCGCCGACCCTGCAGCGGGCAGCTAGCGAGGGCGTAAAGGTCATCGAGATCGACACCAAAACCCCTAACTTCAAGACGCCGTTTATCGGAACGGATGACGTTCAAGGTGCGACAACCGTGGGTCAGTGGTTGGTCTCTCATCACGGAACCGGAGAGGTCGGCATACTTCTCGCGTTGCCGGGCGAGCCAACCACGACTGCTCGCACTGAGTCCGTCGAGCAAGTTCTCAGCCACGCTGGAGTCAAGTGGGTCGCGGCGTCGTCCGGAGACTCGTGTGAGATTGCGCAAACGAAAGCGAATCTTCGGACTATGTTGCTAGCGAACCCCAGTATCACAGCGGTGTATGCGGACTGCGGTCCATCTGGAGAGGCGATCGCGCAGCTGAACGCGTCACGCCCCGCAGGGAAGAAACTCATATGTGCCTCGTTTGACGCGGAGGCTCAGCAGATTAGAGATATTCTCGCTGGGAACTGCAATGTTGCTCTAGCCCAGCTCCCGGTACAGTTGGGGGTCAATGCAGTCAATTGGGCAATCAAGGTTGCTGGCGGGGCCACAATCCCAGCAGTGGTTGATAATGGTGACGCGCTAGTGACAGCGCAGAATGCCAAGTGCTGGAACGCACAGGGCAATGCGTATTCTTACCCGCTTGCGTGTGCCCACGTAGCCAGTTAGTGCTGAGGAAAGGGTAATACGTACTGATAGTGGCTTGGGGGCGTATTCAGCCCCCAGCCATTGTCTACGGCCATCAGCGTTTTCTAGTAGTTTCGATCTCGATAAGGCGAGAGAGGCGTGACAGCGCGTAAGTGGATGTTATTGTTGGTATTGGACATTGAGGCAAAGGGTCTGCGCGCTTTGGAGATTTGAGTGCCGGGAGCGGACTACGGTCCGGTTCGGTCCCCGCCATAATGGGCTGTACGAATGTGGGCGGGCGCGTATCGAGAGCGCCGCAGCTCCACTGGAGGCCTTGGAGTCCGGCACATCAGAAGAGGGCGCACGCGGCAGACATGGCGCCGCGTTGTGGGTCCCGTCGCTGAGGTAGACACCGTACTAGTCAGTTAAAGAAGATCGCAATAGAGTAAGCGGAGGCAGCTGCTGCAGGGGTGGGTGCCGGCTCGGCTTCCGCAGCAGTCGGCGGCGGGCCTCCCTCCCTCGATGAGAACCCCAATGACCGCGTCGGTGGGCATCCTGGTGGCGACGCAGGTCCATCAGTCAGGCGGGGCCTCTACGGGCCGGCTCGCCTGGACCCGGCTCGCCTGAGCCGAGACGCCTCCCGACTGGCCGAGGAAGTGGTCGCCCACCTCTACGCCCTCGACGGTACTCAGGTCGAGGTGACCATCGAGCTCACAACCACCAACCCAGCTGGCTTTCCCCGAGACCGTTCGCACCACCAAGGCAGACGCCAAGGCGTGTTTAGCTCGCCAACAGGCCGATCGCGGCCGTGGTGCTTGCGTCGATTCCAAGTTTGGCAAGGAGACATTGGCGGCATACGCGGCTCGGTGGCTTGCGACGAAGAGGGCATGCAAATGCGAGGCCGCGCTGCGCCACCAGCACGCCAATGACGACCGGCACCGGGCGCTGGCGGAGGCAGTGGCCCCGCCTCACTGCGGGTCACGCCGTTGAATGTGAATAGTGGGCGGCGCGCTCTGGCGCGGTAAGCGTCAAGTCCTGACCTCGCACTGCTCAACCCGTTTGCAGTTTCTATCCTTGGTGTGAAGGTGCAAAGAGTAATTACGGGCGGAAGTTGGCGGGCGACAGTCGCATGGAAGATCGCATCTTGACTGCCGTCGACCCTAAACGGGGTCCATACTGGTTGCGGCGAGCACGACGCCGTGGGTGTCGTTCACGCATAGTCATTATCCCTGGCCGTCTGCTAGCCTGGCGTCCGGTCCCTGGCGAGGAGATGGCCTTGTCATTGATGACGGCCCGATAAAGCCGGCCGTCCAAGCCAAATGCGGGGGATGTCCCGTCGCCATAAACGCTGTACAGACGGCGAATCTCGCGCTGTAAATTCGCGCACGCCAATAGTTCAGGGTAAAGGCGTGAAACTCTGCACGTGCCTTGGCCGCACCACTCGGAAATGACGGTGGTCCAGAATGGCGATCTCTTCCACGCCCAGCCGCTGGGCAACGGTCACGACCGAAGCATTCACAGCACCTAGTGGCAGCTCCGCGTTCATGTGGACCAGCTGGGCCACGGGGTGCAGGTCTCGAGCACGAGCCGGGAATGCTCACTGGCCTCTGACCGAATGCTCTTACGAGCTGGAGGCTGGCTCGACATCCAGGGCATAATCTCCACCAGCGAAGACGAACTGGTTGAAGCCGACGATCTTGAAGTGCTCCGAGACGGCGGCACTGTAGTCGATGTCGAAAAGGGGTACGTAGGAGACATTGGTCGCCACGTCTTGCATGAGCTTCGAGTAGATCGCAAAACGTGAGCCGGTGTTGGTCGTGGCGACCCCGGCATTGACGAGGTTGTTGATCGTCGGTGTGTTGTAGGCCGCTGTATTGACGTAGTTGACCCTCAGGTTCCGTGCGCCGAGGTACGTGTCGGGGTAGTAGCCAGGGTCTGGGCTGGGGCAATAGGCGTCGTAGAAAGTGGTGGCGCGCTTTAGGTCTGGGCCAGCCACGTTGGCGAGCCAAGCGGCCAAGGGCAGGACCTTGATAATCAGGTGGATGCCGAGCACTTGAAGCTCACCGGCAACTGCCTGGCTGACGTTGACCAGGGCTCCCTGGTCGTACTCCAGGATCGTGGCGCTGAAGCCGTGTGGGTAAGGTGACTCGGCCATTTCGGCTTTGGCCTCGGCGACGTTGTACCGGTAGGTCGGCATCGACGCTACGAGGGAGCCCAATTGTTGCTGTGTCGCAATGGCGAGCAAATCGGGCGGCGGGATGAAGGTGTAACTGGGGGTGGCATAGCCTGCGTTGGCGGCGATAAGGTCCGACCGGTTGAGCGCGTAGGCGACCGCGCGACGCACATTGACGTTGTTCCAGGGAGCTACTTGGGTGTTCATGCTGAACGTGCCTTGGCCGCAGCCAGGCGTGTTGACTACCGCGGCGCCAGATGTAGTGGCGAAGCTCCGCTGCCCGCCGAGGAGTTGCGGGTCAAGGTCGATCTCGCCGGCGCGCATCGCCAGCGCCAAGCTCGTGTCGCTTGAGAAGAACGAGATGGAGATGCGCTGGATAGGTACCTTCCCGCCCCACCAGTCGGGGTTGGCCGATAGCTGGGCGCCCGTTGTTGGGTCCAAATTGTCCGCTTCCCATGGGCCGGTCCCCATCACGAGCACGCCCGGGTTCCCGAAGGTGCCCTTGTGCTGCTCGGCGAAGTTCATCTCGAAGATCTCCGAGACCTCCTCGGCCATCGTGTACTGCCAGCTGGCGTCAGGCTTGGCCAAGGTCACGACTACGCCGTATGGGCCGTCGGGCAGGATGCTCTTGACGGCCGGGTACGCCCAGGCGCTTACAGAGCTCGGAGCGCGTTCGCTGTTCAGCGAGTACACGACGTCTGCAGAGGTCAGCGGGCTACCGTCCCAGAACTTGACCCCTTGGCGAAGGTGGTAGACGTAGCTGACTGGAGTGGGCTGGGTCACCGAGGTGGCGAGATCGGGTTCTAACTGGTCATGCGGTCCGAACTGCATCAGTGTCTCGAGACCGAGACCGTTAATGACTTCAGCATTGGCGTTTGTCATCGGGTCAAGGGTTGCCTGAGAACCACTGAGGCCAATCCTCAGCAAGGGTATCGTCCCAGTGTCGAGCGCGGCCGGGGTTGTCGCATATGACGCGGTGGCCGGGCTAAAACCCAGCACGGCTGTCGTTGCAGCTAAGAGAGTGACGAAGCGCGCGTTCAAAGTTGTCTCCTTCCGTGATATGGCCTTAGTGGGTCATAGGCGAGAGTTGCGTCCGCAAGATATGCACGCATCTGGCAAATTGCGAGCTGAGACTCGGCGGGTTCACTGACCGCACGAGGATGAGTTGGGGCGTGGAGTTCAGCAGCCTGACGCCAACGGAACTGTCCGGTAACCGGCATATGTCGGGAAGCGGCCGAAGTGGGTAGTCGGAGGCTCAGGCCCACATTCCAGACGGTAATCGGCGAAGTCCGACAGAAACAAGAAGATTCAAGAATGTTCGTGTAACCTTCATCTGAGGTTCAATTTTCGATGACAGTTTCGCGAACATTGGTCTACTGGGGACCAATTCACTGCAGATCACAGAAAGATCTGGCCCAGGAAGGTACCAGGCCCGACGCGGAAGCGGTGGATATCGGACAGCCCAGGCGATACCTGTTTCTCTTTGTTTGACTACGATGTGTGTAATAGCGAGGGTGACTAAGGAGAACGCTATGTTGGCTGCCGAGCGCAGGGACCTGATGTTGGACCGGCTGCGACGCGACGGTAGGTTGGTCGCCAGGGACCTCGCCGTCGAGTTTGGGCTTACCGACGACAGCGTCCGCAGGGACCTGAGGGACTTGGCGGCGGCTGGGCTGTGCCAACGGGTTTACGGCGGTGCGCTGCGGACCGGGGCCGTACCCGACGACTTCACCGCTCGCTTGGCCCTGGCACCAGAGTCCAAGCGTTTGGTGGCACAGCGCGCCGCCAAGCTCATCACGCCCGGATGTACGGCCATACTAGGCCCTGGGACGACCAACCTAGCTGTTGCGGGCGCCCTGGCCCCCGATTTGAGGGCCACGATCTTTGCGTCATGCCCTCTCACCGCAGCCGCCTTGCTAAAGCAGCCAAACATAGACGTGTTCGTGCTTGGGGGGCGGCTCAACCGGGTCACTCAAAGTGTCTCTGGCGCCGCGTCAGTCGAAGTGCTTTCGGGCATATCGGCTGACTTGTTGCTGATTGCTGCCGCCGGCGTGCACCCCGAGCAGGGATTGACCACAACCGACCCCGACGATGCAGCGATGGGACGCCTGTTGGTCAGCCGGGCTGCCGACACGTTCATTTTGGGAAGCAGCGAGAAGCTGGGGAACGTCGAGCGTTACCGAGTGGTACGCCTTCCTGAAGTGTCGGGTATTGTCACCGACGCCCCTTACGACGACCCGACAGTGGCGCAGCTTCGCAAACACAACATCAACGTCATCTACGCCTCGTGACTTGACAAAACAGGTAAATGTCGCACACGGGATCGGCGCCCGGGGGATGACGCACGCCAGTCGCCATTAGGCTGGCGAGCTCAGCCGCCCGCCGCTCGGCTCCGGTCGGCGATGTCTGGGCCACGATTGTGCCTTCGCGTGAGGCACGCTTCGTATTCGCTCTGCTCACACTTGTCCCATCACTTGGACGACGGCTATTGACAATGCTAAAGCTGGTCAGAGTAGCTATTGCTTTGGGGGGCGGACCGGGCGATCAGTGGTTACGATCTGCGCTATCGACAGCCATTAATCCGAGACAAGAGTAAAGCAAGGACGCATCGAGCAACATTCGAGCGACAAGCGGTGACGGATGGCCGCTCACGAACTTGCTCCCGTCCCTTCCGAAACGGGACCGCGTCGCGGGAGCCCAAAGCAAGCGCACTGCTGGGCGAGGGAACCAGGTGGACAACGAAAGGTGTCGGTCCCACGACCCGGTGTTGGCGGCCTGCCGAAACCTGGATGGGTTGGCGCCAGGTAGCCCGACGGCGCTTGACCTTTCTGGCCTTCAAGCAAAGCTTTCTTTCAGTTCTGCGCGCGACTCGTGATGTTGCCGCTACGCGGGTTTACGAGACTGGCACACTGGCGAGACCGTCCATCGAGAAGATGTTGACGATGGTGCCCTGCTTCCGGCGATGCGTACCCGGCAGTGCGAGGGCGGATCAGCTCGACCGAGGCAAAGAAGTTCACCCCGAACCGGTCAGGACCCGTCGGGCGGTACGATCGAGCTCGCCGGTCCGCCACCGAGATGGTTCGTCAACCCCAGTAGTACCCGGAGCCATGCCTCTTCCAGGTCGTAGTCGGTGCCCTTTGTCGGTTGCGGTTCGTCAACAGTGAGCTGGATGATCGTGGCGCTCGCATGCTCGATGATCTCCCAGGTCACGAACACCGATGGTTCCATTTCATTGTCAACCAATGTGTACGAGAGGCGGTGCGGGCGGTCCACGGCGAGAACCTCGGCAGTTAGCTGGCACTGCTCACCGATACCGGCCACAATGATGGCGCCCGGGCGCCACTCCCCTCGGAACGTCATCCCGTATAGGAAGTCGATGGGACGCTCGGTCGCGGTTAGCGCCTCCCAGATTTGTTCTGGGTCGGCGCCTGTGATGGTTGCGAACACTTTGGTCTCGAGGATCGTCATGGCGCGCTGCCTCGCTGGGGAGGATCGGTAATCACGACCTGGTAGCACCGGGGCGACGCCAGGTCGTCAGGCTGCGGCGTGGCCGACGATGACATCCAGGACGGCCTGGTCGGGAGGCGAGGGCACGTCCACGGTGGGAAGGCCACGCATGATGCCGAGCGCCACTGGGATGTCGGCGGCGGTGATGACGGGGTTGTGCGCTCCCGTTATGACTTTTGCGCTCAGAGCCTGCAGCTGGTCGACACTCTTGCGGTAGCGGTCCGGGTCGACCAGGGTCACCCAGGGTGAGAGGCCGTGATGAACGAACATGGCGTTGCTTTGGCCCAGAACTCGGGGTCGAGGTCTCCGATGGTGGCCACCGTTTCGGGCATGGGAGTAGCGAAAGCGTCAACCGCCCAGTAAACCCCCGTGCGCTCGTCGAGCAGCCCGCGGGTGGCCGGCGAGTCGTACAGAGGTGGGCGGAAGGCTCGCAGGGCACGGTCACCAACGTCGAACCGTTCACCGTGATCAACCCAGCGGCAACGCTCGAGCGGGAAGTCGAACACGTTGGAGAAACGTTCGACCAGAGCCCAGTTGCACACCAGTATGGCGTTACGGCAGCGAGTCATGACCTCCGCTAAGTTGCCGGTGTGGTCGGCGTCGTCGTGGGAGAGGAACACCCAACGGACATCGGTGGGGTCGACGATGCTGAAGGCATCCTCGAGCCATTGATTGCGGTTCGCGGCGCTTCCCGTGTCGACTATGACCGGTTCGGTCCCGGTGATAATGAGCGAGTTGATATACACACTTAGGGGAGCGGCTTTGGACTCTTGTACTTGACGGACCAGCCAAGTACCGGGACCGACGTATTGCGGGGCGTAGTGGCGGGCGGGAGGGACGGGTTGGTAGTTCATTCCTGTTTCCTTAACGCGGCTTAGACATCCCACGGTCGTATCTTGTCAAGGGACTCGGGGAGATTTGTTGGTGAGGAGATCGGTGAGTTGTTCGGCGAGGCGGTCCGCGGCGGGTCGGCGTAGGCCTGCGTTGACGATGACATAACTGTCGCCGCGGCGGATTCGGACGAGCCAGGCCCGTTCGGGTGGCCGGCCGCGCGAGGTGGCGGAACCCAGGTCGACTTCGACGCTGATGGCATCGGTGGCGTGGCGGTGATCGCGGACGCGGCAGGCAGTGGAGCAGAACTGTGCTGGCCGTCCGGTGCCGCTTCGGGGGACGGTCTGGTTGCAGCTGGTGGCCGCGCAGGTGGCCGACAGTTGCGTTTCGTTACGTAACTGAACTGCTGGGGCGGCGGTCACGCTGCGGTCGCCACCTGGTCTTGGCGGTGTCCCCAAGCGATGGCCTCGTCGTAGGTGGCGTGGTGTTCGAGGCAGCCGTGCAGGATGCCGACGAGACGGTTGCCGAGGGCTCGCAGAGCGGCATGATGGGTGTCGCCAGCGGCCCGGTGGGTGTCGTAGAACGTCCGGGCACCGGGTGAGGCGGTCAGGGCGGCGAACGCCCACAAGTAGATGGCGTCGGCGAGACGGTGGTTGCGGACGTAGCGGGCCAGCACCGTCTTTTTGGTGCCCGAGGCCCGGGTGATGGGAGACGTGCCGGCATAGTTTTTGCGAGACTTGGCGCTGTCATACCGGTTCGGCTGGTCGCCGAACTCTCCGAGCACCCGGGCGCCGAGGACGGTCCCTAGTCCTGGCAGGGAACGGACCACCACAGCGTCCGGGTGCTTGTCAAAACCCGCTTCGAGCTCCCCGGCCAGCGTGTCGACCTGGGCGGTCATGGCGGCGATCACCGCCACGCTGGCGGCCACCGACGCCCCCATGGCTGTGCTGATCTCGCCGGGAGCGGCGAGCTGTTCGGCGCGTAGGGCGGCCTGGATCTCGCTGGCCCGCTCCTCGACCCGGCGTTGCCGGCCGCCGCGGCGCAACGCGGCGGCGATCTTCGAGCGCGACAGGCCCCGGCCCAGCTCGGGAGTCGGGGCCACCCGCAGCACTTCGAGGGCGTCACCGCTGGTCAACTCCCCGAAGGCCACCAGCGCGGCCGGGTAGAACTCGCGCAACGTGGACCGCAACCCGTTGGCTTGGCGGGCCCGTGACCAGATCATCGACTGATGGGCCCGGGCCAGCACTTTCACCGCCTGGACGATGTCGCTGTCAGTAGCCACCGGCCGGTGGTTATGGCGGTCGGTGCGGACCATGTCAGCTAATACCTTGGCGTCGCCGGGATCGGACTTCGCGCCGCTCGTGGAGTGGCGGTCCCGGTAACGCGACGTGGACAGCGGGTTCACCGCGTACACCTGATAGCCCGCCGCGACCAGCGCGGTGACGAACAGGCCCCGATCGGTCTCGATCCCGATGACCACCTCCCCGGGTTCCTCCACATGGCGGCCCACCAGGTCATGGAAGCGGGCGATGCCCTCCATCCCCTCGGGGAGGCGGCCGCCGCCGAGGCGCTTGCCGTCCTCGTTCTCCACGTGCACGTCATGATGGGCCTCAGCCCAGTCCACCCCTACGAAGATCATCTGGCTCCTCTCGATCGGCCGACACCGGCACCGAGCCCGAGGCCCCCAGCAGCCACCTAATGGATCAGTGCTCGAGGCACGACATCCCACCAGCCGTCGGAGGAGACCTCACCACCAGCAGGGGCACGTTCTAAGCCTAGAGTTCAAGACGCGGGTGACGTCAGTGCTCACCTGCTGGCAGCTCAGCTCGACCAGCCTCACCCACTTCAGAAGCGAGGTGGTCGATCCCCATTAGTTGATGTGGCGTCGCCGTCGTGTTTTGTTTAGGCGGACACGTCATCATCTGATCGCCGGGCCCGTCTTCGCACCGTTGGCGGCCCCCTGCTCGACCCCAGACTTTGAGCGGCGGGCGCGCTAGCGGGGTTAGGCGCGGGCTGCGTCGGTCGGCGATGCCAGGGCGGCCGGTAGTTCGGTGCGGGCCTTGACGTCGAGCTTGTTGAAGACGTGGGTAAGGTGGCCCTCGACCGTTCGGTTGGTCACAAACAGAGTTTGGGCGATCTGACGGTTGGTGAACCCGTCGGCGGCCAGCTCGGCGATGCGACGTTCGCTAGCGGTTAGCGCTTCAAGCCCGCTGAGCTGCACTCGGCGGGGTCTGGCCCCGGTGGCGCGCAGCTCGGTTTCGGCCCGTCGGGCCAGGGCTGAGGCGCCGAGGTGGTGGGCGGTGTCGACGGCTTGGCGCAGGATTTGGCGGGCGACGACGCGCTGGTTGTTGCGGCGCAGGAGGCCGCCGAGGTCGGCCTGGGCGCGGGCCTGCTCTAGGCGGGTGTCGGGACCGGCGAGCACGTCTATGGCCTCGCGCAGCAGCGTCTCGCCGGGTTGGCCGCCGGCGACGAGCCCGGCAGCCCGCAGGGCCACGCCGAGCGTCCGCGGTGCGCCGAAGGCACGGGCCAACTCGAGCTCTTCGCCGCTCAGGTGTCGCGCCGTGTCGCGTTTACCGACAGCCAGCGCGGCACGGGCGGCGAGGGAGCGCCACGCTAGGTAGCACGGGCTGATCGCCCTGGTACGGGTGGCGATCTCACCCGCCGCCCGAAAATCGACGAGTGCTTCACCCCAGCGGTGCTGGGCGAACCGAAGGCGGCCCCGGGCATGACGGAGTATGGCCGCCGTCTGGGACGTGCCAAGGAGCTCTGCGGCCAGCGGCCCGAGGGCTCGCTCGGCTCCGGCGAGGTCGCCCCGTTCCACCAGCACGTCGACCAGTACCCCGGCGGCGAGCAAGTGGAACAGCAGTGGAGAGGCGAAGGCGGTGGCGTCCAGGAGGGCGCGTCCGTCGGCTTCGGCGGCGGTCAGATCGCCCCGTCTATAGCCGAGCCAGGCCCGGATGGCCAGGACCGCAGGAAGGATCATCCCGTTGGCCGCGGCCTGCGCCTGGGCCACTGCGGCATCGAGGAGCGCTTGAGCGTCGCCGTAGCTTTCGGAGTAGAACAGTGCAATCGCCGCGGTCGGGAACCAAGGCGGGTCACCTGGGTCGGGCAGCGCCCGCGGGCCGGCGGCGATCGCCCGCCGGGCCAGGTCGGCTGCCTGGTCGGCAGGCTGGTTGGCCAGCGCGGCCACGTCCGCGGCCACCGCTAGAGCCAGGCGGGGGACAGAGTGGCGCCTGGCTGTCTCCACAAGGGCGGCGGCACGATCGCCTAGTGAGGGCGCGATAGTGGCGTCAATCAGTCCACAGGCAACCGCCATGGCCTCCAGCATCAGACGGCCCTCGGTGTTGCCCTCTTCGAGGCGGGCGGCGACACGATGGCATACCTCCACGGCCTCGGCCATTCGCTGGTAGTAACCCAGGCCATTCGCGACCAGCAGCGCAGCCGCCGTTCGGGAGGCGTCGTCGTCGGCTGCCTCTGTGGCCCCTTGGAGGTGGTCGTGCCAGCCTGGCTGGCCTGCGCTGAACTCCGCCAGACCGAGCTCCAGCAGGAGGTCGGAACCCCGGTCGGCCGATGGCGGTTCGGCTATGGCCCGCCGGAGGTAGGCCGCCGCCGACTCTGGGGCGCCCCTGGCCGTCGCTTCCCGGGCTGCGGTGCGCAGCTGTTCGACCGCCCAGAGGTCACTCGCGGGGGCGGTGGCCAACAGATGCTCAGCGACGGCGGCCGGGCTGGCGTGTGCTTCGGCCAGCAGCCTGGCGGCGCGCCCGTGGGCCTCGCTCCGGTCGACGGCCGCGATGTCCCGGTAGACGGCGCCGCGGAGGAGTGGGTGGGCGAAGCCGAGTGGAGCCTCGTCCAGCACGCCGGCCCGCACCAGCAGATCGGCGGCCCTCGCCGCGTCGGGGAGTGCGAGCCCGGCTAGTCGGGCCGCCTGGTCAAGTTCGGCCCGCTCCAGGATGGCCACCGCCCGAGCAAGGCGGGCGGCGTCGGGGCCCAGGCGCGCTAGGCGCAGCAACGCCCATCGCCCCAAGGTAGCAGTCGCGACCTCGTGTACCTTCCCAGCCGAGGAGGCAACCGGGGCGATGCGCTTCTCTCGCAACGCGTCGACGAGCGTGTGGACCAGAAACGGCGTACCGCCGGTTGCGTCCCAGCAGACTTCGGCGAAGGCGGGGTCGGGCTCCACCCCCAAGCCATCCGCCACCAGCGTCGCCACCCCGTCAATGGTGAGTGGCCCGACCGTGACCACCTCGGTTCCCGGTTCCATCATCAGGGCGGCTAGCAGCGCCTCGCTTGGTCCGGCCTCGGCGGGGCGAACCCCCAACAGCACCGCGGCGGGTAGCTCTTCCAGTCGGGGTAGCAGGAAAGCCAGAAAACGCAGCGACGCACCGTCAGCCCAGTGGGCGTCGTCAACCACTAGCGCCAGAGGACGCTCGGCGGCCAGGTTGGCGCACAACCAGTACAGTCCGTGGAGGACGGCAAACGAGGGGTCGGGCGCGACCGCCGTTCTCCCCATGGCCTCGTCACCCAGCCCGGGAAGGCTCAGCAGCCGGGCCGCCACGCCGGGCGGCCCGTCCAATAGCCCGGCTCGCTCCTGCTCCGTCGCCGCTGCCAGCGCCGGCTCGAACAGCTGGCGCACCACGCCAAACGCGTACTCCCTTTCGAGCTCGGCACCGCGCGCTCGAAGCACCCGGAAACCCTCCCCCTGGGCAGCAACCCGGCCGGCCGCCAACAACACAGTCTTGCCGATCCCAGCGGCCCTTCCACCACCAGCGCCCCGCCGTAGCCCTGGCGGGCTCGCTGCAAGCGCTGCCCGATGCGCTCCAGCTCTCGCTCTCGCTCAAGCAGCCGGCCATCGCACTCGCCCTCAGCCGAGATCACGACCCAGGCTACGTCGCGCGCCCGGACCATGGGGTCGGACCGGCGCCGCCCACGGTCGAAATCCAAACCGCCTCCAACCCCAGCCAAAGCCAAGGTCACGGCAAGCGTCAGGTGGGTGGCCCGGTGCCAACCCGGGGACCGCTGATCGACCATGGCCAACACTGGCGGGACGGGTGGTCCTATGTTGCTGGCGGTACTACCTCAGAGGGGCCCCATGTCGCTGGCGGGCAACACACCCCTTCTCCAAGGTGCCGAGACATGGTGCTGACCGTCGACGTCGAAGTCGGACGTGGGAGGCCCCGGTCGGGGGCTTGGACCATAGCCGTCACCAGGTCGGCTACTTCCGTTTTGGCTAGCGGCTCGAGCGTGAGCACCGCACCGCCGCGGCGGACGACGGCCGCTCGCACCTGATGCACCGCCGGCCGAGGCGAGGGTGACCGACAAGTCCGGGCTAAATGGACCGTGGCAGCACGACGCAATGGCGTGCCTGAACGCATACGATCTAGGCCCAATGTCCAGGCGAGGAGGCGAGACTGTATTGGTCGCGTCCGGTCTTGACGCTGCAGTGATCGTTTGCGAAGAAACGCCCTTTTGGCCGGCCGCAACGCGTGACGTGCGAAGCCCGGTTAGGTCTAGGCCGACAATTGAGTTCGCTTGACTGGTCGGTTTACGAAATAGGAATTGAGCGAGCCAAGAATGTTGGCCAGTCACGTGGCCGACAGCGACGTACTAGTAGCCGGCACGCGGCTCTTTCAGTGCCATTAGGGGTGGGGGTCGGAGCGAAGCCGAGCGTAGGTCCTGCCATCAACTATGCGCCCCTCACGGTAACCACAACCACGGTGGATGCCCTCGCGCTGGAACCCCGCCTTCTCGAGCGCCCGTTGCTCGGTGACGTTCTCGGCCTCGGTGCCGGCCTCTACGCGGTTGGCCAGTGAGGTTGAAAAGAGGTAATCGGCGAGCAAGCATTGAGCTGACGAACCCAGCCCTCGGCCCCTGTGCTCGGGGAGGCGCAGGATGCCGATCCTGTAGATGACAACTGGCCCTGAAGTCGCCATGGCCGTCCAGAGGACAAAGCCGGCGTAGTTGCGGTCCTCGTCGGGCAAAGCCACCACGAGCCTCGCGTCCTGCTGGCCGAGGTAACGGTCCTGTTCCCATCGGCGCCGATGGACGGTCGGGTCGCGATAACCATGCCACTCGAACGGCTCGCTCAGGGCCGGTTCAGTCGAGTTTCGTTCCAGGAACCCAAGGTCCCGTTCCTCGACGGTACGAAGGTGGACGTCGTCGTGGCGCGCCATCCATTCTGCCGGGCCACCGCCAGTCACTCGGCCACGGTACCAAGGCGTCGGTTACGGTTGCCCTCCCGTTTAGCGTCCGCAATGCGAATGGCTTGCGCGCTCAGGTCTGGACCGGCCTTGTTGCCGCACCCGTCTCCGAACAGTCTGCCGCCTTGTGTCGTCGCCGAAGGAGCGAACGCAGAAAGAGGATCGAGCCGGTTCGGCAACAGTGAGCGCAGTTGTCGATACCACCTTGAAGCCTTCATTGGCTACTGGGGCGGCCAAGCTACGGCGACCGAATACTCAGCCCTCAAGAATCAGGCGTTGCTCCGTCAGGGGCTACCGCTTGCCGACCGCCCCGGATGCCCTCAACCGGCGAGGACCAAGCACCGACTCGCGCCCCAACCCCAATGCAACCGTTGGTCTGATGGGGGTTCGGCTCGTCGAGTTCTTTGATCTTCACTCGACCCGAGGAGCGAGGGCGTGAAATCTGGCGCAGTGGCGACTTGGGTAATGCCGAGGTAGTGCAGGGGCGGTCAAGCTCGTTGCGGCCCATGAAGAGCACGGGTTTGGCGGCGCTCACCCAGTATCTCGTTGGGATCAGGTTGGGCTCTTTCAAATCTCACGAGCTGCATCAGCGTCGGCGGCTGCGCGCGGTCGTGGTCGTCTTAGGAGCACCATCGTGAAGAGCGTACAAGCCAGCCCGGAGGTACCAATAATGATGAACATCGTCCGCGGGGATGTCGCGTCGAGTAGCGGCCCGCCGGCGGCATACGACAGCGCCGCTGCCAGGCCCACGCCTCCCCAGACATTGGCCATCACCCGGCCGAGCTTCCGGGGGTCGGATTCCCGTTGCAGTACGGTCTGAACATTGGTGTCGATCAGGGCCAGCCCCGAACCCCGAAGGACCTGGGTGGCGACGGCGACAGTAACACCGGGCGCCACTGCGGTCAGGAGGTTGCCGACGGAGGCGAGAGCGAACCCGAGCAGGGCGGCCCGAATCCTGGCGGTCGGGCCAACGAGTCGGCCACGTTCGGAGCCTTGGCTCCTTACGGGGCCGCGGCGCGCTCGCGACGCTGCAGCTAAGACCGACAGCATCGCGACGAGGCCAATGGAGGCCCCGGCGAGCAGGAGCCCAATTCCGAACGCGCCCGTGTGAAGGGTGTCCCTCCCGAGGAAGGGAAGCACGAGGTCATCGGCCCCAGTACAGAACACGATGAGCCAGAACCCAATCGTCAAAGCGCGGATCACGCTGTGCCCGAACACGTACCGAAGGCCGTCGACAGCGTCGTCACGGACGCCTTTCAGCCCTCGGCTGGTCGCGCTGCGCCCAGGCTGCCGAGGGGGCTTAGGCAGGCGCGTGAACAGCCAAACACTGACAACGAAGCTGCCGGCGTCGATCACGAGCACCCCTCGCGTGTGGATCAGTGGGTAGAGCAAACCGGCGAATGGTGTGCCCAAGACGGACCCGAACTCGCGACCGCCGGCCAACAGGGCGTTCGCTCGCGGCAGGCCCTGGTCCTCGACGATAGTGGGAAGAAGGGCCTGGAAGGCCGGTTGCTGGGCTGTGGCCAGCAGACTGCCAGCGAAAACGAACGCAAGCAAGACCTGCCAGGACGGTAGCAATGCCGCCATGAGCCCCACGACCACCGCCTGGCCCGCGGCACAAGTCACGAGGACGACACGGCGGTCCACCCGATCAGCTGCGACTCCCATCAGCGGTGCAAGAAGCGGCCCGGCGCTGCCGGACAACAGGAGCAGGCCGACCGCTGTGCCCGTGTTGGCCGTCTCCTGCACGTACAGGATCAGCGCGAGGGTGGCCATCGCGTCGCCCAGCGGTGACACGACGCCGGCGATCAGCAAACGGCTGAAGGACGCGCCCCAAGGCCGCTGACCACTGCCGGTCATTGCTGGACAGTACCCCCTGTCGGCTTGAGGCCCTATTGAGCGATGGGTTTTTGCGAGTGATGGCCCCCCAACCGACCCCGCGCAGGTCAGGAGGTTGTCAGACGTACTAGGGCCGCAACCCGTCGCGCTCACGCGACTTGCGTATTGTCACGCAATGCGGGGCCCGACATGTGCTCAACCGTATTTGTCCAGGTGAGCGGCACCGGCAGTCCCCCTCCTGGCGCCGCACGCCGGCCATATCACCGGCGTCGTCTTTACTGATGCGGCAGTAAATGGCGGCCCGGTACAACTAACTTGTTGAAGCCAATGAAATCGATCGTCACTCGGAACATGATTCCCCGTCACCCAGAAGGTCGAACGTGCCCGCCGCTCGGGCAGGTACCTCAGACGTACACGCTACGAATTCCAAAAGGCTGCACTGGCCGGTGAAATGAGGGCGGTGTGGAAGGGGGACGACTGCCGGCGTGGGCCTAGTGCCTCCCGAGCTACTTTCAGCCTTTGACGCTCATATTGCCACGTTTCCTCCACGACAATGTCGCAGTGCACCGCGGCCATTGACAGGAAGCTGACGTCAAATTGATCAGCCCCTGGGCCACCGTCTCCACCTACGTGCCGATGAGGCTAACGTTTTGGCCGCCCGCTTAGCGGCGGAAGTTCGGCACCGCCGGCGCGGCGGCCAAGTCACTCAGTCGTTCAGAGGAGTGAGCGGCAGCGGCCTCCTCGGAATTGAATGCGATTTTCGTCGGTCGGTGTTGAGGACTCAGTCGAGCGGTGAGTGCACGACGGGTGTCAGCAGCGCCGTCAGCTGGGAGACGTCGTCGAGGGCGTCGATGTCGAGGACAGTCCTTTGTATGGCCGCCTGGCGGTCGGGAGCGACGACGCCGTCGGTTAACTTGGCATACTTGTCACGGATTTCGTCGTTCGTGAGGTTGCGGTCGCCGGTGCCGAGCGGGTGTACGACCTTGGCTGCCTGAGTGCTCCCATCCTTCAAGGTGAGGCGCACCTGGGTCGTAAGGCGCTCGTCGATCGGGAGGTTGTCGTAGGCCCGTTCGTGGTGAGTGATGGTCCGGTCGATCAGTGCCCACACGTCGTCGCGGTTGACCCGGTCCTCGGTGAACTGTTTGACGAGCACGTCGCCGTCGAGGAGGGCCACCGCCACCGCGTAGGAGGCGTTCATCTGGGCGCCGATCACCTGGAGCGGGCGTTCCGCCTTCCACCCGCCGTGGGCGTAGGCGGCTTCGCCCATGTAGATGTCGATCCGCTGGATCTGGCTGACGTCGACCTTGGGCCGCAGCTCGAGGGCGGCGTCGATGGCAGCGTGCAGCAACCCCATGGCCGCGTACGGCTTGACCGCGATCCTTTCGGTCTCCCACAGGGTGCCGAGGCCCGAGTAAATCTCTTCGGGGTAAGTGCGATGGCATTCGCCGAAGACGGCCAGCCAACCGCCGTAGGGACGCTCGAACACCCGCTTGATACCGACGTAGCCCACTGCCGCGAGGGCGGCGGCGGTAAGCCCGTTGCGCGAGGCGAAGCCGTGTTGCATGCGCTTCACCATCGATTCGTACATGGCGGACATGAGCCCACAGGACTGGGTCGCTGCCATCCCGAAGGCGTCCTCGAACCCTGCAGCGTCCAGCCCATACAGTGCCCCAGCCGCCGCGGCAGAAGAAATAGTGCCGAAGACCACTCCCGAATGCCATCCTCGGGAGAGCATGTCCAAGCCGCCGAGCGCTTGGCCGACCCGGGGGCCGGTCTCGTACCCCAGGATGGCGCCTAAGAGGAAGCGCGCGCCGGGCACGTGTCCGACATGCGGGGCGGCGGCGAGCATCGCCGGCAAGACCAGCGAGTTGCTGTGCAGCGGGGCCAGCGGGTGGTAGTCGTCGAGCTCGAAGCCCTGGATGAAGCTGGAGTTCAACATGGCCGCGGAGGTGGAGCTGGTAGCTTTACCGTCCCAGCCGATAAGCGTGCTGTCCCCGGCGGTGTCGAGCGCAGTTACTCCTTTGACGCCAATGCGGGAGACGGGCAGCTGCGCACCGACGAGGGCACAGCCGATGCCGTCAAGTACCAGGTGCTTAGCCCGGTCGCGGACGGGGGCGGGGACGTCGTCGAGCGTCGTGTTGGCCACCCAGCTGGCCAGCCGGCCAGTGGGGCCAGTGGGGTCGGTGGGCGGACGGGCGGATTTTCCTGGGTGCTGGACGGTGCTGGGTGCTTCGGAGATAGCCATAGCATTTTCACCTTTCCCCTTGGGTATCTCGGATGTGCGCTTGGAAATGCGACTAGCACAAGGTGCTCTCCTCGACCGCTAGCTCGGGCCGACCCCGTCAACTGAGCGAGGCCATAATGGACAACGGGCTTTCGGTATTCTGGGTCCTGAACACTGACAGCTGCGGTACCACCGAGTTTTCCGCCGCCGCGGCCGACATCACCGAGGCGGCGGGGCTCTCATCAGGACCCTACATCGACAACGGGGCTCGAAGGGTAATCGCGTGCCGCAGTGTCAGCGCTCAACCGCCGCGTGAACACTTCGACGGGGTCTGTCCCGCGCACCAGCCCTGGCGGGGGCTGCCGTTGTCGACAGGGCTGGGTAGGCCCCGTCCACCCGGGTGGCTAACCCCGAGTTTTGCTCCTAGAGGTCTTCGACGGAGACGACAGATGCGATCTTCCGCAGAGTGACGAGCGCATTTTCGTGCTCTTGGTCATTCGCAGCCGCACACGCATCCGACACGACGACCACTCGAAAGTCGAGGTCGTGTGCGCTCAATGCCGTCGACAACACTGTTATATCCGTGGCCACCCCGGCCAGGAGCACGCGCTCCGTTTGTGACCCAGTCAGGATCGACTGCAGTCGCGTCCCGTGCAGTGCACTGATCCGCGGCTTCCGCAGCGCGATATCATGGCCGACCGGGCCGACACCGGCCACGAACTCCGTCCCCCAAGAGCCCAACGCCAGCGCGTGCGCCGCCGCCGCTCCACCGAGGAGAGGAGAGGTTTCCGGAAAGCCAAGGTACCCGACATCAAATCCGAGACCGAGGTGTATAACCGGCATTCCTTCACCTCGAGCGCGCGTTTGAAGATCCCTCAGGTGGTCATAGGTTTTGTGCCGGCCTGCGAAACTTGCATAGCCCTTCCCGGCCAGCTTCCCTCCCTCGGCAATCACGTCGTTGATGAAGTCAATACACAGAAGGGCCGTCTTCATCGCATGACCTTTCATAGGTTCTTCCCCTAATCACCGGTAGGCACAGCGGGTATCGCTAAT
>CAWCCW010000002.1:0-683735 GCA_963794125.1 uncultured Acidimicrobiaceae bacterium
GCGGACGACGGTGTCTGGTTGCAACACATAAGCCCTCGCCTGCGCGGGTGCCCGTGGAGATAGAGGACGAGATCGTGGCCTTGCGCAAGTCCCTAGCCGAAGAGGGCCTCGACGCCGGGGCGCACACCATTCAGTACCACCTGCTGCCCGCCACCGGCGCCGGGGCCGGGTGCCGTCGGTGTCTTGCAGCTGGAGGGTGCTGGCCCGGAAGGGTTTGTCGTCCCCCAGCCCCACAAGCGGCCCAGGTCTCGTACGTGCGCTTTTGCGTTGAGCTGCCCAACGAGTGCTGGCAGGCCAACACCACTCACTGGGCGTTGGCCGACGGCAGCGACGTCGAAGTGTTGAACTTCATCGACGACCACTCCCGCTACCTGGTCGCCTCCCGGGCTTTCAGGACCACCAAAGGCCTGGACGTAGTGGCCGTTTTCCAGGCCGCGGCCGAGTTATTGGGCCTGCCTGCTCGGTGCTCACCGACAACGGCGCCATATTCAACGCCGAGAGCCGGGGGGGCCGGGGGGCTTTGGTGACCCGCTGTTGGACGCCATCGGGGTGGCCCACAAGCACTCGAGGCCCTACCACCCCCAGACCCAGGGCAAGGTGAAGCGCTTCCACCAGACCCTGAAGCGCGGGCTCGTCTCCCCGCGTGACTTTGGCGACCACCCCCCAGGCCCTCCGCGGGATCCCTTCGGGTGTGCCACCAAGATTGCTCCTTGTAGCAGTGGGTACTCAGGCCGTCGGTAGCGGTGCGTCGCGGTTGGTCATGGCATCCTGGGCTTCTGGGTAGCGAGCACCGACGATCTGGATCTTGTCAGCCGCAACCCGCAGCTCGTTGAGTTGCACTGCAGTCAGTTCCACCCTTGACGCGGCGGTGTTCTCCTCCAGCCGTTCGATCCGCTTGGTACCGGGGATCGGCACGATCCACGGCTGCTGGTTCAGCAACCACGTCAGCGCAAGTTGCGGCGGCGTGGCCCCCGTTTCGGCGGCGAGCCTGTTCAGCACCTCGACCAGCGCCAGGTTGGCGGCCAATGCTTCGCCTTGGAAGCGGGGAGTCTGACCCCGGAAGTCGGTGTCGGCGAACGTGGTCGTGGTATCGATGGTGCCGGTCAGGAAGCCCTTGCCGAGCGGGCTGTAGGGCACCAACCCAATGCCGAGTTCGGCCAGGACGGGAATAGTGTCGTCTTCTCGCGCCCGCCACCACATCGAGTACTCGCTCTGCACGGCGGCCACCGGGTGCACTGCGTGCGCCCGCCGGACCGTGGCCGCAGCCGCCTCAGACAGGCCGAAGTTCAGCACTTTGCCGGCTTCGACCAGTTCTCTCACCGTGCCAGCCACGTCCTCGATGGGCACCTCTGGGTCGACTCGGTGCTGGTAGTACAGGTCGATGTGGTCGGTCCGCAGCCGGCCGAGCGAGTGTTCCACTGCCCGGCGGATGCTGTCAGGGCGGCTGCACAGGCCACCGGGCTCGAAACCGTTCTCTGCGAAGGCGAAGCCGAACTTGGTAGCGATCTTCACCTGGTCTCGCACTGGTTCGAGGGCTTCGCCGACGATGTCCTCGTTCAGGAACGGCCCGTACACTTCGGCGGTGTCGAAAAAGGTCACGCCAAGTTCGACGGCACGGCGGACCAAGGCGATCGAGTCCTCGCGTTCCGGTCCGCCGGTGTTGCCGTAGGCACCGGTCAAGCTCATGCAGCCCAGACCGATTTCGGAGACCTTGAGCCGGGTGCCGAGGGTTCGCTGGTTCATGGGGATATTTCCTTTCATCAGCTCAGTCGTGGGTTCAGGAGGCATCAGTAGCCCCCTGCTCTTCGTTGCCGAGCTTGACAACTATTTCGAGGTCTTCCTGCACTGCTTCGGGCTCACTCGCTGTCGGTGACTTGGGCGCCCCAGTTCGCGGTGCCTTCGGTGATTGAAAGGTGGGTCATGAAGTGTTGGGTGGTGGCACCGTGCCAGTGTTCCTCGCCACTTGGTGTGTAGATGACGTCGCCCGCTCGGATGTCGATGGTCTGCCCGCCACGCGATCGCACTAGGCCTCGGCCTTCGATCACATAGAGAGTTTGGCCCCCTTCGTGCGAGTGCCAGGCGGTGCGGGCGCCGGGGCTGAAATGCACGGCGGCGATATTGAGCCTGGACGGCGGCTCGCCTTGGGTGACGGGGTCTATCCAGACATCGCCGCTGAACCATTCGGCGGGCCCCTTGGTGGTGGGCTGTTTGGGCTGTTGTTCCATGCTCTTCTCCTGTCAGGGCTGGGCGAGTGCGCCGAAGAAGTACGACGCGGTCACACCGCCGTCGATGAGGAAGTCGCTGCCGGTGATGAACGAGCCGTCGGGGCCCATGAGCAGCGCGGCGACAGTAGCGACTTCGTCTGGGGTGCCGGCGCGTCCTGCCGGCGCCAGCTCGATCATGCGCCGGTAGCCTTCGCCTCGGGGGCCGGTGAGCTCATCTTTGGCGAGGGGGGTGATGATGATGCCGGGGCTGATGGTGTTGACCCGCGCGCCGCGCTTGCCCCAGCGGACTGCCTCGGCCATGACCCGCAGCGAGTTGCCGCGCTTGGCTAGCTGGTAGGCGTGGAGGGTGTCTGTGACCTGGTCGGGCTGGAGCACGGCAGCTTCAGCAATTCGTCGGCCGGGGTGGTGGCGAGGGCCGCGTCCTGTTCGGCGGTGAGAGCAGGGAGGCGGTGACCGGACTGGGAGGAGATGACGACGCCGGCTCCGCCCCGGGCGATGACGTTGCCGAACTCTTCGAGCACCAGGGCGGTCCCGTAGAGGTCGACGGCGAGGATGGCCTCGATCGGCGCCTGGCTCGGTGAGACGCCGGCGGCGTGGATGACACCGGTGACCTCGCCGAGGGCGGTGGCGGTCTTCACGAGCGCGTGCACCGATGTCACGGGAGGAGACGTCGACAGTGGCGGTGCTGACGTCGAAACCGGCGTTGGCGAATACCTCGGCTGCGGCGTCGGCGTTCTCCTGGCGCAGGTCGGCCAGCAGGACGTGCTTGCCTGCGCTGACCCGCCGGGCGATGGCCTGGCCGATCTGGCCGGCTCCGATGACGACGATGACTTCGCTCATGGTGGCTTCCTTCTTCGTTGGTCCGGCAGGAGCCGGATGGTGACTGCGTGGGCGGCGGGGCCGGTGACGTGGCCGACGATGGTCGGCCCGTAGCGGTCGTACTTGGCGTGGTAGGCGGCGTCGATCGGCCGCCTGGGCGTCCGGGGCGGCGTCGGCGAAGCTGACGTCGGCCTCGATCCCGCCGGCCTGGATCCGGCCCTTCTGCTGGCCAGGGCGTGGCGGTACCAGGGGCGCTGCGGTCCGCCGGCGGACCGGACGTACAGATCGCCGTCGGCGCGGACGACCCACATCGTGGTGAACGAGCGCAGTGTCCCGTCGTCACGTCGGGATGCGAGCCGCAGCTCTTCGGCGTCGCCGATGGGGCTAGCTGTTCGGCGGTCCACGTCACGGTTCGGTGCTCGCTTTCTTGGTGTGCGATGATTCACGACCCCACCCGGATCAGGGACTTGATGGCGCGGCGCTCGTCCATGGCCCTGTAGGCGTCGGCAACGTGGTCGAGGTCGGTCTCGTAGTCAAAGACCAGGCCCGGGTTGATCGACCCGGAGAGCACGTCGTGCGAGGAGGTCCGGGATATAGATCCGGGCCGGGGCGGGGCCGCCTCGCCAGCCGACGTTGCGGAAGAAGGTGCCGACGAAAGGGACCTCGCCGTGGGGGACGCCCACGATGCCGACCGTCGAGCCGGGCCGGGCGATGGCGCGCGGCGGTGGCGATCGACTGGGCGGTGCCGACGCACTCAAGGGCGGCGTCGGCGCCGATGCCGCCGGTGAGTTCCATGACCGCCTGGTTGGCGGCGTCGCCGCGCTCCTCGACGATGTCGGTGGCGCCGAACTCCAGGGCGAGCTTCTGGCGGTCGGGGTGGCGGCTGAGGGCGATGATCCGCTCGGCACCCAGCCGTTTGGAGGCGAGGACGGCGCACAGGCCGACCGCGCCGTCGCCGACGACCGCCACGGTGTCGCCGGGCTTGACCCCGGCGCTAACTGCGGCGTGATGCCCGGTGGCCATGACGTCCGACAGGGTCAGCAGCGACTTGAGCGTCTCGTCGGAATGGCCCGAGCCGGGGACCGGCACCAGCGTGCTGCCGGCCAGCGGGACGCGCACCGCCTCGCCCTGGCCGCCGTCGATCACGCCGTTGCCGAAGTTGCCGCCCCGCACGCAGCTGATGGTGGAGCCGTTCAGGCAGTGGGGGCAGGACATGTCGCTGAAGATGAACGGGGCGATCACCAGGTCGCCGACCGAGACCCCGACCGACCTCGGCGCCGACATCTTCGACGATGCCGATGAACTCGTGGCCGATGGAGCCGACGGCGTGCGTCGGACTCGCCTCGCCAGTACCACAGGTCAGACCCGCACACGCAGGCCAGCACCACCCTGACGATGGCGTCGGTCGGCTCGCTCGATGACCGGGTCCGGGCGGTCGGCCACCTCGACCGACCCCGGCCCGTTGAACACAGCTGCACGCATTACGGCGACTCCTTTGTACAGAAGTTCATGTTCGCTACCCAACTCAAGAAACCACGCTCAGCCACGGCTAGGGAGGCCGGGTTGATAGGGGTACTGCCAGGGCCTCCCTAACCCACTCGGACGCCCCTACCGTGGAGGTTGTGGACACCAGGGACGACATCCGCGAGTTCCTGATCTCTCGGCGAGCCAAGATCACCCCCGAGCAGGCCGGGCTGCCCGCCTACGGCGGCCAAGCGCCGCGTCACCGGCCTGCGCCGTGAGGAGGTCGCCATGCTCGCCGGCATCAGCGTCGAGTACTACACCCGCCTCGAGCGCGGCAACGCCAGCGGCGTCTCCGAGGACGTCCTCGAAGGCATCGCCCGGGCGCTCCAGCTCGACGAGGCCGAGCGGGCCCACCTGTTCGACCTTGTCCGCGCCGCCAACCGCGGCACGCCCGACCCGACGGCCGACCCGCCCAGGAGCGAGTCCGCCCGGCCGTCCAGCGCATCCTCGACGCCATGGTCGGCGTCCCGGCCTACGTCCGCAACGGCCGCCTGGACATCCTGGCCGCCAACCCCCTCGGCGTACGCCGTCTACTCGCCCGTGCTTCACCGACCTGGCCGGGCCAGCCGAACATGGCCCGGTTCATCTTCTTGAGCCCCAGGGCCGCCGAGTTCTTCTACGACTGGGAGCAGGTCGCCAACGACGCGGTGGCTATCCTGCGCGCCGAGGCCGGCCGCGACCCCTACGACCGACGCCTCTCCGACCTCATCGGCGAGCTGTCCACCCGGAGCGAGGAGTTCCGGGTCCGCTGGGCCGCCCACAACGTCAAGTTCCACCGCACCGGCACCAAAACGCCTCCATCACCCCGTCGTCGGCGACCTCACCCTCGCCTACGAAGCCCTCGAACTGCCCGGCGACGCCGGCCAACGGATCCTCGTCTACACCGCCGAGCCCGGGTCGCCATCCCAAGACGCCCTCAACCTGCTCGCCAGCTGGTCCGCGACTCCAGCCAACACGGTTGCGGATACCACAATCGACCACTGATCTCTGCCGATCGGCATGGTCGCGCTCGGCGACGCTCGACGTCGAGGTCAGCTCGTTGGGGACGCTCGGGACTTGGCTGGCGTCGGGTCCTTACGCTGGCTTCACCTTCGCCGGACGCCTGCGGTTAGTGCAGCAAGACGGTGGCGGCGAGAAAGTCACCAGCGCTCTACAGCCTTGGCCGTTCCCAGTCTGGGCGCTTGTCCGCCGCTGCTTTTGTTTCGTGTTCGAGCCTAAGGCGGCGTGGGACCCACGAGGGGACTAAGAATTCCAAACAAAGGCGGCACAGGAACCAGAAATCATGCCTCTGAGCGGCTGGATGGAATGGAATGGAGCGGACGACGGGATTCGAACCCACGACCCTCACCTTGGCAATGTAAAACTCGCTCCAGGTCAGAGCACTGGTACCGACTCTACTAGGACTTTTGCGCACGTGTCGTGACACTTCGTGCCACCAAATGCCGTGCCGATTTGGCCCCCCATTTGGCCCAACTGTCGAGGCCACATTCTCTCGGGTCGAGCGCGCCCATCGGTTGGGGGCCTGGGCAGATCGGCGATATAGCTGCCACCCCCGAATGTTGCACCCCTCCTCCGCCGCGGGCCTTTCGATGACGGGCTCCAAGATGCTTGGTCCTAAGGCCTGGACTCGCTCACCTGATTGATGCGGCACCTCGCGGCCAGACGAGGTCGGGCGGCACCGCTTGGACGTCAACAATTCCGCTCAAGCTCATAGCCGCGCTCAGCTCAGCTTGGAGGATGGCCAGGACCGCGCACACTCCTTCGGCGCCGTCAACCGCCAGGCCCCAATACAAAGGCTTGCCGATGAGGACGGCCCTCGCCCCGAGTGCCAATGCTTTCAGGATGTCCGTACCCCGTCGGATGCCCCCATCCACAAGAACCTCGACCTTTCCGCTCACCGCCTCAACTACCTCTCCTAATGTGGCCGCCGTAGAGCGCGTACCGCTCAAGGCGTGCCCACCGTGATTGGAGACCACCAAAGCGTCGACCCCGCAGTCCACGCAACGCTGCGCGTCGTCGGCACGCTGGATCCCCTTAACTACTAATGGCAATGGGGTCAAACTCCGCACCCATTCCAAATCAGACCAGGACAACGAATCGTCGAGGCTTTCATGGAACTGCAGCGTGCCAATGTGCTCGGCGCCTGGCACGCCTCGAAGGTTTGGGAACACCTCGTGCTCCGGTACCCCCCGTTGCGGGCGGAAGAGCGCTCGCTCGATCGAGTCCCGGGATTGTCGACGGTCAGGACCAGCGCCTTGTATCCGGCGTCTACAGCACGTTTGGCGAGGACAGCTGATATCGACCGATCTCTGAACACATAGAGCTGAAACCACAATGCCCCCCGTGACGATGACGCCACCTCTTCGATTGTGCGGCTCGATACCGTGCTGAGACCCATTATGGTCCCGACTCGCTCTGCTGCCCGTGCCGTGGCTCGCTCACCCTCGGGGTGCGCCCGGTTGTGGCTCCCCACCGGAGCCAACAGCACGGGTGAGCTCACGGCCTCGCCAAGCACCGTCGTGGTTGTGGCCCGGTCCCTCACGTCCACCAGGACGTGAGGGACCAAAGCCAGGTTGCTCCAGCCTGCACAGTTGCGCTCGTCTGTCTCAAGGACATCGGGCGACCCTGGTCCCCCGATCACGCTGACAACAGATGGAGCGGGTAGTAACTCCATGGCACGCTCCCGGTAGTCCGCGAGCGTGCTCACGCTCTTCTCCGCGGCGACTGGTCCCACACCAGTTGCTGCCCTAGCCCATCCACACTTCCGCGAGGTCCCAGTTCACTGTGACCTGTGGAGTGAACTGGTGGACATCAGATTGGTACGCATAGGCAGTATCGGGATAGACAACCCAGATGTTCGGCGCGTCTTCCATAACGATCTTCTGCCACTTGACGTACAGCTGACCTCGCACACCCGCATTCAGAGCAGTCTGAGTCTCATAGAACAGCTTATTCGCTTCAGCATTGTCCCAACCGGTGTGCGACGAGTTTGCCCCCCCGTTGTACACGCTGGTGTACAACGCGTCCGAGCTCGGGTCCAGGTTTTGTGAAGTCCCGTCGAGGGTGGCGGCCTGGAACTTGCCCTCTGAGAACTCGTCAAACATCGTGGTGTCGTCGATCTGTTCTATCGACACTTTCACGCCGATCTCGGCCCAGTCACTTTGGGCGATCTCCGCCGCCTCGAGGTTCGCGGTGTTACCGGACGGGACAAATAGCTTGAAGCTAAACCCCTTGCTGTACGGGGATTCTTTCATAAGCTGTTTAGCCTTTGCGAGATCATACGGATAGCCGTACGCGCTGGTGTAAAAGTTCACCCCAGCATCGATAGGTGACGTCGCCGCGACTGCGTAGCCTGAGTACGCCACCTTGATAATGTTTGCACGGTCGAGCGCATAATTGAGTGCCTGGACGACATCCTCGTTATTCAGCGCAGGGACCGTCTTGAGGTTGATCGGGTACTCGACCGAGGCCGCCGCTGGCGAGCCTGTTGCTTAATACCGCCCTGTGCATTAAGCGTGGCGATAGTGTTGTAAGGGACGGCATTCATCGCATCGATGAGATGGCCCTCCAGCGCCGTCTCACGGGACGTGTCGTCCGCGATGTACTCCATGGTGACCTGCTTCAGGTACGGTAGGGTATTATTCCTGCGGCGTTGACCGTGGCTGCCCGCATCAGACGAAAAGGGCCGATTGTTTCCGTTTCCGGAGCGCAGCGAGGGTCTGTTCCGAGCAACGGCTCGAGGAGCGCGGGTACCGCCTCCGATGAGGTCAGGTCTTGGCAGTTGGCGGACTGCCCGTACGGTCCCTCCTAAGCCGGCATTATGGTCGAAGATGATTGAGGACGACATCCACCTTCGCCCCGTCGAGGAGAGCGACCTGGTCCAAGGGGTCGTTCTTCAACCGGCGAGGATATCGCCGAAAACGGCGCGTTCCAAGCCAGTTGGCTCTTCGTCCGAACCTCGTCTCGTCTCACTTCTTCACTGAGGCAAGTGCCTCGAGTCGCATCATCAGCATCACGTCGGAGCCGTTGTGCGAGAACGAGCGTAGCGGGCAAATGACAGCAGACTTCTCCTCGACCCGGATCGACTGGCGGTGCGTCGACGAGCACATAATTGGACAGGCAGCGTGGCAGCGGCAATATCGTCTTGCAGTGGCCGACGATTACCTATTCAGCGACCATGAGTTCCTAGTCTAGACAAAGCAGTTTCAGGTCAGGTGCGCATAATGTTCCCGAGCCCAACAACAATCTGTCTCCACGTTCGGGCCGGGCTTTCAGGCGAACGCATCGAGACCGAGCAAGCGCCGACCCCGTCGATCGGCGCCAGAGTCCCGTGGCTCGCGACCGTCTTTCGGGCGCGCGAACTGTGACAACGATAGGGGCACGACAGTGTGTGCCCGTCCCCAGGACAGTGCAGGTACCCCTGTGAGGGCCAGTGGTCCACTGATGCGATACCGGTGTCATGGCGGGAAAGCAGCTAAGTGACGCCCCTGAACGTCCTGCTGTCTCATACCGTGCTGGACTTGACCCGCAACGCCGAAAGCCGGGGTCCGAACGTGAACGTGGTGCAGTGGTCGGATTTCTGGCGTGTCGCCGACGGCGCCCGGGCCCGGGACGTCCACCTCGATGCCCGAATTTCGCGTCGGGCGATGAAGACGTACGTCAATATGCACACAAAGGCCGGCAGGGCGATGTTGGACGGCGGAGTGCTGCGCTTGACCGACGCCGGGCTAAAGGTCCGGGACTCGGCCGGCGCTGCAGTGGATGCCGCGTGCCGCGCCGGCGAGGACAAGTTCGGCCCCTCGCTTCGCGGGGCTCTTGTGGCTCTGGTCGGGGAGCTCGAATTTCAGTACGCCCATTACCTTCACCCGTACGGGACGGCCGACCCCACTGTCACTGGTGGCGCTGCGGCGGGCGCAGCACACGGGCTGGACTGGGAGCCGGTCGTGCGCCTTAGGGACCACGAGGCGACCGACGGGCTGTCACTTCTGGCGCTATCGTCGCAGGCCCTCACGGCGTTCACGGTCGAGTACGAGGCGCACGGACGCGGGCCGCTGCTATGGGCGGTGAACATGGCGAAGGCCTTCGACGAGCCGATGCCATTGGCGACTGTCCCGCCGGCGCTGGGTGTAACCGGGAACGGTCGCTCGACCATGGAGCGTCACGGCTTCGTGATGGTGTCGGACGGACTGGCGCGCCTCACGCCAGCGGGAGAAGCCATTAAGCGGTCGTACGACCAACTCGCGGCCGAGGTCGAATCGTCCTGGCGCGGTCGTTACGGGACCGACGTGGTCGCGTCGCTGCGGTCTGCGCTCGAGCCAGCCGACGCGCTATTGACCGTCGTGCATGCTGACCACCCGATCGTGAAACACCTGGTTCGAGTCGGGTTCACTGAGGTCAGCGGCTCCTTATCGACCGGTACCTGACCGCCTGAGGCCACCGCCGGCTAGGGCCACACAAAATGACGCCAAGCACCGACCCGGACGTGGCGCCCGATTCGGTGACCACGGATTCATTGCCTGAACAGAGGAGTTTTGGCCAAGTGTGCACATAATGCGCCCGAAGCTCAACGACAATCCGTTTGCACATTCCGTGCCGCGTATCAAGCAAGATCGGTGAACCCCACCACCGCGCGGACCGTCGATCGGCTCGCCGTGATGAACGGTTGGCCAGAGAGCCTTATCTGTCGAGATCAACAATTCGGGGACGCTTGGCAAAATACGCAGCGTCCAGCAGCGAGGTCCAAGACCATCCCACTGAGCCGGCGGTCGGGGACGGGTCGGTACGTTCTTAGACAGGGCGCGTTCTGGGACGCATGTCGCGGTTGGGAAAAGCCGGGGCCAGGAGCAACGGGTCGGAGAGTGGGGCCATATCGTGGATGCGGATGGCAAAAGCGCACACAGACAAGATGCCGAGTGACCAGGTGCTGCGCTGGGCCGCCAGCGCTGTCGACGGGACGTCGGTGGTTTCCACCGAGAGCCTAGGTCGCGGCGGCCACCGCGCTTCTGGCACGTTCCGCCTGAGAATCGAAGGACCGGCGGCCCGGGCTACGGACGTGATCTTGAAGGTCCCCGTCCCGGGCTGGATCGCCGCCGCGTGGGTGATCACGAACGCCCGAGCCCTTCAGCTGGCCGAGACCCATGGCCTGGCCGCGCCGCGGCTGATCGCCGCCGATCTCGACGGGAGGGCGAGCGGAACCGTCACCACCCTGGAGACCTTCCTGTCCGGCAGCGCCGATCTCCCGCCGACGGCTTCGGTTGCCCGGCTCCGGGAAGCGAGGAGCCGCCCTTGCCAGGGTCCACGCCTTCAGCATGGAGGCTCAGGACTACATACCCCACCGCCCCCGGCCGTGCGCCGTCGACGACCGCGCCGACGAACGGCGGCGGGGCCTGATGCCGACCACACCTCTACTGCAGGAGGCCGACGAGCGGGTCAGGTCGCACGGGTTGCCCGCGGCCGCGTCGGTGTTCGTGCATGGCGACGTCTGGGGCGGCAACATGCTGTGGGAGGGCGACCGTTGCGTCGCGCTGATCGACTGGAAGACAGCCGGCGTCGGTGATCCGGGGGTCGATCTCGGCAGCCTGCGGATGCAGGTGGCCCTTCAGTACGGCCAGGACGCGCCGGCCCATGTGTTGGAAGGCTGGCAGCGACAGGCCGGTCGGGCGGCAACCTCTGTGCCCTACTGGGATGCCGTCGCCGCGCTCAACACGCCGACCGTTATGCAGGCCTGGCCGGGTTTCGCCGACGATGGCAGCCCACTGGATGCCGAGGCTGTCACCGAACGCCGCGACGCGTTCCTCCGCAACGCTCTCGATCAGCTTCCGGCACGAATCAGCTGACCGCGGCGTCCGATACGTCGCGGACCCAGCGAAACCGAACCAGCGCGAGGCGGTTCAGGCCGAGGGATCGTCCCCTGAGGTCGACCCGGAACCGACGAACTGCCTCCTACCACGCAGGAGGATGTGGACGAAGGGGCGTCCCCGAGGTGCCGTGAGGGGAGACGCCGACATCGCTTGACATGCTTAGCATCGAGGCGGACGCGGCGCTGGGGAGCTGTCCCAGAACAACGGTGCCCTGATCGGGTCGACAGCCCTGGTAAGGCACACCGACTCGGCGATATCGGAAACCACGACCGGGATTGGCACTTTCGCGTGAGGCAAGACAGAACGCCGACCTTAGTCTGGACAATATGTACGTAGTTTCTGTTCTGGCGCAAGCTGAATTGGCCTTCAACCTGAGGCGACAGGAACCGTCGTTCTGCAGCTTTTCTTTGTCGACGAACGACTTTTCCGAGCCGCAAATAATACGGCAATCTGGGCGGTGTGAAGAACGGCCCGCGGGCCGATTTGAGTTCGATCCCCGGCCCCCGGCGAACCGCATAGCCAGCGTCAGACGTTGGCAGCCCCCGAGGCTGGAGGAACCTAGGAGTTACTGCGTCTCATTCCCCAGTCCAAGCCGTTTGATATGACTGGAGGGTGCTCGACGTCCTCGTCACAGGTGGCACCGTCTACGACGGCGCGGGAGGAGCGGGACGGCGAGCCGACATCGGGGTGCTCGGCGACCGGGTCGCGGTGATCGGGGACCTGGCCGGCGAGACCGAGCCGGCGAGGTCATCGACGCCGCGGCATGGCGGTCGCTCCCGGTTTCATCAACCCGCTCAGCCACTCCTACTTCAGCATCCTCAAAGACCCGCGGTCGCTCGGCGAGCTCTTACAGGGGGTGACCACCCAGGCCTTCGGAGAGGGCGACTCGATGGCGCCCGTTCAATGGCGAGATAGCGTGTCGCGCTGGGCAAGCGCCTCTCGGGGCTCGGCCTCGACGTCTCGTGGGAGCGGCTCTCGGAGTTCCTCGCCCTGCTCGAGCGGCGGGGGACCTCCCAGAACGTGTGCTCCTTCGTCGGGGCGACGACGGTCCGCGAGCACGTCGTCGGCTCCGGTCAGCGCCCCGCCAGCGAGCGCGAGCTCGAGGAGATGTGCCGCCTCGTGGACGAGGAGATGGCCGACGGCGCGCTCGGGGTCGGGTCCGCGCTCATATACCCTCCCGGTATCTACGCCTCGACCGAGGAGCTGGTCGAGCTGGGCCGCGTGGCGGCCGCCCACGGCGGCAGCTACATCTCGCACCTGCGCAGCGAGGGCGACCGGCTGCTCGAGGCGCTCGCCGAGCTGCTCGAGATCAGCGAGCGCGCCGGCCTGCCGGCGGAGGTCTTCCATCTGAAGGCCATCGGGCGTGACAACTGGCCGCGTTTCGACCGCGCCATCGAGCTCATCGAACAGGCGCGCGCCTCGGGCGCGGCCATCACCGCCGACGCCTACCCCTACGTCGCCGGCGAGACCAACTTGCAGGTGTGCTTCCCGCCCTACATGCACGACGGCGGCTACGAGGCGCTGCGCCGGCGTCTAGCCGACCCCGCAGGCCGCGCGGCGGCCAAGTCCGCGATGGTCACGCCGGACGACAGCTGGGAGAACATGTACCTCGGTTGCGGTGGCCCCGATGGGATCCTTGTCCTGCACGCCACCGGCCCGTACCGCCACTTCGCCGGCAAGCGCCTCAGCGAGGTGGCGGCCGAGCTGGGCACCGACCCCCCCGAGGCGGTGGCCCGCCTCGTCGAGTCCGCCCCGGACGTCAGGGGTAGCGTTATCTGCGCTTTCTTCATGATGTCGGAAGACAACGTAGAGAAGGTGATGCGCCTCGGCTGGGTCTCGCTCGGTTCCGACGCCCGCTCGGGGGCCGCGGAGCCCCCACGGTCTGACGAGCCGGCCCATCCCCGCGCCTACGGCTGTTTTGCCCGCTTCCTCGGCCACTACGTACGCGAGCGCGGCGTCTGCAGCCTCTCGGAGGCAGTGCGCCGGCTGAGCGCCCTGCCGGCGGCCAACCTCGGGCTGTCCGGCCGGGGACGGCTGGCCGAGGGGTGCTTCGCCGACGTGGTCGTGTTCGACCCTGACGCGATCGTCGACCGGGCCACCTACGAGGAGCCCCACCGGTACGCCACCGGGGTGCGTGCCGTGCTTGTCAACGGGTCCGTGGCGGTGCGCGACGGCGAGTTCACCGGG
Organism: uncultured Acidimicrobiaceae bacterium; assembly: GCA_963794125.1. Lineage (GTDB taxonomy): Bacteria > Actinomycetota > Acidimicrobiia > Acidimicrobiales > Palsa-688 > Fen-671. The sequence goes on from CAWCCW010000002.1 coordinate 13,616, forward strand.
CCGCCTCGCGGGCCGCCACTTGCGACGCAACCGCGTTGGCTGACGCTCCGCCGCCGGCGCTCGGGTGGCAACGGGCGAACTAATGCTAGGGCCGGGACTTCGAGCCGCCGACCATCGCCCGTGAATAGTCGCGACGGCTGATGCAACTGTCCACATTGCCATAGTCGCATACGATCCTCGGGCGAGGGTCGAGCGGTTTGGTGCCCCGCTCGGGGCGGTCGTGAGCGGTGTGGATGTGACCACGGTTGACCAGTCGACATGCGAGCCACTGGACGCCCTCTTCGTCGAGCATCATGTTCTGGTCTTTCGCGACCAGGACCTGACCCCTGAGGACCAACTCGCCTTTGCCCGGCTGTGGGGACCGCTCGTGCGGCACCCGTACGCGGGCATGGTTGAGCACCCAGAGTTGATCGAACTGGTGAACCGGGGGAAAGAGCGCGACTTCAACCAGCACTGGCACTCGGACATGACCTACGAGACGACGCCCCCCAAGCTCACGATGCTGTACGCAAAATCCGTGCCGCGCGTAGGAGGCGACACCGCGTTCGCCAATCAGGAACTCGCCTATGAAGGCCTCAGCGATGGGCTGCGACTGACGCTCGAGCAGTTGCAGGCCGTGCACTCGGGCGAGGCCGTCGCTCGTGCCCACGGTGCCGACGTCTCTCAGGCTCCTCGAGCAGTGCACCCTGTAGTACGGACCCACGACCAGTCAGGTCGGAAAGCGCTTTATGTCTGCAGGCTCTTCACTCAGTGTTTCGTGGGCTGGAGCCCAGCCGAGAGCAACCCTCTGCTCGACTACCTGTTCGCCCAGTCCATTCGACCCGAGTACCAGGCTCGACATCAGTGGCGCCAAGGCGACCTGGTCCTATGGGACAACCGTTGTGTGCTCCACTTTGCAGTGCACGACCACGGAGACGAACCAAGGACAATGCACCGCTGCCAAGTGGCGGGCCCGCAACCGGTCTAAGCCGGCTGGGTTGCGCGGGCGCTTGCTAGCGGTTCTGGCGGTGGAGCCAGGGGGAGCCGCCAACAGGGCGACGGTCATACCTCTCCGGCGGGACGCCGAACTACATTCGTGAACCCGAGGCATGCAATGCCTAATCGGCAGCGATCACGGGTTACCTAGCCCTGGACTAACGAGTCGGCCAGTGGCACACAACGGCGCCGGCTCGCGATCTCATGTGGACACGCGTTCTGTGGCTACTTTTCAGGTGAATCCACCCGATTCGGGAGCGCCCGAGCCGTCGTTCGGGACAAATCTCCTTGGAATGACACCTCTTTCCGGCCAAACAGAAGTGGGCGACCTGGCGCACTCGTCAAGGCAAGGTTCGCCCGCGCTCCGGATCCAGCTTCGTCGCAGTTACGCTCGCCCCACGTGGGCGCATTTCGGCAAGACGAGGCGTTGATGTCCGGCTCGTAGCGGTGCGCCTTTTTGACCGCCGAGGCGAGGTTGTCGGGGACGATGACCCTCGGTAGGCAGCCCAATGCCTCGAAGGCGTGCACGTGGGCGGTGAGCCACGACGCCGAGCCTTGAGAGGCGACCGCCTCGGCGTATAGGTAGTTCGACGCGCCGAGCACCGCCACGAACAGCTCCGCTTCCAAGGCGACTTCGCCGCTGCGACGGTCGAATATCGGGAGCCGCTGGCCGGGGAAGTCGACGAACAGCTTCTCGCCGGCCCGGTGCTCCTGGCGCATGACGAGGTCGAGGTGCCCTTGCCAAGCTCGGTAGTGCACGCAGAACTGTGAGTAGGAATAGCCGTCGTCGGGGTGAGCTTCCTTGTACTCCAGCCACAACAACAGCAGCGTCATCCCGGGGCGGCGGAGCTCTTTGTGGACGTAGTGCCAGTCCGGCAAGGGACGGCGCTCGGCTGGCGGGGCGGGCGGCTTGGCGAACAGCTTCGCCTCGAGCTCGGCGTCGCTCACGTCGTCAGGCAGTGGCCACCCCAGCCCGGCGTCGCGCGCCCGGCGCAGGTGGTCCGACACCGTGGTGAAAGGCACCCCCAACGACGCCGCCACTTGACGGCGGGACAAGCCCTGGCCCAGGGCCAGCCTCAGGATTTCTCGGACCTTGCGCATAGCCAGACGGGGTCTCGGCAACAGCCACCTCTTTGGAGCAGGTACTCCGAGCGACGGTGGTCGCCCCGCTCAGCTCAAACGCGGATGCTCCCCAGCCTTCCTAGGGGTGTACGAAAACCTCCAGAACCGGTGTACGAAAACGCCCGGAATGGCTGTACGAAAACCGGCAGAATCCGCACGACCTACAAGGCGCGCATCTTGCTCGCGCCCAGTGGCGCCTGGTGCACAAAGAAGGGCCGACGAAGACGGCTACGAGCGTTTCGCCTGCCCGGCCCAAGGCGAGCACCCCCATTTATGCTGCCCTCTCCGGCCGCAGGCTAACGCCCTTGGCCAGGTCCCGGTGTTCTCCCCGCCCGAGGCCCCACCCAAGATCTGCACCCAGTCGGCGGTGACCGTCGCCCCCGACATTGGTGCCCGCCACCGCCAGGACCTCGCCTTTGGCGGCGAGGAATGGGCCCGCACCTATGCCAGTTACCGCAACACCATCGAGGGCTGGAACGGTTACGTGAAGGACCCAGCCCACGAGGCGCTCGCAGCCCCCGGGCGCCGGCGGGTGCGCGGCATAGCCGCCCAGAGCATCTTCGTCACGCTGCTGTTGATGGCCGGCAATTTTAGGAAGGTCGCGGCTTTCCGCCAGATGGTCGCCGACAGGACCGCAGAAAAGCTAGCCGAACGTGCCCGGCGCCGACGGGTAAGCCTCACGGACTACCGCTCCCCGCCTTAAGACCGGCCCCTAAACGTTGTCGGCGCCGGTGCTCTCGTCGGACGCGGGCTTCCCCGGCCTCCAACCAGCTCCCCACCACATCGCCCCTCTGCAAAGCGGGGTTACGGTCACAGCTCATCGCCATACTGGTCTCGATGCCTCGCAGCAACGTAGTTTTGTCGCCGTGAGCCGGTCAGTTGTGTCGCCAACCCAGCGAGCGGACGACGGGATTCGAACCCGCGACCCTCACCTTGGCAAAAATGTAAAACTTGCCCGAGGTCAGCGCATTGAACGTCATCCTACTAGGACATTTGCGTACGTGTCGTGACGCCTCGTGCCGCCTATTGCCGTGCCGATTTGGCCCGCATTTGGCCCAACGGTCGAGCTGACACTCTCCAGATGATGCTCCTGCGACGGGTGTCCCCTAGTCGCTTCGAGCTGCCTGGCCAGCTGCTCGCAAGCGTCTACGAGGCACACCACGCTCTGGTGAGGCCGAGCAATCGGGCGCGCTCCCCAGCCATACAACGGAGCTTGCTTGACATACAATGGGGTCATGTCCGCCAGCGAGCACATCATGACGGTCTCCCAAAACGGGCAGGTGTCCATTCCCGCTGCCGCCAGAGCCCGATGGAATGTTCGGCGAGTCATGGTGGTCGACCTCGGCGACCGAGTGGTAGTGCGCCCCGCCTCCGATAGGCCCGTCGCCGACCTAGAAGGAAAGTACAAAGGGCGAGGGCCAGCTCCGACCAGGCACGTCGCCGGGCCCGCCAGGCCGAGACCTCTCGGGCGCGGTGACGCTCCTCGATGCCTACGCGGTCATCGCCTACTTGCGAGCCGAACCGGCGGCCGGAGAAGTCGGGCCCCTGATTGACAGCGGTGACGCAACCCTGACTGCGGTCGGAGTCGCCGAGGTCCTCGACCACCTGATCCGTCTGGCCGGGGCTGACGAAGAGGACGCGGCCTTAGACCTCGCGCAGCTCGGTCTACTCGATGGCATGGTCGTTGGCTCAGAACTCGGCTTTGCCGCGGGACGGCTACGAGCTCGCCGCTATCACCGCAAACACTGCGCGGTTAGCATGGCCGACTGCATCGCCGCCGAAGCGGCCCGCCGAACGGCAACCAGCCTCGCCACCAGCGACCCCCACCTGCTTGACCTCTGCCACCTTGAGGGCATCTTGGCCATAGTGCTCACCGCATCGGACGGCAGACGATGGGCGACCCCAAATTGAGCGCGACATTCCCGCAACTCCACCTTGTGGTTTCGAGGGGGTGCCGTAAAGTTTTGGACCAGGACATGAGTAGGCCACGCGACAATGATCCGCTGATCGCCCTGGCGCTGCCCGTCGCGGCTATCACAGGAGACATCGTCCCGGCTGGCGCGTGGTGGCGTGTGCCCGCCTGGGCCGCGGCGAGCGCCCCCGGGTCATGAAACAGAGGCTCAAGACGACCACCGCCGGGGTGGCAGAGCTGTCCAGCTGGCTGGCCGACCGGGAGGATCCCCGGCTGAGGGACCAAACCCGCTGGGTCGGATAATCCATTCACAGCGTGTGACGGGCCGCTCGTGTGGGCGTTGACGACGAGGTGTCAAACGGGCAAGCTGCGGCGATGAACCGCAGTGGAGTGCTCGTCCGCATGCTGCGTCCTCCCGAGCGGCAGGTAAACGATACGGCGGACCAAAGCGCGGTGATCCAGCGCCTTGATGGCATCGAAACCAGCTTGGGGGCGCTGCGAGTGCTTGTAGAAGACCAGGCAACGCGCCCTTCCCGGATGCTCAGGGCCGTAGTGATTCCGGGACTGATCCTGGCGGTGCTGTTGGCTGTCGGCGTCGTGTGGAATGGGCGCGTCAACGACAACATAAATGCCTTGAACTCAAGCGAGCAGCTGGCGCTGGAAAATGTGAACGAGGCGCTGTTCGCTTCCCTTGCGGGCGAGAACCAGCTGGCTAAAGGTTTCATGGAATTGGCCCTCGTGGGGGAGGTACACCCTTCCAGCTACAGCCGACTTGGCTGGGAAGAAATCGGATCCGCATCCCTGATCGCGTTCTGCTCGGCTGGATTCGGCGCAGTTCTTGGCTTCGGCTTGTCTTCGAATCGCAGGCATAGACGGCGGGGTCGTAGCTCGTAGAGGTCGCCCCAGACGAGAGCCCATGCACCGGGACCGGGGGTGTTAGCCCTTACGGTGCCTGGGCTGAGGACCCAGCTCTTTTCGCCGCCGTCGCCTTTCCGCGACCCCGATCCATACGAGCCCAAGGGCCCCGAGAGCCGAGGGCGGTAAAGGTGTTCACTATCCATTAAGGGCTGCCATGCTGTACGGCCCTACTCACAAGCCCAGCATCTCCAGCAGTTCTGCCAGAGTGTTACAGCGTGCAAGTAGTTGGTCGGCATGAGCCTGAGGGGTGCACGCGCTGGATCTGTCGTCTGAACAGCGGCTACGCCGGTCGGCGAAGATCGTCGGCATGGTTTGTTCCGTCAGCTTCCTGGTCGTCCGCCGACTGCCGGACCTCCTCCGGGTCGGCCCTTCGTCGGACGAGAAGGACGTCGAGATCGCCGTGCTCCCCCACCAGCTCGATGTGCTGCGCCGTCAAGTGGCAAGGCCTCGCTACTCGCTGGTGGTGGCGGCTCACAAGCGGTGTAAATAGCTCCGGACGCAGGTTCCAATTTGATGTTACGCGGCAGCTGTGACCGTTTCGGCGACGGCGTTGTCGTCGAGGTTGGGTCGTGGCGGTGAACCCAGCAGTTCACGACGAACGTCTTGTAAGCGTCGCATGATCCTGGGCGTCATGGCGACGCCTCGCCACCCTTTGGAGGCGCGGTCGAGCACCGCCCAGACGAGGCTCAAGCAGCTCTGCTCGCCCGGGAGGCGGCCGATCACCTTTACCCGGCGGCGGGTTTCCCCGAAGGTCCGCTCGATCAAGTTGGAGTGCCTTATGCGTTTGTGGTGCTCTTTCGGGAAGCGCAGGTGGGCGACGAGGGCGTCCAGGTTGTCCTCGACGCAGGTGACGGCCGAGGGGTAGAGGGGCTTCCATTTGGCGATGAAGCGCTTGGCTCTCTTGCGGGCTTGGGCCTCAGCGGCGGTGCCATCGGCGTCGATGCCGTCGAAGATGGCCCAGTAGTCACGCTTTACCTCGTCTTGGGCGTGGCGGGGGACCTTCCCGGCCAGGTTGCGGCAGACATGGACGGTGCAACGCTGGTGCAGGGCATCGGGGAAACCGGTCTCGATCGCTGCACAGAGCCCCTTGCCGCCGTCAGATATGACAAGCAGGGGCGAGCGCAAGCCTCGGTCTTTCAGGTCTTCCAGGAAGCCTCCCCACGCCTCGGCCGACTCGGTCGCCCGGCCCCAGGCCCAAGAACACGGCGTGGCCGTCGGTGTCGATGCCCCAGGCGGCTAGCACGGGCTCGGCCTTGGCCTTTGGGTGCATCTTGAAGAAACTGCCGTCCAGGTAGAGGTAATCGACCTTCGTACCCGACAGGTCGCGTCTTTTCCAGGCGTCGAACTCGGCCCGCAAGCGCTGGCAGATGCGGCTGGCAGTCGTCCTGGACACCTTGGCCTGCTCGCCGAAGGCCTCGGCCAGCATGGCCTCGATGTCACGGTCAGAAAGACCCCGGACCCAGCAGGAGATGACGAGGGTCTCGAGGGCGTTGGTCTTGGTCACTCCCTCACCGAAGAGCTGGTCGCACAGGACGGAGTGGGCGTGGCGGAGCTTGGGCCGCTGCACCTCGACCGGCCCCAGCGTCGTCTTCAGACTGCGGGGGGCTTGCCAACCGTTGCGGTACCCCTCGAGAGAGCCCTCGCTACGGCGTTCGTAGCGCTGTCGGCCGAGCTCGTCGCAGACGACTTCTTCGACCACGCTTTGGAACGTAAGCCGCACAGACAGGCGGGCGACCTGCTCCAACACGCTCAGCAGGTCGGCCTCGGACGAGAACAGCTCGTTGATCTGTGCACGGATGGCTTCGGTCGGCGATACTCGTAGTGCCACGGGTGTAGGTCCTCCTTCTTTGACTTGGTCGTCTTGAAGGAACCTACGCCCGTTGCTTATTTACACCAGGGATTGGACGCCACCGGGTCCTCGGGCGGCGGCACCACCACCGTTGGGGCCTATTGGAGTACCCCGAGCTGTTCCGGGTCGGTGTGGCCGTTGCTAGAGCTTATGACCATCGCGACTCCATCGCCTACATCCTCGAGAAGTACCAGGGCGCAGACCCACAGAGCTGGGCGGCGACCGACCTGGCACCGATTGCCCACCGACTAGAAGGCAAATTGCTGCTGGTGTGGGGAGATATGGACGACAACGTCCACCCCCTTTCCAGCCTCCGCATGCTAAATGCCTTCATCGAGGCGGACAAACACGTTGACACGTTGGTCATTCCCGGCGTCGACCACTTCGCCAGCAGCCACCCCTACGTCCGTCGCCGCATCGCCCGGTACCTCGCCGAGCACCTGCAACCCATTAAGGCGTCCTGACTCGCTCAGTACAAATGCGCCAATTATCTGAAGCTTAAAATGGTTGAAGTTTGAACGGGACTCGTTGCAAAACGACTCGTTGCAAAACGACGGGTACGCGTGCGACCCGCTGGCCCATCTGCGGAAAAGAACTACCACCTATAGTGAGGTCTCGGCTTCTGGAGCACGTCGCGCGAGCCGCAACCAGATTGGACACTCCCGTTGGCGGGCCGGCGGCATCCACCATCAAGCAGAGTAAGCGGTGCCAGGATTCCCGAGGGACTATCCGATTCCAACCGATGGGCGGCCCAGGCCAGATGTAAGCCGCCGAGGGTGCTTGCCACTCGAGTTAGGCCCGTAAAGCAGCGGCTCCGACGTGCTCGGAACGCCGCAACCCGGGCTCGGCGACAAGGGCCTCGAGGGACTTCGCTCGCCACCAAGGCTCAGGGCAGCGCTCGCGTAAGCCAAATCACCTCGTCCCCGTCGTCTTTCGTCGTGACATGATCGCGTTCGAACCCCAGCTTCTCGAGGACACGGAGCGACGGTGTGTTCCAACTGCCTACGGTGGACCAGAGCCGGGTCCGCCCTGTTGCGATCGCGGCGTCGAGCATCGCCCGGGCCGCCTCAGTTGCGTAGCCGCGTCCGTGTGCTCGTCGAAGCAGTTCGTAGGCGATCTCGGGTTCGTCGAGGGAGGAGCGGCCGACGATAAGTCCGCAATACCCGATGAAGTCGCGTTCAAGGCGGCGGCAGATGGGAAGCAACCCGATCCCGGTCCATGCTGTCGCAGCGAGCTGGGCCGCGATGCGTTCCTGGATGGTCGCTATGCTTGGTACGCCGTTGCCCCGTTCCGCGACAAGGGCACGGAATTCGTCGACATCGGGCTCGGCCCAGGGCCGCAGCCTCAGCCGCTCCATGCTGAGATAGGACGCCATCGGCTGATAGTCAGGCACAGCGCAAGTTTAAGCGTCGTCCTTCCGACCGCTGCCTGCCCGGGGGACTTGGTGCCCGCAGTTGGAACCGCCTGCGGCACAAGGACCGACTATCCAAAGAGAACGACTGTTCGTACCCCAGAGGGATCCCCTCAGCGCACGGCCAGCAGCGGGCCGGCGAGAGAGGTTTGCCCGACCCCGCGAATCTAAGCGGTGTCTTAGTGGACGCCAAAGTCAATAGGGCACAACGGTCATTTAGAGGAGCACCGCTTTGGCCACGTCCTGGAGCCAGTGCCACGGTTGTTGGCCCTGTTTGCTCAGGGTGTGGGGATCGGCCAGTTGGAGTTGGCGGAACCACACAAGGCTTTGATGGAAGGGCGCGATCCGAAGCGCGTGCTGGCCCAGCGTGCGCAACGATGGCAGGGAGGCGAGGTCCCTCCAGCACTCGAAGTAGCAGTCGAAGATCATCCGGATCCTCGGGTCCCGAACGTCCAGCACGTCGTCGCCTTTCGGCAGCCGCCAGCGGTAGAGACATTCGTGGAGCAACATCACCAGCGAGCAGAACGGGTGGGTCCAAGCGGCGTCCGCGAGGTCAAACACACGGTGCCGCCCGAGTCCCCGAGGCATGAAAATATTCCCCGGCCACAGATCTCCATGGTCAACCAGCAGCGGGACCTCACCGGCGTCAAGCGCTTCACCGGCCTCTTCAAGAGCAGGAAGCGCGCCCAATACCCGCTGGTACTGCTCCTCGCTGATATGGCGGGGATCATCGCGCGCAGCACGGAGCATGCAGTCAGCTTGTTCTCGCACCTGGCGGCCCGTGTCGAGCGGGTCCAAGGTCGGCATGCCAAGGCGCCGCAGGCGGTCTCCGGCGCCGGCGGTCAGACGTTGGAGACGCCCATAGTCCTGAAGCACGCGGCACAAGGTCTCCACCTCGATGCCCCTGACCTCAGACGCGCTTTCCAGGACCGTCACGCCGCCATCCTCGGTCAGAACCAACCCTCGGGATTGGTCGATCGCCACGGGCGCATCGACATAGCGCGGGGCTAGTTCGGCCAGGAATGCCTGGACGCTTCCTTCTGCGCCATGGACCGGCTCGTTGTGCTTGAGCCAGAACCTCCCTTGCTCAGTGTCCATGGACCAAACGACCGACCACGGATGCAATACCCGTTCCGTGAGCTCACAGCGAGAAACACCGAGCACATCCATTGCCCAAGTGGTCGCCTCTTCACGCGACACGGTGGAGACGGTTGGCTGCGGGCACCTCTTTGAAATTCCGCCAGTGGGCACCCCGCTGACTCTAATGCTGCCCGGCGGCGATGGTGATCAGCCCCATCGCAAAACGGGGGCCGGCGGAAGCCACCCAAAACCCTCGTCCCAGTGCTCGACCGCACTGAGGTCCCGCAACGGGACCCACGGATTAGATGTGCGGAACACCCGCCCGGAGCCAGTCCTGAACCACGCAGACCGAGACGGCTCGGGAGCGGCCGACGCCGAAGGATTCGCCTTCTAGGTCAGCACATAACGCGGGGCGGCAGTCAGCCACGAGCGAGGGCATTATGTCAGGTTGGCAAAGGGCCGGCAGCTCCTAGCGAGCCATGGGCTTTCGAGCCGGTAGGACAGAGCCATCTCCGTCACGGGGCCGACAGGCCGCGAGCGTGCCAGCTCTTCCGGCCGACGAGCTCACAGCAGCCGTCTGCTCACAATAAGCCCGAGACCACCAGCGACCGACAGTGAGAGCATGTTGCTATGCTCAGTTACCGCATAAGGCCAGCCACCTGGAAAACGTCGGGTTTCTCACCGATGTGGTCATCGAAGCCACGCGGGCACAGGGCCGCCTTCCGGCCGACTTCGACGAGCCGCAATGGCGCAAAGGCTACGCCAAGTGGACAGCGGAACAGGTCCGAGGCGAGATCGTCGACAGCACCACGAGCGTGATCGAGATCGACAACGACCGCATCGGTAGGCTCCGAGTTACCCGTACTGCCGACTACATCGAGCTGTCTGGCATTCAGCTGCTTCCTCGTGTCCAGCGCTACGGCATCGGCACTGCCATCATCGAGGACCTTAAGGCACAGGCTATGGCAGCGCGCGTCCCACTCAGCGTCGGTGTTGAGAAAGACAACCCCGGCGCCCACAAGCTTTACGAACATCTCGGGCTCGTCCAGGTCGACGAAACAGAGCAGGAGTACAAGCTCCGGTGGCGTCCACCGCCGCGCGATACCCGCGAGGCCCGGTGAACTTCCACCAGACCGTGTCGCACACGGCACCCCAATGCTCATGTAGGGCCTTCGCGGCCCGGTTAGCTTGAGTTCTTCGACGTGGTCGGCTGCTCGAGGTGGTGGGGGGCGGTGGTCCTAGTCGCCGCCATCACTAGCCTCAACGTCCTCAAAGGCCGCGAGGCAGCGACGGTCGCGTCGGTCCCTCCCGGAAGGGACCGACACCACTACGCCCAGCGGCCGGCTCGTGCTCCCCGTGTCTTCGGCACTGGCGCATCTGGGCTGCCCTCGGCCACGCGCCCGGGATCAACCTGAGCTTGCCGGCGCCGGTGGATTGGTAGCAGGGGGGTGGAAGAGGTCCTCGAGAATTTGGGCGTTCGGGTCCTGCTTGAGCCCGATCGTCGAAAGAGACTCTACGGGCATGATCAGGCCCTAGTTAGCACAGAGCCGACCCCACCGACTTACCTTGGTCCGCCCTCTCCGGCGCCGTCAGCGCCGTGACCATTCCAAAAGGCACGGGCAGAGGTATTGCCGAATTTCTCGCGGTAGCGACGTGGCGAGATCCCTTTCGTCCTTACGAAAGTGTTCGTCATGTGACTCTGGTCGTAAAAGCCTGTGCGGGCCGCGACGACCGATAGGCAATGCTCCGACGTGGCCAGCAATTCGCATGCCGCATCAACTCGAATCTCGCGCAGGTATTGGTGAGGAGAAAGACCGAAATGGCGCTTGAACGAGCGAGAAAACTCGCTCACGGAAAGGCAGGCGACGGAGGCAAGCTCGTCAACGCTGATGTGACGTCGGTAGTCCCGAAGCATCAGTTCTACTGCGGTAGTGAGGCTTGCGAAATTCGATTCCGGCCGGTGATCACGAACGCACAGTTTGCGCGTTACGCCGACGACCCCGATCAGGTTGCCACTGGAGTCTCGCGCTGGGAACTTGGAGGTGACAAACCAGTCGTAACCCTCCGAGGAGTTCTGGACCAGCTCGACGATATCTGAAAGTGTCGCGCCGTTCAGGACGTCCTCGTCATGCCTGCGGTAGTGCTCTACGAAGTACTCCGGCGAGACGTCCTCGTCGCGACGACCGATGAGCTCGCTCGGAGACGACAGACTCATCAAGATCTGGAAAGCGAGGTTGTAGTAAACAAAGCGGCGATCGGCGTCCTTGACGAACAGGAAGACGTCGCTCAGGAGGTCGAAGGCCTCCAGCCCGATGTCCTTGTTTAACCGGTCGAAGAACCTTGCCTGGCAATCGTTGACGTCCAAGGACACGTCCTCTGCTTTCGCCAGCAAGCGCGTGCCGCGATGACCCCGGCCAAAGAAGATCGTGGGCAAGTTACGATCAGAGCGGAGGGGGACCGTCGACAATCCGTTCCCTGTGTTCCCCTCAGTGCTGGTCCAAGCGGCTGAAGCAGGTTTTTCCAAGAATATGCTCCCTTCTTGCAAGACCGCGTGCGACTACAAGTGCATGTTAGAGCAAGGTACGTGAGGCGTCCACGACACCTCCTCATTGGGTGAGCGTACCGTTCTACACGAGAGAGTGAGCTTGGCATGGCTGTCTCAGATCCTGCCGATGGTCGGCAGAATGGGTCTTTGCCCAGTGTCCCCAGGGTGTCCATCGTGATCCCTGCCGAATCGGGCGCGCAGTGAACCAACGTACCGTGGTGCTCGCGGTAGTTGAACCCGCGGGCCCGCACACGACACGGCAGAACGTCCGCCGCTGTCGTGGTCTAGCGAGGGACCGCAGCAGCGGATTAGGGTCGGGTTTTCGCGCGGCCAACGTCGTCCGGCGATCTCTTCGATCGAGAGGACGACGAGGTGGTTGATGGCAACGACGGGACCTCGGCTGCTTCTGCGTCTCAGCAGGCGTCGGACCAGTACTGGGACCGGCTGGTGTCGGTGGCTGCGGGAGACGAACGCAGACGTCGGACCTTGGAGCGTTTGAGGTTATTCGATCAGGAAGCCGAGCGCTATGACCGGTGCCGGCCGAGGTACCCCGACGCGGTGATCGATGAGTTGCTCGGTCCCGAACCATCTGGTCTTGAGGTGCTCGACGTGGGTTGTGGTTCGGGCATCGCAGCGCAGCCGATGGCTGAGCGGGGCGCCAAGGTGCTCGGGGTGGAACTCGCACCACGGATGGCCGAGATCGCTCGCAGCCACGGGATCTACGTGGAGATCGGTGCCTTCGAGGACTGGGATGCTGCTGGTCGCAGCTTTGACCGAGTGACCTCGGCGCAGGCATGGCACTGGCTGGACATGGCCGTCGCCACGACCAAGGCGGCGTCGCTCCTGCGGCCGAGCGGGAGCCTTGGCCTGATCTGGAGCGGCGGCGCTCACCCCGACGATCTCGCCGACGCGCTCGAGGACTTGTACTCGACGGTGGTGCCGAGCGGCACTCACCGTCTCTTCCGCGGCTATGGCGCCAACCGGTCGGCCGACGTGAGGTCCGGGCTCACCGGCGTCATCGACGCCATTGCGGCGGCACCCGAGTTCGGTGCGGCGACTGAGCAGTGGTTTCCGTGGACGCAGCGGTACCATCGGGACGAGTGGCTGGAGTTGCTGCTGTCATACAGTGAATATGCCGCGCTTGAGCCGCGCCTTCGACGGCGCCTACTCGATACCATCGGGACGACGATCGACAACTACGGCGGCTCGTTCGTCATGACCTTCGAGACGGTCTTGATCACCGCGACCCGGCTCGGCTGACCGCGGCGCCTGACGGCTCGGTGGTGCAGGTACCCGGTCCACGACCGAACGTCCACCTGCGGCAGGTATGCGATGTGGTGGGCGCTCTAGCCCCCACAGGTGCGCGGCGGGCAGTCTCGCCGGTGCCAACGGGCGAACCACGCCACACTATAGCTAACTAACACACCTTCGAACGTTCTCGCAGGTCGGGGAGGATGTGGCCAATCCGGAGGCCGCTGGTGCCCGACGTTTCCAGGGCTTGGCTATGACAGGTGGTCGTTGACCACGTCAATAGCGACCGCACCGGCCGGGCAGGTGCCAGGTACAAACGTGATCTGGATGGTCAGCATGGATTGCTTGGCAAGACCCACGGTTGCCGTCCGCAGCCCCGTCTTTGGGATGTACATCCCGTCTACCGTCTTGCCAGCTGCTGTGAAAGGCAGAATCCCGCCGGCGTTGCCAAGGAACCTGACGATGTCGGTGTCGCACGTAGTGGCGTTGCTGAGGTCGAAACCGACCTCCGCTGTCAGCCTCGTGTAGGCGTGGGTGAGCTGCCATGTTGCTCCGAAAGTTCGTTCATAACAACTCGCAGTTGCAGTCAATTGGAAGCCGTTTTGGTACGTGGTGCCGCCCTTGGTTCCCCCAGTGACTACCAAGTGTGCCCCTTGGGCCACGGTCCGGAAACCGCTACAGATCACGCCCTGTTCGGACTTGGAGATACTGGGCTTGCTAAGTGCCTGCAAGCTCGTGGGCAGCCCGGCTGCCAGTACCTCTGGCGTGGCGGCTGCGAAGGACGACAGCCCGGCGACAAGGGCTACGGCAACGCTGAGCTTGGCACTAGTGAACCGCCGTGAGTGGTGGGCAAACGAGAAGAAGATCCGATGGTCCATGGCAATCACAACCTCCTGGCGGAGCGGCGCTACGTCGGTTGAGCCCATATTTTGACACGCCCGCCGTCGGTGCGCTCTGGGTCGGCGGTGATCCCGATCGCTTTCGTCGCAGGCGGCCCAGCGTCACGGCCGGAGGGTCGCAATACCATGGCCTACGTGCACGACTACGCAGGCGCCTTCAGCGGCGATCAGGGTCGCTGTTTCCGGTTCGTCACCGCCCCGAACATTAAGCCGGTCAACTGCCCGGAGCGGCCCATCGCCTCCGGCCGGCTGAAGATAGGTGACCGCTGGCACGAGGTAGACGCCTGCGGCCGGCACTCGGCTACGGTCCCGTGTCGTCCCATAGCCCACCGTGTGAGCGAGCGCAGTCCGACGTCCTACCTGGCACGCAGTGAGTCAGACAAAGCACGTAGAGTGACTCTTCATGCGGCCTCTTCAAACCCGACCACGGCTGTCACGTCCCCTTGTTTACCCTTGCGGCGTGCAGATCGCCAAGGTTATACCCGTGTTGCTTGCCGCCACGGTAGCCAGCTGGGCAACAGGACTGAGCTTTGCCAATCCCGCCTGGGCGCAGCAAACGCCGCCACTCGGCACCCAGCTCGCTGAGCTGGAAGGGTCCGGAACCGCTCAGTGCGACTGGTTTGGCGGCAATGTCGCTATCTCGGGAAACACAATTGTGGCGGGTGCGTATGGTTACGGAGCCGACCCGTCGTGCGAGGGGATGTTCCCTGGCGGGGCCTTCGTGTTCACTAAGACGGCAACAGGTTGGAAGCAGACTGCAGTACTCCAGCCCTCCGACAAGGACGTCGATGACTGGTTTGGCATTCCGGTCGCCATATCTGGCAGCACCATTGCCGTCGGAGCGGAGAACAAGGGCCGTACGTACGTGTTCGACAAGACAGCAAAAGGCTGGCAGCAAACAGCTGAGCTGAAGGGGGGGTTGGCAGGTATTTCCGGAAACACTCTCGTGGTCGACTCAGGGAACAATGCGTACGTGTTCACGACAATGGGCGACAGTTGGCGACAAACCGGCGAGTTGAAGAACACGAGCATTGGGGCTATCTCGGGCAGCACAATGGTCACAATGGGCGACATGAACGTCGGCGAGGAGCAAGGGTTGCACGTATTCACCAAGACCACAAAAGGATGGCAGGACAGCGGGGAACTCAAAGGCTCCGACGGTAGCTGGGCCTTTGGTGGATCGGTCGGGATCTCGGGCAGCACAATCGTAGTCGGTGACTCTCAAGCGGACTCAGGGGCTGGGGCCGCTTATGTGTTCACGAAGACCGCCGCTGGGTGGGTGCAAACTGCTGAGCTTGTCGGTTCGGACACGGTCGCCAAAGACTTATTCGGCTGGGTGGTTACCATCTCCGGAAGCACCATCGTCGTCGGTGCACCGTGGCATGGCTCGAAAGCCGGTCGAGCATACGTGTTCACTAACACTGCCAGTGGTTGGACGCAGACGGCGGAATTGAAGGGCTCGGATACTGTCGCCGGGGATACCGCAGTGTCCGAGGTCTCGGGGGATATCTTCGGAATTTCCGACGCTATCTCTAAGAACACCATCGTGGTCGGCGGTTCGGGCCACGATGACGGGACCGGCCGTGCCTACGTTTTTCAGGGTTAGGTTTCCTCGCCGTGAAGGAGTATGCCGGAGCCTGGAGCGCTGAACGGGGACGTTGCCAACGCTTCGTCACCGACCCGGACGGCAAGTCGGTCAATTGCCCGGAGCGGCCCATCGCTTCCGGCTGGCTGAAGATAGGTGACCGCTGGCAGCAGGTAGACGCCTGCGACCGGCATTCGGCTCAGGTCCAGAAGCCATACCCCTGTCTGGTGATGCGGTGCCGTCACCTTGGAATACCTGCTCAAGGACAAAAGCTCTCTGGTAGTGATGGTCAACTTAGCTCTTGCTCGCTCGGCTAGCACTAGCGACAGTCCCGAGAACAAAAGCAATGAATAATATGTCCGCCACCTCTTGTCCAGTAATTATCGCTCTGGCAAGTTCAGAGTGCGGAGCAATTGTCCCTGTCCCAGCTCTCGAAAGTATTCCCATAGTGAAGTACACAGCATCTAAACGAGACAACGTTACATCAAAGTTAGCGGATGTCTTGCCTATATACCAATACGCCACGCTAAAAGCACCTACCAACCATAAGAATATTGTAAACGTCACAATGATTACTACCACTGGAAGATACGGCTCTTTGCCCCGGTACCAACGTGCCAGTCCTCTAAATCGGAACCAAAGTGCCAATCCTATAATAAGGACTGCGCCAACTGACACCACCGCTATTGCCCTTGCCGAAGGAGGTCGGGGAAGCGAAAACAAACCTGCAAAGATCAACAGTGGGATGATTACGAACACAAAGACCAGGTAGATTACGTCAAGGATAGTTGGCGGCTTCTCTGAGGGCATGACGGGTCGGAAGTCCTCGCTAGGGTATAACTGGGCCAGTTACCTTCACGTGGACGCTAGCATATATCGTGCTGATATAGAGGAACTGCTTTCCAGAGACACCACTAACTTGGGTGCTGTAGGGCTGGCAACTCTCGTTACTGAAGGGTCCAGCACTAAAGTTGAGACTGTTGACATTGGTTCCTGCCGGATAAACGTAAACGTCTACGTCAAGATCTGAGCAACCGAAACCATTAGCTTGCGTAGTCCAACTAATGGTAAAGGTCCCTTTGACCGTGAAAACTCCGGTCTCTAGTGTAGTGTCTCACTATTGGCGTGCCGCTTGAAGGGCCACTCTGCCCCGCCGAACCTTTTCAAGGATCTGTTCTGCGCTGGCCGTCCAGACGAAGGGCTTCGGGTCGGCGTTGTGGGCGTCCAGGTAGGCGTAGATAGCAGCTATGAGGTCGGGCACTGAGCGGAAGACGCCACGGCGTATGGCTTTTTGGGTGAGCTCTCGGAACCAGCGTTCCACGAGGTTGAGCCAGGAGCTCGATGTGGGTGTGAAATGAAAGTGAAAACGCGGGTGCTTGGCCAGCCAGGCCTCGACGTTGTCATGCCCCCGGGTGGCGTAGTTGTCGGTTATAACGTGCACGGCCAAGCCCTTGGGCACCTCCCTGTCCACCTTCTTCAAGAAGTGCAGCAGTTCGTTGTTGGTGTGCTTGGGCAGGCACTGGCCGATCACCTTGCCGCTCAGCACGTCGAGGGCGGCGAACAAGGTGGTGGTGCCGTTCCGCTTGTAGTCGTGGGTCATGGTCCCGGCTCGTCCCTTCTTCATCGGGAGAGACGGCTGGGTGCGGTCTAGCGCCTGGATCTGCGATTTTTCGTCCAGGCACAGGACAACCGCCTTGTCCGGCGGGTCCATGTAGAGCCCGACCACGTCGACCAGTTTCTCGTCGAAGCGTCTGTCGTTCGAAAGCTTGAACGTCTCGACCAGGTGAGGTTTCAGGCCCCGGCTCGACCACACCCGCTGCACGGTGGCGGCCGAGACCCCGGTGGCCTTGGCCATCGTCCGACAGCTCCAGTGCGTCTGGCCCTCGGGCTTGGACTCCTGGGTGAGACGGATGATCTCTTCGACCTTTGCTTGTGGTATCTCGGGTTTGCGACCACGGCCTTTGCGCACTTGGCCGAACTTGGCCAGGCCCTCGGCGGCAAAGCGGGCCCGCCATTCCAGCACCGTCGGCACCGACACGCCGACCTGCTCAGCGGTACGTGAATTGGCGGTGCCGTCCGCTGCCATTAACAGCACACGAGCTCTCAGCACTTCGCGATGGGCGGCCGTGGCCGACTTGGCGATGGCTTCCAGGGTCGCCCTTTGGCTCTCGGTCAGCTCCAACGGAGCAGCTGGATAGTTCATGAGCTATTGTACAGCAACACTCAACTCAATTGCGCGACGCTACACTAGGGTCCCGCTCGTGCTCCAGCTCAGAGCTGACGGTTTAGCCGGTACCGGCGGGTAGAGGTCAGCGTTGACCTTGGTAATGTCACTCGCTTGGGTTGCGAGAGCAGCCTTGTAGGCTGTCTTCCAGGTAGGTGTATCGCTATAACTATGCAAGAGGCTTGCTACGTGGGCCTCAGCAGCCTCTAAGCTCTGTACATTTGCGGTCGTGGTAGTAGAGGCCACCGCAACCGTTATCGTCCCAATGGCAACGCTCAGGGCTCCAATAACTCCAATAACTACAACTATCTTGGGCCTACCAAGCATGCTTATCCCTTTTCGCTTTCTACTTCTACGTTCTCTCGTTCAGATCACTACCAGGGAAGTCTAGACGGCGTTCGCCTACGGCAAGCCGGTCAACTGCCCGGAGCGGCTCAGCTACGGTTCCGAGGCCCAACCCAGAGCGGCCTATACATGGCCGACCCTTGCGTTTGGAGCGCCTGCACCTGCGACCGCCGTTGGAGGCTGCACAGTGGCGCTCCGGGCGGGTTGCCCAATGGGCTGACCCGGTGCTAATCGCTCAGCTTCCTTTAGTAGTTGCTCCGTGAGGACGGCGACTCGGCTTCTCATATCACGGAGGTATGTCAGTGGATCTTTGCGGCCTAGCCCTGGAACGTCAATATGAACCTGTTGGTCAAAAACACCGCCAACGTAGTGATGACGACTAAGAGCGGTTTGATGCACGACTTTATTCCGTAAGCGCCCAAGCTGAGCGAACCAGCCTATTGGACTTCCACCCCCTCCGTCCCGTGCTTTTTCGAGTCGGTCCGCAACTGGCCTTCCCGGTCTGCCGGAGGCGTTCGACAGCTTTTTCGGGCTTGTAGAGATGCTCAGGGGTCGGCCTCTTCGTTCCTAATTTCACCTCCGCAGCGATTATCACTGCGGCGCAAGCAGCATCAACGGCAGAACACAGCGATTCCAGTACGCCATCGAGCGCCCTTTCTATTCCCACCTGATGTTCAACCCTGGGCACGACGTTAAATAGCTCCTCCAAGCGTGCGAGGTACCAATCGGCACTGTCGAGCTTGAAAGCCACCCACGCATATGAGCCCCCTCGGGAGTCAAGATCAACGAGCTGCGGTTCTACCGGCCACTTCACTCGAACCGGAGCGACTTTAGACTTGACCATTACTCCCACGCTACCAAAACGGGCGTCGCTCACTTGCTTTGATACCATGGTGAAGAAAGGAGTGACCCATCGCTTCCGGCTGGCTCAAGACAGGCCGGCGCAGCTTCCAAGTCCGGTTTCGGGCCTTATGCCTCTGCGCCGACCCTTCGAACCGGGCGGGAACGGGCGGACGAAGCCCGAGCCCCATGTCGCCCCGTAGGCCCGTCAGAGCCCTCATGCCTCTATCCCTAGACGCTAAGCTGAGGGTATGACCGACGACGTTGAAAGCCAATCATCGCACGGTAAGGACAACGAGTACACCGTAACCTCTCGTTCTGGCGTTGCAGACGCCACGTTTCTACGCAAGGTGACGGTGGTGATAGGGCAGGACGAGCGGGACGGCCTATTGTTCGTAGACAAAAAGGGACAACCCTTGGTAGTGGTAATGAACGAGGAAAGCAATGTTGTACCGCTGCCTGAGGCGAGGCATGACCAGGGCGCCGCCCTTACCTACGACTTTAGGAAACTGCTCGGAGACTAACTCCACCGTGGCTGATAACTCCTTCGCCTCTGAGCCACTAAAGAAAGCCCATCCCATGCGGCCGGAATCAGGTGATTCAATGAAGCGCAGCATATTTGTTGTCATTCTTGGGCTCGCTTCCCTCGGCGCCCTTGCCGGCTCGGCGGATGCTACGTCGCTTTCCAACGCCGTGCCCTCGACGGCCTACTTCGTGGTGACCGTGGGAAAACCGGGGGGCAACTATGGCCAATCCAACGGGCACTTCAACGGGGCCTGGGTTGCCGGTCCGAACTGGACCTTGAACTGGAACTATACGGATTGCTCAGGTGGTTTCTGGATCAT
Source organism: uncultured Acidimicrobiaceae bacterium (assembly GCA_963794125.1). Taxonomy (GTDB): domain Bacteria; phylum Actinomycetota; class Acidimicrobiia; order Acidimicrobiales; family Palsa-688; genus Fen-671. Next base: position 33,417 of record CAWCCW010000002.1, read on the forward strand.
GCTGTTACTCTCCCAAGGCTCCAGCCCTCCAGGTGCGCCCAGGCCGAATGTCTACAAGACACCAGCCAGTAGCGGCAGCTACTACGTGACCTTGCACTTCCACGCCCGCTACACCTGGAGTGCCGAGTGGACATCAGGGAACCCGCTGCATGAAGACGGTTCCCCGCCCAACTGCAAAAGCTACCAAGTGTGGGCGGCGCCGCTCGGCAGCCATGGGGCAGTTATCACTCCAACGCTGCCTCTCTTTGGGGTGGAACCCAACAGGATCACCTACAGCCCCAGTGCGGGCATCGGGTGGGACCATATCCACTGGACCAGTTGGACACCCACGAGCGCCACCGCCACTGGCGACATGTGGACTGAGACCTGCCTACCCAACTGCGAACTTGGGAAGGTCCTCCAGACGCCCGGCACCATCAAGCTGTCCGACACCACCGTAAGTTCTGCGTACGCGCTGATCTTCAATAAGCTGACTTTCACGCCAGTCAAGGGACGTGTTTGGGTTCAAACGTCACTTTCAGAGGCAGCGTCATTGATATAAGCGTGAGTGCTTCGAACAAGGAGCCTACTGTCGGACTACCCCGGTAACTGTGAATAGCGTGACAGAAGATGTGATTACTATGCTTGCGACCGTGGGACGGTCTCTGTGCTCGGCATAGCGGGCATTACTCCGGCGACAGTTAGTTCAACGGCCTATGCCTCGCCCAGTCACCCGCCCGTGAGGGTGCTTTACGACAAGGTTTTTACTGGCCCGCTCTCGACCGGTTTCCTCTACCCCTCACGAACCTTCACTGTGACGTCCTTGTACGCTGGATGGCGTATTTACTGGTCATTCAACTGCCAACCCTACCGAGCTACCGTCTACCGGCTTCCTCCTGGGTGGGGTTTTAACGTTGACCAAGATTCGCCTCCGGGCTCGTTTATTGGCAGCTCTATCGTTGATCGGTTCAACGTAGCAAATTACTGGCGGGCTAGCGGAGTCAGGGCTTACAGGGGCCACGGCACGTATCAACTCCGGGTCAACTGGGATTGCCCATACAATCTGAAAGTAACGACGGGCATCTAACCCCGTCATACTCTGAGGCAAGCCCGGGGTCTTTCGAGGAGATCGACGGCCCCGTGATTGTCGAGCGGGTATGCCGGGAACTTGAAAGGTGAATAAAAAACGGCCCACCGTCTAGGTCGCACAGGCCAATGTGACGAGAACCTAAACGGCGGGCCGAAAGTTGCCCGCACGGCCTCCGACCATGCGGGCTCGACTTGCTGATGACGACAAACGCCCCTCAACCTTTGAATGCCACGGCAAGCCGGAACTTGCCCCGCAGCCCATGATTCGCTGTATGCACTGCAGGGCCGTGGCGCTTATTCGACCGTCTCGTGCAAACGGGAATAGTGCAGCCACTTCTTACGACTTGCCCCGCAGGCGGACACACCTGCGGGGATTTTAGCAGCACCCGTAGAAGAGGAACAAAGACCCGCTGCCTCGTGGCGCTTATTCGACCGTCGCTCTCTCGCTGAAAGACGACGGAAATAGTGCGGCCACATCAAAGATTTGCCCGGCAACTTGCGTTGCCGGGACTTGGTTGTGTTGCTTAGAGGACGGTCGTAAGCGTGGAGCTTGCAGTGCCCTTGGAGCTAATCACCTGCACGGCCGTGGGGTACGGCACCACCAGTGCAGCATAGGTGTACTGCTGAATCAGCACGGTCAACGTGGCAGCGCCGGGCTGAGGCAGGACCCGGTAAACCGGGCTGCTTTCGAGCCAGCACGTAGCGATGTCGAACGCACCGACGACGCCCAGGTGGTTATCGGAGTCAGCGTCGAACGCATCCGAGCCAGAGCCCGTCACGCCTGCGCCAGCGTAAGAGTCAGCCGTTGCAGCGACATAAAGAGCCTGGTCCTTCTAGAACGGCAAGCCCTCGAAGCTGAACCCGGTGAAACCCTCTGGAGCGTTGGCATAATCGCCAGTCGCTAGGGGGTTGAAGGCAACACCCTGCGGCACGACGAACGGCCGATAGCTGCTGTCGTAAGCGGCCAGAATGCTTTCAGCGATGTTCACATCAGTCACGAAGGCAGTCGGGTAAGCGACGGTGCCGTCCGTGGTCTGAATCGTGATCGCAGCCTTAGCGAGGGACTGACGGTAGTCAGACACGGCCTGGCCGTTGAACGTCGCCTGCGAGCCGGTGGCGTCCGTGTAAGCCACGGTGCCGACAGAGCTATCCTGAAGCAGAGTGGTGTAGGCGTAAATGTTCAGCGCCCGGTTTAGCTGTGCGGTCTGATCCCGCTGTACGATCTGATCACCCTGAAGACCAGGCCCGACACGGTCGAGGTACTGCTGCGAGACGTTGAGGTTGGTGATAAGGGTCTGTAAGGTGCCCTCTACGTACTCAGACGCCAAGTCCTGGGTAGAAACGCTGGCGTTTCCGAAGACTGGAATACAGCCTGGGTGCGTGGTGATCTGCGGAACGAAGAACGCCATGCCACTGTCCGGCATCGGGAACGGCTTCAGCAGGTTCAGGAAGGTCCGGCCGTAGGTCCGGTAATCGGCGTACTCGGGCAGGAAGAACACAGGCGGTGCAAAGGGCGCCATGTCGTTAGGCGAGCCAGGCGAAGAAAGACCCGGACCACCGTTGGTGATAGTGTCTCGGTATTCCGCACGTTCCTCCCTACGACTAGCCTCCCGAAAGTAGGAACGCACCGCAGCGCCTTCCCTGCTGTTGGTGCTAGACCGCTTGGCAATTGCGTCTATCTCGGCCTGATGCTCGTTGAGCCGCTTCTGAGCGGCCTCGGTCGCAGGCGAGTAAAACGAAGCGTTGAGCAGGTCCCTGAAGAACGAGTTCTTCGGGTTGCCCGGACTGTAGGTCAGGTTGTCGATACCGTTGGTGACATGAGCACCGCCGACATTCGCAGCCGGCCCGAGGGCATTCTCCCTTGATTCGAGAGCCGCAGTAGCGTCAGCGACCCGGCGCTGCTCGGCTCGCAGGTCGGTCCGTACCTGATTTAGCTTCGTAGAAGCTTTGTTCAGGCTGGACTCCTCAGCCCAGGTCATGGCCCGAGTCTGAAGAATGCTTTCGGACCGATCAGCAATTCCCTTGCACTTGCGGGCCAATTTGGCCTCACGCTGTTCGAGCGCAACAAGTTGAAAAGACATATCGGATTTCTCCTTTAGGTAAAAGGAGGTACTGAGGCACTTGTGCTTGTTTGATCACCGGTCCGCCTCGTACGTCTCGGCCGTCTAACCGCCGGGGCAATCGCCACGCCAGGGGGAAGACGTCGAGCCGTCCGAGGCTTTCGAGGACGCCGCCGCTGGGGTAGTCCCATCAGGGGCAGCTACACGTCGAAGCCTTAGTTCCGTCGTACCTATCAGGAAAAGTCTGCGACTTGCAGGCAGGTATAACATATCCCGCATATATGCGGGATATTCTCGCCCCCGCTAAGTCAACGAGGGCAAAGACCTTGTGTTAGGCCGATGCTGTGCTGTGAGCATCAGCGGCCGCTATAAGCTTGTCAATAACAGACCGGAACGGGTGTTGAGGACCGGCGAACTTCGCCCATCCTTCAAAGGCGTTTGCCTCCCGTTCGAGAGTTTCGTTTTGCCAGCCGTAGCCACGCCTGACCGCTGCCACCACCGAGGACGGGGCGGGCTGGACGGCGTTCTTGCGCTCGCTCGTGGCCCGGGGCCTCTCTGGCGTGGCCCTGGTCACTTCTGACGACCACAAAGGCCTAATGGGGATCGACCACGTCGCTCCTTTGATAGGTGAGGCTTGGTCTAGCTGAGCCGCCAGCAGGTGAGCACTACAAGGGCCAGGGCCTCGAAAGAGAGCTCTACTTTTAGAACGTGCCCCTGCCGGTGGTGAGGTCCCGTTGACGGCTGGTGGGATGTCGTGCTTCGAGCACTGGTCCATTAGGTGGCTGCTGGGGCCCTCGGGCTCGGTGATAGCGGCAGTCGACCACAGGAGGAGCTCGGGTGATATTTGTGGGAGTGGACTGGGCTGAGGCCCACCACGACGTTTTTGTACAAGATGAGGCCGGCAAACGCCTTTGCGGGGGGCGCTTGCCAGAGGGGGTGGAAGGCATCGCCCGCTTCCACGAACTGGTCGGTGGCCGCGTCGAGGAGCCGGGCGAGGTAGTGATCGGCATCGAAACCGACCGGGGCCTGTTCGTTTCCGCCCTCGTCGGTGCCGGTTACCAAGTCATTGCCGTGAACCCGATGTCCACGTCGCGCTACCGGGACCGCCACTCGGCCTCGGGGGCCAAATCGGACGCCGGCGACGCCAAGGTCTTAGCCGACATGGTCCGCACGGACCGCCACAACCACCGGTTGGTGGCGGCCGACAGCTCGATAGTCCAGGCGGTCAAGGTCCTGGCCCGGGCGCACCAATCGATGATCTGGGCTCGAGGGCGCCAGGCCAATCTGTTGCGCTCTACTATGCGCGAGTTTTACCCCGCCGCCCTGATCGCCTTTGACGACCTGGCGAGCTCAGACGCGTTGGAGGTGCTGCGGGTTGCCCCCACCCCCGAACTGGGCCGGGGCCTATCGCGTTCCAAGGTGGCGGCCGCTTTACGTCGCGGCGGCCGCCAACGGCGCGTCGATGAACGCGCTCTGGAGGTCCAAGCGGCCTTGCGCACCGACCAGCTCACCGCTCCCGCCCTTATCTCGGCCGCCATGGGCGCTTCGGTCGCTGCCAGTGTGGCCGTGATTGCCACCATGAACGCACAAATAACCTCATTGGCCGAGGAGCTGCAAGCGAGTTTTGAACAGCACCCGGACGCCCAGGTGGTCCGTTCCCTGCCAGGACTGGGGACCATCCTCGGTGCCCGGGTGCTCGGCGAGTTCGGCGATGAGCCGCACCGCTACCGCACCGCCAAGTCTCGCAAAAATTACGCCGGCACGTCGCCCATCACTCGCGCTTCGGGCACCAAGAAGGCTGTGCTAGCCCGTCAGGTCCGCAACCTGCGCCTGGCAGACGCCATCTACCTGTGGGCGTTCGCCGCTTTGAGCGCCTCGCCAGGTGCGCGGGCCTTTTACGACCAGCACCGATCCGCTGGCGACACTCATCACGCCGCTCTGCGAGCCCTCGGCAACCGCCTCGTGGGCCTCTTGCATGGCTGCCTAGGGCAACGCCCACGTCCACTGGCACGTCGCACCCCTGCCGCCAGGTGCCCCCGTACGAGAAGCAGCAGTTCCGGGCCCTCATGCAGAACAGGACGGGTACTTGGTAGTGCCGTCGGAGGAGGCGCAGCTCCTGGCTGCCCGGATAGCCGGCGCCCTGGCTGAGGCAGTCCGCCGTTGGCCAGACTATGGTGCGACCTGAGGACCCAGTCGCAAGATCGTCGTCCTGTTGAAGGGGATCCCGGGCGCCAACAAGTCCCGGGGCAGCCGACGTCCTAGTCGCCTCGGTGCCCTCCCACGACCGGGCGATGTCGGGATCGGGCCGCGCCCGGAGATCGAAGGTCAGTTCGGGCCCCATGGGCGGCACTTGAAACCCAAAGCACGGCATTTCGGAGCTGCGGTCCATGGAGCCGCTGGCCAACTAATCCATCAAACGGCAGCAACAACGTTGGGCTGCAAAATCACGTAGCCCGCGGTACGCACACAATGCGATGGTCCTCTCGAATGCGGTTCAACGCCATCCAGTTAGCGCCAGAACAGAGACCACGTGCATATTGTCCAGACGAAGGTTCGCGTTCTGTCTCTCCACCACGCGAAAGTGCCATTCCCCCTGGGCTTCCGGTATCGGTTGCCGAATCGGAGCGCGGTCACCGTCAGTGCGACAAGCATGGCCCCATGAACCCGATCGCCGTTACAGGCGCCCTATGGCTGGCCTGGTCCGTCAACGCTAGCGTCATTCTGTAATCATTACCGCGGCCAAGGCGGTTTCCATAGTCTCGGCGGCGAGAACTCCTTGCCGGTGACGCGTCCGGGGAGCCAAAGGTCCGCATTCGACACTACGCGTCTCTGGGCAGAGGGAGACCGCGTTCGGCATTCTGCTCGATGGGAGACTCACTCGCCAGGCGGGCGTCAATTGAGTCGGGGAGATCCACGGGTCGACCTGTTCAGACACGCCGAGGGAGCCCGGAGGGCCGTGCTCGGCAAACGGAGTGCCCGCTCCCCCATCGCTTAGGCTAAGATCATTCTCATCAGCCCCGGCTTCCTGAAGCTGCCCCACCCGAAGTGACCACTGACACCATCGGCCACGAGAGGGTCGATTTTCGAAAGCCTCCCGTCTCGGAGGTTGTCTTTTCTGTTCAATTCGAGGGCGAGGTGATGGGTCGTCCCCACCGTGAGCGAGAACACGTACGGGGATTCGAGCACCTGGATCGGCATTGATGGCATTACCAGCCACGCCGACCTGGTCCAGACGGGTACCGACCAGAGCTGGTCGGCCGCCGGCCCCGTCTATTACGCCTGGTACGAGCTCCTACCGGAGGGATCGGTCGAACTGGGCACCGTCTTCCCGGGTGACCACATCACGGCCAAAATCGACGAGACTCGGCCTGGGAACTGGACAATTTCTGTAGATGACGTGACTCAGCACGTCGACTGGGCGCAATCGGTCCCCTACAGCGCGCCCGGTACGACCGCCGAGTGGGTTGAAGAAGCTCCGACGTCATCCTTTGACAATTCCATCGAAGCGCTGGCTGATTTTGGGACGGTGGAGTTCTCGAATATGGCCGTGGGTGGGCCAGGCACCGCTTCGGCCACCGGCTCTCCCATATATATGGTCGCGCATTCCAAGATAATTGCGTACCCGACCCAGTACGCCCCGCTCACCGATTCGTTCAGCGTCGTTTATGGCACCCTCAAGTCGCCCCCGTCCGGCCCGGTCGGCGCGCCGATCGGGCCGACCACATCGCCGGGCACGTCAACGACCACGACGACGCCCCCGGCCGCGTTGGGAGGGCAAGGTTTATGGCTGGCCGGCAAGGACGGCGGGATTTTCGCCTTTGGCACGGCCCAATTCCACGGGTCAACAGGAAGTATCCCACTGCAACGACCGGTAACCGGGATCGCGCCGACCGCCGACCATGGTGGCTACTGGATGGTGGCGTCTGACGGGGGGTTGTTCACGTTCGGCGACGCCGCCTACGTGGGTTCGGTGCCGGCCAGCGGGATCGGCCCGGTTGGTTCCAAAATGCCCCACCACCTTTCGGCACCGATAGTCGGCGTCGTCCCCACACCCGACGGCAAGGGCTACTTCATGGTGGCCAGTGACGGCGGCGTGTTCGCCTTCGGGGACGCGCATTTCTTCGGCTCGTGCGCCAGCATCGGTGGCTGCTCGGCCCCTGTCGTGGCCGTGGTGCCCGATGCCACCGGCAAGGGTTACTGGCTGCTGCTTTCCAACTGTGAAATGGTGGCGTTCGGCGACGCCGCCAAGATCCCGGATGGTAACTGTCAGAACTTCGCCCATGCCAACAAAGTGGTGGCGACGGCGGCCGCCCGCACTCCAGCCGGGAACGGGTACTGGGTGCTCCTCAAAAACGGCAACGTATACGCCGAGGGCAACGCCAAGTCCCTCGGTCCGCCGGCCACCGCCAAAGCGGCCACTGCGGGTGACCCCGCGGTGGCGCTCGTGCCGACGAGCGACGGCCGTGGGTCTGGGTCGTAGATGCGAACGGTACGGTCCAGGCCTTCGGGGACGCGCCAAACGTGGGCGGTGTGGTCGGGAAGCCCCTGTCCGCTCCCATCATCGCCGCCGCGGGCTGGTAGCCGGCCGGGGTGGCCGCATATGTCAGCCGTTGGGCGGGGGTTAGGGCGGGCGTTAGGCGGGCGTGGTCGCCGGCGCAGACTGCTTTTTGCGAGAACTGGGGCCAAAAACGTGCCTCCCAGGCATGTTTTTGGCCCCAGTCCGCCTCTCCAGACGGTTAGGCGGGCGTGCTCGCCGGCGCCTTGGCCCGCAGGATTTCGACAAAGGCCCGCATCCAGGCAGGGTGGTCCGGCCACGCCCGAGCGGACACCATGAGGCCGTCCACCACGGCGGCGCCGTCAACGAACACGGCCCCGGCCCGCTCCACGTCGGATGCCAGCGCTGGGTAGGCGGCCGTCTTTCGCCCGGCCAGGACCCCGGCCGTGGCCAGGGCGAGGGGCGCGTGGCAAATCTGGGCCACGGGTTTGTCGGCGTCGAAGAAATGGCTCACGATGCGCGTGAAGTCAGGGTCGTTGCGGATGTACTCGGGTGCCCGGCCACCCGGGATGACAACGGCGACGTAGTTGGCCGGGTCGACATCGGCGAAAGCGAGGTCGGCGGGCCAGCAGTAGCCCGGCTTTTCGGTGTAAGTATCAAAGCCGTCCTCGAAATCGTGCACCACGAACTGCAATTTCTTTTTTGTCGGTGCCGCGATATCTACCTCGTAGCCCTCTTCCAGAAGGCGCTGGTAGGGGTACATCACTTCGAGGGACTCGGCGGCATCGCCGGCCAGGATAAGGACCCGTGCCATCTGGCAACCTCCATGATCGGTTCGTAGACGCACTCAAACTACCGCAGGAGATGATCCTCTTGACCTGGCGAGCGAGTCGCCTGTGGCCCCATCTGAGCCGAGTCCACATCGCAGAGGGGTCGAACCTCTTGTGCCACGGGAGCCGGGTACTCGAGCGCCTACCGGCTCCCGGGACTACCCTATGTGCCGCCGGCGGCTTACCAACCCGGGACCGGCGCGGTCGGACCCTTTAGGCGGCTGCCACCAGGGGGCCGATGACTTCGACGACCTCGCCGATGACCTGGTCGATTTGCTGATAAGCGCTCACGATCGAGTTTATGGTGGCCTGGAGATCCACGTTGGCGTTGGCGTCCCAGTGCCACGAGTACCCGGGGACAATGTTAGACCAGTTCTTGGCGACGGTCTCGTTGGTGGCCGACTGGTCCCAGTTGTAGCTCGACTCCGAGCCGACCGTGCCCTGAGCCGTGAAACCGTAACCTACTCCGGTCCTGTCACGCACGATCACGGCCACGCTCACGTCGTAACTGAGAATACCGGTGACGGCGTTGCTGGGCGAAAAAGAACCTTTGAATTCGCACGCCCCCGAGGAGCTCAGGGTCAGCGTGACATTCCCGTTCAGGCCGTCGAGGTTGGGGTAGAAGGTAAGCGAGAGGGGTGCCGGCGGGAAGGAGATGGGCAGCGGCGCGAAGTAGGGGAGGTAGCCGACGTTGCCGTCCACTCTCTGCCGGGAGGGAGGCGCAGTCCCCCAGGGCCCGGACTCCAACCAAAGCGTGCCGTCGCTTCCCAGGACATAACCTTGCTCCTCGCCCAGCATCTGGAACCCGTACACGTTGGCGTCGACCTCCTTTTGCAGGATGTCCGTGATGAGCCCGCCCCTCGGGTCGGCGATCTCGTACATCCTCTCCTGGTGGGTGGTGGCGAACAACTGGCCGCCTGAGAGCAGCTGGAACGTGGCCGTGTCGGCCAGGACCTGTTGACGGCTCCCCGCCGCCATCGGCCAAGGGCCGTTGTCGAGGTACGTGGCTTCCGAGTTCGTCTGTACGACGACATGGGTACTGTCTATGACCTGGAACGCGTCTGACGTCGCTGTCCACCAGGGCACGGCGGATGGGGTTGCGGGTACCGAAGGGACCGGGTTCGTTCCACAGGTTCCCGTTGTTGCCGAGCACGAACACCTCGTTGGAGCCGTTCGACTGGAAGTCGGCGACGTTGCCGTCGACCCACTGGCGCGCCGGCGGGACGCTCTTGCCCCAAGGCCCGTTCTCGTACCACAGGTTGCCGTCTGATCCGAGGACCAGGCACTGGTGGTCGTCCAGAGGCTCGAAGGCGACGACGTTGCCATCGACTTGCTGACGGGCCGGAGGCACGGGGCCAAACGGGCCGGTCTCGAACCACAGCTTGCCGTCGTGGCCGAGCACGTACGCCTCACTGTCGCTGATGGGCCGAAAGGCGGCCACGTCACCATCGATCTGCGTCCTGGCCGGAGGGTTGGCGCCCCAGGGGCCCTTCTCCAACCACAGGTTCCCGTCGCGGCCGAGGACGATAACCTCGGTCGGTGACAGGCCGAAGAACGTGTTCCTTTGGCGTGTCGAATACAGTTGCATGATTATTCCTTTCCCTGGTCGGGCGTAGTGGTAAAGGGCAGCCGGCGCTGGACGCCAACCGCCTCAGGTTTAATCCGCTCGGCCCGAGACTGTCCTCGGGCTAATTGAAGGCGAGTTGCCTGTTTCTGGGTCGTAAAGCCACGGCCGTTTGCCGCTAATGGTAGGTATGAGTGACCCGACTGGCGATGTCGTCCACCGCCAGAGCGGTCTTGTCACCGGTCGCCGTACGCCTCAAGGACTATTTGGACATGACGATCTCCAGATTCGCGTTTAGCGTAGTGCCAATATCGGCCACGTTCAGCGTCCCGGTATAGCCGAGGAACGAGCCTGTCCCGCTAACAATAGGGATAGAGAAGTTCCCCTGGCCGCCCGCACCCTTGGCAATCAACATCGAATTGCCCATAGCAACTTCGCCATTGCAGGTCGGGTTGCCGCTGGCGGAAAAGGTGCAGACAAAGTGGTCGCTGGCGCCCAACACGTTGGAGTGGTGAGCCTGGGTCCCCGAATAATCAAGGTCGGTGAACTCGATCTGGCTGCCGGGCGCCGGCTGGGCGTGGAGGGTTGCCACCTTGCCGTTTGGCGAGGTATACACGAGGCTCGAGTTCTTCTCGTAGAACAAAATATGTTTTGCGCTTATAACTGGTTGAGCGGCGGCCACACCGCTGCTCACTGACGTCGCCACGGCGGCCAGCACCGCCGCTTTCGCAATGAAACCGTGCATTTCGTTCCTTTCGCTGTCGTCGACAGTGCGCCGGTGTACCCACTGTCTCCAGATCGCAGCTTCTCAATACGAGGCCGAATGGGGAAGTGACGGAGTTCCCGCCTCAACCGGGAGATCCTCCCGGGACGACCGGGAACATCCTCCCTTCCCGCGTCTGGTAGCTAGCTGGCATGATTAGGGACAGTGCAGACGGTCGTCGCCGCTAAGGGCCTCGCCCTCGGAACGAGCACGCCTCGTGGTTGGCCCCGGTTCCTCCCTCTGGTCATCCTGGCGGCGACCGAGGTGGTCGTCGGCCTAGCCGTGTTCAAGCTGGCGGCCACCGGGCTCTCGTTAGGGCAATTGCTACTGTCCTACGGCATCACCAATGCCTGGCTCGGGGCCAGCTTCGCGCCATTCGGGGCCTATGTCGCGTACAAGCGCCCCGAGGTGCCAATCGGTTGGCTCTTTGCTGCCTTTGGCGTCCTTTACGGAGTCTCCGCGTACGGGATCGCCCTTATGACCCCAGTTCTGTTAGCCGGACGCGAGGCGCACCTGAGCGTCGGTGTTGTCATGCTGAGCAACACGTGGACGATCGCCGTCGCGGTCTGCTTCCCCCTTATTCTCTTGTTGTTCCCGGACGGCCGTCTCGCCACGCCAAGCTGGCGCTGGTTGGTGGCTCTTTTCCTAGCCGATGGGATCATCTGGATGGCGGCCTGGACCCTCGTGGAAACGGCGCCGCTAGTCCATATGGGCCCTTCATGGTCCAATTTCATTTCGCGGACCGAGACCGTCACAAATTTCGGCCTACTCGCCGTGTTCATAATCTGCGTGGTGGCCCTAACTCACCGTTGGCGCCGCTCTACTGGCCGGGTGCATGACCAGCTCCTCTGGCTACTGGCCGGGTCGATCATCGCGGTTGGCTTATTCCTCCCCACCGCTTGGGGAGTCACGAGCTACTGGGCGACGTCGATGCTCGTTGGAGTTCCCCTGTTCTGTGTGGCTTGCACGATCGCGCTGGTCCGTTACCGGCTGTTCGATATCGACCTCGTGGTTAACCGAACACTTGTCTACCTCGCGCTGTCCGGCGGCTTGCTCGCCATCTACCTGGGCGTCGTGGAGCTGGCCCGGGCCACCGTCGGGCGCGGCGCCCAGCTCGGGGGTTCTCTGGTGGCGGCGGCCCTGGTGGCGGCGGTATTCGTCCCCTGCCGGGCCGTAGTGCAGCGGTTAGTGGACAGGTTTATGTTCGGCACCCGCGGGGACGCGGCGCAGACCCTTTCCACTCTGACAGCGAGCCTGGAAAGCTCGGTGGACGATGAGTTATCGGCGGCGCTCCAGGCGCTGCGTCAGTCACTGCGGCTCCCTCACCTGGCCGTCGTGGTCGAGGAGCGAGTTATTGGTACCGTCGACCCCGGATCCGCGCCGGAGGCTTTCCCGCTTCGTTACCGCAGCCAGCCCGTCGGGGATCTGCTGGTGTGGCCCAGACGAGGCCAACGGCAACTCGACGCCAGCGACAGGACCGCCCTCCGCGTCGTAGCCGGGCCTCTGGCGAGCGCAGTTCATTCCGTGCAGCTAAATGACCAGCTCCAGGAGTCGCGGGAGGAACTTCTGGCGGCGCGGGACCTCGAACGGCGCCGTCTGCACCGGGACCTCCACGACGGCCTGGGGCCCGCTCTGACGGCGGTGGCGCTGAAAGCGGACGCGGCCGGCAACATCGTGGCCAACGATCCGGGCCGTGCCCGGGAGCTGCTCGACCAGATCGGCAGCGAGGCGCGCGCCGCGGTAGGCGACGTCAGGCGCATCGCCCATGGGCTGCGCCCTCCCACTCTGGACAAGTACGGCCTGCTGGCGGCCGTTTCGTTCGAGGCCACCCGGTTCACCAGCCGGCTGGACGGGCACCCTCTGGTGGTGTCCGTCGATCTCCCGACCTCGCTCCCACCTCTGGCTGACGACGTGGTTGTAACCGCTTACCGCATAACCACTGAGGCGCTCACCAACGTGGCTCGCCACTCCAATGCCTCGAGCGCCCGCGTTGTGATCCGGGTCGGCGAGAGTTTGAGGCTCGAGATCGCCGACAACGGCACGTCATCGAGCACTAGTTGGCCCGGGGGGTTCGGGACGGAAAGCATGGCGAAGCGAGCGGCCGACTGTGGCGGCTCGCTCAGTGCAGGGCCGACACCCGATGGGGGCCGCGTTGTTGCCACCTTCCCAGTGGCGCAAGTTGGGGCAAACGCTTGACTACCATCCTCATCGTCGACGACCATCCTGTGGTCAGGGAAGGGCTTTCCAGCCTGATCGAAACCGTCGACGGTATGTCCGTTATCGCGCAGTCGTCCAACGGTCCCGACGCGGTGTCCAAGGCCTCGGCCTACCGGCCCGATGTGGTCCTCATGGACTTGAACATGCCTGATGGTTCCGGGATCGAAGCCACGCGGGCGATCGCACAACACTACCCGGAGTGCAAGGTGCTCGTTCTCACCATGTCAGAAGACAGCGAATCGATTGCTGAGGCAATGCGCGCCGGCGCCCGCGGTTACCTCCTGAAAGGCGCAAGCCAACACGAGATCATCCGGGCCGTCCATACCGTTGCCAGTGGCGGTGCGTTGTTTTCCGCCGTTATTGCTGAACACGTACTGGGCCAGCTTCACGAAACCAAACCGACAACGGCAGCGCTGGTCCGCACTCTGCCCCAACTCACCGGCCGGGAACGAGAGATTTTAGTGATGCTGGCAAAGGGGGCTCGCAATCACTCCATCGCCGCAGCACTAGGCATTAGCACAAAGACGGTGGCCAACCATCTTTCAATGATCTTCACCAAGCTCAACGTAGAAGACCGAGCTCACGCCATGATCCTCGCACGCGAGGCCGGGCTCGGCGCCACGGACTAAGTAGCGCCTATCGTGCCCTTCATGCCCCTGCCTTGGGAAAAAGAACTCGCCGGACGAATCGACCGCTCCACCATTTCCTCGACCGCGCTCGAGGGCAACCCGCTCGGGGACCCCACGGAACGCCCGCTGTGGGTGTACCTTCCGCCCGGCTACGACGACGACCCCGTCCGGCGCTACCCATCCGTCTATGTGCTCCAGGGTTACACCGGTCACGTCTCCATGTGGGCCAACCGGAGCGCCTACCGCCTGCCGTTCCCCGAGGCCGCAGACGAGTTGTTCGCTCGGGGCGACGGCAGCGAACTTGACCGGGGCCAGGTCACCGACGGAGAGGTGGTCAGAGCGAGCCGTGGTCGAGTCGATGAGGATGTCGCCGCCGGCCAGAGCGTCCTCGCTGCCCGACTTCATGCGCAAGATGACGGTGTCTGACAGGTGGTCCGGGGGAGCCGAGGTGAGAGTTTCGAGCGAGCCGTTGAACTCGAACTGGTCCCGGTAGATGGTGGCCGTCGTGGTAACACCAGGCACGGCCGAGGCCCGGGCCGGCACCGAGTCGGCCAGGCCACCCGAGGAGGCGCTGATAAGAAGGTCGGCGCTGATGGCGTCTTTCACGCTGGCGGTGGCTGACGTGGACACCGACGCCCCGAACACGTCGATGGCCGAGACCAGGGCGATGCCCACCATGAGGGCCGAGGCGGTTTGCGCCGTGCGCCGGGGGCTGCGCATCGAGTTCTGCCGGCCCAGCTTTCCTGCCTCCCCCAAGGCGCCGGCCAGGGGACGGCCGATTACCCCCGACAGCGGGCGGGCCACCGCCGGCGCCAGCATGGCGACGCCGACAAAAATGCACACCGCACCCAGCCCGACGAGGGCGATGGCGGGCTCGGTCAGGCCGACAGCCAGCATGACCGCGCCAATGGCGGCGACCGCCGTGCCCCACGCGAACCGGCGACGGGGCGAGACGTCCGTCTCGGACTGGCGGTCGCTGAGCGCCGCTACCGGAGGGATGCGCACGGCCCGCCGGGCGGGGCCGATCGAGGCGATGACGGTCACACCCACGCCTACCGCCAGCGACACGATCACGGTCCGGGCCTCGAATACGAGTGCCCCCGATGGAAGTGAAATGCCGAATGCGCTCAGGAGTTCTTTGAGGCCGAAGGCGGCCAGGACGCCCAGCCCGATACCGATCAGGGAGGAAATGAACCCCACAATGGCGGCTTCGGCCAGGACGGAGCGGAACAGCTGGCGGCGGCTGGCGCCGACCACCCGCAGTAGGGCTAATTCACGGGTCCGTTGGCCCACCGTTATCGAGAACGTGTTGAAGATGGTAAACGCACCCACGAACAGCGAGATGAACGCGAACACCAGCAACGCGGTGGAGAGGAACGAGAGCGCCTGGTCGACGGCCGTCGTAACTTCAGCCACGACGGTCTGACCGGTAACGACCTCGACCCCGCGAGGGAGGGCGCGAGCGATCTCAGCCTGGACAACGGCTTTGTCGGCCCCCGGCTTGGTCACGATGATGATGTCATCGAGCTGGCCCACTTCTCCGACCACAGCCTGAGCGGTCGGGAGGGTGAAGGCGGCGATGGTGGCGCCGGCCAGGTTGGGGGCATTGCCGAACTGGGCGATACCGGTAATGGTGTACGTCAGCGGCGGGCCAGCAGAGAGTACGCGGACGGGTTGGCCCACCTTGAAGTGGTACTTCTGCGCCGTGCCCGCGTCCATCACGACGTCGCCCGAGGTTGTGGGCGCCTTTCCTTCGATAAGGCGCAGCTCGGAGATTTGACGGTCGGGGTCAAAATCGATGGCGAGGGTGGCGGCGGAACCGGTCGAGATGGCCTGGCCATCGTGGCCGACGAACTGAGCGTAACCCTCGACCTCTCCATAGGCTGCCCCCACTCCGGGGACCTGGCGGACGGTGGTGAGGAGGGACTCCGGGATCGGGTTGCGCACCGCGTCGGCGCTGTTCCCGGAGAACTGGGCCACGCCGCGGACCTCGAAGTCCACCTTTTGGTAAATGTTCCCGAACAAGCTGGAAAACGTGTTGTGCAGCGTGTCGGTAAGCACGAACGTCCCGGCGATGAAGGTCACGCCGAGCACGATGGCCAGCGCCGTCAGCGCCAAACGCAGCTTGTGGGCCAGGAGGCCCTTGATGGTCACGTTCTTCATGTCAGGCGCCCAGTTCCCCGAGGGCCTGCATCCGCTGCAGGACCGTAGTGGCGGTCGGGTCCTCGAGCTGGCCCACCACCTTGCCGTCGGCCAGGAACACGACCCGGTCGGCATAGGCCGCGCCGTGCGGGTCGTGGGTCACCATGACGATGGACTGGCCCAGCTCGGTAACCGACCAACGCAGGAAGGCGAGCAGGGCGGCTGAGGCGTTCGAGTCGAGGTTGCCCGTCGGCTCGTCGGCAAAGACGAGGTCGGGCTTGTTGATCAACGCCCGTGCGCACGCCACCCGCTGCTGCTGCCCACCAGACAGCTCGGAGGGGCGGTGTGAGAGCCGCCCTTCAATACCGACCCTGCCGACCAGGTAGTCGAACCATTCCTTGTCGACCTTGGTACCGGCCAGGTCGGCGGGCAGCGTGATGTTCTCGGCCGCCGTCAGCGTAGGGACGAGGTTGAAAGACTGGAAAACGAACCCCATCCGGTCGCGCCGGAGTTGGGTGAGCTTGGGGTCATCGAGACTGCCGATGTCCAGGCCCCCTACGAACGACTGGCCCGAAGTCTGGCGGTCGAGCCCGGCCATACAGTGCATGAGGGTGGACTTGCCCGACCCCGATGGGCCCATCACGGCGGTGAACCAGCCGCGCTCGAAAGTCACGTTGACGAGGTCGGGATCCTCTCTGAACTTTGGCCCGAGATAAGACCTACTTACGGCGGGCACGAAAAGCATCCGCCGCTGCCACCCGTTGCCGAGACCTTCGACGGTTCTGTCCCACAGCCACAGCTGCGCCTTCAGTCATTCGGCGGAGCGATTCCGCAACGGTACTGGTTCCTGGACCAATCAGGGACTCGTGTCGTCCAGGTACAACATGATCGTCTTATGTTCAACTGGCGAAAGGTCACCGGCGACGAGGAATACCCACGGTATGAGACCTTGCTTCGTGAGTTTACTAACTTGCTCCAAACGTTCCTGTCGTGTGGGCAGGTTGTTACCGCGCGACCCGTCGTCGCCTGGGTGGAATTGCAGTACATCAACCCCGTAGAGGTAGGGCCTCAGGATGGAGCAGGCCACGGCCAACTAGCGAACATTCTAAACCTGCTCGTCAAGGATCCTCCACGAGGCGCATTGCCTCCTGTCGAAGACACGCAGCTGCAAGAGCGTTTTCGCATTGAATGGCCAGACGGCGGACCACGAGGTCGACTCTACCTCACAGCAGTGCCGGGTCTCGTACACGACAATATCTACGCATATATATTGACATTTCTTTCCCGAGGACGACCTGGAGATGGCGAGCTAGTTGGCGGCGTCAAGGACTTTTTAGACATCGGCCATGATCTGATTGTTAGCGGATTTCGCGAGGTGACCAGGAGCGAAATGCATACGCGGTGGGGGGAGCGATGAGCCCGGCTGTGGATCGATCCTTCTTCACTATGGCGCTGCTCCTAAGCACACTCTCCGGCACAGCGCGCCCACTGGCGGGCGACGAAGCCGAAACTTATGTGCCTGCGCCCGCGGTTGCGGCTGAGGCATCGATACCGCTGTTTGAAGCGGGCTTTGGCTCAACGTCGACGATCGTCAAGGGCGCTGTGACGATCGGGACCACGCGAGTCAGTCGCGAGAGCGCCATAGAGGGGGTCTTTGAATACGGCAGGAAGATGTGGGAGAGGCTGGAAGCGGCTGCGGACGCCCTTGAAGCCGATGCGGTGTCCCTTTCAATCGTTCGACAGGCTGCTAAGAGCCCGAGCTTCAAGGACCTATCACAGGCTGGTTCTTGGGCTATCGCCGTTGCGCTTGATCGGCTATCAGGCGACCGCCGCCCACTATGGCTGTACTTCCTCCAACATGCCACCCACATCCGGCCGGCCGAGGGTCAGGAGACTGTTGAGGGTGCCACCAACGCCTGGCGCACATGGGGCTTCCAAGCGGGTCTGCTCTAGCCAATCGTGACGTCTGATCTCGAGGACAGATTCCCGTCACTCAGGCCCGACACCTATCGGATCACGAGCCCCAAGGACGATAAGTACAACTGCGTTGCATGGGTAGCCCGTGATACCGGCAAGTGGTGGGAGCCGGCAGTCGATGGTTTTTTCTGGCCGCGTGTGATAAATCCAGCTGACCTTGATCCGGACGATGATCTGGACGAGTACGTCAGGATGTTTTCTGAACTGGGCTTTACGGCCTGCGAAAATGGAGAACTTGAACCAGGACTCGAAAAGATCGCCATTTTCGCGTCTTGCTCCAGCTTCCAGCACGTGGCGTACCAAGCACCAGATGGCGCCTGGTCTAGCAAGTTGGGTTTTCTCAATGATATCAGGCACAAATCCCCGGACGACCTCGTCGGGCCGCAGCCGGGTGCCTACCCAAATGTGGCTGCCTTCATGGCGAGGCCGAGACAACCGCACGAGCTCGCCGACAGCAAAACCGGCCTCCTGCTCCCGTGAGCGCGTCGACTGGTCCGAAGAGCTAGCACAGGGTTCTTAGAACTCTCTGTAACGAAGCGATCTAACGGTTCGCCTGTTCGCAAGCCGCGTGCCGCGTAGCATCTCGCCGCTAACGCTTTTGGCCGACGACTCCTTCACTCGACTCGGTCAGCTCGACGAACCTGGCGCTCAGAACGCCGGCCGGTAATCCGTGCCGTCGCAGGCCTGACACCAGCGCGAAACGGCACTTATGGTGCCGTCAGGCTCCACGGAGCCGATGCCGGTTCCGAATGCCGATTCATCGACGGTACGGCGTGCTCCTCCTGCTGATTGGAACCAGCACAGAACGCTCCTTGGGACGTGAGTTCTCAAGTCTGGAGCCAGGTGGTTCTCCGGAACGTCGGTGATCGCACCGCGCCGACTGGGTACGTCGGCTCTACGTCGTGGCGGCCGCGCCTCGCGGTAACCCGACCGAACGGCTGGGTAGAACACTCCGCAGTGCAGGCATTCCTGGTGACGGGCAACCCTGGATCAGGGAAATCGACGGTTGCCACCGAGCTGGCTCGCCGTGGCTTCGTCACGCTCGACCCTGACTGCGACCCTGAACTAAGCCACTGGCGGGACCCCTATGGACGTCGGACGGACCTCGTCGACGGTCCCGCCGCACCGACCGCAGACTGGCTTCGCTCACACCGCTGGGTCTGGAGCAGGCCACGGTTAGAGCAGCTCCTCGCGGCCAGTGATGCTCCCGTGTTCGTCTGCGGCATAGCCCTCAATCAGCACGAGCTACTAGACCTGTTCACCAAGGTCTTCCTGCTCAGGATCGACGACGTGACCCAAGAAGATCGGCTCGTCGCGCACGACCGCGCCCACCCGCCCGGCCGGAGCGAGGCGGGTCGCCAACAGATCCGGGAGGGGCGTCCAGTGTTCGAGGCCGAAATGCTTCAGCTCGGCGCAACGCCCGTGGACGGCACGCTTCCGACCCCGACCGTCGTGGACCACATCCTCGCGTACCTCCCGTTTCGCTAAGTCGTCCTTCGATGAAATCCTTCAGTGAGCTGAGGCCCGCTGCGGATGGTGCCCGCCAGCCGGCAGATCTTACCTCCAGCGCATCGTACCGGTGACAACACGGCTCACGCCCAAGGACAGTTCGGGTCGCGTGGGCGAGGCTGGCCCCGTTTGGCGCAAGGGCCATGAGTTTCAGAGGATCGGCCAGCGAGCTTGGTCTTGATCTCGTCTACGTCCGCCCCAGCAGCCGCCGTCACCATAAAGAGCGCGTAGCCTCCTTCAAGTGAACCGTGCCCTGATCGTGTGGTGATGCCGGCGCTAGCAGCATGCGGAACACGGAACCGTAGTATTCGCCGTTCATGCGCCGGAGAAGGCTAGCGAAGATTGCCGTCACCCTGGACCGGAGCTCGCTGGCCGTCGGGTTCGGAGGTGGCCCCGGGTGGTAGGCCTAGCGTTGTATAACTGCGCCGATATATGCCACCGGTCCGGTTGACCAACTTTTCGGCGATGAGCTCCCGGCGCAGATAGGCGACATCGTCGAAAACGGCCCGCAAGAGATTGTTCACCTCGGCCTCTTTGTAGCCGCGTCCTGGGTCGAAGTGTTCCGCCACCCGTTCCAGCACAGCTCGGCGCTTGGCCCGTTGCGCGGGCAAGGCCTTCAGGCGACCGGATGGCTCGAACCAGCGGTCGCTGAGTGGCTTCACCCGTTGGTTTGAGTGGTGGCCGAGCCACTCGAGCAGCTGGGCGCGCTCGACCCGCCACTCCTTGCCGATCCGGTAGCCGGGGATCTCCCCCGCCTGTAGCTTGCGTTGGACCACCTGGACATTGAGCCGGAGCAGCCCAGCGACCTCGGCAGAGGTGTAGAAGTACAGCTCTTCGGCCATCGAACAAAATATACGTCAAACTCCGTCTTTATGCTCTAACGTACGAACATGGCGCCCATAAGCCCGATGGCGGACCGGCCGCCGGCCCCCGAGGAGATCGTCGGCCTACTCGCCGACCCCTTGCGCCGGAAGCTGGTTGCCCTCCTCGACGGGGTTGAACGTTCGGCCGAGGAGATGGTGGCGCTGACGGGGTCTAACACCCGGTCGGTGTATGAACAGCTTGGGCGTCTCCAGTCCGCCGGGATCGTCAGATCGGCGGATGACCGGTACGTCCTCATTGACGGCGTGTTCGGCCGTTCCGCCCGGGAGGCCGCCGCCGAACGCTTGGGACCGCTCAATGACGAGCACACTCAGTTGGCTCGTCGGTATTTCTACCGCAACCGGCTAGTCCAGATGCCGTCGGAACCATGGGCAGTGAAGGTGGTCCTTGACCTTGTCGCCGAAGACTTCCAGCCCGGCCAGACATATAGCGAACGAGAAGTGAACACGGCCCTTTACGGTTGGTACGGCGACTGGGCGCTCCTGCGCAGGCTGCTAGTGGACCGCGGCTACCTCGACCGGGAGCAGGGCCGTTACTGGCGGCAACCTTCGAGGTGACCAAAGATGGCCCGCGACCCTGGTTCTTCAGCGGCGCGCACGAGTCTTTTCGCTGACTGCGCGTCCGGTGCCATTTAGGTTGCACCCTCTCCCAAGTCGTGCGAGACCCGGGTACCCCTCAAAACCTTCACAGTGCTGCTGAGGCAGCGAATAGGCGCCTATGAAGGACCGGCGAAACGACCAACCAGATGTAGCGAAGGTCGTCTGTTCCTGAACCCACCGGCAAAGATGTTCTCCATGCAGGCAACAGTGACAGAGCTGGAGGACGTCTTGAGGGACCGGCGCGCCGGGCGGCCGCCCTCGTCTTACTCGGCCCAGCTTTTCGACGATCCCGAACGGATCCAGCGCAAGATCATGGAGGAAGCCTTCGAGGTGTGCCTGGAGCTGGGGCGCGCCCGGCGCGACCCCGAGCGCGTCGTGTCGGAGGCGGCGGACCTGGTGTTCCACCTCTTGGTCGGGCTGGTCGACAGCGAAGTGAGCTTTGAGGCCGTCGTGGACGAACTGGCGAGGCGTCGGCGGTGACCCTTCGTGTGGCCGTACCCTCGCGCGGGCGCCTGCGCGACGACGTCGTGGCCCTGCTGGACCGCGCCGGGTACGGGACCTCGGCGTTCCGAGGGACCGGAGCCCGGGTCCCGACCGACAGCCTCGAGTTCATCGAGATGCGGCCCAGGGACGCCGCCGCCTGGTTGGCCGCCGGGCGGGTGGAAGGGGCCTTCATCTCGACCGACATCGTGCTCGAAGAGGGCCTGGGCCACCTGGCCGCCATCCCTCTCGGCATGACGCGCTCCGACCTGGTCGTGGCCAGCCGGGACGACGACGGCCGGCAAGCAGTGGCGGACCTCGACGGGGCCGTGGTGGCCACCCACATGCCAAAAGTGACGGCTGATTGGTTCGGCGCCCGGGGGGTCGCCATCAAGATCGTCACCATGGGCGGCGCCCTGGAAGGTGTTTGTGCCGCTGGTTTGGCCGATGCCATCGTCGACCTACGAGAGACGGGGACCAGCCTGAGCCAGAACCGCCTGCGGGTGCTGGACGTTGTCTCACAATGCGAAGCACTCTTCGTGCACAACGACGATGGGCGCCTGGGCGCGCTGTCGCTTCGGTTACAGGCCGCCCTCGACGCCCGTCAACAGCGCTACGTAATGCTGCACATCCCCCGGGCCAACTGGAAGAACTGGTCTCGGTCTTCCCTGGCCTGGCCGCACCGACGGTCCTCCCGCTGGCCGGACGGGACGACCTCGTCGCCGTCCATCTCGTCGTCGAAGCAGCGCTTTTCTGGGCCCGTCTGGGCGAGATCCGGGCCGCAGGCGCTACGGGGATCGTTTCGGTCACGCCCGATGCCCTCCTGCGCTGACGTAGGCCGTCGCCCGTGACAGGCACCAAGACGCTCTCGTGGGTGATCCGGTGGGCCATCTCGACCGCCTTAATCCTCGGCGAATAGCGCATACCTTCTTTCCGGTCAGACGATCTCTTCTGGCAAGAGCAGATCCGCCGCCTTCGTGGGCGCCACCCGAAAGTTGCGGCGCGTCACACGCCCTTATGGTGAATGAAAATTCAAGAGGCAGGCTAGAGCCGTTGTCTCGAAAGGCGGCCAGGCGCACCTGGGGACGCACGGCCAAGGCTCTGTCTTGGGCTCATATTGTCCTATGTGCCGGCCCGCTCTAACCGGTCGGACGAGGTGTGGGTCAGGGCAGCCTGCCTGGTTCTAAGAGGTAGGGCAACTTCTTCCAACAGCGTTTGAGCCCTTGGCCACTTGACCCTTCCGGGCAACGAACAGCTGGCGGTGCTCGCTCGACATGACACCGTGGGGGCCGGTGCCGTCGCGGAGCAGACGGTTCACGGCCTCGACGTGAGCATCGGGGTCAAAGGACTGGGGAAAGGGCACATGTTTCAGCGTGAAGACGAGAGAACCGAGGTCCGCTAGGGCATACTCGACTTCGTATTCGTCGGCCCGCAGCACCTCGAGCCCAACTTCAGGCGCGGTGGAGACCAGCGCTTCAAGTCGCTGAGTGCGGGACCAAACCTCGCCCCATTGGTCAGCGTTGGACCCCCAACCGAAGGCATCGAAAATCGACTGCAGGTTGCGGCCGCCCACTTGCTGGGTGATGAGCGTCCCGCCGGGGACGAGCAGCCGGGTGAACTCGGCCAGGGACACCGGGGCGTGGCGGTCGAGCACCAGGTCGAAGCTGGTGTCGGGGAACGGCAGGGCGCGTCCGTCGGCGATGACAACGCTGGCCGAGCGCGTCAGGCGCGCCTGGGCCACCGACGCCATGCGGTGCTGATGGTCGACCAGGACGGTGGGCCCCAACACCGGTACTAGGCGCTCGATGACTTCACCCCCACCGCTCCCAACGTCGAGGGTACGTGGCCGGTCCGCGGCCCACTGGACGACAACTTCTTGGTACTCCCAAGGCACGGGCGCACGCCAGTCATTTACGGACGAGAAGTCCCAGCCGTCCAGCTCTCCCACACGGTCGCATGCCTGGCGTAGCTCGGCTGCTGAGACATTCCGAGGAAGTGGAGGCAGTTGTGTCATTTGCTCGAAATTATCCAGTCGCACGGCGGATTACGAAGACCGCTCACAAACGGCGGGAGACGTCGAACGCTCAACCTAGGACGGTGTCATGGGCGGCTGCCGCTCTAGACCGTGCCATGCAGGACCGACGACTCGATGACGATCTGGCGACGCCGCGTACGGCAATCGCCGAACCCCTTGACCCCAAAGGCTTTCATCGGGCAAAGGTGGTGCCGGCGGCACCGGAGTCAAGAGCGCTGAGGATGACTCAGCCGTCGAGTTGCCGAGCGGGTGGGGTCCGGGGGCGCCGGGTGCAGTTCGTACGGTTGACCGCTCCTTCAGGCGTTCTCGCGCATTCCCGAGTGGGTTGGCGTCTCGCGTGGACAGATCGTCCCGTTCTGTATCATTGGAGAAAGGATTGATTTACAATAAGAATCCGCCCATATCGACGGGAGTGTGCTCGCCCCGTGGGTCCAAGGGGCCGCTCAGAATCCGCAGCAGCCGCCTCCTTGCGCCGATGGAGGTGGGAAATCACCCGAGCTTGGGCTGTATGCGTGTGGCCCGTTGTGCGAGGTCGCCCCGCCACGCCGCCCGGCAACCTTGCTCGGAGCCGGACGAGGACAGGCGTCCTGGCGGGTGTTGCTCGCTGGCTCGCTGCTCATGCCTGGCTGGCCCCGGCGCGCATCGGGTGAAATATGGCTATGACCGGGCCAACGGGGGACACCAGCCAGTGGCAGGAGATCGTCGATTGGTGCCGCCGCGAGCTGGGTTCATCTGCCCATGGGCACTTCTTCAATGCCGGCCACATCTCGCAGGTGGTCGGCGTCGAGCTCGAGGACGGCCGTCAAGTGGTGGTCAAACTGCGGCCCCCCGACGAGCGAGTGCGTGGGGCCATCGCCGTCCAACGATTGCTGTTCGAGCGCGGGTTCCCCTGCCCCGAACCTCTGAGCGGGGTCTCGCCGATCGGTCGCATGCTGGCGAGCGCGGAGGCGTTCGTACCTGCCGGCCCCTCTTGGGCCAGCCGCCGGCCGACGAGTGCGCGGAGGCGACTGGCCCGGCTCGTAGACCTGGCCGGGAACCCATCGACGTTCCCTGAGCTGGCCCCGCCGCTGCCCTGGGTCGCCTGGGACTGCCCCGGAGAGGGCAACTGGCCGCCTCCGGACGACCTTGACCTCGACCTGAACAGCCCACCGGGGCCGCACTGGTTGGAGGCTACCGCCGAGCGCGTGCGCTCTCGGCTCTCGGCCGATGCTTGGCCCGCCGTCATCGGTCACTGTGACTGGGAGTCCCACAACCTGGGCTGGAGGGATGGCCACATTGCCGTTGCCTACGACTGGGACAGCCTGGGAAGCCGGAGCGACCCGGCCATCGCCGGTGCTGGCGCGACGGTGTTCGCCTCTGCCCCTGGCGGGCCCGTCGGCAGCGGACGTGGGGCAGACCGATGCGTTCCTGGACGCCTACCGAAGGGGCCGTCCCAGTTGGGATGAAGACGCGAGCGAGCTGGCCTATGCCGCCGGGCTGTGGGTCCTCCTCTACAACGCCCGCAAGGAGCTGGCGGGCGGCGGCACCGGCTACCTCGAGCACTTGAGCCGAGAACTGCAGGCCCGGCTGGAGCGCGCCGGTGCATAAGTACCCTCACGTCATGGCGAGCGGGCGGCGCCCGTCTCGTTGTCCACGCGTGGCGCGAGCGACATAATGGAGCATTATGTATCCGTCGAAATAGTTTTTGTCCACAAGGGACAACTACATATCAGACGGATTTGGTGTCGAAAACACTGAAAGTTCGACGTTCCCGCGCTGCAGAACCAACTGCCGTATTATCACGACGCGTATTGACAATCTGATTTTTGCTCAGCTACCCGATGTGCGATATCCGAGCAGATAATCACTGCGTCAGGTCCCTGAGGGGGTCGGTGCACGCAGATCGCGCAGGCGAGACGCGTGACCCGGTCGGCTGGCCCAAGAAGCGCGGAACGTCTTGTCGTCAAGGTTGCAGGTCACGCTCAAGCGGTGCGGAGTTTCTAGAAAGATCAGGTCGACGCGAAGGACTGCCGGGGATTGCCAGGCGCCACTGCTGGCGACCGGCGCCGCGTCCCCACCGGAGAGGACCTGCTCACCGACCGCCCAGCGACCCCCGGCTAGCGGCGCTTCGACTTCGCCTACGTCCTCGCACAGTGCCACGCTCCAACCGTCCTTGCCAAGGTTGACCCTGACAGCCGCCAATGAAGGCTGTTCTTGGCACGAACCGCCTGTCGGGACGAAGGTCGTCCCCGCCCAGCCTGTGCCGGTATCCGGGGGCGAAGCCCCACCTAGGACGGCCGGCAGCGACAGGCCGTCCAGGCGCGCTTGCAAACGCTCGTCTTCTTCGTCACCTGGGAGGGCTCTCCTTCTGAACGCGGGAAGGAGCTTGTCCCAGACCATGGTCAGGACCGTCTGCATGTCAGGACGCCCCGCGCTGCGCGTCTGGGCCGTCATGGCGACGACGGCGTCCTCATCGGGGAGGACCAGGCAGTACTGGCCATAGGCGCCGTCGCCGCGATAGCCATGCTGGGACATCCGGAACTGGTACCCATACCAGGCCCCGTCCGGGCCTACGAGGCCCGTTGGCACCTGGGCCCGGGTCGCTTCGCTCACCCAGGATGGGGGCAACAGCTGTTGGCCCTCCCACTCGCCGCCCTGCAGGTAGAGCTGGCCTAACCGGGCGACGGTGTCGGTGGTGGCGTACAGGCCGCTGTAGCCAATGTCGCGTCCCGCCGGGTACTGGAGCCATCTCGGCTCGCTTGCCCCCAGTTTGTCGAAGAGGCGTTTTTGTAGGTAATGAGCCAAGGTTTTACCCGTGACCCGTTGCACAATGGCGGCCAGGGTGTAAGTCGCGGGCTGGTTGTAACAAAATACGCTCCCCGGCTCGCGTTCGGGGGCCAGGAGCAAGAAGTTGAGCACAGGGTCTTCGGGGCCGGTAGTGAACACCCGGGCCGCGGTGTCTTCGGTGTGCCCGGTGGACATCGAGGCAAGGTGGCGGACGAGCATGGACTGGGCCCGGCGATCGGTGAGGTTGGGCAGTAGCTCAGGGAAGTAGTCGACCACGGGGTCGTCCAGGTGCAACAGGCCATCGGCCATCGCCAACCCCGCCGCCGTCGCCGTGAAGATCTTGCTCAAGGAATACAGAAGATGGCGCCGGGGCGCGGTGTACGGCCACCACCAGCCCGCCGCCACGACGGAGCCGTGCCTGAGCACCATGAGGCTGTGAGGTTCGACCTCGGGAGCCTCCTCCAAGGCGGTGAGGAACTCTTGGACCGCCTCAGCCATCACCCCTTGGGCCGCCGGGCTGCTGATGGGGAGCGCGCTCATCTCTTCGTTTTACCGGTCGCTCGCCCGGCTGGCATGTCCGGGCAGGACGTCCAACTCGACCAGAGCCGCCCTCGCTTGGTCGACCCCGGTTACTTTTCGGGCCTGGAAGCCCATCCTCACGGCTTGGTCAACGTTATTGGCGCTGTCATCTAGGAAGGCGATGTGCTCGTTTGCGCAGCCGGCGACGGATGAGACCCGCTCGAAGATCTCCCGGTCTGGCTTTAGCAAGCCCATTTCGTGGGACAAAAAGACGACGTCGAACAGCTGGTCCACGCGCCAACTAGCTCTCAGCTCGTCCCAGTGGACAGCATTGGTGTTGCTCAAGCAACCCGCCCGGACCCGGCCGCGCACGGTGTTGACCAGCTCGGCGGCACCGTCGAACAGGCCCTCGGGCCAGCAGCGGAACCGCTCGAGGAACTCTGTCGGGCTAATCGTTAAGGCCAGGTCGGAGACGACACCCACGGCGAAGTCTTCCGGTTGGCACTGGCCGCGCTGCATACTACTGACCCATGGGCAAGCCAGCCAGCAGTCCCATAACTCCTCGTCGGACGCGGCGCTAGCCAGTCCCTGCATGGCGCTGAGGCCCCCGAGGCGGACCAGGACGCCGCCCAGGTCGAACAGGACAAGCTTGACCTCACGGTTATCGCCAGCCATTCAAGTGAGGCTAACGGTTGGGGCTTACTTCTTCGGCCCGTGGGCGAGTCGGCCCGGACGGGGTGTGACGATGGGACGCCTCGGCGATCTCTGCTCGTTTTACCCGCTCGAAAACACTCGATGACCGCCCGGGGCGCTATCGACAGAATCGTGTCCTTAGGCGCCCTGAATGGCGGACCTGCTGCCTCCCAAGGGGAGATCAACTGCACTGCCGTTCATACCCGGACGACGGCGAAAGCTGCTCATTTTCACTGGGCCGACGGGGGCGGGAGCATATTGTCACAGCGATGGTCGACGAACAGGTCGGCCGCGGCGGTATCACCGCAATGTCGAGGGTCGATGGGACCATCCGACGCCCCACCGGTTGGTGGTCCGACGCGGTCCATGGTCTCCTCGGGTACCTCGAAGCGTCGAGGTTTGACCTCTCACCCCGGTTCTTGGGCACCGACGACCATGGACGTGAGGTCCTGTCCGAGCTCCCGGGCCGACCGTGCCTAGGGCCGAGTTAGAGGGCGACGCGCTCCTAGTCAGCGCCGCCCACCTTGTCCGCCGTTACCACGACGTGGTCGCCGGCTGAAGCTATCCCAAAGACGGCTGGCAGCGAGGGCCGACGGCCGCCCTGGACGGCGAAGTGGTCTGCCACAACGACCTGGCCCCGTGGAACTTCCTACACGACGGGGACAAGATCACCGGCCTGGTCGACTGGGACGTGGCTGCGCCCGGGGCCCGAGCGTGGGACCTGGCCTATTTCGCTTACCGCTGGGTGCCCCTCGCCGCCCCCGAGAACCGAGCCGCCATGGGCCGCACGCCCGATAGCGCCGTGGGCCATCGCATGGCGCTGGTGCGTGACGGCTACGGCTGCTCAGCCCGGCTCTGGGCCGACGTGATCGTAGCCGTTCCCGACCGGGTTGAGGCCGCCTACGTCACAACCAAGACCTGGGCCGCCGAGGAGCGGCCCGGATGGCCCCAGCAATGGGAACAGCCACCACCCTGGGCGCACGGGTCCGGGTTCCTGAGGGACCTTCAGTGGTTCCGCACGAACTCCACCTGACGGGACGCCGATTTCTGACCCAGCCAACGTCGTACCACCTCCTACCCGGTACCGATGGCTTGGGCAGGTGCGCCAGAAGAACCAAACGTCTATTGGCGGGGACCGATAAGGCTCCAATTGGTTACTGGGCGTCTACCAAATGGGACCAACGTAAAAACCGTTGCTGTACTGAGCGTCTTGAATAGCCGCTCCAGTTATACCCGGTTCTGTCCAGGCGCCTGTTCAAAGCATTGTGCGTTGCTAGGTTCCGGCTCAGACTCCGACCCTTGGCTTAGCGTGAGCTTGCCATGCAGGTACGCCCGAATACATTCGTTTGCGGCTGCATCGTTGCGATGGCCGCGGGACGAGGCCGAGGGCTGTCAAGCCCCTGATGATTGGGTCATGCTCTCCCTAGGGAGGTCAAAGTGCCCGTTTTCCACGCAGCCGGTTAGTTCCTGAGCAACTGGACGGGACCGCGGGTCAAGGATGGGCGGCGAATTCCGCCCGTGCCCGCTCACATATTGGCTCGACAAGACCGGGTTCCGGGAACTGGCCAGTGGCCAACATGGCGAGCTGGAGGTTGGGCCCGTGGCAGCCAAACTCAATCATTTGCTGCCTGGTTACCGGCTGGACCACGTAGTGGATGTGGCCCGGGGTGCCACCGGCATGGGACCAGAGGCAGTTGTAGACCTGGTCGGCGCCCACCAGGATGGAGGCAACGGTTGATGATCGCCGCAGCAACAGACCCAGCGCGGCGGCCTCCTCATGGCTGAGGTCGGCCACCGCCGTCACGTGGCGCTCGGGCTTGACGATCAATGTCCCGAGCCCGAGGGGCCCGCACAATGCTCGACGCGCCAGCCGCTAGCGCGGTGGATTAGCCCGCCCGGCAACGGCCGACGGCCTTGGGTGAGCTCACATGCCAGGCACTCGTCCATGCGGGGAGTCTGGCACAGGGCTGCGGCCCGCCTGCTCCATAACTCGCCGCTCAGCAGCTTCCACCGCCAACCAATAGCTTTCCGGCGCTAGCCATCACGGCCTTGCCGGTCTTACGTCGACCTGCGGCGGGCACAAGGACGGGCATCCGCCCGTGGTCAAGCGCTCGACCCTGTCTTCGTCCTACTGGGGTGAGCCGGAAAGCAAAAGTACACTTGTGCATTCAGCAACTCAAGAGTATGCTTTTGCATATGGCGAAGCAACAGCGACCACAGCGCCGAGGCGAGATCGTCGACCCGGCGGCCATGCGGGCCTTAGCCCACCCCCTCAAGTGGGCGCTGATGGACGTGCTGCTCGTCGAGGGCTCCGCCACGTCAACCCGCTGTGCCGAGCTGGTGGGTGATACCCAGGCGAACTGCTCTTTCCATCTCCGCCAGCTGGCCCGCTACGGCTTAGTCGAGGAGGCACCGAGCACCTCGAAGCGGGAACGGCCGTGGCGCCTGGCCACGACGGAGCAGTCCTGGTCGATGATCCAGCCCGACGAAGCGCGCCGCCGAGCCGTGGCCGAACTGGAGCACGTGTTCGTCCAGTACGAGATGGCCAAGCTGATGCGGTGGCAACGCAGTGAGCACACCTATCCCCAGGCCTGGCGTCGCGCTGCGCTCCGGGCGGGGGCGACGACGTGGCTGACGTCTGCGGAGCTCGAGGAGCTGTCGGCCGAAGTCCTGGCCGTGCTGTCACGCTTTAGGGACCGCCTGGAAGAGCCGTCGAAACGGCCGCATGGTTCCCGTCCGGTGCGGCTGTTAGCGGTCGGTTACCCGCTCCCTGAAGACGTAGCGGAGTAGGGACGTGGGTGCGCTCGGCGACCCCCGGCTCCGACGGCTGCTGGTCGGGAACTCGGTGTCCAGCTTCGGCGACAGCGCTTTGTACCTCTCGCTCGGCATCTGGGCCAAGGACCTGACGGGCAGCAACCCCGCCGCCGGTGCCGTGTTTTTGGCCCTGGGGCTCGGCTACCTCACCGCCCCGGTCGGCGGCCAGTTCGCAGACCGGTTCCCCCGCCGGCACCTGCTCATGGTCGCCAACGCTGCCACCGGCGTAGTGGTCCTGAGCCTGCTGGTCGTCCAATCTCGAGACCAGCTCTGGGTCATTTACGCCGTCGCACTGGCCTACGGCGCCAGCTCGAGCGTGATCAGTGCTGCCGGGGCCGGGTTGGTCAAAGACCTACTGCCCCACGCCGACCTGGCTGGGGCCAACGCCGCCACCCAGACGCTGGGCCAGGGGGTGCGGCTCGTTTCCCCCGTGGTTGGTGCCGGGCTGTACACCTGGCTTGGGGGCGCCAGCCTGGCCGTCTTAGACGCCGCCACCTTTGCTGTCGCCATCGGCGCCCTAGCCTCGGTCCGGGTCCCAGAGCACCCGCTCAGTGCGCCGCACGGGCGGGGCGCATGGTCTTCCATGCTCGACGGCATCGTCCACCTGCGCCGTGTCCCGGTGCTCGCCCGCATGACCTTGGCGTACTCGGTCGCCATGCTGGTGCTCGGCTTCTACGAGTCCGTTACCTTTGCCGTTATCGCTGCGCTCCACCGGCCGGCATCGTTCCTCGGCGTCCTCATGAGCATCCAGGCTGTCGGGTCCATCGCCGGCGGCCTGGCTGCCACCCGGCTGATGTCCCGGGCCGGTGAGCAACGCACCCTCGGGGTCGCGGTCGCTGCCTGGGCCGTCGCCACCGCCATTTACACCGTCCCAGAGATCGCCGCCACAACGGTGGCCCTCGTTATCTTCGGAGTGGCCGTCGCTCTCTGTGCCGTGGCGGTCACGACCGCCAATCAGCGCTACACACCCAGCTCACTCGTAGGACGGGTCTCAGCCGCCTCGAACATGGTCCTAATTGTCAGCCAGACCATCTCCATCGCCGTTGGTGCCACCCTCGTCGACATTGTGGGGTACGAGCCGCTTTTGGTAAGCGCTGCCGTCGTCATCTCGGTCCCCGCCGCAGCGCTTCTGACTAGAACGGCCTCAGCCCCGCCCGTGACCGTCGCCGAAGAACTGACTACGGCTTCTGTCCTTGATTCGGGTTACCCGCCTTGTTGTTAGCAAGAGCGAGATTCGACAGCGGCTCCGACGAGTCGCTCGCCCGGATGTACGACGAGCGTTGCCGTCTACCCGAGTCGCTGAAGACCCCGCGACGGACCACCAACCGATCGTGACGCAAGGAGGGCACGACGAGAAGACCTCCCTCGCCCGTTTGCTGCCAGCCTGCACGCATCACTAGTCCTTACCAAGACGTCCTACACCCCCTGCCCCTGGCCCGGCTCGGCACTGGCTGCGGTGAAGCCGTTTCCCAGCGTCGCGCCGGATGGCGGCCTTCCAGAGGGAGGGCCTCCATCCCGGTTGCGGCTTCCCGGGACGGGCGAATAGTCGATGGCATGACTCCTACGGCTCCGCCTCGACCGCTCTCAAAAGGCTGGGGAAGCTAGGCGCCTGCCACTTTCAGTCGGTGTTGCGTACAGCTTGGGCGGCCTTCTCGATCATGGCGCGGTGCCGAGCCCAGTCGGCATCATCTTCTGCCGACGAAGGCGTGAGCTCGGGACCCGAGTGCCCCGTCGAGCTGCTCGCGGAGGATGTCGGCGTGACCGAGATGACGGTTCGTCTCGGTCAGTACGTGGACCATGACGTTGAACAGTTTCACATCTGGACGCGGCCACTACGGGACGTAGCCCCCGGCGTCGATCGGCAACGCCTCGATAGTCGTATCTGCGTGCTGGCACGCTCGCTCGTACCCGCCGACGATGTCCGTACGTGACTCGTCTTCGCCAACCCAGAGGTAGTCACGGTTGTGGAAGCCCGGGTCATCGAAATTCGGGACCGGTCCAGGGTAGGGGCGATCGAAGATCGACCCGAAATAGCGGGCTTCCGACAAGGTCAGGTGCTTCACCAAGCCAAGCAGGTTGGTCCCCGTCTTGGTCAGCGGGCGGCGCACGTCGTACTCCGACAGGCCGTCAACTTTGCCCACTGGAGATACACGGGCCCACTTCAGTTCGTCGTGCAGGTACTCCTTGGCAAAGCTATCGATCATGCCAAGAGCCTGACATTCATCGAAGTGGAGCGCCATGAAGATGCGGGCGCAAGCCAACCCGGAGGAAGCGGCCCCAACACAAGGGCCGGTTAGACGAGGCGCTTGCGGCGCTGTCATAAGGCGAGGCGTCGATGTTGACGTCGTGCCTCTGCACCAGATTGAAGCCTAGGTGAGCGAGCAGCAAAGGCCCGATTTGAGGTGCGGTCTGCGCGTTGTGGGCGCCCCTCTTGCCCCGTCCCGATCGCCGTGATTGTGCCGCTCAAGGGCGGAGTGAGGGGCTGAGGGGGTTTTGACAGCGTGTCCCGCCGGCCGCTGGTGAGCCGGTCACGCTCGAGGGACTTACGCGGCGGCGAGGGAAGCTCGGTGGAGCGCGTCGAGCACAGCCAAGCGCTTGAAATTGGCGACGGTGGCGGCCAGAAGAGCCTGCAGACGGGTCTTGCGCCGGCCTCGGTAACGGGCTTTGCGCATACCGAGGTCCTGGAGGTGGTCGATTTTTCGTTCCACTTTCGCCCGCCGGCGCAACAATGCCTTGGTGGCCGGCTCGGCCTGGGCGGCCCGGGCCGCCTCGGTGCGGCCGTGGTGGCGGCTCACCATGATGGTACGGCCGCCTTTGCCAGCCGTGCAGCGGTCCCTCAGAGGGCAAATTTCACAGGTGCGGGCGTCGAAATAGAACATGGTGGCCGGGCGGCCCTTGTGGTCCCGGGCCCGCCGGGCGTCAGAGGTAGCCTGGCCCGCCGGGCAGGTGACCGTGCCCGCCCCCAGGTCAATGTTGAACTCGGTCTTGGGGAACCGCCCCGAGTTGGTGACGGGGGGGACTTTGGCCACCAGCTCGGTGCCCTGAGCTTCAACCGCTTCTCGTATGTCGCCGTCGGAATAAGCCATGTCGGCCAGCAAAGTAGCCACCTCGATGCCCTCGGTCCCGGTCACCGTGGACAAAAGTGGGGCTGCCCCCTCCCCGTCGCCGGCGTTGCCCGCCCGCACCTCGACGCCCAGCACCAGCTCGGAGGCCTCGTCGACCATGACGTCGAGCTTGTGGCCGTCAAAACGCCTAGACGCAGATTTCCGCCCGTGGCGCATCTCGGGGTCAGAGTGCGAGACCACCCGGTCGGAGGCCACCCCTTGGCGGACAACCAGGCCATCGTCGCCGTCCTCCACGTCTTGGAGGACCACTTGGGACAGGAGCCCGGCCGCCTCGGCCACTCCGGGGTCGGCCATGAGCTCTTTATTGGCTGCCGCCCGGCCCAACAACGTGGCCGCCAGTTCGACCAGCTCGCCCAGGTGCTGTTCCCGTGCCGCCGGGTCTTGCCAGTCGATGTCGGGCTTGGCCGCCGCCAGCTGGGCCACTTGGGCGGAAAGGCCGGCATCGAGGTCTTCACCCAGGGCCCGGGCCAACCGTCCCATCATTTTGCGCACCAGTTCGTAGGTGCTGGCCACCGCCCCCGCCCCGTGCACCGGTGACGAGTCGATGACCGCGGTCAAGGGCTGCTTGAAAATGCCGGCTTCTACGGCCCGTTCCAAGGTTTTTTGGAACAGGGCGCTATCGGCGTCATGGGCCACCATCCGGGCCCGCATCAGGCTGAACGTCGTCGCCCCGATGCCCTCGAACCAGTCGTCCACCCCCATGGCCGCTTTCCAGTCCGAGCCCACTCTCGTCCGCCGGGAGGTCTCGGTGTCGGAGGTCCGGTCATGGGTGGCGCACAGCATGGCCCGCACCATGACCGAGGGCGGGACCGAAGGGCGGCCTCTGCCCTCGGCGTACAGGTGGGCGAAGTCCTCGTCACAGACCAGTTCGTGGCCGTGGTCAGCCAAGCGCTCGTAGAACGAGCCCTTGGTCACCAAGTGCCGCCTCATATGGCGAGTTTCCAACAATGAGCCTTGGGGGTCAACCCGTCCGAGCATGTCACCAGTAGATCCGCTGACGCAGCTCAGGTGGTGGATCCCCCAGCCGGAAGCCGAACTTTATGCTCGCTCACCTAGAGCCCTTTGTCAGGGCCACTGCCCTGGTCCTCGCCAACCTCGGCCAAGCACGTGTCGCGTAGCCGGAGTTCGCGCCCAGACAGCGAATCCTCCCTGACCCGGTCAAAACCTCCGCTATCACCAATCTCCGTCGCCTGATCGCTGCGACCCTCGAGGCATCACTAAATCCTTGCCAGTGTGCAGGAACGGCGGGCCCGGTCTAAGGCCGCCCTCGTCTACGCCCCGGGGGCTCCTACCCGCCGGGAAGTTGGTCCCAATCGACTGGCAAGGTGGCAGGGTCAAAAGACGGGTCGGGCCGCCTGGCGATGAGGCTCCCGTCGAAGGGGAAACGGCGGCCTTCGACGGCCCCACGACTTCAACTTTGGCCCGCTCGAGGTGGCCCAGATCTTCTTGGCGAAGCCAACCTCTCTTCTGTAGGTGCGGAACGTCGTCGAGGTCTTTCCAGCTCCAGGTGCCGTCGGGGGCTACCACCACGTCGAGCCCGAGGTCGAGGGTGTCGAGAAGGTGCCCGCGCCTTACGACCGGCCGCAGTAAGTCGACGTAGTAACGGAGGAAATCTCCCGACGTGGCGTCCCACATGAGCCACGTGCACCACCAGGTGGCGGGTGTGATGACCCCTACCCTCGAAACCGAAGACCAAGCCTTGTCCACCAGCGTCGGCCTCCCGGAGGCGATCTCCGACAGGAAGAGCGACCGGTCGCTCGGGTACCCCTTCACGACCTTGCCTACCGCCCCGGGTACCTGCACGGTGATCAAGCCGCTGGCACCGTCTTCGAGCACATAGAGCGGCCAGGCGCCGAAGATAGCCCCGTCATGCACGTCTCGGATGACGACCGTCTCCCCGGCGCGGTAGCTCAACTGATGCGCTCCCCGCTCGAGCCGTGCTCGGTTAGTGCACTGCGCCCTCGCGCCAGCTTGAGCGTCGCCACCCCCCGGCGGACGTCAAGCACGTGGTGCTCGCTGTCGTGTACGCCGTGACGGAGCGCAGTACCCAGGTCGAGCTCGAAGGCCCCAAAAGATACCGCGCTTGGTCCCGCCTGCTCGCCTGGTCCGTGGCGGCGGGCAAAGGGCAACAAGACGCTCACGCCCGTCTCGATGTGGTCAACGAGCATGGCTCGTGCCCACTCCCGGCATGGGTCCTCATGGCGGTCGGGGTCGTCTGTGGGCGGGGCCGGCGCCGGGGTCGCCGTCCCCTCGAGGACGTCCGCCAACCAGTGCAGGCCGACGCCGATGTGGTGTGCGTACTCGAAACCGCACCAAATTGTGGGCTTTGGCCTTCGGCGCAGCAGGGCCTCTTCACCTTGGGAGAGGAGGAGGTCCCATTGGCGCGGCAAGTCCTGGTAGCGCCGGACGAGGTCGACGTCGCTCAGCAAGCTGCCGTCAAACCCGCACTCGTCGCAGACCTCGGAGCACTGACCACCGATCAAGCGGACGTCGTACGGCACCCGTTGAGATTAGGCCGGTGGCTTCCGGTAGGGCGAGGTCCTCTTGAGGGTGACGCCGTGAGCCCTGCTCCGAACGCCCCGTTATGTGTGCCTTACAAACGTGCGATTTACGAGCAAGATCCACGCTCACACGCTGATCGACGGCTACGGACGCTCCGATTTGGGCCAACTTCGCTTGGTCTAGAAGGCAGATCTAGCGGGCATATTGTTCGAAGCGAGGTCGCCGTTCTGTTCCGGCATCGAGCGAACGTGGCGTTTGCAGGTTCCTTTCCGCTAAACAAGTTGCCGAATATTTTCGGTTCGCCCAGATTGCGTTTCCGGTTGAACTACCGCCCCTATTGGCCACTTCTGGCGCTTGATACAGAAGTCTAAAGCTGGGCCGGAGTAGAAACAGCAGGGTCCCGTTCAGCGGGCTCTGGCAGAGTGGGCAACGTTCTAGGGCTTTGCCATTTTCAGGATTTCTGGGCCAGGTACCCAGACGAGGTCGGCAGGTGCCCGCCCCGCGTACGCGCAGGCGACGTCGACCAGCCATGTGCCGACCCGGAAGGCGATGAACGTGCGGCCATCAGGGTGCTTGAACTTCCACTCAACCACGGACCGCTCGTCGAGAGGCTGAGCGAACAGCTCAGCCGCCCAGGTCTCGATCACCTCAGCAGGGTAGGCCGACCAGGCCTCGTCGGCGCCGAAGTTGTCACGGGCGAAGGCGGTAGCCAAGCCTTCGGCTATGGCGACGTCCTCCCAGCAGCCTCCATCGACTTCAGGCGGCAACCGCCGGAAGCGGGCGGCGTGGAACGCCTCGTGCGCGAGCGCCTGAGCCAAGTGCCGGCGGGCCACGTCGGTCACGCCCAGGGCCGGGTCGGCCGTCCACTTAACCAGGTCAGGGGCGAGGGTAGAGGCGTTATCACCGGTGGGGAGCACCGCCTCGGACGTCTCGACGAGCAAGTGCAGGTGCTCGACCAGCGGGAGGAGGGCACGAAGCCGGCGTTCGGCTCGCGCCGCAATATCGCGGATGCTGCGGCGGTCCTCAGCCGAAAAGGTGTACTGGTCGGAGCCGAGGAAGTGGACCGTCAGCATCTCGCAGTTGACCTCCTCGTGGCATGGTACGAGCTGACGGGGCCAGACTCGTGGGCGTGCGGGCTAACACTGACCGCTCGGCCAGGTTCGTGTTTGGGGACCTGGTTGAGTTTTATGACCGCGGCCGGCCGGAGGTGCCGGAGAGCTATGTCGACGCCGTCCTACAGCGGTTGGGCTCCGAGCCGCCGCGCCGCCAGCTCGAGGTCGGCGCCGGGACAGGCCAGCTGTCTGCAAGCGTGGCCCGCCTCGCCCCCACGGTGGCCCTCGAGCCGTCGCCTCCCATGGCTGAGAGGCTACGTCACAACCTCTCGCATGAAATTGCCGCCGGCCGTTTACAGGTCTGGGAGCGCACGTTCGAGTCGCTGGAGGCGACCGATGGGCCCTTCGACCACATCTGGAGCAGCGATGCTTGGCACTGGCTCGAGCCTGCGGTGGCCTACCCTCTAGCGGCAACCGTGCTGACTGCCTCCGGTCTGCTCATCAACACAAGGGGGTTCCCGGTCCTTGCCGACCTGGAGCTCACCTCCGACCTGAACGAGGTGTACAAACAGTTGAGCCCCCACCTGGTGAGGGAGGGAGGCCCCCGTTGTCGGTCGAAGATGAACTGTTCGCAGGCGGCCGGGCCGAGGTCGAGCGGAGCGGGGCTATGACGGTAGTAGATGCGTGGCTTGACCAACGGGCCGTCGTGGTCACGACGGAGCGCTACCTCGATTGACAGCTGTCGTTCGCCCACATTGCGTACCTCTCTGTTGACCACCGCCAGCAGCTCCGGGATGCGATAGCAAGCGTGTTGGCTCAACACCGGGCCGAACTGGTGGGAGTGCGAGTTAGCCAGTACACGGTGGCCAGCGCCAAGACCGGTTTGGCCGCGCCCTGAAGTTCTCGGGCAGCGCTGCCAAACCACTGTCTTTGGCGCCGTTGAGGGCGCTGCGTGCGACGGCCCAAAACGAGCGGCCCAAGTCAAGTCCCAATAGGGGCGGTTCGGGCGAAACGGCAATGCTTTTGGAAGGCCATAGCCTTCACAGCGAGGTCGCGCCTTCATGGCGAGGTGCGCGACCTTCGTGGCCAGATGTCGGACCCAGCTTAAAAGGCCGCTTGGTTCGATGGCGATGAGCGTCCGTTCGCGAGGTGTCAGAGAGAGTTATCAGCAAGAGAGCCAGGGCGCGACCGGTCGTGAGCACAACCAGTTCCCCATTGGGTAACGTGCCACGCCGGGCGAGGCTCGTCATTGACAAGGACTTCGAGCCGTCAGACAGGTACCAAGGTGACCTGGGAGGTAGCCACTCCTTCTTGGCCAAAGCCGAGGCCAGCCAGTACGGTACCGTCGGCTCCGATAACCCAGGTCGAGCCGCGCATCCAGTTCCCTGCCCACAACGTCTTGGCCCGGAATGGACCGACGAGGCCGGCAGCCAGGACTGGGGCGGCGACGCGTTTGGCAAAGCTCGACATCAGTGGCAGGCGGTGTGATTCCACGGCAAAAATGGTCCGGCTGAAAGCCCGGGTGGCCGCCGTGGCGTGGGGGAAGAGGACCAACTGCACTGCGGCCGCCCGTAGCTGGGCCGCCAAGCCCGCGTCGGAGGCATCGAGGCATATCGAAAAGCCGAGCCGGCCCAGCACCGTGTCAGCCACGTTGCTATCGGAACCGGGGGTCAAGCTGTCACGCTCGGAGCGGTCGAGCCTGCGTTTGGCGTAAGTGAACGTCATCCCATCGGGCATGGCCAATAGGAGGCGGTTGCGCAACTTGCCGTCAGCCTGCTCCCAGAAGGTCCCGGCCACCGCTAGGTGGTGCCTGAGGGCCTGGTCAGCCAACCACGTTGCCGTCGGCCCGGCCGGAGGCTCGGCGATCCCGAAGGCATCGCCATGGGGGTGAGGCGGGCCGGTGGCGAACAGCTCGGGCAGCACCACGATATGCGAGCCCGCTTCCGCTGCGTGTTGGACGAACGCAGCGGCCCGGGCCCGGTTGGCCTCGGTGTCGCCCTGGACGGGATGGAACTGGACCACTGACGCCAGCACCGCACCAGCGTGCCACTGCCGTCGGGAAGCAGTCGACAATGGCAGAAAGCAGTGGACAGAGCTACTGTCTCCGCCGAGCTGGCGGCCTCCTCCACAGTGGATAACCCCTTGACCCGGACGTAATACTCGCCACTGTGCGTCACTCACGCCTACCGCCCAGACAGCAGAGCGACCAGAACGCGAAGCCGTTCGGCCGGGCATCGGGCTGGCGCGACGGCGATCGCCGTCAGCGGGTCCTCAGGCGTCGGACGGTCCTGGTTCCCAACCCACTTCGCCCGCCCATTCGTCGGCCGCTTGCATCATCTCCCAGTAGAACGGCCCCTTCGCCCTCACGTAGTCGTGACGCTGCTCCGGCGTGCTGAACTTCGCCGCGAGCTCGTACTTGAGCGCCGCGTAGGCGGCGGCACAGCTCGGGTGGGTGCGAAGGAAGTCCCGGGACAGCAGGGCGGACTGCTCGTTGAAGGAGCCTGCGCGGCGGACGTGGACGTGTGTGCGCCGCTCTCCGGGCCGTTCTCGGAAATAGCGCTCGGTCAGTTCCGCACCGGGACGATGTACGAAACCGGCCCGTTCGAGCGGTAGGCGATCGGTATCGAGCGGCTCGAACGACACCACCGACACGTGATGGTGGTGGGGACGTCTACCTGGCACCGATGTCGAACCGATGTGGTCGACCCGCAGAGCAATGTGGCCCAGCTCTCGCCGTAGTCGGCGCCCCACGTCTCGGAACAGGTCTGGCCACTCAGCCTGGTACGGCACCACCACGACTGCTTCGCTCACGCCTTCAAGCGTGGCAGGAGCGGCTGCTGAGCTCCAACGCGTAACTTACTTCGGGCCCCGACGAATGAGTTTGCCTGACCGGGCTCGGGCGAAAGGCTCAGGCCATCGGAGCCCCGTGTGCGTGGCTTTCCCGCTCAGCAATGAAGCCCCGGCGCTCGCCCCTATCTGGCCACTCGGCCAGCCCAGGACCATCTCGAGCGGCGAGAATGGGGTGTGGCAGCAGAAGAGCTCGGGCCCTGGGACCCCTTGCGGCCCGAAGACGCCGACGCCGAGTTCGCCACGTGGTCGGCGCCGTGGTGGGTGGCGGGCGGATGGGCGATCGACCTGACCTTGGGGCGCCAGACCCGTAAGCACGAGGACCTCGACCTCTTGGTGCTCCGACGTGACCAAGCATGGGTGCGGGAGGAGCTCGTCGACTGGGACGTCCACGCCGCCGACCCCCCCGGGAGCCTTCGGCCCTGGCCGGTAGGCGAGACGCTCCCGCCCGCCGTGCACGACGTCTGGTGCCGTCGCACACCGGCGTCACCTTGGGCTTTCCAGCTCATGATCGACGACACCGAAGGCGACGACTGGCTTTTTCGCCGGGACCACCGCGTCCGGCGCCCGGTGCGGTCGCTCGCGGGCCGCGCTAGCACCGCGACCATGGCTGTGCTGTCGCCCGAGGTCCAGCTCCTGTACAAGAGCAAGGGCCTCCGTGACAAAGACATCGCCGACTTCCAGGCGGTGCGTCCCCACCTTTCTCCTGACGAACGCAACTGGCTGCGGACGGCGCTTGACCATGCAACGCCCGAGCACCCCTGCGCCAGACCTCTGAGGCCGGGGGTCACGAAGCGCCACACCTGGTCACTACGCCGCAAGCAGAGCCACGAAGGGGGCGCCGGCAAGACGGGAATTCCGCATTTCGCCCACTAAGCCCAGGTCGCCGATAAGCAGCCGTGCACGGCTAACGCATAATTTCCTTATGGCGCCGGGGTGTTTGGGCCTAGACGTCCCAACCGTCGAGGCCCCCAGAATGTGTGGCGCTTGGACGCTCTGCCCCGGAGCCGCCTAGCTCACGGGGTAAGGCCCTGACATTAGGAAGTTCACCCAGAACGGTGTCGTTATAAATGCAGTTGACATCTTTTCAGCTCTTTATCCAGGCTCGAGGTTGTCGAACGCGTCGGTCGACAAGAAGATGCTTGTTCGCATTTGACGGGCACGGCCCATCCCCAAATCTTGGTGATCCAAAAGGTCGAGCACAGTGCCCTTCACACCTCGCCGCCACCCTCGCAGCTCAAGCACCAAAGCGGCACCGTGAGAACGCCACCTGCCTGCCCTCGTCCCGAAGTTGGTTGGTCGCCTGCCACCCACAGGCCCCGTAAAAAGCGTGAGCTGTCGCGAAGCCCGACCAAGTCCATAGGACGGCCTCCTTATAGCCGTCGTCGTCCAGCTGATGGTTGACTACGGCCATCAAGGCACGCCCTACGCCCCGCCTCCAATAACAAGGAAGTACGGCGATGGTGTCGAGCTCGCCCAAGGAGAGACCGATGGGGTCCCGGCTTGGCCCGAT
The DNA here is from genome assembly GCA_963794125.1 of uncultured Acidimicrobiaceae bacterium. GTDB lineage: Bacteria > Actinomycetota > Acidimicrobiia > Acidimicrobiales > Palsa-688 > Fen-671. The sequence goes on from CAWCCW010000002.1 coordinate 74,498, forward strand.
CCCGGCCACTCCTGCAGGATGGGACGCGAGCTCGGCGACCCACCAATGGTGAAGTGGCCGTTGGAGGTCTGCCTCCCAACGGGCTATGCGCTCGTCAGTAACTTCTCGCACCCGCTGGCGCTCGTAAGGCGACCACGCGGCGGTGGCTGAGGCGACGTAAAGCTCAGTTACCGTCCGTGCGTCCGCAGCTACGGCGTCGCGGACGACGATGCTCATGCAGACAGGATATGGCCGTGCCCTGGGTGCCCTTTGTCCACGTGTGTTATGAGGCCCATACCTTCGCCCTACGGGACCACTGAGATCTATCGCTGCAGCTCGTCGAGGTCGTCAGGCGTCCGAGCGATATGTGCAAGGCTTCCTTCATACTTGTGACCAGCGGAGAGGAGAGGCCAATGAGCCGCGCCGTCGACGACGAAAGCCTCCACGCTCAGGCGGCCGTATTCGTGAAGGAACACCGCCTCCCCGGCGCCGCCGTCGGGGTCGTGGTCGGCGATGAGCTCGTGTGGTCGGTGGGCGTGGGTTTTGCCGACCTGGCCTCGGGACGCACTCCGGACGCCACCACGCTCTTCCGCATTGCCTCTATCACCAAGACCTTTACCGGTACGGCGGTCATGCAGCTCTGCGTGGCCGGGAGGCTCGGCCTTGACGACCCCGCCGTGGAGTACTTGCCCGAGCTGAGCCGGGCCCAGGGCCAGTTCGGCCCCGTCTCAGCCGTAACTATCCGGCGCCTGCTCTCACACGAGTCGGGCCTGGCCGGCGACCCGCCGGGGACGGACTTCGGGGCCCTGGTCTACGAGGGACGGGCCGAGCGTACCCTGGCCCGGGCCGACGAGATAGCCACGGTGGTGCCGCCGCACTCCCAGGCCAAGTACTCCAACCTCGGCTACCAGCTGTTGGGCGAAATCGTCGCCCGGGTGAGCGGGGCACCGTTCCCCCGCTATGTGGCGGAGAAAGTCCTGGCGCCGCTGGGCATGTCGGCGACCGCCTTCGAGCCTCTCCCGGGCTCGCTCCAGGGGCGGAGGGCCGTGGGCTACAACCCGAGGGGTTTCTCGGACTACCTCGAGCCTGCTCCCCCGGGGCCTCGAATCTGGGCCGAAGGAGGGTTGTGGTCATCGGTAACGGACATGGCCCGCTGGGTCGAGTTCCAGTTGGGCGCCTACGGCCCCGCCAATGGTGACGACGCTGTCCTGGACGCTTCCGCCCGAAGGACCATGCACACGCCCCGTTATTTGGGCGACCCCGACGATTGGTCTCACGCCATGGGCATTTCCTGGCACACCATCCGTCGGGACGAGGTCACCTGGGTACAGCACTCTGGTGGGTTCCCCGGCTTTAGTTCCAGCGTCTGCTTCGACCCGAAGACAGGCGTCGGTGCCGTCGCCCTGGTCAACGGCTCGGGCGACACGCCGCGCCTGGTCATGGGGCTGGCGCAGGCCATGCGAGAGGCAGTTCTTCGCCACCCGCCGAGCATTATCCCGCCGGCGCCGGTGCCCGAAGCCTGGCGGCCCCTGCTCGGCCTCTACGTGGACGACTACAGTACGGCCCGTTTAGAGTGGCGTGACGGCGAACTGACCTTTGTCGACCCCGACAACTCTGGGTGGCGGCCGAGGCTGATGCCGACCGACGACCCCGACGTCTTCGTGGTCGGCCCTGGCTGCGCCCAATCAGGGGAACAAGCGCGGTTCTGGCGGCTCCAAGACGGACGGGTTGCTTCGGTCCTACTGGCATCGGGTACGCTGCGCCGTTTGGCGCCGGTGGCCGCTGTGGACGACCCGGCGACGTCGGCCGATAACTATCCCTCAACCTTGAGCGCCTCCTCGTCCTACGCCACCGAGGGACCAGTCGACCGAGTTTGACAGGACCTGGGTGCAATTCTTGCAGTTGACTGCTAGCCCGGCGTTCCCCTGCGAGGGCGGCGGCTCGCGCAGATAGCTCGTCCCGTTATGTGTCGTTGAAAAAAGGGTCATTTACAACGAGAACCCGCCCATATCCACCGCTCGGGATCGCTCAGCTAGGCCGTTTCACCTGAATTCCGTACAGATTAGCTGTAACTCTATCTAGGCTGCCGGCGCCGACTGTGGTCTTGCGCGAGGCGATCCAGAAGTACGCCGGGCAGTGAGCGAAGCATCCTCTGCGTGACGGGCGGCGTGGGTCGCCAGGCTACTTTGGAGCTCGTGCGCTCACAGAGCCACCTAGCAGCGAACCGGGCCAACTGGGAAGAGCGAACCGAGGTGCATGTCGGCTCGCGCTTTTACAACGTCGAGGGCTGGCTCAGGGAGCTCCCCGGCCCGGGCCGCCATGAGCTTGAGGTCTTGGGGGACGTGGCGGGGCTCCACTTGCTGCACCTCCAATGCCACCTCGGGCTCGACACCCTCGCCTGGGCGAAGGCCGGCGCCACGGTGACCGGGCTCGACTTCTCAGCGAGCGCCATCGCAGCGGCAGAGGAGATCGCCGGGCGAGCCGGGCTAACCGGGCGCGCCCGGTTCGTCTGCTCCAACGTCTACGAGGCGTCCAAAGCCCTTGGTGGCGAGGTCTTCGACATCGTCTACGTGAGCCTTGGCTCGCTTTGCTGGTTACCTGACGTTCTGGCGTGGGCCGCCGAGGTCGGAGTGCTCCTGGCGCCCGGGGGCCGTTTTTATATCCACGACGTGCACCCGCTTGCTCTAGCACTAGACGAAGCTCAGCCGTTGGTCGTAAGGAGCTATTTCGAAGAGGCCACCCCGTGGGCCGACGACTCGGGCGCGACCTACACAGACGCGCCCCGGCCCCTCGTCAACCGGCGAAGCTACGAGTGGAACCACGGCCTGGGTGAAACGGTGTCGGCGCTAACGACGGCCGGCCTTCGTCTTGAGTGGCTGGCGGAGTACGACTGGACTTTGTTCCAGCACTTCCCCTGGCTCGTCCAGGACGTCGACGGCCACTGGGTTATCCCTCCGGGCGCACCGCGGTTGCCGCTCAGCTTCAGCCTCCTAGCGGTCTGGCCCGGTTCGAAGGGACCATCGGCCTGCAGGGAGACGCAGCCGTAGTGGGCCCAGACTGGACGGCGCGCGTCGGCGCGAGGTCTCGGCCTTTGCGACTGCCGACCTGGCTGCGCTAATCCTCCTGTCAGTTGTGGCCGGATTTGACAGTAAGCCACTTCCCGCTCAAGGTGCAGGGGTGGTCGCGCTGGGGACGGTCGACGTCGAGGTCAGCTCGGCGGGCACGCTCGGCACTTGGCTGGCGTCGGGTCGCTACACCGGCTTCACCTTCGCCGGCCGCCTGCGGCTGGGTCCAGCAAGACCCTGACGGCGAAAAGGGTCACCAGAACTTTACTGAAGGCGAACCGACCCGGGATGCCCGGTGGACGGGAGGGTGACGCCTCGCACACGCCTTCGCCGACGATCTCATCTTCCCACTGGCTTCCCATAAGGAGCCTGTGGGTGCCGCCCATTCCCCGCCACAGGCCTTCTACCTGCATCTCCTTGGAGCGGACGACGGGATTCGAACCCGCGACCCTCACCTTGGCAAGGTGATGCTCTACCAACTGAGCCACGTCCGCGTTGCCCCCATAGACTAGCGCCTTGGAGGCTCGCGTGGCCCCCGACGACTTCCACAAACGTCTGACCCGTTCGCTGACGACGTCCCAGCCAAGTCGAGCCGCGTGCGATCGCAATGGTCGGGGCTCGACCAATCCAACGGTCCCGGACCACCCGCCGGTCGACCGCAGGGCGGGCGGGTGTACTTCGCCGGTAACGACCTGCGGCCCGGGCCCAACGTCAGGCGGGCGATTTTTCACCCCTTTGGGGTGGGGATGACCCGGCCGCAGATGACATATGTTGCTCGGCGGGCACCGATCGCAACAACCCGGTGCGCCCTTATCCGGGAGGTCTTTGATGGCAAAAAACCTGAGCACAACAGTGGCTGTTTACACAGACCAGAGGTTGGCCGAGCAAGACTGGGACGCAATTGAAACCTCGGCCAAGTCCGGAGGTATCGACCTGGCCGACGCCGCCCTGGTCAGGCGCAACCTTGACGGCACCGTGACTACCCTGCGCCGGCAATCCCACCATGGCTGGGGCAAAGGCGCTATCGCCGGCGCTATGGTCGGCCTGATCTTCCCGCCCTCGCTGATCGGTAGTGCCATAATCGGCGCCGGCGGTGGCGGCATTGTGGCCCGGCTCAGCCGCAAGGTCGACCGGAGCGACATAAAGGACCTCGGCGACGTAATGGACCAAGGCGACGTCGACCTCGTAGTGATCACGGACACCGACTCGGTCAAGACGCTGGTCGACCTGCTCGAGGGTGCCACCAAGACGCTGACCAAAGGCAGTGCCACGGCCGAAGAGGTCAGGGAAGCGCTCAATGCTTCCGGCGTAAGTTCCGAGGGCAGCCCCACTCCGTCATAGCTCGACGAGGAGCGCGCCTCCTCGGCCTGCACCTGTACTTCCGCCCCCGAGCAGCCACGGGCGCCACGAGGCTCGTGCTTGGACGGCTACTTTGGCAGCGCCAGGACGCACTCGCTGGGCTCGCCGACGACATTTGCTTGTAGCACCTGCACGACCAGGCTGCCCGAAGGGCACCCTACCGACCGCCTGGAGCCCGGCACCAGCACCGCGACGACCTTTACGGACGCATCGCTCGCAGTGCAACTAACGGGCACGGGCGAGTACGTGGGTGACTTGGGCGCACCTCCGTTGTGGGATAGGCACTGCCCTTTCAGCGCTTCGGCCGCGGCAATATCGGCCTTGGTGGCCCGAGCCGGAGGCCGCGTCGCCTGCCACACGGCGATGGCCACGATGAAGAGGGCGATGACCAGAGGTACCAGTCGGTACGGAGAACGCATCGACGGCCGGCGCGACATCGCATCTGTCGGCGGGACCTCGGGCCTGGTTGGCACCGGCCCGGCCTCACCCCCCTGCGTGGCTGGCCCCTGCGCAACCGGGCATGGCGGCACCCCGGTTTGATCGGCTCGGCCGTCCTGGGCGCCGCCCCAACCCGGGGGCTGCGGTGGGGCGTCCGCGCCTGGTGACCACGCCACCCAGCGCCCGAGGCCTTCATTGAACCAGGAGATGCGCCCGGCCGCTGTGCGTTTCCAACGCACCCCGCGGTGGACTGTTTCCTCGGCTGGCGCGCTATGGACGCTCCCCCTACTGCGTCCCGAGCTCATTTCAACAACTTGGACAGGCGGCGGTCGGCCAGGACCTTGCCACCCGTCTGGCACTGCGGGCAGTACTGGAAGCTCCGGTTGGACAGGAAGACCTCTTTGACCGTACTGCCGCACCGTGGGCAGGCTTGCCCGGCCCGCCCGTGGACGGACATGCCGGCCCGTTTGGCGTCTTTCAGTTCCTTGGCGGCCTGGCCGAGGCTGCGCTCGACGGCCGAGCGGAGCACTTCGGTCAAGGCCTCGTACAGCCGGGCGGTCTCCTCGCCGTCCAGGCGAGCGCCCGGCTTGAACGGCGACAACTTCGCCGCCCAGAGGACCTCGTCGGAGTAGGCATTGCCCACCCCGGCCAGCAACGACTGGTCGGCCAGGACGCGTCTTCAATTGCCCCGGGGCCTGGGCCAGGACGGCAGCCAGGGTGGCCTGGTCAAAGCCTGGGCTCAGTGGGTCCGGCCCGAGCCGCGCCACCCCTTCTATCAGCGCGGGGTCAGTGACCAGCCACAGGGCCAACCTTTTTTCCGTGCCCTGTTCGGTCAGGTCGAACCCCGCCCCCGTCGACAACCCCACCCGCAGCGCCAGGGGGCCGCGGCCGGGGCGGGCGTGCGCCGGCGGGACCGGGTCGCGCCAATGCAGCCAACCCGCCCTGGCCAGGTGGGTAACGAGCCAGAGGTCGCCCACCTGGATGCATAGGTACTTACCCCGCCGCTCGGCCCCCTTGACGGTCTGGCCGACAGGGAATCGAGCGGAGGCTTGTACGTCTTCAGGGCCGACAACGACCCGAGCTCGGCCCGCTCGACGGTCGTGCCGCCCGCCTTCTCGGTTACGAACAGGGCCAGGGCCTCGACTTCGGGCAATTCAGGCATCGGTGCGCCAACCTCCCGCTAGCGGCCGCTGTGGCCGAAGCCACCGAGGCCTCGCTCCGACGGCGGCAGTTCGTCCACGGCCACGAACTCAGCTCGAGCGACCGCCTTAATGACCAGCTGGGCGACCCGGTCGCCGCGTTGCACTTCGTAAGGTTCGAGCGGGTCGGTGTTGACCAGCAGGACCATGAGCTCGTCGCGATAGCCGGCATCGATGAGGCCGGGGGCGTTCAGCACCGTCACGCCGTGGCGCAGGGCCAGGCCGCTGCGGGGCTGGACGAAACCGGCGTAGCCCTCGGGTATGGCCAGGGCCAAACCCGTCGGCACCAGCGCTCGCCCACCGGCCGGGGGGATGGTGACGTCGGTGCGCGCCCGCAGGTCGGCGCCGGCGTCGCCCGGACGGGCGTACGCGGGCAAGGGCAGCTCGGGGTCGAGTTGGCGCACTTCTACCTTCACGACATCGTCGTCGACCACAGCATAACAGGGTACTAGCGCAGCTGAGAACGGTCGCCGGTCGGGCCGCGGCACATGACTGGCGGACGCCACTGCGGCTGTCGCCTATAGAGTCCGCACGTGCTCGTTTGGATGGACCTCGAGATGACCGGGCTCGACCCCAGCAAGGACACGATCGTCGAGATCGCAACGTTGGTGACAGACGACGAGCTCGAGACGCTCGCCGAAGGGCCCGACCTGGTGATCGCGACGCCGGAGACAGCGCTCGGCTGCCATGGACGAGGTCGTGCGCCAGATGCACGCCCGCAGCGGGTCTGCTGGACGCCATCGCCGCCTCGACGGTGACCCTGGACGCAAGCGGCCAAGGAGACGCTCGAGTTCATTCGCCAGCACGTCCCCGAGCCCAGGAAGGTACCCCTGTGCGGCAACTCGATCGGCACCGACAGGCGTTTCCTGGCCGCCTACATGCCCGAGCTGGAGGACTACCTGCATTACCGCTCGATCGACGTGTCGACCATAAAAGAGCTGGCCAGGCGGTGGTACCCCGAGGCTTTCGCCGGCCGCTCCCAAGAAGTCCGGCGCCCACCGCGCCCTCGACGACGTGAAAGAGAGCGTCGAAGAGCTGAAGTACTGGCGTAGCACGATCTTTCGCGAAAGATCTTCTTCCCCTCCGCCGACTTGACGTGGCACCATGGGTACATAACCGGTAGTCGAACTGACCGGTGCAACGGAGGTGGAGATGACCCGAGCGATGGACACTCCGTTCTTCGAAGACCCGACGGGCCGCCGGCAGTCAGACCAGCCGGACGACACGGCACGCAGTGCGGAGCCACCTGCACGTCGCTCAATCTCGATGAGGAGATCCTCGACGGCGCCGTCCTGCCCGTCGTGGCCCACGACGTGGGGCGAAAGGCGTCGCCCAAACCGAAAGGACAGCCCTCACCCGGGTCACCGGGGTGGTTTCAAGGTGTGGAAGACGTCGTTCTGGAAACGGCGGCGCCGGTTGTGGGCTGAACGCAACGCCGCCGCCCGGGCGATCGCGCCGAAGCCGAAGGAGTGAGCCGGCCCCGGCCTGCCCTACGCCAGCTGAGCAGCTGAAGTAGCTTAACTGCCGTACGGCGGCGCTAGGTTCGGCGTTATGAGGTACCAAACCCTAGGCCGTACCGGCGTAGAGGTCAGCCCCCTCTGCTTAGGCGCGATGATGTTCGGCGCCTGGGGGAACACCGACCATCAAGAGTGCTTTCGTATAATTCAGCGCGCCCTGGACGAGGGCATCAATTTCATCGACACCGCCGACGTCTATTCCGCAGGGAGAATCAGAGGAAATAGTTGGCGATTTCCTGGCTCAAGTAGGCGCCGCCCGGCGGCAGGAAATTGTGCTGGCCACGAAGTTCCACGGAAGGATGGGCGAAGGCCCCAACCGAGAAGGCAACTCTCGCCGGTGGATAATGTCAGAGTGCGAAGACAGCCTGCGCCGGCTCAAGACGGACTATATAGACCTTTACCAAATCCACCGCCCGAGCCCTGAAATAGACATCGACGAAACTCTTTCTGCCTTGAGCGACCTGGTGCATGCCGGGAAGATCCGTTATTTCGGGAGCTCCACCTTCCCGGCCTGGATGGTCGTCGACGCCCACTGCGTATCCGAACGTCGCAGCCGCGAGCGCCTATCGACCGAGCAACCGCCTTATTCGATGCTCGTCCGCGCCATCGAAGAACGACCTTTTGGAGGTATGCCAAGAATAGCGGCATGGGCGTGCTCAGCTGGAGCCCCCTGGCCGGCGGCTGGCTCTCCGGCAATTATGGCACGGGGAAGCAAAACACGAGCCGGAGGGCGGCCCGGCTCCCGGCCCGGTACGACATGGACGACCCGACCAACAAAGCCAAGCTGGCCGCCGTCGACCAGCTGGCCGAACTGGCGGACAAAACCGGTCACAGCCTGCCCGAGCTGGCCGTCGCTTTCGTCGTGGCCCATCCCGGCGGTCACGTCAGCGATAATCGGCCCGCGCACGATGGAGCAGCTCACCGGGGTGCTGGCGGCCGCAGACATCACCCTCGACGACGCCATCTTGGACCGGATCGACGAGATCGTGCCCCCGGGCCGTAACATCAACTCCGCTGACGGAGGGTGGGTGCCCCCCTGGGTAAGCGACCCCTCCCGGCGGCGTCGTAGATAGGGCGGCGTAAATACCGGAGGTAGCCAGGCTCCTTCAGGTCTCCGGCGTCGATCGCCGGTAACCTCGTCGCATGATCTACCCCGACGTCAAAGCCCTCGCCAAAGGCAAGAACTTCGCCGCCTTCACCACCATGTTGCCGAGCGGGCAACCCATGACCCATGTGATGTGGGTCGATGCCGACGACGCCCACATTCTCATAAATACCGAAATTGGCCGCCAGAAGCAGGTCAACGTCACGAAAAACCCCCGGGTCACGGTGACGGTGATCGACGCCGCCAACCCTTACCACTACGCCGAGGTGCGCGGCACGGTGGTCGAACAGGTCAAGGGGCCCAGGGCGAGGGCACATATCGACGAGTTGAGCCAGAAGTACACTGGCCAGCCTTATGACCCCAACGCCATCAAGACCGAGCGGGTCTTGTTGGTGATCGACCCGGAGCGCCAGCGCGTCAACGGCTGAACGGCCTGGATGGCCCGCCCAAGGCGCTTGTATGATCGGCTCGTGGCCATGCTCGGCTTCGGCGTGGATATCGGTGGCTCAGGCATAAAGGGCGCCGTCGTCGACCTCGAAGTGGGCGGCTTGGCCACCGAGCGGTACAAGCTCCTCACCCCCCGGCCCTCGACGCCAGATGCCGTCGCCGACGTCGTTGCTGAAATCGTCGGGCAATTCGGGTGGCAAGGACCGGTCGGGTGCACGTTCCCGGCTGTGGTCCGAGACGGCGTGGCGCGGACGGCGGCCAATGTCGACTCGAGCTGGATCGGCACCAACATCGAATCTGTAGTCGGCGACGCCACGGGATTGCCCGTCATCGCCGTCAACGACGCCGACGCCGCCGGCATAGCTGAGCTCGAATGGGGCGCCGCCCAGACGGTGAAGGGCCTGGTCGTCGTGGTGACTCTGGGGACGGGCATCGGCACCGCCCTGTTCCACAACGGCGTACTGATCCCCAATAGCGAGCTCGGGCATATCGAGCTCGACGGCGACGATTTCGAACAAAAGGCGGCGGCCGGGGCGCGTGACCGCGAGAACCTCACCTGGGATAAATGGGCCAAACGGCTGCAGCGTTATTTCTCAGCGGTCGAGGCGCTTTTGTGGCCCGACCTTTTTATCGTGGGCGGCGGTGTGAGCCGGCGGTCCGAGAAGTTCCTACCCCTGTTGGAATTGCACACGCAAATAGTGCCGGCGAAATTGCAAAATGAGGCCGGCATAGCCGGCGCCGCTTATCTGGCCGCCCAGAGCGAGCGGGGATCCCGGTAGCCTGACGCCGGCGCCCGGTCGGTGGCCCCTCAGGAGCTCAAGTTAGGGTGCTGGCCCCGGTGGGGCCGAGGTCGTCGGGCCTCACCCGGATCAAGAAGCGGTCCCCCAGCTCGCCGTCCTCGTCCGCATCGGCGCCCTCATCCCCGTCTAGCGGGCCGTCCTCGTCCTGGACCTCCACCTGGTCGGCGAACTGGGTGTTGTAAAGGTCGGCATAAAGCCCGCCTTCTGCCAAAAGCTCGGCGTGCCGGCCCCGTTCCACGATCCTGCCCCCGTCCACCACCAGTATCTGGTCGGCGTCCCTTACGGTCGAGAGCCGGTGGGCAATTACCAGAGAGGTCCGTCCGGCCAGCACTTTTTTGAACGCTCGCTGTATGGCTGCCTCTGATTCCGAATCGAGGTGGGCGGTGGCTTCGTCCAGTACGACGAAATCCGGCGCCTTCAGCAAGAGGCGGGCGATGGCTACCCGCTGCTTTTCCCCGCCTGACAGCCGGTACCCGCGGTCACCCACCAGTGTGTCGAGCCCGTCTGGCAATGACGCCACCAGGTCGAGGATCTGGGCTTCACGAAGGGCGGCGATGAGTTCTTCGTCGGTGGCGTCCGGGCGGGCATAAAGCAGGTTGGCCCGCAGCGTGTCATGGAAAAGATGGGAGTCCTGGGTGACGACCCCGATCGCTTCCTGCAACGAGTCCAGCGTGACGTCACGCACGTCCACCCCGTTGAACCGCACCGCACCCGAGGTGACGTCGTACAGCCGGGCGGACAGGTGGCTTATGGTCGTCTTGCCCGCCCCGGACGGCCCGACCAACGCGACGAGCTCGCCCGGCTCGGCCACAAACGACACGTCGAAGAGGACCTGTTGGCCCCCGGTGCGCTCGAGCACGGCCACGGCTTCGAGCGACGCCAACGACACCTCTTCCGGGCGGGGGTAGCGGAAGTCGACGTGGTCGAAAGTCACCTGGGCGGGGCCTCGTTCGACCGTCAACTGCGTCCGGTTTGTCGTCGATCATGGGCGGCAGGTCGAGGACCTCGAACACGCGGTCGAAGGAAACCAGCGCGGTCATAATGTCGACCTGCACGTTGGAAAGCGACGTCAGCGGGCCGTAAAGCCGGGTCAGGTACTGGGTCATGGCCACCAGGGTCCCCACGGTCAACGCACCGTCGACCACCTGGACGCCGCCGAAGCCGTAAACCAGAGCAGTGGCCAAAGAGGCAGTAAGGATGAGGCCGGTAAAGAAGACCCGGCCGTACATGGCCGTGGTTATGCCGATGTCACGCACCCGGCCCGTCCTGGCCCGGAAGGCGTCCGCTTCGTACTGAGGCCGACCGAAAATCTTGACCAGGAGAGCGCCGGCGACGTTGAAACGTTCGCTCATCATGGTGTTCATTTCGGCGTTGAGGTTGTACGCCTCTCGCGTGATCTTGGCCAGACGCCGGCCCACCCAACGGGCCGGGAAGATGAACACCGGCAGCATGAGCAGCGCCAGCGCCGTGATCTTCCAGCTCAGGATGAACATGGCCACCAACGTCACGCCCACACTTATGAAGTTGCCGATCACCGAGTTGAACGTGTCGGTGAAGGCTTGCTGCGCCCCCAGCACGTCGTTGTTGAGCCGGGATATCGAGAGCGCCGGTTTGGGTCCGGGTGAAAAAGGCGATCGGCATGCGCTGGATATGCGTGAACACCTTGTTGCGCATGTCGTATATGAGGCCCTCCCCCACTCGGGACGAGATCCAGCGCTCCCACAGGCCGAGCCCGGCGTCAAAAATGGCCAAGAGCCCCACTGCCACCGCCAGCTCGACGACGACAGTGCTGTTTTTGGCCCCCGTCAGCTCGTCGATGATGGCCCGGGTGAACAGCGGGTTCACGGCCCCTACCAGAGCATCGATGATTATCAGGACCAAGAACAGGATCAGCGGGGCGGTGTACGGCTTGGCGAAGCCACCGATGCGCTTCACGATGCCCTTGGGCAGCTTGTGGCCTTTGACCTTGTCGTCCTGGCGCAACGAGCGCATGAGGCCGTACCCGACCCGGCCGCCTCCACCACCCATGTGCATCATGCGACCACTTTCTCACGCGGCGCTCGGATGCGGCAGCGTTTTACCTGCGCTGGCGCCATCCGGCGGTGATGAAGGGGCCGGTGGCGCCAGCGTCAGCTGGGCCGGGATGGCCTCCGGGTCAAGCGGGCTCAGGCAGGCGGTTGGCCGCGATCACGCCGCTGTACCAGGTGTAGCTGTCTTTGGCCGTCCGCTGGCCCGTCGGGTAATCGACCCACACCAGGCCAAAGCGCAAAGAATAGCCTTCAGCCCACTCGAAATTGTCCATCAGGCTCCAGGCGAAGTAGCCCCTCAAATCGACCCCTTGGTCGATGGCGCTTTTCGCCGCCTGGATGTGTTGTTGCAGATAGCGCACCCGCGCCGAGTCGTGCACGGCGCCGTCTGGCCCCACATAATCGTGTTCGGCAGACCCGTTTTCCGTGACGTACAAGGGGATCTGGGTGTACTCGTTGCGGGCCCGGCACGAGTATGTCGGTGAGGCCGCTCGGGTCGACCTCCCAGTTCGCCGCCGTACGATCGAGCGCGGGGCGGCCCACTTTCACGGTCCCCAACAGCGAAACCTGTCCGCCGGGCGGGACCGAGAACCCCGCTTCTCGTGCCTCCCGGAGCCGCTCCGGAGCGGCCACCACGTCAGTGCTGTAGTAATTGATGCCGAGGAAATCGAGAGGCTGGCTGATGGCGGCCAGGTCGCCCGGCTCGACGACATCAAAGGGGGCGCCACGATCGGTCGCGAGCTCGACCACGTCCTCCGGGTACTGCCCTCTGAACAGCGGGTCGAGGTAGAGCCGGTTGAACACCCCGTCCTCCCTGCGGGCGGCGGCCACGTCGAGCTCATGGTCGCTGGCGGGGATCCGCCCGCCCAGGTTGAGGGTGATCCCGACCGGGGCCTTCGTCGACCGCCGCAATACTTCGGTCCCCCGGGCGTGGGCCAGTAGGAGGTGGTGGGTAGCTCGTACCGCCAAGGCGGGGTCGGCGTGACCGGGGGCGTGCACCCCGACGCCATAACCCAACCACGCCGAGCACCACGGCTCGTTGAGCGTGACCCACATCCCCACCTCGTCCGCCAGGGCATCGGCGGCGATCTGGGTGTACTCGGCGAAGCGGTCGGTCGTGTCCCGGACCGTCCACCCCCCTGCATCCTCCAGCGCCTGAGGCAGGTCCCAGTGGTAGAGCGTGGCGACGGGGACCATACCGCGTTGTCGCACCCCGGCGGCCAGCCGCCGGTAAAAGTCGAGCCCCGCCTGGTTGGCCGGGCCTTTCCCGTCTGGTTGCAGCCGCGGCCAGGCAATGGAGAACCTGTAGGCCCGCAGCCCTAGCCGGCCCATCAGGTCGAGGTCGTCCTCTACGTACTTGTAGTGCTGACAGGCGATATCCCCGTTGTCGCCGTTGAATGTGCGGCCCGGAGTGTGCGAGAACGTGTCCCATATCGACACACCCCGGCCTCCTTCTGTGACCGCTCCTTCCACCTGGTACGCAGCTGTTGCCGTGCCCCATAAGAACCCCTCAGGAAAATTCCGGTCGGTCGTCACTCGCTCCCCTTCCTCGCTGGCGTAGGGCCACGGTAGTCGCGGGTGGCCCTTCTGAACCGGTTCAGGGCTGTTCACGAGCCTCCAGGACCGACTCGTTCAGCCCGCTCTCAGGCTTCTTTGAAAATCGGGGATTTAATGGTGGGGTGGATGACTGGACAGGCGCCCGCCTTCGCCCACTGAGATGAGCTGAGGGAGTGCGACAACATGGCTGAACAACCAGAGGCCGCCTACGGCGCCGACGAGCCCCATGACCAGCCCGTCTTCCCCACGGCGGGCGACGAGGGGACCAGCGGCTGGGACGACCTCGCCGCCGGGGCCGGACCGCAGTGGCCGGGCTCGGCCCAGGCCTGGCCCACGTCTGGCGGCGTCGGTGGTGCCGGCGGCGCGGCGCGTGGCGACCAAGCGGCGGCCCCATTCGGTACCGGGGACGGCGTCGTTGGGGGGACGCCGGGTTGGCGCGTCCCGGGCACGGCACCGGCACCTGAAGACGACACCTGGCACGGTGACTCCTGGCGGGGAGACACGTGGCACGACGGGATGGCGCCCGTCGGCCTCCCGGCGCCGGCGCCAAACGGCGGAAGAGGGCGGCGGCGCTGGTCAGTGCCCGTCGTCTTGATCGCCACGGCCCTGGTAGCCGGGGGGGCCGGAGCAGGGATAGCGTTGGCTCTCACCCGCAACGGGACGTCGCCGTCGCGGTCGGCCGCTCTGCCCTCTAGCGGCCATCGCGTCCCTCTGTCGTCAAACCCCCAGTCTCTCAACGTCCACTCGATCGCCTCCCTGGTGGATCCGGCCACCGTCGACATCACCGCCAAAGGATCTGCCGGCCAAGACCAGGGAACGGGGATGATCCTGAGCGCCTCCGGCTTGGTGCTCACCAACAACCACGTCATCGACGGCTCATCGGTAGTAACGGCGCAGGTCGATGGCAAAGGCAGGACGTACAGCGCCGTAGTCCTGGGCACAGACCTTCACGCCGACGTGGCGTTGCTCCAGCTAAAAGCCGGGCCCGGTTTCGAATCGGTCTCGGTGGGCAACTCGAACGCCATCACGGTCGGCGACCCCGTGGTCGCCATCGGTAACGCACTGGGACTACCCGGGCCGGAAACGGTGACCAACGGGATCATCTCAGCCACCGGGCGGTCGATAACGGTAGGGGACCCGAGCTCGGGGGCGACCGAGAGCCTGACGAACATGTTCCAGTCGTCGGCGGCCATCAACCCCGGTAATTCAGGCGGCCCCCTCGTCGATGCAAACGGCCAGGTCATCGGCATGAACACGGCCGAAGCTTCAGGCTCGGGCGACGGCCAGAGCGCCTCCAACGTCGGCTTTGCCATCCCGATCAATGCCGCCATGTCCATCGCTCGGCAGATCCAGGCCGGCAAGGTGAGCGCGACGGTCCAGGTGGGCCCTCATGCCATCGTGGGCGTCGAGGTGGTAACGGTGGCCTGTGCGGAAGGCAACGACGGTTGCTCCGCCCTGGGCGGCTCGTCGGCGTTTGGCTTTCTCGGCGGCAGCACTTACAAGGCCCCGGTGAACAGGGGGGCGGTAGTGGCCGGGGTCGAGCAGGGTGACCCGGCCCAGGCGGTCGGGATCGCCGCCGGCGACGTGATCACCTCCGTGAACGGGTCGCCCATCGATTCGCCTACCGACCTGACCAAGTACATGAACTTCCAAAAGGTCGGCGAACGGGCCACCGTGCAATGGGTCGACCCGAACGGCCACCGCCGGTCCGCCACCGTCAGCCTCGTCGAGGGCCCGAACGTCTGAGCCGGCGCGCCGGCCGGGCCACCGGGACAGCCAGCATGCATTCGCCGGGCGGCGACGTGGCCCGAGTGTTAGGGGCGAGCACGACGTGACAGAAGAACCGAAAGCGGGCGCCTCGGTCCGCTACGGGAACCCGTGGGCTGAGCCGCCCGAGGCCCGCGACCCCGTGCGCCGGCTACGGGGCCACCTGGTCCTACCGGTGACTGTTTGGGTGGCGGCCGGGGACGGCGACGAGGGTGGACAACCCATGCTGCCGGTCGGGTTGACCGTCTCCTCCGTGGTGGTCAGCCAGGGCGCGCCTCCCATGCTGGCTGGCCTCATCAGCCCCGCCTCCGATTTCGCTGATGTGCTGGGGGCCAGCGCTTCGGGCCGTTTCGCCGTGCACCTCCTGGGCAGCGCTCACCGTCGCTTGGCCCAGCACTTTGCGGGCGAACTGCCGGCCCCCGCGGAGCTGCTCCTTACGACGTTGTCACCGTACGGCCCCTTGCTCGAGGCCGTTAGGGAACGTCTGTTGTGCCGGATGACGGCCAGCAAGCCGTTCGGCTGGTCGTTGTTGGTGGAGGCGGAGGTCGAAGGGACCGAAGTCGGGGAACCGGGGCGCGGGCTGGCGTGGTACCGCGGCGCCTTCCAGGTCCTCGAGGCGTAACCCTCTCCCCTTCCACTGTCCACTGTCCACTGTCCACGGCCTGGCTGGCCCCGGCGGGGGGCGGGTCGCCTGCTAACGCGCTCTCGGGCCGTCCCGCATGGCCTGTTCGTGGGCCGCAGCGGCTTGCTGGAGCCCGCGCAACATCGTCTGCACCGGTGTATTGCCGATCAGCGCCGGTCTGGTCGCCGCCCAGACGTGGCGGACCGGCTCGTTGTCCCGGCGCAGACGGCGCACGACCACCGAATCGTGCAGCACGCCCAGCCCCAGAGTCGGGATGATGGCCACCCCGAGCCCGGCGGCGACGAAGCCCTGCGCCGGCCAGTACTCATCTGCCTCCACCGTGCGGTGCGGCTCGAAGCCGGCGTCCCTGAACGCTTTGCTGGCCACCTCGTGACAGCAGCCCACCCCGCACATGGTCTCGACCCAGTTTTCCTCCGCCAGTTCGGCCAGATCTATGACGCGCCGGCTGGCCAGGCGGTGACCCCGGGGCAGCACCAGGCGGTAGGGGTCGTCCAGCAGGTGTACCCACGCCAGGCCATCGCTGGGAGAACCGCCCAGGGCGAAGTCCTCGACGGCGACAACCACGTCCGCTTCCCCCTGGCGGAGCAAGGGCACGGAATCGTCCCGTTCGGCCACCCGCAGGTCCACCTCGAGATGAGGCAGTTCACGCCGGACGGTAGCCAATGCCGGCGGGATCAGCGATGCCCCGGCGGTAGGGAACGAGAACACCCGCAAGGTCCCCACATTCCCGCTTTGTAGCGCCGTTATTGCCGCTTCCGCTTCGGCCACCTTGGAAAACAGGCCACGGGCGTGCTCGGCCAATAGGCGCCCGGCGTCCGTCGGCCGGATGCCCCGACCGGCCCGTTCCAGGAGCACCGCCCCGGTTTCGCGTTCAAGGGCGGTGATGTGCTGACTGACCGCTGAGGGCGTGTACCCAACTTGGTCGGCGGCGGCCGTGACCGACCCGGTTTCTACGACAGCCTGCAGAGCGCGGAGACGGCGCAGGTCCATCACTCTCTGATCTTACAGTCGGGCTAAATCCTCTTTCAGAATTATTTGCTGGTACTTCACGCTCGATAGCTGCAGAGTAACTACATGGGCTATTTGTCGCCTTTCCTAAACGAAGATCTGGCCAGACGGCACGGCACCGAGATGCGCTCGGCGGCGGCCCTGCACCACCTGGCCCGGACCGCTCGCCGGGCTCGGCCTGGCCGCGCCGAGCGCTGGAAGTCACGCCTCGGTTGGGCTCTGGTGGCCACCGGCTTGAGCCTTGTTTCCCAACCCCCTGGCCGCGTTCGCCGTCGTGGTTACGTATTGGACAACTCGAGCACGCGGGCGTTCCAAACGGCGCTGGCCCCGGTGCTCACGAGGGCGGAGCCCCCTGTGCGCTTCCCATGCGGCTGCGATGCTTGACGAGGCGTGGCCCCTCGGTCTGGTGGTAGGCGCCGTGGCTGCGCCCATCGCCGTGCTGCTGCCGACAGTAACGATTTTTGCCCGCCACAGTTCGCGAAAGCGCTATCAAGACCGGGATGTTTGGGCCTCCGTAAGGCTGGCCTACGTGGAACAGGCCGACGGCATCTTGCCTATCGGGGTGGTAAGGGTACAAAACCCTGACGCCGGGCCAGTAATCGTTTCCGTTTCCACGCGCTGGCCTCGGCTGCAATTTGGGCATTGGCACCGCTACTGCCGGGCCGCGCCCCGTTGTCTCTGCGGTCGCCCAGGGTGAGCCGGCGACCTCGTCCACCCGAGGGGGCACTCCTCGGCCCCGTCCGCGGTGGTGGGGTAGCCGTGTGGGAGTTGCCTTTGGCCCGTTCCCACCGGGGGCATCCGGGCCGGTTGCCGATCGTGCGGGTGCGGGTTGACCAGGTCGGGCCGAGGACCAAGATCTTTGCGTGGGCCATGCCCAGTGGACCGGCGTTCGACGCCAGAAGAACCGCTGAGCCCCGCCGCCCGGCGTGGGCCGAGTAGCGAAAAGACCGCCTCGCGCCGAAGTCGAAGCGGGTCATCAGGAGGCGCATTAGCATGACCCGACCTATGACCGTGACGCCTATAGACATCGTCCCCGGAGTGCCGGCCACTTTCCATTGGCTCGGGACGCCGGCAGCGGCGAACCTGGACGCCGGAGCGCTCACCATCGCCGCCGGGCCCCGCACAGATTGGTTCGTCGACCCCGGGTCCGGCCAAACCACGCTCAACGCGCCCGCTCTGGTCAGTCGCCTGCAGGGCGATTTCACCCTTTCGGCCCGGGTCGAGACCGGGTTCCAGTCCACCTTCGACGCCGGCGCCTTAGTGCTCTGGGAGGCCGGTCCGACGTGGGCCAAGCTGGCCTTCGAGTTCTCACCGGCCGGAGAAGCCATGGTTGTCTCGGTCGTCACCCGTGGAGAATCGGACGATTGCAACTCGATGGTCGTCGGCGCCCCTGAGATTCTGGTTGCGAGTGGCCCGGCTGGGCTCGGCTTACGCCTTCCACGCCTCGAACGACGGGCGCAATTGGCAACTGGTGCGCCACTTCCGGCTCTCGGCCGACAGCACCGCTGAAGTCGGTTTCGAAGCCCAGTCGCCCCGGGGTGACGGGTGCCAGGCTCGGTTCTCGCACATACAGCACCTCGGGCGCCGATTGGCGGACATACGCAACGGCGAGTGACCATCCGACGCGAAAGCCGTTAGCCGCACCGCCGACGGCCGCGACGGGGCCGCCCCCTAGGCCTGGTGAGACGGCCTAACGCCGACCTCTTCGAGGTGCTCCAACAGGTTCGCCGGGTCCTGGTAGACACGGTACGCGCCGGCCGCCTGCAGCTCTTCAGCGCCGTACCCGCCCGAGAGCACCCCGACGCCCAGGGCCCGGGCGCGCTGAGCGGCGAGCAGGTCCCAGACGCTATCGCCCACCACGAAGCAGTTGGACGGGTCGGCGCCCAGCCTCTGGGCCGCGGCCAGGAACAGGTCAGGGTCCGGCTTGGCCCGGGCCACGAGGTCACGCGTTACGACCGGTACGTTGGCGGGGAGGTCGAGCAGCCCGAGAGCCACATCAGCGACGCTGTGCGCCCCGCTGGTGGCAATGGCGAAGGGTATTGAATTGGCGGTCAGGACATCGAGCAGCTCGCGGGCGCCCGGCAGCGGGACGACGCTCGTGGCCCGCTCCAGGTAACTTTCCTCGTGCAGGGACGACAGCTTGGCCAACATCGGCGGGTCGAAAGTGAGCCCCGTCTCCCGCTGCAGCGCGTTCAAGAAAAGCCCGCCGCTCATGCCTATCCGACGGTGGATGCGCCATACCGACAGTGAGATCCCGCACTGCGTCAGCGCCTCGTTCCAGGCCGCCACGTGCTGGTACACGGAATCCACCAGCGTGCCGTCGAGGTCGAACAGGAACACCGGTGACGGCGCCCTGAACCGCCCGGGCCCGTCGCCGCCTGACATGCCCGCGACCCTACCCGTTCATCGGGAGCCGCAAGCCGTCCCGGCTCGTTACACAGCGTGGATACGCCGGTAGTCGACGTCGCTGACCGGGTACCCCGGGAACCGGGGCCGCCCGACGCCCGGGACCGGTTGCCGGCGGCCAGAGCGGCCATGGTGCGACGTCGGCCCACCGGCCAAGGTGTATATGCGCTGGCCCCCGACCATGGCCCGGAAGTCCGTGCCGCCACCCTGACCGCCCGGGTCGCCCTGCCCGCAACACACGATGATCTTCAGCTGGTCAGGCCACCTGGGAGTGAAAGACGGGTCGACGAAAAAAAGGGCCGACCGGTTGAACTCGAGCCGGCGATGATGCCGTAACAGCTCGTCCGCAATCGCCGCCGCCTCCGGCATGGCGTTCTGGCTCACGATATCGACGTAAACCGTTTTGACTTTCGGCGCCAGGGCCGCTTTGGCCACGGCGTCCCACGACAGTCGCCCGAGGTGAGCAGAGCCATCGGTCAGTGGCGCCAGGCCACCGACGAAGGCGGCACAGACCGCCCCGGCGGCGACCACGCTCGCCACCGGGACCAACAGACGCGGCCGGCGCAGCGAAGCGGACCTCGGGGCTTCGGCCGTCCTGTCGCCAGGGGCGGGGGCCACGGCCGGCGCGAGCAGCAGCCAGGCGGCGATCCAGGCCGGGACGACAAGGGCTCCAGTCCACAACACCAGATAGGGGTAAAGGGCCCGTAAGCGAGCACGATCGACCACCCGGCGGCCAAAATGGCGATGCACGTGGCCGCGGCCACCGCCAGCGCCGGCAGTTTTCGGTACCTGAGGGCCCCAATCCCGATTACGACCATGCCGGCGAGGTAGAGCAGGTACCACGGATGGTCCCATATCGGGTGCGACAAAAGCCATCCCGGGCGGGCATCATGCGTAGCCCGTTGCTCGTCGAGCCGGAACGGGAACAGGCCAAACAGGGTGTCCGCCGCTTTTACCGAAATGGCCAGCGTCCGGTCGCTGTGATGGGTGGTGAGGAAGCGGTAAGCCTGCACAAGGTTGCCCGGGCTGGTCGAAAGCTGCTGGATCACGGGTGGCAGCCAGAGCACCCCGACTATGGCCGTCAATGTGGCGGCCCGTGAGCGCCAGTGGGCGGTGGCCCAGCCCCAGGCCCCGGCCGAGCGACCGCGCCCGCCTTCGTGGTCACCCCCCAGTGCCGCTCGGGCCGTGACCCTTAAGAGGGGGCGGCCACGACGAGCACCAATACCACCACGACCGTCCCGACGTCGGTCTGGGCCAGAAAAGAGGCGCAGACCGCCGTACCTATCGTCGACGGCCAGGGGTCTCGGCTAACGACGACGTCCGCGACGAGCAGCACGAGCAGCGCCGTCGGGAGGGCTATGGCGTACGGCGCCCAGATGGTGCCGAGGCGATCCAGCCCGAAGCTCCACTCGTAGCCCACCAACACGAGCGCAGCCCACCATCCCGTGAGACCGCGACGCATCCGGTAGGCGACCATCACGATGGCTACAACAGCCAACGCCTGGAGGAAATAGAAGCCGAGCGCCGTAGCTACAGCCGAACCTCCTCCCAACCAGCGGGCCACTCCGAGCACGAGCAACCACAAAGGCCCAAGATGGTGCCACCCATAACGGTCGTACACGCCGAGCAGGTTGTGGCCGGCGAGGCTGTTACGGGCCTCGATGTCGATGAGGGCCTGGTCGCCCCACAACCAGATGCCGGCGCGGTCGGACCAATCCCGGAACGCCCCGACGAGAATAGGAGTAATGGCAACGGCGGCGGGAAGGCCGGCCTCCATGAGCTTCCGTCTCGCCAAAGAACTACTCCCGCGTCGAGCCAAATCGGAGGCCCGGGAGGTGGTCTGGCTCCGAGCCGGAGGGTTTGCACAACCTAGCGCAACGGGATTGCGCACATCAGTTCGGGTAATGTTCAACCAGGGTAGGTCAGAGCGTGGTCGGCCTCGCAGCATTCACCGGTCAAACGGCCGGGGGCGCCAGCCCAGGAACCAGTTCTGGATTTGGCGTGTTAATGCTGCAGGCACGACCAACTTGAGGAAGGAGATGACACTGAGCGACAACGAACGAGCCGGTTCGCGACACCATCGGTACGAGTGGCCCAATTGGCCGGCCCGCCGTGCAGCCCAGGCCATGGCGGGAGTGGCGGTTACCGGCGTCTTGGCCCTGGCTCTGAGCGCGTGCGGAGGCAGCTCGGGGTCGTCGAAGATCGACCTGTCGGTGTCATCGGGGGCCGTCGGGACGGTGGTCGACGTCAGTGGGCACGCCGGCTCAGGTTGTGTCATGGACCACAACTGGTTCGGGTTCCACTTCGGTCCTTCTGGCCAGGTGGGCAAGGGACCTGCCACCCAGATGGCCGCACCCATAGTCACTAATGGCTCGTGGTCGGCCAGCTTTGCCATCCCCTCGTACCTGGGTGGGGCCACGGCGACCGATAGCGGCGCGGCCATGACGGCGGGCAAGTACGAGTTCTCGGCCTCCTCGTGCAAGGGGCACACGCTCGCCACCGCTTCGTTCAATGTGACGTCGGTTACGCCGTCCACGCAGGCGTCTGATTACGTCGGCATCGCCGCTACGATCGACGGCGGGGGGTACTGGCTGGTGCAGGCGGATGGCACGGTAACGGCGTTCGGCGACGCCCACTCGTACGGCTCCTTGACTTCGGCCGACACCAGTGCCTCCAAGATCGTCGGGATCGCCCGCACGTACGACGGGCACGGTTACTGGTTAGTGGCGGCGAACGGCCACGTCTTCACGGTGGGCGACGCGCATTCCTACGGTTCGGCCCCGGACAACGCGGCGACCCAGGGGCCGGTCATCGGCATGGCCGTTACTCCCGACGGCGATGGTTACTGGATTTTGACCGCCGACGGCCATATCTTCGGCCTCGGCAACGCCCAGCCGGAGGGCAGCCCGGCCCCGAGCGGCGCCCCCTACGCCGGCATTGCCACCCGCCCGGCAGGCGGCTACGTGGTGACAGCGGCCAACAATGCGGCGGCGTACCTGTTCCCGGGTGACGTCGCCGAGCTGGGCGGGGGCCCTGGCACCGCCCTGGCGGCTACCCTCGTCGGGGTGGCGGCCACTCCCAGCGGCAACGGGACGTGGCAGACCGGGTTGGACGGGGGCGTAGTGACCACCGGCCAGACGACATCGACCTATGGCCCCTACTACGGTTCGGTCCCCGGCGAGAACGAGCAGCTAAAGGCGCCGGTTACCGCCATTGCGGGCAGCCCTGACGGACGCGGCTACTGGCTATTGAGCGCCGATGGGACCGTTTACACCTTCGGGGACGCCCATTTCCTTGGATCGGGGAAGAACGGCTAACTCCGGGCGCAGCCCCGGCAGATAAAACTTCGCCTTGGCCAGGCTCAGCGAGGCGAGCTAATAGGTACTTTTATCCGGTGCCCGGCCGTCTGTAGCAGTTTTTATTCGAAATTCGGATAAAAATGCGCATGGTGCCGGGGAAATGCGCCGAAAAACCCGGCAGAAGGCCGGACGACACGTCGACCGGAGTTCCCCGCTGGCTTGTTACTTGCTGCGCAGCCAGCTCGACTGAATGGCGACGGCACCCAGGGGCACCGTGACCTTGATGTGCTCCCCCCAATCAGCGAACTCCGTGGTCGAGTTTTTCTGCACAATTTCCACCGGTAATGGCGTCCCTGTAGAACGGACGTACACCGTTTCGGCCACCCCGGCCTGATTGTCCAAGGGCTTAGTGGTCCCCTTGAACCCAACCGTATTGGTCCCCAGGATCTTGGGGCCAGGCACCGATGTGACGGCGCCGGCCATCGTCAACGGCTCGAGCGCCGATGAAAGCGTCAGGCCGGCGGCCGCGGACGCATATGCGGTGCTTGAAGGCTTGACCGCGATCCACTTGTTCGCCTCGTGGTTGGCCGCCGTAACGGTAAAGCCCTGCACGTACAGACCGCTCCCGTTGCCCAAAAGGTAGGCCGTGCCGTTGGCCAGGACGACCGACAAGACCGCTTCTGCTGAGCCCTGGGTCCAGGTGATGACCTGCGACCCCGCCGTTCGCCCGACGTCACTGATGATGCCGAGCTTGACCCCGTTGCCCGATTCGGTCGAGACCCATCGCACCGAGCTCTGGGCCAAGCCGGCATCGAAGGCTGCCGCTACCAGCTGCGCCGGCGACTGGGCCGCCGCCGTCGTCACCATGCCGGAGACGGTCACAACTACTGCCGCACACCGCCGCACCAACCGCCGAAAGGATGACCCGAGCCCTGCTCAACCTTCTCCTCACGTGCGTTCCGTTGAGCGCAGTGTACCCGGGGCGCGGCCCAACAGCTGGCTGCTGTACCGCCCCGCTTGCAGGGCTCCGTCCGGCCAATAGGGAGGTCGGTGGCCTCTCCCGGCGTCGGGACGGACGCAACAGGGGAAGATAGTTGGCCACCTCCGGGGTTGTGTGGGCTGGAGAGCCGTTCAAATCGGCCTCGGCCCCAATTTTCGGCGGCGATCCGGGTATCTGGGCGCGCCCGCGTCGCTTACGCCCACTCCAACGCGCAAGGTTGGGGGCATTGCGGCTGCGGCGGGGTCACAAAGCCTCTCGAGCCATTGGGTGAACAGGATGGTGACGCCCCCCGGGGCGGGGCCGACCGGCCCGGCCCGCGCCCGCCCGCCCGCCAAGGAGTCGAAAGCGGGCGGTCCGACGCTATGAGCAGCCGCTGGTGGTGCCGCAGGACGGACAGGCAAAACAACTACCGGCCCGCTGCATCTGTACACCGCACTGGTAGCAGTACGGAGCGTCGCTGGTGGCCGGCTGCAGGCGAGCTTCGCCTGGCCCCGTCGAATGGGCCGGAACTGGGCGCTCCAGTCCGGCCGAGGCCGAGGACGGCTTCGCCGTCCACGCCTCGCCGTCCCCCCGCAGGTCGACTTCCTCCGGGTAGTCGGAGCGGATGGGCTGGTCCACGATGGCCGCTTCTTCTACCCCGGGCAGAGTCGGCTGCATGCGTTCGCTCACGGTCAGGATGCCGAGATCCCTGCGTTCGGCCTCAGCCATGTACTCGACGGCCAACCGCCGGAATATGTAGTCCACCAACGAGGACGCGATGCGCAGCTCGGGGTCGTCGGTCATGCCGGCCGGCTCGAACCTCATATTGGTGAAATGGCGGACGAAGGTGGCCAAGGGCACACCATGTTGGAGCCCCATGCTCACCGAGATGGCAAAGGCATCCATAATCCCAGCCAGAGTCGAGCCCTGCTTGGACACGCTTATGAACACTTCACCGGGGCGGCCATCGGGGAACTCGCCAACGGTTACATAGCCTTCGCAATCGGCGACGCGGAACGAGAACGTCGACGAGTTGCGCTTACGAGGCATGTGCTCATGGACCGGCCTTTTGACCACTACCGTTTGACGCTCGAGCGCTTTCTCGAGTTCTTCCACTTTCTGTGCCAGCTCCGCATCGTGGGCTTCGGCGCTTGGGGCGGTCGTCGCGACTTTCTTGGTCGTCGCCAGCGGCTGGGCCACCTTGCAATTGTCCCGGTAGATCGCCACCGCCTTTATCCCCATCCGCCAAGCGTCGATGTGCAACCGCTCTACCTCGGCCACGGTGGCGTCTTCGGGCATGTTGACGGTCTTGCTGATGCCTCCCGAGAGGAACGGCTGCACCGCTCCCATCATCCGGACGTGCCCCCGGTAATGAATCGTGTTGTCGCCCATCGAGCACGCAAAAACGGGGAGATGGCCGGACTTCAGGTGCGGGGCTCCGATAATCGACTTGTGCTCGTCGATATGCGCCAGAATGTCGGCAATATCCTGGTCGGAATAACCTAGCTTCACCAGCGCCCGGGGGACGGTCTGGTTGACGATCGACATCGTCCCCCCGCCCACTAGTTTCTTGGTCTTTACCAGGCCGAGGTCCGGCTCGATGCCGGTGGTGTCGCAGTCCATCATCAAGCCGATCGTGCCCGTGGGGGCCAGCACCGTGGCCTGCGAGTTGCGGACGCCGTACGCCTCCGACCTCTCCACGGCCTCGTCCCACGCTTCCTGGGCGGCAGACAACAACTCCGGCGGGACCAGCTCTTCATCGATCCGGGCCACCGCCGCCCTGTGCATCCCCAACACATTGAGCATCGGCTCGCGATTTTCGTGATAACCGGCGAACGGGCCCATCCGGGCCGCAGTGCGGGCCGAAATCGCATAGGCGCGGCCGGTCATCAGGGCGGTAATGGCGCCCGCCCAGGCCCGTCCCCCGTCGGAATCGTAAGGCAAACCTTGGGCCATAAGGAGCGCCCCCAGGTTGGCGTACCCAAGCCCGAGCTGGCGGAACCGCCTGGAGTTGTCCTCTATCGGTTTGGTCGGGTAATCGGCGTTGCCAACCAGTATCTCCTGTCCAGTGAAGACGACGGACACGGCCGCCTTGAAGCCCTCGACGTCGAAAGTGCCCTCGTCATCGAGGAAAGTAAGCAGGTTGAGGCTGGCCAGGTTGCACGCCGAATTATCGATATGGAGGTACTCGCTGCACGGGTTACTCGCGTTTATCCGGCCCGTGTTGGGCGCAGTGTGCCACTTATTGATCGTTGTGTCGAACTGCATGCCCGGGTCCGCGCATTCCCAGGCCGCCTTGGCAATCTGGCCGAACAGTTCCCTGGCCTTCATGGTCTTCAGGACCTCGCCGGTGGTGACGGCCCGGAGCTCCCAGTCCTTGTCGTCTATGACGGCCTGCATGAACTCGTCGGTGACCCGGACGGAGTTATTGGCATTTTGGTACTGGATCGAATAGCTGTCACGGCCGTCGAGGTCCATATCGAAGCCGGCGTCACGCAACGCTCGGGCCTTTCGCTCCTCGGTCGCCTTACACCATATGAAGTCTTCGACATCCGGGTGGCCGGCGTCGAGCACGACCATCTTGGCCGCCCGCCGCGTCTTCCCGCCCGACTTGATCGTCCCGGCCGAAGCATCGGCGCCACGCATGAAGCTCACCGGGCCCGAGGCCGTGCCGCCGCCACGCAACCCTTCTTTCGACGAACGGATCTTGGACAGGTTGACACCCGACCCGGAACCGCCTTTGAAGATCGTCCCCTCCTCGACGTACCAGTTGAGGATGGAGTTCATAGAGTCGTCGACCGAGAGGATAAAACAAGCCGCCGCCTGCTGCGGCACACCGGCCACCCCGATGTTGAACCATACGGGCGAGTTGAACGCCGCCCGCTGGTGCACGATGAGCCATTTGAGCTCGGCCTCGAAGGTCTCCGCCTCAGCCTTGTCGGCGAAGTAGCCGTCCTTCTCGCCCCACTCGACGATCGCCCCCACTACGCGGTCGGCGACCTGCTTCAGCGACCACTCGCGTTCGGGCGTCCCCAGGGTGCCGCGAAAGTACTTCTGCGCCAAGATATTGGTGGCATTGACACTCCAGGCGCTCGGCACCTCGACGCCGAGCTGCTCGAAGGCGACCGCGCCGGTGGCCCAGTTGGTGATCCGCGCGTCACGGCGCTCCCAGGTCACCGTGTCGTAAGGGTGGGTCCCTGGAGTGGTGAAGTAACGGCGGAGGCCGATGCCCGTCTGCTCCGTGGCCAGTGCCATCTGAGTCCCTTCTCTCGGCATGCTCGACTTGATGGGCCGCCCATTATGCCGAGGGCGGCTAGCTACTTGACGACCCGCTTCGCTCAACTAGCACGTATTTCGGCGACCACAACCTGTTGTGGTCAGGATGCCTCAGTACGCCTCTGAAACACAAGATACGGGAATACTACAGCATAGTACTTACAGGCTTGTCAATAGGCGGATAGGTGGCCAGGTACCACGGTATGGCGGTCCGCTTGTGGGCCGACAGATGCAAAGCCTGTGGATCTGCTCGGGATGAGAATGGCTCTGCCGGGTTAGCCGCCCCTGCTCCCCTCGACCCGGAGCCCCCGGGCCCGCCGCCTGCCCCCTTAGCGCCCGGACGAGGCTCTTTAGTTCAAGGGCAGTGGGCTTACCCGGCGCCCACCGGTGTCCCCCCCACTCGCCGGTTACCAGCTACCGGCTAACGCTTACCGGCTGCCGGCGCCGCTTTTCCCGCTGTCCAGCGGCACCGGGGCGGTGCGAGCCACGAGAGCGGCGTCGACCGTAGGCTTGGGGGGAAGGGTAGGGATGTTGGCCCGGGTGACGATCTCGACCCAGCGGTTGTCGGCGATGCGGGCCAGGGCCGAAAGCTGGCGCCGTTCTCTCGTCCTGAACGGGCGGCCGTCCCGGCCGAGCACGACGACCAGGGCGGCAACGGCGAGGTCGGCCCATGCCACGTCGGAGGGGCTGGCGACGCCCGCCTTACCGCCGACCGACGCCTTCGCACCCTGGACGAACGCAAACACCCAGGCCTCCGGGGGCATCGTCCCAACCGAGCTCAGTGGCTGGGGCGCAGTTGGGTCGATCACGGCAGCCCAGTCGGCCTCGAAGTCCCGGGCCGCGTGCGCCACCAGGGCGCCCAACAAGTCCGCCGGCCGCTGGCGTTCCACCAGGTAGGCCGCGGTTTCGAGGGCGTCCAGACGGGGGTCGACGGGTGCGCCGGGCACCTGCCGGATGTCTTCCACGTCCACCCCGTCGACCTCGTTGACCTCGTTCACCATCAACGGGAGCAGGTTCTCGTGCGGGAGCTCGATCACCAGTTCGTCAATCGCTCTGCCCGCGCCCCGTTCGAGGATGTCGACCCCGATCAGGTCACCGCGTACCGCACCGATCCGGCTGGCGACGGCGCCGAGCGCACCCGGCCGGTCGGGTAACCAGACCCGGACAACATAGGTGGCCATACTCCTACCCTAGGTGGCGCAAGTGAACAGAAGGTTTCGATATGGGCACCGAGGTATTAATGCAAAGCGCTCGAAAGGTGTACGCACGAGACCCCGGTCCTGGGGCGCCACGGCCTGGCGGGCCAGTCCGGCCTGGCTCAAGGGGTTAGCCGAGTTTCGTCAGCGCCCGGCGCAGGTTGCGGACGGCCTGGGCGATGCGTTGCTCGTTCTCAACCAGGGCGAAGCGGACGTAACCCTCGCCGCCGGCGCCGAAGCCAACACCCGGCGACGTCGCCACATGGGCCTCGGTGACGAGGTACTTGGCGAACTCGAGCGAGCCCATTTCCTGGTAGGGCTCAGGTACCTGGGCCCAGACGAACATGGTGCCGACCGGCTTGTCGACCGCCCAACCGATCCGGTTCAAGCCGTCCACCAGAGCGTCCCGGCGGGACTGATAGATGGCGTTGACTGTCTTGGGGTAATCGGAGGCCTCGTTTAGAGCCACTATCGAGGCGATCTGGATGGGCTGGAACGTCCCGTAATCGAGGTAGCTCTTCAATTTCGTCAATGCGCCCACCACCTCGGCGTTGCCGAGCGCAAAGGCAACTCGCCAGCCCGCCATGGAGAAGCTCTTGGTCAACGTGTAGAGCTCGACGGCGACATCCTTGCCCCCCGGGACCTGGAGCACCGAGGGCGGCTCGAACCCGTCGAAGTACGTATCCGAATAGGCAAAGTCGTGGACCAGGATGACGTCTCGCGACCGGGCGAAATCGACGATCCTTTGCATCCATGCCAGGTCCACACATTCCGTGGTCGGGTTGTGGGGGAACGAGAACACGATCACCTTCGGCCGGGGCCACGCCTCTTCCCAGGCGGCTTCCAGGTTGGCGAAAAAGTCCTGGCCGGGACCGAGCCGGACCTGGCGGACGTCGGCGCCGGCGAACAGAGGGGCGTAAATGTGTATCGGGTACGACGGTGAGGGCACCAGGGCGGTGTCCCCTGGCCCGAGCAGTACCCACATGAGGTGCGACAGCCCCTCTTTGGCGCCGATGGTGAAAACGACCTCCGATTCGGGGTCGATGGCCACCTCGAAATTACGCTTGTAGAGGTTGGCCACGGCTAGGCGCAGGTTGGGCAGGCCCCGCGACGAGGAGTACCTATGGTTGCGGGGGTTGCGGGCGGCCTCGGCCAGTTTTTCGACGGCTACAGGGGGGCTCGGGATGTCCGGGTTGCCAAACCCCAGGTCGATGACGTCCTCGCCGGCCTGGCGCGCCACGTCACGGAGCTGGTTTATGACTGCGAACACATACGGTGGCAACCCGTTTATTCGGCGGAACTCCACTTTCCCTCCCGGTAGGCGCATGGTCAGACCGTGTGCAAGCCCCTACAACCAAGGGAGCCGCTGACGAGACCGGCCTCATCCACGCGCCTGATCGCTGATCAAGTTGTCCATACGAGGCTAGCGGGCGCAGTGAGCAGCCCGGGAGAGGGTTTAACGCAGCGGGGAGAAGCGGTGCAGCGCCACCGCAGTAGCAGCGGCCACGTTGAGCGAGTCGACGCCGGCCGCTATCGGCACCCGCACGGGCCGGCACAGGCTAAGTACGGCTGGGCTCAGCCCCGGCCCTTCCGCCCCCACAATAAGCGCCACCCTTTCGCCTGAGGCCCGGAGCTGGCTGGCCACCTCGTCCACCGCCTCGGCCGCCGGCGCAGGAGTGAGCGCCAGAACGACGTAGCCGGCGTCACGGAGCGACTCGAGCGCGGCGGGCCACGGCGCCAGGCGAGCGAACGGGAGCTTTAGAACGTGACCAAGCGAGACCCGGATGCTGCGCCTGTACAGAGGGTCCGAGCAGGTCGGGTCCAGCAGGACGACGCCAGCACCGAAAGCGACGGCGTTTCGGAAGATGGCGCCCAGGTTGGCCTGGTCGTTCACCCCCTCCACCACCACCAACAAAGGGGCGGCCACCCGGGCCAGTAGCTCCCGGGCGGGGGTGAGCGGGAGCCGGCCGGCGACGCCCAATATCCCTCGGTGGACGTCGAAGCCGGTGACAGCGGCCATCACGTCCTCGTCGACGACGTAGACGGGGATGCCGGTCGGTAACGGGAGCGCCTCGACGACGTCGAGCCGCCGCCGCAGCGCCAGCACCGACCGCAAAGGATAGGGAGAAGCGAGGGCGGCCTCGAGCGCCAACTTTCCCTCGAGGATGAAGACCCCACCCGAGAGCTCGGCGCTACGCCGGAGGGCTGAGTCCTTCAGGTCGCGGTACAGGGCCAGCCTGACGTCCGACGAGTCGGCGACGTAGTCGAACTCGCCCTCCGGCTGGCGCCGGGGCGCCGTCAGTGCTCGGCTCGTTCTTTCAGTTCCTTCAGTGCCGTATGTGTGATGCGGCCTTCGGCCCGCCGCTTGACGAACACGGGGAGCGGGACCTTCAAGTCGACGACCAATCGGTACGTGATATCGGCAGAACCCTCGTCGCTCGGGGCGATCTCGTAACTGCCGTCGAGCTTGCGGGTGACATCCCCGCTTACCTGTTCCCAGGAGAGCCGAGACGGCGCTTCGCTGTAGTCGTAGCGCAGCGTGTACGAAGTGCTGCGCCCGAAGGCAGCGGCCCGGAACGTGACCTGCGTCGGCCTCCCCTCACCATCGCGTTGGTCGATCGACACTGCTTTCACATCCGCGGCCCATTCGGGGTAACGCTCGAAATCGGTCAGGATTTGGTAGCACGTAGAAGGGCTCGCCCCAATTACCATCCTCTCCGCCACCTGCTCTTCCACTTGCGCACCTCCTCGATCAACGACCCTAGCGCCTGCGAAAAACGAGCTTGGGGAGGCGGCCGGCGGCAGCACGAGCACTTCAATCGCCGCCTGCCGGCCCGCGCCCTGGCGGGCGCAAGTAGTGGTCGATGGCGTCCCCTAGCCTGGCGGCGAGGATGTCGTAAGAAAGTTCCTCTTCCGCCCGGCGCCGGCCCGCTTCACCCATACGACGGGCCAGTTCGGGGTTACCCAAGATGGTGGCCAGTGCGTCGGCCACATCCGCCACTCGCGCCGTCTTCGGGCTGGCGCCGTGAGGCGCGTCACGGTCTTCGGGCGTCGACTTGACCACTAACCCCGTCTCTCCGTCCTTCACCGCCTCTGCCGCTCCACCCGTGTCGATGGTGACGCACGGGACCCCGGTCGCCGCCGCCTCGACGAGCACAATGCCAAAGCCTTCCTGCTCGAGGCCCCACCAACGAGAACGGCAGCACAGCGCGAAAACGTCCGCACAGGCGTAGAAGTCGGGCAGGTCGGCGGCGGAGAGCCGGCCCAGGAAATCGACCCTGACGTTGGCATGCGACGCCAATCTCTCCAGCCGGTGCCGGTCTCGGCCCGAGCCGGCGATGGCGACTGACAAACCAGGGAAGCGGCTCGAAACCAGCGACGCGGCCTGGATCAGCGTGTCCATACCCTTACGAGGCACCAGCCGGCTAACGCTTGACACCAACGGCCCGGAGGCCGGGAGCCGGAGCCGGACGCGGGCGGCCGCTCGTTCGATCTGCGGGAGGGGCTTGAAAACCCGAGTATCGACACCGGGGGGATCTGTACGGACGGCGGGAACGCGCCTCGCTCAACGCCCCCTTCCGCCGCGTCCTCGCTATGCAGCACCCGCCTGGCTTCCGCCTCGGGGTAATGGCCTGCGGCTATGACCAGGGAGGCGTGTTTCAGGACACGCCCTAACAGCTGGTGGCTGACCGGGAGCCGGCCGGGGACAGTTACCTCGGCGCCGTGCAGCACAACCGCGTACGGCAGCCCGAGCGACGGGCCCATAAGGCCGAGCGGCAGGGCGGGGTCAATCACGACGGCTTCAGCCCCCGTGACGGTGGCGAGCTGCTTCACGCGGTTGGCGAGGTGGGGTTGGGGTAGGAGGACGGGCTCTCTCGTCCTGACCACTCGGAACTTCTGTTCCCGGTCCCACCATTCGGCGCCGAGGTAGGAGGGGGTTAAGACCGCGACGTCATCCGGGGGCAGCCGCCGCCACAGCTCCCACAAGTAAGACTGGATGCCGCCCACCTTGGGCGGGAAGTCGTTCGTGAGGAGTATGTGTCGCATCGCTGGTCAGCCGGGGCAGCTTACCCTGGCCTCGCCGTGCTCGCCGTCGAACGGGTGGGGACGTCAGCTCGACGGGCCAGTTCTTCACGAACGATCGGAGACGGGTCCTCGAGGAGCGCCGGCCTGCTCGAGACCAGGTCGTGGCGGCGGGTTCTGAACGCCGCCCATACGGCATGAGCACGCAGCAGTTCGTCGGGGTGGTCGAGATAATGGGCCAGCCTCTCCCCCACCTCTGACTGCCGACCGTCCGCTACGTTGCCCAGCGCGATCAGGGCGTTGCGTCGGAGGTAACGGGGGTCCCGCTGGGGGATGTACCAGCGGCCATAACGAGCCAGCAACGACTCGTCGCTGGCCGAAAGCAGCTCAAGCAGGTCGACTTCGGCGCCCTCCGCTGGGAGCCACACCTGTACAGGCCCGTCGTGTATCGGCCGCTCGGGTATTGACCGCTCGGGTATTGGCCCCCCAGGTACTGGCCCCTCGGGTATTGGGCCTCGTGTACTGGCGCACCCGGAACTGGCACCATGGGCTGCTCCGACCGCTCGGCGCTCCGTCCCGGGTGGCCGTCCGTGGCCATGCGAGCCGCCAATCGGTTCGCCGGGCACGCGTCCTGACAGTCGTCGCAGCCGTACACCCGGCCCTCCAGAGCCACCCGGTACTCGAAAGGGAACACGCCCGTGGCCTGCAGCAGCCAGGCCAGGCACTTGCGAGCATCGAGAACCCCCGGAGCTACGAGCGCTCCGGTTGGGCAAGACGGGAGACAGCGGCGGCAGCTCCCGCAGCCGTCGGGCACAGGGTCGCTGGGACGCAAGGGAGCGTCGGTGATGACGGACCCGAGCAGGAACCAGGAACCCCGCCCGGGCAGGAGGATGTTGCTATTTTTCCCGAACCAGCCCAGGCCAGATCTCTCCGCAACCGCCCTGTCAACCAGGGCATTGTCGTCTGCCACGACTCTCGCCCGCCATCCGGCGTCCGTCAGCAGGGCCGCTAGCTCCCCTAGAGCCGTCCGCAAGTCCTGGTAGTAATCGCGGCGGGCATAGCGAGCCACGCGGCCCTGCGGACGGTCCGAGGGGGCCGGCGCACCTGCGGACGCCGCACTCTCGCTGCCGTTCGCGCCGCCCTGTGAGGCCTCCGCGTACGGCCAAGCGCCTACGACCAGAGCGGCGGCGTCTGTCAGGGCCCGCCCGGGATCGGTAGAGCGGGCCGGGTTGCGGTACGTGAACTGCATGTCGGCCGAGAGGCCGGCGGCCTTTCGTTCCTCGAGGATGCGGCGGGTCGCCTCCATGGGTGTGGCGGGCGCGATGCCCACGGCGGCCAAGCCGGCCTCCTCGCCCCGTCGGCGTAAGCGCCCGGCCAACTCGTCCAGGCCTAGTGCGCCGCCGCGCAGCGTCCGGGCCTCTCGCGCCGAACGAACTTTCGACGCCGCCTGCGCACTCGTCCGGGTCGTCATTCGTGAACAGCGCTATCGTACCCCGCTCCTTTCGTCCCTTCCGTCGAAGGACCGGACGGAGCCGGTGGCCCGTCAGCCGGGGGCTGAGGCCGTCAGATGGCGCAGGGGTGGCACGAGCCCGCCTCGCCCCAACGTCCTCAGTGCCTGTTCCTCGGCGATGTCGAAAACCACCGCGTCGTCGGCCTCCCGGCCGCAGATAAAGGTCACCACGCAGTCATCGCACGCTTCAGTCCCCTGCATGATGCAGCCGTCGCAGTCGATGGTCAGTGTCATGGCATCAGGTTCTCACCGAGCAGTGACCAAAACCCCCTGCGGTATCGTGGCCAGCCATGTTTGATTCGGCCACGCCCGGTTCGGCCACGCCCGGTTCGGCCACGTCCCGGTTCGGCCACGCCCGGTTCAGGACGCCCTACGGCAACCCTCGCATTGGCGACCGCGGCCGAGCGCTTCTCTCAGTTCGCGGGCCGCCCGCCCCTGGGGCTGTGGGCGGCACCCGGAAGGGTGAACCTGATCGGCGAGCACACCGACTACAACGCGGGCCTGGCGTTGCCTTTCGCCATAGATCGCGCCACGGTCGTGGCTGCTGGCCGGCGCTCAGACCGCCTGGTCCGGCTGTACTCGACGACCGTCAATGAGGAGGCGAGGGCGGACCTGGACGACGTGGCCGGTTGGGATCCGGCCGCCCTTTCGGGCTGGTCCCGGTATGCGCTCGGGGTCATATGGGCGTTGAGGCTGCCCCCGGCCGAGCTTCCTGGGCTCAATCTGGTCATTTCTTCAGATATCCCCCTCCGGAGCGGCCTTTCCTCGAGTGCCGCCCTCACGGTAGGCATCGCAGTGGCGCTGAACGACCTCTGCGGCCTTGGACTAGGCGGCCAGGAGATAGCCAACGTCGCCCAACAAGCAGAGGCCGGGTTTGTCGGAATGCCATGCGGGCTGATGGACCAGCTCGCCGCCGTGGAAGGAAAGCCGGGGGCAGCCGTGCTCATCGACTTCTTGTCGCTCGAGACCGAGCTGGTACCACTGCAAGTCGGCCCCTTGGTCGTAATCAACACCAGGGTCGAGCACGCCAAGGTCGAGGGCGCTTATGCCGATCGTCGTCGAGCCTGCGAGACGGCCGCGGCCAAGCTGGGCCTCCCCTCTCTACGCCCGGCCACCATCTCTCGGGTGGAACAGGAGCTCGAGGGTCAGCTCCAAAAGCGCGCCCGTCATGTCGTGACCGAGAACGAGCGGGTAGTGGAAACCGTCGCCCGGCTCCGTCAAAATGCGCCGATCGGTGAATTGCTCGTGAGTTCGCACGCCTCTCTGCGAGATGACTACGAGGTCTCCTGCCCCGAGCTCGACCTGGCCGTCGGGACGGCGCTGTCTAACGGCGCCGGCGGGGCCAGGCTCACCGGGGCCGGCTTCGGTGGTTGCGCCATTGCGCTGGGAGCGGAAGTCGACGAGCTGGCGGGGCCGATCTCAAAAGCGTTTGCTGCGGCTGGCTTTCGCCCGCCCGAGCTGTTTTCAGTAGCCCCGTCGCCGGGGGCGGGCCGGCTGGGCTGAACAGCCCTCTTCTCACGCGGAGACCACTGGGTTCCGCACCGCCCAACGCTCCGGGGTACGGTTAGCGGTGTGCTGACCGCCTTTGTCCTCATCGACGCCGAGCCGGTCCGGGTGGCCGACCTGGCCGCAGAGGTTGCCTCCGTGGAGGGAGTGGCCGAGTCGTACTCCGTAGCCGGACAGGCCGACATCGTCGCGGTTGTCCGGGTCCGCCAAATAGAGGATCTAGCCGAGGTCGTGACCCGGCGCCTGCACGCACTGCCCGGGGTGACGGACACGCGAACCCTCGTGGCGTTCCAGTCTTATAGCCGAAGGGACCTGGACGCTATGTGGGAACTGGGCGCCGGCTGAGTAGGGCTCGCCAAAGCACCGTGGCCGTAAGGGGATCTGGCGAAGACGGCTGGGAGCCAGAAGGCGACCACGCCCGCGCTGAAGCACCTGAGAGCTCTCGTGCGCGGGCGTCCTGGAGGACGCTCGCGGAAGTAATATTGAATGCTGTGGGCGACCTGCTTCTCACCGCGACGGTGGTCTTCTTTCTTCCCGCGGTCCTCTTGACGAGCGCAGGCACCTGGGCCCGCTTGTCACTGCGCCGAGCCAACCGGGTAGGCCCCGGACGATCGGCGGCGGCGGCACCGATCCCCTGGCTCTGGAGCCCCGGCGTGGCCGCCACTCTGCACCGCCGTTTGCGCGCAGCGTGCCGGCTGGCCCGGTCCGTGGAGGACTCGCGGCCTCAGCCCCCACGCCGCCGGTGGTCTCAGCGCAAGCTGCCGCCCCAGGGCGACGCCATCGTCGACCTGGCCCGGGAAGTCGCGCAGGAGGCAATGCAGCTTGACCGGGAGCTGGTCAGCACCAGTTGGCTCGCCCGTGGAGCGCCCAAGGCCCAGGCCATGGCCGGTATCGCTTACCGCGTGAATGCGGTCGAAGATGCGGCCCGGCGGGTGCATCAACTGGAGACGAGCCGGGCGCGGATGTCCGGCCCCCCTGGTCCGGCGGGGCTGAGCCTCAACGAACGAATTGCGGTCATGGAAGCTGCTTTCGGCGAGCTGGGTGCTCGTCCTGCAGCGGGCCTTGTCGACGCGGCTCACGCCCCTGGCGCGGCCGCATCGGCCGACGTTCAGGCTCTGACCCGGCCCGCCTAACTGAGGCCCTCTTAAACCAGGGCTCCGACGCCCCTACTCTTTCTGGTCGGCCTCCGCCCGAGACACCCTGATGAGGCCGTCGAGGCACGCACCAGCCCGGCCGCTGTCCACCGCCTCTCCCGCCAGCGCCAACCCCTCTTTGAGGTCGCCCGCCTCTCCGACCACGACTAATGCGGCGGCGGCGTTCAATAGCGCAATGTCCCGACGGGGACCGGGAACGCCAGATAGCACCTCCTTCACCACCTGGGCGTTGAAGGCCGCATCGCCCCCCTTCAAGTCTTCCGGCCGAGCCCGCGCCAACCCCAGCTCGGACGGGTCGACGACCAGGCTGTGCACGCCGCCGTTGCCCGGCCGCCACTCGAACACGCGGGTAGGCGCGGTGGTGGAGATCTCGTCGAGGCCGTCGTCGCCGTGGACGACCCACGCCCGTTCTGCTCCAGCCGCGGCCAGCACCGTCGCCACCCGCTCGGCTACGCGGCCGTCGCCCACCCCCACCAGCTGGTAGCGGGCCCGGCCGGGGTTGGCCAGGGGGCCGAGGAGGTTGAACGCGGTCGGGACACCGAGCTCGCGCCGCACCGGGATGACGTGGCGCATAGCCGGGTGGTAGCGGGGGGCAAAACAGAAACCGATCCCCACTTCCTCGATACACCGGGCGACCGCCGGGGGCGGCAGGACGATCTCCACCCCGAGCGCTTCCAGCACATCAGCTGAGCCAGTGCGCGATGACGCCGCTCGCCCACCGTGCTTGCACACGGGCACTCCGGCTCCAGCCACCACCAGGGCCGCGATGGTCGACACGTTGATGGTGCCGGCCCGGTCCCCTCCTGTGCCACAGGTGTCGACCAGCCGCCGGGCGAGGTCGTCTGGCAACGGGACCGTTTCCGCCACTTCCAGCATGGCTTCGAGCATCCCGGTCAGCTCCTCGGGCGTCTCGCCTTTGCACCGGAGGCCAAAAATGAACGCCGCCACCTGCGATTGCGTCGCCCCCCCGTCCAGGATCTCCCGGAGCACGGCGGCTGACTCGACCGCGCTCAGGTCTTCCCGGGCCGCCAGGCGCCCTAAAACAAACTGCCACCCCCCGATGTCAGCCAGCGAGGGCGCCGACGGCTGGACCGCGCCCGCCGCCGAAGGCGCACGAGCCGAAGAAGAGTCAGCGCTCACTGCGTCAGGCATCCCCTCAACGGTACTAAGCCGTGGCGATCCCTCGGCACTGCCCGGCTAAGAGCCACCGGAGCAGTGACCGCGCGCTCCATGCCCAAAGCTCTACGGCTCCGGGCGCATCGGTCCGGCGAGAGCTACCGTTCATGCCGCCGGACCTGCAGCCTTGAGGTCGACGGCACCGCGTCACTAAGGTCCTGCCGGGCCAGCAGAGCTTCGACGCTAGGGGGTCGGACATCGGCATCCTCGTTATTGACATAGGCAGCAGCGCCGTCAGGACCAGCGTGGTGCGCCCAGACGGGTCCATCGAGGCCAGGCGTCAGGTCGAAATCAGGCCGGAACGGCCGTTCCCCGGCCTGGTCGAGCTCGACGGGGTGGCGCTGGCCAAGGCGGCGATGGAGGCGGCCCGCTCCACCCTGGACGAGGTCCACGCGGTGGACGGTGTGGGCATTACCAACCAGCGCGGCACGACCATCGTCTGGGACGCCTCTACCGGTGAGCCGGTCGGGCCAGCCCTAAGCTGGCAGGACCTCCGCACCGCCGGCACGTGCCTCGAATTACAGGCCGAAGGGCTGCGATTAGCCCCCAACGAGTCGGCCACCAAGCTGGCTTGGCTCCTCGATACCTACGACCCCGACCGTACCCGCGACCTGCGCTTCGGCACCCTTGACACGTGGGCGGCCTGGCTACTGACGGATGGGCGAGCCCACATCACCGACCCGAGTAACGCCGCCGTGACTGGCCTCCTGCCCACTGAGGCGGTGCTGGCGGGTAAGTCGGGCCTGGTCTGGGACAGGTCCCGGCTGGAGCGGCTGCGCGTGCCCGAAAGGTACCTGCCCACATTGGTGGCGTCCACGGGGGCCCTCGCCGAGGCCAGCGCCCTGCCTGGTGCCCCACCGCTGTACGCCATGGTCGGGGACCAGCAGGCATCACTACTGGGCCAAGGTTGCGTCCACCCGGGCGACGCCAAAGCGACGTTCGGTACAGGCGCCTTCCTCGATGTGAACATCGGCGGTTCTCCCCCACCTTTTGGCGCCGCCGGCAAGAGCGGCGAGCGCGGTTGCTTCCCGATCATCGCTTGGGAGCGAGAAGGCGCCCTGACATGGGGCGTCGAAGCCGTCATGCTTTCGGCTGGAACGGCTCTGTCCTGGCTGGTCGATGACCTCGGGATCCTGGCCAGCCCGGCCGAGTCAGCGGAAGTGGCCGGGCGCTGCGCCGATACCGGCGACGTTTTCTTCGTGCCGGCGCTCATCGGGCTCGGCACCCCGTACTGGGACTTTGGGGCGCGCTCGTTGTTGATCGGGATGACGAGTGGCACAGGCCGGCCCGAAGTCGTCCGGGCCGTTTTGCGAGGCATCGCCCAGCGCGGGGCCGACCTGCTCGAGGCGGCCGAGGTCGACGCCAACCAGACGGTGTCGCGGCTGCGGGTCGATGGGGGCATGACGACGAACCCGGTGTTCGTCCAGGAGCTGGCGGACGCGTGCCGGCGCCCGGTAGAAATTTCGGCCGAGGTGGAAGCAACCTCGCTCGGGGCTGGTTTGTTGGCTGGCCTGGCGGCGGGTACCTGGTCCACATACGAGGACGTCGCTGCGGTCGTCACTCCTCGCTCCATAGTCGAGCCTTCCGGGGAGGACCGGCGCCCGCGCTGGAAAGAAGCCGTGTCCCGGGCGGAGCGCTGGGTTCCGGAGCTGTCGGCCCTAAAGTTCTGACGGCTGGTCTGTCGGGTCGGTCAGGTCGCCCGGGCCAACGGCCGCCCGAGCGGCCGCCAACGCGGCATCGAGCTGGCGGTCGGTACGTACCGCGCTGCGCTCTTCTTCCTTGGCCCACTCCACGAACAGGAGGGCCAGGGCGGCCACGACGAGCACCTCGGCCAGGCCCAAAAGCACGTTCCCGCCCTGTTGCGTGTCGGCCAGGGTGTTGCCGGCCGGGTAGAGGGGCTGGGCCACGTTGGCCACGGCCAGGCCCAAAGCCAGGTTGAACGGGATCAGGAGGGTCACGAGGACGAACCTCATGCCGAACCGAAGGCGTCGGGGGAGCCCGTCCTGACCGGCGATCAGCACCCATAGGAGCAAACCCACCAGGACGAAGTACAGGTGCACGAAGGCCAGGAAGAGCGGGTGTTGAACGGAGAACTCGTAGATCGGGCTCAGGAAGTAAACGAACATCGAGCCCATCGTGATCGCGAAAGCTACGAGGGGCTGCGACACCGCTTGCACCGGCCAGCTCCGCAGCACCCCCACCAGCAGCGCGGCGTGGCGACGAGATGACGAGTGCAGGGCCAATGTGATGGGAGCGCCCAGAGCCAGGAGGGGCGGCCCGACGTCCACGAGGAGCAACACCTGGACGACATGAGCAGTGAAGTTCGAGCTCTGGTAGTGCGCGATCCCGCCCTCGAACGCGTACGCCACGATGACGGCCCCGAGGACGAAACAGAGCGTCCTGAAGACGGACCAGTGGCTGCCGCGCCTATCCAGCCGGCGCACGCGCGCTAGGTACCCGGCCAGTACCGCGACCTGCACGGCCAGGGCGACGAACGAGACCCAGTACGTCTGCCACGTGAACAGCAGGATGCTCGCTTGCGGATCTGGCGACTTTATTGGCATTCGCGCAAAACCTACGCCTCGGTAGGCGGCCCGCCGAACGGTGCGCCTGGCGGTTGAGCCGGCGAGGATGCGCCCGCCGGCGCGGGTTGGCTCCCGTTCTGGGGCGCAGGCTGGCGCCTCGCCCGTCCCGACAGGACGGCCCAAATCGTTGCTGCCGGGCCGGGAGGAGCATCAGCGCCCAGAGCGAGCTGTTTCTTCACTCTTTCGCTGACCTTCCGTTCCATGTAGAAGGCCAACCCCGGTACCAGGCCCGAGCACACCATGCCGAGCAACTGGGCCGTGCTGAAGCGCGCTCGACCGGCCAGGTCGAGGCAGGCGAGCAGGTACAGGATGTAGAAAACGCCATGTATCGGCCCGACGATCCCGACGACTGCGGTCCAAGGCCACTTGTTGCCACCAATGATCTGTAGCGGTATACCAACAAAACACAGCAGCGCCAGGCCGGTGCCGACGATGAAAGCCATTACGCGGTACCGGGCCAGCGATCCAGCGGTGCCGCCCAACGGCTGTGGTCCTTTGAGCGCCCCGTTCATAGGGACACGTCCCTCTGGTCACCCGCCGTGTGCGGCCCCGGCCTCTGAGCCGCTGTACCCAGCGCGCCCGACCTGTCGCTGAGGGCAATGTCCGTAGTTGTGCCCTCGAACGAGCCTTGGCCATCCCCAAAAGCGTGCCCGTCGTCCGACCGGGCCCCGTCGTCTTCCCCATAGAGCAGGTCGAGTGGCAGCCCTCGCGGGTTCGCCCAGTTCTTGCGGGCACCACCGGCGCTACCAGCGGCCAGTGCCTGCAGGTACTGGTTGTAGTTCTGGAGCTCCGGTGTCTCCAGCGCCTTGTCCCAGACCAAGGAGGGCGTGGGTACCTCGTCGTCACGATGCAGTAGCGAGCGGCGCTCCCGTCGAGGGTTCGCGTACTCGGCCTCGGTCGGGACATCGTGGATCAGTTGCCACCAGGCGATGATCCCGAGGACGGCGAAGATCGGCCATTCAATGGAGTAGAAGTAGCTGAGCAGGTTGCCGCTGAGAGCCGCGGTGCACTTGCCACCAGCCTGCCACCAGGCACCCCGGGACGATGGTCACGAGGAGGAAGTGCAGGACGAACGCCCTGCGGGAGAACCACCGATTGACCACACCCTGATCCTAGTTCGGTCTCGGAAAGCCCTGGTTGGCGACTCCCGGGCCCACCCCTCCCGCGCCCAAGACGTTGACGGTGGCGAGGAGACGTTGTCCCGTGAGCGCTGCCGTCCGCCCTTTGCCTCTAGCTGGCTTTTACGGCGGCCAAAAGTTTGGTCAACGATTCCTTTGCATCCCCGAAAAGCAGGGTCGTCCTGGGGTCGTAAAGCAGAGCGTTGTCTACGCCCGAGAAGCCAGGCCGCATGCTGCGTTTCAGGAAAACAACATTGGCCGCAGCGTCGACATTCAAGATCGGCATTCCGTATATCGGGCTGCCCGGGTCGTCCCGGGCGGCCGGGTTTACCACATCATTTGCGCCAACGATCAGCGCGACGTCGGTGCTGGGGAACTCGTCATTGGCCTGCTCCATTTCTTCGAGTTCCTCGTAAGGAGCGTCGGCCTCCGCCAACAGTACGTTCATGTGCCCCGGCATGCGGCCAGCAACGGGGTGAATTGCATATGCTA
This sequence comes from uncultured Acidimicrobiaceae bacterium, assembly GCA_963794125.1. Taxonomy (GTDB): domain Bacteria; phylum Actinomycetota; class Acidimicrobiia; order Acidimicrobiales; family Palsa-688; genus Fen-671. Next base: position 116,129 of record CAWCCW010000002.1, read on the forward strand.
CTTCGACGCCCCGCGCCTCGAGGGCGCGCGCCAGCTCAACGGCTATATGCTGCGCTTGGGCTACGGCCAGGCCGTAGCCGGGCACGATCATTACTTTCCGCGAATAGGCGAGGAGCGTGCCGATATCGGTGGCATCGGCACTGCGAACGCTACGGTCCAGCGCCGCGCCGACGGCCTCCGCACCTGCGACCGGGGCGGCCCCAAAGCCACCGAGGACTATCTTCGGGAGCGAACGGCCCATGGCATCGCTCATCATCTTCGTAAGCAGCGCGCCCGAGGCACCTACCAGCGTGCCTGCAATTACGAGGATGACATTGTCGAGGACAAAGCCGTCCGCGGCCACAGCCAGGCCGGTGAAACTGTTGAGCAGCGAAATCAAGACCGGGGTATCGGCACCCCCAACAGGCAGTACTATTCCTGCTCCGAGGGCCAGAGCAACGACGGCCAGCAGGGTAATTGTTACCAAGTGAGGCGTCACCACGACCAGAGTCCCCAGGACGACCACGGCGACGCCAATGATGCCGTTCACAACTTGTTGGCCGGGGTAGATGACCGGCCTCCCCGTCATAAGCTCTTGCAACTTGGCGAAGGCCAGACCGCTGCCCGAGAACGAAACGCAGCCCACAACCAATGCGAAGACGATAGGGACGCCCTTTTCCGCCGGCACGCCCAAAGGCAAGTCGTGAAGGTACTCCGTCAGCGATATGACCGCTGCGGCGGCACCTCCGACTCCGTTGAAGATGGCCACCATTTGCGGCATACCCGTCATGGGGACGGTCCGCGCGGCGGGGACGGCCACCAGTGCTCCGAGCCCCATCGCCGAACCGATCACCCAGTCATGGCCGGGCGCTTGAACAAGGAAAGTCACCAGTACGGCGACGACCATTCCGGCAACCCCTACCAGGTTGCCGTACCGGGCTGTGCGCGGCGAGCTCAGCGCTTTGAGCGCCAAGATGAAGCAAACGGCGGACAGGAGGTAGACGGCCGTTAAGCCGTTTGCACTGATATGGATGGCAGCCGTCATGGCCTGGCGTCGCTCTTGGCTCCATCCTCAGACCGGCCCGCCTTTGTTTGCTGTCGGCTCTTGAACATATCGAGCATGCGGTCCGTCACCACCACACCGCCGACGATGTTGAGCGTGGCCAAGAACACGGCTACAAACGCCAGCGACGTTTGGAGGGCACCTTGCGCCTGGGAAGCGATGAACATCGCTCCCACCAAGATAATCCCGTGAATGGCATTACTTCCGGACATCAGCGGGGTGTGCAAGATGCTTGGGACCTTGGCTATGACCTCGAAGCCTAAAAAAGCGGCCAGGACGAATATGACGAGCAGGTCAACGGCGTCGGTGATCATGACTTCGGCTCCTCGAAGGCTAAGCGGGCTTGCTCGTTGTGGACCGCACCAGATATCGTCACAGCGCTCTTGTCGACGATCTCGTCCGCGAAATCAGGCGCCAGCTTGCCGTCTTTCACCAACAAGCGCACGAATGAGCTGACGTTGCGGGCGTAGAAGGCGCTGGCGTGGGTGGGCATGGAAGCAGCCAGTTCGGGCGCCCCGATTATGTACACGCCGTGCCAGATGAGTTCCTGGCCACCCTCAGTCAACTCGCAGTTCCCGCCGCTGGCCGCGGCCAAGTCGACAATGACCGAACCGGGCCGCATCTGGTTGACCATGGCCGTGCTGACCAGGAGGGGGCGCGTCCACCCGGGACGGCCGCTGTCGTGATAACCACGTCTGAAGCGGCTACGTGCGTGCCGATCATCTCCTGCTGACGCGTAAGGAAATCTTCAGATTGCGCTGCCGCATATCCGCCCGCGCCCTCCTGAGACTCCAGGCCCAGCTCAAGGAAACTCGCTCCCACGCTCTTCACTTCTTCCCTGGCTGCCGGCCGGACGTCATAGGCGCTTACGACGGCGCCGAGCCGGCGCGCCGTGGCAATTGCCTGCAGGCCGGCGACGCCAGCCCCGAGGACGAGGACCCGGGCCGGTGGGACAGTCCCTGCCGCAGTCATAAAAAGCGGGAAAAACTTTCCGAGCTTGTTTGCCGCGATCAACACCGCTCGATAACCGGCCACGGTGGACTGAGAAGAAAGCGCGTCCATCACCTGGGCCCGGCTTATCCTGGGTACCAGCTCGAAGCTGAAGGCAGTTATCTGGCGGGCCACCAACCTCTTGACGACGTCAAGGTTGGCCATGGGAGCCAAGAAGCTCAGGAGGGAAATGCCTTCGGGCAGCTCGTCGACTTCGTCAATAGTGGGGGGCTGGACTTTCGTGACGAGGTCGGCACCGTCAAAGAGCGCGTCCCTGCCGCCGAACACCGTCGCACCTGCGGCTTCGTAATCCTCGTCAGGAAAAAGGGCCGGCCCGCCAGCGCCGCTCTCGACCGCTACTTCTATTCCGCTGCTGGTAAGGCGCGCCAACTCGCCAGGCACGAGAGCGACGCGCTGCTCACCTGATCTGACCTCTTTGGGTACTGCTAACTTCATTGGCCTCCGTCCAAACAGGAGACCCTACACCAGCTCACCAACCCGCTCGCTCGCTTGCAGCTGAAAGGGGCACTCGGACCGGCACCCACCTGAAATCCCTGCCGGTCGGAGATTTACAAAGCTAAAGAGCGCGAGCGATCAGCTGGCCAGTAGGCTAACTCGCCTGCCGGCGACGGCCGCCTCGATGCGCGCTCTCATAAGCCGCTCTGACCTCTCCGGGTATGCGCCCACGGTCACCGACGGCATAACCCTGAGCACGGGCCGATTCGCGTATCTCGGCCTGCGATTCGCCGCGCGGGGTGGAAGCTGGACGGCTCGAGCGCGTCGAACGGCCCGTCGTGGCGCCACGGCGACGACCGCGACCGCCTCTGCCGGCAGAATGGCCCGCAGCAACGTAACCTTCTAACGTTTCCTTAACCTCGTCGAGGTGTTGCCTGCAAAGGTCGAGTGTATACGTCTTCCCACCGTACGTGAATGACAGGGATTCGGCCGCATTGACATCCCCGTCTTCTAGATCGCAAGTAACTACAACTTGCGTGATACGAGCCATTGACAATCCCCTTTCGGCTGAAGCTCGCGGACTGTGCCGCGGGATCAATACATCATAGTAGTTCAAACGCGCGCCAAATCACAATTCAGAGGTCACGGCGTAACTGACTTCGCGACTATAGGCCCAGCAACAGGCGGTCGAACTCGCAAGAACAGAACTTTCGCGCCGCCAATGGTTCTGCAAACCCGGCTCGACCGAGTTGTCGTTGTGGAACTGCAACTGCGATTAACTGCGTCCGTCGTGGCACCATGCGACAGAGCGACGTTTGACCGATTGCCGCCTGCGACGGTTCGCGAAACCCGCTGTACATTGAAGCGGGCCGGGCAATGGTGACGCACAGCTATAGAAGCCGAAACGCTTCAGAGTAAAGGAGTGGTTGGTCGTGCTCTTCTCGCGGGGCAGTTTCGCAAACCTCTGTAAGGTGTTCCTGCGAAACCGTTTCTACTAAGAGAAGAGGTTGGGGCCCCGGCGTCGGCCACTCGTACGACAACGCGGCCCGAGTTTGTTTGGCCCCGCGTTTGCGGGCCAGGACTCGTTGGCCAGCTCATCCAGTGCTACTCAACCAGTGCTACGTGCGACGTGCGCAGAAGTGACTTCAGTGACACTAAACGTGGGCGCTGCGGGCCTCGGTCCCGCGACCTTCGCCTTGTAAGGGCGACGCTCTTCCAACTGAGCTAAGCGCCCAAGCGTTACATGTTAGTGCCAGTTTGCCGGGACGGCCTGCGCCGGCGAAAGTTCCCCGAACGCGGCAAGGCCGCCCCGGTCGACCTGGTGTCGTCGCTCGTCGGCGAGACGCTTTAAGTGCGCCCGCTCGACTTCAACCCAAGGTTGACCTGGGCGGCCCGATTCGGAAGGCGGCCGCTATGCGGTCTTGCGCTGTACTTGAGGATCCCGAGGGGGTTCCAGGCGACGAAGCCCTTCGGGGCCGTTGGACGCCGGCAACGCCGGCTCGTTTGGAAGTGCTGCCGCGACTTTGGGCGGCCGGCCACGTTTGCGCTTCCGGGGAATGACCACACCATCAGCAAACAGTTGCCCGCCCCAAACGCCAAGCGGCTCACGCCTGGCTAGCGCGCCCCGCAAGCAAGGCTCCACTAAGGCGCACATTGAGCAGATCGCCTTGGCCAGTTCGATGTCGGGTATCTGGTCAGAGAAGAAAAGCGGTGTGAGTGCCCCCTGGCCATCGCGGCATGCTGCGTCTTCCCAAGTAAGTGTCGTTGCCTGTTCGAGCTCGTCGATTTCGTCTTCGCTTCCGGCCCAGCTGTAGGCGAACATCCTGCGTTTCCTTTCGATATCAACCCTGCGTTGTGAAGAAGTCCCATCGCTCGCTGTCAGAGAAACAAAAAGGCCGCCGGGGGGTCCCGGCGGCCTCTGGGCCAATCTTGCGAGTGAACCGATCAACTCGGTAATCGCTCGCTTTGGCTCAAAAGCCGCTCGTGGCGGTACCAACCAGAATTAAAGGAGGCCTTCGGCATGCCCTTGCCGACGCAAATGGCCCCGGCGTGAGCCGAGGTGGCGGCGGGCACCCTGGGCCCCTGATTAGCCTGGTTGGAGCGCGTAAGATCCAGGCTTGCAAGCTTGTTGCTGCTCATCAATGCCTGACCTCCTTCGAAGCGCGCTCTGCCCGGACCCGGGCTCCTGCCTGACACCATCGCAGCACGTTGGCCATCGGAAGTCAACTCAATTTTTCAATAGTCGAGCTATCAGGGCTGTCGCGCGTCACGTGGGTGAAGATCCGCACAGAGTGGTGCACGACGGCTAGGCACTGGGACGAATTGCGGGCATTACTCCTCGCCAGCGCCCACGCGTCGGGTTTGCCTGTGCCCCGCTAGCGTTGTGGCAATGGCTGTGATCGATGTCGCCGGGTACGTGGCCGAGCTGAAGGACCACGCGGTCGACCACGGCTTCCACGTGCACGACGAGCGCCATTTCGTCGAGACCTACTCACTCCGCCAGGCCTGGGAGGTCGACCTGCACCCTGAAGAGGCGTGCAACGGGCCACTGGACCTCCACCTCGCCCTGGAGGTCGACCCCCGCGTGCTGCTCTCATTCGAGGATGCCGTCGTGGAGCTCCCCGAAGGGGCCGATCCGTCCGACGACTACCACTTCCCGCTGACCTTCACGTGGGCGCTGCCGCCCCTGCCGCACGGGCCAGACCTCCTCCACGTGGCCATCGACCTTGCCGGCATCGGTGGCGTCGAGCTCCCGTTGGAAACCTCCGCCATTGACAGCTACCCGTCCGCCACTGATCCCGCGGAACGACGTCTCACAGTTATCGCCAGACAAAAGGTGTCGCTGGCTCGCGTGCTGGCCGGAGAAGAGCTGCTCTGTGAGAGTTTCGACCGTGCCCTCGCTGTGAGCCATTATCTTCTCGAGTCGGCTCCGGCCTGGATGAGCCAGGATTAGCACCCTCCCGCTCCATATCCCGCGTCCTCCCAAAGCGAGGCCGCTCGATTTTGGGCAAATACTCAAACGAGCCTCCGGCCTCAAGGTTGCGGTCCGATTTAGCGATGAGTTCGGGCCCGTCAGCGAGTCGCAAAAGGTACTGGCCTAAACAACCCAGTATGAGGAGTAGCTGTGCCCGTCCCAAAGCCGCTGCTGACCGGTCTGACATTTCCCGAGTCACCTCGTTGGCACGATGGTCGCCTGTGGGTGGCCGACTGGGGAGCCCACCAGGTAGTGGCTGTCGACCCCACTGGACAGTCCGAGGTCGTCAGCGAAGTAGCTTCTTTCCCGTTCTCTATTGACTGGCTCCCGGACGGTCGGATGCTGGCGGTCTCGGCCAGGGACCGTCGCCTTCTGCGCCGTGAACCGAACGGCGCCCTGGTTGCCTACGCCGAGTTGAGCAGCCTCTCAGAACGGCCCTGGAACGAAATCGTCGTCGACGGGAAGGGTAATATTTACCTGAACAACATCGGCTTCGACTTCCCGGGGGGCGATTTCGCTCCCGGGACCATAGCCCTTGTCACCCCCGATGGCTCGGCCCATCAAGTGGCCGACGGAGTCGCCTTTCCCAACGGCATGGTGGTCACCCCGGACAATTCGACTCTGGTCCTTGCGGAGTCGTACGGCAGCGTTCTGACGGCATTTACCATCGCCGCGGACGGGAGCCTGTCCGGCCCGCGGGTATGGCCCGCCTGGACGAGGGCGTGCCAGACGGTATCTGTATGGACGCCGAAGGCGCCATTTGGTATGCAGACGTGCCCCACCAACAATGCGTCCGGGTGCGCGAGGGCGGTGAAGTTGTACAGATCATCGACCTCGACCGTGGTTGCTTCGCCTGCATGCTCGGGGGCGCCGACGGCCGAACGCTCTACATCGTGGCTAACCAGTGGTCCGGTACGGCCAAGATGGGCATATCAAATCCCGCCCGGGCCGGGCAGGTCGTTGCGATTGAGGTGGACGTTCCGCACGCGGGTTGGCCCTGAGCGGACCACGCCAGAAGGAAACGAAGACAGCATTTAGCGCCGCATAACAGCTTCTGCTGCTCGTCTCCGTCCGAAAAGATCAGGTGACTTTCTCGGTAACTGACCACGGCTGGGGCGGTAGCCCGGGCTATCTTGCGTGCTGTGGCTCCCACATCAGCCAAAGTGCGGCGATGGGCACTAAAGGGATGGCGGCTTTCCGGCTCCAGCGTTGTGGTGGCTGAGTGCTCCAAGCCAGCACTGCGTGGCAGATGGCGAGGTGAACCGGACAACCGCCGGGCCGACGCGTCGGCTGTCCACTCGTTGATACGTTTTCGCTTCCGTGAGAAGGTCCGGAAGTGCCAAACGAGGATCGAGTCACGAGACAGGAGCTGGCGGAACGACTCCGTGTTGCCGTTACATATCGTGCGACGGTCGATGGCGCGCATTACGCTGCGGCGGGCCAATCTTCCCAGGGAGAGCCAACGTGGGTAGTCCAACGCAACGATGAGCTCGCACCGCAATAGAGCAATATCGAGCCACCTGGAGTACGCAGTGTCGAGGATCCACCGCTGGCCGGCGCAGATGGCCTCGATCCTTCGTCGCTGCTCTTCAAGAGGCACCTCCACCCATCCCGGCTCCCACGTCAAATCGTCGACGGAGTGCCAGGGCAGCCCGGTCTGTTCGCCGAGACGACTGGCAAGGGTGGTTTTCCCAGAACCCGTGACCCCGTAAACCAGGATCCTTTCCGGTACCTTCAGCATTTTGAATGCGGCTCCCGCCAATGTGTCCGGAGATCACCCTTGGCGGGCAAGGTTTCTGATGACCAAGATGAGGCCACTAGCATGTTTTTCCATTTCGGGATGGTTGCCGTCCTTGACTTCCTGGGCCACTTTGTCACGCTCGCGTATGATTTCCTTTACAGCTCCCGACGATCGAACCGGCCAAGAGCCTTCGGCACAGTTCCCCCATCCGGTCCGGTTCGTCCGAAAACCGCCTCGCTGCATTTGCAATGAAGACTGGACCGTCTCCCACTCTGAATACCGCCACGGCGTGCACTCGCAATGGTACGTGCCAAATTGGCACCTCTTCTATGGGTGGGCTCGGTGGGGATCGAACCCACGACCGAGGGATTATGAGTCCCCTGCTCTGACCGCTGAGCTACGAGCCCTTATGCTGTCTGACCTGCTAGTTTGTCCAGAGAAGTCTCAAGCGTAGCAGTCACCAGCATCGGTCCGTCGCCATCGCGCGCTCATCCGTGCCGCGCTGAAAAGAGCAGTGAAATGAGGCCTCATCACCGCGAATCCCGCCGGCCGCGCCACTCCCCCTGTGCTTGTCCGCCCCGCCGTAAAGAATCGAGCGTACCGTTTTCATCGTTCAGTTACCAGGAGAAAGAGTGCGACTCCGGAGGCAGAGACGCCTCCGACGGAGCCCGCAGGCGAGAGAGGGCGGCGCTAGTCCCGGGCGCTAAGAGCCGGAATAGGGGAAGACAACGGTCAGGCCGCCGGTGTGAGGTGCCGGGACAGCCGGGGTGCCACCATAGCCGCTACTGGCCAGCTGCGCCTTCGTCTTGAACGGGTACAGCTCGCCCAGGTAGCTGACGTAAACGGGGCCCGCCACACTGAGCACGACCCCGTTCGCCATGGGGGCGCCGGTGTCGGCCGAGGACACCGAGCCTTGAAGCTCCAGGGCCGAGTTAGTCTTCCGGACCTCCTGCAGCGCGGCCGGCGTCGGGATACCGAACGCCCTGCCCCCGGCGAAGGTGTAAAACGTGCCGGACGAGTTGACGATGGCCCCGTCGGCCCTGGTGGCCAGGGCGGTGAGGGTGGTGCCGGCGTTCGAGCCGACGGTGAGGCCGCCCAGGTTCGGCACCGTGATGACCAGGGCGCCGTTGTAGCCGTCGCGCAGGAACTGAGTCGGGGTGGCGAAGGGGTGCAGCTCGCCGTCAACGCCGACGACGTAGATGGTGACGTTGCCGTCCACCGGGTGGGTAAACACGGTCACGCCCGGCCGCGGGGCCACCGCCGTCGGGGCGGAGGCACCGGCGGGGGCGGCCAGCACTTGGGCGTGGTCCACTTTCTGCACGGCCGCCAGTTCGTTCGCCGACGCCGCAAAGGCGCGGCCACCGGCGAAGACGTAGTGGGCACCCCGGAAGGTGACTATGGCCGCGTTGGGGTAGCTCACGTTCGAGTGAGGGAAGGGTGGCACCGGCCCCGGTGCCGTCGTGGTCGTCGTCGTCGTCGTAGGGCCCGGGGCGGGGACTACCGCGGCGACCGTCAGGACCGCGGTGGCCGTGTTCCCCGTGCCGCCGTTGGTCGAGCTGACCGCCCCGGTGGTGTTGGTGAAGGTGCCCGCCATCGTCCCGGTGACGCTGACCACCACGATGCAGGTGGTGCTGGCGGCGACCGAGGCGCCCGTGAGCGAGATGGTGGCCCCTCCGGCGCTGGCGCTGGCGGTCCCACCGCAACTGTTGGTGAGCCCGCTGGGGGTCGACACCACCAGGCCGCTGGGCAACGCGTCGGTGAACGCCACCCCGGTCAGCACCGTGCCCCCGTTTGGGTTGGTGAGGGTGAAGGTGAGCGTGCTCGTCCCATTGAGCGGGACGGCGGTCGGGCTGAAGGCCTTGGCGATCGACGGGGGGGCGGCGACGATGACTGCTGTCGTGGCACTGGCGCTGGGGCCACCGTTCCGGCTCATGGTCTGGCCGGTGAACACCTGGGTCGTCGATGTCCCCCCCGAGCTGGTCTCGGTCACGTTCGCTGTGAAGGTCCCCGGCGAGGCGTAGGTGTGGTTGATGATGGGCGTCGTGGTCGTGGCCGTCGTGCCGTCACCGAAGCTCCAGGCATAGGAGGCGATCGTGCCGAAGGCCACGGTCGAAGCGGAGGCATCAAAGGTGGTGGCCTGACCGGCCGGAGCTGGACTGACGCTGAAGCTGGCCACCGGCGCCTGGTCGGGGGTGATGGCGATGCCGAGGGGAGTGGCTCCGACCGTGATGGTAGCCACCACCGTGTCGGTGGCGGTGGCGATGACCGAGACGGTGTTCGAAGTCTCGTTGGTCACGTAGGCGGTGGCGCCGTCGGGGCTGATGGCGACGCCGAAGGGAGAGGTTCCGACCGTGATGGTAGCCACCACCGTGTCGGTGGCGGTGGCGATGACCGAGACGGTGTCATCACCGGTGTTGGCCACGTAGGCGGTGGTGCCGTCAGGGCTGATGGCGAGGCCCCGGGGAGCTGTTCCGACCGTGATGGTAGCCACCACCGTGGCGGTGGCGGTGGCGATGACCGAGACGGTGTCATCACCGGTGTTGGCCACGTACGCGGTGGTGCCGTTAGGGGTAATGGCGACGGCCCGGGGGGCGGTTCCGACGGGGATGGTAGCCACCACCGTGTCGGTGGCCGTGGCGATGACCGAGATGGTGTTCGAAACGGAGTTGGTCACGTAGGCGCTGGCCCCGTCGGGGCTGATGGCGACGGCGATGGGACTGCTTCCGACCGGGATGGTGGTCACCACCGTGTTGGTGGCGGTGGCGATGACCGAGACGGTGTTCGAAGACACGTTGACCACATAGGCGGTCGTCCCGTCGGGGCTGATGGCGACGGCGTCGGGGGTGGTTCCAACCGAGATGCTGGTCACCACCGTGTTGGTGGCGGTGGCGATGACCGAGACGGTGTTCGAACTCTCGTTCGCAACATAGGCGGTGGTCCCGTCAGGCGTGATGGCGACGCGGACGGGAAGGGCTCCGACCGCGATGGGCGAGCCCACCACCGTGTTGGTGGCGGTGTCGATGGCCGAGACGGTGTTCGAACCGGAATTGACCGCGTAGGCAGTCCAGGCCGCAGGCGACGCGCCGGCCGCAGGTGCAGAGAGCATCACGGCGGCGATGACCGGCGACGACAGGGCGACCAGCAGGGTCACCAACAGTGCGATCCGGGTGCGGAACATCGGACACCTCCTGGTCGCCACTGGGCAGCCACCACACGCTTCAAGTGACGGCCCTAATTCTTTTGTATTAGAGCACCCAGTGAGCCGGCTGGGCTACCAGGAACGTCACTCGACGCTAGCGTGCTCCTCGCGAGGAGGCCACTCCACTGCCAAACGCGACGCGTCGAAGCCGGTAACCTCTCCGACGCCAGCCCCGGCAAAGGCGCTGAAATCCTGCGCCGCAGGGCGACGTGCCCGTCTATACAGTCGTCGCCCTCGGCCACCCACGCGCCGAGCATGTCGGGCGTAGAGAGGAACGTGGCCGGCTCGGTCGGCCTGCTCACCGGATAGCCGTCGGTGGCGTGGACGGCAGCCAAGAGGGCGGAAGATCCTGCGGGGATCTTGTTCCGAGGGCCTGGGCGTTCTGCGCCGCCGTCGAGCGATACCAAAGTAGCCGCCTTGATTTCCGAGATCGCGGATTCGGAGCGGATCAGACTTGCTAAGCGGTCAGCCGTGCGACGTGATTATGTGCGGGGCGGGCTGAGCGTAGCGGCATCCGTAGGCGAGATCGGCACATCCCGTAAGGTCTCAAATCCCCTGTTCAACTAGCCGTGCCCTCAGGTTCGCGATCGTTCGTTTCCTTATTCCGAGGCTAAGTCGAACGATGGCTGGCGTAAGAAGGCGCTTCACCTTTGACCAGTCCGGCGGCAAGGGGTCGCGCCGAGTCAACTCGATCCGCGTGCCGTTATCTTCTGCCGTGAAGGTGAACGTGTGCCGATGGGGGTCATTCTCAGGGATGCCGATCGGGCCGCCTGTGGCGGTGAACTCGAATGTTGACGGCCGGTCGTAGACAGTCACCTCGAGGTCAGAAGGCCAGTCCTTCCCGGCTTGGTGCCCCACGGCTCGATATCGAGCACCGAGCCCGCCTTGGTTTTGGTGAACCGGGGAGATTTGGACTGGGTTCGTAGTCCATTCCGAGTGCCTGCTGAAATCCGCTGTGTAGTCGAAACACACCTCGGGAGCGAGCGGAACCCAGGGGTACTCACCTTCGAGTGGGCAGCCGTCGTGTCGGCCCAACTACGCCCCTGAACTTCCGAGGATGGCATGTCACTTCCTAACGTCTACGCACCCAGGGATTCTCCACGGTCACTCTATGTCGATAGTGGGTGAGCGGTTGACGAATCGGTATCTCGCCCGACAAGCCGGCCGATGTGCCCAGCAGATCGCGACGGTTATGGACGACGTCCACCTGAGCCGCGGCCTGAAACACTTGGTATTATGGGCGTGTTGGCAAACCCAGCGTCATGTCCTATCGATATGTGCGGGAGAGACACCGAGAAAACCTCAAGTCCCCGATACGTCAGGGTGAGAACCGTCGATCGACATTTGGCAACAGAGCCCAGACGCCTTGTGCACTGCAGAACTGGTTCAGTGTGCGTTGGACGGCCGCAACGCCACCGGCAGTGTCGCCGGCCAGGACCCTCGCCAGCGCAAAGCGGTGCAGCTCGAACCTGAGGCCGTCTTGCTCAACCGCGTCCAGGCAAGCGGGGTCACCGCTTTTGCCGCAAGAGCACGGGGGTTAAGCGTCAGTTAGTAGTCCGGTCCGGGGTATCTCTTACTGTCGAGACGTTGCTCGCAACTACCCTGGCCCCAGGGCCGCCAGTCGGTATGCCGCTTCGACGGCGGCCACGACGTCGGCGAACACAGGGTCATAACCGCAGTCGGTCTGCACCTCGACTCGTGGGCAACCGAAGTCAAGAGGTTCGGCCAGCTCTGGGTAGTCGCGCCGGACGCGAGCGATAAGCGCCTCGACCTCGGGGCCGCTGGCGTCCTGGTTTATCTTGCCCTCCCAGCGAGCGAGAGCGTCACGAGAGCGCGTGTGCACGTTCACGACCACGCCGTATGGCTTTAAGCTGGCGACCTCAGCCGGCGAGTATGCGGCGTACATGGTCATGTCCATGACCATGCTCAGGCCCTCCTCCAGCCAGCTCCTCGCCGTACCGTACGTGATCTCGAAGGCCCGTTTGTTGGCGACCGGGCTTTCAAGTTCACCACGGCGAAGAGAGCTACACACCACGTCTTTGTTCAGGTGGGGTAGCCCCATCGCCTCCGACAGCTGCCGGGCCAGGGTCGTCTTGCCAGAGCCGGGGGCGCCGCTGACCACAACAGCCAACGGCCTCACCAGGGCCCTGTCCCTACGAAGAAGGGGGAAGGCTGTCGCATGGCCTCCATCATGGGCCACCACCGCGGGAGCAACGGCCTGGCGCCGAAACTGAAGGCACGTGCAGCGTTCGGTCGGCCTGGATCGCTTGAACATTTTCTGGCTCTTAGGAAGGCCGGCAGGCGCACGCAAGCCCGTGGATTTGGCTTGCGGTCGAGATTTGTTGAGGAAGCTCATTCGTCGCTGCAGATGCGATAATCGGGCGCTTTCCGTTGTCGAGCCGTTCGCCTAGGACGCTTCGGCCGGGTGTGAAGGGTGAGGTCGGCCGAATGGCAGCAGGTAGCGGCCAGATCGTCTCCCCTTACTCCGGGGTAGTGGGCGTTTTAGGAGGCCCTCGCTCTGGCGCCACCGGGCAGCGCGTCAAGAGAGAGGTCATCGTCAAGGGAGAGCCCGAGGACACGGGCGAGGGCAAGGACCGTGAAGAACGCCGGCGTGGGGATCCTCCCGGTTTCAATCTTGCGGAGCGTCTCGACCGAGATGCCGGCCGCCGATGCCACTACGCCGAGGGTCGCCGGCCCGCGTGCGGCGCGGAGGACGGCACCGAGGCGTCGACCGCGTTCGACCTCCCATGGCTTCAGCGGGTCTCGGACCATGCCCGTATGATAATACCGGTATGATAATACAGGCAAGGGGGCTGAGGAGGCCGAGGCCGAGGATGGTCGAACTGAAGACGCCAGGAGATATCGCCGTCCTGCGAGAGGCGGGCCGAGTAGTCGCCCAGGCGCTGGCCGCGGTGCGGGAACGGGCCGAGGTCGGCATCACGTTGTCAGAACTGGACCGCGTGGCCGCCAAGGTCATCGCCAAGGCGGCCGCCACCCCGGCGTTCCTCGGCTATCACCCGTGGTGGGCCCCGGCCCCGTTCCCGGGCGTGATCTGCGCCAGTGTCAACGACGCCGTTGTCCACGGCATCCCCAGCCCCGCTCGCCTGGCCGAGGGCGACCTGGTGAGCATCGACTGCGGGGCCTTCGTGGGCGGCTGGTGCGGCGACGCCGCCATCAGCTTCATCGTCGGAGAGCCGCGCCCGGCCGACGTCGAGCTGGTGGCAGCCACCGATGCCGCCCTGGCCCGGGGCATAAACGCAGCCCAACCCGGGTGCCAACTGGGTGATGTGGGCAGCGCCATTGGCACCCCGGCCCGTCTGGCGGGCTACGGGCTCCTGGCTGGTCACGGCGGGCACGGTGTCGGCCGAGCTATGCACGAGGACCCGTTCATCTACAACGAAGGCCGGCCCGGCCACGGGCACCGGATTCCGGCCCGGGCTGGTGATAGCCATCGAACCCATGCTCATCGCCGACGGGACTGACGACTACGTGACCGACCGTGACGGGTGGACCCTGCGCACGGCCACCGGGAGCCGGGCGGCACACAGCGAGCACACCATCGCGGTCACCGAAGACGGGCCGGTCGTCCTCACCGCCCGGTAAGGGCTTTGTTGGTTGAGGGCCACAGCGAGCCGAGGGCCCCCGGGCAGTTGGCCACGTCCCCGGGCTTAATCGTTGGGTCTCGCTGTGAGCTTGGGCCACGACCGGGCGTCGGTGCAGGAACTGCACCCGCTCCACCTTCGGCCAGGAGATCCCGCCTGCCATGAGCCCTGAGTAACCGGCCGTTCGGACCCGCGCCCGGAACCGAGGGTCAGTAGCCTCCGCCAACTGGGCCAGTTCTGCCGGCGTGAGGAAGAGCATCTAGCGCTCCCATAGGCGGGGGGGACTTGCGCCTTTCGTTGTTAGGGCCACGGGAATTAAGTCGACCGCCCCGACGGGCCATCGCCGTATGCGTCGTCTGGCCAAGAGCGGCTGGGCAAGCGCTCGGCCCTCCAGCGCGGCGGGACCACCGGGCCAGCCTGGCGTCGAAACCAAGCGCTGCCGGAGGGGGGCATGCCGGGCACGGCGCCCAGCCTGTGCTTCCTGCCAAGCTCGATAACGAGCAACGCCGCTACCGCCCGGTGGGCAATCTCCCCGTTAATGCCCCCTAACGCCACCCCATATGTCCACATGTAGCCTTCCACTGATATTGAACCCCGACCCGATCGCCACCTCGGCAATCTCCTGGAGATGACGACCTACGGCATCGGGATCCTGGCCCTCGGGCATTACCCACACGGCAAAGGGAGGGATATCAAGCTCCTTGCAGAGCTCGGCGACGCGCTCAACGTCGAAGATGTCGCAGCAAACGAACTTGAAGCGGGCTTTGTGCGTGTCCCGGAAAGCGGTGATCGCCCGGGGGACCCAGGTGAGCTCTATAGGCTGGCCCGAGTTCGGCAACTTGGGCGAGACATTGAAGGCTTCGACGTACTTCACTATTTCGGGGCTGGGGGCGTGACGCCCATTGGTCTCGATCTCGATATCGAAGCCGGCACGATAGAGCTTCTCGACGAGCTCGGCCAGCGCGTGGGGCTGGACAAAGGGCTCCCCTCCGGTAATTACGACGAGCCGGACCCCAAATGCCTCGATCAAGCGGACTATCTCAGCGACGGGGATGTCCTTAAGCTCCTTCTTCGGGTCATATATGACCCCGTTGCGCCCGCTCCAGTCCCATGTATAAGGCGTATCGCACCACGAGCAATGCAGGTCACAGCGCCCGAGGCGGACAAACCCCGCCCGCCGGCCGGTCGAGGGGCCTTCCCCCTGGACAGTCGGCCCGAAGACCTCCGAGACGATCACCAGATATCCAGCCTAAAGCGGGTCGCGCCGCTGGTCGTGCCGTGAGCCATGATCTCGTCCTGGTCCGCCGAGACGCTGTGAAAGGACCGTGACGACTCCGCCACAGCAATGGCCCGGAACGCAGGACTGGAGGACAGGGCTAACGCCGGTCTCTCGCCTACCGGGAGGACCGCAGGTACTCGCAGCGGTCTGCGATGCTGAGCTCACGAAGTGCTTGGTTCTGTGGGCCGAAGCCGCTACGTCAGCCGGTGGCGAGGTCTTCGGGGCCGGTCGCTGTCGGAGAGGTGGTCGTTTTGTACACCTCGTCGACCGCTTTCCCCGGGACCAGCCGCCGAAGTCGTGACCCAACCGACCAGCGGGCCGCGTTCCTCAAGCGTGACCGGCTCGGGGCCACGACCACCCTTGAGGAGCAGTGGGCACGGGCAACGTCAGCCAGGACTTGTGCCGGGCTGCTGCCCTCGATCTCACTGAACGTCCCGCCCAGCTCCTCCGCCAGGGCGCGGTCCCGTCGCAGCTCCTGTTGCCGGCGGACCGATAAGCCGTCGTCGACGCGCGCGTGCACGACTACCAGGTCAGCACCGTCGTCCCCAGCCAGCTGAGCGGCGGCCCGGACCACTTGCTCGCTGCGCCTGGACCCCGAGACCCCGGCCACCACCAGAGGACGGGCCGGACCATCGATCAGGCCGTGTCGGACCAGCAGGTCAGTCCCGACGGCCTCTACCGTCCCGGCCACCCACGCATGTCCCAGTTCGCTCAGGGCTTCGATATTGGGGGCCCGGAAGTAATCGGCCAGAGCATATCTGGCCTGGTCGGCCGGGTACACGCTTCCGGACGCGATCCGGTGGCGGAGCGCCTCGGGCGCCAGGTCTACCAAGACAACCTCGCCGGAGCGCAGGAACTCATCGGGGACGAGCTCGACTGCCCCCGCGCCAGTGATGCGTGCCGCGTAGTCGCGGACTGACCGTATGTTGGCCACGTTCGTGCTGGTGAGAACATCGATCCCGGCGTCGAGCAAATCGGTCACGTCCTGCCAGCGCCCACGACCGCTGTCTGGGACAGCGTGGGCGAGCTCGTCTACCAGTACCACGTCGGCTCCACTAGCTATCACCGCGTCGACGTCAAGGTCGGCGAAAGTGCTGCCCCGGTGCGAAGCCGTGCGAGTTCCTACTACCTCCAGGTCGCTCAGCTGCGCGCGGTACCCGTGCGTCCATGGGTCTCGACCCAACCGACCACGACGCGCTCGCCCGCTTGCCGGCGGCGCCGGCCCTCGGCGAGCATGGCGTAGGTTTTGCCCACGCCAGGCGCCGTCCCCAGGTAGGTGCGCACCGTCCCTCGAGTTGTCACCGGCCAGTTGAGCGCGAGCGGGGTGAAATCTCCATCGAGCCTGTTCCCGCCCGTAGGGGACGCCGCGGCCGGGGCCACCGCCGCTTCAACGTGGTGGTGGCGCTGGGAGTTGAGTTGGTCCAATCATCCGGCCGGGGCGGTCGAGGGCTGAGGTCGAAGGCATGGCACCTCCTTTCTTAGAAGGGATTTCGATTTCTGGCAGGGATGAGAACGAGCCCGGTCGCCCGCCACCGCCTCCATCGAGCGTCACAGGTTGAGGTCCGATGTTGTTGGCTCAGATGGCTCACAACCGGGTTCGCTCCCAGTTGTTAGGCCACCGCCTCGAGCTCCGCCTGCGACCGCTCCGGGGTCGGTAGCTCGACCGCGGCCCGGGCCGGCGGGCGCACGAACAGGACGACGATGGCCAGGGCGGCCAAGGCGAAGCCGGCGCCGGCAGCGAAGGTCAGGTCCATCCCGTGTACAAGTGCGGCCCGGGCCGTGGCACCGGCCGCTCCACCGAGGCCAGCCACCTGGCTGAGGCCAACGGAATGAGCCCCCGAGGTGAGGCTGTCGAAGACGGTGACCAGGACGGCCAGGCCGAGGGCGGCGCCGAGCTGTTGCATCACGTTGATCAGACCGGAGGCCGCCCCGGCGTCAGACGGCGCCACGCCGGCCAGGCCGGCGGTGGTGAGGCTGACAAACGAGATGCCCATGCCGGTGCCGATCAAGACGAGGCTGGCCAGGACCTGCAGGTAGGAGGCGCCGACGTCGAGCTGGGTGGCCAACAGCAGCCCGAGGGCGGAGAGCGCCGTCCCGATGACCATCAGCGCTTTGGCCGGCAGCCGGTTGACCAGCACTCTGCTTGTGAGCTGGGACGAGAGGAACACCATTATCGGGGTGGGCAGGAAGCCGACGCCGGTGACCAGGGGGGAGTGGCCCTGGATGTCCTGCAGGAACTGGGTGAGGAAGAAGATGATCCCGTACAACCCGGCGTAGCCGAAGCCGCGGGCCACGTTGGCCGAGGCCCGGGTCCGGTTGGCCAGGATACGCAGCGGGAGGATGGGCTCGGTGGCCGTGGTCTCGATGCGCACGAACAGGCCGAGTAGGGCGAGGCCAGCGAGGAGCGGCCCAAGGGTGGCGACGGACGCCCACCCGGCGGTCCCCGCTTCGACCAGGCCCAGCACGACGGCGGTCATCCCGGTGGTAGAAGTCACCGCTCCGGCCAGGTCGAAGCGGCCGTGCCGGCGCTCGGTCTCGACCAGTACCGCCCCACCTACGAGGAGCACGGCCAGCCCGATAGGGACGTTGACGAACATCACCCAGCGCCACGACGCCCATTGGGTGAGCAGGCCGCCGGCGACCAGGCCAATGGCGCCTCCGGCGGCGGAGACGGTGGTGAACAGCCCGATGGCCTTCACCCTGGCCGCCCCATCGGCGAAGATGGTGGTCAGCAGGGCCAGGGCGGCCGGCGCGGCAAAGGCGCCACCCACCCCCTGAAGGGCCCGGGCCGCCAGCAGCATCCAGCTGGTGGTGGCGAGCCCGCCGGCCAGCGAGCTCAAGGTGAACAGGGCGATCCCGGCCAAGAAGGTCCGGCGCCGGCCGAGCAGGTCGCCCGAGCGAGCGCCAAGCAGGAGCAGGCCGCCAAAGGTCAGCACGTAGGCGTTCAACACCCACGAGAGCGAAGAGTTCGAAAAGCCGAGGCTGCGTTGGATATGGGGCAGGGCCACGTTGACGATGGTGGCGTCGAGCACCACCATCAGCTGGGCCGTGAGGATGACGCCGAGGAGTATGGAGGGATGGCGGCGCCACCCGCTCGGCCCTCGCCGGAGATTTGACACTTGGACCATTGACTTCGGCCTTTCCGCTGGTATCCTGAGAAGGGAATCGGAAGCTTCCTCCACTTAGTATACGGAGGGTGCCTCCGGTTTGCAAGAGAATTTTGCGGAGAAGTTTCTGGACGGCAGGTTCAGGTGGAGGTGCAAGAGGCCGTGAGGGGCCAGCACGATGGCAACGTCGACGAGGAACAGGCCGCCCGGCCGATGCGGGCGGACGCCCGGCGCAACTATGAGCGCCTGGTCGACGCGGCGCGCAAGGTCTTCGCCGACCAGGGCGGCGGGGCGTCAATGGAGGCTATCGCCAAGCAGGCCGGGGTCGGTGTAGGCACGCTCTACCGGCATTTCCCGAAACGGATCGACGTGGTCGAAGCCGTCTACCGAGACGATGTAGACCAGCTGGTCAGCGCCGCCGATCGGGGGATGTCCGAGCTGGGCCCGTGGGCTGCGCTCGAGGCGTGGCTGCGGGCTTACGTCGACTACGGCCGGGCCAAGCGGACATTCCTGAACGAGCTGCACGAGGCGTTCGAGAAGAACCCGGACCTGAAGCCGGCTTCGCGCGACCGGATCTGGTCGGCATGCAACCGCGTCCTGAGCCGGGCGCAGGAAGTGGGCCAGGCCCGTTCCGACATCGACGGCCAGGACCTGATGCAACTGATTTCGCCCATGTGCATGAACAGCACGCTCACCGTCGAGCAGGGAGAGCGGCTGCTGGCGATGGTCCTCGACGGCCTCCGGCCCTCGGTCCGGCAGCCGGCCTAGACGGAGCAAGACCCAGCCGCACGGCTGGGCGACCTAGAGTTCGCAAAGAGGTGCAGATTCAGCGCGTCGTCGGCTGATGTCGATGTCCTGACGTTGCCTCCTCAGCCAGTGGGGCTCGGGGGCTACGCGTCCAAGCCCCACATCTTTGAGACTTCGAAGGTAAGGCTGTCTGTGACGACACCGGCGGTGATGACTTGCAATCATGTGCGCGGCGACGAGCGGAGTACGACGGCTTTCGGCGTAGGACGGCTTTCGCAACGCTCGGGACCCCCATCCGGCCGCTCCATCTCTGAGGCCTGGAGCGATGGTTTGGACGGTTCGAGCCGGGTCGCGTCAGGCGAGGCGGCGACCGAGGATGACGCGGCCCGACCCGCCCTCGAAGTTAGGAGTGCCCTCGTCGATGCTGGCGAGGTAGCGAGGGTCTTTGTTCAACGCTTCCTGGGCGCGGTCCCAGGCGCTGGCGTCCGCGCTGGCACCGATCCAGGCCAGCTCGCCGAACGGCCCGGCCAGCGAGTGCCCGAAGAAGACGGGCTCGCCGATAATCTCGGATACCAGTTCGGTGATCTGGACGCCCCACCCGATGGCCGCGGCAAGCTTGCCCAGGGCGGGGGTCGCGGTCGTCAATTGTACGACGCCGCCTGGCCCCGGGCGCCGGTACTCACCACCGGCGGTGTGGATGATCTCGACGTGCCTATCCTCGGGCGGCCCGACTAAATACTGGCGGGCCTCAGTGACTCCGTCGAGGTACTGCTCGTCGACCATGAGCGTCTCGGTCGCGGTCGCGAACTCCGCCATATTCTGGAAAAAGGCAGAGAAGATGTGGGTGCCAGGCGCGGCTCCGGACAGCGCGGCCCAGAGTGCGGTCTCCTTCCCTGTCTTGTCGGTAACCAGCTTCGCCATCCGCCGGGCCCAACCTCCGGTCTCGCGCGGGTCCCCCAGCACCATGATCGTTCGCGTAAAGAGAATCATCAAGATCAACCCCTCCCCGTTGCCCCTAGGCTCAAGGGGCTGAAATTGCGATCCTGTCAGACCATGGCAGGGGGGTCAAACGGGTCGCGTGTTCAGGCTCCAAGGGGAGGTGGTCGGGCGCCCTCTTCACCCCGCTCGTCGCGGGATGATGCAGATCGAGACGACTACGGACGCGTCGGCTCTGGCCAATTCACAGTCTGGGACAAGACAGAATCACCGCGCATATGACCCGGGAGCGAGACGGGCGTTCTGTGCCCGGAGCAAACCAGAGCGGCCGTAGCGTCCCGGCTTTCGGGATCGGCGAGTATGCCCACCATTCATCTGCCCGCGTCGGCGTCAACGGGCGCCGTTCTGTGGGCCCAGTCCCGCCCATCTGGGGCACTGCGGCGTGGCGATCTGCTGTGTCAGTTTAGACTGACAAATCACCGATGTCAGCCTATACTGACACTCATGGACGTCGAAGATCTCAACCTGAACCTCTCGTCTGATGACCCGGCAATTGGGCTTCGCGCCTCGTTGGCGCTCCATCGCCTGGCTGAGAGGGTCGAGGCGAGCCACGTCGCGGCTGCCCGGGAAAAAGGCTGGTCGTGGCAGCAGATCGGAGACGCCTTGGGCGTAACCCGGCAATCCGTGCACACGAAATACAACAAGGAGCCATCATGACCACCGAACCCGTTGCGCCAGGGACGCGTCACGCCTGGGCCATCTGTCTGCAGGCCGGTGAGGAGGCTCGTCGCCGAGGTGATCGCCGAACTGGCACCGATCACGTCTTGCTCGCCTTGTTGGAGGACCCCTCGATCGAAGCCGTGTTGGGCGTGAGCCTGCAGCAAGCTCGTCAGGCCCTTGAGTCGCTCGATCAGGAAGCCCTGGGCGCCGTGGGCCTGGGGCCGGCACCGACGCTCCTCCGCTGCCGATGCGCGCCGTGCCGAAGAAGCCGAGGATCAGGGACGTCATGAAGAAAGATCGCCTCCGCATGACGCCGGCGGCAAAGAAAGTGCTTGAGGAAGCGTCTAAGCCCAACCGTCGGAAGCTCCAGATGACGGCCCGGCAAGTGCTGGCCCAGATCCTCACTCTTCAACCACCAGATCCTGCGGCGGTGCTGCTGGGCGCCCTCGACGTGAACACGTCGGAGGTTCGGCGGCGATTGGATGCGGTCACGCCCGACAGCTGAGTCCCCAGCGATATTCACGACTTCGAGCGAGGGTGCCCGGGTCGAGCCGTTCCCGGGGGGTGAACATTCGCTTGTTCTCAAGTACCGGCTCCCACATGATGTTGATGGTCCCACGCGAGGCGCTTACCTGAGTGACGAAGCGAGACGAGGCAGCGTTGGACGACGAGGCAACTGGGTTGGAACGGGCCGTTTTCGGCGATATAAGTCGCGAACAGATCGACGCATGGCTGATTTCCCATGTCAGGACCAGGCTGTCGGCCGAGGTGTCGACTGTCCTTTTTCGTTCCGGGCAGGATCGGGGCAGTTTATGGCCTTCGACTTTCAGACGGCAGTAACGTCGTCGTCAAGGTCCACCGCAAACCGGTCTTCCTGGACCATCTCTCCGCCGCTTCAGCGTGCCAGCGGGTGCTGGCCGATGCCGGCTACCCATGCCCGTCGCCCCTGGACGGCCCAGCCGTCAGCGCAGGCCATACGGCGACGATCGAGGCCTGGCTTGACGGGGGTGAGCCTGGCAACGCACACCAACCAGCGATCAGAAAGACGATGGCTAAATCCCTGGCCATGCAGCCGGAGATCCTCCGAGCAATGCCTGCCGACATCTTGGCCAAAGACCCGCCGGCGTGGGCCTCGTACGCCGGAGGCCCGTGGCCGACGCCTCACGATCCCATCTTCGACTTCAACAAGACCGAGCCTGGGTACCAGTGGCTCGACGATTTGGCTGCTGAGGCGGCCCGTGTTTTGGGGCCGCCCACCGCGCCCGAAGTCATCGGCCACAGCGACTGGGTGTGCCAGAACGTCCGCTTTGCTCACGGAGAAGTGGTCGCCTCGTACGACTGGGACAGTCTCATCGGCCAGTCGGAGGCCGTGCTGGCCGGTTTTGGTGCCGGCAGCTTCACAGAGGGCAGTACCGCCGGGGCGAGTGCTCCCTCGCCCGAGGAAGTGGCTGCCTTCTTGGCCGATTACGACGACTCTCTGGAGCGGCGGTTTACGGGGGAGCAGCAGGTTGTCGCCGCCGCCGCCGCCACTTGGGTGATCGCCTACAACGCCCGGTGCGGGGTATGCCTGGAGGCGCTCGGGTACGACATGGACGCTGGCTCCCCGCTCCGGGTGCTGGAGCGTCACCGTGACGATTACCTGCGGGTGCTCTGGTAATGACCCCGACCCAGCGGCCTGGTGACGACTGGTCGCTTCTCAGTCGCCAGGGCGATCGAACCCTACGGCGCAAAGACTCTCAATGGCCTGCGTAATTCCCCCAATTGTGCCGACCTGGCGCGGGCGCCTAACGAGACGGCCATAGGCGCTGTGACTGGGCCAACTTCGCTTGATCTACAACGCGGTGCCAGCGCGAATATTGTCCGAGCGCGCCGGCGCTCTGTGCCCGCGTTGAGCGATAGCGGCATTGTCGCCTTGATCTCCGAGATCTCCGATTCCGCACCTTTGTTCCGACCGTTGGTTCTTCGCCGCCGTTTGGTCCATATTCACCAATTCTGTGCGCGGACTGCTTTCGATGCGCTTTGGCCGATGCGCTCACGTTACGCGTTATCCCTAACACGGCCGAGAGGCTGATGCGGGACGATCAACAGAGACGGCTGGGGGCACGGCGGCGAGTAGAGCGGGCCTTTGGAAATTCGAGGTCCAGCGCCGGCTCCTGGCAGCATGGGTGAGGTGGACGACGGCGAGCGCACCGCTTGGCAGTACAACGCCATGGCTGCCGAGTACGCCGTCGCTAACGCCACCGGCGCCTACAACTCCCTCTACGAGCGCCCAGCGACCGTCGCCCTCCTGGGCGACGTTGCAGCGCTAAGGGTCCTCGAGGTCGGCTGTGGTTCCGGAGTTTTGACGGCGCAGCTGATAGACCAGGGAGCAACGCTGACGGCGATGGACGTGAGCCCGTCAATGCTGGGACTCGCACATGGCCTCGTCGGCGACAGGGCTACCTTGGTGCTCGCCGACCTGGCGAAGCCACTGCCATTCGACGACGCCAGCTTCGACCTTGTCGTGGCCTCCCTCGTGCTGCACTACGTACGGGACTGGGCTCCGGCGCTCCGGGAGGTGCGGCGGGTGCTGACCCAGGACGGTGCTGTTGTGTTCTCCACGCACCACCCGACCATGGACTGGGTGCTCCATTCGCCCGATGACTACTTCGCGCTGAAACAGGTGACCGAGACGTGGCACATAGGTCGCCGCGATTTCGAGGTGACATTTTGGCGTCGCCCCCTTACAGCCATGACCCAGGCCATCTCGGAAGCCGGCTTCTTGATGGAACGGCTGGTCGAGCCGGCGCCGTCCCCCGAGTTAGCAGCTCGTGACCCGGTCGCGTACGAAGAAGATCCGGACCAAACCGAGGTTCCTTTTCTTCAGGCTCCGACCCGCCTTAGCACCGAACGCTCGTTGCTGAGGGGTACGTGGTCCCCTGCTGGTGGCCTGCACGTCCACATCCACTTCTGTCGTCCAGCCGCGACGGCGGAATACGCGAGGACCTTGGCTGCGATGGGCCGATCTGCAGGTCGCTCTGCTCGACGCCCGCGAGCCGCCGCCGGAGGCTGTTGAGCATCTGGCTGACCGCTCTGCCTCGATCCGGTAACAGGACAGCCCTCGACGAGCCGGGTCGAAGTATGGGCGAGGGTCGAAGACTCCGGGCCGAAGCCTGGCGCCGTCGTCGGTGGCCAGAGGACCCGGGTTCTTTCGCGTCTAGGGTGTTGGCCGCATGACCGAGCGAAGCTGGCCGGAGGACTGGGAGCAGCGAAGGGCGGGACTGAACTGCCCAGGGTGCCGCGACGGACGGCCGGACGAGGACGAGTATGGCGTTCGGTACCTTTCTGTCGAGCATGCCGACGCTTACCTTCAGCGAGTTACGCCGGTGCCGGGCTACTCGACGGTGGTCTTTCGTGGCCGCCACGTCCCCGACCCCACGGAGCTGGCCCGGAGGAGAACGTGGCCTTCTGGTCAGCCGTGGCCGTAGCGGCGCGCGCCATCGAGGCCGTGTTCCGACCTTGTCACCTCAACTACCAGATCCTCGGCAACGCCATGCCCCACGTACACGTCCATATCGTGCCCCGGTACCTTACCGACCCTGCCCCGGAGCGGCCTCTAGGCGACGATACCTGGAGCTCTGCCAGTCGAGTTCCGGCGCAAGTGCTGCGCGAGCAGGTCGCCGCACTGGCACGCGCCACGCAGGGCTGACCGTCGGCAACTGGGGAGGCCTCGGTACATCCCCGGTCCCCGGCCTCGCGGACGAAGGCCCCAACGAGAGCGGAACCGTAACCCCGACCCGCCCACACGCCAGCTCACCCCCTTGGGGACGGCGGGCCCATGGCAGACTGGGCCTGTGGAAGTCCCGCAACGGTCGACGGGGATAGCAGGGTTCGTGGTCCCCGTCGACGGCGACAGAGTGTTACTCGCACGCCACACCTACGGCCCACCGGTCTGGGGGCTCCTTGGGGGCACTGCCCTCCCCGACGAGGCACCCGATGCAACCGCTCGGCGGGAGGTCGAGGAGGAGTCAGGGCTCCAGGTGACGACCGAGCGCTTGGTCGCCGTCTGCGATATCGGCTCCTTGGTGATGTTCATCTTCGCGGGGCGGGTCATGGGCGGTACCGAGCGCCGCCAGGCAGAGGAGATTGCTGAGCTGCGCTGGCTCGACCGGGACGAACTGCTGAATGAGGCGGTTTTTCGGGTGGTTCCACTCCTTCTTGCCAGCCTCTTCGACGGTCAGGACGGCCGGGGCCCAGGACTGTCTTTGCGGAAGGTGGCCTGGCCTGACGGGACAGTCCACCCCGTTTTCATGGTGGAGTAACTGCCAAAGTACGCCGGGTAAATCAGAGCGATCGCCGTAGCCAAGTTCCCGCCAGGGCGAGGGCGAAACGACCGGGCGGCGCATCAACCTCCTCTCCGGCAGCGACGTCATCGAACGGCCGCGCTACGCCATCGGTATGGCGACCTCCGACTTCGACGGCGACGTCGAGTACGCGCCGTTCGGTGCGGGCGAGTCCTGCTCGGTGGTGAACGACATCAAGCCAGTGGCGGTATCGCGGCGTAGGGAGCGAATGCCCCTGCTCGTGAGCAGAGTCGCCGCCCCCGCCGAGTAGGGGTTCACTCAACTACCCGTGTAGCTCGTGGTGAAGCCGTTCGTTAAGAGATCGGACAAGCTCTGCACAGCAGACGCCGTTGAGACGGTATTGCCGCCTTGGACCATGTCCACTTCGTCCACCTGCGTAGCCATAGAGCTCTCCGTCAGCTGCAGATTATTGAAGTTCACTGGCGGGCTGTAAGGCGCAAGGGGGCAGACAGCATAACCGGGAAAGCCTGGGGCTGGCCCTACCCCACTGCCGCAATTATTGCCGGCCGCGGCCTCGGTCACCCACTCCGCCGTGTCGCCTGGCCCGCTGTACGGCTCCTCGACCGTGAAGCTCTCGCCATCGGAGTTGTCAGTGAGCGATATTTGCCAGAAGTCAACACTCATTTGCTGGATAGTCACAGTAACGCTGTCCCCCGCGTGGACCGGGACCGAGAAGACGTTCGTGGGCGCCGCCGGCAGGATCTCCCACCACGCCCACGTATAAGACCGCCCGGGAGTACAGTTCCCCGTGGTTGGGTCCGTCTCGTTTTCGGTCACTCCCGCCTGGATCAGGTCGGTGTCCCTCGCGCCGGCACCGTCTATCCCGACCCACTGGGAGAGCGTGTCGTCGCAAGCGGCCCCTGTAGTCTGAGATGGCACCGTGAATGTCCCGCTAAGCGAGCTGAAGGGACCACCCTGCGCTACGTAGCCAGACCAATTATCGGTCGTCGCCATTTCGAGCGGAGGGCCGGCGGGCGACGTCGTGACCGGGGGCTCAGTGGTGGGAGGTGTGGCAGCAGAAGTCGGGGGTGTGGTGGTGGTCGCAGAGGCTGGCTCCTGGTTCAGCGTCAGCAAGTGGGACGCCACGACCGCACCGGCGCTGTCCAGGCCCTCCAGGGAAAAGGTCCACTGGTTCAAGCTGCCGTTGGTGTTAGCACCCACGTCGAAAATGTCCGAGCCCGAGCACGGTTCGGCAGTTGAACCCTCGGTCACCCAATTTTCTAAGGTCCCATCCCCGTTCACGTCTTGCGGCCCGCTGACGCCAAGCGCACAGCTGGTAATGCCTGCGCCTGACCAAGTGAGCGTGACCGGGCCGCCAGAGACTGGTACCCAGTTAGTGCTCAGCCCTGCTGTTGCCTGTGGCGTTGCCCTGGTCGTTGTAAATGGCTTAGGGGCCGCCGCTTTCGGGCTCAACGGCACGTAGAAGAGCCCAGCGAAGCTCGTTGGACCGTCCTGCGCTACAAGCTCGAAGGCGACGACTCGGGGCACGGGAGTTGGGTTGGCCCCAATAGTGATATGAGCCGTGAAGGTGGTCGTACAGCGGCGTGGGTTGGTCGCGAACACGACGGGGAAGCTCTGGTGCGACAGGAGCTTGAGCTGGCAACTGAGCGCATCTTTCACACGCCCGTTGACGGTTACCGTCCCTCCGTGGCTCCCGAGCTGCGAGGGCGCCGCGCTCGCGGACAGCACAACGGGGGTTGCGTCGGTAACCGGCTGGCGCCGAGCCCCAGTCCGCTTTGTCGCGGCGCTTGCAGCCGGGGCGAGTGCTAAGCAAACTCCGCCGATAGCCAAGCAGGCTCCAGCTACTCTCCAACTGAAGACACTTTTCCGTTTAGTTCTTACCGCCGCCTTCACGATGCTCTTATCGGCCGTTGCGTACGCCGCTCTGAGTCAAGAAGCGCCCGGGCCGGGAATACCTACCAGCTCGGCGAGGGCCGCCCAGACGGACGTATGCGACTGGGACCAGCGGCGGCGCTATCGGCGTAAAGTGGCATAACCGTTTTAGGAAGCAATGACGCCTCAGAAAATTTGACTTTCCGCAATTTCGGCCACTATGCGGGGGGGCAAAGGTTGGTCGACGTGACCAACCGCGGTCTTCCCAGAGCGAGCCCGACCAGAGTGAGACAATTGTTTCTTTTTGGGGTCGACGGGACCTCGTTGGGCGCCCACAGAAGGGGAAAGCCCCGGGTAGATTCCGTCGGCGGCGACTTCGTAGTCGAGATCTCTGGAGATGCCGAGAATTGCTGCAGCTTCAGGATGCAGATGAGGTGGCTATCGGCGGTCGCTTTTGACCTTGAGCCGACTTCGACTCGTCTGGTCACTGCCTGCCCCCGGATGTGGTGGAAAGCTGGGCAGGTGACTTGTTACGACCAACCCGGTACCGACGCCGTCATGGCCGAGCAGATCGCCTACTACCGGGCGGTGGCGGCCGAGTACGACTCCCACTGCCTGCGAGCGCCCGGCGGGGAGGAGCTCGTACAAGCGATCGCGTCCTTCCAGCCGGAGGGGAGTGTCCTCGAGCTAGCCTGCGGACTTGGCCGATGGACCGCCGAGCTCCTGCGCTACGCGACCGAGGTGACGGCCGTCGATGCCGCACCTGAAATGCTCGCGTTTGCTACCGAGCATCTCGGCCGGGAACCCCGAGTCCGCTTCGTCCAGGCCGACGTCTTCGACTGGCGCCCCGAGGCCCGGTTCAAGGTGGTGTTCTTCGGTTTCTTGCTCTCGCACGTGCCCGAAGAGCACTTCGACGCCTTTTGGTCGCTCGTGGCCGACAGCCTGGCGCCCGGTGGGCGGGTCCTGTTCGTGGACGACGGTTACCGCGACCCCCACGAGCTGGTCTACGGAGAGGCATCAGTCGTCATCGAACGACGGCTCAATGACGGCACCGCCTATCGGATCATAAAGGTGCCTCTTGAGCCGGCCAGCCTCGAAGCCCGGCTCCGACGGATGGGTTGGGACATCGCGATCCGGGCCACTAGCGGCCCTTTCCTTTGGGGTACCGGAACACTCCTCGGTTGAACCTCTCGTCAGCCGACCGGGACCACCGCGGGCCACGCTCTGCAGCGCGTGGCCCTGAGACCGAGATCCCATACCGGTGAGCCAAACTCCTGCGTTCCTGAGCCCGCCCACGCCCAAGCTGTTCGGCGGAAAGGAAAACCACACAACGAGTCTGCCTACATCGACGACGGCGCTACATCAACCCGCGAGGGTTGCACGGCGGCCTAGCGAACCTGTGCTGGCGGGTGCCACCTGCAACACTCGCTACGAGTACTGTGGAAACGGTGCCGTCTGCACCGACTGAGCCATGCACGTTCTGTGACATTGACGGGTTTCGGCAATCGGAAATCTGCATCGAGAACCGCTACGCGCTCTACGCGTCGAACGGTTTCAGTTCCCATCAAGAGGTTTTGCCTGGCAGCGGGGTCATCGTCCCTCTAGCCCACCGCCTGGGCCCTTTCGAATTGTCTCGGGAGGAGTGGGAGGCGGTGCACGACCTATTGGTGTCTGCCAAGCACGTCATAGACGACCGCTGGATGCCCGACGGCTATACGATCGGTTGGAACGTCGGCGTCGCCGGCGGCCAAGCCGTTCCCCATGCCCACCTGCACGTCATCCCGCGCTTCGCCGACGAGCCTTGCGCAGGGCATGGCATCCGTTGGGCCATCAAGCAGCACAACAACCTGCGTCCCGACCCAGACGCGCCAGGGCGAGGCCTAGCCAGACTGACCTGACCGCCGACAAGTGGTCGACATGATCAGATGGGCCACTTATTCCGGTTCCGTCACCTAGACAGACCGAGGCGCAACATCTCAGCGACCTCTCTTGCGAACTGAGAGGTCACGATCAGGGGTATCGCCATCAACACGACCAGTACCATTGTGAGCGCGGCGCCGATGCCCAGCGCGTGGAACGTAAATGTCTGCTGCGCCACGTAAGAGTTGAGGCCATTTGTCGACAGGACCGGTCCCCTGCCGTGAGGTACGAGACGAGCGCGAACTGCTGCGAGAGCGACGACTCTGAAGTGGACCGCGAATGCGAACACTGGACGAAGCCCCGGGAGAGTGACGTAGCAGAAGATCATCAACTCGGACGCGCCGTCGATCCGCGCTCCGTCGACAGGGTCTTTCGGTAGCGTTAGCAACTCGGCCTGAAGACTTATGGCCATTACCGGGATCCCGCTCCAAGCATCGGCCAGAATTACCGAAAGCATTGCCGTGTGCGGACTGGCAAGCCAATTCGGTTGTGGTAGACCTGCCAGGGCGATTCGATCTTTGCTGCCAAGATCAACCCGATGAGGAGGGACGTTGAGAATCACAAAGGTCGAGGTGTTCCCGGTTGCAAACCCCGGGCGTCCAGGGGTCGGCGCCCTTCTGGGTCTTTCTCCGACTTGATACAGATGAAGGTGTTGCAGGGTACGGCGAGGTGTCGCTCAATGCACTCGCCTGGAGGCCCGCGCTTATTGCCAAGATGGTCGAAGGCCTGGTCGAGGATTTTTTGATTGGGCACAACATCGCGGACCTGGAGGCGCTCTACGCGACGCTGTACAACGCGGCGTACAGCCATGCCAGCGATCTGACCAAGAGCGCAATTACGAGCGGCCTGGAGATGGCGTGTCTCGACATCCTCGGAAAGTCGACGGGTACCCCGGCTTACGCGCTGTTGGGTGGCCGGCTTCGCAACACTATCCGGAGCTACACTTACCTCGCGCCAGGCCCGGAGAATGCCGACCTCCCCGCCGGCGAGTTCTGGCGGAGCCCTCGGGATATCGCTAAACGCGCCACTGTGTACGTCAACGACGGTTTTACCGCCCTCAAGCTCGACCCCTTGCCTAGTCTCGGCGGTTTGGAGAGCCACGCGGGTCAGCTCGTCCCGGTCCAATGGACGTTGGAGGCGCTCGACCGAGCCGAAGAGATCATTGCCGCCATCCGGGACGCGGTCGGCAACCGATGTGACATCCTCCTCGGGACGCACGGACAGATGACAGTGTCGGGCGCAATCCGGCTGGCGAAAAGACTCGAACGTTACGAACCAATGTGGTTCGAAGAACCAGTGCCTCCTGAGATGCCCGAAGAAATGGCAAAGGTGGCGCGTGCCACAGCGATACCCATCACGTCAGGGGAGCGCCTGACTTCGAAGTGGGAGTTCGCTCGTCTGATAGAAAGCGGCGCGGTCGCAGTGTGCAACCTCGACGTGAGCCAAGTTGGTGGATTGACTGAAGCCAAGAAAATCGCCGCCATCGCCGAGGCGCATTACGTCCAGATCTCGCCCCACGTGTTCGGGGGGCCGTTGGTGGCGGCGGCCTCAATCCATTTGAGCATTTCTGTACCGAATTTTCTGATCATGGAGGGGAACGGTACCTACACGGGGATCCATCGAGACCTGCTCGACGAGCCACTCGAGTGGCGGGAGGGTTACTTCGTGCCGTCCGAGCGTCCCGGCCTCGGACACGGCTTAAACGAGGATCTGGCTCGTCGGCTCGCTCCATCGTAGTGGACATGCGATGCACGGGCTGGACAAGCCTTGACATCGCCCGTCTGGCCATGATAGGTGGGGGCCGTTGACAGGCGAATTCGCCGCAAGTGCGTTAGGCCGCCACCCCCTACCCGCCGGTCTCGTTCGTACGTTGAGCAACCCGGGAGAGATTTGAGCTGCCGACCGACGCCGGCGGGCAAGGTAAGGTCTGAGAGCGCGAGCAGCTACCAGGAGACGCTCGCGCTGCAGGTGCGTGAACTCTAACAGGAGGTGCCCGGGTGAGAGTTGGATCGGTCGAGTACATAATCATCGAGTTCCCCGGCAGCCACTTCCAAGCAGAAATAGTGCCAGAGCTGGCCAAGCTGATCGAGTCCGGGACGGTCCGGATCTTCGACCTCGTTTTCGTCCTGAAGGACGGGGGTGGCAAGATCACTACGTTCGAGTTCGACGACCTTGACGAGCTGGCCCCGTATGCCAGCCTGAGCGGAGAGGTTGGTGGCTTCATCAATTCGGAAGACGTCGACTACGCCGCCGACGCGCTCGAACCCGGCTCGTCGGCAGTGCTCATCGTCTGGGAAGATACGTGGGCGAACGGTCTTTACGAGGCGGTGCGCAATGCACAGGGGGTG
Organism: uncultured Acidimicrobiaceae bacterium; assembly: GCA_963794125.1. Taxonomy (GTDB): domain Bacteria; phylum Actinomycetota; class Acidimicrobiia; order Acidimicrobiales; family Palsa-688; genus Fen-671. Next base: position 147,366 of record CAWCCW010000002.1, read on the forward strand.
ATGTTGGAAGGGGCTCGGATCCCGGCTCAGCTGGTCGACGCCGCCTTCGCCGACCTCGGTGCCGGTTCCGACACGGAAAGTTGATCTGTTCGTTGCTAAGTCACCACCCCGACAAGGAGGACCATTATGCTTCGGCGTTCTCGGGCCATGGCTAGGACCGTGGGCCGCACCGCAGTGATCGCCGGGACCGCCACCGCCGTCAGTGGCCATGTCGCACACCGGCAGCAGCAGCGTCACGCTCAGCAGGGCCAGCAGGTGGCGGCCGCCCCAGCCGAGCCGGCGCCGGCGGAGGATAAAGCGCCCGAGAAGGTCGACGTAGTGAACGAGCTCAAGCGGTTCGCCGAACTGCGGGACCAGGGGATCCTCACGGAGGAGGAGTTCGCGGCGCAAAAGGCCAGGCTCCTCGACTTGTAAACTGGCCGGTCGGCATGGCCGCGGTGGCGGCCTGGCCGCTTAGATCGGGTAGGCGCAAGGGACGCACATCGGGTAGGCGCTGGGCCTAATCTGTCGTGCCCGACCACAACTACCAGCGGCGGGGGCCCGGACCCGACACGACTACGGTTTTTCCGTAGGGCGCGCGGGGCGTCAATGACGGATATTAGAAGGGTGGGCACCGTGACCACAGCCGAGTGCTTGAGCCCGAACGTCTCGGCTGGTGACGGCATGCCCGCGTCCGAAGAGCTGATACGCAGACTCCAGGCCGCGCCGCCCGGTGCTGGGACGATGGTGGGTACCGCCGTCCTGAAAACAGAGCACCGCTGGCCGAACTCTGGATGGCGCAGATCGGGCAACGGACGCAAAACGGACAACTGACGACGACGGAAAGGACGACGGAAATGTTCACCTTCAAGACCCACAACGCTGAGGGCGACGCTGGCCGGCTCGAGGCGGGGCCGGCCCTGAAGGAAAATACTCAGCGCCGTCAACCCCGGTGGTGGCTCCGACGGAGCGGAGCGTTCGCCCGCGGAGCGGTGGCCGGGGCGGGCGCCGGGGCGCTGCTCGCCGCGCTGGCCGTCCCCGCGGCCGCTTCGGGGCCGCCAAACATCTGGCAAGCCGCTCAGGTGGGGCTTACGTACCCGGTGTACCAGCCCAAAACCGTCCTCGGCCTTCCTATGAGCAACTTCAAGACGCTGTCATGCGGGGTGGGCCAGGATCAGTCGGTCTTTGCCGCTTACGGCGGGGCTTACAGCCCTCCGTCGAACTATGGGAGGGTGCCCGGTTTCTCGGTAGCCGAAGGCTACCCGTACATCTGCTCGCTCCCCGCAGGCCAAAAGCCCGTTGGGACCTGGACCGTGGGGACCCCGAACGGCAAAGTAAAAGTCTCCGTCTCCGTTTACTGCAACCCGGCCCAGTTCAAGAGTTGCACTACCGCCTCAGGGACCAAGAACGGATACGTCCTCCTCTGGGCACAGCCGTACCAGTCGACGCAGTTCCTCAAGAAGCAAACTCAGATCTTCCTCGAGACGTCGCGGCTGACCCTGCCTCAGGCGCTGCACATCGTTGCCGGCGTGAGGTCGCTCTAGGGGCGCCGCCCCCACCACAATCAACAATCGCAATTCAGTGAAAGGACATTCAAATGAAGACAACTAGTGGGAAAATAACCAGCCGTATTGCCGGGACCAGGTCAACACGGCGTGCTCTCGCCGCCGGCGCCCTGTTGCTGTTCTCGGCGGGGGCTACCACCACCCTGACTGGCGCCGCCTCGGCCGCTGCAAAACCAAGTACGCTGCAGTCGCTGGGCAAGCCAACTGTTACGGCGAATTGCAAAGGCGGGTCCTACCGCCAGGCCACAGCAGCTTCGCCCATGACGACGATCTCGGGCAAGAAATGGACCTCCGGGTTTTCCCTAACTGGCACGAACTGCAATACGTACTTTACCTGGCGCCTAAACAGCAATTACTCCACTTTAAAGGCGGCGGTGGAACTCGACGCCTCCGACTCCGGCCCTCTGACGCTCCAGTTCCGCTCCGGCAGCACCCCGGTCAAGTTCCAGGCCGGTGGGAAGACGGTCTCCCAGCTCAAAGTTAGCAAGCAAAGTTCGGTCCAGGTGACTGTTCGCGGTCTTCGTCAGGTCAGCATCGTCCTGCCCAACCCGGGCAGCGACGCCGGGATCCTGGACGTCACGTCCAATAGCCTCAGCTGAAAAGAAGGCACCCCGCCGGAGAAGGCCGAACCGGGCCGGTAAGGACCTCATACCTCTGTCCGCACAGTCCTGAACTAAACGGCCGGGTCTTCGCCCGCTGACAAACGCGGGTAACAACAAATGATTGTCAGGGCCGGGCGTCCGTGGGATGCCCGGCCCTGCTCGCGCCCGGCCCAGCCCGCGCCCAACCCTGGCCGACCGAGCATCAATGGAACATCTTCACCCGACCCCCAGCCGGGAGAACTACGGATTTTCCGTAGGGCGGACTGACCCGAAAAGGAGGACATTAGGAACGTGGGTACCGTGACCACAGCGGAGTGGTGCCCTCGAGCGAAGTAACAACCAGGTAGGCCAGCCGGGGCGGTCCGGTGCCCGCATAACAACGGGTAGCGCCCCGCTGCCAGACGGCAGCACGGCTGGCCGACCCTGGAGGCCAAACAACTCCAACTGCAGAAAGGAACAAACCCAAATGTTCAACTTCGGGAGCCACATCCGCAACCATCAGAGTGCCAGCCTCGACGCCGGCCTCGCCCAAGAAACAGATGTTATGCACCGTCAGCCGTGGTGGCGGCGTGGCGGCACGTTGAGCCGGGTCGCGGTGGCCGGAGCAGGCACCGGTGCGCTGCTCGCCGCCCTCGCCGTCCCCGCCTCCGCCATGGGTAGCCCTAACCCCTACGAGAACGCTCAGGTCGGCCTCACCTACCCGGTCTACCAGCCCAAGACCGTCCTCGGTCTGCCCATAAGCAGCTTCAAACTGCTCTCGTGTGGGACCGGCAAAGACGAGTCCGTTTTCGCCACCTACGGTAAGGCTTACACACCTGTGGCGAACCTCGGGAAGCTCGCAGGCTTCTCTATTGCCGAGGGCTTCCCGGCGGTATGCAACAACCCTGGCACCTCTTGGCAAGTCGGTGTCTGGAACGTCGGCATCCCCAACGGCTCGGTCAAGGTCCGGGTTTCGGTCTATTGCAGCCCGTCGGTTTTGAAGTACTGCACCACGGCGGCCGGGGTCAAGAGCGGTTACCTCCTCGAGTGGGCGCAGCCCTACCAGTTCGGTACCAGCCCGAAGAAGCAAACGCAGATGTTCATGGACACCTCCCGCCTCACCCTGCCCCAGGCCCTGCACGTCGTGGCCGGGATCAGGTCCCTATAAGGGCGCGGCCACCTCGGCCGGCCTATCAATACGGCAGAAGCCGTGACCATCACCAGACAGTCTGCGCCGGGAAGCCCGTCAGCTCATGCTTCCCGGTGCCAGCGCGTTCGAACTCGTGCGAGGATGAAGGCGTGAAAGCGCCAACACAGGACATCCGGATCCGGCCCGATGTGTAGGCCCGGTGCCACGACGCCAAGCACGAAGGCGAAGGTGGATAGAGTCGGTGACCGTGCGGGAGACCGACCCGGCTCTTGAGCCGCTGGCGACAGAGGCGCTCGAGTCGGTCCTTGTCCGCCGGCCGGAGTTGGCCTCTTCGCTGGGCGACCACCGCTTCGACGACCGACTGGCGGACCAGCGGCCCGAGGCGCTCGAAGACGACAGGCGGGCCTGGCGCCAGTGGTTGAGCACGCTCGAAGCCGTTGACATACAGATGTTGCCGCCAGATCAGGCCGTTGACGTCGCTATCCTCCGGAACCGGCTCCAAAACCTTCTGCTGGAACTTGAAGATCTCCGCGAGTACGAATGGAACCCGTTGGTGTCCAACCCGGGGGGCTCCATTTACGACTTGCTCGCACGCGACTATGCCCCGATGGAGGTCCGGCTGAAGGCCTTGGCCGGGCGGCTGGAGGCGGTCCCAGAACACCTGTCGGTGGCCCGCCGGAACCTCGGGGTGATGCCGCGTGTCCACGTGGAGACGGCGCTGGTCCAGTTCGCGGGCACGCTGTCGCTGGTCACGACAGAGGTCGACCGTGCCCTCCGGCGGGCACCGACCGCTGTCCCGGCCATTTCCAGGGTAAGACCGGCGGCAGTCGCCGCTTTGGAGGACCACGTCAGGTGGCTAACCGACCAATTACCCGAGGCAACTAAAGATGCCCGCATCGGCCCGGAACTGTTCGCCCGAAAGCTGGCCCTGACGCTCGATACGGTTACGGGCGCGGACGATATCCGGCGTCGCGCCGAATCCGACCTCGACCGGATAGAGGAGGAGTTGGCTCGGACCGCGTCGCTGGTCGGCGGCTCGGTGGTGGAGGCCTTCGACCGGCTCGCAGGCGAGCGGCCCGATGACAGCACCGTTATGGCTACGGCCGCCCAATCATTAGCCGACGCCATTCGCTTCGTCGTGGACGGCGATCTGGTCACGGTCCCGCCAGATCCGCTCGAGATCATCGTCATGCCTGAGGTCAGACGAGGGATAGCCGTCGCCTACTGCGACGCCCCGGGGGCGCTCGAGACCGCGCCGCTGCCAACGTTCTTCGCCGTGTCCCCCACTCCCGAAGACTGGAATGCGGCCAAGGTGGAGTCGTTTTACCGTGAGTACAACACCGCTATGGTCAGCGACCTTGTCGTCCACGAGGCAATGCCGGGTCATTTCCTCCAACTGGCCCACAGTCGCCAGGCCGGGACCGAGACCAGGGTGCGGGCGGCCTTCCGGAGCGGGTCGTTTGTCGAGGGCTGGGCCGTTTACGCGGAAGAGCTGATGGCGTCGCACGGGTACGGCGGAGCGGCGGTCAAGATGCAGCAGCTAAAAATGCTGCTTCGGTCGACTATCAATGCCCTCCTCGACCAAGGTGTGCACGCCCAAGGAATGACCGAACCTGAAGCGATGGCCCTCATGATAGAGCGCGGCTATCAGGAGGACAGCGAGGCCACCGGCAAATGGCGCCGGGCCTTGCTGACTTCCACTCAGCTGTCCACCTATTACGTAGGCCGCACCGAAATGGGTGACGTAGTCTCAGCTCTCAAAGCATCCAAGCCTAAGGCTGGAGAACGCGAGATCCACGACACGGTCCTCTCTCACGGGTCCCCGCCTCCTCGCCACCTGAGGGCCCTGTTGCACCTCGACGGCGTCTCCCGAGGCGCCAGTTAAACCTGTCCACCACGAGCGGGGCCATCTACGCGCAAAATGTAGCAATGGCTACCGCCCACCCATCGGGCCCGAATGCCATACCACCAGCGGTGCGTTATCTGCCTCACAGTGCGGGCGTTTACAGGTTCGTCGACGTCCGCGGCCGGGTGCTGTACGTGGGCCGGGCCGTCGACCTGCGCCGCCGCGTCGCTTCTTATTGGGGTGGCCTACGTGATCGTCGTCATCTTCGGAGCATGGTGTCTGCCGTAAGGCATGTCCAGGCTGTGGTCTGCGCCTCGGAACACGAGGCCGCATGGCTCGAGCGCAACCTCCTGGAACTTCGCAAGCCGCGCGCCAACCGGTCCCGGGGGGGCGCGGAGGTACCGACGTTCATCGCCATGAACTGCTCCGGCGGCGCTCCACGCCTGGAGGTGGCGCATAGCCCGCGCCAGGGGGCCTGGCAGCACTTCGGGCCTTACCTGGGAGGCGACCGGGCCCGCTTGGCCCTCTCCGGGCTCCATCGTGCTTACTCGTGGTCCTACCAGGGTGAAGGCCTTACCGGCTCACAGCAGGAGATGGCCAGAGCCCGGGCGGTTACGACCCTGAGCCGGGCCGAGCTGGTACAGGCTGTCTCCGCCGTTTTGGACCGCGAACCGGCCGCCGCCGCGCACGTGAAGTCCGAACTGAGACGCCACCGTGACCGCGCAGCCGTAGCCCTGGCCTTCGAGCTGGCCGGTCGGATCCAAGACGAGATCGAGGCCATCGATTGGCTGACGTCTACTCAGCGAGTTACCACGGCGGAGCCGTACGATCTTGATATCTACGGCTGGGACAACGGCCCGCTTGTCCACTTTTCTGTCCGAGACGGCCGCTTGTCGACGTGGCGGGAACGGACGGCGGACGTCCGCCAAGCACAACGCCTTACCCGCCGTACACCGTCTGCATGGGCCGAGTTCGCCCAAGAAAACGCCGTGCTCGCTGCCCGGTTGGCCTCGGCCCCAGAAATCTAAGCGTGAGTGTCTCTACCAAGCACGCTTGTCGTAGCCGCCGGCGGTCCGGCAGCTAACTACTCGACGGCGTCCTCGGGCGTGGCGACCCAGGCCGAAAATACCGGTAGACCGGCCCAAGTTGGGTACCTTTCGAGCTGACCACGCCCGCCCGAGACGAAGGCCACCGCGGCAAACGGGTGACCAAATTGCAACGTCGCCGTCCGGCGAGTACCCGGCTGGCCGGTATAACTGGCCAAAGCTACGGCCAAGCCGGTTACCGCCGCCGCTTCGAAGCCGGTGCGCGAATAACGGGCGAACGCTGACTGTTTTGCCTCATACCGGTAGTCGTGGAGGCCGAGTGCGGAAGCTATGTCGCTGGCCGCACCGGCGAAACCGAGGCTCTCGTCGCCCAGGTCCACTTCGGTCTGCGCCGACCACGCCGGCAATGCGCTCGAGTAGCGCTCCTCTCGCCCGCCAGACGCTGACGTTTGCACTTTAGCCTCGGTTATCTCACATAACGGGCCCTGCCCAAGCGGTAACTCGAACAGCGAGAGCCGTTCGACCGACCCCGGTTGCGATGCCTCGCGCCAGGCCATGTCGTAAGCGGAGGCGATCACGCCGGCCGGGTCAACGTCCGGCTCAGCGATCACGGACATGACCGAAAGCCCTTCACGAGACGCTGCTACGTGCACGGCCACTGTCCCGGCCCTCTCCGTGAGAGCCAGGAACTGTTCATGGCGCCAGTCCGGAGCCTGGTGGCCCGCGGGGGAACCCCTGGGCGTGTGCAGCACTCGATGAAGACGGTCGGCCCACGGGCTCGAAGGTCCCAGGGCGCGGGCGTCGACCAGTTCGAAAGGTGCCACCCACGACACTTTGGTGGCCAGCGCCGTTGCCATAACGAAAGCCGTACTGGGCCCGATGTCAAGCGGGAACCGCTTTATCAGGCCGAACGTATGGTCGTCCGCCCACGCGTCAAGCTGGCGCTGGGTGGGAAGGTCCCCCAGCTCCAGCGCAGGTGGCCAGTCCCGTTGCCAGAGCTTCAAGGCGTCGGTCACGAGCGCGGCGCGGGCCCACAGAGCAGCGGCCGCACCCACTGCCGGGTGAGGCTCGCCGATGAGCTCGCTCGCGTATGAAGCAGCCGGCCCGGGCGCAATTCCCAGGATGTCGCCCAGTTCGGGTTGCCTGCTCTCGCCGGCCAGAGATGAGCAGAGGCTGACGAGGGCCAGGCACCCAAGGGAGAGACCAGGTGGTGCTGGCGACCGAGCCGAGCGTGTACCCGGCCGGCGTATTGCGATATGGCCCTGGCCAACTCGGACCGGGCCACCGTAGGACGGCCGAGGCTCATAGCGGTGTTTGCCTCCTCGGTGCAGGGCTCACAGCCCGACCCTCCCGTCGATCCGCTCTCGGAGGAGGTCCGCGTGACCGACATGGCGGGCGTACTCCTCGATCATGTGGACCAGCACCTCCCGCAAAGAGACATACCCCTCGTGGCCGCCCCTGCCGACATAAGGCCGGGTGAGGCCGAGGTCAGTGGCCCCATCGACGAAACGCTCGGCAAAACCAACCTCACCCCTCCAGTTGTCCCAGGCCAGTGCCACCACCGCTGGGTCGGCGACGGCATCGGTGAAGGCCCGGTCATGGTCGTCGCCCGCGCTGGCCCGGTACCGAGCGGGAGCGTCCTCTCCCGCCATGACCTGTCGGAACCAATACCTCTCGGCATCGGAAAGGTGGCGCACCAACCCGAGCAATGAGAGGTCGGAGGGCGGGACCGAACGCTCGGCCATAGCCCGGGCGTCTAGGCCCGCGCTCTTGAGCTCCAACGTCAACCGATAGTCGTGCAGGTACCCTGCCAGCACCGTGCGCTCGTCGCCATGATGGACGAAAATGCCGCCGATCCCCCGCGGGTCCGCCTCCGGGCCAACAAACATGTCTTGCCAAGCGAAATCGCGCTCGTCTCCGGACGCTTCTGTCGGGCCGGGCTCGGCCCCTGCCGCGGGTGGTGTGAAAGTCATCTGCCACAGCATGGCTGACGCGCCGTCCAGCTCGCTATGCCCATGGGACCGATGTGCATTTGCCAATCTGGGTTAGCGGGAAACGTTCCCCCACGCCACCCCGGACGGCCACCTCGACCCAAGTTCACCAGACGGCTGATGGGGCCACGTCTGCCAAGGACGGCTTGCCGCCCACAGGGCCATCTGCTTGGCCAACCCGACACCAGGCAACCAACCCGGTACGTCCAGGCGTTGGGGGAGCTCATTTGCCAGCTTGAGACCGATCCGTACGTCGACCTCTGCGGAAATGGCCGAAAAAATAGCGCCCAGTTCGGCTGGTTGCAGGCGAACTTCAGTAGCCCACGCGGCGACAAGCCGATCGACGGGATCGCCATCGCGGGCAGAAGACCTTGCGTGGTTCAGCATGACAGCCTCTTTAACCATTCGGGAGCAAGGGATTTACCCAGCTCGGTTCGGGCCCTCAATATCCGGTAGCGTACCGTGCCGGCTGGAAGACCGAGGGTCTGTCCTATCGCCGCACTCGTGAGCCCCCCAATCGTGCTGAGGAGCAGTGGCTCGCGCAGGGACTCGGGTAACCTCGCAATGGCTGAGCCGACCGCGGCTAACTCGTCCGATGTTTCCGCTGACTGCTCTGGCCCAGGACCGTCGCTACGTGGCTCGGGCCCCCACTCCAGGGAGACGGCGGGGCGGCGCGAACGGCGACGGTGACCGTCGATCGCCGCGTTACGAGCGACGGACCGGAGCCAGGCCCGCTGCTGGCCGACTTCCAGTTCGACGACTTGGTCGAGGCGCGACCAAGCACGGACGAAGGTCTCCTGCAGCAGGTCGAGGGACTCTTCCCTGTCGCCCGTGCTGGAAAGTAGATAGGCGAAGATGACGTCACGGTGCGCGTCATAGAGCCGCCGGAAGCCCGCGGACCAATCCGTTCCGGGCACCGCTCGATCACTCTCCAGATGCCGGTGCCGGCTCGATGTCGTCCAACCCCTTGATCACTCCAATGTTGTCCACAGTTAAGGCCTGGACTAGAGGGAGGAGCTTTTCTGGCGCCCGGATCACACCGAGGAGAGTGATCTCCCGCACCTTGTCCTGGAGGAGAGCGACCGGGATGTCTGGCTCGAAGCTGAGGTTGCCCAGTACGACGAGGCTCAATGGCTCCTGCAGATAACCCAAGAACTCCCGTCCGTAGCGTTCGTCACCGAGCACCATTCGTAGCGATGACCCAGGCGAGTAGTACGAAACCGAACCTGTCACAGAGGCAGCGGACAACGCGGCCTCGCTGCCCCGGGGAGCCACCAGCGCCCCGACCACGATGAGCGAGCGGTAGGCGAGCCGCTCGACGGGGCTGGTGATGACCACCGCTCCCGTCAGGACGAGAGCCTCGTCTTCGTGCCCTGGCGCACCGAGGGCCTCCCCGGCCAAACGGATATTCCCCGTCTGGCAGATCACTTTGGCGGCATCCGGGACCGCCACCACGGCCCCTACGTTGTGCATCGGTATCATCCCCAATCGGGCTGCAATCGACTCGCGTACCAGGACCACGCCGACATTCGTGATGTCAGTGGCCAGGTCGAGCTGTTCCGAAGAGGTGATGTGGGTAAGGTCGAGTACCCCGACATTCTCAATAGCGCCTGCGGCAGCCCGTCCGAGCCCGATCCCGGTGCTCGTTGATGCGGGTTCGTTGACGGTCACCGCTGCCTGCGGTTCTGGAGTGGTGGTCACGGTCGCCTCCTTGGTTTGCTGCGCTCGAAGATAAGACGCACAGCGAGCCCGTGGTGTTGGCCATCTCGTGGTCAGAAATGGCGGGTATCTCATCTTTGTCCCGGCCAGCAACGAAACCCCGCGTGACGGTGTCATCCTGGAAAGGAGGGACCGTCTCGTAAATAGTTCGACCCGAAGGAAGCCAAGACGTGATCTTCAGTCAGCACTATCTAGCGTGCCTGTCGCACGCCTCTTACCTGATTGGCGACGAGACGACCGGACGAGCGGTCGTCGTCGACCCGCGGCGCGATATAGGCGTTTACCTCGAGGAGGCCACCTCGAAGGGGTTGCACATCGAGCGGGTCCTGGAAACTCATCTCCATGCCGACTTCTTGTCAGGCCATCTGGAGCTGGCCGGCGCCACTGGCGCGGTGATCTCATTCGGAGAGGGCGCTCAACTCGAGTTCCCGACCGACCCCCTGGCCCATGGCCAGCGGATCGATCTGGGTGAAGTTGGGCTGGAGATCCGGGCCACCCCCGGCCACACTCCTGAATCGATATGCGTGCTGGTCTACGAACGTTCCAGCGACCGCGCCCCCTACGCCGTTTTGACCGGGGACACCCTCTTCGTGGGCGATGTCGGGCGTCCGGACCTGCTCGCATCCAGCGGCTCCGGGTTAGACGCGCAAACGCTCGGCCGTTTGCTCTACCGGTCGCTTCATGAGCAGATCTTGAACCTCCCGGACCAAACCCGGGTGTTCCCGGCTCACGGAGCCGGATCCTCGTGCGGGAAACAGCTCTCGAGCGAAACCAGTTCCACCGTTGGCGAGCAGCGCCGGTTCAACTACGCCTTGCAGCCCATGACGGAGGACCAGTTCGTGGCGGCCATCACCGAGGGTCAGCCGGTCCGGCCCCACTACTTCACGTTCGACGCCCAGCGCAACCGTCAGCAACGCGGCCTGCTCGACGAGACTGCCCCCCCACCCGCTATGCCCCTCACGGAGGTCCTCGAGCGAGTGACCCGCGGGGCGGTCCCTCTGGACACCCGGGAACCGGCCGACTTCGCGGCCGGCCACCTACGCGGGGCCATTAACGTCGGCCTGCACGGCCGCTTCGCCGAGTGGGCAGGCAACGTACTGGATCCCGGGCGAGAAATCGTGCTGGTCGGCGATCCCGCCACCGCCCTGGAGAGCAGCGTGCGCTTGGCCCGGATCGGCTTCGACCAGGTGGTCGGGTCCCTGAGCGACCCCCGCCAACTCTTCTTGGACCGACCAGATCTCGTTGAAGCCAGCTCCAGGGTCACCATCGAGCAGCTCGCCGAATTGATCAGGCTGATGCCGACGGCCCAGCTCGTCGATGTACGCAACCCCGGAGAGACAGCCGCAGGTACCCTGGCTTGCGCCCGGGCGGTCCCGCTCGCCCAGTTGGTGGACTCGCTGGACGCACTGGGCCGCCACTCCCCGATAGTCGTCTACTGCGCAAGTGGTTACCGGTCCGTCATCGCCTCGAGCCTGTTACGTCACGTCGGGTTCTCCGACGTCTCGGACTTGGTCGGAGGCTACGGCGCCTGGGAACAGGCCGGGCTACCGGTGCTGAACGACGCCGGCGGTCCAGGCCGCATCATCTGACGCGGTGGCCGGATTTCCCTGACGGCGAAGGGGACCGGGCGGGCCACCGCCGGCAAAGGGGGGCCGGGTAGGTCACCGCCGGCAAAGGGGGGCCGGGCCGCCGCCGCCGCCGCCTCCCGTTGGTATCTGTGCGCCCCCGCGTCGCTTATCTCGACTCTGGCGCGCACAGAACCTGGGTTTGGGGCGTAAGTTACGTTTTTGGCGCCTTAGCCCGCTCCCTCGAGCGGGCGGCCCATGAGCACCGAGTCCCAGAGCTCCCCGTTACGACGCCGGTAATGGCGTACCTTGCGCCCCTCCTCGACGAAACCCGCCCCCCGGTACAGCGCAATGGCGGCTTGGTTGTCGGGCCAGACTTCGAGGGCCACCTTGTGCGCCCCAGCGTTCGTTGCCCAGCGGATGGCCGATTCAAGCAGCAATTTGCCTATGCCTCTGCCGCGCCAACCCTGGAGGACGAGCATCCCTACATCGGCCACGCCGTAGGGCGCCACGGAGACCCAGACATGACCGACGACGGCCTCCCCGTCTGCGCCCGAGGTGCACGCCATCAAGACCGCCGCGGACTCGTTCGCCAGCGCAGCAGCGAGCCGTTCGCGTCGAGCGGCCCGGTCGAACGGGACCTCGGTCCCGAGCCAGCGGCCTTCCGCCGCGACCTGCCATATCTGCTCGACGATGATGTCGAGGTCGTCGTCGTTGGCTAGGCGGACCTGCACATTGCCCGGACGTTCCTCCGTTTTCTCCATCTACCCCGGGCCCTCGTCGCTACCCAACGGCGTTACGACTGGTTCCTCCCCGCTGCCCGACAGCGCCCCGGCGTTCACGCGATCGCGAAGGCGGCGCAACAGGCCAGCCAGTGCCGCGGTGTCGTCCTCGGTCAGCACTTCGTCCAACAGCTCGGCCACGTCGCGCTCGTGCTGGGCCCTAGCCACCGCCATTCGCTCGTTCCCGTAGCTCGTGAGCAGAGCGAACGTACCCCGCCGGTCGCTCGAGCACGCCTCCCGGCACACCAGCCCGGCCTCGTCCAGCCGGTCAAGCGCGTGGGTGAGCCCGCTTCGGGTAATGCCGGTCTGCACCGCAAGATCGCTCATTCGAAGGCGCCCGCCTTCTGAGCGCGACAAGCGCAGCAGGATCTCAAAGGATTGCCCGCCCACCCCAAGCTGGTCCTCGATGCGCGGGTCGAGCAGCCTTCGCAAGCCCCCCGCCGTCTCGAGCACGAGGCCTACCAGAGTCGTCCCGCTGCACGGCTCGTTCACGCGGGCCCGCCGCTCACTGCCCCTCTGGCGGCGCGCCGTGCTCGCTGGGCCCTCGTCTCCGGCGCCATACCCCACGGCATCATCATAGATGCGATCCAAAATAGTTGCGAGCGAAATAATTGTGTGCTACAACTACTTGGGGAGACGACGAGAGAGAACGGGATGAAGATGACCACGCTTGCCTGCAAAATATTCGGCCACAAGGTGTTCGACGACGAGGTACTTCGCGCCAGGCCCTGGGCCGTGGGCGAGTTCGCGTCGCTCGGCTCGGACGCATTCGCCCACGACGACTGCCTGCGGTGCGGCGTGCGGTAGGCCTGGGCGACGGCTGAGGCGAGCAACGCCCAGGCTCACGCCGCGCAAGAGGACGGTGAGCGGCGCGCCACCGTCGTGAAACTCGGTTTCGGGGCGTACCTTCGCTCGTGCGAGAAAGTCGGAGGGGCTTCAGCGTGAAAACGACTCAAACTTTGGTCGCATATTACCGCAGGTCAGAGGGCACATTTTCCCTCTGACCGGCTCCCTCCATCAGCTCCGGGGGAGAGACTCGAACTCTCAACCTAGTGGTTAACAGCCACCCGCTCTGCCGGTTGAGCTACCCCGGAAAACTGCCGCCACGCTACCACTCGGCGGCGAAGATGGGCCGGCCCTGGTGCACTCACGAACCGGCCTCGTCCGGCGGAATGACTTGGCCCGTTCGACAATTCGCCGAAGCAGGGCTTACGGATAGGGCGCCGCTCCTAAAACCACAAGGCGCTGAGAAGCACGGAGCCTAATTGCCGAGGTAATCTCGCAGCTGTCCGCTCCGCAGTGGCTGACGCAATTTTGCCAGGCTTTTCGACTCGATTTGACGTACCCGCTCCCGGGTAACGCCGAACTCGCTTGACCTACCTCCTCCAGCGTGCGCGCCTGGCCATCATCAAGGCCGAAGCGCAACCGGACCACCTTGCGCTCGCGCTCTGAGAGGTCGGCCAGTACGTTGCGGACGGCTTCCGACAACATCGCTCGGGTGGCCGCATCGCTCGGGGCGGGCGCGCCGTCGTCCTCGAGGACGTCGGAAAGGTTGAAATCGTCTTCCCCGAGCGGCTGCTCCAGGGAGACGGTGTCCTGGCTGATCCGCAGGATGTCCCGCACTCGGTCAGCGCTCATCTCGGAGCGTTTGGCCACTTCGTCGATGGTCGGTTCGCGGCCTGTCTTCTTGCAGGAGGCTGCGCTGCGCCCGCACGACGGCGTTGATGTTGTCGACCATGTGCACGGGGATCCGGATGGTCCTGGCCTGGTCGGCTATGGCCCGGCTGATGGCTTGCCGGATCCACCATGTGGCGTAAGTGGAGAACTTGAACCCCTTGGTGTAATCGAACTTCTCGGCCGCCCGCATCAGCCCCAGGTTGCCCTCCTGGATGAGGTCGAGGAACGACAGACCCCGGTTGCGGTACCACTTCGCCACCGAAACGACGAGGCGCAAGTTGGCCTCGACCAGCACCTGTCTGGCCACCAGCCCCTCGGCCCGCAGGCGCTCGTCAGCTTCTCGCTGCTTGTCGAGCTGACGGGGCGAGGGAGGAGATGACCGCCGCCGCCGGCCACCTCGACCGCCTTTTCTTCAATCCCTTCTTCGATTTCTTCGAAGTGGTCGAGCCGCGCGCCAGCCGCTATCCCCCGCTCTACGCACCGCGCCAGGGCCACCTCCTGCTCGGCCGACAGGAGCCGGACCTTGCCGATCTCTTTCAGGTACGCCCGCACGGAGTCGGAGCTGCCCGTACCGGTGACTCCGATGTCGAGCTTCAGCCCGGCCACCAGCACACGCTTGCCGCGGCGGAACGGGTCGTGCGACTTTCTCCGCAAGAAGCCGTTGTTGTCCTCACCGCTATCGGCGTCGGCTGCGACGGGCCCCTGCTGCGAAGATCCACCTCGGCCGGCGCGGCCACCGCCGGCGGGCTGACGTCAGCAGAAGCCGGAGCGGGTGAAGCTCCCTTGTCTACTCTCACGGCTTCCCGGCGCCGCGCCTCTTAATCAGCTCCGAAGCCAGCTTGTCCAGGCCCTCGTCTGAGAGCAGCTCGCCGCGCTCTCGCCACTCGATCCCTTCTGCCGTGACTCGGCCGATACGACGCTGATATCAGCTCCGGCGTTAGTTCGACGCCTTCGAGGACCGCATGACGTCGTCAGGCGTCAGGTACCCGCGCTCGCGCCCGACCATCAACAGGGCGATAAAAGTCGGCCGTCGCCTCGCCCGGAGACTGTGAAGGGCGCTCTCACAAGTAGTTCAGAAGCCTTCCGCTTTACGCTCCCGGGTTGGGTCACACGCTAGGACTTCCCAGTAGCAAGGCTAGCAACTGATGCTCGGCAACAGCCAAGCGCTTTTCGTAATCAGCGCCTGGCTCGACCGAGCGCAGAGCCTCGAGAGCCAATCGCAACTGGCCCGACCGCTTGGCCAGTTCGTCGTGGCTAAGGGACGGGCGAAGTGCTGCGGGCGTCTCGGCGGAGGTCCGCTAGAGCCCTTGTGGCGGCCTGTTCCGATCAGGCGGCGCAAGACATCCTCGGCGTCTTCAATGGTGTCCTCGACGGCCAGCTGGGCCAGCAGGTCGGCCACCGGGGCGCCGCCGCCTCGATGGCGTCGGGAGGGTCATAGCCGAAGCCAGCTCGCTGAACGCCTCTTTGGCCAGCTCAGAACTGAAAAGAGCTGATATCAAGGCGGCCCGCTACATCTCCGGGATGGTGGACGACAAGGCGGAGCGCCTCGAGCTCGGGACGGGGCACGGCCGGGGGTTTCGACTCGGACCTTCGACGCATTGGCCGGGGCGGGCGCCTCCGGGGCCTGACCCGAAGACGAACGGGAAGCGGGGCGCAACGCGCGCAACTGCTCAGGGCTGAGGTGGCAGCGGTCGGCAACCTGCATCAGGTACTGGTCCCTGACGAGGCATCGGGGTGCTCGGATATCAGCTGCCATCGCCGCTTCAGCCGCCCGGGCCCGGCCCTCGGGGTTGCGCAGGTCGGCCTGTCGCGAAAAGCCGCTCGAGCCGGAAACCCAGGTAAGGCTTGGCCTCCGCGACGGCTTGGCGCAGGTGCTCCGGGTCTGTTCTTGGCCAGGTCAGCCGGGTCGGCCCCCGCCGGCAGCGCCACCACGGAAATATCGGCTTCGAAACGCCGCTCCCAGTCGTAAAAATGCTCCGCGGCGCCCTGACCGGCGGAGTCGGCGTCGTAGGCGAGGACGATCCGGCGAGAGAAGCCGGTGAGTAGCCGGACGTGGCCTTCGGCGAGCGCGGTGCCACAGGTCGCCACGGCTTCGGTGACCCCGGCCCGGTGCAGGCCGATCACGTCGGTATAGCCCTCGCAGACGACCACTTGGCCCCGCTCCACGATCGCGCCTTTGGCCCAGTTGAGGCCGTACAAGACCCTGCTCTTGTCGTAGAGGGCGGTGGCCTGGGTGTTCTTGTACTTCGGCCCGGTGCGCACCCGGCAGCACGCGGCCACCCAGCCCGACGGGCCGGCCCGGCGACGTCGAAGATCGGGAACAGCACCCGGCTCCGGAACGAGTCGTTCAGGCGGCCCGCCTGGTTGCGGTAGGCGAGGCCGGCCTCGACCAGCAGCTCCTCGCCGACCCCCAGCTCTCGCGCACGAGCGCGTCCCACCCCGCCGGCGCCCAGCCCAGGCGAAAATGCTTGACCGTTTCGCTGTCATAACCACGCGTCCTCAGGTAGCCGCGCGCGGCCGCCCCTTCTGGAGCTTGCACGAGCAAGCTCGTGGTACCACTCCACGGCCCGCTCGAGTGGCCTCGCCCAGCTCTGCGGCCCGCTTGTTGCCTGGCCGGGACGGATGCTCGGCCGTGTCGTAGCGCAGACTGGATGCCGACTCGGCCGAGCCAGCGCTTCGACGGCCGTAACGAAGTCGAGGTGCTCGGTCTCCCGCAGGAAAGTAATGGCGTCGCCCCGGGCCTGGCAGCCAAAGCAGTAATACCGGCCGAGCTCGCCGTTGACCGAGAAAGAACCCGTCTTTTCGGCGTGGAACGGGCACAGGCCCACCCATCGACGTCCGACCCGGCGCAGTGCGACGTGCTCGGAGACGAGCGCAACCATGTCGGTAGCTGACTCTGACCCGTTCGACGTCCTCGGCGACAATACCCACAGAAGAAAGACTAAGGCGGGCTGAGGGACTTGACCGTGGCCGGCGCTTACCAGGCCAGGCGGGAAGTTGACCGCCTCCACCAGACGGTCGATCGGGACCCGCTCCTGGGCGGTGGAGTCCCGGTCCCGTATTGTCACTGCCTTGTCCTCGAGCGAGTCGAAATCAACCGTCACGCACAGCGGCGTACCGATCTCGTCCTGTCGGCGGTAACGCCGGCCGATGGCCCGCGTGATGTCGTAATCGCACATCGCCACCGGTTGTAGGAGCTTGAGGACCTCCTGGGAAAGCGGCAATAGAGTGTCTTTTTTCGACAGTGGCAAAACCGCGACTTGATAGGGCGCGATCCGCGGGTGGAGCCGCAGTACCGTGCGCTCTTCGCCCGCGACCTCGTCGACATTGTAAGCGGCGATCAAAAATGCCATCATCGTGCGGGCCACGCCGGCGGCCGGTTCGATCACGTAAGGCACGTAGCGTTCGCCGGTGGCGGGGTCGAAATACTCGAGCGTCTGCGCCGCTTGCCGTCGAGTGAGCCTTCAGGTCGTAATCGGTGCGGTTGGCAATGCCTTCGAGCTCTCCCCAGCCCCACGGGAAGGCGAACTCCACGTCGGCCGTGGCCGCCGAATAATGCGACAGCTCTTCTTTATCGTGGGGCCGTAAGCCGCAGCATGTCCCGGGGGATGCCGAAACGGACGTACCACTCGAGACGTTCGTTGCACCAGTACTCGAACCAGCGAGGTGCTTCGTCAGGCGGCACGAAGTACTCGAGCTCCATTTGCTCGAACTCCCGGGTGCGGAAAACGAAGTTGCCAGGGGTGATCTCGTTGCGGAAAGACTTCCCGATCTGGGCCGTGCCGAACGGGGGCCGCAGGTGCTCGGTCTGGAGGACATTGGCGAAATTGACGAAATGGCCCTGAGCGGTCTCGGGCCGCAGGTAGGCAACAGCACCTTCGTCTTCGACCGGGCCTACGAACGTCTTGAACATGAGGTTGAAAGGCCGAGCGTCGGTGAAATCACTACTGCCGCAGTTGGGGCATTGAAGCCGGCCGTCTTCAGTCGTCGGCAGCTGGTCGGCCCGCCAGCGTTGCTTGCAGGTCCGGCAGTCGACCAGCGGGTCAGTGAAGTTCTTGAGGTGGCCCGAGGCTTCCCAGATCTTGGGGCTGGACAGGATGGCCGCATCGAGGCCGACTACTTCCTGGCGCAGCTGCACCATCTCCCGCCACCAGGCCTCTTTCACGTTGCGTTCCATCAGAACGCCTAAGGGGCCGTAGTCGTAGGTCGAGCGGAACCCGCCATAAATCTCGGCGGAGGGGAACACGAAGCCTCGGGCTTTGCCAGACGGACCAGCTCTTCCATTGAAACAGGCATGACGAGAGGCTACTGGGCCCATAACTGCCTGCTGCTGCGGCCGGGGCCGTTCAACGCGTCAGCCTCAGCCCCAGTTGCGCTCCAGGGTACGCAGGGAGCGCAAGCGTCGTTCCAGATGATGCTCGAGTGAAATGGTGGCCAAGTTGGCTACCTCGCCTGTCGTTGCACTCGCGGGCATGTCGAGCGCCCTGGCCAATTGCCCGCCCAGGATCCACCCCAGCAACTCCAGGGCCGACGGGCTGAGAGACTGCCCCCGCCGGCAGGTCCGGCACAGCGCCCCACCCTCGGCCATGTCGAAGGCCACCAGGGGCGCCACCGGCGGGCTCGAGCCACAACTGGCACAGCAGGTGAGGACCGGCCCGGCGCCGTCGAGCGAGAGCAACTTCCAGTAGAACGCGGCAACTACCAGTGGGCTCGACCGCTCGACCAGGGTGCGCAAGGCGCCGACCAGCATGCGGTACAGAGGCTGTGACGGCTCCCTCTCCTGGGCTACCTGCTCGGTGGCTTCGGCCATAGCCATGCCCTGGGCGAGACGGTTGAGGTCGTCGCGGAGCGCGCCACGGCTCGACCCTCTCCGCCTGGGTGACGATGTCGAGCTCACGCCCTTCGTAGAGCAATAGTTCCACGTGGCTCAGGGGTTCCAGGCGCCCGCCGAAACGGCTTTTGGTGCGACGGACTCCTTTGGCCACCGCCCGTACTTTGCCGTGGCCCGACGTCAGAAGGACGATGATCCTGTCCGCCTCGCCCAGTTTGTACGTCCGCAGCACGACCCCTCGGTCGCGGTAGAGCGACATGGTTGTAACTATCTTGGCATGCCGCCAGTCCGGTCGGCGCCAGGCTCGAGACTGGGCCTCGAGACTGGGCCTCGAGACTGGGCCTCGAGACTGGGATCAGGAGGGCAGGCCGTCCTGGTCTCGCAGCTCCCTTGTCCCCCCGAAGCGCCGCTCTCGATGCTGGTACTCCCGCACGGCGTCGCGCAGGTGCTCGCGGCGGAAATCCGGCCACAATACGTCCATGAAAACGAGCTCGCTGTAGGCAATCTCCCATAACAGGAAGTTCGAGATCCGGTACTCGCCCGAAGTGCGGATGAACAGGTCGGGGTCGGGCATGCCGGGCATGTACAGATGGCGCCGCAGGGCGCGCTCGTTGACGTCCGAAGCCTTTACCCCCTCGGCTACGAGAGATCGGACGGCGTCGACAATCTCGGCCCGCCCTCCGTAGTTGAACGCCACCGTGAGAGTGGTCGCAGTGTTGCGCTTGGTCAGCTCCATCGCCTCGTCCATGCGCCGTACGACCCACTTCGGCACGCGCCAGTCCCGCCGCCCGGCGAAGCGGATCCGCACCCCCATGGCGTGGAGCTCGTCTCGACGCCGCGTCAACAGGTCGTCGGCGATAATACCGAGGAGGAAGCGGACCTCGGCGTGCGGCCGGTGCCAGTTCTCGGTCGAGAAGGCGTACACGGTGAACCACTCCAGCCCGAGCTCCACCGCCCCCTTTGTGGCATCGAGCAGGGCCTCCTCGCCAGCCCGGTGGCCCTCAGTGCGCGGGAGGCCTTGTCTTGTGGCCCAGCGCCCGTTCCCGTCCATCACGCAGGCCACGTGCCGTGGCATACGCTTCGGGTCGAGCCCCGCCATGTCCATGGCCGAAAAGCTACATGCCCGGCGCCTCCCGGGGCAGGTCGGCACCCTCGCGGAGAGCCACTACCCAGCCCGGTCCTCGATCTCCCAGGCGTGGTCCAGGACGTGCCAGATAAGCCGCCGGGCCGCATAGCGAGGCGGCCAGCCGGGCCGCCCCGTCGCGGACGTGCCGCCGGATCGGCACCACTCGAGGATGGCCGCTCGGTTGGCCATGACGATATCGGGCTCCCCTTCGTGGGGGACGGGCAGCCTGAGGCCAACCTTTCGACCGAACAATTGCTCCCCGGCGGCAACGTGTTGGGTTATCGCGTCCCGGTCGCGGCCACCCCCTCGCGGCCCCTTGCGCAGCGACTGAGGAGCTTTCGCCGCCACTTCGTCCAAGCGGTCCCAGCTGGCGGCCAGCAAGGCGGCAGTCCGGGCGACGTCCGCCGCCGACCAGGGCGCAGCGTCGTCATCGAGGGCCGTCGTGGGTACTCCGAAGTCCGCTCCTCCCGAGCGCGTCGGCACGCGCAGCACCACCGACCACGGCTGCCCCTCCGTCAGTGGGAACTCCACGTCAGCGTGGGCGGCGACGATGGCGTAGCGGGGGATGTAGTCGGAAAGTACCGTGAGGGCGGCCTCTTCTCCCTTACCAGAGCGGCACAAACCCGGCCAGTCCAGGCTGCACGCGAAACAACGCTTCTTCCCGGTCTCGATATAAACCGGACTGCCTTCGGCCGTGGCAGGCACTTAACCGGCGCCCGGCTTGGCCCGGGGCCGGCCCACTATTGCGCTCCCGCTTCGTCAGCCGCCTCGGCGGAAGCCTCGGCGGGCGCTTGCGGGGGCGCCGCCCCGATGAGCACCCGGGCTATGCGCCGCCCGTTGACTTTGTCTGCCACGATGCGGTGACCGTCGAAAACAGCCACCTCCCCTTCGTCAGGGACGTGGCCCAAAAGGTGGTAAAGAAACCCCCCTACGGTGTCCCAATCGCCCTCGGGCAGCTCGATCCCTGTCAGCTCGTTCACTTCATCGATTGAGATGCTGGCGTCCACCTTCACCTGGCCGTCGCCGAGCAGCTCTACCCGGGGCCGGTCGACGTCGTACTCATCCGAAATCTCCCCGACCAGTTCTTCCAGCACGTCCTCCAACGTGATCAGGCCGGCCGTACCCCCGTACTCGTCGACCACGATGGCCAGGTGTTGCTTCCCCGCTTGCATCTCGCGCATCACCTCGGCGATGCGTTTGGATTCGGGGACAAACTGGGCTTGGCGCATGACGGCGGTGACAGGCTCGTCCGGCCGTCCCTCGCGTTCGGCTTTCATCATGTCCTTGACGTAGACAACGCCGACAATGTCGTCGATCCCGTTGCCATAAACCGGCACTCGGCTGACCCCGGCGTTCGACGCCGTATCCGCCGCTTGGCCGACCGTGGCATCTGAGCCGACGGTGACCATGTCGGGTCTCGGCACCATGACCTCCCTGGCCACCGTGTCGCCAAAATCGATGATGGAATGGATCAACGTCCGCTCTTCGCGCTCTATAACCAGCTCGTCCGCGGCTGTGTCTGCCATGGCCAACAGCTCTTCTTCGGTAACGTAGGGCCCGTCTTTCAATCCTTTGCCGGGTAGGACCAGGTTGGCGATGGCGATCAACGCCTGCGTCACCCAACGCAGCGGCGCGAACTGCACTATGGCCAGCAAAAGCGGGGCCACCAGTAGGGCGGCTCGCTCGGTGTGCTGAACGGCCCAGATTTTCGGGGCCAGTTCAGCAAAAACGAAAATGACGACGATCTCAAACGCCGTCGCCACCACGACTCCTAACGGCCCGACGGCTTCGTTGGCGACCACGCCGATAATTGTGGCCGCCACCAAAGTGCACATCTGCAGCGAAAAAAGGATGACCGGGATATTGCGGTCGGCGTGTTCCACCAGCCTCAGCAAAGAGGGGGCGCCCCGCCGTTTCTCTTCAACCAGGGATACGGCTTTGACCTTCGTCGTTCGCGTGATAGCCGTCTCGGAGAGGGCAAAAACGGCCGACAGCAAAATAAGTACTACCGCGCCGGCCACGAGCGCCGCATCCGCCCCGCTGAAACTGGATGTGGCCAGCATGGGCGTTTAGCCGCTCCCGGCGGCGCTGTCGCCATCCGCCTGGGTTGGGCTCGGCGGGTGACCGGAGCCTGTGCCTTTCGGATGACCGTCTCCGCCGCGCCCAGCCTCTGAGCCCCCACCCTCGGCTGGGCCACTTTTGGCTGGCCCCGCCCCGGCTGGCCCCGTCTCGGCTGGCCCCGTCTCGGCTGGCCCCGCCTCTGGCGACGCGACCCCGGCCTCGGCGGCGTCGGTTTCGCCGCCAGCACCGTCCTCCGCCGCCCGCGCTCTCCACGTCTCGGGCCGGATCTCGGCATGGTAGCGCGCTAACAACTCACGCTCCTTCGCCTCCATTTCGTCCGCTTCTTCGTCCTCCTGGTGGTCCATGCCCATTAGGTGCAGCAACCCGTGCACTACCAGGAGGGCCAGTTCGTCGTCGTAGTTACCGGCGTGATCGGGAGCATTCCGGTGCGCGACAGCGGGACAGATGACGATGTCCCCGAGCAGGACGGGCATATCTTCCGGCTCTGATGGCATCCCTGGGCCAGTCCCGCCGGAGTCGGGCGAGCGCCCGCTTTCGATGGGTTCTTCGTCGATCGGGAACGCCAGGACGTCGGTCGGTCCGTCTTTTCCGAGGAAGCGACTGTTGAGTTCTGCGATGGCGCTCTCGTCGACGAACAACACCGAAAGCTCTGCGTCCCCCGCCAGCCCTTCTTCGCCGAGTACGGCTTCAGCCAGGCGAGCCCAGCGCAAAGTGTCGACCGGATGGTCATTTTGCTCGTCGGCCGCAAATACGTCGACTGTCACGGGGAGGGTTACCTGAACTCGGGCTCGTGCCGCAATAACGACTTGGCCCCGACATTATTGGCAGATTCGTAGGCGTCGTAAGCTGAGACGATGTCGGCCACGATGCGGTGGCGAACGACGTCTCGGCTCGTCAAGCGCACGAAGGCGATCCCCTCAATACCATTCAGGACCCGGTCGAGGTCGGCCAGGCCCGAACGGCCGCCGGGAAGGTCGACCTGGGTGATATCGCCGTTCACCACCACTTTCGACCCAAAACCTATCCTGGTCAGGAACATCTTCAATTGTTCGGGGGTCGCATTTTGCGCTTCGTCCAGGATTATGAAGCTCCGGTTGAGCGTCCGGCCCCGCATATACGCAAGCGGGGCGACCTCGATCGTCCCGTTGTCCAGTAGCCGCCGCGCCCCCTCGGTGCCCAGCATGTCGTACAGCGCGTCATACAGCGGGCGCAGGTAGGGGTCGATCTTGGCCATCAGGTCGCCGGGCAAGAACCCCAGCCGCTCGCCCGCTTCCACGGCGGGCCGGGTCATTATGATGCGCTCCACCGACTTGGCCTGCAGCGCCTGCACAGCGAGGGCGACCGCCAGGTAGCTCTTCCCCGTCCCGGCCGGGCCGATACCAAAGGTAACGATATTGGCGGCTATTGCGTCGACGTACCGTTTTTGGCCGCTCGACTTCGCTCGCACCGACCTGCCCCTGGCCGAACGAAGTATTTCGGCCGTGAGCACTTCTGATGGGCGTTCGTCAGCTCGCAAAATATCTATCGTCCGGGACACGACGCCCGGGTCCACCAGCTGGCCTTGCTCGAGTAGTACCCCCAGTTCTTCCACGAGGCGCGCCACCAGGCTCGCCTCTTCGCCCTCGATGTTGAACTCATTGCCTCTGGCGATAATGCGCGTGCCACCAAAGGCTTCTTGCAGGGAACGCAAGTTCTCGTTCAGTGGGCCGACGAGGCCCGCCATGAGCTGATTTGGGACTGTGACTGTTACGGACACGTGTGTTCTTCCAGCGTAGCGTCAGAGAGCCCCGCTGGCCGGCTTTCGCCGTGCCGCGGCGGCCATTTGCCATCGAGGGCGACGCAAATGCGGAGCCCGGTCCGCCCGCACCGGCCGAGTCACCCGGGGGGCCAACCCAGCTTTCGCCCGCCCAACAGGTGCAGGTGGAGGTGGGGCACCTCGGCCCCCGAATCTCGCCCTATGTTGAACACCAGTCGGTAGCCGTTGTCCAGGATGCCTTCCCGTTCGGCCACGGTTCGCGCCGCCATCACCATCTCTGCCAGCAGTTCTGCATGCTCCGCGCCCACCTCGGTGGCGTCGGCGATGTGCTGGCGGGGGACGACCAGGACGTGGACCGGGGCGACAGGCCGCAGGTCGTAGAAAGCGTACGTGTGCTCGCCCGAGTAGGCCTCCCTCGAGGGGATCTCCCCGACGATGACGCGGCAGAAAACGCAGCCCGGTTGCCTATCGCCCGCCAACAGGCCACCTCCAGCCGATCATCACTGTCCGCCCTCGCCCTCCATGTCCCCGAGCTCTTTTTCGGCTCCACCCGGCCCGCCCGTCGACGGCCCACCCACCGGCATTTCGTCGTCATGGTGCTGGCCCCGCCCCGACTGGGCGCCGCGGGGGTCGGGGTACAGGTGCTCGAGGGTCCCCGGCGCGATCCTGGCCCGGGCGATGAACGCATCGACGTCGCCAGCCTGTAGGCGGATGACGCGACCCATCTTGTAGGCGGGCAGCTGGCCCTCGTCGATGAAGCGGTAGAGGGTGCGCAAAGTCACGCCCAGCCGTGCGCAGGCTTCAGGAGTGCCGATCCATTCGATGGGGTCTGCCGTTATCGCGACATCCTACCGGCCTGGCCGTGACGGGTGTTTCTCAGTAGTTCTTCGCTGGTTTCATACCCGAGCCCACTTCGGCCCAGGCGGCGGTAAGGAGTTGGCCCGCCCCTGTCGCCACCCGCGTGGCCGACGCGGCCTCCCGGAAATGGATGTCGTTTGCGGGTGCGCTGTAGCAACCGGTCGCCTGCAGGTCCTGCAGCCAACCCTGGTCGTCCTCGTCAACGGCCAACGCGGCCTTTGTCGCTTCGCTGAGGTCGCTCACCAGGAGCTCACCGTCAGGCATGGTCAGGAGGTCGTCCCTGTCGGCGGCGAGGGCACGGAGAACGGAGCTCCGCAGCGCCACCGCCCGGTTCAGGTCGCCCAGCAAGGCGGCCCGAGCGGCCACGCCGGGGGCGGCCACCTGGCACGAACTGGCTACTGCCGTTGCTGCCAATTGCTCGGCGGCAGTGTTCGTGGCCATCATGCGCCCGAAGAGAGCCTCGGCCGAGGCGGCCGGAGAGGCGCCGCCCGCGGGTCTTTTCGTACCGCCGACCAGGACGACTACGGCCGACGCCGACCCGGCCACCATGACCACCGCCACCAGCCAAAGCCAGGCCCGACGTGGCCTTCGTGCCCGTTGGGGTTGAGTGATGGCGGCCGTTGGACGGGTGGCGGGGGGCGCGCTGGGGAGGTAGTTCGCCGGCGCTCGGGCATCAGCCCTGGCTGGCGGCGGGGCATCGACCGGGGACGACGGCCGCCCTGCACTCAGCGGCAGCGTCGGGGGGCCGCAGCGCGGCGGACGGGCCGGACCGGGCCGACGGGCCACCGGCTGGTCAACCATGGCCCACCGGAGGACTGCTGGTCGGCCGCCGGTAACAGGCGGGATGGTAGGAAGCTCGTCAGAAAGGTCGTCCTCCGGCTTCTCGCCCGCGCTGGGCCGAAGGGCCCTGCTTCCCCTCCTTTCCCCGCCTCTCCGCCCTCTGACAATGCAAACTTCTCCTATTTTCGAGGGGAGACTGGCGGCAACAGCTTAATCGCCACGTCGTTGGCGAGGAGCCGGCCCTTGGGCGTCAGCACGGCCGTCCCCTGGTCGGCTTGCAACTCGACCACACCGGTGTCGTACAGCTCCTCTGGCACGGCCTGGGCGGGGACTCCCGCCGAGGTCCGGAGGCTGAGGACGAGCTTTTCCCAGGCCCGCTGGTCCGGTTCGAGCGTCTCCCCCGCGGCCTCCAGAGAGCCACCCGCCTCCACCAGCCGGCAGTAGCGCTCCGGGGTGCGGACGTTCCACCACCGGCGGGCCGAACCGTCGGTGAGCACCCGGTGTGAGTGGGCCGCGCAACCAATCCCGCGGTACTGGCCCTGCGACCAATAAAGGACGTTGTGGGCGCAGCGCCCGCCAGGCGTCGCCCAGTTCGATATCTCGTACCAGTCAAAACCGGCATCTGCCAGCACCCTGTCGGCCAACAGGTACTTCTCCGCTTGGTCGTCGTCAGATGGGTGGCGGGCCGTTTGGGCCGCCAGCGGGGTGCCCGGCTCCACGGTCAAGGCATAGGCGCTGATGTGGGCCGGCCTTGGTCGGAGAGCGATCACCTGGTCGAGGGAGGCCCTCCAGTCCGCCATTGTCTCTCCGGCGGCTCCGAAGATCAGGTCCACGTTGTAGGCGCCGTCGAAGCCGGCCTCGCCCGCCAGCTCGGCCGCCCGTCTGACCGAACCGGGCTCATGCTCGCGGCCCAGTGCCTCCAGCACGTGCGGCACCATCGACTGAGCGCCAAAAGAGAGCCTGGTCACGCCGTTCGTCCTGTACTGAGCCAGCTTCGCGGCCGAGATCGTTTCAGGGTTGCACTCGACCGTGACCTCGGCCTCGGCGGCTACCCCCACGGCCTGGCGCACAGCGTCGAGCATGCTGACCAGCAGCTCAGCCGGCAACAACGAGGGTGTGCCGCCACCAAAGAAAACCGATGTCGCCGGGCCTCTGGCGTCGTCGGCCCCGCTCAGGTTGGCCGCCTCGGCCCGGCAGGCGGCCACGTACCGCTCCCAAAGCTGGTCTTTGTCCGTCCACGTGGCAAAAGCGCAGTAGTCGCAGCGGTGGCGACAAAAGGGCACGTGGATGTAAATGCCGAACTCTTCAGTCCTGCTCAAACGCCTAGCATACGTGACTCGTGCTCGTGCTTATCTTCCCCGGCCAAGGCTCTCAGCGCCCAGCGATGGGTGCGCCCTGGGTCGGGCACCCCTCTTGGCCACTGGTCGACGAATTGAGCGACATCGTCGGGCGGGACATCAGCGAACTGCTCGTCGACACCGACGGTGACGCCTTACGCGCGACCCGAAATGCCCAGCTCGCGACCTATGTGCTGAGCCTGGTGACGCTGGATGCGGCCCGGAGAGGCCCGCTACGCGGTGGTGGAGACGGCGGCCAGCCGCCTGGGGCCGGGCCGCCGGGGCGGTGGCGGCGGTGGCTGGCCACAGTTTGGGCGAGTACACCGCCCTCGTCGCCGCCGGCGCCCTGGAGGCCGGGACTGGGGCTCAGCTGGTGCAGGCCAGGGGCGAGGCCATGCAAGTGGCGGCCGAAGCCAGCCCCGGGACCATGGCGGCCGTCCTCGGGCTCGACCTGGCCGGCGTAACCAAGGCGTGCGAGGAGGTGACCGGCGCCTGGGTCGCCAACGACAACACGTCGGGGCAGGTGGTCGTGGCCGGGACCGTGAGCGGGGTGGAGGCAGCCAGTGCCGTGGCGCTCCAGCTGGGCGCCAAACGAGTGGTGCCCCTGCAGGTCGGCGGCGCCTTCCATACGCCGCTGATGGAGCCCGCTCAAGACCGCCTGGACACCGCGCTGGCCGCCGTGAACTTCGCCCGGGCGGCTCTGCCGCTGGTGGCCAACGTCGATGCCGCGCCCCACACGGAGGGGTTTGGGGCGCTTTTGTCCGCCCAGCTCTGTTCCCGGGTCCGATGGCGTGAATCATTGATGACCATGGCCGCGATGGGAGGAACGCTGTTCGTAGAGCTCGGCCCCGGCACCGAACTCTCGGGGATGGTAAAACGTGCGGTCCCCGAAGCACGCCGGGCCAACGTCGCCACTCCCCAGGACCTGGAGGCCTTGTCAGCTCTTTTGTGAGCCTCCTTCGCGGGACGGGCGCCTATCCCACAGGGACAGTGAAATGCTCCCGCCAGTTGCGGGCACTGGCGCGCACGTCGCCCGGCGCCAGCCGCAGCGCCGGTTCACGCACCAGGTCGGCTACCGCCCGCTGGCGGTAGTAATCGTGACCCGCACCGGCGAACACGGGCTGGCGGAACGCCACCAGGTCGTCCGGGACGCCGTCTGGGAACTCCCAGTACCCCCATAACGCGAACGCCCACTGCATGTCGTAGATGACGGGCGAACGTTGGAAGACCGAAGCCCGGCGACCGCCGCAGCTGAAGCACCCGGCGATCACGTCGTCGCGGTGCTCTCCCTCTGCCAGCACCGCCGTTTCGCCTACCAGCTTGGCCAGCTTCAGGCCGAAGCCCAGGTCGGACGCGGTAGAACCCAAACCGGGCCCGACCGGCTGGCGCAACGAAACGATCTCAGCCGGCCTGTCCTGCTCCCAGGAGCCCGGCACCTCCAAACGGTTCAACGGCCTGACCTGATCGGCCGAGACGAGGGGGACGTAGTCGGGTTGCGCCACGGGCCTTCAGGTTAGTGCTCCCTGGCCCCCGCGTGCAGCAGGCCGAACACGATCGAGTCCGAAAGCGCCTCCCACGATGCTTCGATGACGTTCTCAGAGACCCCGATCGTCGTCCACGTGCGGTCGCCGTCGGTCGAGTCGATCAGCACCCGCGTGACCGCCGCCGTCCCCCTGACGGAGTCGAGGACCCGCACCTTGAAATCGGTGAGGTGAATGCGGGCCAACTCCGGGTGGCGCCGGCCCAGCGCTTTGCGCAAGGCCGCGTCCAGGGCGTTGACCGGGCCGTTGCCTTCGGCGACCTCCATTATGCGCTCGTCGCCGACGAACAGCTTTATCCGCGCCTCGGTCAGGAAGGTCCCGTCTTCACGCAAATCAGTGATGACGCGGTTGGACTCGAGACGGTAAAAGGATTGTTTCCACCCGGTCGCCGCCCGCATCAGCAGTTCCAGAGAACCGTCTGCCACCTCGAAGTGGTAACCCGCGTGCTCGAGCTGTTTGAGCCGCTCCACCACAAAGGCCAGCTCGTCGTGGCTCAGCTGGAGGCCCATTTGCTCGGCTTTCAGCGCCACCGAGGAGCGGCCCGACATTTCCGACAGGACGAAACGGTTGGTGTTACCCACCGTTTCGGGGTCGATATGAGAATAGGCGCTCGGTGCTCTGGCAATGGCGCTGGTATGGATCCCGGCCTTGTGGGCAAAGGCGGACAAGCCGACGTAGGGCTGGTGCGGGTTGGGTGCGATGTTGACAATTTCGGCGATGTGGCGCGCCACCGGGGTAAGTAGCGCCAAGCGGTCGGCTGCGATGGTCTCGATGCCCAACTTCAAGCTCAGGTTGGCAATTACTGCTGTCAGGTCGGCGTTCCCGGTCCGTTCGCCATAACCGTTGATGCAGCCCTGGACGTGGTCGGCGCCGCGGCGCACCGCGACCAGCGAATTGGCCACCGCACAACCGGAATCGTTGTGGAAATGGACCCCCAAGTGGCCCGAGGCGATTTCGCGGGCTTCGGCGACTACCCGTTCCACCTGGTACGGCAGGGTCCCTCCGTTGGTGTCGCACAGGACCGGCGTGGCGCCACACTGCTCTACCACCCTGAGAAAGGCGTGGGAAAAACCCGCGTCCTCTTCATACCCGTCAAAGAAATGCTCAGCGTCGACCATGACGGTTTTCCCATGGTTGCGCAGGTACGTCACCGAATCGGCCACCATGTCCAGGGCTTCGGTAGTCGTCGTACGCAGGGTCTCTGTTACGTGCCACGGTGAGGATTTGGCCACCAGGCAGACGTGGGAAGTGCCTGCCGCGATCAGGTCGGCCATCACCGGGTCGGTCTCGGCCCGTCCGCCCGCTTTCCTGGTCGCCCCGAAGGCGACCAGTTTGGATATCGCTAGTGGCAGTTCTCCCGCCGCGGCCCGCGCGAAAGAACTCCTTGTCTTTGGGGTTTGCCCCGGGCCAGCCCCCCTCGATGTACTGGAGCCCGAGCAGGTCTAGTTGCTCGGCGACCCGAAGCTTGTCCGCGACGGTGAGCGAAAGGCCTTCAGCCTGGCTCCCGTCTCGCAACGTCGTGTCAAAAATCTCAACCCTGTTTGCACCATCAGTTGACATGCTCGACCCAGCGGCGGTAGCGGTCCACCTGGCCCCGCACGGCCGCCTTGTACATCTCCTGGATCTTCCTCGTCACCGCGCCCGGCGTGCCGTCCCCGACGGTCCTGTCGTCGACAGAACAGATCGGTACGACCTCGGCCGCCGTGCCCGTCAGGAAGGCCTCGTCCGCGGTGTACAGGTCAGAACGCAACACATGGGAAAAGTCTACCTCTATGCCGAGATCACGGGCGATGGTGAGGACGGAGTCCTGGGTTATCCCCTCGAGGGCTCCAGCTGACATGGGCGGCGTGATCAGCCGCTCGTTGCGGTAGATGAAGATGTTCTCGCCGGTGCATTCGCTTACATAGCCCTGCGGGGAGAGGAGAACGGCTTCGTCGTAGCCAGCTTTCAACGCTTCCACCTTGGCCATAGAGGAATTGATGTACATCCCGGTGCCTTTGGCCGCCGGCGGGAGCGTGTTCGGGTCGTGCCGCTGCCATGAGCTGATCTTTAGCCGCACGCCTTTTTCGATGCCCTCGTCCCCCAAGTAGGCGCCCCATGGCCAGACGGCAACGGCCACCTGTACCGGGCACGGGAGGGGGTTCAAGCCCATTTCCCCATAGCCGAGGTAGACGATCGGCCGCACGTAGCATTCCGGTACCTTGTTGACGGCAATTGTCTGCTTGACGGCCTCTACGATCTGTTCCCGACTGAAAGGGACATCGATCATGAATATGCGGGCCGAGTTGAAAAGACGATTTATGTGGTCCGTAAGCCGGAACACGCCGGGCCCGTCCGCCGTCGCGTAGGCCCGTATCCCTTCGAACACGCCACAGCCGTAATGGAGCGTGTGGGTGAGGATGTGCACATTGGCGTCCTCCCAGTTTACGAGTTCGCCGTCCATCCATATTTTGTCCGTCTTGGTGATGGGCACCCCGTGGTCACACCCTTTCTGCTATCTCGTCGCCGTATTGGCTGGTCGTCAGCGTACCGGAGGGCTGAAACCCTTGTACCGCTTTGTTTAACTCGGGCCGCCTGATCGGTGAGCCCCAGGTAATCGAGCATCATGGCCACCGAAATAATCGCCGCCGTCGGGTCCGCTTTGCCGGTCCCGGCGATATCCGGGGCACTCCCGTGTACGGGCTCGAAAAGGACGGCCCGTGCGGGCCGGGTTGAGGTTGGCCGAGGCGGCCCGGCCGATGCCGCCGGCGACCGCTCCGGCCAGGTCAGTAATTATGTCCCCGAACATGTTGTCCGTCACGATGACGTCGTATCGTTGCGGCGACCCGACCAGGTACATGCACGCCGCATCAACGTGGTTGTAAGCCGTCTCGACGTCGGCATGTTCGACCGCCACCTCGTTGAACGTGCGCTGCCACAGGTCGCCCGAGTACGTAAGGACGTTGGTCTTATGGACCAGGGTCAAGTGGCGACGCCTCGACTCGGCCAGTTCGAAGGCAAAGCGAACGCACCGCTCGACGCCAAGACGGGTGTTGACCGACCCTTGAGTGGCCACCTCGGCTGGTGTCCCTTTCCGCAGGAACCCTCCTTCTCCGGCGTACGAACCCTCAGTGTTCTCTCGGATGACAACGAAATCGAGCGGCACCCCGGCCCCTACACTCGACTGGGTCTGGAACGGGCGCAGGTTTATGTACAGGTCGAGCTCGAAGCGCAGCCGCAGCAGAAGACCTCGCTCCAAGACACCGGGGGGGACTTCGGGCGACCCGACGGCGCCGAGGAAGATGGCATCGAACTGCTTCAGTTCCTCCAAGGTACTGTCGGGCAGTACGTCCCCGGTGGCCAGGTAGCGCTTGGCTCCCAGGTCGAACGGGACCGTGGCCAGCTCGGCCCCGGCGGCGCGGGCAACCTTCAACGCCTCTTGTACCACCTCCTGGCCAATGCCGTCCCCGGCGATGACCGCCACCCGGGGCAGGGATGGCTGGGTGGCTGTTGGGGTTCCGCTCAAATCGGGCCGCTCCTCCTTCTTTTTCTGTTTTTCCAATAGCTCGTCCCGGCTGACGCTCGACATGAAAACGACCGCCCCTTGGGACGGTCGTTGCGACGCACACCCAGGTGGGGGGGCGTCAGGGCGAAATTACGATGACGGCTTCGGCCGGGCGGCTATATAGCGCATTCATAGGTCTTCCAAGTATTGCATTCGCCCAACGCCTCGTCAACCGAGCCAACGAAGACGGGCTTCGTGGCCGGGGGAAGCTCGTCCGGCGGCGCGGGAAGACGGCTGGTCGACCAGCGCTCAACGACCAGCGCTGAACGAACGGCGCTGACCGACCGGCACTGATCGAACGGCGCTCTTCGCTGGTACCCTGCGTAAATGGCCTCTACCAAGTTGTCGCCTGAAACTTACCAGCGGCTGCAGGCCGAGCTCGAGGACTTGAAGACCCGCGGCCGTGTCGAAATTGCCCGCCACATCGAGGCTGCTCGCGCCCTCGGCGACCTGTCCGAAAACGGTGACTACCACGCGGCCAAGGATTCTCAGGGGAAAATGGAGGCGCGCATCCGGCAGCTGGAGGCGATGCTGAGCGATGCCGAAGTGGTAGAGGCGGGACCGACCGAGGAAGTTTCGACCGGCGTCACCGTTAGTTTGCGCTACGTGGGAGACGACGAAGTCGAGCGGTACCTGGTCGGGTCCATCGAGGAACGTCAGGCCGGCACGTCCGTCATCTCGCCCGGTTCGCCTTTGGGCCAGGCACTTATGGGCAAACGGGCCGGGACGACCGTGACCTACGACGCCCCCAGTGGGCAGCTGGCGGTCGAGATCGTCTCGGTGGGCGATTAGGCCCCGTTAGGCCGTAGCGCCGCCCCCCGTCTTCGCACCTGGCTCCGGGGAAGACCGCTCCCGCTGTCCCCCACCTCCCCGCACTTCCCTGAACGGCTTCCCTGAAGGGCTTCCCTGAAGGGCTGCCCTGAAGGCAGGCGATTTCGCCAACCTCGCTAGTCGACCCTTGGGGTCGGCAATCTCTCAACCGGCCGTCTTCGCGCGCCGAAGACGCAACTGCGGTCATGAGGAGCGAGCACGTACCGGTAGGCCCGGTATGCCACCCCGCCAACACGTCAAGCCCGTCAGCACCTGAGGGCATGCGGTGGGGGCACGAGGGACGGGGAACCGCCCGTTCGCTGGCGCGCCCGGGGATCTGCATCGCCGCCAGCACCCCCGTCGCCCTTGTCATCTTGAGCGCTCTTCCCCGTTACCGGCCTACCGACCTCCTGCCCTACCTCCTCTGTCTGGTAGCCACGGCTGTCCTGGTCCTGGCCACGGAGCTGGCCACGTTCGACCCCGGCGACCGTCCGGCCGACGCCGCCCCCATGGTGGCGGGGCAGAACAGCTGGTCCGACCCGGCCATGGTGACTGTGGGCCGTTGGTCGAGGCGTTGGCCGGGGGTGGCCGGCGTGAGCGCGCTGTCATGGTGGGCAGCTCGGGTCGGGGCCGCGGGCCTCCTCTGCCAGCTCGGCTTCAGTGCCATTGGCGCGCCACTTGGCCCCTCCGTCGCGGCCGGCGCACTGACCTGCCTGGCCATGACGGCGGCGGCTGTGTTCTCGTTATCTCCTGGCGGTCGCTACGTGGTCCACCTGGCCCTCGGCGTCGTCGCCACCATTGGGCTGGTCGCGACGGTGTCCGGCGTAATGGCGCTCGAACAGGGACGGCTGACCACGCCGTTGCTACCGTCCGGGCCCGTGTGGGCCTCGACGGCGTCCGCCAGCTCGATCGCCGTCCAGTGTGCGAGCACCGTCGTGCTCTTGTCCCTGGCTGCCGTGTGCCTTTTGGCCGTAGCCCCGGCCACTTCGACCGGTGCTCGCCGCTGGGCTACGTGGGCCATCTGGTTGTCCGTGGGCACTGCCATCACGTGCTGGGGGTTCGCGGTACCGATGCTTTCCCGGGCCGCCGGCCTCGACGTGACCGCCGCCCTGGCCGGTGGCGGCCCTGAGAAGGTCCGCGCCGCTCTCGCCCTGATGCTTAGCCCCTTGGCTGGAGACCAGGCGACGGCGATGGCGGGATGGCTGTTGCTTGCCGCGTGCTTGGCCGGTGCCCTCGGGGCTTTGACGGGCGGTACGGGCCTGGCCCGTAGTGCCCTCGGGTCGGCGGCGAGGACTGGGGCCAACTGCCGGGAGCCGGCGTCGACGTCGACTGCTGGGACGGGACGGCGCCGCCTCCAGCCCGGCGCCTTTCACTTTGGAGGCTCGACTATGGTGGCCGCCACCAGCGGTTTGGTCGCCGCCGCCATCGCTCTTCTCGGGCCCCGAGGGTCGCTCCTGATCGCCCTCGGAGGCCTGGCTACGGGTGCGCTCGCCCTGACCACTCTGGCCCCCCCCGCCTTGCCCCAATGCCAACGGGTGCCGATCGGCGTGCGGTTCACCGTCGCCGCCACCTGGGTCGTGGTCGAGGCGTTGGCGCTGGGAGCGGCGGGCCCGCTGGCGCTGGCAGTGGTCGGGCTGGGAGCACTGGTCGGGGCGTTCGCTCTGGGTTGGACAGGAATTGGCGCCGCCGGTACCTGGGCCCGCAGGCGGCTGGCGTTCCCCTGGAGCACAGCGGCCGCCGCCCTGGTCACGGCCAGTGGTCTCGTCGGGCTCGAGCTGGCCCCGGTCGGTTCCCCCCTGAGCGGCTCGGCCATGTGGCGCGCGCTAGCTGTCGTGGTAATGGGGACCGGCATCGTTTTGCTGGCGGTGGCCCCGGCCACCTCCCGCCTGCGGGTCGAGCACCTCTCAAAGGCCGCCACTGTCCTATCTGAAAAGGCACTACCGGCCCTCACCAGCGCCCTCGAAGCGTTGGCGAGCGGGAGGGCCAAGCCGACCGCCGTGAGGGGGGTTTCTGAACTGAAGGCAGCCACCAGGCCGCTCGAAGCGGAGTTGGCCACCTATCGGTCCTGTGACGAAGTGTTCTCCCTGACCAAGGCCCTCGTGGACGCGTCCAACGGGGTGATGCGCCTGGCCGCCGGCATCGACGCTGTGGGCCGGCTAGACAACCGGCGCCTCGAAGAGCTGGTGGAAGAACGCATGGCCAGCCTGTCCAACGTCAACCGCAACCTGGTGGACTCGCAGTGGCGCCGCCGCCAGCTGTTGGACCGTACGGTGCGGGTGGCCGAGGGGGAACGGGCCGGGTCGCGGCCAATCTGCACGACGGCCCCATCCAGCGACTGGCCGCCCTCGGCCTCGTGCTCGACCGCTGCACGCTGCGGCTCGAGCGGGACGACGGCCCGGGCGCTCTTGACCTGGTAAAGAGGGCGCGCCAGGAGCTGAGCGAAGAGATCCAGAGCTTGCGCGAAATGATGACCGAACTACGGCCGCCCATCCTCGACGAGGGCGGCCTGGACGCAGCCCTCCGGGACCAGCTGGCGGGGTGGAGCGCCACCACCGGCATAGAGAGCCGGTTCGAAGCCGAAAAGCATGACCGGTTGACCCCCGACAGCGAGACTGTCGTCTACAGGGTGGTCCAGGAAGCGCTAACCAACGTGGCCAAGCACGCCCGCGCCGCCCTCGCCACGGTCTCCATCAGTCAGTCCGGAAGGGGGCTCAGAGCTGTGGTCTGGGACAACGGGAAGGGCTTCAACCCCAGTTCACAGCAGGAAATGCTCCGCCACGGCCATTTCGGCCTGGTGGTCATGCGGGAGCGAGTGGAGCTCGCGTCCGGGCGCTTCGAAGTAAAGAGCGCCCCCTTGACGGGTACGCAGGTGATCGTTTGGGTCCCGTTCGTGTCGTCCAGTGAGCCCCTGGAGGCTGCGTGACGACGACCCGGATGCCGCGTCTCGTGGTGGTGGACGATGACAGCCAGCTGGCCCAGGAGCTGGCCGGGCTGTTCACCGACGTCGGTTACGAAGTCACCGGGGTGGCCACGGCGGCGCGAGAGGGCATAGACCTGGTCGAGCAGACCATGCCTGACGTAGTGCTGATGGACGTGAAGATGGAGGGGATGAGCGGGACGGAGGCGGCTGGCCTGTTGCGCCGCCAGCACCCCGGGTTGCCCGTCGTCCTTCTATCGGCCTACGCGGACGCCGGGATCGTCAAGGCCGCGCAGGAAGCCGACGTGGCCGCGTACCTGGTGAAGGGGTGCACGGCGGTGGAACTGTTGACGACCGTCGGAGCGGTGGTGAAAGAAAGCCAGCGCCAGGGACCATCGGTCGATGGCGTGAACGGGAGCGCCGAGCCATGAACTTCCCCAGTTGGCGCACTGGGGCCGGTCATCTCTCCACCACCCTGGCGCGCGCCGCCCACCACCGGACCGAGCTCTCTCACCCGGACCGAGGTCCCACGGCCGACAGCGCCGGCCCGGATGGCCCACCAGAGCACCCGATGCTCGCGGCCGCACGCCAGCGCGCCCACCACTGCGAGTCGTTCCTGGCCACCGGCGACGCTGACCTCGGTCTGGGCACCGATCCCCTGCTGGCGCCGCCGAGGGCGTACACCGTGCTGGTTGCGGACGACGCCGCCGCCACCCGTCGGGGCCTGATGGAGCTGCTCGAGGACATCCCCGACCTCGAATGCGTGGCCGCTGTCGGCGACGCGAACGCGGCGGTCGTGGAGGCCGCCCGGTTCCGGCCCGATATTGCCCTGCTCGACGTCATGATGCCGGGCGGAGGGGGGCTCTCGGCCGCCCTCGGCATCAGAGACGTATCGCCCCAGACAAGGATGCTGGCCTACTCGGTCTCCTCGGACCGCGCCTCGGTCATCCAGATGCTCCGCAGCGGCGCCCGAGGCTACCTGGTGAAAGGGGCACCGGCCCAGGACCTGATCGACGGCTTGCGCCGGTGCGCCGATGGCCGTACCGCCCTGTCGGAGGGCCTGTCCGAGCACTTGGTGGCGGAGATGGGCGAGCTCGGCCGGGCCGAGCACGAAGGCAGCGCCGCCGCCCGGGCCCGGTACGAACGCTACTTGAACCTCCTCCGGCCCGGTGGGTCGACCCCCTCCTACCAACCGGTCGTCAACCTTCGCACGGGGGCCGTCGCTGGTTACGAGGCGCTCACCCGGTTTGGCGACCAGATGGGGTCGAGCACCGAGGAGATCTTCCGCGAAGCGCACCACGTCGGCCTCGGGGTGGAGCTGGAACTGCACACCGCCCGCCTGGCGGTCAACGGTTTCGGCGCGGAGATGCTGCGCTCGCATGACACCTACCTGGCTGTGAACGCGTCGCCGGGCCTGCTCTACCGGCCCGCCCTCCTGGAGGTCTTGTCGCAACTGCCGGCCGAACGGGTCGTGGTGGAGATCACCGAGCAGCGCCAGTTCGAGTCCTACGTCCAGTTGCGCGAGACGGTACAGCTCGTCCACGAGCGCGGCATGCGGGTAGCGGTGGACGACACCGGGAGCGGCTTCGCCAGCCTCCAGCGACTGGTAGACGTCCGGCCTGAGATCGTAAAGCTGGACCGGGCACTGACCAGCCAGATCGATAGCGACGCCCCCCGCCGGGCTCTCGTCACGGCTATCCGCCATTTCGCCGACGACATGGGTATTACCGTCGTGGCCGAGGGCATTGAGCGGGAGGAACAACTGGTCGTCCTGCGCGACATCGGGGTCGACTGTGGCCAGGGGTATTTACTCGGCCACCCCGCGCCTCTTCCTGTCGGGAGTTGAGGGCGAGCCTTTTATTCGGGAAAGGCCGCACCGCTTCTGCCCATACCATTTACGTGATGACCTCCGGCCCCGCCCGCTACATCCAAGCCGTCCACGAGAGCATCGTCGTCTTCGACGGGGCCACGGGGACCAACCTCCAGGCGCGCAACCTGGGGCCAGACGATTTCGGGGGCCCGTCCTTCGAAGGCTGCAACGAGCTCCTGTGCGTGACCAGGCCAGACGTCATCGCGGACCTCCACAAGTCGTTCTTCGAT
Organism: uncultured Acidimicrobiaceae bacterium; assembly: GCA_963794125.1. Taxonomy (GTDB): domain Bacteria; phylum Actinomycetota; class Acidimicrobiia; order Acidimicrobiales; family Palsa-688; genus Fen-671. Next base: position 184,949 of record CAWCCW010000002.1, read on the forward strand.
GTCGGGTGCCATGTCGTGGAGACCAACAGCTTCGGGTCGATCCCGTGGGTGCTGGCTGAGTACGGCATCAGTAGCCGGGCCAGAGAACTGGCCCAAGCGGCTGCTGCCACCGCCCGCGACGTCGCTGACAGCTACGGCGGGGAACGGTGGGTGGCCGGCTCCCTCGGTCCCGGTACGAAGATCGCCTCCCTCGGCCAGATCTCCTTCGCTGACATGCGGGACGGCTACCAGGAGGCCGCGGCTGGCCTGATCGCCGGCGGGGTCGACCTCTTCATCATCGAAACTGTCCAGGACCTGCTCCAGGCCAAGGCGGCCATCATCGGCTGCCGGCGGGCCATGGCCGAAGCGGGGCGCGAGCTGCCCCTCCAGCTACAGGTAACGATCGAGACCACCGGGCGCATGCTGATGGGCAGTGAGATCGGCGCCGCCCTCACCACTCTGGACGCCATGCGGCCTGACGTCATCGGGCTTAACTGCGCCACCGGCCCCACGGAAATGGGCGAGCACATCCGCTACCTGAGCGCCCACAGCCGGGTACCTATCTCGTGCCTCCCCAACGCCGGGCTCCCGTCCGTGGTGGACGGGAAAATGCACTACGACCTCACCCCCGACCAGCTCGCTGAGCACCACCGGCGCTTCGCTGCCGAGCTCGGCGTCAACGTCCTTGGTGGGTGTTGCGGGACCACTCCCGGGCACTTGAAAGCGGTCGTGGACGCGGTGTCGGGGTTGACGCCGGCCCATCGCGAACCCGATTGGGAACCTGGCTGCGCCTCCCTCTACACCCACGTTCCCTATGACCAGGCCCCGTCGGTGCTGAATATCGGTGAGCGTACGAACGCCAACGGCTCGAAGCAGTTCAGGGAAGCCATGCTGGGCCAGGACTGGGACGCCTGCACAGCCATGGCCAAGGAAGCGGTACGGGCCGGCAGTCACGTGCTGGACGTGTGCGTCGACTATACGGGGGCCGACGGCGTGGCAGACATGACGGAAATTGCGAGCCGGTTCGCCACCCAGGCGACGTTGCCGCTGGTGCTCGACTCGACCGAGGCCCCGGTCATCGAGCGCGGGCTGCAGCATATTGCGGGCAAGCCGATCCTCAATTCGGTCAACCTCGAGGAAGGGGACGCCGAGGGCACCCGCCTCGACCTGTTCTTGCGGCTGGCCCGTGACTACGGTACCGCCGTCGTATGCACATGCATCGACACGGACGGCCAAGCTCGCACCGCGGAGTGGAAAGTACGGGCCGCCGGGTCAATTTACGATCTCGCCGTCAACCGGTACGGCCTTCGTCCTGAAGATCTCTTTTTCGACGCCCTGGTGCTGCCGGTGAGCACGGGCATGGAAGAGAGCCGGCGGGACGGCATCGAAACCCTGGAAGGCATAAAGCTCATCAAGGCCACCTATCCCGGCGTCCGGACCGTGCTCGGGATTTCGAATGTTTCTTTCGGCCTCAGCCCCGCCGCCCGCCAGGCCCTCAATTCGGTTTTCCTGCACGAGTGCCAGAAGGCGGGCCTCGACGCCGCCATCGTCAACTCCGGACGGATCGTGCCTCTCGACCGGCTACCGGCCGAAGCCGTGACGGTCTGCCTAGACCTGATTTACGACCGTCGAAACGCTGCCACCGGTTACGACCCCCTGGCCGAGCTGTTGCGTCTTTTTGAAGGAGCCGTCGCCCAGGGCGTGGCCGAAGAAGACCGAAGCGACTGGCCTGTCGAACGCCGGCTCGAGCAACGCGTGGTAGACGGCTCGCGTGATGGCCTCGAAGCCGAACTGGACGAGCTTCTCGGCGTAGGCACCCCCGCCCTCGACATCGTGAACGGCCCCCTCATGGCTGGCATGAAGACGGTGGGCGAGCTGTTCGGCTCCGGGCGCATGCAACTGCCTTTCGTTTTGCAATCGGCCGAGGTCATGAAGTCGGCCGTGGGGTACCTGGAACCTCATATGTCGAAGTCGGCCGATCAGGGCAGAGGCAGGATCATCCTCGCCACGGTGAAGGGCGACGTCCACGACATAGGCAAAAACCTGGTCGACATCATCCTCACCAATAACGGCTACGAGGTGTACAACCTCGGCACCAAAGTGGCTATATCGGAAATGGTGAGCAAGGCCGAGGAGGTCGGAGCCGACGTCATCGGTATGTCGGGCCTGCTCGTGAAGTCGACGCTCATAATGCGGGACAACCTGCTGGAACTGAACGAACGCGGCCTCGAAAAGTACCCCGTGATGCTGGGCGGCGCCGCTCTTACTCGTACGTACGTCGAGCGGGACCTGCGGTCCCAGTACAAGGGCCGCCTCTTTTACGGAAAAGATGCCTTCGAGGGCCTGCGGACGATGGACAAGCTCATGGAGCTGGTCCGTTCCGGTGAGGACGAACCCGACTTCGGCCGGGCTTTGGGGGGAAGGGCGGGCGTGCCCCCCCGGCGGAATACGCAAGCCGTAGCCGACGACCAAACGCCGCTGCGCCCCTCACGCGCCCCGTCGGTCGCGGTGGACAACCCGGTACCGGTGCCACCTTTCCTGGGGACGCGGGTCGAGCGGGGCATCCCAATGGCCGAGATCACCCGTTACTTGAACGAGACCTCCCTTTTCCGCAACCAGTGGGGTTACCGCCCCTTGGCCGGCGAGACCGACCCCGAGTTCAAGATCCGGGTGCGAGCGGAGCTCAGGGAACGCCTCGAGGCCGCCCGCCAGGCCGACGTGCTGCGCCCGGCCGTTGTCTACGGCTACTTCCCGGCCAACTCCGACGGCGACGAACTCATTATCTGGACCGATGAAACTCGCTCGACCGAAGTGACACGGTTCAACTTCCCCCGCCAGGGCGAAGATCCCTGGTTGTGCATCGCCGACTTCTTCCGCCCCGTCTCGTCGGGTGAGCCCGATTACGCCTCCTTTCATATCGTCACCATGGGCGAGGCGGCGTCCGAAGAAACGGCCCGGCTGTTCAAGAGCGACCGCTACGGCGACTACCTGCACTTGCACGGGCTCTCAGTGGAAATGACCGAAGCGCTGGCCGAGTACTGGCATTGGCGCATCCGGGACGAGTGGGGGTACGCGCCAGAAGATGGGCCGACGCTGCATGGGTTGTTCCGTCAGCAATACCGCGGCGGACGTTACTCCTGGGGTTATCCTGCTTGCCCGGACCTGGAGGACAACAACCGCTGTGCCCAGTTGCTGGGGGCGGACCGGATCGGCGTGGAGTGTTCAGAGGAAACGTCGTGGCAGTTCCACCCGGAGCAGACGACGGCAGCCATAATTTGCCATCACCCCCAGGCGAAGTACTTCATTATTCGTCGCGGAGCGGGGAACACCAGCCTGGCCCTGGCCACGACTTCGCCCGAGTAACCGGGCGATCGGCCCCAGTCGGCCTGATCGCTCCCCACTGCGGCCAAACGGCGGGCCTCAGCCCGGGGCGCTAACGGAAGGGCCGCCACCCTGCACCGGCAACGCCACCCCGGCCCACCCCCGGGTGGACCAGCCCCGCCCGTCGGGGCCCACGACCAGGGCCTCGTAGCCGGAGAGGGCATCTAACCAGGGCGGCGCCTTCTCCCCCATGGCCAACGCCGCCGTAGCGTAGGCATCGGCGACGTAGAGCTCCGGCCCGACGACCGTGACGGACACGAGGTCGGCCGCCGGCCTGCCCGTGAAGGGGTTGAGGACGTGTGGGCCCCGTTCGTACGTACCTGAGGTGGCGACGGCTCCATCTCCAAGGGAAAGCACGGCACAGTACGCCTCGGGCCGCAAGGGGTGGCGCACTCCGACGCGCCACGGTAAGCCCGGAGCGGGCTGGCCCCGGAGGACCACGTCTCCCCCACCGTCGACGATGTGGTTCGACATCCCGGCAAGGCTGAGGAGGTGAGACGCCTGTTCGATGGACCACCCTTTTACCACCCCGCTCGGGTCGAACCGGCCCCCCGCCCAGGCGTCGAAATAGCCTTCGGTCTCCTGGTGGAACCGGTGGCACAGGGCCAAGACCCGCCGCAGGTCCTCGCCACCAGCCCCAATTTCCAGCTCACCCCGGTCGAAGCGGCAGACCTCGCTCTCGGGTTTGAACGTACTGAAGGTGTCGTCGACCAAGTGCAACCAGTCAACGGCGCGCCCGAGCGCCGCCTGCACGTCACAGGTGGGAGCTGACGTGACGACGTCGAAAGTAACCACCGTCCCCATCACCGCTTCCTGGTGGACGATGCCCGCGGGCGAAGAAAGGGCGTTCATTTCCCCGCTTGTGACAGCGCTGATTGCAGCGACTGGGCGAAGGCGTTGCTGGTGAAAGTGGCGCCCGAGACCACGTCGATGTTCACCCCCTGAGCGGCTACGGACTCCTGCTCGAGGATGGGTACGGCGTAGGAGTTGATCGTTTGCGAGCGGCCGTCGATGGCGTTGTTCTGGGGCACGGAAACATTTACGATCTTGCCGCCGTGCATGGTGACAGAGACCACGATGTCCCCGTACACGTACTGGATGTCCTGGCCCGTATACGTCCGTTCGGCGGTAGCGGCGGTGGGCGGGACTGTCGTCGCCGGAGTGGTGCTGGGCACGGTGTTGGGCGGCACGGTGTTGGGCGGCACGGTGTTGGGCGGCACGGTGTTGGGCGGCACGGTGTTGGGCGGCACGGTGTTGGGCGGCACGGTATTGGCCACGGGCGCGCTCTGGCCGCCACCCACCTGTACCCGTTGAAGCGGGTGAGGTCCGGCAGACTTATAGCTCAGCAGCGCCACCAGGCCCACAACTGTCCCTGCGGTGGCTACTAAAGCGCGACGCATGTGCTGGCGTTCCTCTAAAGCTCGAACGATTCCGTATGGACCTGGCCCCCGGGGACGCCCAGCTCCTGCAGTGATACGCCGGCCATTTCCGTAAAACCGGAGGGGCCGCACACGTACACGTCTCGTTGGCGGACGTCTTGCACGAGCAATTGCAGATGGGCCGGCGTCAGGTACTCCGGGTGTTCATCCCTGGGCCCCACCAGGTAAAAGACCTTGGCTTTACGGCGGGCGCCGATTTCATCGAGCTCGCGCCGCAAAGCCAGTTCATTGGGGGTGCTGGCCCGGTAGATAAACACCACGTCAGCGCCAGGTACCGTAAATACTTCGAACAGAGCCCGCAACGGGGTAATGCCTACGCCGGCCCCAAGCAATAACACCTTGCGCCGGCGACGCCTGTGCCGGGTAAAGCTGCCGTACGGCCCCTCCAACATCACTTTTGTCCCGGGCCGCAACTTGGCCAAGCCGGCACTGTGGTCGCCCAGAGTTTTGGCGGTCAGGCGCAACCAGCGCCCGTTGGGCGCGGCCGACAGGCTGAAGGGATGAGCTTGCCACCAACCTTCCCGGGTCAAAAAGCGCCACATGAAAAACTGTCCCGCCTCAGCTTCCAGTTCCCAGAGGCGGCGGCCCGAAACGTACACCGATGTCACGCCGGGGCCTTCGCTCACGGTACCGACGACCACAAAGCGGTGACGCGCCATATTGGCGACCGGTTTGATTATGCGGTACCCGATCAACAGGGCAGCCACGCTGGCGTACATGACGATCCAAATGGCCCGGTTGAGGGGGTGGGTGGCGAAATCGACGCCCGCATTGAACTGGTGAGCAAAAGACAGGGCCAGGGCAATGTACGTGTAGAGATGTACGAAGTACCACGTGTGGTAGCTCACTCGACGCCGCACCGCCCGGGCCGAAAGGACAGCCACCGCCACGAGCAACCCGAGGCCCACTGTTGCCGCCAGCATGTCGGGGTAGGACAGGACCACCGACGTGGTCTCTTTCACCAGCCCCTCATGGGCAGTGACGGCATAGCCCCAGATAATGAGCACCGCGTGCGCCACGAGTAGCGATATGGCGTACTCCCCATTGCGCCGGTGCCAGACGGCCAGCCGGTCCATGCCGATCATCCTGTCGAGCCACGGGACCCGGCCCATCAAGAGCACCTCGACAACGATCAGGTACGTACCCACGAGGCCGGTGACCCGCCCGGCAGCTGTCAGCCAGGGCCCGAGGCCCTGCACGCTCGCCGGGGCGGTGTCGTGCCACCACATGTAGATGACGCCCAGAACGCCGAGAGCCACCAGCGCGGCCACCAGCGTTTCCCGCCCGGCTTGGGTCAGGCGGAGCGCGCCACGCCAACGTACGCCACGGGCAGTGACCCCTCGTAGGGGCGCGCTCGCCTGCGTGCTCATAACCCGATTATCGGCCGGCTACCTGACGGGAACCTGAGCAGAGCCGTAACGGCGGGCCCCCAGCGCGGCCCCCTTTTGCTGGCAAACCCGGTAAACCCGGGACCAGGCTGACCCTTTAAGTCCGCAAATCGGCCGATAAACCCGAAATCAGGCCTCGACCACAGTAAGAGCGTGCTCGGCCAGGTTGAGCGGGCGAGGGCCGCGGTGCGTGGCCGCCACGATGTCCTCGATGCGCACCCCGAAACGGCCTGGCATGTAAATGCCGGGTTCAACGGAAAAAACATTGCCCGCCGTTACGGGCGCCCAGTTACCGGCGACCATGTACGGCTCTTCATGCTCCTCGAGGCCAATCCCGTGCCCGGTCCGGTGCAGGAAGTACTCGCCATAACCCGACTCGGTGATGACCCGTCGGGCCGCTCGGTCGACACCGCTGCACAGCTCCCCGACTTGGGCGGACAGCACCCCTGCGGCCTGCGCTTCAGCGACGATCCCGTACACGTTGGCCATTTCGCGCGAGGGCGGCCCGTGAAAATCGTCCTCGTGATGTCCGAGCAATATCCGTCGAGCGAGCCACCAAAGTCACATACGACAGGCTCCCCCGCTTGGATGGCGCGCTCCGACGGTTCGTGGTGGGGGCTGGCTGAGTTGGCCCGGAGGCGACGATGGCGAAGTTCGCTTTTTCGTTGCCTTCGGCGAGCAGGCGCCTCGTTATCTCGGCCGAGACCTGGCGCTCAGTGCGGCCCACCAGATCGATGTCGCCCCCGAGCAGCGCCGCCGCCACCCGGTCTGCGGCGGCGGCCGCCCTGGCCAGCGCTTCCACTTCAGCCTCGTCCTTGATCGCCCTGAGCGGCGCCGTCACCACCGAGGCGGGCTGCCACGTGGCGCCCGGCAGCTCGTCCTGCAGCCGCAGGACGAACATCGCCCAGGCCCGGTCGCTTATCGCGATGACGGGCGAGCTCGCGGTACAGCCCCTCACCAACGAGGCTGCGATGGCCACGGGATCTTCGGTCTCGCCCCAGGGCCGCACGGAGAACACTTCTGGCACGGGCTTTACCCGCGGCGCTTCGAGCGCGGGCACCAGCAAGGTAGGTCGCTGGCCTGCGCTCGCCGACGGGACCACGAGCATGGTGAGCCGTTCGAGCGGCATGGCCGAATACCCCGTCAGCCAGGGCAGGTCCGCGCCGAGGGAGAGAAGCACAACGTCCACGTTGGCCAGGCCCATGGCCTCGTGGGTGCGCTTCAACCGGGCTGCGAAAATAGGGGCGTTGGTCATGCAGCACCGCCAGCGCTCAGGTTGTCGCCCGCCGATTGGCTAGTGGCGCCGGCGGCGGCCTGCCGGGCGTGGTAGCTCGACCGGGTCAAAGGCGAGGCGACCACCTGAGGCAGGCCGAGGGCGCGGCCGGCGTCGGCGATCCTGGCGAAGTCTTCGGGTGCCCACCAGCGGGCAACTGGCAGGTGTTTGGCGCTCGGCCGAAGGTACTGGCCGATCGTCACGATGGCCACTCCGATTGCCTGCAGGTCGGCCAGGACGCCGTGGACCTCCTCCTCCCTCTCGCCGAGCCCGAGCATCAGGCCCGACTTGGTGGTGAGGCCGGCGTCGCGTGCTCGGGCCAAAACGGCCAGGGTCCGTGCGTAGGAGGCAGAAGGCCGTACCGCCCGCTGCAAGCGGGGGACGGTCTCGACGTTGTGGTTCAAGACGTCGGGGCGCCGGTCGAAGATCCGGCCCAAAGCGGCCGGGTCCCCCTTGCAGTCCGAGATCAAGACCTCGACCGCGGTAGCAGGGCAGCGTCGGCGAATAGCGTCGATTGTGGCCGCGAAGGCGGCGGCGCCGCCGTCCTCGAGGTCGTCGCGCGCCACACACGTCACGACGGCGTGAGCCAGGCCCAGACGAGCAACCGCCTCGGCCACCCGGCCCGGTTCGTCGGGGTCGAGGGCCAAAGGTTTGGCCGTGTTGACCTGGCAGAAACCGCAGGCACGCGTGCAGCGGTCGCCGTTGATCATGAACGTGGCGGTGCCGTCCGCCCAGCACTCAAATATGTTCGGGCAACCGGCCTCCTCGCACACCGTTACCAGACCGAGCCCCCGCACGGTCTGGCGCAGCGAGCGGAACTCGGTCCCCATGTGGGCGTTGGCCCGCAACCAGGGAGGCTTACGGGCTTCGATGGGAAGGGCGGCGGCGGGGTCGACGCCGGCTTCTGCCAGCTTGGCCAGCCGGCCCACGAGCCGGACCGGGCGGGCCGGTGCTATTTCGGCCCCTGGGGCGCCGGCCCCTAATACGCCGGCCACACCGGTGCTCGCCGGAGGGTCGGCATCCGCCGCCCCCCTCGCCGACGGCGGGAGAGGCACGGCGGCATCCTGGCGGTCGACCGGCCGCCCCGTCCCCCAGCGCGTCGTCGCGACGGCAAATACGGCCTCCACCACCTCGGCCATACCCACGTGGGCTCCTTCGGCCTCCAGGGAGGTCACCTCCCTGTCCTCGATGCCGCACGGGACGATATGGCCGAACATGGCCAGGTCGGGGTGGACGTTGAGGGCAAAACCGTGCATGGTCCGCTGCCGGCTGTGACGAGCCCCGATGGCACAGATCTTGCGGGGCCGGGGACCGTCCGGTTGGCCCACACCCCGGGGTAGCCGTCGAGGCGACCGGCGTCGCGCACTCCCACCCGGGCCAGCACGTCGATTACGAGCTGCTCCAGCTCGTGGATGTAAGCGGGCGTGGCCGAGGGCCCGCTCGGGACGGTAAGCACGGGGTAGCCGACGAGCTGGCCGGGGCCGTGGTAAGTGATGTCGCCGCCGCGGTCGACCGGGAGCAGCTCCGCTCCGACGCTGGCCGGGTCCACCAGCATGTGCTCCGGCTTGGTCCGGATCCCGGCTGTGTAGACCGAGGGGTGTTCGAGCAGCAGCAGCCAGTCGTCAGCCGAGGGCCCCGCCGCCCACAGCGCTCGCTGCAGCGCATGGGCGTCGCGGTAAGCGACGTGGGCGCCGAGCCAACGCAGGCGCAATGTCCGGCCCGGAGCGAGCACGCTCGTGTGGCCCGTTTCTGGCGTAGCCGTCACTGACCGGCTCAGAGCTCGGCTGACCAGTCGCGGGTTTCGAGCACTTCGCGGACCTTGGCCATGAAAGCAGCCGCGTAAGCGCCGTCGACCGCACGGTGGTCCCACGACAACACCAGGTTGCCCACCGGATGGACCGCGATACCGTCCGACCCGTCGGGCAATTCGACCGCTACTGGCTTCTTGCGCACGCCGTCGGTGGACAGGATCGCCACTTGAGGCTGGTTGATGACCGGGACGGTGATGAAGGTCCCAAACCCACCGGCATTAGTGATCGTGAAGGTACCGCCGGAAATGTCGTCCATGGTGAGGCGCTTGGAGCGCGCCCGCGACGCCAGCCCCGATATCTCGCGCGCCAGCGCTACGAGGCGCTTTTCCTCGGCTCGGTGCACGACCGGCACGAGCAGGCCCTCGAAATCAAGGTCCACCGCAATGCCGAGGTTCACTTCGCCGTGGACGATCAGCTCGTCTTCGCCGACCGAGGAGTTCAGGTAGGGCCATTCCTCCAGTGCGTCGATCACCGCCCTGGAGATAAACGGCAGGTACGTGAGGCTGAAACCCTCAGTGGCCTTGAAATGCTCCCTTTGGGCCAGTCGGGCCCGCTCCACGCCGGAATAGTCGACCTCGACCGCCACCACGGTGTGCGCCGACGTGTGCTTGGAACGGACCATGTGCTCAGCCGTACGCCGGCGGATGTTCGTGAACGGCACCACCGTGTCGCCCTCGCCCGCCACCGGTACAGGGCCGGCCGGTACCACGCTCGGCCCGCCGGCGCCGGCGCCGCTTGCGCCCGGTCCCGCCGCTCGGCCCCTCGTGGTCACGGGCGCGGTCTCTTCTTCGGCCCGGTCTTCTGCCGCCCTACCGGACCCGTTAGTGCCCTGACGGTCGATGGCCGCCAGCACGTCGTCTCGGGTGATCCGGCCGCCGGCCCCCGAGCCGGTTATCTCGGCCGGGTCGAGGCCGTGCTCGGCGATGAGCCGTCGGACTACCGGCGAGAGGAGTTTGCTCGGGCCGCCCTGCGCCGGGGCGCTCGGCGGGCGCTGGTCGGCCGGGCGGGACCCGGGGCGAGGTGGCCCGCCCACCGGCGGTTTGGCTGAGGCCGGAGCGCCCTGCGGGCTGGGCCGGCGGCCGCCACCACCACCGACTTCCACGGCCTCACGATCGACCGGCGCGCTCGCGGTGGCCTCGGCCGCCGCTCCGACGGGCGTCTCGTCCGCTTCAGGCGCGGCTTCGACCGCCACCGGTGCGGGTACGTCAGCCGACCTCGAGGCGCCATCCGCCCCGGCGGCAGCGGCACCGGCACCGGCCTTGGTGGCCGCGCCGCGCTCACCGGCCTGGCCGATGACCGCCAACCTGGTACCGACGGAGACGGTTTCGCCCTCAGGGACGAGGATTTCAGCCACCGTCCCGTTCACCGGGGAGGGCACCTCGGAGTCAACCTTGTCCGTCGAGACCTCGAACAGGACCTCGTCCTCAGCGACCGGGTCACCTACTTGCTTGTGCCATTTGGTTATGGTCCCCTCGGTCACCGTTTCACCGAGTTGGGGCATCGTGATGTCAGCCAACGTGAAGACCCCTTCCAGCCAGGGCGAGGACGGTCTCGCCGAAAACCTCTGACAGCGACGGGTGGGGCTGGACGAACTGGGACACGTCTTCTGCTGTGGCGTCCCAGTTGACGGCCAGGTACCCCTGGCCGATCTGTTCGGTGACCCACGGGCCGACCATATGGACCCCGAGCAGCCGGCCCGCTGAACCGTCGGGCAACTTTTCCGCGATTACTTTCACGAGCCCCTCGGGCTCACCAATAATCAGGGCCCGACCGTTGCCCGAGTACGGGTCCTTCTTGGTCACCACCTCGAAGCCGGCCTCGCGCGCCGCTTCTTCTGAATATCCGGCGAAGGCCACCTCCGGGAACGTGTACACGCACCACGGCACCTTGCCATAGTCCAGCGGGACCACCGGGCGGCCAAGCACCTGGTCTATGACGAGCATCCCCTCGGCAAACCCGACGTGGGCCAGGCCGGGAGTGGCCACCACGTCACCGACGGCCCAAACACCGCTCTCGCTCGTCTGCATCAGCTCGTCGACCTTCACGAAACCCCGGTCGTCCACTTCTACCCCGCCACCGGGAGCGATCAGGTTGTCACTTAGGGGCCGCCGTCCGACGGACACCACGATCGCCTGGACGTCGAGCACTTCGGCCGCCCCGCCATCCTCGCTACTGGCCGCGAACTGTACCGCCGTCGACTTGCCGTCCTCGCTCGGAGTGTGCCCCTTCATCCTGATGCCGGTCCGGATGGCGATGCCACGGCGGGTAAAGGACCTGACGACCACGTCGGCGACGTCCTTGTCCACACCGGGCAGGATTTTCGGGAGCGCCTCGAGGACGGTCACCCGCACGCCCATGTCGGACAACATTGAGGCGAACTCACACCCGACGACGCCCCCGCCGATGATGGCCGCCGACTCGGGCAGCTGCTCGAGGTCGAGCAGCTCGTCGCTCGTCATGACGAAGCGACCGTCGACTTCAAAGCCTGGCAATGTCCGCGGCACCGAACCCGCGGCCAGGATGACTGCTGGCGCTTCGAGCTCGGTGATCGTGCCGTCCGCCGCTTCGACCCGGACGCGATGGCCGGAGTGCAACTGCCCAACGCCCGTGAACGTGACCACCTTGCGCCGCTTCATCAGCCCTTGCAGGCCCCGGTACAGCTGGTCTATCACCTTCCGTTTGCGGACTTGGGTGGTAGGAAAATCGACGGTCCACCCCTCTACCCCGATCCCGTAGTCGCCTGCTCCTTGGACGGTCCGGTACACCGCCGCCGTTTCCAGCAGTTCTTTGGCCGGGATGCAGCCCCGGTGCAAACAGGTGCCGCCGACCTTTTCCTTTTCCACCACCGCGATGCGCAGGCCGGCTAGCCCTCCGTACAGCGCCGCCGCGTAACCGCCCGGACCTCCTCCGATAACCACGACATCAAACGACTCGGCCGTCGGTACCACCACCTTTCTTCACCCTTTCAGATTAAAGAAGTTTCAGGGACAACATGAAGGTGAGCCGGCTAAGGCCATAAGTCCCATCGTCTGCCGATGATAGGGGCAAGCGGCGACCAGCCCCCTCACGGGGTGGGCTCCGAGGTCGCCGGCGGTGGTTCTGCGGGCACCTCGGCCGGCGGCCCCCGCCCTTCCGCGCCGCCCGCTGGCCGGCGCGGCCCAGCCGGTGACATGCTCAGGTACGTGAGCCGCCTCCGCCGCACATCCGGGAAGAGCCGCCAAACCGGGAGGAGCCGAATAACCCGGAGGAGCCGAATAACCGGGAGGGGAGGGTACGCGGCGGCGCTCGTCGCGGCAGTCAGCCTGGCCACTACGGCCGCCAACCTCCCGGGACCACCGGCTCTGGCGGCCTCGTCGCCCGCCCGGCCCGGACGAGCCCAGCCGGAGGTTGTAACCTCCGCCTACGCCCTGGCCCAGCTCACGAGCTACATCGGCGGGAAGGCTATCAATGTGGTCGACCTGGCCCCCGCCGGGGTACAGCCCCAGGGCCTGGCCCTGACACCGTCGGACCGGGCTGCCATCAAGCGGGCCGCCGTGGTCCTAGACGTGGGGGATGGTTACCAGCCGCAGGTCGAAGCGGCCGCCAGCTCCGCTCGCCGGCACCTGTCGGTCCTGCCCGAGATTTCGAAACATCCCCAGCCTTACGAGTTCTGGCTCGACCCGTACCTGATGGCCAAGGCGGCGGTCCTCATAGCCAACGAGCTGACCACCGTCGACCCGGCCGGGCGGCGGGTGTTCGGAGACGGGTCCCGCAACTTCCAATCTGTGGCCCTTTCGATCGAGTCGGACTTCGAGAGCACGTTCTCCGACTGCGGCCGGACCGAGTTCGTTACGGCCGACGGCGCGTTCGGAAGGATGGCGACCAGTTTTGACCTCGTGGACGTAGCCGTCGACGCTACGGGGGTGAAGAAATCGGCCACCATCGTGCAGCAAAACTCCCTCCCTGCCATCTTCAGCGAGATGGGGGTGCCGTCCGGCCTGCTCCAACAGGTCGCCAGGTCTACTGGGGCCCGGGTGACCAGCCTGAACCCCCTGGAGCTGGCCCCACCCGAGGGGGGGCCGGCGCCGCTCAGCTATTTTGCGGTCATGGAGTTCGACCTGACGGCGCTGGAAGGCCCGCTCGCGTGCGACACCACCGGCTCCATCTAGGTCGCCCTGGGTGAGGATTATCCTGGACCAGCCGATCGCGGTCAGCGCCGACGAGGCACAGGCCGCATTTGCCGACCCGGCCTTTTACCAGAGCCTCGGTGAGCTGGCGGGCATTTCGGCCCCCGAGGTGCGTTCCTTTTCTCGGACCGACGACCACGTGCACCTGGAACTCGGTTACCGCTTCGCCGGCCAGCTCAACGGCCCGGCTAAACGCATCCTGGACCCCGAGAAGATCACCTGGGCGCAGGTCACCGACGTCGACCTGACGGCGCGCCGGACCGACGTCCGTATGGTCCCCGACAATTATCAAAGCCTCCTGTCCTTCAACGCCTGGTACGAGTTGCGCAGCGAGGGCGAGGCCACGTGCTCCCAGCATTTCGAGGGCGACCTCCGCATCCGCCTCCCCCTCCTCGGCCCGCTGGCGGAGCGAGCCATCGGCGGCAGCATCCGCCAGAACATCACCGAGACAGCGCACCTGGTCGAAAGGTACGTCACCAGGGGTGAAGATGGATGACCGCTCGAGCGCCTCTGGCCCGACCGACGAGGTAGCCGCCGTCCTCGCTGCTCAGGCGAAGACGTGGCCGGGTGCAGCCGCTGTCGGCGTGGTGGTCGGCCGCGCCTCCGGCCCGCCCCGGCTGGTGGCGACGTACGGCCCCGTCGAGGAGATCTTCCGGTGGGCGTCGGTCACCAAACTCCTCGTCTCGCTGGCCAGCCTGGTCGCGGTCGAGGAGGGCACCGTCAGCCTGATGGACGCAGCCGGGCCACCGGGTTCGACGGTTTGCCATCTCCTGTCCCACGCCTCCGGGCTGCCCTTTGAAGGCAACGTCCCGGTGGCTCCCCCGGGCCAGCGTCGCATCTACTCCAACACCGGGATGGAGATGGCCGCCGCCTATCTGGAGACGGCCGCCTCTATGCCCTTCGGCGGGTACTTGCGCGCCGGGGTGCTCGAGCCTCTGGGTATGGGCCGGACGGTGGTCGATGGCTCGCCCGCTCATGGGGCTCGAGCCCCTCTCGTCGACCTGCTGGCCCTGGCCAGTGAGCTCTTGGCCCCAACCCTAATTAGCGTTGGATCGCTGCAAAAGGCGGCGTCGGTGGCGCTGGCCCGGTCTGTCCGGCGTTCTCCCCGGGTTCGGGCGCTACGACCCCTGCGACTGGGGCCTCGGGCCTGAGATCCGCAGCCAAAAGTCCCCCCACTGGACAGGGAAAAATAACTCCCCCGCTACTTTCGGCCATTTTGGCCAGTCCGGCTCGTTCCTTTGGGTCGACCCCGTCGTCAATATCGCGGTGGCCGGCTTGAGCGAGACGGCCTTTGGGCCGTGGGCCAAACAGGCGTGGCCGGCCCTCGCTGACGCCGTCCTGGCCGTACTCGGCCGTAACCCCATCGGCGGCCCGAAGTAGCAGGGGGAGACGAGGCCGGGACGGGATAACGGTTCAGGAAGCGGCCAGCGGCGGCAGTTCCTGCTCGAGGGTCAGCACTTCCGCCATCAGGTCCCCGCCGCGCGCCACCCGGTCGAGCACGTCCTCCCATTCGAAACACAGGCGGTCAGCCTCAGTTGCCGATAAAGCGTCGTCGAGCTCGTCCCAGGTGACCGGCGTCGACACGGTGGGCTCGGGCCGCGCCCGCAACGAATAAACCGAGACCGTTGTTTTGGATTCTACGTTCTGGCTCCAGTCGATCAGCACTTTGCCCTGCCCGCGCCGCCCGTTGCTGGTAGGAGACAATGAGGTCCGGGTGCCGTTTTTCGAGCAATTGCGCCACCGCCTTAGCGAACGGAGCTGTGCCCTCGTACGTCGCCCCACTGTTCAGCGGCACGTAGAGCTGGAGGCCCTTGCTACCCGACGTTTTGACCCACGCCTTCAAGTGCAATTGGGCCAAAAGCTCTCTAATGAGCAGGGAGACGCGAGCGCACGTGATGACGTCGGCCGGCGGCTCCGGGGTCCAGGTCGAAGACAACCGAGGTCGGCGAACCCAGGTCGGGTTTGGCCGCCAACGTCGGGTGCAGTTCGATGGCGGCCAGGTTGGCCAGCCAGACCACAGTGGCTGGTTCGTCGACCAGGCAATAATTGACATCGCCCATTTTAACCGTGTGCATCCAGGGTGGCTTATAGGACGGGCAGTTCTTCTCGAAAAACGATGTGCCGTCGACCCCGTCCGGGAAACGCTTCAGCGTGATCGCTCGACCCGTCAAATGCGGGACCAGCACCGGGGCTATCCGGGCGTAATAGCTCAGCATTTCGCCCTTCGTCGTCCCCGTCTCGGGCCACAGCACCTTGTCCAGGTTGGAGACATCGAGTTGGCGCCCGCCGACCTCGACCCGGTTGGTTTTGCTTGTCTTGTTGGGTTTGCTCGCACGGGCTGCCGGGCTCCGCCCAGGCACTGGTGCCCCAGCCCCGCCCGGAGCCGTGGCCTCTGGCTGGCTCGGGCGGGACCACGCTCCCGGTGGTGTCATGCGCTAGCGCGCTTGCGCCGTCGCGACGGAGCTTCTGCCTCCGGAGCGGGAGCGTGCCCGGCCTCTTTGGCCCGGGCCAGGCTCGCTTCGAGGGCAGCCATGAGATCCACCACGGGCGCCGGTCGCTCGGGCTCCTCCGGGATGGCCAATTCGTTGCCCTCCGCTTTGGCTTCGATCAAGTCCAGGACTTTCTGTCTGTAATCGTCCTTGTACTTTTCTGGTTCCCATTCAGCCGAAAGAGAGTTGACGAGCTGGCGGGCCATGCTCACCTCGCGGTCGGACGGCTTGGTCTCGCTCGTCGTCTTGACGTCGAGGTCCGAGGTCCCGATGACTTCGTCAAAGAACAGCAGCGTGGACAACACGAGCGCACCGTCGCGCGGCCTGAGCGCAGCCAGGTACTGCTTGGTGCGGAGCACAAAACGCCCGATGCCGACCTTCCCGGTCCCAGCCATGGCCTCGACCAGTAACGCGTAGGGCCGTGCCGCCACGTCATCCGGGACCAGGTAGTAGCTGTGCTCGAAGAACAGCGGGTCTATTTCCGCCAGTTCGACGAACTCCTCGATGTCGATGCTCCGGCTGGCTTCGGGCGACAGCGCCTCGAGCTCCTCGGGTTCCACGATCACGTACTGGCCGCGGTGTAGCTCGTACCCTTTGACGATCTCGGAGTAGTCGACCTCTTCGTTGTCGATCGAGCAGACCCTCTTCTGGTTGACACGACCACCGTCCTTCTCGTGCAGTTGATGAAAGCGCACGTCTTTCGTCGAGGTGGCAGTCACAAGTTTGACCGGCACGTTGACCAGCCCAAAACTGATCGAGCCGCTCCAAATGGCCCTTGGCATAACCCCATTCTGCCCGGAGTGGCGGGCAGAGGCACAGGGTGACCTCGGCCGCGCCCAACCCGACGCCGGCAGGTGGGCGGCAAGGGGGCGGCCTATCGAGTGCCCCCAAAGGCCGGGCCTTCATCCAGCGACCCCGGACGAGTGCCATAGCATGCTTGGCCGTGCCCACCGTCGCCGAAACGGCCGAGAGGCTGGCCGAGCTGCTCATGGGCGCGACGACCGAACTGTCCGACCCGAACGGCAGCGACCTCGACTTCTTCCCGTCGATCGTCCCTGAGCCGCTGATGCGGCTGTCTCCGCCACCTGACTGCTGGGCCGTCGACGGAGGACAGGCACTGGTGGCCGACGCCCGTTGCCTCCAGGTCGGGGTCACGCGGGCGGCGCGCACTCGCTGGCAGGACGGCCAGTGCACCCTCGAGGAACAGGGGGAGTTCGCGGTCCACGTTTTCCGGGGTTCGGGCGGCGGACCAGAGGCGAAACGGTCGCTGGCGAACTTGGGCGCTCCGGTGGCGGCGCAGGCGCCCGTCGACCTCAACCTCCTCCGGGACTGGTCGGAGTGGCGACTGGTGTCACTTTCCGTGGATGAGGCCGAGCCGGGAGCGGTCGTCCTGGTCGACGGCGACCTGCAACCCGACTGGAGGATCCCGGCCCACTGGCTGGTCGACCTACTCGCTCGGGCGGCCCAACGTGGTGTTCTGCTCGCCGGCGTCACTAAGCACAGTTCGCTCGCCCGAGGTGGGGCGCCGCTGGTCGGCCAGCTCGAGCTCGAGGCGGAGGCCCACCTTGGCCCTCGCGCCTGCTGGTGGGCACCGGTGGCGCTCCAGCGGGCCGAGGTCGGGCCGGGTCTCCTCGTGGTCATTGCCCGCCTCGACCCCGACGCCCGCTTTGCCTTCCGGGTCGACCTCCCGGCCGACGTGGACGCTCGCCGAGTGCTCGGGCATCTGAGCGCCCTGGCCGACGACGCCGCCTTTCCCGGGTACCCCTATCCCCTGTCGGTCGCCGACCGCCTGGCCGCCTGTCCGGACTGGGCGAGGGCAGAAATCTGGGCCGAGCTGGAAAGTGAGCTCGACCGGGCCGGCTTGCCCCAGGACGTCAAGGAGCGCGCCTTCGACGACCGCCACTCCTTGATGGAGCGGGCGTGACCGCCACTGACGACCTCCCGCCGCACACGAGAGGCCGGCTCTTTGGGCGCAACGTGCTCGAGGCCCTGTTCAGAGCCACCCCCGACGAGGACCTGTTCCTCGGTGAACTGCTGGTGGGCGTAGACGACGCCACCGGCCGGCGCTACCTGTTCAGGGTCGTCGACGTCAGCTACGGGAGCGAGCACCGCGAACCGGGGTGGGCGGAACGCGTGGCGGGCACCCTCCTGGCGGACGACGCCAGGGGCGAGAGCGGTGCTCACCCCTTGCACGAGCAGGCCAAGAGGACGTACCGGTTGGCCGAGTGCCGCTGCCTGGGTTACCTGGCCCCCCCTGCGGCACCGGGCTTGGCCTCGGACCGTGTTCCGGAAGCCGAAGAGCCTGCCGACCCAGTTCTCCCGCGTGGTGTCACCGTCACCCGAGGACTTTGCCTTCCTGGCCGGGCGCATGGGCGACCTGCCTATCGGGCGCCTGCGCAGCGGAGAGACGGTCGTCGATTTCCCGGTGGGAATCCCGGGCCGCAGCCTGGCCAGCCACATTGGTATTTTCGCCACCACCGGCATGGGCAAGTCCAACCTATTGCAAGTGATTTGCGCCGGGGTGATGTCGGCTAACGGGCGCTACGGGCTGCTCGTCATCGACCCGCACGGCGAGCACCGCTCGGCCCTGGGGCGCCATCCCTGGGCCGAGGTGGCTCTGCGGACCTACTCGGACCGGCGCCTGCCGAACACCTCGACTCTGCGCATCAGCCTGGCCGAGCTCTCGGTCGATGACTTGCGCACGGCGTACGAATGGAGCCGCCCCCAGGAAGAGGCGCTGCACGAGCTCGAGCGCCATTATTCTGCCGCCTTGCCGCGCGCCGAGGCCCCACCAGGACAGCCCGGCGACGGCCGCCCCGACGCCAGCGCCAGCACGACTACTGGAGTGAGAGCCAACCGCCGCGAAGGCCTGACCTGGTTGGCCGAGTTTGCCCAGGTCGAGGACCTGGCTGGCTTCCGGGACGTGGAATTGTCGGCCCGCGTGGCGCTCAACACCCTCCAGGTCGTGCATCGCCGGGCCAGGCGTATCGTCGACCTGCCCTGCATTTCCGCCGACCCCGCTGTTTCGGTCGGCCGGCGCATCCTCGACGAGCTGCTCGAGGGCAAGGTGGTGCTGGTGGACGTGAGCGGGCTCGGGGGGACCGAAGAGGTGCTCGTGGCTTCTTACCTCACCCGCCGGGTGCTCGAGGAATGGCAGAGCGCCTTCCTCGACGACCCGGACCGCCACCGGCAGCTCCCGGTCGTCGCGGTCGCTCTTGAGGAGGCCCAAAGAGTGCTGTCGGCCAACAAGGACCGCGAGTCGAACGTGTTCCCGCGGGTGGCCAGAGAGGGCCGGAAGTTCGGCGTCGGCTTGCTGGCCGTCACCCAGCAGCCGAAATTGCTGGACGACGAGCTGCTGAGCCAGTTCAACACTTTCTTCGTGCTCGGCCTGGCCGACGAAAAGGACCGCAACATACTGCGTTCGTCCGCCAAACAGGACCTCTCCGCCCTTGGGCCTGAAATCCAGACCCTGATGCCGGGCGAGTGCCTGCTCGTCAACCTGGAGGCGCCTTTCGCCGTGCCGGCCTCGTGTACCTTTACGACGAAGTGGTCCGGTTGGCGCCGCCGGCGCCCGCCCCGCGGTCGGTGGCCCCGCCGAACGTTTCTTCTCTCGTGGACTGAGGGCGGTGCGGCCCGTCCGCCTCGGCCTTGACCGCTGCTCCAAAGTCTCCCGCCCCCTGCCGGAAGCGCTGCAACACCCCGACCAGCAGGTTCAAGTCGTCGTGGTCCATCCCGGGCTCGGAGAAGACTTCAACGTTGAGTGCCCTCGTCGCCGTCAGGGCCAGTTCCCGACCGACAGGCAGGATCTCGGCCAGGGTCGTCCGCCTGTCGCTCGAATGCGGCACCCTCTTTATGAGGCCCTGTTGTTCCAAACGGTCCACTGCATTGGTCACGCTCGTGGGATGGACTTGCAGGCGGGCACCGATCTTGTTGAGCGGTAGCGCCCCGCGACGGGAAAACAGCAGGAGCATCAGCACTTCATAGCGGGCAAAGGTCAGCTCCAGTGGCCGCAGCACGGCATCGATCCGGGCCAAGAACAGCTGCTGAGCCCGCACGATCGACGTGATGGCGGCCATCCCCTCGCAGGCGTCTTCCCAGCCGTGCGCGGCCCACTGCCGGCTCGCCTCGCTGATGGGGTCAAAGTCGAGAGGGCGGGACATTGGTTGGAGAGCACGTCAGAAAGGGGCCGACCTCATTGGAGACTAGCCGCTCTAGGTCTAGCCCCTCTCTCACTGGTTTGGTCGGCCCTGACGAGCGATGGCTCTCGTCGCGCGCCGCAGGCGTTCCCGGGTCACCACGTTCGCTCGAGTGACTTTTCCGCCCGCTGGCCCAGTTGCCGCACGTCCCGTGGGCGCAATCGGGGCCAAAGATGCTGGCCCCTCCGGAGGCGGCGGACGAGCCGGGCCGCCGGCAAGACCCGCACCCCGTCCACTCGCCGGCCCCGGCGTGGGAGCCCGTTGGCGTGCATAGCTATCACGGGGCGGGCACCTACGCCGAGCAACCCTGAGACGACGGCCGATTCCCAGCGCACGGCTGCGGTCCGCATCGGTGCGCCGGCCACTAAGACCCGCCGCCGGCGCACCGTGATGCGCGACCGGTAAGCCTTCGTGTCGACCACCCACACCCCGGTGGGGCCGATCACGAGGTGGTCGATGTTGGCCCGGCTGCCAGGTAGCGCCAGGTCGTGCAGTACGACCCACTTTCGCCTGGGCAGGCTCTCCAGCATGGCCGCCGTCACCAGCTCGCCGGCGGCGCCTCTGGCCCAGCGGCTCGGGTCCGACCGAGGCCAGAGCGCCACGGCGGCGACGGTCCCGGTGACGGCGGTCACCGCCAGAGGCCAGGTCGGGCCGTGCAGGTTGAGCATGTGGCCGCTCGCCCCCACCCAGGCGACCATCGCCGCCAGGGCGGCCAAGGCCACAGCACCGACGAGGACCAGCCGGCGCCAGCGGGCGCGGCGCTCTCGCCTCCAGACCTCTAGCGCCGAACGCCCCGCGGCCCGGGTGGCCCGGTGCGACCCGGGGCTCCCGGTCCGGCCGGGGCCGGCGAGCGGCGGGCGGGGCACGAGGTGATGATTGCAGCGACCAGTGACGATTACGGCCAGAGAGCCAAATGCGAGGGCTAAGTGGGAGGGGCCAAATCCGAGGGCCAAATCCGAAGCCCGGCCTGCCGTGCAGGCACCGGTCCCACTAATCGTCACTGGCCCGTGGTGTACTGGTCTCATGAAGGTTGCAGCCATCGGCGACGCCCACCTCGGCCGCTCCTATTTGCCCTACACGGTCGACGGCGGCGTCAACCAGCGCGAATGGGACTTCGAGAGGTCGTTCGAAGCCGCCGTGGACCTGGCCCTGGCGCAGAAACCCGACGTGGTCATCTGGCTGGGCGACATCTTCGACCACCCGGCCCCGCACTACCGCTCGTTCCGGGTGGCCCAACGGGCTTTGGCCACCATCCGGGACCACGGTGTGCCCGCCGTCGTGATCAGCGGCAACCACGACACACCCCGCCTCCCCGGCCGCGGCAGCCCGTACAGCGCCCTGGCGGACACGTTCCCGGAGGTCCATTTCGCCCACCGGCTCTCCTATGAGCGCTTCGAGATAACGACCGCTCACGGCCAGCTCGTGGTCCACGCCGTCCCGCAAATGCTGAGCGTGGAGGCGACGCTCGAAGCTCTGGCCGAGGCCAACAAGGCGCGCAGCGCCGAACACACGAACCTGCTCATCACCCACCCCCGCATCAGGCAAGTCGAGCCCCGCCACGCCGACATAAACGAGATCGAGATCGACCTCGCGACTCTGCAGTCGGACCTTGTACTGCTCGGGCACTACCATTTCCACGCCGAGGTGGCGCCCGGGATTTGGTACGCCGGTTCGACTGACACCTTCAGTTTCGCCGACGACCCCGACAAGGCCCAAGGGCATCGTCGTCCTCGACACCGTTACCGGCCAGTGCCGGCACGTGCCTCTCGACGGGCCAACGGCCCCTGGTCACACTCGAAAGCGTCTACGCGTCTCGGGCTTTCCCCCGCCGAGCTGTCCGAGCAGGTGCTGGCTCGGGCGGCGACGGTGCCCGAGGGAGCGGTCGCCCGGCTCTACCTGGAGGGCGTCGACCCCGAGGCATACCGGCTGCTCGACCGCCAGCAGGTCCGGGAGGCGGCCGGCGCTGCCCTCGACCTGCGTCTGGAGCCCCAGTTCCAGGACGTGGCCGTCCCGGCTGAGCTGCCTCGGTCGAGACCCTCGGGGGCCAATGGGATTCCTGGCTCTCGCACCAGGACTTGACGGGCCTCGACCGGGACCGGGTCAAGGACCTCGGCCACCAGTACCTCGAAGAAGCGATCGAGTCTGCGGGCTAGGCCAGGGGCACGGACATGTTGATCGACCGCATATACCTGCGCAATTACCGGGTGTTCGAAGACGAGCTCGACCTGGTGCTGCCGCCTGGCCTGGTCGGCGTATACGGGCCAAACGGCGCCGGCAAGTCCACCCTCCTCGAGTCGGTGCTCTGGGCGCTCTGGGGCAAGGCCCGCACCGCCAAAGAGGAGGTGCCCTCTGTCGGGCGCGCACGGCGAGTGCATGGCCGAAGTGACCTTCGAGCACGAGGGCCACATCTACCTGGTGCGCCGCACGATCTCCGGTGCGAACTCCACGGTCCGGGCCGAGGCTCAATGCGACGGGCTGGCCATGGCCGAAGGTGCCCGGGACACCGGCCGCTACGTGCATTCGGTCCTCGGCATGGACGATGGCGCGTTCCGGGCGTCGGTGTTCGCCGAGCAAAAACAGCTGGCCGCATTCTCCAGCCAGAGCCCGGCCGAACGGCGCAAACTCGTCTTGGCGTTGCTCGGCGTCACGCCCCTGGACGCGGCCCGCGACAAGGCGCGCGCCGACGCCAGGCAAACCACCGAACAGCACAAACGGCTCCGGGGCATGTTGCCGGACCTCGACGAGGCCAAAGTCTCGGCCGACGACGCCGAAGCCCGGGCCGGGGCTGCGGACACCACCGCGTCGGAGGAGGAGAAAGCGGCCGCCGCCGCTGGCGAAACGGCCGTCTCCAGCAAGGCGAGCTTTACCGCACTGGACCGGCTCCGCCAGGAACACGAGCTTCTAGTTATGGAAGGCAAGGCCGCCCGTTCCGAACTCGAGACGGCGAACAAATTAGTGGCCGAGCTCGAGGCTGAACTGGCGGACCTGGCGGGCGCGGAAGCCAACTTGGAGAAGCTGAAACCGGAAGCGGCCGGCCTCGAGGCGGCCGAACAACAGGCCCAGTTGCTTCGTTCGCTCCTCGATACGGCTAAGGAACTGGCTAGTCAGCCGGAGGGCGTCTCTCCCCCTCTGCCCGACGACGCCGCTCTCACGGCGGCCGAGGGCGCGGCTATGGCCGCCCGGGCCGAGCTGGGGTCGGCTGAGGCCAGGGGCCAGGCCGCCGCCAGCGAGCTCCAGCGGGCGCAGGAGGCGCGGTCCAAGTCGACGTCCCTGTCGGGGACCGAGGACTGCCCCCTGTGCGGGCAACACCTGGGCGAGGCTTTCGAAAGCGTCCAGGCCCATCGCCAGGAAGAGGTGAAAGCCGCCGAGGCCCAGCTCACCATCTGTCAACGGGCTCTGACGCAGGCGGCGGACGCCGCCGCCACCGCTTTGGCCGTCCTGCAGCGAGTCGGGGACGAGGTCAGGGCCGCTCGTCATGTCCTAGCCGCCTACGAGCAAGCGCGAGCCGCCAGGGAGGCGGGTTCCAGGCGGGTGGCCACGTCCATCGATGCCCTGGCGGCCATCGACCCGGCGTTGACCCGCGCGACTCGGCCCCAACCCGAAGGCAAAGAAGGTGGCGGACGCCCTGGACCAGGCGAAAGCCAGGCTTTTAGCGTCGAGGCACGCTGCAGCCGAGGCCAGCCGGCTCCACGGCCGCCTCGAGCGACGGCCTCAAGCCGAGCTGGCCCTCTCCAACGCTCAATCCCGCTCAGCCACAGCCGTGTCTGTGGTGGAAAACCTGCGCGCCAAGGTCAAGTCGCTCGGTTTCGACGCCGGGGCGCTGGCCAAGGCGCAAACGGTGGCATCGGAGGCGGAGAAGGCAGCCAATGATGCGGACGCCAGAGCCCGGGCCGCACGGCTGGCCGCGACCAGGGCCAGGACGCAGGCCGAGGCAGAAGCAAAGCGTTACGCGCAAGCGCAGGAACAGCATGCTCGCCTCGCCGACCTCGAATCCACCTCGGTGCACCTGGGGCGCACCTCCGAGCTTCTGAACGGTTTCCGCAATAGCGTCGTCGCCTCGGTCGGCCCTCGGCTGGCGGTACAAGCGGCTGAGCTCTTCGGGGAGTTGACCGATAGGGAGTACGACCGCCTCGAGGTCGACCCCGAAACGTACGGGTTACAGATCTGCGACGGCGGTATTTCCTACGACCTGGAACGGTTTTCGGGTTCCGAAGTGGACCTGGCCAACCTGGCCCTCCGCGTCGCGATCAGCGAACACATACGGTTCCAGTCAGGCGGCGCGGTCGGGTTGCTCGTGCTGGACGAGGTCTTCGGCCCCCTCGACGAGGAACGAAGAGCCCGCATGTTGCTGGCCCTGGAGCGGTTGCGAGGTCGGTTCCGTCAGATCCTGGTCGTGACCCACTCGATGGAGATCAAGGAGCAACTGCCAAATGCGGTCGAAGTAATCAAGCGGCCGGGCCGACGGGCGAGCGCGCGGCTTGTCGACCGCTAATCGCCATGGAGTGGTTGCCGGCGGTCATACCTCAATAATCGTCACTTTTCCTCCGGCGACCTCGAGCCGGCGAGTCACTCGCAAGCCGGCCAGTAGTCGCCGGTCGTGGGAGACGATGAGCAGCGTCCCTTCATAGGCGGCCAGCGCGGACTCCAGCTGCTCGATGGCGGGCAGGTCGAGGTGGTTGGTCGGCTCATCCAGGACGAGAAAGTTAACCCCGACGGCCTGGAACGAGGCCAACTGCGCCCGGGTCCGCTCGCCGGGGGAAAGAGTCGCACTTTGCCTGTCTACATCTCCCGCGCCGAGGCCGAACTTGGCTAGCAACGAGCGCGCCTCGGGCACCGTCAAACCGGTTGCCCGCATGAAATCGGCCAATAGGTTTGGGCCAGGCCCGACGTCCCCGGCCAGGACAGCCGACCTTTCTTGGCCCAACTCGCCCGGCACCACACTCGTCCCCAGCGTCGACGAGCCGGCCACCAGGGGTGCGCGACCGAGGATGGCATCGACCAGCGTCGTCTTGCCGGCGCCGTTGGGGCCCGTAACGGCAACCCGGTCACCCCAATTGACGACGAGGTCGACCGGGCCCAAGTGGAACGATCCTTTGGCTACCACCGCATCAGTCAGCGAGGCCACGACCGTGCCCGCCCTCGGCGCCAGTTGGAGAGAATACCGAAGCTCCCACGGCTCCCACGGTTTTTCGACTTGTTCCAGCCGTTCCAGCGCCTTTTCCGTGCGCCGGGCCCGGGCGGCGAGTTGTTCGGTCCGGTTGACCCGGAAGTCTCGTTGCATTTTGTCGCCGTCGCTCGGGGCTTTTCGCTCCTTCGCCACCCCCGCGGTGGCCCACAGTCGCTCTCGCTGGGCCCGGCCCATCAGATCCTCTTTCGTCTGGTGGAACTTCTCCCACGCTTCTTCCTTGTGGCGCGCCCGCGCCGCCTTCTCCTGGATATAAGAAGCCCAAGTGCCCCCGTACAAATTGGCCTGGCGGGTGTGCTCGTCGACCTCGAGCACAGCGTTAACCGTTCGGGCCAAGAACTCCCGGTCATGGGAGACGACGACAAGACCACCCGCCAGGCTGGTGACGAACTCCTCCAGACGCTCCAACCCCTCGAAGTCGAGGTCATTGGTCGGCTCGTCGAGGAGAGTGATGTCGTAGCGCGACAGCATGATGGCAACCAGGCCCACGCGGGCAGCCTCCCCCCCCGACAAGCTCGCCACAGGAGCTTTTAGCATGTCTTCGCCGGCGCCGAGGCCGGCCAGAGCCTCAGCCGCCCGAGCTTCGAAGCTTCCGGGGTCGAGTTGATTGAAGCGCTCCAGGGCGGCGGCATAATCAGTCTGAGCGCTCTCGCTCATGTCGCCGACAGCGAGTTGTTGTACGGCTCTCTCCAGCGCCAGCTCGGCATCTGCGGTCCCGGTGCGGCGCCGAAGGTGCCCTTCTACGCTCTCGTCGCCAGGCCGTTCTCGTTCCTGGGCCAGGTAACCGACTGTCGCCCCGGGCGGCGCCACGTCGACAGTGCCTGCGTCCAGTGCTTCGAGCCCGGCCAGGGCACGTAACAGGGTGGTCTTGCCTACGCCGTTCGGGCCCACGACCCCGATGCGGTCGCCTGGGCCGACAGTTACCGAGATGGCGTTCAAGACCGGTTGGCCGGCACGTTCACGGCTTAATTTCGTCGCTTTTAAGGTGGCCGCTGGCGCCCGGCCAGCACTGAAATGTGAACGCAATGCGCTGCTCCTCCTGGTTCAGGGACCGCCAACGGTGAGGGAGAGCTACTTGCGCTACACATCATCATCATATCGGGCCAATGCCCGACGCCGGGTGGTCACCACCAGATGCGGCCCAGTCAGGCGACCAATCAGGCGACCAGGTCAGGCGACCAGGTCAGGCGACCAGGTCAGGCGAGACGCAGGGTGGCGCCGGCTTGCTACGCCTTATGGCCAAATAACACATTGTTTTTTGGGCTAAAGAACAAAGTCGCAAAACAAGAGGGCCTGGTTACCCGCTCTCCACGGGAAGATCGAGCCCCGGCCGGAGGCGGGCTTCCGACGGTGCCTGGATCGGACCGAAGTCCCGGTCTACCAACACAAGTGGTCAATCTCCCGGTATAGGCGTTTGTAAGCCGTTCGATGAGCGGGGCCAGAGTTCCACAAGGTGTCGCCCCGCGGCCTGCACGGTATATCACGGGTGGCTAGGCGCGTCACGGTGCGCCCGGCCACGGTATCAGGGTACTAGCGTAAGCTGCTCGCGCTAGTCCCCGTCCTCCAGCATGGCCGCCAGCTCTGCTGCGTTGCGTACGCCGTAGTCCTGGTAGCAATTGTTCATGAGGAGATGGACCCTCGAGGCCGAGCTGGCCAGCTCCCGAGCGCGCGGCACCCATTGTTCCAGCTCCGGGCGGCTGTAAAGGTAACGGAAGCGTTCGGCCGCGGTCACGTCCCGAGCCTTCCAGGTGTCGTCTGCCCGACCGTGGAAGCGGACTACGGCCAGGTCGGGGTTGGTGACGTCCAGGACGGTTTGAAGCCCCGAGGAGGCGGGGGCATCGACGACGACGAGGGCCAAACCGAGCTCACGCAGAAGGTCCAGGGTGCGCGAGCGGTCGTCCTCCGACAGCCAACCCGGCGAGCGGAACTCGATACAGGCCGGAGTGCCAGAAAGACGTCCGGGTAACCGGGCCAGCTCGTCCCGGTTGGCCCGCTTGGGCACAAACCACGGCGGGTACTGCAAGAGGAGGGCTCCCAGGTGCCCGCTGTCTCGCAACGGCCCGAGAGCGCTCACCGAACGGGCCAAGCCTCTTCGAGCGCGTCGGCCGGCAGGTGGTGAGCATAAATACGGCGCTTGCTACGGGCGTCTTCGTTCAGCTCGTCTTTTAAGTCGGGCCACAGCGAAACCTGTTCGACGGGGTGCCCGGTCAATAGCCCGTAGGCCTTCACATCGAAGCAAAACCCAGCCGGAGCCCGCTCCGACCAGGTGCGCGCCAGCTCGGGCTGTAAAGGGCGGTAATAAGTAGAGTCCGCCTCGACGATTGGGAAATGCCCGGCGTAAAAGCTCAGTCTTTCGCCCGCCGTCATCGAACGCCGGGGGTACCACGAGGTCTGTTTCGTCAACGTGGGGTCGGTCCACGAACAGGTACCGACAAAGACCTCGGACCGGCCGAGGCCAAGTGCTTTAGCAGGAGCCGACGGCCATAACTCCGGGGTGGGAGCCGCAGGCAATTGGGGGCCTCAATTGCCGGCGATCACGAGGATGCGCCCGCACTGCTCGCAATATTCGAGGGTGCCCGCTGATTCGTGCCGTATGCGGTCTAGTTCCATCGCGGGCAGGGTCAAATGGCACCCGTCGCAACGCCCTCCGGTCAGGCGGGCCACGGCCACTCCGCCGAGACGGTGGCGCAAGCGTTCGTAGGTGCCAAGCAACGGCTCCGGGACCGCACCGGCGGCTTTGGGCCGTTGTCCCGACAACGTGGCTATATCGGCATCGACCTCGGCTTCGGTAGCAGCCAAACTGGCCTGAAGATCGCCCTGGCGCCGCCCGAGGTCGTCTAGTTGGCTGTCGAGCTTGGCCAGTTCGGCGTCAAAGGGCTCTCGCTCCTCCATCATGGCCAGCGCCCGGTCTTCAAGTTCCGACGCTCGTTTCCTGAGGCCTTCGACATCCGAGGCCATCGCCTGCAGCTCTCGAGACGCCGTGACGGTGCCGCCATAAAGCCTGGTGTTCACCTGGGCCACCCTGTCCTCGGTAGCCTTCAGCTCCCGCTCCGCGGCCTCCTGGCGCGACGCGACGTCGGCCAGCTGTGACGCCACTTCCGAGCGAATGACTTGGGTTTGGGCCGTTACCAACTCGAGTTGAGCCAACTGCTGGCGTTCGGGCAGGTGAGCCTTTCTGTGGACCTCTTGGTCTATATGGGTGTCGAGGTCCTGCAGCGCCAGCAGCGCGTCCAGGTCGGCGGTGGTCAAGGCCCGTACCCGTGGTTCTGGCCGTGGTGGCCGCCCTGGCCTCCACCGCCGAACCCCTGCTGGCCTCCACCCCCGAACCCCGGCTGGCCCCCGCCGCCACCCTTGTCGAGCAAGCCCGGAGGCGTGGCCGTCGGCGGGGTGCTCTGGGTTTGGACGCCCTGGGTTTGGGCTGTGGCCGGCGCAGCAGTGGTCGGGAGGGTGGCGGCCGTGGTGGGCGACTTGGGCACCGCAAAGGTCGTGACTGGCCCTCCTCCGGCTGAACCCGGCACGGTTGGCGGTACCGTCGTCGTGGGCGCTCCTGTCGTCGTCGAGTGCGCGGTGGTCGTCGAGCCTCCGGTCTTCGAGGTGGTGGGCGTAGGTGGCACCGTCGTTGGAGGAAGAGTAGTCGTCGGGCAGGGCACGAGTTGGCCGTCCCAAACGCACGAGGGCGCGCCAACGCCACCGTGGGACAGCAAGTCGTCCTGTTCCAGGCTGGGCGAGGTTATGTACTCTACCGGCGGCATCTCGTAGGGGTCCGGGTCGGGGAACGAGGAATACGGTACGTTTCGCAAGGCATAGGCCATGACGTCGTGCCAAATCTGGGTCGGGTAATCAGCGCCATAAACTTCGGCGCCGTCGACGTACATCGGCTGCTCCCCATTAGGGTCCCCCATCCATATAGAAGCCACCAGCGTCGGCGTTATGCCGTTGAACCAGGCGTCCACGCTGTTGTCCGTCGTCCCCGTCTTGCCCGCTACGTCGGCGTTGGGGAGCGCCGCGGCGGTGCCTGTCCCGTACTGGACCGTGGCCCGCAACGCGACTATGGCTTCATCGGATACCTCTTGCGAAAACACGCGCCGGCCCGGCATTTCGCCGTCGTATATTACGGCGCCGATCCGGTCCACCACCCGGTTGACGAAAGTGGGGGTGTGATAGATGCCGCCGTCGGCCACCGTGGCATAAGCGGCCGACATCTCGATGGGCCTCACGGCCTCGGTGCCAATTACCAGAGAAGGGTTGTTGGGGTTGAGCGTGGAGTCCGACACCCCCATGCTCTTGGCTACGTCTATCACCTTTTGCAAACTGACTTGGTGGGCTAGGCGCAAGAACGCGCAGTTGATCGAAACGGCGGTCGCCTCGACCAGCGTCACGACCCCGTTGGGGTCGCCCGGGTCATTGTTCATCAGGCGGCTGAGGTTGTAGCCGGCCTGAAGAGGTACGCCCGGGAAGGTCACCGCACATGGAGATGTGGCCAGGATCGAGTCGTAGACGTTGTAACCGCCCTCCAGCGCTGCTATTAGCGAGAAGAGCTTGAAGCCCGAGCCAGGTTGGCGCTCACCTTGCACGGCGTCGTCGAACTGGTCGGTCCCCGGGTTGGGCCACCTACCAGGGCTTCGACGTTGCCGTTCCTCGGGTCGATCACCGCAAAAGCCGCCGCTACCCGCTGAAGGCCCGCCGGTATGTCCGCTACGGAGACGTGCTGCGCGTAAGCCTGCAGGGGCGGGTCTTCGTTCGTATAGATCTTCAACCCGCCGTTGAACAAAGCGTTTTCGCGCTCGCTCAACGTGGCGCCTAGAGCCGGGTTGTCTAGTAGTTGGTCGACGACTTGGTCCACGTAAAACCCAAATGAAGTGTACGACACACCGGGCGCGTCGTAGACGGTGGTGGGCAGGGCAACCTCGTTGGCGGCCGTGGCCTCGGCCGGTGTGATCGTCTTGTAATAGACCATGCGGGACAGGACCTCGCTACGCCGCTGTCGCGCCCCCTCGGGGTTGATGATGGGGTCGTACGCGCTCGGGGCCTGGATCAGCCCCGCCAGCAGAGCCGCCTGAGCCAGGTCGAGGCGGTCGGCATCCTCGTTGAAGTACTCCTTCGCCGCGGCCTCCACGCCGTAGGCGCCGCTGCCCAGGTAGACGGAATTGAGGTAGGCGTCCAGTACCTGAGTTTTGGAGTACTTTTCCTCGAGCCGTTCGGCCAGGACGGCTTCGCGGACCTTGCGGCTCAACGTCTTTTGATCAGTTAGGTAGATGTTCTTCACCAACTGCTGAGCGATCGTGGACCCGCCTTGAACCGCCGCTCCGGCGTTCACATCAGCCAACAAAGCGCGGGCCGTCGATTCGATGTCAAGCCCACCGTGCGACCAAAAAGCATGGTCTTCTGTGTCCAGGACAGCGTTGATGAGGACGGGCGAGATTTGCGCCAGCGCCACGGGCTGGCGGTAGAGAGAAGACCGCAAGGTAGCCATGACGGAGCCGTTGGCGGTGTAGATAACAGAGGGCAGGGACGGGTCGGTCACAAGGTCCGGCATGGGCTCTTCTTTTGACGAAGCGACGTCGTGGAACATCCGGCCCGCGGAATACGCAATCGAACCGACGGCCCCCGCCACCAGGGCCCCGCCAGCACCAGGATCACGACTAGGCGCACGACA
The DNA here is from genome assembly GCA_963794125.1 of uncultured Acidimicrobiaceae bacterium. Classification (GTDB taxonomy): domain Bacteria; phylum Actinomycetota; class Acidimicrobiia; order Acidimicrobiales; family Palsa-688; genus Fen-671. The sequence goes on from CAWCCW010000002.1 coordinate 215,912, forward strand.
CTACGGGCGAGACGTGCCATTCCCGTCTCTACTTTAGCCGCCGGGGCCTAGCGGCGACAGCCGACGCCGCGTCGGCCACCTCGGCCGGCCCTGAGGTCGGCCCAGGTGGGGCGGCAACGGCTCCGGTTCAGAAAGCCAACAGCTGTCTAGCTGCCTCCGCTATCTGCTCGGTCTGGGGCAACGTGGCGCGCTCCAAGCCCGGCTCATAACCGACGTGGGTGTCAGCGGCGCCCAGCCGCCGGACCGGGGCATCAAGGTCCCTGAAGCAGTGCTCGCCGGCCCAGGCTGCCACCTCGGCCCCAAAGCCGCATGTCAGGTTGTCCTCCGAGACCACCAGCAGCTTGCCGGTCCGGGCCACGGAGCTGGCCACCAGTTCTTTGTCCCACGGCATTATCGAGCGCAGGTCGATGACTTCGACGCTCCCACCACTGGCGTCGGCGGCACGCAAGGAACGCTCCACAGTGGCGCCATAAGTGGCAATGGTCAACTGAGTGCCAGGGTGGGCAATCCGCCCCTGGCCAAACGGCAGCCGGAACCCCGGCGCCGGGAAAGGGCCTTCGGTGTACTTCTGGCGCAACAGGTGCTTGTGCTCGAGGAAAAGGACGGGGTCCTCAGTGGCCATCGCCGTGCGCAAGAGCCCCACAGCGTCGACGGCGCGAGACGGCATGACCACCACGAGGCCAGGGATGTGGGCGAAAATCGAGACGCCGGACTGTGAATGCCAAAGGGCGCCCCCAGAAAGGTACCCTCCGACCGCCACCCGCAACACGATCGGGCACGACCATTCACCGGCCGACCGCCACCTCGTCGTGGCCGCCTCGCTCTTAATTTGTTGCATCGCCGTCCAGATGTAATCGAAGAACTGCACCTCGGGCACCGGCCGGAGACCTCGCACCCCCTGGCCGATGGCCCGGCCGACGATGTTGGCCTCGGATACCGGAGTGTTGTAGCAACGGTCCTGGCCGAACTTGCGCTGGAGCCCAAAAGTTGTGCCGAAGACGCCCCCTTTGCCCTCCACCTCGCCGAGGAGTTCTTCAGGCGCGTCGGCCACGTCTTCGCCGAACACCCGGACTCGGGCGTCTTCGGCCATGGCCTCGAACAAGGTCAGCCGGATGGCCTCGCCCAAGGCGACGACAGGTGCGCCCTCCGCACCCGGACGACCACGAGCAGCTTCATCTGAAGCCTCTTCGGGCGTCACTACGGGAAGTTTGAGCAAGTGCGAGCGAATGGTGCTGGGGTCGGGACGAGGCGCTCGTAGCGCCTCTTTGGCCGCCTCCGCCACCAACGCGCGGGCCTCCTCGCGCATCCTTCCCAGTTGCTTTTCCGAAAGGACGTGACCCTCGAGGAGCGCCCGTTCGAGTAGGGCAATGGGGTCGTTCCAGCTTTCGTCCTCCAGCTCTTTCCGGGGCCGGTACTTGCTCTGGGTGTCCGCAGAGGAGTGGGAGTACGGACGCGTGACAGTGGCGTGCACCAGGGCCGGCCCCATGCCTTGGCGGATCGCGGCGACGATGGCCGGCGCTTTTTCCCTAACCTCGAAATAGTTACGCCCGTCGATGTGGTGGACAGAAATAGGGAAGCTCTTTACCAGCTCGGAGATGGGCCGTGGAGACTGCTGAGCGGCGGGGACGGATATCGCGTAACCGTTGTCGGCAACGATGTAAAGAACGGGCAACTGTAGCGAGCACGCGGTGTTGAGGCTCTCCCAAAACTCGCCTTCAGAGGTGGCCCCTTCACCGAGCGAGACATAGACCACCTCGTCCTCGCGGGCCGTGCAACCGGCCACCCCGTCGAGGGCGTGGCGCCATATATAACGACCTCCTTCGGCACACCCAACGGCGGGTATGCACTGCGACCCGGTGGGGCTCGACTGGGTGACGATGCTCAACTTGCGGGAACTGAAATGGCAGGGCATCTGCCGACCCGCGGACGCGGGTCCGTGGCTGCCCCGACGGCCTGAAGAAGCAGATCGGTCGGCGTTATACCGAGTGCGAGTGCCAGCGGTCGGTCCCTGTAATAGGGGAAAAACCAATCGTAGCCCGGTCGTAGTGATCGGGCCAAGCCGAGGCATAACGCTTCGTGGCCGGCCCCGGAAATATGGAAGAAAGCACGGCTCTGTTTCTGTAGCGTTATCTCGCGGTCGTCAAGATAACGTGAAACAAGAGCCAATTTGTAATCAGAGATGATCTCCTCTACCGCTAAACCGCGAAATTCTGCCACCTTTGGCCCCGGGTTTGTCCTGCCCTCAGGCCCCCTCGGGCGCGACGCCAACAGTTGCCGGGTAGCGGCCGCTCCTCCATCGTCCAGAGAAGGTGGGGCGGACGGAGCTAAACGCGTCCCTTGGACCGGGCCAAGAGCCCCCGGCCTTTCCTTGCCGCCGTTGGACCGAACCATATAACAAAGAGCGTAGCGCGTGGCCCGCAATTACGAAGATTGGCCACCCCAAGACCCTGAGAATTCTCTAAATTACTCTGCATACTAATATTACAGCGTCCGACTGATGGATTACAGAGGAGGTAGGCCCAGACCCAGGCCGGCCGACGGCGAGAGGGCCGCCAGCAGGCACCGTGGGTTTAGGGCTACCGCGGTTTAGGGGCGCCAGATCATCAGGGCCAGAGCGACAAAAAACAGGACATCACAGCACGCGGCGCCGCGACCGGCCAGCGTGGCCGCCCGGGCGAAGCGAATGCGCTCCGCCTCCCGGCCGGGTTGGTCCTCAGGTTTGTCCGGCCGGAAAAGCATGGCCCGCATCTGACGGAGAGCGGGCACCACCAGGCTGCCTGCGATCAATGTGGCCGCCAGCCACACCAGCAGCGCCCCGAGGGCCCAGGCCTGGTCGACGCCGCCGAGGCCAGGGTTAGAGGCCAGAGCCCCGAGGCCCAAGAACGGCACGGCGACCAGCGCCAGCCATAAGCGGGCCGGCCGTTCGAAATAGCGCAGGAGCTCCTCGGTCTCGGCGTCCTCTTCGGCCACACCGGTGCTGGCCGGCCGGCCGCCTCCGGAGGCCACACGCCCCTGCTCAGCCACAGGCCCCTGCTCAGCCACAGGCCCCTGCTCAGCCACAGGCCCCTGCTCACGTGGCACGCGCCCCCCCGGGAAGATCAGGCTTCGCCTCATCGGCGGGCAGGTAAGCCGCGAGGCGTAGGTGCCGGCGAAGCCAATGCTCCCAAACCCGACCGACGCGCAGACGGCGTGCAGCGCAACGAGCGCATAAAACAGCGCCGCTCGTCCTCCGGTCAAGTTCGCCAACAGCCGCTGCGCCTCTAGCACCCGACCTCCCGGTCTGCCGTCACGGTATGTCTAGCGCCGGCTTCCGGTCACAGGCGAAACGCCGCGGAAGCTCACCGTCTGCCGGTCAACCGCTATGCGTTGCCTGTCACACCCTGCGATCATCGGATTATGCGGGTAAGGCCTCTTGGCGTCGTGCTGGCGGTTTTGGCACCGGTCTTGCTGGGGGCCTGCGGCGGCTCCTCCCCGGACGCCGGGAAGACAGCCACGGCGCAGCCTTCTACGGTGCTCGCACCGGTCAGCAGCGGGCCCCCGGTGGCGAGCACCAGCAAGACGCCGGCCGCCGCGCCGGCTACGGCCTCGACCGTCCCAGCCACCACCACCTCGCCCAAGCCGCCAACAGGGGCCAAAAAGGCAACGTCGCCGGCCCACCCAACCTCGCCGGACAACCCAACCTCGCCGGACAACCCAACCTCGCCGGACAACCCAACATCGCCGCACAAGACGGTCCCAAAGGGCACGACCGCGACCTGGGCGCCGACCTCACCCCAGTCGAGCCCGTCACTGGCGGGGTGGGCACTGCTGGACGCGTGGGCAGCCGACAACCGGTCGATGGGGCTACAGGACGCCAGCCCGGCCGCGGTTTCCGCCCTTTTTGCCTACCCCTATCCGCCGGCCGGCGTTCAGTTCCGCGGCTGCAGCAGCCCTCCGGGCAACACGGCCTCTAACTGTGTTTACCGGGACGGGAACAACCTGCTTTCCCTCGCGGTCAGCCTATTTCCCCGCGGGTGGGCGGTGACCGGTGCGGCGCTAGAAAGCTGAAAATCGCATTCAGGGGGCACCTACCGGTCAAGGGCTGCCAGAATAGGTTGCCATGCCGCTACAAGGAACTTTTGACGTTCTTGATTTCAGCGCTGTGTTGGAGCTCCTGTCCGCGCGGAGTATGACAGGCCGATTGCACGTTCGCAGCCGCTCTTTTGCCGCCAACCTGTTCTTCGCTGACGGCCAGATCGTTGGGGCGGACCAGTCCGAGCACCAGGCGGCGGCCGTGGCCGGCGACGTTACTCAACGGGCGCAGGAAATTTGCTTCGAGCTGCTGGGCACCGACAGGGGGAACTTCGAGTTCCACTCCGGCAAGCCCAACGCGCCCTTGGTGGGACCGTCATCTCGGTGCCGGACGCACTTGACGAGGCCCGTCGCCGGCAGGCCGAGTGGCAGGAGCTCCAGGCGCTGATCCCGTCCCTCGACGTGCTGCCCCGCCTGGTTACCGAGCTGGACCCGGGCCAAGTGACACTCGACCGAGAACAGTGGCGGGTGCTCACGGCTGTCGACGGCCGCCGCAACCTGCGCTCGATCGGCCGGGCCTTCAGCATGAGCGACTTCGATGTCTGCCGGGCTATGAGGGACCTGCTGTCGGCCAAGGTCATCGAGCTCGATTTGAGGCAGGCCGGCATCTCTTCGATCAGCGAGATCGAAGCGCCGGTGACCGAACAGATAACCATCAACGGCAAGCGGGCCACTCGGCTGCGCCCTGAGCGGGCGCACACCAAGGCCGGCTTGCTCGGCCCCGAGGAGGAGTCTTCGGTCGGCCAGACGATAGTCATATCGCCAACGAAGACCATGCGCGACCCGCTCCGCACAGAGGACACCGATGCTCCCCCAGAAGAGCCTGGTGAGCTAACGTAACCCTCCTTAATGGCCGGTACCGAGATCCGCCCTGCCGACAAGCTGCTGGCCAAGCGGGTCTTTGTCGACGTGCCGTTCCGACTGCACGGCGACAACCCCGCCTGGGCCCCGCCGCTGCGCCTTAGCGTCTACGATCGCCTCTCCCCTCGCCACCCCGCCAGCCAGCACCAGCGGTGGGCGCTATGGACAGCCCACCAAAACGGCAAGGTGGTCGGGCGGGTGGGGGCGTGCGTCGACTCTTTGTTCAATGAACGCCAGGGCGAGGAGTGGGCCTGGGTCGGGTTCTTCGACTCGGTCAACGACCCCGAGGTGGCCGCTTCGCTTTTCGATGTAGCCCTCGACTGGTCTCGCCGGCAGGGGGCGAAGTTGGCCGTCGGGCCGGCCAACTTCACCACCAACGACGAGCTCGGGTTACTGGTGGAGGGTTTCGACACTACGGCTACCTTGCTCACGCTCGAGAACCCCCGCTACTACGAGGAATTTGGCTCGGGGCCGGCTGGGCGCAGGTAATGGACCTCTACGGTTACTGGTTCGAGAACCTGTCGACCGGTCTTTCGGAGCGTCAGCAAAAGACCCTGGAACGGCTCCGGGAACGCTCCAAGGTCCACGTGCGAGACATGAACGTGAAGGACTACGACGCCGAGGTGGGCCGGTTTTTCGAGATCTACAACGCCATCTGGAAGGACAACTGGGGCTTTGTCCCGATGCCCGAGGCCGAGGTCAGGCACATGGCCAAGCAGCTGAAACAGATCCTGAACCCGCGCTGGGTCTTCGCCCTCGAGCGCGACGGCGTCCCGGTGGCGGTGTGCCTGACCCTCCCGGATGTCAACCAGTTGATGTTAAAGGTCCGTAGCGGCCGGCTGCTCCCTACCGGCTGGGTGCCCTTGTTGTTCGGCGGTAAGAAGCTGACGCAAGTGCGGGTCCTGGCCCTGGGTGTGCGCCAGGACGTACAAAACCTGGCCTTGGGCCCGCTGCTTTACGGGGAGATCGTCACTCGTCTCAGAGACGACGGCGTCCAGACGGCCGAGGGTGGGTGGACACTCGCGACCAACGACCGCATCAACAAACAGCTCGAAGACATGGGCGGCCGGCGCCATAAGGTCTGGCGGCTGTACCAGAAAGCCTTATAGGGAACTCCGAGCCGGGCGGGCTATCGCGGAGCTACAGTTGCCGGTTGCGGGGCAAGCGGTCCCAGTTGTCCTCGAGCGCCGCGGCCATAACGGCGGCCGAGGTTTTGGCCGCCCTCCACCCCAGCAGCCGGGCCGCCTTGGCCGCTGACAGGGCGAGAGGCCCGGCCAACAGGACGGCACGGTCGGCCCCAAATGGGGCCAAGCCGAGGTCGCGCCCTAGCTCGGCGCCGCAGATGACCAGGCGGCGGGGCAGTTCCACTACCCGGCTATGGGCCAGTACCGCCAGGTCCTTCGCCTCCAGCCAGTCGGACGGGGCCAGGTTGAGCACCTCACCGGCCACGCCCCTTCCAGTCGTAATGAGGGCGCGCCCGACCGCCAGCAGGCCGTCCACAGCGTCGTCCTCGTCCAGCCACTGCAGCGCCTGGGCCGCTCCCGCGATGGCCGGCACGGCCCAGCGGTAACCATGCACCGCCCGCCCGACACGAGCGTCAGCGTGGGCTCCCAGCACCGCGGTCAGCCGTACGACGACGGAGCGAGGCACCTGTGCCGCGACCGACTGTTCGGCCAGCAACTTTTGCAGTGCGTAGGCGCACTCGACGTTCGGGCGTGGTTGATGGGCCTCGTCAATGGGCAAGGGGTTGTCGGGCCAGGCGCCGTAAACCGCGGCCGACGAAACGAAGACCAGGCCCCGGGCTGGGCCAGGACGACATTGCGCGTGCCCTCGACGTTGGCGCCGTACATGTCGTCTTGGCCGGCCCTGGAGCGGCCCCGCCACACTTGCGCCCCCAGGTGGTAGAGCAAGTCGACGCCCTGCAGCGCCTGTCGAGCTGAAGGTGCCCGCAGGTCCGCTGGAGTATGAACGAGCCGCCCAGTCGCGGCCCCGGCGGCCGCCCCGGCCAGCAGGGGCCGGCGCGCTGACTGACCGGACCTGAGCGACCTCGGGGTCGTCCAGCACGCGCTGCAGGAGGAGGCCCCCGATATGGCCGGTGGCCCCGGTCAGGCCCACGATGATGCCGTCGCGTGCGGCGGTCGCGCTCACGAAGGTCTCAGGACCGGGTCGTCACTGCACCTCGCTGGGACCGTCGGCCACCGCGATCTGCAGCATGGCCAACACCCGTTCCCGTTCGGCATCGACGATGCCTTCGCGGGCGATGGCCGCAAATGCGTCCAGCGCCCGGTCGACGTGCGCCTCGGTGTGGGTCGCCATGACCGAGGTGCGCAGCATGGGGCGTTGGACTGCGGGCGGCAGTGAACAGTTCGTGTACACCCCGCGGTCGAGCAGGGCCCGCCACAGCAACCCGGTCCCGACCAGGTCATCGACGTGGACAGGCACGATGCAGCTCTCCGTGTTGCCGCCTACGTTGTAGCCGAGCTCGGCCAGCCCGTTCCGGAGGCGTGCCGCCAGGCGGAGCACCACCTCCCGGCGCCAGTCTTCCTCCCGGGCGATCTTGGCCGCGGCGAGGGCAGCGCCCAGAGACGCGGGGACATTTGAAGCGGTGAACAGGATGGGGCGACAGAACAGGCGCAGGAAACCGATCACGTCGACGGGGCCGGCGATGAAACCCCCACAACTGGCCAACGACTTGGAAAAGGTGCCCATGATGAGGTCCGCCCGGGCCCCAGTGGCGGCGGCCGTGCCGGCGCCGTGGGGGCCGACCACCCCGAGGGCGTGGGCCTCGTCGACCAGCAGACGAGCATCGTACTGGTCGCAGAGGTCCCTGATCTCAGTCAGGGGCGCCCAGTCGCCCTCCATCGAGTAGATCCCGTCTACGGCCACCAGCACGCCACCGGCGTCCGGCTGCGAGCGCCAGGACCGCAGGCCCCGTCGCAGGCTGTTGGGGCGGTTATGGAAAAAGGCGCGTAGGGTGCCGTCGGCCAGGCGCGCCCCGTCGACCAGAGAGGCGTGCGCGGCCGAGTCGCAAAACACAGCGTCACCCTCCGTGACCAGGGTCGAGATGAGCCCGAGGTTGGCGGCGTAACCCGTGGTGAAGACCAGCGCCTTCTCCATTCCCACCCAGTCCGCCAGTAGCTCCTCGAGTTCCCTGTGGAGGGGCATGGTGCCGTTGAGCAAACGGCTGCCAGTGACCCCGGTGCCGTACCGGGTGACGGCGTCGATGGCTGCCTTTTTCACCCGAGGGTCGGTCGTGAGCCCGAGGTAGTTGTTGGAACCGAGCATCACGACCTCTGACCCGTCGTACGTTATGGTCGGGCCGATCTCGGTCGACAGCTCACGGTAAAAGGGGTTGAGGCCTAGCGCTTCCGCCGTTCGGTAGTCGTCCAGCGTCGGGCTCGGGCACTTGGCAAATATGTCGGCCGAGCGGGCCGGTGGCGCCTCGACGACGTCCTCGCCACTGGTCAACTGCCGTTACCCCAACGCAGGCTCTCGACCCTTTTTTCCCAGGCTTCATGCCGGTTGCGAGCGTCCTGGATGAACGGCGACCAGCTAATGGCTTTGATCAGCGCCCGGTTGACCTGGTCCGCGGGCGGCCGCAACGGGCGCAGCACGTCGCAGAAGAGGACCACCCTCACTCCATCGGTGCCGTTCCAGGCTTCGTGGGTGTAGCCGTCGTCGAAAAGCAGGCTCTTGCCCTCCTGCCAGTGTGCTTCTTCGCCCCCCACCCGGATCCCGGACGCCGACGCCGGCTCCGGCACCTTCAGCGCCAGGTGGTAACGAAGCACGCCGCGCCAAGGTCCCCGGTGGGGAGGGATGTGCTTCCCTGGCGACAGGATCGAGAAGAACCCGGTGGTGAGACCGGGGATGCTGTCGAGCAACGAGGCGGTCTGCGGGCAGCGGCGGCAATTTGCTTCCGAGCGGAACCCGTAGGCCAGGAAAAAGAACGTCTTCCAGCCGTCGTCATTGCTGATCGACGCCTGGTCGATGGAGATGTCCTGGAAGTTGGGTAACTGCTCGCGGTAGCTGAGGACGTCGTCGAGCTCCTTTTGCACCTCCGGCACCATCGACTCGACCCAGCGGACCCACGGAAAGGTCTCCGGCGGGAGAAAGGGAGTCGTAGGGACGGTCGAGTGTTGTAGCACCCAACGCTCCGTGCTGTGCAAGAGGCGCGCGCCCGCCTCAGTGGCGACCGTGACGGCCCGGTCCCGCAAAGCGACGGGCCTCGTGGAATCAGGGTCAGACGGTGTCGGCATATAACCGCACGTTACCTGGCTGGCCCGCTGGCGGGAGGGGATGCCTCTTCAGGGGCGCCGGCGCTAAGGGCCGAATGGAGCCCCTACCAGTTGGGGACGTAGCCGCCGCGGCCCATGGCGGAGCTCTCTTCCCAGTCGATGTCCTCGTCCACGCCGCCGAGCACCTCGGTCACCCATGGGAGGCGCTCCTTCAATATGCGCTCGACTCCGGCCTGCAGTGTCGAGGCGCTCACGGCGCAGGAACTACAGGCCCCTTGCAGCTGGAGCTCGACCAGGCCGGCCTCCACGTCGACGCTCAGCAGCACGAGGTCCCCGCCGTCCTGTTGGATCACGGGCCGGACCATGTCGATCAGGTCCCTAAGCTGCTCCAGGCGTTCGGCCTTTTCTTCGTCGCTCAGCGTCTGCTCCACACGACCATGATGCCAGAGCTTGGTTGGATAATGGGGCGGCCCCCCTAGGCGGTGGCTGCCTCTTGGCTGGCATGGGTACGCCGCCAGCGCAAGTACGCCTCCATGAACGGGTCCAGGTCCCCGTCGAGCACCGCCACGACGTTGCCGGTCTCGTGATCGGTGCGCAGATCCTTCACCAACTGGAACGGCGCCAGCACGTAACTGCGGATCTGAGAGCCCCAACCGACCTGCGCCTTGGGACCGGCCATGGCCGAAAGCTCCGCCGTCCTTTCCTCGCGCGCCCGCTCGGCCAGCCGGGCGGCCAGGATCTGCATAGCTCGGGCCTTGTTCTGGTGCTGGGAGCGTTCGTTCTGGCAGGACACGACAATATTGGTCGGCAGGTGGGTGATCCTCACGGCTGAGTCGGTCACGTTGACGTGCTGACCCCCGGCGCTGGAGCTGCGGTACGTGTCTATGCGAAGGTCCTTCTCGTCGATCGCGACCTCGTCGCTCAGGTTTTCCAGGAACGGGACCACGGTCACGGCGGCGAAACTGGTGTGCCGGCGGTGCTGGGCGTCGAAAGGCGACATCCGCACCAGACGGTGCACGCCCCGCTCCGACGACATAAGCCCGAAGGCGTACCGGCCCTTGATTATGAACGTGGCCGACAGGATCCCTGCCTCCTGGCCGGCGCTTACATCGTCGATCTCCATGGAAAAGCCGCGTCGCTCCACCCAGCGCTGGTACATCCGCAACAGCATCTCAGCCCAGTCCTGGGCGTCGGTCCCGCCATCCTTGGCGTGGACCTCGACCACGGCGTCGCCTTCGTCGTGCTCGCCGGTGAACAAGGAGCGCAGCTCGAGATCGTCAAGCGACGCGCCGAGGCCGGCGACCATGCCTTCGAGCTCGCCTTCCACGCTGCTATCGCCCTCCTCCCGGGCCAGCTCGTGGAGGACTTCTGCGTCCGAGAGCCGAGACTCCAGGGAAGCCAGCAAGTCGACGTCCTCTTTTAGTGCGGCGTACTCGCGGGTGACGCTCTGAGCCACTTCCGGGTTGTCCCAGAGGTCAGCGCGGCCTAATTCGGGCTCTATGTCGACCAGCCGTTTGCGGCTCGTCTCAATGTCCAGGTACTGGGCCGCCTCATCGAGCCGACGTCGGAGGGCCCGCAGGTCCTCGGAAAAATCTCGCACAGGCTGAGCCATCTACCGCCCGTGGCAGAACTTGTACTTCTTGCCGCTCCCACATGGGCAAGCGTCGTTACGGCCCACCCGGTCGAACTCATTGTTTGGCGAGGAGGACTGGCCCTGGGCCGCCGCTCGGGCGGCCACCGGTGCGGCCGCGGCCATGGCCCGCTGGGGGGCGCCACCGCCATTGGTCATCATGCCCGCTTCCTCGGCCGAGGCGAAGACCACCTCTTCGCCGGGGGCGGGGCCTGCCGCCAAGGCACCGGCAATGGCCTGGCTGCCGAGCACGGGGCCCTCGGGGGCGAGGTACTGGGCGCCCGCCAGGCCTGGTTCGAGAGCTGGACGGGGCAGGACCTGTACCTGGGAGTGCATGACGTACTTGACGTAGTCGTCATCGATACTGGCCATCATTTGGCCGAACATCTCGTAGCCGTCCCGTTGCCACTCGACCAGCGGGTCGCGCTGGCCCAGGGACCGCAACGAGATGCCCTCCCGCAGGTAGTCCATTTCCGACAGGTGCTCTCGCCAGCGCTGGTCGATCAGCTGGAGCATGATCTCTCGCTCGAGCTGGCGCATGGTCTCTTCGGGCTGGCCCTCGGGCGACCCGGCGGGCATGGACTGTTCCCGCTTCTCGTAGTACTCGATGACCTCTCCCACCAGCGCTTCATAGACGCCGTCAGTGCCGGTCACGTCCTTCAGGCCGTCGATGCTCTGCTGCGTGGGGAAGTACGTGCGAGCCTCGGTGAGCAGGCCGTCGAGGTCCCATTCCTCGTGGAAGTCCGAGGGGCAATGGCGCCGGATCATGCTGTCGATCGCCGACGTCAGCACGTCGATGGTGCGCTGGCGCAGATCCTCGCCCTCCATCACCTGGATACGCCGGGCATAGATGACCTTGCGCTGCTCGTTCATGACTTCGTCGTACTTCAGCACGTCTTTACGGATTTCGGCGTTGCGGATTTCGACGTTGTGCTGAGCCCGCTCGATGGCTTTGGTGACCATGCGGTTTTCGATCGGCAGATCCTCGGGGAAGCGGCCCATGGCCCACTGCAGGATCCCCTGGGCGAAGAGGCGCATGAGCTCGTCTTCGAGAGAAAGGTAAAAGCGGCTCTCGCCCGGGTCGCCCTGACGGCCACTGCGGCCCCGGAGCTGGTCGTCGACCCGGCGGGCTTCGTGGCGCTCCGACCCGATCACGTACAGGCCACCGAGCTCTCGCACCTGGGCGCCTTCGGCCGCGCATTCTTCTTTGTACTTGGCCAGAAGTTCCTCGAACCTAGGCCCGGCTTCCTCCGAGGTGGGCTCGAGCCCTTCGCCCAAAAGCGCTTCCAGGGCAAGCCCTTCAGGGTTGCCTCCCAGCAATATGTCGACGCCGCGGCCGGCCATGTTGGTGGCGACCGTAACTCCGTGCAGCCGGCCCGCCTGAGCGATGACGGTGGCTTCTTTTGCGTGCTGTTTGGCGTTGAGGACCTGGTGGGGGACGCCACGCTTGGTGAACATTTTCGACAGGACTTCGGACTTTTCCACCGAGGCGGTACCCACGAGGACGGGCTGGCCTTTTTCGTAACGTTCGTAGACGTCGTCGACCACGGCGGCGAACTTGCCCTTCTCGGAGCGGTAGATCAGGTCCGGCAAGTCCTCCCGGATCATCGGCACGTTGGTCGGGATCGGGACGACCTGGATTTTGTAGGTCGAGCCGAACTCCCCGGCCTCGGTTAGCGCCGTGCCGGTCATCCCGGACAATTTGTCGTACAGACGGAAGTAGTTCTGCAGGGTAACGGTGGCCCAGGTGTGGTTTTCCTCTTTGATCGGCACCCGCTCTTTGGCTTCCACCGCTTGGTGGAGGCCGTCCGACCACCGCCGGCCTTCGAGGATGCGCCCTGTGAACTCGTCGACGATCTTGACCTCGCCGTCCGACACCAGGTAGTCCTTGTCCCGTTTGTACAGTTCTTTGGCCTGCAGCGCCTTGGTCAGCTGGTGGACGAGGTTGGACGTCCCCAGGTCGTACAGGTTGTCGATGCCGAGGAGGCCTTCGACCTTTTCGATCCCTTCTTCGGTCGGAGCTACGGTGCGCTTTTCCTCATCGACTTCGTAGTCCTTCTCCCGCGTGAGGCTGCGGGCCACGCCGGCGAACTGGTAGTAAAGGCGGGCTGATTCGCTAGACGGGCCCGAGATGATGAGAGGCGTCCTGGCCTCGTCGATGAGGATCGAGTCGACCTCGTCGACGATGGCGAAGTTGTGGCCCCGCTGGACCATGTGGTCGAGGTTGCGGGCCATGTTGTCACGCAGGTAGTCGAACCCGAGCTCGGTGTTGGTGCCGTACGTGATGTCGCAGTTGTAGGCGTCCTTCTTGTCCTGCCATTCGGGGATCTCGGGCGACACCCGGCCCACCGTGAGGCCGAGGAACGAGTGGACCCGCCCCATCCACGTCGCGTCGCGACCAGCCAGGTAGTCGTTGACCGTGACGACGTGGACACCCTTTGACTCGAGGGCGTTCAGGTACACGGGCAGCGTCGAGACCAGGGTTTTACCTTCGCCCGTCTTCATCTCAGCGATCCAACCGAAGTGCAGGGCGGCCCCGCCCATCAGCTGGACGTCGAAATGGCGCTGGCCGATGGTCCGCTTGGCCCCCTCGCGCACGACGGCGAACGCCTCCACCAAGAGGTCGTTCAGGTCTTCCCCGTTTTCTAGCCGCTCTCTGAACTCGATGCTCTTGTGGGCCAGCTCCCCATCGGAGAGGGCCTCGAACTCTGGTTCCAGAGCATTTATGTCAGGCACAAGGGACTGAAGCGCCCGCTGCTTCTTACCCTCGCCCATACGCAGGAACTTCGAAAGAACGCTCATGGCGTAGTCCAAGGTACCAGCAGGCACCACTCGATGGGCCCTCAGCCGCCCACCTCTTTACTCGTGCTCACGAGGGTCGAGCAGGCGCTTGCGCCATGCGTAGGTCACGGCTTCCATCCGGGAGTGGAGGTGGAGCTTCTCCAGGATGTTGCGGACGTGGTTCTTGACCGTGTTCTCGGAAATGAACAGGTCGGCAGCTATGTCCTTGTTGCTCTTCGAGTGGGCCATGAGCCGCAGGACCTGCATCTCCCGGTCGGTCAGCCCTGGCGGCGGCAGTTCTTCCCGCTCGGAGGCCCGCCTGGCCAACACCCTGAACTCGGCGATGAGCTTCAGCGTCATCGAAGGCGAGATCACGCCCTGGTGCTGGACGATGGCCCGCACGGTTTCACCTATCTCCTCGATAGCGATCTCTTTCAGCAGGTAGCCGTTGGCGCCCGCCTTCACAGACTCGTAGAGGTCCTCCTCCTCGTCGCTCACAGTGAGCATGAGGACTTCTGTGGCAGGAAGGGCGAGCCTGATCTGGCGAGCTGCCTCTATGCCCGACAACCTGGGCATGCGTACGTCCATGAGCACGACATCGGGCGATAGCTCCTTGGCCTTGGCCACTGCCTCTTCTCCGTCTCCGGCCTCGCCCACCACCTCGATGTCGTTGCTGGCAGACAGCACTACCGAGAGGCCGCGACGGAACAGCGCCTGGTCATCAGCGACCAGGACCCGCACCTGGGCACCGCCAGACGGCCCCCCTCGCTCAAGCCCGCCGGCACCAGTCATGCCCGCCACGCTCCGGGCGGGCGTGGGCCCGCCGGACTTCTCCCTGCTCATAAGGCGAAAAATTCTGGTCCTCTGCACCTAGCCCGCCCGGACGAGGCAGAAGTGTTTTGCCCGAAACGCCCGGTTCCAACACCCAGTATGTCTCCTGGGGCTCACGCCGTCCCGGCTTCCGCGGCCTTGGCGTTTGGGTGAGACCCCGCCGGCTGACCTGGTCTTTGCCCCCACACTCGCCTGCTGCAGCGCTGAGTGGGCCGGTAGTGGCGGCTGTACGCCCAACACCACCGTCACCCCACCTGTCGCCATCTCCGTCCCGGGCCGACGGCCGGCCCGTCGACGGGCAGGGCTTACTCCTAAGCCGCACCATGCTCAGCAACCACGGGTTACCTTACGTGGGTCGTTTCGCCTGCGACTGGCCTCGACTTTCAACCACAGACCCGTCGAGATCTCACCCGGGGGCCCGTGCGCCCCAGGCGGCAGGCTAGCGCTAGCCGGCTAGCGTCCGGACAGCTGGTGCTTCAACCAGGTAAGGACGTCTATGGGCCCGGGGTCTATGCCGGCATCTGCCGCCAGCCATAGCGAGACGTAGTCGCCGAAGTAGGTGAGGTCGAACAGCTGCGCCAGATCCCCCTCCCCCTGGGCCCGGACCTCGTGCACGCTGGCGACATACTGACGGATGATGTCAGCGGTGATGTCGAAGCGGCGGGCGATCTGGGGGTGCTCGCTGTCGTGGCGGAGCATCACCAGGCTCATCAGCGCGCCCACCTCTTTCGAGCTATCAGACCAGCCGCATATTTCGTTGTGGCACAGCTCGGGCTGCGAGCTCCAATAGGCCAGCCGTTTGGCGTTCTCGTTGACCTGGGCCTTCCATCGCTGAGCGGCCACAGCACCCACGGGGCCGCCGCCATGGATGACGGGGATGCTCGATCCGATCCGGCGGGCGAGTTCGGCTGGCTCCGAAGCGGCGCCCGCACTGACGAACCTGTCCCGCCTGTACCTCAGCTGTTCGACCGCTCTCTCCAGCCACATATCGGCCCCAGGCAGGAACCCCATCCGCCACAAAACGCCGATCAACGGCACCGCCATCGAGCCCAGAGCGGCTCGGGGCCACACCACCTCCGGCACGCTGACGAGAGGTGCCTTCCACGCGTCGGCCAGGCGGGCGAGTTCGCCCCCGCTGGTGACGACGATCATCTTCGCCCCCGCCAACGCAGCGTCCGAAGCCGCCTCGATCGTCTCTTCAGTGTTGCCCGAGCACGAGACAGCGAACACGAGCGTCGTCTCGTCTACGAAGTGAGGGCACTCATAACCTTTGACGACGGTCACCGGGACCGGCAGGAGCGGGGAGGCCACCGCGTGCAAGACATCCCCGGCGATGCCGCTGCCGCCCATGCCGACGACGACCACGCTCTCGATATCTTCACGCCTCGGGAGCCCGGTCACGGACGCGCAGTCACGAAAAGCGCGCTCTACCTGCTCGGGGAAGCCCTCCGCGAGGTCGAACATCCCGTCGCTGTCAATTAATGGCACCTATGTCTCCTGTCCCGTCGGCGCCTCAAAATTGAGCTTGACGCCCTCGGAACTGGCTTTGGCCATCAACCTCGTGTGCTCGTCGTCGCCCACGTCTTCGGCGTCTTCGATGAGCATGTCGGGGATACCGTCCCTGATGGCGTAACGGCGCCGCAACCGCGGGTTGTACAGCGCGGCCTCGTCAGGGAAGTACAAGAGCGGGCCTTTGTCCTGCGGGCAGGCCAGGATCTCCAGGAGTAAAGGGTCGAGTGTCATGGTTGTCGAGGGCCTCGTATCAGTGCTAGCAGTTCTTCAGTATGGGCTTCGCAGCTGGCCCGGTCCGGAGCCTCTACATTGAGCCGCACGAGGGGTTCAGTGTTGGAGGGCCGGACGTTGAACCACCAGTCCCCCAGGTCAACGGTCAAGCCGTCGAGGCGGTCCTGAGCGGCGTCTGGGTGCTCGCCGGTAAAGACCTGCCCGATCGAGTCGACGACGTCCTGCGGACGCTCAACTTCAGTATTGACCTCACCCGACTGCGCGTAGCGGTCGAAGGGCCGGCGCAATTCGGACAGCGGGATCCCGGCCTTCGAAATAAGCTCCAGCACCACTAGGGCCGCGATCGAACCCGAATCCGCCCTGTAATTATCTCGAAAATAATAATGACCGGAGTGCTCGCCCCCGAACACAGCCCCGGTCTCAGCCATAACGCCTTTTATGAACGAATGCCCCACCCTGGTGATGACCGGCGTGCCCCCATTTTCACGGATGACTTCAGGCACGGCCTTGGAGCAAATGAGGTTGTAGAGGACTTTCTCGTCGGGGAACTTCTCGAGCATCGCCTTGGCCACCATCGCCGTCGTTGTGGACCCGCTGACGGGTTCGGCCTTGTCGTCCACCACGAAACACCGGTCTGCGTCGCCATCGAAAGCGAGGCCGACATCGGCGCCCTTGTCGAGCACCTTGGCCCGCAAATCGACCAAGTTGGCCGGTTGGATCGGGTCGGCTGGATGGTTCGGGAAGTTGCCGTCCAGCTCGCCGTACATGATCTCCAGGTCGAAGGGCAGGCCCTCGAAGACAGCCGGGAGGACCAGGCCGCCCATGCCATTGGCGGTGTCAGCGACGACCCGCAAGGGCTTTAGCGCGTCGCGGTCGACAAAGCTCCTGACCTTGGCGGCGTAGTCGGCCAATACGTCCCGGTGGCTGACCGTACCTCGCTCGTCCTCTGAGACCGTAGGCAGGTCACCGGTCTCGATGGCCCGTCGGATCTCCTGCAGGCCCGACTCGACACCCACGGGCTTGGCCCCCGCCAGGCACAGCTTGATGCCGTTGTACCGAGCCGGGTTGTGAGAGGCGGTGAACATCGCCCCGGGCACGTCGAGAGCTCCGGTGGCATAGAACAACTCGTCAGTCGAAACCAGGCCGAGCAGGACCACATCGATACCGGCAGATGTGACGCCCTCCGAAAAGGCGGCGACCAATTCCGGCCGAGGGCCGCATGTCATTGCCGATGAGGATCCGGGGGCTCTTGGCAAATGCAGCGAAAGCGGTGCCGACCTTTCGCGCCAGTTCGGCGTCCAGCTGGTCCGGTACGACCGCCCGGATGTCGTAGGCCTTGAAGATGTCGTCCAGTGAGCTCATGTGCGTTCATTGACAAGGTAACAAACCTGCCCACCCGGTTCACCTTTCTCCGGTGTGCCATGGTCATCTCTCGCGGCCGGCTCTCGCTCCTGCCGGCTAGGACTGCCACCCACCCCCGGGCTGCTCGTCAGCCAGGCCTTGGCCAGCGGCCTGATCGCCGCCGGGGGAGGGCCGTTTCCGCTGTGGGTTGCGTCATGCCGGTAGGAGCCGTGCCGGTAGGAGCCGTGCCGGTATCAGCCGGGCCGGGCTGGACGGGCGCCTGCTCGGGGCCTTCTTGGCCGTCGTGGCCGGCCTGGTCCGGTTGCGGTTCGTGGCCCGCGTCGGGCGTTGGGGCCCCGTTGCCCGCGCCGTTCGGCCCGGGGACGTTGGCCCCGTTTGTTAGGCCATCGGAAGCACTCGGCCACGGCGGCCGCGGCGTTTCGGGCCCGTGAACGTGGCCCCAAAGGTCCCTAACAGTCCCCACCATTACGGCTTCGGTGGGACCAAGAGGCTGGCGCCGGCCCAGCCCCGGCCGGCGCACGGCGATCACCGGCGCGACGGGGCGCCGAATGAGCAGGAACAACCCGACCAGCGCCAGGATGGAGAGGCCCCAGCCTTCGTAGTCGACCGGGGTATACCCGTACGACATGCTCACGTGGTGCGAAGTCGGCACCACCACCATGAGGTTGGGGCTTATCCGGTAGACGCCCTCCGCCCCGGAAACCTGCCAGTTGGGGAAGTACGAGATGCTCACTACCACCGGGACGCCGACGCGGGACACGTTGAAACTGATGGACGCGTTGTGCTCGACGATGTCGCTCACGCTGGTGGTCGGCTCCGCTTTTACCGGCACGTTGGTGTCACCGTAGGGCACTCGAGCCCAACTGGACGGCCCGCTGGAAGCGAGGTAGACGTCCCACGCGCTGGGGTCGTCGTACCAGGTAGTCATGACCTTCAGGTACTTCGGCTGGCTCGAGTTGTTGAGCCCCTCCATTACCACCGGCTGGTTGGCCAGAGGCCGGACGCGGGGCGAGCTCTGGACCAGGTAGAGCTTCCAGTACTGCTTCTGCGTCCCGCTCGGGCCGCTACCGCCGCTGCCGGAATAGCTGATGTAGTACGGCCCGAAGGTCGAGATGAGCTTCAACGACGGGTCCGCCGACGCCTGCTGCTGCAGCTCCGTGTTGAGGGCCATGTAGTACTTGACCCCGAGCATTTGGAGGTGCTCTACACCGAGGGCTACGTCGGGCGAGCTGGCGTAAGGGATACCGACCATCGGGTCCGATGGCTGCAAGGAAAGCTCCGACTGGTCTATGAAGTGGAACGGGGTGGTGGCCGACGCCTCGTAATAGAGCCCCTCCATCGAACCGATGCAACCGTTGGTCCAATACGGCAGGATAGTGAGGGCGTCGGGAGTGCCGTAGTCGTTCATTTCCGACTGGTACTCCCACATCACGTTGCCACAACCATAAGTTTTGGACGCTTTTTCCAGCTGGGCGACAATCTCCTGGTACTCCGGCCATCGAGTCTTGGCGCACGACTGCGGGCAACCGGCCTGATAACCGCTGTAGTTCCAGGTGACCCAGCTGGGGATAAAAGACTCGCTCTTCTGCGGTATGCCCAGGAACTCGTAATTGCCATCTGCAGCGGCATGCTCGCCGGGCAGGATACGCAGCGGAAAACCGACCCAGATGAAGGCGAGCACCAATACGATCAGCGGCGCCGGCAATAAGGCGGCCCGCAAAGTGACCATGAAATTGGTCGTCCGCTCGGCCACGATGGCGTAAGCCTCGGCGACGGCCAGACCACCGAGGAGGTAGAGGGTCAGGAACCAGAAGGGCAGCACACGGGCGTTCCACAAGATGCTCTGAGGCATGAAGCGGAAGGCCAGTGCGATCAGGACAGCCATCACGGCCAGGAACTCGCCCATACGACGACGGCGGCTCATAGATAGCGCCGCCCCGATCCCGGCCAATATGAACAGCCATGTATCGCTGGTCGGGAAAAGGGTGGTGATATAAGTCGTAATTCGCTGGTAACCCATGTTGGTCACGTACGGGAACCGGACCTCGAAGGGGAACGCCCACCAGGCCGCCAACAACCCTCCAACGACGAGAGTGGGCAGCGCCCACCGCAACGCACCACGCCAGTCGCGGTTGCGGGTGGCGTACAGCACGATGAGGACGACGGCGCCGAGGCCGGCAAACAGCGTGGGGTCTATGTGGGACATGAAGGCGCAGGCAAAGATGACCGCGCCCCACGCTCGGTACCGCCCGGTCTGGAGGCCCCTCATGACTATGCCGAAAAACACCAGGGCGAACCACAAGCTCCAACCGAACGCGAACTCCCCGGCGAGCGTCGAGGCGATATTTCCGCCGTAGATCGTGAACTCAGTGCCGAAGATGTACGGCAAGGTGGCGGCAGCCAGGACCGCGGGCACCGGGAAAGGAGCCTTGGCGATGCGGCCCATGAGCCAGGCAGACACGGGCATGAGGATCATTGGGGCCGCAGTGAGCAGTTTGAACGCGACGTTGTACGGGATTATCTGGGCCAACCCGACGATCGAGTAGATCGGGAGCGGGAAATAGAAAGTCAGTGCCGGGAAGCCGTCCCAATTGGACGACGTCCACCCGGTCAGGCGTAGGTGCGACAGCAACTGGTGCTCGGCCACCCACGGGAGGAGCACGTGAGCACCCGTGTCCCCGCCGGAGATCGTCGTGTCCCGGAACAGGTTGGACGGCTGGAACTGGACGAAAGTGAAGACGACGCAGGCCACTACGACCACGAAGGTGACGAACGCCTCCGGCCGCAGGAACCGCGACACCCGGGGTCGTAACCAATCGCCCGCCGTGGTCAGGGCGGCGTAGCCCTTACGGTCCGGGTAGACGATCCCCGGTTCGTCGTCATCCGCTCGGGTTGCCTTTTCCTCAACACCGGCGGCGGGGTCGCCCACTTCGGTCGCCACCGCCCCACCGTCGGCTGGCCCCGTGGGCCCATCGAACTCCGGGGCGCCCGCCTTGACGTCTGACGGGCCCGGCTCGGCTCGCTCGAGTGGAGACGAGCCCGTGCCCTCGCCTGTGTACGCCATTGCTAGCCATTGTTACTTGCCAGCGGGCGCCGCGGGGGCCACCGGTGCTGAATAGACGCTGAGCAGGGCTTGCTCAGTCGGAGGAGCCCCTAGCCGGCGGGCCCGGCGGGGCCAGCGGAGCCGGCGCCCTGCGCCCGGGCGGGCGGCGAGAAAAACCTCAGGTGATGGTTCAATTGCCGACGGCCGCGAGGTCCAGCACACCCGCCAGGGACAGCATTTCCCCTTCTGATTGCCACCAACGTAGGTCGCACGGAGAGCAGCTGTTCAGCGCCAGGGCTTCCCCGCTTACCACCATTTGGATTACGACTAGTTCCCGCGTCCGACAATTTGGGCACTTCATTGAGCCCAGCTCCCTTCTCGTGTGCGACTTCGTCCTGCCCCCGACCGCGAGCGAGCTCCGCAGGCGGAAAAGGGGGGTTAGGTACCGCTTCAGAAAACTTGCGCGCTCGAAGTCAAAAACAGCAAGACCCGATGGAAAGGGACGGCTCCCAGCCCGCAAGTGCGTCGTCGGCGTTCCTGATAGTTGCCTGATAAATAGATCGGCGCGAGGCGGGCCAGCCCTTTAGCGAATTCGTGAGGAAACCTTCGGGAGGGGGAAAACGACGCCGTCATCAGCGCTGTCCCCAAAGCCAGCTCCGTCGGCGCGCTCAGCCCCGAGAGCCGAAGATCGGCGGTCGACGCGTGACCAACCTTTCGGCACCTGGAGCGTGTCTGCATGGCGCTCGCACAGCGGCCAGCGGCTCGAACGGTCGGGCGCTCCCTCGACGTGGTCATCGATCCAGGCACAGCGGGCGCCATAGTCGTACGCGAGCCAGGCGGCGGGCTTACCCGAGCAGGCCGGCCGGGAACAGCTCGCTGAGTTCATACGTGAAAAAGGGTACACCAGTGCCATCCTTGGGCCGGTGACCGCTGCAAGTGCCATGGAAATTGCGATGGAAATGGGACTGGATAGCGCTGCGGTGAGGGGTTTCGGCGCCTGCTCGGTCGTAATGTCGCTCAGAGGCGTAGGATTGACCATCTATGAGCAGGCAACCCGGGGATATGAAACCACGCTCCCCTGAGCGCCAAAACGGCGGCTCAGGCGGGACTGGCCCGGACCGGTCCTGGCGGTGGGTGCTGATGGTACTGATCGCCGTCGTTGCGCTCGCCGTCCTGGTGTCCAACGTGATGTCGGCCACGTCGCCTCCGACGGTCAAGTACAGCCAGTTCTTGACCGAGCTGCAGGCCGGTCAGGTGAGCAGCGCCCAGGTCAACGCCAACAATGGCGCCATCCAGTTCCAGGACTCCAACGGGAACGTTTACGAGACCCAGGGCCCGGCCCCCCTGCAGGACCCCAACCAGGTGGCGATGCTAGAGAAGTACCTGAGCGGCAAAGAGCTGTCGTTCACGACACCGGGGACCAACTGGTTCGTCAGCCTCCTGCCCGACATCGTGCTCGGAGCCGCTTTCATCATCCTGATCATCTGGATGGCGCGACGCGCCCAGGGCCAGATGGGCGGGATCATGTCGATCGGCCGCAGCCGGGCCAAGGTGTACACGACCGAGCGACCTCGGACGACGTTCGCCGACGTGGCCGGCTACGACGGCGTCAAGATGGAGATCCGCGAGGTCGTCGACTTCCTGCGTTCGTCCAACCGCTTCAAAGAGATCGGGGCCAAGATCCCCAAGGGCGTGCTGCTGGTCGGGCCGCCCGGGACCGGCAAGACCCTGCTGGCGCGGGCGGTGGCCGGCGAGGCGGGCGTGCCGTTCATGTCCGTGACCGGCTCGGACTTCATGGAGATGTTCGTCGGGGTCGGGGCCTCCCGGGTGCGCGACCTGTTCCAGACGGCCCGCAAGCAGGCGCCGGCGATCATTTTCATCGACGAGATCGACTCCATCGGCCGCAAGCGAGGCGCCGGCCTCGGCGGCGGCCACGACGAGCGGGAGCAGACCCTCAACCAGATGCTGGCCGAGATGGACGGCTTCGAGGCCACCGAGGGCGTCGTGATGATGGCCGCCACCAACCGGCCCGACATCCTCGACCCGGCGCTGCTCCGCCCCGGCCGCTTCGACCGCCAGATCGTGGTGCCGCTCCCCGACCTGGAGGAGCGGCTGCCGATCCTGAAGGTCCACTGCAAGGACAAGCGGATCGGCCCCGACGTCGACCTCACGGTCGTGGCTCGGGGCACGCCGGGGATGAGCGGGGCCGACCTGGCCAACCTGGTCAACGAGTCCGCCCTGCACGCCGTCCGCCGCGGGGCGTCCTGCCATCGCCATGGTGGACTTCGACGCCGCCCGGGACCGGGTGCTCATGGGCCAGCGCCGCGAGTCGACCGTGCTGTCCGACAAGGAAAAGGAGGCCACCGCGTACCACGAGGGCGGCCACGCCGTCCTGGCCTACGTCCTGCCCGACGCCGACCCGGTCCACAAGGTGACGATCCTGCCGACCGGCATGGCGCTCGGCGTCACCCAGCAGCTCCCGATCGAGGAGCGCCACACCTACTGGCGGGAGTACATCGAGGACGCGGTGTGCGTGATGATGGGCGGCCGCTGCGCCGAGGAGCTGATCTTCGGGACGCCTCTCGACCGGCGGTTCCAACGACCTCCAGCGGGCGACCGAGATGGCCCGCAAGATGGTCCGCGAGTTCGGCATGTGCGAGCGCATCGGGCCGATGGCCTGGGGCAAGGGCGGCGAGGTGTTCCTTGGCGAGGATCTGATGCACTCTCGCGACTACAGCGACGTGACCTCCCGGGTGATCGACGAGGAGGTCGAGCGGATCCTCCGGGAGCAGGAAGCCCGCGCCATGCGCCTGCTCGCGCGAGCACCAGCGTGGCCTGGCCGCGGTGGCCCAGGCCCTCATCGAGCACGAGACCATCGACGGCGCCGAGGTCGGCCGGCTGGTCGACGAGGCCTACGGCCGCCCGGTGCACGACCAGCTGATCGTCCCGAGCTTCGCCACTGCGCTGGTAAACGGCCATGGCGACCCGGAGGCATCTCCGGGCGAGGCGCCCGCCTCAGGCGGTCTGTCGCCGACCACCCTGCAGTAGCCCGAAGCCGCCGGGGAGGGTGGGGCCGAGCTCTGCGCTCGGCTAATTACCCAGCGCCACTACCGGCGAGAGGTTCACGCCGGTCTGGGGCCGGACACCCCAGGCGTCGTCTTCGACCAGGACGGGCTGCGAGCTTTTCACCACGAGAGCATCGTCGGCGGTACCAGCGGGCAGCGCCAGGCCCGTCTGGCCACCGGCCCGCACCTCGAGCGGTGGGATGCCGATCGTTTGCCCCAGGCGGTCTCCGGCCCGGGTCTCGACGTTCAGCACCGCCGCCTTCTGGCCGGGGTCAACGAACTCGAGCCAGACCTGGCCTCGATGTTTCGTCGGTGCCATGGCCGACGTCCCGGGCAAGAGCCAGTAATCGGCCGGGCGGGCCTGCCCGAGCAAAGTCGCTAACCCCCTCATCGAAGCCGGCGCGGTGGCGCTGACGGAGCGCTCAGCCACGACAGGCACACCGTTCGTGCTCACGAGGTGGGCGGCGTACACAATGCCGGGCAGCGCCCAGGGCTGACCATTGGTTTTCACGACCGCCGTACCGTAAGGGGGCACGGTGACCTGCGACGACCCGCCGGCGCCACTTTGGGCGCCCTGCGACAGGAGCACCAAGGAGAGACGGGCCGCGGCCGCCCCGGGGTTGTAAGCGATGTAGCTTTCCGAGACGCCGCTGCCATCAGAGCCAGCCGGCCACCACCACGAGGTCGAGGGGCCAGTGGCACCGAGCTCCAGCGTGGCCCCGGGTATGGGGGCGGCCGGGTTGAGCCCCTGATGGGCCCTTCGAACTGGGCCCGTGCTGGGGGGCGCGTCACGAGCTCGGTCTGGTAAGCCACGACTTGGCCTGTGCGGGCGGTCACCGTCACGGCGATGTGCTCACGAATGCGGAGGTTGCTCCCCAAGTTGAGGACGGTAAGGCCGTTGGCGGGGACCAGCACGCCTTCAAACCCGGCCGGGTCTTCCTGGCCTTCTTCTGTTGTGAACGAGAGGTCGGCGATGGCATCGACCGGGTACGGGTTGAGCAGGGAAATGTGGTCGGAGGCATTCCGCAGGGTGGCCCCGTCGACGAAGTACCAGTGAGTTGACGCCGCCGACGCGCACGGTTGGCTCGCTGCCCCCTCGGGGGTGGAAATGACCTGGCTCACGCTGGCCATGCCGCCGTAGAGGGTAACCAGAGCGCCCACCCAGGGCTTGGGCGCTTTACGCGGTAGGCCCAGGAACTGCTCGGCCACTGTGCTCGTAGAACCGGCTGGTACGGTCACGTTGATCTTGCGGAAGTAACCGATCGGGGAGACGAGCCTGACCACTCCTCGCACCGGGGAGGCCCCGGCGTTGACGAAGACAAGCTCCCCGGCGGCCACGCTGCCAGGCGCTTCGGTGCTCCCGGCGCAGTACCACGACCCCGAAAGGGCCACGGCCGGGGCTTCGCTGGCCGCTTCCGCTTGCGCTACGGGGATGGCGGGGCTACCGGACCGGAGCTGGTTCAGGGAGACGCCCGCCACGATGGCGGCAGCCAGGAAGACCAGCACTGGCCAACGCCGGACGTTACCCAACCGTTTCTTCTTCCCAGACCGATGACCAGTCCATCTCGGGCAGTTCCACCCCGGCCGTGGTCAGTTCGGCGCTCGTCCTGGTCGACTAGGCCCGCAGTTTTTCCCGTACCCGTACGAGCGCGAACATGGCGATCAGGGCCCAGGCCAGGACCATGACAATATCGGCGACGTGCTGGCCCCCGGCTCTGGGTTCGCTGAGGGCGACGGTCCCGGTCCTGGGCGGTAGTACCCACGAGCTAGCCCACCCAAGGGCGCTAGCACTGGCCAGCGGGCGACCGTTGGCTTCCAGGTGCCAGGACCCGTCCTCGACGGCACCGTAAAGGTCCCTGGCCGACGACGCGGGCGGCACGGCGAAGGAGGCATCGGCCGAACCTTTGAGCGGAAGGGCATGTGCCGGGGCCAGGTCCAGCTGCTGGAGCCGGGCCGCTAACCCCCACTGGCCGCCGCTACGCGGGAGGTTCGTCCCCGCCTCCACGACCGAAAAAAGTGGCGCCCAGGAGTCATTGGCGAACACCCGGTAGCTCGGGTCCGTGCCCACCGGCACCAGGTCGACTTGGCGCGCCAAAGCCGCCACCACCTGGTTCTCGGCCGCGCCAACGGCGCCCTGCCCGACGGGGACGACCACGTACCTGATGGCCAGCGGGGCGAACAATCGGCCGACGTCAGTGGTCTCCCGGTTGTCGGCCCAACCCAGGTCCTCCGCCACCAAGGCCGCCTGGCCGTGGTTGACCGGCGCCCACAGCTCACCAGCGGAGGGCAAGCCGTCGAGCGACGTAGCAAAGGCCAGGTCGCCTGCCGACCCCTGCGCAGCCGACGGGAGGGTCCCCAGGCTGCCGAGCCAAAGCACGCGGTAGTCGCCTCCTTGCGCCCCGGCGGGGAAGGCGTACGCACTTTCGGCGGCGGAGGCAGGCAAGCCCCACTGGCCGCCACCAACCCAAGCGAAGAACGGCAGCGCGGCCGCGATGACGGCAGCGGCACCGAAGGCGGGAGCGAACTGGCGCCACCCGAACCGGTAGCCGGGCAGGTCCCTTTCGACCGAAGCGGCTCCCAGGGCGACCGAAAACGCCAGCGCAGCACCGGCGGGGGCCAGTACCAGCTCGAGCGGAGGGAGGGGGAACCAACCCCTCGACCCGGCCCACGCCAGCCCAAAGAAAGCAACGGCGACGACCCACAAACGGGCCGCCCATGCCAATCGCCAGGAGCGGCCGATGAACAGCGGCACAGCGGCGGCCGCCACCAATGCCCACCCGAGTACGCCCCCGCCGTAGGAGCCGGTGTCCAGGTGCAAGACCGAGCTCACAGATAGCACCCCGGACTGGCCCGACGTCAGGCCCAAGAAGTCGTTGAACGACCGGAACACCCCGAGCGACCACGGCAAGAGCGCGATGAACCCGATGGCGGTGGCGATCAACGACGCCGCCAGGAACCTCGAGCCCCCCGCAGCCGCCTTCCCCGTGAGGACGGAGCCGACGAACAGGGCCACGCCCACGATGGGGACCAGCAGGAAGGTGGCCGGCGCCAGCGAGGCCGTCACGGCCACCAATAGCCCCAGGGAGACGAACCTCACCCATATCGCTCCCCTGAGCCCGCTTTGCGACCCCGATCTCCAGCGCAAAGCTGGGTACGGGGCTTGACCGCCGAGGCGGCCGAGGGAAGCGAGCACCCATGGCGCCGCCGCGTAACCAATGAGGCCGGCCCAATGCCCCTGCGACAGGGCGTTGTACGGGATGGGCAGGGCGGCATAAATCAACGTGGCGGCCGCTCTGCCTTTTTGCGAACCAAATTGCCGGGTGGCCAAAAAGACACCCAGCGGCCCCAGGGCCAACGGCAACAGGACGAGGAGGTGGACAGCGATGGTGGCCGAACCGAACGAAAGGGCGCCAACGAGCGCCATGAGAAGAAGGCCCGGGGGGGCGAAGGCCGAGTTGGCCAGCGGGCCGGGGCCGGTACCGGACCACCACTGGTGCCACCATGACGCCACCCCGCCGCCGGATGACGGGAGCTGACCGACCAGGGGCAGGGGTTGCGTGAGGATGCTGCGCGAGCCGATCAGGAGCAGCACCACGACCGCGGCGGCGGTGCCTATGGCGAGCCTCCAGTCGGCTGTCGAACTAGCCGGGGCGGCGGTCGTCGCCGCGCCCGTCTGGCCCGTAAGTTCGCCCACGTCCCAGTGGCCGCTCGGGTCGCCGTCGCGGAAGGCAAAATGGGCGCCATCAGCGCCATTAGCCGCACCATCCGCGCCCACCGGCGCGCTCTTGACCCCCTCAGCCACGGCGGCGCTGACACTATTCCCCCCGACGAGGCCGGCCTGAGCCGCCGATGAACCGCCGGCACCGGCCTCCTCGGCCCGAGCGGTCTCCGAGACCGAGATCCCCCGAGAAGCGGCCCAGGCCAGCTCGTGGCCGCGTTCGAGGCTGGGCCGGACGAGGGCGCGTAGGCGTGCGCTGCCGTGGCTCTGAGCTTTCCAGATGGCGATGTCGCTAACGCGCCGCGTCCTCTGCGCCCGGCGTCTAGCGGCCCAGCAGGTCCTTAGGCCGACTGAAGGACCGGGTCAGAGCACGAAGGGGGGATAAGACCCCCCGCCCCCCGCGGGGATGGAAACCGGCCCAGACTGACTCGGCGAAGGCAAAGACGAAAGCGACCGGTGCCACCAGCACCAGGCTGGCCGGGCCGTAACAGGTCCACAGCACCCGGAGCCTCTGCTCGTCGGTCGTAGCCTTGGTCTTGGAGCCGGTCGCCGTCTTGGTCTTGGAGTCCGTCGTCGCCTTGCTCTTGGAGTTGCCCCTGCGCAGCCCCTTCGCCCCCGCCTCTAGGTGGCGGGCACGCGCTTGGGGGGCGACCACCACTCGGGCGCCGACCAGGTGAGCCCTCCAGGAAAGGTCGAGATCTTCGCCGGGAGCCGACGCCGCCGTCCTGAAGCCCCCCAGTGCCTGCCAGAGGTCCTTGCGCACCAAAACGGCACCACTCGGCGCAACGAAGACCTCCCGGGCGGCGTCGTGTTGGCCCTGGTCGAGTTCGCCCGGTTCTACCAGCGGGTGGACGACACCGAGCCGGTCCGCTCCCATGCCCACCGAACGCAAGCGGTCCGGGTTGTCCCAGGAAACGAACTTGGGACATGTAAGCCCGGCATTGCTCCGGTACGCCTCCTCCAGCAGCAGGCGGACGGCGTCGGGGGCCAGCGCCACGTCGTCATGGCACACCAGGACGTGAGCGGCGCCCTCGACCATCTCCAGCGCTCTGTTGGCGGCCTGGGCAAATGTCGTCCCGACGGGCATACGGGCAAAATGGGCGTCGGGCACGTACGTTGCCACCCGGTCGGAGACCTGCTCGTCCGCTCCCACCTCCATAACCAGGACGGAGAGGTTGGGGTAATCCTGGGTCGCGAGCGAGTAGAGCGCTTCGTCCAGCCATGTCCCGTGCCCACAGGCCACGACGACTGCGACCACTGCGGGCGCGGCTTGCTCGGGGCCCATCAAGGTAGGCAAGCGTAGCAGGGCCCTCGTAAAGAGTCGGGGTACGATCGTCTGATGGAAATGAATCTCGGCAAGGTGGCCAGGGCCCTCGAAACGCCGGCCTTTGTGGCCGTGGGTTTCGGCGTGCTCGGGTTCCAACGTGCCCAGGTCCGTCGACGGGAGCTCGAGCGGCAAATGGCGCGCCTAGCGACCACTGTCAGTCACAAACTGGGCGAGGTCTCCGGTGAGGTGGCGGAGAGGCTCCCACGGGAAGCCCAAGAAATGCTCAACGCGGCGGGGGACATGGCCCAGGACCTCCCCCGCGAAGCCAGCGAGGCGGCGAAGGAGGTGGTCGCCCTGGGCCGCTTGGTCCTAGGGACGGCCCGGGGCGCAGGAGGGCGCTGGCCGTCCCGCTGAGCCCGGGGTCATCGCCCGCTCAGTCCGTGAAGGCTCACCTCAACCCCTGAACGGCTCACCCCAACCCCTGACGGCTCACCTCTACGGGCTCAGCTTTAGTCGCTGAAGGTAGCCAGCACGTCGGCCAACGTCTTTTCGAGCGGTACCGCGGGTTGCCAACCGGTGAGCGAAGTCAACAGGGTATGGTCGCCCACCTGCACCAGCACATCTGCGGGCCGGGCACGGTCCGGGTCCAGCCACACGGGTACATCGGAGCCGGCGATCTTCATCAGTGCCCGTAGTAACTCCGAGATGAGGACCGCCTCGCCCCGGCACACGTTGTAGGCACCGCCTGCTTCGCCCTGCAAAAGCAGGAGGCGGTAAGCCCGCACGACGTCGCGTACGTCGGATATATCCCTGCTCACTTCCAGGTTGCCCGTAGCAATCCGCGTCAGCTCGCCCCGCGCCGCCTTCGCCACCTGCACGGCCAGGTCGGGGACCACGAAACCGGGGCTCTGGCCGGGCCCCGTGTGGTTGAACGGCCTGGCCCGTACGACGTCTAGCCCTCGGCCCAACCACCCCTGTATAGCCACCATCTCAGCCGACGCCTTGCTCGCGGCGTACGGTGTGACCGGCGCCAACGGCTGGTCCTCACCTATGGGCTGGCGGTCCAGGCCGACGCTCCCGTACACCTCCGAGGAACTCACGACCAGGATGCGGGGTGGGTCTCCCAGTGCCGCCGCGGCGCGGCACACGTTTAGGGTCCCGACCACGTTGACGACGGTGGTCTCGACCGGGTCGTCCCAGGAGCGTTTGACGTTCGCCTGAGCAGCAAGATGGCAAATGGCATCGGGCTGGGCGTCCAGGACCGCTTTGCGCACTCCATCCTCGTCCCTGATGTCAGTCACGTCAGGGAGCGGCAGCGCCTCGTCGCCGGACTCGCGGAGGTGAGCCATCAGCCATCGGCCCACAAAACCCCCGCTACCGGTGACGAGCACACGCACGTGACGATCATCGCAGACCGCGCCGCGGCTCCAAAAAAGCCGGGCGGCGGTCGTTTCTCCGCATCGCTCAGCCCGGGGTGGCGAGCAGCTCCTCGTAGATGGCCAGCGTCGCCTCGGCCGTTTTCTTCCACGAGAAAAGCGCGGCCCGTTGTCGGCCCGCCCCCTTCAGTTCGGCCCGGAGAGAGGAACTCCCCAGCACGCGTGAGAGTGCGTCCGCCCAGACCTCTGGGCGACCGGGAGGGACGAGAACCGCGGCCTCACCCGCGACCTCACGAAGAGCCGGTATGTCGGAGGCCACCACCGGGACGCCAGCCACCATGGCCTCGAGCACGGGTAGCCCAAAACCTTCGTGCCAGCTCGGGAAGGCGAACACGCTGGCCCCGTCGTAGAGGGCCTTCAGCTCCGTTTCGCTCACGCGCCCCAGTTCCCGCAGCGCTGGCCCGAGCACCGCCCTGTCCTCGGGCGAGATGATGTTCGCGTTCCGCCAACCGGCATAACCAGCCAGGACCAAAATTGGCGGTGGGCTGCTCCGGGCCAGCATGACCACAGCCGAGACGAGGGTGGCGAGGCCCTTTCGGGGTTCGAGGCTGCCCACCCAGAGCACGTACTGCTGGTCGTGCAGGTCGTAGCGCCTGAGCACCGCCTGGACCTCCTCAGGCTCGGGCCGTACGTAGGGGTGGTCGACCCCGTACGGGATCACTCGCAGACGTCCAGGCGGGAGCGACGTATGGGCGCGCAACTCGCTCGCGGCGGCCTCCGTCCCGGTCAAGACTCGGTCGGCCCGCCGGCGCGCCGCCCGCACTCCGGCGTGGTGGAACCAGCGGCCCCGCAAGGGGAAGCTCGCCGGGAAGAGCCAGGGCGCGGCGTCATGGACGCTCACCACCAGGGGCTTGCCGTGTTTCGGGGGCACAGCCAGCGACGGCGCGTGGACGAGGTCGACGCCGGCGGCGCGGCTGAGGGGCGGCCAGTCGAGGACGTGCCACGAGTCATAGAGGGCGGCTCTGGGCAGCGGGAGCACGGTCGGCCCGGGCAACGCCCCAAGGTCGAACTCGGCCCACGCCGTCCGCACTTCTTCGGGCGTATGTCGGGCCACGACGGTGGTCACGTCGACCCCCAGCGCAGCCAGGTTGCTCACGAGCTTGGCCGTGTAACGCCCGACACCCCCGGGCGACGGCGACATGAGCTGCTCAACATTGACTGCCACTCGCAAGACATCACTCTGTAAAACTGAGCACCCTTTCGGCAACTACCGTCGACTCGGTACCGTCGACACGATGCCCACCGGCGGCGAACGCTCTAGGCCACCTACCGTCCTCTCGGTCCAACCGGTGGCCGAGCGCGGCGGCTCCGACCAGGCCCTGCTGAGGCTGGCTCGGCAGTTGTCTGCGGCCGGATGGGCCGTCCACATTGCGCTGCCGGCGCCGTCGCCAATGGCGGCCGAGTTCGCCGCCGCCGGGGCCACCCTCCACGTGGTCCCGATGCAACGGATCAGCACCAGCCACGGGCTGGCTACCTGGGTGGCGTACGCCCTCAACTGGCCGAAGAGCGTAGCCACGCTGTGGCGCCTCGCCCGCTCGCTGCCAGCCGACGTGGTGCACAGCAATTCCCTGCACAGCTGGTACGGGTGGGCGGCCGCCCGCCTGGCGGGCAAACCGCATATCTGGCACGCCCGTGAAATCGTGGTCCAGTCCGGCACCGCGTTGGCCGTCGAACGTTTTCTGGCCCTTCACTTCGCCCAGCGCGTCCTGGCCATTTCCGAGGCCGTCGCCTCGCAGCTGGTCCCGTCCAATGTGGTCGTGGTCCATGAGGAGGCGGACCCAGAGGAGTTTTACCCGGGCCGGGCCGGGCGGGCGCGGCAGGCTATCGGCTTGCCCGACGACGCCCTGGTGGTCGGCTATGTGGGCCGGATCGACACGTGGAAGGGCATCGACGTCCTGCTGGACAGCATCCCCCTGCTGCCGGCGGGGCCCGAGGGACCTCACGTCGAGGTCGTAGTCGCCGGCAGCACCGTGGGCGGCAAAGAGGGTTATGCCAACTGGATGCGCCGGCGGGCGAGGAAGCTCGGGATCCTCTGGCTTGGCCCCCTCCCGGGCGCCGAGGCGGCCGATCTCATCGCCGACCTCGACTGTCTTGTCCTGCCCTCGACCGAGCCCGAGCCGTGGGGGCTGGTCCTCGTCGAGGCGCTCGCTTGCGGGGCTCCGGTGGTGGCCACCGACGCCGGCGGGGCTCACGAGATAGTGGCCGGCCTGCCTCCGGACGCGGGGCGTCTCGTGCCGCCCCGCGATGCGGATGCGCTGGCGACGGCGGTCATGGCCCTGCTGCCGGCCACGACCAGCGCAGAGCAACGCCAGGCCCGGCACCCCTGCGCGCCGGCCAGCCGGCACCGTACGTGGAAATTTTCGAAGCCGTAGCGCGACGAGCGAAGAAACCTGTAGATAAATGGAAAAAGCCCCCCAGCTTAAGCCCGTGCTTGGTGGGACTTTTCGACGCCTCCCCCCGGTGGGCACGTACATTTACCCGGATTTCGCATAAAAATGCTAAGGGTCACGAGTTTTGGCTTGCCGTCACGGCGCCGCACGAAAGGGACAGCTCCGCGCCCCGCCGGTGGCCGCAGTACGCTGCCCGGGTGCCCATCATCAGGGAGTCAGACGGCATTAAGGACGTCTTGATCGTCGAACCCGACCGCCACGGGGACGAACGAGGCGTCTTCATTGAGACGTACCGGCGCAGCTGGTTCCCACTGGGGCGAGAAATGGTCCAATCAAACCGGGCCGACCGGGCCGCCGGATCGGTCGTCGGCCTCCACTATCACCTCCACCAGGCGGACTACTGGACCGTGCCGAGAGGCCGCGCTCGGGTCGTCTTGCACGACCTGCGCGAGGGCTCGCCGACCGACAAGGCCACGTTGGCGATCGACGTTGACGCCGACAACGCTCTTGGCGTGTTCATACCCCCGGGGGTGGCGCACGGCTTTGCCACGCTGACGGACCTCACCATCGCGTACATGGTCGACAGCTACTACAACCCGGCCGACGAACTGGGGGTGGCGTGGGACGACCCCGAGGTGGGCGCCGACTGGGGCGTGGACGGACCGGTCCTCTCCGCCCGAGACAAAGCCAACCCCCTGCGGGCCGACCTCGAAACCGCCTTCCGGCCGCACGCCAGCCTGCGCCGCTGAAGCCCGTGAACCAGGACGTCCCTCGCATCACCGCCCTCGCCGGGGGCGTCGGTGCGGCCCGGATGCTGAGGGGTCTGGCGGCCGTCGTCGGCCAGGCCAACATCACGGCCGTGGTCAATACCGGCGACGATATGGTCCTCCATGGCTTGTACGTGAGCCCCGACATCGACACGGTCACGTACACCCTGGGCGGGGCGGCCAACGACGAAACGGGATGGGGCCTGGACAAAGAGTCATGGGCCGTTATGGACGCCCTTCGGGCCTTCGAGGCCGCCGAGGGCCCGAGCGGGACCAACCTCACCTGGTTCAACCTGGGGGACCGGGACCTGGCCACGCACCTGTTCAGGACGGGCCGCCTGGCCGGCGGGT
Source organism: uncultured Acidimicrobiaceae bacterium (assembly GCA_963794125.1). GTDB lineage: Bacteria > Actinomycetota > Acidimicrobiia > Acidimicrobiales > Palsa-688 > Fen-671. The sequence continues at coordinate 249,463 of CAWCCW010000002.1, forward strand.
CCACCCTTTCCCAGGTGACGGCCGAGGTCGCCCAGCGATTCGGGGTGCAAGCGCACCTGTTGCCGATGACAGACTCCAGGGTCGAGACCCGAGTGACAGTTGAAACCGCGGCCGCCGCCGCCCGCAACTTCGGAGGGTTGGGCGGCGATGGCGCGGGTACGGAGGGCCTCACCAGATCGAACGCCCAGGCAGAGGCGCCGGGCCTGGTCGAGGTCGGGTTCCAGGAGTACTTCGTAGGGTTCCGCCACAACGTGGCGGTAAAACGGATCCGTTTCGCCGGGGCGGACATGGCCCAGCCCGCGCCAGGTGTGCTGGCCGCCATTGCTGATGCAGACGTGGTGGTGATCTGCCCGTCCAACCCGGTCGTGTCGATCGGCCCCGTCATGGCGGTGCCCGGGATCGCCGATGCGGTGAAGGGGCGGCGCGGCGACGCGGTGGCCGTATCCCCGATCATCGCCGGCCGCGCCCTCAAGGGGCCCGCGGACCGCATGCTCAACGAACTCGGCCACGAGGCTTCGGCTGTCGGGGTGGCCCGTCTGTGGGCGCCGCTGGCGGCGACGCTGGTGGTGGACGAGCAAGACGCCGGCCTCGCCGCCGGGGTCGAAGCGGAGGGCATGCGGTGCGTGATCGCCCCCTCCGTCATGTCGGGGCCGAGGGAAGCGGCCCACCTGGCCCGCGCCGTGCTGGGCGCCCACGCCCCGAGCTAGCCGGTTCGCAACCCGGGCACGTTCACAGCATGATCTCTCTGGTCCCGGTGGAAGGGATACCCGAGGTGGCGCCGGGCGACGAGCTGGCCGACCTGATATTGGGCGCCACCCAGCTGGAGGCGTACGACGTGGTGGTCGTCACCCAAAAGGTGGTGTCCAAGGCCGAAGGCCGGCTCGTCCCGATCGACCCCGCTGACCTGGCCGCCCGCAGGGAGTTGGTCCTGTCCGAAAGCGTGCGGGTGCTGCGGGACCGCGACGGTTTGATCATCGCCGAGACCCGTCACGGGTTCATCTGTGCCAACGCGGGCGTCGACTTGTCGAACGTCGCCGACGGCCAGGCCGCCCTCCTCCCCTTGGACCCCGACCGCAGCGCCCGCCACCTGCGTGACGCCCTCCGGGCCCGGACAGGGCTGGAAATCGCCGTCATCATCACCGACACATTCGGGCGCCCCTGGCGCACCGGGCTGACCGACGTGGCCATCGGGTGCGCCGGCATCGCCGCGGTGGTCGACCTCCGGGGCACCCACGACACCAGCGGGCGGGAGCTAGCGGTGACCGAGGTCTGCGTCGTCGACGAAATGGCTTCTGCCGCCGAGCTGGCCAAGGGCAAGGCCAGCGGGATCCCGGTGGTGCTGGTGAGAGGGGCCGACCGGTCCTGGTTCCGGGAGTCGTCCGTCCGGGCCGAGGTGGTCCGGCCGCATAATCAGGACCTGTTCCGTTGACTTCCGGTCCCGACGAGTTCGGGTCCCGATGAGTTCCGGTCCCGACGAGTTCTGGTCCCGATGATCCGGGCCCGGTGAGTTTGGCTGAGCCAAGGGCTCAGCCCGCCGACCCCTGCTGCCTGGACCAGTCGAGCACGGCGGCCGTGCCCTTTTCGACCGTGGTCCACGGCTTCCACCCCAAATGGAGAGCGGCCCGGCTGGGGTCGAGGACGCTCCTTTGCAACTCCCCCGGCCGGGCCGGGGCATAGATCGGCGGTTGGTTGACGCCGGCGTTGCGAGCCATCGCCGCGTAGAGGTCGTTGATGGAAGTCTCCGCTCCGGTGCCGATATTGCAAAGCAAGCCGGTGCCCCGCTCCCCCGCCCTGGAAAAGGCATCGACGACATCGTCGACAAAGACAAAATCCCGGGTCTGTTTCCCGTCTCCGAATATGAGGCACGGCTCGCCGGAAAGCAGCCGTCCGGCGAAGATGGCCACCACCCCGGCTTCGCCCCGCAGGTCCTGGCGAGGCCCGTAGACGTTGGCCAGCGCCAGCGCCGTGTACTCGAGACCGTGCAGCTCCCGGTAGGCGTAGAGGTAGTCACCCACCGCTTTCTTGGCTACTCCGTAGGGCGACAGGGGCTTTTGGGGCTGCGACTCCTTGACGGGCAGGTGTTCGACGTCCCCGTAGATCGTCCCCCCGCTCGAAGCGAACACGACCTTGCGCACCCCGGCGGCCCGGGCGCCTTCCAGGACCCGCAACGACCCGAGCACGTTGATGTCGGCGTCGAAGACCGGGTCCGTCACCGAGACGCGGACGTCGGCCTGAGCGGCCAGGTGGTAGACGACGTCAGGGTGACGCCGGGCCATCAGCTCGACGACGTCCGGGGAGCGGACATCGAGCTGATGGAAATGGAACCGACCGGTTCCCACGCTCCTGGCGTCGGCCAGGTTGGCCAGCGAACCAGTGGAGAGGTTGTCCACTACCTCGATCGTGTGGCCCTCTGCCAAAAGCCTGTCGACCAAGGTGGACCCGATGAACCCGGCCCCGCCCGTGACCAGGGCCCGGTAAAGCGCTTTCGTCGGGCTGGCGCTCACTTGTAGCCGCTCACTTGTGGCCGCTCACTTGTGGCCGCTCACGTGCAACCGGTCACTTGTCACCAGTCACGTCGTGGCCATCACTTTTTGGCGGTCGTGGTGGTGTGCCCCGTGGTGGCGGTGGGACCCGTCGATGTCGTCGTCTGGCTCTTTGCGGTAGTGCTGCTCGTGACCGGTGTGGTGGTGGAGGCGGTGGCGCCGGAGCTGGAGGTCGTGGTCGTCTCACTGGCCGCGGCGGCAACGAGGGTGGTCAGCCTCGAGATCACGGCCGCGGTCGGCTGGAGGACAGAAAGCGTTTGGTCTTTCGGCGGCGCAGGCAGGAAGGCCATCGTCACCAGCTGGTCGTTGCGCAACAAGGTGCCCTGGTTGCAGTCCGGGTTGCACGTGTTAGTCGAGCTCTTCGAGGTCTGGAGGACGCCGTCGGACGCTGGTTCCTGCGGCGACGTCCAGGTCATGACGTAGACATGGCCGGGCTTGCCGTCGCACGTCTGGCCGTCCTGGTAAAGCTTCCCGCCCGGAAGCTGTAACTGAGCGGCGTTGAGCGTCATGCCGATCGAGGAGGCGAACTTGCCCAACGTGGCGTTTTGCCCGGCGGCGGCCTTCACGGTCGGGCTGATGGTGATAATCCCGGGCTCCTTGGTAGTGATCCCGTAGGGGTCCTTGTTGGTGGGCACGTACGCCAACAGTTTCCCGCACGCCTCGACCGCGTAACCCTGGTACCACGGCGGGGTCTGGCCCACGGTCGGGGCGGTGTTCCCGGCGGCATTTACTTTGCCGTCCCGGTACTGCGTGGCGTTGTAGATGCCTACAAAACCGAGGACGATCAGCACCACAAGGCCGAGGTAGTACGCGTACGCGGGACGAGCCCCGTACGCCCGGTTCCCACCGAGCCCAGCAGCGCGAGCGACCTTCTTGGAAGAAGAGGCTTTGCCCATAACGGATTCCCAGGTTACCGTCTCGTCGGGGCCGGGCCATGCGGCCCACCGCCGGTGGTGGTGCCTTGGGTGCGGCAACCGCAGAGTGAGCCGCCAGCCTGGGGGCGGCCGCCCGCCGGGCCATGGTCATCACGAGCCGGACAGCCAGGCCCCCCATCACCAATGGGAGCAACCAGCGGCGCCAACCGGTCGTGGTCCGGTCGGCAAAGCGCCACATGGAAACGTGGTGGGCGAACAGCATCCGGTACGGGTGGCGGTCGGCCGAAACTCCCTGAATGTGCGTGATCTGGGCTGCCGGTTCGTACGCGATGGACCACCCGTTCTCTCGGAGGCGGCGGCAGAGGTCGACGTCCTCCAGGTACATGAAGTAGGACGGGTCGAAGCCGCCGACGGCGTCCCACGCCTCCCGCCGGGCCAGGAAGCAGGAGCCCGAGACCCAGTCCACCTCTCGCCGTCCGGCGTGGTCCCAATCGGTCATCCTGTACCGGCGCGAGAACGGGTTCCCGGCCCAGAACTGGCCCACTATGGCGTGACCGAGCGCCTCCATCATGTCCGGGAAGCGTCGCGCGGACGGGTAGAGGGCACCACCGGCATCGACAATACGAGGGCCGACGATGGCCACCCCGGGGTGGGCTTCGAGGAACCGCCGGAGCGTCGCCACCGAACCCGCTTCAAACACCACGTCAGGGTTGGTCACCAGGAGGTAGGCGCCGTCGACCTGGGCCGCACCGATGTTGGCGCCGGTGCCGTAACCCAGGTTCCCGCCCGTGGGCACCCACCTCGCGGTCGCGTGATGCTCGGACAGGGCCTGCGCTGACCCGTCAGTGGAACCGTTGTCGGCCACCACTACCATGGCCGAGCCTTCGCCAGAAAGGCTGTCCAGGCAGGCCAGCAGGTGGTCCTTGGCGTTGTAGTTTACGACAACGACCGAAACGTCCTCGTTCACGTCGTAGCGAGGAGGTATTTGACCGTGCGTTCGAGCGGCTCGTGGTAATCGACCAGGAGCGGTAGGCCGATCAACCGCAGGGCAGCATTGTCCAGGACCGAATTAGGCGGCCGGGGCGCGGCGCGTGGAGGGACCATTTCGGCCGTCTTTATCGGTATGACACGGTCGGCATCTTGGCCCGCGGCGGTCAGGACGTCGCGAGCGAACCCGTACCACGACGTGGGCCCCTGGTTTGTAACGTGAAAAAGTCCCGGCAGTCGCGCCGTCGCCATCCGGACGAGCATGCCGGCCAGGTCATCGGCGAAAGTGGGGCAGCCGCGCTGATCGTCCACAAACCGTAACGGCTCCGGGTTTTTGGCCATCCTGAGCACTGTCTTCACGATATTGGTACCGAACCGGCCACATATCCAGGAGCTACGGACCACGGCCGCACCAGGCAAAAGCGACAGTACCTCGTGCTCGCCGGCCAGTTTCGACCGGCCATAAACGGATAACGGGTGGGCCTCGTCCCATTCTCGGTAGGGCGACGGAGATGTCCCGTCGAAAACAAAATCGGTCGACATCTGGAGCAAATACGACCCCACGTGGCGGGCGCCTTCAGCCAGGTGGCGCGGGCCCAGGGCATTGGCGGCGAAGGCGCGGTCCACGTTTTCCTCGCACGCGTCCACCGCCGTGTACGCAGCCGCGTTGATTATTATGTCGGGCTCCCATTGGCCGATGACCTGGAGCACGCGTTCGCGGTCGCTGATGTCGAGCTCTGAGTGGCTCAGCCCCAGCAGCACATTTTGGCGACCCGCGCGCAGGACTTCTACCAGCTCGCGGCCGACCTGGCCGGACGCCCCTGTGACCAGGACTCTCAACGCCCGCTCGTTTTCAGCGGCTCCCACCACCACCGGTTGTCCCGGTACCAGGCGAACGTCTGGCGGAGCGCGTCGTCCAGCTGGTGCGCGGGCGCCCACCCGAGGGCACGGACCTTGCTCGAGTCAATGCAATAACGCCGGTCGTGGCCCAGACGGTCCTTTACATAATCGATACTGTCAGGCCCGGCGTCCGCAAGATCGATCAGTTTGTCGGTCAGCTCCCGGTTGGTAAGCCCGTCGCCAGCGCCTATGTTATATATTTCTCCGTCCTTGCCTGAACGCAGGACGAGGTCGACGGCGGCGCAATTGTCTTCTACGAAAAGCCACTCCCTCTCGTTAAGGCCGTCGCCATAAAGCGGCACTTTCTGGCCGTCGAGCAGGTTGGTGAGGAACAGTGGGATCACTTTTTCAGGGAACTGCCACGGCCCGAAATTGTTCGACGAACGCGTCACCATCACCGGGAGCCCATAAGTGGAATGGTACGAAAGGGCGATCAAGTCGGAACCGGCCTTCGATGCCGAATACGGCGATCGCGGCTCCAACCGGTCGGACTCGCCCGACATACCTTGCTCGACCGAACCGTAGACCTCGTCGGTCGAGACGTGGACCACCCGGTCGAGGCCGCCTCGCCGGGCCGCGTGCATGACCAGGTTGGTCCCCACGCAATTGGTCACAGCAAAGGTTTCTGGGCCAGCTATCGACCGGTCGACATGGCTCTCCGCCGCAAAATGGACGATGGCATCGTGCCCCGTCACCGCCGCCTCGAGCGCCGGGAGGTCGCAAATGTCCCCGTGCACGAACCGGTAGCGGCTCCCGAAGACTTCCTCGACGTCGCGGAAACTGGCCCGGTTGCCGGCGTAGGTGAGGGCGTCGAAGACGGTGACCTCGTCCGAGGTGTTGGACAGTACCCACCGCACATAGTTCGAGCCGATAAACCCGGCCCCGCCCGTGATGAATAACTTCATGGCCCGCGAGGCTACTAGCGGCGTGCTAGGAGAGGTCCACGAGACAGTGGTCCCCCACCATCAGCCTGGTGGCCCGAGGCCGCCGCTCGCTCCGGGTGACCTCAGCGCCAAAGCCCAGCAGCGAGTCCTCGATGCGGCCGGCGTCGACCACCCGCACCGAGCCGGCCAGCACCGAGTGCTCTATCTCGGAGTGGTGGATGAAGCAATCGTCCCCGATGGCGCTGAACGGTCCAATGAAGCTGTCCCTCACCTCGGTGCCTGCGCCCACGATCGCCGGCCCCCGTACATGACTACGGACCAGGCGGGCGCCCGCCTCTATTACGACCCGCCCGTCCAATTGGCTGTCGGCGTCGACCTCGCCGTCCACCCGTCGCTCTATGCCTTCGAGCAGCAGGCGGTTGGCCTCGAGGAGCGGCGTGAGCTTCCCGGTGTCGATCCACCACCCGCCGAGCACCTCTGACAGGACGGCATGACCCGCATCGATCAACCACTGGATGGCATCGGTGATCTCGAGCTCACCCCGCCCGGACGGCTTGATCGAGCTGACCGCCTCGTGGATCCGGTGGTCGAAGAGGTAGACGCCGACGAGGGCTAAGTTTGACGGGGGCACCGCCGGCTTTTCCACCAACCGGAGGACGCGGCCCGCACCGTCCAGCTCGGCCACCCCGAATCGCTGTGGGTCCTCCACGTGGGCCAACAGGATCTGCGCGGCCGGCAGTAGCGGTTCGTCGTCACCTAGGCGCGGTGTGATGGCCTGCGCCCGCTGCGCCTCGAACCGGGCCACAAAGTCGCCGAGATCCTGCTGCAAGAGGTTGTCCCCCAGGTACAGCACGAAGTCGTCGTCACCGAGGAACTCGCGGGCGATCAGCACGCCGTGGGCCAGGCCGAGGGGGGCCTCCTGCTGCAGGTAGGTAACCTCCAGCTCCCAGTCCGAACCGTCCCCGACCGCCGCTTTGATCTGGGCGCCTGTATCGCCCACGACGATCCCGACCTCCCTGATGCCGGCGGCCGCGATCGCCTCGAGGCCGTAGAACAGAACGGGCTTGTTGGCCACCGGCACAAGCTGCTTGGCCCTGGTGTACGTAATGGGCCGCAGCCTGGTCCCGGCTCCCCCGGAGAGCACCAGTGCCTTCATTGTGGAAAGAGGTTAGGCGTTCCGGCCGCCGTCAGGTGAGTCACATCACCGGCAGCTACCGTCACCAGGTCCCCAGCACCGTCGCGGACGACGAGCCGGCCGTGCTCGTCGACGGCGACGGCGGTGCCGGAGAGCGGTGGGGCATTGGCGGTGAGCTGGACCGTCACCGCCCGCCCGACGGTGGCGCTGGCGGCCTGGTAGCGCTGGCTAACCAGGTCCCAGTGGCCATAGAGGCGGTCGAGGGCTGCGAGCGACGCCACCAGCAGTTCGCCGCGGTCGATGCGCCGGCCGGCGACGGCGCTAAGGTGCGTCGCCGCCTGCGCCGCCCCCTCTGGGGCCCAGTCGACGTTGACCCCGGCCCCGATTACCAGCGCCCCGCCGAGCCCTCCGTCCGGCGACTCTGTGAGTACGCCAGCCAGTTTGCGGTCGCCGACGACGAGGTCATTCGGCCATTTCAGCTGCACACCCACCCCCGCCACCGCCCTGGCCCCGTCGACCAGAGCCAGGGAGACCGCAGCCACAGCCAGGTGCCGACGCGAAAGCGGCAAGTCTTGCTGGCTAGGCCGGAGCAACACCGAGAACAGCAGTGACGTCCCCGCCGGGGACTCCCAGCGGCGGTCGAAACGACCCCGGCCTGCGCTCTGGTAGTCGGCCACGACGACGAGGCCTTCCGGAGCACCGGTGTTCGCCTTCTCCAGTAACACAGAGTTGGTGGACGTGGTCTCCGCCAGCTGCACGACCTCGCCGAACCGCGTCCCCCGCAGCCTGCCCAGCTGCCCATCGTCCAGGATAGGCGCGTTGCGATTTGGGCTTTTTGGTTTCGGGCCGGGGGGGCGGGAGGGTCGACGTCCACGCCCCCAGCCTGGCAGACTGCCCCCAAGTGCCGGCACAGCAGAACTCAACACCGATAACCAGGGCCCTGATCGCCAACCGGGGCGAGATCGCCGTGCGGGTGGCCCGCACCTGCCGGGACCTCGGGATCGCATCGCTGGCCGTGTACTCCGAAGCCGACCGCGACGCCCTCCACGTGCGGGTGGCCGATGAGGCCTACTTTCTCGGCCCCCCGGGCGCGGCCCAGAGCTACCTCTCGGTTGACAGGATCCTCGAGGCCGTCCAGCGGGCCGGCGCCGACGCCGTCCATCCCGGCTACGGCTTCCTCGCTGAAAACGCTGATTACGCCCGCGCTGTGATGGGCGCCGGTGTGGTGTGGGTCGGGCCGCCGCCCGAAGTGATCGAGACGATGGGCGACAAGATCAGCAGCCGGGCCGCCGCCACCAAGGCCGGGGTGGCCCCGGTACCGGGCACCGACGCGCCGGTCTCCGGCCCGGCAGAAGTGGTCGCGTTTGGGGAGGCCGTTGGTTGGCCGGTCGCCATCAAAGCCGCCTTCGGCGGCGGCGGCCGCGGCATGCGAGTGGTCCCCTCGCCGGCCTCGGCGGCGGAGGCTCTCGAGTCCGCCCAGCGAGAGGCCGAGAGCAGCTTCGGCCGCCCGGAGTGCTACCTCGAGAAGTACCTGACGTGGCCGCGCCACATCGAGGTGCAGGTGTTCGGCGACTCGTTCGGCAACGTCGTCCACCTCGGGACCCGTGACTGCTCCGTCCAACGCCGTCACCAAAAACTGGTCGAAGAGGCGCCCGCTCCCGACCTGGCCACCCCCGTCGTGACCGAAATAGGCGAAGCGGCCGTCCGCGTCGCCCGGAGTTGTGGTTACCAAAGTGCGGGGACGGTCGAGTTCATTTACCAGGACGGGCAGTTCTACTTCCTCGAAATGAACACCCGCTTGCAGGTCGAGCACCCGGTCACGGAAATGGTGACCGGCCTGGACCTCGTGGGCCTCCAATTCCTGGTGGCGAGCGGTCGGGAGTTGCCTTTCTCGCAGCTCGACGTTCAGTGGCAGGGCCACGCCATCGAGGCGCGGGTCAACGCCGAGGACCCGGCCAATGGCCAGTTCACGCCCGCGCCGGGGGTTATCACGCGCCTATCGGTAGCGGGTGGGCCATGGGCCCGCACTGACCAGGGCTATGAGGCCGGCGACTCGGTCAGCCAGTACTACGACAACCTGGTGGCGAAGGTGGTTGCGTGGGGCCCTGACCGCGAGAGCGCTCGGCGGCGGCTCCTGCGGGCGCTGGCCGAAACGGAGGTTGAAGGCATACCCACCACCATCCCGGCTCACCTGGCTGTGCTGGCCCACCCGGATTTCATTTCGGTCCGCCACTCGACGACGTGGCTCAGCGAACGGGTCGACCTGTCAACCGTGCCCGCCACCACACCGGCCCAGCGGCCCCCAGACCCGCCGGCCCGGGCGCAGCGCAAGGACGTCGAGGTCGAGGTGGACGGCCGGCGCTTCGAGGTCAAGGTATGGGTACCGTCCTCAGGCGCTCGGTCCGCGGCGCCGGCTGCCGGTCCGTTCTGCCGGCATCCCTCCGGTAGGTGTGTCGCTGAACGGCCCGGCGGTGCCGACCTCGGCCGCCACCGGGGGCGAGGTGACCGTCCCGATGCAGGGGACGGTGGTGAAGGTCCTGGTCAAGCCGGGCGACGAGGTCGCAGCGGGCCAAGCCGTCTGCGTACTGGAAGCCATGAAGATGGAGAACAACATCGTGGCCCAGTTTGCGGGGCGGGTCACCGAGGTCCGGGTCGAGGCGGGTGACCCGGTGGGCACCGGCGACGTCGTAGTTGTGCTCGTTGGGGTCGCCGGCTAGCGCTACCGGGCGACGCCGCCACCCCTTTAGCCCTGGCCCAGGTCCCAGTCGAGGCCGATGTCCAGCGCCTTCGACGAGTGGGTGAGGGCGCCAACCGCCAGGTAGCGGACACCGGTCATGGCCACTTCCCTGGCGTTGCCAAGGTGGAGGCCACCTGACGCCTCGATCTCCGCGCCATAGTCGGTGGCGCGTTTCACCGCCTCGGCCATGTCGGGCAAGGACATATTGTCGACGAGGACCAGCGCGGCTCCGGCCGCGAGCGCCTCATCCAGCTCGTCGAGGGTGTCGACCTCGACCTCCAGCGTCAGGTCCGGGCGACGGGCACGCGCAGCCTGGACAAGAGCGGCGTCGATGGCGGCCTTGACGCCCCCCAGCGCGGCGATGTGGTTGTCTTTCACCAGCAGAGCAGACGAGAGGTCCATGCGGTGGTTCTGGCCCCCACCGCAGCGAACGGCGTACTTCTCCGCCGCCCGAAGGCCGGGCAAGGTCTTGCGGGTGTCTCTTATCTCGGCGCCGGTGCCGGCCACCTCATCGAGCATGGCGGTGGTCATCGTGGCTATGCCGGAGAGATGGGTGAGGATGTTCAGCAAGGTGCGTTCCGCCGCCAACAGGGTGTCCGCCGGGCCCTCCAGGCGGCCAAGGGTGCGGCCCGCTTCGACCCGGGCGCCGTCGGCGGCGTCGAGCTGAGCCTGCGCAAGGCCGGTGCCAAGGTGGTTGCTCACTTCGTCCAGAACCAGCTGGGCGGCGACCAGCCCGCAGATGGTGCCGGGCTGCCGGGGGACTATGGATGCGCTCGCTGGCCTCGGGCCGACGGCCGCACCAGTGGGGTCGCCGGCCGGGAGGTCTTCGGCCACCGCCCGGGCCACCATCTCCTGTAGGTCCAGCCAGGGAGGCTCGAGCGCCTTCACGCCTTGACTGCCGTCGGGCACCCGACCGCAGCGGGGTGTCGGCCTCGGCGGGCCCACTGGCCGAGGGTCGTCCACGGCCAGGTCGCCTACGCCCACACCAGCATCCTGCAGCTGAGCGATCTGGCGGACCTGCCACGACGGGCTGGGGGCGGGAAAGTCCGTCCTCCAATGAGCGCCTCTGGACTCTGGCCGCCTGGCCGCTAACCCCGGCGAGAACTCGCGCCACCAGGGCCATGTTGGCCAACTCCCAAGCTTTGGCCCCGTCCTGGCCGGTGGGCACCAAAGTGGCCAGGTAGTTGGCCAAGCGCTCCAGGCTCGAGGCGTCCCGGGCCACGCCGGCGCCCGCTTGTACCGCCAGCCGCAGCGTGTCCCGGTCAAGCGGCTGGCTGCGAACGTGGCCATTGGAGCCAGGCCGGTCCAACAGCACGCCCGTAAGGGGCACCGGCGGTCGCGGAGCAACGGGGCCGGCGGTGGCGACGACTAGCCGGGCCGCCCGGCGCCCTATCACGGCCCCTTCGAGCAGGGAGTTCGAGGCCAGGCGGTTGGCACCGTGTAGGCCGCTCGAAGCCACCTCCCCCACCGCCATCAGTCCTTCGAGCGTGGTGCGCCCTTCTGAGTCGGTGAGAACTCCTCCCATCGTGTAGTGCGTGGTCGGCGACACAGGCACCCATTGCCGGTCCGGCGACAACCCGGCTGAAAGGCAGGCGGCCACGAACGTAGGGAAGCGCGCCCCGATCACCTCGGCGTCGGCTCCGAGCATGGTGGCGTCGAGGTAACAGCGGTCGGCGCCCAGTTCGGCCATCCGCAGCGCCATGGCCCGGCTGACGACGTCTCTCGGCGCCAGGTCCCCCGCTCCGTCGGGCCCGTTGAGGTACTCGCCCTCTGGGTCGCGCAGGCGGGCACCGGCTCCCCGGATGGCCTCGGAGGCCAGCGGTCTCGGGTCGCGACCAAGGTCCATGCCTGTGGGGTGGAACTGCACGAGCTCGAGGTCGGCCACCTGGGCGCCGGCTCGCATTGCCGCGGCCAACCCGTCACCGCTGCATGCTCGGGGACTTGTCGTCAGGCCCACAGCTGCCCGTAGCCACCGGTGGCCAGGATGACCGTGGCGGCATAGATCCGGCGGAGCGCCTTTTCTTCCGAGTCCCACACAAGGGCGCCGATGACGCGGCCCCGGTCGGGGGTCGTCAGCAGGTCGACCAGAAAAATCCCGGGCATCACGGGGACGTCGCGCCGATGGGCGGCCGCCAGCAAGGCCCGCGTGATCTCAGCCCCGGTGGCGTCACCCCGGGCGTGTACCACCCGAGCCGTCCCGTGGCCGCCCTCCTTGGCCAGGGCGCCCGGGTCGAAGCAGGCGCCGAGGCGGGCCAGCGTAGCCACGGCTTCGGCCGCTTCATCAGTGATCGCCTGCGCCACCGACAGGATCCCCCAAACCGCCCGCCGCCTTGACCGTGTCTGCGGCGTGGGCCTCCGAACTGTCGCCCGCTGCGATGGCGGCGGCTATGCCGCCTTGGGCCAGCCGCGTGCTGCCCCCGCCGCCGCTTTCTTTGGCCACCACCGCCACTCGCTGCTGCCCGGAAAGCTCAATGGCGGCCGACAAGCCGGCAATGCCCGAGCCCACGACGAGCACATCGAGCCCATCCGACCGGGGCCCCATCTCACTCGCCCCCGCCTGGCGAACCGATGGAGATCATGCGCTGGACCGCCAAGCGAGCGCGGTCCGCCACCTCTTCGTCGATTTCGACCTCGTAAACGCCCTCGCGCAGGCAATTGAGAAGACGGTCCGGAGTGGTCATCTTCATGAACCGGCATTCGGCCCGGGGCGACACGGCCTCGAACGTCGCCCTCGGGTTGGCATTGCGCAGTTGGTGAAGAATGCCGGTTTCCGTGGCTACTAAGGCGTGCCCATCGCCGAGCGCCTGGGCCGCCTCGACCATGCCGGCGGTGGAAAGCACGTGAGTACGTTCCTTCGGGAACTCACCCGACCCGGCCATCCAGAGCGCGCTGGTGGTGCAACCGCATTCGGGGTGGATGAAAAGCTCAGACCTCGGGTGCTCGGCGACCTTGCTCCGCAGCTCTACCGGTGAGATGGCCGCGTGGACGTGGCATTCGCCCATCCATATATCGATGTGCCGCCCGGTCTGGCGGGCCACGTGCTGGCCCAGGAACATGTCCGGCAGGAAGAGGACCTCTCGGTCCTCGGGCAGCGATCCGACCACCTCGACCGCGTTCGACGAAGTACAGCAGATGTCCGATTCGGCCTTCACCGCCGCCGACGTGTTCACGTACGCCACCACCATCCCGTCAGGGTGGTCCTGGCGCCACTTCTGCACATCCGCGGCCGTGATGGTGTCCGCCAGCGAGCAGCCGGCGGCGAGGTCCGGCAAGAGGACCGTCCGGTCCGGCGCCAGCAGCTTGGCCGTCTCGGCCATGAAGTGGACCCCGCAAAACACGATCACGTCGGCCTGGCTGCGAGCAGCTAGCCGGGACAGGGCCAGGGAATCGCCGACATGATCGGCCACGTCCTGCACCCAGGGGACCTGGTAGTTGTGGGCCAGTATGACGGCGTTGCGAGCTTGGGCCAACCGGCGCACCTCGTCGGCCCAGTCGGTGAACTCGTTGAGCTCGCTGACCTGGGCGGCGCTCGGGGCCCGCTGCCGTTCCCCGTCGGTGGGCCTCCCGGCCCCGGTTCGCCTCTCGGGACTTATACTCTCAATGAGCATATCGCCTACTATAGCGCACTCGGGGCGGATTACTTCAAGCGAAATTTGGCGATTATCGGTCTCGTATGACGCGCCTCACGGCCCGCCAAGGCGCCGGAGCCCCAGCCCTGGCGCGGGCCGCTCCCTCAGCACCTCCCGCCGGAACCGGTACAGTTCGGCCGGCCGCCCCCCCGTCCTTTGGTCCCATTCTCCGGTCGGCTCTACGAGGTTGGCCGAGGCCACCAGCCGCCGGAAGTTCTGCTTGTGGAGGACCTGACCGGCCAGCGCTTCTACCACCTGTTGCAGACGAGACAGGGTGAACGTCTCGGGCAGCACTTCGAAAACGACTGGCCGGTACGCGAGCTTCCCTCGTAGACGTTCCAGAGCGGCGGCGGCGATGCGCCGGTGGTCGAGGGCCAGGGGGACGCCGGTAGGCAACCCAGTGCCGGCCAACCCAGTGCCGGCCAACCCAGTCCCGGCCAACCCAGTCCCGGCCAACCCAGTCCCGGCCAACCCGGGGCCGGCCAGCCTCGCCTCTTCCACGATCCCGAGCTCGTAGGCGAGCTCATAACGGTCAAGGACCCGGACAGGGTCCCACAGGGCATGGCCTACGCCGAAGGTCAGCTCCGCCCGCTCCCGCCGCGTCGGGAGATCCGCCGGGGCCGAGGCCGCCAGCCACTCATCGATGGCCGGCAAGATGACGTCGTCGAGCAGCGCGGGCCGGCCTGAACGCCAGTCCTCCCAGGGGAACAGTTCGTAATAGCTGAGCCAGCTGGGCTCGTTCGGCCCGTGGACAGCCTGGAACCGGGCCAACGCCAGGTACGCCACGGCCAGTTCTCGCCCGCTGGACGCCCGGCCTCGGTCTCCGAAGGTGTAGAGCTGCTCGAAGTACCTGACCGGCAGCCCGGTTTCTCCGCTCACGAGGCGCCTGACCCCTTGCTGCAAGGTCCGGTCAACCTCGTCGTCAAGATGGGTCGACGGAAGCCCGAGCCTCGGCCCCTGATGGACGGTTAGGACCCGAGGGGTGGTCTCGTCAACCGAGATAATGACGGCGCTTAGGCCGACACTGGCACTGGCACGACTGGCACCGGGTCGGCTGGCACTCGCTCGACTGGCGCCGGCGCTGCGGCCGCCGGCGGCGCTATCGGATGCGGCAGGCACAGCTGATCGTACTCAGCTATGACGAGGTCCTCTTTCGGGATCGAGCACGCCGGGCACTGCGGGTCCCGGTTCAGTTTGAAGGTGCGGAACGTCCCTTCGAGGGCGTCGTAGGCCAAGAGACGGCCGACGAGCGGTTCGCCTATGCCGAGCAGGACTTTGATCGCCTCCATGGCCTGGACCGACCCGATGATGCCGGGGAGCACCCCCAGGACGCCGGCTTCCGCGCAGGACGGCGCCAACTCCGCCGGCGGCGGCTCCGGGACCTGGCAGCGGTAGCACGGCCCCTCATGCGGTAGGTAGACGCTGGCCTGGCCCTCGAACCGGAAGATCGAACCATGGACCACCGGGATGTCAAGTTTCAGGGACGCGTCGTTCACCAGGTACCGGGTGGGGAAATTGTCCGTCCCGTCAACGACCAGGTCGTACCCGGCGAAGATGTCCAGGACATTGTCGGCCGCCAGCCGGACGTCGTAGGTGACGACATTCACGTCAGGGTTGAGGGCGGTGAGCGTCTTCTTGGCCGAGTCGACCTTGCGCTCGCCGATCCGGTCCACGTTGTGCAGGATCTGGCGCTGGAGGTTAGAAGCGTCAACCACGTCCATGTCGATGATCCCGAGCGTGCCCACCCCGGCCGCCGCCAGGTAGAGGGCGGCGGGCGAACCCAAACCGCCGGCGCCGAGCAGCAGGACCTTCGAGCGCAACAACTTGACCTGGCCGGCCACGTCCACCTCGGGCAGCAGCAGGTGGCGCTGGTAGCGGTTGCGCTGCTCGGGCGTGAGGACAGCGGGCGACTCCCAGGGCCAGCCCTCGTCCTTCCAGCGGTTGAACCCGCCTGTCATGCTCACTGCGTTCGAATAGCCCAGCTGGGCCAGGGTGTCCGCTGCAAAGGCGCTGCGCACACCGCCAGCGCAGTACACAACGATGGGCGTCGCCGCGTCAGGGACTCGGCCCGCCAGCTGGACCTCCAGGTAGCCACGAGGGATATGGACGGCTCCCTGCAGCGCTCCCTGCTCGAACTCGTCCGCTTCGCGGACGTCCAGCGCCACCACGCCCGGCTCCTTCAACATCTCCGCCGCCTCGCTGGGCACCACTTCAGTGATGCGAGAACGAGCGTTGCTCAAGAGCTCACGAAAACTTGCCATACCAAATAAAACCCTACCAGCCGGGTCGGCATTCCGCTCCGGCCCCCGTCTTTGTCGCCGCGGGGGCTCCGAGCGCTAATTTCACCACACTGGAACTCGACTCCGTCATCACCCGGCGCCGTATGTGCCGCAGCTTCCTCGACCGGCCGGTAGGCCGCGAGGCGCTGGTACGCGCCCTCGAGCTGGCCACTCACGCCCCGTCGGCCGGTAACACGCAGGGCTGGGCCTTCATGGTCCTCGAAGGTGACGACACCCTCCGGTTCTGGGACTATCAAGCCGAAAGCTCATGGCTCGCCCATCCGAGCCACCCCGGTCTGCTGAAGGCGCCCGTGATAGTGCTGCCCTTGGCCAGCCGCGCCAGCTACCTCGAGCGCTACGCGGAAGCGGACAAGGCGCCATCCGGGGTCCGGCGAGTGAACGAGTGGGCGGTGCCGTACTGGCTGGTGGACACGGCCTTCGCCACCATGCTTTTCCTTCTTGGCCTGAGGCAGGAAGGCCTCGGAGCCCTCTTTTTTTCCCTTCGCAGACCGGCCGGGCCGCTACTCGAATGGCTCGGCGTCCCCGCCGGGTGGGAGGCGCTCGGCGCCATCGCCCTCGGTTGGCCCAGCCCCGATGACCGGCCATCGACCTCGGCCTTCCGGGGCCGCAAGCCCATCACCCAAGTGGTCCACCGCGGCCGCTGGGGCCAGCGCTGACTTATCCCGCCACTAATCAGCTCGTCTCGCCGTTACCGCTGGCGCCGTACCGGGCCCGCAACACCTTCTTGTCGTACTTGCCCACGGACGTCTTGGGCAGCTCGTCCACGAACACCCAGTGGTCGGGGGCCCACCAGCGCACAATCCGCGACGCAAGGTGGTCTTTCAGCTCGTCCGCGGTGACGGTGGAACCGGGCCGGCGCACGATGGCAGCCAACGGCCGCTCCCCCCAGCGCTCGTCCGGGACACCGACGACGGCGGCCTCGAGCACGCCCGGATGGGCCATGAGCTCGTCTTCCAAGCGTATGGACGAGATCCATTCACCGCCCGACTTGATGCTGTCCTTCAGCCGGTCCGAAAGGTAGAGGAAGCCGTCCGGGTCCAGGGCGCCCAGGTCCCCGGTGCGGAACCAACCATCGTGGAACTGGGCCGCTTCCACGCCGCCAATGTAAGAGCCGGTTATCCACGGCCCTCGTACCTCGACCTCGCCGACTGTGGCCCCGTCCCACAGGGCGACCTCACCTTCGGGGGTAACGATCCGCATCTCGACGCCAGCGAGCAGCCGCCCGGCACTGAGGGGGCCGGTCTTGCCCGAGCCCGCATCGTTGGGCGCCGGCTGGCCCACGAGCGCGAAAGTGCACACGGGGCTGGTCTCGGTCATGCCCCATCCCTGGGACATGTGGACCCCGTAACGGTCGCGGAACGCCTCCATCATCGCCACCGGCAACGCCGCTCCGCCGGACATGGCCAGCCGCAGCGAGGAAAAGTCGACATCTTCTGGGTGCTCGTCGCCATACGCGAGCAGCGAGCCCCATATGGTCGGCACCCCGGCGGCACACGTGGGCCGAGCCAATTTGATCAATTTGCATACGGGCCCCCGAGGAGCCATCTCTGCGGCATGACCAACGTCGCCCCGGTCATCCAGCTGGCAAATGGAAGGCCCCAGGCGTTGACATGGAACATCGGGACCAGCGGGAGCACCCGGTCCTCGGTGCTGACCACAAAAGCGGCTCCTGAAGTGCACGAGAACGCGTGCAAGAACGTGGAACGGTGGCTGTACACGACGCCTCTGGGGACTCCGGTGGTGCCACTGGTGTAACAGATGGCGGCCGCACTGCGCTCGTCCAGCTCCGGCCAGGCAAAACCGGGCTCCTGGGCCGCCAGCAGTTCCTCGTAGCCGAGGTGCTCGACAGGCCCGTCTGAGCCCCCCGCAAAGGCCGGCTGGCCCGGGTCGGCCACAACCACCACCTTCTCGACGGTGGGCACGCCAGGCAAGACGGCGGACAGGAGGGGCAGCAAACTGGCGTGGACCAGGACGACTTTGTCGCCTGCTTCCGCCATGATCCGGGCCAGGTCGGCCGGCGCCAGGCGCAGGTTGAGCGTATGCAGCACGGCGCCCATGCAGGGGACCGCGAAATACGCCTCCAGGTGCTCGGGGCTGTTCCACATCAGGGTTGCCACCCGTTCGCCCGGGCGGACGCCGAGATGGGCCAGGCCCGCCGCTAACCGCTGCATCCGGACCGCCACCTCAGCGAAACTCCTGGACGACGTCTGCTCCCCGTCGAAACTGATCACCTCGCTGCGGCCGTACACGGTCTCGCCGTGCCGGAGCAAGTGGGTGATCGTGAGGGGGAAGTCCTGCATGGTGGTGGGGATTTCCCCGGTGCGGCCGTTATCTGGCATGCCAAGAGCTTGCCGCAATTTGGCCCCCGCCGCTGGCCTACCAGCCGGACAGCACCGATCCGGGCGGTAAGACTGGGCTCCTGTCTAGTTCGTTAGGAGAGGTGCGCGCCCCTGGGACGTCGCCAATGAGGGTGACCGTAGGGCGGGAAAAAGCCGGACCGTCGCGCCAGCCCAACCATCGAGCGGTCACGCCACGCCCTCTCAGCAGTGCGGGCCCGGTGTTCTTGGCCTTGGCTGGCTGTGCGGTCTGCTTCCTGGGGGGATGGCGAGGCACCGATTGGGCCGCCCAGGTCTACCGAGCGGGCCAGGCCGCTCACTGGGGCTTCATCATCTGGGACCCGGGGTGGTACGCGGGCACCTACCCGCTTAATTACAGCGTCATTTACCCTCTGGCCGCCGGCTACTTGGGTGTGTGGGTGGTAGCGGCCGCATCAGCGGCGGGCGCGGCGTTCTGCTTCGACCGGCTGGTCGTGCGCCAGTTCGGGAGACGGCTGGCCGGTAGCTGGTACTTCGCCGCCTCGACTGTGGTCGAGGTCGCCATCGGGCAGCTGCCCACGCTCGCCGGTGAGGCGCTGGCCCTCGGGTCGGTGCTGTGCGTGGCCGCTTATCGCGATGGCCGCGACCGGTACCCGGGCCAGCCCCAAAAGGACCGGCGGCACGGCCAATGGCCCGCGCTGTACCTCGTTAGCGGCCTCGGGCTCGGGCTACTGGCCGGCCTCAGCTCCCCGGTCGTCGGGGCTTTCCTGGCCATGGCCCTCCTCGCCTGGGGGCTGGCCGACTTCGGTCGAGCACCACTTCGGGCGGTCGTGGTGGAAGTGCTGGCCGCGGCCCTGGTCTTCGTGGCCACCGCGGCGGCTCCTTTGCTTTTTCCCGGCCCGGGTTATTTCCCCTTCGGCGTCGCCGACCTCATCGTGGTGCTGGCCATCTGTGCCCTCTTGGCCAGTCCCCTCGTTCGGGCCGCCCGTGCGGTCCGGTTCGCCGCCGTTATTTACGCCGCCGTGAGCATCGGCCTGTTCGCCATCCGGACCCAGATGGGCGACAACGACGTCCGGCTGGCCGCTTACATCGGTGTGCCCCTGGTGATCTGCTATTTGCCCGCCGCCATTAGTCGTCTCCGGGGCGGGGGGAGGGCGAGCCTGGGCCGGGATCTCCGACGGCCCCGGGTGGCGGCGGCCTGCTGTGCCGCCTGGGCAAGCGCCCTTTTCCTCGTCGTCTGGCACTGGTCGCCGATCACCGAGGCCTTCGATGGGGCGTCCAACGGCCCCTCCAGCGCGGCCGCCTACTACAGACCCCTGACCGCAGAACTCGACCGGTTGAGCCGCGGCACGCCGGTGCGGGTCGAGATCCCTCCCACCGTCCATCACTGGGAGTCGGCCTATGTCGCCCCCCTGTTCCCCCTGGCCCGCGGTTGGGAACGACAATTGGACATCGCTTATAACGGGCTCTTCTACGACGGAGGCCTGTTGCGGCCGTCGGTTTACCGCTCCTGGTTGCTCGCCAACGGGGTTTCCTACGTCGCCCTCGCTGATGCGCCGCTCGACTATGCCGCCACGGCTGAGGCGGCGCTACTCCGTTCCGGAGCGGTCAAAGGACTGCAGACGGTATGGCGTAGCGCCAACTGGGTTCTGTGGAAGGTGGCCGGCAGTCCCGGGCTGGTCACCGGCCCGGCCAGGGTCCGCTCGCTGTCGCCGCGTTCAGTCGTCGTCCAGTTGTCCGCCTCTGGCCGCACCCTGCTCAGGGTGCGCTGGTCTCCCTATTGGTCACTGGGGCCCACCGCGCGACAGACGGCGTGCATAAGCCGAGGGCCTGGCGGTTGGGTGCGGGTTCGCTCTACCCGCGCTGGCGGGGTGGACCTGAGCATGTCACTCATCGACGCCAACCATGGCCACTGTCCACTCGTCGGCGGCGTACGATCGTAAAAACGAACGGCTGTGATTAATGGCTGACAGACCCGCCAGGCAACGAGACCGGACCGCAGCCGGGCTGGAAGACCGGACGGTCACGACCGAGCTCCCGGGCCGCGCCGGCACCAATGACGAGCGCGCCCGGCAGCGCGCCGTGCGCCGTTTGGGGCAGCCGTTCGACCGGCAAAACCCGTTCGTCGTTGGCTTTGTCGCGACCATGGGCGTGCTGCTGGCCCTGGGCCTGGGGGCCGCGATTTACTCCATCCGGGGCACCCTGGTCCTCGTTTTCCTGGCCCTCTTCATCGCCGTCGGCCTCGAGCCGGCCGTGGCGTTCTTCACTCGCCACCGGGTGCGGCGTTCTTTTGCCGTGCTCATAGTTGTGCTCATCGCCGCCGGAGCCGTGGCCCTGTTTGTTTATTCGGCCATATCACCGATCGAACACGAGATAAACCAGCTGACCAAGCAGGTCCCTAAATGGCGGGCCCAGATCGCTTCAGGAAAAGGCAGCGTCGGTCACCTGGCGAAGGAGCTCCACCTGAGTGACTACCTCGGTGGCAAAAGCACCGGCAGCCTGGCTCAGGACTTGGCCACCGGTGTCCTCGGCGCGGGGGAGTTCGTCCTGAGCGCGGTGAGCGACTTTCTCATCGTCCTGGTGCTCACGGTGTACTTCCTGGCCGCCCTCCCGGCCATCAAGAACTTCTCTTCCCACCTGGTGCCCGAGAGCCGCCGGCGGCGCTACATAGCCTTATCGGACGAAGTCCTCGCCGGCGTGGGCGGGTACCTGCTGGGTAACCTGTTCACGTCTCTTGTCGCCGGCCTGGGCACGTTCCTGTGGGCCACCGTGCTCGGCATCCCCTACCCCATATTGCTCGGCCTCATGGTGGCCTTCTTCGACCTGATCCCGGTGGTGGGCTCGACCATAGCGGGGGTCATAGTGAGCCTCGTGGCCCTGGTCGTCTCATTGCCGGTGGCGGTGTCCACGGCGGCCTTTTACGTCGCCTACCGGTTCTTCGAGGATTATGTGCTGGTGCCGCGCGTAATGCGGCACGCGGTAAATGTGTCGCCCGTCCTCACGGTCCTGGCCGTAGTGGTCGGCGGCGCCCTGCTCGGGATAATCGGCGCACTGGTGGCGATCCCCATCGCGGCCGGGATAAAACTCATCCTCGAACAAACTATTTTTCCCCGGTTTGACAATTCCTGAGCCTCCGGGATTGGGACAGTTGCGGCCGCCCTTCGAGGCGATGATGCACTTAGAGGCGCACGGGCCAGACACTTACGTCGGCTCCGGGCCGAGCTACCCGTGGGGGGGCCTTTATGGTGGCCAGATCGTGGCCCAGGCCCTGCGGGCCGCCGACCTCACCGTAAAACCGGGTTATGCGCCCCACTCCTTGCACGCCTACTTCCTCCGCGTGGGCGACCCTGACGAACCCGTGCGGTTCGAGGTCGAGCGCTTGCGGGACGGGCGGAGCTTTGTCGCCCGCCAGGTCGTGGCCCGCCAATCGACCGGGGCCATATTGAACATGTCGGCTTCGTTCCAGGCCGCGGGCACCCCGACGATGGACGTCCAGCTGGTCCGGCCGCCCGAGGTGGGGACGCCCGCCGAAGCGTGGGACGTGAGCTGGAGCCCCGTGTTCGAACTCCGGTTCGTGCCGGGCGACACAGGCCTTGCTCGCGCCGGCGGGCCTCGAGGCGGTGCCGGTACCGCCGGTACGGACGTACCGAGTGAGGTCGACGTCGTGCGCGACCTCAGCGACCCGGGGAAGGCGCACACGGCCGCCCGCCGGTTGGGCGGGTACCTGGACCGGGCCGATGGACTTCAGAAGGCATGCAGCTGGTCGAAGGTGCTCGAGCCGCTGGGAGACGAACAAGCACTACACGCCGCCGCCCTGGCCTACGTTTCCGACAGCGGCCCCGCGTGGGTGGCGGCCGCCTTGCACGCCCAGGAATGCCAGCCGGCCGAGCCCTGGCGGCCGGTGAGCCTCGACCACGCCATTTGGTTCCATCGACCGTTCCGGGCCGACGACTGGTTGCTCTTCGAGGCCACTAGCGGGTCGCTGTACGATTCTCGGGGCCTCACCCAGGGCCGCATCTTCGCCCTGGGCGGCGCCCTCGTAGCCAGCGTGGCCCAAGAGGTGTTCCTGCGCCGCCCGAGGCCGACCAGGACTTAGGCCCGGCTCGCCCTATGCTCGTGCCCGGCGCCGGGCTGAGGGCCAGCCGAAAGGGTGTTCAGTTTTGGGGCGAAAGATGCGTTCTGGGGCGAAAAACACAACGATAAGAACAGTAATTCGCCCCAAAGCGCGTGGCGCGAGACGCTCGACGGCCAGGACGGCAGGGGCCCGCACCTTCACTGCGCCGGTCGTCGCGGTAGTCGTCGGGCTGTTCGTGCTTACGGGCTGCGGCAGCTCCAACTACCTCGGCGGGTCGTCAGTGACAACCGTGGCCTCCGTGACCTCGGGTACCGTCGACCTGCGGTCGGTGAAAGGCTACGGCGACGTACTCGTGACCTCGTCGGGCCAGTCTCTCTATCTCCTCACATCAGACCCACCGGGAGCGAGCAGCTGTGTCGGCTCGTGTGCCGTCGTCTGGCCCCCCCTGGTCGCCGGCCACCGGCTGAAGGCCGGCCCGGGGGTCAAGGCGGCGCTGTTGTCGAGCTTCACCCGCAGTGACGGAGTACGACAAGTGCTGTACAACAAGCACGCGCTTTACACCTACGAGGAAGACTCGGACCCCGGCATGGTCACGGGTCAAGGCGTGGAGACCTACGGCGGCATCTGGTGGCTGGTCTCGCCCGATGGCCAGGCGATCACCAAGTAGCGCGCCAGCGCGTAACGTGTGACACGTGGAACGTGCGGCCACCGACCCGGTAATGGACGACCCGGTAAGGGGCGGCCCGGTATCGGGCGGTTCGGTGATGGGCGGTTCGGTAATGGGCGGTTCGGTAATGGGCGACTCCGTGATGACAGGCTCGGCCATAGAAGTCGGTGGCAGCAGTACAAACGGGGGCCGTACCAACGGGGGCACCGCGACCGCCGTCGACCTCACCCGAGCGGAGCCTTCCGCCGCGTTGCAGGCCGTCCCGGTACGGCGCAGCCGGGCGGACCGGTTTGCTCGTTGGGCCCTTCGGGTGCGGGACCCCGTAAACGGGCAAGAGGTCCACAACATCTTCAGCGCCTCGATGGCCTTGTCCGGTACCAGGTGCCTGCTCTCTTACATCGTCTTGCCGATATTGGCCCCGTGGCTGGGCGCTGTTCCCTTCATCGGTCCGGCCATCGGGATCCCGGTCGGGATCCTGGCCCTCGTGTTCGACGTCAGAGCCATGCGACGGTTCTTCCAGTCTGATCACCGCTGGCGATGGGTGGCCGCCATCGTGTACCTGGCTGTGATGGCGATGGTCGCTTCGCTCGTGTTCCGAGACATCTCCCACCTGGTCTGACGGCCGGCCCGAGGTGCCCCCAACCCTGAGGGGGCGCTGAGGATCTTCTGAAGATCGGGCGTCGGCGGTATCTGGCGAGTGGTGGCGCACTCACATTTTCTTGAGGACAGCATTCGGACAGCCGATATTGCTCTTGATGCTGCCCCCAGGAACGTTCGCCCGGTTGCCGTTGGGACAGGCCCCTTTTCATAGGGACAAATGTCGGCAACGGCAGCCAGGCGAGCGTTGCCTGTCGTGGGACTAGAAGGAGGTCCGATGAAGCTCACTGTGCCAGCCATTAGAGCAGCAGGGCGCCGACCCTGACCGCGAGGACGCCGCTGAGGAGACCAGGGAGCTGCTCGACGCCATCGACGCTCTTCTGGCCGAAAGCATGGCCGAAGCACCTATTCGCGAACTGGAGAAGCGGCGCCAAGCGTCTATGGCCCTGCACCCGTCGAGAGGCATTCTGACAAGCTGCGGTGCAGAACGACCCCTCCCGCCCGCCGCCGCATAGGCCGTCCCGACTGGCCCGACCTGGCCTGTCCCGACCTGGCCTGTCCCGACCTGGCCTGTCCCGACCTGGGTTGTCCCGCTTAGCCTCCGTACCCCGGCACCGGGACGAGGCCGTTCACGCTGGTCAACTGGGCCAGAGCGGTCTGCGGAGCGCTCGAGTACACGTCGACCAGCACATTGCCGTCGATGTAGCGATCGAGCAAGGATTCCGGGCTCGGGTGATGAGCATTAGCGAGGGCGGCGGCCGCCGTGGGGTACAGCTCCAGCGCTAGGTCCGCCGCCGTGGCGCCACACCCTCCCACCGTCCAGAAGTGCTGGTTGTAAGCA
Source organism: uncultured Acidimicrobiaceae bacterium (assembly GCA_963794125.1). Lineage (GTDB taxonomy): Bacteria > Actinomycetota > Acidimicrobiia > Acidimicrobiales > Palsa-688 > Fen-671. The sequence goes on from CAWCCW010000002.1 coordinate 273,948, forward strand.
CCGTACACATTGCCCAAGGCGGCGTTTTGCCAACAGCCCCCGGTTACGGCCAGCTGGATCCGGCTCACGGCGCTGACCTGTCCAGACGGCACCGCGACCGGTGGGGTGGCCGGGGCCGGCCCGACCGGAGGGGTGGGTAGCCCGACATGCCCGGACGTGTTTTCGGCGCCAAAGGTCGGCGACACCCAGATCCCCGAGGAGGGGTGTATGGCCGCATTTTCTCCGCCCTGGTGTACAGAATCGCCGCAGCCGCCCAGTGCGAGCGCGACCGTCGCCAAGCCCGCGGCCAGCACCACGCCTCGTTTAACCATGACGGAACGATACCAGTTGGGCTACAACGTAATCATGGCAGTCAAGCGCCTTAACCACGCCGTCCTGTACGTCCGTGACGCCGAGAAGTCGGCTGATTTCTATGAGAGCGTCCTCGATTTCGAGCGGCTGCCGATGGGCTTCCCTGGGGCCGTGTTCTTGAGGGCACCCGGCTCCACGAACGACCACGACCTCGGCCTTTTTTCCATAGGCGAGCAGGCCGGCCCCACGGCGGCCGGCCGGGAGACCGTCGGCCTCTACCACCTCGCCTGGGAAGTAGAGACTCTCACTGACCTCGAGGAGCTGGCCGGGCGCTTACGCCTCGCCGGTGCCCTGGTCGGGGCCAGCGACCACGGCACCACCAAGAGCCTGTACGCCAAAGACCCCGACGGGCTCGAGTTCGAGGTGGCCTGGATCGTCCCCGCGGACCTCCTGGACGAAGTGGCGCTGGGGGGTCGTTCGTCCGTAGGTCGCCTCGACCTCCAGGCCGAAAAGGAGCGCTACGGCGCCTCGACCCTGGGAGGGATCGGGATCTCGCAGGCCTGAAGCACTTACGGCTACGCGACTGCGGGTGGGGCCAGCCCGAGGCCCGGCACGTTGCGCAGCACCATGAACGCGACCAGCACCACCCCGGCCGTCACGTCAAAGGCACGGCTCCTGAGCGTCGGCAGCCGCCACCGCCCCGTCGCCCGCCCCAGCCAGGCTAACCACCCCCACAATGCGACCAGCACGATGACCGGGTACAGCGCGTCCTCGCGCATCATCAGCCCGAAGTGCAGGTGGGCGGCAGCCCAGGTGGCCCTAGTGCCTCCGCAAAAGGGGCAGTAGAGCCCGGTCAGGGCGTGCAGGGGGCAGGCGGGCGCCAGATGGTGCTTGAAGGGGTTGGCCAGCGCGACCACCGTCACCGCGGCGGCCACTGCCCCGGCGGCGGCGAACGGCCGGGACCGGACCGGCCAGTCCCAGGGAGGCCGCGGCCTGTGCAGGCGGGCCAGCATCGGCCTAGGAGGGGCTCCGCTTCGGGAGCAGGCTGAACCCTTCGGGCTGGACCCTGTACACCAGGGAGCCCACGATCTTGTCCGACAGCGTCTGGCGCTTGGAGTCCCAGAGCGGCATGAACCACCCGATGAAACAGATGATCGAGTCGACGATGTGAAGGACCCAACGCAGGATGGCCGTGCCTGTGCCGATGTTCTGGCCGGTCGCTTTACTTACGCACCTGAGGCCCACCGTCCTCATCCCGGGTGAAGACCCCGTGGTCCCCACCTGGACGGAGAACCACACCCACATGCCGATACCCCAGATGTACGCCAGGATCTCGAAAAAGGCGCTGTTAGTGGCGCTGGTCAGGATGTCGAGTACGAGGGAGGGCACGAAAATGATCAGCCAGTCGATGACGAAGGCGCCCGCTCGTGGCGCCCAGTCCGCCAGTTGGCCGAGCCCGGGCGACGGAGCGCCCCAGTTGGATTGCTGGGGCGAGGTGAACTGGGAGTAGGGCGGCAGTTGCTGACCACCTCCGGGCGGCGGGTTGCCATAAGGGGGCGGTTGGCCCCCGTAGACCTGGCCTCCGTACGAGGGCCCTGCCGCCGGGCCGGCTCCGGGCGGAGCGCCCCAACCACCCGTTGGTTGTGGCGGAGGTTGAGGCGGTCCCCACGGCTGGTCGCCGCCTGCGGCGCCCGGATCGTAATCGCTCACGGTTAGCCTTTCAACTAGGTTATGACCAATTTACTCGACCACCTGTCCGGCTCCGGGTCGAGCCCGGACTCTGTGCTCGAAGCCTTCAGCGGCTGGGCCCGCCTGCGCGGTTTCGACCTTTACCCCTCCCAGGAGGAGGCCGTCCTGGCGGTGCTGGCCGGTGACCACGTGATCGTGTCTACGCCGACGGGCTCGGGTAAAAGCCTGGTGGCTCTTTGCGCCCACCTTTCCATGCTGGCCTCGGGGCGGCGCTCTTGGTACAGCGCTCCGATCAAGGCGCTCGTTTCCGAGAAGTTCTTCGACCTGTGCACGCAGCTCGGGACAGAAAATGTCGGGATGTTGACCGGCGACGCATCGATAAACCCGGACGCACCCGTGATCTGTTGCACCGCCGAAGTGCTGGCCAACGTGGCCCTCCGCTATGGCGAGAGCGCGCCGGTGGACCAAGTCGTAATGGACGAGTTCCATTTTTATGCCGATCCGGACCGGGGGTGGGCGTGGCAGGTGCCGCTGATCGAGTTGCGGCGGTCGCAGTTCGTGCTCATGTCGGCGACGCTCGGAAATGTCTCTCGTTTTGTTGACGATTTCGAACGGCGTACGGGCCGCCCGACGACCGTGGTCACGTCCCTTGAACGCCCGGTCCCGTTGGACTACAGGTACGCCCGCACCTTGGTCCACGACACGATAAATAACCTGACCGCTCAGGGCCTGGCCCCCATTTATGCCGTCCATTTCACCCAAAAAGCGGCCGTCGAACGCGCACAGGCGCTCACCAGCGCGCAACTGGCGACCCGGGCCGAGCGCGACGCCATCGCCGTGGCCATTTCGGAAGCCCGGCTCGGGAGCGGGTTCGGCCAAGCTCTGGGCCGGTTCCTACGCCATGGCATCGGCGTGCACCACGCCGGCATGCTGCCCAAATATCGCAGGCTGGTGGAAAGGCTCTGCCAAGAAGGGCTTTTGAAGGTCGTCTGCGGCACGGATACTCTCGGCGTGGGGATAAATGTGCCTATTCGGACCGTACTTTTTACCGGGTTGTCAAAATACGACGGGACCACGAGCCGGTTGCTGACGGCGCGTGAGTTCCATCAGATGGCGGGCCGGGCCGGCCGGGCCGGCTTCGACTCCGCCGGCAGCGTGGTGGTCCAGGCCCCCGAGCACGTGAGCGAGAACGAACGCGCCCTGGCGCGCGCCGGTGACGACCCGGGCAAGCGCCGCAAGATAGTGAAAGCCAAGCCTCCCAAAGGTTTCGTCAACTGGGACGAGGGCACCTTCAACCGGCTCGTCGCCGCCCAGCCGGAACCGTTGACCTCCAGCTTCAAAGTGACCCACGCCATGCTGCTCGAGGTCCTCGACCGTCCGGGCGACGGCTGCGCGGCCATGAGGCGCTTGCTCACCGACAACGACGACAACCGGCCGGCGCAACGCCGCCATATCCGCCAAGCGATACACATGTACCGCTCCCTGCTGGCCGCCGGGGTGCTGGAAAAGCTCACAGTACCTGACGAATTCGGCCGGCGGGTCCGTCTGACCGTCGACTTGCAGGATGATTTCGCCCTGAACCAGCCGCTTTCGCTGTTCGTGCTGGACGCCCTGCCCCGCCTTGATCGCGGTGCGCCCGAGTGGGAGCTCGACGTCGTTTCTGTGGTCGAATCCACTCTGGAGGGCCCCCGAGCGGTGCTCCTGGCTCAGCTCGAACACCTTCGGACCGAGACTCTCGCCCGGCTAAAGCAGGAGGGGGTGGAGTACGAGGAGCGGATGGAGGTACTCAGGGACCTCGAGCACCCCAAACCACTGGCTGATTTCTTGTACGCAGTGTTCGACGATTACCGCGCCCGCCATCCCTGGGCGCGCGACCATGACGTCCACCCGAAGTCTGTCGTCCGCGACATGTACGAGCGCTCGATGACTTTCGCAGAGTACGTTTCTTACTACGGGGTGTCCCGTTCCGAAGGCCTTTTGCTCAGGTACTTGTCGGACGCGTACAAGGCGCTCGTGCAAAACGTGCCGGAGGACTTCAAGTCGCCGACCCTGCACGACCTGTCCGAGTGGCTCGGCGAAATGGTCCGCCAGGTCGACTCGAGCCTGCTCGACGAGTGGGAACTGCTGAGCCACCCAGACGAACTCGAGGCCACCTTGGCCATGGGGCAACGGCCCCTGGCCGGCGCGGCGGCGGCGAGGGAGCCGCCGCCGCTCACCGCCAACGTGCGGGCGTTCCGGGTCATGGTGCGCAACGCCGGTTTCCGGCGAGTGGAGCTGGCCGCCAAACGCGATTGGGCCACCCTGGGCGAAATCGACCAGGACACAGGCTGGGACGCAGCCCGATGGGAAGCCGCGTTCGCGGCCTATTTCGCCGAGCAGGGCTCCATCGGGACCGGCTCAGCGGCCCGCGGCCCGGACCTCTTCCAGGTCGGTGAGGAGGGCCGGCGCTGGCGGGTGCGACAAGTGCTGGACGACCCGGCTGGCTACCACGAATGGGCGCTCGTGATAGACGTCGACCTGGATGCCTCCGACGAAAGGGGTGAGCCCGCGCTTTGGCCGCTCGGGGTAGAGCGGAGCTAATCTCGCGTCCATGGCCATGAGACCGCTCGGGCGCGACGAGGCCCTCCAACACCTGTTCGTCATGGCGACTGGCGTCTTCCTCATCGTGTCGCCCATCTTCCTGGTCAAGCCGGCACCGCTCCAGTTCTCGCTCATGGGCCTGGGCGCCTTCTTTATGCTGATCGATTTGATTGTGGCAGCAGCGTTGCGGAGACCGGCTCCTTCGTAGAGGCACACGTCGCAGAGGCCAACGCTCGCTGCGCTTTCCATAGGGTGGGGCCGTGAAGACGGCGGGACTCAAGTTGGCGCGTGCTGCTTTGGCCGCGACGCTCTTGGCCGGTGGGTTGTGCGGGGGCGGGCCAAAGGTCAGCGCGTTCGCCGCTGGCCTCCCGGTGGCAGCCAGTGGGAAGTCGGCCGCGCCGATCCGCCACGTTGTGGAAATAATGCTGGAAAACCATACCTTCGACGACCTCTTCGGGCGCTTGGGCGGGGCGGACGGTATACCCGCAGGGACAACGTTCCCCAGTCCTACGGTCCCCGGGGCTCGCATTGGCCCCCTCCTGGCCCCGCCAGACCAGGGCAGCGTCGGTCCCAACCTCGACAACACGCGGCCCATCGAGGATCAAGCCATGGACCGCCAGCCCAACGGGGTGTTCAAGATGGACCGCTACACCGTTACCCCTTACGAAGGGCTGGCCTCTATCACTGTTTTCCCCCCTTCGGTCGACCCCAACCTGCAGTTCCTGGGCCAGCATTACGCTCTGGCGGCAGCCAACTTCCAGCCCGAGATCGCCCCTTCCACGCCGAACATACTGGCCGCATTGGCCGGCACTTCTGACGGCTGGTACTCGAACTCCGAACCCCCGGCCTCGGACAAGTTCCATAGCATCTTCGACCAACTGCAAGCCGCGGGTCGCTCCTGGGACATCTTCTTCGGCTTCCCTCCTGCTTATCTCCAGGGGACGTACTGGGACAGCCTGGTGCCGGCGGGACATACCAACCAACTGGTCACGACCGGCCAGTTCATCGCAGACGCGGCGGCGGGCACGTTGCCCGATTTCTCTTTCGTCCGGCCGGGCGTCGGCTACAGCGAGGAATCCCCCGAGGACACTTCTCCTGGCGACGCCTGGTTGGGCCAGCTCGTCCTGGCGCTGATGAAAGGGCCGGACTGGCCCACTACCGCCATCTTCATCACGTACGACGAGGGCGGCGGGTTCTGGGACCACGTCTCACCCCCTCAGGTCGACCCGAGCGGGTACGGGACGCGCACACCGCTGGTCGTGATCTCGCCCTACACGCCAGCTGAACGCATCAGCCAGACCACGACCAACCTCTCGGTGCTTTCGTTCATGCAAGCCCTGTGGCACCTGTCTCCACTGGACAGCACCAACGCACAGGCCCCGGACCTCTTGAACTACTTCGAGTTCAACCAGCCCCCTCGGGCCCCTCAGTTGCCGCCGGCGGCGCCGCCCGCCACCCTCAGGCTGCTGGTGGCCGGCCCTACTTCGGCCTATTACACCGCCCCGCTCGACCAAACCTTCACCGTCGACATGGCGGCGGAGACGCCCGGGCTCAGCGCGGACACGGCGCTCAACGGGGCGGTAAAGCTCTCGGTCATAGGCCCCAACGGGGCGCCCGCGGCCAAGGTGCCCGGGGCCGTCAAACTCCAAGGAGGTGCCGGCTGGTTCAACGCTCGCTTGCCCGCCGATGGCTACTGGCGGGTCAAGGCAGTAGGACCTGAGCATTCCCTGGGGTGGGTCACCATTGGCGTCGGCGTCAACGCCAACACTCCGTGACACTGGTGGGCCGTCGGACGAGTCAACCCTCGGACGAGTCAACCCTCAGCCGGGCCAAGGACCGGGCCTGACCCGGGCCAACCCTGAGCCGGGCCAACTGTGGCCCGGGCCAACTGTGACCCGGGCCAAGGCGGTACGTTTGGGCCAACCGGGTAAAGGAGAGTTTTCACGTGGAGCTGGCTACACGACCTTTGGGCAAGACGGGCATGGACATTACGCTCGTAGGTTTTGGCGCGTGGGCCGCCGGAGGCGGCGGATGGGCGTTCTCGTGGGGCCCTCAGGATGATGAGGAGTCGATCGCCGCCATCCGGCACGCGGTTGAGGCGGGCGTCAACTGGGTGGACACGGCGGCGGTCTACGGGCTCGGCCATTCGGAAGAAGTGGTAGCCGCGGCGATGGACGGCATCCCGGTGGGCGACCGGCCGTTTATTTTCACAAAGGGCGGGCTCGTGTGGGACGAAAGCGACCGGTACAAGCAGTCACGCCGGGTCGGGGCGCCCGAAAGCATAAAGGCTGGGGCCGAAGACTCCCTCCGGCGGCTACGGGTCGAAACCATCGACCTCTACCAATTGCATTGGCCGGCCGAGGACGGCACCCCTATCGAGGAGTACTGGGGAGCCCTTTTAGAACTGAAGGATGAAGGCAAGGCTCGCGCCGTCGGTTTGAGCAACCACAATGTCGCCCAACTCGAAGCAGCGGAGCCGGTGGGCCACGTCGACAGCCTCCAGCCTCCGTTCTCAGCGGTCAAGCGGGCCACCGCGACGGAGCTGGCCTGGTGCGCCGCTCATTCGACCGGAGTCATCATCTACAGCCCGATGCAGGCTGGTTTGTTGACCGGGGCCTTCAGCCCTGAACGGGTAGCCAACCTGCACCAGGACGACTGGCGCAAACGGGACCCGCAGTTCCAGGGCGAGAACCTCGAGCGGAACCTGGCACTGGCCGAAAAATTGCGCCAGATCGGCGAAAAGAGAGATGTCGGGCCGGGGCCCGTGGCTATTGCCTGGGCCCTGGCTTGGCCCGGTGTCACGGGCGCCATCGTCGGAGGCCGTAGCCCGGGCCAGGTAGATGGCTGGCTGCCGGCTGCCAGCCTGGAGCTGACGCAGGCCGAACTAGACGAGGTCTCGGACGCCATCGAGTCAACCGAAGCCGGCTTCGGCCCGTCCCGGCCCCCACGCTGACGCGGCCGGGGCCGGCCGCCCTCAATCAGGCCGGGGTTAGGGGCGACGCTGGGGCCGTCGCCGTCTCGATGCGGGCCAACTTGCGGCCCACCCTCAGGTAGAAGCGTCCCGATAAGCCGTTCAGTTTGCTTTGGAGCGCCGTCGATAGCGGTTCACGGATGTCTTCCGGCCCCAGCACAAACTGCTCCTGGCCGACCCCGTCGGCCGGCTCCACCACCAGCCGTAAGCCCTTTTGCTCGGCCACTCGGCGCACTTCACTGTTGCTGGCGGCGAAGCCAAGGCTCTTCACCACTTCTACCACCGGCTGGTCGAGGTCCCTGATGGTAGCCAGGTCCTCTACTTCGGCGAAGCTGCGGCGGGAAAAATGAGCGTCGAAATCTTCCCTCGCCTGCATGGCCGCGTCCACCCCGTGGAGGGCGGCCGTCACCTCGCCGGCCACGATCCGTTTCAGGTCCATCGGGTGCAGGGAGGCGTCGCTCAGGCGCTGGCCCACCAGGACGAGTTCCGGCTCCTGCCATTCCGAAAGCGCCTTCAGGTAGGGCACCATAAGCCGGTCCGGGATGGACATCACTTTTCCGAACACTTCGCCCGCCGGTGCCATCAACGGCACGTAATTCCCGGCCGACTTGCTCATTTTCGCTCCGGTGCCGTCGGTGCCCTCGAGAAGTGGCATGGCCACCACCAGCTCTGGTTCCTGGCCGCAGATCTCCATTACCTTGCGGCACATTTGCATGTTGAGGTACTGGTCGATGCCGCCCAATTCGACGTCGCAGTGGATCTCCACGGAGTCGATGGCCATAGCCACGGAGTAGAGCAGCTCGGCTAGCGTCAGGCTGTGGCCGGCGGCCAGGCGGGTGCGGAAGTCCTCCCGCTGCAAGGACATAGACAACGGGACATGCTGGGTGATCTCGATCAACCTTGGCAGGGTGACGAGCCGCAACCAGTCCCCGTTGTAACGGAACTCCGCCTGTTCGAAGTCGAAGAAAGGCGAGGCCTGCTGCTTGTACGTAGCCAAGTTGCGGGCGATGTCGTCGTCGGTGAGGTGGGGCCGCTCGTCCGAGCGGCCGCTCGGGTCGCCGATCTTGGCCGTCACGTCACCCACGATGAGCACGACGAGATGGCCCATGCGTTGGAACCGGCTGAGCACGAGCATGGGCACCATGTGGCCGATATGGATCTCAGCCCCCGTTGGGTCTATGCCCAGCTTGGCAATGAAGGGCCGGCCTTGCTCGCTCGCCTCGGTCACTCGCTTGGCCAGGGCGTCGGCCGACGGTTGGAGCTGCTCGGCCCGCCCCGCCACGAGCGCGGCCTGCTCGGCGGGCGAGAGGTCGCTGAGGTCCAAGCGCCGGCGGGCGTAGGTCAGTTCGAGCAGGTCGTGGACGACGCCTGCACCACTCAGGTCGCCGTCAGCCAGTAGCGCGCTGGCTTCTTCCACTGAACGGCTAAGGCGGCTCATTTATGGTCCCCGGGCGTCATCGGCATACGGCGGACCCCAAGCCTAGTTGGGCGTCCCGGCGGCGAGCCGGGCATAAATTGGCGTCGCCAGGCTCTGCCGCCCAGTACTCGTTCGGCCAGTACCGTTCGGCCAGTACCCGTTCGGCCAGTACCGTTCGGCCAGTACCCGTTCGGGCACGAGGCTGGGGCAAGGCCTCGGGCGGTGCCGCGTCGCTTTGTACAAGTTTGTCGCGCTTTTTGTATCAAATTCACCAAAGCTCGAACGAACCCGACAGACCGAGCCCAGCCCCCCCACTTATCGGGGGTAGACCACGTTGCCGTAGCGGTGCAGGCTACGCGTGACGACCTGTTCTCGCAGCCACCGAGGCAGCTCGACCCGGCCGCAGGAGCAGATCGGTTCGTCGAGCAGGCTGAGCCCGGCCGCGGCGCCGGCTTCGACCACCACAGCCTCGACCGAGCCCAGCAACCGGAGCCGGGCGCCCGACCCCCGCCACCGCCCCAACGAGGCTGCGAAAGACTCCCCGCTCTCCACGACCAACCGGCCGTCCATTCGGCCGTCCATTCGGCCGTCTACGTCCAGGCCCAATCCCAGTCCCGGCCGCGCCCGCGGTACCGAAAAGCTCACTGGCGTCCCCGTCAGCTGGCTCAGCCCTACCGTCTTCCGCAGCTCGTCGTCGGTCACGTCCTCCCCCGCCCTCACCACTACCCCGGGGGCGAAAGGCCGGTAGCGAAGCTCGTTCGCCTCGGAGGCCAACCCAGCCAACTCCGTGCTGCGGCCAAAGTGCCGCTCCCACCAGCGCCCATAACCGGCGAGCGCCTCTTCGGCGTCCACCGGGGCTGCGTCTCGCCAGCGCCGCAAGCCGAGGAGGTAGTTGGCCCGCCCGCCTTGGCCGTTGGGCCGAGGCTTGACCGCTTCCACCCTCCGAACGGCTGGCGGCCCACCACCGCCCCGGTGGTCGAACGGTTCACGTACAAGTTGCCCGCCTCTACCGTCTCGGCCCAGCGGCGGTGCTCGACCGGGTCGAGCGAAGACAACCCGGCGGTGAGCCCGTACCTGACCGCGTTCTGCCAGGCCAGGGCCTGCTCGAAAGTGGCCGCCCGCATAACACCGAGCACGGGGCCAAACCACTCGGTCGTATGCGCCCAGGAGCCTGGCCGGACCCCTATCCGCACCCCAGGAGACCACAGGCGCCCACCTTCGGTCCCTTCCGGGGCCAGAACGTCGAGACAGGCCGGTTCGACCAACCACTGCTCTCCCGGCCCAGCTGCGTAAGCGCCCGCCGAAGCGCCGGGGTATATGGGCCCACCACCGGGCCGACCTGGCTAGCCGGCGCAGTGGCCAGGCCCACGCGCAGGCTCTTGACCGCGTCGGCCAATTGACGAAGGAAAGGGCTCTTGTCGTAAACCGGGGCGACGACGATGGCCAAGCTGGCGGCAGAGCATTTTTGGCCGGCATGGCCGAACGCTGAAGTCACCACGTCCCTTACGGCCTGGTCGACGTCAGCCGTCGCCGAGACGATGATCGAGTTCTTGCCGCTCGTCTCCGCCAGGAGCCGCCTTTGCGGCGCCCAATCGAGGAACATCCGCGCCGTCTCGTAGGAACCCGTTAGAACGACGCCGCCCACCTCGGGGTGCGTTACGAGCCGGCGGCCTGCTGGCCCGTCGTCTGCGGCCAAGAGCTGCAGCACGCTTTCGTCTATGCCGCCCTCGTGCAGCTGGCTGACCAGCAGGTCCGAAGTAGCGCGGGCTTCAGGGGCGGGCTTGAGCAGCACGCTGTTGCCGGCGGACAGAGCGGCGAGGGCTCCGCCGGCCGGGATGGCGTAGGGAAAGTTCCAGGGCGGTGCCACCACCACCACTCCCAACGGTTCGCTCTCCGCTTCGCCATCGACGTCTGCCAGCAGGCGTTCGAGGGAGCCGCTGCCGGTGGCGTACCAACGGGCGTAGTCAACCGCTTCGGAGACTTCGGGGTCGCCCTCGTCCAGGGTTTTCCCTGCCTCCGACGCCATCACGGCCAGGGCCTCCCCCCGGCCCACTTCCATGACTTCTGCCGCGGCGCTAAGCAGCTCCGCCCGCTTCGTGGCACCGAGGGACTCCCATCCGCCGGCCGCCGACCGCGCCCGCTTGACCGCCGCCTCCACCTCTGCCTCCGAGCTGACCCCGGTCGGCGCCGGGCGGCTGGGCCGGCCCAATACGTCGAGGGCCCACTGGCGGTTGGCCGCCACCGTCAGGTCAGTGGCCGGTTGGTTGGCGAAACCATCGTCCGGCAACCCTCGCCCCTCGGCCGACGCTGATAGGTCCAGCCCCGGTGCCAACTGGCCCGATGCTTCTCGCGCCCGGTCCTGGCGCTGCGGGCTTTTGGCGCTGGCGTGGTGGCGAGCCCGGACGGCGGCGGCGAAACGCCCCGACTCGACCTCCCACGCAGGGCTGCCAGGGACCAGCTCCAGTGCGTGGCGGAGGTACCCGTCCGGGGTGGCGTTCTCGTCGAGCCGCCGGGCCAGATAAGCCAGGGCGTTCCTGAAGTCCTTGCCGGCGACGACCGGGGTATAGAGGAGCACCCTGGACGTGCGCTCTGCCACCGCCGCGGCCTGGTCGTCCGCCATGCCGGCCAACATTTCGACGTCCGCGCTGACGCCCAGGGCCTCGCACAGGACGAGGGCGAAGGCCACGTCGAACAGGTTGTGGGAGGCCACGCCGACCTCGACCGCGCCCCGGCTGGCCGCCTCGAGCAGGCGGACCAGCAAGGCCTTGTAGGAGGCGTCGGTCTCCGCCTTGGCCCCATAAGTGGGCTGGGGCCAGCAGGCCAGCTCCGCCGTCGTCTTTTCCATGGCCAGGTTGGCCCCTTTTACCAGCCGCACCCGCACCGGCGCCCCGCCCCGTTTGACCCGGTCATCCGCAAACCGCAAGAGCCGTGCGAGGGCACGGTGGCTGTCCGGCAAGTATGCCTGCAGGGCGATACCCGCCCGCAGGCCGGAGAACTCCGGCGCCGCCAGGCATCGGCAAAACGCCTCCACCGTCAAGTCGAGGTCCCGGTGCTCCTCCATGTCGAGGTTGACCAGCTTCGGGGTGGGGGCGGCGGCAACCAATCTGTAGAGCTCCTGGAGCGGCCCTGATATTCGTTCGACCGAGCCCTCGAAGTCCATCAGGGACAGCCCCGAAGCGATCGCGGACGCTTTAACGGATACGCAATCGACGTCGTCACGGGCAAGTAGCGACTCGACGGCCGCCAGACGCCGGCGGGCCTCTTTCTCGCCGAGCACTGCTTCGCCGAGCAGGTTGAGGTTCGGCCGTCCCCGTACCCCGGCCAGCCGGCGCCCGAGCAACACAGGCTGGGCCGGGTAGATGAGGGACCTGGTCTCGTAGCGGAGCCGGGCGCGCACGAGCGCCACGACGGGAAAAGGGGCGACCTTAGCGGCCGCACCCGCCAACCGGAGCAGGCCACGGTCGATGGGCGACAAGCCGTCCATCGACCCGGCCGTGACGGCAGCGAGCTGCTCCGCCGCCGTTGACGCGTCCACCGGGCGCAGGACCCGGTCCGCCAGGGCGAAGACCAGGCGGGCTCCCGTCGAGCTGGCCAGCAACCGGCGCAGCCGCCTCTGCTGGCGCCGCATCGAACGACTTCCGAGCACGCGTGCTCGGCCCGCCAGCTCGGCCGCCAGGCTCACCGAGCGAGATATCAGCTCCTCGTCACCGGGTACCACAGTGATATCTAGTGTGCCGGGCGGCCCGGTTTATCGGCTCGTCCTGGGACCGCCGACTGGCGAGCGTACGCCCACCGATTAGCTCAGACGGCCATCTTCGCCTTGAGGCCGGGTTCAGGCCGCCCGGCGGGCCAGCATGTTGAGCCGCACATAGTCGATGACAGGAGTGGGCATGGCGGCGGCCACGGCCTCGGCGAACCCGTGCCTTTCCTCGGGAGGCAGGGTGGCCAGGTGCTCCCGGAGGCACACGGTTTCGAGGAAGGGCGTCAGCCCGTCACCTTCGTGGAAACGCACCGGTTCGGGGTGGCACCAAGTCTGGATGTCGACGAAGCCGGCCCGGGCCAGGCGCTCGGCGGTGTCTTCGGGGCTGGCGTACAACCACGTCCCGGCCCGTTCGACACCTAACGACTTGACCGCCTCTATGACGGTGGCTATGTTGCCCTCGCCGCCGCACTGAGCCACCAACTGCCCCCCCGGCCGCAGCACGTCGTGAAGGTTGGAGAACAGGTTGTCGTGGTCGGTGACCCAGTGGAACGTGGCCGTCGACAGGACCGCGTCGACAGGGCACAGCTCAGCCAGGTGGTCCGGGCCCAGGGTCGACAGGTCCGCCTCGACAAAGCGCACCCGGTGGCCGGCGTGTTGCAGCCGGGCCCGGGCCTCGTTGAGCATCGAAGGCGAAGCGTCGAGCGCAACCACGCGGCCCTGGGGTAGACGGCCCAGCAGCTCTTCGGTGACGCGGCCGCTCCCGCAGCCGGCATCAAGGACGGTCTCGTCGCCGTACAACTCGAGCCGCGACACAACGGCCTTCCCCCAGTTAGCCTGCGGCGTCGACACCCGGTCGTACGACGCGCCATCCCAATCCGCCGTCACATCCTTTGCCCTTCGCTACTGCGCTTCAGGTCGCTGGCCGCTCTCAGTCCCAGATGGCCCGGCCGGTGTCGGGGTCGAAGAAGTGGAGCTGGGCGGTGCGCACGGTGAAGGTGACCCGGGAGCCGGCCCTGAAGTCGCTGCGGGGCGAGATGCGGGCCACGCCGTCGGCCCGGGCCTCGCCCGACTGCAAGGTGGGCAGGTCGCCCAGCTCCTCGGTCTCGGTGGCGGCCGCCGTCGTCTCGGAGCGGGCCTTGGTCGCGTCGACCAGGAAGTGGACCTGGAGCTCGTTGCCGAGCGCCTCCACCAGCTCGATGTCGGCCACCAGGGTGGCGCCGGGGGTGCCCGGGTCGCCGAGGGCGGGGTCCTCTAGGTCCTCGGGGCGGATGCCCACGATCACCTTGCGGTCCCTATAGCCCCTAAGGGCGGGGCGGGTGGACAGCAACGCCTCGGCCAGGGAGAGGGACTGGGAGCCCACCTTCACCGAGTCGGCCTCGGGGGAGATGATGGCCTCGTACAGGTTCATGGCCGGGCTGCCGATGAAGGCGGCCACGAACAGGTTGTCGGGGTGCTCGTAGAGGTACTGGGGCGTGTCCACCTGCTGCAGCTCGCCCAAGTGCAGCACGGCCACCCGGTCGCCCATGGTCATGGCCTCGGTCTGGTCGTGGGTCACATAGAAGGTGGCCACCCCCACCCGGCGCTGGATGCGGGAGATCTCGGCCCGCATCTGGACCCGCATCTTGGCGTCCAGGTTGGACAGCGGCTCGTCCATCAAGAACACCGACGGCTCTCTAACGATGGCCCGGCCCATGGCCACCCTCTGGCGCTGGCCGCCCGACAGCTGGGAGGGCTTGCGCTCCAGGTACTCGGTCAGGCCGAGCAGGGCGGCGGCGTCCTTCACCTTGGCCTGGACCTGGGACTTGGGCACCTTGCGCAGCTTCAGGGAGAACCCGATGTTCTCGGCCACCGTCATGTGCGGGTACAGGGCGTAGCTCTGGAACACCATGGCCACGTTGCGGTCCTTGGGGGCCAGGTCGTTGACCACCTTGCCGCCCATGCGCAAGGTCCCCGAGCTGATGTCCTCCAGCCCGGCCACCATGCGCAGCGCCGTGGTCTTGCCCGACCCCGACGGCCCCACCAGCACCATCAGTTCCCCCTCGGCCACGTCGAGGTCCAGGTCCAAGACCGCGGGCTTCCCGTTGGGGTAGATCTTGGTCACCTTTTCCAGGTTCACTGTTGCCATCGTGCCTCCCTGCAGCCGGGGCCAGGCCCGGGGTACCACTGCTGGCCCCCAGCCCGCCAATACCGCTTTTGACGAGCGAGGATAGCGTGCCGCTCGCGCTTGACGCTAGTAAGGTCGCAAAAAACCGCCAAAACGGGCTCTCAGGTCACTAGCCGTAGGCCTGGAGGGCCACCGGCGAGGCGTTGTTCCCCGGTTTTGCCCACTTGGACCGACACGCTGGACTCCCCGACCCGGAGCTGGCTGACGCTATGCAGGCCGGCTCCCAATGGCGCCAACACCACGCTGCCACCCGGCACGTCGGGCCGGAAGCCGAGGAGCGCCGCCGTTATGGCCACGGACGATGCCGCCGCCCACGCTTGAGGGTGGCACGAGGCCGGGTAAGGGAGCGGGGCGTACTGGGTCTGGCGCGGGTGGCCCCCATAGAGCTCGGGCAGGCGGTACCGGAACGCCTCGGCTGCACTGAGCAGGCCGTCGATGAGAGCCAGGGCGGCCTCTCGAGCCGCCGTCCCGGGCGTTCGGGCCAGCCCGGCCACCGCGATGGCAGTGTCGTGCGCCCAGACCGACCCACAGTGGTAGCTGAGCGGGTTGAAACCTCGTGACGAGACGGCCAACGTGCGCAGGCCGAACCCGCTGTTGAGGTCAGGGCCCAATAGCCGCTGGGCCACGACGTCGCTCTCTGCCCGGCTCAGGATCCCTGTGCCCAGGAGGTGGCCGATGTTCGAGGCCAGGGAGTCGACCGGCGTTCCGTCGGCTTCCAAAGCAATGGCGGGGTAGGCGCCTTCATCGTCAGTCACCCAGAACCGGGCGCGAAAGCGTTCCGCCAGGCCGGCGGCGAACTCACGCCAGCGCTCAGCCCCGTCCCGGCCGAAAGCTTCGAGCAGGTCGGCGCCGGCCGTGGCCGCCTCATAGGCGTAACCCTGTACCTCGCAGAGGGCGAGGGGAGCCCGCGCGATGCGGCCGTCCCGGAACTGGACTGCGTCCCACGAGTCCTTCCAGCCCTGGTTGGCCAGGCCCTTACCCGACTCGTCGACATAGCTGACGAACCCGTCCGGCCGGCAACCGACCTCGGCCAGCCACCCCAGGCAGCGCTGCATTGGGCCGATGAGCGGCTCTACGTCGTCGGCGGCCATCCCCCACCGCCACGCGTCGTGGAGCAGGCACACCCAGAGGGGCGTCGCATCCACGGTCCCGTAGTAAACGGGGGGGAGCGAAACGGTGCGCTCGTTATGGCCGTCGTCGTCCTTCAGGTAGGCCGACATCTCGGGCCGCCGCACCTCGTGCAAGATCTTGCCGGGCGCCTCGCCAGTCTCCGGGTTGAAGACGTGGCCCTGACGGGCAGCCAGAGTGCGCAGCGTCCCCCGCGCCAGCTCGGTGCCGAGGGGTAGTAGGAGCCGTGCCGCCCAGATCGAGTCCCGCCCGAACAGCGTGAGGTACCAAGGTGCGCCCGCCGCCAAGAAGACGTCCGCCGGGTCGGCCGGCGCCCCCATCCTCAAACCGTCAAGGTCGGCCGCGCTGAGCTCGACGAAGCTCGCCAGCCTGGGGTCGGCCGCGTCTACTTGCAGTACCGGCGACCGGACCGGCCGCATCGGTGCGGCGACAAACACGGCCGGTGCCCCGCGGTCAACGAGCTCAATCGAGGCCGTCCACGTGACCGATTGACCGGGATCCACGTCCACATCCCAGCCGACCACGCCTGACCCGGCGTCTATGGAGGCGGGGCTCGGCGAACAGACGAGGCGGACCAAGGCCCGGTCCGCCACGTCCCACTCGAGCCCGTCGCCTGTCGACGCGGCCGCGGCCGGCGCCGGTGGGCGCCGGCCAGAACGCAGCGCCGCCAAACTCGCGAAGTCGCAGACGAAGTTCAACTCGACGCGGCAACGGACCGTGGACCGGGCGTAAGAACTCATCTCGAACGTCTCGGTCATCCCCGCCGGCTTGAGCTCCCGTCGTCGAGAGACGAGCACGGTCAGGTCTGGGCCCGGGTTGCCTACGCCCGCCGTTGCCGCGTGGAACTCGTTGGCCGGCCCCCCAACCAGCTCGTAACCAAGGGGAATGGGGGCGGCGCCGTTCACCGTGAGGACGCACTGGCTGAGCGCCCGGACGTCCTGGACATAGAGGCCCTCCACACCGAGGCCGCGCATTTGGCCGTCACGGCCTGACAAGGACATGGCCGGAGCGCAAACGGCCGTCACCAAATCGCTGAGGTAGCGGGCCCGGTCCATCACTTCACCGGGACCGTGGGCCTTATCGAGAACGTCGGTCTTGGCGACTTGATCGTTCATATTCGTGATGATAGTTTGTTTTGAACGATCAATTTGGGCCACTTGCGGCGAGGCCCGGGGTCTGGACGGACCGGGGGTCAGGACGGTGAGGGGTGTGGTGAGCACACGGCGGGGGGATTACAGGGCGAGCGCCGTCGACGGCCAAGGGCCATGAGGGACGCGAAAAGGCGGCCCACGATCGAAACGGTGGCCGAACGGGCCGGCGTGTCGCGCCAGACCGTGTCTAATGCCTCTAACGCGCCCCACCGCTTGCACCCCGAGACCCTCAAACGAGTGCTGGGGACTATTGACGAGCTCGGGTACCGGCCCAGCCATGCCGCCCGGTCGCTGCGGACCCGGGCCACCGGCGTAATCGGCTGCCGCCTATTGCCCAGTGACTACGGTGGCACCGGCGGGGTGCTCGACCGGCTCTTGCACGCATTATGTGATGCCGCACGGGCGAGTGGGTACAACGTATTGGCGTTTTCTGTTGGGACTGACGATGAAGAAATAGGCGTTTTCGATGATCTGCTGCGCCGAAATGCAGTCGACGGCTTCGTGCTGGCCAATACCCACCACGGCGACGTCAGGCCCGATTGGCTCGTCGACCAGGGCGCTCGCTTCGTGGCGTTCGGACGGCCTTGGGGCGTGGGCCGGCCCCGGCACTCCTGGGTAGACGTCGACGGTGCCAGCGGTACGTCCGAGGCCGTAAACCACCTGGCGGGGCTGGGGCACAACCGGATCGCGTTCCTCGGGCTGGGCCAAGGCAACGGGGTCGGCGATGACCGTTATCACGGCTGGGAGCGGGCCATGGGGGATCTCGGTTTGCCGGTGGGCGACCTGGTGGCGAGGGCGGAAGACGGCATCGCCTCCGGCAGGGCCCTGGCTGAGCAACTACTGGACGCGCCGGCCCCACCAACGGCGTTCGTCTGTGTCAGCGACGCCATGGCCGTGGGAGCGTTGCGCGCCATTGAAGACCGGGGAATGGTGGCGGGCGGCGACGTCTCTGTCGTGGGTTTCGACGATAGCCCCGTCGCTTCTGTGATAACCCCCCGTTTGTCGAGCGTACGCCAACCAATCGAAGGCGTCGCTCACAAGCTGGTCGAAATCCTTCTCGCGGAACTCGTGGGCACCCAGGGGCGGCCAGCGCGGGTCTTGCTGGCCCCGTGGCTGGTACGTCGGGACAGCACCGGCGAGTGCTCTCCCGCCCGGAAGCCGCCCGCCAAACACGCGCCAGCCAAACACGTGCCAGCCAAACAAGCGCCAGTCAAACAAGCGCCGGCCAAACAAGCGCCAGTCGTTCAAAAGGGGCGCCGCCAGGCGAAGCCTCGCTCTACTTGATAGCTACAGAAAGGAAGAAGGACCAAATGAAAAGATGGAAGGTTATAGGCGGTTTGACACTGACAGCTGCGCTGGTGGCTGCCGCACCGAGCGCCGCAATGGCCCAGGGCGCGCCGAAACTCGTCGGCAAGACGAAGGGCGTCACATTGAACTTTATGATCGCATCCTCAGGCACTGCCGAAACAAACGCAGACAGAACTGCCGCGGCCGCCTGGGGCAAGCTGACCGGCAACAAAGTGAACGTTACAAATTCGTCCAACCTCACCTTGCAACTTACCGAAGGTTTCGCCGGCGGGTCCCCGCCTGATGTTTTCTATGGCGAGACGCCTTTGTTCGAGAGCCTGGCCAAGCAAGGACAGCTCCTGGTCAGCGGTAACTTGATCGCCAGCCCGAGCTCGTTCTTCCCGTCCCTCGTCAGTGCATATACCTACAACCACACGTTTTATTGCGTCCCGAAAGACTCCTCGACCCTCGCTATAGAGATCAACACCGCCGACTGGAAAGCCGCCGGCCTGACCAACGCCAACCTGCCGACCACGTGGACCAAGCTCGCCTACGACGCCAAGGTGCTGACCAAAGGCAAGACAGCGGGGCTCGTTATATCAGACACCCTCGACCGGCTGGGCGCCTTCTTCGCCGAAGCTGGAGGGTCGTACATGAACACCGCCCGTACGGGGTTCACTTTCGACTCGCCTCAAAACCTCGAAGCGCTCAATTACATCGCCGGCCTAGCTAAGTCGGGTTACCTCAAGTTCCCCGAACAGGTTGACGCGACTTGGGGCGGCGAGGCACTGGGCGATGGCTCCGCGGCCATGACGGTAGAGGGCAACTGGATCATCGGGGCTATGCAGTCGACGTACCCCAAGGTCGGTTACGAGGTGGTGCCGATGCCCGCCGGCCCGAGCGGCAAACACGGCACCCTGGTCTTCACCAACTGTTGGGGCATCGCCGCTTCGAGCAAATACACCGCGGCCGCCGTCAGCTTCGTGAAGTACCTCGCCTCTCCGGCCCAGCAGTTGCGCTTTGCCAATGCGTTCGGCGTCATGCCCTCCCGGCCGAGCGTGGCCACGCAGTGGGCAGCCGAGCACACCACTCAGGTCGCCAGCGGCCCCACGGGGACCCCGAACGTTTCGCCGTTCGTCCAGGGGGATGCCTACGCCATGCCTCAGGTGGCGACGATAGGGTTCCCGACCGTGCAGAACGCCTTCGACTCGCAGATCCTTGGGCTGGCCAACGGGTCGTCGAACCCTAAGCAAATGCTCCAGGAACTGCAGACGAATGCGGAGGCGCTGCTCCAGCCGTAGTCCGCAAATGCTCCGAGGCGCCAGGCTCCTTCGTCGGAGCTTGGCGCCATTTCCCCCACTCGTTCGTCGACTTCGCGACGCCTTAGGAGACACCGGATGGCGACGGATTCACACGGCGAAGAGCCGGTCAGGACAGTGGGCCACCCAGAGGTCGGGCGTGGTTCGCCGTCACCGGCTCAGCCAACGAGCCATGCTTCGCGCCGGCGGCGGCAGCGCTCGGGCGTTCACAGAGGCGAAAACCTGTTCGGCTGGATGTTCGTCTCCCCGTCGCTCGCCCTGCTGCTCCTTTTTCTCGTTGCCCCGATCGTCCTCGCCGTCTACATCAGCTTCACGAACTGGTCCGGCCTGACCAGCCCGACGAGCAGCGCGGTCAAATGGGTCGGGCTGCAAAACTACAAGACGATCCTTACGCAACCCGGGTTGTACCAGTCGAATTTCGGCGCGGCGATCCGCAATAACTTTTATTTCGTCATCTTCACCGTCCCGTTGCAGACCATATTCGCTTTGTGGCTGGCCGTGCTGGTCAACAACCGGTTCCTTCGGGGCCGGGGCTTCTTCAGGACGGCGTACTATTTCCCCTCGATCACCAGCTCGATCGCCATTACCACGATCTTCATCTTTTTGTTCCAGGGGGCGGGCGTCGTCAATACCATCCTCGGCTGGGTCGGCATCAAGGGGCCCAACTGGCTCTACGACGAGCAAGGTGTCTTCTGGGATATCCTCAACTTCTTCGGTGTCTCGGGACCACCTGGCTGGGCTAACCACACCGTCCTCGGGATCCCCATCTGGGATTGGATCTCTGGCCCCTCAGTGGGGATGTGCTTCCTAATAATCCTGGCCGTGTTCACGACGTCCGGCACCTTCATGCTGTTTTTCCTGGCCTCCCTTCAGGGCATAAACGAGGAGATCGGGGAGGCCAGCGAGGTCGACGGCGCCACCGGTTGGCAGCGGTTCCGGCAGGTCACCCTGCCCATGCTGCGCCCCGCCTTGGTGCTTGTCCTCACCCTCGGGTTCATCTCCACCTGGCAGATTTTCGACCAGGTATTCCTCACCGCCAGTAACCCGACCATGATCACGCCGGCCTATTACTCGTACCAGGTCAGTTTCATGGACAGCGCGTTTGGCGTGGGCGCGGCGGTTGCCTTCTTGTTGTTCTTGCTCATAATCTTCCTGACCGTTCTCCAGCGCAGCTTCATCAAAGAAGACCTCACCCAGTGAGCGCCCGCAACTACCAGCCACCGTGGCGACGGATGGTCGGCTACGCCTTCTTGGTCCTGTTGGCGGTTATCTTCATCGCTCCTTTCGTCATAACCGTGGCCAACTCGTTCAAGACCGAACCCGACGCCACTGCCAACCCCATCTCGCTCATACCTCACCCCCCAACCCTGTCTGCGTGGCAGCAGATCCTCGGCCTTGGCCCCAACGCGGCGGTGTCCGATTTTCCGCGCTGGTTCATGAACAGCGTCTTCGTTTCGACCGCCATCACTCTCGGGCGGGTCTTCTTCGACAGCCTGGCTGGCTATTCATTGGCCCGGCTTGGTTTCCGCGGCCGGAAGTTCGTGTTCGGGCTCGTCGTCGCCACCCTGGCCGTACCCGGGGTGGTGTTGCTGATCCCCCGCTTTTTGGTCCTGAAAGAACTGGGCTTGTTCAATTCCTACCCCGGGATGATCTTGCCCATGATCGTGGACGCCACCGGTATCTTCTTGATGCGGCAGTTTTTCCTGCAGGTGCCGGTGTCGCTCGAAGAGGCGGGCAAGGTCGACGGCGCCAGCATCCTGCGCGTGTGGTGGAGCATCGTCCTCCCTGTTGTCCGGCCCGGGCTGATCACCCTGACCATCATTTCGTTCCAGGGCTCGTGGAACGAGTTCCAGTTCTTCGAGGTAGCCACAATTTCACCCAAGTACTACACCCTGACGACCGGGCTTGCCGATATTGTCGGGGGCGGCCTGTCGGCCGGCAACCAGTTCCCCATCAAGCTGGCCGGCTCGGCGCTGACCATCGTCCCGATTGCGATCCTCTTCTTCGTCCTGCAGCGCTACATTATGCGGCCCCGGTTAGGGGGCGCCGTGAAGGGATAGCTGGCACCCGCCGGCGACGTACCAGCTTCAGACTTCGGCTCTCAACGGCGTGCCCGTCAAAAGGTAGTGGTCGGGCTCCAGCATGGATAGCCTGTTCGGGATGGAATTGTTGACCTGGGAGCGCCGGCCCAGCCTGCGCGGCCCGCGCTCGTGGCTGCTTTTGAGGGCTGGAACGACGCCGGCAACGCCGCCTCGGGCGCAGCCGAGTACCTTTTACGGGCCTGGAACGGGCATCGGTTCGCCGTATTCGACTCCGAAGATCTGTTCGACTTCACGTCGACCCGCCCCCAGGTGCGGCTCGAGTCAGGTGAGACCCGCCGGCTCGACTGGCCTTCGGTCCTGTTCTCGAGCGCTTCGGCCCCCGGCTCGGAGCGCGACGTGATCTTCTTAGCGGGCCCCGAGCCCCAGCTACGCTGGCGCAGCTTCGCTGAGGAGGTGCGCGAGACGTGCGTCGCCTTGGGCGTCAACCTAGCCGTGCTGCTGGGCGCGCTCCTGGCCGACGTCCCCCACACCCGCCCGGTAAGGGTGTCCGGCGGGGCGGGCAACCCAGAGCTGGCCGCGCTGGCCGGGGTCGAGCCTTCCTACTACGAAGGGCCGACCGGCATCGTCGGGGTGGTGGCCGACGCCCTGGGCAGGGCGGGCATCGCCACCACCTCCCTATGGGCCAGCGTCCCTCACTACGTCTCCCAAAGCTCCTCGCCGAAAGCGACACTGGCGCTGGTTGAACGGTGTGCCCGGGTCCTCGGGACAACCGTGGACGTGGGGAAACTGGAGATATCTGCGGCGGCCTACGAGCGCCAGATAAACGAGCTCGTGGCGTCCGACGAAGACGCTTCTGCCTACGTGACCCGGCTGGAGGAGCAGGACGCAGAGGTCCACCCCCCCGAGGCCGAGCTGATGCCAGACGACGAAAATGCCCGCCTCACCCCAGCCTCCGGCGACCGGCTGGCGGCCGAAGTGGAACGTTACCTCCGCGAACACCGCCAAGACTGATCCGGCAAGACTGATCCGGCAAGCCTGATCCGCCAAGACTGACCCGGCGAGGCTGATCCGGCCAGACTGGCGGGTAAAGGCGAGGGGGCGCCGACCAGGTTGGTGCGCCGGGAGGGTACGCTTGATGGTGGTGGCTAATTGCGCTCACGGGTTCCCCCAGGGCGAGTGCCTGATATGCCAGACACTTGGGAACAGCCCTGCTCAGTCGACGGCTACGAAGACCAGGCCGACGAAGACGAAGCCTTACGACACGAACGGCGGTGGCGCGGCGGAGCTCCTCCAGGCGACAGGTTCGCGACCGAACGGGCGGGGCTCAACTTTGCCTGCTCGGGGGGCCGAGCCGTCCGGTACGGGCGACCAGCGACGAGGTGGCATGGGGTCGCTGTGGGCGATCCTGGTCGCCATCATCATCGGCGGCTTGCTCGTGTGGGCGTTCGCCGGCATCTTGTCGGTCGCGTTCCACATCGTTGAGTACGCCGCTATCGCTCTGGTCGCCGGGTGGGTCGGTTACAAGCTCGGTCACTCCAGAGGCCGCCGGGGCCACTGAGCCAACCCGCGACGGGATATTGGCGCCGACGACGCCGCCCGTTCCGCTCCGTTTTCCCGCCCTTTTCTGAGGCGCCCGCCTGACCGCGCCCCGTTCATCCACAGCGCCTGACGCTTCTCTAGGCCGCGCGCCGCAGGAGCGACGCCGGCGTTTGTTGATCCTTTGCGTCTGCTCGCTCAGCCTGTTCATGGTCACCCTCGACAACACCATTGTCAACGTCGCGCTCCCGGCGCTTCAGCGCCAGTTCCATGCGTCGGTGTCCGAACTGCAGTGGGTGGCGGACGCCTATTTGCTCGTAATAGCTTGCTTTTTGCTCTTCGCTGGCTCTCTGGGCGACCGCTTCGGTCGCCGCCGGGTGCTGCGGACCGGACTTGTATTGTTCGGCGCTGGTTCACTCGCTTGCAGCCTTTCGCCCACTCTCCCTCTACTGATCCTCTTCAGGATGCTGCAGGCCTGCGGGGGATGCATGCTCAACCCCAACTCGCTGTCGATCATCTCCAACACGTTCACTGAGCCGAGAGAACGGGCCAGCGCCATCGGGTTTTGGGGTGGCGTCGTGGGCATAAGTACCGCCGCCGGGCCAATTGTTGGAGGGGTGCTCATCGACGCCATCGATTGGCGGGCGATCTTTTGGGTGAACGTGCCCGTGGTGGTGTTGACCCTCGTGCTGCTGCGCCTTTTCGTACCTGAGTCAAAATCTCCTAAGCCCCGGCGTCTAGACCCCAAGGGTCAGCTCATCGCCATCGTGGCATTGGGATCTCTCACCTACGGCATCATCGAGGGGCCCGACAGAGGCTGGACGGACTGGCTCATCCTGACGTGCTTCACTATCGCCGGCGTGGGCATCGCTGCCTTCATTGCGGTAGAACGCCGCCAGGAGCAGCCCCTCCTGGACCTGCGCTTCTTTCGCAGCCCGCCGTTCTCGGGCGCCTTCACCATCGCCATCCTGGCTTTCATCGTGTTGGCCGGGTGGCTGTTCCTCAACACTCTCTACCTCCAGGAAGTCCGTGGCTATTCGCCGCTCATGGCCGGCGTGGCCGCCCTCCCGGCCACGATCGTCATTGTGGCCGTGGCGCCGTTCAGCGGGCGCCTGGTCGGGCGGCGGGGATCTCGGTTACCTCTGTGCGCGGCCGGCGCGTTGCTGGCGGGAGGGACGGCGCTGCTCATACTCCTGCGCCCTGAGACCCCTTATATGTTGTTGGCGGTGGCCTACCTGCTCATCGGGCTCGGTTTCGGGGCTGTCAACCCGCCCATAACCAACACCGCGGTGAGCGGCATGCCTCTGAGCCAAGCCGGCGTGGCGTCGGCCGTAGCCGGCACGGCCCGGCAGCTCGGCAGCGTCCTCGGGGTGGCCGTGCTGGGTTCGGTGGTCACCTCTCGGTTACATAATGAATTGAAAGCCCGCTTGGCCACCTCTCATCTTCCTCAGGCACTGCAAGCCAGAGTGACCAAGGCCGGTATCGGCACGACCGGGATCAGCGGTGCCGGCCTCCCGACAAGGGCGGCCAAGATCCTGGGCGAAGCCTTTACGGCCGCCACCCATGCCGGGTGGGTATTGGCCACCCTCTGTGGCGTCCTGATCGTCGTCGTCGCCTTCTTCACGACGAGCACCAGGGCCCGCCAAGAAGCTCTGCTGGTGATGCAACCAGAAGGCGGCGCCCGCGCTGACCCGGCCCCGGCGGCGACCGGGTCGGCCGGCTCGGGCTAGAGCCCCGCCAGTCCCCGGGCCGACGAGGCCCCCGCCTCGCCACCGAGGACGTCCTCGGCCGCTTCTTCGCCATAAACGGCGTAGCCGGTTTCTTCGAGTTCCAGAGCGAGTTCCGGCCCCCCCGTGGCCACCACGCGGCCGGCCGAAAGCACGTGGACCTGGTCCACCGGCAGCTCAGAAAGCAAACGGTTGTAGTGCGTAATGGCCAGTACGCCCAGGCCCGAGCCGCGCGCCAGCTCAGCGACACGCCGTGCCACCGCCCGCAGGGCATCGACATCGAGCCCGGAATCGATCTCGTCGAGGACAGCAACGCTGGGGTGCAACACACCGAGCTGGAGCACTTCGTTGCGTTTTCGTTCCCCGCCCGACAGGTCCACATTGAGGGGCCGGGAGAGAAAACTCTTGTCCAGGCCGACCCGGCTGGCCTCGGCCGCCAAGAGGGCCGGCACTAGGGCCGGGTCGCGGCCCGATGCCCTGAACGCCTCGCCCAGCGCGTCAACCAGGCTCACCCCGGGCACCTCGATGGGGTACTGCAGGGCCAGGAACAACCCCGCCCGGGCGCGCTCCCACGCCGGCATGGCGAGCAGGTCGGCGCCGTCGAGGAGGACCGAGCCCGCGGTCACGTCATACCCGGGCCGCCCCGCGATGACGTGAGAAAGGGTGGACTTGCCGGACCCGTTCGGGCCCATTACGGCATGCACTTCGCCGCTCTTCACCCGGAGGTCAACGCCTCGCAAAATTTCTTTTCCGCCCACCGACGCCCGCAACTCACTTACAATTAGCTCGCTCACGGCACACTCACAATTACTTCGTCACCTTCAACCCTCACGGGGTAAACGGCCACCGGCGACGTGGCCGGAAGGCATTCGGGCGCCCCGTCCTTCAATGAGAACGTGCTGCCGTGCTTCGTGCACTCGATACTGCAGCCATACGTTTCGACCTCCCCGTCGGAAAGCGGCCACTCCTGGTGGCTGCAGCGGTCGGCCAAAGCGTAAACGTCATCGCCCACCCGGGCCAGGCATATCCCGAACGGGCCCCCCTCGACGCGGGTGGCCTCGCCGTCGGGTATGTCTACCAGTTTTACCCTGATTTCTGCGCTCAAATCCGTGTGCCTCGACCGTGGCCCGGCCCGCGTCCACCGGACGCCTCCATGTCTTCATAACCGCCGAAACCGGCCGACTCGAGCTTGCCCGCAAATGCTTCCCGGAACCACTGGCCCACGCCCGCGACCGGGAAGCGCTCGAACACGTCTTCCATAAAACCCAGCGCGATCAACCGTTCGGCAACGCGACCCGGTACACCCCGGCTTTCCAGGTAAAACCGCTCCACTTCGTCAATTGGCCCGACGGCTGAAGCGTGCGAGCACCGGACGTCGTTGTCCTCGATCTCCAGGTTCGGGACCGAGTAAGCCCGCGCCCCCTCCGAGAGGACCAGGTTACGGTTCGTCTGGAACGCGTTGGTGCCTTTGGCTCCCTTTTCCACCCGGATAAGGCCCGAATAGACCGATTGCGCCCGGTTGGCCACGACGCCTTTGAACAACAAGTCCGAGTGGGTCTGCGGCGCGGCGTGGTGCTGGACGGTGCGCAAGTCGTGCATCTGGTCTCCGGTACCAAAGTAAGCGGCCAGAAGCCGGCTGTCCCCGCCCGGGCCCTCCAGTACCGAGTCGGTGCGCACCCGGGCGTAGTCACCCCCGAGAGCCACCGTCATGGAACGCAAGGTGGCGTCCCTGCCGACCCGGCTCACCTGGTTGCCCATCTGCCAGGACCGTGTTCCGAGCACCTGGACCTGTCCGAAGCCGAGCGACGCCCCGCGCCGGAGGGAAAGTTCTGTCACGGGCACGGCCAGGAGGTCGGCGTCGCTGGAGGCCACCACCTCGAGCACCTGTACCGAACCGCTTTCGCCCACTTCGACCTCTAGGCGAGGGAAAACGGCCACGCCGTCGCCGTCGACCCAATGCACCACTACTACCGGAGCGTCCACCACTGCCCCGGGCGCCACCGCCACCCTCCACGGCGCGCGGACGAAGGCACCGTTCATGGCCCGCCACACGTCTGCCGGCGGTCCCGAAAGGGTGTCTAGCGGCTCCGTGCCTTCGCCCAGGGGCCCGAAGCCCACGGGCAGCACGTCGAGGCCTGGCTGAGGGCGCAGCACGGCCGCGTCAGCGCCATTGTGACTTATTACTACCGTTGCCTGCGGTCCCGCGGCATCGACCAGCCGCTGTAGGCGGGCCGGCAGTACGGGGGCGGCGACCTTTCCCCGCGGCGGCTGCGGGGCGTAACGGCTCAGTTCGAGGTCTCCGATGCGGCTGTAGCGCCAGAATCTCCTCCGACTCTCGCGGCCACTCGGACCCCGAGAACAGTTCCCAGGACGCCAGGCGCTGGTCGAGGAGCCAGGCCGGCCCCGGAAGGGACGCAACTACGTCCGCGTTGAAATCAGAACTTAGAGGAACGGGCACGATGTTGAAACAGTTTACGGTATGCCATGGCCGAGTTGTCCCGCTGGTCCCCGGATGGCACCCTGAGAACGTGCAGGCCGCCCACGAGAATGTCGTAGTGGCAGCGCGTCCTTCGTACCCCCGTAGCCCTCGAGCGCATGGCCGATCGGGCAGACGGTCGCCACCGCCCGGTGTGGCCCGAGCCAGCGCCAGCTTTGCCAGCGCCTTTCTGGTTGCTGCCCTCCTTACGGTGGCGGCGGGCGTCCATAGCGCGGCCCGGCCCATCACCAAAGGCAAGCTCCCCCCCGTCTTGGTAAATATCATGATCGGCCCGAAGACGCTGGGCCGCATCAGCTCGCGCCTGTTTGGTTCCAACCTGCTATGGCCCTATGACGCAGAAGGGGCCTTCGACCAGAGTACGCACAGCTTCTACCCCTCGTTCGTCGCCGAGGTGCGCGAACTGGGCGTGACCTCCCTGCGGTACCCGGCCGGGATTACGGCTGACAACTTTGACTGGCTGCATGCAATTGGGCCGGAATCTCGACGGTTGCCCAACGAACCGTACGGCATGCAGAGCGCGGAACTGTCCAAGATCTGCTGCACCCTCGATGGGCCGGCGCCTTCGACAGTGGGGCCGATGAGTTCGGAAGACTGCTGGACGCCACCGGCTCGGTTGGCGACGTAGTCGTGAACTTCGCCACCGGCACGGCCGACGAAGCCGCCGACTTCGTCGCGTATATGACCGCTCCTGATGGTGAACAACCTTCCTCCCAACCCTCAGAACCCGGTTTTTGGGCCGCACTGCGGGCCAAGAACGGCCATCCTCTTCCCTACGACGTCCCGTTTTGGGAAGTCGGCAACGAGCAGGACGGGTACGGGCAGAATGGCTGGCGGTCAGGGACGGTGGTCAGCGTCGGGCCGCACAAGACTGTTTGCCCGCAGACGGTGGAGCAAATTTGCCTGTACGCCTTCGGCGGGACGACCGCTTTTTCTGACGAGCCGGTCGGCATACTGGCCGACGAGTTACCCTCCGCCTCGTATTCGAACGGTCTGGCCGATCAGGCCTTTTATGTTTACTTTCCTCCGGTCGTCCCCGAGAGCCAGACCGTAGAGGTAGGGGGCGTACCCTGGCAGGCGGTCCCCAGCCTTTCGCGCGCCCGCCCAAACGCCAACGTTTACCAGTTCATAGCGTCCAAGGGCGAGATCCTGTTCGGAAATGGCGTGCACGGCGCCATCCCGCCCGAAGGGTGGCCCATCACGGCCAGTTATGAATCAGGCCCCACGGCGGGTTTGTGGAGTTCTACCGGGCCATGAAGGCCATGGGCCCGCACGCCCAAATATGCGAGACAGAGGAAGAGAGGACCGTCTTCCTCCAGGTCATGGGGCGCACGTACCCTTACGATTGCGTCGAGTTGCATAAGTACGCCAAGCCGTTGGACCTTCGCGCCCCGATGCCGACGTACGAGCAGAACCTCATGGATGCGCCGTATGTTGAAGGACAGAAGGTGGCGGCACTTCAACAATTGATCCGGCGGTACTCCGGCCGGAACGTCCCTATCGTTATCACCGAGTACGGCCAACTCGTCAGGCCGATGCCCTATGCCGACCCGGACTTCGGCCTCACCCTGGACGAGGGCCTGCTGGTGGCTTCGCAATTGCGGCAATGGATAGCTCACGGGATATTGGTGGCCGAGAAGTACCTGTTGGTATCCACACCTTTCCTCAGTGACAACCCGGTCGACCTCAGCGTCGACCCCGACGGGCTGAGCGTAAATAGCGCCATGCTGGCCGGGCCGGGCCCCACGTTCGTGACCGAGCCGTCCGGCAAAATACTCGGCCTGATGGCCCATCTGGGCGGGACGGAAAGGTTGGCTTCCAACGTGGAAGACGACCCGGTAATGCAGACAATGTCCAGCGGCCCGACGACCCCCGGCGGCCCGGTGCCCATCCTCCAGACGGTGGCCGGCGCCTCCAACGGGAACTTGGACCTGGTGGTCATCAACGTGAGCCCGGACGAACGGGTGACGGCGGACGTAAGCCCCTGGGAGTTGGCGGACCCGCACGATGTCACGGCCACCCTCCTGGACGGGCCCAGCCCGTTGGCCTACAACACGTACGCCCACCCCGACAGGGTGGGGGCACGGACCTGGACCGTCCAGGTGAACGGCCACTATTTCGTGTGGAATTTCCCGGCTCACTCGGTCACGTTGCTGCGGATGCCGTTGCTAAAGCCCGGCGTGTACCGCGTCTAGTCCCCGCGACCCCCGCCGTTCAGGAGCAATTGGAGAACTCGGCCAGAAGACTGGCCACTTCGGCGTCAGTCGTCTGGCTGAAGTCTGCGTACCAGGCCCCAACGGCTTGCATCCGCGTCGGCCGGACCGTGCAGATTTCCTGGTCAACCAGTGGCGCTAACTGCGCCAGAGCTTCAGGAGGCGCCACGGGGACGGCCAGGACCAGCCGCAAAGGGTGCTGCGCCCTGACCGCTGTCAGCGCGGCAGACATAGACGCTCCTGTCGCCAGCCCATCGTCCACGACGATGACGGTGCAGTCGCCGAGCAAGGGACCGGCGCCCGGCGAGGGACCGGCGCCCTGCGAGGGACCGGCGCCCTGCGAGGGACCGGCACTCAGCGAGGGGGCGGCACAGCCGACGTAGTAGACCTCGGTCTGACGAGCCACCTTCTCAGCTGCCATGGAGACCAGTTGCTCCACCCGTTCGTCCGCCAGGCGAAGGGCGACGATGACGTCGTGGTTGAGGACAGTCACACCGCCGGGGGCTACGGCCCCAATGGCAAGTTCCTCCCGGCCGGGGGCACCTACCTTGCCAACCGGCATAGCCAGCAGAGGAGCGCCGATTTTTCGGGCTACCTCGGCTCCGACCGGGACGCCGCCTCTGGGTAGCGCCACCACCACCGGCCGCACCAGTTCACCCAGGCGGGCCACCTGTTCGCCGAGTATTCTGCCTGCGTCGGCCCGGTCGGCGAACAGGCCCTCGAACAACGGCTGATCAGCCCCCCGTCTCCGGTTCCGTGTCCACTACCACCCGGCGGTGATCGTAAGAGTCGTAACGCACGGGGATCGTCCCCCCCACCTTGACCTTGGCCCGGTCCTCCGGAGTGGGGAAGGCGATCCGTGTGGTCACCTCGAACGCCTCCCCCTCCGGCGGCTGGACCCTTAATGTCAAGCGACTACGGGTTACGGGCCCCAGCGTCCGCTCGTCCACCACCGACATGACTAGTGCGTGAGCCTGGGTGTTTAGGGGCTTAAGGTCCCCGAACTGCGGGTCCTGTTCCACCTGGGGCGATGGCTCGCTGACCGGCTGCGGCTGGGAGGCGGCCTGGCGCTCCCGGCGTTCGCTCCGCTCCCGACCCGCGCGCGCGGGGGTTTGGGGCTCGGAGGCGGCGCGGTGCCGGGGTGACCGCTCCGGCTCGACCGGGCCGGGCCTCCAGCACCCGTGCCCTGGAACGGCCCCTGCGCATTTACGGCCAGGCTCAAGACTCCAACCACGACCACCAGCATGATGGCCAATGCCAACGCCGCTCCCACAGCTGGATCTTATGGCACTCCTGGTCGCCGTTCGCCGGCAGCAGTCAAGTCCCCCCAGCCTGCGTCGCCCGGCCGGGACGGCGCGAGCCGTCCCCGCTTGGACAGTAAGCACCAGGTGGAGCGGCTGGCGGGCCACCTCACAGACGTCGCTAACCGACGCTGCCCTCCATCTGGAGCTCGATCAGCCGGCTCCATTCGACGGCGTACTCCATCGGCAGGGTGCGGGTCACCGGCTCGATGAACCCGTTGACGATCATGCTCATCGCCTGCTGCTCGGACAGCCCTCGGCTCATCAGGTAGAAGAGCTGGTCATCGCCGACCTTGGAGACCGTGGCCTCGTGGCCCACTTGGGCGTCCTGCTCACCGAACTCGATGTAGGGGTACGTGTCGCACCTGGACTTGTCATCGAGCAGCAAGGCATCGCAGCGCACGAAGCTCTTGGACTTGCTGGGCGCCCTCCTCGAAGCTGACCAGGCCCCGGTACGAGGTCCGGCCGGCGTCCTTCGATATCGACTTCGAAATGATGGTCGACGTCGTCTCCGGGGCGGCGTGGACCATCTTGGCCCCGGCGTCCTGGTGCTGGCCGGCACCGGCGTAGGCCACCGAGAGCACTTCGCCCGAGGCTTTCGGGCCCATGAGGTACACGGCTGGGTACTTCATGGTGAGCTGGGACCCGATGTTGCCGTCGAT
The DNA here is from genome assembly GCA_963794125.1 of uncultured Acidimicrobiaceae bacterium. GTDB lineage: Bacteria > Actinomycetota > Acidimicrobiia > Acidimicrobiales > Palsa-688 > Fen-671. The sequence goes on from CAWCCW010000002.1 coordinate 305,623, forward strand.
CCATTCCATGTGCGCCTCGGCATCGCACCGGGCCCGCTTGGTGACCAGGTTGTACACGTTGTTAGACCAGTTCTGGATGGTCGTGTACGTGACCCGGCTCGCCCGCTTGCAGACGATCTCGACCACGGCCGAGTGGAGCGAGTCGGTGGTGTACACCGGGGCGGAGCATCCCTCGATGTAGTGGACCTGGGCACCCTCGTCGGCGATGATCAGCGTCCGCTCGAACTGGCCCATGTTCTCGGCGTTGATCCGGAAGTAGGCCTGCAGCGGCATGTCCACCTTGACCCCGGGCGGGACGTAGATGAACGACCCGCCCGACCACACGGCCGTGTTGAGGGCGGCGAACTTGTTGTCGTTGGCCGGGATGATCTTGCCGAAGTACTGCTTCACCAGGTCCGGGTACTCGCGGAGCGCCGTGTCCATGTCGCAGAACAGCACGCCCTGGCTCCAGCTCCTCACGGTTGCGGTGGTAGACGACCTCGCTCTCGTACTGGGCGGTGACGCCGGCCAGGTACTTCCGCTCCGCCTCGGGGATGCCCAGCTTGTCGTAGGTCGCCTTCACCGAGTCGGGCAACTGGTCCCAGGCGCTGACCTGCTTCTCGATGGGCTTGATGTAGTAGAAGATGTCGTCGAAGTCGATCCCCGACATGTCGCCCCCCCAGGTGGGCATGGGCTGGCGCTCGAAGTGGCGCAGCGCCTTCAGCCGACGCTGGGTCATCCATTCGGGCTCGCCCTTCATCCAGGACATCTCCCGCACGATCTCCTCGTTGACGCCCTTCTTGGGCTTGAAGACGTAGAAGTCCTCGACGTCGCTCCAGCCCAGCTTGTAGCGACCGAGGTCAAGTTCTTGTGCGACAGTAGCCATGGAGCCTCCTACCTCAGGGATTTCTCCTACGTCGATAGTAACAACCCGGGCGACCTAGGCGGCCCGCCGCCGGGAGCGGCCCCTCGTGCAGCGACCGGCTCGATGAAAGTACGCAGGCGCCGAAAACGCACTGGACTGCACCGAACTCATTGATTTGCGCCCAGATCATCGGGCCCGGGATCGTCGGGCCCGGGCCAGTCCCCCGTCTCGCAGCCCTTCTCTGCCCATTGCCACAGTTCGCCGGCCATCTCCTCCGCCGCCAGGATCACAGCTGGGTCTGCGGGGTCACCCACGACCACGGCCAGCAGCCGCTCCCGGCGGCCCTGGTCTGGTGCTGACAAGATCGCCTCACCCAGGGAACCAGCGTCCTCGCCAACCAGCACGACCGGCGTCCCGGCCTCGACGGCCTGGACAGCCTCGTCCGCGTCGCCGGTAACGTTGGCGCGGCCTTTTGTACGACGCGAACCCAAAGGGTAAGAAGGGCGTGCCACAGTTGCTCATAACGCCATGCCCCTCTCCGACCTTCCCCGACCCCCGGTTGCACCGCGCCACCCGGCCGCTCATGTCGCCCACGGCGACGTCAGGCCGGACGATTGGCAGTGGCTCGCCAACCGCGACGACCCCGAGGTCATCGCCTATCTCGAAGCCGAAAATGATTATGCGGACGCCGTTCTGGCCCCGACGGGCCCCGAGCGAGAGCGGCTGTTCGAGCAGATCCGCTCCCGGCTGGCCGAGACTGACATATCGACACCGGTCTTCCACCAGGGCTGGTGGTACTGGTCCCGCTCGCAGGCCGGGAAGCAGTACCCGGTGCACTGCCGGCGGTCCGACCCGGCCAAAGCCCTCTCCGTAACCGAGGTATTGGCGGCGGCGAGAGCCGCCCTCCCGGGAGCTGGAGTGGCCGGGGACGGTACTCCCCCTCCTGTAGCCGAGGGGCCGTCAGTCCAGAACGTGCGACCGCACGCGGGCGAGGTCGTCCTGGACGAGAACAAGTTGGCGGGTACGAGCGACTATTTCGCATTGGGTGTGTTTGACGTCCGGCCGGACCACGAGGTCCTGGCCTACGCGGTCGACCGTGACGGCTCTGAGCGCTACACCCTGCGCTTCCGGGACCTGGGCTCCGGCGACGACCTGGCGGATCTGGTCGACGACGTCTACTACAGCTCGGCCTGGTCGAGGACCGGCAGGAGCTTTTACTACGTTCGGCCGGACAAGGCCATGCGCCCTTGGCAGGTCTGGCGCCACACCCTCGGGACGCCGGCGGCCCGTGACCAACTGGTGTTCCAGGAAGACGACGAACGGTTTTTCGTCTCGGTCGACCTTACGAGGAGCATGAACTTCGTCCTCGTAAAGAGCGAGTCCAAGATGTCGAGCGAGGTCCATTACCTGAGAGCGACTACCGACCGCGGCCCCCTTTCCGTCCTCCTCCCCCGGCGCGAAGGCGTTGAGTACAGCGTTGACCACGCCAACGACCCCGATAATGGGGATGTCTGGTTGGTACTGTCCAACCGCGGCCCGGCGGGCGAGGAACTCGAGAATTTCGCCCTCTTCGAGCTGCCCGTCGGGCAGAGTGACGCCTCGTCCCTCCGGCCCCTTCTCCCCTACCGGCCCGCGGTAAAAGTGGAGTCCGTCGACGCCTTTGCCCGCTACGTCGTCGTCCTCGAACGCTCCGACGGCTTGGAGCAGCTAAGGGTCGTGCGCCTGGCTGACAGAGATGAGCACGTCGTGCCCCAGCCCGAACCGGCTTACAAATTGAGCCACGAAGCCAGCTGGGAGTGGGACACCGACGTCGTCCGTTTTGGTTACAGCTCGCTCACCAGCCCGCCTTCGACCGTCGAATATGACATGGGCACCCGCCGCCGGTCGACGGTCAAGCGGGCGACGGTGGGGGGCGGCTACGACCCGGGTAATTACCGCAGTGAACGCATATGGGCCGACGCGCCCGACGGCGCCAGGGTCCCGATATCCTTGGTGTGCCGGAGAGACCAGGAACTCGACGGGTCGGCGCCGTGCCTTCTTTATGGCTACGGGAGCTACGAAATTCCCGTCGACCCGTCGTTTTCTCAGACCCGGCTCAACCTCCTCGAGCGGGGGTTCGTCTTCGCTATTGCGCATGTGCGGGGCGGCGGTGAACTGGGCCGGCCCTGGTACGAGCAGGGACGTTTGATGCACAAGCGGAACACGTTTGACGATTTCATTGCCTGCGCCGAGCGGTTGATAACCGACGGGTGGACCGCCCCCGACCGCCTTGTCATCCGGGGTGGCAGCGCGGGCGGCTTACTGATGGGCGCGGTCACGAACATGCGGCCCGAGCTTTTCGGTGCTGTTGTGGCGGAAGTCCCGTTTGTGGACGTTGTAACCACCATGTCAGACGACAGCCTCCCCCTTACCATTACGGAATGGGAAGAATGGGGCAACCCGCGTGATGACGCCGAGGCCTACGCCTATATGAAGTCCTATTCCCCGTACGACAACGTCCACGCCACGGATTATCCGGCTATGTACGTGACCGCGGGGCTCAATGACCCTCGCGTCGGTTATTGGGAGCCGGCCAAATGGGTGGCCAAATTGCGGTCGATGAAAACCGATGACAGCCCCCTCTTGCTACGGACCGAAATGGGGGCTGGGCATCGCGGCCCATCTGGTCGCTACGACGCCTGGCGGGACGAGGCGCGCATCCAGGCCTTTATGCTGGCCATGCTCGGCATCGAGGGCTAACACGGCGGGCCCGGACGGTCCGGGCGGACGCTCCCGAACCCCTCAGGACCTGACGTCCACGACGGAGGCCGGTAGCCCAGCGGGTACGGGGCACTCGGGTGTCTCTGGTTGCTCCGGCCGCCGGGCCGTCGCAATAACATCGGTTATCTCGTCGCCGACAAGTTCGTCCCGTTCCAAAAGGGCGTCACGGAGGGCCACGACCACGTGCTTGTTGGCCGTGACGACCTCACGGGCTCGACACCGGGCCGATTCCAGGAGCTTTTCCACTGCTTGGCGACTGGTCTCGTCGGAGAGGACCTTGGTCACGATGTCGGCCGGAGCACTCGACGCGTCCAGCGAGATCAGGCTGCCGGCCATACCGTACGAACCCACCATTTGAGCAGCCAGCCGGGTGGCACTGGCCAGGTCGCCCGAAGGGCCGGTGCTGTGCTCGCCGAAGAAAATCTCTTCGGCCGCCATCCCGCCCATGGCTATTCGCAAGAGCGCCTCACACTCGCCCCGGGTGCGGGTGAACCGTTCTTCTTCGTCCGAGTGGGCCAGGAGCCCGAGGGCTTGGCTCCGTTTGATTATCGACAGAACGTCAAGGTGCCGCCCCGGAGCAGCAAACCGAGCGACGGTGGCGTGGCCGGCTTCGTGCGTAGCGATGGTCCGCCGCTCGCTGTCGGTATAAATAACCGGTTGGGCCAGGCCCAACTCTTCTGTCATACGGGCCCGCTGCACATCGCCCCAGTTCATGCTGGGCCGTTCGCCTCGCAGGGCCCAAACCAACGCTTCGTCCAAAAGGTGTTCGAGCATCACCGGCGAATACCCGAAAGTCGAACCGGCGAGGGCGTCGCGCTTGGCCGGCTCGTCCAGTTCGCTGTCGTGAGCCTTACGGGCCAGGTAATAGTCGATGATCTCGCGCCAACCGGCGCGGCTCGGGATATCGACCCTGATGCTCTTGTCGAAGCGGCCCGGGCGCAACAGTGCAGGGTCGAGGTCGGCGGCCCGGTTGGTCGCCCCGATCACCAGGAAATTAGCCGGTTTCACTACCCGCTTGAGCAAGACATGGTCCGGAGGCAGCCAACGATTGACGACGTCGATGACGGCGTTGACGGCCCGGGTCGAAAAGGGCGGGACGTCGAAGGATTGCAGCTGTATGAGTAGTTCGTTCACCACGCCGGCAATGCCCTCCCGGCCCGGTCCCGCTCCTAGTCCGCCCCTGGTGGCGCCGATGGCGTCTATTTCCTCGATAAAGCCGATGGCGCCCCCTTCGCGGCGGGCGTAATTGCGAAGCGCCCGAAAATAGGACCGTATCTTGCGGTTGGTCTGCCCGTAGTACATCGATTGGAACGCCGACGACGAAACAAACAAGAACGGCACGCCTGCTTCGGCCGCCATTGCTTTGGCAATATAAGTTTTCCCTGTCCCCGGTGGGCCCTCGAACAGCACCGCCCGGCGGGGCGTACCGCCCATGTGCTCTTCGAACGTCCGATGGGCAAGGAAAAGGTTGAGCGTCTTCACGACTTCTTCGACGACCGCGTCATTGCCGACGACGTCCGTCAGGGTTATGCCCACCTCCTCGGGGCGGTAGAGGACGTGGGGAGAACGGCCGGCCATTAACAGCGGCCCCGCCATAACCCCGCCCAGGACGACGATCAGGAGGAACCCCGGCAGGTAGGGGAGCAACGAAGACGGGATGCCGGGGTGGGGCCAATGAAAGTCAGCTGCGGCGGCCGCATAATTGCCCTGCAGGTACCGGATGACGCCGGCAGCGGTGCGCCCGATGACGGGGACGCCGACGACCAGAAGAACAATAAGAAGGCGACGAAGGCGGGCCTGACGGGCCTTTTCCCGAGAAGTTACGACGTCTGCATCACGAAGAACGCTACCCGACCCCAGTGCCGCCAGTTCCATTGCTCGTCCTCTCGTTTGCTTCCCGACCCCTTTGAAGTCTAAAAAGTTGTGCCCGTCCCGCGCTCACAGTGGCACCTATAGCGCGACTCTAGCCACCATTAGTGAGCAGACGCGGCGCGGTCTGCGTGTTCGTCGTGTCTTACGACCGACGAGCTGGTGCCGGCCGGGATATCGACAATCCCTCGATCACCACTTTGACTAGCGTTTGGGCCACTCATGCCCGAGCTCGACCTCCGAAACGACGTCTATCGCCGCCCGCTCCAGACCGCCCTGGAACGGCTCGGCCTCTCCCCCGGATGGACCTGCGCCGACATTGGGGCGGGCGCGGGCGACGTAACCGTGGCCCTGGCCGGCATCGTCGGCCATGAGGGCCGGGTCTACGCAGTCGACATCGACCCGAGCCGCCGGGACGAGGTCGCGCAAGCGGCGGCCGAAGCAGGCGAGGCCCAGGTCGTCGCCATAACCCAGGCCGCGGAGGACCTCGTCTTGCCGGAGAAAGTGGACCTCGCCTACTGCCGCTTCCTTCTCATGCACGTCATCGACCCGCTGGCCGTGCTGCGGCGGATGGCTTCAATAACGCGGCCCGCGGGCTGGCTCCTGGCCCAGGAAGCGATCACCTCGGCCGGCCGAGTCGACGGCGTGCCTCTGTCGATGCCGTCGGCCCGCCACCCAGACGTCGGGCCCTCTACCTGCGCTAGTCAGGGACGCTGGCCTGGAGCTGGTGGACGCGTGGGCCGAGGCGCAGGCCGGCGCCGGGCCGGGACCAGTTGCCGGCTACCTGGAGGATCTGACCGGGGTAGACCCAGGAGACGACCCCGTGGTGCTGCCCCCGCTCGTCACCGTCGTGGCTCGTATGCCCGGGGCTGCTCCTGGCTAGCGGAGCCCTGTGCGGCCGGGAACTATGCGCGCCGGAGTGCGGATAAGCGACTCCAGCGCGCACAGATCCCTGTTCAAGGGGGGTAGCTGCCGCGTGGCGCTGCCGTCTGCCGTCTGCCGTCTGGCGCTGCTGGCTCAGCCGGCCGGCGGCTCAGCCAGGTGTCGGCTCAGCTCTTCCAGCCCAGCAGCTCGGCGACCGGCGAGCAAGTGGGCTTGGACAGGGCGGTCTCGGGTTCCTCCCGTCCGTGCTCGCTCACGACAGCAGCCAGGTCGTCGGCCGTGGCCACCTCGACCGCCACGCCCCCGTTCAGGGCTCGTTCGAGGAGCTGTTGCCAAAGCTCCTCAGGCAGAAGCGCGCCCCGCTCGAGCACAGCCCAGACGGGGACGCCGGTTTGGGCCGCACTGGCCAGTGGCCCGCTGGTGCTGCGCCCGAACAACAACCCGGCCGGACCGGCCGCCCGGGCACGGAGGAGCAGCACGTCGCTCTTCCTCGAAGTCCGGTGGGACACTTCGACGTCCTTGCGCCGGCGCAGTGCCCGCACCACCGCAGGCACGGGACCGGGGAACGCGACCCTCGCGTCAGGCGGGAGAGCTTCCGCGCACAGTTCTGCAGTGGGGTCGGAGGAAAGCTCCTCGGCGGCCTCCCAGATCCCTTCCACGGCGCCCGCTGCGCTCAGCGTCCGAGCCGAAAGCCACCAGGCCGCGCCCGTAGAGGGGTAGTACTCGATCAAGCGCCGGCAGGCCTGGAGCAGGCTGGCCGGGTTTTCGTCGGCCAGTTCGGCCAGGACTGCCGCGATCTCCTGGGCCGGGAAGTCGTCCCCGTTGTCCCATTGCCTTGCTATGTAACGCAGCTGCTCCAGGGGGTGCACGCTCATCGTCTCACGTCGTATAGTCAGCGTTTATCCGTACGTAGTCAGCAGAAAGGTCACAACCCCAGACCGTCGCCGTGGCCTCGCCGGCCCCGAGGGTTATGTCGATGTGCACGATATCAGAGCGCATGATCTCGGACAGTTTCGCGAGGTCGTCCCCATCTAGCTGGCGCGGGTAGACCTCGAGATCGCCGAAGGCGACGCGCACTGCTTCCGGGACGATACCGGTCTCGTCTGAGCATTTCCCGATGGCCATTATGACCCGGCCCCAGTTCGGGTCGGCCCCGTGCACTGCGGATTTCAAGAGGGGCGAGTTGACAACGGACTTGGCCACCCGTTTGGCCTGGGCGATGTCTTTGGCCGACCCCGCGGTGACCTCGATCACCTTCGTGGCGCCCTCGCCGTCGGCGGCCAGTTGGAGGACGAGGGAGCCGCAGACGCGGCGAAGGGCGGCTTCGAGCTCACGGCCCGCCACCGGCCCGGCCGCGCCATTGGCCAGTACCAGAGCGGTGTCAGAGGTGGACGTGTCCGTGTCGATGGAGAGCGAGTTGAACGTGGCGTCGACCACGCTCCGGAACACGCGCTCCAGCTCATTGCGGGGCACCGCCGCGTCCGTGACGACGTAGGCAAGGAGCGTGGCCATATTGGGCTCGATCATGCCCGAGCCCTTGGCCACTCCTGTGACGGTCGCCTGACCAACCCGGGTGCTGGCCAGTTTCGGCACGGTGTCAGTGGTCATGATGGCCCTGGCCACGGACGGGAAATCGGCGGTCGACGGCCTCTGGAGGGCCCAAAGTGACCCCGGATCCGCTCCATGGGATAAGGCCTCCCGATCACCCCCGTTGAACCGACCAGTACCTCGTCGGCGGGACAACCAACCGCGCCGGCGGCGAGGGCGGCCAGTTCGGCCGCGTCGCGTTCCCCCTGAACGCCCGTGGCCACGTTGGCGTTCTTCGAGACGGTGACGATGGCCCGGGCCGAACCGTCCTCGAGGTGCCGCCGGCAGAGGGTGACACTGGGGCCTACGAACAGCGACTGAGTGAACACACCGGCGGCCACGCAAGGTGTCTCACTAGCTACGATTGACAGATCCAGGCTCTCGTCTTTGATCCCGGCGTTTGCCGCGTAGGTCACAAACCCGAGGGGTGCCCCCACCGCGTCGCCCGTTCTCACCTCTGTCTCACTGACGTCTTCAGGCACGGCTACCAATGATCGCGCGCTCGCGAGGCGGGCTCGGACGCATGCCTTTCGGCATGAGAGGGAAAGAATGCGCTGTGAAGCGAAGTAGCGGGGCGGTTGTGGGGTGCTCGCACGGACGATCGGGACCTGAACGATGAGAGATTGCCTGTGAACGTCATCGAGCGCAGCCTGCGCAAAGTGGACGCGTTCCAGCAGCGTCACACGGCCACCGCACTTATTTACGGCGTTATCAAGAAGTACGGCGACGACAATGCCAGCACGCTCGTGGCCAACCTGGCCTATACGGCGTTTGGCTCCGTCTTCGTGCTCCTCTTGTTGTTGGTAACGATCCTTGGCCTGGTCCTCAGCAGCCACCCCGCCCTCGAGAAGCAAGTCCTGGACTCCACCTTCGGCCAGTTCCCGATAATTGGGACCGATCTCCAGAAAAATATCAAGGCGCTCCACCGCAACAGCGTTATCAGCCTGGTGATCGCCATCATCGGCTTGATATGGGGCTCGCTGGGCCTGGCTCAGAACGGCATTTTCACGATGTCGCAGGTGTGGAACCTCCCTGGTCCGGACCGTCCCAACTATTTGAAACGCCTGGGCCGCAGCCTCTACTTCCTGTTGGTCCTGGCCATCGGCCTGGCCACCAGCACCTTTCTTGCGGCGACGATACCGGCGGTACACGGGGGGTCGCGGATGTTGGCTGTCGCCGGCGGCGTCGCCTCCGCCATCGTGAACTTCGGGCTGTACCTCTTCGCTTTCGACGTCCTCACGCCGGCCAAGATCTCCTTGCGCCGGCTGGTCCCGGGGGCCGCATTGGCCGGCGTAGGTTGGACAATCCTGCAGGCGTTAGGCGGTTTTGTGGTCGGCCATTACTTGAAAAACGAGACTTCTGTCTACGGCCTGTTCGCCATCGTGCTCGGGCTCTTCGCCTGGATCTACTTGATCACCGAGCTGACTGTCTACGCCGCTGAGCTCAATGTGGTCCTGGCCCGGCACCTCTGGCCGCGGGGCCTAGTACAACCACCCCTTACCGAAGCGGACCAAAGATCGCTCGCCGCCCAGGCCTTGCAAAACCGGCGCCGGCCCGAACAGCAGGTCGAAGTGTCCTTCGACGGCCAGCTGATTACGGAAGGCGACCTGGTAGGTACCGGCAATGGCCATCCCGAGCCGGGCGCGAAGCCAAGCCCGGCGGGCGACCCGGCCGCACCAGAAGTCTTGGCGGCGGGTGACGAGGGGCCGCGGCCGGTTACGGCCGGCGGGAGCGGCCCCTAACGGTAACCTTCCCGGACCTGCGGCGCGGCACCGCCGCCCCTCCCCTTACCGGCAAAACTCCATACCATTACCACGTTTATCCACTCACATCCTTCAGGCTCCGTCGAGGCCTACGGCTTGAAGACCATGAGGTACAGCGCGCCGAACAGCAAGATGTTGAAGACGCCCATCCCGGCGCCGATGCGCCGGTAAAGCTGGTCCATTTCGGCCATTTGCGGGGGCCTTTGGGGCGGGGCCATGGCCGGGGTCTGGGCCAGCTCGAGCATGGCCTTTCGGTAACGCCGCTCCGCCGGTCTCACCAGCCCGTGCAACACGGCCAACATGGCCACGAAGACGACCAGAGCACTGATCACCCATGCTTTCCTGAACAAAGTGTGGTCGCCCGACACGCCAATGGCGGCGATGCCGAAAATGACCAGGCCGTAAATGAGCACCTCGCCCACCTGGGAAATCTGCCCGTAAACGGCCAACACGCCGGCCGAGACAGCCTCGCCCCGCCGGCGCGCCAGGTCCAGCACCCAGCCCCGGTAAATCAGGGCCCCAAATCCCCCCACGGCGCAGATTATGTGGAGCAAGACGAATATGTTGTAACCCACGCCCGAGGGCTGCGGGTCGAGGGGGGTCACCTGATAATTCCACCCCGAGTCATAGCCTCGACGTCGAGCGCCCGGTCGACCTCCTCCTCGCTGAGGAGGCCCAGTTCCAGGACGACGGTGCGCAGGTCTCGACCCTCGGCGACGGCCTGCTTCACGACCTTGGCCGCTTGTTCGTAACCGATATAAGGGTTGAGAGCCGTGGCTATGGCTGGAGACGACAGCGCGTAATTACGGCACCGCTCGACATCGGCCTCGAGGCCGGCGATACAGCGGTCCGCGAAAAGGCGGCTGACGTTGGCCAGCAGGCGTAAAGATTCGAGCAGGTTGCGGGCGATCACGGGCAGCATCACGTTGAGCTCGAAATTGCCGGCGGCGCCGCCAAAGGCGACGGCGGCATCGTTGCCGATCACCTGGGCCACGACCTGCGAGACCGCCTCCGGGATTACCGGGTTGACCTTCCCCGGCATTATCGAGCTGCCGGGCTGTAGGTCAGGGATCCGCAGCTCAGCCAGACCGGCGCGCGGCCCGCTACCCATCCACCGGATATCAGTGGCGCACTTATAAAGCGAAACCGCAATCGTCCGGAGCACTCCCGACGCTTCCACCAGGGCGTCACGCGATCCCTGCGCCTCGAAATGGTCCCGGGCCTCCGTTAGGGGTAGGTCCAGCTCGGCCGCCAGCCTCTTTATGACCCCCTGGGCAAAGCCGGCCGGGGCGTTCAGCCCCGTGCCGACCGCGGTGCCACCGAGTGGCAGCTCGCTGACCCTTGGGAGACACGCGGCCAGGCGTTCGAGGCCATGTTCGACCGCGGCTGCGTAGCCGCCGAACTCCTGGCCCAGGGTGACCGGGGTGGCATCCATCAGGTGCGTTCGGCCGGCCTTTACCACCGTCGCGAACTGCGTCGACTTTCCTCGCAGCGCCGCCGCCAGGTGACGAAGGGCCGGCATCAACGACGTCGAAATTTCGCTCGCCGCCGCCAAGTGGATGGCAGAGGGGAACATGTCGTTGGACGATTGGGAGGCGTTGACCTGGTCGTTCGGGTGGACGCGCTCACCCAGCCGCTCCGACGCCAGGGTGGCCAGGACCTCGTTCATGTTCATGTTGGACGAGGTGCCCGACCCGGTCTGGAACACATCGATCGGGAACTCGCCGTCCCACTGCCCCCCTGCGACCTCCTGGGCGGCCTCGGCGATGGCGTCGGCCACTTGTTCGTTTATGGCCCCGAGCTGGGCGTTCTCCAGCGCCGCGGCTTGCTTCAGGAGGGCCAGGGCGCGGATCAGAGCGCGGTCAATTTGCTGGGCCGACACCGGGAAGTTCTCCACCGCCCGCTGGGTCTGGGCCTGCCACTTGGCCGTCAATGGGACCTGCACCTCGCCCATCGAGTCGTGCTCCACCCTGTAGGCGGCGTGCTGGCTACTGGCAGGTTGGGCTGCCTGTTCACGAACCGTCATCTCTCGCCAACCTACTAGTGGCAGAAGAACCAGTAGGGCGGCGCCCTTTGGCCCCCACCTTCGGTGACTGCTGTTACCAGAGTTGTTAGAGTGATTTCTGAGGACGAAGAGGAGCAGGACGGCGTTGCCTGAGCTAGCTCTCTTAGAGGATTGACACGGTCCAGCGCGGCGGTACCGACTGCAATCACCGCCGGCCTACCCGCGCTCGTCCTCGGCCTGGCCGGGCTGCTCACGTGGTCGTCTTTGGCGGTCCGGCGGCGGCGGCGGCTCCGACCGTTACCATGCCACCGGCACAGGCCGGCCTGGACCGCGCTAACCAGCGCGTCAACGCGGACCGGGCTAGGGCCGCCCAGATCTCAGGCGAGATCCAGGCCGAAGGCCTCTTGCTGGCCAAATACGCCGAACGGGCCGACGCCGAGTCCGTCAAGTCCGGGCAACTGGACGTGAAGCTGAGGGCCACCCGCTCCGCCGCGAGGTCCGCTTCCATGGAAGTGCTCAGCGCCAGAAAGCTCCTCGTGACCCAGGCGCTGGCGGCCTACACAGAGGGCGGCGCATTTTCCTACAGCCCGGGCACCGTACAAGGCAGCAGCCTCGTCGTGGCCGCCGCCTACGCCGAAGTCGTAGCCCAGCGCCAGCAGTTCGCCCTGGGCGACTACCGCCGGTCCCTCACGCGGGACAAGGCAGTGTCGTCGGAGCTTTCGCACCAGATAGCCTCCGTCAGAGCCGCGACCCGTTTGCTGGCCGCCGACCGGGCCGCAGCCTCAGCCCAGCAAGCTTCGCTGCGGACCACCCTGGCCGGCGTAAAAGGCGACCTTGCGGTGGCGGTGAACGAGGTCGAACGCCAACAGGCGGCGGTGCAGGCGGAGGAAGAGAAGGCCCTGCTCGCGAGTACGCACCAGCTCCCCCGCCCGACCGCTGTCATGGCGGCCGTACGTGCGCCGTCGCCCGGCGGGCGGAGGGCTGATGAGGCGACGACGGGCTTGCCCGCCGTCTCTAGTGCGACGGCCTCGAGTGCCGTGGTGAGAGAAAGCCCGCCGGCCAGTACACAGGCTGCGACAACGTCGACCACCGGTGCACCGGCGGAGTCTCAGGTGCCTTTGGCGGCGACTACGAGCACGCTCGCCCCCACGACAACCGCGCCGCTCCCGGCGAGCAGTGCGACCACGTCGACCTCGGCCGCCCCCACCACAACTTCGGTCCCCCCGTCGACCGTGCCATCGACCACGACCACCACGTCACCGCCGGCCACGACCTCCACCTCTGCCACCTCGCTCGTTACTACGACGCTCCCCTCGACCGGCGCGACCGCCCTCTTGGCCCCGGCCACCACCTTCATCACTCCGACCCCGTCGTCGCCAGCCGAGCCGTCCACTTCCGCCGTTACGACGACCCCGGAGGCCAGCTCGACCTCGACGACCAGTGCGGTCGCCAACAACGGCGCGGCCGGGACTGCTGCGGGCCAGACCGAGGCCACCTACCCCACCACCGCTAGCACTACCGTTACCACCTTGACCACGCCAACTACGGCGGCGGGCGGGTACTCGGCGGCCCTACCCGCCGCCGGTTGGCAGGTGGCGTTGGCGTTCGCCGAGTCGCAGATGGGCAAGCCCTACCAGTGGGGTGGGGCCGGCCCGGCCACCTACGACTGCTCCGGGCTCACGATGGTGTCGTGGGCGAAGGCTGGCGTCGACATGCCTCATTCGGCTCAGGACCAGTACGACATGACCACCCGAGTGCCAATGGCGGACCTGCAGCCCGGGGACCTCGTCTTTTTCGGCACACCCACGGACGTCTACCACGTGGGCATGTACGTGGGCGGTGGCAACATGGTTGACGCCCCCGAGACCGGCCAAGACGTGATGATCCAACCCATCTACGAGCTCAACCTGCTGGGCGGCGGACGGCCCTAGGACGTCTAACTGCTAACGGCGAGAAAAGGGCCGCACCCGCGGGCGCGCTATTTCGTCCCGGCCGGGACTTGGCCCGGCTGGACCGGTTCGGGAGCGGCCGCGTCCACCTGAGCTCCGAAATGGTGGCGCTGAGCGGCGTTCACCGCCTCTGTGTGGGCCAGCACAAAGATCCCGACTATGACGGCTGAGAACGACAGCACCTCGAGCGTCGTATCGGCTATCCCGACCCGGATGGCCTCTCCAAACGCCACGGCGCCGATCAGGACGCTCACGATCGGGTCCGTCGCCGAGAGCGTCGGCAACGACGCGTCTAGCGGGCCAGCCTGAAATGCGCTCTGGGCCAGGACCATCCCGGCCACGCCGGCACAGGCGAGGAAGTAGGGCTGCCAGCTCCCGAACAGATGGGACACTCCCAGCGACAACAAGTGCGCGCAGCTCTTCGTGAGCGCAGCGCAGACGCCGTAGACAATGCCGCCGGCGGTGCCGTAGGCAACCGCCTTCCATCTCGGGCTGCTCCCATGGCCGATCGCCACCAGCAGGGCGGCCAGTGCGCCAGCCACCACGAGCAGCACCGTCCATGTAATGGCGTCAACGTTGGAGTTGCCAGCGGCGGGTCGGCTCACCACCAGGAACACAGCGAGGCCCGCGGTTGTGAGCAACGCTCCGGCCCAATCCCAGCCGTGGAAGCGGTAGGCCGTAAAGCGGGCCTTTATGGGCAGGGCGAACAACAGTCCAACGACCAGGAGGGGCTGAACGAGGACCAGGGACCCAACGGTCAGAGCCCACCACTGAAGGGCGTACCCGCCCATGTCGAAACTGAGCCCAGTGATCCAGCGCGGGCGCTTGGCCAGCCGCCCCACCAAACTGAGGCGAAGCTGCTTTTCAGCCGGTTGCTTTTCAGCCTCCCAGTGCTGGAGCACCGACGCAATCGCGTAGGACAAAGCCGCCGCCAGGGCGGCAAGCACTGCCATGTTGCCAACCTACCAGCGCCAGGGGCCGGCACCCCTTGATAACGGACTTGTAAGACAGTCGACAATGAGCCAGAGCCGACCGGGTGCCAGCCTTAGACTTGCTCCACTGAGCCGAGCCCCAAGGGCGGGTGGTGAAATCGGTAGACCCAGCGGGCTTAAACCTCGCTACTAGGCCGGTAGCAGGGCGTAGCGGAGGCTAGCTCCGCAAAGAAACAGCAGGTCAAAAGGGGTGCGACGGAGGACGATGACAGCCATCTCTGAGCAGCACTACCAGCACTGGCTGGAGCACGGGTACGTAATCGCCCGGCTCCTCGATGACGCGCAGGTCGCCGCGGCGCTCGAGGGCATCCACGAGCACATGCCGTCCTGGGAGGACTACACGCGCCACCCGCGGTGGTACCGCGAGACTGTCGTTCGCACCGGCTTGCTCCGGGCGGACTTTCCCTTCGCCGGCGACGCCCTGAACTGGACAACCATCCATCCGGATCTCGTCGCGTTCGCCGAGCGCGTCCTTCACACAAAAACGATCATGCTCAGTCACGGCCAGCTCGGGGGTAAGTACGCGGGCACTCAAGACTTCGAGCAGGACCTGCATCTCGACTACGGCAACAACATGCTCGTGGTGCCGAAACCTGACGCGGAAACCCTAGACTTTCCTGCTCTTTTGTATTACACCGACGTTACCGTCGAACTCGGCCCGACCTACGTTGTCCCCCAGGACGCCACTCGCGACGACCCGCTTGTGCCGAGGCACCGGACGCGCAAAGAGCACCCCGAGCTCTACGAGCGCGAGTTCCCCGTCACCGTGCCGGCGGGCCACATCCTCATTTACTCGATGAGAACGTTCCACCGCGGCTCGAGGATGCTCGCCAAAGAAGGGTTGCGCTTCGCGCAGAACATCGGCTTCAAGCGGTCAGACGTGACCGCGTGCGGGCAGGAGACCTTCCAGCACGAGGGTGGCCGCCCGGAGATGGACCGCTTCCTCGAGCGGGCGAGCCCACGCGAGCGGGAACTCGTCGGCTTCCCAGCGGTAGGCGATCCTTACTGGGATGCCTCCAGCGTGGCGGCGGTTTCCCGGCGTTACCCCGCAATGGACATGAGCCCCTACGAGACCTGACACTGCAGGGCCCCGATCGCCAGACACGGAGGCGGTGCCGTTCGCATTCTGCCGGCGACTGTTTTACCGCCAGGCCTTCTCCCCTGGGGAGCGACCAATTCCAGTTGTTTTACGACAACCTCGAACGACAGACCGTGGGGCCGCTCCTCCCGCACTCTCGACTCGGACATACCTGCCGGCACGGCCATGTGCTCGCGGCCCTGGTGAGATGGGGTGTGGGGCGCCCCCGTCAAGGTTCGAACCTGCGACCCGCCGCTTAGAAGATGTCGGCCAAGCGTCTATTGAGGTTTGCCCACGTCGCTGGGACTACTCGACCAGGGGTTTTGTACTCAACGAATGCCACCAGACCGCTACAAACTGCTGCCACAACTGCTATCAAACCTCCGGTGCCGCCGGCGGACCACAGGGACTATGCCTATTCGGCCCGCTACCAGTTTGTTCCAGCCCGGGGTTAGACCATAGGTCAGGGTCCTGCGATCCCAAGTCGGCTGCTTCGTTTCGCGAGCGCCGACACAGATGACCCGCTTGGGCGCGTGTGGCGGTTCAAGTCGCAGGAGCGACTCGAAGCACTGAGTCCCTTGTGTTCTAATCTCCTTCGGATCGTCCGAATGCTGCCGTCGTCGATGCCGACGAAGTGATCGGCTTTACTGTCGGGCGAGGTGGGCGCGTAGTTCTGCTTCGTGATCCTGGATCAGCTCGCCGCTGACGTCGAGGGTGACGCTGTGCAGTGTCCCTGTGAAGGTGAACGGGCCCTCGTAGTCTGGGGTGACCGGGGAGCCGGGGTTGGCCCCGCAGGTCAGCGCCCCAGGGTTGAACATAAAGGGGGTTGTGAAGTCGGCGTCGGCATTGCCGACCAGGTGGCCGTCGATGTAGAGCTGCATTCTCCCCGCAGCACCCTTGCCATGCTGCAGGTCAGGTGGGCCGGTGGGCTCGAACTCGAAACGGAGCTGGTGCTCCCCGGCCGGGACGGCTTCGTCGGATTCGACTTCGAGCAGCTTGCGGCCGACGTAGTTGTGGACGTAGCGCAGCTTGCCGTCCTTCACGTAGAACGAATATCCGCCCGCCGCGGTGCCCTGGCTAAGCAGCACTCCTTCGGCCCCTTCGTCGGGGATCTCGACGTCTGCAGTGATGCTATGCGGACGGTTGAGCACCTTGGGCGCCGCGAAGTTCGGGACCGACTGCGTGTTGGGGGCGTAGGTGTAGGTGTCGCGCGGCAACGCGATCAGGGGCTTCTCGGCCATCATGCGGGCGAGGCCACTGCCGTCGATCGGCATCACGCCGTACTTGCCCGCCTCCACGTACCAAGTGCCGATCATGGCGATCAACTGGTCGCGGTTGTCGGCGGCCACGTCGTGGTTCTCGGCGAAATCCGCGGCCACGTGGTACAGCTCCCAGCCGGTCCCATCGAGGGTGGAAAGCGTCTCGGCAGAGATCGGCTCACCAAAGCCCTTCCCGGCCTCGGTGAACGACGGTCCCGGCCACGGGCAGACCGCCCGCCAGCCGTCGTGATAGATGGCGCGGTGGCCCATCATCTCGAAGTACTGCGTGTGGTGGCCGGTCTCGGCGTCGGGGTCGTCGAGGGTGTGGGCGAAGCTGACGCCATGGAAGGGCGCCTGGGTGATGCCCCGGATCGTGGCCGGGGCCTCGACGCCGAGCAGGTCGAGGACGGTCGGCACCATGTCGATGATGTGCGCGTACTGCGAGCGCACCTCTCCCTTGCTCTTGACCCGCTTCGGCCACGAGATGATGAACGGGTCGCAGGCCCCGCCGCGGTAGGTCTCACGCTTCCAGCGCCGGAACGGCGTGTTGCCCGCCCATGTCCAGCCCCACGGGTAGTGGTTGAAATGCTTCGGGCCACCGATCTCGTCGATCACCTTCAGGCTCTCCTCGATCGGCTCCTGCGCGTTGTTGAAGAACTGTGCCTCGTTCGTGGTGCCGGTCGGGCCTCCCTCTGCGGACGCTCCGTTGTCCGAGATCACCATGATCAGCGTGTTTTCCAGATCGCCCCGTTTATCGAGGAAATCCAGCAGCCGACCGATCTGATGGTCGGTGTGCTCGAGGAAGCCCGCGAACACCTCCATCATCCGGGCGTACAGCCGCCGCGCCGGCTCTGGCTGCGAGCCCCAATCGGGGACATCCGGGTCGTGGCGCGACAGCTCTGCATCGGCGGGGACGATCCCGAGTTCCTTCTGGCGGGCGAACGTCTTTTCGCGGTACGCGTCCCAGCCGTCGTCGAACGCCCCCTTGTACTTGTCCGCCCACTCTTTGCCCACGTGATGCGGGGCGTGTGTGGCGCCGAAGCAGAGGTGGAGGTAGAACGGCTTCTGGGGGTCCGCCTGCTTGCTGTCCGAGATGAACGTGACTGCCTGGTCGACCAGGTCCTCGCTCAGGTGGTAGCCCTCCTCCGGCTTCTTCGGAGGCTCGACCTGATGGTTGTCGTAGACGAGGTCTGGGTACCACTGGCTCGTGTCACCACCGAGGAAGCCGTAGTAACGCTGAAAGCCTCTCCCTAACGGCCAGCGGTCGTACGGCCCGGCCGCCGTCTCCTGGTTGCTGGGCGTCAGATGCCACTTCCCGACCATGAACGTGCTGTAGCCCTCCTCGACAAGGATCTCCGACAGCATCCCGTTCTCGAAGGGCATCACACCGTTGTAGCCCGGGTAACCCGAAGCCAGCTCCGTGATGCACGCCATCCCATTGGCGTGATGGTTCCGGCCCGTGATGATGCACGACCGGCTGGGCGAGCACAACGCGGTCGTGTGCATGTTGTTGTACCGCAGCCCCTGAGCCGCGATACGGTCCAGGCTCGGTGTCTTGATAAGGCTGCCGTAACACCCCAACTGACCGAAGCCCGTGTCGTCGAGCACGATGAGCACAACGTTGGGCGCGCCGTCCACAGCCCGGACCGGCGCTGGCCAGGCAGGGCTTGACTCCTCAGCCGTCCGGCCGATAACCCCGGGGAACGATTGTCCAGACTCGTACTCGACGATGGGCACTAGGGAGCCTCTCCACATTTTCGATGTTCTCGCGCCTTGCGACACGAAGGCACGGGCCGCCGAGCGGCGGCGTCCTCACCCTAACGGCAGCAGATCGCTGACCGCCGGCTCCGCTGGGTGGTGCCGGCGAACGCAGGTGTCGAGCCGGTCGACGCTTCACAAGATCTGCGTGGTGCACAAGGTGCGGGCTGAGGGACAACAACTTCAGTACGGGTGCCGAAGAGCCGGTTAGCTACCCCGTTGGCGGATTAGTGCGGCGACGGCGTGGCGACGGTATTCACTATCATCGGCACTCTGCCGGCGCGCTTGCTTAGCTAGCCGTTAGCCCTCACCCGGGTCAGCGCCGGTCGCGACGGTCCTCGCGGCGATCCTGGCGACGGTTTACGCCGTGGGACACGACGGCTGCGGTCCCGACAACGGCCGCGGTGCGTGCCACGGGGGCGCCAATGACGCCGCGACGGGCCCTGCGTACAGGCCGGAGTGGCATATCAGTCTCCTTCGATGGGTTCGTCGGCCTCCAGAGAGGCGAGGATAGCTTGGATCGGGATGCGGCCGGTGGCGATCAGCTGGCCGCCGGCCCTCCGAGCGGCCGACGCAAACGGCGCCGCCCAAGCATTCTCCCAGACCAGAACGCCGGCGGTCGTCCCGGGCTCCATGGCAGCAGCCAGGTGCTCGACGTCTTCTTCGGCAAGAAGTTCGGCCAGTTGGCCCTCGGCGGCTCTCAGCTCATCGACGGCATCGAGATCATCGATCTCCAGGGCTTCGATGGTACCGTCCTCGGCCTTCTGCAAAATGAGCAGGTCCAGCACTCGGATCAGCTTGGCGTCGACCAGCCGGCCGATCTCGGCCGCCATCTCCCCCGTGAAATTGGAGCGTCCTGCAGGGAACTCGACGACCAAATAGTCGATCGGGCCAAGTTCATCGATGTCAATGTCAGTCATGAGGTTTTCCGTCTCCCGCCTTCGCTTGTGTACAGGCATACCACATGGGGCGCATACGCACTGAGGGGTCGCTTTGTCGCGCCGAGTGTAGCCGGACGATTCACGGGAGCGTCATTGGTCGCAAGGTTTCCCGCCGTGGCGGCTATCGCTGCGTTTACCGCGACGAGTACCCGAACGATGATGGCCATCCCCGATCGATTTTCGTAGCCGAAACCAGGATAATCGGGGTACTCGACGAATGGCTCGCCGAACTCAGTTCCAAAAACGTGGACCAGGCCAACGCCGCCATGCTCGACTGTCGAACACGAACTCACGGGCCCACCCGGCGCTCCACGTGCTCAGCTGGCAGCGTGCTGTGCGCAGGGCTCAGCTCGCGAGATGCGTGCTTTGCGCTCGAGACAGTAAAAGCGTTGTGGTTGTTCTGGCAAAAGCCGCGGTCACCTGAGCGAAAGCCGGCGTTGGCCGAGGCTCTTCCCGGGCGCACCCGGGGCCGAGCAGGCACCGGCCGAAGTGCGGGCTGCAACACCGGCGCGGCTTGGCTGGCGAACTACCAGGACGATCTCCGCGCTGTCCCTTGGCTCGCGCTCGCGCCCGCGCCCAGGCCTCGTGGGCGGCGACGATCACCTCGGCCCAGGCGCGTTAAGCTCCGGCCTGGGCGCGCTCCCAGACGGCCTTGGTCTCGCCGAGCCGGGCCACGGCCCCGAAGAACGAACGCGCCGCGGCAGTACGCGTCGCTAGGCGATCCTTCGTGGCCGCCGCCTCTGGGCAGCGAACTCCCGGAGCCGTCGTATGGCCGGGTCACGCCGACGCGTGCTACGGGCTCGGGCGTCGAGTGATTAGCCATAATTAGCTCTTCTCAACAGACAGCTGGATCGCAAAGAAACTTGGCTAAATTATTTGCATGTTTCAAGGGTCCGTCGGTATTAGCTTCTGTGTGAGTAAGATATGCGGGGTCAGTACAACTGATCGCGGTGGATGCTTGCCCTCGGGGGGCGGCGCATGCCACGCTGGGACGGTGGGAGATGCGCCGGGGACGGCGCGCCCGGCCGGGGAGCCGGGCGGGGGCCGGGGGCGTGACCAGCCCCCCTCTCTCCTCGTCCGGCGCGCTCTTTGCCGATAGTTCTTGGCTCAAAGTAGCGTTTTTGCGACCCAACGTCCCGCCGGGCCCCTGCACGTGTCCGCTTTCAGCCAGGACCGTGCCCGCTTTCAACCGGAACAGGTGTCCGCAATTCCCGGAATGCGCAACCAGCCATGACCCTCGACGAGCTTGTCCACCAACGGTCGCGTCACGGGTCGTGTGTGCTACCTTCCGGGAACGTCAACGGAAGGTGAAGGATGAAGAAGCTCCTGATCGGTCCCATCGTCGCTCTGGGCCTAGTGACCGGCTTGGTTGCCTCTGGTGGAGCAGCGTCGGCAACCGCGCCGCACATCGTGGGCGCGTGGTCGGACAACGACAGCGACAACAACACTTCGGGTGGATGGGTGCTCTGGTCGAACGGGAAGCTCGATGCGCTGTCGGGAGCGCCGTTCTATGGGGACGCCCGGAAACAGGGACTGAACAACTTCGTCGGCATGGTGGATGACACCCAGTTCAAGGGCTACTGGCTCGTAACGAGCACCGGGAAGGTGTTCTCGTACGGACAGGCATGCCCAGACGAGGCCCTGACCATCCCGCACAACGTGCCTACTTCAGGAATAATCGGAGCGATCGACCAGCAGAACCAGATCAACGAAGGCTTCAGCCTGGTCAGCTCAACCGGTGCGCTCTACAACTTCACCTGTACGTTCGGCATGTAAGCTCCCCCGGTGAGGTTCGGCAAAGGTGGCCGACGAGGCTAAGCCCGGGCCCCATCACTGGGCGAGCTAGCTGGGGGATGATTTGACCGCGATGACCCACCCGGCCATGGCCCCTCGACGAGCTTGTTCACCAACGCTGGCGCCTGGGGATCGGCCCTTGGGGAACACTGGAACGGCCACTAGCGGTAGGCGCCGGTTCGCCCTGTCTGAGGTGACCCGCCGGCTGGCTCGCTGCGGCCGGCTTACGGTGTCGGGCATGCCTGTCGAGTTCCTGAGTGATACCAAGCCGCGGCGTATGAGGGCTTCGTAAATGTGCCGGTTGGAAGGAGTTGGAACGGTACTTCTTCCTCGACGATGAGACGATGGGGTTCCGATAGGAACGGAGCAGAAACCTCGGTCGCGATGCATTTCAGCGAGTCTGACGCCACGGGGACGGCGCTGCGGTGACTCCCGTTGGGCCCGGCGGTGGTCACGGTGAGCGGTCAACGCAGCGTGGCGCTCGCGCCAGTTACCTTGTCTTGCACCGGCCGCTCGGGTACGGACCGGGCGACTGCGCCCAATGCCTTCTGGTCGCGTGTTCTGGGACGCCCGAGCTGTTCTCGAGCACGACCCAGAGCCGTCGATATGAAGTTTTCCCTTGTGGGACAAGAACTATTTCGAGGGGTTCATAATTGGCTATTAAGTCTCTCCGCCGCCCCAATCGCCATGACGTGAGGGTGCTTATGCACCGGCGCGCTCCAGCCGGGCCTGCAGTTCTCGGCTCAAGTGCTCGAGGTAGCCGGTGCCGCCGCCCGCCAGCTCCTTGCGGGCGTTGTAGAGGAGGACCCATAGCCCGGCGGCATAGGCCAGCTCGCTGGCGTCTTCATTCCAACTGGGACGGCCCCTTCGGTAGGCGTCAAGGAACGCATCGGTCTGCCCCACGTCCGCTGCGACAGGCCCGCCAGGGGCAGAGGCGAACACCGTCGCGGCAGCACCGGCGATGGCCGGGTCGCTCCGGCTTCCCAGGCTGTCCCAGTCGTAAGCAACGGCAATGTGGCCATCCCTCCAGCCCAAGTTGTGGGACTCCCAGTCACAGTGACCGATGACGGCGGGCCAAGCATCGGCCGAGAGCCGAGTGCGCACGCGCTTGGCGGTAGCCTCCAACCAGTGCGGCCCCGGTGGGCTGTTCAGGTCGAGGTCAAGGTCGTCCGGAGGCGGCCAGTTGCCCTCTCCGGGGCAGTCCCAGGCGACCCAGGGCAGCGGCGGGGCCAGCTCAGGGAACATCGACGGGTTCCCGGCCAGGTCTACGAGCCGGGCCAGTCCCTCCGCGCACTCGTCGGCCGGGGGCTGGCCCAAGAGGGGGCCGGCAGGTACGAACGCCTCCGCACTCGCCAGCATGCGACCGAGCAGCGAGACCCCGCTCAGAGGTTCGGGGCAGGGGAACCCGCGCTCGAACAGCAATCGTTGGACGGCGATGGCCCCACGCGCTCGCTCGTCGGGGGGCCGCAGTTTGACCACCACTTGACGGCCGTCCTCGAGCTCGACGCCGACCACCTGCGAGATGTGGCCGGCATTGAAGAAGTGCCCATGGGGAGATGAACCCAGCTCGCGGCGGCACCAATCGACGATCTCCTGCCACTGGCTGGTGTCCCCCGTTGGCCCGGTCATAGCCATATTTCACCCGATGCGCGCCGGGGCCAGCCAGGCATGAGCAGCGAGCCAGCGAGCAACACGCACAAGCCACCTGGTCTAGCTCCAAGCAAGGTTGCTGGCCGGCATGGTTTGGTGACCCCCGCACAACGGGCTGCACGCATACAACCCAAGCTTGGGTGATCTCCCGCCTCCATCGGCGCACGGAGGCGGCCGCTGCGGGTTCTGAGCGCCTCCTCGGCCCAGGGGCGAGCACACTCCCGTCGATAAGCATGGGTTCGCCTTGAAACTCAGGGCGTTTTGCATGCGCCCACATCAGCGATTTCCTGGGCCTGCAGCGGACCGGCGCGAAATGAAACAGGGATAGCGGCAGCACGCTGGCGACGCCGATCGGTAGCTGGCGGTCAGTCGCCCCCGCCGACGGGCTGGTCCGCGCGGTCGGGGGCTTCGCCCGGGCCCGGTTCGGGATAGGCCAGGAAGCCGAACACCACGGTGCGAGCGCCGGTCGGGGCGTCGGCGGCCTCGCGGCGGTAACGGCCGATCAGCTCCTGCTGGTCGGCGATGAACTGGCCTGCTTCCTCACGCGTGAGCGTGAGCCGGGCACGTTGCACGGCCCAGGTCCCGCGGCCCCACTCGCCTATCGCCTCTCGGGCGGCGCGGAAGCGCTGGAAGCCCTCCAGGTCCTGGGCCAGGCTCGGCCGGTGCCGAGTTCTAACGCGGTGACTACCCGTCTGTGGTGACGCCGGAAGATAAATTCCCCTGGCGCGAACGGGCGTAGGGCGAACACGCCGCTTCCCTTGGCCCCTGCGTCCCGGACCTCAACGTCGGTGATCATCGTTCCGCCTCGGCATCCACCAGACATCGGCCGTACTGTAAATACCGTCGCGATGACGCATGGCCCGCGCATGAGGTCAACCGGACCCGAACGTACATAGGTATGGACGTGGTTGGTGAGCCGCAGAAGTTGGAGGGCATCACAAATCTGGGGCTTGTGGGACTCCTATTTGGCGTCAGTCGTGTCGCGCCGGACTGAGTTACGCAATTCGCGGTTGTGTACGGTGGATGATGGCGAGCGAATCATGGACGGCCTTCCCGACAGGTGACCAGGAACGGTGAGAAGGGAGCAACTGACGGTGGGTTTTGACAAGCACCCGGTCCGCCAAGGCCCTCCGTTCACTGCCAGGACTGCAGACGATCCTGGGGCGCCAGGGTACGAAGGATGCAATCACTTGGGTTGGTTCGAGCCGCTAGAGGGCGATAGATTTCGGTCAGTGAGGAGTCCGCCGGAAGCGCCCTGGCCGACATGACGACGTCCATTCGTGACCTCATGATTGAAGACTGTGAGTGGGCTGCCGAGTTGATGGAGCGGCGCCGGCAGGTTTACGCCCACTATTCGCCCGTCTTCTGGCGGCCTGCTCGCGGGGTCACGGAGGGGCACGCCGCTTTCCTGGCTGAAAAAGTCTCCCGTGGTGGCTCTGTTGCATTGCGGACGGACCGAGGCTTCCTCATCGGCGACCTTCGAGGCACAGAGGGCCTTGTTGACGACTTCGCCGTCGAAGCTGACGACGACTGGTCACTCGACGGCGCGGCCCTGCTGTGCTCGGCTTGGACAGCGCTGGCAAGCCGGGGCGCCGAAAGGCTCCGTGTCGTGACCGCGGCTGCCGATGAGCCGAAGGTGGCCATGCTGCGGGCCTCGTCCCTGGAGCCAGTAGAGCAATGGTGGGTGAAGCCGGTCGACCCAGCTGGCACGCCCGCGGCAAGCGGGCGAGTGGACGGGAGCGGGTTCTCGGGCTTCCTGGGGCCAGCACCGCCCGTCTATGACCCAGGTGGCCCCGTGCTGCTCATTGACCGCGTGACGGACGGGACAACGACAGCCGCCATTGAGGAGGGGGCTGCCGCTCTGGGTGCAGTGCTCGCCGTCCTCCCCGTCCCCGTTGGCGCTGACCGAGAAGCGGAACTCCGCGACGCTACGTTCACAGTGGCCTCCGCCTGGTACGTCGGGCAACCCGAGGTGCCCAGGGCCCTTGCCTAGCGGAAACGTCAGTCAGATGCGCCTTTTTGCGGCCCTCAGAGCCGACTCGGCGAGGGCGGCAACGGAGCCCCGGCGACCGCGGATTAGCACGAGAACCAACGCGGCGTGTTTGGCGGTTTCAGGATCACAACCCACGAACGGGCACTTAAACCGACCCGCCACTCGAAGTCCTCGCGCTTGCGAGGATTGGAAGGACGTCGCCGTCTCCGCTCTAAGCCCTTCTCCGATGCCCTCTATCGCTTCACCAGATCAGCGGCAGCAAGCTTGTTGATTTGCGGCAGGAGGTAGTTCATACCAGTCTGAAGTGGCTCCCCCAGAGGTTATCCTCAAAAGGAAATCTCGATTGATTCCCGTTCTTTGGTCGCAAGCCTCTCGGCGCGGTCGCAGCGGGGGGGCAATGCGGCAGACCGTCATCGCCCTCTGGGCCCGCACTACGGTAGGCAGCTACCTCCTCCTACCTCCAATAATGCGAGCCAGCACGAGCCGGTTTACGCCACGGTCCGTGAAGTGGGGCCAGATCGCAGCAAGGTTGCATGCCACCAACGGAGAGTTGGACGTGCCTTTCTGGCAAGGAGGGCTGACTTCGCCAGGGCGTCGAGGTCTAGGACAGCGCGCCGGACTCCGGCACGAAGCAGCAATTCACCCATCGCCTTCCCCACCGCGGTCTTGGCAACCCCCGGGCCACCACTGGTCAGGAAGACAGTCGGCAACGTTCTCATTTGCTGGAATTACATTTAGGCTAAAGGCCAAACTCAGCACTACCAGAATCCGCCGGGGTTGTCATTCTCACATGAGGGAGAGACAGAACCCGGGCCTTGGTGTGGAATATGGACCTGATTTCTGTTCGCCGCAACCAGAATTGGTCTCAACCAAAGGCAAGAGAACCATACTGTGGTAGTTGCTTCCTTGTGCGTACGCAGAAAACAGGCGCACCAGGATCGTTATTCAGTACCGCTCGTTGCCTCCTGGTTGGTTGCTCTTTCGGGCCCCAGGTCATCGGCAGACGAACAACCCCCCACGAGTGGGTATCCGCAGTGGAAGGGCCACCCACTCGACCAAGACCTTACGGAGAAAGGGGAACCGTCGAGCGCAGAGGGCTAGACATGCGCTCGGCCTCCTTGGCCAAACGAGACGATCGTCAACCGGCGGATGGCGCCTCAGTGAACTACCGCTTGACGAAAGCTAGCCTGATGTGTATCTCGGGCAGGCGGCTCCCTCGCAGCGGGGCGGTATCGATCTCGCTTCGGTCGTGCAAGTCATAGCCCAACTTCCCCCAGTGCAGGATGGTCTGGTCCACCTCAGGAGGACGGACGAACACAACCTCTTGCGAACCTGTGGGGGCCTTCCTCAACCGGGCCCGTTTCCTTATCGAGAACAAGACGGGGAACCAAATGTCCGGAGGCACCTCAACAACATAGGGATACGCCGACCAGTGGCTGCATATATGCCCTTGGTGGCAACCCGGGTCCCCGAGCGAAATCACCCAACTGGCCAGGGTTCGAGGGGCGTCGGGATGCGATGGTCCGCCTTAGCCCTTCAACATGCTGACACAATTCGTCTGCCTCCCTGAAGGGCTTACGCCTGATCAGGCCTCCCAAGACCGAGTGCTGTCTAGCACGCATAATTGTTGAACAAATTCGGGTTCACGACCGCCTCATACCGCCTGTGGCGCAGAAGAGCAGACGATCGGGCGGCCTCGCTCTTCGTCTACGGCCTCTGTCAGCAGTTTGAGTTCCTCGGTCACGGGTCCGGTCTCCTACAGGCTGGGACGTGGAAGCTCCTCGTCGAGGGCACCGATTCCTCGACCGCACCCCAAAACCGGCCCGGCATCTCCCATGGGCAATGCCCGGCTTGTCGTTACGACGAGTAAACGGCCGAGCCCATCTCTGTGACGTCTCAGATAAAACCGGCTACCTCTTAACGAACGTCAGGCTGGCCCGTGTCTCTGGTACGCCCATTCTCCCAGTGTGGGCTCCGTAATCGCTTTGCTCTTCCAAGTCATAGCCCAGCTTTCCCCATCGCTGTATGGTCGTGCCGGCATTTGCAACCTGGACTGTTACTGTTTGCCGAGAACCCGAGGGGGCATGCTTCAACCGAGCACGCCGTCGCATGGTAGACACCGCAGGGATACCTAAGACCGTGCCGACAATGACAACAAAGATGGCAGCCTCCACGATCACCTCCGGCCATTACTGCTTCAACCACTATAATTATCGCGCGGGCGGCGGTGACAGGCGGGCCCGCACGCACTGTCTTGGACTTAGCCCCAGTTCTCGGCCAGCCAGGCGCCACTCCCTCCGCACGACCTGACCTGCTCAGTACCTGAGCAGGTTGGTTAACTACTTCATCAACGCCCCTGGAAGCCAGACACTTTTGCGAATTCGGTTGTGTAAATCGCCGCGGCATTGAGATCCGACCGAAGAAGGCCGCGCCTGCGCCAACCGGCTGCAAAGACGCGGAAGCGCCACCCTACCCGTCGCCAGACGAGCTTCCTGTTCTAGGAGGCACCATTACAGAAAAAGCCGTATTGCAGATGGATTTCGCTAAGGCACGAGACCCCGCGACCGGGCCAAGCCCGGGCCGAAAGACGGTTCTTGCCCGCGTTGAGCGGGAGCGAAGCCGGACAGGGCCAAGGTACAGACAACCGTCTGTTAGCCTGGTCATAAGGCCGCGGCTGGGCAAATACTATGGCTCGGCCCTTGGTGCCGACCGCTACAGCTTTCTCGGTGGTAGGAACTCATGGATGACTTGCGTTCCGAGCGCTTCGTTCAGGTCGGCAAACTTATCGCCCTGCGATGGGGCTCAAAAACGCAGCAAGTTCACCAATTTCTGGTCGGTCGCCGTCGCTGCGTTGGCCGTGTGGAGCGCGTCTGCCCTGCAATCGTCTTATACCGCTCAGGCTTCAGCCGCGATTTCATCTCCTGGCCCTGTCACCAGCGTGTTCGAGAGCTGGCAAGCCCCGCCCGCTTCCTCCCCCTCGGGGAACGCCACCCTCCTGGGAGAGGCCAATCCCGCCACCGAGCTGGACGTGACGTTCGGGCTCGCCCTCCAACGCTCCGACCTGCCCCAGCTGGTGCAGTCGCTGAGCACCCCCGGCGCCAGCTCATACCGCCACTACGAAAGCGTCGGCTGGCTCGCCGGTCATACGGGCGCCACGGAGGCGACCAGTACAGCCGTGCTCGATTACTTACGTTCGCTGGGGGTCCACGGCCATCTCGACCCCACGGCTTCGTACGTCGAGGCGGCTGTCAGCGTAGCGCAGGCGGCCAAGCTGTTCGGGACCAGTTTCGGACGGTACTACTTCAACGGCGCCTACGGGTGGGACACAGACCTGTCTGGTGTGGTGGTGGCCCCGCGCTCAGTTCCCCAGCTGCCGTCGGCCCTAAGGGGACGAGTGACGCTTGTTTATGGCCTTCAGGCTTACCCGACACTTACGGTCTACCCGAACTCCGTCCTCCAGGAGGCCCCGACCAGGCCTTCGCTCCTCGGCGGGAGCTTCGGAGGCCTTGGCACCGCTGGTGGCTGCGCAGCTGCCCGCATCGTCGACCACGTCCCGACGTTCACGCCCAAGCAGTACCTCACGGCCTATGGGGTAGAGGCTCTGCACGGCGAAGGTTTGCTCGGCGAGGGCCAAGCGGTAGCCATCATCAGCGAAGTGCCGGCGACGCAGAGCAACCTGGCGTCGTTCACCCGGTGCTTCGGCCTGGCCACCCCGCCCATCAGGGACATACAGGTTGGGACCGGGACCACCACTGCCCTCGATGACCTGGACGCGCACGGGGAGATTGCCCTCGACACCGAGATGGTGACGGCCATGGCACCGCGGTTGAGCGACATCGACGTCATCTACGACCCTGACGGTTCCTTGGTGGACAGGCTCGATGCCACCCTCAACCGCTCTCTCATCCACGGGCCGATGCCAAAGGTCGTTTCCTACAGTGGCGGTGGCTGCGAGCCGCTCGGCTCGAGCGCCTATTCGAACGTGGCTCTGCAGTACGCGTTGACCGACCACATCTTGATGGACATGGCGGCCAATGGGATCAGCTTCGTCGCCGCCGCGGGGGACACGGGGTCGTCTTGCAACCAGGCCAACGCAGCCATTGCCGGGGCGCGCTTGTCGGTCTCGTTCCCGGCATCGTCGCCCTATGCGACCAGCGCCGGCGGGGAGCTAATGGGCCTCAATGCGGCCGACCAGATCCAGGGCCAACGGGTCTGGGACGACCTCCCGCTCGGCTCCGGCCTGGCCGGGGGCGGCGGCCAGAGCGCGGTGTTCGGGCGCCCCTGGTACCAACAGCACCTGACGACGGCCGGGCACGGCCGGCTCGTGCCCGACGTGGCCCTTGAAGCGGACCTCGATTACCCCATCGCCAACTACTGCACCACCGGCTGCAACGGTTACGGCTGGGCAGCGTGGCGGCGGGACGAGCGCGGCCACGCCTCTAATGGCGGGCGGGATCGCCCTCGCCGACCAAGGAGCCTCCCTTCACGGGCAAGCGCCCCTCGGCTTGGTCAACCCGCTCCTCTACCAGCTCGGGGCAGCTCACTCTAAGGCCCTGGTCAACATCACCCTTGGCAACAATGACGTTTACGCCCTCGGCTGCTGTACCGCCAAGCCGGGTTACAACGACGCCGCCGGCTGGGGGTCGGTAAATTTCCCTCGGTTCGTTACGGCCGCCGTGAGCGGGTCGAGAGTAGACAGCGCAGTCACGCTTAACGTTGAGGCTTGCAAACTGAGTAGGACAAGTTGGGGTAGGCCCTGGATGGCTCCAAGCCCATAACGGGGCTGGAACCCGCAGCCCGTGGGTAATGCCGTAGCGCTTGTCGCTAACTGTTCGCCCCCGCAGAAAGACTGATCTGTCCTCGGCCAATGCGTGGGCCACCACGACGGGCGGAGCGAGTAATCGGCGATCTTGGCAGCCATGTCCAAGAACGGCCGACTTTCAGGCTCCAGCACAGATTGTCGGGCCTTGTCCCAATAATCTTAGCGTTCGTTCTGGAGCGCGCTCGAACGACAATTTCTGTGTTCATGAAGGCAATATCCGCCGTTACGTGTTTGCGGCTACGTGCGGGCCACCGAAGAAGTGTGGCACAATAACGGTTGTCCGGTTCCGTCGCGGTTCTCCCTGAGGTTACCTCGGCTAGTTGGCACGTCGGGTTGCGCTCCGCGAAAGGAGAGATGACAACGCCCGTGGGGCCGATTGTCGGCAGCTGTAAGTCGTTGGTGCCGACGCTCGCGCCGGGAGCGCGTAAGCTCGGGACCCGCGGCGCCAGAGACGACTTCCCGTGAGCAACTTGCCGGGCAGCCAACATGTGCCACTCCCACGGTGGCGAGCGACTAGACACTGCAGGGTGAACAGTTCCTCGGTTGCACCGTTCCGGGCCGCCTCACGCTTCTTCGCTGACTGCGTGGCAGCAGTGCCCGTGGAGCGGTACGGGACCTCCTGGTCCGACGAATGGAGCGTCCTCGAACTAATCGGCCACGGCAACCGGGCCAACGTGCTCCCCGTTGAGTACTACGAACGACCGGTCTCGGTGGCCAAGCCGGAGTACTTCTTGCCTGAGAACGTCGCCGAGCGCGGGCGCCAAGCAGCGCGGCAGCTGGGGAACGACCCCGTTGCCGCTGTACGAGCGGCCTCGGACCGAGCATTGGCAATGGCCGGCTCAGCACCGGATGACGCGATGGTCGGCACCCCCTTTGGCGAACAGAGACTCGCTACCTTTCTGCGTTCTCGGACAGCCGAGCTGGTGCTCCACGGCATGGACCTGGGGACCGATACCGAAGTGCCGGCCGATGCCTTGGTGGAATGTGGTGTTTCGCTTATGGAAACGGCGGTACGCAAAGGCGACGGCAGGGATGTTGTGCGCGCCCTCAGCGGGCGAGGTACTTTGCCGCAGGGCTTCAACGTCTATTGAGCCACCGCCAGTTGCGAGTTTGCCGCATCCCCGCTGGAGCCGGGCGACCCGCCCAGCGAAGTTCGTGAGCAGTTGCAGTCGGGCGACAAAGCAGGCAAACGGGGATGCCGAGCTCCATCGGGCCCACAGAGGGACAATCAGCCACGTGCGCATTCTGTCGCCTCGTCTCCCTTCGCCCAGTGCACGCGGAGCGTCGATATGGGCGGATTTCCACGGAGACTCCACGGTTTTCGCGCCGCCCATAACGATCCATCTCGCGCTGGTCGCCGTGTATCCCGAGCTGGTGACACGACGCGAGCTTCGGCCTTTAGCGCGAGGCGCGGCTGCTGCGGATCGGCGGAGCCCAGGAAGGTCGCGGGATCAGGCAGAACGGATGGCCCGCCAGATCTGCGTAGACGTGGTCTCCTTCTGAGAGCCGACTGGCCCCAAGTTTTAGCACCGCCACCCCTGCGGCCTCGACGTCATCCACCATCACATCGAGGTGGATCTGCTGCGGATGGCGAGCATCAGGCCACCGAGGTGGCTGGTGCTCCGGGGCGCGCTGGAACGCGAGTCCCGACGCGTGGGCATCTTCGGCGACCACCATCCAATCTGGAGACTCGTAAGTGACGGGCAGTCCAAGAAGCTCGGAGTAGAACGCGGCTAGGCCAGAGGGGTCGGGGCAGTCGATCACGACGTGGTGCTGGCGACCGATCATCCACCGATCATGACAGGCCACGGCTACACGGGGACTTTCCATCTTGCGCATGCGACGAGACGATCCGCGCCGCCCCTGTCGGCGCCCGGTTCGGCAACCGATCACGGAAGGCGCGCCCTAAAGCTGACAGCGTTCGGGCTTCGCCACCAATTGTTAGACTGCGCCTTCGTAATATGGGCCTTTGTTCTGGGGCAGCCTTGAGCCAAAATTTCCCAGCTTTTCAACGCCAAATCCGTCGATATGTAGTTTTCTCTTGCTGAAGAAGCAAGTTTCTTCAGGGACACATAATCCAGCACTGTGCTGATGGGCAAGGTTCACGAACTGGAAGTCAGCGCCTGGGGAGGTCGCCTGGTGGACGGCCGTGTCGGCCTGACCAGGAAGTTTTCACGTAATCACGAGTCTGCTTTTATGTGGCGATGAACTCTTCTGCATCGGAGCCGCAGACCTCGAAGCGGTAGACCAACACAACTGCCTCAGCCATAGGTGCTCTCTCGTCGAGACGGACGTGACGGGCAGGCTAATGAACGGGCTCGGCGGATGAGCGCTCCAGGGGCCAAGCGGTCCTCCCGCAGGCGGCCGCTGCCGTGGCGCCAAGCGAGCTTTCACGTTCAGCCTCGACTGTTTCCGTATCCCGGGATGGGCACTTGTGCCTCTGCGCCGGCCGTGATCTGCCCTACAGAGGCTTAACCCATCCCAAGTCAAAAGGAAACCGGGGCACGACGGGTCCTGCTGGAATGACCGAGGTGAGCCATAATTGGCGATCTCGTGCGCCCGAGATGGCCCGTCTGCGGGCGCGACAAGAATACAGACTCGGTGCTGGCGTCATCCAGCTGCTCCGGCCTGCTTGGCGGTTGGGAGCGCAGAAGACTCATGCGCCGGCGAGGTTTCGGTTCGTAGGTCCCGTCGGAAAGAGAGATATTTCGACTCGGGGGCTACTCCTGATCGTCGACGACCTCGAGGTTGTAGAACGTTGGCGGGCCGTCGGCGAAGCTCATCAATTTCTTCGATAGCCGATCGGTCTCTGGCAGGGCCGAGTTCTCCATCGCCTCGTCATACGAGTCGAAGAAAACGATATTGAAGTACCGACCGTCGTTGTCCCGGTCCTGGCACAGGACTCTCCGGCGCGCCTTGCGCTTGCCCTCGGTGGCTTGTGCCCACTCGTCGCCGACAGCCTGCATCTCGCCAGGTTTGGAAGTCCGGTACTCGATGATCTGTATGAAAGCCACGGCTGTCCCCTTTCAGATCGCCAGATCGGCGTTGGCTGAGCTCCTGCTCGCCCAGGTACCGGCCTACATCGTCCCCTCATCCATGTCAACCGCCAGATACGCCCGCCCACCCTGTGACCTGCTCGGAGGGGTGGAGCCGTCGGGCGAGCGGCGTTCGGCGTCATCCCTCCGCTGCGCGTCCCGTCCGCTCGGTATGGACGCCGACGATGTTGTTGTTTTCGATCTCGGCACGGACATCAGCAGTCTCCCGGCGAATGGTTACTCGGCGGTACCGGCCATCCCTCGAGAAAACCGTATTTGCTCAACCGGGCTACATAATATTCCGACCGCGCTTCGCAATATGAGTGGGGGTCATGGGCTGCGGCGGCGCCAGAAAAGCCCAGCCAACGACAGTAAGAAGTAACTGATGTCATGAAGGAGCGCTTCGCAGCTCCTGCGTGACGGGCCCTCCCGGGCCGGCGCCGTAAAGGGAGGCAAGGCCGGTGGGGACTGGGAGTGAAAAGCGTAAGGGTACCTCGCTCTGCCGTAAGGGCCAGTGTTGGCACACTCGGGGGTGACCAACCACAACCCTCACGACAGAGGAGGAAAACCCCGATGCAAGAACAAGTATCGCGCCAGCAGTATGTCAGTATCGACCTGCACCGCCGGCGCTCGGTGATCGTGCGCATAGACGACACGGGCAAAGTGCTCGGCACCCAGCGCGTCCTGAACGACCCTGTCGAGTTCGCCTTGGCCGTGGCCGAAGCAGGCGAGGGCCCAGAGGTGGCCTTGGAAGCGACGTACGGTTACTACTGGGCCGCCGACCTGCTCCAAGAGAACGGGGCCACCGTGCACCTGGTGCACCCTTTGGCCCTCCACTGGGACAACCGTAGAGTGAAAAACGACGAGCGGGACGCCACCGAGCTGGCCAAGAGGCTCTGGCGGGGGGACCTGCCCGAGGCCTGGGTGGCCCCACCTGAGGTGAGGGACCTGAGAGAGCTGGTGCGCTACCGGGCCAAGCTCGTAGCCATGCGCAGTTCAGCCAAGGCCCAGGTCCATGCCGTGATGGCCAAGTGCGGGGTGCTGCCGGGGCTCGAGGACATGTTCGGCCCTGGGGGCCAGGTGCTACTCGACAAAATGGACCTCCCCCAGCCTACCGCTACCGGGTCGACTCGCTGCGCCGTGTGGTCGAGCTCTTCGACGACGAGGTAGACATTGCTGAAAGCCAAGTGCGCAAGCGCCTCAGGGGACATCGCGGCTACAGAGCGGTCCAGGCGCTCCACGGCGTAGGCCCGGTCATGGCGGCCATCTTCGTGGCCGAGGTAGGCGACGTCAGCCGCTTCAGTTCCGCCCGCCACCTCTGCAGCTGGGCCGGGCTCACCCCCTTGCACCGCGAGTCAGACGATAAGGCGCGCCGGGGCCACATCACCAAACAGGGGTCCACGCTCGTGCGCTGGGCCGCCGTCGAAGCAGTCGTGCGCTACCACGGCGGGGCCCCCATCGCCCCGGCCTTCCAGCGGGTACAAGAGCGCCGGGGGACGATGATCGCCCGGGTGGCGGCAGCCAGGAAATTGCTCACGCTTGTCTACTACGGGCTCCGGGACGGCGAGGTCCGGTGCCTGAAAAAAGAGGCCGCTTGAGCAACGGTTCGGGCGCAGCCAGGGCGCGAGCACGACGATCGACGTGGCCCCCAGACTTTGGCGAGGCCGGCTAACTGAATGTGCCCGCCTGGCTGTGGCCGGAGCTCACCATGCACCTAGCAATACGGGACGAAGGAATGTCCGGCAGCCGAACCCCACGGCCTGCTCGCCCAGTTACTGGGCAATGGTGATGCCACTGCTGTGCCTGCCCCAACGCTTTGGCGCCTGAAACAAAACAGGCGGCCAAGGACCCCCCTGAGGGGGGTCCGGTGGCAATTGTGGCCGGCGCCATAAAACGCCGGGGCCGTCAAGGCTGCCCCTACGGGCGGGCCTAACGGCCCGGCCTTGACTGCCCCTCCCACGAGCACCGGCAGGAGCCCGGTGCTGTTCAAGCGCGCCCCCGCTCGAATGTGCCGCGCCAAAAGGCAAGAAAACAGAAAGGAATATTCCGGAAGAGCCCTCTTGACATCTATGGCTCCTTCAGGAACGTCGATCGGGGTTGTCCTTTAGCGGGGAATAACTTTTTCTTCGGCCACACTCAAGACGGCATTATGTGGTCGATGAGCCGGCGCCGACCAGAGCGGGCAAGGCACCGGTCGTGCATGCGATGGAGATTCTTGACCGTCCTGGCCGTGTTTTTCGGTTTGCTTCTGTTGGCCGACGTGGCCGTCTGTTAGATCAAAACCATGGTAAGGCAAGATGTTTCTTGCCCGGCGTAGACAGCCGTCCGCCGCTCTGCGTTCCGTGGTGGCCGGTTACCACGGTAATAACCCCGCCCCAGTGGCTACGCTGCTGGCTGCGTCGACAAGGGTTTTCACGGCCCGGCTGACCCCACGCCGCTTCGCACGTGGCAAGGGCAGCCAACCACTCGCTCCTGACGTAGCCGGGCGACGAATGTGCCACGAGGTTGGTGGTCCATTGGCATGCTCGCGGTCCGAGCAGCGGTACCCGAGGCCGACATCCAGTGGCCCTTCGGCGATGGGCAGTTGAAAAGGGCCCGCCGGGTTCAGCGGGATAAAGCTCCTGCCCCGGGCGGAGGCCAGGAAGGCGCGCCTCGTGGCCCCAGACCGCCGACGCGGCGATGCTCCACGGACCGGTACGTGAACCGCCTCGGCCCCGTCACGACAAGCCGAGCGCGTCGGCGACGGAGGCCAGGTAGTCGATGTGGGCGTCGACCGAGCCCAAGCCCAGGCCTATCGTGACCACCGAGACATGGGTGCCGCCGGCCTCGCGCCAGGCGTCGACCTCCGTCTTTAGCTCGTCGATGCCGCCCCGAGGAAACACCACGTAATCCCCACCGAAGTCGTCGACCGACCGGTTGAGGCCGGCGACGCGGTCACGGAGCCGGTCCCATGCCTCCACGACGTGGTCGGCGCCGCCGCCGAAAAAGATGAAGCCGTCGGCCAGCCGGGCGGCCCGGGCGAAGGCCACCTCGCTCGACCCACCGAGCCAGATCGGGATGGACCGCGCCGGCTTCGGCACGAGGGCGGCTCTGTCGACCCGGTCGAAGCGGCCCGAGAAGTCGACGACAGGCTCTGTGAACAACCTCCGGAGCAACTCGACCTGCTCCTCCTCTCTGGCCCCGCGGGTACCGAAGTCCTGCCCCAGGGCCTCGTACTCGACGTAGTTCCAGCCGACACCCACGCCGAGGCGGAGCCGGCCACCGGACAGGAGGTCAACATCGGCCGCTTGCCGGGCCACGAGGGCGGTCTGGCGCTGCGGGAGGACCAGGACCCCTGTGGCGAAACCGATGCGCTCCGTTATGCCGGCCAGATAGGCGAACATCACGAACGGGTCGTGGAACGGGTCGCGCTCGGTGTAGGGCCCGTCAGCCGACGTGCCCGACCAGCGTGAACTGCTCCGAGCACGTGGTCATAGGCGAGCAGGTAGTCGAAGCCCAGGTGCTCGACCGCTTTCCCCATCCGCCCAACGGCGGTCGGGTCCCCTCCAAGTTCGTTCTGCGGGTAGACCGCGCCGATTTGCATGGCTCCAGCCTGCCACGAGACAGGTGGCTGCTACGGCCGACCACGCCGCTGCGGCAACCGGCTCGGCCGCGGACAAGTCGGCCGCGCCGAGAGAATGGAGTACAGAAAAATCCCGTTCTGCCTCGGTAATCTGGCCGCGCATTAGGCGGTCCTCCCGGGCGCGCTTCGTTGCGCACAATCCCGTCGCTTTGGCGCGGCGCAACCTCCTATGGGCCAAAATCCCGAACACCCACAACGGATTCTTCTGGGTGACCCAGACAAGGCCCGCGTCGCGCGCGGGGCCGGATGGCCAGACATTGGCGGTGGGTTCAACCTCAACCTGCGGGTAGACGCTGAGCCGCCGGTTGTCCTTCGGGTTCATAGGCCCTGGCCCGCTGCAGGCGGGGGAGCGGGACTGCGGCGCCTGCAGGAGCGGCTCCAACGGACGCAAGTTCGCGTCGCTCGGCCGGTTCGGATTTCGGGCTGCGACCTCCTGAGGGTCGCTGGTCGTTGGGCTGAGATTGAGCAGTTCATCGATCACGTCCAGCCACGGGCGGACGTGAGCGCCGCCCGCGCGGTGTTAGGACGCTGCGTTCCTTTGGTCACCGTGCCAGGATTGTCCGATGATCGTCCAGGCCACCGCGGCCGATCTTGGCCCTCTCCAGCACGCTGTCCGACGGTTCCGCCACACTGAGGGTGATGCTGTCGCTTTCCTGGCTCATCCTGGAACGCTGGCGTTCGTAGCCGTCGAAGGTGTCGAAGTGGAAGGTTGGTGTTGGGGTTATTATCTGCCCCGCCCTGACGGCAGGTCGATGGCGTACCTGCACGAGATCGAAGTAGCCGAGTCCTCCCGGCGCCGAAGGATCGGCTGGGGACTGCTGCAGGCGTTCTTGGCTGCCGCTCACGGCCTTGGCGCATCGAAGATGTTCCTGTTCACCTCGGCTGGGAACGCTCCGGCCCGGACTTTGTATGAGAAGGCCGGTGGAAGGCCGCACGAGCAGGGGGCGACAGTCACCTACTGGTTCGCGCTCACCTGACCACGCCCAACTGCCCGGGTTGTTCGCGTCATAAGACGGGTGGAGTTCGTAGCCGGGACAGGCAATCTTTTGTGCCCCAGCAAACGCGATCCTTTTTGATTTCACTCTCTTTGGTTGGACGTGCCTGGCGGCACGCGACCATTTCGTTGCCTGTGTCGATGATCGTCTGCTCCTACTTTGACGCCAACCCGATCGTCCCTGTCACCACCGGTAGCGCGCCGCAACCTCACTAATTAGCTCTTGTGACAGAAGGCACGCCGAGCCGCCACATGGCCCGGTCAGGCAGCCAGGGGCAATCGTCTGGTCATGTCAGAAAGGATCTTGTAGGAGAGCGGCCCGGCTCCATCATCGCGGGCGGCTTCGCCGACGATCTCGAGCAACGGTCCCGACAGCGACCTCAACCCCGACAGCCCGACCTTCGGGGCGGCGCAAAACGCCGGCCAGAAGTACTCTCCTGTGCAGCAGCCATCGCCCCAGCAGCAGGCAGAGGCCCAAGGCAGAGCGCTCGCGTTCGCGGCCTGCATGCGCAAAACGGCGAGCCTGACTTCCCCGACCCGCAGTTCCTCCCCAGTGGCCGCGCGTTTGAGAAGATAACTGGCGACGTGAACCCCAGTTCGCCTACGTTCCAGGCCGCGCAGCAGAAGTGCTCCAAGTGCAGCAACAACGGTGGAGGTGGTTTTATCCCCCCGCCTCGTGAAGCCGCTCAAGCAGTCGCCGGGCGAGTCTCGCTCGGTAATAGGCCCGATCTTGGCGGCTCTCTAGGCCACATCCCGCAGGTGGCCATTAGCCCACGCCGATAATCCCGTCTTACGTGCGGCTGGTTGAACGTTGTTCTTCTGCAAGGGAAAACTACAGATCGAGGCTATGGATCGCCCTGAACACGATAGATAGTGGGCCATATTGCCGCTTGCCGCCCGAGTGGGGTTCAGCCGTACAGCCAAGGACGAACGCCTATGGTCGTTCTTACCGCTAACGGCTGCTCCATTGTTCCTCAACCCCGTGTCCCATTGTGGCGGGCCTGTGGCGCTCCACTGGACCATAAAAGGCCTCGAGCCCCGGTGCGCATTGGACCGGGGCTCGACGTCCTTGGGGTTTTGGTTCAGAGGGCCGTGTAACGGCCCCGCGGGTTACGCCGGGGCGTTGGCTTCAGCGGCCGGCGACAGTCACCAGCTGGCACTCGTCTGGCCCCGGCGATGCATCGTCGGTCATGCGGCGATGTTCTTCTGCGGCGTTCATGCGGCCGCCCCGCCAGCGCCGCCGTTCCCAAACAGAAGACCGCCAGCGCCGCCGTTCCCGCCGTTCCCGCCGGTACCGCCGTTCCCGCCGTTCCCGCCGTTCCCGACCAGGCCGCCGTTGCCGCCAGCGCCGCTGTTGCCACCGGTGGCGCCGTTGCCAGCGCCGTTCCCGACCAGGCCGCCGTTGCCGCCAGCGCCGCTGTTGCCACCGGTGGCGCCGTTCCCGCCGTTGCCGACCAGGCCGCCGTTGCCGCCAGCGCCGCTGTTGCCACCGGTGGCGCCGTTCCCGCCGTTGCCGCCGGGCCGCCGTTCCCGACCAGGGCGGTCGTGCCCGGCGAGCTAACCGTGACCGTGCTGGCCGTGTTGGTGAGGACCCGGACGGGACGGGGGGTGACCAGCATCCCGTCGGTGTTGCCGGCCGAGTCGACGTAGAAGCCGACGAGGTCGCCCTGGTCGTTGACCCCGTTGACGGTGGTGGTGCCGACGCCGTTGGGGTCAGAGATGCTGGTAAAGCCACCCTTCTTGGTCCAGGTGAAGCCGAAGCTCTGGGCGCTGGCGCCCGAGCCGGTGGTGTAGACCCCTACGACCTCGCCGTAGTTGTTGACGCCGAGGGCCTGGGTAGAGGCGGCCCCTGGGTAGGCGATGGTCTCGAGGCCTGCGTGGCTCGTGAGGAAGGACTCCACCGGGCCGGAGGCGGGGGTGAAGAAGCCAGTTATCTGGCCCCCGTTGTTGATGGCGGCGTCGGTCACCGAGCTGGCGCCCGAGATGGTCGTGAAAGTGGCCTGGTTAGACCGAACCTCGTACACGAAGCCGTGGGCATTGCCGTTAGAGTCGTTCTCGAAGCCGACGGCGATGTTGCTGTCGTTCACCCCGAGGAGCTGGGTCACCGGCGGGCTGGCCGGCGTGAAGCCTGCGGGCAATGGCACGTTAACCTGGGTGAAGCTGTGCCCGTCGTCGAGCGAGTACCAGCCGTAGTTGGCGTCGGCGCCGGTGTCGGTGGGGGACTGGAAGCCGACCTGGGTCGAGCGGTTGTTGAGGCCGGTGACCTGGGTCTGGTTGGAGCCGGGGAAATTCTCGACCCGGTAGCCGTCCTGGCCGTAGTTGGGCAAGAGCTCATAGCCCTTGTTCGGGTGCATAGCCATGCCCGAGCCGAAGTAGCCAGCAATGACGCCGGAGTCGTTGATACCGAGTAGCTGGTTGAAGGTGAGGTCGTTGCTGTTGTCCAGAGTGGTGTACGTGTAGGAGGGGACGCCTTGGGCATGGACGGGACCAGCCGAGGCAACGATGCCGCCGGTGGTGGCGGCGGCCACGGCCAATGTGCCAAGGGCCCGGGCGGCGAAGCTGCCCCGGGCGGGGAGGGAACGGAACAAGTACATTTTCGGCTTTCTGCCTTTCTCGTTTTAAGTGGGTAAGGGGTTTGGTTTTTACGGTTTGGTGCGGCTGATGTTTACCGTGCTGGGTGCGGATGTTTGATGTGCTGGGTGCTGGTGTTTGATGTGCTTGGTGCTGAGGGTGAAATTTCAGGCGCAATCCCCAGGGGCCCAGAAATCCTCGGTGGCGAAGTACTGCGAGGCCGTGATGGCCCCGCTGGTGCAGCTGCCCGCGGGAGGGAGCCCGCCCTAGCTGTAGAGGCGCTGGATGTAGTCGATCGACCCGAACAGCCGGTCGGCCCGCTTTTTGACGGCTTTTACTAGCAGTTCGGGGATGGTGCCGGTGCGGTCGGCACTGGCCAAGGGCATGCCCCACACGGCGCTGGCGTCAACGGTGGAGACCCATTCGGGCCCGGCGGTGTACACCACTGTCGGGCGGTTGGTGACACCCATGTCCGTGTCCGGCTCTTTGCAGGTCCAGCTGCCATCTGAGCAGGTGTAGACCTGCACGCCCTGGATGACGTGCAAGCTCACAACCAGGTGGTTACCGGCCGGCACCCTGCAGGGCGGCCGGCACGCCGGCTTGGCCCGGGGCAGCTACGAAGGGCTGGGCGCCGTGCCCGGCGGCGAACGCCGAAGCCGTGGGGGCGATGGCGCCGGCATCGGCGAGGGCAGCCGCGACTAACCATTTGCGGGACATCGTTGTCTCCTTTTGGGGGTGGTTTGAGGTGGGGAGGTTCCGGGGTGTTGGAGTGGCGTTGCGCCACGAACCATTTACACGTGGCGAGGCCGCCGGTGGTTCAACCGGTAGGGAAAAATGGACGTGCATGAACCGGGCCCGGATGAACCGCACCGGCTCGGAGCACGTGTTTGTCCAGTACGAACGATCCGAAGAGGTTTCACGCCCACGGCCACGACAAGCAGGTCGTTCCCTGATTGCCGCCGAAAAGCGTTATGCCGATGAGACCGCCTCTGCAGGGGAAGACTGGCGGTCGTACACGGAGGCAGCACGGTGACCACCGATCTGGCCGCTTAGCGGCGGACCGGTTGGGCACTGGGAACGGCTGCTTGCCCACCGCGCCGGTGAAGGCCGGACCGTCTTTGTCTCAAGCCACCTAATGAGCGAGATGGCCCTCACCGCAGACGAGGTCGTCGTCATCGGGCGGGGGGATCCTCACCCGGCGGGTTGACGCCGAACTGGAGGCGAGCTCCCCCTTCGCCCTTGCCGGGATGATGCCCCGCACCCTG
The DNA here is from genome assembly GCA_963794125.1 of uncultured Acidimicrobiaceae bacterium. Taxonomy (GTDB): domain Bacteria; phylum Actinomycetota; class Acidimicrobiia; order Acidimicrobiales; family Palsa-688; genus Fen-671. The sequence continues at coordinate 347,056 of CAWCCW010000002.1, forward strand.
CTTGACCCCGGTCAGCTGCCTACAGCACTGGCCACACTCGATTACCAAGTCAACCGGCTCTTCGATGGGCTGGGCGACCAAGAGTCCAACTGGCACCAGACAGGTCCCATCGAGGCGATGTCGCTGCCCCCTCGACAACGGACTGCTTCGAGTGGTCCAAAGTCGGCGTCTCGCCCGCGAGCACCTATTGCACGCATTTGTGCGGCTCACGAAAGTCGCTCTCTTGTAAGGAAAAACTACATACAGACGGTTCTTGTCGCTTCGGGTTCAAGGCGAATTCAGCGTGCGCCAGAACAGAAACCACGTAGATATTGTTCAAACCAAGGTCGGCGTTCAGTCTCTCCCTCACGCGAAACTGCCAATCCTGATGGAGTTTTCTATCGCCGAGTATGTACTCCTCCAACTAGGGCTTGGCAGACCCAATGCTGCACGTTCTGTCCCGCCTGACACGATGAGATGAACATTGCCGGTCCCCTCCGTCGTTTGACGCGATCAGTATCGACCGGCGCGATTCGCGTTACAGCTTGCGGTGCCCAGGCAGAAGGCGACCAGTGATAGGGCGGCTACTGCCCCGTAACCCGGTGGCGCAGCTCGACGTAGACCTCGGTGCCGACGACCGCCTCCAACTCCGCGCCCAGCGAGTCGATTACCTGATGTTCGCCCACGTAGGCCAAAGAGCCCTCGGTGCAGCACCAGGCCATTGTCTCGCCCTCTGCCCCCCAATCGCGGCGCGTCCAGCGGCGCACAGTCGCCACCTCGGTACCGTCCGCACCCGGCTCCCAGTCCACCTTGATGGGCAGCTGCCAGCACACCGAAGGCTTCCAATCAATGGGCGACTCGCCCGCGTCGATCGCGGCCAGGTGCAGCGCGCAGCCGGCGCCGCCGACGAACCCGGGTCGGTTGAGGAAGATGCAGGCCCCGTCGACTACGCGGGTGTGGGTACGGGCGCCATCGCTAAAGATGCCATCCTTGCTTGCCTCGGCGTGGCGCTCGAAGCGGTCGGGGCCCAACGTGGCTGCAAGTGCGGAAATCATCCGGGCTTCGTCTACATCGCCCAGGTCGGCACCGATGGAGCAGCACCCGAGGCCCAGATGCGCCGCCGGCTCCGGACCGATCCCGTGGCAACCTCGGCCCCACAGGCAAACCCACCTCGAGGTCAGGAACTCCCGGTCGAAGCGCCAGACCGTGTCACCGTCGTGGATATCCTCCATCGCCGGGCCCATCCGACGAGCCTACTCAGGTCCACGCGCTCGCTCGCCACGACACTCCCGGAAGCCACAGTCATCTCGGCACCCCGCTGCCGTTGACGTCCCTGCCCGAAACCATGCGGCACAAGACCGTCGTCGTGGCGGGCGCGGACTACTGCTTCGACAAGCGCTGGGAGGCGATCACGTCGTCCTTCGTCTTCGCTGCGGTCCCCATCGAGCGCACGCGGACCAGCCCAAAGGCCATCGCCCTGGCCGTCAGCATGCTGGACGAAGGGTGGAACGTGGTGCTATACCCGGAGGGGACCCGGAGCCGATGGCTGGGCCACGCCGCATAAGGCTGGTGCCGCTCTGGTCGCCATGCGAGGTGACCGCCCGGTGCTACCGGTCCATCTGGGAGGAACGGCGAGCATCATCCCTCGGGAGGGTGGCCTCCACCCTGGTCGTACAGCGGTGACCTTTGGCCGACCCATGTCGCCGCGCGAGGCCGAGAACGTCCGTGCATTCGCGGCGCGGATTGAGACAGAGGTTGCCGTGCTCGCCGACGAGCGGGCGACAGACTGGTAGGCGGCGCGGCGCCGTGACGCCAGAACGAGCACCCCGGCCATCACGGGACCGGATCGGGTCGTCGTGGCGACGATCATGGGAGCTGACGGCCACGACCCCGAAGTCCTCACTCGCTACTCGCTGGCCCGGACCGTGACAGCGCACAATGAGCTTTTCACCTATCCTCTCGGCCATTAGGACCGCGTATCAGCTGTGGTGCTCGCCGAGCCGATCGCCCGACCTCTGACACCCCATGCATCAGCTGCAACATCAGTGATCGAAGCAGATAGACGTTATTAAGACTGGCGGCCTAGCGGTGCCGAATATCCGAACAGATCGTTATTGAGCTTCGGCCACATTATGTGCACGCTGGCCCACAACTCCTTTGTTTGGGCCGGGAATGCGAGATCGCCGACTAGGAGCGGCCCTGGGTTCAACGACGTGGGAACAAGAAGGGACAATCTGTGCGCCTCATTCTCCTCCGGTCCCTGCGCCGTGGGGACAAGCCGCGCTGAACTGCCGGCATGGCCTAACCTGCTCCGACTGCCTACCCGGTCGCATCGTCACTGCGGCCAATTATGGCGACATGGAGCGCGGGTACTACGGCCCAGCGGTCGCCTTCCGGTCCCAGACCAGCACTTCAGCTGGGCGTCCACGAAGGGCTTCCCCGAGAGTATGCCTGGCTACCGAACCCGACACTTTGTCTTGGGGTTGGGAGGGCTGCGCCTCAACCGAAAGGTTTCACACAGCGGCGGTAGTGGAGGCTCCGTTCCGCTGCATTTGCCGTGCTCCACTGCCCCCAGACCCGACTGTCTCATTCCAACTGCCGCCCATACCCCCCACAGCGCTGACTGTCCCAGTGAAGTTCATGGGGGCGGACCCACCCCCGCCGGAGCATTGGACGACCAGTTTGACAGTCGTCCCACGGACCGACCCCGTGAGCGGCAGCCAGGCGCCGTCACCGGTGTTGACATAGGCCGACCCAGTGACTACTCCTGCGGGCGTCACCTGGACCAATGCGAAAAGCACTTGTCTTGTTATTAGCCAGGCTTAGCCCCCTATTTCGCATGAACGTATGCCGCTTCAGTGCTCTAATCGCCACGATCCGCGTTCGGGGCGCTACGCCTTGCGCATTCGTGAACGGGTTTGTTCGGCGACCCTTGACAGCCCGCTCAAACGGAGGGTAGGAACGCACGATCTATCCGGTTCCCGACGCGTCCGCTCAAACAACCGGTGAGGCGCATATCGCAGGGCGAGACCACCGGGCGGGTTGACCAGAGGGGCGGCGATGGACGATGGCGGTTTCAATACAGCTTATGGGACCGCCGCGGCCGGCGGCTGCACGGGCAACCGATGCAGTCTTTTTTGGGCCTTCCCGGGCAGCGAGACGCTCTGGCGCTAGGGCAACCGGTACGTGCCAGGCGCATGTGCCGGTTCTGTTAACTCGTCCAGAAATTGGGAGGCATGAATGACGGGACGCTCTCATCTGTCGCAACATCTCGCACCGGGCGCACGAGAGCCAGCTATCAAAGGGCGGCGCCGCCGACCCATTGCCGGCCATCGACTCCCAGTCTTGTTATGCGCGAGGGCCTTCGTTGGCGCTGCGCTCGTCTTTGTTACAGCTGGTGGAGCCATCGCTTCAAATGTCCTGCCGGCGGGCGCGGCGACGCCAGGCGACATCTCCACCGTAGCGGGCAACGGCAGTGCTGGCTGCTCGGGCAACGGCAGCCTCGCCACGTCGGCCGATCTCAGTTTCCCATCGGGCGTGGCCGTGGACAGCTCCGGCAACCTGGTGATCGCCGACACCGACAACAACCGCGTAAGCGTCCTGGCCGAGACCAGCGGCACCTTTTACGGGGTCGCCATGACCGCGGGCGACATGTACACGGTGGCCGGCCAGGCCGCCGTCTGTACTGGTGGGTACTCGGGTGACGGCGGCCTCGCCACCTCGGCCCAGCTCGATTTCCCCTACGACGTGGCCGTGGACGGTTCGGGCAACCTGGTGATCGCCGACGCCGCGAACAACCGCGTACGCGTCGTGGCCGAGACCAGCAGCACCTTTTACGGGGTCGCCATGACCGCGGGCGACATCTACACGGTGGCTGGCAACGGCACTGGTGGCTACTCAGGGGACGGCGGCCCGGCCACCTCGGCCGAGCTCTTTGACCCCGCCGGCGTGGCCGTGGACGGTTCGGGCAACCTGGTGATCGCCGACGCCCTGAACAACCGCGTACGCGTCGTGGCCGAGACCAGCGGCACGTTTTACGGGGTCGCCATGACCGCGGGCGACATCTACACGGTGGCTGGCAGCGGCACTGGCGGCCAGTCAGGTGACGGCGGCCCCGCCACCTCGGCCGGGCTCAATTACCCCCAGGGCGTGGCCGTGGACGGTTCGGGCAACCTCGTGATCGCCGACGCCGACAACAACCGCGTACGCGTCGTGGCCGACAGCACCGGCACGTTTTACGGGGTCGCCATGACCGCGGGCGACATCTACACGGTGGCTGGCATCGGCACTGGCGGCTCCTCGGGGGACGGCGGCCCCGCCACCTCGGCCGAGCTCAATTACCCCTCCCGCGTGGCCGTGGACGGTTCGGGCAACCTCGTGATCGCCGACACCGACAACAACCGCGTACGGGTCGTGGCCAACAGCACCGGCACGTTTTACGGGATCGCCATGACCGCGGGCGACATCTACACGGTGGCCGGCAACGGTACTGGTGGCTACTCAGGTGACGGCGGCCCCGCCACCTCGGCCGAGCTCGCTGGCCCCGCCGGCGTGGCCCTGGACGGTTCGGGCAACCTGGTGATCGCTGACGCCTTTAACAACCGCATACGCGCCGTCACCTTTACGGTCGTCACGCCGTCGATCACCACGAGCCAGCAGCCGGCGACGGCTACGGTGGGCTCCTCGATCGCGGACCAAGCCACCGTGACCGGCGGTGACGACCCGACGGGGACGGTCACGTTCAACCTCTACAACAACCCGAACGGGACCGGCACGCCGCTGTTCACCGACACCGAGAACCTGGTCGGCGGTGTCGCTACGAGCGCTGGCTACACGACCACAGCTACGGGGACCGACTACTGGGTCGCGACCTACAACGGCGACAGCAACAACAGCACGGTGACGAGCGGCACCGCTGCGGAGCCGGTGACCGTCACTCCCGCGGCAGCCACCCACCTGACGGTGAGCGCGCCCGCCAGCGTCACCGCCGGCTCGCCGTTCAGCATCACGGTCAGCGCCGAGGACCAATTCAACAACGTCTCCACCACGTATCGCGGCACGGTGCACTTCACCACCACGGACGCCGGGTCGGGCGTGGTGCTGCCGGCGGACTACACCTTCACCTCCGGCGATAACGGCACCCACACCTTCACTAACTTGGTCAGCTTGGTCACCCCCGGTCCCCAGACCGTGACCGTCACCGACACCACCACCAGCTCGGTCACCGGCACCGCGGCGATCACCGTGACCGCGGCTACGCCCACGATCGCCACTGCCCAGCAGCCGGCGACGGCGACGGCCGGCAGCTCGGTCGCGGACAAAGCGACCGTGACGGGCGGTGATAACCCAACGGGGACGGTGACGTTCAGTCTGTACAACAACCCGAACGGTACGGGGGCGCCGCTGTTCACCGACACCGAGCCGCTCTCCGGCGGCGCGGCGACCAGCGCCGGGTACACGGCGACGGCTCCCGGGACCGAATACTGGGTCGCGACCTACAACGGCGACAGCAACAACAGCACGGTGACGAGCGGCCCCGCTGACGAGCCGGTGGTGATCACCGCCACCGTCATCGCCCCCCCGTCGATCGCCACGGCCTTCAGCCCGACCTCGGTCCCGCTCAACGGGGCGAGCACGCTCACCTTCACCCTCACCAACCCGAACACGGGGACGGCGCTGGCCGGGGTGGCTTTCACTGACACCTTGCCCACCGGCCTGGTGGTGTCGGCCCCCAACGGGCTCACCGACACCTGCGGCGGGACGGCCAGCGCCAGCACCGGCGGGGCCACCATCTCGCTCACCGCCGGCTCGGTGGCCGCCAGCGCCACCTGTGCCGTGGCGGTCAGCGTCACCGGGAGCAGCGTGGGCACTTTCACCAACACCACGGGGGCGGTCAGCTCGGCCAACGGCGGGACCGGGAACACCGCCACCGCCGTCCTGACGGTCACCGCAGCGGTAGCCATCGTCCCGGGCCCCACCACAACCACCACGACGGCCCCGGGGCCGGTGCCGCCCTTCCCTCACTCCAACGTGAGCTACCCCAACGGGGCCATACGTCACATTCGGGGGTGCCCAATACGTCTTCGCCGGTGGCCGCGCCTTTGCGGCGTCGGCCAGCGAACTAGCGGCCGTGCAGAAAGTGGACCCCGCCCAAGTGCTGGCTGCCTCCAATGGTACCTCCGCCCCGACGACGGTCGCCCCTCGCCCAGGCTTGACCGTGTCGACCCGCGCTGTGGACGGCAACGCCACCATGTACGTCGTCGGCACCGACGGCGAGCTGCACCCCTTCGCCACCGCTGGCCAGTTCCTGGGCGACGGCTATGACCCCGCCTTGGTCATCACGGTGCCCAACCTGGGCGGCCTTACTATCGGCTCGAACGCCGGCACCGTGCTGACTGGCCTCGCCACCAGGGCCGATGGCGCCATCGTCAATTCATCGGGCACGTTCTACACCTTCGCCGGGGGCAAAGCGTTCGGTATCCCGACGCCGGCCGCCCTGGTGGAGGTCCGGAAGACCAACCCGGCCCAGGAGCTTCAGGGCTCGGTGGGCCGAGCCGCCACCGGCGCCCCCATCGCCACTGGGGTCGTGCTCAGCGTGGCCAGCCAGGTGTACATCAGCTATCAGGGCGACGTGCTTCCCTTCAAGACGGCGAAGCAACTGGCGACTGACGGTTACGGCGGCACCCCGGCTGTCCCCGCACCTCACACCGGCGACCTGACCATCGTTTTCCCCTATTCAGGCTCTTAACGCCCGGCCTACCGCCCGCCTCTCGCCTGTGGGCTTCGTCGGCGGCGTCTCCGCCTCCAGTGGGGCGGCGACGGAGCGGGCAAACCCGCCGGGCCCCGTTCTCCGGGCAGTCTGTTTGGACAGGCTGATCATGCCCCGGCAGCGGCCGTGGCGCGAAAGTCTTCGCACGCTTGCGCCGGTACGCCTGGCTTCTCTCTTGTCGAGAACTGCTAACTGGGTAAAGTCATGCTCTTTCTCCCGGTGACCGAACGATGGAAACGGCACACTAGATTCTTCAATGCAGGATGGCGACATCCACGACAGGAGTGTCGACATGGCCGGATTTCCCGCCAATCTCGCGGTTTTAGACCGTCCATAACTGGTTGACCCGTCGTCGTCGGGCGGACCTAGTCGCAGCGCGCACTGCGAGTACAAATTCGGCGATCAGGTATTCCTAGCCTGAACAAACCAGTTTTCCCACTAGCACATAATGCTCTCGAAGTTCAACGACGATCTGGTCGCATATTCGGTACCGGCTATCAAGCAAAATCGGTGGGCCTGACCAACGCGCGAGCCGAAACCGCCGTTCGCCACGACGGCGCAGAGCGCGCCGAGGCCGCCAGTCGTCGGGGCAGCAGCCGTAGCCGGTTGCCACGCACCGGGCCGCGGTCTCCGGGGCGCTGGTTCCCCAGCGGCCGCCTGGCAAGGCACTCCACTTGGGAAGCTGCGATGTGACCCAAGCACCTCTGCGTAGTGCCTCCGCAAAAACCCGTTGGCGGACCACGGCGACCACTGCTAACTTTGCCGGAGGCCGGGCGAGAGAACGAGGAGGTGGTACCCGTGAACACAGTATCGACATGGGTGCTCCCCTCTAGGGTCACGGTCGGGCGATAGGTCGTCCGGGAGCGCCGTTTAGCAGCACTCCCGAAAGGCACGACCATGCAATTTACTTCCGAAAAGCGCCTTGACGACGACGTCCTTGAACGCGAATTCACCCTCGGCGAGATCCCCGGCATCCTGTGGACACCGGGATCAGCATCCGTACCCGCGCCGCTGATCCTGCTCGGCCACCCCGGCGGACTGCACAAGATGTACCCTCGGCTGGCGGAGCGGGCCCGGCACTCCGCTGCGGAGTACGGCTTCGCCGCGGCCACCATTGAGCTCCCCGGGAGCGGTGACCGGCCCCGTTCGGCCGCCGCCGAGGAGGCTCGTGCCGACCTGCGCCGGGCGATGGCAGCCGGGCGGCCGGCCGACGAGATCGTCGACCGGCTCGTCCTCCCGCTGGTGGAAAAGGCGGTCCCCGAATGGCAGGCCACCCTGGACGCCCTCCTTTCGCTGCCGGGGATCCGTGGCCCGGTCGGGTACTCGGGGGGAGTGATCGCCATCGGCATCCGGCTGGCGGTGGTCGAGCCGCGCATCGCGGCCGCCGGTCTCTTTGCCGGGAGCTTCGTGCCCCGCGCCCTGTTCGAGGAGGCCCGGCAGGTCACAATTCCGCTACAGGTCCTGCTGCAGTGGGACGACGAGGCGAACGACCGGCAGTCGGCCCTAGACCTGTTCAACGCCTTCGGCTCCAAGGAGAAGACGCTGCACGCCAATCTGGGCGGGCACACCGGCGTCCCGGAGTTCGAGGTGGACGACGGGGCCCGGTTCTTTGCCCGGCATCTGAGCTAGCCCCCGGCCGGCCCCGCCGCCAGGCCGGCAGCAGACCGTGGACGGTGTCGGCCAGGATGCCGGACCTGCCGACCACCTTCAGCTAGGCATCGTCAGCGGCCTTGTCGTTATAAACGCAGAGTATCTGTTATGTGCTCGCCGAGAAACCCTTATTTCTCGGGGCAGATCCGGCCATATCGACGCTACCGAACCGTTGGCCCATGCCAATTCTGCATCTACTACAACACAGATGCAGCACGCATATCGTTCCAGCGCGGCCCGGCATTCTGCCGCGGCGTCCCGTGCCCACAGGCGGGGGCCCTGATATCGTTTTACGACGCTGCCACCTCTAGCCCGCGAGCCATGCAGCGCAGGTGGTCGGCCAGATCTGCTCACGAAGCCAGACGCACAACCATCTCTCGATCAACCTTGTGCCGTTTGCAGTCCCAGGTCCCGCCGGTATGTGAGGTAATTCGCACATACCGAACCGCCGAGCTTCTCGGCCGTCCGCCGGGACGGCCAATTGTCGTCCAGCACCAGGGTATAGCTGACGTGGGTGTTGCCTCGCCTAACTAGCTCGAGGAAAGAGCGAGCGGCGATGGCGAGGTTGAGGCCGGTGCCACGGGCGCTTTCGAGAACAGCAATCCCGAACACGTTCAGGCGCTCTTCTGGCAATAGCCGACGGTCACCGACGAGGACGGCCTGGCTGGAAGTGTCGGGAAGGCAGAGGCCCAGCCCCACCGGTTCATCGCCGCGGTAGGCCAGAACCGACGCCTCGTGGGAGCCGATGAGCTCGGTGGTGGCGAAAATATGCTCCCACTCAGCGAGAGCGACGCTGGTACCTCCCCAGTGCCGAGCAAACCCACTCTCCCAAACGGCCGTAAAGTGCTGGGCCCGGTGCGACTTCTCGGCCTCTGCGAAGCTGACCACTCGGAAGCCCGGACGCTCAGCCGCCTGCAGCATTTGCTGCCATTGCGCCACCAGTCCTGGTGTCACTTGGATTTTGTAGTCGACCCATCCTCTTTCGACGAGGAAGCGGGCCTCTGCCAGCAGCGAGTGGTAGTAAGGGGGGGTCTGGCGGAGCAGTGAGGGCGGCAACAGGTCGTAGGCATCGACCGTGTAAGGCGAATCACAGAAGGCCGTACCACTGCGGGCCGCCTCCAGCCCGTGGCCTCTCAGCCAGTTGCAAGCCTCGTCCATGAGGGCCTGGACTGCTTTAGTAGTACCGGGGAGCGCCTCGAACATCACAACGTGGCCAAGGGGCTCGTCCCAGCGATCGATGTACCGTTCGTCCACGACGGCAGCGGCCCGCGCAACGATGCGCCCGCCGGACCGAGCCATATACGCTGAGATCGTCCGCCCCGCGGCAGCAGGGCCTTGGCCCTTGAGCACTGGGTTCAGGGCTTCAGGTGTCGTCCGCCAATGCACGGGGCGTTGCGCATAAACCTCGTTGGCAAATAACCAGAACTCCATGAGGTCGTCATCGCTCTCGGCCCGCTCGACTGTCGCCGGTTCGTTGCCCAGCTCATCGCTATCGCCGCTCGCGTCGACTCGGGTACGAGGCGTATCTGTCATATTGTCAGCTTCGCGCCGTGGCCCCGGTGTGTGTCTTGCGAGCCCTTGTCCCGCTCGCCCGCATCAGAATCGCCGCGGAGAGTGCTGCCTGTCATCGGCCTTTCACCGACCATCTAGCCACCATGGGCCTATCGCCCACGACGCGGCCGCATATGCCCCGTCTGTTCGGCGCCCTGTTCGGGGCGCACGCGAGAGGCCTGTCCGAGCAGCGCCGACGACGCCGCTAAACCGGTGACCCATGTTGGCTCCTTTCGAATGGTTCGGTAAACGAGGGGCTTACAACCTCGCCGTATCACTCATGTCTCAACAGTCTGTCGATGGTCTCGCACCCGACGTTCCTTGGGGTACCAATACGTCTCCTTCGCACCCACTGCTCCCAACGAGACCTGGCAAAATGACGAGCCGTGGTACGCATCGGCCCTGGAGGTCCCATTGCGTGAGCGTAACGGTTGGCTCCTGGCTGCCGGCTACGCGCCCGTTTTCTCGGCTCGCACCCAGGACATGGCAGTTCCGGCACGCCCTATGTCCGGGGAGCGATTTCCCGGCTTCTGACCAGCCATGAGCCCTATCCGGTGCTGGTCAAGGACCGCTACCGGAACGTGATCGACCGCAACCGCAATGGAGACGCCCATACAGGGCGTAGAGAAGTGATGGAGCCTCGGGCCAATTCTCTGCGGATGGCGCTTCGTGACCGTCTACTCAAGAAGTATCGAAGAAGGCCTCCGGTCAACCAGCATCCTTGCTCCTGACTGGCCCCCGTTTTAGACGGATACGCATAGTGCCAGGTCGACTGCCTCGTCGAAGGTAAGCCGCACTCCAGCAGAATAGTTGCGGTTAAAATCGTCGTCCCCGAGTACTTGGCGAAGGCGCTCGCAATTGCCCGCCCGCAACTTTTCCTCAATGAGGGCCAGCCTTTGGAACCGGTTCGACCTCCCAGGTATCCCCGCCTGGCGGAGGTACGGTGAATGCATTCCTTCATAAGCACCGGCCAATCGCGTCGCCTCCGCTGGCTTTCCCAGATAAGTCGCGCAACAGGCGACATCGATCAAACGAGATACGGCGAGGTCACGAAGACCGAGGCGACGAAACCCGATCAAGGCTTTCGTGGAGCATACAGCCGCATCCTCATATCTCTCCTCCAGGAGGCGGGCTTCACCGAGGGCGCCCCAGGCCCAGTAAAGGTGCAGCGGTGCACCGATCTCCTCGCACAGCTCGATGGCTTCCTCGAGGAGCGCCGCAGCCTGGTCGAAGTGCTCTTCTTCAAGCTCGAGGACAGCTCGCGAAGAGAGGCACACGGAACACAGGGCAAGGTCACCTGCTCGGCGCAGGTATGTCGCCCCCTCTTGCCAGAACGCTCTCTTTTGTTCAGGCTTCGTCGCCACCGTACCCAGGGCGCCCAGCGCGGCGCCTTCGAGCCACGGGTCACCCAGCCCTCGCGCCATCTCGAAGCCCTCTTCGGCGCACTTTGACGCTTCGGCGTGCTCTCCCAGCGACTCCAGTACCCAGGCGATGCAGATCAACTGGTACGACGTCAGAGCCTGGTCACCCACGTCTCGCGCCAGCTCGAGGCCTTCATACTGCCACGCCGAAGCAATGCGGCGCTCTTTTTCGGAGTCCCAGCCCAGCGAGCTCGCCCAGGCCACGCTGAGGAGGCATATGGCCCGGGCGCGCTCGGCGGCCGGCACCGGGTCGGGCCGGGCGAGAGCGGAACGAACGGCCTCCAGGCCGTAGCGCTGGCAGCGGGTCCAAAAGAAGTAGTACAACGCAGCACCCATTCTGAGCACCTCTCGGGTGCGACCCGGTTCGGCCAGGAAGTAGCCCACCGCCGCTCGGAGGTTGCCCCAGTCGAGGTCGAGCCTCCGTAACCAGTGGCCCTGGTCCCGTCCGCGCAGCTCTGGTGCGGCGCGCTCGGACAAACCCAAATAGAAGTTGGCGTGGGCCGCTGTCGATCGCCGCCACTCGGTTTCGCCTGCCGATGCCAACAACCGCTCCATGCCGTAGTGGCGGATCGTTTCCAGTAGCGAGTAGCGGACCGAGCCGAGAGATCGCTCGGCGATTACGAGGCTCTTGTCGACCAGTGCACCGAGCAAGCCCGCGATCTCGGAGGTTGCTACCGTTTCCGTCGTGCAGACTGCTTCGGCGCCTTCCAGCTCGAAGCTGCCCGAAAAGACTGATAATCGGCCCAGCACCGTCTGCTCAGGAGGGGGCAGGAGGTCAAACGACCAGTCGATGGTGGCCTGGAGGGTGCGCTGGCGAGGGAGGGCAGTCCTAGACCCACCGGTGAGGAGCCGGAACCCCTGCGTAAGACGCTCCTCGATGTGCGCTAGCGACATCGACGCCACGCGGGCGGCGGCTAGCTCGAGGGCGAGCGGGATCCCGTCCAGCCGCCGGCAAACCAAAGCCACCAGTGCCGCTGTCGAGTCCTCCAGGCAAAACGTCGAATCGTGGGCGCGAGCACGCTCGGCGAAGAGCTGCACGGCCTCGGAGCCTTCAAGGTCTTTTACGGAGCGGGCTTCTGCCGACGGCAACGACAGAGGTCCAAGCCTGAAAACGCGCTCGCCGTCGACCCCGAGCGGTTCCCGCGAGGTGGCTAGCACCCGCAGCCTCGGGCACTTGCGGTTGAGCATCACAGCCAGCTCGGCCGCGGCATCGATGACGTGCTCGCAGTTGTCAATGACGACCAGGAGGTCTTGGCCCGAGAGAGCCTCGGCCAGAACGTCGGAAAGCGCCCGGCTGACTTGCTCCCGGACCCCCAGGGCGGCAGCCAGCGCGGTGGGTACTTGAGTTTGATCGGCTATGGGGGCCAGTTCGACCAAAGAGGCGCCCACATGCCCCTTGGCTAGCAGCCCAGCCGCGACGGCGATGGCCAAGCGGGTCTTACCGGACCCGCCTGGGCCCGTGACAGTCACTAGCGCCGACGAGGTAACTAGCGAAGAGACTTCGGCCTGCTCGGCCTCTCGGCCGATGAAGCTACTGGGAGGGGTCGGCAGGTTGGTGGAAAGGTGGGGCGGGTGGGCAGGCCCCGGCCACCCAAGCCAAGCGCTCCCGGAACGGTCCGTCGGATCGCCTGCCTCCTGCCTCGCGCTCCGGTAGGCCCGCGCCAAGGCGGGCGATGGCTCGAGCCCTAGGTCTTCGAGCCCAGCAAGACAACGGTTATAAGTTCGGACCGCTTGCTGGCGCTCGCCCCGGGAGGCGTAGGCGCCCACCAAGGCGGCCGCGGCCTCTTCACAGGCAGGATCGTGGGAAAACACGGCCTCCCACGCCTCAATGACACCGTCGGGCCCCGAGCAGCCGTAGCCCAGGGAACGGTCCCGAGCCAGGGCGACGCGGGCACCCTGCCGTGATAGCTCAAGGCGGTCACGGCGACGCACCGACCAGTCCGCGTACAGTTCGTCCTCCAGCAAGATGCCTTGCTCCGACAGGGCCCTCGCCAGGGCCTCGTCACGCGTCGCCCCAGGTTCCATCCGCAACGCCGCGCCGAGGGCCTCTTCGTGCAAGTCCAGGTCGACCTCGACGGCGGCAGTCGGAGGGATATAGATACCGGCCCGATCGGTGCCGAGCACTGCCGTGGCGGGCTCGCCGAGCCCAGCCAACACGCCTCGCGCCGATGAGACGGCATTGTAGAGCGCACCCGCGGCAGCCCGCGAGTCGAGGTCGCGAAAGAGGGTGTCGCACGCGACGTCCCTGGAGATACGCCGCTGCGGGCTTAAGAAGACCAGTGCCAGTAGACGCCTGGCACTGAGGCGCGGCCATCGGCCCGCGCTCTTGTCCCCCACGTAAATCGCGAAACGACCCAGTAGTTGGACCCGCACCAGCGGCTCGGCCGAGTCGTGTTCCGTCGCGGGACCGGCAACCACCACAGGTAAGCATTATGCCTGTTCCCGAGGGGGCGGACACCGAGAGGACCGAGGCTTGGGCCAAAAGGGCTGCTATTTGAGAGACCCCTGACAGCGGGTCGACAGTCAGGTGTTAGAGCGACGTTCTAAACCGTCCAGGTGGCACTAAGAGATTGAAGGGAGCCATGGTGAAGGAGCCGGTTGCGGCAGTCCGGACGGCGTTCCCGGGGCTCGGCTTCGGTGGTGGCGCTGGTGGCGAAGGCACGATGACGGGTACGGCCTTGCGGGACGGTGCTCACGCTCCCGGCCAGCAGGGAAAGAGTGCACACGACCCCCGCCATGGGTCAATGCGCATTGCTGACTCGATGGACATCAACCTCCGGACCGGGACCCCCGCCGACGCCGCCGACTGCGGCTGGATATGTTACGAGGCTTTCGCCGCTGTCGCCTCGCGTCACGGTTACAGGACCTTATTCCCAACAGTCGAAGACGGGATAGGGCTCATGTCGTGGCTGCTTTCCGCCGCCGGCTTCTACACCGTCGTGGCCGAGGTTGACGGCCGCGTCGTCGGGAGCGGGGTCCTGCAGGAGTGGGACCTTACCGTCGCTGCTATTGCGGTAATCAGTGTCGACCCCTCCGTCCAGGGCCACGGCGTCGGGGAGCGGCTAATGCGTGCCATGACCAAGAGAGCATCCCAGGGTGGGTTCGTCGCCGTGAGGCTGGTAGAAGAAGCATACAACCGGCATTCGTTCTCGCTTTACACCAAACTCGGGTTCGAGGTGCGCGAAATGCTCGTCCGCTTTAGCGAGCAGCCAAAGCCGTCCGTTGTACCGGGATATAGGGTGCGCCCGGCAAACCTCGAAGAAGCGGCGGAATGCGACGAGCTCTGCATACGGGTGCATGGTCACCATCGCGGCCGAGAGTTTCGCCACTCCATCAATGAGGGCACCGCTCGCGTTGTCGAGCACGACAGACGGATCTGCGGTTACATGACCGGGCTGGGCGGGGGCTGGCACGTGTTAGGCGAAAGCAACGAAGACCTAAAAGCACTCATGGCCTCAGGTGGCGAGTTCGGCGGGAACGGCTTCCTTGTCCCCGCGCGCAATATTGACCTTCTCGTTTGGTGCCTCGCGCAAGGTCTGCGTGTCGCGGAGCTGCATACGCTTATGGGCACTGGCCTTTACAGCGAGCCACGGGGAGCGTGGCTACCCTCGTTTGCCTACTGAACGGGCTCATGGCCCAGATGACCTGTCATGTGAGCGCAGTCCCGACAGAAGCGGCGCCGGGACGGCTTGTTCGCCACGGCCGCTCGAAGGTGCCCAGGCCGTCGGGCAGTTCGGGGCCAGCGGCACGGGTTCGTCGCCTCGCTAGGGCTATGGGAATCCTTTTCGCCGGCGTGGTCTTCTTTCTCCGCACCGTGCCAGGGTCGGCTTCGGCCGTCCCCGTAAGCGCAATGTCCAATTGGTCGGGTTACGCTCTGGCTGGCAGTGGCTTCACCGGCGTGACGGGCACATTCAACGTCCCCGCCCCACTTCAGTCGGCGTCATGCGTGGAAGATACGGCCGTATGGGTCGGAGTTGACGGCCTACGCAACCATGACTTGCTCCAAGCAGGGATTGCGGAGGTCGGTTTCCCCCAAGCAACGCCGGTCAACTGGCCGTCTGCCGGCTTACCCGGCTTGATTTGCTCCGGGCGAGTTCAGGTTTACGCTTGGTGGGAAGACCTGCCTTCGCCCGCCGAGCGGGTCGCCCTGCCAGTCAAACCAGGCCACAGCGTCACAGTGTCTATCTTCAAAATGTCACCCGGCTGGTGGGCGCTCGCCGTCCATGACCTCACCGCAAAGCAGAGCTTCCTGTTGGCCCAACCCTACGCCGGGCCTCAGACCTCGGTCGAATGGGTGGTCGAGGCACCTAAGGTCATGGGGACCTTGACGAGCCCGGTCCCTATTAGCGCTGTGCACTTCCGCGACCTCGACGCGCAGGGCGAGGTCCGCGACCTCGAGCGCTTCAGCCATGGTTTGGGCCCATTGTTCACGTCTAGTCCGGATGCGGTGACCAGTACCGCGCAGCTCATGCGCTCGGGCTTCGATGTCCATTTGGCGCTTTTGGAACGTTGAGCGGTTAGACAGAGTCGCCTTGACTGGGGAGCCGGGCCGCGCAGGCAAGCGCGTTATCGCCCTACAGCCCGTAGAACGGCCACTCGATCGGCACGCCCAGAAAATACTGACCGGCCGACTCGTACCGAGCCGTCGAGACATAGGCATGCTGCTCGATCGTGTGTATGTCGCGAAAGTAGCGCTGGAAGCGGTGCTCATCGCGTATCCCGGTGGCGCCGACGGCCTTGTGCACGAGGTCGACAACTCTCACCGAAGCGGCGACGGCGTACGTCGCGGCAAGCTGAAGCTTCAGCTTGCCCGGCATGTCGATCAGGTGGCCTTCAAGTGCTTTTTGCCAGATCTCGCGTAACGCCTCGTAGAGGTAGGCGCGGCCGGCGCCGAGCGTGGCTTCTGCTTCGCCGATCGCCGCTTGAACCGGGGTTCGGTCCCTCAGTGGCGTCGTCAGGTACGCAGGAGCCTTTCGCGCCGCGAGCTCCAATAGGTCGTCGATGGCAGCTCGGGCGATCCCAAGCGCAGGCGGCGCCAGTACCGATATAGAAGTCCAGACGGTGAACTTATACAAGGGCCCTTCGTATGCACTGCCTGGCTTTTGGTACGGTGCGAGCAATGCCGTATGGGACGACGGCACGAACACGTCGGTTATCACCACATCGTGGCTGCCCGTGCCGCGCATGCCCAAGGTGTGCCAGTTGTCGACGATCACGGCCTCGCTCGCCGGGCACATCGTCAACAGCGTCATCGGCGTCCCGTCGGCGCTGAGCCGCGGCACGTCGCCGTCATAGACCTGAGCCAAACCGAGGAACCAGTGGGCTTGGTGGGCGCCGCTGACGAACGGCGTACGGCCGTCCAAACGGTACCCACCGTCGACAGCTACGGCCCGACGAGGTGGGAAGAACGACCCGGCGAAGCTGGCATCCGGCTCACCGTAGATCTCTTTTGCCCCGTCATCCGGGAACCAGGCTCCGATCGCATCGATGGCGGACGAGAGCTGCAGGTTCCAGCCGGCTGCGCTGTCGATGCGTGAGACTTCCTCGAGCACCTGGAACGCAGTCATCGGGTCGACCTCGAGTCCTCCAAAGGCCCTTGGGCGCCACAGTCGGTACAGGCCGCATTCCCGCATGGCTTTTGCGGTGGCCTCGGGCAGGCGACGTTCTCGTTCGGCGTCCTCCGCCCGCGTACGGATCACCGGCTCTATCTGGTGGACGGCATCAAGTAATGACGAGACCGATGCGGTGGTACCAATGGGCGTCATCATTATTACGGCTCCTTCCCGTACCGTTACCCGGCAAGGAATGTCTACGACGCAGATCTCTCAGCAGTCTGTCAACGCACTGTCATGGCCCGCGTGGTGGGGATCTTGTGGAAGGGAGGACCTCGACCCCATTGTTTTCCAAGCCCCGCAGTGAAGGGAGGCCTCTAGGACGTTCTTTACGGGGTACAGTTCCGCCGGGTCTTGCCCTTTTGTGCCAGGGGGACCTGGCCGCCGCCCAACCGGAGTTCGACCTTCCTCTTCGAGGAGCCAGGGGGTCGGTGACAGGGTCACCGAGCTGCGGTGCCTCACATACCTTGCCGAAGTCCACCTACGCCAACAGGATGTGGGAACCGTGAGCGAGATGGCGCCGCCAAACAATGAGCTGGCCAGTACGCTCGGTTTCCCCCGAGTACGTGGGGATGGCGACGGCGCTGATGGCATGGGTGGCCTGGAGAGAGGGCAACGCAGTCGAGGACTGGCGCGACACGCACTGGACAACTGGCGCGCCACGGCAGTGGTGTTTACCTCCACTCGATCCGTCTATGGCCGCTTGCAGTGGGTGAGCTTGGCCGGCGGCCAAATGGCCGAGGCGGTCGAGGCCAGCCGTCAGATGCTGGCACAGGACCGAGACCGTCCGCGACTCCGGGGCCGGTCGTAAGTCCCGTCGCAGACCAAGCCCGGCAGGCTAACCTCCACGCCCTGGCCCAAAACGTTGAAACCAAAAGCTGACCAGAGCACAGGCACACCTACGAGATGAAACACTAACTGTTGCTCTATGTTGGGGTTGTTCGGACAACTGTCCGCTAAGGCGCATGAGCACGAAAAAGGCTAACGATGGCTAACCAATTGCTGCCTCCCCCCTACACCCCTGGTTTCGGACGGCGTCCACCAGTAGTCGCAGGCCGCGATGCCCTGGTAGACGACGCGGCCCTGGTGCTGGAGGCCGGCCCCGAACACCCCCGCTTCTGCCGAGCGATCCTCGGCAGTCGGGGTACCGGCAAGACGGTGCTCTTGGACGTGATCGGCGAGATCGCGTCGAAGGAGCTGGGCTGGGCGGTGCTGCACGTGCAAGCGCTGCAGGAAGAGAGCCTGGTCGCGGTCCTGCTACAGCGCATACCCGAGGCCGTCCGGCCCTGGGAGCGTTTTGGCCCGGGTTCCAAGGACCTGCAAGCACAGCTGGGCGTCGGGGTGAAGCTTGGCGTGGCCTCGGCAAGAGCCGCCGAGCAAGGCCAAACCGTCGGCACCGGGAGTGCCGCCGCTGCATTCGAGGACGCACTGGGGCGGGTCGGGAGCTTCGCCGCCGCTCACGGCACCGGGCTGCTGGTTACGGTCGACGAGGCCCAAGCCGCACCCCAGGAGGACCTCTCGGCGGTCGCCCGTGCCCTCCAGACGGTGGTGGCCCGTCGGCTGGAACCCGTGGCCGTCGTCTTCAGCGGGCTCGAGACCTTCAGGGACCGCCTGGCCGGCGCTGGCGCCTACGCCAGCCGCCTGCCGGTCGAAGAGCTCGGCAACCTGGAGCCGAGCGCGGCTCGCCTGGCCTTGGTCGAGCCCGCGGCCCGCCGCCACGTGGCCTGGGAAGACGAGGCCCTCACCCTGTTGGTGCGCCGCTCGGGCGGCCATCCCTACTACGTGCAGCTGTTCGGCTGGCACGCCTGGGAGGCGGCCCAGGGGGAGGCCACGATCACCCTGGCCCCCGCTAAAGCCGGGTTGCGCTCGGCCCGGGCCGAGCTGGCGGGCCAGTACGAAGTTACCTGGGGCCGCCTGCGGCCCCAGGAGCGCGACTACTTGGCCGCCGTGGCCAGCCTGGCCGGCACGGACGGTGCCGGGGTCGAAGAAGTGGCCAACGTGCTCGGCAAAGAGCCGAAACAGCTGGCCGTGGCGCGCGACCGGCTGGTGCACAGGCACGGGCTCTTGGAGGTACCGGAGCGCGCCCAGGTCCGCTTCGTCGATGCCGAGATGGCCGCGTGGGTGGCGGAGCGCCCCGACGGCATTTCGTCGACCACGGCTGTGGGGAGGGGGCCGGCGCCCTCGGCCGGTCGGGGCCGTGGTCGGCCCGGCAGCTCGCCCTCTCAGCGCGCACCGCTGTCCGGGCGCCGCCGGCCGAGCGCCGAGCGGCCCCGAGACCTCGGGCGCTAACGCCGCGGGCTCCTGTGCCCGGCCCCTTGCCCTCGGCGGTAAGCCGTCCGTAGAGAGCATCAAGGTCGAAGGGCTCGAGAACTGAAAACGCCGTGTTCGCCACAGGGTCGGCCTGGATGCGTTTGACCATTCGCCGGTAGTCCCGGAGGGTGGTCGGCGAAAGACCGAGGTGCTGGCGGTGCGCCAGCCATTCGGTCAGGAGCTGGGCCAGACTGCGCCCAGACGGCGTCTCTGGTAGCTGGGCGTGCGCTTCGGCCTCAGCCTTTTGTACCCGGATCGGCTTCGCTAGGCCGGCACGCACCTCGGCAGCGAAGGTGGCCAGGACCTGGTTCGCCTCCCGCCTGCCCCCTACGAAGCCCTGGTAGACCTGACGGCGCGTAGTGGGGTCGTATACTCGGAGACTCCAATGACGTGGCGAGACTTCCACGAGAGAGCCACTGCCGTGGCGACGGCGGGCGGGTTCGCCGGTCTGAGTCAAGGTAGTCACGACAACCAGCCCAGCCCCGAATAAGTAAGAAATAGTAAGCAGGACTGCGCAGTGGCCGGAGAGGGGGCCTGGGACACCTAAAGAGTCCAGTTAGGGCGCGTGGTGAAATCGGTAGACACAGCGGGCTTAAACCCTGCCGCCTTTGAGCATGAGGGTTCGACCCCCTCCGCGCCCACTCCTTTTCTTGCAGTAAATGTCCTGACCACAGGCTTGCTGGGACGTCCTAGTAGCGTCGGGTAGGGATCGTCGAACTGGCTGTTGTAGCACCGGCTTGCCTCCGGTCCTCGTAATAGCAGGCCTTGCCGTGCCGAGTCAGAGGTGCGTATAGCGGGCGAGCAGGGGGATGAGCTCTTGCGCGTTCGGGCTTCCCCAGCCCGTTACCGGGTCCCACCCTCGCGAAGCTTGGTAGCCGGTGATCGTCACGTGGGGGTCCTTCACCGTGTTGTTCCCCGTGGTGATGTCGTGGAAGGCCCGGTGGTAATCGGCACTGCGGCCGATGCGGTAGATGGCGGGATTGACCAAGCCGAGGTGGCGACCGGCGTACTGGTCGGCCAAGGCGATCAGCGCAG
Source organism: uncultured Acidimicrobiaceae bacterium (assembly GCA_963794125.1). Taxonomy (GTDB): domain Bacteria; phylum Actinomycetota; class Acidimicrobiia; order Acidimicrobiales; family Palsa-688; genus Fen-671. The sequence goes on from CAWCCW010000002.1 coordinate 367,383, forward strand.
CCCACAACGGCCCGGCCGCGCTGGTGCCGCTAGCCGAGAAGAAGACGTACTTACCGCCCCCCTCGTTGACGGCCAGCGTCATGCCGGTCGCGGGGTCGGCGTCACCGGCCACGTCAGGCACGCCGCGGTTTGCGCCGATGCCCGGAACGTCATCTTGGTACGCGGGCCGGGTGAACAATTGACTGAACCCACCGCCCGAGGCGTCTGTGATCACGCCCGGCGGCGCTGCCGCGCTGGCCGCGGGTGAACTTGACGGCCCAGCCGGGCTGTGCGCGGGCGTCGTCACCGGTCCCGTAGTGGTGCTCTTCCACGCGGTTCGCTGATGTAAGTGCCGGTGGCACGGTCCGCCTCTAGGCTGGTGCCGCCGGCCGTCAGCACGCGTGGGTCGGATGCATAGAGTCCCACCCCCTTGACCGGCCTGCCGGCACCCGAGCACGCCAGGACGGCCGCACCGTCGTCACCCGAGGAACTGACCACCGTAACGTGGTGGTCCTGGGCGGCCTGCAGCGCCGAGTTCAGGCCGGCCACCTCCGCGGAGGTATAGCAATGCTCGGCAGAGCCGGGGCCGATCGAGACGACACCGCCCTGCCACAGGGCCAGCCGAAGCACGGCGTCCGTCGCCGCGACGGCGCTCGCAGGGCTGGTCTGGCGTGGGATCAGGACCACGCGGATGGCAGCGTCAGGGGCGACCGTGTGCACGATCTCCGTGTCCTCGACCTCCTCGCCGGTCGCCCACCAAGGCGAGGCCGAGCCGGCCAGGCTGGTATCAACTCGAAGGTGCGCCGTGGGCAGGCCGAACACGGCGTCGAACAGCGCGAGGTCCTGGCGGATGTCAGTAACCGGCACGGGCGAGCCACGGTCGGGGCCCGGCTTCCGGGCGAACTCCTGCAGTACCACGGTCTCTCCGTTTCCGTTGGTCCCACGGTCCAGCAGCGGCGCGATGCCGTAGGCGACCCGGAACTGCTGGGGGGCATAGCAGGCGGCCCTGGTCCGGCTCCGGCAGTTAGCCTCAGCCGTCGCGTGGAACCGGAGCGGCAGACTTGCCTGTCCATGAGCTGACGGAGGCTGCGCCGCACCCGCCCGCCAGGACAAGCGTCCCGGCACTAACGATGGCTGCTGCTGCGGCTCGCAACCGCAGCGCCCGGCCGTAACGGAGCTCTGGGCCCGGATCACCCGGCTGCCTCTGTATCGAACCGGCCTACTCTCGCCGGTACGACCTGGGCTGTGCCAGCGCTTAAAATCCACGATAGAGAGTATTGAGGTTGTCCGATAGCGACAGGCCTGCATCTCATGGCTCCGACGCCCCACCTACGTCGGTGCATTAGTCGAAGACTTCACCGCCGCCGATCCTGCGCCGCTCGTGATCGCGCTGGCGGGGGTCGTCGTGCTGGCGGGGGTCGTCGTGCTGGCGGGGGTCGTTGCGTTAGCCGAGGTGCCCGACTGGAGGGCGGCCAAAGCTTGGGTGGTGACGCTCGACGAGCAGACGCCAGGCTTGGCCCCAGTGACGATCTGGCACATGGCCGCGATGAAGTAGTTAGCCGTGCCGTCGACGGCCTGGGCGACGGGGCTGGAAGGGTCGGCCAGCGCCGAGCCGATCTGGGACAGCGTCAGCCCTTCCAGCGGGGCCGGGGAGGCGCTGCTGCCGACCGTGACATAGCGGTTGCCGATATCGACGAACGCCAGGCCGTGGATGGTGTCGTACGACTTGAAGGCTGTGTTTTGCTCCGGCGTCATCGCCTGCAGCGGCATGTAGCCGTCGGCGGTCCGAGTGGAGGAATAGAGCTCAGTAGGCACGAAGGTGAAGTACGGGCTCGAGTACTGTGCTCCGACGAACGTCCAGCTGGCCAGGTCCGGGTAAACGTAGGTTGATGAGGACAGCACACTGTTGCTCAGGTTGGTGAACGTCCCGAACCGGGACAAGGCCACCAGCAACGCCCATCGCTGGACAGCGCAGAAGGGGCAGTACTCGGCTCCGACATAAATGACCGAGTGGTCGGAGGCCGCGGCGGCAGCGGTAGGTGTCGCCTGTTTTGGTACCGAAACGGAGCCCGGTAGTCCGACGGCGGCCAAGGCGCTGTCGGGGACACTCACGCCGGCCTCGAAATAAGCAGCCAACTGGGGCCGGGATCCCCGGTTGCCAGAGGGGGCCTGAGTGAGCACGACGGCGCCAACCACAACCACGGCCCCGACGACCGAGAGGCCGGTGAGCCGGCGCACCAGGCGCCGCCTGTTGCGGGCCCGCAGCTCGCCGACGGCCGGGCGAGCCACCACAGGCTGGTCGATAAGAGCCGCAGCGAGGCGGGAAAGCTCAGAACGTTCGGGCATTGGTTGCCTCCTTGTCATCGCCTGTCTCGAGCTCAGGTCCGGGGTCGAGCAGTTGCCCAAGGCGGCCGTGGGCGTCCCGGAGCGTTGTCGACACCGTCGAGCGGGAGATGCCGAGCGAGTTGGCGATCTCCGCTTCCCTCAGGTCGGCGACATGGCGCAGCACGACGACCTGTCGTTGCCGTGGGGGTAACTCGGCGACCAGGGCCCATATCTCGCCGGCGGCGGCGGGCACGTTCGGCGGCGGTCGAGCGCGGCGCAGGAGGAGCCGCTCCATCCGCCGCCGGCGAGCTGCCCTCCGGGCGTGGTTGAGAGCGACCTTGTAAGCCCACCCCGTCGGAGCGTCCATGGCCGACACCCGAGGCCAGCGGGCTAGGGCCCGGGCGCAGGCCTCGTCAACGCCATCGCGGGCCAGCTCGATGTCACCGGTGGCCAGCAGCAGCGTTGCCACCATCCTCGCGTGCTCCCGCTCGTACCAGTCCTCAAAGCTCTCCAAGTGGGTACCCTTTGGCCCGGCGCCGACTGGTCGGTGCCCTTATGACCATTACAAAGTCACGACGGTCGCAAAATGCTGGGCGGGCTGGCGGGACGACCGGGCGCTGCCGGGCCCGGGCCTGTGGGCGTGCCTGGCCAACCCATCTGCCAACGCGAGCATGCAGGTGATAGACGCTGACACCGATCTCCAGGTAAAGAAGGCAGGCTCTTTCTCCTCGCAGTGCTGGTCTTTGGCATGATCTGGGATCGCAGAGTTTTCGAAGCGGTTTTGGCAGGGGGTAAAGCGCTGAGATCTTGAGGTTGCGCCTCGAGGACTACCCCTCCGTACTGCAACAGATCATCCGCAGGACCGCCTGAAGCGACGCGCTCGCGTTCCCGGATTCAAATTGGCGGACGCCTCGAGGGCAGGGGCCTCGAGCTGGCGCCGCTGGTTGAGCTCGAGCGGCGGCGCGTGAGCCGGCTCTCGATCGGGCCATTGCGAAAGAGGGCGAGGGTTCCTCAAAGAGCGAGGGACCTATAGGCGGGTCGCCAGTTCCACGGCGAGGTCGAATGTCGTCGAGCGCGACGGGGAAACTGTCCAGTCCCGATCGTCCCACTTTTCCCCGCTCAGGTCGTCGCCACCGTATAAAAGCTGGGCGAAGCGGATGCCACGGAACCTGGCAACGGCGAAGAAGGCGGCGGCTTCCATTTCCACCGCCAGGCACCCTTCGGCTCGACGCGGCGCCACCTTCTGCTTTGTCTCCCGGTACATAGCGTCGGTCGTCCAGATCTTGCCGGTAGCAAACGGCACAGAACGCTCGCCAAGGAGGAGTAGGGCCGCAGCTACCCCACCCCGGTCAGCTTCGACGGTACGAGATGCGGCCAAATAGTGAAAAGACGTGCCTTCATCCCGGACGGCCTCGGTCGGGACGATGATCTGGCCCGCCTTCACGTCGGTGGACAGAACTCCGCACCCTCCGCAGGCCACGATCTTGCGTGCCCCCAGAACTATGGCTTCTTCGAGGAACCCGGCCGCGAGCGGCGCCCCGACCCCCGGATGAAATACCGCAACGTCCTGTCCGTGACGTCGGATGCGCCAGATGGGGTGGGTTCCGTGGGCTGCTCGCAGCTCCCCGACCTGCTCGGCTTCCGGGGGTAGCGCGGCGAGAATCTCCGAATAGAAGCACAGCACCGCCCGCTCCGGGATGGTGTCACGGAGGTGGCCCAGTGTGACTGAAGGATCAACGACCGACCCATGATCGGGGTCGTACTCGAACAGGGCGATATCTGATCCCACCCATCAATGATCGCAGCGAGCCCACGATGCTCTCGGGGATTGCGACGTCGGTAGGTGCTCGCCGGCCAGGTCCAGGATGTGGGGATCGTGAACCCATGAACCGAGGCTCTCGTCCCTGGACGTGGGTGAGCCGTCCCTGTGTCGCGGCTCTCCGACCATGGTCCCAACCTGCTGACCCGGCATTTAGCCCTCCTTGTGTTGTTCTTTGGGCTTTCGGCCTGACTCGCTGCCCTCCTGATCGACTACCCCCGGCCTCGGCAGGCGTCGGGCCCGGGGATAGCGTCGGCCCGGGCGCGCAAAACCCCGTCGTCGATCACCGCCCGCAGCGCAGCGTCGGCCGCCTGCAGCTGGTCGGGGGCCACTCGGAGCGCCAGCGCCCGGTTGAGCAATGCGATGACTTCGACAATGGCCAGCCCATAGGCGCGTCCGGCCCCGGTCAGGACCACGTCGAGCTTGCGGCCGTCGTTGGGATCGGGCGCGATCGTGGCATATCCACGCGCCTCGAGGGTGGTGGCGACCTTTCTTGCCGCCTGGCGGGTGACCCCGAGCAGCTCACCGAGCTCACCAACCGTCCGGGGCCCGACGAGCAGCAACCGCACGCTCCCGGCGTCGCTCATCCGGTACTCCGGGAAGCCCCGTGCCTCGAGCTCGCTCGCCATCTTCTTCATCCAGCTCATCCGGGCGAGCCCGAGGAGGTCGCCGAAGCGGTAGATGGGCGTTGCCGGCTCGGGCATCATCGGTTACCATACTAATATGCAACTTAGTTGCCTATCTGCCGATCGAGGCGGCGTTCGTCTCTTCGTTATCAGCTCAGTGCCACCGAGGGCAACGGTCTGAAGCCCGAAGCGTAAATGAGCCTTTTGAGCTTTGGTCTTTTCGGAGGAAGGAAGGCCCTTCACAGAAAACAAGGCCCTTCACAGAAACCACGGACGGTGTCATGAGCGCACAAAGGCTGGGCGAAACGAGGTGCAGGACCGGACCAGGCTTCCGGGCCCTCGGAGTAGTTCTTCGCGGTGCCGTTGTCATGGCCGTGGAGGCGGCGAGTTGGTCTTCGGCAAGCCCGCCGGCAGGAGCCAGCGGGGCTCGGGGGCAAGCTGCCGGGCAGGCGGCGGGCCCCGTTTGGCTGTGCCAACCCAGCCAGACGCAATTGACCAACCCTTGCAACTTCAGCCTCGCCGCCACCGCCGTCACCGGGGCCGGCACTCTCGAGCCTGCCACCTGGCCGAGTTCGGCGGCCGCGTCGAAGTTCGACTGCTTCTACGTCCACCCGACCGACAGCCTCGCCGAAACGGGCAACACTGGCACAGCGCTGACTAAAGCGGAACTGGTCGTCGCCGTCGAGCAAGCCGCCCCGCTCTCTCGGGTGTGCAACGTGTGGGCGCCCTCTTACGACTCCCAAACTTGGGCAAGTGTGGAGAAAGGCCTCGCCGGCAACGAGGCGGTTATGAACGCGACCTTCATGGTCGCCTACCACAGCGTCGTGTCCGCCTGGGGCTGGTTCCTGGCCCATACCCAGGGCAAACCCATCGTCCTGATCGGGGACTCGCAGGGCTCTGCCATCATCATCCACCTCATCTCCGCCCTGCTCGACCACGAACCATCGGTACTGAACCGCCTCCTCGTCGCGGTTATCGTCGGCGGTAACCTTCAGGTGCCTTCAGGAAAGACGGTCGGCGCCACCTTCACCAAGGTCCCCTTGTGTACTTCCGGCACGGAGACGGGATGCGCCATCACTTTTTCGTCCTACCCTTCGCCACCACCCGCGGACTCAGTTTTCGGCCGGCCGGGCCAAGGCGTGAGCCTTCAGTCCGGACAGACGGCCAAGGCGGGCGAGCAAGTCGCTTGCGTCAACCCCGCCGCCCTTGGCGCTGGCACGGCCGACCTCGACCCCTACCTGCTCACGCCCACCCAGCTCACGCTCGCCGAGCATGTCTCCACACCCTGGGTCACGTACCCCGCTCTCTATTCGGCGACCTGTAAACAAGGCGGCGGGGCGAGCTGGTTGCAGGTCACCAGCCTGGCCGGGACGAGCCAGACCCGGCCGGTAGTGAACGACAACGTCGTGGGCGCCGATGGCGGCGCTACCGGCCCGACCTGGGGCTACCACAGCTACGAATACGGCCTCGCCCTCGGCAACCTGGTCCAAGACATCGCCGGGGAGGAGGCTGCCTGGGAGTCGCGCCATTGATGCGCGCGGCTGGCCTTTCCAACCGGTCAGGACCACTTTCCGCGCCTCGTGGCTACCACTTGGAGCAATTCCTTGAGGGTCTCGAGGTGCCTCCGCCCAAATTGGTTCGGCTTATGCAACCACATCTGGAGGTGGAGCAAGTCGACCAGCGCCGCTGACAGCAAGAAACCCGCCTCAAACTGTGGAAGGACGGCGGACTCTACCGCGGTTCGGCCGCCCGGGACGTCGGCTAGCGAGAACCACAGGAAAGCTAGGTCATACCCGAACGGGTAAAGACCCGCCTATTCCCAATCGATGAGCGCCAGGCGCCCGTCGGTGTCCCTGAGGACGTTGCGAGCCGTGATGTCGCCGTGGGCAAAACCCCACTTAAGCCCGGGGTGCTCGGCCAGCGCCTCGAGCGTCTGGACGTCGGCCGCCGAAACTAGTCCCGACCGGTAGTGAACAGCCAAGCGGCGCCGGACATGGAGCCTCCGGAACCAACGCCGCCGGGGACGGTAGCGCCCGAGCGCCCGAGCCAGCCCGACGAGGTCGTCAACGTCAAGCGGCGAGAGCGATGCTGGAAATTTTGGGCCGAGCGGAGACCCGTTTACGGCCTCGAAGGTCATGGAACCCTCCCGCCTGGACGAAGATATGAGCCTCGGCGCTCGGACCGGCGGGGTCACCTGGGTCAGCAGGCGGTTCACCCGCAGCTCGTTCAAAGCGGCCCGGCGGGGCGTGCTCAACAGAAAAGCCAGGTGCGGTGGCACGACCTCAGCGACCAGGGTCTTGGTAACGGTGAGCCCATCCGCTGACCAGCAAATCTGAGCCCTCCCACCCGGGCTCAGAATGCAGGGCGGGTCAGCCGGAACGCTACGGCCTCAGGCTGGGACCCGAGCAGGGTCGAACTCGAGCACCTGGGTCAGGCGGATGCTGTTCCCAGACGGGTCCCGGAACCCGGTGTCGATGCCATAAGGCTGAACGGTCGGCGGTTGGCTGAAGATGACTCCGCGCGCTGACAGCTCGTCGTAGCTGGCCTGGCAGTCATCCGTCTCGAGGAACAGAGTCCCTCCTGCGCCTTTGGCCACCAGTTCCGATAGCGCGGCCGAGGCAGCAGCGTCGAGCATGGGCTCTCCGGGGACGGGCATGAGCACCAGCCCCGCGTCAGCCTGCCCGCGGGGTGCTACCACCAACCAGCGAAAGTGCCACGCTTCCATCGTCACGTCGGCCCGGACTTCCCAGCCCAACGTCTTGGTGTAGAACTTGAGCGCTTCGTCTTGGTCGTGGACCCAAAACTGCGAGTTTGCGATCTTTATCACTGAGCCTCCTATTCGTTTTCCTTCCGGGGCAGCCTAAGGGCCCGTGTCAGAGGCGTCTTCTCGAAACGTGCGGTTCTGGGGCCGACCATAAGCCAGTGCGATACACAACGGGATGCGGGCCAGCCGGGCCGCCGGTGGCCAACTGGCCCGGTAGGCCGCCGGCGAGCGCCCAAAGACTCGTTGAAAACTGGTGGTGAACGAGCCAACACTCTCTAAACCGACGGCAAAACAGATCCGGGCCACGGGCCAGTCCGTGGTGCGAAGCAAGGCCGCCGCCCGTTCGAGCCGACGAGTCAACAGGTACTGATGAGGCGCCTCACCGAACACCCTCCTGAACTCCCGGCTGAAATGGGCTTTGGACAGCCCAGCCACGCGGGCCATGTCTGCTACCGAAAGCGCTTCGAAGTAACGGACATCGGCCAGGTCTCTTGCCCGCAGGAGATGGCGGGTCGGGCTTACGGGGGCCACGTGGCCGACACTACGCCGGCACCCCTCAGCTCAACTCGCCTGACGTTGCTTGTCCAGCCGACATTCGGCCAGTTCCACTGCAACCGCACTCTCGACCAGCCCGGGCGCCAGACCAGCAGCAGCGAGGCTATCCGCCTCCGGGCCACCGGCGGTTACCACCCCGAGGAGGAGGTGCTCCGTGCCGATGTAGTTGTGGCCCAGCCGAAGGGCGGCCTTCAAGGCCTGGCGCATTACGCTCCGAGCCGCTTCGCTGAAACGCAACTCCCGCAACGCGGCGGGGTCGGCGTCATAACCACCAGGAGCGGGGCCGGCGCCCAGCGCCTGGTACGCGGCCTCGTCTGCCAGTCCCAACCGGTGGATGGCCCGAGCCGCCAGGCCGTCCGGCTCCGCCAGTAGGCCCGCAGCAAGATGAGAGACCCCGACCTCCTCGTATCCGCCCGAAGCGGCCAGCTGTCCCGCTGCGGCCACCGCGCCCCGGGCGCGAGGGGCGAAACGAGAGAAGGCTTTGCCCTGCGGCACGAGGTCGTCGTCCCTGGCAACGAACCGTTTTTGGGCCGCCTGCTTGCTAACCCCCATGCTGGCGCCGATGTCGCTCCAGGACGCCCCCGAGGCCCGCGCCTGGTCGACGAAGTAGCCGATGAGAGCATCTGACTGCTCGTCGAGCCGGTTGGCCGCAATGACGGCGTCCGCCAGATGGTCGAGGGGCCGCCGTCGGGATGGAGGGCATGGACATAGGTGATCAGGTTGTCGAGCGGGACCGGGAAATCAGCCATGCGTCAACCTTAGGTTGTCCAGAGCCAATAGTCAACTCTAAGTTGACGAGCGGGAGGGAGCGAGGGAGGGGAGGAAGAGGGAGGGCGACCGCCTCACTTTGGGGCGAATAATTGTGCTTGGGTCGAATTTTATAGTGATAACGACACTTATTCGACCCAGTCCGGGCCGGCGAGGGCCGGGTAGCGAGCGAGGGCGGGGAGGGGCGGGCGGCGAGGGCGGGCGGCGAGGGCGGGCGGCGAGGCGCCGACGGCGAGGCCTGGAGGGGTCCGGCTAAGCGGCAACAGCCAGGTGGCAAGGGGTGGGCGGCGAGGGCCGGGCGGCGAGGGCGCCGGGGAGGGTCGAAAACGTCGGCGCCAACCTGTGGGGTGCCCTTCGTCCCACCGACCTTCAATTAGCCAGAGTTGCCAGCCGTTTCCTCCAGCCGGCGAGCAAGGAAACGGCGCTCGGCATCAGTCCCCGCCATTTCGAGGGCTTGGCGGTAACTAGTCGCCGCTTCCGCGTTGCGGCCCAGGCGACGCAGAAGGTCAGCGCGAGTGGCAGGCAGCAGGCGATAGTTCTCGAGAGCTCCCGAGCGCTCGAGTTCCTCCACGATCGCCAGGCCGGCCGCCGGCCCATCAGCCATGGCCACGGCGACGGCCCGGTTCAGCTTCACCACGGGTGACGGAAGGTAGCGGTCCAGCTGTTCGTACAGACCGACGATCTCGGGCCAGTCCGTGGCGGCCGCGTCAGGCGCCGTGGCGTGACAGGCGGCGATGGCCGCCTGTACCTGGTACGGGCCTGGCCGCTGCCGGCTGAGTGCCGTGCCGAGTGCCTCGATCCCCTCTTCGATCTCGGCGCGGGACCACAACGAACGGTCCTGTTCGTCGAGCGTCACGACATCCCCTGACGTGTCCAACCGGGCCGCCTGGCGGGCGTCGTGCAAGAGCATCAGCGCGAGGAGGCCGAGAGCCTCCGGCTCATCTGGCATCAGGGCGGCCAGCGTCCTGGCCAACCGGATAGCTTCCCCGCACAGGCTGGACCGGACCAGGTCGGCACCTGCCGTGGCGCTATAGCCTTCGTTGAACAGCAGGTAAAGCACCCCGAGGACGGACGTAGTGCGTTCGGGCAGCAGACGGGCCGGCGGCACCCGATAGGGGATGCCGGCGTCGCGGATCTTCTGTTTCGCCCTGACTAGCCGCTTGGCCATCGTCTCCTCGGAGACCATGAACGCCCGCCGCGATCTCCACGGTCGTGAGCCCAGCCAGCGTCCGCAACGTCAGGGCGACCCGAGCTTCGAGGGCCAGCGCCGGGTGACAGCAGGTGAAGATCAGGCGGAGGCGGTCGTCACCGATCCCGCTCTCATCGGTCGCCGGCACATCTTGTCCCTCTCGGCCCGCCATGCGGGCCACTTCCTGCAATTTCTGAGTCCCGGTGGCCGACCTTCGCAACCGGTCGACCGCACGATGGCGCGCCGTAGTGGTCAGCCAAGCACCCGGGTTGCGGGGGACGCCGGTGTCGGGCCAGGTTTTGACGGCCACGGCAAAGGCCTCCTGGGCGGACTCCTCCGCCACGTCCCAATCGCCCGTGACCCGGATCAACGTCGCTACTATGCGGCCCCACTCCTCGCGAAAGGCCGTGGCCACCGCGTTGTCGACGTCAGTCATCGCTTCTCCATTGCGGCGCCCGGCCGAGGCGGCCGCAGGACACGGCCGGGCCTGGAGGCAGGCTCGAGCGCTGCCAGTGCTGCCCGCCGAGGCGCCGCCCTCTGGGCCTCAGCCCTTCTTCGTTTCCCAGAAAATCCTGTCGATCTCGGCGATCTGGGTGAGCAGGTCGTCCGCCACGGATACGTCGGTCGAGTGCTTGGTCTCGCCCGCCGTCTTGGTTGCTTTCCAGAAAATGTCGTGGAGATTGGGGTACTTCTCCAGGTGCGGCGGCTTGAAGTAATCGGTCCAGAGCACCCACAGGTGGTGTTTGACGAGCTCGGCCCGCTCTTCTTTGATGATGATGCAGCGCTCCTTGAAAACCTCGTCGGTGGAGGCGTGGTACTTCTCCAGGATGGCTTTGACCGACTCGGCTTCCACCTTCGCCTGTACCGGGTCGTAGACGCCACACGGCAGGTCGCAGTGGGCATAGGCAGCGCGGGGCGAGCTCACGCGGTCGGCCAGGGCCAGCAAACGCACCAGCAAGGTCATGAGAAAGGGCTCCTTTTTTGCGTGCTCGGTTGTGCAAGGGTACGTGCCGTGGGACACGGTCAAGCCACACGTTATAGCGCCCGCGCGGCTAACCGCCGAGGCCGAGCTGCCGGGCCCACCGGCCGTCGCCCAGCCTGGTGTCGTCGGCTCAGAGGCGCGCTGGTCAGACGCTATTGCCTTCGTCATGGCAACGCTGATGCTGGGGTGGTCGGCGTGGCGGGCGGTGCGGCGCTTCGACCGCGTCGAAGTTTTCGGCACGAGTATGGCCCCCGCCCTCCTGCCCGGCGACCACATACTGGTCTGGAAAACCAGATCGGTGCGCCCGGGCGACGTTGTGGCCGCTCCCGACCCTCGGCTAGCCGCCCGGTCGGTCCTCAAACGGGTGGCTGACGTCACCGACGAGGGCCTCTACTTGCTCGGGGACAACCCCGAGCACAGCACGGACAGTCGCCAGTGGGGGCGGGTCCCGGTAGCTTCGGTGCAGGGAAAGGCCGTCTACCGCTATGCGCCCCCAGGACGGGCCGGCAGGCTAGGCAAGCCGGTTTCAGCGGAGATTAAATGCGGGAAGCCAAGTTCATAGAAGAGACGGGGGCGGGTAGGTCCACACCGCCACGGTCGGCCACAACGGGACGCGTTGCGCCGAGGCGCACGTCCCTTCGAATTGAGCCTAAGTCGGCAATACCCACTCTTTCAGGTACTGCTCGCGCTTTTCAGCCCAGTCCTCGGACGTTATGGCGTACCGTACGTGGTCTTCCCAAACCCCATTTATCTCGAGGTACCGCTGAGCGATGCCCTCGTTGCGCAAGCCGAGCTTTTCGGCCACGCGGTTACTCGGGCGGTTGCGCGGGATAATGGAAACCTGAAGGCGGTGCAGCATTAGCTCTTCAAAAGCGAACCTGGCCACGACCACAAATGCCTCGGGGACGTAGCCATTGCCCGCCATAGCCTCGTCGATCCAGTAACCGACGTAGGCCGTCTGAAAGGGGCCGCGCTGTACCGACGAGATATTTATCTCGCCGACAAAACGACCTCCGATGAAGATCCCGAACCCGTAGCCCGTACCGAGCTCGCGTTCGCGCATACGCGCATTGCAGCGCGCCACCCACGCTCGCTTGTCGACCGCCGGGTCCGGCTGGCCAGGGATCGGCCGCTGTTCCCATTTGACGAGCCAATCGCGAGAACGGGTCCGGACCTCGCGCCAGGCGTCGAAATCGGAGGCCACGAGAGGCCGCAACATAACTCTCCGCCCACGAAGCTCGGGGTACACCACAGCATGGCCCCATGTCACAACTGCAATGCTACTTGCGCCAGGTTGGCCCTTTGTCAAGCCGGACGAGCGAAATTATGACGCCGTCCAGGATGTCCGATTCGGACACCAAGCATTCGTCGAAGCCGAAATGCTCCATCAAAGTGGCCAGTACCAGGGCACCGCCGACGATAACCGGTGCTCTGGCCGGCTCGATCCCGGGGAGGCGAGCCCGTTCGCCCTCCGGTAGCACCGCCATTTCGGCGAGGGCCGTGTCCACCGCTACCCTGGACAGCCGGTAGTGGTGCACCGCGTCATGCTCAGAGGACGGGAGCCCCTGGTCGTAACGGGCCAGAGCGACAACCGTCCCGGCCAGGCCGACGAGGGTCTGAGCCGAGCGCAGCCCCGGCTCGTCCTGCTCCGCAAGGAGGTACTGCTCTCGCAGCCACCAGCTCGCTTCGGTCAGTTGTACGTCCGTAGCCGGGTCGTTATGGAGGAACCGTTCGGTCACCCGCACGGAGCCAAGGTCGAGAGAGCGGGCGCCCGATGGCTTCGGCCCGACCACCAGTTCCGTCGACCCACCTCCGATATCAGCCACGAGCCATGGGGCGCCCTCGGAGCCCAGTTCGCTCGTGGCGCCGAGGAACGACAGGGCGGCTTCCTCCGCCCCGCTCAGCAGGCAAAGAGGGGTGCCGACGACGGCTTCCGCGGCGCGCGAAAACGACGACCGGTTGACGGCGTCCCTGAGCGCCGAGGTCCCCACCATCCGTGCCGCGCCAACACCGTACGTGCCCATGAGCCCCCGGTACTCACGCAAGACGGAGAGCACTCGCTCGATGGCGTCGGCCCGCAGCTCCCGGGCCTGGTCGACGCCTTGGCCGAGGCCCGTCACCCGGGTAAGCCTCACGACCGGCTCGCCCTCGGGGCCGCTTATGAGCAGTCGGGTCGATAGGGTGCCGCAATCGACGGCGGCGTAATTAGTCATCGCCCTCCGGCGCCCGCAAGGGCCTCGACGCTCTTCTCGGGGCCAACTGTTCGGCCACCCAGCGCCCGACCGGGTCGTCACCCCCTACGAGGTACCAGGCGTAGTGGGCGTGCAGGCACTTGACCCCCCGTCTCGTGCCGCCCACCCCGCCCGCGGGGCGAGGCCCGCCCAGCCCTCAGGAATAGCGGAGTCCCGTTCGACGGCGTACTGCCGATGAGCTTGTTCCAGCTCCGCGGGGTCGACCGCTTCTGTCGCCGCACTCACCCCGCCATCAGCCTCGAGGCGGTCGACGGCCAGCCTGGCCCGCCTGCCGACGAGCCAGTACCGGGTCGGCATCGGGGTGCCGTCGTCGAGTACCGGGCCGTTCTGAATTACGACCGGCTGTCCCTCCCCGTCGCGCAGCACGACCTCGAACGGGCGGCGCGGTTCGCGACCCAACAAAGCCCGCACGTCATCGTGTTCGCTCAACGTCGCCCAGAGCCTTCGGATCCCCGGTCAGGGTGCTCTCGTAGCGAGAGATCTATCAACCGGTCACAAGTAGTGCCAGAACTCCAGCGAAGAGTACCAGGGCGCGTGCGCGGGCGGCGGCGGAGGCGGTGGCTGAGGCCGATTGGCTGCGGGCAGCACCATGAACGCCTGCTGGCCCGGTTCGACCAGGCCGTACTCCTGACGGGCGATCTGTTCGATCGTGGCGTTGTCCTGCAGGGCGGCGCTCTGGCCCGACAGTTTGGTGTCCTCGGCCCTGAGCACGGCTACCGTGCGCTCCTCGGCCGCGATGCTCTGCTTTTGGGCCAGGTACGTGCGGGCCGGGAAGACGAACAGGTACATGGCCCCGCCGAGGACCAACAACACCAGCGCGATCTTGACGGCCAAACGCATACCGTGTCCCGATCTGTTGCTCGAGTGAAAACTGTGACCAGAGTTAACAAAGAGACAGTAGCCGACCGTCGGGCGTCGTCGCAGATTTGGACTGCCGGAGCCGGGAAAGGGCGGGCCGGAGGGTCTCCAGGGCCTCTGGGCGGGGTCGCGGGACCGGGACCGGGGACAGACGCTTCTTCGGGCGGTTCGGGCACCAGGTGGCGATGGGCGCCGAGCTTCCGTACTTAGGGCGTCAGGCGGAGTTTGTCCGCTCTGTGCGGGTAAAACTGCTCGTGGTGTCGAAAACCGTACGAAGCTCGGCCCTGCACCCCGCGCTTGGTGCATTTATCGACGGTGGCGGCCGAGTGACGGCCGTCCGTCACGGTGGGCAGAGGTGACCGAAGCCACTTCCCGCTGGGCCGACCAGGAATTTCTGACGGAGCAGTACCGGACTGACGCCAACCTCCGTGCCCGCCAGTCGATTTACGCTTTCCAGCAGCCGGTTATCGACTTGCCCGCGGCCGTTGTCCACCTCCTCGGCACCAGGGGTAACGAAACGGTCGTCGACGTCGGCTGCGGCAACGGGCGCTACCTGAGCGAACTGAGAAAGCAGGGCCACACCGGGCCAGTTATCGGCCTTGACACTTCGGTGGGCATGCTGGCGGCGGCCCGCGCCGAAGCGGCGGACGCGCTGGCGGTTCAGGGCAACGCGGCCGCTCTCCCGATAAGGTCCGGGTGCGCCGACCTGCTGTTGGTCATGCACATGCTCTACCACGTCCCCGAGCCGACGCTCGCGGTAAGCGAGTTCCGCCGGGTTACGGCACCTGGAGGGCAGGTGGTGGTCGGGCTGAACGGGGCCGACCACCTGTTCGAAATGCGGGCCGCCATTGCCGCCGCCGGCCGGGACCTCGGGCTTCACCTCGAGGCCCCCGGGGAGCGTTTAACCTTGTCTGACGGCGAGGAACTGCTGCGACGCGTATTTGGCTCGGTCGCACGCCACGACTTCGAGGCCGAACTCATAGTAACGGGCCCGGCCCCATCGAAACCTACGTGCGCAGCACGATCAGCTTGACGTTCGTGCCCGAAAGCCGCCAAGCCGATTACGTTGCCGGCGTGCTCCGAAACTCAGTAGTGGACAATAACGGCGAGTTCCGCATAAAAACCCATTGCGGCTGCCTTATCTGCTCATGACTGGCCCGCAGGCTCGGCCGCCTTAACCTCTTCCCACAGGAGGTCGAGCTGGCCGAGGTCGAGGTCGGACAGTTCCCTTCCCCGCTCGGCCGCCAACGCCTCGACCGCCGTAAAACGGCGCCGGAACTTGGCCGTCGCCGCTCGAAGAGCGGCCTCAGGGTCGACCTTCAGGTGACGGGCCACGTTGACCACCGCGAACAACAGGTCTCCGAGCTCGTCTCGCACGGCCCCCTCGTCCCGGGGCGCGGCCAGGGCGTCATCTGCGGCGGAGGGCGCGTGGGCGGCAATCGCGTCCGCCAGCTCCGACAGCTCCTCCCCGATTTTCGGGAAGGCGCCCTCGACCCCCTCCCAGTCGAAGCCCGCAGAGGCCGCTTTCCTCTGGATCTTGTGGGCATAAAGGAGCGCCGGCAGGTCACGCGGGACGTCGTCCATCACGCTCGCTCGCCCTTTTTCCCTCCGCTTAATCTGTTCCCAGTTGCGGTTGACATCCTCAGCGGTGGCCGCTTCGACGTCGCCGAAAACGTGAGGGTGCCGGGAGACCAGCTTGTCGTGGACGTTGCGGGCCACGTCGGCTAAACCAAACTGCCCCTCCTCAGTGGCCAGCACAGAGTGGAACACCACCTGGAACAACACATCGCCCAGTTCCTCCTCGAGGTGCTCGTACCCGGAGCCGTCGGGGCCCAGTTCCTCTATCGCTTCCAGCGCTTCGTACGACTCCTCCAGCAGGTAACGCGTAAGGCTCTGGTGCGTCTGCACCCGGTCCCACGGGCAGCGCGCCCGCAAAGCCAGAGCCAGCTCCTCGAGGCGCACGAAATCAGCCGCCAGGGGGGCGGCCAGACGAGGTACCCATAGGCTCGTGAGGTGGTCGGGTACCACCGAGCGGTCGAGATCCTCCCAGGCCACCGCCGAAATTGACTCATCCTCCAGGCCGAGATGGCTCAAGACGGTGACGGCCATGGCCCCCTCCGCTGGCGGTAACTGGTCGAAGACCGACCCGATGGCGAGCTTGACGTCGGACAGCACTTGGACCGAGTCGCACTGGCCCACCAGCAGCGGGCCGGCAGAACCAGCCGCCTCGGACGCGAAACGGTGACCGTCCACGATGCGCACCCCGGCCGCTAGCGGGTCGACACCGAGCCGTTCGAAGGCGAGGTCGGCGAACGAGACACCCGGCAAAACGACGGTCTCGACCCGCGGGTCGGCACGCAATAACTCGACGGTACGTTCCCCTACGGCCGGCGAGCCGGGGACGGCATAAAGGACGGCGCCCTCATTCGCGGCCGACTCCACGATCGCGTCGACGATCCCGGAGTACACCTCCTCGACCGTGGCCGCAGAGTCATAGAGGTAATCGAAGCTGCGGGCGGCGGGCACGATGCCCGCCGACGGATGACGGGAAGTCCGCAACCAACGGACACGCATGGCCTCGATGGCGGCTACGGTTTCGGAGGTGACCAAGCCCGGTCGGCCGGGGCCGAGGCCCACGACCGTGACCTCCGGCAGTCGCGCCACGGTTAAGGGTTGGACTCGCCCGCCGGCCACACCTGCGGAATATAAGGCGGCGTCGGCAGCGCCGTGGTCCACGAGCCGAACGCAGGGTCGACTTTTACGCTTGCAGCCTTCAGGACCTTGATGAGCCCCGTATCGCTGGTATCCCCCTGCACCGGCCAGCTGTAAGTATCGGTGCCCGCCCCGAGGGCGACCACGCCGATCACGGTGGCAACTTGGGCGTTGAACGGGATGATCGTCCGGGAGCGGACCAGGACCACCTCGTACCCCCAGCTTTGAGGCACGATCCCGGCCTTCCCGGGCGCCAGGCCGTACACCTGTTGGCGGAACTCCAGCGGCTCTTCGATCAACTGCTCGGGCGTGAGGCAGTAGCGGGCCCCGACAGCGACGCTCGATGCGGCCGCCCCGCTCGTAGCGGTAGACACCTGACTTACGATCGCCTCGGCCTGCTTTCGGCTGGCCGCCATGTCGACGGTGCCGTTGGGCCCGGACACGGTCGCGTCCAGCGTCGTGAGGCATACCTGTGACCAAAACGAGGACAGGCCGGTCTTGTAGAACTGCTCCGCCGTTCGGAGGTTGGGTGCCTTCGTCTGGACCAGGGCCAGGTTGGCCGAGTCCTGGGCCACGGAGGACCGGAGCGCGGCCGGGAGTTGGGGCCACACTTGGGGCAAGTCCGCCTCCTCACCCGCCCACGCCGCCGAAAGTTCTATGTATGACGGTGTCTCATGGCGGCTCTCGAGGTATTGGCGGACGGCCATCCCGGTGACGAGTTCTGTCAGCTTGCCTGTCGTCCAGGGCAGGCCAAAGTTGCCGGGGCCCGACCCGGTACCCGCGACGGTGAAGGCGGGCACCGTTTCACCCTCGGCGGCGTACTGCTGGGACTGCGCCTTACTGGCCTGGTCGAAACCGGAAACATAGGCCGGGCTCGACTCCCACCCCTGGAGATAATGCGAAAGCTCGGGTTGGGTGATCACCTGCCCGTTGACGATGGCCGCCGGCGGGGAACTGCTGCAGGCCGACAGGCTGGCACCGAGCACGCCGCCTACCGCGATGATAGCCAGCGGCTTGGACCCCGCTCGCCAGGTAGCTGCGAGCCGACGACGAGAGGAACGGCGAATGGGAGCGCGGGTCACGGCGGCGCCAATGTTAGTCCGTCGTGGCCGCGGCCTTGCCAACCACCTGGCCCTCGACGGGTGGGATGAGGGCACGGAGGATCCCGACCAGCGTCGAAGCCGGGTCGGCGCCCTTCCGGACTGGTCCCACCAGCTGTCCCTGGTCCTCCTTGTAGACCGCGTGCGGCCACACCCGCCCGAGCCGCACCTGTTCGCTCGCCTTCAGTGAAACCGGTGAGATCCGGGCCACCAGGCTGCCCGACGGCGTCCCTATCCCGCCGCTCACCACGGTTATGTCCCTGATGCCGAGCCGGACGCACTCCGCTCTCAGGTGAGCTATCCCGAGCAAGGCGGTGGCGGCGTTTGGCAGGGGGCCGTAGCGATCGGTCCACTCGGACTCGACGTCTTCGACTTCTTCGTGGGTAGTGAGCGTGGCCAGCCTGCGGTAGGCCTCCAACCTGAGGTCCTCCCGCCCCACGTAACTGGCGGGAAGGTTGGCCGTCATAGGCAGGTCGAGCCGGATTTCGGCCGGCTGGCGCACCGGCTCGCCCTTCATATCGGCGATCGCCTCGCTTACCATTTGGACGTACAGGTCGTAGCCCACCGCCGCGATGTGGCCGGACTGGTCGGCGCCGAGCAGGTTACCGGCGCCCCGGATCTCCAGGTCTCGCATGGCGATCTTGAAGCCGGAGCCCAGCTCGGTGTGCTCACCGATCGTCCGCAAGCGCTCGTACGCTTCCTCGGTCAATTTGTGGTCCTGGGGGTAGAAAAGGTACGCGTACGCCCGCTGACCCGCTCGCCCCACGCGGCCCCGGAGCTGGTGGAGCTGGCCCAGTCCAAGCATGTCGGCCCGGTCTATGACGAGCGTGTTGACCGTCGGCATATCTATCCCGGACTCGACGATGGTGGTGCAGACCAGTACGTCGTAACGGCCCTCCCAGAAATCAAGCACCACCCGCTCCAGGGAGCCCTCGTCCATCTGCCCGTGGGCGATGGCCACCCGAGCTTCGGGCACCAGTTCGCGGAGGCGGGCGGCGACTTTTTCGATGTCGCGCACCCGGTGGTGCACGAAGAAAACCTGCCCTTCTCGCAAGAGTTCTCGGCGGATGGCTTCGGCCACCGCATGCTCGTCATACTCGCCTACGTAGGTCAGTATCGGCCTCCGGGCCGCAGGCGGAGTAGCAATCAAGGAGAGATCCCTCACTCCCGTCAAGCTCATTTCCAGGGTGCGCGGTATGGGTGAAGCCGTCAAGGTCAGCACGTCAACGTCAGTGCTCATTTTCTTGATCGTCTCTTTGTGGGTGACGCCAAAACGCTGTTCCTCGTCGACGACCAACAGCCCGAGCTTATTGAACTTGACATCTTGCCCCAACAGTTTGTGGGTGCCGATCACGATATCAACGGACCCGTTAGCCAGTCCATCAGTGACTGTTTTGGACTCCGCCGGAGTGAGGAACCGGGACAGCATCTCCACCCGGACGGGGTAATTGGCGAAGCGCTCGCTGAAGGTTTGCAGGTGCTGGGACGCCAGCAAAGTGGTGGGCACGAGCACTGCCACCTGTTTGCCGTCCTGGACCGCCTTGAACGCGGCCCGCATGGCCACCTCGGTCTTGCCGAACCCCACGTCGCCGCAAACCAGCCGGTCCATGGGCATTGGGGCTTCCATGTCGGCCTTTACGTCGGCGACGGCCTTGAGCTGGTCCGGGGTCTCGTTATAAGCAAAGGAATGCTCCATCTCCGCTTGCCAGGGCGTGTCCGGGCCGAAGGCGTGCCCCGGGGCAGAGGCGCGCTGTTTGTAAAGGGCGACGAGCTCATGGGCAATTTCCCGGACCGCCCGCCGCACCCGGGCTTTAGTCTTTTGCCATTCGGTCCCGTTCAACCGGGAGAGCGAAGGCTTTTCTCCGCCTGTGTACGGGCGCAAGGCGTCGACCTGGTCCGACGGCACGTAAAGTTTGTCGCCGTCGCGATATTCGAGCAATAAATAGTCGCGCTCGAGGTCACCAATAGAGCGCTTCACCATCCCGCCGAACCGGGCTACGCCGTGTTGGAAATGCACGACGTAGTCTCCCGTCTTCATGTCGTCGAAGAACGTCGCCACTTGCGCTGCCCGTGGCCTCGCCTCGCGGTGGGGCCGGCGACGCCCGGTCAGGTCCCCCTCGGCCAGCACCGCCAGTTTGAGCGCCGGGTAGATGAAACCCCGGTCGACCGGCGCCACCACCACGTGAGGGCCGCCGCCCATCCCGATATCGAGGGCGGCCCCGGTGCCGGAGCCGTGCACGACCGCGGCGTTGATGCCCTCGTCCTGCAGAGACCTGGCCAAGCGGGCCGCGCTGCTGGCGTTCTCGCCGCAGACGACCACCGTAAAGCGGTTCGCCCGCAGGTCGCGGAGCTGGGCCAGGATCCGCTCGTGGCCCCCGGCCACCGGGTCCCAGCCCATGGTGCTGATGGTGGGAATGCCTGGCCCCTCGGGAGCCGGCGTAAGCATGGCCACTGACGCGTTCGTCGCGCTCAGGAGGCGGTCGAAAGGCAAGTAGAGCCTGGGAAAGTCGCGCCCTTCAGCCCCCCACGTCGTCGCCAGGGCGCCGGCCAGGTCAGCCTCCTCCTCGGCTATCTCCACGGCTCGCTCGCGCATCCGGCGGGGCTCGACCAGAAGGACCTTCGCCCCCCGGGGGAGGAGGTCGATCAGGAGGTGTTCGTCGGCGGTGAGCCACGGGAGCCACGACTCCATGCCGTCGAAACTGAGGCCCTCGGCCAGTCGCTCCCAGGTGCCGCTCCCCCACGGCTCGGCGTCGCTGAGGGCCGCCGCTCGTTCCCTGACCTCCGCCGACGGCAGAAGCTCGCGGCAGCCGAAGACGCAGACCTCGTCCAGGTCGCCCACGGAACGCTGGTCAGCCACGGAGAACTCGGTCAACCGGTCGACCTCGTCGCCCCACAGGTCGATCCGTACTGGTGAAACCGCCGTCGAGGGGTACACGTCGACGATCGAACCCCGCACCGCCATTTCGCCCCGGTGCTCCACCTGGTACTCGCGTCGGTACCCGAGGTGCACCAGCTTCTCGACCAGCTCGTCCAGATCCACTTCCGCGCCCCGCACGACCTGGAGCGGCTCGCTGTCCTCCACGTGCGGCCCGAGCCGCTGGAGGAGCGCCCGCACCGGGGACACGATGACGGAGGGGACCGCGGCGTCGGTGGCGCCATCGCGTAACCGTCGCAGTCGCCACATCAGCTCGAGCCGGCGGCCCATTGTCTCCACGGCTGGGCTGACGCGCTCAAATGGCAGGGTCTCCCAGGCAGGGAAGACGGCTACCTGACCGGGCCGAACCAGACCCCTATCTCGTGCGCCAACCGCTCGGCCATGGCGCCGCTCGGGACGGCCACCACGATGGGCTGGCCAGAGCCGTAGCGGGCCACCGCGGCGAGGGCGTACGGCTGGGCCGCTTCACCAACTGCGACCGTCCGCTCCGCGCCAACGGCCAGGCCGGCGAGGACGCTGTCACCATTGGCGAGCGAAAGCAGCCCGGCGAGGGCCGGTGTACCGGTATTTTCGGGCGCGCTCTGCACCTGAACAGTAGAACTCATTGCGTGACCATTAAACGTCTTCGTAGGGGTCTATCCTTGCCGCCCCGACCGGTTCCCCCTCGCTCCAAGCCAATAGCCAGTTGACCAGCGGTTCCTGCGCCCCCGGCCGGTCAACCGGGTGACGGGTCGCCCGGAGGTGGGCGAGAGTTGAACTCGTTCTGAGCGGCGGCCACACCTTGCTCCAGGATCATTTCAACGGCGTCAGCCGCCGTGTCGATGGCCCAGTTCAGCTTCTGACGCTCGAAGCGGGTAGGGGTAGACAGGACGTGGTCCACGCCGTGCTCCTTGCCGCCGGGAGGCTTGCCGATGCCGATCCGGACCCTGGAGAACTCGTCTGAGCGCAACCATGCCTTAATCGAGCGCAGGCCGTTGTGACCGGCCAGCCCCCCGCCCGACTTGACCCGCACCGTCCCGAGGGGGAGATCGAGCTCGTCGTGGACGACGACCAACTTGCTCAGGTCGGTGATCTTGAAGCGCCTGACCAGACGAACGACGGACCGTCCCGACTCGTTCATGAAGGTCTGAGGGAAAGCCAGGGCCAACCGCTTCCCGTCCACCTGGGCTTCGGCCTCCAGGGCCAGCTCTTTACTCTGCCGCAATCGCTGTCCATGGCGCTCCGCCAGCAGGGCAACGGTGTCGGCCCCCACGTTGTGGCGGGTCTTGACGTAGCGCGGGCCAGGGTTGCCGAGGCCGACAGCTAGAAGCTCAGCGCCGGCCGTCCCGGCAGCCTTGTGCGACCTGAACAGGGGTGGCTCAGCCCTCCTCGGCCGAAGACCCGGCCGCAGATGTGCCCTCGGCCGCCGAAGCAGCCTCGGCCACTTCGGCCTCTGCTCCCTCCACCGCGCCCTCCTCCGCTGCGAGCGTGGCGGCCACGGTCGACGCGGACGCGATCACGACCGGCTCTTCCGGGTCCACATCGGTGGTAACGCCCCGGGGGAGGGCCAGGTCGCGCACACGCAGGGCGCCACCGATCTCCAGTTCGCTCACGTCGACCTCGATCTCCTGGGGGATCTGTTCCGGCGTGGAGCGAACGCTGAGGCTCGTAAGGGTGTGCTCGAGCAGGCCCCGTTCTCGCTCGACCAGGGTCGCTGTCCCGACCAGTATGACCGGGACCTCTGCGCTTACGATCTCGTCCCGGCGCACCACCTGGAAGTCGACGTGAGAAACGGTATGCCGGACGGGGTGGCGCTGGAGCTGGCGAGCCAGCACCAAGTGCGTCGAACCGTCCACATCCAGGGTGAGGACCTGGTTGAGACCGTGTACCGAAAGCGCGGTGCGCAGGTCTCGACCAACGACCGAAACGCTCAATGGCTGCATGCCGTGCCCGTACACGACCGCGGGGACCCGGCCGGCGTGGCGGAGCCGCCTCGACGAGCTCGACCCGATGGTGCGCCCCGGTTCGGCGACCAGCTTCACTTCTGCCATGTTCGTTCGCGCTCCGCTCCTCGTCGGTACCCCGCCAGCTCTGCCTCGGGGAAAGGGACCCCTCATGATAGCCCGTCTGAGCTGGGCCGGGGCTGCGCCGCGGTCCTCAGGCCGTGGCGGGCAGGGCCGCTAGGCAGGGGCCGCTCGGCCTAGCTCTGGTTGTCGCCCCCGAAAATCTGCGAAACGGAGCCTTCTTCGAACACAGCCCGGATCGCGTAAGCAAAGGTTTTTGCCACCGAGACGCTCTCGATTTTCTCGATCTGCCTCTCGGGCGGCAGCGGGACGGTGTCGGTCACGACGACACGCTCGATTTTGGAGTTTTTGAGGCGGTCAATGGCGGGCTCGGAAAAGACACCGTGGGTCGCCGCCGCCCATACCTCCGTGGCCCCTTTGTGGTGGAGCAGTTTGGCCGCCTCACATAGCGTCCCTGCGGTGTCGATCTCGTCGTCGATCAGCACGCACATACGGCCCCGCACGTCGCCCATTACGTCAAGCGCCTCGACCTGGCCGATGACGTCAGGGCTGCGCCGTTTATAGACCGAGGCCATGTGGACGTCACCAGCGCTACGGGCCGCCTTTTCCGCCACTTTGGTGCGGCCCGTGTCGGGCGCCACCATGACAAAGTCGCCCGGAACGTTGGTTTTCAGGTAATCAACGAGAAGATTTACGGCCGTCAGGTGGTCCACCGGGCCGTCAAAAAACCCTTGCACCTGCCCCGAATGCAGGTCCACCGACATGATCCGCTCGGCTCCCGCGGCGTGGAAAAAGTCGGCCACCATCCTGGCGGTAATCGGCTCGCGTGCCCTCGACTTGCGGTCTTGCCGGCCGTACCCATATCGGGGGCACACGGCCGTGATGCGCTTGGCCGAGCCCCGTTTGGCGGCGTCTATCATAACCCACTGCTCCATCAACAAGTCGTTGACCGACTTGCCGTTGGCCGGCGAATGGGTCTGGAGGATGAAAACGTCGCCCCCTCGCACCGACTCGCCAAAACGGGCCCTGATCTCGCCGTTTGGGAAGTCTGTCAGCTCGCACGGCCCTACCTGTAGATCCAGGTTGGCGGCGATGGCCTGAGCGAGCGCGGGGTGAGAGCGGCCCGCGAAGAGCTGGAGCCTGTGCCTCGAGACCAGTTCCACGACTATCCCCCATCCGGGCCGTATGCGCCTACTGGAGGTCGGACCACCGAGCCCGGCGCGATCACCGTCCCGGGCGCCAACCAAATCCACGGCCCCACACGAGCATCCTCTCCGATCGTCACCCGCTCCGCAAAAGTGGCCTGCACTTGCGCCCTGGCCCCGACCACGCAGTCAACCAGGTGGCTGCCGGGCCCTATCTCAGCGCCGGTGGCCACTCTCGTACTGCCGTGCAGCATCGTGCCCGGCAAAAGGGTCACGTCTTCAGCCAGTTCGACGCTTGAGTCGATGTAAGTGTTTTGCGGGTCGAACATCGTGACGCCTTGGCCCATCCACTGCTGATTGACGCGCGCCCGCAGCACCGCCTCGGCGCTGGCCAGCTGGCAACGGTCGTTAACCCCGCTGGCCTCGACCGGGTCTGGCGCGACCAACGAGATCACCGGATAGCCAGCATCGTGCAGGACGCCGATCACGTCAGTCAGGTAGTACTCGCCCTGCGAGTTGTCCGGGCTCAGCCGTCGCAATGCCGGAGCGAGCACCGAGCGGCGAAAGGCGTAGATCGACGTACCCACCTCATCGATCGCCCGCTCCTCGTCCGTGGCATCTCCCTCCTCGACGATGCTGGCGACCCGGCCGTCCCGCGATCGGACCACCCGGCCGTAGCCGGTCGGGTCGGGCAAACGAGCCGTCAGCAAGGTCGCCGCCGCTGACGATTCACGATGCGCGGCCACCAGCGCCTGAACGGTGGCGGGCCGCAGCAGCGGTGCGTCGCCGGGCAGGACGACGAGGTCGTCGAGCTCGCCGTCATCGTCGCTGAACGCCGTCAGGGCCACCGACAATGCGTCTCCGGTCCCCCGTTGCACGGGCTGGTCGACCACCTCCAGCGGCAGCCCGGGGGACCTGGCTTCAGCCAGGGCCTTGGTCATCCGCGTCGCCCCGTGGCCCACGACCACGACCACCCGGGATAGCTCCAGGCCAGAAAGAGCGCCGAGCACCCACAAGACCATCGGGCGTCCACAGAGCCTGTGCAGGGGCTTGGGGCGTGAGCTCCGCATACGTGTCCCCTCGCCTGCGGCCAGCACTACGGCGGCCAATTTTGGCTGCTCAGCAGACCCACGGCCCCTCTGTCGGCGTACTTCCCGGTCGTAGTTGCTCACGCCCATCTTTCTAGTCTTATCGGCGGGCGGGCTGGCGCATCTGGACTACCCGAGCACTGGCAGCGGGTGGTCTCGGGGAACGCGGTATCGTGAAACGGCTCGGCCTATGCGGCCTGCAGTACTGCTAGCCGGTTGCCGGTCCGGGGTAGTTCAATTGGAAGAACGCCGGACTTTGGATCCGGATGCTTGCAGGTTCGAGCCCTGCCCCCGGAGCCCCCTCGAGCGAGACGGTTTGTCGGGTTCTTCGGTCCACCAGACCACTCGATCCTCCGGGACCACCGGAAGGAACGAGCGCGATACGCTCGCCGGGGCAGGTCCGCCGCCGTCTGGTGCGACACGGCAGGACGTCGGACGGATGAGGGCGGCCGACCGGCGCGTCAATGGCGAGACTCCCACGCCGCCTCCTCACGGGCTATGTCTTGGAGCACGTTGCCCAAGGTGAGGCCGTACTCGAAGCCGTGGTAGCCCCAAGCCGGGCCGTACCGCACCCCGTCGATCGCCACCAAGTCGTCGTTCAAAACGGGCCGGGCGTGGCTACCCCCGGCGAGGTTTGTCACCTGGAGCCAGCTGGCCCCGCCACCCTGTTCACATTTCGCCGAATAAAGGTCGGGGTAGGTGACCCAGGGGGTGGGGAGCGCCTGCTTCAGCCCGTAACTGATGCCCGGTATCCCCGCCACCTGGGTGAGCTTGAGGTAGTAGGGGCTGAGATCGGCCGCGGCACCACCAAGGGCGGCCGGGTTGGTGCAGGCGACCTGCTGGCCGGCCTTGGCGGTCTGGCCGGACTGGAGGCTCACCCCTTGGCCCGGTCGGCCGAACACCGAATTGGCGGGTGGCTCTGACGGAAAAGAGGAGAAGGCGATCGCGCAGCCGGTCTCGGTGCCCGAGGTGCACAACGGGACCTTGGTGAAGGGGGCGCCAACCGTCTTGCCCGCAGGGACCTGGAGGTTGCCGCCGACCAGGACGGCGACGAGGAGGCGGCTCAGCACGGACGGTTCATGGTCGAGCGCGGCTGAGATGAGGTGGATGAGGACGGCCGAGCCCTGCGAGTCCCCGACCAAGACGACCGGCTTGCCCTGGGTATGGGCGAAGAACCACTGCCAGGCGGTGAGCACACTGTTATAGGCGACAGTGAAGGTCGAGCGCATCACCGCCTCGTCGCCGGCGAGGCCTTTCAGCACGCTCGGGAAGGTCTGGGAGCGGTAGGCCGGCGCCCAGACGTCACAGACCCGGGACAACGGAGCGGCTTGTTCGACCGCCGTGATCGTTTCGTTTTCGGTCACCGCCAGGGCGGTATTCGCGGTCTTGGCCAGGCTGACCGTCGGGTAGACGTAGAAGCAGTCGAACTTCGACGCCACCGCCGAGCCGGGCCAGGTCGCCGGCTCGACGGCCCCGGCCGCCGTGAGGGCGGTGACGGCGAGGCTCGAGGTGCAGGGGTCAGCCGCCTGGCCCGGCCGGCACACCCAGACGAGGCCAGCGCCCGGGCTGGCCGCCTGTCCCGGTATCGGGCTCGCTCCCGCCAACGGGCTCGTCAGGGGCCAACCCACCAAAACGAGAGCCAGGACAACGGCGCTCCGAACAGCGCCTCCTGGTAGCCGGCATCGCGACCGCGCCCTGCGCGGGCCGGTCCGGTAGCTGTTCTTTCCAAGCTTTTGCCCACTCATGGCAGGATCCTCCTTTGTCTGGTGAACGGCCCTTGGTCGAAGAGGGCTCGTTCGCCGCCCCTTGCTTGGCTCCCCGTTGCGGTTGCTGCCGCTAGGCACGGAGACCACAATGACCGGCTGGCCGAGCGCGGTCACGTCGCGCTCTCAGTACCTCCGAGGTCGAAGGCGGGGATCATGCCGATCTGCTGGAAGAGGTCGAGGAGGTTGAGCTCGTCCCAGCGTGGAGTCACCCGCTCGAACTGGCAGGTGCTGGCGCGGCCGGCTGAGCCTGCTTGCCTTGGCCGAGGAAGAGCTCGCCGTCGGTGTAGTCAACGAGCACGGGGTTGAAGTTGATCAGGGTCCCAGAACCGATCCCCCCGACCGTGCCGGGGGGAGTGAAGTTGCTGCCGACCGTTTCCTCGGGGAGCTGCACCTTCCCGAGCATCGCCGGCCCCATCGTGTAGTGGTTGACGACGATTGGGCAGTCAAGCCCGCCGTAGGCGGCGCCGGGCCGGCCCGCCGGCGCCAACCGGAGCTTCTTGACCACGCTCGGCCCCAGGTTTGTGGTACCCGCGCCCGTGTCGAGCGTGAGCTTGAACCGGTTGGCCCCAAACGACAGTTCAACGGAGGGCCTTACCTCTATGAGTCGTAGGTGGTGGGGGGAAAGAGCCTCGCTGACGACCTTGACGGGCATCGGACTGGCGAACGACGTGCCCTCCGTGAGTGACGGAGAGACCGAGGGGGCCCCGAGCCGCCCGCTACATCTGAGCTGAGGGGAGCCGTTTGGGGCCCGAGCGTCAGGGTCTGTTGGCGGTAATCGATCCTGACCGCCCCGAAGCTGCTCAGTGTGTCCGACCCGAGCGCCCCGTCCAGGTTCGGAAGGGCCGGGGACCGCACTGTCCCAACTACTACGGCCTGCGGAAGCAATGTCGTGTTGCCCACCGACCATCGTGAAAGAGCCGCGTAGGAGATCTGCCGCTTGCAGGTGAACGACAAAACGGTCCGAGGCCCGTCAACGAGGCCGAGGTGAAGCCGCGCCGCAAGGCTCGAATCGATGAGAGTTGTAGATCCCCCGGTATCGACCAGGAACGGGAACGGCCCCTCGCCGCCGATACAGACGTTGGCAACGATCACAGCCCCGTGACTGATGACCCTTATCGGCACAACCAACGGAGGACCGGGATGCGGCGCACAGGATTTCTCGAACACGGGCAGTTGTATGCCTGCGGCCCCGGGCGGCGCCGCATGCGCTGGAGGCTGGCTACCACACCCAGTGAAGAGGGCAGCGACGGTGAGGACAACCACCGCGTGACGAGCCCTCAGTCCAGCACCCACTATCTACGATCGCCCCTTCCCCTTCATTGTCCCATTCTTGTCCCGCCGACCGCGCTGTTGTATCCCGGTACCAGCTGAACCTCTTCTGCGACAGGCGCTCCGTGGCGGCTTCGGTTTCGACCGGCCAGACGTGGGCGTAGCTCGTCATGGTAACCTCGGGCGAGGAGTGGTCGCCTAGCGCACCGTGATGTCCGTAGCGAGCGTGTCGCCCACTGTCGCCCCGCCCCCCGCAGAAGAGTTGACCTGGTTGAGGTAGCCCTCGAACGCAAACAGCGGGCCAGACTTCAAAATTGGCACCTTGCGAGCGACACTGACGTGGAACGTGATCTTCTCGGAAGAATGGGGCGCCATGGTGGCGCCCTCCGCCGAGCCGAGGTAGCCAGCGATGTCGTTGCCGTCGCCGGTCGAGCCGCTGAGGGCGATGTTGGTGAAGTGCCCGCCAGGCCCGTGGGTCGAGTACGACAGGTGCACCTGGTCAGCGTCCACGTTCTTGTTAGAAGGTTCGCCGTAGACGACGAAGTACACCTGCGCGTCGGTCAGTGGGTGGGGTGAGGGGTTGGTGGCCGTCATGGTGAAAGTGGCCTGACTGCGCGGGGCGAGCGTGGTGGGGAACTTGGCTGTAAGGGTCGGGCTGTCCTTTACGGCTGTGCCTTGGTAAATGATGGACTCGGAGCCTTTTCCGCCGTCGGCCTCGGTGGCGACCACCCAGCACTGCATATTGAACTTCGACGCCGTGTAGGTCACCGTGGCATGGCCCTGGTCATCGGTGACGGCTTCGCGGCTGCTCAGCTTTCCGCACAGGCCCCTGCCGTACTCGGCGCCGACGTTGAAGTGGACGTGGTCGCCCTGTACCGCGTAACCG
This sequence comes from uncultured Acidimicrobiaceae bacterium, assembly GCA_963794125.1. Lineage (GTDB taxonomy): Bacteria > Actinomycetota > Acidimicrobiia > Acidimicrobiales > Palsa-688 > Fen-671. Next base: position 396,404 of record CAWCCW010000002.1, read on the forward strand.
TGCTGGTCACCCACGGCTACCACGATCGACGAGGTGGCCTTGCCGTTGGCGGGCAGAGTGGTCGGGAAGGCGTCGGTGAACGCGTTACCGATGGTAGTAACCCCAGCCCCTGTGCCGGCCGCCTTGGGGCTCTCTGCCAATGCCTCGCTCAGTGCGCAGCCCCGGCCGACCCCCGACTTGGCGAACGCCAAGTTACTGAACAGTTCCTGGACGTAGTACTTGTGCCCGTTGATGACCTGGTTGTACTCCGTGCTGTTGCGCTTCGACGCGTTGGTCGAGCCGAGGGCGCCACCGAAGTTCTCAGCGCACATATCTCCGATCTCGTTGCCCTTCCCGTCGGACCAGGCGTACGAGGTGCCGGAGTCCATCGGGTCGGTGATGGCCTCGGCCAGCTCGTGGGAGAACGTGCTCACCGCCCCGTCTGCGGGGAGGTTGCCGTTGGGGGCCTGGCCCGCGTCGCAACCGCTCGCTTCGTAGGGCATGTTGGCGTAGACCGTCTGGTCAGGGCCCGAGCCGAAGGCCTTGTGGTAACCGCAGTACTGGCTGACGGAGTTCGACCCGTCGCTGTCCTCTGTCTCTACCCCGGGAGGGAAAAAGACCGGGTAGTAGTAGGCCAGGGTGCCGGGCAACTTGTGGCTGGCCGTAACCGCACTCAGCTCGGCACGTAGCTGGGCGTCCGTTATGCACGCAGAATTACCGGGCGCCGGCTTGCAGCCGTTGGCGGGGAAAGCGGCGGTATCGACGATCGGTGCATGGGCCGTGAACTTGTAAGTGATGAACTTCTTCAGCCCGTCCACCGTCTGGTAGTACTCCGTAAGGACGGAGAAAACGTTATCCGTGCTGCCGCTGGCGGCCGCGATGTCGTGCACGTACTGGTCGAGGAGGTTCTCGTAGGCCGACGGGAACACGTGGCGCCCACCGCTCGGCTGCCACCAGATAGGCGTGATGGTCAGACCGTCGGCGCCGTTGGTGTCCATCACCGGGCCACCTTCCTCCGCGAGCGGAGGCGAGCAGCTGGAGCAGATCTGGGGCTCGATCGTCCCTGCCAACCCCGGGTCCTCGTCCGTTGGGCTCTTTGGCGCGCTGCGATGCCCTGAGCGGAGCGGCGGCGGCGACCGGGGTTATCGCCCAAGCGCAGCACGCCACCAACGCTGCTATGAACATGCCTGGACCGGGCCGTCGTGATCGCCCGTCTCGATCGTTCCCCCCGTATGTCTCTGGAGCCTGATGCCGACGTGCCATGTCGCCCTACCTCCGCTATCGGCCGATGAGACGACCGCAAGCTTACGCACGGTGCGCATTGCCATCACAACTAAGGGTGGTCCCTGGCCGGGAACAGTGCCGCCCCGCTCGGCTCGACAGCGGTGGCCAGTTCCTGGTCGGACGCTGCGTTAGCCCGGCGGACTAGAGGGCAGGGATGCCGCCGCTATTGGCAGGGAAGCGGACGCATGGGCCACTCCACCGTGGACCTCTCGGATCTCGTGGACGTCAGCGCCAACCAAGCTCCGGAGCGAGATCGCTAAGTACAGAATCGAGGACGTGGGCGCAGTAGTCCACACCGAGCTGATTAGGGATAGTCAGCAGCAGGGTGTCGGCGGCGGCGATCGCCTCATCCTGGGCCAGTTGCTGGACGAGCCGCTCGGGCTCGCCGGCGTAGGTCTTGCCGAACCGCGCCTTGCCCCCGTCGATGAACCCGACCTGGTCCTGGGAGTTACCTTCGCGGCCGAAGTACGCGACGTCGAGGTCATTGACGATCGGGAAGATGCTGCGGCTGACCGAGACACGCGGCTCGCGGACGTGGCCAGCGCCCGCCCAGGTTTTGCGGAACCGCTCGATCTGTTCGGCCTGCAGCAGATGGAACGGCACCCCGGTGTCCTCGGTGAGAAGTGTCGAGCTCATGAGGTTCATCCCCTGCTCAGCGGCCCACTCCGCGGTCTTCCGGGTGCCGGCGCCCCACCAGATCCGCTCCCGCAAGCCATCGGAGTGGGGCTCGACCCGCAGCAACCCCGGTGGGTTGGCGAACATCGGCTGGGGGTTCGGCTCGGCGAAACCATCGCCCTTGAGGACCTCGAGAAAGACCCGCGTGTGCTCGCGAGCCATGTCGGCGTGGTCGGTGCCCTCGGGCGGCACGTAGCCGAAGTACCGGTAGCCGTCGATGACCTGCTCGGGGGAACCACGGCTAATACCGAGCTGCAGGCGCCCGCCCGAGATGAGATCAGCCGCGCCGGCATCCTCGGCCATGTAGAGCGGGTTCTCGTAACGCATATCGATCACGCCCGTCCCGATCTCGATCCTGCTGGTCCTGGCACCGATGGCAGCGAGGAGCGGGAAGGGCGAAGAAAGCTGATTGGCGAAGTGATGCACCCGGAAGTACGCCCCGTCCGCACCAAGTTCCTCCGCGGCGACCGCCAGGTCGACGGACTGCAGCAAAGCATCCGAGGCTGACCGCGTCCACGAATGCGGCGAGGGCGTCCAATGCCCAAACGACAAGAAACCAATGTGCTTCATGTGCTAGTGAACACTTAGCGGGTCACTGCTCTTCCCGTGCGACTACCCGGCCGAGCCTGCACCGCCCGTTTGTACGCTCAGCTCCGTCTGTTGACTGGCAATCACGAACCGAATGGCTTCGTCGACCCGCGGCCTAATGGCTTCTGGCGCTGGCTCGTCCCCGTCCAGGAGGCTTCCGAGGTCCGAGATTTGCTTGCGGGCATCCGGGATATAGCGGTTGATAGCCGACAGGTCTGGGTCGATCTGGCCGTCGGTCCACCACTGCTCATTACGGAGGCTCGCCCACGCGAAGAACCGCAACGCATCCTTCAGAAGCGCACAGATCTGGGCGTGGCGTTCGATCGCAAGGTTCGCCCCGCCGGTCGTCTCGACCCGAATGTGGCGAGCCGCCACGGCGAAGCAGCATGCAAGGTTGTAGAGGGTCGTACTGTCTGAAATTGTGTCCGGACCTAGCATCTGCAGCTGGCTGGTGGCTTTATCAGCCCGCCGCCTCCATAGGTCCGAGCCCGGGCCCGGCACCCCGGCGAGGAGCCACCAATTCGTAACTAACGAACCGCGGATCTTCCAAAATTCAGTCTGAGGCTGGGGATCATCTAGTCCTGCACCCTTAAGCTTGTCGCAGGCCTCTTCAAATAGCTGGCATGACTTTTCGAACAGTTCGCCTGCTTCACCCTCGCTGGTACGCCGAGCCTGCTCGGCTAGCGTGGCCCCGAGAAGATATGCGCACATGTAGTGGTCCAAAGCCGCCTCGGCTCGTCGCAGGGCCTGCGCAGAAAGGCGGTAAAAGGAGAGCGTTCCCGGTGCGTACCGGCGGGCCGCCGTCTGGTAGAGGAGACCGACCATGAAGTCGACTACCGGCGACGCGCTTGTTGGTGGGCGAGACCCGGCCTGGCGCCGTCGGCCTTGCGGAACGGGCCCGCGTCGCTCGCTCTTATTGTTCGTCGACCGAGCTGTCGCCGGCGGGTGTCGTCCGACAAACCGACCCACCCATCTTCGATTTCGTCGCCGAGCCTCCTGCTCTATCAAGTGCTGGCGCATCAACTCGCACGCAAGAGCCCGTGAGACCGGGAGAGTCAGGGCGTAGAGCCGCTCTACGGGCTGAGAACCGGCAACGTGCGCCGTCTCATCTTCCCAGATAGTGATCCGGGTTGGTGGATGTTCGCTCTGCAGATTACTAACGGTCAGGCTGATCCCGATCCGACCGGGAGCATTTGTGACCCGCTGCATTACCCCATTCACCCGTAGGCCTCTCTGGCGCAAGAGCGTCTCCAAACTCAGTCGGACGATGCCCCGCGTGGCCTCCGGAGCAATACTCGCCAAAGACTCGCTCAGCTCTTGCTGAGTGCTGGCCAGTTCGTCTAAGACGGAGTCGCCCGGGTCGCCCACGACGAGGTTATAGATAGGGCTGGTGGGATCGGTCCGTGCCCGCTCCACTTGTGCCGTTAGCCGGTTGGTCACACTGGGGAGTGCCTCGAGCAACTCCTCCCGGATGCCAAAAGTCAAACCGGGCGCCGCCGCTGAACACCTCTGGTCACCGGTGGCATCAGTAAGGGTGGTCACGACGACTTCCGTGCGCCGCGCACCGCGCCAGGCTCGAAAGAACGCCATTGCCGCAATAACTGCAGCGAACGAAATGAGTATTGCACTGGCTACCCAGATCACCGTTTGAGCTACGTTTGACAGGCGGTTAAGTGTTGAAGTACCAAACAAAAGACTGCTCGCCGTGATCGCGAACAGAGCCGGCGCTACCAACCCACGCCCCCGCCACCGCTGCGACGCGGCGCGGACCTTCTGGCGGGTGCACGTGCCTTCGCCGGTCTGGTCCCTGTGCGTTTGGCCGCTGCCGCTTTCCTCCCCGCCGTCTTGGTCGCGTTCGTCAAGACGAAGGTGCCGAGGCCTCGTATGGACACCGGTTCGCCGTTGAGCGCCGCGGTCCTGATCGCCGCGATGATGGCAGAGACAACATTGGCGGCCGACCTTCGCGGCAAGCCGGTCGCAGCCGCCACCCGGTCCACTACTTCCGACTGCTTCATATCGTCGGTCAGGGCTAGGGCCGAATAGCCCAGCCCTCTCCTCCACCACCCGAATACTCTGGGGCCGGCGCGTCTGCGTCCTCGGCGCCTGTCCCCCACCCTTCGGCGTCGGCAGTCGGACCGCTCGAGTCCGCGGCGCTTGCTGGGCCCCCGACTACCACCGTCGGCTGCTCCACTGGCTCGAGCACTACCTTCACACGGTGGGTCGCGAACGGACTGCGCTGGCGCTCGGGTGTCAGGACGTACAAGCGCACTCCCGCAGCGCCGTCTCCGGTATACGAGAGCGTCGTCTCGAGATCCAGCTCGATGGCGCCAAGTCCGAAGCGCAGGCTCCCGTCATCTTGCGCCGCAGACAGTTGTCGACGGACAGCCATGATCACATCGGCTAACTCCGGCATCCCGGGCGAGGGCTCCCCTGCCAACGCATATTCGCTATCGGTGGGCATAGCGCAACACTAGACGGTGCCAGGGACCTCCCGCCTTCCATCTTGACTGGTTTTCGGCCTCAAGCCTGGCCCGGCCGGCCCCCGCGTTCGTGGACCTCTTCCTTGCTGGCCCGGTCCTATTCCGATGAGCTAATGAATGGGTAGTTGGAATTGTCGATAATCGGCCCATGCCAAAGAAGTCGTGCGGGATCGATTTAGCAGTGCAGAAGGCGCCTTCGACGACGCCGAGGCGATTTTGGACACCGGTTTCTACGTCCGCCGTCGACTGGTATTGAGAGTTATACACGTCCAGCCGGGCGTCCCCTCTCGGGAAGGTGAAGTTAGGCCCGGAAAGTGGTGAGAAATTTGTGCCCTCGTTCCGGTAGGTGCCGGCCGTCGATTTCATGGGCTCACCCTGTCGACGCGAGCATACTGTTGAGCTTGACCAGGGTGGAGTTCGAACCGTCAGCCCCTTGTGGGATAGCGCCCAGCACAAATTCTGAGACGACTCCGGGGCGCAGGACCAAGCAGTGAGTCGATCCGCCGAACTGGAAGTAGCCGACCTGATCTCCCTTGGTGACGTGCTGGCCCTCAGCCACGGTCACCAGGCATGAGGAGACTTCCGCCATCCCGATGGGCACCAGGCATAGAAGTCCGATGGTCGGGTTGTCGGCTTCGATGAAGATCAGGGCCCGGGTGGCGACCTGGGCGATAAAGCCCTGCGAGTTGTTGGGCGCGGCCGGGTCGAAGCCCTCAGACGCCGCTTCGGCGTAGTAGGTACCGGGTATGTGGCGAACCTCGGTGACGGTCCCGGATACCGGGCTGTGCCAACGGTGGTAGTTCTCAGCGCTCAGAAAAGCCTGATAAATGGTGCCCCCGATGAACTCTTCGACGTGGCTACCGGCCAAGAGGTGGCGCAACGAATAGGGCTGGGACTTGACCCAGAACGTGTCTTCCTCCTTTACGCTGGTAGCAATGGCATAGGGCGTCGATTCGCATGCGCTCACGATCACCCGGTCATCGTCAGGCTGCGCCACCGGCCGGGCACCGGCTTTGAACTGTCGGATAAAGAAATCGTTCCAGCTCGTGAAGCCGAGATAGGGCTGATCTGGGTTCGTTTGGAATTCGTCCAGATGGATCGCCGCTTTGGCGGCCGGGCTCAGCCATCCAGTCGAGGAATCGTTCAAGACGTATAGGGATTTGGCGTCGTCAAGGAACTCCGTCCACGCGGCGAGCACCTTGCGCAGAATGTCATTAACCGACTGCAGGCGGAAAGCCGCCAGTCCCGCTGGGGTGATCATCGGGAAGTCGAGAATGGCGTTGATAGGGAACCCCACCATGCCGGTGTCGTTGTACTCGGGCGCGGTGGTCAGTACGTGGTTGATTACGACCAGCATCTGCTGGTAGTTCTTTATTTTCACGTCACCGCTGCCGGGTGGAGGGACCAATTGGGGCTGTTCTTCGAACATCCTGATGAAGTACATATACAGGATGGGGTCGTCTTCGATCAGCGCTTGGAATTCGGCGACCACCGGGTGGAAGGGGGCACTGTTCTTTTCGGCCACCTCGATCGTCTCGTGGAGCCATCGGCCCAGTACAGCAGGATCGGTCGGCAACCAACCGCCTACACGGCTGGTCAAGGGTGAGATCGATCTCCGGCGCGATGAACTCATTGGGTTCTCTCTTCCGTTCGTCGGCGCGAGCCAGGTGGAGCGTACCGATACCCGTTCGACTTTGCAATAGGCGGCCGACGAAAAACACTCGCACGGACGCTCCGAATTCAGGGGGTTCGGCTTGGGCACCGGCGGCTACGCCGGTCAGAACTGCAGACTGCGTAATTCTTTTCGCGAGCTGATGCCGAGTTTCCCGTAGGTGTTGCTGAGATGGTATTCGACGGCTTTGCGGCTGATGTACAGCTGTTCGGCCACCTCGGGGTTGGACAGTCCTTGAGCCACCAGTACCGCCACATCGCGCTCACGGTCGGTCAAATCCAGCGTGGAGCGACGGGATTTGTCCGGGGCGCGGATCCCGGCGGCGGCCAGGTCGGCGTCCACCCGGGCCAGGAACGGGTCAGCGCCGACGGAGCTGAGCAGCTGGTGGGCGGTGCGCAGCCGGGTCACGGCCTGCTGGCGGTCGCCTTTGGCCCGCAGTAGCTGACCATAGGCGTGGTGGATGAGGGCCCGGTCCAGGAAGGGGTCGTCGGGACCGAAGCGGGCCAGAGCCTCGTCGAAGTGTACGATGGCGGCTTCGGGCCGGCCCTGGGCCACCGCCAAGCGGGCTCGCAGGCTGCTGAGGCGGGCCTGGAACTCCAGACCTCTGGTCGCGGCCGCCTGGTCGAGGTCAGCGATGAGGTCCTCGGCCCGCTCGAGCTGTCCGTCATCGACGTAGGCGACAATCAGGGTCGGCCAGAACGCCAGTGCTCCGATCATGGGGGTCACCGCGGGCAGGCCGCCCAAAGCATCGATTACCGGTTGGGGTCGGCCCTGGGCCCGACCGACAGCAGCCGCGGCGATCCTGGCTGTGATGACGGCTTCGATGCTTTCGCGCCTGGCGGCAAGCGTTTCGGCGTTGGTGATGTGGCGGGCCGCGAGCTCCCAGTCTCCTCGGTAGGCCAGGACGGTGCCCAGAACGGCCTGGCATTGGGATTCGACCCATACCTGTTGGTGGTCGGAGGCGATTGACGCTGCGGTGCGGGCCTGAACCAGGGCTTCGTCCCAATCCCCGCTCATGACAAGCAGGGTGGCCAGCTGGAAATGGCAGCGGGCGATCTGATGGACGGTTATTCGGGCGGTGCGTAGTGCCGCTCGGTGGTCACTGATGGCGCTCCCGGTACGGCCTGCGTACATGCCGAGAACGCCCCGGGTCACCAGCATGTTGGCCTCGTGGTCGGAGACCTGTTCCGCCGGTTGGGGTAGCCGTTGACGCATCCGCTCGAGGCCGGCCGGCGCGCCGCGAAGCAGACCCTCGCCCGTGGCCAGGCCCATCCAGGCGAAGAGCTCCAGCCTCGTGTCGCTTTCAGCCAAGGCCAGAGCCCGATTGGCGGCCTCAATGGTGTCCTGTGCACGACCTTGGGTGGAATACACCTCGGCCAGTTGCGCCCAGGCCCAGCCAGCGCAATCCCCGTCGGCCAGCGCCATCGCGCCGACAGCAGCCTGGCGCAACCGGCGTTGAGCGCTGGCTGCGTTACCCAGCTCCCAGTCCAGCGTGCCCAGGATAAAATTACGCGTCGGCGACTCCGTGCAGGTGTTCAGCTGGTCGCGCAGCGCTGCCAGCTGAGTCGTCTGCCCGGAATCCAGCAGCGCCCGCGGCGCCCCAGAGCAGGCGCCGTTCCGCCCGAGCCGGGGTGCCGCTCAGCGAGGAAGCCCATAGCAGGTTACGGGCCCCCAGGGCTGCGCTGCCGGCATCTATTTCTCGCCGTGCGGCCGCTTCGAGTTCGTCGGCCAGGCCATCGTCGACGCCGTCGGCCGCCGCCACCCGGTGGGCCAAAACTGCGGCAGGGATCATGACACTAGCGACCGCTCGATGCAGGTCCCGGCGCCGGGTAGGCGACAGGTCCTCGTAGACAGCCTGGCGGTAAAGAGGATGGGCGAACTCGACCAGCGGAGCTGGCTGGCCGGGATCCCAGCGCACGAACCCGGTGTCCAGCAACGCTTCGAATGGGCCGAGCGGTGCCGCTAATCCCGCTGCCCGACCGAGCATAGGGAGCGATGACCGCTGGTTGACCACCGCCATGGCCGCCGCCAGGGCCTGGGCGTCGGCTGGCACTTCGGAGAGCCGGGCTGTCACCGACGAGGCCAACGACCGGGGGGCGGGCAGTTCCCCGTCCACGGCCTGCAGCTGGGCCGGGCTGAGCTCGGCCAGCAACGTCCTCACCCACAGCGGGTGGCCCCGGGTGTGGTCGTGCAGCCTCTCTGCCTGGCGGGAACCCACGTCCGCCCAGTGAAAATCCTCCACCACCAATGCCACCGGACCGTTGTCCTGGGCGGCCGACCACGCCCCCAAAATGTCCATTCCGGCGGCAAAAGGGTTGTCCGTTTGAACTGCCCCCAGTTGCCGGGCCAGCTCATACGCGATGGCGGTAGCCAGCTCGTCGGCTTGCACCCGAACCAGACCGAACCCGGACGGCAGTACTGCTACCGCTCGGCGGACCAAGGCCGTCTTGCCGGAGCCGGCCTCCCCCTCTACCCACACGACCCATGGCCGTCCGGTAGCCGCCGCCTCGGCCAGACCCGTGAGGGCCACGAGCTCCTGAGTTCGGCCTACAAAACCATCGCCGTCAGGTCGACAGTCCGACAGCGCCACGGCATCGACGCTAGCCCGGTTCGAAAATCACAGGGCACCCTTGCCGCCCAAGATCCTAAAGGTGTGGTGAGGATCATCGTGGATATTCACCTTGGCGACGATGGCGGCCCAGCCGGCACCCAAAAGCATCATCATTGTCCGCGTGTTCGGCAAACTCTCGCCGTCGTCGCGCAGATCAGGCCATCTGGCCGCGCACGGGGCTCGTTCCCGGCCGGTCAGCGGCCGACCGCGACTGGATCCATCGATCTTTGGTAAGCGCAGTGACATGGAGCTCGGTGCCGCGGGTGGGGTAGGCGGTCACAATGTCAAGTTCGAATCCCAACTTCTTCATGACCTGGCCGGAAGCCACGTTGGCAGGCTCGAAGATGCTGACGATCCGGTCCAAGCCCAAGCTCTCGAAGCCCCACTCGACCCAAGCGGCACCTGCTTCTGTGGCGTACCCCTGTCCGCGCCAGGCTGACCCCAGCCGCCACCCAACTTCGACTGCCGGCAGGATCTCGGGCAGGAAGCTGGGCGTTGTGAGCCCCGCCCAACCGGCGAGATCACCGCTCGCCCGGTCCACTACTGCCGCCAGGCCGAAGCCGTGCGTCGCGTAATGGTCGTGGACGCGCTGCAGGAACTGGCCCGTCTCCGCGGCCGTCTGGCCCCTTCCGAGTGGGTACTGCCAAAAGGAGTACTCGGCATGAAGCGGGGTCAAGGCGTCGAGGTCATCGGCTCGAAGAGGCCGAAGCACGAGTCGCTCAGTCCGGAGGCTGGGCATCATGCGCCAACCATACCGGCACCTGACGTCACCCCTGACCGCCCCTAGCTACACGCCGCCCCACCAAGCGCGGTTGTGCGCAAAACCCCGGAGCGCTCCGACGTCACGCCGGCCAAGAAGTTCGTTGCGGTCTGACGACATGGCCAGCAGGCCGAGCCCGGCTCGGGTCGAGGGCCCCTACATGGGGTACTTGGCTTCTGCCTCTCCTTTTGCGTGATGCATGTTCCACAGCAGGTTGGCGAGATGAGCGGGGTGGACGGTGGCGCCCCAGTCTTTGCCTGCCCCGGCCTTTTTTGCGGTCTCAGCCTGGGTGTGGAAGGCACGAGGGGCATGAAGGCTCGTGCACTCTGTGGGGTGAGGTCTGCCGCGGGAACGAACCCGGCTTCTGGGGTGGGCGCGAAGTAAAGCGCAGCCAGGTCGCCGACCTTGGCGCGGACCTTCGCCGCCAGTGCGGGGATGGCATCGATGTCGGCCAGGTCACCGGTGATCGCGTGCGCGGTAACGCCGGGACCGGTCAGTCCCTGGGCGAGCAATTCCAGCGCCTGCCGGCGCCGGGCGACGAGCACCACGTCGTAGCCGCCTTGTGCGTACCGCTGAGCGACGGCATGGCCAAGCCCCGGGCCGGCGCCAAACACTGCGATCGATTTGGGCATGAGAACACCTCCTCGAGTAACGAGAGCCAAGTGCTACCACAACCGCCGCTGGCTGATCGGGGAAAGCCCGCAGGGCCGAGTAAGGCAGATAAGCGTTACCGCCAAGGGTAATTTCGCTGCTACAAACGAGGGTTTCGGGCGGGGCCTCGGGTTCGGCGTTAGCGTGCCGCAGTGGCCTCCAACGCCAAGTCGCTCGTGCTGCTACCGGCCGTCGACGTAGCCGACGGGACCACGGTCCGGCTCGTTAACGGCGAGGCGGGACCGGAGACAGCGTACGGCTCCCCAATCGACGCCGCGCTTTTCTGGCAGGACGGCGGCGCCGAATGGCTGCACCTGGTCGACCTCGACGCGGCGTTCGGCCGCGGTTCCAACCGCGACCTGATCGCCGAGATCGTCGGCCGCCTCGACATCGCGGTCGAGCTGTCAGGCGGGATCCGCGACGATGACTCGCTCGACGCAGCGCTCGCCACCGGCTGCGCCCGGGCCAACATCGGGACCGCGGCCCTGCAACAGCCCGACTGGGTCCGGTCGGCGGTGGCACGGCATGGCCAAAAGGTCAGCGTCGGGCTTGACGTCCACGGCACCGCGTTGTCAGCGCGCGGCTGGGGCTCTGAAGGCGGCGGCGAACTGTTCGACGTACTGGCCCGGCTCGACGCCGACGGTTGTGCTCGCTACGTCGTGACCGACGTGCGCCGCGACGGCACCCTCACCGGCCCGAACCTCGACCTGCTGCGCCAGGTGTGCGCCGTGACCGACCGTCCGGTGGTCGCCAGCGGCGGGGTGAGCAGCCTGGACGACCTTCGCGCCATCGCCGGCCTGGTCGTCGATGGGGTCGAGGGCGCCATCGTCGGGAAGGCTCTTTATGCCGGCGCGTTCACGTTGCCGGAAGCACTTAGCGCAACTCGATGACGGCACCGCGAACGAGACAGCAACCAGGTGACCGGGTGGCTCAGACCGGGCCCCGCCAGTTGGGCTCCCACCCCGTGCCCCTCCCCCGCTTACCGGTCGAAGTCGGCGAGGTCGACTACGTGGCGAATACTTGACAGCCGGCCGGATTCGTCGAAGTTGGACTGAAAGACCTGGGCGCCGAGAGCGCGGGCCACGCCGAGCGAGGCAATGTTGCCCACGTCGATAACAAGGTTCGCACGCTGGTGGTCGGTGTGGTCTCGCAAGAGACCGAGGAGCAAGCGCACCGCCCGGGCGGCGTAACCCCGGCGACGATAGGCGGCAAAGACGTTGTAGCCGATATTGACCTCGTGCGGCCCCAACCAGGACCGGTCGGTGTCGTAATCGACCCATCCGACGATCTTGCCCAGGACCACGATGACCGCCGTCGGTCTCGGTTCGTCCTCGCCGCCGGCCAGCGTTCCCATTCAGCGTCCCGACCCGCCACGAGGACCTGTTCGTCGCCGACGCGAGGAGGACGCAGGCTCACCACGCCATCGGACAGCGGCCATGGCGACGGTCTGGGCTTCTCCACGTCCAACCCGCTCTCCCACGATGTTGCGTACCGAGGGTCTCACTAGCCCGACTCAGTCGTAGGTCGCCACTGCCCGCAGTTCGTCCATAGATTTCCGCATTATGGCGCCGAGGTCACCGTCGTCGTACCCGTGCGCCCATCTCTCCAACGAGACCCGCAGGACCGTCATGCCGGCCTCGGCGGCGAGGGTCGCCTGTGGCTCGCCTACGCCCCGCTGGTGCAGGGCGGTTGCGACCGCTGCGGCATACTCCGCCAACTTGGCGAGCTCGCGCTCGCGCAGCTCGGGGTTGGCGGCGATCACCGCTTGCCGATGGCGCGACAGGTCTCGGCGGAACTCGCCCAGCATGGCGGCGGCAGCGGCAAGGCCCACGGTTACGGCGTCGAGGGGCCCGACGCCTCTGGCGCCCCGGCCACTCCCGTCACGATCCGCTCCTTGAGGAGGTCAGAACCACCGAAGAGCACTTCGCGCTTGTCGGCGAAGTGGCGGAAGAAGGTCCGCTCGGTGAGCCCCGCCCGAGCCGCGATCTCGGCCGCCGTCGTCTGGTCGAACCCTCGCTCTGCGAACAAATCGAGAGCGGCCTCCTGCAGGCGCCCGCGGCTGTCCGGTTGCCATCGCCCCACGGCGGCCAGTCTAGTGTTGACAGTTACTGACATCAGGCCTATAGTGATGTCTGTAACTGACATCGTTTTAGCCTTGGAGGTACTCGTATGCGGATCTTCGTTACCGGAGCGTCGGGCTGGATCGGCTCGGCCGTTGTGGCCGAGCTGCTCGGCGCGGGCCACGAGGCGGTCGGCCTGGCCCGGTCAGACGCATCTGCGAAGCGGCTGGAGGCGGCGGGCGCCATCGTCCAGCGCGGCGACCTTGACGACCCTGACGGCCTGGCGAAGGCGGCAGACGACTCGGACGGGGTGGTCCACCTGGCCTTCCAGCACGAGGAAGCTTTCGCCGGCGACTTCGCCGCTGCCGCTGCCGCCGACCGGCGGGCCGTGGAGGCGATGGGCGCCGCCCTGGGCGGCTCCGACCGGCCATTCGTGCTCGCATCGGGCATGATCGGGCTCGCCCTCAGCCGGCCCGCCACCGAGGACGACGGGCTGGTGCCTAGCGCGGAGGTTCGGGCCAACCCGGCCGGACGTCGGGCGGCCACTGCCTTGCTGGCTCTGTCATTGCGTGGGATCGGGGTCCGCTCGTCGGTGCTGCGCTTCCCCCCTACGGTCCATGGCGATGGTGACAACGGGTTTATCGCCACCTTCGTCGGTATCGCCCGCCAGCGAGGCGTGGCCGGGTACGTGGGTGACGGCTCGAACCGCTGGCCGGCCGTGCACCGCTCCGACGCCGCGCGCTTAGCCCGCCTGGCCGTGGAATCCGCCCCCGCCGGCTCGGTCCTGCACGCGGTCGGCGACGAAGGCGTCCCCTTCCGCGAGATCGCCGAGGCGATGAGCCACCACCTCGACCTGCCGACGGCGTCGATTGCCCCGGCGGACGCCCTCGAGCACTTCGGTTTCTTGGGCCTCTTCGCCGGCCTCGACAGCCCAGCGACCGCCACTATCACGCGGGGGCTCCTCGGATGGGGCCGACCGGGCCCACCCTGCTCGAGGACCTTGAACAGGACCACTACTATCGTCGCCAGTGATCGTCGACCGCACCACATGCGATCACCACGGCCGCCTCAGGCCGAGCGCCGCCGGGATGGCCGAGAAACACGCCACGGTCGAGATCGAGACGACGGCCCGGGCCCGGCACTGACCAATGCGCAGGATCATCTGGATGATTTCGGTGTCGGTCGACGGCTACATGGAAGGGCCAAACCACGAGATCGATTGGCACATGGTCGACGACGAGCTCTTTCGCCACCTCAACGGCTGGCTGGCCGGTGTCGGCGGCTTTCTCGAAGGGAGGGTCACCTACGAGCTGATGGCGCAGTTCTGGCCGACCGCCGACCAGGGCCAGCCGCGACACCGACGGTCGTTGAGTTCGCGCAGATCTGGCGGGCCATGCCGAAGGTCGTCTACTCGCGCACCCTCGAGCGGGCCGATTGGAACGCGACGGTCGTCCACGACGTCGTGCCGGCCGATGTGCTCGCCCTGAAGGCACAGCCCGGTGCGGACCTCGTCCTCGGTGGCGCCGACCTGGCTGCGGAGTTCGCCCGCCACGACCTGATCGACGAGTACCGGCTCTACGTCCATCCCATCGTGATCGGGAATGGCACGCCGATGCTCCGGCCGTCGGAGGCGAAGGTCCCGTTGACGCTGATCGAGACCCGCACCTTCGGCAACGGGGTCGTCATGCTGCGCTACGAGCGGCGACAACGGCCGTCTCTGGTCCCCGCCTAGAGGTCGGTTCTCATCCGTAACTCTTCCTTGCAAGGGTCAGAGGGCAGCGGCTGATGGACACCGGCGTCAACGAAGCCCATCGCTAGGTACAGGTTCTCTGCGCCGACGTTCCCCCGGGTCACCCACAGTTCGACTGTTTGGGCGCCGCAGCTCCTGGCCCAGGCGAGCACAGCATCGACAAGGAGCCGGCCGACACCCGTGCGCCGGGCGGCCGGGTGCGTCCACATGGAAACGAGTTCCACTCGAGGTGACGTGGGCTCTGGCCTGTGCCCGCCCACTAGCCCCACAATGCCGGTGTCGGCCACCGCGAAGAACGTTGCTCGTTCCGAGCCGGCCGAGCCCGCCCGAGCCCGGTCGCTCCAGTCCTCAGCCGTTAGTGACAATTCTCGAGCGTAGGTGGAGCCGAAGGCGCTCGGTGCGTCGGCGAGTGCCGCTAGGCGCACACCGCGCAGAGCCTCTCCTTCGTCGGGGCGAATGCGCCGCACAAAGGTCATCGCCCCATCCTCGACGATAACGACGGGCCCGAAAGGCGAAATTGGCCCGGACAGGACGCATCGAAGTCGCGCCTGTCTTGCACCCCGGTCGCCTGGCGCTCGGCCTTCTGCAACAGGTGCGGGCGACATTTGACCTGCCGGGGGCTCCGGACGCCCCCGACAGGACAAGTCCGGCGGTAGGAAGCTTAGGAAGCGCGGCCTACGACCGTCACCGCCGGCGCCGTGAGGGGCGAGCCCTGCGCCCCGGCGTCGCCTGGCCCGCAGCCCGGGCGCAGACCTGTACGAGTTGGGCCGACGAACCGCCTCGCGCATCAGCTAGGAACTGAGCGTGTAGTTCCAGGTACCGTTCGGCTGCTCCTGGCACGTTGCCGAAGTGGGGACGGTGGTGGCTCCGGGCCCAGTCGTAAAGCGCGTTGGACCTGTCCTCGTTGGCGGCCACCCAAGCCAGGCTGCCTCGGCCTCGATGAATGACGTAACCGTGGGCAAGGAACGGGAACGGGGCAGACACGACGGCGTTACGGTGGGCGGCTGCCAGCAGGTCGAAAACGGGATCGCCCCCGTCGCCGAAAACCGAGGCGGGGTCACGCCAGACGGCCGTCGATTTGAACAGCAGGCAATGCGCTCCGAACCGCTCGACACCATGCCACTGGTCCCACTGGTACTCGCCGACGAGCGCCGCCCCCGACGCGACCGCCGTGGCCAGGGGGGCTGACAGAGCGTCGGGGCGGGCGACGACACAATCCGAGTCAAGGACCCACACCCAGTCCGGGCCGGCGCCGGTGGCCTCAGCCTGCCGCGCCAGAAAACTCATCGCCTGGTTCAGCCCGGCCGTGCCCCAAGTTGCGATCATTTTCCAACACGGTGCACAAACCAACTGCGGAGAAATCCGCAAGCATCCGGGCGGAGCCGTCAACCGAGCCGTTGTCGACGACCACGACGGTGAATGCGGACCGCCGCTCCATTACCCTGTAAAAGGACCACAAGAGAAGAGCTATTAGATCGCGGGTGTTGTAGTTAACGGTTACAACAGCCACCCGGGCTGGTTGTCCAATCGCCTGGTCGGGGCGACGCCAACCAGGCTGTCTCACCCACGGGCCGGAGGCAGACGCTCAGCGATGGTGGCAACCAATGCCTCGAAGGCGGCGTCGGTAGCCGCATTGGCGGGTGGACGGCCTTCGGCTGCGGCTTGGGCCAATTGAGCCGTAAAGGGTATGGATGCCAGCCGGGGGACGCCCAAAGCCCAGATCGACCGCTCGTGCGGCACCGGAGGGAACAGCTCAATGGCGGTACCGCAAGATGTACAAGAAAATGGCGCCATATTCTCCACCCCGCCGAGTACGGGCACCTTGGCTTGCGTCATCATTGTGTGCACCTTCTTGGCGTCGAGGTGGGCCACGTCTTGCGGCGTCACCACGAGCAGTGCTCCGCTGAGACCAAGTTCTTGGGCCAAGTGCTGTTGTACGTCGGCAGTACCTGGCGGGAGGTCAACTACGAGCCAATCGAGTTGGCCCCAGTCGACTTCCTTGAACGCCCGGTTCAGCAGCAGGCCAGCCAAGGGGGCCTGGAGGGCAAGAGGCTGGCTCTCGCTAATAAGGAACTGCGCCGACCAAAGCTTGACGCCACAGCGCTCGACCGGTCGTAAGGGCCGGCTCCTTTTTTTTGGGTCGTCCCATAGCGTCAGTGCCTTTGCGTCCTCGGTCCGGGTGAGGCCGAACATCCGGGGCACATCGGGGCCGTAAAGGTCCGCATCGAGCAGCCCTACCGCTTGGCCTTCACGGGCCAAGGCCAGACAGAGACCGACGGCCACGGTCGTTTTGCCCACTCCCCCTTTGCCGCTGGCGACCGCAACAACGCGTGGCGGTGCCATTACCTAAATGTGTCGCATAGGTCCAGGAGCTTCGGCCCCAGCGAATTTGCCGGCCCCGACCATTGCCAAGGACGATGCCAGTGGGGTCGGTGAGCTCTTGGTCGGTGAGCTCTTGGTCGGTGAGCTCTCGGGCGGCAAGTCGGAGACACCTGACCCTTCGCGCATCGCGCCTAATCGTACACCCGTTCCCGCCGGGAACCGGTGAAAGAACCGGCACGACGGTCAAACCCATGACATTTGTCATCGGACAAACGTGACCGAACTCACTTACGGTGGTACACCCGTTTCGATGACGATTGGAACCGTGACCATCCGGTCTCTCTTCCCCTCGCCCGGCTCGGCGGCAACCGACGGCGGTCCACCCCATGGGGACCGCCCCGGCGGGTGGCCCGGCGGCCGTTACCCCCGAAGGTCGCTGCTGCGAACAGGAATTGCCGGTGGGGCGGCCGCGCTAATCGCGTCTGGCGGTCTAGGGACAGCGAGCACTGCGGCGCTCGCCGCCGGAGCCTCGACTGCCGTGCCACACCAGCTGCAGGACTTGTTCGCTCAGTCGGACCTTGATTTCGAGACTCTGATGGCGTTTGGCGCTGGCGGGTACGGGACCGCCGAGTTCGGCGAACTTGTCACTGCGGTGAACCAAGTCAATGAAGCGGGCGCGTCCTACGAGACCTTCTATGACGCTTTCCTGGCCGTGGCCCAACGCGTCGGTGCTCTGGCGGACCACGAGTTGGCGGCCGGGCACATGGCCAGTGCCCGAAGTGCCTACCTGCGGGCGTCCACTTATTACTACCTGTGCCTGTACTTCATCCTCGGCACCAGCGCTCGGGCGGGCGAGGCCGGCGCGTACGCGGCTATGCAGCGTTGTTGGCAGCGGGCAAGCCAACTGTTCGACCCGCCCTTCGAGGCCGTCCGCATCCCCTACGGCCGGGGCTGGCTGCCGGGCTATCTGCTGCGGCCGGATAACCGGCCCGTGCGCCGCCCCACCGTGATCCTTAATAACGGTGCAGACGCTCAGAACATCACTCTCTACTCCTATGGCGGCGCCGATGCGATCGACCGCGGGTTCAACGCCCTGATCTTTGAAGGCCCTGGACAAGGCTCAATGTTGTTCGAACGCCAGATCCCCTTCCGGCCTGATTGGGAAAATGTCATCACGCCCGTGGTCGACTACCTGCGGTCACGGCCTGAGGTGGACCCCTCGCGTATCGTCCTGATCGGGCTCAGCCTGGGCGGTGAGCTCGTCATCCGCGCCTCGGCTTTCGAGCACCGGCTCGGTGCCGTCGTCGCCGATCCCGGGATCCTGAGCCTATGGCTCCTGTTTCAAACCGGGTACCCACCCCTGGCGACCCTCTTCGCCAACGGGGCCAGCAAGGAACAAGTTAATGCTGCCTGGCAAAGCGAAATCGTCCCAAAACTGAGCGCCGTCGACCGATATACGCTGGCCAAAAGGTCGGAGGCCTTCGGGAGGCAGTACCTGCTGGCCGCCCGCGCCGGACAGGTCTTCAGCGACCTGTACGACCTGGGCTCCATTGCGACGCAATTTTCCTGCGCTGACGTTATCGACCGGGTCACGGCGCCGACGCTCGTATCGAACTACCAGTACGACCAGTATGTGGTGCCCGCCTCCCAGGGGCCGATGGTGTACGAAAACCTCCGCAGCCGCAAGCAGTACCACTACTTCACTGCCGCGGAAGGGGCCCAGTACCACTGCGCACCCATGGCGCCCCAGACCCGCAACCAGGTTGTCTATGACTGGCTGGACGGCATCTTATGACACGACGTCGCCTAGAAGGTCGGTGGCCCGCCCGGTCTGCCAAGCTAGTCGCCGGTCCCTGGGGAGATCTGCGCCTCGCTCTGAGCGGCGCGCCGAAGCAACAGCTCGTGTTCGGGGGCGTTCTGCACCAGTGCCGCACCGCGCTTGAAGGCCGCGGCGGCGTCGGCGTGGCGCCCGAGCTTGTCGAGCAGATCGCCCCGGACGGCGTGAAGCAGATGGTAACGGTCTAACGCGCCGAGCCGGACGAGGTCCTCGACCAGCGGCAGCGCGACCGCCGGGCCAGACGCCATCGAGATGGCAACCGCCCGATTGAGCTCGACGATCGGCGATGGCATGAGAGACGCCAGCGCGCCGTAGAGCGCCACCACCTCGGCCCAGTCAGTTTCCTCCGGGCGGAACGAGCGGGCATGGCAAACGGCGATCGCGGCCTGTAGAGCGTAAGGTCCCCGCGTCGCCGATAGTTCGTCGGCCCGTAACAGCGCAGCCTCACCGCGGGCGATCAGTAGCCGGTCCCACATCCGGCGGTCCTGGTCGGCGAGCATGACGACGGCACCGCCCGGTCCGACGCCGCGCCCGCAGGCGGGAGGAGTTGAGTTCCATCAGCGCAACCAGCCCGTGCACTTCGGGCTCATGGGGGACGACACCGGCAAGGATGCGCCCAAGGCGCAGGGCTTCGGCACACAGCTCGGGGCGCAGCCAGGCCTCACCTGTAGTGGCCGAGTAGCCCTCGTTGAAGATCAGGTAGATGACCTCGAGCACCGATCCGAGCCGGGCGGCGCGTTCCTCAGCTTCCGGGACCTCGAAAGGGACGCCCGCCTTGGCGATCGCGCGCTTGGCCCGAACTATGCGCTGGGCGATCGTCGGCTCGGGAAGGACATAGGCGCGGGCGATCTCTGCTGTGGTGAGGCCGCCGACGAGACGCAGGGTGAGAGCGACGCGGGACGCCAGCGGCAGCAACGGGTGAGAGGCGACGAAGATCAGGCGCAGCCGGTCGTCGTCCAGCGTCTCTTCGTCGCCGTTGGGCGGCTCTGCGGTACCCGCGCCCAGGTCGAGCGATCGCCCCAGCTGCGCGTATTTATCAATTAATCTGCGGTCACGCCTGAAACGGTCGATCGCTTTGCGCTTGCTGATAGCGGTAAGCCAGGCGCCGGGGTTGGCCGGGACACCGTCGCGCGGCCACTGGCGCAATGCGTCAACCAGGGCCTCCTGGGCCAGCTCTTCGGCGAGGTCGAGGTCGTTCGTCATCCGGGCCAGCGCAGCTACGACGCGTGGGAACTCCATCCGGAACACGGTCTCGACGGCGGTGGTCGAATCGGCAACCGACACCCCGCCGATTCAACCACCGCTGAGCGCCGTTGCTCCTCAGCCGGAGACGGGACGAACCCGGACTTCGCCTTCGCCGAGGATGTTGAGAAACCGCTTCGACCACTCCACGGCCTCTGACAGGTCTCGGCATTCCATCAGTGCCCAGCCGCCGACGATCTCCTTAGCCTCGACGAACGGGCCGTCAACGACGGTGAAATTGCCGTCCTTGAGGGTGATCTTGGCACCCGCCGCCGTTGGTTCAATGCCGCCGGTGGCGACTATCACGCCAGCTTTGGTGGCGTCCTCGACAAAGCGGCCCATGCGCTCGTAGAGCTCGGGCGAGGGAGGCTCTGTAGGTAGCGTGGACTCGTTCGCCAGGGTGTACCCGAGAAATCGCATCGTGTAGCTCTCTTTCTGCAATAGTGGGGCGCCTTTCGCCCACTCTGGTAGAGCGTCGAACGGGTTGCGGCGGGATCGACACGCGGCGGCGATTTTCCTACCAGCCAGGACAACCGCGGGTTGACGGCCGGATCAGGCGTCGTCAAATTGTGCCCGGCGCACGTGAGCGTTCCGCGGTCGTAGTCTCACACTTCTGTGCTCCCCCCTCACCACCAACTTCCCCGCGGCTCCGTCGCCGACCTGGCCGCCAGTTTTGGCTTGGAGCCCTCGGACGTGAAACGGCTGCCGGACGTCGGTATCACCAACGCCATCTACACCCTGGGCGAGAGGCTTGTCCTTCGGGTACCGCGCGCCGCGCCGGGCTTCGAGCGAACTTTGGCCCGGGAGGCGGCGGTCGTCCCGCTGGTCGTGGCGGCTGGGCTAAGAACTCCTCGGTTGGTGCGTTACGACCTGAGCCAGTCACTGCTGCCCGCCCCCTACGTCGTCTACGAGAGGGTCGATGGTCATCGGCTCGAGCGAGAGCCCGGCGTGGTCCCCAGCTCGCCCGCGCCTTGGACAGCTCTGGGTCGGGAGCTACGAAAACTTCATGACCTGGAGGTGCCGCTCGACTTGAAGCTGGACCCGCCACTGTTGCTGACAGGCCCCCAGGACTTACTGGATACGCGCCTCGCCGAGGGCTGGACCAGCTCATGGGACCACGGCTGGCTCTCGGACTGGTTGGCCGCTTTGAGTGCCCACATCGAGGGTGAAAGGCGTACCCTCATCCACGGCGACATCCAGGCAGCCAACGTCCTGGTCGATGACGTTGGTGATTATCTGGCCTTGATCGACTGGGGTGACACCCGGATCGATGACCCCGCCTGTGACTTCGCCGGCGTCCCCATGGGAGTCGTCCCCGCCATGCTGGAAGGCTACGGAGGGGATCCGACCCTCGATTTCAAAGCCCGAATTGTCCGTCGGCACCTCCAGGTCGCTCTGTTACTCATGCCGAGGGGCGCTGTGGGCGGTCTGTCCTGGGCCGAGCGCCCAACCCCGATCCTGCTAGAGCTGATGCGCTTCTTCGCCTCTGGGCCTCCGCCGGGCTGGTCAAATCTGATGCCTCCGGCACCACGATGACGCCCCACCGCGCCACCATCGCCCAAGATCCGCTTCGGTCGGCCAGGAGCCCTCGATATGGTCGGCTCGTGGAACAACCGGGGCCCATGTCTTCAGCTGACGGCGTCTGTCTGACACGCCGACTTCGATTGGAACCAGTCGGGCCTGAACACGCCGATGACCTCGTCCGCCTATTCCAAGACCCGGTGGTAGCCAAGTGGTACGGCGGCGCCTGGAGCCCGGCCGAAGCTGAGGCCTTCGCCGAGGTGGCCCGGCGCGGCTGGACCAGGGACGGCGTGCACAAGTGGATGGCCTACCGCCGGTCCGATGGTGCCCTGGTCGGCCGCGGCGGCCTCTCCCAGCTGCAGCCGCACGCCCGCACGACCGTCCAGATAACGGGCCTGTGCGCAGGGACAAACTGGCCACGTTGGCGACTGGAACTGGGCTGGGCCTTACTGAGCGAATTCCACGGCCAGGGGTACGCCACCGAGATCGGCAGAGAGGGCCTCCGCTTCGCTCAGGCGGCGCTGTCAGCCGAATCGGTCGTCGCTTTTACGGAGCGCAATAACGTCGCGTCGCGGCGGGTAATGGAGCGCCTCGGCATGGCCTACATGGGCGAGATCACCTGGCGCGGCCTGGTGGGGGGCCAAATCGGCGAGGCGGACGACGCACCCTTCGCCGTGTACTTGACCCAGGTCGCCAGCTCGTCTCCCTCGTGACGCGGCCGGTAACGACGTGCGAGGGGCGTACCTCACTTCAGCCCCGTTCGGCGGGGCCACTTGGTACATTTTGTCGCGCGATATGCGTACGAGTTGTACAAAGCACTCCGGCCGGGCCCACCAGGACATAGTGCTGGTCGCGTCCTGACGGTACCCCTAAGGGGTATTGTACGATAGGCTCCTTCAATACCCCGAGAGGGTATACTGCCGAAGGGAGCTGGCCATGAGCGAGACGATCACCTATACCGTGCCGGGCCTGTCCTGTGACCACTGCAAGCAGGCGGTGAGCGCCGAAGTGAGCGCTGTGGCCGGCGTAACAGACGTTGACGTGGACCTGGAGACCAAGCTCGTAAGGGTCACCGGTGAAAGCCTCGAGGATGCGGTGCTCCGAGCGGCTATCGATGAAGCGGGCTACGAGGCCCTGTGACGACCGGCGTTCCGACGCAGGAGAGGGCGGGCCACGTTGACTTGGCCATCTCCGGGATGACCTGTGCGTCCTGTGCCGTCCGGGTCGAAAAGCGCCTCAACAAAGTCGTGGGTGTGAGGGCGGCTGTGAACTTCGCCAATGAACAGGCGGCGGTTTCTTTTGACCCCTCCCGGGCATCTGTCGACGAGCTCATAAGAGCGGTTGAATCGATCGGCTATCAGGCCGCGGTGCTCCAATCGGGACCGGACGAGCAGGACCCTGCCCGGCGCGACCGGGCACGGTTAGTGGTGGCGGCCGCCTTGTCGGTACCGGTGGCGCTGTGGACGTGGGTGGCAGCCGCCCGCTTTGACGGTTGGGAGTGGGTCGCGTGCGCGCTCACCACTGTGGTGGTGGCGTTTTGTGGCTGGCCCTTCCACCGGGCCGCCGTCCTCAACGCCCGCCACGGCGTGGCCACCATGGACACCCTCATTTCCCTGGGCACGCTGGCCTCCTGGGGTTGGTCGGCCGTGGTCCTGGTCGGCGGGCTTGACCAGCCCCTCTATTTCGACACGGCCACGATAATTACGGCGCTGGTCCTGCTCGGCCATTACTTCGAGGCGCGCGCTAAACGTCGCTCTGGTGAGGCCCTGCGGGCTTTGCTGGAGCTGGGTGCCAAAGAGGCTCGCGTCTGGCGCGATGGGGCCGAGGTGCTCGTCCCCGTCGAGGCCTTGCGCATCGGCGACGTGTTCGTTGTAAGGCCGGGAGAAAAAGTCGCCACGGACGGGGTAATTGTGGACGGTATGTCGGCCATAGACCGGTCGATGCTCACCGGAGAGCCGGTCCCGGTCGAGGTGGGACCGGGCGACGAGGTGGTCGGGGCCACGGTGAACGCGTCCGGTCGTCTCCTGGTAGAAGCGACCGAAGTGGGGGCGGGAACGGCTCTGGCCCAGGTGACCCGCTTGGTCGCGGAGGCGCAGAATGGCAAGGCTGCGGTCCAGCGCCTGGCGGACAGGGTGTCAGCTGTGTTCGTCCCTGTAGTTACCGCGCTCGCCCTGCTCACCCTGATCGGCTGGCTGGCCTTGAGTAGCCAGGGGACAGCCGCCGCCTTCACCGCGGCCGTCTCTGTCGTCGTCATCGCCTGCCCTTGTGCTCTCGGCCTGGCCACCCCGACGGCGCTCATGGTCGGCACCGGCCGGGGCGCCCAACTCGGGATCATCATCAAAGGCCCAGACGTGCTGGAGCGGACCAAACGTCTCACTACGGTCGTCCTCGACAAGACCGGCACTGTGACCTCTGGCGAGATGTGGGTGTCTGCCCTCGTCCCGGCCGACGGCGTGGACGAGCACGAACTGCTCGGTCTGGCCGCAGCCGTAGAAAATGCCAGCGAGCACCCGATCGGTAGTGCCATTGCCGATTACGGTCGCAAACGCTTGGGCCCTTTGCCGGCTGTGGACGGTTTCACGGCTCGGGCCGGTTTGGGGGTCGGGGGCAGAGTAGGAGGACGCATGATCGAGGTTGGGCGCCCTTCGCTACTGGTCGAAAGGGGTGCCCTGATGCCGGTCACCCTGGCCAGCGCAGCAGACCGACTGGAGAGAGAGGGCAGTACGGTCGTGGCGGTGGCGGTGGACGGAGCGCTGGCCGGCCTGGTGGCGGTGGCTGACCACGTGAAACCCACGAGCCGAGAGGCCATTTCCGAGCTGCGAGGCCTCGGCCTCACGCCGGTGCTGCTTACAGGCGACAACCAGCGTTCAGCTGACGCCGTGGCCGCCGAAGTCGGGATCGAGCGGGTCATGGCCAACGTACTGCCCGAAGAGAAAGAGGCCGAGGTCCGCCGCCTCCAGGAGGCGGGCGAAGTCGTTGCCATGGTGGGCGATGGGGTCAACGACGCCCCCGCCCTATCTCGCGCCGACCTCGGGATTTCCATTGGGACCGGCACCGACGTCGCCATAGAGGCTTCGGACTTGACCCTGGTATCAGGCGACCTGCGAGGTGCGGCCGACGCCATCCGTCTAGCTCGGCAGACTTTAGCCACGATAAAGGGCAACCTGTTCTGGGCCTTCGCCTACAACGTGGCCGCCATCCCACTGGCCATCGCCGGCGTCGTGAACCCCATAATCGCGGCCGGAGCTATGGCTTTTTCGAGCACCTTCGTCGTGTCTAACTCGCTCCGGTTGCGGCGCTTCCGGCCCACAAAGAAGGTTTCATGACTACCACGCCAGGGACTGACGCCAGCCCTAACTACGGCTACATTGCCGAAGGCGACAAAGAGGCTCTGGCCAAGCGGATGCACCGCATCGAGGGCCAGATCCGGGGCGTCGAGAAAATGATCGCCGAAGAACGCTACTGCATCGACATTTTGACCCAGATCTCAGCCGTGTCCACCGCGCTCGAGGCCGTCGCGTTCAAGCTCTTGGAGGACCACGTGAACCACTGTGTCGCCGGCGCGCTCGCCTCCGGCGACGAGCGCGTGGCGGCGGAGAAAAGCCGGGAGATGCTCGAAGCGGTGCATCGGTTCACGAAGTCCAAGTAGTTGGTTCGCTAAATTTAGGGGTGCCCGAGCGTCCCCAAGTCGTCCCGGGCACGTGACCAGTCGGGGTCATCGGCCAGTCGTTCGGCGATGCGGTCGTGGAAGCTACGTCGTTCCAGGGCGGTCGCCAGGTCGGAGGTGACCCGGCTTAGAGGGTAGGGCAGCTCCTCGTCCAGTTCCATTACGGCCGCCTCCGTAGCTCGCCACTCTGCGGCCAGCAGGCCAACTAGCGCCCGTGACTTGGCCGTCAAGACGACGTATTTGCTCCGTCCGTCGGGGCCGGCGGTCGTGCGGACAAACCCCGCCGTGCGCATGGCCGCCACTTTTTGGCTTTCGGCGGAATGGGTCCGCTGGACCGACGCAGCGAGCTCGGCGATGGTCATCGGGCCACGGGCGTGGAGGCGCAACAACTCCATGACGAAGCTGGGTTTAAGGCCCTTGATGCCGGCCTCGGCATAAAGGCGAGCGATGTCGGCGTCCATCTCGGCTTGGACCAGGCGCAACGGGCGCCAACGGCTCTGCTCGGTCGGGTCCGTGCTCATAGACCCAACAGTACTGTTGCAAGTAATGTAACAGTACTGTTATATATTGTCGTATGCGCGTGCTGACCGACCTCAGCCCGCTCCGGTCTTCTCCCGGCTTTCGGAGGTTGTGGACCGGCTCGACATTGTCGTCGATCGGGAGCGCGTTCACCGCCTTCGCCGTACCACTCCAGATCTACGACGCCACCCACTCCTCCTTGGCTGTCGGCGGCTTGGGCCTTGCCCAACTGGTCCCCCTGCTCGCGGTGGGCCTGATCGGCGGCCACATGGCTGACACCTTCGACCGGCGCCGCGTGCTGCTCGGGACTACAGCCGTCTCCACGCTCGTATCGGCAGGCCTCACCGCGCAAGCTTTCGCTGGGTGGCACGCTATCTGGTTGCTCTACGGCCTCGTGGCCGTCAACGCGGCCGCCGGCGCAATCAGTGCGCCGGCTCGGCGAGCGCTGGTCCCGGGGCTGCTGAGCGCGGACCAGGTGCCGGCCGGACTGGCACTCAATCGGGTCACGTTCCAGCTGATGCTGATGATTGGCCCCGCGCTGGGGGGGCTGGTTGCCTCGGTGCCTGCTCTAGGGCTTCCCGCTTGCTACGGGCTCGACGCCGCGAGCTTCATCGCCTCTTTCTGGGCCTTAGCCGGGCTTCGGGGCCGCGACACTCGGCCCGCCGGGCGTAACGGGCAGGTGCGACCAGGTGCAAAAGGGGTGGCCGAGGGCCTTCGAGTGGTCCGCGGGAGCCAACCGCTGATCGGAGCGCTGCTGGTTGACGTGACTGCTACGGCGTTTGCTCTCCCTGTCGTCCTGTTCCCGGCTATCAACGCCGCACGGTTCGACGGCAACCCCCAGACCCTCGGCGCCTTCACCGCAGCCATCGGCGCGGGCGGCCTCCTGACTGCCGCCATGTCGGGGCCATTTACTCGCGCCCGGCGCCAAGGAGAGCTCATGTTGGCAGCGGTCGCCGTATGGGGCGCAGCCTTCGCTGGTTTCGCACTAGTCCCGGGCCTGTGGCCTACGCTCTGCCTGCTCGGCCTGGCCGGGGCGGCCGACACCGTAACGGTCGTCCTCCGCGGTGCCATCGTCCAGGCCAACGCCCCTGAACACGCCCGCGGACGAGTGTCCGCCGCTGAATACGTCGTCAGTGGCACGGGCAGCTACCTGGGGGACCTGGGCTCGGGCGCGTTGGCTTCCCTCACTACCGCCGCCACTGCCACCCTCCTAGGAGGCCTGGCCACCGTGGTCAGCACCGTCGTGATCTCTGTCGCCATCCCCCAGTTCCGGCGTTACCGAACTGCGCCCTCTGTTAGCCCCGCCGAAACCACTGATGCCACCACACTGGCCGCCCCGCCCGGCGAAGTTATGGGGTGAAGGCCCCAGCGCGCCGGACTTGGAGGACAGGACTACCTGAGCGCACTACCTGGTACCCTCGCTGAATGGACGTCGTCATCGGCGCCGATCATGCCGGTTTCCCGGCGAAGCAGGCCGTCTTCGACCATCTGGTCGCGTCCGGTCATCGCGTCGAAGATGTGGGGGCCGCGGACGACGAACCCGTTGACTTTCCCGACGTCACCCTTCGACTATGTGAGCGTGTCCTGGACGACCAAGCTGAGCGTGGGATCCTCATTTGCGGTACGGGCATTGGCGCCTGCATGGCCGCCAACAAAGTCAATGGGGTACGGGCCGCCCTCGCAC
Source organism: uncultured Acidimicrobiaceae bacterium (assembly GCA_963794125.1). Taxonomy (GTDB): domain Bacteria; phylum Actinomycetota; class Acidimicrobiia; order Acidimicrobiales; family Palsa-688; genus Fen-671. The sequence continues at coordinate 423,706 of CAWCCW010000002.1, forward strand.
ATGACGTCTATTCAGCCCACCAATGCGTTGAACATGATAATGCCAACATACTGTGCCTGGGAGCTCAGGTAATTGGGCCGGCCATCATGCGAGAACTTATCGACACTTTCCTGTACGCAAAATGGGACCCGGTCGAGCCGTTCAGTCGCCGAGTGGCCAAAATGGATGAAATAGAGAAGATGCGCTAGAGAAAATGGCTCGGTAGACGACAATGACTAATGTACGGATCGGTGTGCTCGGGGCGAGCAGGATCGCCCCCAATGCTCTCCTTAAGCCGGCTTCGCAGATCGCCGGCATTGAGGTCGCAGCCGTCGCGGCACGTGACAAAGCGCGAGCCGAGGAGTTTGCCGCCCTCCACGACATCCCGGTAGTCCACGACAGTTACGAAGCACTCGTCGCTGACGAATCACTCGACGCCATTTACAACCCGCTCGTACCTTCCTCGCACTTGGAGTGGTCGGTAAAAGCGCTCAACTACGGCAAGCACGTCTTGTGCGAAAAACCCTTCGCCCGCAATGCCAACGAAGCGGCAGAGATGGTCCGGGTGGCCCGGCGCCGCGACCGCGTGCTGATGGAAGCCTTCCATTGGCGCTACCATCCGCTGGCCCACGCCATGGTCGACGTTGCCCGTAACATCGGGCCGCTGGTGCGGGGCGAGGCCGTGTTCACTTTTTTCCTCGACGACAAACAACGCTGGCTGTACGACTTCTCCCTGGGTGGCGGCTCGGCCATGGACCTCGGTTGCTACCCGGTCCACTGGTTGAGAACCCTGTCGGGCGAAGAGCCAGAAGTGGTCAGGGCGTCCGCCGTCGCCCAAGCAGATGACGTCGACCTGTCGATGGAGGCAGATCTACGTTTTCCGTCGGGTTTATCAGCCCACTTACGGTGTTCGATGGTCGAGCCAGGGGCCAGGACCTGGTACCTCGTCATGGAGGGGGCGCGCGGCACGCTGCGGGTGGACAACCCCCTCGTTCCGCAAGAGGGGCACCGCCTGACCGCGGAACTCGAGGACGGCACCCGCCTGGACGAGACCTACACGCTGCGACCGACCTACGCCTTCCAACTCGAGGCCTTCCTCGAAGCGATATCGGCTCAGCGCCAGCCGGTCACAGGCGGCGACGACGCCGTGGCCAATATGGCCACCATCGACAACCTGTACCGTGCCGCTGGCCTGCCACTGCGCTAAATAGCCTTGAAGAAACAAGGCTGATGGGGCCAGATCGCGAACAGCCTCTAAAGCAAGAACGGCTGGCGGCCGATGTCGTGGCCGTCCTCGAGGCGGACCCATCGGTCTCGTCAATATGGCTCGTGGGTTCTCTCGGTTCGCCGGTGGCCACGGTCGACGACTGGAGCGATACCGACGTCGGCGTCGTGGTCAACGACGGCGCGCTGGCCGATTGGTCGGGGGCCATCGACTGGCTGCACCCGGTTGGCCGGGTCTAGGCGCCACGAAACATCAGAAGAGCCCCTACGCCCGGTCACGCGCGTCGTCTTCCACGATGGTCGGCGCCTCGACCTCGTATTCTTCGGGCACACCGGCGGACCGCCGGACCTGGCTGGTCGCAAGATTTGGAGCCGGGACGCAAGCTCAGAATTGGCCCGGCACGCTCACTTGCCTTCGGCTAGCCGCCTTCGTTCCCAAGACGCGGTCGACCAATTAGTCAACGAATTCCGCTTCGTGGGCAGTTTGGCCGTCGCCAAGCTGGCGCGTGCTGACAACCTGGTCGGTCTCCATCTGGCCATCGAATGCGCCCGCTTCTGCCTGGTTCTGGGCATGCTTATGCGAGACGACGCCCGGCCCTCCGGGACCTGGGATGATCTGCCAATGGAGCTCGGCCGCATGACGATGCCGGCCGACGTCGCCTCGGCGCTGTCGGGCATCGAGCAGTGCGCCCGCATATTCGAAACTCACCTCCGCGCCGCTAACTACACCCAAACGCTCGATGCCTACCCTCTCGAACAGATGATCGCCAAGTTACGCGCCACGACCGGGCTCACGGGAACGGCGGCGGCTCGTAACTGACCCCGAAGGGTGCGTCCGGGCGCGAGAACTCACCCATCAGCGCTCGCCTGAGCGGAGTGGTGCGCTCCAGGAAGTCTGTCGAGTTTTGCATCCGATCAGCGTGCTTGACCCAAGGTGGGCTGTAAATGTAATGAGCGGTGTAGCGGTCCTGGTCGCCATCATGAGCGTACGTACGGTGCCAGACCGCGTTGTGGAACAGCAAGACGGAGCCGGCAGAAGCCAAAATGACCTGACCGATAGGCACGTCACCACCGTTGCTGCGGAGCTCGTCGGGAAGTGGCACCTGGCTGCGATGGCTACCCGGGATGAGCTCCATGTTGCCCATCCTTGGCCGGGTCTGGTCTGTCAACAGGTACGACGCCCTCAGTTGGACGAGTGGCACCGGGTAACCCAGTTGCTTGAAGTCGTACGCGCTCGAGCCATCTTGGTGCCATCTGCCCATTCCGGCGTGCGCGGGCTGCATAGTGTTCCAGCTCGCTTGCAGGACGAAGCGGTCACCGTAAAGCCCGCGCACTTTGGGTAAGACCGCAGGGTGGTCGATGAGGCGTTCTAGGCTCGGCTCGGCTTCGTAACCCCGTCCCAGCTGGCCGAACTCTCTATCGCGCTGAGCGTGAAGCCTGGCCGACGCGTCGTAGCACTCGGCGGCCTCGTCGGCCGAGAGCACGTTGGGGATAACCAGGTAACCCCAAGATTCGAAGATGAACTTGTCTATGGGGGTGAACTCTCCGCCAGCAACCGTGGGGCTCAGTGCCACCGTGGGGCTCAATATCTCAGTCATGCAATCCGCTCCTTAGGACTCGCGTCAGGCCGCAAAGGTCGCCAGCGGCAAGCTGACCCGACGACCCGTCGCCATAGATCGTAACCCGGCATCCAATATCTCCTGTGTGTCACGCGACGCCGAAGCTGACACCAGCCCCTCGAAGGGTAGGTCATGGAGCAAGCAATAGGTGAAGTAGTCAGGCCCGGAACGGTAGTGGGCAGGGAGAGGTGCCGCGGCGACCACTTTGGCTTCCGTCGATACCCGTTCGCCCGCCGCCCCGACGTTCGCCAAACGCACCTCGTCTGGCCCGGTGAGGGCGATCGAACCTTGCTCACCGTAGATCATGGTCGGTAGCGGAGCGGCCAGCGCCGGTTGTGTCCAGGTACCCTCCACGACCGAATGCCCTCGGGGGTAGCCGAGGATCATCGTCCCGTTGTCCTCGACCGTGAAGAACTCTTTCGAGAAGCGCCCCCCGTGCGCGACGACGTGGCTGGGCTGGCCCATGAACCATCTCGACATAGCAGCTCCGTATGAGCAGAAATCTACGGCTGCACCACCCCCGTTGGTCTCGCGTTCGATCAGCCAGCCCCACCCGACACGGGCAATCGGCCCTTGCGAGGCGTAGTTAGCGGGGGCCTCCGTGCCCCGCGCGGTTGTAAATGCCGAGCAGGCGCCCGATCTCGCCGTCGTCCACCAGGCGCTTGGCCGTGTGTATCCCGGGGCGCCAGTTGGTCGGCCAGTTCACCATCAGCCTGACGCCATGGCGCGCCGCCGTGGTCGCCATCTCATCCGCCACCCGGATGTCGGCGGCCATCGGCTTTTCCTTCATCACGTGAACCCCCCGGGCTGCCGCGTCGGCCACGACCTCGGCGGCGCGCCGGTTGTCGGCGCAAGTGACGATGGCCTCGGGCTGCGCCTTCTCGTAAAACTCGTCAGGGTTGGCAAAGGCGGGTACGCCGGGGTGGAGGTGTTCGAAGTGGCCCCGGAGCTCGTCGTCGGCCACGGCGATCCCTACCACATCGGCAGTGGGGCTCTCCAGGGCGGAGCCCAGCAAGCCTCGGAAATGCAAATGCTCGCCTCCGACGAAGCCGAGCCGAACCCGATCTCGCCCTTTTGCCATCACAAACCGCTCCTTTCAGTTGCCAAAATCAGTCAAGACCTCGAAGTTACGAGGAGGAGGCGCGCCTAGCTCCTACATGCCTACGCGCTGACCAGCGTGCTCCGCTCGAGCGGGAGAGTGACTGGCGTACCAGTCTCAGCGGAGCGATAGACCGCTAGCACCAACTCCAGGGCGTCCCGGCCCTCGGCCCCCGAAACCCTGGGGGCCTCTCCGTCCAGCACCGCGTCCACGAAGTTGGCCAGCTTCCTGTAGTGCACCTCGAGCAGAGGCGGTTCAACCGTGGGGAGGCGCCGCCAACCTCGCAAGTGGTCTGGTTCATCGAAAGTCTTGCTGAACACGTTGATACCCGGCGCCTCCCGACTAGTCGTGAGCGAGCCGAGCGAGCCGTCGATCGACATTGAATGGTGACCCGCAGCAACGGCCCAAGCCGCGTACCACGAACCCATGGCCCCGCTCTCGAACCGCAACGTCGCCATTACCGTGTCTTCGACGTCGACACCGGTCAATAACTCCTCGCCTACCTGTACCTCTGGTCGGAATATGGCACTTGTACCATAAACCGTTTGCGCCGGGCCCATTAACCACAGGATTGTGTGGGCCGTATATATGCCCCAGTCCATCAGGACGCCCCCGCCCGCAAAGCGTTTTTGTAAGAACCAGGGCACCCTGTGGCTCGACGGCCCCACTCCGACCTGAGTGAGACCCATCAGCCGCCCGAGGACCCCCTCTTCAATTATACGTTTTACCAACGGGAGCTCAGTACTGAAACGGTGCTGGTAACCCATGGCGAACTTGACGCCCGCGTTTTGAGCCGCCTCGACCATGGCGTCCGCTTCTTCCAGCGTGGGGGCGATCGGTTTCTCGCACAGCACGTGCTTGCCGGCCTGCGCCGCCGCCATCACCGGCGCGGCATGAGCGCTTGGCGGCGTCGTCACACTGACCGCTTCGACCTCGGGGTGGGCCAGGACGTCCTCGTAGTTGTCGTAGACGTTTGGTACCCCGAAATCCTCGCCCGCCTGACGCGCCTTCGCCAAGTCGATATCGCACACCGCGATCAGTTTCACTCTCGGGTTCCTGGCGTAATTGGGGAGGTGAGCGAAGCGAGCGATCCCCCCCGCCCCGATGACTCCGATCCCAAGCCTGCGCTCCGTCGTCATGGCACCGTCCCCTTGCGTTCTAGATCTGTTCAGCTTGATAAATCGTTTGCCTACTTATTTCTACTATAACATCGACATGTTTGGGAAGTCGAACCGGCGTGCTCCCCGATCAGCTCGCCGGGCGCGGCGAAGAAACCGACGGCGCGCCGCTTAATCCTCCGCCATTGCCCTCGGCCCTGGTGCCGTCATGTGCCCCGGCCAAGCCGGTGTCGGCGGCTGGCACCAATTTCGGCCTACCCTTGACCAGCTCGACCCGGTCCTGCCAGCGCCGGTCCGGGTCGGCGACCGGTACGGACGCCACCAAGAGCTTGGTGTACTCGTGTTCCGGGTGCCCCAGCAGCTTCTCGACGGGGCCCTGCTCGACTATCTGACCGTGGTACATCGTCATCATGTGGCCGCCCAGGAAAGCGACCGTCGAAAGGTCGTGGGTGATGAAAAGGGTCGTCATATGGTAGCGCTCTCGAAAGTCCCCGATCACTTCGAGGAAGGCTCGGCGAATGTGCGCGTCCAGCATTGAAACCGGTTCGTCTGCGATTATGAACGCGGGCCGCAGCATGTGGACACGGGCCAGCATCAAGCGCTGCCGCTGGCCCCCGCTCAACTGGTGGGGGAACCGACCGAGCACGTGGTCCGGGTCTAGTCTGACGGCCTCCAGTGAAGCTCGGATTATCTCGATACCGTCTGACTTCTTCCGAGCCAGCTTGAACTTCTTGATGGCCTTCCAGAAGACGCGGTCGACTTTGTAGATAGGGTTGAAGATGGAGTACGGGTCCTGGAACACCGGTTGCACGTCGGCCCGGAACGCTCGGTACTCGGACCGGGAGAGTTTCGTAATGTCCTTCCCTCGGTAAGTCGCCCGGCCCGCCGTTGGTTTTTGCAGTCCCAGCAGGATCCTGGCCACAGTGCTTTTTCCGCTACCACTAGCGCCCACCAAGCTTACGATCTCGGCGGGCTGAGACCGCAGTTCGAACGAGACGTCGTTGACGGCACGCATCTTTGTGCCGCCTCGTCCAGGAAACACCTGTGTCACCCCGTCGATGCCGATCAGCTTGACGCCCCCGACCGCCGCCACGCCCCCGGACCGCTCGGCACCCTCGGACGACGTCGCCGCGCTGGTCGTCTGTCTCCGGCCTTGGCCGACCTCCAGGGTGGGTATCGACTGGATCAACTGTTTGGTGTACTCGTGGCGGGGCGCCTTGAACATCTGGCGCACGTCGCCCACCTCCACCACTTTCCCCTGGTACATCATGGCCACCCGGTCAACGAGCTGCGCATGCACCCCCATGTCGTGAGTGATCACGACCATCGCCAGCCCGAACCTCTCGCGCAGTTCAGCCAGGTTCTGGATCACGACTCGCTGAATGGTCACGTCCAGAGCCGTGGTGGGTTCATCGGCGATCAAGAGGTCCGGCTGCAGCGCGACGGCCAGGGCCATGATGACTCGCTGCTTCATCCCGCCGGAGAGCTCGTGAGCGTACATCCGCCCTACTGCCGGCTCGAGGCCCACCTGCGCCAGCAGGTAAGGGATCCTTGCTTCTATTTCCTTTTGACCCACGCCGGTCATGTGGATCTGCATTACGTCGAGGAACTGGTCCTTTACTTTCATTACCGGGTTCAACGAGTTCATCGACCCCTGGGGCAAATAGGCGAGGTGGCTCCAGCGAACAGCGCCGCACGCGGCGTTCGTCTGCGTTCAAAAGATCGATTGGCTCGCCAAGGTCGGCAAAAAACATAGCCGAACCACTCGCCACGTAACCCGGAGGCCGTAGTAAGCGCAGGATGCTCGACGCCAGCGTGGTCTTGCCGCAACCCGACTCGCCCGCAATACCGAGGATCTCACCTCGGGCCACGGCCAGGTCCACGCGGTCGACCGCAGTTGAGTCGCCTTTGACCGTCCGGTACCGCACGGTGAGATCGGAGACCTTCAGGATGGGGGTCACCTCAGACGCCTGCCACCCGGCGCAACCTGGGGTTGAACACCTCGTCGAGGCCGATAATGATGAGGTTGAGAGACCCGAACAACAGCACAATGGCCACGATGGGCCCGACGAACAGGGGCCAGGCCCCGAGCGTTAACGCGCCGCTCGAGATGGCCGAGTTGATCAGCAGGCCCAGGTCGATGAGGTTGGTCGGGCCCAGGCCAATGATCTCCAAAGCGATGAGCCCGAAGATGGCACCGACGGCCGAAAGCGCCAGCCCCAGTGCTATAAACGGGAGCATGTTGGGCACGAGCTCTTCGAAGATGATCTCGAACGTATTGAGCTTCGTCACCTTGGCCAGGTCGACGAAACCGCGGGTGCGTAGGCTGAGCACCTGGGAGCGGATCGGTCCGGGCGGCGCCGGCCCAGCTGAACACCGCCAGGATAATGGCGATGTCGAGCAGAGTGACGTTCTTGGCGAACCCAGTGAAGGCGATGAGCAAGGGAGAGCCGGGATGACCAGAAAGGTGTCCGTCACCGTCCTCAGTGTCGAGTCCATGACGCCGCCCGATGTAGGCCGCAAAGAAGGCAATGGTACACCGATCAGAGTCGACAGCACGCCGGCGTAAAATCCCACCTTGAGCGACGTCCATAGGCCGGTCACAGTCAGGGCCAGGATGTCACGGCCGTACTCGTCGGTACCGAGCGGGGTAGTCCAGCTGGAATGGGCGAACCGGGGGCCGAAGCCGACCGAGATCGGGTTTTGCCCGTGCCCGATCCAGTCGCATATCTGGCCGCTCAGGATGCCGACCAAGAGCACAAGCAGCAGCATGGCCAAGCCGGCTGTCAGCTTCTTCCGGCTACCAAGTGCCCTCAGGGTGTTGCCGATGGCTCTCATGCGCTGTCCCTCATCTCGTGTACTTGATGCGGGGGTCGAGCAGTGGCATGACGAGGTCAAGGATGAAGACAGCCGTCAGGACGCCGAAGATGGCCAGGCAGCTTATGCACATCACGGTGTTGAGGTCGAGGACGCCGATGGCTTTGACCAGCGTATACCCGACGCCAGGGTACTGGAACAGCTCTTCGACGAGCACATTGCCGCCGAAGATGACGCCGAACGAGATGGCCAACGCGGTGATTTGCGGCAGATAGCAGTTCGCCATGGCATAACGGGTCAGGATCCGCCTGGGCGGTAACCCCTTCGCCTGGGCGAACGTCAAGTAGTCCTCTCCCAGGACGCTGATCATTTGTTGGCGCATCGCGAGCAGAGTCCCCAACACGGTGACGAAGACTATGGAAAAGGCGGGCAGGATGGCGTGGTCGAGCACGCTCCCGATGAACGGCAGGTTGAAGCCCTGGTGGACATTGGCGGAGAACGGTTCCCCGGGCGGGAAGATCGTGAGCCGATAGGCCAGTAGGAACACCGTCACCAACCCGATGAAATAGAACGGGACGGGGGCCAAAGTCACCGAGAACCACGTGGCCACCTCCGAGATCTTGCTGCTCCGTCGCCACCCGGCGAAGGCGCCCAGCAGAGTGCCCAGCACCCACGCGATTATGGCCGAGGTGAACAGCAGGCCGATGGTCCAGGGCAGGGCATGGGCGACCACGTCCTGCGCGGGTGTTGGGTATTCGAGCAGGGACGGGCCGAAGTTGCGGTGGAGCACCAGCTGGGTCATGAAGTGGCCATACTGCGAAAATAAGCCCCCATCGAGGCCGAAGACCGCCTTGTAGTGATTGATCACTGCCGCGCTGGCGCTGGCATTTTCGGCGTACTGCGACCTCAGGTTCTGGATGTAGGCGCTGATCGGGTTACCCGGGATGAGGCGGAAGAAGATGAACGTGGCAGAGATGGCGGCCCACAGCGTGAACACGTACAATGCAAACCGCCGGGTGACGTACGCAGTCATCGAGTGACGGGCAAAATATCCCCGCACCCCTTTCTGCTCCAGGACCTGAGGGCCGAGCTCCGGATCCTCCGGCACCCCCAGGTCCTGGCCCGCGTCTGCTTCAACGCTGTCGATCGAAGTCTCGGGTTGATCGACACTCTCGGCTCGTCAGGTGGTAACGGGCTTCAGCCTGCCAAGGACGAAGAGGTACTGTCCCCACCAGTTGCTCGGTATTTGGTAAGATTCTGGTTCGTCGGCCAGCCCGTCCAGTACTGGCTGCTGGTGACGTGCCAGTAGACAGTCTGGATGTACGGGATGGCCGGCTGGTACGTATAGAACTGCGTGAGGGCCTCGTTGAAGGCGGGTATGGTGCTGGCGGCGGTGGGGTCCAGGTCGGCCAGCTTGTTGATGGTGGCGTGAAGGCAGGCTCTTAACGCATACGGGATCGCGGGCGAGGGCGTTCTTGGCCGATGGGCTTGTAGTCCGAGGCGGTGAACTGGATGTAACCCTGCCACGGGATCGAGGATGGCGCCCTCCGAGCCACTCCGAGCGGAGGTCCCAGTTCCCCGACTCCCAGGCGACGAGTACACGGCCGAGGTCAGTGACTCGAGGCTGGAGTTGATGCCGAGTTGCTGGAACTCCTCGACCAGCAACTGCCCCACGATGTATTCGGGGTCGCCCGGCAGACCGTGGGCGTGATGATGTCCAATGGTCAGCGGCTTGCCGTTGTACTGACGGTTGCACCTCCCGAGCCCTTCTTGATCCCGAGCTCGTCCAGCAGCTGGCCCGCGGCGCTTGGGTTGTACTCGCGGTATCTGGGCGAACTCATTGGCGATCTGACCGTCTTCCCAGGCGTTACAGTGTTAGGGTAGTTGGGCCACGGGTAGAGTCGACGTGTCGTGGGCACCGGCCACACGTTGGCAATTATCTTGGGCCGGTTGAGCAGCATCGAGATGGCATAGCGGAACTTCGGGTCGGCCAGGGCGCCGCGGGACGGGTCGTCGTTGATGAAAATGCAGCGTTGGTCCGAGTCGAGGAAGTTGCAGATAACCACGTCGTTGTCGCCGCCGTCCTGCAGGATGGTGGCGTACTCGTACGACGTCGACGAGTTCAAGCCATCGATGAGGCCCTCCTTGTACTCTTCGTTCTCCAGGTCTGCATCGGTCGGCGCATTGCGGTAGACAATAAAGGGCGCCGCCGGGTCCATAACTGCCTTGGCCCAGTAGTTCGGTGACTTTTCCCAAATGAAGAGCCCAAGGTCCTGTATCGTCTTTTGGAGCGTGTAAGGCCCGGTATAGATCGGCGGGTCGTATTTGAACGTCGTTATGTCCTGCCCCGACCAGACGTGCTCAGGCAACACCAGAAGTTGGGCCGAAATGATCTGGCAAATGAAGTTGTAGTGGAACCTGGTGTTGGGGCTGCTCAACTTGAACACTGCGGTCGTGGCATTAGGGGTCGCGACCGACAACGACGCTCGGTGTCCACGTGGCATTGCCCGACCCCCCGATGAGGGAGGCGTTTTTCTTCATGAGCTCTGTGGTGAACGCGATGTCAGTGGAGGTGAAGGGCTTGCCGTCGCTCCAGGTAACGTTCGGTTTGATCTTGAGCGTACATTCGTGAAGCTCGGGTTGTACGACCAGCTTTCTCCCTGCCAAGCTTCCAGCTTGCCCGTGGCCATGTTGAGGTAGAACAGGTATTCCTTGGCCACCTGGCCGACGCCGGCCTGGTACTGCTCCCCATTCGGGATCAGCGGGTTGAAACTGTCATAGACACTGAAGACGCCCTGGTCGATTATCACCGTCTGGTTGCGCGGTGTCGGTGTGAGGCTCAGGAAATTAGAGCGGACCGCCGTGGGGTCCCTGAAGAGGACCCGATTACCAATGATGACACGGCCCGGCTGCTCGTGCCCGACGAGGTTGGCTAGTGGCCCCAGCGCTTTGCGGCCCAACAAGGCGGCACCGGCGGCGCCCGCGCCCATGAGCAACGAGCGTCTACTTAATTGCCACCGGTTGAAGTCCTGTACGTCGACGTCCTTCGAGTTCGGATCCATTGTGCCACGAACATCCTTTCTTTGGTCGCAGTTATGGTTTTCAGCAGTGACGAGACAGTGCAGGCGGTCCGCCGCCGCGGTCGAAGTTATAGCTGGTAGTGCGCATTGATCTCGGCCTGGTAGCTATCGATGGCGCCGCTCAGTACATCGTCGACGATCACCGGCGCGTCGATACGAGAGGACTCGAGGACCGAGTACGCCATCGCCAGGTCAAGGACGCCTTCGTCGGCGCTTGCCTCCATGTCCCGGCCGGTCAAGACAAGCCGCGCGCGAAGTCGAACAGCTCGAGCGCGAACGGGTCGTGCATATCTCCGGGAAAGAACTCTGCCAATATCCTCGGCGGTGCCTTCTCTGCCAATAAGTCCAGCGCGGTCCCCAGGAACCCGTCGTCGTTGAACACATCGCTACCTTTTACGCAGCCCCGGCTACCGTAAATGACGGGGTTAGAAGCAAATCCCGACGGTTCACCATGTCCTGCCCAACCCGCTACGGCGCTCCCGACTGCGCCACTGGCGAACCGGAGTTGAGCCAGGAAAACGTCTTCGACCTCGTTTACGACCTCGGCGCCGGAGCCGAGGTCAACTCGTTTGTCCTCCATCGTCCTCGTCAAGGCGCTGACTTCTTCGACGGGCCCCATGAGGTACCGGATCTGGTGCATGAGATGGACGCCAAGATCTATGGCCGGCCCTCCGCCGCCGTCTAGCTTCTGGTGACGCCAAGGCGTGTGGGCGACGATCCGGTCGGGGGCCCATTCACCGCCCATGCCAGCGGAAAGCCAAAGTTGCGGACGGCCAATAACGTCCTGGTCCAATACCCATTTGAGGGCCCGGGTCCTGGGCGCGTAACGGAGACTTTCCGCCACGCCGGCGACGAGGCCCCGGCGGTTTGCGTCAGCGACAATTGCCTGCCCCGCTCGAACAGAAATAGCGAACGGCTTTTCGATGAGTACGTGCTTGCCGGCGGCAAGTGCGTCGAGGGCTATTTGATGATGGAGGGACACTGGCGTCAGGACCAAGACAGCGTCGACCAAGCCTGAACGCAACATCTCCCGCCAGTCCTCGAAGATCTCGGGCACGACGTCTTCATGGATATCGCTTACGTACACGTGGGGTGCGCCCAACGGGTCCGCCTCGTTGGTAGAGGCAGGCGCCCGCGGCGTGGGCCCATCTCCGGGGCGCCTGAACATGGCGGCATCGTCGGCCCTCCGTGCACACAATGCGGTAATACGGAAGAGGTCAAAACCCGCCGACTGCATAACGAGCATGCCCCTCAAGTGGGCAGGGAGGATCCGGGCGCAACCCACGACCCCGAGGGCAAGCGGGCCGTCCGGCGACGCCCGGCCCGGGGCAGTCATCGCCTGCGCTGCGTTACGTTAGTGCAGCCAGATGATGCTGGTTGCCCGTAAGCGAAATGGCGCATCTGGGTCACAATGGCGCTCCCCCACAAAGCGAGTTCTTCCCAGGGACCCGGCTAGCCCTTCGACATCGTTACCAGGTCATCCGCAGACAGTCTTCGACAGAGCCGCTCAGGAACACTTACCGCCGCACGCGTCCTTCATGAAGTCTCCGAAGGCACACGTACGGGCCGCCTGGCATCCAGGACAAACCGCAACGACACGTGCCCTTCGGTGTATCCCCCTTCTTGCCGGTGTTGCCACGGTACGCGTCATTTACAACGATGTAATGTTTACAACGTTGTAAGAGCGTAACTGACCGACTGGACCTTGTCAAGAAGTGGCCACGAACGGTCGAGGTCCCAAAGAGCAACAACATGACCACTCCCGGTGCGGTGCGGCGTGCAGACGACGCACTGAGCACGTATCGTGCTCTGGTGTTTGGGCACTCCGACAACGCCCTTGGATGAGACGGTGTAAGGAGAGGCCGTGGCTGTAACGCTAAGCGACGTCGCAGTGCGAGCGCGGGTGTCGGTCAAGACCGTGTCAAATGTCGTCAGCGGTTACGTCCACGTCTCTCCTGCCACCAGGAGGCGTGTCCAGAGAGCGCTCGACGAGCTCGGGTACCAGCCCAACCTTTCGGCCCGCAATCTTCGCGGCGGGCGCTCAGGCGTGATCGCGCTGGCCGTCCCGGGGTTGAGCGCCTACTTTGCGGAACTCGCTCGGCTGGTTGAACGGGCCGTTGCCGAGGCCGGCTATACCCTTCTGGTCGACCAGACCGAAGCCCTTCACGAACGTGAGAGCCAGGTCGTCAGAGGGATCAGGGCTCAACTTGTAGACGGGCTGATCTTCTCCCCTTCGGCGCTGAACGGAGCGGCCATTGCGACTAACCGCAGTGCCACTCCCCTCGTGCTGCTGGGAGAGCGTGTTTTGGACGGGTTGGTCGACCATGTCGCCATCGATAACGTGGCCGCGGCGGACGAAGTTGTAAAACATCTCATCAAACTGGGCCGCCGCCGCATTGCCGCGCTCGGCGTTCTCCGGTCCGAGCCCGCGGGGACCGCCGGCTTGCGGCGAGCCGGGTATGCCGCCGCGCTCGAGGAAGCGGGGATACCAGCGCGGAGGAACCTGCTGATCCCCGTCGATGCCTCCGATCGCCTCGAAGGGCTGTACGCCACCCGACGTCTCCTCTCATCCGGTGCTCGCCCTGATGCGATCTTCGCTTTCAATGACGAACTTGCCTTTGGCGTCCTGAGAGCTCTCTACGAGGCCCACGTACGGGTCCCGGACGACATCGCGGTGGCCGGCTTCGACGATGTCGAGGAGGCCGGGTTCTCGGTGCCAACGCTAACCACGATCTCACCGGACAAACAGCTGATCGCCCGGTGCGCGGTCACCAACCTCGTCGAACGCATGAACGGTCGGAGCGAGGCGCCCCCGCGGGACGTAGTCGTACCGCACCGGCTCGAACGCCGCGAGAGCACGCTCGGTTTTCGCCCCACGCCGGACCGGCCTGACCGACAAACCGCGGGTGGGAACGGGAAGCGCAGCGTGCGACGAGACCGGCCCCCACCCGGCAGTGGTCATCGAAAACCCCCCGAGCCGTGATCAGCTCGTCCTACGCCACTCGCTGACAGACAGGATCGCTGCCGACTATCTAGCGAGGTGGACGCCCGCTCCTTTTGCCTCCATAGATAGAAGGGCGGCGAAATCCTGCTCCCCGTAGCCCTCTCCTACGAGGCGCGCCACGATCTGGGCGACCAACGCCGTCACCGGCATCGGCACCTCGAGCTCCCGGGCGGCGGCCAACCCCAGTTCCATGTCCTTTCGGAGCAATTTCGCCGGGAACGTCGGATGAAAATCGAGGTTGACTAGGGCCGGCGTCTTGTAGCCGGTGAACGTCGAGCCGAGGACACTGCCGTTCAGGAAGGACAAGAAGCTCGCCCTGTCGACCTCCCCCTTCTCGGCCAAGAGGGTTACCTCCACGAGCGACTGGATAATCGAGGCAAGGAAAAGGTTGTGGCAGAGCTTGACCAACCGGGCCGCCTCCCCCGGGCCGCAGTAGGTCGCGTTGGCACCGATGGTCATCAACACCGGCGCAACTCGCTCACAGGCCGCCATTGGTCCGGAAATGGCGAACGTGGCCCGACCAGCTCGGACGGCTCCAGGGTTGCCGCTCACGGGTGCGGCCACTACAGCTGTCCCGAACTCGGCCGCCTTGGCCCGCAATACGGCCGAAGCTTCGCACGAGACTGTGGACACGTCGACGATAACCTCGGGCGGCTCGTCAAGTGTCAGGAGGCCGCGCCCGCCGCTGGTCACTGACAAGAGGTCCTCGGACGACGAGACGGACGTGAAGACAACCCCGACCCCGGTTAGCTCTGAAATAGAACGGGCAGGTTCGGCACCGGCTGCGACGAGTGGACCAAGTTTGGAGCGGCTCCGGTTGTAGACCTTCACGGAACGGCCGGCTTCGAGCAAGCGCTCGACCATCGCCGCCCCCATCCGCCCCGCACCGACCCACCCGAGAGCCTCTTCGGTGCCCTCGGGTTCGGGCGACGGCACCAGACGTCTCACAATCGATTGCATGATATGTCGAGTCTCGTCCCGTCTCGACGCGACTGTCAAGGACGGAGATCGCTTTTCTTCTCTGGCCGCTCACACCGCCACAGTCGAACCACGAACCACCAGCTCCGGCCGGAGGAGCACCACTTTCACCGGCACATCTGGGTGGGTCATGCGTTCGAGGAGAAGGTCGGCAGCCTGCGCCCCGATATCGAAATGCGGGATGCGCACAGTCGTCAGCGCCGGGCTCAGCCTGTCCATGAACGGCATGTCGTTAAAGCCAACTACCGAGACGTCCTCCGGGCAACGCAGGCCGAGGGCATCAATGGCGTTATAGCAGCCGAGCGCCAGCATGTCGTTCCCCGCCGCGATGGCCGTCGGGCGATCCGCCTGCGCCAGGAGCTCTGTCCCACACCGCAACCCCTCGGCGATGGAGAACCTTGACGCGAAAGACACTCGTGATTTTGACGGCTTCAAGCCATGGTCTCTCATGCTGCTGACATAGCCGCGGAAGCGCTGGTACCCGGTTGACAGCGACTGAGGCCCGGCGACGTGGGCGATCTGACGGTGGCCCCGGGCGACCAGGTGCTCGATGACCATGGCGATCCCGCTACGGTCATCGACTGAGACCGAGGGAACAGCCTCGTCGTCAGCTATGCGGTTCACGAGGACGGCCGGCATGCCTCGCCGCCCGATTTCGGCCATGAAGGGGTCTTTGCGCCGGGCGGTGGCCAGGACGAGACCATCGATCCTTCGCTCCAGTAAGCCGTCGAGGATGCGCCCTTCCCGCTCGATATCGTTGTCAGTATTGGCGAGAAGTGCCACGTAGCCTGCGGTCGATAGACGCTCCTCTAAGCCTCTGACAATTGGCGGAAAGAGGGGGTTATTGATGTCGGGGATCACGACGCCGACGGAGAACGTCCTTTTGGTCTTGAAACTACGGGCCAAGTAGTTGGGCTTGTAGCCGAGGGCCAGGGCGGCCGCTCTGACCCGCTCCGCCGTCTCGGGCTTCACGAGCGACCGTGTCGCCTCGTTGAGCGCCCTCGACGCCGTCCCCGGGTGCACTGCCGCCCGTCGGGCCACGTCCCGTATCGTTACTATGCCTTCCGGCATCGCCCAGCCCTGTTCATCCTCTGATAATGCCACCGTCCGCCGGGCCAAAGTGCGACCCGAAATTAGCGAGCGACCTGCGCCCGGCCGGTGCCACGATGGGCAGATGACGATCGACGGCCTGAGCACTGGAGCCGAGTATTACGGCGAGACGTGGGCCGATATATACGACGAACACCATGCCTTTTTGGTCCCTACGGAAGCACAACTGTCGCTCCTGGCCGAGCTGGCGGGCGCCGGCCCGGCGCTCGAGCTCGGCATCGGGACTGGACGTGTGGCCCTCCCGTTGGCCGCCCGGGGGGTGAAGGTGGAGGGCATCGACGCCTCCGTATCGATGGTGGCCCGTATGCGCTCGAAGCCCGGTGGCGAAGTTTTGCCTGTTGTTATCGGGGACATGGCCGACGTGGCTCCGGCCGGGCGGTTCCGGCTGGTTTATGTGGTGTTCAACACGTTTTTCGCCCTCCTTTCCCAGGAGGACCAGGTGCGCTGCTTCAAGGCAGTGGCAGCAGCTCTGGAGCCGGACGGCGCGTTCTTGCTCGAATGCTTTGTCCCCGACCCCACCCGCTACGACCGGGGCCAGTCGCTGCGCACCATGCACCTCGGCGACGAGGATGTGCGCATCGACGCCAGCCGCCACGACGGCGTGGGCCAACTGGTCCGGAGCAACGTCGTCCACATTACTAATAGCTCGGTATCGGTACGTCCCGTACACCTCAGGTACGCCTGGCCGGCCGAGCTCGACCTCATGTCGCAGCTGGCTGGCCTTCGCCTCGACCACCGCTGGGGCGGGTGGGGAAAGGAGCCGTTCAGCGCCGTCAGCACCAGCCACGTGTCGGTGTACCGGCGATAAACGCAACCCGTGGGATTTTGGTCCGAAATGGCCTCATTTACTGCGGGCCGCATGTTCCGCCAAGCGGACAAAGAAGTCGCCGAAAATAGCGTCGCGCCGCACATACGTTACCTCGGCCACCAAATGCCGGCCCGGGTCCCGAGACCAAGTCATTTCGTCGGTCAGGACCGGGCTCTGAGTCAGCACGTCGGTAGCCCATGACGGTTCCAGGAGCCAGGCGGTGGCGGCCAAGTCCCAGATGACCTTCGATACCCCCGGACCGTCCTCGACGTGCTGCGCGTAACGTTCCGCAAGGAACTGGCCGACTTTTCCGGCGGGGCGGACGTAATGCTCGATTTCGTCCCGGGTGGTCGACAGGTGGTCAGCCACATTGAAGCAAGGAACGTGCACCAGCGCCACACCCGAATCGAACAGTACCCGTGATGCCCGCAGGTCTTGTTGGAGGTTGAACTCTCGGGCGGTCGGCCACGAGAACGAGTTCCCGCCCAACCACACGACTACCACGCGGTCGTTGATGTCAGGAGCCTGCAACAGGGCCGCGCTGACGTTGGTCGGCGCGCCGATGGCGACAACGTAAAGCGGTTCGCCTTTGCCCGACCGGCGCCGGTCGATCAGAATCTTGTGTGGCCGCCGACACCGGGTAGTCACTCTCTTGGCCGGTCAGCCATTCTGTGGCACCTTCCAACACGGGCAGCCCGGAACAGCTGAGTGCGTCCAGAACTCGCTGAATTTCCTCATAGCTCTCCCGCATGCCGATACCAGGCCCGGTCGAGCGGGGGTTGTCGAACGGGGCCGCGTATACAGCCTCCAACCGCACCCGGTCGGAGGACAGCACCGCGTGCACCAGGGCGAACTGGTCGTCTATCTCGTTGTAGGCATCAGTGTCGAGCACCATGCGGGGCAACGAGGAACGGCTGTCCCGCCCAGACGTAAGTAGCCGAACACGACCCTCGTCAGACCCACGCGCCTCCATATCCGTAGATTAGACAGCTGAGCCAAGGCCACGAGAGGGCGGGGACCACCCGCCCGTGCCGTTGGCGTCGGGGCTACGGCGGGCGGTTCAGGCCCCTGGTCTCCTCCCGCAGAGAATTCCCGGAGGACGCTCAGGATGTTTGTTGATCGCCGGAGGGGGTAGGACTGGCCTTGGCGTCCACTCCTCAGGGTGCCGGCGTGAGGAGCGTGGAGGCGCCTTTGCCGAGCCCGTTGGCCTGGACCGGGACATGGGCCCGGGCCAACGGGCCTCGTCCCCCCAACCCTTTGGCTCTTCCCTATCGCCTGAACGCCCCCCTATCGCTGGAACGTCACCGCCACACGTTCCGCGTCGGCCGTCGCCACGTTGAGCTGGACCCCGTCGTCAGAAAAGGCGGCCACCGTGCCGACCGGGATGACCACCAGTTTGTGGCCCCATAAATGCCTTTCCTCGGTCACTATGACCGAGGAAATCTCGTGACTGTCGCCCGTCGTGATCAGACCTCCCACTCCCCCGATGGCGCCATCGGTGGCCAGGACCTGGGTGGCGGAGCCCAGCCCTTCTTCACCTTCGGGCAGCACCTCGTGCACTTCTTTTCTCGGCAGCAGGGTGGCGTGGAGAAAGATGTAGCCGGCGGACAAGTCCTCCACCACCTCGCTGCTCTCGGCCATGGGCAGGGAGTTGAAGGCGGGCAGGTCGGAGCTAAGGCTGATGACATCATCGGACGAGGCGACGAGTTCGACAGGTACCAGCCGGCCGAGCCCGATCCGGCCCTCGGGTTCGACCACCAGGTGCGTGACCTGCGGCCCCGCCGGGCGCACGACGAGGGTGTGCAGCACGCCACACGGGCCATCGGTGCAGTCCACTTTGGCCCCCAGGGCAAACGCGGTCTCGGGCATGCCACCAACCGTAGCCCGGCCCGGACCGGCCCGGACTGGGGCCGCCCAACGGCAGGCGCAACAGGCCTAGCCCGAACCACCCCGGGCCGCCAGTTACGCTAGGCGATGTGACCGTTACCGAAGAGCGTCAGGCACCGGAGCGCTGGAGAGCCGAGTGGGCGGAACTGTACACCGAGGTCGTGACCTCCGGTTTGTGCACGGGGTGCGCCGCCTGCATTGTCGCCTGCCCCCACGACGTGCTCGGCTACGACACCGAGGCCGGCGCCTACAAGCCGTTCCACCTGGAGGAAGAGCTCGGCCCTGGAGGCTGTAGTCATGGGCTTCGTGGATGTACGAGCTGCACGCGGGCCTGCCCGCGCTTTAGGAACTGGGAAACCGAAGCAGATACCTTCCTTTTCGGTCGCTCCCGGTTGCCCGAGGAACAGGCCGGGGTAGCCAAGACCGTTCTCTTGGCCCGAGCGACCGACGCCCAGCTCCTGTCCACCGGGCAGGACGGCGGCGTCGTCTCCGCCATATTGCTGTGGTGCCTCGACCACGACCGCATCGACGCGGCCCTCGTCTCGGGGCTGGAAGGCGACGGTTCGGGATGGCGGGCTGTGCCCACGGTGGCGAGGACCCGGGAGGAGGTCCTGGCTACGGCCGGTTCTCGCTACACCTACTCGGCCAACCCGCTGGCCTACGCCGAAGCCGTGGCCGCCGGGGGCGAACGCTTCGCCCTGGTGGGTATGGGGTGCCAAAGTTCGGCGCCTGTCGTAATGAAATCCCGCAAGGCCGGCAAGGTGGCACGGCGCCTCGGCCTGTCCATCGGGCTGATGTGCTCGAAGACCTTTGACGACTCGATTTTCGAGGAGTTCTTCGAAGCGAAGTACGGCCTCGCCCGCCGGGATATTGCCAAGATAAACATCAAGGGGGTTTTCCAGAATCTGGTGCCAGGACGGCTCGTACCACGAGGTGCCGCTGAAGGAAGGGCACACGTGGACCCGTGAAGGCTGCAAATCCTGTCCTGATTTCGCGGCGGAGCACGCCGACATTTCCACGGGCGGGATCGGTGAGCTGAAGGACTGGACGCTTACCGTCATCCGCAGCGACCTCGGTCAGGAGATCATCGACGAAATGGTCGAAGGAGGCGTCATCGAGGTCCGGCCCGGGGAAGACGACCCGGCCGCGCTGGCCCTGATGGGCCGGCTCTCCAGCGCCTCCCGGCGGCGCTGGCCTGTCACCGCCGTGGCCGCCCCGAGGGAAGGCGTCCCCCCGCCCAAGAAAGCCAGCACCGCGCCCGGCTCGCCGACGGCCGCCCCGGTGTCTGCCACTGGCGGGCATTGACCGGGTGGGCGCTGTCCGGACTACGCCGCCGACCTGCTAAGTTAGCAACCCGCCATGGGATCTCTGATCAAGAAGCGCCGTAAGCGCATGCGCAAAAAGAAGCACAAGAAGATGTTGAAGGCCACACGTTGGCAGCGGCGGGCTGGTAAGTAGCCCTCATTCGGCCAGTGCCGCCAGCAAACTCCATGGCGTCATCGTTGGCGAGCGTCAGGATCGTCGCTCCGGGCCACCCGGACTACAAGCCGGTCGGGCCCGGGGTGGGCGCCCGGCACAAACCAGGTCGAGCCGCTCCCCGCGAGCTGGGGTTGCTCGCCCGTAGCCATACCGAGGCGGTCCCGCCATCTCGCCAGCCGGGGCTCGACCCGTAGGGCCGCCGGCTCCAGGTCGTTGAAATTATCCGAGACCGGACCTCCCATTTCGTCCCAGGCCTGGTAGACGGTCCTGGTCGCCACGCCGAACGGGGGCACGAGAAGCGTGTAGGCGTCGCCGTCCACTTCCTCAAAGGGCAATGGCTCCAGCACCTCCCCCACACCAGCCACCCTCGCTCGCCCGCCGCCGGCCAGGCAAAAGGGGACGTCAGAACCCAGCTGGAGCGCTATCTCCAGCCCCTCGGTCCCGGCCGCCCCCGCCCATCGCAGCACAGCGGCCGCATCGGCCGACCCGCCACCCAGACCGGCCCCCGCCGGGATGCGCTTGACCAGGCGGACGTGGGCCTGGTGGCGGGTTAGAGCCAGCGCCCGCCTGACGAGGTTGGCGTCGTCTGTGGGGACCTGGTCGCACCCCGCGGCCCGCACGTCGAGCTCGAGGCCGTCGCCAGGAGCGAAATAGAGCGTGTCCGCCAGGTCGATAGTGACCATCTCGGCATCAAGCAAGTGATAACCGTCGGGCCGCACCCCGGTGACGCGCAGTGACAGCGTCAGCTTGGCCAGCGCCCACCACTCCCCTGCCGCCCGACGGGTGCGGGCTTCGGCCCACTCGTCAATCTCTTTCATCAACGCTCCCGTCGGCGGCAAAGGCGGTGACGGCGGCGGCCAGTCGGCCCCACTCGGTCACCGACAAGTGCTCTGGCCTCGCCTCATCGTCGATGCCGGCCGCGGCGTAGGCCGCCGCTGGCACCAAACCGGCCAGGGACCGCCGGAGCATCTTGCGGCGCTGGGCGAACCCCGCCCTGACCAGGCGGAACAGCGCGTCCGGGGCGACAAGGTGCGGGTCGACCGCGGGCGCCGGCCGGCGGCGCACGCTGACCAGGGCAGATCCAACTTTGGGTCGCGGCACGAAGACCGATGATGGCACGGTCCCCACCAGGGCCGCTTCGGCCCAGTAGGCAACCTTGACCGAGACGGCCCCGTAGGCGGGGCTGCCCGGGCCCGCCACCAGCCGTCGGGCCACCTCGTCCTGCACCATGACCAGCATCCGGGTCACCACGGGCACGTAGTCCAGGAGGTCGGCCACGAGGGGGGTGGCCACGTTGTACGGGAGGTTGGCCACCAACACCCAGCCCGGGGCCGGCCCGAGCAGACCGGCCCAGTCGAGCTGCATGGCGTCGGCCTCGACCACCTCGACCGCTGCGTTCGGGGCCCGCTCGTCGAGCACCTTATTGAGGACGGGCACGAGCCAGCGGTCGCGTTCGACGGCGACTACGGACGCGCCCGTTTCCGCCAGGGCCAGAGTGAGCGAGCCCAGGCCGGCACCGATTTCCACCACGCGGTTGCCCGGCCCCACAGCGGCAACCCGGGCGATGCGGCGGACCGTGTTGGCGTCCGCTACGAAGTTCTGCCCGAGGGCGCGGCTCGGCGAAATCTGGTTGTCGTCCAGTAACCGGAGCACCTCCGATCTGGACAGGGTCACGACCCCATCCTGGACCGCCCTGGCCCGTGGGCTGTTATTCCCAACCGCTCAGGCGTCGAGGCCGAACACTTCGGCCGCCGCCACCCAACTGGAACGTTCGATAACAGTCACGTCCAACCCCTTCGCGGCGGCCACTCCCGCTCCGACCAAGGGCACGTACGCGGGCACGTTGGGCCGGCCACGGTGGGGCACCGGCGCCAGGTAGGGAGAGTCGGTCTCGACCAGCAGGCGGTCGAGAGGGCAGAGGGCGGCGGCGTCCCGGACCTCGCCGGCGTTCTTGAAGGTGACGATCCCGCTGAACGACAACCATGCCCCCAGGTCGAGGCAAACCTGCGCCTCGTCCGGGCCGCCCGTAAAGCAGTGGAACACCGTACGCCGGGGCACTCCCTCCGAGAGCAGGATGGAGAACGTGTCCTCCCACGCCTCCCGGGTATGGACCACGAGGGCGAGGCCGTGCGAATTGGCCAATGCGACCTGGGCCGCAAACGCCTCCCGCTGCACCTGCCGGGGAGAAAAATCGTAGTGGTAATCGAGGCCGCACTCGCCTATCGCCACCAACTTGGGCTGTCCCTGGACGAGCGCTTCCACCGACGCCACGCCTTGGCTGGCTTCGTGAGGGTGCAGGCCGACCGTGGCCCATACGCCTTCGTTCTCGGCCGCCACTCGCAGGGCAGCCCCTGATTGGTCAGCATCGGTGCCGACGTCGACCAATCGCGTCACGCCGGCCGCCTTCGCCTGGTCGACCGCGTCCGGGCCCACCCCTTCGTAGGGGATGTGGCAGTGGCTATCGCACCACACTGATTTAGGACTAGCTACTAAGCCGAGGGAACAGCGGCGCGCCCCGCTCCACCGGCAACCCGCCCGGGTACCCACCCCACTTCGCCGCGTCCGGGAGCCGGGCGCCGGCCGGCGAACCAGCCAGCCCGATGCGCCGCCAGATCTCGGACGGGGCCCGCGTCAGGGCCGGGCTGGCCAGCACGGCCACGATCCGCAGGACCTCGAGGGCGTCGCCGAGGACGGCGTCGACCTCGGGCCTGGCTCGGCTCGCCACGGCTCCGCCGCCTCCAGCGCCGCGTTGGCCGCCCGCACCAGCCGCCAGGTCGCCTCCAGCGCCTCGCTCGGAGCGATCTGTTCCCAGGCCACTGCGGCGGTCTCGTACACCTCCGCCGCCAGGTCGGCCAAGGGGCTGTCAGGGCGGGGGGCGGGACCGGTCCCGCCGCATTTTTGCTGGACCACGGCGGTCACCCGGGCCAGCAGGTTACCCAGGTTGTTAGCCAGGTCCGCGTTGTAGCGGGCGACCATCGCCTCGTAAGAGAAGTCCCCGTCCGGGCCGAATTGCTGGTCCCGCAGGAAAAAGTAGCGGAACCCGTCAACGCCGAACTCGGGCACCAGGCTCGCCGGCGAGATCTGGTTGAAAGCGGTCTTGGACATTTTCTCGCCGCCGACGAGGAGGTACCCGTGCACCGCGATGCGGTGCGGTGGCTCGATACCGGCCGCCATACACAAGGCGGGCCAGTACACGCAGTGGAAGCGCAGTATGTCCTTACCGATCAAATGGTGGACCGCCGGCCACCATTTTTCGAACCGGTCAATGTCCTCGCCGTAACCCACCGCGGTGGCGTAATTAATGAGGGCGTCGTACCAAACATAAAAGACGTGCTCGCTGTCCCAGGGGACCCGCACTCCCCAGTCGAGCGAAGTGCGCGTCACAGAAATGTCTTGCAGGCCGCCCTTTATCAAGCCGAGAGCTTCGTTGCGCCTGGCTTCGGGGGTAACCGCGCCGGGGTTATCCCCGTACCACTCGAGGAGCCGGTCTGTGAAAGCGGAAAGCCGGAAGAAGTAGTTCTGCTCCTTCAGCAGCTCGACCGGCCGGTGGTGCACCGGGCAAAGGCCGTCGACGAGGTCGGCCTCGGTGTAGTAGGCCTCGCAGGCCACGCAATAAAGTCCCTCATAAGTCCCGAGGTTTATCCAGCCGTTGTCGTAAGCCGCCTGCATCAGGGCGCTGACGGCCTCATGGTGACGCGGTTCGGTGGTGCGGATGAAATCGTCATTGGAGATGTCGAGCAATTCCCAGGCGTCGCGGAAGCGGGCGCTGTAAATGTCGGCCTGTTCCTGGGGGGTGAGACCGTTGGCCTCGGCTGAACGCTGCACCTTCAGCCCGTGCTCATCGGTACCAGTGAGGAAGAACACGTCATCGCCCAGCAAACGGTGCCAGCGCGCCAGGGCGTCGGCCGTGATCGTGGTGTACGCGTGGCCGATGTGAGGCGCATCGTTGACGTAATAGATGGGCGTAGTGACGTAGAAGCGGGCCACCCGCCCAGGGTACAGGCACCCATGCGGCGGCCGCCGCCGCTTTAGGCCTCGACGTCGGAGAGCAGACGGGTGGGTGGGGCAACGGCCCAGCACCAACACGTACTCACCCCGGGGCGTCGTCTGCCCCGCCCGCTCCACCGCTTCGCCGGTCGTAGCCCGCCAGACCTCCTCGTGGATCTTGGTCAATTCTCGGCATACGGCGATCGGCCGGTCCGGGCCGCACACGGCCAACAAGTCGTCAAGCGACCGCAGGAGCCGGTGGGGCGATTCGAAAATGACAACGGCGCGCTCGGTCTCGCCGGCCACGGCGGCCAGCCGCTCGTTCCGCTGGCGCCCAGAACGAGGGAGGAACCCTTCGAAGCAGAACCGGTCAGCTGAAAACCCCGACAGCACCAGTGCCGCCAACGCGGCCGATGGCCCCGGCACCGTTCCGACCGGGATCTCCTCGGCCAGCGCCGCCCGTACCAGGCGGCCTCCGGGGTCGCTTACCAGCGGAGTCCCGGCGTCGGAGACGATAGCGATGACGGCGCCCGCCTTGGCCCGTGCCACGGCGGTGGGGGTGGTGGCCGCCTCGTTGTGGCGATGGTGCGAAACGAGCCGTGGGCCCGAGATACCAGCGTGGCTGAGCAGCTTCAGAGTCCTGCGGGTGTCCTCGCAATAGATGTAGTCAGCCGACGCCAGAGCGTCGACGGCACGGGGGGACAGGTCGCCCAGGTTGCCTATGGGCGTGGCCACGACCACGATGCGGCCGGGGCCAGCCGTAGCGGGGCCAGCCGCCGCAGGGGGGCCAGCCGTAGCGGGGCCAGCCGTAGCGGGGCCAGCCGCAGGGGAGGCGGTACGTTCGAGACCACTTTCGGTGCGCCGCTCTGGTTCTCTTCGCCTGCGAGGGCGGGACATGGGTGGCCGAGGTGGGCGTCGTGGGCGGCTCAAACGTTGAAACGGATCTCGAGGACGTCGCCGTCCTGGACCACGTACTCCTTCCCCTCGACCCGGAGCTTGCCCGCGTCACGGGCGGCGGCCCAGGACCCGAGCGAAAGGAGCTCGTCCCAGTGGACGACCTCGGCCCGGATGAAGCCGCGCTGGAGGTCGGAATGGATTACGCCGGCGCATTCGGGGGCCTTGGCCCCGGCCCGGAACGTCCAGGCCCGGCTCTCTTTGTCCCCGGTGGTCAAGAAGGTGCGGCGGCCGAGCATGCGGTAAGCGGCTTGGGCCACCCGGGGCAGAGCGCCCTCGCCCAGGCCCAACCCCTCGAGCAGTTCGGCCCGGTCCTCCTCCGGCAGCTGGGCCGCTTCGGCCTCGAGCTTGACGCTTACGGCCAGCACTTCGGCCGCGCTCCCCAGTTCGTCGGTTACCGCCTTCACCAGCGACTCCCCTTCGCCGACCACGTCCTCGCCGAGATTGACCACAGTGAGCAAGGGTTTGTTGGTCAGCATGAAGAACGGGCGCAGCTGTTCGCGCTCCTCGCTCGTCAAACCGGCCCGGTACAGGGGGATGCCGTCGGCCAGAAAGGCCTGTGCCCGCTCGAGGGCGGCCACCTGGCCCGCCTGCGACTTGTCCTGCTTGGCCGCCTTGCGCCGCCGCTCCAGCTGGGACTCGGCACTCGACAGGTCGGCCAGCACGAGCTCGAGCTCGAGCACGGTCAGGTCCTCGAGCGGGTCAGTGGCCCCCGGCACGTTGCGGTCCTCGAAGGCGCGCAGCACCAGGCAGATGGCGTCAGCCTCCCGGATCCCTCCGAGGAACCGGTTGCCGAGCCCTTCTCCGGTGGACGACCCGGCCACCAGGCCGGCGATGTCCACCAACTCGACACTGGCGTGCACCACTTTTTTTGACGCGCTCATGACGGCGAGGGCGTCCAGGCGCTGGTCCGGCACGTGGGCGATGCCGGTGCTCGTCTCGGTCGTCGAGAACGGGTGGCTGGCGACCAGCGTCGAACCCCCCGTCAAGGCGTTGAAGAGACTGGACTTGCCTGAGTTGGGCAGGCCCACGAGCCCGATGCGTTCCACACCCAAAGGGTACTGCCCCTTTGCACCTCGTCCTGCCTACGCCTAACAGCAGCGGGCGGGCACGTACGTAGTCGGGAGCGCCGCTTGCGGGAGCGCCGCTTGCGGGAGCGCCGCCCCCGCCCCCCCTACCAGGATTCGTGCGCGCCAGCGTAAGGATAAGCGACGGTAGCGCGCCAAGATCCCTGGGTATCGGCCCAGAAGCGCGCAGGCGGGGCTGTCGCGGTGAGCGCCGGGCGGACGAGCGACGTGAGCGGCCGCAGCCGCGGTCACCGTGGTCAGCGCGGTCGGCGTGGTGAGCGTGGTGAGCGTGGTCAGCGCGCTACGACCGGTAAGCTCTGGCGCCCGGACCACGGCGGCCCTCTGGTGTACTGTCACTTAGCCAGGAGCCTCGATGCTGGACCACTTGTTCCTCGACACAGTCGGCGCCCTGCGGGCGGCGCTCGACCAGAGCCTTTTAGAACCCGCCGGTCAGGACGACCGCCTTGTCTACGACCTGCTGACGGGCGATCTCGTCTGGGAGGCGACGGTCAGCCTGCCCGGTGACGGCGACCCACCCCGAGTCAGCGCCGACATCAGCCTCGACTGGCAGACGTGGAGCCAGTCGGCATGGCGCAGTATGAGCATGGGAGAGCAGGTCGAGGACCCGCCCGAGATCGGCATGGAGGTCGTCTTCCGGGTCCAGCGCCTGGCAAAACGCCCCGCCTTGGCGGCAGTATTGGCCGTTCTCCCCGAGGAGAGCCCGGACATCGGCGGCGACAACCTGGTCCGCTCAGCGCCCGTGATCGAGGAAGCGTACGAGGAAGAGGGTGCTCCGCCCGAGGTGGCCGTGGAGGTGTCCTACGAGGGCAGTTACCGGTTACCAGCCCCCAGCGCGGACGAGCCCAAGGAAATGAGCCTCTTCCCGGGCCCCTTGGGCCGCCGGCGAGCGGTCGAGACGCGCTCCAGTTGCGCTCCGGCGCCACCCGGCAAGTAAGCGCCGCCACGGAGGCTTCGCTCAGCTCGCTCGGTTCCTGGGTCGCTTCCATCCTCGTCCGTCTGGCCGACCTCGAGCTGGAGTACCTTCCCCCGGTCGAACCCGACGCCTCTTGACGGCCGCCGTCACGGCATTGTGAAGGCCATTTGAACCGAATCGGTTGGCATGTCCGCCCGGCTGGGCCGTAGGGTGGCCAGGTGGAAGAGCGACCGTCGTACCGCTTGCCGAGGAACGTTATCCCTGATCACTACTCCTTGGTGCTCACGCCCGACCTGACCCGTGCCACCTTTGATGGCGAGGCGAGCATTGACGTAATGGTCAGTGACGTGGCCAGCCAAGTCGTACTGAACGCGGCCGAGCTGGAGATCAGCGAAGTGCGCTTCGCCGCCGAGGGCGAGCAGGACCGCCGGGCGACCGTCTCCTACTTTCCGGAGGAGGAGCAGGCCGTCCTCGTGCCTGACCGCCCCCTGCAACCCGGCCCCTACACCCTGCACTTGCGTTTCTCCGGGCAGCTCAACGACCTGCTACGAGGCTTCTACCGGAGCAAGTTCCGCCGGGACAACGGTGACGAAGCCTGGTTGGCGGCTACTCAGTTCGAAGCCACCGACGCACGGCGGGCCTTCCCGTGCTGGGACGAACCTGACCTCAAAGCGAGCTTCGGCGTCACCATCGTGGCGGACGAGGGCCAAACGGTGCTGTCGAACAGCAGGGAGATCTCGTCCGAACCGGTCGGCGACGGCAAACGCCGGGTGCGTTTCGCTGACACCATAAAGATGTCGACCTACCTGGTCGCCTTCGTCATCGGGCCCTTCGAGCTGACCGACCCGAGGGACGTGGACGGCGTACCGCTGCGCATCGCCTGTGTCCCCGGCCGCGGCGCGCTCACCGGCCTGGCCCAGGAGGCCGCCGCCCAGGCGCTGAGTTTCCTTCGGGACTACTTCTCTATGCCGTACCCCAGCGACAAGCTCGACCACGTGGCTGTGCCGGATTTCGCTTCGGGCGCCATGGAGAACCTCGGCCTGGTGACCTATCGAGAGACGGCGCTGCTGGTAAGCGAGGAGAGCTCCCAGGACGAGCGTCAGCGGGTGGTGTCGGTCATCGGGCACGAAACGGCGCACATGTGGTTCGGCGACCTGGTCACCATGCGGTGGTGGGACGGCACCTGGTTGAACGAAGCGTTCGCCACCTACATGGAGTTGCTCGTCACCGACAGCTTCGAGCCCCGTTGGCAGATCTGGTCCAATTTCGGCATCGACCAAGCCGCCGCGCTGGCCACGGACGCGCTCCGGTCCAGCCGGGCCATCGAGTTCCCCGTGGGCCGGCCGGACGAAGTCCAGGACATGTTCGACGTGATCACGTACGACAAGGGGGCGGCCGTCCTGCGCATGATCGAACGGCACCTGGGGGAGGACAATTACCGCCGCGGCCTCCACTTCTATTTGGACAAGCATCGTTACGGCAATACCGACACGACCGACCTCTGGGACGCCCTCGAAGTGGCCTCCGGACAACCGGTCAGAGCCACCATGGGTACCTGGGTGGACCAGGCCGGTTACCCGCTCGTATCGGCGGGCCTGACCACTGATGGTCACGGGCTCAACATTTCACAACGCCGGTTCTTGCTGGACGGCAGCACGGCCGACGATCAGCGCTGGGTCGTCCCCGTCAGCGTGCGCTATGCGACCAAGGACGGCACCCCGGAACACGAGCACCTTCTGCTGGAGGACGGGTCCACCACGATCGACCTAAAGGGGGAGCCGGCCTGGATCGTGGTCAACGAGGGGGCGTGGGGCTTCTACCGCGTCTACTACGACGACGACCTGCGCCAGCGGGTCTTCGCTTCGCTGACCGAACTGGACGGACGGGAACGGCTGCGCCTGGCCTCCGATACCTGGGCCGAAACGGTGGCCGGCATGTTACCCCTGTCCACCCCGGTAGAACTGTGGTCCCGGCTGTCAGATGACCGGGATCCTGACGTCTGGTGGGGCATCTCGGGCGGGCTCGGGTTGCTCGACCTGGTGGCCGGCGACGACGAGCGTTCAGCTGTGGCGGCCACGGCTCGCCGCCTCGCCAGCGGGGTCTTCTCCGCCGTTGGCTTGCACCCGGCCGCCAATGAGACGCCCCGGGTGGCCCGCTTACGAGCCAGGTTGGTGACCCTTTTGGGGACCCTGGGGGCAGACGGGGAGGTGCGGGCGGAGGCCCGCCAGGCGCTAGCTGACGCCGACGCCGGTCGGGCGCCACTGCCGCCCGACCTCGCCACTGCGGTAGCCCGAGTGATCGCCGCCGGCGGCGGGGCGCAGGCGTGGGACCTCCTCTACTCCCACTACAAGAACGCCGCCACGCCGCAAGACGAGGTGCGGTACCTCGATGCCCTCGGCGGCTTCCCCGAGCCCGAACTGTTGCGCCGCTCGATCGAGCTGGCCTTCTCGGGCGAAGTCAGGTCGCAGGACGCACCTTTCTTGGTCGGCGGCATCCTGTCCCGGCGCGACGGGTGCACGGTCGCCTGGGAAGCGATGGAGCAGCACTGGGACGAGATGTTGGAGCGTTGGCCACCTAAGGCCCTCCAGCGATCTCTCGAGTCGCTCCCCGGGTTAGCCGCGGCCGGCGACGCTTACGCTCAACGCGTCTTTGATTGGCTCGATTCCCATCCGCTGGGGCTGGGCGAGCGCCGGGTCCAGCAGGCGCGGGAGCGTCTCAGCATCAACCTGGCCTTCAAGGGCCACGTGGACGACCAGCTGGGCGCGGCTCTCGGAGCAGCAGGTCCCGGCGCCGTTTGAGG
The DNA here is from genome assembly GCA_963794125.1 of uncultured Acidimicrobiaceae bacterium. Classification (GTDB taxonomy): domain Bacteria; phylum Actinomycetota; class Acidimicrobiia; order Acidimicrobiales; family Palsa-688; genus Fen-671. Next base: position 453,650 of record CAWCCW010000002.1, read on the forward strand.
CCCGAGTTTCGGGGCCGCTCCTCCGGCGCCACCATTTCTGTCCGGCGTCCATAAGGCAGAGCCAATGACGTCTGTAAGCAGCTGGGCGCTGGGCCCATGGCCGATCCGGGTCTTTGCTGTCGATGACTGTTCCGTCCAGCTCACCTGGGCCGCCTCACCCGCTGATGGCTTGAGGATCGAGGTCGGGGGCGTAGTGGTACAGCCTGCTCCCTCCCCGCCGGCAGAGCTGGTCCTCGACGCGGGCGGCGTCAGCGCCGGGGTCGAGAAAACTGACGGGGAGGGGTTCGTCGGGACCTGGGCGCGTCGGTACAGGTCCGGCCGGAGGGTGCTCGACCCCGGATGGCCCGGTGGGCCTGGTGCGGCCTTGATCGATGGATTGGCCCCGGCCACGAGCTACACCGTCTTCGCCAGTGCTGCGGGCGTGCCCGCTTTCCCCGCCGCTCGTGTCCGGACCCTGACGCCGCCCAGCGGGCGCTTGCTGTACAAATTCGCCACCGTGAGCGACGTGCATATCGGGGAAAGGGTCTTCGGCGTGCTCTACAGGATCCACGACGCGGAGGAAAAACCGGCGGGGGGGCCAGGGGGCTCCTCCATGCCCTACCCGGTGAGGGCGCTCGCCGCCGCCATAGAAGAAGCGGCTGGTTGGGGGGCGGGACTGCTCGTGGTCAAAGGGGATCTCACGAACAAAACCACGCCCGCGGAGGTCCGCGACGTGGCTGGTCTGCTGGCCGCCAGCCCGGTCCCGGTGGAAGTGATCCTCGGCAACCACGACAACAATTTCGGGGTCGACGCCCGTGCCATCCTGGAGCGGCAGGGTCTACCTATCTCGTGGCAGCCCCGCGCCCGCGACGTCCCGGGACTGCGGCTCGTATTGATGAGCACGGCCAGTGGTAACCCGCGTTTGCACCGGGGCGAGCTGCCCCCCGACATGAGCCGCAAGATCGCCGATCTGGTGAGCGGCGCGCCGGGGCCGGCCTGGGTCGCCCTGCACCATCCATACGAGAAGCACCGTTTCCGGACGGTCTACCCGCCCGGCCTCCCCTTCGACGAGGGCCGGCAGTTCCTGGACGCGTTAGTGGCGACGAAGCGGGACACGTTCGTGACCTTCGGCCACCGCCACCGCAACCGCCGCTACGACTACGGGCCGCTCGTAATCACCGAGGTCGGGTCGACCAAGGACTACCCCGGAGTCTGGGCCGGCTACAAGGTCTACGAGGGCGGGCTGCTCCAGGTAGTGCGGCGGACGTCCCGCCCGGATGTCATCAGCTGGACCGAGGCCACCCGGCGGGCCATGAACGGTCAATGGCGGCGTTGGGCCCCTGGCCGGGTCCGCGCCCGCTGTTTCACCGTGGACTGGCGCTCCCCGGCTCGTCCTGGTTGAGGCGCTCGATCCGTTCCTCGACGGCGGCCAAACGTTCTTGGGCCGCCTCGTAGAGCAGTTCCGCTTGCTCGTAGAGGTCCGCGGCCGCCTCGATCCCGAGCTCGCCGCCCGCCAGCCGCGCCGCCACCCGTTCCAGCGCGGCCACCAGTTCTTCGAAAGTAAGCGTCTCGAGCGACCCGCTCGCCCCGGTGAGCTGCGGGTCGAAGGCGACGCGCGGACGGGGGGGGCCGCCGTCCGCGGGGGGCCTGGCGTCGCTCACGGCCGACCCCCGCTGCGCCCGTCGGGCCCACCTGTATCGGCCAGCAAGACCGGCGGCTCGACCCGGACGGCCACGACTCCGTGGGCCACGCTCACTTCCAGGAGCTCACCCTCTGCGACCTGGCCGGGGTGGCGCACGACGGTGCCGTCGAGGCGACGGACGACAGCGAAACCTCTCTCGATCACGTGCTGGGGCGAAAGGGAGCGGGTGTGGCGGGCCAGCGCACCGAGGCGCTCTGCTGACGATGTCACTCGGACGTTGAGGGGCCGGCGCCAGTCGCAGGACTCGAGCCGCTGCCGGCACCGTTGCAGGGCCGCCCCCGGCTGGGCCCACTGGAGACGCTCGCCCGCATGGAGCAGCCTGTTCTTGGCCCGCTCCACGCCGGTAGTGAGCGAACGGCTGGCGTCCGTCCGGCGCAACCTTTCCCCCCCGAGCTCCCTTCGCCTCCGGGCGCTAGTCGTGGCCACGACGAGCAGCCCGGCCAGCTCCTCTTCGAGCTGTTCGCGGTCAGGCACGACGGCGTGGGCGGCAATGGAGGGGGTACCACAACGCAAGTCGGCGACCTCGTCGCAGAGGGGCCGGTCAGATTCGTGGCCTATGGCGGACACCACCGGCACGGGGGAGGCAGCAACGGCCCGGCACAGCTCTTCGTCGCTCCACGGCAGTAGCGCCGTTGGGTCCCCGCCCCCGCGGGCCAGGACGACCACGTCGACCCCGGGCCGGCGGACCAGGCGCCACAACGCCTGCACGATGGCCACGGCCGCGCCCGGGCCCGTCACCGTCGTCTCCTCGACCACCAGGGGGTAGCCGGGAAAGCGAACGGCGACCACGGACTCGATGTCCTTGCGCACGGCGGCGTCGGCGCCGCACAGCACCCCGATCGCAGTGGGCAGACGGGGCATGGGGCGTCCGGGCCGGTTGAGCAGCCCTTCGGCCGCCAGCCGGGAACGCGTCTCGGCGATCATGGCGGCGACCGCCCCTTCGCCCACGGGCGTGACCTCTTCGGCCTCCAGGACGAGCTGGCCCCGTTCGTTGCCCCAGACGAGCGAGCCCGCGACCACGACCCGCTCCCCGGCTACGGCCCGGCAGCGGCGGGCGTGGCGGGCCGGGCACGCGACCGGGACCTGGGCGGCGCGGTCGCGGAGCACAAAGTACGTCCAACCCGTCCTGTACGTCTGCGGCCGGTGTACCTCCCCCTCGACGGCCACCCGGCCAATGGTCGCCACGGCCCGGGCGATTTCGCCCGAGAGGCGGACCAAGCTGACGTTACGAGGAGACCCGAGGCCGCCCCCGCCCCGGCCCTTGGCTATCGGAGCCGGTTCATCCTGCCAAAACGGCAACGTCATCGACTGGCACCGTAGCGCCCGAAGCGGACTACTGACGCCTCGAGTCGCCCTTGCCTCCTCAGCTCGTCGGCCACCATCGCCTCCAGGCCGACAACGACTGCAGCGCCTCATGGTCCACGAGCACCCCGCTGCCAGGGCCGAAGGGCACGGCAATCGTCCCATCAGCACTCACCTGGAGGGGAGCAGTGACGTCTTTTTCGAAGAAGCGGCCCGAGGCAGACAGATCGCCGGGCAGCGAGAAATTGCTGAGGGCAGCCAGAGCCACGTTGGCGGCGCGGCCCACCCCGGTTTCGACCATCCCGCCGCACCACACCGGCACGTGCTGTTGCGCGCACAGGTCGTGTGTTTTCACGGCCGCCAACAGACCGCCGAGCCGGCCCGCCTTCACGTTCACGACCGAACAGGCCCCGATGGCCAGCGCCGTCGCTACCGAAGCAGTCGAGGTCAGCGCCTCATCCAGGCAGAGCGGCGTAGCCAGGTGAGGGGCTAAACGCGCATGCCCACCTAAGTCGTCGTCACCCAGCGGTTGCTCGAGGCAGGCCACGCCGTACTCGTCCAGTCGGGCCAAGCGCTCGACTGCCTCGGCGAACGGCAAGCCGGCGTAGGAGCCGTTCGCATCAGCGAAAAGCATCAACTCGGGCCATCGACGGCGGACCGCGGCCACCGGTTCTGCATCCCAACCTGGGGTTATCTTCAACTTGACCCTGCCGTACCCCTCGGAGACGCGCTCGGCCACCTCATCGAGCAGGTCACCCAGCGACCTGGCCAGGCCTACCGCCACCCCGGCCGGTACAACATCCCGGGCCTTGTCCCCCCGCCGGCTGAGCCCGGCCAAATAGTCAGCCAAACGCACGCCGGCGCACCGCAGTTGGGCGTCGAGGAGAGCGGCCTCGAAGGCGGCCTTGGCCATCTGGTGGCCTTTCAGGAACATCAATGCGGGGCCGACGCCGTCCGCCCGAGCCACGCCCCCGCGCAGCAGTGCGGGCACGATATACCGCTCCGACACCTCCACCGCCCCGGCCGTGTACTCGGCGTTAAAGGTCGGCTCCGGCAAGGCGGTGCACTCGCCCCACCCCTCGACCTCGGCCGTGCCCCCGGCGCCCGGGTCGTAGCGGACCACCGCTCTGACCAGGAGGCTGTCACGTACGGAAAAACTGCCGGCCTCACTTACCCACGCCTTGCGCAGGGGCAGCCGGGCCCGTACCAGCTCCAGGCCGACCAGGTGCGCCAGTCCGCCGTCCAGGCCGAGCCGGGAGTCGTGGTTTTCGTCAGGCTCCCCTCTCCCGGCCCGCGCTCTTTCTGGTACGGCGACGATGTGGCTCCTCCGGGCTCGTCTAGGCCCGGACGGCCTCGCCGAGGGCACGGAGGGTGAGGGCCAGAAGCGGGAGCGACAGGTCGGCCCCCACCTTTTTGGCCCCGGCCCTTCGCTCCAGGTTCAGGGCCGAGGTGGTCGATCAGGTCCCGTGCATGGGCCAACGGCCCCGGCCGCACTGCTAGCCATTGGCGGGCTGCATCAGCGCCGGCGAAATCCGGGTGCGACTGCAACGACCGGGTGACGGCCACCACCCGGGACCGGGCGAGGTCATCAGCCAGAAGGTCGAGTTCCCAGCGCTCCCAGAGGTCGGAAGTGTCTCGCCTGCTGAGGGCCCTCTCCAGGCCCACGAGCGAGAGCCCCTCCTCGACCGCCGCGTAGGCACTGGCCACCGGCCCCACCTCGCGCTCTGACGCCCGCGCCGCCTCCGCCAGCTCGCCCACCGCGGCGTCGCGGACCAGCTGCGCCAACCGAGCGGCCACCTCCCCGGGGAGCCCGAGTGCCACCAGGGCGGCGGCCAATGGGCGGTCGTCGAACGGCCCTCCACTCGGCGAGCCTGCGCCGAAGGGGTACGCCGCGCTAAGGCCGGCCACGAAGGGCCGGTCAGACGAAATGACCACACCGGGGTCGAACGGGCCCAGCCGCGTCAAGTACCAGCGGGCCAGCCTGCCCAAGCCGCTGCTCAGGGAGTCGCGCATTGCCGTCTCGGCCTCGGTCGAGACACTCCATGCCACCCGGTCGACCTCTTCGAAAAGCGGCGCCGCACTGAGCACCTCTCGGGCGGCCCAATAAGCCGCCGCCGCCTCCCAGAGCTGGCGCCCTGTCTCGGCGGCCACCTCATGGCGCCCAAACCGCGCCCATGCGGACGATCACCTCATCTGCGAGCTCAGAGGAGACCAACTGGCGGTACAGGGGGTGCGCAGGGACGAGGTCGGCGTAGGCCTGGCGAGCCCCGAGCGGGAAATAGCCCGTTGCGCACGAACGAGTGGTCTCATAGCCGGCCAGCGGCGAGGGCTCGATCGAGCGGGCCAGTTCACTCCTGGCGTACGCGAGCAGGACGGCCAGTTCCGGCCGGCTGAGGCCCGCTCCGGCCTGCCTGCGGCGGGCCAGTTCTTCGCCGTCGGGCAGGTCCTCGACTTCGACGTCCAGCAGGCCGGCACGGGCCAGGTCGGCCATGAGCGCCTCGATAGCCGGCAACTCGGCCGCGCTCGAGCCGGCAGCGCGGTCCAGAGCGACCACACTTTGTTCGACTTGAGCCAAGACATCGTCCGCCACTTCTTCGGCCGACCCGGCCAAGACCCCGTCCCTGGCCGCAGGAGCCAGGCGGTCCGAGGCCAGCGCCATGCTCAAAAGGATCTTCAAGTTGACCTCGCGGTCGGACATGGCCACCCCGCCCGCGTTGTCTATGAAATCCGTATCGACTCGACCTCCGCGGCGGGAATAGCTCGTCCGGGCCGCCTGCGTCATGGCCAGGTTGGCCCCCTCAGCCACCACTCGCGCCCTCAGTTGGTCCGCGTTTACCCTCACGTCGTCATTGGCCCGGTCGTCGACCTCTATGTCCGTCTCGCTCGGAGCCTTCACAAAAGTGCCGATACCGCCGAAGAAAATGAGGTCGACCTGGGCCTCCAGGACGGCTTTTACCAGTTCTGGCGGGGACATAGTGCCCGGGCCGACCACCCCCAAAGCACCGCACGCTTGCGGAGAAAGCTCCACCTTTTTGGCGTGACGGGAGTACACCGTCGCCCCCCGCGAAGCAGCCGCCATGTCGTAGTCGGCCCAAGACGAGGTCTCGAGCTGGCTGAGCCGCAGCCGCTCTTGGTAGGACCGCTCGGGATCTGGCGCCGGGTCGACAAATATGTGGCGGTGGTCGAAAGCGGCCACCAGGCAAATACTGCGGCTTTGCAGCATGCCATTGCCGAACACATCGCCCGACATGTCTCCCACGCCGACCACCCTCAACTGGTCGTGCTGGGCGTCCATCCCGAGAGCACGAAAATGCCTCCGGACCGCGACCCACGCCCCCCTCGCCGTTATGGCCAACGACTTGTGGTCGTAACCGCTGCTGCCTCCTGACGCGAAGGCGTCCCCGAGCCAAAAACCTCGCCTCACGCTTATCAAATTGGCCAGGTCCGAAAAATGCGCAGTGCCCTTGTCGGGCGCTACTACAAGGTAGGGATCGTCGGCGTCGCGGCACACTACGCCGTCCGGGCGCACCACTTGGCCGTCCACAATGTTGTCGGTAACGTCGAGCATCGCTTCGATAAAGGCGGAATAGGCTGACCTTCCCAGTTCGTGTTTGCCTAATGCTTCCTTCCGCAGGACAAAAGCACCTTTGGCGCCGGTGGGCACAATGAGCGAGTTCTTTTTCACTTGCGCCCTGGCCAGGCTCAGGACTTCGCTTCGAGGATCAGTGTCGCGGTCGCTCCAGCGGATCCCACCCCTGGCTACCCGGCCGAAGCGGACATGCAGGGCCTCGAACCACCGGCACCATACAAAAGTCTCGGTCAGCGGGACCGGAGCCGGCAAGAAAGGCACCGAACCGCTGGCGATCTTCAGGGCTATGGTGTCTCGGCGGAGAGCCCAGTTGCTGCGGGTGGTGGCCTCCACGAGCGAAACGAGCTCGTGTAAAGCCCTGTCGTGCTCGAGGTCGGGGACCCCGGCCAGTGCCTCGAGCAAAGCGGATTCGGCTTCGTCCGCCGGCAGGTCGGAGCCCGGTCCGAGAAGGGCAATGAACAGCCGGACGACGGCGGCGGCACTGGAAGGGAAGGCCACCAGGGCGTCCTCCATCCCATCGGCGGCCTCGGTGGCCCACTGCCCACCGATGATCCTTCTGTAGGCGCAGTAAGCGCCGAGCAGGGCGACTTCCCGCCAGTCAAGCCCGGCCCCAACTACAAGGCGGTTGAGCGGGCCGAGCTCGCCCCTGCCACTAAGGACGGCCTCGAGCGCGTCGACCAGGCGCGGGCCGGACTGTGCCGGGTCGAAGCCGCCCGGCTCCATCACCGGGGTATCGACTCGCAAACCGATGTCGTCCACAAACGCGTCCGGACGGCCCGAGCCGAAGTGGAAGTGCCACGGCACAGCCTCCACGACGGCCAGCCCGAAGCTCTCGACCACAGGGAGGAACGAGGAGAGCTCCACCCTGGCGAGGCCGACCCGCCGCAGCCGGAAATCGCCCGGCGCTCCCGGGCGGCAGGGGCAGAGCACCAGACGGCTGGCGTGGCCTTCCAAACCTGCCGGTGGGGCGGGACGTGCCGGTGGCGCGGGACGTGCCGGCGGGGCGGAACCGGCCGGTTCCGAAGCGTGGCTGGCAACGGCCCGGGTAATTGACGTGGCGGCGCTGCCGTCGTCGGCGTGGAGCCCCTCGCTCGCCGGTCGATGGCCGAGCAAGCTGGACAGCTCGAGCCAGTCGACGGCGGCGTCCTCCGGGGAGGTCTGTTCTGTGTAACCGGGAGGCAAAGAAGACAGGAACGAGCCCAGTCCTTCCTTTGCCCTGGCGGCTGCCCCAGCGTCGCCGCCCTCAGACGGGCCGAGGCGGGACAGCGCTTGTTCGAACGAGGTCGCCCACAGCTCAGTCACCGCGCTCATACGGCCAGTATGCCCGCGGCCCCAACCTGAGTACCTGCCCGCCCGGTCACGGCTCTCCCACAGGAGACCGGCGCGGCGCTCTCCTGGGCGGCGCACGCCCGTTCTGGGTCAGCTACTTTTTTCGACCCATACCGGTACTGAGCGACCTCTCCTGGCCAACCTCCTCGGCACGTCGACCTCGAACCAGATGGTCTTGCCGATGTCCGAGTGCGATTCCACGCCCCAATTGGTGCTCAGGCCCCTCAGCAGCATGAGCCCACGCCCGCTATAGGCGTCTGTCGGAGCTACGGCGAAGGACGGAAGCCGAGTGTTCTGATCGAAGACTTCGACCCGAACGCATCGCGCCGAACGTATGACCGTGACCTCGAAATCGCTTCGCGCATGGAGCACGGCGTTCGTGGCCAGCTCACTTACAAGAAGGGGGACATCCTCCATCTCGAGGCCCCAGCCCTCGAGCGCGTAGACCACGAAATGACGGGCGGCGAAGACCTCACTCGGGTCGGGCGCAAAGGTACGCCAAGCGCGGTCAGAGTGAGCCTCTTGAGCGGGCCTGGGCACGCCATAGGACTACCCGTTCCGGGTACCGAGGCCACACTCGCGACGGCTCGCGCGGTCCCTTTTTCCGCAGGTCCGGCTCGCCTTACCACAAATTGCGCGTCGACAGCTACCTTTTGTGGCTGCGCGTTGGACCACCCCTGGTCCGGCTCGGTCCGGCCTCGCGTGCGCCAATGGACCGGCCCAGGAACAAACCCGCGAACCGCGAAAATCCCACCTCACGGCGCGTGACTTGGGCCACGCAGAGGAGTACAATTTCTTCTGAGCACCTGATCTGGAAGTGCTCAGGGCAACCGTCCGAAAGGAGAGCTAGATGGCGACACTGGGCTCGTCCGAGGAGAGCGGTCCGCCGGACTGGTAACGGGCCAGGCGGGAGCCGGTTCGTTGGTGCCCTCAGTGCACCGGGCCGGTTTAACCTGGTCAGTCTAGGCGGCACCCCGCCAAATGTCCTTCTGGCCAAAACTCATGACCAGTTGTCGTTTTTGGTCTTGAAGTGGTCCCAAACACGAGCATTTGGGGCGTGCCATGCAACCAGGGGCGAGCCGAGCGCTCGCCCCTGGTGCGCGTTTGCAGTCGCGTGCGCCGGCCGACCGAGCGGGTGGCCGACCGAGCGGGTGGCCGGCCGCATGGCGTGCTTAGCCGAAGCCGAACAGGGACGGCGTTCCCTCAGCCAGCCGGGCAGCTTCCTCGTCGCTGGTGACTTCGGTGGCAGCTCGCTTCACCAGTGCGGCCTGCCGGCAATAATCCTCAACTTCGGCCGCCAGTCTCGCCTCGTCCCAACCAAGCACAGGCGCGATCAGCTCTGCCACCGTGGGCGCGCAGCCGACGCCTCCGTCGGATGTCTCTATGCTGACCCGGGCCCGGCGCGACAGGACGTCGTCGAGGTGGCGGGCTCCCTCGTGAGTGGCGGCGTAGACGAACTCTGCCCCCAAGTAGCCACCCGACCGGTCCACTGGCTCCAGGAGTGAAGGGCGGTCGTTGGCCGCCGCCAGCACCTCGCCAGCCAAACTGCCGTACCGGTGCAACAGCCGCTCCACCTGGCGCGACGGCAGGCCCTGCGCTTGCGCCACCTGGTCCCGCCTGTCCCACCACGACGCGAACCCCTCGGCCCCGAGCAGCGGCACCTGGTCGGTGCGTGACGGGCGCCACCCGGGCCCGCTGTGAGAGCCGGCAGATCCCTCAGGGGTGTTCGAGGTGCTCGGGGTGCCGGGGCCACCATAGAGGACAGCGTCCACTGCGTCCGCGGCCATGACCCGGTACGTCGTGTACTTCCCGCCGGAGACGACGACCAGGCCCGGCGCCGGCCGAGCGACGGCGTGCTCCCGGGAGAGCCGCGTCGTCTGGCCGCCCTGGCCGGCAGCTCGCTGTTCACCGGGGCCACGCACCACGCCTGTACCCGCGACAAGCGGTCTCAGCCCGGCGAAGACCGCCTCTACGTCAGCCGACATCAGGGGCTTGGCCACGACCGCGTTCACCTGGGCCAACAGGTAATCGACGTCGGTCAGGGTGGCCAAAGGCCGTGATTTGCCGTAGTCCCAGTCGGAGTCTGTCGTCCCGATCAACCAGTGGTCGCCCCACGGCAGCACGAACAGGACGCTCCTTTCAGTCCGGGTGATCAACCCGGTCGATAGAGCCAGCTTCTCCCTGGCCACCAGCACGTGAGCGCCCTTGGACGGCCTGACCTGCATGGCCCGGCGGCGACCGGCAAGGCTCTCGGTCTCCTCCGTCCACGCCCCTGTCGCAATGACCGTGGCCCGGGCCCGGGCTACGAACTCGGCCCCGCTTTCCTCGTCACGCAATACGGCCCCGACGACGCGTTCCCCCTCATGCAAAAACCCGACCGCCGCCACCCGGTTCACGACTGCGGCGCCGGCCGCCGCCGCCGTCCTGACTACCTCGACGACGTAGCGAGCGTCGTCGACCTGGGCGTCGTAGTACAAGATGGCGCCCGTCAGGATGTCCGGGCGCAGCCCTGGGCCCAGAGCCAGCGCCCGGCGCTTGGACAAGTGGCGGTGAAGCGGCAGGCCGCGACCGGTCCCGGTCGACAGGCCCAGCACGTCGTACAGACCGATCCCGGCCCCCACGTAAGCACGCTCGACGACGGGGCGGCGCAGCGGCCAGAGGATGGGGACCGGATGGACCAGGTGGGGGGCCAGTCGCTGCAAGAGGAGCGCCCGCTCCCGGAGCCCTTCGTGCACGAGGCGGAAATCGAGCATCTCGAGGTACCTGAGGCCGCCGTGGATGAGCTTGCTGGAGCGGCTGGACGTGCCCGATGCCCAGTCCTGCGCCTCCACCAGCCCCACGGAAAGCCCGCGTGTGACCGCGTCCAGAGCGGTACCGGCACCAGTGATGCCTCCTCCCACCACAAGCACGTCCAACGCCTCGGTGCTCAGGCGAGAAATGTCCTGGCTACGGCGCTCCGGTGACAGCTGGCCCAGCCGAGCGCGGGCCGGCGCGCTCACCACCGGCTTCCCCCTCTACCTCCGTGAGGACAGTGACCGTCAGGACGGTGAAAGGTCGGACCGTAGCGCGCTCGAAGGCATGGCTGTCTCATCGCTTGGGCGTCCGAGTGTGCGAGGCAAGCAGCTTTCCTGAGACGGGCCCACTTCTCTGGCCCCTGCCCCAAACCCGGGCGGCCACCAGGCTAGTCAGCGCCACTGCGCGGCAACACCTCGCCGGTTGCTACCCATGACGCCTGTTCCCTTGAATGGGAGCCGGGAACGACCAGGGGAAAGAGCAGGCGGGGACATGCACGAATTCGTTGGGGCGCTGGACCAGGGGACGAGCAGCACGCGTTTCATCGTGTTCGACCATGACGGCCACGAAGTGGCCCGGCACCAGCTCGAGCACCGCGCAGATCCTGCCCCACCCGGGGTGGGTCGAGCACGACCCGGTGGAGATCCTGGACCGGCCCGTACGGTCATGCAGGTCGCCACGTCGATGGCCGGGCTCTCCCCCTCTGACCTGGCCGCCATCGGCCTGACGAACCAGCGCGAGACGACCGTGGTCTGGGACCGCAAAACCGGCCGGCCGTACATGAACGCCATCGTCTGGCAGGACACCAGGAACGACCAGATCGCCGCCAAGCTGGCCGCCAGCGGGCAGGGCGAGCTCGTGCGCGATAGGACGGGCCTGCCGCCGGCCACGTATTTTTCGGCCGGGAAACTCCAGTGGATCCTGCAGCACTCGGACGCCGTCCGGAGCGCGGCTCGAGAAGGTACGGCGTACTTCGGGACGATGGACAGCTGGCTGCTGTGGAACCTGACCGGTGGTACCAACGGGGGAAGGCACCTGACTGACGTCACCAATGCCAGCCGCACCATGCTCATGGACCTCTCGACGCTGGCCTGGGACGACGAATTGCTGGCCCTTTTTGGGGTGCCGCCGGCGATGCTGCCCGAAATTTGCCCGTCTTCGGCGCATTTCGGGGAAGTGCCGATCGACGAGGTGGGACGGGGCCTCGTCCCGGTCACCGCCGCCCTCGGCGACCAGCACGCCGCCATGATGGGCCAGGTTTGCCTCCAGCCCGGGGAGGCCAAGAACACGTACGGGACCGGGAACTTCTTGCTCCTGAACACCGGCGGCGAGATCACGAGGTCGAAGAGCGGCCTGCTCAGCACGCTTTGCTACCAATTGGGAGGGGCATCGCCGGTTTATGCCCTCGAAGGTTCGATCGCCGTGACGGGCGCGGCGGTGCAGTGGCTACACGACCAGCTCGGCATCATCGGCGCCACCCCCGAGAGCGAAGAACTGGCGGGCCGCGTCGAAGATACCGGAGGCGTCTACTTCGTCCCCGCGTTCTCGGGCCTGTTCGCTCCCTACTGGCGCTCCGACGCCCGGGGAGCGATCGTCGGGCTCACCCAGGCCAGCAGCAAAGCCCATCTGGCCCGGGCGACGCTCGAAGCCATCTGCTACCAGACGAAGGACGTCCTGCTGGCCATGGAGCAAGACCTGGGGGTACGGCTGGCGGCGCTCAAGGTTGACGGGGGCGTCACCGCCAACAGACTGTGTATGCAGATGCAGGCAGACATCCTGGGCGTCCCTGTATCCAAGCCTGTCGTGGCGGAGACAACCGCCCTCGGTGCCGCCTATGCCGCCGGGTTGGCCGTCGGGTATTGGGCCGGAGAGGACGAGCTGCGCCGCAACTGGCGAGAAGCCGAGCGGTGGGAACCCGATTGGGGTGAGGACAGGCGCCAGGCCGGTTACGCAGGATGGAAAAAGGCCGTGACCCGAGCCATGGAGTGGGTCGGTACAGACGTCCACCTCTGATTCGCACGGGCCAGGACCCAGCGACAAAGCTGAAATTATCGACCACAATGGATCAGCCCCGGATGGTGTGACAGTGCATTCACGCCCATCGGCCCGACTCGAAAGCAGGGGGCAGAAATGACAAAGAACGCCACGCCTCCGCCCACCAGCGACAAACCCGTCCCGACGGCCCCGCCCCCTCCGCCGGCGTGGCGCCATTGGCTCTGGTTGATCGCGTTTGTGCTGTTCATAGTGCTGTTCTTCGTACTCCCAGCCACCCACATCAGCCAGCCCATCAACCTCACGTACTCGCAGTTCCTCTCGGACGTGTCGGCCAAGCAGGTAAAGACGGTCACCATCGACTCCAACGGGACGGCCACGGGGGCGCTCACGGACGGCAAGCAGTACACGACCGTGATCCCCGTCCAGCTGGACAACCCCACCTTGCTCCCGACCCTCAGGCAGGAAGGCGTCGAGATAACAGCCAACGCACCGGGCACCTCGTTCGGCTCGGAGGTCTTGACCTGGGTAATTCTGCTGTTGCCCTTCATCGTTGTCTTCTGGCTCTGGCGCCGGCTCTCGAAAGGAGCCGCCGGCCAGCTGCAAGGCGTGTTGGGCGCCGGAAAGTCGCGGGCCAAGGTCTTCGATGCCGACCGACCGAAGACCACCTTTGCCGACGTCGCCGGGTACGAGGGCGCGAAGGCAGAGATCGCCGAGGTAGTGGAGTTCTTGAAGAACCCCGGGCGTTACCGGCGGGCGGGCGCCGTAGCCCCCCGGGGCGTCCTCATGGTGGGCCCGCCGGGCACCGGTAAAACGTTGCTGGCCAGGGCGGTTGCGGGCGAAGCGAGCGTGCCCTTTTTCTCCGTCAGTGGCTCGAGTTTCGTGGAGATGTTCGTCGGGGTGGGGGCGGCGCGCGTGCGGGACCTCTTCGCCGAGGCCCGCAAACGGGCGCCATGCATCATTTTCGTCGACGAGATCGACGCCATCGGGCAGCGCAGGGGCGGAGCCGGGGCCCTCGTGTCGAACGATGAACGGGAGCAGACGCTCAATCAGCTGCTGGCCGAAATGGACGGCTTCGATATGTCTGTGGGCATCGTCGTGCTGGGCGCCACTAACCGGCCCGAGGTCCTCGACCCGGCTCTTCTGCGGCCGGGACGTTTCGACCGCCAGGTCGTGATCCCGTTGCCGACCCTCCCGGAGCGGCTCGCCATCCTGAAAGTGCACTGCCGGGACAAGCAACTGGCGGCGGACGTCGACCTCGAGCTGGTGGCCCGGGGGACGCCCGGGTTTTCGGGCGCTGACCTGGCCAACCTGGCCAACGAAGCGGCCATCGTGGCCGTCCGCCACAACCGCGACGTCATCCACGCCTCCGACTTCGACGAGGCCCGGGACCGCCTCATCCTGGGCCGCCGCGAGGGGTCTAACGTGCTGCTGCCGGAAGAAAAGCACGCTGTCGCCGTGCACGAAGCCGGTCACGCCCTCGTCGCCGCCCTCAGCCCGAAAGCCGACCCCGTAGCCAAGGTCACCATCCTCCCGGCTGGCCAAGCGCTGGGCGTTACAGAGCAGCTGCCCTTCGTCGAGCGTCATCTGTACGGCGAGGACTACCTGTACGACTCTCTCGCCGTGCGCATGGGCGGGCGGGCGGCGGAGTTGGTCGAGCTCGGACAGGGTTCGACCGGTGCCTCCAACGACCTGGCCAGCGCCACCGACCTGGCCACCAGGATGGTGCGAGAGTTCGGGCTGTCGCCGGTACTCGGGCCCGTCGGTTACCCCGAGGGGGGTTCGGTGTTCCTGGGCGGTGGCGGCCCTGGCCTGTCGAGCCGGCCGTTTGCCGAAGAGACGCAGGCCAAGATCGACGCCGAGGTCTCGGCCATGTTGACCCGGGCGGAAAAGCACGCCATCGACCTGCTTAGCCAAAACCAGGACAAGCTCCGCCGTTTGGCCGACCTGTTGATGACCAACGAGACCATCAACGGTTCTGACGTGTACGCCATTGCCGGCGTGCCGGAGCCCTCGGGCATAGAGGTGGGTTTCACCCTGGCGCCGGACCGGGCCGCCGCTGCTGCGGGGGCCAAGGCCGCGGCCTCCGGCACCAAACCCGCCAACATCGCCGCGGCTAGTCCCAGCCGGGACGACAGCTGAGGGGAGCCCGCAGAAGGGGGCGTTCGGCGCCGTTCGACGCGGAGTCCGATACCGGCGGGTGTTTCAGAGGAAACTGCTAGAGAAAGCGGCCCGGTCACCCCACCGAGTGGCAGGTCACCCCACCGAGTGGCAGGTCACCCCACCGAGTGGCAGGTCACTCCAGGAAGCGGCGGGCGCCCGGGCCTTCTTTGCCGAGGGCGTCGCCAGGGTTGGCGAGGCCGCAGCGGTCCAGGGAGAGGCAGCCGCAGCCAATGCAGCCGTCGAGCCGGTCCCGGAGCGCTTCCAGCTGGGCGATGCGTTCTTCGAGATCCCGCCGCCAGGCGGCCGAGAGTTGAGCCCAGTCCTGGCGAGTGGGGGCTCGGTTCCCTGGAAGGCCCTCGAGGGCCTGCCGGATAGCCCGAAGGGGGATGCCCACGCGCTGTGAGGCTCGTATGAAGGCCACCCGGCGCAGGGCGTCCCGCGGGTAGCGGCGTTGGTTACCGGCCGTGCGAGCGGCCGAGATGAGACCCTCCCCCTCGTAGAAACGGAGCGCAGAAATGGCCACGCCACTGCGCGAGGAGAGCTGGCCGACGGTCAGCTCCTGGAGGTTGGCTGGGATGTTCGGTGGAACGCTCATGCGGGACGCTCAAAGGGGTGCTCGAAACGGGACACTCGAGAAGGCCTTAGCCGCGCAAATAGCTGCGGCTAAACCTCGATAATACTTCAGGTCCTATGGGTCGGCCCTGGACAACGGGGGCTCGAGAAGCTCGCTTCGACCCTCGGCTCCTTGTGGTACCGTCTTGGCACCTTATCCAGAGCCTCAATGGGCTGGCCAGCGCGAGGACGCGATGACGACTGTCGAGGAGCGGATCCAGTGCCGCTGGTGCCACGCCCAGAGCCCCAGTTCGTCGCGCAACTGTGACCGCTGCGGTGCCCCGCTCGACGTCCGTGACGCGGTAACCGACTCAGGGTGGCGGGAAGCACCCCGGCTGCGCGACCTCACCGAGGTCCACTGGGCTTCGAGCAGCTGTCAGCTCGACGCCGGCGTCGTCCCCGTGGTCGAGGTGGCGTTGGCCGAGCCGGATTCGGTGTTCTTCGAACACCACGCCATGCTCTGGAAGGACGAGACCGTCCCCATGTCCGTCATGAGCACCCCCGGGGGGGCGAAACGGCTTTTGTCTGGGCTGCCTTTCGTCCTCAGTGTGGCACGCGGCCCAGGCCGGGTAGCCCTGTCCCGGGACGCCCCGGGCGAGCTGATCGTGCTGCCCATCGACCAGCCGGCAGAGGTCGATGTTCGAGAGCACGCCCTGGTTGTGGCGAGTGGCACCCTTACGTACTCGTTCGAGAAGTTACCCGGCGTGCGGGCCATGTTGGCCGGCGGGACAGGCATGTACCTTGACCGGTATGTAGCCCAATCAGGCCCCGGGTTGCTGGTGTTGCACGGGTACGGCAACGTGTTCGAGCGCACGCTGGGCGCCGGCGAAAGCATCTTGGTGGGCCCGGGAGCGTTCCTTTACAAGGACTCGGCCGTAACTATGGACGTCGTGTCGGTCGACTTCAAAGCCAATTTCGATGGAGCTGTCGGTCAAGGGGCGGCGTCTGGAGGAGACGTCCAGGCCGACCCGGGAGCGGCGGCCCAACCGGCGCCGGCCGCGGCCGCCCCGCCCCAGCAAGGGGGCCTGTTTGGCCGGGGCCTCAAGGGCCTGAAGGCGGCCAAGTCGATGCTTAACGTTGGCGCTCTCACCTCTGCCGCCGAGAACCTGCGCTCTGGTGGGGGCATTCAGGGCGTGGCGGCCGGGTTGGCCGGCGGTGGGGGCTCCACGCTCCTGCGCATGACCGGTCCTGGCCGGGTCGGGATCCAGTCCATGTTCAAGTTCCATAAGAGCGAATAACCGGGGCAGTCGAGCACCAGGAGCCGTGGACCATGACTGACGTAGCCGCGCCCGCCACCTCGTATACCTGCCCGTACTGCAAGCAGACCTCTGACGGGGCCGGGACCAGTTGCCCGACGTGCGGGGCGCCCGTGAACATCCAGTTGCGGACGACTAAATCGGGGTGGACCGAGCTGCCGTCCATCGCGGATATGGCCCGCATCCAGTTCGGGACGTCCCGTTGCCAGGTCGAGGGGCGGCTCGCGCCGGTGGCTGAAATGACATTGGCGGCGGGCGACGGCGTCTACTTCACCCATGACGTGCTGCTCTGGCAAGAGCCGGCCGTCAAGGTGGAGGCCATGCCCCTGGCGAAAGCGTGGGCCCGCCAACGGGCCGGCTTGCCCCTCGTGATGCTCCAGGCGGCCGGGCCCGGGCGGGTGGCGTTCTCGCACGACGAACCGGGTGAGCTGATCGCTTTGCCCCTTCAAGCCGGTGCGGCGGTGGACGTCCGGGAACATGCGCTCCTCGTCGCCACGTCGGGCGTCGGGTACGACTGGTTCCAAACCGACGTTTGGTTCGTGACCACGGGAGCGAAGAAGCAAGACCAGTCCGGAGGGGCCAGTTTGCTAAAAATGGGCCTCGACCTGGCCGGCGTGGCCTCAGGCGACCGCCACGAGGAACGCCGGGACGACCAGCCCGCCTGGCACTACCCGATGGGGCAGTACATGGACCGCTTCCAGGCCGGCGACCGCCCGGGCCTGGTCATGGTCCAGGTGGGGGGAAATGCGTATACGAGAGAGCTGGCCGAGGGTGAGTCCATCCTGGTCAAACCCCCGGCCCTGCTGTTCAAGGACCCGGGCGTGTCCATGCAACTCCACGTGGAGTACCCCGCCGCCGGCGTAAAGCTATGGCAGACGTGGGGCAACCGCTACCTGTGGCTTCGGCTGTGGGGCCCCGGGCGTGTTGGCCTCCAGTCCTGCTACGACCGCGTCGACGACCCCGGTACCGACTTCAGGGACTTGTCGCCCCACACCGACCACCTCTGGACCTAGCGGGCGAGGGCCGACGGGGGACGTCATTTCGGCTCGCCGGACCGGCCTAACTAGGCGACCTGCCGCCCTTTCTCGTCGCGTTTCCAGTTTCTGTGCGCGCCAAAGTGCGGACAAGCGACTCCAGGGCGCACAGATCCCGCTCGCCGTGGGTAGCGGCGCAGGGTCTGGCCCGTTGGCAGCGCCGGCCCCCCGATCCCCCCTCGCCCGCAGTCCCCCTTCGTTCCCGCTCCTCGGCCCCGGTCTAAATCTGGGTCTCGGTCCCGACCAGGCCCAAGACCTCGTCCAGGAACGTCAGCACGTCCGTCCGCTCGGCTATCACCTTGGACGTGGGCTTGCCGTGCCCGTGGCCGGCCGAAGTCTCGACCCTTATCAGGATCGGCGCTTCCGAGCTGTCGGCCTGAGCAGCCTGGAGCGTGGCGGCAAACTTGAACGAGTGACCAGGTACGACCCGGTCGTCGTGGTCGCCCGTCATGATCAGCGTGGGCGGGTACTGCCGGCCCGGCACGATGTTGTGTAGCGGTGAATAGGCCCGCAACCAGCGGTACTGCTCGGCGATCTCAGGGTCGCCAAAGTCGCTCTTCCAGGCCCACCCGATCGTGAACTTATGGAACCGGAGCATGTCGAGCACGCCCACCTCGGGGACGGCGGCCCCGAATAGCTCGGGGTGCTGGGTCAGGCAAGCCCCTACGAGCAGGCCCCCGTTGGAACCGCCGTTTATGGCGATGCGGTCTCGCCGCGACCACCCCGAAGAAACGAGCCATCGCGGCACAGTCGCAAAAGTCGTCGAAGACCCGTTGTTTGTGCTCCAGACGACCGGCGTCGTGCCACGAGCGCCCGTACTCACCGCCGCCCCGAAGGACCGCAACCGCCAGCACGCCGCCTCGCTCGACGAACAGGGCGTCGGCCTTGTTGAAGTCGGGCGTGATGGAGATGTCGAAACCGCCATAGCCAACGAGCAAGACGGGGACGTCGCCGGTCCTAGCCACGTCGCGCCTACGGGTCAGGAACAGGGGGACCGGCACTCCATCGTCCGCCGTCACAAAGACCTGCTCGCTCACCATGTCGTCGGCGTCGACCGGAGCAGCCGACGGCCGGAGCAGCTGCGTCTCGCCGCTTTCGACGTCGTGCGCCCAAAGCGAGCCCGGAGTCTATGAAGGACCGAAGCCCGAAGTGGACCACGTTGCTGTCCGCCCGCCCCTGCACCCCGGGCTCGCCATGGCTGAAAACCAGCGAGACGACGGGCGGTAAGGGCAGTTCCCGCGACGGGCGTCCCGTCCAGTTCGAAGACGGAAAGCCGCGAGCAGGCGTCTTGAAGGTGGTGGCAGACCAGCCGGCCACCGCAGTTACGGGCGCCGAGCAGCAAGGCCTCCCGCTCCGCCACGATCTCTCGCCAGGCGTCCCGATCGGGCTGGCCGAGGTCGACGGCCACGATGCGCTGGCGCTCGGCGCGGTCGTCCGTGAGAAGGAAGAAGGTCGAGCCGACGTTGGTTACCACTACCGCCTTGGACGAGAAGTCACTGACCAGCGGTACAAGGCCCCGTCCGGGTTCGGAGAGGTCGAACACCTCGACCCGGGCTTCCGGGTTGGTCCCCCGGGAGATGGAGATGATGACGAAGCGCCCGTCTTCGCTCACGGCCACCTCGGGGATCCACTCGGGCTCGTCCGGCGCCTCGAACACGATCTGGTCGTCAGCTCTGGGGCGAGCCGAGAGCTGTGGAAGAAAATCCTTACCAGGCCAACTTGCCCGGTGTACTCCGCCCCCTCTGCCGGCCTGTCGACCGCGCTGTAGTAAAACCCCGACCCATCCGCCCGCCATGCGGCGCCTCCATACTTCGACCACTCGACGAGGTCAGGCCGGTCGCTCTCGGGTGCGTACGTCCCGCACGTGCCACGTCATCCAGTCCGAGCCCGCCGCGCTCGTCGCGTAAGCGAGCAGCGAACCGTCATCGGTCACCGCCAGCTCCGGACAGGGCCACCGTCCCGTCCTCGGACAGGAGGTTCGGGTCGAGCAAGGCCCGTCCCTCGTCGTCCGGAGAGGTCATCACGTACAGCACGGACTGGTTTTGCAGCCCTGAGTTCCGGGTCTGGAACCAGCGCTTACCCCGCTGGAAAGGCACGTCGAACTTCGGGTAATCCCAGAATCTCGGTCAGACGGGCACGGATCGCTTCCCGGGTCGGGACTTTCGCCAGGAAGGCCTCGGTCAAGTCGTTTTGGACCTCGATCCAGCGCCGGGTCTCGGGGTCGTTGGTGTCCTCCAACCAACGGTAAGGGTCGGCGACGTTCTCGCCGTGGTAGTCGTCAACTTGACTGCCCTTCCGCGTCATCAGGGTGGTCGGGTCGGTCATCCCGGCGACCGTACCAGAGCCGCTGAGAACGTGGCCGCCTGAAGCCTGCCGTTCACAGGGTGTGGCCCGAAAGACACGGAGGTGCTGCCTCCAGGCACGCAGTGATGGCTCCAGAGGCCACGGCCCCGGCGACCCGGGCCCTCGAAGCCCCGGACTTCAGGGAAACGTGTGTTCGATAGCAGACCGTCGCGTGGGCCGTTAATGCCCATAGGGACCCCTACCCACGGCATATGCACAATTCCTGCATAAACGGCGTTTAACATCGAGAGAGTCATGGCTGTTCAAACCCCCGTTCGTGGCGGTCGTGCCCGGACGCCGGCTGCGCAGTCACGAGGCCGCGCCCGCAAACTCCGTCCGCGCCCACGGTGGCCCCGGCTGGTACTTGTCATCGCCAACCTCGTGGTCCTTTGCCTGTTAGCGGTCGGCGCCACCGCCTATGGCTACGTGCAATGGCGGCTTGGACAGGTTAATCGGGTTTCGGTAAAAGGCTTGGTCCCGGCCGGGCAAAGCTCGCAGAGCCCGCCCGCCGGCGCCGGCGCCCCGATCACTATTCTCGCCGTCGGCAGCGACACACGGGCATTCGGAAAGGGCGCCAGCGCTATTTTCGGTAACTCGTCCGAGGTCGTCGGGCCAACGTTCGGACAGCATCATGTTGCTCCGCATCGTCCCCGCCAGTTCCAGCATTGCCCTTCTCTCGATACCGAGGGACCTGCTCGTCCCGGTCGCGGGGATGGGGACGACGCGCATAAACTCCACTTTCGACAGCGGGCCAGACCTTCTTATCAGCACGATCGAGCAGGATCTCGGCATCGACATAAACCACTTCATGGTGGTCAATTTCGATACGTTCACCCAGATAGCCAATGCCTTGGGCGGCGTTTACCAGTACTTCCCTGCGCCCGCCAGGGACCTGTTCTCCGACTTGAGCGTGCCCCACGCCGGCTGCGTCCTTTTGAAAGGCGCTCAGGCCCTGGCCTTCGTCCGGTCACGCGAGTACCAGTACTACTCGGACGGCCAGTGGCAATACCAGTTGGTCCCGGAGAGCGACCTGGCCCGCATACAGCGGCAGCAGGATTTCGTCAAACTGGCAATTAAAGAAGGCGGAAGAGGTGGGGCCAACTAACCCGTTCGCCCTAAACGGTGTCATAGGCGGCGTCACCAAGAGCCTGACGGTGGACAGTGGCTTTTCCAATTCACTGATATTGAGCCTGGTCAAGGTGCTCCGGCACGCAAACGCAGCCGGCATCCCGGACTGGACCTACCCAACTGCCAACTCGTACGTAGTACCCGGTGCCCTCGACCCCGTACCCTCTGAAGACCAGGCGATGGTGAAGCAATTCCTGGACTACGGGATGCCGGCCACGACATCAGCGGTAACCACGAGCGGTAGCAAAGTGACCTTCTCACTGGCGGCAAAGGTGCTCGACGCGGCGGCTGCGACCAGCCCTCTGATCACGACACCGGCGTCTCAGATCGAGGTCGACTCCTCCTCTTACTACGAGGGGCATTACATACCGCCTGGCCTCCAGCCGGGCCAGGTGCCCCCGACGTGCCCCTCCTAGACGTCGCCAGCTGCGAAAAGCACTAACCGTCCACGTCTGCCGCCACCCTGCCCTGAACCCGGCCTGCCCTGAACCCGGCCTGCCCTGAACCCGGCCTGCCCTGTTCCCGGCCTGCCCTGTACCCGGCCTGCCCTGAACCCGGCGTGCCCTGAACCCGGCCTGCCCTGAGCCCGGCTAGCCCGACTCCGACAAGCCTGACCCCCGACCAGCCGGACCCGCAGGCCTAACCCCTGCACGGCAGCCTCCAGGCCGGCCGGCCGGGCTGCTCCACCGCACGGCAAACGGCCAGCAGGAGTGCTTCCGAACCGGGCCGCCCGACCGCCGCCAGGCCAACAGGTAGGCCGTCGACCAAGCCCATGGGGGCGGTAGCAATGGGCCAGCCGGCGATGGACGGGGCTTTGGTGACCGGGGAAGCGGCGCCCGTGGTCCCCAAGGGCGAGGTCACTTTTCCAGGCCGGCCCGAACGTCGGGGCTATCGAGCACATCCGCCTCGGCCAACGCCGGCTCGAGGCAGGTGGTGAGCGCCCACTCGAGGTTGCGAGCACGCGCCGTCTTGTACGCGTCCGTGCCGGTGCCGCCCAGTTCGAGCGCCCGTTCGAACAGGTCGTGGCCGAAATAGACGAGCTCGGTCGATGCATGGCGCTTCTCATGAGCCACAACCTCCTTGAGGTTTTGCGGCCCGCCCGGCCCTCCGCGTTGGCAGGTAAGCGGCCAACCCATCGACGCAGCTCACATAGGAGGACGATGGACTCGTCCTCGTTCTCCTCCCTGTCCGGCACCGCGGCCTCGACGTCATGAGCCAGTCCACCCGCAGCGACGATACGTTCGACCGCCGCTTCGAACTGCTGGTCTGTGCCCGGGTGGTCGGTCTTCCACGAGCGGGCGACGCCGACCCGCAGGCCGGCGATGCCACTTCGCGCCCGGTCCAGGATCCCTTCCTCGAGCCGTGAGCACTTCCAGGAGGAGGGCCACCTCATCAACGGTCCGCGCCATCGGCCCGGGACTGTCCTGGCTGGCGCTTATCGGGACGACCCCCTCGGTCGGGACGGACCCCACCGTCGGTTTTATGCCCACCACGCCGTTGAGGGAGGCCGGGCACGTGATGGACCCGTCCGTCTCGGTCCCGATCGAAAGCGGGACAAGGCCAGCGGCGACGGCCGCTCCTGAACCAGATGACGACCCGCCAGCGTTCCGGTCCAGCGCCCAAGGGTTGCCGGTAAGGCCGCCCACCGCCGACCAGCCGGAGGTTGACCGGGCCGAGCGGATGTTGGCCCACTCCGAAAGGTTGGCCGTACCCAGGATGACCGCCCCGGCATCCCGGAGCCGGCTAACGAGCGGGGCGTCTCGGGTGGCGGGCCGACCGGCAAGGCTGGTCGCGCCCGCAGTCGAAGGCATCCCGGCCACTTCGATGTTGTCCTTCACCAGGACGGGCACGCCATGCAGCGGTCCCACCGGATCAGCCCGGTCGCAGGCGCGGGCCTCGGCCAGAGCGCTCTCGGACAGGGCCAGCACACTACGTAGAGCGGTCGGTGAACCGGGTGCGTCGAGGGCCGATACCCGCCCGAGGAGGACCTCGACCAATGACTCGGCCGGCACCCGGCGACGCTGCAAACTGAACACGTCGGCGTAGGCGAGATCGTCGTCCACCCCGCTGAGACTAGCTACAACCGATAATCGGTGGCCCCGAGGGGGTACGGCGTCAGACTGGGAGGACAGAGACGGCCGTCACTCTCTGGTCGGGCTTGATTGACCACTTCAGGAAAAGTCGGCGCGTTTGCAGACGAAGCCCCACACCCGAACGGACCATCAAGACCCAAAGCCAAGCAAAACCGTAAGGTCGAACAGAACGTAGGCGGGCGCGAGCAGCCCGCCGGCGGTGCGTCTCAAGGCTACGGGGACAGGTACCCGTGGCTCCAGTGGAGGACTGGCTATGAGTGAGTTCGAGGGGGAGTCAGCTACAACTCGAGACACACTCCGCTATTGCTACGAAATGGCGCGTCCCAAACGGGCGCAAGCTCATCGTCGGCGCCGCCTTCCTCGTGATCGGTGTCGGGATAACCGACGTCGCCACGCCGCTCGTGTTCGCATCGGTGCTCGACCGGATCGCCACTCTCAAGCCCGGGACCGCATTGTGGCCCGATTTCGGACCGCTGATCGTGATCTATGCCGTTTTGATCGTCGTCGGCCAGGTGGTCTACCGCATGTCAGGGTGGCTCGAGTGGGAAGGTTCGCTGCGCACTTTCGCCAACGGCATCCACCGGAGTTTCGAAAGCCTGCTCCGGCTCGGGTACCGATGGCACGTCGACCATCCCTCCGGCGAGGTGGCATCTTCCCTGAGCGCTTTCTCCTGGGCACTGGTCGACGGCATCGACAACCTTCACTGGGGCGTGCTGCGCATCGTCGTCGTCGTCTTGAGCGCGATCATCGTCCTGGCCATTGTCGCCTGGCCGGTGTCGTTGGTGCTTAGTCGTCCTGACCGCTGTCTTCGCTTTCGTGGTGGTGAAAAGGTCGGCGCCGGTGACGGAGGCGTCCAAGACGTTTTCCCGGTCTCATTCGCGGGCCGAGGGCACGGCGTCTGACGTGATCCGCAACGTCACCACCGTTCTCGTGGGCGCGGGCGAGGAAGATGAATCGGCCCGGGTGGAGAACCTCCTCGATGACTCCGTACGGGCCGACCTGGAGGCCAGGCGGACCTTCACCATCACTCGCGTCTGGATGAGCGGCACCGTGGGGCTGATGACGTGGGGGGCTTTGCTGGTCGGGGTCGTGCTGGCCGTGCACGGGGACATACGGTCCGGCGTGGTCTACCTGGTCCTCTTTTATGCCTCCCAGGTGTCAGCTCAGCTCGTCGAAAGCTTCATGCAAATCCGCAACCTCTCCCGCGGCCTGGGCCGGGCGGCAAAACTCGTGGCCCTGGTGAGTACGGCCCCTGACGTCGTCGACGCCCCCGACGCCCCCGAACTCGTCGTGACCGAAGGGTCGGTCCGCTTCGACTCCGTCTGTTTCCAGTACCGCCCCGACCGGCGGCTGCTGGACGACTTCAACCTCGAGCTGCAGCCGGGCGAGCACGTGGGCGTGGTCGGGCCGTCAGGAGGGGGCAAGTCGACGATAACCCGGCTGGTCCTGCGGCTCATGGACGTCGACGGCGGCCGGATCCTCATCGACGGGCAAGATATTGCGCTTTGCACCCAAACCAGCGTCCGCCGGGCCGTTTCCTACGTCCCACAGGACCCCCAGATGCTGCACCGCAGCATTGCCGAGAACATCTGGTACGGCCAGCCCGGGCCGATAGACATCGGCATCGTGCAAGAAGTGGCCACGGCCGCGCACGTCCAGGAGTTCGTGAAGGACCTGCCCGAGGGCTACGACACGTCGTCGGCGAGCGCGGCCTCAAACTGTCGGGTGGTCAACGCCAGCGCGTGGCCATCGCGCAGGCCATGCTGAAAGCCGCGCCGGTGCTGATCCTGGACGAGGCCACCAGTTCGCTCGACTCCGAGTCCGAGCGTTACGTCCAGGAAGCGCTATGGCGGCTTATGGCCAGCTCGACGGCGCTGGTCGTCGCCCACCGTCTGTCGACCATCGCCCACCTGGACCGGATCATCGTCATCGACTCCGGGAGAGTCGTCGAGGTCGGGACCCACCGGGAGCTGCTGCTTGCCGGCCCCGTCGGGACGTACCGGCACCTGTGGGAGCACCAGTCGGGCGGTTTCCTCAGCACCTGAGCCGTCCTGGACTAGGGCAGCCGTGATTACTTCACGCTGCCTGCTCGCCCGCCGGCGCGGCGGTGGACACGGTGGAACTCGACACGATCTCCGTGGCGAGATTGTCCAACAAATGGACAAGGTCGGGGTACTGATCGGGCGACCACCCCTCCAAAAGGCCCTGCAGCCGGTCGCGGACTGCGGATGTGAGTTTGTCCGCCACCTCGATCCCGGCCGGCGTCAAGTGCATCTGGTCGTCCACCAGAGCGCGGTCCTTCACGTCCTGCAGCGCGCCTTGCGCCGCCTCGGGCGCGAGCTTGCTGCGCCGGGCGGCGTCCCGTAGCCTGCCCTCGTCCAGACCGGGGTGACGGCGCAGCTGCACGAGCACCCAGCAGCTGGCCAGAGGCAGGTCCACCCCGGCCTCGGATGCCACCCGGGCCAAGTACTCGGCCATCTTCTCCCGCCCGACGAGGACACTGAGGGCACGGCCGATCTCGGCCAGGGAGTCCGCGTTCCGGGGGGCGGCGAAAGCTTCGCCTATCCCGTCGGTCGTGACCGTCGTCCGCATCGGCAGCTCCTTCACGAACCACGAGGCGATGAAGGCCACTATCGACACGATGGCGGCCACGCGGAAGGCGGTCCCGAGCGCCTGCGAATAGACGTTGAGGAACTCCGAGCGCACGCTGGGAGGGAGGGCGGCCAAGGCCGCAGAGCTCAAGGAGCGGCTGCTCTGGACCAGCTGAGGAGAATGAGGGAAATCGTGAGAGAGCTTGGAGGCGAGCTGGGTGGCAAAAATGGTGCCGATAATCGCCGTCCCGACCGAGCTACCGATATTGCGCAGCAGAGTGTTGCCAGAAGTGGCTACGCCCAGGTCCTTGTAGTCGACCGCGTTTTGGACCGCTACTACGAGGACCTGCATCACAAGGCCAATGCCAAGGCCGGTGACGAACATATAAAGCGACGCCACGGCGTCCGGCGTGCTCGGGGTCAGGAAGGACAAAAGGAAAAGGCCGATCGTCATTATCGCAGTACCGAGGATCGGGAACACCCGGTACCGGCCGGTACGGGACACGAGCTGGCCCCCGCCGATCGACGTGATGAGCAAGCCGGCCATGAGGGGCAGGATCTCGAGGCCCGATTTGGTCGGCGAGGCCCCCTTCACCAACTGGAAATAAAGCGGCAAGAAAGTAATGGCGCCGAACATGGCGAAACCGAGGAACAAGGCGACGAGCCCGCTGCTCGTAAAGACACTGTTCGAAAACAGGCGCGGCGGCAGGACGGGTTCGGCGGCGCGGCGTTCTACCATCACGAAGAACACAAGGGCCACCACGGTGGCTGCACCGAGGCCGATCACCTCCGCCGACAGCCACGGGAACGTCGTCCCCCCCACGCTCACCATAAGGACAAGCGCGGCCAAGGCCACACTGAGCAGCGCGGTACCGAGATAATCGATGACCGGGCGAGCCCGGGCCTTGCTGCTCGGCAGAGTAGCGGCGAGCACGAAGAAAGCCACCACGCCGATGGGCAAGTTTATGTAGAAAATCCAGCGCCACGAAAAGTCCGTAGTAAGCGCCCCTCCAACGAGCGGGCCTATAACGACGGCGAGCCCGAAAACGGCGCCAAAAAGGCCCTGGTAGCGCCCGCGCTCCCGGGGCGACACGACATCACCGATAGCGGCCTGAGCGCTTACCATCAAGCCTCCGCCGCCCAGGCCCTGCAGGGCGCGGAAGGCGATTAGTTCAGCAAAGCTATGGCTCAACCCGCAAAGGGCCGAGCCGATCAAGAAAATGATGAGGCCGACTTGCAGCACCGGCCGCCGGCCGTACAGGTCTCCCATTTTCCCATACAGCGGCGTCACGACTGTCTGGGCCAGAAGGTAAGCGGTCGTGACCCAGGAAATGTGGTTGAGCCCGCCCAGGTCGCGGGCCACGGTGGGCAGCGCCGTAGCCACGATGGTCGAGTCGAGCGCCGCGATCAGCATCACGAGCATCAAGCCGACGAAAACGACGGCCAATTGACGACCGTGTAGCTCACGCGGCCCTGCAACCTGGGCTGTCGGGGTCGTCATCTACTGCTCATTACGGCTACGGCCGTCACCAGTACCCCAGAGGTGGGCGATCCGGTTGGCCTCCTCTAAACCCTGACGGACACCGACCGTGAAGGCCTGGCCGGCTTTGCCGATGTCCATCAGAGACGTGCCCCACCCGCTCACCTCGAGGAACTCTGCATTTGGCTCGATGACCTCGACCACCGTCCCAGACGACCTCAGCATTGAGATCTCATCGACGATGCCAGCGGTGAGAGGGTCGCCGTCCGGGCCAGATCCGTCCGGGCCAGATCCGTCCGTGCCAGATCCATCCCGGCCAGATCTCTCCGGGCCAGATCTCTCCGGGCCAGATCCCTCCGGGCCAAGCCCGTTGGGTACAGCGCTATTTGGGCCGGGGCTATCTGGGCCCGGGAGAATAGTTACTGACACCACGAGGACCCGGGCATGGCCACGGGCCAGGTCGGCGTTGAGCGGGCTGCGCACACCGCCGTCCATGTAGCGCCGGCCGCCGATGGTGATAGGCGGGCACACCAACGGTACCGCGCAGCTGGAGGCCACGGCGCGTTGCAGGTCGACGTCCGAACCCGCTCGCCAGACCACGAACTCAGCGGTTTCGGTGTCGACCGCCGTGCACGAAAAGCTGTCCGGCCATGGGCACCCGGTGAAAACATCGAACAGGCCAAGGAACTCGCTCTCGCTTACGACCTCCGCCTCCAGGGCCAGCCGGCCCAACGAACGCCTCACTTCTTCGGCCGGCGTGCCGGCGTTCACGGCGGCGGTGACGACATCGGTGAGCGCCTGCAGCCCGGCCGTGATCGACGGCCCCGTGCTCGCGGCTACTGCTGCCGCGCTGGTCTCGATCAAAAGGGCCGCCGTCTTTGCGATATCGAACCCGAGAGCCAGCTGGGCACCCACGAACGACCCCGCCGAGGTGCCGTAAATAGCATCTGCCTGGGCTGAATCCACCCCCCCACCCGCCAGGCCGACGGCCAGGCCCGATTCCCAGCCGATGCCGACCGGCCCACCGCCGCCAAGCACGAGCCCTCGCGTCATCTTGGGGCGAGGCTAGCAATGATCACCTGGAGGATCTGGTGAGCAAACTTCTTCGGGGCCGACCGCCGCAAGTCGGAGGGTACGGGCAATAAGGCTGCCCTCGCCTTACCCGCTTTAAAAGCGCCGGCCAGGTTACTTACTGGTACCCCGGCCGGCATTCTTTTCGGCTCGATTGTGGCCAAATGGCTGAATTACTCGAAGCGGGCCGGATTTCGGTGCAGCCGGGCCCTCCTGCTGCGGTGCGGCTCACTTTTTGCCTGCAAACGCAATGAGAACCACAGCCTGCACCGAATACCGAGGAGGCACCGCTGAGCCTCCCCCCGCGAACCACTACCCGGCCGACCCCCACGGCGAAGGCGCTTCCTCGCCGTAGACCGGGGCCAGCTCGCCTACCGCCACCGACCGGTCGACGCCCATTAGGCCCTCGTCCATCCGGGCCTCGTCCATCCAGGCCTCGTCCATCCGGGCCTCGGCCATGCGGGCCCGTCTATGCGGGCCCGTCTGTGCGAGCCCCGTCCATGAGACCCGCGTCCATGAGACCCGCGTCCACGCGGGCCTCGTCCATGCGGGCTTCGCCCATCAGGACGGAGGCTTCCAGGCCCCTGAGGTCAAGCTGTGGCTGTGGTTCTTCGGCCGCTGGCTGGCGCACCGGGGTCATAACCGGGTTGGTAGCTGGGTTCGCCAGGCGGTCCGTGACTGCGCTCGGCACCGAGGCCGGCGATGGCATCGGCCGCACGAAGAGCGCCACGATGGCCATGGCCAACAGAGCGAAGCCGGCGCCTACGCCGAAGACGATGTCGAGCCCGTGGACCACGACGGCGTCCGCATGCGACCCTGCCCCGAAAGAGGCGCTGGCGATCTGAGCGTGGTGGGCCACCACCCCGAACAGGGTCACGAGCACAGCCAACCCGAGCGCGGCACCGAGCTGCTGTACCACGTTTATCAAGCCCGAAGCGGCTCCGGCGTCCTTCGGGTCAACGCCCGCCAGCGACGCCGACGTCAAGCTAACCAACGCGATCCCGGCTCCAGCACCCAAGAGCACCAGGCTCACCAGCACCTGCGCGTAGGGGGCCGCGGCGTACAGCTGAGTGGAAAACAGCAAGCCCAGGGCCGACAAACCCGCGCCTGAGAGCATGATGGACTTCGGCCGCACACGGCCTACGAGGAACCGGCTGGTCAACTGGGATCCAAGGAACACCGAGGCCGGGATGGGTAGGAACCCCAGGCCCACGCTCAAGGGCGAATGGCCCTGGACGTCCTGCAGGAACTGTGAGAGGAAAAAGAAGGATCCGTACATGCCGGCGTACACGAGGCCGCGGGCCAGGTTGGCGCTGCTGCGGGTGGCGTTGGACAAAAGCCTCAGGGGCAGGATCGGCTCTGACGCTCTCCGCTCGTCCCACACGAAGGCCGCGAGCAGGGCCACGCCGAGCACCAGAGAGCCCACCGTGATCGGGTCGGCCCAGCCGGAGCTCCCGGCCTCGACCAGGCCGAGCACTATCAAGGTCATGCCGGCCGTCGATGTGATGGCCCCAGCAATGTCGAAGCGGCCGTGGCGCCGCGCCGTCTCGACCAGGACGGCCCGGCCGACCAGCCACACGGTGATACCGATGGGGACGTTGACGAACATGACCCACCGCCATGATGCCCATTGGGTAAGCAGCCCTCCGGCCACGAGCCCAATGGCGCCACCAGCGGCGGACACTGTAGTGAAGAGGCCGATAGCCCGGACCCGCTGGGCACCGTCAGGGAACAAAGTGGTGAGCAGAGCCAACGATGAGGGGGCGGCAAAGGCAGCCCCAACTCCCTGAAGGGCCCGGGCCGAGAGCAACATCCAGCTGGCTGTAGCCAGGCCGCCGGCCAGTGAGCCGAGGGAGAAGACGGCGATGCCTAGAAGGAATGTCCGGCGCCGCCCGAGCAGGTCGCCGGCTCGAGCCCCCAAGAGCAACAGGCCGCCGAAGGTGAGGATATAAGCGTTCAGCACCCAGGACAGGCCGCTCCCGGAGAAGCCCAGCGCCCGCTGGATGTGAGGTAGGGCGACGTTCACGATGGTGCCGTCGAGGACGACCATCAGCTGGGCGGTGAGGATCACAAACAGGGCAAGCGACTGCCGTCCCGGGCGCCTGGAGGTCGTGAGTGGCCCGGCTGACCGGGTTAAGAACCGGCGCCGAGCAAGTGTCGAAGTAGCCATTGACTTGTACCTTTCGGCTGGTATCCTGGGCTAAGTGGAAGCTTCCTCCACTTAGTATACGGAGGGAGCCTCCGTTTAGCAAGGACTTTTCCCGCGGAGGTCTGGGGACCTATGAGTGGCCAGGGCAACACCGGAGGTGTGGTCATAGACGAGGGCGGGCCGGAGCGAGCCGAAGGGGGCGATGCCGGCCGGTCGATGCGAGCAGATGCGCGACGTAACCACGAGCGCCTCATAATCGCGGCCCGAGAGGTTTTCACCAAGTACGGCGGGGACGCGTCCATGGAGGCGATCGCCAAAAAAGCCGGGGTCGGTGTCGGCACCCTCTATCGCCACTTCCCCAAGCGGATCGACATCGTCGAAGCCGTCTACCGCACCGATGTAGACCAGCTCGTGCAGACGGCTGAAACGGTCGTGGCTGAGCTAGCTCCGTGGCCCGCCCTGGTCGCCTGGCTCGACGCGTTCGTGCGCTATGCGCAAGGCAAGAAGACGTTCCTCAATGAGCTGCGTGAGGCGTTCGAAAAAAACCCTGAACTGCGGGTCGCCTCACGCGACCGGGTCAACCGGGCGTTGGACTTGGTCCTGCGGCGGGCACAGGAGGCCGGTGTCGTACGGTCCGACGTCGATGGCGCGGACCTCATGCAGTTGATCGGCCCGATGTGCACCAACGCCACCCTGTCTGAGGAGCAAAGCCACCGGCTTGCTGGCCATGGTCCTCGACGGTCTCCGTCACCCCGAATAGCCTCGCCTAGTCCTCGGGGCGTCGCCAAGGGGGCCACCGCCCTCGGGGCGTCGCCAAGGGGGCCACCGCCCTCGAGGCTGTCTCTAACTCTTGCTCGCGCGGCCTTGCCCTATGGGGGCTAACGACCAACGACGGCAAGGTCTTTCGCTGCGCTGACGCCCGTACGACCAACCCTGGCTGGACCAACCTTGGCCGAATGGGCACCTTGTCGATGGGCGGTCTGATGATCGGCGCCTTGACGATGGGCGCCGTACTGTGATAACGATAACACATCGGGAGAGGACCCGACTGGTGACAGCAGGGTGAGGGGTTTACGATCGCGTTATCCAGCAAGAACAGGGGGAGGGGGCCGGTCTATCAGAGCCCAGCGCCATGCTGTGCCCATGCTCCGCCAGGAATGACCAGGACCGTTGGGCAACTCGGCCGGCTCGGGGTACGAGCGCATAAGCAGGCACGGCCGCCGTATCTTGCAAATTTGCAAAGGAGTAGCAATGAAAAGTAGACAAAATCGGCTGAAGCTCCTAGCGACAGCCGCGACGGTGGCTGTTTTGGGCACGATGTCGTTCCCAGTGGCCGCCAGCGCCTCCAGTAGCGTCAACCTGCAACTCGCCAACGACAAATCCACCTGGACTTCGGCCTACAACCAGTTGGGACCGGTGATCGCGAAGGCCGACGGGGGCATAGGGTGGTCGGCCGAGCCTTTCCCCAACACGACGGCCTTCCAAGCCGTTATTCGGACGGCCGCTACCACATCGAAGGCCCCGCCGCTCTTCACGTGGTGGTCCGGCCAGCAACTCATTCCGCTTGTGAAAGCCGGGGCGGTCGCCAATTTGACGCCGTACGTGAAAACGTGGGAGTCGAAGTACGGCCTGAACCCTGACGTCGAGAACGCCTACAAGGTCAATGGGCAGTACTACGGCGCCCCCGAGAACACTGCCGACTGGGTGATGTTCTATAACAAGAAGGACTTCGCCAAGTACAACCTGGGCGTACCCACGACGTGGGCGCAGCTGATGAGCGACGCGGCGACGTTCAAGAAAAACGGCATTTCGCCCTTTACGTACTACGTCGACGACTGGGCCGGCTTCATCTGGTTCGAGCAGATCCTGGTCGAACAGGACCCGTCGGCCTATCAGGCGCTAGTACAAGGCAAGATCTCCTATACCAGCGCACCCGTAGTCGCCGCCATGAACGAATGGAAGACCCTCGCAAACGACGGCTACTTCGCCATCCCCGAGGACATAGATACGGCCCAACCGACCGATTTCGTCAACGGGTCCCAGGCCATGATGCTGATCGGCAACTGGGACGAGGCGACGCTCATCAAGGCCGGTATGAAGCCCGGGGTGGACTTCGGTACCTTCGTGGTGCCGCCGATTAACCCCAAGGTCGGCTGGCAGATGATCTTCGAGACAGGCCCCATTGTCGTGTCCTCCCACAGCTCACAGGAGCAAGCCGCGCTGAAGGCGCTGAACACGTTCATGGAGCCCTCGGTGCAAGCCAAATGGGACCAGATTCAGGCCTTCAGTAGCCCGGAGTCAGTGGTGAAAACCACCGACCCGACCGCCATATCCACCGCTAATCAGATCAAGGCGGAGCACGTCACCCTCAACAACCGGTACTGGGAGGCCACACCCCCCCAGATCGCGGTGCCCGTCTCCTCCGACCTGTCCAAGTTCATCCTCAACCCCAACCTCTCGCTCATGCCGTTCCTGCAGACCCTGCAGAAGGTCGCCACTTCGTACTGGTCAACGGTAAAGAGCTAGCAAGGCTGTAGACGACGACCAGCTGGAAGTACGGACGTGAACCTGGTCGTGTGGACAGATAAATCGCGTGCCCGGTCCGGTACGGAGCCATTTCAGGACTTCGGCCGACCGGGCACCGTCGCGCTAGTGTCGCGGGTTTGAAATGAAGACGGTCCCGCTGCCACGGGTGGTCACCCGTGAGGCGTCGCGCCCGGAGAAAACGCGGGAGGCCCGCAGCGGGGTGCGGGCACGGCGCCGGCGCAAGGCGACCGCCTACCTCTTCGTTGTGCCGGCACTGGTCTTTGTGGTCGGGATGTTCGGCTACTCGGTCGTAGTTACGGTGCTGACCAGCTTCACCAACTCCAACGGCCTCACCGCTTCCCAGTATGTTGGCCTGACCAATTATCGTGCCCTGATCAACGACCCGGCGCTGTCGACCAACGTATACAACACGTTGATCTGGGCTGTCGCCATGGTCGTCCTGCCGGTCAGCCTCGGCCTGGTGGCGGCCCTAGCCTTGAGGCGGCGCAAGGGCAAGGGGATCTTCCAGAGCATTTTCTACCTCCCTTACGCCATCGGCTTCGTGACGACCGGGATCATCTGGAGCTTCTTGTTCGGCACCAGCGGCCTAACGGAGTTGTTCCAGGACCTCGGCCTGCATTACCTGGCCGAGCGCCAGTGGCTCAACGGCGTCCCCCTCAACACTTACTCCATGATCATCGCCTCCACTTGGCAGATCGCCGGGGTGGACATGCTGTTGTTCTTCGTCGGTCTGGACACCATGGACAAAGAGATTGTCGAAGCGGCCGGCCTTGATGGTGCCCATGGCTGGAAAATGTTCCGCCACATCACGATGCCCTCGTTGACCCCCATGACGCGGGTCATCATCGCCATCAGCATCGTCAACGCCCTCCAGGCCTTCAACCTCATTTGGGTTATGACCCAGGGCGGGCCTTACGGCTCGTCCTCGACTTTCGCCGTATGGACTTACCAGCAGTCGTTCCAATACTTCAAGCAGGGCTACGGCGCGGCCATCGCGGTCGTGCTGGCCATCTTCGTGCTCTTGGCATCCGTTGGGTACCTGCGCAGAAGCCTACGAGAGGTAAAGGTATGAAGGCGCTCAACTGGAAACAGGTCGTTGTTTACGGGTGCCTGAGCATAGCCGCCATTTTGTGGGCGCTGCCCATATGGTGGACGGTTATCAATGCCACCAAGTCCACCTCTGACTTTTTCGCCCATCCCTTTTACGACCTCCCCCGGGAGTTCAACCTATTATCTAATATCCGCACCGCCTGGGACAATGCGGGCCTCGGTACAGGTTTCATAAATAGCATCATTTATGGCGTGGTGGGCGCGGCCGCTTCCATCGTCATCGCCTCGCTGGCCGCATATGCGATCGTGGTCCTCAGGATACGGGGTGGCTTCACCATATTCCTGGTCATCTTTTCCGCCACAGTTTTCCCGCTCCAGATGTATATCGTCCCGCTGTTCAAGATGTACAACTCCATCGGGCTCTACGACACCCGGTGGGGGATGCTCATCTTCTACACCGCCATTTCAGTCCCGTTTTGCACCCTGGTGTTGCGCGGCTTTTACAGCACTGTGCCAAAAGAGCTCCGAGAGGCGGCGCTGGTGGAAGGAGCGGCCGAGTTCCGGATCCTCCGCTCGGTCTATGCCCCCCTGTCCATTTCGGCCGCCCTCGTACTGTTCCTTTTCCAGTTCACCTGGATCTGGAACGACCTGTTGTTCGGGATCGTCTTGACTTCATCGCCTTCGGAGCGGCCGGTTATGGCCAGCCTCAGCAGCCTGATGGGCATCTACGGAGGCTCGAGCCTCCCCGTCGAACTGGCCGGGACGCTTATAGCCGCGTCCCCCATGCTCGTACTATTTTTCTGCCTTCGCCGGTTCTTCACCCAGGGCCTGTCGCTGGTCGTACGGCGGAGTTGAAGCCGGGCCGCAAGCTGCAGGCACAGGGGTCTAGCCGTAATAGCAGCCCGGTCAGGAGCCGAGGCCCGAACGAAACCCGGTGCGCCCGAAGGGAGCGATAATGACCGAAGGGTTACTAAACAGCATTTTCCACGACCGGACGGCGGGCGACCGGCGTCGCGACCTCGAAGCGTTCCGAGGCCAGTTGGCTGACACGGTTTTCCGTGACGTCGGTCAGGTGTCCGGTCGCTCACTTCAAGCGGCCGACCTACCGCTCTTCAGGCGCTCCGGCAGTGGGCTCGAACAGGTAGTCCGGTTCCGCCTGCTCGGAGCGGCCGAGACCGACAGAAGGTTCTTATTGGCGGTCGATGGGGCCACCGCGCCCGGCCCGTACGAGTTCAAGGGGGACCGGGCCACACCAACGCTCGATGTCTTCGTCGCCGAGGTCGCCGCCCCCCAGACCTTTCAGTTCAGGGTGCTGGGCGAAAATGGCGACGTACTGTCGCGGGGCGATTTCGTCGTGCGCCCGCAACGGAAGTGGTCGGTATCACTGGTCCACCACACCCACCTCGACGTCGGCTACACAGACCGCCAGGAGGTCGTGGCTGACAACCACCTCCAGTACCTGGACTCAGTGCTCGAGTTGGTCGACCACACCGGCTCGTGGGACGACGACGCCCGCTTTCGCTGGAACGTAGAGGTCAATTGGCCCCTCGAGCGCTGGTTTGAAAGACGCAGCGAGCGCGACCGGCGGCGGATGATCGAGGCGGTCAATGCCGGCCGCGTGGGCATCGGCGCCATGAGCTTGAACATGCACACCGAGGCGTGCGCGGTGGAGGAGCTCTACGAGATGGTGCGCTTTGCCGTCGAGCTAAGGAACACCCACGGTGTGGCCATAACCAGCGCAATGCAAACCGATGTCCCCGGCGGGGTGACCGGGCTGGTCGAGGTGCTGTCAGACGCCGGCGTGCAGTACCTGTCCGTGGCGCACAATTTTGCCGGCCGTTCAGTACCGTACCTCATCGGCGGCGAGCGATTGGTGCGACCTTTTTATTGGAAAGCGCCGAGCGGCAAGCGGGTCCTGGTGTGGTTCACGGACACGCTGCACGGCAATGCCTACATGGAAGGCAACATCCTCGGTCTTTCCGAATCGTTCTCCGTGGCCGAGGGCAGCCTGCCGTGTTACCTGGCGGCCTTGGCTGAGCGTCCTTACCCGTTTGACAGTGGCATCTGGCTCCCGGAGGCGGCGCAAGTCGAGCGCGACCCTTACCCGTACGACATCCTCCACCTTCGGGTGCAAGGCAAGTACGGTGACAACGCCCCGCCCAACATCGCTGTCTCAGAGGTGGCCAAAGAGTGGAACTCGACCTGGGCGTACCCGCACCTGCGGGTCGACCGCAACGAGGAGTTCTTCGCCGCCGCCGTGGAACGCCTGGGCGACACGATCCCCGAATGGCAGGGCGACTGGGCGGACTGGTGGGCCGACGGGTTGGGCTCGGGGGCACGGATGCTCGGCTGGGCCAGAGAGGCGCAAGGAGCCATGAGGGTGGGGACCACGCTGCACACGTTGACCGATCTCTTCGGCAACGGCGGCCGCCTGCATCGCGCCGGAGGGGCCAGGAAAACATACGAAGATATTGGCCTGTTCGACGAGCACACGTGGGGCGCTCGAAGTCCGTGGGAAGACGACGAAGAGGGCTGGGGTTCGGGGGACCTCCAATGGCAACGCAAAGCCTCCTACGCGCAGAACGCCCGGGAGGCGGCGCTGGAGTTGGTGGCGTCGGGCGCCCGCCTCGCCACTGATCGCCTGACTGGCGGTCGCGGCCTCGCCAGCATCGTGGTTTTCAACTCGAGCGGCTGGGCCCGCACCGACGTGGTGAGGGTTTTCCTGCCTCACAGCACCGTACCGGCGACGGTCGATGTAGCCGTCGAGGACGACCGCGACGGGACGAAGATCGCCACCGTCGCCAGAGCTCAGGAGCACGTGGAGCACCGTCCTGCGGGCCGGTTCCTCGAGTTCCTGGCCCGGGAGGTCCCCGCCCTTGGCTACGCCCGGTTCAACGTTGTTGAAGGCTCGCCCGTCAGCGTAGAGGTCACCAGCTCCGGCACGGCGGCGGTGGCCAACGAATATTACGAAGTCGCCTATTCGCTCCCTGAGGCTTGGGTCGACTCGGTCAAAGAACGCGGCACCGGCCGCGAGCTGGTCAACCGCGACGCCCTTTTGGGGCTGAACGCTTACATTTTCGACCGCTATGCCACCAGTCCCCGGGTGGACCATTTGTCGGGCCGCGTGTTCAGTCGAGAGCTGGACCTGATCGCTGAGCGGCGTACCGGGGACCGTGCCGTGATGGTGAAGCGTGAAGTTAGTGAGCTGGGCGAAAGCATGACATTGGACGTGAGGGCGCCTGGTTGTTCGAGCCTGCTGACCACTATCTCGCTCTGGCGGGGGGTCCCGCGAGTCGACATAAAGAACCGTATGTGGAAATTGCGGACAGTCGACAAGCAGAGCGTCTTTTTCGCTTTCCCTCTGGCGTCGAACGGACCGGACTTGGTATATGAACTGCCGGGCCTCGGGACCAATGCAAACGCGCCCACCGTCCCTGGTTCTCCCCAACATATGAGGGCGATCCGGCATTGGGCCGCGCTGGGCGGAGACCGGGGCCGCGTCGCCTGGGCCTCTGTCGATGCGCCCCTCGTGCAGTTCGGCGACATCCACTCGCCCTACACGCCCTTCCCGGGTACGCTCCGGCTTCCAGCGCCGGAACCAGCCACCATTTACTCCTGGGTGCTGAACAACATATGGGACACCAATTTCCCCACTGAACAAGGTGGCGAGATGAGGTTCCGCTATGCCATCGCCTCCCAAACAGACGGCAGCGGCGCCGGCCTGGGCGCGCGTCTTGGTGATTCGATCAGCACCCCACTTGTGGGCGCGGTGGCGCCGTCCAGCATGAACGGCGGGCAAGCTGCCCCTTCGGGGAGCATTTGCGCAGTAGAACGGCCCGAAGTCAGCCTGGTCCAGGCCACGGTGTCGGCGAACGGCGACGACCTGCTCCTGTGGCTGAACAACCTGGCCGACGGAGACGTGACCACGCGGGTCGAGTTCCCCGGCCTTTCGGTCCGCGCCGCCAAGCTGGAGACCGTGTTCGAGGAAGGCCAGGTGACGCTCCCGGTGCAGGCCAGGTCGGTCATGGTGAACCTCAGGGCCGGGGAAACCCGCGCGCTGGCAGTGCAGCTGGGGACATAGACGCGTAATCGGGCCCGGCGCCGCTAGCCCGCAATGGCCGCGCTGACAGGCAAGGGGAAAAGGGTCGACACAGCTGCGCAAAACAGGCGACAAAGCTGCTAGAGCTGGGGGTAATTACATGGCTGGCCGGGGATGGCGACTCTGGTCGTGCTGAGGTGCCATCGACCCAGGCTGGCCACCACGAGCGTGTCCAGCTGCGGCCCACAAAAGGCCACATTCGTCGGCGCGGCCAGCACAACGCGCTCCCAATCGCTGGCTACTACCTCTAACTGGCCGTCGGGGGTTATACGCAATATCTCGTCCGGCGTATAGCAGGCGACGTAAAGAGCACCCTCGGCGTCGAAGGCGATCCCGTCAGGGACTTTCTTCTCGAACACAGCAACCTCTTCCGCCTGCCCTCCCGCCAGCGGCACCCTCGCGATTGCTGGCCGCGATGAAAGGACGACGTACAGGAACCTCTCGTCACGGTCGAGGGCCACGCCATTAGGGAATGCGCTCATGTCCTCCCGCAGGACCTCGCCTTTCCCGCCTGGGTGAACG
The DNA here is from genome assembly GCA_963794125.1 of uncultured Acidimicrobiaceae bacterium. Lineage (GTDB taxonomy): Bacteria > Actinomycetota > Acidimicrobiia > Acidimicrobiales > Palsa-688 > Fen-671. The sequence goes on from CAWCCW010000002.1 coordinate 492,474, forward strand.
ACCCACAACCGCCCGTTATCCCGATGGTATTCACCGGACTCAGAAAAATACAGGTTGCCGTGCCGGTCGAACACAGGGTAATTCGGGCTGACCAAGCGCCGCCCATCGAGACCAGCAAAGTAGGTGCTCACTGCACCATCGGGGCGAACCCGCATCACCGCCGCATGGGCGGAATCACATGCATAGACGTTGCCGTCCCCGTCAAGGCAGAGCCCAAGGACGAACCCACCGGTGCTGCCGACCTGGTGCACACCTCCGTCCAGGCCGACGCGGTAAATTTGGCCCGCCTCGCCCCCAGCGTAAACGAACCCGTCCTGGCCCCAGGCCACTCCTTCGGGGTGGTCGAGCCCATCAGCCAGTACTTGAAATTGGGACAGCGGGACAAGAGATCCCACGTGTGCTCCCCTTCTCGCTCAGGCCTCAGCGAACGTCACGACACCACCCTCGGCGATACCGGCCACGGGCCTGGTCCCCTCGAACAACACTGCCTCGATGATGACCTGGCGCGACGCCCCGCCGTCGAGGCGGATCCCGTTGGATCCCTTGGCTCGGGCATGGGCCAACCCGTGGCCGGGGATCGTCGATGCGGGCTCCACCGCAACGGCGTAGGCCCGCCCGAACCACGGCCAGTCCATGGTCGAATGGACTTCCTGCCAGAGCCAGGCTTTGTCGAACACGTCCAGCGGCCACCGCAGCCCCACGCCGAGTGCGAGGCGCGGGTTGGTAATGGCGAAATAGCCAGAACGGAACTCCAGCAGGTAGGCCAGGATAGCCCGCCCCTGTTGCGGGCTCGGGATGCGGCTCAGATCGACCTCTTCGCCCGAAGCCGCGGTCGCGATCGGCCACGCGTGGCGAGTCCCGGCGCCCAACACCGTCCCCGGGGCCTCGTCGTCGGCTTCTACCACCCGGCACCCAGCACTGAGGACAGACCCGGCGTCGAGCAGTGGCGCCCCGAACGCGGGGTGGTGCGACCACATCACCTCTATTTCCTCATTGGAACGGTTCGTCACCACCTCGTTCACACGCAAGACCGGCCCATCGATGCTGAGTTCGCGGAACACGTGCAACGGAGCCGAAAACAACGTGGTCTCCAACTTGACACTGAGATCACCGACGTCGAGCAGAGTCCACGGCACCAGTGCTGCCTCTCCGTGGAACCCCCACGTCGCGCCTCGTTCGGTGCACTCGTCACCCCCGTTCGGCAAGAGCAGTTGCCAGCCCCCCGGGTACGCCTCGATCCACCGTTGCATCGTGGTCGCTGCTCTCAGCCAGGGCCCGGAGCCCGTACGCCCCACGGCGTCTTGAACAGGACGTCTACCCCGCGACCACGATGAACCAGCGAGTAGATGTCGGCGCCCTTGTCGGGCAGCACGGTCACCTCGAGGTGCTCGTTCTTCAAGGTAAAAGCCCGGATGCCCGGGGCAAGTTCAGTAAACGTGGTGGTCATCGGCTCCGAACATTAGTGCCGGTGACGGCGAAGTGGCCCACAGTTGTGGTGGTCATCGGGTGGCGACGTCCGGGGCATCATCAAGGTCCATCATTTCGATGAGCCCCTGGATGTAGCCCAGTGCGAACGCTCGCCCGCGATGCCCATATGGTGAGTCCCCAATGAGAGCGGGCGTATGGTCGTCCATGATGAAACCGTCGTACCCGTGGCGTCTCAGCTCTCTTATGACACGCGCGGGCCGGTAATTACCTTCGCCGAGGAAGCACTCCACAAATTCGGGCACCGTGCCTTTCACGTCCCGCAAATGGACGTACGCGATCTTGTCCCGAGGAGCGAGGAACCGGACGGCCTCGAGAACGGCCTCCTCTCCCCCCATTTCGGAGACCGTGCCCAGGCACAATTCGATACCGAACCCAGGGCCAGGAGAAAGTTGCACGGCCCGCTTGAGGGCGTCCACCGACCGGAAGATACGGGCCACGTTCCCCAACGCCGGGACGGGCGGGTCATCGGGGTGCAACGCTAACCGGACCCCGGCTTGCTCGGCCACCGGGACGAGCGCCGTCACGAAGTACTCAAAGGATCCCCACATGTCTTCGTCACTCCTGGGCCGGGGATGTCGAACAGGGCGCCGCGGGTCCAGGAGTCCTTTTGGTCTTCGACCCTGCGGTCCCGCCGGGCCACGAGCACTTTGTCAGCCTGGCTATCGTGCTCGGCCACCGACAGGTCAAACCCTGACACCACCGCCCCGCCGCGGCCGACGGGGGCCAGCTCGGTGCGCCAGACAGACGTCGGCATCCAGTGAAATCCGAGGATCGGGATACCGGCCTGCCCAATGTTGCGAACGGTGGTGGCGACGTTTTCGATTTCCTCGTCCCGTCCTGGCAGCCCGAGCATGATGTCTTCATAAAAACTGTTGGGTATGTTCTCGATGGCTTCCAGGCGGAGCCCATAGCTCTCGACCCGCTCCCGGAGGGCCACCAGGTCACCCAGCTCCCAGCGCTGCTCCCCCGGCAGCTCGGGTGTGTTCAACTGGACACCGGTGACGCCCAGCTGGCTGGCGAAGGCGAGGTACTCCTCGGTCGCCCGAGCCGCCTGGCCAACCACAATTCTCATTGACATGGTTCAGGTTCCCTTCCGTTACCTCTTCCAAAGAGGTGGTAACTCCCGCCAGCCGGGCCGTACTCTACTACTGAGGTGGGGACGATAACCCGCCGAGGCGGCATCTGCGCTCTATCGGCTCCCACCCGGTCCAGGAGCAAGCGGGCTGCCGCCCGACCGAGTTCCACCGGGTCATAAGCCACGACGATCAGCGGTAAGGCCAATAAACCGGCCAGTTCGAAATCGTCAAAACCGGCCAGGGCTAAAGGTGGCCTGGCGTCGCTGGCGGCACGCAAGGCCCCGAACATGTTCCGGTTGTTCGCCGCGAACAAGGCCGTCGGCGGTGTGCTCAGGGCTAGCAGCGCGCGCACCGTTCTCTCTGCCGCCGACGCGTCGCTCTCCTGGTAACGGACATAACGCTTGTATGAGCGGAGACCAGCCTCGTTCATAGCGGCCTCAAACCCGCGGAACCGCTCGGCTCCCGTCCACACGGTCGACGGCAAACCGACGAAGCCGATCCGGGTATGACCCCGCGCCGCCAGCCGGGCTGTCGCCTCCTTCGTCCCGGCGAAGTCGTCCACCAGCACACAGTCCGCCGCAATCCCGGAAGGCGGCCGAGCTACGAAAACTACTGGCGTGCCTCTCATCGGACCGGCGGCCAGGTGCCGATGGTCATCACCTTCGGGGGCGATGATTATGCCCTCGACCCGCCGGCTCAGTAGATCGGACACGAGCCGTGCCTCGCGCTCGACGTCCCGGCCCGCGTTGACGAACATGACGGTCAGGCCGTGCTGCTCCGCTACTTCGCCCACGCCCAGGGCCAGCTGCGAGTAAAACGGGTTGGCCAGGTTGCCGATGACCAGCCCGATGGCATCCGCGCCCCGGCCGATCCGCAAATTGCGGGCCGTGTCGTTGCGCAGGTAACCGAGCCGCTTTACTGCGGCCCGGACTCGGCTTTTGGTCTCGTCTGTGATCCGGGGGTCATCATGCAGGACGCGCGACACGGTCATGACGCTGACGCCGGCCAGTAACGCGACGTCGCGCATGGTGGGCACGGCCCGAGCGGAGCGAGCCGGGTACGCCCCGGCAGTGGGCGCCGTCGTCACGGCCGCTGGTCGGGGGCGGCGTAGGCGGCCGCGCCAAGTAAGGCGGCGTGCTCGGGGTGAGCGGCGACCGAGGCGACGAGACCGCTAAGCGGTACGGCGCCATCACCTTGAAGACCTCGCAACAACGCCGGCCCGATCAGGTCCCATGAGCGCGTCATCGAACCGCCAACGACGAGGGCGCTGGCCCCGAACTCCTCCAGCCACGGGCGTAGCGCCGTGCCCAATTGTCCGAACGAAGCGCGCAGGATGTCGGCCGCCACCTCGTCTCCGGCGCGCGCCTGACGGGCGACGAACTCGGCGCCACCCGGGGTGACCCCGGTGCGGTGCTGGTAAGCGCGTTCGATAGCTCGAGCAGAAACGACTTCCTCGAGCGGCACACCCGAGATCCGCAACAAGTCGACTCGCCCTTCGGGCGGGACACCCGGTCCAGAATGGCGGAGCCGACCATCGGCGACGAACGCCGAACCAATCCCCGTGCCCAGCGTGATAGCGACGCACCGGTCATGACCCGCAGCCACCCCGAAGAGCCATTCCCCCCACAGGAACGCGTCGGCATCGTTCAGGAAGACTATCGGCCCGGGCGGCCCCGGCAACCCAGCGGCCAGCGCCGCGCCGACGTCCACCCCGTAGAGGGCTTCGAACTTGGCCACGTCGGCGAACAGCCCGATCCCGTGCTTATAGTCAAAGGGCCCCGGGATGGCCACGCCCCAGGGCTGCCCGGCGACGACCGGTAATCGCCGGCCGCAACCGGTGATGGCACCGAGGACCTCGTCGGCACCGCCGGAAGGGTCCAAAATGGCCCGCTCGACAAAGCCGGTCAGCACGGCACCGGCCTGAAGATCGACCAAAGCAGCGGTCACGTGAGTGCCGCCGACCTCGAGGGCCGGTAATGTGCGCCCCGCCGCCCGGTCCGGGGCCGAGCGCACGTTCAAGGTACGAGAGCCTTGACTACCCTGACAGGTCCGCGCCCAAGGCTACGCACGGCATAATGCCCGACCGCCGCCGGGACGACCAATGTTTCGGCGTAGACGAGCGAGTGTTCGGGGGCGGCCGCGGGCTCAATCAAAACGCCATCGCCCTCGACCACGTTAAGGACGTGGAACCGGCCGTCCGTCTCCGCGTCAGCGACGGCCCCCGGCTCGAGTGCGACCCGGTGCACCTGGAAGAACATTTCCGGCAGCGCGCCAAGCAGCTCCTCGTGCCAACCCTCACCCTGGCGCAGCAGGCGAGGCCGCTGCACCAGCTCTCGGGCCACAGCGTCGCCTCGCCGGCTTCGGTCCAAGTTTTTGAAGGCGTGGTTCACGTGCACCGGCCGCAGCCCACCGTCGATGCCTTGACGGAGCCAGTCATAGAAACGCAGCGAATAGAGATATGGCGTGGCGCTCACTTCAAGCACAACGTTGCCCGCGCCACTACCATGGGGCGTCCCACCGGGGATCAAGAAAAGCTGGTGCGGGGTGGCCGGGAAAGTGGGCACGTAGCGCGTGATGTCCAGTGGCCTGCCGACGCGGTCGGCCTCGCTCGCCTCCTGGTAAAAAGCGTCCAGGTCTGCATTTTCCTGCAGCCCGAGGAAAATACGCTGGCTTTCGCCGCCGACCATCACGTAATAGGACTCGTGCTGAGTGTACGGCCAGCCAAAAACGGCGCTCATGTAATCATGCTGGGGGTGACAATGGACCGAAAGGTTGCCTCCGTCGACCGTGTCCAGGTAATCGAAGCGGACCGGGAACGAGGTCCCGAAAACGGGGTGCACTCTTTCGCCCAAAATTTCCACTGGATGTGCCGTCACCGCCAGCTGGAACGGTAATTCGACCAAGGGACCGCCCTCAGTACCGATCAATACGCCAGCTTCGGGCGCAATGAGCTCGTAGCCCAGGGCTGTGTTCAGAGAGCTGAGGTTCTGGCCCAGCGTCCGTTGACCCCAGTGGCCACCCCACGGCGTCGTGTTGAACGTCGGCCGGGTCCGAAAGGGGCGCACGGCCAGCTCAGCCACCGTGGCCCGTAATGTGGCGCCGTCGATAACCGCCGGTGAGCTGGCGTCCTGCATGTCGATCCAGAACTCGATGCGCGGCATGATCTCATCGCGTTGGCGGTCGAGAAGCGGCCAATCTATGAAAAAGAGGCGCTTGGTCGTGCCCGGCCCAGTGCCCAACGGCTGGCCCAGGTTGAGCCCGCTGCCCGCCGCGATGGCCGCCTCCGCATAGCGCTTCGGAAGATCCGCGTACCACAACACGTCATGCGGCACGAGGGCGGCGCCGGGCCCGTAGACGACGAGGAGGCTACCAGGCGGTACGTCGAGGCGCGACGGAGCCCGCACCAGGTCCGCCAGGCGACCCGGAGGGAGACGGTCGAAGTCCGGGTCATCGCGCAGCTCGTACGAGGACGTGAGCGCTTCGATGCGGGGCCATGGCAACAGCCAACCGGCCATTTCCCTGAACTCCACCCGGAAACCGCGCTGGTCCAGAGCTTCGCCCAGACCCGGCACGAGGTCTGCCCACCCGGCGATGGCAGGCCCGTCTATGGCCACTCGGGTCACCGCGGGGCTGAGCGAAGCGGCCAGGGCCGCCCAGCCGGAGAGGACCGGGCGTCCGGCCGACGGGTAGCACGGGGTCGCGGTGTAGGGGGGCGCCGCCAAGCTCTTCATCGCCCGTAGCTCACCCTGCCACCACCTCGTCTTGCTGAATAACTACCTTGATGTTATCGTTAGCATAGGGCGTTGGGAGCGTCAAATAGAAGACCGACCGGCCCAGGGAGCCGGGGGGTCGGAGGTCCGACGGCAGCAGACCACACCGTGGCTTGCGGCCGTGGACATCACCATTTCAACAGGAGGCCTTTGCTGCATCGGGGGCCGACCACAAGGCTGGCGGTCGGCCCTTCCGTTTGTACGGGTGCATCCGCCCGCTCGTCCGGCAGCACGGTCCACGCCCCCCGCAATGGCCGGCCGAGGTCGATGGTAAGTCGCTCCTCACCGCTCTTCCCGTTCAGCAGCCGCAGCACGACCCCACTGCCGTCTTCTGAGACCTTCGAACCGACGATGAGATCCGAGCCTTCGATCACCCGGCACACGGCTCCATGTGGCGGGGAAAAAGACCTCCGGTCGCGCAAGACGACCGGCGGTGTCCTGACCTCGGCAGAGAAGCGCGTGGCGTGGGCCACGTCCAGATGGCCGGGCATGCTGGTCATGCTGTAACGAAGCCGGATGCGCCCGTCTTGTTGGGCCGCGAAATTGACAAACCAGTGGTTGTTGAGAGCCCATGACATAATCACGGGACTGCCGCGGTCCAAGTGTTCAACCACCCGGCCCGTGTTCACTCCTCCGAGGTGTACGAGCGGAGCATCGAGCGGCACCAGCACGACGCTGTGCGCCGGCCCGTCCAGCCCGATCCAGCCCTGGACCGGGTACCAGCTTCTGACGCTCCCCGGCAGTTGTTCGACATCGGGCACGCACGGGATCCCGTTGAAGTCGCCCAAAAAGGACGAACCCTCAACCGTAAATGGGAAGGCGAAAAACACGCTCTCCGGGTCTTCGACCCCCACTTTGTCGAACACCCACTCGACGTCCACCCGCCGGCTCGCCTGCCAGAGGGTAAAGGTGCACGTGGCTGAGCGCACGCCCGGGCCGACCACGTCGAGGCCCAAGCGGGCCCGGCCGGCCCGGACCTCAGGGTCATGCACACTCACTTCCGATGGCCCATCGTAAGTAAACTCGACGTCGTCTCGCCAAGACCCGAAGTCTTTGGCGGAGAAATCGGGGGTGAACAGTGCGATGCGGCCGCCATCGCTGGTCACCTGTTCGTAGACGTACTGGCCAAGCGCCCAGTTCCGGTACGACCCTGCCAGGTCGTGACCGGAAGCTTTATCGACCCAATGGGCCAGACCACCCCGAGCCGGGTCGACCTCGATGCGGTAAGCGCCGTTTTCCAACCAACTGGGGCCGGCCTGTAGCTCCTTGGCCGTGGCGCACGGTTCCTGCAAGTAAGCGTACCCCCATGCGGCGACGTCCCCCTGGACTGTGAGCGGTTCAGAGTCGGGCTTCTCCCCACCCCAGGGGACCCCTTGGGGGAAGAACATATCCAGCATCCCCACCGGTGCTGCCCCACCCCGCTGGGCGGGCTCGTCCACGATCAATTGGCGAGACCACGGCAGGGTGTTGAGGACGAGTACCCCCCGGGCGTCATCAAGCGGGTAGGCCTCTTCTGGCGTGAGGTCACCAAGGTTGAAACGGCCCCCGGGCTCGCCTTCCCCCAGTGAACGGGCCACTTTGCCGGCCGCCTTGGCCAGCATGTCGTGAGCTGACGCTGAGGCCCGGTAGGCGAAGCCGGTCTTGGCGTTTTCCTGGCCTTTGGTCCAGGGGTCGTGTGGCGCCGCCACGCTGGCGTACGCCCCCCAGGTGTGCTCGTCGTACAGGCTGGCTTGCTCGTACGTCGAGTTGGCATCGGACCGTGAATAGGGGGCCTGGCCCCATCCTTTTATCCGGGCCCAGCTGTTGAGGGTCTCCGCCATCCCGAGGAGTTGATGGCATTCGCGGGATACCGCCGTTTCGTATGCAGTGGAGCCGACGCCATCGCACCACCAGTCCATCCATTCGCCGCGCATTACCGGGAGCTCGATGTCCCGCGCCCTTAATATTTTGGCAAATTCCCGGTGGGCCACCAGCTGGAGACGAGGGCTGTTGCCGAGCTCGTTCCACTTCCTGACGAAGTCCGCGATGGCGAGGTCGGGCGGGCCATTGTCGACGCGCATCGGGTGAGTCGACTGGAAAAAAAGGAAGTCAAACGGGTAGCTGTCCCTCGATTCCAATTTCTTTATGCAATCCGCCACCTCTCTTTCGGCAAAACGCCAATCCCCGAGCTTGAGGACGCTCCGCCCAAACAGGTAGTGGTACCCGTTCCAGACCAGCAACCTCCGGCCTGACGGCGCCTCCCACCAGAACGCGGTCGGGTAGGGCTTGGGCACGCCACCCCTGACCGGGTTGATGGACATGGACAGAAAATCCACCCCCATGTCCAGGAGCAAGTCGGCAAACAGCCAAGCGATACCGTTGACATCTGACTGCATTGCGGTGTCGACATTGAGCCCCCACCGCTCTCGGAGACGGCGGACAGGGAGCAAACTGCGGTACATCTGTTCCACTCCCAGGAGAGGTGTGAAGTTGTACTGCATGGCGCCTACGTCGAGGCGGCCCATCTCGTGCCACTTCTTGAACCGTTCGAGCTGAGCCGGCCGGGCCGTTTCGAGGTAGCGCTCTGTCGTCCCGGTGACCTCGCACGTCCAGCGATATTGCGCCTCTTGGGGGTAGTCTGCCGTCCGCTCGCACAAGTCGATGGCCTGGTCGATAAATTCGGCGTGCTGCCTGAACACGAGGTCCTGATAATCGGTGAAGCCGATATCAGTGTGGCTATGGTTCAAAATGTAGAAAGTTTCAATCTGGCCCATCACCACTTCTCCTTCCCGGTGCCGTTTTTTGGCCCGGATCTCGGCTCAGCCCTCCCGGTTTGACCGTAATACGGGCCTCAGGCCCCTGGCAAAGAGCGACCGTGCACTAGCCCGGGGCCAGCCAATCCCCGAGCTCGGACAGAGCCGAAATGTGGCCGTGGGCACCCTCGCACAGACCGAAAGGGTCGAAATGCACCGGGTGTAGGCCAGCCGCCTCTGCGCCGACCACGTCGAACTTCACCGTGTCCCCAACGTAAATGCTCCGGGAGGGGTCAACGTCCAGGACGTCCACTGCCAAACGGAAGATCCGGGGGTCGGGTTTCTCGACGCCGACTACGTGCGAATCGATGACGGTGGCGACCCGGGGCATCCCATCCGCTATAACCGAGCACACCTTCAGCTCCTCCAGTTGGCGCTGGACAGTGCCAAAGGCGTTCGAGACGACGCCCAGTTGGTAGCCGGCTCCGGCCAGTCTCCACAGCAGGTCCACCGCCCCGTCGACCGGCACCCAGGGCGCAGCCACGATCAGTTGCTCGATCAGAGGGGCAACGGCCTCCAGCTGGTCATCAGGTACGCCGATGGCGGAAGCAATCGCGCCGCGCAGGCCTCCCCCATCGGCAAGTTCCAGGCTGTCGAGGAGGAGGTTGGCCTCGTAATAAGCGCGCGGCCATTCCTCGACCGCTGACTCGTGCTTCAGCGCCCGTAACGCGGCCTGGCCGAAGCTGGCGTCGGGTAGCAGGAGCACGCCCCCGGCATCGAAAATGACGGCATCGATCGACTCCGACGGAGGGAGGCCGGGCGGGTGGACCACCACCCGAACGTTACCCGGCAGGGGCAGGGGCAGGGGTAGGGCGTGGGGTCGTGGGGTCGTGAGGTCGTGATCGGAGGCGGGAGGCGGGAGGCGAACGCAACGGGCAACCAACCGCCACTCATTGGCGTGTCACGCGCCGCCGTACTGGTCCTCCCATTCCTGGGGCGGGCCCAGCACCGAAGCGTCAGGGCCAAAACGGTCGGCGTATATATCGCGCAGTTGGCGCCAGTGCTGGGCGTCGTAGTCGCGCTCCATACCGTCGGCCAGGACGCCGTCCAACCCCTCAAGTGACTGGTGCCAACCGGCCCCGTCCCGAGTGGCCTTGCCCAGTTCATCGAGCGTGACCGTAAACGTCATGGCCGTGCCCTCGCCGTCGGGCGCGAGGGCGAAGCGGAGCCGGTCCGGCCCCAGGTGAACTCGAGCAGCGCCGGGGGCTCGAACCTGAGCATCTCACCGTGCATCGGCTCGATATCCAGGTGCTCGAAGCGGAACGTCAGGGCCGCGCCCGTGACCCGCTCACCGTCGATGGTCGTGGGGAACCAGGCCGCCAATTGGCCCGGCTCGGTCAGCGCTCGCCACACCTTCTCAGGTGGGTGGTCGAGCCGGCGCCGGTACTCGAGCACGGCGCGGTCCTTGGTCCTGATCAGTTGCCCGTATTCAGCGACGTTCACTATTTTGCTCCTTCTTGGTCGGGACCGTCTTGGCCTTGACCGTCTTGATCGGCAGTCGTGCCGAGGTGGCGCTCGAGGGCGTCGAGCCGGGAAGCCCACAGCCGTCGGTACGGCTGGATCCACCAGTCCAGCTCCTGCAGCGGTTCGCCCCGCACGCGGTAAATCCGCCGCTGGGCGTCTGTCCGCACCTCCACCAGCCCGGCGTCGCGCAGTACGCGCAGGTGCTTCGAGACCGTCGGTTGGCTCAGCGTCGTCGCCCGCACGAGCTCGCCCACCGCACACTCGCTCGCCAGCAACAAGTCGAGGATTTGCCGCCGGTTCGGCTCGGCCAGGACTGAGAAGGCTGTCGTCATCCGTCATAATATACAGTTAGAGGCATATGCCTAGCAAGGCATATATGGGGCCTCCAAGCCTCAAGGCCGGATACTTAAGAACTTGCTTGACTATTTGCCTCCGCAGCCTATACTTAAGTAAGTGGTTAACCGTTTGGAGGAGCTGGACCAGGTGTTCCACGCACTGGCCGACCCCAGTCGGCGGGACATGGTGGAACGTCTGGTCCGGAGCCCGGCATCGGTAAGCCAACTGGCCGAGCCACTGGCCATGTCCTTGCCTGCGGTCGTCCAGCACCTTCGCGTGCTGGAAGAAGCCGGCCTGGTGACCTCGGAGAAGGTCGGTCGAGTGCGGACGTGCCGCCTTCAACCGCGTGTCCTGCGATTGGCGGAGACGTGGCTCGGCGGCCAGCGCACTGCTTGGGAGAGCCGCCTCGACCGTCTTAGCGCCGAGCTAATCCCACCAGGTGAGCAACCACGGAACTGACAGCAACTCAAACCCCTAAGGAGGATCCCAAATGTCCGACCGCAGCGTCGTCCACGCTACCTTCACTCTTGAGCGCACCTTCCCTGTCCCGCCCGAGCAAGTGTTCCAGGCGTGGGCCAATCCCGCGATGAAGGCCCGGTGGTTCGCCGGGAACCCCGACCAGTACCAGCTCGATTTTCGCCCTGGCGGTGTTGAGCGCAACCGCGTCGTCCACGAGGGCAAGCACATCACCTGGGAGTCGCTGTACCGCGAGATCGTCATCGATGAGCGGATCGTCTATACGTCGGTACTGTCCGAGAACGACATCGTGGCGACGGTTTCACTCACGAGCGTAGAGCTCGCTCCCGAGGGTGACGAAACCCGGCTAACCCTGGTGGAGGCCGGTGCCTACCTGGACGGCCGAGAACAGCCGGAGTGGCGGGAGGAGGGCACCGCCAGTTGGCTCGACGCCCTGGGCCGCCACCTGAGCCAAGCGCAGGCGTGAGCCTGGAGGTGTAGCCGTACTGGGTGGGGCCAACCCTGACGCGACCAGATGCAATCGGGACGGTATCCTGCGAGTGTCCCTTCTTGTTTTCAGGAGGTAATCGCAAATGTCCCTCGAGCCAGAGGTCGATGGCATAGTACTCGTCCCGGTCCCTACGCAATACCTCCCGGATATCTATCGGGCTCTTGCGGTAGCCATGGCCCAGGACGGCGACCGGCCGCAGGCCGGGCGAGAACGGCCGGCATCCGACACCGCTTCGACCGGTCGGTCCGCGCACGACGATTGGACCCAGGCCATGGTCGTTCGCCTCAACCGCGTGCTGCACCTGGATGGAGCCCGGGGCCTGCTCGATGCGCTGGCATCCATCGCGCCCCAGGAGCTCGCTATGGCTGCTGGCGCCGAGCTGGCCGGGGTCTCGTCGCAACAGATGGCTGGCCAGTTGGCGGGCCTGACGCGCCGTTGCAAAAAGGAGTTCGACCGCCTGATGGGCCCGTACCACGTGCGGTACGACGATATGGGCAAGGCCTTTTACTGGATGGCCGAGGACGTGGCCACATGGTGGCGGGGCGTCACAGAGCCGAGCCAGCGGGAGGATCGCCAGCCCGAGTAGTCCGTTCGGCGGGCGGTGTTGTAAGGGCCTTGGTCACCTGGACGCCGGAAGTGCCGCTCGGGCGCACCTAACGGCTCCAGGTGACCTGATCGCCTCCGGGTCTGGGTTAGGTGGAGCCGTTGCGGCGTTGGCTGTAAAAGGCGCCGGGTCACCCGACTACATAAGCTGTGCGGCAACAGACGTCGGAGGTGTCCAATGGAGAGCAATCAGGGTGTGGCTTACATCGGCCCCGGCAAGGTCGAGTTGGAGACAATCGATTTCCCGGTGCTGGCGCTAGGGAGCCGTCGCTGTGACCACGGAGTGATCCTCAAGGTCGTCAGCACGAATATCTGCGGCAGCGACCAGCACATGGTGAGGGGTCGGACGACGGCGCCTCCCGGCCTCATACTCGGCCACGAGATTACGGGCGAGGTTGTCGAAGCAGGCCGGGACGTCGAGTTCGTGAAAGTCGGCGACCTCGTCTCGGTGCCGTTCAATATCGCCTGCGGTCGGTGCCGCAACTGCAAGGAGGGCAAGACCGGTATTTGCTTGAACGTCAACCCGGCTCGTCCCGGTGCCGCCTACGGCTATGTCGACATGGGGGGCTGGGTCGGGGGGCAGGCCGAGTACGTCATGGTCCCGTACGCCGACTTCAACCTCCTCCGTTTCCCGGACAAGGACCAGGCGATGGCGAAAATCCGGGACCTCACTTGCCTTTCTGACATTTTCCCGACCGGCTTCCATGGGGCCGTCAGCGCCGGGGTAGGCCCGGGTTCCATTGTTTACGTCGCCGGTGCGGGGCCGGTGGGGCTGGCCTGCGCCGCCTCCTGCCACCTCCTGGGCGCGGCGGTGGTGATCGTGGGCGACCGGATCCCGGAGCGCCTGGCCCAGGCTCGAAGCTTTGGGTGCGAGACAGTGGACATCTCCGCCGCCCCCATCGGCGACCAGATCGCGGAGATAATCGGCGAACCGGAGGTCGACTCGGCCGTCGACTGCGTAGGGTTCGAAGCCCGGGGGCACGGTGACGACGTCGGGCCACGAGGTCCCCGCCGCCGTGCTGAACTCGCTGATGGAAGTGACCCGCGCCGGCGGGGCCATCGGCATCCCGGGCCTTTATGTCACGGGGGACCCCGGCGGCATCGACGACGCGGCCAGGGTCGGCAGCCTCAGCATCCGCATCGGCCTCGGGTGGGCCAAATCGCATGTTTTCACGACCGGCCAGTGCCCCGTGATGCGCTACAACCGCCAGCTCATGACGGCCATCCTTTACGACAAGGTCCAGATCGCGAAAGCCGTGAACGTCGAGGTCATCCCGCTTGACGAGGCGCCGCGGGGTTACCGGGACTTCGACGAGGGCGCAGCCAAGAAGTTCGTCCTCGACCCTCACGGCCTCGTCGGCGCCAGCAACTGAGGTCCGGACATGTTGATAAACCTCGGGGACGAAGGGCCCAACTATGAATGGCTCGAAGACTGGGCTGACGTGCCTGAGCCGGCGCAGGCCCAGGCCGGGTGGGCGCATCATGGCCTGGCCGTCACCCGTTCGGGCGAGATCGTCGGGTTTCACCCCGCTCGAGCAGAAGTCGTCATATTCGACCGAGCCGGTCACGTCAGCAGTTCCTGGCCCGTCGGCCTAAAGGAGGGTCACGGGATCACGCTTGTCGAGGACGACGGCGACGAGCGCCTCTGGCTCGCCGACCCCGGGACAAAAATGCGCAAAGCTCCCGACAACTCGTACCAGCGGGACGTAGCGCCTGGCCAGGGTCAGGTGGTGAAGTTCGGTCTCGACGGCACGCAAGTCGTAACGCCTGGCCCGCCCGTCGCACGCGCGCCTACGAAACGGGTTTCTTTGCGCCCACGTCGGTTGCCGTCAACGAGACCCGCCACGGCGGGAACGGCGACGTCTGGGTGGCCGACGGGTACGGAGAAAGCCTCGTCCACCGCTACAGCGCCGACGGTAGGTACTTGAGCAGCTTGAGCGGCGAAGAGGGACCGGCTGGTCGCTTCAATTGCCCTCACGGAGTCTTCATCGACCGCCGGCCGGCTACCCCCGAAGTGTGGGTGGCCGATCGAGGCAATGCGCGTGTCCAGGTCTATGACACCGAGGGCCACTGGTTGCGGACGGTGGGCGAAGGGTTTTTGAACAGCCCGAGCGCTTTCGCCACCGATGGCTCGAACATCGTCGTAGGCGAGCTTTTCGCCCGGCTGGCCGTCGTGGACACGGACGACCGTCTCGTCGGGTACCTAGGCGAGGACGACGAGGCCCGCGAGCACCCCGGGTGGCCGAACGGCCTCGGGCCGACGAGCACCCGGTCCGCAACCCGCACCTGCAGCCTGGCCATTTCAACAGCCCGCACGGCCTCGCGTCAGATAGCGACGGCAATTTATACGTGGCCGAGTGGTTGATAGGAGGGCGCATGATCAAATTGGGCCCGGTCCCCGAGGGCTCCGGGTAACCGACGGCCGGACCAAGTTCACAGAAGTTCCCGCTTCCACGCAGGTGTTTGGTCAGCCTGGCTATTGGTCCACCACTGAGCCGTCCGTCCCGAGCCGGGTGTCCAGCAAACGGACGCGGTAAGGCTGGCGTTGGGCTGCGTCCGACGCCAGCTCGATGCCGATCCCGGGCCTGTCGGGGATGAGCAACGAGTCGCCGTCCCGTCGAGGCGCTGCGTCCACGATCTGGCGCTTCTCGTCCTGCCCCTCGTCATGAGGGTACTCCTGCAGTGAGAAATTAGGGATGCACGCTGCGAGCTGAAGACACGCCGCCGTACTTACCGGGCTCAAGGGGTTGTGGGGCACGACGCCCACACCGAATGCTTCGGCCAGCGCGGCGATCTTTTTCGTGTGGGTGATCCCCCCGGCCAGGCAGACGTCCGGCCGAACATATTTGACCGCCCCCCGGGTCAAGAGCATGGCGAATTCCTCCAGGGTGTGGAGGCGCTCCCCCGTCGCGATGGGGACACTGACCTCGCGCGCCACCGCGGCCATACTGTCGAAATTGTCCGGGCGCACCGGGTCTTCGTAAAACATCGGGTGGTACGGTTCGATCCCCCTGCCGAGCACTACCGCTTCGGCCGGGGTCAAGCGGCGGTGGATTTCTATGCACAGGTCGACCGAGTCCCCGACCGCCTCGCGGTACTGACGGACCCGGTCGATGGCGGAACGCATCTTGCCGACATGGGTCTCGAAATACGGTATGTCGTGAGGCTCGTCGAGGAAGGGCGTGAGGTGGCCCACCGCGCTAAAGCCATCGGCCTTGGCCCGCCGGCACCCTTCGACCAACTCCTCAGTAGTGGAACCGAACACGTGCACATAACAGCGCGCCCGGTCCCGGCACGCGCCGCCCAGTAGCTGATAAACCGGCACACCGAAATGCTTCCCGGCAATATCCCACAAGGCGATGTCGACGGCGCTGATGGCGCCCATGATGGCGGCGCCGCGAAAGTGGCTCCAACGGTACATGTACTGCCAGTGGTGCTCTATTCGGAGCGGGTCTTGGCCGACCAGGTAGCGACCAAATTTCTCGATCGCTTTCTCCGAAGACTCGAGGTACCCCCATGCCCCCGATTCGCCTAGCCCCGTGATGCCGGCATCGGTGTGCACCTCGACGAACAAGTACCGGTCTACAAATTGAGTCTCGACCCCTGTGATCTTCATATTCCCTCCTGAAGTGAACCGACCGCTGGTCGCCAACGACGTCCTCGGCCACGAAGTACCGGTGGATGACGCCTCGAAGTCGGAGCCAGGTTACTTAGTTTCAGGCGTCTGGCTCCCAGTAAGTCACTGCTGGCAGTCCCCTCTCGTGCCGCGCCCGTTGCAGCAGACCGGCGACGAACCCCGCTTTACGCGCCAGGTAAACCTCTATGTCGCCCTGCGCCAGCTCAACGTTTTGGCGCTTAAGCGTCGAGTACTCATCTCGGGATTTCGGGTCATTTCGCAGGAGGTCCCTGAGCAACCAGTGGTCCATGTGAGCCCGGTTGTCCTTCACCACCAGGTACAGATGATGAGTGGGGAGCTTGACGTGGCTGGGAGGCGCAAACGCCTCCCGCCCCGGGACGCCGAGGTCGCCCCTCCAGCGGTAACCCAGGTCAGTGAGACGCTCGGTGGCCGGCCCGACATCGTGTTCGGTGGGCACAACAATGTCGAGGTCGATGATGGGCTTAGCGGCAAGGCCGGGTACGGACGTCGAGCCGACGTGGTCGACCCTGATGGCAACGTCCACAATTGCCGGCCAGATGTAATCGCGGATCTCCTCGAACCACCCGGGCCAGGCCGGGTTGTAGTCGCTGACGACGATGTCTTTGGTAACGGCTACCGCGTTGACGTGGAAACTGCCTTCGATGCAAATCAGGGTCATGCCGCCCGCGGTCCCCGCTTCGCGCGTTTCGCCGCTGTCCCAGAAAGCGGCGTAGCCCGGTCGGAGGCCCCGCCGACCGCCCTCTCGACCACTCACCCAGCCTGCACCGGCCACTACCGCAAAAAGGAGGTCGGCCGCCGCCTCGTCCCTGCCGATCAGCCCACCCGCTTCCATTTGGACCACCTGGACGCACGCGTCCGCGCCTGGAGCCGTAAGACCGCTGACCCTGTAGTGCGACCCACCGTCCGAAACAGGCACCGACACCTCGTGGTCGAAACGGTAAATTTTCATTGCGGTGCGACGATATCACCGACGATAGGGGAACCAGTTCCGGCGGGCTACGGCGGCGGCGGGCGGCTGTTCGGTTCCTCGTCCAGGAGCCCGACGAATGCGAACGGCAGTCGGTGGAGATCGGGCTATGGGTGCTGTAGCCCGCCCAGGACGCGGCCTGGGCACGTTTGGCAGTCCTCTCCGATCCCGATGGCGGTTCAGTCGTAGTTGCGCAGATGAAGCGAGCGGTCTGAGCCCGCCTCAACACGAGACCGCCGTGCGCCGGGTGGGGTTCAACAGCGCCAGTCCGGATCAACGCAATGTATGGGCTTTTTGTCCGAAATTCAGGCAAAAGCACCTACCAGCGCGGCGCCCACGTCGAAATATGCACATAGCGAGCCATTAACGGGGGAGGTAACAGCGTACTTTTGTACAGGAAGGCCTGCTGCCTCAGCGCTGAGACATGAACCTCGACGGGCACTGGCACTGGCACTGGCACTGGCACTGGCACTGGCACTGGCACTGGCAAAATGGTGCGTCGCCCTCGGAAATCCGTCGAGGCCCACGTTTTTTGCGTGCAAATCCGTCGACCTCCACGGTGGCCGCCCTCAGCGACGGCTGGGTCAGCGCGCGTTGGAGGGCACTCGGTCTGGTGCTCGTGTGTGGTCGGGTGACGGCCACGGCGCTGTGGCCAGGAACCGGACGGTCATCTTCAGCCCCCCACTGGGGAGGGCGTCCGCTTGGAGGTGGCCGCCGTGGGCGGTTACGACCGAGGCGACGATGGACAGCCCGAGCCCGACGCCTTGGCCGTTGCTGACTCGTTGGTCGAGGCGGGTGAACGGTTCGAACAGGGACGCCACCTTCGACTCGGGGACCAGCGGCCCGGTATTGGTGACCGAGAGGTAGGACTGGCCGTCGTCGGTGCCGGTCTCGACTTGTACACGAGCCGCCGGTCACGTTGTAGCGGACGGCGTTGTCCACGAGGTTGGCGACGAGGCGCTCGACGAGGACCCGGTCGCCGAGGGTGGGAGCGCCAGACAGGTCGGCTTCGATGAGCGATCTTGGAGGCTCGGGCGGACGTGCTGGTCTGGTCGATGGCGTCTTGCGCCGCGGCTTCGAGGTCCACCAGTTCTCGGGCGGTCAAGCCCCGGTCCGACCGGGCCAAGGTGAGGAGGCCATCGATGATCGCCTCTGATTGGCCGAGCGCTTCGCGGACGCGCCCGACGACCGTCTCGAGCCCTTCGGTGGTCCTGGTGGGCTTGGCCATGGCGACGTCGATGAGGGTGCGCATGGAGGTGAGCGGGGTCCGTAGTTCGTGCGAGGCGTTGGCCACGAACCGGCGCTGGCTGGCGAAGGCGAGGTCGAGCCGGTCCAGCATGTCGTCGAAGGTGTCGGCGAGCTCCTTGAGCTCGTCGTGGGGCCCGTCGAGGCGGATCCGCTCGTCGAGATGTTCTTGCGAGGCGCGCCGGGCCGCGCCGGTGACCTTGTGGAGCGGGACCAGGATCCGCCTCCCGATCGCCCATCCCAAGAGGCCGGCCACGATGGTGGCGACGCCGAGACCGACCAGGGACCACAGGAGCAGCTCATGCAAGGTAAAACACTCGTTGGTAGCGCGGATTGCGCTCGGCGAAGAGCTTGTTGCAGTGGGCCAGCTGGGCGTCCAGTGAGCGTGCCGTCCGGCCTTCCCAAGCTTGCAGGCTCCCGAGCAACTGCTTGTTGACTTTGTTCGGGTTGGTTGCCGACAGCTGGAGGGCTGACGGGAGGCTGTGGTCGACCAGCGTGTAGGTGGCGGCGACGAACGCTCCGCCGGTGACCAGGAACAGCCCCGCGCAGGCCAGCCCAATTCGGGCCCGCACGCTGCGCCGGCCGAGGATTTTGCGTCGAAGGTCGCTCGGGGGCACGTCTATCGGATCCGGTACCCGCCGCCGATCACTGTCTCGATCAGGGGCGGGTCGCCGAGTTTTCGCCGCAGGCGCAGGACGGTAACGGTGACGGTTTTGGTGAACGGGTCTGCGTGTTCGTCCCAGACCTGTTCGAGAAGCTGCTCGGCGCTGACCACCGCGCCGTCCGCCGAGACGAGCACTTCGAGCACGCCGAGCTCCTTTCGGGCCAGGGGCACGGGCCGGCCGGCCCTGGTGACGGCGCGGCGGGCCCGGTCGACGACCAGGTCACCCCGGGTCAGCACCGGCGGGGTGGACGGGCTGCGGCGGGCGAGCGCCCGCACCCGGGCAACCAGCTCGGAGAAGTCGAACGGCTTGGCCAGGTAGTCGTCGGCGCCCAGGTTCAGCCCCTCGACCCGGTCCTCGACCTGCTCCGGCGGCGGTCAGCATCAGTACCCGGCTCGGGCGTGGCGAGCCGACGATCTGCTCGCAGAGCTTGTCACCGTGCAGCCTGGGCAGGTCGCGGTCCAAAACGACCACGTCATAGGTGTTCACGACCGCCTTTTCCAGCCCGCTCGGGCCGTCGTAGGCGACGTCGACGGCCATCCCCTGGTCGCGCAATCCCTCGGCCACAGCGTCTGCGACGACCGAATTGTCCTCCACGACCAGCACCCTCATGGCCTCCATGGTGGCTCACGACGGATAACACTGCGGTAACACCGGCGGCGGGCGTGCGCACCTGGAGAGCGCAATGTTTGGCCCCTCTACCTCACGAGAAGGGCCAGTGAGTGCGCACGAACTGGTTATACGCCGATGCCATTGAGGCGGGTAGGAACGGCGGCGATCGTCGGGTAACGACGAGCGCCCCGCCGTCTACTCGAGGCACTGGTCGGAAGTCGCTGGCTGGGAACCGACAACCTAATTGGAACTCCCACCATGGCGTCCAGGTGGTGGACAAAAGCGTGGTTGGCGGTGCGAGGACGCGCTTGCGGGCCACCTCCCACTGGACGATCAGGTCGGCGCGGACCAAGGCTGACCCCGGGTCGTCGAGGAGGCGGTGGAGAATGGCTGTGGTCACCCCGTACGGCAAGCAGGCGAGTACTCGGAACGGTCGCTCCGGCAGGCGGTAGCCCAAAAAGTCAATTTCCACCACCCGGATCCGCCCGCGGCCTTCGTGGCGCGCCAGAGCCCGGAGGTCGGCCGCCCACACAGGGTCGACTTCAACCGCGATCACCTCGGCCTCGTGGGCAAGGAGGGCGCGGCAGAGTGCGCCCGAACCCGCGCCTATGTCAATGACGAGTTCCCCGGGAGTGACGCCGGCTTGATGGACGAGCCGCTCAGCTGCTTGGGGCCGTAAGAAGTTCTGTCCGAGACGGCGGCGTCGCTCGTCCCGGAGCGTCCGCCCTGGGGCGGCCACGGCGGAT
This sequence comes from uncultured Acidimicrobiaceae bacterium, assembly GCA_963794125.1. Taxonomy (GTDB): domain Bacteria; phylum Actinomycetota; class Acidimicrobiia; order Acidimicrobiales; family Palsa-688; genus Fen-671. The sequence continues at coordinate 512,860 of CAWCCW010000002.1, forward strand.
GACCATGACAGTTGGCATTCCGCAGTATTTACTGGGTTCAGGCCACCTGCACAAGTCATTAATTGGGCAGGGCGGCAACGTCTTACCTTGGCCTCTGTTTAGAGGCCCTCGCGTGGTAAAAGCCGCGGCGGCTAGGTATCCGGCTCGACCCCGGCGTTGGCCAGTGTCTGGGCCGCGTCGATGAGGCCAAGATGCGATAGGCCCTGAGGCATGTTGCCGAAGAACTCGTGAGTTAGCGGGTCGATCTGTTCGGAAAGCAAGCCGAGCTCATTGGCCAGACCGACCGATTCGCTCATTAGAGCCTGAGCGCGGTCGAACTGGCCGGTGTGCGCCAACGCAGACACTAGCCAAAAGCTGCAGGCCAAGAACGCCCCCTCTTCGTCAGGCATGCCGGAGTAGCGGTAAACGCACGGCCCGCGGCCGAGCTCGCCCACGACCGCCTCAATGGTGCTGGCCAGGCGGGGGCCGCGGTCAAAGCGGGTCCGACCGGCCAGCAATACGGCGGCGTCGAGTTGCTCCGTGCCCGCGTAGAACGTGTACGACTGCCGCGCTTTCGACCAACAATGCTCCTCCGTCCAACGCTTGATCGTTTTGGCTACCCGACGCCATCTGCTGGCGTGCCGAACCGGCAAATGACCACGGGAGGCCAAGTCGGAAGCGCGGTCGAGAGCGACCCAACACCCGATCTTGGAAATCGTATAGTGCTCGAGCGCCGGCAACTCCCAGATCCCCGAATCTTTCTGCGACCACTTGGCGCAACACTCCTCGGCGAGGTCGACCATCAGGTCCCGCGTGGCAACGTCGAGGATGTGGCCTGCGTCGATATAGCGGTGCACCATGTCGAAAAGGTCGCCGTACGTGCCCAGCTGCGTCTGAGCCGACGCATTATTGCCGGCCCGGACGGGCCCACTGTGGCGGTAACCGGGCAAGCCGAGGACCTTCTCGCCGCCCGGCGCCTCACCGGCCAAAGTGTAAAAGACCTGCAAGTGCGGTGTGCTTCGGCGTATGGCCGAAAGTATCCAAGACACTGAAGCCTGGACTTCCTCGTCGAGGCCGAGGTTGATGAACCGGTCGAGGGTGAAGGAAGAGTCACGGACCCAGGCGAACCGGTAATCCCAGTTTTTTCGCCCACCGACCCGCTCTGGTAGCGACGTCGTGGCCGCCGCGGCCACCGCGCCCCCCGGCTCGTAAAGCAACGTTTTCAACGCCAGAGCAGACCGGACCACCGCTTTCTTCCACGGTCCTTCATAGTTGAGAAGGTTGGCCCATTGCCGCCAAGACTGGATCGACCTGTCTATCCGGGCGTGTACAGCGTCGGGCGTGGGCAAGAAAAGTGGCTCCTGGTCGGCTACAACTGCGGCCACCAACGCACGGCTCCCGCGTGTGCACCGTACCCGCCCCGCAACGCGGCCCCCGCCCGCCATCTCTGCTCGGCTCCCCTCTATGATCACTGCCAACATTTGGTCACCGATCGTCACTACAGGGACGTCGCCGTGCATTCGCGCTCGGGGTCGGCCCTGACCAAAGCTGCCGCTCGGGGCCAACTCCCATGCTATTTCCACCTCTCCGTCGAGACCTTCGACGCGGCGCGCCAACTCCGTCCACGGCAGCTGCCCTGCCGCGCCCGAGTTCAAAGAGTCGGTAACCCGCGCTCGGCCCTGCTCGGTGGTGTAGGTAGTTTCGATGACGTTGGTACGAGGCACGTAACGTCGGGCCACCGCGGCTGGGCCTACTGGGTGAACCGCGAAATAACCCCCGGCCTTAGCGTCCACAATGGCCGCGCATACTGGAGGGGCGTCGATCGTCGGGACGGGCCACCAGTCGATGCGCCCGTCGCGCGAAACGAGGGCTACAGAACGGCCGTCGCCCAGTACCCCATAGTCGCGGATCGGTGCATACCCGTCTACGCGCCCAGTCGGGGCCGTGCTGGGTCGCGATCGCCCGCTCACTGCGGCACCCTCAGCTAGCAGTTTTCGTTTTGGCCGCAGACAAGTATTGACGGCTCTTCTCTGCGGAAGTGCGAGATATGGCCGTCGCCACGGTCCGAGCGATGCCGGGCAGGCTCTTCAGGAAACTCGGGTCGAGGAAGCCGCCAGCACGCTCATCGAAGCTCCCATGCGCGCCTCGGTCCGCGTCGGCGTCGGCCGGCTGATAAAGGTTGACTGGTCGCTTCGGCTCGTCGGGTTGCGGTGCCAGCTGAGCGTCCCAAGCGCTGAGGGCAGCATATTGGTTACCGAGCCCTGGGCACAGGCGCGCCGTCGCCACGAGGACCTTGTTCCACGAACCGACCACCTTGCTCCGTCGGCCGTCAAGAGCAGCTTCCACTATGAACTTCGCGGCTATTTCAGGCTGGTAAATCGGCGGGACAGGTTGGGGGTGCCGGTCGAATGTCGTCTCGCACCAGTCGAACTGCGGTGTATTAACGGCCGGTAAGTGGACCATGCTCATTCGCACCTGGCTGCCTTCACGCAAAAGCTCCGCCCGGGCCGATTCGAAGAAGCCCAGGCAAGCGAATTTGGACGAACAATAGGCGGACTGCAGAGGAATGCCGATGAAAGCCAGCGCTGAGCCCACGTTGACGATGGCGCCGCGGTTGCGCGGTCGCATCCGTTTGAGTGCGCACATGGTCCCCCATACCTGGCCCAAAAAGGTGACCTCCACCGCTCGTTGGAAGTCCGCCGGCTTGACGTCCCACGTAGGGGCGAACACTGTCGTCATCGCATCGTTGACCCAAATGTCGATCGGCCCGAGCTCCACCTCAGCCCGAGCGGCCGCGGCATCGACCTCCTCGTAGTCGGCGACGTCGGCGGGCAAGCGGAGCGCTCGCCGCCCTTCGTCCTCGACATCTTTGGTGGCGCCATCCAGGCCGGCCCCACCCCGGGCCAACAGCGCAACATCGAAGCCTTTCTTTGCAAACGCTCGAGCCGTGGCCCGTCCTACTCCGGCCGACGCCCCCGTGACCAGCACGACAGGTCCTTGCGGCACTCTGGTCCTCCTTCTTCCGCCTTGCTCGGCACACGGTTCGCGTACCCGCTCGTGGCTGGGTTCAAAACGGGGGATCACGGCCTGGCCCGAATTGGCTCCCCGAGGGGTACAAGTTCGCAGGGTTCGTTCCTGCCCACCCCGGGTACAAACGGTCAGTCAATCCTAAACAGTAAGGTCGGCACCTCGAGCGGGGAGCACGTGCATGAGACCTGCAATCTTCAAGTTGGTGCGTTTGGTGACCGGGCCTCCAGGTCGACAATGATGGCCGAGGCCACCGGCTCCGAGCATAACCTCATTTCTGGCCCAGAACAGCTATTAGCGCCGCCCGAGCGCCAGAACAGGACCCTAAGGAAAAGACTCTCCCTCAGCTTCTAAACGATCTTTCCAGAGAACTAACCGACCTAGTTCATCAGGAACTGGAACTAGCCAAAACCGAAGTAACCGTCAAGGGGAAGCGTCTCGGTAAAGGCGTCGGCTGGTTAGGAGGAGCCGCTGTGATGGCATTCCTAGCCCTGGGCGCCGTCGTGGCCTGCATTATCGCCGCGTTGTCCGCCGCGATGCCGCTTTGGTTAGCAGCACTGGTGGTCGGAGTCGTCCTGCTGGTCATTGCTGCCGGGCTTGGCCTTTTAGGCAAAGCGGATCTGCAACGAGCATCACCGCCTGTGCCGGAGGAAGCGGTCGAAAGTGCTAAGGAGGACCTGGAATGGTTGAGGACGCAGGTCAAATCCGCGAGGCCATAGAACAGACTAGAGACGACATCGGGCATACCCTGCAAGCCATCGGGTACCAGGTCGATGTAAAGGCCCGTACGTCCGGGCTAATGATGTCCGCCCGCCGTCGGCCGGTTCACGCGTCTCGTTAGGGTCTACAGGCTCGGGAGGTTGACGACTATCGCTTCCTGACTGCTCCTGGCCACCACGATTACGGCTGCTTCGGTGGCGCTCGGGTTTTCCTCCCGGTGCGGTGTAAAGGGGGGGACGAAGACGAAGTCGCCGGGACTGGTGTCCAGATGGACTTCTTGCCCATCTTGGGCGAAAACGAACACCGGGTGCCCGCTGACGACGTAGATCCCAGTTTCCGAGTCGCCGTGGTGGTGGTCGGCGGAGCGAACGCCTGCCTCGACATGGGTGACGCCGAGCCAGACACTCGAAGAGCCCGTCATCTTGCCCGAGATAGCCTCTAAACGGGTCATACCCGGGGTGGTGGCGGTACCCGGGCTCAGCTCGTCCGCCCTTATGCGGCGCAACGCCCGAGGGCCACTGGGATTGTCGCCCGGTCGCTCGGGCTTCGGCATACGCGATCTCCTTTGCGCTCTAATCGGCAACCTCGGCCGCGGGTTACGCTTCTGCGGTCTGGCTCAGCAAAGCGGCTTCCGTGGCCCGGTCGAAAGTGCTCGGATGCAGGGGCGGCTCGGAGTCGAGGGCGCCGCGTACGGTGTCGTCGAGGTCCCGGAACTCGAGCCCCGCCTTCAGTGCTCGCGTGATATCGACTCGGTTGGCGGCGTGCCAGGCCGGGTCCCCAATCCAGAGAGGCACACCCATCCAGGGGTCGAGCCCGGCTGCGTGAAGTTTTTGCGCCGGCACCCACACCACTTTTGCGCCGCTGGCGCACACCCGCAGGCAAGCTTCGAGCAGGTGGTTAAAGTCCATGGTCGGGCCGGTGGCATTGAAGGTACCGCTCCGGTCGTCCTCCAGGAGGCGTAGGATAAACACGGCCACATCCCGTACGTCAATAAACTGCACCGGGTCCGAAGGCTTCCCAGGAGCGAGCACGGTCCCACCCTCGGCAATTCGGCGGGGCCAATACGAGAAGCGGTCCGTAAGGTCGTGCGGCCCGACGATCAAGCCAGGCCTCACTACCGTTGCCCGGTCGCCGAGCGTTCCGACGACCACGTCCTCACACGCCGCCTTGCGAGCCCCATAACTATCAGGGCTGGGATCAGAAGGATCCTCCAGCCTCTGCACTGGGGCGCCCTCGACGGGCGGCACCCGCTGGTCCGCGTAGACCGACACGGTAGACACAAACAGGTACCGGGCCACTGAACCGCCCAGGGCGTCGACAGACCGCTGCACGACAGCTGGGTAGTAAGCGGCTACGTCGACCACAGCGTCCCACGTGCGACCGGCCAACGCGCTCAGGTCGACCTCTCGGTCTCCTCGTACGGTTTCGACGACGCCCTCGAACAGCCCTGGGTTGGTGATACCCCTGTTGAACAGGGTCACCGTGTAGCCCCTGTCCACCGCGGCCTCGACCAGTGCCCGTCCCAGGAACTTGGTACCGCCCAGCACCAAAAGGCTAGGCCGGTTTACGACCTCGACGTCCCCGCTGTCTGACATGGCAGCGAGGCTCTCACGCTCACGCTCCGCATGCAAACGCCGTTCATGTCCGCACCCTTTTCTCGCTCCGAATATACGACCGGGTGAACCACCTTCAATTAGGAACCAGGAGGGTGGACGACGAGTTTGACCGCACGCCCAGGTGCCGGGGCTCTACCGGTCAGGCGATCGAGCGCAGCTTGGAGGTCGTCCGTCGTATCGACGAGCGGAGCCGTCTGGACCGTGCCGCCGGCCAGCAATTCGACGGCCGCCGGCAAGTCCTCGTCGTAGATGTGCGAGAGACTACCTATGACTTCTCGCTCACCCCACACGATGTCGCGCGCCGGTACAGGGGGCTCTGCTGTGGTTATGGCCAGCATCACCACCCTGCCGCCGGGCCGAGCGACGCCGAGAGCAGCCACGAGAACGCCCGCGGCTCCCGAACATTCCAGCACGACGTCGGCCCGAAGGCCCACGGCCTCGGCCGGATCAGCCGCCTCGATCCCGAGCAAGCGGGCCAAATCCCGCCGGCAGGGGTCTGGCTCGACGATGCTTACGCGCCCAGCGCCAAGGGCGCGAGCCGCCTGCACGGCAAGTAGGCCCACGGCTCCCCCACCAAAACTTACGACCTCCTGGCCGACCTCGAAACGCGCGCGCCGGAGGGCGCGGACGCCGACCGAAAGTGTCTCGGCGAGGGCGCCCGCATCGGCGTCGACGTGAGGCGGGAGCGGCACGCAACCGCGCGCCGGCGCGTTGAGCAGCGGCGCTAAACCTCCGTCGGCGCTAAAGCCCACGGAGGCGAGTTGCTCGCACCGGTTGACGAGGTGGCTTTGGCAGGCGAGGCAATGACCGCAACTGATCAGCCCGTCGACCGCCACCAGGCAGCCGACAAGGGACGACCCCGCTCCGTCCCCGGCCGCAATGACCCGGCCGCTTATTTCATGCCCCAGGACGATCGGCGCCATGCGGCCAGTGAGAGGGTGCGGCTCACCCGCCCTTATGAACATCGGCCCATGGAGGTACTCCTCGGTATCCGTGCCGCAAATACCACAGGCGAGGACCTCTATTTGCACCTCACCAGGACCTGGCGCAGGAGGCGGCTCAATTTCATCGATTCGAACATCACGACGATGGTGCCAGCGGATGGCCTTCATCGGTTTAGCACCACGGAAAGCCGCTCACCTCTATAACTTGCAGCCCGGCCGGGTCATTTCCTTATTCTACTAATGTCATTACCCGCGGCCGCCTGGCGCCCCCAGGCGGGCCTGGTCTCAAGGCGTCACGCGTTAACGCCGATAGCACGCATGTGCCCGGAGTGTGCCCAGCGGTCAGGCCGCCACATGCTCTCGTCGTAGAGGACGATCCAGACGTATTGGCCCTCCTCGGTTCGCACCTGCGGCGGTTGGGTTGCACGGTGACGCTGGTGGCGACCGGTGAGGGCGCCCTTTCCTCTTTGGCCACGAGCCCACCCGACCTGGCCGTGATCGACATACTGCTCCCGGGTATCGACGGGCGGCAACTGGTCGATGCCATGCGCTCAGACCCCGCCACCTCGACCTGCCTCGTGGTGGCCACCTCGGTCCTGGAACCGGAAGACATCGGCCGGCCGTGCGACGCGATATTGCCCAAGCCTTTTGCGCGCCGGGACGTTGACAAGGCTCTGCGCCCCCTATTGAGCGCCATCGAGAGAGGAGAAACGAAGTGACCGCGGTCCTGGTGGCCGACGACGACGCCGACATCAGGGATCTTGTCGCCTTCAAGCTGGGCCAGAGCGGGTACCGGGTGATCACTGCGCCTGACGGCCCGACCGCCCTCGCCACTGCCGTCATGGAGCTACCCGACCTCGCCGTCCTGGACGTGACTATGCCCGGCATGTCCGGTACCGATGTTTGCCGGGCGCTGCGGGCCGACCCAGCCACCGCTGGAATGGCCATTATCGTGCTGACGGCCCGGGCGCAGGAGGCCGACGTACAGGCCGGGTTCAAGGCCGGCGCGGATGACTACGTGTCCAAACCGTTCAGCCCCCGGGAACTGGCGAGCCGAGTGGAGGCGTTGCTCGCACGTGTGCGACGGTGACATTGAGCGCCGTTTTGCCGAGAGCCCTCATCGGCCTCGGCCTCATCATCGGCCTGTCCATCGTGACCATCGTCATCCTTCGAGCGTGGCGTCGCCGGTCCGAACGCGTCATCCAGGCCCGGAGTGCCAATGTCCGCCCGGCGCTGCTGGCTCTGGTGGCCGGAGACGAACCTGACCACCTGGCCATCAGAAAACTGGCTGACGTTGACCGGCGCACGTGGTCGGCGATCGAGCCGACCGTCGTCTCCCTCCTAGCCAAAGTGCGGGGCGGGTCTCACGCCGCGTTGGTGGTGCTGCTCGACCGGCGGGGCGCCGTGGCCAAGGCGGTCTCGGACTTGAACAGCCGCAGTGCGCTGGCCCGAGCTAAGGCTGCTCAGCTCATCGGCCACACGAGCCGCCAGCAAATGGCCCGAGAACTGCACCCCCTCTTGTACGACCCCGTGCCCGCCGTCCGGCGGGTGGCGGTCCGGGCCATCGGCCGGCTGGGCGACCCGGGTTCTGCTGGCCCCTTGGTGGCGGCGGCCATCGCAGACCGGTCGGTCCCGGCCACGCTAACCGGCCAGGCCCTGCTTCGGATCGGGCCACCGGCCGGGCCCGCATTGCGGCTCGGCCTCCAGAGCGGACGACACGAGTTGCGGACGGTGTGCGCCGATATCCTCGGCCTGCTCGGGACGACCAATGCCGTCGATGACCTGGTCGCTCTCCTCGACGGTCCGTCCTCATTGGCGTCGGCCGCGGCCGCCGCGCTCGGCCACATCGGTGCTCCGGCCGCGCTCCGGCCGCTAGCTCGGGCGGCCAAAAACAACCGCGCCGACCCCGTCCGAGCGGCGGCGGCCATAGCACTGGGCCAAGTGGGCGCTACGGAAACCGTCGGTACCCTCGCGGACCTCCTGGCCGACCCCGTCCATCGGGTCGCTCAGGCGGCGGCAGGGTCTTTGGTGCAACTCGGCCCCTTGGGCCGGCAGCTCTTGTACGAGGCGGCCCAGCAAGGCGCGGCGCCGGGCGCATACGCCGCCGAAGCTTTGGCCTTTCACCCTGTCGGGCGTGACGAGCGCGAGCTGGTACTGCTGTGACCAGCCGTCTGGTCGTTGATGCCGTTCAAGCAGTCGATTGGGGCGTCCTCGCCTACTTCCTGCTCATAAACAGCAGCTACGCCATGCTGATCGCGCTGGCTGCAGCAGAGTTTTTCAGGGACCTGCGCTTGGCGCCGGTGGCCAGTCACGAGGACGACCTGGCCAGCCCGTTCACACCGGGCGTCTCCATCGTCGTGCCGGCGTACAACGAAGAACTGTCGATTGTCGAAAGCGTCAGAGCCATGCTGTCGCTTCGGTACCCCCTGTTCGAAGTCGTCGTCGTCATCGACGGGGCTACGGACAGCACCTTCGCCGTCCTCGAGCAAGCGTTCGACCTGGTTGAGGTACCGCGCGTGGTGCCGTCCGACGTCCCCACCATGAAAGCCGTAGAGGCCGTCTATACGTCGAGCGTCGGGGGCTCCCTGACGGTGGCCCGCAAACCAAACTCAGGCCGCGCCGACACACTCAACGCCGGCGTCAACATTGCCCGGTTCCCTCTTGTCTGCTTTGTCGACGCCGACTCCATCCTGGACTCGGAGGCGCTGCTCCGAGTAGCCCGGCCCTTCCTGGAGGACCCCGAGAACGTGGTGGCCACCGGGGGCACGTTGCGGGCCGTCAACGGCTGCGAGGTGGTACAGGGTCGGGTCACCGAAGTGCGGATGCCGGCCCGATGGATCCCCCGGATCCAGGTGGTGGAGTACCTGAGGGCGTTCCTGCTCGGCCGGACCGGCTGGTCCCGGCTTAGCAGCCTGCTGATCATCTCCGGGGCCTTTGGCCTCTTCAAGCGAGACGTGGTGGTCGAATGCGGCGGGTTGGACGCCAGCTGCATCGGCGAAGACGCCGAACTGGTCTGCCACATCCATCGCCTGATGCGAGAGCAGAGGCGCCGGTACCGCGTGGTGTTCGTGGCTGAACCCGTGTCGTGGACAGAGGTGCCCTTCACGGCCTCCGCGCTCAACCGGCAACGCCGGCGATGGTCTCGTGGTCTGGCCGAAGTGCTGTGGCGCTATCGGCGGATGATCTTGAACCCCCGCTACGGGCGGATCGGGCTGGTCACTCTGCCCTATTACCTGGTATTCGAACTTTTGGCTCCGTTCGTCGAGCTCCTTGGAGTGCTCGTAGTCGCCATCGGGTTGTTTTTCGGCCTGGTGAACCTCGGCTTCGGGGCGCTCTTTCTTGGCGTGGCGGTAGGGTACGCGCTGCTCCTCTCGCTGGCCGCCCTAATTATCGAGGAGTTTTCCTTCCACCGTTATGCCGGTTGGAAGGATTCTGAGCATTGCCGTGGGCGCGGCTCTGGTTGAAAATGCCGGGTACCGGCAAATGACAGCAGTAAGCCGCTTATTGGGCGTGTGGGACGCAGTGGGCCGGCGCAGTTATGTTTGGGGCGAAATGCCCCGGCAGGGGTTCGGGACCGATGACCAAGGCTCGCCGCCGAGGCCCGTTACGGCGGCCGCGCCCGTGGATGGCGGCGCGGACAGGCCGATATGAGCTCCATAGCCCCTGGTCGCCCAGTTCGGTCCATCATGCGCATCGGCTTCTTGCTGCTCTTGCTCACGATCGCGGTCGGCGGCGTGGCCCGGATCACCGCCATCAGCCTCATAAATGACCGTCTCAATGTGATCGTCGACCGGCTGTACCCAATGGCCTCCGACAACGCTGCCGCGCTGCAGGCCCTGACCGACGCTGAAACCGGTGTGCGAGCGTACGAACTGACCGGCGAGACGACTTTTCTCGAGCCGTACTACTCCGGGATGGCAAGGTACCCATACGCCATGCAACGGGCGGTGCGTCTGGCCCCGGACCGTTCCTCCCGTGACCTGCTGGCCGCGGAAAACGAGGCCGCTAAACGCTGGATCAGTGAATTCGCTTTGCCAATCGTCTCGTCCCACTCGGCCGAACCCGCGTCCCGGGTCGACGCCACTACCGAGCGCGGGAAAAGGCTTTTCGACGAAGTTAGAGCCAAGAACGGGGACGTTGCCGCTCATATAGACGGGGTCATCCTCTCCAAGCGGGCCACCGCTCAACAGGTCGAACGGTACGGCTTCTTCGGCCTGACCGCGCTCACGGTAATCGAGCTCGGTATCCTCGTTCTTTGGGGCCTGAGGCTGAGCCGGTCCATCGTGCCTCCACTCGAAAGTCTGGCCGCCACGATCGACAAGCTGGCGGCCGGGGACCATGGTGCCCGCGCCGTAGAGGCGGGCACGGCAGAGGTGGTGAAGGTGGCCCAGGCCGTCAACGAACTGGCCGAGGAAGGGGAACGGGCTGCGGCCGAACAGGAACGCCGGGTTACCTTGCACGCCCTTTCGGCGACCGTCGCTCGCCACGTCCGAGAACATCTGGAGCTGGGCCCTCTGCTGGCCGACTCTGTAGCCATAGTCGGGAGAGCCCTCGCCTCCGACCGGGTGACCATTCGGCTGGCCGAAGACGGCGAAATCGGGCGGGTGGCGGCCGACTGGACAGTACCTCAAATGCCCCCTCTCGGTGACAGAGCCGAGAGAGCGCCGGAAAGTTGGCGCCGCCGCCTGAACGAGGTGGCTGCGAGCGGCGAGCTCTACGTGGTCGAGGATGTGGCATCGTCTCCGCTAGCGGAAGATGCGGAGATTGCCGCCTACTTCAAAGAGACCAGCGTTCGGGGGATCGTCGTCTGCCCCTTGCAAAGTGGTGGCGAACTGCTCGGCGCCCTCTCTTTGGTCGAGTTGCGCAAGATGCGGGCCTGGGATCCAGCCGACCTGGCTCTGGTAAAGGATGTGGCCGCGGATCTCAGCCGCGGCGTGCTCCACAGCCGGCTTTACGAACAACAGCTCCAACTCGTTCAGGAGTTACAAAACCTGGACCGGGCCAAATCCGATTTCCTCTCCAACGTGTCGCACGAACTGAGGACTCCGCTCACCAGCATCAGCGGGTACTTGGAACTACTCGAAGATGAGGAGGCTGGCCCGTTGTCTGAACAACAGCAACGGATCCTCGGCGTGGTGGAGCGCAATGCCGCCCGGCTCAAGGACCTCATCGAAGATTTGCTCACGCTATCGCGGATCGAGGCGAACGCCCAGAAGATGACCGTCGAGCCGGTCCGCTTGGGCGACGTGATCAACTCGGCGGCCGCCACCATCGAACCGTCTGTGGCCAGTGGAGGCTTGGCGTTCGAGGTCGTCGGGACAAACGACCATACGCTCGTACTCGCCGACGCCGGTCAGCTCGAGCGGGTGCTGTTGAACCTGCTCAACAACGCGGTCAAGTTCACCCCAGAGGGGGGGTCTGTGACCATCTCCTGTCATCAGACCGGGGACGAAGTAGCCGTGTCTGTTTCCGACACTGGCATCGGCATCCCGGTAGCAGACCAGCCCAAACTTTTCAGTCGTTTCTTTCGAGCGTCCAACACGGTGGAGAAGGGTGTCCCCGGGACGGGCCTGGGGCTCACCATCGTGCGAGCCATCGTCGAGGGTCACCGAGGTCGTCTCGAGATCCGCTCGGCCGAGGGCCAGGGGGCCAGTTTCGCTGTCGTCCTCCCGGTGCTCCAAGGGGTCAAGGTCGGCCCTCCAAGCGCGGCGAACAAGGCCCGCGCCCCTGGCTGGCCAGCGCTGCAGACGGCCGCGGCCACGAGGTAAGTTTCGTAAGGTTGTCAGGCCGAACCCTGTAGTCTTCCGAGGGAGGAACTTACATGACCGACCAGGCGATCGATCCAAAAGTAAACCCCAGCGGCACCGGGTGTGTCGAGTGCGAAGCCGCTGGCGGCTGGTGGCTGCACCTACGACGTTGCGCGGAATGCGGCCACATTGGATGCTGCGACAACTCCCCTTCCCAGCACGCGACCAAGCACGCCCGCGGGTCGGAACATCCGATCATCACGAGCTTCGAGCCGGGCGAAGACTGGTTCTACGACTACCGGAGCGAGGACTTCATCTCCGGTCCTCGTCTGGCTCCTCCCACTCATCATCCAGTCGACCAACCCGTGCCCGGGCCGAAGGGTCGCGTCCCTGCCGATTGGGAGTCGAAACTCAACCCGTAGGTTCTGAGCCCGCTGTAAAATGGCCTCCTCGTTGGAGGCGCTTTACGGCGAACGGGAATACCTCTATTCGACCTTCGACGACCGAATGTCCGAAGCCGGGCCCCGCCCAATCTCTAGCATGTAGCAACCATAAACAACGTTCCGCGTGTGGATGCGCTCTACGGTTGGGTCTGCGAACAACTCTGATATGACTTCCTCGGGGCTGTCGCCGGCCTGGGTCAGAGGCGGCCTCCGACAATGTCTCCCCCGTAGTTATAACAGCGAAAAACCTGCTGCCAGTCACGGAAATCCTCAGGGTAGCACTCGGGTCGGCCATAGCCCTCGCACTTCTCGGCGTGAACGAAGACCGGGCCTGTTTCGGCGTACGGGCCTGGATCGCCGAACGGGCAATAGGCGATGAGGACCAGCTCCTCGTTGGCTTCGGCCCTTCGCAAGCAACAACGCAAAGGCTCCCCGCCTTCTGCTGTTAGACGACGAAGGCCTTGGTTGCCTCCGTCGTCGCAGCCGGTGCGTCGGATCGTTTCCAGGCGCTCGGGGGGCAGTGCCCGGACGTAAAACAAGGGCTCTCCGGCTGGGGTCTTTTCGGTTACAGCTGTAGCGGTCGTTTGCATAGCCGCAAACTAACCGGGCTCATCCTGAGGTTCTGGCGGTTTTCGGACATGTAATTGCCACTCACGAGAAGAGTTTCACATTGGGACCTTAATCCCCCGTTTGACCAGCCAAACGTTGGCCGGCCAGGACGTCGAGAAACCGATCATCATGCCCACCTGCATTAGAAGCCAAAAGGCAGCGGACGCAGGCGTAAGCCGGTGCGGAGCGGGGAATAGGACATATGCCATCACCGCCATCCAGCTGAACAACCCGATCTCGAACGCAGTGAGCGATACGAAGTCGGCCTTGGTCGCCTGGACCAGGCCGTCTTTCAGGCCGAGGTGGCGCATTGGCGCAATAGCAAAATACTGGAACATGATGCCAAATATGAGGGCGAGGGCGTAGTCGCTGACATACTCGGCCGCCATGCCGCTCCCGGCGATAGTAAGCGCCAGCCAGAAGACCGCGAACTCGGCGATGACGTCGCCGATGGTGCACCCAGAGCCGCAGTGGCTGACCTCAACGGCCATAGTGACCCACCCGGGGCGCCGCCGCTCGGCCGGCGCCGACGGCCGATCACGATCGATGAGCGCCTCGGCACGGACCATGTTCTGATGGGGTCGGTCGTGCATGGCGTGGTGGTCACGGGAAATGAGAGACGCGTCCGTCGACGTAGCGATGGGGCTCATCGACATCGTTGCCCCGAGTTGAGTGCTGGGCGGCCGGCCCCAGTGCCAGTAGAACGCCAGCGCGAGCGGACCGAAGTACAAAGCAGTGATCGGGAAGACGAAGTTCATGACCCCCATGGGCTGGCGCCGGCGGTCGAAGACGATGTCATAGGCAATGACGCCGGCACAAACGAAGCAGATGCCCAGGTAACACCAGGCGAGAGCGGTCAGCCAGCGGGGCGCCACGACTCGGCCTCGTCCTCGGACATCGGGTGCTCGGATGTCCGATATGATCCGTGCGTAGACGCCGTACCGCCCTCAGTTCCCTCTGGCGCCAACCCGCAGGCGGCGGGCCGGTGTCGTCTCGGCTTACCATGCACCCTCGGCACCATGCACCCTCGGCGTTGCCCCGACCTCGTACGGGCGGCAAGCCTACTGCGAACAAGCGGAGCCGCCTCCGAGGCGCTGCGGACCGAAGACAAACGGGTAGGGAGAAACCATGGCCAATGAGCATGATCAACCAACACTTGACGACGTGATGGAGACGACCGAAACGGTGACGCCTCATCATCGAGACCATGCCAAGACGCCGAAGAACCTCGACGAAGACGAGCTGGAGCGGCGCACGGAGGAGGAGCGGGAAGAGGTCGGGCTGGACCCGGAGGCGGGTTCTTAGTCAGCGCGACTTAGCGGCCGCCCGCTCGTGAACAACGAGTAGCGGCTCTGCCCGGCCTGACGGCCGGCTTACCGGTTGGGGAGCGAACCCCCACCCCTTGGTCGCTGCGCTCTTCATGCGGACGCACACGGCAGACGCCAGGGCCAAGATCCGCGAGACCGAGCCACGCACGAGACGGCCAGGCGCACTGACGGCCCCGCCTGGCTGGCCAGGAGCCGTGCTAGCCAGTTGGCGTCGGTGCCCGTCACTCAACAGCTCAGCGCTGTGCGCGGCAGTCAGTTTGGAAATGCCGTAGGGATGGCTGGTCACTTTCCCTCCTCGGTTTGTGTGCTTTTGCTCTTTTGCTCTCCTCGGGGAAACGGTCCACTGGCTCCCCACGACGCGAGCTGCGGTCGGGAAACAGAGCCGGCAATTGCCCGTGACGGACCAATTCTTGAACAGTGCGACAAATGTCACCACCAAGAGCTGCGCGAAGAGAAAAGCGACCGAGGGGCAGAAGGAGCGTGTCTCTTCGCCCAAACAATGCCTTTGCGGACGAGACCATGGCTTGAGGTCGGGTCCACCTGCGTCGGGGTGATCTGCGCGACGATCGGCGTGTGGACCATTTACCAGCCCGGCTCTTACAGAACTGGGGTATCCCTGAGCACGTATCGGTCAGAGTCCCGCAGTCGGGCACGATGAACGAGACCTGGCTGCTCGAATGGCCGGCGGACCGCGCTGTGCTGCGCCGGCACCGCCGGCCCGTCCGGGCGGAGATTGAGTTCGAACACCGCGTGCTCGCCCACGCCCGCTCAAGTGGGGTCCCATGCCCTGCCATCGTCCCCACCCGCCGAGGCTGCTCCTTAGTCGAAGACGACGCCCACTTCTACAGTCTCTACACCTGGGCGCCAGGAACACAGGTCGTCCGGGGCCGCCTTGACCCCGAACAGGCGGAGTCGATGGGGGCGATGCTGGGGCGCACCCACATTGCGCTGGCCGACCTGCCCGGCGGTCCTGCGGGCGGCGACCATTTGAGTTCTTTGGAGCAGACGCTCGGGCGCATCGACGAACTGATCAACGTCGCATTGGCCCGCCCAGACCGGGCGCGGCTTAGCTGGGCCATCGACGACCTGAAAGCGAGGGCGCGGTGGTTGACGGCCCACAACCCGAGCCCACCAAGGCAAGCGACAGCAAGTTCCCAGGTCATACACGGCGACTACCACGACGGCAACGTATTTTTTGAGGCGGGCAAGGTCAGTTGCGTCATCGACTGGGACAAGGCCCGGCGCGAGGTGCCCGCCAGAGAGCTGGTCAGGGCCATGGACTATGCGCTCGGGATGGACCCCCAACTGTGCCGACAGTTCCTCATGGGTTACCGGGCCGTTACCCCTATTTCGCCGGGCCAAGTCGAAGAGGCAGGCGAGTGGTTCTCGTACCATGAAGCCCATAGCCTTTGGGTCATAGACCAACTCCTGCGGCACAACAATGACCGCGTGGAAGGGCTGGGCAGCCACAAACCGTTCAGCCCCTTTGGGGGACGTTGGATGGAAGCCGCTCTTTACGTCTCACCCTGACTGTAAAAACGGCTATCTGTGACCTCCCGCACCTCAACTGGCGCTCCCTCCCTGGCTGAGCAGATGGAAGCGATCGCAACTCGTAAGTCCCTCAGGCCATCCCGCCCGGTGTACCTCGATGGGCGGCCACTCGTCAGAGAATCAACAAACTCGTGCATTCGGTGGACGTGAGCGGCGCTGTAGTACGAGACTTCCGACTGCCAAATATCGTCCGGGCCCTCGTCGTCGAACCGGAACGTGCTCGGGTTCCTTCCCATCGCGGTGCAGCACCAAATGGACGGGCCTGCCGTTCCACCGCAGGCCTCCCCCGCCCTCGCCAAGGAACTCGATAAGGCCCTTTTCACC
This sequence comes from uncultured Acidimicrobiaceae bacterium, assembly GCA_963794125.1. GTDB lineage: Bacteria > Actinomycetota > Acidimicrobiia > Acidimicrobiales > Palsa-688 > Fen-671. Next base: position 529,148 of record CAWCCW010000002.1, read on the forward strand.
GATGATGCTCACTGAGAAGCCGGTCATGTAGTCGTACTTCCCGTTGAGACGCTCAGCACGCATCCAGACTCCCTGGCAGGCCGGGTCGTCGTACGTCCAGGTAATGAGCGGGAAATCATCTGCGGTATTCACGTCGTAGAGGTCGTCTGGGGCCGCCGTCCCGGCCACTCTGACCTTCGGCCACTTTCGCGTAACCAAGAGTTGTCTGCCTTAACGGAATGCACCTTCTTCACGGGGGAGCCGTTCATCAGGTATTGGGCGGTGGCAAAGAAGTGAATATTGTGGTCGAACTGCCAGGGAAAACCGTTGCCCCCCGCTTTTCGCGAGTCCCCGCGCCACTGCTCAGAACCGCCACCTTACCGTGAATGGCGTGGATAACTCCCGGGCGGTCGACCCACGCGCCAAAGCGCTGCCGGATCTGTTGCGGCTTGCCAATCTCGCCGGCCTCGATGAGCTCGTGTGCCATCACGATTGTCGCCATGAAGATGTACGTCTCGTCGACCGCCAGCGCAACCCCGTGTTTGTCGGCCTCTCTGCAGATATCTTCGCCCTCGGCCAGCGTAAGGGCGAGCGGCTTCTCGCAGTGGATATGTTTGCCCGCCTTTGCTGCGGCAACCGCCATTGGCTTATGCAGGTACGTCGGGGTGACTGATATCGACAGTGTTGATATCAGCGTCTGTGAGCATTTCGTCGTACGACGTGTAGTACTTGCGGATATCGAACTCTCTAGCCACTCTCTGGGCCTGCTTTTCATCGAGGTCGCACACGGCGACTACATCGGCGGCGGGTGGGTCAGGTACCCCTTGATGTGGGCGGAGGAGACCAAGCCCAGTCCTACGACACCGATCTGGGCCTTATTGACCTTCACGAACACGTTCTCCTTACTTGCGTAGTGTGAGACCAACCAGCGTCGATGCGCGCCCGCTCTGCCCGGAGGCCGACTGGTGGCCTGGGCCGCGTCGGAATGAAAGCAGCGCTGGTCACGGCGAAGTCCCGCTCAGCCCGGGACCGGCCGGCCTTGACCGCGCCGCTCGGGGCCCCGACAACTGTGTGCCACATGCGCTCGACGTAGTTGCGCGCTCGCCCCATCGAGGAGATCTTGGCGAACTCGTCGATGATCTGTTTGCCTCGCTCACGATCGGAACCCGCCAGTTCGAGCTCTGACTTGAGCAGGACCCGCAGGAACCCGATCGTGTTCCCCTCTTCGGGCAGGCGCCCATCGTGCATGACGAGGTCCGCCCATTTGCGCCAGATGTGCTCAACACGTTCCGGGCGGACGGGCTCAACCAACGTCCGCGGGCAGTCCTCGTCGGGCCGGCCGTGGCTTTCGAGCAGCGGCAGCAGATCGTTGGCCTGCGCGTCACGGCTCGTCAACGGAGGAAAGTCAAGCCAACGTCCGAGCGTTCGCAAGATGGAGGTGTGGTCGTAGACCGTATGGTCCACCGTCCCTTTGGGGATGAGGGGCGACACCACAACGGCCGGTACCCGGGGGCCGTACCACCCGAAGTCGAAACCGTACCGGTTCAGCCCGCGCTCCCGTAGCTTCTGCGGTGACAGGTCGTCGGGCGGCGGGGCGGGCCGGGTTTGACCGAATCGTAGAAGCCTCCGTGCTCGTCGTAGGCAATGACGAGGAGGCTCGTACCCCAGACCGGTGAGTTCCGGATGGCTTCGTATACGTGCTTGATCAGCCCCTCGCCGCCGTACATGTCGTCCTCGGGGTGCTGGGCCGACCCACCGGTGTAGCGAGGCCCGGGCTCCCCGCCCTGACGGGAGAGAAAGCTGGCGCCGAAGTTCGGTTCGATGAAGGTGTACCGGCAGCGCTGGTAGGCGGGGTCGTGGAGGTCGGCGGCGAAGTGCCTGAGCGAGCGAATGTCGAGGAGGCTGACCCCCTTCAGGGATGCGACCTGGGAAATCCAACCTCCTTGCACAAAGTGCGAGGGCCTGTCGCTGAACTGGTTGTCCTTGTCCTGGTAGAGCCGATAGTCGTGACCGGCGGCTGAAAGCGCGTCGAAGATCGACCCATTGGCGTAGGTGAACCCGTGGACGGTCTCCCATTCGATGTCCTCGACCACTGTCGGGCTGCCGTCCATCCCCGATGCCGACGCACCGTGGACGAAGAACCGGTTCGGCCACGTCGGGCCCGGCATCGAGCAGAACCAAGCGTCGCAGATCGCGTACTCACGCGCCAGCTGGTAGATGACCGGCAACTGGGTCTCGGTGTGGAAGCACGCCATGATGTCGCCCACACGGTCGGGGGCGGGGGCGCCGGTTTTCTCGGAGTCGCTGGTCGCATAGTTGGCGACGAACCCCGAGAGGTCAACTGGCGGGTACGGCCCGCCCCTGTAGCAGTCAACTTCGTCGCCATTGCTGCAGGGCGCCACGTTGCAGAGCTGGCGCAAGACGTCGGGGAACTCGTGACCAGGGTCAGTCGACAAGGACCACGGTGCGCCGTCTCGCACGTGGTACGTAGTCGGCGCCACCTGGCCCGGCGGCGTGTAGCTGTTCTGGTCGGCCAGGGAGGCCACCGTGATGCCAGGTATCCCCGACATGGCAAAGACGTGATCGAAGGAGTGGTTCTCGAGCATGAGGACGAAAACGTTGGTGATCCCATGTTCCGCCCCTACCGTTCGGGGCCCATCTGGTTCGGGGTCCAACTGGCTCCCTCCTCGGTGTCGACCTGTCGCCGGGAATCTTTGCAGGCGGCGCAACCCGCGTCCAGGTCCGTTGCATCTTGCGGGGGCCGGCGTCGGCCCGCTCCACGCCGCTCAGGCGCTCTGGGCGGCCGCGAAGACCAAGCACGCGGCGACGATGAAGATGGCCACCGTGATGGAGATCCGTGTGGTGTAAGCGTGGCGCATGGCGTGATCCTCTAGACGAAATTGAAACGTTCAGTGTGTACCCGCTCGCCGGGCACGCCGAGGCGAGCGAGGGCTTCCTCCATGGCGTCTTGCATTGAGCTCGGGCCACAAACGAAGTACTGCATCCGCTGGTAACGGCTGGGAAGATGCCGCGACAACAGGGCCTGGTCGATCCGGCCCTTTTCACCTACCCAGCCGGGCGGAGCCTGTCGGACGACGTACACAACCTCGAAGCCTGGCAGCCGGGCGGCAAAGCCGTCGACCTCGACCTTGAACGTCGCGTCCTCAATACGCCGAACTGCGTAAAACAACTTGACCGGCCTGCGCTCGCCCCGGTCGGCGAAGGTCCGCAGCATGCTTATGAGGGGGGCCATACCGACGCCCGCGCCGATCAGGACAAACCCGGGGCCTTCGTGGCGGTCGGGAGAGAAGACGCCGTGAGGGCCATCCAGATAGGCGCGGGTGCCAGGCGCGAGAGACCGGAGGGCCCGGGTGAAGTCACCTAGCTCACGGATACTCATCTGGACCCGCCCATCCTCTTCGGCACTGGAAGAGAACGAGAACGGGTGCTGCGTAAACGCGAACGCGGACCGGTTGAGGGTCAGCCAACCAAACTGACCAGGGAGGAAGTTGAAGCCGGCGTGCCCGATAGGGCGCAGGGTGACGGTCCAGGTCGCGCCCGGCTGCTGAGTGACCGCTTCGACCTCCCACGGACGTCTCAGCCGGGTGACAGGCTTGACGACGCGCACCCACACGACGACCCCGACAAACGCCGCCGTCATGGCGGCCCACAACCCACGCTTCCACAAGCTCGCTATGTAGTAGTGCACCAATTCGACGTGGACCAGTGCCGCTACGACCGCGACCGTGGACAGCAGTGCGTGGGCAACCTGCCAGTGCTCGTAACGGATCCGCAACTGCTTGCGCCATATCGACGTCACCATTACCGCTACCAGGCAGATCACCGCCAGAAGCCCGAAACGAGCCCGCCATGGCGCGGTGACCGGGTTGAACAACCGGGCGTAGCTGGTGCTGACGAGCAGGACCAGCACCAGGGGATGGGCGAAGATGAACGTCGTGCCGGCGTAGCCCATCTGACGGTGGAACTGCACCAGGGCGTCTTCCCCAAAAGGGGCGGCGACGGATTGGAGGCGGGCGACCAAGGCGAACTGTAAGCCCATCATGGCCAGCCCCACGAACCCCAGCGCCACGGAGAACTCGGTCCAAAAGCCCCGACCGGCCGGAGGGGTGCCTATGGCCGCGAATACCAGCGGCGCCAGCACGAGCGCCAGGTACAGCCCAGCCCAGCAAGCCCCGCGTACCGCCTGCCTCACCGTCGCCGTCCCAAGTCAGCTCAGCGCCGGGTCGGGGAGTGCTCGAGCTGAGCGTGCGGGTAGCGGCGATGCCGGCGCAGGCATTGTGCGGAAGGATACTCCGGGATCAAGTGAAGCGGCTCCTGTGCCGATCATCTTGGGAGAGAGTGAGCGAGTGCTGGGCCTCCAGGCAACGGGGAGGGTCTTCGGGCCTAGGAACCTCCGACCTTCCCTCTCGCCTCGGGGTCAAATGCTCCGTCATAATCATCAAGAAATCCTCTTCTTGCGATGGAACTGCAAGCCCCGTCAGCGACCGTATGGGCGAGTTTTCTCTAACTGAAATTTGCACCACTGGAGGTCCTGGTCGTGCACAGGCCCCCACGTCGTTTCGTGTGAAAGGACTTCCCAAACGGTCTCTAGCACCATGGCCGTCCAGAAGACGTCGAGGAGGTCGAGTTCGCTCTTTTCGAGTTGTCTGACTCGCAAATAGCCCTCGACGACGGCGTCGTGGTACCCGCGCCGAGCGGAAGCGACGTCTATCATCTGCCGGTCGACGTGCGCGTTGGCGAAATCGAGCACACCGGAAAGGCGACCGTGGTAGCGGTGCAGGTTCCACGGGGAAAAGTCGCCGTGCACCAGCGTCATTGGGGCCCGGGGCGGGTTCCCGCTGAGACGCGAGGTGACTTCGGCGATGGCGTGACGGACAAGTCGTTCGAGTTCCCGATCATGGTGTCGCAACGCCGTGTGAAGTCGGGCAGCACCCGAGGGGCGCCCGCGGCCGAGGAAGCCTCGGGTTTCGTAAGGTCCCCAGCCAGGCCGCTGTTCGACGGGCCCCAATTCAGCGAAGGTGCCGTGAAGTTCGGCGAGCTCTCGGCCTAGTCGCCGGTAGGAGGCCTCGCCCGGGCTCTGGCGCCACGCACGGCCTTCGAGGAAAGGGGCGAGCACGAACACTGCCTCGTCGACCACCCGGGGCGGAGCGACAGGAGCCGCAACCGGCAGCCGAAGCGCTCGAAGACGCCGAAGCAAAGCCACCTCCCACTCCACCGAGGCCAGTGAACTGGAGCCGAGTCCGACGAGGGGGCTCCTTCGCAACACGTAACGGCCGGCATCAGAGTTGATGCGCCAATGCGTGTTGGCCTGACGAGCGATCAGCTTGATTGATGTCGGCGTGATCCCGAAGGAACGCACAATGGCGGCGAGGCTAGTTGCCACAAAGACGGCATCCTATTCGGGCCCTCGCGAGAGTCACGTACATACCGCGGACGTGGGACGGGCCTGCGTTCTCTCGACCACTAAACCCAGAATCTCACAATCATTTTGCGAGTCGAATTGACCGGCTTTGACTGCTGTGTCTGCGGCGCGAAGACGCGGCGCCGCGTAACCGGGAAGAGGACAGATCGTCAAAATCGCTTTTCTTTGCGAAGGTGCTACGAGTACGTTCGGTTCGTGTCAGGCGACGACCTCATGGAGCCGCCTCTCGGTTCCGCCCCGTGGCCAGGCATCCCGGGGCCGCCGAACCCTCCGGAGGAGGAGGTCCTCGCCGGAGGCAACATGGCCGAGGTCGTTCGCGTGGGCAACACCGTCCATCGCCCAGCAGGAGCATGGACCCGGGCCGTTCATGCCCTGCTGGGCTACCTCGTTAGATCGGGGTTCGAAGCCGCTCCCCGTGTGCTGGGTATGGACGCCGAAGGCCGCGAAGTACTGAGCTTCATCGAGGGCGAAACCGTGAGCACCCCAGTGGCCGAGAACGTCTGGTTCGGCTCCATGACCGACGCCGCTCGGCTCCTCCGCCGGTACCACGACTTGACCGTTGCTTTCGTCCCGCCTCCCAATGCGGTCTGGCGACACCACCCGGCCGACGCCGGGCCTCCGGAGGTGGTCTGTCATTCCGACTGGGCCCCGTTCAACGCCGTGTGGCGGGACGGCCGACTAGTCGGGATCATCGACTGGGACTTCGCTCGGCCCGGTTCGCGCCTCTACGACCTGGCCTGGTTCATGCTCATGTGGTGCCCTTTGGATCTCCGAGAAGGTCCTCAACCCGGCCTGACCGACCCCATCGACCAGCCCGCTCGGCTGCGCCTGGCCTGTGACAGCTATGGGCTGATGGACCGTTCGGGAGTGCTCGCCGCTATTCGTGCTCGAGTCGAAAGCAGCGTCCAATGGATTGAGGACGGCGCCACCGCTGGTGACCCGGCCCGGGCGAAATTGAAAGCCGAAGGCCATGGGGAGCACTACCGCCGCGTGCTGCGCCATCTCGAGCAGCGCTGGGACGAACTTGCCGCCGCGCTAGCCTGACGGGGGTACCTGGGGCCAAGAGTTTCGTTGCTGGCGCGATCGGCCCAGAAATCACGACGGGTCTGCCACAGTGGCCCCAACCCATCCTCGTGAGCGACCGCGTTCTGGATCACCAGCGCAGAAAGTCGGTCGGGACGCGCCTCGCATGTGCCCAAGAGTGGCGCCGCTTCTGAGCTTGCTGTTGTGGTGGAGGTGACCGGATTTGAGCCGGCAATTTCTACGGTGCGAACGTTATAGGAGCCAATTCAGGGCGATGGTGCTGGGCCGCAGCCAGACGGAAAAGTGCGTGTAAATGGCCAGAGTTTGCCTTGGGACGATGACCGCTGGTAACCGCCCAAGAGCAATCGTGCTAGGTAGGACCTACGATTCGACCAGGATCACCAGTGTTTCTGGCAGCACGCCGTCATGAGCCATGGCCTCAGCCCCCTCTTGGGCCCGCATCGCAGAATTGAAGGATTCCATGTCAGGAACATCCATCATAAGTGCGACGTGGTTCGGGTTTTGCGGGTCGACGAACGTGCGGATGTTGGTCACACCGAGAGGCCCGAAGAACTCTTCCCGCTTGGGGGATGCCAGCCAGTACTCGCGGTCCTTGACGTCGTGGTGACCCATAATGGTCGGCATGGCGGCCTTCCGACTCGCGCCTTTCGCAAGCGGGCCGGGAGCTGTTCCGGCGGATGATTCAAGCTCGACGCGGACGGCGTCCTCGACGGCGGTTCCAGGACGCGCCGTAGTTCGAAGGCAGGGTAAGTCGAGCAAAACTTCTGGATGGTGAGCGGGTCGTCGCCATCCACCAACGCGTGCTTCATTCTTTCTGCTCCTTAGTTGGGGGCACGGGCGGACCGGCCAATGACAGTGTGCGTTCATTTCGCCCGCCAGACATCGGGAGTAACCGCGGCCTGGGCACCCGGTCAATTCGGTGTCGCTATCCACCGATCGGTGGGGGGCGGTATCCACCAGACAGGCATCGCAATTTGGCTGGGTGGCCGATACCGCGTCCGGCACATCCGGCGGATACTCGGTATCGAGGACAACTCCTACGAGAGGACAGGTGCGGTGGCGGTAATCGACGTGCAACGGCTTCATAAGGTCTACGGGGAGAAGGTGGCCGTCGACGACGTGTCGTTCAGAGTCGAGGAGGGCGAGATCTTCGGCATCTTCGGGCCCAATGGCGCGGGCAAGACGACGACAGTGGAGTGCGTCAGCGGGTTGCGCCGCCCCGACGGCGGCTCTGTGCGGGTCCTCGGCTACGACCCGGCTCGGGACCGGGACGCGGTGACGGCCCGGGTTGGGGTGCAGTTGCAGCACAGCGAGCTCCAACCCAACCTGCGAGTGGGCGAGGCCCTGGAGCTGTTCAGCTCGTTCTACGAGGAGCCGGGCGACTGGCGCGAGCTGCTCGACGCGCTGGGTCTCGGGCCGCAGGTGACGACTCGCTTCGCCCAGCTGTCGGGCGGCCAGCAGCAGCGGTTGTCGATCGCCCTGGCCCTGGTGGGCAACCCGACGTTGGCCATCCTCGACGAACTCACCACCGGGCTCGACCCAGCGGCGCGCCGTGACACCTGGGGCCTGATCGAGGCCGTCCGTGACCGCGGGGTGACGATCTTGCTCGTGACCCATTTCATGGCCGAGGCCGAGCGCCTATGTGACCGAGTGGCGGTCGTCGACGGCGGACGGGTCGCCGCGCTCGGCTCGCCGGGGCCCTCACGTCGCGCCTCGAGGTCAATCAACGCATCCGCTTCACGCCGTCCGAACCGCTCGACGACTCACTTCTGGCGGCGTTGCCCGAGGTGGAGTCGGTGAGCCGTCGGGGCGAGGAGGTCCTGGTGGTCGGGAACACCGAGGCGCTGGCCGCGGTCAGCGCGCTGCTGGCCCGCCGGGGCGTGCTCGCCCATCACTTGCGCGTCGAGCAGCCCAGCCTGGACGACGCCTTCTTGGCCATCACCGAGCGAGCCGAACAGTCTCGGGCCGCAGTACACCAAGACACCACGACCCGAGGAGGGGACCGATGACCATCACCGCTGCTACGCCCGCACGCCGGCACCCGTTCTGGAAACTGGCCCGGACCGAGGCGCTCCTTCTCCTGCGAATGCCCGGGGCGCTCATTTGGATGGCGCTGCTGCCGATCGTTGCGGTCGTCGTCCTCGGCGTGGTCCCGGGTACCAGTCGCCCAACCAGGTCGCTGGACGGGACCAGCTATCTCGACGCCTACCTACCGATCCTGATGATGTTCACGCTGCTCATGTCCGGCATCAACCTGCTGTCGGGCCTGCTTGCCTCCTACCGGGAGAAGGGCATCTTGCGCCGCCTGGCCGCCAGCCCGGTGCCCCCCTCGCGCCTCCTCGGTGCTCAGGCGCTCATCTACCTCGGGGTAGGGGTCGTGGTCGACATCATCCTGCTCGTCGTGGGCATCGCGTGCGGCGTGCCGGTGCCCCACCAGCTCGGCGGGTTCGCGCTCTCCCTGCTCTTCGTGGCCTTAGCCGTGCTCGGGATCGGGGTGCTGGTGACCGCCCTCACCCCGAGCGCCCGGTTAGCCCAGGCCGTATCGACCGTCATCCTGTTCCCGTTGATGTTCTTCGCCGGGCTGTGGCTGCCCCGGTCCCAGATGCCGCCGGCACTCCGGGCGGTGAGCGACTACACCCCGCTCGGCGCCGGGGTCCGGGCCGTCCAGGCGTCGATCGAGGGGCAATGGCCCTCAACGATCGCCCTGCTCGTCCTGGCCGGCTACGCCCTGGCCTGCGGTGCGTTGGCCACCCGGCTGTTCCGCTGGGAGTGAACTGCATGTCGGGCGGCGCGACGATGGAAACCGTGAGCACAACCCAGCTGGCAGACGGGTGGCAGGCCCGGCTCGACCACTGGGGCCGGCTCTTGCTCCTCCCCCTCCTGGCGGTGGCTACCGGCCTGGCCGCCATGTCCGTCGCCGGTGGCTACAGCACCTGGTCCCGCTTCGACGACGGCCTGATCGTCGTCTTGGCCGCCGCTGTCTGGTCGGCGGTGCAGACCCGACGCCCCCGGCCGGCGGCCACGGAGCCGGCCCGGGTGGCCACCGCCGCCGTCCACATCACACTCGCGGGGCTCTTGGTCTGGGTAAACCCCTGGTACGGGGTGTTCGCCTTCAGCGGGTACTTTTTCGCCGACGACCTCCGGGGGCGGTGGCGCTGGGCCGGTTTTACCGGTACCGCTCTGGTCCTCGCCGCCTCCCAGGCCGGCGGCTACCCGACCGAGTGGTCGAGCCAAACCGTGGTCTACGTGGTCATGGTCGCCATCAACCTGGTCGCCGTGTCCGGCTTCATCACCATCACCAACCGGGTACGAGAGCAGAACCAGCAGCGGGGCCTGATGATCGACCAGCTGGCTGACGCCAACCACCGGCTGGAAGCCACCATGGCCGAGAACGTTGGGCTCCACGCCCAGCTCCTCGTCCAGGCCCGCGAAGCAGGCGTGGTCGAGGAGCGCCAACGGTTGGCCGGGGAGATCCATGACACCTTGGCCCAGGGCCTCGCCGGGGTCGTCGCCCAGCTCGAAGCGGCAGAACAAGCCCGAGACCGGCCGGCCGAGCTGTCCCGGCACCTGGGCCAAGCCCGGGCTCTGGCCCGTTCGAGCCTGACCGAGGCCCGCCGCTCCGTGCGGGCCCTGCGACCCGAGCAGCTGGAGCGCGCCAGCCTGCCCGAGGCGGTCGACGAGCTCGCTCGCGCCTGGTCCGCACGCGTGGCCGTGCCGGTCGACGTCGAGACCACCGGGACGCCCGGCCCGGTGGATCCGCGAGCTGAAACGGCCATCTTCCGGGCGGCCCAAGAGGCGCTGTCGAACGTCGCCAAGCACGCCACTGCCTCACGGGTCCACCTGACCCTCACGTACCTCGACGATGCCCTTCTCCTCGACGTCGCCGACGACGGCACAGGCTTCGACCCTGCGGCGCAGACCGACGGCTACGGCCTCGTGGGGATGCGCCAGCGGCTGGCCGGAGTTTCGGGGCGTCTAACTGTGGAGTCTGTTCCCGGTGGTGGCACCATCCTTAACGCTGCCGTGCCATTGGGCCCGCGCCCTGAGGTCACCCCTCCCCGAGCCCGGCGGACGACCAACAGGTCGGAGCCGTTCGGTGAGCCCCATCCGGATCCTCGTCGTCGACGACCACCCCATTGTCCGCGACGGCATCCGCGGCGTCTTCGCCGGCGACGTCGAGTTCGAGGTCGTCGGTGAGGCGGCTAACGGTGCCGACGCCATACGCCAAACCGAACAGCTGCACCCCGACGTTGTCCTCATGGACCTGCGCATGCCGATTATGGGCGGGGTCGAGGCGATCCAGCGGCTCCGGCAGCTCGCGCATCAGGCTCGGGTGCTCGTCCTCACCACCTACGACACCGACCGTGACGTCCTCCCGGCCATTGAGGCCGGCGCCACAGGCTACCTGTTGAAGGACGCGCCCCGAGGAGAGCTTGTCCAAGCGGTGAGAGCGGCCAACGCCGGCCAACCCGTCCTCTCGCCGACAGTGGCGGGTGCCCTCATGGGGCGGGTCAGCGACCACAAGAGCGGGGCCCTCAGCCCACGAGAGCTCGAGGTCCTGCGCCTCGTCGCCGCCGGGGCGACCAACCGCTCAGTCGCCCGCCAACTGTTCGTCAGCGAGGCCACGGTCAAGACCCACCTCCTCCATCTGTACGACAAGCTCGGCGTCCGCGACCGCGCCGCCGCGGTCTCTGCTGGTTACGAACGAGGGCTGCTGGGGTGATAACTGACCGGCCGGCCAACGTCCCGCTCCTCTTGCTCGTTTCGGGGCCGCCGGGCGCCGGCAAGTCAACTTTGGCCCAAGCGCTTTCTCAGCGCCTCGGCCTCATGCTCATCAGTATGGACCTATTGAAAGCCGGCATCGCCTTCACTATGGCCTCCGAACCGGGGGAGCTACGGCACTGGTACGCCGTAGGGGGTGCCACCCCCTCGGTCGCCGCGATTGGAGGCCCGGCGGGGCTGCGCAGCTTTCCGGCCGCCGACGAACTAATCGAGGTCGCCCTCCACCACGCCGTAAGCCTGGTGGTCGAAAAGGCCTGGCAACCCCGCTTCGACGAGGTGAGGTTCCGCCGGTTCCTCCCGATGGCAAAGGTCGTCCAAATCCATGTGACCGTCAACGAGGAAGTGGCTCGGAGGCGCTGGGCGGAACGACCCGGACGGGCACGAGGCGAAGAGATCGATAGCAAGTTCGCCGACGGTGAGTTCACCTGGGCCGATTTCGCCCCCTTGGAGCTGGGTGTCCCTCTCTATGTCGTCGACACCACCGACCCCGAGCCTGTCGACCTGGCCAGGCTCGAGAGCTTCATTATGAAGGCTCGCCTCTCTGCTCGCCCACTCGGCAACGCGATGACTTCGACTACCGATTAAAGGGATTTCGAGGTTCGATCCGGCCTTAATCATTGGTGGCCAAGGCGAGCCAAGACTCCTCGGCCGTTTCGAGGGCCGCTTGGGCGTCGGCCAGGTCGTGGCCCAGCGTGGCCATGTCCTTGTAGTCAGCCGCTGAAGCCAAAGCCTCGGTGATCCGGGTCACTTCACGCTGTAACCGAGCCATTTCTCTTTCTGCGTCCCGGAGGAGCCGGGCCTGTCGCGAAGGGTTCACGCGGGCTCGCGCCCGCGGGGTTGGCCGGCCGGGCCCGTCGGTGCTTACGCCCGTGGGCCAGCGGCAACAACGCGCGAGCTTTGCATTTCGTTGGGCCGAGCCTGCCTCCCCACCGCCCGGTCGACCCAGCCGGCCACGCCGCCCGGGACTTCGGCAACCGCCCCGTCTGGCCCCACTTCCACCACACGGTCCGTGACCCGCTCCAGGAACGTCCGGTCATGGCTCACGACCAACAACGGCCCCGGCCAATCCTCCAAAAAGTCCTCAAGGGCTCGCAGAGCGTCCAGGTCGAGGTCGTTGGTGGGCTCGTCCAGGAACAGGACATTGGGCCGGTCCGCGGTGAGCAGCAGGATCTGCAACCGGCGTCTTTCACCTCCGGACAATGTCCCTACGCGGGCGAACGGTAGGTCGCCGTCGAAAAGGAACCGCTTCATCAGGTTGGTGTCCTCGGGTGACCCCGGCCGACCGTACGGGCCGGCGACCAGGTCCCTCACTGTGGCATCAGCGTCCAGGTCGGCCGTCAGCTGGTCGTGGTACCCCACCACGACGGTTGGCCCCGTCTCGATCACGCCTTCAGTCGGTTGGAGCCGTCCGGCCAGGAGCTGGAGCAGGGTCGTCTTGCCTGCACCATTGGCGCCCACCAGGCCGAGGCGCTCCCGCCGCCCGACGACCAGGTCGACACCGGACAGCACGGTGGGCCCGTCCTCGTAGTGGAAACCCACTCCTACACACTCCACGACCTTGTCGCCCAGGCGAGGGGCGCCGAAGTTGCCCTGGAACTCAGCCGTGGCGACCCGGGGGCCCGGCTCTTGCTCGATCAAGCGCAAGGCCGCCTCGACCCGGGCGTGCGGCTTACGGGACCGGGCCTGGGCGCCGCGACGCAGCCAAGCAAGTTCCCTGCGGGCCAGGTTCCGCCGGGTGGACTCAGCTGACGCGGCCTGAGCTTCGCGCTCGGCTCTGGCGGCCAGGTAGAGCTCGTAGCCTCCGTAGTGAAAATAGGCGTGCCCCCGGTCCAACTCCCACACCGCCGTGGTCAGCCGGTTCAACAAATGCCGGTCGTGCGTCACCAGCACGAGACCGCCGCGGAAGGAGCTCAGTCGGTCTTCCAGCCAGGCGGCTGCGCCCAAGTCGAGGTGGTTGGTGGGCTCATCGAGGACGAGGAGATCGACGGGCTGAGCCAGTACCCGGGCCAGCGCCACACGTTTTTTCTGGCCGCCGGAAAGCACCCTGGTGCTGGTACCCATCTGAGGCCCCAGGCCCAAGCGGCTCAGGGCGGCTTCTGCCTCCCAACCTTCGCCCACGGCTTCTTGAACCGTACCGTCAGGCAGTTCAGGCTCCTGGTCCAAGAACCCGATCCGCGTGCCTCGCCCGCGGCGCACCAACCCGGCGTCAGGAACGTCCTTCCCGGCCAGGACCCTGAGGAGAGTGGATTTGCCGGTTCCGTTGACGCCCACAACGCCGATTCGTTCACCGTCGGCAACAGTCATCGACAGCCCTTCAAAGAGCATGCGCCCCACTCGGCCGACGGTTACCTGTTCCATGTCCACGAGAACAGCCACGAGGGCATCAAGATACCCGCCCGGCCCCTTGTGCAGACGACGGGGAGCCCACGACCTGATCATTGCCGCCACCGCCCGTGGCACTCGGCGAGCGGCCAGAACCCCTTGGTTTTAGATCGGTGTCACGTAGGCGCTCGAGATCCCACCGTCGACCAGGAACGTCGAGGCGGTGACGAAGGAGGCATCGTCACTGGCCAGGAAAGCGACGGCGGCGGCGATCTCTTCGGGTTCAGCGAAGCGCCCGACCGGGATGTGGACCAACCGGCGGGCAGCTCGCTCTGGGTCCTTGGCAAAGAGCTCCTGCAGGAGGGGCGTATTCACCGGGCCCGGGCAAAGGGCATTGACTCTAATGCCATCCCTCGCGAATTGGACGCCGAGCTCCCTGGACATGGCGAGCACCCCACCTTTCGAGGCGGTGTACGAGATCTGCGACGTGGCCGACCCGAGCACGGCCACAAAGGAAGCGGTGTTGACAATCGAACCCTTACCGGCGCGTTGCATATATGGGATAACGGCCCGGCAGCAAAGGTAAACCGATGTGAGGTTGATGTCCTGGACGTGTCGCCAGGCGTCAATTCCGGTGGCGAGTATGGAGTCGTCTTCGGGCGGCGAGATGCCAGCGTTATTGAAAGCAATGTCGATGGCCCCGTAAGTTTCATAAGCGACGGCGAACAATCGCTCGACATCGCCACTGTCGCTTACGTCAGCCTGGACCGGTAGGCCATCGACCTCTTCCGCACCGGATTTAGCCGCGTCAGCGTTGATATCTACGACAACCACGCGCGCGCCCTCGCTCGCCAGGCGGCGCACCGTGGCCAAGCCGATACCTCCGCCGCCGCCGGTGACCACCGCCACCCTGCCTTCGAGGCGACGGCAAACAGGCAGTGCCATGACCTATTCGTCCGTTGCGATGAAGACGTTTTTCACATCGCTGAAGGCGTCGGGAGCATCTGGCCCGAGCTCGCGCCCCAAACCAGACTGTTTAAACCCCCCAAAGGGGGTCCAGTACCGGACCGACGAGTGAGAGTTCACCGAAAGATTGCCCGCTTCGACGCCTCGGGCCACTCGTAGCGCCCGGCCGACGTCGCGCGTCCATATGGACCCGGAGAGCCCGTACTGTGTGTTGTTGGCGGTGCGGATGGCATCAGCTTCGTCTGCAAAGGCTGCTACCGCAACCACTGGGCCGAATATCTCCTCCTGGAAGACCCGGTCCTCGGCACGGACCGGGGCCAGAACGGTCGGTGGGTACCAGTAGCCGCGGCCACCCGGGCTGGTACCCCGGAAAGCGACGGCCCTTTCGTCGGGTACGTACGAAGCGACCCGCTCTCGGTGCCGAGCGCTTATCAAAGGGCCCATCTCGCTCGAGGCGCCCGATGGGTCTTCAACGCGGATGGCCTTCACGGCCGGCTCGAGCAGCTCGAGGAACTCGTCGTACACGCGACGATCGACCAGGATCCGCGAGCGGGCGCAGCAGTCCTGCCCGGCGTTGTCGAACACGCTCATAGGAGCCGTAGCCGCCGCCCGCTCGATGTCTGCGTCCGCGAACACGATGTTGGCGCTCTTGCCGCCAAGCTCGAGCGTCACCCGCTTCACTTGTTCGGCACAACCAGCCATCACCCTCTTGCCCACCTCTGTCGACCCGGTAAAAACCACCTTGCGCACGACGGGGTGGCGGACAAAGCGTTCGCCGACCACATGGCCCTGGCCTGGTATTACGGTGAGCACGCCCTCCGGAAAGCCCGCGGACAAGGCCAGCGCTTCCAAGCGGAGCGCAGTCAGCGGAGTGAGCTCGGCCGGCTTAAGCACGACGGTGTTCCCGGCCGCCAGCGCGGGCGCCAGGCCCCAGCCCGCGATAGGCATCGGGAAGTTCCACGGGACGATTACCCCGACTACGCCCAGTGGCTCCTTGAAGGTGATATCGACGCCGCCCGGCACGGGGATCTGCCGTCCGAACAACCTTTCGGGTGTGGCCGAGTAGTAATTTAGGACGTCGCGTACGTTGCCTGCCTCCCACCTCGCGTTGGCAATCGTGTGCCCGGAATTGCGTACCTCCAGTTGCGCCAGTTCCTCGAGGTCAGCATCGACGACTTCGGCGAACCGGCGCAGGAGGCGCCCTCGGTCTGACGGGGCGACTTGACGCCAGCTTTCGAACGCCCGGTTGGCTCGTTCTATGGCCCCGTCCACCTCTGCGAGGGGAGTCTGGGGGACATCTGCGATTACCTGTTCGGTGGCCGGGTTTACGATCCTGGTGAGGGTCATCGAGGCGCCTATTTAGGTGAGCTGGGCGGAGGGCCTGGCGTGGCACCCATCGGCATGGCGCAGCGCAGCCGACACCAGGGCGACGAAGAGCCGACAGTTCTCGTCCCATGATCCGTGGTGGGCCATTTCGACGTAAGTGGAAAGGCCTATCAACACTGGGACCCGGGCCGGCTGGTTAGAGGCGCTCAAAACCGCGGATCCGTTCCCAGTCGGTGACAGCGGCGTCGAAAGCTTCGAGTTCGACCCGCGCCGCGTTCAAGTAATGATCTACTACGGGCGGTCCGAACGCGTTCAATGCGACCTTGCCGTCTTGGAGCAGGCGGGCCGCCTCGCGGAGGGTGCCAGGTATCCACGGATAAGGCTGATCTGGCTCGTAGGCATTTCCGACGAATTCGGGTGGTGGCTCCAATTCGTTGTCGACGCCATGGAGCCCAGCCGCGATCAACGCGGCTACCGCTAGGTACGGGTTGACGTCGCCACCCGGCACCCGCCACTCGGCCCGTAAAGATGGGCCGTGGCCGACAACGCGAAGCGCGCATGTCCGGTTGTCACGGCCCCAGGCCAGTGCTCTGGGGGCGAAACTGCCAGGTACGAAGCGCTTGTAACTGTTTACGTTGGGGGCGTAAAAGTAAGCCATCTCCGGGGCGCATGCCAGTTGACCGGCGATGAAGTGCTCCATCAGGGCCGAGAACCCGTGCTCGCCATCTCCAGCCATAACAGGGGCGCCCTCGGCGGACCGGAGACTGATATGGATGTGACAGGAATTGCCCTCGCGCCCATCCCATTTCGGCATGAAGGTGAGGCTCATGCCCTCTTGGTGCGCGATCTCTTTGGCTCCCGTCTTATATATGACGTGGTTGTCGCACGTCGTGAGGGCATCTGAATACCGGAAGGCCACCTCGTGTTGGCCCAGGTTGCACTCGCCCTTGGCGGATTCGACGTACATATTGGCTCCGGCCATTTCGTTGCGGATCCGCCGGAGCAGGCGTTCGACGCGGCCGGTACCGACTATCGAGTAATCGACGTTGTACAAATTAGCCGGGGTGAGGTTGTCGTACCCGAGCCTCCAAGCCTCCTCATAGGACTCGTTAAAGACAATGAACTCGAGTTCGGTCCCCACGTACGCGACGAGCCCTCGTTCCTTCAGGCGGGTGATCTGCTGTTTCAGGACCTGCCGGGGCGACGGTGAGACCGGGGTGCGGTCCTCCCATTCAAGGTCGCACAGGACGAGCGCGGTACCGGGGGACCAGGGCAGGGTGCGCAGCGTACCGAAGTCGGGCCGCATGACGAAGTCGCCGTAACCACGTTCCCACGACGACATCGAGTAACCCCCGACGGTCCGCATCTCTACATCGACGGCGAGCAGGTAGCTACAGGCCTCGATCGCGTTCGGGACGACTTCGTCCAGGAAATAGCGAGCCGAACAGCGCTTGCCCTGGAGGCGCCCCTGCATGTCGGTAAGGGCCACGATCACGGTGTCGACGCTGCCCTCGGCCACGAGCGCCTTCAGGTCGTCTAAGCGAAGCGGCGACGGGCTTAGGGACAAGGTCGAGATGCCGCTGAAGCCTACCTGCCTCCGCAAAGTGTGGTCCAAAGGGGAAAATTCTTGCATGTGTCCTGTACATTCTGGATCGAGGGAATCGGAGGCACCCCCCTCATCCCTATCGATCGCCCAAGTGGTCTTCCCGTGAGGTGTACGCCAAGGATTCTCTTGTTTAACCTCTCTGGTCTCCCGTGACCCACGTTTCAATTGCAACACGGCTCGGAGTTAGCCAGCCGCCCGCGGCGCAGAAGGCTTGTGGAATTTCCGGCACAAGTGTCAGTTCGGTATGTCCCCGTCGCTTGGTATCGGGTTGACCGAGATCGTGCACGGCCTATAGCCCGACCAGAACTGGTCGTTAGGCCGTCCGCCGCCTAACATCCCGCCGTCTCGGCGAACGCTTCTTGCGCTCACCTCTCGGCTAGGTCCCAGTCGTCGCACGCCTGATCCAGTGGCGACGACGCCGCCTACTCCCAACGAAAGCCAGCGTCGAGCGCCTCCAGCGCGGCTGGCCTTCTCATTCGGTCCAGAACGGCCGTACCTCAACGGCGTGGTACCGGGCGGTCGGGTGAGCGGCCCCAACCTCGATCGCGTGCTGGCGATCAGCACACCTGACGACGTCTATGCCTGCGATGAACTCCTCAATGTGGAGGAAGGGCCCTCCTCGAGTTGTATCTCTCCGTCACGAAAGCGCAGGGTCGTGGCCATCTCCGGGCCTTCCAGGGCGGTCCCCAGGATGAAAATCCCGCGTGCCTCCAACTGCCGCCGCCAGGTTTCGTAGTCTTGCATCAACGCCGGGTCGTCCAGTGGTGGCGCCGTCGTCCGACCTGCCCACACGGTGAGCAGGTACGGGGTGCCAGCCGAGTCGTCACCTAGCGCGAAGGCGGACGTCCCAGGTCCCAGCCGTAGGCCCTCCCGGACCGGCCGGATCTCGAACGGGAGAAACCGGGCGACCGGGCTCTTGGCCTCTACCTCGATCGCTTCGTCCAGGTCGGCGCAATCGAGCAGGTCTAAGCCCCCGACGAACTCCTTGGTCTCTGCGAACGGGCCATCAGTCACCAGTGTCTCGCCGTTGCGCACGCGCACCGTTGCGGCCGTGTCCGGGAAGGCCAGCTCCCGACCGAACAGCCGAACGCCACGGCGGCCCATTTCCTCGACGTAGGCCGGGAGCTCGCGGTTCATGATCGCCACTGCCTCTGGGGGCGTCCGACCTTCAGTGCCAACGAACGCCACGTAGTTCATCTCAGCCTCGCCGTCTCAGAAACCGGTCGCGGGCCGCAGCTTAATCCCGTCGATCAGGCGTCGCCCGAGCCTCGTCGCCGCCCGCGCTCTGGTTGAGCCATGAGTGGGACTGGACAGCACCTGCGACCGTGCGTGGACCTTCCGCCGCGCGTCCTGCCGCTCCCTTTCAACCTCGTTCGCCAGCATGGTGATCGTCATCGAGTGCATCGAACCCTCCATAGGTCTGGTGATCAACCCAACACCCCTACGACGAACGGCCAATGCCAAATGGACATCTGGCGCAGCGATTTCCAAAGACCCCTGCTTGGCTACCACCCGGCCAAAGCGGCCCGACCCCCGGCGGCCCCCTCAAGCTCTGGTCCTCGCCAAAGCGCGGGCCAGGAAGCGGCCCCCGAAGCCGGCGATCGCCTCGGTTCGGTCTGGTTGACTTCAAGCTCGGCGACGAAGAACACGATGCCCCCCCATGGCTGAGCAAGATGCTGAGAAACTCCAGTCAGATTGCGGGCTAGACCGCCGCATCCTGCTGGCCGTCAGTACCTTCGCGGAACTGGCGGCCGAGATCTGACGCACTGACTGTGGCGATGGCCTTGACTCGCTGGTCCGTGGCCGAGGCGGGGATCACGTAGCCGCCGGAAGCGCAGATGCCGAGCGCGCCAACGCACGGCGATTCCGACGCCAAGGCTCACCGACCGGGATTTCAACGTCGCGAGAGACGACGCCCCATAGTCTGCGGGTAACCGTAGGCGCCAATGCTTGGTACCAGAACGAGCGCGTCGCTCCTCCGACGCGAACCCCCACTTGGCAGAGGCAGCGCACATGGGCGCACGATGCGGGCAGATGCCCCCGGGTAATTGCGCCGCAACGCGCTGTCAGTGGGCCGGCGGCGTCCGGGGTACGCTCCCCAATGCTAGGAGTAGAAGTAGGGGTCCAGGACCCTGACTTCGGTGATCTGGTCGACCGGGAGGTTGTTCGCCGTGGCGCTCTGGCGGACGGCTTCAGGGCTGGGCGCGTCGTAGACGCAGTAAGTCTTCGTCCTGTCGGGCGTCACGTAGGAGTGGAGCCAGGTGACACCGTAATCGAGGTTGGTGCCGACAACTTCGGCGCAAGTCTTGGCCCCGATGGGGTCCATGGGGATGTGCAGCCCATCGGTGAAGCTGCGCTCAATGAGGTACCTCGGCATATTGGCCTCCTAGCGGCGGTCCCGGTACCAGACCATGCTAAAGGCGGTGTGATTGACCGGCATGGGCGCGCGCTACCCAGATTGGGCACCGGGGTTGCCCATTTTGGGACCAGACGCTTTGGGCGACCTCGGCCCTTCGCGCGTCATTCTGACGAGGCGAACAGACAATTTCCCCATCGTCGGGAAATTGCTGCCCGGTAGCGGGAGATCTGGCCACCGTTGAAACGCAGCCCGTCAGGGTGCACCATTGGGTATGGCCTCAGCTGGCGTAGTCGTCGCCGCAACGCACAGGTCGGACGAGTTGCTCGAGCGAGCGGGCCAGCTGGCCGTGCTCAGAGAGGCACTGGCCTACGTGGGAAGCGGTGGGCGGGGCACCGTGGTCGTGGTCAGCGGCGAAGCCGGAGTGGGCAAGACTGCCCTCCTGCGGTCGTTTTGTGACGAATTGGCTGGGCCACAAGCGGTGCTGTGGGGCACCTGCGACCCACTCTTCACGCCGCGTCCCTTCGGGCCGCTGTTCGCCATCGCCGAGAGTACCGGGGGCGAACTCGGGCCGGCCTTGGCCCAGGGTGCCAACCCGCCCCAAGTGGCACTGGCCCTGACCCGAGAGCTTCGTTCGTCACCACCGACGTTGTTGGTGCTGGAGGACCTCCATTGGGCCGACGAAGCGACCCTCGACGTGTTCACCCTGCTCGTCCGCCGGGCCGAAAGTGTGCCGGCCTTGGTGGTCGGGACCTACCGCGACGATGCGCTCGAGAACGCCCACCCCTTGCGGAGAGTCCTCGGGGAGCTGGCCACGACCACCGCCGTACGACGGCTGAAATTGGCGCCGCTTTCGCCCGACGCGGTAGGCCAACTGGCAGCGCCGCATGGCATCGACGGCCGAGACCTGTTCGAAAAGACCGGGGGCAACCCGTTCTTCGTCGTAGAAGTCCTGGCCGGGAACAGCGAAGAGATCCCGGCGACAGTGAAGGACGCCGTTCTGGCCCGGGCCATGCGGCTGAGCCCGAGTGCTCGAGAGCTCCTCCAGGCGGCCGCGATGGTGCCCCAACGAGCCGAGCTGTGGCTGCTCCAAGCCCTGGCGGGCACCGCGGCCGAGGCCGTGGACGAGTGCGTCACCGCCGGCATGCTGGTGGCGGAGGGCGACGGGGTGGTCTTCCGTCACGAGCTCGTCCGTCTTAGCCTAGAGAGCTCAGTTGGCCCCGCCAGTAAAGCACGGTTGCACAGTCAGGCTCTTGCCGCCATCTCCGCTCGGCCCGGCCACGCTTCAGACTTTGCTCGCCTGGCCCACCATGCCGAGGTAGCCGGGGACACCGACGCAGTGGTCCGCTTCGCCCTCCCCGCCGCTGAGCGCGCCAGCTCGACGGGCGCCCACCGCGAGGCCGCCGCCCAGTACGGGCGCGTCCTCAGGGCCGGTGCAGGGCTGCCGCTCGAGCACCGCGCGAGCGTGCTCGAGCGACGTTCACATGAGTGCTACCTGACTGACCAGAGCGATGAGGCGATAGCCGCCCTCGGGGAGGCGCTCAACTGCCACCGTGCTCTCGGCGACAGGCTCGGGGAAGGGCGCTCGCTGACCCGGCTTTCCGGCATCCTCTGGTGCCCGGGGCGGACGGGAGAGTCGGCGCGGGCCGCTCGCGAAGCTGTGGCCGTGCTCGAGGGGCTTCCGACCAGTCGCGAACTGGCAAAGGCGTACGCGATGTTGGCGTGGAGCATCGCCGAAAGCGATGGTTGGGCCGCAGCTACCGGATGGGGGGAACGGGCTCTGCATCTCGCAGAGGACTTCGGGGACACCGAGACAGCCCTCGACGCCAGGAGCATCCTCGCGCGCGGTCTCCCCGCCGGCGGGTTGGAGGAGTTGGAGCAGGTCCTCAGGGACGCGAAGCGCGCTGGTCTGGTTGAAGAGGCAGGGACCACGTACTTATGGCTCTCGCATAGAGCTCTGGACGTGCGGCGCTACGACGTGGCCGCAAGCCAACTGGCCAAGGGTCTTGAGTACTGCACTGATCATGGGCTCGAACTGTCGCGGCTCTACCTGCTTTCGCACCGAGCACTTCTTTACCTCGCACTGGGTCACTGGGCACAGGCGGCAGACACGGCTGACGTGGTCTTGCGGATCCCGCGGGCGTCGATAATGCCACGCATCACCGCCCTGACAGTCCTGGGGCTCGTCCGGGCCAGGCGGGGGGACCCCGGTCACCGGGTTCTGCTCGATGAGGCGTGGGACTTGGCCGAACCAACCGGTGAGATATATCGGTTTGGCCGCGTGGCGGCGGCCCGTGCCGAAGCCGCTTGGCTCAGCAGCGACCCTCAGGGCGTTGCTTCGGCCACGGAACTGGCGTTGGCGGTGGCGTCGAGATGCTCTTCGGCCGTTGCCGACGAGGTGGCCGTGTGGCGGCACCGTGCCGGCCTTGGCCGGCCAAAGCCGCTTGCACCGGGCTCACCGTATGGTCTCCAGCTCGCCGGGTCCTGGGATGCTGCTCGCGCATTGTGGCTCGAGGCGGGGTGCCCCTACGAGGCCGCCCTCTGCCTGGCCGACGCCGGCGACGAGGCGGGGCTACGGCTGGCGTTGGAGGAGCTGTTGGGGCTTGAAGCCCGCCCAGCGGCTGCGATCGTGGCCCGACGGTTGCGCGAACTAGGCGTGGTGTCGTTGCCGCGCGGCCCCCGCGCTACGACCCGCCAGAACAAGTACGGGCTCACTGCCCGCGAGATGGAGGTGCTGGCGTTAATGAACGAGGGCCTGCAGAACGGCCAGATCGCCGACCGGCTCGTGGTCTCCGTGCGGACCGTCGACCACCACGTCGAAGCAATCCTCCGCAAGCTGGGGGCCAGGACGCCGCGCCGACGCCCGGACCACGCCACCTCGCTCGGGATAGCTCCTGGCCGCCACATGAGCTTAGAGCGGGCCGGATAGAGTTCCGCATGGTCAGTGCCCCGGCCGCGGTGGGCAGCGGCCGGGTGATAGCGAGCACCGCTGCCGAGCCGATCGGCGCAGTCGCGCCGTTGGCACAGCCTTGGACCGGGCCTTTCCGAACGGTGCGAAATGCGCGATATTCCTCGCCATCATTTGGCCCGAAAAATAGGGCAGCGACGGGTTTAGGGAGTTCTAGTTAAATGAGGCGCAAATGGAGCGCGTCGTGTCAAAAGTCCGACCTGTTCCTCTCGGATGGGCATCCTGATGGTCCGGGTAACCTCCCCAGCCGATCGGGCCGGGAGGTTGGACGTAGGGCGAACGATTTCGCCGCTCGGTTTGCGGGGCCGTCCGGCCAGGACTGTCTCGACCACCTGAATCAGCACTTGACCACTATGCCCTAGCGGTCCCCCCGCAAACCCGGAGTCAACGCCCAAGATAGGTAACTGCCCGCCCCAGTATGGGCAAAGATTGCCCATGTGCTTTTCTATAGACGCTCTTACCGTAGCTCGTGTTCACAGGTTCGAGGTCATCCAAAAGGTCGCAAGACGCCTGTGAGCAACGACAAAAGGCGCACATTTTGCGTCCACGAGACCCCTTCCCCAAAGGAAGCCCGAAAAGGCCGGCGGGCGCAACGACCTCCCGGCCGGCCGGGTTACTCGGGTACAGGTGCTCGACCCCTACTTCTACATGTGAGGTGTCTACCATGCGCAGATCATCAAAGGCCGTAATCCCAAGGTTCCTGCCACCACCGGAAGGCTCATCTCTACGAACGAAGTCGCCGGGCTCACCCTCGGGGGCGGCTCCGGCCTGGCTGAGGAGGGTGTTCGCAGTTCCTGCTGCTGTCGCCATGCTCACTTTCGCACTGGTGATCGTGATGCCGCAGCTCAGTTCGCCGGTGAGCGCCCAGGCTCCTTCCTGCGGCGCCCCTGTGACCGGCCCCCCGACCGGCCCTGCCACCGTATCGGCGGCATGGAGCGCCTATGGCAGGGTGCTGGTAATCGGCTCGGGTGAGTACTCGGGCTGCTCTCTCTACCTGCTCAACACCGACGAGCTGCCCACGCTCACGTCCGGTGCAGCCCCGTTCGTGTGCACCGATGACTCTAACAATGCTTTCAACGCTTCTTGTGACACCGTGCTCTGGCCAGCGCTGCTGACCGACGGCGCCCCGATCGCCGGGCGCGGGGTCAACCCCAGCCTCCTCGGGACAGTGACCCGTACCGACGTCCTTCCCGGCACGCCGGTACAGCAGGTGACCTACGGGGGCCTACCGCTGTACCGAGTCTCCGTCGACGACACGCCCGGGCAGACGACCGGGGCAAACCTGTTCGACCCGGTGACCGTCCCCCAGGGCGTGTGGTACCTGGTCGAGCCGGGCCGAGGCCGTCCTGCGCCCGGACAGGCGCTAATTGAGCAGGAAACCGCGCCCGTCTATCAGAACGGGGCCCCTACCGGGACCTCCGCCACGGTACTGGCTGCGTCCGAGAGCACCGGCCTTTCCGAGATCGGCGATGGTCCTGCGAGCGTGCCCGTCTACACCTTTAGCCTGGACAGAGGGTACCGGAGCGCGTGCCAAGGGGTGTGTGCCATGTACTGGTCGCCCGTCCTCACCTCTACGTACCCTCAGGCCGGAGCGGGAGTTGACCGGCACCGGCTCGGGGTTATAGTGAGGCCTGACGGCACCCTCCAAGTGACTTTCGACCGTCACCCTCTGTACCTGTTCCACCAGGACGCGTCCTTACCGCTTCTCACCCCCGCCTACCCCATCAGCATCAACGGGGCGGGAGTCCAGGCTTTCGGAGGTGTTTGGCAGACGGTGCCCCCCTCGTAAATAACGGCGCGCGGGCCACGAAATGAGGGTCCAGCGCTGCCAAGCGGACGCCGTTCCAGGTAATGCGGCCCGACTGTGAGCTCACCACCTTGATGGCTGCCGTTCGTAGGGCTCTCGAGGGTGAGCTCAAGGCCGGGTACGAGGTGACGTTGCAGAGGTCCCATTGGTCGGCGAACGCCACAAACTCGTGCTGAGTACTCCAATCTGGGGAGGTTACCGGGTGCCCGGTCCTGTCCTGGCGTCTTTAGCGGAGGAGCCTGGAAGCTCGCCCCGAGCCCGGGCACGCCATCGCCCCTAAACGAGCTCGCCGTCGCCGCAGCCACGTCAACCATTGCGTACCTCGCTACAGCAATTACGAATATTGATTATTATCCTATCAACGGTAGGAGCGCCTTGCGCGGGAGCCTACAGTCGCCGGACTCTTACTACTCGTCGGGTATTTCCAAAGCAAACCAGTTCGCCCAGGCTCTCCCGACGCAAGGAACTGCCGGCGTTGAGCGGTTGCGTGTTCCCTGAGCGCCGCCACTTGGGGGCATTTCCCCAAAGGCAGCAAGCTATGTCCACCAGCGCTCGGGCCAACGTCCTTGTTGTCACCGAGCCTGGCGGTCAAGACGAACGTATGGCCGTGGCCGGGTTCGTTCTTGGCCGGTAGATGCGGCTGCACCCGAGCCAGTTTCGCCCCCGACCTGAGGCTGTTCGCCACTTTGGTGCCATGAAGGGCACCCTGTCCACCGTTAGGAGGGCATTGAGCTGTTCGGTAGCTGGATGGAAGAGACCGGGCGGATGCGCTACGACCGAAGCTCGGCAGCTGTCCACCCTGGCCAGTTTTTGCCGATATTGATAGCAACAGCGGCTCACCGATCACAACCCGGCTCTGCACGTACGGAGGCCTCGGGCCGACTCGGAGTTGGAGACTTTGAGCCTCGACCGCTACGAGCTCGGTGCTTTCTTGGTCCAAGCTGGCCTCATACAGTCACGTTCCAGGCAAGCGCAAGCGACGCCTTAGGCGCACGTGCCGGAGCCACCGCGCTCGCCGCCACCGCGGGCACGGTCCGGCCAGCGGCCGCCCCGAACTATTCGATCAATGACATTATCAACCCGGTTGCCAACGCCACTGTTACGGCGGCTACAGTGGGGGCAACGGTGAGGCTAGAGTCCAAGTGACGGTGCCGGAAAGGCAAAGGCTGCGGGCGAGCTAATCGATTTGGTTGTTGAGGGGGTCACCAACCCTTCCACTCCTGCCGGAGCCGACTCGCAGTGTGGGCCACCGGCCGCTCACGGATAGCTGACCGTGTTCGAGACATCCCCCAGGGGTTGTCCGTCACCTGGAACGTCGCGCTGAAGAGCGGCGTAGCGCCCTCAACCTGAATTATGAACGGTGAATCTTCGGTGAATTGTGGTAGCCCAGTGTCCGGGTAGTTGTATGGGCCTAATCCTGTGTTCTCATTGGCGGTGAGGGTGAAAGTCGTGGCTCCTGGAGGTGCAGTCCACCACAAGCTCACCACCGTCACTCCGTTGTCCTGGTAGGGCATTGAAATGTGTAGCTGCAGTGAGGTCGGCGCTGCGGTCACCGTCTGGACTTCGCCACCAGTACCGCAGGTACTGGTCGAGGGCGAGTTGTTGGTGTCGCCCGAATAGGAAGCCTGCCAGTAGTAAGTGCCTGGCGTGGCGAGGGTGACAGAGGCGGACGACGGCAGTTTCCCCGGCGTGGTGATTGTCTGCGCAGTGCCGGTGAGGGCGAGCGAGGTGCACGTCGAGTTGTTGTACACGTCATAGGCGACGGTCCCGGTGGCCATAGTGGCATTGGTACCTGTCAGCACCGCCGCGTCGGTCACCGCCGTGCCGCTCGGTACCGTTATGGACGCCCCGGTCTGGTCTCCACCCGAGAGTTTGGTAGAGATGGAGGTAGCCTGACCCGACGAACAGTCGACCGTCACAGGGAGGGTGCCGAGAACTGAGCCGCTGCCAGCATCTACGAAGTTCAAATTGAATGTTCCGTTGTTGCTGGCCGCACCGTTGCTCTTGATCGTGACGTCAAAATCGGCGGTTCCGCCTGGCGCGACGTCATCATCAACTTTGGGCGCGAATGAGACGGTCAGACCAGATGGCGCCCCTGACGCCGTCATCTCTACATTGACGGCGTTCTTCGCGGAGGTCGTAATGTTGTTGACGATAGACGTGGCGAGATCAGTCGGCGTGACGTTGGTGTCGAATACGAGAGCGTTCCCACTTGAGTCTGTAGCCCCTGTCAGCCGAGCCATGCTGGACAGCCAAATGGAGGATGAATTTCCTCCGGGGCCTTCGGCGGTGGTCGGAGCATCTCCAGGCCATGCCAAGAACCCGGATCCCGAGAGAATTAAGGGCGTTGACGGTGCCTTGGACCGTGGCGCCCCCTTCTGGGACGACAGCACCCTCGACCGTGTTGGTCGCGGGGTCCGTGCTGTTCGCTACGTAGCCAGTGCGGTTGTCGCCGGGAGTTAGCGACGAATAGGCAAAGTTAATGCTCGGCTCGCTGTCCCCGTTTGCAGATGTGATCGTCGCCGGTATTGGTGCACCGGCCGGGAAGGCAGCAGCAGGCGACGTGTCAGTCGCGATGATGCCGATGTGGAGAGCTCCCGGCCGCCAGCCGATCCCTCCCAATGAGCCGCTGGTAGTGGCCACGTTCGACGAGAACGGTGGTACGTCACCGCTGTCGCCAGGGTCCTCCTGGGTGGTCAAGGCGCCGGCAGGGCCGCTGTCCAGAGTCGAGCCATTTCCGTTACCGTCAAACCCGGCGCCCGTGGCAAGCTGATATAGGCCCTCGAGCGACGCCTCGGGTGTGTCACCGCCACTGCCCGACAGCTCGTCAGCGAGCCCCACGGCATTGGAGATGAGCGTGTCGAGTGCGCTTTCACCTCCAGCAGTGGCCGCGGTGACAATCGGCTGGTTCAGGATAAATGGGCGCGTTTCGGGTATATCGTCATCAACTGCTGTCCACGCACCCCCATAGTCCTTGAACATAGACACACCGAAGCCGAAGGTGACACCGGGCGCCTCTGCCTGCAGCTGGTCCACAACACTGCTGAAGGTAGATGCCACAGCGCTCCATTCTCCAGAAAAGCTTCCGGTGTCATCCAATAAGAGCGCCACATCAACGTCATCGTTGACAAATGGAGTCGGCAGCGTAATGGACGCGGGAAAGGTCTGCCCACTCGAGGCACCGGTGCAGACGGCGCCATTCGCGATCGTTATTTTGGATGGGCTGATGACAGATTGGGCCGTCGCCGTCCCCGGAGAAAATGAGGCCGATGTCAAGGCCGCCGTAACGGCCGTTGCTATTATTGCTCGCCTGCGACAATAAAGCGCGCGTAAAGGAGTCTTCGTCACCACTGGCTCATCTCCAATCACTCGCCGTCGTTCCTATAGACCTCTACAACGTCAAGGCTTGCGGAGCTGTTCACCCATCCAACGTCAGCATTTTTTTGGTCGACCGCGCCGGCGTCCGTTTACGACGGCCTCTTGGGTGCGCTGGTGCGTCTATTTATAGCCCAGACATCGCAGCCTGGGAACCGCATTGAGCCCACAAGTGGCAACAGGTTGGGGCTTTTCTCCATATTTGAGCACCTCCTCTACTCAGATCCCGAGCGGAAAAGGGGACGCAAAAAACAAAGGTAACGAACACTGAAAGATGCTCGCCGGTTATGCTGGCGAACACCACCGAGGCGGCAGCCGCAACACGATTGGACCAAGAGCTAAGCCGTTAACCTGTTCAGTCGCTATTCATGACACCAATACGTCGGACGACGTGTCAAGACGTCAATACGAAAGTTAAGTGACGGGGAGTACGCCTGTCAAGGGGGAAGAGAGAATATCTTGGCTAGGATTGAGCTCCCTCCAATCACAGAACGCGCGAGAGTTTGCACTCTACGTGATTCAGGTACCTTGTAGTGCCGGTGGTCGGATGTTGGCTCGTGGTCTCTAATGGCTACGCCCGCTTCAGCAGACTCACCTTTTGTCGTCAATGCGTGGCCCCCACCAGCCCGAGAGCTGAGCTCGGCCGCCGACTCCCCCTTGTCGGCCAGCGAAGATTCGGTGGGCACCTATCGTTGACTTCGTGTTCTGCATGAGTTGGAGTTGTAATTGAGAAAGAAAGCCCTCTAAAGGAGGAGTTTTGGGATTGAGGAGTAATAGTGAATAGCGGCGATCGGCAGGAGGAGCGGTAGCGGTGATTAGTGGCAGCAGTAGCTTCAGGGATTCACGGGAGCGTTAGGGCGTGCTCGATTTGAGCGTGGAACGTAGGCGATGCGGAACTGCTTCTGCAGTTAGATCCCGTTTGTATTTCAAGGTGGGACCGTACTGCGTTCATCAGTCACCCGGCTCGATCACGAGCGCACCCTCTACCTAGGGTTTCGTCCATCCGGACCACCACAGCGTTCGGCGTGAAAGAATCGCTCTTTCGGGCCAGCCTTAGTAACCGTGGTCGGCGAGGATGGTTACGGGTGATCGGGGGGACGCGCCACGGCGGCATGTTGGTGAGAGAACGAGTGCGCGAGCAGCAGTCGGTCAGACTGCTGCGATACGGCGCGACGAAGAACTGCACCGGCGCGGGCGCCAGAAAGGGGATGCTCAGTGCCTTGTTCACGGTGAGGATGACAAGCCGCACTGCCCCGGAGCTCGAGCACCGGCATAAGCCTGATGCTGTTTAAGCGCGCCCCCCGGTCAAGTGTGCTGCGTCAAAAGCCAATGAAAAAGAGAGGAAATTCCGGGAAGAGCCCTCTTGACATCACGGCTCCTTCACTCATGGGGTGGGGCCGTGTCAAGAGGGCCTGCTTATTCTTTGATTTTGTTCTTTTTGGAGGCCGTTCTTGGTTGCGGGGCGCGCCACGTGTAGCCGATGTCAACTTGGCGCGCCCGCGGCGGAGCGAGGACAACGAGGTTGACGCCGGCGAAGGTTGGCGCACAATGACGGCTTGAACGGGCGCCCCGAGCTATTTAGCGAGCTGGTCTCGCATTCACTCATCCGGGCGGGGCCGGGGCCGGGGTTCACATGACAATAAGTCCGGGGCCGGGCTGCTCACTCAGGAACTCGGCTGCCTCAAGAGCAGCGCAGAAGGAGCGACGACCTCACCCAGGACACCGATCAGCCTTGCCTGTGGCGATTTAGCCCTGTAGGGTCCAAGAACTCCCGGCTGCCAGCTTGACCAGCAACAATTCGCTCGGTGATGCTAACTCGCCGTGGTCCTTTCCTTCTTCTACCGCCTGGCTCACCGCGCACTCGGATTCGTGCGCGTCCACCGGATGGACGCCGTCGCAAAGGACGCCGAGATCCTGGTGCTCCGTCACCAGCTCGCAGTGCTTCGCCGCCAAGTCGCCCGTCCGCGTTTCAACTGGTCTGACCGGGCGGTCATTGCGCTGTTCTCCAGCCTCGTGCCCCGCCAACGATGGTCGGCGTTCCTCGTCACGCCGAAGACGATTCTCGATTGGCACCATCGCCTCGTCCGAGGACACTGGACCTATCTCCACCATCGGCCTGGGCGCCCAGTGCTCCCTGCGGAGACCGTCGAGCTCATTTGCCGTCTGGCCCGGGAGAATCCCAGATGGGGCTACCTGCGCATCGTCGGCGAGCTGAGAAAGCTCGGCGTGACGGTGTCCAAGACGAGCGTCGCCACTATCCTTTCTCGTCACGGCCTTCCACCTGCCCCACGACGAGAAGGCCCGACCTGGTCACAGTTCCTTCGTGCCCAGGCCAAGGGCATCTTGGCCACCGATTTCTTCCACGTCGACTCCGTGACCCTACGGCGCTACTACGTCCTTTTCGTCATCGAAGTGGACAGCCGGGTGGTGCATCTGCTCGGGGTGACAACCAACCCGGCCATGGCCTGGGTCATCCAGGTGGCCCGCAACTTCACCTCGGACCTCGAAGAAGCTGGACGTCGGTTCCGGTTCCTTATCCGGGATCGGGACACCAAGTTCACCACCAGCTTCGACGAGGTGTTTGCTGCAATCGGGATCGAGGGGATCCGCAGCCCAGTCCGTTCGCCAAAGGCGAACGCGTTCGCCGAACGCTGGGTGAGAACCGTTCGTCAGGAATGCCTCGACCATCTCCTCGTCTACTCTCGTCGCCACCTCACGTCCATGCTCACCGAATACATCGATCATTACAACAGGGCTCGCCCTCACCGCGGACTTCTGCTCTCGACACCACGGCCGCGGCAAGGCCACCCGAATACCGGCGAGGTCCGTCGACTCGATGTGCTCGGAGGGACCATTCACGAGTATGACCGGGCTGCTTGAGCCAACTGCACCGGAAACCCCGAACACCTTGTCCAGGGGCGGGGCTCGTTCCTCCATCACCACCACCGGTGCCGCTATTCGACAGCTACCTCGGTCCCGTCCAACTGCCTGGTCGCGTCGGCGCCCCTGCCGGCTGCCCACGCCCGATTGTCCACAC
Source organism: uncultured Acidimicrobiaceae bacterium (assembly GCA_963794125.1). GTDB lineage: Bacteria > Actinomycetota > Acidimicrobiia > Acidimicrobiales > Palsa-688 > Fen-671. The sequence continues at coordinate 560,159 of CAWCCW010000002.1, forward strand.
CCGTGCACGCTCGTGAGGCAGCGGCGTCGAGTTCTTGGACCCTTCAAGGTGACGATGACCGCGTTACCTCCAGGCACCCGCCAAGCACTGCTCGACAAGCGCGCGGCGCATCATGGTCCACAAGGGCTTCTCAGCGGTCGGCCTCAACGAAGTGCTGTCGCAGACGGGCGTGCCGAAGGGCTCCTTCTATCACTACTTCAGCTCGAAGGACGCCTTCGGCGAAGCCATGATGCAGAGCTACTTGGTCGAGTACCTGGCCAACATGGATCGCATCCTCAGCGAGCCGGGCCAGACCGCGGCCGCACGACTCCTGCGTTACTTCGAGAGCTGGCGCGAGATCCAGATCGTGGACGACTGCCAGGCCGGTTGTCTAGTCGTCAAGCTCGGCGCGGAGGTCGCCGACTTCTCCGAATCGATGCGACTCGAACTCAAGAAGGGCATCGAGTCGATCATCGACCGGTTGGAACGCACGATCCGAGAAGGCGCCCAAGACGAATCAGTCCGCGCAGAGGTTGACCCGCGTGCAATCGCCGAGACCCTTTATGACATCTGGGTCGGCGCCAGCATCGTCGCCAAGATCAACCGCAGCCCGCAACCGCTGGACTCCGCGACAGCCGCGACCCGCCAACTGTTGCACCTGTAGCCAGCCATCGGCTTGACCGCCTTTGATTAGCCGCGGCGGCGGGCTGCAATCGGATTGGCCTGACGGGCGCACGCTGGTCTCCATGGCGTCGCTGGTCATTGCCGTGACGAGCAACTGCGAGCAAGCCGCGTAGGAGGTCCTGCGCCCTACGGCGCACCATGGTCCGGCCACTACGGCCCTCAGGGGCCTCAGGCCGACACTTCGGCCAAGTGGAACCCCTCTCGACCGACTCGCTCCAAGCGTTGATAGAGCGGCCGAACTGGCGATTCCTTCATGCGCTGCATGGTCTTGGGTGCCGTCGGCGCGACGTAGGACGTGCCCCGGGCCACCATCTCTCTGTAGACCTCCCGGGCCGTGAACGTCTGCCGACCGCTGCGCTCAGCAAGCGCGGAACGCGGCCAGCATCGTCCCTGCACGAATTAGCTGCCAGGGCACGTCCCCCCAGGCGAATGGCCTGGCCGGCGATGCTGGGACGCCGGTTCGTATCCGCCGGCACCATCTCCGCGCTGCGGGACCCGACCCGCCTCGTCAGGTAGCAAGCTGGAGCCCATGGACGTAGAGCGGCGACTCGATGAGCTCGGACTGATCCTGCCGGCCCCAGCCGCCCTCCCCGCGGGCGTCGAGATCCCCTTCGCCTGGGTCCGCCTCCGCGGCAACCGGGCCTACGTCTCCGGCCACGGCGCCCTCGCCGCAGACGGGTCCCCCGCGGGACCCTTCGGCAAGGTACCCATCGAGGTAACGCTCGAAGAGGCGCAACACTCCGCCCGTCTCGCCACCCTCGCCGTCCTCGCCAGCCTCAAGACGGCCATCGGCGACCTCGACCGCGTCAGCGCCTGGCTCATGGTCAACGGCTACGTCAACGCCGAACCCGATTATTCACAAACCACCGCCGTCCTCAACCCGTGCTCCGATCTCATCATCGACCTGTACGGACCCGACACCGGAAGCCACGCCCGCACCGCCATCGGAGTCGCCGCCGTCCCCCTCAACCTGCCCGTCGTCATCTCGGCCGAAGTCGAGATCGCCCCGCCCACACCCTGAACGACTTTGATCAGGGCAAGTGCATACGCATGCCTTGTGCATGCCTATGCAATGGTTCACCCAACCCGCGCCTCGGTCGCGAAAACGCAGCCTACGGGCCGCCCGCGTCCGCACCACCCTGCACGTGCTGCATACGCAAGGGGTCGAGTAGGTCCCCACAAACTGTCCCCACAAACACAGAAGCCGCCGACCAAACATGCTGGTCGGCGGCCTGTGCGTACGCAAGAAGGCGTGAAAACGCCCCCCACTTGGTGGCGGGGGCGATCGGTGAACCGCCGACCTTCCGGTTATGAGCCCGACGGCCAACGCTGCCGCGAGCATGAGCGTGATTGTTCCGCAGCCCGCCCCGACCAGGTGACGTTCTCATCGTCGTTTCGTCAATTGCGGAGGTCTCTACATCTAGCTCGGTCACGTCGCCCATCGATGCTCGTCCAGTGATCCGGGAGCTGCATCTAGTGTAGTGTCTCACTATTGGCGTGCCGCTTGAAGGGCCACTCTGCCCCGCCGAACCTTTTCAAGGATCTGTTCTGCGCTGGCCGTCCAGACGAAGGGCTTCGGGTCGGCGTTGTGGGCGTCCAGGTAGGCGTAGATAGCAGCTATGAGGTCGGGCACTGAGCGGAAGACGCCACGGCGTATGGCTTTTTGGGTGAGCTCTCGGAACCAGCGTTCCACGAGGTTGAGCCAGGAGCTCGATGTGGGTGTGAAATGAAAGTGAAAACGCGGGTGCTTGGCCAGCCAGGCCTCGACGTTGTCATGCCCCCGGGTGGCGTAGTTGTCGGTTATAACGTGCACGGCCAAGCCCTTGGGCACCTCCCTGTCCACCTTCTTCAAGAAGTGCAGCAGTTCGTTGTTGGTGTGCTTGGGCAGGCACTGGCCGATCACCTTGCCGCTCAGCACGTCGAGGGCGGCGAACAAGGTGGTGGTGCCGTTCCGCTTGTAGTCGTGGGTCATGGTCCCGGCTCGTCCCTTCTTCATCGGGAGAGACGGCTGGGTGCGGTCTAGCGCCTGGATCTGCGATTTTTCGTCCAGGCACAGGACAACCGCCTTGTCCGGCGGGTCCATGTAGAGCCCGACCACGTCGACCAGTTTCTCGTCGAAGCGTCTGTCGTTCGAAAGCTTGAACGTCTCGACCAGGTGAGGTTTCAGGCCCCGGCTCGACCACACCCGCTGCACGGTGGCGGCCGAGACCCCGGTGGCCTTGGCCATCGTCCGACAGCTCCAGTGCGTCTGGCCCTCGGGCTTGGACTCCTGGGTGAGACGGATGATCTCTTCGACCTTTGCTTGTGGTATCTCGGGTTTGCGACCACGGCCTTTGCGCACTTGGCCGAACTTGGCCAGGCCCTCGGCGGCAAAGCGGGCCCGCCATTCCAGCACCGTCGGCACCGACACGCCGACCTGCTCAGCGGTACGTGAATTGGCGGTGCCGTCCGCTGCCATTAACAGCACACGAGCTCTCAGCACTTCGCGATGGGCGGCCGTGGCCGACTTGGCGATGGCTTCCAGGGTCGCCCTTTGGCTCTCGGTCAGCTCCAACGGAGCAGCTGGATAGTTCATGAGCTATTGTACAGCAACACTCAACTCAATTGCGCGACGCTACACTAGGCTCGTTAGCCGTGCCAGTTGACCCGCTCACCGACGCCGACGTGGAGTCGTTCGTCCGCGACGGTGTTGTGCAGCTGCGCGGCGCGTTCCCCGAGCCGTAGCGGACGAGTGCCGGCGACTCCTGTGGGAGGAAACGGGCTGTTCGCCCGATGACCCGTCGACGTGGACCCGTCCGATGATCCGGATCGATGGGCGCGGAGACCCTCCGTTTACCGCGGCGATCACGGCCCCACATCTGTGCGCCGCGCTCGATCAACTCGCCGGCAAGGCTCGATGGGTGCCCCGCACAGGAATCGGCACCTTTCCCATCCGCTTCCCACACGATGCACCACCCAGCGACGACGGCTGGCACATCGAATCAACGGGACTCGGGCCCGTCGGTACCCCGATCGTCGATCCCACGTCGCGCGAACGCGTCCTGTTCCTCCTCATGCTCTTCAGCAACGTCGGACCAGATGATGCCCCCACCCGCATCCGCCTCGGCAGCCACATTCCTGCGGCTCGGCGGCTCTTTGAAGCCGAAGAGCCGGCAGACTTCTTCACGATCGCCGGAGTGCTCGACAACGAGACCAGCCACCTGCCCGAGGTCGCCGCCACTGGCGAGGCTGGTGACGCATGGATCTGCCATCCCTTCGTCGTCCATGCGGCGCAGCGCCATCGCGGCACGAACGTACGATTCATCGCCCAGCCCCCTATCGGGGCTACCGAGCCGATCAACCCAGGCCGCGCCGACCGCTCTCCGGTCGAGGAAGCCGTTCGACGGGCACTCGCCGAAACAGCGACCGGCTCACCCGCCTCAGGCTTCCTCGTCGACTCGCCGATGTCCTGATAGAGCAGCACCCCGAGCGTCATTAATGTGACCCGTTTCGCGTTGGCCCGACTCGAGCTGCCGCCGAAGACATCGATCAGGGGCAGCGCCATCGCTGCCATACCGCAGCCCACGGCACTGCGACGCTGGCTCGCCGGTGGAGGAGCGAACGACCAGCGTGTTGCCGGGGTGGGGCGTCCTCGTCTGCATACGGCTGCGTAGGGCAGTTTTGATCAGGAGCCCTCAAATTCTGCCCTCAATGACGCTCGTCGGCGGTCGTTCCGCCCGCGAAACCGCACGTCAGCGGATTGCCCTTACGCAGAGGGGCGCGAGAGGGCCGGACAACGGGTGGAGGTGATGGGACTTGAACCCACGACTTCTACGTTGCGAACGTCTCCTCTACAGAGCCAAGGTCCCGGGAGCAATACGGACAGAGCCACTGACGGCCGGTCTCGCTGGTGTCGCTGTTCATGCGTCTATAGTGCCGCGTTCGTCATGGAGGAAACCAAACCTTCGACGGCGGTTCTGGTCACACAAAGGGACGCGAGAGACCAGCATCTGCTGCAAGCCGGCCCAGCTGCGAGCACCCCTGCAACGCGGTGTCACGATACGCTTGCGGTCCTCATAGCGGATCGTCGGCTGGCGTCTAATTGTCTCTAGCAGAACTCTTTGTCAACCGTTAGCGCATAACCCATCCCCCGTCGACGGTAACGACCTGGCCAGTGACAAACGCCGACTCGTCGCTGGCGAGGAAGACGAACGCACCCGCCAGGTCTTCCGCTCTTCCACGCCTCTGGAGAGCCTGTAAGGGAATGAAGCGATGCGCCGACTCTTTCTCGTCTGGCGTGATCTCGACTTCCTGTTCAGTGCGGATCGCCCCCGGCATGACCGCGTTCACACGGATTCCGTCCGGACCAAGTTCCCTGGCAAGGGCACGCGTCATGCCGATAACGGCCGCCTTCGAGGTCGTGTAGCTCAGCGCTCCGGGTTGCCCTGTCTGGGCCATGACGGACGTTACCGTGATTACAGAACCACGGCTTCGCTTTAAATCCTCGTACGCGGCCTGTACTAGCAACCAGGTAGAGCGAACGTTGACGGCTTGCGTGTAGTCCCAGAAGGCAACCGAGGTCGCGTTCCAGGGCGATTGGCGCGTAACTGCGGCGTTGGCGACCAGAATGTCCACGCGACCGAGCGCACGCTGCGTGGCGACTACCATCTTGGCGGGCACCTCCGGCGCGGACAAGTCGCCGGGAACCGTAACGGCGGTCTTGCCGCGCTTCCGAAGCTCCTGTGCCAGTTGCGTCGCCATTTCAGACATCAGCTCTTGGGGTTCGTGACCAATTGCTACAGCCGCGCCCTCCTCGGCGAAAGCTCGGACGACAGCGGCACCGATGCCTCGAGATGCCCCGGTCACCAGCGCAGCACGTCCGTACAATCTACCGTTGCCACTCATTCCGTACCTGCTCCGCGCGACGCCGATGTCGTCAGCCCTGTCCGACATAAAGCGCACCGCTCTTGAAGGTTGTACACGTGACCTCTTGCGAGGGTCAGGGCGTCAGTCTCCAAATGCTCCGTCACGAGAACCAGTCCTACGGGAGTAATGCGTTGTCAGACTTGTCGGGTTTTGCGCTGGACCCGTTCGGCGAGGCCGCATATCCGTCTGCTTCCTTCGCGCCACGTAGGACCATATCGTTAAACACGTCACGCAAGAATTCTCTCGTGGCATCGTCGAGCTGATTGACGAACTCGATCTTGCAAACGTTTTTTGGTATCAGGGAGAGCACCGGACGTATGTTTTCTGGACGAACGAGCAGGGCTGCGAAGCCACCGAACGCCGACCATTTTGGTTTGCCTCTAAGTAGCAGAGGAGAAATCGTAAGGTGCCTAAACTGCGAGCCCCGAACCATGTCGACCATCCTGGTAAGCCGGGCGGCCACAAACGGGTCATTTCCTCTGTCGTAGTAAACGACGCCAACTCGCGAGCCTCGAGGCAGTGCCTCAAGTTCGGTCAAGACGCTTAGATGCGGTTTTACCGCAATGGCGAAGATCTCGGGAGCTGACGGTGCCGACTGAAGTATTCGTCTTACCTCCGAGAGGTGGAAATAAGTCGAGACTATACAATCCAGTCTGTCCAGTCCGCCCTCGCTGATAAGAGCCTGCAAGTTCTCTAGCAGTACTGGCCGGACAGCAACCCTAAACTCTCCTTCCAACTCCGCTACGTAATATGACAAACTGTCGGGGTTGCACTCGACCACGCCGACGCGTAGCCGAGAGGCGCTTACGGCCTGCTCTGAGTACTGCTCCATGACGCCGACGAGATCGCCTAGCGATAATCCCTGCTTCTGTGCAAGAGACAGCAGTTTGCCGACTTCCAAAAGAATCTCTTCGTTGTCAGCGGCCTTCGAACGTGTGTCCGCGGCTGCGACGATTGTGCCACCACCCCGTCGTCCAGTCAGTAAACCCTCTGCTATAAGCACCGAGTACGCGTGGTGAACTGTATTCCGATTGATCCCAAGGTGAGCGCCGAGATGCTGGACGGACGGTAGCCGAAGCCCGGGAGCAAGGGCGCCCGTCTTGATGAGCAACCTTAGTTCCTCAGCTAACTGCAGATATATCGGCGACTCCGAATCGCCAGACAGGCTCACCGCGATCCCATTGGCTGCCACTACCTGGTCAGTCGTGCTTGCCGGTTCGCGCTTATGGGAGCCCGTCATGTCCAAGCAGTCCGTTCATCAACCGAGTCTTCTCGAGCATGGCACTAAGACCACTGTATTCGGCAAGGGTGTAGTTGGGTGGGGACGATGCCAACCTGGTATGCCTCTCCGGCGCAGGGGCGTGCAGCCTCCCATCGCAGCCGCCCAAGCGTCATCATGTTACTACGCCCTTAGGGTCAGGCGCACCGGTCAGAGGAAATTCCAAGGCCCACCCCTTTGCGAGCCACACAACTCGGTTAGGCAGCCTGTCACCGTACCTTGCGCGGACAGAGACTGACCTCCACTGGTGAACGGAACTCAGTCTCCGCTAGGGGATATATACAGGCGACAGCGCGTTCTCCCTTAAACGTGTCCACCGGTTGCTCTTTGAGGCAATCGTCCCGCATGTGCGGGCACCGAGGCGCATACACGCACCCGCCGGTAAGAACCGTGTCGTTTTGGGTCAACCGTGGCACTCTGTCGCTACCTGGCAACGAGTCTACAAGGGCACGCGTATACGGGTGCCACGGCTCCGTGAGCAGCCCACGAGTGGGGCTACGCTCCACCACGCGTCCCCGGTACATGACAAGGGCCTCATCAGTTACGTAATCAATGACAGATAGGTCGTGAGATATTATCAGCAGCGCCACATCGTACTGAGAGCGCAAATCTAGGAACAGGTTGAGGATCTGTGCCTGAATTGAAACATCGAGCGAGGACGTGGGCTCATCAGCTACGATCAACGATGGGCTCGCTGCGAGGGCCCTGGCTATGCCAACGCGTTGTGCCTGACCACCGCTTAGCCGGCGCGGTCGGCAGTTGACGACTCCTCCACTAAGTCCGACCTCACCCAGAAGGTCTAGTGCCTTCTTCGCTGCTGCCGCTCGAGAACGACTCTCCCAGACTCGCAGGACCTCCGCCACAGTCTCGTGCGCCGTCAGCATAGGATTTAACGCCGCATAGGGATCCTGGAAAATCATCTGGACCTTCCGCCGAAGCGGGTTGGTACGTTTGATCGCGCCCCACGGTTGCCCGTAGATCCGCACCGATCCGTGCGTGGCTGGTATGTCCCCCACTATCGCCCGTCCCAATGTTGTCTTGCCGCTCCCGCTTTCGCCGACAATTCCCATCGCTGCGCCGGGCTGTATGACGAGCTGAACACCACTGACCGCGGGTTCTGTAGAACGGGGATACCAGATGTCGAGGTGTTCGACCGTCACAAGGGGGTCAGCCACCCGGCAGCTCATTTCGACGTATGCAGGCGACTTGATGAGAGTCGTCGTACGAGACCAAACCGGGATCGGCGTTTTCGCACTTCTCCAAGGCATACGGACAACGCGGCGCGAACCGGCAGCCCGGCGGCCAATGACCGGCGGTCGGCGGTACGCCGGCGATTATCCCTAGCCGCTTGGCCCCACGCCGAACTGATAGGCGCGCCGACAGCAGCGCGCGAGTGTACGGGTGCTCAGGACGTTCGAAGACGGCAGCTGTAGGACCAAATTCGACAGTGTTCCCAGCGTACATGATCGCCACTCTGTCGGTGACGGTCTCGATGACGCCCAGATCGTGGGTGACGAGGATCATGCTCATATCCGAGGCATGTCTTAGCTCTGTCAGCAGTTCGAGAACTCCTCGTTGTACCGTGACGTCAAGTGCCGTTGTCGGCTCGTCGGCGATGAGAAGCCTCGGTCTCCCTGCGATGCCGAGAGCAATCATCGCACGCTGCCGCATTCCCCCGGATAACTGGTGCGGATAACTGCGCCAGATCTCCCGAACCCGAGGCATCTTGACCATCTCCAGCAGCTCGATCGCCCGGTCGCCAGGCGCTCCCGGGTCGAGGACATTGACCGCTTCTCGGAGCTGTCGCCCGATTGTCATCACAGGGTCAAGACTTGAAAGCGCTGCTTGTGGAACCAGCGCCAGCTCGCGACCTCGCACTGCCCGCCACTGTCTTTCAGAAAACGAGGCCAAATTCTGGCCACGATACGTTATTTCCCCGGATGTTACTCGACCGCCCAGTCGACCGAGTAATCCCAGCATTGCTTTGCAGGTCACCGTCTTGCCGGCACCTGTCTCTCCGACGAGCCCAACCGCCTCACCAGCTCCAACCTCGAGGTTCACGGCGGAGATTACCTCGGTCGTACCAATCCGAGCAGCGAGCTCGCGGACCCTGAACAAGGTTGGCGACACGGCGTCATCCGAAGTGGACAACGGCCCGACCACGCGTCGCCGCCGCCGATCCCACCTGGTCATCATGGCGACGCCCCACCAGAGCGCGCCACGACCGAATCGGAAACGAGACTAAGGCCGACCCCCGTCAACGCCAGTATCGCCGCCGGGAACAGAGTAATCCACCACGCGCTTTCGAGGACGTTGGACCCGCCAAGCATTATGGCTCCCCACTCCGGCGTTGGCGGTTGGATCCCCGCACCCAAGAATGGCAATGACGCGCACACCATTACTTGGAGCACGGCATCGCTCACCATATACGCGGCTACGGCGCCAGCTACATTCGGGAACAAGTGGCGGATAACCAACCGCGCGTGTGAATACCCTAATAGACGTCCAGCTATGACGAATTCCCGACTTCGTAGGCTCAGTGTCTGGGCGCGACCCAGCCTGGCGTACACGGCCCAGTCAGTCACGATAATTGCAAATAGCAACGACGGCATACCGGCGGGGAATGGTCCTAAGGAGGTAGTGGCCCCGAACAATAGGACGATTACCAGCACCAGAACCATGAACGGAAAGGCGATGATCGCGTCGACAAGCCGCATCAAAACCGAGTCCACCCAACCGCCGCTCAGTCCTGCGACAACGCCCACCAAAGACCCGATCAGGCATGAGACCACCACGGTGGTGCAGGCGACAAACAGGTCGATGCGACCACCAGCGAACGTTCGTACGAACACATCACGGCCCAGCTGGTCGGTCCCAAATGGGTGAGACAGCGAAGGAGCTTGCAAGGGCACCGTTCCGATGGCGTCCGGTGCCTGCGGCCAGATGATCGGGACCAAGATACACGCCAGTACTACGCTGCCCAGTAATATCGCGCCAGCGAAGGCTTCCGGCTGACGACGGAACGTGCGCGTCCGTGCGGCTGCGGGAGCGATTACCCCGGCACTCACCTCCGTACACCCGTCCGCGGGTCTACGATTTCGTAAAGCACATCAGTGACGCCATTGACGATGATGACGATGATGGCCGTGACTAGGGCTATGCCCTGAACCACCGGGTAGTCTCGGTTAGCGACTGCGTTTACCAGAGCCGTACCAATCCCGGGCAGATCGAAGACCACTTCGACAACGACCGCGCCGCCGATGAGGGCTCCAATGTTATAACCGACAAGGCTGATTACCGGCAAAAGGCTGTTAGGCACAACGTGGTTAACAACGAGACGCCGCATGGGAAGGCCGCGCGCAATAACTCCTTCTATAAACTGCTGGCCCAGTGTGTCTTGCACGCTCTGTCGGATGGCCCGGACACACAGCGGTGCCAAGTACGCGGACAGAGCGAGCGCTGGAAGCCAAAGGTACTTCAGGTCGTCGAGCGGGCCTGTCCCCCACCCACCGACGGGTACACCGACTTTTAAGGCAAAAAGCAGCAATAAAAAGCCAATAACAAAGGGCGGCATAGCTAACAGGACAATGCTAACGCTCCGTATCCCAATATCGGGGGCACGACCGCGTTGCATGCCGCTGATGACGCCAAAGCAAACTCCGAGAACGCAGGACAATATCACCGTGAGAGCGATCAACGACAGCGTCACACCCAGAGATTGGAACACAATGCCCGATACCGGCTGTTGTGCCGCAGTGATCGACCGGCCAAGGTCTCCCTCACTAAGGCTCCGGATGTACAACCAGAACTGCTCAGGCAGAGGTCGGTTCAGATGGAGGTGCTGGGTCAGGGCCGCAACCGTCTGAGGTGTGGCCCGTGGACCCAAGATTGTCAGCGCCGGATTACCCGGGACCAGATGTAGCAAGGCGAAGGTAAGCACTACTACGACAAAACCTACGATCACCATTTGCGCGAGTCGTGAGAGGACGCGAAGAGTCATGGCGCTTGGCCATTCAGCTCGTTATCCGTCATGTTGGATGAGGCGTCCACCACCGCAAGCGCGAATTTACACGGAGCCGGAGGCTACTGAGCGGCCTCCACGTCTATATAATTGGATGGCTCGAAGGTTACCCAATGCTCCCCAGCCGTCGTCTCGCCGTTCTCCCACGTGAAATTTAGCAGGGGTGCATATGGGAGGTCCTGAGCAAACAATAGATTGATTTGGTGGATCACCGAATTTCGCGCAGGCCCCGTCATCTGGGCGGATTCCTGAATTAATGTGTCCATCCGTGCCGAATCGTAAGAGCTAAATAGTGCATTTACCCCCCCGTTCGACTGGAGCCCTTGCACAAGGAGAACGTCAGGGCGGTTCGCATAATCGTAGAAGGCTTCGGGGTCCAACTGGAACTTTCCATCGTTTTCGGCTGCGTTGGCCGTCGAAGGATCCGTTAGCTGAAGCACTATGTGGATGCCGATGGGTGACAGATCTTGCTGAATAATAGCGCCCATCTCCTGGTAGTAGTCAGAACTGTTGCGCACTATCATGTTAATGGTGCAGCCACGTGCACAAGGCGTCCCGCGTAACTCTTGTCTGGCTTGAGCGGCATAAACGCCGACCGGCAGATTATTCTCATGCCATGTGAATGCCGCCGGAAAGAACCCATACAGTGGAGCGGAGGTTCCTCCCCACACGATGTCGTTCAATTGCTCCCGATTTATGGCGAGAGATATCGCCTTTCTCACTCGGACGTTATTGAGAGGCGCGGACTTGTCGTTCATTACAAGGTACCACCCGCCATAGCTCTTTTCCGCGATGCCCGTGATACCTGAGGGTAGTCGGGTGAGCTCGCTGGGTGTGACATCCTCTGCCAGGTCAACCTGTCCGCTCTCGAGTTGAAGTAAGCGAGTGGTGTCATCGGCAACGTAGACGAACTTTAGTTGGCTCACTGCGGGTTTCGCTGCGAAGTAATACGGGTTGATCTTTAGCGTAGCCGTGGTGGTGTTCGGATCGAAGTTTGTTATCTCATAAGGGCCGTCCGAGATGGGGTGAACGGCCACAGTATTTGGGCTGGCGAAACTCGACGCGGGAAGTACCATGCCGACTTCGGGGTCGGCCAGGAGAGAGAGGAGGGAAGTCAGTGGCCGCTTGAGCTGCATCACGACCGTTTGACCGTTGGGTGCAGATATGCTCTTCCAGTCGGCTACCAGACCTGCATTGGGATCTGCCTTGGCGTTGATTTCTCGCTCGTAACTAGCCGCTACATCTGAAGCGAGGAGCGGGCCGCCGTCTGAGAAGTGAAGACCGGGGCGCAGGGTAAAGGTGTACGAAGTGCGGTCCGGAGAAATCGTCCAATGGCTCGCCAGGCCCGGTAGCACCGAGGCCGCGTTGGGGGTGAATTGAGTGAGGGTGCCGGCGATGAGATGTTCGATTTCGAGCTGGGGTGTAGCGCCCTCCGTCGATATTGGGTCGAGTGTCGTGTACTCGTTTTGAGCGGTGGCGATAGTGAATGTCGAGGGCGCGTCGGTGGTGCGGGCGTCCTTCTTGGGGACGGCACTCGCCGGGCTCGTGGCAATTAGTGCCGTGACGATTGCAGTGGCGGAGATCGCACCCATAAGGCGCGGTAGAAGGTGAAGCGTATAGTGAGGTTTGGTCGCACCCCGTCTTGGGGACGCGAGCCAACAGTTCGAGGGCTCCATCCGGACCTCCTTTCTCGGCTGAGGCGTCGGACGCGGTATGGCCGTCCCAACTTGTCCCAGCGTCGACTGACGTTATCCTAAGCCAGGGACAAGGTCAAGTTACGGCTGTGTTAACCGGCCGATGGCTCTTGCGAGCCCCTCGCGGTTAATGGACGGCATGCTCGCGTGGCCCGACGACCGTCTACGAAGAGTGGTCGGATGGAAGGAGTGGAGGGAGGGGTAGGTGGGTCTGCCGACAAGTGCTGGAGATCTCAATGGGACAATGCTCGTGAGTCGAGACGGGTTGGCGCCGTGATCACAGCGTTGACGCCTTCCGGCCCTGCTCCGTGTGCGACTCCCAAATTTGAGTGATCTGTTCGCTAGTGCAGACGTCGTGCCGACTGCGCAGGACAGTCATGGCGGCGTCGTGTAGGCGGTGGTTAAAGGCTGCCACGCAATCTTCGACCAGCACCGTGTAGTAATCTCGGTGAGCGGCATCGCGAATGGTGGCCTCCACACAGCCCGGGGTCTGTTCACCCATAACAACAACGCTCTCAATTCGTGCGGCGCGAAGGAGCATGTCAAGTTGTGTCCCAACAAAGGCGCTGGACCGGTGTTTCGTCACGACGACCTCATTCGGCAAGGGCGAACAGCCTGCTGCGAACTCTGCGCCCCAGGTGCCATCGACCATGCACTCGGGCGGGCCGTCGTAGCCGCCTCGATGGGTTGCGCCGATCATCACTTTCGACCGGAGCCATGCCGGCGAGGTGCTGCGGCCGTTCGGAAGGTCAACTAGCCGCACGTGAAAGACGGGAACGTCCAGCGACCGAGCGGCATCTATGAAGTTCGCACATAATGGGCGGATGGCCAGCATGGCAGAGACGTCCATCCCGGCCTTCGCACAGATGCCCATTGGGTGCATTGCATCGTTTTGGAGGTCAACCGCAACGACTGCCGCGATCCGTGGGTCGAGGACCTCGTCAATCGTCTCACGTACTTGGTTACCGTAGAATCTCCTTCAAAGGTTCAACCTCCGGTGAGGACGACGTCGTCGAACCGGCCGAGCCTTCCAGGCACTTATTGTGGCTGGCCTCCGGTAGAGCTTATCTAAGCGAAGGGCCTTGATCACTTTACAGTTGTCCTAGGCTCAGCGCGGTGTTATCCTAGGCGAGATGAAGCAGGAGTTCTCCCGCGGGGGGCGGGGGCGTCCGACGCAGGCTGAATGGTCAGTATGGCAAAAGTAAAACGTCAATGGCTCTCGGAGGTGCATGACGCGTCGGCAGACGTTCGGGTGCCACTCGCCACGTTCTCCCCGACCTCGGGCCCAAGCAAAGCATCAGTTTCGATTATCGCGGGTATGCACCCGGGCGAGGCCGCCGGATTACTCGCTGCTCAGGACCTCATGACTACGCTTATTGACGCGGATCTCGCTGGTACTGTAAACGTTATTCCCATCGCCAGCATCGAAGCCTTCTACGCTCGCGCTCTGCAGCTCTCACCGATTGACGAAAGGGAATGTCACTACATGTCGCCGGGTCACCCCGACGGCACGTATACCGAGCACCTGGTGGACATTCTGTTTAGGACGGTGAAGGGTTCCGACGTCGTCGTCGATCTACATGGGGGCGAGCTGGTACAGGACCTGACACCCTACGTCGGTGTGCCTTGGAGAGGAATGCAAGACCCGCTCTGGGATACATGCCTCAAAGTCGCTAGCTGCTTCGACGTCCCCTTTCTTGCCAAGCGTGACGTCTACGAAGCCGGCGTAGCACTACCGGCCGCTCTCCTCGAAGCGGGTGTCCCCAACGTTTGGTCTGAAATCGGCCGAAACGGCTTGCCTGAGCCTTTTGCGATCAAGCTGCAGTATGAGGGACTACTTCGTGTCCTGGGAAGCTTCGGTGTCCTCGACGGTGTCAAAGCCTTAGCCCGGCACCCAACAGTACTCGGTCCCCAACATTGGGTCGTGTTCGCCGGCCGAAGTGGTGTCTGGCGGCCCGAAGTCGTTGCCGGTGAGCATGTAGTCCGCTCCCAGAGACTGGGTACCATTAGTGACGAGTTCGGCTCCCAATTGCAGACATATGAGGCGCCTGGAACCGGTGTCGTCGAGTACCTGTGCACGAGTCCGGCTATCTCCCACCGACGTACGCCTTACGGGAATCGTTGGCACCAGCTTCTCGCCCAGATTGTCTCAGACGGGAGCTGAGGGGATGACGGTCCTCAATGTGGTCGAGCGAGGCACCGGTCCGTCTATTGTCCTGCTGCACGGTCTGGCTGGTTCGGCGCAGCTTTGGGCACGTCAGTTTGGTCCCTTGGCGACGGCCGGCTGGCATGTCATCGCCATCGACTTACGGGGCCACGGTGCGAGTACTGATGAAGGGCGAAATTGGTCGATCACAGACCTCGCCGACGACGTCCTTGACACATTAGATCGGCTGGGCATTGTGCACTTCGGTTTGGTCGGCCACTCGCTTGGGGGTCGTGTCATGTGGTCGCTCGCTCTCAACGCACAGTCTCGCGTCGAGTTTCTCGTGCCCGTAGGCGCGCAGAGCCGGGCGCCGTCAGGGCTTTACAGACGGGTAATGACAGCTTGGCGCCAGGCATTGCTGGACGAGAACGGTCTCGAGACATTCACCTCTCTTTTCGAGTCCGCGGGCGAACTTCCGGCCAGGATCAAAGTTGACGCTGAATACGCCGATGAATACTGGCAGCAATTTTCTAGAAATCGTCCGGCAGCTCTAGTGTCGTGCATTGATGCCATCCTGTCGATGCCTTCCTATACAGCCGCGCTGAGCGGGTTGACCTGTCCAGTTCTTTCGGTAGTGGGCGAGAATGATGTCAATTTCTTAGAATCTTCGCGCCAGTATCTAGCCCGGATTCCCGTCGTAACACAGGCGACTATTCCAGGATGCGTCCACTACCCGATGGTCGACCAGGTCGAAGCATTTAACGTCGCAATACTTCGCTTTCTCCGGGAGGTGCATGCTCGGTGCAGACTGATGAGTATGGACTAAACGTTGGTAGCGGTTCAACTCATGACTCGGCGAGTATCGGTACGAACCGAGTTGGGTCGCGGATCTGTCATGATTACTTCGCCTCGCACGGAATCGCGCCCTTGGCTATCCGGGGGTACCCCTGGGTGGCCAAGTTGCCAGAGGATCTTTTCGAAGCGGCGCGAACAGCACTGCTAGAGCCGGTAATTCCGCCAACACTCGGTCTGACTGAGCTAAGAGCCCGAGTGGCAGCCGAGGCTGCGACGCGTTACGGCGAGAGAATTAGCCCTGGAGAAGTCGTCATTACTGCCGGCGCCATGGCCGGCCTTCAGGTTCTTTGGAGTACGTTGAGACAACCCCACGGAAACGTGGTCGTGCCGGTGCCGAGTTACTTTTCCGGGGGAGGGATTGAATTAGCGGGTCAGTCGTACCGTCCGGTCCAGGCTATTACCGCAGAATACGGCTGGGACTGGGAAAAGATTGAGTCTGCGATCGACGCTACCACTACCGCACTTTACCTCGTCAATCCAAATAATCCGACAGGCAACCTCCTATCACAGGCCGACTTTACGCGCTTAGCGCAACTATCGGATTGCTGGCCGCACCTGTGGACAGTACTCGACGAATCGTATGAGGCACTAGCTTACCCACCAGCGGTGCATCTGAGTGGGCTGCGTTATTTGTCTTCGTTACCACGCGCTGTCGTAGTCGGGAGTTTCAGCAAGTCGTTCGCGTTGCCCTGGCTAAGAGTTGGCTTTATTATTGCTCCGATACTTCTCGTCCCGAATGTCGGGCGGACGTTGGAGTGGACGACACTTTACGGTTCGTATATTACGCAGCGCATAGCCCTTTCCGCCCTTGAAGCAGACCGGTCATGGCTTATCGGCATGGTGGAAGAATTTCGAAGCCGCCGCGACCACTTCGTGGAAATCCTCAGTTTAAATCAGGGCTTGGCAGTACAAGTGCCGATCGCTGGGCCGTTTGTCTATCCAAAGGTGATCGGCCGAACCCACCTTGGTCTGAGCGACGTAGTCGATCTATGGTCCGGCGGTCTGGAGGCTATCCCGGCCGCTTGTTTCGGCAGTCGCGATGCGGCATTGAGAATCCCATTTGGCGGCACAATTACCGACCTGGATACGGCGGCTGAACTGTTGATGAAGTGGCGCCGTTCGTTTCCGCCGTGACCGGTCGAGCCATGCACCATATGGAAGGAAATTGGCGCGCAATTGACGACTGCGTCGAGGCTTCCCGCACTGTAATTGTAAGGGCGACGTATTCGACCTCGAGTCAGGAGACTCCCGTGACCAGCCGCAAGTCCGGAGAATGAAGCACCCCAGCGTTCAACAGTCACGCCTACTAGGCACCGCGGCCTGTTACAGGACCACCATGCGGCCGGCCGATTCGGCTTGATCGGCCGGCCCAGCTGCAATCGATCCAAAAAGTTGCGTCGCGCTGGAAGAGCACGCTGGAGCGAACACTTTTACCACGTTAGGCTGGCCCATAGTTCTGCACCGGACACGGGGCGCAACTCACCCCGGCTGCTTCTGATTGAGCCCGTACCGGAGACGCCTGGCCGCTCGTGGGTGGCGATTGGCTGGAGGTTCGGGGCCGTCACTGAGGGGCGAGACTACCCCGTGCCACGGATGGAGCCTTATCCCACTACCAGTGAGCGAGCGCTCGGGGTCGATCAACGAGGCCCGGGCGAGCCAACGGGAGCGGTCTAGTTCGCGAAGACGTGACTTACCGCGTCGGGCGACTTCTTTTCGAAGTTGGAGCCGATCTCGACGACCGTCGCCCGTTGAGATGCCGGCATTCCAGCTTTCTCATTATCGCAGGGTACCGACGCCGCTCCCCTGCAAATCGTACCCGAGGCCACATAATTCAAACTGTCCTGACAGCCGGGCAAATTCCGAAGGCTTAGAGTTAAGTTCAGATATTCGGCCACCAAGTGAAGGAGAGCAGACTCCAATGAGTGTGGACATCGTTACACCGCACGCCGTTCAGTCGGACGATCTGAGCCACACGTCCGACCTTCTTGTCGTCGGGGCCGGTACAATGGGTGTGTGGACAGCATACTGGGCTAAACGCGGAGGTCGTCACGGTTCAGGTGTCGACCGAAGTGTGACGCTGCTCGACGCCTGGGGCGCCGGGAATCCCCGAGCCACGAGCGGAGATGAAACACGGCTTCTCCACAACTCGCATGCGTCAGACCACCTTTATCAGTCTTTCTCAAGAACAAGCGCGTGAGCACTGGATCCAATTTTCCGAGGAATGGGGTATTCGCCTCTTCGTTCAGTCGGGAATCCTCTTCTTCGCCCACCGAGCCGACTCATGGGAGCGTACCTCAGCGAGGGAACTTGCAGGCGACGGCGTGCCATGCGAGATGCTCTCGCCAGAGGAGATTTCTCACCTCTGGCCCCAGATCGGACTAAGCGACGACCTTTGCTTCGCTACGTTCGAACCGGAAGGCGGGATACTGATGGCCCGACAAGCGTGCCAAGCAGTGACGGGTGCCTTTCAAAAGTGTGGCGGTATATACGCTATTGCTGCCGTCCGTCCCAGCGCGCACGACAAGGGAAGACTTCTGAGCGTAGCCGACTCCTTCGGGCGGACGTGGGCGGCTGAGACGTTTGTCTTCGCATGCGGCCCGTGGCTCCCCAGTTTGTTCCCATCGGAGCTTACCGGTTTTATTCGAGTCACGAAGCAAGACGTCATTTTCATCGGTGCACCGGAGGGTGATAAAAGCTTTAGCGCCGAACGACTGCCAGGTTGGGTCGACCAAGATGCATACTACTACGGCGTGCCCTCGGTGGATCACCGCGGTATCAAGGTTGGCGTGAATCGGTTCGGTCCCGTGTTCGATCCATCGAACGGGGAGCGAATAATCGACCCGGACTCGGTCCATCTGGTGAGAAAGTATCTACGCGTGCGGTTCCCAGGATTGGCTGACCGTCCCGTCGTGGAGACAAAGGTCTGCCAATATGAGACGACCGCCGACGAGACATTCTTGATTGACCGGCATCCGAGGTTCGAGAATGTCTGGCTGGTCGGGGGCGGATCTGGACGCGGCTTCAAACACGGTCCTCGGATTGGCGAGTACGTGTTGTCCCGCATCGACGGCGTGCCTGAAGGAGCACAGCACGGGGAGGACGAACAGCGTTTTCGCCTCGCTCCCCGAACGAAAAGATTCGATATCGACACTGGGCTCGGGGACGGGATTTCGTCGCGTTGGTCGCCCTTTTGAGCGAGGAACCTTCGTAACACGCAAAAGGTATTTTAGGCCGTGTCGTCAACCTGGACAAAGATGGTTTGGGTCCTTCTCAGACCCACAGGAGTGACGACATGCAGTTGCGCGAGGGGCTGGCAAAGGCGGTCCGTTGCCGTTCACCCACTCCGGATCGGCTTGGTGTTCGGTGATGGCCGCTCCGAAAGGAACTCACGGCCAAAGTGCTTTCAAAGCGGTTCGATGCACTTTCCCGAGCAGGCTGTCAACATCTTGTCAACCATTCAATCGACTTCGTCGGTTTCGCATGCTGGAAACTGGAACGCCCCAAGCCTTTGCTCTCGCATCCGTACTCCGTCGGGCGCCTGGTGCAGGGACCTGCGTGTATCTACCGGTGCTCTTCTCTGCTGAATGCATGTCGTGTAATTCTGTGGTGGATCGCCGCAGGACTCTTCTGCGCTACCTTCAAACCGGCGGAGGGTCCGTCGAGGGAGTTACATCAGGAGCCCAACTCAATGAACCCGGACACTACCCCGGAGCCCGTCGTGGACCGAGAGACCTGGAACAAGCTGCGGGTGGCCCTGGACTCCCCACCGCTGGGCCGTCACCTCGCCCCGGTGGGGGCTGCTGTCGAGCCTGGTGTTCTGCGCGCGCTGCGGCTACGGCCTGGCCCTACACCCGGGCCGACCGCTCCCACCCCGCCGGGTCATGCGCTGTGTGGACCTGCCCGGCGGGACCCGGCAAGCTTGTGGTCGAACTGGCCGGGCGCCGGGTCGAGGACAGCCTGCCGGGACGCCAGGGACGGCTCCTTTTCGGGTACGTGGCGATCAATCGGCCTCGCCGAATCGGCCGCGACGAGCTGATGGAAATGCTTTGGCCGGAAGGCACACCGGCCCGGGCAGACGCTGCGCTCCGGGCGGTGGGTTCCCGTCTGCGGAGTGTGATCGGACCGGGAGATCCTGACGGGACGGGGTCCACTGGGCCTTGACCTGCACGTCGACGCCTGGATCGACCTCGGAGTGGCCGAGGCCGCGATCCACCAGGCCGAGTCGGCCATCCAGCGATCACGCTGGCATAACGCCTGGGTGCCGTCGCACATCGCGCTCAACATCTCTAGACGACGGCTGCTGGCCGGGCTGGACGCCCCCTGGCTCGACGAACGCCGAAGGCATCTCGACGGGATCAGGCTTCGGGCGGTTGAGACCTGGTCTACTGCGGGCCTGGGCATCGGAGGCCCAGACCTCTCCGACGCTGAGGCTGCAGCTAGCAAGCCAGTTGGCCTGTCCCCGCTCCGAGAAAGCGCCTACGTGCTTCTAATGCAGACCCTCCAAGCTCGGGAGAACTCGGAGTCCTCCCCGGCCCGCTGCGGCAGAAAGCAATGCTTCGTATCGCTCCGTCCTGGGCCTGGTGGATGCGAGCGAGCCCGCGGGCCCAACCGCTCGAGCAGCGCAGCCGCGGAAACCCCAGTGCCGCATCCGAGATCGGCCCGCGCCAATTCAGGGGCCGGGCGGGACACGAGGTCGGCCGCCGTGCCCCGTAGAACGGATGATTTCGAGCGAAGGCGTCGAAACGCTCGGTGGTGACCGCGTCCCAGCTCGTGCCAACCATCACAGTGGGAGGCGCTCGTGGGCGTCGACAGCTGCCAGAAATCGTTCCCGGTCACTATGCAACAGAAATCCAGCGACCGGCAACTTGCTCATTCCGATAACCCCTTACGGGATAATCGCTCAGTTTGAGTCCTCTGGGGTGGTGTACGAGCAGGTGACCCGGACGCCCTGAAGGGCAGGGTCCACCACTGGCGGCGACCACCGCACCAACCTCTTGGAAGTCCACACAACCGAGAGGAGAGATGCGGTGGCTTTTGAAAGCTTGGACGCGCTCGAGTGGCTACGCAAGCACCTCGAGCAAGATAGCCCTGACCTGCTGCGCGAGATGGTGCGCAGCTTCGCCGAGCAGCTCATGTCGGCCGAGGCCGACGCCATCTGCGGGGCCGGCTACGGTGAGCGCAGCGCAGAGCGGGTCAACAGCCGCAACGGTTACCGCCATCGCGACTTTGATACCCGGGCGGGGACGATGGACCTGGCGGTGCCGAAGTTGCGCCAGGGCAGCTACTTCCCGGGCTGGCTGTTAGAACCCCGCCGGCGGGCGGAAAGAGCTCTCACCCAGGTCGTCTGCCAGTGCTACGTGGAAGGGGTCTCGACCCGGCGGGTGGACGACATCGTAAAAGCCATGGGGATAGAAGGGATCTCGAAGTCTCAGGTCAGCTCCATGGCCAAGGAGCTCGACGCCCTGGTCGAAGCGTTCCGCTCCCGGCCGCTCGACGCCGGGCCCTACACGTACATCTGGCTAGATGCCCTCACCCAAAAGGTGAGAGAAGGCGGCCGGGTGGTGAACGTGGCCGTGGTCATCGCCACCGGGGTGAACAACGAGGGCCGGCGGGAGTCGCTCGGCTTTGACGTCATAACTACCGAGGACGGGGCGGGCTGGACGGCGTTCTTGCGCAGCTTGGTGGCCCGGGGCCTCTCGGGCGTGGCCCTGGTCACTTCTGACGACCACAAAGGCCTGAAGGCGGCGATCGCCGCCGTGTTGCCGGGGGCGACTTGGCAGCGTTGTCGTGTCCACTTTGCGCGAAACCTGTTGACGCGGGTGCCAAAAGCGTCCCAGGGCATGGTCGCCACCTTGGTGCGCACCATCTTCGAACAGCCCGACCACGACAGCGTCTGGGACCAGCACGCCCGCGTGGTCGACCAGCTCACCGGGCGCTTCGACGACGCCGCCTTGATGCTGGCCGACGCGGCCGAGGACCTGCTCGCCTTTTCCACCTTCCCAGCAGAACATTGGTCTGCCATCAGGAGCAATAACCCACAGGAGCGGCTCAACAAAGAGATCCGCCGGCGCACCGACGTGGTCGGCATATTCCCCAACCGGGCTGCTGTAGTGCGCCTGGTCGGCGCAGTGCTGTCCGAGCAGAGCGACGAGTGGGCGGTGGCCAAACGCTATATGGGCTCAGAGAGCTTGGCTAAAGCCCGCCTGCGCCCCATCGAGGGCCAAGCAGCCCTAGCGCCGCAAGAGCCTGAGCTTCAAACGGCCGGGGCTGCATAGGGACAATCCCCGCCAAGCACCTTGACAACTAAATAACGGACGGCAACCGGCTACTTCGACGCGGCCCAAAACACAAGACAGTAGTTACCTACTTGACATTCTTACGAAGGGACCTATAGAATTCGAAATTGAGGTTGGTGAGTGGTTGTTATTACACCACCCGACTGGACTCGACCATCGCTCACGACCATTCCATAGTTTGTGATACGAGGTGCCTCGCAATTCCACAACAGGCTCGAGTCAGCCCTTAGGCCGTCGCCCGGAACCGATCACGAGCACCGGACCGCCCCGATCCCCGGCCACGCCTGGATGTCAGGCAAGAAGTCTAAACCCCAGGGGGTTCCTCGCAGGGGTCAACGGCCTGCCCAAGAGTTAACTGGCGCATAAGGTCGTTATGCATCATTTGTGTATGGCTTAACAGATGACGCGCCAGCACGACGAGGGCTCGCCAGTGCACCTAGCCTCCTTCAGGTAATGCCAGGTGAGTCGCGACCGGAGAATGGAGAGGGATCAACATGGAGGTCAGGGACGTACGGGGCTTCAACTATGACGGTTCCTGGGGGACCAGCGGCCTCGATCTTTGGATGCATCATGAAGCCGGTACGATGGCGGTGGAGGTGGCGCGAGGCAAGCGTTACTTCCCGGGTTGGAACGTCGCCCGGTGGTGGTTGTCGAACGAAGCGTTTCAGCGCCAGCCGGACGTGTTCATCGCCAATTTCGAGGCGGGCCTGACCACCTTCGCGGCGCATGGAATTCAGGTACTTCCGGTGCTATTCAATCGCTGGAGGGACCCGGTCTGTGATTTTGGCGGCGTCTCGCTCGAGCACCTAGTCCCGTCTGCCAGCAACCGGTTTGCAGACAAGCCACCCTTCACCGAATGGGAGGATGCGTCGCGCCTTGAGCGCTGGAGCATCGACCTGCTGTTCTGGCGATACCTCGAGGGAGTCGTGGGTCGGTACGCGGACGATCCCAGAATATTCGGCTGGGATCTGTGCAATGAGCCGCTGATGGGCCCGTACATCGACGAGCCCGACAGCCCGTTACTGCGTGGCGAGCTACAGTGGTTGACCTGGTGCTACCAGGTGTGCAAGACGCTGGGCGCCAAGCAACCCTTGACCATCGGGCATTATCCGAACTTGAAGGCTTTGCAGCTCACCGTGCAGATTAGTGACTTCTTCTCGTTTCATCCGTACTACATCTGGAACTGGGCGAGTCACCCGTATTCGGACAAGTCGCAGTACGAGAAGTATGTGGATGATTGCCTGGAGTTTGCCCATGCTTCTGGCAAAGAACTGCTGGCGAGCGAAACGGTCTGGGGAGCCCTCGACGACGCTCGCCATGTGGAGGTGATGCGCTACACCTTAGGCGTCCTAAAGGATCGCGACCTCGGGTTCATCGTGCACGCTCTGCACCACAGCTTGGTAGCAGATCTGCACATGCCGGAATATGGACCGGTCGGTGTGCCAGAAGCCCTTCATTTCATAAATCCGGACGGCTCGTTGAGGGCTGGTCACGAGGCGTTCAACGAGTTCGTCTAGTCCGGGATGCAGCCTGTTCGGTCCACACGGGCGGCTGGTCGCGGGGGATGAGGAGAGTCAGGTGCGTGCAGTCGCGATCCGAGGTGCCGGTCTCGCAGACCTGGGCGAGCACGACGCCCCCCGGCCGGCAGACGGCGAGCTGCTGCTGGCGCCGCTGGCGGTTGGCTTGTGCGCCACCGACAAGGAGCTGCTTGAGGGGGACATGGTGTACCTACGCTCAGGGCGGACGAGGCTTCCCCTGGTCCCGGGGCACGAATGGGTCGCCCGTGTCGTCTCCTGCGGCCCCGGGGTGGATGAGCCAGCGATCGGACAATTGGTCGTCGGCGAGTGCAGCATCGGCTGCGGGTCGTGCCCGACGTGCCGAAGCGGGGCGTACCACCGTTGCCCCTCGAGGCGAGAAACGGGAATTCTAGGGTTGAACGGGGCGCTGAGCACCCGCATGGTCTTCCCGGCCCGAAGTGCCCACGTGGTTCCCGACGGGGTCGATGTTGAGGACGCTGCGTTGGTGGAGCCGTGCGCTGTCGCGTATCGGGCGCTCGTTCGCGCCGGGTGCGTCCAGAGTTGCCGTGTGCTGGTGGTGGGGGCAGGCACCATCGGTTGGCTCTGCATCGCGTTGGCGCGTTCATGCTTCGACGCGGAGGTGGGCGTCGTCGAGCCCGATACGGTCCGCGCCGCCCGTGCTGTGGCGTTGGGCTGCCGCAGTGCGGCATCGGAAGAGCTCTGGGACCGTGCCGTGGTGGCGACCGGAGCCCCGGAGGCGATCCGTGACGCCCAGTGTCGGGTGGCACCGGGGGGCCGGTTGGTTTTGGTCGGCCTGACCGGACGCCCCGCGGTACCGGTAGATACCGACGGCCTGGTGGTCGGTGATCAGGAGCTCGTCGGGACGGTCGGCAGCCCAGGTGTGTGGCCGGACGTCCTGGCGATCCTCGCTCGGGGCGAGGTGCGCCCCTCGGCGATCGTGACGCACCGCTATCCCCTCGACGCTTGGGAGGAGGGCTTCGCGGTCATGGCCGCGGCTGGCCGTGGCGTGGGCAAGGTGCTGGTGCTTCCCCAGTCCTAAGAGCAGCGCACGGTGACGAGAAGGAAAGCTACGTGTTCAGTGGTGCGGTCTGGTCTTCGCCGGCGAGAGAGACTGTCGGGTCGAGGAGGTGTCGGTCGACGAGGCGCTTCTTGCCCCCGGGAAGGTGCTCGTCGAGGTCGAACTCTCCGTGGTGAGCGCGGGCACCGAGGTCGCCAATTTCACCGGCCTCGACCAGGGGACGAGAAAGGCTGAGAGCTGGAACTACTACCCGCGCCGCCCAGGCTACGGAGCGATCGGCAAGGTGGTGGCCGTGGGCCCACCTCCGCTCGACCACGGGGTCGCTGTCGGCGACCGCGTTTACCGAGGTTTCGCCAACGGCGACAATGCGTCGTCACTGAGCACGCCTCCGATCAGCTCGACCAGCGCCACGAGCTCTCGCCGACGGGCACCTACCCGGCCACCAGCATTGGGGCGGTTGACGCCAACTACGCCATCGGTTAAGAGGCCAGCTCGGTAACGGTGGCCCCGCCGCTTTCGGTGACCGCCTGGTCCTCGGTCGATGAGCTCGACGACGAGAGTGTTTGTGGTAAGCGCGACAGAAGCGATCACGTCGGGAAGATGTTCGCCGGCGCGGGGCACCCCTTCAGCATCGACCGTCTGGCGTCGGCTTGGGATGCTGCGTATGTTCTTTGTCCGCATCACCGAGTGGGACTGGCCCGATGCGCCAGCCAAAGTCCCGATCTTTGTCGGTGATGTACCTCGCCGGTCCGAGCCCCTGCCTCGGTTCCTCGACGACGCCGACTTCGCCCGGTTTCTGCGTGCTGTGGCGGCCGAGCCTCGCCTTGGTCGTCGGGTGGCGGTCGACCTGCTGGCCCGCACCGGCGTGCGTGTCGGCGAGCTGTCCGAGCTCGACGCCGATGCCGTCACCGCGTCGGCAACAGCCATTGGCTCCGGTCCCGGTCGGCAAACTGCACAATGACGGCTATGTCCCCCTCCACCCTCAGCTCGTGGCCCTTCTGGACGAATGCTGTCGGGCGTACGGCCCCCACCCCCACGGCCGGCTGTTATCGGGGCAGCAGGGGCCGTTGAACCGCTACGCCGTGGAGCGCTGGATCACCGCCATCGCCACGCGAGCCGGGGTCGGCCACGTCCACCCGCACCGCTTACGCCACACCCTGGCCACCCAGGCCATAAACCGGGGGATGTCAATCGAAGCCATCGCCGCCTTGGGCGGGCACCGCTCGCTCGACATGACCCGTCAATATGCTCGTATTTCCAACCGGATGGTGGCCGACGAGTACAACGCTGTTTCGGCCAAAGTCGAGGCCCTTTAGCAAAATGTCGTGCTTCCCGCGGCAGCCGAAGGCCCCAACATGCGCCGGATGCGGGCCGAGGTGCACCACCGGCTCCTCGGCAACCGCTGATGCCAACGGCCCGCCGAGCTCGACTGCTCACTCGAATCCATCTGCGAGAACTGCACCTACTTCGCTACGGGACGCAGTTTCCGGCCGGTCCTCCTTCGCCAACGTGACCACGCCAGCCAAAACGGGCAGCCTGGTCGGGCCAACCTGTTCAACCACATCCTGGACAACATGCAATGAGCCCACCAAAATTTGCCTCTTGACAAGATCACCTACGCAACGCCGGATATGCGGCCGTTACCAGCGTGCCCGTTGGCTGGAGCGATCTGGCGCGCTGGGGCAAAAACTTCGCCACACAGGCGGTTGGCGAGCGGAGCACGGCTATGGCTCGCCCGCCGGCAAACATGCGCGTCAGGAGGGTGGCCTTGCACGGACCGGAAATTTCCACCTACCCGGCCCCGTCGACATCGGCGATGACGCGGCAGCGACCGCTGCCCGCACCGGGTTCAGGGGATCGTCTCCACCCCCGCCGTCCCCTGGATGTACCACCAGCCGTTGATCTCACTCCTCGGGATCGTCGGTCCAACGGGACCACGACCCCAGTAGTAATCGGCGTAGTCGCAGATGGCGATCTGGGCGTCTCCAATGTTGATGTTCTGGATCGGCCCCATAGCCGCCGGTGAGCCGATGTTGGCCGCGTTCGCAGCACTCATCCACGCCTGCACGACGGTCATGGGCGGGATGCTTGCGATGACAAAGTCGAAGCCGAGGAAGTTCAGCGGGAAGTTGGAGCAGAAGTCGTTGTTGTCCCACGCCTCGGTCTCGAAGGCCATAAGGCTGTGCAAGCCATTGAACGCTGGCCCCCACCGGTTCCATGGTTCCGGAGCGTTCTCGTCGTTCTCCAGGAAGTTGCACACGTACATGGCCAGCCACTGGAGCTGGTCGTTCGGGTGCGGAGCTCCCCAGTTGCCGACATACGGGACGGCGTAGCTCTGGCTGCCGATCCCTACTGTGTTCGCCGTCACCGGGTCGGCAAGCCACGCCCCGGCGCTGGTGTTGTAGTCAGATGGCGGGGCGCCCGGGTACATCTCGCAGAACCCGTAGGGGTTGCTGTCGCCGATGTAGAACACGATGTTGGCCGTGTTGATCCCCCAGTTGCGATAATCAGCGTCGCCGTTGATCCACGGGTACGCCTCGGTCCCGCCCGGCTTCGGCGGCTCGATGTAGTCACCCGGCCACGAGGAATCGTTCAGCCAGCAGAACCGTTCGGTACCACCGCCGAACGTGCTCATCGCCTGCTGCCAGTGGATCCGGTCGCCGGTCCATGCGCCGGGGTCATTGGGGCTCTCGCAGCCGTAGGTGACCGAGTTGTGGGTGTCCGGGGCCGGGCGGGCGATGACCGGCAGGGAGGTCATCGCCTCTGCGGTCACACCGTTGGCGTCGACGACATTGACACTCAGGTACTCGGTCCGGGCCATCGACTGCGACGGGATCAGGTGGCGGAGGTCACGGGTCTGCGGCTCGTAGCTCACCCGGTCGCCGTGCTCGGAAGAAGCCGCAGGGTTCGACCCGCCCCACAGGAACGTGTACGGCGGCGTGCCCCCAGAAGCGGTGGCGCGGCCCTCGACGCCCGAGCCGTCGCGGGCGGTCGCCGCAATCGTCACGGACGGCACAAATCGGCGGTCCTCGGTTGCCGGGATGAGTCGGGTCCGCGAAGTCAGGGGCTGCGCCTGGCCCCCGCCAGGGTGGGTCACCCGGCGGGTGATCCTGACCGCGTACCACGGGATCAGCTCGCTTGGGCACCAGTCGGGCGCCGAGCTCACCCCGCGGTGCAGGCTCGGAGCGAGATAGACGAGCTGCAGGTCGATCTCGGCCTCGTCGACGAGTTCACAGGCGAGCCGTGCCTTCACCGTTCCGGCGTCAATGACCGCCACCGTCGGGCCAGGCTCGAGCGTACGTGTCGCGTGCAGGAGGCGGGTGACGTTCCCCCCGGCGTCATACGAGACCTGGATCTGGGCACCCGGGCCGACCAGTGGGTGCCCATCTACGGTGAAGCGGTAACGGACGTGGGTATCGAGAAGCGTACGTTGCTGTTCTCGCTCATTCCCATCCTCATCAAGGACGACGGTCGTGAACGCGCTGTGGGCGACAATCGGCCGGGCCGAGTCAGGGGTCAGCCCGGTGGCCTCGAGAGCCACGGTCGTCGAGCGAAGTGCTTCGTTAGGGGCGAACGGCACCAGCCGGCCAAGTGCCTCGTAGTCGATCCGACGCACCGCGATCGGGATGTCCCGGTGGTGGTTGGTCGTCCTCGAACGACAGCGGTCGACGATCTCCGGATCGTCGACCTCGACCATTGGTACCGCGAGGTACCTGGCCGGGTCGAGGAACGACACCTCCCCATCCCTATGGACCAGGTGCTTCCCCGAAACCTTGAACGCCTGCGCTAACCGCTCTGCCTGCGCCCCCTCAAGCCCGGCCTTCACAACCCGGTAGACCGGCAACTGGCTCGCTTCGCAGGTTCGCGTCCCGCTACGCATAGGGTTCTCCTTCGTCATAAGGCATCGTGGGTACCAGACAGAGTTCCTGCCTCATCGCCACGGACTCGTTCAGGCCCGCTGTGATACAGCCCCAAACAGGCCCAACATTCTCGTCAGCTCGGCTGAGCCGGTGAGCCGTCAGACCTTGGGCGCGCGGGCCGAGGGTGGACTAAGAGAGGTCCACGAACAGTCGAAGTCCAGGGTGGGGCAACACACTAGGCCACCCGACTTTCGCCACAAATGCCGCTCGAGATAATGCGCGCCATTCCACGACATCCGGCGCAATCGCAAAACTCGTGCGGCTAAATCGCACATAATCGCCGGTTATCGGGTGCCGACAACGACAACGCCGTGACGTCGGCTGGCCACGCGACCCGACGCGTGCTTAGTGACAGTCCCTATGCCCTTGTGGCGCAGAAACCCACTCAAACGGGGAACATCGAGGGGAATCTCCTATTGTTCGGAGCAAGACGGGGGTACCTGCCCGCCTCTTGGCTACTATGCAGCGTCGAACCGGCGTCGCTCAACTGCCAAGGCGACAGCGATCAGGTCCTATGGGCTCTGCTGGTTCATCACGCACTGCTTGCGCTTCTCACTTACCGGCCAGGTCAGCGGCAGAGATCAGCGCCGTGACATTCGGGCTCCCCCAGCCCGCAGCCTCGTTGTAACCCGGTCCGGCATCGCAGCATCCGAGGCCATAGACGTCGTTGTTGCCAATAGTGATGTCCCGAAGGGCCGGGGAGTGCATCTCGCCCAACCGGTAGAGGAGCGGGTTGGCGAGGCCGAGAGGCGCTTCATTGTCCTGGGCCCGTGCCGGCACAATTTTTTGTGGTGCAGATGTGGTGCAGGCTCCGGGCGAAGGTGCGGTCTCCTGAGGTCGCATGCCGTCTGATCAGGGATTCTTCTGGTGGTCTTGAGGTGCCATAAGGCGAAACCATTTTCCCAGGTGGACGGCGCGAAACTCCAGCTTCCTCCACCCAACACCGTAACTCGTTGGGGTGCAGGCGATCGGTAGGTCGATCGTGCTTGTGTTGTGCTCGTAACCCGCCGAGTCGAGGTTCACCGATCTCCTCCCACCAAGTACAGGCGCTTTCGGCGCCTCGTTGCGTACGCACAGTTCGGGTTACAGGGCTTGGCGGGCCGGTGGGGTCATGATCGTCTCATGCTCGATGGGGGTGCGGCCGCCGAGGGCGTCTTAGCGCCGCCTGCGGTGGTAAATAGGTTCGAACCTGAGGCGATCCGCAGCTTGTCGCAGGTCTGCAGGTGAGGTCCTTGACTCAGTTGCCAGGAGGTGCGCCGGGTTCGGCGCCAGCGAAGACAGCTGCAATCCGGTCAAGGTGACGCGCCCAGAGTTGCCGATAGAAGGCGGCATCCTCCGCACTCAGACCGGACAACTGGACCTTCACATCCGTCCCGTCTCCTGTCGGAGTGAGCGTGATCTCAATTAATGCAGATGTCGCTGTCGCTTTGTCGGTCCCTTGACGGTCCCATCCAATCACCATGCGGTGTGGGGGGTCCACCTCTATGTAGCGGCCTTCGATCACCGTCCCGTCGAGGTCAACGTGGAACGCGTCCCCCGGCTGAGGAGCCGTCATGAACTTCCGGCCGTCTTGATGAGGCCAGTCCACGTCCAAGAAGCACGAGCAGTCAGGGTCGGCTGAATGAGCTCCCGGAATGCCAGCCCGGAGCAACTCACCGGGCGCGACAAGGTGTCCGGCACCATGAACGGCCGCCGGTCAACAAGCGCATCGTGCCGACGCACGTCCCCTTATCCCAAAGCCGTGAGCCGACCTCGGCGACGGCTGTGAACGAACCCGGCTTGGGCTCATCTGCCGATGGTAAGGGCGAGAAGGGTATTGACCGCGGTCTCGAACGGGCGGGAACTCCGTTGCACCTGGCCGAGTACAAGTCCTCCTTGGAGCGTGGCGAGCAAGGTGATAGCGAGGTCGTCCGGGTCGATGTCGGACGGGAGTTTCCCGTCGGCCTGAAGGGATCTGAGTCCATCGCCGATTGCGGCTGCCCACTGATCGAACCCTGCCGCGATGAGCGCTCGGGCCTCGGGGTCACTCTCGGCGAGTTGACCAACGAGCGAGCCAAGTTGGCAGCCCCCCTTTGCTTTGGTGCGCTTCGCTGCGGTGATCACCATGTTCCGCCAGGCTTCGACTCCGTTCGCGCTGCCGAGGGCCTGCCGGTTGCGATCGACGATGGTCTCGGCTTGGTAGTCGATGACCGCCTGCACGAGATCGTTCTTGTCGGGGAAGTAGTGGTACATCTGAGAGCCGCTGACTTCCGCCGCCACCTTGACGTCTTCCAAGGTGGTGCCCGCCACCCCGCGTTCATGGATCAGGGCGGCGGCCTCCTCCACTATTCGTGCCCGGGTGCGTGCTCCCTTGGCGGTGAGCTTCGGCCGGTCACTCGGCTCGTTGACCATGCAGCAATGTTAGCAGGATTTCTGAGTTTGACAACCCAGTTCCGAGGTGTCAGAGTGAGTCACACCACCCAGTTTGGACGAGAGGACACCCATCGCATGACTGATCTAACAGGCAAGACTGCTCTGGTTACGGGCTCGACGAGCGGGATCGGCCAGGCTACGGCCATCGCCTTGGCTGCCCGTGGCGCTCACGTACTGGTAGTCGGACGCAACGAACAACGAGCCAAGGACGTGGTCGCCGAGATCGAAGGCAGCGGCGGTCGCGGCATCGTTCAAGCTCACGACGTTGAGCGATCTGCAATCAGCCCAGGAGCTGGTCGAGTGGGCCACTGAGGCAGGCGACGGTCACGTCGACATCCTCATCAACAACGCTGGCGTCGCCTTGCTCGGACCAAGCAGCGCAGCCACCGAAGCAGAGTTCGACGAGACCTTTGCACTGAACGTCAAGATTCCGTTCTTCCTGGTCGCGCTCACTGGCGCCAGCTATGGCCGAACGCGGATGGGGTTCGATCGTCAACATCTCCACGATGGTCGCGGGCTTTGGACAGGCGGGCATGGCTCTGTATGGCGCCAGCCGGGCAGCCCTCGAACTCTTGACGAAGGCTTGGGCCGCCGAATACGGCCCGAGTGGCGTTCGGGTCAACGCCGTTTCTCCCGGCCCGACGCGCACCCGGATGATGGAAGCAGTCCCCGAAGAGATGGTGAATCAGCTCGCAGCACTAGCACCAGCAGGTCGCGTCGCTGAGCCCGAGGAACTTGCTGCGGCGATCGTCTTTCTCGCCAGTGATGATGCCAGCTTCGTCCACGGCGTCACTCTTGCAGTCGACGGGGGCCGATCAGCAACGTAACGCCCGTCGGCGGTCGACGTTTACGAGTGAAGTCCAAGAACACAGATCACAACTAACAACCAACTACGAAGGAGTATCAACATGAGCGCATACGTAATTGTCGAATTCACCGTCAAGGACCCGGATGTTTATCGTGAGAAATACGCCGCCAACGGCGGGCGGACGGCGAAAGAGTACGGAGCCGAGCCTCTCGCCAACGGTAACTGGGAAGTCTTGCACGGTGATGGCTCACTCACTTCAGGAGCCCTCATGCGGTTTCCCGACCGTGAGACGGCCCTCAAGTGGTACAACTCGCCCGAATATCAGCAGCTGATCGATGTCCGAAGTGTCGCGATGGATGCCCGTTTCAGCTTGCTCGACGGCCTTCCTAGTTGATCGAAATGGCTCCAGATCCCGCCTCCTCACCGTTGCAGAAGTATTGGTCGTGCGACGACGCCTTTCAGTGTCTCGCCGCGGCCGGAGCCACCTCGTGACCGGCGGCCATCCGCTCCCACTGCCGTCAGCGAACCACACCGCACCGGTCCCGCGGCGGATCCGGGCCGTCCTGGATGGGCACGTGGTCGTGGACACGATTTCGGCGCTGTATGTGTGGGAGTCGTCGCACTACCCGCAGTACTACATCCCGGTCGACGACATCGACCCCGCTGTGCTGGTCGACGAGCAGCACGAACAGAAGCTCAGCCGAGGCACAGCCCGCCGCTACAGCCTGCAGGTCGGGGACGTGACCCGGCCCGCGGCGCTGCGGGTCTACGGCGACGACGCCATAGTCGAGGGATTGGCCGGACGGGCGCGGTTCGAGTGGGATTCCCTGGACGCCTGGTTCGAGGAGGACGAGCAGGTCTTCGTCCATCCCCGCGACCCCTACACCCGCGTCGACGCGCTGCGCTCGACCCGCAGCGTCCGCATTGAACTCGACGGCGTGATCTTGGCCGAATCCAGCTCGCCGGTCCTGGTGTTCGAGACCGGGCTGCCGACTCGCTACTACCTCAACCGCACCGAAGTCGACTTCACCCACCTCGTCCCGACCGACAGCGTCACCGCCTGCCCCTACAAGGGCACCACCAGCGGCTACTGGACCGCGCAGCTCGGTGACACGAGCTACTCCGATATCGCCTGGGTCTACGACTTCCCGACCCGCCAACTGCTGCCGATCGCTGGGCTGATCGCGTTCTACGACGAGAAAGTCGACACCTTCCTCGATGGTCGTCTTCTTGACCGGCCGGTGAAGTAGACGTCCCTGCTTCGAGAGGACTGGCCGGATATCGCATGGCGCACCCAGTCGCCGTGGATCAACTTCCAACTGTCGTGAGCATCGCTTGCACAGCAATCCGCGCCGATTTCGACGGTGAGCGCGGAAACGTCGGCGAACGAACAAGGAGAAGTCGTGAGTCGTATCGGGATTACGCGGGAGACCGCCGCCGGAGAGACGCGAGTGGCGGCAACGCCGACGACGGTTCGTCAGTTGATCACCCTCGGCTACGACGTCGTGGTCGAGGCGGGATCAGGGGAGAGGTCGGACTTTTTCGACGCCGCGTACCGCGAGGCTGGTGCGACTGTGGGCGCGTCCGATGCGGCATGGGACGCCGAAGTGATCTTCAGGGTGAACGCGCCGACGCTCGAGGAAGTCGATCGTCTTCACGACGGAGCGATCCTCGTGTCGCTTCTTGCTCCGGCACTAAATACCGAACTCATCGACGCACTCTCGGCGAAGCCGATCACGGCGCTCGCAATGGATGCCGTCCCGCGCATCTCAAGAGCGCAGTCGCTCGACGTGCTCTCGTCGATGGCCAACATTGCCGGATACCGGTCAGTCATCGAGGCGGCGCACGAGTTCGGCCGCTTCTTCACTGGCCAAGTTACCGCCGCCGGCAAGGTGCCCCCGGCGAAAGTTCTCGTCGCTGGCGCGGGCGTCGCCGGCCTCGCCGCGATCGCCGCCGCGTCGAGTCTCGGGGCGATCGTCTGGGCGACTGACCCGCGGCCGGAAGTCAGCGATCAAGTGAAGTCGCTTGGCGGCGAATATCTCCCGGTCGTCGTGCCGCAAGAGGAGCAGCAGGTCTCGACCGACGGATACGCCAAGGCGACTTCCGAGGCGTACGACCAAGCTGCGGCACGCCTCTACTCCGAGCGGGCGGCCGAGGCAGACATCATCATCACGACGGCCCTGATCCCCGGACGACCAGCGCCGCGACTGATCACCGCATCAGACGTCTCGAAGATGAAGGCCGGCTCGGTCATCGTCGACATGGCCGCTGGACAGGGCGGGAACGTCGAGGGGAGCGTCGCTGGCGAGCGCGTCGTGACCGAGGGCGGCGTGACGATTCTCGGGTACACGGATCTAGCCGGTCGATTGCCGGCGCAGGCGTCTCAGCTCTTCGGCACGAACCTTGTCAACCTCATGAAGCTGCTCACGCCTGGGAAGGACGGCAAGGTCGTTCTCGACCTCGACGACGTCGTGCAACGCAGCATCACCGTCGCTCGCAATGGCGAAAAGCTCTGGCCACCACCGCCGGTCCAGGTCTCAGTGGCGTCGGCAGTCCCGAAGTCGATCGTGGACGCCACGCCGAAGAAGGTCCGGACGCCGATCACGACGGCGACAAGGGTCGGGGCGGTCTTGGCCGCAGCTATGGCCTTCTTCTTCGTCAATGCGTATGCGCCACCACCGATCCCGCAGCACTTCACGGTGCTGACGCTCTCGATCGTCATCGGCTTCTACGTGATCGGGAAGGTTTCGCACGCGCTCCACACGCCGCTCATGTCGGTGACGAACGCGATCTCCGGAGTCATCGTCACGGGAGCGCTCCTCCAGGTCGGCATGGAACAATCACGTGATCCAGGCCCTTGCTGGCGTGGCGATCCTGTTGGCTTCAATCAACGTCTTCGGAGGGTTCGCGGTCACCCGTCGAATGCTCTCGATGTTCTCGAAGGGGACCTGAGATGACCGCGAACTCGATCGCGTCCGCGGCCTACCTCGTCGCCGCACTGCTATTCATTCTCAGCCTCGCCGGACTGTCGAAGCCGGAGTCGTCCAAGTCGGGCTGGCTCTTCGGGGTCACCGGAATGGTCGTCGCGCTTGGCGCGACGATCGGCCTTGCGATCCACGACAGTCACGTTCGCACCACGGCCGCGGTTGTGATCGCTGCCGCAGTGGTGATCGGTGCAGCGGTCGGTCTCTGGCGTGCGCGGGTCGTGCAGATGACGGGGATACCCCAGCTCATTGCGTTGTTACATAGCTTCGTCGGGCTGGCGGCGGTACTCGTCGGCTGGGCGTCGTACATCGAGGTCGAACGCGACGGATCCGGAGGTTTCGTCGGATCGTTGCTCCATATCCACCATGCCGAGGTCTTCGTCGGCATCTTCATCGGTGCGGTCACGTTTACGGGATCAATCGTGGCGAATCTCAAGCTGTCGGCGAAGATCAAGTCCTCGCCGCTGATGTTGCCCGGCAAGAACGTCATCAACGTCGGTGCGCTCGTGGCGTTCGCGGCCCTGACGGTTGCGTTCGTCGTGCACCCACGGCTCTGGTTAATCGTTGCAGTGACTGCCGTTGCGCTTGCGCTCGGGTGGCACCTCGTGGCGTCCATCGGCGGGGGCGACATGCCCGTGGTGGTCTCGATGCTTAACAGCTATTCGGGTTGGGCAGCGGCGGCGGCGGGATTTTTGCTCAACAACGATCTCTTGATCGTCACTGGTGCGCTCGTGGGGTCGTCGGGTGCCTACCTGTCGTTCGTCATGTGCAAGGCGATGAACCGTTCGTTCTTCTCGGTCATCGCTGGAGGGTTCGGCATCGAGGCACCAACGGCGGGTGAAATCGACTACGGCGAGTATCGAGAGATCTCGTCTGATGACACCGCGTCGCTCCTAGCGAGCGCTTCGTCGGTCGTCATTACCCCGGGCTACGGGATGGCAGTCGCGCAAGCGCAGCATCCAGTCGCCGAGCTCGCCCGCATGCTGCGCGAGCGCGGCGTCAACGTGCGCTTCAGCATCCACCCCGTCGCCGGACGCCTACCGGGTCATATGAACGTCCTACTTGCCGAGTCGAAGGTTCCGTATGACATCGTCTTCGAGATGGACGAGATCAATGACGACTTGGCTCGGACCGATGTCGTGCTCGTGATCGGAGCGAACGACACCGTCAATCCCTCAGCTGCCGAAGACCCCACCAGCCCGATTGCCGGAATGCCAGTGCTGCGCGTATGGGAGGCGCACAACGTGATCGTGTTCAAGCGGTCGATGGCCGCCGGCTATGCGGGCGTACAGAACCCGCTCTTCTTCCGGGAAAACACCCAGATGCTGTTCGGTGACGCAAAGGCAAAGGTCGACGAGATCGTCGCGGCGCTCGGAGCGCTCGTGGCGGTATCAGCGTGAGCGGTTTCAACAGGTTGACGAGGTTCGTGCCGTAGAGCTGAGACGCCGGCGCTGGGCAATCGACCGGCTAGGTCCGTGTACCGGAGAATCGTTACGTCTCCCGCATGATGGCCGCGACCAAAATCGTGCTCCGATACGCAGCAGGCGGTGGGACCCGCTCGGCGATACCGACGTTCCGATCTGACGGTCGCCCGACATGCGCGACCGTGCAGCAATGTCAGCAGGATTCTGAGGTTGACAACCCAGTACTGAACTGTCAGAGTGAGTTACACCACCCAGTTTGGAACGAGAGGATGACACATCGCATGACTGATCTAAGAGGCAAGACTGCTCTGGTAACGGGCTCGACGAGCGGGATCGGCCAAGCCACGGCCATCGCCTTGGCCGCCCGCGGCGCTCACGTACTGATAGTTGGACGAAACGAAGAACGAGCCAAAGATGTGGTCGCCGACATCGAAGGCAGTGGCGGTAGCGCAACGTTCCGGCTCACGACGTTGAGCGACCTCGAATCGGCCCACGACCTGGTCGAGTGGGCTACTGAGGCAGGCGACGGTCATGTCGACATCCTCGTCAACAACGCTGGCCTTGCCGTGGGTGGGCCGAGCGCTGCAGCGACCGAAGCAGAGTTCGACGAGACCTTTGCAGTGAACGTCAAGGTTCCGTTCTTCCTCGTCGCCGCCCTGGCGCCGGCTATGGCCGAACGCGGATGGGGCTCGATCGTCAACGTCTCCACGATGGTCGCCAGCTTTGGACAGGCGGACAGGGGCCTCTATGGCGCCAGCCGAGCAGCCCTCGAACTGTTGACGAAGGCCTGGGCGGCCGAATACGGGCCGAGTGGCGTTCGGGTCAACGCCGTTGCCCCCGGCCCGACGCGCACCCGCATGATGGAAGCAGCCCCCGCCGAGATAGTGAAGGCGCACGCAGCACTGGCACCAGCAGGTCGCGTCGCTGAGCCCGAGGAACTGGCTGCGTCGATCGTCTTCCTCGCCAGTGATGATGCCAGCTTCGTCCACGGCGTCACTCTGGCGGTCGATGGGGGCCGGGTGGCGACGTAACGCCTGTCGGCCCGCGAAGTAGCGGACGCGATTGCGTGAGAGCGATTGCCGACGCCGCCCGACCGAAGGCTACGGAGACGCCACCCTTGACACAGGGCATCGGGTTCCGGGTCGGGCTGGCCAACGGCCATTAGTGATCTTCGCCAATGGCCCTGCGGGCCGGGACCACGGATATGAGTTTGACAGCCCACTTTGGGTATGACAGACTGGGCTACACAACTCATTCTTATTGCGCATCTTTCGAGGAGAGACTATGAGCAAGTTCGATGCTCAGTTCGCCGGTCGGCTGGACGGACAGACCGTGCTAGTCACCGGCGCCAAGGGCGGTATCGGCCATGAAACCGCCCAAGGCATTGGGAACAGTGGGGCGACTGTGCTGGTGCACGCGCGTCGTGCCGACGACGCCCGACGCGCTGTCGACCTGCTGGTCACCAACGGCAACGGCAGCGGCCGGTATCTGCCCGTAGCCGCAGACCTCGGAGCTCTGGCAGGTGTTCGGGAACTGGTCGAGGCTGTTCGCGAGGCCGCGCCGAAGGGACTCAACGGACTCGTAAACAACGCGGGCGCCGCGTTCTCCAGCAAAGCACTGTCACCCGACGGGTACGAGCGGACCATCGCCATCAATCACGTCGCGCTGGCGGCAGTGACCGACGGGCTGCTCGATCTGCTCCGGAAGGGCGCTGCTGATTCCGCCGCGCCCTCGCGGGTGGTCAACATGACCGCCGTGGTCGAGTCGCGGGGCAAGCCGATCACCGACTGGAGCTACCCGGGTAAGTACAAGCAGATCCAGGCCTACGCCGATGCCAAACTGCTGGCCCTGATGTACACCTACGCCCAAGCTCGCCGCCATAAGGGCGAGGGCCTGACGTTCAACGCAGTCAGCCCGCGCGCGGTCAAAACCACTCTCGGCAACAAGGCCGGCGGGCCGTTCAAAATCATTGAGACGTTGACCAATCCGTTCGTCGGGCCTCCGGAGAAGGGGTCACGCGGCTGTGTGCGGCTGATGGCCGATCCCGAGCTCGCGACGGCGACCGGGGGCTACTACAGCCGCACGAAGCTGAAGAAGTCCTCGAAGAAGTCCCAGGACGCCGAAGGCCAGGAACGCGTCTACGCCCTGACCGAACGGGAATTGCGCGCCCATTTCTGAACCGGCGGTCACCTACCGATGAGACCCGCCGACAAAGAGTTCACGCAGGCGGTGCGGCACTACGTGATCCTCGCGCCTGGGGTCGATCGGGGGTTCCTGGGCGCGTCGCCAAGCGCGCCGACACCATCGCCGGAACTGCCGCTCACACCCAGGGCCAAGTCCGTGACGGCGCGGCGCTCACCCCGCCCACATCACCTGTCGGAGCAGTCCATCGAAGTCTTGGGCATAGGCGTCGCAGGCAGCTAGGTGGGCGGCAACGCCCGGATACCAGCGTTCCGCGTCGGCGTAGGCGAGCCGACGCTTGGCAAAGCGATCGAACAAGTCGATGGCGCGCCCATCGCTCAGCGACGCCGATCCGGCAGCGTGGACAGCCCGACATGGCAACTGAGCCACTCGTTGAGCGGCTCAGTTGCCGTAAGAAAGTCGACGATTCGTTGCTTGGCGGTGGCGGTGCCTAGCCAGCGAGCCACTGGCCATTCTTTCCAGGCAGTGAGACCCTTGTGTTGCAGTAGGGCGATCCGGGGGTGGTCGCCCTGGTAGCCCTTCGGCGCACTCTTGAGGCTGTCGTGGCCGTGCACCTCGATGGCATGCCGTTTGACGTCACTGATGGCTTGTTCGAGATCGGTGCCGGTGCCTTCATGGGCTACGGCGCGGCGGTACCGATCCAGCTGATCTGGGGCCATGCCGTGCATCCCGCTCGCCGCGGCCAGTCCGTTGGCGGACAGCTGAAGGTAGCTGGATCCGATCGTGGCGCCGATATGGGTCTTGTACGGAGACTTGTCTGGGCTGAAACGGACATCTCGGTTCGGGCGAAACACCTTGCCTTGCCCGAAATCGGGGGCCAGCTCGACGAGGAGGGCTCTCATCGGCGCCAGTACGGCCATTTCGTAGATGTCTTTGTGGGCGGTCCAGTAAGCCTTTGGAATTGGCGCGCTGTGACGGACAGGTTAGTTGAGTTGATTATGCCGCGTGGTTGCTGGTGTTTTGGTGGATGAGAGCTTCGTACCGGGCGGGGCTGAGGTAGCCGAGGGAGCTGTGCAGCCGACGGGTCGTGACCAGCCCTCTATCCAGTCGAACACTGCCCGGTGGAGGGCGGCGATGGTCGGCCAGGGCCGGCGGTCGATCAGCTCTCCTTTGATGGAGGCGAAAAATGATTCCGCGACGGCGTTATCCCAACATTCCCCTTTGCGGCTGAGCGACAGGACTACCCCGTTTTCTTTGGCGAGGTTGCGAAAATCGTGGCTGGTATATTGACAGCCGCGGTCGGAGTGGAAAATCGCTCCTGTCGGCGGCCGGCGCGACCCGAACGCCATCAACAGGGCGTCAGAGACGAGCTCGGTGCGCATGTGGTCGGCCACCGCCCAGCCCACTACCCGGCGGCTGGCCAGGTCGATCACCGTGGCCAGGTAAGCCCAGCCTTCCCAGGTGGCGATGTAGGTGATGTCGCCCACGTAGCGGGCGTCGAGCACCTCGGACGGGCCGAAGTGGCGCTGGATGAGGTCGAGGGCCTCGGCCTGGGCGGCCGGGTCTTGGACGGTGGTCTTGCGCCAACGCTTCTTGCACCTTCCTTCTCTGCCATGGAGCCGCATCAGCCGCCGCACCCGGCGCCGGCCGCAGGCGACACCCCGGTCCCGCAGCTCCCGGTGGACCCGGGGCGAGCCGTAGGTGCCGTCGGAGTCGTCATGGACTTGGCGGATCTTCTCCACCAGCTCGGCGTCAGAGACCTCCCGGGCTGAAGGGGCTTGGCTTTTGCGCTGGTAGTAGGCGGCACGGGAGACCTCGAACATGTCGCAGCAGTGCTTCACGCTGCGACCTGCAGCTTCCTCCGCCTCGATGAAGGGGTCCATCTTCACCGGGTCTCCACTGCGAAGAAAGCCGTCGCTCGCTTGAGCAAGTCCACATCGGCTTGCAACCGGCGGTTCTCCCGCCTCAGCCGGCCCAGCTCCTCCCGCTCACTGCTGGTCAGCCCGTCGCGCCGGCCGGCATCGACTTCTGCCTGCTCCACCCAACGTCGCACCGCCGACTCCACGAGGTCGAAGTCATGGGCGACCTGAGCTATCGAGCGGTCGCCAGCCAGGCACCGTTCGACGATCTGAGCCTTGAACTCCGGCGTGAACTGACGGCGGGGACGGGGCGTCTTCTTCGCCACGATCTCCATTCTGGACATCCTTTCCGGGGCTTCGCCCCACTTGGTGGATGTCCGTCAAACCGTGCCAACCCCAACCCAGAGGGCCGACAAGGAGAAGCGAGAAGAGCTGGCGGAGCGCTTCGAGGACGCTACAGAAGTATTAGTCGGCTTTGACTGGACGAGATCTGGGACGAGGCGACTACGGATGAGCGCCGGACGATAATTGAGGATCTGTTGGACTCGGTGCTGTTCTACCCGGACCAACTGATGGTCCAAGTGCTGGGTGCTCCGCCGATCCTCGTCACCCTCGAGGAGGCCGGGCTGCGAGTTGGTACCAGATTCTGTTGTGTCGGAGGGGGGACTTGAAGGGTTACTCCCCTCCCCCCGGAGCCTTCATCGTCGGTCCCGAGCTATGGCTACCAGCGGCGTGAGCAGCCCTCTAGGCCGCTCCACCGGGGAGGTCCGGCCGCCGGCTCGTACTCTCCTCGAGCGGCACAGCGGGGTAGCTGGTAGCTCGTGTCAGCGCGACCGGGCGCAACTGGTCTGGGTCCGACGGCGAGCGAGCCAACGTTGGCCAAGACGATCCGACCACGGGCTGAACCGACGACTCCCATCGTCACTTGCAAGCCATGGACACCGTTGACCGTCCGAGTTATCTTTTGCCTTCATTTCCGCCACCGCGCGTAATGTTTTGTCTCGTTTGGAAAACCCTTGTGTGCAAGGGGTTTTTCGTCTTTTAGGTAACGAGGCTCACCGTCACGTCCGCTTCTTCAGTCTCCCCTTCCACGACGCTTCACCATTCGTCCTTGGCTACGTTGCTGGCTACGTCGAAACGCGCGCTCAAGGCCATGATTTCACCTGTCCTGAGGCGTCACCCCTTGCCCACCGGTTGGAGGTCTGGGTGACCACCAGTGCACCGCGGTGAAAGGGCTTCGAGGCCTGACGTAGCCGGGAACGTAGCCATCTCTCGTGCTCTCGGGCTCCTCGATCCCAGGCAAGACCCGCATTTGCTAGACGGCAAGGGGTCCGGGCCGGTGGGCGTCGCTCCCAGATCGCCAAACCGCACCGACTTCGCTCGCTGCAGCTCCTGGGCGAAGCTGCTCCGAAGCTTCGTAACCCCACTCAGACGTCAATGCCACGGTCGGCGGAAGGGCCTGCCGACAGATCCTTAGCCGCAGTGGCCCCATCGCCATCTGCCATCTGGCGCAGCCGCGCCCGGTCTTGTCGGTTAAGGCTCGGTTCCCCGGCCATGAACGCGAACGCCTGCCCGATCAGCGCAGCAAGCTGGGCCGGGGTGCGCTGCGAAGCAGCCTTGATGACGGCGGCCGCACCCCCGGCGGCGGGCAGGGCCAAGAGGGTGTGCAGCTCTTGGCGGTCCTTGCGGCCGGGCAGGCTGTCGGGCCGGTCCAGTAGTGCGGCGACATTGGTGGCAACGTGGGCGGGCAGGCTCAGCAACCGCCGGCCGCCCACGGTCTCGGCGAAGGCGGTGGGCGCTTCGACACGCAACTGTAGGTTGGCGCCCAGTCGAGACTGGAAAGGGGCGTACAGGCCGACGTGAACGCCTCGCCACGTGCCCCTCCACTTCGTGCCGGCCAGGTGCTGGGACTGCGAGAAATCGTCCACCATAGCCTGGACTTGGGCCAGTTCAGCCCGGGTGACGATCAGGTCGACGTCGTGGCTCATGGCCCCTCCGACCCGGACCCATGTCCCCCACCCGCCGATAAGGACCGCACCCGGGACGGCGGCCAGGAGGTCGTCGAGGACGGCCGCGGACTGCTCGGCCTCTTCAGACGAGTAGAAGGGGTTCGTCACGCGTGGCCACCGTCTTAGGGTCTAGTTGCTCGATAAACCGGGCCGCTTGCCAGCCGGGCCAAGACGGTACAACCCTGGCTGGCTCCGGAGACCCACGAGGAGCACCACGGGCTCGTGCCCCATGTGACCCTCGTGGAGGGACTGGTCCGCTTCAAGGGCGAATGGCTCGCCTATTACGGCCAGAGCGACACGAGCGTAGGCGCGCCTATTTGCCGGGCCTGAGCACCCTCGCACCGGCCCAAGGCGCGCTTGGCGACGACACTAGGCGGGCCGACGACATGCTGCCCGCGTTCAACCCGTCGCGTTCAACGCCCGGCCTCAAGTCGCTTTCCTCGAAAAATAGATGCTGGCATCGCTGACAGTGCCGAAGCCGTCCACGATGCGGGACAGTCCAACCATTTGAAGCACCCTGTCCACAATGGCCGCGGCGAGAGACAGCTGTGACAAAGACCCGGACCGACCGACCGCCGGTCGATACTCGCCCGCCGTCGGGAGACCAGTCCATTGCGAAGTCACGCGCCTCGGCGGCTCAAAGACAACTGGACGACCCGGGTGCCAGCGACGTCGGCGTCGCGTTGGACCGGTCCGCTGGCCCCACGTGCTGCCAGCAGCGCGATCAGCGAATAGCGATCATCGGTGAGGCCGTGCGGCCCGATCAATCACTCGGCCGACGGCTACTCCCCATTTCAACGACAAGCGCCAAACGAAGAAACCGAGCGCCGGGCCAACGGGTGCTGCGGACACGATTGATTCGTAGGTATCGTCTTTAGCTGTGGCCATGCCTCGGAGATGGCGAGCACTCGAGGGTAGCTTTGTACCCGGCTGGACGGTAAGGCGGATCTGGCTGCTCAGCGTCGAGCTGTGTGCCGGGGTTTTCCTCCTCGGGTTGCTGGCAGCCTCCCGCGTCGATCTCACAGGCCTTCTTATCATTGGGCCCTGTTGCGCTCTCCTGACCGGCCGGTGGGTGCGCACCGCGGTTAGCGGGATCCTGGCCCTAGGCGCTGCGCTGGCACTCGGTCCCGTCGCTGCGGGTGGAGGGCGCGCCGGGCACGCCGCGTTCTTGGCCGCTGTCGGTATCGCCGCGTTGGCGAACACTTTGGCGTCGGCCTGGCTTGAGCGGTCTCTCCGCCGGCCTCGATCCTGAGCGCCGCCTTACGCGCTCACAGCCACGACCACGAAGGCTAAGTAGCCGGCAACTATCGCATAGCCTTGGCGCCGCCCCAGCCCTCGCCCAAGGTACGCCAACGCCAAGCTGAACACCGTAAGGCCGATGTACCAGGCGGCGACCAGCGTCGCGCCCCCGCCAGTGCCGCCCAGGCCAATGAAGATCCCCGGGAGTAGGAGCCCAACGAGGACGTTCAGCATGTTGCTGTTCATCGCCTCGCTGAGCACTGCGGCACCCCGGCCCCGCAGAGCAAGGAACACTGCACCAACTGCATTCGGGAGGCTTGTGACGGCGGCCAAGATGACACCGCCTACGATCAGGTCCGGCAGGTGGAAATGGGCGCCTATAGCCGAGACCGAGCGTTCCATGACAGCGCTGGCACCCACGACGACCACAAGGCTCGACAGCGTAATGGCCCCGTCCAGGTGGGTACTTGGCCCGGTGTGGATGCCGGCGGTGATCTCTTGCTCCTCTTCGGCGATGGCTTCGCGTAGCCAGGCGACGGCGCGCCGGGGCACCCGGAGGCGGAGCAAGGTCACCGCCGACGAAGCCGATGCCACGACGTAGGGCACCACGATAACAAGGGCCAAGACCAGGCCGGCGCCCGCGCCAACGCGTGCGGAGACCACGACGACGCTCACGAGGGCCACCCACGTCGCTGTTACCCCCTCGAACGCCACCACCTTGCGGTGCAA
Organism: uncultured Acidimicrobiaceae bacterium; assembly: GCA_963794125.1. Lineage (GTDB taxonomy): Bacteria > Actinomycetota > Acidimicrobiia > Acidimicrobiales > Palsa-688 > Fen-671. The sequence continues at coordinate 604,100 of CAWCCW010000002.1, forward strand.
CTGCACCCTGCGGGCCACGATGGCGCCCAGCCCGAGCAGGGCGGCCAGGTTGAAGACGTTGGAGCCGAGCACGACCCCGGCACCAATGTTCGCCTGCCCATGGACAGAGGCTGTGATAGCCGAGGTGATCTCAGGCGAGTCGGCCGCCAACGCCACAACCAACCCCAACATCGCCTCGGTGAGGTGCCACCGTCCGGCCAGGCGCTCCAACCGGGAGACCAACACGGCGCTGGCCCCGAGCGAGAAGACGGCCGCGACCGGGAAGATGATGGCAGCCGAGGTGGTCGAAAACTGCATCAGCGTGCCCCACGGCGGCGAGAGTACCTTCCAGGCCCCCCGGAGGTCTTCATGCCCAGAGGAGACCCAGCCGCGCGGATTTATGTAGCTGGGCGGCAACCTGAGGAAGACGCGAACCGGCCGAAGTATGCGGCGTAGCCAAGTTGTGGCAGATCTTGTGCATCGGTTCCTCCAGCGGTCAGCAATACCACAGCCGACCCGACTTCCCGGCGCACCATCGTCAACCTTAGCTGAGCGCGCCGTCCGCGGTGGCTAGAGCGGCCAGTGACAAACCAGATGACAGAGTGCTACCTCTAGGCGAAGCGATCCGGTATGAACAGTCCCCGAAAGAGCCCCTAATGGGGACCGACCACCTCGCTCCATGGGACGGCGGTGCATTTTGAGACGAGTAGTACGCCGAGGCCCACGACGACGTGAGTTTCACTCGCGACTTCGGAGCCCACCTGGAATGTGGCCTGGCAGTTGGGCATTATGCTCCTCCTGGTGCTGGCCGTGAGCAAAGCGTTCCGGGCTCAGCTTGGGCCGGGGCGAGCAAGCTCTTCGGCCCCTCGCCGAGCGCCGTCTCTACACCCGGGCGGCCTGGACGCGAATGGCAGCGAGCTAGACCGGCCCGAGATAGTAAAGGCCATGGGGTACTCCAATGCCAAAGTATGACCGCGTGATCGTCACGCCACGTGACGTGGGCCCTCCGGTCGCGCGTCCCGCGGCGCCCAGGCCCCGTGACCAGTGACCCACCGGAGCCACGCCCGACATCGGGCCACAACCGCGAAACGGGTACAGCAGCACGACGGATGTGGTTGTCCCGCCGCCAGTTGCTCCGCTTGGGCGGGCTGGCCGCCCTGACAGGGTTGCTGGGAGAGGCCGCCGAGGCCTGTTCGGGAGGGGCGTCCGAGCGAAGCTCAGGCGGGGTCACCACTGTGAGGGCGGGTGGCGTCGAGGGCGTCCGCATCCGCGCCAGCACTGACGCGCTCCCCGCTCTGCGTTCTTGGCGCTCGGCCAGTGAAGGTGCAGTGCACCGGTTCCGGTCCCGCCCCGACCTCTCCCCGCCGGTCGTGCACCTCAACATTCGCCCTGGTCCCGAGCACGGCACTCACATCTTCATGGACAGCCACGGCAGCGGGCAGGAAGGGCCGCTGATCATCGACCCCGGCGGCGAGCTCGTGTGGTTCAACCCCGTAGGCCAGGACGGGGCGGTAGCGCCCCGGGCCATGAACGTGCAGGTCGGCTCCTACAAGGGGACGCCCGTCCTTACATGGTGGCAGGGGGCGGTGTGGGAAGCGCACGGCCAGGGTGAGTATGTGATAGCCGACACCTCCTATTCGGAGGTGGCCCGCGTGAAAGCCGGCAACGGTTATATGGGCGACCTCCACGAGTTCTTCCTCACCCCTGAGGGCACCGCCGTCTTCACGTGCTACGGCGAGGCCTACGCCGACCTCTCCCCGCTGGGCGGCGGCCCTCACGACCCGTACTTTTACGGCGTGGTCCAAGAAGTGGACGTGGAAAGCGGGAGGGTGCTCTTCCAGTGGCGGAGCGACCAGCACGTCGGGCTGTCCGAGTCCTACGCCCCCGTTAAGGACGGCCCCGTCCCGCAGTTCGACTACTTCCACATCGACTGCATCTGCCTGGCCGACGACGGCAACTTCATCGTGAGCGCCCGCAACACGTGGACGATCTACAAGCTAGACCGCAAAAGCGGCGAGGTCATGTGGCGCATGGGGGGCAAGCAAAGCGACTTCACCATCGTCCCCGGCGCCGAGTTCGCGTGGCAGCACAACGCCGTCGTGCACCCGGGAAACCTCCTCAGCGTTTTCGACAATGGTTCTGGCGACTACCGGAGCCAACCCCAGTCGCGCGGCCTTGTCCTTTATGTAGACGAGGCCAATAGGCACGTCAAGCTAGAGCTCCAGTACCTCCACCCCGGCTCGCCATTGTCTGCTGGCGCCCTCGGCAACGTGCAGTTGTTGCCCGGGGGGCGAGTGCTCATCGGCTGGGCCACCCAGGCCTACTTCACCGAGTTCGGCCCGGACGGGAAGGCTTTCCTCGACGGCTACCTGGAGGAACAGGGCGTCCTGTCCTACCGTGCTTTCCGCTTCCCCTGGTCAGGCAAGCCCAAGGAACCGCCCGCCTTGGCGACCGAACGTCACGGCGACGGGCTCTTTGTCTTCGCCAGCTGGAACGGCGCCACGGGGGTGGACAGCTGGCGGGTGCTCGGCGGTGACAGCCTGGCGTCAATGTCCGGGGTGGGCAGAGCCAGATGGGCCGGCTTCGAGACCGTCATGGCGCTACCACACCGACCCAAGTGGGCAGCCGTGGAGGCCCTGGGCCAGAGCGGCGAGACGTTAGCCCGCTCGCCCGCCGTGCGCACCCCTGAGGGGCGCCGGGCCGGCCCGGGCGGGATGCCTTAGGAACGGTCGGAGCAGCTCAACGCGCTGTACCGAACGTACGAGTTCACCAGGTACTTGGGACCCCAGCCGATCGAGCGAGCGGCTGTATGAATCGTCCGTCGCCCCTTTGTGCGGTCATTCACTCTGCCAGGCGTCGCCGACCGGCGGGACGAAACCCTGCTGATCGTTCCATGGCCGCCGAGTTGGAGAACCAACCCGGAAACCCCAGTGGTAACAGCACCTTCCTGAGCACGCGAGGTCCCGGGCGGGGACCCCCAGCGGAATGAAGCCACAAAGCTCAGTCGGCGGCCACTTCGGGCTGATTCGCCGGTGTGCTCGAGGGCCGGTCTAAAACCGGCGGTCCGGGTTCGGCGAACTTCGAGCAACCGCAGGCCGTCCACCTGGGCGAGGCCTCGCTCGAGAACCGCTCAGGCAAGTACGTCCAACCTACGGCCAGCTCCATCCTCGCGGAAGCTAGCGCCCTGGAGAAGAAAACACCCGCGAGAGAGACGCTTTCAATGATCGATGACGCTGCTCCCACCGGTTACCCGATCATCAACTACGAGTACGGCATCCTTCCCGCCAAGGAGCAAAGCGCAAAGGTAGCGGCGGCCGTGCGAGCCTTTTTGTACTGGGCCGTAGACCGAAACGGTGGCTCTTCGAACAAATGCTTGAACGCCGTCAACTTCGAACCGCTCCTCGCTGGGATCGTGGCTCTTTCTCAGCACAAGGTCGCGAGGGTCGGCCCCTGACGCTGTATTCCCTCGGTCCCGCGAACGGGCTCGGACGAACTTGAGCGCCGTCAGCTTGGCCCCTGGCGCGAAATGCGGGCCTGGGGCCAAGCGTGTCCCTGGGAACAGGGCGGCCGGCGAGGAGCAGAGGGGTGGGCCGCCTCTTTGGCCCGGTCCCAACGGCTACACTTCCCGGTCGTGGTGGGCTCTCCTTCTTCCGAGCCAGCGGGCACACGTAAACAATGCGGTGCCGGCGCCCAGGCCAATGGCACGCAGAGCAGCTCCTGGAGAAGGTCTGGGACGAGAACGGCGACCCGTTCACCAAGGCAATGACGGTGACGATCGGCTGATTTCGCCGCAAGCTTGCTGAACCCCAGGTTTTTAGAAACGGCCGCCGGGATGGGGTAATCGGATAGCCGGGTAGCACCCCTGGGGGAGGCCCTTTACGCCTGGCTCAGCGCCGGCTCAAAGCCCTACCGCGTGTGCCGGTCCGGCGCAAACAACGAATGATCTTTATCCTGCCGGGCTCTTTGAGCAACAGAGGTCACTGATAAATACCGGTAAGGAAGCGGTTCATGCGCATATTCAACACGTGTTCTTGCTTGACAGATCAGCGGCGCATAAACGTCAATAAAAATGGACGCCAGGCTGCCGTTCTTTGCTGACGCGCCACGGAGGCGGCGAGGCAGTTCGCCCCCGCGCCACTCCGTCTGGGACCTGCATCAGTTGATGCATAACGCCTCGCCGTTGTCGCTGTTATCTCCGCGCACCGTCCCCCACTCCCGATTGCTCAGGGACGGGCCCAAACGCTTCCACAGCGCCCCTTCTTCGTCGGCCTGCCGCAGCCGCTCGCTTCTGCCCCGGCTCTGTCAACCCGTCGGTGGTGGCCAAATTGTTGCGTTTTGGCTTGTGAGCAAAAGCATCGAAGTAGGGCTTTGAGATATTCGCTGCTCAAAACGACGGCTTCGGCGCCGTGGCCAGTAGCACGATGGCGAACACCAGGATGCCAGAGGCGACGCCGGCCAGGCCGTAGCGGATGGCCCGGTAGCCGAAATGGCTCCCGATGCCGGCCAGGAAAAGGACAGTGGCCAGGAACACGGTGGTGCGGACATAGTCGTCCGAATTGGCCCCTGCCTTCTCGCCGGCCGCGTAGTCGACAGAAGCCTTCGCATTGAGCGCGGCGGCCCGGGCTTTGGCGGGTTGGCGGTACTGCGGCATATAGGTCGGCCCGGCGGGGGCAGACGGGTTACCTTCGGGGTTGGTCGCCTGCCACGCCTCGAACGCAGTGCGGAAGTTCGGGCTGAACCGCTTCTTGGCGTCGGCCATAGCCAGTCGGTTGCCCACGACGTAGGCGGAGAACCAGTCGTTGAAGGTCGTCAGGTCGTAATTGAGCGAATTGAGAGCGTCGAGGTTGGCCGCGTTGGACTGGGCGCGGTCGGCGCTGGCCGTGGCCAGGAGGAGCGACGACTCGGTCGACCACTTGGCCGCCGCCCAGCCCGAGTACGCAGCCAATACCGCTACCAGCGCCAGCAGGGCGGCCTCGAAGACCGAGATCGACTTGTTGCGCCGCTCCTCACGCTCCGCTTCGACGTGCTCGGCGTGTTCCGCAAGCCCTCTGCCGGCCTCAACCGGTGAAAGGCCTTCAGGCACGAGCCCGGCCCATAGTCCGACTGCACCAACCGTGGCCCCTGCCTCTTATCCCGCCTGAAACGCAGCACCACTGAGCCCGCCAGGAACTTCGGACGTCGCTCCCCGGCCTTTTCACCGCGTGGCCCGCCCAACCGTAGCTTCGGGACCGAGCGCTCGAAAATGACCGGCGTCGACCTTCCACAGTAAGCCCATCTTGTCACAGGCAGCTCCGCGAACCGACCCTTGAGCAACCTCGGACCGGGAGACGGCGGTAAGCACCTACGCCACATCTGTCGAGTGGGCGATCCGACTTGTCGAGGCGCGCAAGTAGCACAGTGTGAGAACCGCTGTAGCTGGTGAGCACGAGCGCCGAGGTTGGCCGTCGCCCGTCGGGACGGTGCAGACTGGTTCGCCTCGGCCCTAGGTGAGTGAGCAGCAAAGGCCTGATTTGAGGTGCGGTCCTGCGCATTGTGGGCGCCCCTCTTGCCCCGTCCCGGTCGCCGTGATTGTGCCGCTCGAGCGCGTGAGTGAGTGGCTGAAGGGGCTTGATGGCTGTTCCCCGGGCCTCTGGTGGGCCGGGCGGCCTTCAGGGGTGCTTACGCGGCGGCGAGAGAGGACCCTTGGAGCACGCCGAGCACAGCCAAGCGCTTGAAGTTAGCGACGGTGGCAGCAAGGTAAGCCTGCAGGCGAGTTTTACGTCGTCCCCGGTAACGGGCTTTGCGCATACCAAGGTCCTGGAGGTGGTCGATCTTGCGTTCCACTTTCGCCCGCCGGCGCAACAATGCCTTCGTGGCCGGCTCGGCCTGGGCGGCCCGGGCGGCCTCGGTGCGGCCGTGGTGCCGGCCCACCATGATGGTACGCCCGCCTTTACCGGCGGTGCAGCGCTCTCGCAGAGGGCAAATTTCACAGGTGCGGGCGTCGAAATAGAACATGGTGGCCGGGCGGCCCTTGTGGTCCTTGGCCCGCCGGGCGTCAGAAGTAGCCTGGCCTGCCGGGCAGGTGACCGTCCCGGCCCCCAGGTCGATATTGAACTCGGTCTTGGGGAACCGCCCCGAGTTGGTGACGGGGGGCACTTTGGCCACCAGGTCGGTGCCCTCGGCCTCGACTGCTTCTCGCACATCCCCGTCGGAATAGGCCATGTCGGCCAGCAAAGTGGCCACTTCGATGCCCTCGGTCCCGGTGACCTTGGACAAAAGTGGGGCTGCTCCCTCCCCGTCGCCGGCGTTGCCCGCCCGCACCTCGACGCCGAGCACCATCTCGGAGGCCTCGTCGACCATGACGTCGAGCTTGTGGCCGTCAAAACGCCTAGATGCTGACTTCCGCCCGTGGCGCATCTCGGGGTCAGAGTGCGAGACCACCCGGTCGGGGGCCACCCCTTGGCGGACAACTAGGCCATCGTCGCCGTCCTCCACGTCTTGGAGCACCACCTGGGACAGGAGCCCGGCCGCCTCGGCCACTCCGGCTTGGGCCATGAGCTCTTTATCGGCTGCCGCACTGCCCAACAACGTGGCCGCCAGTTCGACCAGTTCGCCCAGGTGTTCTTTGCGGGCCACCGGGTCCTGCCAGTCGATGCCCGGCTTGGCCGCCGCCAGGACGGCCACCTTGGCCGCCAGCGGCACGTCCAGGTGGGCGCCCATGCCCCGGGCCAACCGTCCCATCAGCTTGCGCACCAGCTCGTAGGTGCTGGCCACCGCCCCCGCCCCGTGCACCGGCGACGAGTCGATGACCGCGGTCAAGGGCTGTTTGAAGATGCCTGTTCCCACCGCCCGTTCCAACGTTTTTTGGAACAAGGCGCTATCGGCGTCATGGGCCACGATCCGGGCCCGCATCAGGCTGAACGTCGTCGCACCAATGCCCTCGAACCAGTCGTCTACCCCCATGGCCGCTTTCCAGTCCGAGTCCACTCTTGTCCGCCGGGAGGTCTCGGTGTCGCAGGTCCGGTCATGGGTGGCGCACAGCATGGCCCGCACCATGACCGAGGGCGGGACCGAAGGGCGGCCTCTGCCCTCGGCGTACAGCTGGGCGAAGTCCTCGTCAGAGACCAGTTCGTGGCCATGGTCAGCCAAGCGCTCGTAGAACGAGCCCTTAGTCACCAAGTGCCGCTTCATATGGCGAGTTTCCAACAATGAGCCTTGGGGGTCAACCCGTCCGAGCATGTGACCAGTAGATCCGCTGACTCAGCTCAGGTGGTGGATCCCCCGGCCGGAAGGCAAACTTTATGCTCGCTCACCTAGGTGCGGTTGTGCCCAGGACCCACGCAGGGGTTGGCCGCAACCAGGATGAGGGCTGATAAGCCACCCGTTTCGGTCCGAGCTAAGGAGCTGCAGGACAGGCCTTCTCAGGAAGTACCAACCTCGTCGAGGCAACGGGCGACATGTTGTCGGGCCCACGGGGCTACCGCTAGCGACTAGCCGCATTATTCGCCGCCCGCTTTTTGTCCTCTCCGCACCATTAGCCCTAAACCCGGGCCGGTTACAGCACCATGATGAGCAAACGAAGGCATGTGGTTGGCCATCCCCAACTCGCTCGACGTGCGATCGCCGGCGTTCGAGCAGGCAGCGGCCGCGTGCAGGCTCGGGCTGTGGGTCTGGCGAAGAAACGGCTCCGCCCGCGAACGTTGGAGGGCAGGAGCAAGGTGCGGCGTACGGGTGCGATTAGTCGAGCGCCAACACGACGCGGGTGCTTCGAGCGCCGAATGTTCTTTATTGGGCGGTGCATTTTTCGCCTTCAGAAGCCCCAGAGTGCCGCGTAACGACGGCTATTCGCATGGCCGCATACGCAAATTCTCGACGCAGCCGCAACAGAATGCACGCCAAGATTGACGCTGAGTTCCACTCCGTTATGTCGCTCGGAGTCGTAAACCCGGTTTGTCTAGGCCAGGAATCCGAGATCCTGCCGATTATGAACTTGTCGAATCTCGGTCGTCCCTGGTCAGAAAAGCACGCATAAAGACCAGTTATGGCCGGGACCGTCCCCACCGGCACACGCGGGCGACCCCGAGAATTCGTTCCGCCGCGCGTTATGAGGCAAAAGGGGTTTCGCGAAAATTTCAAGCCGGCCAAAGGTCGTACTCAGGGTTGGCCAAGTATGGTCAAAGGCGCGGCGACTTCCGAGTGGGGTGACGTCCTTGGAGATTTCAGGCATGAGTTCGACGACAAGGACCTACCCGTCGACCGCGTTGCGTCAGACTGAGTCCCGGCGAAGGCGCCTTGTGCGGGCGTGCGCCTCACACTCGCCCTCGTCGGCGTTGTCATTCTGGCCGCGGCCCCGGGGGCGGTTCTGCCTCGCCACGCGTCGCGAGCCAGGCTCCACCTCCACGACCTCGCCGAGTTCGTCGACCGCGTCCGGCTCGTCAACGTCGTTGGAGGCACGGCTGCTGAAGTTCGCCGGGTGCATGCGCTCCCACGGCCAGGCGAACTTCCCCGATCCGACCATCGGCGCGAACGGGCAACCCGGCTTAGGCGTTCCTCTCTAACTCCAAGACCCGCAGTTCCAGGCGGCTAAAACGGCCTGCCACAAGTACACGCCTGCCGGCAGCCTCATGTCAGCCCTGGGGCTCCCCCGGTAGACCGGACACTCGGCCCTACGCCGCTTGCTGGTCGTTGAACTGCTCCTCGAACTCCTCTGGCGTCAAATAGCCGAGGGAGCTGTGAAGGCGTTTACGATTGTACCATATAACCCACTCGAACACTTCCAGGCGGGCGTCCGCTATTGTATTGAAACGAGTAACGTCAACAAGTTCTCGTTTTAGCGAAGAGAAGAAGCTCTCGGCCATCGCATTATCGTAAGAATCGCCGACGGAGCCCATTGACTGGGTTATGCCGAGCCGCTTACAAACTACGGCGTAATCGCCTGAAGTATATTGACAGCCTCGGTCGGAATGAAAGGTGGCACCGGCCAGGCCCGGCCCCGCAGCCCGGCAGCGGCCAGGAGGGCGTCGGTGCACAGAGTGGTGCGCATATGGGCTTGGAGCGACCAACCGAGCAGGCGCCGGCTGCACACGTCGAGCACCGTCGCCAAGAAGCAATAACCCTCAGCGGTGGGTATGTAGGTTATATCGCCTACCAGGAGCTTGTTCGGCTCGTCGGCGCTGAAGTCGCGCTTCACGAGGTCAGGTGCAGGAGCAGCCTTTGGGTCCTGCCGCGTCGTTTTTAGCTTGCGTCGCCCGGACAGGCCCCGGAGGCCGAGGCCGGCCATCAGGCTCTCCACGGTCTTGTGGTTCACCTTTATGCCCTGGCGCCACAGCTCTTCGGTCACCCTCGGCGAGCCGTAGCGGCGCCGGTTGGCCCAGAACACGTCCCAGACCAGGTTGGCCAGGTGAGCCTCTTCTAGCGTTGCCAGGCTCGGGGCGTCGGCTTTGGCGGCCCAGGCGTAGTAGGCCGAGCGGGACACCTTGGTCACCCTGCACAACGTGGTGACGGCGAAGTTGGCCGCCTCGGCAGCGATGAAGCGGTACCTCCGGTCCCCGCTTGGGCCACCGTCGTCATATGAAGCCAGCCGAGCGGCGATCTCGGCCTCGGCTTCCAGTGCGGCCACCCGCCGGCGCAACCAGGCCATTTCTTCGCCGTCGGTCACTTACCCGTCTCCTTCACCCAGTACGCCGTGAAGCGCTTCAGGATCTCGATCTCTTCTTCTAGCTCTTTTATGCGCTTGCGCAGCCGGCGCTGTTCTTCCAGCTCGGCCTTGTCAGCGTCGTCGAGCTGGGCATCGGAGCCGCGCACCCAATAGCTGAGGGTCGAGTCGTCGACCCCGAGCTCTTTTGCGACCTGCGCGACAGGGCGTCCTGACTTCCGTACCAGTGCGACCGCGTCAGCTTTGAACTCCTCGCTATAAGGACGGCCTCTTGCCATGTGTAGATCCTTCCCGATCGGGGGCGAGGGCGTCGTGTCCGGCCGAAGGGGGGAGGTTCAGTAGAACTCGAGTTTGCGGTTTGGTACCGTCAATAGGGTTCAACAGGTCGTCGAGGTCGGCAATGGTGTCGCAGACCACAGCGCGGTGATTTTTCCAATCCGCTAATTGTCGGTTAGGTCTCTGGGTCGTCCTGGAATTTTCGAAGGGACGACCGAGTACGACTCCGGAGGGCTAAGTACGCCTAAGCACTACGATGCAACAGTCGTCTTGTGGAGCCGCGCAGAACTCGGACGCAATCGCCCCCGCCAGGGACATTGCATCCACAGCACTGTGGCGGGCCACAAAGTCGCCCAGATGGTCGAGGCCTTCCCCGATGTCTGCGCCCCGCCGCTCAACCACTCCGTCCGTCAATAACACGATGCCCTCTTCCGGCCCCACCTGGTGGCGATGTTCAACCGCGGCACTAATTGTGGGTACGCCAAACGGAGGGTGCTCGGCAAACGAAAGCCACCGGGCCGTCCCTGGACCAAAGGTGAGCGGCGGTATGTGCCCCGCCGACGACCACTTGAGCCGGCCTCGCTCCGGCTCCAGCAGCCCGTACAGTGCTGTAGCAAAACCGTGCGCTTCGTCCATCAAGGTGAGCTGGGCCAAGCCGTGGACCACCTGCGCCGGCCTCGCGCCGGCAATAGCAAGCCCGCGCGCCGCATGGCGCAGCTGCAGCATCAAGGAGGCGGCGGGCAAGCCGTGACCACCGACGTCGCCGACGCCGACCAGGAACCGCCCGCTCGGCAGCCGGACAAGGTCGAACCAGTCACCCGCCACTCGGCCCTCGGCGGGTATGTAGCGAGCGGCAGCCTGGTAGCCCGCCACATCGGGCAGCTCACCGGGTAGCAGCGTCCCGGTAAGGAGGCTGGCGGTGGAGTGTTCCACGTCGTAGCGGCGGGCGTTCCTGAGCGCCATGCCCGCCCGGCCCGCGAGCCCCTCGGCCGAGTGCCACACTCCCGCCGGCGGCGCCCCGCACCAGGAGCCCGAGACGAGGCTCATAACCCCGATGACCTGGCCACCCGCCTTGATCGGTACAACCAGCGCGGTCCAGTTCCCCTGTGTGGCAAATATGCGCTCGCGGAGCGGGCCGCGGTAGACGTGCTGGACCTCTCGGTCCGTCACATTGGGGACAACCTGGGGCTGGCCGGTGCGGTAACAGATGGCGAGCGGGCTCTCAGAAGCCACCTCCACCGCCTCCAGCCCCCGCAACTGTGCCGCCAAGTCAGGTTGGTCGGCGATCTCGATCGCCACTCTTCGCAAAGTGCCCCGCTCCGCCACGTAGACGGCGCACCACGGGGCCAGGCGAGGGACGGCCAGGACCACGAGCTTGCTGACGATAGCGCCGGGGTCGAGCTCGCTCACCATGACCCGGGTCCCCTCGCTCATCAGTTCGAGGGTTTCCCGTTCGGCCCGTTCAAGTTCCTCCAGGCGTGCCCTGTCAACGGCGACGGCGCACTGGTGCGCGATGACGAGCAGCGACGCCGAATCGTCGTTTGTAAAGCGCCGCGGCTCGGCCCAACCGACGGAGAGCACTCCGAAGGTCATGCCGTGGACCGTTAGGGGGAGGATGGCCCATGCTTGGCACGCGCTCGGGAAGCCTGCATAGCCGGGGTACTCCCGGTCCCGTTGGGCCAGGGTCGCCCAATAAACGGGCTCGCCACTCGACAGGACGGCCTTAGCTGGCCCATCGTCCAGCGGTACCTCGTCCTGCAAGAGAGACTGCGTCCGGCCCGAAGTCCCAGAAGAACATAGAGTCAAGAGCTTCATTCCGTCGGGGCCGAGGACGTTGAGCACCATCGCCTCGGCGCCAAGGCCGGCCTCGAGTGAGGTGCGGATGACGGAGGTCACGTCGGCCAGCCCGTGGCTATCGGCGAGCCTGGCGGCTATGTCGTGCACGATAGCGAGCCTGGCACTGACGGAGAGCTTTGTTCGCCGGCCAGCCTTCAGAACCATAAGGTCACCTTTCCAAGGCGTCCTCGGGGCGACGCTCATACCGTTGCCATAATCAATGGTGTCTTATTTTGTAGGCGGGTACTTCTTTTCAGCCCTACCGGTGGTGCCAGCGAATGCGGTGGCGGTGGCTGGCAAGGTCTCGACGTCTGGCCCAAGAGGGATCCCAGCTCGCAACCACCCTGATGGCACAGCCCTCCCCCGCCCAGTACGTTGGTATGCACGATAACTCCGGCCTGGTTCCGGCGGCCACGTCAAATCGTTGTAAACCTGAGCAAAGTGTCCCAAATTGCCTGGGCGCGCCCCGGTACGGCCTACCTGGGGCCTGAGGTCGCCAGAGTAGCCCAAAGCATGGGCACGCCAGCCTTCTGTGCCGGGACGCCCGCGAGGGCAAAGTGGGAACGGCGGTCGAGCGTTGAACGGACGGGCCTTACGTGGCCGCGCTCAGCTGCTTGTTGTCGTGGGTGGTTATGGTGAGCTTGCGCGGCGGCCGCCTCCATCACCGGGATGGTGAGGGTCAGGACCCCGACGCTGTAGTCGGCTTCGATGTGGTCGGCATCGAGCGTCTCGCCAAGGAACGGCTGACGGGTGATGGTGCCTGCCGGTCGCTCGCTCACGATGATGTTGGCCCGGTCGCTGAGCACGGGCGGTCGCTCTGCCCTGACGGCGAGCACGTTTTCCTCGACGGTCAGGTCGATCGATGCCGGGTCGACCCCGGGTAGGTCGAAATGGACGTAGAAAGTATTGGCCTTGCGGTAGGCGTCGATCGGCATGGCGCGAGGACGGGTGGCCGTGCCGAACAGTTGCTGGCTGAAATGGTCGAGTTCCCGGAACGGGTCTCTCCTCATCAACATTTGGGTGGTCCTCCTTCCTCCGTGCCAAAGGGGACGGCCGGCCCGCCTTCCCCACCGTCCCTCGCACAGGGAGGCAAGTGTCATTATATAAATGAAGAGAAGATCTGCAAGAGACGACTTAGATCATTGGGGCTATCGATGAACAAGATGGTGATGGCCTCTACTTGAGGATGGGCCTGCTCCCTGGCGCTATGCCCCAAGAGGCCGCCAGTGCCTACCGGCGCCTCGCAGGGCCTTTCTTCTTCGGGTTTACGCAATGGGCCGACCCCAAGCGGGAGCGGCTCTTGACTGCGCATAGCCCTTCACTCGTTGGGGTCCCAGAGCACCTTCGACCAACGCCCAGTCCACCACGAACGGATCGGCAGTCCCCACTTCGGCACGGGCGGTAAGTGGTCGTGGCGCAGGTGCACCAGCCCGACGGCGAAGGTCTTCTTCGCCCGAGGACCGCGACGGTTGGACCTGAGGGGCGACGCCCGTCGCTTTCGCTCCTTCCAACTGTGGGCTTCTCGCCGGCAAGCCCCGTACCGTCCCTGCCAACGAGCCCTCATGGGCACCGTTGTGGGACAGGGCGCGACCGTCGTCGCCCCGGCTACGCACCTTGGCTGGCCCGGTCACGTGCCCTGGTCCCTCAGGTTGATTACTTCCCCCCGGGCTGTGGCCCAAGGAGGTCGGTAAAGCTAAGCACGAGGAGGGCGGCGCGCGACGGACGGAGGAGCGAGAACTGTACGCCCCGGCGTTGGCACTGCCGCCGGGCGACGGTCAGGGCCGATGCTCCGGCGGCGCCGAAGAAACAGACTTGGGCTAGGTCTACGAACACGGCGGAGGCACCGTCCCTCAGGGCCTCGTTGACGGCCGCGGCTAGCACCGGCGCCGTGCGAAAGTCGACCTCACCCGCCACCCGGACCACTGCTATACCGTCCTCGCTACACACGAGGCGGGCCGACAGTTGGGAATAGTCCTCGGGCCCAGACTGCCACTTCGAAAGCTTATGGTAAACGCTGGCCCCATCGGCCTGGGCCGGTCGGGCGCCGGTACCCCGGCCCATACTCGAGGCAACCCGGTCGCCAAAGCGGGCCAAACTCAGAGCGCGGGCTCGGTCGTCCGAGCTAGCCCGGGTGGCCAAGGAGCGGGCCATGCTCAGGTCCACTACGTCTGCTCGAGCCCTATCACCGCCGCTGGCGGGTACGCCGGACTTGTCCTGGCCCCATCGGCCAACGCCCATCGCCATGACCTCCTCGTGCGCCGATCAAGAGGCGAGATGGGCCGGCAACCTCGACGGAGAGCCTGAGAACGGGCCGAGCGCGCACCGGGCCATCGGGCCTCGGCTGTCTGCTCAGCCACTAAGGATGCTAGCCCACCAGCGACCCGAGCGGCAAGTTCGTTCAGGAGGGCGGCGGGCCTTGAACTGTCGCCGGCGGCAACCGTGGCGGTTGAGAGTTGCGCCCACCCTGACTACGGCCGGCCCCCGCTGTCGCCGTCCGGACTGTGGCCGTCCCGATGGCGGCCGCCGTCGAGTAAGGGCGGCCCCGGGGACGGTAGCTCGTCGGCATAGGCCAAAGGGTGGTTGGCGGCGCGGTCGGCGAACTGCTCGTTGAGGGCCTGGGTGACCATGTCGTGGTCGTGGTCGCTTAGTGCGCTGCGGCCGTCCAGGAAACCCTTGAGGGCACCCGGGGGCCGGTTGCCGCCGAGGCCGACGTAGTCGAGCCAGAGCTGGCCGACGGAAAGGCCCAGGGCCAGCCGGGCGGTCTCCAGGGCCTGGGCCGGCCGGCGGGGTTCACGCCCGCGGCTTCCCGAGCTGCGCCACGACCTCGACGGCGATGTCCCTCAGCTTGCCGCCGCTGCGCTGGGAGGCCCGGCGCAGGATGTCGAAGGCATCGTCGGCGCTAACGCCTTCGCGCGCCATGATTATGCCTTTAGCCTGGCCGATCAGGTCGCGGCTCTCGAGCGCCTGCTCGAGGTGATGGTTGGCCAGCTCCGAGCTGGCCAAGCTGGCCGCATTGGCCATCACCACCGCCGCCTGGGCGGCCAGGCCCCGGGCCACCTTGGCGGCGGGGCCGTCCCAGGGGCCGGCCCGCTTGGAGTACAAGTTGAGGGCGCCGGACGTCCTGTCTCGGCCGCAGCGGCAGGGACCACACCGAGGCCATGCCGGCCCGCACCGCTTGCTCGCTGAACTGCGGCCAGTGCTCGACGGGGAGGCTGATGGCCACCTCGTGGCCGGAGCGGATGGCCTCCACGCAGGGCCCTCGGCCCGTTCGTACTGGGCCTCGTCGACGGCACGCACCGGCGCCGAGCTGGCGTTGGCCGTCTCGAACCGGGGGGCGTCGCTGACCAGCACGGAAACGCTGGCCCCGTCGACCCCGTCGAGGGCCGATACGGCCAGGGCGACCACCATGTCGAGCAGGTCAGACACGGTCTGTTCCGACAGCAGCAGCCCCGACAGCTCAGGCAACCAGGGAGTCCCGTCGCCCCCCGGCGGGACACTCACCGTCGTCCCCGGCCGGTGGTGGCTGGGCACCATGGTCGCGCAAATCCAGAACGCATTTGCCGCCTCTTTTCTTATGTGAAAGAGGCGACGGAGCCTGCACGGGGCGACGGGCTTGTGGCCGTCTCGCCCAAACTGAGGCGTCCCTTCCAGAAGGGTTAAGGGCCAACCCTAGCACCGAATGCGGGCGCTGGTTTGGCCGGCGGGTACCAATTCCCCGCCCGTCGTTCACTTGTCGCTCAGGTCGCTTACTGAGCCCAGCTTGTCTGAGGCCACTGTGGCCCCTAGGAACAGGCCGGGCCGGTCCCGGAAGTTATCGACGACTGATGGCTTCAAGGTCGTCAAGCCCCAGAGAGGTTAGAGCCGAAGAGTGAACCAGACGGCCTTCCCGGTCCCAAGAGGAACGACCCCCCACGAGGCCGAAAGTTCGTCGACCAGCGCTAAGCCCCGGCCACCCTCACCGCTCTTGCGGTGCCGGTCGACCGCCGGCACCCCGCCTCCCTCATCGCCGACCGCCACCCGCAATGCCGCGTCTGACCGGCTCAGTACCACCGTGGCGGGTGAGCGGGCGTGGACCACTGCATTGGTCACCAACTCGCTGGTAAGAAGCGCAGCCACATCTACAACCTCGGCCGTGGCCCAGCCCTGGCATGACCGGCGCACGAACCGGCGCGCCTTACCCGCGCTGGCCAGCTCTGGAAGGAACCGCGCCGCCGGCCCCAAGTCGTCGCCACCAAGCAAGAAAGTACTGTCCAACCCTCGTCCCTCTAAGTAGTCCTTCCCTTGTCGACCGTTTTACAACCGGAGGGCTTTAATTCGAAACTGCGCTCGGCTTTCCGATCGTCGGCATTTCTCGCAGACTGCGATGAGGAACTGCATGAGCGGGCTCAGCGCTCCGGACGCTTATGAAAGAAAAGGGTCCCGGCGCCCGGTCGCGAACCCTGGTCACCTGCCGGCCGGGGCCCCAGCGCTGTGCGCTTTGTATGCGGGCTTTCGAGGCGGAAAGCCGGTAGCGGTGACGCTCATCGAAAGTGTCGACGTGCCCGGCGCCTTACTTCTGTGGACCAGTCTCGAACAGATATACCGAACGCTAGCGGAATTGGGTGGCAGACGAGTTGTGGGCCGGGGGCAACGCCCCTAATCGGAAATTTGTTTAGCTCCACGATGGGAGCCTGAGGGTCTGAGATATTCTGGTCGCGGCCTCCGAGGGATCGCTCGTGAATCGGCTGCCGTCCACTCCGGTGGTCCTGGTTCATGAACGGCGTGCGGCCCTCGGCGCTCTTCCCGGTGTGGAGTGGCTCAAGAGAGGTTTGCCCTGCCGTAGTTGCATTGCCCTCCTCACCTTTTTCGAACCCGTCCCAGCGAAGGAGGAGGCATGTACGAAAAACGTCTTGGTAGCCGTCGACCCCCACAAGGGCCACAACACTTGGTGGTGCTCGATCCGGTGGGCCGCCGGCCGCTCGAAGAGGCCGAGTTCGCCAATACCCACGCGGGCTACCGGGAAATGGTGCGCTTCGCCCGCCGGTGGCGCCAGAGGCGCTCGGCGGTAGAGGGCTGCCACGGCGCCGGACGCTCCCTGGCCTAACGGCTCGTCGCCGACGGCGAGGAGGTATTCGACGTCCCGGCGAAACTTGCCGCACGGGTACGTGTCTTTTCTCAGGGCCATGGCCGCAAGTCAGCATGGAACGGCCGACTCCTCCGAGCGGCAAAATGCGTGGTCATCGCGAGGAGCCACATACAGCTCGAGAGAGGAGCCGACCATGCCCAGATTGCAACACCACAGCGAACTTGTCCACGTCGCCTTCGATTCCAGCAAGAACACGTTGGTGGCGGGAGTCCTTCGTCCCGGCGAGGAGACCCCGACGATCGAAAGGGTGGCCAACGACGAGCATTCAGTCCGGCGCTTTGTGAAAGGGTTCCCCGATCCTGGGTTGTTGCGTACTTGCTACGAAGCAGGGCCGTGCGGCTACGAGCTGCACGGCTGTTGGCAGCGCTAAGGGTCCCTAGCCAAGTCATCGCCCCGGCGCTGGTCCCAGTCGCCCCGGGCGCACGTGTAAAGACCGACAAACGTGATGCCCGTCGCCTGGTGCGCCAGTTCCGGGCCGGGGAACTGTTCGCTATCAGGGTGCCGTCGCGCCACGAAGAGGCGGTGCGCGACTTGTGCCGGCCGGGCGACGCGGTCGAAGACCTCACCCGGGCCAAGAACCGCTTGAGCCATTTCCTGTTGCGGCACGGGCGGGTCTGGCGGGGGCCGACGACGTGGACCTTCAAGTACCGCTATTGGCTCGACCAAAGCTTCGACGAGGCCGCCCTCACGACGCCCGTCGCCCGCTACCGGGCCACCGTTGAGCGCCGGGAGGCCGAGCTCAAGGCCCTCGAGGCTGACCTGGCCTGCTACGTGGACGGAGGAGCCACCCTGGCGCGCCGCCTTTCCGCTTACAGGGGGGTCGACCACCTGGGCGCCCTGGTGCTCCAGGCCGAGGTCTGCGACTGCGACGCTCCGCCAACAGCGCCGCGGCCGGGGCGTTCTGTGGCCCGGTGCCCTCGGAGTGCTCCTCGGGCGAGAAGGTGCAACGGGGCTCGCTAACCCACGCCGGCAACGCCCACCTACGCCGCCAGCTCATCGAGTCCGCCTGGGCGTACACCACCGGGCCGAGCTTGGGCTCGCCCTGCGCCGTCGCCAACAGGGTGTCCCGGCTGAGACTTCAGCGCGTGCGTGGGCATCCCAGGTCGACCCGTGCCGACGGTTCCGGCCCTCGACAAGCGCAAGCCGGTGCGAGGGGTAGTCATCGCCGCCACAGCCCGCCGGCTGTCGGGCACCTCTATGCCGAGACGGTCGCGTAGTACTACTGATGGCCCTCCTCTCGCTTACTCGGGTCATCGGCCATCGGGGAGCGAGATCCCCGTGACGCGCCGAGGCACCGCCGTGGCAGGAAAGCCCCCCGTTCGGTCTTTGCGACGGCCCCGCACAAGGCCGGAGCGTTCCAAGTCTGGGGCACCGTCCTGCGGATTGCAGACATGCGCGGCCTCGGCCCGCGAATACGAGATTGGCGGTTGGTCGAGCCAGTCGGCGCCGGCGCGTCACGCGGACTTCGCCCGGTCACAACCAGTTTTCGCCTGGGCCACGGCGTAGCAGCCGCCACCCGTCGCCTGTTCAGATATCAGACATGCCCCGGACCTTCGGTCCCATGCGCTCAAAAACACTTTGAGAGAAGTCATTTTGGGGTCTTGACAAGCCGTTCCATACGAGACCGACATGGCCGACGGCGCCAGGGTCAGCCTGCGGCTGTGGTGTGACCGCCTTGACGAGCTCGTGTCGTTGCGCACCCCGGCCGTGTGCCGGTTGCACCGGCTGCTGGCCGAGCTCACGCCCTGCGGCTCTCGCGCGGTTGATGGTTTTCTCCCTGGGGTATGAGCGGCATATGAACGACGAGCACAAAGACAAGCACCTCGAGGAAGCCAAGGACGAGCATAAAAGCCAGGATAACCGCGACAGCCGACCGGCCCCCGACGAAGGCAAAGAGAGCAACGGCAAACCGACCGGACAGAGGCAAGCCGCCGCCAACCGGGCAATCGACCCGCCAGCGTGACGGACCTTCGCCCCGGTGTGCTCTTCGACGTCGACGGCACATTGGTCGACACTAATTACCTTCACGCCCTGGCTTGGTGGCGAGCGTTCCGTGACGCCAGCGAGTGGGTGCCGATGAACGCAATCCACCGGCTCGTCGGAATGGGCGGCGACCAACTGGTACCGCGGCTCCTGGGTCACGCCAGCCCCGCCGCCGTCGCTGCCCGCCCGAGTCACTACCAAGAGCTCGCCCACGACATCCGGGCCTTCCCGGGAGCCGCTAATCTCATTCGACAGGCACATGACCGTGGCCTAGTGGTCGTGCTCGCCACCTCAGCTCCCGCTGACGAATTGGAAACCCTCCGCGAGGCGCTTGATGCGGACGACGCCATAGACGGCCAAACCGCCGCCGACGACGTGACTGACTCCAAACCAGCCCCGGATGTCTTCCTGGCCGCCATGGAGCGCTTCTCTATCGATCCGAGAAGGGCATTGGCTGTCGGGGACAGCGTCTGGGACGTCCAAGCCGCTCGCGCAGCAGGCATCGCCTGCCTCACCGTCGAGTCCGGCGGGTTCAGCCAGCACGAGCTTAGCGAAGCCGGCTCGCGCCATGTCTACCGAGACGTCCAAGAGATTCACGACCAGATATTCACCAGCGCGCTCGCCCAACTCTTCCCGGAGCCCAAGGAGCAGCCGTTTGCTACGCGGGTGACCTGTGGCAAAGGCAACTAGTAGAGGGCGGCCTGAACGTAGGGCGGCGGCTTGGTCAGATCCGCACTTCCGGACCCGGAGTCACCGCCAGGCTCTGGTCCGGCCAGCGCCTCCTCGACCCTTGCGGGACTCCGCTCGTCCACCCACACGAGAATTCCGCCCATCTGGCCCACGCAGGAGCACATAACGCCGGATTCGGCCCGGAACGTGGTCGCGTGCTCGATCGACACCCAGATTGGCCACGCCCGAGGGCGTTGCCCTCAAGTGGCATAAAAGGCGCGGAAACCTTGATCAGCGCGGCCTTGTCGTACCAACAGGGCACCGGGTTGGAGTGGGTCACGCTTTGCATGTGGAGGCTGCGGGGCTCTTGGCAGCCCCCTCTTTCCCGGTGGCCCGAACAATCCCGGGGCTTCTGATACGAAGCTGTCGTCCACATCCCCGCTCACGATCGAAAACGGAGCCCAATCAGCCACTAGGGCGCCAATCTAAGGGAAGTCCAGCGAATTGCTGGCGAGACGCTTCCTTTGGTCGTTGCCTTCTGGAGGGCGACCATCAGGTCCAGGACGTTCGTCTCTGTACCGGCACCCCCGCAACAATGTGCATACCTTTCGTCTCAGCCTTAATGAGCTGCTTTAGCTGGTTTATGTAGGTGTCCTTGTAGCGTCGGGGATCCCCTCTCATGCCAAGGGCGTGGATTATTTGAACGGGGAAGCGTACTTCTTGAGGTGTTGGTCAGGCGCTGGCCGACCCGGGCAACGCCACGTCAGACTTGGGCACCACCACGTCGGCAAAGTGCGCGGTCGACAGAACCAGAGCCTCATCGCGAGGCCGGATGGCTGCGAGGCACGGCTTGTTGCGGGTCACCACAGCCCCTGCGGGAACTCGCCCCCAAGGGTTCGTGCATGCCTTCATTCTCGAATGCGCCTTTGCGCTGAGCGAGTTGTTGCCGCGCCTTGCTGGCCGAAGCAAACGCCAGGTATTCCGAGTAGGCGGGAATCAGATCGGTGGCAATCTCGCAGAAACTCGAGTGACCGATATTTCTTGGGAAAAGTGGGTACCACTAGTCACTGAGCGGAACGACACTTGATTAGGAGGCGTCAAGGATGCCAGAAATTGGTTACTTCCTGTCCAGCGAAGAGCACGGCCCGCGAGATCTGGCCCGTTTCGCCGCCATGGCCGAGGAGGCAGGTTTCGGATCGGTGTTCATTTCGGACCATTACCATCCCTGGACCGAGCGCCAGGGTCAGAGCCCATTCGTCTGGAGCGTAATTGGGGCCATCGCGGCAAAGACGAACCTCCGCGTCACTACCGGTGTGACCTGCCCCATAATGCGCATCCATCCGGCCATCATCGCTCAGGCCGCGGCGACTTGCTCACTCCTGCTGGAGGGCCGGTTCATCCTCGGCGTGGGTACCGGGGAAGCCTTGAACGAGCACATCCTGGGAGACACATGGCCGCCGGCGCACATCCGGCAGGACATGCTGGAGGAAGCCATCGAACTCATGCGTGAACTGTGGCAGGGCGACTTCGTCAACCACCGTGGGGACTACTACAGGGTGGACAATGCCCGCCTCTACTCTTGCCCGGAGGCGCCACCTCCCGTTTACCTTTCGGGCTTCGGTCCCGACGCTATCCGGCTCGCCGCTCAGGTCGGCGACGGCTACGTGAACGTGGCCCCGCTGCCAGACGCGGTACGCCAGTACCGGGAGAGCGGGGGCGGCGGCCCTGCCGTGGCCGGCCTCAAGGTGTGCTGGGGGGAAGACGAGGATGCCGCCAAAAAGCTAGCTTATGACGTCTGGAAAACGACGGGCGTACCGGGAGAACTCAACCAAGAGCTGCCGTTACCAAGGCATTTCGAACAGGCTGCTGAGCTTGTGACCGAGGAAACGGTAGCTGAAGCTATCTGCGTGTGCCCGACCCTCAACGCCACGAGGAGGCCGTCCGCAAGTACCTCGATGCCGGTTATGACGACGTCTATGTCAGCCAGATAGGCGAAGACCAGGCTGGGTTCCTCCGGTTCTTCGTCAAAGAGCTGCGCCCACGTCTTGGCCTTTGACTGAGGAAAGTTCAGCTGGCCAGGTGGGTTGTGGCTATTCGTTGGTTTACGCCCTTCTCTGGAGCGGTATAAACCCTTCTAGCCACAGCGTCAGGGGATGAGACTGTCGCCCCGAAACGGTCCTCGCGCCCGGACAACCAGCGCACCGACTAGGCGGTCGGCCCGTTCAACGTCGAACGGGCCTCAGCCTTCCGGGAAAATTATATTGACGAGCCTTAGTCGTTGGCTCGCCATTTGGGCTTGGACGTACCTAACTTGGATCCTCCTCACATGGTCCAAGGCCCCCGAGGAGTTGTCGTTGGAGCGGCGGCTGCCGCGGTTGTCGCCACGTTGCTGGCCCCCCTCGGCCCGGTCCTAGCGCCATGGGTCCTCCTAAGTCCTCGCCGGTTGGCTGGCCTGGTGCGTACTGCCCGTTACGTCGTGGTGAGCATGATGGGCGCGAATAATTCTCTGTCGCGCCGGATCTGGTCGAGGTCGCGCCCGCTAAGACCAGGTATGGTAATCGTGCCCACCGAGATGAAAACCGAAGGCGAGCTGACAGCTGTCGGGGTGCTCACCTCGTTGATCGTCGATAACCAGATCATCGACCTCGATAGGAAGCGGAACGATCTGCAGTACCACGGTGTGTGGCTCGAAACAGGTGACCCCGCTGTCAACCGGAGCCGGATCAACGGCCCCCTCGAAGACTTGCTCAGAGATTTGAGAGAACCTGACCAACCTGTTTGGTGCCGTCTGCGTGGCCGAGCTAGCCATCATTGCTCTACTTCTGGTCCGCCTCGCCAGTGGGCCCACCGTTTCGGACCGCATCGTAGCGTCGAACACCATTGCTGCTCAAGCGACCCTGGCCGTCCTTGTCTTCGCCGCCTTCGCCGACCGCACCATCTATCTTGACGTGTCGATCTGGCTGGCCTCCTTTAGCTACCCGCGTGAACTGCTCACAGTTGCTGGGGTAGTGACGGCAGCCCCACCGGTGGGCCGCTTCCTGTTGTCCCGCCGCGCCGCCTGTTGTCTCGCGGTTCGGTCAGTCCAGACTGGATCTGTCAATGATTACGCTGCCTACCTTACGCTCGGGCTGATCGGTTCGGTGCTGGCGCTCATCGCTCGGTAATCGCCGTGGCGATTGGTCATAGCCGCCGCGCTCGGCCTGGTGGTCCACCCAGGTGGGAAGGTCCCCCAGAGCGGGCCGATGAGCCTGCGTAAACCAGCATTAGAGCCCGAACACAATGGGGACAACAAAGTTATGGCTAAAGCTTCCGGAGACAAGCCGGTGGACGCGCTGGACCTCATCTTCGCGCAGGACCATATCATCGCCGACCTATTCGCCATGTGGCGTCGCGTCAGCGAGCAATTGGACGAAGGCGAAGACGTCGACCTTGGCTGGCGGCGAGGTTCGGCCATGAAGTTGCTCTTGCAGCACCTGGCGGTGCGGGAGGCGGCCAAAGAATCCGTCGTGCGCCGGATAAAGCAAACTGGCCATGAGGACCTGGCAACCAAGCTGGAGGGTGACGGGATCTCGAGGCGGCAACGGCTGGCAGCTCTGGACGAACTGGCCCGAGGCCACCAGGCCATGGCGCTGAACTTCCCCGAGATCGACGCCGTTGTAGCCGACTTGGCCGCTATCTTCGAGCACGAGCGGGAAAACGACGAGACGGCCTACTTGCCAGAGGCAGCGGCATGGTTAGGCCCGCCAGGAAAGCGGGGGCTTGCCGGCGCCCGCAGCATTCAGATGCAAAGCATGACCCACCCCAGCCCGGTGCCCCGCTGGTACGACCGGGTCCCCGTGGTCAAGGCGTTCCTGGCCTTCTATGACCACTTGAGGTCGGCGCCCTCGGGCGTGGCCAACCCGGGTGTCGATCGCGCACGAGAGCACCTGCCCGGCCCAGGGTCCTGACCGTGATGCCTCGACTGAGTAGGTCAGATTGGCAGTCCACCGCCAGATTGGCGGTCCACCGCCATTTAGCGGGCCCGTCGAGGGTGGGGCTTTTCCTCCAGATGGGGCAGGCGGCAACCCAGAACGGATAAGGAATTGCTTCCCTGGATCAGGATCCTGGCCTTGCTACCGGCGTGGACGGCACATCCAGGCCGTCGGCACCGACAATGCCGGCGCGGGCAGTACCGGATGATGGGCAACAGCTAACTTGGGCGGCCGCGCGAGACGCTAATCGTCCTCCGCGAGGGTTGAACTGGCCTAACCCCGGCTTCAGGTGACTTTGACTTGGAGGGGCACAAGATCGACGGCCATGACACTTTCGATGCCATGCTGCTTGCCACCCTGGGTGCACACATGTCGCCGATCGGCCCCAACCCCGAGTACCAAAACGCGCCCGCACGATGGCGCGACAGCGTATTTCACCGTCGGTTCGTACCGCGTGTACCCCTCAAGTGGGGAGATTCAACCGGGGCAAGTGCGGCCCCGTTACTTACCCAGCGCGCGCTGGCCGTGCGGTGGTTGGCGGTTTAGGACCTTGGGTATGAGTTGGTGTGCGCGAACCAGCCAACCAGGAGCAGATAGAGCTTGGCACTTGATCTGATGGGGCGAATACGCCTGTCCCGGATGTGGGACGCAGTCGCGAAACATCAGGTGGGTTTGGACGTGCGGCAGCACAGTGTGCGAGAGAGCGGTGTTCAACTTAGGAGGCGACATGGCGGAAGAATCGGTTATAGATAGGCTTTTGGAAGACCACCAGCAAGTCCGTCAGGGATTTGCAAAGATCACAGGGGCCGATAGTAACGAGCGCTGGGATCTGTTCATGGACCTAATGAACGACCTGGTGCGCCATGAGGTTGCCGAGGAAGAGATCGTTTACCCCGTGGTACGGCAGGAAATCCATAACGGCGAGATGTTGGCCGCAGAACGCGTCGGTGAGGAGTCGAGAGCCGAAGAGCTCATGGCCGAAATGGAAAAAAGAGGCCGGGCCGACGACGGGTTCACCGAGAACCTGGGCCGCCTGAAAGCAGACGTCCTGGCGCACGCCGAAGCAGAAGAAGCGACAATCTTTCCTGCCCTGGCGGCGGCGCTGAGCCGCGACCGCCTAGTACAACTGGGTGAAAAGTTCGCAAAGGCAAAACGGCTGGCGCCCACCCATCCTCACCCAAATGCACCTGACTCCCCGCCGGGCAACGTGGTCCTTGGGCCGGTGGCGGCGATGGCGGACAGGTTACGGGACGCGATCCGGAACGCAACCTAACGGTGCTGGCCACGACAGGGGCCACACGAACAATTGCTGCGAGCGCCCCGGGCCCCAGGTTGTCCGGGGACGAGGTATACAGAACCGAGAAACTTGCGCCTTCCGCCCGGAGGGCACGGAATTTACAGAGGTGGTCTCCGATGCCAAAAATCGCCGCAGAGACGTTGGTCGAGCGTTTGATCGACTGGGGGGTCGACACCATCTTCGGGTTACCGGGCGATGGCATCAACGGGCTCATGGAGGGGCTTCGCCGGCATGAGGACCGGCTTCGCTTCGTCCTGGTCCACCACGAGGAGGCCGCCGCTTTCATGGCGACGGGGTACGCCAAGTCGACCGGTCGCCTCGGGGTGTGCCTGGCCACATCGGGGCCGGGGCGATCCATCTCCTGAACGGCCTCTACGACGCCAAGCTCGACCATGCCCCCGTGCTGGCCATCACCGGCATGCAGGAGACCCAGATGCTCGGTACCGGTTATCAGCAGGAGGTATCGCTGGAAAAGTTGTTCATGGACGTGGCCGTGTACAACGAGATGATACGGGTACCGGTCCAGACTTCAACTCTCGTTGACCTCGCCGTCCGTCATGCGCTCAGCCGCCGGGGCGTCGCTCACCTCACGATACCGACTGACATCCAGGTCGCTGACGCGGACGCCAACCCCTGGGAGGCAGTGGCGCCCGCAGTCGTGAAGCCAACGGCGCCGATCTACATCCAGGCGCCCGGGGTCCCGGATGTTCACGACCTGGAGCGAGCGGCCGAGATCTTGAACGCAGGGTCGCGTGTTGTCATGCTCGTCGGCGCCGGCGCCCTGGGAGCGCGAGACGACCTGTTGCGGGTGGCCGACCTACTGGGGAGCCCGATCATCAAGACGCTGCCCGGCAAGGCCGCCGTCCCTGACCGGGACCCGTTCGTCCTGGGCGGGATCGGCCTGCTCGGGACGGCTCCCGCGGAGGAGGCGATCGAGCACTGCGACACGCTGTTTATGGTGGGGACGAACTTCCCATATACAAAGCACCTTCCCGAGCCGGGCCAGGCCAAGGTCGTCCAGGTCGAGGCCGACCCCGTCCGGGCCGGGAACCGTATCGCTACGGACGTCCCCCTCATCGGCGACGCGAAAAAGACGCTTGCCGCGCTGGCGCCTTTGCTCGAACACAAGGCCGACCGCGCCTTCCTCGAGGGTGCCCAGAAGCAGATGACGAAGTGGTGGGAGAAGATGGGGGCGCTGGAGTCGATCGAAAACGACCCGATCCAGCCGCAACACCTTGCCCGCGTGATCGACCGGCTGGCAGCCGATGATGCCATCTTGACCTCGGACTCGGGCACGATCGCCACCTGGGCAGCCCGTCATTTCGACATTCGGGGAGAGCGCGCCTTTTACCTGTCGGGCAACCTGGCCACGATGGCGCCTGGCTTACCCTACGCGATCGCCAGCCAGATCGCCCATCCCGGACGCCAGTGCATCGCTTTTGTCGGCGATGGTGGGCTGGCGATGCTCATGGCCGAGTTCGCCACGGCATGCCGCTACCGGCTCCCAGTGAAAGTGATCGTCAACAACAACGGTGAGCTCGGGCAAATCCTGTGGGAGCAGCTTGTCCTCGGCTACCCCGAGTTCGGCATCCGCTACGAGCGGCGGCTCGATTTCGCACCCTGGGCCGAGGCGTGCGGTGGACTGGGGATCCGCGTGGATAAGTGTGACGAGCTCGAGGCGGCGGTTTCCCACGCGCTCAGCTTCGAGGGACCGGCCATCGTCGACGTCACCGTCAACCCCGACGAGCCTCCGATGCCGGCGAAGGTCACCCATGAACAGGCGAAGGGGTTCGCGAAAGCGTTCCTGGGGGGACAGCCGAGGCGGGGCACTATCGCCAGCACGCTGTTCCGGGACAAGCTCTCCCAGCTAAAACCGTAATGCCAGGGCACTCGCCGTATTGACGTGAGATCTCACAGGCCCCTGGCCGGGCAGCCTGGAATGGAGACATAAGCGGCGCTGCACCGTGGCCGTGCCGCGTTGCTCGGAACGCACTCCGGCAGCCAGGCGCGCATGTGCCATGCGGGCTCGTTCCCCGAGGCGGTCGGCGTCGACGCATTCGGCGTGGCGCCGGCCCTCGCGTCGACGGAGCCCAGCACGGAGGGCCGCAGAGTATGCCAGGGGCACGGTCTTCTGGCCGCATGAACTGAAGGGGTGATGAGCCAGGTGGCAACAACGCCGGTAAGGATCCGTCGCAAACGGGACAGC
The DNA here is from genome assembly GCA_963794125.1 of uncultured Acidimicrobiaceae bacterium. Classification (GTDB taxonomy): domain Bacteria; phylum Actinomycetota; class Acidimicrobiia; order Acidimicrobiales; family Palsa-688; genus Fen-671. Next base: position 631,076 of record CAWCCW010000002.1, read on the forward strand.
AATCAGGGCCCGCTGGTCGCGGTTCTTAGCGACCGGGTGGACGGCGAGGTGCGCTTCGACGACGGGACACGGGCGGCGTACTCGACCGATGCGTCCAACTTCCGCCAGGTGCCGATCGGCGTCGTTATCCCTCGCACCGTCGACGCCGCGGTGGAGGCGGTAGCAGTTTGTCGCGAACACGGCGCGCCGGTGCTTTCGCGTGGCGGCGGCACCAGCCTCGCCGGCCAATGCACCAACGCCGCCGTGGTCCTGGATTGGACGAAATACTGCAACCGCCTGCTGTCGATCGATCTCCAAGCGCGTACCTGCGTCGTGGAACCGGGCATCGTCCTCGACGGGCTGAACAAGGAGCTCGCCGCCCACGAGCTCAGCTACGGCCCCGAGCCCGCCACGCACCCGAACTGCACCCTAGGCGGGATGATCGGCAACAACTCATGCGGCGCCACCGCTCAACGCAGCGGCAAGGTCGTGGACAATATTGCTCGCCTCGAGGTGCTCACCTATGGCGGGGACCGATTCTGGTGCGGGGAGACCGACGACGACGAGCTCGCCGCCATCCTGGCCGACGAGGACGACCCCCGTAGTGCGCTCTACCGCCGCCTGGCGAACCTTCGTGACCAGTACGGTGACGAGATCCGGCGCCGTTACCCGGATATCCCCCGCCGGGTCTCGGGCTACAACCTCGACTCGCTGTTACCCGAGCACCGCTTCGATGTGGCCGGGCTCCTCGTCGGGAGTGAGTCGACGCTCGTCACCGTCCTCCATGCCGAGCTGGAGCTGCTGCCCGTCCTGAAGGAGCGGGCACTCGTGGTCCTCGGCTTCCCCGACATCATGAAGGCAGCGGACGCGGTCCCGGACATCCTCCCGCACAAGCCGATCGCCCTCGAAGGCATGGACGACAGGCTCATCCACGACGAACAGATCAAGCGGCTCAACCCGATGGCGCTCGAGAAGCTACCGGAGGGCAAGGCTTTTTTGATGGTCCAGTTCGGCGGCAATTCTCGGGCCGAGGTCGACGAGCGGGCCGAACTGATGCTCCACGCATTGGGCGGCTCCAAGCACGAGGCGACGGTCGGTTTCTTAGAACAGCCTGAACAAGAGGACGAACTGTGGCGGGTGCGCGAGGGCGGCCTGGGGGCCACGGCGCACGTGCCAGGTCATCCCGATACCTGGGAGGGATGGGAGGACTCGGCTGTCTCCCCGGACCGCCTCGGCGACTACCTTCGCGACCTGGAAAAGCTGTATGAAGAGTTCGGCTACACGGACGACGCCGAACCGAGCCTCTACGGTCACTTCGGCCAGGGCTGCGTGCACACCCGTATCCCCTTCGGCCTCTTGAGCGCCGAGGGGGTGACCAAGTACAGGCGTTTTCTCGAGCGGGCGGCGCGCCTGGTAGCCGGCTACGGCGGGTCGTTCTCGGGCGAACACGGGGACGGGCAGAGCAGGGGCGAGCTACTGCCGATCATGTTCGGCGACGTCATCATGCGTGCCTTCGAGGAGTTGAAAGCGATCTTCGACCCCGACGACAAGATGAACCCAGGCAAGGTGGTCGCCCCGGCCCGCCTCGACGAGCACCTTCGTTTGGGCGCCGACTGGGCCCCGAGGCTGGGGGCCGGCGCCCACTTTTCCTATCCCGACGACGGTGGCTCGTTTGCCAACGCCGCTAACCGTTGTGTGGGCATCGGGAAGTGCCGACAACACGGCCACAAGGGTGGCATGGTGATGTGCCCCTCGTACCAGGCGACGATGGAAGAGGAGCACTCGCCGCGTGGGCGGCCCGTCTCTTGTTCGAGATGTTGGACGGCCATGGCGACTCGACGATCACCGACGGCTGGCGCTCGCCAGCGGTGCGGGACGCGCTCGACCTCTGCCTGGCGTGCAAAGGGTGCAAGAGCGATTGCCCCGTCAACGTCGACATTGCGACATACAAGGCGGAGTTCCTAGCCCATCATTACAAACGACGGCTCCGTCCCCGTGCCCACTACGCGCTCGGATGGCTCCCGACGACAGCATCGATGCTGCGCCGCTGCCACCTAGTCCGGCTCGTCAACATGCTCGGCCACGCACCCTTGCTCTCACGGAGCGCTACAGCGGTGGCGGGACTCGCGCCACGGGAGGTCCCTCGCTTCGCCACCGAGTCGCTGCAGCAGTGGTGGCGACGGCAAGACAAAGCTCGTCCCGGGCCGCTTGGCCGCGTCGTGCTCTGGGCCGACACCTTTACCGACCAGTTCCACCCAGAGGTCGGGAAGGCCGCGGTCGAGGTGCTGCAGCGCGCAGGCTGGCAGGTGGCCCTGCCACGACCGGGCCTCTGTTGCGGGCTGACGTGGATCTCGACGGGCCAGCTTGAGATGGCGAAAAAGCACCTACGAGCGACAATTGCCGCGCTTTCGGACCATCTCCACGAGGGCGGGCTCGTCGTTGGGCTCGAGCCGAGCTGCCTCGCCGTCTTCCGCTCGGACGGGGCAGAACTATTGGGCGACGACCTCGACGCCAAACGGCTCCGCGACCAAAGCGTCACGCTGGCAGAGTTGCTCATGGAGCACACGCCAGGCTGGGAACCGCCGGACCTCGGCGGTGTGCACGGGATCGCTCAGGTGCACTGTCATCACCACGCCGTCATGGGGTGGGACGCCGACCGGCGCCTACTCGATAAGGCGGGTGCGACGATCGATCGGCTCGAGTCCGGCTGTTGTGGGCTCGCCGGGAACTTCGGTTTCGAGGCGGACCACCTCGAGATTCTCAGGGCGTGCGCGGAGCAGGTGCTGCTGCCCGCCATCCGGGAGTCTGCGCCCGACGACGTGGTCCTGGCTGACGGCTTCAGCTGCCGCACCCAGATCCACGAGCTCGACAGTGCAGGCAAGGAAGCGGTCCATCTAGCTGAGCTCCTGGCGCGGGCATCCGATGCCTAAAATGCAGCGGCGGCAGGTTCAAATTGCGAGTGGGCGGACACCTACCTTCGACCGGGCCAAATTGTTTCAGCCATGCGAGGTTTGGCGCGCGCGCCGAGCCTCGTGAGGTTAAGAGAGCGCAGCCGAGGTCTCGAAAACATGGCCATCTTCGCGCTGTGAGACCTTGCTGCCCGCCCCCTTGAACCGCAGCAGATCGCTGTCTAGGCCTTCGAGCCTGTCGGCGCCGCTAAGTGCCATCGACGTCCTCAGTTCTTTGGCCAGGATGTCGATCGCGTGCCGTACCCCGGCTTCCCCGGCGGCGGCCAGCCCGTAGAGGTGGGGCCGCCCCACGAGCACGGCTCGGGCGCCGAGGGCAAGGGCCGTCACAATGTCGCTCCCTCGGCGCAGCCCCGAGTCAAGCAGCACTTCGAGCTGGCCGCCAGCGGCGTCGACAATCTCCGGGAGCACATCGACGGTGGCGGGCACGTGGTCGAACTGACGGCCCCCATGGTTGGACACGATGACGGCGTCAAGTCCTTCGGCTACCGCCCGGCGCGCTACTTCCGCCCGCAGCACGCCTTTCAGGGCGACTGGCCCCTGCCAGGCCTCACGGATCCAGTCGAGGTCCTTCCAGCTCACGGTGCCATCGAACATTTCCTCCATGACCCGGCGGGACGTGGGGCCGTCCGTTGAGAGGTTGGGAAAGGAGAGCGCTGACGAAGTCAAAAAATGCCAGGCCCAGCGCGGGTGGCGACCACCCTCGATCACCGTGCCCAGAGTCAGCCGTGGGCTCGGCAGGACCATGCCCCGGTGCAGTTCGCGGTCCCGCTCTGAGCGCACGGTGGTATCGACGCTGATGAGCAACGCCCGGTACCCAGCGGCGCGGGCCCGGGCCACCAGTTCTTTGGTGGCTCCCCGGTCACCCCAGACGTACAGCTGGAACCACAGCGGGCTCCCTTGTGCCTCGGAGGCGACCGTTTCCAGTGGCTCAGTGGCGAGCGTGGAGACACCATAGGGGATGCCCACGTGGCGAGCTGCTCGTGCCACGGCCAGCTCTCCCTCGTAATGGAACATCCGCGGAGCCCCCACAGGAGATAAGACGATGGGAAGGGGCACCGGCGCCCCCAGCACGGTTGTGGTGGTTTTGACGTGGCTGACATCACGCAGGACTTTCGGGACGATTTCAATGTCGTTGAACGCGTCTCGGTTGCGCCGTAGAGTAAATTCCCCTTCCCCGCCACCCTCTAAGTAAGCGAGGGCACCGGCGGGAAGCCTACGGCGGGCCAGAGCGGCCAAGTCGTCTATGTCGAAACAACGAGCCAAGGCGCGGACGCCATAAGGGGGGTCCGGGCGGGCAACGCGTAAAAGTTCCATAATCTCCGAGGGCTTCATTTCTTTCCTCCTCCGCGGCGCGAGAGCACTAGCCCTTGGCTTATAAGCGCCGGCTCAGCTGCCGGATCGACCCCGGCGTCTTGGGTCTTGGGCTTGTTCTTCGTCACAGTGACTACGAGTATGGGGTGAGATAGAGGCTCGAAACGACGACGCAGCGATCTAAGGCGCACTCTTGCCACCACCGGAGTTCTATTTACCCCGCGATGGCCATCTTGACCCCGACACGGTAAGTGGCCCTGCCCGCCTTAGACGGCGCTGGCTCCTCGGGCGGGTGTGGGCACTCGCCTACCAATATTTCTTGTTGAAGATGGGTACTTCTAACCGTGTAGGCGCCGGTTTATAGGGTTGCCAAAGATGGCTGAGATTGGTTACTTTCTATCCAGCGAAGAGCATTGGCCCAAGCGAGCTGGTGCGCTTCGCCGGCATGGGCGAAGCGGCGGGGTTCCAGTCCGTGTTCATCTCGGACCACTACCACCCCTGGACCGACCGCCAAGGGCAGAGCCCGTTTGTCGGGAGCGTGATCGGGGCCATCGCGGCCACTACCAAGCCACACGTGGCAACGGGAGTGCCGTGCCCGATCATGCGGGTCCACCCGGCCATAATCGCACAGTCTGCTGCCACCTGTTCTTTACTGCTGGAGGGCCGATTTGTCCTCGGTGTAGGTACAGGAGAGGCGCTGAACGAGTACATCCTGGGAGGTTCTTGGCCGTCTGCCCACGTCCGGCGGGAGATGCTGGAGGAAGCCATTGACGTAATGCGCCAGCTGTGGCAGGGCAACTTTGTCAACCACCACGGGCGCTACTACACAGTGGAGAACGCTCGCATCAATTCGTGCCCCGAGTCTCCACCTCCCGTCTATATCTCCGGGTTTGGCCCTGATGCCGTACAGCTCGCCGCCCAGGTCGGAGACGGCTATGTAAACGTCGCTCCACTACCTGAGCCGGTATGCAATTACAAGGAAAACGGTGGTCGAGGTCCTGCGGTCGCCGGCGTTAAGGTGTGCTGGGCCGAGGACGAAGACGCGGCCCGCGAGCTCGCTTTCGACGTTTGGAAAACTACTGGCATCCCCGGGAAACTCACCCTTGAGCTGTCCTTGCCAAGGCATTTCGAACAGGCGGCCGAACTCGTGCGGCCCGGACCCCGAACGCCATGCGGAATCGACCCGAAAGTACCTGGAAGCCGGTTACGACCGGATCTACATCAGCCAGGTCGGCGAAGACCAAGCTGGCCTCCTGCGGTTCTTTTTTAAGGAACTGCGCCCCCGCATTGGGCTTTGAGCCCTGCCCGGTGCTTCGGCCGGTTTATCAACCACGCTCACGTGGGTGTCAACAGTCTGAGCAGTCACATCGCCGGATTGGTAGTGTCGCTTGCCGATGGCTTGGGCCGTCGCAAAAGGCTGCGGTGTCGCGACCTCCAGCCCACCTCGCACCCGCACACTGCACCAGGTACATAGCTCCGGCCATCGGGGCCGAACCGCGTTTAACGGGTCGAGGGTCTGCTGAGCCCCATCCCACTTTCCCGACCTCAAATGGTTTCTTAGTGTGAACAAGGGCCACATAGGGTACCGCTACCAATAGCAAGGTGGCATGAAGAGCGAAAAGGGGACTGTGATGAACAACGGAGAAGGCACGGAATGGCAAGAGCACGACCACGAAGCTCTGGTCCATAACCACGATCACTTCCATGTGACCCACAACCACAAAGACGGCGGTTTCGAACACTTAAGCTCTTCCCATAACCATGAGCACAACCACGCCGCCCTACGGCACACCCGTATGGCGCACCAGGACTTCGAACAAGAGCACCAAGGCGAGGCTCACGTCCACGACCACGAGGCGCCGACGGTGAGCCGCGCCGACGGCGCCAGAACGACAGCCGGGCGCGAAACGGACCAAGTGGGCGCGGCCAGATCAAACTGAGGCTTATGGCGCCAGTGATGGGGCAGGTCCGCTCGCTGTGCGAGCTGGCCAGTCTGGTTGATAGCGAAGAGGAGCTGTACATCCGCTGGTCCGAGCGACCCTGTGCAGATTTTAATGGGCGCAGCCGGGGCGACTTGACCGGCGTCGAGCTCCCCGGGATGCCACTCCCCTTGCGCCTGAACCGTGGTGGGGCGCCTTGTCTGGGCGTCGCGCCGGCTGTACGACTACCGCCATCTCGAGCACCGGCGCCAGACCACTAAGCGGCCGTGGTTGCTAGTCGGGAACATGACAGGCCGAGGCCCAGACAACGAGCCGCTGGTGGCTTGCTGGCGGCCGTTCGCATGGGTCGACCAAACTGTGGTGGGCAAGGCGATTCGGTTGAGCGACGCGATGGGGGCTGACTGGGCCCGCTGGAGCGGTGATCGCGCTTGCAACGCTCGTGCCCCACAGCAGCGGGCGGCTTCGAGGGTGTCTGTTGAGCCGTTCCAATGCCAAGGTTGGCCCGGTAAACGGGTGGGAATAACTTTGGAGCCAGTTGGCCATAAGCCAGTTGGTCATGAGGAGGTCCACATGAACGAAACTCAGCTTCACGAATTGCTCTTTGAACTACTCGAAACTGAGCTCGGCGGCGTGCTCGTCTATGAAGCGGCCCTACGCTGTGTGCGGAACGACGACTTGCGTGGTGAATGGGAGAAATGCCACAACGAGACGAAGCACCACGTCGAAATTGCGGAGGAAATGATCCGAGGTTTGGGCCTCGACCCCTCAACCGAGACGCCCGGGCGGCGCGTCCTACGCCACATCGGCAAGTCACTGGTCAAGCCCATGGACATGGCGCGAGCGGAGGGCAAACCGGAAGAAGCCCAGATCGTCACGGCCGAGTGCGTCACACTGGCCGAGGTCAAGGACCACTTGAACTGGGAGCTGCTCGCCGAAGTAGCCGGCCATTCCAACGGTAACCACAAGAAACTCCTGCAAGCAGCTATCGAAGAAGTCGAAGGACAAGAGGACGAGCACCTGTACCATTCGACAGGTTGGGGCCGCGAACTGTGGACCGACGCCCTCGGCTTGTCAGCCGTTCTCCCCCCACCAGAGGAGCGGAGAGACGTAAAGACGGCAATAGGCGCGGCACGGGCCAAGCAGGCCCGTGAAGCCATGACGTCATAGGGCCCCGGCACAGCCTGTAACCTCCTCTTGCTACGCGACCTGGGCCGTTTCTCAACCCGGCAGGAGGGTTGATGTTGAATTCGCAGGGTAAAAGTGACGGCTAGTTAGCGGGCACGAAGGAGGGCATTATGCCAGGACAGGCTGCGCACGTGAAGAACGAACGTCAATACGAAGCTTTGCGGGACAAGGGCATGTCAAAAGAGCGGGCCGCCCGGATCGCCAACTCGCCGAACGCATCTCACAATGGCGGCAAGGTTTCGGGCTCAGGTGGGAACCCCGCCCACGGCGGCACTACGGCACAGCATAAGGCCGCCGGCCGGAAGGGTGGCAAAGCTGCCGCCGCCAAGAAGAGCTAGCCTTCAGATTGCCGACGCTATTTGACTTTCTCTGAGCCCTCTTTGTTGGCTAGAGGCGGCCGGGCAATGTTGGTTCCAAGTGAACGAGCACCAGTAGCGCCCCAACGGCAGTGGGCGATTAGGCCATCTCGGTAGCAGCACGCAGGTCCAGCAGCAACAGTCCTTGGCCCGCCCGTACTCCCCTATTGGGCTAGGGGACCCTATGGTGATAACCCGGAGGCCGTACCGCTGGCACTTTCGGGTACGGACTGGTCGTGACACTCGCACCGGGACAGGTAGTGGAAGAGTTCATAAACAAGCGCGAGCCAACGCTGGCGCCGAAGAGCGGCCGCTCGGTTCTCACGTCTTCCTAGACCGCCTAGCCATTTCCTACGTACCGTCCGGGTACCAAAATGCGAGGTCGGTTGCCGGGTTGCACCTGCGATCGTTTGAATGCCGTAGCCATGAACCCCGAGATCAGGCGACAGCCCCGCCCGCGCAGCCACTCATGAAGCGCGTTCGCCACCGTTACCGCAACGAGATAGCAAGCGCGGCGCCGAGGCAGGCCGTGCCGATCACGATCCACGTCACGTAGTCGTTGACGACGCCGCTCTGGAACCGCCGCGCTGGCTCGACGAGCCGCACGCCCGGCTCGCTCCCTCGACGCAGGACCGGGATACGCCGCCAGTAAAGCCCGATGAGCGCCAGCACCAGTGCGCCGAAGGCAGTACCAGCCCCGGTGGCCACATCTGCGATGGTGACGCCGGTGGGCTCTGCGGCGGCGGGCGCGACCGGATGGGCGATCTGGGCGCCGAAAAGGACCGTCGCGTTGTATGCCCCCTGGTCCTCGAAGCGGACTACGCCTGCTTGCACCAGCGCTCCTAGATGGGGCATCACCCCGACAGCGACGGCCAACGTCACGAGCACCGCGGGCGGCAACAGCATTGACCATGGCGTGCGGTCCTTGCTCCCCTCCGTCTCGCTCGTCTCCTCAGAGGCCTGCTGGGCCATCTGCGGGTCCTCCCCTGGTGCGTCCCCCAACCCGAAGAACACCCCGCCGGCCACCCGGAGCACCGCGCCGCCGACGATCATGGAGGAAATGATGAGGACGACGGTCACCCAAGCCATGGCGTGCGAGGTCCCGCTCTCCTCGACCCATCCCTTGCCGAGGTACGTCGCGAACACGGGCAGGTCGGCGAGGCCGAGACCAGCCAGGGCGAAGATAATCCCGGTGGCGCGTAGGTGCCTGGCCCGGCCGTGCAACCACGTCTCGTTGACCGATCCGAGGCGATGGAGCACGATCCCTACACATAGGAAGAGGGCCGCCTTTACCAAGCCATGCCCGACGACATAGACGGCGGTGCCCGCCAGGCCGAGCGGGGTGAGCAGCGCGATGCCGATCAGGAACATGCCGGCGTGGCTCACGGTCGAGAAAGCCAGCAGTCGTTTGAGATGGCGCTGCCGGTAGCAGAATAAGGCGCCAACGATGGCGGTAAGCACCCCGAGGGCTAACAGCGCATTGGCGATGACCTGACGGTGGCCCAGCGCGGTGCCGAACGCCGACCAGTACACCCGCGCCACGCCGTAGAGCCCTAGCTCCACCATGACGCCCGAAAAGAGGACGCACACCGGTGTCGGCGCCACTGCGTGAGCGTCGGCCAGCCAGAAGTGGAACGGCACGATGGCACCTTTGGTCAAGAACCCCACGATCACCATGACGAAGGCCACCACCACCAGGCCGTCGGGGGGGCGGTGCCCGAGGGCTCGGCCGATCTGGGCCAGGTTGAGGGCGCCCGTGCGCCCGTAGACAAGGGCGATGCCGGAGAGGATGAAGTAGGCGCCCACGCTGTTGGTAATGGCGAAATTGAGTGCCCCCTGGATGGGCCCTTCTCCTCGGGACGGTAGGCGGTGAGCGCGTAGGCAGAGACCCCCATGACCTCGAACCACACGAACATGTTGAACAGGTCGCCGGTCAACGAGAAACCGGCCATGCCGGCCAAGAAAACGAGCATGAGGGCATGGAAATAGGTCGACACCTGTTCGAAGTAGCGCCACGAGAAGACCATGGCGGCGGTGACGAGGAGGGCGCTCAGGGCGGCGATGCCCGCGTTGAGCGGCCCGACGGCGAAGTCGATGCCGATGGCGATCCCATTGTGCGGCCGGAACCCGGCGAACCAATAGACGCGTTCGGGGCCATGGCCGCCGATGCTGACCAGGATGGCGAGGAGGATGCCGGTGACCCCGGCGGCGGTGGCTACGGCGGTACCGTCCAGGAGCCGGCGAGCCCTATCGAGCACCGGGTTGAACGCAGACACGGCGGCAGCCGCGAGCAGAGGGATGACGACGACGAGGGGGAGGAGCGGGCCGACCCGGACGGCAGCGGCGCTAGCCCCGGAGCTGCCGCAGCTCTTCGGGGTCGACGGTGCCGAAGCGCTTGTGGGCCTGGACGGCGAACGCCAGCAAGAGGGCAGTAACTGCTGCCTCGACCACGACGTCAGTCAACGCCAGGGCTTGCACTACCGGGTCGACGGCGCGGGTGTGGAGGGGGATGTCGTAGAAATACGGAGCGGCGCCGCCGGTCTTGTAGCCGACGCCGAGCAACAACACATACGTAGAGGACTGCACCACGATGAGGGAGATGATCTGGTGGACCAGGTGCCGGCTGGTAACTATCCCGTAGAGGCCGACGGCGATGACCCAGGCCACCACCACGAAAGGAAAGATGGTCATGCGCTAATCGCGCGGCGCGGATGGCGGGGCTGCTCGAAGAGGTTCGTCACCGATTCCCCCGCACGAGCAGGGTCTGTTCCAATAACTCGGAGCAAATGAGGAGAAAGGCAGCGGCGACCTCTATCCCGACGAAGAAGCTAATGAGGGCGATGGTCCCCGAAGAATTGATGGCTCCTGGCGATTTGCCCAGGGGCAGGACGTTGGTCAGGTAGGCGGCGCCGACACCGAGCGCGCTTAGGCCAATGGCGGCAAAGGCGCCGGCTCCCACCGCCTCCACTGCGTCGGTGAGGTTGACCGGGCTGATGTGGTCGACCACGAGGTACTGGCCGGCCAGGTAGATGAGGATGAACGCCGTGGCCAGTACCACGCCGCCCTGGAAACCTCCGGACGGGGTGGTTTGTGCGTGTGTCGAGAGCCACCAGCCGATGACCACAGTGGGACCGGTCAAAATGACAGCCGTGAGACGGACGGCGTCGCTGGTGGGTGGCACTCGGCGGTCGTTGGCTTCGTCGAGCGGGGGGCGGTCGCGTTCAGGACGTAGGTGGCGCAGCACGACGGCGACCCCGGTCGCCGCCATGAACAGGATGTACTCCTCGCCGAGAGTGTCAAAGCCGCGGAAGTCAAAATTGACGGCCGAGACCACCCCTGTTGCATGCGTACGGGCCACGGCGATGGCGTTCACGATGTCGCCGTAGGGGCCCGGGTAGTGGCCAAAACCCGGCAGCCCGGCCAACCCCCACAGGTAAAAACCGAGCAGCCCGGCCATGGCGATGAGGAACGCCACGCGTCGCTGGGCCGGGGTCACTCCTCCTGCCTTCGCATCTTGGCCAGGGCGAGCAGTAGGAGGAGGGGGAGGAGGACGGAGCCAACGCTGATCATGGAAAGGGTGACGTCGGGCGCCTGGAAGGTCATAAAAAGGACGCCGAGCACGAGCCCGTAGGCGGAGAGGACGACTACCTGGCGCGCCGGGCGTCGGACGAAAACGACGGCGGTAGCGGCGGCACCCGTAGCGACGAGAGCCACGACCTGGACCACGCTCATGACGCTCGTGGTCACTGTGGTGGCGACCAGCGCGGCCAGGGGCGCCTCAGTCATGCCCGGCCCTCGTCCTCAACGCGCGGTGCGGCGCCGGCTCGGCCGGGGCGCCAGTCGCCGACCTCTCGCACCCGCATCGCCCGTATGGTGGCGTGGGCCAGGACCGGGCTCGTGACCACCATGAAAAACAGCGCCAGCCAGGTCAGGGCGCTGTTCTCCTTCCAGCCCGACTGGACCAAGACGGCCACCGCCACGAGAGCTGGCGCCACCACCGACGCCGGGGTCACGAAATGCACCTTGTCGTAGGGCTGGGGCATCAACAGGACGCCGAGCGCCGAAGCCAGCACAAAAATGACGCCGAGAGCTAACAGAGCGTCAGCGATGACGTCTTGCACGGTCATAGCCAGCGCTCCATGCTCCGCACAAACACCAGCCCGCTGCCAAACATCAAGATGGCGAGCAGCACAGCCAGCTCGAACTCGCCAGAACGCCCGAAGCCCTGCGCGAGGCAGATGAGCACCAGCACAACGATGGAGCTGGCCAGCTCGTAGGCCACCACCGCCGCCATCACCTCCTCGCGCACCATGACGATCAGGCAAGGAAAGAGGCCAAGCAGCATGGCGGCCGCTGCCGCGACGAAAGCGTTCATAGCCGGCCCCTCTCAGGGACAGACCGGCTGGGAGAAGGTGGGCCGCTCGGCTTCAGCGGTGCTCCCTTGTTGACGACGAGCTGGTGGACGACCATGAGCTCGGTGTCCCGGTCGAGGCCGACGACGAAGGTATTGGGCGTGATCGAGCGTCCGCCGGTTATCAGGGCTCGACGGGTGACCCCTTCGGGGCTGTCATCCCCGAACTTCGTGGGGATCACCCGGAAACCGCTCCTGGGCTGTTCCCCCCGGGCAAGGCGGCGCCACAACACCTGCAACGCGAGCACGGTGTCTTTCACCAGGCTGGCAGGCACGGAGGCAAGCGGCGCAAACCACTCGACGCGGCCCGGAACCGAGTTGCCGTTTGGTACGACACCAGGTCGGCGAAAAGGGCGCCCACGGCCGCCACCGCCCCCCCGGCCAGGAGCTCCGCCAGCGCGATCGAATCGTCGACCCACACCCACAGGGCCATGAGCAACGTCCACCAAACCAGCCAGGACCCCACGCGGCGCAGGACCGGGACTTCCTCCTGCTGCCGGCGTGGCTGACCTGCGCCTGCGAGCGGGCCCGATGTCCCCGGCTCGGCCTTTTGGCGAGCCATCAGCTGGCGCGAGTCGCTACCGGCACCCTTGTTGTTTTCCCTAGTCGCTAAGCGTTCAAACTGGGCTAGCAGCTCTGCGCTTGGCCGGCATTGCGTTCCGTTTGCCCGGCCCCCGCCCGGGCCCCGTGGCTCCATATTACGCCGATCGTCGGCCTGGATAGACCATTGCTCACCAGTACCGACGGGACACTGGTCCCGGAGCCGCCCGCGTTCGTGCTGGCAGCGCCAACGCCGCCAAGAGGACCCGTCTAAAAATTAAAGGCAGCTAAGCACTTGAAAAAGCCTGATCGCATTGTTTGATAACTTGACCCCCCTACCCGGCAAATAGCCAGAAAAGCTAAACCATGGCTCACCTTCTGAATCTAACGGCCGCTTTGATGAGCTGGTCCACGTCCGTAAAGCTACAACGAGCCGCCGAGGTCTCGTCCGCAACTGGCGTGTAGCAGGACGCGTTCGTTGGTACAAGTGAAACTCGTTCTACTTGCCTAAGGGACAGCGACCTCACTCCCCGCCTCGTTGCTGGCCCACGCGCGGGCAAAGTCAGGCACGAAGCAAGCATTCTTGACCTTAATGCTTCGAGGCCGCTGTTCGGTCGTCGGCGGTCAGCTGGCTAGGGCTGCTACTACTGCTCCACCTCGGAGACCTTCGCCTCGCCGCGCTCATTTACCCGGTTACGCGCAACCGACCACTCCAGCCAGCTTTCGAAATAGGCCATTTGGTCGTCGGGCTGCTCGTCCAGCAGCGCCACGCGCCACGCAGCAGCGCTGAATGGGTCCTCTGAGTCATAGGGCTTCGGTTGTGACACTGCGCTTCCTCCTGTCGTAGCGAGCTAACGACGGGCCGCCCAAACCCCAAGAGCCCGCATTCAGTGATTATCATGTAGTACTGTCCGCTCGTCGCGCCTAAACTAACTCGCCTGGGTTCTCGTCTGATTTAGCGCCGAACTGCTCGATCAGGCTCGCCGCTGTGCGATCGGTGGATAGTAGGAGTTCCACCACGCCTTGTCCTTTGGCCATTCCGTTCTCTTTTTCACGTGCGTAGTTTCGTTTCTTCAGGTTCTGCGTTTCGAGCTTTCCGGCCTGTTGGCCCTAGCTCGACCGCCCTTTTGTCCTGTCGTCTTGTGGTGCGACATTGTGGCCCAGTTCTTTGGCGTTACCCCCGAGGGCCGGCGGCTTTGCCCCCGTTACGCGAAGCATTCGGTCAGTCGTGATTTTCGCGGCGCGCTTCCTCTACAAACCGTTCCCCCTAAAGTGGGCCGTACAGATCCTCGTTGTTACGTGGGCAGCGTCGGGTATGGATAGCTCCTTTCTCGTCGTTTTGTAGGTCTGCACTAGCACCGTCGAGCTCACTGGCCACGCCCGTGCAGCTGACGGTGCGGCGTCAGCCACCCATTGAGGAACTCTCAAAGTATCTCGACGCAGCGCTCGCACGTGAGGCGGCAGACCATGTCAGGAGAGCCATCGATGCCGAGCTGTGTACTGAAAATGGCGTCGTCGGGCCCGGCGACAGCGATATGGACCGTTCCTGGCTGTTGGCCCTCTTCGGGGCCGGCGCCCCAACGCCCGTAACCGCCACGACAATGTCGGCCCCCAGAAGGCGCTTGGCACCAAGGGCCATCTCACGTGCAGCGTGCTGGTTGACAACGGGACCAGGTGTCACGCCGAGTGCGTCGAATTTCACGTCGGCCGAATAGGCGACTATTCCACCAACAAAGAAGTGGCTGGCGCCTGACATTTCTGCGAGGGAACTTGCCAGCATGCCGCCGGTCAAGGATTCGGCGGTTGCAATCCTGAGGCCGGCCTCGATAACTAGTGCCGGTAGATCCTCGGAGGCTCCAACCTCACTGGAGGTCACGTGGCTCAAGGTCGGACGGGTCACGGCGAATTCATAACCGGAAAGTCAACCGGTCAATCCCGCCATCCGTCAAGCGCATTGAACGCCGGCAGGTTCGTGATCGGCATCGCGCTGCTCACGCCGCTGGGCCTCGCCAGCACCGCCACCTACATGGCTGCGCGTTGGGGCCAAGCACCCACGCGCCAGCGGATCATCTTCCCCTGCCCGGCCTGGGGCTGGCCGACCTGCCCCCGTTCGTGACGTACCTCGGCAAGGGATGGGTCGAGGAGAGCGGCTACTCGTACGCCATAGCCTGCGTGATCATCTCCTCCATCGTCGTAGGCGGGCGGTGCTCCGGGTGGCCCGTCGGGTGTTCTTCGGCCTGGCGGACGCGCCAGGCGAGGACGCCCAGATTGCCGAGCAGTCCTCGGAGGAGACCGGCGCGACGGAAGGAACCAACGAGCGGACGCCATTATCAATGCCGGTGCCGGTTGCGGTGCTCGTGGCGTTGGCTGTCGCTGTCGGCGTCATGCCGCACCTAGGCCCGCTGGCCCATGCCAGCGCCATCCACTTCCAGGACCAGGAGGCCTACAACGCGGTGGTCCTTTTCGGCAGCCACATCACCAATCCGGTCTCCCCCGCCGCCTCAGAGCCCGCCGGCGTCACGATCGCCGACGTGGCCGCTGGGGCCGCACCTCCGTGGTGCCCTGGTTCTGGCATTCGTTGGCCGATATATTGTCGCAGTATCCCCGTCCTGCGCCGAGGGGGCGAGTCAGGCGCCTGGATCGTCGAGCCCGCCGGTCCGTTCCAGAGCGGGGTCGTCAACGACTACGTGACCTGGATGGTGATCGGGACGGCTTCCCTTGGCGCCGCCCTGGCGTTCTCATTGCGCTAGCCGTGACAAACACACTTCTTCCTTGGCGCCAAGAGATCGACTAATTCAACTGGCGAGCACCGAAACCTGCAACCGAGAACGCCGAGCCTCGAGGCGAGACCATCATCTTTCGCCAACCCGCTGGCGCGCCGCGCATGAGAGGCCGGGCACCGAGACCATGTCGGACCGGTAATAACCGTTTGAAGTTGGCCGGGGCGCCGGCTCAGCCCAGCTCAACTTCCCGGTGTGCACAAAACCATTGAAGACGCCTCGCTGTCGGTCGCCGGTCGTGGCACCACCAGGTCACGCCTATTTTTACGAGCCCGTTCCGACGTCCCGGCAATTGAGATGCAGTTGATCTTCGAGGGAATAACGGGACCCCAAGCGGCGAGGCCGGTGGCGATGTCAAGGAACGGCCGGTTCGGCCCGCTCGACTCCTCCTGGTTGTTCGGACCCGAGGCGGAGACGAGGACGACGGCGAGAAAGGCCGCTTCCCAGGGAGGAGCGTGAGGGCGCCCTTCAGGGGTGGAGAGCCCACGCCAGTGGGAATCGGCCTCATCCTCGGTACCGACGGCTCCGGCACGGGCGCGAGTGTGGTCGTAGCCGGCGTGGACCCGGCTGGTTGAAGGTGGAACGAGCCCATCAGGCCGCGGGCGGCGACAGCGGTGTTCACCTGCTGTTCGTTTTTTCCGTTGACCGTGACGACGAAATCGATCGACTCGGGGGCGCTCGTCGTGATCTTGTCCAGCTGCAAGTGCGCGGTAGCTTCGAATGCTGTTGAGGGTCGTCGCCGCCGGTGCCAGCAGTGTCGCGAGGTGTGCGCTATCGGAATGAGCTGCGACCTGGGCCGCGGACAGCGGGTGATGCTGCGCGGCGTCGAAGAGCCACTGCGCCTGCGTGCCGGCGGGTGTCCTGCGGAAGCTTGCCGTGGCGCCGGGTGCCGACGTTGCACCGGACGCCCTCGACGCCGGACCGAGTCCGCCGGCCGTCGCCATACCTCGATAGGTCGCGACGCCAGGCCACGGACGCTCAAATCAACCGGCCCGATGAGCAGGATCGAACATCACACATGGCGAAGCACCACGATGCAGCAGTCATCGTATGGCGCACCACAGAACTCGGCCACGATCGCGTCGGCGAGGCATTGAGCGCTGGCGGCGCCGTGCCCTGCGACCAAATTGCTGAGTTGGTCGAGCCCGTCGCCGATATCGGCTCCGCGCCGTTCGACCACTCCGTCAGTAATGAGGACGAGCCCCTCGGCCGGCGCAATCTGATGTCGACTTACTCGGGGCTCGCTAACCATCTGGGCCCGAGAGGAGGATGCTCGGCGAAGCTGAGCCAGGACGCCATGCCCGCGCCGAAGGTGAGCGGCGGGATGTGGCCAGCAGAGGACCACAGCAAGCTTCCGTCCTTGGGGTCCAGCGACCCGTAAAGGGCGGTCGCGAAGCCATGGGCGTCGTCCATGAGGGTCAGCTCATCGAGCCCGCGGATGATGTCCCCAAGCCCGCTACCGCCGATCGCCAGTCCGCGGGCCGCGTTGCGCAGTTGTGCCATCAACGACGCGGCGCTGATCCCATGACCACCTACATCGCCGATGCCCACTAGGAATCGACCGGAAGGTAACCGAGAGACCTCGAACCAGTCGCCCGCGACGCGCCCCTCGGCGGGGATGTAGCGGCTTGCGACCTCATAACCTGGGATCTCTGGGAGCTCACGGGGCAGGACGGCTTCGGTGAGGAGGCTGGCGGTGGAACGCTCGAGGTCATAGCGCCGGGCGTTGCTCAGTGCCACCCCTGCCCGACCGGCGAGGCCCTCGGCCGAATGCCAGGCCTCAGACGGCGGTGAGCCACCCCAGTTGTGGGACACGAGGCTCATGACCCCGATCACTTTTCCGCCCGCCTTTATGGGCACAATGAGAGCGGTCCAACTGGCCGTGGCAGACAGGAAATGCTCCCTCTGCGCATGGCTGTAGCTGCGGACCTCCTTTTCGGTTACCCTCGGCACAACTTGGGCAATGCCAGTGCGATAGCACAGGCTCAGTGGGCTGTCGGCACCGATATCGACAGCCTCGAGGCCGCGCAGCTCTTCGGCGAGGTCGGTGTTGTCGGCGATCTCGATCGCCACTCTTCTCAAGGTTGACCGCTCGGCGACGTACACGGCGCACCACGGCGCTAGGCGCGGGACGGCAATGAGGACAAGCTTGCGTACGACGCTGGCCGGATCGAGCTCGCTCACCATGACCCGAGTGCCTTCGCTCATCAGCTCGAGGGTCTCCCGCTCGCTGCGTTCGACCTCTTCCAGGCGCGCCCGGTCCACGGCAATAGCGCACTGGTGGGCGATGACGTGGAGGAGGGCCGAGTCGTCGCGGCCGAACCGCCGCGGGTCGGCCCATCCAACCGATAGCACCCCAAAGGTCGTGCCATGGGCAGTGAGCGGGAGGATGGCCCAGGACTGGCACAAGCTCGAGAAGTCCGCGTAATCCGGGTAGTCGCGGTTGCGCTGGCCCAGCGTTGACCAGTAGACGGCTTCGCCACTGCTCAGGACGGCCTGGGCCGGGCCGCCCTCGAATGGCACATGGCCCTGGAGGAGGTCGCGGGTACGTTCGGAGGTCCCGGACTCGTACAGCGCCAGACCGTTGCCGTCAGCGGTTACGACATTGAGGACCACCGCCGTAACGCCCAGCCCGATGTCGAGAGACGAACCGATGGCGTCCGCCACCTCGTCGATCCCATGGCTATCGGCAAGGCGGGTCGCCACTTCTTCGATAATGGAGAGGCGAGCCGTAATCGACGGCCGCCGTGGTCGCCTGGCTATCTCAGCGATATGTCGACCCCTCTAAGCTCGACCGCGATCGGCCTGGGTAATTATGCACTGTGCGTAATACAGTCCGACCCATGGCGCTTCGAGGGTAGGGCGCTTCCCTCTGAGACTGGCCTGATGGGGCCGGCTGATTTCGCCCGTAACTGCCACCGCTTGGAGCTGGAGCGGCCTGGTACGAAGGCGGCAACAGAGGCAATGAGACTTATGGCGATCAGCATTGGCAGCACAGACTTTGGCATGGGCGGGCGATATCGAGTCGGCGGCGTTTTTCTTCTGTAAGCCGTCCGGCGCCGTCAAAGCGAGACGCTTTGTGTGGCGGTCATAGCTGAGTTGGGCCCATAGCGAGGTGGTCGATGTGGCCGCGCTCCTTGTGAGCGAGCTAGTGGCAAACGCTGTTGTACACGCCTGCACCCCGGCCGTTGTGATACTGAGCCGGTCAGAGAACAACCTGCGCGTAGATGTGATCGACCTGGGGAACAGCAGGCTAGTGGTGGAGCCGGACCGACAGCTTGGTGACGGCGGTCGGGGCTTGCCCTTTGTTCTCGGGAAGCCGTCTGGTTCACTCTCCAAGCACCGTACGCGGCCGGTTAGAGGTCTCAAGCATTCCTGTTCCTTCGGTGCACACGGGCAGTGGAGACCCGCTACCTCGAAGCCGAGCTCATCCGGACAAATCGGACCGGCCCGAGCTCAGGTCGGTTATGGCGTCGTCGATTTCGGCCCGGTCGCCATGGACCGTGCGGGCTCACCGGGCATGACACGGTCCCTGGCGGGAGCGACGGCCTGGCTGGTGCCGCGGGGACGTCGATGCTGGCCGGCCTGGCCACGCTACCGTTCACGTCAAGACAGGTTAAGGCACCAGGTTGGGATGAGGCCTCACCCATTTGAGTGATTTCCGGGGCCTCGATGACTCGGTGTCAACCCGATGATGTGGTACCGGACAATGTGGGTATCGAACAAGGGGTGCCTACACTCAGCGGCAAAAGTAACGAGGCCCGGGGAAAACTTATCGCTTCACCGCTGCAGGTGGCGGTCGTCAATGACTACGAGGTGATCGTGGCGGGCGTTAGCGCCATGCTCGCCCCTCACCGGACCCGTGTCGCCGTCGTCGAGCTGGACGTAGACCAGGACCCTAAGTACCCCGTGGACGTGGCCTTGTTGGATACCTACGGGCAACCAGGTCTCGGACTCCAGCGCGTCCGCTCTTTGGCAGCGCACGAGCAGATCGGAGCGGTGGCCGTGTACACCTGGAGCCTCACCGAGGCCAGTCGGGCGGCGGCCTACAACGCGGGCGCTCGGGGCCTAATTGCCAAGGCCCTCTCTGCCGAGGAGCTGGTCGGGTCTCTCGAGGCTGTGGCCCAAGGCCAGTTCGTCGAGACCGGAGGTTTTCGGGGCGGGACCAAAGCGCGATGGCCCGGCTCAAGCTGGGGCCTAAGTGCCCGCGAGAGCGAGGTTTTAGCACTGGTTGAACCTCCCCCCTTCGGCCGGACACGACGTCCTCGCCCCCGATCGGGAAGGATTTACACATGGCAAGAGGCCGTCCTTATAGCGAGGAGTTCAAAGCTGACGCGGTCGCACTGGTACGGAAGTCAGGACGCCCTGTCGCGCAGGTCGCAAAGGAGCTCGGGGTCGACGACTCGACCCTCAGCTATTGGGTGCGCGGCTCCGATGCCCGGCTCGACGACGCTGACAAGGCCGAGCTGGAAGAACAGCGCCGGCTGCGCAAGCGCATAAAAGAGCTAGAGGAAGAGATCGAGATCCTGAAGCGCTTCACGGCGTACTGGGTGAAGGAGACGGGTAAGTGACCGACGGCGAAGAAATGGCCTGGTTGCGCCGGCGGGTGGCCGCACTGGAAGCCGAGGCCGAGATCGCCGCTCGGCTGGCTTCATATGACGACGGTGGCCCAAGCGGGGACCGGAGGTACCGCTTCATCGCTGCCGAGGCGGCCAACTTCGCCATCACCACGTTGTGCAGGGTGACCAAGGTGTCCCGCTCGGCCTACTACGCCTGGGCCGCCAAAGCCGACGCCCCGAGCCTGGCAACCCTAGAAGAGGCTCACCTGGCCAACCTGGTCTGGGACGTGTTCTGGGCCAACCGGCGCCGCTACGGCTCGCCGAGGGTGACCGAAGAGCTGTGGCGCCAGGGCATAAAGGTGAACCACAAGACCGTGGAGAGCCTGATGGCCGGCCTCGGCCTCCGGGGCCTGTCCGGGCGACGCAAGCTAAAAACGACGCGGCAGGACCCAAAGGCTGCTCCTGCACCTGACCTCGTAAAGCGCGACTTCAGCGCCGACGAGCCGAACAAGCTCCTGGTAGGCGATATAACCTACATACCCACCGCTGAGGGTTATTGCTTCTTGGCGGCGGTGCTCGACGTGTGCAGCCGGCGCCTGCTCGGTTGGTCGCTCCAAGCCCATATGCGCACCACTCTGTGCACCGACGCCCTCCTGGCCGCTGCCGGGCTGCGGGGCCGGGCCTGGCCGGTGCCACCTTTCATTCCGACCGAGGCTGTCAATATACTTCAGGCGATTACGCCGTAGTTTGTAAGCGGCTCGGCATAACCCAGTCAATGGGCTCCGTTGGCGATTCTTACTATAATGCGATGGCCGAGAGCTTCTTCTCTTCGCTAAAACGAGAACTTGTTGACGTTACTCGTTTCAATACAATAGCCGACGCCCGCCTGGAAGTGTTCGAGTGGGTTATATGGTACAATCGTAAACGCCTTCACAGCTCCCTCGGCTATTTGACGCCAGAGGAGTTCGAGGAGCAGTTCAACGACCAACAAGCGGCGTAGGGCCGAGTGTCCGGTCTACCGGGGGAGCCCCACTCAGAAAGCAGCGATCTCGCCGGTCAGCACTTTCGCGGAAACAGCACGATATGAGACGGACAGAGGGAACGCAGACGCTAGCACGAGCAGGTCTGAGTTCCCACGCGACACACGGCGGCCGCATGAGACGAGAGAGCAAACCAGATCCTAAAACGCCGGTGTCTTCTAGGGAACATGACCCAAACTCAAGGGGTGCTCTTCTGGACTATGAGGCGGCCGCCCATTATCTCTGTACTTCGCCACGGCATGTAAGGGAGTTATGGGCAAAGCGCCACCTAGCCGCCGTCAAGGTAGGGCGCCGCGTGCGGTTCACTCAATCGGACCTGGACGCTTTTATCGCGACCAACAGGGTTAACACCCCACTGTGAGTTTGGTTACCGGGGCCTCGAGTTGCGGGAAGCAATCTCGCGAGGGTGAGACCACCGTCAGAATCTACGGTGATGCAGCCGTCACTGAGCAACGCTACGCTCTCCGACCATGAGCGCCCGCCGCCGCCATTTTGGGTCCATTCGCAGGCTTCCTTCGGGGCGGTTCCAAGCCAGCTATTGGCACGAGGTCTCACGCTACCCGGCACCATCGACGTTCACGACCAAGGCGGACGCCTTGGCCTGGCTCTCCGCAGCAGAGACGGATATCCACAGAGGCTCATGGGTCGACCCTCGCGGCGGGGATCTGACGGTGATCGATATTGCGTCAAAATGGTTGGAGGCTAACCCGGCGAAGCGTCCTAATACGTGGGCCATGGACGAGATCGTCGTCCGGGTCCACTTGAAGCCCTTGGCGTCCCGGAAAATCAGGTCGGTGACCCAACCCGACGTGCAGGCGCTCGTCAACGCCTGGTCAGGCACGGCCGCACCACGCACCGTGAAGCGCCGTTATGGCGTACTGGCGGCAGTTTTCGCCTACGCCATTGCCGCGGACTGGCTCGCCCGGTCGCCCTGCCGCAACATCAAGCTGCCCTCAGTCGCCTCCACCAGGCGACGTCACCTCACCGTTGAACAGGTCGCGGCGTTGGCCGAGGCAATGGACCCCCGGTACCGAGCAATGGTCTGGCTCGGCGCCGTGCTGGGGTGGCGTTGGGAAGAAGCCACTGGACTCAGGGTCGCCGGGCTCGACCTGTTACGCGGCACCGTCACGGTAGCCGAGACAAATATCCGAGACGCCCAGGGCCGGCCAGTTAGTGGGCAGCCCAAATCTAAGGCGAGCGGAAGGACCATCTCATTAGCCGTCGCCCTTGGAGATCTATTAGCAGAGCACATGGCAGCTCGCGGACTGACGGCTGCCGACGCCGACAGGCTTATTTTCGAGGCGCCAAACGGCGGTCCACTGCGCTATGCAAACTGGCGCAACCGGGTCTGGCTGCCAGCGACAAAGGCGGCTGGGTTGGAGGGCACCGGGTTTCACGACCTCCGCCGGGCCACGGCCACTGCGATGGTGGCCGGAGGCGTCGACATCAAGACAGCCCAGGTCCGCCTCGGACACTCCGACCCCCGACTCACCTTGGCCATCTACGCGCAGGCAACCAGCGCGGCGGATCGCGCGGCAGCGGAGCTGTTGGGGGCGCAGTTCCTCGGACGCTCGCGCACGAACCGTAAGAATCGGCCAAGCCGCGATGCTTCCGGTCATCCAAAGACGCACGTCAAGTCACAACGGGCGACTGGTACCGCTGCCTCGCACAGGTGAGGCCTTCCCGGGTCCGGCTGTGGTCTTGGGCCGGAGGCGAATGGACCGAACGTCTCAGGGGATTTGGCCTGTCTCACCTGGCTCGGCAAGGTCGTCCTCGACGTCGAATTCGTTGTCGTACTCCAGACGGGCGGGCCCATTTCGAGCTCGTCGCAGGCCACGTCCACGGTCGCGTCACAACTAGCACTCTCAACCGGTCACCTTCGACGTCTTCGACATCCTCCAACACGGCCACCACGACCTGCGCCCTGGGCGGCGCGCAGCCTGGTCCTTGATGACCTGGACGTAGCTGTTCGCTCACGTGGAGCGGCCCATGCCACACTTTGGTCACCGACGGCACCGCTATATTCGAAGCGACCGAGCCGGCTCAGCCAGAAGGGACCGTGTTCAAACGCAAGAGTTCCGACTACCGGCCTGGTCGCTTTCGGCAATGGCTCAAAGCCGAGCACAAAGTTGAGGAAAGGCTGCACGTGGCCGCATGGCGCGAATCCACACCGGCCCGACGAAGAGGCCGAATACTGGCTGAACACGGTGAACCCATCGGTTTCGGAGTCCTGGCTATCCCAGAGCGCCAGCGGGTCGCTCTCATCCAACTGCTGAAACGGTGCGGACGGCACCACCCCCACCGGCATCGTCCTCATCCCGGATGACCGCATCCGGGCCATCGTGCCTACACCGCACGCACCCCACCCACGGCCACCTGCGCGAGCCTTCGTGGTTGCGGTCGAGCCCGTGGGCTGAGACGGGGCTAGCGATCTCGCTCCAAGTAAACCCTTACAAACTTCGGGCGGAGCACGAAGGCTTACTCAGGCAGGGTCTTCCCGGGAATGAGTACGCGAAAAAGGGTTCTCCTTAGTAGGTTTCTCAACGGGCTGAGTCTTCCCGAGTCAGTTCTGGGCTTGACCCGGTTTGACGGACATCCACGATGGGCGCCTTGCGCCCCGAAAGGATGTTCAGATGTCAATATCGGAGACGATGACCAAGCGCCATCGCCGAGCCTTCAGCCCGGAGTTCAAAGCTGAGGTGGTCGCCCTGTGCCACCAGCCGGGCAAGAGCGTGGCCAGCGTAGCGAGAGAGCTCAACCTGACTGAGACCGCCGTGAGGCGCTGGGTCAACCAAGCCGAAGTGGACGCCGGCCAGCGGCCCGGCACCACCAGCGCCGAGGCCGAGGAGATAGCCAAGTTGCGCAAGCAGCTCCGGGAGGTGACCGAAGAGCGCGACATCCTGGCCCGGGCCGTGAGTTTCTTCGCCAAGGGGACCCGATGACCACCCGGTGCCGGGAGTTCATCGTGGCGGAGAAGCAAGCAGGTGGCAACGTCGTCAAGGCGTGCGACCTGCTCCAAGTGTCCCGTTCCGCCTTCTACGCCTGGCACGAGCATGTGCCTTCTTCTAGGGCGCTTTCTGACGCCCAGCTCACCGAGAAGATCCGCGCCGTCCACGCGGCCAGCAAGGGGACCTACGGGGCGCCCAGGGTGCACGCCGAACTGGCCGCTCAGGGGCTCCATGTCGGCCGAAAGCGAGTGGCACGGCTCATGGTCAGAGCGAGCCTCATGGGGCGGTGCCGCCGTCGTAGCCGACGTACGACCTTCGCCGATCCCGAGGCCAGGGCGATGAACCTGCTGGCCAGAGCCTTCGGGCCGAGAACCTGGCCACCGACACCGTATGGGCAGGCGACGTCACATACGTCCGCACCTGGGAGGGCTGGGCCTACCTGGCCACGGTGATCGACCTGGCCAGCCGCAGGGTGGTGGGCTGGGCATTGGCTGACCATATGGAGTCGTCCCTTGTGTGCGAGGCCATGCGCATGGCCCTCCGCCACCGTCGGCCCGGCCCGGGGCTCATGTACCATTCCGATTATGCCGAGGTTTTCGTTAAGCCGAGGGTTCGTGGCTTGGCCTGTGCTGATAGGGCCGCCTGAAGGGTTCCTCGGCTTAACGTTTCGACACTCACGGGTTTAGCGTCCGTCGCATCCCAACGTCCTGGAAAGGAGACGTCTATGGATGCGACGGTCAGAGAGATCGGTGAGGTTGTTGTCGCTGAATTGCGCTCGGCCGCTTATATGGCGTCGACGATCGGCCAGTACGAGAAGACGATCAGGGCGCT
Organism: uncultured Acidimicrobiaceae bacterium; assembly: GCA_963794125.1. Lineage (GTDB taxonomy): Bacteria > Actinomycetota > Acidimicrobiia > Acidimicrobiales > Palsa-688 > Fen-671. The sequence continues at coordinate 655,925 of CAWCCW010000002.1, forward strand.
GGCTAAGTACACCGAGGAGCGAGGCGGGGCCTATAGCCCGCGGTTGGGGGCTGAGTTCTCGGCGATGACGATCAGTCCGCGGACCGGCCGGTTCAGCGCTGAGCGCCGGTTCGACTACCAGCGGCTGGTCGGCTTGTTCGACTCCTACGCGCGTAGCGGACGGGTAGATCTGTCAGTACGCAAGCGGGGTGGCGGTGGCCCGCACCCGGCGTCTGGCGAGTTCGCCGCACAGGACGCCGCGCGGGAAGCGGAGATGGACGATCGCGGTTTGGCACCGGCCACACGCACCGCGTATGGGCAGATGACTCGCAGCTATCTCGTGTTCTTGGAGCAAGGCGGATCGGTCGCCTCGAGGACGCTGACGGCGCCAGTGTTCTGGCGTTCTTGGAGTCCCTGCTGGGGCGGTGGGCGAGGTCGTCGTTGTTCTGGGTGGTGTCGAACTTCCGCCCGTTCTTGAAATTCACGGGCCGAGCGGACCTGGTCGACACGCTGAGCCTGGCCGGCGTCCGGCGCTCCCACAGGATCATCTCAGTGTTGAGCGATGAGGTCGAGGCGCTGGTGGTGCGGGTGTGCGTGTCGGGGGCGGTGAGCGCGCGGGACGCGGCAATCACCTTGCTCGCGCTTGCGACGGGATTGCGAGCTTGCGACATCGTCGGGCTGCGCTTGGGGGATATTGACTGGCGTGGGCGGACGGTCGGGATCGTGCAACAGAAGACGGGCAACCCGCTGTGCTTGCCGTTGCCGGCGCTGCTGATGACCAAGCTCGCCGACTACGTGCTCGGCGAGCGGCCCGCCTCGGACGATGATCATGTGTTCCTGCGCTCGGTGGCGCCACATACCCCTCTGGCCGGCCACGCTTCGGTGCAGAGGGTGACGGTCACGACATTCCAGAAAGCAGGAGTGACCGACGCGAAGGCCGGGACCCGACTTCTGCGCCACAACGCCGCGTCCCGGCTGCTGGCCGCCGCCGTTGCGCTCCCGACGATCTCGGCCATTCTCGGCCACGCCAGCGAGGAATCGACCAACCTGTATATGAGCGTGGACTGGGACCGTCTGGTCGATTGTGTGCTCCCGGTCCCCGAAGGTGCGCGGGCATGAGCCAGCATGGTTTTATCAGCGTGTTCGCTGCCGAGTTAGACGCGTATGTGGCGTTCAAGAAGAACATGGGGTTCTCCGGCGCCTCCCGGATCTGGTACTTGAAACAGTTCGATGCCTACTGCGCCGAACACGGCCGGGTGGTGTTCGACCAGGACACCGTCGAAGGATGGGTGGTCGCCCAGCTGGACAGGTCGGGCCGATACCGGTCGTGGATGTCCTACATCCGCGGTTTCGGCCGGTGGCTCCAGGCGAACGCGGTCAGCGACGCCTATGTCCTCACCGAGGCTTGGAAAGCCCCCTTCGTTCCCGCCCGCCCCTACTTGCTGAGCAGGCAAGAGGTCGACTTGTTCTTCGAAACGGCAGCAGCACTCGAAGTCCCCTCCCCGTGGAGGTGGCAGGCGGCCGCGTTCTTCACGCTGATGCACTCCTGCGGGCTCCGCACCGGCGAGGTCCGCGCCCTGCAGGCCGATCAGGTCAACCTCGACGACGGCCACATCGACGTCGTCTGGTCCAAAGGTAACCGCAGCCGCCGACTCCCCCTCACCGGCCAGGTCATCGAGGTCCTCGACGCCTGCGATCGGGCAGCGTCTGCGCGTTTCGCCTCGCGGGGAACGTTCTTCGTTTCCGCCGCCATGACTCCGGTCACCCCGGCAGCGGTTGGGGTGACCTTTGGCCGCATCTGGGACCAAGCCGGGCTGGCCCGACCCACCGATGGCCGTCAACCCCGGCCATACGACCTCCGCCATTATGTGGACGGCGGAGTTATGTGCCCTGTCGGCGTCGTTCTGCTGGTGACGGTCGCACCGGTTGTGTTTTCGTCCGCATAATCCTCCCGGTCCGTGTCACCGCGTAAGCGAGTCGAGCCGATGACAGCGCGGGCCGGCTCACATCACCGCTGAGGGCTGCCCGCACCTCGAAAAATCGTCTTGCCTGTTTCATTCCACTACCGAATGCAGAGGTGATCCTCGTGGGACAGGCAGATATCAACGGCGCCGTCGAGAGCGTCTTGGGGGTGTTGTGCGACGCCGGGAGGGCCGAGGGCACGGTCCGGCGCCACCAGGCCGTGCTGGACCGGTTCGCCGCCTTTCTGGCCGGGCGCGGCCTCGACATGGCGGACGATCGGGTGTGCATCGACTTCATCGCGGACCAGACCGGGGTGAGGTTGGGGTCGTTGCGAGAGCCGGCCAGCAACAGGGATGTCCAAGCGGTCCGTCGGCCGGTGGTGTTAGCGATGGACGTGCTGGCCGGTCGGGGGATCGAGGTTGACCGGTCGGTGGTCCCGGCGAAAGACAACTGCCCTGCCAGGTTCCGCCCGCTCAGGGACGACTACCTCGCTTCGTGCCGCGAACGGCACAACGCCGAAGCGACCGTGGTTGCCAAGGACAAGGCGGTCAGCCGTTTCTTCTGTTACCTGGACGAGGTGGGCGTCGACGACCTCGCGATGCTCGGCGTGCGGGACCTGTCGGGATTTTTGCTGCGCCAACGCGGGCTGCGGCGCAAGACCGTTGCCGCCATGAGGTCGTGCCTCAGGGACTTCCTGGCCTTCTTGGCCAGCTCGGGCCAGACGGCTCAGGGCCTGGCGGACCGGCTGCCTCCACACCGTCACGTCCGTCACGAGTCCGAGCCGCACCTGTGGACTGCGGAGGAGATCCGGCGGGTGCTCGCCGTCATCGACCGTCAGTCCGTCGTCGGCAAACGCGACTACGCGATGGTCCTCGCGACCGCACGCCTCGGGCTGCGGATCTCGGACCTGCGCCAACTCGAACTGGGCGACCTCGACTGGCGTGCCAAGCGGATCACGATCGTCCAGCACAAAACGGGCCGGCCGCTCAACCTGCCGCTGCTCGACGACGTCGGCTGGGCGGTCATCGACTACGTCCGAGACGGCCGCCGCCAGACGGCCTGCCCGAAGGTGTTCGTCAAGCACCGTCACCCCTTCGACGCGTTCGGGTCCGCCTCGTCGGTCGCCTCCCGGCTGTCACGTTACGCGGCCCGGGCCGGGATCACGACCCCGCCGGGCGAGGTCTACGGGATGCACTCCCTGCGCGGCGCGCTGGCCGTGGCCATGATCGGCGCCGGCGCGTCGATACCGGTGGTGTCGGCCGTGCTGGGGCACGCCTCGAGCGATACCACCCAGGCCTACTACCTGCGTTTCGATGTCGAACGGTTGCGCCGTTGCGCGTTGGACGTCGAAGACGTCCTCGACGGGTCCGGTGGGCGCGATGCCTGAGGCGACGCTTTCGGGTCTCGTCGCGGACCTGGTCGGCGTGCGCCACGCCGGCGGGTACCGGTTCAAGGTCCAAGAACGGGCCCTACGCCAGTTCGTCGACCACTGCCGGCGGGAGGGCTACCCGGACGGGTCGATCACCAAAGAAGCGGTCGACGGGTTCATCTTCGGCGCTCACCTGCGCTCCAGCACCCTTCGGCGCAACGAGTTGGCGCTCCGCCAACTCGCCGAGCATGCCCAAGGCCTCGGCTGGGCTGCCTACATCCCGGCCGCAACAACGCGGGCCCGTGTCCGTCACCAGCCACCATATGTGCTCACCGACGACGAAGTACGCCGCCTGTTCGGCGCGATCGACGCTCAGGCCATGTCCTCCTACTCGAACAAGGCGACGGTCGACCCGGTGCTGTTCAGGGTGTTGTACGGCGCCGGCCTCAGGGTTTCCGAAGCGCTCAAGCTGACCCTGTCGGACCTCGACGCGGGTGCCGGGACACTTCGGATCCGTGACTCGAAGAACGGCGAGGAAAGGACCATCCCGATCACCGGTCGGCTCCGCGCGACCCTGGACGCCTACCTCGCGGCCGCGCACCCCGCCCCCGAGCCAAGCGACCACGTCTTCTACAGCAGGGCTGTGGGCAGGCCGATCAACCAGTCGACCCTCTACCTACGCTTTCGTGGCTACCTGGCTGACGCCGGCATCCCGCATTTCGGTGGCGGCCCCCACCCGCACTCGCTGCGCCACGGCTTCGCCGTCGCCAACCTCAGGCGTTGGGCAACCGCCGGTGCTGACCTGGCCGTGATGCTGCCCTACTTGGCTTGCTACATGGGCCACGCCGACCTTCGCGGCACCCAGTACTACTTGAGGCTGACCGCGGACGCCTATCCCGAGGTGATGGCCAAAGCCCAGATCCGCTTCGGTCACGTCATCCCCGCCCCGCAAAAGGACGAGCCGTGACCCCCCGGCCCGCGCCGCCCACCGATCTCGCCGGGCGGTTCCTGGCGAAGTTCTTCACCGACCACCTGGCCGGGGAGCGCGCCGCATCAGAAAGGACCACGGCCTCCTACCGGGACGCGATGAAGCTGCTGCTCACCTGGTTCAAAGACACCCAGCGCATACCGCCCGAGAAGCTGCGCCTGGCCGACATCGACCGGGCACGGGTCCTGCTGTTCTTGGAGTGGCTGGAGACCGAGCGGTGCTGTTCGGCCGCCACCCGCAACCAGCGCCTCGCAGTGATCAAGTCGTTTTGCCGCTACACCGCCGTCGAGCAGCCCGACCACCTCGACCAGCTCACCCAAGTCCTCGCCATCCGACAGAAGAACACCCCGGCTCCGGATCTTGGGCACTTGACCGGCGACGAGGTGAAGGTGCTGCTCGCCGAACCCGGCGCGGCCAGCGCTCGCGCCTTGCGAGACACCGTCCTGCTCGCCTTGGCCTACGACAGCGCGGCTCGGCGCAAGAGCTCTGCGACCTCGACGTCGCCGACATCCGCCGCACGGACCCGATGACGGTGGTGGTCCGCGGGAAGGGGTCCAAGATCCGATACGTGCCCGTGATGGGCCCAACCGCCCAGCTCGTCGCCTACTACCTCGAACGCCGCGAGCCGCACCTTGGCCTCGGCGCCGACGCGGGCCCACTCTTTTACGGACCGAACCACTCCAAGTTGACCCGGTCCGGGATCGCCAAGCTCCTGGCTCGCCACGTGCGGGCCGTGCGGACTTGCGACCCGCGTGGGCTCCTGGCGGTCGGTCACGACCCACACGCTCCGGCGCAGCCGGGCGATGCACCTGGTCCAGGCCGGCGTGAACCTGATCTACATCCGCGACCTGCTCGGCCATGTCGACGTGTCCACCACCGAGATCTACGCCCGCGCAGACGCGGAGACCAAACGCAAAGCGATCGAGAATGCCTACCAGCCCCTCACCCCGGACGCCCTGCCCGACTGGACCTCGGACACCTCCCTGATCGGCTGGCTCGACTCGCTTACGCGGTGACACGGACCGGGAGGATTATGCGGACGAAAACACAACCGGTGCGGCCGTCACCAGCAGAACGACGCCGACAGGGCACATAACTCCGCCGTCCACATAATGCCTGTTATGCGGAATTGCGCATAAGCGCCACCATTTCGCCTACGCCAACATCGAACGATGGATGTGCCAGGGCAGCGATGTCGCTGCGATGCTGCCCTACCTGTCGCGCTACATGGGGCATGCGACTTTTGACAGCACCTACTACTACATTCACACCTCTCCCGACTTCATGGGCTCCTACGCCGACTTCACCGGGAAAAGCCGGTCGCTGTTGCCGGAGGTCGGGTTCGAATGAGACGCGACCCGAAAACCGACGCCCCCGACTTGTTCGGCTTCGCCCGAGACTATCTCCACGCCTACATGCCCAAGGTCAGAGGCCTCTCGCCCAAGACGATCGAGGCCTACCGGATCAGTCTGGAATGCTTCCTCGACTATCTGGCGAAGACCGGTCATGTCGAGCGCGAACAGGTCCGCTTCGACCACTTCGACCGCAACCACCTGAAATCATGGCTGGCCTGGATGACTGATCAGCAACGCTACGCCTCGAAAACAGTCACGCTGCGGCTCAGCGCCATCAAAGCGTTCCTGGCGTACGCGTCCCAGGAAGACCTCACCCTTGTCGCGCTCAGCCAGGCAGCGAAGACTCTCAAAGCGCCCCGCAGCCCCAGAACTCCGATCGCCTACCTCAGCGAACCCGAAACACGGGCCATTCTGGCTGCGTTCAGCGGGCAGACAGCGAAATCCCGCAGAAACCGGATGCTGCTCATCCTGCTCTATGACACCGCCGCCCGGGTGAGCGAGATCACCGGCCTGACCCTGCAAGATCTCTCCCTGACCAACCCCGGTCATGTCACCCTCACCGGCAAGGGAAACAGGACTCGCATCGTCCCGCTGACCGACAAGACGATCGATCACCTGCACGTGTACCTCGCCGAGTTCCACCCCAACAGCGCAAGACTCCCCGCGACGAGGCCGGTGTTTTACAGCCCCCACCACGGACTCCCCGCCGAGTTGTCAGCCGACACCGTCTCCGCCGTTTTGAAGCAAGCTGCCCAGGCCGCACGGACGGGCTGCCCGTCGATCCCGGAGAAGATCCACTGCCACATGCTGCGGAAGACCAAAACGATGGACCTTTACCAGCAAGGCATCCCGCTGCCGATCATCATGCGGCTCCTGGGTCACGAGAACGCCTCGACCACCGCAGCGTTCTACGCCTTCGCAACCCTCGACATGATGCGACAAGCCATCAACGCAGCCACCCCTGCCATCGACGGCCCGGCCACGGACCAGCTCAGCGAACACAAGCTGCAAGCCCTCTACAGCCTCCGATAGCACACAACGTTAAGCCGAGGAACCCTTCAGGCGGCCCTGCCGGCACAGGCCAAGCCACGAACCCTCGGCTTAACGAAAACCTCGGCATAATCCGAACTAAACCGAATTCGGCTTAGTTCCGACCGCGGTAGTCAATATTTCTCCCACGAGTTCCGCCAGCTACTGGAAAAACACCATATAACTCAAAGCCTTTCCCGCCCTGCTCAGTGCTGGGACAATAGCGTGGCCGAAGCTTGGTTCGGGACTTACAAATTGGAGATGGTAGAAGGCCGCAGTTGGCGGAGCATCGCCGAGCTGCGCGCCGAGACGTTGCTTTGGATAGAGGGCTGGTCAACTTGAGACGCCGGCATTCCAGCCTCAGGTACCTCAGCCCTCTAGAGTACGAACGCCGCCTTTCCTGCAACCCCACCGCTACCCAAGCGGCCTAATCAAACTGTCCGGAAAACCGGGGCAATCCCAGTTCAGCGTTTGACCCACCCTGTCGCCGGCGGCGTAACCTCACCCCACGACCGCTTCAGGCCCGAGCACTTTCTCTCTTGACCTTTGCCTGCGGCTCGGCCTTCGCGCTTGCTGACAAGCCTGCAACTCCTAGGTGTCAACTCCTGGGCCCTTCGCGCACGAATCGCGCACGGGCTAGGCAATCCCAATTCCCGCCCTGCAGTTATTCGCCGCCTGAACTGCGTTTTATTACGGTGGAGGTGATGGGACTTGAACCCACGACTTCTACGTTGCGAACGTAGCGCTCTTCCGGGCTGAGCTACACCCCCGCGGCACGACCAGATTAGCGCCCCCGCAACGCCCCGTCAGGCCTCGACCACACGGCCGACCCACTCGATCGGACGGAAGCAACTGGTGCGGCGGTGACATGGACCGGCTGGGCGTCAGCGGCACGGCGAAATCAGAGGGCGGCTCGGTCGGGCCAGTTTTCACTGCGCCAGGCCTTTTTTCAACAAACACACCGGTTTTCAGCCCGCCCGGACAATGCGTCGCGACCCCGCGGCGGGATTTATCCCGGGCCTTCCCGGGCCCGCCAACGCCAGCCGGCCCGCCTACGCGAGCCGGGCTACGCCCCGGCCCGTGCCCCACCGCGACGGGCGATGGAGTCTACGGTCAGGGCGACGATCAACACGATCCCGGTAACTATGTAGGTGGCCGCGGCACCGAGGCCGATCAAGTAGATGCCGTTGTACACGGCCGCGATCACGAGGCCGCCGAGCACGGCGTGAAGGGGCTTGCCCCGGCCCCCGTACAGGCTCGTACCGCCGATGACCGCGGCCGCAATGGCGTAGAGCACGTAGGTGGGGTCGATGTCGGTGGCGATCGAACCGATCTGCGACAGGTACAGCAGGCCCGCGATGCCGGCCATGAGGCCCGTTATGCCGAAGGCGATCGTCCGTATGAGCCGGACGTCGATACCGGCCCGGCGGGCCGCTTCGGCGTTGCCGCCAATGGCGTAGATATAGCGGCCGAAGCGAGTACGGGCCAGCACGAAACTGGTGATGAAGAACACGACCAGCAGGACAGGTATAGACCACGGGACGCCGGCGACCTTCTGGCTCCCGGTGCCGCGGTTCACGTTGCAGATCAGCACGAGGACGATGCCAGCTATGGCGACCACAGCTACCTTCACGAGGGTTAACCCCATCGGCGGGGTGACAAGGCCTTGCGCTCGGCGGTGGATGTCGCGCCAGATGGTGAAGCCACCAAAGGCAACCACCACTACGATCATGACAATCCAGCTCGCCGCCGGGCTCAGGCTGCCGCCGACAATGTCGAGCAGGACCCGGTTGGAGATCGAGATCACGCCCCCGACCGCGATCGGGAACGTGTCGAACATCCAGATCATCACGCCTTGCCAGGCGATATACCCAGCCAGGGTGACGATGAACGACGGCAACTTGAGGCGGGTGATGAGGATGCCATTCAGCAGCCCAATAGCCGTGGTGGCGCCACAGCCCGCCAGGATGGCCAGCCACCAGGGCAAGTTGTACGGCGGCGCCACCAACGCCGCCATCAGGCCGGCGCCGATGCCGGCCACGAACACCATGGACAGGTCGATGCCGCCCAGCAACAACACGAAGACCTCGCCGATGGCGAACATGATGAACACGACGGCCTGGTTGAACAGGTTGACGATGTTGCCGGCGGAGAGGTAAAGCGAGGTCTTGATCTCGAACACAGCGACAATCACGACCAGGCCGATGACGACCGGGAGCACCCCGCTGTCGCCCGCCTTTACCTTCTGCCACCACGCTTTAACGTAATCCGCGAGACTGTTCGCCAGTATCTCGGGCGCCGCCACGACGGCCGACTCCGCCGCCGGCATCTCCTCGGGCGGTGCCTCGGTTGCTACTGCTCCCCTTGGGTCAGGCGGCTTTTCGCTGCCGCCGCTCTTTGGGGGTTCTGGGCTGACAGTCATTGATCAGGCCTCCTCCGCCCCGTTACCGCTGGCCGGGTCGGCGCCGCCGGCGGGCGACGTCGCTTTCACCTCGGCCTCGATCTGGTCCGGCCTCGACAACGTCCCGAAGGTCATGTACTCGACGACCGTCTGAGCGTTGAACTCCGATATCGGCCCCTGCACCACTGTCCTGCCCAGCCGCAACACCGCTACCCGATCTGCGACCTCGAAGACGTCGGTGAGGTTGTGGGACACGATCATCACGCCATAGCCCTGGTCAGCCAGGCGGCGCACGAGTTGTAGGACTTGCGCTGTCTGAGCTACTCCCAACGCCGCCGTTGGCTCGTCGAGGATCATGAGCTGGGAGTTCCACAGCACGGCCCGGGCCACCGCCACCGACTGGCGCTGGCCTCCCGACAGGGAGGCGACGGGCTGGCGGATGGAACGGACAGTAGTGACGTGCAGGTCGGCCAATGTGCTCCGGGCCGCTTTTTCCATGGGCGGCTCGTCTAGCTCTCCAAGCCTCGTTATCTCGCGCCCGAGGAACATGTTCTGCACGATGTCGAGGTTGTCGCAGAGGGCCAGGTCCTGGTAAACGGTAGCGATCCCAAGGTCCGCGGCGTCCCGTGGCGAATGGATGTGCACCGACTGGTCGCGCCAGCGGATCTCACCTCCGTCGGGCGACTCGATCCCCGAGACGATCTTGATGACGGTGCTCTTGCCGGCGCCGTTGTCACCGACCAGCGCAGTGACCACTCCGGACTCAATCAAAAGGTCAACGCCCATCAAAGCCCTGACCGGCCCGAAGCTCTTCTCTACCCCGCGCAGCTCGAGTAATGTCTGCCCTCGCTCGAGCAAAGCCTGAGGCATTTGGTTTCCTTCCCTCTCCCAGCACCTGGAGATTTACGAGGACCGGCCAGCTCCGACCTTACTCGTTTGTCCTGGTTCGGGGTTACTACCACTAGAACCGACCTCGGTCAAGGCTGTCTTCGGTGTCCCGCCGCCTCGTGGGTGGCCCTGGTCGTTGCCCAAGGCCACCAGGCGGTGTTAATGCGGGGCCCTCCACCGCTGTTCCGGCCACTCAAGTCGGTTTTGGACCCCTACAGACGCAAGCGCCTGCGCCATTAGGGAGGCGCAGGCGCTTGCACAATGGCTCAGCTTTTATAGCCCGGGGAAACTAGGGCTTGATGCCAGCTGCCTTGCAAGCGGCGGCGGTTGCGTAAGGCGCGGCGCACAGCTGAGCCGGTGGCACGAACTTGTCTGAGATAACAGTCGAGTTCATGTTTTTGGTGGTGACCCACTCCGGGGTCAAAAGGACCGACGGCACTGACTTGTGCTCGGTGGTGTCCGGGGTGGAGCCGTTGACCAGGGCTGCCGGCGGGGTTTCACCGGCTCGCAGGTATACAGCCAGGGCCACGGCGGCTTGAGCCTCGAGGTAGATCGGCTTGTACACCGTCCCGCACTGGTAACCAGTGAGGATGTTGCCGAGGCCGGTCAGGGTGGCGTCTTGGCCCGTGACGGGGAAGGCGTCAGCCTTGATGCCCTTCGACTTTAAGTAGGTGATGATGGGGGCGCCGTTTTCGTCATTGGGCATGAGTACGGCGTTGATGGTCGAGTGGGCGGTGTACTCCTGCTCGAACTCGGTCAGGGCCGTGCTCGGCGTCCACGTGCCAGCGGGCACCTCGTTGGGCTGGAGCTTGCCCACCAGCGTCCACTTGTGGGAGGAGAAGTAAGGCTGGAGGACAGCGTCGTAGCCGTTGGCGAACAAGGTGGCGTTGTTGTCGGTGACGGCGCCGTGCATCACGAGCACTACCGGCTTCGAGACGTGCTCGGCGGCGATGCAACTGACCAGGCCATTGCCGAGCAGGGTGCCCACGTAGGTGTTGTTGAAGCTGTCGTAGTAGGCCCGGCTGCCGCCCAGGGTGAGGCGGTCATAGTCGATGACCTTCACGCCATGGGAAGCGGCATAGGACTCGATCTTGGAGCCGACGCCGGAGTCCAGCGGGTCCATGATCAAAACCTTGTCGCCCTTGGTGATATCGGCCTGGGCATCCGAGAACTCGGTGGCGTCGCTGCCGTGGGCGTTGACGACCGAGATGTCAGAGGAAGGCAGGCCGGCATCTTTCATGGCCTGGGTCAAGTACGGTGCGTCGAACTCGACATACCGGGTAGACGAGACGGTGTCAGGCAGGATGGCGCCGATGCCACCAGAGCCTTTGGCGGTGACCGACTTCAGGAGCGCCATGGTGCTGAAGCTGCGGTTGAACGTGGTGGCCGAGACGGTCTGGGCGGAGGCCGTGCCGGCCTGGCCCGCCATCGCAGCGAGGGTCAGGGCGACCGACGCCCCGGCCATCCACTTTGCTTTCTTTGAGATTTCCATTTGTTCCCCTTTGCTACTTCTTGGTATGAAGTGGAGCAATTAGCGATATCCGTGCCAGCCGGCCCTGCACGCTTGGAGTGGCGCCGTTGCCACCAATGGCGTGTGGTCAGCCTGGCGAGGCTTACCGGAGTTTTGTCGCTTGGCTCCGGTGAAAAAAAGGTACGCCTCTGGCTGTGAACACGAACGTGAACAGAAAGCCTCGATCGTAAATAATCCGTAAAGAAACCGTTAACAACTTGTAAAAGACCACGAAACCGGGCTCACCCGCATTTGCGTCCCGATTGACAACCTGCTATGGAACCGGTCCAGAAGGACCGGCCCCTCGCCGTTCACGGTACGAACCTGTAGCCAGCCCTCGGTTGCGTGACGATAACGGGCGGGCCTCCTCCGTTTTCCAATTTGGCCCGTAACCGCCTGACATAGACGCGCACGTACTCCGTCTCCGTGGCGTAGCCGGGCCCCAAACCCGGCGGAGCAACTGGGCATGGGTCAGGAGCTTGCCTCTGTTTATGGCCAGCTCACGCAGGAGAGCGAACTCCGTCGGGGTCAGGTGGACGACCTCCCCACCCCGTGTCACCAGGCGCATGTCGAGGTCGATGACCAGTTCCCCGACCTCGATGCGGAGGGGGGAGGCTTCGACGGGCTCGATAGGACGTGTGCGCCGAAGCGTTGCAGTGATCCTGGCCAGCAGCTCTTCTATCCCAAAGGGCTTCGTCATATAGTCGTCGGCGCCAAAATTGAGGGCCGTGACTTTGTCCTGCTGGCCCCCACGGGCAGAGACGACGATTATGCCGACAGCCGACCGTTCTCGCATCTGGCGGCACAGCTCGAAGCCGTCGACCTCGGGGAGCATGAGGTCCAGCAGGACGATGTCGGGAGATTCCGTTTCGACCAACTCGAGCGCCCTCACCCCGTCGACGGACACGCTCGTATCGAACCCCCTCACGGTGAGGTTGCTGCGCACCAGGTCGACGATGTTGGGGTCGTCTTCGACGAGGAGCGCCTTCGTGCGCCGGCCCGCGTCAGACATCTATATCCGGCACCTTGGCCGGCCCCTCGAACGGTAACCGGACCAGGAACCGCGTCCCGTGTGAGGCTTCCTCCAAAGCGATCTCGCCGTCGTGGGCGACGACGATGCCCCTGGCAATAGACAACCCGAGGCCGGCCCCGGTTGACCGCCCGATGCCTTGCGCCCTCGCCTCGAATATGTGGGAGGCCAGTTCGGGGGCAACCCCGGTCCCGTTGTCCGCCACTCTTATGGCGACGGTGCCCCCGGGTTCGGCACAGACATCGACGGTCACCCGAACACCTGGAGGGTTATGCCTGAACGCATTTTCTAGAAGGTTGACGAACACTTGCTCGAGGCGGTCGTGGTCCGCCCAGACAGGGCCAATGGCGGGATCGCAATTGATTGTGACCGCCGCGGCTGCTTCCGGGGGAGGCACGAGACGGCCGCCCCCAGCACCAGCCCGAGGTCGCACCAATCGGGCTGGAGGCGCAAAAGCCCGGACTCGATGGCAGAAAAGTCCAGCAAGTCCCCGACCAAGCTTCCCATCCGGGCCGACTCGCTGGCGATCCGGTTCAAGAACCTCGTCTTGGACTCGTCGTCCCAGGTGACGTCCGAGGCCAGCAAACTGCTGGCGTAGCCCCTTATGGCGGTGAGCGGAGTGCGCAGCTCGTGGCTCAACCGGGAGAAAAAGTCCCGCTGCAGCTGGTGCGACCGGCGCAGGGCTTCGGCTTGCTGGCGGGCCTGTTCGGCTTCGTCGCGTTCGAACGCAAGGTGGAGGGAGTTGGCGGCGTCGCCCAACAACGCCACGGCGTCCTCGGGAGGGCCGATCTCCGCCCAGCGGGCAATGAGCGCCGCCCGGCCGCCCGGGACGTCAAACGGAGTGGCAATCACTTGGCCGTTGCCACCAGGTTCGGCTCGTTCGGCTTCCAGGTGGAGCGGGCCTTCGAAATTGGCCCTAAAAGTTTGCAAGATCCTGCGGGCGCTGTCGTCCCCGTCCCGGTCTCTCGGTTCGGCGTGGGCCTCGTTGGCCGCATCGACAAATACGGCACAACGCGGCGCTCCGCCTGCGGGCTCCACCCATAACTCGATCTCCGCCGCCCGCAGCCCCCTCTGCAGCGACCGCAACGCCTGAAGAAGCCCGCTCGACACCGGCCCTGGTCCGGCCAACGTCTCGAGCACTACACGAATGGTCTCCAGCACCCGGTTCCGAGCCGTGACTTCTCCGAACAAACGGTCCCGTTCGATGGCGCCGGCAGCGTAGCCGGCGTATAGCGACACGAGGTCCATCTGGTCACGATGAGGGCGCCCGACGAACGACTGGCCCCCCGTGATCACCCCGATCAGCCCGGTCGAGCCGACCAAAGGCACCGACCAGGAACTGCGCACCCCGGCCTGCTTTCCCAGCGCCGCCCAGCCTGCCCAACCCGGGCTCTTGTCGATGTCCTCGTCGATGACGACGCGCCCGGTGGCCGCGGCGATCCCCATTGGCCCGCCCTGGTTGCCGACCGGCACCGTGGCCATGGCTTCAAGGAGGGCGGGCGGGAACCCGACCGCGGCCACACAACGCAAAGCCCTGTCATCCAGGAAATGGATGCAGAGCTGGTCGGTCCGAATGGCGGCGGCAAGAGCAGAAATGACCAGTGGCAGGCTCGAGTTCGGTTTCGCCGAGGCCAACTGGTCGACCAGGTCCTGCAGCCGAGTCAACTGGTGCCTGGCCGTAACCTCCGGTTCGTGGCCGGACATGATGGCGATGACGTCGTCCGGGTGGCTCTCCGAGGGCACCAGGTCGGCCGCCACCCGCCCCCGGCGCAGCACGAGGATCCTGTCCGCCAGGTTGAACACCTGCTCGACGTCGTGAGAGACCAACAGGATCGTCGTCCCTTCGGCCTTCACCTTGGCGATTAGGTCTTCCACCTGCTTGGTCTCGTGGACGCCGAGGGAGGCGGTGGGTTCGTCGAGGACGAGCAAACGGGGCTGGCTCTGCATCGCCCGGGCCACGGCCACTAACTGGCGCTGCCCGCCCGAAAGGGCGCCCATGGAGCGGTCGCCACTGAGATTGATCCCGTAAGAGGAGAGGACCCGCCGGGTCGCTGCTCTTTCCTGCTGGTCCGAGACGATCCAGCGACCCTGCTCCCGACCCAGGAAAAGGTTGGCGGAGACGTCGAGGTTGTCGCAGAAAGCACCGTCCTGCCACACCACGGCCAGGCCGCTGTTCACGCCTTCCGCATTGGACCTTACCTTTTGGCCGCCGATATCGACCTCGCCCAGTTTCGGCGTGAGGTCCCCCGCAATACAGCGCACGAGGGTCGATTTGCCCGCCCCGTTCTCGCCGATCAGCGCTACGAGCTGCCCCGGCCACACCGCAAAATCGATGTCGTCGAGGACGGGGAGCCGCCCGAAACTGACAGAGATGCGCTTCACCCGCAGCAGCGGCGAGGGAGGAGCCGCAGCTTCAGCCAGTTCGAGGGCGCTTGCGACCATACCTCCAGTGTGCTCTACCTGTGCCGACTAGATGCAGGCAGTTGGCCCCTACCCGTTACCGCCCTCGGGGGTCGAGCTCCAGTGACTGGCGACCCTATCCAGGGAGGTCTGCAGCTGGAGCTGAAGGGCGGTGGTCGTGAGGTCCGACCGGGTCCGCTCGAGCACAGCCCGCAAAGCGTCGGCGTTCCGGCGCAAGCCGCCGGTCAGAGCGTCTGGAAAGTCGACCCCCACCACCAGTTCGTAGACGTTGTCCATCGACCGCAGCAACGTCTCGGCCTGGTCGGGGCGGCCCTCACGCAAACGGTCGAGGATCTCGCGTCGGAGCTCTGAGGCGGCCTCACAGAGCCCGTTGAGCCAAGGTGCTAAACCGATGGAAAGCTGGTCCCAAGAGGGCAGCGGGCCGCCTTCCACCAGGGCGCTGGTGAGCGCCGCCTCGCCAAATTCTTTCTCCGCGTCCTGGAGGAAGCCGGCGTAATAGATCGCCGGGAAGGGGGTCAGAGCGGCTTGCGCTTCGCGCACCGAACGTTCGGACTGGCCGAAGAGGTCGGCCCAGCGAGAGGCATCCTTGGCGTGGACGGCTCGAACGGCACCGCCAGCAAACCTGATGGCCTTCCGAGATGCGGCGAGCGCCACCTCACGCGCCGCCTGCATCGCCGCCAGGGGCGAAAATACGGCTTCAGCTACGTTGTCGGGCAGGCTGGTGGCGCTCAATTGCCCCGCGACATGGCGAGCTCGGCGTAGCTACCGAAGTCGCCGTAGCTCGGCTCCGACCAGTCGACGTCCACCAACGTGCGCCCCCGGATGTAGCTGGCGCCGCCGAGGCGGACGGTCGAGACTGTCGATACCGGGGGTGGGGCAACGCTGTCCCCGCGCTCCACAAAGGAGGGCCGGCTGGCTTTGGCTGGCCCACCACTTGTCCTGGCCAGAAGGTACACGTAGGTGACAAGCGCCAGGTCGATCAGTACGTGCAGGACGACAAACAAGGCAGAACTCGTCAGCACCGCAGCAAAGAGGCTCACCAGGGCAGCCAGGGCCAGTACGGCAATTACGTCGCGGCGGCGGCGGCGCAACTCCTGGCGGTTCCGGGTGCGGGCGGCCGCCGTGAGCGGTACTGGCGGCCCCACCATTTCGTTCAGGACTATGAGCTTTTTGTCAGTCGTACTGACAAGCACTGTCGGCGCTGGCGCAAGTCGGTTGGCCGGCGCCACTCGGCCGGGCGTCGCGCTGCCAAGCACCCGCAACTCATTGCGGAACGAACCGACCGGGTCACCCAAAGGGCGCCGGGACCAAAACCAGTAGACGAGGACGGCGCCCCAGAGGCACACGATCAATAGCGTTGGGCCCATCGAGGTAAACACCTCCGCTTAGCGTCTAACTTGCCACGGACGATAGCCCGCGCAAACACCAAAATGGTGGATGCTCGCTCTTAGGGTGTTTTAGCTTTCGAGAGTGGTGCCGGTCCCGCCGAGCAGACCGTCTATTTCTTCTTCAATGGGCAACGCCCTACCCACCTCTGTAGGCACAGAATTCAAACAGCGACGCTTTCCCGCCGCCAATGGCCCTCCTGCCTCCAGTCTTCTCCCATAAAGCAAGTTCGCCAATTACCATCGCGCGGTCGACGATTTGCACATGTCGTAAATGGTCAGCGCCGCCACGGCACAAGCCGTAAGGGCTTCCATCTCGACGCCCGTCCGGTCGACGGTCTCGACCTGGGTCTCGACCTCGACGTAGTCGTCGCCGATCGTGAAATTGATCGTGACGGCGCCAACCAAAAGGGGGTGGCAGAGCGGTATCAGCTGAGCCGCCTGCTTGGCCGCCTGGATGCCGGCAACGCGAGACACAGCCAGGACGTCGCCCTTGGTGATGGCGTTGCTGGCCACTTTGGAGGTCGTCTCTGGCTGCATGTAGACCCTGCAGCGCGCCATGGCCCGCCGGTGCGTGGCTTC
This sequence comes from uncultured Acidimicrobiaceae bacterium, assembly GCA_963794125.1. Taxonomy (GTDB): domain Bacteria; phylum Actinomycetota; class Acidimicrobiia; order Acidimicrobiales; family Palsa-688; genus Fen-671. The sequence continues at coordinate 672,824 of CAWCCW010000002.1, forward strand.
CTTGGGCGTGACGTCGACCATCCGGGCACGTCCCAACGGGTCGGTATGGGTCAGGCCGCGTTCGGACATTGATGCGAGTTTACGCCAAACAGTTACGGTGGCACACTGGCTGGCCCTGACCAGCGGTATGTCAGCCGTCATTGGGCAGAGTGGCGGCAACGCACCCAACGCTGGTAAAGAGCGGGGCCGGCTCAGCCGCCGATCTGGCTCATGCTCCTCGCCGGGCGCACGAAGTTGACCTTGCCGATCGCATGGCCCGCCCACTTGGCGGCGACTTCCGCCACGATGGCTGCGGCCAGGTCGTCGTCGCTCCCGCCGCCGCGGAGGAGCGGACGAAGGTCGCGCTCCCGGACAGCGAACAGGCAGCTGCGCAGCGCACCCTCTGCCGTCAGGCGCACCCGGTCGCAATTCGAGCAGAAGGGCCGGGTCACGCTGGCAATGACGCCGACATACGCCCGCTCCGTCAAGGTAGCGGTAACGATCAGCGGGTTGGGCTCCACGCCCCGGCCGTCGGTGCCCGTTCGCCGGTCCATCCAGCTCGACTCGGGCTCAGACGGCCTCGATGGGGTAGACCTCACCGATCCGCTCGATGATCTCACTCGCCGGCACGACACGGTCGGCGAGACCACTGCCCGTCGCCGTCGAGCGGCATGAACTCGATGAAGCGCACCTCGACGCCCCGTTCCCGGCCAAAACGAGCCAGGTCGACCACTTCGTCGTCGTTGACCCCGCGGACCAGCACGCAGTTGACCTTGACCGGGGCCAGGCCCGCCTCGATGGCCGCATCGACGCCCGCGAGGACCTGTGGCGAGCATGTCCCGTCCTGTGATGGAGGCGAAGCGGTCTGGGCGCAGGGAGTCGCAGGAAATGGTGACCCGATGCAAGCCCCGCCAGTTTCAGCGGTCGCGCAAGGCGGCCGAGGGTGGCCCCATTGGTGGTCATCGACAGCTCCACCGGGAGCCGGGCGAGGACGGGCAACCAGTCCGGGCAGATGGGCCCGGACGGTCGGCTCGCCCCCGGTCAAGCGGACCGAAGTTATGCCGAAGCGCTCCACGAAGACGCTGCGCCACCCGCTCGATTTCCTCGAAGGTGAGGATCTCGGCGCGAGGGAGCCACCGCATGTCCTCTTGCGGCATGCAATACGTGCAGCGGAAGTTGCAGCGGTCGGTGACCGAGATCCGCAGGTCGCGGACTTGGCGCCCAAAACCGTCGATCAGTGGGACGGGCAAGTTGGCGTCAAACGCTTGGCTGATTATGGCTGCGGGCTCAGGGAATTGCCGGGCTGGCTTCCTTGGCCAGGTGCTCCACGAGGAACTGGCGAAAGGCGGGGCCGAGGTCTTCCCGCTCGAGGGCCAGCTCCACCGTGGCCTGCAGGTAGTCGAGCTTGTTGCCGACATCGAAGCGACCATCGCGGAACGTCCAGCCGTAGACGGGCTCGTGTTCGGCGAGGGCCTTGATGGCGTCGGTGAGCTGGATCTCGCCGCCGCGGCCCGGCTTGGTGCTCGCCAGGACGTCGAAGATCTCCGGGCTGAAGACGTAGCGGCCCATGACGGCCAGGTTGGACGGCGCCTCCTCTGGCGTCGGCTTCTCGACCAGGTCCTCGACCTGCACCACGTTCTCCTCGAGCGGTTCGACCGCGGCGCAGCCGTACGACGAAATGTCCTCGGGTCGCACTTCTTTCAAGGCCACGACGCTGTGGCCGTACTCGCTCGTAGGCGTCAGCATCCCCGCCAGGATACCTGCTCCGGGTGCATGATGTCGTCGCCGAGGAGCACCGCGAAAGGTAGGTTGCCGACGTGCTCGGAGGCCACCAGGACCGCGTGGCCCAGGCCCCGCGGCTCGCCCTGGCGCACGTAATGGATATCGGCCATCTCGGCGATGCTGCGCATCTCCGCCAGCTCCGCCAGCTTGCCGCCTTCTTCCAGGTAGTACTCCAGCTCGAAGGACCGGTCGAAGTGGTCCTCCAGGCTCCGCTTGCCCCGGCCGGTGATGACCAGGATGTCGGTGATCCCGACCGACACAGCCTCCTCGACCACGTACTGGATGGCCGGCTTGTCCACAAGGGGCAGCATCTCCTTGGGCTGGGCTTTCGTGGCCGGGAGGAACCGGGTGCCGAGTCCGGCGGCGGGGATCACAGCCTTGCGTACCGGCTGCGACAGTTGCGACATCGCGGGCTCCTTGTCGAGCGGGTAAAGTAACCCTCGGGTAGCCCGAGGGTCAGGTTTAGCAAGTGCTCTGGCGTGGCCCTTGAGCGTGAGTCCGTTCTATCACGGCTTTCTGGGTCTCCAACGGAGCTGTTACCGAGCCTTAACCTGAGGCCTCGCGATCGTGGGGACGTGGGCTACAATTAGCAATGTCGCCTGCAGAGTGCTAACGAAAGGCCCGCTTCACATGCCTACCTACGAGTACGCCTGCAAGACGTGCGGCGAGCACGTCGAAGTCGCGCAGTCGTTCAAGGACAATCCCCTAACCGAGTGCCCGGCGTGTGGAGGCCCGCTGAGGAAGGTATTCGGCAACATCGGCATCACTTTCAAGGGGAGCGGGTTCTACAGGACCGACAGCCGGTCCGAGGGCGCAAGGGCACTCAAAAGAGCGCTGACGGATCTAAGCCGGGCGAGACCAAGACGGGCGAGAGTAAGACGGGCGACACCAAGTCGAGCGAACCTAGCGCCGGCGGGGGTGGCAAGAGCGAGGGGCCCGGCTCATCAAGTTCGTCCGGCTCATCAAGTTCGTCCGGGTCGTCGAGCTCATCAAGTTCGTCCGGTTCGTCAAGCGGGTCGGCGGTCAAGGCCGCTTCTTAGGCCCCAGGCTCTCAACCGAGCCCGCTTTGTACACTTTGTCGCGCTTTGTGCATACAAAGTGTACAAAGGGGTCAGTCACCGCTCATCGGTCAGTCACCGCTCATCGACATCTCGGAAATGGCGAGGGTCACGCCGGCCGCCCGCGACGGTAGCCACTCGAGGTCGTTACCCACGGCGGTTATGCCGAGCAGCATGCGCTGGATGCTTGATGCGATCGTCAGCTCCCTCACCGGTCCAGCCAGTTCGCCGCCACGGACCAACAAGCCTTCCGCCCCAACGGAGAAATCGCCGCTCACCAGGTTGACCCCCGAGTGGAGCCCGGTGACGGACTGCACCAACAAACCATCGCCTACGTGAGCTAGGACCCCTTCTGGGCTCAGCTCTCCAGGTAGCAGGTGGGCGGCGCGGGCGCCCACGCCCGGTGCGCTCCGGTAGCCGGCACGGACGGCGCTCGCCGTTGAAGTCGTGCCCGCCCGCCGGGCGGAAGTGCTGTCGTACAGGAAGCAGCTCAGCACGCCGGCCTCGATCATCACGTTGCGCCGGCAGGCCAGGCCCTCGTCGTCGAACGCCGAGGCGCCCCAAGCGGCCGGCAGGGTCGGGTCGTCTATCAGCGTCAGCGCTGGAGCGGCCACGGTCTGGCCCAAACGGTCGGAGAAAAGCGAGGTCCCTTTCAGCACCCTTTCGCCGCTGAGCACGGAGCCGAGCAGGCTCAATAGTTGCGCACTGACACGTGGTTCCAGGACCACCGGGACGTAGCTCGAGCCAGGTTTCGTGGCCCCCAGCATCCGCACCGCCCGAGAAACGGCGTCGTCGGCGGCCTTGGCCGGCACGAGTTCGGACGGTGACCGCCCGACGGTATAGCCGTGCGCCACCTTGCTTTCGGCCCCTTCGCCGGCAACGGCCATAGTGGACAGGTAGCAAGTGGTCGAGCGGTCGGAGGCCAGCACTCCGAGCGAACTGGCAATGGCCATTTCTCTCGAGGAATCGGCCCACCGGGCCGACTCCACCTGCCTGATGCGCTTGTCCCGGTCTCGAACCACCCGCTCCAGGTCGAGGGCGGCGTCGACTTTGCGCTGCGTCGGCCAGGCGGCGAGCTCGTCACGCCAAAGCTCGAGTGGGGCCGGCGCGGACCCGTCAAGCATTGGCAGGCCGACCCACGCCTCAGGGCTCGAAAACTCGGCGTTACTGCGCGCTTCCCCGAGCGTTTCGGCGAGGACCTCTTCGGTCGAGTATGCCGGCGCAGGCGAAACCCTGTCGCCCCTCGGACACAACCCTTATGCCCGCGCCGGCGGAAGTAGCCGACGACAACGACTCGACCTCGCCTTCGTAGACACGCACCTCCGTGTCCGTTCCCCGCGAGACGTAGACCTCGACACTCTCTCGCTCGTTCGCCCAGCCCGCCACTTTGGCGGCGAGGTCGACGAGCTCGGCGGCTGCGCTCAACGAGCGGTGCCGCCGATCGTCAGGGCGCGTACGCGGAGAGTGGGCTGGCCCATGCCGACGGGGACGCCCTGGCCTTGTTTGCCGCAGGTCCCCGGCAGGCCCATCGAAAAGTCGTTCCCGATGACGTCGATATCGCGAAGCACCTGCGGGCCGTTGCCGATGAGGTTGGCGTCGCTAACGGGCTCGGTGAGCTGGCCGTCCTCGATCAGGTAGGCCTCGGTCATACCGAACACGAAGTCGCCCGTGGCGGTGTTCACCTGCCCCCCACCGAGTTGCGCTACATAGACGCCGTGGGGCGTCTGGCGGATGATTTCCTCCGGGCTCTCTTCCCCGTTCATGAGGAACGTGTTCGTCATCCTGCACCATCGGGAGGTGCTGGTAGCTCTGGCGCCGGCCGTTGCCGAGGACGCCCGGCCCTCCTTCCTCGCCCGCATCCAGTCCCACATGTAGTCGGTCAGTACGCCGTTTTCGATCAGGACGTTGCGGCCGGCGGGGTGACCCTCGTCGTCGATGGCCAGCGCTCCCCATTCATGGCTCATCGTCCCGTCGTCGACGAGCGTCACGAGCGGGCTCGCCACCTCTTCGCCGACCCTGCCGGTGAACACCGAGACGGCCTTGGCGATGTGGTCGGCCTCCAGCCCGTGGCCGCAGGCCTCGTGGAACAGCACTCCCCCACTGCCCGCCTGGATCACCACGGGCATCGTCCCCGAGGGTGCCGGTCGGGCCTTCAGCTTGACAACGCCCGTTCGGCGGCCGAGCGTGCCAGTTCCTCCACGTCGTAGCGGTCGAACATCTCGAAGCCCATCGTCGAGCCGACCGCCTCGCCGCCGGTTTGCATCCCGGTGTCGCCATTGGCGACGACGGGTACCGAAACGCACGCGGACCTGGTCGTCGCTAGCGAAGACGCCCTCTGAGTTGGCGACCAGGACCTGGCGGCGGCTGTCCCTATAGTTCGCGTTGACCTGGCGGACAGCGCCTCCCGCGGCGCGGGCGGCGCGTCGGCCCGACGCAGCAACGCCACCTTGTCGGCCTTGCCCACGCTCGCCGGCAGCACCTCGACCGGCGACGGGCTGGCGGGGCCGAACGGGAAAGCGCTACTTCGTGCACGCCCCCCCCGCCTCCTCGCGCCGCAGCCGCCGCGACTTCTGCTGCGGCAAGCAGGCCCCGTTCGGAAAGGTCAGCGGTATGGGCGAACCCGGTCGTATTGCCCACCACGACCCGGATCCCGGCGCCCCGCTCGTGGCCGGAACTGATGTCCTCGATGCGGCCGTCGTCGAGCGCGACCACCGAGCCACGCCGGTCCTCGGCAAAAACCTCGGCGAACTCGCCGCCTGTGGCCAGGGCCTGTCGTAGCACTCGGGCTACGACAGCCTCATCGATCAAGCTTGAGTGCTTGGGGTTTCGGTTGCAGTCATCGTGGTCCAGGGTACTTGGCCCTCGCCACGATGGGCGCGTAAGGACGCGACGCCCTGGAGGAGGTCCGCCAGCTGGGACAAGAGGTACCTTTGAGGGGTGCTGCTGGAGACGATCAACGGCCCGAGCGACCTGCGCCGGCTCGACTAGGAGCAACTGACCGCCCTGGCGGCCGAGATCCGGGAGTTCATCGTGCAGGCGGTGTCGGCGACCAGCGGCCACCTCGGGACCAACCTCGGCGCCGTCGAGCTGACGCTGGCCCTGCACCGGGTGTTCAGTTCGCCCCGTGACATGCCTCATCTGGGACACCGGCCACCAGGCCTACGTCCACAAGATCGTGACCGGCCGGCGGGAGATGTTCACCACCCTGCGCCAGGCGGGCGGGCCTGTCGGGCTACCCGTCCCGGGCCGAGTCCGTGCACGACTGGGTGGAGAACAGCCACGCCTCGACGATCCTCTGCTACGCCCACGGCCTGGCCGCCGCGGTCGGCCCGCAGCACCAACCCTGATCGCCAGGTCGTGGCGGTCGTCGGCGACGGGGCCATGACCGGCGGGATGGCCTTCGAGGGCCTCAACAATCTGGGCCACAGCGGCAGCCGGGTGGTCGTGGTCCTCAACGACAACGGCCGCTCCTACGCCCCGACCGTCTCGCGGCTGTCGGAGAGCCTGACCAGGATGCGCCTCCACCCGGGTGTCAGCTCGGTGCGGCGCCGGATCGAGGCCGTGCGCGACCTGCCCGGGGTCGGCAACCTGGCCTACTCGAGCCTGCAGGGTCTCTACTCGGCGGTCGAGAAGTCATCGAGCCGCCGGCGTTCTTCGAGACCCTGGGCGTGCGCTACGTGGGCCCCATCGACGGCCACGACATCGCCGGCATGGAGCAGGCGCTGCGCCAGGCCGCCAGAGTACGACGGGCCGATCGTCGTGCACGTCCATGACCCAAAAGGGGCGGGGCTACGGGCCGGCGGAAGACGACGAAGAAAAATGCCTGCACGACGCCGGTGCTTTTGACCCTGCGACCGGCCCGACCGAATCGGCCAGGGCCATCAAGGGCTACACGCAGGCCTTCAACGAGGCCATGCTCGAAATCGGCGAGCAGCGCCAGGACGTGGTGGCCATCACGGCCGCCATGCCCGGGCCCACCGGCCTGCTGCCCTTCGAGCGAGCGCTGGCCCGACCGCTTCTTCGACGTCGGGATCGCCGAGCAGACCGCCGTGACCTCGGCCGCAGGCATGGCCATGGGCGGGCTGCGCCCGGTGGTGGCCATTTACTCGACGTTCTTCAGCCGGGCCTTCGACCAGGCCAACCTCGACGTCGGCCTGCACGGGCTGCCGGTGGTCTTCGCCCTCGACCGGGCCGGCATCACCGGCGACGACGGGCCCAGCCACCACGGGGTCCTCGACATGGCGCTCTGCCTGCGCATCCCCGGGCATGACCATCTTCGCCCCCTCGTCGGCCCAGGAGCTGCAGGTCATGCTGGGCACGGCCCTCGAGCTGTCCGGCCCGGCCGTGGTCCGCTACCCGAAGACGGCCGCCCGCCAGGCGCCAGCGGACCAGGTCGGCCGGGGCTCTCGCGCCCGGCTGGTCCGCAGCGGGCGACGGGTCGGTGTGCATCCTGGCCGTCGGCAAGATGCTCGAGGCGGCCGAGGAGGCCGCGGCCCTGCTCGCCGGACGAGGGCGTCGAGGCGACCTTGTGGGACGTCCGGGTCGTGCGCCCGCTCGACCCGGCCATGATCGCCGACGCCGGGCGCCACGCTCTCGTCGTCACCGTCGAGGACGGCATCCGCAACGGCGGGGCCGGTAATTTCATCGCCGACGCCATCGCCGACCTCAACGCCAACCGCCAGAGCCCACCGGTGCTCATCCTGGGCGTGCCGACGGCCTACATCCCCCACGGCAAGGCCGACCGGATCCTCGGCCAGCTCGGCCTCGACGGCCCCGGGATCGCCGCGTCGATCTTCAAAGTGATCGAATGGGTTCCCCAGCCCGGGGATGCACCCGAGATCCGGCTGCCCTCGAGCCCCGACGTGGGCTACTCCGACCCCGGCCAGGACGGTCTGACGGATGGCGATGCGCACGGCTCGCTGCACTTCTCCGTCGGCAATGGCAGCGCCAGCAGCGAAGCGGAGGTTGCGGCGGTGGTCAATGGGGCGGCTGTGACCGATGGCGACGGCGCCCCGGCCGACGAGGATGTCACCGCCGAGACACCTTTGCCTGCGGGGAGATGAGGGGCGGGCGGCCGGGACGGCCGCCCCCCGCTAGCGTTGCGCAGATTTTACTCTTGTGCAATGAAATGGCATCAGATATCCTTGGCTGCAACTTCCCCCACCTAGTACCTGCGGGACGTGGGAGGTCCGCATGCAACGACAACTCTGCTTCGCCCCTGAGGTTCTCCATGTCCGTCCGTGGCCTGACGACGTCATCGACCACCTGGGCCACGACCCGAGGTCGACCTATGTAGAGGATTATTGGTTGAGTTTTTTGGCCCCTCAACAACCTGGCTTTTACGCCGGCTGGCGGCCGGTTTTGAATACAGCCCCGAAGGCTTCGATCTCGACCTGGCTGAGACAGCCCGTTCTCTTGGGCTTGGGGACCGAAGCGGCCGCCATTCCCCCTTCGTACGGTCGGTCAACCGGACCGTCCAGTTTGGGCTAGCGCAGGTCACCGGGCCCGACGAGCTCTCCGTGCGGCGGCGATTACCGCCCCTCAACCGCCCTCAGCTGGCCCGGCTGTCGCCAGCCCTCCGGGCACGGCACACCGCCTGGCAGCAGGAGCAGCTACTGCTCCCAGCCGGCGAACAACAACTCCGCCTGGCCCGCCAATTGGCCCTGTCGCTATTAGAGCTGGGAGAAGGGTACGACGCCACCGAACGTCAATTGCTTCGCTGGCACTACCCGACGCGGATAGCCCGGGAGGCGGCGGCGTGGGCGGCGGCCCAGAGGTGCTCCGGGCTATCGGGACAGGCTGAAATGGGAGACGGTGCCGTCGGGGAAGACGATGCCGAAGGGGCACCGACGGATGGGTGGGTGGGCGCCCATTTGGAACAGCGTTAGGGCCAGCGCGGGAAGGGCCAGTCGTCGACGGGCGGTTAAAAGTACGCCATCAGCGGCCCCCCGAGACCGTCAGAAATGTGGTCCCGGCAGCGGCCGAGTCGTCCGCCGGCCGCAACCGTACCCCAGGCCGCTCGCTCACGAGATTTAACATGGCGCTGCCAGGCCAGACCCTTGGAGGCGGTATTACTTCGGACCAGCTGCAAGGCATCCCGACCAACCCTCGGGGTGCCACCGTTTACCCGGCCAGGGGCGTCCCCACATGGGCCTGGCAAGTAGAAGGACCTCCTGGGGGCCCGCCATACTGCTCCTCCACGGGTGGATGGCGACCGCGGCGCTCAACTGGTACGGGTCGCTCGGCTACCTTGGCCGCTACTTCCACGCGGTAGCCCCCGACCTGCGCGGGCACGGCCGGGAAGGACGCGGTGCACCGCCTTTTACCGTCGAGGGGTGCGCCGACGACCTTGCCGCGCTCATAAGGGAACTATCCCTCGGGCAAGTGATCGTCGTCGGTTATTCGATGGGGGGGGCGATCGCCCAGATGCTCGCCAGGCGACATCGCGACGTCGTCCGGGGGCTAGTGCTGTGCGCCACGGCCGCCTCTTTCGCCCGGCGGGTGAAGCTCCGTCCAGCCGGTACGTAGTCGCCAAGCTCGGCGGTGCTGCGCCCGCAAATGGCCCGGCGTCGCGGGCCAGTTCCTGTCGTGGCGGATCGCCCGCCACGACAGGAAGGTCGAACGCCAGGCGCGGGCACGAGGTGAGGAAGGCAGTCACTTTCAAAGCCAAGTGCTCGCCACGGCCGGCGATAGGGCCGTCGCCGAACACGCTCACGACAACACTGCGCCCTCGATGGCATGGGCGCTGGCCGAGCGGTCGATGTCGGACCTGGCCGCGTTCATCGAGGCGGGGGCCGCCCTCAACGCCTATGACAGTAGGCGCTGGCTGCCGCAACTAGATGTGCCGACGGCAGTACTTATAACCACCGGTGACATCGTGGTCGCCCCGTGGCGCCAAGAGGCAATGGCGGACCTCATTCCGGGTTCCCAGCGCTACCTGGTGGATTCCAACTCGGCTGCGCACGGCGCTTCGCCAGGGAATCCGGAAGGGAGAGTTCGAGTGACCGGCTGGCCGGGCGGCCCCCGAGGCCGCGTTCCACGGGCCGGCGGGCGAGTTCGTGCTGCGCACCGAGCCACACTCGGAGGCGCACCCGATGGCGCTGCTCGCGCAGTTCCTGGTCGCGTTCGGTGACGGCGTGCGGTCGCGGCGCGCACTACCGATCGAGGCGGACCGTCACTATCCGAACGAGTTCTGCGTGCTGGTGGGCCACAGGGAAGGGACGCAAGGGGTCGTCGTGGGGTCACGTCCGCCGCGCGCTCGCCGAAGCCGACCCGCTTCGTCACGCGGCTGCCTGGCCAGCGGCCTCAGTTCCGGGGAGGGGCTGATCGCCCAGGTCCGCGACCCGTCGACGAGACCGACGCTGAAGCGCCGGCGGACAAGCGCCGGCTCGTGCTCGAGCAGGAGTTCGCGCAGGTCCTGAAGGTCCTCTCGCGCGAGGGCAACACGCTCTCGCCGATCGTCCGCCAAGCGTGGGACGGTAGACGCGCTGCAGACGATGGTCCGCAACAACCCGCTGCGCGCCAGCGCCGCGCACATCGGCATCATCGGGCACATCACCAAGGACGAGCTGCTGCGATACCTCACCGCGACCGAGCTCGCCAACGGCTTCGCCAATCGCTTCTTGCTCGTCGCGGTCGACCGCTCCAAGCTGCTGCCGTTCGGCAGCGCCCTCGACGACGACCGAGCTCGCCGAGGTCCGCGACGCCGTCCGCCTCGGGCTGCGGTTCGCCGCGAGCGACCGCGCCGCTCGCGTTCGACCGCTGCCCGCGAGCGGTGGATCGACGATCTACCCGCAACTCTCAGCGGGCCAGCCTGGACTGGCCGGCGCGGCGACCGCCCGCGCCGAAGCGCACGTCGTTCGCCTCGCTCTGATCTACGCACTGCTGGACTGCTCGGACGATCGGCCTGGAGCACCTCGAAGCCGCGCTCGCGGTCTGGCGCTACAGCGCCGACTCCGCCGCTGGATCTTCGGCGACAGCCTCGGCGACCCGACCGCCGACGAGATCTGGGCCGCCGGCCAAGGAACGCCCCGCCGGAGTGACCCGCACCGAGGTGTCAGACATGTTCAGCCGTTTTGTGGCGCGCCACAAAA
>CAWCCW010000003.1:0-86820 GCA_963794125.1 uncultured Acidimicrobiaceae bacterium
GCCTTCACTGGGCAGTCCCTCGACGAGCTAGGAGCGGCGCTGAGGGCGGCGAACACAGCGATCTTCGAGCGGGCCGCTGAGAGCGAAGGCCTCGAGGGAATGGGGACAACTGTGTGTGCTGCAGGCTTGACGCACGAGGGCCGTCTCGTTGTCGCCAACGTCGGCGACAGCCGCGCCTATCTGGTGCCGGGGTGGTGCACTGCAGCAACTGACCGAAGACCACAGCGTCACTGCGGCAATGGTTAGGCGGGGTGAACTGACCGAGGAGGATGCCCCCCACCACCCGCACCACAGCGTCTTGACCCGTGCGGTCGGGGTTGGCCCAACGGTTGACGTTGACACCTTCGTACAGCGTCATGTGCCAAAGCATCGGGCATAATGCCCAAGCTCTCTACCGGTTTTGGAACGCTGAGGGACGCAGGCGATCGGGTCGCGTCAGACTTGCTTTCTCAGATTGCACAATAGGATACGCGGCTGTCCGTTGGGATTTCGGGTTCGGGTTTGCCTTTTATGCGGATGGATTGTTCGCTGGGAGCGTTGTGTGACGATCGCTTTTAGCAAGACACATCGGAGGTCGCTCTTCAAGGGTGGACCGGAGGACGAGATCGTGCCGCCCTTGCAAGACTGCCGGCGAAGGCTATTCAGCTCAGAAGGAACCAGTTTACTTGGCGAAATGTTCTCGGTGCAACGGAACTGGAAAGTGCTCTGGACTACAAGGGTTATGGTAAGTCAGGCAGGCGATTTGTCAGCTACCAGTGCAAATCCTGTGGTTCGCCCGGGTCGGGGAATTCGTCGAACTACCGCGGGAAGGGCCACTGTTTAGTCTGCGTGGCGACGTTAAGTGCCGTCGAGGCGGAGGTTGCATGGTGGAGTCGCATAGCTCGCTTGGATGACGTTGTCACCGCGGGCAACGACCTTTGATGGCGTGGGCGATTCGGGAAGGTCTGCCAGCTTAAGATCGAAGGCATCGAGGCTGGGTAAACAGCACCGCTGTTCGCGTTTGTTGGGGTGGTATGAAGCCCGTTCGCTAGCTCTGGTTAAGTGGTTATCTGACCATCGAGAGGACCTCCGGAGTTTCCGTAGGGCTTATCCGCGAGGCCCGGATGATGATCAAGGAGCGGGTCGCAAACGCGATGGAACCCGAACCCAAAGGAGAGGAAACTAATGAAACACGCCCAAAAGCCCTGGTCACGGTGGCATCGACCTGGTGTCGCCGCCGCGACGGTGTTCGCCGCCGCGATGGCCGTCACCGGCGCCGTCGGGACTGGCGCGGCCCACGCCGACACACTCCCGAATGGCAACGGCGTCAACCTCGGGACCTACCCGATCCCAACATCGGCACCGGCGTACCAGCCCGGCGGCGACCTGCTGCCGACGGGCCTGGGGACCCTCGGCAACGCCACCGAGATGTTCATCCCCAACGAACCCAACCAGGACCTCAGCGTCCAGGGCGGGTCGACGGCTTGGGGTACGCCCGTGGTGATGGCGACGAGCACCGGCGCGGCCTCCCAGACCTGGTACTTCCAGCTCGTGGGGACGGTGGAGGTGGGCGAGGTCGAGTACGGAACCGTCTCGGACACCTCATATACTTCCGTGCAAAACGTCCCCGTCTACCGGATCATCAACTTCAACGGGTCGGCTCCCACCTGCCTGGATGGCTATGGTGGTGGGGGCGCCGCCTGGACGAACGTCGACTCCTACGGTGCGACCCCAACCAGGTCAATCAGACCGACCAGCTGTGGATCGCCGAAGCCCCCACCTACCAGGGCCAAAACGATGCTGGCGGGTCGGACTACACCATGCTCACCACGATGCAGACCTCACCAATCTCGTCAGGGACAGTCATTGAGAGCTTGGCCTCCCTCGTAGCCAACGAGTGGCAGACGTCGAACACGCCAGTGTTGTCGGCGGCGGTCGACAACATCGACGGCTACGACTCGACGCTCGCCGAGCTGCCCGTTACGCAGTGGCCGGTTGCCCAGGGCAATTCGACTTTTATTCTTGTCGACCCCAACGCCCAGACCGCCAGCGGCGCGGCGGGACAGCCGCCTGCGAGGGGATGGCGTGCCTCGTCGAAGAGTGAGCCTCGCCACAGATTGGCGAGCCGGCTCAGGGTGGCCGCCGTGCGACTCCGCGGCGGCCGCTGGCGGCGGGCTCCCCATCCTGCCTCCAAGAACGCACTGCGAGACCGCTTTGCAAACCGCCGCGGTCCCCTAGCAATCACTGCCCCGGCCAGGTCGACCGCGAGCGATGCCCTCACGCAGATCGAGCTCGAAGCATTGGCGGGCGGTTTTGCCGGAGAACCCTTAGATGACGAGGCCAGCGAATACGTCTTCGTGGTCCGGAGCCCTGGCCGTCCTTAGGCACGAACATGACAAGCGCTTACTATGCCAGCGGCAGCTTGCTGAAGCAGAAGAACGAACTTCTGACCGGAGCAGGCGCTGCGTTCCCACGCTGGGCAATCGAGAAGCTGGACTTGGCTCTTTGCAAGGAGTCTTTGGATGTCGGGTGTGGCTGGGGTCGCTTCGCCGTCCCACTTTCGCAATTAGCCCCTGATGACCTACGGATGGTTGAGGTCGACGTATCAGCTGGGATGGTACGGACGTGCAGGAGACACTCGGGATCAGTGGTGTCGAGGCTGCGTTTGTTGTGGCGGACGCGCAGCGACTGCCTTTTGCGGCACAGTCATTTGACATCGTGATGGCGAACCATATGCTCTACGAGTTCACCGATGTCGCTGTGCCGATCGCCGAGCTAGCCCGCGTCCTTCGGCCTGAGGCCCAACTGCTGGCCACAACGTACTCTGATCTGACCAGAGTGCCCCTGATCGAGTTCCACCGTCTGGCGCTGGCTGCACTTGGCATCGCACGTCCACCAGAACCGAGGTCGAGCTTTTCCCTTGAGAACGGTGAGCCGGCGTTACGGCGCTGGTTCTCATCGGTCGACGTGAACCTGCTCGACGAAAGGTCAGTACTTACAGATGCCAGCGCCATCGTTGCCATCTACTTGAAAAGTGGGCGGTATAACGACGTTGTGTCGGACCAATCGATCGACCCGGAGCGCAGATCGCAACTGGCCGAGGCGTTTCAACGGGTTGCCGAGGCGACGATTGAAAACGAGGGCCAAATCGAGTCTCGGACGATCTGGGCGGCATTCATCGCCCACAGCTGAGGAGGCGTCTTTACGCCGAAGAGCAATTGTTGCCCAAGAGATGTATGTGTTCAGCAGAGCTCATTACCCGAGTGACCGAGTAACCTCGCCCGCTCTCCTGGCGCACCTGTCTCGCACGCCGGTACCCGGTACCGGGCATGAGATTGCCAGACGCTGGCGGGTCAGTTATCGGTGTGCCGCCAGGTGGGGTCGCTGCGTAACCATTGCAGGTCTCTTAGGTACCCGGCTCCGTGCCTCCACGGTTGTGGTTGTCCCCACTGCTGAGCCCAGCCGGGCCGGTCCTCGGCGGCCCAGGTCTTGGCCGTGAGATAGGCGGCCTCGACCCGGTCGGGGATGGCTGCGATCACGTCGGCCCACAGCGGGGCGGAGCAGCCGTAGCTGTCGCGCACGAGCGTCATGCGGTGGCGCACCGCGGGGTCGGCCGGGCGGCCCATGGCGGCCCGGTTTTCGGGGGCGGCCAGAGGGACCCAGCGGTAAGCGAAGTAGGCCAGGTCCCACGCCCGCGTCCCGGGCGCCGCCACATCCCAGTCGACTAGCCCGGTAACCCCGTTGCCGTCGTAGAGGAAGTTCCAAGGGGCCAGGTCGTTGTGGCAGACCAGTTCCCCACCTACCTCGGCGCCGGGCGCCCGCTGCCAGCCGTCAGCGGGGTAGCTCCAGCCGACGACCAGGTCGTGGTAGCGCCGGATGAGGCGGACAGCACTGACCATGAGCGCGTCGCCGTCCAACTCCGGGCCCAGGCAGGGCCGGCCCGGGAGCTCGGAGAGGATCTCTCGTCCTTGCCCGTCGGTGCCCAAGAACCGGGGTGAGCGGTCGAACCCCGACGTTTCGAGGTACCCGAGCAGAGCATGGACCGCCTCTGACCACCACCCGGTGGAGCGGCGGATCGTCCCGTCAACCCTCGACACTGCGGTGATACCGCCGCCGCCGACCTGTTCGTTGACCATCGTTGCGAGATATTCGCGGGCGGCAGTGTGCTCGTTGCTGGCGCCACGATGCTTGGCGCCGACCGTAGGTAATCGGAGCGCCGTGGATGGCTGCCTCGTCGGCGAGTCCCACAAAGGGCGGGTTCAGCGGCCCGTCTGCGGGGGATTAGCTCGCTCCTATGAGGCGCGACAGACCGACCGCATCGGAGAAGAGGGATGCCCCATGTCCCCTGACTAACGCCGACCGTCCCTCCAGATTGAGCCTGTGTCGTCTCTCAGCAGACCGGGTGGACGGCTCCGACTGGACCAGAGCTCATTGACGCCGTCCGGTCCCGGGACGGGGCCTAACGATCTGCGAGGTGTTGAAGTACTCCCCGTCCACCTTCTACGCGGCCAAGACCCGTCCGCCGCCGCAACGCTGTGTTCACGACGAGGCGTTCACGCCTGAGGTCGCCCGCGTGCGCCGCTGCCGATCATGGCGTGTACGGGGCCAAGCAGGTGTGGTGGCAGTTGCAGTCGGAAGGGCACCGACATCGGCCGGGACTGAGTGGCACGCGTGATACGGCAGATGGGCCTGTCGGCGGCGGGGGGGCGGAGATCGATTTAGGGAGCGGGTCGTCGTCCGGCCCTAGGGCTTCGACGACAGCCAATCTCAGCCGCTCGAGGTCGAGTTCGCTGTGACGGAACGCTGCAGCCCTGGGATCGATGGCACGCCCACTATAAGGGTCATCGGGACCCGAGGAAATAGGTGCAGGTGAAGGTGGGGACGGTGTTGCCGTGGATCTTGTAGTTCATCTTGATCGGGCTGACGGCAGAGCACGATAAATCCTATGCCGTTGCCCTCGGACCGCGCTCTGTCAGCCCGTCCGTCCGACCACAACCGGATCGGGGACCACAGGGTTCTGGCGAGCACCTCCAAGCGGTTCGCGTGCCGGCCCGCCCACGCCCAACGCTTCCATGGCTGCCCACCCGAGGAAACCTCGTGCCTCGTCAATGGCATCGGGATCGTAAAAGTCAAGGGGTCTACGGGGGGATTGTCCCGGTGCGAAGGCAGGTGTTGCTGGCTGATCCTGTCCTTATCCACGACAAAAGGAGAGCCATGAACCTTGGCCAATTTCGAGAGTCGACCCGAAAATCGTTCGTGGTCGTCCGCACCCTGCTCGAAGCAACCGGAGCGCCCACCTTTCCGCAAAGAGTGCCGACGGCCGGCTTGTCGTCGCTTGGCGGTGCCTCGACCCGAGCGCTCAGGGCCGCGGTACTTGCTCGTGGGCCCAGCGTACGTCTCTCGGCACTCCGCGGACGCCAAAGCACGCCCTGCCCGTCTATGGCTTACTACGGGTCGCAGATCATTCATATTGTGTTGTGGTTCTTGAAAGTCTCAATGATGCTAAAAGTTCTTCAGACGGGCGAGGGTCGACTCCGCTCGTCCCTGAGCCTCGATGTGGGCCATCCATCGGTCGATCAGCTCGTTGACGGTGTGCCGGCCTTCCTCACGGTGGCCACCCCCACCGGGACCGCAACACCCTCACGCTCGTCTCCCGGACACCGGGACGAGGCCACACCGTCGGCGTCGAGACGCCCTTCACGTCGTCACTATGGGCGTCAAGCCTGATCCGCAGGAGAGTGATTTCTAATGTGCACTGACGAGATAGGCCCAGCGCATCTGCACCAGCCCGGTCCGCAGGTGTTGCACGACTTCGAGCCCCGGGTGCTCTTCGACTTGGAGCCGGTCGACTCGGTGACCGTAACCACGCTCATGGACAACGTCACCGACATCTTCATGCCAGATCAGGGACCGCCCACCGCGCACCTATAGGGGTCGGCGGACGTCAGCCGGCCGCCACCATGGAAGGCGGAGACGCTCCTGTGGCCCTGCTGGCCGAGCACGGCTTCTCGGTCCTGGTCACGTGGACCAAAGACGGCACCCAGCACCAGATCCTCTTCGATGCCGGCACCACCCCCGACGGGATGGTCGAGAACATGCGCCGTCTGGAAGTCGACCCGTCGGGCATAGAGGCCATTATCTGCAGCCACGGCCACTTCGACCACACCACTGGGCTGGACGGCCTGATCCGGCGGCTCGGGAGGGTCAACCTGCCGGTGCTCATCCATCCCCAGTTCTGGCGCCGTCGGCGGGTGAGCCTGCCCGGGCGGGATCCGATGGAGATCCCCACTACCAGCCGCCGGGCCCTCGTCGACGCTGGGTTCGAGGTCGTCGAAGAGCAGCAGCCCAGCTTCTTGTTCGGCCGCTCCGTACTGGTTACCGGCGAGGTGCCCCGCACCACCGGGTACGAGCCAGGTCTACCCCCACAGCAGGCCTGGGTGGACGGGCGCTGGGAGCCGGACCCCCTGGTCCTCGACGACCAAGGCTTCATTGTGGACATCAAGGACAAGGGGCTCCTGGTAATCACCGGCTGCGGCCATGCCGGCATCATCAACATCTGCCAGTACGCCCGACGCATAACCAAGGAGCGCCCGCTGTACGCCGTGATGGGCGGCTTCCATCTCAACGGGCCGGTCTTCGAGCCGCTCATCCCCCGGGTCCTCGACGACCTGGGCGCCCTGGCTCCCTCTGTCGTCGTCCCCGCCCACTGCACCGGATGGCGGGCCCAGCACGCCATGAGCGCCCGCTTCGGCGAGGCGTTTATCCCCAACAGCGTCGGGACTCGCTTCGAGTTGTGACGCAGCGCCACATTATGGCCAACTGCCTCTCCTGACGGCTTCGTTCGAGAGGCAAGAAAGTCCCTCTGACCTGCGGAGGGAGTGGGATTTGAACCCACGGGGAGCTTGCACTCCCAAGGCTTTTCAGGTCCCTCGCCGCTTGTGGCTGAAATCGGCTGTACCCAGCCTGAACAGGACTTTTGTGAGCAGCGATTCGCTCCGTGTGGCCCGGATCGGCCTGAGTCGTCTCGAAATTATGGCCAAATTTATGGCCACGGGAGTTCGGTGACCCTGCAAGCGGTCTAACGGCCGAGCGAGAGCCGGAGCACTTTGACGGCCGCCGGGGACGTCGGCCTTCCTTGACCAGGTTGTCATCGTCGGTGAAAAGTATGCCGATAGCTATTCCGCAAGCACCACATACCCGCACCCCCTGGTCGCCTTGGCGCTGGTCGGCGGGGGATCTCCGTGGTCGTCTCTTCCTCGACCGTCAAACACGGTCGCCAGCTCGGCGACGGGTGGTCGCTGGCCTCCGAAAAGACCTCCCTCGTGGGGGTGACCCTCGTCTTCAAGTTCAGCCATCGTTTTGCCCACGTTGGCCTCGAATCCACTGTGCGAACAGGGGATCAACGATGTGGCGGTCCCCATTTCCCCTTTCCGCTATCACGCCCTTTGCTGTGAGTGCATCGACTGCCCTGACTGTGTTACCGCCGCGGGCTCTTTGACCGGCACGGGAGTACGGTGAACGACTGGCGGCCACGAGCACAAGCACTTCCCTTTCTGCCACATCGGTTCCCGTCCAGAGAACCCGCATCTCGTCCTCGATATCGTCCAAAAGGGCCGCACGTGCTTCCTCCCAGTTACCGAGATCGGCCTCATCGTCGGTCTTTTGCCAGAGAGCGTGCGCGGCGGCCATCGCCCGTTGAGGATGTCCCAGGACAAGCCTCAGGAGCGCGTCAAGTACCTCACCCCGAAGGGTCTTATCGGTGCCCTCGAAGCGGCTCACGATGTACTCGGCGAGGGCTTCGTCGGCGAGAGGCTTGAGTGCGACCTTCTGGGTTTGGCCGTAGAAGGCTCGCTGGGGGTCGGCGAACATCATCTCCATCATGTGGATCTCTGAACCCGAGAAGACGTAGCTGGCGGCGTCGCCATGGTGCTGGATGACGCTCCGCAGAACCTGGTCGACGTTCTTCTGAGCCAGCTGGTCGAGCTCTTGAAACTCGTCGAACACCACGTGAACCCGGTCCCCGGTCTTGGCCCGCACTCTCTTGGGTAGGTCCAGGCGCTCGGCCAATGCCTCCTTCGATTGGCCAGAGAGATCCACAGAGATCGATGCGGGAACTGGCCCGCCGCCTGCCGAAGCGGTGGGCTTGAGGCTTCGGCGCACTCCTGCCCACCACCGCGCTACCGGCCCGGTGAGTTGTTGGGTATAGGCGCGCTCGATCCGAGCAGTGAAATCGTCAGCGGACAGGATCCCGAGGAGGTCGACGTAGACCGGGATCCATCCTTCGTTGTCCAGCTGTGCCTGCACCCGCTTGAGAAGTGAGGTCTTGCCGAAGCGGCGCGGCGCGACAAGGCGGGCGTTGTTGCCTTCGAGGGCCAGCTCGACCAGGTGACGGGTCTCTTCGTCGCGATCGATCACCTCGCTCGGGCCGACGGGCTTCGTTACCTGGAAGGGGTTGATCACGAGAACAAAGTATAGTCGAGTGGTTCCAGATTTGGAACCACTCTGGTTCCGTTGCCAGAACCAAATTGGTTCGTAATCAGGAACCAACTACTTTTCTAGCTCGGAGTCCGTGCTGGCGGGGTCGGCGCTAAACGGCGCCGGTCCGAGCAATGTGCTGTTGGGCAATCTGTGCCACCGATAATCGAGTTCCTGCTCGGGGACGGTGTCATGGCCGACGAATTGATCGAGCCGAAAGACCCGACCGAGGTTCTACTCCGCGAGTACGAGCAGGGCCCGGTCGTGGCTGCGCTTCCTTTACGCGACGGCCAGGACCCCGGTGGCCCTCGCGGAGGTGGTACCGTCGGCGGCAAACTGGTCGTTGAGTGGACTTCCTCGTTCGATCGGTGGCAAGGAGCTGGCAAGTTTGCTCGGCAGTTGCGACCGACGACGACCAGAGCGCCCACTCAGGCTGCACCCAAGGCGCGGCACCGTCCGCCATGTATGTGATCCAACTCTCCGTTGGGAGGGTATAGACGTGGGAAAAAGGTGTTGATGTCCGGTACGAACGACAGTTCCACCCGCGGCGGCAAAGTACCATCACGACCAGGCAAGGCGGCGCCGCGGCCGGCCAACTGGCCTTCTGGGTCAGGAGTACTTGGCCGGCGGGTCGCGGGGCAGGCTGGGCGGGCTTTGCCCCGCCGGGTGGAGCCCCGGCACCGACGGCGCAACATCTACATGGCGAGCGTCGGCGGCATCCTTGTGGTGATCGTCGCCTTTGTCCTGGTGGGTGTCCTGGGTGCCAACGGCAGCGACGCCAACGGTGGAAAGACTGCGCCGGACGCCTATCCGATACCTGCCGACCTCCTCGCCCAAGTCGAAAGAGTACCCGTGCGCGACCTCGTCCGAAATGCTGAGGAAGCGACCGCCGGCGGTGCAAGGCCCCCAGAAAAGCTGCCCTCGAGCGCTCCGCGTTTGAGCTCGGGCGGCCACCCTGAGATCATCTTCGTCTGCGCCGAGTACTGGCGACTGTGCGCCGACGAGCGCTGGGCAATGGTCATGGCGCTGTCCAAGTTCGGGACGTTCAGCAAACTGAGCCGCACGACGTCGTCCAGCGTCGATAAGGACCCCAACACGCCAACGTTTTCCTTCTACGGCGTTAAGTACACGAGCAAGTACTTGACGATCGTCACCGACGAGGAGGAGACGAGCGCCTACAATTCCGCCGCAGGCGAGTACCCTCTTTTGCAAGCGCCTACGCTGCAGGAGCTGAGGTTGATCAACATCTGGGATGTCGCCCCGTATAGTGCTGAGGACGGCCTCTTACCCTTCGCCTATATCGGCGGCAGGTTCCTGCAAGTTGGCGCCCAATATGACGCCAGCGCCATTTCCAACCGGAAGTTCAAAAATGCCGTCGCCATCATGACATCGGGAAAGAGCAGCGTCTCAAAGGACGCCGAGGCGGCCGCGGGTTACCTGATCGGGGACCTCTGCGCCTTGCCCCAGCGCCAGTCCGCTCCGGTCTGCTCGCATGTGCCGTCCAAACTCGTAGGTACAGGCACTTCCCGGGCGCCGCAAGCCCAGGTCCGCGGCCACGGGAGTCGGCTCCCACCGCTGCGCACAGCCGAGGTCGGCGCCAACTTCGGGCAATGATCGAGCGCTCAACTCGCGATCGGGTCCCCGGCTTTACCCGAGCCCATGCAGAGCTGTGCAATGCGCCAGCTATTGCGAACCTCGCAAAGCTGCCACACTCGAGGCTCCCTGGGCCTCCGCGCACCAAGGTAGTCTGCGGTGCTCCTGGGTTGGGAAAGCTCAGGCCTGGCGGCGGCCCCAGCCATCCACGGTAATTGACGCCACCTCCCCCATGTGCTGGGATGAAACCGAGAGGGCGGTTGCACCACATGAACACACCAATTACTTCGCCGTGGCGGCGTTATGCGCATGTTGTAGAAATTATCTCTACCAATGGGGCTGGGAGGATTCGCTTGGACAGGCACGTTGCATGCGAGTAGGTAACTGTTCAGGGGTTCGGAGTTCAGTAACCGAGCCAACGCTGATAAGCGGCAATGAGGCGTGCGGTGGGGCGGTCGCCACGGACGTCGATGTCGAGCAGCGCTATGTCGTACCGGCGGTTGCCTCGTTTGCAGGTGGCTATGAGCTCACGGCGGTGGTTTTTGACCGATACGGACAACACTTCTGCGTCTTCTCCGATAACCGTGCCGGGGCAAGGGAAATTGGCGTCCTCGTCGAAGGCGTTCGCGAACCCCTGCAACTGCTCGTCCTCGTCGAAGGCGTCGACGGTGATCTCGTCTATGAGAGCGTCGAGGTCGGGGTCTGCCTTGCGGGCTGGGCTCAAAGGGCCTCCTTGGGTAACGGGCAGGGCCGGCGGCTTATGGCGGGGGGAGCCCTGGTGGCGGCAGCCACGGGTCGCCTTTGAACAGCTGGACCAGCACATCGAGGCCTCCCAAGCTGTGCTTGCGGGCGGTCTGGAGGTAGCTGCGGACGGCGCAGAAGGCTTTGGCCCCGGCCAGTGTCCTGAAGCAGCCGCTTATCTTGTCGTGCAATTTGGCCATCCTGAGGTCGCGCTCGCCTTGGTTATTGTCAAAGCTAACGGCCGGGTCGGACCAGTAGCGTTGCACGTCGTGGCGCTGGTCCCGGAACCGGCACAACAAGTTGTAGGCGTCCCGGTGCACGCTGCCCGCCCGGTGGCGGGCGGGCACGGCGCTAAAGCCTCGGTTGACCAACTTTGCGTAGCGGGAGCGGTAGGCCTTTAGCTGGCCGGGGCTGAGCCCACTGCTTCCCTCAAAAAGCGCTTGCTCGAGGGCGTCCTTCACCTCTACCAGCAAGTCGGCCATCTCGTCGGCCCAGTCCCGGTGGGCTACCGAGCCGGTGAGAGAGGCCAAGTCGCGGAGCAGGTGAGCGCAACAAAGGGCATGCTCTATGCCATCGACCGACCAGTACGGCTTCCACCCATCGGTGATGAGCACACCCGAGAAAAAGGGCAGCACGGCCATGTCGGCGAAGGCCTCTTTGCCTCTTTTCGGGTGGCAGTCGAGCAGGGTGAGCATGCCGGTGCAGGCGACGTGGAACCAATGGCGGGCGCCCGATACCCGAGAGCCGGTCTCGTCGGCGTGCAGGACGTCGGCCGCGATGAGCTGAGCCCGCAACTCGGAAAGGAAGGGCGAGAGCCCCTCGGCCGCTTCGGCGGCGAGCCCGGCCAACCAGCCGGTGGAGACAGGTGCCTTGCAGACCTGGCTCAAAAGCTCGGCCGCCCGGGCGACCGGTATGTGCTGGCCCACCATCAAGTAGACGGCGACCGCCCGCACGACTGGCCCATAGCACGCCGGCCCTTTGGCCTCGGCGGGGAAAGGGGCTTTCGTCGTCGCCCCGCAGCTACAGCGCCGGGACTCGGCGCGGTGCTCGGTCACCTCCAAGTACCTATCGGGCAAGTCGAACACTTGGCGCACTTCAGTGCCGGCCACCTTTGCCGCTCCCAGGCTTTGCCCGCACCGGGCGCAGCTCACCGGCGAGTGCACGACTGTGCGGTCGGGGCTGTCGACCTTTGCCAGCGCTGTCCCGGCCGCGCCAGGCTGCTTGCCAGGACGGCGCCCTACCCGTTCGTTCAAGAACTTCTTGGCCTTTTCCCGGGCCAGGCGCCGCCGCTCAGCGCGTGAGAGCCGTTCTTCGCCTTGCTTTGCCCGTTCGCCCAAGGTGTCGGACGAGGGTGGCTTGCCGGAATTAGAAGAATTACGGCCCATTTCGCGTCTCAGCTTTTCGAGCTCCGCCTCGAGTGCGTCTAATTTCGCCCTCAGCTCGCCAACTTCGACCCGCAGCGCGGCGTTCTCCTCATTGAGCTGCTCCACCTGTTCGGCAAGGCCCACGCCATAATGTCTACCATGCCCCGCGCGCTCAGTGGTCGATAGTCGCGCGCTCCGCGCGCCCTACGGGTGAATAGTTACGTTTTACCTTGCCAAGGTGAGGGTCGCGGGTTCGAATCCCGTCGTCCGCTCCAGGAAAGGTGCAGGTAAGGCGAGGATTTCCAAGTTGGGCTTCTGTCCTTGAAATCGTCTCGTGCCATATACATGCCATACAAACCCCCCTCGCTGATGGCACGACCCCAACGCTGAAGGTCCTGCCCGAGAGGCGAGCCCTCGACGGCGGAGCTTTCTCCGGACCTTCGAGCCAGAGCGCAAGAGCTTCCGCTTTACGTAGGCAACATCGCTCGGAAGAGGACCGGCTCGTTCGGTTGCCGACAAGTTGGCCGACCTATGGCGCCGTCCTGAGCGGCTGCGGCGTCGGCCGCGTTGGTGCCGCAGGCGGGATGGCGTCCACGACATTGGGCAAAAGGCCGCTTGGGGCAACGGGGGAGGGGGGTGCTCGCTCACGTGCCGATAGCCGTCTTGCTCCAGTGGACGCCGCCGTCGTTCGTAGTGAACACAGCGGCGCCATTGTCCCACCAGCCGTCGCCGGCACTGACGAAAGCGAGCACCCGTTGGGCGCCGATGGGCAATATCGCCGGGCCGGGCGGGAGCGTGGCATTCCGCCATGACCGCCCGAAATCCAAGCTGACGTGCAACTGCTGCGTGGCTCCGTTCCCCGTCCCCGCCCACGTGGCGACGAAACCCCCCGGCAGCACGACAGCCCCACCGAACCCTCTTGCTCCGGCGAGAGCCGCCCAGTGCTTCCCGCCGTCCGAAGTCGACTCCGCGCCCGTACCGTCGGAGACGACACCGCGCCACTGGCCGTGCTCCCAAACGAACGCCGCCGGGCCGGTGGTCCCGAACTGCCCGAGTGGTACTTCCGCCAGCCGCGACCAGCGGGCGCCGCCGTCATAGGTCGCCCACAGCACCGCCGGCGCGATGCCTTCAAGACCGTAGACACCGGCCCCGGTAGCCGTAAGGACCAGGGCGCGGTCTTCTCCACCCGCCCACAGCCCGACGACCCCTGAGTACCCGGCGATTTTCGAGGCGGTATTTGGGAGGGCTCCAGCTCTAGCCCACTTCATGCCCCCGTCGCTGGTGGTGTACAGCGCCCAGGTGCCGGTGGCCACATCCAGCACCGCCGCGTCGGCGCGCTCCCGCCGGCCCGCGCCATGCTGGTGACGTCGCCAGGCAGGTGGCCGACCGCTGACCAGTGCCGGCCGCCGTCGCCCGACCTCATGACGACGCCGGGGTCAACAGCATCGCCGGCACCCAAGGCCACGGTCGCCGACAGCGGCGCCAGCGGGCCGGTGGGCGCCAGCGCCGGCCATACCTGCACCCAGCTGCGCCCGGTGTCGGAGGTGCGGGCCACAGCACCGTTGACAACGACGTAGCCCGTCGCCTGGGCCGGCCAGCTGACGGAACTGAGGCCACCGCCCAGCCAGCTGGCCACACGGGCCCATCGCTTGCCTCCCCAGCTGCTCAGCCAACTGCCAGGCGGCGAACATGCGGCCAGGGGCACACCGGCGGCCCGGTACAAGACGCCGGTGGGGGAGAAGGCGGCGGGGTCCTCCAGGGTCGGCCCGCAGCCTGGCGGCCCTATGCGCGAGTAGGGGAGCTGCGCCCAGTGCGGGCCGCCGTCCGTGCTCTCCCAGGCGGCCACGGTGCCGCAACCGTGCATGGCACAGCTGTCCAGGTCGGCGTAGCTGAGCAGCAATGCGGAGCCGTGCGCCACGAGGCTGGCATTGGTCCGCGGCCCTATCGTGGGGCTGTACGGGGCGAGCGGCAAGACGCCGACCGGTTGCCAGCGGCGTCCCCCGTTGCTGGCAAGCACGCCGAGGCGCGACTGGGGCACATGGTCCTTGGCGCCTCCCTCGTGGAGCCAGGTGTCGGTGACGGCCCACCACCGAGACGGGCGCTCCCCGGCCACGGCTAGCACCAGGGCCCGGGTGTGCAGTACGGGGCGGAAGACGGCGCCACCGTCGGTCGTCAACTGAAGGAAGGAGCGGCAAGACGACAAGTTCGGAGACGGGGACGTCCATAGGTCCTGGCACCCGACGGTGGCCACCGATTCGACACCCGTGCGGGGCCTCGCCCAAGCCATGGACGTAACCGCATAAGCGCGCTGCCCTACCAGGTGCGCCGCGCCACCACGTTCGGACGTCAGGGACAACAGACGGGCCTGACAGTACCCGAACGAGATGGTGCACTTATCACTGTCCACTGTCAGAAAAGCGTGGCCTGGACCTACGGCGACGAGCTGGCCGGGGCTGCCCATGCCCTCCCATCGCTGGGACCACGTGGCGCCGCCGTCCTGGGTGGACAAGACGGCAGTTCGCTGGGGCAATTTCCCATTGGGGGCCAGCGCTATGGCCAGCCAACCAGTTTCCGGCCCCGAGAACGCGAGCTGGTCAGCGCTCGCGGTGTAACCGGCGGGGACGTCGAGTGCCTGGCTTGCCACGCCGGCCGGGCTGGTCTCCGACGCCGCGGCGGTCCTGGACGCGCTACCGCAACCGGCAAGGGCCGCAGCCACAACCACTGTTACGCCGGCAAAGGCAGCAGCGGCGAAGCGCCTCACGACTTGTCTACTCCCGTCCGCGGGCTGGCATTCCCTGCGCGCCGCCCCGCGAAAGGGTCTCCAACCACGCGGCCAGCTCAGGGACCACCGCTCGTTCAAAAGTTGACTGCATGGCCGGCACCTGCAGCTCGGGGACGTCGGCGTTTAGCAGCAGCCGGTCGCGTCAGTGACCTGTAAGACACAGCCACAAGTTCCCGCCATGAACCTCGCGGTCTTCGAACCAACGTTTTTGGAACAGCGCCCCGCCGTCACGAGTATGGGAGCGACGATGGAGCCGCCTCCAGTGCCGTAGATCCCTCCAACCACGCCCACGACCGCTGCCAGAATTGCCGTTGCAGCCCCTGGTAGGGCGGGCTGCGGGGCGGTGTCGGTGTTGGCCTTGCCGCGAATTACCAGCCCCCACCCGAGGTGGGATTAGACCGCCGCGATTACGACCTCGAACTCCTTTTGCCCCGGCAGCAGTTCGACTCGTCTCACAGAACCGGCAACGACTCCCGGAATGGTCCCGGCCAAAAGAACGGCCGTGAGCCGACCTCCGCTTTGGCCTTACCGACACTACGTTAACCATGCACCCGGTCTCGCTCGCCGAGGCAGTCCCTCCGGAGCTACGGCGCTTCTCTGCGGTCAATTCGTTCGCGTCGCTCGGAAATGCCTCGGAGGAGGAGAGGCTGTCATTGCGTTCCGCAGTCACTGACGGGACACGAACGCCGAGGACCAGGCCATCTATCTTCCTATGGCCGCTTCGCGAGCTTCGTTAGGCGTAGTGTCCGCTGGAAGCAGAGCCCCTCTTCGCGGCTGGCCGCGAGTTATAAGCGGTCGCAACGTTATTCCTGCCAGCCCTCGATCACGCATCAATACAACGCTAACGGGCAGTCAGCTTGGCCATAGTGCGGTGCGTAGATGATCACGTCGTTGGCCGAACTCGCCACCCTCATTGGGCCACGAACGAGGCGCCCTCATTTAAATGGCCGCTGGATTGCAGCTCGTCCCTGCGAACGCCACCAAATCGACCCCTGCCCGTACCCCTCCAGCTAGACATCCCACGGCTGCAAGTTGTCAAGCCGCTTCGGGAAGTTTGTGTTGGCGGTGGCCCCAGGCGATCGTCTCGTCGTAGTTCGTGTGGTGGTACAGGCAGCCGTGCAGGATGCCGACGAAGCGGTTGCCGAGGGCTCGGAGGGCGGCGTGGTGCGTATCGCCGGCGGCGCGGTGCTGGTCGTAAAACGCTCGCGCACCTGGCGAGGCAGATATGGCAGTAAACGCCCACAAGTAGATGGCATCGGCGAGGCGCTTGTTGCGGACGTGCCGGGCGAGCACGGTCCTCTTGGTGCCCGAGGCTCGAGTGATGGGTGACGTGCCGGCATAATTTTTGCGAGACTTGGCGGTGCAATAGCGGTCCGGCTCGTCGCCGAACTCGCCGAGCACCCGGGCGCCGAGGATGGTCCCCAGTCCTGGCAGGGAACGGACCACTTGGGCGTCCGGGTGCAACTCAAAACCCGCTTCCAGCTCTCCCGCCATCTGGGCTATCTGGGCGTTCATGGTGGCGATCACGGCCACGCTGGCGGCCACTGAGACGCCCATGGCCGTCGAGACGGCGCCGGGAGCGGCGAGCTGGTCAGTGCGCAACGCCGCTTGGACCTCCTCAGCGCGTTGACCGACGCGGCGTTGGCGGCCGCCGCGGCGCAAAGCGGCGGCGATCTTGGAGCGCGACAGGGCACGGCCCAGCTCGGGGGTGGGGGCCACTCGCAGTACCTCCAGCGCGTCTGGGCTGGCCAGGTCTTCGAAGGCGGCGAGGGCTCCGGGGTAGAACTCGCGCAGGGTAGAGCGCAACAGGTTGGCTTGGCGCCCCCGGGACCAGGTCATCGATTGGTGCGCCCGGGCCAGCACCTTGACCGCCTGGACGGTCCCGCTATCAACCGCCACTACCCGGTGGTTGTGGCGGTCAGTGCGGACCATGTCGGCCAAGACCTTGGCGTCGCCGGGATCGGACTTGGCCCCCGAGCTTGAATGGCGGTCCCGGTAGCGCGACGTCGACATCGGGTTCACGGCGAAGACCTGGTAACCGGCGCCGACGAGCGCAGAAACGAACAGGCCCCGATCGGTCTCGATACCGATGACTACCTCGGCTGGAGCTTCGACCTGGTCACCGACGAGCTCGTGGAAGCGGGCGATCCCCTCCACCCCCTCGGGGAGCCGGCCACCCCCAATGCGTTTGCCGGCCTCGTCCTGGACGTGCACGTCGTGATGGGCCTCAGCCCAGTCCACCCCTACAAATATCATCTGGCTCCTTATCTGGTTGAGCGGCACCATCACCGAGCCCGAGGGCCCAGCAGCCACCTAATGGACCAGTGCTCGGAGCACGACATCCCACCAGCCGTCAACGGGACCTCACCACCAGCAGGGGCACGATCTAGCTATAGAACTCGAGGCCCTGGCTCACACAGTGCTCACCTGCTGGCGGCTCAGCTTGACCAGCCTCACTCAGTCACGACTTGAGGTGGTCGATCCCCATTAGGCCTCCCGGGAGGACGGAGCCGTGTGCATAGTGGTCGCATGACCAACCAGATCCGCACCGTCACCCTCAACAACGGCATCGACATGCCGGTCATCGGCTTCGGCGTGTTCCAGGTCCCGCCCGAGCAGACCGAAGATGTCGTCCTCCACGCCCTCGAAGCCGGGTACCGGGCATTGGACACGGCCGCGTCGTACGGCAACGAGGAGGCCGTCGGCCGGGCCATCGCCTCTAGTGGCATCCCACGCCATGAGCTGTTCGTGACCACCAAGCTGTGGATCCAGAAGCGGCCTGGCGAAGACAGCGTGCGGCGGGCGTTCGAGACCTCGCTGCGGCGCCTGGGCCTCGACCACGTCGACCTCTACCTCGTCCACCAGCCGCTCGGCGACTACTACAGCGCCTGGCGAGCCATGCAGGAGCTCAACCGCCAAGGGCGGGCCAAGGCCATCGGCGTGGCCAACTTCTACCCAGACCGGCTCGTCGACCTGGTCGAGCACAACGAGGTTGCCCCGGCCGTCAACCAGATCGAGACCCACCCGTTCTTCCAGCGCACCGCCGACCAGGAGCTGATGCGCGAGCACGGCATCCAGATCGAGTCCTGGGGGCCATTTGCCGAAGGCAGGAACGACCTCTTCTCCAACCCTGTCCTAAGCGAGATCGCAGCGGCGCACGGCAAGTCCGTCGGCCAGGTCGTCCTGCGATGATTGACCCAGCGCGGCGTCGTCATCATCCCGAAGTCGGTCCGCCCCGAGCGCATGCGCGAGAACATCGACATCTTCGACTTCGACCTCACCGCCGAACAGATGGCCCGCGTCGCCACCCTCGATACCGGGACCTCGTTGTTCTTCGATCATCGCGACCCGGCCATGGTCACCTGGCTCAACAGCCGGGCCGAGTAAGAGGGCTGGACGGCCCTTGGGCCGGCTATTACTTGGCCGACAGCGATGGAGGCATCTTTACCTTCGGGGACACTCGCTTCCACGGCTCCGTGCCTGGGATCGCCAAGCACGTCCACAACATCGTGGGCATGGTGGTCAACGGGAGTGCCGGGCACATGCTGGTCGGCTCCGACGGCGGTGTGTTCAACTTCGGCCAGAGCCACTTCTACGGGTCGCTGCCTGGCCAGGGGATCCACGTCAACAACATCCGCGGTATCCTGCCGTCTTCGGAGGACACGGGCTACGTGCTCGTAGGCGCCGATGGCGGCGTGTTTAACTTCGGCACGGGCGTCAACTTCTACGGGTCGTTGCCCGGGATCGGGGTCAAGGTGAACAACATCGTCGGCATCGCCCTTACCCCCGACGACGGCGGCTATTTCATGGCCGGGCAGACGGCCATGTCTATGGCTTTGGCAATGCCCACCCCTTACGCCACGCCGGACCAGCTGCATGCCAACTTGCCTGTGGCGGCAATCGCCGGCACGTGAGCGCGACACATATTTCGACTACATGAAATGTCCCTTGTCGCGCAGCTGCGGCGATAGCCCGGTAGTCGCAAGCCTCCGCACCAGCTTTCGTGTTGCCAATGCGTACAAGCATGTTGTGGACAACCCCAAGGTTGTGAAGCCTTCACTGAGTTGGGACTGACCCCCCGGTCCGGCAAGCCCCGTTTTGCGAGACTGCTCGTCGACGCTCGACGAGTTCATGACGACGAGCCTGAAACCGAGGCTGAACACGGGTTGCCCGTGAAATCCGAGCCGCATCAGGGGATTAGTGAGCGACTTGCAGCGCAGTACCGGTGGTCCCAGGAACGATCGGGCTGGCTTCAAAGTATTTGCAGACGATCACCGTCAGCGACCTCATAGCCAAAGCAAATGGCCGGGTGCCGCCAGGCACGTCCAGCCAAAGGAAGCGGAACCAGAGAGGAAGGCGCCCGGTTTCCGGACAAATCGATTGGGCGGTGCCCGCATTTACCGACTCCACCACAGAGGAGGCCATGCCCCCTTTGGCGCTCAATACTACGGTTGGCAGGGGTTTCGGCGCCCCGGAGGCAGTTGGCTGCCAGCCTCCTAGGACCCCGTTGACCACGTCTGTCGCTGCTTGGACGGGTCCCGCTGGGCCGACGAGCCCGATAACGGTGGGGTAACCCGAAAGCGTGCAAGCGTACGGGCTGAAGTTACGGTAGTGAACAACCAACCCAGTTGTCACGGCCGCTCCTGGTAGCTGAGCTGCGGTGACTGTCAGCTGGCTATCCTGGCAACGGGTAAGCCCCGCGGCTATGGCGGGCGCCGTGGCACGGATGCTTATGGCTGCCTGGCCTGTAAACGCAACGACCAGGATTACCGAGAGCCTACGGCCGGCCAGAGTGATGTACGGTCCTCTACTCCTCACCCGCTCAGCTCTCTCACCAATTTCCGAATGATGCACGAGTGGGTAATAAGGCGTGTTGTTGCCGGGCGAAACCCCTCCTGGTTGGCGACCGGGTAGAGCGTACCCACTAAGGCACCGGGACTTGGCTTTTCACACCGTGGGTCGGCTTCAGGTACCCCGTGCCCCGACGGTGGCCGAAACCACCCCGCGCCATAGTCCACCCACCAACCGTGGCTCAAGGGGCACCCAGAGAATATGTCGACCAGTGCCGCCCGCCGTCGGTCGTACGCCATAGGAGCGCCGGGCCGTCCCATTCCCATGCCCAGCCCACCCTCGGGCTTAGGAAATCGAGCTCCAGGTGAGTAAGGGCCATGGGGGAGGACGTCGCCCTCCAGGAGCGCCCGGCGTCGGTGGTCGTGTACAGCGCGTGCCCCGCCCCGACCACCCAGCCTCGGGCCGAGACGACGTCCAAGCAACCCGCGAACTCAGGGCAAAAATAGTTGCCCGACCGGATCACCCGCACCGCCGGTCGGGGGAGGTGCCTCAGGTCCCAGTGGCGGCCGGCGTTGGTAGTGGTGGCGAAGCGGAGCACGGGGAGCATCTCCACGACCATGCTGCCAACCTCGGGGGACGAGAACATCGGGGGGTAGGAGGCCGCCGCGTGATCTCCGTCGTAGGGCGCAATGGGGGTGTAACCCCACGTCCGACCACCGTCGCTGGTGCGTTCGACGCCGATCGTGCCGTCGACGCACAACCAGGTGAGGAAGCCGACGCGGGGGCTCGCAAAAGACACCCCGTCGTACAAGCCGCCGTAATCGACGCAAAAGACGCCATCGACGTTGATAACCGAGACTTCCCGCCAGTGCTGGCCCCCATCGGAGGTGGCGTAGATGCGCGCTTGGCCCACACCCAGGCCCCCATTTACGTCCGTCTCGATGAAACCGGTAGAACGGCTTAGGAAGAAAATGCCGCCCAAATCTGTCCCCGGGAACCGCCCGGCCAGCACCCATCTCCTGCCGGCGTCGGAAGTCATGAACACGTCGAGATTGGCAGACGGCCCGTAGGAGCGCCCCACCGGCAGCCATGCGTCGCGGCTGTTCAGCACGAACGGCATCTGGAGGTCGGGGCTGCCGTCGGGGTTGTCGGTCTCGGCCTTCTCGCCGGCCAGCACGACGGACGGGGTGACGTCGTGCCAATGCCGGCCCCCGTCACGGCTCGTCAACAGCTCGGTAAGCCCGTTTGGGGTGTCCTCCTCTGCCAGTGCCCAACCGTCGGACGTGGTTACAAAGTGGACGTACTGAAAAGCCGACCACGACGGCGTTTGGCCGTGCGAGCCGGAGCGCTGAGCGCTTTGCCTACTCGGGCGGCCGCAGGACGCCACCAGGGCAGCGATCACCGAGACGAGCACAACTAGCCGCCTAGTACCGGCCGCAGGCCGACGCCGAGTGGTGCGATAAGGGCAGCTCACGGGGGCTTACTCAGTAGATCCTGGTCCTATAACCACTGCAAGAGCTGGAAAAGCCGGCTACGGTGAAACCGATCTGGAAATACCGTTTGCCCCGTTGGGTCACGGTTCGTGCTGGCCTGTTGGCTGGCAACATGCTGAAGTGCGAATCGAGAGGCCAGTCAGACGCTATGGCCCTCGGGCCCGAGGGATAGTTGAAACTAGCCCCGACGGGGCCAAAGTCGAACAGGTACGTGCGGTTCCCGGTCATGTCGAGGGGCATTGACTCGTACGCCCAGTTACCGTCCTTTTCGCGTACGAGTTGGGCCCTTTCGCCAGCCCACTGTGGTGACGAGGCGATGCTAGTGGTGGCCGGACCACGCGGCGTGCCTACTGAACCATGAGAGGCGGCCGCAAGCCCGATCCCGAGGCCAGCTCCCATGCCGACGGCACCAGCGATTACCGCCGGGATAACCCGTGAAACAGAACCCACAGCAACCCCCTGGTGTAGCCCGTAATGGACTTTACGCCCCGTCGACCGACCCAAGACATCGGCATCGAGCTAAACCTTTTGGGGAGACCTCCCCCTAGCTTCGTCTACAAGCGAACGACGATTGAGCACCAGTAACTGCCCCGAACCTTGCCTGCGGGCCAAGGGGCTAGGGCGGA
The DNA here is from genome assembly GCA_963794125.1 of uncultured Acidimicrobiaceae bacterium. GTDB lineage: Bacteria > Actinomycetota > Acidimicrobiia > Acidimicrobiales > Palsa-688 > Fen-671. The sequence goes on from CAWCCW010000003.1 coordinate 21,845, forward strand.
GAGGCTTTCTCTTCGCCACGTACCTTTTCCGTCGAATTGGGCACCCTCCGGGCTGGACCCAGAGCCAGGACGCGAGTTCAGCAGGCCTACTGCTAACCACGGTTTCCGCTCAAGCTCTCTGACACCGCCAATTTGTGTACCGTTCCTCGTCAGAGGGCCTAATGGGGATCGACCACGTCGCTCCTTTGATAGGTGAGGCTTGGTCTAGCTGAGCCGCCAGCAGGTGAGCACTACAAGGGCCAGGGCCTCGAAAGAGAGCTCTACTTTTAGAACGTGCCCCTGCCGGTGGTGAGGTCCCGTTGACGGCTGGTGGGATGTCGTGCTTCGAGCACTGGTCCATTAGGTGGCTGCTGGGGCCCTCGGGCTCGGTGATAGCGGCAGTCGACCAGAGGAGGAGCTCGGGTGATATTTGTGGGAGTGGACTGGGCTGAGGCCCACCACGACGTTTTTGTACAAGATGAGGCCGGCAAACGCCTTTGCGGGGGGCGCTTGCCAGAGGGGGTGGAAGGCATCGCCCGCTTCCACGAACTGGTCGGTGGCCGCGTCGAGGAGCCGGGCGAGGTAGTGATCGGCATCGAAACTGACCGGGGCCTGTTCGTTTCCGCCCTCGTCGGTGCCGGTTACCAAGTCATTGCCGTGAACCCGATGTCCACGTCGCGCTACCGGGACCGCCACTCGGCCTCGGGGGCCAAATCGGACGCCGGCGACGCCAAGGTCTTAGCCGACATGGTCCGCACGGACCGCCACAACCACCGGTTGGTGGCGGCCGACAGCTCGATAGTCCAGGCGGTCAAGGTCCTGGCCCGGGCGCACCAATCGATGATCTGGGCTCGAGGGCGCCAGGCCAATCTGTTGCGCTCTACTATGCCGCGAGTTTTACCCCGCCGCCCTGATCGCCTTTGACGACCTGGCTAGCTCAGACGCGTTGGAGGTGCTGCGGGTTGCCCCCACCCCCGAACTGGGCCGGGGCCTATCGCGTTCCAAGGTGGCGGCCGCTTTACGTCGCGGCGGCCGCCAACGGCGCGTCGATGAACGCGCTCTGGAGGTCCAAGCGGCCTTGCGCACCGACCAGCTCACCGCTCCCGCCCTTATCTCGGCCGCCATGGGCGCTTCGGTCGCTGCCAGTGTGGCCGTGATTGCCACCATGAACGCACAAATAACCTCATTGGCCGAGGAGCTGCAAGCGAGTTTTGAACAGCACCCGGACGCCCAGGTGGTCCGTTCCCTGCCAGGACTGGGGACCATCCTCGGTGCCCGGGTGCTCGGCGAGTTCGGCGATGAGCCGCACCGCTACCGCACCGCCAAGTCTCGCAAAAATTACGCCGGCACGTCGCCCATCACTCGCGCTTCGGGCACCAAGAAGGCTGTGCTAGCCCGTCAGGTCCGCAACCTGCGCCTGGCAGACGCCATCTACCTGTGGGCGTTCGCTGCTTTGAGCGCCTCGCCAGGTGCGCGGGCCTTTTACGACCAGCACCGATCCGCTGGCGACACTCATCACGCCGCTCTGCGAGCCCTCGGCAACCGCCTCGTGGGCCTCTTGCATGGCTGCCTAGACCACCACGAACTCTACGACGAGACCATCGCCTGGGGGCACCGGCAAGAGAAAATTACCCAAACAGCTTGACAAGTTGCAGCCGTGGGATGTCTAGAAGCCCCTGTGCGGAGGTTCTTTTTGATCGGGCAATTACGGTCAGTTCCGGTCACGAACGGACAAAAGAAATTCGAGGCCGAGTCTCGCCCGAGATTGGCACGCGTCCCCAGTTTTCTGGTTGCTGTGGCTACTGAGGACGCACGGGACCTGGCCGTTGCCAGGGGAACCGGAAAAGTACGTGCCAGCTCTGGCCGCCGTTCGTGGTGGCTACGAGGGCCATGGTCACCGCCTCGGTGGGGCGTTTGGGTAAAGCAGGCGTGCCCGCGACCGGGCCGAGCACAAATCCGGTGCCCGCTTCAGGGAAAGAGAACGAGCGAGCCAGGAAGGCTACTGCGGCTAGGAACGGCAACGACATCGTGCCACAAGGCGGGGGGAACGGGCTCGTGTCCGGCGCCCCCCAACCAACTGGTGCGCCGTCATCGCTGAGTGCGAGGCCGACGCCGCTCAAGCACGTCAGCACCCAGCGCTCGGACAGAGGCTACGGCACCAGCCGGCTCCCCGGGGCAGCCGTCGCGGTGCTGAAGGAGGCCGCGGTGAGAAGACCGAAAGGGGGTGCTTCGGCCAAGCGCCGAGACGCTGCTTGCTCATGCTCTCTAACCCTCCTGCCAGAGGAGCCGCACATGGCCGGCTCCCCACTCGATGAGCTGCTGGATAGTATGAGCGCGCGTTCGACATTGGCCTTGATCGCAAAAGGCGGGTAAATAGCATCGCTATTCGCTAGTCGTAGGCCTGAGTGGGCCAAAAACGTCCGCTCCGTAATACCCATATGGAGCGCGCCGACGAAGACTTTGATGGGGTGCCTACCGTCGAACAACCTGCCACCTGCCGGCGCGCAGCCACTCACCGGAAGCGACCGAGGTCGACTGCCACTTGGCAGGACGGCACCGACTGCGTGCCGCCGACAATCGGCCGCTGCGTGGCTACATGCGTTCCGGCCCTCGAACTTCGCCGACTATCCCCCTCACCGGATAGGTGCCGGGCCCACCGCGACAGTGAACCGGCCTCTCGTGCCAAACCTCACACAGGTCACGACGTGCCCACCCTGGCGGAACTCGACGGTGCCCGCAGTTTGTAAGGAATCGAACGTCAGGGAACGCACCGGCCACACGAGGAGGGTTTACCATGACCGGCGAACGACCGCGGGGCCGCACTGCACCCGGCGATTCCGGCAACGCAGAGCAGGGCGACGGCGACTGCCAGTTTGCGCACCATGCCATTGTGCCCGTAGCCCGATGACCCCATGGTCCCCAGGAACGCTCCCGCCTCGGCATTGGCAGTGACCGCGCCGGTCTGCGCGTCACCGCTAATTGTTCGAGGACCCTTTTGCCTAATCGTCCGGCGGTCTCGGCAAGCCAAGAGCTAGCGCGGCTTCGTCGCCCGCTCTTATTACTCTCCGAAGTTCTCGCTTCCTGTGCACGGTCAACACTCCCCGGTTCGACCGCATCTCGGCCCGGGCGGCTCGAGCCGCCTCGACTGCCAGCGCTAAGCGATCTCGTTCGTCCCCAAGGTGCGTTGGCTCGACCATGTCACACAAACTACAGGTTCACGCCGGCGCCGAGGAGGCCAGCATCTCTCAGCCTGACCATCGGACCGTCGGCGGCCAACTGGCGGTCAGGCGCTGGATGAGTGACCGGCGCACGTAATATCGCATCTGCCGGCCCGAGGCGCGGACAACGACCCATTCTCTGGAGCGCGATCGCGCTCGCACCCCGTTAGCTGGGTGTGTATCGTCGGCACAGGTGTTCGACTGATGAGTCGCCTCGCTGCCGCCGGGCTAGCATTCGCCGCCATCCTCGGTACAACCGGGCCGGCCTACGCCTCGAACGTCCCCGGTGCTTACAGCCATTACCTGGCTGCACCCGCCTTGCACTGCTCGTCCTCAATCGGTGCCGCCACGATGGAACCGTCGCCCGCCAACGTTGTCCTCGGTCCCGTAACCTTCCTCGGCCTAAACGACCTTAAACCGAATGAGAGGAGCATTGCCCAAACGGGAGTGACGAAGTCGATGCTGGTGCTGACCGGCCAGAAACCCGCAACCGTCCGTATCGAGCCTGGTACCAGTAATATTGGCTCGCTCCTTTACCGGCCAAGCCTATTGCTAAAGCGGAGGAAGTTCTTTCGTCCGGCAGATGGCGATAAGAGCCTTTTGGTGTACCCGTGCTCAGGGCTCGCGGACACGGGATATGTAGGTGGGATCATTGCTAGACCTGGCAGTTGCCTGACGATAGTTGTTTCATCCCAGGGGATACCTGAGCCCAGGGACTGGACGCTCCGAACGTCCTCCAAACCATGCTCTGCATGATGAGCGGCCGAGGGTTAGGCTCTTCGCTTCCTACGGAACGTAATTCCAGACTACCGGATTGTGAAGTTGATGGGCTTCCGGGGACGACTGGTGCGGGGGGCAACCGTCCTGCTTTCTCTGGGGTCGGGGATGCTGGCGCCGACGGGCACCCACTGCCGCAGCCATCGCTCCCACCCAACCACTGGGCGCGGAGGGCGTCGGTACCGTACACTTCGGGACGGCCAAGACCAAAGCCGTCGCGGACCTGGGCAGCCTTTTCGACAGGCCGAGCCAAAAGGGGCCAATACGGGCTGCGGTCCTCGCTATAGCGAGGAGGAGTGGGACGAGTTCGTGGCGGAGTTCCGGTCCGGGATCTTCTCAGGCTATCGGTACCTGAAGGGCGGCTGGCCTTGTCGACACCAGGGTCTCCTCACCCAGCTCCACCTTCACAGCTCCAACGGTAGCGCCTGGCCACCGCCAAAGGGATTTCACTCGGGAGCACGCTTGAGCAGTTGCGCTCCGTGTACGCGGGCGTCAACTTCGTCGGCGTTGACAAGTGGCAGGTGCCCAGTGGACTTGTCTTCGTCGTCGGTTCAGCCCGAGATCCCAAACCACCGTCGAGCAAAGTCATTGAGATCAAGTTCGGGACCTGCGGCGACTTCGGAGGAGCCGCCGCAGACATAGCTTTGAGCCCTCAACGTGTGCGGGCGCGCGTGCCGGCACGGAACGTTCCTTATTGTGCGCCACTTTGCGATCGACGTAAGACGTCTGGAGAGTACGGAAGGACGGCTATTTCCCTTGCCTTCGGCAGAATGGCCGATACATAATCGACACTCAGACTGTCGAGGCTTCACTGGGATAATCCGTGCTCGCCTCGTCCAAAATGGGCTACCTCAGCGATGTTTCCGAGATCGCCGACTACGAGCGAAGTAGTGGTGCCTTGGGCGTGCCTGTGGCGCGGGATGGCATGATCCGCGCACGGGTCGTCAGGCTCAGCGCGAAAGGCTCCGGCTGAAAGGGGGACCCGCCAGGGCCGCCAACGTAACCGGAATGTGTGTCGCCGGATAGGCATGTAGCGATTGCCGATCCAGCACCTCGCGCCTGGTCCGATGGTGTTGGACCACACCTGGAACAGGAAGTTCCGTCCCCGCAAGCGGCGAGCGACGTGGCTGTTGAGCATCGCTTCATGGCTCTTGCGGCGATGTTGTTCGGATGTGTCTGCCAGCTCGCGTTCGATTCGACCTAGCCAGTGCGCCTGGAGGTCATGGAAGGCGTCATCGCTGAGGTTGTGCTGGTGGCGCAGGCTTTGGATGTGGTCGGTCTCCACGGCGTACAGAGCCCAATACTCAGCCAGGTTATGGACTCGATGGAACGGGGTTTTCACGAACCGGGTGCCCAGGTGCTCGCTCGCTGCCGCAGTCTCCGTTCCTAGGTCGGGTAGGGCCGGGACGGGTGGGCGTCGATCGTTTCCAGGCGTACTTTGCTCAGCGGCAGACCGCGGCTGTCGAGGGTGATGATGGACCGAGGTACTCGGCCTATCGCCGCCCACCGTCGCCGAGCTCGCACGTCTCGAAGAGCACGTCCTTGGTCAGCGACCCGGATCGTCACCGGCTCCCAATGAACCGCTACGCTACGACTTACCACCGGGGACAAGAGCACTCACCATAAGTCTTAGGGAGACCTTCCCAGGGATGAGCCGCCATCAAGGCCTCGCGGCGCAATTGCCGGACCCTACAGTCCTGAATTGAGTTGCATGAGGGGGTTTCCTGTGTCTTCGATCAGTCCCGCTCTGTCACCGGCCGCAGCGAGGTGGCTGACGGTCTTCATCGTGGCCGTGAGCATCTTGGGAGTATTTGAGGTGGCCGCCAGTGTGCAACTGCTCACCGAGGAGCACAAGGCCGCTCGGCCCTGCCAGGCCGGCCAACTGCGGGCCTCGCTCGCCGCCGATGTCGGCTATGCGAGCATCGAGGAGGCCACGGTCGGGCTGACCAACGCGTGGCCAGAGGTGTGCGAGCTAGACGGCTACCCGCTGATCACAGCCTCGACCTTGGTGCACCGGCCGTTCCCCTTCAGTGCCAACGACTACCACGGGGATGGGGAAGACCCTGCCATTTGGCCCGTCCCCAGAGCCATCGTCCTGCACCGCCATATGGGGGCCTACTTCTTGATGCACTGGGTGGACCTCGAAGGGGGGCCAACCGGCTCCGCCATTGACTGCGTGGGCAAGTTTTATGCCCAGGTCCACCTGGCCGGCCAGCACCGACCCGTAGGGCGACCACTACTGATCTACGGCCCGTTGTGCAAGGCGCGAGGGTACAAGCAGAGCGTGGCCGTGAGCGCTTTTTTCCACTGCAGCCTGTCCCAGTTAGACCTGACGCCGGTAACGACCCAACCCCGGAAGGCATCCGACTATTGTTTGGCGACCTGGTAGCAAGGTATTGAAGGCCTACGTGAGCTGAGTGCGTTCGGCACCTGCCTCAACTTTTGAAACGGCCTCGGTCGCGCTCACCTTGTTAGGAACGCAGCTCGGGCGGCGGGGCCGGGATGACACCCGCCGAGACCGTGTGGCGCTCGTCATAGGGGTAGTCGTCAACGCTGTACCCGCCCGGTCGCGCCGGTTCCCTGACGAGCTGTTGACCCCAGTGGAGATGGCGGAGGTCCCGGAGGAAGCCAGGGTCGAACTCGACTACCGTGACAACGAAGTCATCGAGGGCACGGCCTGCGGAAAGAAGGTGCGGCTCGCTGGACGGGTGGGGTCCCACCGCGGCCTGTTGAGGGGGTCCTGGGGCGACGTACCCGTCGGCTGGCGCATCGGGGACGCCTGCCCCGTCCCGGCGATCCTCACGGGTCATCTTGGCGACGATGCCGTCAAGTTGAACGGCGACTTCCGGCTGGCGCCGAACTACTTCTTCGAGGACGCGGACATCGTCGGCGCCCTCGGTGCGACACCCTTTCGGGCCGTGGTAAGCGCTGCTGCTGGAGGGCTGGGTTCGACAAGTACGATAGTTGCCGAGGGCACCGTGGGGAGACGCCCTTTAAATTGCACGCCGCTCTCTCGGGTGATTTGGCCAAGGCCCTCGTCAGAGGCTCGGTTGACGGGCGGCCCATCTCCCTTGACGCCGGTCGCGACGACCCGAGCGGTCCTGTCAAATTACAGGGGTCATACTCGGGACAGCCCGCTCTTCTCGCCCTAACCGTCGGCGTCTTCGCTTACTCTTTGTAGACCGCGCCGGTTCAACCAGTCTTACCTAGTGACCTCCGTGGTTACGTTTCCTGCCGCGTTGCTCTGGATCCTGAGGAACGGCCCCAGCGCCTCAGCGGGCCGGAGCGGTCGTTGCCCTGCGCCTTCGTCGCCACGCCCTGGCTGCCTCAGTAACCCCGCACTGTGGCCACCCCTGTGCAAACGCGCAGAGGTACCGGGTGGTTACCCGCTCGCCTGCTCCGTCGGCTCCGCCGCAGACGACGCCGATCGGTGGCGCAGCGCCATAACTTTGGCCATCTTGGGTCTCGTCGCCCGGCGCAATTTCTCGAACCAGTCGCTTTGCGGTGCTTCAGCGGGTCTTGAGACGTTGTGTTCGACCGCGTCTCGAAGCGCCCGAAGGACTAGCTCGATAACCTTGCTGGCGTCAGCTAAACGAACTGGAGTGGAGGCGCTACAGACTTCGCCGTTCCAGTGGCTGAAGACGACCGTCTGCGTGTCTGGATGCCAAGTTACGCGCAGCCACCGCTCGTCTCCTCGGACATCGTCGATGGCGACGGTCCTCGTCTTGGACTCCTCCACCAAGCTCGATTATGCACCCGTGTCTTCAACGGTTCAATGGGCTAACCCGCCGGCCTAGTCCAGTGCGGCCCGCGGTCCCCGGCGATCGTCCTGTGGTGGAAGCGTGCAGCTCTGAAAGTCTCGAACCCCGACCCGAGCACAACCGCGCCCGGCTCCTGTGCTCGCCCCCATCATTCCCCAGGCCGGCCAGAGTCCGTGCCTGCCCTACCCCCAATGGCATGGGGAAGGACAGGCAGACCCACCGCGCCGGGCCGCAGTGCTCGTTTTGCGACAAGGCGGACGAACGGGTGCGGAGGATGGTCGCCGGCCCGCGCGGCGTCTACATCTGCAACGAGTGCGTTGACCTGTGCAACGACATTTTCAGCGAACTGGAGCCGCAGCCGGAGGCCTTCCGTTGGGCCGACCTCGTCGACCAGCAGCCTGCCCGGGGGGCGGTCGCCGAGGAAAAGCTGTTGAAGCCCGGTGTAATCCTGGTCGGCACGACCAGGCGGGACGGCTCGCCTCGCATAAGAGGTGTCGAGCCCTTGGTCATGGACGGAGAGCTGTGGCTTTCGATGATGACGACGTCGACGAAGGCACTCGACCTGAAGCGCGACCCGCGCATCACCATCAACAGCATCGTCACAGGCCCCGAGCCAGCCGTCGAGGTCAAGGTGCGCGGTACCGCCCGTGTTGTCCACGACCTCGAGGTGCAGGAGCGCTACGCGGCGAGGGTGAGCGCCGAGCTCGCCTGGCAGCCCGTCGTCGGCCAGTTCACCCTCTTCGCGATCGACATCTTCGACGTGGCCCAGGTCGCTTATGACCCCAAGACGCACGGCCAGCATGTCGCTCGCTGGCCCGCGGGAGAAGAGTACGTGAGACCGGCGACAACCCCAACGAGCCTTGGGCCCGGACAGACAGTGCGGCGGTTGCTGCAGTAGGCCCAGCGACCTCCAAGACACTTACTTCGGCCGCCCTGGCCGCCCGGCTGGCACGCTCTTATGTGTTACCCGCAACCAGGGCACCCGACCGAGGATTATAGAGGTATAAGCGTCTTCGCCCGCTTCCGCGCCGCTTCGGCGTCTGCCCTCCTGACGGCAGTCTTGGCCCTGGGGGCGGACCCGAGCCTGAGCGCGCAGAGCCAAGCGCCGTCATCATGGGTTTTGATTACGTCCAGTTTGCCACCCCGTCCGCCGGCTGGGCCGTGGCAGAGAATCAGGCTACCCTAAACGATTTTGCCGAGCTGTTGACCAGCCATGACGGGGGCCGGCAGTGGCACGATGTCACCCCGCCCGTCGTGCTGGCCGGCGAGGACGCCGAGAGCGACAACCCGGACGCCACCAGCCGTCTCCTGGCGCCGTTCGTCTTGAACAGCCGCGACGTATGGCTGCCGGTGGAGGGCTCCTCCGGGAAGTCTTCCATGTTCGAGGTGTTCATGACTTCCGACGCCGGTAGGAGATGGGTGCTGCGGGGGCGGTTCCCCCGGGCCGAAAAGACCGGCATTTTCTTCCTCAGCCCTTCTACCGGCTTCATCGCCACGCAGGTTGGCCAGGGCACTAGTGAGGACCTAGAAAAGGTCTACGCCACCTCCGACGGGGGCCAGCACTGGCGAGGAGTCTCGGTAATGAACGACTCATGCGAAGATGCCGGTGGCCTCTCTTTTGCCAGCCCCCGCGTCGGCTTCCTCAGTGGGTACTGCGGCTTCGGACGGCTGGGCCTCTTACGCACGAGCGACGGGGGCCGTAGGTGGCATTACGTCCCGATTGCGGCCCCCTATCACAGCGATTACGAGGGCGCCAACCCCCCGGTGTTCTCGTCCCCACAGGTCGGCAGCACGGTCGTGGAGGTACTCCCCGTGCTCCGCATCGCCACCACCACCGACGCCGGCCGCCACTGGGAGCAGAGGCGCCTCCCCCCTCCGGCGGCGCGGCTGATCCGGTTGGCCAACTTCTACTGCCCTACAGACGTGAGCTGTTTAGACCTCGTCTCGGCCCGGACCTGGCTGGTCGGGGCGGGCCCTGACCTGTACACGACCACCGACGCCGGGGTCTCCTGGGGAGCGGCGCCCACAGCCCCCAATACCCCGTGGGGGAAGGAATTTAATCAGCTCTCGCTCGATTTCCTGAGCCCGAGGGTGGGCTGGGCATGGTACGTAGGCGGCTCGGACCTCCTATGGCGTACGACCGACGGCGGCCGGCACTGGTCGACATATGCTTTGGGCGTCCCTTGAGCGCCTCTCACGGAATTGGCGGGTTATCGCCGTCGCCCAGCGCGGGTGGAGCTACGCGCACATATTTGGGAGATTGGCGTGGACGGTCACGCCGCTCCGAACCACGACTGCCAGCCAGCTCCCCACGTTCCCACCCGCATAGTGCGGGAGGTCGATGACATAGCGGCCCGGCGAAAGTTTGAAGTCGTATTTCCCCCCCGTTGGCACACGCTGACGGGCGACGACTGCAGTTGGTAGAACGAGTTCCCCCGTCGTCGCGCTCAGCATCACTGAGCGAACCCTCCCCCGGAGAGCCAGCACAGTCCCGCCAACATAGGGAGGACTGGCAAAACCCAGCCCACTGCAGGCCTCGATACGCCCAACGACCGCGCCCCCATGAGAGCTGTCCACGTATGACGATGGTGAAAGGGTTGTTGTCGCCAAAACAACCACAGCGCCTAAAGATAAATAACGGCTGAGTCGCCACACGTCGGAAGACGTTAGCAGCAGTGACCAGTCAGGCGGTGGCGGCTATAAGCACCACCGAAGAGCTTCAGGAAAGTGGTCACAACGGCTCCTGAGACTGCCCAGCATCACCAGGCGCTAAAAGGGCGGGGTAGGGAAATTCCACGCCGCCACCCGGCCTTAAGCCCTCCGTCCCTATCGGGGTAGGGGATTATCCGGCGCGGTGCCGGTGTGCACCCGAAACCGCTAACGATACGTTTGATAAGTAGCGGTTGATCCCACTGAGCGACTGTGCACGGACAGAATATGAATGTGCAAAAGCTAGTAGCTCCGCTCTCCCTGGCTCTCGCTGCGATCGCTGGGCCCGGCGCCATTTCAACCCATAGCACGAAGGTGAGCGAGCAGGGCCTCCTTGTTTGGCCGGTCAGCTCGTTGGGGGGGACGATCTGTGGTAACTGCCAGTCTCGCCCTGAGCCCACCGCCGGCACTGTCGAGTTCTTTCAAGGTGGGCAGGTCGTGAGCGTCGTGAAGGTGGGCAAGGCTGGGCGGTTCATTGTCAAACTGCGGCCGGGTACTTACGAGGAGGTGCTGGGCTCTGGCACCGGCATTAGTAACGCCTGCGCCGCCCGACGGGCCGTGGTCGTCGGCGGCAAATCGGCGCCGACGATCGAAGTTGACTGCCACTTCCTAGATGCGGCTCCGGGCTAAGGGCGGCGACACCCCCACTAGGTGAGCGAGCAGAAAGTCGATGGGATCCGCGTGGCCTGACCTCGGGTTTGGGAGAATAGCAGCGTTGTTGTTCTCCACTTCCCCGGAGGCAGTGCGGTGCTCGGACGGGTTGACCCCCAAGGTTCACTGTTAGAAACTCGCCATGTGAGACGGCACTTGGTGACCAAGGGCTCGTTCTACGAGCGCCTGGCCGACCACGGCCACGAGGTGATCGCGGACGGGGACTTCGCCCACCTGTACGCAGAAGGGAAAGGCCGCCCCTCGGTGCCGCCGTCGCTGATGGTGCGGGCCATGCTGTGCGCCACCCACGACCGCACCTCGGACGCCGAGACCTCCCGGCGCACCCGGGTCGACTCGGACTGGAAGGCGGCCATGGGGGTGGACGACTGGTTCGAGGGCATCGGGGCCACCACCTTCAGCTTGATGCGGGCCCGCATGGTGGCCCATGACGCCGATGGCGCCCTGTTCCAAAAGACCCTGGAACGGGCAGTGGGAAAAGGGATATTCAAAGAGCCGTTGACGGCGGTCATCGACTCGTCCCCGGTGCACGGGGCGGGGGCAGTGGCCAGTACCTACGAACTGGTGCGCAAGCTGATGGGTCGCCTGGCCCGGGCCCTGGGAAACAACCTCGACGTTGGCCCGGCCGCCAAAGTACTGGCGTTGGCGGCGGCCAAGCCCGACATCGACTGGCAGGACCCTGTGGCTCGCAAAGGGCACCTGGGCGAGCTGGTGGGGCTGGCGGCCACGCTGTTGGGCAGTGCGGCAGCCAAGAAAGAGCTCATGGCCCAACCAGAGGTGGCCGAGGCGGCGGGGCTGCTGTCCAAAGTGGTGCTCCAAGACGTAGAGGCCAGCGCCGACGGCCCCGTTATCCGGGAAGGGGTGGCCCCCGACCGGGTGGTGTCGCACTCTGACCCCGAGGTGCGCCACGGCCGTAAGTCGGCTTCCCGGCGTTTTGACGGCCACAAGCTCGACGTCATCATCGACGAGGCCTCCGAGATGGTGCTAGGCGTGGAGGTGCGGGCGGGCAACGCCGGTGACGGGGAGGGGGCGGCCCCGCTGTTGTCCAAGGTCACCGAGACCGACGGCATAGATGTTGCCACCCTGTTGGCTGACATGGCCTATTCCGACGGGGACGTACGAGAGGCGGTGGAAGCCCAGGGCACCGACTTGGTGGCCAAGGTGCCCCCCGTCACCAACTCGGGGCGTTTCCCCAAAACCGAGTTCAATATCGACCTGGAGGCCGGGACGGTCACCTGCCCGGCGGGCCAGGCTACTTCCGACGCCCGGCCGGCCAAAGACCACAAGGGCCGTCCCGCCACCATGTTCTATTTCGCCGCTCGCACCTGTGAAATTTGCCCGCTCCGGGAGCGCTGCACGGCTGGCAGAGGCGGGCGCACCATCATGGTCGGCCGCCACCACCGCCGCATCGAAGCGGCCCGGGCCGCCCAGGCCGAGCCCGGGACCAAGGCGCTGTTGCGCCGGCAGGGCCAAGGTGGAGCGCAAGATCGACCACCTCCAAGACCTCGGGATGCGCAAAGCCCGTTACCGGGGCCGGCGCAAAACTCGCCTGCAAGCCTTGCTGGCCGCCACCGTCGCCAATTTCAAGCGCCTGGCCGTTATTGGCGTGCTCCAAGAGGCTCACATCGCCGTCGCGTAGGACCGGGAAACGGGCCTGTGCCCCAACAGGCTGCCCACGACGGCTTCTGTGACGCCTGTCCAGCCCTCGTTCCCGGCTCCTGGCGCCACGTTCATGACGACCGGGACGACGCCAGAGGTGCGCCGACCGCGCGGCGGCAAGCCCTCAAACAGGCACTTGCTGCTCGCTCACCTAGTACCGCAATGGCGAGCCAAGCCCGGCACCTTACCGGCAGTATCGGGGCACGTCGAGCCAGGGTTCGAGGGCGGACCCCCGCGGCCACGTGCGAATAACCCCCGTGTTGCCAAGGGGGGCACTGCCGGCACCGCGGTGGTTCCGCAATCACATCGCTATTTGCCGGGCGGCTTCGCCGTCCTTCGAATCGGCTGCCATTAGCGGTCTTTTACGTTCTGTATCGTGGTGGAGGTCGCCCGGATGTGAACCGGTGACTTCTGTGATACGAACGTAAGCCGTGCGTATATGCCAGCCTGATCTTCCCTATCGAAACTGGGCTGACATGCTAACTGGTCTTGCGTGCTTAGTCACTTTTGCGCATCGTTCTTCGAACTCGCGTGCGCAATTTGTGCCCGGCGAGTGAGTGACTAACCATTCAGGTATCCGAATAGGGAGGTTCCGAGAGCGCGAGCACGGGCCCAGGGTTCGACGCGGCCATCGTTTACCGCGGCGCACGAGATCGTGTACTGTGGTGAACGACCCAACGCGGGTCGTTCATATGAAAGGAGCAGCGCCCGAAGATGGGCAACGAGTACCAAGCCATGGTGGGCCTGATTCGAACGATACAGACGGCTGATCCACTACCCAGAGCGCAGATGGCCACTGAACTGCTCAATCAGCTCGACTCCCTCACCAGGCGAGCCGCGGCCGTGCGCGATGAGGCGGTGCACGAATTGGTAAGCCAAGGTGGTTCGTACGCAAGTGTCGGCGAGAGCGTAGGCGTCTCCAAAGCCCTGGTGGCGAAAATTCAGGGGTTTGCCTCGCTGGGTGGTGGGGGTTCGGCGTCCGACGGAGATGGCCGGTCAGGCTTAGACGTCAGGCGATTCGCCGCGTTGATACCCCGCAGACCGTTGGAGCAATCTCTGTGGAAGAACGATGTTTGCTTGCGCTACGCCCATGGTGAGCCGGTTTCCGACGCCATGGCGCGGGCCACGGCAACTCGACGCGAGACGAACCCAGAATTCGAGCCGCTCTACGACCCGGCAGTTCTAGAACTCTGAGCATTGTGCAGGGCGGCTCGCGCCACGTGCGCCCGGCGGGCCCTGATACCGGCCGTCATATGGGTCCTTATGTCAAGCGCCCTACGCTGCGTCACAAGTTCCCCGCCAAACGTCGGGGGAAGTAGAGGGTGATGGCCTTTGATGCCAGCCCATTCCAACAGGACCCGGCGTTGACGGGGACGCTTTTCATCGGTTTCGGCAACGCAAGACTTGGATAGCCGATCTTCAGTAGGATATAGCAGGCCATCAAGGTATCGCAGTAGTCCAGCCAGAATTGGGTGAAGCGTTTTCCGACGAAGACCGGCCCATTGCTGCTCCAAAGGTCTGCGTTCGTAAAGCCGGGCCTGCTGTGGGCATAGCGGCATACGTCGGCGTACAGCTCCCTCATCACGCCATTGGGCTTGCTGCCCAAAAGCCCGCTTCCGCCGAGGGTCGCCTCGATGGAAGCGACCGACGGAACTGCACCGATGATGTCAACCGAGTTGCCGAACTTCAGCTCTATTCCGCCGGCCCGCCAAGACTCGTATCCAGCCGTGTCGGTCTTCACTGCGTACCTAGCTGCATGGGTCATTACCTCGAGTGCGTTGCGCAGGGCACCTGTCGCCTGTCGGTACCAGCTCGTGGACAGCCATAAACGGGGCTGCCTCGAACTCGTCATATGTGTCCAACGTTGGTTCGAACATGAACGGCATTGAGCTCGGGCTATCGGGCAACGCGCTGAGCCACGCATAGGACTGTGTAAGCATGTCGTCGACCATCGGCCCCATGTAATCGGTGGTCCGGAGTAGGACATCTGTGGGAAGACTGATGAGGTGAGCCCACCTCTTTCTTCGGAGGACGGTTTTCTTCCTGGGCTTCTTCCCCCCGCCGGGAACCGTGATGAAGCAGCGGTCTGCGAGGTAAGCACGTCGCGCACGGTACTGCGCGATCGTTATCCTCCTCGTTGTTTTCTGATCCGACTTCCTTGAACTCACAGCGCCCATTCTTCTCGATCGGCGACGCGGTCGCGGTCGATTGAGAGGAACCGGTGCGCGTCCCGAACTGATTGCGGAGACCAGAGCCACGAGCGGCGCTCTGCCACTGGTTCCGACCGTGAAGCAACACTCCATCCTCAGTGATCATGGCGGCCCGCCATCGGCCGACATGGGACTTCCCGACGCAACCCGAACGCGCTGATGACGCTCATCGCCCGCACCATAACGACACGCATTCAGTCCTCCCACTCGACCTGCAGGCTTGGACGGTCGAGGCGGCCGATCGGCCACGGAAACCCTTGCTGCAAGGTATTCCCAACAGGTTCCCTGGCTTGCCGGGGCAGCTAAGGGCTTTGTGGGTCCCGAGCACCGTAAATGCCCCACAAAATGCCGCGGTGGAGCCTCACAGCTGCACTCGGTAAAGGGTCGCGTGAGCTAGAGCCTGGGTCCCCACAAGGAGATAAAGGACCCCGTTATAGACGACGTTCGCCTGGAGGGACCCAAGAGGCGTGGTAAAACCGATTAGCTTTGACGACCGCCCAGTAGCGGTGTTAATCTTTAGGATTTGCTGCTCGGTGGCGCCCCCTACCAATGTCCGCATCCACCCGGGCCAGGCATAAACGAGCCCGAGCCCGGGGTCGTCAAGTACCGGCGGCGCGTCAGATGGCCCCTCGCCGATGTTCGTCGGGACGTTCGCATTGGTGGCGGCGACTGTGACGGTCACCGGTAGCGAAGCGGGCGTCGGGAAGCTCGTAATGTCCTCGGTATTGGGACCAGTCTGCACGTTTGCCCAGGCCGCCGTCCGGGCCGCGACGAGCCAATTGACGTAGTCGCCTGGTTGGGCGATGACATCCGGGCGCGTGGCGTTGTTGCCGACGAAGTACAACAGCGCCGGTCTTGGCTTGCCTGACGTCCAACCACTTTCCAGGCTCTGGGCCAACCAGAGCCCGTTAGTACCGGGGGCGAGCAGTACCCTTGACAACGCCGGGGTCTTGACTGTGCTGAGGACTGCCCCCGTCGATAATGAGATGCGCAGTACTTCGGCCACTGACGGCGTGCCCACGTCGTAGAGCCACAGGGACCCACCGCCGTAAGCCCACTCCGGCCGACAGTCCGAGCAGTTCTCATACCGCATCACCACCGGCCCCAGGTGTATGGCCCCGGTTGCTTTACTGCGCACCGAGATGCGTACGACGCCGAGTGGGGACCCGACGGACGGCACCGACTCCACCGGCATGACGTCCTCGCCGAGCAATCGGGGGTCGTTGCACGAGGTGGACTGTTCGGAAAGAACCGTAAGGGTCACCGGCTGGACAATGGCGAGCCGGCACGCGGTGCCGCCCGCGTTGTCACCCACGACAATGTGGCCGTCCAGTACCCCCAGGCTGCCCGAGTAGTCGTCGCCCTTCGAAACGGGGAGCGCGACGTCCCTGACCGAAGGGGTCCCGAGGGTGGCAACCGGGGAGGCGCTTGCCGTGGGAGCCTGCAGGCTTACCCACGGCGCTACGCAAACTGCCATGGCGACAGCCACAGTCAGGGCCAGTGCACCCGTCTTGGTGGCTGGGCGAGCGTGGCGAGAGCGGGCAGGACTGCGGTCCCTGAGTGACAGCACCACTGGAAAAAAGCGTACGCCCAGACTGCGCATGCCTTAATGACCCGGCGAGCAGGAGCAGGGTTCCCCGACGGAGTCGAACCGTACCGGTTGGACTGGCTACATGACATTGCCGCCCGGTCCATCCAAATAGGTCTCGCCGACACCATGGAGCCCGCGCCCTGGCGTCCAAGATTTTTGTCCGAGCGCGGAGCAGATCGCCCCCGAAGTGACAATCATTAGATGTGAGGGGTCCGAGCGAGCGCCAAGCTGTGGCTCCGGAGCGGACGCCCATCGTCGGCTTGGCCGACTTCGAGCACTGCTTCGAGGTCAATTTCGTCGCCGTCCACCATTTCGTAGCCCGCCGTGTCGGCGGGTCATTGGCCGATGACTTAGCCGCCGAGACCTTCGCCACCGCCTTCCGGCGCCGGCACAGTTTCGACCCCAGCCTGGGGTCTTCCCGAGCCTGGCTCTTGGGCATAGCCAATAACCTCGTGCGCCAGCACTGGCGGGCCGAACAACGCATGCTCGCCCTCAACTGCCGCTTGGAGGCCGACCCCGAGTCAATTGGGCGTGACGCCGACCCAGAGGCGCAGGTGGCCGCGTCAAGGCTGGCTCCTCGAGTAGCCCGAGCCCTGGCTTCGCTCTCCGCCGAACAGCGCGACGTCTTGTTGTTGCATGCCTGGGGCGGCCTGCCCGACGAGGAGGTGGCGGTGGCCTTGGGGCTGCCTGCGGGCACGGTCCGCTCGCGGCTGTGGCGCGCCCGCAGATGCCCTGCGCTCACAACTGCTGGGGGCCGGCGGCAGACCTCGACGTCCCAGAGCCATGAGGTCCCTGGCGGCCCACACGGGACTTGCAGCAGAAGACGACTTCCCGAGAGGAAAATGAACATGGTCGATGAAGATCGAGTTGGTAAGCCAGTTCCGTTCGGACGTGCCGGAGTCCGTCACCCCAGGCCCGAGCCCAGGCGTGGGCGGCGGTCATGACGGTGGCGGCCGAGGAAGGCGCAGCGGGCCGGAACAGAAGCCGCCCTGCCGCTCCCGCCTCGCCGGCGGCGGTGGCCCCGGGGAGCGGGCCGCCCGGTGGTGGCGCTGGTAGCGGCCGTCGTCGTCACCGCCGCCGTGCTGACAGTTGCCCTTTCGCGTCGCCGACCATCCGGCCCACGTCCCGGGCTCGATCCACTACGGCCTGGCAGCCGGGCCATCCGGTGAGCCGGGCGGTCATCTCGAAGGGCGGCACACAGTTCTCCCGGAGCGTTCCGACTGGTCAGCTACATCGAAGGGCCGCAGTGGCAAAAGGGGAGCGAGCAGGTGCCCCCCGGTCTACTCGACTGCCCGGCCGTAGACGCCTGCTACGTGCTGGCCCAGACCGTGCTGACCACCGTCGGGCCGTACCCCAACTACTACAACGCCGTTTATTTCTCAGGCGATGGCGGCGCCAGCTGGTCGTCGCTGGAGCTGCCACCCGGCCTCGAGTTCACCACCCCTCTGTCGTGCCCGAGTGCCCAGACCTGTGTGGGCGTCGCTTACCAGGGGGACAAGAACGAGCTCGTCTCGACCACCGACGGGGGCCACCAGTGGCTCATCAGCCCGCTGCGGGCCCCGGCCGGCGCGCTGTACCTCAGTTGCGCCTCGGCCATCGGCCTGCAGCTTGGTCACCGGGAGCAGTTACCTGGGCCCCGGCCACCCCGACCAGTTCGCGGCGACCACCGACGGAGGCGCCAACTGGTCCGTGCACAATTTCGCCGGCGACATCGATATCACGTCGTTCACGTGCCCGAGCGCCCTCGACTGCATCGTCGATCGCCGGGCCTGAGCAGGGTAGCGCCAGCCCGACGTCAAAGGCCCCTCCCGGGCTGGCCCTCGTCACCACCGACGGCGGCCACAGCTGGTCACGCTCGTCATTACCCGTCACCACCGCCACCCCCACCTCGTCGGCGGAGCCGGGGGACGCCAGCCAGCTTTCCTGCGCCAATACATCGAACTGCTCCGTCTTCGCCGACAGCACCTTTACCGACACGGTCCTTGGCGTCTCGAAGCTACCCTCGCACTGCCCAGCGGACGGTTGCGTGTTGCGGGACAAGGTGACCTGGCAGCCACAGCTCGCTTCCACTTCGGACGGAGGCCACGTCTGGCAGGTGCACACTGGCCCCGCCGTTTACCTCGGCAGCTACACCTGGAACTACACCCCGGGAGAGGCCGGGGCCGCAGCCCGCTCGAGCGGTACCACCGGGGCGGAAGGCTTCGACCTCAGCTGCCCGGTGGCGGCTGAGTGCTGGCTCTCGACCCCATTTGGGCAGCTCGGGCTGGTGCACACGACCGACGGGGGGTCTCATTGGTCCAGGCAACCGCTAACCGACAAGAACGGCTTCCTACAGGTCAGCTGCCTCGAGCCCGGCCAGTGCGTGGCTCTGGGCGCTCCCACGGCCACGGTCTTGGACCACCAGACGCTCGTCTACGGCCACTCCGTCCCCGTCTATAGCAGCGTCACGAGCCGTCGCTGACCCCTTGCCCCGAGGGCCCCGTCCCCCAAGATCGGCTCGTGGTCTTCGCTAATCTATTGCCTGCTCACAAGGAAGACCTCTCGGTGGCTGGTCGGCGCCGAGGGCTACCGGGTCGTTGTCCAGAGTGCTCGACTTGGTGCGGTCTGGGCGAACTGGGGGCCAAGGCAAGCCTTTGCAGTATCCGAACCCGGACAACCCTTATGCACTGGCCAAGAGCGCCAAGAGCCATAAAGAGAACCGAGTCCTGACGACGGCGATGCGCTCAAGGACCAAAGCATCAAACCCCTCGCCAAAACGATCCTCGCTAGCGACGATCATCTGGCCACTTGTGCTGGCACGCCGCCTGCCCCGGGGGGAACATCCGGAACGACAGGAAGCTCGCGATCGTCGCGAGGGTGTGCGAGACCGAGGATCTGCGGAATTTGTTGCGTTAGCCTGCTTCATTAGTATTCTGCGTGGACACTGTCGAGTTGTCTTCCCAACCTTGTTTGCGGGAACCCCGATAACCAAACTCACCGCGGGGTGTTAACTCTGTTGGTCGCTATAAAAGCGTCGAGATCCGCTTGAGTGAACCGCACGCGCCGCCCTACCTTGACGCCGGCTACGTGGCGCTTTGCCCATAACTCCCTTACATGCCGAGGCGTCGTACAGAGATAGTGGGCGGCGCCCTCATAATCCAGGAGAGCACAGCTTGAGTTGGGGTCATGTTCGATTGAAGACGCCGGCGTTTTACGGCTGAGCTTGTTCTCCGGTTTTATGCGGCCGCCCTGTGTTGAGTGGGAATTTGGACCTGGTCGCGTTATCATCTGCGATCCCTCTGCCCGTCTCATCTCATGATGTCTCCCCGAAGGTGCTGACCGGCAATATGGCGGGCCAGTGAGCGTCAAAGCCCAGCTTGTCGAGGACCTCGTCTGACCTAGGGCGGACGCGCAGGACTAGTGCATCAAGGCGCCCGCCGGACCAGAGCAGGTTGAGGGGGTTAGGCATAATTAGCTTCTTTCAACTATCGTGCTGTACGGGTTACGTTAGTGCATGTAGTGGGACCTATTCCAGAGGTTAGATAGTTTTAGCCTTCCTGGCAGACATCTTTGTGCGTCGGTGCTGGTCAGCATGGACGAGGTGACTCGGACGGTCAGCGGTAGCGTCGGGTCAGGAGCTCAGTGCGTCAGCGGCAGAGACAGCGACGCGTCCCGAGAAGGCGAACTGCTGGGTCGGGGCAGGGGCCTGGGCCGCCGAGCGCACACGGCCCCTTTTGGATAAGCGCGGTTGTCGAGGTGGCCATTGGTAGTGGCGGCTCGGGCCAAGCTGTGCTGTGTTGAGGGGAGACGGCCGGTCGGGCGCCATCCAACATCTGGTGCTTTGTGATGGAGTTGGTCGTGGCCCCGGCCAGCAGCAGCGCCAGTTTGCCAAGCGTCTTGGCCACTTCCTCAAGCTCGGCACCGCCAGCCGCCAAGCGTGGGCGCGGCTGGTAGTTTGGCGGTGCGCGTGGGTGATCAAGGCCCCCCCAGGGCAGCCTCCCAAGCCTTGCCAGCCGAACACTTGCACATTAGTTGTGGCCGTCCGAGCGGCCCGCCAAGGTCCACGGGCTCAGGGCCGGTGTATCTGTAACCAGCTAGTGGGCGCGTAAGAGTGGATTAGCTGCCATCGTCATGTTCGGCCGGCTCGGGTTTGTCCAGTTTCGTGACCGCTACTGTCGCCCAGCGCAAGCTAGCGGCCACGTCGCTGGCAGCCAGCTCCAGCTTCGAGCGGCGCTCGCCCTCACCGCTCTCCCAGCTGCGCTGGTCAAGCCGGCCAGTCACGGTGACGCGGTCGCCTTTGTGGAGCGAGCGAGCCACATGCTCGCCGAGGGTGCCCCAAGCGACAACATCGACGTACGTGGTCGTCTCCTGCCACTCCTGGGTGCCCTGGTCGCGCCACCGCCGGTTGTCCGCTACCGAGAAGTTGGCGACGGGCTGGCCCGAGCCGGTAGAGCGGAGCTCGGGGTCACGCACGAGGTTCCCGCTGATGATGGTGCTGTTCATTTGTTTCCTTACCTCCTTGGATCTCCAACGGTCCATTGGGATGTGTGCGGGCTTTACTGTCCGGGGGCGGGCCAAATCCGAGGAACCCGCCGCTACGACCGTCGCTAGGGCCAGGGCGCCCGGAGCTTCGCCTACTCCCAGTGGGCAACGTTACACAAGTTCCCCACCGAAGGGCCACCACTTCCGAAACTATAGGTAGGCCCATATAGGCTCGCGCCGATGTGCACGGCAGTCGGGACCTTCGTCACTGATGCCCACCTCGGGTGGGGGCAAGAATAGAGACGTGGGCCCGCCGGGAGAACTGCCGTGACCGAAGGAGGTCACGAGGCCGGGCGGCCTGAACTGTCCACAGAGGCGACGGGCCAGGAGCCCGCGCGGCTGAGCTTTGCGGAGAAATTGGAGCACCTGTTCGCGACGGTCCACCCACGTGGCCGGCGTCCCTACAGCATGGACGAGGTGGCTGCCGGGATAGCCGAGCAGGGTGGTGAGCCGGTCTCGGCTAGCTACCTATGGATGCTCCGCCGAGGCCAGCGCGACAACCCCACCATCAAGGCCGTCGAGGCGATCGCCAAGTTTTTCGGGGTGCCCACCGCGTACTTCTTCGACGACCACGTTACGGGCGAGATGGACAAGCAGCTGGAACTGTTGGCCAAGCTGCGAGACGCGGGCCTGGAGAGCTTCGGGCTGCGCTCGTCGGAGCTCTCGCCCGAGGGCCGGGCGGCGATCGGGAAGATCATCGACACGGCCAGCAAGGCGGTGGCCGAGATCGTCGACGCCGTAGCAGAGGCTGACCGCAGCTCCGACGACGCCCCACGCAGCCGCAGGCCACCCAAATAGGCTCGCCAGTGGTGGACCTCTAAAGATATTTCCACCTGGAGTGTCGAAGGCTAGCTAATGTTCCTCTTGTGCGTCGGGGCGGGGTGTGGGCCCTACAGCGCCGCTGCGAGCAGGTGGCGGCGGAACTCGGGTTGCCGCGACCCTTCACGCTCGCACAGCTGATAAAGGCCATCGAACAAAAGCGCGGCCGTCCGCTAAAGGTCATCGAGGAGCACCTGGGGACAGTCGAGAGCATGCCGTGTGGCATCTGGTTGCCCTTCCCCGAAGTCGACGTAGTCGTCGTAGAGCAGTGGGCGAGCCAGGCCCACCGCGAGCACATTTGCCTGCACGAGCTCGCCCACATCCTCTGCGAGCACAGGGGCTCGGCCGTCCTCGCTTCGGGTTACGTGGCGAAGCTCTTGCCCGACCTGGACCCCGAGAAGGTGGCCAAGGTCCTTGCCCGCACTAGCTACGACTCCGAGCAGGAGCGAGAGGCAGAGGTCATGGCGACGCTGTTAGGCCGTTACCTCGCGCCGCCCAGCGGGAGCGGAGGCGCCCGGCGGGAACGGCTCCACGCCCGCCCTCAGGGACGAAGTGATGGAGCAGCTGGCCAAGGCGCTCGGGACGGACAAGCTCCCATGAGCACGCTCGACCTGGTGGCGTCGGTGCTGCTGTGGGTCGTGGCGCTGCGTCGGCTCGGCTCGCTACGCGAACCCGGGCCATCCTCGCTCTGTCGAACTGGCCCTCATCTTCTTGGCCCTAGCCCAGCCGTTCACGCTGGAGCCGGTCTACCGGCTGGCCAACCAGCTCCTCGCCACGCCGGCCGGAGGCTCGATGGTGAGACTCGCTCTCGCGACTGGCACCATGGCTGGGGTCCTCAGTGTGTCGGAGGGGGCGCAGGCCCGCCGGCAGCGCCTCCATCGAGGCTGGGCAGTAGCGGTGGTGGCCGTGGCTGTGAGCACCCTGCCCCTTGTCGCCTCGCCAGTGCGCACGGTCCCTCCCGAGCTCGCCGGGACGACCCACTACTTCGACGCCGGCTGGCGCTCGGTGGTGCTCTGGGTGCCGTTCCTGGCCTTCACCTGCTGGGCTGTTACCAGCGCGCTCTTGGTCTCCTGGCCGGTCGCGCGCAAGGCCGCCCCGGGCCCGCTGCGGACAAGCCTCCGCCTCGTCGTGGCCACCTGCCTCCTCGGCTACACCTACGTTGTCACCAAGTCCGTGGTCCTGGTGGCATGGCACACACCGGGCGCGAACCTCGGCATTTGGGCGCGTTTCGACCAGATGAGCGAGCCGGTGATCGTGTCCGCAGCCTGCGTGCTGGGGGCGCTCGGGGCCGGCTGGCAGAGCGTCGTCGCCAGCGGCCAGGCGGTGCGCAAACGGGCGCTTCTCTGGCAATTGCAACCGCTTTGGTCCGTGCTCCACCAGCTCGCGCCGGGGTCGAGCTGGTCTACGGTAAGGCGGACGTGGACTTCCGGCTCCGCCGGCGGGTGTTGGAGATGGAGGACGCCCTCTTGGAAGTCGAGGACCGCCTGGCAGCAGACGTCGTGCAGGCTGCCCACGCCGGCGCCGAAGCCGTCGAAGCGCCGGCGGCCCTCGCCGTCGCCGCCGTCTTGCGGTACCTGGCCGACAAGGGAGGCTTGTCATCGGTGACGCCCGGGCACCGGGGGCGCCCAGCTGCCGAGCGGCCCTGCCACCACTTTCGACGAGGAACTTGCCTGGCTGAAGGAGGTGAGCAAGTGTTACCGCGACCCCAGGGCGAAGAGCTTGAGCGTCCGACTGGCCGCCAGCTCGGCCTGACGGAGGCTCACGCCATCTACCGCCAGATGGCCCTCTACGACATGGCCTTCGAGGTCCAGTTCGGCCTCGAGCTGTCCTTCGTGCGCACCTTCGCCGTCCCCTCCATCGCCAGAGTGCTGGCCGGCACGGGTGAGATCGCCGCCCGCCCACTCAAGCGCTCGCTCGACACCGCCCTCCTGATGTACGAGATCATCGACTCCGGGCCCGACGGCCCTCGAGGGCGCGCCGTCATCAGGATGGTGAACCAGATGCACCGGAAGGTCCCCATAACCGAGGACCAGTACAGCTACGTCCTCACCACCTTCATCGTCCCCACGCTGCGCTTTATGGACAGCTACGGTTGGCGGCCGAGCACCGAGACCGAAAAACAGGCCGTGACCGTCTACTACCGGCGCGTCGGGCAGTTAATGGGCCTCAACTGGTTGCCCGCCAGTTATGAGGAGGCTGCCAGGTTCTTCGACGCCTACGAGGCCACGAACCTCGCCCCCTCGCCCGAGGGAGCGAGCCTGATGGAGGTCACCCAGGACGTGCTGGCGACGCGCATGCCGAGAGCCCTGCGCTGGGCCTCGCCCACTCTCGTGCGCTTGATGCTGGACGACCGGCTCTGCAAGGCCCTGTCGCTCCGCCCCCCGGCGCCGGTGGCTCGCCGGGCATTCTCCCTGGCCATGGCCGCCCGTGGAGCGGTCGTCAAGAGGCGCCCGCCCCGGGCCGAGCCGCGGTTCCGCCCAGGCTGCAACGGCAAGGACGTCTACCCACACGGCTACGAGCTAACCGACCTCGGCCCGCCTAAATAGACCCGTCAGTGGGCAATCTGTAGAAAAATCTCCACTTGCAGTGGAGATAGCGGCTACGCTAGCCGCTGTGGGAGTAGGGAAAGCACCCGTTGTCGGCCCCGCACTGAAGCCGTGACCTGCCGTCGCTGCGGCCGTACGGTCGGTTGGGACTGCGAGTGCGCCGGTAGGGAAATGGCGCCTGGCTTTCTCAGCGGTTGGCGGCTGGCGGCACTGAACGGCGTCGAGCCCCTCTGCGCCGCCTTGGCCTACGCGTCTATCGGGTGGCAGGTGTTCCCGGTGGCCCCGGTGGACCAAAGGACCGGCGCGCTGCGGCTGCAAGCACGGGCCTTCGTGCGAAGTGCCAGGCAAACACCCGATCGTGCGTTGGACCGAGCGCGCCACTCGCGACACCCGCCAGCTAAGCCATTGGTGGCGCTGGCAGCCGCACGCCAATGTTGGTGTCGCGACCGGGCAGGCGTCGGGCCTCGTTGTCGTCGACATCGACCCCGGCCATGGGGGAGACCTCACCCGCAAGGGCCTGGAGGCCAGCGGCCACCGCGTTGCCCCCGACCATAACGGCCAGGACCCGTAGCGGAGGCTGGCACCTGTTCTACCGTGCTCCAGGCGACCGCCATGTGGCCAACACCACCGGCTCACTCGCCGGCGTAGGCCCGACGCCGGGCATCGATGTGCGGGCCGACCGTGGCTACATCATCGTGGCCCCCTCGGTCCGCCCGATCGACCCAAGCCCGCAGTACGGCGCCCCCTGGCTCGGCCGTTACCAGTGGGTGGCCGGCGACGACTCGCTGGCCGCCGCCCCCAGCTGGGTCATTGAGCCGAGGCCGCGCGAGCCTGTGGCAAGCGGCCGTCAGCCGCTCTCGACCGGCCCCGGCCGAGACCCCACCCGGAGGGCGGCCGCCGCTCTTGACGCGGAGGTGCACCGCGTCCGCGCACGCGGGCGAGGGTCAGCGAAACGTTGTCCTCTTCCAGGCGGCCGCCAACCTGTTCGAGATATGCAACACAGGCTGGCTCGACGAGGCCGTGGTGCGCGCCGAGCTCACCGAGGCAGGGCTGGCGGCGGGGCTCGGCGCACAGGAGGTCCGCGACACGCTCGCAGCCCAGTGGCGCCGTAAGCAAGCCGTCGTGCGCCAAGGCTGGCCCCCGCGCGGTGGCGGGCCAGGAGGGGCCCCGCTCCAGGGCCAGTCGCCGCAGTGCCAGGGGCCACTGAGCCGGGCCAGGAGGCTTCCGCCGGTGACGCCCAACAGCACCGTCGTGCTCGTGGCGCGTGGCCGGCCCGCTCGGGCTCATCTTGTTGATCGTCATCTTGTTGGGCGGTGGGGCGAGCTCTGGCTCCGCCCAGCTCACGAGCGCGACGAGCACGCCGGTAGCTGCTCATCGCTTCCGCCGTGCCCAACCCGTCCTGGGTACCGTGGATCGAGCAGGCCGGAGGCCTCTGCCCGGTACATCACGGCACCCGTCATCGCCGCTCAGGACTCCGTCGAGAGCAGCTGGAACCCAAACGCCGTCTCGCCGGTGGGCGCCGAGGGCATCGCGCAGTTCATGCCCAGCACCTGGCCCGTCTACGACTCGCCGCCGGCCGTGCCCGGCCCCGATACGCCCTTCAACGTGCCCGACGCGATCATGGCCCAGGGACGCCTCGACTGCGCCCTCGTGGCAGCCGTTGGCCCGCTGGCCCAGCAGACAGGGATCCCGGTCCTCACCCTCGCCCTCGACGCCTACAACGCCGGCCTCAACGCCGTGACCCAGGCCGGCGGGATTCCGCCCAACCCCCAGACCGAGGCTTACGCCCCAGCCATAGAGCAGCTCGCCACCACGACCTATGCCGAGGTCGGCTCGTCCCCGGCCGGTACCGGGACCGGTAACTTCGACTCGGCCGAGATAGCGGCGGCCCAGGGCGAGCTCGGCTTGCCCTACGTATGGGGCGGCGGCTCCTACAGCGGCCCCAGCGGCTCGGCTGTAGCCCCGCCGGCCCTCGTGGGCCAACCGGGCTTTGACTGTTCCGGCCTCGTCATGTACGCGGTCTACCAGGCCTCGGGCGGTGCCGTCGCCCTCCCCCACTTGAGTGAGGAACAAGTGACGCTCGGCCAGGCGGTGGCCGTCGGCAGCGGTGCCCAGGTCCTGGCCTCCGGGACGCTGGAGCCCGGTGACGTGATCGGCTTTTTCAACCTGGACGCCGATAACCAGTGGGACCACATCGGCGTCTACGTGGGCAACGGAGAGATGATCGACGCCCCCGAGACCGGCCAGGTCGTCTCGGTGACCAACCTGGCCACCCCTTACTGGACGTCGGTCGAGTGGGACGTACGGAGCTTCGGGTAATGAAGGTCTCCCCTGCCTTCGCCGTCGCCGTGGCCTCGTGTTGCGCGCTTGGGACCTGGGCAGGCATCTCGGCTGCCTCAGCCCAGCCAGCCAGCGAGCGGCGCTTCCGCACCCGGCCGACAGCGCGAAACCGGGCGGGCACAAGCCCGCAACGAACACGAAGCTCCCCAAGGGGGGGCCGAAGGCGGCGCCGACGAAGCACCTTTACGGGGGAGTGGACCGCCACAACGCCGTCGCAGTGGGAAAGGCTTTCGTGCGGGCGAGCTACACCTTCGATACTGCGACGCAGGCTTCGACTAACCCGGCCACCGTTCGTTCGACGCTGTGGTGCACGCCTTCTCTCAGGGCCAAGATGCTGGCCGAGCTCCCGCAGGGCTCGCCGGGCGGTCAGTGGATCGAATGGACGGCGCACAAGGTGGTGACCACCGTGGCGGTGGAGTGGGCGCCCCAGTCGGGCGCGCCGCCTGAGACGACGAAAGCTGCCTACGAGTCCTACGACGTGACCGTGACGCCGCATGGGGAGCACGGTTGGACAGGCGCACCGGACTACTACGTCTTGTGGGTGACGCTTTCGAGGACGGGGCCGAAACAGCCGTGGGAAGTAGCAAGTTTTGAGGTTCAGCCATGGTTTCCTTCGACCAGCAACAAGTAGCTGAGGAAACGGTGCTGTGGCCGGCACCGGCGGGTCGCCGGGGCGGCCGCACTGGGCCTGGGTCGGCGCCCACGGCGGCGCCGGAGTCACGACCCTCGCCGAAGTCGTGCCTGGCGGCGCCGACTTCGGCCGGGACTTCCCTGCCCAGGTTGGGATGCCAGGGCTACCGGCCGTCGTGGTGTGCCGCTCCAACGCCCAAGGTCTCGCCGCAGCTCGAAAGGCCGCTGCAGTAGCTGCGTCCTTCGCTACAGAACTGCTGGGCCTGGTCGTCGTAGCCGACATGCCGGAACGTCGGCGGCCGAAACCCTTAGCGGAAGCGCTCTATTTGACCCGAGGTGCCTACCACGTCTTTGCCGTGCGTACCAGCGGCACGCCTTGGCGGGGTCGCTCCCGTTCCCGACGAGTGACCAGGCCTCTTGGCACGGGGCTACGCGTCACCGAAGTGTCGCCCCGGGCCAGCAGGTAGGCGTAAAACCCAGCCACCGACGACAACCGACGCCGGATGGTGCGCGGGGACAACCCGCCTGAACCGTCAATGCGGACTACCCTTGCCCCGCCCCGCGTTGCGCACGGATAAACCCCAGCACATCGCTGCTTGTCACACACGTTGGCGCTTTCTCTACCACTGAGAAGAACACTTTGAGGTCGAACGCT
Source organism: uncultured Acidimicrobiaceae bacterium (assembly GCA_963794125.1). Lineage (GTDB taxonomy): Bacteria > Actinomycetota > Acidimicrobiia > Acidimicrobiales > Palsa-688 > Fen-671. Next base: position 49,929 of record CAWCCW010000003.1, read on the forward strand.
GTCGCCAGCACCGTGTTCGGCCTCGCCCGAGCACGCAAGAAGTCCAGGTACTCGTCCGCTAACGGATGACCTACGTTTACCACCGGCCCGGCTCCGGGCAGGCTCGACTGAACGACTACAAACGGCTTCCAGCGCACGGGGGCCTCCTCGCTTGGCTTAACTGCGACCATCGCAGCTACCAGAGGATCACCTACATATCATGCGAAGTCGGGCGGTCTACGTGCAACATAATGCGTCCTCAGGTCGCCCTTGTGGCCCTAACTGGGGCTGGTCTCTAATCGCTCCCTTGGCGCTCTGGGGGGCGATCAAGTCGTTACCAGATTTCGCTTGGTCTAGGTTTTGGTCTAGAACTCCTGTCGTCCCGGGTGGTCTCCTGACACTCATGACGTGTGGCACGGCTTCTGAGCTGCACTCCTGTAGTCTCTGTGGTCCACGTAGACCGCCGAGGGCGTTCGGGCATACTTCTCACATACCCCGTCTGAGCTGGCCTTTTGGTGCTTGATCAGAACGGTTTGGTCTAGAAAACCGAAGAAAGACGAGTGAAGTGAGTTGCGCGGGGCCGTCGAGCGAGCTGACCAAAAAGGAGAATGACCAAGCATCAGAGCGAGACAGAGCCTGTCGCCAAGGTGGCCGACGAGGAGGGCTCGTTAACCCAGAACCAAGGCTCCGCGACTGCCTGGCGCGACTTGGGTGGAAGGTTTTATTGGCAGAGATCGCTCTTGCCCGGGCACGTCTCTTTCGGCTGGCCTCGAGCGCTAAATCGAGCTTGTTTGAGACCTCGCTCTGCACAACATCAAGGGCGTTTTTTCGTCGCGTCAGCTCCCCGGGCCCGACGACCGGGCCACAACGACAATTGCCTTTGTCCGCATGGGCGACTTGTCGTCCCGGCGGGTTGGTGGTGCTACGCCTCGTCTGTTGCTACCGGGGGGCCGTTCGGGACCCAACTGGTAGGCGAGCCCCCCGGCAAGTTCACGTCCGAGTCCTGTGCTGTCCAGCACGGAGTTGAACTGCGCTTCTCCGAGGGTGCCGCGAGCTTGCCGGAGCAAGCGGAGGTCGTCGTCGGGCCACTGGCCAGTTAGTCGGTACCAGGTTGTGGCTGCCAAGACCAAGACGCCTGCCGCGTCAACGGCATTGCCACTTTCCAGCAGGACGGTACCGAGCCGAGTCTGCACGCTAGAGGCGAGGCGGCCGTCGCCGGACTCCAGGTAGAGCTCGAGCGCCTTGCGGTAGTCGGCCTCGGCCTCGTCGGAGCGCCCCTGGTCCTGAGCCAGCGTGCCGAGCTGGTGGTAGGTGCTGGCAGCGCCGTAGCGGTCGTCCTCCTCCAGCTTGAGCTCGAGGGCCTTGCGGTAGTTGGCCTCGGCCTCGTCGAATCGCCCCTGGTCCTGGGCGAGGATGCCGACCTGGTGATAGACCTTGGCGGCACGGTGGCGGTCGCCGAACTCCAGGTAGATGTCGAGGGCCTTGCGGTATTCGGCCTCGGCGAAGCGGCGCTGCTCCTGAGCGAGGATGCCGAGCTGGTGGTGGACGTCGGCCGGCTCCGTGGCGGTCGTCGGCGCCCAGGTAGAGGTCTAGGGCCTTGAGGTAGTCGGCCTCGGCCTCGTCGAAGCGCCCCTGTAGCTGGGCGACCACGCCGAGCTGGTGGGAGGTGGTCGCGCCCCGGCGGCGGTCACCGGCCTCCAATAAGAGCCTGCGCCGCGGCGGGCGTTCCCCGGTTGCGCCTTCATGATCTGCGCTCGGTAGCAGCGTCGGCGATGGTGGCCGCCGGTGTTGACGTCAAGACCGCTCAGCGCCGGCTGGGTCACGCCAACCTCACGCTGACGCTTCAGGTGTACGCGCGGGCGACTGCCTAGGCGGACCGCCGGGCCACGGACCTAGAAGGGGAGCAGTTCCGTCCGCGGGATAAACAGGGATGAGCCTGGATAACTTCGATCTCCATCATCCTCGTGTCCTTCAATAGAGCAGGACCGTACGGCCGGACGAGATGCCGATGGACTTTACCACCACATCGGACTCGTAATCCGTCCGCTTCCACCGGACCTCACACGGAAAGAACTCCAGATGATGGGCTCTGGGAATACGTTTCACCGTCGGCAGTCGAAGCCATCGAATGGTTATCGCGGTGCCCGAAGTTGCATTGTCTAGGTACTCCGTATGTAAGCCACGTGAATCCCACAATCGATAGTGATGACCAGGCTGTAATACACGTAAGCTGGGAGCGCACCGAGGCGGTTCCGTTCGAAAGATCGGGGCCACTCTTTCAACAGGTCGTCGACGTCGCATTTAGCGACCTAGTCCTGCCGGCCGTTGCGAGCACATCCCGCTCCCTAGCGCCCATCATCAGCTGGTGGGCGCTGCTTTACAGCTTCCCAATGCTCGCCCGGTATTTCCCCCGCGCCTGGACCCACCACCTCGATTTGGACCGCAAAACAGAGGCGGTTGTTCTCGAAACTTGTCTCGATGTAGCCCCCGACGCTGTCCCAGGTCACATCGCTCGCGCCATTTCGGTCTGCGTGTGACAACCCCAATCAGCGTTTGATGCGTAAAGGTATGCCGCCCTACTAGCTAAACCTAGAACTCTGCAACGACCCGGCTGGTTAGGGCAAACGGGCGTTCTGGCTAGCGGGTGTTATGTAGTGCTGTTCTGTGTGTAGAAAACCCTGGAGCACGCTTGGGAAATCAGACGTGGTAAACGCGATAACCGTCATTATGCGTGGATTTCCCTTACACGGCCTGCCTTTTGCCAGCGCACATAAGAGCCATTCGGTGCTGGCGTGCCCTCCATCACAGCCTCGGTCGTTATGAGCAAAGGTTTGGAGCTGGCTCACGCTTGTCGGTCGTTCAGCCCGGTCGTGTCGGACTCCATTTCAGGCGTACCGTAGCCGCTGTGCTAGCTCGACTGCGTTGCCTAACTTCTCTTTGGCACGCTGTAGATCCTCTTCCTCCCACGCTGTGATGGCCGCTTGCACTGTGGAGGCCAGCTCATCGGGTAAGCGTTGCTGAGGGGCTAGCAGCAGCTGGCGCCCAGCCTCGACTGCTTCGGCAACTTGCCTATTGGCCAGACGCACAGCAATAAGCGGCCACAGCCCAACCCAGTGCCAAGAATAGTTGACGACGCATGTCCCCCATTGCTCCAAGGCCTCTTCCGCCGCAACTTCAGCGTCCAGAAATCGTCCCTCTTTCCATGCCACCCACGACAGCATCGCCCTCGCCATTCCGATGTACTCGGGAAAAGAAAGGACCCGCGAGCTGTTCGCCCTGGCGCGCCAATTCTTTGACGACATCGACGTCGTGCTGGAGCAAATGAGTGCAGGATAGGTAGATAAGGCACCTGAGTTCGAGGGTCTTGTCGTCCGCTCGCCGGGATATGTCGAGAGTGCGTTCCAGGTGGGCCCGAGCACTCCCGAGATCCCCGTACCAAAGGAGGGCGAACCCAAGGGCGAAGCCTACGTAGAACATCTCGTTTTCAAGACCGGCGTCAATCACTGCTGCCCACGCGGCTTGATGGTCGGCCAGTATTGAGCACAGGTGCGAGACAGCCGCACCCAGGCCGCCGTCGAGGTCGGTCACAGTACCAAGGGCGGTTAGGGCGAACTCCGGCCCCAGGACCGAGGCGGCAGCGAGGGCATCACGCGGGTCCGAGCCGAGACGGTCGACACGGGAACGCACGAGGCGCTCGAGGGCCTCTGGGAGCTCTTCGGGGGCACCCTGGTCGAGCTCCCAGCCTGCCTCGCGCCGGACGAGTGCGCGGGTCTCGAGCAAAGAGGCCAGGCGCTCTTCCATGAAGTGGGGATCGCCCTCGGCGCCCTTCCTGACGGCGTCGACGACCTCGTCTGAAGTGCCGTCACCGAGAAGGGCCCGGGCCAAGTCCCGCTCTGCGCCTGGGCCTAGAGGGGACAGCTCGAGCTTGCGCACCCTCAGGTCCCGGCCGGCGCAAAGGGTGGCCTCTAAAGCCGTAACGCCCGGGTCAGGCTCGGGCCGGTGGGTGAGGACCAGCAGTAACGGTCCCTGCCGGCCGGGGGAAGGCCTTGGCCGACGCGATAGCGCTCGAGCTTGCCTCGGTCGACATCGCCGCCAGGACCGCAATTGACAGAGCGAGGACGGCGCCTTGCTTCAGCACCCCCCTCACGTCCTTGTTCTAGTCGACGCCAGTGCGCAGCGCCGGGCGGCAACGAGAGATGCCGGGAGGGTCTGGTCAACTTCCACACGTTTGTCCAGCGATTTGTAGAGCCGGCTCCTCGCGGCAAACCTGCCTCAGGTCGCCGGGACTCGGGGGCACGGACTGGCTGGGACGTGGGCCAGTTCCTCCCGGGTCGCCATGAGCATCACTTTTCGGCGCCTGGTACATCCCCCGGCCCGGCAATAAGGTGTTTCAGCAAGTGAGTTGGCTCGGAGCACGATGGGGGGAAGGCCGAGCCATGCGGGGAACTGCCCATTTTCGGCTTGGCCGGCTAGGGCGGCGCAAGGGATTCTGCATCGACGGCCGTGCTTTGCTGCCTGGCTGCGATTGTTGGGCCTCCGACCGGGGTGCGGCCCCACCCGAGCACGTACGTGGAGCGAGAGCCGTCGTCCTTGGCCAGCACGGCCAACGTGTTCGAGGCCCGGGGTCACTCGCCAGACGACAGGCGGCTTGGCCCGGCCAGCCCGAGCAGCCGACTAGACGTCATCTTCGGTCTGGTGCTGCCCTCGTCCGACCTCGCTCAATTTGTCCAGTCGGTAAGCCAACCGGGTAACCCGATGTACCGTCACTACCAAGATGTTGCGTCACTCGCGGCCCAGACGGGGGCGACGAGCAGCTCATCGAGCGCCGTCCTGTCCACCCTCGCCGCATACGGGATTAAGGGCCACCTTGACCCCTCAGGCTCATACGTCGAGGCGGGCCTCACCGTCGCTGAAGCCTCGCGGCTGTTCGGTGCCAGCTTTGGCCGGTACACGTTTTCGTTGCCTTCCGAAGACGGAGTGGAGGTCGCGCCTGACGCCACGCCGCAACTTCCGGCGCCTCTTCGTGGCCGGGTGAGCCTCGTTTACGGCCTTAAAGCCGTCACCCAAGCGTCCATACTTCCCAGCTCGTCGTTCCTGAGCACGACGCCGACAACCTTGTCGCTGCTCGGCGGCAGCTTCGGCGGCATGGGGTCCCCGGCTGGTTGCGCCGATGGGCGCGCTTACACGGGAGCTCTGTCAGGGGGGCCCATGCTCACCCCGAAGCAGTACCTCACTGCCTACGGCGTCGAGGGGCTGCACCACGACGGGCTGTTAGGCCAGGGCCAAGCGGTAGCCGTGCTCTCCTACGAGCCGGCTCACCAGAGCGACCTGTCGGCCTTCGGGACCTGTTTCGGCCTGCCATCACCAAAGCTCGACAACGTACGTGTCGGTGCGACGCCGCCGACCGCGGTGCCCGACTCGGGCTGGCAGCAAGAAGTCGCCCTCGACACCGAAATGGTAGCGTCCATGGCGCCCACGCTGAGCGCCCTCGACGTCGTTTACGGCTCGACCGCCTCCGCGTCCAGCTTTATCGACCTCCTCGACGCACCCCTCAACGACAAGCTCTTCAATGGGCCGGCGCCCAAGGTGGTGTCTTTCAGCGTCGACGTCTGTGAGCTGGGGGGCTACACGCCCTACGCCCAGGACCCCGGGTTTTATGCCCTGGCCGAGCACCTGCTGATGGTGATGGCGGCGGACGGCATCAGCTTTGTCTCGGCCGCCGGGGACACCGGCTCCTCGTGCAACCTCGTCGACCCGAACCCGACCCAAGCTGCACAGGCCCGCCTCTCGGTCGCCTTCCCAGCCTCCTCGCCCTACGTGACGGCCGCAGGCGGGGCTCTGTTCGGCCTGAGGAGCAATGACACGATAGAAAACGAACGGGTATGGAACGACTCTCCCCTCGGGATCGGTGGGCCGGCGGGGGTGGCCAGAGCGTCGTCTTTGCCCGGCCCTGGTACCAGGCCGGCCTGGCGGTGCCGGGCCGAGGTCGCGCCGTACCCGACGTGGCGTTGGAGGCAGACTTCTATTCCCCCATCTCTGTGTACTGCACTGTCAACTGCGCTACCCACGGCTGGCAGACGGGTGGCGGTACGAGCGCGGCCTCGCCGCTGTTTGCCGGCGAACTAGCACTCGCTGACGAGGCTGCGGCCCAGCACCACGAGGCCCCCATTGGCCTGGCCAACCCGCTCCTCTACCGGCTGGGCCAGATGCTCTCCCCGGCACTTCGGGACATCACCCTCGGCAACAACGACGTCTACGGCCTCGGGTGCTGCCAGGCCCGACCCGGTTACAACGAAGCCTCGGGCTGGGGGACCCCGAACGTACCGGCGCTGATCTCTGCCGCCGACCTGGCCGGTAAGTGAGAAACGCAAGCATTGCGTGCTGAATACCGGAGAGTCCCCAATGACCTGATCGCTCCCTTTGTACAGGGTCAGGTTGAGAGGCGTGGGCTGGTCCCCAACGGCGGTCGCATTGGAGCCTGCCCAAAGCCGAGACGAGAACAACCGGCTGGCGATCCGAACAAGCGTGGGAAACCGTCTGCGAACACCTGGCAATTAGCCGCGGTCAACTGTCAGACTGGCGGCCGCGAACTGAAGCGCACTCCACCACTTGCGTAGGCGAGGAGCCGTCCGGATTGTTCGTTCGACGCCCCTTATTCAGGCGTACGTGGCCCTGGCCGCGGGCCCGAGCACTACCATCTGCCGTCGGCGTCGTCCCGGTGAGCCATAGGCCGGTTGATGGTCGTCTCGTTCAGCGACAGCTGCCCGAGCGCCCGGTTTAGCCCTCTGCACTCGACTGTTCCGCCGTCGCCGTAAGGTCTTGGTCGAGTGGGTGGCCCTTCCACTGGGGATGCCCGGTCAGGGCTGCCGAAATGGTCACTGCGAGTACCGTCCAGCCAGTGACCTGGTCCAGGAACTCGGCCAGCATCGGCTCGTCGGCGGCCAGGCCCCGCAGGAGAAATCTGCCCCGTCTCCTGGCGCGAAAGCCGATTGGAGTACCGTTCGGGCCGGTCGTCCACACCGAGTGGACAAGCTCGTTGCGCCGAGCGTTCAACTTCTCCGCCCCCTCAACCCAGGTTTTGAGGACGTCGGTCGCCTCGCTCTGGGCAAGCTCCGCGTGCACTTGTCGCAGCCGGTCGAGCTTCCACGACACGTCCTGGCCGGCGACAACCAGCATGACGAGTTCCGAGTCCACGATGAAGCCCGCGAGTAACCGCTCCGCGCACCATTCGAGAGCGGAAAACTGAAGAACGATGCGGCCGAGGGTACAAAGCATCGTGTCGGTCCAGCCGGAGCCCCCATCGAAGGTCAATGGTCCATTGTCCTCTGGGTCGGCTATCACGAGCCGGGAGCTTACGCCCGTCGTAATCGGTGGTTGACAATCCTGGGTGCGGGTACCGTCTACGAAGAGGAGGGAGTCGATGCCAAAGGACCTGTCCGAACTTCCCTCGCCACGGCTGGTCGCGAGCCCCTCCCCCTGCGGGTTGGTCGCCATCCCATAGGATTGTAGGCCCGGTCGCGATTTTCCAAAAGCGTGTTGAGACCCCAGTTGATCGCTCCCTGCAGTAGTACGGATGCATCGGTGATGGCCGCCTCGTCGGCACGTCCTCCCACGGCGTCAGGTCCTTGAACCAGACCAGTTGGGCCTCGTCCGGTAGTTCGGGATAAGCCCGCGTGTCGATGGCCACCAGCCTGCACCCCACCCGGGCGTAGAAGCGACACGCCGGGACGTTTACAGTCTGGGTCTCGACCATCAGGTGTCGGCAATGTCGCTGCCGGCTACAGTCCTCGGCGGCTCCGAACAAGGCTGAACCGACCCCCGAGCCTCGGTGGGCAAGACGCACCCGGAGTCCCAGAGCACAGCCGTGCCCGGCGCACGATCGAGCATGTGGACACCAGCCGTGTTGACGACGATCCGGCGCCGCCTACCGGCTCGGTCTTGTCGTATGACGCGAACAGACCCCAGTTGGACGTATCGAATCGCTTGGGCCACCGGGTCGGCCCTTTTGCCCTTGATGAGGTCGTAGTCCTTCACCCGAGGCACGTCCACGCCCGTCTCCGAAAGCCGGATGCCGCCCAGGCCAGAACCCTCAAGCGAAACAGCCAGGACCCGTTCAACGGCAAATGCGATCGGGATCAGGGCGTGGTCGTCAAGCCGGTCGATCGGCTCTACTGCGATACGGAGCTCCATCCTCACGATTCTTGCTGGGGTCGCACAGACTGTGAGGTACCTCACATCAGGCACTTCCGGCCACCTTTCGTCCCCTGAACGCTGGCAATGGGGAGATCAGGCCGGCCTCGCAGCCAACTTGCTAACTACGCCAGACATAGCATTGGCGACTGGTGAGCGACCCGTTCCCGACCTTGCAAAAGATGATCGGTGCTGCTGCGCTACTGATCCGAGACGCCCGTGGGGAAGTCATGGTCGTGCGCACCACTTACAAGGAGCTGTGCGACCTTCCGGGAGGGGCGATCGAACCAGGCGAGAGCCCGCGCCAGTGCGCCGAGCGTGAGGCTATAGAAGAACTTGGCCTGGCCATACCCGCTGGACGGTTGCTCGTCGCAAGCCATTCGGCCGCCCATTCAAAGGTGCCGTCAGCCATGATGCACTTCATATTTGAAGGGCCTCGCTTCGAAGAACTGGACGTCGGGTCGATCAGGCTTGGCCCTGATGAGATCGCCGAGTACATCCTCATTGACCCACAAGAAGTCGAAAAGTTAGTGGGCCTTCGCCTTGGCCCGAAGATCCTTGCCGCCGCTACGGCAGCGACAAAGGCGACGACCACTTATATGGAGTTTGACCAATCCCACGAGTTCACTATTGACCCGAGCTAGAGGCCATCGCCCAGGTGTGAGGTGAGCGGTTTGCCGGCCCGATCCCTAGGGTTTTTCCAAAAAAAGCCCGATTAAACGGGCTACTGCCCGTTTTCGTTATAGAGCGGGCAAAGCCAACCGTCGGAGGAGCCAAGGTAGGAAGCGCTCTAGCGCCAACTCCTTTGTCACGGTCGAGCCGAACAGGCTGTGGCCAGGCTAGTCCGTACCCCCACCGGGCAAAACGTCCAGTACCCAACCTGCGATCGCCCGTCGTACCTTTGCGTCCCGCACCAGCGCCACGTGGTGCAAATCTGCGAACTCTATGTAATCGCCGCTATAGAGGCTCGCCACGTTACGGCCTCGCGTGGCCCGGTATGTCCCGCCCGCAATTACGAGGAGAGGACAAGGTACCGCTGGGACCGAGATGCCGCGCTCGCGTTCCGCCAGGGCCAGCGACGACTCGCTCCGCGTCGGCGGGTCACCGGGCCAGCGGCCGTAGGCGTCCGCTGGGTCGAACGTCCCAGGCATAGGAGCCGCGTCCGACCGCCGCTGCTTGAGCTCAGCGGGCAGAGAGGGCTCGAGGACAACGACGGCAGCCGGGCGAAGAGTGTTGGCGGCCATGAGGGCGACCAGGCCACCCATCGACCAGCCGCACAAGACGGTGTGAGTAAGACCCACGGCACCTTCTGACGCGACGTGGACAGCGGCCGCATAGTCACCCATGCTGGCGGTTGCGAGGTCGAGCCCTTCCTGGAGGTCGGGAGCGACAACTTCCCATCCCGGGAAGTCGTCCGCCCAGCCCGCGAAGGCCCACGGCCCACTTCCGGCCCCGCGGATGCAGATGACCCGTCCACGGGTGGCCGGAGCAGCCGACGTCATAGTGTTCGCCTCATTGTTAGCCGCGGCTGGGCCAAGCCCGGTGGGTTAGGGCGTGGGCGGCATCTTCGGCTAGGTCAGGCGCCCTTAGCCAATGAAGGCGTCCAGGGGCGGGGAACCGGCGGGTACCCGTTTCGCCCCGCAAAGGCCGATCACAGAGGATGGCCCACTGCCCGGTACGCGGCCTCGACTGCGGCCACGACGTCGGCCAAAGCCGGTTGGTACCCGTCGTCGGTGCTCACCTCAACCCGGGGGCAACCAAAATCGAGCCGCTCAGCCATCGCCTGGTAGCCGAGCTGTACCCGCCCGACGAGCTCCTCGGTCACTGGCCCGTCACCCTGGCGGCGCATTTTTGCCTCAAAACGGGCCAGGGCATCGTGGCAACGGGTATGCACGTTCACGACGACGCCGTAGGGCTGCAGGCTTGCCACCTGGGCCGGTGAGTAGGCGGCGTACATGGTCATGTCCATGACCAGGCTCAAGCCGGCCTCCAGCCAGCCCCGTGCGGTCACGTACGTGACCTCGAAACCCCGCTGGTTAGCGTGCTCTCGTTGTTGTGGGAGCCGGCGCAGTGAGCTGCACACCAGGTCCTTGTTCAGGTGTGGCAACCCCATCCCGTCCGACAGCTCTCGCGCCAGGGTTGTTTTCCCCGACCCGGGGGCACCGTTGACGACGACCGCCAACGGCTTCATACTGGCCCGCACGTGGGAAGAGGTCATGGCCTCGAGCCAGCAGTTTAGGTCGGCTACGTCATCCACTGGGTGAGCGCGCCACCATGAACACCGGGTGCGGCATCCCGTCAGGCCAGGGCACCATCTCCAAGGACAACCCCGGCTCAACACGGTCCCGGCCGTTGCCTAACGCAGCGACGAGGAGCGGCACCACGTTGAAGACTGGCTCGTGTTCGAGCTCAACTTGGCGGAACCAGTGCAGTTCGGCGATCTCCTCGGGCTGACGGCGTTCAGTGCCCGACACCACCCTGCCGACGAAGATGAAGATCATCAAGGAGCCAATCTCGCAGAGGAGGACGACCAAGCGGTCGGTCGTCACTTGCAGGCCGGACTCCTCTTCGACCTCTCGTCGAGCGGCCACGTCGGGTGCCTCGTCGGGGAGAGCGGTACCCCCGAGGAGGGCCCAGACGGGTGGCCCATAGGTGCGGCGGGCCAGTAGCACCCGGTCGCCGTCCACGGGGAGGACTAGTCCTCGGCAGCCGGGCCCTTCGCGACAGGTGATTTACGCGGCCTCGGTCGCGAAGCAGTTCACCGCGTTCCTTGCGGCGTTGCTCGCCACAGAAGGACGGTGGGCCCGTGCCGACAAGATCCGCGCCTTGGTGCCCGAGCTGCCGTTGTGGGCAGAGGGGATCGAGGTCCAGCACCTCGTTCACCACTCGTCGGGCCTGCCGAGCACACCGCGCCTGCGCGAGAACGGCGTCGAATGGCCGGTCGCCTGGGGCAACACTGAGGTGCTCGCGGCCATCGTGCGCGACGTCGTGCCCGTCCGCCCGCCAGGCCTCGAGTGGGAGTACTGCAACCTTGGCTACGTCCTGCTCGCCGTCGCGATCGAGCGACTCGTCGACCGCTCGTTTGCTGAGGTAGCGCGAGAGAGGCTGTTCGAACCGGTCGCCATCACCACATCCCACTTCGGCGGAGCACCGCCACGGACCAGGGTCACCGGCACAGAGCCGGCGACGATCGGGGACGGCGGCCTCTGGACGACCCCGATCGACCTGGAGCGGAGGAACCAGGCGATGAACGCCAGAGCCTTTGGAGCCGCGGCTCACGATCTCGTCGAGCGGCCTGGCCGTTTGGGGGACGGGTCGCTGATGGCGAACGGGTGGGGCGTCGGGATCCTCAAGTCAACAGGGCGGGTCTTCTTCCACCGGGGGGTGAGGTCGAGGGCTGGACGACCAAGGTTGTGCGCGAACGGATGAGCGGGACGAGCGTAGTGCTCGTCACCGACGGCGCTCCGCCCCAGCTCGTGCATGACACAGCGCTTCAGATCGCAACCGAGGCCAGCGCCTCGTAGGCGGGGTATGCCGGGAGCGCCTTAAGTCTTTGTCCCCCCTGTTCGCTAATTGGGCTGCCCGAGGCTCGGCCTGCCCGCAGAGGGCGCATGGGGCCACCCAGCGGTCGACGCCACTGAACGAACGAAATGTTCCTGGGTAACCAAAGCGCCCGCTGCTGCGACTATTGGGTTGATGAGGGCGGTCCGGTCGTCGTCGGGAAAGGTCGGCGACCAAGAACTGGTGAGACGGGCGCGCCACGGCGACAAGACGGCCTTCGCCATTGTTTTCGAGCGCCATCGCCCCACCGCAAAGGCCCTCGCCCGGCGATTGCTCGAACGCGAAGACGTCGACGACGTGCTGCAGGAGTCAGCTGTGCAGGCCATGGTCTGCCTAGACCGCCTGCAAGACGTGGCCCCTTTCGGCCCTTGGTTGTGCGGGGTGGCGCTCAACCTGGCCCGCCAACAGTTGCGGGAGGAAGCCAGGCAGGCAAGGCCGGCCCTGGGAAGTTCTGGGCCGCCTTTGACCGAGGACCTCATCGAAGGTTCCGAGGCGGCCGCCAGGGTGCGCCACGCCATCGCCGCCCTGCCCCCGGGCCAACGAGAAGCGGTGGAGCTGTTCTACCTGGACGGCCTCAGCGAGCGAGAAGTTGCCGCCGAAGTAGGCATCGCCCGTAGCGCCGTGAAGAGCCGCCTGCACAAGGCCCGGCGCAAGCTGAGCACCCAGTTAGGGACCGAAAGGAGACCCGTCATGGCCCAGTTGGCGTTGGTCGACGTCGAGGTGGTCGACGTGCGAAGAGAACCGGCCGCCGCCCCCGGCGGCATGAGGACCCATGTCGTTGTCCTGCGCGAGCGGGGCGGGCACCGGTCCCTCCCGATCTTCGTCGGTGAGCCCGAAGGACGCGCCTTGGCCAGTGCCTTGACGGGGTTGCAGACGCCCCGGCCGATGACCTACCAGATGATGGCCAACCTGGTGACCGGGCTTGGGGGGACGGTGCCCGAAGTCCGCGTGGTCCGCCTGGTCGCGGAGACCTTCATCGCCGAGGTGGTGACGGAGGGGCCGTCTGGGGCCAAGGTGGTGGACGCCCGGCCGAGCGACGCCATCAACCTGGCCTTGCTGACCGGCGCTGCCGTCCGGGTGTCAGCTGAGCTTTTCCAGGAGCGGGGACCGACGGACGAACAGGTCGACCTCGACCTCGACGCCTACCCCGAGGACGTCAACGCCATCGGGGCAGAACTGAGCGCCCCCTCGGCCATCTCGCCCTGGTTGGCCCGGCTCACCCCGGACGCCATGGCGGTCTGCGCCACCGCCCGAGAGGAGGCCCATAAGCGGTCGCACCCGGCGGTCGGGACTGGCCATATCCTGCTTGGGTTATTGCGTCACGGCACGCCCGACGCACTCACGTCCCTGGGGTTGCCTCTCTCCGAGGTTGAGCGCAGCCTGGCCGCCGAACCCGCCACGGCCGGGCCCAGCCGGGCCCGCCGCTCACGCCGCGTTCACGCCAGGTGTTGCTGAGGGCAGAGAAGCGCGCCCGAGGTCGGGGCGACTTGAGGGCTACGCCTGATGACATCCTGGCCGCGCTGCTCGACGAGCCCGGGGGCTTGGCAGCTCGGATGCTGGACGACTTAGCAGTAGACCGACAGGCGGTACGAGCCAACCTCTCGGAGAGCTGAACCCGTGGGAACGAACCCGAGCCGCTACGGCGGCTACGTCGATCGGTACGACGAGCACGACTGCTGTCCGAGGAGCAGGTCCTGGATTTGCTGCCGAGATCAATCGGAGCGATGGTGACCTGGCTCGGTTCAAGCGTGTGGCTGACGGGTTGCGTCAGCCGAGGCTCGGATCGGGCCGTTCTTAAGGGATAGGCCCGCAATGCTGCTGATCGGGGCGTCGTGGCCCCGCCCTTGATGATGACCGTAAAAGCGACCTTTGTCATGGCCGCCTTCAAAAGAATCCCGCCTGGGTCGAGCAAGTTAGCGGCCCGTGGACATAGTCGTGTCCATACAAGCCCTGCACGAGCTGCGCCATTTGTCGCGGGCCCCGACACGGGCAACATGCCGTTGTCCCGGGCCAGGTTGCCAGACCGCGACGTGAACCGCAGAACTCTCCTGCTGTTGACGATTGTCGCAAGCTCAGCTTGACAAATGGTCATCTGTCAAGACATGCTTGCGGAGTGGCGTTACCCGATCTAGACGAGCTAATCGCCGAAGTAGACCGCACATGCGCCACCGCCACCACGACCCGCCAGGAGAACGCCGACTGGGTCGAGCTGCTCAAGACGGCGTCCGAGATAGCCGGCCAGCTTCAAGCCCGGGGCGACGACCTCATCGAAGAGTTCGTCGAGCACTGCCGCCACACCGGCCGATCCTGGGCTGAGATCGGTGCGGCGTTAGGTGTTACCCGCCAAGCCGCCCAGCAACGGTTCCTGGCCCCTTTTCGCGAGTACGGGCTTGAGGAAATCTCCGATGAGCTTCGAACAGCATTTGTCTCAATGAAGACCGTGGCCGTCCTGCACCGCAACAACTACATCGGGACCGAGCACGTCCTGTATGGGCTCCTGTCGGACGACAACAGTGCCACGGCCGCATTGACTGCCTTAGTGGTGTCGCCAAGCCAACTGCGAGACACGCTGGAGAAGCGCCTTGGGCTCGGAGCGTCGCTCGCCGCGGAGCGCATCGCCTGGACCCCTTACGCACGGCGAGCCGCCGCCTTGGCCAAAGACATCGCCACCGAGCACGGCTCGGCCGAAGTCCAGTGCGACCATTTTTTAGCCGCGCTCGTCCAACTCCGACGGGGCGTCGCCGCTGAGCTGCTGGCCGCAACCGGCGTCAGCGGAGACGACCTAAGGGGCCAGTTGAAACGGCCCAAAACGGCTGGCGCCAAAGCCACTCGGCGACGGCGCTGACCACAAGCGGCCAATGACAGGACTTAGATGTGGGCGCAGAACGCGGCGCGACCCAAGTTCCCGGGGCCAGGGCTGGACCAGCACGCTGCCCCCCGCCTACAACGGGGCGTCGAGCTCGAGCGCCGTCTCAAGCAGGGCGGCTAGTAGGCGTTGAAGAGTCCTGGCTGGCGGTCGCGTTAGCAGACTGTCGCTGCCTCGGCGCCGTCGTGTGGCGCCCTAATCACCGACTCGACTGCGCACATAGATGCCGATCGGGGCGGCCCAGGCCCTGGAGACGGGAAGATAGCCCTGCGGCGACCTCGGCCGGATGCACAACCGCCACGGGTTGTTCGCCGGGCACCGAAAGCACCCCGAAAAGTTGCCGACCCGCGTTCCGTCACAAAAACGCAGCGGCAGCGAGCCGACATTCTGGTCTCGCCCGGCGGGCGGCTGCACGCCGGGCAGTTCACAGCCGCGGGAGCAATGTGCCATCCTCGGGCGTGAGCACTGATCGAACCGAGCGTTACGCCGACCTGATCGTACGGGTGGGGGCAAATGTCCAGCCCGGGCAGACGGTCTACCTGGCCGCTGACGTCGCCCACCTCGAAGTCGCACGGGCCATCGCCGAAAAGGCCTACGAGGTGGGGGCGTTCCGCGTCATACCGGAGTTCCACGACGACCGCGTGCGGCTCTCGGCCCTCCGGCACGCGCCGCTTGAGGGCTTGACGACAGCAACCGATTGGGAATGGGCGCGCGTTCGGGCTCTGGACGACGCCAGCGTCGCCTCGATCGTGTTGACCGGGGCGACGGGCCCTCACCTGTTCGACGGCCTCGACCCGCACCGGCTGGCGGCCGTCCCGGTCGAACTGGCGCACGAGCGGGTGAGGGCGGTGTTGGCCGGCAACCTCGCCTGGACAGTGGCGGCCGCCCCCAATCCGGGGTGGGCGGCGCAGGTTTTCGGCGAGCCTGACGTCGAAAGGCTGTGGGAGGCCGTGTCGGTCCCCCTGCGCCTTGACGAGCCGGACGTTGTAGCTGCATGGCAAAGACATCGTGACCTGCTGATGCAACGGGCGGCGACGATCAGCGCCCTCGACCTCGACGCGGTGCACTACCGCGGTGACGGCACCGACCTGACCGTTGGCCTGTTGCCCGGAGCGCAGTGGCTTGGCGGCAGCCTGACGACTACCTCCGGAGTGGTGACGATGCCCAACATCCCGACCGAGGAGGTGTTGACCAGCCCCGACCGCTCTCGTGCGGAGGGGACGATCCGCCTGACGCGCCCGTTGGTCATGCCCCGCACAGGCGCGCTCGTGGAAGGGCTGGAGGCAACCTTCGAGGCGGGCCGGGTCGTCGAGGTGCACGCCGAGCGTGGTGGGGACGTCGTGGAGGCGGAGCTCGGGACGGACGAAGGGGCGCGCTCGCTGGGCGAGGTGGCCCTGGTGGACAGCAGCTCACGGGTACGAGCTACAGGGTGTCATCTTCCATGACACCCTGTACGACGAGAACGCTGGCTCCCATGTCGCCTGGGGCCAGAGCTACCCGTTCGTGCTGCCCCACTGGCGCCAGCGGTCCGCTGACGAGCTCTTTGCAGCCGGCCTCAACCGGTCAGCCGTCCACACCGATGTCGTCATCGGCGGACCCGGTCTGGACGTCGACGGGCTAACCGCTGACGGCACCGTGGTGCCTCTGATAACTGACGACCACTGGGTGTTGCCGCTCTGAGCCCGAAGGCTATCTCCGGCGGTGAGTGTGCCCGGCGGCGAAGCGAGCGACCTCGGCCAAGGGGCAACGTAGTGTGTTTTTGTCGACTGAACTGGCCAGGTGGCCGCAACCAGGGGTGCGTCCGAGCCATCAGGTTGCGACCTGGTCGAGGATGGTCGGGGCTCCACCGGCAGGGTGCGGCTCGCCGACGGACGAGCGCCAAATCCCTTGCGGGCAGCTCGAACTGGGCGTCGTGGGCAGCGACGGCGCCATTATCGATCCTGGTCGTCGTCAAAGCCGCCACCGTAGCATCGGGCATTTGGGTACCGACATCGGGAACGCGGGGGCACGGTGCGGGCAAGGTCGGCCCATCGACGTTCCCCAGCATCAGGGTGCCGCGGCCCTAAACAGAACTTTGACACGAGGAGGATGCCAATGCCCTACCCGGCTGCCCGTCGGTTGGACGTGCTCGATGACTTCCACGGGGCGCTTGTCCCCGACCCCTATCGATGGTTGGAAGACGACGGCTCGGCCGAGACCGTGGCCTGGGTCGCCGGGCAAGACCGCCTGGCCCGGGCCTTGCTCGACGGTTTGGCAGGGCGCGATGAGCTTCGTTCCCGGTTGCGCCGGCTCGACGTCGGCTTCGTCGGCCTGCCAACGGTCCGGGGCCAGCGGGCTTTCTGCTTGAGGCGCGAGGCCGACCAGGACCTGGCTGTGCTGCGGGTGCTAGACGGCGACGGCGCCGAACGGGCGCTGGTCGACCCGAACGCCCTCAGCGCCGACCACACCGTCACCCTCGACTGGTGGCTGCCGTCCTGGGACGGCGCCCGCCTGGCGTACAAGCTGTCACAGGGAGGCGACGAGGAGGCCACCCTGTACGTCGTCGACGTCGCGTCTGGAGCGCTCATCGACACCCCCATCGACCGTACCGCCTGGGGCTCGTTCGCCTGGGAGCCCGACGGGTCCGCCTACTACTACGTCCGGCGGCTGGCGCCCGAGGACGTGCCTGCGGGCGAGGACCGCTACCACCGGCGGGTGTGGCGGCGCCGTATCGGCACCGACCTAACCAGTGACGAGCTCGTCTTCGGCGAGGGCCGGGACAAGACCGACCTCTATTTCGTGTGGCTCTCGCGTGACGGCAGATGGCTCACCATCGCGGCCAACAAAGGCAACGCCAGAGTGAACGACCTGTACCTGAGCGACCTGATGGCCGGGCCAGCGCCGAAAGTGGTGGTGGAGGGCGAGGCGGCCCAGGCCTACGGCGCCGTGGCCGAGGATGACGGCCGGCTCTACCTGCACACCAACCTGGGCGCCCCCAACTGGCGTTTCGTGGTCGCCGAGCCCGACGACCCCGGGCCGGCGCGGTGGTCCGACGTCCTAGCCGAGGGCGACGCCGTGCTCAAGGGCGCGTTCTTGACCAAGGACGCCGTCATTTCGGTCTACGCCAAAGACGTGACCAGCCAGCTGGCGGTCTACGACCGGTCGACCGGCCGGCTGCGAACGGAGGTGGCGCTGCCCGGGCTCGGCACCATCGTGGACGTCTCCACCACGCCCGAGGTGGAGACCAGGGACGAGTTCTGGTTCGCCTACACCGACTTCACCACCCCCCACCGCGTCTACCACTACCAGGTCTCGAGCGAGGCCCTGGACCTGTACGCCACGGCCCCGGGCGAGCCTCCCCTCCCGGCGGTCGAGGCCAAGCAGGTCTTCTTCGCCTCGAAGGACGGCACCCAGGTACCTATGTTCGTCCTTCACCGACCAGGGCTCTCCCTGGACGGGGAGCGGCCCACGGTCCTGTACGGCTATGGCGGTTGGGGCATCGCACAAGAGCCGGGCTACCAGCCCTCGGCGCTGGCCTGGGTGGAGCGAGGCGGCGTCTACGCGGTGGCCAACATCAGGGGCGGCTCGGAGTACGGGGAGGCCTGGCACCAAGCCGGGATGCGCGAGCACAAGCAGAACGTCTTCGACGACTTCATTGCCGGCGCCGAATGGCTGGTGGCCAACGGCTACAGCTCGCCCCAGCACTTAGGCATCCAGGGCGCCAGCAACGGGGGGCTCCTGGTCGGTGCCTGCGTGACGCAGCGGCCGGACCTGTTCGCCGCCGCCGTCTGCGGCGCACCGCTGTTGGACATGGTCCGTTTCGACCAGGCCCCCAACGGCCAAATCGCTTACGGAGAGCTGGGCAACCCGCATGTGGCCAGCGAGTTCGAGTACCTCTACGCCTACTCCCCCTACCACCGGGTGGCCGAGGGCACGGCTTATCCTGCCGTCCTTTTTTCCGTCTTTGACGCCGACGCCCGGGTCCCTCCCTGGCACGCCCGCAAGACCTGCGCCGCCCTCCAGTTCGCCACCGCCTCCGACCGGCCGGTCCTGTACCGGCGAGAGGAGCAGGTCGGCCACGCCGCCCGGTCCCTGACCCGGGCGATCGAGCTGTCGGTCGACATCTTTTCGTTCCAGGCCGCGCACCTGGGCCTCGACGTATCGTTCCCCTCCCTCGAGTAAGCACCCTGAAGGCGCTCTGACCGACGAGGAAGGCTGAGCAATGGACAGCGCTCTGGGCGCGACACCTCACCAGCCGGCTGCAAGCCCAGCAGCTAGCAGGGCCACCGTCTACATTTAGACCTTAAGGGTCGGTGAAATCAGGAGTGAGGGTTTGGTTCGGTTGGCTGCCACCCCCTCGCCTTCGTGGATGAGGCCGACCAAGATGTGCTCGGTGCCGATGAAGTTGTGGTTCAGGAGGCGCGCCTCTTCCTGGGCCAGCACAAGCACTCGACGAGCTCGGTCGGTAAAGCGCTCAAACAACGCTGACCGCCTCCTCAGCGGCTGCGGGGCTCCACACCCGGGGCACCTTGAGCAGGCCGGGGCCACCTCGCCCGCTGACCGCTGCGTGGCTCTCGGTGCAAGTCATCCATGCCCTTTCTTTGGGGCTCCTGCAGCTCGACCGTACCCCTCTTGCTGTTCCTCCCGGATCGCCACCACCGCCTCGAGCCGGGCCCGCAGGCACAATGACGGGCTCACCGGCCCGGGCCACGTGGGCCTCACCGTTCAGGCTGAAGTGGGGCGTCCGAAGGGCTCGTTCGCCCAAACAATGTGAGCCGCGGGAATGGACGACACGGCTGGGGTGCGCGAGCCTGAGGTCAAGACCGATTGCACCAGGAGGGCGACATGGCGGCAGTGATGTGACGGACTGGCGGGGGCTCAGCGAAACTCTGAGCGGGGCGCTGCACCTCGCGACGCCCCCTATCGGCATCACCTTCGGCGCCCAGCGTCCCACAGGCGTCGCGAGCTTCGATGCCCCAATGAGCGAGCCCGCCGAAGACGGCCGTACTGGACGCGTTGCGGCGGGCTGTGTTTTTGGCCCGGGGGGCAGAGGCCACGTTCTCGACCGTCGCAGAGGACCACGGCAACTGCAGCGTCGGCCGGATGACGCATGGTCTCGCAACGCTCGCCGACGTCACGGACAACGGCGATGTCGCCGCGCTCGTCGGTTCGGGTTGGGTCAGCCCCGAAGCCGTCGGTCAAATACCTGTCATCACTGAGCGGCCGGGCGCGATCACTTACGGGCCGCTCAGGGAGACTCCCGACAACGTCGATCCCGATGTCGTCCTGCTGTGGATTAACGGTCGCCAGCTCATGGTGCTGTCCGACGCGATCCCAGGGCTACGGATCGAGGGCAAGCCACAATGCCACATCGTGGCGCTGGCCAAGCAAGACAAGGTCGCCGCGGCCAGCGTCGGGTGCGCCCTCTCCCGGGCGCGGACGGGCATGACCCCTGACCAGATGACCTGCACTATCCCGGCCGGTAACCTCGCCGACGTCGTTGCCGCGGTCACCGCGACGGCGGAGACCGACGCGGTCGTGGCCCGCTATGCCGCACAGGACGCTCGCCGCTTCTCATGAGGCCGGCACTCGCTCTCAGGTAACGGCTTAGGAAGAGGTCCTGATGCCTTGTCCTCCTCCCCTGGAGTCCTGCCCGGGGGCCGTTGAGGGGCCCCAGGGAGGGCCAAGTCGCCAGGCGCGTTGGCCAAAGGCTTCGCCATGCTTGCGGGGTTGGCTGGGTCGCGCCCGCCGGTGGAGGCCTCTGCCATGTGAGCCAGTCCCGTCAGCTGCGAGGTCACGCTGAAGGGCAACCTGGTCGAGGTGGTCCACGGCCACGGACGACGTTCTCCGAGAGCCGGGACGGCCGCTGATCTGCGTGGGCCCAGTTCGCTTTCTGCCGGAGCGCGTCCCGCTCGTGGTTATGACTCGATGAAAATGCACTCGCCGGGGCACTCCTCGGCTGCTTCGGCAACGGCGTCCTCGAGGCCTTCCGCCACGACCGCCACGCCGGCTGTTCCACCAGGTTCGCTCTTCACATCGTCACCCTCTTTCACGTAGGCAAGACCGTCGTCGAGCAACGTGAAGACTGCCGGCGCGATCTCTTCACAGAGCCCATCACCCGTGCACAAGTCTTGATCGATCCAGACCTTCATGACGCTCCCTCTTGTCCTAGTTCGCTGTCCGGGTTGCCCAGAGGCCTACCGCACCGCCCAGAGGCCCCGGACGCCCGGGCCCAATGTCCTCGGTAAGGCAGGTGGGAACTCCGTAAGGGCCCGGGCCTTGAGCTGAACGGCGGTTACTTTTTGGCCGCCTCGTAGTACGGGTTGGTGCCCGAGGCGTGATCGGTCACGTCGATAATGCGGACGATCTCAGGCACCGAGGCCTTGATGGCCACCTCGATGCCCTGGTTGAGGGTCACGGCGGCCATCCCGCAGCCGGCGCAGCCTCCGCTCAAGCGCAGGTAGGCAGCCCCGTCCTCCACCGCGACGAGGTCGGCGTGGCCTCCATGTGCGGCGATAGACGGGTTGACCTGGGCGTCGAGCACCTGTAGGACCCTCTGGGCTACGTCCCCGCTCAGGTCCGGAGGGGGACCGGTCATGGTCGGGCTGGCCGGGGGCGCCGGGGGGCGGTTCGGGTTGCGGATGCTCATCCCGCCGGCCATGAGGTCCTGGTTGAGGTCGAGCACCGAGCCGACCATGTTCGGGGCGCTGGCGGCCGGTACCACGATAGTCAGCCCATCCTGCACCCCGGTCCAAGCGTCGGGGCCAGCATCGCTGGCCGCCTGGAAGTACATGTCGTAGGTATAGGCGCCACCAATGGCCCCGCTGACCTCGACCCATAGGGCCAGGGACGCCGCATTGCCCTCGTCCGCACGCAGCTCCAGCACCTTGGCCAGGGCCTTGTCCGTCAGGGTCAGCACCGGTGCCTTGGTGGGACCGTCGTCAGTCATTTTGTGCCTGTCCCGTCCCTGTCGTTTGGGCCCATCCTAGAGGCGGTGCCCCGCCTTCTCCTCCTCCTGCCTACTGAGACCTACCGGGCCAAGGATTTCCTGGCCGCTGCCCGGCGCCTCGGCGTCGACGTCGTCGTCGGTTCCGAGCGGCGCCAGGCCATGGCCGACGCCATGGGGGACCGGGCCGTAGTCGTCCCCCTGGGCAAGGTCGACGCCGCGGTAAAGGTCATTGTTGCCCTCCATGACCGTCTGCCCCTCGACGCCGTGCTGGCCGTTGACGACCAGAGTGTGGCCGTAGCGGCCGCCGCCTCGGCCCGCTTGGGGCTGGCCCACAACCCGGTCGACGCCGTAGCCGCCACCCGCGACAAGGCCGCCCTGCGGGCCCGTCTGGCCGCCGCTGCGGTGGCCCAACCGGACTACCGGGTTGTCGCCCCCGGCCAGAGCGTGGCCGTCGCTGCGTCCCAGGTCGGCTACCCGTGCGTGGTCAAGCCGGTGTCGCGTTCGGGGAGCCAAGGAGTCATCCGGGCAGACGACGACGTCCAGGCTGTGGCCGCAATCGACCGCGTCCGGGCCATCGTCGGGCCCGTGGAGCCGGTCCTGGTCGAGGGCTTCGTGGCCGGGGCCGAAGTCGCCGTCGAGGGCCTCCTGGTGGCCGGGGCGCTCCAGGTGCTAGCCGTCTTCGACAAGCCCGACCCGCTCGACGGCCCGTTCTTCGAGGAGACCATCTATGTCACCCCCTCCCGCCAGCCGGCCCTGGTCCAGGCCTCGCTAGCCGCCACAGTGGGGGCGGCAGCGGCCGCCCTGGGGTTGCGGGAAGGCCCGGTGCACGCCGAGCTGCGCGTCGACGCCGGTGGCCGGCCCCTGGTCATCGAGGTGGCGGCCCGTTCCGTCGGCGGCCTGTGCTCCCGGGCGTTGCGTTTCGGCGCCGGGGTAAGCCTGGAGGAGGTCATCGTGCGCCACGCCGTCGGCGCCGGGCTCGACGGGCTGGGGCGGGAGGCCCAGGCCTCGGGGGTGATGATGCTGCCCATCCGGGCCGCCGGGGTGCTCGAGCAAGTGTCCGGTCAAGGCGAGGCGATGGCCGTCGACGGGGTGGTAGGCCTTGAGATCAGCATCCCCGCCGGTCGAGCAGTTGTCCCCCTGCCCGAGGGTGACCGCTACCTGGGGTTCGTCTTCGCTCGGGGCCCGACGCCGGCGGGTGTCGAGCTCGCCCTGCGCCGGGCCGAGGCGGCCCTCGACGTCGTCGTCCGTCCCGGCTCGTAAACGGGCGGCACAGGTCGGCCGGCTAGGTCCCGCACGTCCGCGACGTAGGCTCGGCCGGTGAGAGTCCTGGTGGTGTCCACCTACGAGCTGGGCCACCAACCGTTGTCGGTGGCGACTACCGCCGCCGCCCTGCTCGCCGCCGGCCACCAGGTGCGCTGCGCCGACTTGGCGGTGGGCACGCTCTCGGCCGACGATGTCGACTGGACCGAAGGGGTCGCCCTGTCAGTGCCGATGCATACTGCCATGCGCCTGGCCCTCCGGGTGGCCGGCACCATGCGCGCCCGGCGGCCCGGCCTGCCCCTGTGCTTCTTCGGCCTGTATGCCGGGACAGCGAGGGGGCTGACGGTGACGTCGCCGAGCGACGCCGTCATCGCCGGGGAGTTCGAGGCCGGGGTAGTGGCTTGGGCCAGCGGCGACCCTGGGCCGGCCGTCCAACTAGGCCGTTTCGAGCCCCGGGTGCCCGACCGTAGCTTGCTCCCCGAGCTGGGTCGCTACACCCACCTGGCCGTCGCCGGCGAGCTCCGGCCCGTCGGTTCGGTGGCCGCCAGCCGAGGCTGCTCGCACCGCTGCCGGCATTGCCCGGTGCCGGTCGTCTACGACGGGCGGGTACGTCCGGTGGCCGAGGACGTCGTACTGGCCGACGTCGACCAGTTGGTGGCCGCCGGGGCGCGCCATATCAGTTTCGCCGACCCCGACTTCCTCAACGCACCGCGCCATGCCCGCCGGGTCATGGCCGGGTTGCATGACCGCCACCCAGACCTGACCTTTGATGCCACCATCAAGGTCGAGCACATCCTCCGTTACCCCGAGGTGCTCCCCGAGCTGGCCGAGGCCGGGTGTGCGTTCGTGGTCAGCGCCTTCGAGTCGGTCAGCGACCACATTTTGGGCATCCTGGCCAAGGGCCACACGGTGGCCGACATGTCCGAAGCAGTGACCGCCCTACGCTCGCACGGCATCGAGATCCGGCCGTCGTGGTTGCCGTTCACGCCGTGGACGACTGTGGACGACCTGGTGGGCCTGGTCGACTTCGTGGTGGCCCACGACCTCGTCGCCAACGTCGACCCGGTGCAGTACAGCGTGCGCCTCCTCGTGCCCAGTGGTTCGCTGCTCTTGGCCGAGCCCGCCATGGCCCCCTACCTGGGCGCCTACGACCCGGCCCGCCTGGGTTGGGCCTGGGCCACCCCGACCCGGTCGTCGACCAACTCCAGGTGGAGATGGCAGGCCTGGTCGAGGCGTTAGTCGGCGAGGGCCCGGAGCGCGCCTTTGATCAGGTCGACGCACTGGTCCGTTCGTACGCACCCAACGCACCGGAGCGCCCCGCCCGGGGGGTCGCTTCCGTCGGTCCTCGTGCCGAGCGAGCCCGCCTCACCGAGCCGTGGTTTTGCTGTTCGGAACCGACCGAGGCTCAACTCGCCCCGCTGGCCCCATTTGTCTGAGAGACCGCGCGTTGTCGGTGCCGTTGAGCGGCAGGCTGCGATCGTGGGGTTCAGAGTTCGGCAACCGCCCAATGCCCGGCGCAGTCCAGTGCCCCGAGCCCACAAGGTCCTGCGGGGAGCTGAACCGCGCCGGCCGCCGAAAGGTGGCGCCAGGCGCGCCGTTGGCGTTCGTGCCCAAGACGTGGCTCCCCTTTTGTAGGGGTTGCCCGGGTCGCGGCGAAATTTCCCTTCGACGAGGTGATGAGGTCGGCCGGCGCCCGGGCCCTCCGGGCTCCCGTGCGAGCGCCTCGGGCGGACGCGTCCGCCGAAAGGTCCGTGCGGACAGCCAGGGCCGAGTGCCTCGACTGGCTGCTCATCCGGAGTGAGCGACATCCCGATCAGGTACTGCGGGAGTTCGTCGAGCATTACAACAATGAGCGACCGCACCGCGGCATAGACCTTGAGGTCTCAGTCGCCTGCACGAGCCTTCGGACGTTCAGCAGGGCGGGCGGACCCCAGAGAGCCGACCGGCTCGGTGGCCTGGTCCACGAGCAGCGTGTCGCCGCGTAGTTTTGCATTGACACCGAGTGCACGACGTCGGCGCGGCACCAAGCGCGAAGCGTTTGAAGGGTGCCACTCGGCGCCGGTCCCAGACGGGCTGCAACTCTTGGGTAATCGGGGTGACCCTTGTCCAACTTGTCGAACCGAGAGGCTGCACCTTCCAGGTTCGTAACGACGACTCCCCCACCGCGGGCTAAAGCTTCGACAGCCGCTCGGAGAATCGCGAGTTCCGGTTCACGGCCAACCCACTGTGGCGGCAGACCAATCGGTCACATGACAGCAATGTAATAGGCCTTGCCCATCGCGGGTACCCAGGTGACGCCCTGAAATCCGGCCGAGCTGAAGGGCCGTGAACGTGGTTGCCCCCCACGGCCACCAGCATGAGCGACGATGACCGGCGGTCGTCGAACCCCCTCCGACCCACGTGTGTTTTCTAGGGAGGGTGGGCATATGTACTTGGGCAGGGCGCCCCTGGCGCGCCCGGACAATAAGTTCCGCGGGGGGGACACGAGCAGGTCGAGCCCCTGCCGCGAAGATGTTAAGGACTTGCCTGCGGAATTGCTCCTGGTTGAGACGCGGTTGTACGTACTGAACGTCGCCGTCGGTGTCTCGAGCGCCTTCGGCGACGCTGTAGAGGAAAACGTTCAGCGGATTGAAGTGGCGGCCGTCGCAGATCTCCATGAAATTGAAACGGGTTACAATCAAATACTTTGCGCAAATATCCGAAGTTCAACCCGTCGGCCGCGGCCAAGCCAACAGCTCGACGCAGTCCTGGTCCTGTTTGAGCGACCACTCGTGCCCTCCAGAGCCGCAACCACTGGCGCGACACTGACCACGATTGCCCTTGGCAGCACTGCAAAGGCTCTGGGCAACTTTTGGGTGAAAACTGCCGCCAATGGTTGCCGATGGAATCGACTGCTGACCGACTGACCGCACCGAGCCGAGCGCTTGAGAACTAGACGGAAAATGCTCCTCCGTCTCGGCGTCGGACGTATGGAGGCGTGGGCGAAACCTATTCACTGAGACCTTGAGCCCGGTTGGCGACTCGGTGTATTGCGTCAAGAAGACGCAGGATCACGAGTTCGCCGGGGTTTTAATGGAACTTCACGTCAGCGAAGTCAATGGCGACCATCAGCATATCTAGAATGGGCTGGCGGTCATCGAGATGTCCCGACAAGGCGAAGTTCGGGCCACCAAGGCTAGGCTGGCTCAGGTATGCCTGATAGCGACCCGCCCGGGTGGTGGCGACAGTTTGTGCTCGCCCTCCCAGCGCGCACGGCGAAGCTGGCCGTTGTGCGAGCGGACGGCTCTCCCCACGTAGCTCCGGTCTGGGTTGCCCTAGACGGTGACGACGTCGTCTTCACTACCTCAGCCGACACCGTCAAGGGAAAGGCAATCCTGCGTGACCGGCGCGTGTCGTTGTGCTGGGACGACGAGCGGCCTCCTTTCAGTTTTGTGGTCGTCGCCGGAGTGGCGAGGACCTCCACCGACCTGGACGATCTGTTGACCTGGGCGACGCGCATAGCTGGCCGCTACATGGGCGCGGACCGGGCCGACGAGTACGGCCGGCGTAACGCCGTACCTCCCGAGATGGTCGTACGAGTGACCCCGACCAGAGTCGTCGCCCAGAAAGATGTGGCGTCTTAGGCCGGCCGGGCCGCGGATATGGTCACGTTCACTGTCGAGGGGGTCGGCGAGGTCGACGATCACCTCTGAGCTGCCGAGAAGTGCCCGTGCCCGTAGGGGTTTCGGGAACCGGCCAGTTACGAGGACGACGGCCCAGGTCGCGACCGCAGACCAGATCGCGGCCGTGAGCACGCCGATCTTGGCCTCTTCGAGCTGGGTGCCCCTGAACGCAAGCGCAGCGATCAACAACGGGACGGTGAACCCGATCCCAGCCAGCGTCCCTGAGAGAGAAGGGGGGGGAATGGAGAGGGAAGAAGGAAGTGAGAGAAAAGAGTAGGGAGGTGGTGGCGTCCACCGGGATACCCGCGTTGGCCAGCCCGAAGAGCGGCACGATCAGGTAGCTGGTCCATGGGAGGTACAGCTGTTCCAACCGAACGTTGGGGGGTAGCACCGTGCGCAGCCCGGCGCGCGCCGAACGGGCCAGTTCAGGCGTTGGTTGCTCACGGAACTCGATGAACAAGCTCGAGGCGCGCTCGACGTCCGAGCGAGCAACCGGGGCGGCGTAGGCCACCAGGCCGGCGCCGAGCCCGACCACGATGGGGTCGACCCCGGACTTTGACATGGCTACCCAGGCGCCGATGCCCAACGCGAAGTACACCAGGCCGTAGCGGACGCGCAGCCTCACTGCCACCAGTACGAGGGCGAACAGCCCGGCGGCAACCAGGAGCGGGACGACCTGTACGCGCCTGGTATAGGCCGTGGCGATCACGACGACGCCCACCATGTCGTCCACGACGGTCACGGTGAGGACAAAAGCCCGCAACCGTTCCGGGACACGGTGGCCAAGAAGGGCAAGCAAACCCAGCGCGAATGCCGTATCGGTCGACATCGCCAGCCCCCAGCCCAGGGCCGACGGCCTCCCGGCGTCGATAGCCAGGTACAACCCGATGGCGGCGGTCATCCCCCCGACGCCGGCCAGCACGGGCAGTACCGCCCGGGTTCGTTCCCGGAACTCGCCGATGTCGATCTCCCGACGGGCCTCGAGGCCGACGACGAGGAAAAAGAAGCTCATCAGGCCGCTGTTCACCCAGGTCCGCAGGTCCATTGACAGCACGAAGTGCCCGAACCGTACAGAAAGCTCCGTCCCCCAGACGTGCGTGTACGAAGAAAGGTCGATGTTCGCCCACACCAACGCGGCCAGGGCGGCCCCGAGAAGGAAGACAGCGCCACCCGCTTCGGAGTTAAGAAACGGCGTCGGGGGGTGTCGCGTGGCGACCATGGAGTGTGCCCGCTGCTCTCAGGTAGCTGAGGGCCCGCCAAATGCGGCCTGCGCCCGTCTGCCTCTGCGCTGTCTTGCTCGCCCGTCCGGTCGGGAGCCACCACCCAGCGCGCTACGGCGTAGGGCAGAAGCTAGCCACGGTGCACAGTTTCCGGCACTCGGGCCGGTGGCTAATATCGCCCACCGGGCCACAGCGGTCGGCGCCCTTCGTCAGCGTGCTCGGCTTCTTTCCTGCTGGCCCGAGTAGCCTCGGAAGGCGTGAACCCCAACGGGCGGTTCGTATCAGCGCGTTCCGGCTAAAAGAGCCGGGCGAGCACAGACGATGAGCAGAAACCGGTCCGGGGGGCCGATGGGCGCCGACCGGCAATTTGAAACGAGGTCGGCTATGAACCGGTTCCGGCGTCACAGAGATGTCATCGCCCTCGCCGCGGCACTAGTCCTGCCTCTGGGGATGGCCGCCATCTTGGTCCCTTTTCGGTCCAGCTTCGCTAACACGGCCTCGGCTCTTGTCCTCGTGGCCGTGATCGTGGCGGTCGCCGTCACCGGCAACCGCTTTACCGGGCTTGTAGCCACGGTTTCTGCCACCTTGTGGTTCGACCTGTTCCTTACCCGGCCCTACGGGAGGCTCGCCATCTCTCACCGCCCGGACATCGAAACGGCTGTGAGCCTGTTCGTTGTCGGGCTGATCGTGACCGAGCTGGCGGCGCGAAACCGGCACCACTATGAGGCCGCGGCAGAGGAATCGGAGTACGTGGCGCTCATTTACGGCCTGTCGGAGCTGGTGGCTTCAGGGGCGCCAGCCCAAAAAGTGATCGAGCGGGCGCGGGTCGAGCTCATCGACGTGCTGAACCTCCGTGACTGTCGTTATGAACCGCGGTTGTCTGAACGTCGAGTCGCCCGCCTTGACCACGACGGGAACGTTATCCATGCAGGGATGGTGTGGGGTGCCCACAACATGGGCTTGCCTAGTCCCGCGGTCGACCTGCTCGTCCAAGCTCGGGGGCAGGTCCTGGGCCGCTTCGTCCTCAGGCCGACCCCTGGGTACCCGGTCTCGCTGCACCGACGAGTGGTGGCGGTGGCGATCGCCGACCAGGTCGGCGCCGCCCTCCGACCGCAGCTGCGTTCAGCGTGAGGCGGTCCCGGCCCCGAGGTCGGGCCAAAGTGGCATGACACTGACAGCAACTGTTGGCGGTTAGGTGCTGGCCAGGACGGCAGCAACGAACAGCACATAAGCGGCGATAATGAGCCAACCGGACAAACGCCCAAGGCCTCGGCCCAGGTACGCCAACAGCAATGTCAACGCGGTGATCCCTACGTACCAGCCGCCGATGAGGAGCCCGGAGCCCGATGGCTGGGCCAAGCCGAGCACCAGCCGCCGGTACCAGCAACCCGGCGACCACGTTGATCGTGTTGGAGTTGAGGGCCGTGCTGAGCGCCGCGGCGCCGCGCCCTCCGCGGGCCAAGAACACGGCAGCCACGGCGTTGGGCAAGCTGGTGACAGCGGCCAGGACCAGGGCTCCGACCACGAAGTCGGCCACGCCGTAGTGGAGCCCGAGCGAAACGGCACCTTGCTCCATAGCAACGCTCGCCACTACCACGGTCACGAGGGCGCCAAGCGCCACAAAAGTGTCGGTACTTGTGCCCCGCCGTGGATGGATGGCGACTTCGAGCTCGACCTCTTCCTCGACTACGGCCGAGGTGAGCCACGCCACCCATCGCGGCGGCAGACCAAGTCCGCTGAGCAGCCGTCGGCGGGTACTCAAGAGCCCGACATAGGGGACCAGCACCGCCAGCGCCAAAAAGAGGCCAACCTCAGGAGACGCGATGCCGGCCACCGCCAGGAGACAGATGAGCGAGACGACCACGGCCACCGCGCCACCGAGCACAACTACCTTTCGGTGCAGCACGATGCCCCTCGACACGACGGCGCCCAAGCCGAGCAGGGCGGCCAGGTTGAATACGTTCGACCCGAGTACCACGCCAGCCCCCACCGTCTGTTGGTGGTGTATCAGCGCAGTAACCGACGCGGTGATCTCGGGAGCGTCCGCCGCTAGCGCCGCCGCCATGCCCAATAGCGCTTCAGTAAGCCCGAGCCGTTCGCCGACACGCTCAAGGCGGGATACAAGCACCCAGCTCGTCGCCAGGCTAACGACTGCGCCCACGACGAAGGCAACGAGCGAAAGCCCCACCGACATTGGTACCTAATGGGGATCGACCACCTCGCTTCTGAAGTGGGTGAGGCTGGTCAAGCTGAGCTGCCAGCAGGTGAGCACTGACGTCACCCGGGGTCTTGAACTCTAGGCTTAGAACGTGCCCCTGCTGGTGGTGAGGTCTCCTCCGACGGCTGGTGGGATGTCGTGCCTCGAGCACTGATCCATTAGGTGGCTGCTGGGGGCCTCGGGCTCGGTGCCGGTGTCGGCCGATCGAGAGGAGCCAGATGATCTTCGTAGGGGTGGACTGGGCTGAGGCCCATCACGACGTGCACGTGGAGGACGAGGACGGCAAGCGCCTCGGCGGCGGCCGCCTCCCCGAGGGGATGGAGGGCATCGCCCGCTTCCACGACCTGGTGGGCCGCCATGTGGAGGAACCCGGGGAGGTGGTCATCGGGATCGAGACCGATCGGGGCCTGTTCGTTTCCGCGCTGGTCGCGGCGGGCTATCAGGTGTACGCGGTGAACCCGATGTCGACGTCGCGTTACCGGGACCGCCACTCCACAGCGGGGCGAAGTCCGATCCCGGCGACGCCAAGGTATTAGCTGACATGGTCCGCACCGACCGCCATAACCACCGGCCGGTGGCTACTGACAGCGACATCGTCCAGGCGGTGAAAGTGCTGGCCCGGGCCCATCAGTCGATGATCTGGTCACGGGCGCGCCAAGCCAACGGGTTGCGGTCTACCTTGCGCGAGTTCTACCCGGCCGCGCTGGTGGCCTTCGGGGAGTTGACCAGCGGAGACGCCCTCGAAGTACTGCGGGTGGCCCCGACTCCCGAGCTGGGCCGGGGCCTGTCGCGCTCGAAGATCGCCGCCGCTTTGCGCCGCGGCGGCCGGCAACGCCGGGTCGAGGAGCGGGCCAGCGAGATCCAGGCGGCCCTACGCACCGAACAGCTCGCCGCTCCCGGCGAGATCAGCACAGCCATGGGGGTGTCGGTGGCCGCCAGCGTGGCGGTGATCGCCACCATGACCGCCCAGGTCGACACGATGGCCGGGGAGCTCGAAGCGGGTTTTGACAAGCACCCGGACGCTGTGGTGGTCCGTTCCCTGCCAGGACTAGGGACCGTCCTCGGCGCCCGGGTGCTCGGAGAGTTCGGCGACGAGCCGAACCGGTATGACAGCGCCAAGTCTCGCAAAAATTATGCCGGCACGTCTCCCATCACCCGGGCCTCGGGCACCAAAAAGACCGTGCTGGCCCGCCACGTCCGCAACCACCGTCTCGCCGACGCCATCTACTTGTGGGCGTTCGCCGCCCTGACTGCCTCACCCGGTGCCCGGACGTTCTACGACACCCACCGGGCCGCTGGCGACACCCATCATGCCGCTCTGCGAGCCCTCGGCAACCGTCTCGTCGGCATCCTGCACGGCTGCCTCGAACACCACGCCACCTACGACGAGGCCATCGCTTGGGGACACCGCCAAGACCAGGTGGCGACCGCAGCGTGACCGCCGCCCCAGCAGTTCAGTTACGTAACGAAACGCAACTGTCGGCCACCTGCGCGGCCACCAGCTGCAACCAGACCGTCCCCCGAAGCGGCACCGGACGGCCTGCACAGTTCTGCTCCACTGCCTGCCGCTGTCCGCGATCACCGCCACGCCACCGATGCCATCAGCGTCGAAGTCGACCTGGGTTCCGCCACCTCGCGCGGCCGGCCACCCGAACGGGCCTGGCTCGTCCGAATCCGCCGCGGCGACAGTTATGTCATCGTCAACGCAGGCCTACGCCGACCCGCCGCGGACCGCCTCGCCGAACAACTCACCGATCTCCTCACCAACAAATCTCCCCGAGCCCCTTGACAAGATACGACCGTGGGATGTCTAGCTGGCTCGGTGGCTCCTCACAAGGCGTTCGTGCATGCCCGTGGGAAGGTGTTTTGAAGAGCAATGCCCTATACAGGCGGGCCGTTACACCTCCGCTGTTACATTCCCGCCACCACGCTGGTAGCCACGATGGAGCCCATCTCCAGTTCGCCCTTAACGGTGACGTGGTCGCCCTTTTTCAACGACGTGAGCTTTACGCTCTTTCCGTCGGCCGTCACATGGGTCATGGCATCCGTCTTGACTTCGTAGGATTTCATGCCCACCGCCATTTTGAACGCGGTGGCCGAGATGGCCTTCTCGAACGTCCCGGCCCTCGTAACCTGCATGGCCGCGTTCGCAACCTGTGCTTGGCTGGCCGGGGCGCCGACGAAAGCGGCTGTGCTCGATAGGCCGATAGCTATAGCGAACGGGACCGCCCGGAGGAGCTTCCTTGTGTGCATTATTTTCTCCTTTATATTTTGGGAAATGTGGAGCCTGGTGCTTCCGACAGGGGGCGGGGGGCTTCCTGGTCCGCTTTAGGCGAGACCCGCCACGCCGGCGCGTGGCGGCGGCGCCCAGCGGTCGGGTACCCAGCCGGTGACCATGCTGCGCAACGCGGGTGGGTGCGTGAGCGCGAACCCAACGTGGCCAATTACCTCCGCGACCAGGACGAAGGCGAACTCGTCATGGACGAAGGTGGCGCCCGTGCGGACACCTACGGGCAGGAAATTGCCCCATCTGAGGATGAGCCCGCTGACGAACAGGACAGCCAGCAAGCCGCCGATGGCGTTGGTGTTGAGCTTTTGACCGGGCGTTCGATGCAGGCTGGGCCAAGTCGACGATGTCACCCAGCTGTACTCCGGCCCAGTGGACGTTGGGCACCCGCCAGCCAGTGACGCACTGGAAATCCCGTACGAGCTCGGTGCGCGGCAACGCCAGCAGGTCGGCACATGAAAGTGTCAGCGGTCGGCGGGCCAGGCCACCCACAGAAAGTGAATAATTCTCTGTTTTTATTACGGGGTAACTTCCGGTGACGGAGTAGTAGCGGAACCGGTCGGCGCCGGGGATGAGGTCAGCAATTCCCCCCCCGCTCGAGTCGGTAAGGGGCTGCAATAGCGAGCCAACGAAACCTTGAACTTGCTGGCCGAAAATGGTCCCGAGCGCGCCCGCCCCGAGCAGGCCCAAGAACAGCCGGCGTCCGAGCGGTCTTTTCGGGCCAGTGGTGCCGAGTGGGCCACCACTCGCTCCGCCGGCCGTCTCGGTCATAGCTATGGAGACGACAGCGGCCGCGGTTTGATTGCACGCTCGGTCGAGCCATGCCCGCTTCTAAAGGCGGTGCACTAAATGAGGCCGAGGTGAGCCGCCACCTCAGGCAGCTCGGCCATAGGCATGACCGATACGAGGAACATCGACTGCTTGCCCCCGGGACGGTTGACCCCGTACATGGAGAGCCGGCCTTTGGTCGCCATCCACGCCTTGGGTGACGGCCCGGACAGGACGTGCGAGCTCCGAGGGACAGAAAATGGCCGGGCCGACGTGGCCACGATGGTCTCGCTCCCGTCCATCACATAGGCGCGGACGGCCAGCGACTGACCGGCGATGACCATGTGCTCCCCGGCCCGGAGGGCCTTGGCCGGTGCCGAACTCGGGGTCATCATGGCGGCGACGGCGGCCACTTGGGGGGGTTCTGCGGGCTGGCCCTTGGCCTCCAGCCAGGCAAAGGTGCCGGCGGCCAGGACAATGAGCAGGCTGGCTGCCGCCACGAGCCGCACTAATGGTTGTTCAACCGCCCTGCGAACGGCAAACCGCCGACCAGGAGCGGGCTCACGCCGGGGCGCGTCCGCGGCGGCGACGGTGACGGCCAGCGCCACCCGGTCGTGCAGGCCCGCCGGCGCCGGCTGGCGCAGTTTCTCCAGCGCAAAGCGGGCCGCCCGGTCCGCCTGGACGGCTCGCCAGCACTCCTCGCACTGAAGGAGGTGCTCGTCAAAGCGGCGCTCGTCGTCGTCGGACAGCTCACCAGCGAGAAAGGCGATGACGCGGTCTTCGTTACAGCTCACCGGGTGACGTCCTCCTCGACCAGTAACGACGCCAGGCGCTTGTGGCCGCGGTGAACACGGGACAAGACGGTGTTGCGAGGGCAGCCGAGCATGTCGGCCACCTCCGATGCGCTGTGACCGGCCAGGTCCATCAAGACGATGGCCAGCCGTTGGTCTTCAGGGAGCCTGGACAGAGCCCGGCTAACCGAGCCGCGGTCGATGCTGGCCAGGGCTT
Source organism: uncultured Acidimicrobiaceae bacterium (assembly GCA_963794125.1). Classification (GTDB taxonomy): domain Bacteria; phylum Actinomycetota; class Acidimicrobiia; order Acidimicrobiales; family Palsa-688; genus Fen-671. Next base: position 83,876 of record CAWCCW010000003.1, read on the forward strand.
CCTCGGGCACGTTCACGCCGGGCGCCTCAGGGTCGTGAAGAGGTCGGAGGGGTGCTTCAACAGGCCGGCGCGCCCGTCTGCGGCCGTCGCTGCGAGCCAGGTTGAGGCAGATGGTGACGAGCCACGCCTTGGTGCTAGGTCCCCGGTGGCTTCCGAAAGCGGCGTAGGCGCGCATATAGGTCTCCTGGACCAGGTCCTCGGCTCGGTGATGGTCCTTGCTCGCATAGCGCGCTACCCGGTAGACGACGTCCACGTGCGGGAGCGCGGCTTCGAGGAAGGTCCTTCCCTCGTCGTTCATTTGGCTCGGCCCCAACGGTCCTGGCTTCTCCTGCCCCCTCGGGCTACCTCGACCATTGAAGACGCCAGGAAGGCCCGCGTGATTGCACAACGGGGCTAAACGGATAGGTACTGAGTTCCCGCTCAGTGCTGCCGTTGGGGGGTGGACGGAGCGTCGGCATTTTCTGCGAACCGCGGAGGCTTGGACCTAGTTACCTGAGTTGTCAGGACGGGGCACCCGAGGCCGGGGCGACCGAATGGGGGCGACCGAATGGAATGTGCAATCGTTACGCCCGTCCCGGCGTCTCCACTAGGTCGGACTGAACGCGAGTACCCAGACCAATCGGCGCGAGACAAGCTGGCCACCGGGGGAGACCTTTTCCTCGGGGCAACGGGCCCTCACCTTGGCCTCGTATGCCGAGTCGGCCCGTTCTAGCGCCGACGTCCCCCTGCGCAGGGGCGTCGCCGAGGAAACCTGGGCCCGGGCTCGCAGCGTTTTCTGCCGGCGGCGCCCGGGCCGCGCCTCACCGGCCCCGAGAGCGCAAAGGTCGTGGGCGGAACAGACCTCTGCCAGCCACCCACCCGCCCCAGCCCCAAACAAGGAGGAACAAACCCATGTATCTCAAAAAGCGCGCACGCACGTGTCTCGCAGCCGGCGGCAGCCTGCTGGTGGCGACGACCGGCCTGTTCGGTGCTGCAGCTGCTGTCAGCGCCGAGCCCACCTCACCGGTGGTCGGCTACACCTACGTAGATGACAACACCGCCCCCGCCAACACCATTGCCGGGTTCGACCGTCACGCCGACGGTTCGCTCAGCCCGATCCCGGGCTCACCGTTCCCCGCCGGGGGCGTGGGGCTCGGCTCGGGCCTGGCGTCCCAGGGGGCGATACAGGTAGCGGGCAACGCCAGGTACCTACTGGCCGTCGACGCCGGGAGCAGCCAGGTTTCGGTACTGCGCATCACCGCCAACGGTGTGCCCGTCCTGGTGGGCCAACCGGTGCCTTCCGGCGGTGCCACGCCGGTCAGCGTGGCCGTCTCGTGGACCGGTCTCGTCTATGTGGCCAACCAGGGCCCCGGCGGTAGCGGCTATTCCGGTTTCCGCCTGCATTTTGACGGCAGCCTGACCCCGGTCCCCGGTTCGACGGTGGCGGTCCCTGACGGCTCCGGCGTAGGTGACGTGTTCTTCAACGCCCCAGGGAACTTGCTCATCGGTACCCGTACCGGCACCTCGTTGGTCGACAGCTTCGTGGTACTCCCCAGCGGCCGTCTGCTCAAGGCCCCGGGCTCTCCCTTTACCGGGCAGGGGCTGGGCCAGCTCGGTGCCGAGTTCTCACCCACTCGGCCCTGGCAGCTGTTCGTTAGCAACGCCCACAACGGGGCCGGCCTCGGTACGGTCTCTGCCTACAACGACCTTTTCGGCCAACTAAGGCCGATAGGGCCATCGCCCTACGCCGACGGCCAGACCGCTCCGTGCTGGGTGGAGATCAGCCACGACGGCAGGTACCTGTTCACCGTTAACACGGGCTCAGCCAACATTTCCAGCTACTCCATAAACCCGGACGGCTCGCTCACCTTGCTCAGTAGCGCTCCTATCACTGGTGGCGGCGCCGACATTGACGCCCGGCTGTCCCCCGACGGCAAGTACCTGCTGGTCGACGGTGCAGGCCACAATTTCGTGTCGGTCTTCGCCGTGAACGGTGGGGCGCTTAGCGAAGTACCCAGCTCGCCGACACCGCTGCCGGCCGGGGCTAGCTCATCGGGGATCGTGAACACTTAGCAGCGAGAAGAGGCTGCGCTAGACGTAAAGAGCCAAAAAGACCGGCAGATTGCTGGCGTGGCGAGCTGCCCGCCCGGGGGCACCCCCCGGGCGGGGAGAGTCCCCCTCACGGCGGCGAAGTGAGCGCCTTCGGTGGCGGGCTCTTGCTGGCCTAGTGGCCGGGTTCGCTCGACGTCGCGTCGGCTCATGTCACCACGCCGAGCGGGACTGCGGCGCAGTCCATCAACACTGCTCCACTGCCCCGGCCCAGTTTCCCGGCCGAGTTGGTACAACTCGGCCCCTACCACCAGCTTCGTCTGTTGCAGCCATCACCACTCCGTCGGCGACCGACCTGAGGAACGACTGTTCGGCTTGGGCCTGGCGGCCCCGCAAACAACGCAGCCAACAGTGTTGGCAGTCCAGTCGAGACGAATTCCTTGGAGGTCAACTCGTAAAGGGTCGAAGCCCGGCGAGCAAATGCGTCCGTCTCCTAACCGTAAACCGGCGCCCGAGGTTCGGGCCACCAGGTGAGTCGGATGGGGGTGGGGTGAATGACGGGTGAGGTACGTGCTCATCGTGCAAGCCATACACCTCGGAGTCGAGGTCGGCGGTGATAGACCCATCGAATCAACCGAGTGGACGAGGGGGACCACAGATCGAGCACCGCCGCTAGCCAGAGCCAAACAGTGAGCCTTGGGTGACCACTCGGCACCCGACGTCATCGACGTGGTCGTATTCGAGGGCATTCAAGTGCAGAGCGACGGGCAAGGCCAGGGTAGGGCGGATGTGCCCGCCGAGCGTGTACCGTCGACCTCGGAGAGCCGGGAAGCCTGGGCGGCCTAGTGCTTGTTCGCCCGAAGGAGCCGACATGCGCGGCCGCGGTGGCCACTGTCCACATACCGAGGTTGGGTCGC
>CAWCCW010000004.1:0-10268 GCA_963794125.1 uncultured Acidimicrobiaceae bacterium
CCTTCGACGAGGTGATGAGGTCGGCCGGCGCCCGGGCGCTCGGGCTCCCGTGCGAGCGCCTCGGGGACGCGTCCGCCGAAAGGTCCGTGCGGACAGCCAGGGCCGAGTGCCTCGACTGGCTGCTCATCCGGAGTGAGCGACATCTCGATCGGGTACTGCGGGAGTTCGTCGAGCATTACAACCATGAGCGACCGCACCGCGGCATAGACCTTGAGGCCCAGTCGCCTGCACGGGTCCTTCGGACGTTCACCAGGGCGGACGGAGCCCAGAGAGCCGACCGGCTCGGCGGCCTGGTCCACGAGTACCGTGTCGCCGCGTAGTTTTGCATTGACGCCGAGAGTGCGGGACGTCGGCGCGGCACCGAGCGCGAAGCGTTTGAAGGGTGGCACTCGGCGCCGGTCCCAGACGGGCCGGAACTCTTGGGTAATCGGGGTGACCCTTGCCCAACTTGTCGAACCGAGAGGCTGCACCCTTCAGGCCGTCGCAAATCTCCATGAAATTGAAACGGGTTACAATCAAACACTCTGCGCAAATATCCGAAGTTGCAACCCGTTGGCCGCGGCCAAGCCAACAGCTCGACGCAGTCCTGGTCCTGTTTGAGCGACCACTCGTGCCCTCCAAGCAGCCGCAACCACTGGCGCGACGCTGACCACGATTACCCGTGGCAGCACTGCAAAGGCTCTGGGCAACTTTTGGGTGAAAACTGCCGCCAATGGTTGGCGATGGAGTCGACTGCTGACCGACTGACCGCACCGAGCCGACCGCTTGAGAACTGGACGGAAAACGCTCCTCCGTCTCGGCGTCGGACGTATGGAGGCGTGGGCGAAAACTATTCACTGAGACCTTGAGCCCGGTAGGCGACTCGGGGTATTGCGTCAAGAAGACGCAGGATCACGAGTTCGCCGGGGTTCTAATGGAACTTCACGTCAGCGAAGTCAATGGCGACCATCAGCATATCCAGAATGGGCTGCCGGTCATCGAGATGTCCCGACAAGGCGAAGTTCGGGCCACCAAGGCTAGGCTGGTTCAGGCATGCCTGATAGCGACCCGCCCGGGTGGTGGCGACAGTTTGTGCTCGCCCTCCCAGCGCGCACGGCGAAGCTGGCCGTTGTGCGAGCGGACGGCTCTCCCCACGTAGCTCCGGTCTGGGTTGCCCTAGACGGTGACGACGTCGTCTTCACCACCTCAGCCGACACCGTCAAGGGAAAGGCAATCCTGCGTGACCGGCGCGTGTCGTTGTGCTGGGACGACGAGCGGCCTCCTTTCAGTTTTGTGGTCGTCGCCGGAGTGGCGAGGACCTCCACCGACCTGGACGATCTGTTGACCTGGGCGACGCGCATAGCTGGCCGCTACATGGGCGCGGACCGGGCCGACGAGTACGGCCGGCGTAACGCCGTACCTCCCGAGATGGTCGTACGAGTGACCCCGACCAGAGTCGTCGCCCAGAAAGATGTGGCGTCTTAGGCCGGCCGGGCCGCGGATATGGTCACGTTCACTGTCGAGGGGGTCGGCGAGGTCGACGATCACCTCTGAGCTGCCGAGAAGTGCCCGTGCCCGTAGGGGTTTCGGGAACCGGCCAGTTACGAGGACGACCAACCAGGTCGCGACAGCAGACCAGACAGCGGCCGTGAGCACGCCGATCTTGGCCTCTTCGAGCTGGGTGCCCCTGAACGCAAGCGCAGCGATCAACAACGGGACGGTGAACCCGATCCCGGCCAGCGTCCCTCCGCAGAGGACGGACGCCCATCCCACCGGCGGGCGGAGCCGCCCCCGCGTCAATTTGGGGACGAGGGCCGAAATAAAAGTGACCCCGAAAGGCTTACCGACGGCATAACCAACGAAAATGCCCAGGGTTATCGGTGAGGTGTAGGCGCGGGACAGGAGGTTGGCGTCCACCGGGATACCCGCGTTGGCCAGGCCGAAGAGCGGTACGATCAGGTAGCTGGTCCATGGGAGGTACAGCTGTTCCAACCGGACGTTGGGGGATAGCACCGTGCGCAGCCCGGCGCGCGCCGAACGGGCTAGTTCAGGCGTTGGTTGTTCACGGAACTCGATGAACAAGCTCGAGGCGCGCTCGAGGTCCGAGCGAGCAACCGGGGCGGCGTAGGCCACCAGGCCGGCGCCGAGCCCGACCACGATGGGGTCGACCCCGGACTTTGACATGGCTACCCAGGCGGCGATGCCCAACGCGAAGTACACCAGGCCGTAGCGGACGCGCAGCCTCACTGCCACCAGTACGAGGGCGAACAGCCCGGCGGCAACCAGGAGCGGGACGACCTGTACGCGCCTGGTATAGGCCGTGGCGATCACGACGACGCCCACCATGTCGTCCACGACGGTCACGGTGAGGACAAAAGCCCGCAACCGTTCCGGGACGCGGTGGCCAAGAAGGGCAAGCAAACCCAGCGCGAATGCCGTATCGGTCGACATCGCCAGCCCCCAGCCCTGTGCCGACGGCCTCCCGGCGTTGATAGCCAGGTACAACCCGATGGCGGCGGTCATCCCCCCGACGCCGGCCAGCACGGGCAGCACCGCCCGGGTTCGTTCCCGGAACTCGCCGATGTCGATCTCCCGACGGGCCTCGAGGCCGACGACGAGGAAAAAGAAGCTCATCAGGTCGCTGTTCACCCAGGTCCGCAGGTCCATTGACAGCACGAAATCCCCGAGCCGTACAGAAAGCTCCGTCCCCCAGACGTGCGTGTACGAAGAAAGGTCGATGTTCGCCCACACCAACGCGGCCAGGGCGGCCCCGAGAAAGAAGACAGCGCCACCCGCTTCGGAGTTAAAGAAACGGCGCCGGGGGGTGTCGCGTGGCGACCATGGAGTGTGCCCGCTGCTCTCAGGTGGCTGAGGGTCCGCCAAATGCGGCCTGCGCCCGTCTGCCTCTGCGCTGTCTTGCTCGCCCGTCCGGTCGGGAGCCACCACCCAGCACGCTACGGCGTAGGGCTAGAAGCTAGCCACGGTGCACAGTTTCCGGGCTCGGGCCGGTGGCTAATATCGCCCACCGGGCCACAGCGGTCGGCGCCCTTCGTCAGCGTGCTCGGCTTCTTTCCTGCTGGCCCGAGTAGCCTCGGAAGGCGTGAACCCCAACGGGCGGTCCGTATCAGCGCGTTCCGGCTAAAAGAGCCGGGCGAGCACAGACGATGAGCAGAAACCGGTCCGGGGGGCCGATGGGCGCCGACCGGCAATTTGAAACGAGGTCGGCTATGAACCAGTTCCGGCGTCACAGAGATGTCATCGCCCTCGCCGGGGCAGTAGTCCTGCCTCTGGGGATGGCCGCCATCTTGGTCCCTTTTCGGTCCAGCTTCGCTAACACGGCCTCGGCTCTTGTCCTCGTGGCCGTGATCGTGGCGGTCGCCGTCACCGGCAACCGCTTTACCGGGCTTGTAGCCACGGTTTCTGCCACCTTGTGGTTCGACCTGTTCCTTACCCGGCCCTACGGGAGGCTCGCCATCTCTCACCGCCCGGACATCGAAACGGCTGTGAGCCTGTTCGTTGTCGGGCTGATCGTGACCGAGCTGGCGGCGCGGAACCGGCACCACTATGAGGCCGCGGCAGAGGAATCGGAGTACGTGGCGCTCATTTACGGCCTGTCTGAGCTGGTGGCTTCGGGAGCGCCAGCCCAAAAAGTAATCGAGCGGGCGCGGGTCGAGCTCATCGACGTGCTGAACCTCCGTGACTGTCGTTATGAACCGCGGTTGTCCGAACGTCGAGCCGCCCGCCTTGACCACGACGGGAACGTTATCCATGCGGGGATGGTGTGGGGTGCCCACAACATGGGCCTGCCTAGTCCCGCTGTCGACCTGCTCGTCCAAGCTCGGGGGCAGGTCCTGGGCCGCTTCGTCCTCAGGCCGACCCCTGGGTACCCGGTCTCGCTGCACCGACGAGTGGTGGCGGTGGCGATCGCCGACCAGGTCGGCGCCGCCCTCCGACCGCAGTTGCGCTCAGCGTGAGGAGGTCCCGGCCCCGAGGTCGGGCCAAAGTGGCATGACACTGACAGCAACTGTTGGCGGTTAGGTGCTGGCCAGGACGGCAGCAACGAACAGCACATAAGCGGCGATAATGAGCCAACCGGACAAACGCCCAAGGCCTCGGCCCAGGTACGCCAACAGCAACGTCAACGCGGTGATCCCTACGTACCAGCCGCCGACGAGGAACCCGGAGCCCGATGGCTGGGCCAAGCCGAGCACCGCCGCCGGTACCAGCAACCCGGCGACCACGTTGATCGTGTTGGAGTTGAGGGCCGTGCTGAGCGCCGCGGCGCCGCGCCCTCTGCGGGCCAAGAACACGGCAGCCACGGCGTTGGGCAAGCTGGTGACAGCGGCCAAGACCAGGGCTCCGACCACGAAGTCGGCCACGCCGTAGTGGAGCCCGAGCGAAACGGCACCTTGCTCCATAGCAACGCTCGCCACTACCACGGTCACGAGGGCGCCAAGCGCCACAAAAGTGTCGGTACTTGTCCCCCGCCGCGGATGGATGGCGACTTCGAGCTCGACCTCTTCCTCGACTACGGCCGAGGTGAGCCACGCCACCCATCGCGGCGGCAGACCAAGTCCGCTGAGCAGCCGTCGGCGGGTACTCAAGAGCCCGACATAGGGGACCAGCACCGCCAGCGCCAAAAAGAGGCCAACCTCAGGAGACGCGATGCCGGCCACCGCCAGGAGACAGATGAGCGAGACGACCACGGCCACCGCGCCACCGAGCACAACTACCTTTCGGTGCAGCACGATGCCCCCCGACACGACGGCGCCCAAGCCGAGCAGGGCGGCCAGGTTGAATACGTTCGACCCGAGTACCACGCCAGCCCCCACCGTCTGTTGGTGGTGTATCAGCGCAGTAACCGACGCGGTGATCTCGGGAGCGTCCGCCGCTAGCGCCGCCGCCATGCCCAATAGCGCTTCAGTAAGCCCGAGCCGTTCGCCGACACGCTCAAGGCGGGATACAAGCACCCAGCTCGTCGCCAGGCTAACGACTGCGCCCACGACGAAGGCAACGAGCGAAAGCCCCACCGACATCGGTACCTAATGGGGTCCGCAGGGGTTCGTGCCCGGGACTGGGAGGCGACCCAACCTCGGTATGTGGACAGTGGCCACCGCGGCGCGCATGTCGGCTCCTTCGGGCGAACAAGCACTAGGCCGCCCAGGCTTCCCGGCTCTCCGAGGTCGACGGTACACGCTCGGCGGGCACATCCGCCCTACCCTGGCCTTGCCCGTCGCTCTGCACTTGAATGCCCTCGAATACGACCACGTCGATGACGTCGGGTGCCGAGTGGTCACCCAAGGCTCACTGTTTGGCTCTGGCTAGCGGCGGTGCTCGATCTGTGGTCCCCCTCGTCCACTCGGTTGATTCGATGGGTCTATCACCGCCGACCTCGACTCCGAGGTGTATGGCTTACGCGATGACGCGTACCTCGCGCGTCATACACGCCCGCCCCCATCCGACTCACCTGGTGGCCCGAACCTCGGGCGCCGGTTTACGGTTAGGAGACGGACGCATTTGCTCGCCGGGCTTCGACCCTTTACGAGTTGACCTCCAAGGAATTCGTCTCGACTGGACTGCCAACACTGTTGGCTGCGTTGGTTTGCGGGGCCGCCAGGCCCAAGCCGAACAGTCGTTCCTCAGGTCGGTCGCCGACGGAGTGGTGATGGCTGCAACAGACGAAGCTGGTGGTAGGGGCCGAGTTGTACCAACTCGGCCGGGAAACTGGGCCGGGGCAGTGGAGCAGTGTTGATGGACTGCGCCGCAGTCCCGCTCGGCGTGGTGACATGAGCCGACGCGACGTCGAGCGAACCCGGCCACTAGGCCAGCAAGAGCCCGCCACCGAAGGCGCTCACTTCGCCGCCGTGAGGGGGACTCTCCCCGCCCGGGGGGTGCCCCCGGGCGGGCAGCTCGCCACGCCAGCAATCTGCCGGTCTTTTTGGCTCCTTACGTCTGGCGCAGCCTCTTCTCCCCGCTAAGTGTTCACGATCCCCGCTGAGCTGGCCCCGGCCGGGAGTGGTGTCGGCGAGCTGGGTACTTCGCTAAGCGCCCCACCGTTCACGGCGAAGACCGACACGAAATTGTGGCCTGCACCGTCGACCAGCAGGTACTTGCCGTCGGGGGACAGCCGGCCGTCAATGTCGGCGCCGCCACCAGTGATAGGAGCGCTACTGAGCAACGTGAGCGAGCCGTCCGGGTTTATCGAGTAGCTGGAAATGTTGGCCGAGCCCGTGTTGACGGTGAACAGGTACCTGCCGTCGTGGCTGATCTCCACCCAGCAGGGAGCGGTCTGGCCGTCGGGGTAGGGCGATGGCCCTATCGGCCTTAGTTGGCCGAAAAGGTCGTTGTAGGCAGAGACCGTACCGAGGCCAGTCCCATTGTGGGCGTTGCTAATGAACAGCTGCCAGGGCCGAGTGGGTGAGAACTCGGCACCGAGCTGGCCCAGCCCCTGCCCGGTAAAGGGAGAGCCCGGGGCCTTGAGCAGACGGCCGCTGGGGAGTACCACGAAGCTGTCGACCAACGAGGTGCCGGTACGGGTACCGATGAGCAGGTTCCCTGGGGCGTTGAAGAACACGTCACCTACGCCGGAGCCGTCAGGGACCGCCACCGTCGAACCGGGGACCGGGGTCAGGCTGCCGTCAAAATGCAGGCGGAAACCGGAGTAGCCGCTACCGCCCGGGCCCTGGTTGGCCACATAGACAAGACCGGTCCACGAGACGGCCACGCTGACCGGCGTGGCACCGCCGGAAGGCACCGGTTGGCCCACCAGGACGGGCACGCCGTTGGCGGTGATGCGCAGTACCGAAACCTGGCTGCTCCCGGCGTCGACGGCCAGTAGGTACCTGGCGTTGCCCGCTACCTGTATCGCCCCCTGGGACGCCAGGCCCGAGCCGAGCCCCACGCCCCCGGCCGGGAACGGTGAGCCCGGGATCGGGCTGAGCGAACCGTCGGCGTGACGGTCGAACCCGGCAATGGTGTTGGCGGGGGCGGTGTTGTCATCTACGTAGGTGTAGCCGACCACCGGTGAGGTGGGCTCGGCGCTGACAGCAGCTGCAGCACCGAACAGGCCGGTCGTCGCCACCAGCAGGCTGCCGCCGGCTGCGAGACACGTGCGTGCGCGCTTTTTGAGATACATGGGTTTGTTCCTCCTTGTTTGGGGCTGGGGCGGGTGGGTGGCTGGCAGAGGTCTGTTCCGCCCGCGACCTTTGCGCTCTCGGGGCCGGTGAGGCGCGGCCCGGGCGCCGCCGGCAGAAAACGCTGCGAGCCCGGGCCCAGGTTTCCTCGGCGACGCCCCTGCGCAGGGGGACGTCGGCGCTAGAACGGGCCGACTCGGCATACGAGGCCAAGGTGAGGGCCCGTTGCCCCGAGGAAAAGGTCTCCCCCGGTGGCCAGCTTGTCTCGCGCCGATTGGTCTGGGTACTCGCGTTCAGTCCGACCTAGTGGAGACGCCGGGACGGGCGTAACGATTGCACATTCCATTCGGTCGCCCCCATTCGGTCGCCCCGGCCTCGGGTGCCCCGTCCTGACAACTCAGGTAACTAGGTCCAAGCCTCCGCGGTTCGCAGAAAATGCCGACGCTCCGTCCACCCCCCAACGGCAGCACTGAGCGGGAACTCAGTACCTATCCGTTTAGCCCCGTTGTGCAATCACGCGGGCCTTCCTGGCGTCTTCAATGGTCGAGGTAGCCCGAGGGGACAGGAGAAGCCAGGACCGTTGGGGCCGAGCCAAATGAACGACGAGGGAAGGACCTTCCTCGAAGCCGCGCTCCCGCACGTGGACGTCGTCTACCGGGTAGCGCGCTATGCGAGCAAGGACCATCACCGAGCCGAGGACCTGGTCCAGGAGACCTATATGCGCGCCTACGCCGCTTTCGGAAGCCACCGGGGACCTAGCACCAAGGCGTGGCTCGTCACCATCTGCCTCAACCTGGCTCGCAGCGACGGCCGCAGACGGGCGCGCCGGCCTGTTGAAGCACCCCTCCGACCTCTTCACGACCCTGAGGCGCCCGGCGTGAACGTGCCCGAGGAAGCCCTGGCCAGCATCGACCGCGGCTCGGTTAGCCGGGCTCTGTCCAGGCTCCCTGAAGACCAACGGCTGGCCATCGTCTTGATGGACCTGGCCGGTCACAGCGCATCGGAGGTGGCCGACATGCTCGGCTGCCCTCGCAACACCGTCTTGTCCCGTGTTCACCGCGGCCACAAGCGCCTGGCGTCGTTACTGGTCGAGGAGGACGTCACCCGGTGAGCTGTAACGAAGACCGCGTCATCGCCTTTCTCGCTGGTGAGCTGTCCGACGACGACGAGCGCCGCTTTGACGAGCACCTCCTTCAGTGCGAGGAGTGCTGGCGAGCCGTCCAGGCGGACCGGGCGGCCCGCTTTGCGCTGGAGAAACTGCGCCAGCCGGCGCCGGCGGGCCTGCACGACCGGGTGGCGCTGGCCGTCACCGTCGCCGCCGCGGACGCGCCCCGGCGTGAGCCCGCTCCTGGTCGGCGGTTTGCCGTTCGCAGGGCGGTTGAACAACCATTAGTGCGGCTCGTGGCGGCAGCCAGCCTGCTCATTGTCCTGGCCGCCGGCACCTTTGCCTGGCTGGAGGCCAAGGGCCAGCCCGCAGAACCCCCCCAAGTGGCCGCCGTCGCCGCCATGATGACCCCGAGTTCGGCACCGGCCAAGGCCCTCCGGGCCGGGGAGCACATGGTCATCGCCGGTCAGTCGCTGGCCGTCCGCGCCTATGTGATGGACGGGAGCGAGACCATCGTGGCCACGTCGGCCCGGCCATTTTCTGTCCCTCGGAGCTCGCACGTCCTGTCCGGGCCGTCACCCAAGGCGTGGATGGCGACCAAAGGCCGGCTCTCCATGTACGGGGTCAACCGTCCCGGGGGCAAGCAGTCGATGTTCCTCGTATCGGTCATGCCTATGGCCGAGCTGCCTGAGGTGGCGGCTCACCTCGGCCTCATTTAGTGCACCGCCTTTAGAAGCGGGCATGGCTCGACCGAGCGTGCAATCAAACCGCGGCCGCTGTCGTCTCCATAGCTATGACCGAGACGGCCGGCGGAGCGAGTGGTGGCCCACTCGGCACCACTGGCCCGAAAAGACCGCTCGGACGCCGGCTGTTCTTGGGCCTGCTCGGGGCGGGCGCGCTCGGGACCATTTTCGGCCAGCAAGTTCAAGGTTTCGTTGGCTCGCTATTGCAGCCCCTTACCGACTCGAGCGGGGGGGGAATTGCTGACCTCATCCCCGGCGCCGACCGGTTCCGCTACTACTCCGTCACCGGAAGTTACCCCGTAATAAAAACAGAGAATTATTCACTTTCTGTGGGTGGCCTGGCCCGCCGACCGCTGACACTTTCATGTGCCGACCTGCTGGCGTTGCCGCGCACCGAGCTCGTACGGGATTTCCAGTGCGTCACTGGCTGGCGGGTGCCCAACGTCCACTGGGCCGGAGTACAGCTGGGTGACATCGTCGACTTGGCCCAGCCTGCATCGAACGCCCGGTCAAAAGCTCAACACCAACGCCATCGGCGGCTTGCTGGCTGTCCTGTTCGTCAGCGGGCTCATCCTCAGATGGGGCAATTTCCTGCCCGTAGGTGTCCGCACGGGCGCCACCTTCGTCCATGACGAGTTCGCCTTCGTCCTGGTCGCGGAGGTAATTGGCCACGTTGGGTTCGCGCTCACGCACCCACCCGCGTTGCGCAGCATGGTCACCGGCTGGGTACCCGACCGCTGGGCGCCGCCGCCACACGCCGGCGTGGCGGGTCTCGCCTAAAGCGGACCAGGAAGCCCCCCGCCCCCTGTCGGAAGCACCAGGCTCCACATTTCCCAAAATATAAAGGAGAAAATAATGCACACAAGGAAGCTCCTCCGGGCGGTCCCGTTCGCTATAGCTATCGGCCTATCGAGCACAGCCGCTTTCGTCGGCGCCCCGGCCAGCCAAGCACAGGTTGCGAACGCGGCCATGCAGGTTACGAGGGCCGGGACGTTCGAGAAGGCCATCTCGGCCACCGCGTTCAAGATGGCGGTGGGCATGAAATCCTACGAAGTCAAGACGGATGCCATGACCCATGTGACGGCCGACGGAAAGAGCGTAAAGCTCACGTCGTTGAAAAAGGGCGACCACGTCACCGTTAAGGGCGAACTGGAGATGGGCTCCATCGTGGCTACCAGCGTGGTGGCGGGAATGTAACAGCGGAGGTGTAACGGCCCGCCTGTATAGGGCATTGCTCTTCAAAACACCTTCCCACGGGCATGCACGAACGCCTTGTGAGGAGCCACCGAGCCAGCTAGACATCCCACG
>CAWCCW010000005.1:0-1483628 GCA_963794125.1 uncultured Acidimicrobiaceae bacterium
GTGCAGGGGGCACGCACGTGTCACGTTCTCGTTGGCAGCGGGATGATATGTGCCGGGCTCGGACAGCTGCTGTGCGCCCGGTGTCTGCGTAATGCTGGGGTGTAAGAGGATTCTTGGTCGGCCTCGTGTTGTCCCAAAGGTACTTCGTTGGCCCCTTCAGCTCAGGGTGGTCGACCTCGACGATTGATCACGCCAACGCCGCTCGGGACCGGTGACGCTCATCCCCACGGCACGGACAGACGTCGCTCATGTATCGGTCGACCTCGGCCCGGGGGCGAAGCTAATGGCGACGGCGACGGCGGTGGTCAGCTTTACTGGCCCGATCGCCTTTGACACCGTCAAGTGCTACCTGTACTTGGGGGTCAACCTGGCGAGCCCGGCTTATGCCTCCGTACGTGTCAGTGCTACGTCCCCCGGCCCGGCGGCGCTGGCGCTCACCGGGTCGTGGGTCATACCCAACACCGATCTACCGCCCGTCAGCGTCTCGTTGGAGTGCCAGTCATTGGAATTCAGCGACACGAGGATAGAGAGCGTCATGCTCAATGTCTGGGGAGGCCCCTAGACCACGATCAAGGCTCGTCCTTGACAATCAGGGCAGCGCCGACCACGAATACGACACCACATGGTGAGCATCTGCCCCACCACGAGGGCAAGACCCCAGCGACCACGCCGTGTTCCGAGCGAACTTGCTTGGTATTGAACGACCGGCCCCCGCCGAAGTTGAGACCGTGAGTGCTCGCACCGAACCGAACCCCAAGAGACCGGTGATCCGCACAGTCTCCACCCGCGCCGACCGGCCGCGAGGGACCGGGTCATCAAACCCCGTCGGTGCTCCGGGCCACGCACGCGGCTCCGGCAGCGTCTACGTCTACACCAAGACGTTGTCCGGCGGCAGCAGACGGCCGAACTGGTGCCCGAGGACACGGGGGTCAGCGAAGCCTTCGACAACTCGGTCGCGATCGTGGGTAGCGCGATGGTCGTCGGCACCTTCGGCCTCGAAGGGACCGCCTCAAGCGCAGGACGAGCGTACGTCTTCACAAAGACTGCCGCGGGATCGGACGAAACTGAGTTCTTTGCCTCGGACATTGGGATTAACGACGGCTTCGGCAATTCGGTCGCCATCACAGGCAACACCATCGTGGTCGGCGCCCCGGGCGCGGGCGCCCCGGAGCACTGGTCGGAGCACGGGCCTCGCCTTGGAGGGCTGTGTACTTCTTCACCAAGAGCGTGTCGGGCTGGCACCAGACAGCGGAGATGCTGGGCGTGGGGCCGCCCTCCTGCTGCCTCGGTGAGGCGGTAGCGACGTCTGGCCGTACCGCCTCTGTGGTTGGTCGACAGCGGCGTCCACGTATTCACTAGAAAGGCCGTAGGGCGGCAGCAGACTACCACCTTGAGGGCTTCGAACCCGCTACCTACGACCCGCTGGCCGGCAAGGTCAAATCGGCCGGTTACCTGGCGTCCTCAGCGTGTGTGGTTGCCCGGCGGTGTTGCCGCCCGAACAGGCCTAGCTGGTGCAGCCTCCAGATCCGCCGCACTGTCCACGGGTGGGACCGGGGGAACTGAGCGATTTCTACCCAGAAGCCGCCGAGGTCCCGCCCTTGGTCGACTAGCTCGCTGACCTGCACGTTGTCAGCCGCGTACCTGCCTGCGGTCAGCAAGACCAGTCCCAGCTCGCCTTTCGGTTCGAGGGCGGCGCCGTTCCGGTCGCAGGAATACTCCCGCAAGCGGGACAGCGTCGGTCCCAGGACCGGGACCAGTTGCGAGTAGCAGAGGACCAGGTTGTACCACAGCGCCACGTGATGGAGCCGGATGTGGGCGGTCTCGTGGCCGAGGATGAACCGGGTCCCTTCCCGGTTGTCATTGCGGAGGTTCGCGAAAAGTTCGTTGGACAGCACGACGTAGTTATTGGTCCACCCGCTTTGAGCTGCGAACGCGTTGAGCGTGCCGTTGCCGTTACCGAGATAGATCGCTGGAGTCGGCTTCACCCCCAAGGTGCCGGCGAAGTCGTCCATAGAGGCGTACAGGTCCGGGAACTGCGTCCGGGACAGCTGCACCGCCGTACCGCGGATCGAAGCTCGTTGGACCTGGCGGACGAGGAGGATCGCCGGAGCTATCAGCAGTACCGCGATAGCGCAGGCACGCCACGCCGCCTGCCAGTCCGTACCGCGCAACTCGGTAGGGATCAAGGCTAGCGACATCAGGAAATCTATGAGGACGCCCAGAATGGCGAAGTTCAGGACCACCATGAAAATGAACATCGGGATCTCTGCGGGATGACGCAGCGGAAGCTCCTTCGAGACCGGATCTGCCATGGTCCCCTTTCCTCGTTCGGTGTCCTTCGCGTGCTGATCCTGTTCGCGGCGCGCTAAGCCCGCAAGCTACACGCCCGCGCCGGGGGAGGGCGCAGGTATCGGTCGATTTCACCTAAGAAGTCCTCGGCCCACGTGGGCGTCTTCAACACCTCATCTCGGCCGCCTACGGCGGGATGTCCTCCAGCACTTTGTTCGAAGAGAGCTCGTGAGGCGCCGTGCTCGACGAGGTAGCCAAATGTGTGCCGCTGGCGGGAACTGCCCGACCTTTACAGCCACTCCCGGCAGCCGGGGGATCGTCGTGTTGGCCGTCCTGCAGAGCTGGGCGCGGGCGGAGGGCTGCTGGGGCGAGCAGGGGATGCGCAAGCTCTGGGACGCCTCGAACGTCAAGATCTTCGCCGGTGGGGGGTCAGCGACTTGCGCTTCCTCGAAGGCCTTTCCCAGCTGAATGGCGAGTACGACCGCGCCGGCCGCAGCCGGACAAGCGGGCCGGGAGGTTCGCCGGTTTCCTGGTCCACTCAGCGCCACCGCGCCTTGAGCGTCGACCAGTTGGCCGCCATGCCGCCGGCAGCCTCTCGGGTACGTGCCCCGTCATCGTCCAGGCGATCCCGTGGATGCGCCGGTCCGACGCTTCGCTAGTCCAGGTTTCGCTTGCCCGCTACGGCGGGCCCGACGGTCACCTACGGCCCAACCTCCCCGCACGGAGGGCGCCGCCCCGAGGGATGCCCGGTGACCGAGCAGGAAGACTGGGGGGACATGGACGAAGCGGAGGAGGAAGGCGCAGTTCCCGCCTCGTGGAGGAGACCAGGTCGGCGGGAGGTGGCCTCGACGGCTCGTTGACCGACATCGGGCTCGAAGCTGGCGTGGTGGACCGGCCAGGGCCCGGCGCAGAACCGCCCGGCAGCCCACTTGCCAAGATGTGCGAAGCTCGTCCACCACGCCGGCGTTAGCCCCCGCCCACCCGAAGCGGGCGCGCCGGCCTACCGTCCCTTCGCTGTGCCCAATGACACTCATGCGGTCTCTGCCGGAGCGGCGGGGTTGCTGCAACGAGAGCGAGGGGAGCGGTGGTCGCAACTTGCCCGAGGCCGCCGGCCAGGCGAGACGGCGACGCAGCTGGCCAATACCGGCTATGGAGGAACCCCGGCTGTCCCGGCGCGCCACACCGGCGGCCTCGCCCTCGTTTCCTCTACGCCTAGGCTCTTAGCCGCCGGGCGTCACCGATGCGCCTGGCCGGCTAACACCTTTGATCGACTTCGAGGTGGCTAATGGTCGAACAGGCCAACGGCCGCCTCGAGGCGGGCACCTGGGAGCGGCGCCGAGTTATTCGGACCACGTGTAACAAGGGTTACCGGGCGCTCGCGCCAGCGTTCTTCGGCGACGCAATGGAGGCGGCTGACGGTGGGGTAACGACCATACGGAGGAACGGCTGCGCTCGCATGATCGCCGATGCGATCCACGGGACTGCCCGGAACTATCGGGCGTCGACGTACTCGAACTCCGCGTCATTGACGGAGCAGGTTGCCGCGGAAGGCTCGTCAAGCCCCACACTCGTTGTAGCGGAGCGCGACGCGGACCACCCCTAACCCCGGCCACCTACTCCGATGCGGCGCGTATGGCGAGCGTTGGGGTCCGCTTTTTCGAAGCGTTGATCCGTAGGTCGCAAAAGCCCTCGTGAGCGGCAAGAGACTCCCGAGGAGAGGGGGCACCGAGTGGCAGCACTCCGTTCCACCTCCCTCAAGTTTTAGGGGGCCCTTTGAAGCCGTTGCCTGGTGGGCCAAAGCGCAGAAGCCGTCCGAGATATCCCGACAGCAGCGTGCCAGTGCTGCTTACTGGCCAACGAGGGCTTATGCGCCGGTGCTTGCGCTCCTCAGACCCAAACCCAGCCGAGGTCACGGTTTACAAACGGGACAGTGGCCCGGGACAGTTCGGGCCGCGTCCTTAGGCAATTGATCGGGAATTCCCACCTCTGAGGCGCAGACCTTCATATACGGGTCGGTCCAGCTCTTGACGTTGCGTAGGTTCAAGTGAGGGCAGTTGGTACGGTGCAGCTTCAGGTACCGGGCCTTGGGCTGGCGCTCGCGGTTGACCACCTAGCCTTCGGGGTGCGACCCGATCCATGCTAGGTAGCTCGTATCGTCGCGCCAGAACTGTGTATGGCCGAAGAGCCAAGTGGCTTGACGACCTGAATGGGCGGGCCCGGCTGCCCGAGAGCTAAGGAGGATCCCCCCGCCTCGGAACCGATTGTGCTTCACGCTTATTTGCGCTCCGGTTTTGCTGGCGCCTCCAGAGCGGCTCGTAGGTTTCGGAGTAAGCCCAGAGATAAATATCAAGGAGCCGCCACCCTGTCAGCTCGAAGCCCCGGTCCTCAAGTTCTTTTCGCACGGGGCCGAGGACCGGCAAGGCGCCTTGCCGCTCGGCGTGATTTGCACACGTAAAGGCGCTACCGTGGCGGCACACATCGGCGCTCCCAAGGGGAGTCTCAGTGGCAGCGGTAGCACCCGGTCGGGTCCTCCGGCCCAAAGCCTCGTTTGAGTCCACCGGGGTGGTGTACGAGCCGGTGACCCCGACGCCCTGAAAGGGCAGGGTCCACCACTCGCGGCAACCACCGCATCAATCTCAAGGAAGTTCCAACAACCGAGAGGAGAGATGCGGTGGCTTTTGACAGCTTGGACGCGCTCGAGTGGCTGCGCAAGCACCTCGAGCAAGATAGCCCTGACCTGCTGCGCGAGATGGTGCGCAGCTTCGCCGAACAGCTCATGTCGGCCGAGGCCGATGCCATCTGCGGGGCCGGCTACGGTGAGCGCAGCGCAGAGCGGGTCAACAGCCGCAACGGTTACCGCCATCGCGACTTTGATACCCGGGCGGGGACGATGGACCTGGCG
Source organism: uncultured Acidimicrobiaceae bacterium (assembly GCA_963794125.1). Lineage (GTDB taxonomy): Bacteria > Actinomycetota > Acidimicrobiia > Acidimicrobiales > Palsa-688 > Fen-671. The sequence goes on from CAWCCW010000005.1 coordinate 5,192, forward strand.
GTGCCGAAGTTGCGCCAGGGCAGCTACTTCCCGGGCTGGCTGTTAGAACCCCGCCGGCGGGCGGAAAGAGCTCTCACCCAGGTCGTCTGCCAGTGCTACGTGGAAGGGGTCTCGACCCGGCGGGTGGACGACATCGTAAAAGCCATGGGGATAGAAGGGATCTCGAAGTCCCAGGTCAGCTCCATGGCCAAAGAGCTCGACGGCCTGGTCGAGGCGTTCCGCTCCCGACCGCTCGACGCCGGGCCTACACGTACATATGGCTAGATGCCCTCACCCAGAAGGTGAGAGAAGGCGGACGGGTGGTGAACGTGGCTGTCGTCATCGCCACCGGGGTGAACAACGAGGGCCGGCGGGAGTCGCTCGGCTTCGACGTCATCACCACCGAGGACGGGGCGGGCTGGACTGCGTTCTTGCGCTCTTTGGTGGCCCGGGGCCTCTCGGGCGTGGCCCTGGTCACTTCTGACGACCACAAAGGCCTAAAGGCGGCGATCGCCGCCGTGTTGCCGGGGGCGAGCTGGCAGCGTTGTCGTGTCCATTTCAGCCGGAACTTATTGACCCGGGTGCCAAGAGCCTCCCAAGGCATGGTGGCCACATTGGTGCGCACCATCTTCGAGCAGCCCGACCACGACAGCGTCTGGGACCAGCACGCCCGGGTCGTAGACCAGCTCACCGGCCGGTTCGACGACGCCGCCGGGATGCTGTCGGACGCCGCCGACGACCTGCTCGCCTTTTCCACCTTCCCGGCCGAGCACTGGAGCGCCATCAGGAGCAATAACCCACAGGAGGTGTGTCCTGAAAGGAGAGTGAGGCGATGTAGGAGGTCGCCGGCACGAACCGTGCTGTGCCAGTGATGGAGGTTGGCCCTCCGGGTTCGCCGTGCAGGCGGGGAGCCCAAACCACCGCAAGCTGCGCCGGTCAAGAGCCGGGGTGGTGAGCGTTGCGGAAAAGGCCCGCTTTTAGCGGGTCAGGTGTGCGACGAGAAGACGAACATGTGTGAACCACTGCTGACGCATCGAAAGGTTAAACGATGGCATCAAAACCGGGGGTTGTTCTTGGTCCCTGGGACAAAGGCACGCCGTTCGGGGTGCCCTTAGCCAGGGAGCGGCCTGCATGCTGCCCTGGTGGTGCCCGGTGTAAAGGTGGCGTGAGCTCGTCGTGGGCGCTGGCATGGAACAGGAGAACCTGTCGTCTCGATACCGACGGCCAGTCGAAATGGGTCTTGTTGGCCCCCTGGCTGCGACAGGGAGGGCCGCAAGCGGCAGACACCGTGAGCGGCAGAGTACCGATGCGAGGCACAGGGACGGACCGGCCCGCAGTAGCGGAGATGGCCTTGTAATGAGGTCGGAGCGAAGGGGCCGGGCAGGCCAGGCCACCCGGATGCCAACCCAGTGGGGGAGGAGCTGATGGGCGGGCCGAAGCCGAAGGTGAAGTCGTTTGACATCTCGAAGCGCCTCATTTTTGAGGCGTGGGAGAGGGTCCGAGCCAACCGTGGGGCGCCTGGCGTGGATGCTACCAGCGTGGCCGAGTTCGCTGCTAGGGAGAGGGACAACCTCTACAAGCTGTGGAACCGGATGAGCGCGGGCAGTTACATGCCGGGGCCGGTGCGGGCGGTGGAAATACCGAAGGACCATGGGGCAGGGGTCAGGGTGCTCGGCGTGCCCAACCTGGCAGACCGGGTGGCCCAGACCGCAGCGGCGATGGCTCTGGAAGAAAAGCTTGAGCCGATCTTCCATCCGGACAGTTACGGTTACCGTCCTGGGCGGTCAGCTCACGACGCCCTGGCCGTGGCCCGGCGCCGTTGCTGGAAGCAGGACTGGGTGTTGGACCTTGACATCCGGGCCTTTTTGGATGCACCGACACACTGCTCCTTTCGTTGATTGACATGGCTAGAACATTCCTTCTTGAGCCTTGGGAGGCTCGATACGCAGGCCTTTCCTGCGCCCGGTGCGGACGTGCACGGCGCGCAGCTCCCCACGCTTTACACGTTGCATGACCGTCTGGCGAGAGACGCCGTAGGCAAGCGTGGCCTCGAGCATTGCGAGCCAGCCCTCCGGGGCGTCGTCGACAAAGAGCGACCGGACGGCAGGGGTGAGCCGGATGCGCCAAGGTGCCCCGGGGGTAAGCTGCTCGCCAGCGACGAACCCGTCGCCGAGCCAACGGTGCAAAGTTGAAGGTGCCAGGCCGAGTTCTTTGGCGGCGTCGGCCACAGTCAGGGGCGCTACTTCGTCTTCGGGGACCTCGTGTGGCTTGTGGCAGGGTATGCCCCAGTGGAAACGGAGCGACTGGACCCTGCCTCCCGTGAAGGACAGCCCTCGAGCCGTGGTGCGATGTTGGCGGTTCAAAATGCCGGCCATGGTGGCGTCGGGATAGTGCTCCGCCAGCCGGCGGACGAGGTCGACAGTGCCCTCGTCGGTGCGGGCCACATTTGCAGGCTTGGGTTTTATGGGGACTGAAAGCTCAGTAATGGCGCCACCTTTCCAACGCAGCACCATTTCGGCTGACCCAGCGCCCTCGTCGCGGCGGACGGTGACGTTCACCTCTTGGAGCAGGGTCTGCAACAGCGCTTTGCGGTCCCGGTCGGTAGTGGTCGGCGCCTCCCAGACCTGGCCCAGGTCGTCGCCCAAAGCAAGCACTGCAGCTCGTTCTTCTTCGCTGAGGACCTTGGGCCGGGCGGCCTCCCTGCGTGCGAGCTCGGCCTCGGCCCTCCCGAGCTCCTGGAGCGCAGCTTCCCATGTGGCCTCGAGGCCTCGGGCGACGAGGCGGTTCTCGGGGTCGACCGCCCTGTAGCGGCGCTCGGCCTTGGATGCGCCGTAACGGGCGCGCTCCACTTCGCGCCGGAACTGGCCCAAGGCAGCGTCATGTTGTGACTCCAGTTGCTCGGCCGCGACCAGGCACGCTTGCAGTGCCGCCGGCTCCAGGGCGGCCAGGAACGCCTCGGCCACTGCCTTTTGGACGGCCAGGCCGCCCACGCGCATGTGGTAAACGCCACGGCCGTTCACCAATTTCCCGGTGGCACAAAAATAGCCTGGGGTCGATTTGGCCGGGCCGTCGTAATAAACGGCGAGCTTTCGCCCACATACCCCACAGGTGGCGAGGCCTTGCAACAGGGCGCAGCCCTCCCGCAGCGCCCCGGTGCCGGGCTGGTGCGCCCTGGGCCGGGTGTTGGCGCCGATGCGGGCCTGGTTGGCCTCGTAGGCCTCCCAGTCGATGTAGCCCTGGTGGTGCCCCGGCATCAGCACCTGCCACTCGCCGGCGGGCAGCACGCGCCGACGGGTGCGGACCTGGCCGGCCTCGTCGACGTAGCGCTCCTGGCGGGTCTTGCCGAACACGTAAGCGCCAGCGTAGGCGGGATGGGTCAAGATGTTGTGGACCGCGGTGTAAGTGGGCTCCACCCAGGTGAGCTCCTCGTCGAGCTTGACATATGCGATCTTTTGCAACGGGAGCTTGAGGCCCTGTTCACGTAGCCACAACCAGACGCCGCGCGCCGAGCCCCGGAGGGGGAACTGGTCGAACACGGCCGTTATCGCCCCACGCACGGCCTCGTCTGGGTGCAACAGGACCTCGCCTTCGGCCTCGCCCCATACCAGGCCCACCGGCAAGGCTTTGCGAAGCTCGCCCCGGGCCGCCTTGTTGCGGATGCCGCCGTCGAGCCGGGCGCGCAGGATGTGCAGTTCGGCTTCGGACATGGCGCCTTTCATCCCGAGCAGGAGCCGGTCGTTGAACATGGCCGGGTGGTAGACGCCGTCGGTATCGGCGATGAGCGTGTCGGTCATGCCGGCCAGGTCCAAGAGCCTGTACCAGTCACTGTTGTTGCGGGCCAGGCGGGAGACCTCAAGTGCGAGCACAATGCCCACTTGGCCGAGGCCCACCTGGGCGGCCAGCTCGGCGAAGCCCGACCGCCCTGCGGCCGAGGCGCCCGAGAGCCCGAGGTCGTCGTCTATGACCCGCACTGCGGACGCCGGCCACCCGAGCGCCACCGCCCGGGAGGCCAGGCCGTACTGGCGGGCGGTGGACTCGGTGTTGCGCTCCACCTGGGAGGCGCTGGACTGGCGGACATAGACCACAGCCGGGCGCCTCAAATGTGAGGGGCCGACCTTGCCTGTCTCAGTCATCGGTGCTCACCCCCTCCTCGGACGCCTTGGCGATCAGCTCGGCCAACAGGCTGAGCGCTTTTGCCACGTCGGCGTCGGGGAACTGGGCTAACGGGGGTGGTGCTGCCAGCGGAGCCTCGCCCGCCAGCAGACTGAGCTGTGCAGGTTGCACGGTTGGCCTCCTTGGTCGGTGGTCTCCGTGCAGCCTGTTCCCGCGTGCCCAGGGCATTGGTGGACAGCCCAGCGACGAGGCCGGAGGCGGCCAGCAGGTCCGACAGGGGGCCCAGCGTCGCTGCGCCGGCCCCGCCAGCCTCCGCTCGGCTCTCGCCCAGGTCAGTCCAGGACGCAGGCACGAGCGACTTGGACCCGTCCGCCAGGACCAGCAACAGCTCGTCCTGGCCGTGGCGGCACATGCGCCCGAGCACCGGGAGCGGTTGGCCTTCGAGGGGGTGGCGCAGGCGCGTGATAGTGGCGACAGGCCTGCTCATCGGGTTGCCCCGCCACAGAAGTCGACAATGGTCCCTCGTTGTGTCACGATGGCGTCACGATGACCTGTCCCGTCTGCCAGCGCCCTTTCGTCCCGGCCGGCCGCCAGAAGTTCTGCTCGGGGGCGTGCCGGGCTGCCGCTTACCGCCGGCGCAGGGACGCCGGACAGGCGGTCGCAGAATTGCCAGCCGCCCGGCCCCGCCGGCCCCACACGGTTTATGAGTGCGAAAGTTGTGGTGAACGGGCCGTCGGCACGCAGTACTGCGAGGAATGCCGCACTTTTATGCGGCGCGTAGGGCGAGGAGGGCTGTGCCCCGAGTGCGACGCCGCTGTGACCGTCGCCGAGCTGCTCGGCGAAGAGCCGGGCCCTTGATGAAATCTTGGCCGGATTATTGAGGAACTCGCATTGCGATCGCCGCTGGCTGACCAACAGCTGGTCATGTTCTCCCAGTCCGGCCGCTGGGTCCTCGATGTGGGTAGTAAGTACTGCAGTCGTTCGACGAGATCGACCATTCTGCCCTCATGGGCAGGGTGCGACGTCGGATCGAGGACAAGCGTATCTTGGACCTGGTCAAGGCTTTCCTGCGAGCAGGTGTCCTCTCTGAGGACGGAGTCTCCAGGGGAACGATCGCTGGCACCCCCCAGGGCGGGATTCTTGTCGCCGTTGCTGGCCAATATCGCTCTATCCGTTCTGGACGAGCACTTCGAGCAGAAATACGAAGCGCTCGGCCCGTATTGGACGCGCAGCAAGCACCGCCGCACCGGAGGCTCGGTCATGAGGGTTGTCCGTTATACGGACGACTTCGTGGTCTTGGTCGCCGGGGCCCGCAACGATGCTGAAGCGCTTTGGGATGAGGTCAGTGGCGTGCTGGCGCCGATGGGCTTGCGCTTAGCGGCCGAAAAGACCAGGGTCTACCACATCGATGAGGGGTTCGACTTCTTGGGGTGGCGCATCCAGCGCCGTGCCCGAAGAGGCCGAGCCGGGCGACGAGCCGTCTACACCTACCCGTCCAAGAAGAGCTTGCGCTCGGTGATGGACAAGGTGCGGGCGCTCACCCGTCGTCGGCTGCACCGAACGCTCGCTGACCTGCTGCGCCGGTTGAACCCGGTGCTGCGGGGGTGGTGCAATTACTTCCGCCACGGCGTGTGCAAGCGGACCTTCAGCTACATCGACCACTACAGCTGGTGGAAGGTAGTTACCTGGCTCCGCAAGCGTCACGTCGGGTTGAACTGGGGGACGATCTGTCACCGCTTTCTGCCTGCGTGGCAGATCCGCTGCGACGGCATCGAGATGTTCCGGCCACAAGCGGTCGCAATTGTTCGCTACCGCTACAGGGGCAAGCACATCCCCACACCGTGGACGAGCCAGGCAACAGGACTGCCCGCACCAGCGGCATAGCCCGTGGAGAGCCGGATGCGGTGGGAGCCGCACGTCCGGTTCGGAGGGCGGGCCGGAGAAACCCACCCGCTGAAAGGCGGGCAGGGCGCTCCGGCCCGACCCCTACACCTATATGCAGGTCGGTAATGGCGAGGCCTTCATGTGCGCCATCCGCGACGAGGGCTCGTCTCGGGTCCTCGGGTTCACCATCGCCGACCACATGCGCACCGAGATCGTCCTGGACGCTCTCGGCCAAGCCGTAGAGGCCCGCTTCGGCCAAGTGGCCGGGACGGCGTTCCATACCGATAGGGGCAGCCAGGTCAGCGACGCCAAGGTCGTGGCTTTTTGTGATGGTGCTGACCTGGTCCGCTCGATGGGGGCAACCGGGAGCTGCCTATTTACCGGCTAATACATATCCAGCAGTAGTCGCGGGACGCTGGCTTGTGGATATGTGGACAAGCTGATCTTTTCGCTGGCTAAACGGTTTTTCTAGATCCACAGGTCCCTTCCCCTTGACAGCGGCTGGGGCAGTGCGCGTAACTGATGTCTCATGGCTGACCAGCTTTGCTTGGCGAAGCACGACGGCACCTGGCAGCTGGTGGGAGCTGAGCATGGGGCCGTTAGCCTCGCCAACGAGTACCTGTCCTACCTCGCCGACCGCAACTATTCCTCGGAGAGCGTCCGCACTTATGGGTTTTGCCTGCTGGCTTTTTGCCGCTGGCTCGTTGCCGAGGACATCGCTCTGCAGGATGTCAGCACGGACGTGCTCTTGCGGTACTTGGCCGCCTGTCGCAGCGCCAAGGTGCCTGGGCGCCCTGGACCCAACGTCGTGCGGATGGACGGTCGTCGAGCCGACGGTTATGCGGCCAGGACAACGAACCTACGCCTCGCCGCCATCACGGGCCTGTTCGGCTTTTGGTGTATGCGCGACCCCGGGGCCAAGAACCCTGTCCCGCGTGGCAAAGAAGCCCGGCGCCTGTCGGCCGGAGAGCGCGGCTGGGCTGCTGTCGCATGCTGCCCTCCTCTTCACCCACCACGGCCGGCGTCTTGGCCAAGGTGCGCTGCGCATAGAGCTCGACCGGGCAGCGGCAGATGCCGGCCTTGGCCACATAACCACCCACCAGCTAAGGCACACCTTCGCCACGGCCATGGTCAACGCCGGCGTCTCGCTGCAAGCTCTCATGGCCCTGCTCGGCCACGTCTCAGCCGAGATGAGCCTGCGATACGGCCGGTTGTTCCGACACTACGGTGCGTGCTGAGTACGAGCGGGCGCTCGAGCTGGTCAAAGCCCGCATCGGCGGCCTCCCCACTGGGCCGAGACGCATACCGGTCAGCTCAGGTGATTGGCGCCAGGCACCGTTCATAAAGGCCCGTTTGGCCGGTGGTTATTGCCTACGCGACCCGGCCCGGGGCGTGTGCCCATATGCCAACACCTGCGGAACGCAAAGCTCGTCTTTCGCACGAACCGCGTAATTGACGCCCACCCGGCAGGGATCTACCGGCGTCCCGGCCCAGCTCCGGGCCATGGCGGGCGCCCCCCGAAATCAGGCCGTCGTGTCTAGCAATGCCGGCCATATTGTCAGTGTCGTATGTCGCCAACTCGGGGGGGTCTTCATTAGCAATATGGAAACTTCTTGTAATTCAAGGATTATCTTATGATAAGATCATGCACGCTGACTGTCGGGCGCCAGGAAATACTTGACACGCATGTAGTTTGCCCTTATGGTCGGGGCGGAGGTGATGGTAATGAGCAACGACAGCCGCCGCCAGGCGCTGGAGGCCGCTGGGCTAGCCCACCCCCGGCCCGAGGCGGTGACTTCCCCGCTGTTCCGCTCAGGCGACTCGTTCTTTTTCAGCTTGGACAAGGTGCAAGTCAAGTACGAGATGCTGAGGGCCCACGTGGTCGACGGCTGGTCCGTCACCGAGGCAGCCGGCGCCCATGGTTATTCCCGGGCCGAGTTCTACTTGGTCTCTGCCGGTTTCGAGGAAACAGGTATGACCGGGTTGCTGGAAAAGCGCCGGGGACGAAAGGGCCCGATCAAGCTGACCGCCGATGTGCGGAGTTTCTTGGACGAACTTGGGCCGTGCTCAGCGGCCGAGGCAGCCGCGGCGGTGGGAGCGGCGCTCGGGGTGTCGCTGCACCCAAGGAGCATCCAGCGGGCGAGGCAACGATGAGCGCGGTTCTGGCCGGTGGCAGAACCGGCTCAAGCCGACTACGAACGCCTGCGTGCCGCCGTTGTTTCTGGCCGAGGGCTCCCTGACGAGCTGGCCTCTGCCCGTTTCTTACGCCGCGGCCTGGCTGGGCTCATCGCCTGGCCGCTGGCCAAGCCGGTCTTCGCAGCAGTCGTGGCCGGTGCGCAACGACCGGCCTGGACACCCTACGGTGATCCTCGTAGAGACGCCTTGGCTGCTACTTACCGGGTACTGCTGGCCGAGGCGCGAGTACCAGAAAACCAAGTTCCCGTCGCCCTTTTTGGGGCAAGCCAGCCTTGAGCGGGCCAGCCCGGCGTGCCGGCAACCAGCGGGCACCGTCAGAGCATCAGGCAAGACAGTCCTCAGCCATCCGTAAGGGAAAAACCCCACGAGTAAAGAAGGAGGAGAGCAATGAGGGTCGGCATCTACGCCCGGGTCTCGACCGAGGCCCAAGAGGCCCGGGGCACGATCGGCTCGCAGCTGGAGGTGCTGCGGGCCCGGGTGGCCGCCGAAGGCGACGAGCTCGTGGCCGAGTTCGTCGACGACGGCTAGTCCGGGGCGCGCCTTGACCGCCCCGGCCTGGACGCCTTGCGGGACGCGGCCGAGCAGGGGTCGGTCGAGGCGGTGTGGTGCCTGTCACCGGACCGGCTGGCCCGGTCCTTCGCCTACCAGATGCTGGTCCTCGACGAGCTCGCCCGCCTCGGCGTCGCCGTCTGCTTCACCGACTCGCCCCCCATCGACGACGACCCCGAGGCGCGCTTGCTCGTGCAGGTGCAAGGGGTAATTGCCGAGTACGAAAAAGCGAAGTTCGCCGAGCGGGAGCGGCGGGGCAAGCTCTACCGCGCCCGTGCCGGCGAAGTGCTGTCCCGAAAGGTCCCCTACGGCTACCGGCGCGTGCCCCGGGGCCGCAGGCCCAGCGCACCTGGTCGTCCACGACCAAGAAGCGGCTGTGGTGAGGCGGGATTTTTGCCGACTTCTTGGGTGGTTCTAGCGTCAGAGGCCTGGCCCTGGCCCTGGCCGCCGAGGGCACCGCCTCACCGGACGGGAAGCCAATTTGGCCGTTGGCGACGATATGGCGCCTGCTGCGCAACGAAGCGTACGTGGGACGGTTGTTCTGGAACCGCACCCATACAGCTACGACCCCTCCATCGGGCGCAACCACCAGGCTCGGCGGCCCCGGGAGGAGTGGGTCGAGATCCCCGTCCCCGCCATCATCAGCGAGGACACCTTCGAGGCTGTCCAAAAAGCGGCCCATGACAATAGTATTTTCAGCCCGCGGCGCACCGAGCCGGACACCTTTTTGTTGCGGCGGCTCGTGCGCTGTGGCCACTGCGGGGTCAAGCTGGCTGCCCACCGGGCCTACCGCGACTACGGGATGGCCCGCTATTACCTGTGCCCGCACCACGACCCGGTGCGTGCCGGTGGGCAGGACCGCCGCTGCCCCGAACGGCGTATCCGCGCCGACGAGCTCGACAACTTCGTCTTCGACCAGGTACGCCAGCTGCTCGGCTCGGCCCGAGCTGCTCAGTGCCGGCGAGGCCGCGCTGGCAGCTCAGGCCCCGGTCCCCGACGACGAGCTGCTCGCCGCCCAGTTGGCCCGGCTGGAGCGGCGCCACGATGCCGCACAAGCTGAGCGCCGCCGCTGAGCCGACCTCTACCAGGCGGGCGTGATCGAGCACGCCGAGATGGCGCGGCGGGCCGCCGAGCTCGACGCCCGTCGCCGGCACCTGGACGAAGAGCGCGACACCTTGGTCGCTCGGCGGGCGCAGCTCTCCCAGGCGAACAACCTGAAGCAGCGGATCGCCGGTTTCGCCGAACGAGCCCTTGCCGGTTTGGACGGCTTGGACTTCAGCGGTCGCCAACAGCTGCTCCGCCTCGTCCTCGACGACGTGCGGGTCCAGGGCTGGCAGGTGGAGCTCCGCCTCCGCATCCCGCTCGACGACGAAGACACACGCGCAGGCGCCGGGGCGCCTGAGCCGCTCATGCGGCGCCGAACGGGCAGGCGGAGCCGCTCACCGCGGCGTCCCCAACTAGCAAAGGAGGGAGTGTCAAGTAATGACCGTTTGCGTTCCACAGGTGAACATCTGCGAGCATTGCCCCAGTTTCCGCACCGACGCGGCCAGTGTCTCGGTGCTCGGGGCTCAACGCCTGGACGCCCAGGCCCTAGCTGCAGACGCCGAGGCCAGGGGTTGGCTCGACGAGGCTGAGCGGCACCAGCGCTTGGTGGCTCGCCTCGACACGCTCATGGGCGAAGCAACCACTGCGTGACCATCCCGAGACCCTCGCCAGCGTGGAGCAGGCCTGTGCTGAGCTGGTATCCGTGCGGACACCAGTCACCTTCACCATCGTCGCAACCAGGACCGGTGTCAGCCGAGCCACCCTCTACCGGGACCAAAGCCTACGCGCCGTGGTCGAGGAGCACCGTCAGCGCAGTCACGACCCGAGGAGCCTTTCTGGGCTCTCAGCTGAAGTGCGCCACCTGCGCACCGCGGTCGAGGCTCTCGCGGACAAGGTTAGGTGCCACGAGGAAGCGCTCCGGCGCATCGACCGCCCCCGCAGGACCAGGTGAACGAGGGACACCACACCGGTGGCGGAGCGTCGGAGCCGATTAGCCGGTTAACGTTACGACCACGCCAGCGCCGAGAGCTTCTGGTCCATCTTCAAGCACGAGTACTTCTACCGGCACAGCTTCGGCACCCTCGCCGAGCTCCAGGCCGGGGTTGCTCTCTACATCAGCTTCTACAACCACCAACGCCGCTGCGCCAAGGCGGGCAACCTCAGCCCCATCGGCTACGAACTAGCCTTAGCTCGTAAGCAACAAGCCGCATAACCCGTGTCCACTATTTCTGGGCAACCTCATTATCAGTACTGCCCAGAAAGCCGGTCAGGCAAATGGTATACCATCTGACCCGCCTTTTCGTGCCACGAAAAGCCACTGAGAGACGCTTCGTGCTATTTCGTTTGGGCACGCTTTGGGCACGACCCGCAGGGACGGCGGGCCGGTCGCTCCCTGCGCCGCTAGATCGACAGCCTTAGCAAAAGACAGCGGGCGGCGGGCTCGGACGAGGTGGGCGTTAGCTGCCAAAGGAGCCGAGGCCACTCCGGTTGTCTGACTGCCTACAAGACTTTGCTGTTCCCAGAGCACACCCAGGCCCGTTCAACCGCATGGAACGCCGGCAGAAACGCCGGGGCCGGCCTACCCTGACGGGCAGAATTGGATATCGCGCCGGCCCCAGCGCCCACGCCGACAGGGACAGGAGCTTGACGAATACGCAGGGACTGATGGAACAGGAATGAGTGGCGGACGTGGTCGCGTCAAGACATCCGTCGAAGATCACGGACCGGATCAGCAACATGCAGGCGGGGCAAATACCAGTCACCTGGGCGCGCCCATCAGCCCGCAACAATCCCACAAACTGCGTGCGCAGAGGGCATGCGGGCCGGTGAGGATCCTGGCATGTGCTCGATCCGGATCCGCTCTTCCAAATTAGTAGCGTGGACCAGCGAGAGTGCGGAGTGATTCAGCGCGACCAGTCCACCGAGGACATCGCCCCTACCTGTGGAGAATTGCATGATCTCCACAAACACACCATTTTCATTACCGCCAGGTTTGCGGCTTCCCAGCGATAGTCCCGCACCGCGCGACGTCCGTTGCTTGTTCGGCCTGCAGAGACGTTTTCGCGAAGTTTCATCCTTGTAGTCGCGAGCCGCACAAAAGAACAGTTCAAAGGAAGCTTGGGGTACCCGCATTGCCAAGCGGAATCGACCAGCGCCTCGGCAGGGGCGAAGTTGGACACTCCGCGCCGCCGCGTAGATAAGCGACAAGAGGGCTGGCCGCACGTCCAGGAAAACCAAGGAGTTCGACTGGCCAGCTGGCCAATTGCTTTTCGCTTAGGACGCCGACCGCGGCATCGTCCTATCAGGCCCCTTGACCGCGCCTCGTCCCACGATGTACAGTGTTTTGACCACTCACCGCTGAGACGAGAGGCAACTTGTGAGGCTCGTTTGCGCTAGAGTGGTTTGTGCCTAGAAAGCATTATTCTATCCTCCCGGAGTGAGGTACTGAGAGTGCTCAGGCCTCTTTCGCACCCCAAACGGATGGGACCGAATCATTTTGAACCGACGAAACCAGGGTTGAACATAGTAGCCATTTCGTCCAATCAGCTGGCAGGCCGACGCGGTCGGTCGAATTCAGTCGAGTCGCCTTAACAATTAGATTTTATAATGTCTTCTCTCGATCGAGGAGCCATCCCGGGTGCGTTGTGACGCAAGGGCAACGCCGAGGGTTGCACAGGACGAACAGCCTAAAAATCAGGGAGTCAAAAGGTCTGATTTCGTTTCAGCCTAGGGCCAAACACGTTTACACCCGGCCTTCTGGGGTATGTAGCTGCCCTTCGCGTCGTACGTAGATCACAGTTAGGGGATGCTGCTAAATGGCGAAGTACGAGTTTAAATTCGTCGTAACTGACGTCGAGTTGTCCGAGGAACACCAGGAAAAGGTCAGCCAAGCAGTCGCAGAGGCAGGAGCACTGGCCTTGTCTGGCGTAACGCCCGTGAATGCCATCACCGTCCGGTACGGATTGAGACGCTGGTGGTACGGCATTCCTCCTGTCGAAGTTTGGGACCCGCTCGCCGCTGCTGTTCGCGCAAAAGGTTGAGGCAGGTGGACGCGGCGACATTGGGGGAGATTGAGCTCGCTCGGTAGCGGGGAGGCCGAAACATGAACGAACCGAAGACCTGCCCAAGTAGATCATGCGAAGAGGGAGTCCATTTGCTCGGTGTGATGACTGCTAGCGGTCGCCTCGCGTATGTCAGTTCCCCGATCCGAATCGGAGCTAGCTTTGTCGATCGAGTCGCAGAAGCGCGACCCGAGCAACGGTTTCGTTTTTCTGGACCGTGTGTCGAAAGTTCCTGTCCAAATTGGACTGGGGATAGTTGTGCCGTCGCGGAGGTCGTAATCGCGGAGGCTCAACGCGGGCGGCCCGTCACTTCGCGGCTGCCTCAGTGCACGATACGACGAACGTGTCGATGGTTCGCGCAACACGGAGGAGACGCTTGTTCTGTATGTCCGAGTGTCGTCGCCGACATTGGGGGAACACGAACCCTCCGCTCGGGGCCTCCTGGACCCCAGGCGACCGCAGTCGACTAGCGTTTGGTGACTTCATTCAATAACGCAAAGGCCCCCGAATGCCATCACATTGAGGAGAGCTGAGTAGGTACATGTTTGCGTGCAACGCTAGCCGTGCCGGATGGGTTCGCTGACAGTTCCTCGTGATCTCGAAGATCGACCTTCCCGAGTGCCGATGGACACGTCACTGGCGCGACCCCCGCGGTAGCACAATGCGTAGGTAAAATAGTGACGAAAAGCCCGGCCACTGCGCCTACAATGGCACCAGCTGCGGCACTGACCCCGTCGCCGATAACTGCTCCCACTGCGACTCCAGCCAGAGCGCCTCCCGCGGCTCCTGTCAGCGTTCCTACCGCAACAACTGAGATGTAGCCGCCGGTGCTTGGAATAGCGGAAGAGACCGGTCCAGAAGCGAGACAGCCGCCGAGGTGCACTCCCAAGGCCAAATCCTCGAGCGAACACTCCGCCCGCACCTGAGGGGCACCCAAAGCACCACCGAAAGCCACGAGTGGCGCCATAACGCTGCCAACGGCGCTAAGTGAAAGAACGCCCGCAGCGACCGTACCAAGCCCAAAGGTCGTCATGCGGGAAGGGCATCAATGCCCCCTCGCCTCCAAGGCTGCGTTGAGCTTTCGACGGCGACTCAGGTACTTAACGTTGACAGTATCGATCTTCGGCCCGCCGGTCGCTACCGATACGACGAGCGCGGCCTGGGACTTTAGCAGCTCCAGGAGACCCTCAACGGAATTACGTCGGAGTCTGTCTCGTCACTCTCGCCCGGCAGCAGGGCGTCCCAGACGCTAGCCATCAATGTCCTTCTTCAGGTCAATGTCTGCCGAGGCTGGAGATCGATTTCCCTTGGGTTGGCCGTCCGAAGATTCACCCCGGGACTCAGCTTCTCCGTGTCATCGGTCGCAGTTTTGAGTCCTCCAATGATGCCATCCGGTGGAAACTGAAGACGACTGCGCTGCCTCGGCATCTCTCAGACCATCACGAGTGGACGGGGATCTGGGTTGCCAACGATAGCGTCGAGGTCTTCGAGGGGAAGGGGATCTCGGCATGGCTCGGAGGGTGAAGGCTCACATCGAGCTCCCTTCGCCGGGCCGGGGAACCATCGAAACAAGAAGACTGACATGGCTTGCGATTACCCCGAGGGCCTCGGGGGTCCGTTCGACTGGACACTTGGCCAGTCGATCTTCCAGGCAATAGGAGCTAAGTAGATGATTAGGCAATCCGCCGCTCGACTTATCCCGTCACTCCGGGCTCAAGAGCATTGATGGCATCAGAGTCCCTCACCCGAGCGCAATTTCGGCGGATGGGAACCCTCGGGTGCAAAGCAAAGCGATGCCGATGTGTCTGCATACAGTCATCTTCGCCTCGAGCCAAGCCCGTGGCCAGAGCTCGATGCACCATGGTGTAAGCCTTAGCGTGGACGCAGCTCTTTCGAGTCCGAGCACTAGGCTCTCAAGTAAGTCACCCGCGCGCCAATAACCAAATATGACTCTCGACCACAGGCGGGCTTATTGTTTGACCTGTTTGCCCACGAATGGGATGTAACCACCTAACCCCGTCTGGAAAGTGGGAGGGACCCTACACTTCGGCTCCGTCCTGCTTCAGCGACGGGATGTCACCCGATCGTGGTGGACCCTTCCAATCGCGTCGGGCGGGACCGACCAGTCCAGAGGCTCACTGGGGTAGGCCGGGTCCATGGGAACTGGGCCGCCGTGCTCAGCAGACCGAGGGGGAACTCGGCGGAGCCCAAAGTCGAGCTGGCCGCGGAAGTCTATGTAACGAGCTGGCGGGCGATCGCCCGACCTATAATGTCATCGGTCCGTCCGAAAGAGGTCTCTTGCAGAGTAGGTCGACGACGTACTCAAATGACGCGGTTGGGCAGCGTCTCGTAACAGCCCAGCGCGAATTGGACGAAATCGGGGCACTACTCGCCTGTATTTCGGACCAACATATACGTGAGCAGTTGCAGGTTGTGGTCAGCTATGAGCTTGCCAAGCTGCGGGACCGGCCGCAGCAAGTTCGGAATGGGCAAGGCCGAGACAGTTGGGAACTACTTCGCAATCTGGAGCAGGACACTGCGCGCCTCGCGCGTGAGACGCTCGCCTTCGTCGGCGGCGCTTCGGTCCGGTCTGCCCAATTGGATGCTCGACTATGCACGCTGGCTGACGTTCTCGTGCGGACTGCCGCGATTGTGCTTCGTCTCGCGCCGACGTTGACCATTCCGGCACCCAGTGAGTATCTCGACCTGATGTCAGATGTAATTCGCATTAGATTCCCTGGCGGCAGTATTTGGGACCTTCCGGTCACTCTTCATGAATTTGGTCACTTCGCGGTCAGCAGAATTGGGGCCGGAAGACAGGCCGGGCTATTGATTCAGCCAATTATTGATGCTGACAGCGACATGCCCTACCGGCGGAACTTTGCTCAGGAACTATTCGCGGATACGTTCGCAACCTACGTCGCTGGTCCCGCCTACGCCTTAACCTGCCTCCGACTTCGCTTCGCACCAGCGTATGCCCATCAAGATCAGAAACCGACCCACCCCGCCGTCAGCACGAGGGCGGAGGCGATATTTACGGTCCTTTATCACCTGCTTGCCATGACGAGCACACGTTACCGCGAGGACCTCGAACTCATAACTAGCGATATCCGTTCAAGTTGGGAAGGTCTTCTAGAGTCATGCTCCGAACTGACACACCCCCCAGAGGAGAATCGAGAATATGCGATTGCACTAACGAGAAAATTCGTGCAAGTACTCGATACCGAGGTCCCTGTCGTTCGCTACAATCAAACGAACCGTGCCTACATCCTCAGCGCTGCTCTCCCTGACTCATCGACGACACCCGTGACGCTTCGAGAAGGAGACTCGATCGTTACGCTTCTCAACGCCGCCTGGATAGCGAGACGAAGGATCGAGCAGGCAGACAAGAGCCCGGAGCTGACTGCCAACCGCACGACTGCGATTGAGTCAGTAGAGACAAACACGATCAGACTCATGGAGCGGGTCGTTGCGCGTGATTGATAGCGGCGAGCAAAGGTCGACCGGGGTTGTACTATTCGGAAGGATCCACTTCCTTCGGAGCAGCCTAGCCACCGTCCAAAGCGCTTTAGGCGATATAGACCAGTGTCGGAGCAGCCGGGGTGCCAGCCCAGAGCTCCGTAATATCCTTGAAGGGCTCTGTTCAGTGGTGACGCAATCTGTGCAGAACCTCAGAGACGCCACTCGAAACGACAACAGGCGTGGCAACCTCCTTGATGAGTTCAATCGCCTTGAGAAAGCGGAGGCGGATGCTCGTGACGCGATGACCTCAATCCGCCGGGTGTCCGTGGCCCTCGATCAGACAACCGTTGGGGACAACCTCGGCGAGGAGGTGACTGCTCAACTCAAAATCCTGGACGACATAGAAGCCGATCTCTTCGTGGCTCAATCGAGGCCAACAGAAGAGCGATCCGACGTTTATCGCCAGGCCTGGCCGCGGTATGTGGAGTGCAATGAAGAGTGCTCGAAGATCTTTGACGAGTACGTAGCACTGATGCACGGAGTGCTCCTCCGCGAGTGCGGCGTCGGCAGCGACCTTTGCCGCATAGCTGACGATTTGGTTAAGATACTTGGCCACTTCACCGACTTCCAATGGAACTCCGTGACCGTGCCCGCATGGAGAGAGCATGGTGATGCATCGACTGCGCGATTGATCCGCATCGGGTTCCCTGAGTGGACCGTCTGGACATTGCCTTTGACTGCACACGAGTTCGGCCATGTCTTCGCCACGCGACACGAGAAAATCAGGCCGCTCGTTAGTCAGCTCGGGACACCCCCAGACACGACGGAAACAGAGATTCGAACGTGGATCGCAGACGCCTTTGCCACCGCAACGATGGGGCCGGCTTACGTTTGGGCTGCGACCCTTTTGCGAGCCGACCCACGACAGCCCCTTGATCGTCGACGGGTTGCCGTTATGTTTCGGACGCTGGACAAGATGGCAGATCCCGGTAGCCGCCTCCACAATGCCGAAGTGCGCTTGCGTGGAGAGTGGGACGAGGCGATTCTGGAGACTGACAACAGCATCGCCCTTGACTCACCAGTACAGATTGATCAGGTCGTTTCTGCCGTCTGGAACCGCGTGCCGGAGCCTCGATTCGGGATTAAGTCGTGGGAGCGGGCAAAAGAGATAAGCGACTTGCTGAGGTCAGCGGAACCTGACGAGATCGCGCACAGACTCGTACCCGGTGACCTCCGGGAGTTACTAGTCGCGGCGTGGATAATTCGATTGGAGGAGATGGACGAGGGGCGAGGTGATGTTACCGCGCAGATAAAGACATTAGGTGACAATGTGACAGCGACGGCGATTCAGTTGTTGGAGCGACCACCGACGGGTGCAACCCGAGGCGAGACCCGCATAGGGTTCGCCCCAACGTCCTCAATCCTATCAGACGACAAGGGCTATGCAGACCGGTGACCAGCCTCCCACGTCGAGTACAGGACGCGGTCGGTCGGTGGGCGCGGAGGCCGGTCACGGCGGGCGGCCGTCCTGCGACGGCTGCCGTGGTGCTTCGCCGCACCGTAGCAAAAGCGCGTGTGCAGCTCTCCGCGCCGACTCTCCCTACCGAAACAATAGACAAGGTGATCGCTGCGCTGACCACGGACCTGATGACACTGAATTCCGTCGAGGCAAGCGCTTGGAGCGTGCGCGCTCAGGCCTTGGGCCCGTTGGGCCGCCGCGAGGAAGAGCAGGAAGCTTACGCCCGAGCCGCCGCACTGTTCGATTTGACCAGCTCAGTGGCTGAGGACTGCAATCCGGAGGAGATCGCGGACATCAGCCGCGCCTTATCTGCTGTGGGGCGTAACGACGATGCGGAAACGCTTTTGCGGCGGGGACTCACCGCTACTCCGGGAAGTGCTGTCCTCCTGGAACCGCTCGCGCTCCAGAGAGAGTTGGGCGGCGACAACGCCGCTGCGTCCGAGATCTTGTCGAAACTCGCCACAATGCTTGCCACTGTCGACCTCGACAAAGCGATCGATTGTATGCGACGGGCGGTCAACCTCTCTCCGAGGGAGTCTAGATACAGGGGACAGCTTGGCCGTCTCCTCCTGCGACATGGCGAGACCGAGGCTGCCGCTGAGGAATTGGAGAGCGCCCTTGAGGGCAGCCCCGACGACGGCAGTCTGGTAACGACACTCGCAGAGGTGAAGGAAGGCCAAGGGGACGTCGCTGAGGCGCTCAACCTTCTGGATACCGCCTTAGAGAGAGGTCTCTCAAGCGCCGAACTTCGGCACGCTCGCGGTCGGCTACTGCTGGGCCGGTCTCGCTTTTCCGAGGCCCTCGCCGATCTCGAGGCAGCGGCCGAGTTCGATCACGACAATCGTGACCTGTTGGCAGACACCGGCATCACACGGGTGCGGCTTGGGTGTTTTAGAGAGGGTCTTTCCGCGCTCGATCGTGCGCTGGAACTTGGAGTGGCGACGGAATCGGCTCAGCAAGCTGCTCGCGTCCACACATGGCGGAGTTGGGCCTTGCATAAAATCGCCCGCCCGGACGCGGCGCGTGATGCGATAGATGCTGCGCTCCGAGCCGACCCTAAGAACAGCACCGCACTAATCGTGTTGGGCAAGACAATGTACGAGGATAATCATTTACCCCAGGCGGTCGAAACCTTTCACCAAGCCGCATCAGCGGCACGGGAGGAAAAGAGTTCTAACAATGAGGCGACGGCGCTCGAGTGGGCGGCTGACTCGTACCGAGTATTGGGTGCGTACGAAGACGCTTTGAACGATCTCGATGCGGCTCTACTAATCCGACCGCAAAGCGGTTTCGCGTTGGCAACCCGAGGGCAGGTTTTGATGTCACTCGGTCGCTTCAACGACGCCGTAAAGTCCCTTGAGGCCGGGATACAAGCGGACGGCACCTTGGACTGGGCGTACACTGAGCTGGGCGAATGCCTACGCAGGAACGGCGATCTACCTAAGGCCATAGGAGTTCTGGACGAAGCCGTCCGCAGAGCGCCAACATCGGCCTACGCCCTCGGAACGCGCGGGCAAGTCTATCTGGCGCTGCGACAGCCAGTCGAAGCCTTCAGCGACCTTGTCAGCGCAGCCGGCATGCAACCAAGTCGGTGGATTGTCGAGGACCTGCTCGTGGCGTCAGGGGAGTTGCCAGATGAACGGGCAACGCTTACAGAGGCGCTCGCGGGGTTCTCGGGCTCGGCGACGACGGGACCGCACCACCTGACGTCCTGCCCGTCCAAGCGTGGCTACTTCGCCGTCTGGATCAATCGGGATCCGCACTGCTGTGCCTTGATCAGTACCTCGGAATGTTCCCGGGTGACGCGACTGCCAAGGCGATTAAGGGTTGGGTACTTCTCGATCTCGGCCGAGCTAAAGAGTCCGAGAAGCTCACGCGTAACATCCTCCAACAAGAGGATGGCGACAGTTTCCGCGAGCAGCGCATATAGAAGCTTTGTTGGCGCTCGATCGCTACTCGGACACGTTGGCCGAACTAACGCGGAGCTCACAAGGACGCCGGCTTATGCGGAATTTCGGATCCTCAAGGGAAGACTTCTTCTCAACTACCGTCGTTACGCAGAAGCGGAGCGACATTGTCGGTCCCTCCTGGACGACGGGGAGCCCGCTGCCATTGGTCTGCTCGGATGCTGTCTCTGCCGCATGGAGCGTCGCGACGAGGGGATAACATTTCTGCGACAGGCCCTCGACACGGCTCCGAATCAGCTGTGGTTGCATTGCGAGCTCGGTGATGCCTTGAGCCTTACCGGAGACCAAGAGGGTGTAAACGCGTACACCCGAGTCGTGAGACTGGTTGATGAGGGCATTGTCGCCGACGCGGCGTCGCTCGCATACGAGGGGTGGTGCCTTTATCGCCTGCATCGCTACGACGACGCGATCCAGCGCATTCAACGGACGCTTACGACGCATCCGCACTGGAAATCCGCGCGATTCGGCCTTGGTCTTGCCCTTCTCCGCGCAGATCGAGGAGTGCTTGCTCTGGACGAGTACGAAGGAAACATCCGTCAGGTCGAGAGACTCAGAGACAGCGAACGAGCGGTCGGCTTGATTACCGAAGCATTATTCGATCTGGAGCATATGACTAATGACGATCTGCCGCAAGCGGAAATCCCAAGCAGACAAGCAGCCATTGTCGCTCTCCAAAGAGCGTATGAACGAATAAAGGAGCGCAATGCCACCGTTCCGGAAGCCCAGTCTTGCTGATATCTATGTTCATGAGCTTAAGACCAGGCTCGACCGAACACTCATCCCTCTATTTACACCGGACACCAATATCGCGATCGGCACCGTCGGCCGTTTTGAGAAGGGACGGTTCTCCCCGCGGAGGCCCCTCCCAGTGTCGGTGTTGACATCGCTCCAAACGACTACCTCCAATTCAGCGGACTGGGTATTTAGCTCCGAGGGCAGCGTGCAACTGACCCCTAAAGCTACCGTGACGACCCCGCTGGGCCAGCAGCTACTGGCCGCCACGTTGTCGATCACGAAGAATCGCTCGGTGGTGGCAAGCTTCGCCGGTATGACAGAAACGCGGGTCGTCTCGCAGGACGTTCTAGATATGACCCTGTGGGGTCTATACAAGGACGGGGAGTTGAATCCGAATGACCTGGTGGTGTGGTACCGACGTGGAGCGAGCTCGGGAACCGTAGTAGTGGCCCGCAAAGGAAATGTTGGGATCGATATCACAGCAGATGCTGCTTTGCTGGGCGGGATGGTGACGCTGCAGGGCCTGGGTTTGGGCGTAAACCTAGGCGGAGGTTCTCAGGCTGACTTCCAGATGAGCGGGAACAACCTGACTGCGTTCCTAAAGGTAAAGGGACTTGGACGACGCAGTACGACCATTGAAGAGATCCGGGGTTTCGAGCCCGATGGTGGGGATGGGATCGAAGAGCTGTCCGGTGTTCCGGTTCCGGAGCTCACCAACGATGAGGTCCTCGAAGGAGTTGACTTCTCGATTCCTGAAGACTGACCAACCAGCATCGCTTACTCGAAATTCAGAAGCCGTGACCCAATACGTCATCGCCAGTGCCCAGTCCGACCAGGAGATGATGGCCGCCGCTTTTAGTACCGCCGCGGTCACTTACTCCTCGAGCGACGAGATGGCCAAGCACTACGACCAGGTAGCGGGCACCTTCCCCGAGCACTTCGCCAAAGCCTCGGTCCTCGCGGCTGACGCCAAAGGCGCACGTGGAAGCTGGCTCCGGAATCTCCGAGCGAAGAGCGTGCCGGTCCGTTGGCCAGGACCGCTCCACACAACTCCGGCTGCCAACGCCGCCAAGCGCCGGGCAGTAACGGTTGCGGGGCTGTCTCTGGGGAGCACCCGCACTAGAGCCGGCGCCGAGCGGCGGCCTGTCCCGGCAGGTAAGGCCGGCGGGCTAACCTCCAGCGCGTCCTGCGGTGCGGGACAAGGGCCTAATGGGGATCGACCACGTCGCTCCTTTGATAGGTGAGGCTTGGTCTAGCTGAGCCGCCAGCAGGTGAGCACTACAAGGGCAAGGGCCTCGAAAGAGAGCTCTACTTTTAGAACGTGCCCCTGCCGGTGGTGAGGTCCCGTTGACGGCTGGTGGGATGTCGTGCTTCGAGCACTGGTCCATTAGGTGGCTGCTGGGCCCTCGGGCTCGGTGATAGCGGCAGTCGACCAGAGGAGGAGCTCGGGTGATATTTGTGGGAGTGGACTGGGCTGAGGCCCACCACGACGTTTTTGTACAAGATGAGGCCGGCAAACGCCTTTGCGGCGGGCGCTTGCCAGAGGGGGTGGAAGGCATCGCCCGCTTCCACGAACTGGTCGGTGGCCGCGTCGAGGAGCCGGGCGAGGTAGTGATCGGCATCGAAACCGACCGGGGCCTGTTCGTTTCCGCCCTCGTCGGTGCCGGTTACCAAGTCATTGCCGTGAACCCGATGTCCACGTCGCGCTACCGGGACCGCCACTCGGCCTCGGGGGCCAAGTCGGACCCAGGCGACGCCAAGGTCTTAGCCGACATGGTCCGCACCGACCGCCACAACCACCGGTTGGTGGCGGCCGACAGCTCGATAGTCCAGGCGGTCAAGGTCCTGGCCCGGGCGCACCAATCGATGATCTGGGCTCGAGGGCGCCAGGCCAACCTGTTGCGCTCTACTCTGCGCGAGTTTTACCCCGCCGCCCTGATCGCCGTGTTGACGACCTGGCTAGCTCAGACGCGTTGGAGGTGCTGCGGGTTGCCCCCACCCCCGAACTGGGCCGGGGCCTATCGTGTTCCAAGGTGGCGGCCGCTTTCCGTCGCGGCGGCCGCCAACGGCGCGTCGATGAACGCGCTCTGGAGGTCCAAGCGGCCTTGCGCACCGACCAGCTCACCGCTCCCGCCCTTATCTCGGCCGCCATGGGCGCTTCGGTCGCTGCCAGTGTGGCCGTGATTGCCACCATGAACGCACAAATAACCTCATTGGCCGAGGAGCTGCAAGCGAGTTTTGAACAGCACCCGGACGCCCAGGTGGTCCGTTCCCTGCCAGGACTGGGGACCATCCTCGGTGCCCGGGTGCTCGGCGAGTTCGGCGATGAGCCGCACCGCTACCGCACCGCCAAGTCTCGCAAAAATTACGCCGGCACGTCGCCCATCACTCGCGCTTCGGGCACCAAGAAGGCTGTGCTAGCCCGTCAGGTCCGCAACCTGCGCCTGGCAGACGCCATCTACCTGTGGGCGTTCGCTGCTTTGAGCGCCTCGCCAGGTGCGCGGGCCTTTTACGACCAGCACCGATCCGCTGGCGACACTCATCACGCCGCTCTGCGAGCCCTCGGCAACCGCCTCGTGGGCCTCTTGCATGGCTGCCTAGACCACCACGAACTCTACGACGAGACCATCGCCTGGGGGCACCGACAAGAGAAAATTACCCAAGCAGCTTGACAAGTTGCAGCCGTGGGATGTCTAAAAACGCACCGTGCCGGCAGCCCCTCGGAGGCATCGGCATCCCGTAGGTGCCTTTTGCCCCGTACGGCCCGACGGTGTGGGCGCTGACGACGTCGCGGCCTGCTTAGACCAGATAGCAAGGAAAGAGGCGCGACGAGCCTTCGTGCGTTTCGACCACAGCTCCTGGTTCGTCGCCTACGCCGCGGCTAACCGTCCCACTTCAAGGGGGCGGGACCATTTTCTTGACTCCGCGGCCCCTGGCAGAACGCCAGGGTGGGGAGCTTCGACGGCCTGCTAGAGGACGAACCGTCGAACGGTTGCCAGTTCAGGTTGGCGCTCGAGCCCAAAGTCGTCGTAGAAGATTGGCGCATCGAGTAACATTGCAAGCGGTGGACCCCTCCCTTTCAGGGCGTCCAGGTCACCGGCTCGTACACCACCCCAGCGGACTCAAACCGGCCACATCTCTCATAGTCAGTGGACCACCTAATAGGATTCCGTCACTGTCCTTCGCGCTGAAGTTCGCCACGATGCCTTTATCAATCGGAAGGCCAGCTACCTGTGCCACTAGCGCCATCACAGAGCGGCAGCCCGCGGGGTAAGGCTGGGTCCTGACCCAATGACGACAGCAAGGCAGACAGCCCGACCCGATGTTGGAGACCTTCAGCGTCCGAGTGGCCCGCTTGACCACTCGGACGGCGGAGACAAGCACCTTGTTACATCTCAAGCTCAAGTGCCCTGGTTGTCTTAAGCCCTTGAGCTGGCGATCGTGTCGTCGTCGCATCCGCGTCTGAAACCTTCCTAATAGATAACCGGAACGTGACCTCCTCACGACAAACCAATCGTCGATGCCAGCGCCAATGGCTCCGAGGACGCTCCATGACCAGAAGCGCTTCGGCTCACAAATCTTAGCTGGGTCCTTTAATCCGCCCTGGGCGCTCCCGAACCTGGGACTGAACCAGACCGGGCTCGGCGGCGACGAGGAGCCCGTCTACCGGGACTCGGATGTTCCAGCGTGTGCTTGCGTATTCGAACACCTCTTTGGATGCGAGGCGGACGCAGGCGCGATTTCAGGATCCTGACGTCGATTGAGAAACGCACGTCGGGCTGCTCCAGGAGACTGTCCAGTCGCTTAGGAGCTGACGCGAGCACATCCAAAGATTCTTTCGTGCGCGGGGACGACGCCCTGAGGTATTGTGAAACACACTGAACAAATATCAGTTGTCCTACCCGACACAAGGAGGACCATTGGCTACGGAGGAAGACAATGAAATATCTTCTTTACCGCGGGATATAACGAAGTAGGCGTTGCACGGTCCGATCTAGACGTCGTCCAAGCGCTGTACGACGCCGAGTTGCCAGGGACCTACGACGCGGTAGTCGTCGACAAAGTCGACAAAGGGCAACAGAAGGTGCAGGTCCTGAAGCGGCTGATCCTCCCGCCTGAGCGTGTTTTCCCAGAGAACATCAATTTGGGCACATTAAACGTCCCAGAGTTCAAACAGGCAATCGAGACGGTCTTTTCGCCGCTGGAGGTCGAGGCTAACCCGGAACAGAACGAAGGAGATCCTGAGCCCAGCCTAGTCCCAGGAGAGAAGGTGGGTCACGCCCGTACGGCCAGTGCGGCCTTGATCGTCGTCGGAGAGCCGACACCGTTGGAAGCTTTCGAAAAGGTCACAGCACGAGGCCAGGAGCACTTTAAGACATCTGTCAAAAAGACAATTAAGAAGCTCGCTGAGGATATGGAAACGGCTGGGAGCTGAGACCGGAGCGAAGGATCACGCGCTCATGGTCTCGCGTAAAGACCGCAGTTGAGCCCACGTGCAACGTCGTGCGGGGCACTTCTCGCAGCGTCGACGCTTGGAGCCCGAAGCATTAGCCACCAAGGGACCTGCTTAGTCTCTGGAATTACGATAATGCAGCCTCGCCGCACCACCGACTGATACAAGCGACGCCAAAGGAAAGGTGACCCTGCGGTCTGTGGTCCACCACCGGTAGAACGGATGGGCGCGCTTGTCATAACCTCCGCCAAGGTTCAGAGCAACCGCACTGAATGCCGAGGCCGACACTGGGAATGGCGAGGCCTACGCTGGCGAAACGGTGAGCAGACGATTGACGATTGGCGATATAGGGTCGATGTAGCATTCCTCCTTCGTCACCCTTCCGAGTCGCGGCTGGCAAGTCTGTGCCGCACGAGG
This sequence comes from uncultured Acidimicrobiaceae bacterium, assembly GCA_963794125.1. Taxonomy (GTDB): domain Bacteria; phylum Actinomycetota; class Acidimicrobiia; order Acidimicrobiales; family Palsa-688; genus Fen-671. Next base: position 30,572 of record CAWCCW010000005.1, read on the forward strand.
GCCGAGAGATCTCGCTTCGAACAGTCCGACCTTACGAGGTAGCTATTTCACCATAGAGAGGTGCCGTACCGAGGACTCATCGGTGACCTTGCGCGCCTTGAGTCTAAGTTGAACGGCGCGTTCTGTTACTTGCAAGCGACGCGAGGCGAGAGCAATGTTACCTTCCGCCGCGGCCAGTGCTGCGTCGACGGCAACGTCGGCGACAATCTCTTTCAGCTCGCGGAGCGCTGCGCCGGAGCCCACCGCTCGCTCGATTGCCCGGACAAGTCCGGCCTCTACCCACCAGTCGACCAGGTCGTCACGCGGCCTCTCCTCCTCTGGGATATCGCCCACAGTGAGGGGTCCTGGTCCGACGTGCCGACAAGACATGCGAGCGACGAGTTGTTTAAGATCTCGCACATTGCCTGGGTAACTTCGCTGGCGTAGGTAGCTCTGAACTGTCGGACTGAGCGCAGGTGCGGCGTTACCCCACTCGACCCGGAGAAAGTGCGTCGCAAGGGCGAAGACGTCTTGCAGCCTGTCATTCAGTGAGGGGAGCCGGACCGATGTAGCTGCGATGCGATGGTAAAGGTCACTCCGAAATGCCCCAGATGCTTGCATCACTTCGAGGTCCCGGTTGGTGGCGCATACCAGCCGGAACTCCGTCCGCTCCCAGCGGTCGCTTCCAACCGGCTTGTAGGTGCCTTCCTGGACCACCCGAAGGAGCTCGCTCTGGAGAGGGCTGGGCAGTTCGCCGACTTCGTCGAGAAAGAGGGTTCCTCTGTGGGCCAACGCGAACGCACCGGCCCGGTCCGAAGACGCACCGGTGAAAGCTCCCTTTGCATGGCCGAATAGCTCACTACCAGATAAGGTTGGAACGATAGTTGTGCAGTCGAGGATTACGAGCTTGCCCTTGTCGGGTCGCCGGTCAAGTGTATGTACTAGCCGGGCGGCCATCTCTTTGCCGGTACCGCTTTCGCCGGTGATGAGCACCGATTTCGAACTGAACAGTGCGATTTCTACGAGTTGCTCAAGGGCGTCGAGCCAGACTCGACTTCGGCCCACGAGGTTGAGTGAGACGAGGTCTGAAGTGACAACGGCGTCAATCTCCGCCCAACGTCTCAGCTTGGCTTCAATCACGAAAGCGGTTTGGTCGTCCGACTCAATGACGTCTGTGCTACCGGCAGCGAGCAGTCGCCATACGTTTAGCGTCGGATCGCTGACGATAGCAACAACTCGCCTGTGTCCATCAGCCCTTAATCTGCGAACGAGGTACTCGAGTCCCGGTCCCGCGGCGAGAACCGCTTGATCGGGCGGGCCCTCGGTGACTACGCGGACATCGATCCCCTCCAACTCCTCGACAAGCCGCGAAGCAACGGCATTGTCCGCCCATCCCGCACCCGAGATCGAAACCTTTAGAGCCGCGGTCATGTCCCTGCTCCGAGTGGTGTGCTGAAGCGTCCGGTGACCAAATAAGGTTTTAGTCCCGAACGCAGGCGCGGGAAAGAGCCTCTTTGAGATTCGAACATGAATTTTTGGTTTTTCCGCTTGGAAAGGAACCTTTTGACCGTTTCGACAACGAGAGCGTGTCTGGTGTCACGCCCGTAGGGGACGGTGCCGATCAACGACTCGCCGACTCCGCTACGCACGAGAAGGCCGTCACTCCAGGACATCACCTTCGCTAGTAGCAGGCAGCCGACCTTCTTGGAGAGGTCGCGGCTGCCGCCGCGAGAGAGATTTGCGTAGGCGTTGGGGTGGCAGACCATGATCCCTCCTAATCCATCGCTCAAGCACAAGTTGGGAACGACCTGGTTCGTGTTCCGGATGCCAGGAGCAGCTGGACTATCGCCGAACGGTCTGAGCGGCCGCGAGCCATCTTGGCTAAAGAAACCGAAGCCAATATGGCCGCACCAGCGCGCCACGTGCAGTCGAAGCAGCCAATGCATGAGGGCCCTGACGTCCCAGCTCCGGCCGGGGACCGCCCTCGGGCGTAGCAGTTACGGGCAGGTCCATGATCATCCCTCCCCGCTGCGGACCAGAAACCGCTCGACCGTCGTGGCCGCCAGATCGAGCCGGGCGATGGCTACGCTCTCCCCTGTCCCGTGAGCGGGTCCGCGGCGTCGCCGAAGCCGAGTAATACTGCCGCTGGGGCGATGTCGCTGATCTCGAGCTGTTTTAGCGCCGCAATGCTGCCTCCACTCCGGACTTGCACCGGTGGCTCGCCGGTCACGTCACGGACTGCCCGTTCTGCAGCAAGATATGCAGGTTTGTCGAGATTGGCGTGCCATGGGCATGCGACGGCCCACAGGTGTGCCGTTGCGCGGATCCCCGCGCTTGCGTGCCCTTTGACGTGTTCTGTGACGCTCCGGTACACGTCGCCAGGGTCCTGGTCGGGGACGAGCCGAATGTCCAGTTGGGCGGTCGCTTTAGAAGGGATAACGTGATGAGGTCCGGGACTCCCCAGCCCTGCGCCGAGCTGGGTAACGATAGCCGCAGGCCGTAATGCGACGCGCTCGGCCGGACTGTATTCCCGCTCGCCCCATCCCTCATTGACCCCGGCAGCCGCCAGGATCGGTCGCTCGTCGAGATTCTCAGAGCGAACTGGTCGGACGCGGTCGTAGAAGCCGTTGAGGCGGACGCGGCCAAGTTCGTCGTGCAAAGCGGCAATAGTTTCGGCGAGTACCTGCGCTGGGTTGTGGACCGCTCCCCCGAACCGGCCGGCATGAAGGTCGCGGGCTGGTCCCCGCACTTCGATTTCCACAGTGATCCCGCCCCGACATGACAACGTAAGGCTGGGACGACCGGCCGGCGTGGCCTCGGTGTCGCATACTAACGCCGAGTCCGCTCGCAGCATGTCACGTTGGCCAATTAGCAAGTGTGGCAGCGTCGGCGAGCCGATCTCCTCTTCGCCTTCATAGAGGCACCGCAGGTTGACCGGGGGACGAGGTTCCGGTCGACCACCACTAGCGCGCCGCACGGCCTCCAGCTGGGCGAGCACAAAGCCCTTGTCGTCGCTTGCGCCTCTGCCGATCAGCCGGCCGCCGACTGAGCGTAGGACGAACGGGTCGCCGTTCCAGCTATTTCCAGCGTCTGCAGGTTGGACGTCGTAGTGCCCGTAGAGAAGCACAGTTGGAAGGCGGGGATCCACTTGCCATACGCCGATCACGGCAGGCGCGCCGCGCCGCGTGACCACTCGCACGTCAGGGAACCCCGCAGCGCCGACTCGGTTGGCGAGCCACTTGGCGCATGCCACGAGAGCTGGCTGGCGAGCTGGGTCGGCACTTACTGTTGGGAAGCCGACGAACCGCGTGAGGTCGTGGGCTAGCCCCGGCCACCCACGGAACTCTGCCCGCATGCCTCTTCTGGCCCCATAGGGGCGGCGCGTACTCAAGCCGCCTGCCGAACTGCCCTCGCGACCGTGGCCGCAGCCCGTTGGAGGTCAGAGGCCCGTAGCGTTGCCGTCACCGCCAACCCAACTGCTGCCCGACCTTTGCAGGAGGGTCCAAGCGGGACTCCACGGACGCCCAACTCGTTAAGGCGCCGAACCAGATGCACAGCTTCCACACCACTTCCCACGGGGACACGCACTACGGGGAACAGTCCCGAGTCCACGGAGAGTTGATTAGCGGCAAGGGCATCACAAAGCGTCAGGATCCGGTCCAGAAGGCGGGCACGGAGCCGGTCACCAACACGATCGTTGATCTGAAGCGCTCGCTCGGCGGCAAGAAGTGCCGGAATCGAGGGCGGGCTCGAATGCGCGAACGTCGGGCGGTACGCCATACCACCAGTCAAGATCTCTGACGGGCCGCACACTACCGCCACCGGAGCACCGAATGCCTTCGCCATTGAAGCCACCACGATGACGTTGGGCTGGCAGCCGGCTCGCGCCATCGAGCCCCCCACCATGCCCCCAGGGGTAACCGTCGCCGGTATCGAAGCCCACGATGCCGAGCGCCTGGGTGTCGTCGACGACAAGCACGCCGCCAACCGCGCCTACGGCACGACCGAGACCTTCGAGCGGGGCGATGCGCCCGCACCCGGGACAGAAGCCGTCGGTCAGAAGGACCGGACGTTTGCCCGCCTCACTCTGTCGACGAGCCCACCGGGCGACCGATCGCGGGTGAAAGTGTGGGAGCGAGGCGGTCCTCTCTATCCCGGTTTGAAGCCCACAACCAAGACCGATACGACCGATCGGATACGCGGCGACATCGACGCCGAATGCTGCCGGGCGTTTGGACCCGGCCGTAATAACGGCGGCCACGTCGATGAATGCGTGCAAGGTCGACGTGGCGACGTACGTCTCCGCGGCGCCCAACAGCTGGCGGGTACGCTCCGCTACCTCCTTGGAGCGCGGCGGTTCCCGCAGGGCGGCCGGGACGCCCATGGTTAAGGCGTCCCAAGTCGGCAAATCTGTCGACGAGTGAGCCAGCCCGAGATAAAGGGACGAGACGAGATCGAGCACCGCACATCAAGGGCGCAGAGCCTTGGCCGAGGACGCGAGGCGGCGTTGGAGGAGGACGCCGGGCATGGTCGACTCGACGCCCTGGCGGAGGTCCACGCCCGTCACCGCTCTGTAGGCGTGCACGTAGCCCTGGATCTCCGGTCTCCAGTAGCGGCCCAGTTGGCCGCCGCTTCGGGCCGGATTTCTTTAGCCCAACCCCCGTAGCGCACGCTCAAGCAGGATCTGTTCGCCGAACACGCCTAAGTCACGAAAGTGGGTCACATTCGTGGGTGTCCAGCTGAGCATCGACTTAACGGTGTCGACGCGGTCCATCCAAGGCTCGATGTAGGGGACCATCACGCGACCGCCGAGGAACTCCCGCATCTCCGGTCTCCCTAGCATCCACTGCTGCATCATCATCTCTACTCGGGCCACCCAGGGCAGATCTCCGTACTGATTATGCGAGCCTTCGGTAAGCACGAGCTGGGTCTCTCTCAGTGCGTTCAGTACAGGGAAACCGTCCGCTTGCACCGTGAGGTCGTCGTCCTGGAGGTGGAAGGTGACCGACGTGTAGAGCAGATTGTGAAGCGACTCGAGGAACTTCGACCGGGTGTCGGCCCCGCGGAGATCCCACACCGCCTTACCCAGCAGAGGCAAGCCGTACTCGTGGTCATACTCGAAGGCTCGACGCCGCACACTCAGGCGGAACGGTTCCTGTCTGGATCCAGCCCCAGATGTAGTGGTTGAGTCGACGTAGGGGGTCGATCTCCAGACGCGCCAGAGGGTCGGGGCCGTGGCTGTTGAGACGCCGGTTCTGGAAGCGGTTCGAGATGGCGTTGAATGTCTGCGCGAGCATACCTTCCTCGTGCCAATAGTTCCAGATGAGCTCCATCGCCAGCGGCCCTGTGACTTCTCCGGGTAGCACTCCATAGCAGTTGGTGAGGATCTCGTCGGTGCCCTTCTCGCCGAGATCCTGCAGGCGGTCAAGGATCAGCGTGAAGTACGGAAGGATCGGGATGTTCTGGCGCTAGCGATTCGTAGTAGCTTTTTCGCAGCTCGTTTACCCAATCGTGCGGCAAGGGGTCGAAATTGCGCCGCACCAGCTCGGCCTCAGGCGAAATAAAGGGGTCGTACAGCTGTTGGAGCGCAGCGGCATTCTGAGGGCCTATCTGAGGATTAACGATGATGCCGGCCTCATGCATCAGGAACAGTTCGGTCGCGTCTTTCAACACGTGGAAGCCATTGGCGCCGAGATTGCGTAAAGCACCGATTTGGAACCTGAACGGGGCCGGGTCCGTTCAAAGGCGCATCTTCGTCCGTCCACTGCTCACACAGCACGGTGTTGATGAAGCTGAAGTAGTTGTTGAAGCGAAATGGCATTGGTCCTATTGCGGATCAGGGTCCACAAGAGCTGGTCTGCAGTCTGGCCCTGTTCGGGCCGGGCTAGGCGGATCGAGCCTGGGTTCACCGTGGCGCGGGCGGAGGGGCAGGCCCAGCGGTCATTGTCCGGCAACCACGGAGACATGACAGGAGTGTCCAGCGCTACCGACGATTGGCGCATTTTCCGGCGCCCCCTCATCCCTCCCGGAAGTCCGAGGGATTCCTTGGTAACCGGGTCTTTGTCGGGTTTCGAACCCGAAGATTGGGTTGCCGGTAAGGCTGTCGATGTTGTTTTCTGTTTCCCGGACTGCGTCGGAACCCGGAGGGATCGGCAGTTTCAACCGCGGTGCAGGGAAGCCGATCCCTTCCGTCGAGTCCTCGGCCATCTCGGGGTTGCTGGCCGGTGGCTTTCTGGTGCATAATGTCATGTCCTTTCATGCCGTGGCCCGCTCGAGCGGGCCGTTCGATCGGAATGCTCTGGCGAACGACGTCTGCGCTGGCGGCGGCGACGTCGAGAGTGCTGCGCATGGCCCAATAGGCGAGCAGACGGCTGACCTCGGCCGTCTCGTCTTCAGGCGAGAGTCGGCCGGCGAAGCGGGCTTGTCCCAGCGCGGCGAGGAAGAAGGTCGGAGGGACTGCGCGGGACAGGTGCGGTCGGTCGACGCCATTGCTCGAACCAGGGAGTAAGCGTTTGGGCGTGCGTCGCTCGGAGCGGACGGACGTCCCCTAGCCGGCGCCTCGCAGCGCGCGGGCTGGTGAGCTACGACAAGCAACCTCGCCAACAAGGGGATGGTCGGCTCCAGCTCGGCGATGACCTGTCTGGGTGGCTGGTCCGGGGCCGCTCGCGGGGGTAGAGCTGCTCCCACAGCTGCTCGATAGCCACCATTGCGGGTGCGGGTAAAGCCGACTGGCCGATCGGCCGCTGAGACCTTGACCCGGATCCACGGGAACGGATGCGGGTCTGAGAGTGTGACCCGGAAAACGTGCCGCCGGGGAAGGCTTACGACCCCGAGCAAGCCGAGGGTCGAGCCTACGCCGAGCTTGGCCACCGACCAGAAGTCGGCAACGATCTCCGAGATCCAGGTGCGCCAGCAGCGCCACGTTTTCCCCTCGGTTGGACTCGTGGCATTTTGCTCGCGCCTGACAAGCTCCCGTCGGAGCGATGCCACAAGGTCCAGCAGCGCGGCCGCTTGATGCCCTACCTCATGCAAGAGAGACGATGCGATCCCGTGACCGATCATGCGTTCCCTCGGGATACGGATTATGGCGACCGGGTTGGCCGAACCCGCCGGCAAGCGGGTACTGATACGGCGGATGGCCGCCCCGTGGCCTCTGTCGACATAGCAGATGATCGGCGGAAGGTCGAAGAAATCACCCCCCGGGATTATCAATCCATCGGCCGCTGCCACGTCCAGGCCGGAGAGCCAGACTCCCAGCTCGCTCTCGGAGCGCTGAGTGATGGCATCGGAAAAGAGCTCGAGCTCGGAGAGGTGGGCATTGAATCCCATCCGAACGGATGTGAACCGTCGTTGCGCTTCCGCTGGAGGGACCGTGTTGCCCGCCGCCTCGACCCATTCGATAAAGTCTGTTAGCTGGTCGCGTAGATAATGGCGCCCTTTGAACAGCGCCCGTTCGATGCCGACCTGGGCGTCGGGCAGGAGAGCAGCGGCGGGTGTCATCGTCTCCTGGAGAACGAACGGCTTGATCCGCTCAAGCCGCGTCCCAAGGGATCGCGCTTCCTGCTCGAGGAACCAGGTCGGTCCGAACGGGGTCATGACGTTAGCTCCCAACCAGGACGATCCGGTTGCCTCGGCGGTACCAGCGGCCTGTTTCCACCCATGAGCCGCCGGAGTCCCACGGTCCGCCCCACGCCCCTCCGTACCTGCTGCCCCGTCGTACCCCCGGCGCGCGACTCGCGACAAGGCGGCCAGGTACACCTGTCCGATAGGCGCGGCCCGGTGTTGGGGCACGGTACCCGAGGCGGCCGCCCACCCGATAAGCGCCGCGACCCAAGCGGCGGGTACTGGGGCGTGCGAAGCCACCCGAAGCCCGGTACACGACCGGTCTCCCGACTCCGGCCGTTCCTCGGTAGCCGGTCGTTCGGGCGCGGCCTCCAATGCGGCTCGAGGGCCGTCGCCCTGGAGCGAGACGGTAACCCGTCGGAGTTCGGTAACCGACGCGGCGGCGGTCGACGGGCCCTCGGTAGCCAGGGTGCGTAGCCGCCAAACGCGCTGCCGGGTGAACCGGCCTCCGAATCCGGCCCTGGCCTACCATCGGGTGACGTACCCGGTACCGGGGCTGGACCGTTCGGGGGAGCAAGGCTGGTGCGTGGGTGCGGATTGACCGCACAAGCGCTTTGTGAGCTACCGCCGCTGGATGGGCCGTTGGCCGGGCGCGGGAGGCGCGGTCAGCGGCTGTGGCGCCAATGCGTACGACCCGGCGGGCGGTTTCGAACTCCAGCTCCTCGTTGGAGACCTCGTCCTCAAACTCGAACGCGCCGCTGGCCATGTTGCCGAGCTTGGAACCTATGCTCGTCCCGATCCCGGGGGCGATCATCGTACCTGAGCGCGCCGCCGACCATCGGGAGCGCCGTCTTGGCCACGTTCTTGAGCACCCCGCCCAAGGCCTGGCCGGCCGGCGATTTGGCGAAGTTACCGATCCCCTTAGCCGCTCCTCTGATCAGGTTGCCCAGAAAGTCCTCGAGTTCTTCCTCACTCTGGACCTCGAGCAACTCGGCCGCTAATTCCCGTTCCTCAAGCTCACCAATGGGGCTCTCGAGCTCGCCGCCGAGGACGCTGCCCAGGATGTCACCGAGGAAATCCTCCTCCTCGTCTTCGGCCTCCTCCTCCTCCTGCTCCTCCTCGAGCTCGCCACCAAGGACGCTACCCAAGATGTCACCGAGGAAATCCTCGTCTTCACCTTCCAATTCGAAGTAATCCTCCTCCTCATCCTCCTCCTCCGTTTCTAATGACTCCTCTTCGTCTTCTCCTTCCAGTTCCAAATAATCTTCTTGCGATTCGAGGGTTTCGTACATGACACTGATCCTTTCTATTTCGTTTTTGGGTTCGCTTCAGTCAGCTAAGAGGACGACGGTGTTGCCTCGGACGACCCACCTGCCACTATTCGCTGTTAGCGGACTGCCGCAAGCCGTGCACTTAGCGGCGACGCGACTGCCGCCGCGGCTGGCTAGGGCAGGAACGCCGCGGCTCGCACGGGCCGGGACATTGCGTGACCGTGACCCAAACGACCCCGCCGCGGAGGTCATGACTGCGCGGCGCGCCGGGGCACCCGACAAAATCCGCTGAAGGGAAAGACCCGGCGCGTGCCGCTCCGCCGCCCTGCTCACTGCGTGGCGAGCAACTTGGAGCGGCGGAGCAGAGTTCATCCGTTTTACCGCTTGCCGGGTGGCGCAGTCGGCGAAGCGCACAAAATGGCGCGCAAGTTCGAACTCCTTCTCTTCGCCGCTCATCCCCTCCTGTTGGACTCCGAACAGGCGAGCAGCAGCACCGAGGGAGCGTCCGTTCGTTTCGCCTTGACTTCCTGTAAGAGCATCGCTCACGGCAGGTACCGCCTCGGCTGCAGCCTGCCTAAGGATGCCTCCCAATTGACGACCCGTCTTCGAGCGGGCGAAACGTCCAGCCGGGTCAGCGGCCGCCGTCAGCAGGTCGCCGACGAATTGCTCGAGCTCTTGTGGTGAGCTCACTTCGAGGACTTGGTTTGCCAGCTCGATCTCTTCGGCCTCCGTCAACGAATGCTCGTGCTCGTTGCCGAATTCGTCCTCTCCGGCGAAGGACTGTTCGTCCTCGTATTCGAAGTACTGCTCCTCTTCGCTCTCTTGTGCCGGGGCTGGCGCCTCGAGCAAGACACGGTCAATGTCATGCATATGCCTCTCTCCTCGATTGGTCTACTGGGAGACTCCGGTAGCACTACCCCTTGAAGGAGCAAGTTCTGTGCCAACCGACAAGAGGTCTTCACGTTGGACGATCGGCTATGCCGAGGCGAAACGCTCTTCGCCGACCATCTGATGAGACGTCGCTAAAGCGAAGCTGTCTTCGGACCGGTAAGGCCGGGTAACTGAGATGGACCCCGTGTCTCGCTCTCACCGGCGCCGGGGCAGCTCGGTCTCTACGCATACGCAGATCAACCGGAAGGAGTTACCCTTGATCTACTCGCCGCCATCGAGCAGTCCTAGCAAGTTGCCGCGGCAGGAACACGACGGCGAAAGGGGAGGCTGAACTGGAAGAATCTCCGGAGAGGCCCACGAGATCGCCTCACCGACGTGCTCGAACCCTTCAGCTAATCGCGCGCACCTATTTCACAATATAAATCCAGCCGCGCCAGAGTACTGGCTCGCCAACCCATTAGTGAATGCGCAGGCCAAGCCAGCGCGGGACCCGACACGTTAGCACCCCAGCGGCTAAAGCATCATCGGCAACACCCCGACAGAGATCCGCAGACCCTATATCGAACCGAGGCTTACGCCACCGCTCGAGCATTCCTCACCTCAAACCAGACGACCTCCTTGTTAGGCGGACGATGACTGGAAGTGCCCCCGCGGATAGCTCCGAGAGAAATCAGGAGGAGACCCAGCTTTGCGCCCGAACGGCGGTGCGGAAAGGATTGCGTGACGTGCCTGACGGCAAAGCCTTTTGCTGGGTGGTAACGCTGGTCGATGCGGACGACGCGGGGAACAGGGCCTCACAGGCGATCACGAAGCGGGACGCCGTAGGAAGGAACCGATCCGCAGGCGTGTTCCGGGAGACCGGTAAAGCGGCACCTATGACCGCGGAACCGGCCAGCGCTATATCATCCCAGGAGTCGACGTCAATCGAGAGACCGCTGACTGCTTGAACAAGGCGAGCTAAATCTTGGACTCCGTAGGCCCTCCAGATATCGGCGCTCTTAAGCAATCGCAATGCACGATCGGTCAGGGCCGGAGTTCCTCCACCATATACTCACCCAGAGCGCTGACGGCCAGTTGGGCTGCTTCGATCAAACGCTCGGCTGCACTTTCGTACCCAATAACGTCCGCTGCACTATCAGCGTCAATGCGCTTAATGGTTTGCGCGGGTCGGAGACGCGGATCGGCAGGCGTCTTGGCATTAATCCTGGCCAACGAACGCGCAAAGGCGCCTACTGGCCCATAGAGAGGACTTGCGTCGATGTCCTCTACAAGCTGAGTCACAACGGCGGTGGCCGAGGTGAGATACTCGTCCTGGCTGAAGCCTTTGCCCTTGGATATTTGCCAAGTATAATCATAAAGCTCTCGAAAGGTTTCGGGCCTTTCGAGGTTCAGCCCATCGTTAACAGCGTTTTGGACCATGGAGACGACGCTGAGTAAGTCTGCGCCCTTCAGCCATAACCAATACGCGTACCACCAGCGTGCGGCAGCGACGACGGCCTCGTCTCGGACTCTAAGTGCGTTCAATGGCGGCATAACCTTGAACCTCCTCAAATGAGCATCGGTCGGGGAAATTGCCTATTATCACTCGATCAGCCGCCCCTGCTAGCGGCAGCATCATCAACAGTGGATTCTACCATCGATCGCCGCGGACGACCTTGGTTATCTTTCGGTTCATACAATTGGCACGGAACTTGCTACGCTTCCTTGTCTCAGCTGATTGCACATGAAGAGATACCCAGACGGCGTCCGAGTTGTCCCACCTGACCCGTTTGGGCAAAGACGTCGCCAGGTCCCACCAAGCCTTCTGGCCTAGCCCTCGACGTTCAGAAGCGCAGTCCATGCTCCTTGGGTTGGAACCTCCCTCGGGCATTGAGACCGTGTCCTCCACCAGATCGAGGAGCATGTGTCGCCTCGCTGCCTTACCGGGTCGAGGAACACGGGATGCTAAGAAACGTCTCAGTTAGGCCTCCGGCAGGCTCAGCTGAGGTCCGAGGTAAGGTCGCCCTGTCACTTGGCTTCCTCACAGTTAACGATCGATCGGTCAGGGCCCTGGAGTGCCGCTCTGACGCCTCGGAACCGGGCTAGCCATACCTCTCCGAGTGTCACTCCTTTGCTCGATAGAGACGGGCATAACTTCCCCAGTCGGCTTAGCCCTCCCTCTTAATACACTTGGTCGCCGATCGTTTGTTATTATCGCCTAAACGAGAGCCTGTCGACGTATATATTGACGGGACCCCATTAACTGGTCCACCGTTTATGAGAGCTGTAGTTGGTTGTACTTCTCGGCCCAGGCCTTAGCGAACTCAGCCGGGCTGAGCATGCCAAGAGCACTGTGGGGCCGTTCACAGTTGTACTCGGTCCTCCAGTCCTCAACAAGGACCTTGGCCTCGAGCACGAGCTCGAACTGGCAGCCGTTCAGCAGCTCGTCGCGGAGCCGGCCGTTGAAGCTCTCGACCCAGGCGTTCTGCCACGGGCAGCCGGGGTCGATGAACACGGTGCCGGCGCCGTTGAAGCGGCACCAGTCGGCCATGGCGTAGGCGATGAACTCGGGGCCGTGGTCAAAGCGTACGTAGGCAGGGGCTCCTCTTTCGGCGGCCAGGCGGTCCAAGCAGGCCGACCACGTCGTCGGCGTCGATGGGGCGCTCGACCACGATGGCCAGGGCACTCCCGGGTGAACTCGTCGACGACGTTGAGCAGCTTCAGCGTCTTGGCGTCAGTCGGTCTGGTCGAACTGGAAGTCGAGCGCCCACACCACGTTGGGCCTGATCGGGCAGAAGGCGCCCAGGCGACGCCGATGCCCCGCAGCGGCCGTTTCTTGCGCCGGCACGGGACTCTCAGGCCCTCGTCGCGCCACAGGCGCTGGACGCGCTTGCGGTTGGCCCTCCAGCCGGCCTGCGGGCACAGGCGGCCGCCCGGCGCCAGCCCCAGCGGGGGTGCCGCCGAGAAAAGGCCCGCAACCAGGCCCGCAGCCGCTGCTCCTCGTCGGTGGGCGGGTGCGGGCAGGCGTTGGGTGGACCGGTTCTGGCCCACGACCCGGCAGGCTCGGCGCTCGGAGACCCCGAAGCCGCTTGCAGGTGCACTACGGCCCTGCGGCCTCAGCTCCGGGGTTAGAAGTTTCCCCGGGCCACCTCCTTCAGCATGTCGATGTCGAGGGCCTGGTCGGCCACGATCTTCTTCAGGCGCTGGTTCTCTTTCTCGAGCTCCTTCAGCCGCTTGGCGTCGTCGGCCTTCATGCCGCCGTACTGGTTGACCCAGCGGTACCAGGTGGCCGGCGTGACCTCCAGGTACCGGGCGACCTCTGCCACTTCCTTGCCTTCGGCCAAGAGCTTTTGGCCCTCGGTGACCTTGCGGATGACCTGCTCGGGGGTGTGTTGGCGTCGCTTCACGTTGGTGCCTCCTTGCCCCAATTTTGGGGCCTCGGGCTCTCACAACGTGTGGACCACTTTCAAGGGGTCGGGTCAATATTGAGTCGTCAATGCGACTGAGATTGCGTGAGTGAGCTTCATGCATCCTTGTCGGCTAGACTGTTGACCTCGAGTAGTCGTGGTTGACGTGATGGTTAAGGTAGCCGGCGAATATGGTTCAGAGCGCGCTCGGCCCCGATACAAGTGTCGAAGCGGACTTGAGTTGAAGTCGGTACTTAGCCACAGTACGCCGTGACACGCAGAACCCCAGCGCCGCGAGCAACTCGGCAAGCCGGCGATCCGAGCACGGCGAAGAGGAGTCGAGCAGTCCGGCAAGGACGGAACGGATATCATGCCCGGTGCCGAAGAGCCGGGCAAACGGGATTACGACACCTGTGGGAAGTTGGACCCAGCGATCTTTGACGACGCGAGACACCGTCGATTCATGCAAATTTACGCTCACTGCGATTTGCCGTCGATGAAGCGCTCGAAAAGCCAGAGAAGCTCCGGAGAGGTCGGTCGCGTGATATGCCGCAACGGCCGAAGCTACCCGTGCCAACGCTGTATGACGTTTCTCCAGCGCGGTCACGAGCAACCTCGCCCGGTCGGCGTGCTCCGCCAAAAAGATGCGCCCTTCACGATCGTTGCGTATTGCTGGCATCGCGTGGACTGACGACATACGGAGTGCACCCTCCCAAGGATCATTTATCGCGACAGAGATCTGCGGTACTCCGGTCGGTGCCAAGAACTCTCGATAGACGATGTCTGGCGCCGCCACGGGTGGCTGATCTCCGTCCTCAAGCCCTATAACCGGGTACGGGACGAGGTTCTCGCGTATCGAGCTGACAGCATTTGCGACCTCCTGCACGCCCACTCCGAGATCTCCGCGACGTCACTGAGCCGGCCCTCTGCTACGGCGCAAAGATGGCTCTCGACGATACGACGGCCTAAGACCCAATGGTTCCCCGCAGTGTCCAAGGCGTCGATCTGGGCCAGGAGGCAACTCCTCGCGTCAAAAGTAGCCACACCGGGCTGTCCAACTTTACGTACGGCAGCAATCGCGGCTTCCATTTGCCTCGGATCGCACCGCGCCAAGGAGCACAACTCCTGGAAGGTCGTCGTCGTCAACAGTCCATGGCCATCCAGGCTGGCGACGACCATCTCGACTGCGTGGTGGAGCTCTGTTGGCGCTGAAGCCAAGGCATCAACAGCGAGGATTTCTCGCCCGGTCGACAATGATGTTGCTTCTCTCGCTCCAGAGAACGCGCCCCCACGGCACCGCTTACAGACGTATAGCGCCGAAGGTCGGCCACACCGGGCACAGCGCCGGACGGCCTCGAGCACGGGGTTATCGGCTAGCTCACGCTCGATGCAGTCATCGAGCTCATTAGCTGACATGGTCAGAAACTGCGCGGTCGTGATGAATACGAGCCGTCCACGCAGTTCGGGTCGCAGCTGTGGCTCGGATCGTAACAAGAGAGACGGGGACGTCATGGGATGACCCCGGTTCGCGGTAATTGACGGGCTAAAGTCATAGCACTGCATCCGTTGCAAGTTCCGTGCCACCCTGCCACTAAGATCGTATGACGCCCACAAACACCCGCGTAGGCTGGCCACTTGCCCCCCGCTGGAAGGACTCCATTATCCTCGTTGATCCACTCCGTGCCTAGTTCTAAGCGGAGTCCCGATTGACAACCACGCCGGCATAGGGCCCGCCAACTTTTTTCGCTCCAGTGGTGCGGACAGGCTACGAAAAGAGTGGGAAGAGCCGTCCTGCCTTGGACCACCTGAACCGGAGGGTCGTCGTCTCCAGCCAGATGTGATCTGCGGACTTGTCCGCTCGACCCGTGAACTTGGGAAACGGTTGACTTGAGACGCTAATCGGTGAGGTTTGTGGGCGACTCATCGCAATCGACTCGATCGACTTCAGGACAACTTAGGTCTCGGACAACCTGAGGCTGATCGCCAGGCGATCCGACTCAGCCGAGAGTAGCCGTCGCAGTTGCGCACAAAGTACTCTTTCGGCCGGAGCACATCACGCCCGTTGGACCGCATCCTACGGTTGCGGCGGGGAACAACTTGGCGGAAGAAACGGGACGCTGTGCCCCGTGCCGGCCACCATATAGCCTCAATTGCTCTCCGCTGCTTGCCGCTCGGTCGCGGCAGCCTGTTCGCCTCGATACCACCAGTCAGTCCAATAGCTCTCAAAAGACTGAAGCTGCTGCCTAAACCATTGTCCCTTCGAGGGCATGAAGAGATAGTGGATTCGCTTTAGCTGTTCAGAAATATTTTGCTCAACAACTCTCGGCCCTCTTCCCCAGCGTCACTCTGAGTGTCGTTCAGGGCCTTGAGGTTAGCGTTGAGCAACTCCAAGCGCTCGGAAAGTTGGTTTAGGATCTTCCGGTCTTCCTGCCCAGCGTCAGTCTGGCTCTGATTCATCCACTTGAAGGTGCCGTCGAGCCATTCCACTCGGTCGCAAAGTTGCTTTAGGAGTTCCCGGCCCTCCTGCCCAGCTTCAGCTTGTTTCTCGCTCACCCACTTCACACTGCCGTCTAGCCACCCCACGCGGTCGCAAAGTTGCTTCAGAAGTTCTGAGCCCTCTTTCCCAGCTTCAGCCAGTTTTTCGTTCGTCGCCTCGAGGGTCCCGCGCAGTGCGCTTACCTTTTCGGTGAATTCCCTTGCCAAGGTCACGCCTTCGGCCCCAATAACAGCGTGGGTTTCATTTAATGTGCGAAGAGCCAGGTGCACTGACTCCAGGTGGCCACAGATTATCTCGACCGCTGCCGGAGCAGTCGTGGTGTTGATTTGGTGCAAGTTATGCTGAATATTACCTAGCTGCTCCATAACTGCACTGACCGGAAGGGTCAGACCTGCAGGCCGGTCCGTACCGCCGAGGTCTGCTTCTCTTCTAATCGACGTGTACGATGCCAAAGCTTCGAACAGTTTCGCTGTCCGGTCAAAAAGCATCTTCTTGGTACCGGACGGGCTCAATGAAAGTATGACAGCATTCACCTGAATGGCGTAAACCATTCCCATACACAAGCAGTCCCGAGGGTCTTCGGCTGCTTCGATGCGCTCTACGAGAGGTTGCAAAGCCCTCTCGATAACGATATTAACCGCGTCTCGTTGCTTATCCCCGAGTT
Source organism: uncultured Acidimicrobiaceae bacterium (assembly GCA_963794125.1). GTDB lineage: Bacteria > Actinomycetota > Acidimicrobiia > Acidimicrobiales > Palsa-688 > Fen-671. The sequence goes on from CAWCCW010000005.1 coordinate 46,823, forward strand.
GCTTTATGTTCTCGCGGAGGTTATCAAAGTGACCCGTCACCAGATCGGACACCGATCCAGTGTCGCTGCCAGCATCGCCACCCTCAGTATCGTTCATTTGATTCATTGCCTCCCTGGAAGGCCGTCAAAAAGCTTCGATTATGACCTTGGAACCAGCTAGACGTAGCTAGACGTAGCTCGAAGCTCGCCGCGTTGGTTACTTGACGATGGGATACACAACCGGGCATCGTCGTGGCAACCGCACCCACAAGGTCATACTATAGTCACTCCCTTACGCCGAGGGACTGCCACCTGCGAGTTACGAGCTCGCCCGTCTCGAAGGCGTTGTTGGCGCGGTGCGCGCGCCGGCCGTCGCGTGGAGTCCTGCTGCTGGCTAGAATCAATCATGACTCCACGTCTTTGGCCGGAGATATTGAGAACGTCTGGCCTTTTGGTCACAAGTTCGTCGGAGGCTGTGTCCTTGGTTTCGGCCTTGACTCAGCGGCTTCCGTTTCCCGAACCAAGGCACTTTTTGGCGCTATCCCCTTTGCGCTCCGTTCAGCCGAACGTCTTTTCACTGCTCCCAGAACCCCGGCAGCCAGAACCAGGTCCAATAGAACGCTGACTGGTTCTACCGGCCAGTTGGCCAGTCGAACGGTCACACGACAAGGCGACAAGGCGACAAGGCGACAAGGCGACAAGGCGACAAGGCGACAAGGCGACAAGGCGACAAGGCGACCCAACTCCGTGCCTTTGACCATGGAAGCGGAATTCGCTTCCGAGGTTACCGCCCAACGGGCCTGGCCGACATCGACCAAGACCGCCAGCGGCGGCCGAGAACGGTCGCGCCGCCCTAAACCCCGCCTGGTTGGTGCTGACGCTCCGCGAGCGCCTTGGACGACGATCCCACCGTCACGGTGGACATGGGCGCGAACCACATCCACGTGGCGCAGCACTTGCGGGTCTATCAGCCCATGCTGGCCACCCACATACACATCTCACAGCAAGGCATACCGAAGGAGCGCGGCGCCATCCACAAGACCTCTACCATTGTTCGTCCTGCTGACGCATTTATGCGGCCGTCTTACCCACCTCTAACCCGCGCAGCCACGCACGAGCCCGTCACGACCTCGCAGGGGTCATCGGAATCCTCGCCGGGTTCAGCCCGCCTGCCTTTGAGCAGGAATCTCAGTCGCCGGCCGCCACCTTCACTTCCTCACGGACAACCGGGACCAGGGCGGCCATGTCGTCGACTTGGCCTCGACAATGGCGAAGTTACCTTGCATCGCTTGCGAGTTTCACCGGAACCTGCCCTCGTACGGCGCCGTTCCTCTCTGCCGACCTGTCGCAGGTGGACACGAGCGTACAGACTGAGCCGACGGAAAGCGGCTGACCAAGGGACACGCCCGGCTCCGCGGCGCCGACAGACCGCTTCTTCCAGCTTTTTTGCTTTGCGGGCGGAGCAAGCAGGCTAGCTCATCGTTGTCCTCGTCATTGATCGTGGAAGACAGGTCCTAGGTGCCGGTCACCTGTTGGACGGCGACGGTCAGGCATTAAGGCTCCTTCGCTAAGCGATTATTCTGCTACCAAGGTTAGCCCGGAGGCGGAGCGCTAAACTCCTTGCCGGCGTATGTCATCTTGACAACACGAATGCGCGCTGAATCGTAGACCAAAACACGCCCTGGTGGGCGGCAACCGGGGCGCTTCTCGTCGTGAAGATGTCGCCACCACACTCAACAGCAGACCTCGAAAAACTCTCGGCTGGAAGACACCAGCAGAAGCCCTCAACGAGCACCTACTATCGCTACAAAACACCGGTGTTGCTTCGATCGATTGAGCCCAGCCAATATATGTCCCACGAGTTCCGCCGGCTACTGGAGGAACACGATATAACTCAAAGCCTTTCCCGCCCTGCTCAGTGCTGGGACAATAGCGTGGCCGAAGCTTGGTTCGGGACTTACAAATTGGAGATGGTAGAAGGCCGCAGTTGGCGGAGCATCGCCGAGGTGCGCGCCGAGACGTTGCTTTGGATAGAGGGCTGGTACAACCTAAGACGCCGCCATTCCAGCCTCAGGTACCTGAGCCCTGTAGAGTACGAACGCCGCCTCTCCTGCAACCCCACCGCTACTGAAGCGGCCTAATCAAAATGTCCGGAGAACCGGGGCAATCCCAAGACCTCGGGAGGGCGCCTAGCGAGGACAACCCCCACCCAAGCCGGGTCAATTCTCACTGCCGAAAGGGGCCACGACTCGGGCGCCGTTGACTCGTGGAGGGTACTCAGGGTGGCGGCCCCGCTCGGGACGAAGCTCGGAAGCTACCTCACGTCATTTTCACCAGGGACCGGCGCCCTGCACATTCACTTAAGTGGAAATCGGCGCGTGGCGGAGACGGGACCACGCCCGGGGTGGGACGAGCCGTAGTCGTTCATCTGCTGCGCCCGCGATGGCCTTTGGACACGCTTTGGACACGCTTTGGGCACGTAGTGGGCACGAGACGCCGCCGAGGACCGTCGACCGGAGGCCCCCGATACTCTCTGATCAGGTGGTTTATCGTCTTAAACCAGGCCGATGACCTCAGCACGCGAATGCTTGTGCTCACAGTCCTCAGAAATGGCCCCTGACCAGGACTTTTTGTGGGGCTAGATGGAATCGAACCATCGGCCTCAGCATTATCAGTGCTGCCGGGGCAACCTTCGGCGCATCCGGGCGGTACGTTTCCGCAGGTCAGGATAGGTCTGTGACCCCCGGCGGCCGCCAGCGATCGGCGGCGTCCGCGGGATAAACGCGGGATGGAACGCCGGCACTAACTTGCGCGAATGCACACAGTTTCTTGGACCTAGCGGGACCGGCGATCCACCTCGAGCAAGTCGACGAGGTGCTTCCGGGTGGACGACGAGAAGACCTACGAGGCCGCCGCCCGGGTCCCTAACTCCCTCCGGGCTACCGCCGCACGAGGCTTCAGAACTTGCGCTCATTCACTCCAGCATTCTCGAGGAGCTGGTACAGCGCGTCGACCGCGGCGCGATCGGCGCGTTCGGCACAATAGGTGAAGATGGTCCGCTGCTCCGCCCGCGACAGGCCCACGAAGAAAGTGGCGGTTGCATCCTCCTGCTCCCGCCCGAAGGACCACCACTGACTGTCGTCGATGCTCAGGAAAAGGACGGTGTGGTACTCCAGACTCTTGCTCTTATGCACGGTCATGAGCACGACGGCGTCACGACCCTCGAAGTCGGCACATACGTCTGCCCACGAGGCTCTCGGGTCGGCGACCTGATCCATCCGGGCCTTGAAGGCCTCAACTGTGACATCGACGTCGTCCGTAGTCCGATGACTGGCGAACACCCGTCGGATGGCGTCGTCGCCAGCGAATTGAACGGCTAGGTCCGTGGCTTGGTGGGTCGCAGCTAGACATCCCACGGCTGCAAGTTGTCAAGCCGCTTCGGGAAGTTTGTGTTGGCGGTGGCCCCAGGCGATCGTCTCGTCGTAGTTCGTGTGGTGGTACAGGCAGCCGTGCAGGATGCCGACGAAGCGGTTGCCGAGGGCTCGGAGGGCGGCGTGGTGCGTATCGCCGGCGGCGCGGTGCTGGTCGTAAAACGCTCGCGCACCTGGCGAGGCAGATATGGCAGTAAACGCCCACAAGTAGATGGCATCGGCGAGGCGCTTGTTGCGGACGTGCCGGGCGAGCACGGTCCTCTTGGTGCCCGAGGCTCGAGTGATGGGTGACGTGCCGGCATAATTTTTGCGAGACTTGGCGGTGCAATAGCGGTCCGGCTCGTCGCCGAACTCGCCGAGCACCCGGGCGCCGAGGATGGTCCCCAGTCCTGGCAGGGAACGGACCACTTGGGCGTCCGGGTGCAACTCAAAACCCGCTTCCAGCTCTCCCGCCAGCTGGGCTATCTGGGCGTTCATGGTGGCGATCACGGCCACGCTGGCGGCCACTGAGACGCCCATGGCCGTCGAGACGGCGCCGGGAGCGGCGAGCTGGTCAGTGCGCAACGCCGCTTGGACCTCCTCAGCGCGTTGACCGACGCGGCGTTGGCGGCCGCCGCGGCGCAAAGCGGCGGCGATCTTGGAGCGCGACAGGGCACGGCCCAGCTCGGGGGTGGGGGCCACTCGCAGTACCTCCAGCGCGTCTGGGCTGGCCAGGTCTTCGAAGGCGGCGAGGGCTCCGGGGTAGAACTCGCGCAGGGTAGAGCGCAACAGGTTGGCCTGGCGCCCCCGGGACCAGGTCATCGATTGGTGCGCCCGGGCCAGCACCTTGACCGCCTGGACGGTCCCGCTATCAACCGCCACTACCCGGTGGTTGTGGCGGTCAGTGCGGACCATGTCGGCCAAGACCTTGGCGTCGCCGGGATCGGACTTGGCCCCCGAGCTTGAATGGCGGTCCCGGTAGCGCGACGTCGACATCGGGTTCACGGCGAAGACCTGGTAACCGGCGCCGACGAGCGCAGAAACGAACAGGCCCCGATCGGTCTCGATACCGATGACTACCTCGGCTGGAGCTTCGACCTGGTCACCGACGAGCTCGTGGAAGCGGGCGATCCCCTCCACCCCCTCGGGGAGCCGGCCACCCCCAATGCGTTTGCCGGCCTCGTCCTGGACGTGCACGTCGTGATGGGCCTCAGCCCAGTCCACCCCTACAAATATCATCTGGCTCCTTATCTGGTTGAGCGGCACCATCACCGAGCCCGAGGGCCCAGCAGCCACCTAATGGACCAGTGCTCGGAGCACGACATCCCACCAGCCGTCAACGGGACCTCACCACCAGCAGGGGCACGATCTAGCTATAGAACTCGAGGCCCTGGCTCACACAGTGCTCACCTGCTGGCGGCTCAGCTTGACCAGCCTCACTCAGTCACGACTTGAGGTGGTCGATCCCCATTAGGCTCGGAGGATGCGAGTGCATCCACCTCCGAAGTTTCTTGATGAATCGGGAGAGGCGAAGGTCTGTGTCACGTTCACTATCTCGTTGCTGGACTAGTTCATGCAACTCGCTGATGGTGTCCGAGGTGGCATTCCAGATCCGCGGGTGTCCGCGACTGCTTGCGCCGAGCTCCAGCAACCCGAACAGGAGCGTGGCGACGGGATCAGCGAGCAGATCCTGGAGCCTGAGCTTCCCCACCTTCCCGTCGTCGTTGCGGAGCCGAAGTCCGACGCGTGCCAGTTCGCGGCCGAACAGCGGTTCGAAATCAGCTGCTTTCTGTCGAACCAGAAGTGCGTAGTCGGCGGCCGAGCGTCCGGACGCCGTCGTGTCATCCAGGATCCACTTGGCGATATACCGGGCCTCGTCTTCGCGGGAGTGAAAGTACCAGATCTCGGCGGCGCTACCGTCTACGTTACTGCCGACCATAGAGACGGCGCGCTTCGTAGACGGGTCGAGTGCCTGTGCCACGACGTGCTGGAGATCAACCAGCTCGTCAGTCGAACGGAAGTTCCATTGAAGTTGGAACCGTACCGCGACGAAGTCGTATCGGAACACGTTGAAAGCGTTGTCGAGTGCCCCCGCCCAACCCATAATGCGCTGCTTGCTGTCGCCAACGGCTGTCACTACAGTCCGCCCGTGGCCGAACACTGATCGCAAGAAAGAATACTGGGCGCACGTGGTGTCCTGGAACTCGTCGACGAACACAAACGGGTAGGTCATCTGTAAGGCTCGCTGAAGTTGTCGCGTCGAGCGGATTATCAACTCTGCCAGCCGGTTGAGCATGACAAAGTCAACGAGTTGGGGATACCTTTCGAGGTAGAAGCGATCCCACCATCTCAAGATCGCAAACTCCTCGACCGTTCCGGCGAGCCGTGGCCCTGTCGGGAGACAATAATCACCGAGAATCATCGTCAGGAAGGTCGTCCGCGGAATAGCAGAGAACTCGGCACGCCGCTTGTCGTTGGCAGCTAGGTCGTCCAGGAAGGCTGAGACGTCTCGCTGCGAAGGGAACACGATCTGGTAGTCGCCTCCGAGCCTCCAGTATGCCGGAAGCGATGCGCGGAACCGATCGACGAGACCCTTAGTGAAGGCGTCGAAGGTCAAGGAATGGAACCGCGACGCTGCCTCCGGCCTCCGCTGTTCGACCCGTTGCGCCAGGTTCCTTGCGGCGTCACGCTTAAACGAAATCGCAAGAATTTTGCAGGGACTAGGACACACCCCAGTCGAAAGCAAGTAATCCGCGCGCTGGGCGAGGAACTCCGTCTTCCCGGCGCCCGGTCCGGCCGTCACAAAGGACGACCCATTGTGCCGAAGGGCATCCCACGCCGCGGGTTCCAGATTCGCGATTCCCTTCGGTACCCAGTCCCCTGGGTCCACACGGGCCACGTCAGTCGACTGCCTCTGCGATGCGCGCGATGACCTCTGCGAGAGGCTCGGGTGTTTTCTCAGCCAGCGCCTCGACTTCAATGCTTGCCAGCGCTCGAAGGTGGGTGCTCGGTTTCGACCTCCCCAGGAAGAGGTACCGGTACCATCGCATCTCGTCGTCCCATCCCTCGTACTGAGACCTGTCACCTCCTGGTCCGAGCACGGCATCGAACGAATCGGTCTTCTGCGGGCCGGGCAGTTTTGCGACAAGCGCCTTGTACTCTCCAGGGAACGCGGTGAACAACATCATGTCGAGGTCGAGCGGCTCGGAGAAGAAGACGCCGTGCTCCCGGAGTCCGGACACTAGTGTCTGAACCGCCTCCTCCGTCAGGTCCCGGATGTCGCTCGGATCGTCGAAGCCGTCAATCTCGGCCAGGGCATCCACGCCCAGGTCCAGCAGTTCCCTACAAATAGTCTTGATGCGACCCTCGCAGCCACCGTAACGACCAGTGTCGAGATCGATGAGGGTCGCGTAAGGAATCCTCAACCCGGAGAGTAGACGCCAGAAATGGTTCACATGGCGGCCGCCGAGCGGCACGACGGCGACGAACGAGCGGTCAACGACGACACCTGCGGCATCGGCCAACAGGGGGATCACCACCTCCTCAGAGCTCCCCTCGCCCAACACGACGAAGCGGGAGAAATACAGTTCTGGAAAGGCCCGGACAGCCTCGCGCACGTACGTGGCGCGCTCGTCGTCATCTTCCGGTAATACAAGGGTATTGACGATCGTGTGCCGCGACTCCGCGTCGAGCTGGAAGTGTCGGACGACCCCGGGATCAACACGACCGAGCACGCTCGCCGAATGGCTCGACACGAGAGCCTGCGCGTGCGAGCCTTTGGTGACTTCGAGTGTTTGCAGGATTATCCTCGACAGGAAGTACGGCGAGAGACTGTTCTCGGGCTCCTCGACGACGAGAAGCGTCAATGACGGGACCCGTGCTTGCTCAATGTCGAACTCGTCGTCCTTCGCCCCGGACGCGATCATAGCCTCGACGTCGACCGTCGCAGCCGTGAGCGCAATGTGGAGCAAGGATCGCTGACCATCGCTGAGTTGATCGGCAAGGCGTTCCCGACCAGTCTCTGTTGGCTCGAACACCAGCTGTGCCTTCCCAACGACCTGCGCGAAGTCTCGATCGAGCGGCCGGAATATCGGGTTGGCGTCGGTGTCGGCTTGGTGCAGCTCCTGCCATCGCCGGGTCAGGCGCCCCTCGATCGTTTTGACGACCGCCTCGGACTTGAACTCACCCGTGAGCGTGTCGGATGCGTTCTCGACGACGGCCCGAAGATCGTCTGACCACACCGCCGCTCGCCACAGCCTCCCGCGCAGGAAAGCAGTTACGTGGCGTGCTCCGTCGCGTGTCGCCGGAACGTAGATCATCTGGATCCGTGCCCGATCGAGGGGCCGCAATATGCTCCATTCGTCCTCGCTGTACTCCATGTCGAGGGTGTGGATGGCACGCACCTCCTCTGTCACTGTCCCGTCGACAGAGCCATCGTCGGTCCAGGTGGCTTCGAGGCGAAACCGGCACTTGAGCGCGCCACGGTCGTCTGCCGCCATCTGGCGGAAGAACTCAGGAACTGTGTTGGCATCTTCCTTCTCGTCGTCGTCGGCCTCAAGCTCAGGAAAAGCAATGACGACCTCAATCGACAGCTCCCGCGTCGCCGGTACCTCCTCTTCATCGAGCGGAACATGAAAATCATTCGGCTGTACTCGACGCTGCTCCGCCGTGACCCCGAAGAAGCGAGCCAACGCCTCGAAGGTCGCTGATTTCCCGGTGCCGTTTGCTCCGACCATTACGGTGAGGGCCGGGTCGAGCTCGATCGTGACCGGCTCCGGACCGAAGCACCTGAAGTTCTTCAGAGTCAGGAATTCGATGTGCACCTCAAGCTCCAGCCTGCCGCGGTCGACCACGAACAACGTCATCCAGTCGTCCCGAGCAGGTTGCCCCGCGCAGGTCTGGCGTCGAAGAGGTCTGGGTCATTGGTGATCCTGCTCGCCTCGTTGGGCCTGTACCTCGTCCTCTTGGCAGCAAATCAGCGGTAACGCTAGTACGGGATCGACGAGCGCAGGAGCCGTAGTTATCGCCGAGGAGGATCTTTGAGGTCGAGGGGGGCGTGGCCGTCGGTCGGACACGAGTCGTTCGCTGAGGGGCGGCGAGCCGGAGAAGCGTCTCGGTCACACCAACCACACATACCAGGTCCACCTGGACGTCGTTCTCGGAGCTCTCAAGAACGAGGGTATGGCATCCCAGAGATGGCAATGGTCAAGCTGCCGGAACCCGGCACCGAGCGCGCTGACGGCCTCGGTGCCGGCTCTGTAACCAACCAGCCAGAGCTGCTAATCGATCGCCGGTACTCTTGGCGCTCAGTTTTGCCCGGGTAGCCCGTAGAGACCGTTGTACGCTTCAGTGGCGGTGAGGCTATCTCGACTTTCAATGGCGGCAGTCGTTCGTACTCGTGTTCCGAAAGTGATGCTCGCCATCTCTGTTGGCGTGGCAAGCCTGGCTGTCCAGGTAGTCCGTGCCCGCACACAGGAGGTCGCGTTAGCAGTACCCGCTCCAGACATCGCGGCCTTTATACCAGCCAACTACCGGGTCAGGACCGTGACGAAGGTGAGTCTCGACGGCGCGGCTACCGACGAACAGGCCATCACTGCGGTAGGGATGGCATCGTCTGGAGGGTATGTCCCGACCACCATCGTGTTGGTCGCTTGGAACCCCTATACAAGGCGCTGGACGGCTGTCTTTAATGCCGCCCAGCAACACTCCTACCAAACCAGCACGCAAAGCGGTCAAGAAGGGCCGGGCCTCATCCCCCCTTCAGGACAGGGCCCTGTAGTGGCGGTCGTGCACGACCTCTCACGAAGCCAAGCGAGCCTCGCGTACTGGGTCCCGGCCGTTGCTGGCAATACGACCGTGTGGCTTATCGGGATAGTCAATTTCAAGAACCAGATCGCCCACCTGGCCTGGTCTGACGCCCTAGACATAGCTCACATCGTGGACTACGGGATCAAACCCCGTAACCCGGTCCCAGTGCCTGGGGTGGTCGGACGAAGCCCTCACCAAGAACTCCTCGTGAGGGCCCCGTGGGAGACGAGCGACGACAACCAGTCCTACGCCGTACGACAGTACAGCTTCGAAGTGGGCCGTGTTCGACTCTCTCGGGGAGCGTGGGCTTACCAGGCCTTCGACGACAGCCGCTCGCTGGTCGGGGTCAAGCTTTCAACCACCTTGGGGACTTCGGGAACACCCAAAGTCGCTTACGTCTACCCGGGCTCACCCGCCGATGGCGAGCTGCGGGTGGGTGACTTCATCGAGGCCGTTGTGGGTGCCAAGCCGCCTCCCGAGGCAATGACACTGAACGGCCCATGGGTCATCGACGAAGTTGCACTGTTTTACCCGGGCCAGAAGATCAACCTGGCGGTCGATAGGAACGGTCGATTTCTGGACTTACCTATCACCCTCGGGCGTTGGACGCCCCGGATCGAAGACTACGACCGGAAGGGCAACAACTTCCTGGTGACAATGTAAAATGGCGCAGCGAGAGGGCGGAGGGTTTGACGCGAAGTCCGTATATTCACATCCTCAAACGGATGACGTCTAGACAAGCAACCCAACGAATCGCCCCCGCGCTCCTCGGGAGCGGGTGGCAACTGGGCGGTAACCGGGAGTGGTCGTCCTACTCCTCCCTTACCTGATAGTACTTCCTCATTTACCTTTCTTTCTTTTGCCGCGCCGGTAAAGTGGATACCCAAACAGTTCCGGCATCAGTGTCACAAGGAAAGCACCAGCGATGCCAAGCGCTATCCCAGACCTAAAGGCCATATGCGACTCGCTGCTCTCTCTGGCAGGATCGACTGCATCTGCGATGACCACGGGCTGTGTTGGATCATTTGGAGTCCAATTCCAGTACCCTGCGTCAAATGGGTCATTTGGGCTTACGCCAGACTGCAAGATGTACTGAAGATCGTTAAAGTCAAGTTGAACGGTATAGGCGGGGTGGAAATGACTCTTGTTTGTAACAGGCGTGCTCCATCCGCCGAGACTGGGCAAGGCGGCACTCAGGTATGCGCCGTCATAGTTAACCGGCGGATACCGATACCAGCACATGCGAATGAGAACATTACCCGAAGGCGATGACACACCGGTGAAGATATACACCGGCCCGGTTACGCTCAGCGAAACCGTAAATGGTGCCGATCCGCACGGAGACGCGTAATCAACATCGGGAACGATATGGATCGAATAATAGTACGATACAGAAGCACTCATAGTGAATGTCAATGTTTCCCGAGACGGAGTGCCGGCATCAATTTCCGCTTTAACGTCAAGATCGGAAGGCGCTGGCGAAACTGTGTAGTAAATGACTCCAGGCTCGTTCAGGGCGGGAGGAGCATCGTTGGGAGGACGAGTGTTCCATCCATATAATCCAAACGCGAGTCCGCACAGGAATAAAGCGATGATTAGCTTTATATTGCGTTTCCTATAATTTTGAACAGTGGTTGCTGGCGGTAGATTAGACTGTGTACCGCTTCGAGGAGATTGTGACACCTCATAGGTCGCAAGTGACAACACTATCAGAACTATTTTCAATAATAGACGAAGCAAATGGGCGAGCCGGGTTAGGGCTGGTCTCAACTTTGAGGTATACTTCAATGTCAGATCCTTTTTGTCTCATACAGCCTCTCCAGCGGAGCCCACTGTAGTACTCTGCTGTTGGCGCTTTAAGCACGCGCTAGGTAGGAATATCCGCCCACATCCGGGCTGGACATCTGGGGCGTCGCATGCCTCGCGAGCATCGGCCGCTTCGTGCCCCTTCAGCCAACATTCGCCCAGCCGGGTTTCGCCACTAGTGACGGGTTCGGCTGACTGGCTTCGTCTTGTCCCTGGAAGACGATTCCGGCAGGGGAAGTGAGAGAAGGGTTGCGGGCGCGCGACTTGTTCAATAGGAAGGCAACAAGTTGCTGCGGATCATCCGCCGCCCCTCGGGATCTGTGGTGACCAGGACATATGTAAAGCGTTGGCCTCCATCCCTCTGGTGGCAGCCAGGAAGAAGGTCCTCCCTTGTCATGATCGCCCCGTGGATGATGCGCGGTACCCACGGTCGGATCCCGCACCGAAGATGACACTACAACGGAATATACGTGCCTGAACAGACTAACTGAAGGAGACGTCGCCTAAGCAGCGCAACAAAATCACTGGCGGACTCAATATCACAGAGATCATCAAGCGTAATAACAAGAATCTGGATCCCGTCTCGTGCCAAGGCGATGGCACTCTCGAAGTAGGCAGCGGTCAGCGCGACAGCGTCTCCCGTCAGGCCGGCAGCCGCGACCAAAATGCCGACCCGACATCCGCGATTCCTCACGCGGCTAGCGAAATAGCTCACCACAACTGAATCGACGGGCACACTCCAGTTCTTACATTCAACGAGCAGTACTTCTGGCAGAAACGTCATGCCACCCTGCACCGGCGTGTGGATCAGGGCAATATCCAGTTCTTCCGTCGCAAAAGCATTCAGGGCGTTTCGCTCCATATCGACGACTCCTGGGACCTGCGACAGTAGATATACTAACAAGTCCTCGAGAGACTTGCCCTTACTCGCAGAGTCTGACGCTTGCGAAACAGCAGCGAGAAGCACCCTATACCGTGCGAGGTCAAACACGTTATTGCTCGTGAACAGCGCGATTGCGCGCTAACGCCAAAATGTCGCCCAACGATTGGGCTTCCAGGCGAGAAGGAAGCTCAGCTAAGTCAACTGCAATTATGCGTGGTACGGACGCTGGACGCTCAATTGGCCGATCCATGGATAAGTACACAACGATACCTAGAGAAGCACCTCGTTGCAGGACATAATCCTGCACCTGCAACATAGCCCGACGAAGGTCCGCCTTCGTTCGGACTTGTTTAACTTCGACCAACAACGCCCCTGTCGCGAGTGAGGGTGCGTCCAACAATACTGCAAGATCTGGCCCAGCATTTGGCCAAGGACTCAGCTCAACCTCGCCGCCTGCGCGCCGAAATAACGTCGCCACTGTGTCTTGAAGGAAGCGACTCGCGATCTCGGTGGGCTCGGATCGAATCTCGACAAGAGTCGATGCAAGCCACGAGGCAAGCTCAACGCGCGGAGCCGCGGATGACCTATCTGCGTAGAGATTCCTCTCGGTCTCTAGCGCAGCGCGTATGTACCGACGAAGTGCCTCCACGTCATCGATCTCAGCACGAACATACTGGATCTCGTATAACACATCGGGTGGCCGCTGACGTGTCTTCGGAACTATCAGCAGAATTCGCTTACGGAGGCCTAATGCAAGCCAACTTCGACCATGAATGTCGGCGGATCGGGTTCGCGTTCTGATAAAACTATTACTACGAGATCACTCGAGTCGATCGCAGTACGAATTGACTCAATCAGTGATGCACCTGGCGCAACGGACCGCGCATCAACCCGTCCGACGCCCTCAAGGGTTAGAACGTCCGTCAGGGCACCAAGGTCCAGTCCTACCGGCGCGACACGAAGCAGTTCATTAGGTAACGATCCTAGACCGAGGTAGGAGGTGCTCGTCGGTCTTCTCAATGCGACTGTTCTCTGCGATTGCACTGAAGCTCGGTGGGTGCTTGACTGTGGTTACGCGTGGCCTATCGCCATTTCGCACCTTGGGCGCCCGGACGCCAGGGCGCTCGGTATCGATGTCTCGCGCAAGGCGGCGGCCCCGCCCCAACGAGCGATCGCATGGTCCTCCTCGTCCTGATTCGCTGTACCCAGTCATGAAGCAAATCGCTCCGCTACCAACAGCCACCAGCGTAGGGCACGTCACGTACGGTACAGCTCGTGACGGCGGGGCATGCGGATCAGTCGCTGCCTGGTATTACGTCCCGGTTTGGCCGCTGACGGAATGTAGTCGTCGAGCATTGATTGTCTCCAGATCCGTGGCGAAGGTTATCAGTCACGCCCGCGAAACGAACCGCGGCCATCACAAAACGATCGCGCTACCGCGCATTTCGACCGCAATTCCACACCGACCGGCCTTCGGCCCAAACCGGCATAAGGGGTAGTCACTTCCCACACCTGCGTTATCGGCGCGGGCCAGGGCTGGCGCGGGAATTAGTATACTCCATGAACTGCCGCTTTCGTGTCACGTCAATGCAATCAACGACGGCTCGTATGGCTTAAGTCGGGCACTGAGGATCCCCAGAATAAATGGACACCTAACACGCTGACCTAAGGGCCAGCTGGAAGGATGTTCGATCATGGGAACTACGAGACGGAAGTTCACCCTGGAGTTCAAGACCGAGGCGGCTCATCGTGTCATCGATACGGGAAGGTCGGTGATCGACGTGGCCGGGGAGCTGTCGGTGGACAAGGGCTCGCTGGCCCGGTGGGTCCGCGATGAGCGCCGGCGGGTGGAAACGGTGGCCGGCAGCTCCGATGAGCCACTTACCCCAGCGGAGCGCGCCGAGCTGTTGCGGTTGCGCCGCCAGGTGGCCGAGCAGGAAAAGGACCTGGCTTTCCTGGGAAAAGCTGCCGCGTACTTCGCTTCGGGTCAACAAAAGCAGAGAGATTTGCGTTGATGGCAGCGGAGTGCGCGAACTTCGAGGTCACCCGTATGGCCCGCCTGTTGGAGGTCTCCCCATCGGGCTACTACCGCTGGAGGGCTGCCCAGGACCGCCCGGCGTTGCCGAGCGAGGTGCGCCGAGCCGACCTGGACGCCAAGATCATCAGCTTTCACAAGGCGTCGCGCGGCACCTACGGGTCGCCCCGGGTCACCACCGACCTGCACGAGGCCGGCGAACGGGTAAGCCACAACACCGTGGCCGCCCGCATGGCCAAGCTCGGGCATCGTCGGGGTCAGCCCGAGGCTGTTCAAGGTCACGACCAGCTCCGACCCGACCGCCGCCTACCCGCCCGACCTGGTCAACCGGGACTTCCACCCCGCCGGGGTCGACCAACTTTGGACTTCGGACATCACGTACCTGCGCGTCGGTGACGGCGAGGCCTACATGTGCGCCATCCGCGACGAGGGCTCCTCGCGGGTGCTCGGGTTCGCCGTCGCCGACCATATGCGCACCGAGATCGTCCTGGACGCTCTCGGCCAAGCCGTGACGGCCCGCTTCGGCCAAGTGGCCGGGACGGTGTTCCACACCGACCGGGGCAGTCAATTTAATGACGCCAAGGTCGTGGCTTTTTGTGATCGTGCCGGCCTGGTCCGCTCCATGGGGGCGACCGGGAGCTGCTTCGACCACGCCAGCGCCGAGAGCTTCTGGTCGATCTTCAAGCACGAGTACTTCTACCGCCACAGCTTCGCCACCCTCGCCGAGCTCCGAGCCGGGATCGCCCGCTACATCAACTTCTACAACCACCAACGCCGCTGCGCCAAGGCCGACAACCTCAGCCCTATCCGCTACGAACTAGCCTTAGCCCGCAGGCAACAAGCCGCATAACCCGTGTCCACTATTTCTGGGCAACCTCACACACCTTGGGCATGATCCCAGGTTTGCATCGCGCTAGTCATTAGTTGTGCCCTGCCTTGGATGCACTAGGCAAAGACGCTGGGGGCGACCTGTCCTGCCAAACCATCACGTGCTCTTCGCTCGAGGACCCCAAAGCCCGTTCGCAGGCCATCGACAATACGTCTAATCGACAACTAATGATGGCGCTCGCGAAGTGCCTTTTCTGTTGTAGGCGTCGGACCACGGCCACGGCAAGTATTGACGGGTTAATACCGTTGTAGTCGGAACTCCCCTGTACGTTGCTTCACAACCAGTATCCTGAGAGCTCAGTGCAACCGGCCAGTTTGCCGTCCAGTACGCGGATGTGGTCCGATCCATTCACGGCGTAAACCGGCTTCGACCGAAAGCCGGCGTCGACCGGCAGATCACACTGACATGCAGCCGACCAGACACCCATTGCGTGCGAACTACTTCTTGGCTTCCACATCAGGCTCCCGTGCCGAGAGGAGCACTCTTTGAGTTCGCTTCGTATTCGAAGGTGGTGAGGTCCGAGCGTAGGTAGTCATCATCGAGCAGTTTGAGGATTTTGAACCTATGCTGTGGGTCGTTCGCGAACACTAGTCGCACGCCATCTCCTTCTCCAGCCAGGTCGACACCGCACTCGGGGTGGTCCAAAATGAACTTTGTTAGTCGAGGCATGGTCATCGCCTCGCGGTATTTGGGGTAAGTGTCAATCTTGCGCTGAATGGAAGCAATCTTCCCGAGCATGGCTGGGGCACCAGTAACAACCGTAAGCATCTCCTCCATCCCTTCGATTCGAAGGTTCGAGACTGCCTCACGGAAAGTACTCGCTGCTTGCTCACGAATTGCCTCGAGCAGATTGAACAGCTGCTGAAAGGCGGCTCTGTTGCGAAAAAACACATAGCGACCTGTCAACACTGCAATTACGTCGCTGTTGAGAATGACAACTTCGCCCTTTGGTACATCGAGCACTCCTTCGCGAATGATGACACCGACTTTGGTTGTGCGCGCAACTACCTGGCCATGTTGTAGGCCTTGGACAAAGAGGGTCTTGATCCTGTCGGCTTCGGTTCGTAAGGCGGCGAGGCGCAATCCTTTCATGTGGCTTTTGTCGGGCTCGAAGCGAGGTAAGTTGGCCAGATCGTCAGTCGCCCCGAGAATACGAGACAATAATGGTACGAAATCAGTACTGAGCCACATGACTTGGCCATCTCCGGGTGAGCCTGCTGGATCGTAGTCCATAACCTCACATTCCCGATACGCTACCGCAGCGGAACGGGCAACTGTCGTCACGGGAGCCACGGCGGCCTTAGTGGGTTGGAGTTGCCAGATGTCGGCTGTCTTACCAGGCGTTTGGGTCACGAGTACGATGGCCGATACCTCTTGAGTCGATACGGCTGAGAGGGTTTGTAAGGCGCGAATGGCATCCTGTCGGGTTGGCTCCGATGTTTGGATCAAAGTCATCAAGCTCCCGCCTCCCAATAGACGTAACTGCCGAGCCTTCGCGCTTTAAGGCACGTTCCAGATGCAAGAAAATGTCGCCGCGTGAAGCAGTACCACAGTCGCGTTTGCTGGCGTCACAATTTGGAATAACCGGTATCCCACGAGCGCTAAGAACGGATTAATATAAAAGAGCTCCGAGCGGACGTAGAGGAGCCCGATGAGAAGGAAGAATAACCCGATCGCACCACGCTCTCGAGCCGTTGTACCGGCCATGGCCGCAAACGGGACGATGTAGGTGGCTATGTAGGCCAAGATGTCGCCGTCGCGGATCTGGGCTGTGACAACATCTACTTTTTGCGCGTCAAGCTTTCGTGTCGTTATTAGGATTACAGGTAATAAGACCAACCCCAATCCAGCCAGAACTAGACAGATAATTGTCGGCCAACCCTTGCCAAACGTGTCCAAGAGAGCGAAGACAACAAAAGGGGCGCATAAGACGACAGAAACAATACGAACTGCGAGAGAGACGTCATCGGAGGGGTACGAGCCTCGGCGGGTCGGGCGAGGGATGGCGATAGGTGCGGCCACATAGATCCATCGTGCCAAGGATATCGAAGGAACGTGTTCCCGGCGAGAGAAAACTGGAGGGGCTCGAACGCCGTCCGAGATATAGCTGACGATGGGCTGCTCAAGTGCCTCGCAGTGCTGGCGCGTGGAGGCTCCTTACTCGTGAAGTGCACCGACCACTCGGAAAGTGGTCGCAAGGCTTGGAGCACTCCTCCACGTGGCCGCCTAGTGGCGACGGGCTCGGCCTGTGCCTGACTGACGGATTGGTCGACCCTAGCTGAGGCGGCCCGCAAACGATGGCCAACGTCGACAGCTCACCCAGAGGCAAAAGTACGCCTGCTAATTCAAGTATGGTCAACGAGTGGGGGGGCTCTAAGCGTCAGACGTTCTCGTAGTATCCTCGGGCTGAAGCGCGACACGAACTTGGATTTTGAACTGGAGGAAGGATCCAGTGCCGCTCTTGACACTACTGCAGCCCATTCTCGCGGTGATGTCCCATGATGTGACCGTCGCAGAGCCTGCCGGTCGACGAGGCCCAACACGTTCTCGACCAGGACGGGTTCAGCGACGGTCGCGCGCGACTCGAACTGTTCGACGAGGACACCGGCGAGCTCACCTTGACCTGCCATTCTGTGCTGCCCGCGCTGGAGGATAGGCCGAGTGTGACAAAGTGCCCGGGAGTTCCGATTACGCGCTTATCAAGTGATGCCGACCGATGTTTCGAGGAACGGGACCGCGAACCCGATCAAGGGCGGGCTCGCGCCGCTAGCGCCCCCCACTGCACGAGTCTCGGCCGATGAGGCTTGTTGGGTGACTGTTGTTACCGGCAGACCTTGGTGGGGATATAGGCCCATGAACCGGCGGGGGTAGTTGGGGACGGACTTGGCGGCTGAGCCCATTGACGGGTGGGGTTGGACGGCGGGTGGTCGAACTGGAGAGGATTGGGCCCGACCTTGTGTTGGACGCGACAGGGCCCCGCCGCTTTGGAGTTGGTCGCTCATCGGAAGGGGCCCAGAAGGGCTGTTAGCCAATGGCCATGGTATGGCCGACGGCGCTCGGTGTCGAACAGTACGCGGCGGCCGGGCGCAACATCGACGTCCCGCGCTTGGGGTGCCCAGGCTGTAAAAGGCCGATGAGCTACTGGGGCTGGTACCGGCGCGACTTGAGGGTGGGCCGCTCGTGGGCGCTGTTGGTGCGCCGGCAACGCTGCAGACCTTGTGCCACCAGCCACGCCGTGCTGCCGAACTTTGTGGCCCATGGGCGCCTGGACGCCATCGCTGTGATCGGGCCGACGCTGGAGGCAATGGTGGGTGGTTATGCCCGCCGGGCCGCCGGCACCCTCGGCCTGCCCTATACGACGGTGCGGGACTGGCGACGGCGTTTTGTGGCCCGGGCCGAGATGTTGGCTGTCGGCTTTGCCCGGGCGTGCGTGGCCTTCGGCGCGCCGGCGCCCCGGCTGAGCGGGGACCCCCCGGTGGTGGCGCTCCGGGCGCTGAGGTCGGCATCGCGGGCAGCGCGGCGACGCTTTGGCCCGGGCGTGGGCCGCCTGTGGCGCTTCGCCAACGGGCTGGTCGGCGGGCACCTGCTCACCACCAACATACATCCACCCTGGTCAAGCACCTGAAAGTGGTTTTGGATGCCTATTGGGCGGGCCGAGGGCCGGCAACGCTGCCAATAAGGAGGCATTTATGGCCAACGAGCACCACGACAGGGCTGAAGAGCTGGCGCTGTTCCGCTACCGGGTGATCTCAGAAGCGGCGAGCCCCCGGCTCAGCCCCGCCGAGCGGGGCCGCCTGGCCCGGGAACTGGCAGCGCGCACCTGGGTGACCCCAGAAGGGACCGAGCGCCAGATAAGCCGCACCAGCATTGACCGCTGGCTCGCCGCCTACGCCAAAGACGGCTTGGCCGGGCTCGCCCCGGTGCCCCGAACGGACCGGGGCCGGCCGCGGTCGGGCCGCCAGTGGTTGGAAGAGGCAGCCACGCTGCGCCGGGCTGTGCCGGCACGTTCGTCCGTCCAGATCGTCGACATAATCGGCCGAGCACACGGGGTATGGCTCTCCGAGCGCACCGTCCGCCAGCACCTGCACCGTCTGGGCCTGTCCCGCCAGGCACTGTCGGCTGCCCCGGCGCGTGCGTTCGGGCGCTTCGAGGCGGCTCGGCCCAACGAAATCTGGATAGGCGACGTCTTGCACGGGCCCTTCGTCCCTCACCCGCGCGCCCCGGCTCCAAGCGGGCCAAGCTCTTCTTGCTCGTCGACGACTACAGCCGCCTGCTCGTGCACGGGCGCTGGGTCACCGAGGAGAACACCCGCGCCGGCCAAGACGTGCTGCGTTCGGCCATTTCCCGCCGGGGGCGGCCCGAACTTTTATATGTTGATAACGGCGCTCCTTACGCGAACCACCAGCTGTCACGGGCCTGCGCCGTGCTCGGCATAGCCCTGGTGCATTCCAAGCCTTACGCCCCCCAAGGCCGGGGGAAACAGGAAAGGCTCAACTCCTATATACGTTCTTCATTTATCGCCGAAGTGGAGGCCCGGGGCATCACCAGTTTCGCCGAGCTGAACGACCTGTTCATGGCTTGGGCCGAGCAGGTGGCCAATGGCCGCGCTCACGCCGAGACAAAACAGGCGCCCATGGAGAGGTTCTTGGAGAGCTTTACGCCAAATATCCCTTCGCCGTCTGAGCTCTCCGAGGCGTTCCGCTGGTCGGTCACCCGTCGGGTCACCAAGACGGCGACCGTGAGCTTGTTTGCCAACCGTTATGAAGTCGGCCCCGAGCTCATCGGCCGGACGGTCGAGCTGCGCTTCGACCCCGAAGACATGGCCAAAGTCGACGTCTACGACAACGGCTTTGCGGCCGGGGTGGCCGTGCCGTTCGTGATCGGCCGCCACGTGCACCCGGCCGTCCCGCAGGCTGCCCCCGAGCCTGCGCCCGATGCTCCCGGCGTGGACTACCTGGGCCTGGTGGCCGCCGCCCACGCCGAAGCGCTGGGAGAGGGCTCCATTTCCTACCGGTCCCTGCCAGGAATGGAGCCCTGGGGCCACGATGACGACGAGGCGGCGCGTTGATGGGGGCCGTCGATGTCTGGGCTGCCCACTTCGGTTTTGCCCGCACCCCTTTCACCAAGTCGGTGCCGGCCGACAAGCTGTTCGAGCGAGCAGCCCACGCCGAGGCGGTCGCTCGTGTCAACTACTGCGTAAACCAGTCCGCCCTGGGCGTCATTGTGGGCGACACCGGGGCGGGTAAGACCGTGGCGGTGCGCGCTGCCGTGGCCGGCTTGGACAGGACAAAATATACGGTCATCTACCTGGCCAACCCCTCTGGGGGTTGCCGGGGGCTTTACGTGGCCATCGCCACCGCTTTGGGGGCGACACCGAGGTTCCACAAGGCGGAGGCGATAAACCAGGCTGCCGTCCTGCTCGGCGCCGAGGAGCACGAGCGTCACCGCCGGGTCCTTTTGATAATCGATGAGGCGCACCTGCTTTCCCCCGAACAGCTCGAAGAAGTCCGCCTGCTCTCGAACGCTGAGCTCGATTCGGCATCGCCTTTTGCCGGTGTGTTGCTCGGCCAACCCACCTTGGCCTCCCGCCTGCGCCAGGGGATGTTCGCCGCGCTGGACCAGCGCATCAGTGTCCGTTACAGCCTTGGCAGCATGGACCTGGCCGAGTCGGTCGCCTACCTGCGCCACCACCTGGCCCTGGCCGGGCGGGCCGACCCCCTCATTGCCGACGACGCCGCCGCTCGCCTGCACCGTTATGCCAACGGGTTGCCCCGGGCGCTCAACAATGCCGCTACCGCTGCGTTGATGGCCGCCGCTGCCGAGGGCAAGGGCCTGGTCGACGACACTTGTGCCAAAAAGGCGATAGCTGAACTAACCCGCACCTGAGAACTGCCTTCACCTTACGGCGCCGGCTCCGGGGTTTCTCCGGGCCGGCGCTGTTGCGCGTCACCGCTCAGTCATGCCGGACCGTGCTCACCCAAAGTCGCCGAACCGTTGTCATCTAATTTTGCCGGCAACAACTGTGGACGTAACTCCGAAAGGTCCGAACAAGGCGACCTGCCGTATCACCGAGTTCAACGCCTTGCGGGCAGCGGTCGATCGTAGGTCGACGGAACAACAAGCGGTGCTGGGTCTACAACTCACTGCGTCGGCCGCCATTCTCAGAATCGCGGCCAGTCGTTCGTCGTCTCCAGAGTCCTCCTGGTCTAGCGCCAACGGCGTTCCTTCTATCGTTATTTTGGGCGGACCACCACGTTGGCATCGCCGACATTGCCTTTTACACACGGACCATCATCGAGCCCGAGGTGCCCGGGATCGAGCGGGAAGGTCGGTACTGGACTCTGCGCGGCGCACCAGATTGGAAGGGCTTTGGCGAACGGTACGGCCGAGATTGCTTCAGTGTCGCGG
Source organism: uncultured Acidimicrobiaceae bacterium (assembly GCA_963794125.1). Lineage (GTDB taxonomy): Bacteria > Actinomycetota > Acidimicrobiia > Acidimicrobiales > Palsa-688 > Fen-671. The sequence goes on from CAWCCW010000005.1 coordinate 68,041, forward strand.
GACCGGGGGTACTCGGTTTGATCTGGGTTGGCGCTTCGGTCGGCAAACGGTCAGACAGGGACCGTCATAGGTCCCTCGACGCGGCGCTCTCGGCGGCCATCGCCGGCGTCGTCGGCTGGTAAGTCCACCACCCTCTCGCCGCTGACGAGCTGCTGGAGAGGAGGTAGCCAAGCCCCGAGCCGCTCTCGACGGCCCAGGTGCGACCCGGCCGGGCCTTGGCCTCCGCGCCTAGGCGTGCGATCTGCTCACGGCCAGAAGCACACCCGCAACTGGCCGAGCGTCGCCTCGTGCTCGTCGAGGGCCACCGCGGTGTGCGAGCCGTAAATGGGTCGGTACCTATCGTCACTGCAATCAAGGACTTCTTTGGATTATTGGGGAAGTCGATACGCGGGGGAGCACGTCTTCCTCGCCCTTGCCTCTCCACGACCCCCGCGGGCAACGGTGTGGCGCGACCCTCGGTCACCCCTTGTCGGGGCAACTACTGGACGCTCACTCCATTCCTCAGAAAAACGGCGTGCTGATGCTGGTGGTGACGCTGCCGGATGGGTCGCGCGGAACGATCCAGGTCGAGGCAACCGGGGTCTTCGGGGAACAGGCTCCTCGAGCATGCGGCCTATCAAGGCGACGTTGAACGCTTCGACATCGGCCGCTTTGGCACAGGCGGCCTCCACCCGCTCGGCCCCCATTTTTTGACCAGGCCGAAAAGGGCATATACCTGGCGCATCTTCCGCTACCACAGCGGGTCGTCCAAGATGCCCCTGGCGTAGGCCCCGATGGCCGGGGGCCGTGGGAGACGGCGAAGCCTTGCAGGCGGTCGAGGTCCCTGATGGCGTAGATGGTCTTTTCAGCCGGGAAGTCGGCCGGGTCGGTGGAGCCCCCGCCCAGAGACTGGCGGGGGCGGGCCTTGACCAAGGCCCGCGGGAGTAGACGTGCACGAGCGCCCGGTCGGCACGGGCCTCGACCCGTTGGCCGATGAGGTGGCCCGCACACCGAATAGAGCGCCCTGGCCACTTCGATGTGGTGGTCCCGGTGGACCTTCGGCTGGCGTAGATGGGCACGTCGTACGGGGGTTAGGCCTTTTCGGCCCCCAGAAGAGGTAACCGCTTCCGGTTTCGGCGTGCTGGTCGCCGAGCTGGCGCGGGTGGTCCGCGCGGCAGCCACTGTCGCCGGCAACGAAGCGGAGTTCGTGCGATTGCTCCGGGACGCCGGGGTGGCGGCCCGGCCCCGTTACGACTTCGATGGCGGGCACCGGGTGGTCGGCTACGCGGTGGCCGAGGAGCCCTCGGACGGAGGGATGGCCGTCTTCTTCGGTGGGGGCAAGTTGGCCAGGGACCTCTCGCTCCCGGCCCTACGTGACCACTGGCGCGCCGACGAGGCCGAGAGCCACGAGGCCGCCGCCGAGTGGGCCGGCGGAGCCCCGGCTACGGGCGTGCACGAAGCCGTTCGGGGCGGCCGGCACATCACCTACGGCTGGGCCGAGGCGAGAAGGCGTTGGGGCAAGTCGGAGTTCGGCGAACGGCACCGGGTGTCAGCCTGCCGGTCCCGGGCCGGGCGGAGAGAGGCGACCGACGGCCTGGCCGAAGTTGTGCGCGAGCTGGGTGCCGTTCCCGCCGAAGACGTGGCCACCTGGCGAGCGGTCGCCTCCGACGCGGCGGGCGCCCTGGCGGTTTTGTCGGGGCGCTTGGAGCGGGTTCCCGGGCCACTGGCCCACGCCTCGGGCCTGCTGGCCCGCTCGGCCCAAGGACCTCGGAACAGGCCAGCGACAGCCCGCTGCGTCCCGCGCGGCACCATCAGGTCGGTGGCCGCCCTCATGGCCCAAGCGGACCTCGACGAGGACACGCCGACCGCCTGGAGGCTCTTCCTCTCCGAGATGCTCCGGGTGGCCCAAGCGGTGCACGATGCCCACTTGGCGCGCTCGGAATCTCAGCAGGCTGGCCGCCTGGCCGACGAGGCACGAAAGGCCCTGGACAACGTGAGGGCGCGCCTCGGGTCGCTGGAAACGCTCCGGGCCGAGCTCCTCGCGATAGTCGAGCCTGCCCAGGAGGACGCCGGACGCAGAGAGGAGGAGGCTGCGAGGCGTCAGCGCCGACGGGCGGGCAAAGGTGCACTGCGGCCAGAGCAGTTCGCTCGGACGACAACGGGGCGGGCACCCCGAAACGGTCCTCGGAAGTGGGGAGGTGAGCGCGGCAGAAGGGTTGCTGGGGCGAACGCAGTGCCTGCTGGCCCCTGGTTGCACCTGGCAAATAAGAGACATATGCATGACGCAATGGAACGATGTGCCCAGGCGTGTGTCGCGCGCTGCGTCATCGCCTGTCTGTTGCGCGAAGTCGACGCCCTCGGTTCGATTCTCCATCGCTGTACGGGGCTAGTCGACCGGTTCCAGGCCAGTTCGTAGGGTCGCTCCGGACAGCTCGGGGACAGCCGCGGTCGGTTGGAACAAGTCGATGGACATCCCGAGGATCCACTCGGCTTCGGGCCTGCACCAGAAGCGGGCGACACCTTTGCGCCACAGAACGACAGCGGGTGACTCCCAACTCCACTAGAGAGCCATCGGCGACCGAGCCACCCCTCCCGCGACGGACGCAGTGTCGGTGTCCAGTGCCGAACGTTACACGCTGTGGATCGTGATGTCAGCTCCAGCCACGCTGGCTACTTTGCGGATGTGGCCAGCGTTCGAGGTGACCACCGCATGGTTTCGGCGGACCGCCCCCTCGACAACCGAGACGTCAACGATGTCGTCGTGACCAGCCCGAGCCGCCAATGCCCCGACCGCCCGGGCCTGGGCCTGGGTGAGATCCTCGATGTCGCACCCCTTCAACAAGCGCGACAGGTTCGCTTGTGGCCCGCCGCGCCAACCCTCAGCGAGCACACCCGCGGGCACTGTCGGGGGGAGCCCTCGCCGGAGAGCAGCCCGGTGAAGCGACCACATGACCCGGTCATCCCGTTCTGCGGCGACCAAAGCTCCCGTGTCGTAGGTCAAGCCGTCGGTGCTCACGCACTGCGCGCCGGTTTGCGGGTACCGCCCGAGACGAGACGGTCGAGAAGGATCTCGCCGGCAGCCAGCTCATTAGGCGTGAGAGCGCCAGCGGCCTCCTCCCACTCGGCGACTCCACGAAGGCCCTCCCGCACAAGAAGTTGACGATGAGCAGCTTCGGAAAGCCAGGCGCTAAATGACACTCCGTCCTCAGCGGCGGCCTCTTCAGCGGCGGCGGCGACTTCGGCGTCAATCGACACGGACCGCTTCACTACAGCCATAAGCGCATGGTAGCACCACCGGTACTACTAGCAGTGCAGAACCACGCCGCAAGAACATACCGCACCTGCGAGCTCAGCCGAGCCGAGCCGGCAGAGGAGTTCTGGCTGCTCAGGAGGCATGTCCTGACCGCACATACTATGCAGCCATAACAGGCCGTCTCCCTGAAATCACGCCAGAAGCGGACGGTGAGGCCGGGCAAAGGCCGGGCGGCCCGAGCGTTGAAGCTGGACGCTGAGCGCAGGACAGGCACAAGTCCGAGATGATGCGCTAACTGCTGTATCTGTCTGGGTTGCTTGGGTAACTTTGTCGCTAAGGCACATGAGCACGAAAAAGACTAACGATGGCTAACCAAGTGCCGGCTCCTCCCTACACCCCCGGTTTCGGGCGCCGCCCGCCGGTAGTCGCGGGCCGCGATGCGCCTGGTAGACGACGTGGCCCGGGTGCTGGAGGCCGGCCCCGAGCACCCCCGCTTCTGCCGTGCGATCCTCGGCGGCCGGGGTACCGGCAAGACGGTCCTCTTGGACGTGATCGGCGAGGTCGCATCGAAGGAACTGGGCTGGGCGGTGCTGCACGTGCAAGCGCTGCAAGAAGAGAGCCTGGTGGCAGTCCTGCTACAGCGCATACCCGAGGCCGTCCGGCCCTGGGGGCGTTTTGGCCGGGGTTCCAAAGAGCTCCAGGCCCAGCTCAGCGTCGCCGTGGACTCGGCTCGCGCCACGGTCGAGCGAGGCCATAACGCCGGCACCGGGAGCGCTGCCGCTGCCTTCGAGGACGCACTGGGGCGCGTCGGGAGCTTCGCCGCCGGTCACGGCACCGGGCTGCTGGTCACGGTCGACGAGGCCCAGATGGCACCCCAGGAGGACGTCTCGGCGCTCGCCCGCGCCCTCCAGACGGTGGTGGCCCGTCGGCTCCAACCGGTGGCGGTCATCTTCGGCGGGCTCGAGACCTTCAGGGAGCGCCTGGCCGGCGCCGGGACCTACGCCAGCCGCCTCCCGGTCGAAGAGCTCGGCAACCTGGAGCCGAGCGCGGCGCGCCTGGCCCTGGTCGAGCCGGCGGCCCGCCGCCACGTGGCCTGGGAAGACGATGCCCTGAGCCTGTTGGTGCGCCGCTCGGGCGGCCATCCCTACTACGTGCAGCTGTTCGGCTGGCACGCCTGGGAGGCGGCCCAGGGGGAGGCCACGATCACCCTCGCCCACGCCAAAGCCGGGCTTAGGTCGGCCCGAGCCGAGCTGGCGGGCCAGTACGAAGTCACCTGGGGCCGCCTGCGGCCCCAAGAGCGCGACTACCTGGCCGCCGTGGCCAGCCTGGCCGGCACAGGCGGCGCCGGGGTAGAAGAAGTGGCCAAGGTGCTCGGCAAAGAGCCGAAACAGCTGGCCGTGGCTCGCGACCGGCTCGTGCACATGCACGGGCTGTTGGAAGTACCCGAACGGGCCCAGGTCCGCTTCGTCGACGCCGAGATGGCCGAGTGGGTGGCGGAGCGCCCCGACGGCATTTCGTCGACCACGCCTGTGCAGAGGGGGCCGGCGCCCTCGGCAAGCCAGGGCCGTGGCCGGCCCGGCAGCTCCCCCTCTCAGGACGCGGAGCTGTCCGGGCGCCGCCGGTCGAGCGCCGAGCGGCCCCGGGGCCCCGGGCGCTGACGCCGCGGGCTCCTGGCCCGTGGGACCCTTGGGCAGTTCAGGCGGCAGTCCTCCTCGCGGCCATGTGCGCCGTAGAGCGCGCTCGAAGCTAAACAAAGCTAACTCTTGAAAAGCTCTCATAACATGCACTAATATCATCAGCACGAGGCGATAGCTGAGAGGAGCTAATCATGGCTAACCCTCCGCACCTGTTCAGGATCGACAGGCGCCTCGATCGAGCTGGTGCTGCACATCCGGCCTTGGTCAGACGACGTCGTCGACAAGTTCGGTTTCAACCCCAGATCGTCTTATGTCAAGGGACTCTTCGCCGGTGGATCTTCGGCCGTCCACGGTACGGGCGTACGTTCCTGCAGTAGAAGGGAGTTAGGGATGCCGAACACGAGAACACGGTGGCAAATGGGCTACCTCGATGGACACGCTGACCACGAGGACGATCCCTACCAGTCTCTCGGTGCCGCGCTGCAAGCTGTGATCAACCACGCCGTGAAGACCGCACTGCAATCGCTGCCAACTCCGGCGACTCGTGAACCGGTGATGCTGTCAGTCTCAGAGGCAGCAGAGCAGCTCGGTGTGGGTACAACGAAGCTCAAGCAAATGATCACCGCAGGCCAATTAGCGAGCGTCACCATCGGGCGCCGGCGTCTTGTCCTGGCATCAAGCGTGCGAGACTTCGGCCGGACCTCTTAGAAGGCGACCAGTAGAAAGCGCTGACGTCACACCTTCGCGCAAGACTCACCCTCGTCTTCGACAGTAAGGAGCAGGGATGATCAAAGCCCGGTTTCGGAGGAGGGATGGCCGGTATGTGTACGACGTCCGGCTACGCTGACCACAGCGGCAAGGAGTACTCGAAGACTTTCCGCACGAAAAAGGAAGCTGAGGCGTTCGAAATTGCCGAACGAGCGGCACGCATGCGGGGGGTATGGGTGGACCCTCGGCTTGGCTGCCACTCGTGTCGCGGACGTCGCCGGGAGGTGGCTTGGAGCAAACGGGGCAAAGCGGCCCGGCTCCATCGCGCGCGACCGCGAGCATCCTCGACAGCCACATCATTCCGAGTCATCGGACAGAAGGCAGTTGGTTCTGTCAGCAGGGCAGACGTCCAACGACTGGTCGACGAGTGGACGTCTTCACACGCACCAGCCTCCACCGTCAGGATGTATGCCGTGCTCCGAGCATTGATGAGTTACGCCGAGGATTCCGAGATCATCGCACGCAGTCCGTGCCGGCGGATCCGGCTTCCTCGGATCTCACCTCGCGTTGCCGAGATCCTTGACGCTGACCGGCTTGCCAGCTCGCCAACGCCATGGGCTCGTACGGTCCGATGGCTTACCTGGGAGCGTTTGGTTTGCGATGGGGTGAGATCGCCGGATTACGAGTTGACCGGCTGGACTTCCTGCGGCAGACCGTCGTCATCGACTGTCAGGTCACCCGTGGTCTCCACGGTGAAATGATCGAGAGCGACCCCAAGACCAAGGCCGGGCGTCGACCGTCGTTGGCGTTACCGGACTGGTTGATGTCGATGCTCGCCGCGGTCCTGGCTGAGCAAGGCGTAACGGCCACTACTCCCGACGCGTTGGTGTTCGTCTCACCAGATGGCACTCGGCTGCACTACTCCAACTGGCGGCGCCGCGTGTGGCTGCCCGCTCGTGAGGTCGCCGGCCTCCCCAATCTCAACTTCCACGACCTGAAGCACACAGCGGGCACTGCCCTCGTGGAAGAAGGCGTGAACATAAAGACGGCCCAAGAGCGCCTCGGTCACGCCAATCCTCGAACGACGCTCGCCGTGTACGCCCAAGCGACAAAACAGGCCGACCGTGAGGCTGCCGACCGCCTAGGGAAACGCTTTCGCCCGCGAGACATACAGGGCGACTCCGTGACATCAACATAGTGGTTCTAACCCCAGTGCAACGCCTGATACTCGACGGCTTCAGAACCATGAAGTTGCTGGGTCTGATTGCCAATCCGCACCCAGAACTCATTATGGCTCTTGCCCCCGAGCGGTTTTGCGAATGCCGGCTTGCCTGTCGCCGCGACGTCGACACGGCACACGTCTTTGCCAAGGACATGATGAAAACTCACCCGAACTAATGCCGACGCTGGCCCGGAAACATTGGTATCTATCAGTTGGGTCAGGAAGAGCTGATACCCGTCGCGGTTGCCCTTCCCTATGGTTGAGTAATCCTCGTCGAGACCAACAACTGCACCGTCATCGGCGACTCCGATAAGTAGGGTGCCTCCCTCGGCGTTCATGAAACCGGTCACAGTTTTGACGATGACATGCTCAAGTTTTTCGTCTCGCTGGCGCGTGTGCACATTCCAGCGCGCGGTACTCTTGAACTCGGTGACGTTCGATTCGCCGCCAGCGATCAAGTCGCTGAGTGTTGTCACGGGTACCGGTGTCCGTCCACTGAGCCGGTGGTAGCCCTCGCGAACGACATCTGCCATGAGTTTGCGGCGCCGATTGCAAAAATCGGTGTACGATAATTGTTCCCAGCCGATAGGCAAAGCATGCCAGCGGCGCTGGTTGGCTATCTGAATAGAGTCCATATTAGCTGTCATGCGCGGCCAGTAGACGGCAGGCGGGCTGTCGGAGATATCCGTGTTGTCCCGCCAATCCACGAAGGCCATATTCGCGATGGCATTTACCTCGCTCGAAGCGACGATGCCGATCGACTGGAGATAGGCCCGAGGAAAAAGGTGATGCCGTTCTATGTTCCGCACCGGGTTAACGGCCGGATCGAGAAGGTCCGGGACCTGCAGATCTGAGAAAAGGAGCTGGGCATCCAGTAGATTCAGGGCCGCCCAGTAGGCTGACAGCGGCGGCGATTTGGCCGCCGACGTCTCCAGTCGGTTTGGCAACGTAATATCCCAGTAGTCGGTGGTGAACGTGTCGGCCACGAGCTTGTCTAGAGCCAGGCAGAACCCGTCAGCATTGTTGGTGTCGACTGACCGCAGCCGGGCTAAGTCGCTCTCGATTTGACTTTCTGGTGAGGAAGTGTAACGACCGGTCGTGTGTGACATGAAAAACCATCGTGCGATCACTTCACGCAGGCGCTTGGTCGGTACAGAGAAGTCGCGCCGCCCAATCAGCCAGAGGGCATAGCAGTACAGAATCGCGTATTCCGAGCTGATCATTCGTCGAGATCTAAATCCAGCCTGAGTTAGACATTTTAGAAACTCAAACCAGTTAGTCAGGTTCAACACTGCGTCATGTGCCTCGCGAAGCCGCGCAAACTGGAGATCGCGGTGCTCAGGGCTCACGATCCCCGTCTCGAGATCCTTGCCCCGCAACATTGAGTACACGCGCCGTAGCTGGCCACGCCGAAACGCGACGGCCACGGCCACACGGAGCAGATCTGCCGGGCCCTGGCTCTATAAAGTGATTGAATGGAGAAGCTGGCCCGGTCGAAGGACTCTTCGCGGCTCGGCAAAAGTCCTCCAACTCTCGGCGGCCTTTCTCCCAGAAGACAGACATAAGTGTCAGGATGAAGTCCGCTTGGTTCAGCTGCACTCCCTCGCTGTTGATCCGCACAAATACGTCCGCGACCTGCGACTCATCGATTGTGGAATCAAGTTCAATCGCCTTGAAGGGGTAGTTTTGCAAGTCCTTAAGTCGGTCGATCGCCTCGGCGATGCGGTCACTTTCCACATCGGTCAATGGCTCACCACGGTGTTTCTCTAGCTTTGCTAAAAAGGCGCGGACGAAGGAGTGAAATGACCCAGTGAACACGCGGCGGATGTCAGCGATCCACTCCGGGTCCTTCTCAATAGCAGCATCAGTGACTTCGAATGTGCCGGAGTCAGGACGGAAAGCGATTCGGATCCGACCTTCGCTATAGTCCTCGCGCACAATCGGCACGCCAAAAATGACGGAGTAAAGAGAACTTAGTCGCTGTTGCCCGTCAACAATCAGTAACTGCGGAGCTGGCTCGTCACCCCCAACCCCAATCCGCCGGGCACCAACCTCCGCGCCTGTAGACCAAAATAATAAGTACCCCACAGGGAAACCGCGATACATCGAATCGAAGAGATCCCGAACGCGGGCCGGTTTCCAAACGAACGGGCGCTGGATGTCCGGCAGAGCGATCTCCCCATGAGAAATACGCTCTAAGAGGCCGTTCAGGCTGTAGGTGGTGTCCTTGAACGCGACGACTGCCATGATGAACAGGCTAGCCAAAACACACTGGACGTGACACTCCCGCCACAGACGGTACAAGACAATTAGATGCCGTCGGCGTGAATGGGCCCATCGCTAACCAGCCGTTGCTCGATGGCGGCAGTCGGCTGCACTACTCCAACTGGCGGCTCCGCGTGTGGTTACCCGCTCGTGTAGCCGCCGGCCTCCCCGAACTCAACTTCCACGACCTGAAACACACGCCGCTGGCACTGCCCTCCTTGAGGAGGGAGTCAACGTCAAGACCGCCCAGGAACGCCTCGGTCACGCCAACCCGCGAACGACACTGGCGGTGTACGCCCAAGCGACCAAGGAGGCGGACCGAGAGGCCGCCGAGCGGCTGGGACAACGCTTCCGCCCGAGGGTTGGGTCGGGATGAATCCCTGAGCTCAGAAGTCGGGGACAGCTCCGGGCCTGGGATACTCGCCGCGAGTGTGTCACCGTTGAGCAATCGTCGATGCTGCGCTACTCTGGTGACATGGTCAAGAAGGCACCCGCAAGTACTCCCGAAGACGCAGGTACTCGGCGTTCGATTGTCTTGCACGCCCCCGCAACAGCTACTGCACCCGGTGGCGGACCACAGGCAGAGACCCGAGAATGGGCTGGCGCACAGGGTTATGCCGTCGGCAACGGTGGGTGGGTACCGATCGTCCTGTACGGCGGCGCCGAAAGTGAGGAATGGCTTCGTCGGCCTCTTCGAGGACGTCGACGACGACCACCAGCGAGGGCTCGTCCGGCTGGTCCGGGGCCGGTTGCAACATCAGGAACGGGTTGCCGCGAACTTCGACACTCTGGTCGCGGCGATGATGCCCTCACTGTCCGAGACGGACGTCGTGCCGGCAGCCATGGTCGCTCAAGCCCAGAGGCGGGCTGAGCTGCGTTCCGAGCTGTTGGCTACCGGCGCATTTACCTACAAGGCTCTGGCCGACGGCCGCCTTATGAAGGCGGCCAACCTGCGTCAGTGGGTGCGCCGGGCGCGCGACCGCTTCGAGCTGTTCACGGTGGAGTACGACAACGAGACGCTCGTACCGGCCTTCTTGCTGGACGCGGACCTGCTCCCCCGGCCAGCATTCCAACCGGTGATCGCGGCCCTGGCCGGGGCAGGCGAGGACGGCTGGGGACTGTGGGCCTGGCTCGTTCACCCGACGTCCTGGCTGGACGGCAAGGTCCCCGCCGAGGAGTTGGAGCGCAACCCTGAGGCGGTGCTTCGAGCAGCCCAGGACCGGGCGTCGAATGCCGCGTGACGGCAAGTGACTGCCCAGACCCAAGGTCGTGCCCGGTCCCGAGCCCCTCTTCGGTCGACCTGCGCCACCTCCGCACCGTGGCTCTCGAAACGGGCGAGCCCTTCTTCACTGCGTTCTCCGCTCGTCACTGGCCGGCGCTGTTCAATAGCTCAGGCCAGGGCCGGAGCCGCTTCGCCCCACTGGTCAACTCCGCGGGTGCCGTCGTCCCGACCCTGTACGGCGCCAGGACGCGGACAGCTGCGCTCTTAGAAACGGTCTTCCACGACGTCCACGAGAAGACTTCTCGGGACATAACCTTCCTGGATCTCCACCAACGGGGCCTGGCCGGGCTCAACGTGGCCGAGCGCCTAGTGCTGGTCGACCTTCGAGACGCAGAGCTGGACAAGCTCGGGTTGAAGCGCAGCCAGCTCGTCACCAGCCCCGCTGCCCACTATCGCTGCACAACGGACTGGGCAGCAGCGCTCCACGGCCGTCGAGTGGGTGCAGCCGGCACGGTCGGCTTGCTCTGGCGTTCCCGGGTCGCCGAGCTAGCGAGGCGCGACTCTCCCCTGCTCGGAGACCTCCTCCCGGGTGCCTCCGAAGAGGTCTTCGTCCTCTTTGGGGACCTACTGACCACGACAGAAGCGAAGGCCTACAGTCCACTGGTCGAGTCGAGCGACCTGTCCGCCAGGGGTTCGCTGCCGCTGGTGGCGAGCATCGCCGAGCAGCTCGGTGCCACCCTCGCCTAAGCAACCTAAGTCGTCGAGCAAACGACGTCCCGAGCATCCCGCGGGATCGGCCGGACAGATCGCTTCCGCCCGCGGGATAAACGCGGGATGGAACGCTTCGGTCCGCGGGATGGACGCGGGATGATTCCTTGACCTCAGAATCTTCGCTCCCCGCTCACCGGCCCTGACCAGGCTTTTACTGTGGGGCTAGGTGGAATCGAACCACCGACCTCAGCATTATCAGTGCTGCGCTCTAACCGGCTGAGCTATAGCCCCTGGCCCTGAGCCACCGCCACGCCAGCCGAACCGAGCTTACACGCTCTCCTCATGGCCCTGGTCGCTGACGACGATCGACCTGGATGCCGCCGACAACGTCGCTGATCAGGTTGTACAGCACGGCGGCGAACACGTTGAACAGGACCCCGAGGAAGCAGACGGCGCCGGCGATGACGGACCCCCACCAGAACAGGGCGGTGATCGGGTGCAGGATGAACGTGTTCAGGGCGAACAGCGACCGGACCAGCTTCTCCGCCGTCGGTGATCGACCCCGAAGGCGGCGGCCACGTTCCAGAGGGCGGTGCCGGCGACCAGCATCACGACGAAGACGCACGACGTAGAAGATGACCGAGACCTTGAACACGCTCCAGATGTCGAAGCGGCGCATCAGACGCCGGCTGCGCACCCCCCGGACGACCGCTGGCTTGCGCTTCGGCCGCGGCTGGCCGGCGCCACCGGTGCGCCGCCCCAGCCGGTGGCCCCGTCCGCTGAGGCCCGTCGCCGGCGGACCGGACCGGCCGGGGGCCGGGGCCGCTGGGCCGGGGGCGTTACGGGCGGGCGGGTCGCCGTCCGGCCTGGAGGCGGGCAGCCGCCGGCGGGTCGGGGGGGTAGTAAGAGGTCCCGGGCGAGGGCGGCGTAGCGGGGCGGCCTCGGGGTCGGCTGGCTCCCACGGCCGTGGTGGCTGGCCCAGCCGCCGTCGGTGGCGCGGCTGGGGCGGCGGCCTCCCACCGCCTTGGCGGCTGCGGCTGCCGCGGGACGGGCTCTGACATCAATCAATCTTCCTCGACGGCAAGGACCGGCGCCACTGAGGCCACTTCCTGGCCGGCGTCGAGGCTCACCACCCGTACTCCTGTCGCATCCCTACCTTGGCTCGAAATCTCCCGGGCGGCCAGCCGCACCACCACGCCGGACGAGGAGATGACCAGGATCTCGTCGTCGATGCCCGACAGTGAAGGCGGACACCACCCGTCCCCGCCTGGTGGTCAGCCTGATGCCCCCGCACGCCGAGGCCACCCCGGTTTTGGCGGTGGAAGTGGTACAGCTGGGTCCGCTTGCCGTACCCGGCGCTGGTGACCATGAGGATGCTGGTGTCGTCGCGGGCGATGTCGGCGGCAACCACCTCGTCGTCGCTGCGCATCGCCATCCCGCGCACGCCGGCGGCGTCCCGGCCCATGGCCCGGACGTCTTCCTCGGAGAACCTGATCGTCATGCCCGGCCCGGCTGACCATGAAGATGTCGTCCTGGCCGGCGGTGACGATCACCGCTACTAGCTCGTCACCGTCGCGCAGGTTGAGCGCGATCAGGCCGTCGCGGCGGCTCTTGTCGTACTCGGAGAAAGCCGTCTTCTTCACGTGGCCCTGCTTGGTGGCGAAGAACAGGTACCTGGTCGGATGGAAACTCACGGGTATCGATCAGGGCCTGGATGCGCTCCCCGGGCGCCAGTGGCAGGAGGTTGACGATGGCCGTACCCCGGGCCGTGCGCTCCTGCAGGGGCACTTCGAAGGCCCGCAGGCGGTAAACACGGCCCAGGTTGGAGAAAAACAACAAGTAGGCGTGGGCGGTCGTGTGGATCACCTTGGCCACGATGTCGGCCTCGCGCAGGTTGGTGCCCCGCATCCCACGCGTGCCCCGGCCCTGGGTCCGGTACGTGGACGCCGGCCACCGCCTTGATGTAGCCCGCCCGGGTCATGGTGATGACGAGCTCGTCGTCCTCGATCAGGTCCTCGGGCGCCATCTCGCCCGGGTCGAAGGTGATGGCGGCCACGCCGGGGGGTGTTGAAACGTGCCCTGATCTCGCCCAGCTCGGTCTTGACGACCCCGTTCAGCATCTCCCGGCTCGCCGAGGATGGCCTCGAGCTCGGCCATCGTCTGGCGCAGCTTGGCCATCTCCTCTTCGAGGTCGGCCCGGCCCAATCGGGTCAGCCGGGAGAGCTGCATGTCCAGGATGTGCTCGGCCTGCACCTCGCTGAACTCGAACGGCGCCGCCATCAGCCGCTCGCGGGCCTCGCCCCGGCTCTCGGACGCCCGGATGGCCGCGATGATGGCGTCGATCATGTCGAGGGCCTTCAACAGCCCTTCGACGATGTGCGCCCTGGCCTGCGCCCGGCGCAGGCGGTACTCGGACCGGCGGGTGACGACCTCGATCTGGTGGGCCGACGTAGGCTTCCAGCGCCGACTTCAGGTTGAGCGTCCGCGGCCCGCCGTTGACCAGCGCCACCATGTTGACGCCGAAACTGGTCTGCAGCGGCGTCAGCTTGTACAGGTTGTTGAGGACGACGTTGGCGTTGGCGTCCCGCTTGAGCGGGATGACGATCTTGGTGTCGTTGCCGGCCGAGAGGTCCTGGATGTCCCGGATGCCCTCGAGCTCCCGGCTGTTGACCAGTTCGGCGATGCGTTCCTGGATGGCCCGCGGGCTGGCCTGGTAAGGCAGTTCGGTCACGACGATCTGAGCACCGTTGCGGGTTTCTTCGATCGTCGGCCCTGGCCCGCATGCGGATCGAACCGCGGCCGGTCCGGTAAGCGTCGATGATCCCCTGGCGGCCGAGGATGAACCCGCCGGTCGGGAAGTCCGGGCCCTTTGACGAACCTCATCAGGTCCTCGATGCTCGCCTCGGGGTGGTCGATCAGGTGAGTCGTGGCATCGATGACTTCGCCCAGGTTGTGGGGAGGGATGTTCGTGGCCATGCCCACGGCGATCCCCTGGCTGCCGTTCACCAGCAGGTTCGGGAACCGCGACGGCAGGACAGTGGGCTCGTCGTCCTCGTTGAGGTAGTTGCGGGTCATGTCGACGGTTTCCTCGTCGATGCCCTCCAGCATGTGCATCGCCAACGGCGAAAGGCGGCACTCGGTGTAGCGTGCGGCGGCGGCGGGGAAATCCGGCGAGCCGTAGTTCCCGTGGAAATCGACCAGCGGGTCCCTCAGGCTGAACGGCTGCGCCATCCGGACCAGGGCGTCATAAATGGCCAGGTCCCCGTGCGGGTGGAACTTGGCCATCGTCTCGCCGATGACTTTGGCGCATTTCACGTGCGGCCGGTCGGGACGGTAGTTCTGGATGTGCATCGCGTAGAGGATGCGGCGGTGGACCGGCTTCAGCCCGTCGCGCGCGTCCGGCAGGGCCCGCTGGACGATGACGGACATGGCGTACTCGAGGAAGGAGCGCTCCATCTCCACGTTTATCTCGATCGGCTGGACTCCCGGGCGGCGGCCCGTTGCCGTCGTCCCCGGCACCTCCGGGAAGTAGTACGTCAGTCATTTAGATGTCCAGGAACCGGACTTCGCCGGCGTTGTCGACGATGAACTGCTTGCGCTGCTCGACGTCGTCGCCCATCAGGATGCTGCAAGCCTCGTCGGCAATGGCGGCCTGCTCGATCTCCACCTGCAGGAGGGTCCGCTGGGCCGCGGCTCATGGTCGTGCTCCCCAGCTCGTGCCAGTCCATCTCGCCCAGGCCCTTTCAGCCGGTTGAACTCGGCTTTGTGGCCCGGACGCTCCGCCAGGAAGCGCTGCCTGGCCGCCTCATCCTTCAGGTAGATCTTCTCTTTGCCGACCGTGGTCGAAAACAGCGGCGGTTGAGCGCAATAGACGTGGCCCTCCTCGACCAGGGGCGTCATCTGCCGGAAGAAGAACGTAAGCAACAGGGTCCTGATGTGGCTGCCGTCGACGTCGGCGTCCGCCAGGATGATCACCTTGTGGTAGCGGATCTTGGACACGTCGAAGTCTTCCCCGACGCCGGCGCCGATCGCGGCCACCAGGGCCTGGATCTCGTTGTTCTTCAACATTTTGTCGATCCGGGCCCGCTCGACGTTCAGGATCTTGCCCCGTATCGGCAGGATGGCCTGGTTCTCCGGGTTCCTGGCCCGAACGGCTGAGCCGCCGGCGGAGTCACCCTCGACGATGAACAGCTCGGCCTCCCGGGCGTCGCGGGTACGGCAGTCCGTCAGCTTGCCCGGCATGCCGGCGCCTTCGAGCGGGGACTTGCGCCGGGTCGCCTCCCGGGCGTCTCGGGCCGCCACCCGTGCTCGGGACGCCTGGATGGCTTTGGTGACGATCAGGCGCGCCCTCGGTCGGGTTTTCCTCCAGCCATTCAGCCAGCTTCTCGTTGGTGGCCCGCTCGACCAGGGAACGCATGGACGTGTTGCCCAGCTTGGCCTTGGTCTGGCCCTCGAACTGGGGCTCGACGCAGCTTGACCGAGACTATGGCGCACATCCCTTCCCGGATGTCCTCGCCCGAGGAGGTTCTCGTCTTTTTCCTTCAGCAGGCTCCGCGAGCGGGCGTACTTGTTGACGACATTGGTCAGGGCCTTTTTCAGGCCCTCGACGTGGGCGCCGCCCTCGATCGTCGCGATGCCGTTGGCAAACCCGTGCAGGCCCTCGTTGTAACCCGTGTTCCACTGGAGGGCGACCTCGACCTCGCCGTCGTCCTCGGCCACCTTGAAGTGCGCCACCTTCTTGAACAGAGGGTCCTTTGTCGCGTTGAGGTGCTTGACGAAATCAATGATCCCGCCCTTGTAGCAGTAGGTGACCGGGGCTGGCGCCACCCTCGCGCTCGTCGTGGAAGTTGATCTCGAGGCCCGCGTTTAGAAAGGCGTACATCTGAAGGCGCTCGAGCACGGTCTGCGCCCGGAAGCCGACTTCTTCGAAGATCTGTGCGATCCGGCCAAAACGTGACCGATCGTGCCTCGCCGGTTGCGCGGGGACGGGACCGACGACTTCCAACTTCCCAGTGGGTTTGCCGCCGTCGACGAACTCCATCCGGTGACGCTGGCCGTTGAGGTCGACTTCGACGATGAGCCGGCGCGACAAGCGCGTTGACCACCGAGACCCCCACCCCGTGGAGACCGCCCGAGACCTTGTAGCCCGCCCCGCCGAACTTGCCCCCGCCGTGCAGCCTCGTGAGCGCGATCTCGACGCCGGACAGCTTGTACTGGGGGTTGATGTCGGTCGGGATGCCGCGGCCGTTGTCGACCACCCGGCAGCCGCCGTCGGCCAGCAGGGTCACGTCGATACGGTCGCAGAAGCCGGCCATCGCCTCGTCGACCGAGTTGTCGACGACCTCCCAGACGAGGTGGTGCAGCCCGGACGGCCCGGTCGACCCGATGAACATGCCCGGGCGCTTGCGGACCGGCTCCAGGCCCTCCAGCACGGCCATGTCCTTGGCGGTGTACATCCCGTCGACAGAGGCCACCCAACTGCTCCTGTTCGACCTTGGTCATCATCTGCCTTTACTTCTTGTTCGGGTCGCACCGGGGCGCGGCGTCACGGCCGCCGCGCTAGACGGGTTCAGGGTTTGGCCGGGTTGTAAGCCCTCCTCACCGACCCAACTGCCAGGATACCATTCTACCAGTTCAGAGCCCTGTCCCGGGCTGACCACGACCACGATCGACCGCACCGAGGGGCACGGGACCTGCAGGCGTTTCAGCAGGTCAGAGCCGAAGAGCGCGGAGCTCGGCGGCCCACGCGTGGTGGTCCGTGGCCACCGTGAGCACGCCCGCCGCGAAGCGCCTTGGGCCACAGCGTGCGCTGCGGCCTGCACGCCCACACACGTCGGGCCACACGTCTGCTGCACCGCGGCCAGCTCGATGTGCCCCCGTGGGCACCTATCAGGCGGGCCGCCTCCGGCAGCGAGGCGGCCACTGCGCCTCGGCTCCTCCGCTCCGTCGGCTCCTCGTCCCATGGCGACGTCCATCACGCCGTCCACGGGCACACCCGACCGCCGTCTCGACGACGCCGTCGTGCACACGTGGCCCAGATGCGCCACCGGCAACCCGCGGGACCGGGCCGGCGGTGTCAACAGCGCCTGGCCGTCCGGCAAGCACGACGCCAGGGCCGCGCTGCGGTCGGGTCGAGCTCGGAGAACACGTCGTCCAGCAGCAGTACCGGGCTCGAGCCCTGGCGGTCGGTGACCAGAGAGTGCCCACCCAGGCGAAGTGACAGGGCCAGGCTCCGTTGCTCCCCTTGCGAAGCCTGCGTGCGGGCCGCCAGCCCTCTGACGGACATGTAGAGCTCGTCGCGTTGCGGGCCCACGCCCGTGACACCTCGCCGTACGTCTTCGGCCCTGGCCTCGCTGAGCGCCGACCAGCAGCGGGCCTGCGCCAGCTGCGTTCGTAGCGCAAGCCCACCGGCCGCGTCGCTGCCTCGCGCGCTTCTGCGCCCGCTCAATTGCAGGTACGCCGTCGTCGGTTTCTTTTTCCAGCGATGCCACGAGGGCCTCGCGCGCGTCAGCAATTGCCTCGCCCACAGCTGGCCAATTTTGTCGTCCCAGACGTCGAGGGTGCTGGCCATGCTCCCGCGCAGGACCCCGCCGGCCGAGCGCAACAAAGCGTTGCGTTGCTTCAAGACCCGCTCGAGCTCAGCTGCACGCCGCGTGGTGCTTCGGGTGCAATGCGACGAGGAGGTCATCGAGGTACTGACGCCTTAACTGCGGCCCTCCCTTCACCATCTCGATGTCGTCGGGAGAAAAGATCGTCACCAGCACAAGCCCCGAGGAGCTCGTCGTTGCGCCGCACGCGGCTGACGGTTCAGCCTCACTTTGTCCCTGCCGGTCAGTTGATCTCGGTCTCGATGAGAAGGCTACGTCCTTCCCGGTTGGCTCTGGCCCGGAGCACGGCCTGCTCGAGCGCCGTTGCGCACCATAGAGGCGGCCGGCGCGCCCCGGAAGCTCTTCAAGGTGGCGAAATAAGCCACCGCTTCCAGCAAGTTGGTCTTGCCTGAGCCATTGTCACCCTGAAACAGCGTAATGCCTCGTGGCGCAGGTTCGATTTCTGCCGAGACATAGTTGCGGAAATTGGCTGATACTTATTTGTTCTACGAACACCGCTACGGATGAGCTCGCGCGTGCAGACGACCAGGGCTCTTGCCTACGCCACCCGTACGGGCATCAGCAGGTAGACGTAGTCCGTCTTGTCAGTGGGCTTCAACGTGGCCGGCTTCAGGGCGTCGATCGTCTCGAGGACCACTTCGTCGCCCACGACGGCCTCTACCCCCTCCGCCAGGTACTGAGGGTTGAACGCGATCGTCATCTCGGCCCCCTCGTACTTGGCGTCCACTTCTTCGACCGCCTGGCCCCAGTCATTGGTCACCACGCTCAACTGGACGGTGCCCGAACGCAGCGCGATCCGCACCGGCGTGGTCGAATCCCGCGCCACCAGCCGGACCCGACGGACGGCGTCCAGGAAAGCGTCACGGCTAATTACCAGCCGGTTGGGGTAATTGAACGGGATCAGCTGACGGTACGGCGGGAACTCCCCTTCGATCAGCCGGGTGGACAGCTTGACTTGCCCGACGGCGAACCTGACGTCATGGGCACCCAGGTGCAGTTCCACCGCTCTGCCTGCCCTCCGAGAAGCCTCTGCAGCTCGCCCAGCGCGCGCGACGGCACGAGCACTTTCTGGCCCTCCGCCAGCACGTCCTTGGCCCCGGGGAGGTCCTTCACGGCCAGCCTGTAGGAGTCGGTGGCCACCAGCCGCAGACCGTCGGCCTCGGCGGCGATCAGGACGCCGGTCAGGACGGGGCGAGTGTCTTCTGACGAGGCCGCCCGCACGACCTGGCGGAGCGCTTCAGCCAGCCCCGCCGTCGACAAGGCCACGCTAGGGCCGGTCGGGGCGGGCAGATGGGGGAAATCGCCGGACCCGTACGGCCGCAGCATGAACTGCGAACGCCCGGCCGAGACCTGGAGCTCTTCCTCGTCGCCCTGGACCAGCACGGCCCCGGGCTCCAGAGCCCGGACGATGTCGGTCAGCAACCGCCCCGGGGCCACCACCGTGCCGTCGCCAAGCCCGGCCACCGCCACCTGAGTGGAGATGGTCAGGTCCTGGTCGGTCCCCGTGACCTCCAGACGTTCCCCGGCCAGGTTGAGCCGTATCCCCGGAAGGACGGCGGAGCCGCCCGAACGCCCCGAGCCGGCTCGGCCGGCCGTCGTCAAGGCGTCAAGGAGGTGGTCACGCTCACATCGGAGTTTCACTGTGCAGATGCTCCTCTACTAAGAAGATCTTTTTAAAACTTTAAAGGCAGTAGTAGTAGGTGCTGTGGATTGTGGACGGCTGACGGCTTTGGGCTGGCAGGGCCATTGGTCGAGGCCCCGCCATTATGTGGATAGCAGGAGTGTACTGCGACGGCCGGGCATCGGTCGGTTGTGGACAGGCAGTCGCCGATGTCCCCAGAAGTTACAACGTCCCGGCACAAGATCCCCATAGGCGGTAGCGCCGGCGTCTCACTCGCCGGACGTGAGGCTATGGATGAGGTCGGTGACCTGTTCGTAGACCTGGCGCTTCTCCGCCATGAGCCGGGCCACCTTCTTCTGGGCGTGCATGACGGTGGTGTGGTCGCGGTCGCCGAACACGTGGGCGATGGCCGGGTAGCTGTAGTCGGTGAGCGCGCGGAACAGGTACATTGCCGTCTGCCTGGCGGCGACCAGCGGCCGGCGCCGGCTCGGGCCGCATATCTGCTCGACGGAGAGGTCGAAGGCCTTCGCCGTGGCTTCGAGGATCTGCTCGGCGGTGACTTGGCGGGGCGCGCTGGCCTCGATCATGTCCCTCAGGACCTCTGCGGCGACCTCGGTCGTGACCGGGACCTGGTGGATACTGGCGTAGGCGGAGACCCTGATGAGCGCGCCCTCGAGCTCGCGGATGTTGTCTTTTACGTTGGTGGCGATGAGCTCCAGGACGTCCTCGGGGACTTCGACTTTTTCACCTTCAGACTTTTTGCGCAGGATGGCCAGGCGAGTTTCGAGCTCGGGCGGCTGGATATCGGTGATCAGGCCGGATTCGAACCGGCTGCGGAGCCGGTCCTCGAGGGTGGCTATGGAGCGGGGGTGCCGGTCCGAGGAGATAACGATCTGTTTTTCGGCTTCGTAGAAGGAGTTGAAAGTGTAGAAGAACTCCTCCTGTGTTTCCTTTTTGCCTTCGAGCAGCTGGATGTCGTCCACGAGCAGGACGTCGTACGCCCGGTAACGGCGTTTGAACGCGGTTTGGCCGTGGGTCCGTATGGCGTCGATGAACTCGTTGAGGAATGTCTCGGTCGAAACGTAACAGACGTTGAGGTTAGGGAAGTTCTGGTAGTCGTAATGGCCGATGGCGTGCAGCATGTGCGTTTTGCCCAGGCCGGAAGCGCCATAAATAAAGAGCGGGTTGTAGGCCTTGGCCGGTTCTTCCGCCACCCGTTGTGCGGCCGCGTGGGCGAAGCGGTTGGACGCGCCAATGACGAAAGCTTCGAAGGTGTACCGGGGGTTGAGCGTGGTGTGGGCCCGCCGGTCGTTACGGTTGGAGGGCCCTACCGGGGCCGGCTCGCCGTGCCCGGATGAGTACGGCCCCATGGGCATGGGCTCGCGTCCGAGGCAGATGTGAGAAGACCGAATTGTTATTTCCTGACGGGAAAAATGCCGCCTCCGGCACGAGCGCTTCCTGTATTGCGAGGCCCGCGTTTTCAGCCGGGTCATTAACTACCAGCTCGAGTTCTGCGATAGGGCTACAAGCAGCCTCGAGCCAGGCCCTCTTCGATCAAGTCCTTGAAACGGGTGGCGACTCGCTCGAGGACCACTGAGTTGGGTGCCCCGACCACGAACTTGGACCCCGAGGTTTCGAGGAGGACAAGGGGGCCAACCAGGTGTTCCAAGTTGGCTCTGGCACCTCCTTGCGGAGATTGGCACGGCAAGTGGCCCATACGTCTGAAACGTCCGTCATCCCGTCACACTTTCTGGCCGTAGAAAGCCCACAATCCTGTGTAAAACCTGTGGGCACTGAGCTGGTGCCACGACAGGCAGGTGCCGGCCGGTTGCCACGGCTCCGTTTTCTGAAAAGTCTCTCGGACCGGCAACCGGCCGCTCCTCCTCGGAGGCAGCACCGTTCCGTAGTCACTCCGGCTAGCAGCGGTTTGGCCAAGCCTCGGGAGACGGAACCGGTCTATCAAAACGTGTTATGCCTCGAGTCGTCGCAACTGCCATGGCCAACTTTTGTCAGGGAGTCGAGGCTAGCACCTCTGGTTCCGGGCGGAAGACTGAGACAGTGTAATTTGCCTATCGAACAGGCGTTCGCTATAATCGAAAGCATGTGGTTTGTCACCGTCGGCAAGTGGGTGGCCGCCGTAGTGGCTGATCAGGCGTCGGGCCCGATGATCCACGGGAAATCAACAGCTTTTCCCCCCCCGTCGCAGGTTTCACCTCTAGCGACCCACAGCGGAGGAAGGTAAGGGTAGGGGCGATGGCGCAGGCGATCACGGACCTCCGAGACCGGGGCCAGGGGGCCAAGTCCCACGCGGTGCGAGTGCCGCCCCACGATCTCCAGGCCGAAGAGTCCTTGCTGGGGGCGATGTTGCTGTCGCGCGACGCGATTGCTTCGGCTGTGGAAAGTTGTAGGACCGACGATTTTTACCGGCCCGCCCACGGCCATATATTCGATGCAATTTGCTCGCTTTACGCGCAGGGCGAGCCGGCCGACCCGGTCACAGTCGCAGACGAGCTGAAACGAGCCGACCTGTTAGAGGCGGCCGGCGGCACTGGCAACCTGATCGGCCTGCAGGCCAACACGCCGGCGATCGCAAATGCGGCCAGATATGCACGAATTGTCCAGGAGCATGCGCTTCTGCGCCGGTTGATCAGTGTCGCCGGCGAGATCGCCGAGATGGGTTACTCCCTCCCCGATGACGTGACTGCAGCCATGGACAGGGCCGAGGCGATGGTCTTCGAGGTCGCCGAGCGCCGGGTGACGGACTCGTTGAAACCCTTGCGCGAATTGCTGGCCGTGAGCCTGGACCACCTCGAAGCGCTGTACAACCGGGGTGACACGATCACGGGCGTGCCTACTGGATTTACGGACCTCGATGAACGACTTTCCGGGCTTCAGCCGAGCGCTCTGGTCATCGTCGGCGCCCGTCCCTCCATGGGGAAGACTTCGTTCGCCTCGGGCATGGCGGCTCACGCAGCGATCGAAAAAAGGCTGCCCGTCTTGTTTTTCTCCCTGGAGATGAGCCATCTCGAGCTAACCCAGAGGTTGCTGTGCTCTGAAGCGCGGGTTGATTCGTCCCGGATGCGCAATGGCAAGTTACACGAGTCGGACTGGCCGAAGGTGGTAAATGCCATCGGCAAGCTGGGCGAGGCTCCACTGTTCATTGATGACAACGCGAACTTGACCGTTATGGAGATAAGGGCGAAGGCTCGACGACTGAAGAGCCGGGAGGGCCTGGGCCTGATCGTCGTCGACTACCTGCAGCTGATGTCCGGGCACGGACCGGCCGAGAACCGTCAAGTCGAGGTTTCAGAGATAAGTCGAGGGCTCAAGATCCTGGCCCGAGAACTGTCCGTGCCAGTGGTGGCGCTGTCGCAGCTCTCTCGTAACCTCGAGGCGCGGGCCGACAAGCGTCCGGTATTGGCGGACCTGCGTGAGTCGGGCAGCCTCGAGCAGGACGCTGACGTCGTGCTTTTCATTTACCGGGACGAGGTTTACAACAAGGACTCGGCCGACAAAGGGGCGGCCGAGATAATAATCGCCAAGCACCGCAACGGCCCCACCGGCATGACCCAGCTGGCGTTCCTGGACCACTTCACCCGCTTCGCCAACATGGCCCGCGTCTAGCCGGCAGTCTCCCGGAGAACTCAGGACATTGTCTTTACTGGGTAGTTCTCGGTGTCGCTCGGTCAGGGAGCGAGCGCTGTGCGCCCCGCCATAGGCGCGGTGGGTTCACAGCTGCTCGCTCGTCCTGTGCTTTAGGCTCTGACGACCTCGACGGTGACCGGGAACTCGACATCCGCGTGGAGCCTCACGGGAACTTCGTGGGTGCCCAGCGCTTTGATCGGTTCGTCCAGTTGGAGCCGGTGCCGGTCGATCTCCACGCCGGCTTGTTCGGCGATCGCATCGGCGATGTTGGCCGTCGTCACCGACCCGAACAACCGGCCCTCGGGGCCGGCTCGCATCGGTAGCCGGATCACGTGCTGCGACCAGGCTGCGGGCGATCGCCTCGGCCGCTTGGCGGTCATGGGCGTCCTTGGTCTCTCTGGCCCGACGCATCGTCTCGGCTTGCTGTGCGATACCCGAGTTGGCCGGGATGGCGTGCCCTTTCGGGAAGCAGGAAGTTGCGGGCATAGCCGTCAGCGACATCACGGATGTCACCGCGCTTGCCGAGGTTGGGCACGTCAGAACGAAGTACGACTTTCATCACGGCTCAACTTCCGCCAGCTCTGGTTCCGCGTCTGGCTCGAGGTCCGTTTCGAGGTCGTAGTCGAGTCCTCTGTCGGTCGCTGCGGTCTCCTCGAGCTCGACGCCGCCCTCTCGCCCGGGAGTTGGCCGGGGCCGGCCCGGACCGCGCTCGCTCGCGGTGCGTTGCACGTAGGGGAGGAGGGCCAATTCCCGAGCCGTTTTGATCGCTACCTGGACGTCACGTTGGTGCTGAGTGCAGTTGCCGGTGACGCGCCGTGAACGGATCTTGCCGCGCTCGCTCATAAACCGGCGGAGCAGGTTGACATCTTTGTAGTCAACCCATTCGGCATGCTCCTTGCAGAAGACACAGACCTTGCGTTTGCCGCGGGGCCGGGTCTCTTTGGGAGCTCGCTTCGGGTTGCGGTCGCGATCGTTCGAACGTGCCATGGGTTAGAACGGCTCCTCGTCTTCGTGCCCGGCACCGTAGGCAACGGGCGCCGCTTCGGGTTGGGGTCGCTGGTAGGCCGGCTCGTGGCGCAGCATGGTGCTCGCCGTTGCCAGCTGTCCGGGCTGCGACGCTCGTTCTTGGTTACGTGGACCGTCGCCCACCGCAGGCTCGGTGCTATCTCCTCGGCCGTGATCTCTACCTTGGAGCGGCGGTCGCCCTCCTGGCTCTCCCATGACCGCTGGTCCAGCCGTCCCGTGACCACGACCCGAGTGCCGCGCGTCAACGAAGTGGCAGCGTTTTCAGCCAGGGTGCCCCAACAGACGACGTCGAAGAACGAAGTCGATTCCCGCCGTTCCTGGCTTTGGCGGTCAGTCCAGGTCCGGTTTACAGCAATGCCAAACGTGGCCGTGGCCTGGCCACTAGGAGTGAACCGCAGTTCGGGCTCCCGGGTGAGGTTGCCGACGATGCTAACCGTATTGTCTTGTGCCATTCTCATGCTCCGTTCGTGTTGGTGCCCACTGCGGTGGTGGTCCCATGGGACGCCGCCGGACGAGAGCGGCCAGCGGCGCGCTCTGGGACCCTCATCATCTTGTGTCTTAGGACCTCATCTGTGAGGGTGAGCAGGCGGTCGAGCTCGGACAAGGCAGCGGGTTCGGCGGTGGCGTCGATAACCACGTAGTAGCCCTCGCTGCGATGGCGAACGGGGTAGGCCAAACGGCGTCTACCCCACATGTCCTTAGTTACCGACTTGGCACCCGCAGCTGTCAGCTGCTGGGTGAAGCGGTCGACCTGTGCCCGGACGGCGTCGTCATCCAGGCTGGCGTCGAAGATAACCATGACTTCATAGGGCCGCATGGGGCGGCTCACCTACCTTTCCCTGTGGGCCAGAGGACCGGCAGCTGCCGACCACCTGGGCTCCGGACTGCCCGGAGCAGGGCCTAATGTCGCCGGAGCTTACCTTGGCTCGAATGCTGGCTCGGGGACCGGCCTTACGACCAGCGTTCCCGAGCACGGCACCGAGGCCAGGGCGTGCGCAGACGGCACCATCCAATTGTGCGAGTGCCATGGTACCTGACGTCCGCGATCCATCCATCGCAGGCATGATGACATCGACCAGTGACCGTTAACTTGCCGGTATGTTGTCGGCCGCCAACCACGAGCGGCACCTGTGCCGGCCGACCCGTGCCCGCCGACCCGTGCCCGCCGGCTGGGCCGCACCCCTTGGTGACGGGCGCCGCTTAGTGGTAGGTCTCCTCGGCGGCTGGGAACCGACGCGCCCTGACATCGCCGGCCCACTGGGCCACGGCTTGGCCGGCCAGGGCCTCGAGGTCTGCGTAGCGACGGACAAAGCGAGGCGCGCGGGCGCCGCCCAGGCCGACGATGTCGTGGAACACGAGCACCTGCCCGTCACAACCGCCACCGGCGCCGATCCCTATTGTCGGTACTGGCACGGCCTCGGTGACCTCGGCGGCCAGGTCTTCGGGGATGCCTTCCAGCACGATGGCGAAGCACCCGGCGTCGGCTATGGCAATAGCGTCTTCGACGAGTAACTTCGCTGCGTCCCGGTGGCGACCTTGGACCCGGTAACCGCCCATAGTGTGGACTGACTGGGGGGTCAGCCCCAGGTGGCCCATCACCGGTATCTCGGTGTCGAGGATGGCCCGCAGTACCTCGAGACGTTTAACCCCGCCCTCGAGCTTGACCGCCCCCGCCCCGGCCCGGATGAGCCGAGCTGCGTTGGCCACTGCCGTAGCCGTCCCTTCGTGGTAACTGGTCCACGGCATGTCCGCCACGACGAGCTGGGGTGGCTTTACCCGGGCCACCGCCGCCGTGTGACTGACCATGTCGTCCATGGTTACGTGGAGGGTGTCCTCGTACCCGAGCACCACCATGCCGAGCGAGTCACCGACGAGGATGATGTCCACGCCGGCCGCCGCCGCCGCCCGTGCGGTCGGCGCGTCGTACGCAGTCACCATTACCAGTGGTTCGGCGCTGCGCTTGCGGTCACGGACCGACGGCACGCCGAACCTGGGCCTGCCCGCCGGTGCTTGGCCCCGCTCAGGCGAGGCCGGGTCTGGCACTCCGGCTTGGGAGTGCCCCTGCGACATGCTCATAGTTTTCTCCTCGGTGGTCCAGTGCCCTTTGGCTGCCGGCCACCTGAAGCAAATCTATCCCTTCGCGTGGCGGGTTCAAAGCCTCACATCGCCTTGGCCTCGGCTCACGTTCGGTACTGGGCCGCAAAACCGCTGGCCCGGCCGACGCCCTGATGGGACTGTGTAAGCGTGCCTGAGAACTATTTCGGCGAGGACGTCGCCGCCCGCTATGACGAGAGCTCCGGCGCCATGTTCGACCCCAGGTTGCTGAACCTCACCGTCGACCTCTTGGCCGAACTGGCTGGCGCCGGGCGTGCGCTCGAGTTCGCGGTCGGCACCGGGCGAGTGGCGCTGCCATTGGCGGCCCGGGGCGTGCGGGTGTCCGGAATCGAGCTTTCAGCGCCCATGGCGGAGCGGCTCTGGGCCAAGGACGAGGCCCAAAGCGTCAACGTGACGATCGGCGATATGGCGACAACCCGGGTCGATGGCGAGTTCCGGCTTGTGTACCTCGTATGGAACTCCATCGGGAACCTGCTCACCCAGGACGAGCAAGTCGCCTGCTTCACCAACGCGGCCCGCCACCTCGAGCCCGGCGGCTTCTTCCTGGTCGAAGTAGGAGTCCCCGAACTGCGTAAGTTGCCGCCCGGTGAGGACGCTCGAGTCTTTGCCCATGCTCCGGGTTACGTGGGGTACGACCACTTCACCGACCTGGTCAACCAACGGGCCGTATCACACCACTTCAGGACCGACAGCCCCACCGTGGGCGAGTCCATCACGCCCTTCCGTTACGTTTGGCCGTCGGAGCTGGACTTGATGGCAAAACTGGCCGGCATGTCTCTTCGTCACCGTTGGGCCGGATGGGACCGCGCCCCCTTCACCGGTACGAGCGGCTCACACGTCTCAGTTTGGGAGAAGGCTAGCGACCCGAACTCGTGAGGCCAATGGAGAATGTGGTCGAGCTCCAGGCCCGTCCTCGGGTAAGGGCCGGACCTGCCCGGCGACGACCTGCGGCCGCCGCTTTAACTCGAGGACATGGCGCTCGTCAATGAGAAAGCCTGCGCCAGGTGGTTCCACGAACAATTGGGGCAGACCTCCACGACGTAACACGCGAGGTCCCGGCCGGGCCGGGCCAACTTGGCCAGCTCTTTCTTGGACGCCACGCAGCGGCCAGAAGCGGGCAACCTCTGGCCGAACACGTAAGAGACCAGTCTGAGCTTGACCCCCTCACATATCGGGCAGTCCTCGGGGGCCTCCTCGCCCGCATCGAGGGCGGCTCGGAGCAGTTCAGGGTGCGCGTCGCAAACGTCGATACGGGACAGACGGCCTTTGCGGTACTCGCTGACAACGACGTTTCTGGCCAGGCGATAGTCAACGTTGCCGAGCACACGCACTGGCGAGCCGGCACTCGTTGCCGCCCCGGGCAGGAACCTCATTGCCATAGCGCTACCACGGCCCCCCAGGATATCGGCCGATGCCAGAGATCTCGGGAGTCTGGCCCACAAAGGGCTTGGAACTGGACGGCGTCCGTAGTTTGGCGAAGCAGTCTTTATTTGGCCTCCCCCGTCAGGCCCTCGACCGGAGTCGCGTCTCGATGTAGCGGATCGATACATCGGACCGCTACTGTGGTCCGGTGCTCGAAATGGCTGTGCTCGGGTTGCTCAAAGAGCAGGACATGCATGGCTACGAGCTGAAGAAACGGCTAGCGGACGTCTTCGGGCTCGCCAGCGCCGTCTCCTTCGGTTCGCTCTACCCGGCCTTGTCCAGGCTCGAGGCGGCCGGTGCCATCAACGTCGTCGCCGCCGAAGGCGGGGAGCATGGAGCGGGCGCCGGCACCACTGGGGCGGAAGGGCGGTCGAGCCGTCGGCGCAAGGTCTACGGGATGACGGCCCGCGGTGCGGCGATGTTCGAGGAACTGTTGGCCAGTAGCCAGAGCGGCGCTGAGGACGAGCGTTCTTTTAGTTTGCGCCTGGCCTTTGCCCGATACCTGCCGCCCGAGCGGCGACTGGGCCTGCTCGAACAGCGCCGGGCCGTGCTCGGTGAGCGGTTGGCCCAACTGGCCGCCCGGGCGCGGGCCAGACGAGACGACCGGTACATGCGCGTCCTGGCTGAACGCCAGCACGACGCTCTCTCCCGCGACGTCTCCTGGTTGGACGACTTGATCCAGCAGGAGCGCAGGAGCGCCGCCGGGGGTCAGGCGGGTGGTACCCCGGGCGGCCCCGAACGTGCTGGCGGCGCGATTCCGGCACCGGGCCCGCCGGTGGTGAGGCTCGTCCCTCTGGCCAGTGCCTCCCAGCTGCAACGCGCGATGCCACGCCCCTTGGGCACCGCCGGCACCGAGAGTTATAGCCCCGAACCGATAAAGGACGGCAAGTGATGGGAAAACTGCGATTGGCGATAGCGGGCGTGGGCAACTGCGCCTGTTCGCTCGTGCAGGGTCTCGAGTACTACCGGGACGCGAGCGCGGCCGACCAGGTCCCCGGGCTCATGCACGTGCAGCTAGGCGGCTACCACGTGCGCGACATCGAGGTCGTGGCCGCCTTTGACGTTGACGCCGGCAAGGTGGGC
The DNA here is from genome assembly GCA_963794125.1 of uncultured Acidimicrobiaceae bacterium. GTDB lineage: Bacteria > Actinomycetota > Acidimicrobiia > Acidimicrobiales > Palsa-688 > Fen-671. Next base: position 96,558 of record CAWCCW010000005.1, read on the forward strand.
GAGGACGTGGGCAAGGCGATCTGGGCGGGCCAGAACAACACCATAAGGTTCGCCAACGTGGGCTCGCTCGGCGTGCGGGTCATGCGCGGCCCCACCCTGGACGGCCTCGGCCGTTACTACCGGGAAGTGGTGGAGGAGTCGCCCGCCCCCGTTGTGGATGTTGCCGATGAGTTGGCTCGGGCCAAGGCGGATGTGCTGGTGTCGTACCTCCCTGTGGGCTCCGAGCGGGCGCAGAAGCAGTACGCGCAGGCTTGCCTGGACGCCGGGGTGGCGTTTGTAAATGCCATACCGGTGTTCATTGCCAGCGACCCCGAATGGGCAGGCAAATTTACCCAGGCCGGTATCCCGATCATCGGTGACGATATCAAGAGCCAATTGGGGTCGACGATTGCTCACCGCGTGTTGGCCCGGCTGTTCGAGGATAGAGGGCTCGTCCTCGACCGCACTTACCAATTGAATTTCGGCGGCAACATGGACTTCAAGAACATGCTGGAGCGTGAACGGCTGGAATCGAAGAAGATCTCGAAGACCCAGGCTGTCACCAGCCAGATCGAGCGCGGGATATCGTCGCACGACATACACGTCGGCCCCTCCGACCATGTCGATTGGCTGGACGACCGCAAGTGGGCTTACATCCGCCTGGAGGGCCGGAACTTCGGCGACGTCCCGATCAACATCGAGTTGAAGATCGAAGTGTGGGATTCACCCAATTCCGCGGGCGTGGTCATCGACGCCGTGCGGTGTGCCAAGGTGGCGCTGGAGCGGGGCATAGGCGGGCCGTTGGTGGGCCCGTCGGCGTACTTTATGAAGTCGCCCCCGGCGCAGCACCACGATGACGTCGCTCACCAGATGGTAGAAGACTTCATCGCGGGGACGGGTTCGTAGGACGGCGCTCGGCTGCACGGGCAAAAGTCCCACCTTGCTCGGGCTGCATGGGGCCGGCAGTGACGCGAGTTTTATCCGAGCGACCGGTACCCATAGCAGTTTTACCCGGATCCCGGGTAAAACTCCTACCGACGCCACGCCCTTGTCGAAATATGCGCGTTGCCCGGCCGATCGGGGCGAGCAAGCACGGACTTTTATCCGACCGCCGGGAACCCGCCGCAGTTTTGCCCGCCTTCCGGCTAAAAGTCCCACCGACGCCGCGCCCGCGTCGAAATATGCGCGTTGCCCGGCCGATCCGGGCGAGCAAGCGCGGACTTTTATCCGATCGACCGGTACCCATCGCAGTTTTGCCCGGATCCCGGCTAAAAGTCCCACCGACGCGGCGAACGCGTCGAAATGTGCGCGTTGCCCGGCCGATCCGGGCGAGCAAGCGCGGAGTTTTATCCGGGCGGGCCTAGGAATGAAATAGGTCACGGCCTCGGCAGAAGGGGGTCGGCCAACGCCCAGTCTTGTCCGGCGGGTCGCCGCGCTGGCCGGCCACATCCAAGTGGACGAGGGCCCTATTCTCTGCCCGCCTCCGGTTGGCCGGCCCACCACTCGTCGAGCAAGCGGACGGCCTCGTCGTGCGTATGCGGGCCCTCCTCGAGGCGCAGCTCGAGGAGGTAGGCGAGCGCCCGGCCCACTACCGGTCCCGGGCCGATCCCGAGGTGGGCCATGACTTCCCGGCCGTCGAGGTCGGGGCGGATGGCGGCCAGCTCCTCGCTTTCCCGGAGCACGGCGACGCGGGCCTCGAGCTCGTCCATGCGCTGAGCCAGCTGCCGGGCCCGCTCCGGGTTGCGGGTAGTGCAGTCAGCCCGGGTCAGTTCGTTGAGGTCCTCCAGCAGGTCGCCGGCATCGCGCACGTAGCGGCGGACCGCGCTGTCCGTCCACCCCATGGCGTAAGTGTGGAACCTCAGGTGCAGTTCGACGAGCTTGCTGACGGTTTCGATGTCCTCCACCGGGTAGCGCAGGGCCCGCATCCTGTCGCGCGTCATCCTGGCGCCCACGAGCTCGTGGTGATGGAAGCTGACCGTCCCGCCAGGCCCGAAGGAGCGAGTCTTTGGCTTGCCGACGTCGTGGAAGAGGGCGGCCAGGCGTACTATCCGGCTCGGCCGCGCCCGCTGGACCACGGCGATGGTGTGCGCCAGGACGTCCTTGTGCCGGTGGACCGGGTCCTGCTCGAGGGCCAGGGCGGGCAGCTCAGGGATGAACTCTTCGGCCAGGCCGGTGTTCACCAGGAACCAGAGGCCCTCGGAGGGGTCGGTCACGACCAGGAGTTTGTCGAGCTCGTCGCGGACGCGTTCGTCGGAGACGATGTCCAGCCGGCCCCGCAAGCGGGTCACCGCTTCGACCAGTTCCGGCTCGGGCCGGAGCCCGTACCCGGCGATGAAGCGGGCGGCGCGCAACATCCGGAGGGGGTCGTCTGTGAACGACAGGTCGGCCGGCAACGGCGTCTTCAGCCTGCGGGCCGCCAGGTCGTCCACACCGTTGAAGGGGTCGACCAGTTGCAGGTCGGGCAGGGACAGGGCCATCGCATTGATGGTGAAGTCGCGTCTCGATAGGTCGGCCTCGAGGGCGGTCGAGAACGCAACCTCCGGTTTTCGGGAGCCCGCCTCGTACTCTTCGGCGCGGTGGGTGGTTACCTCGACCCGCCGGCCGTCCTTGATGGCGCCGATCGTGCCGAACCGTTTACCCTGCGTCCACAGGCTGTCGGCCCAGCCGGCCAGGACCTGCTCCGTCACGGTGGGCAGGGCGTCAGTGGTGAAGTCGAGGTCGCTTTCCGGGCTCAGCTGGTCCAGCAGGGCGTCGCGGACGACCCCGCCGACGAGGTAGAGGTGAGCCCCGACGGCATCGAAACGCCGCGCCAACTCGTTCGCAACTTCCAGGACGGGCCGCAGCCTTTCGGGTACCACAGCTGCGAGCCTAGAGATCTGGCTGAGCTTCGCTCAGCTTTATAACGACGGCAGCAAGCCCGCCGTTTGGAGTGAAACCCGGAAGTCGTGCGGGTTGGTGGCCGCCTGGAGCGCCGCCCGCAAGGAGATCTCACCCGCTTTGAACAGGTTGAACAGGCTCTGGTCGAAGGTGACCATACCGTGGTACTCGCCGTCGGCGATCACCTCTTCGATGGATTCCCCGGCCCCCCCGTGGGGGTCGAGTATCCGGTCAGCGATGCGCCCCGTCATCACCATTGCCTCCACCGCCACGACGCGCCCGACGCCGTCGGCCCGCGGTACCAGGCGCTGGCTGACTACTCCTCGCAGGACCGAAGCCAGGCTGATGCGGACCTGTTTTTGCTGGTACGGAGGGAAGAAATCGACGATGCGGTTTATCGTCTCGGTGGCGTTGGTCGTGTGCAAGCTGGACATCACCAGGTGACCGGTCTCGCCGGCCGAAAGCCCGGCCTGTATGGTCTCGGCGTCACGCATCTCGCCGATGAGGATGACGTCGGGGTCCTGGCGCAGCACCCTTCTCATGGCCTGGGACCAGTCTCTGGTGTCGCTGCCGATCTCCCGCTGGCTGATGATAGACATCTTGTCCCGGTGGAGCACCTCGATCGGGTCTTCGATACTGATGATGTTGGCGGCCCGGTTTGTATTGATGTGGTCGACCATGGAGGCCAGGGTCGTTGTCTTGCCCGAGCCGGTGGGACCGGTGACGAGCACCAGCCCTCGCTGTTCCTCGGCCAGCCTGGTGACGACCGGTGGGAGACCCAGGTCAGATGCTGACAGCGCGCTCGGGAGTACCCGCCGCAGCACCAGGCCGCCCGAGCCCCGCTGGCGGAAGGCGTTGCACCGGAAGCGCCCGAGACCGCTGGCGGAAAGAGAGAAGTCCGCTTCGCCCGTCTCGTTGTACTCCTGGAGCCGGTCTGCCGGCAGGATCACCTTGATCAGGTCCTCGCACTCTTCATGTCCGACCGCCGGGAACGGCGTCATTCGCAGGTCGCCATTGACCCGGGCCCTTGGAGGGGAGCCGACCTTGATGTGCAAGTCAGACGCGCCCTGTTCCACAACGTGTCGGAGGACGGCAGGTAAGTCGATCACCGGGACTGGTATCGGCAGCTTTCGGTCCCGGCCTGAGGCCGGCGTCGACTATCGCCATTGACCAGCCCGGCGTTCTGGCAACATTGACGCCGAGGATACAATGCGTTCGCCGTGGACGGGCTGTTCGAGCCCTCATCGTGAGGACAGATGCCCGGATTAGGCAACATGATCCGCTGGGGTAAGGAATGTGCCCGTGCCGGTCCCTGGCCCGCTGACGGGTCCGTCGCTTTCTTGGTGCCTGTGCCCGACGGTGCCATCGCCTCGGCCGAGTTCGTGCGTCGGTGCCTGGGGCTATTGGCCGAGCAGGGCTTCCAACGGGTGGTGACCGCAGCCCTCCCGCCCGCCGAGCAGCACGGGTTCCTCGAGGCGGGCTTCCACGTTCACGAGCATCTTCATCTTCTCATCCTGTACACGGACACCTCCATCCCACCGGTCCCGCCGGGGCCGGCGCTTCATCGAGCCGGGGCCCTTCGCCGGCGAGGTTTGCTCGCGGTCGACCAGGCTTCCTTCGCCCCGTTTTGGCGTTTGGACCGCGCCGGCCTACGAGACGCCCTGGAGGCAACCCAGAAACGGCATTTAAGGGTTGTCTTAGGCGTGAGGCGTAAGGTTGTCGGGTACGCAATCTGTGGCGCTTCGGAGGGGCGTGGGTTCGTCCAGCGTCTTGCCGTCCTCCCCGAAGCCCAGGGCCAGGGGATCGGGAAGAGGTTGCTCTTGGACGGCCTTCATTGGTTGCGCGGCCAGAACGCCAGGCACATCGTCGTCAACACCCAGGACGGCAATGAAGCCGCGCTGGCCCTTTACCGTAAGGTCGGTTTCCGGGACGACCCGGCAGGGCTCTCGGTGCTATCCGCCGCGTCGACGTGCCCAGGTGGTTGAGGTCGTGCCCGCCAGGCTCGCCGCGCGGTTGAGGTACCGCCACCCTGGCGCCTCCACCCTGCGCAGAGTTGGCCGTCTCGCGGCCGCGGCCGCATTGGTGGTCACCAGTGCCCCTGTCGCCGGGTTGGCGCTGGTCTCGGGGGCCGCGGGCCGAGCCGCGGCCGAGCCGAGGTTGTACTTTGCCGGCACCGGAGCGGCCGCCACCAGCAAGGGGACGCCGAAGAAGAAGACCGTCGTTATCCGACCAGATATCGCCACTGGTCCCGACAGCCTGCAACTGCTGTCGCAGACGGCGTGGGTGGGCCCGACCTCGACGGGGTTCCAGCTTCACCTGAGGATCACGGCGAGGAGCCCGGCCAGCGAGATGCTGGAGGTCAACGTCTACCCCGGCTTGACCACGAGGTCCCAGTTCCAATCGGTGCTGGCCGGCGAGTACTACGGCTCCTACTACCAGCCGGGCGGCGGGCCGTTGGCGCTGAGCGCGTTGCGGCGCGACCCCCAGGGAGGCGTCGACGTCGACATCCCCGTCAACCAGTCGAACGGGGAGCTGGACGCCACCGGGGTCTATCCCGTCCAGGTCTTCCTGGAGGACGGGAGCGGTGTGCCGACGGGCAAATCGCTCACGACCTTCATCGTCTATGCGGGCCGCGACCTCAGCTCGCTCCGCCTCGATGCCGCGTTTGTGTTGCCGATGACAGGTGACGTGCAAATTGGCTCCCAGGGTGACCCCGGGCCGCTCCCCGCCGGCCAGGCCACCACGCTCCAGGCCGACGCGGCTGCCCTGTCCCGCTGGCACGTGCCGGTAACGGTCCGGGCCTCGGCCGCGACCCTGGAGTCACTCGCAACCGGGGACGGGCCGAACGCGCCGTGGTAACTGACGTCCACCAGGCGCTCAATTCGGGGGACGAACTTCTGCCCGCCACAGCACTGCCCGTTGACATCCCCGAGCTGGTCGGCTCGGGCCTCACCGCTGACCTGAGCGCGCAGCTGGAGTCGGGCGACGCGGAGCTCGACCAGTTGCTCGGGGTTGAACCTGCGCTCAACAACTGGGCTTCTGACGGCGACATCGACCCGGCAAGCATGGATGCTCTCGCCAATATGGGGGTCGACCAAGTGGCGGTACCCGAAGCCGACCTCTCGACCCTCCCACTGGCGGACCAACAGTTCACGTTCGCCCAACCGACGAAGCTGTCGGTCCCCGGCGCGGAAATAGTCGCGGTCGGCGCGGACACGGAACTATCCGGCCGGGTGGCCGACGCGGCCGCCTCAGGTGGGGCCGTGCTGGTGGCCAACCAGTTCCTGGCGGAGTTGGCCATGATCGACCTCGAAAGACCGAGCGACCAGCGAGGGGTAGTGATCATCCCACCGGTCGGCGTGCAGGTAAACCCGGTCTTCCTGTCGGTGCTGTTGGCCGGGCTCCAGGGTAACCCCCTGGTCCAGGGGGTCGACCTTCAGCAGGTGTTCAAGGACGTCCCACTGGCCCCGTCGGCCAGTGGCGCTGGTGCGTTGGTGCGGCAACTCGCCCTGGCGCCCCGAGCGAGCTCGGGGCTGCAGGGCATCGGGCAACTTCAGCACGCCCTGGCCGACGTGTCTGCCGAGAGCGAGGTCTACGGGGACCACCTTCCGATCGTAAAAACCCTGGACCAGAGGCTCTTCGTCAGCCTGTCGTCCACGTTCGATGGCTCTCAGCGGGCGGGCATAATCGCCGGCGTCCTCAAGGTGGCCGATTCCGCCCTGGGTGATGTGCGCCTGCCTCCTTCGATCTCGATCACGCTCACATCGCGCCAGGGGCGTCTCCCGTTGACGCTCGTTTCTGCGGCCGCCTCGCCCGTACGGGTCCGCTTGGTGCTCACGAGCCAACAAATGAGCTTCCTGGCGGCATCGTTCGCTGAGGGGACCTGCGCTCCGGCCAACGTCGCCAAAAGCGCAGAGGACTGCCAATTGACTTTGAGCCGGCCGGCCACCGTGCTGCGCATACCGGTGGTCGTGCGAGCGCCGGGATCGTTCCTACTGTCTCTTCATATCGAAACGCCGTCGGGCGATATGGTCCTCCGGAGCAGCACCGGCTCCGTGACGTCGACGGCTATATCCGATGTGGGCTGGTTCCTCATGGTCGGTGCGGCACTTTTCTTGGCCGTATGGTGGGTGCGCAACGCCCGCCACGGCCGCCGGGCGCGTCAACTGGTACCTCGGCCGGACGAGGACGGTGGACCTGGGGGGCCGGGCGCTGATCCGCCCGATGCTGTGGCAGGGGCGGTGCCGACGGCCAGTCCCACCTCGGCCAGTCCCACCTCGGCCAGTCCCACCTCGGCCAGTCCCACCTCGGCCAGTCCCGCTCCGGCCAGTCCCGCTCCGGCCAGTCCCGCTCCCGCGGCTCCCGCTCCGGCCGGGCCCGCGCCGGCCAGCGCCGTCCCGGCTCGGGCTAACCCCGGTGAAACGCCAACGGGCGTCACGCCCGCCGGCGCCACAGTCACCAGTTCCAGCCCCGCCGCTCCCATCCGCTCTGGCGGCAGCTTTGCCGTACGCAATGGCGGCGACGGTCACGCGCCTAAGCACGGCCTTCGGCCACCGCGTTGACGACCGAGGGGAACGGTCGACCGCCAGCGCGGCGGCCGGGGCACCTCCGGCCGGCCTCGGAACGCAGCCAGGAAGGTTCGGGAAAAGGAGTCCCTGAGGAGCCACCTACCAACCCAGGCCTACCGCCCACCGCTCTGACCGGGCCGGTCCCCATCCTGCTGCCTCCACCGGTGGTCCCCGCGTCGCTAGACCAACCGGCGGCGTCGCGAGTGCTGCTGGTCCCCCCGCCGCCAGGCCCGGTACCGCTCCCGGCGGCAGGGCGAGCCGGATTTTCGGTCGGTGACGAACTGCGCCCGATGACGGCGGGTCGCACTGCGGTCCGGGCGCGAGCTGAGTTGACCGTGCTGCCGCCCCGGCGGGCCCGGGGCCAACCGGCAGTCGTCCCGGGCCACCGCCCGCCCGCCGCTCGGCCGTCGACCGGGCGAGCTCAGAACGCCAGCTGGAAGAGGCCGCTGGTCGGGAACCGAGCGCCCCTCCTTCGTCGGCCCGCAACGCCGCCATCATGGCGGCCGGGACGTCCCTATCCCGGGTGTCAGGCTTCGCCCGTGTCCTGGCCGTGGCCTGGGTCCTGGGCCAGGGACGCCTGGCTGATGCGTACAACCAGGCGAACCAGGTACCCAACACGGTTTACGATCTCCTGCTCGGTGGCGTGCTTTCGGCCACTTTGCTTCCCGTACTGATGCAGTCCCTCACCTGGCGCCGTGGGAAGCGGGACGAGGAAACCGTCCCGTCGGTCGTGACTCTGCTAACGGTTGTCCTTGTCGTCGCCACCGGGGTCTTTTGGCTGGCGGCTCCCGTCATAATCCATTTCTTTTTGTTGCGCGCCACCGGCCCGGGGGTAGACCAAGAACGAGCGCTGGCCACGACATGGTTAAGGTTTTTCGCGCCGCAGTTATTGTTCATCGGGCTGATTACAATTACGACGGCGTTGTTGAACGCTCGTAGGCGTTTTGGGGCCGTCGCTTTCAGCCCGGTCCTGGCCAATCTGGTAACCATCGGGGCTCTGGTTGTCGCCGACCAGCTGGTGACTAATAGCTCCCTCAGCGCTTATCAAGCCGACCGGACGGCGGTGGTCGTTATCGGGCTGGGGACCACGGCCGGTTACTTGGCGCAACTGTTGGCCCAATTACCTTCACTATTTCGCGCCGATATCCCATTGCGCCCGCGTTGGTACCCACGGCACCCAGCTCTTCGCACGATCGGACGATTATCCGCGTGGACGATCGGAGCGGTTGTGGCTAACCAGGTGTCGTTTATATTGGTCTCTGTCCTGGCCAATACCAACAGCGGGAACCTGTCGTCGTTCACCTACGCTTATACGTTTATGCAACTACCGTACGCCATAATCGCAGTGTCAATAGCGTACGCGGTCGCACCCGATCTGGCTGAACTGTGGTCAGCGGGTAATAAGGAGGGTTTTGGCCGCACTGTCAACGCCGCCATGCGCGTAACGTTGGCGTTGTTATTGCCCGCCGGCGTCGGGTACGCGTTGCTGGCCCACCCGGCCGCCTTGCTCGCCTTGGCCCATGGCCACCTTTCGGTCGCCTCCGCACACCTCACCGGTTCGGTCCTCAGCATTTTTGCCCTTGGCCTACCGGGCTTCAGCGCTTACCTGTTGCTGATGCGGGCTTTCCAGTCCAAGCAGGATACCCGGTCGATGTTCTGGCTCTACGTGGGGGAAAACGGGCTTACCGTAATCGCTGCGCTGGCCCTTTACCCGGTCGCGGGGGTACAAGGTCTGGCCGGCGCCTGGATCGGCTCTTATACGGTGGCCGTGCCGTTCGCCTGGCGCCGGTTACGGAAAAGCGCTCCAATTTCCTGGTCCCCTGGATGGTTGGCGTCAGTCCTGGTCGCCTCCGGGGTTATGGCCGCAGTGGTGGCCGCCCTGGTGCACGTGGTCCCGGCGGGACATTCAATAGGACCGTCCGCGGCCCGGCTGGTGCTGATTTCGGTGGTAGGCGCGGCGGTGTTCATGGTGGCGGCCAAAGCACTCGGGGTAAAGGAATTGACGGACCTACGGGCTCGGTACCGAGCGTTCGTGCGCTGATGTCTTGGCGCTGGTAGTACGATCTGCGGGTCAATCGCGAAAAACTACGTCCCGGGACGCTGATGGAAGGACCGGGACATACCGAGGAGCTACGTGACCGTACGAGTGGTGACCGACACAGCGTCTGACCTTCCTGGTGAACTGGTCGACGACCTCGGGATCGTGCTCGTCCCGTTGCATATTCGCTTCGGCGACACCGAGCTTCTGGACCGCGTGCAACTCGGCACGAAGGAATTTTGGGCGCGGTGCGCCACGGAAGAGAAGCTTCCGGAGACGGCGGCCCCGTCGCCGGGTGCTTTCCGAAGCGCTTTCGAATCTCTGGCCGCCGAGGGCGCAGATGCGGTCGTATGCATAACCCTTTCGTCCAAGCTCTCAGCAACGAACGAGGCTGCCAGTCAAGCCGCCAGGGCCTTGACAGATGTCTTCCGCGTCGAAATAGTCGACTCGTTCAGCGTCACCATGGGCGAGGGGCTCGTCGCGCTCGGCGGCGGCGGAAGCAGCCGGGGCGGGAGGCACAGTCGAGGACGTAATCGCCGCCGCCACCTCGGCCCGAGAGCGCCTATCTGTGTTCGGGGCCATTGACACGCTGGAAAACTTGCGCAAGGGCGGCCGAATCGGAGGTGCAGCCGCCACTCTGGGCACACTTCTGTCCATCAAACCGGTGATCGAAGTGCGAGATGGAGTGGTCGAACAGGAGTCGAGGCAGCGCACTCGGAGCAAGTCGCTCCAATACCTCGCGGACAAGGTCCGCGCCGCCGGGCCACTCGACCGTTTGGCCATAATGAGCGCCGATGCACCGGATTTTTCTGTTTTCCTCGACCTCATGACCGGCGTGCGTTCACGCCATGAGCGGCTGATAGGCGATATTGGCCCCGTCATCGGGTCCCATGCCGGTCCGGGCGCCATCGGGGTGGCGTGGGTCCGCGAGGCGTCGTAACGGGCGCCCGGCCAAGACACCTCTCGGGGCACTAGCCTTGCGGGACGTGGCAGGTGTAGCGCCCGGTGTGCCACGGGCCCTGGCAGGGCGGTACCGCTTAGTTCGGCCGCTGGCGAAGGGCGGGATGGCGGAAGTTTGGGAAGGCCGCGATGAAGTTCTGAGCCGCCCGGTGGCGGTCAAGGTGCTGCTGGCCCACTTGGCCGCCGACCCGCACCTGCGCGAGCGTTTCCGTCGAGAAGCAGTCACGGCGGCCCGTCTGGTGCACCCCGGGATCGTGGCTACCTTCGATGCCGGCGTAACACCTCTCGGCGAAGGGGGCACGGGCCCCGGATCGCTCTTGTCAGGAGGGTGGTCACAAACCGAGAGCGAGAGCGTGGAGCTGCCGTGGCCCGCGCCACCAAGCACGGCGTTCATCGTTATGGAACTTGTGCCTGGGGAGACGCTCAGAGATTCTGATGGCCCGGGCCTGCCCCTTGGCCCCGGAGCTGGCCGTGGCCCTTGTCGCTCAGGTCACAGATGCGCTGGCCTATGCGCACGCTCAAGGTCTTGTTCACCGCGACGTCAAGCCCGCGAACGTCTTGCTGCGGGACGAGGGGGCGGGCATGGTGCGGGTGAAGGTGACCGACTTCGGCATAGCCAAGGCGGCCGCCGTCGCTGGCGCTGACCTCACTGCCACCGGTACGGTCCTCGGCACGCCCAAGTACCTGGCCCCGGAACAAGTCCAGGGCCATGAACCAGACGCCCGGGCCGATCTTTACTCGCTCGGGGTCGTTTTGTTCGAGATGCTGGCTGGTGCCCCGCCCTTCAAGGGGACTACGGACATGGCCACGGCTCTGGCTCATGTTCAACAGGAGGCTCCGCACCTGGACGACATCCGGCCCAACTTGCCCCCCGGGCTGAGCGACCTGGTCAACGCCCTCCTGGTCAAGGACCCGGAGCAACGGGTCCCCTCGGCCCTGGTCCTCGGGGGTGCGCTTACGGCTATCAGTAAGACCCTGGGGGTGCCCGCCCAGAGCCAACCCGGGGCGTACCTGCAGCTCGGCGCGGCCGCCACCCGTACCGGAGAGCACCCAGCGCAAACAGCCCAGGACGGCGAGCGGGGGACCTGGTCGAACGAGGGCGCTTCCGCCGGTCATGGCGTCACCGTCCGGGAGGACCAGGCCCGAGAAGCCACTGTGCGCCAGCGGGCGTCGGGAGGAACCGTAGCCTTGGCGGAGGAAGCCCGCGTCGGGGCCCCTTCGCACACCAACGGCGGCCGGAAAAAGGCGTCGAAACGGCGCAAGGAGGTTTTCCGCCGCCGCCCCGGGGTCATTGCCTCAGTGGTCGTTGGTTCGTTGTTGATAGCCGGTGCGGCAGTAGCCGTCGCCCTTTGGCGGTCCCAGCCGCTGTCGCCTCAAGGGACCGGGCAAACCTCCAGTTCCCAGACGAACGCCGCACTGGGCAACACGAACGGTTCGGTGCGGGTTCTTTCGGTCAGTGAATTAACCCAGGACGGGAACCTCCCCAACGACAACCTGAGCCAACTCCCCAATTTGACGGACGGCAGCGTCGCTACTTCGTGGGACAGCGCCGTATATAACGGCCCCAATTTCGGCGGCTACGGCGGGTTCGGCTTGGTGATGAAACTTGGTTCGGCGCGCACACTGCACGACCTGGTGGTATCGACATCAATGCAGGGATGGAGCGCCGAAACCTTTACGTCGGACGGTGACGCCAAGGCGGTGAGCGGGTGGGGCACGCCCACCGCAAGACAATCTCCAATTTATGGGAGCACCACCTTCTCGCTGTCCGACCGCAAAGCGAGCTGGGTGCTGTTGTGGATGACAGACCCCGGCCCCACCCACCAGGCTCAGATCCAGGAACTCACCCTTCACTAAAGACGCCAAACCTGTGCCCATGAGGCCGGGCCGGCTAATGTGCCCGCATGGCGCCCGAAAACGAGGAACTAACAGCGTCGGGCTCGGGTGGTCAAACCGGCGGCGACGGGGTTGGGCTGCCCGGCGGGCCACAAAACACTCGGACGGCCAAGACACAGCTGGACCTTTGGGCCGATCAGCTGGCCGATTACGTCGTCCAGGGCGTGGCGTGGCTGAAGGCCCGGACCACAGTCAGGGCACAGACCGCGCTGCGAGCGGTCGTCTATGGCGTGGTGGTGATCGTCGCGGTAATTGCGGCCTTCGTGCTGCTGATAATAAGCCTCGTGCGAATATGGGACGTCTATGTGCCGATCGAGCCTTTAGGCCGTCGGGTTTGGCTTGGGTACGTGACCTTCGGCGGTCTTTTTTTCCTTGCGGGCGCGGCTTTGCTGCTCTGGAAAGGGGGCGAGGAGGACTGAGCCCTGCCCGCTGACTTCCCGGTCCGATGGGAGCCCGGTCCGATGGGAGCCCGGTCCGATGGGAGCCCGGTCCGATGGGAGCCCGGTCCGGTGGGAGGCTGGCAGGCAGGGAAGCCCGCCGGAGCAGTCGGACCGGAATACGCGAGGGGTTCCCGTGGTTAGCACACGCTTGGGAAGTGGAGTGAAATGGACAACGACAGGCGAGAAGTAGTCATAGTCGGTTCGGGGCCTGCGGGCTTGACGGCGGCGCTGTACACGGCGCGGGCCAACCTGCGGCCACTTGTGCTCGAGGGAGAACCTTCGTCGACCGGTGACCAGCCTGGTGGGCAGCTCATGCTGACCACCGAAGTGGAAAACTACCCCGGGTTCCCGGAAGGGATACTTGGGCCGTTGCTGATGGACCAGATGAGGGCTCAGGCCGAGCGGTTCGGGGCCGAGCTGGTGCCCGCCAAGGCGGTCCGCGTCAAGCTGCAGGACGGGGGCCCGCAAACAGTTTGGTACCGCGACCCGTCCACTGGCGAAGAGCTGCAGGTAGAGGCCAAGGCGTTGATCCTTGCCATGGGGGCCCGCGCCCTCATGCTGGACGTCCCGTCCGAGCGCCGCTTGTTGGGCTACGGCGTGTCGACGTGCGCCACCTGTGACGGCTTTTTCTTCCGGGGCCAGCACTTGGCCGTGATCGGGGGCGGCGACTCCGCTCTCGAGGAAGCGATATTCCTGACTAAGTTCGCCGATTCGGTCACTATCGTGCACAGGCGCCGAGAGTTGCGAGCGTCCAAGATCATGCAAGACCGAGCGCGGGCCAACCCCAAGATCCATTTCGTCTGGGACAGCGTGGTCTCAGAGGTGGTCGGCGACTCCAAGGTCCACGGCCTCAAAGTCCGCAACGTGCTGACGGGGAGAGAAGACGTGCTCCCGGTGACCGGTGTTTTCGTAGCCATTGGGCACGTACCTAACACGGATGTCGTTCTGGACCACGTGGCCCTGGACAAGCAGGGTTATGTGCTTACCCACGACGGCACCACGGCCACGTCGGTCGATGGTGTCTTTGCCGCCGGCGACGTGGTGGACCATCGGTACCGCCAGGCCGTGACGGCCGCCGGCAGCGGGTGTATGTCGGCCATCGACGCCGAGCGTTGGCTGGAAGACCACTCCGCCAGCTAAGCCTTCCGGGTCAGCGGGCCGACTTGGCCCATTCGCCGACGCCGTTACACCGGACGCCAGCGCGCTCGGCTCTGCGCAGCTCGCCCGAAGGGGTGCTGCGCCGCCTGGGCCCAGGGAATGTGCCAACCTTGAGAACGGTTGTACAAGGAGCTTCTGGCAGCGGCCAGCTCTACGGTGTGGTCGCTAATGAAAGGGTGAACACTCGAAATGTCACAAATGACCACTGCACTCACTGATGCAACGTTTGACGAAGAGGTAGTGGCCGCTTCCGAGCCGGTGCTGGTCGACTTCTGGGCGGAATGGTGCGGGCCATGCAAGCTGATCGAGCCGGTCCTGGACGAGATCGCGAAGGAAAACGAGGGGCGCCTGCGGGTCGGCAAAGTGAACGTCGACGACAACCTGGAAATCGCCCGCCGCTTTGAAGTCATGAGCGTCCCGACCTTGATCCTGTTCAAGGAGGGTGTACCGGCCTTGCGCTTGGTGGGGGCAAAAGGGAAGGCGCAGCTGCTGCAGGAGCTGAGCAAGCATCTCTCATAGCGTGGCCGGAAGGGCTCGGTCCGCGGCGATCCACAAGATAATTCACAGCTGTGGAAGAGGTAGAGGCGAGCCCATCCTCAGGTAGCAGGTCACTGCACGGAGCCCAGAAAGGCTCCTGGCCAGGGATTAACCGGCTTCAGTCATAGACCTATAGATGCGCTCGAGGTCTTCGAGAGTGGCGAACTCGATGATCACTTTGCCCCGATTGGCTCCCATGTCAACCCGGACCCTTGTGCTGAGGTGCTCGGCTAACAGCTCTTCGAGCTCGAGGACGCCCGGCGGCCGGAGACGGGCCGGCGCTGGGCGCGGCGGGGTACTTTCTTCGGGTTCTGGCAGCTCGTTGTGCTGGCGGACGGCATCCTCGACTGCACGGACCGAAAGTTGTTCGTTGGCTGCTCGCCTCGCCAGCGCCTCCAGGAAGGACCGGTCAGGGGTGCCCAGGAGTGCTCGGGCATGACCTGCCGTGAGGCGATTTTCGGCTACCAATCGCTGAACTGAGGGCGGTAACTGAAAGAGCCGAAGCGCATTGGTTATGGCTACGCGGCTCTTGCCCACCCGGGTCGACAGTTGTTCGTGAGTGAGCTCGAAGTCCTCGATCAGCTGCTGGTAGCCGGCCGCTTCCTCCAGCGGGTTCAGCTCCTCCCGGTTGAGGTTTTCGATGAGGGCTTGCTCGAGGCTCTCGCCTTCTGAGGCGTCGCGGATAATCGCCGGGATGGTGTCCAGTCCCGCTCGTCGAGCCGCTCGCCATCGCCTCTCCCCTGCGATCAGCTCATATTCACTATCGCCCAGGTGTCGCACGAGTACGGGCTGCAGGATGCCTACCTCCCGCACCGACGCCGTCAAGGCCGCCAGGGCATCTTCATCGAAGTGCTGGCGAGGCTGGCGGGCGTTCGGCCGAATGATACTGACGGCCAATTCCACCAACGCTCCCCTCTCCCGCTGGGCGTCAGTGGGGATCAGAGCACTCAATCCTCTACCCAACCCGCTGCGGCGCGCCACCGCTCACCTCTTTCGCTAGTTCTCGGTAGGCCGTGGCTCCCCGGGAAGTGGGGTCGAAGACAACAATCGGTTGACCGAAGGACGGAGCTTCCGATAATCGGACAGTCCGGGGGACGACGCTCCGGCACACTCGGTCCCCGAAGTGGCGGCGCACCTCGTCGACCACTTGCTCCGCCAGACGGGTCCTTGCGTCGTACATAGTCATAATTATCGTCGTTACGCTGAGGTCGGGATTGAGGTTGGCCCTGACCCGCTCGATGTTGTTGAGCAACTGGCCCAGGCCTTCGAGCGCGTAGTACTCGCACTGGATGGGCACAGCTACTTCTTGAGCCGCGGCCAGTGCATTGACCGTAAGCAAGCCGAGGGACGGCGGGCAGTCGATCAGCAGGAAGTCAAAATCACTGAGGACACTTCCGATTGCTCGCTTCAGGCGTAGCTCCCGGCTAAAGGCCGGGACGAGCTCGATTTCTGCCCCGGCCAGGTCGATCGTGGCGGGCACCAGGAACAGGTTGCGCAGGTTGGTCGGTTCAATACAGTCCTCGATGGGCACGTCGTGGAGGATGACGTCGTAGATCGAACTGTCGAGGTTTCGGGCATTGACGCCCAAGCCCGTGGTTGCGTTGCCCTGGGGGTCCAGGTCCACCACGAGCACCCGGTAGGAGAGTTCGGCTAGCGCCGCCCCCAGGTTGATAGCGGTCGTCGTCTTGCCGACACCGCCTTTCTGGTTGGCGATGGCAAGAACCCTGGGCAACGGTGGCTTCTCGCCCGGGACGGGGGCGAGCTCATGCGCAGCCACCAGGTCTTCGCCCGCACTTCTCAAGTGGTCGAGGCTGGCGGGCGGCGCCGACGTGTTCGTTTCGCTCGCCTGCCCGTCCATTTGCCCATTTCCAACCGAGTCGAGTGCACCGTCAACCTCTGGCGGAGCGTCCGGCAGTGGCGGGTTAGTCATTACATCACTCATCCTGTCTCGCAGCGAGAGCTACAGCAAGCACCGTGGAAGCGACTGCCCATTCATTTGTGCTCGAAAATCAAAGTTCTCATGGGGCCACACCCTGCTCCCGCCGGATACGGTCAAAAATGTCGGCTGCTCTCGACCTGTTGTCCAGATCGTTGGGCAGCAAAGGCGCCGACGCGGGCTCCCGGGCCGGCTCTGGCACGGATGGAGGGACGTCGCCCGAAGGACCGGTAGCCTGCCCTCCCAACCTACCCGGGTACCGGGCCTTCATCTGTGCGTATCGTTCGGCGCTTTTGGTGTCCAGTCGAGCAGTAAGGCGTTCGTCCAACAGCGGGACAAGCACGTCTCGAAGGAACGTGCCCCGGGCCATCCACTGAAAGTACTCCCGACCGTCGTGGTTGTACGGCCCGTAGAGCTTGCCACCCGGGAACGTTTCCTGGATCCAGTTGAAGAGCGGCGCGTGCCGGACGTGCATGCGCAGAGTGATTTGGGGCTGGCGACCGTCGCCCCCGAAATGACCTTCCCCAATGAGCAAGCCTACGAGCATGCCCTTGTCGAAGTCCGTAGGCAGTCGCTTGCTCCTCGGTCTCGCGTACCCAGCCAGAACTCCCGGTCGTTACCCCGCCTCAGGCGCGGGAGGAGCGGATGGGTGTTTCACCGTATGGTACCACGTGGAACATTTATGCCTCGTTGACCACGCCGAGACTGGCCCAGCCCTTTGCTGAATGCTAGAAGAGAGGCCGCTTGAATGGTACCCCGACCCGCCGGGGGTACTTCGGCCCACAGTCAGAAGCGGCCAGCATCCGGCTCATCGAGACCGGTCCTATACCCGTTTTGACCACTTCGCTCACCTCGAGCTCCAGGCCCAGGATGGCCAGCCCTGGCGGGGGCCACCGTCCCTCGTCGTGCCCCGGGGGGTCCGCCACCACCAGGTGACCTCCCAGCCTGAGGAGCCCTGCCGCGCATTCCGCCGTCCCTGCCGGTGAACCGAACCCCCTGGCCGTGACGAGCTCTGCTGTTTGCCGCAACGGTCCCCGGCCAGATAGTTCGGCTCGTTCGCAGTGGACGTTGACCCGTGAAGCGATACCGAGTTGGTCGACGGCCCTTTCCAGCCAGCTGGCTCTGCGCCCGTTGCTGTCGATAAGCACCCACTGGCTCACCGGCCAGAGGAGGGCCAATACGAGCGCGGGCAATCCGCCCCCACTTCCAAGATCGGCGGCCAGCCCCTGGGGAGGCATCCCCGCCACTGTTGCAAACGCCGCGCTCCGGGTTATCTGGTCATTGACAGGTCCGGGCCGAGAAAGCCAAGTCGTCGGGCATCAGTGAGGAGCGGTTCCAGAGCGTCGGCAACCTGTAATGGGACCATAGAGGGATACGCGAAGCGAGAGTTCCCGGAGGACGGCTACTTACGGTCTCGGAGCGATTTGTTCGGGCCGGGGGCCGACGGCCGCGGGCGAAGCCGCCGTCGGCCAGTGCTTAGGAGTTGACGCTCTCCGACTCCTGGCTGCCGTCGGGCAGTTCTTCGGTCGCCGCCCCCTCGGGTGGCGACGGGATGAGCACAACACGACGGTACGGCTCTTCGCCTTCAGACGTGGTCGTTACGCCGTCGACGGCGTTGACAGCGTCGTGCACGACCTTGCGGTCCGCTGGTGGCATTGGCTCCAGCGCTCGTCTGGTATTGCTCTCACGAACTTCGGCTGCGACTTGTTGGGCAAAGCGGGCCAGAGCGTCCTGCCGTCGCTTCCGATACCCGTTGACGTCTACTACCACCCGGCACTCCGAGGAGCCCACCCGATGTTGTAACACGGTTCGCGTCAGCTCCTGCAGAGCAAGCAAGGTGGTTCCTCGGGGACCGATCAGCGTCCCCAGGTTTTCTCCGTCAATTTCCAACTCAACAACGTCGTCGGCCAAGTCGTGCGAACTGACGGTAGCTGACGAGCCCAGCTCGGTCAGGAGACCCTTCAAGAACTCCTCGGCCAGCCGGACTTGCTCTTCGATCGATGCCGTCCCCACCTCGCTGAAGTTAGCGCCTTCCCGCTCAGATGTGGCGGCGGGAGCTGACGAGGAGGTCCGCCGCCGGCGGCGGTTGCCGGCTGATGGGCCGGTGGCCTGGGAGTTACCGCCTGGGGACCGTGCCGGGCCTGGTTCCGCGTCATGCGTATTGTCGTCGGTGCTGGCCGGGGCAGTCGATTGGCGCGATGCGGAGGTGGCCGTCGCTGGACCATGGTCAGAGTCAGCGGCCGGCCTGCGCCTACGGTCCCGCCGTTCTCCCTTTGAGCGCGGATAACGCGGCTGCACCCTGGCGCGGACGCGGGCTTCCTCCCTTAAGCGACCGAATAGCCCGATCTTCGGTTCGGACACCACCTGAAATTCGGCGTCGGCCTCCCCCACTCCAAGCTGCTCGAGCGCCGCCCGTTTAGCTTCTTCAACCGTGCGGCCGGTCGTCTCCACCCACTCCATACCTAGTGCCCCTTGCGTCGTCGGCTGCGGTTCGTTTGCCCATTGGCAGAGGAACTCGGGTTACCGTTGGGGACCTGGCCGTTGGTCTTCCCGTCGCTGGGTGCCCCGTTCTGATCGGGCGGCAGCGGTTTTGGCTGCTTTACTTGGGGCATCCGGGCTGGCGATGTCTTTCCTTGGGCCGTCCCGTCCTGGGTTGATTTTGCTGGTGCCGTCCCGGGCGGCGGCGTCCCGGGCTGGGACGGCTTCCCTTGGGCCTGACCAGGCTGACCCGTCCCGGACTTGCCCTGACCAGCCTGACCCGGCCCGGGTTTGCCCGTCCCGGGTTTGCCCGGTCCGGACTGTGGCGACCGCGACTGACCCTGGCCCGGCGGTGTTGACTTCGCCTGTCCAGGTCCGAGCTGCTGAGGCCTCCCCGGAGCTTTGGGCTTCTTTTTCTCGGTTTCGTCGAGGCGCGCCTCCATGACCCCTATGTCCCGGTCGTCCTTCGCCACCAGGGCAATGACCTTGGGGTCGTAGTGGTACATCATCCACTGCTGACCGACCCTGAAGAGGGCTGATATGGCGTAGTACACAACCAGGCCGGAGGGCAGCCGTATGCATATGAGCCCGAAGATGATGGGGAAGAACCGCATGATCTGCATTTGCGAGTTCATTTGCTGGTTCTGGCGCACCATCGGGTTCAGGTTCGTTATCTGGACCTGCTGGTAGTAGTTGGCCCCGATCATGATCAGGAGCAGGAAAAGGCTGCCGAAGATCTCGGCGAACCCGAGGCCCTTGGTCAAGGCTGACCAGGCACTGTCGGAGAGGTTGATCCCGAAGGCGTGCATTTGCGCACCCTCTCCCGGCTGTGCGCTCGCCACCAGCGCCTTGTACATCGCCGTCCCGTGGTTCACGTAGAGGGGCATGGCCTGACAGGCGTCGCCTTTGCAACCCGCAGGCCCCTTGGCGCTGAGCCCCGTGATGACCCGGTAGAGGACGTAGAACAGCGGCAGCGGCAGCAGCGTCGGGATGCAGCTACCGAAGGGGCTGACCCCTTCTTCTTTGTACAACTCCGTCAGGGCTTGGTTGAGCGCCACGCGGTCGTTCTTGTGCTGCTGTTGGAGCTGCTTCATCTTGGGCTGCAGCTTTTGCATGGCCAGCATCGAACGGGTCGATTTCAGCGTCAGCGGCACAACGAGGATCATGAACGTCAGGCCGAGCAGGATGATGGCGATCCCGTAGTTGGGTATGACGGCGTAGAACGCCGCCAGGACCCACGCCACCAGTTGGCTGAGAGCGGTCATGTACTTCTCTTTTCAGCCCCGCCGTGGCCGTGCGAGACAAGGTCATCGAGTACTACGCCATCTTGTAGAGGGCCATCTTGTAGAGGGCCATCTTGTAAGGGGCCATCTTGTAAGGGGCCATCTTGTAGAGGGCCATCTTGTAGGGAGCCATCTTGTAGGGAGCCATCCTGTAGCGGGCTCTCTGGGCCGGTGGCCTCCCGGCTGGGGCTCTCGGGCACCGGGTCTAGACCGAACGGCCCTCCCGGTCTGCACCTGGCGAGACGGCGCACCACCAGGGGGATACCTTTCCTCGCCCCAAACGTCTGGAGGGCTTCGAGGGCGTAGTCGGAGCAAGACGGCACGAACCGGCACGCAGGGCTTCGGCCGGCAGAAGCCGCCTGATAAGCGAGGACGATGGCCCTCAGTGCTTTGGTCGTAATCGTGGGCCGCGAGGCAGGAGCACTTGTCAGAGTTATGGCCCCTCCCGTGTGGGGCGTTCTCAGTCCGAGGTTACCGGCTTTTGGTCCCCCGGCCGGCCCGCGGGAGCCGGCTGGCCCGGACCTGTTAGTGCCGCCACCGCTCGGCACAGATGGTCGGACAGTTGCTGATAAGAAAGGGCCGTTGCCGCCGGGGTGGCGCGGACCAGGTACATCCCGGAGGGGAGGGGCATACGCCGCGCCGCCTCGCGCAGACGGCGCCGGAGCCTGTTGCGGACCACGGCGTTGCCCACCCTCTTCCCTATCGCAAATGCCAGCGTCGTAGTCGTATCGATGGAAGCCGGGAGCCGCGATACTGCCAGCGGTCCCGACCGCGCTGACGGGGCGCGCCGAAGCCTGTCGAAAACTGGCTGCCGCCTCGTTGTTCACCTCAAACTGCCAGGCGGTCTCGGCCCTTCAGCCGGCGCGCCTTCAGGACTGCTCTCCCGCCTCTCGTCGACATGCGGTGGCGGAACCCATGTCGCTTCGCCCGGCGTCGGGTGTGGGGTTGGAAAGGACGTTTCATTGGTTGCCTCCTAGGTAAGACCCGTTACCGCGCAACGACACGCTGTCTTAAGCCCTCCCGCCGCAGCGAGCCGGGTTGGCCCGCTTCGCCCAAGCGAACGGTCCAGCTGGTGCGCGTCGGCCAAGCAGCCTACGGCGTTCCCTTCCAGCGTAGGGGACCATAGTGGATCGCGCCAGCAGGCCTTTTCCCTGAGACCGGGCTGCCTTTGCCCGCTGGACAAGGTACCTTCAAAGAATGGCTGCGCAAGGGCCCCAGGGCGGGGGAAGTGGTTGGCCTCCACAGGTTCCGGCGGACCAGCCGGCGGCCAACGGCGGCTCGGCCGTGCCCGGTTCTTGGCGAGACATGCGCTGGCCGGGGGCACCTGAGGGCGCCGCGCCAGCTCCGGCTCAGGTTGCGTCGGGTAGGGGATCACCGGAGGCCGGAGTGGCCTGGCCGCCAATTGGGCCCACCAGTAACCCGCCAACTGGCAACGGTTCAGGCGCCAACGGTTCAGGCGGCAACGGTTCGGGCGGCAACGGTTCGGGCGGCTATAGCTCTGGCGGCAACGGTCTTTTGAGCGCCTGGCCGCGTCGCCAGGAAAGCGGCGGCCGGCCGGTCCAACCTGGCCAGCGCCAGATACCGGCTCGGGCCGCGTTGGTCGCCGTGCCCGGTGCCCTCCTCGCGATTGTGCTGGCTGGTGCAGGCGCTGCAATTGGGCAGGGCCTTACGGGCAGTTCGACAAGTGGAGTTTCCGACCTCCTCGGAGAAGCCGGGTTATGGCTGGGGATGCTGGCGACCGTGGTCTTCGTGTCCTACCGGTTCGGCACCGCCAGCCTGTCGCGCGATTACGGCCTGGCCATAAAGGCCAAGGACCCACTGTGGGGAGTCTGCGCCGCGGTCACCGCCTTTCTCGGCGCCGGCTTGGTCCTCGAGATCTTTTCGGGCACGAAGTTCTCGGGGAGCAACGACCAGATCCTGACGCAGCAAAAGGGCCACGACGCGGGGATCGTGCTCGTCACTCTCATAGTCGCCCTCGGAGCGCCCTTTTTCGAGGAGTTGTTTTTCCGCGGCTACCTGCGCACGGCTCTGCAAGCCCGCTTCGGCCGGCACGGTGCGGTCTGGCTGCAGGCCGTATTTTTCGGCCTGGCGCATGCGGGCGAGGCGGGCACAGCCCTCGGCAACGTGTCCGTCGTGCTGGCCATGTTCACAGTCGGCGTGGTCCTGGGGTACACGGCCATGTTGACCGGCCGGCTGGGTGCCGGCATGGTTGCGCACTGCTTGTTCAACCTGGTCGCCGTTATCTCTGTGGTGTGAGCGCGAGTGAGCTCACGGGGGGAGCGGTGCAGAGCGAACCCCTAGGGCCGGCCCGCGATGTGGCGGCCACTTCTGGTGAGCCGTCTGCCGACGTCGAGCTCCACCAGGACACTGAGCACCACCACCCGACGGTCCAGCGGGGCTGGGCGCGCGCCGCCGTCTTTGGCGTGAGTGATGGGCTCGTGGCCAACATCTCTCTCATCCTCGGGGTGGCAGGAGCGCAGCCGGGGGCCAACTATGTCAGGTTGGCCGGTCTGGCCGGCCTCCTGGCCGGGGCCTTTTCGATGGCGGCCGGTGAGTACGTGTCCATGTCTGCGCAACGGGAGCTGATGGAGCGAGAGCTCGACGTTGAACGTCGGGCCTTGGTGAGCTCTCCCGACGCCGAGCTGCAAGAACTGGCCGAGTTATACGCCAAGCGTGGGTTACCACCCGAGGCCGCGTCGTACCTGGCCCAGATGATGATGAAGACCCCTGAGATGGCGCTGGAAGCCCACGCCCGGGAGGAGATCGGCATCGACCCGTCTTCTTTGGGGTCACCGCACCTGGCTGCTCTTTCTTCCTTTGTCAGTTTCGCCCTGGGTGCTTCAATTCCTCTCCTGCCCTGGATCTTCCTCTTCGGGGCGCCCGCGGTCGCGGCCTCGGTCGGCCTCGTCGCCGTGTCGGCGGTGTGCATCGGGGTCGTGCTCTCCCGGGCCACGGGCCGGTCCCCTGTGCGCAGCGCTCTCCGCCAACTCGCCGTGAGCATGCTCGCCGCCGGCCTGACCTACCTGATAGGTCGGCTGGTCGGCATCAGCGTGGTCCACTGAGGGTTCCCGAGGATGGCGAGCCTGCGTCGACCTAACACCGATGACGGTGACGCGCTGGTAGTCGATGTGGTGCGGACCCCTTACGGGCGGCGGGGGGGAGAGCTGTCCGCATGGCACCCGGTCGATTTGGCGGCCGAGCTGCTCACCCAGGTTGTCGCCCGCAACGGGGTTGATGCGGGCGCTATCGAGGACGTCATCCTGGGCTGCACGTCGCAGGTCGGGGCACAAGCCAGCAACATTGCCCGCCGGGCCATCCTGGCTGCGGGGTGGCCGGAAAGTGTCCCCGGCGCGACGGTGGACCGGCAAGCGGCTTCCTCCGCACAAGCCGTTCATTGGGCCGCTCAGGCGGTTATGTCCGGCGCCCAAAATCTCGTCGTTGCCGGCGGCGTGGAAGTCATGACGGCAGTGCCTCTGGGAGCCAGCCTGGCTGTGCCGGCGGTGGGCAAGCCTTACGGTCAACGGCTCCAGGCCAGGTACAAGCAGAGCGGCGGGCTGCCTCCTCCCGGGCTGGTGGCGGAAGAAGTGGCTGCGAGATGGGCGCTGACCCGGTCTGTCCTCGATCAGTGGGCGCTCCTCAGCCGGGACCGGGCCCGGCAATCTCAACGATCGCCCCTCAGTTACATTTGCCGGGTACCGGTCCCCGGCCGAGCCGTTTTGGCCAAGGACGAAGCCCTCCTCCCCCGACTCAGCCGGGCCGACGCGGCCGCCTTATTGCCGGCTTACAGAGAAGGCGGCTTGATCACGGCGGCCAACTTCGCCGCCGAGGGAGATGGGGCCGCCGCTGTGCTCATCGCCAGCCCGGGTTGTGCGCGCGCCCTGTCGCTCACGCCGAAGGCTCGCTTTGTTTCCTTCGCCACCGCCGGTGCCAGCCCGGAAGTGTGGCCCACGGCCGCTGTCCCGGCCACGTGGGAAGCCTTGAAGAAGGCGGGCCTGGGCATCGAACAGATCGACCGGTGGGAGATCCACGAGAGCAGCGCCGCCGCCGTCCTCGCTTGGCTGGCCGAGATGGATGTGGCCCGCGAGAAGGTCAACCCCGACGGTGGCACGTTGGCCACCACCTCTCCCATTGGAGCAGTAGGGGCGGGACTTTTCGCGGCCGCGGTGGCGGGGTTGACCGAAGGAAAAGGGGGCCGCGCCGTCGTTTGCGCGGCTGGCGACGCCGGTGTCGCCGCCGCCTGCGTGCTCGAAAGCGTCTGACTATTCACAGCTGTGGACGAACCTGGGGAGTGTCACACAGCTGTAACTTTTAGGTAACGAACGCTTAGGCTTCTACTCGGGCGCCGCGAAAGCCGTGCTCTTCACGCGGTCTTCATGCTCGCGGTGTAGAGAACGCGTATGCGCATCCTGGTCGCCGAGGACGATGCTGCCTTACGGTCCGTGCTCGAGCGGGGTCTCGAGGAACACGGGTATGTGGTCGACCCCGTGGCAGACGGAGACGAGGCCCTTGGCTTCCTGCGCACGTACGAGTACGAGGTCGCCATTATCGACTGGCGCATGCCGAAAGTGTCGGGCCTCGACGTCGTCCGGGCGCTGAGAGCCGAACACTCGGCGTTGCCCGTATTGATGCTGACGGCGCGCGACACCGTATCGGACCGGGTCCTGGGGTTGGACGAAGGCGCCGACGACTACCTCGTCAAGCCCTTCGACTTCGGCGAGCTGCTGGCCCGGCTGCGTGCCCTGCAGCGCAGGCCGGGGACGCTGCAGCCGACCAAACTAGTGGTGGGCGACATCGAGTACGACCCGGCCACTCGTAAAGTCCGAACGGCGAGCGGCGAGCCGGTGCTCACGGCCACGGAGCTTGCCATACTCGAGCTCCTTATGCGACGGTCGCCGACCGTGGTCCACCGGCGCTCCATCGCCCTCAACGTGTGGGCTGAAGAAGCGGGCGCAGTGGGCTCGAACACGATAGACGTCCACCTCGCCCGGCTCAGGGCCAAGGTTGCTTCGGCCCACGTGCGGATAGAGACTGTACGGGGTGTGGGGTACCGGATGATACCTGCGTGACCGGGTGGCGCCAGCCGACCGGCCCCCGATGGGCGCAGTCCCGGACGGGCCATGCCACTCGGGTAGCAGTTGCCGTTGCTTTCCTTATTGCCGTCCTTTATGTCGCGGTGTCGGTCTCGTTCGACGTGGTCGACACCAGGCACCTCGTTGCCGAGGTCGACGGCCTGGTCAAGGACCGGCTCGAAATGATTGCTCATGGCGGGGGGCTCAAGTCTCTTGGCCCCGGCCATGTCTTGCCTGTTGATAATGACGTCGACGACGCCCCGGTCATAGTTTGGTTGGCACCGACGCATCGCCGTGCCTTCGGTCTGACCCCCGGGGCGCCAGCGCTGCCCACCGGCGCCTGGTCTCGCTCCAGCCACGCGGCTACGGCCACCCTCGGCCAGGGGGCCTTTCGTGTACTAGCACTGCGATTGGGTGGTTCCTGGCTCGTGGGCGCCCAGAGTTTGGCTACGACCCAGCGCGTCGAGGGCGTGGTCGACCGAGCTGAGGTAGTGGCCGGCCCCTTCCTCGTCCTGGCCATGTTCTTCGGCGCCCTGGGCATCGGGCTGATGGCCTCGCGCCCTATAGAGCAGGCTCGTCGGCGTCAGCTCGAGTTCACTGCCGACGCTTCGCACGAGCTGCGCACCCCGCTCACGGTCATCGAAGCCGAGGTCGGCCTGGCTTTGAGCGCGCCGCGCAACAGCGAGAGCTACCGAGAGACCATCCAGCGGGTGGCCACCGAAAGCAAGCGGCTCCGTCACATCGTGGAGGACCTGCTCTTCCTCGCTCGTTTCGACTCGAACCCACCAGCTCCGCACAACGAGCCAGTTGACCTCGTAACGCTGGTCGAGTCGTGTACGCAAAGGTTCCTCCCCGTTGCCCAGGCGAGAGGTATCGCTCTGTCGGTGGCGTGCGAGCCGGCGGGAGACGTCCTGGTCGAAGCGCCCCCGGGCTGGGTCGACCGGCTCTGTGGCGTCCTGGTCGACAACGCCTGCCGCTACGCCGGGCGCGGCGGCTGGGTCCGCGTGATAATCGCCGCTCAGGGGAGCTCCGTCGGCCTGGCGGTCGAAGACAGTGGCCCGGGGATCCCCCCTGACCAGAGGCCGTTGCTCTTCGACCGTTTCCAGCGGGGCAACGATGGGGGCGAAGGGGCCGGGCTCGGGTTGGCCATTGCCGACGCGGTAGTGCGCTCGACCGGAGGAAAATGGCGCGTCGGTGACGCTTCAGGCGGCGGCGCACGAATGGAAGTCCTTTGGCGCCGCTTCCGTCCACGGGAACCGGTCCCGCAGAAGGAGCTTCGGGATGAGACCGTTGGCCTGCCCGGGGGCCGGCCGCGACCTCAGCGAGTTCGACCCGGCTACGTTGAAGAAGCCACCTAGCCCCGAGTCGTTCATGTCCTCTTAAGGACGCGTGCGTACCGTGTAGGCCGTGCGCAGCATCTCGGGCGGGGCCATGGTTGGCTCCGCCCTCGTCAGTACCGCCGTTTGAGGTGGCGATCGTGACACCGGAGCAGACACGGAGGAACGTTCTGCTTCCCGCCCGGGGTTGTTACTTCGGAGAGGACGAGGTTTTCGCCCGCCCACGAAGTGCCAACAGCCCTGGCCGGGAGGACAACGACGCCATACAGGAGATCGCCCGCGGTTCGGGTAACCCCGCGTCCCTCGACCTGGCCGGGCCCTGAGGATGGCGACTGTGCTTGACCGCCGCGAGCGACAAGCCGGGTCGACGACGCTCGAGCTCCGGTCGGCCGGCGGCGGGAAGGACGATGAGCAGACGACGGCTGACCGTCGCCGTCGCCGGCGGCGGGGGTTCTGGGCATTGGCGGCAGTGGCTGTGTTGGCCCTGGGCCTCGGTTTGTACTTAAGCAGGGCCCCAAACAGACGGTGCTTCAGGTTGGTAATGGCGAGACCGTGCGGGTCCCCAGCGCTTCATCGCTCTCCCCCCTCAGGGCCAGGATAGTTTCCATCGCCGAGAGCCAGATCGGTTACCAGACCGACCCGCCGGGAACGTATTGCAACAAGTTCAGCGCCTACTGGTACTCAGGGGCAGCTGACTGTGGGAACGGCAACCTGGACGAGGAATGGTGTGCAGACTTTGCCGCGTGGGTCTGGAAGCGGGCTGGAGCTGAGGTCGACTACCAGTACGTGAACGGTGACCTCAATTCGTCCGCGGCCAGTTTCTACGAGTGGGGGGTCGCCAAAGGCACCTGGCACCCCGTGGCCTCAGGGTACGTCCCGCAACCCGGTGACGTTGCCGTTTACGGCCTCGACACGTCCAACATGACCGCGGCCCACGTCGCCGTCGTCATCGGCTACCAGTCTGGGGACCAGGGGCCGGCGGCCGTCAACGGTGACGGGGACCTGACCGCCTTCAGTGTCGTCGAAGTACGGACCGACGAGTACCTGGCTGACACCCACCCCGACGGCGCGCCGTTGTCGGGCTACGTCGCCCCGAGCTACATTTCTCCCAGTTGAGGCCATGAGGTACTACCGCTGCCCTGCCGGCGCCTTCGTATCTCTGGTACCTCTGCAGTCCTCCTCCATACCGAGTGCTCGGCCGCAGTCGTGGTGCGCGGCCGGCGACCATTAGGAGTTGACCTTGCTCGCATTATTCGACCCCACCAACTTCGTGACGTCGTGGGGTTACCTCGCCATCTTCGTGTTGTCGGTACTGCAGTCCTGTTGCGTGCCCACGTCTTCGGAGCTGACCCTGGGTTTCGGCGGCGTGCTGGCGTCGGAGGGAAAGCTGAGCCTGCCCGGGGTGATCGCCGCCGGCGTGGCCGGGGAGGTGGTGGGCGCTTACATCGCCTGGTTCATCGGCCGGACGGGCGGACGGGCGTTCGTTGACCGCTACGGGAAGTACATCCTGCTCACCCACCACGACCTGGACCGCGCCGAGGCTTGGTACGAGCGCCACAGTCGCTGGGGCGTATTTGGCAGCCGCCTTATCCCCGTGATCCGGAACTTCGTCGCTCTCCCTGCCGGGGTGGCGGAGGTGCCTTTGGTCCGGTTCGGAGTGCTCACCTTCCTGGGTAGCCTTATCTGGGACAGCGCCTGGGCATTGATCGGCTACCAGCTGGGCTCGAGCTGGCATTCGATCATGCACGGGTTCAGCGATGCCGGTTATTTGCTCCTGGGGCTGGCGGTGCTGGCCATCGTCGTGTTCTTCGCGCACCGCTACCGTTCGTACCGGGCTGCGACGGCCTTAGGAAGCTCCGGCGGATCCCGAGCGAAAGAGGGCGGCGGTCATTTCGCCAGCGGGGCTACAACGCGACCGCCAGCTCAACCTTCGGGGGCGCAGGAGGCCGCGTACCCCGCTGCCGTCGAGGCGGTGGAGGGCCAGAGCGCCGCCGACTAATCCCCGTCGGCCGCTTTCAGCGCGTCGGCGACCCGGCTGTCCACGGTCCAGCGGGCCGCCGGCAAGTGATGTTCTCTGGCCCAGGTCCAGGTCAGTTCGTTGCTGCCGGCCGCTTGTAAGAGCTCGGCCCCCAGGCGGTCGTGGGCCAGGTACATGCCCACCCGCCCCCGCCACGATGGGCGGCCTGGGCCAGACGAGGATGAGCCCGCCCAAGTCAGTACCCGGGTGCGGCCGGCGCCCATGGCCGCCAGCGTTACCCCGACACGAGCGAAAGTCCCGAGGCCCGACTCGACCTTGCCGACGTCATGGAGAAGCGCGGCGGCGACCACCTCGCGAGGTTGAGGGTTCGGCCCGAGGAGCCTGACCGTCTCCCGGGCCACGCCCACGGCGTGCCGCCGGTCAGGGCCGGACATACGGTGCCAGAGCACCTGTTCGCCGTCCAGGAGAGAACTGAGTGCCCATTCTTCGTCACTGGCCGAGGGCCCGCCGGCGACAGGGCGCCGAAGAACCGCCCGGCGAGATGTCCCCACGAGCCGAAACCGTGCGACGACATCAGTCGCTAAGCGCCCGGGCTAATCGCGTGTCTAGAGCCGAACGGCGACGTGTCAGGGTCACTCGCCGTCGTCGGTATGGCATGGCCCGTGCTGTCCGTACCCGCACCGCTCACTCGGGTACTGGCGTTAGCGGTACTGGGTTGAGATTGCGAAACCGCACACGATGAGCCCCAGGCCGCCCAGCAAGTACCAGTTAGACGGGGCAGCGGGCAGGAGGCTGATGTAGTTGAGGACGATCATCAGGATGCCGCAGGCGAAGAACGCCAGCATGAAGGCAGGGACCCACCAGGGGCTGTGGCGGTAATCCGCCGGCAGCGGAGCTGTGTAACGGCCGCTGCCGGTGGGCAGGTCCGCCCCCTGCCGGCGGGCGTCCGCCCTGGGCGTCACCCGCCCCGGGGCCTCTTTCGTGCGTCGGGGCATACCTAGAGGATAGGTGACCGAGCACCCAAGCTTCCCGCGGTGTTTGCAGGCCGGCGGCCCAAAGCCCGACGTCGGTCACGCCTTACGCCGCGAGGGCGCCGGCGGCCTAAAAGGCCGCCCGCCGGGACATCCCGCCCACTAGCGTTTGGTGCGTGCCGGCCAGGGTGCTCGTCCTCGACAATTACGACTCGTTTGTTTACAACCTGGTCCAGTACCTGGGCCAGCTCGGGGCCGAACCCATCGTCCGGCGCAATGACGAACTCCAGCTCGGTGACGTCGCGGCACTGGAGGTCTCTGGGGTCTTGATCTCGCCTGGCCCGGGGCGGCCGGAAGCCGCCGGGCTGAGCGTTCCCCTCGTGCGGGGGCTCGCCGGCCAGGTCCCCATTCTTGGGGTCTGCCTTGGCCATCAGGCCGTCGGCTATGCCTTCGGGGCCAGCGTGGAGCGCGCCCCGCAATTGCTGCACGGCAAGACGTCACAGGTCTCCCATGACGGGGCCGGTATTTTTCAGGGCCTGCCGTCGCCGATTACGGCTACGCGGTACCACTCGCTCGTAGTCGGGCGCGACACGGTGGGCGACGACCTCGAAGTGAGCGCCTGGGCCGAAGACGGGACGGTCATGGGTATCCGTCACAGACATCTGGCCGTCGACGGGGTGCAGTTCCATCCCGAGGCCGTGCTGACGGACGGAGGGCATCGCCTGCTGGCGAACTGGTTGGCGTCATGCGGCTTGGAGGCGGCTCTCGAGGCCGTGCCGGCCGGTCCTTCAGTCGCGGCCGGAGATTGATCGTCCGAGGACTGCGGGGACGAGGGTGAGGGGGGCCAGAGGCGCACGACGCCCCGGTCTTCGTGCTGGCCCGCTGCTTAGCTGCTGCTCCCTGACGTAATCCCACCCGACGTACTGGTCGCCGACCCGGCGGCGGCCGTCCCTGCCCCGCTGGAGCTGCCCGCGCCGCCCGAAATACTGGTGCTCGCCGGCGTGGAGGTGGCCGCCGCGGCTGCCGTAGTCGTTGTGCTCGCCGCCGTCGTGGTGGTCACGCCGGTGGTGGTAGTGACGGCGGTAGTCGTCGTCGTGGGCACCGTTGTGGTGGTCGCCGCCGTCGTGGTGGTTGCCGCCGTCGTGGTTGTGGGGCGGCCGTCGTGGTGGTTGGCCGGGCCGTAGTCGAGGTGGACCGGGGCGTCGTAGCGGTGGTCGTGGTCGCCACCGTCGTGGTGGTGGTGGGGCCAACGTACTCGCCGATATAGAGCGTCACAGTCGAGTTTTGTTTGACCGACTGCCCCGGCTTGGGGCTCGTGGAGATCACGTACCCGTCCTCGGACGGGTTGGTCACGGACTGGTAGTGCTCGGTGGTGGACAGCTGAAGAGATTGCAGCTGTTTTTGGGCTTGCTGCAGGCTCTGGCCGACGAGATCTGACGGTATGGTGACCATCTCTTGGCCCCCGGAGATGTAGAGCGTGACGACGCTGTACCAGGGCTCGGGCGTGCCTTCATTAGGCGACGTGTAGGCGACCAGCCCGGCTTTCACGGTGGCGCTCGGCACCGTCGCAGAGTTGCCGACCTTCAGGTGGGCCGCTTGTAACTTGGCTCCAGCCTCGGCCGGGGTCAGACCCTGGAGGGCGGGGACGGTGGTCTGGAGGCGGCCAGAGGAGCAATACACTTTGACGGTATTGCCCTGCTGGTCCTTTTGGCCCGCGGCCGGCTGGGTAAATATCACGAGGCCGGACGCGATCGAGTTGCTGTTCTGGGGGATGTTCTTCACTTTGAAGTTGCTGGAGTTCAACATGGTGGCCGCGTTGATGCAGGATTTACCGACGAGGCCGCTGGGGACCGGGACCAACGGCGCGCCAGTGCTCACAGCCATGACGATGGTGTGGTCGGGCGGCACGTAGGACCCGGCGCCCGGCGTCGTGCCGATCACCTGCCCGTGCGGGACCAGGCCGCTGGCGCCGTCGTGTGCCAGCACGTGCTTGAAACCCTTGTTTTTCAAGGTGGTCTGGGCCTGCGCTGCGCTATCGCCTCGCAAGTAAGGGACCTGGATGGTGGCCGGGGTGCCCCACCAGTTGGCGTTGCGCCCGATGAAGTACACCACAGCGGCGAGCACTACAAGCAGAACAGTAAACAAGGCCGCCCACCAGCCCGCCCGGGAACGCCGTTCTTCGACGGCGGTCGCCGCGTACACGGTCCCCGTCTGACCGACCAGCCGGGTGTCTTGTTGGGCCTGGGTCAGGTCGTAGCCAGGTGGGTAAGCCGGGGGCCCGTCTATCGCCCGGGTGGCCGGGGTGCCCATCGAAGGGGGAAGGGCGGCGACGGGGCGGCCCTGGGCAAAACGGGTCAGGTCGTCACGCAGTTCGGCCGCGCTTTGGTACCTGTCCTCAGGGTTTTTCGCCATGGCGGTCATGACGATCGCCTCGAACTCGGCCGGGACGGCAGAGTTGATAGTCGACGGGAGGGACGGGTACTCGCGTACGTGCTTGTAGGCAATGGCCACCGGGCTGTCCCCGGTAAACGGCGTCCGGCCGGTGACCATTTCGTACAGGACAACGCCGAGCGAGTAGACATCGCTACGGGCGTCCACAGGCAAGCCTTGGGCTTGCTCAGGCGAGAAGTAACTGGCAGTGCCCATGACGGCGCCCGTCTGAGTGAGCCCTTCACCAGCCTGGCTCACGGCCCGGGCAATGCCGAAATCCGCTACTTTGACTCGGCCGTTGTGGTCTATGAGCACGTTCCCCGGCTTCACGTCCCGGTGGATAACCCCTCGGCGATGGGCGAAGTGCAGAGCACTGGCGACGTCGGCGCCAATGGCAGCGGCCCGGGTGGGGGCGAGGGCACCTTGGCGGATCCGCCAGGACAGAGTTTGCCCGTCGACGTACTCCATCACGATGAAATAGGTGTGTTCGCCTTGGCCCCAGTCGTATATCGAAACGATGTTGGCGTGCGAGAGGTTGGCCGCGGCCTGAGCCTCACGCCGGAACCGTTCGACAAAGGCCGGGTCCGATGACAATTCCGGGAAAAGTACCTTGATAGCTACAGGACGTACGAGCTGCAGATCTTGAGCCAGGTAGACCTGGGCCATGCCGCCACGGGCAATATGGCGCACGAGCTCGTAGCGCTCGCTGAAAACCTCAGGTGATGGCATGTCGGCCATAGCCTAGGGGTGGTAGGGGACGAGATTGATGGCGCGGGGCCTTTCCTGTCGGGCTCATGATGTGCCATTGCCCCCGGGTTGAAGGTAAGCCTCGATGATGGCTTTGGCAATTGGAGCGGCGATGGTGCCCCCCTGGAACTCGTCTGAACTTGGCTGGTTCTCGACCAAAACGGCCACGGCAATCTGCGGGTCCGGGACCGGCGCGAAGGCCGCAAACCAGGTCTCGATCCCCGGTCCCCCCGTCTGGGCGGTGCCGGTTTTGCCCGCCACCTGCACCCCCGGGATTTGAGCCGCCACGCCCGTACCGTCGGGGCTATTGACGACCGAGAGCATCAAATTGGTGAGCTTGTCGGCCGTGCCGGCGGAGGTAGCCCGAAGCCACGGCTTTGGCGTGTACGCCTGTACCGTCTGGCCTTGTGAATTTGTTACCCGCTCGAGCAGGTGCGGCGTCATGATGACCCCGCCGTTGGCGATGCCACCAGCGTCGAGGGCCACAGTGAGAGGAGTGGCCTGGACACTTTCCTGTCCGATGGCGGATTTGGCCAGCGCGGCCAGGTTGTTCGTAAACGATGACGCCGGCGGGAAATACGACTGGGCCACCCCCGGGAGGTCAAGCGGCGGGGTGGCGTTCCAGCCGAACGCCGTTGCTTCGTCGGCCAGTCCCGTAGCGCCGACGGCCAGGCCTAGCTGAGCGAACCCGGTGTCGCACGAAACCGTAAAGAGAGCCAGGAGGTCCCCCCCGCACGCTTCCCCGCCGAAATTATGCAGGACCTGGCCGGCAGTGCCAGGCAGGACAAACCCGGGGACAACCGGGAAGTTTCGGGTGGCAGCGGCCGGTTTGTGATCGTAAACAGCGGCGGCGGTCACGATTTTGAACGTCGAGCCAGGGAAGAAACGCTGCCGGTAAGCGGCCGCGAGCAGCGGGTCGCCGGGGCCCGTCTGCAAGGCCTGCCAAGCGCTTTGGGCTTCCTGGCCGTTGTGGCTCGATATCGGGTTGGGGTCGTAGCTGGGGTTCGAGTACATGGCGAGGATGGCGCCCGTTTTAGGGTCGAGCGCCACGACCGCCCCGTCGCGTCCAGCCAGCTCGGTGGCGGCCAGTTTCTGCAGGCTCGAAAGGACGGTGATCTGGACGTTGTCGGGTGCAGGCTGGGTGGTGAAGAACTTCTTTAGTTGGCTCAGGCTCTTCGGCAAAGTTATTGACGTAGAGGCCTGGCTTAAAACGGAGTCGTACTCGTCCTCGAGGCCATCTGTGCCGTAGTTCAGCGAGTAGTAGCCAGTCAATTGGCCGAAAAGAGCACCCTCGGGGTACACCCGCTGATATTTGAACTGGTCATTGCTGGGGACCGACTGGGCCAGGGTAACCCCGTCAGCCGAAATTATGGTGCCTCGGGGCTCTTCGTACTCGCTTATTATGTCGCTCGTGTTATGCGGGTTGCTCACGAGCGCATTTGCATGGAACACCTGGAGGTAGTTGAGCATGCCAAAGAGCGAAACGACAAGGACGACAGCCCCGACGCCTACAGAGCGAACGCGCCGGTTCATGCCGATCATCGCCCTACGCCTTCCATTTCAGCGGTCGTCCAACCGTTGACCGCCGGCGCCGCGACGAAAAGCGTACCGAGCGCGGCCTCTTCGGCGAGTGCTTGTTCTGAAGCATTATCGTTGGAAATTCGGAGCAATATGGCGAGCAAGATGTAATTGGAGACGAGCGATGAGCCGCCGTACGAGACAAACGGAAGGGTAATGCCGGTGATCGGTATGATCCGCGTTATCCCCCCCACTACAACGAAAACCTGGACAGCCAGGAGTATCGAAAAGCCCGTAGCGAGGAGCTTGCTGAACGACCGTTGTGACCGCACGGCAACCCTTAATCCCGACCCTACCATCAAAAGGTAGATGATGAGGAGCGCGGTGACGCCGACCAGGCCTATTTCTTCCCCGATAGCTGCGAAAATGAAGTCGGTCGAGGCTTCGGGTATTACGCCGGGGTTGCCCTGGCCCGGCCCGACGCCCCACAAACCACCGTTCCCCAGTGCAAACCAACCCTCGATTATCTGGTAACCCGAAGTGGCAAAATGCGACCAGGGGTCTAACCAGGCCTGGACGCGAGTCTGGGCGTGGTGGATGAAATCCAGTGCGACCACTGCGCCGCCGGTGAACAGGCCCGCCCCGAGGACCAGGTACGCCCATCTCCCCGTGGCCACCCAGAGGAGACCGACGAACAGGGCAAAGAAAAGAAACGAAGATCCGAGGTCGTTCTCGGCCAGGAGGATCAGTAACGACACGCCCCACGCGGCCAAAAGGGGAGCCATGTACCTCGGTTCGAGCACCAGCCAGCGACCGATCCGGCGCGTCCCCGTAGCCAAAAGGTCGGCCCGCTCTGCCAGGACGGAAGCGAAGAAAATGGCCAGCGCCAGCTTGGCGAACTCTTCCGGTTGAAAGTTGAGGGGCCCACATGGACCCAGAGCCTGGCGCCGTTCACGTCCTCGCCGATGTGAGGGACCAAGGGCAGTACCAGCAGAGCCACGCCGACAAAGGCGAACGAATAACGGTAGCGCTCGAGGGTGACAGCGCGAGGGAAGAGCGCCAACGTACCCACAAAGGCCACGACTGCCACCGCCGTCCAAGTGGCCTGGGCCGAAGCCTCTGCGGTATTGAGGCCGGCGATGAAGACGTAGCCCATCCCGTTCAAAAGGGCCGCCAATGGCAGGAGTACGGGGTCGGCCTGGGGGGCGAGCCGGCGTAAGGCGAAGTGGGCGACGAGCATCAACGCCGCTACGAGGACGAGGAAGGGGATGATGTTGGCCGGCAGGGAGTCGGCCGCGCCGAGGCTGGAGAGGCTGTACAAGCCACCGGTCAGCACCAGTACGAGGATGATCATCCCGAGTTCGTTGCGCCGGCGGGCGGGTCGTTGCCACGTGACCGCCGTCATGAGGTCGTTCTTGCCTTAGGGACCGTTGTACTGCCGCTGCGGTCCGACCCCGCGGCAGGAGCTTTATGGGTGGTGGCCGTCGAGTGCGACGTCGTGGTCGTCGTGTGGGCGGCGGGGGATGTCGTGGCCGGGTGCACAGCGCCGCTGGCCGGGTGGGCTGTCGTCCGGGTGTGGCCGGTCGTAGAGGGGCGGAGCGTCGTACTGGTTCGCGTCGTGGTGCCCGGCCGGGCTGTGGTCGAGGTCCGTGTGGTTGGCCCGGGAGGGCTGGTGGTGGACCCGTGGCCAGTGGATTTGACCGGGACGGATGAGGACGTCGGCTTGGTCGGAACCGAGCGCACGGGTGTGGTGGAACTGCTGGCCGTGGTGGGCGGCGGTGTCCGAGGGGGCGGCCGGTCGGCCAGTTCAGCCTCTCTTTTCGCTGCCACCAGGTTGTCCACATACTGATGGGCCTGTCCGATCGAGCTTTCGAGCTGGCCGTCCTTGAGGCTTTGAAGGTTGAACGAAAGTACTGATGCGGCGGAGTAATTAGTGAGGTCGCTGAGCGTCGGCCTGAACCACAGGACGCCGCCCGGCCGGCCTTGGAAAATGGCAATCCGACCGTCGCTCAGCCCCACGAAATAGGCCGATCTCGCATACCAGGCCAGACTGCCGACAGCGGCGCCAAGTACCACACAGAGAGCAACGACAAAACCCACCACCCTCAGGTTCAGTCTTTTCGGGGCTTCGTGCTTGGCTGGCGCCGCGTAGCTGACCGTTGTGGTGGGCCCGGTTCGAAAGGCCCCGGTTCGAAGGGCCCGGTTCGGAGGGCCCCGGTTCGCGGGGCCCCGGTTCGGAGGGCCCGGTGACGACCCGTTAGCCTCGTCCACGGGCGCACCTTCGACGGGTGTCTCGTCTGTGCCTTCGGCTTCGTCGATCTCGGGGCTGGGCGAGCTCGCCGGGCCCGGGACGATGATCAACGAGTCGGGGCTCTGTTCGTTGGCCAGTACGTCGACTACGACCACGGTTACGTTGTCACTGCCGCCCCTCGAGTTGGCCAACTCCACCAGCTCTTTGGCTGCCTCGCTCGGGTCGGGGAAGCGGGACAGGATGGCGGCGATCTGCTCGTCAGAGGCTTCGCGGGGCAGACCATCGCTGCAAAGCAAATACCTGTCATTGTTTTCCGGCGTGATCTCGATCACGTCGACTTCGACCGCCGGCTCGACCCCGAGGGCTCGAGTGAGGACATGGCGCTGAGGGTGGACGGCCGCCTGGGCCACGCTTATCTGACCCTCGTCGACGAGTTCCTGGACGAGGCTGTGGTCCACGGTGACCTGCATCAATGCCTTGTGCCGGTAGAGGTAGAGGCGAGAATCGCCGATATGGGCCACGGCCAGGCCGCTCGTCCCGTCGTCATTTTCGACGACGGCCAGCGCCACCAGCGTGGTACCCATACCCAGCATTCGCCGGTTGGTACGGGCTTGTTCCCAAACGGCGCGGTTGGCTGCTTTGGCCGCGCTCTCCAGGGAGGCGGCGGTGCGCTCGTCGCTGGCTTCGAAAGCAGCATCCAGGGCCTTGATGGCCGTAAGGGACGCCACCTCGCCGGCGGCGTGGCCCCCCATCCCGTCGGCCACCGCGTAAAGCCCGGGGGCGACCAACAGTTGGTCCTGGTTATTAGCCCGTACGAGGCCGACGTCCGTGGCGGAGCCGACCACCAACCGGGTCATTTGCGCAACTCCAGCACCGTCCGGCCCACTTGCAGCCGGTCACCACGCCGGACGGGGGCGGGGCCTGACAACCTACGCCCGTTCATCAAGGTGCCGTTGGTGCTCCCGAGGTCCTCCACCCAGTACTCGTTCTCCCTGAGGAAAACGCGGGCGTGCACCTGGGACACAAAGTTGTCGCTGGGTAGCGGGACCGCGCAGTCTGACGAGCGGCCAATAGTGAGCTCGGCGGTGAGCGCGAACGATTCGTCCGTGCCGTCGACCGGGCTCATGACGGCGAGCTGGTGGGGGAGGCTACGACCTTTGCGGGCGCCATTGCCGGCGACGGCCACGGCGGGAGCGGGGGCAGGAGCGGCAACGGCCCCGTCCGCCGGGACGGTCTCAGCGGGGACCACCCTGGGCTCTCGAAGCTCGACCCAAACGGCCCGGAGCACGCGCAGGAAGAAGAGGTACAGCAGCGCCAGGAAGACGTACTCGAGGAACCGGAGGGCCGGGTCGGCCACCTATGCCCCACTAGCCTCGAATCGGACGGTCGTCGACCCCACGGTGATCTCGTCCCCATCGTTCAGTTGACGGGTCCCATTGACGCGGACGCCGTTCACCTTCGTGCCGTTGGTACTGCCGAGGTCTGCCACCAGCCATGTATTGTCGCCGCCCCGGCGGACCTCGGCGTGCCGACGGCTGACGTTGGGGTCGGCCAGCGCCAGCTCGCACTCGGGCAGTCGGCCGAGACTGACTTTGTCCCGGTCGAGCACCACCCGGCGCCCGTCCGGCAAGGTCAACGTGGCCGTGCCCTGGGCCGGGGTCATCTCGCCGGCCAGCAGCATCGTGCCCGGCCGGAGGGACTCGTCTGTCCCGATGGTCACGGTCACCGGCCCGAGGAATGTGTAACTCTCGGTCTTGGCGTGCTCCTTGGCCACCTCGACGAGTTCGTTCACCAGCTCTTCTTCGATGGGAGCGAAGCGCGACCGGTCGGCCTGCGAGAGCAGGACGCTGAACTCGTTGGGGGCCAGTACCCCTCGCGGCGCCACCGTTCGGCGCAGGTCCATCTCCCGGGTGAGGCGCCTGCTTATCTCCACAGGCTGCAGCCCACTCCGGAAGACGCGCGCGAAATGCTCCCTCGACGAAGCGTTCGAGGCGACGTTCGAAACTCTCTAACCCCATTGTCGGCCGCATAGTACCCCTACCTGGGGACCTGCCTGCTGCCAGGGCCCCAGGCGACACACCTATGGGACGGCCCTAGGCCCAGCGGCCCTCCGCACCATTTTACCGCTGGGGCTCGGCGCGAAGCTTCAACCATGTAGCCTTGGGAGACCACTCGGGCGAGTGGCGGAATTTGGCAGACGCGCAGGATTCAGGTTCCTGTGTCCGCAAGGACGTGGGGGTTCAAGTCCCCCCTCGCCCACCCCCGTTGACATCGGGTTTTGCGAAGCGGGAGGGTGCGTCGAGGGTACGTTAAGGCCGTTGTCGGTAATGCTGTGCTAACGCCGGTCGCCGGCTCGGGGTGCTGGGGCGGCCTCCCCAAGCACCAGGCCTCCCCAACCACCAGACCTGCTCAATTACGGTGGCTGGCGGGCTCAGCGGCGGAGCCGCTCGACCGTGCGCAGTTTGTTGGTTACGTCGAGGGCGGCCACTTTGTACGCCTCCGCCAGCGTCGGGTAGTTGAAGACCGCCTCCATCAAGTAGTCGACGGTGCCTCCGCAGCCCATCACCGCCTGGCCGATATGCACAATCTCGGTCGCGCCGGTGCCGAAGAGATGGACCCCGAGGAGCTTGCGGTCGAGGGGGGAGACGAGCAGCTTGAGCATGCCGTAAGAGTCACCGCAGATCTGGCCCCGGGCTAGTTCCCGGTAACGGGAGATCCCGACCTCGTAGGGCACCGCTGAGCCGGTCAGCTGCGCCTCCGTTTGGCCCACGTAGCTCACCTCGGGGATGGTGTAGATCCCGATCGGCATGGTGTGACTGAGCGACCCGGTGACCTCGCCGAACGCATGGTTGGCAGCCAGACGGCCCTGTTCCATCGAGGTAGATGCCAGCGCCGGGAAGCCAACGACGTCGCCCACGGCGTAGACATGGTCGACATTGGTCCGAAAGTGTTCGTCGACTTCGATGCGGCCTCTTTTATCAGGCACGATCCCGATGGCTTCGAGACCGAGGCCTTCGGTCGCCCCCTGCCGGCCGGCTGAGTACATGACAACGTCGCCCGCCACGACTTTGCCGCTGGCCAGGGTGGTCAAGGTGCCGTCGTTGTGGGGCTCGACGGCCTCGACCGTCTCCCGGAACCGGAACGTCACCGCCAGGCTCCGGAGATGGAACTGCAAGGCTTCTACCACTTCCTCGTCGCAGAACTCGAGCATCCTGTCCCGTTGCTCGATGACGGTGACCTTGGTACCAAGAGCGGCGAACACTGACGCGTACTCGATCCCGATCACCCCCGCCCCGACGACCACCAGCGAGCGCGGGATCTGCCCCAGGGCCAGGATGCCATCGGAATCGAAGATGTTGACGTCGTCGAAGGCGACGCTGGGCGGCCGGGCCGGGCGGGTACCGACGGCGATGATGATCTTGTCGGCGTTCAATCGCTGCTCCCCTGGGCCGTTGTGGACGGCAACGGTATGGTCGTCGACGAACTGGGCCCGGCCCGGGACCAGCACCACCCGGTTCCTGGCTAACTGGTCCCGGATGACCTCGATCTCCCGGCCGACAACGTGGTGCGTCCGGCGGGACAGGTCTTCCATGGTGATGTCCTCTTTCACCCGGTAGCTCTGGCCGTAGAGGTCGCGCTGCGACATGCCTGTCAGGTACATGACGGCTTCCCTTAAGGACTTGGACGGGATGGTGCCAGTGTTGACGCAGACGCCTCCGACGACGTCACGGCTCTCTACCACGGCGGCTCGTCGCCCAAGCTTGGCCGCCGCAATGGCGGCCTTTTGGCCGCCGGGGCCGCACCCGATCACCAACAGGTCATAGTCGCCCACATTGCCTCCGGGAGGTCGGGACCGCCAGTCGTTGCAAGTCTAAGCCCCCTCTCTTGGCTGCCTCCCTGCGTCCTGGCGGCGAAACCGAGCAAAGGGCGCCGGCGAAGAACGCCGGTCAGGAGCAAGACAAATGCAGATCTGAGCGCCGCCGTGAGAGACTTTGGCCGTGGGACCTGAAGAATTCCGCCGCGCCGCTCACGAACTGGTCGACTGGGTCGCCGACTACCGGAGCAGGCTGGCCAGCCTCCCCGTCCGCTCCGCCGTCGCCCCCGGGGAGGTGGCGGGTGCCCTACCCTACGGTGCGCCCGAGGGGCCAGACTCGCTGGGAGATCTTATTGCTGACCTTGACCGGGTTATCGTGCCCGGCCTGACCCACGCTCAGCACCCACGGAACTTTGCCTGGTTCCCGTCAAATGCCTCACTTTCGGCCGTATTGGGCGACATATTGGCCGCTGGCATCGGTGCGCTCGGCATCACGTGGCAGTCTGCGCCGGCGCTTACGGAGCTCGAACAGGTCGTCTGTGACTGGGCCCGCCAGCTATGTGGCCTGTCAGGGGTATGGAAGGGGACCATTTATGACGGGGCGTCTAGCGCCACTCTCGTTGCCTTGCTGGTGGCCCGCGAACAGGCCAGCAATTATTCGCAACGCGCCGGCGGCTTACAGGCCGAAAAACACCCACTTACGGTTTATTGTTCAACTGAGGCACACTCTTCTGTAACCAAAGCGGCGCTCCTCGCTGGCTACGGTGCCGACAATTTACGGCTCGTCCCCGTCAATAAACCCGCGCGAGAGATGGACGTGAGCGCGCTGGCGACGCTCATGGCCGAAGATGCGGCTTCGGGCCGCCGCCCCGCAGCCGTGGTGGCCACGGCCGGCACGACAGTCACTACCGCCTTCGACCCGATTGGCGACATTTGCGAACTGGCCGACAGCTACGGCGCTTTCGTGCACGTTGACGCAGCCATGGCGGGCTCGGCCATGTTATTGGACGAATGCCGCCAGTTGTTCGACGGGATAGAAGGAGCCGGTTCGATCAGTTGGAACCCTCACAAATGGCTGGGTTCGGTGCTCGAGACCTCGCTCTTCTATGTCCGTCAGCCCGAGCTGCTCGTGTCGGTATTGGCTACTGACCCCAGTTACCTGCGGTCGGACCGCGACGGTTCGGTCGTACAGTTCCGGGACTGGGGCCTGCCCCTTGGGCGGAGGTTCAGGGCGTTGAAATTGTGGGCTCTGTTCCGCCTGGAGGGCGCGGCCTCTCTTCGTGCCCGGCTGCGTCGGGACCTGGCCAACGCCCAGCACCTGGCCTCGCTTGTAGAAGCGGCACCGGACTGGTGCGTAGTGGCTCCCGTCAAATTACAAACTGTTTGTGTTTTGCATGCCCCGACAGACGTCGACCTGACCCGCGACCAGCTAGATAGGCACACCCTGGCTTGGTGCGAGGCGGTAAACGCGTCAGGGCAGGCCCATATCACGCCGGCGATGATCGACGGGGGTTGGGTGGTGCGGGTCTCAATTGGCGCCGAGCCCACCGAGTGGGCGGACGTCGCCGCCCTTTGGGGATTGATGAAAGAAAAGGCGAAAGCCGCTCCCTGAGCAACTCGCCTCCGCCCCACTAATTCGGGCTGGTTCGAGCACAACTTTCACTAACTCCGCGGATCCGGCTCACTCGTGTCCCTGAGGCCATTAAGCTCGAACGCGACGGTGGAGGTGCGTCGTCGTGGACCAACGCTGGTACCTGGACGTGAACCAGTTCGCCAAGAAGACCCCGTGGTTGCACGGTTTTATGGCCGCTTATTACGAACGGGCCCTAAGACCGGTGGGGGCGGGGCTGCTGTTTTTGGCCCTTGTCGTCCTCATTGCTTGGTGGAGCGCTAGACGGCAGCCGGAACACGAGGCCGCAGTCATCTGGACGGCGTTGGGGGCACTGCTAGCTCTTGCGGTCGCCCCCGCCCTGGCGCAGGTGGTAGCGAGGCCCCGGCCGTACCAGGTTTTGAAAGGGGTCGAAGTGCTTGTGCCCCGCGTGGCCGGTTACGGCCTGCCCAGCGGCCGGTCAGCGGTAGCCGGAGCAGTTGTGTGCGGCCTCTTGCTCGCAGGGCGGTGGCGCCTGGCCCTGGTCGGGTTGGTGAGCGGGGGCCTTCTGCTCTTCGCCGGCGTCTACGTCGGGATTGACTACCCGTCCGCGGTGGCCGGCGGAGCCGTCCTCGGCGCCGCAGTGGTGCTGGTCCTCTGGCCGCTGGTTTCGTGGCTGCTGTCGGCCATGGTCGCCTGGGTCGGGACGAGCCCTTTCGGCCGCCTGTTCGCCGTTCGCGGGTCGATCAGGAGGCCCACCACCCAGTGGCCGGTCGAGAGGCCCTCACACCGTATGCCCGACGCCAAAGCCATGGAGGCCTTGCGGGCCGCGTCAGAAGCGGCTCGTGACGGGCAGTACGACCAGCGCGTCCCCCACCGGCACCTGAAAGCCTAGGGACCGAAAGGGAGCGACCCGTTCAGGCGCCCATTACGATCAACGAGCCTGCTCAGCCCGTTATGGCGCGCCGCTCCACTTCGCTCAGACCGCCCCAAATGCCGTGCGGCTCGCGGATGCGGAGGGCATAGCTGAGGCATTCCTTGCGCACGGGGCAAGTGGCGCAAACAGCCTTGGCCTTTCTCTCCCGAGCGGCGCGTGCTTCTTTGCGCTCGAAATGGGTAGGCGCGAAAAAGATCGCCGCCGACTGGCCGCGGCAAGCGGCCCTCGCCTGCCAGCCCTCAGGTGCGTACAGCGCTGTCACTTGTGGCCTCCCTGCCGAAGGTAGTCCTGAGCAGGGAGGTTTGACAATAGGCAATGT
Source organism: uncultured Acidimicrobiaceae bacterium (assembly GCA_963794125.1). GTDB lineage: Bacteria > Actinomycetota > Acidimicrobiia > Acidimicrobiales > Palsa-688 > Fen-671. The sequence goes on from CAWCCW010000005.1 coordinate 139,667, forward strand.
TCCCCTAAGCGGTCGGACCTCGGCCTTCGTGGTCCTCTCTGGGGCAGTTCCCGGGTAACCTTCGCTTTCACGTGACTGCCTTCCTAGAGGAGCCGGGTTCGGCCCTTTGACGTTCTTATCCCAAGCGAGGCTCCTCGTAATCACCGGCAAGGGCGGGGTCGGCAAGACCACTGTCAGTGGCGTGATCGCGAACATGGCGGCGACGCAGGGGTTGCAGGCCGCGGTGGTGCAGATCACGGCCCCGGGGGCGCAGGAAGAGCCCGAAGCCGCGAACCTCTCCAGGCTGTTCGGGCGAGACCAGCGCGTCGACTACGAGGGCGTGGTCCTTGCGGCCAACGGCTCCGGCGGAGAGGTGACCGCACGGGCCGTGCGCCCGGACGCCGCCCTTGTCGAGTACCTGCACCTGCACGGCATGCGGCGTCTTTCTCGCCGCCTGGTGTCGAGCGGCGCCCTGGACGTGGTGGCCACGGCGGTCCCGGGGATGCCCGACATGCTGGTCCTGGGCAAGCTGAAGCAGATGGAAAGGGCGGCCGCTGCCGGCCAGACCGACGCCGCCGACTTGATCGTCCTGGACGCGCCGGCCGCCGGTCATGCGGTCCGCTTTCTTCAAAGCCCTCACGGATTGCTCGATGCCACGGAGGGCGGGCCCATCCAGGCTCAGGCCCAAGAGGTCGTCGACATGCTGTCCGACCCGACCCGTTGCCAGGTCCTGCTGGTTACGACGCCGGAAGAAACGCCTGTTAGTGAGACCATCGAGACGGCTCAGCTCCTGCAGGAGAAAGCGGGCGTGACTCTGGGCGGCGTAGTGGTCAACGCATTGCTCCCCGTACTCGCGCTGCCCGACATGGTCGAGCCCAGCGATTTGGCCGACTTGTCGAAGGCCGCCGGTCTGAGCCTGAGCACGGCGGAGCTGGCCAGTCTGGCTGCGGCGGGCCAGCTCCGCCGCCGCCGCCAGGACTCACAGGCCGCGCAGGTGGCCCGGTTGGCGATTGAGCTGCCGCTAGTCCAGCTGCCGCTGCCCTTCTGCTTCAGTTCAGAGCTTGGCCCCCACGAGCTCGAGCTGTTGACGGACGCGTTCACGGCGGCTATCGACTTGGTCCCGACCGGGCCATGAGTGCGGTCAGCACCGAGGTCATCGTCTGTGTAGGCCCCGGCGGCGTGGGGAAGACGACCACCGCCGCCGCAATCGCGCTCCGGGCCGCTCGGGGCGGGTCGCGGGCCTGCGTAGTCACGATCGACCCGGCCCGCCGGTTAGCAGATGCGCTGGGGATAAGCGGGGTCGGCAACGAACCTCACAGAGTGAGCCCCCCACCCTCGGAAGAGCCCTGGTCGGGGGAGCTCTGGGCGGTAATGCTCGACGCCCAAGGGACCTTCGACGACCTGGTCGGCCGGTACGCGACCAACTCAGCGCAGGCGGAAGCCATCTTGGCCAACCCCGTTTACAGGAACATCTCTGGCGCCATGTCGGGCACTCAGGAGTACATGGCGGTGGAGAAGCTGTTCGAACTGCAAGAGAGCGGCGATTTCGACGTGATCGTGGTGGACACCCCGCCGGCGCAACACGCGCTCGATTTCCTGGAGGCGCCCAAGCACCTCGCCCGTTTGCTCGACAACCGGGTGTTCCGCCTGCTGATGGTGCCGACCAGAGCGGGGTTGCGCGCCTTTGAGCTAGGTGCACAGTTGATGCTGCGGACGATCGCCAAAGTCGCCGGCGGAGCGGTGGTGGCGGAGACCATCCAGTTCTTCACCCAGTTCGAAGGGATGGAGGACGGCTTCCGGGCACGGGCGCGCCGGGCCGAGGAGCTGCTGCATTCCGAGCGGACCTCGTTCACCCTGGTGTGCTCGCCGCGCCGAGATACTGTCGAAGAAGCCCTCTACCTGGTCTCCCAGATGTCCGATTCGGGGGCCCAGGTCTCTACTGTCGTAGTCAACCGCTGTTACCCGCGCTTCGCCCCCATCTCGGCTGCCTCGGCCAGCGCGTTAGCGGGCACGGCTCTGGCGCCCCTCGCCGTCAACCTCGGCCAGCTCGGGATGCTCGTGGCCAAGGAAGACGAGCAGCTGGACCGGGTCTCTCAGTCCCTCCCGGATGCCAGGGTCATACGGGTGCCGTTCCTGGCCCGGGACGTCAGCGACCTGGAAGCATTGGCAGAGGTGGCGAGCTACTTGGGGCCAACTTAGGAGAGCGACCACTGGCCGAAAGGGATGAAGTTTGGGCCCCTGGCGCCGCTGACGGCCCGGCCCGAAGAAGCTGTTGGCCCGGCCCGAAGAAGCTGTTGGCCCGGCCCGAAGGAGCTCACGGCCCGGCCCGAAGGAGATAACGGCCCGGCCCGAAGGAGCGGGCCCGGCGGCTAAGTCTCTACCGGGCTACCGGCTTCGCTGGGCTTCTCGAACGCAGCCTTGGCCTCGTCGACCGTCTCTGTCATGGTCACGATACGGTCGAAGCCGGTCGTCCGCAGGGTGCGGATCAGGCTGGGGCGGTTGCAGCTGACGACGACGTCGCCGCCCAGCTCCCGGGCCGGCGGATCCCGCCGATGAGGGCCCCGAGCCCCGCCGAGTCGACGAACGGGACTCCACTCATGTCGATGATCAAGCGAGGCTTCGAAGCCAGCTCGGCGAGAGCTTGGCGGAATTGACTGACAGTGAAGGCGTCGAGCTCTCCAATGGGACGACAGATGGTGTAACCCTCGGCCGTCTGTTCCTGCTCGATGGTGAGCACTCCACCTCCTGGTCCCGCACAGCGTTTCGGAAGATGCTACCCGCTGTGGTGCCGAGCTACCCTCGGAATGTGCCGGACCTGCTCATCGCCACTGACTCCCCGTCTGTCTACACCGACGTCCGTGCTGCCGTCGAAGAGCCCGGCACGACCATTCGTTGGGCTCGGTCGGGGCGCATTGTTCTCCCCGCCCTGCAGGAACGAGTGGCCGACCTGGTCATCTCCGACCTCCAGATTGGTTCGATGGGGGGCCTGGCCGTCGCCATGCAGGTGACCTTAGAGGGGGCCGCCGGTCGTCTCGAGAAGCCCGTACCTATGCTCCTCTTGCTCGACCGCCGGCCTGACACGTTCCTGGCCAAGCGCACCGGGGTCGCCGGCTGGATCCTGAAGCCCCTCGACCCGCTGCGGCTGCGGGCGGCGGTGGCGGCCGTGCTGGCGGGTGGGACGTACCACGACAAGACACTGGCGCCGGGACGGCCGGATGTCTTGACGGCATAGCCGCAGCTAAGGGTGGTTGGCCGCCTCGGCGGCCTGGTGCTGGCCGGTGGGCGCGGGCGGGGCGGCCGCGTCCGCGGCAGGTCAGGAACTTGCGTGATCTCATGCCAAACGTCGAAAACTGCAAACAGCTCCCGGTTTGGAGCGTCGTTGTCTGCATTTTTCGACGCTCCGGCCGCGCTTGTAGCACTTTTGCCCGTTTTCCAGGCAAAAGTCCCCATCGTCCCGGTCCATGAGGGGGTCGAGGGCGACGCTGCGAGCTCTGACCCGCTGCCGGTCTAACTGCCGGACGTGCGAAGCCTGGGTTGGGTTAGCATTGCCGACGGGTACGGGAAGTAGCGCAGCTTGGTTAGCGCGCAGCGTTCGGGACGCTGAGGCCGCGGGTTCAAATCCCGCCTTCCCGACATAGAAATACCTGGTCAGAGGTCCAGAAGCCGATGGCTGGTGTCACCTGCAACACCGGCGTGCCAAATTCGTGCCGTAAATATCGCCGGGGCTTGACATCGCTAGGGCTTGGCCCGTGCCACGAGCTCGTCGCCACACTTCGGTGGCCTACGGAAGCTGCCCCCGGGGCGGTACCGAGCTCGCCATCGGCAAGCGGGGGTGCAGCACAGTGCGCCGACGAGCTTCCTTACGAAAGCCGCCGCCTCGCCTGGCTCGCCGGTACCGAAACCGACATCCATCGGGGCGCCTGGGTTGACCCGGCCCGGACGCGGCTCGCCTCGCCGTTGGTGCCTCAACTGGTCGCACCGGCGCCAGCTGCCTCAAGAGCTGAGGTCGGGCCAGAGGCGGATATGTGAACCGCGTCGGCACACCAAGGAAACGTTCGGCGCCGGAATCCAGATATTACGGCCGCCCGTATAAACGAGGGTCGTGCTCCGACCCAAACTGCCGCGCTCCGTAGCAAAACGAAGGGCATCGGACCGAGGGTAGTTGCCCCGTGTTGGGGATGATTGCATGGAGGTGCAATATGAAGCAACACCTGTCGAGACTCGTAGGGGTGCCCGGCTCGCTCCTCGCCCTGCTAGCGCTGGTCACAAGCGGAGTTGTGGCCCCAACCACGGTGAGCGCTCAGGCGGTACCCACGTGGACGGGCAGTTCTGGAACGGTCCTGCAAACCAACCTTGTGTCCGACCTGCCCGGCGTTGCCGCCGCCACAGACCCCAACCTGGTTAACGCCTGGGGCATCTCCGAGAGCTCCGCCAGCCCGTTCTGGATCTCTGATAACGGCTCCGGCCTCACCACGCTCTATCAGGTCCCCGGGGCCAGCAGTACGCCGGTCAGTATCAACCCGCTCGTTGTGAACATCCCGACGCCGGTCGGCCCGACTGGGGGCGCACCGACAGGGACGGTGTTCAACACCGCTTCTGCTAGCAACGCGTTCGAGATCACCGGCCCGAACAAGGCTGGTCTGACAACAACCGCTTCTTCCTTGTTCCTCTTCGACACCGAAGACGGGACCATCATTGGCTGGAACCCGGCAATCGACCCCACCGGGCAATTCGGTGGTTCCGGTGGCGCCAGCAACCATGCGGTAATAGCCGTGGACAACTCCGGCAATAACTTCACCAACCCCAACCCCAACCCCAACCAGCAAACCGGGGCCGTCTACAAGGGGTTGGCGATCGCGACCAGCACCACACCGATCCTCACCGGGGATGCCAACAGCACGGCCCTGCTCTACGCCTCGAACTTCCGCGCCGGGACGGTCGAGGTGTACGACGCGAAACTCTCGAAAGTTACGTCGTTGCCGCGGGGCGCTTTCCAGGACCGGCGGCTGCCTCATGGTTACGCCCCGTTCAACGTCCAGATCCTTAATGGGAAGGTCTACGTCACCTACGCCCTGCAAGACGCGGCCAAGCACGACGACGTGGCCGGAGCCCATCACGGCTTTGTCGATGTCTTCAACCTCGATGGCACACCCGGCTTATCAGGAGGCAGGGTGCGCCTGGTCTCTGGTGGCGCACTGGACTCGCCGTGGGGGCTGGCCATCGCTCCGACAGGCTTCGCCGGGCTCAACGACCCCCGCAACAATCCGGTATTGCTGGTTGGCAATTTCGGCAACGGGCTCATCAATGCGTTCGATTCGATCACAGGGGCGCCGTTGGGCCAGCTGAGGGGCCCAGACGGCGAGCCAATCCAGATCGACGGGCTTTGGGCGCTGAAGGTCGGCAACGGTGGGTCCGGGGGCGCGACCAACACGGTTTACTTCACTGCTGGTCCGTTCGGTGAGTCACATGGCCTGTTCGGGTCGCTTACGACGGCGGTCCCCGGCTCCCCTGAGGGGCCGGCCGAAGCCCAATGGGCCCAGGCCAACGCCGACGTTGTCCAATTAGACGCGCAGCAGCTCGTCAAGGACACCTCGGCCGGCGCGCCCGCCTCCACCATCAAGCAGGACATTGAAAACCTCGACGCCGCCACCCGCCAGCTGCTACTCGCCGAGCGGGCTCTGGCACAGGACACGACCCACTAGCCACAGGGGCATCGGAAAGGCGTGACGGCCGGGTTTAGCGACGTGCCGGAACAGTAAACACGACGCTAGCTCGGCCCGTCGACGCCACCTTTGCGGGCAGGTGGCGTCTGGGCCGACTTACGGAACCCGAGACCGCGACCCCCGCACGCTGAGCGACCTCCAGACCGACATACGTGGGCCGCGCGTGTCGTGGTGGGCTGCTGTCCGTGGGGGACATCTGCGGTGCTTAGTCTCGGGTCGTCATGGCGGATGCCTCGCCCCGGAACCTTGGTGGCAAGGCGGTGTCGGCGACAGCTCGGGCGGCCTTCCCGGTACGCGATCCCTCGTCCTCGCTCAACGCCGAGGGGTAAACGCGCGCTGGTGTGGTAATTACCATATTCGCCACGACATAAGAAGAAACTTACCGCCCGCCCGGCCGATGGCTGAGCGTTTAGGAATTATTACGACCAGACGCCAGATTTTGAGATCGCGTTAAGGGGCCAGGGCGAGCATGTCCGTCGACCGACGCGTCAGGAGCGCGCCCGACACCTCGACCATCGGTCGAGGCACCCCGCCGTGCCCGAAGGGGCCCTGACGACGGTATGGCCCCGCGAAGCGCGCCGGGTACCCCCGAAGGCAGACAGGCTCGCTGCGCTAGCAGAACGACTGAAGGTTGCCACCGCGCCCCGGGGAACAATTGGGGAACAAGGGGCTCCTAAGCATGTCATATCGGCAAATAGCCGAACTCGAAAATAGGAGCCCAAGTTGAAAAAGTCTCAAACAAGAAAAGGAGCAGTCGCTGCAGGCCTAGTCGCAGCGGCAGCGGCAGCGCTGGTCCCGTTGACGATTGTCCAGGTCACAACGGCCGGCGCTGTAAACGTTAAGACCCGGCCGGAACAGCCAGCCGGTGCGGTGGCCATGCAGTCCTGGGTGTACGTTGTGCCGAGCGAGAACGATCTAGCTGGCACCTTGTGGGCCTGCACGAAGATAACCGGGGCCATCTCAGACGAGAGCGGCGGCCCGACCTGGGACAGTGGCACCGCTTACGCCGCGCCTACCCAATTAACCGGCAGTGCCGCGATTACCGCTGCCAGCCACGAATGCGCAGACAAGGTGCCGGCAGGCGGTTTTGTACACGTGCCGCCGCCGGAGCCGGGCCAGTACCCGTTTGCAGGCTATACGGCCACGCCGAACGCCACTCCCAGCCAAGAGACCGGCCTCACACCCCTTTACAGCGTGCAGACATTCTCTGGGCAAAAGGGCGACATCTTCATGACTATCGCTGCGTCCTACAACTTCACTGAGAGCGCGATCAATGTCGGCGGCGTAGAAGTGCAGCCATTTACGACTGCGCCCGCAGCGACCTGGGTGATCACTGGTGGCACAGGCGCGTACTCCGGCCTGGAGGGGAGCGGCACTTGGTTCGGCGATGCCGCGACGACCCCTTGGATTTACAGGCCCGCTACCGGGAAGATCTGGTGGGCCAACAACAACGATGCCACCAACAACAATGCCAACAACAACAATGCCAACAACAACAACAATGCCAACAACAACAATGGCAATGACAACGAGGGCCGTAAGTAAGGGAGAATGAAGGCGTCCACGACGGAGGAAAAGGGGCTGCACTGACGCCGGCCCCTTTTCCCGGGCGCCCTTGCATAACGGGTGAGATAATGCGGTCGTGCCTGTGCTTGCTGGCCGCGCCCGAGCCCAAGGCGCCGCCGTCTTGCGAGTTGACCTGCTCGGCCCCTTTTGCGTCCGCCTGGGCGAGCGCACCGCCGGGCCGTGGCCCCGTCCGGTGGCCAAGCGCCTCTGCGGCCTGGTGCTGGTGAGCCCAGGAAGGCGCGTAAGCAGGGTCGCCGCGTGCGAGGCGCTGTTCCCGCAGCTCGCTGCTCACGAGGCGGCAAGGGGCCTGTCCAAGGCCCTTTCCATGGCGCACGCCGCCCTGTCGGGCCTCGGAGACCCCGGACGAGCCCTCCTGCAGGCCGACCGTATGCACATTTGGGCTGATCCTCCCATCCCGCTCGAAGTGGACGTCGAGGTCCAGGAGGACACCCTGAGCTCGGCTTTGGACGCCGAGGCCGGCCTGGAGCGGGACCAGCTGTTGGCACTGGCTGTTCGGGACGACCGCACTCTTCTAGAGGATGAGGTGTTCGCCGATTGGGCCGTCCGTCCCCGGGAACGGCTCGACTGGCTCCGCCAAGAAGCGCGCCTTGCTTTGGCGCGCGACCGCGCCAAAGGCTTTGGCCGTTGCGGTCCCGCCGACGTGGCGGCGGCCTGGGAGGCTTGCCTCGATCACGATGCCACCTCCGAGGAAGCCGCGTCTGCTCTGATGCGGTTGTACGCGGCGCAGCGCAAGCCGGCACTCGTCGAAGCCAGCTTTCAACGCTGTCGCTCCGCCCTCGAGCAACTGGGCCTGCGCATCTCCCCAGCTTCTCAGGAGGTCCACGGGGCGACCACCTCCGCGTCTGTCTCTCAGGCCATTCCTGAGAGCCCGCGTGTGGGCACGCCGGCTTACCGCCGGGAGGAACGCAAGCTGGTAAGCGTCATTTTCCTTGAGCTATCTGGGCCGGCCGGTTTCCAAAAGGTTGACCCTGAGGATCTGCGAGAGCTCGTAGGAGGGGCGGTGGCCGCACTGATCTCCGAGGTGGAGGCTTTGGGCGGGACCGTCACCTCAGTATCTGGCGCCGGCGTGGCCGCACTGTTCGGCGCCCCGGAGTCCCACGAGGACGACCCAGAACGAGCCGTCCGAGCTGGCTACCGCATGCTTTCCGCCCCGGTCGGTCCTCTCACTGTTCGAGCCGGGGTCGAGACCGGCCAGGCCGTGGTAGGCCCATCGGCAAGGGTGCCTCGGCCGGGTACGGTGCGGTGGGCGAGGTGGTAGGCGCTGCGGCGGCCCTCCAATCGGTGGCCCGACCTGGCTCTGTGCTCGTCGGCCCGGTCACGCACGCAGCCACTTCGGGCCTGTTCGAGTGGGGCCCGACAGAGGAAGTAGCCACTTCTACAGGGGCCAAACCTCTCGTGGCTTGCTACGTCGAGCGGCCCAAGGCCCGCCCCTCGGGCCAGGTAGCTCGGCGCCCACTCGCCCAATCCGCCCCTCTGATGGGCCGTGAGGCAGAGATCTCGGTCCTGCGTGACACTTTGAGGGAGGCGACCGCCGGCAAAGGGGCCGTGGTGTTGATCGCCGGCGAGCCGGGGCTCGGCAAGACCCGGCTGGTACATGAGTGCCGCAAATTGTTTATGGCGTGGGTGGGGGCCGCTTCCGGCCGGCTTCCCCTATGGCTCGAGGGTAAGGCGGCCTCCTACGCCTCGTCGCGTCCTTACGGCCTCTACAAGCAACTGCTCACGGCGTGGGTGGGGGCCGCCCCGGAGGAAGGCGAGGAAGTCGCCCGCCCGGCCTTCGAGCGCGCTATGAGGGCGGTCTTCGGCGCGAACGCCGACGAGGCACAGGTCAGCCTGCTCGCCCAGGTCATGGGCCTCGGGCCGGGAAAGGCGATGCCCACCCTGGCTGGGCTGAGCCCTGAGCAGCTCCAACGGGCCACGTTCGAGGCGCTGAAGGCGCTTGTTTCTCGCCTTGTCTCGTACGGGCCCATCGTTACCGTACTGGAGGACTTGCACTGGGCCGACCCGACATCGCTGCGTCTGATCGAGGAGCTTTCCTCGTTGACCAACGAAGGCCCACTGTTGCTCGTCCTCACCCGTCGGCCGGAGCCTGACCCGGGCGTCTCGGCCCTCGAGGCGGCTCTGGTTAGGGCTCCGGAGCTGTCGCTCCGAAAGCTCGAGCTCGCCCCGCTGGCCCAAAGTGCAGAGCGGGACCTGGCCCGGGCGCTTCTTGGCGAAGGAGCCCCTGATGAGGTCGTCGAGGGCGTAAGCCAAGGAGCTGAAGGCAACCCATTTTTCCTGGAGGAGCGCTTGTCCTCCCTGCTCGAGACGCACGCGCTGGTCAGAGGCGAAGGGGGCGCTTGGTGCCTTGAGCGGACCGCCCCAGGCGAGCTCCCCGAGGCCGTAGAACGACTCGTGCGCGCTCGCGTCGACCGCCTCGCCCCAGGACCGCATGACGCGATCGTCGCCGCCTCGGTCCTCGGGCCAGAGTTCGCCCTCGGGGCGCTGGGCACGGTCACAGATCTCGACGGCGGGCTTCTACCTGCGGTCTCCGACCTCTGTTCGGCCGGACTTCTGGTCGAGCTGCGCAAACTTCCCGAGCCGCTCTACCGCTTCCGCCATGCCCTGATCCAGGAGGCCACCTACAAGGGCCTTTTACGAGACCAACGCCGGGACCTCCATGCTCGCGCCGCCTGGGGCCTGGAAGAAGCCGCGGCAGGACGACTGGAAGAGAGCGCCGGCGTGCTCGGCCACCACTACGCCATGGCCGGCGAAGTCGACCGGGCCGTCCATTACTTGGAGCTGGCGGGCGACCAAGCCGCCAAGGCATTTGCCAATGACGAGGCCATCTCGTCGTACAGGTATGGCCTGGCTCTCTTGGACCGGGACAGTAGGGCGGCGTCGGGTCACGACGTCTTTGAGGCGACCAAGGCGGCCACGGCGCTGCGGATCAAGCTGGGCCAAGTCCTCCTGCAGACCGGGCGCCACGCCGAGGCGCGCCAAGCGTTGCAAGAGGGGCTCACCGTTGTCGGTTCGCGTGATCGTTCGCAGTCCGCCCGTCTGCAGGCGCTCCTTGGCCGAGTGGAGACCGCAGACCACGATTACGCTGCGGCCATGGCGGCTTTCCAGGCCGCCATCGAACTGATCGGCGAGCATCCTGAGCAACAGGACCAGGCTCTCGTCGACCTCTGGTTGGAGGTTCAGCTGGACGGTCTCGGCTACCTCCATTACTGGCGCAACGAGCCCGCGAAGGCGGCGGCCATGTTGTCGGCGGTCCGCCCTGTGGTCCTGGCCAGGGGTACGACGGCGCGGAGGCAGATGTTCTACTCCATGTTCGCGCTCCAACGAGCTCGTGAGAGCCGCTATCGCATCGATGAGGAGACCCTCACCAACCTGCGTGCGGCCTTGGCGACGGCCGAGGAAGGGGATCGCCAGCAAGACATCGCATTGATGTCCTTCGGTCTGGGTTTCGGCTTGCTGTGGTACGGCGACCTGGCCGAGGCCCAACAGAGGATGGCGGCATCTTTGGCGATGGTTGAGCGCACCGGGGACCTGGTGCTACGAGCGCGCTGTTTGTGCTATCTCAATGTGACGGCCCTCCGCAGCGGCGACGCCGAGGCTGTGCGCTCGTTGGCACCCCAGGTAATGGCGGCGGCCGAGGCGGCCTCTTACCCCGAGTACGTGGCCGCAGCCAAGGCCACCATGGCCTGGGTAGCCTGGCGGGACGAGCGCCTGGAGGACGTCGTGAGACTGGCCGACGAGGCGCTCGAGCTGTGGCGGTCGACGGTCGTGTCTTACTCTTGGTATTGGCTCTGCCTGTGGCCCCTGGTAGCCGTGCGCCTTCGCCAGGGCCAGATAGCCGAGGCGGTTGAAGCCGCCCGCCAGTTGTTGCCACCTCCGCAGCAGCGCCTCCCTGACGAGCTCGAGGCTGAGGTGCAGGACGCCGTCGGAGCGTGGGAGAAGGGGGAGCGAAAGCTCGCCAAGGAACGGCTGTCTAACGCGGTCGAGCTCGCGAAACAGCTCCGGTACGCGTGAACAGGATCGTTGAGGTGACTGAGAAGGTTGCAGAAAAAGGGCAGCTCGGCCGACAGACCGCCGACGCCCAGTTGTCGGCGCGCCCCGCTTGAGCGGAGCGCACCGCATGTTGCTATCACAAAGCTATCGTTAAGATTCACGGCCAGCCACCTGGAGCCGGCACGGGGCCACGGAGGCTCTATGAACAACGAAGGCGAACCAAGGGTGTGGCCGATGGCGGCCTTGACCGGCGCGCTGTACGTCAAGACCGGAGCGCTCTACCAGTGAGAACCGGGTGACGGCGCGCAAGCAGTTCCTGCTGCGGGTCGACCCCGAACTGTGGGCCGAGCTCGAGCGCTGGGCCGCCGCCGACCTCCGCTCGGTCAACGCCCAAGTCGAATGGCTGCTCCGCGAGGCACTTCGCCGGCGCAAGGGCGCCCGCGAAGCGGCCGACAGCGCAGCGCCCGGCTAGTCACACCACCTGTCGGTGGCCCTTGGGGGCTGGCGTCTGGCTCCCGGCCCTTTGTGCCGCACCCGGCCGGACCTGCTGCGCACGTCGCCGGCGACACTGACGGCTGTTCGGCTGTCGGCCGCCGCTGACGCTGCTCGGTGCCTCTCGCTGTAGTTGGCGATTGACCCCACTCGATTTATGTGATATCACTTTGAAATAATAAAGCTATCGGTATATGCATCCGCTAAGGACCACGGAGGTCCCCATGTTCGACGAACACCAAGCAAGAGCGTGGGCGGCCCGGCTGGACCGTACCGGGAAGAACGGGGTAGGGCGTGCATCCCGCCTACGACCCCCCGGCACCATGGCGCGGGTTGTGGTGGCCGTGGCCGTGTTGCTGGCGGCGGCGTTCACGAGTACAAGCCAGGCCGCCACCCTTAAGGCGACGCTCCAAAGCCATCTCCTGGCGGTTGCCGACCTGCCGTACGGGTGGTCGGCCGCACCGGTGACGAGCACAAATGGCCAGGTGACGACGTCACCATGCGGTGCCGCGCTGGTGGTGGTGCTGAGCCCGGAGGGCGGGCTGAGCGTGCCGGGCCTGGCGAAGAGCCCGCTGGGGCCGGTTTATGGCGTGGCCGGCTTCGTGGAGGGCGCCGGGCTCCCGAGCCTGCGTGAGGCACTGGCCAGCGGCGCGTCGGCGAAGGCCGCGTGGCAGCGCTTCGGTGCTGTTCTGGCTGGCTGTCGGGCGGCGACGTTCGTCTATAAAGGCACCAAGGTCAAGGCGACCGGCGCCCCATTGGCCTTCACGCGGCTGGGCCGCAGCGCGTCCGCCTATGCGTGGGTTGTCAGGGTGGCCGGTGCCCAAACGGGCGCCGACGTCGACTTCGTCCTCTTCCAGACTGCTCACTACTACGGCTACATGTCTTACGTCTATGTAGGGCCCCCGCAGGTCTCCACCGTGACGGCTTTTGCGCGGGCGGCAGTGGCCAAAGCGGCCACCGGTTCCACGGCCCCCGTCCCGGGCTCTGGCTCCATCGCCTCTGCGCCCGTGCAGACGGTGCGCACAAGCCTCGGCACGGTTGGCTACCGGTCGATCGGGGACGGGCCGCCTTTGGTCCTGGTAAACGGGTGGAGCGGGACGATGGAAGGCTGGGACCCACTCCTGGTCGATCCCCTGGCCCGGCACTACCGGGTCATCACCTTCGACAACGCTGGCATCGGCCGCACGCAGAGCCTGCCGCCACCGCTCACGATCGACGAGATGGCCGACCAGACCGCCGCGTTTATCGACGCTCTCCACCTCGGGCGCGCGGACGTCCTCGGATGGTCCATGGGGACCGAAATCGTCCAGGCCCTGGCCGTCCTCCACCCGAGCGAGGCCCGCCGCCTGGTCCTCTGCGCGCCATACCCGGGGAACGGCGCCGCCGTGCTCCCCGCCAAGGCCGTACTGTACGCGAACAACGACCCGACCGCCCTCTTCCCGGCTAACCAGAGCGGTGCTGAGAGCATCTACGACGGGGCCATCTTGAGTTACCCGAAGGCACCGGCCGCCCCCGAGGCCACCGACGCGGCCCAGCTGACCGCTACCCAGCAGTGGTGGGCGGGCGCCGACCCCGCCGGCCATCTCGTCGCGAAGATCACCGCCCCCACCCTCCTCGCCGACGGGACCGACGACCGCCTCGACCCGACGGCCAACAGCCGCCTGCTCCAACGCCTGATCCCCGGCGCGAGGGTGGTGCTCTACCCGGACGCCGGGCATGCTTTCCTCTTCCAGGACTACGCCGCCTTCGCCGCGGTGGTCGAATCGTTCCTCGGCCAGGGCCAGTCGAGCTAAAGGGAGGAGGGTCCAGCCATGCACAGCACCCCTACTGCGGTCCTCGCTCCGAAGATGACGCCACCTACGAGCGCGGCCAACTCGCCCGAACTTGCCCTTGTCTCCACTGCGCGGGTGGGGGTAGAGACCCGTCCCTGATCGCACTCGGCCACCGGCCCTCCGGCGGAGGTCGGGTTTGGCGGGCCGCTACCGATTGGCCCGAAAACCTCCAGCCGATTGATGGCTGTGCTTCGAAGAAAGGAGATCAACCATGCCCAATCCTGACCGCCGATGCCGCGTGCACCTTGGAGTGCGCTTGTTCCTGCCGGCGGCTCTTCTCGTCTCGGTGACTACGCTGCCCCCAGCCACCGGAGGAGAGAGCAGCTCCACCCCTGTTACCACTGACTTCCCGGGCGCGGCCCCGCCTTCGGGACAGTGGCCGTACCCGAACGGCAACCTGGCCAACACCAGGGAGGCGCCGGGCTCGGTGATCTCGTCGGCGAACGTGTCGACGCTGCGGGAAGCCTGGGCGTTCAAGCTGGCGGGCACGGCGGCAGCTGGCGTGTCGTATTCCGGCTCGCTGACCGCCGCACCGGTCGTGTCCAACGGCGTCGTGTACCTCCAAGACCAGGACGCCAACGTGTATGCCCTGACGCTGGCCACAGGCAAGCTGAAGTGGGAGTACCAGCTGAACGTCCCGGAGTCCAGTGGCCCCGGGCCCGACGGCGTGGCGGTTGCCGACTGGCACGGTGTACGGCGACACGCAGCGCTCCGTCTTTGCCCTCAGCGCGGCGACCGGCAAGACGACCTGGGTGGACCGCCACTTGCTGAACAACAGCCAAGGGGTGTTCGAGATCCAGCCGCAAGTGGCCGACGGGCGGGTCTACCTGGCCAGTGCGAAAGGCCCCGGCGACGGCGTGCTCATGGCGCTGAATGCGGCTAACGGCCACGTGTTGTGGGAATTCAACACGGTGCTCCACCCGTCCACGAGCGTGGAGGCTATCGGCTCGGGCGGGGCCTGGGAGACGCCGCTGGTAGGAAGCGACGGCTCGGTGACTTTCGGTACCGGCAACCCGTACCAGACCATCGCAGAGGCGGTTGAGTACCCATCCCGCCAGCTCTACACCGACAGCGCGGTGAACCTGGACGCGACGACCGGGAAACTGCGCTGGTACTACCAAGCCGTGCCGAACGACTTCATGGACCACGACCTGCAGGCGTCGCCGGTCTCGGCCTCCATCAACGGGGCCCCCGTGATCATCACCGCGGGCAAGATGGGCTATGTCTACGCGCTGAACGCTCGTACCGGGGCGCTGCTGTGGAAGACCCCGGTTGGGAAGCACAACGGCCACGACGACGACTCCCTGCTGGCGCTGTCGCACAAGCTGAAGATCACGTTCCCCTATACGTACGAGCCCGCAGGCCTGGGCGGTGTGCTATCCAACATCGCCGTGGCGGGGGGCAGCGTGTACGTGGCCACCAACGACCTCCCGTTCACCGCCACCAGCCTGACAACCTTCCGCGAAAACGGCGGTTACGTCGCAAGCGGGGAGGTGGAGGCGCTCAGCCTCTCCACCGGCAAGGTCGAATGGGACACCAAGGTCCCCACGATGCCACTCGGGGCGGCCACGGTCTCTAATGACCTGGTCTTCACGGATCTCTACACCGGGGTGCTGATCGCTCTCAACCGCGCCACCGGGCAGATCGTCTACCGTCATCAGCTGCCTACATCCGCTAACGCCCCGATAGCCGTGTTCGGCAACACGGTGCTCGTCCCCGCGGGCGGCCCTGAGACGTCGACCGCGGCGAGCAGCCGCAACCCGCAGCTGGTCGCCTACACGGTCCCCTGAGGGCCCGGGGCAAGAGCAAGGGGCGCGACTGCCCTCCTCCACGAGGCGGCCGGGCTCGAAAACGAGGATCAGCGCTTGTGGATGAGCACTGCGCGGTGGGAACGTGAGGAGGACCAGTTTCCCGGAGCCTCAATGGTGGAAAGCAAGGTTGGGACATGAGTGACGAAGCTCTGGCGGCCCAGCTCGCCGCTCGCACAGCAGGCCCGGTGTGGTCACGGAACGGTGCCGACCGCGTCGGCTACGACGAGGGACGAAGCGGGTTCAATCTGGCCCTCGACCAGCGCCCTGCACTCGTGCTGGCCGCCGCCGCCCTGGCCGACATCGTCGAAGGGATCCGCTTTGCCGCCGACCACGGCTTGGCTGTTGGCTTGCACGCGACCGGGCACGGGGCCCACCGGGCCATGAACGGTGGCCTGCTGATCACGACGCGTCGCCTCGCAGATGTCGACGTTGACCCAGAGCGCCGAGTGGCGCGGGTCTCGGCCGGCGCCACCGCCGCCGATGTCATCGCCGCTGGCGCTCCTTACGGGCTGGCGGCACCGGTAGGGGGGGCGCCCGGCGTCGGTTTTGTGTCCTACACGATCGGCGGCGGTCTCGGGCCGCTCGGGCGCGCCTACGGGTACGCCGCTGACTGTGTCCGCCAGCTCGACGTGGTCACTGCAGACGGCCAGGAACTCACGCTCACCGAAGATCAGCATCCCGAGATGTTTTGGGCCTTGCGCGGCGGCGGCGGCAATCTTGCTGCCGTCACTGCTCTGGAAATCGACCTGTTACCGGTAGCCGAGATCTACGGCGGCGGCCTGTTCTTCAGCGGAGACCAGGCCCCCGACGTGTGTGACGGCTTCCGTAGCGCTATCGCCAGCGCCCCACCCGAGCTGACGCTCTCGCTGGCTTTCATCGCCTTCCCCGACCTTCCGGTCGTCCCGCCGCCGTTGCGGGGCAAGTTCTGCTGCCATGTCCGCGTGGCCTGCGTGGGCGACAGTGCCGCGGGTCAACGCCTTATCGGGCCGTTGCAAGCCGCGGGACCACTTCTCGACACGGTGCGCGTACTCCCGATGACCGAGATGGGGACTATCCATGCCGACCCCGCCGCGCCAATGCCGGTCAGCACCAACAGCGTTGCGCTCACCGGGGACGACATCTTGGAAGACCTGCTGCCCCTGGTTCAGCCGGGCGCCCCGTTCATGCTTGAATTGCGCCAGCTGGGCGGCGCTCTCACGCAGTCGCAGGGCGCCGCCTCGGCCGTCGGTCACCGGGCCGCGGTACTGAACTTGTTCACTTCCGCCTACCCGGGCACGGCACCCGACATTGCCACTAACGCTCAGCAGCGAGTCGTCGACGCCGTCACTCGAGCCAGCGCCGGCGGCCCACTGCGCAACTTCCTACCCTCGCAGTACCCCGACGCGAATGCCTGCTACGAACGGGCCACCGCAGGAGAACTGGCGAAGCTCAAATCGATTTGGGACCCGGACGACACTTTCCGGTTCACGCCCGCTATAACGATCGGGGACGTGAGTGGAGCGGGGGCAGGGAAAAACTAGCCGTAGGAATTCAATGGTTTACGCCCCGGGGTATAGCAAGACCGGTCTGATCAAGGAGGTACCTGATGACCAAAGAACCACTCGTCGTCTTCATCGCCATATACGAGAACGTCGATGATGCGTTAGTAGATCTCGAAGATATCGAGGTCGAGCATAAGGACGACTTTGTTGGTTTGTTCGACGCGGCCATAGTGGACAGAAAGAAGGGGAGACTGCACGTCGTCAAGCGAATGGACCGTCCGTTCACTCACGTCATCCCCGAAGACCTCGGCTTCGGTCCCCTTTCGCGCCCCGAGCTGAAAGAGGCGGCAGCACAGCTCAGTTCGGACCAAGTGGCTTTGATCGTAATCGGGCAGCCCACCTTGGAAGACGCATTCGACAAGGCCGTGACGAAGGCGACAAAGGTCGTGAAGAGCAGCGTCAACGCCACCCCCGAAGAGATCGCCAATGACATGACAGAGGCGGCCGGCGGCTAAGAAAGGACGAGTGGCCATGTCTCTGAGGAGGCAACAAGCACCTTCGATGCTTGTCACCCGCCTGGGCCCTGAGAGGTGCCGTCGGAGCGCAGGCGCTCGGCCAGAGCTTCGAGCTGCACCCTGAGGGCGGACACCTCCGATACCAGATCCCTTAGCGTGGGGTCGTCGGAAGTGGTTTCGTCCTTCGGGCCAATACCGGCCTTGGGCTTGGCTTCATCGAGGCGGAAAAAGCTCGCCAGCGACCCGGCTAACGTGCCGAGCACCGCTATGCCGGTCAGCATGATCATCACGCCCGCCCATCTCCCCGTCGTTGTCTTGGGCACGATGTCGCCGTAACCGACGGTCGTAAGTGTGACGATGCCCCACCAAAGGGCGTCGCCGAAGGTGGCGAACTCCGGGTTGGTGTGGTGCTCGGCGTGGTAAGCGACGAGGCTACCGGCCACCAGGACTCCAGCCGCCAGCATCGCCACTCGCCCCAGCCGCTCCATCAGGCGGCGCGTCCCCTGCGTGGCGACGACCAGGCGTACCACCCGGGCCAGGCGGAGAACGACGATGAACTCGCCAGCCTCGATCCCCGAGATAAGGAACCAGGGAGCGGTGGCGATCACAACGAAGAGGTCGAACCGGCCTAACGCCGTGCGTCCGTAGTGGTTGAGACACCGGAAATGAACGATGGCGTCAACGAGAAAGACGAGCCAGGTGAGCACCCCGACCACGATGCCGGCCCAACCGTCGGACTCGGGGATGACAATCAACGGCAGGACGGCCGAAATTATGATCGGGAGGCGCTCGTACCTGTTGTAGCGACGGAGGAACGCGGCATCGGCGTCCGAGCGTGGCTCGCCCGGTTGCGCCTCGTCTACCGGGACGACATCCACGCATTCGATCATGGCGGATCGCCCGAGGCAGGCCGCGGATGTCAAAAACCCACCAGCCACGGACCAAAGACGATCCTGTAACCGTGTTATCCCAATGTCATCGGGCTTTTCGTACCGTCTCCCCATGAACCAACTACAGGCATGGCTCCACCGTGAGCCAAGGAGGCCAAGCGGGCGTGGCCCGCTGGGCGCGCCGGGCGTGATGCGGCCTCGGCGCCGCTCCCAACTGCTCCTTGCCGCTACGGGTATTTCCCTCGCCTTCCTTTCGGCCGCCTGCGGGGGCGGCTCGCCCCAACGCGGTGTCGCCAGCCTCCGCACGACCACGACCACGACCAGAAGAAGAACGACTACGACTAGGACTACGGCAACCGTTGGGCCGGTGGCCGCTGGTGGCCCATCTGCCACCGGGGAACTCGTCGTGTACGCCAGGTGTATGCGCTCGCATGGCGTTTTGAATTTCCCCGAGGACCCGAGCTCTCCCCCGGGAGCGAGTTCGTTAAGATCCCTCAAGCAGAGCGGAGCAATGTCCACGCCACAGTTCCAGGCCGCGGCGACGGCTTGTCGGAAGTACGCCCCAGCGAACAGGCCGGCCCCACAGCTCACCGCCAAAGACCAGGCCGACTATCTGAGGGCGGCCGCCTGCATGCGCAACCACGGCATCGTGGGGTTCCCCGACCCGGTCTTCTCCGATGGCCAGGCCGACTTCCCCGTTCCCCAAGCCATGAACACGCGCTCGGCTCAGTTCCGCCAGGCGAGGGAGATCTGCGAATTGCTGATACCCGCCGGCCTGCCCTACAGCAAGGAAGCGGAGAACGGCCAGTAGCTCAGAACCGCCAGTAGCTGGGGCCCACCCTCCGCTTTAGCGCTGCGCGGCCGAGCGCTCCACGACCGCCGCCACCGCGCCCTCCAGGGCGACCTCGGCTCGGTCGCCGGTCCAGCGGTCGCGTAATTCCACTACTCCTGTGGCCAAGCCGCGCCCGACGGTGATTATTAGCGGCGCACCGAGTAGTTCGGCATCCCCGAACTTCACCCCGGCCGACGTCCCCACCCGGTCATCGAAGAGGACTCGCAGGCCGAGTTCGTCCAGCTGAGCCGCCAGCGAAGCACCGACCTCGAACGGCTCATCCCCCTTGCCGGTGGCTACTACGTGCACTTGCGCCGGCGCCACCTCTCGAGGCCAGCGCAGGCCGAGTTCGTCGTGGGTTTGTTCTGCCAGGGCGGCGACGGCCCGAGTGATGCCGATGCCGTAGGAGCCCATCGTCACTGTCACCGGCGCGCCGTCGGGGCCGGCTACTTGCAGGCCGAAGACCTCTGCGTACTTTCGGCCGAGCTGGAACACGTGCCCGAGCTCGATGCCGCGGGCGACGACCAGGCGTTGTTGACAACGGGGACAGAGATCGCCGTCGCGCACCTCCACAGCACCGATCTCGCCGTCCGGGGTGAAGTCCCGGCCCCGGACGACATCGATGGCGTGGCGGCCGGTTTCGTTGGCGCCCGTCACCCATGCCGAACCGAGGCTCACCAACGGGTCGACCAGATAGCGGACACCCAGCTCGGCCAGGTGCTGGGGGCCGATATACCCCTTTACGAGGCCTGGTTCGGCGGCCAGGTCCTCGGCCAGCGGCCTCCACTTCGGTGGGCTCGAGCTGGCCAGCAACGCGCTTCATGTCTACGTCACGGTCACCGGGCACGCCGATCACGAGCAGGTCCCACCGGCCAGCTCCCGGGGCGCGGGTCTTCACGACGACGTTCTTCAGGGTGTCGGTAGCGGCCCAGGGGCGCCCGAGGTCCATGCTGTTCAGGCGGTCGACCAGGGAGGCGATCGTCGGCGTGCCCGGCGTGTCGAGCACTCGGGAGGCGGGGTAACCGTCCCCCGCTCCGTATTGAGCACCGTCTGGAGGCTTGGGCACGGCCAGCTCGACAGCTTCGGCGTTAGCGGCGTAATCGCAGGACGTACACCGTACGAAGGTGTCCTCTCCCGAGGGCGCGGGGGCGATGAACTCCTCCGACGCCGAGCCGCCCATGGCGCCCGAGACGGCAGACACCACCCGGTAGTCAAACCCAAGGCGGGTGAAAATGCGCTCGTAGGCGTGGCGGTGGGCCTGGTAAGACCGGGCCAAGCCTTGGTCGGAGACGTCGAAGGAGTACGAGTCCTTCATCACGAACTCGCGGCCACGCAGCACCCCGGCTCGAGGCCGGGCTTCGTCCCGGTACTTGGCCTGGACCTGGAAGAGCACCAGCGGGAAGTCTTTGTACGAGCTGTACTCGCTTTTGACCAGCAGCGTGAAAAGCTCTTCGTGGGTGGGGGCCAGGAGGTAGCCGGCTCCGCGCCGGTCCTCCAAGCGGAACAAGTTGTCCCCGTAGTCTTGCCAGCGACCGCTCTGCTCGAAGACCTCTCTCGGGACAAGGGCAGGGAAGAGGACCTCCTGCGCTCCCATTGCGAGCATTTCTTCGCGGACGACACGTTCCACGTTCCGCACCGCCAATAGTCCGAGCGGGAGCCAGCTGTAGATGCCGGGCCCACCCGACGAGTGAACCCGGCCCGGGTCAAGAGCTTGTGGCTGGGCAGCTCGGCGTCCACAGGGTCATCCCGGAGCGTGCGCAGGAAAAGCGTGGACATGCGCAGCAACACTGGCCTGCACCCTACTAAGGGCTCCAGGTGACGTCCGCCACAGTACGACGTCTGGGCCAACCCGCAGGTAGACCAACCCGTAGGTAGAGTTGTGTTACCGGCAGCGATGGGGCTATCACCCCGGAGCCTCCCGAAGAACCGGTACCCGCGGGCCTGGGTACCTCAGTAGAACGGGACGGGCGGGGCCCGTTACAGCCCAAAAGGAGTGGGCCACGGGGTTTCCCGGGGCCAAGCAGGGTGGTACCGCGGGGTCCGACCTCGTCCCTGCGCCCGCAGCCAGGCGTAGGTAACGAGGAGGACGAGTGCCCGAACAGCAACCCCCCAGACGGTTCCCGGTCGTCGCCCCCGAGCCGGACTTCAGGTCCATTGAGGAGCAGGTTCTGGCGCACTGGGAGGCCCATGACGTTTTCCCGCGCTCGGTCAGCGAGCATCACACTGACCCGGAGTGCGTCTTTTTCGAGGGCCCTCCGACGGCGAACGGCCGCCCTGGGCTCCACCACGTCTGGGCCCGGGTGTACAAGGACCTCATCTGCCGCTACCGGACTATGACGGGCCGACGGGTGCCCCGCCGGGCGGGCTGGGACACGCACGGCCTGGCGGTCGAGGTCGAGGTCGAAAAGGGCCTCGGTCTTTCAGGCAAGGACCAGATCGAGCAGTACGGGGTCGCCCAGTTCGTCGAGCGGTGCCGGCAGTCCGTCTACGAGTACGTGGACGATTGGAAGGCACTCACGCGACGCATCGGGTACTGGGTCGACCTCGACCACGCTTACTGGACCCTTGACCCCGGTTACATCGACTCGGTCTGGTGGCACCTCTCTCAGCTGTGGGCGTCCGGGGATCTCTTCGAGGACGTGAAAGTGGTCCCGTACTGCCCCCGCTGCGGGACGTCGCTGTCGAGCCATGAGCTGGGTCAGCCGGACGTTTACCAAGACGCCGAAGATCTGAGCGTTTACGTGCGTTTGCCAGTCGTGGGCCGAGGACCAGAGGGCGCCGAAGCATTGGTCATTTGGACGACGACGCCGTGGACGCTCGCGGCCAACACCGCCGTAGCGGTGCGGCCCGACCTCACCTACGCCGTTGTCGACGGGCTCGTGATGGCCGAGGACAGGGTCGAGGCGGCGTTGGGGCCCGGTGCTGGCGAGCGGGTGGCGGCGCGGTTCCCGGGGGAGCGCTTGGTCGGTACCCGTTACCAACGCCCCATTGACGTGCTGCCGGAGCCTGAGGGTGCCGACGGCTGGCGGGTGGTCCCGGCCAGTTTCGTGAGCGCCGACGAGGGGAGCGGCCTGGTCCATATCGCTCCGGCTTTCGGCCTCGACGACTGGCTATTGGGCCGGGCCGAGGGGCTCCCGACCCTCAACCCGATCGGGCCTGACGGCCGGTTTGTAGCTGCCGGTTGGCTCAGTGGCCGGGCGGCGCGAGAAGCCAACCCAGCCATAGTCGACTACCTGGCCGAGATCGGGCGGTTGGTGAGGGCCGAGCTTTACGTCCACTCCTACCCGCACTGTTGGCGTTGCGGGACGGCGCTCATTTATTGGGGTAAGCCGTCGTGGTACGTGGCCACCTCCAGGCACAAAGCTCGGCTGCTCGAGGAGAACGAGGGCGTTACATGGCGCCCCGAGACCGTGAAGCACGGGCGTTTCGGGGAGTGGCTGGCCAACAACGTCGACTGGGCCTTGTCCCGCGACCGCTACTGGGGCACTCCGTTGCCAGTTTGGCGGTGCCCCGACGGCCATACCATCTGTGTCGAGTCCCGTGCGCACTTATCGGAGCTGGCTGGTCGGGACGTGTCGGGTATCGACCCGCACCGGCCTGCGATCGACGAGGTCACGTTCAACTGTTCACGCTGCGGCCAAGTGGCCAGACGGGTCGAGGCCGTCATCGACGCCTGGTTCGACTCCGGTTCGATGCCGGCGGCCCAGCTCGGCTACCCGTACCTGGCCGGTTCCGGCGACAACTTGCGCCTCCCGGCCGACTTTATCTGTGAAGCGGTGGACCAAACGCGCGGTTGGTTCTACTCGCTGCTGGCCGTGAACACCCTCGTCTTTGGTCGGTCCCCGTACCGCACCGTGATGTCGCTCGGCCACATTGTTGACGCCGAGGGAAAGAAGATGTCCAAGAGCCTCGGCAATGTGATCGACCCGTGGGCCATCCTCGACACCCGTGGCGCCGAGCCCCTGCGCTGGTGGATGTTCCATCAGGGCTCCCCCTGGACGGCCACCCGGACCAGCCTCGAGGCCATTGACGCCTCGACGTCCGAGGTGCTCAGGACTCTGTGGAACACCTGGAGCTTCTTTGCCACCTACGCCGAGCTCAACCGCTTCGACCCGTACGACTCCTCGGTGCCGGCGCCGAAAGACCGTGCTGTCTTTGACCGTTGGTTGCTTTCCCGGCTGCAGGCCACGGTGGCGCAGGTGACGGGCGCCCTCGAGGACTACCAACCCCTACCGGCCGCCCGGGCCATCGGTTCTATGGTCGACGACTTGTCTAACTGGTACGTGCGCGCCAACCGTCGTCGCTTCTGGCGCACGGACCCCGCTATCGACGGCGTCGACTCGCTGTCCGCGCAGGCCACCCTCTACGAAGCCCTCACCACAATTGCCCTACTCCTGGCCCCCTTCTGCCCCTTCTTGGCCGAAAAGATGTGGCGGGAGCTGACAGGCGCCCCCGAGGCTGGCTCGGTGCACTTGGCGCGCTGGCCAAAAGGCGACGTAAGCGCCTTCGACCCCGAGCTCGAGGCGGCGATGGAGCTGGCCCGGCGTCTGGTATCGCTGGGCCGGTCGGCGCGGGCCCAGTCCGGGGTAAGGGTGCGCCAGCCGCTGCGGCGCGCCCTGGTTGCCCTCCCCCCTGACAGCCCCCAGCTGCTCGAGGACCTGGTGGCCGAGGAGCTGAACGTCGACGAGGTGGCGGCGGCTGACAGGATGAGCGAGCTTGTTTCCTTCGAGCTGGTACCCAACTTCCGATTACTCGGGCCCCGCCTCGGTGAGGCCGTCAAGGAAGTGCGCTCGGTCCTGGCCCGGGCCGACGCTGCCGCTTTGGTGGACGAGCTCGAAAGTCGTGGCTCGGTCACTCTCAAGCTACCCGGCGGCCCCGTCGACATCGAGGCTGGCGAAGTCGAGGTCCGCGTGAAGGCGCGGACGGGCTTCGCCGTCTCGCGCGAGGGCGCAGCCGCGGTGGCCTTGGACCTCGATATCGATGACGACCTCCGGAGGAGAGGCTTGCTGCGCGACGTGACCCGCCAGGTACAGTCACTGCGTCGCGACGCCGGCTTGGAGCTGTCAGACCGGATCGCGCTTGGGTTAGCTGGCCTCAGCGACCTCCGTCCCGACGCAGACTGGATCGCCCGGGAAGTGTTGGCCACGAGCGTGGACTTCGCCTCGACCGATGCCGTCCCGGAGGGCGCGGTGCCGCTGGAAACCGACGACGGGCGGGACGCCTGGGCCTGGCTCGAGCGCCCCGTCACAACGTCCGGCGCGGCGCCGTGAATAACGCTTTTCCGGGACGCGGGCGAGCGGGGTACACGGCGCTCCCGCCCGGTTCTCTATGGTTACCATCCGAGCTCGGCTCCGCGCAGCTCGAGTACGCCGGCGGCGTGCAGACGCTCGATGACAGGGCCCGCCGCGGGTGGTTCGGTGCGCCCGCCAGCCAGTCGCGCCACGCCGGGTAACGGTCGCAGTCGAAGCCCCTGAAGCCCTGCTCGAAAGCGCCGTCCATCCACCGGAGCGTCTTTGCTCGGTCCGTTTCGTCTCGAGGAACGGCGAGGTACTCGATCGTCCAGGCCAACCGGTCCCGGCCGCCGAAGGAGGCGTGGAACGTGTGAAGGTCGAAAGCGATGACGTCCTCGGGGCTGCTTTCGACCGCGACACCCGGGAAGTCCCCATAGTCGGCGTGCTGGTACGCCCTCAGGCTCGGGCGGGCGTCATCGTGGTGCGAGCACGGCACAAAGCGCAGGGCCCCGTTTGTGGCCGTGAGCGTTTCGAAGTACGTGGCGAACTTGACGCCCCTTACCCCGATACCGTCGTCGTCGTGCCAGCTGGCTTCGGCGAAGTAAAGCACGCCCTCAGGTAGCGACGGCAGCACCGGGCCGCCGAGCAGCGCCTCAGCGGTGCCGATGAGGACAGGGTCGTCGCACACTAGAGCGGTCCCGACGGGGGTGAGCCGGGACGCAGTGGGCAGGTAGTGGCCGCTGATGCCGTCGATGACGCGCTCGTTGTACGTGGCTGCATACGCATCTCGGATGGCAGCGTCGACTTCGGCTCGCAATGCCTGCGAGCGCTGAGTGCCCAGCAGGTCTGGCAGCAGGACGAAACCGAACGTCGCGAAGTGCTCAATCTGTTGGTGAGTGATCACTGGCGCCCAACCCGGAGCCTACTCCGGGTGGGTCAGACCGGGCCGAGGTTGGCTATCCGGGCGGCTTCAACCGCCTCGGCTAGCTGGCCCTGGCGAAGGCGCACGGCTACCAGGGGCCACAGGCAGAGCCAATACCAAGAGTAAGACACGACCGTCGACCGCCACAGCTCGAGCGCCTCGTGGGCCAGTCTCACGACGTCCTCCAGGCGCTCGTCCCGCCAGGCTACCCAGGCCATGGTGGCCTTGGCCGCGGCCACGTACTCGGGGCGACCAGGAACTTTCGCTCGACCTCGTTACTGGTCAATGCGATGGCTCGGCGGTCTTCGTCGATGGCTTGTTCGTGGCGGCCTAACTGGCGCAGGATGTCGGCTTTGATGGCCGGGAGATAGTGGTACGCCGCCAGGCGGTCGTCCTTTTCGAGCCGTTCGACCTCCACCAGCGCCTCCTGCGGCCCCACTACCCTCGACAAGGCGACGGCTCGGTTCAGGGCTACGACAGGTGACGGCCACACCGATAGCAGGGCGCCGTAAAGCTGCAGGATCTGAGGCCAGTCGGTCTCCTCGTACGTCCGCGCCTCGGCGTGGAGCGACGCGATGGCAGCTTGCAGCACGTAGCGCCCGGGCGGCCCACGGCGGAGGCTGGCCGTGATCAGCTCGTGAGCTTCGTCGATGGCGGGCCGGTCCCACAGCGATCGGTCCTGCTCCGACAGCGGCAGAGGAAGGCCGTCGGAGGTGGTCCGGGTGGCCCGGCGAGCGTCTATGACCAGCAACAATGCCAGCAAGCCGCCGACCTCGGTCTCGTCTGGCATCAGTGCCCGCAGGACGCGGGCCAGGTGCAGTGCTTCCTCCATCAATTGGGGCCGCACCAGTGGCTCGCCCGAGGGCGCGGTGTGGCCCATCGTGAACAACAGATGGACGACGCCCAGCACCGTGCGCAGACGGTCCGGCAGCTCGCCTGCGCTGGGAGCCCGGACGGGGATGCGCGCCGTCGCGATTTTCCTCTTGGCCCGGGTCAGTCGGGCGGCCATCGTCGGCTCGGGTACAAGCATGGCCCTCGCGATGTCCGCCGTCGACAACCCGCAAACGAGCCTCAGCGTGAGCCCCATTTGCGCTTCGGGCGCCAAGGCTGGGTGGCAGCACATGAAGATGAGCCGCAGCATTTCGTCCGGGACAACGTCGACTGTTGCGTCGTTGGCCGGCTCGTTCACTTCGACTTCCTCCCCCAATGTTCCTGGCGGCTCGACCAGTAAAGGCAGCTTGGAACGAAACGTGGTACGCCGGCGCAACCCGTCGAACGCTCGACGTTTGGCGGCGGTGGTGAGCCAGGCCGCGGGTTTGGCCGGGATGCCGGCCCGGGCCCAGCTCACCAGGGCCGTCGCGTACGCTTCCTGCACACATTCCTCCGCCAGGTCGAGGTCGCCAACGGCGCAGGCCGTAGCGGCCAGCACTACCGCCCAATCGCGGCGGTGCGCCTCGGCGACGGCTTGGCCCACACGGCCTCGCTCGACCTGGGCCTTCGCACGCGTCCCGGCTTGGCTCATCTGCTTGCGGAGCGCACCTCTACACCGCCGCTCTCCACGGGCCGCACCTCTACCCCACCGCCCTGCTGGAGGATCGGGTTGCGCCGGGCGATCTCCAGAGCGGCGTCGAGGTCGGGCACGTCCAGGACGTAAAAGCCGACGACAACTTCTTTGGACTCGATGAACGGGCCATCTGTCACCATGTCGGCTCGAAGCGACGTCGTCATGACGGGGGGCTCGAGCGCGAACGCCGCGACCATGACGCCCGACCTCCTCATCTGGTCGGCGTACCGCTCATGCGGCTCTCGCTCCTCGGGCCGGGGGACGTCGTCGACGTCCGCACCGGGTGCGTACATGAGGACCGCGTACTGGGCCATAAGTGGCTGTCTTTTCGTGGAAAGTGAACGTCCTTACACCAGTACGTCGAGCGAGAGAGACGAATTCGACAAAACGTTCAAATGTTCCCGCCCCTACGGCAGTGGTCCCACGCTCCCTTGACGACGAGGCGACCCGGGTGCCCATCAGTCTGGCCCAGCACCACAGAAAGTGCCCCGCTGACACCTCCCTTGGTCGTCGAGTAGGTGCCCGAAACGGACTGCCAGGAGGAAGAAGGGCCGTTCCCGTTGGTGGCGCTGAAGGTGAGGAACGGCGGGCTGCCACCGCTGTTCTCGAGGGCCCCTTTGCGTCCGTAGCTCGAGCCCTGTAGGTCCAACTCGATCGAGACGATCGATTGCGATGAAACGCCCTTCAGCGTGGTC
This sequence comes from uncultured Acidimicrobiaceae bacterium, assembly GCA_963794125.1. Classification (GTDB taxonomy): domain Bacteria; phylum Actinomycetota; class Acidimicrobiia; order Acidimicrobiales; family Palsa-688; genus Fen-671. The sequence goes on from CAWCCW010000005.1 coordinate 167,211, forward strand.
ACTTTGCCGAACCAACTGAACTCGACGTCGGCTGCGGAAGTGGAGGCATCACACGTCGAGGCCAGAGGAGCCAGCGTCCCCGAGATTGGCCCCGTGAGCTTGAACTTCCCGTAACCGGTCGCCTGGGCCGGTCGATCGGCGGCCAAAGCCGCCCCAGGATCCGTGCCCGCAACGAGTGACAGGGCCGTCGCCACTGTCACGCAACCGGCCCAGAACCGGGCGCCCCCGACTGCTCGCCGGCCCGAGTGGCCTTGTCGTTCGCCGCGGTGAGCCGGCTGGAGCCGGAAGTAGGGCTTGCTCATGGTCGGTCCCCTTCGTCGGTTCACCACTGGTCGGGTGATTTGTTTAAGGAGACGGGAAGGGCGGCACCTGGTTACATACCCAGCGGATGCGCGGTCACCGCGCCCGAAAACTTCGACACACGGCGTATGCAGGGCGTTTTCGTCTTCAGCATGCACTACTCGCTTGCCATTCACCGTCTAGCGTTATTTTCTGGCTCATTGCGAGGTATAAGACGTCTGTTGACATGGTCCACGGGTAAAACGGGGCAGGGCCGTGCCCGAACAGGCCATTACCAATACGTCCACCGTCGTCCGCGCCGGTTGCTGACCCAGGAAGGGACAAGTTAATGCAAACACAGCGTCCGCCACTAACGTCATGGCAGGCTGCCCGGAGACGGGCCAAGTTCATACCTTGCGCCCTTGCGCTGGCACTCGCCTCCTTCGGCACCCTCACGGCCGTTTCCGCCCTTCCAGCGTCGGCCGCGTCGGTCACTTCCAGCAACTTCACGATCGGGTCGGCGACAGGAGGTGTCAATGCCGTCTCGGTGACGCCAACCAGCACCGTCCAGGGCACCAGCGTGAGCTATACGGTCAGCTTCACTGCTACCGCAGCATTGGCCAGCGGCGGGTCCATCACGCTGACGCCTTCGGTCGCGCTGGGGAGCGTCCCGACCAACGGTGCACTGGTCAATCAGACGACCTCGGCGTGCATACAGGCTGGGTTCAACGGGGGCAGCAGTAGCACGACGAGCGTGACGTTCATCCTCAACAGCTCCTGCAGCATCGCTAGTGGCAACACGGTACAGGCCAGTTTTAACGCCACGGCACCCGCGTCGAGCGTCACCAGCTACAGCTTCGGTGTGTCGACGTCCGCCAATGCCACATTGGTGGCGTCCAATAGCATCACCAACACCTCTACACCGCCGATACTTTCGGTCGGCAACGCGTCCCCAGGCGCCAACACGGTCTACACCATCAGCCAGTTCGGGGCGGCGAGCGGCGGTCTGACCGCCTCGACCTCGTCACTGGTGCTCACGGCCAATTGCTCTTTGACATGTACGGCGAGCCCGTCCACGCTCACCTGGGCAAACAGCGGGCCCGGCGCCTACACAGTAACTTTTACGCCGTCAGGTGGGACAGCTACGGGCGCCACGGTCAGTAGTGCCAGTGTGTCCGGGGCGACGGGCAACGTAGTCACCCTGGGCCTCGGTACGTCGATCCCCGCCGGGGCCACCGTCACCATCACCGGTACAGGGACCAACCCCGCAGCATCTTCCTCCAGCACCATCACTATCGCCCCGTTTGCGAGTGTTGGGGGCGGCAGCACGGGCACCCCGGAAACCACCAACCCAATAACCTTTGGAAGTTCGGTCACCAGCGTGACACTGACCGCGTCGCCGTCGGTGGCCACCTCGAGCGCGACCTATACGCTCACGTTCAGAGCGACGAGCGCCGTGGCGGCGGGGGGGACGATCACCCTGGCCCAACCGAACACGAGCTTTTCCGCCGTTACCGGCTGGTTGGTGACGAACATCACAGCCAACTGGCGCATCGTTGGCTCTACCCCGGGGGTGGCAGGCAGCATAACTCTGACCCTTACGGGCCAATCCATAGCCGCCGGCAACTCGCTCACGGTCACCGTCGCCGGTGTCACGAACCCGACCGCGGGCACTTACTCCAATTTCACCGTGGCCACCTCGGCGGACACGGTGCCGGCGGCGGCTCCGCCGTACACCATCGGGCCGAGCGGCTCGGCTGGTGTGATAGTCACCCCCAACCCCGCCTCTCTGGGCGTCCTGTCCACCTATACCGTCACCAACCTGTTCGCCACTGCGGCTTTTACCGCCGGGGTGTCCACGATCGGGATAGTCGCCAACACCTCCGGGACCACGCTGCCTAACAGCGCCGCCAACTACACGATCACCGATATCACGACCCCTTCCGGGTCCGGGACAGCTTCAGCTGTGAGCGGCTACACGGGTAGTTCCATAACCATTACTGTCCCCAACGCCATCAACAGCGGTGACCAGTTGGTGCTGACCATCGCGGGCATTATCAACCCGAGCACCCCCAGCGGCACGAATACGATGACGTTCAACGGCAACCTGACTGGGCCATCGGCCGTGGCACCGTTCCCGACCGCCGCTTCGACATTCCCGAATGGGGCGCTCGTCAACTTCTCGGGTGCCATCTATGTGTTTGCGGGAGGCAAGGCCTTCGGGATCCCGACGCCCACAGTGCTCAACAAGATCCGGTCGGTCAACCACGCTGTCGTACTGAACGCTACCCCCGGCAGTACTTTGCCCGTCGTAGCCTCTTCACGTAGGGGCACCCTGGTCACGACCCAGACGGTCAATGGGAGCCCGACCATTTATGTCGTTGGTACCGACGGCGAGCTGCACGGCTTTTCCACGCCCCAACAACTCAAGTCGACCGGGTACGACGCCCCGCTCAACGTAACGGTAAGCAACCTGGGGGGCATGACCGTCGGCAACACTGTGGGCGTCGAGGGCTCGGCCGTTTCAGCCTTCGCCACCAGCGCCGATGGGGCCATAGTCAACTCTGCGGGCACCGTGTTTACTTTTGCGGGTGGTCGTGCCTTCGGCATCCCGACGCCGGCGAGCTTGACCCGGATCCGCAAGACCAACAATGCCGCCGAATTGTCGGGGACCGTCACCTCGACCCAGACGGGGGCGAGCATCGCTAGCGGCGTGTTGCTGAGCGTCATTTCGACAACAACCGCTACGGTCTACGTGAGTTTTGTTGGCAACGTCTTCCCCTTCAGGACCCCCACTCAGCTGAAGAACGACGGCTACGGCGGTACCGCGGGAGTGCCGGTGCCGAACGTCGGTGGCCTACCAGTCGTGACTGGCACCACCGGTACCTGACCCCGGACGGCCTATCCGGCTGAAAGCCTTGGGACAAGCAGGGCTGCGATCGCCGCCGGGTCGTACAGTGCAACGGATCGCGCCACTCTGCGGGTACAAGACCAGTGGTGGCGCGGCCGTCGCAGCCGAGGATCATAGAAGGCCGAGCGGGCTTCCAGCTCGCCGGCTTGGGCGAGGAGGACGGAGTGGTCGCAGCCCGTCTGGCCCTCCTTACAGTCGGGCCAAGGTCAGCGGGCTGGTTCCCGCTGGCCATAGGCCGCCAGCCCGTAGATGACCAACAAGCCCATGAAGATGTAGACGAGCGACCAGACAGGGTAATACGGCATCCACCAAATCGCCGTAATTGCGCCGACCGACGCCGCCACGATCCCTATCCAACGGGCGAACTGTGACCGCACCATGACCGCCAGACCAGACACGAAAAGGATAATGGAGATGACGAGCCACACCCACCCGTAGGTCGTAAGGCTGTGCCCGAGCAGGGCGCTCTGCAAGTTATTGGGTACTGCACCGCTGTAGCGAAATGCCCAAATCGCGTCGAAGAACCGCATGACGCCAGCGATCATCAACAAAATGCCAGCGAAGACTAACCAGCCCTCGCCATTGCTTTGATCATTCATCTTCTCATCTTCCGCTCGTATGCTTGATCAATTGACCCTTGTCATGGAATTGCATTAAGGTCACGCGTACCACACGTTCTGGGCGCCATCGGCATCTGGCGGGTGCCTCCGGGCCCGCTTTCACTGGCCCGATCATGTTCAGCCAGGGCCCGCAGGACCTCACCCGCTTCGGGGCAATTTTGGGGCACAGGTCCGGCTTCGCATGGGCCACGGTGCCCACCGGGACCTGCAAGGTTGGCCCGGCACCCATGACTTGGGTGAGCCTCATGGTCCTCAACATCGAGTTGGCTGGTGGACGGCACTCGGAAATCACCCTTTGCGGGTGGTGAGGCTCGTGGCCGGCCCACTGTATGGTTTGGTCGGGCCGAAACGGTTTCGGGCTCGGACGTAGCTCTCGCCTCTAACCAGTTGTACGGTCGCTGGATGTCCATATCCGAGGATCCGGCCCGGATTGGGTGCCTTTCGACGGCATAGAAGGCTCGGGAGCACTCCCCGGGCACCACAAACAGGAGGTACGAGCATGGTCGTTGGCCCGGTCGAGTACATAATCGTCGGCTTCCCCGGGAACAAGTTCAACGGCGAGATCGCCCCCGAGCTCGGCAAGCTTATTGAAAGTGGACTGGTCCGCATCCTGGACCTGGTCGTGATCAGCAAGAACGAGTTGGGGGAGGTGGCCTGGTTCGAGTTCGACCAGCTCGACGAGCTGGCCCCGTTCGCAGATATCGAGGGTGACGTGGGCGGCATCCTGGGCCAGGAGGACGTTGACTACGTCTCGGCGTCACTCGCGCCGGGTTCAACTGTGGGCCTGCTCCTCTGGGAAGACATTTGGGCTGCCCCCTTTGCCGAAGCCGTACGCGACTCGGGAGGCGTGCTCCTCGAAGGTGGGCGTATCCCCCACGAACTGGCGCAAGAGGCTTTCGCCCGGATCGAGCTCGCCGGGTGAAATGGTGGCCGGTCGATAAAACCCGACCCGCCGCCACAACCACGGGCTCAAGACCAGGAGGTCAGAAATGTTGCGACGACGCCCCGTAATGCGGATGGCAGCGACAACGGCGGTGGTGGCCGGTACGGCAACCGCAGTGAGCGGTGGGGTCCGCCGCCACCAGGAAGCAAAGGCCGAACAGCAGCAAGAGGCGGCCTACGCCCAAGCCGCGCCACCCGCACAGGAAGCGCCCGAGGCCGCAGCGCCGGCCGAGGACCCCTATGAACAACTGGAAAAACTGGGCAAGCTCCATGAGCAAGGGGTCCTCACCGATGAGGAATTTTCCGCCGCGAAGGCCAAGTTGCTGGCCTAGATACCGTAGACGCCGCTGCACAGCCTGCAATACGCCGGAGGCTGCCGCCCGGTGCCTGCCGGCGGGCTTCCCGGCAGCCAAGCTCTTTTTCCGGCAGCGGTACGGCGCAGCCAGATGTTCAGCGAAATTATTAAGCCAGATGGAACTTAGGCGTAACGCGTCGGCCCACTTCGGTCCCGGCGAAGAGTGATGGTATTTCCGGGGGATCGCGGCAACGCTCCGGTTAGATGCGTCTCGCTTCCCTGAGAATCGTCGGCCGGCCGCGGTCGCATGCGTTACGTTAATGCGGCCAGCGGGCTGTACGGCGACCCTCCCTCACTTGTTCGAGAGCCCGATCGGCGTCCCGTCGATGAGCGCGCCCGGGCCCTTGGCAGCCATATTTCGCCGGCTGGTGAGAGTATGCCCGCGGGGCCTTCGTCGTCGCCCGGCTGTGCGGCTCCCGGACAAAGCAGAGTTCGAGGCGGCCGAGGCTTGGGCCTAACGGTGAGCACTGAACTTCAAGCCCGACCGTGCCGGCCGGGGCTCGTAGTACCCAATAATCACCCGCAGAAGGAGCAACGATGATGACTACCGCCACTGTGCCACGCAAACAGGAGGGCACCGATGGCCCCCCCGACGACAAGGCGCTCGCCGGTGCCGAGGAAGTAGAGCCTGTCATAAGGGTCGATCGCTCGCTCGAGAGACGGGTGGGCCATGTGAGCGCCGAGGAGGCGGTCGGCAAGGGGAAGACAGCCCGCCTCGCGGTCCCCCGTTCGCTCCATGCCGCCTGGGCCCCGCCTGCGGGGCGCCGCAGCCCCGTCGACATCATCGCCGAGCAGGCGACGAACCGAGAGCCGGTCCTGGTCCCTATCCGGCACGGGCGCATGATGGTCTCGCCCTTCACCTTCTACCGGGGGGCGGCGGCGATCATGGCCGCCGACCTGGCGGCCACGCCGGTCTCGGGCCTGCGCGTCCAGCTGTGCGGGGACGCCCACCTGCTCAATTTCGGTGGCTTCGCCTCGCCCGAACGGGCCTTGGTCTTCGACGTGAACGACTTCGATGAGACCCTGCCCGGGCCGTGGGAGTGGGACGTGAAACGCCTGGCCGCCAGCATCGAGGTGGCCGGCCGGGACGGGACCATGAAGCCGGGGGAGAGGCGGGCGGCGGTGGAGGCCACGGTGCGCCAGTACCGCGAGGCCCTGCGCGATTTCGCCGGGCTAACCGAGCTCGGGGTCTGGTACAGCCGCCTCGACGGCGCCGCCCTGATTGCGCTGGCCCGGGCCGAGCTCGGCCCCAAGCAGGCGCCCAACCTGGAGGCCAACCTGGCCAAGGCGCGTTCCAAGGACAGCATGAAAGCGTTCTCCAAGCTGACCACGATCGTGGACGGCCAGCCCCGCATCACTGCGGACCCACCGCTCATCGTCCCGCTGCGGGACCTCGTCAACAAAGAGCAGGAGGCCCGCATGGAACACGAGCTGCACGAGCTGTTCCGGGCCTACCGGCGCACGTTGCAGGCCGACCGGCGCCACCTGCTCGAGCAGTACCGCATCGTGGACATAGCGAGGAAAGTCGTCGGCGTTGGGCAGCGTGGGGACCCGGTGCTGGGTCCTGCTGCTCATGGGCCGGCGGGACGCCGACCCCGTCTTCTTGCAGGTAAAGGAGGCCCAGGACTCGGTCCTCGCCCCCTACGCGGGCAAGAGCAGGGTCTCCAACCAGGGCCAGCGGGTGGTCGAGGGCCAGCGGGTCATGCAGTCCTCCAGTGACATCTTTTTGGGCTGGTTACGAACCGTCGGATTGGACAACCGCCAGCGCGACTTTTACGTCCGCCAGCTCTGGGACGGGAAGGTCTCGGTCGACCCGGCCAACCTGACGCCGGCCGTCCTGGCCGTCTACGGCGGCATCTGCGGCTGGACGCTGGCCCGCGCCCACGCCCGCTCAGGCGACCGCATAGCCATCGCCTCCTACCTGGGCGCCGGGCCGACCTTCGACCGGACGGTTGCCGACTTCGCAGTGGCTTACGCCGACCAGAACGAGCGCGACTACAGCGCCTTCCTCAGCGCGGTGCGGACCGGCGCCCTGCCGGCCGAGACGGGGGTCTAGACGAGCCGAACTTGCCTTCAAACGGGCCACGAGCCCGGCTCAGGAAGCGGGCACGCATCGGTTGCGCACGAGGACCAGCAGGCTGACCACCAGCGTCCATGCCGGGAAGAGCAGGACTAGCCACAGGCTAAGGCTGATGACCACCAGTAACGTCAGTGCTACGAGGAACGAGATCGTCGCTAGCCAGCGTGGCATCGACCCTGTGCGCCACCAGATGGTCCCGAGTGAGATCATGAAAACGCCCGCCATACGTATGGCATAAATATTGCTGACTTGCAGCATGATCTCCCGACCGAAATACACGATCTGCTCTTCGGAACTTTGGGTGGCGGCCAGCTTGGCGCTGGCCAGGGTTGCTCCGGCGACTCCGCAAGAGACGAAGACCATGGCCAAGAACAAAAGGCCACTACCGAGAAAGACGGTCGAGAAGAACCGGTCTTCGTACTGGCCCAGAAGGTCGCGGATAACTCCGATGAACCACAAGAAGGCGATGCCTGCGAAGGGCATCAGCCCAAGTGCGACTCGTACGGAGTGATCTCCTTGCAGGTTTACGTTGTCTTGCCGGTCTTTACCGTTTCGTGGTACTCAGTTGGAGACTCTAGGGACGTCGGTGTATAAGTGGCTTCACCCGTTTGGTGTGAGACCGCTCGGGTGGCGCGACGCAAAGAGCTCAGCGCAGGCAGGAGCGGCGCGACGGGGCGGAGGCCAGGGAAGTGTGGGTAACGCCCGTTGCCCAAGGGTGCTCAAGGGTTTTCCGGGGGATAACGGGCTGGCCCGGTGGTGGGGCCGAAGGCCTTGGCCCAGGTTTCCCGGGACCTGACCGGTACCTCGGCGAGGTGGCGGGCACGCTGCGCCATTGGCCCCCTCAGGCTCTCGGATGGCTTTGGTAATGTCCTTGTCCAAGATGCCGGTGGTGCGGAGCCCCAAGCCGGTGGCTCTGGTGCTCGGCCACCAGTTGCTCAAAACTGGGTGCCCTGCCCGCTCGGTGGCCATGGCGTGGTAGCGCCGGGCGGCGGGCTGCTCACTGCATATTTGCTGGTCACACCAGGTGGGCCGGGAGGGATTTGAACCCCCGTAGGCATCAGCCGGCAGATTTACAGTCTGCTCCCATTGTCCGCTCGGGCACCGACCCTTGATTGTGAGGCCCTAGAAGCATATAAGGGTAGCGTGTTGGGCATGCCTACGTTTGACGTGGTCTCGCAGGTGGACATGCAAGAGGTTCGCAACGCAGTCGACCAGGCGGACCGTGAACTGACTACCCGTTTCGACTTCAAGGGCACGGCTTCGACGATCGAGCTCTCTGGTCACGATCTGACGTTGCGCTCCTCGACCGAGGACCGCCTGAAGGCACTAGTACAAGTGTTGGAAGAAAAGCTGGTCCGGCGCCAGATCTCCCTGAAGGCCCTCGACTTCGGCAAGATCGAGGAGGCGGCCAAGGGTAGCGTCCGTCAGCAGGTCACGGTCAAAGCCGGCATCAACTCCGACCAGGCCAGGGCCATCAACAAGTTCATCAAGGACAAGGCGCCCAAAGGCGTCTCTTCATCCGCGCAGGGAGACCAGGTGCGGGTTTCGTCCAAGAAACGGGACGAACTGCAGACGACCATCGCGGCTCTGAAGGAAGAGGATTTTGGCGTCCCGCTCCAGTTCGAGAATTTCCGCGACTGATCGGCCTGACCTTTAAGCCGGTCGCTCGCCGCGACTAGAAGCGGCCCGCCCACTCCTTGGAGCGGAGCCGGGCAATGCGCCGGTCGGTGGGCGGGTGGTCGCTGAACCAGTTGCCGAAGCTCACTCGCCGGCCCGCCAGCGGGTTGACGATGAACAGGCAGGCCACTTCCTTGGGTACGGGCATCGGGATCTGCCTCGAGGCCGCATCCAGCTTGGCTAGCGCCGAAGCCAACGGTTCTCCGTCGCCGATGAGACGCGCCCCGTCGCGATCGGCCTCGTACTCACGGCTCCTGGACAAAGCCAGCTGCAGCATCGCTGCGGCCAGAGGCGCCAGGATGATCATGGCCAGCAGGCCGAAGATGTTGTCATCGTCCCTCGAGCGGCCGCCCCCCGCACCGCCGAAGAACAAGCTGCTCCACGCGGCCATTCGGGCCAGGAAGGTGATGCCGAGGGCGATCGACGCCGCCACCGAGGAGATCAGGATGTCGCGGTTGCGGACGTGGCTGATCTCATGGGCCAGCACCCCGCGTAGTTCCGACCAGGTGCATACCTGGAGGATGCCCTGGGTGACGGCCACAGCGGCATGGTGAGGGTTGCGGCCGGTGGCGAAGGCGTTGGGTTGAGGAGACGGCGAGACGTAGAGGCGCGGCATCGGCAGCCCGGCGCGTGTCGTGAGGTCTCGCACGATCTCGTAGTACTGGGGCATCTGCGCTTCTGAGACCGGCACTGCCCGCGCCGCCTTGATGGCGACCGAGTCCGAGAACCAGTAGGAAGCGCCCACGAAAACCAGGCCGATGACCAGCCCGATGATCAGGCCCTGCTCCCCCCAGAAGGCACCGATGCCGAGGCAAAGCCCTCCCAGGAGCGCCAGCAGGACCACCGTCTTCAAGTTGTTGCGCATGTCCGTACCTCTTGTGGACCCAGGGTACATAACGGATCTGAAATACTGCTAAGCGGTCCGTGATGGGCGCGGACGACGAAAACCCGAGGATGCTGTCCTTAGTCGTAATAACCCGAGTGGATGTACAAGGCCGGCAGCCCTTCGCTGCGGAACATCTCGACGTTCCTGAGGTCGTCCTCGACGCATAGCCTTAGCTCGAGGCCGCGTGCCCGCATGTCACGCACTGACTCTTGCTTGAACAGGCGCGCTGGGCGGAAGTCGCGTTCGCGCCGCATTACGAGCAGATCCCATCGCAGCTCGTAGCGCGTGAGCCAGTCGACGGTCAGCTCGCTGATGCGGGCCGGGCGCGCTGTCAGCAGTACTACCCTCAGTTCCGGGGCCAATAGCCCGATCAGGGTGGCCACCTCGTCTATGAGCGGGTCATCGGCGGAGGCCAGGAAAAACGCTTCCCAATTGGGCCGGGGGCTTTTTATGTAGTGCTGGCGGGCCGCCGCGTTGGAAAGCACGCCGTCAAGGTCGAACACCACCGCTTGGCCGCCGAACGGGTCGCCCCGCCAGGTCCACCAGCCACTGCCGACCTCCTCCGCCTTTGCGCGCCGGATATCGCCATTTGCGGGCTGGTCCACCCGCTCACCTTAGAGGGGACGCATCAAGCGGAGAGAGCTTTGGCGCTTTTGCCGCCCTCTCTCGGTCCAAACAATACAAAGTGCGCCCCGAGTAACCCGGCTCTACCGGGCACGTAGCCTTACCAGGGGAGCGTGATCGAGTGAGCCATCGTCAGTAACGGCGTGGTTACGCCGGCAAAGATGGTGAACAAGCTGCAAATGGCGATGGCCGCTATCGTCGCAGGAGGTTGGCGCAACCTGGTGGTCGGGGCGGCTCGCAACGCCAAGGCGCTGTCGCGGCCGGTTAGCCCGGCTGTTAGCACCCCTCTCAGGTCCGAGGTCTGGAGGGCGGCGTCGGCGTCCGGCACCAGCTCGTCACCCGGTTGTCGGCCGGGCTCAGGCCCGACGTACATCATCAGCGCCACCCGCAGGTAAGGGAAGGCCGCGATGGCGGCGCCGAGCATACCTATGATCCCGAGGGCGTACTGCCCTTTGGACACCACGGCTTCTATCACGATCCATTTGCCGAGGAAGCCACTGGTCAGGGGGATACCCGCCTGCCCGAGGAGTAGTACCAGGAACGCCGCCGACAACCAGGGGCTGCGCCCCGACAACCCCCTTACCGCGCTGAGGTCGTCACGAGCCTCACCCCTGCCCTGGAGGATGCTGACAATGGCGAACGTCCCGATGACCATGAACGCGTACGTGAAGACGTAGAAGGCTACCGCTTGGGCTCCGGCCGCGGTGCCGTCCTGCAGTCCGATCAGGACGTAACCAGCTTGGCTGATCGACGAATACGCCAGCATTCGCTTCAAGTCGGATTGCACGAGCGCCAGCACCCCGCCCAGGAGGACCGAGGCGGTGGCCAGTACCCAGATGATCGGCCGCCAGTTGGACACCTGGGTCGGGAAGGCGAGCATGAGGACCCGCACCAGCCCCGCGAAACCGGCGGCCTTGGCCACCGCAGCCATGTACCCAGTGAAGGGCGTGGGCGCACCCTGATAAACGTCGGGCGCCCAAAAGTGGAACGGCACCGCCGCCACCTTGAAACCCAGGCCCACGATAAGCAGCCCCATCCCGGCCAGCAGGACGCCGTTGTGGATCAGCACGTTGCTGGTCAGGAAGCTATAAATCTGGACATACTGGGTCGATCCGGTGGCCCCATAGACGAGGGCGGCCCCGTATATGAATATCGCCGATGAAAATGACCCGAGGATGAAGTACTTGAGGGCGGCCTCGCCGGAGGCGGCCCGCCGGTGGTGGTAGCCGGACAGCGTATATAGCGCAATCGACAGGATTTCCAAACCCAGGAAGAGGGTTACCAGCCCGGCCGCCTGGGCCATGAGCACCGCTCCAGCCGAACAGACCAGCATGAGCACGTAAGGTTCGGGGCCGTCGAGGCCTTCACGGACCAGGTAGCCGTCTGAGACCAGGGCGGCGAGCACGGTCGACGCGCCGAAGAGGATTACGAAAAACGCACTGAAATGGTCGTAGAAAAGTTGGCCCGCGAGCGTAATGGTGACGTTGGCAGATTTGTCCAGGTTGGCCCACTGCACGAGGCCGTCGATCATGGTGGCTAGCCCGGTGAGCACGGTGAGCCCGGCCCAAAGCCCGGGGTAACGTCGCCTGGGCAGCACGGCCACCACTGCCAGTACCACCAGTGCACCGCCGAAGAGAATGATCAGCGGGAGGATGGCACGGTAACTTACCGGGATCGAAATGGAGCCTTTGGCCACGCAGAGCCCGGTTACTTTGCCCAAAGTGCTAATGGTGCAGCCCGAACCGGCGGCCAGAAGATGGGCGGCCACTGGGGCTCCGGAGGCGGCCGCGGTCATCGCTTGCCCCCAGCACTGGCGGTCCGGGCGGCGCTCGAGCCCGGGCCTGGCACGTCCACGACCTGGTTGGGTGGCACTGCGTAGATGCCGTGCCCCTGGGCCGCTGGCGGCAGTTTGAAGCTGGGGTCGGCGTACTCAATGTGCTGGACCAGATGGTTGACCGCCGGCTGTATCCGGCTGAGCAGCGGCTGGGGGTAGATGCCAATGAAGATGATGCCCGCCAGCAATGGCGCCACAGCGACACGTTCGGCCCAGGTCATATCCCTGATGCCGGCGTTGATGGCCCGGGCCGGCCCGTGGAAGACGCGCTGGTAGGCCCAAAGGAGGTAAACGGCAGCAAAAATGACCCCCGTCGATGCCACTACGGCCCACCACCGGTGGGTGACAAACGTCCCGATGAGGACGAGGAACTCACCGATGAAACCATTGAGCCCCGGCAGGCCGATGTCGCTCATGATGACGGCCATGAACACCCAGCCCAGGATGGGCGCCACTGTCTGGAGCCCGCCGAGGTCCGGGATATTGAACGTGCGCCGGCGCTCCCAGACCATACCCACCAGAAGGAACAAGGCCCCGGTAGACAGCCCGTGGTTGACCATTTCGACGATGCCGCCGGTAATGCCTTGCACCGTAAAGCCGAACAGCCCGATGACGATGAAGCCGACTCCGGCGATGGTGCCGTAGGCCACCAGTCGCTTCAGGTCCCGCTGAACGGCGGCGACTACCGACGCCCAGATAATGCCGATGGCAGCCAGGGTCAAGGCCACCGGGGCCAGCCTCACCGCCGCCGCCGGGAAAAGGAAGATCCCCCAGCGCAAGATCCCGTAGGCGCCCAGTTTGAACAGTATCCCGGCCAGGACCATCGACCCTCCTGTCGGGGCCTGGGAATATGCGCCGGGTACCCAGGTGTGGAAAGGGACCAGCGGCATCTTCACGGCGAACGCGATGCCAAACGCGATTAGGAGCCACTCCTGGTCGGCGATCGGGAGGCGCATGGCGCCCCGGGCCAAAGGCACGATGTTGAAGGTGTCGATCGTGCCTTTGGGCTCGTGCGATGCCACCAATAAGTACGTAGCCAGGATGCCCACGAAGAGAAAGGCTGAACCGGCGAAGGTGTACAAGAAGAACTTCGTGGCCGCGTAACCGCGCTGAGGCCCGTTGCCGTTGATAATTATGAAGTAGCCAGGGACGAGGGTGACCTCGAAGGCCACGAAGAAAAGGAAAGCGTCGAGCGAGAGGAACGAGGCCATGCACGCTGACTCGAGTAACAGCATCCAGCCCAAGTAAGCCCGAGGCGAGCGGTCCACGGGCGGGCTCGCCATCGCGATCGGGAACAGGAGCGCGGTCATGGCCACCAGGAAGACCGAGATCCCGTCGACACCGAGGTACCACGAAATATTTAGCGCCCGGAACCACGACTCGAGGCTGGTGAACTGAAAGCCAGCGTGAGCGTTCCCGGTTTTGAACGCGACGACCATCCAAATCGTGAACCCGAACTCGACGATGGCCGCGCCCAGGGCGACCCACCTCGTGGCACTGAAGGCCGAGAGCGGCAAAAGTGCCACCACGATGGCCGCTCCGAGCGGGAGGAAGATGATGACTTCCAGGATGGGGAAGCTCATGGTCAGACCGCGATCCGGAAGCTCAAGTAGGCCAGGACGATAATTATGCCTACTCCGAACCCGAGCAAGTAGGTGCGCAAGTAACCGTCCTGGATTTTGCGCAGCATCCGCCCACTAACACCGAGGCTGGCGCCCAGGGCGTTGACGAAGCCGTCGATCACCTCGTTGTCCATGACGACGGCGAGCACAGTGGCGGCGCGCATCAGGGGGCCAGAGACCGTGGCCGACACAAGGTCGTCGAAATACCACGCCCGGCGCAGGAAGCTGGGCTCGAGTGCCGGATGTTCCGCTGTCTCCCAAACGGTGAGGCCGAGCCCGAGGCCGATGAGGGACACCACCACTGTGGCGATGGCGAGGGCCCACTTCGTGCCTGCACTCAGCGTTATCACTTCGGCCGTCGGGAAGAGGGGGGCCAGGAAGCGGTTCAAGAAATCCAGGTTCCAGAACGGGAAGTTGATGCCGCCCCCAAGGACGGTGGCAATGGCCAGGACTACGAGCGGAGCAGACATGAGCCACGAAGAGTCGCGCGGACGCAGGCCGCGATGGGCCGGCGCTGGCAGGCCGGGGCCCTCGTCCTCCTGTTCCGTGCCTCCGTGCCCGCCCTCATGCTGGTCCGCGGCCGGGGCGGCGCTAACTCCGGCGGGGGCGGGGCGAGCCTCCTCCCAGCGGGCTTGGCCCCTGAACACGAGGGCGAACTGGCGGCTCATGTAATAGGCCGTCAAGCCGGCGGTCAAGAACCCTATGGCCCAAAGCGCTTTGTTGTACTGGAACGCGCCCTGCAGCACGTCGTCCTTGGACCAGAAACCAGCAAATGGTGGTATGTCGGAGATCGACAACCACCCGATCGCGAACGTGATCGCGGTAAGTGGTAGGTACCGGGCCAGGCCGCCCATTTTCTTCATGTTCTGGTTGTCGGCCACGGCGTGGATCACAGCGCCGGCAGCCAGGAAGAGGAGCGCCTTGAAGAAGGCGTGGGTGAGCATGTGGAAAATCCCGGCCACGTAGTCGCCTGCCCCGACGGCCAAGAACATGTACCCGAGCTGCGAGATCGTCGAGTAAGCCAACGTCTTTTTGATGTCGTCTTGAGCGCAGGCGATGGTTGCCGCCAGGAAGGCAGTGCCGGCCCCGAAGCACGCTATAACCAGAGAAGTGCTCGGGGCGTAGTGGAGCATCGGCGCCATCCGGGCCATCAGGTACACACCGGCGGTGACCATGGTGGCGGCGTGTATCAGCGCTGAAATGGGGGTCGGGCCCTCCATGGCGTCCGGCAACCAGATGTAGAGCGGGATCTGGGCCGATTTCCCTACCGCCCCCATGAACAGCAGCAGTGTTATCACCGTGGCCGTGGTCGCCGGTATCGCTCCCGGCCTGGCCGCCAGCAAGCCCGTTGCGTGCCCGTTGACCAGGGTGCCGAGGACGGACGAGTAGTTGAGCGAGCTGAAATGGAAAAAGATGAAGAACATGGCGACCAGGAAGCCGACGTCGCCGACGCGGTTCGTCACGAACGCCTTCTTGGCCGCCACCGCCGCGATGTCCCGCTGGAACCAGAAGCCCACCAACCCGTAGGAGCAAAAACCGACTCCCTCCCACCCGAGGAAGTTGAACAGGAAATTGTCCGACAACACGAGCACGAGCATCGAGAAGAGGAACAGGTTGAGGTAGATGAAAAACCGGTCGAAGCCGGGGTCCCTGTGCATGTAGCCGATGGAGTACAGGTGGATGGCGGTCGACACGCCGGTGACGAACAGCGCCATCGTGATCGACAGGGGATCTATCAACAGGGCGGCGTTGACCTGGAGGCCGGCCACCGGGAACCAGCTGAATATGTTCAGGTCGGCGACGCGGTAGTTAGAAGGCAGGCCGAGCAGGTGTACCCAGACGACTATGGCGGCGACGAAAGAGCCGCCCGCGGCGGCGGTGCCGACCCAACCGGCAACGGGTTCACCGAGGCGGCGTCCCCAGATCAGGTTGATGATAAAGCCCAGGAGCGGGAGCGCAACTATGGCGTAAGCGGCGTTGACCACGGTGCCGTCAGCCCTTCAGGGAGCTGATGTCGTCGACGGTGGCGCCACTGCGGCGCCGGTAAATGGCCACGATAATGCCGAGCCCGACGACAACCTCCGCCGCCGCTACGACCAGTACGAAAAAGACCGCGTCTTGTCCCCCTATGTCGTTGAGCATGCGGGAAAAGGTAACAAACGTCAGGTTGACGGCGTTCAGCATCAACTCGATGCACATGTACATCACGAGGATGTTGCGCCTGACCAGGAGGCCGGCGGCGCCGATGCCGAACAGGCACGCCGCGAGCACGAGGTACCAGGGGCCGGGAACTGTCATCGCGTGGGCGCCCCCGGCTGCCGGCTCTCTTGGGTGACCGGGCCCGCCCAAGGGTGGTGGCGGCCTGGCCGCCGTCGGGACGGCGGGTGGGGCCTACGGGGGCCTGAGCCCTGCGCTGGGCCCCTTGAGCCCTCTGACCGCTCTGGGCCCGGCGGACCAGCACCACTGCCGCCACGACCGCCAGCACCAGCAGCGCAGACGTCATTTCGAACGGGAGCAGATAACCGGTGAATATGCTTTGGCCCAGCTTTTCCACGTTGGTCCCCGCACCCGTCAAGCTGCCACCAACTTCTTTGGCCCCCGTCGCCCAGTAATGCACCCGGGCCAACACCAGCAACTCGACCAGAGCGACCACCCCGACCACGACGGCCACGGGGGTTAGGGCTCGGAACCTTTCCGGTTCCCGGGCCTCCTTGCGGTCTACCCCGAGGAGCATGATGACGAAAAGGAAAAGAATGACGATGGCGCCGGCGTAAACGATTATCTGGACCGCGGCCAGGAAATCGGCCCCCTGGTTAATGAACAGCAGAGCGATCCCGAAAATCGTGGTCACCAGGGCCAGGGCGCAGTGGACGGGGTTGCGGCCAAGTACGACGCCGGCCGCGCCGCCGATCACCAGGGCCGCGCCTACTGCGTAGACTGCCCAGGCCGAGGCGTTGGCGAGCGCGGTTACCGCCAACGGCGTCATTGTGAGCCTCGGGCTCTCACCGAGTCCCTCCGGGCCGCCTCACCGGTCGCACGGTGCTGACGCCGACACCTTTCAACTCGGCGGCCTCGACGTCGCGGAGAGAGGTGTCGAAATCGGCGGCCACGTCGGCCGCCTGCGGGTCGGACTGGCCGGCCTGGGGTGGACGGACACCGTAGCCCAGTTCGCCGCTCCATAGCGGTACCCCTTCGAGGTCGGCCCGGCCGGACGGAGAAGTGGCCCGCATCCAACCTGAAGTATTGCGGTCATCCCCCGGTTTCCAGTCCTCCCATGGCAGCTGCTGAGGTTGGCCGGCGTCGTCGACTACCAGCTCCGCCTTGGTATAGATGGCGTCTTCCCGATTGGTAAAAGACCACTCGAACAGTTTCGATTCGGTGATCGCTTCCGTCGGGCACGCTTCCACGCAGAGATCGCAGTGTATGCAGCGAAGGAAATTGATCTCGTAGACGAAGCCGTAGCGTTCCCCCGGCGAAACGGGCGCGTCAGGGGGGTTGTCCGCCCCGCGCACATAGATGCAGCGGGCCGGGCATACCCCGGCGCACAGCTCGCAACCGATGCACTTCTCCATCCCGTCTTCGTACCGGTTGAGCACGTGGCGACCGTGTAAACGCTCCGGCTTGGGCCGCTTTTGCTCTGGGTACTGGGTGGTTACTTTCGGCTTGACCGGCTGCTTGCCGGTGACGAAAAAACCTTTGAAAAACGAGACGAACCGGTTCTGGTCGAGGAAGCTCATGGCCCTCCAGGTCGGTGGCCAAGCCACCCTCTGGCTCGGCGGAGTGGCCCACGTCGATGGCCCGGCTCAGGAACACGAAGGCGGCGCAGCAGCCCCCCAGTGCCCCGAGGCCCCAGATGGCGTTGATGTGCGCTCCGGCCACTATGAGCAGCAGGGCCAGGGCGCCCGGGATGAGGCGCTTCCAACCGAGGTCCATGAGCTGGTCGTAGCGTAGCCGGGGCAGCGTGGCCCGGATCCACACATAAACGTAGAGGATGATCAGCACTTTGAGGGCGAACCAGAAGGGGCCGATCGAATGGCTGGCAATGCGCGGGCCGTCCGGGCCGCCCAGGAAAAGGGTGGTGAAAATGGCCGAATTGACCACCAGGGCCATGTACTCAGCCAGATAGAAAAGGGCGAAACCGATCGAGGAGTACTCCATGTTGTAGCCGCCCGAGAGCTCCTCTTCGGCCTCGACGAGGTCGAAAGGCGGCCGTGTCATTTCGGCGGTTATGGCGATGAAGAAGATAGCCGCGGGGGCGCCGTAGGTGCGCAGGATGTTCCAGTGGTAGAGGAAGCCTCCATGTTGCTCGGCCACAATGACCGGGGTCAGCAATGACCCGGTGACGAGCACGACCGTAGCGACGGTCAACCCGAGCGCCGCCTCGTAGGACACCATCTGGGCGCTGGCGCGTACGCCCCCCATCAACGGGAACTTGGAGCCAGACGCCCACCCGGCCAGGATCACCCCGTAGACGCTGACGCTCGAGCACATCAGCACGAGGAGGATCCCCCAGGGCGGGTTGGCCAACTGGAGCAAGGTCGTATAACCGCCGATCGTTATCGTGCCCCCGACCGGCACGATGGAAAAGGCGACGAAGGCCGGTACGAGCACGATGATGGGTGCAAGGCGGTAGACCAGCTTGTCGCCCAGTGTGGGGAGCATGGCCTCCTTGAAAAAAAGCTTGATGCCGTCGGCCAGCGACTGCAACCAACCCTTTGGCCCGGCCCGGTTCGGCCCCCAGCGGTTGCCGAGGTAAGCGACCGCCTTGCGCTCGTACATGACCATGAACAGGACCGAGATCATGAGCAGGGCGAAGACCACCAGGACCTTCACCAGCACGATCACCCAGACTTGCCAGGTGAGCCCGTGGGAGAAGACCGGGTCCCCCTGGTAAGTCGTAGCGGCAGCGGCGATCCTCACGGCTCTGCCTTTTCTAGTGTGACATCAGTGTGGTTGGCGAGGGCATCGATGAGTTCACCGGCGCCGCCCTCGGGCAGGTTGAACGGCAGTACCGCCGTGCCCGCGGCCACCGTGGCGTCGGCGACGGCCACCACCAGTAAGCGTCGACCGGCCCGGGCACTGGCCCGCACGTAGCTGGCCGGGCGCACTCCGAAGCGGCCTAAGTCCTCTGGGCTGACCCGGATCTCCATCGGCGGGTGCAGCCCCGCTAATGACGGGGAGTGCTGTACGAAAGCCCCGCCATCCCACATAGGCCGCCGGGCTATCAGGCGGAGCGCAGGCTGTGCCGCGCTTTGCCCAGGGCCGTCGGCCCGCCCTTCGGACGCGGTCGGCGGGTGAGCGGACGGGGATCTCGGTTGCAGCCGCGGCGGGGGAGTGAGGCCTGTGCCGGCGGCGTCTGGCTCTGCGGCCGTAGCGGTACCGTTGGTGCCGACGGGCCTCGTCGGCAACGGCGGGAGCGGGTGCATGTCGGCCGACGAGATGCCTGGGTCCGCCATTGGGTCCATAGGCGTTGGCGCCTCTTCGGCCTCCTCTTTCGCTGCAGGTTCGCCAGCAGGGACGACGATGCCGTTGCGGGCCGGGCGCGATACCAGGAGGGCTTGTGAGACGCCTTGGTGGAGCGGCGAGACCCTTTCTATTTCAGCCCATATGTCGGCCAGCGTGGTGGCGCCAAGGTCGTGGCCGAGGCGCGAGGCGAGTTCCACTGCGATAATCCAGTCGGGGCGCGAGCTGCCCGGCGGTGTCACTTTCTGCCCGAGCCACGTGATGCGGCCCTCGATATTGGTGAAAGTGCCGTGCCTTTCCGTGTACGCGGCGGCAGGCAGGATGACGTCCGCATAATGGGTGCTAGCCGTCGAAAACGTGTCGATGGCGACCACAAAACTGGCCCGCTCGAGCGCCCGGGTGGCCAGTTGGCGGTCAGGGAAGTCCGAGATCGGATCTGCCCCCAAAAGGAAAAGTACGTCCAGGTGGCCGTCGGCTGCCTCGTTGAGCATCCCGAGCGTATCGAGACCACCCTCCGGCAACGAGGGACCTCCCCAGTGGTGCTCGTACCAGTCCCGCCCATCTTCGAGGCTGGTCCGGCCGGGCAGCAACCCGGGGGCCAGACCGAGGTCGATGGCGCCGAGGACGTTCGCCCGGCGCAAGGCGGGCAAGAAGGCTACGCCCTCCATTTCAGCCAGCGTCAGCGCCGCCTCAGCCGGGCCACTGGCCGCCTCGGCGACCGAAGGCCGGCCAATGACAACCGCCACCCGGGGGCCTTTCTTGTTTGCCGAGCTGGCGCCGGCTATGACCGAACGGGCCCGTTCGACCTCCTCAGCAGGCACGCCCGCCACCGGCGCCGTTACCGGGCCGCCGGCACTGGTCAACGAGCTGACCAGCGCGCTCAGCTCCCCCGGGCGGTACCGGAGGGACTGCGCCGCGAAAGGAGAGAGCCCGGTGCGAGCGGGGCTGAGCTCGATGATGGGGACGCCGTCCTCGAGGGCTGCATGCCGGAGCCGGAGGTACAGGACGGGCAGTTCCTCTTTGATGTCGGGTGCGATCGTGACGATGACCGGGGCGGCGCATACCTCGTCGATAGTGGCCCTGGGCAGACTGGCGACTACGTCGGCGGGCAGGCCGTCGCCGAGCTGAGCATCGACATTGTCCGTATGCAGCACGGTGCGGGCCAGCTTGGCCCAGGCGTAAGCATCCTCGTTGGGCAACCGCGAGCCGCCGATCACGCCGATCTTGTACCCGGGTACCCCGTCCAGGCGGCGAACGATCTCACCGAAGGCGTCGGCCCAGCTGGCCACGGTCATCCCGTCCGGTGGCTCATTTGCCGTCTCATTTGAAACGTCGTTCGTGCCGTCGTTCGACGATGTCGTGCTCCCTGACGGGCGCCGCACCAGCGGGCGCCCGAGGCGCTCAGGGCTGTTGAGGGCTTCAAAGCTGAAGCGGCCTTTGTCGCACAGCCAGCTCCAGTTGACGGGGTCGCTGTCCACGCCGAGGAAGCGCACCACCTGATCGGAGCTCGACTGGGCCGCCACGCGGCAACCAACGGCGCAAAAGTTGCACGTCGTCTCTACCTGCTGCAGGTCCCAGGGCCGGGCTTTGAACCGGTAGGGCTTGGCCAATAAAGCACCGACGGGGCAGATCTGGACCACGTTGCCGCTGAAATTGGAAACAAACGGCTCGCCCGGGTAAATCGCCACTTCGGACGAATCGCTTCGCACCGCAAAATCGATGCCTGCATCGCCCGCAACTTCATCAGCAAACCGAGTGCAGCGGGCGCACTGGATGCAGCGCTCACGGTCGAGGAGGACCAACGGTGAAAGGGATATGGGCTTGTCCCAGTGACGTTTTTCCTCCACAAAACGGGACTCGCCCGGCCCGTAGGCGAGGGTCTGGTCTTGCAACGGGCACTCGCCGCCCTTGTCGCAGATAGGGCAGTCAAGGGGGTGGTTCACCAATAGGAACTCGAGCACACCGTCCTGGGCCTTTTTCACCGCCGGGCTGTCCGTGACCGCGTCCATGCCCTCGGTCACCGTCAAATAGCACGCAGGGTTGAGGCTGTACCCCCTTGGGCCCTTTATGTCGACCAGGCACATCCGGCACATCCCGACGGGTTTCATCCGGGGGTGGTAACAAAACCGGGGGATATACGTGCCCATCCGGTCGGCCACCGATATCAGCAGCTCGCCCTTCTTGGCCACTACTTCCCGGCCGTCAAGGATGATCTTGACCCCCTCCGTCTCGACCGGGGCGACTTCAATGGTGCCGCCTTGGGTGGGCGACGGGGGCGTCGAAGGTTGATTGGCGGGCGCCGGCGCGTCAGGCATAGGCGGGACTGGCCGGGAGCCGGTCAGGTGGGAAGGGGCACTGCCCGGAACGAATGTGGTCGAGGAACTCGTCGCGGAACATCCTGATCCCTGAGGCGATGGACTGCGGGATGGACGGGCCGAGAGGGCAAATCGTGGTCTGCGCCGGCGGCCATCTCACACCGGGAGAAATATTGTCACACACGTCCATCAGGAGGTCGAGGTCGGCCTCCCGGCCCCGGCCATCCTCGATGCGGCGCATGATCTTCTCGAGCCATCCCGACCCCTCCCGGCAGGGAGTGCACTGCCCACAGGATTCCCGGTGGAAAAACCGGGTTAACCGCCACCCGGCACGTACAGGGCAAGTGGTCTCGTCCATTACGGTGATCGACCCTGAGCCGGCCATGGAGCCGGCCTCGGCGATTTTCTCGTTGGCCAGTAGCACGTCGAGGTGCTGAGGGCCGAACCACGGTGAGGACGCCCCGCCGGGGATAAACGCCTTCAACTGCCTGTCATGGCGTATGCCGCCACCGAGGTCCGGGGCGTAAATGAACTCGCGGAAGGTCACGTTGGCGAACTCAACTTCGTAGTTCCCCGGCCGGCGGACGTGGCCCGAGAGCGACAGCAGTTTGGTCCCTGCTGAGGCCCCCTGGCCCAGGGCAACAAAAGCGTCGCTCCCGTTCCTCATTATCCAGGCCAGGTTGGACAAGGTCTCCACGTTGTTGACGACCGTGGGCGCGCCGTAAAGCCCGATGGCCGCCGGGTAATTCGGCGGCTTTATGCGGGGCCAAGCCCGCTTGCCTTCGAGGCTTTCGAGCAGGCCCGTCTCGTCGCCGGCGATATACGCTCCGGCGCTCGGGTGGACGACGATGTCAATAGAGAAATCAGAACCGAAAATTTTGGCCCCCACGGCGCCGTAATCGTAGGCCTCGTTGAGTGCAGCCTGCACCCGCTCCTGGGCCAGGGCCATCTCGCCACGAACAAAGATGAAGGCCTGGGCGGCGCCTATGGCGTAGGCGCAAATGAGTACACCCTCGATCAATTGGTGAGGGTCGCCCTCCATCAAGGCGTGGTCTTTGAAAGTGGCTGGTTCGCTCTCGTCGCCGTTGACGACGAGGTACACGGGCTGCGCCTTGCGCAGCATCGACCATTTGCGCCCGGCCGGGAACCCGGCTCCGCCCCGGCCGAGGATGCTGGAGGCCAACGCCGACTGTTGGATGTCCTCCGGGGTCAACGTGAGCGCCTTACGGAGGCCCTCGTAACCGTTGTTGGCCAGGTAGGACTCCAGCGTCCAGCTTCGTTCGAGGCCGAAGCGCGCAGTAATGACCCTGGGTCTGGGCTCTGAGCCCGACGGGGCGGGGCCTGATGGTTCGATCACTGTCACCTGGCACCGGCTTCCGTCGTGGGCGGGCTGCCGCCCGGGTCGAGCGTGCTGAGCACCGCCGGAGTGGTGCGAGAGGTCGCCAACTGCACTTCCCTTCCGGCGCTGTCAACGGCGGCCGGTGCAGGCGCGGGTTGAGCGCCGCCCCGGCGCCGGGGGGCCGGCGCTTTGCCCTTGTCGTCCGCGGTGGGGGCGGCACCGCCAGCGACGAGCCCGACGGTCCGCCTTACCCGGCAGAGGGTCCCGTGATGGGGCACTTCTGCGTCGAGGCGCCCGGCGGCGAGATCCTGGGCCAGGGTGTCCCACCGTTCTGGCGTCATGTCGCCGAAGTAGCGCCAGTTGACCACCAGACAGGGGGCGTTGCCGCATAACGCAATGCATTCTGTGTCTTCGAGGGTGAACAACCCGTCCGAGCTGGTGCCGCCCAGTGTTACCCCCAGGCGCTGCTCGATGTGCTCGAGCAGTTCATAGGCGCCCTCAAGCATGCAGGCGATGTTGGTGCAAATGGCCACGAGGTAGCGGCCCACCGGCTGGAGGTGGAGCATCTCGTAAAAGCTGGCCGTGCCTCGTACTTCCGCCGGAGTCAGGTCGAGCAGCTCGGCCACGTGTTCCATCCCGTCGGGGGTCAGGTACCCGTCCTGCTCCTGGAGCAAGTGGAACAGGGGGATGGTCGCGGAACGATGGTTCGGGTAGAGCGCGATGAGTTCCCGCGCCCGCACCACGTTGGCGTCGTTCAGCCTGGCCACGGTAACTGATCTTTGCCGATACGCCGCCGTCGAGACCAATTCACCCGGCTCTGCCGCTTTCCCGCCCGGTGGGCCCCAACCCCGGGCTCCTCCCGGAGGCGGGGGCCCCAACCCCGCCCCGGGCCGTGGTGCCGCTTTCCCGCCCAGGGGCGGCAACCCCGCCCCGGGCCGTCATGGGCTGGACGGGGCTGGTCGCACTACCGGGGTGATCAGCGGTCCACGTCCCCCATGACCGGGTCGATGGTCGAGACGATGGCGATGACATCGGGGATGAACCCGCCGCGGGCCATTGGGGCCAAGCCCTGGAGGTTGGCGAACGAAGGGGCCCGGACATGGAGCCGGTACGGGCGCGAGGTACCGTCCGAGACTATGTAGCAGCCCAGCTCGCCACGCGCCGATTCGACGGGCACGTACGCGTCACCGGGCGCCACCCGAAAGCCCTCGGTGAACAACTTGAAGTGGTGGATCAAGGCTTCCATGGACTCGTTGATACGGTTGCGGGGAGGCGGCGTGAACTTTTTGTCTTGTGACCGGAAATCCCCACCGGGCATGGCCTCGGCTACCTGCCTGATGATCCGGACGGACTCACGGATCTCGTTCACACGAATGGCGTAGCGGTCCCAACAGTCCCCAGATGTGCCGATTATCACGTCGAACTTCACGTCGTCGTAGGCGAGGTAGGGGAAGTCACGGCGGACGTCGTAAGCAATTCCCGTGGAGCGCAGCAGCGGCCCGGTCAGGCCCAAACCCACGGCCGTCGGAGCATCGAGCGGCCCGACGCCGTCCATGCGGGCCTGCAGCACGGGCTGCCCGGTCAAGAGGTTGTCGTATTCGTCCATCCGCTTCATCACAACGTCGCAGATGGCCCTGACGTCATCGCGCCAGCCGTCGGGCAGGTCGGCGGCGACCCCTCCGGGCCGGATGTAGTTGTGGTTCATCCGGAGGCCGGTCACTTTTTCAAAAAATGCCAATACCAGCTCGCGGTCTCGCCAGCCGTAGACGAGCATGTTGAGCGCGCCCAGGTCGGCGCCGTTAGTCGCCAACCACAAAAGGTGAGATGATATGCGGTTCAGTTCGCACATCAACATCCGCACCCAGATGGCGCGCTCGGGCACCTCGACGTCGACCAGTTTCTCCACCGATAATGAGTACGCCAGCTCGTTGAAGAGGGGCGAGAGGTAGTCCATCCGGGTCACGTTGGTGGAGCCCTGGTGGTACATGAGGTCCTCGCCGGTCCTCTCCATACCGGTATGGAGGTACCCGATCACGGGCTTGGCCCGCAGGACTTGTTCGCCCCGTACTTCGACCATGACGCGCAGCACGCCGTGCGTAGACGGGTGTGACGGCCCCAGGTTTAAGATCGTCGTCTCGTCGTCGGGCGCCTCGTAGTTGTAATCGGTCGGGTCGAGCGACACCCCTTCGGGCAGGCGCAGGACCCCGCCGTACTCGGAGCGAAGTTCCTTGATGTTGGTCTGCTGGCGGGCCAACATCTCCTGGGCGCCTTCGGAGGTTTTGGCTTTCAGGAGTTCGTCGAGCGAAACGTCCGTCATGGCTTCAGGCTGCTCCCGGGCCCAGTGCTCGAGGGCGGTCCTAGGTCCGTTCATTTTGGTGCCTCCTTGAACTGGACGGGGATGGCGCCCGAGGGGTAGTCCTTGCGCAGCGGATAGCCTTCCCAATCCTCAGGCATGAGGATCCGGGTGAGGTCGGGGTGGTCTTCGAACCGGATGCCGAACATGTCGAACGTCTCCCGCTCGTGGGCCTCGCTACCCGCCCACAGGTCGAACAGGCTCGGCACCACCGGGTCGTCGCCCGGCACCTGGCAGCGGACCCGGAGGCGTTCCTTGCGGGACAGTGATAGGAGCTCTACGACGACCTCGAACCGTTCGGGCCCGACGCCGGCGGGCAAGTCCCGACCGGGATGAGTCAAGTAGTCCACTCCGGACACGCCCACGCACATCTCGAAGCCGTCCCGGTAGAGCCCCTCCATGAGGGCCAGGTAACGGGACCGGTCTGTGTGCACGCTGCGGTCGCCGTGCGTTTCTGTTACGGGGCAATCGTACAGAAGCGCCGGGCCGTCGTCCGTGGCCACCCCGCTGTCACCCGGGGCGGAGCCTTCTGGTCCCGCGGCAGCCGTCCCCGGCTCGCTCACCGGGTCACCGCCTCGCGCCCACTAGGTGACGGAACGAGCTGAGGAGAACGCACCTCCTCGAGGTGCAGGCCGGCGCCGGCGCCCGTCCGATCCCGCCGTTGGGTGATCTCACCCCGGCGGATCTGCTCGTGGAGGGTCAGTATCGAGTGGATCAGCGTCTCGGGCGCAGGAGGACACCCGGGGGCATAAACGTCGACCGGGACCACCTGGTCGACACCCTGGACGATGGCGTAGTTATGGAACATCCCTCCGGTCGAGGCGCACACCCCCATCGAGATCACCCACCTGGGTTCCATCATCTGGTCGTACACCTGACGCAGTACCGGAGCCATCTTCTGGCTGACCCGCCCGGCCACGATCATCAGGTCCGCTTGGCGGGGCGAGGCCCGGAACACCTCCATCCCGAAACGGGCCAGATCGAAATTAGCCGCCCCGGCCCCCATCATTTCCATGGCGCAACAAGCCAGACCGAAGTTGGCTCCCCACGAGCTCGCCGCCCGTGCCCACTTGACGACTCCTTCCAAAGTGCCAGTCAGGAAATTGTGGTGGAGATCCTCGAGGCCCACTTATTGCCCTCCCTGGCCGGCCGCAACGGTTTCACTTTGGCTGCTGGCGGAACTTCTAGCGGAGCTTCTGGTCGCGGTCGCTGTGGAGGCGCCAGCGCGTGGGCGGCTCGCCGGCACCCCCGGGCGGCTCACCCGACGGATGGTCGAGTTCATAGTGCGGACCACGGGGGCGCCGGTACGGCTACCAAACCGCTTGCCCGGCCCCCAGTCGAGCCCGCCCTGGGAGACCAGGTAGGCGAAGGCTACGAACACCACGACGGCGAACGTGGCGATCTCGATGAAACCGAATTTGCTCAGCTGGCGGAACATGACCGCGAAGGGATAGAGGAAGACGACCTCGATGTCGAAGATGACGAAGATCATCGCCACCAGGTAAAAGCGGACGTGGAAGCGAGGAGGCGTCTCCCACACCGGTGCGATACCCCCCTCGTAAGGCCCTCGCTTGGCCTGGTTGAGGCGCCCGTTGGGGCCGAGCATTCGCGACGCCATGAACGAGCCGACGGCGAACAGCAGCGCCAGTACGAGCAATAGAAGGATAGGCAGGTACTGGTCCATCAAGGCCTCAGGCTAGCGTCAGCGCTGAGTTGAGCACACATTGGGCACCGTTCTCTGTCTCGGCTCTCTGTCTCGAGCCGGCGACCAAGCCAGGGCGGGCGCGACCAAGTGGGCGGAGGCCGTCAACCCATGAGCACGTGGCCCCCCCGACAGGGGCCAGTAGCATCGGCAAGGCTTTGCCGTGCGTTGCGGCACACGCGCCAAACTCTTTCAAAGGCAGATGACGACCACCAGCAACGGCGACTACCAGTGTGACGTCCTGGTCATTGGCGCCGGCCCGTCGGGGGCGGCCTGCGCCTACTGGTTGGCCAGTGCCGGTCACGAGGTCGTTTTCGTGGAGCGCAAGTCCTTCCCGAGAGAAAAGACGTGCGGCGACGGCCTCACCCCCCGCTCGGTCCGGCAGCTCGAGGACATGGGCCTCGGTTCTGAGCTGGCCGCCGGGCACCGGTACCAGGGGCTGCGTTCACACGGGTTCGGTCGGACCCTGGAGATGGCCTGGCCCGAGGTCAACGGCCTGCCTGGCTACGGCTACATCATTACCCGGAAAGACCTCGACGCCATGGTCGCGGGCCATGCGACCAAGGCGGGTGCGACCTTGTGGGAACGGACCGAGGCGGTCGAGCCGGTGATGGAGGGCAAGGCGCTCCGCGGCGCGCAACTTGCGGCCAAGGGCGAAGGCGGCCGGAGCGGCCGGGTGATGGCTCGCTACGTGGTTGTCGCAGACGGCGCCAATTCCCGCTTTGGTTGGGCCATGGGGAACAAGCGCAACCGTTCCTACCCGCAGGGAATGGCGATACGGGGCTACTGGACGTCCCCCCGCCACGACGAGCCGTGGATCGACTCCTGGCTTGACCTGAAGGACCTGGCTGGCCATGTGATGCCTGGTTACGGATCGATCTTCCCGCTCGGCGACGGGCGGGTCAACGTCGGTGTAGGCCTCCTGACCACATCCGCCTTATGGAAGGGCCTGAACACGACCAAAATGCTGGAGGCCTTTTGCCACATGGCCCCGGCGTCGTGGGAGATCACGCCCGAGACCTGCCTGGGCCCGGCTACCGGTGGTCGTTTGCCCATGGGCCTATCTGTGGTGCCCAAATCGGGGCCACCCACCTTGTGGTGGGGGACGCCGTCGGGATGATCAACCCCTTCAACGGCGAAGGGATCGCTTACGGCTACGAGACCGGTCGGATCGCGGCCGAGGTCCTCCACCAGGCCCTCGTCAGTGAAGACGCCGGTGCGTTGCGCGCGTACGAACAGCGCCTCGAGGCCGAGTACGGCCTCTACTACCGGGTGGCTCGCGCTTTCGTTAGAGCCATCGGCCGCCCCCAGGTGATGCGGGCCTGCACTGTCACCGGCATGTACAGCCGCCCGGTCATGGAGTGGGTGCTGCGCATCATGTCCAACATGCTGCGCCCCGATGAGTTAGGCCCGGCGGAGGCGGCCTACAAAGTACTGGCCGCGCTGGTCAAGGCCCGGCCCGCCGAACCTGTAGAACTCTCCACCTGAGGCGGCCTTACGCCGACGCCGCCACAGACCGCGTGACCCTGGCGAAGGCTTCCACCGTCCGTTCCAGCTCGGCCGACCCGTGCGCCAGGCTGGGGAACAGCGCCTCGTACGGCCCGGGCGCAATGGCCACGCCCTCGGCCAACAACCCCCGCATAACGGGTGGGAAAAGGCCCGTGCCAGCCGAGGCCCGGGCACCCTCGTAGTCGTGGACCGGGCTGCCCCCGAAGAAAATCCCGAGGAGGGGGCCAGCCACCGGGATCTGCACGTCGAGGCCTGATCTCTGCGCTGCCGAGGCCAGACCGGCGCCCAGCCGGCCGGCGACAGCGGCCAGTTCTTTGTAGTCGGAGTCATCCAGGAGGGAAAGAACCGCCAATCCCGCGGCCGTCGCCACGGGGTTGCCGGCGAGGGTGCCGGCCTGGTAGACGGGCCCGTTGGGGGCCAGCTGCTCCATAATTTCCCTGCGCCCGCCAAAAGCGGCGAGCGGAAAGCCTCCGCCGACCACCTTGCCAAAGCACCACAGGTCGGGCATGACCCCGAAAAGGGACGAAGCGCCCCCTCGCGACACCCTGAACCCCGTGATCACCTCGTCAAAAATGAGGAGGGCACCGGCGCGCGTGCACGCTTCGCGCAGGCCGGCCAGGAACCCCGGCCCGGGCGGGACGAGGCCCATGTTGGCGGCGATGGGCTCGACCAGGACTGCGGCCACGTCGCCGGTGACCTCAGGGACCACGTTGTACGGGACTACCAGGGTCTCGGCTACAGCCGCCTTGGGTACGCCAGCCGAAGCCGGTAACCCGAGTGTGGCCATCCCGCTCCCTCCCCCCGCCAGCAGGGCGTCGCTGTGGCCGTGGTAGCAACCGGAGAAGATCACCACCCGTTCTCGCCCCGTGGCGCCGCGGGCCAGCCGCACGGCTGACATGCATGCCTCCGTCCCGCTGCTCACCAGCCTCACCTCGTCGCAACCGGGCACTCTCGAACAGATCTCCTCGCCGAGGAGGACTTCGCCCAGAGTAGGTGCGCCAAAAGTGGTGCCCTCGGCGGCGGCCCGCCGGACGGCTTCGACCACTTTGGGGTGGGCGTGGCCAAGTATCGAAGCGCCGTATGACTGGACGTAGTCGATATAGGTAACGCCTTCGACGTCCGTGACGTACGCACCCTCGCCGCTGGCCACGAAGTACGGCGAGCCGCCGACCGCCTTGAACGCCCGGACGGGCGAGTTGACGCCGCCCGGGGTTACGCGCTGGGCCCGTTCGAACAGCGACTGGTTGGTCTCCGCCGGTCCTGTCCTACCTGCTGTCTGCGCCCGGCTCATTCAGGCCCCCAGAACCTCGGCCACCTCGCCTGCGAAGTAGGTGAGGACCATGTCGGCACCGGCCCGTTTGATGGCGTTGAGCTGCTCGAGCGCCACTGCCGTACCGTCGACCCAGCCCCGCTCGGCCGCCGCTTTGACCATGGCGTACTCGCCGCTCACGTGGTAGGCGGCCACCGGTACCGGGACGCTTTGGCGGACCTTGGCAATGATGTCGAGATAGTGGAGGGCGGGCTTGACCATTACGATGTCAGCGCCTTCGGCGACGTCCAGCTCCGCCTCCCGGACGGCCTCCCTCGAGTTGCGCAGGTCCTGCTGGTAGCCCTTGCGGTCCCCACCCCCGGCGATCGTCACGTCGACGGCGTCCCGGAACGGCCCGTAGAGGGCGGAGGCGAACTTGGCCGAGTAGGCCAGGATCCCGACGTCGCTATAGCCGCCCCCGTCCAGCGCGCTCCGGATGGCGCGCACCTGGCCGTCCATCATCCCCGACGGTGCCACCAGGTCTGCTCCCGCTCGGGCTTGGGCCAAAGCCACCCGGGCGTAAAGGTCGAGCGTCGGGTCGTTGGCCACCTCGCCGCGATCGTCGAGGATCCCGCAATGGCCGTGGTCGGTGTACTCGTCCAGGCAGAGGTCGGCCATCAGGACCATCTGGGTGCCCAGTCCCTGGCGGAGGGTGGCCAGCGCCACCTGGACGATGCCATCCGGTGACCAGGCCTGGCTGCCCTCGGCGTCTTTTGTGGCTGGGACACCGAAGAGGACCATCCCGGGGACCCCGAGGCTGCTCAACCGGTGGGCTTCCTTCAGGAGCGAGTCGACGGTGTGCTGGACGACGCCCGGCAGGGAGGCGATGGGTTGGGGGGCGTCGGTACCTTCCCTGACAAAAAGGGGTGCGATCAGGTCCTTAACGGAGACATGGGTCTCGGCCACCATGTCCCGCAAGACGGCCGATCGCCGCAACCGGCGCATCCTGGTCTCGGGAAAGCCCATGTCTTCAGGCTATCTGTCGCCTCGGGCCAGCCGAGCTGTGCTATCTCCGGCGCCCTGCGGGGGGCATGACGGCGCCGATGAGCCAGAGAAGGGGGAATATGAACCCGACCACGAACAGGATCCAGTGGCCCTTGCGGATGGTCAGGATGCCGAGAGTCAGGATCAGTACGAGGTAGATCGCGCCGAGACCGAAATACACGTGTGGCCCTCCCAGGCTTTCGTTGTTCGGGCACCAGGTGCTCCGGCTCGCATCCTAGACGGTGCGGGCCCCCACGTGTTTTCCGTGTGTGCTCAACCGGACGCTGTGCGTGGGCGAAGCGTCTCGGCGAGCGCGCCCAAGAGGCCGTCGACGGTGTGCTCCGAAGCCTCCACCGTCACGGTTAGCGCCCGGGAGCGAGCGGTCGCCGCGGTGGCCGGGCCGATGCAGGCGACAACACGGGGGATGACGGCCCCGGCCTTTTGGGCCTGGTCGACGTAGCTGTCAACGGCGGAGGAGGACGCAAAGCAGATGGCATCGGCCCGGCCGGCGTCGAGGAGAAGCTCCGGGCTGACCGGGTGAGGACCAGTCTGGTAAGCCTCGACGGCGTCCACTTGCCAGCCTCGAGCGTCCAGTCCCTGCCTCAGCTGAGGGCGGGCGCCGGCCGCCTGCGGTAAGAGGACCGACCGTCGCTCGGGCGGTGCCGGTGGAGGCGGGAACGCGTCGAGCAGGCCCTCTGCGTCGAAGCTGCCCGGGACCAAGTCGGCTACCACGCGGTACTCCCGCAGCGCCTCGGCTGTGGCCGGGCCGACGCTTGCGACCAGCACTCGCCCGAGTGAGCGGGTGTCCGGGACCAATTCGAAGAACCGGTGGACCGCGTTGGCTGATGTGAAGACGACCCACGAATAAGAGCTGAGGCGGGCCACGCTCCCTTGCAAAGCGGCGCCGCCGTCCGACGGTGGCGCCAGCCCAATGACCGGGGCTTCGACCACTTGGGCTCCGAGGTCCTCGAGGCGGGCGGTGAGGTGTGAGGCCTGGTGGGTCGGGCGCGTCACCACCACGGTGCGGCCGAATAGGGGACGGTCCTCGTACCAGGCGAGGTTCAGCCCGGCCACTTCGCCGATCACGATGGCGACGGGCGGCGCCAACGGCGTGGTCCCCAGCTGGCCGAGCGTCGTGCGCCGCGTCACCTGGTCCGGGCCGGTCCCCCACTGCACGGCCGCTACCGGCGTGCCGGGGGCCGGCCGCCGGCCATAAGGCGATCGGCAATCCGGCCCCGATGGGCAGCACCCATCAGGACCACGATCGTCCCTCCCCCCTGGGCCAACGCTTCCCAGTTCGTGCCTCCGCGCCCGGGCTCGAGGTCGACCGACCGGGTGTGGCCGGCCACCACGGTGAAGGCGGTGACGAGCCCACGGTGCGTGACGGGGATCCCGGCGTAGGCGGGGGCGGCCACTGCCGATGTCACGCCCGGCACCACTTCGAAGTTCACCCCCGCCTCTATCAAGGCCAGCGCCTCTTCGCCGCCCCGGCCAAAGACGAAGGGGTCGCCTCCCTTCAGCCGGACGACGTTGAGGCCGGCCTGAGCCCGCTCGATGAGCAGCTTGTTGATGGCGTCCTGGTCGCCTCTGTCATCTGGCTGCTTGCCTACGTCGACCTTCTCCGATGCGGCCGGCGCCAGGGTGAGCAGGCTGTGGGCGGTCAACCGGTCGTGTACTACGACGTCGGCCCGTCCGAGGACCTCGGCCCCCCGCAGCGTCATCAGCCGGGGGTCTCCCGGTCCGGCTCCGACCAGGTAGACGGTCCCGGAAGGTGCCGTAGGGCGGTCGCTCACGGCTGTCCGGGGCGGGCGGCGAGCAACTCCCTCCCCCCGTCGGCCAGCACCATTTCGGCTACGGCCTGACCCAGGGCGGCGGCGTCCTCCGGCCTCGCGGTGGAGCCGGCGCGGACGAGAGCGCTGCCGTCGGGAGCGGCGAGGAGGCCATCGAAACGCAGTTCTCCGCCGTCAGCCGGCCTGGCGTGCCCGGCCACCGGCAGGTCGCACGCCCCTCCTACGGAAACAAGGAACGCTCTCTCAGCATCGACCGCCCGGCGCGAGCCCAAGTCCTCCAGCGGCGCCAGCAACTCCAGGGTTGCCTCATCGTCGGCGCGGCACTCGACCGCCAGTGCCCCCTGTGCCACCTGCGGGAGCATCACGTCGAGGGCCAGTGTCTCCATCGGTTCGGGAGCGAGCCCCAGGCGTGTAAGCGCGGCCAGGGCCATCACGATCGCACCATCCTCAGGCACCCGGGACAGGCGGGTCTCGATGTTGCCCCGGAGGCTTTGGAACTTCAGGTCGGGCCGGAGCCACGCCATCTGGGCCCGCCGGCGCTGGCTACCGGTGGCGACCGTGGCTCCCGGAGCCAATTCGGCTAGCCGGCGCCCGACCAACGCGTCCCGTGGGTCACCGCGCCTTGGTACTGCCGCCAGGCAAAGACCGGGTGCTGGTACAGGCGGGAGATCTTTGGCCGAATGCACAGCCGCATCGGCCTCGCCGGAGAGCACGGCCGCCTGTACTTCGCCCACGAACACGCCCTGGCCGCCTATTTCCCACACCGGTACGTCCGAACGGCGGTCTCCGGTGGTGGTGACCGTCACGAGCTCGACGGGCAACCCGGGGCGGGCCGTGCTCAGCAACGACGCAACGTGATTGGCCTGCCACAGGGCCAACGGGCTCCCTCGGGTAGCGAGCCGGAACGCCACCTCAGGTATCTAGGTCGAAAAGGTCCCGGAACGCGTCAGCCAGCCCGTCGCCGCCAGCCGTACCCGCGGCCGCCTTCAAATTGACCGTGGGCGGGTGCAGCAACTTGGCCACCACCCGCTTGGTCACGGCTTCGATGGCTTCCTGCTCGTCCGGGCCCAGGTGGCGAAAACGGCTTTCGAAGCGGGCCAGTTCGGCCAGCCGTACCTCTTCGGCCCAGTCGTGGAGGCTGCTAACGAGCGGTGCCACCGACCGGGCCGCCAGCGAGGCGCCGTAGCGTTCCACCTCGTCGGCAATAATTCGTTCGACCACCGGCACTTCGGCCCGACGCTCGTCCATCCTCGAACTGATGAAACGGCTGACGTCGTCCATATTGAGCAGGGTGACGCCGTCCACGCTGGCCACGTCAGGGTCGATGTGGCGCGGTACCGCCAGGTCGATGAGCAACAGCGTCGCCCCAGGGCGGGCGGCGACCGCCTCCCGGACGACGCCATGGCCGAGGAGCGAGCCCTCACCTGCCGTGCAACAGGCGACGACGTCGGCCTGGCCCAGGACAGCCCGGAGGTCCCCCCATTGCACCACCCGGCCTCCTAGCGGCTCGGCCAGCTGGTTGGCCTTGGCCTTGGTCCGGTTGGCGAGCAGCACGGGCGGCGCCGCCGGCACGTCCGCAAAGGCGCGGGCGGTGGCGGCGCCGACCTCGCCCAGCCCGATGACCAACGCCTGTTTGCCCTCCAGCCCGCCCAGGGCCGCGGCCGCCATTTCCACGGCGGCATAGGACAGGGAGGTCGTACCGCGGGCGATGGTGGTCTCGGCCCTGGCCCGCTTGCCCACCTGGAGGGCATGCCGGAAGGCCCCGCTCAGCGCCGGCCCGCACGCCTCCTCTTGGCGGGCTACCTCCCAGGCATGGCGGACCTGCCCCAGGACCTCGGGCTCGCCGAGCGATGCCGAGTCCAGCCCCGACGAGACCCTGAAGAGGTGGTTGACGGCCGCTTCTTCGAAGTAGGCGTACAGGCTGCCCGAGAACTCCTCCGGCGGCTGCCCGCTCCAGGCAGCCAGGAACTCCCTTATGTCGGCCATGGCCCCGTGGTAGCGGTTGACCAGGGCGTACACCTCGGTCCGCATGCACGTCGACACGACCACAACTTCGTCGAGGTGAGGGCGCGAGGAGAGGTCCGAAAGTGCCTTGTGAAGGTCGACCGGGGCGACGATCATCGGCTCCAGTGCGGCCAGAGGCACCGTCCTGTGGTTTATCCCCACTACGGCAATAGACACGCCTCGAGACGCTCCTTCGCTTCGGCCCGGCGACCCGAGCGGATCAGGTCGAGCATGGCCCAATCCAGGCTCGGCCGCCAATCGATATCTTCTGTGCTGCGGCCCTCCGCTTTCAGCTTGGCCCTGGCATCGGCGAGCATTTCGGCTAATTCTGCCAGCTCGGGGCCCATGTGTTCGGCCGCGTGCGCCTTGAGCCACGAAGCCAGGGCGGGGCTGTACCCCGAAGTGGAAACGGCCACGCTGACCGGCCCTGACGGGCTACCGCCGGCAGGATGAAAGAGCACGAAGCCGGGGTCGTCCGCTCCGTTCACCCAGACATGGGCTGATTCTCCGTCCTGGTAGACAGCCTGGTTGACTTCGCTGTCACCGGTCGCGGCCACGGCCAGCCAGTACCCGGCCACTTCGCCGCGGCGGTAAGGGCGTTCCTCGATGCCGGTGACGCCGGCCGCGCCCTCGAGCGAGCGCATGGGGGGCAGGACTTCCTTGGCCACGACATGTACCCGCGCCCCGGCCGAGAGAAGGCCTCTAGCCTTACGTTCGGCGATTTGCCCTCCCCCAACTACCAGGCACGAGCGGTCTCGCAAGAGCAGCGCTACGGGGTAGACGGCGGCGTCGACGGGCAAAACCTCTCCTTCCCTCGAACTAGTTGATGGTCGCAGCTCTGGGAGCGGGGACGTGATCGGTACGCAGGTGTTCGTAGTAGCCGAGGATCTGGAGCTCGACCGCCAGGTCGACCTTGCGCACCGAAACGTGCGCCGCCACGCTCAGGACGGCCGGGGCGAAATTGAGTACCGAGTTGACACCTGCGGCCACCAGCCTGTCGGCGATGTCCTGGGCCACCGTGGCGGGCGTGGTTATAAGGGCCATGGTGATCTTCTTCTCCCGCACCACCCTGGCCAGGTCGGACAGCGGGTAGACGACGGCGCTGCCCAGACGGCCGCCGAACTTGGCCGGGTCAGTGTCGAAGGCAGCCACTACGTTGAAGCCGCGTTCGGAAAAGCCCCGGTAGTTGCCCAGCGCCTGGCCCAGGTTGCCGGCGCCGATGACGGCCACGTTGTGTTCACGATTGAGACCGAGCTGGCGGTTGATCTGCTGGCGCAGCAGCTCGGTGTCGTACCCGACACCCCGCGTGCCGTACGAACCCAGCTGGGACAGGTCCTTGCGGACCTGGGCTGCGTTTACCCCGGCTCTGGCGGCCAGCTCTTCGGAGGAGAGCATCAGCATGCGCTCACCGCTGGCCTCGACCAGCGCCCTCAGGTAGAGGGGCAGGCGTCGAAGCGTGGCTTCGGGGAGGGGCCGGGCCGCGCTGGGTGCTGCTGACATCGGCACCAATCGTACGGCCACGTTGGACGAAAGCCGGCGGCGGGGCCGCTGCGGGGTATCGTGACTGTCACATCTTGTTAACGCCCTGGTCACGGCGAGTACAGTTTCGTCGCCCATCATGGAGGAGTGAAACAAGAAGTACACCTGACTCCCCCGATGGAGATGCCGACCCGCCGGCGGATCGCGTTGATAGCTCATGACAAGCGCAAGGCCGACCTTCTCGAGTGGGCCCGTTACAACCGGTTGTCGCTGGTGGAGCACGACCTCCTGGCTACCGGGACCACCGGTCAGCTCATCGCCGAGGAGCTCGACCTCGACGTGGCCACGGTCGAGAGCGGCCCTCTGGGAGGCGACGTCCAGATCGGCGCCATGATCACAGAGGGCGTCATAGACACGCTCGTTTTCTTCTGGGACCCGCTCGAGCCCCAGCCCCACGACCCTGATGTCAAAGCTCTGCTGCGGGTGGCCGTCGTCTGGAACATCCCGATCGCCTGCAACCGGGCCACGGCCGATTTCCTGATCTCGTCGCCCCTCATGACCGAACCCTATGAGCGAGCGACGCGCCATTACGGGCCGGCTATGAAGCCGCGGGCCCGGTCGTCGGGGGGCCGGTCGTCGGGGGGCCGGTCGTCGGGGGGCCGGTCGTCGGGCCGGTCGTCGGGGGGCCGGTTGTCGGAGACAGAGCCTCTGGCGGTGGAGGCGCCGTCGCTGCCGCCTCCCGCTCACCGTCAATCGGCCTGAGCGAAAAGACGTCTTGTTCGGTGGCGCCCAGCAGGTCAGCCGCGCTGGCGCCGTTTAGGCACAAGGCGAGCGACCCGTAGGAGTCGACCAGAATGCCGAGCTCACCCGGGGCCAGGTCGGCGAAGGTGTGCACGACTCGGGCTGGCCACGAGGCGCCGGTATTGGGCCTGGAGGTGCCGGCGTTGGGCCTGGAGTCGCCTCCGTTGGGCCACGAGGCGCCGGGGTTGGGCCTCGAGGCGCCGGGGTTGGTACCGGCCGGGTCGGTGGGCGGTTTCCCCGGACCTTGGGAGACGGAGGGGCGGGCCTGGGCGACGGAGAAGCCGCGCCGTCCGTGGAGAGCATCAGGGCCCGCCGCTAGCTGGACGTTGCCGTAGCGGTCGACCCAGGTCACCTCGATCTCGAACCACCCGCCCCTTTCCCGGTACTCGGGTGGTGGGAGCCGGACCAGGGTTCCGGTGTCGACGCGTTGACCCAGTGCTGACAGGTCGCCTCCCCCAGCCAGAAAGGCGGCCGCAGGAGCGAAGATGTCTCGGCCGGCGAAGGTCGGGCCCGGAGCGGACAAGCGGTAAGCCGGGTTGTCGAGCTCCACCGCTATGACCGGCCCTCCAAGGACGTCGATCGCCGGCGGCAGGAGGCCGTTATCGGGGCCGATGAAGGTGATGTCCGCTGACGCCGGCCGGACCGCGACGGGACGCCGCCGGCGTCCCCACTCCGGGGTCGACGACGGCCACCACCACGCCTTCGGCCAGGTAGGGGGCCGCCCGTTTCAAGGCCAGGCTGCCCGCCCTTACGTCCTGGGCCCGCACTTCGTGAGTGAGGTCGACGATCGGCACCAGGGGGAGACGCGCCCTCAGCACGCTGTGGAGCGCGCCCACAAACCCGTCGGCCAGCCCGTAATCGGTGAGAAGACTGACAACCCGGGGCGCGACACCTCGGGCCCTGATCGGCCCTTGACCCGGCCGAGAGTTATCCGGCCGCGGTGTACTGGCCTTCAAGGAACCGGTCGACGTCCTCTTCTCGTATCCGGTACGAACGCCCGACTCGGACCGCCGGCAGTTGCCCGGACTGGACCAGGCGGTAGACCGTCATGTTGGACACTCGGAGCAGGCCGGCCACCTCTGCAACGGTGACGTAACGCGACCTGGACCGAGCCTCGTTCGGCTTGGCCATTTGCTGCACCCTTCTCCACTTAAGAGGGTAGGCGAAAGGTGCCGGCTTGTGCACCCCGGGGCCCCTTGGGGTGCCAACCGCCAACGTGCAGCACTTTTATTCGAAAACAGGATAAAAGTCCTTACTGGCGGGATGCGGTCGTCGAAAAATGCAATTAGCGAGCCCGCAGACGGCCGGCTTAATAGGACTTTTATCCATTCGAGCGAGGACGTCGCCTATTTAGGCGGCTGACCTGCACTGAGCGAGGCCATACAGCTACGGACAAGCGTTGAAGGCAAGTGAGCCAGCACGGCATGAGGTAGTTTTGGTGACGCTCAGCGGCACGTTTTGATAAACGACGCACGAGAAATAGGTCACTGGCCAACCAACGACCGATGCGGCTGGTAATTACGGCGTGCCGGTGCGGGGGGCGCCGAGTTCCCGGCTGCGAGCAGAGGCGGCCACGACGGCCTCGATGATGGCGGAACGGGCACCGCTCGCTTCCAGCTGGCGCAGCCCCGCTGCGGTCGTACCTCCGGGCGAGGTCACGGCGGCGCGGCAGCTCTTCGGCGCTCTGGCCTGTCGTCGAGAGCAGCTGGGCGGCACCGGCCAGCGTTTGGACTACCAGATCACGGGCGATCGGGCGAGGCAATCCTTCCAGGACGCCGGCTTCAGTCATCGCCTCTACGACCAGGAACACGTAGGCGGGGCCCGAACCGGACAACCCGGTGACGGCATCGAGCAGCTTCTCGGGTACCTCCACCACGAGCCCAACCGACCGCATGATCGCCGCGGCCCACTCCACGTCTTCGGCGCTGGCCGAGGGCCCGGGCGAGATGGCGGTAGCGCCCGCCTTGACCAGGGCGGCGATATTTGGCATCGCCCTCACGACGGCACATCCGGGCGGGCACCAGGACTCGATGGCGCCCAGGGTGACCCCGGCGGCGATCGACAACACCCTCGAAACGCCGGCGCCTTCGAGGCTGCGCCCGGCCGCCTCCATATCTGCCGGCTTAACGGCCAGGACGGCGCCCCGTGCGGGCCCGCAGGCGGCGGTCTGGTCGACCACTCGAAGGCCGGGGTAGCGCTTGGCCAGACCATCCTCGCCCGTCAGCTCGCCCCGTTGGGCGGGGGACACTTCGACCACCTCCACCTGGTCGGGGCGGGCCCAGCCGGCGTCGAGCAACCCTCCGACGAGGGCGGAACCCATCTTGCCTCCGCCGATCACCATCAACTCGTTCACGCTGTCAAACGATAGAGGGGTCAAACGACAGAGGGGTCGAACGATAGAGGGGTCAACGACAAAGGGCCGAACGGTTGAGGCGTCCGACCGTCGAACAGCCAGATAGGCAGCGCCGCAGCCCACGGGCCCGGTACTTCGCACTTCCCCGAACGAAATCCCGGGTCACCCTCGAG
Organism: uncultured Acidimicrobiaceae bacterium; assembly: GCA_963794125.1. Lineage (GTDB taxonomy): Bacteria > Actinomycetota > Acidimicrobiia > Acidimicrobiales > Palsa-688 > Fen-671. Next base: position 206,615 of record CAWCCW010000005.1, read on the forward strand.
CTACGGCAGTGCCAATCGTAGCCCGCCCGGGCCCGCCAATTCTCGGCCAAATAAAAGGGGCTTTTCTTCACAAAAGGTACCGACGCCCGTGCTCGGTCTGAGCGTGCTTGGGGTCGCACGGCAGCCCTGCAGAGCAGGCCAGCCAACGATCGATGAGCGACCTGCGCTAGCGGAGCAGCGTGTCTACGCTCGCCTCGCCGCTGCGGTAGCGGCGCACCAGCTCCACCTGGAGCCGGTCCTGGATGTCGTGCAGGGCACGGCGCTCGGCTGAGACGTCGCGCTCGAGGTTCGAGAGGCCGGTGAGCAGCTCGTCCAGCTCGGCTGAGCCAAGCGTCGCCAGGGACTCCAGCTTGTCGGGGGGAAGCAGTTGCTCGACCCGTGCGGCCATGCTGAGCTGGGTACCCTCCGCCGGCGCGAAGAATGTTGGTAGGCGACCCAGCCCCGCCGCGTGGGTGTGGTCGCTGAGGATCTGCGGCAGTTGGTCGACCAGTGCCTCGGGGGCAGGCTCTGACAGCCCAAGATGACGGCGCTCCAACTCCGCCAGGATCAAGTCCACCCTGGCCTGCGCCAGCCGCCGGAGGTACGAGAGGTCCGTCTCCAGCTCCGCGCACACTTGCCTTTTCGCCCGCAGGTCCTTGAGCGAAAGATCTCCCAGGTCCGCGAGGTAACTGGGGTCGAAAACTTCGTCGACGTTCAAAGCCATTGCAAATCGAGGCTACCGCAACCTCCCGACACTGGCGGTAGTACCGCAACCTCATCGCCACCGCTTAGCACGGTGTTACGAGGGGTGGGAGACCGGTTTACCCAGACGGCACAGGATGGGAGCAGCGTTCGGAGCCCATCGCCGAACTCGGAACACAGGTCATCGAGCAGATCTTCCACGGTGCGGCCGGCCGCGAGGACCTCGGTGCGACCCGTGCCCGCGGCCTCTCTGGCACTCGCAAAGAACAGGACCGTCACGCGCTGAACCAGCTCCTCCCCGCCGCCAGCGCTCTTCGGGACCGCCGTCACGGGGTGCTAACCCCCCCAAGTAGTGGTGCTACCGCACAGGCTGGCCCGGCCGGCGCGCGTCGGTCCGTCATCGGAAGGAGGTTACCGGTCTGTCGATGGCGGTCTGCCAAGATGGCTTATGTGCGTCGCCTTCTTATAATTCGTCATGCCCAGTCCGCTTGGAACGCCGCCGGCCGCTGGCAAGGATGGTCAGACGCGCCTCTCTCCGAGCTCGGTACCGAACAAGCCCGGTTGGCCGGTCAAGCCCTCGCCGCGGCCGATGTCCTGCCCGAAATCATGGCCGCGTCGGACCTGGCTCGCGCCCGAGTTACCGCCGAACTGATTGGCTTCGAGCTCGAGTACGAAAGGCCTCTGGTCATCGACCCGGACCTGCGCGAACAGGACCTGGGTCAGTGGAACGGCCTGACGAACGAGGAGATTTCCACCCGTTGGCCCGAGGAGTTCCTGGCCCGCCGAGCCGGGCAGCTGGGGACGGTCCCAGGCGGGGAGCCGGGCGAGCTCTTCTCTCACCGCTCGGTGGGTGCTGTGCGCCGATTGGCCGGTCAGGGAGCCGAGGTCGCCGTGGTTGTGGCCCACGGTGGCGTCGTGATCGCCCTCGAACGGGCGCTCGGCATCTCGGCCAAAGGCAACCGCCACCCCAACCTGAGCGGGTGGTGGCTCGAGGTGCAGGCGCCCCCGAAGACGTTGAGCTCATCCCGTTGGAGCGAGTGGACCTATCGGCGCTGGGAGCCGAAACGGTCACTGGTCGCGCCTAACCTGTCGCTCCGTTATGAAGGTCGAGGTCGTCCGGAGTAGACGCCGGCACAAGACGGTGCAGGCCCGCCAAGTCGGGGACGTGGTGAGGGTGAGCGTGCCCGCAACCATGAGCCGGGCCGAGGAGGAGCGCTGGGTCAACGAGATGCTCCGGCGCATAGGTCGCCGCCAACGGTCAACGAGCCCCGACCTGCATGACCGCGCCCGGATGCTGGCGAGCAGGTTCGGACTGGCTACGCCCACCAGCACCCGCTGGGTGGACAATCAGGTCTATCGGTGGGGGAGTTGCACGCCAACCGACGGGAGTATCCGCATCTCCTCCCGGTTGGCCAAGGAGCCCCTGTGGGTGCTCGACTATGTGTTGGTGCATGAGTTGGCCCATCTCCACGTGAGCGGGCACGGCAAAGCCTTCTGGGAGATCGTCAACCGCTACCCCCTGGCCGAACGAGCGCGCGGGTTCCTCATGGCTCGCGGCCTCGAAGACCCGGACGCGGTGCCGGACCTAGAGCCTTCGCTAAGCCTGTGAGAGGGCGCCGGACTGCCCCGGCTCGTCCCGGCCCAGCTCACCCCGGACAATCCAGACCAGGTCAAACCGAGGGTAACTCTCAAAGCGGCCCCCGCGACGGCCCGCCGGTGCTCATACCGGAGGAAATAGACCCGCCTGAGCTGCTGCTCCCCGCAGGTGACTCCGGTCCCCGGGAGCCAGGCACCCCCTCGGCCGGCGGCACGGGGCTGGCGGAAACGGGGCTGGCGGAAACGGGGCTGGCGGAAACGGGGCTGGCGGAAACGGGGCTGGCGGAAACGGGGCCGGTTACCCCGGGTACCACCTCGCCGGCCGCGGTAGCGGTTACCCGGACGGTTTCTGCTCAGGTTGGACGAGGACGAGAGATCGTCGTCCGCACCGGACCGCTGTCGTATGACGCCAGACCGGTTGTTACGGCTCAGGTCCAGGACACCGAGCGGGGCCGGGGGCTCACCGGGGAGGCCGTGGCCGCACTGGCCAGTGCGGCTGAGCTCGCGCTGGAGCGGCGGTCGCCGTTCGTGGTCGTGCTTTCGTCGGCCGGTCTTGACTTGAGCGCTGGCGTGGCCGCGCTTGATGGCTGGGGACGGGTGGCACGGGCGGTTGCTCGTTGCTCCGGGGTAGTCCCCGTGGTGGTGGTTGTCAGTGGCCCGGTCCTGTCCGGGCCGGCCTTGCTGCTCGGTATGGCCGACGCGGTCGTGATGACGGCCCGATCGCTCAGCTATGTCTCTGGCCCGGCCGCAGTGGCAGAGGTCACGGGCTTGACTGTTAGCCCCGACGAGCTCGGCGGTCCATCCGTCCATGCCAGCCGGACGGGGCTGGCCACTCTGAACGTCACTGACGACGGTGAGGCTATGGCCGCCGTGGCCGACTTGCTCGGCTATCTCCCTGCTCACAGCGACGAGTTGCCGCCAGTGACCGACTCTGACGACCCCTCGTCGCGGCCGACGCCGGAGTTGCGCGAGGTGGTCCCAGCCAGCTCCATGGGTAGCTACGACGTCCGCCGGGTGATCTCTGCCGTCGCCGACGAGGGAGCGGTGCTCGAGTTGCGCCCGTTATGGGCACCGCAGCTGGTGACTGCGCTCGTCCGCGTGGCCGGCCAACCGGTCGGGGTGCTGGCCAACCAGCCGCAAGCCATGGCCGGCACCCTCGATATCGCGGCCTCACAAAAGGGTGCCCGCTTCGTTGCCTTCTGCGATTCGTTCAATGTGCCCTTGCTTACGGTGGTCGACACTCCCGGGTTCATGCCCGGCCGGGACCTCGAGTGGCGAGGGGTGATCCGCCATGGCGCCGAGCTTGTATTCGCGTACGCCGAGGCCACGGTGCCCCGGATCTGCCTGGTGGTGAGGAAGGCCTACGGCGGGGCCTACATCGTCATGGACTCAAAGGCGATGGGTAACGACCTGTGCGTGGCGTGGCCGGGCGCTGAACTGGCCGTCATGGGCGCCGAACAGGCGGTGAAAATCGTGCACCGCCGAGAGGATGAGGAAACTCAGGCGAAATTGGCGGTCGAATATGGGGAGAAGTTCCTGAACCCATATATTGCCGCCGAGCGGGGCTACGTCGACATGGTCATCGACCCGGCCGATACGCGCCAGGTAATTGCCCGTTGTCTTGCGGCGTTGCAGACCAAACGGGAGCGTCTGGTAAGCCGAAAGCACGGCAACACCCCGCTCTAACGGCGGCTGCGGCGGCTGTCGGATTAAGCGCCTCCCGCCCGGCCGGGTCGTGATTTGGACCGCGCCCCGCCCCGATTCTGGGTGTACTTTCCGAACCTTTGCGCGCCGGAGTGCCGACAAGAGACTCGGGCGCGCACAGATCGGGAGCAGGACCGGGCATAGGTGCCGGTCGCTGGCTGGCGCCCGTCGGGTGCGCGCGCGCAGGTCGGGAGCAGGACCGGGCATGGGCGCCGGCCGCCGGCTGGCGCCCGTCGAGTGCCCGCTCAGCTGAGCCAGAGTTGAGACAGCTGAGCATCAGCTGTCGGGGCCGGCCGGCGCGGCCCCGGCGACCGCCGTCTGCGGGGGGACCCCTGTCGAGATGGACTTGATGGGGTGCAAGGCCAGCCAGCGCATGTGAGACATCAGTGGCCGGGTGCGTCTGGCGGGTACCGCCGCAGGCACGGTCCCGTCCGAGGACAGCCAGCCCCGCCGCCGGAACATCATGAGCAGCGCCGTGGCTACGACAATCTGCGAACCGACACCGACGGCCCAAAAGGCCTGGACGCTGCCGATCTTGGCGATCATCCACCCATAGTTCTGACCGAAGAAGCCGGTCAGGAAGCTCAAGGGCAAGAACACTGTGGCAATGATGGTGAGCTGTTTCATGACCACGTTGAGCCGGTTGGACACCGTGGAAAGGTGGGTGTCGAGCGCTCCACTCAGGAGGTCTCTGTAGCTGTCGACGAGGTCGCTCACGCGGATCAGGTGGTCGTAGATATCCCGGAAATACCGCTCGTACTCGGGTGTCATCCCCGGTATGGCATCACCACGGCTGACGAGGGTGGCGAAGACGTCGCGCTCCGGCGTGACCACCTTGCGCAGCACGATCAGAGATCTTTTCATGTCGAACAGACGGCCGAGCTGTTCGTCCGTGGGCGCCTGGAGGATTTCGTCCTCGATGTCGTCGATCTGGTCGTCCAGGGCGGCCAAGACCGGGAAATAGCCATCGACCAGGACGTCCACGACCCGGTACAGGACCATGAGAGGGCTGGGCAACGCGGTCGGGGTCGCGTCCATGCGGCGCCGCACTTCGTCGATCGACGGGCAATTGCGCCGGTGCACCGTGACCAGGAAGTTCTGTGCGCAAAAACAGTGGACTTCGACGAGGTGGTCCGAGTGGCCGGGCCCAAAGACGACCAACAGGGCGAAATCCTCGTAAGCGTCGAGTTTTGCCCGCTGTCCGAACTGGGCGGCGTCCTCGAGCGCCAGCGGGTGAAAGTGGAAGGAGTCCCGTAGTAGTTCGAACTCGGGGGTGTCGTCGCCCTTGATCCTCAAGTCGAGCCAGAAGGGCTCAGAAGAAGCGAGCATTTTCTCGATTTCTGCTTGGTCCAGGACGTGTTCTTTACCGTCGAGCGTCACTACGTGGCCGTTCATGGCCCAATTCTCGCCCAGGGTGCTCGGCTATGCACACGCCGAGGCTCCGACCCGCCTGTCGACCAGCGCCGACCCCACCTCTCGACCCGCCCGATCCCGCCCAGCGTTCTTACTGCCCGCCGTCCGCTTGCTCGGCCTGGTCGGCCTGCTCGGCCTGCTGTGAGTACGGAAGCCCGGCCGGGATGAGCTTCTCACAAATCTCCTTGGCCCTGAGGAAGGGGGGCGATTTCCCGATGCTCGCGTTCATCCCGGACGGGAAGGGAAAGTGCACGCTGTTCGCCGAGAAGACCGGGCCGGGAAGTTCGGTACGCCGTGGCGGCGCATGCAAGCGGCGGCCTTTATGTAGTCGACCTCGTCCTTGGGGGTAATCGTCGGGCTGGGGGCCGATCCCGAGGGGGCGAGGTTTTGACAGTCCCTCCGTGCCGCCGGGACAGTCGGCGAGTTCTTGTCGACAGATACAGGCCCGACCGGGACCGCCCCGCCGTTTGGGGTAATTACGAGTTCTGGGAAGTTCGGCACGCCGTGGTGACGCATACAGGAAACAAACTTTTGGAGTTGGGCACCGGGGCCCCCGACTGCGAGTTCGAGGGATTACTGGCTGCGACGGTCGTTGTCGAGCCGATGTGGGCGACGCTTGTCGGCGCGGCCCCGCAGCCGGCGAGGAGGACGGAGAGGCCGGCGATGACGGCCGCCAGGGCGGCCAAAGCCCAAGGCCGCTGGATACGCGACATGGTTCTTGCTCCCTTTTGCTGGTTCGGTGGCGGCGTGGCGGCTGGGGGAGGTCCTGGGACGCCTCGGCCCACCGGCAACATCAGATAGCATACTGAGTATGCTATCCGGATAAGGGGGAGGGCGCACGGTGCCCCGCTTTCTGGGCCGTCCGGGTGGGCCGAGGATCCCGCCAAGGGGATGGTTGTCGCTGCTCTGGTGCGGTCTGCTCGGGACTACACGACCCGGTGCCTGATTATCGCGTCCAGCCGGGCACTGTCTTTGAGATCGCTACATCGAGGGCTGGCACCGCGAAAGCTCGAGAAATAGAGGGAAGCGGAGGCCTCCTGTCCGCCTCGGCGCTCGTGGCGGCCTCGCGTCGCTGTTGCGGCCCGGTATAGCCCGATGGCGAGCGAATTGTGGGCGAGGCCTAAGCGGCCCGGGCACCGGCTGGCAAACGGTCAAAGAACCGCCCGAGGATGTACGAGGGGACAGCTGCGATGGCAATTATGGCCAAGGCGAACGGGGCGGCCTGGCCGTACGAGAGGTTTTGCTGGTAAGCCCAGAATTGCGTGGCCAACGTTTCCGCCCCGGTCGGGATGAGGATCAACGTAGCGGTGAGCTCGGTCACACACGACAAGAAAACGAGGCAAAAAGCCGCCCCGAGGCCGGGGGCAATAAGGCGGAACGTCACTCGGAAGAAAACCTGGGCGCGGCTGACCCCGAGGGAGCTCGCCACTTCCTCTAGCGCCACGGGCACTTGCAGGACCGAGGCCTTCACCCCGACTAATGCGAGCGGGAAGAACAACAGCGCATAAGCGAAGACCAGAAGGGGCGCCGTCTGGTAAGCGAAACCTCCGGCGTAGTGCTCGCAGAAGTAAACCAGCGCCAGAGCGACGACCAGCCCGGGCGTGGCCAGTACAAGGAATGTGGAACGTTCTAGGAGCATGGACCAGCGGCTCGGCTGGCGGACTACGAGCAGGGCGACAGGTATGGCCGCGAAGGTGGCGAGTGCTCCCGCCGCAGCGCTATATGCCGCGGTGTAACCCGCCGCGGTAGCCAGAGGTACACCCGCCAAGGCGTGGACACCGCCCTCGAAAATCCAGTACACGGAGGCGGCTACCGGGACCCCGAGACCGGCACCGACGAGGGCGGTGTAGGCCAACAGGACCGGCAACGTCGCTTTGCCGAGACGCCGGCGTGGGAGCACACGTTGGGCGCCCCGGCCGACGGGCGCGACCCTCCCGCCGCCACGGGACGCGTTTTCTCCGAAAAGCACGATAAAAGATAGAAGGACAAGCACTAACGACAGTGCGCACGCCGAGTTGATGTCGAAACCCGTCATGAACTCAGAGAAGATTTCTGTCGTAAATGTCCGGAAAGCCAGGATTTCAAAGGCCCCGTACTCGGCCAGGACCACCAACGCAACCAGGAGGCTGCCGCCCAGGATGGCCCGGCGCGCTTGGCCGACGGTGATGCGCCAGAAGACCCGGAACCGGCTCCCACAAAGAGAACGGGCCACCTCCTCTTGACCGGGGTCCGCGCCGCGCAAGCTGGCAGCCACGGGCAAGTACACCAGAGGGTAGACGGCGACCGTCATCACTAGCACCGCGCCCCGAAATCCCTCCGCCCAGGTAAACAGCGAGTTCCACCCGAACGCTATGACAAAGTCCGGGATGGCAATCGGCACCACGACGAGCACGGCCCACATGTGACGCCACGGCAGCGTTGTCCGTTCGACACCATAAGCGGCGAGGGTACCGACTACGGCGCAGAGAAGAGTGACGACAACGGTAAGACGCACCGTGTTCCAGAGCAGTTGCAAGGTAAGGGAGCGCCAAATGAGGTGCCAAACGCCGGACCAACCAGCGTTGGCTGCCTCGACACACAAGAACACCAAGGGGAGGGCGAGGGCGCCCACCACAACAAGGCTGAGAACTAAAAGGAAATTGGGACGCATTACCCGCCGGGCCCGGATGGCGCCGTCAGCGGGCGGTCCGGGCTCCGGCCGCGTCGATGGGCCACTGGCCGCAACGGACGTCATCTCCGTACGAGCCACGTCACATACCCCAGTGCTCACTGCAGGCCGGACGCCCGGGGCTCACAGAAGCTGTACCTCCCGGAGCAGGCCGATCGCCTCGGCGCCAGTGCCAAGTTCGGCGATCGTAATCGGGTACGGCTGGAGGTCATCGAACGGCGTTTCCGTTGCCTTTGTCGTCACTCCCGAAGCGATCGGGTACTCGAAGCTGACCGACTGGCCCGCCCCGTCCCCGGAGTTGGCCACCACTTCCTGGCCGGCTTTGGAGACCAAGTAGGCCAAGAACTCTTGGGCGACGACTTTGTGTTTCGAGGACTTCAAAATGCCGGCCCCCGAGACGTCGATAACGTAACCTGGGTCGTGCGGGGCAAAGTAGGTGATCTCTGAGTGCATGTTCGATGCCCCCACCTCCGCCCGCATGCGGTACCAGTAGTACTGGTTGACGACCCCGAATGCGACCTGGCCGCGGTTCACCTCGTCGGCGATCGTTTCGTTATCGGGGTAAATGTGGCTCCCGGCATTCGTCTTTATCCCCTCGAGCCATTGAAGTGCCCGGCTTTCCCCGTAGGCCTTGGCGACTGCGGTCACGATCGGTTGGAAATCGGTCTCACCAGCCGCGAACGCCAGCAGGCCCTTGTACTTGGGGTCGGCCAATTGAAGTACATGGGTCGGCAGAGCCGACTTCTTTATGAGCTTTGGGTTGTAAATGAGAACGCTCACCCGGGCTGAGACCCCTACCCATTCCCCTTGCGGCGAGTTGTACTTGGACGGCGTGTGGGTCAGCGTCGACGTATCGACCTTGGTGAGCAGTCCCCGTTGCTGCAGGTACTCGAGGGCGGGCGAGTTCTCCGTATAAAACACGTCCGCCGGCGAACGCGAGCCTTCCGCCACGATCTGGGCGTCGAAAGTGTCCTCGTCGTCATTGCGCACAAGCACCTTGATGCCGGGGTGGGACTTCTCAAAACCTTGTACGACCGAGTCAGTGGTCTGCTCGTGTTGGCCGTTGTAAAGGGTGATAGTGACGGCCTTGGGCTGCGACTGGGCTGTACCGCAGCCGGTGGCCAGCAACGTGCCGAGCAAGGCCGCCGTCCCGATAGCAAGGCTGGTTCTCCACCAGCGGACGGCGCGGCAACGGGGCTTCAGCTGGCTCCAGCGGGCAGTGGTTTTCCCGTCAATGGCGTTACGTCGCGGCGCCGACATCAGAAGGCCCCGGGGCAGATCGTGTCGAGGTTTTTGCCGGCTCTGTCCACTGCTGCTCGGGTACCTTTCGCATTGTTGGCCTTGTAAACAGCTTCGTACGCGGCCGCCAGGCTGTCGACGTCCCGTTGCAAAGCGCGGTCACTCGTCGTGATCCGTCGTAACGGCAAGACCTGGGCCAGCGCATAACCGACGGGGTCGACGCTGGGGTCCGGGCCATCAGAGAGCACGTCAGCGACCCGCATGCAGGTCACCTTCAGTTGGGCCTTTGCCGCGCCAGACGAGACGCTGGCGTCAACCGGGGATGCGCCGCAAGCGCTGGGAAGCAACGATGCCCCCATAATGAAGACAACGGCGGCGGCCCGCCGCGATGTGCCATGCCTGTGCCCGGTCTGTCGGCCCGTAAGGGGCTGCAGGACGGCGCGCAGTTGGCAGCCGGGTTGCGTGCTGGTCATCCAGGCTCCAGTCCTTAGGCGTGCCTAATGTTAGGCATGCCTCAAATATAATGTCTGGGAACCCTTACGTGTCAAGGCGGACCGCCCAAGGCTGGTGTTCGTGTCAGTGACCGCGTCGAAGCCAGGGCGCGGCGGGCGGGGCCCTCACTGACTAGTGACGAACAGCCGGCGGCCCAGGACCGGGCCAATGGCCACGGTGCCGGAGCTGTCTTCGCCCTCGAGCTCGAGGGTCAGCGTGCCATCAGGCGCCCTGGAACGCACCCGGGCGCCACGTCCCGGGAGCAGCCCATGCTCGGCCAGGTAAGCGAGGGTCTGCGTATCGTCTTCGACCCGTTCTGTGATGCGCACCAACCGGAACTGCTCCCCCGGGGCGAAATCGCTCATGGCCCGCTGAGGGGCCGGGTCGTGGGGTTCCCCAGGTATGGGGTTCCCGTGCGGGCAGGTCGTCGGGTGCCCGAGGATCTCGGCAAAGCGCGCCTCGACGGTGTCGGAGATGACGTGCTCCCATCGGTCCGCCTCGGCGTGCGCTTCTGCCCAGGGTAGGCCGACGATGTCCACCAGGAACCGTTCCGCCAGGCGGTGCCGGCGGACCACTCTTTCGGCCGTGCGTGCACCCGTTTCCGTGAGCACGATCCCGCGTTCGGAGAGCGTCAGATAGCCTTCGTCCACCAGCCGGTGCACCATTTCCGAGACGGCCGCAGGGCTATAACCGAGCCGTTCGACCAGGCGGGCCTGAATGACCGGCACCCCTTCCTCGACCAGTACGTGGACCATCTCCAGGTACTGCTCGATCGGCGGATGATGGCCCTCCATGACAAGAGGTTACCGGTGCCCCCCAACGGAGCCGGTTTGGGCTCCCGACCGGCTTCGGGGCCTAAGGCGCCCACGGGCACGGGCCGGCCTCCCGGAGAAGCACCAGCCCTCGTCGAGGCCACGAGCGAACTGTCTTGGGAGCGCCGCCTATCGCGGGCCTGGTGTGCAGCAGGACGACTTCCACCACACCCGGTGTGGACGCCGGGTGACGCCTAGATCAGGCGGGCTGCGCTCCGAGCGTTACCGTCGTCGTAGCCGACTTGCCGTCGCGCACATAACCGACTTTTACCTTGTCGCCGGGGTTCTTGGTCAAGCTAATAGAGATGAGCTCGTCCGTGCTGACGACGGACTGGCCGTCCAGGGTGGTGATTATGTCACCCACACGGAGGCCGGCCGCCTGCGATGGGCCGGCGGGGTCGACGCTAGTAACGAGAAGGCCTTCGGCCACGCCGTGGACGAGGCTCGCATCGGGCGAAAGCGGCACCGCAGTAAGGCCGAAATAGGCGTGGGTGACGTGGCCGGTCGAGATGATCTCGTTGGCCTCGGCTGAGGCGAGGTCGACGGGGATGGCGAAGTTGAGCCCGATGCTCCCCCCACCAGATTCTCCCGACGAGGTCGGCACGCTGGCGCCGGCCGAAGGCATCCCGATGAACTGGCCGTCGCAATTGACGAGGGCACCGCCACTGTTCCCGGGGTTGATCGAGGCGTCGGTCTGGATTGCGTCCACTAGCAGCGCCGATTGGGAGCCCTCGCCGGGGACCGTGATGGTGCGGTCGAGGGCGCTCACGATCCCGTTCGTGACCGTGCTCGAAAGCCCAAGGGGCGCCCCGAGGGCTACTACGGTTTGACCGACCACCACGCTGCTCGACGAGCCAAGCGATATCACCGGCAGCTTGCTCTGGTCGCTCACTTTGATCACGGCCACGTCAGTTAGGGGGTCACGGCCGACGATGGTGGCGTCAGCGGTCTTCCCGTCGTTGAACAGCACCGAGACCGAGCCGCCGTCTGCTGCCAGGGCGACCACATGGTTGTTCGTAAGGATGTAGCCGTCGGAGCGGATGATCGACCCCGACCCGGTACCCCCTTTGGCCCCGTTCTTTGCGCTTATCGTCACTACTGACGGCAGGTCCTGGTCGGCGATCTTGGGTATCGAACATGACGCAGAGTTCGCGGATGCGCTGGTTGCTGCCGAGGCCGTACCGGACGAAGAGTGCAGCGCGTAGCCTACGAAGCCGCCCACGACCCCGCCGACCACCGCCACAATTGCGAAGGCGCCCACCGTGTTCCACGAGACCTTGCGGTGGCCCCCTCTCGGCGTCGCGGTGGAGGTGGGCGGCGTCGACGCTGGTGGTGTGGTTGAGGTCATCGGCTGCTGGGTTCCTTCTGGTTTGTTGCCGTGCGGACATGCTGACGCCGACCGAACGGGGGGTGCATCACCCGCTCCGGGTGGTTTGCGCCCGCCCTCGGGGCGAGGTCTACCCCGACGTTGTCCTAGGCCAGTCGAAGGGTTGAGGGCGTTGCTACTGCCTGGCCAAGGCGACGCGGAGGCGCTCCTCGGGGTCGATGAAATGGTCGTGGTCGTCGGCGCCGAGATCGATCTGCACCCACTTGATCTTGCCGGTGAACCGGCTGCTATGGGTGTTGTAGTCAGGCGTTACGGTCGTGCCGGACTCGTAGCCAACGTCGGTCGTCTCGTCGGCCGAAAAGACCATCGGCTGGGTGGCCGCGACGCGGCCGGTGCCGACCGCGGTGCCGTCGTAGTACAGGGTGACGTCTCCTCCCTTGCCCAGGCCTCCGCCGTCGTACGCGAACTCCATGCGCACCTGATGGGTGCCGACGGGGACCGCCACGTCGGCCTCGGTGACGAACTCCTCGATGCCGAGCACGTTGTAGACGAACTTGGCCTTGCCGTCCTTGGCGTACAGGGCCCAGCCGCCGAAGCGGCCGCCCTGGGCGATGATCACGCCTTCAGCGCCGCCGGCCGGGACATCGACCTCGGCGGTGACGGAGAAGGACTTGTTCTTGATACTGACCACGCTGTTCTCCGAAAGGCGCCCCATCCCGGGGAAGAACAACTGTGAGTTCCCATGGATCAGCGTCGGCCGGCCCGCCAGCTCCGGCACGGCCCGTTCGACGCCGCGGTCATCTAAGGGGAGCACGTTGTACTTGGTGGCCTCGATGAGCCAGAGCCGTTGCAGCTTGGCCAGCATGTCGCGCTGCTCCGGCGCCAGGTTGCGCGCCTGGCTGTAGTCGTCGCTGCCGTCGTACAGCTCCCACACGTCGTCGTCGAACGCCGGCAGCGCGCCGCCGACCATGACCCACGGCGTGCGGTGCTTGGTGACCGCGCTCCAGCCCTTGTAGTAGATCCCGCGGTTGCCGAACATCTCGAAGTACTGCAGGTCGTGGCGTTCGGTGGCGAGCGCATCGTTGAAGGTGTACAACATGCTCGTGCCCTCCATGGGCGACTGCTGTACGCCGTTCACCATGGTTGGCTCGGGCAGGCCGGCCGCCTCCAGGACCGTCGGCGCCACGTCGATGACATGGGTGAACTGCGAGCGCAGGCCACCGTGCTCCTCGATCCCGGCGGGCCAGTGCACGATGGCCCCGTTGCGGGTGCCCCCCCAGTGCGAGGCCACCTGCTTGGTCCACTGGAACGGGGTGTCCATGGCCCAGGCCCAACCAACCGCGTAGTGGTTGTAGGAGCTGGGTGATCCGAACTCGTCCACCTTGGCCATCATGAACTCAGGGGTCTCGAGCGCGGCCATCCCGTTGAAGTTCGCCATTTCGTTGAAGGCGCCGTTCACAGTGCCTTCGGCCGACGCCCCGTTGTCACCGATGATGTAGTAGATGACCGTGTTGTCGAGTACCCCGAGGTCTTCGATGGCATCGATCAAGCGGCCGACGTGGTAGTCGGTGTGCTCGAGGAACCCGGCGTACACTTCCATCTCGCGGGCCAGCACGGGCTTCAGCTCGGCGGGCATATCAGCCCAAGCTGGGATCTCGGCGTGACGGGCGGTGAGCTCGGCGTCGGCGGGGATGACCCCCAGCTCTTTCTGCCGCGCGAACGTGCGCTCTCGCTGGACGTCCCACCCCTCGTCGAACTCGCCCTTGTGCCTATCGGCCCATTCCTTGGGGACGTGGTGGGGGGCGTGGGTGGCACCGGGGGCGAAGTAGACGAAGAACGGCTTGTCTGGCATCAGCGCCTTTTGCTGGCGTACCCAGCTCACCGCCCGGTCGGCCAGGTCTTCGGTCAGGTGGTAACCCTGCTCGGGCGTGGCGGGTGGTTCGACCGGCGTCGTCCCGTCGTACAGCGCCGGGTCCCACTGGTTGTTCTCGCCGCCGATGAAACCGTAGAACGTCTCGAACCCACCGCCAGCTGACGGCCAGGCGTCGAACGGGCCCATGGGCGACGACTGCCATACCGGCACTTCGTGGCATTTGCCGAACTGTGCGGTCGAATAGCCGTTCAACTTGAGGGTCATGGCCAGCGGGGCCTTCGTGTTCGGCCGCAACGAACTGTTGCCAGGGGCTGACGTCGCCGTCTCGGTGATGCTGCCCATCCCGACCGAATGGTGGTTGCGGCCCGTCAGCATCGCCTGGCGGGTCGGCGCGCACAGCGCCGTGGTGTGGAAACGGTTGTACCGCAGGCCGCCCGCCGCCAGGCGGTCCGCCGTCGGCGTACGACACGGGCCGCCGAACGTGCTCGACGCGCCGAAGCCCACGTCGTCGAGCAAGACGATCAGGACGTTCGGAGCGCCCTTGGGAGGCAGCAAGGGCTCGATCGGAGGGTAGGAGGTGTCCTGGTCCTTGGCGTCATAGGTGGTCAGACCAGGTGACGGGCGGTCAGGGATCGGCAACATAGCGCGTGAATGCCGGTCGGGGCTCATTACGTCACTCCTTTGGAGGTTTCTCGGACCGCGCCGAAGCAACGGGCACTGACCGACCCAGTATCTCGGCGCAAAGGAGTGACCTTGGATCACCCAGATCGGGGGGCTCGCAGCTTCAGAGCCCCGTCCAGGGGTTACTCGCAGGCGACGACGGCGGCCTCGACGTTGCCGTAAAAATGGTCGGCGCCGATGAGCTCGGTGAGCCCGGTGGCCTCGAACCGCTCTGCTACGGATGTTTTGAGGCGGGCGAAGACAAGGGTGATGTGGTCGTGTTGGAGGGCGGTGACGAGTTCTTCGATCATCTCAACGCCAGTGCCGTCGATGTTGGAGACACCCTCGGCGTCAAAGACGACAAAGTGCGTCGGTGTGGGCGCCCCGGCCACCGCCTCCTGGATGCGGCTCTTGGCGTAGCTGGCGTTGGTGAACACGAGCTGCTCGTCGAGGCGGTAGATGACGACACCCGGCGTGATGCGGGCCGAGGGGTGCACAGAAGCGTCGGCGTAGCGGCCGAGCCGCTCGACCCAACCGAGCACGGCGTCATGGGGGCGGGCCGTGCGGGCAATTACGTCGATGACTGACAGGACGACGGCGACGATGAGGGCCTCGAGCACCCCAACGGCGACGACACCGATGGTGGTGATGGCGGCGATGGCCACTTCACGCCGGCCGGCGGCGGCCAGCGAACGCCAGGCCCCTGGGTCGATGAGGCCGAGGCCGGCCATCACGATGACCGCCCCGAGGCATGCTTTGGGCAGGTACTCGACGGGCTTGGTCAGCACCAGGAGGATGACGGCGATGACGGCCGCCGAGACCAGCCCGACGAACTGAGTACGGCCGCCTATCTGGTCGTTGACGGCGGTGCGCGACCCGCTGGCCCCGACCGGGAAGGCCTGCGTGAAACCGCCTGCCACATTGGCCATGCCGAGCGCCGTGAGCTCCTGGTTGGCCCGCACATGCTGGCCATGGCGGCCGGCGAAGGAGCGGGCGGTGAGGATGCCGTCGGCGAACCCCACGGCGAACAGCCCGAGGGCGTCGGGCACCAGCCGGGCCAGGTCGCCACCGGGAACCTGCGGGATGTGCAGGGACGGGAGCCCGGGCGGGATGTGGCCGACGACCGCCACGCCGTGAGACGCGAGGTTGAGGGCCCACGAGGCGACGATGCCGCCGATGACGATGACCAGGGGGGCGGGGACCCGCGGCCAGCGCCACCGAAGCAGGACGAGGACGCCGAAGCAGGCGGCCGAGACGGCGACCGTCAGGCCATGGACATGAGCCAGTTCCTGTACAAACTCTTTTATCTGCGGGAGCGGGTCGGTGGCCTTGATCGACAGCCCGAACAGCTTGCCGAGCTGACCGATGACCAGGATGACGGCCACGCCGTGGAGGTAACCGACCAGCACGGCCCGAGAGAAGTAGTCGGCTAACCAGCCGAGCCGGATGACCCGGGCGAGGAGGTAGATGCCACCCGTCATGAGGGCGAGCACGGCGGCCAACTGGGCGTACCGTTTGGGGTCGCCGGCGGCGAGCGGCGCCAAGGCGGTGGCCGTCATCACGGCCAGGGCGCCTTCGGGGCCGATGACCAGTTGGCGGGACGAGCCTAAAAAAACGTAGGCGACCACGGGCAGGAGCAATGCGTACAACCCGGCCACGGGCGAGAGCCCGGCCAGCTGCGCATAAGCCATGCCCGATGGCAGCGCCAGCGCGGCCACGGTGACCCCGGCCACCAGATCCTTGCGCAACGACAACTTCGGGTACTGGGGGAGCTGGGCCAGGACCGGGAAGACGCGTTCCAGGAACGGCTTGCGAACGTCGGCGCGGAACGGCGACGCCTGTTCACCGGCAAACGGGCCTGGTTGGCCGGAGGCTGGTTGGGGGGGCCGGCCCGAGGGGGGACCGTCAGCCACGGTTGGGGATCACTTCACGCTCGAGGTGGTCGTTCCTGACCCGATAAGGGGAGCCCTCCTGGGACACAAAAGGCGCAGCTGGTCGAGATCGGAGAGATCATGGGAGCCGAGCGGACGCTACTCGATTTGAGTCCCAGGGTGCCGGAAGGAGAGTTGGCCGACGGGGGGCGGGAACGACGAAAGGCTCGGCCTGGCCGGGGATGGCCCTGTGCCGTTGGACCGCGCTTTTCAGTTCGCGCCGCTCAGGGTCGACCAGCCCGATCGACTACGAAGTCGGCGCCATTTTCCTTTCGGGTGGGGGCGGGGAGGATCGAACTCCCGGCGCGCAGATTAAAAGTTACCTTCAGGGCGTCCAACCCTGTCCAACGCTGAACAAGATTTCCCAGCTCAGAGTGTCTTTCTGTCCAGACCTGTGCTAAGCTGTCCAGGGCTGATTAGAGCCCAATGGGTCCCCCAATGGGTCCCCCAGGAGGGCTCCGAAAAAGTGAGCACGGGAAAGGAGAACATTGGCCAGCCGCTACGGGGATGGGTCCCTGACCTATGACAAGACGAAGGGGCTGCTGGGTGGGCCGCGTGGAGCTGGGCACGGCCCCAGACGGCCGGCGCCTGCGCAAGAAGGTAACGGCCAGCAACGGTTTCTGAGGTGAAGGAGAAGCTCCGCCATCTCGCCCGTGAGCGCGACGCCGGCAAGCATCAACCCCGGACGCGAGATGACGACCGGGGAATGGCTGGACTGGTGGGCCGACAACATCCTGCCGGGCACGGTCAAACCCAGCACTGAGCGCCAGTACCGCCAGGTGGTGCGGACCTGGCTGAAGCCCCACCTTCCGCCAAAGGTCCCGCTGGCCAAGCTCAAGGCCGACCATGTTGTCACCATGATGCGGGCGCTGGCGGCCCGAGGGCTCTCGCCCACCACGCAGGCCATGGCCCGGACCATCCTGCGCCGCTCCCTCAAGCATGCCGAGCGCTTTGGCCGGGTGACCCGCAATGTCGTTACCCTCACGGACCCGCCCAAGCGTTCCGGCCACAAGCTGGACGACTCGCTGTCGCCCGAGGAGGCCGCCAAGGTCATCCAAGCAGCCAAGGGTGACCGGCTTGGCGCCCTGGCCATCTTCGTGCTGTTCACGGGCGCCCGCCAGGCTGAGGTGCTCGACCTCCGCTGGTCAGACCTGGACCTCGACCACATCAACGAAAAGGGGGTGCCCGCTCCGTTCGCCACCATCCACGGCACCAAGTCCCGCTCGAGCGACCGCGAGATCCCCCTCCCGCCGCTGGGTGGTCTCCGCCCTGCGCGACCACCGCAAGCGCCAGACCGTCGAGCGCATGGCGGCCAAGAGCTGGGCCGCACCCGACCTCGTGTTCACCACCGAAACCGTGGGGACCCGGATCCTCGGGGCCAATGCGCTCCGCTGGTGGCACAAGCTCACTGAGCGGGCCGGCGTCGGCCGGCGCCGCTTCCACGCCTCCCGGCACACTGCGGCCACGCTGATGCTACCTCCAGGGCGTCCCCCTGGAGGTCATCTCGAAGACCCTCGGGCACTCGGGGCTAGCCATCACCAACGACATCTATGTGAAGGTCGGGCCCGAGCTGCCAGCGCACAGCGGCCGACGCCATGGAGCAGCTGTTGGGGCAGGCCTGAGCCCGAAGCATGCCCACAGCCCCGCAGCGCCCGTCTCAGCCCGCTGGGCGGGTGAGGCTGGCAACTCCTGACCTGGAGCCCCGCTGCGGGCTCCTGGGGCCTCTGGGAACTGCCCGCGTCAGTGGTCGTCAGGGTTCTTGACACATCCGTCTAGCGTCAGGTATCCTGACGGCCGATGGAAACTACCGCAGAAGACATCGCTTCTTGCTTCAACCTGCATCGAGGAACATCCCGATGAGCCCCGCCAGGCCCTTGAAGCGCTGGGAGTAATCCTGGCCTGGGCCGAGGAGACGGAGGCCGACCTCGTGCTCAAAGGTCGGGTCGAGATGATGTCCTGGGCCGACATTGGTCGCGCCCTCGGCCGTAGCAAGCAGGCGGTCTGGGAGCGGTACCGCGACCCCCAAGATGTCACGCCAGACGAGGACTAGCCGCCCCTGGCTTGCCCCGCCTGGACGCCCGTGCGGTGCCGGTGGCACCGCTGGCACAGTGCCCTGAGGTTCCCGATGTCGTCGGTCCCACCGGCGGCGTGGGGGACCACATGATCGACCTCAGAGGCGGGAGCGCCGCACAGCTGGCAGCGACCTCCGTCGCGCCGCAGGACCGCAGCGCGCAGCTGAGCCCAGCCCCGCGGCATGGGCCGGCCGCCCGAAAAGGCGCCAGGGTCGTGGAGGGCGCACCAGCCCCGCCGGTTGACGGCGACCTCTGGGCAGAGGCGGTCGCGAGCAAGGGCGAGGAGCAGCGGTCGGCACCGGGCTAATTATAAAATCCTGATTGCCGTTGCTGGGGATTTCGGCCGCTGGCAATAAGTTCTGATAGCCGGCCTGAAGGTCGTTTGAGGCGGTCGGCTGGCTCACTCGGCCGCCCAGACCGAAATTCCATTACTTGAACGGGACGAGCCTTGCCAACTTGGCTCTCTTAGAATGTCCTGGCGCTTGCGCCCATACCCCTCCCCCTGGTCGTCCGCAATTTCCCGAGCAATCACAAAGCTTCTTGCGTGCCACCTCCTGCCCACCGCCGCGCAGTTCTGATTGCATTAGTTGACGCGATAACCTAATGCAATAGAAGCGAGCCCACTTGGCTGAAAGGGGTGACGGCCAGCCGCCACAGCTGAGCGGCGCCGCCCGCCGCCGTCCCTGCGCTGACCGCCACAGGCCCGAGCGCTCCAGCTCACCCAGCGCCGGGCGGCAGGGGGCGACGGGCCTGAGCTTTGCAGGGGGACTGCGAGGACGCAGTTCGTTCCCGAGCTGGGCGGGGGACGACGAGGCTCCCATACCTGGGTATGGATCGCATACCCCATGGGGGCGCACAGGGCAGGGACCACCAGGGAGAGGGCCGGCAGGCAGGGGCTGGGATCCGCCCTGACCCCTCGCAGGGGGCGGGCCAGCTCCTGCCTACCGGGGCTTATGGGCGCCCGGCCCCCTTATGCCGGTGGGGGCGGCCGCTCAGGGGGAGGCTTGCCCGAGGGGGGGACCAGCGCCGACAGCGGGGCCACCACCCCGACAGGGGCAGGCCCGAAGGGGATGCTCACTTCGGCAGGCGAGGGCATGGGGACGAGCACTGACCGGTGGGTCAATCCAGCACACACACCGCAGGGGCAGGGGCGCCAGGGCTCCTTGGCCTTGGGGGGCAAAGTCTCCATGCGTTTTCTGGCTACCCCCCAACTCCGACAGGGGGCCTTCGGTACCGTTTGCAATGCGCCCGGACCTATCCAACCGAGTCCCAAATCCGCAATGCCATTGCGGATTTCGGGACCTGGTTTGACCTCATCGACAGGGGGGCCTTCGGTCCTGGCCGGTTACTTCTTGGGCGCCGCCGCTCTGGCGGCCAAGGGCTCGGTGCCTGACCCGATGGTGACCCGACGCAGGCTCTTGGCCGGCAGGGGGGCGCCGACCGCAGACCTCAGCTTCACCCGCAAGCTGCGGGAGTCCCGCTCCCAGGCGCCGGCCCCGTGCTCACTCGACTCGATGGTGAGCCGCTCATTGACGATGAAGAACACGTTGGTCGTGTCGGCAGCCAGGACGTGGTCCTCCTCCAGCATGGGGATGGGCAGCACGGGGATGCCCGGCCCCAGGAAGAGCTGGCCGTCGCCGGCCACGTCGCCGTGCAGGGCATGGCCGTCGTTGCCCACCAGCGACCATTCGTCGCCCACCGCTTGGGGTGGGCGAAGACCTTCACCCGGACCGGCTGGCGCCGGCACTGAGCAATTCGCTCCACGCCGGATGGCGGCTGCTCTCAGCGACGGGGCGGGCTCGGCCTCGATCGCCTTGTGCCACACACCACGGGTTCTTCTGGCCTGGCCGTAAAACAGGCCAGCGTCAGTTTGGGCCCGTCGGCTCGGCGAGCTTGCGGCCTATCTCTTGGGCGAGGGGTAGAGCGTGTCGCTGAAGGACTCGTTCGCGGATGAAGTGCAGGCTGGCAGCTTGCACACGGCGACACGTCGGCCTCGGGTACAACTGGACGCCGGGGATGAGCTCGCCCTCGGGTAACCAGGTGCCGGCTTCGGGGGCAGTGGTGGGGAAGACGACATTGCCGGACGGGTCGGGAACTGCGTCAGCGACTCGGAGAAGGGCGCTCCGGTCAACAACTTGGTTCATCATGGTAGATCGAGGAGCTGGGGGCAGCCACAGGTAGCCGCCGAACGCCTGTCGGGTGGTATGGTCATGGGTGTGCCTCCTTGGGGCAGGTCGAAAGAACCTTACCGGGCAAGGCTAGTGCGCCTCTGCCGCCAGGGGGCACCATGGCGGTCTGCCTCCGGGGCACCGGGTGAGGAGGGCAAGGCGAAAATGCCGCACAGGGGGCGGCACTTTGCCCGCTTTGCCTTGAAAACCTCAGCGTCTGAGGCGCCACTGGGCCTCCCACGGCGCCACTGGCGAGCGGGGATCGCTACCGATGCTGCAGCTGGTGCTCAGGTGAGCAGAACGGCGGGGCGTCGGGGTTTGGGGCTCTCGCTCGAGGAGCGGCCGGGGCACCAGGGCGAAGGTGGCCTCGGTCGATACGCAGCAGGTTGCCTCGCTGTCGAAGACCGGCACCTCCGCTTCGGCGCGGGGAGGTCGGCCAGTTCGGCGAGGTATGCCGCTGGTGGCCACACGGCCACCCCGCTGTCGAGGTCGCCACGGTGGGGCGCTGGCAGCTCACCAGGCGTGGTGTGATGGCGGCGTGGTACGCGTTCGTCGGTGTGCTGGCAGCGGCTCGGCCTAGGTTGGCCCTGGTGGCTGATGGCGTAGCGCGGCTGGTATGGCACCCACCGCAGGTGAAGCCGGCGAGACTTTCGTCACGGACGCCAGTGGCATGGGCCACGGCGGCTGAAAACGTGCGCTGTGAGGGCCGCTGGAGGCGCTGGGGCGAGGGGGCTGGGTGATTGGCCCTGGAAGCGACCTGCGCCTTCGTCTTGCTTTGCTTCTGGCGGGCGGCTCTCGCCTGGCTGCATGGCGTGGAGCAGGTTGTCCGCCGAGCCCGGGAAGTCAGGAGGGGACGGCGGCGCCGCACTCGGTGCAGGCTCGCGCCGCAGATGGTCTCGGTGGCGGCGACCGCGGCGCTCCCGTCCAGCTCGGCCACCTCGGTCACGTCGTCCTCCTGGTGTCGTCGTCGAGGTAGTCGGCCAGGCCCAACTCCACGAGGTGGCGCCGCCGTTGCTCCCGCAGCGGCAGCGCGTTTCCCCGGAGGTCTGCGAACGCCGAGCCCACAAGAGTCCACATCTTGTCCCCAGGTGGGGCGGGCGGGCAATGACCGGTCACAACTCGAACAACTTCAGCTGGCAGCCAGTGAGCCACCGTTCGACCGAGGCAGGTCGCGCGCGGGATGTGGACATTGACCGGGGCTGTAGCCAGAGGGGACCGGAGCGGGCAGATAGTCCACTCCCAGCTCAGGAGCTGGCTGGAGTAGGCGCCGGCGTCGAGGAGCAAGCGGGCGAAGTGGTCAGCCTGGTCGATGTCGGGGAAGCCGACCACGGCCCAACCTGGTCGCTGGCCGTGGTCGTGGTCCTCCCCGAAATCGTCGCCCTGGCAGCACCAGTTCGTAATGACCCCGGCTCGCCAGAGCGCGGTGATGATGGGCACCAGCTCCACGTCGATGGGCGCCCGGTCGCCCCAGCAGGTTGTCAGCAGTTCGGCCGGGTGCTGATTGTTCCGTCGTCGGTCAAAGGTCACGCCTCAAAGCGATGATGTACTCGACCTTGGCCCGCAGGTGGTAGTTCGCCCCGTGGGGTAGGCCCTTGGTGGGCAGCTCCCAGCGCCGGACCTCGTGCCAGCCGAGCTTCCCCAGGCACTCGACGTGCCATGCCGTCACCGGGACCAGCTCGCCGTCCCGCACGTGGTCCTTCATGTTGAGCACGAAGAGGCCACCAGGGCGCACCACCCGCGACATCTCGGCCCAGGCCGCCTCGTGGAAAACCCGGTAGGCCGGCCCCCACTGGAGCACGGCCGAGCTGCTCGGGCTCGGCATGCGCCCCAGGCAAAACCGGTACGTGTGGCGGATCGAGCCGTCGCGGGCCTTGAAGTTGTCGGCGTCCCGGTTGCCGACTGGAGGGCTTGTGGCCATGGCGTCAAAACTGGCGTAGGCAAAGGGAAGTTGGAGGGCGTTGCCGACGATGGTGTGCGGGCTCCAGGCCGCCCACTCGGGCTCCAGCTCCACGCCGACCGTGTGGTGCCCGAAGCGGCGCAGCCGGTGAATGCCTCCCGTGCCGGCGAAGGGGTCGAGAACCGTTCCGTAGCCCGACAGGGCCTCGATGAGCACGCTGATGTGGCGGCGGGTGAACTTAGCCGGGTGGTCCTTGACCTCTGGCAAGTCGAACAACTGGGCGGCGGTCACCGGCTCAGGCCCGGCGGTCACTGGTTGCCCTCCTCGGGCGGGTCGTCGCCATACCAGCGTTCCAGGACGCTCTGCTCCGCCACCGACCCTCCCATCTCGCCATGGCGGGATGGGACAGGCGAGCCGTTTTCGCCAAGGGAAAAGCGCTGGTCGAACAGGGAGCTCCCCATCCCGCCAAGCTCTTCCCCATCGCTCCCCTGGCGAGATGGGGCGATGGCCTGTTCCCACCACCAGTCAGGTGCCCCGACGGTCCCCCGCTGGACGCACTTGACAGCTTCCCTGGACCGGGCCCGCTGAAGGGTGCGCTCCTCGATGCCGCCCTTCTTCGCCGTCGCGACGGCGGCGGCGGCCGGCACGGGCCCTCGGCTATGGCCCGGCGTACGAAGTCCCGGGCTTCGTCGAGCTTGCTCAGCTCCTCAGGGCTGTCGGGCTCCGGCGGCGCCGTGATGGCCTCGGCGCTCACCTGGCTGTCGCCCAGGCCAGTGACAAAGCCGGCTTCGGTCTCCTCGTCATTGCCGACGATGAACGACAGCCCGTGGTCGGGCAACCGGTAGTTTGACCCTGGCGCCGGCCGCACCACCCGGCGCGCCTTGGGCTCGTCGGTGGGGTCGAAGCCCATGACCCAGGTGATGCGGGCCACGGCCGTCCAGGCGGTGGAACCGATGGCCGCCGTGGTTGCGTCGGCGTTGCCCTTGGGGGGGTGGGTCAGGCCCAGCACGCAGGCGCCCGTCCGCTCAGCCACGCCGGCCAGAGCAGACAAGGCCGAGCCGACGTTGGCGTAATTGTGCGAGTCGCCATGTACGGCATAACCGAGCCCGTCGATGGTCACCACCGCCACGCCCAGCTCGACGATGGCCGCTTCGAGCTGTTGGCAGTCACCAGGTAGTTGCCAGCGGCGCCGGAAGGGCCTGCCCTCCTCGTCGTGGTCCTCCACGTCGCCCAGGACGGCCACCATGCCGAGGTCGGCGCCCGCCGCTTGGAGCCTGGCCACCAGTCGCTCGGCCGGCTCCTCGAGCGAGAGCATGGCACAGCGCAGGGGCGGGCGCCGCTGCGCCTCACTGGGCCAGGGGCGGCCTGTGCTGAGCTGTGCCACCACCCAAGCAATGAAGGTCGATTTTCCACTGCCCTGGCGGCCGACGAGCAGTTGCACGGCAGCGGCCACGAGCCAACAGGGCCACAGCCAGACCGGGCGCTCCACTTTGACATCGTTGGCCATGCGATAGGTCAACCGGGAAGGTGCTGGCTCCGGTTGGTTCTCTAGCCGCCGCGAGCGTGGTGGTGGAGGTGGAGGTGGGGCCGCTTCGGCCGGCTCGCCGTACACCTCCTCGTAGGGGGCAATGCGGAACAGGTCGTCGCTCACCGTGGCCTCCGCTTCAGGGCGGCCATGACCTCGGCCGTCCACGCCTTGGCCCGAGCCAGGCCACCGCTCTGGGCGATAAGGTCCTCGGCCGCCAGCGCCGGGTCCTCATGCATCCACCAGCGCCGGCCTCGCACTCGCTCCCGGTCTTGGTGGTAGCGAAGCGTCCAGCTGGACCGGTTATCGCCCACAACGCTCGTCCACAGGGGCGCCCACAGGGGCAGGTACGGTGAAAGCCGGCCAGTCCTCCACCAGGACCTGCTCGTGGCGCCCGTCTTCGGCGGGCGCCATCCCTAAGACGCCCGGCTATCCAGGTGGACTGGCTTCGTCTCCTCGGCCGCGTAGCGGACCAGCTCGTCGCGGTGGACAAAGGTCTTGCCAACGTCGGAACGCACAAGCTGGATGCGGCCCTTGCGAGCCTGGTTGTACAGGGTGGACCGGCTTATGCCGAGCAAGCCGGCGGCCTGACGGACGGGGACGAGAATCTTCTCGATGACGAGGTCAGGCGTCGAAGCGGCGGGTGGGCGCTGCGGATCTTCGGGCACGTACACTCCTTGAAAGGAAGTCAGCAAGGCCGGCCGCCGTTGTGAACGGCGACCAGCCCGACATGTCGGCTTCCCTTCTTCCCCGTTGCCTGCCGCCTGGCGGTGGCCACCACCGTTGGCGCCAGTTCTCTACCGAAGGTCCTGCACCCGGCTCCTAGTTGATATCCCTCTCCCTCCCACGCTGATGCCAACGGGCGCACATACGGAGGGACGGCCTCTGGCGCGACCAACGTTACACCGGGCTGAGCCAGTTTGGCCAGATATGGTCAATGGGTCCCCAAATGGGTCCCCTTCCCCCCGTCAGCCGCTCACCATTCTGTAGAAGAGCTGCTCAGAGGGTGGGGGCGGGGAGGATCGAACTCCCGGCGCGGAGATTAAAAGTCTGCCGGTCTACCACTGACCTACGCCCCCGGCTGGCGCGGCCGAAGTTTACCCGGTCTGGCTGCTTGCTCTAGCCCCTCGGGCACTGTGCCACCCCGTGTCATCCTAGGTTGACCACGCCGGGGGGCAGGAGCAGGAAAAGGCCCAGGACGCCGGCCACGACGACGATGGTCAGCACGTCCATTGTGCGTTCCCGGTGTTGGTCCCGGCGCCCAAGCCGAGCCAGCGCGAACCCACCGGCAACAGCGAGGCCAGTCACCAGGCCGCCGATGTGAGCTTGCCAGGCAATGTCCGGTATGACGAAGCTAAAAACGAGATTGATGCCGATTAAGGCAAGGATGCCCGAGGTATTTGCCGATGACCGGCGGGCGAGGACGAAATAAGCGCCAAAAAGCCCGAAAATTGCACCCGAAGCCCCGGCCGCTGGTTGTAGGGGGTTACCCAGGAGATAGTAGGCAACCGACCCACCCAGCCCTGACAGCAAGTACAGCGCCAGGAAACGCCACTTACCCAGGGCCGGTTCGATCAGCCTGCCAATAATGAGCAGGCACCACATGTTGAGGCCAACATCGAGCAGGCTATTGGTGACGAAGAACGACGAGAACAGGCGGTACCACTGGCCACCGTTCTGCATGAGGACGGGGTACACCCAGCTCTTGGCGGTCAGGGTGTCCGAGGCCGAAGCGGCCAAGAACAAGAGCAGGTTGATGACGATCAGGGCTGTGGTGACCGGCGTTTGGCTGAGGCGAGGCATCCTGACCCCACCTGGTTGGTAGCGGGCCACAGGCGATTTCCGGGCGTCCCGGCGCACGCACTGGTGGCAGTGCCACCCGACCGGGGCCTGGACCATGCAAGTGGTGCAGATCGGGCGGTTGCATGACCGGCACACCGAGCTCGCCAGCCGGTCCGGGTGTTCGTAGCACCGAGTGTTGGGGCCTAGCCCGACCGTTTCGTCGCGGGTTTGGCCAGCGCCGTCCCCGCCAAAACCCGGTCCGTTGACCCCGGCCTGCCCCTGTTGAGCGGGCGCGGCGGGCCCGGCCCACCTGAGGGACGGCGGGCGGTGGTGGCGCGTTCCCCCAGCCGGGCGACGGGGGTGGCCCGTTCCCCCAGCCCGGCGAGCTGGCGGGCACGCCGGGCCACTGAAACTCGCCGTCTCCGGGCTTTTGGCCGCTCGTTTCGGTCATGAGCCGAGGGCGCAGGAAGGAAGCGCCGAGCTCGCGGGGACGCCCCAATGCTTGACTACGGGCAAGGAGTGCTCCCAGCCGAGGACGCTCACGGTGCCGGTGAGCAACGCGAAGAGCCTCCCCACTACGGCGGGCTGGCGGAGCCAGCGGGCGGTGAGGACTCTGAGAAAGTGTTGGTGAGAGAAAAGTAAGACCATGGAACCAGGCGGAAGCGCGAGTATCTTCTGGACAACCCTGTCAGCACGCTCGGCCACCTGTTCCAGTGTCTCGCCTTTTGGCCACGGACCGTCCCAGACGCTCCAACCCGGGTGGGACGTCCGGATCTCGGGTGTGGTCAGTCCCTCGAAGTCGCCGTAGTCCCATTCGACGAGGTCGTCATCGACGTCGGGCTTGTACCCGGCCAGCTCTGCTGTGCGTCGCGCTCGTAGGCGGGGGCTGGCCTTCACCAGGTCGAACCGCTGGGCGTTCAACAATCGCCCCAAGGCGCCCGCTTCCTGCTCGCCAGCGGGCGTCAGGGGTACGTCTGTCCAGCTCGTGTGCTTACCCGAAGCGCTCCATTCGGTCTCGCCGTGGCGGACGAGCCAGAGAACGGGCAGCGTCACGGCACACGATCGAGTGAACGACGGCCAGGCACGCCAGAACTCTACGCCCCGCCTCCGGGGAACTTGTGGCGAGGCCCCCTCAGGCGTCTCGCTTGACGAGGACGTAACCGGCGATGACCAACAGGACGACCACAAACAAAGCCAGGTCGCCCGTCCCCCACCACGCGGTCAAAGCGTGGGCCTGCCGGGTCACCTCCTCGAGCTGCGAACCGGCCTGGGTAGGCCAGTACTCTTCCACCGGCTGTTCCCAGGAAGTCGGGAGGGCCATGAGCACGAGGGGCAACACGAACAGGACGGCCACGCTGGCGGTGATGGCGCCCGCCGTGTGGCGCAAGATGGCCCCGATGGACAGCCCGATCAGCCCGACCAGCGCGGCGTCAATACCGTTCCCGATGACGGCCCGCAACACGTTGTGGTCGGTGAGAGCGACGTTAGGAAAGGGCGGGTAGGCGGAGATGACCGCGTGCCCA
This sequence comes from uncultured Acidimicrobiaceae bacterium, assembly GCA_963794125.1. Lineage (GTDB taxonomy): Bacteria > Actinomycetota > Acidimicrobiia > Acidimicrobiales > Palsa-688 > Fen-671. Next base: position 233,978 of record CAWCCW010000005.1, read on the forward strand.
ACGAAGAAGTTGATAAAGCTCATAAGTTCGGCCGCGACGAAGGCGACCAACACGAAAACGACCACCTTGGCCAGCAGGACCCGGAGCCTGCGGGGGGTGGCCAACAACGTTTCGCCGATCATGCCGCTCGAGTACTCGTTCGTGACTACGAGCACGCCCAGCACTTCGAACGCCAGCGCGCCCAACCCCCACCCCGCCTGGATAATGCTGAGCGGGTTCCGCCTGGCGTCTTGGCCCGCGTGCGCTGGGTTCGAGACGACGGCCAGCGTGATCAGCGCCGACAGCCCGATCACGATGAACGCGGTCACCACCAGAGTGATCGGCGTCGACCGCAGGGTCCGCATCTTCGTCCATTCCGAACGGGCCGTGTCGGAGAACTCCGGCGCCCGCCCGGCTACTGGCGCAGGTGCCGGCGCCACGATGGCCTGGGTCATGGCGTGGCTCCCGCGTGTTGCTGGGCGTGGAACTCGACGTCGTCCCGGGTCAGCTCCATGAACGCCTCTTCCAGGGACGCTTCCTGTTGTGACAGCTCGTAGACAGGCACGCCGGCCGCAAACGTGATGTCCCCGATGGCGGCCGGGTCGAGACCGGTCACCATCAAGGACCCGTCACCGTCGGCCTCGACGGTAGCCCCTGCCGCTACGAGGTGAGGCGTTACCACATCGTCCTTTGGCGTGCGCAGGCGGACGAAGGAGCCCGAGCTCTTCTTAAGCAGGTCTTCAACGCTGGAGTCGGCGATCAAGTGGCCCCTACCTATGACGATGACGTAGGACGCCGTCACGGCCATCTCGCTCATGAGGTGGCTCGATACGAACACCGTTCGGCCCTGCGCCGCCAAGGACTGCATTAGCGTACGCACCCAGAGGATGCCCTCCGGGTCGAGGCCATTGACCGGCTCGTCGAACAGGAGGACGCCGGGGTCGCCGAGCAGAGCGCCGGCGATGCCGAGGCGCTGGGCCATGCCCAGGGAAAACGTCCCCGCTTTTCTGCCGGCCACGTCGCTCAGCCCTACGAACTCGAGCACCTCGTCGACCCGTCTGCGGGGTATATGCCCTGCTTGGGCCAAGGCCAGGAGGTGGTTCCGGGCCTTACGGCCGGGGTGGTAGGCCTTGGCGTCGAGCAGGGCGCCCACTTCTCGCATCGGGGCTCGCAGGTGTTGGTACGAGGTGCCGTTTATCGTGGCCGTTCCCTTGTCGGGATAGGCCAAGCCGAGGATCACCCGCAGCGTCGTCGTCTTCCCTGCGCCGTTAGGGCCGAGGAACCCCGTAACGACACCCGGCTGCACTTCGAATGAGAGGTCGTCGACGGCGATTTTCTGCCCGAAGCGCTTGGTCAGGTTGTGGACTTCGATCAACGAGCCCGCCCTTTCCACCCAAACACAATCAAAGTGATATCACTTTTTCGCTACAAATGTCAACCCGCCGCGCTCACGCTACCAGTGATCGTTTGCCGGCCCCGAAAGTACGGGTACAGGCACTCAGGGATCTCGATCGAGCCGTCAGGTTGGCGGTACGTCTCGACGATGGCGGCCCAGACCCTGGGCACCGCTAGGGCGGAGCCGTTCAGGGTGTCGCAGACATGGGCCTGGCCTCCCGTTCTCGGCCGGTACCGTATCGCCGCTCGCCGGGCCTGGTAGTCACTGAACCAGGAGACCGAGGAGGCTTCGAGCCACATATCGCAGCCCGGAGCGTACACCTCGATGTCGAACTGGCGGGCGTGTGACTGCCCGAGGTCGCCCGTGGAGATGTCGACGATCCGGTACGGCAGGCCCAGGGCGGCGATGGAACCGGTGGCGCGCTCGAGCAGCTCTTCGTGCAGCGCGGGCGCATCGGCCCGGGTGCAAATGGCGACGATCTCGACTTTGTCGAACTCGTGCACCCTGAGCAGCCCTCTCGTGTCGCGACCGGCCGCTCCTGCCTCCCGGCGGTAACAGGGCGTGTAGGCCATCAGGCGTAGGGGGAGTTCTTCCTCGACCAGGATCTCGTTCGCCCTCATGAACGTCAGCGGTACCTCGCCGGTCGGTATGGCCCAGAGGTCGTCGCGCTCCAGGTGGTATGCGTCCTCTGCGAACTTGGGCAGTTGCCCGACGGCCTCCATCGCCGGCGTCCGCACGAGGGTCGGCGGCCTGACCTCGGTAAAGGCGTCGGAGTTGCGGTCCAACGCCAGTTGGCACAGGGCTCTTACCAGAGTGGCCCCCTGCCCGTTGAAGAGCGAGAACATAGAACCGGAAATTTTGGCTCCTCGTTCCATGTCGAGGATCTGCAGTTCGGAGCCGATATCCCAGTGCGGCACCCGCTGGTGAGGGCCGTACCGTGCGGGGTCGTAACCGACCGTGCGGACCACGACGTTGTCTGTCTCCGAGGCCCCGTCAGGCGCCTCCGGGGCGGGCAGGTTGGGCAGCCGCAGGAGCGCGTCGCGGAGCTGCTGTTCGGTTTTCGAGCTCTCTCGTTCGACGACGGACAGCTTGTTGCCGAGGTGCCGGCTCTCCTCCCGCAACTCCTCAGCCCTGGCCGCCTCGCCCGCCCGCATGGTGTCGCCAACTTCCTTGGAGAGCACCTTCACCCGTCCCCGCAGGTCCTCTGCTTCGCGGGCCAAGCGGCGGTGCTCGACGTCGAGAGTGGCGGCCCGTTCGACCTCAGTAGCGGGGACACCCTTGCGAGCCAGCGCAGCCGTTGTGGCCTCGAGTTCTACGCGAAGCCGGCGCACGTCGATCACGTGCTTGAAGCTAACAGGTGGACGAACTACAACATGATCGGACCAGCCCGAAAGGCCTAGTCAGTGGGGCTGTTGATCAGCGAGCGCCGGAACCGGTGCGAAAACGATGGAGCGCGAGGTGGCTTTCACGCCCGTGCCGGCCCTGATAACGCGATGGGTACACGCGACGCCACATTTCTTTTAGTGAGTTACCGCTTAGCGGACGAGGACGTCCACCGCCATGGCCACGAAGACGAGGCTGAGGTAACTGATCGACCAGTGGAAGGCCTTCATTGCCACTGACGCGCTCTGGTCGAAGAGCAGGCGCCCGCAGTAGCCGACGAAGGTAACCCCGGCTATGGCCGCCACTACCCAGTACACCCAGTGCATATGCGCGATAACGCCAAAGGCGACGGAAGCGGCGACCGTAGCCACCGAGTACAGGAATATTTCTCGGGTCGGTGCGGCCCAGGCTCACAACGACGGGCATCATCGGGACGCTGGCGTTGGCGTAATCCTCGCGGTAGCGGATGGCGAGCGCCCAAAAGTGGGGCGGCGTCCACAGGAAAACCAATGCGAAGAGCGTCAGTGGAGCCCAACCGAGCGAACCCTGCACGGCCGCCCAACCCACGAGGACAGGCACGGCACCCGCCGCTCCGCCAATAACGATGTTCTGAGGCGACCGACGCTTCAGCACCGCCGTGTACACGAAAACATAAAAGAGGGCGGCAGACAACGCCAATATTGCCGAAAGCGCGTTGACCGCGAACCAGAGCGTCAAGAAGGCGGCCGCCTCGAGGACGACCGCAAATGTCAGCGCCGCCGGTGCGCTTATGGCCCCAGTGACAAGAGGCCGCCGTGACGTTCGCTGCATGAGCGCGTCGATGTCTCGGTCTATGTACATGTTGGCTGCGTTCGCCCCGCCGGCCGAAAGCGTCCCGCCCACCAGCGTGGCCACGACCAGCTCGAGCGAGGGCCAGCGGCCAGCGGCGACAACCATCGTGGGTACGGTTGTCACCAGTAGCAGCTCGATTATGCGGGGCTTCGTGAGGGCTACTAAGGCGCCCAAGCGAGCCAAGAACGTCGGCGCAGCTCGCGCACGAGGAGCCGAGATGGCGCTGGCGTTGGTTACCACTTGCAAAACGTTAGGCCGCGCTGCTGTGGCAGGCAAAGCAGCGCGGTAGACGCCAGCAGCCTCTGGTCCTAGCATCGTCGCTGATGTACTCGGTGTCGGAGACCTTGCGGCGGGCCTGGTCTGCCACTGCTAGCCCCAGGTTCTGCCAGACCAGCGCTGCAATTTCAGTGGGTGCGCTCGCCGTTGCCATCGTGAGCGGCGGGGCGGTGCGTCTCACCGGTTCGGGCCTGGGTTGCAGCGACTGGCCCGCATGCACCTCGACGAGTGTCGTCGCCCCGCTCCAGTTCCACGCGTGGGTGGAGTTCGGGAACCGTCTGGTCAACGTCGCCATCACAGTGGCCATAGTGCTGGTCGTCGTGGCCGCGATCAGGCGGCGACCGCGCCGGCGTGACTTAGTGGTGCTGGCTTCCGGCCTTGTCGCGGGCATCTTTGCCGAGGTGGTGCTCGGCGGGGAAACGGTGCTGCACAAGCTGGCCCCACCGTTCGTCATGGCCCACTTCCTGCTGGCGATGGTCCTCCTGGCCGACGCTGTTGTGCTCTACCATCGGTGCCGCCAACCAGAGGAGGTCGACGGGTTGCCCACGGGGAGGGCTCGTCCAACCCCAGCGAGGCGGTTGGTCAGACCAGGCCATGTGCTGGCCAGCCGTTGCATGCTGGCGCTTACGGCGGTGGTAGTGGTGCTGGGGACCGTCGTGACCTCCACCGGTCCCCACGCGGGGGCTCCGGGCGTCCCTCGCTTCGGTTTCTCGCTCCACGCGGTGGCGCAACTCCACGGGACCTCTGTGGAGATCCTGTTGGCCCTGACTGTCGCCACGTTGTGGTCGATGCACCGGGCCCGCGTCGCCCCGGTCGTACTCCGGCGCGGCGAGTTCCTGCTGGTGGTGCTGGTGGCGCAGGCTGCTGTGGGTTACAGCCAGTACCTGACGGGCGACCCCGTCCTGCTTGTCGGGATCCACATCACGGGCGCCACGGCGGTCGTGATAGCCATGTTGGCCTTCAACCTCGGGCTTTATGCCCGCGAACCAGTACTCCAGGCGCAGACTGTAATGGAGGTGCACAAAGTCGCACCGGAACTGGCGAACGTCACCGGAGGTCCCACGTGAGCACAACCACCCCGCTCGAGGTAAAGAAGCCGGAGACCTCCGACGTCACCGACCTAGCCAGGCCCTGGAAGGTCATCGTCTGGAACGACCCGATCAACCTCATGACCTACGTGACGTTGGTGCTGCAGAAGTTGTTCGGTTACAGCCGAGACAAGGCCCACAAGCTCATGATGGACGTCCACACGAAAGGTAAAGCGGTGGTGGCCAGCGGCCCACGAGAAAAGTCGGAGCTCGACGTTTTCAGGCTTCACGAGCACGGTTTGTGGGCGACCATGGAGCAGGACAGCTGAGCCCGCGCTGGCGGCCACCTGTTCGGCGTTCCCGCCGAGGGTCCTACGAGATATCCCTCAGCAGCGAGGACCGCGAGGTTCTGCGGGCATTACCAACCCAGTTGCGAGATGCCATTGCCGCCAACCCTAAAGACGAAGCCTTTAAGCGCCTTTTTCCGCCGGCCTATGCAAATGACCCGAAGGCTGAGGAAGAGTACCGTGAACTGGTGGGGTCAGAACTAGACGAGCAGCGATCACTCGCTCTCGACACCCTGGCCAAGACGGCAGATGCCACCGAGCTGACCAAGGAAGAGCTGGAGGCCTGGCTGCGAGCTCTTAACGATATACGGCTGTGGCTGGGTACGTTGCTCGACGTCACCGAAGACGAAGCGGAACACGAACCTGACGACCCGCCCCACATGCTCTATCACGCCTTGACGGCGCTCCAGTCGCTAGTAATCGACGTGCTCTCAGGAGAGGTTTAAGTGGACATAAGTGATGCGCTCGAGGATTTTCGACATAACCACAGGGCCGTGCTGGTAACTCGCCGCCGAGACGGACGTCTGCAAATGTCGCCAGTGGTGCAGGCCGTCGGAGAGGACGGGCGGGTACTTATTTCGACGCGCTCGCCGGCGATGAAGGTCCGCAACATCAGGAGGGACCCATCCGTATCTATCTGCGCGCTCAACGACGCTTTTTTTGGCAAGTGGGCGCAAATCGATGGTACCGCCACCATCGTGGAAATGCCTGAAGCAATGCGGTTGTTGCGCTTTACCTATGTGCAGGTGGCGGGCGAACACCCTGATTGGGACGAATTCGAGCGCGATATGATCAGCCAGGCTCGTGTGGTAGTTGCCATTAATCCGGAGAGCGCCGGGCCTGACGTGGCTGGTTGACCAATGCGAGGGTTCGACCAGGACCGAGAGCAGTGACGTCGAACATCGCAGTTCGCCTACTGGCGATAATGGGCTCCGGCGAAACGACGCCCACGATGGTGAAGACCCATCGCCAGCTCTTCCAGATGCTTGGGCCGGGCACCGCTCCGGCCGTCCTGCTCGATACGCCCTACGGCTTCCAGACCAACGCTCAGGACATTTCGACTCGAGCCGTTTCCTATTTCCGCGAAAGCGTACGTCAACAAATAGAGGTCGTGTCCCTCGGGCGGGCCGAACGCGAGGGCAGCGTCTCTTTCGAGACTGCTTTGGCTCGCGTATCCGAAGCACGTTGGGTCTTCGCCGGCCCCGGCAGCCCGACTTACGCGCTCCGCCAATGGCGCCCCACTGTCTTGCCCAGGCTGCTCTCGGACAAGCTCTTGTACGGCGGGTGCCTGGTATTTGCCTCCGCCGCGGCATTGACGCTCGGACGTTGGACGGTCCCGGTGTACGAGACATACAAGGTTGGTGCCGACCCCGTCTGGGCTGACGGGCTGGACCTCCTGACGCCTTTGGGGTTGACGGTGGCCGTGATCCCCCATTTCGATAATGCCGAAGGGGGGAACCATGACACTCGTTACTGCTACCTGGGGGAGGAGCGGTTGCAGGTCATGGAGTCCCAGCTGCCTCCAGACGGGTGGGTGCTCGGGGTGGATGAGCACACTGCGTGTGTCTTCGATTTCAGTTCCGGCACGGTTTCCGTGACAGGGCTCGGGTTGGTGACGGTCCGCCGGCATGGACGAGCGGTCACTGTGCCGGCGGGCAAGACGCTCTCGCTCGACGAGTTCGTCGAGCTCGAACCTGTTCGTCTCACTTCGAGCTGGCCCTGCGCTCCGTAGCCCCGTCGCCGGGAGAGCAAAGTGACCAGCAAGAGCCCGCCGCCGTCAATCCGCGCAGCCCTCTATTGGAGGAAGTGCGCCGGCTGACGGCCGAATTTGACGCATCTCTGGCCCACCGCGACCCCGAGGCGGCTACTGCAGCCGCGCTGGAACTGGAAGGCACGCTGCACTCGTGGTCGGCGGACACGTTCCAGTCTGACGAGGTCGACACGGCCCGGGCTGCTCTCCGGCGCATGGTCGTCCGGCTCGGAGAGCTGGCCGCACCCGGGCTCCGCGACCCCCGCGACCTCCTGGCGCCCTGGGTAGAGCCCCTCCTGGCCGAACGGACGGAGGCTCGCCGCAGTCGCCGGTTCGACGACGGGGACCGCATCAGGCAGCGACTCGAGGCGCTAGGGGTTGAAGTGCGGGACACGCCCACCGGCACGGAGTGGGACCTGCGCGCCGGCGCCAGCTTCAACGGGGCCAGTGGTCCTGGTTCCCGCGACCAGACCAGCTCCATCTAGAATTTATGGATTTAGCCCCCATCGTCTAGCGGCCTAGGACACCGCCCTTTCAAGGCGGCGGCACGGGTTCGAATCCCGTTGGGGGTGCTCAATTTTTCACCGACTTAGGCGATCTATCCCGCGTCCATCCCGCGGACGGAAACGTTCCCCCATGAGTTCGGCAGCCCGCCGGTCGGCCTCGGCGGTCGCCCGGGCGTAGACCTGGAGCGTCAGCGTGACGTTCGAGTGCCCCAACCGTCGCTGCGCCGTCTTCACGTCGACACCGGCAGCCACCATGGCCGAGGCTGCCACCGAGCGCAGGTCGTGGAAGCGCAACCCAGGAACCCCCGCCGCGGTACAGGCTTCGCTCCACCGTGTCCTCCGCCACGCGGAGTAGTTCAAAGGCCCGCCCGACAGGTTCGCGAACACCAGGGCGCTGCCGTCGGCTGCAGTCAGGCCTCGGGAGGCGAGCAGGGCGGCGACCCCATCGAGCAGCCACGCGGGAGCGGCCAACCTACAACGTCCCGCGCGGGACTTCGGGCCGAGAGCTTGCGGTCACGGCCCAGCTGCTGGGTCACGGCGATCGAGCCGTGCAAGAAGTCGAAGCTCTCCACCGTGAGCCCCGCTACCTCACCCCAGCGCAGTCCGACCACGGCTCCAAGCCAGACCATGGGGCCGTGGTCACCGAGCCCGTCCGCCACCGCGGCCAGCTGGTCGACCTCGAGGGCGGGGCGGTCCACCAACTCAGCGGCCGGTAGCCGGATATGACGACAAGGGCTCCGGGCGATCAGTTCCGCCGCCTCCGCGTAGTTGAACATGGCGCGCACCGCCGAGTACATGCGCCGGACAGTGGAGGAGGCAAGCTCGGCTCGCCAAATGTCGACCAGGCGCTGTATGTCGGCCCGGGTCACCGAGACGACACGACGCGAAGGGCCCAACGCCGCCGCGGCCGCCCCGACAATCTCCCGGTCACGGTCGAGGGTCCTCAGCCGCTTGGATGTTCGATGCTCAATCCCTTCACGTGGGAGTGTGACCTTGTCGCCCGCTCCTCTCATCGTCAAGGGCCGCTCGCGCCCGCTCGAACCCGGCTCAGCGCCAGACGCCGAGCCCCCGCCCGTGCGGCCGGTTCAGCCGCAGTCGGCTTGGACGATCGGAAAGCAGCTGAAGGCTTCCGCATCGACTCTCCAGTACGGCACGTACCGGTACCCGGGGTGGCCTGCGAGCTCGAACTCCAGCGGCCGTCCCGCCACGGCCTGCAGGTGGTGCGGTAGATCCACGGGTGACATCGCGAGACGCGGGACACCCGAAGGGCCGTCGAGCTCACCGCACAGCGCCATCAGCACCGGTCCGTAGGTGAGGGCGTAACGGTCGAGGTTGCCCTCCACCTGGTCGAGGCCCCGGTAGCGCTCGAGCGACGCCGCCATCGGCAGCGTGAATCGAAGGACATCGCCCGGCGACCACTTGCGGGTGAGCACGAGGTACGTACCCGGCGCCCCCCTCACCTCGTCGTCGCCGTTAACGGTCACGACGACGTCTGATGCTGCCCAGCGTGGGATGCGCAAACGGATCGGGAACGGCGCCTCCACAGACGCCGTCACCTCGATCTCGACCTCCGGCCGGAGCGGGAACGTCGTCGCCATCCTGAGCGACACCTCGCCGCCGCCGAAGTCGTGCCGAATGGCCGAGGCGGCGAACAGGTTGACCGAGAACCCGTCCCTGTCGAGCGAGTAGATCAGCTCGGGCATCCGACCGATGAGGCCGGCTGCAGACACCTCGCAACAGGTGTTCCCGAGGTGCCCGTGTTCCTTGGTCCCGTGCAGCCGATTGTGGTAGCGGATCGTGCCGCTCCCGGTCTGCGCCGCAGCGATGACGTTGAGCAATGACTCTTCGATCTCGCTCGCATACGTCTCGTTCCCGGGATCGAGCTCGAGCAACTTGCTGTTGATCGTGATCCAGAACACGCTGCCGCAGGTCTCGCCGGTGTGCCCGGTGGTGAGGTAGAAGGACTTGGGCCAGTACGGGCCGTCGTGTTCGCAGATGGCGACCGGGCCACCGATGTGCTTGTAGCTCTCACGGAACACTTCCCACCCACCGCGCGCAGCCGAGAGGTACCGCTCCTCTCCGGTGGCGAGGTACTCGTCGATGAAGGCCTCGAGTCCCAGCAGGTCGTAGCAGTGCGGGCGCTCGCCGGGGTAATGGCTGAAGGAGAGCTGGTCGCGCTCGCTCAGGGCGTGGATCCAGTAGTCCTGGTCGTAATACCTTTGGGTGACGGTCAGATCACTGGCCGTACCGACCGGCGAGCGGTGCACGAGCGGCCCCCCGGGCAGGCCGTTGGTGGCGTTGCTCCCGTCCAGCAGATCGGAGAGAAACGGCGACGCGTTGAACCAATCGTACATCCGTCGGAGCAGGTCGTAGGCTGTCGGATCGCCCGACAGCCCGGCAGCGAGCATCCCCCGCGTCCAGAACACGCGGTCATAGTTCTTGCGTTCGCTGTGCAGACCTGATGTCTCGCGATAGGCACTGTCGTCGTAATAGTTGAAGTACCCGTCCTCACGCATCCGGGCGGCGACGTCGCCCACGACCGTCGTGACGATGGCACGGAGGTCGTCGCGCTCCCCCACCTCAGGCTGTGCCCTGCGCCGGCGAGGAGCCGTCCCTCGTTCGACGCAGGTAGCCACCGGCTCCAGCCGGGCCCGCCGTCCGAGGGGGCGGGGTGCGCCGGGTCGCAGTACTGGGGCAGCGTGAAGCTCCGCTTCAAGTAGGCGATGTTCCGTTCGAAGACGTCGCTCAACAAGCCCGGGTGGAGCACCACGCCCTCGAGGGGCAGATGGGCGCGGGGCTCGACCGGACGCCACGTGTCGGGCGCGCCGACTCGCGTACCACCATGTCGGATGACGTCGTATTCGGCATCGTGTGCGGCCTGCAGCGCGCCGGGGTGATCGATCGGCTCGGCCGACTCGAAGCGTTCGACGAATTGGAAGCAGTCGCTGGCGCGCGGATGCCGCTCCTTCCTGACGACGATCCTCATCAGGTGGATCGCGTCCGGGGGCAGACCACTTCGCGCGAATCGGACCGCTCCGAGCTGCACGCCGTCGCTGAACCCGTCGACGGTGGACTCGAATCGCTCATCGATGTAGATGTCCGCCAAGCCCTGCCGTTCATCGGTCGGCCCGATCCACCGTACGGCCTGACCGCGAAAGCTGAACAGGCAGGCGTTGTCCTGCGTGTTGGATCCGTGGCAGGAAATGCCCCCGATCGCTTCCTCGCGCCATCGTCCCAGGTAGAGCACGCGGGCATCGCTGCTCGGGACCGTCGTCATACGGTCAGGCGGTTGCGTAATGCCGGCTCGACGTCCACGTCAGCCAGCTTCGCGCAACCTGGCGCCAGGCGGGCTGCCCGGACGCTCGCCCTGGCGCAGAATGTGGCGGACCGAGAGCAGCGACCCCCCCGCCGCCGTGCTTCGATCCGCCCGCTTCTCGGTGCTGCGTGGTCATATCGGCACCACATGACAGGCAGATGACGCCCTCTACGTGGGCCTCGTCGAGCAGCTTTCGGCAGCTTTCCTAACCGACGACCACAGCTTGATCGAAGCGCGGACATTTCCAAGGACGATCAAAGTGCTCCAACTCCCGTTCCGACCTTAGGTCTCTTCAAGTCTTCCATCCCGCGTCTATCCCGCGGACGCCTCAGGTCGTGGGCGGTCACCCAGAGACACGGAACGCCCGCTCTCTCGCTCGCTCGGTTTTTTCACCAGGTGAGGCGATCTGTCCCGCGGACGGAAACCTTCCCCATGAGTTCGGCAGCCCGCCGGTCCGCCTCGGCGGTGCCGGGCGTAGTCCTGGAGCGTCAGCATCGCCATCCTCGGGCGGAAACTCTCAGTTCTCGTCGGGCAAGGTCCGGGGTAGGCCGAAGCGAGCGATTGTTGCGTTTTCGAAACGGGTGATGGCGCTGACGCGGTCGCCTTCGATTGTGATTACGAGGAGGCCCAAGATACGGGCCAGCCCCGACGCGGGGTCCCGCAAATAGGCGCCGAATGCGGGCTGGCCGTTGGCCCGAGTGGGAACCAGCCGGTAGCGCCGGCCGTCTCGGAACGCGACAGTGGCGAAGAAATGACCGATCAACTCGCGACCCTGGTACTCGATCGGGAGCGGCGGCATGCGCAGCCACACGTCGTCGGTCATCAGAGCGACCACGCCGTCCACATCTCCGTCCTCGAAAGCCCGGAACAGCCGGTCCATGAGTTCCTGCTCGGCGCGCGAGTTGGCCGGAAGGGGTGCGCTTCGGCCATTGGCCTGCTGCCTGTCCAGAGTGGCCCGGGCCCGCTTCAGCGCGCTCGACACTGCCTGTTCGGTGGTGTCGAGCATGGTGGCAACCTCGCGTGCGGGGAAGTCGAGCACGTCCCGGAGCACCACGACGGCCCGCTGTTGTGGAGGCAGCAACTGCAGGGCGGTTATGAACGCCAGGGAGATCGCCTCCCGCGACTCGTACCTGGCCTCGGGACCCATTTCTGGATCGGCGAGCAACACGTCCGGGTACGGCTCGAGCCACATCACCTCGCCGAGGCGAGTCGGCTCCGGTGGCTCGACTGCCAGGGGAGTAGCCTCCACCCTCGGCCGCCTACCCGCGGCTCGCAGCATGTTCAGTGTCCGGGTCGTAGCGATCCGGTACAACCACGTGCGGATGGACGCCCGCTGCTCGAAACTGCCCAGCCCCTGCCAGGCGGCCAGCATCGTCTCTTGCAACGCGTCCTCCGCGTCGGCCGCCGAACCCAGCATCCGGTAGGCGTGCACCTGCAACTCCCTCCGGTACGGCTCGACCAGCTCCTCAAATGCCGGCTGGTCGCCTGAGCGGGCCCGCTCGATCAGCTCCGTCTCCATACTCCAACCTCGTTATCACGTGGCCTCTCGGGAAACACATGCCACCTATGTACCGACACCGGGCGGAGCCCAAATTGGGCGGTGGTTCACCGACCTATTCGTGACGGCCGCTGTGTCTACCTCCTTGACAACGCGCCGGCCCCCAGCCGGTCTGACTAACCAAGGAGATTCAGATGCCGAACTTCGTATTCAGCTTCCGTGTGCCCTCCGACTACAGGCCCAATGCCGGGACGGCGGCCGAGTGGCAGGCCTGGTTCGGCGGGCTGGGCTCGGCCCTGGTGGACTTCGGCCACGCGGTGACCGATTACGCCTCGCTCGGCGAGGTCGGCGGCAGCGGCTCCCGGATGGTCGGCTACTCGGTGGTGTCGGCCGAGGACATGGACTCAGCGCTGGCGCTGGCCAAGGACTGCCCGGTACTGCGGGTCGGCGGCGGCGTCGAGGTCGGCCCCGTGATGGAAGCCGCCGGGTCATGAGCGACACCATGACCGCATCGACGGCGCCACCGGACGAGTCGTTCCTGGCGACGAGGCGCGGCAGGGTCACGCTGGTGCTGCTGTGCTTGGTGACGTTCCTGGACGTCATGGACGGCGCGATCGTGAACACAGCGCTGCCGCACATCCGTACGCATCTGGGGTTCTCGGTGCAGAACCTGCAGTGGGTGGTCAGCGGTTATCTGATCACCTACGGCGGGTTCCTGCTGCTGGGCGGTCGGGCCGGGGACCTGCTGGGGCGGCGGCGGCTGCTGGTCGCCGGGACCGTACTGTTCGCGGCCGCCTCGCTCGCCTGCGGGTTGGCCGACAGCCAGGGGATGCTGGTCGGCGCCCGGCTCGCCCAGGGATTCGGGGCGGCGATGATGTCCCCGGCCGCGCTCTCCATCCTGACCACCACCTTCCAGGGCTCCGACCGGCACAAGGCGCTGGGCGTGTGGGCCGGGATCAGCGGGATGGCCTCGGCGGTCGGGTTGTTCTTCGGCGGGCTGCTCACCGCGGACTTCGGTTGGCGGTGGGTGTTCTTCGTGAGCCTCCCGATAGCTGCGCTGGTGCTGTTCGGGGCGTTCCGGGTCCTGAAGGCCGACCACGGCCGGTCCGTGCCGGGCGGCTTCGACGCGCTCGGCGCGGTGCTGGTCACCGCCAGCATGCTGCTGCTGATCTTCACGTTGGTGAAGGCGCCGGCCGAGGGCTGGGGTGCGGGCCGCACCATCGGCGGGCTGGCCGCCTCGGCGGTACTGATGGCCGCGTTCGTGGTCAATGAGCAGCGGCGCACCCATCCGCTGGTCCCGTTGTCGATCTTCCGGATCAAGGGCCTGGCCGCGGCCGATGCGACCCAGGTGATCGCCTGGGCCGGGTTCTACTCGATGTTCTTCTTCGTCAGTCTGTACATGCAGGACGTCCTGGGCTTCTCCCCGCTTCGGTCCGGGCTCTCGTATGTGCCGGTGAGCGTCGGCATCGGGGTCGGCTCGACCGTGGCGACGAAGATGTTCGTCCGGACCGGTACCCGTCCGATCATCGTCTCTGGCGCACTACTCGCTGCCGGTGGCATCTTCTGGCTCTCCCGCATCCCGGTGGATGGCACCTATCTCGGCAACCTGCTCGCCCCGCTGGTGATCATGGGGCTCGGGCTGGGGCTGCTGTATGCCGGTGTGCAAACGGCCGCAAACGCGGGCGTGCCGCAGGATCAGGCCGGATTGGCCGCGGCCCTGATCACCGCCTCTTTCCAGCTCGGGTCCGCACTCGGCCTGGCGGTGTTCAGCGGGATCGCGACCAGCCGCACCGGCCACCTGCTGGCCGCCCACTACCCGCTCCGGGAGGCACTCACCGCCGGGTTCCAGCGGGCCCTGCTCGTCAGCGCCCTCTGCCTCGTGGCAGCCGGAGCCATCGCTTTCCGCGCCTCCAACACCCGCGGCGAACCTGCCGCCACACCAGAAACCCAACAAAACCTGGAACCCTCCTACGACCGCGCATAAACCAAAACAACGAAATCCCGCGGGCGAAGGCGTTGGCGAACCGCGGCGGGCCTTCTCGGGTGCGCGGTTGCTGGTGTTCCCGGTCCCGTCTCACTACGGCGTGGAACTCTGTGTGCCAAAGATTGGAGGGGCTCGACCCCGACAACGAGGCCCACAACCTCGTCATGAGCCTCTTCGGTGGCCCGTCCGAGGCGGAGCGGTGCCGGATCACGTGGAGGTCGCCCCGGGCGAGGAGCTCGTAGGCGAAGGCCCGGGAGATCCCGAACATCTCGCCCGCCTCGGCCACGGTGTAGACGACGCGCTCTTCGGTGTCTGAAGTGTGCGGGAGGCGCTTGTCATGGACGCCACTGTCGGTTGTGGACGGCGACGTCCACAAAAGTGTCCACACCAGCCAATTTCTGGAATTTGGCTCCGGAGCGGCCAGGGTCGTCAAGGTCGGCGAAGCCGCCCCGAAGGTCTACGAAGGGCGGCTACCTCACCCCAGCGCAGTCCGAGCACGGCTCCAAGCCAGACCGTGGGGCCGTGGTCGCCGCGCCCTCGGCTCAACGATGTCTAGTGAGTGTCGATCTCGTTGTACGCGGAGTTGGGCACTTGACAGCTGAGGCGGGAACGGAAATAATTGTGTTGTAACAACACAATCAATTCGGAGATTTCTAGGAACCAAAGGGGGAGATCTGTGCTCGAGCTCGACCCTCAGATCGCAAAGGCAATCGCATCGGAACCCTCGGGCCAGGTCGTCGCAGAGACCCTGAGCCTCATGAGAGAAGCCAGCAGCAAGCCGTCGGCACCACCGTCGCCCGGCATCGAGCGACGGGACTACTCCGTCGAAGGGGATCCCGCCGTCGGGATCCGGGTGCACCGCCCTACCGATGCCGAGAGCCCGTTGCCGGTCGTCTACTCGATGCACGGGGGTGGCTACGTGTTGGGCAGCTACGCCACCGACGACGCCCGACTCGACGGCTGGGCCAGGAGCTACGGCTGTATCGGCGTATCGGTCGACTACCGCCTGGCTCCCGAGACGCCGTACCCGGGTCCTCTCGATGATTGTTATCGCGGGCTGAAGTGGGTCTTCGATCACCACGACGAACTCGGCATCGATCCGCAACGCATCGGTGTCAGTGGCACGAGCGCCGGTTCTGGCCTGGCGGCCGGGCTCGCATTGTTGGCCCGTGACGGGGGCGAGGTGCCGCTACAGTTCCAGCTGCTCGACGCCCCCATGATCGACGACCGCCAGATAACCCCGTCGAGTCAGCGCGACGACCTGGTCATCTTCGACCGCCACTCCAACGAGTTCGGTTGGCGCTCCTACCTCGGCCACCTTTACGGCACATCCGACGTTCCGGCCTACGCCGCTCCGGCGCGAGCTACCGATCTGGCCGGTCTTCCACCGACGTACATCTGTGTTGGGAACGTCGATGGTTTTCGTGACGACGCTATCGACTTCGCCAGCCGACTCAACCTGGCCGGCGTGCCCGCTGAACTGCACGTGTACGCAGGGGCGCCGCACGGGGTCAAGCGTTTCGTCGACGTCCCCGTGGCGCAGCGGTACATCGAAGATATCAACGAGTGGCTCAGCTTTCAACTGCGGGCTTCGGCAACGCAGGGCATCTGAGCGAAATGGCAAACCAAGAAACCAGCACGAGAATAGATCGATCCCGATGAAACGGGCATCGTCTACACATACTGACGTCGCAGCTCGCGTCTGGGCCGCCATGCATGCTTTCGTCACGGCGAACGACCGGAACAGGGAACTCCAAGAGGGCCTTGGCCTCGGCCGCGGTACTGGTCGGGTGAAGGTTCTTCTCATGCTCGCCGACAGCCCCGCGACGCTTCGTGACATCGCCGAGGCGAACCAAATTGACGCTCCCTACGCCACCGTTATTGTCGACAAGCTGGCAAGCCTCGGACTGGTGGAGCGCACCGCCCATCCCGACGACCTCCGGCGCAAACTCGTAAAACTCACCAAAGCCGGTCAAGAGGCAGTCGAGCAAGCCAAGCGCATCTTCTTCGAACCCCCCGCCCCGCTAGCGGCACTCGCGCCAGCCGACCTGGACCTCCTCGACGAGCTACTGAGTCGGCTGTCCGCTTCCTTCGTCGGCGCATCCGTTTCCGAGCGGTGATTGACCGACCCGCGGTTATCCCCGGGGGATGCTGGTCGACAGGCCGCGTTCGTGACGCTTCTTGCTGAAAGACAGACGAGCCAAAACGCACACCCGTCTCAAGAAAGACAGAAAAAGAGCATTCGATGGCCACATCTGAAAACGGGACCAGTCCGGTACGCCACTTCTACGGATCGGATCCCCTCCCAATTCGGGGATTTGTACGTCCCGGCCGAGGAACGCCGAGCCGGCACCGTTGTCCTGTTTCACGGGGGATGGTGGGGGCCCAAGTATGGAGCCGACAACCTTGACGCGGTCGCGGCAGATCTCGCCGAGCGGGGTTGGGTTGTCTGGAACATCGAGTATCGGCGCCTCGGCCTTGGCGGCGGCTACCCAGCAACGTTGGCGGACGCGGCGACCGCAATCGACTACCTGGCCGCACTCGAAGACGTAGACACCGAGGAGGCCGTGGCCATCGGGCACAGTGCCGGCGGACACCTGGCCCTCTGGGCCGCCGGAAGGAGCAAGTTGAGTATTGGCGCTCCTGGTGCAGGACCTGTGGTCGAGATCACTGGGGTGATCAGCCTGGCCGGAGTGGTCGACTTGAGCACCGCGGCTCGCGAGTTGATTGGAAACGGGGCAGCAATCAAGTTGATGGGCGGTGGCCCCGAGGAGTGCCCGGAACGGTTCGCGGTAGCCGACCCGCTTTCGCAGGTACCCATCCCCGCAATCGTACGGTGCGTGCACTCCCGGGCCGACGACCGGGTGCCGTTCACGGAGAGCGTGACCTATGTAGAGGCAGCGACGGCCGCTGGACAAGATGCGCAACTGCTGGAGGTCGGCGGTGGCCACTTCTCGTTAGCCGATATCTCCTCGTCTTCGTGGCCGACGGTCGTTACGGCGCTTGAGGAACTGATGGGCGGCTAATCAACAACGGACGGGCAGCTAGATGACAGTTCCGATAGGTAACTCAGACGGTGCTACGCGTGTGGCGTACATCCTTAGTGTCCCTCTTGCCGACGACTTTGAACGACAATGGCCGCAAATGGGCGAGGTTGTGCGCAAGCCGAACTCGTCGCCAGCGTCGAGGGGAACTTCCCAGAATTGACGCCAGAGGTTGGGCGGCGACTGCACCTGGACGATGTAGAGGTCATGCTCCGACGACGCTGGCGGGTACACCGCAGGGAGCAGTCTTATAAGTTTGGGGAAGGTGGAGGTGAAGCGGCCTTGGCCCCATTCGAGGTCGGGTTCGTTGGCTATGGCCTGGCTGAGCACCCCGGTGATCAGAGTTGATGCGAGGTAGACGGCCTCGTCTGGCCGATCATTTCCGCGCTGAGAGCAAGCGCTTCAGGAGGGCTCGAAGCTTGGCACGGCGCGCCAGAACCGCAGCTGGGCGATAGCTCGGTGGGCGAGCAGGCAGCACTCATTGGCCTCGAGGGTTTTGGTTTCGCACCCCCGAGCCTTGTCCGGCTCGGACTCTTAGGCGAGAGGGATTTCGCTGTGCTGTTATCTGATTGTTTGGCAACGGACTTTTCGCCCACGACCATCGCCTCCGACGCAACGGCCGGCATCGGCTTTTCCCGACGCTCAGCAGAAGCGCCGCAAGTGCTTCTTCATGAGATCAAATCGGTACTCGTCAGGGCACGGCAACGGATGCTCTGACTGGCGCACACCACGTCGAATTATTTGCTGAGCTGCACCCCGACACGGATCTGCCAATTATGCGCTCACCTCTCGGCATGCTTGGCTCTGGGCGAGCCACCCTCGCCGCTGGTCAAACGTGCCCCCGTTTCCCTATCCAGCTCCGCAAGCGCCTGCTGCGGTTCTTCGGTCTCGATCCGCCGCCGCCCGTCTGCGCCCGTGGCCAGGACGTGCCCGAACGCAAGCCGGTACTTGGTGGCGACGGCCTGGTCAGCCGGGACTGCGCTCAAAGTGGGCTACCGCCCGGTGTTCCCGCGATCGCCGATCTGATGGCGGTGCGCTGTCGAGGGGCCGCGGTTAGCGTGCCTGGTATGTCGATGTCGAAAGCGTCTGCGTTCGACTCTGTCTTGGAACGGATGTACCAGAGGTCGGGTGTGGACACGCTACCAGCGCACCTCGAAAGGACCAATGGGATAACCGCCTCGAAGGTCCACCAACTCGACATCGGCGTGTTCCGCGTCGACCGGAGCGGGCATGGTACGCCGCTCGTCGCCCGGTTGTTCTCCGCCGCCCGACCTTACGCTGCAGCCGAGGCCGATCTGGCGGTACTGCAATATCTTGCCGAGAAAGGCTTCCCGGCCGAACGGCCTTTCGACGACCACCCGCTCAGTTCCCACGACGGACAAGCGGTACTGGTGACTGAGTTCATCAAAGAGGTCCCTAAGGCCAAGCGCCCCCCGGGACCGATTGGCATGATCGGGGCCATGATCGGGCGGTTGCACGGTCTGGCTGTGCCCGCCGCCGCCGATCGGCCCGCTGGGGCGTTGCACCACTTTGCGGAAGGGACGATGGCCGACGAGCTGCGGGCGGTGGCGGGCTGGCTCGATGCCATCGAGGTTCGTGCCCGCGCCGGAGGCGACGGTGCCCTGCAAACCCTGCGCACCGCCGTGGTTACGGCGGACGGCGGAGACGGGTTGCCCGAGGCTTTTGTTCATCCCGACCCAGTCCCCAAGAACGCGATATTCACTGCTAGCGGGCCCGTCCTGGTCGACTGGACATCAGCCGGACGCGGTCCCCGCCTTGCCTCGATGACCCTGGTACTGAGGTCAGGATGGGCGGCGGTGCCCTTCATGAGGGGCTATGCCAGCGTGGTCACCCTCACCGAGGAAGAGCGCGAGCGCTTAGCCGGGCTCCTATTCAGCCGGGCTCTCATCAATACTGTGTTCCGAGTCTGTCGCGACCCGAAAACCGCCTCAGCCGCAGCCAAGAAGCTGGGCGCAGTCCAGCGCGACAGTGAGCGAACGGCCCGCGAGCTCCTCGCCGTCTGACTCCTGCTACGACTGCTGTCCCGGCGTGACGGGGCACTTCGGTTTTCGTTGGTTACCGGGACTCGTTGGCACGTTGTGAGCCCACGTCGCGCGACAAACCGACCTGAGCTCCCCGATCGCCTATTATGGGCCGCCGAAAAGCCTTTGAGTTACCAGCGAAATCGACTCATATCGACGGGCCCGGGTGCGCCGTAGGGCGTCCCGTCGGGCGACAGAAGGTCCGTGTCTCAGCAGGGCCTTTCATCCCAGGTCGAGTTCGTAGACCTGTCCGACGAGGTCGACACCGAAGCTGTGGTGTGGTTCCTCGGCCGCCAGGACAAAACCGCGCGACAAGTAGACCGTTCGGGCGGCGACGAGCGGGTGGTTGGTCCATAGCTTCATGCGCCTATAGCCGGCCCGGCGGGCGAAAGCCACACATTCGTCCACCAGGCGACCTCCGAGGTGATGGCCTCGGGCGGAGGGGTGGACAAGCAGAATCCGCAACTTGGCGGTCGTGTCGTCCGCAGCGAGGCAGAACACGCACCCGACGCGGGCCCCGTCTAATTCAGCCATCCAAGCCGCCTCGCGGGCCGGGTCGTGGTCGTTGGCGTAGTCGGCGACGATCCGGGCCACGAGCGCCTCGAAACTGGCGTCCCAACCGAACTCGGCGTCGTACACCTCTCCATGTGCCATGACCACCCAGCCCAGATCCCCAGGCCGTCCCAAGGGCCGTACCAGCGCTTCGCCCATCACGCCTCCTCTACTGCCACAGTCGTTTCAGTGGCAGGCTAGCGCTGTGAACGAGCCAGCACGAGCCCCTTCTCCCCGCCAGAGCGAGCTCCTTGAGCTCGCATACCAGTACGCGCTCCAACACGGCCTCGCCGACCTGTCGCTCCGGCCTCTAGCTGGGGCGATCGGCTCCAGCCCGAGGGTGTTGTTGTTCCTGTTCGGCTCCAAAGACGGGCTCGTACGTGCTCTGCTCGCTCGCGCCCGTGCCGACGAGCTTGCCCTGTTGGACCGCGTCCGCCTCGACAAGAAGCCTGGTGACTTGGCCGACATCGTCAGCACAACATGGGGATGGCTGGCCGCCGGGGAACACCGAGCGCTGCTGGTCCTGTGGGCGCAAGCCTACGCTCGCTCATTGACAGAACCCGCCGGGCCCTGGGCCGGTTTCGCTCGCCAGACGGTCGAGGACTGGCTTGGTGTCCTCGCCTCAGGCCAACCCCCAAACCGCCGAGCGACTGCCGCTGGGGCCGCCGAGCGCAGCCTGGCCCTTGCAGTGCTCAGAGGTTCTTTGCTCGACCTTCTCGCCACCGACGACCTCGACCGCGCCACTGCCGGCGTTCACCGGTACCTCTCCGAGCGCGCGTGAACCTCGTCATGAAGTTGGCAATGCTGGAGCTGCTTCCGCCCTTGGCGAACGCCACAGAATTGCCTATATTGCTCGCTTCGTTGAGTTGGGCTCCAATGCTGCGGCCGAATGCCGAACGACGGCTGTGGTTCGCCCAGCTCCAGCGAGCTCACAGGACAAGTCCGCGCCGATCGTGCAACTAGATTGTCGTTGAGGTCGGGAACATTTTGCGTGGCCGAGCCGAAAACTTGCCTGTGCAGGCCAAGAATCCGTGATCGATGCTCCTAGGAATGTCGCGACCCATCACCTCACGCCGCTGATCGCCTGGGGAATTCGGTGATCGAGAGTGGGGAGATTCCGAAATCGGCAGCAACAGAGGGCTAAAACGGCCCGAGGGCCATCGTTAGCGATCGGGTGCTTCGGACCCGGGGCTTTCGTGCGTCGAAGTCGGGCGACATCACATTCTCATGTGGCTGCGTCCTAATATTCAAGCACCACACCCTGAGAACTGCTTAGTCCCCCATCGGTAACCCAGGAGGCAGTGAGGGGTGATGATGACGGAGCTACCTGCCAGGCTGCCGAAGTTCCGTTGAAGAACGACCAGTACCCTGAGTTGTAGTACGTCCAGGGTGACGCAGGCCCGGTCACGTAGGCGTCGAGGGTATCGCCTGCTACAACAACAATATTGCCAGCCGCGCCCGGAGAGACGGTCCAACTCTGATTGCTCAGGTAGGGCAGGTTGTCGAAAACCTCGCCACCACCGTCTACGACGCCAGTAGCGGGGGCGTTAAACTCGATGGCAAAAGCGTTCCAAGTATTGGTTGGTGTGTTGACCGTGATTGTATCGGCCGCGCCGGTCGTGTCCGTGCAAACCCATATCTCGTTGTCGGCATCATCGTTATACGAGTTGACGAAATGAAAGGTGCCGATGTTGGAGGAGACGCTGGTGACGGTATCTGTCTGGGTGCCGGGGTAGGTAAGGGTCTGGAGAACGAGAACAACCGTGTGACCAATCCCAGTGTCCTGAGGAAGCACTTGGCCAGGGAGACCACTACCAAGGCTGGTGGTGTTCCCGGTAAATGTGCCTGTGTCGCCGTCCTGAACAAAGGCAACTGATGACGACGAAGGGGTACCGGTCGTGGTACCAGTGGTGCTGGTGGTGGTCGTAGAATTGGGAGTTGTCGCGGTCGTGGTCGTGGTGGTAGCGGGAGCCTGAGTCGTTGTCGTGCTGCGTGGTCGACCGCGGTGGTGACCAGCAGCGAGCGCCGCAGTTGAGCCGGTGATCAGGGCGATGACGAAAATTAGGCTACCGACTATTCGTTTCATGCTTCTCCTGTTTGCTCCGGGCCACCGTTTTGTGGCTTTGGCGTGCATGGACTTTCGTCATCCCGACGAGCGGAGACGATGATTCGATTATCAATAAGTCGGTCTTCTAGCGAACGAACGGACGTGAGGATGGGTTACCCGACGTCCCTGTGCCCCAAACCGAGCACCGGGCACCAAACGCGAGACGATGGTGTCCGTTCCATATCGAGTCGCGCGCGGAAATGGCCAACGCGACTGCACCGCTGACTAGGCGCGCCGGTATCTCGGGGCGACTTTCGGGCGGTCATAGAGTCATACTACCCATGACTCGACCTGTGACCATTCCCCTGTTGACCGGACACCTCGCTCCCTCCTGAACGTCCTGCTCGGAGGCTTGTACTGCGGTTTACCGAGGGCTTCAGAGGTCGACGTGACCTTACGGCGGCCCAGTTAGGTCACTTTTTGGCGGACCGAGAGAATTGGCCCACCCAATGCCATGTCCGATAACGCTTCGGCAATTGCCCGGTCGCGGTCAGTAGTCGCCTACTGTCAGATTGCGTTCGGCATCACGACGAACGACTAACAGCCAGGTCCTCGACTCAACGAAGGTTGCCGTCACGCACGCTCCTTGGTCCACTCAAGTCACCTGCCCGATCGCCCTCCCCGTACCCAGATAACTAGACACACGTCTGATTTTCTGTAGTATCCGTCAGGTGGATTTCACCCGCCCAGTCGAGGCTTTAATTCCCGGAGTCCAAGGACGGGTGCTCAATGTCCTGGCCCGAACGCAGACGGAGTTGACCATGCGCGGCGTCGCCGAGCTGGCGCGTGTAAGCCCCCAGCAGGCGTCGTTGGTGCTGAGACGTCTGGTCGAGCTCGGTGTGGTCGAAAGACGCGATGTTCCACCAGTCGCTCTTGTGCGGCTTGTCAGGGAAAACCTCGCAGCACAAGCTGTGGTTGCAGTGGCGCGACTGCGCCAGGGCGCCATCGAGCGTCTTCGGTCGCTTGCCGTTGAGATCGTGCCCTCGCCAGCGAGCCTTGTCGTCTTCGGTTCCTTCGCGCGAGGTGAAGCCGGCGTGCGGAGCGACGTGGACGTGCTGGCCGTCCGGCCTCCAGCGCTCGGAGGTGACGACCTCGACGCTTGGACCGGCTCGCTCGGTCGTTGGGCGGACCGAGCCTCCAGCGCCCTCGGCAACCCCGTCAACGCGGTCGAGGCTTCGATGGAAGAAATCCCGGACCTGCTCCAGGAGGAGGCCTCTTCGGTATGGGCTGACATTTGCGCCGAGGGGCTAGTCATCGCCGGCTCAAGCCTCGCCGAGTTGGCGGGCGCGGCATGGCGGGGCGAGCACTCCCAGGCACCCGCGTACGTCGAGGCGTCCGGTGAGGAAGGCCCCGGCACTTACGGCGGTTGCTCTCGCACAAGACCAGAGCGGAGTACGACCCAGCTCCCATCCGCGCTGTCGACGCGAAAGCGTCGGTGAACGCGGCCGATCGAATGGTCGCAATCGCCGCCCAAGCCGTCAAATAACAACTTCTGCGATTAGTGAAAGCGCCGGCAATTGACAATAAAGAATTCGCAAAATAATTGGCCGCGACGTGACTGAACGTGACCTAACGAATGGTTACGAGTGGTCTGCGACGGTCGGCAGTGGTCAACGGAAATGGCCTCTGACGAGGGGCTTCGGGATTACATCCCTGGTAACCGACCCTGCTCAGGCACCCTGTCCAGGGGGCGGTACGGGTTCGAACCCGGTTGGGTGCCCGTCCGTCGGTGTGTGGTGTAAGTGCTGTCGCGTAGACCTTCCACATGCCGTCAAAACAGGTAACGGCCATCAGCCGATCACCCCTTCAGTGCTCCGCTGAGCCCGGTCCCGCGCAGGAACCAGCGTTGGAGGAACAGGAAGCCGATTATCGGGACGAGACAGGCGATCAGCATCGCGGCGAGGAACACCCCGAGTTCGGTCTGACCCTGGATCGTCGGCAGGCGAACCGATAGTGGTTGCTTGCTCGCGTCCGTGAGGACGAGCAGGGGCCAGAGGAAGTCCTTCCACGAGGCGAGGACCGCAAATATGGACACAACGCCGAGAATCGGCTTCGACATCGGGAGCACGATCGATACGAACAGCCGGAACGGACCGCAGCCGTCCATGCGTGCAGCCTCGAGTATCTCGCGCGGGATCCTGTCAAAGAAGCGCTTCATCAGCAGCACGTTGAACGCGGCCGCGGCCTCGGGCAGCCAGATCGCCCAGTAATTGTCCACATACGTGCCGCCGATCAGCGGTGGGTGCACGATCTCTATGTAAAGCGGTACCAGCAAGACCACCGAAGGAACGAACAGCGTCGTCAGCAGCGCCGCCGTGATCAGCCCGCCCCACTTGGGCCGGAGTACCGAGAGCGCGTATGCCCCGGTGCTGGCGACGACGAGCTGACAGATCAATGAGCCGAAGGCGATGACGATCGTGTTCCACAGATAGAGCCCGATATCCACCTGCGTCCACGCATCCGAGAGGTTGCTCCACGCGAAACCGTGCGGGAAGATCGACATCGGATGCGTGAGCGTGTCCTGGGTGGGCGTGATGGCGGCTTTGGCGAGCCACAGGATCGGGCCGAGCCCGACGACGACGAGCAGCACGAGCAGAATTACATGCGCCGTTTTGAGCCCGTATTTGACGGCGGGCCGGTTCCAGTCGGTATGGGACACGATGCCCTGGGGGGTTTCGTGAGGCCGTTGGGCGCGCTTGCGCCGTAATTGCAGGGCGGTCATGCGCTGCTCCAGGAGCGCGTGGCGCGGAGGTAGATCAGCGAGAAAATGGCCAAGAACGCGACCAGCATCAAACTGAGTGCAGCGGCCTCTCCGTAGCTGCCGCCGAGCGAGTTGCCGAACGCGTAGTTGTAGATCAGCAGCAGGACAGTAATCGTCGCGTTGTTCGGGCCGCCCGAGGTGAACAGGTACGGCTCCAGGAAGACCTGCGCGGTACCGATGATCTGCAAGATCATTGTGATGAGCAGGATGGTGCGCATCTGCGGCAGGGTGACGTGCCATATCTTCTTCCAGAGCCCGGCGCCGTCGGCCGAAGCCGCCTCGTAGAGCTCCGAGTTCACGCCCGTCAACGCGGCGAGATAGATGATCACGGTGCCGCCCGCATTCGCCCAGGTCGACTCCAGCACCAGCGATGGCATCGCCCACCGCTCGGACTGGATCCACGGCTGTGGCCCGATCCCGATCCAGTGCAGCATCGTGTTGAAAACGCCGGTCGGCCCGGCGTCGTAAAAGAATTTCCAAAGCAACACCGCGACGACCGGCGGTATCACGACCGGCAGGTACGCAAGCGCGCTATAAAGACCGCGGCGCTTGCGGACTTCACTGATCAGCACGGCGGCCACCAACGGGATCGGATAGCCAAAGATCAGCGCCAGCCCGGCGAACTCGGCGGTGTTCCTGACCGCGATCGGGAACAGCGGATCGTGGATGACCTCACTGAAGTTTTGCAGCCCGACCCAGGTCGGCGGTTGCACCAAGTTCGTGTGCTGGAACGACATCAGCACGAGGCGGACGATCGGGTACCAGGAGAAGGCACCGAACACGATCAGCAGCGGCAGCAGAAATAACAGTCTGGATATCCCGCCGCGCCGGATCCAGGTCAGCAGCCTGCGCCGAAAGTGCCCGCCTCCTGCCACATCAGACGGAGCCCGTTTAGCGGGCGCGGGCTGCTCCAGTTTCGGTGTAATGGGGCTGATCGTCGTCGACATCGTGTCGTCTGTGCCAGCGGCCGGGGGGCTGGGTGGTCACGTTATACCAGCGTGACCACCCGGGCCCGATCAAGCCAGGACTGTTACGTCCCTTCCGTTCCTTGCTGAATTGACCTCTGGCCAACGGAGTTGGCCGCGTTGAGCAGGCTCGACGGGTTCGAGCCCTGCTGGGTCAAGACAGCCTCGACCACCGAATCAAGGTCGCCGTACACGGCCTGGGTGGCCGCCTCCGGCTCGGGGATTATCTGGTCGTTGAAGATGGCCGAGGTGAAGGGCGCCATTTGGCTGAGCGGGACGTTGACCCAGGGCAAAATCCATCTGTCGTAGAGGTTCTCCTGCTTCTGGTTGAAGATCGGGACCTCCGGCGTGCCGACCGGCTGCCCATCGGCGGCCTGTGTCTTGGAATAACGGATCGCCTGCTGCTGGTTGACGTAGCGCTGGAGGTAGTAGTAGTCGATCCATTTCACCGCCGCCGCAATCTGCGCCTGGCTAGCGCCGGGGCTGACCGCAGCAAGGGTGCCACCACCGAGGACACCGGCGTTCTTGTTGTTCGCCAGCGGGATCGGCGCCAGGCCGTAGATGGTCGGGTTGATTTTGTAGGACTGCACCATGTTGGTGTACACGTCAGAACCGCTGATGAACATGCCAACCTGACCGGCTGCAAACGCTTGGTTGATGTCACTCCAACCCCAGTCGAAGTCGGAGCCCATCGAGTTGTCCTGCCAGCGCATCGTGTTCAGCATGGTCAGCGCCTGAACTGCCTGCGGGTTGTCAAACGTGGCCTTCGCCTTGGAGCCGATGCCAGTCTCCATACGGCCACCAAGGGCGTAATCGAGTGTGGTCAGGATCCAGCCGGCGGTGTTGTCGTTCGCTCCCATCTCCGCGTAACCAGCCATGCCGGTCTTTTCGGAGATCTGCTTCGCGTCAGCCTCGAGCTGCGGCCAGGTCGTGGGCGGGTCGTCCGGGTTGAGCCCCGCCTCGCTGAAGAGGTGGCGGTTGTAGCTCAGTGCCTGGGCGTAGGACGCCGTTGGGATGGCGATGACCTGACCCTTGGCGTCGATGCCTTCGGCGATGACGGCCGGGTTGAACTTGTTGAAGTACGGCAGGGCCTTGGCGTACTTCGTCAGATTGGCGAGCTGCCCATTGTCGCCGAGCGAACGACCGTCGGTGAACGGGACGGTGAACACGGTCGGCAGCGTCCCCGCCGCCAACTTGGCGGCGAACGTCGTGCCGAGCCACTGGTACTGAACCGACGTGACCTGGATACCCGGGTTGGCTTTCTCGAACTGCTGGACTTGGCTATTGAACGCCGCTGTCGCAGCCGGGGTGCTGCCCGGGATCAACGAAGCGACGCTGATCTTGACTGTCGGCACGCTGGCGGCGGCCGTTGAAATCGAACTGGCAGCCGCAACAGCCACCAAGCTGGCGCCGGCGACGACCGCACCACCCATGCGGATGGACGTCCTCGCCCTGGTTTTGAACCTCATTACCTTCCCCTTTCCATCACTAGGAACTGCGTTGCGTCCGAATCTGCTCCGGGTCGAACGCGGCCCGGTCTGTGGTCTGGATAAGCCAGACCGTGGTGTCCTGCGACAACGTGTCGCCGACAAGCTCTGAACTCGCCATGAGGACGTCTGCGCCCGCGGGGAGTCCAAGCGGTTGGGAGCCGAAGTTGACGATGCAAACGAAGCGCTCCCCCCGCGTGAAAGCGATGACGTCATCGCCATAGTCCAGCCAGCTGAGTTGGTTCCCGGCACCCCACGGCGCCTGGCGGCGGATACGCAGCCCCGCTCGGTAAAGGCTGAGCATCGAACCCGGGTCCGCGGTCTGGGTCTCGACCGAAAGCGGCGCCCAGTCATCAGGTTGATGATCAAGCCAGAGCCGCACGTTCTGGTTGGGGCTGAAGCCGTATGGCGGCTTCGTACCGGACCATGGAAGCGCGACTCGGCAGCCATCGCGGCCGGGATCGACGCCTCCGGAGCGCAGCCACATCGGATCCTGGCGCTTCTCGGGCGGGATGCTCTCCGCCTCTGGCAGGCCGAGCTCTTCGCCCTGGTAGATGTACATCGAGCCAGGCAGCGCCATCGCGAGGAGCGCGGCAGCACGAGCGCGGCGCTTGCCGCGAAGAAGGTCCGTGGGCGTCCCTACGCGTTTGGTCCCAAACGCGAAGCCGGTGTCGGCGCGCCCGTAACGCGTGACCGAACGGGTGACATCGTGGTTCGAGAGCACCCAGGTGGCCGGCGCATCGACAGATGCGTGTGAGGCGAGAGCCGACTTAATCGACGTCCGCATCGGACCGGGTTCCCACGGGCACGCCAGGAAGTCAAAGTTGAACGCGGTGTGGAGTTCGTCAGGGCGCAGATAACGAGCAAGTCGTTCGCCGTCGCGGCAGCCAGACTTCGCCGACCAGCACACGCGGCTCGGCGTAGCTGTCGGCTACCCTGCGCCAGCGTCGGTAGACGTCGTGCAACTCGTCCCGGTCGGTGAATGGATGCTCGCCCGGGGCGGCGTCCGCCAGCTCCTCCGGGAGCTTGGGATCCTTAAGCAGTAGAGCCGCCGAGTCAATGCGGACGCCGGCGACGCCGCGGTCGAACCAGAAGCGCAGAATGTCCTCGTGCTCCTCCCAGACCTCCGGGCGCTCCCAATTGAGATCGGGCTGCTCAGGCGCAAACAGGTGCAGGTACCACTCGCCGTCGGCGACCCGCGTCCAGGCCGGGCCGCCGAAGATCGACTGCCAATCATTCGGCGGCCGCTCGCCCTCGGCGCCCTTGCCGGGCCGAAACCAGAAGCGCCGGCGAGCGGCGGAATCCAGCGGGTGAAACCAGCGCCTCCCTGAACCACGGGTGCTGGCTCGAGACGTGGTTGGGAACGATGTCGATGATCGTGCGGATCCCAAGCGAGCGAGCCTCGGCGATCAGCTGCTCGGCTTCCCAGAGAGTCCCGAACGCGGGGTCA
The DNA here is from genome assembly GCA_963794125.1 of uncultured Acidimicrobiaceae bacterium. Taxonomy (GTDB): domain Bacteria; phylum Actinomycetota; class Acidimicrobiia; order Acidimicrobiales; family Palsa-688; genus Fen-671. The sequence goes on from CAWCCW010000005.1 coordinate 262,680, forward strand.
ATCGAGCGGTAGTCAACGATGTCGTAGCCGGCGTCGGCCAGCGGCGACGGGTACCACGGGCTGAACCAAATCGCATCGACACCGAGTGCGGACAGGTACGACAGGTGCGCCCGGACTCCCGCCAGATCGCCGGTGCCGTCGCCGTTGGCGTCGGCAAAGCTCCGAATGTACACCTGGTACACGACCGCATCACGCCACCAGGTGCTTTCGGCCGCACGCTGAGAGTCGGGTAGCTCGGCAGTCACCTCCCTCGCATCCGTGTCGACCATCGCGCCAAGAATGGCATAGTCGACAAACGAATGCAAGACTCAAACATCAATCCGTATTTTCCTTGCGAAGCTGTCGCAAGACTCCACAGTCATGGTTGTCTGCAGGCGAATGCGATCACCGAAGGTCGGCAGGCAGTGAGGGGTCCCGCTCGGCCGAGCAAAGGATCACACCGAGGGCCACGTCATGAGGAACCCAGGTGGCCGCTCGCCTGTCTTCCATTTCGCCACCCGGGGCGGCACAGCGGGAGGATGTGACCACTTGTCTGAAAATTCCATCAGCGCATTGCAGTGTGCAATAGAGTCTGTCATAAACTTGCGACGCAATGGTGCAGCGGCTCACTGAGGTTGCAGAAAAGGTAGGGGTGAGCGAGGCAACGGTCAGTCGCGTCCTCAATGGCCGCCCTGGCGTTTCCGCCGCTACCCGCACCGCAGTCCTTACCGCGCTTGACGTCCTCGGTTACGAACGTCCCACCAAGTTGCGGGGCAGCCGCGCCAGGCTGGTTGGCCTAGTACTCCCTGAGCTGGGGAACCCCATCTTCCCGGCCTTGGCCGAGGTCGTCGGGGGTGCGCTGGCCCAACTGCGGTTCACGCCGGTGCTGTGCGCCAGCGGTCCGAACGGCCTGTCGGAAGCCGACTACGTAGACATGCTGTTGGACCAGCATGCTTCGGGGGTGATCTTCGCCGGCGGCAATTTCGCCGAGGCCGACTCATCCCACGTGCACTACGAGCTGTTGCGCGACCGGGCCTTGCCGGTGGTCCTGGTCAATGCCTCCAGTGACGACCTGGCCTTTGCCCAGGTGTCGACGGATGACGCCGTCGCTACTGAGCAGGCGTTCAACCACCTTCAAACCCTGGGTCATGAAGAGATAGGGATGATCCTCGGTCCGGAGGACCACATGCCGAGCCGCCTCCGTCTCGAGGCGTTCGAGTCGCTCACCAAGCGAGCGCGTACCGCAGACGGCCCGTCGCGCGTCGAGCACGTCCCATTCTCCCTCGAAGCTGGTCACGCCGCGGGAGCTCGCTTGGTAAACCGAGGCATAACGGGGATTATTTGCGCCAGCGACCCCTTGGCCCTGGGAGCCGTCCGGGCTGTACGCAGGCTCGGGCTGCGTGTCCCCGAGGATGTTTCCGTCGTGGGTTACGACGACTCCACGCTCATGATGTGCACCGATCCTCCGCTCACGACCATCCGCCAACCCATCGAGTCGATGGGCCGCGCCGCGGTAGAGCTGCTGGCCAGCCAGATCGACAGGACTGTGGCCACCGAGGAAAGGTTGCTGTTCGAGCCGGAGTTGGTCGTCCGGGGCTCGACGGCTCCGGTCCGGCCGGTCGTGTAGCCCAGTTACTGCCCGGTAGGGGAGGTAATGAGCGCGGGCCGCGGCGTCGCAGTCGGTGGCGAAGGCCGCCACCGCTGAGGTGTTCGTGTGGGGCCCGACCGAAGAGGTACTCGACCCTCGCCGATGCGAGACGTTCAGTGGCCGAGAGCCGCGACGGGGTTAGCGTCCATGATGCCAGTTTCGCCATTTTCCTCCTCGGGTTTTGCCGCTCTGGCGAGGCGAGCTGGCCGAAAGCCGAGCGCGGCTCGAGTCGGCGTTGCTCGAGGCGGAGCGCACCGGCGAAGCCGTCCTTCTAGCCCGGTGTTTGTGCTACCAGAACGTGAACTCCCCTCGGTCCCACGATGTCGACGGCGTACGGTCAATGTCGCCGCGGGGCGCCGTCGTTGGTGGTGGGCAGCGCGGCGACCAAGTTCGGAAAGTGTGGCCGTGCCCTCCAAGCGAGGCTCTCGGCTGGCCGCAGCGCCCGGGTTATCTTGTGCAATTCTTGGGGCTATGGCCACCGTAAGACGTGTAGCGCCCATCTTCCCCGTGCGGGACCTTGACGCCTCAATGGCGCATTACCGGCGCATGGGGTTCGCGACAAGGGCCTACGAAGGAGGCGGGTACGCGTTTGCTACTCGAGACCGCGTAGAGATCCACTTGGGCGTCGTGGCCGAAACCGGCTCGAGTAAGAGCTCGGCCTACCTTTTCGTCGACGACGCAGACCAACTTGCCGAAGAGTGGCGTATTGCGGGCGTCCACGTACACCCGCCCGAGGACACAGAGTGGCGGATGCACGAGGGCGTCGTCGTCGACCCTGACGGCAACGTGGTTCGCTTCGGCTCGCCTTTATGAACGGAGATGCGGGGTCGCCCGTGCATCCCCTAGACCCGGCCAACTGCATCTTCTGTTCGGTCCTTGCGGGGCGCTCTCAGTCTTGGGCAGTGTACGAAGACGACGCGGCGGCGGCGTTTTTGGATATCGGGCAGGCGACACCCGGCCATACCCTGGTGGTCCCTCGCCGCCACGCACAAGACATCTGGTCGCTCTCTGAAGATGAAGCCGCCAGCATCATGCGCTGCGTCCATCGCGTCGCCCTCTTGCTTAGGGCGCGACTTGCTCCTCTCGGCATGAACGTCACGCAGTCCAACGGTCGGGCGGCATGGCAGGAGGTCTTCCACTACCACGTCCACGTTGTTCCCAGGTACGGAGGCGATGGCCTGGTGCCGCCGTGGCAATCGACGTCACCATCGCCAGAAACCCTTTCCGCGACGCAGCGTCGGATCCTCGGGAGCTGAAATGTCGCAACCTTCAGTCAGATGTGACGTCCAAGCTGGGCGAGATAGCTCGGCCGATCGAGAGGGTTGACCGTCGTTCGTTGTCGCCGAGGAGTAGAACCCTTGCACGGTCGGTAGCCGTTGTGGGCACTGTCCTTGACCCCCTCCCCACTGGTCAAAGCCGGGAGCGACCGCTGCAGGTCAACGGCTTCCTCGGACGTGAGAGTGGCTCGAACGAAGGACAGTTCGCCTTGGGCGGCGACTTCTTCGATCGACGCTCCCGCCCTGCCGAGCGCCGTTAGGACCCTGTGAAGACTATCGGTGGGGACTTCGAGCGTCACTGTGACGAGCGGCTCACAGACCACGGGCCCTGCTGCCCGCAGTGCCTCCAAGACGACGATAGGCGTCAAGTACCGAAAGTCGGAGGACGAGGAGTTCCCTCGCCGCGAAGGTGGACCGTCTGCGACGCCATAGGCACAGTGGTCCATCGTCACGATGCAGTCGGTCACTTCCCAGCCGTAGAGGCCCTCGCTGAGGGTTTCGGAGACCCAGGACTCCACGTGGGCGGTGAAGTTCTCGACGGTTGTGTAGATGTGAAGGGGAACGTCCCATGGGTCGACCGCGAGCCGGAACACGAGCCCCGAGCCCGCTGCGCCGGGTTCCACCCGAAAGCCGATGGTGGCATCAAACGGGTTCCGTGGCCCATGCATCACCTCTAGTGCCGCCCCGACTCCCTGAGGCCGCTCGACGTAGAGAGGCGTCACCGCTTCAAAGCCGGCGGAGAGCCCGTAGTCGCGCTCAAGGGTGGCCTGGATGACCTCTCTTTGCACCTCGCCGTAGAGAGAAACGGAGATCTCACCGGACCGGCGGTCATGGCGCACGCCGATCAGAGGATCCTGCTCAGCGAGCTCGCTTAGCGCCGCCACCAGCCGCGGTGCGTCCTGCTCGGCGAGCGGCGCAACGCGTGTCATGAGGGTTGGGGGAGCGAACTGGGCCGTGGCGCCACGTGGCGGGAGATCGCCGAGGACGTCTCCGATCCGCACCGATTTGAGACCCGAGATCTTGCCGATCTGCCCGGCCTCGAGGACCGGACGGCTCAATAGCGACCCTTCGGCGAAGACGGCGACCGCCGTAACCTTCTCTGCCTTCGCGCTCGTGGGACCGACCGCATCCCTCACCCTCAGCGTGCCGGAGAAGAGGCGGACGTACGCAAGTTTTTCACCCTTCGTGCTCCGTTCGACCTTGAAGACGGTGCCTGACAGAGGCCCCTCCCGGTCGCCGCTCGCCGCGGAGAGCAACTCGACGATCGCCCCCTCGAGGGCCGAAATGCCAGCCCCGGTGAGGGCAGATCCGAAGATGAGCGGGTGGACAAGACAGGCCTTGGTCTGGCGGGCGAGCTCGCAGCGGAGAGACCCATAGGTCAACTCTTTCCCATCCTCTAGTACGGCCAGCAGCCCCTCATGGTGCTCGGCGAGGTTAGTGGCAAGATCCTCCACGAATTCCTGGTCACCGGCACCGAACGGTACGAAGTCAGCCGACTTGCAGCCAGCATCGCGGACCGAACCGAGCGGGACCACGGAGCCCGTGAGACGCTTGCGGACCGAGCTGAGCGTGGCATCTGGGCTAGCCCCGAGGCGATCGATCTTGTTCACAAAAAGGAGCGTCGGTAGGGCGAGCCGTTGCAAAACACGCATAAGGAGACGGGTCTGCGCCTGGACACCCTCCACGGCAGAAATGACAAGGACGACGCCGTCCAGGACACCAAGCACACGCTCCACCTCGGCGATGAAGTCGGGGTGACCAGGCGTGTCGATCAGGTTGACGACCACGTCCTCGATCGTGAACGAGACCACGGCCGACTTGATGGTGATCCCCCGCTCTCGTTCCAGGGCGAGGAAGTCAGTCTGCGTTGTCCCCTGGTCGACACTTCCTACGGTCTCGATAACGCCGGCGGCATGCAGAAGCCGCTCGGTGAGCGTGGTCTTACCTGCGTCGACGTGGGCCAGGATCCCCAAGTTGAGTGTGTTGTGTGACAAGCGTCATTCCCTTCCAGGTCGCAACGACATTCCGGATGGTCATGGACGCTTGGCGCATGTTGTCTCCTCGTTGAGTCGGCCCTATGGTAGGACACTCGCGTTTACGAAGCCATCGATTAACGCGCTGGGATGTCCACTGAGCGGTCGGAAGCCCCGCTTGCCTCCGTCCTCGAAGTCAAGCCAGCTGACGGCCGTCGATGCTCGGCGTTCGGCACGAGATAATGACTACGACAGGAAGGAGCGAGGATGATAGAGGGCTCGACTTCGCCTTTACCACTTCAGTACGAGCTCGTAGATGAGTGGGAGGAGCTGCCCCCCGAGTTGCACCACGGCGACGTGGCGGGCGTCGGCGTCGACAGCGACGACCGGGTCTTCCTTCTCACCCGCAGAGAGGCACGAGTTCTCGTCTACTCAAACCAGGGCGAGTTCCTAAATGCCTGGGGCGAGGGCTACTTCTCGGACCGGCCCCACGGCCTCACTGTGGCGCCGGACGGGACCCTGTACTGCGTCGACGTTAGTCACGAGGTCGTGTTCCAGTTCACGGCCTCTGGGGAACTACTGCGGACCATCGGCACCCGCGGCCTGGCCTCCGACACTGGCTACGACGGAAAGTCTCTCGCTTCGATAGTGCGCTCTGGGCCGCCGTTCAACAAGCCGACGAACCTCGCCGTCGCGCCCAGCGGCGAACTGTACGTGAGCGACGGGTACGGCAACGCCCGGGTGCACCGCTTCAGTTCGTCGGGGACGCTGGTCCAATCCTGGGGAGCTCCGGGGAGCGGCCGGGGTGAGTTCCATCTCGTGCACGGCATCGCCGTCGCTGCCGACGGTACGGTATTTGTCGCCGACCGCGAGAACGACCGGGTCCAGCTGTTCAGTCCTGAAGGCGACTACCTGTGCGAATGGACCGATGTCCAGCGCCCGACGAATATCGCCTTCGACGCCGAAGGGAGGGTCTACGTCTCCGAGCTCTGGCGCCGCGCCGGGCACGAGTCGCTACGCCTCGGTCCTGCAGCGCAACACTATCCAGGGCGAGTGAGCGTCTACGACCCGAGCGGCACCGTGCTCGCCCGCTGGGGCGGACCGGATCACTCTGCGAAGGGCAATTTCGTTGCCCCGCACGACGTAGCGGTCGACTCGAAGGGAAACGTGTACGTTGCCGAGGTGACGTGGACAGAGGGTGTGTCTCGGGGCCACGTCCCGGACGGCACCCACACACTGCAGAAGTTTGCCCCCGTCTGAACCGTCGGAGTTCAGCGCTGAAGCGCAAACTCCTTCGGTGTCGAGGGGCAGGCTCTCGTGTTGGCGGTGGCGGGGAGCCTCGGCGCCCCGGCCCGGCTAGAACCTAAGGGTGTCGCCACGCCCGAGCCAAGCCTTTATGCGTATCCGAGAAAGGCTGAAAGAGCGTCTGGTCCCGGCCTACGCCAGCTCCGGAGGCGTCTCCTTCGCCTATGCCCAGGGGTCGCTGGTCGAGGGTCTGGCTGAAGTAGCCGACCTGGACCTGGTCCTGGTCTGGGAGGACGGCCCGCCGTCGAAGGAGCACCGGCTGCCCGAACATCTGGCGGATCCGGCCCCGGCGCCGACTGCGTTTGACCAAGTCGGCTTCGTCCTCGACCGGTTCTGGCTCGAAGGTCAGCAGATCGACGTCAAACACGTGAGCACGGCCGAGGTCGAGGCTTGGGCCGAAGCCGTGGAGGCAGGAGAAGGGCGGCGAGGCTATCCAATGCCGGTCGTGTCCGTCCACGGACTACTTGAAGGGATCGTCCTTTTGGACCAGACGGGCCTCGCGGCCGACCTCCGTGACCGCCTCCGAAGCGTGCCGCCCGCCTTCCGGGACCGGGACGCCAGGGATGCCGCCCAGGCCCGTGGCTCATATCCCGACGAGTTGGCTGCAGCCGCCAAGCGCGCAGACCCGCTGTTATTCCACAGCATGGCAGCCGAGTACCTCCGGACGCTGTTCATCGCCTGGTTCGCCGCCAACGAGGCGTACTGGCCCCACGAGAAGCGGCTGGGCGCGCGACTGCGGTTGATGCGACGCGACGACCTGGCCGCTTTGGAAGAGGACGTCTGGCTCGGGAAAGATCTCAACGCCCGGCTGATTGCGGTCAATCTGCTGGGCGAGAGACTCCTGAGCGAGATAGGCGGCGTAGCAAAACCGCATTGACAACCTCGGGCCGCGTCACAATTTGATCACGGCTCAAGGCAGCAGGCGAACCGCGACCTGGGTTCGTCACCGAGCTAGTTGCTGGCTGGTTGAGGGGATGCCGATCTCGACAACCAGGGGGCTAAGGGGGGCGATCGAAAGGTCGATGACGAGGCTGTCGTCGATCATCCTGGCGGGCGCTCCGCTCACCTCCGGACTCTTGGCGACATCGAGAACCGCGGGCGCAAGCGTCACGGACCGTTTCAATTCGCTCCCAGAGAGGTTGAACGCGGTCAGCACCGCCCCGCCCTCACCGTCGAGTACATGCAGGTGCGTGAACCGGTCGATCCCGACGAAACGTCCCCTGGCGAACCACGCCTGTAGCCGGCGGTACTGCGCCATCGCTTCGAGTAAGCGGGGCCACTGCGCATCGTCTTCGCTGAGGCCTCCTATGCCTAGGTGGCGGCAGCAGGAGGCGTACCACCAGAAGGCAAGCATTGTAGGGGAGTCGTAAACGCTGTTGATGTGCAGGTAAAGCGGGATGTCGTAGGCGAGGTTGTACTCATAGAGCGAGAGCGCCTTACCGCGCAACAGGTCGGCGTAGGGGTCCCACATGTACTCGAAGCCCCAAAGCTCATCGAAGGAATCGGCTGGCCCATGCTGATAGTACAGGGGAAGGAATTCGCCGACGCGGTCGTGGGCCTCGATGACGAGGTGTGGGAATTCGGACTTAATCGCCCGGATTACCGCCATGATCCCCTCTGCGTGCTCCTCGCGGGTGAGCGGGAGGCTATGGCCGTGCTCAGTCGACCAGCACTCGCCGTAATTAACGAAGTCGAACATAAAGAACGACGCGCCTGCTTCGGCCAGGCTGCGCAGCCGGTCAATTTTCAAGCGCTGCCACACCGGCGAGGCGGTGCAAACGTAACCGCCTACGTACGGCGTCGTGTCAGTCCACAAATGGACCTCGCCGTCGCGGCGCCGACGGTAGATCGCAGGGTCCTCGTCGAGCGACTTCGTGTGGATCATAAGGTGCAGCGCCAGAGCCAAGCCGTGCTCGTCACTCAGGCGCTTTATGAATTCTTGAACCGGGCCTAAGCGTTCTGCATCCCAGATCGAGCTACCCTCTGAGAGGTCCCACCCCGGGTCGAAGTAGAAGGTCTGGGCACCCATAGCGTCCGCCCGGGCTGCCTCCTCTAGCAACTCGGGAAGTTCCTGAAGCGGAGCGTTTGAACCGCAGCGCCAGCCGAGCCGGTACAGCTCGTTCCAGTGCACTTGGGGGTCGTAACCGGGAGGCACCACGTGCCCCTTGGCTCGTAGCAGCTCCTTGTACCTGGCAAACCCGGCCTGCCAATCCCCCTCGTAGGTGGTGAGGACCGACACCCCGAAGTCGAGGCGTTGGCCGGGGTGCAGCGCCCCGGCGTTCTCCGGGCAGCCACGGTCCACGCCGACGCCGCCGAGGCGGAGGCACTGGTTGCGGTCGCTGTGCAATTGATCGAGCTGCAGCGTGGCCGCTTCGGTCGCCGCCCGCCGGGCCACAACGTAGTCGGTGTCGGCAATGGCGAACTCGATGTGTTCCTGAGTGTATTTGGCAACGAGCAGCCCGCCGCCCTCCTCGTTCCACAGCCACGCCTCCGAGCTACGCCCGGGCAAGCCCGCCGCGCCGGCCCACTCCTCCGGGAAAAGGTCCGTGGGACCATAGCCGGAGAGCAGGTGATCGATCCCCTGCGCCCGATAGCGGCGCAGGGGTACCGGGATCAACTCGCCTGTTTCGGTGCCGGGACGCCAGGCGAAGCGTGAACGGTCGAACAGCGTTTTTCTGAAAGCGAAGCGGAGATTGCTCAGCTGGAGGCGGTCCCGGCCCGCGTGGTTCACGATCGAGAGTTGCTCGATGACGTCGCCTGAGTCAGCGAACGTGATCCGATGCTCAAGGCGGACCCCGGTCGGCCCGCGCGGGCCGAAGTCAAACTTCCCGATGAGCACGAGTGTCGCGCCTACCTGGTCATCGCGACGGACCGTCCAGTCCAGCGGGCGCACCGCTACGCACGGAAAGGGCCCTCCATGGAAGCCGGAGCTTGTGGCGCCCGACACCGAAAGCCGATAGCAGTAGCTTTCATCAGCGACAGTCCTGCCGGAAGGCAGGTGGACCAGCTCATAGGGATCGAGCTGATCGCCGCAATCGACCCGCAGCCGCCAGTGCGTACTGGTGAATACGAGTTCAGTCCCACCCGAGCCGTTGTCCTGCTCACGCAGATCCGCTAATCCAGCCGACACGCCTCCCCCTAATCTGTTGACCGACGGCGCCGTTGTCCAGCGCCCCAACCAGCACGCGCGTTGAAGCATTGCCTCGGGGCTTGCACGTTATAAGGGCTTCTGAATGTCCGTCATTCTGGCACCGGCAGCGGTTGACTGTCAACAAAGAAGGTGAGAGCGAAATGGGACCTCGGCGTTTGACGAGATAAAAGGAGCCCCTCGGCTGGCCGCTGCAGACTACAAGGTAAATTAGGCAGGACCTGCAGACGATCTGCCCCCGTATTCAGCGGCGCTGCGGTCGGCGCCACTAGCATCGACTATAAAACCCGCCGGAGAATAACAACTTTTACGCCAGGGGACGACATCGGCGCTAGCGGGTCGGAGGCGTGGCTGGCGCTTCTCAGATTCCCCTTCCGAAAGCCCGCTGCCTTTGGCGAGCCCTCGACATGTGCCGTTGTTGGGCGAGCGCTCTTGGAGGCAGCCAATTGACTAGGCGACCATCGGTTTAATCTTCCTCAGCTGCGATCAGGCCTGCGGCTTGCTCGAGAGCCGGCCCAACCGCGCTTATGTGGTAAACCCGCTCAGACGGCTCGATGTTGTCCAGGAACGTCTGGTAAACGAGGGCGGTGCGCAGCACCGCGAGCGGTCGAAGTAACTTCCAGGCTCGCCCGGGCTCGCTGCCGGGGACGGCGCGTGCCCAAGCGGCCAGCCAGTGTTGCTCAAGAAGCCGGCGGCAGTCGGGGGCCGTTTCGAGGACCGCGAGGTCGAGCAACGGGTTGCCCACTCGAGAATCGCCCCAGTCGAACCAGACAGGCGGCTCGGTACCCAGGCGGGCGTTTCCAGGGTGGGCGTCGCCGTGGACGAGCGAGTCGGGTAGCCCGCACTCGTCGATGGCCTTGGCCCGGTCTTCCGCAGTACCCAACAGCCTCGAGAGACGGGAGTCGTGGGGGGCCCGGAGAGCGACCAGCGCCGCCAGCGTGGGGAGGAGCGTCGGCCAGCGCGGCATCTGGTACCCCGGCGGCGAGCAGCTCGGGCACGTGTGCCACCGTCCTGTGTTGGAGTTCGACGAGGGAGTCGATGAGCGGGAACGTTTCTTCGACGGTGGCGCGGTGGCCGTCGCGCCCGCCCAAATCGCCGAGCAGCACCCGGTGGCCAGCCGCGGCGATCAGTCGTGGTACTCCGGGACCGGCGAGGAGGCCCAGGACCGCGCCTTCGTGGCCAAAAAAACCCGGTACGCACTTCAACCACGCTGTCCCTTGGGCAATCGGCATCGACCAATGGCCGACAGGTTCCACGTCCGGTGCTGGACGGCCGGGCCCGTGCGCTCGACCCGGCCCGATGCCCAAGCGATGTCGGCGACCGGCCCGCCCGGACGGGCCAGGGCATGCGGAGGGGGTGGTCGGTGACGACGACATCACAATTCGAGAGCGACGGCCCCGCGCGTGTGCCCGAGCAAGGCTGGGCCAGGTACCGGACATGGCCGCCGACCGTGGCTCCCTGCGCGGGTACCCCATCGAGCAGCCGCAGCACGGTGAACCCGGGGTAGCAAAGGTGGACCGGTTCGACGTCCTGCCACCATGGGGTCCCCACCGTGACGGGCTCGAGCTGGCCGAGCACCGTCGCGTCGTCGTCGCAGACCACGAGGGTCACTACTCGGTCCACAGGCACCATCATGTCCGGCGCGGTTAGGACCTGTTTACGAATGACTCCAGCAGTGGCAGCCTGGGTCTGTGATAGAGCCCAACCTGGATGTACCACTGTCGCGCACGGACGCTTCTCTAGCCGTAGAGGACATCGGCTGGCGTTATCTGCTCGGCGCGCTGAACGTGTCGGTACCAGTGTCGTCCCTCACGCAGGCCGCCCAGGTGGCGGCCGCTGTAGTGGCGGCCAGCGGCGGGGAGAGCGATGGGCACTTGCGGGTGGATCTTCGCCCCGATCGCGTCGAGCTTTCGGTACAAACTCGGGCGCTGAACGCGGTGACCAGACGCGATACCCAGATCGCTAAGCGCGTCGCGGACAGCCTGGACGGTTTGGGGCTGAGCCCAGCCGGGCCAACTAGCGCGGAGTCGCCCCGCCCAGTGCAGATGCTTGAGATGGCCATTGACGCACTTGACATCGCGGCTGTCCGACCGTTCTGGAAAGCCGTCATGGCCTACGTGGACCAGGCCGGCACGACTGGCCCCGACGGGGGCATAGTCGACCCCGCCGGGCAGCTCCCCGCCATTTGGTTCCAGCAGATGGACGCTCCGCGCCCACAGCGCAACCGGGTCCACTTCGACATAACCGTGGCCCATGATGAAGCCGAGGCCCGCGTCCGCGCCGCCCTCGACGCCGGTGGCCGGCTTATCGATGACTCATTTGCGCGCTCGTTCTGGGTCCTCGCCGATGCCGAGGGTAACGAAGTGTGCGTTTGCACTTGGGCTGACCGCGATGAGCGAGAGAAATAGCTTGCCGCAATTTGGATGCTGGCGCGAGGGGCCGGCTCGCGTCGTAAGAATTCGTGACCCAGTTATCAGTTCGGTCGGTACGAAGAAGAAGGGTGCTTCCGTGCCGTTCGCTCCCGAGGTCAGGCTGTCCAGGCCCCTGGGTGCCGGGAACGGGTCACCTTAGCTTTCGTGCGTTGGGTCTGGAGGTACTCGCTCGACAGCCGTCCCCGTCTGGACGCCGCCCTCGAGCGCCACCGCGACCACATACGGGTGGTCGAACTCGCCTCCCGCCGTCAGGCTGCGCGCTTTATTGCCAACCTTGCCCGCGAGCAGGGCCCACCGTGACTTGACCCCAGGGCGTCTTGTGGGCCTCTTATGGCAGATCAGGGGCCAAGGCGCGACATAGCGTCTCGCACAGGGCCTCGAGTGCTCCCCGCCAGGCGTGCGCGGGCGGCTTGCTGTAGCCCACGATGATGCCTTTGACCTTCGGGGGCGTTTGCCAAGTCGGCCCCAGAATAGCGAGCCGTAACGAAGAGCGAAACGCTTGGTCCCGAACGGACATCTCGTCGGGCCCGTCGGCCGGGAGGGCGATGACGGCGTGGAGGCCGGCCGCCACTCCAAGGACGTCGAGCCCCACATCGAGATCCGTTATGGCCGCCACGAGGTCATCCCTTCGGTGGCGGTAGAGCGTGCGGGACCGGCGCAGGTGACGCTCGAAGCTGCCGTCGTCGAGGAGCTCGGCCAACACTCTCTGGTCCAGCGACGAGACCGTACGATGCCAACGCCGGGCACTCAGGAACGCGTCCAGGAAGCGGGGCGGCACGACCGCCCAGGCAAGGCGCAACCCGGGCGCCAGTGACTTGCTCGCGGTCCCGATGTAGACGACGTCGTCAGGGGCTCGCCCTTGCATAGCTCCGATTGGTTCGCGGTCGAAGCGGAACTCGCCGTCATAATCGTCCTCGATGATCAGCCCACCGCTTCGGCGTGCCCATGCGATGAGGGCATCGCGTCTGGGAGCTGAACAGGTCATACCGAGTGGGAATTGGTGGGCCGGAGTGAGCAGCGCCGCTGCCACATCGCCAGGTTCGGCTGAGGCGCCATCTCCGTCAACAGGCAGAGGGACCACGGACGCGCCCGAAGAAGCGACGACTTCGTTGTGGTACGGGAGGCCCGGGTCCTCCGTCGCTATGGTGCCCGGGGCGAGTGCTCTGGCGATTGTGGCCAGCGCGTCTGCAGAGCCGCTACAAATGATGATCTGCTCAGGGTGGGCCACCACCCCTCGAGCCCGCTCCAGGTACCGAGCAAGGGCATACCGTAGCTGGGTACTGCCCTCGTCCCGGTCATAGGTCAGCGCCGGGCCTAGACCCCGGCTGGCCACCTTGCGCATCGCTGCCAGCCAACTGGACATGGGGAAGATCGAGAGGTCCGGTTCCCCCGGGAACAGGTCGTGTTTGAGCGCCGCCCTCTGTTTCCGTGCGGGTGTTAATAGGGGGTGCGGTAGCCAGACGGAGGGGGCCACTTTGGTTGGCGCGCCTTGCTTGGTCCGCAGCCAGCCCTCCGCAGCGAGCTGGGCGTAGGCCTCGACCACCGTCCCCCGGGCGACCCCGAGCTGGGAAGCGAGAGTCCTGGTAGATGGGACGGTGGCGCCCGGCGCCAGCCGCCCTTCGCGGATGTCCGCCCGAATGGCGGACTCGATGGAGCGTCGTCCTTCCACTGGTCCAGATTATTGCCGGTCGACTGGTCCAGTCAACTAGTCCAGTTGGGCAGCTCGATCTTCTAGTTTTGGGCTGCGGGCGCGGGCACCGCACGGTTACTTCCGCTTCATGGTGCCCGCAGCCAGCATCGCCCCTCGGGGTGCTCAACACAGGCCCCCGGTCAACACTGTGAGGAGAAATGGCGCTCAAATCTGATAGTTCTACTGGCAAACGTACTGGCGACATCCAAACCACCCCGGCCGCGCAGGCCCTCGACCTGCACAAGACCTACGGCACCGGACAGGCGGCGGTTAGTGCTCTTGACGGGGTCAATGTCAGCTTCGAGCGGGGTTGGTTCACGGCCGTAATGGGGCCGTCAGGTTCGGGCAAATCCACGCTCATGCACTGCATGGCCGGGCTCGACCGGCCAACATTGGGGCGGTCGCTCATAGGGGACCAAGACATCGGCACCCTCGACGATGCCGGCCTGACGGAGCTGCGACGGGACCGCATGGGGTTTGTGTTCCAGTCTTTCAACCTGGTACCCACGCTGACGGCGGCGGAGAACATCACGCTCCCGGCCGATCTCGCCGGTAAGAAGGTTGACCGGGACTGGTTCGACTACCTGGTCAGCAAGCTCGGCCTCGCCTCCCGGCTCTCGCACCGCCCGGGTCAGCTGTCGGGCGGGCAGCAACAGCGTGTCGCGTGCGCCAGGGCCTTGATTAACAAACCCGATCTGGTCTTCGCCGACGAGCCGACGGGCAACCTCGACTCGAATGCCTCAGCTGAGGTGCTGGCCTTTTTCTGTTGGTCGGTTACCGAGCTGGCCCAGTCGATCGTCATGGTCACCCATGACCCGCACGGTGCGGCCTATGCCGACCGGGTCGTTTTCCTGGCCGACGGCAAAGTGGTGGACCAGCTCGATGCCCCCACCGCCTCCTCGGTCCTTCAGCGCATGCAGGCGCTGGGGGCTAAAGGGAGCTTGACGTGAAGAACGTGACCATCAAGGGCCTCCTCGCTCATAAGCTCCGCTTGGCGCTGACATCGGTGGCGATTGTGCTCGGCGTGACGTTTATCGCCGGGACGTTCGTGCTCACTGACACGCTCCATAACACTTTCTCCAGCCTGTTCGGCAATATTTACCAGAAAGTTGACTTCCAGGTCCGCGGGGTAGCCCAGTTTTCCGGCAACAGTGCAGATGCCGTGCGCAACCCGATGCCGGAGTCCGTCCTCAGTACCGTCCGGCATGTCCCCGGCGTGGCGGTTGCGTTCGGACAGGTCCAGGGGTACGCCCAGTTTGTCAGTCACAAGGGGACCGCCATCCCGAACAACACTGCCCCTACTTACGGTATTGCCTTTGACCCTGACCACCAGATCTCCGAACTGCGCCTGATTGAAGGAAAACCACCCACGTCCTCCCACGACGTCGTGATGGACGCCGGCACGGCCAAGGCGTACCACTTCGAGGTGGGCCAATCGGTCCGCATACTGTCGGCTGGGCCGCCAAAGACGTACACAATCACTGGCATCGCGCAGTTCGGCAACGCCCCCAACCTGGCCGGCGCCACTCTGGCTGCGTTCACCCTGCCGACCGCTCAGGCCGTCGTCGGGGCGGTGGGCGAGCTCGACTACATCAACGTCGTGGCCAAGCCGGGCGCGGCCAAGGCCGTCGTCCAGCGCGATATCGCTCGCGCCCTGCCTGCCGGCACCGAGGTCGTTAGCGGCCAAACAGTAGTGCAGGAGGACACGAGCCAAGTCGACCAAGCGCTCTCGTTCTTTTCAACGGCATTGCTGGTATTCGCCTTTATTTCACTGTTCGTGGGCGCGTTCACCATTTTCAACACGTTCTCGATCACCATCAGCCAGCGCACTCGAGAACTCGCGCTATTGCGGGTGGTCGGGGCCAGCCGCCGCCAGGTGTTCCGCTCCGTGCTGGCTGAGGCTGGCATCGTCGGTGCCGTTTCTTCAGTGATCGGGATCGGCCTCGGCGTCCTGGCTGCTTTCGGGTTGAAAGAACTCCTGAGCGCCTTCGGCATAGACCTCCCTTCCGGCCCGCTCGTGTTCGAGACCAGGACGGTGCTCGTGTCCCTGGCCGTCGGTATTGGCGTCACCGTCATCGCCTCGGTCGGCCCGGCCCGCCGGGCCGTGCGCATACCCCCCGTGGCCGCGCTTAGTCAGGGTCAGGCCGAGCCGGAGGTCATGTCCCGGCGTCAACTCATCCGGGGTGCCGCAGTTAGCCTTATCGGTGGCGTCGTCCTCGCCATCGGGTTGATCGGCCCGAACGTACTGCTGGTAGCCGTGGCTGCTCTCCTTGTCCGTTTTGGTGTGGCCATGCTGGCTCCCGCGGTCGCTCGCCCGTTGTCCGCGGCGGTCGGGCGCCCACTGGCCGGCTTGTTCGGCGAGGCCGGCAAACTCGGGCGGCTGAACTCGATGCGTAGCCCGCGCCGTACCGCCCAGACCGCCTCGGCTTTGATAATCGGCATCGCCCTCGTCTCCGCAATGGCCGTGTTCGGGGCCTCGGTGTCGAAGTCGGCCACGGCCACGGTCGACGACGCCATCAGGGCGGATCTCCTCGTCACGACCTCGTCAGGCAACCTCTCCGACTCGGTCCCGGCGGTGGCTGCGGCCGTCTCGGGGGTCACGACATCCGCCACCATTTACCAGGCCCAGTTCGAGTTCAGAGGCTCGCTCCAGACTCTCA
Organism: uncultured Acidimicrobiaceae bacterium; assembly: GCA_963794125.1. Lineage (GTDB taxonomy): Bacteria > Actinomycetota > Acidimicrobiia > Acidimicrobiales > Palsa-688 > Fen-671. Next base: position 278,792 of record CAWCCW010000005.1, read on the forward strand.
CCTCGGCGCCGGCCGAGCACTTGTCCGACACGGTCACGCTGCATATGAAGGCGGGGAGCACTGGGGCCCTAGCCGGCGGCGAGATGCTGGTTGACTCGACCACCGCCCGCTCGGACCACTTGTTGGTGGGAAACCTGGCCCGGGTCAAGTTCGCCGCCACCGGTCCGACGACCGTACGCGTCGGCGGCATCTACCAGCCGAACGCGCTCATTGGCAGCTACCTGGTGAGCAACGATTATTTCCGCACTCATTTCACCAATGAACAGCCCGTGGCCGTATTGCTGCGGACCAATGGTGCGAGTGGCGTCGACGACCACGTCAAGGCGGCCCTTTCCGGGTACTCGAACGCGAAGGTGCAGACCCGCGCCCAGTTCGAGCAAGCCGAGACCAGCAGCGTCAATCAGTTGTTAGGGCTCGTTTATGCCCTTCTGGCGCTAGCGATTTTGATCGCCCTCCTCGGCATCGTGAACACCATGATGCTGTCGGTGTTCGAGCGCACCCGTGAGATCGGGCTCCTGCGCGCCGTCGGAATGAGGCGCCGCCAGGTACGCACTATGGTCCGGTCCGAATCGGTGGTCATCTCCCTCTTCGGCGCCATCGTCGGGATCGTGATGGGCGCGGGGCTCGGGATCGCTCTGGTGGCCTCCCTTCGGCAGCAGGGGGTCAACGATATGGCAGTGCCGGCGACGGACCTCGTCCTTTTCCTTGTGCTGTCCGGCGTACTTGGCCTGGTCGCCGCTACGTGGCCGGCCCGTCGCGCCGCTCGGCTTGACGTATTGGCTGCTATTACGACCGAATAATGGTATAAGCCGCTTGCCCCCAAGAACCTGGGCACATTGCGTTCAGGGAGGCCAGGCCAAAAACTGTTGCTGCGCCCCGAACTGTGCGCGCCAGAGTCGCGATAAGCGACGCTAGCGCGCACACAAAAGCTGAAACTGCCCGGAAAATCGGCGCGGCGGGCGGCGCACAAGAGGCGGTGGAGCAGTACCGCTCGTCGGTCAGCCCGGGCCCCGAGCCCGGTCAGCCCCGGCCCCCGAGCCCCGGGTCCCGGCCCGGCCCAACTGTCGCCGGGACGCAACGTTCATTCGGGGGAGGAGAGTCCCGGCGAGATAACGGCGAGACTGTTGTCGGCTTCGTTCCTCCAACCTGGTAGCAAGGCGCTGCTCTGGGGTACGGGCTCGAGCCTCGACCACGGGCCGCTCGAAGACCACGGTGCCGATGGCCCGACGTTATACTGACCGGCGAAATCCTGAGCGGCGAGGTCGTCAGCGCGGGGCGGCGCCGACGGCGTGCTCAGCGGGAACCTCCGACCGCAGCCCCAGACCGGTAGCCACCCTGTTCGTGTAACTGAAATAAGCGGAGAGATTATTGAGGGCCACTATGTCGGCATCAGTTAGGCCAACTCCGCGTAACCGTTCGATATCGCCTTTAGTGACCGCCCCCGGCGTAAGCGTCAGAGTCGCCGTGTACTTCACGATCGCGTCAAGACGCTTGTCGCCTGTGTCAGGAGCGAGCGGTGTCGCCAAAACGCGTTGGAGCAACTCGTCCGGTACCCCGTCGATGCCGAGCTTATGGAGGGCCCCCGAGGCGCAGTGGGGAGTCTCGTTCAGGACCGAGGTCAAGTATATGACTATGTGCTTTTCCACCTCACTGAGGCCGGATGGCAACCCGTCAACGACCTTGTAAAGTCGCAACCGTTCGTAGACCAACTCCGGGTGGAGGCTGCCCAACTGGGTGTACTCGGTCGGTTCCCCCAAACGTTGCGCCTGCCAGTCGTAGGCGTCCTTGAGCCTTCCCTCCGCCAGTTCGGGCGGGACGGTCGCGACCCACGCTTGCGGCCTTCGAGCTTCGCTCATACTAAACACTCCTCTCATATTTGCTCATGTAACCAGGAAAATCGACCGACCGTGCTGTTGGCGGTCGCGCTATTGGCACTTATGCTATTGGTAGTCCTGCTATTGACGGTCGCCACGGGGCGGGCCACCGAGGTCGTAACACGTGCGCACGGTCGTGACCGAAACGACACGACCGCCTCGGTACACGGTCCGGCGCGGTGACGCTCCGGCGATGGCGCTGGCCAGATCTTGGCCCTCTACCAGGACCAGGTCGGCAGGCTCCCCGGGGCCCAGGGCACGAGGCGGCGTACCGAGGGCCATCCGAGCCGAACTTGTCACTGCCTTCAAAGCATTATCGGGGCTCATGTGCCCTGCAGTGACCAATAAGGATGCCGTCTCGAGAGGGTCAGCCCGGCCCATCGGGTTGAACGGGTCCTGGATGTTGTCGCCGCCGCCGGCTACTACGACGCCGGCTTCGAGGAGGGCGCGCAGGGCGGTTATACCACGCGTGGGCGACGTGTGCTGCTCTCGGGCTTGCAGGTAAAGGTTCGTCTGCGGTAGCGAAACCACCGAGACGTGAGCGGCGGCCAATAAATCGGCCACGCGCCGTTGGACGTCGACCGGCTGCGCCGCCAGGCTGACGCAGTGGCTGGCCGTAACCGGGACCGACAGCCCGGCGGCCCTTTCCGCCAAGTCTGGGAGCGTGAAGGTCCCGGCGTCACTTGTCTCGTCGAGGTGGAGATCCGCGGGGAGGTCTCGTTCGGCTGCGATAGAAAGGAGGAAATCGAGGCTCTTCGACGGCTCGGGGTCGAGCCACGGCGTGTTACCGGCAGCTCTAGGTGGGGACATAGGGGCGTGAACCGGCGGGGGTAGTTGGGGACGGAGTTGGTGGCTGGCGCACTGGCGGGTGGGCTGGACGGCGGGTGGTGGGACTGGAGAGGATGGGGCCGACCTTGTGTTGGACGCGACAGGGCCCCGCCGCTTTGGAGTTGGTCGCTCAATCGGAGGGGGCCCAGAAGGGCTATTAGCCAATGGCCATCGTATGGCCGACGGGGCTCGGCGTCGAGCAGTACGCGACGGCCGGGCGCGACATCGACGTCCCGCGCTTGGGGTGCCCGGGCTGTAAAGAGCCGATGGGCTACTGGGGTTGGTACCAACGCGACCTGAGGGTGGGCCGGTCACGGACGCTCCTGGTCCGCCGGCAACGGTGCAAACCTTGTGCTACCAGCCACGCCGTGCTGCCGAGCTTCGTGGCCCACGGGCGCCTGGACGCTATCGGCGTCATCGGGGCGGCCCTGGAGGCGATGGTGGACGGCCATGCCCGCCGGGCCGCCGCCACCCTCAGTCTGCCCTATACGACGGTGCGGGGCTGGCGCCGACGCTTTGTCGCCCGAGCCGAAATGTTGGCGCTCGGCGCCGTCCGGGCTTGTGTGGCCCTGGGCGCGCCCGCTCCCAGGATGAGCGGAGGACCGGTGGCGGTGGCACTCGGGGCGCTGCGCTCGGCATGGCGGGCGGCCCAGCGGCGCTTTGGCCAGCCCATGGGCCGCCGATGGCGTTTCGTCAATGGGCTGACCGGCGGGCACCTGCTCACCACCAACATACATCCACCCTGGTCAACCACCTGAAAGTGGTTTTGGATGCCTTTTGGGCGTGCCGAGTGCCGGCAACGCTGCCAACAAAGGAGGCATTCATGACCAACGGTCACCAAGACAAGATTGAAGAGCTGGCGTTGTTCCGTTACCGCGTGATCTCAGAGGCGGCGAGCCTCCGGCTCAGCCCGGCCGAGCGGGGCCGCCTGGCCAGGGAACTGGCGGCGCGCACCTGGGTGACCCCAGAGGGGGCCGAGCGCCAGGTAAGCCGAACCAGCATCGACCGCTGGCTCGCCGCCTACGCCAAAGACGGCCTGGCCGGGCTGGCCCCAGTGCCCCGAGCGGACCGGGGCCGGCCCCGCGCCGGCCGCCAGTGGCTAGAAGAAGCAGCCAAGTTGCGCCGCGCCGTGCCGGCGCGCTCGTCGGCCCAGATCGTCGACATAATCGGCCGGGCGCACGGGGTATGGCTCTCCGAGCGCACCGTTCGCGAGCACCTGCACCGGCTCGGCCTGTCCCGTCAGGTCCTGTCGGCCGTCCCGGCGCGTGCGTTCGGGCGCTTCGAGGCGGCCCGCCCCAACGAGATTCTGGATAGGCGACGTGTTGCACGGGCCTTTCGTGCCGTGCCCGCGCGCCCGGGTTCCAAGAGGGCCAAGCTGTTCTTGCTCGTCGACGACTACAGCCGCTTGCTCGTCCACGGGCGCTGGGTGACCGAGGAGAACACCCGTGCCGGCCAAGACGTGCTGCGTTCGGCCATTTCCCGGCGGGGCCGGCCTGAACTTTTATATGTCGACAACGGCGCTCCTTACGCTAACCACCAGCTGTCTCGGGCCTGCGCCGTGCTCGGGGTCGCCCTGGTGCATTCGAAGCCTTACGCCCCCCAGGGCCGAGGCAAGCAGGAAAGGCTCAACTCCTATATACGTTCTTCGTTCATAGCCGAAGTCGAGGCCCGGGGCATCGCCAGTTTCGCCGAACTGAACGACCTGTTCATGGCCTGGGCCGAGCAGGTCGCCAATACCCGGGCCCACGCCGAGACCAAACAAGCGCCCATGGAGAGGTTCTTGGCCGGCTTCACGCCCGATATCCCTTCGCCCTCAGAACTATCCGAGGCGTTCCGCTGGTCGGTCACCCGCCGGGTCACCAAAACGGCGACGGTGTCGCTACTTGCCAACCGTTACCAAGTCGGCCCCGAGCTCATCGGCCGCACGGTCGAGCTGCGCTTTGACCCCGAAGACATGGCCAAAGTGGAGGTTTACGACAACGGCACGCCGGCAGGGACGGCCGTGCCGTTCGTGATCGGCCGCCACGTGCACCCGGCCGTGCCCCAGGCCGTCCCCGAGGCTCCGCCCCCCGGGCCCGGCGTGGACTACCTGGGCCTGGTGGCCGCCGCCCACGCCGAAGCGCTGGGCGAGGGCTCCATCTCCTACCGGTCCCTGCCCGGCATGGAGGCCCGTGGTGACGACGAGGCGGCACGGTGATGGCGGGCGTCGATGTCTGGGCTGCCCACTTCGGTTTTGCCCGCACCCCATTCACAAAATCGGTGCCGGCGGACAAGCTGTTCGAGCGGGCGGCGCACGCCGAGGCGGTGGCCCGGGTCGACTACTGCATAAACCAGTCCGCCTTGGGCGTCATAGTGGGCGACACGGGGGCGGGCAAGACCGTGGCCGTCAGGGCGGCTGTGGCCGGCTTGGACAGGACAAAGTACACGGTCATCTACCTGGCCAACCCCTCTGGGGGTTGCCGGGGGCTCTACGTGGCCATCGCCACCGCTTTGGGGGCAACGCCCCGTTTCCACAAGGCCGAGGCCATAAACCAGGCGGCGGCCCTGCTCGGCGCCGAAGAGCACGAGCGTCACCGCCGGGTCCTTTTGATAATCGACGAGGCCCACCTGCTTTCCCCCGAGCAGCTCGAAGAGGTGCGTTTGCTCTCGAACGCAGAGCTTGATTCGGCGTCGCCCTTCGCCGGTGTGTTGCTCGGCCAACCCACCTTGGCCTCCCGCCTGCGCCAGGGGATGTTCGCCGCCCTGGACCAACGCATCAGCGTCCGCTACGCCCTGGGCGGCATGGACCTGGCCGAGTCGGTCGCTTACCTACGCCACCACCTGGCCCTGGCCGGTCGGGTCGACCCACTTATAGCCGACGACGCCGCCGCTCGCCTGCACCGTTATGCCAACGGGCTGCCCCGGGCGCTCAACAATGCCGCCACCGCTGCGTTGATGGCCGCCGCCACCGAGGGCAAGGGCCTGGTCGACGACACTTGCGCCAAGAAGGCGGTCGCCGAGCTCACCCGCACCTGAACACTGCCATCACGCTAGGGCGCCGGTTCCCCGGGAACGACTCGGGGCCGGCGCTGTTGCGCGTCACCGTTCAGTTATGCCGGACCGTCCTCACCCAAAGTTGCCGGACCGTTGTCAATTAATTTTGCCGGCAACACGGCGCTCCTCCGACAACATCGGCTCCCATATCAAGCGCGGACAGGAACATGGCCCTGTTGTTCCTGCCCGCAATGCCGGTCATGGGGACCGAGCAGGCACCCACGACCTGAATTTCGAGGACGGGCCGCAGTCTGGCCCGAACGGAAAGGACCGCCTCGATGGCCCGAGTGCCGATCCCTTCGCCCGTGTCAGTATGGGTGCGAATCGCGGTCGTCCCGTTAGCGAGGTACCGCAGCGCGGTTTCTTCGGCCCGGCGAGCTATGTCCGCTGTCCTCATGGCGGGCCGAGCCGCCACCCACACTTCGATAGCCGAAGCCAAGTCTCGTTGGCCGTGATCGAACAGGCTCGCGCTCAGCGCCTTGTCGAGATGGGCGTGCGGTTCCACCAAAGCCGGGAGTGCAACTAGATCCCCGCCGTCCACTTCGAGACTGTCTTCCCGGGGATCGCCCGGGCCGATTGCGCTGGGGTCCGCCACCTTCTCGATAATCGGCCCCGGATCAGGAGGTCTTGCCGAGGCGACGGACCATCAGCGCTGTCTGACCGCAAATACGTGGCGTCCCCAAGTGCCACCCGCCTGATCAGGTGGGGTTTTCTAACCGTGGCCGGGGTTATAGCGCCCACGGAGGGCAGGGGTCCTGAACGGGGCATGCTCGGCGGAACTTCAGGCCGGCAGGTGGATATGCGGGTCGATGAACCGATTGGTCACAATGTCTTGTGCTGTCAAGCCGGCTTTAGGCGTCTTTCCCTCTTTGGCGTAGATTGGCGACAGCGACTTTATGAGACTGGTGACGCGGCTCAGGTTGAAGTCCCCCAAGACGCCGTCGGGCCCGTTGGCGATGATCCCGTCCTTTAGCTGAGCTTTGGCTGCAAACGCAGCTGCATTGGCGGTGTAATCCCAACCATCGTTGTACTCAGATACCAGCTTGGCAATGAGAGTGTCGGCCGGGACCGGGTTGGAGGCGTAGTCCACTTGCGCCTGCTGGATTATCGGGACCAGCTTCTTGAAGCAGGCGGCATACTTGGTGACGTTGGCCGGGAGCGTCGCCAGAGAGTCACCGTAGGGGTCGTAACCTAACGCCGACACCAATTGGAAGGCGATCGGCTTCAGCCATTGCTTGATGGTGTACTGGTATTGGTAAGGGTCAGCGGTGGCGAACCCCTGCTCCGCGATCTGGCCGCCGCTGGCCACCCAGCGAGCCGGTGTCCCATCGAAGGAGCCATCAACCTGGCTTTGCTTCAGGATGCCCTTGCCGATCAGGTAGGCCATGAAAGGCGCGCCGTTGTAGTAAAGGACCTTTATATTTTGGGTGCCGAGATCGGAGATGGTCTTGACAGACGGGTGCTGCACCGGGCTCCACTCAATTTCGAGCGCGCTCTCGAGACGGGGAGCAACCACGGCCACAGTTGGCTGGCTCGCCGAGAGCTGGATAGCTTGGTCGGTCCCTATGTAGCCCAAAAGGATGTTGGTGTACTCATAGAGCTCAGCACTTACCAACTGGTCCCCGATCGCCGGCCCCCCGAGCCGGATCTGGATTTTGACCCCGGTGTTGTAGCCGTGAGCGATGAGGTTCGCCGTGTACCACTTGTTGTTGGTGTTCACCTGACCGTTCGGGGCGGCTAGCTCATAGAGTTCGGAGTGGTCTGCTTCGGGGTACCAGTCGGTCTGGACAGTGACAGGGTTGGGGCAAATCCCAGAGAGCTGGTATTGAGCCGGCACAGAAGTGGCGTTCGTTACCGGGGCTGCTGCGGCCCCAGAGATTTGCCCCTGGAGTGCCGCGGTTGCGATGGTGGCGGCCGTCGCCACAAGGGAAGCGACGCGCTTGTTCCGAGAGACCATAGTTTCCTCCTTGGTATTGGCGGTTGTTTTTAGTGTTTTCGGTTGAGGTCAGTGATGCGGGCTGATTCGTGCCACGGCCCGATCACGCGTTGCGAAACGAGCCCGACGAGCATGAAGGCGCAGATCCCCAGCAAGGACGCCATAATCACGGCCGCATAGAGCTGGGCCGATTCGAGCTGCGCCCGGTACAGGTTGATCAGCTCACCCAGTCCCGGCTGGCCTTGCTGGAAAAAGAAATCGCCCACGACCGCCCCTATCACCGAGAGCCCTGCGGATATGCGTAGCCCGGTGAAGATGTTCGGAAGAGCGGCCGGTAGCTGAAGCCTCCACAGCCGCTGCGCCCGACTGACGCCTTGAAGTGTGAACAAGTCGTGGAGGCCTTCGTCGACCGACAACAGGCCGAACAGCGTGTTGGTGATTATCGGGAAAAGGGCTATCAACACGCATACCAGCACGCGGCTGCCGAAGTTGAAGCCGAAGGCAAAGCCGATGAGGGGCACGATGGCCAGGATCGGGATGGTCTGCAGTACCACGGCGTACGGGTAAACGGCCCTTTCCACCCACTTGGCCTGGCTCATGATGACGGCCAGGGAAATGCCGATCACAGCGGCCAGGACGAACCCGAGGACGGCGGTTTTCGTAGTAAGCGCAAGAGAGGTCAGGATCTGGTCGAAGTTTGACCAGGTCAAGAAGCCTACGGAGACGACGCTTTGGGGTGGGGGCAGGAGGAAGCGCCGTGTCGGCGATAGCAGGAGATAGCTCGCCCCGTACCACAGCGCAAGCACCAGGGCGAGCACGCAGAGAGGGGCCCGAGCGTGCCGCGCCATCGCCGGCGGCGGTGCGGTGCGGCCCGCTGTTCTTCGCGCCCTTCGCCGTCGACCCTCGGGTCGAGGTCGAGTACCACAGGTGCGCTCAAGAGTGGCCTTCTTGAAGCGCTGACCCGACTTGGCCGGCGACGCCGGCAAACGCCGCCGAATAACGCAGCTCGGGTCTCCGGGGATAGCCGAAGACGACAGGGATATCCGCAATGACTGCGCCAGGACGGCCCGACATCACCAGCACCCTCGAAGCCAGGAACACGGCCTCCGCGACCGAGTGGGTCACGAACAAGCCCGCAAATAACCGGTCCTGGAACAGCTGGAGCAGTTCTTCGTTCAACCGCTGGCGGGTGATCTCGTCCAGGGCGCCGAACGGTTCGTCGAAAAGAAAGACGTTCGGCGACATCGTGAGCGCTCTGGCTAACGAAACTCGCATTTTCATGCCCCCCGAAAGCGCTCGTGGGTACTTCTCTTCAAAGCCGGACAGCCCGACGGTTTTGATGGCGGCCAGCGCCGCCCGTCGGCGTTCTTCCTTTGACGCTCCATTGAGCTGGCCCAGCAGCGCCACGTTGCCCAGTACCGTGCGCCAGGGGAGCAAGGTGGCGTCCTGGAAGACATAACCGACCGGGCCGGCCGACACTTCGACGCGACCTCCGGTCGGTGCCGCCAATCCTGAAGCGATGCGAAGCAAGGTCGACTTGCCGCACCCAGACGGCCCGACGAGGGCAACTAGTTCGCCTCGGCCCACGTTGAAGTTCACGGCTCGCAGTGCTTCCGTCCCGTCGTCGAACCGTTTGGCAACGTCATGGAACTGAAGCCGCTGCTCGCGCCCGTCCGTGCTCGCGTCTACTGGCCCGGCCCGGGCCCTGTCTAACAGGACGTTGCCTTCGCTCACTGCGCTCGTCTTTCCCGGTCTCGGGAAAGACGGGTCGCTTCATGAGCCCGTAACTGGGGGATGATCACGGTACCCAGTGCGTCTATAGTGTGGCGCGCTGCGTCGTCGGTCTGGCCCGGACGGATGGAGACGTCCGCCACCCCCAATTCGGCATAAGCGACGACTTGCTCGGCCAGGTAGGCCGCCGGCCCGACCAGCAGGTCCGGTGATCGCGCTTCGTCCCCAGCGTCGTTCACCTCGAACCCCACTCGAAGGCCGAAGTCCTCGCCGCCCCGATCGCGCCACTCGGCCACGAGAGGAGCGAGGACAGTTGGGAGAGCAGGGCTCCGAGCCTGAAAGCCGCGGCCCAGTTTCAGAGCTCGCTCCAACGTGGCCCGACCGCCGGCCAGCCACAGTGGCGGGCCGCCCTCGGTGAACGGTACGGGCGACAGGCGACCCTCCGCGGGTACCCGAACGGCTCCACCTTCGTAGGGCGAACCCGAAAACCCGGCCTGGAGAGCGGCCAGGAAATCGTCAAAACGCGTCCCTCGCCGGTCAAAATCCAGTCCACGGTAGTCGAACTCGCGTCGCCAATACCCTGGTGCGACAACCAGGTCGAAATGGCCGGAGGTGAGCTGGTCGAGCGTCGACGCCTCTTTGACCAACCAGTGCACATCCCGCAGAGGCAACACTGCGGCGCCCAGCCCGACTCGCACCGAGGGGTAGCGCCCGGCCAGCCAGGCCAGCTCCACAAATGGCTCGAGGCCGCCCGACCATTGCGGGAACCGGGCGACGGTCAGGAGGCCGTCTCCCAGCCAAAGAGTGTCTACGCCCGCCTCGACAGCTGCGGACGCGGCGTGGGCCGCTCCCTGCCGGGTCGAACCCCATGGCGACACTCCGATACGCATGGAGCCTCCTCCTCAGTCGAGCCGCTCGTCGAACGCCGAACGGCAACAGCACACTGCCAAGTTGTTCTATCATATCTATGGAGTTACTATGAACTCCAGTGGTTACTCGACCCGTTTTCGCTGACAGCGCGCCATGAGCGCCATTGGCATCTGGCTTTTCCCGGACACGTCTGCTCCCGACCTGGTGTCTGCCGTCCAGGAAGCCGAATCGCTCGGCGTCGACGAGGTGTGGCTCGGCGACGAGGGCGCGCAGAACCGTGACCCTTTCGCAGTCCTCGCCGCTGGCGCGGTCCGGACCCGCACCATCACGCTGGGGTTGGCCGTGACCAACCCCTATCTGCGGCATCCTGCCGTGGCCGCGTCAGCCATGATGACGGTGCAGGAACTCTCAGACGGCCGGGCCATCCTCGGTGTCGGGGCGGGCGGGGGTATTTCACTCGGGCCCGTCGGTATCGCCAGGGATAGGCCATTGCGACGAGTTCGTGAGTTCATCGCAATGGCCAGAGCCGTCGCCATGGGTACGAGCGGCGAAGGGTACCAACCGCCGGACGGTGCCTTTCGGGTGCCTGCTCTACCTATTTACGTTGGCTCTAGGAGCGAGGGGCTCAACCGGCTGGCCTCGGCGGAGGCAGACGGGGTCTTCATCGGGCCCACGCCCTCGTTCGTACTTGACAGGACCCTCGGCTGGGCCCGGTCTGTGCGCAGGGTGCCCGTCGCCCTGTACATGAACGCAGTGTTCGATGGGGACGAACTGGAGTGGCTGCGGCCACGACTAACCCAGTCGCTGCTCGACTCGCCAGAAGTCACCCGGCGCAATTTTGGGCTCGAAGACGCCGAGCTAACCGACGCCATCGAGGCTTTGGCCCATGACGATGTCGAGCCGGCCAGAAAGCTCGTTACCGATGAGATCATGGCCCACTTCGTACTGTCCGGCAGCCACAAGGAAATCGCCGCCCGCATCGCTGAGGCAGCCCGCACTTATCAGCCGGCCAGCGTCGGGCTCTGTCTGCGGACGTCCAGTCAGCCTGAGACGATCGGGCACTGCATCGCGGCTCTAACTATTGCCAAAAGGGAATTGGAATGACCGTCGGCGTCATCGCTCATATCGAGAACCCCGGTTTTGACGACGTCCGCGAGCTGGCCCGCACGGCCGAACAGGCCGGCGCGGACTGGCTCGGCGTGGCCGACGCCTTCTGGTGGCGCGACACCTGGCTGCTACTGGGGGAGGCGGCTAGGGCCACCGACCGCATCCGGCTCGGACCGCTCGTGACAAACCCGTACCTTCGCCATCCCTTCCTGACGGTTTCGGCTCTAGCCTCGCTGCAAGGTCTGGCCGGTCCCAGGGTGTTCGCCGGTCTGGGTGCTGGTGGCTCGGAGATCCGCTTGGCCGCTCAGATATCGCGAGCGGACGCACCAGCGCGGATCGAGCGGCTCGCCTCGTTGATCCGCAGCGTTGCTTCGGGCGAACCGCTCGACCCCGTGAGTGGACGGCGCCTCGACGTTGCGTTGCGCCCGGTACCGATCACCGTGGCCGCCCGTTCCCGGGGTGTCCTGCGGGCAGCGGGGAGGGTGGCCGACGACGTCTTGCTCTGGGCTGTCCCGAAAAGCGACCTGGACCGATCAGTGGCAACCGTCCGGCAGGGCTACGAGAGCCGGGTGGGCTCGACCCATGGAACACCCGGGGACGGTGACACGGGGAACGTTGGGGACCGGCCCTCCCCCGGGTTGATCTGGGCGCCGCTCGTGAGACAGGGAGCACGCTCAGAGGCATTGCTCGCTCGGGCCGCCACGTACGCCGTGCTCAACAACAGTGCTGCCGTACGTGAATCGTGGGGTGTCCCGCCCCCGGCCGTCGACCGCATACGGGAACTGCTCGTGGCCGGACAGGCCCTTGACGCGGCCGCCCTCGTCCCGGAGACGGTGGCCGAAGATCTTGCCTGCGACCCTGATGTGAACCGAGCGGCCGGGATCGCCGCTCGTACCGGTGCCACCGGCATCGCCGTGGCGGCTACCGACACCGGTTCGGTGGCGGGCCAAGTCGAATGGGCGCGCCGGGTGCTCGAGGCGGCTAGCTATCTAAGAGGTGCCGACGGTGTCGAAGCTCCCCTGGCCCGCTGACGAACTTGCGGCTTGGCGAACCTGCGGCTTGGAGGGCGTTCCTACAACAGTTTCGTTACATGGTGGACGTCGCCGCAGGCGATACCTAAGGCTGCATGGTGTTGACGCACGGCCTCCTCGTCGGGCACGTCGAGCAGGCAGTACACCTGCCCGTCTGCGTTGTAGAACAATTCCACCTGGCGGACACCAAATTGGTCCCGTTTTTCTTCTTTGGTGTCCTCTGTGATCTGGGAGATCGCTTCGGGCGGGAGGGGAAGGTGGTCGTGAAAGTCCATGAAAGTGGGCATTTTGCTCCTGCTTATGTCGTTCCTCAGTCGAGCTGAAGCTCCGGCCGGGAGCCGGACGAAATTGCTGGCCCGGCCAACGTCGCAGGTAGACCGGCCTCTACCCAGGCCTCGTAGCCGCCAATAATATCCGTGGCTTTCGAAAGGCCGAGCTGACGCAGGGATGCCGCGGCCAGGCTGGACGCGTACCCTGCCTGGCACATGACGATAATGTCCTGCTCCGGGCCAACAACCGCTTCATGGCGGTGGGGGCTGGTGGGGTCGAGGCGCCACTCCAGGACGTTGCGCTCGATCACAACGGCACCGGGGACTTCGCCGAACTCAGCTCGCTGAGCAGCAGGACGGGTATCAATGAGCAGCCCGCCGGAGGCCCATATGCGGGCCGCCTCATTGGGCAGAACCCGCCTCAATCCCCGCCGGGCCTTTTCGACCATTTCGTCAACCCGGCACGACCGGGCTGCCGTCGGGCCAGGTTCCAGCGTGGGCTCCTCAGTCATGGCGCTCCCTCCCACTCCGACTCTACGTGGCTCACTAATAGGCCGCTCGAGGACCTGGCGTAAAACGTCATCGAGGACAGAGGAGGCGAGTACGCGTGCACACTCGTAGCCAGTGCCATTGACGGGTTGACGACGCTGTGGACGTAATCAGGCCCAAATGACTGCCCTCCTGCCGGTAATACGAGGCGGCGACGTAGAGACCGTGCCGTCGGGCTGGTGCTCGTCTCCTCGAGCACTCCCGCAGTTACGTAAAAGGCCCCCGTCGACCCACCATGGTCGTGGAGCACCAAGCCACCGTCCTGGGGCCAGTGGATGACCCACAGCTCGTAGTCCCCGGTCCGGTCCAGAAGCTCGTAATGGCGGTGGCCCAGAGCGAGCTGGGGAGGTTGGAACGCCGTTGGCAGCTGGGCGGCCGACCACTTCACCAGGGTGAGGAGCTCGTGAGGGCCCCATACACGGCCTCGCCGCGGGCGAGCACGAGGTACAGCCCCGGTGGCAAGGGGGAGGACCACCGGGGCTGTACCTTTTAGGGCGTAACCGACCATATCAATCGAATCTACTAATTATGTGGAATCTTGTCTAGTCTGTACCTGGTGAAGAGAAACCGGCCTACGGTTGCCGTTATCGGCGGCGGAGCCAGCGGGGTGCTGGCCGCCCTCCATATCCTGGCGTCGCCAGGGATGGCGCCGGCCCGGCTCGTAGTTTTCGAAAGGGCCAACAAGGTGGCAGGAGGGGTGGCGTTTTCGACCCCCTACCAGAGCCACCTGCTAAACGTCCCCGCGAGTTCGATGAGCGCCTTCAGCGAGGACCCGGAGCACTTTGCCCGCTGGCTCGACCTTCAGGGCCAGACCAACCGCCGGGACGACTTCCTCGGTCGCCAGCTCTACCGGCGCTATCTGGCCGACACCTTGCGGGCGTTGGGCCATCCCGGTACAGGTGGAGACCTTCTGGAACTGCGCCAGGACGAGGTCGTCGACATCGAGCCAGGTGGCATTGGCGCTTACGTCCGCCCGGCACGAAGTGAACCAGTCATTGCCGATGCAGTCATCCTGGCCCTGGGGATCGTCCCGCCGAGGCTCCCCCAGGGCCTGGTCTGTCCAGGGGCGGAGAGCCATTGTCTGGGCAACCCGTGGGACGCGGCGGCGTTGGCCGCCATCGAGCGGTCGGCCACCGTTACCCTCATTGGCACGGGGCTGAGCGCGGTAGATGTCCTTCTCGCCCTCCGGGAAAACGGGCATAGAGGAGCCGTCCACGCTGTCTCCCGGCATGGCCTGCTGCCCCAGAAACACACGGCCGGCACGCGCCCGGAGCCAGGCAGTGAGGGGCGCGCTCAGGAAGTGAACAGCCCTCAGGCTCGTGGCCTTCTCCACCAGGTGCGCGTTGCGGTGGCAGAAACGGAAGCGCAAGGAGGCGATTGGCGAGACATCGTTGACCTCCTCCGCCCACGAGCGCAGGACCTCTGGATGGGCCTGGACGCGGTCGAACAGGCTCGGTTCAGACGCCACTTGGAGCGCTTCTGGAGCGTGCACCGGCACCGGATGGCGCCCGAAGTGGGGCGAGAAGTCGAGGGCCTTTCGGACCGAGGGTTGTTCCATGTCCATTCTGGCCAGGTCCTCGCGGTCGAGGCTCCCCGTTCCCAGCTCCGGGTGGCGGTAAAGACACTGCCGTCCGGGCAGATCGACCACTGGGGCTCCGACTGGCTGGTGAACTGTTCGGCGCCGACCCGAACGTGTTCCGGGACGACCAGGTCCTCGCCAACCGCCTCCGCTCACGCGGCCTGGCCCGGCCTGGTCCCCTGGGGCTGGGCGTAGATACTGATTCGGCCGGAAAGGTCATCGGGGCCTCGGGTAAAGCGGCCGAATGGCTTTGGGCTATGGGTTCGCTCCGGCAAGGTCAGCTCTACGAAAGCACCGCCGTGCCCGAGATAAGGTTGCAGGCCCAAGATATAGCCACTCAGGTCAGGGCGAAGCTTCGGGATGACGACCACGGCCGCGGCCCGCTCGAACGCGAACGCCTCGTAGCCAACTACTAATTCGGCCACCTGCGGGCATTAAGTTGGGTCATCAGTGCGCCGGCGCGCCTCAGTCAGGGTATTCAGGTTCGGGCGGCCCAGATGTTGTTGCAGCTTTCGCATACCTCTGGGGGGATAACGCCGGCCTTCATCAATAGCGCGAACGCCTTGCAGCCCAAGCAAATGGCCAGAACGGCCTCGAGGAAAGCGGCCGCCGCTAACAGACCGAGCACGACCTGCGCACCGGTCCACAACCCAAGAAGGGCGAGCACAAGGGCGGTGAGCGAAAAAGCGGCGCCAATACCTTGGGCGAACCGTTTTGGAGGCCCCGGCACCGGGCGTTCGGAAAGGGGAAGGCGAGGCGTCACGACCCGGGTCACGAACTGCCCGAGAGGGCTCAATTTCGGGCCGGTGAGCACGCGTGCCACGAACCCATAGGCGATCAATGCGGTGGCCCAACGCAAGTTGAGGCTTATGGTTAGGACGCACATGACGAGCACTCCGGCCGCCACCAGGCGCGCGGACACTTCGTTGACAGGGTTAGGGAACGAGAACAGGCGCTGCACCGTCGTTGTCCCAGTGTCGGGGAGCCGCCGCCCGATTGCGTCCTCGCCTTTTTCCGGGGCTTTCGAGTTGGTCACACCATCACGAGCCCAGCGGTAGCGGCGTTATCGAGGTTGTCGTCGACCAGTACCGGGTGGCACCCGCGGGCCGACAATATCGAGGCGGCGATGGCGGCTCGGTAACCAGCCGCACAATGGGCCCAGATCTTCTCCTCTGTCGAGAGCGTGGGCGAAACGGCGACAACCTCTGGCAAAGGGATATTCTCGGCCCCCTTAATGTGGCCTGTCTGCCATTCATGAGGAAAGCGCACGTCTACCACGTGCGGACGTTCGTCCTGTCTAAAATGCTGCGCCAGTCCGGCAAAAGTGGCGACCTCGTAGTGGCCCAGGAGCTCGGCCGGCAGAGATCCGATCAAATCAGCCGGCGCCCAGGCCACTGGGTCCTCCCGGCCGATCCTGGACAGGAGGCGCCGGCCCTCCACCAACTCGTCGAAGCTCGGCGCGATGACTACGAAGGGGGCGGAGAAGGGGACAAGCCAACCGAAATAGGTGGAGAGATTGGCCGCCAGCTCTATGTTCAGCGCGCCCCGAAGGTGGATGTCAGCGAATTGACGGCGAGGACGGAGGTCAACGACGACCGTTCCGGAGCGCACTAATTGTGACAAGGCGGCGGAGGTGAGAACGGGTACGGGCCGGTATTGCGGTTCGGCCGCTCCGGCACGATTGAGCGGCGCCATGTGCTGGTAGTACGCCGGGATCGGCAGCCGGCTGGTCACGAGTTCTTCGAGGAACGGGCCAAGTCGAGGCGGGCGGCCGGGTTGCGTAAGCGTTCAGAGCCGACCGTGAGCCGGTCGCTCGCCGGGGAGGTGCCGAGCCCGACGCTGCAAAAACTCCCGAACCCGTGGGTAGGCAGGACTTCCGTGGCCGGGTCGAGCTCCCGCAGCAGGCGTCGTACGGAGCGCCATTGGGCTTCCCCCAGGCTGGCCGCCCGTTCGGGGCCCAATAGGTCCGTCCTCCCCGTGGCCCCCGCGAGGAGCGAGCCTCCGGTCAGGGCGGTGCTCGTCCCCAAAGCATCCTGGGCCAAGAACGTGAGGTGGTGAGGAGTGTGGCCCGGCGTGGACAGCACCCTGATCCGCAGCGCCCCGACCTCCAACACGTCGCCTTCCTCCAGGGCCGAGCTTTCGGACGCAAAATCGAAAGGGACTCCGCCAGGGACGCCGTAGCTGGCGCCGGCTCGCCGGGAAAGGGCCAAGCCACCGCTCACGTAGTCGTTGTGGACGTGGGTCTCCAGCACCAGGGTGATCTCGACGCCGAGGTCGGCAGCGGTCTGGACGTACGGTCCCGGGTCCCGCTGGGCGTCGACCACGACGGCCCGAGCCCCGTCGTGCACCAGGTAGCTGCGGTCGCCGAGCCCGGCCGCCTCATAGGCCACCACTTCGAGCCGTCTCGCAGCCATCACCGTTTCGGCCACTGGGGGGCCTCCTTAAAGTCTGGCTCCTCATATTACCATCGATTGAATAGATACTATAAGAATGGCCTAAAAACCTGCTTTTTGTCGCCCGGCAGGGCCGGCCCAACGCCGTGCCGACCGACATGGTGGAATCGGCCGATGGGCACCCAACCGCTCGTCCCGGTGGACTTCTCCGTGCCTCAACCACCCGGCCACCTGTGGTTCCGCTTCGCCGTACTTGGCCCGGAGCACAACGCGTCCGATCTCGAGGCTTGGTCCTCGTCGATCGAGCACATCCACTCCACCCCGGGCTTCAGTCCCGACGACTGGCCGCACCGACGGTTCACACTTGAGGAAAACCGGGCTGACCTCGAGCAGCACTGGGACCACCACCAGCGCCGCTTGGATTTCGCCTGGACTGTGCTGGCCCCGGCTCGACCCGACACCGTCATCGGCTGCGTCTACCTAAAGCCTGACCCGACCGCCGTTGCCGATGCGGAGGCCCGGTCCTGGGTCCGGGCCGATCGTGCTGAGCTCGACGGAGAGCTTCGCGGCCATCTTCGCCCGTGGTTCGCCACGGCATGGCCGTTACGCGTTCGCTACTCCGGTTAACCCACACTCCGCGTCTCCCGGCTGGTTACGGCGGTCGCAGTTACGATGCCCCTTATGCGCTTCGGTGTCAGTATCCCGCCCTTCGCCGACCCCAACGTGATCGTGGACCTTGCCGTCGATGCCGAGGCCGCCGGGTGGGACGGCGTGTTCCTGTGGGACCATCTTCAGTGGGACGCCCACCGCGGGCTTGACATCCACGACCCCTGGGCTGTGCTGGCGGCGATGGCCATCCGCACCGAACGGGTCATGCTCGGCACGGCCGTCACCCCCCTGGCCCGGCGCCGGCCCTGGGTCCTGGCCAAGCAGTTGATCACCCTCGACCATCTGAGCAGGGGACGAGCGGTGCTCGGGGTCGGCCTCGGAGTGCCCGCCGATGCCGATTTCGCGGCATTCGGGGACGAGCCCGACCCGGGAACGCGCGCCAGCATCCTGGACGACGGCTTAGCGGTGCTCGACGCGCTCTTGCGCGGGGAAGCGGTGAGCCACCACGGCCCTCATTTCAACGTAAACGCGCAACTACGGCCCGGACCGGTGCAGTCGCCGAGACCACGGATTTTGTCGCCGGCGTCTTCCCGCACCGCAGACCCCTGGTGCGGGCCTTGCGGTGGGACGGGTTCTTCCCGATCTCCTACCCGGACCTCATGACTCCCGAACAGATCGGGACTTATCTGGAGGGAGTGCACCGGCCCGGCGACTGGGACGTGTACGCCACGCTGGCGCCCGGGCATAGCGTCGCGGCGTTCGATGCGGTCGGCGTCACGTGGCTCATCGACGGGGCGTGGCCCGACGGCGACTGGGTACGGCAGGTACGAGACCGGGCCCGCGCCGGGCCGCCGGTATAGCGACCCGGCCCGGCCGCTGGCTCGGCCGGCTGTTAGTGTCATTGCTCGCTGGCGACGGGCAGAGAACTGCTTACGCAGGCGGGCTTTCGGCACTCTTCGGGCCGCCCGGCCCTCGACTATCCGTCAGCTACTTGTCGGACCAAAGGTTGTTAAAGGCCCAAACGAAAAAGGAGAGCGTCATGTCAGAAGGAAGCCCGGCCCTACCTGTGTTGTTTTGCTTCGACGGGTCCGAAGGGTCACGGCGCGCCATGAGAGCCGCGGTGGAGTTGGTCGCGCGTCCCGTGGACGCGGTTGTGCTAACGGTTTGGGAAACCCTGGCCACGCGCTTGGCTCGTACCGGAGCGTTTGCGTCGGGTAGTGCGGTCGGAGGCACTGATCTGGACGTGCAGGAAGAGTCGTATGCCAGATCCGTAGCTGAAGAGGGGCCCTTCGGGCGAATGAGCACGGGTACAGAGCCTCGGCAATGATCAGGGAGTCTTTCCAGGGGGTTGTCGAAGCCATCCTCGAGACGGCGGACGAAGTCTCAGCTCGCCTGATCGTCTGCGGTCAACGGGGCCGCGGCCCCATACGCGCCGCATTGCTTGGCAGCGTGTCCCACGCGCTGGCGTCCCACGCCCGGCGGCCAGTGCTCATCGCTCCGGAAGCTGCAGTGGCCGGCGTGTGAGACCCGTTACGATTTGTCTCAAGTCGCGTAAAGCGAATTGGCCCGGCCGGGACTTCAGGGAGACACCAGTGAAAAGCTGCCCTCTCCCGGGACACGAACGCCGTTCCCGTTGCCCCCGAGGATCAGCCCCGACCCGCTCGGCTGAATGGTCTCGTTGGCGTACAGATAGAGCGCTTTACCGTACCAGGTCCGTTGCTCCGTCCCGTCCGGTCGGGTCACCAGCCCGGCGTGGCCCGAAGGGAGGCCGGGGGCCAGGCCCGGTGAGCCGATGGCGTAAACGGGGTTGAATTGCATGGCGCATGCGCCGGTGCACGCAGTCCCGCCCGAGTAGCTATAGACCGGGAAGGGGACCCATCCACCGCCGTCGAGCATCAATTCCGCCAGGACGGCACGGCCCTTGACCGTAGCGGTGGTGAGCATCCCTTCCCAACCCATCGGGTTGCCGCTGGGGGAGACGAGGTACCAGGTGCCGTGATCAGCGGGGAGGCCTGGCTCGTCCCACGCCTCTCCGGTGGGGAGACCGGGGATCTGGTCGAACAGATAGAGGGGATGGCCGTCATAGGTGACTTGTTCGCCAATACCCGGGCGGGCGATTTCTCCAAGTAGAGACTGCTTTACGCCGGGCCCCGCCTGTGGCGTCCCGTTGGTTGTATACGCCGGCCACTCAGACTTGCCGGTCTCTGGCCCCGTGCACTCGTACCGGCTGCCCGCCACTTCCTGTTTGGCGGTGGTGCACCCAAGGGCGCTGCCATAATCGCTCGTGATCATATAAAGGGCAGTACCCGGGGATGGTCCTGAGCCGGCCACCAGCATGGGCCCGTAAGGCCCGTCCATAATGCCCACGGTGGCGGCCGCGGGCGTGGTTGTTGCTGCCATGGTTGTTGCGGCGGGGTGGGGGGCGGCTGCGGCCGCGCTGGCCAGCGCTGAGGCGGCGACGAGCGCGGTGGCGGCGGCACCAACGGTGCCAGCGAGCTTCGAGGTGATGTGGTGACGGTGCGACCTATAGGTGGACACTTTGGGCCAAGCGACGGCCGGGGACTTTGAGCGTTTGAACATCTGCGACCTTTCTTTCAGGCAGACGACGCTTGTCGCCTCGACGCGCAACGTAAGGCCGCGGCGTCACACCGGCGTCACAGTGCTCCGTTGCCGGATCCCGAGTGGTCCCCTTTGGTGTCTCAGAGACACCCGGCGTTCAGGTCCGGGGTAGACCCCGGGGGGGCGGTCACTCGACGGCGCGCCGGACCGTACCCGGCCGCTCCCGGCCGGAGAGCAGCCACCCGAGCACGACTGCGATCGCCGGCATCCCGAGCAAGATCACGAGCAGGTTCGAGACGGGCACGTTGCCGAGCGCTGATAGCCCGCCGGCTAGCGCGTTAGACCTGACCCAGCCGATCATGCCGACGTAGCCAGCGACGGTCCCGAGCAGAGCGCCGAGGAGCGCGAGCCCGCCGGCGGTGGCGGCGGACAGTGTGCGCCGGGCCCAGCTGCTGGCGCCAGTGGCGGCCAGGACGCGCAAGTCGTCGGCGGTCTCGCTCCGGACCAAGCCGACGGACATGGCCAGGATGGCCAAGGCCAGGCCGATGCCGAACACGGTGGCCGAATTTATAAGCGTCGACATGCTGGGTACGTTGTCTTTGGTTTCGATCAACAGGCCTTGGGCCGCGGCCATCAATTGAGCGCTTTTGACCTGAGCTGGGTTGACAGTTTGCGGCGCCTGGATGAACCAACCGGCGACGCTGGGCCGGAGCCCGAGCTGCGTTAGGCCATGGAACGTGATCAGGGTATTGGGTGCGTCGGTGCCGGACGGCAGCGAGCCCACCTCCTGGACCACTGGCTTTTCGATGCACGTGCTCCTTGTGCAAGGCATCACCGTGGCGGGGGCACTGTCCCCGGCGGCCCCGTTATTGATCAACTGTAGGTGCGTGACACCGGCCAGCCCGGGGCGCATGCTGAGAATGTCCGCCGTCGGTGAGACTTGCGCCGGCCGGATGTGAAAGGCGGCCAAAAGCTCGGGGGTAGCAACGTAGATGGGGCCGACCCAGTTCCGCCCGGGCCCGGTGTGCCAGAGGCTCGCACTCGTGGTCTGTAGCTCGACTACTTCGTGCGAGCCAACTATCCCGGCAATGTCGAGGGCAGTCTTCTGCAGCGTGGCCGGCGGGGCTCCCACCGGCCCGCGAGGCCGTCCGGCGGGTACGTATTTACGATCAACTGGTTGGCGCCTATGTTCGGGCCCGTGTAATCGAGCGGGTTGGCGTACCGGGCCGCCGCTGCTACGCAAATGATGACCGAGATGAGTACCGCAAGGCTGATGGCGGCCAGCGCGGAACCAGACCGGGCGCGGTAACGGGATAGGTCTCGCCACGCCAATCGGACGGTCACTGGGGCCACCCGGCCGACCCGGCTCAGAAGTGAGAGGCAAAAGGGCGCCAAGAGGATAACCGCCGGGACCAGCAACCCCAATCCCAGGATCATTTCAGGGACGCCGTCCGTCTGGCCTGGCGTGTCCTTGCTTTGCCCGTAGCCGATCAAAAGGAACGAGGCCACGAGGCAGGCGAGGCCGGGCAACGTTGAACGGTGGATCTGGGCCGGCGGGTTCGGGCGACCGGAGAGCGCGGCCAGCACCGGCACGCGGGCCACGGCGCGCGCCGGACGAGAGGCAGATAAATAGGCCGCCAATACTGCTAACACCATGGCGGCGGCCACTACTGGCCATGGCACGGCCAGTAGTGAGATCGAACGATGGGCGGTGGCTTCGAAGGTGGGGCGGTACGCCAGCCAGGCCAAGAGCCCCACTGCTGTCCCGATGGTTGCCCCGACGACCCCTACGACGGCGCCGTTCGCTCTCACTACCAGGCCGAGGTTCTTTTCAGTAGCGCCGAGGGAAGCGAGTACCCCGAAGGACCGGAGCCGCCGCTGCGCCAGCACAGTGAAACCGCCTACCGACACCAGGCCGATGAGCAGCATTCCCATCGTCAGGCCTCCCCCGATGATCACGGGCGCCAGCGGGTTGCTCTGCGCCGCGGTCGCCGGGGTTTGCACGTTCGGCCCGATATTTAGTGGGAAAATGCCAGGCGCGTCGAATAAGACGGTGACCTCGCTCGGCGTGCTCAATTGCCCGGGGGCCACGAGGGCGAACTGGTCGAGGAAGTTCTGAGGGTTTTGAACTAGTCCCACCACCCGTAAGGACGGCTCATGGCCGCCCTGAGGCCAAATATCCCCGATCTTCAAGCCGAGATCGGACGCCAGTGAAGGGGTCAGAGCGGTCTCGCTGGCGCCGGCGGGGTAGTGACCGGCCAGCAGCGAGAGCATCGGCCGGCTGAACGGGCCGTTCGTGCCCTGTGCCCGCAATTGGTAACTGCCTACCGAGCCGGGAATTTGACGTGCCTCGTTCTCGATAACCTCTGTCCGGCCGAAGCGCGCCTTTATCATCGCCAGTTCGCTCGACAGGTGGGGGCCCGTACCCGAGAAAGTAGCCATGTCGTGGGCCGTACCGAAGCCGTTGCTGGCAGGCACGGTGCTGTCGATGGCGACGGCCGCCCCCACCACGGTGGCAGCCACCGCAACGGTAATCAAAGACAGCACCAGCAACTGCTGGCGCCACTCCCGCCGGAACAAGCGCCAAGCCCAACGGCTCACAGCCCGGCGGGCGGGTGCCCCGCCGTCGCTCTTATCGGCCGCCAGAGCGGGCCGCCGTACACGGCGACGAGCCACCAGGATGACGCCAGCCACCAGGGCCAGGACGAGAATAAGAAAAGGAGCTCCGAAGGTCATCGTCGTACCGGGGTCTGGGCCAGGAGGGACTCAGGGCTCGGGGGCGGCATGGTCTGGTCCACCACCCGGCCATCCCTGATGAACACGACCCGGTCGGCCCAAGACGCCAGCTGCGCATCGTGAGTGACGACGACGGCGGCGACACCACGCTTACACGCCGCCAAGATCAGGCGCATGACGGCATCGCCGTTGAGGGAGTCCAGGGCGCCCGAGGGTTCGTCGGCCAGGAGGAGACGCCGGTCGCCGACGATGGCACGAGCAATGGCCACCCGCTGACGTTCGCCACCTGAAAGCTCGTCCGGGAAATGCGACGCCCGCTCGGCCACGTCGAGGCTTTCCAGGGCCGTCATGGCTGCCACCCGAGCCTTTTTCGCCGTCACACCGTCCAGTTCGAGCGGCAAGGACACGTTTTCTATCGCTGTCAGCCCGGCCAGGAGGTTGAAGTCCTGGAACACGTACCCGATAGAACGACGTCGCAGCCGTGCCTTTTCGTTCCTGGACATGGAGGAAACAAGGGCGGCCTCCACGGCGACCTCACCGGTCGTCGGGTCCTCCAGGGTCCCAGCGATGCTGAGCAGCGTGCTCTTCCCGGACCCGCTCGGGCCCATCACGGCCACGAGCTCGCCCGCCTCCACGGATAGGTCGACGTCCTGCACCGCGGTCACTTCCGCGGCCCCTTCTCCGTAACGCTTGGTGACTTTTCGCAGCTCGAGGAAGCTCATCGTCTTACCACCACCCTGCGCCGGAAGAGGGGGGCAGAGGACTTGTCGGGCGGTTCCACACTGGCCCGTTTCAGCCGCCCGCTGGCCGAGTCGAGCCACCGGACGAGCGAGTCCAGGCGGAACAGCTCGGCGTCCACCACCAGGGCGAGGCTGAGGTCGAAGTCGGCCTCGTCCTCTTTCAGGCGGGTCCATTGCTGCATGAGCTCGATGAGGTAGCGCCGATGGGCCTGGACCACGTCCTGAACGTCGATGCCGGGCACCCGCAGCGCAGACACGATTTTGATGACGAGCTCGTCACGTGGTGGGGCGGACATATCGGTGGGGGCTTGCAGCCAACGGGTGAGTTCTTCGCCGCCGGTTGGGGTGATGCGGAAGACGTTCTGAGGCCCTTCTCCGGCCGACCCGTCCGACTCCACCAGGCCGTCGCGCTCCAGCCGCTGCAGCGTTGTATAGACCTGGCCAATGTTGAGCGGCCATACGTCCCCGGTGCTGGCCTCGAACTCCTGGCGTAACTGAAGGCCGTACTTCGGCCCCTCGCTCAGGAGGGCAAGCAGGGCGTGACGCACGCTCATAGCGTTCCAATCAATAGCATACTTAGTATGCTACCCCTACGGCAGGAGCTGTCAAGTCGCTTTGTGCGCCTCGCCTGCTGGCTTGCTCGGTCACCCGGAGACCAGGCCGGCTCCTGGCGTCCCCCGTCCGCCACATGTCCCGTCGGCGCGCTGTTGGCGGCCGACAGCTTCAGCACTGGTTACGAGGATTAGGCAACTGAGCGGCTGGCCACTAACTGATCGTCCCCCGGAACCCGCCGTTGGAGTACAGCAGTTGACCGGTGACCCACCCGCCCTCCTCTGAGCAGAGGAAGGCGGCGAGGTTGGCTGCATCTTCGGGTCGACCTCCCCGCCCCAGAGGCGTTCGTGTGAGCGCATTGGCCCGGTCCTCGTCGGTCATCCAGCCCGTGTCCACAGGGCCGGGGTTGATCGCGTTGGCGGTTATGCCAAGGGCTGCGAGTTCGTGGGCCGCCGCGTCGATCAGTCGGTCCGCGGCGCCTTTGGAGACCCCGTAGGGCACGTTGCCGGCCGTGTGGTCGCTGGTGAGGGAAATGATGCGTCCAGGGCCTAGTTCAGGCCTGTACCGACTGGCGAACTCCTGGATGAGCAGAAGGGCGCCCCGAACATTGATTGCCAGGTGGCGGTCAAAGAGATCGGCGGTCGTGGCCAGGAGCGGCCGTTCCACGCAGAGAGTGTGGTTGAGGACGAGGGCACGCGCCGCGCCCAGTTGACGTTCCAGGGAATCGAAAACGTTGACCGGCGCGGAGGTATCGGCGAAGTCCGCCTCGATTGCTACCGTCCTCGCCCCCAGGGACTCGAGCTCGTTGACGGTATCAACTGGATCTCGCCCCATGTCGCTGCCGTAGGCCTCCACCTCTGGGCCGGCCCAATACGTAAACCCAACGTCCCATCCCTGGCCGGCCAGCCGGCGAGCGATGGCGGCGCCTATCCCCCGAGACCGTCCCGCCCCCGTGATGAGGACGACCGGTCGCACACGAGCATTCATGCGTTCAGCTTCGCTCGTACCCACCGAGTACGCAACGAGGTTCCCAGACTACTAAGTGGCGCCCCCAGCACGTAACTGTGCGGGCCAGAGTCGATTATCCGTACTCTGGCCCGCACAAGTGGCTGATTTGCTGGGAAAATGGCGAGCGGCCGGTGGCCCGTTGACGCAGACGCACCACCACCGACCGGCTCGCCCGCGTTCAGCTCGGCCTGAGGTCCAACTCCCATGGCCCCAGAGACGACCACTGAGTGAACCCGGACCAGCTGTACTGGCTGGAAAGCGCCAGCCCCGTGTACTGCACGAACAGCGGGATGTAAGGAATGTCGGTGGCGATGATCCTGAGCATCTGACCATAGATGGCCAAGCGTTTGGCCGGGTCAAGCGTGGAAAGCCCCTCGCTCATGAGGGTGTCTATCTGCGGCGGGTCATAGTCCGAGGTGTTACCAAACCCCGTCGGTATGTTTTGCTTGCCGAGTATGAGGGCCGGGATAGAGCTTGGGTCCGAGATACCTGAGACCCAGGAAGTGTAAATGTTCCCATACGTCTTCGGGCCATCTGCCGTCGCGATCCACTGAGTGAAGGTTTGTTCCTTGATGTTGAGTTTGATGCCGATCTTGGCCAACTGGGCGGCTATGACCTCGGTCACCGGTGTGTAGGTCCCGAATTCGAGGGTGTTGGTAGGTGCGGTGAAACCGTGGGGGTAAGGCGACAGGGCCATTTCTGCTTTGGCTTTAGCCAGATTGTAAGGGTAGCTCGGCACCGAGTTGACCACCGCATTGACCTGCGCCTGCGGGGCCAGTACGCGCAACTGGTCGGGCGGGATGAGAGTCGTGACAGCCTGGCCCGGGATACCGAGGGCCCTGACAAGGTTAGCCCGGTCGATGGCGTAGGCGACGGCACGCCGGACATATATATTGTCCCACGGCGCAACGTGGACGTTCATGGAGAAAAAGCCCGTATAGTCGCTCGGGACCCACTCCACCCTGGCGCCCGACGTCGACGCGAAGGAACCTCCGGCCGGGAACGCGACGTTGATCTCGCCGGCCCGGAAGGCCAGGGCCTCGCTCGTGTCGTTGGCGAAGAACTTCACCGATACGTGCTGGACTCCCACGGGCCCGCCCCACCAGTGCGGGTTGGCCGACAGTTCCATACCTGTGGTGGGGTCCCAGCTGTCCAGCACGAAAGCCCCGGTCCCCATGATGCCCACACTGGGCTGGCCCATGTTGGTCGGGTGCTCCTCTTGGAACTTCTTTTCGAATATGGGCGACTCCCAGCACAGCCAGGACTCGAAGGCGGCGTCGGGGTGCGTCATGGTCACGACGACGGTGTACGGCCCGTCGGCTTCGATGCTTTTGACGTCCACGTAGGCCGGGCTGAACAGAGATTGGGGCCGACGGTAGTAGTCGAGGGCGTTAACGACATCGGCGGAGGTCATCTCGTCGCCGTCCCAGAACTTCACCCCCTGTCTCAAGTGGAATATATAGGTCGTCGCGCTCGGGGTGGACACCGACTCGGCCAGATCGGGCTCTGGTTGCCCGTCGGGGCCGTACTTCACCAGTCCTTCCAGAGCCCCATAGACGTCGTTTGCTTCAGGGTCCTTAGAGATATCAAGGGTTGTATAGCTGGCGGTGTCGCCCACAGTGAGCACGGGGATCACGCCGCCGCCACTGGACGCCGGCACAGGTGCAGCAACTGTGGCCGAAGCAGAGCCAACGACAACCAGGGAGGCGGTCCCAATGGCGGTCATGGCCGAACGGAACTTCATGTGTCTCCTTTCGCGGTACCAAGGGCAGCATTCGAACACCGAGAACGGGATCGTCGGATGGTCAAGCACTCGGGGGCTAGTTTCAAACAGAGCTGCGGGTGCCCAATACGCCGTCCGCCAAGACAAACTGGTCCCGGCCGGCCACCGGGCACTCCTCTAGGGGATGAGTTCCGGCAGTTACCGTACCATGCAGCATCGTGCGCTATCAAGAGAAAACAAGAGTATTGGCCGGAAGTTCACCCCCGGTTAACTGGAGCCAAGGCGCCACGACTGTAGGGACGTCGAAATAGGTTTGACCTTGGCGGCGGGCTGTGTTTGAATCGTCCTGTCCCGGAGAGGGACGGTCTGGAAGGAGGTGGTGACGCAGTGAACACATTCCGTTGCGCCAGCGCCCTTCCTTCTCTGCTCGATTGAGGCCGTAACCTGGTCCAGGACCGCTGGTGCCACTCGAACTTCCAGTGGAGGCGGTCGTGGACAACGACGAGCTGCAATTACCGTCCGACAATTTCGAGGGACGTACGCGTCCTCGCAACGTCCCGTGGGATGACGACGATCTCGATCCGGAGGCTTCGACCTACCTGGCTGCTCGCCACGGGCCGGAGCCACGACCGGGTTGGGTAATCACGGAGGACCGGGCTCGCCAATTCGAGCGAGCCCTGCTAAAGACGGGGAAAGAGGCCGAAGTTTTCTTGGTGGAACGGTGCGTTGACGACAGGACGAACCTGCTTGCCGCCAAGCGTTACAAGAGTTTCGAGGACCGCATGTTCCGGGACGACACCCGGTATCGCCAGTCCCGCCGGACCAGGGAAAGCCGGGTCAGCCGGGCAATGGCCAATGGCACCCGGGCGGGTATGGCGTTCCGGGCTCAGCAGTGGGTCGAGACCGAGTTCGAGGTGCTCGGGCAGTTGTGGGGGGCCGGCGTCTCCGTGCCGTACCCGGTGCAGTTGCTCGGTCGCGAGATCATGGTCGAGTACATCGGCGATGAACAAGCCGCGGCCCCTCGTTTGGTGCAGTTCCGGGGAGAATTGCCCGAGCTGGCTGACCTTTACCGCCAGCTCTTGGTCAACCTGGAGCGCATGGTCGAGGCTGGTATCGTGCACGGCGACTTGTCTGCCTACAACCTGTTGGTCTGGCAAGGCCGTTTGGTCGTCATCGACTTCCCCCAGGCCGTAGACCCCGTGCTCAACCCTGATGGGTTCGCGCTCTTGCAGCGAGACGTGTTGAACACGTGTGGGTGGTTCTCCAAAAAGGGAGTGACCACCGACGCCAGTGCTGTCCTTGGCGACCTCATAGGGCGCGTGTCGTGAAATGCCCTCTGGGCCTCAGCTCGTCTGCCCCGACCCCGGTACCTGGCCCGTCTGGAACACCGGCCAAGCCACCTCGATCCGGTGCTGCTCTTCCTCCGCCGTGTCCCGCGGGGAGACCAGGTAGTACTCGCGTATCGGCCCTTCCACGCCAATTGCCTGCTTGTTCACGAACACACCGAGCTCGCCATAGGTCCGGTCTATGTCGGAAAAACTGCCGGCGTGAACGGCGACGGCCAGCTCGGCGGCCGGCACGGTAAATGGACGCGCTCGTTCGGAACCGCTCCTCACGGGCGCGGCCAGAGGCACGAACGCCACCAGGTCCGCCTTTTCCACCTCATAGAACTCGCCCGGGAAGAGGGCGCCGCTCGGGCCGACTGGTGCGGCCCCGAGCCGCGCCAGCGTCCCGTAAATTTCGTCGAACGCGCTCAACCACCAATCGACTGAATTCTCTGCCGCGACGGTTTCGGCCACGGCGAGGGCGGGCGTTTCCCGCACCGAGCGGAGCTCGACGTCGATTGGCACTGACGGACGGTCGAGGAGGGCTCGCAACGAAGCCACGGTGGCCTCCGTTTTTTGCAACTGGTCCTGCATGCGCTCCAAATGAGCCACGATCACCTCGTTCCTCGCCGTCACATCGGACGCAGAAAGCACGGTCTTTACGTCTTCGACCGGCATGCCGAGATCTCTGAACCGGCGGATCACCTGCGCGGTGGCCACCTGCGCCGGTTCGTAGTAGCGGTACCCGCTCGACCCGTCGATCTCGGCCGGCACCAGCAGCCCCACTTCGTGGTAGTGGCGTAGCGCCTTGATACTCAGATGGGTCATGCACGAGAAATCACCAATGCTGAGGCGGGTGCCCATGACGCCATTGTCGGTCATCATGAGGCCCGCCGGTTGGGTAAAAGCCGGGTGAGGGCGGCCACGGCGGTCAGGAGGCAGGCCAGCTGCAGGACGCTCAGCTCGAAGGAGTGGCTTACCCCTCCGCGCCGGGCGCCGAAGAAGATGGCGCCGGTAATCGCCACGCCGAGCGTGCCTCCAACCTGTTGCATCGTCGAGAGAGCCCCGGAAACCGCCCCGGCATCGCCTGGTCCGGCGTGAGCGAGGACGAGTGTTGTAAGGGGCGTGATGCACAGCCCCATCCCGGCGCCTACGGCCAACAACCCCGGCACCAGCAGGGTGAGCGAGCCGGTACTTCCGAGAGTGACGGTCAGGGCGAGCAGCCCTTCTCCTACGGCGAGCGTCA
The DNA here is from genome assembly GCA_963794125.1 of uncultured Acidimicrobiaceae bacterium. Classification (GTDB taxonomy): domain Bacteria; phylum Actinomycetota; class Acidimicrobiia; order Acidimicrobiales; family Palsa-688; genus Fen-671. Next base: position 308,490 of record CAWCCW010000005.1, read on the forward strand.
GCGCGCCCACAGCGATCAGGTCGCGGCCGTACCTGAGGGCCAGGAAGGGAGCCCGGAGCGAAGTGGCGAGGTAGGCAATGGCCAGGATGCTGGTAAATAGCCCGGCCTGGAGCGGGCCCAGCCGGCGGCCGTCTTGCAGGTAGAGCGCCAACACGAGGAACAATGCGGCCTGGCCACACCAGAACCCGAGCTGCGTGGCCAGGCCGGCCCGGAGGCTGCGGTCCCGGAACAGTGAGGGTGCCATCAGGGGTGCTCGGCCTGAGCGTTCCAACCACCTCTGGTGGAAAGCGAACGCCACTAGCAGCAGCAGCGAGGCGGCCAGGCCGGCCCACGTCCACGCCGGCCAACCCAGCTGTTGTCCTTCTACTAGAGGTAGGACTAGCGCGACGAGGCCCGCCGTTACCAGCAGGATGCCGACCAGGTCGATGCTGGTCGCCCGTTCAGAGCGTGACTCGGGCACCAGTCTGGGGGCGAGGAGGAGGCCGGCGGCGGCGACAGGCAGGTTGACCAGGAATATTGTCCGCCACCCGAGGCCAGCTACATTCAGCTGGACCAGGGCGCCGCCGACGAGCTGGCCGCTGGCCGCGGCCACGCCCATGACCATGCCGTACACGCTGATCGCCCGCGCCCTGTGTGCCCCCGTGAAGATCACCCCCAGGAGCGAAAGTACGCTGGGGCTGATCAAAGCGGCGGCGGCCCCCTGGAGGAAGCGGGCTCCGACCAGGACCGTGGCACTGGGAGCGAGCCCGCACAGGGTGGAGGCGAGCGCGAACAAGGCCAGCCCACAACAGAAGACCCGCCGCCGGCCGAAGCGGTCCCCCAAGCGCCCGGCCATCACCATCAATACGGCAAAGGTGAGCCCATAGCCGGCCAGGACCCATTCGATGGTGCTGCCGCCGGCGTGCAAGCCCGATTGCATGGTCGGCAAGGCCACGTTGACGGCGAAAAAGTCAAGCACGATCATCACGGTCCCGGTCATGAGGACCAGGAGAGGGCCCACCAGTTCGGCCGGGCCTGGGTGGGAGCTTCCGGGAGCGCCGGTGCGCCTCGTTCGAGGGTTGCGGTGTTGGTCATGTCACCACCCTCGAGCCTCCTGCAACGGGAGAGTCAAGCGCATTTCAGCCGAGAAAATCGGCTGCCGGTCTGCCGGGCAGTGGGCACGCCACCCGGGGCGGTAATTGTGTAGCCTAACTATTTGATGGCCGAACTGAGCTATAGCTCCATCGGTTGGACCGCCGCTCGGCTGGCCCGACACGTCGAGGTGGCGCTGACGCCCCTCGACCTGTCCCCTGCTCAGTACCGCATGCTGGTGCAGATCGCCAGAGGCACCGACGCGTCGAGCTCCCTCGCTCAAAAGCTGGCGGTGTCGGCCCCCAGCGTCACGTCCGTCGTCGAAGGGTTGGTCCAACGGGGTGCGGTGGAGCGGGCCCATTCGGCCGAGGACCGCCGGCGGATCGCCTTGGCATTGACCGAGCGAGGGCCGCCAACTGCTCGATGCGGCCGAAGATGCGCTTGCGAGCGCGTCTCCAGTCGATCGCCAATGAACTGGAGGACGAAGACCTCGTTTCCGGGGCCATTGCCGCTTTGAGCCTGTGGGGTGAAGCGCTCGACCGCGCTCGAGCCCGGCGGCACGGGGAACAGGTGAGCACTGTCAGGCCCCAGCCTTGAGCGTCCGGACCTTATTGTTCGGTACGGACAATTCCGGGCTCCTGGACCAGCTCGACCAGCACCCGTTCGTACCCATAGCCGAGACTTCGCACTATTCACCGCCTCGGGCGACGATAGACCCGGACCAGGGCAAGTCTTGGCTAGGACGGGCGTGGCCTGTGATCAAGACCCACAAGGGCATTTGGTCGCTCTCGCTGGCAATGTCCTTCATCGCGTTATTGGCTCAAGTTCAAATCCCGCGCCTCATCGGGAGTGCCATCAACGAGTGCTTGCCGACGGCCGGCCACACCACGGACCTGAAACCTTTGAGCGGTTTCGTCACTTTGATCTTCGTCTCGATCGCCATCCGCGAGGTGTCGCAACTACATCGGCCGGCGCTGCCTGCTGACCACCGCGTACAGCTTCGAGTACGACCTGCGGCACATCATTTACGAGCACTATATGTCTTTGCCGTTCCCGTTCTACGACCGCGTCTCCGTGGGCCAGCTCATTTCCCGGGCCAATTCGGACGTGCGGGCGGTCCAGCAATATCTGGTCATGGCGCCGACGGTGCTGGTGCAATGCGCGGTGATCTTCGTCGCCTTCGCGGAGATGTTCGCCCTGAACGTCCAGCTCACGCTGGTCACGGCGATCTCGCTCCCGATCACCTTCATCGTCGGCGTGGCCATGAGGAAGCGGATCTACCCCGTGTCATGGCTCATCCAGGCCCGGCTGGCGGAGATTGCCATGCTCGTGGAGGAGAATATTTCCGGGGTGCGGGTGGTGAAATCGTTCGCCGCCGAACAAAAGGAGCTGACCACGCTCGCCCGGTCCGCCGACCAGCTGCAATGGGCCTATATCGAAGACGCCAACATTCGTGGCACGTGGGCTCCGACGCTCGAGAACCTCCCCCGGGTCGGGCTGGCGGTAATACTCCTGTACGGCGGTTTCCTGGTCATCAACGACCACCTTGGAGTGGGGACCCTGTTTACTTTCCAGGCCTACATGCTCATTTTCCAGCCCCCGTTCCGCCAGCTCGGAATGGTGATCATGAACGGGCAACGCGCTTCGGCGTCAGCCAAACGGATCTACGAAGTGCTCGACCAGCCCGCAGAGGTCACGAACCAGCCTGGCGCCGTCGACCTCGTCGATCTGCTAGGGGCGACGTCCGTTACGAGCATGTGAGCTTCGCTTATTCGGACGGCACCCAGGTGCTCAACGACTTCGACCTCCACATCGCGCCCGGTGAGACGGTCGCGCTCGTGGGCCGCACGGGTTCGGGCAAGACCACGGCTGGCCGGCTGCTCAACCGTTCTTACGACGTCTCCGGGGGCCGACTGTTAATTGACGGGCTCGATGTACGCGATTACACGCTCGAGAGCTTGCGTGCCCATGTCGGCTTCGTCTTCGACGAGCCGTTCTTGTTCTCGGTCTCGGTGCGCGACAACATTGCTTACGGCCGGCCCGGGGCTACCTTGGACGAGGTTATGGCCGCGGCCAAAGCGGCCGATGCCGACGAGTTCATCGTCCGGCTCCCCGAAGGCTATGACACGGTCATAGGCGAGCGCGGCTACACCCTGTCGGGCGGCCAGCGTCAGCGGTTGGCCATCGCCCGCACTTTGCTGGTCAACCCACCGGTGCTGATCCTCGACGATGCCACCAGCGCCATCGACGCGCAGGTCGAGCAACGGATACACGCATCGCTCAGGGAGCTCATGGCCAACCGGACGACCCTGGTCATAGCTCACCGCCTGGCGACGATCAGCCTGGCGGACCGCGTCGCGCTGGTCGAGGACGGCCACGTGGTCGCTCTCGGACGCCACCAGGAGCTGCTGGACCGCGATCCCCGTTACGCCGAGGTGCTGGCCCGGGTGGTTGAAGAAGGGGAGCGGGACAGGGCCTATGAGCATGGCTTTTGGCGGCGGGCCGATGTGGGGGGGCGGGGGTGGCGGCGGGATGCGCCCCGGGGCCTGGGGTGGGGCGGGCAACGCCACTCAAGGCGGGGCGCCCTTTGCCGGCGTGCCCCCCGAGCTGGAAGAAGCGGTCAAAAAGCTGGTCGCCACCGAGCCGGACCACGGCGAACCCGACGTCGTCTTCACCCAGCGGACGACGGACAACCGGGTCTTGACTCTGAGACACATGATCCTGGACCGCAGGCGCGTGGCGCTGCTGTCACTGATATTTCTCACCGTCGAGAGCATCGGGTTTCAGACCGGGCCCTACCTAACGCAGATAGGGATCGACGACGGGCTCGTCGGCAAGCAACAACACCTGGACGTCGTCATTGCGTGCGGCCTCATTTACCTTGTTACGGTCCTTCTCACCGTCTTGGTCGAACGGGCCCGGATCCGCAATACGGGCAAGCTGGCCGCCCAGGTCATGAACGATCTTCGGGTCCGGGTCTACGCCCATATCCAGCGCCTGTCCCTCGACTATTTCACTGACGAGAAGGCGGGCGTCATCATGACCCGGATGACGAGCGACATCGAGGCGCTTCAGCAGTTGCTCCAGGACGGGCTGGTGCAATTCGCCATCCAGGGCCTGACGATGGTCTTCGTGCTGGCTGTCCTCTTGTCCTACAACGTGAAGTTGGCGCTCATCACCGTGTTGCTCGTCGTGCCCGCGCTTACGATCGCCTCGCTCTGGTTCCGGGCCGCGTCCGAACACGCTTACCTTCTGGTGCGCGACAGGCTGGCCGGCGTTATTGCCGACATCGCCGAGAGCCTGTCAGGCGTGCGGGTAATCGCTTCGTACAACCGGCAACGCAACAACGTCATCCATCATCGCAACGTCCTCGGCGCTTACCGCGACGCTAACTTCAAGACGGCCCGGGTGACGGCCAACTATTCGACGGCGAGCGATTTCATCGGCCTGATGGGCCAGGCTTTACTGCTTCTCATCGGCGGGACGATGGTGATCAACTCGTGGCACAGCGGGCCGGGTGGCGGCCTCGTGCAGGACGCTCACCCCGAGCTCACGATCGGCCAACTGACGGCGTTCGTGCTTTACCTCGGTTCGTTTTTCCAGCCGATACAGCAGCTTGTCCAGCTGTATAACACCTACCAGCAGGGACAGGCGGCCGTCAGTAAACTTCGCGTCTTGCTGGCCACCGAGCCGACCGTAGCGGAAAAGCCGGACGCGTACGAGCTCCCGCCGATCGAGGGCCGCATCGCCTTCGACGACGTCGATTTTGCGTACAACCGGGACGACTTTGTCCTCCATGACGTGAACATCTCCATCCGAGCCGGCGAATCTGTCGCCTTCGTCGGCCCCACCGGCGCGGGTAAGTCGACAATTGCCAAGCTGGTCACCCGCTTTTACGACCCGACGCACGGCCGCGTGAACGATAGACGGGCACGACCTTACTGACGTAACCCTCCGTTCACTGCGCAGCCAGCTGGGTGTCGTTCCCCAGGAGCCGTTCTTGTTCAGCGGCACCATCCGTGACAACGTCGCGTTCGCCCGGCCAGATGCCAGCGCAGCGCAGGTGCAGGAGGCAATCGACGCTGTCGGTTTGACCGAGCTCATGGAGAGGCTGCCCCGTGGCCTGGACACCCAGGTGCACGAGCGGGGCCAGTCGCTCTCCTCGGGCGAACGCCAGCTCATTGCGCTGGCGCGGGCCTTTGTCGCCGCGCCCCGGGTGCTTAGTACTGGACGAAGCTACCTCCAACCTCGACCTCAAGTCCGAGGTCAAGGTGGAGCAAGCCCTCGACCTGCTGCTCCAGGGCCGAACAGCGATACTCATCGCCCACCGGCTTACGACGGCGATGCGGGCCGACCGCATCGTGGTCGTTGACCACGGCCGAATTGTCGAAGTTGGCACTCACGCCGACCTTCTAGCGGCGCGCGGGCGCTATGCCGAAATGTTCGCGACCTGGTCCAAGGAGCAGCAGAGCCCTCACCACGACGATGTGAGGCTGAGCAAGGTGCCGGCCTTCGGGTGGGAGCCGTTGGAGGCGGGCCCGTCGACGGCGTAACGGCCACCAATTGGCGTGCCCGACAGGGAGTTTTTGGCCAGCAGTTTTTGGCCAGCAGTTTTTGGCCAGCAGTTTTTGGCTAGCAGTTTTTGGCCGGGCCACAGATAAAAGTGCCTTCGGCGACAGGGTGCCCACCGTCGGCACGCTGGGCTGCGGGCCTACGACAACCGCGCCTCTTCCAGGTCAAGGTCGCGCTCGATCGTTCGCAGCGTCGTCACCCCGAGACGGCCCTGGTCGCGGAGGGACAGCAGAGCCTGCCTCTGCGCCGCGATGAGCTCGCGGCGGAGGCCCTTTTCGGCCTGGGCCGTCGTAGACGCGTCTGCGTCGAGGTCTGCGTCGTCGGGTGAGGTCTGTAGCGTGCGTAGGCGCCCGAGGTACTGGGCCCGCAGCCCGTCGGCGATCTCCTCTGGTAATTCGCCGTTCTTGCATGCCATGCCGATCCGGTCGACCGCCACCTTGACGAGCTCGATGCGGGCTCGACGTTCAGCTTCCGCCACCGAAGGGCTCTCGGGCAAACGCAGCCGCCCGACGATCCATGGCAACGTCATGCCCTGGCCCACCAGCGTGGCCATGATGACGGCAAAACCGAGATAGATGATGTCATTGCGACCAGCCAGCGCCGCGCCGGTGTTGGTGGTCTTCGGTACGGCGAGGAGAGCGGCCAGAGTGATTGCCCCCCGCATGCCCGCCCAGCCCAGGACAAAGCGCTCCCGCCACGCCCCGTGGCGATGCCCGGTCCGGGTCGTATGCCACACCCCGGCTAACCAGCCCGAAGCCCACAGCCACACCAGCCGGAGCACGACCACGGTCAAAACGACGACAACGGAAGCGAGCACCAACCGTCCGAGCGGGCCGCGCGCTTGCGCTCTGAACGTGTGGAACTCGAGGCCCACCAGGGTGAACAGGGCGGCGTTGACCAGGAACACGAGGGTCTCCCAGAAGGCGTTGGACACCAGACGGCTGCGGGCCGAAAATGCGCCACCGCTACTGTGCCAGCCCAGGTAAAGACCCGCGGTGACCGCGGCCAATACCCCTGAGGCGTGTGCCTCTTCCGCCGGGAGGTAGGCCACGTAAGCCAGCAGGATCGAGCCGGCGATCTCGATAGGTGGGTCGTCGACCCGGTCCCGCAACCAACGCCCGGCGATGCCCACGGCCAGGCCGATCCCGGCCCCGGCGACCACCGAATAGGCAATGCTCCCAACCGTGTGAGCTACCGAGAACTGGCCCGTCGTGGCGGCAGTTACGGCCGCGGCATAGAGCACGAGGGCAGTGGCGTCATTGAACAGGGCTTCTCCTTCCAGGATCGTCAGTAGACGCCGGGGTAGACCGACCCTCCGGGCCACTGCGGTGGCCGCGGCCGCGTCTGTTGGCCCCACGGCGGTGCCCAGCACGAACGAGATCGGCCACGCCAGGTGGCCGACCCAGTGAGCCACGGCCGCCACTGCGAAGGCGGTGGCCACCACCAGCAGGACGGCGAGAGCTCCGATGGAACGAGCGTCGCGGTAGAAACCAGTCGGCGAGGAGGTAACCGCGGCGTCGAAAACGAGCAGCGGCAGCAGGCCGAGCAAGACGACGTCTGGCTCGAGAGATACGTCCGGCACGAAGGGAAGGAACCCGATGACCAGCCCGGCCACGACGAGCACTACCGGCGCGGGGATGCCCGCTTGACGCAAAAAGGCGACGGCCACAAGGGTCACTACGGCGACGCCGAGGACAATTAGCAATTGGGCTGAGGTCACTCTCGCATAATGGTGGCTGGTCGGAGCGGGCGCACAAATGCCCATGCTTGGCGTTACCATTCCGGTTACGGCCGCCTAACCTGTTTTGGGTATGGCCCCCGATGAGCTAGCCGTTACGACGTGCTACCTGGAACACCTGACTGACGACGATTTAGCCTTTTTGCGTGACCCCTACGACCGGGAGAGCGCAACCGATGACCCCCGGAGCTTCGTGCTGGCCCGGAGGGGCGGGATCGAAGGTCTCCTCGCCCAACCAGACGTGTTCGAAGCCCTGTTCGTAGCCGAGCGGGGCCCCGGCCCGTTGGTGCACGTTTCGCCGTTCCTGGCCTTCGCGGTGGCGGTTGAGCGGGCCGGGCACGAGCTGAATGCGGCGACTTACATACCGGAGTGGGTCGGCGTCGGTCGCCGTACTCCATTGTTCGACGTACCGCAGCTCCGAGAGTTCATGTCCTCGCCCTGGCGGCGCTTCTTTTTGGCCGAGCTCCTGGCCTCGTACACCCGGGTGGCCAGCGGGTCGGTATTAGTCGCCACCCGCCGCGGGTTCCGCCGGCAGCGGTTTTCCGAGTTGGACCCGGTGCGCCTGGCCGGCCTGCTCGACGTGGTCCCCGAGGCTGAACGACCAGGTATCCTGCGCCGCCTCGGTGACCTGGCGCTGTTCCTGACCGGAGTGTTCCCCGACTACGTCGCCCGTCACGGGTTCGGGCCGGTAGACCAGGGCCGGCTCCTTCGGTCCAGCACGGTCGCGGCGGGGCCGCCGCGTGGATCCCGGGCCTCCACTGCGAGGCCAGGGATCGACAGGGAAGGCGACGCCGTCACGCTGCTGGGGCAACTCGGCCAGCGCTGGTACCAGGCTGCTTACCGTCTCCTCCCCGGGCCTGTGCCCGCCAACGTGGCGGTCATCAGCGAGATGCCGGAACGCTTCAACGATGCTCGGCGGGTGCTCGGCCTGATCGCCGAGCGGCTGTTGTTCGCCCACCATGACCAGTGGTTCGGCATCGACCCCGGCTAGCGCTGCAGTTGACAAGCTCGCACCCGAGCGCTAAACGACGGTATGACCACTGCGCAGTTCACTCTTTCGCTCCCTGAGTTCGACCGCCTCTTCGAGAAACTAAAAAACTGGGGTCGTTGGGGAGACGACGACGAGCTGGGCACCCTCAATTTCATAGGCGACAAAGATGTGGCCGAGGCGGCCAGTTTGGCCCGGACCGGTCGCAGAGTGCCTCTGGGACGGACGCTCGATACCGTGGCCGGGCCGGACAACGGGCGCCCCGCACTGCACTACATGTCCCACATGGGAGACAAGGGCGCAGACGAGTCGACTTTCTACATGGACTTTATCGGGGTCGACTTCCACGGCAAGTCGGCCAGCCACATGGACGCATTGCCACACGTGGCGTACAAAGGATTGCTTTATAACGGTAAACGGGCGGCCGACGTCATCGGTTCGAAGGGGTCGTCGTTCGCCCCGATATCGAGGTTGGCCAAAGGGGTCGTGGCCAGAGGTGTGCTGCTGGACGCGGCCCGAGCCCGCCAGGTGGACTGGGTCGAGGCGCCGTATGCGCTCGGGGCTGAGGACCTCGAAACCATCACCGCCACGTTGGGCGTAGAAGTGCGCCGGGGCGATGTGGTGCTCTTGCGGACCGGGCATATGCGCCGCCGGAACGCCCTTGGGCCCTGGGACCCCGACCTGGTCGACGCGGGCTTGGGCACCTCTGGCCTCGAATGGCTCGCCGGGCGGGAGATCGCCCTGCTTGGCGGCGACGGTGACAGCGACGCCCATCCGAGCCCGGTGGAGGGGATCGGAGTACCGATCCACGTCCTGTGCATCACGGCTATGGGTATGTGCCTGCTCGATAACCTCGACCTGGAGGGCCTGAGCGAGGCCTGTGCGGAAGTAGGGACCTTCGAGTTCCTCCTGGTCGTCGCCCCGCTGATCGTCGCTGGAGGCACGGGTTCGCCCGTGAACCCGATAGCCGTCCTGTAGCCACAAGGGATGGGCGCAAGGCACGCGGTGGGCGCAAGGTCCGCGGTAGGCGCATTCTGGGTCGGAAAATGCGATTTGGGGCGAATAACCCAACGATAAGGACAATAATTCGCCCCAGTCCCCACCTGGCCCGACCTGGCCTGGCCTGGCCTGGCCTGGCCTGGCCACCCGGCGGTCACCACCGACCGGCAGGCGACGCCAACCGGCGGGCGCCGCCCACTCGCGGGGCTAGCTAACCGGCGGGGCTAGCTAACCGGCGGGGCTATCTAGCAGTCGGGGCTGTCCAACGACTTTAACTAGCAGCGACTGTGACAAGCAGCAGGTGACGGGCTGGCGCCCGGCGCACCTAACCGAAACTGGCGATGTCGTCGACCTTGACGAGTTCCTCGTCGCTCAGTTCGAAACCGTAAAGGTCGAAGTTTTCCTCCATGCGCTCACGATGGACCGACTTGGGGATGACCACGAAACCGTGGTCCAGGTGCCAGCGCAGGACCACTTGAGCCGGGGTCACACCGTGTGCTGCGGCGATCTCCGTCAAGACGGGAGAGTTGAGCCGGCTGCGCTTTAGCCCGCTGTAGCCCTCGAGGACGACGCCCCGCTCGGCCAGTTCGGCGACGCGGCGAGGGTCGTACAAAGAAGGGCTCCACGGTATCTGGTTCACCGCCGGAGCGACGCCGGTGGCCGTAATTAGCTCGTCGATTTGGCCTGTGCTGTAGTTGCTAACGCCGATCGCGGCCGCCTTGCCTTCGTTGGCCACGTCGATGAAGACCTTCCACATCTCTGGTTGCGCCTCACCGGCCGGAGGCCAATGGACCAGCCACAGGTCGACGTGGTCGGTCCCCAGCGCCCGCAGGCTGGCCTCTATCGTCTCTCGTTCGCGCCCGACGTTCTCCGGAGGGCATTTTGTCGTTATGAAAATCTGGTCTCGGTCGACCCCGCTGTCCCGTATACCTGCCCCGACATACTCCTCGTTCGAGTAGCCAGTGGCAGTGTCGATGTGGCGGTATCCGACGTCAAGGGCGGTGCGGACGACCTCGCGGGCACCTTCGCCCTCGACCTGCCACGTCCCGAACCCAAGCAACGGCATTTCGGCGCCACTTCGCAATTCGACGGTCCGATCATCCTCATTGTTGGCCATTCTCTTAATTTTCCCCGGGACGACCGCGGCTCACGAGAGGCCGCGAGCCGATAGGTACTCGAAACTGCGCTGGACCTTTTCCCAGATGTCTCCTTCGCAGCCGTCGAGTTCGACGATGTCCCACCGGACCGCACTGTTGGCGTCGAGGACCCGGTCGACGTCCATTTTCCCGTCACCTACAGCGGTGTGGTTGTCCGCCCCCTGGTTGATGGGGCCGTCTTTGATGTGCAGATAATGGACACGGTCACCAAGTGACCGCACCAGGTCGGCGGCGTCAACGCCACCCACCTGCGCCCAGTATGTGTCGACCTCCAGGGTCACGTCCGGATCCAGGCGCTCGAGGAACTTTTGGTATGCGAGCTGCCCGTCTTCGCCTCGGACGAACTCCCACCAATGATTGTGGTACCCGAGCTCGATCCCCTGCGACTTGGCCACAGGGACCACGGCGTTGAAAGCGTCAGCGGCCTGGCCAATTGCATTGTCATCGGCAAATGATTCCGGCCGCAGGCTGGGAAAATCGGCGGGCGCGCCCAGCTCGACGAGCTCGGCGAAGGTTGCTTCCGCCGCCTCCTTGTCCGGGAGCTTGGTGTGGGCGCTCGAAAGCTCGAGGCCGGCGTTATCGAGCTCAGCCCGCATCTGGGCGGTAGAAAGCCCGTACAGTCCCGCCGTCTCGATGGCCTTGTAGCCGATTCGGCTCAACCTGGCCAAAGTGTCCGTGAGCGAGCGCTCGGCTTCTCCCCGGACCGTCCACATCTGTATCGAAATCCTGGCCATCGATAACACTCCGTCTCCTAGGTTGCCTCTCTATTCCTACCCGAGCGGCCCCGCCTTCGACAAAGCGAAGTATTCGTGCTCCCCGTTTGACGCCGAGCTTAGATTGCCCGGCTCAGATACCAGGCCTCGATACCCGGCCTGGGTGCCCGGCCTCGATACCCGGCCTGGGTGCCCGGCTTAGATGCCCGGCTTAGATAGCGGTGTATGCGCCGTCTGCCTGCAGGTTAGCCCCCGTTATAAAGCCGGCCTCCTCTGACAAGAGGAAGACAACCGGGGCCACGATCTCGTCGGCTGAGGCGAAGCGGCGCATCGGGTGCGCCGTCAGGATCGTCTCCTCGGCTGCGACCGGGTCGGCTTGGCCGCGAAGGTAACCGTCCAGGAAGTCACCAGCTATGGAGCCCGGCCCCACCACGTTGCAACGAATACCGTAGGTGGCGTAGTCGATAGCGATCTGGCGGCTCAGCTGAAGGACGGCCCCTTTAGACGCACAATAAGCCGGCTGTTCTGGCAGCCCGACGATCGCAGATATGGACCCGATGTTCACGATTGTCCCCCCGGTGCCACGGTGACGGAACTCGCGCACGGCCCGCCGGCAACAAAGAAAAACACCCGTGGCATTGACCTTCAAGGTGCGCTCCCACTCCGCCAATTCGACATCCTCGAGGCGGCCCGCCTTGAGCACAGCGGCGGCGGTGACCAAACCATAGAGTGCGCCGAAGTGGTCACGGGCCGCGTCGAACAAGCCGTCTACGCTGCTCTCGTCTGTGACGTCCACCTCGATGCCGACGACTTCTCCGCCTAACGTCCGCGCCTCCTGGCAGGTTACGTCGAGCCAGTCTTTACGGATGTCCCCGGCCACTACCCGGGCACCCATGCTCGCCAACCGCTGAACCGTTGCCGCCCCCAGGCCGCGACCGGCGCCGGTGACGACTATTACCTTGCCGCTCAAATTCACGAGAAGTCATGCTATTACTACTCGTCGTCTGCCGCTTCCTGGGAAGATCTGGGCGCTGCTTGGCCGCCCGGGGCCGGCCCGCCCTCCTCCTCGGTAGGGCCGAGCGGGCCGAGAAGCAACCCGATCGACGCCCAGATCCCTGTGTTCCACTCACCGGCCAGCTCCCAGGCCCGGGCGATGCCGATTAACAACGAGACGATGAGGATGTCCCCGATGTTTTGCAACGCCGAAGTGTCGTGGATATTTATTATAAGCACGATGCCGAACGCGACCTCGAACCCGAACGCCAGTGATAGCAAGACGACCAGAAAGGACTGCTGGTGGCCGACGCTGCCCCTGACCCAGAATTCGATCGTCCGTCGAACTCCTGCGGCGGTGAATAGGAGGCCAATGAAGCCGAGTGCCAGCGCCGGGATCCCGATGTTTGTCCCGGGAACGAGGCCGAAAAGCCCCACCGAGAGCGCATTGATAAAAGCAAGGAAGGCGGCCGCCGCCCTGAACTGACGGACAACCTTGGGACGGGTGCGGACGCGGTTTTCCGAAAATGACAGGGCCACGAATAACAGCCCGATAAGGGTGGCAGCCGACGTAGCAATGACAACGAAAAGATCGCGATAATCTCCAGTTACCATGGCCCCAGGCTAGCGATCGGCCCCCAGGCCGCCGAAGATGCGACAATTTCAGCGCCAATCGAGGCCAGCTCGGCCTCCGTTACTCTGGCGGACCCGACCGAGATGGCTCTGGTCAGGTCGGTGAGGAGGCGGGCTCCCAGCCGGCGGCTCAGAGCGTCGCTCACGGTGGCGGCCACGCACACATCCTCGGCCAAGCCACAGACATCGACCACCTCCACCTCGTGCTCGCTCAGAAGATCGGCCAGCCGCCGGCCGGCCTCATCGACGCCCATGAAGCCTGACAGGTCGCCTCCATATTGACCTTTGTGGACCTGCGCGTCGACGAGGCCAGTGATCTGACGGCCCGCTCCGCGCGACAACTCCGGGTCGAGCTGAGCCCCGGGCGAGCCGGCCACACAGTGCGCTGGGTACGTAATGAAATGGTCATCCTGGGGCTCGATGTGCCAGTCCTGAGTGGTCACGACAAACGCGTAGCGGGGCCGGGTGCGGGCGAGGTACGCCCCGATCTGGTAGGCCGCCTCGTCTCCTCCCGCTACTTCGAGGGCGCCTCCCTCTGTGAAGTCGTTCTGTACGTCGACGATGATCAAGGCCCGGGCGCCGGCATTATCGGTCGGAGGCAAAGAGGTCATGTCAGTGCCAGGTCATCTTAGGCCAGGCCGGGCCAGGCCAGGCCAGGCCGGGCCGGGCCTGGCGGGGCGCTGGCGCGCGATGATCCATACGTGAAGCCAAAGTTCATCCCCACACCTACGCCATGGCCCATCCGTGTAGATCTTCGTAGTGACACCGTGACCCGCCCTACGGAGGCGATGCGCCGCGCCATGTTCGACGCCCCCGTGGGGGACGAGCAACTCGGCGAAGACCCCAGTGTGAACCAACTGGTCGAAACGGTGGCCGAACTGCTGGGCAAACCGGCTGCAGTTTTCTTGCCCTCCGGGACCATGTGCAACGAGATCGCCCTGGCGCTGCACTGTCGGCCCGGCGACGAGTTCTACTGCGACCGTACGGCTCACCCGCTCCACGCCGAAGCCGGCGGCGCGGCGGTGCTGGCCGGAGCGCAGGCTCGTTCGTTGGACGGTGAGCGAGGCGTCTACACGGCTGAGCAGCTGGCCGGCGCATTGTCGCCGGTGTCCAGGTACGCGCCGGAACCGCGGCTGGTGTGGGTGGAGCAGACGGCCAACCTGGCTGGCGGCACCGTCTGGCGCGCCGCCGACATCGCCGCCGTGACCGGGTTGGCGAACGAACGGAGGCTCCTTACCCACCTGGACGGAGCGCGGTTGTTCAATGCGACGACCGCCACGGGCGAGCCTCCGGCGACCGTGGCCTTACCTTTCGATAGCGTTTGGATCGACTTTTCCAAAGGCCTCGGCGCACCCGTGGGCGCGGCTCTGGCCGGGCAGGAAGACTTTATCGACGGCGCCTGGCGATGGAAGCAGCGTCTCGGCGGTTCGATGCGTCAGGCTGGCGTACTCGCGGCGGCGGCGAGCCATGCGCTGGCCCATCACGTGGACCGTCTGGCCGAGGACCACGTCCGTGCCCGGCGGTTGGCCGACGCGCTGAGCGACATGGACGGCATAGACCTCGACCCGGCCCATGTGGAGACCAACATCGTCGTGTTCGGCCTTCAGGGCCCCGAACGGACGGCCCCGTTCCTGGCCCACCTGCTCGAAAAGTACGGGGTGAGGGGGAGCATGGCCGGTCCGGGCCGCGTCCGCTTCGTCACCCACCTCGACGTCAGCGATGATGACATAACCACCGCTCTGGCCGCGGTGCGAGCTGTATTGGGGGACCTCGGGTGAACCCGGCGCCCAGCACTGACAGCTACTACCGTGATCTCGGCCGCTTCAGTGACTGGGTCGAGTTCGCCCGCCGGCAGGCTTCCACGACTGGCTCGACGAGGGCGACCGGGCTGACTCCGGCCCGGGTGCGCGAGTGCCTTGGATTTCCGAACGACCACCTGCCGGTCGACGCGTCGGTCGAACGTACCTGGCAACGCGACGGCGTGGCCGGCGAAGAAATTTCATGGTCAGTGGGTTATGGCCCAAGAACTCGGGCCTGGTTCCTGCGCCCGGCGGGCGTGCCGGGCGCCCTTCCCGGGGTGGTGGCGCTGCACGACCACGGCGGTTTCAAGTTTTACGGCAAGGAGAAGATCGCCGACGGGCCGGGGCCGGTCGACCCGGTACTGGTTGATTTCCGCCGCCAGTATTATGGCGACCGCGCGTTTGCAAATGAATTAGCCCGGGCCGGGTTTGCCGTACTCGTCCCTGACGTTTTCCTATGGGGCAGCCGGCGCTTCGACTATGACGAAATGTTCCCGGAGGGGGAAGATCCAGACGAAGAGCGACGGGCCGAGACTATTAGCGGCTACAACCAGGCGGCGGCGACGCACGAACACGTGGTGGCCAAGTACTGTACCTTGCTCGGCACCAGCTTGGCAGGCGTCGTCGCCTACGAAGACCGCGTCGCCCTCGAATACCTGAGGTCCCGCCCCGATGTGGTCAGTGAGCGCGTCGGCTGTATCGGCTTGTCCGGGGGTGGCTGCCGCGCCGCACTGATGCAGGCGACGGCGCCAGAAATCTCTGTGGCCGTCATCGTCGGCATGATGTCGACATACGACCAGCTACTTGACCGCAACGTGGCCGGGCACACGTGGATGTTCTTCCCACCCGGCCTGGCGATTACCGGCGACTGGCCTGACCTGGCCGCGTGCCGCGCTCCGTCGCCCCTCGTCGTCCAGTACCGCCGCGATGACCACCTGTTCTCCCTCAAAGGCATGGTTGGCGCGGACGAGCGCATCGCCGCGACGTATTCGTCCGCCGGTGCGCCGGAGAACTACGTCGGCGAGTTTTACGATGGCGGGCACAGTTTCGACCGGGCGATGCAAGACGCCGCCTTCGCCCACCTGGCCCGGTGGTGTGCTCGGTAGAGGTAGACCTTCAGCGAGCCGCCGCGCCCGCCGCGCCGGCGCCGCTAAGGGCGGCCGAGACGACCAGCCGGGCCTCATCCTGGACCGAGGCCAGGTGTTCGGGGCCTTTGAAAGACTCGGCGTAAATCTTGTAAACGTCCTCGGTGCCCGAAGGGCGGGCTGCGAACCAGGCAGACGCAGTTATCACTTTCAAGCCGCCGATGGGGGCGCCGTTGCCGGGCGCGGCGGTCAGTTTTGCCGTGATCGGCTCGCCGGCCAGTTCGGTCGCCGCCACATCCTCGGGCTGGAGCTGGGCCAGGGCCGCCTTTTCCTCGCGGGTGGCCGGGGCGTCCACCCGCGTAGGCGGGGTCGCCAAAGCGCTCCGTGAGGGCTCGGTAGCGTTCGCTCGGCGATTGGCCGGTCTTGGCCAGAATTTCGGACGCCAGCAGGCAGAGGAGGATCCCGTCCTTGTCCGTAGTCCAGGTGCGCCCATCCTGGCGTAAGAACGACCCACCCGCACTTTCCTCGCCGCCGAAGGCCACAGACCCATCGAGCAGCCCGTCGACGAACCACTTGAAACCGACCGGGACTTCATAAAGGTTGCGGCCGAGGCTGGCCGTGACCCGGTCGATGATGCTCGACGAAACGAGCGTTTTGCCGACGGAAGCATCTGCCGGCCAACCGGGCCGATGGGCGAAGAGGTACTCGATGGCCACGGACAGAAAGTGGTTTGGGCTCATGAGGCCGGCGTCGGGCGTCACCACGCCAAAGCGGTCGGCATCAGCGTCATTGCCCGTGGCCACCTGGAACTCGTGCCGTCGCTCGATCAAGGAAGCCATGGCGTAGGGGGACGAGCAATCGGTACGGATCTTCCCGTCCCAATCAAGGGTCATGAACCGCCACGTCGGGTCGACGATGGTATTGACGACGGTGAGGTCCAGTCCGTACCGCTCACCGATCGCGCCCCAGTAACTGACGCTGGCGCCCCCCAGCGGGTCGGCGCCTATCCCGACGCCGGCGGCCGCCACCGCAGGCAGGTCGATGACGGAGCCCAAGTCAGAAACGTAGGCGCCCAGAAAGTCGAAACCCCCGGTGGTGCCGGCCGTCTTGGCCGCGCTGATCGTCGTGCGCCGCACCCCGCGCAAGCCCCCGGCCAGCAAGGCATTGGCCCGGTCCTGCACTACAGATGTGACCTCGGTAGGGGCCGGCCCACCTTCGGGCGGGTTGTACTTGAAGCCTCCGTCTGACGGGGGGTTGTGTGACGGCGTCACGACGATGCCATCGGCCCGGGCGCGGCCTGCGGCGGAACGGTTGTGGACGAGCACGGCATGAGAAAGTGCGGGCGTCGGCGTATAACCGCCCTCGGCGTCTATAAGCACGGTCACCCCGTTGGCGGCCAGTACTTCCAGCGCCGTCACCCATGCCGGTTCCGACAGCGCATGGGTGTCCCGGGCCAGGAACAGGGCCCCTCGATGCCCGCCCCGGCGCGGTAATCGCAGATGGCCTGGGAGATGGCGGCAATGTGGTCATCGTTGAAGCTGACCTGGAGGCTCGACCCCCGGTGCCCCGAGGTCCCAAAGGAGACCTGTTGATCGGGGTCCGAGGGGTCCGGGTGCTCGGTGAAATAGGCAGTTACCAGGTGGGGGATGTCAACGAGGTCGGATGGAGCGGCCGGTTGCCCGGCCCGGGGGTTGATCGCCACGGCGCATATCCTCGTCTCTCGGCTCGGGTATCGGCTACCTCTCGCACGTTAGCGCTACCCCGTCTTTTTCATCCCCCCGTCACGACTGCCACCTTGAGCCGGCCGGCCTGTGGGCGGGCGTACAGCGAGTAAGCCTCCTGCGCCTCGGACAGAGGGAGGACATGAGATATATAGCTGGCGAAATCCGCCTTGTGCTCAGCCACATACGCCGCTCCCTCCTCGAGCACACGCTGCCACTGTCCTCTGTTCGTCCGCCCTGAGGCAAAGGTGAGGGCTTTCTCGTAGAATCTGACGGCAGGGGACCACGTAGTCCGAGTCCGTAATTTCGCCAAACGCGAACACAAACCCTCCGATGGCAGCCGCCCAGATGGCGTCGACGATGGTCTCGTTCTGGTGGCCGACCGCCTCGACGACGATGTCGGGCCGGCCCTGCCCATCCAGGCTTTGCCGCCAGTTGCGGCCCGTGGTGGCGATGAACTCGTCGGCCCCGAACGCCTTCGCCGTCTCCGAGCGCTCGACCGGGTCGACAACGCTGAGCTTGGCCACGCCCCGGTGCTTCAAGATATGGCAAAACGAGAGGCCACTGGGCCCGGCGCCGACTACGACCGCGGTCCGGTCCCGGACGTCGGGGAACTGCCCGACGGCCCTGAGGACGGTACTGATCGGCTGTATAGCCACCGCCTCCACATCGTCGAAGCCGACGGGGACGGGGATGAGGCTACTGGCCGGGCAGGTCACCACCTCCGACAGCGAGGCGTCCGGGCCAAGCGTGCCCACGACGTGCTGCGAGGTCTTGAACAGCGGGCTGGCGCTCTCGATCACCTCGCCGACCGCTTCGTGGACGGGCGCTCCGCCCAAACCGCCACCACCGAAGGCCCTGGCCCCGTTCAACCGGGGCATGTCGCTCCCGCACAACCCAGCCACGAGCAAACGCAGGCGGACCTGGCCCTCCTGCAGCTCGCTCGAGTCGTCCGGGACCTCCACACGCTCGACGAAGCCCGGCGCCACCAGCTGGTACAACCACATTCAAACCGCTCCTTTCGCTGCCTGCTCAGGTTCGCGAAGCTAGCGGCCAACCCTATACGCTTCGGCGGTACGAGCCTCCCACCTCGAACAATGCCACGCTGATCTCGCCCAGAGAGGCGCAGCGGACGGTCTCCATCAGCTGCTCGAAGACGTTTTCACCGGCGAGGACGGCCTGCTGAAGGGCGCTGAGGGCGGGCTGGCCGTCGGCGCGGTGGCGGGCGTGGAAGTCGCGCAAACGCTCGAGTTGGCTGCGCTTTTCCGCCTCGCTCGACCGGGCCAGTTCGAGGTGCTCGGGGGGCTTACCCCCGTCAGGGCTCACGAACGTGTTCACCCCGACGATGGGCAGGGTGCCGTCGTGCTTGCGCTGCTCATAGAGCATCGAGTCGTCCTGTATGCGGCCCCGCTGGTAGCCGGTCTCCATCGCCCCCAGCACGCCACCGCGTTCCGAGAGGCGCTCCAGCTCGGCCAGGACCGCTTGTTCCACCATGTCGGTGAGGTGCTCGATGATAAAACTGCCCTGGAGCGGGTTCTCATTGGCGGCCAGCCCCCACTCGCGGTTGATCACCAGCTGGATGGCCAGGGCGCGGCGGACCGAGGCCGGGGTCGGCGTCGTCACCGCCTCGTCGAACGCGTTGGTGTGCAGGCTGTTCGCATTGTCGTACACGGCGCACAGCGCTTGCAGGGTTGTCCTTATGTCGTTGAAGGCCATCTCCTGCGCGTGTAGTGATCGGCCCGAAGTCTGGATATGGTACTTCAGCCGTTGGGATCTTTCGTTCGCGCCGTACTTGTCGCGGAGCGCGATCGCCCAAATGCGCCGGGCGACACGGCCGATAACGCTGTACTCGGGGTCCATGCCGTTCGAGAAGAAAAATGATAGGTTCGGTGCAAAGTCGTCGACGTCCATACCGCGGGCCAGGTAAGCCTCGACGTACGTGAACGCGTTGGCCAGGGTGAAGGCCAACTGGGTTATCGGGTTGGCCCCGGCCTCGGCGATGTGGTAGCCGGAAATTGATACGGAGTAAAAATTCCGCACCGAATTGCGCACGAAGTACTCCTGGATATCCCCCATTACGCGCAGCGAGAATTCTGTCGAGAAGATGCAGGTGTTCTGACCCTGGTCCTCTTTCAATATGTCCGCCTGCACTGTGCCTCGCACATGGGCCAGGACAAAGGCCCGTACTTCGGCCGCCTCTGCTGCGGTCGGTGCCCGGCCTTGCTCGCTGGAGAACCGGTCGAGCCTCTGGTCGATCGCAGCGTTCAGGAACATGGCCAGGATGGTTGGGGCGGGGCCATTGATCGTCATCGACACTGACGTCGACGGGTCACAGAGGTCGAACCCGTCGAACAGGGCCTTCATATCGTCGAGCGTGGCTACTGAAACGCCAGATGTGCCGATCTTGCCGTAGATATCCGGGCGCTCGTCTGGGTCACACCCATAAAGGGTGACCGGGTCAAAAGCGGTGGAAAGACGCGTCGTGGGCTGGTCATCGGCCAGCAAGTGAAAGCGCCGGTTGGTCCTGAACGGGTCGCCCTCTCCCGCGAACATCCGCGTCGGCTGCTCTTCCTCCCGTTTGAACGGGAAAACACCGGCAGTAAAGGGGAACTTTCCCGGAAGGTTCTCGGACCGTAGCCACTGCAGCAGCTCCGCCCGGTCGGTGAGGCGGGGAAGCGCGACCCGTGGCACGGGTGTCCCCGACGGCGATATATGGGTGAGGCGCTGGGACTTTACGACCCCGTTCGACCTCACCTCGATTTCGTCGCCTGAGTAGGCGCGCACCGTTTCCGGCCAGCCCTCGACCAGGCTCCTAGTTTCTGCGGTCATGGCGTCGGCCGCTTCACTCCTCAAGGTCTCGAGGTCGCTCAGCTCGGCACCCCGTTCGCCGGCGAACACAATTGTCTCCGCAATGGCGTCGACCCGCCTCGTCGCCGCTACTTGCTCTGCCGTACGAGCGTGATATGCCCGGACAGTCTCGGCAATTTCCGCCAGGTAACGGATCCGGGCATTGGGGACCATGACCGACGCCCCGTCCGAGACCTTGCCGGCGACGGGCCGGAGCGCGCCCCGTGGACGGGGAGGCCACGAGCGGCCAGAGCGTCGCGCAGGTGCTGGTACAGCGCAGTAACACCGTTGTCGTTCAATCGCGAAGCGATGGTGCTGAAAACGGGAAGATCGTCCGGCGCCGCCGCAAAGGCGTCGTGACTGCGGGCCCACTGCCGACGTACATCACGCAACGCATCTTTAGCCCCCTGACGGTCGGACTTATTGATGGCGACGACATCGGCCAACTCCAGCATGTCGATTTTTTCCAGCTGGGACGGGGCGCCGTACTCGGGCGACATCACGTACAGCGACACGTCGGCGATGTCGGTCACGGCCGAGCTCCCCTGCCCGATGCCGGGAGTTTCGACGATGACGAGGTCGAACCCGGCCGCCCGGCACGCATCCACCACGAGCGGGACGGGCGGGGGCACCTCGGATGGGGCGCCCCGGGTGGCCAAAGAACGGAAATAAATCCGGGGCGAACCGATTGCGTTCATCCGGATGCGGTCGCCGAGCAAGGCGCCCCCGCCGCGGCGCCTGGTCGGGTCGATGGCGATTACGGCAATGCGCAGGCTGTCGCCGAGGTCCAGCCGGAACCTCCTGACGAGTTCGTCCGTCAGGCACGACTTGCCGGAGCCACCCGTCCCGGTAAGGCCCAGGACCGGTGTTCCGGGCGGTACCTGAGCCCGGACCTCCAGGCATTGTGGCTCAGTCAATGACCCGCTTTCGATTGCGGTGATCACCCGCGCCAGTGCGATCGGTCCGCCCGCCCGGAGCCCGTCGAGCGGGACCGGGGGGCCGGTCGCCAGGTCGACGTCGCATTCCTCGATGAGCACGTTTACCATTCGGGCCAAGCCGAGACGCTGGCCATCGGCAGGGGAAAAGATGCGCCGGACGCCGTAGGCCTCGAGCTCGGCAATTTCCCGCCCGACAATTACCCCGCCACCGCCTCCATAAACTTTCACGTCGCCGCGGCCCGCCGCCCGTAGCTGGTCGACCAGGTACTTGAAGTACTCGACGTGGCCACCCTGGTAGGAGCTGACGGCCACTCCCTGGACGTCCTCGGCGACGGCGGCCGTCACCACCTCGTCAACGGAACGGTTGTGCCCGAGGTGGACGACCTCCGCCCCCTGGGCCTGGAGCAGCCGGCGGATGAGGTTGATAGCGGCGTCGTGCCCGTCGAACAGGGCGGCGGCGGTCACGAAGCGTACGGGGTGCGTCGGCACATACAGGGTCGGACCACATTGGGTCGGCCCGTGCTGGGCCGGCACGTTGTGGGCCGGCACGTTGTGGGCCGGTTGGCCTTCGACAGCAACCGCTGTGCTAACGGTCATAGGAAGTACGATAGTCGAATATCCGACTAGCTCAGTGGTCGTATGCTCCAAATCACTGGAGGTGCCCATGCCTGGATCTGTAATCGTGTCGGGAGCCCGTACCCCGATCGGCAAGTTGAACGGTGCCCTCGCTTCGGTCTCTTCCGTGGAGCTCGGTGCGGTCGTCGTCGCTGAGGCGCTCCGGCGTGGTGGGGCTGCTCCCGAGGCCGTCGACTACGTGCTCATGGGCCACGTGCTGCAGGCCGGCCAGGGCCAGAACCCGGCTCGCCAAGCTGCGGTGCGAGCTGGCATACCGATGCGCGTCCCCGCCATGACCTTGAACAAGGTCTGTTTGTCGGGCCTCAATGCGCTCCACCTGGCTGACCTGATGATCTCAGCCGGCGAAGCCGACCTGGTTGTGGCCGGTGGCATGGAGTCGATGTCCAGGGCGCCGTACTTGCTCGAGGGGGCGCGGGCCGGGCTCGGTTTTGGCGACGCGCCGTTGCGAGATGACATCGTCGTCGACGGCCTGTCCTGCGCCTTCGAGCAGCTCACGATGGGCTCGGCCACCGAACGAGACGCGGCCGCGGCAGGCATTACGCGCGAAGCGCAAGACGCCTTTGCCGCCCGTTCCCACGACCGGGCGGCGACGGCCACCAAGGCTGGCCGCCTCGCTGAAGAGATCGTCCCGGTCAACGTGGTCAAACGGCGGGGCGACCCGATCGCTGTCCTCGAGGACGAAGGCATCCGGCCCGGGACCACTCCGGAGCAGCTAGCGCGGCTCCGCCCCGCCTTCTCTGAGGGAGGCGCCATAACTGCCGGCAATGCCAGCCAGATTTCCGACGGGGCAGCCGCCCTGGTGGTTGCCTCTCCGGCCGCCGCCGCCACCCTCGGGGTCACGCCCTTGGCCGAGGTCGTCTCTTACGCCGAGGTGGCCGGGCCGGGCACGTCGCTTCTGACCCAACCATCACATGCCATCGCCGTCGCCCTTCAGCGAGCCGGGCTCGACATCGGCGACCTCGGTGTGGTCGAGGTGAACGAAGCGTTCGCGGCGGTCGTCGTCGCATCGGCCCGCGACTTGCCCATACCCGAGGACGGGCTGAACCCCAACGGAGGCGCCATCGCCCTTGGCCACCCGCTCGGCATGTCGGGGGCCAGGTTGGCGCTGACGCTCGCTTACGAGCTGCGCCACCGCGGCGGTGTAGGCGCCGCGGCGCTGTGCGGTGGCGGCGGCCAGGGCGACGCCGTCATTTTGCGCTCGTTGCGCTCGTGAGCCCCACTGTCTTCGCCGAGCGGGTCGGGAAGGTGGCATTTGTGCGCCTCGACCGCCCACCGGTGAACGCCCTCTCACTCGGGTTGCTGGCCGAGCTGCGCCAGAAGGTGGACGCCCTCGCCGCTGACCTCCCCGGTGCGGTGGTGATCACCGGCAGCGAACGGATTTTCTCCGCCGGTGCGGACGTAACCGAGTTTGGCGGCCCCGAGCGCGCCGCTGAGACGTCGGCCGCATTCGCCGCCACCCTTGACGCCATCGCCGCTCTCCCTCGGGCCACGGTGGCAGCTGTTGCTGGCGGTGCCTACGGCGGGGGCCTGGAGTTGGCCCTGGCGTGCGACTTCCGGGTGGTGGCCCGGGGGGCGCGGCTCGGCCAACCAGAGATTCTTGCTCGGCATCATCCCCGGCGGGGGCGGGACCCAGCGCTTGGCCCGCCTCGTCGGGCCCGCCCGGGCCAAAGATTCTCGTATTCACGGGGCGCTCCCTGGGCGCGGAGGAGGCGGCCGAGATCGGGCTGGCCGATCGGCTGGTCGAGCCCGAACGTCTCGAGCTCGAGACCCTGGAGTTCGCCTCCCGCCTGGCGGGCGGCCCGGTTGTCGCCCAGGGCCTGGCCAAAAGAGCGATCGACGATGGCATCGAGCTGCCTCTGGCGGAAGGCTTGGCCCTCGAGCGCGAGCTGTTCGCCAGGTCGTTCGCCACCCGCGACGCCGAGATCGGGGTCCGCTCGTTCCTCGAGCACGGCCCCGGGAAGGCCAAGTTCGTCGGCGCCTAAGGGCACGTACGCGGCCGGCGTGAGGGATACTGGATGGCGGTGGCGCAGCGCAACGTGCTTGGAGGCGAGCTGGAGCCCTGCGGCCTCGACCCTTTGACCGGTTTCTATCGGGACGGGTGCTGCGCCAGCGGCCCGGAAGACGTCGGTTCGCACACAATTTGTGCCGTCGTTACGGCCAAGTTCCTCGAGCACCAGCGCGGTATAGGCAACGACCTGGTCACGCCGATGCCCCAGTACCGCTTCCCGGGGCTGGTGCCGGGTGACCGGTGGTGCGTTACGGCGGTGAACTGGTTGCGGGCCTATCGGGAAGGTGCCGCTTGCTTCGTTGTCCTGGCCTCGACTAACGAAGACGCCCTCGAGATAGTCCCCCGGGACGCGCTCGACCAGCACGCCGTCGATGTACCGCCGAGCCTTCACGGCCTCGACTCCCCACCGGCTGGACCGTCCTAAGGGCGATGGCGCGCCACTGGCCCAGCCTCAGGTCAGCGACGCGGCGTAGATGCTGGCGATGGACGCGTCCAGGGTGGCAGTGAACTCGGCGTCGTCCTGGTCGACGCTGAGCCCCTCAGTCAGGGCGCGGGAGAAGCTGGCGATCAACCCATGGTTGGCCCTCAAGAGCGCGTCGGCCTCCTCACGGCTGTAGCCGCCCGAGAGGGCGACCACCCGGAGCACCCTCGGGTGGACCATGAGGTCCTGGTAAAAGTCGGTCACGGACGGCAACGATATTTTGATCATTACGTGCTGGCCGTTGGGCACCTGGCCGAGGTGCTCGAAGATGGCGGCCTTCAGCATCGTTTCGGCCTCGGCCTTTTGCGGGCTATGGATGTCGACTTCTGGCTCGATGATCGGCACCAGCCCGGCGGCCAGGATCTGGTGGGCGAACTCGAACTGCTGGTCGACGATGGATTTGATACCGGCATCATTGGCCATCTTGATGAAGGAGCGCATCTTGGTGCCGAAGCAGCCCTTTTCGACGGCGCGGGGCAGCACGGTGCCGAGGTCGGGGATCGGCTTCATGACCTGCACCCCTTCGGCCTCATCAGCGAGGCCTTTGTCCACCTTCAAGAAGGGGACGACGTGCTTGACGGTCCAGAGGTACTCGGCCGACCCCTTCCCTTCGATCTCACGTTCCATCGTGTCCTCGAACAGGATGGCCCCGATGATGCGGTCCCCGTTGAAGCTCGGGTTGATGCCGATGCGGGTACGCATCTGGTGGACGATGTTGAACATTTCGTCGTCATCCGAGTAGGAACCCGGCGGTATGCCATAGAGTTGCAAAGCCTTCGGCGTGCTGCCGCCGCTCTGGTCCAGAGCGGCGATGAAGCCCTTCCCGGACTTGACCTTGTTGAACTGCTGCTCGTTCATGACAGCCTTTCTAGTCCGGAGTGACCAGACTGTCGACGCAGGCCCACGTCCGTTGAGGTCACTGCCCCGTAGTCAAGGCCGCTTCGAGCTTGGCCACGGCTTGGTCGATGGTGAAGCTGGCCGCCTTCTGCCGGGGCGGGAACTCGACGAACGTCTCCAGGTACTGGTTCATGATGAATTGCGAGGCCAGGACGATGTAGTCGTTGTCCAAAAACCAGTCGTAGTACGTGTTCGACGTGTAGTCGGCCCGTTCGAAGGGGTCGGTCCGCAGGTTGAACAGCTTGGGGACCCGCAGGGCCACGAAGGGCTCGGCCCAAATCTGCAGGGTCCCGGGTACCCGCTGCTCCATGAACACGATCTTCCAGTTGTCGAAGCGTACACCTAGCACGTCACCATCGTCGGAGAAGTACACGAAGCCTTGGCGCGGGCTATGGTCTACTTCTCCCGTCAGGTAGGGCAACAGGTTGTAGCCGTCAATGTGCACCTTGAAGGTCTTCTCGCCTGCCGTGTACCCCTGCTTCAGCTTCTCGACCACGTCGGGGTCGCCGGCCGCGGCCACGAACGTGGGCAGCCAGTCGTGGTGCTGGATGATCTCGTTGGACACCGCGCCGGCCGGGACCCGTCCGGGCCACCGCACCATCTCCGGGACCCGGAACGCCCCCTCCCAGTTGGTGTTCTTTTCGCTTCGGAACGGCGTCATGCCGCCGTCGGGCCACGTGTTCATGTGCGGGCCGTTGTCAGTCGAGTAGACGACGATCGTGTTCTCGGCGATCCCGAGTGCGTCCAGTTTGTCGAGCAGGGCGCCTACGACCTTGTCGTGGTCGATCATCGTGTCGTGGTAAGGCGACTGCCACCGGCCGGCCTGGCCCACGCTTCCCGGCTTGGGGTGAGTCCGCAAGTGCATGTGGGTGGTGTTGAACCACATGAACCAAGGAGTGTCGGGAGCAGCCTGCTTCTGGTCGATGAAATCGAGAGCGTGGGCGAGGATCTCGTCGTCGATCGTCTCCATACGCTTCTTGGTCAACGGCCCGGTGTCCTCCACCCGTTGCTTTCCCACCCGGCCGAAGCGTGGATCCTCAGTGGGGTCCTCAACGTCCGTAGCCCAGCTATGGAGCACCCCCCGGGCCCGAAGCGCTCCCGGAAGCGGGGGAAGTCCGCCGCCGGCGGGTAGTTCGGTAGTTCGGGCTCTTCCTCAGCGTTCAGATGGTAAAGGTTGCCGAAAAACTCGTCGAAGCCGTGCACGGTGGGCAGGTATTCGTTCCGGTCACCAAGGTGGTTCTTGCCGAACTGGCCCGTGGCGTACCCGAGCGGCTTCAACAGTTCGGCGATAGTGGGGTCTCCGGCCTGGAGCCCGACCTGGGCCGCCGGCACGCCCACCTTGCTGAGCCCGGTGCGGTAGACGCTCTGGCCAGTAATGAAAGCCGAGCGCCCGGCTGTGCAACTCTGCTCGCCGTACGAGTCGGTGAAGCGCATCCCTTCGTGGGCAATCCGGTCGATATTCGGCGTCCGGTAACCCATGAGGCCGTCGCTGTAGCAGCTCAAGTTGGTTATGCCGATGTCGTCACCCCAAATGACGAGGATGTTCGGCTTTCCTGAGTTGGCCACCTTTGCTCTCTCCTTCGCGGCTCGGCGGAGCAGTTTCGCGGACCTCTGTAGGCTAACGCGATGCTGCTCACCGAGGTCCCCGAAGAGGACTACTCAGGCCGCGCCCGGCGGCCGTGCCCACACTTCCCGGTATGCAGGTGCATTTGCTGATGGCGGTGCGCCCAATTCGCATCTTCGGTGACCCGTTGCTCCGGACGAAGTGCGTCCCCGTGCAAGGCTTCGACAAGGGGCTCCGCCGCCTGGTCGGCGACCTGGCCGAGACGCTCGCCGATGCCGGCGGGGCCGGGCTGGCGGCCCCCCAGATCGGCGTCAACCTGCGGGTCTTCGCTTACGTGGTGACAGACAAGTCCTCGCCCGACTACGGAGTGATGAGCCACATCGTCAACCCGGTCCTCGTCGAGCAGTCGCCGGACGAGCTGACAGACATCGAAGGGTGCCTGTCCATCCCGGGCCTCGAGTACGAACTGGCCCGGTCACAGCGAGTCGTGGCCGAAGGGTCGGACATGCACGGGGAGCCGCTCCGTATCGAGGGCACCGAACGGTTGGCGCGTTGTTTTGCCCACGAGACCGACCATCTCGACGGTGTCCTGTTCATTGACCGCCTCGACCCTGACACCCGCAAACAGGCTATGCGGGAGATCCGGGAAATGGTCCTGGCCGGAGAGAACGTGCAGGTGAAACGGTCCCCTCATACCGGGCAATTGTGAGCCCCCCGAACGGTCCCCCCGGCGGTGAGTAAGTTCAAGCCGCTGAACCACGTTCTGCAATCGACGACCAACCCCGTAAGGAGCTCGTGCATGAGCCACAAAGTCAAGGGAGTAGTTGCCCTCGAGCAGGGCCAGCGGGTATCACTGGAGCCGATCAACGTCCCCGACCCCGGGCCGGGCGAAGCGCTCGTGCGGGTAATGGCGTGCGGCGTCTGCCATACCGACTTGCACTATCGGGAGGGGGGGATTTCGGACCACTTCCCGTTCCTGCTGGGCCACGAGGCCGCCGGTGAGGTGGAGGCGGTGGGACCGGACGTCCGCGGGGTCCGGCCCGGGGCATTTGTGATCCTCAACTGGCGCGCCGTGTGCGGCACGTGCCGGGCCTGCCGTAAAGGTAAGCCGCAGTACTGCTTCGCCACCTTTAACGCCACCCAGCCGATGACATTGGAAGACGGGACGCCGCTGTCCCCGGCCCTCGGGATCGGCGCGTTCAGCGAGCTCACGCTGGTGGCCGCCGGGCAATGCACCGAAGTCCCCCGGGTGCGGCCTGAGGCCGCCGGCCTCTTAGGTTGCGGCGTTATGGCCGGGATCGGGCGCGGTAATGCACACGGGCGACGTGAAGCCGGGAGAAAGTGTGGCCGTATTCGGGTGCGGCGGGGTCGGGGCCGGCGCCATAGCCGGCGCCCGTCTGGCCGGCGCGACGACGATCGTGGCGGTCGACATCGACGACCGCAAGCTGGAGTGGGCCCGGTCGCTCGGGGCCACGCATACGGTCAACAGCAGCCGCGAGGACCCCGTGGCGGCCGTCCGAGCGGCAACCAACACCTTCGGAGCGGACGTCGCCGTCGAAGCCGTTGGCCGTCCCGAAGTTCTCGAGCAGGCGTTCTACGCCCGAGATCTGGCCGGCACGGTGGTCCAGGTGGGCGTTCCGAACCCGCAGATGAAATTCCCCGACGTGCCAATGATCGAGTTTTTCGGGCGGGGCGGCGCCCTCAAGCCCTCCTGGTACGGCGACTGCCTGCCGACCCGAGACTTCCCGATGTTGATCGACCTGTACCAGCAGGGGCGTCTGGACCTTGACTTCTTTGTCAGCGAGACGATCGGCATCGAAGATGTCGAGGACGCTTTCGCCCGGATGAGCCAGGGTGAGGTGCTGCGTAGCGTGGTTGTGCTCTGAGCTGGCTTGCTACCTAGGCTCGAACCGACTTGGCGCATAAGACAAGGCCCGTTCAGATATGCCGTTCAGATATGCCGTTCAGAAATGCCGTTCAGAAATGAAGGACTAAAGGAGTAACTGTGGCTTCGAAGGTGTACCAGAGCCGGTCCCCCCAAGACCCGGACGATGTGCTGGTGTCGGCACAACTGGTCGAGCCGGCGGCGGTCCCCGCGGTCGTTGCCCAGGCGAGGCAGGCGCACACCGAATGGTCAGCGCTGCCGGCGCCCGCCCGGGCCAACGCCCTCAACCGGGCGGCCCAGCGCCTGGAGGAGGCCGCCGCCGACGTCACCGACCTCGGCATCCGGGAGGTAGGCAAACCCAGGACCGAGATGGCCGCCGAAGTAACTCGTGGCATCGCCATTTTGCGCTACTACGCTCAGCAGGTCCTCGACCCTGACGGCGCCACTTTTCCACCGTCCGACGGTCGCTCCTTGCTGATGGCCCGGCGCCGCCCCCACGGCGTCGCCGGGCTGATCACACCCTGGAACTTCCCGGTGGCGATCCCGCTGTGGAAGGTGGCCCCCGCCCTGGCATACGGGAACGGTGTGGTCCTGAAGCCAGCCCGCCAGGCTCTGGCCATTGCCCTTCGCGTCGGCGAACTGGTGGCAGACGAACTACCCGACGGGCTTTTCCAGATCCTGGCGGCAGACGGTGCCGGGGCTGACGTCCTTATTGGTTCCGCCGACGTCGTTTCCTTCACTGGGTCCGTCGAAGTCGGGCACCACGTGATCGCCGAGGCGACCAAACACGGGGTGCCGGTCCAGGCCGAAATGGGTGGGCAGAACCCGTCGATCGTCCTCCCGGACGCCGACTACGGCCGGGCGGCGGACGCCATCGCATCGGCGGCCATGGGCTACGCGGGCCAGAAATGTACTGCAACCTCGCGGGTGATAGTCGTCGGGGGGGCTTCCAACTTCGAAGACGCCCTCGTGAGCCGCGATCGAGAAGTTGCCTTTCGGCGACCCGGCCGAAGCGTCAACGGTCGTCGGGCCCGTCATTGACGAGGGCGCCCGCCAAGCGGTAATAGAGGCGGCCAACGGCGCCCGAGCCATCGGTGGTCGGGTCGTCACTGGCGGGGTGGCTGCTGGCCGCAAAGGCTGGTTCGTCCAGCCGACTCTCGTCGATGGTATTTCGCCGGAGGCCGACCTGGCTCAAAACGAAGTTTTCGGCCCGATCGCGGCCGTGTTGCCGGCCAAAGACGTGGACGAAGCCGTTGCCATCGCCAACGGGGTGTCTTTCGGGCTGTCGGCCGCCATTTTCACCACCGACCTGGACCGTGTGTTGGCCCTCACCGGGCGACTGGAAGCCGGGATGGTGAGGGTCAATGCGCCCACATCGGGCGTCGATTTCTACGCCCCGTTCGGCGGGGTCAAGGGGTCTAGCTTTGGCCCTCGCGAGCAAGGCAAAGCGGCCCGGGATTTCTATACCTGGTCACAGACCGTCACGGTGTCGCCCGCTCGACCGTGACAGAGGGGGCGACGGTCGCCGGCCCAACGGTCGCCGGCCCGACAGGACCCGGCTCGACAGGAGCCGGCCCAACGGTAGCCGGTACCGTTCTACACGCCCTGAGCGCCGCTGGCGCGGAGACGGTCTTCGGCCTACCGGGCACGCATAATCTCGCTTTTTGGCGTGTCCCCGGTGGCCAGTCTGCCCCCCGGTTGGTCAATGTGAGGCACGAACAAACGGCGGTTTATGCCGCCGACGGTTGGGCACGAGCTTCTGGACGTCTGGGGGCCGCGGTGGTCACGACCGGTCCTGGCGCGGCGAATACCTTGGCCGCCTTCGGCGAGGCGGCGATGTCGGGCTCGCCAGTGCTTCTGGTCGCCAGTGAGGTACCCCTCAGCGTGATAGAGGCCGGGATGCGCCGGACATTGCACCAGTCGAAGGACCAGGCGGCCATGTTTGCACCGCTGGCCAAGGCTATTTTCACGCCCCGGGCGGCACAAACGGTGGCCGAGGATCTCGCTGACGCCCTCACGGTTGCCCTCACCCCGCCCCAGGGCCCGTTTATCTCGACATCCCCGCCGATATCCTGAGGGCCCGGCGCTCGCCGACGTCCCGCCCCCACAGGTGCCGGACCGGACGGTCGACGAGGAAGCGCTGGGAGAGGCGGCTGCTCTGGTCGATTCCGCCACTTCGGTGGCCATATGGGTGGGCGGTGGCGTAATCGAGGCCGGGGCCGAGGATCTGGTGTCGTCTCTGGCTTCCCATTTGCAGGCGCCGGTGATCGCGACCTTTGGTTCTCGGGGGGTGCTCGCCCCCTCCGACCCGGGCAACGTCGTCTTCCCGCCCCACGAGCCGGAGGTGGAGGAACTGCTGGCGAGCGCCGGCCTGCTCCTGGCCTTCGGGACGGATTTCGACGCCATGATGACGAAGAACGCAACGCTGCGGCTACCGCCGACCATCATCGACGTGAATGTCGACCGGAGCCGGGCGGAATTTGGTTACGGCGGTGTGTTCCCGGTCCTGGGCGACGCCCGTGTGGCCATCGAAGGCTTGTTGCAATTAACGAAAAAGCGCGAGGAAGGCTTGGTCGGGCGCCTGCCGGCACTGAAGGAGCGAGTGTGGGCCAGGTTGAGGTCCGACCCGCGGACCCGCGCGGCCGCCACCTTCGTCGGTTCGGTCGAGGCCGCGGCGGCCGGTCCCACCATCGTCATCAACGACATGACGATCCCCGGGTATTGGCTCGGGAACTACTACTCGCCGATCCGCAGCCGGACGGTGCAGTACCCGGTGGGCTGGGGCACTCTCGGCTACGCCCTCCCCGCTTCCATAGGGGCCGCGTTTGCCAGTGACCTGCCCGTCCTGGCTGTGTGCGGGGACGGCGGGTTTATGTTCGCCGTTGGTGAACTAGCCACCATCGCACAGGAGCAGTTGGCCGTCACTATCCTGCTGGTCGATGACGGGGGGTACGGCATGTTGCGCTACGGCCACTCGGAGGGGACCGGAGCGGTTCCGGGGACAAACCTGTTCAACCCGGATTTCGTCCGACTGGCAGACGCTTTTGGCATCGCGGCGACGCGGGTCGAGGAAGTCGGCGCCCCGCTCGAGTCGGCGTTGCGAGCGGCGCTCAGGTCTCGCACGCCGCAGTTAGTCGTGTGCGAAGCGTCGCTGTTCCCGCCGAAGACGACGTCGCCCCGATGGCACGAAGGAGGCTGAGGTGTCAGGCCGGGGCCTTCTGTTTGGTCCGAGTGAGATTTCCCTGTGAGCCCGGTTGGGTCACGCTGGTCATCGTTGCGCCGCGATGGCGTAATGGTGGCACTGGACACCGGCGGTCCCTATTTGCCGCGGGTGGTGTACTGGGGTCACGACCTCGGCCAATTGACCGACGACGAGGTGGCGGCGCTGCCGCTGGCCGGAGAGCAAATGCGTGGCCACCGTCCCGCCGACAGAGGTGTCCCCATCACCCTTTTACCTACTCGGGCGCACGGCTGGCCCGGGTGGCCGGGACTGACCGGCCACCGGCACGGTGTGGCCAGCCAACCGTTGTTTTCCCTCGAAAAAGTGAGCGTGGAGGCGCACGATGCCAGCCAAGTGGTCCAGTACCACGGGGTAGATGGCGCGGCCCAGCTGGTCGTGGATGGGACGCTCGAGCTGACGGTCGATGGCGTGCTCAAGCACCGCCAGACGCTGACGAGCACTGCCTCCGCGGCCGAGCCGGCTTACGAGCTCGAAGACCTATTGACTCTGTTACCTGTCCGCGAGGACGCCGTCGAGGTGCTCGACTACGCGGGAAGGTGGGCGGACGAGGCCCAGCCCCAGCGCCGCGGGATCAGCCAGGGGACCTGGCTTCGTGAGCAGCGGCGGGGCCGGACCGGGCCCGACACGCCCCTTCTGTTGTGTGCCGGTAGTGAAGGCTTCGGATTTCGTGGGGGCGAGGTCTGGGGCATCCATCTCGGATGGTCGGGCGACCAGCGTTACCTGGTGCAGCGACTAAACGACGGGACCACTGTCATAGGGGCAGGCGAAATCCTGGCCGCCGGCGAAGTGATGCTCGGCCCCGGCGAATCCGTCACCACCCCGTGGGCCTACGCGGTTTATTCAAACCGCGGGCTGGACGGAGCGTCGGCTCGCCTCCACTCGATGTTACGACGGCGTGACCGGTACCCGTCTCAGTCACGTCCGGTCCTCCTGAACACCTGGGAGGCCGTCACTTTCGAACAGTCCTATGACAAATTGGCGGCCCTCGCCGACGTGGCCGCAGAAGTGGGCGTCGAACGGTTCGTGATCGACGACGGGTGGTTCGGGAGCCGAAGGGATGACAGTTCCGGTCTCGGTGACTGGTACGTCGCCAAGGAGGTTTGGCCAACGGGTTTGGGGCCCATCGTCGACCACGTCCGGGCGCTCGGCATGCAGTTCGGGCTGTGGTTCGAGCCCGAGATGGTCAACCTCGAATCCGACGTCGCCCGCACCCACCCGGACTGGGTCATGGGCACGGCTGGGCGGATGCCCCCCAGCTGGCGGAACCAGCAAGTGCTCGACATCTCCAACCCCGACGCGTACGCCTACATCCTCGACCGGCTCGACGCGCTGGTCAGCGAGTACGACATCGACTTCATCAAGTGGGACCACAACCGCGACCTGGCCGACCCCGTCCACCGGGCGGGGCCGAAAGCAGGCCGGCCGGCGGTCCGGGACCAGACGTTGGCTACGTACCAGATCATGGACGAGCTGCGCCGCCGGCACCCTGGCCTCGAGATCGAGTCGTGTTCGTCGGGCGGTTCTCGGGTCGACCTCGGGGTCCTGGAAAGGACCGACCGGGTGTGGGCCAGCGACAATATCGACCCCATGGACCGGGCCCGCATCGTGCTCGGCCTCTCCACGTTGCTGCCCCTCGAGCTCATCGGTGCTCACGTAGCCTCGGAACGGTCCAAAACCACCGGTCGCCGTCATGACCTCGCCCTGCGTCTTATCGTCGCTCTTTTCGGCCATCAGGGCATCGAATGGGACGTCACCGCCACCACCCCGGAGGAGCGTCGGAGCCTGGCCGAATGGGTGGCGTTAGCTAAATCCTTCCGGCCCCTGCTGTTCGGCGGTGAACTGGTACGGATCGAGCGCCCGAGTGACCCGGGGACGACCCTTTTTGGCGTGGTGGCGACGAACAAATCGGACGCGTTGTTCACGCTGGTGAGGGAGTACGCCTCCCCCCAGTCGAAGACCTCTCCGCTGCGCCTCGACGGCCTCGAGCCTTCGGCCCGTTACCTCCTAAAGCGGTTGCAGTTGGGTGGAGAGGGGTCTCCCGCGGAGGGTGAGACCGGACCGGGCGCCTACGTGGACGACGTGGTCGTACCGGGCTCTTTGTTGATGAGCGCCGGTGTCCCGGCACCGTTCTTGCGCCCCGAGGAGGCTGCCCTTTTCTACCTCAGCGAACAGCCGGGCTAACCGAGGTACATTGGCTAACGTTCCGCTTTCTGCTTCCGCGAAGGGACGGCTGATGGCTCTGGTAATGGACGAGAGGCTCGAGTTCGACGAGCCCGTATTTTCTGACGAAGAACTGGCCGAGTTGGCTTTGGCCGCTGACGCCGATGAGCCTCTGAGCCCCGACGCCGTGCCGATCGACGTTTACACGGGCGGCGACGGCAGCTTCCTCCCGGCCTGGTACATGCCGCCGGTCACGGCCCGACGCGCCCGGCGGTGGCGGCTGCCCATGGTGTGGGTCCTCATCGCCGCCTTCTTGTTGATCGACGCTTTCGGCCTGTGCATCTGCTACGGCCAGCTGGTGGCCGCCTGACGCTGCGGGCCGGCACGGCGGTCATTGGGCGCTGGAACGAGCCCAGAGGTTGATGCCCGCATCAGCCGCGTAGCGGTCGATCTCAGCCAGTTCCTGGTCTGTGAAATCGAGGTTTTCCAGGGCTTTGACGTTGGACTCGAGCTGCTCGACGCTGCTTACGCCTATAAGGGCGGAGGTGACCCGCGGGTCCCGCAAAGTCCATGCCAGCGCCAACTGCGACAGTCCCTGACCTCGCTTGGTCGCTATTTGCGCCAGCGCCCTGACCTTGGCCAGATTTTCGTCGCTCAACATATCGGGCCTGAACGAACCGTTCGCCTGCGCTCGAGATCCCTCCGGCACCCCGTTCAGGTAGCGGTCCGTCAACAGGCCCTGGGCCAGTGGCGAGAAAGCTATACAACCGATGCCCTCTTCGCCCAGCACGTCGAGCAGGTCCGGCTCGATCCAGCGGTTGAAAATCGAGTACGACGGCTGGTGTATGAGCAGGCGCGTCCCCATGCTACGGAGGATCTCGGCCGCCTCCCGGGTGCGGGGCGCCGAGTAAGAGGAGATGCCGGCGTAGAGCGCTTTTCCTTGGCGCACGGCGGTGTCCAGAGCGCCCATCGTCTCCTCGAGCGGCGTGTCCGGGTCGAAGCGGTGCGAATAAAAAATGTCTACGTAGTCGAGGCCCATCCTGCGCAGGCTTTGGTCGAGGCTGGCCAGCAAGTACTTGCGCGACCCCCATTGCCCGTACGGCCCGGGCCACATGTCGTAGCCGGCCTTGGTCGATATGACGAGCTCGTCGCGCAAGTCCGTGAAATCCTTGGCCATTATCCGGCCGAACGACTCCTCGGCTGACCCGTAGGGGGGGCCGTAGTTATTGGCCAGGTCGAAGTGCGTGATCCCGAGGTCGAAGGCCCGGCGCAGGATGGCCCGCGAGTGCTCGAGCGGCCGGGACCCGCCGAAATTCTGCCAGAGGCCGAGAGAAATGGCCGGTAACAGCAGCCCGCTGCGCCCGCACCGGCGGTAGACCATCCTGTCGTAACGCTCCTTGTCCGGGAGCCAGCTCACCATCAGTCCTCCTTCGCGGCACGCAACTTACTGGAGCGCCGTGAACCTTAGTCTCCGGCCCTTGGGCCTCGCACCTGGCTGGCACGATGGTGACGTGAGAATTACGGCTATCGACCATGTGCAGCTGGCCATGCCCCCGGGCGAGGAACGAGCGGCGGAGGACTTCTATGCCGGTCTTTTGGGCTTCGAGACAATGGCAAAGCCGCCCAATTTGGCGAAGAGAGGGGGCTGCTGGTTCGAACGCGGCGCGGTCAGGGTCCATCTGGGGGTGGAACCGGGCTTCCGCCCCGCAAAGAAGGCCCACGTCGCCCTGCTGGTCGACGGCCTGGCCGAACTGACCCGGAAGCTGGAGGGTGCAGGGGTCTCGGCCCGAGGTGACGAGCCGCTCGAGGGCTACGACCGCGTGTACGTCGACGACGTCTTCGGCAACCGGATAGAGCTGATGGAAAAGACCGGGACTGCAGCGGCTGGCCCGATGGCAGTGCGGCCAGTGGCAGTGCGGCCAGTGCCCGTAGAGGGCCGGTCTTCGTCCGATAGCTCCTGGATCGCGGGCGTGCTCCAGGAGCGCTGGGGTTTGACGACGGTAGTCAGCCGGGGCCGCAGCCACCAGGCCGTCCAGCTCCCGGCCCTTGTGGCGGTAGCCGACGGCGAACGGGTCGGGCTGGCCACCTATTGCATCGAGGACGGCCAGTGCGAGCTCGTGACCATTGATGCCTTGGTCCCCGAACGGGGAGTCGGCACCGCCCTTCTGGGCGCTACGAAAGACGTGGCGTTAGCCCAAGGTTGCCGCCGGCTCTGGCTTATAACGACCAACGACAACCTGGACGCCCTGCGCTTTTACCAGCGCCGTGGGTTCCGGTTGGTGGCGGTTCACCCCGAGGCCGTGGACCGGCCGGGACATCAAGCCGAGTATCCCGGTGGTGGGGTCGTTCGGTATCCCGGTCCGTGACGAGCTGGAGCTGGCGGTGGAGCTACGTTGACAGGGGTCGCGTCTAAAAGTCCCCACAAGCGCCGGCGTTTTAGGCCGGCTGTTTGCATTTATCGACGGTGGAGGAGCGACGGCGGCGAGTTTTATCTGGAAAACGAGCAAAACCCCCCACCGTCCCGGCCCCTCGGTCGATAAATGCGCAAAGCCTCGGCGTGACGGGCCTGAAAGGTGGACTTTTAGACAACGTGGACTTTTAGACAACGCTGGCTTTTAGACAACGCTGGCTTTTAGACAACGCTGACTTTTAGACAACGCTGACTTTTAGACAACGCTGACTTTTAGACAACGCTGACTTTTAGACAACGCTGACGCGGCGCCAGCCGGGTGCCACTTGGGTTTACGAAGCAGCCAGGATCTCGGCCAGAGTGAACAGCGGGCGCATCGAAAGCCCGGCTTCGGCCAGTTTGTCGAGCCCTTTGCCTCCAGGGGCCCGGCGGTCGACCACGCACACCACTGTGTCGACGATCGCGCCCCGGCGGCGCAGTTCTTCGGTCGACAATACGACCTGCCCTCCCGTCGTTATTACGTCTTCGACGACCGTCAGCCGGCGCCCATCAATGTCCGGGCCCTCCGCCAGTTTGGCGGTACCGTAAGTTTTCGCCTCTTTGCGCACGAGGACTTGAGGGATGCCCGTCAGTAAGGACAATGCGGTCGATATCGGGACCCCGCCCAGCTCCAGGCCGGCCAGGATCTCGGTGCCTTCCGGGATGAGCGAGGAAGAAAGCTCGGCTACGGCGTTGAGGAGTTCGGGGACGGCCTCGAACAAGTACTTGTCGAAATAGAAGTCCGACACCTCGCCCGAACGCAACACAAACGTACCCCGCAACCCGCACGTCTCCCGCAGGCGTTGGGCCAGCTGCTCCCGGTCCATCTGGCTCACCTGGCGAAAGCGGCCAGCTCGACCGCCAGCTGGTCGAGGCCGAGCGGCCCGAGGTCAAGGGCGTAGGCGTGGAAGGCCTTCAGGTCGAACCCGGTCCCCAACCGTTGCTGGACATCGTCACGGCCGGCCAGCCAGACCCTCTCGCCTAACTTGTAGCACGTCGCCTGCGAGGGCCAGCCGAGATAGCGGTCGAGCTCGCTAGCCATGAAATCCCGCGGGAAACAGCTGCGTTCGAACAGGAACTGCTCGCCCAGTTCGGGTGTCCACTGCTCCCCGGGGTGGAACTTCTCGTCGGCCGGGATCGTGAGCTCCAGGTGCATACCGATATCGACGACGACCCGGACGGCCCGCATGACTTGCGCCCGCAAAAAGCCAAGGCGGTAGTCAGGGTTTTCAAAGTAGCCGAGCTCGTCCATCAGGCGTTCGGCGTACAGCGCCCAGCCCTCGCCATGGCCGCCCAGCCACGCCATACGCTGAAAGCGGGAAAGCTCCTGCCTCAGGTAGCGCACTTGGCCGATCTGGAGGTGGTGGCCCGGGACCCCCTCGTGGTAGCAGATCGACACTTCGCCCCAAAGAGGGAAAGTCGTTTTCCCGAGGGTCGGGTACCACGTGCGCCCGGGACGGCTGAAATCCTCTGACGGGCCGGTGTAGTACATGGCCGCCGCCCCCCCGGGCGGGGCGATCATCGCTTCGACCGTCTTCAGCGGGCCAGGGATATCGAACTGAGCGCCGTCGAGCTCTTCGATGGTCCTGTCCATCAGGTCCTGCAGGAACGATCGCAGCCGGTCCTCGCCTTCGATGGCCCGCGCCGGGTCAGACTCGAGGAAGGCGATGGCCTCCGCCACTGTGGCCCCGGCCACGATCTGGTCCGCCACGTTGCGCATTTCGGCTTCGAGCCGGTGTAGTTCGTCCCAGCCCCAGCGGTAAGCCTCCTCGGGATCGACCGCGGCCCCAAGGGTATGAGCACTCGCCAAGGTGTAGCGCTCACGGCCGACTGCGTCCCGGGGTGAAGCCAGGGGGGCCAGCTCGTCTTGCAACCAGGCCCCCAAAGAACCGTACGCGTCCGTGGCCGCCTGGGCCGCGGCTGTAAGTCGACGGGTCAGGACGTCGTCAGCGCCCGCGTAATTATCCACGAGATTGGAGAAATATGGCCGATGTTGGCGCCGGCCGGCCCATGTAGCACCCTGTTCTGCGCACGCCAGCACCTGGCGTCGGGCGGGTGGCAGGCCGCGTCGCGTCGTTTCGGTCAGTGAGGCCTTCACTCCCTCCAGGCCGGAGGGGACCAACTCCAGCCGGGTGGCGATTACCTGCCAGTCATGCTCGGTTTGGCGGGGCATGATGTCGAAAACGCTGCGGACGGCCTGGAACGAGCTGCCGATGACGCGCAGGGCCCGCATTGGTTCCCCGGCTTCGTCGAGGGCGATCGTCGAGCGGAGCCGTTCCGAAAGGAGGTCAGCCGCGATGCGGTCCCGGTCGCTTTCCGGCTGGAGCCGGCCGACCTGGCCGAGCGTCGTCCGGTCGAGCTCGGTGCGCGAGGCCACGCCCTCCGGCGAGTAATCGGTCATTTTGTCGTCGTAGCCCACGACCCCGCGGGCGGTGGCTCCGACCGGGTCCAGCTGCGCCAGCTGTTCGACGTACGCGTCGCATAGCTCGTAGATCGGGGTGGTCATAGGAGGACACTAACGCTCGCCGGCACTGGGGTCGCCTTGACTCTTGACGTCGTTAGGTTATCGCTGATAACGTAACTCGGGTAATCCGAAGGTCCCAGGTAGACGGTCCGAGATAGCAGGTCCGAGGTAGACGGTCCGAGGTAGACGGCGCCAGGTGGCGCCCGAAGGTGGTGGTCTCGATGCTCAGTCGGTTGGCCCGGTTCGTTACGTCCCATTCCCGCCAGGTGCTGCTGCTGGCCGTCCTCATCGTCCTCGCGGCCGGCGCTTATGGCAGCTCCGCTGTGTCCCACCTGTCCTCGGGCGGTTTCACCGACTCGAGCTCCCCGTCGACCAAGGCTGACGCCCTGCTTTCGGGGCGGTTCCACCAGGGCGACCCCAACCTGGTGTTCCTCTTGCAAACCTCGTCCGGGGTGAACAGCCCGGCGGCTCGCGCCGTGGGCAGCACTCTGGCTGCCGATCTCGCCCGCGAACCGGATGTGAGCGGTGTCGCCTCGTACTGGACCGTCCCGCTCGCGGCCCGGTCAGGCTTCGTCAGCAGGGACGGGCTTTCCGCGCTGGTGACCGCTCATGTCCTGGGCAATGACAACGTGACCCCGAAGCGGGGGGCGGCTTTGGCGCAGCGTTTTGACGGCACCAGGGAGGGCGTGACCGTGCGGGCGGGTGGCCTCACGGTTACGAACGACCAGATCAGTACCCAGATCTCCCACGACCTGTCGGTGGCTGAGTCGGTGGCCGTCCCCCTGACGCTGGTGGCGCTCATCTTTGTCTTCGGCAGCGTCGTGGCTGCTCTGCTGCCGCTGGCTGTGGGAGGCCTCGCCATCGTGGGGACGCTGGGCCTCCTCCGACTGCTGACGTCATTCGTGCCCGTGTCGATTTACGCCCTCAACTTGACCACTGCTCTCGGCCTCGGCCTGGCCATCGACTACAGCCTGTTTATCCTGAGCCGCTATCGGGAGGAGTTGCGCAAAGGCACGAGCATCCCCGACGCCGTCCAGGTGGCGACCCGGTCCGCCGGTCGCAC
Source organism: uncultured Acidimicrobiaceae bacterium (assembly GCA_963794125.1). Taxonomy (GTDB): domain Bacteria; phylum Actinomycetota; class Acidimicrobiia; order Acidimicrobiales; family Palsa-688; genus Fen-671. The sequence continues at coordinate 348,592 of CAWCCW010000005.1, forward strand.
AGTGCTCTTTTCCTCGGTGACGGTGGGGCTCTCCATGGCCGCCATGCTGGTCTTCCCCTTCTACTTCCTGCGCTCTTTCGCTTACGCCGGGCTGGCCGTGGTGGCCATTGCCGCCGTCGGCGCCGTCATCGTCCTGCCTGCCTTGCTAACTGCGCTCGGCCCCCGGGTGAATGCCTGGGACGTGCGGCCGGTCCTGCGTCGGTGCGGCCCAGCTGGCCTCCGGGACCTGGCCGCCCGGGCGGATGGAGCCACCGATGGCGGGTTCTGGCGCCGGCTGGCGACGGCCGTTATGCGCCGGCCGTGGGTTTTCGGCGGCGCCGTGGTCGCCATCCTCTTGTTGCTCGGCACCCCCTTCCTGTCGGTGCGCTTCGGGTTGCCGGACGACCGAGTCCTCCCTGCATCCGCCGGCGCCCGCCAGGTGGGGAACGTATTGCGGGCTGATTTCAGCCAGGACAGCGCCAACGCTTTGACGGTCGTACTGCCGGACCTCGGCAGCGCCACGCCGGCACAGATGTCCTCCTATGCCACCCAGTTGTCGCTCGCAAAGGGCGTCGACGGCGTGGCCTCGCCCGAGGGCACTTTCGTCTCCGGGCGGCATGTCGAGGCTCTGTCGACTCCCGTTGTCGACCACAGCACATACCTGACCGTCCAAAACAACCTCAACCCGTATTCGAGCGCCGGGCAGGATCTGGTGAGGTCGGTGCGGGCGGTCCCGGCACCGGTCGATGCCCTCGTGACCGGGTCGGCGGCCCGGAACCTCGACTCGCTGAACGCCCTGGGCGGGCTCCTGCCGGTCGCCCTCGGGCTTATTGCGCTGTCCACGCTGGTAGTGCTGTTCTCGTTTACCCGTAGCCTTCTCATCCCGGTCAAAGCTCTGGTGTTGAACGTGCTGTCGCTCTCGGCCACGTTCGGGGCGATGGTGTGGATCTTCCAGGACGGCCATCTGTCAGGCCTACTGGGCGGGGTGGGGGCGACCGGTTACCTGAACGCCAGCATGCCCATCCTCATGTTCTGCATTGCCTTCGGGCTGTCGATGGACTACGAGGTGTTCCTGCTCTCGCGCATCAAAGAGGAATGGGACCGTTCCGACCGGACGGTGGCCGCCAATACGGCCGCGGTGGCAACCGGCCTGGAACGCACCGGCCGCATCGTGACGGCGGCCGCGGCGCTGATATCGATAGTCTTCATTGCTATCGCTACTTCTCAGATCAGTTTCATCAAGTTGTTCGGCGTGGGCATGGCACTGGCCGTCCTCATGGACGCCACGTTGGTACGGGGTGTACTGGTCCCGGCCTTCATGCGCCTGGCCGGCCGGGCCAACTGGTGGACGCCGCGTTGGCTGCCCCTGCGGGCGCCAAGCAAGCCGAGGTTCAATGTCAGTAGCCGCGAGTACGAGCTCCCGCCGGCATAGGGCGGCCAGAGGGCAGGGCGAGGCGCTCCGCGGGGAAATCCTGGCCGCGGCGAGGGACCTGCTGGCCGAGACCGGGGACCAGGACGCCGTGTCGGTGCGGGCCGTCGCCGAACGGGTCGGGGTCACGACCCCGTCGATATACCTCCATTTCAAGGACAAGGACGACCTGCTGGACGCCGTCTGCGCCGAGGTCTTCGAGGCGCTGGGGGTGGCGCTGGCGGAGGCCGCGGCGCTAGGCGGCAGCCCGCTCGAACGGCTGATGGCCCAGGGGCGGGCGTACGTCCGCTTTGCCCTGGATAAACCAGAGCACTACCGGCTGGCGTTCATGATCTCGGGCGAGCCGAGGAACGTCGACGACGTCCTCTCCAACAGCTGCTTCAGCCAGCTGCTTGGACACGGTCCAGGAGTGCATCGACGCCGGCATCTTCTCGGCCGAGACCCGGAGTCTATGCGGCTCGGCCTCGACCTCTGGGCGGCAGCCCACGGGCTGGCGTCGCTTCTGGTGTACAAGCCCTGGTTCCCGTGGGGGGACGTCGAAGAGGCCGTTGAGCGCGCCCTGCGCATCAGCGTCGTCGGGTGCTCCATGGCGGACCAGATGGTCGACGTCCCGCTTGACGAGCTGGGGCCCGCCTGGTCGCCCTCGGCCGCCAGGGGCCGGCCGCCCCGGCGCCCCCCGCCGCAGCGGTACCCCCCGCCGCAGCGGTACCCCCCGCCGCAGCGGTACCCCCCGGCCCGGTGCCGGCCCCTACCCTGTAGGCCGTTTCGCCCTTCCCGTCAAGCTTTCCCGGGAAAACGGCGCTTATTTGACGGCTACCTCGACCACCTTCACCACGACAAGAGCGAAGGCAATCAGGAGGTAGCCGCGAAGAGTGGCGAGACCGACCTTGCGCTGCGTCGACATAACCGGGCGGGCCAGCCGGTTCAGCGCCGGCATACGCCAGGTTTCCCTCTTCTGCCACTCGACCGGCACGGTCAATGGCGCTGTGCGCCGGCCGCGGATGAACATGCACAAACCGACCAGGATCCCGACTGCGGCCCCACCCACCATCACGGCCAGGATCTGGCCACTGGTGACCTTTGGGAAAAGGACACTGGCAGTAAGGATGACTGACATCACCACGAGGGCACCGATGACGCAGGCGGTGAAGAGATTGAGCTTCTTGGAATTGACCCAGGGGCCGAGCACTTCCTTGTCATTACAGAGCAGCAACAGGAAGACGGTCGCGCTGGGGAGCAATACTCCAGCCAATGTCTGCACACCCTCGGTGAGTAGCCCGAGCGGGGCTCCGGGTGTCAATACCAAAGCTGCGGCCAGCACCATGAGGCCGGCGTAGCAGGCGTAAAACCCCTTGGCCTTGGTAATAGGGCGGTGCAGGGAATGGTTTATGCCGAGGACGTCCGCCCCTGCGTAGGCCGTGGCCAGGCCCACGGCGGAGGCACCAATGATGCTGGCATCGAGCAACGCAATAGCGAAAAGGTCACCTATCACCCGAGAAACGTAGTGGCCCAGTCCTTGCGCCACGCCGGCTGCGGTCGTGAAGTTGCCGAACCCCGGGCGGCCGGCGAAAACGGCATCGGAGAAGCCGAACATGGCGGCCGCTCCGACGACCACGACCAATATCCCGATCCAGAGGTCGACTCGCTCGTACTTTATGAAGCGGGGGGTAATGCGCTTGTCAATTACGTAGGACTGCTGGAAGAACAGCTGCCACGGAGCCACCGTCGTGCCCACGATGGCAATGATGAGGAGCATCACGGTGGAAAGGGACGTGTTATGCGGCAACCCGGGGACTACGAAATTATGGAGCATTTCGGTCGCCGGCGGGTGCACGGCCAGATATATCGGGATGAGCACCAGTGACCCGACGATCAGCGCCAGGCATACCCTTTCGAACCGGCGAAAACTCCCTGTGCTGGCCGCTCCCACCACGACCGCGCCAGCCAGGGCCACGGAAGGGAGCTTCGGCAGCCCCAGGTAGCCGACGGCCAACGTGACTCCTATGAACTCCGTCACGATCGTGAGGGCGTTCAGGATAAACAGGTCGATGACGCTGAATGCGCCCCAGAACTTGCCGAAACGCTCCAGAATTAGCCGGGCGTGGCCGACGCCGGAAACGGCGCCGAGGCGCAGGACCATTTCCTGGTTTACGTACAGCACGGGCACGAGCAAGAGCAGCGTCCAGAGGAGGTGAGTGCCGTAGTTTTGGCCGGCCTGAGTGTAAGTGCCAAACGCGCCGGCGTCGTTGTCTCCCGCCATGACAATTAGGCCGGGCCCGATGATGGCCAACAACGTCTTGAACTTGGCGGACAGAGCCGGGCGGGCCGCGAGGTCCCCTCGGGCAATAGTCCCGAGGGCTCCGCGGATCTCGCCCACGTGGGCGCTATCGAGGACAGCGGCGTCGTCTCCGAAGCCTCCGGAGGGGCTGACGGCGGGCGGGCCGAGTGTATTCCGGGCCATAGCGGCCTCCTTTCACGAATTTCGGGGCGCGGCTGAGCGCGCCAGATTGGAGCAGCAACTACTTCGAAAAGGCGGACGTTCCGTCCCGTTGCCCTAAGGGCGCACTAGGGACGTGCTCTCCAATGCCGAAGGCTGCGGAGGCCCGCAGCCGCGAAGAAAAACCGAAAGAAACGGAGGCTCTAGAGGACCTGAGGCCCTGAAGCTACGCCGGCATCGGAGGGCGCCAGGTACTTGGGGGTTGTCGTGTCATCTGGCTTCACCTCCTGTACCCGGGTGCGAATGAGCTGTGCAACTATACCAGACCAGGTAAGCGCCTCAAGGCGCCGTGTTCTTCCCGAACGCCCTGATTCAAAGGAGGACCGATGGAAAGCAGCCCGATCTACACCTACGTCCCGCACCGTCGCACTGAGGAGAAGCTCGAGCATGCCTCCCACGCGGTGAAGGTCGCCGACCAGCTACCTCGCGGGAGCGTCGCGGCCCGTTTCAACGCCTGGTTTGCGGTGAAAGTGACGAACGGTGTCGGCACCATGTGGTGCGCTTACGCTTTTGCCGCCATCGCGTTTGTGAGCCTTCCCGCCGCGGTCAGCTCCCATAGCCTGGTCGTGATCGTGTCGTGGCTGTCGCAGACGTTCCTTCAACTGTTCCTGTTATCGGTTGTAATAGTCGGCCAAAAACTGCTGGCGTCGGCGGCGGACCAGAGAGCCGAAGCCACGTTCAGCGATGCCGACGCCGTCCTCCACGAGGTCGTGAAGCTCCAGGAGCACCTTCTGGCTCAGGACCGCGTCCTGGCTACTCTGATGAACAAGACGGCCGGGGCGTGAGGGGTGTGCGAATTTGCTCGGCCGGTCAACGGAATCCGACTAGTGCACCAAGAAGCGGGGCTCTGTGGCCGAAAGCGCCATGTGACGGGCCGCTGGCGGACTGCCCGCCCACCCGAACGCCTTGCCCGGACGCGCCCTGGGTAAATTCGACACGTGCGGCATCGGTCCTCACGCGCTAGTGCAGCGCGCTCGCCGGCCCGACGCCGCCCGGCCGACCTGGTGCGACGGCTAGTGGGCGGGCTGCTTCGGCCGCTACTGCCATCGGTCCTCCCCTGGGTGGCGGCGGGGCTGGGTTGCCTGGGCGCCCTTGCTGCCGTTGCCGCCCGCCCTGACGAAGCCCGCTCCGCGGCGGCACAGGACTGGCCTCCGTTCGTCCTGGTATCGGGCCTCCTCCTGATCGGCCTGGTAGCGGATGAGGACGGTCTGTTCGCCGCCGCCGGCCGTCTCCTGGCCCGGGCGGCTCGGAACGGCCTCGTCCTCTACACCGGGGCCGCCCTGCTTATCGCCACAGTCACGGCCTTGCTCAACCTGGACACGTCGGTCGCTTTTTTGACCCCCATCCTCGTGTACACAGCCCGCAGCCGGGGTGAAGGCGAAGCCCCCTTGCTCTACGCCTGCATCCTGCTCTCTAATGCGGGCTCGTTGTTGCTCCCGGGGTCGAACCTGACCAACCTCATCGTCCTCGGGCAGGTGCACCTGTCGGGTGGTCACTACTTCCGCCAGATGGCCCCGGCGGGAATAGCGGCCGTGCTCGTTACGGCGGTCATTGTCGCCGTTGCCTACCGCCGTTCCCTCCGTACCACTGCGGCTCCGGCCGCACAGATCGGCCGACCGGTGTTAGGCACCGGCCTGGCGGCCATTGTGGCGGCGACGGTGCTCGTGCTGGTGACGCGTGCCCCCGCATTACCGGTGGCCGCGGTCGGGGTCTTAGCGGTGGTCATGAGGTCTCGTACTTGGCCGGGCCAACGCCGGCGGGCACTCGAAGTGCTCGGATTGCCCGTGCTGATCGGTCTGTTCGGGGTGGCCGTAGCCCTCGGGACGCTGGGGCGGGCCTGGTCAGGCCCGTCTGAACTGCTCCACCACCTCGGGACCTGGGCGACGGCGGCGGTGGCGGCCGTCCTCACCGTGCTCGTGAACAACCTCCCGGCGGCCTCCCTGCTGGCATCTCGACCCCCGCCCCGGCCCTTTGCCCTCCTGGTGGGTTTGAACATAGGCCCAATTTGTTCGTCACGGGTTCGCTGGCGTGGGCGTTGTGGTGGCGAGCAGCCCGCACGGCCGGCGCCCGCCCGTCGATCTCGAAGGCGGCCCGCCTCGGTCTGGTGGCGGCGCCCATGGCCATGGCCGCCGCCCTTGGGGTACTCACGCTTTCAGGCCGGGCGTAGTCGGGCCAGCCCGCCCGCAGTCCCCGTAGTCAGGCCGGGCGCAGTCAGGCCAGGCGTACAGCAACCCGGGTCAGGCGACCCGGGTGCCTTCTTTCCAGACACCCCAGACCCGCTCGCCCAGCTTGTCGAGGTCGCGCAGGTCTCCGTCGATCACCGTCAAGTCAGCGAGCTTCCCGGGTGAAATGGAGCCCAGCTGCTCGTCTACGCCACAAAGGGCGGCTGCGCTGGAGGTCGTCGCCACCCATGCGTCGAGCGGCGTCATTGAACTGCACTCGGCCATCAATGTCAGCTCTTCCAGGTTGCGGCCATGGGGGCCGACCCCACTGTCGGTCCCCATGGCGATCTTGACCCCGGCCTCGACCGCCCGGCGGAACGACCGGGTATGCACTTCCAGGACTAACTGCGCTTTGGCCAGTACCGATTCTTCGATCCGGCTGCCGGCATCCGCTGCGGCCAAGACGGCCCGTGGTGCGGACAGGGTCGGGACCAGCCACGTGCCCCGCTCGAGCATCATCGAAATGGCCTCGTCGTCCAGGTAAATGCCGTGTTCGATGGAGCGGATCCCATTGCGGACAGCGGCCTTTATCCCCTCGGTGGCTTGAGCGTGAGCCATCACGTAAATCCCCGCCGCGTTCGCCTCTGCCACCAGTACCGACAACTCGTCGTCCCGGAAATGACCGTGGCGAGGGTCGTCCCTGGGTGAAAGGACTCCGCCGGATGTTGCCACCTTGATCACGTCGGCCCCTTCCCGGATGAGCTCCCTCACCTGCCGGCGCATATCGTCGGGGCCGTCGACTATCCACTTCGGGTTGCCCGGCCAAGGCTCCTGCCAGAGTGGGCAGCCACCGGAAGGCAACATGTGGTCGCCGTGCCCACCCGTCTGGCTCAGCATGACGATCGAAATCTGCATCCGCGGTCCCCGGGCCAGCCCTCGAGCGACGGCCGTTTTCACCCCCAGGTCAGAGCCACCGGCCTCCCGAACAGATGTGACCCCCGCCCGCAGCGTCGCCTCCATATTGACCGCGGCTTCGAAGTACCTGAGGGAAAACGGCCGCATCATCTGCTTGACGGGGTCCAGTTCGCCGCTAAAGGTGAAGTGCACATGGGTGTCGAACAGGCCAGGCAGCAGCGTCCGGCCGCCGAGGTCGACCTGTTCGTCGGCGTCCAGGCCGACGCCCACGTCCACGATGAGCCCGTTCTCGACGACGACGTCAGCCGGCGCCGGCGGTGTGCCCGTCCCGTCGAAGACCGAACCGTTCCGAAAGATAGTCCTCGTCATCATCACCCCTGTCCAATTTCCTGGCCGAGCTTATGGCGTCCTTCGTCCGCCGTCGTCTGGTGCTGACCCGACGGGCCCACTTCTTCGGTGGTGACCGGCTCCTCTTGGGCCGCGGGAGCCAGGCCGGCCCTTCTTGATAGCGGGTCGAAGGCGTAGTAAACCGCGAGGGCCGCTTGCAGGGCCAAAAAGGCGTACGGGCTGAGGAAGGCCACGCCGACTGCGGCCGTATACACGACGCCGCCCAGGGTGAACAGCAGGGTGGACACCCGCCGTTCCGACTCGGGGAAGGTACTGCGCAACAGCCGCCGGCGGTGGGACGCGTAAAGCCACAGCGCCGCCCACGCGTAGGCGTTGGCGGCCATGGTTACCCCGTAAACGACGGCGGCGGTCCGTTCGCCTTGCCCCCGGGCCAGCGCCTGCCCCAGGATCCCGGTCGGGAAGGGGAGGAAGGCGACGGTCATGAGCAACAGCAAGTTGAGGTACACGACGCCGCGGTCCACGCGGCTGAAATGACCGAACACCGAGTGATGGTTGAGCCACATGATCCCGATCACCGTGAAGCTGACGACATAGGCCGCCAGCGAGGGCCAACGCTGGGCCAGGTCGTGGGCCAGTCGGCGGTAGTCGTTGGGCTGCGCGATCGTGACTACGAGCAGCGTGATGGCAAACGCGAAGACGCCGTCGCTGAAGGCTTCTACACGGGATTTGTTCATCTCATTCGTTAGTAGAGCGACGGGGCGCCCAGGCCCACGATAAGCCCGCCGACTTGATCCGTCCCCCTTTGTGCTGCCACGTTGGTACAAGTGAAAACCCGGACGCCAGGCTGGTGGCGTGCCCGGCGGGGGGCTACGGCGGCGTTCGTTGGGCTCCTGACCGCGGCCAGTGTTGTGGCCCCGGTTCAGACCGCGACCTCGCAAACGGTTTTGTCAGGTCCCAGTTTCGTCCTGCGCTGGACGGCCGGCCCGTTCACGCAAGACACCGGGAACCCGATCGCGGAATCGTCACCCGTTGTCGCCAACCTCGACGGGTCGGGACCGGCCGTGGTGGTCGGGGACCGGACCGGCTATCTGTACGCCCTCCACCTGGCCGACGGGTCGCCGGTAACGGGGTGGCCCGCGTCCGACCAGGGCGTCCCGATCGACTCGACGCCGTCAGTGGCCCCCCTAGGCGGCAGCTCGTTGGACTCGGTCTTCGTGGGAGCGGGCAACGCACAGCGTCCAAACGTCGGCGGGTATATGGCGTACGGCCCGAACGGGCAACTGTTGTGGCATACCCCCGTTACTGACCCGGCCAGCGACGGACGCCCCGTGGCCGGGGTGCAGGCGTCGATCACGGTCGCGAATTTGGAAGGCAGTACCGACGTTTTCGCCGGGTCGCTGGACCAGGAGTCTTACGCCCTCAACGCCGCCAATGGGGCGCCGCTGCCGGGGTGGCCCTTTTTCACCGCTGACAGCGTCTTTTCGACGGCGGCGGTCGGCGACCTCTATGGCACGGGTCAGCAGGAACTGGTGGTGGGAGGCGCCTCGAGCGTCGGCTACGCCCTCGGCCTCAACTACGCCGAGGGTGGCCACGTGCGGGTGCTCAACGCCCAGGGAAGACAAATTTACGACTACGACACCAACCAGGAGGTCGATTCCTCCCCGGCTATTGGCGATTTCCTGGCGGGCGGCGCCACCGGCATCGTCGTGGGGACCGGCTCCTTCTACCCGGGGGCCAGTGACACTGACACCCTGAAGGCATTCTCGACCCGGCTCGGGCCGCCCCTGTGGTCCGTGACCCTGGACGGGCTGACCAAATCGAGCCCGGCCCTGGCCAACGTGGAGGGCGGTACCCAGCTGTACGTGGTCGAGGGCACCGACGCGGGGACGTCGGGCTCGGTCTGGGTCCTGAACGGGGCCACCGGGGCCACGGTTTGGCACCAGCCCGTAGTCGGCCGGGTGATCGGGTCAGTGGTGGCGGCGGACCTGACGGGGGCCGGGTACCAGGATCTCCTGGTACCCACGGTCCACGGCGTGGAGGTGCTGGACGGTCGCACCGGGGCCGAGGTCACGGTCCTGGGCCGGCCCTCGGTTTCCAGAACTCGCCCCTCGTGACCGACGACCCCAATGGCACGGTCGGGATCACGATCGCGGGCTACAACGGGTCCAACCAGGGCGTGGTCCAGCACTACGAGATCCCGGGCTCCGACGGCGCCCTGGCCGTGGGCCAAGGGTCGTGGCCGATGTTCCACCACGACCCGCAGTCGACCGGAGCCAGTTCGGTGCTACCTGACCTGGGCCGGGTAACCCCGACGGCGCTGGTGGCGACGCCTGGCAACGGCCAGGTGACGCTGTCGTGGTCGGCCCCGCCGGCGACAGGCAGCGGCGCAGTTACCGGCTACAACATCTACGAGAGCACAGCCCCGGGCCACGAACCGACTACGCCCGTCAACGGGACCACCCCGGTGACCGGCACCAGTTACACGGCTGCTGGCCTGGCCGACGGGACCAGGTATTACTTCGAAGTAACAGCGCTGAACGCGTCCGGTGAAGGGGCGCCCTCCAACGAGGCGGGCGCCGTCCCGGCGGGGACGCCGGGCGCTCCCGCCAGTGTGGCCGCCACCGCCGGCCCTGCCCAAGTGTCCCTCTCGTGGGCCGCCCCGTCGGTCACCGGTGGCTCGGCCATCAGCGGCTACAACGTCTATCTCTCGACGACCGCCGGCCTGCAGGGGACGGAACTGGCCCAGGTGACCGGGACCAGCTACACGGCTACGGGCCTGGCGGACGGGACGACGTACTACCTCGAAGTGACCGCAGTGAACGCCAACGGCGAGGGCCTCCTCGGTCCAGGTCATCGCCGTGCCGGTACCGTCGTCCCCGCCCACGTCGGCGAGCGCACCGGGCCCGCCGAACAGACTGGTGGCGACGGCCGGCAACGCCCAGGTGACCCTGTCGTGGGCCGCACCGTCGGTCACCGGTGGCTCGGCCATCAGCGGCTACAACGTCTATCTCTCGCCGACCGCCGGCCTGCAGGGGACGAAACTGGCCGAGGTGACCGGGACCGGCTACACGGCTACGGGCCTGGCGGACGGGACGACGTACTATTTCGAGGTGACCGCGGTCAACGCCGCCGGCGAAGGGGTCGCCTCGGCCCAGGTGGCGGCCGCCCCGGCTCCACCGGGGTACCGGGTGGCCGGTTCCGATGGTCAGGTGTTCGCCCTAGGCAAGCTGGCCTCTCTGGCCTCGCCGCACCCGCCCTCGCCGGCCGTCAGCCCGACGGTCGGCATAGCTTCGACGCCGGATGCGGGCGGTTACTGGTTGGCGCTGAAGGGCGGCGGCGTGCTGAGGGCGGGAGACGCCCGGCTTTATGGGTCAATGGGTGGGAAACACCTCAATTCCCCTATCGCGGGCATCGCGGCGACCCCTGACGGCCACGGCTATTGGCTCGTCGCCGCTGACGGCGGCATATTCAACTTCGGCGACGCTCGTTACTACGGCTCCCTGGGACGGCGCCCGCTCAACCAGCCAATCGCGGGCATCGCGGCGACCCCTGACGGCCACGGCTATTGGCTGGTCGCCGCTGACGGCGGCATATTCGCCTTCGGGGACGCCCGCTTTTATGGCTCGATGGGCGCCAGGCACCTGAACCAGAGGATTGTGGCCATTACGGCCACGCGCGACGGCCGCGGCTATTGGCTGGTCGCCTCCGACGGCGGCATATTCGCCTTCGGGGACGCCGTCTTTCACGGTTCGATGGGTTCTCGGCGCCTCAACCAGCCGATAGTGGGGATGGCGGCGACGCCGGACGGCCGCGGCTACTGGATGGTGGCGGGGGACGGGGGGGTGTTCGGGTTTGGAAATGCGGCATTTTTCGGGTCATTGGGTCATAAGGCTCTACATATAAAGGTGGTCGGGATTGCCTCCTAGCGCGACAGTCGAGCCATCGCCATGCTGTCGGCCCGGGTGCCAGATCGCCTGCCACGGGCTCGACCCGGACGACCCGTTCCCGGCCGGGTTTTACGATGGGTGACTCATGGGACGCGAGTACGTGACGGGACCGCCGCCTGAGCATTTCGATGTCGTAATAATTGGGGCCGGTATTTCGGGTGTGGGCTCGGCGTACCACCTTTCGCTGCAGTGCCCCGACAAGAGCTTTGTCGTCCTCGAGGCGTTGGAAAGCTTCGGGGGCACATGGCGGGTACACAAGTTCCCCGGCATCCGCTCTGACAGCGACGTGTTTACGTACGGTTACCGCTTCAAACCGTGGACAAGTGCGCCTATCGCGACCGGTGCAGAGATCCTGAAGTACATGGGAGAGGTCATAGAAGAAAATGACCTCGCCCGCTATATCCGGTACCAACACCGAGTGACTGGCGCCCGCTGGTCCAGTGTCGCGAACGAGTGGGAGATCGACGTGACCCGGGGTGACGACGGGCAACATTTGTCTCTCACGGCCAATTTCTTGTGGATGTGCCAGGGGTATTACCGCCACGACCGTGGGTATACCCCGCCGTGGCCCGGGATGGAGCGCTACGAAGGCCGGATCGTCCACCCGCAAAACTGGCCGGGGGACGTCGGCTATGCGGGCAAGGGCGTCCTTGTCGTCGGTTCGGGCGCGACTATGGCCACCATCGTGCCGACGATGGCGCCCGAATGCGCCCACATCACTGTGCTCCAGCGCTCGCCGACGTATTTCCTCCCCGCCGTCAACCGCGCCGAGCTGGCCGACACCTTGCGCGAAATAGACGTCCCGGAGGATTGGATCTACGTCATCATGCGCAAAAAATCCCTTCACGATCAGGAAATCCTCGTCCGCCTGGCCAAAGCGGAGCCCGAGTTCATAAGGACAGAACTGATCGATGGCGTCCGTCAGCTGCTCCCGGCAGGTTTCGACGTCGAGACACACTTTACCCCCCGGTACCGACCGTGGCAGCAGCGGCTCGCCCTGGTGCCTGACGGGGATCTGTTCAAAGCGGTGAGCGCCGGCAAGGTTTCTTTCGTCACCGACGAAATCGCGACCTTCACGGAGAAGGGGGTCGCGTTGAAGTCGGGGGCCGAGCTGAGCGCCGACATAATCGTCACCGCCACCGGTTTTGACCTGAGCGTCCTCGGGGGTATCCCGTTCATCGTCGACGGCATGCCGCTCGACCCGGCCAACACCGTCACGTACCGGGGGATAATGTTCACCGGCGTCCCCAACCTGGCGTGGGTTTTCGGTTATTTCCGCTTAAGCTGGACCCTCCGCTCCGATCTGGTCGGCGACTTCGTCTGCCGCCTGCTGGCCCATATGGACGAGCTGGGAGCTAAACGAGTAATGCCTGTCCTGCGGCCCGAGGACGAGGACGGGGAAAGGCTTCCCTGGTTCGACCCGGAGGACCTCGACCCCGGTTACCTGATGCGAAATGTTCATTTGCTGCCCAAGCGGCTCGACAAGGCGGAGTGGCAGCTCACTCAGGATTATTGGCGAGAAAGGGACGACCTGGCCGAGGCCGACCTGGACGACGGCTGCTTGAAGTTCGGACCGAGCTGACGTGGAAGAACTGCGGGGCAAGGTAGCGGTAATCACGGGCGGCGCCAGCGGTATCGGCCTGGCCATGGCCCGGCGGTTCAGCGCCGAAGAGATGAAGGTGGTGATCGCCGATATCGAGGCGCCGGCCCTGGCCGAGGCCGCCGGGCGGTTGAGGGCCGAAGGCGCCGACGTGCTCGATGTGGTCACCGACGTAAGCCAAGCCGTCCAGGTGGAGGAATTGGCAGAAAGGACGGTGGCCCATTACGGCACCGTCCATGTCGTTTGTAATAACGCCGGGGTCAGTGGCGCGGGCCCGTCTGGGAGATCCCGCTCGGAGAGTGGGAGTGGGTGCTCGGAGTCAACCTATGGGGCGTCATCCACGGGGTGCGCTCGTTCGTCCCTCGCTTGCTCCGGGCGGGCGAAGGCCACATTGTCAATACCGCCTCGATGGCCGGCTTGCTCGGCCTTTACACCTCACCGCCTTACGCCGTGTCCAAGTTCGGCGTGGTGGCCCTGTCGGAAAGCCTGTACCACCAGTTCCAGGTGGCGGGGACGCCGGTAGGGGTGTCGGTGCTGTGCCCGGCGTGGGTACGTACCCGCATCCACGAGGCGGGCCGGAACCGCCCAACCGCCGCCGGAGAACGGGGCATGACCGATCTCGACGAACAAACCCGCCAAGCCATGGACCGCATAATCGCGGCAGGGATGGACCCGGCCGCGGTGGCCGAGAAAGTAGTGGCGGCGGTGCGGTCGCGCCAATTCTACGTACTGCCCCACGACGACCCCGAGTGGCTCGACCGCATAATGAAGCGGACCGAGGATATCGTCGAGCGAAGGAACCCCGCACCGGAAGGCCTGCCTGGCTCGGATTTGATCAGGGCGGCGATTTCGCGGCTGACCTGAAGGCTAACGGGCAGCCCGCTCAGGAGCGCACCTCGAGGTCGTCCAGGAGCAACTGGCGCCCGGGAAGGCAGGCCGGATCCCGGTGGTACCAAAAGGCGGTGGACGCAATATCATCTCGCCGCTTCAAGTACCGGCGGTCGCGGTGCCAGCCGAGGTCCTGGACCGTTACCCGCAACCCGCGCTCGAACGCGATCGGGTCCGGCACGTGCCACCTGTACATACCGAAGCGTTGCTGTGAGTCGTACAGGCCGTCAGGGCGGAGAACCTGGTTCAACCCGATGAAGGGGGCGCTAAAGGCGGTGTACCCCTGACCGGGCACGTCGAAGTCCCAGGCGCCGCCGAAGTAGTCCTCGGTCCCCGTACCGCAAATGGTCGGGAACTCCTCGTCCCCGTCGAGGTAAAACTTGAGTTCTCCTTCTCCCCACCACCCCGGCGAGTTCACCCCGACGGCGAGATAAGTGCCGCAATAAAGCCCGGGCCCGCTGGGGCAATTGAGGATCTCGTAGATCCCGGGTTCCTCGAGAGGGTTTTCGCGTCGCCAGTACGTGTGAAAGTAGCCTGCGCCGTCGTCGACCTCACGTTCCACGTAATCGATCTGGTAGTACACGACGACCTGTTCGCGACCGATGTTTTCCAGGGATATCCGGGCGCTCTGCTTGAACGGCATCTCCCAGTAGGAGTTGAAAGCTCGGTAGGGAGCGGCTACGACGGGCAACGAGTTGACGGCGGTGAAACGGTCCCAGCCGTTGCAGAAAAAGTCCCCCAGCGGCACCTCGACCGCCGGTTGGTCGGCCCCGTCCCAGGACATCCGGAGCACCATTTCACGCCAGCTCCCCGTGGTCGTCACCCAAATATGCTTGACCACGCCTGGCCCTTCTATGCGGGCCAGGTCGACCTGGCTGGCGGCCGGCAGGTGAATGCTCGGCGAGACCTTCCATCCGACGCCCAGCTCACGGGCGGCTTCGGCGCCGGTGCCAGTCGATGCCCGGCCCCCCTGGCCTTTCCGGCCGTCAAAGTTCTCTGCGCTGATCGACCGGGACCGGCCGTGGCGCTCGGTTCGAAGATCCCACAACCCTGATAGCACCGCTCTTGCTCCTCTCGTGCAGAGCCCCGAGGGCTCGCCGGTCACGCTCAATGTTTAGCAAGGCTCAATGTTCAGCACGGGGCTTGACTCTGACACGGTGTCAGGCTGTAGACCGGTGGTCACGTTCAGTATCGGTGAGTTCGCACGCCACGGCCGGGTCTCGGTCCGGATGCTCCACCACTACGACGCGATCGGGCTGCTGCGGCCCGCATCGGTCGACCCGGCGAGCGGTTACCGCTCCTACCGGGCCAGCCAGCTCACCGACCTCAACCGTCTGGTCGCCCTGAAGGACCTCGGTTTCTCCCTCCACGAGGTCCAGACGATCCTCGACGAGAAGGTGACCGCCGCAGAGCTACGCGGGATGCTCAAGCTCCGCCGGGCCCGGCTCCACGCCCAGATCGAGGCAGACACGGCCCGGCTGTCCCGGGTCGAGGCGCGGCTGCGGACGATCGAGGAGGACGAGGAGGACGGGGGCACCCGGCTCGACAATGTGCTCGACAGTGTGGTGGTCAAGGGCCTGGCGGCACTGACGGTCGGTGAACTGACGGGCGAGGCCGCCAGCTATGCGCCCGAGGCCATCACGCCTGTGATCCAGCCGTTGTACTGCGACCTGTGGCAGCGCCTGGCCAGTACCGGCGTGGTCGCCAGTGGGCCGGCCCTGGCTTACTACGAGGACGTCAGCCCGGGTAACGGGGCCATCGTGGTCCACGCCGCGGTGCCTGTGGCGGCCGAGGCCGAAGCCGGCCAGGGCTTCCACGTGGTCGACCTGCCGGCGGTCGCAAGTGCGGCGGTCATCATCCACCACGGCTCCATGGACGACGTCCTGTCCACTGACCAGGCGCTGGCGCGATGGATCGATGCCAATGGGTACCGCTCGACCGGTTACGCCCGGGAGCTCACCCTCGAGTGGTCGCCCGACCCCAGTGAATGGGTTACCGAGCTCCAACAACCGATTTTTGCGACTGGAGGATGGGACTATGCCGACGACATATGAGATCGTCACTCGACCGGAGCAACCCTACATGGCCGTCAGACGCGCAGCTGAGCATGACAGAGTTGCCAGCCCTGGGAGCTCGCTTCGGCGAGCTGTTCGCGTGGCTGGGGGCGCACGGTCTGGCGCCGGTCGGGGCGCCGTTCTTCAGGTACAACGTCATCGACATGGCCGGACAGCTCGACGTAGAGGCGGGGGTCCCCGTGGTGGCAGCAACGGACGGGGACGGTACGGTCGTGGCCGGCGTAATCCCGGCCGGGCGGTATGCCACCGTGACCCACGTCGGTCATCCGAAGGACCTGGCGGCGGCCACGGAGGGGCTGCTCGACTGGGCCAGAGGGCAAGGCCTGAAATGGGACGCCTGGCCCGGGGATGGGGGCGAGCATTGGGGGGGCCGGCTGGAGATATACCTCACGGACCCCAACCAGGAACCAGACATGTCGAAATGGGAGACGCAGCTCGCGTTTCGGCTCGCCGATTAGGCCGGTTTGCTGTTGGGCGGGCTCGCTGACAGGCGGGCTCGGCCGGGCCACGGGCCGAGCGAGCCAGGCGTTAGGTTAGCGCGATGGCTCAACCGACCTCCGCTGGCTACCTGCGGTCCCCCTCGATCGGCGGGGGCACCATCGTGTTCATCACAGAGGACGACCTGTGGACTGTCCCGGCTGAAGGCGGTCAGGCCCGCCGGGTGACGGCCGACCTCTTGCGCATCGCCAACCCGGTAATCTCCCCCGACGCCCGGGTGGTGGCGTTCACGAGCGAGGCGCAAGGGCAGTCCGACCTCTACTTGCTCCCGGTCGCGGGGGGAATGGCCAGACGCCTCACCTGGTCAGGGGCGGGCATCTCGATTGGGGCGGGAGCCAACCCCAAGGCCCTGTGCTGGGCGCCGGACGGCAGGGTGGTATTGGCCAGCGACAGCGGCCAACCGTTCGCTTCGTTGACCATGGCGTACGCGGTAGGCGTAGACGGCGAGCAACCGCCAGAACCGCTCCCTTCGGCCCGGTGCGAGACGCGTCCTACGGCCCGGACGGCGGCGTCGTCATCGGGCGCAATACCGGCGACCCGGCCACGTGGAAGCGGTACCGCGGTGGCACCGCGGGGGCCATTTGGCTCGACCGCCCGGGGAACGGGGATTTCCAGTTGTTGCTCCGCCCCGACGCGATCGGTGGCAACCTGGCGTCGCCGATGTGGGTCGGCAGCCGGATCTTCTTCCTCTCGGACCACGAGGGCATCGGCAACCTGTACTCGTGTTCTCTGCAGGGTGATGACATCAGGAGGCACACGGACCACGACGACCATTACGCCCGCCGCGGCCAAGAGTGACGGCCAGCGCATCGTCTACCAGGTCGCGGGCCGGCTCTGGCTGTACGAGCCGTCGTCGGACCGCGCACAAGCAGTGCCGGTCGAACTGGGCAGCCCACGCACCCAGCGCCAGCCGCGCTTCGTGCCTGCCGACCAGTTCTTGTCCGACTTTCAACTGGACTGGTCGGCCAAGCACCTGGCTGTCGACGACCGAGGCAAACTGTTCAGTTTCGCCCCTTTTGACGGCCCGGTCGTCCAGCACGGTGCCCGGCAGGGAGTTCGGTACCGTCTCAGCAGCTTTCTCGGGCGGGGGACGGACATGGTCACGGTCAGCGACGCCAGCGGCTTCGAGGCCATCGAGGTGCACCGAAGCTCGGGCGGCCCGGGCAACGGCAGCGAACCCACCACCGTGAACAGCCCGGATATCAACGTCCTCGACATCGACGGCCTCGGTCGGGTCCTGGAACTGGTCCCCTCCCCCGACGGCTCGCTGCTTGCGATTACCAACCACAAATTCGAACTGTTCGTCGTGAGCGCGGACGACGGTGAACGCAAACTCGTGGACGAGTCCGCTTTTGGCCGGATATCGGGCCCCACCTGGTCCCCCGACGGGAAATGGGTCGCTTACAGTTACCCGGCCAGCGCCCAAACCCGCCAGGTCAAATTGGGTGAGGTGGACAGCGGCGCGACGTTCGCCGTCACCGAGGCGCAGTTCCGGGACACTTCTCCGTCCTTCGACCCCACCGGGAACTACCTATATTTTCTGTCCCAACGCACCTTCGACCCGGTCTACGACAGTCTCTTCTTCGACCTTGGTTTCCCCCTGGGCACCCGGCCGTACCTGGTTACGCTCCAGTCCGACGCCCCGTCACCGTTCGTCGTCCCGCCCGAGCCGGAAGAGCCCTCGACCGAGGCGAGCGCCAGTCGTGACAACGGCGCGGCCGAAGCAGTGCCAACTCCCGCTCCAACTCCTGCTCCTGAGGCGCCCGCGCGTATCGACCTGGACGGTATCGGCCGCCGCATCGTCGAGGTCCCCGTCCCCGAGGCACGGTACGAGACCATTTTTGCCTTGAAGAACAAGCTCCTCCTTCTCTCCAGGCCTGTGGAAGGTTCGCTCGAGCGAGTGTTCTGGGACCCCGCCCCTCCGGCGAACGGTTTGCTGGAGAGCTACGACCTCGTCGAGGACAAGCGGGACACGTTGCTGACTGAAGTGGCCGACCTTGTGACAAGCGGCGACCGGGGCCACCTTGCCTTCAGGACCTCTGCTGGTGACGGCGGGAGGGGCCGGCGCCTCCGGGTAGTGCCCTCGGCGGCCAAGCCGGATGAAGACCGGGCCAACGAGCCACCCGGACGCCGGAGTGGGTTCGTCGACCTGGGCCGGATCCGGGTGCTCGTCGATCCCGGGGCGGAATGGGCCCAGATGCTGAGAGAAGCGTGGCGGCTCCAGCTCGACTATTTCTGGACCGCGGATCTCTCCGGTGTGGACTGGGAAAGCGTGCTCGACCGCTACCTTCCCCTGGTCGACCTGGTCGCCACCAGGTCAGAGCTCTCGGACCTGATCTGGGAGGTCCAGGGCGAGCTGGGCACCTCCCACAGCTACGAGCTGGGGGGCGAGTACCGGAAAGCCCCGCCCTGGGGCTTGGCCCATCTGGGGGCCGACCTGGTGAGAGAAGCTTCCGGCAGATGGGTGGTTAGCCGGGTGGCGGAGGGGTCGAGCTGGGAACCCAAGGAAGCGTCGCCGTTGCTCGCTCCGGGTGTGGACGTAAGGCCGGGCACGGCCATCGTCTCGATCAACGGCCAGGCCGTCGAACCTGACCTGGGCCCAGCGCCCTTGCTGGCCAACCAAGCGGGCTTGCCCGTCGAGCTCACGCTGGCCGGTCCGGCCGAGCCCACCCCGCGGTCGGTGGTGGTGCTCACCCTTACCGATGAGCACCCGCTCCGGTACCGGGACTGGGTCGTCAACAACAGGAAAAAGGTGAGCGACGCGACGGACGGGAGGGTCGGCTACATCCACATCCCCGACATGGGGCCGTGGGGGTGGTCGGAGTTCCATCGTTCGTACCTCGCTGAGGTCGAGCGCGACGCTCTGATCGTCGACGTCCGGTTCAACGGCGGGGGTCACGTGTCCGGGCTCGTACTCGAGAAGCTGGCTCGGCGTCGCCTCGGCTGGGACGTCCCGCGGAGGGGGGCGCCTATTTCCTACCCGGAGGAAACACCCAGGGGCCCACTGGTCGCTATAACCAACGAGTACGCCGGCTCTGACGGCGACATCTTCACACATGGCTTCAAACTCTTGCGGCTCGGCCCGGTCGTCGGCACCCGGACCTGGGGCGGCGTCATCGGCATAGACATCAACCAAACTTTGGTCGATGGCAGCGTCACGACTCAGCCCGAGTACGCCTTTTGGTTCGAAGACGTCGGTTGGGGGGTGGAAAACTACGGCAGCGACCCGGACGAAGAAGTCCTGTTCCGGCCCCAGGATTACGCGGCCGGCCGCGACCCCCAGCTCGAGCGGGCGATCGAGCTCGCCCTCGAAGCGCTAGGGCGGTACCAGCCGGCGCTGCCCCAGCTCGACCACCGGCCAGAAAAGCGCCTCCCGGTCCTTCCCGCCCGACCCTAAACGCGCGGCCCTGGGCCGCCGGCCCCGGACCGCCGGGCCAGGGCGCCGGCGTTCAATTGTGACCACTGGGCCCGCCCACGGGGCATTCTAGCCGAAGCCGACGGTCCCTGACCCGGTGATGTCGCCGTGCTGGGCCACGGGCTGGGCGTTGTTGCTCGTGTTGCACTGGCCCGCGTGGGCACCTGACGCGTAGCGGGGCAAGATGAACGCGAACGTCTCAAGAATGGTCAGGGTGCCCGATATCCCCTGGTAGGCCCCGGTGCCCTCGGACAGGCCGATCGGTCCTTTTACCGAGAAATCGGCCGAGCACGAACCGGCGTAGAACGTCGGCTGGACTTTGTTGGACAGGGCGTTGAGGGACGTCAGATTGACCAGGAAGGTGCCCTTTTGGAGCGTGACTTTTGCGTAATTGCCATTGGGGTCGGCGGTGCCGTTGGCGTTGACGTTGAGGGTGGTGCCCCAGTCGCCAATGGCGCCGATTATGAGTATGGTCCCGTGCTCGCCGCTGGCCCCCTTGGGCGTGACGAACACTTTGACGGTGCCCCCGGTGGGCATGGTGGAGGTGCCGGCGGCGAAAGCGGGTAAAGCGGGCGCCAGGACGCCCGCAAGCAGCGCCACTCCGGCTGTCGTTTGCGCCATCTTCAGGTTCATCTTGGGCCTCAGGTCCATCAGTTTCATTTGTGCCTCCTCTTGGCTCTTGGCTCTTGGCGTTTGGCTCTGGGCGTTGGCCCGAGCCGGCTCAGATGCTCGGCTCGCTCACAGACAGACCATCAGAGGTCCGTCACATCCGCGTCACACGGCCGGCCGGGGGAGGGGGGGTAGATGCACGTCACCGCCCTCTCGCGGCTGGGGCCGTCAACGCCCCGGCCACAAACGCGGTCACGTACCGCACTCGGCGCTTGCCCTGGCCGACCGTAAGCGCGTCTCGGTTGATATCGCGGGCGATGTCGCCGAGCAAGACGGGGACAGCGAGGGTGGCCCGGCCGGTCCGCAGTTGACGCTCGGCCCGCGGCCCGGTCAGCACCCCTATCAGCAAGGCGTAACTCTCTGGACGCTGTCCGTGTAGGCGTACTGCGGGTCGACTAAGCCGGCGGTGCCCAGCTGCCAGGCACTCTCCGCCAGGATTATGATGTAGTCCCGGCCCGAGGGCGTGCCCAAACTGGCCGCCAGCGGGAGCACGATGGCTTCGACCAGCCTTTCGACGGAGGGCTGACCTTGGTGCTCTATTCGGTCCAGCATCCGGTGTCGCTCCGCATTGACCGCCAGGCGGTGCTTGGTCATGATGGCCGTTATAAGCCCGGCGCGATCGCCAAAATAGTAGTTCACGACCG
Organism: uncultured Acidimicrobiaceae bacterium; assembly: GCA_963794125.1. Lineage (GTDB taxonomy): Bacteria > Actinomycetota > Acidimicrobiia > Acidimicrobiales > Palsa-688 > Fen-671. Next base: position 369,658 of record CAWCCW010000005.1, read on the forward strand.
AGCGGTTCTTCTGACCGGCGGCAATCTGGATCTCCTTGAGGTCGACCGCGTTGATACCTCGGGCAGCCATCAACTGCTCAGCGGCGCGGATCAGTGCCTCCTTGGTGCGTTCTTCGCGATCGGCCTCCACCGGCAAGATCGTCGCGCATCTAATTAAGCGCGGCCCGGGGGAACGTAGCCATTGTGCCGGTGCCCACAGGTGAAACGAGGTACGTTCCCCGAGTGCGCGCCTGAGATATTTGTAACCTCGAGCTCCGCGCTTGAACCCAAAAGACCATTGACGTAAGGTCTGTCCTCAGCAGCCGGCGAACTGAGGTCAAGGAGGCGATGAGACCACGCACACGGCCGAACTTGCCGTCAACAAACGAGGTTATGTGGAGATTTGATGGAGAATGCCCGAGGAGATGTTGTGACCAACCAGATTTGGGTATTCGACAGGGCTGAGCCCCTCCCGGGTGACGGGTGGGAGCCCAATGGTTGCTGAGGCCCTGCTGGCGTCGTGGCGGGAGACCCTGACCCGTAACGCCATCGTCGATTTTGTCGAGAACGTCACTTCCGAGGGCTCTGCTGGCTTTGTCGAGCCCGCCGAGCGACTGGCCGTTTTCGACAACGACGGCACGTTGTGGAGCGAGAAGCCCATACCGATCCAGCTCGACTTCACCCTGTTCCGCATGGCCGAACTGGCCGAGGCGGCCCTTCCCTCGCCGGACAACAACCGTACAAGGCGGCGGTCGAGCGTGATTACCACTGGTTGGGCGAGGCCATGGTAAAGCACTACCACGGGGACGACGAGGACATGCGCCTGTTGATGGCGGCGGTCGAGACTGCGTTCGGGGGTATGACCGTGGACGCGTTCAGTGCAGAGGTCACGGATTGGTTGCGCTCAGCATCGCACCCGCAACTGCACCGCCCGTACTTGACTTGCGCTTTCGTGCCCATGATCGAGTTGTTGCGTTATTTGGAGGCAAACGGGTTTAGTACCTATATCGCTTCCGGCGGTGACCGCGATTTCATGCGCCCTTTTGCAGAGCAGTTGTACGGGATACCACCTGAGCGGGTCATTGGGAGCGCCTTTGGGCTCGACCTCCGTCTAGCGGAAGAAGACAGCGATTTGCTTTACAAGTCCAAGATTGAGTTTTTTGACGACGGGCCGGAAAAGCCGGTGCGCATCTGGAGCCGGACCGGCCGGCGGCCCGTGGTGGCGGGCGGCAATTCCAACGGTGACGTCCCCATGCTGCGCTTCGCCCGTCGACGCGGACGCGATGCCCTTCGGCTCCTGGTCCTGCACGATGACCCCGAACGGGAGTTTGACTACGTGGCCGGCGCCGAGGACGCGTTGCAACGAGCGAAAGAGCGCTCGTGGACGGTCGTGAGCATTAAGGAAGACTGGGGCACGGTTTTCCCTCCGTACACCGCAACGCCAACTTCTGACAGGAGTGTGTGATGCCAGAGCCTTTTCGCGGCACTGTCAACGTAGACATCCGCGATTCGCAACCCGACTGGGCCCCGTTCGTGCCGCCCAAAGCCCCCTCGGGCGCTCCGAACGTTGTCTACATCGTGCTCGACGACGTCGGCTTCTCGGCTATGAACTGCTATGGAGGGCCGATCGAGACGCCCAACATCGACCGCGTCGCGAATACCGGCGTGCGTTATACGCAGTGGCACACGACGGCCTTATGCTCACCGACCCGGTCCTGCCTACTGACGGGGCGGAACCACACCCGCAACAGCATGGCGTGCATCACGGAGGCGGCCATCGGGTTCCCCAACGGCAGCGGCACCATCCCGCCGGAGAACGGGATGCTGTCGGAGATCCTGGGAGAACGAGGCTGGAACACCTACATGGTCGGCAAGTGGCACCTGTGCCCGATCGCCGAGATGAACCTCGCTTCGACCCGCCGCAACTGGCCCAGCGGCCGGGGCTTCGAGCGCTGGTACGGGTTTTTAGGGGCAGAGACCAACCAGTGGTACCCCGACCTGGTGTACGACAACCATCCGGTCGACCAGCCCCGCTCGCCCGAGGAGGGCTACCACCTGACCGAGGATATTACGGACAAGGCGCTCGAGTTCATAAAAGACGCCAAGGCCGTCGCCCCTGACAAGCCCTTTTTCCTGTACTACGCGCCCGGCGCCTGCCACGCTCCCCATCACGCCCCCAAAGACTGGATCGAGCGGTTCAAGGGCCGCTTCGACATGGGCTACGAGGCCGTCCGTGAAACCATCCTCGCCCGCCAGAAGGAAATGGGAGTGGTCCCGGCCGACACCGAGCTACCGTCGATCAACCCCATCGGTACGCCGGAGTCACGCCGCGGCCCCGGGGGCGTTCCTTTCCCGGAAATGGACTACACCCGGCCGTGGGGTTCGCTTGACGACGACGAAAAACGGCTTTTTGCCCACATGGCAGAGGTGTACGCCGGTTTCCTGGCCCATGCCGATTACAACATCGGGCGTCTACTGGACTATCTCGAGCAAAACGACGAGCTGGACAACACCATGGTCATTGTGGTTTCTGACAACGGTGCTAGCGGCGAAGGCGGCCCGAACGGCTCGGTCAACGAAATGAAGTTCGTCAACGGGATCGCTGACGACCTGGCGGCCAACCTGGCGCAGATCGACGATCTTGGAGGCCCGCTTACCTACAACCACTACCCCACCGGTTGGGCCATGGCGTTCAATACCCCGTACAAAATGTGGAAGCGGTACGAGTTCAACGGCGGCACTGCGGACCCATGCATAATCTCGTGGCCAGCGGGCATAAAGGCTCGAGGCGAAATCCGGCACCAATATCACCACGCCATCGACATCGTGCCGACGGTCCTGGACGTACTCGGGCTCGAACCGCCGGAGACGATCAAAGGCCATGTGCAGAGCCCACTGGACGGCGTCAGCATGCGGTCGAGTTTCGATGATGCGGCCAGTGCTTCTAACCGCCAGACCCAGTTTTACGCCATGCTCGGTTCCCGCTCGATCTGGCACGACGGCTGGAAGGCGGTGACGACCCATGCAGTACTGGCCGGCTGGGGCCACTTCAACGACGACGAATGGGAGCTCTACCACACCGATGTTGACCGGAGCGAGGCACATAACCTGGCCGCCGAACACCCCGAAAAGGTCCGGGAGCTAGTGAACCTCTGGTTTTCTGAGGCCGGGGCCAACCAGGCCTTCCCGCTCGATGACCGTTCGGCGCTCGAGATTGTCAACACGCCCCACCCCACGGTGTCGGCCCCGCGGGACCGTTATGTGTACCGCCCGGGGACGGCCCCGGTGCCCGAGTGGCAGGCCGTGAACATGCGGGGCCGGTCCTACGTCATCGGGGCGTTGCTGGACATCCCGGGCCCGGGGGCCGAGGGCGTCCTGTTCGCCTTCGGGTCACGGTTCGGTGGCCATGCTCTGTACGTGAAGGACAACCGACTGCACTACGTCAACAATTTCGTCGGGACCGAACAGAAAGTCGTCGGATCCGAGGACGTGCCCACAGGCAACAAACTGGTCTTGGCCGCCTCGTTCGAAAAAACCCGTCTCGAACCCGACCACACCGCCGGCACCCTCTCGCTGTACCACGGCGACCATAAGGTCGGCGAGGCCGAGATAAAAACGCAACTGGGGAACCTGGCCGTCGCCGGGGCCGGCCTCTATGTTGGCCGGCACCCCGGCGAACCGGTCACAGACGATTACCCGGGCCAACCTCCCTACACGTTCAAGGGCGGCACCATCGACCGGGTGGCCGTCGATGTCAGTGGGGAGCCGTTCGTGGACCTGGCCCGCGAGGCGCAGCTCATGATCATGCGGGAGTAGATAGGCCCCACCATGCTCGGCCAAGCCATAGGCGGCGTACTGGCATCAGCGGTTGGGGTGGCGATCAGCCCGGTCCCGATTATCGCCGTCATCCTCGTATTGGGCACGCCCAAAGCCCGCTCCAACGGCCCTGCCTTCGCCGCCGGCTGGGTCGGCGGGCTCGTGGTGGTCAGTGTCGTGGTCCTGTTGTTGGCGAGCGGGGCTTCGAACCCTAACAGTGACAGTTCCACCGCCGTCAACGCCATAAAGCTGGCGCTGGGGGCAGCGTTCCTGTTCATGGCGGCCAACCAGTGGCAAAAACGACCGAAAAAGGGCCAAGAACCGACCATGCCCAAGTGGATGCAGACGGTTGACGCGTTCACGCCGGCCAAATCAGTCGCATTCGGGGCCGCTCTCTCGGCCGCCAACCCGAAGAACCTGGCCCTGACCATAGCCGCCGCCGGGTCCATCGCCCAGGTTGGCCTCAACGCCGGTCAGAGCGCTATCGCCGTCGCTGTCTTCGTCGTGCTCGGCTCCCTTACCGTGGCCGGGCCCGTGGTGTTTTACATGTCGGCGACGAAGAAGGCGGAAGGTCCCCTTTCTGATATCAAACAGTTCATGTCCGACCACAATGCCGTCATCATGTGCGTCGTCCTGCTCGTGCTCGGCGCCAAGTTGGTGGGGGACGGGATCGCCGGTCTCTCCAGTTAGATTTTCTGCGCCCCGGCGGTGGGGCCGCGTACTGTGGCGCCATGTCGACCTTGAACCCATCTAGCTCGTCGTCATCGCCCGGGGTGGCCGGCGCCGGCCCCGACGGCCCCGCTGGCCCCGGTGGCCCCGGTGGCCCTGAGGGCCATGCCGACGAGGTCGAGGCCCCGTGGGCGGCGCACTGGATCGCCGTCGAGCCGCCGCCGGAGGGCGACCCGGCCGCCGCTATGCTCTTCGGTGGCGGACGAGCCGGGTTTTCGCGGTGCATGTTCCGGCGGGAATTCGAAGTGGCCGCCGTCCCCAGCGTCAGCCCGGCCCGGATTAGTGCTGATTCTCGTTACGTGTTGTTCGTGAACGGGGCCGAGGTGGGGCGCGGGCCGGCGAGGTCGCAGCCTTTGCGCCAGCGCTACGACGCCTGGGATCTGGCCCCTTACCTGCGGCCAGGACGCAATGTCGTCGCTGCGCTCGTCACTTATTACGGCAAGCCCACATCGTTCTGGATGCCAGCTCCACCTGGTGGTGTTATTGGCCGCGACGCGGTGCTGGTCTTCGAGGCCGCGGTTGGTCCGGAGGTACTTGTCACCGACGAGGCCTGGCGCGTACACCGTTCGAGCGCCTGGACGCTGGCCGCACCCACCTCAGGCCTCGACGGGCTGCCGGTGGAGGTGGTTGACGGCCGCCTTATACCGTCCGGGTGGCAAAGCCTGGATTTCGACGACCCCGGCTGGGACGCGGCCACGGTCCTCACTGCGGTGCACGTCGGCGGCCTCGGACGGGACCGCCCGCCGACGTACCCCTACGGGCGGCTGCGGCCCCGGGGTATATCGCAGCCGACGGGCGGGCTGGTCGAGCCGCACCGGGTTACGGCGGCAAGGGCGGGGGCCATTGAGGAAGGCCTCGGGCACCCCGTCGAGCGCGTCCAGCAATTGCTCAGCGCGCCGTCCGGCCTCGAGTTCGGCGATGCCACGCTCCCGCTCACCCTGGACGTGGGGCCGGACGGGGCCGTGCTCATCGCGGTCGACTTTGGGCGGGTTGTGGCGGGCTTCTTCGAGATCGACCTCGACGGGCCGCCGGGAGTGGAGGTCGACTGCTATTACCGCGAGCGGGAGTTCCGAGCCGGCGCCGTTACCGCCAGCGACCCGACCACCGGTGCCCGTTTGGTGTCGGCCGGTGGGCCCGGCACCCTCTCGGGGACAGAAATCAACGGGCTGCGCTTCGCCTATCTCGCTCTCCACGCTCCCGAGGCCGGACGGGCCACCCTCGGGGCGGTCCGGGCCCGTGAGTACCTCTACCCACGGCCAGGGAGCGCCTATTTTGCTAGCAGCGACCCCAGTCTCGACAGGTTGTACCGAGCTGGTGTGCGCACGGTCCAGCTCAACTCCTTCGACTCGTACACCGACTGCCCGACGCGTGAGCAACGTTCGTGGGTGGGCGACGGCGTGGTCCATCAGCAGGTCGACCTGGCCACCAACGCTGATTGGGGCCTGGCCCGCAACTACGTCGTGGTGGGCGATTCCCCTCGCTCCGACGGCATCCTGCCCATGAGCGTCGTGGGCGACATCGAGTCGTCTGGAGGGGTCACCATCCCCGACTGGGCGCTGCATTGGGTGCACGGCGTGCACAACCTGTACCGCTATGAGGGCGACCTCGATTTCGTGGCCGCCCGTTTACCGAGCGTGCAGCGGGTCTTGCGTTGGTATGCCGCCTACGCCGACCAGCGCGGCACGATCGCCGACGTCCCGGAGTGGAACCTCGTCGACTGGGCCAGCATCTTCACGAGCGGCCGCAGCTCGATCCTGACCGGGTTGTGGGCGCGCGGCCTCGCCGAGTTGGCCGAACTGGGCGACGCAGTCGGTGACAGGGGCACGGCGGCTTGGGCACGCGCCCGCTACGAGGCGGCGAAGAAGGGCTTCGAGGACTTCTACGACCCGAGCCGGGGGCTGTACGCCGACCACATCGTCGACGACGAGCGCCGTCCGGCGGCGTCCCAGGCCGCCAATGCGGTGGCTGTGGTGTCCGGCCTGGCGCCGCCTGAGCGGTGGGACGGCATCGTCGAGCGCATTACCGACCCGGCTCGCCTCGTCGTGCGCTCCTGGATCGGTGGGGCGGACGGCGGGTACGACTTCAAACGCTTCGCCGAGGTGTCACGTGGCATATTGCGCATCGACTGGGACGTCGAGCGCGAAATTGTCCTTGCTGAGCCGTTCTTTAGCTATGTCGTCCATGACGCCGTCGCCCGGTCAGGGCGGGCGGGGCAGCTGACCGAGCTGGTGCGGCGGTGGGAGCAGTTCCTCGTCGATGGCTACGACACCTTCGGCGAGTGCTGGGGCTGGGGGACCCCGGTTCACGGATGGAGCGCCACACCAGCCCGCGACCTCGTCGTCTACGTGCTCGGCATCTCCCCGGCCGAGCCCGGCTTTACCCGTGCCCGCGTTGCGCCGAGGCTGGGCGGTCTGGCTGAGGCAGCCGGCTCCGTGCCTACTCCGCATGGCTTCGTCGAGGTGCGAATCTCGGGTGGGGAGGCCGAGATCGACAGCCCGGTGCCAGTGCTTTTCGTACGTGAGGACGGTTCCGAGCACGCCCTCGGTTCGGGCCAAACGCGTATGAGTTTGCAATGAACTTCGAGCCCTAAGTGGTAGGGGTAGCAGGGCGCGGCGCACGTACCACCGGCGCGATAACGAGGGCGACAGCCAACAACACAGCCACCGAGATAAGTGCACGCAGAATCGTCACCTGGTCGGCGAGGAAGCCAACCAGGGGTGGCCCGGCCAGGAAGGCGCAGTAGCCGACGGAGGCGATGACGCTGACGCGGCCCGCGGCATGATCGGGTTCGTCGCCGCCCGCGCTCATCCCCAGGGGGAAACCGACTGACGTACCCAGCCCCCACAAGAGGGCGCCGACAAAGGCGAACGGCACGACGGCGCCGAACACGAAAAGGGTTACGCCGGCGATGGCAACGACGCCGAGAAGGCGAACGACAGGCACCCGCCCATACCGGTCCAGGAAGAAAGGGGCGAACCAACGTCCAGCGGTCATAGCCGCGAGGAACGTGGCAAATACGAGGGTGCCGACCGCAGCGGGCACGTGGTAGCCATCGATGGCGGCCAGGCTGGACCAGTCATTGGCCGTGCCCTCCGCGAAAGCAAAGGCGAGCACAAACGCGCCGATGGCGAGGGTGCGCGGCTCCAGCCAAGCGCGCAGGACGTTCCGATGAGCCGGACGCGCTGGCTCTCGCTGGTCCGGCCCGCTTGGCGTGGCATTTTCTGGCGGCTCTTCGACCCTGGGTAGGAAACGGGTCGTGGCCCGGGGCACGACGAACGCCACCACCACGGCGACGACCGCCAGATGCACCGTCACCGGAAGGTGGACCGCAACCACGATCGCGCCAACGATGGCTCCGGCTACGGTACCCAGGCTCCAGCCGGCGTGGAAGCGGGGCATGATCGAACGGCCGAGGTGCCGTTCGACCACACCGCCGTGCACGTTGGCGGCAACGTCCCAGACCCCGGTGGCGACGCCGAAGGCGAACAGCCCGACAATTACGGTGGGCAGCCCGACCAGGTACCCCGTTGCGACGATGGCGAGGCCAGCACTTAGCAAGACGGCGGAAATCGACACGGCCCGCTGCGGGCCAAGCCAAGCGATCAGGGGTCCTGATAGGGGCAACGAGAGGACGGCGCCGATTGCAACGGTCAAGAGGACCAAACCCAACGTCGATGGCTGCAGGTGAAAGTGCTGACGGACCTGGGGAATTCTCGACGCCCAATTGGCGAAGGCGAAGCCCGAGCCCGCGAAAACCACGTACGTGGCCTGAACGGCCCGGTCCAGCTGGTCGTCAGTGATGACTGGACCCGGGACGGCCGGTGCAGGACCAAGTTCTTCGTCATTAAGCACGTTGGGGACCACCAGACGAGCTCGCCCGGCGAGCCTATCTGACTGAAGGGCCCGGGCCGGCCTGGGTTCGGGCGGCCCTCGCCGCGGAGGTGTCGCGCGGCGTTGCGCGGTGGCCCGGAGAGCCACCGCGGACGTTCAAGCACACCGGCGCTTTCGTACCGCCTCACGTAGGCGCCGGTGTTAGCAGCCCGGCCGCTCTGTCGCGCTCGGTCTTGTGACGATGGTGGGGCCAGCACCGAGGCTGCAGGTTTTGGTAGGACGTGGGGCCACCGTGGGCGACGGGGTCAACGTGGTCCCACTCGAGCCCGTAGCGCCTGCCGCACCCGAGCTCAGCACATACCGCGCCCTCGAAACCGGGCGGTGGCCCGAGCTCGAGGGCGGTGCGCAGTTCGGCGCTGATATGGCGGCCGAAATGCTTTACGGTTTCGATGCGGACGCCATCGTGAAGAACGGCCTTGATGAAGGCATCTTCGCTCAACTCGCGCACCCGCCCGACCGGGAGGGGGCCTCCCCCTCGCACGTGGCAAGCTTCGCCGGGATGAGCGTGGCCGCGGCGGTAAGCGTTTAGGTCGCACACCAATACCAGTTCCGTCCGAGTGGGCCGGCTTCGCCCGCGGCCCTCCCCGTCGGGGACTTGTCGGCCCGGGCCCGTCAAAAGAGCAGCTAAGGCATCGCATGCGTGGACGGGGAAGGGTTCCTCTGCGTCCGAGCGGCGCGCCTCAGCCCGCCGTCGCTCGGCATCTTCCTCCAGGCGGTTGACGATGGGGATCCCAACGTCGGGTGTGAAAGCAGCCGCGAGCCGGACCATCCCATCGCGGTCGCGCCAGTGGTGGAAGGCGCGCTTGCGGCGCTGAAGCTCGTACAGTTTGGCCGAGTCTGCCTGCGGTAACAGCCGGTCTCGGACCGCATCGCGCACCGCCCCTAGGCCTGACCGCCGGGCCAAGTCGACCAGATCGTGTTCTGTGCCCGGCAACTCCGGTTGCGACCTGGCAATCTCATGCGCCTGCGCCAAGGAAAGTTCGCCCGCCACCAGAGCATGCTTGACCTCGGGGCAGGAGTTGACCGTTGCGGCCGTCTCTATGGCCAACCGAGCTTCGCCGCTCGTCGAGCCCATTTGCTGGGCCAGCCATTCCGGTCCGCTGGCGAAGCCCTGGGCGCGGATAGACCCCAGCTCGATAGCGCGCGCCGCGGCCAGAGCACGGGCCGCAGCACAAGCCTTCTCTGTCCTGGCCAGGGTCTCGACGATGGACATACATTGCGGCCCCGACCGCGAGGACAGATCGAAGACCGCGAGCTCGCTTTGCAATTCGCAAGCGGCCTTTTCAACGGCGTCGAGCACGGAGGGTCTCCTAGTGAGTTGCACTTCCAAGAAGAGACCGACGATCCGATGGCCCGGTCACGAGACTCAAAGTCAAGATTACACGAACGTGCGTTCGATGTCAATAGCGATCTCGTCGCGCTATATGGCTAATTAGTTGGATAAGTCGAAGTCCAGTGAGGCGCCGGGCCCGTCGTTACGAAAGTCGCGGCGCGCCGCGTCGAGCCTGAGGCCCAAGCGTCTCGGGGGGTGCCAGACTCTGGGCTATGCCTGTCACCGCGCCTGTCACCGCGCAAATCCCAGGGTTGGTCCTGACCGAGCACGAGTTTACGGCCCCTCTGCGTCATTCAGAACCCGACGGCGAGCGGATCACGTTGTTCGCTCGGGAGGTCGCGTTACCTGAGGGCCGCGACCGACCGCTGCTTGTGTTCCTCCAAGGCGGCCCCGGCATGGAGGCGTCTCGCCCGACGGCGCATCCTTGGTCGCCCGGCTGGCTTGAGCGCGCCCTCCAGGACTATCGGGTCCTGATGCTGGACCAACGGGGGACCGGCCGTTCAACTCCCGTTGCCGCCCTTGAAAACACGAACCCCAAGGAACAGGCCCAGTACCTCGCCTGCCTTCGCGCCGATTCCATTGTCAATGACGCTGAGTTCATTCGCAACGACCTCGGATTGGAGCGGTGGAGCGTGCTCGGCCAGTCTTTCGGCGGGTTCTGCGTGCTCCATTACCTCTCCTCGGCGCCCGAAGCGCTGACCGAGGCCTTTCTCACTGGCGGGTTGCCACCGGTCGGCCGCCACCCCGACGACGTCTACCGCGCCACGTATGCTCGAACAATGGAGCGCTGTCGCCGTTACTACGAGCGCTACCCAGGGGACAAGGAACGGGCCCGCGAATTGCAAACGTGGATGGCGGAAAACGAAGCCGTCTTACCCGGCGGAGATCGCCTCACCCCCAGGATGTTCAGGCAGCTGGGCTGGATGCTCGGCATGAGCGACGGGGCCGAGAAATTGCACTACATATTGGAGCTACCGGCCGGGTCCCGGGCCTTCCTGCACGACGTTGAAGAGGGGCTGCCCCCCTTCTCCCGTAACCCTCTCTACGCCGTCATCCATGAGTCCAGCTACTCCGATGGAGCCGTGACCAACTGGTCAGCGGCACGTGTGCAACCCGAGGAATACGGAGAGCAGCCGGAACTTTTCACTGGTGAGCACGTGTTCCCCTGGATGTTCGAGGACTACGGGGAGCTGCGACCATTACAGGAGGCGGCTGAACTCCTCGCTGGCTACGATTGGCCCGGCCTGTACGACGCCGCCCGGCTGCGCGCTTGCGACGTCCCCGCGGCCGCGGCAATCTACGCCGATGACATGTACGTGGAACGATCGTTCTCGGAGGAAACCGCGGCCTTGGTCCCGTCCATGCGGGTTTGGCTGACCAACGAGTACGAGCACAATGGTTTACGGGCCGACGGGGCGCGTGTGCTGGACCGGTTGATCGGGCTGGCCAGGGGCCGTTGAGCCTGTCAAGCACCATATGACGATGAACGACCAAATCCGCTGTTATCGCCCGTTGATCATCGGCCGGCGAGGCGCCGTCGCGGCGAACCATCCCCTGGCCGCGCAAGCGGGCCTCATGGCCCTGCGCGATAACGGCAACGCGGTCGACGCCGCGGTGGCGACGGCCCTGGCGCTGGCGGTGGTCGAGCCGATGGCGTCCGGCCTGGGCGGCGACGGCTTCTATCACGCGTTCGACGCAAGTACTGGTAAAAGCCTGGTGTTCAACGGCACGGGCCCGGCGCCACGCGCCGCATTGCCCGAACGCTACGGCACCGGTATACCGCTCACGGGGCCGCTTGCGGTTTCAGTGCCCGGAATGCTTGCTGGGCTCGGCCAAATGCACCGCCACTATGGCAACTTACCCTGGGAGCGACTTTGCACCGAAGCGTTGCGGCTGGCGCGCGAGGGCTTCGGCACGACAGCACATTACCGGAACTTTGCTGCAGACAAAATAGAAGTCCTGGAATCAGACCACCGCAGTTCGATGGTCTTTCTCCGAGACGGTCGGGCGCCCCGAGCGGGGACAATTGTCACCCAACCTCAGCTCGCCCGTAGCCTGGAGGAGATCGCCGCGGGCGGGACCGAGACGTTTTACCGAGGGGCGCTGGCCCGGTCGCTGGCCAAGGCTTTGGAACAGTGCGGCACGCTGATCACCGAAGCCGATTTGGCCGAGTTCGACGCCGAGGTACAAGAGCCATTAGTGATCGATTACCACGGCTTGCAGGTCCTGGAAGCGCCGCCCAACTCGACCGGGTTTGTTCTCCTGGAGGAACTGAAAATCCTGGAGAACTTTGACATCATGCGGATGGGACTCGGTTCAACAGACCTTGTACACGTGATGGTCGAAGCCAAGAAGCTAGCCTTTGCCGATCGGGAGCGTTGGGGTAGCGATCCGCGCACGTTAGATGTTCCGGTCCGCGAGCTGCTCTCTTCCGAGTACTGCGCCCGGTTGGCGGCGCAAATCGATATGACGCGCGCGGCCCCGACCACTACCGGTCCGAACGGGCCCGGCCCCAGTGCTACCGGCGAGACCACGTATTTTTGTACCGCCGACGCCAGTGGCAACGCCGTTTCCGGCATTCAGAGCATCAATAGCTTCTGGGGGTCGGGCGCGCTCGCCGGCGATACGGGGGTACTTCTCAACAACCGCATGGCCTACTGGCACCTCGAACCGGCCCACGCAAACTACCTCCGACCAGGCCGACGGGTCCGCCACACGATGAACCCGCCACTTGTCTTGAAGGAAGGCAAACTGTGGGGCGCCTTCGGGACACCGGGTGCCGACAACCAGGTCCAGGTCAACCTTCAGATCGCAGCGGCCATGATCGATTTCGGGCTCGACCCGCAACAGGCTTGCGAAATGCCTCGCTGGTCCTCGAACGTACCGGGCCAATATGCTGACTACCCGCATGACGGTCCGGATGTATTGGCGATGGAGCGGCGTTTTCCAGAGCATGTCCGTCGCGAACTCGCCCGGCGGGGCCATCCGGTCGAGACTGTCGGCGACCTCGACGGGCCCTGCAGTGTCGAGGTCATCAGGCGTGATGGCGATACGTTATTCGCCGGGTCGGATCCCCGGCGTGACGGTTGGGCATTGGCGTGGTAAGTGGTAGGACCGCCCGACATTTGGCCGTGAAGACGGGCATATGGCCTGGAACGACGCAGAGAACGCCTTTATAGGCGCAGAACCGACGAAGAGCAACGCTTGGTTCCGCGGTGGCGAAATCGCTGTCTGGTTTGGCGGTACCTTCCTACGGGATGCTCGACCTGACCGCCACCGCCGATATATATGCGGCATAGCTCCACGTCAGGTTGGACACACTTTTCTCGTAACCCGTCTGTTGGTCGAACTGTTCGCTGAGCTCGTAATTATTTGAGTGGTAAATTGCAGCGTTGAGCATGTTGTCGCCAGCAGCCCGTAACGCGCCGACGGCCTGGACCGAACTGGTGGACGAGGTCACCCCCACCTGCTCCAGGAACTCAGCGGCTAACTGGTCGCTCGGCACCGGCGTCCCGCCCACGATAGCGCTGGCCAACTCGTAATAAAGCTGTGCAAAAGCACACGTGCATACGGCCCAGGGGTGCCCCGTTTCGCTCGTCAGGCTCAGGCCGTCGTACTCGTCCCCGAGGTACCGGCCGAGGACGGGACCGAGACCGATCAGGTTGTCAGCCGCGTTTATGGGGTAGACGGCCGACCCACCGGCGGTCCACTGCGCCCGCGCTTGGCCCGCCGTGGACAGCAGCTTCACGTCGGTCGGTTCGATGCCAGCGCCGTATACGCAAGCCAGTACCGGGTCGATGCTCGGGTCGTACGGCGCCTGCGGATCGCCTGAAAGCCTTTCGGCGCCGAGCACCGAGATGTAGTAACTGTCCTGCGTGGACCAATGCGCGGGGATCTCCTGAGCGAGCCATTGCGCGGCTGTTGGTGCGCCGGCCGGGACCGTGAGCCCGAGGGCAGGTCCCTGGGCTACCACCTCGTTGAAGCATCGCAACTGGACGGAACGGGCGAAGAGGGACTGGCCGTATGTGTCCTCCCAATGGGTCGCGGTCGGGGCCTGGTACCGGTTACCGTCGAGCAGATAGCCGAGATCGGCGGCAATGACGTCGGCGGCCTGGTTTTGCTGGGCCGGGGCCAGTGTCGGGAACCCTTTCAGGACGGTAAGGACGCGCAGTGCCGGCCCGTCGCTCTCGTCTACTGCCCCAGTGGGCCATGCCTCGGGTGTGTACTTGGCCTGGCCGAGCACGCCCCCACTGGCCTGGCAGGTGCTGGCAAAGGCGACGTAATTGCTAAAGAGCTGAGCGGTCGCCGTGGCGGGGAGCAGGGTAGACGCAGTACTGAGGAGGGTGCTCATGGTTATGGCCGCGTCGCGGGTCCAATTGAACGCGTAGTCCTCCCCGATCTGGGCCACGTTGCCCGGGTAGTTGTACCCGGCGACTTCCCAGGACGGCGAGGCCAGGACGCAGCCCGGCGCGGAGAACCCTCCCGGTGCCGGTGGGTTCGAAGATTGGTTGTGGTCGGCGATAACGAAACCAGCCGTGGCTATGTTCCGCTGCATTAAAGCGAACAGGTAAGGCACTACGACCGATGGGTCCGTTCCCGAGCTAACCGGTGCCATTCGCGTTCTCCGATCTCGGCGGCCCACGCTGCCGCACGCAGTCGGGAGTTTAGCCACGAACGCTTCGGCGCCATCCCAGACTCCCCAATGCACGCCAAGATCGAGGGCGGTGAGCTCATCGCCTCAGGGACGCCGGCGTCCCAACAGGTGGTACTCGCACTTGTTGTCTATGCTGATTGCGGTGCTTTTGGCCGTGAAATGTCTGCCGCGACTTCCTTAAGTTGAAGAATATGAGTCGCATACGGGCGAAGTTCCTCCGATATGGATTCAAGCGTCCCGATCAGAAAGAGCGTGACGTTCTCGTTCTCGACGAGGTGTTGGACAACCTCTTTGAAGTCTCCGTCCCCGGTAGCAAGAAATAGTTTGGGCCACTGCTTACGGGCAAAAGATCTCGATTAAGTGGAACGCGAGGCCGACATCGACAGCCTTTTGTTGAGTCAGCTCGTAGTGTTTACCGCCCACAGGGTTGAGAACGGGCCCTCCGCCCATACTTTTTGGCCAGAATAGTTGTTTTCGTTGTAGCCAGTATAACTTTACGCGAAGGCCCGGGCCAGTCGGTGGCGGAAAGGCAAGGGAATTGTGGAACGCATTTTGACGGGCGGTGGGGGGATCGGGATCAGCGTCGAAGTAGTAGGCCTCAGTGATCCTCTCGGCAGAGGCGGTGTCGCAATAACGAGCCTCAAGTAATTTCCTGAGCTTTAGATAATCCAGGTTTTCATTCGGTCGGTGAAGGCCAGACCAACAATTGAATAAGTAACTTCCGTCGACAAACCATGCGACGCTCATTGCTCCCTCCTGAGCCAACAAGCGTTGTAGACAGAGGGGCGTCGATTCAGCGGTTGGCCACCGGAGAGAGTTCGCGCGCGAAGAACTGGATCGTGGCCTTAAGCGCGACGCCGGCGTCCCCGCCTACGAACCCGTGGTCGCCGGACGGCACCGGCAGGAGAGTGACAGGCGCGCCGACCGCTTGTAGTCGTTCCACGAGCACCACGCTCTGCTCATAAGGCACGATCCGGTCGTCAGTGCCGTGGGCGAGCAGGACTGGCGGCGCGGACGCACCGACGTACGAGACGGGACTGGCGGCGGCGGCGAGTTCCGGAGCGGAGCGCAGCGGCGCGCCGATTAGACGTGATTCGGGCGAATCTGCCGCGTCGTGGTCGGGCGCCCCGGGCGGCGCCTGCTCAGTCATGGTGATGAACTCGGTGGGGCCGAACCAAGAAGCGCACGCGGCCAGTTCGCTGCTTTCCTCGGTTAGCCCGACCGTGCCCTCCAGTTCGGGTCGTCCCGCGGTCAGCGCAGCCAGCAGTGCGAGATGGCCGCCGGCCGAGGCACCCCAAACCCCCAACCGGTCCGGATCAATACCGAGCTGAGCTCCAAAGTGCCGTAGCCAGCGCACCGCCGCCTTGACGTCATGCAACTGGGTGGGGAAACGAGCCTCGGCGCTCAAACGGTACTGGATGCGGGCGAGGGCGAAACCCTGTTCGAGCACGGACTCGAACGGGTCGGTGCCGAACAGGGGAGCCAGGTCGTCATACGGCGAACCACCGAGCCAGGCCCCACCATGGATCCAGACCAGTGCAGGTCGGTCGGAACTATCACGACCTTCTGGCACCACGAGATCGAGCAGGAGCGGGCGATAACCGTCCACGCGGGCGAAGCAAACGTTCCGATAGAACGCTCGGCCCTCCCGGCGTTCCGGTCGGGGTGGGGCTGAGAAGGCCGCGGGCGGACCAGGCGCCCTTCGCTCGGCTCGCTCGTCCAGCTGGTTACCAGAGCTCATGCGAAGCCCCTTTCTCGTACTTGGCTCATCACTATTCGTTGCAACGCGTGAACAATCCGAACCGACCGAGCATTAGCCTCGAATGGATTTCGGTTCTCGCGATGTAGACCACCGCGCCATGCTAGCAGCGATATATCGTGATCGATCGACAATGACCCAAAGCGCACCGGTTTTCAGGTGCAAAGGGTAATGAACGTTGTCATTAGGCCCGGCGATTGGATGTGCCGACCAGGGCGACGAGATGGCGCTGATCTCGGCGAGGTGGCGCTAGCTGAGCGCGGTGGCAGCCTGGTCAATCAGGTCGGCGACCGCGATTGGTTGTGAGGCAAGGGAAGCGTGGCTGGCGTCAAGTTCGACCGTGGCCCGAGGCGCCATGCGTTGGGCCATCTGGCGCTCGCTATCCGGGTGGATCATACGGTCGTTGGTCGACACCTGGTACCAGGTTGGCTTCTTCTTCCAGGCTGGGTCTGCGATGGCGTCCCCGAATGTCGCCCCGACCGGCGCCTTCTGGGTCACGGCCATGACCAGCGCCTCGTCTGCGGGGAGATCCTGGCAGAAGCTCTCCTGGAACTTTTCCGGCTTGATCCAGACGTAGCCGTCGGAGTCGGGCGCGATATTCCCCGCCGCGGCGGCCTGGGGTACCCGCCATTCTCCAATCTGGCCAACACTTTCGCCGGCGTCGGGAGCAAATGCGGCGATGTACACCAGCCCGACAATGTTGGCGAGGTCACCGGCCTGGCTGATCACCGCGCCGCCGTAGGAGTGGCCGACGAGCAGCACCGGCCCGTCGACCTGCTTGACCATTTTTTGCGTGCGCTCGGCGTCGTCCGCGAGCGAAGTCAGGGGGTTCTCGACGGCGTGGAGCGAGTCGTAGCCACGGCGGTCCAGCTCGGCGATGACCTTGGCCCAATGGGCCGCGCCGCCCCAAAAACCGTGGACGAGCACGATGCTTGGTTTGTTGCTCATTGTCTTCCTCCTCTTGCGCCCTGGGGGGCTGGGTAGCCTTGCTCGATGGGTGGGGACGCTCGTGACTGTTGTCGAAGATTTCTCTGGTGGTCCCGTAGTCGTCAAGGCCACGCCGCGCCCGCATCTCGTCAACACCTCGTTCGCCAAGCCACTCGCGAAACAGCGAAGCGCGACCTCCTCTTTACTGACTTCTAAGGGGCGAATGAGCCAAGCTCGCAGCGTGTGGGGCCGAGTCTAAGCAGCGTCTGGGTCTGATCGCCGCGGACAATTACCAATTCGGCCGGACCAAGGGGCCCGACCGAAATCGTCATGATTGCAACGGGAAGTTGGGCAGCAGGAACCGGCTGGACCGTTGCGTAGTCCGGACCGGCCGGCGGCAGCTCAGGGATAGCCGGGCCATAGAGCGGCTACATCGGTTCATTGACTAGGGGCTATGACAGACAATTGCTGCAAGGCCGCGCTGATCAGGTCCTCGAGGTCAGTGGCGTTGCGCTCCTCGACCCAATGCGCGAACGCGACCCGAAAAAGGGCTATCCCGGTCTCGGCGGCCACGCTGGCCGTGGGTTCCTCGACCCCTCTGGAGCGAAGGGCGGCCGCCAGCGCCGTCGCCAGCCGGGACATTTTGGCGAGCTCCCGTTCTTGCAGTTCGGGATGGGCGTCGATCAAGCGTTGCCGCTGCCGGGCCATGACTGCCCGATCCGGGAAGATCTCGCGGGCGGCCTGGAACAGTGCACCGGTAACGGCGTCCAGCGGCCTGGTCCCGGCCGGGGCTGCGTCGACGGCGTGCACGAGAAAGTCCTGAAAATCTCGAGAACCGTCGAAAAAGACTTCCCGCCGGTCAGCGAAGTACCGGTAGAAGGTGCGCTCGGTCACACCGGCCCGGGCAGCAATATCGGCGACAGTCGTCTCCGCGTAGCCCTTCTCCGTAAAGAGCTCGAACGCGGCGGCTTGGAGACGACCCCGTGCCCCGGGTGCCCATCGTGCCATTGGCCAATCATAGCGGTCGATGTCAGAGCTTGACATCACTTCGAGGTGATGTCATTATGTGACATAGGGATGTCATAGCCTGACATCGCCAAGTGAAGGGAAACTGCGATGCACATACTCGTTACTGGCGCTTCGGGTCACCTCGGATCCGGCGTCGTCCCAGAACTACTTTCTGCCGGCTACGAGGTAACCGGCCTGGCTCGCTCCGACGCCGCCGCCGACAAGATCGCGGCTATGGGCGCCATGGTCCGGCGCGGCGACCTGGATGACACAGACGGCCTGCGGGCCGCAGCCGCGGCCGCCGGCGGCGTCATCCACCTCGCGTTCAAGCACGACCTGATGCAAGTCGGCGACATGAGCGGAGCGGCGTCGGCTGACCTCGGGGCCATCAAGGCCATGGCGGAAGCGCTCGTGGGTACCGGCAAACCTTTCATCGGCACCTCCGGCACGCTCCTTTTGGCCATGACCCACCCTGGCAAGGTGGGGACCGAAGACGACACGGGCGAGGGAGGCTTCCGCATTGACGCCGAGAACGTCGTCATCGGCCTGGCCCAGCAAGGCGTGCGCGCTTCCGTGGTACGCCTGCCGCCGATCGTACACAGCGTGCTTGACCGCACCGGCTATCTCCCGGAACTGATCGCGACCGGCCGCCAAAAGGGCTTCGTCGCTTATGTCGGCGACGGCGCCAATCGTTGGTCCGCCGTGCACACCCTCGACGCCGCGCACCTGTACCGGCTCGTCCTAGAGGGCGCGATGGCCGGCACCCGCTGGCATGCCGTCGGCGAGCAAGGAGTTGTGTTCAAGAGCATCGCAGACGTTATCGGTCGCAACCTCGATATCCCGGTGCGCCCGCTCGAACCCGATTCGGCCGCGGAGTACTTCGGTTTCTTGGCACCACTTGTCCAGATGGACAGCTCTGCCTCCTCCTCCCGCACCCGAGAACTACTCGGGTGGACACCCAAGCAACCCGGGCTGATCGATGACATCAACGAGGGCCACTACTTCCGCTGAAGCGATGCGCGAGTTTTATCTGCAGGGCGTAGTCGTCGAACATGAAAGCCAACTCGTTGAAGCGGGGCACGGCAAAGTCCTTCGACAGTGCAGTGCAGTAATCCTGCTGGTAGAGCGCAATGTACGGTAAATCTTGCTGAAGTTGGGCCTCGAGTTTCGAATAAACCGCAAATCGGGCGGTTGGGTTGGACGTGGCGATGGGCGTGCCTAATTGCTCGGGCGACGGGCTCTGGTTGCAGGCAGACGCACAGGAGACCTCCGTGTCAGCCCAGACCGGTACGAGAGCGAAGCCGCCCGCCTCGAGAACCTCGGCGCACGACGGCTCTGGTACAGCCAGGAGAGAGGGGCCAAAGGCTGGACCATGGCCGACGTCGAAGGAAACCAGTTCTGCGTGGGCTACAAGCCGCTGTCAGCTGATCGGGCTTCCGTCCTTTGGCGTGCCGCCAGGGGCGATTTTCGGGTCGCCACGCTCGGCTCTAGGCGGCTCCGGTCGGGTTGCATTTCTGAGCCGGCTCCCACTGAAGCTGAGCGTCGAGGAGGTGACCGAGTGCCAGAACGGCCAGATGTCTGGGGTGATGCGAAGCTCGATCCCCGCCTCGGCGTGGCGCTGGACCAGGTCCCCAACCTCCAGCCGCTCGATGGCGTCCACCGGCTTCCGGCTGACCCAGTAGCCGGCGGCGTCGTCTCCGATCGACTCGAAGGTCTGAGCCGCCATCAGGTAGGCGTACAGCCGACAAGTCACCATCCGCTCAGCCCAAGCAGACTCCATAACGTGCAGCCTCGTCGAAGCGGAATGTCCGAGGAACCGGTCCCGGTCTTCTTCGGTCGTCCTCTCCGTTATCCATGCACAACCCCGGGGGCACTCACGTGGGAACCAGAAGTGCGGAGAGTGCCGGGTATCTATGGCCCAGACCAAGGGTTCGGGGTTGTCGCTGGTGACCGCCACATGCGGCTCGAACCGCCGCAAGCTGGCGTCCTCGCTGAAATGCCACAGTGCGAACTCGCCCTCGCCCTCGAACGGCGGTGGTGGGAACCGCACGAGCACCAAGGGTAATCGGCGGCCAATGTGTTCAGCCGCCGCGGATCAACGGCGCGAGATGTGAGGTGATAGCTCGGCGCACAAACGGAGTGACATCAAGGTCGTCGAGCTCGGCGAGAGAGTGCACGCCGACCCCGGCTCCTTCGTGCAGCTCGATCTGGTCGGGGATTACGCTACCTCTTCGACAGACTCTCCTTCTTCGACAGCGCCTCCGAATCCGGCCCAACGGCCCGGGTGGGCGATGCCCGGCTTGTCGTCGCGATGGTGGAGGAGAAGGCGGCCGTCGTCGGTCACGATCAACAGCATGGCGGCGCGTCGTCGGCTCATATCCCCAAGACTTGCACTTTCGTGCCAGCACGGCCTGCGCCGGTTTCGCCCATAGTCCCGGCGTTTTTGGCCACGCCTCAATTGAGGGTTGTGGATATCCATGCGACTGGCTGGGCCTTCTGGTGGAGCGGTACCGAGCTAGGCGACGGGATGGCAGAGTCGACACCATGACGATCGACCCGACGCGACGCCTGCAGTCCGTGTACGTACCGGCCAGCGACGGCGTCTGTCTGGCCGTCGATGTCTGGCTACCGGTCGAGCGCATCGCCCGAGGTGAGCGCGTTGGTACTGCGTTCCGGGCCACCCGCTACCATCGGGCTGAGCGGCCGCCGAGCCCGGGGCCGGAGGCGGACAGCAACCACGCCGCAGGCGTGATGTGGACGAGCGCCGGGTTTGCATTGGTCGTCGCCGACGTGCGCGGTACGGGCGCGTCTTTCGGCGGGCGCGCCATGGAGCTGGGGCCCCGCGAGATCGCCGACTACGGCGAGCTGATCGATTGGGTCGGGGGGCAACCGTGGTCCAACGGTCGCGTCGGTGTGTTCGGCCCGTCGTACGAGGGCCAAGCCGCCGAGCTCGTCGCCGGCCTCGGTAACCCCCACGTGGTGGCCGTCGCCGCGCTGTTCAGTCCCCTCGACCCTTACCGAGAACTGTTCTATCCAGGTGGGTGCGCCACTAGCGGCCGGTTCGCTCGGTGGATGTGCGAAAGCCAGGTAAGAGATGGCGTCGCCGGTGCGGTCGAGCGGCTGTCGGAGCTGATCGGCCTTCCCACCGAGCAGCTCACGCTGCCGCCGCCGGTCAAGCCGGTCGACGGGCCCGACGGCCCGGACTTGCTCAAGGCGGCGATCGATGACCACCAACACAACGTCGACATGCACAAATTGCTGGACCGAGCGCCGTTCAGCGACGACCGCCTACCCGGCCTTGACTGGGAGGCCACGACCCCGGCGGCGGTGCGGCAGCAGATCGAGGGCACGGGCGTGCCCATGCTGGTCCGTGCCGGGTGGCTGGACGCCGCGTTCGCGGCGGGAGCGCTGTGCCGGTTCGCCACTTTCGCCAACCACCAGGAGGTCGAGATCGGCCCTGGGGCCACGGCGGCGGCACTTTCGCCGACCCGCTCCGGCCCGGCGGGACGCTGGACGGCAACCTGCTCTCGCCCGAGAGCCAGGACCACAGGCTGCTGGAGTTCTTCACCAGGTATGTCGCACATGGAGAAAGGCCCGACGGCAGGCACAGCTTGACCTTCGGCACGCTCGGAACGGGCCAGTGGCAGTCGGTCGGTTCGTGGCCCCCCAAAGGTGCACAGGTGCAGAGCTGGTACCTCGCTGTCCGGAGGCCGGCTCGTCCGGGAGGCCGGGCCGACGACGGAGGTGCGTCAGGTCACGGATCCAGTGGCATCTACTGGCCCCACGAACCGATGGCTGGCTGTCGACCTCGGTCGAGGCGCGGCGTACCCCGACCGCCAACACTCGGACGAGGCGTTGCTGACCTTCACCTCGGGGCCGTTGCCCGCCGACCTTCACGTCGTGGGCTTCCCCGTCGTCTCCCTGCTGCTCGCCACGTCAGGATCCGACGGGGCGATCTACGCCTACCTCGAGGACGTCGCGCCAGGGGGTGAGGTCACCTACGTGACCGAAGGGTGCCTGCGCTTCGTCCACCGTGCGACGACCGGGCCGGCCGACCCCTCGCGGCTCGGGGTACCCCGGAGCTTTGCCAGGGGTGACGGCCTGGCGGTCACGCCCGGCCAGGAGCTTGACCTCGCCGTGGAGCTTCTCCCCCTGGCCGTGCTGATCCAGAAGGGCCACCAGATCCGGGTCGCCCTCAGCGGCCACGACGCCGCCTGCTTTGAGCGGTATGGGCCGCCAGACGAGACCTTCGCCCTCCGCCTCGGCGAGTACTCGGCGCTCGACCTGCCGGTCCTGGCTCCGTGAACGCCGGCGGTCACCGTCCAAACAGCCACGCCACCATGAGCGGGAACTCTTCGCGCCAAAACGCGTCGCCGTGCGACCCGACTCGCTCAGTCATTACGACGTCCGCACCGGCAGCACGCAGTGCGTCCGCCCACCGGGCGGCGTTCTCGAGGAAAAACGGCTCCAGTGTGCCGGCGACGAGGTATGCGCGCGGAAGCGAGGCCGGCATCACGGCAGGCGGTCGGTAACCCCCGCCAGGCGATGCGCAGAAGACCACGCCGTAGACATCCGGGTGCCGAAGTCCCATGGCCAGCGCGAGCTCGCCACCAGCCGAGACGCCGAAAACGGCCGTGTGGCCGGCGGGCAGGGCGACGCCGAAGCGGGACCCCACCCAGCGTCGGACATCATCGACGAAGAAGCTCTCGTGTGCCGCGAACCGGTCCGGGTCGAAGCCCGGTGAGTACTCATTGAGCCGCAGCATTTCATCGTCCAGCCGGTGCACACCGACGATCATCGTGGACGGTACGTCGGCCGCCTCGAGGGTGTCACCCCACCCGGAGATCAATTGGCCGTCACCCGCGAACACGACGGCCTCGGGCGGATGCGGTGGGACGTACACCGTGACCTGGCGACCACTGTCGTAGTCGAACGTCTCGGTGACGAGGTCTCCCGTGGAGTAGGCCACTGTTGTCGGCTCCTTGTCAGTAGCGGCGGCGGCCGTGTCGGTAGGGCGTGAAGCTGACGGCGTCTTCGTTCCCCGTCCAGTCGCCGCCCTCGAGGCGGCGCAGGCTGCACTCAAGCTCGAAGGTGAGCCACCGGGATAGCTGGGGGTGGGCGGGGTGCTGCCACAGGCCGTAGGGACCTCGTAATGTCTCGAGCCACACGACGAGGCCGCGTACGCGACGGTCGCCGGGTGAGACTCCGCATCGCGATGCGAAGTCGAGGACAAGGGCGAGGTCAAACGTGGCATAGAAGGTGACCCGTCCCATCGCTCGCTCCAACCCGACCAGGCGGGAAAGCTCCCAGCCGAGGGTCGATCCATCTCGGGTCTCGCGCGCGAGGAGGTGGTCCACGCCGATGCGTGCGGCGTCGGAGCGCCTACGTGCGGGGTGCAGCGCGAGGCAGGCCACCGCACCTGTTGTCGCCGAGCGGCACCCGGCTCCCCGTGGGAGCCGCCGGTACTCCTTTTCGGGCGGGGAGGGGCGTCCCGGACCGCCAAGGTCGGCTCTGTGCCCTGCGGGCCAGGACCCGTCGTCGAGCCGGGCGCCGAGAAGCCACTCGTAAGCGCGCTCGGCCCGAGGGTCGCACGCGAAGCCCGCACTGGCGATGCCCCGCAAGGGGACGACGGTCTGCATGGTTATGAACTGCGGGCCCTCAGCCCGTGGCGATTGCGCCCGGGCTGCCCGTCTGGGTGCAGGGGCGGCCTGATCGTCGTCGTCCGGCCATAGAGGCCACGACCCGTCCGGCTGCTGGTAGGCAAAGATGGCGTCGGCCGCGGTGACCAGCTCGGGGCCTCGATAGCCGAGGTACGCGAGCTGGCAGAGCAGGTAGCCTGTGGCCTGGGGTCGCCGCGCCGATGGCAGCCGGGCCAGGAGCGATCGGACCGCCGCGCTCTCGCCCACCTCGGCCCGCCACGCCCTGACATCTTCATCGTCGTCGGTGGCGCCGAGGAGCTCGACGGCGGCGCGCCACCGCAGTGATGGCGATGGGTCTCCCAACAAGAGCGTGTTCATGCTGAGCCGAGAAGCTCGAGGAGGTACGGCGCGGTAGCGGTGCGGGCTTTCGCAAGCTCTTCGGGGGCGCCTTCGAAGACGATGGTGCCGCCGTCGGCCCTGCACCGGGCCCAGTTCTATGAGCCAGTCGCAACTGGCGAGCAGGACCGGGTCATGCTCGACGATGAGCACGCTGTTACCCGTGTCGACGATTGCGTCAAGGGCGCGGGCCAGCACGGCAACGTCGGTGGCCTGCAGCCCGACGGTCGGTTCATCGAGGACGTAGAGAGTGCTGGGGCCGCGTTGGGCGAGAAAGTTCTTTAGCGAGTTTGAGCCGTTGCGCTTCGCCCCCAGAGAGGCTCCAACCAGGTTGGCGGACGACGAGGTAGCCGAGGCCGAGAGCCAGTGCCGCGCCGCCGACGCGGCGCACGACGTCGATGTCGCCCCACTCGTCGACCAGCTTGGCGATGGTGAGACCTTCGATGTCGGCCAGGGTTCGGCCTCGCTCCACGAGGCTCGCCACCTCCCGGCGATAGCCGGAAGCGCCGCAGGCGTCGCACGTTTGCGACACCGATGGCAAGAACGACATGCCCTCTTGCCACGTCCCCTTACCGTGGCAAGCGTCACAACGGTACGTGAGGTCCTTGATCGTGATGCCCTGCTCGCTGGCCACCTCGCTCGCTGCGAACTCCTTTCGCACGGCATCGATAAGCGAGAGGAACATGCCGGGCGAAGTGATCTCGGCGCGGGACTGGTCGGCCACAACCGTGCGGGTGGGGGCGCCCGAGATGGCATCGTGGGCCCCTGCCTCTACTTGGGTCACGCCACTGCCGGGGATGTTGGCCTTCGGTCGCGACAGCGCCAGAGCGATGGTGTCGACCACAAGAGATGATTTTCCCGAGCCGGACACGCCGCAGACACCAACTTGCACACCGAGGGGGATGCTCACGTCCAAGTTACGCAGGTTGTTCTCCCGGGCGGCGGTGACCTGCATCCACCCTGTCGGCTCGCGGCGGGGGTGGTGAGGGATGACAGGGCGTCCGCGGAGCACGGCCCGGGTGACCGATTCGGCACTGTCGAGGTCGATGAGGCGGCCACCCGCCCGCCCCGGTCCGGGACCGGTCTCGATGACGCCATCGGCGACGCGAATAAGCACTGGGTCGTGTTCGACGGCGATCACGGTGTTCCCGGCATCGCGCAGCTCAGTCAGCATGCGGGCCAGCGCGGTCACCTCCGAGGGATGCAGGCCCCGGGACGGTTCGTCGAGCAGGACCGTCATCCCTATGAGGCCACCGCCAAGCACCGACGCCAGTTTGACCCGCTGGGCCTCACCCGCAGACAGCGTCCAGGTCGGCCGGTTCAAATGCAGGTAACCGAGGCCGACAGAGCACAGGAAGCCGAGGCGTTGAAGGGCGGCTGTGCGGGCGGCCGCCGCCTGTTTGTCGTCCGGCTCGTCCACAGAGGCCAATACGTTTCCGATGTCGGCAAGCGGGCCCGAGAACAGGTCGCTGCGATCGCGCCCCCGACGCGAATCGTCAGGTATGGAGCACGCAGCCGTCTTCCGCCGCACTCCCCGCACGGGGATGCAACTGTGTCCGCACCGCCCAGGTCGAACTGGGCCCAGGCGGTCACTCCGGCCCATGATCGTTCGCCGAACAAGAACGCGTGGCGGGCTTGGTCAGTCAGCCCGGACCACGGGGTGGTGTTCGGGTCGAACCGGTGCCGGTCGGCGAACGCCCGCAGCGCGCTTTCGGCGCCTTGACAGAAGTAGCCGACCAGCGTCCCCAGCCGCCCGCTGAAGCAGCCAGCGCAGATCGGCGCGTCCGGTCGCACGATGCACCTATCGAGGCCCACTGCCGCGTCTCGCCCAGACCGACGCATCGCGGGCAGATGGCGGAGGGTGATCCCACGAGGTGACGTGCTTCGATCGGCACCGCGCCCGTCTGGCAATCACTGCACACCCAAGGGGCTTCGGCCGACGGAGAGGTCCGGCGCACGTTGTCGGTGCCGCACTCGAGGCACGTTCTCACGCCGGCGCGCGCCATGACGCTGGCGATGAGGCGGTCGAGGTCGCTGGCCCGTCCTACAGTGGCCCGGGCGGCATCGCTGATGAGGAGGTCGGGCCGGCCAGAGTCGCCGATCTTGGCGGCGGCGTCGACGATCATCGTGGGGCCCAGGCCGGTGAGCGAGTCGACGGGGGCTTCGGGCCTCGCGCACCGACTGACGCTCGTACACCGACAGGCACTCGAGCAGGCGCCGGTTGGCCTCGGCCGCGATGACGTCGTAGACCAACGACGATTTGCCGGAGCCCGAGACGCCGGTTACCACGGTAAATCGGCCTTTGGCGAAGTCGACGTCGACACCTTGTAGGTTGTGGGCGCGGGCGCCTCGCACGCTGATGACGTCGCCCGACCGCCGTTGGGCGCGTGGCTGTTGCCGGGGCCTCACCGTGGGCCGTCCGCTCCCCGAGGGCACGCCACAGTGCAGGACGCGCCCGCCCTGGGGGCCGCCCCCCGGGCCGAGATCGATACGCCAGTCGGCCGCTGCGATCAGGTCGGCCTGGTGTTCGACCACCACAACCGTGCAGCCCTGCCCGGTCAGTCGCTCGAGCACGTTCAGCAACCGGTCGAGATCCGCGGGGTGAAGGCCCGTAGTCGGCTCGTCCAGCAGAACGAGATCGCCGGACTTGACCTTGGTCACCTCGCGTGCGAGCCGTACGCGTTGGGCTTCCCCGCCTGAGAGGCTGGGTGACGGCTGGCCCAACGTCACGTAGCCGAGCCCGACGTCCACCAACGTGTCCAGGGTCGCGGTCACCTGACGGTAATCGGCGAACAGCGCCCGCGCCTCGTCGACGCTGCACGTCAGCACATCGGCGATCGACAGACCCGCCCATTTCGCCTCGAGGACCTCTGGCCGGTAACGCAGGCCCTCGCACGCCTCGCACGAGACCCAAACGGGGGCTACGTAGCGAAGGTTTATGGCCACCGCGCCAGTCCCCTCGCACTCGGCGCACGCCCCTTCGGACCGGTTGAAGCTGAACTCAGTCGCAGGCCGGCCGGTTTCCGCCGCGAACACATCGCGGATCCGGTCGAACACCTTGGTGTATGTGGCCGGGTTGGACCGCGGGTTGTTGCCCAACGGTTTCTGGTCCACCGCAATGGCCCGTACAACCGGCGCGTCGAGCGCGGCGCACCCGACCGCGGTGTGCGCGCGCAGCGACGCCAGTAACACGTCGCGTGCGAGGGTCGTCTTACCTGCTCCTGACGGGCCCGTTATCACGGTCAGCGCCCCCAAGGGGATGTCACAGTCGACGGCGCTCAGGTTCCGCAGGCTGGCTCCAGAGATGCGGATCTTCTGACCGTCTGTCGGACGGCAAGCGCGACGAGAGCGCGTCGGCGCCGAGAAGCCGTGACCAGAAGCGGTGCCGGCCCGCCAGAGCGCGGCAGGGGCCCTTGAAAGACCAGGTCGCCTCCGTTTCGGCCTCCGGCTGGGCCGATCTCGACGACATCGTCGGCCATGGCAACTGCGATGCGGTCGTGTTCGACCATGAGGACGGCCGGCAACGACGCGATGGCATCGAGCAGTCGGCTGAGATCGGTGTGGTGCAGCCCGATGGTCGGCTCGTCGAGGACGTGCAGGAGGTCTTCGAGCCGGCCGCCGAGCACCACAGCCAGCCGTACCCGTTGCGCCTCGCCGCGCGATAGGGTCGGCATCGACCGGTCGAGCGTGAGATAATCGAGCCCCAAAGTGGCGAGGGGCCGGAGCCGCCGCAGGAGCTCACCTTGGACTCGTGCGGCGCGAGGACCGACCGCCAGGCGCCCCACGAACTGGACGGCCTCACCCACCGAGCACGCCAGCAACTCTGTCATCGTGACGCCGGCGATGCGATGCGATGACGTGTCCACCGCCGGGTCGGCAAACGCGGACGGCTCTAGCGGCCGGCGCACGCCGAGCAGCTTGGGCAGATCGGCGCCCGTAGCACCGGCAGTCCGCCGAGACGGACCTCTGGTGAGCCCAACGCGTCTGCGCGCTCCAGTGTGGCGCGAACCTTCGCCGCCGATGCTCCCGGTGGCAGCGTGGCGAGGCGGACCACAACGTCGTGGGGTTCCGCCGGGCCAGCCGCGGCACCCGGCTCGACCTGTTCGCCGCCCAGGGACGACCGTCGACCGTGACCGCGTCGAATTGGCCGCGCAGGCCGGCAAGCAGACGCCCATGGGTTCCGCGAAGGCCGCGCACGACGGCCACCTCCACCTCGAGACTGCCTGCTGTCGCCAGCATGTCCAGGGCCAACGCGAGCCGCTCTTCGCCCGACACCGACCGGACGGGCACCCCGCAATCCGGGCAGCTGATGTCCGCGAACCGGGCGTAGAGGATTCGCAGGAACGGATGAATGCCGGTCGACGAGGCGACTGTCGAAGCGGGGTTGACGTTGAGCACGTTTTGCGCGATCGCCACCGCCGGCGCCAGGCCATAGATACCACGCACGTGAGCGGCGGGCACGCGTGCCGCGGGACGACCGAGGGCGAACGATTCGATGAAGCGCCGACGGGCCTCGGTGTAGACGACGTCGAAGACCAGCGACGACTTCCCCGATCCCGACACCCCCACCACAGCCGTGAGCCCAGGCCCGAACGTGACGTCGACCTCACGCAGGTTGTGCTCGGACGCCCCGAAGACCTTCAGCTCTCCCCCCATCCTGCGTCGAACCTAACGACTCAGCATCGGGTGCCGCCGGACAAATGTGTCGACGCGGGGGTGATGCTTCTTGCTGGGGCAGGCATGCCATTGAACGGGCCCGTGGCGTTCGGTACCGGCCGCGGTCGGCGCGTCCGAAGATTTACCAGACGCCGGTTCGGTAGATCGCCTTGCCGAGCATCTGACGTGGGCGGGCGCTCACGTTGGGGGATGCGGCGTGATATACGTGCAGGTGCGTGAGGACCACGTCTCCCGGTTTCCCTGTCAGTTCGTGGACCTCGACCGGGGCCCCGTTCACGTCGCCCACCTGGCCGACCAACGATCGGCCTCCATCAGACATTCGATGACCGTTGAGCAGCTGCGCCAGGAAAGGATGTTGCCTGAGCAGCCTCGTCCAGTTGACCACCCCAGCCCCCGTCCCTGGCGG
This sequence comes from uncultured Acidimicrobiaceae bacterium, assembly GCA_963794125.1. GTDB lineage: Bacteria > Actinomycetota > Acidimicrobiia > Acidimicrobiales > Palsa-688 > Fen-671. The sequence continues at coordinate 398,872 of CAWCCW010000005.1, forward strand.
GAGGCTGCGACGGTATCGATCGACCACCCGGTGGGTGCCGGGCAGGACCATCGTGCCACCACCCTTTGGCCCCACCTCACCGAAGAAAGCGAACAACTTCACGCCGTGTACGGGCCACGACGGCCGCTCGAAGCCGCAGTCCATATGCCAGGTACCAGGGAGGACCCAATCTCCGGGCCTTGGCAGCGTCAAGAGAACTTGGGCTCCGGGCCTGGGCGGGAGCCATTGGCCCGCGCCGAAGACACCGTCGAGGGCCGTTCGCACGGGGTCATTGTCGATTAAAACGTTGAAGGCCCGGTTACTTTTGAGGCCTTTCCAACTGAGCCCAAGCGGGCCGTCCGGCCACGAGGCGGGGTCGTGCCGGCGGATGCCAGCCTTGCGTTCGGCATAGGACCATACGGCTTCGGCCATCCGCTCGGCGGCGGCGGTGGGGAATGCAGCATCGAGGCGGACCATCCCGGGCTCCGCGAACTCGTCCACGACCTCGGGCTTGGACACCCCGGGTATTCTCTCGCTTTCCGCCTCGCGCCAACAGCGATTTGCCCACTAAACGTTGCGGAGTACCCACAAACCAGCAGTCATGGTTGTCGCGTCAAGGATGGCGTCGCGGCTCTTCCGTCCTCCATCTCCTCACAGACTGGCTTAACCGAGCCAATCTCTCGCCAAACGGAGGCGCGACATAAACAATGAGGCGATCGACGCCAGCCTCGACGCTGAGCCGTGCGTCGGGTGACCACGCCGACAGCAAGGCGGCGACAAGCAGCTGTTCGGGGCCCCGCCGGCCCCTGCATAGGCGCCACGAGCGACGGCAACCAGTTCCTTCGTCGTCCCCCCCACTGGCACGCAGATCCCGTCTCCGATTCGCCCGGCCAGCCCCGCCATCTTCGGCCCGAAGGCGGCGATAACGATGGGCGGGAAAGGCTCAGGTCGGAGAAATCCTGCCGCTGGTTGCACTTCGCCCGACCAGACCTGACGAAGCATGCCAACGGCGTTTTCCACGCTCTGGCGCCGTTCCCGGTCGCCGGCGACCCGACGTCCCAGGGCCTCCTGCTCTATCGCCCAGGGCGTGCCAGCCCGTGCTCCCGCACCGAGCCCCAAAACAAGCCGTCCCCCGCTCACCTGTTGGAGTGTCGCGGCCATGACCGCCAGGGTCCCGGGGTCCCGGTTAGCGACGTTTAGTACCAGCGGCCCGATAGTGAGGCGCGGCACCAGTTCCGCGAGCGTGGACAAAACGGTCCAACACTCCAGCACATGGCGCGCACCCTGGACCGCTCCGGCCAAATGGTCGTTGAGCCAGACTCCATCGAACCCGGCTTGTTGGGCGGCCACGGCGCCGTCACGCACTTCAGCCCAGCTGGTGCCGAACGTCTCGAGCAGGACGTCGACGCGCACGTCGTAAAGCTACGCCCCTATCGCCCCGGGAGGAGGACGGAGGCCAGATGTCGTCCCCTGTTGCAGATCCATCGATTCGACGGTCCCCACGTCGGGCCAGGCCTCGTGGCACCGCGCAGTGGCAGTTGCTCGTCCCGTAGGAGGTGATCTCGTACCATTTGGTTCGTGCCGGCGGAGAAGCTGCGGCTGCGTATTGGCAACCTCGCCAACGCCGTAGTCATTACCGGACAGGCGTACCAAGACCCAGAGGATGCGCTCAACGAGTTCGTGTCCAATGCGGCGGACGAGTACGCCGAAGCGGGACGTCGTGGCGAGCGCGTCCGCGCCGCGGGTGAGCCCTAACCGGATCGATGAGCTTGGGTGCCGCGAGCCGTCTCAGTTAATAGGCGCTCCCACGGCGAGCGCACGAAACGAGACAGCGGAGGCCGCATGACAACCACCCCCGAAAACCCGAGCAGCAACCTCTCCAGCAAGCCGGTCGTCGTCGACCTGGACACCTGGGAGGCAGCGCGCCAGGAACTGCTGGTCCGCGAGAAGGCGCACACCCATGAAGGCGACGCCATCGCCGCGGCCCGGCGGCGGCTGCCGATGGTCGAGCTCGACGGCTCGGTCAGGGTCACCGGTGTTGACGGGCCCGTCCCGTTCATCAACCTGTTCCAGGGTCGCAACGAGCTCGTGGTCTACAAGCACATGTGGCACGACGGCGCGCCGCACCAGGGGCAGTGCGAGGGCTGCACCCTTACGGCCTGGCACGTAAAGGACGCGGTCTACCTCAACGCTCGTGGCGTCTCGTTCGCCATCTTGACCTCGGGCCCGTGGGACGAAGTGGCCCCTTTTGTCGAGTTCATGGGCTACACGCAGCCGTGGTACTCGGTGCGCGGCGTGGAGGCGCCGGTCGGCGGAGAGATGGGCTACCTTGCCTGTTTCCTGCGTGACAACGACCGAGTGTTCCTCACCTACGCCACGACGGGCCGAGGGGTCGAGCCGGTCAACGGGTCCTTCGCCCTACTTGACATGACGCCCTACGGCCGCCGCGAGGCCTGGCAGGACAACCCCACTGGCTGGCCCGAGGGCCACCAGGCCTGCTGGTACTGGCGTTCAGATGCCGAGGGTGTCGCCACCTGGGGCCCCACCAGCCGTCCGGTGCCGCAGTGGGCCCGTCCCGGTGCAGCCCCCGTTCAGACCCTCGGCCGCCGCGGAAACGATCACTGAACGCCGGCTTGCGTGAGCTGGAGATGGCACTGCGCCCGCAAGACGTCTGCCCAGCGGCATGACAACATCTCGGCGACCTCGGGTCGGGGGACAACCGGCGCGGTGCAATTCGAAGCTAAGCCGGCGATTCTGCCGCCGAAGCGCCCTCCATCAAACCGAGGCCAAGGCTCCTCGGCGGGCTAAAGCTTGACGGTACCGGCCCGTCCGAACTGGTCACGACCAGAGGCTTGTCCGTTAGTGGCGAATGGCTCCATCCGTCGCGTCCCCGCCTTTTTGCCTCGTACAGGGCTTTGTCTGCGCGTCGGAGCGTTTCCTGGGCGTCCTCCTCGGCCCGAATGGCAATGCCCGCTGAGAACGTCGGGCGGCCCGGTTGCAGCCAATGGTGCCGGAGCCGTTCGAGGAGGGCGTCAGACTGCCCGACCCCTGCTTGCGGCAAGACGAGCATGATCTCGTCACCGCCGTACCTCAGGGCAATGTCGGTCGAGCGCATGGCGGCTCGGACGCTGTGCCCGAAAGTGGCGAGGATGTCGTCCCCAACCGGGTGCCCCTTCGTGTCGTTGATGGCTTTGAAACCGTCGAGGTCGATGAGGACTACGGCGTCACCCACGTCAGTCCGCTCGAGGACGTGCACGAGCTCGCCCCGACTGGCCAAGCCCGTCAGGGGGTCGGTGGCGGCTGCGTAGAGCAGTCCCGTGACGCGCACCTCGTCTGACTTTTTCTTCCGGGCAATGCCGTGGGCGATCAAGGCCCAGATGCACAGTGTGATGAGCATCTTCACGCCGACCTCGTCCGAAAGGCCCCCCTGACTAATTACCCAGAGAGGCAGTAGCAGGGGGAGCGCCAACAATGTGACCCGCTCGGACTGGGTGCTGGCGATGTAGAACACGGCCACAGTGAAGAAGCCCATGTAAGCGGGGCTGATCCCGGTGGTCAGGAGTGCGACACACGTTATGGCGACCACGCCGAGGGCTGGGAAAACCAGGAGCGCTTCTTCGGGCAGGCGCCTCCAGGACAGCCTCGATAAGCCGATGGAGATGAGGAAGGCTGCGGCCGCCACGCCCAGGGCGGTCATGCGGTCTGGGTGGCGCGCCGGCAAGAACCAAACAGTGGCCCCGACGAGCAGCCAGCAAGCGCCGACCACAAGCACCCCCAACTTTGCGGCCTGCTCGTGATCGGTCGCTCCACGATCTGAGCCAAACTTCACATAAAGATGTCGGCAGCGTGTTCGATTTCCTTGAGCCCCAAGCTCACCACAGCCACTTTGTTCGTGGCTGCACGGTAAGAAGCGTGGGGCGAGCCCCCAGCCTGCGACGCGATTGGGCCGGCTCGTCCGGTTGCGTTATGAGCGCAACAACGATGGCTGGTCGCGTTGTCTGCTTTGGCCTTGACCCCGTGAGGCTTTGACACCGCCTTTTTCCATCGAAGCCGCGCCGTCACCCCTGAAGGCCTTTTGCGGGGCCCGTGTGACGTCAGTGTGACGGCGCGCTGGAACAGTACGTGGCACAAAGACAGTGCGGCGCCGGTGCTCGGCACGATAAAAGGAGGTCGCTGTGGAACTGACCAGGCTTATGGGCCGGGCGACGGTCGGCGTTGCGGGGATGGCAATGACAGTGCTGTTGTTGCCACCTCTGGGCCTGCCGGCTCCCCTGTCCTGCTAACGGGCGCGGCCGGGGCGGCAACCCGCCCAGCGTCTGCGATCCGTACGGCCGTCGCCGCTTCGTCGGCGACGAAGGTAACGGCGGTCGCCGGCGGCTTGTACCACAGCCTGGCGCTGAGCTCGAACGGCGCGGTGTTCGCTTGGGGCTGGAACATAGCCGGCCAGCTCTGCAACGGGAGCACAAATGGCAGCGAGCTGCCGGTGAAGGTGAGGCCGCTCGACGGCACCAAGGTGACCGGGATAGCCGCCGGCTTCGCCCACAGCCTGGCGGTGACCTCGACCGGCGCGGTGTTCAACTGCGGCAAGAACGACGACGGCGAGCTCGGCGACGGGAGCACGACAGACAGCGACGTGCCGGTGAAGGTCGACCTGCCCGCAGGCACGAAGGTGACCGCGGTCGTCGCCGGCGCCGGGCACAGCCTGGCGGTGACTTCGACCGGCGCGGTGCTCGCCTGGGGCTTAGACCTCTATGGCGCAGCTCGGCAACGGCAGCACGGGAGGGTCCAGCGCTGTGCCGGTGAACGTGAACCTGCCCGCTGGCACCAAGGTGACGGCGGTCGCCGCTGGGGCCTTGCACAGCCTGGCGCTGACCTCGACCGGCGCGGTGTTCGCCTGGGGCTACAACGCAGACGGCGAGCTCGGCGACGGCGGCACGGCGAACAGCGATGTGCCGGTGAAGGTGAAGCTGCCCGCGGGCACGAAGGTAACCGCCATCGCCGCCGGCGGCTACGACAGCCTGGCGCTGACCTCGACCGGCGCGGTGTTCGCCTGGGGCTACAACGCAGACGGCGAGCTCGGTGACGGCGGCACGGCAAACAGCCGATGTGCCGGTGAAGGTGAAGCTGCCCGCGGGCACGAAGGTGACCGCCATCGCCGCCGGCGGCTCCCTCTACGGAGTGGGCCGTACATCGCCGGCCCCGGCCATAGCCTGGCGCTGACCTCGACCGGCGCGGTGTTCGCCTGGGGCTACAACGCAGACGGCGAGCTCGGTGACGGCGGCACGGCAAACAGCGATGTGCCGGTGAAGGTGAAGTTGCCCGCGGGCACGAAGGTGACCGCCGTCGCCGCCGGCGAACTCCAGAGCCTGGCGGTGACCTCGACGGGCACTGTACTCGCCTGGGGCGGCAACAACTTCGGCCAGCTCGGTGATGGAAGCTACAGCAGGGAGCGACGTGCCGGTGCGGGTGAAGCTGCTCGGGCCCGCCGCAGGACTGACGGCAACGCTCGGTGCTGGCGCAGCCCGCGCTCGCCGCGACGGCGCCGGTAACCAGCACTCAGAGCACCGTTTTCGCCGGCTACAACTTCGCCAACTACATCGCGGTGCCGGGGGCTGTGAGCGCCATCATCGTCGTGCCGCAAGCTCAACTGCAAGGCCACGCCAACCGCGGGGAGCTCAATTTACGTCGGCGTCGGCATCCAATCCGTGAACTCGTACGCCCGTCTGTACCTGGCTTGCACGCCGCAACGCGTGGCTCGCTACTACCCATCGCTCGTGGTAAATGGCAGCGTACGGAACATCGCAAGCGACGCCGCCCATCCCGGGGACACGATCGAGTTCGCGGTGTCCCAGAGCGTCTCGAAAGTGACCGGACTCGGTAATCGACATGACGCACAAGTTCATCGCCACCAGCAACGGCGCCGGCAGCGGCACGAGCGAGGGCATCATGGCCGGCGACTTTCCGGCGGTTTCCGGCTCGCCATCTGGCGTGCCCAACTTTGGCACTCTGGTCTTCTCCAGCGCGCTGATCAATGGGTACCCGTTCGGCTCGGCGGAACCTGGGCTCCAGGCCGACGACCTCTCCGCCAGCTCGACAGGCCCGGTCCAGATCAAGACCAGCCTACTCCGCCAGCAATAAGGAGGCGTTCGCCACCGTCTTCGAGCACTCCTGACAGCTTGACCAGCGGCTGACGTCGCCTTGGCCACGAGCGCCGTCAATTATGTTCTACTGCCCCACCCGTCCGTCGATGCCTTCTCGCAGCAGATCAGCGTGCCCGCAGTGGCGGGCGTACTCTTCGATCCGGTGGACCCACGCTTCCCGGATCGCGATACCTTTCGTACCCACCCGCAGCCCCAGGTCCGGATAGTCGGCCAGCACAGCGTCAGTCTCCGCCTGCTCCCGGGCAAGGTCGGCGAACGCGCCCTCGATCAGTGTGAGGTTTGCAACTGCTCCGTCGAATGCGGCATCGCCCGGGCCGTACAGCTTCGCTGTAGGTCCTCCCGGCAGAAGCCAGTTGCGCCAGCTCCGCTCTGCTTCTGCAAGGTGACGGACCAACCCCAGCAGGGACATGGTCGATGGCGGCACTGACCGCCGGGCCAGTTGCTCAGGCCCAGCCCCTGCTGTTTCGTTAATGTCCGCCGCCCGTCAGGTCGATGTTCTCTCTTGAGGTCAGCTGGACGGAGTGATGATCGATGGCTGGTGACAACCAAGCGCGGCCACAGGCGCAATCGCCGACCGAGGACCGGCGCCTGGTCGGAGGGCGCTACGAATTGCAGCAGCTGCTCAAGACCGGCAATTCGGTGCGCACCTACCAGGCCGTCGATACACGCAGCGCGGCCCCGGTCATCGTGAAAGCCGTCGTCGCCTCCGAGGTGCCTACCGTGGTGCGGCTACGCCTTGAACATGAAATCGACGTGCTCGAACAAATCAGCGCCCCGGGGTTCCGCCCCATTATCGCCAGCGGTCACGATGGCGAGCTGCTCTACCTGGTCCAACCCCGTATCGCCGGCCAGACTCTGCGCAGCCTGCTCGACCTCGGACCACTTCCTGTCGACGACGGGCTGACGGTTGCCCTCGGCGTTCTCGACCGCTTGGAGTTGGTGCACGACGCCGGTGTACTACATCGCGACATCAAGCCGGCCAACGTGGTCGTGGAAGGTGACGGCTGCATCGAGGGCGCGGAGTTGATCGACTTTGGTCTTGCGTGGAGCAGCGCGCTCGACGAGCCCCTGCGCGACGACACGGTCGGGACTCCGTGCTACCTTGCGCCCGAAGCGTCCGGCGTCATCAACGCCGTCGTCGACCAGCGCTCGGACCTCTACTCCTTCGGCGTGCTCCTCTTCGAAAGCCTCTGCGGGCACGTGCCCTTCTCCGGCGCCACCGTCGGCGAAATACTCCGCCATCACCTGAACACACCGGTACCACAGCTGCGTTCGCTCGGCGTGCAGGCGCCCGCCGCGCTCGATGGGGTCGTGCAACGACTTCTGGCCAAGGATCCGGGATCGCGCTACCAGACGGCGGCCGCAGTGCGGGCCGATCTCATCGCCATCGCAGAGGCGCTGAGCGCCGGGATCGCCGAGCCGGCCGTGACGCCGGGGCAATACGACCGCTGGCACGCGCTAACTGAGCCGTCCTTCGTCGGTCGCGTCCCCGAGCTGGCCACCATGACCGAGATGCTCAGCGCTACGGCGGCGGGGCGGGGCGGCGGGCTGGTGCTCTTGGAAGCCGAGTCCGGTGCCGGCAAGACGCGCTTCCTCGACGAGATCGCCATGCAGGCGAGCCAGCGCAACTTCCTCGTGTTGCGGGGCGAAGGTGTCGACCAGGTGGCCCAGCGCCCGTTCCAGCTCTTCGACGGGGTGGTGGCCGGGCTCGTGGCTCAGGACGACGGGGAGCTTGCGATCCGACTTCGCCGTCGGCTGGACGATCGGGCCGCATCTGTGGCCTCGGCCCTGCCGGGACTGCGAGGCGTGCTGGGCGTTAGTGACGAGGCAACGGTCGGTCCCGAGCAGTATGGCAGCGCTCGCAGTGTTGACGCGTTGAGTTCCATGGTCGAGGCGCTTGGCGACGCGACCACGCCCGCTGTCGTCCTGCTCGACGACTGCCAGTGGGCCGACGGCCTCACCTTGAGCCTCGTGGCTCATTGGCAGACGCGCCACGGGGCCAGCAAGGCACCGAACCCGGTGCTCGTCGTGGCCGCCTACCGTTCCGAGGAGGTCGGCCCGACTCACCCACTACGGGTGCTCGACGCCGCCGGTGTGGTCGCCCTCCCGCCCCTCGGAGAACACGAGATCGAACTGCTGTGCACGTCCATGGCCGGCCCGCTCCCGCATCAGGCGCTCTCCGCCGTGGTCAAGTTGTCGGGAGGAAGCCCGTTCATGGCGGGTGCGGTACTTCGTGGTCTCGTCGAATCAGGAGGGTTGCTCGCATCCGAGACGGGATGGGAGGTGGACGAGACGGCGCTGCACGATGCGCAGACGTCGCGGCGCGCGGCCGTCGTCCTCGCCCGGCGTTTCGAGCTGATGAGCCCGGGGGCCAAGGCGTTGCTCACAGCGGGGGCCGTGCTGGGCAAGGCGTTCGACGTCACCCTGGCTATCACCCTGATGGGTGAATCGCCGGTCACGGAGGTGACACGCTCCCTTGACGACGCCCGTAGGCGCCAGATCCTGTGGGTCGACGAACAGAGCGGCCGTTGCTCGTTCACGCACGACAAGTTACGAGAGACGCTCATCGACCAGATCCCGGCCGACGCTCGTCGCCGGCTTCACAGCCTCGCCGCCCACTTGATCGAGACGACCGACCCCGGGCGCGTGTTTGAGCTCGCATATCACTTCGATGCGGCAGGCGAGCCGCAGAACGCCTTGCGGTACGCGCTCGAAGCGGCCGATCGAGCCCGCAGCCGTTACGCCCTCGACGTCGCGATTAGTCACTACCAGATCGCTCGACGCTCGGTGGGGGCACCCTCGACCGACGATGCGCGCCTTGACGTCCAGTGCCGTACCGCTACTGGCCTCGCAGACGTGCTTACCTTGGCGGGGGACTACAACACGGCGTCTGCGCTGTTCGAAGAGGTCCTGGCCGTCGCCACGGGCCCAGTGGAACGGGCCGAGCTTCACGGCAAGCTGGGCGATATCGCCTTTAAGCGGGGCGACCAGCTCATGGCGCGCCGTTTTCTCGAGGGGGCGCTGGCCGATCTCGGCCGCCGGGTGCCGACGGAGGGTGTCGTCGGGTTCCTGGCACTGCTCAAGGAAGTCGTGGTGCAGGCGCTGCACACGCTCATGCCCCGACGGTTCCTCGGCCGGCGATCTCCCGAGGGTCACGAGGAGGAATTCGTCGCCATCCGCCTCTACAGCCGCCTGGCGTACATTTACTGGTTCTGCGCCGGCAAGGTGCCATGCGCGTGGACCCACTTGCGCGAGATGAACCTGGTCGAACGGTACTGGCCGACGCTCGAACTGGCCCAGGCGTACTCGGAGCACGCACCTGTGATGACGATGGTGCCTTGGTACTCACGCGGCCTGGAGTACGCCGAGCGCTCGCTGGCCATTCGCCGCGAGCTAGGTGACGTGTGGGGGCAGGGCCAATCTCTGAGCTTCTGCGGCGTGGTCCTCTATGCGTGGTCTCGTTATCGCGAGTGCATCGACCGCTGCCGCGAAGCAATACGGCTCCTCGAGCGCACCGGCGACCGCTGGGAACAGAACACCGCCACGTGGCACCTGGTGCTGTGCCACTACCGGCTCGGCGAGCTCGACCAGGCGGCCGCCCTCGCTCCCCTCGTGTACGAGTCGGCGAGCGCGATCGGCGACCAGGCGGCGGCCGGCATCGTGCTGAGCGGCTGGGCTCGGGCCACAAATGGCCAAGTGCCGGCCGAGGCGGTGGCCACCGAGCTCCGACGCGACACCGGAGACGCCCACACGTCCACCGAAGTACGTCTGGCGGACGCGCTGCGCTGGCTGCGTTCGGGTCAGGTGGAACAGGCGCTGTCGCAGCTGGAAGCGGCGGCCGAGGTGATCGCCGGCAAAGGGCTGCGACAGGAGTACATGGCCCCGGTGAAGCCGTGGACCGCAACCACCCTGCGTATGCAGGCGGAAGCGACCGATCCCCATGCGCCGTGGACACGCCGGCGTCGCCTGCGTCGTGCGGCGCGCTTCGCCCTGGGAGCCGATGTGCTGTCGCGTTCGTACCGGAACAACCGGCCGCACGCCCTTCGTGAGCGGGGTATCGTCGCCAATCTCCGGGGCCGTCCCCGCCGAGCACGGCGGTTGCTCGAAAAGAGCCTGGTCGTGGCCACGACGCAACACGCGGCCTACGAGATGGCGATGACGCAGGTAGCGCTGGCCGAACTTATGGTGGCCCTTGGCCGTGAGGGTGCCAGCGACCAGTTGGCGCGCGCCGAGGCCGAAAAGGCGGCGCTCGAGGTGTCGAGGCAGGAGCCCGAACGGTCGTCGCTGTCATTGGCCGACCGCTTCGACTCACTCTTAGTCGTAGCGCGCCAGATCGGAGCGGCGACGACACCCACAGCCGTATACGACGCCGTGCGCGAGGCGGCCTCCGTACTTTTGCGCGGCGACCGCTGCCACGTCATTGGTGACATACAACTGGGCATGCTCATGAGCGACCCGGGCCAGCGGCTCACAGACCTCAGCCGTGACCTGGTACTGCGAGCAGTGGAGGGCAAGTGCGTCGTCACTACCGGTGCCATGAGCACAACGGACTCGAGCGAAAGCCTGGTCCTCTCCGATCTTCGCTCGGTGCTCTGCGCTCCGATCGTATGTGAGGACCAAGTGGTGGCCGTGTTCTCCGTGACCCACCATCGCCTCGAGAACCTCTTCGGCCCCGTGGAGATCCAGCTGGCGGAGCTCATCGCCACTCTGGCCGGCGCATCGCTCGATCACCTGGCGGGCAGTGAGGCGCGTTTTCGTACCCTGGCGCAAGACTCGACCGATGTCATCACGGTCGTCGGCCTCGACGGTCGCATCTCGTACCAGAGCGCAGGCGTTGAACAGGTCTTCGGCTACCGGCCCGATGAGCTGGTCGGCACGCCCATCGCCTCGTGGGTCCATCCTGAGGATGCCGCGGGCCTTTTGCCGCTGATCGGTACACGATCAGGGGTCGACCAGCCCATGTGCCTCGTGCGCGCTCGGTTGCGCCGCCGCGATGGCCGCTGGCTGCATGGCGAATCGGCAGTCCGCTGCCTGTTCGACCAGCCCGGCGTCCTGGGGATGGTGCTGAACACCCGCGACGTAAGCGAGCGGGTCAAGCTTGAAACGCAACTGCGCACGATGGCCCTGCACGACCCGCTCACCGGACTGGGCAACAGGTTGCTATTTGTGGACCGGCTCGAGCACGCGTTGGCTCGCCACGCTCGTGAGTGCGCTCCGGTGGCCGTCGCGTTTCTCGACGTCGACGACTTCAAGTCCATAAACGACACCCTCGGCCATCACGCCGGCGACCTGTTGCTGAGGGAGGTGGGCGCCCGCCTGCAACGCTGCCTGCGGTCCGGCGACACCGTGGCTCGCTTCGGGGGCGACGAATTCGCCATCCTGCTCGAGGATTGCGACCGGGAACTGGCCGAGGCGACGGCGCGGCGCATCGTGACCGATCTCGAGCGGCCCATCGAGGTCCTGGGCCGTCCGCTCCACTCGCGGGTGAGCGTCGGTATCGCTGTGCGCGACAACGTCGAGTCCAGCGACGAATTGCTCGCACGCGCGGACGCCGCCATGTACGAGGCCAAAAACCAAGGCAAATCGCGCTACGCGGTGTACGAGCCGGATCTGGGACGCCGGGTGGTCGAGCGCTCAGGCATGCGCACTGACCTCGAGTGGGCGGTGCAGCGCGGCGAGCTAGCGGTCGAGTACCAGCCCGTGGTGGCCTTGGATGACGCTTCAGTCCGCGGGTTCGAGGCGCTTGTCCGCTGGGACCATCCGACACGCGGACGCCTGGCTCCGGACCGGTTCATTGCCTTGGCCGAGGAAAGTGGGGCCATCACTGCGCTCGGGGGGTGGGTACTCGAGCGTGCCTGCCGCCAGGGCGCGTCGTGGCGCCGTACCACCGGGCGCCCCCTGACCATCGCGGTCAACGTTTCCGCCCGCCAGCTGCGCGACCCTGACCTGCTGCACGTCGTGGCGCGCGCTCTGGAGAGGGCAGACCTGGAGCCCGAAGCCCTGGTTCTCGAGATCACCGAGAGTGCCACCGTAAGCGACTCAGAGCACGTGGGCGTGAACCTCAAAGCGCTCGAACGCCTTGGGGTAAAGCTGGCGGTCGACGACTTCGGCACGGGGTACTCGTCACTCAGCTACCTGCGCCGCTTCGCACTCGACCAGCTCAAGATCGACCGGTCGTTTACTGCAGGCATCAACAAGAGCACCAGCGACCGGGCGATTGTGGCTACGGTGATCGGCCTCGCGCACGCGCTTGGCATCGAGGTCGTGGCCGAGGGCGTCGAGACCGAAGCCCAGCGCGATTGCCTTGCCTCGCTGGAATGCGACATGGCCCAGGGGTTCATCTGGACGCCGCCTCGGCCGGCCGAGGATCTGAGCGAGTGGCTCGCAGCGCCGGTAGTGGCACGTCATTTCTAGCCGGGTGATTTCGCGCCCGGACGGCTGGTAGCCGTTGAAAAAGGTGGCACGGAGTGTGCGTTTGGGACGAGAGCGCCGCCGTGCAACCGTCACGCCAGCGCGTCGATGATGCGCTGGAAGCGGTCCCGGGCCGGTGGTTTGGCCAGGAGCAAGGGCACTTCGCGGTCGGCCAAATGACGTCGTTGCCCGTCCTCACCGCTGAGGGCAATATCAATGCGGGTGGCGGTCCAGTTGAGCGTGGCCGAGATGGCGGTGGTGAACATGGTCGGTCGAGCCCGGGCACCACGAAGCCAGCACTGCGGTAGCCGTCCAGGAACGCCCCCAGCACGGCCGGGTCGTCGTCTTTGTCGCATTCGGCCAGTGAGGCGCCGAGTTCCTGGCGGGGCGGGATTGGCCCCACGTGGTCCCAGTTCAGGATGACCCACGAGCCGTCCGGGCCGGGACGGAGGTCCATAGGGAGGAGGCGGTGCTTGGACAGGATGACAGGCTCAGCGGTCAAGTCGGCGCAAACCGACGAGACGTCGACCAGCGGGGACGACTTCTCGAAGCGCCCCGGCCCACGGCGCTCCCGCTGTCGCGGCTCGGCCGGCGAGGTGCTGCCAGGAAGGCCCAGCGGGCTGGGACGACAGCCAGCGAGCCTGCACCGGTGCCGAAGGTGGGGCGGTGACCGAGCGGTCCGTCGGCAGCGACAGGCGGTGGAGGCCGGCGTGGCCGGCGACGCCGGCCAGTCGGCCGTGACCATGACCGGGATCGCCTCGCCTGCCTTCCACCGGTGGCGCGGCCCCAGGTACGCTCGGTTAACCGTGGCAGGTGTTCGCGTTCCGTGGTGAGAAACAAGCGCTCGGCTAGCCGCAGTTCGCGGTATGGAGCCCGGAGGCGCCTGCGGGCGTCCATGGCGGTGGGGGCGGTCCTGGCGGCCGTGACGGTTGGTTATCCCGGCGCCGCGACCGCCGGGACGGTTAAGGAGAGCTCCGTGCCTGCGGCCTCGGGGTTCGGCTCCAGCTGGACCACCTACCACGGGAATGTCGAGGCGACCGGAGTCGACGCCGCCCACACCACGCTGTTGCCTTCGCGGCGGGCGTGGAGCTCGCCGGTCCTCGACGGGCAGCTGTACGGCGAGCCACTCGTCGCCGACGGCCGCGTCGTCGCGGCGACCGAGAACGACACCGTCTTCGTGATGGCCGCCAACAGTGGGCGCATCCTGTGGTCACGCCATCTGGGCACCGCCGTGCCCTCCAATGACCTGCCCTGCGGCGACATCACGCCCGAGGTCGGGATCACGGGCACCCCGGTGGTCGACCTGGCGCGCCACGAGATCTTCGTCGATGCGGACACGCTGATAAGCGGCCCGTCCGCCTCTCGTGGTGCGGAAGCGCTGCACCGCCTTTTCGGGCTCGACCTGTTCACCGGCAAAGTCGAGCTGGACGAGCCGGCGATGCCGAGCGCGGGCGAGGACCAGCTGGCGCAGCTGCAGCGGCCGGGGTTGGTGCTCGACGACGGTTCCGTAGTCATCGCCTACGGCCAGAACTTTGGCGACTGCCCCGGCCCCAACGGTCCTGCCCACGGCTACGTCGTCGCCATCCCGGAGACCGGCGGACCGCTTCACTATTTCCAGATCGGCAGTGGCCGGGACCGAGGAGCGGTGTGGATGGGCGGGAGCTCTCCCGTCGTCGACCCTCATGGGAATGTCTACGTGGCGAGCGCCGACGGCTACGACCTCGGTGCCGGCCAGCCGTACGACGACAGCGACGCGGTGCTGGAGCTGTCGCCGACGATGCACCTCGAGTCGCTCTTCTACCCCAAGGACTGGCAGACGCTCAGCGCCGACGACCTCGACCTCGGGACCGGCGACCCCGAGCTCGTGGACGGTTTCGTGTTCCAGATCGGCAAGACGGACATCGCCTACTTGTTACGTCAGGGGCATCTCGGCGGCGAGGAGGGTGAGGTCGCTTCACTTTCGATGTGCAGCGGCGACCCCGACGGAGGACGGGCGGTAGAGGGCTCGGTCGTCTTCGTGCCCTGTCCGAACGGCGTGACGGCGGTCAAGGTGTCGAGCAAGGCCCCCTACTTGAAACAGCTGTGGACCGACAACGACGGTGCCGCGGGCGGACCGATCATCGCCGATGGGCTGGTCTGGACGATCGGAGGCGACGACGCCGTGCACGGGCTCAACCCGGCCAACGGCGACGCGGTCGTCTCCATCCCTTTCGGCGGGTACGCCAACCATTTCCCAACGCCGTCGGTGGGCGATGGCCTCCTGCTGCTCCCAGGCACCGACAAGGTCTTCGCCTTCATGGGCCCGGCCGGGTTACCGCCGCCACCTCCTGCGGCACCCGTCACGGCGACGCGCTGACACCTTGACTAACCGCACCAGCGGCGCGTAGAGGGAAAAAGTCGACCGTCGTGTTTTACTAAGGGACATGGAACAGATCTGGTTCATCACCGGAACCTCTCGTGGCCTGGGCCGTGCCCTCGTCCAAGCTGCCCTTGACGCCGGCGATCGCGTCGCGGCCACGGCCCGCCAACCAGCGCAACTCGGAGACCTCGTTGCCGACCACGGTGAGCGCCTCCATGGGATCGCCCTCGACGTCACCGACGATCGAGCCGCCCGCTCCGCGATCGGGGAAGCCCGCCGTCGCTTCGGCCGCCTCGATGTCATCGTCAACAACGCCGGCTACGCCAACGTCTCACCCATCGAGACCACTGACGATGACGACTTCCGCGCCCAGTTCGAGACGAACTTCTGGGGCGTCTACAACGTCTCCAAGGCAGCCATCCCCGTCCTGCGAGAACAGGGCGGCGGGATCGTCATCCAGATCTCCTCGGTGGGTGGACGTGTCGGAGGCTCACCCGGGATCGCCTCGTACCAAGCCGCCAAATTCGCCATCGACGGTTTTAGCCGGGTACTTCAAGCCGAAACGGTGCCATTCGGGGTGAAGGTGATGGTCGTCGAACCGAGCGGGTTCCGCACTGACTGGGCTGGGCCCTCGATGACCGTCCACGACATACCCGAGGCCTACGTCCCCACAGTCGGCGTCATGAACACCCGGGCCCGCCAAAGTACAGTCGGCCCGGCGGGTGACCCGGCACGCGCGGCCGAGATCATCGTTCAGGTCGCCAAACGGCGCGACATTCCCTACCACTTGGCTCTCGGAGTCAACGCCGTCGAGGCTTCGGTCCGTCTCGATGAGCAGCTCCTCGCCGACGACCGAAAATGGCGGGAAGTGAGCCGCTCCGCCGACTTCAGCGAGCCGTACCCGCCGGAATTCCCCGCCGATATACCCAACTAAACTTCAGTTCGATCCGGAGCCGCCTTTAGTTTCGAGGGCACGACCCCTTTTGCCTTCCTGCGGCAGCCAGTCGCACGTGGCCGCCCGGGGGCTGGAGGTGCCTTAGGCGGCGACGTTACGCGCCCCTTAGGAACTTCAGGTAGATCGCCCCGAACCCCAAAACAATTCCAACATTTACTATTAGCCGCTCCCAGAGATCGTGCCTGAAAAAGAGTACGTCCACGCCAACCACGACGGCCAGCAGCGCGAGCACATAGAGCACGATGACGCCGTTTTTTCTCATTGTTTCGGTCTTCCAGTGAGACGGAGTAGCGCTGGTCGCGGCGCAGATACGAGCCTATCCAAGAAGTAACCGGGTAACGGCCCGCACATGGGGAAGGCGCCCGGCACCGTCCCGCTGTCGAATATTGCTGTCGCCGGTGTTGATGAGCGTTGGTCGTCGTCATCCGCAGCCCTGACCTGTCGGGCGCTCCGAGGGTTATTGTCGTAGGCGTGAGCGGTTTCATTTGACTGTGTGGGCGTGACCCTCCTCGGCCGCCACGTCTCTGTTCGACTTGGCCTGAGGAGGAATTCGTGTTCGTACCCCGTCTGACCGGCGCGTTCGTGGTGGTGTTTGGCCAGTTCGCGCTCCTTTCCTTCGTAGTCGTCGGCTCAGTCCCGGCTGACGAGGTCAACATCGGGGCCTCGCTGGCCCTTGGTACCGCCGTCGCTGTTACTACCAGGTGCGCGATCGGTCCGCAGGATGGCAGGTCATGAAACCGCCTCACCCCAACCGTCGTGACCCGAGCTCGCTCCCACCCCAATTGCGCAGAACGAGCGTGCCGCCTCACGTGCGGGAGTGGATAGGGCGTCAAACGGGTGGCGTGGTCGTAAAGGTCCGCCGTCTCCCCGGCGCGTCCACCAGCGCAGTGCACGCCGTAGCCCTCTCCAACGGGCAAGATTTGGTCCTGCGCCGCTACGTCTGGAGATGGGTTCTCGAAGACGAGCCGATCGCTCCCCAACGCGAGCTGGACGCGCTGAACTACGCGTCGGCCGCAGGGCTACTTTGCCCGCGGCCGGTGGCGGCGGACGTCTCCGGGTCAGATATCGCCGACGGTATCCCGGCCGTACTTATGACCAAACTGCCGGGGACCGCGGTGGCGGTCCCCGATCTTCGCCGTCTCGCTGCGGCCGCGGCCGCTATCCACTCCGTGAGCGCGGTCGCCCTCGGCCACCACTACTTCCCGTGGTATTGCGAGACGACGACGGCCCCACCACCCAGCGCCACCCAGCCCCTGCTGTGGGAAACGGCCATCGAGATCTGGCGAAAGGAGATGCCCTCGTACCAGCCAACCCTCGTCCACCGCGACTATCACCCCGGCAACGTGTTGTGGGTGCGCGGTCGGTGCTCCGGCGTAGTCGACTGGGTCAGCGCCTGTGAGGGGCCACCTGGATGTGACATTGCGCACTGCCGGTCGAACCTCATCGGGCTGGCCGGCACGCAGGCCGCCGACCGGTTCCTCGACGCCTACCAGGACATAACCGGGACTACGTACCACCCGTACTGGGAACTGGCCTCTGCCCTCGAGCACGGGCCGTCCAGCTGGGCCCCGGGGCATGTTGCTGAAGCAGAGACCCGCATGGCGGCCGCCCTGGACCTGCTCGGGAAGCGTCCGCATGGCCGGCGGTGAGGCCAGGGGGATGGCGATCAGTCCCCGGTCTCGCCCAGGCCAGCTCTGTACAGCGAGGGGTACAGCGTCCCTCTCTCGATCAGGTCCGCGTGCCTGCCGCGTTCGACGATCCCGCCATGGTCCATCACCAATATCTGGTTTGCCATCCGGACCGTCGAAAGCCGATGAGCAACGACGATCAGAGTGCGGCCCTTGGCCGCCCCGGCGAGCGCAGCTTGAACGGCGGCCTCTGTCTGATTGTCCAGGTGAGCTGTCGCCTCGTCCAGGATTACCACGTCAGGTCTGGCCAAGAACACACGGGCCAACGACACCCGCTGCTTTTCTCCACCGGAAAGCCGGTAACCGCGGTCGCCCATCACGGTGGCAAGGCCGTCGGGGAGCCGGTGGACGAGTGCTCCTAAGCAGGCCTCGTCCAGTGCGTCGAGGAGTTCGGCCTCGTTTGCGTCTGGGTTTGCGATTCGGAGGTTGACCGCCAAGGTTTCGTTGAGCAAGCAAACGTCTTGGGTGACCATGCCAATTGCGGAGCGGAGATCGCCCAGCTTGAGGTCACGAACGTCCACGCCGCCGACGCGAACAACGCCCTCCTGAGGATCGTACAACCGAGGAATCAGCAAGGTGAGGGTAGTTTTCCCGGCGCCAGTGGGCCCGACCAGCGCCGTCATCGTGCCTGTACGGGCGACGAACGAGATGTCCCGCAGCGCCCAGTCTCTGGTCTGTTGCCCATCGTGGCGCTCCACCCGTCCAAGCGACTGGATCGTCGCTTCGGACGAGGCCGGATGTCGAAAGCTGACGCCGGACAGCTCAACGCCCAGCACCGGACGGGCGAGCGCAGTCGGTCGGGGTGAGTCAGAGATGGCAGGAGAAAAGTCAAGTACCTCAAACACCCGCTCGAAAGCGACCAGCCCGACGGCCAGGTTGACCCCGCCTTGGGCGAAGGACTGCAGGGGGCCGTATGCGATCGTCGCTAGGCCCGCGAGAGCGACAACGGAACCTACGCTGAGCTGGCCCCTCGCCGCCTGCCAACCGCCGAGCAGGTAGACCGCGCCGTAGGCCAGGCTGGCTAAAGCGCCGAAAAGGAACGCAGCCTTTTGGTATGTCACGTTGCGGCCGACGACGGCCGCCTTGAGGGAGCCCGCCCTGGCCTCGAAGGCCAACGACTCCACTTCGGGCCGCGCCGCCATCGCAAAGAGGATCGCTCCTTGGACGTTGAACCTCTCCACGAGCATGGCGTTCATTCGAGCGCTCTCGTTGGCCTGTTGCAGGCCGAAACTTCTCAGCGTCGCTCCCAGCCGTTTGGCGGGCAACAGGAGGACCGGCGCACCCAGCACGGCCACGGCGGTGATCTCTGGGCTCAGCGACCACATCGCGGCCACGGCAACGACGAGGGAGACGACGTTCGATGCAAAACTGCCAAAGAGGTTTTGGATAAGGCTCTGGGCGTCGATCACATCGTTGTTCACCCGCGACTGGACGGCGCCGGACTGGGACCGGGCGAAAAACGCCAGTGGTAGTTGCTGGAGGTGTCGAAAAAGGGCGACGCGGAGGTCATATACGAGGCCGAGGCCGATGGTTGAGCCGAGCCAACCGCCGAGGCTTCTGGACGCCGTCGCTATAAGCCCGACCGCGATAGCCAGCGAGCCCAACCAGACTACGGTACCGGTCCTACCGCCGACCACGCCGCGATTTATGAGTTCTTTGGTTAGTAGTGGCACCGTCACGGTGCCGAGCGCAGACGCGAAAAGAACCACCATGTAAACCAATAATCTTCGTCGGTACGGGACGAGGAAGCGACTGGCGCGACGGGCCACTAATCGCACGGCGTTCGGCCTTGGCGAACGAGGTTGGCGCAAAAGCACAGGGGCCTTTGCAGATCTACGGGGACGGTACAAACGGCTCCTCCGATATTCGGAGCCGTCCCACCTCCCAGCCAGTCGAAGCGCTAGTAGGTCTCGAAAAGG
Organism: uncultured Acidimicrobiaceae bacterium; assembly: GCA_963794125.1. GTDB lineage: Bacteria > Actinomycetota > Acidimicrobiia > Acidimicrobiales > Palsa-688 > Fen-671. Next base: position 418,344 of record CAWCCW010000005.1, read on the forward strand.
AAGGACGACCGGTGTGTGCATTTAGTCACGGGCATCCCTCCTTTCAGGGCCTCCACCAGCCAGCGCGACTGACTTTATCAGTCTGTTCCCGGCCACTACAAGCAGCGCTCTGCGGGCTCCGTCCAACCCCTCGTGCCGCGACATGCGTTCTGTCCAGTGGAGAAGTGGCGCCAGGACCGCGTCGACGGGCGACCGGGAAAAGCCCCCAAATAGGCCGAGAAGATTACATGTCGCAGATCCCAAAGTAAGGATGTACCCGTGCCTGCCCGGGCTCGACGACAACCCAAACCCGATCAGGACCGATGAACGTAAGGCGGTGCTCGAGGCGTCCTTCCCTCACGCTGGCGCGTCCCTGGGCCGCATTTGCTCGCCGGTCCCGTCTGTGCGGCTACGGGCGCCGCGGCCCAAAATGTCGCCGGCCCTTCCGCAACTGTGTCCTCGCCTCTCCAGGTGTGCCACAGTGCCGAATACGCCCCGCCGTTGCCCAGCAGCTCTTCGTGGGCACCGATCTCGACGATCCGGCCGCCGAACATGACCACGACTCGGTCGGCATCGAGCGCGGTCTGGAGCCGGTGAGCGACGGCGATGATCGTCCGCCCCGCCAGCAACGCCGCGAGCGCGCGCTCGGTACGCCGCGCCGAACGTCCGTCGAGCTGCGCGGTCGCTTCGTCCAGCACCAATGTGTGCGGATCGGCGAGGACCACACGCGCCAGTGCTAGCTGCTGCAGCTGGGCCTCGGTCACTGGCAGTTGGCCGCCAATCTCGGTGTCCACACCATCGGGCAGCCCGCGTACCCAGTCGGCCGACACAATCTCTAGCGCCTGGTGCAGCTCGGCATCGGAGGCGGCCGGCGCGCCTAACAACAGGTTGTCGCGGATAGTGCCCCGGAAAAGGTGCTGGTCCTGGGTGACGAACTGGACCTGCTCGCGCAGTTGCTCCGGGCTGAGGTCGGTGATGGGCACCCCGCCGATCGTGATCGTCCCGGCGCGCGGCCGGTCGGAGCCTGCGAGCAACCGCGCCAACGTCGTCTTGCCTGCGCCGGACGGCCCGACGAGGGTCAGGCGCTCGCCGGGTAGCACTCTGAGGGTCACGTCCGAGAGGACGTCGCCGTCTTCGACGTCGTAGGCGTAGCAAACCCCCAGCGCCTCGACGCGGTCATCGACAGGCGTCGGCGCATCGTGGTCGACAACGCTCTGCGGCACCTCGAGAGACACGCCCTCGACCCGGGCTAATGACGCCCCGGTGCTCTGGGTTTGCTCGATCCAGCCCAGGATGGCCCCGATGGCGAGCGAGAGCTGCAGCATGTACAGGGCCACGGCCACGACCGCGCCCAGGCTCGCCAGGCCATCCTCGATCAGCACCATGCCGAGGACCAGCACGAGGACGACTGGGATCACGCACGAGACGTCAATGCTCGGGTAGAGGACGGTGCGCAGCGACAACGTGTGCTCCTGGGCCCGTCGGGCGTCGGCAACCGCCTCCGCGCAGACGGCACGGCGCCGCTCCTGTAGGCCGAGGGCCTCGATGGTACGGGCGCCGGCGGCGCTGGCGACGAGCTGCTCGGCCAGCACTGATCTCGCGTGGCCGGCCGCTACATAGGCTGGGTGGGCGCGACGCAGGTACCAACGCAAGGCGAGGTATATGCCGGCCAGCCCCACGAGCCCGAAGCCACCCAGCAGCGGGTTGACGACGACCGCCGCCACCACGATGAAGACGATTTGCAGCGCCGCCACGAGTATTAGGGCCGCGGAGCCGCAGAGCGTTGCGCCTATTTGGGAAATGTCCCCCGTGCCGCGGGCGGTCAGGTCGCCCAAGCCGGCGCGTTCGACGACAGCGGGCGGTAGCGCCAGGACTCGGTCGACGAACTGCTCGCGCAGGCGCGCCTGGGCCCGTTCGCCGAGACGGGTGCCGAGGTTGGCCCCCCACCGTCGAAGCACGACCTGGGCGAGCGCGAAGCCGAGAACGGCCGCGGCCAGGCGGTCGACGTCAGCGGCACCGGACCCGCGCTCGACGTCGTTGATGATCTTGCCGAGCAGCCACGGCGCGGCGAGCCCCGCCGCGGCCGCCAGACAGTCGACGAACACGGTCCACGCAAGAGCGCCCCTGTCCGGACTGAGGAGCGGGACCACGGCGCGTCGCGTCTGGACCGGCCCGGCCACCGGCAGGTGGACGCCGTCAGAGGTCGAGGATCTCATCGCGAACGCGGTTCGGGCGGGGCGGAAAGGGCAGCCGCAGGCTCGTCGGCGAGGTCGTCACCGCGAGCAACCACGGCGCGATAGCTCGGGTTGCCGACCAGGAGCTCGTGATGCGTGCCCGACGCCGCGAGCAGGCCGTCCTCGAGCAAGTACACGAAGTCGGCGCGGGCGAGCAGCAGGGGCGACGACGACGTGACCACGGTCGTCTGCCCGGCGCGCAGCTCGCGCACCCGCTTGGCTACCAGCGCCTCGGTGGGCGCGTCGAGGGCGGACGTGGGTTCGACGGCAAGGAGCACCTCCGGGGCAGCTACGAGGGCGCGGGCCAGGCGAAGTCGCTGCCGTTGCCCACCTGAGAAGTTGGTACCACCCTGCTCGACCCGCGCCGCCAGGCCGTGGTGCAGCTGCTGGAGGATGTCTTCGGCGCCGGCGGCGTGGAGGGCCGAGGCGAGGGCGGCGTCGTCGGCGTCGGTGCGGCCCTGGAGCACCGATCGCAGCGATCCGGCGAACAGCATGGCGTCGTTGTCGGCGAGCAAGACGCGCCTGTGCAAGCGGTCGGGAGCGATGGCTCCAAGCGGCGTCCCGCCCCAGGTTGCCGTCGAGGGGATGAAACCGGCGAGGCGTTCGAGCACGGCGGCAGCCTGCTCGGGACGCGCGCTGACGAGGGCGCTGAAGCGGCCCGGCTCGATGCGCACGCCGGAGGCGGGGTCGTGCAGCGCGGCCGCCTCCGCGGGCAGGCCCGCATGGCCCGGCACAGGTTCGTGGTCAGGGGCGAGGATGAGCAAGCGCAGCAGCCGGCGGGCGGAGACCACCGCTCGGCTGATCTGGTCGGCGCCCTCGATGAACTGGTTCACCGGCACGACGAGGACGGCGGCGTACCCGTACACGGCGACGAGCTGGCCGACCGAGATGGAGCCGTCGACGGCCATCCGGGCCGCCAGCCAGGTCACGCCGGCGACGAACACCGTCGGCAGCCCGACCGCCAGGGCGTCGATCCAGCTCGTCACGCCGGCGACCCCATAGCCTTGGTCACGCACCGTCAATGACTCGGCGTGGTAGCGCTCGGCGTACGCCGCCTTGCCGCCGAACGCATTGAGCACGCGTAGCCCCGCGACGATGTCGACGAGCCGTTCGGACAGCGCTCCTTGTGCCTGGCGGTAGGTGGCCTGCGCGCCGAGCAGCCGTTTGAGAAGCGGCCCTACGAGCACGGTGAGGACCGGCACGCCGAGCAGCACGACGACCGCCAGCAACCCTGATACCGTCCACAACAGGGCGCCAACGACGGCGTAGGCGATCACCGCACCGATGCCAGGTCCGGTAACGGTGAGCGCGGTCGAAATTGTCGCGACGTCGCCGAGCCCGATGGTGACCACCTCACCGGCTGTCACTCGGCGGGACAGGTCCGCGCCAAGCCTGGTCACCTGGTCGACGGTGAGCTGACTAATGCGGAAGTAGGCGTCCTGGCGGACCCGGGTCATCGTGCGGTGCCGGCCGATGGCGAGCCCGGCATTGAGGATCCCGGCAACGAGCAGTGCGCCGGCCCACTCAAGCAACGCCCCGGAGTCCTTGACCCGCAGCCCCTCGTCGATGGCCTTCGACAGCAAGTACGGAGGCAGCGCCAGAGTGACCATCCACGCGGATCCGTAGGTCGCCCCCAGCGCGACCCGGCCCCACTGGCACCGCGCCAGCCAGTACAGGAAGCGCACCGGCCCGCGCAGGTCGGGCCGGCCGGCGACCCCCGCTGTGGTCATGCCCCGTGCTTACCGCCGGACGGCGTGACGAGACGTACCGAGCCAACGCGGTCCACGCCGGGCGAGGCGCTCACCACCACGATCGCCAGCGTGGAAGTCGCGGGTCCTGAGAGGCCCGTCCCAGGACGGGATGTGCGCCAAAACCTGGACCGACCGGCCCGCACTGTTCAAGGCAGTCGTGCGATCGCACATTTTCAACGTACTTGGCCGAGAAACGACCCTGCACCTCGACTCGACCGCCGGCCTCGAGGGGCTGCCGCGCGGACGTGGTGGAGAGCCGGTCTGCCGGGCTGGCCTAAGGGCCGCGGCCTGCGACGCCTTCGGGCGTGGGCACCTTGCTCCTCGGCGTCGCTATTGCCTCCAAGACTTGTAGTACCCCGCAGACCTTCCGCTAGTCGGTCTGCGCGCTGGTTGAGCCACGGAAGCATTTTCGTCGAGTCGAAATTGTTTGGCGTTATCGGAAACCCGGGAACTCCGTCCATTAATCTTCAGCGTTGTACCCCTCCGAGTGCTCACGAAGGATCCAAACCCAGTGGCGCCAACCGGTTCCATGACAGCGTTTGAACTTCTTGCCACTGCCACAGGGACAGAGAGCATTCCGACCCACTCGGTCAATGCGCCGCCGTGTGCCGGGCACCCCACCCAGGGCGGGGCCGGCCTTCCACGTGTTAAGGCCGAGGACGTCCCAGAACCCGTAGCCAAAGAGCCATCTCTTAGGAGCCCGACGGGGCCGACCCGGCATAAACCAGAAGCTTACGGCCCACCGCGCGTTCCGCACGGGCGTCGAATAGCCACACAGCCGGCCAGATCTGGCAGTAACCGCTCGCACAGACGGGGCGTGCCTGGGTCGTCTCGACCGCCCAATAGGAACGACGCGACGACGCTCGCTGGTACATAACGACGCCCCAGGGCCTGAAATCAGCGATGCGGGCGCCCGGCCCGATCCGGCGATACCGAAAACCCTTGCAAGGTTGGCACTTCGCGTACGGGGACGCCTTGGTAACGTCGCGCCGTGACCGCTCACAAAGCCGGGGACGAGTACCGCTCCTTTGTCGGGCCCCCCGACGAGTACGACGTCATCGGCGCGGCACAGTTCGCCTTGTTGTACGCACTGGGGCTGCGCCAGGACCACCGCTTGCTCGACGTGGGCTGCGGCTCACTGCGGGCCGGCCGCTTGCTGATCGCCTACCTCGAACCGGGCCACTACTTCGGTGTCGAGCCCAACACCTGGCTGGTCGACGAGGCGGTGAAGGGCCAGGTCGGGAAGGACCTCGTCGACATAAAGCGGCCGACGTTCAAGGCCACCGACCGCTTCGACTTCTCTGGGCTCGGCGAGTTCGACTTCGTGCTCGTCCACGGGGTCGCCACCAACGCAGGCCCTACGCTCGTGCCGATCGTGCTGCGGGCAGTCCGCGCCGCCCTCGCACCGAGGGGCATATGCGCGATAACGTTCGTGCACCCGGGGACGGCCGACCCGAACGTTGTGCCTGTCGACCCCGACGACGGCTCAGCGGTACCGTGGCTGTACCCCAACTGTTACGCCTACGAGCGTCATGCCGTCGAGCGCTGGGTGGCTTCGGCATCGCTTTTCGGTGGCCCAATCGCCTGGTACCACCCCCGGCAAACCTGGTGGCTACTCGCGCTTGCTCCCGAGGCTTTGCCGCCTCCGGAGTTCCTCCGCCAGCTCACCGGGCCCACGCTCGTCGAGGGGTTCGAGGTCAGTTGGGGACGTGCTACCTCGCAGCCGCCTCTGACCATCTAGCCGGCCTATGACCCCGTAGCTGTACGCAGCCCATGCTTCATGGAGCCGAGCGACCGCAGGCCTGGCAGGCTTGAACACGTGGGCGAGGCAGTGGTCGTGGTGCCTTATGACGACGCCGTGTAGTTTCCTTCAACGAGCAGTTCGTTTTGCTCTTTCGTGATTTCTCGCGCAGTCACCCGGGCCGAGCAGCCTCGTACGCGGCGCTCAAGTACAGCCTCGCAACGAAGTTCAGCACTCCCGAGCAGCGCCATGAGTATGTGGAAGGCAAAGGCCCGTTCAGTCCCCGCTGGGCGCCGCCCGGCAGAGTGCTTCGCGCTGCGGGCGAGTCGCTGCAGCGGCTACAAAGAAGGCGATAACGGCCATCAGGCCACCAATGAGAGCCGTCGGTCGTGGCCCATACCTGGTCAAGATCAAACCGCCGGCGAGAGAACCTCCGGCAATGCCGGCGTTGAAGGAAGAGGAGGCCCACGCCGAGGCGATATCGGTACTGGCGGGGGCGACCTCGAGGAAGCGGTTTTGGTTGCTGACGTCGTAGGCGCCGAGAGCGACGCAGGCGGCAGCGATGAGCGCGATGGCCGCTGGCAGTACTCGCGCTGCGAAGTAGAGGGCGATCAGGGCCGGCGCCATCACGGCCACGGGGACGAAGGGCGCAACCTCTGGTCGCCGCCGGGACAGGACGGACCCGGCAAACACGCCTGCCACCGTGGACGCCCCCGTGACGAGGAGCACAGCGGCCAGGTCGTGGAGGGCGAGGCCGGCCACGCTAGTGAGGAACGGGCTTATATACGTGTACACGCAAAAGAACGCGCATACGGCGAAGGCGGTCGTCACTATGGCGAGACGGTAGCGGCGACGGTCGGGGGCCGAGCCAGTCCCGGCGTGTGTCTGGGCCGGGTGGTAGCTGGGCAACGCCAGCGCGATCGGGGCCAATAGGACGGCTCCGAGGACCCCGACGGCGAGGAACGCCGCTCGCCAGCCAGCCACCTGACCAAGCCAGGTCCCGGCCGGCGTGCCGATGACGACGGCCAGAGAGCCGCCGCCGAGGATCCAGCCCACAGCCCGGCCCGTCATGTCTGGCGGGAACAGGCTGGCGGCCGTCGGGATCACCAGCGACCAGAAGAGGGCTTGGCCGAGCGCGGTGATGACCCGCACACCCATAAGCCAGTCGTACCCCGGGGCGGCAGCGGCGGCGACCGAGGTCAGGACGAGGGCCACCATAATGGCGCAGATGGTGCTCTTCCGCGGCAGGCGCTTGGTGAGGTGGGCGAGCGGAGCGGAAAGGGCGACGTTTATCGCCGCGTAAACGGTCACAAGCCGCCCCGTCGCTTCCAGCGTTGAGTGCAAGCTCTGCGAGATGGGCTCCAGGAGGCCCACAGGTAGGGTCTCGGTCGTCACGTAGGCGAACGCAGCGGCGCTCAGGGCGACAAGGGCGGCCATGGCGGCCATGGGGTCGCGCCCATATAACACCGTTTCGGGCGCGCCGTGGGCGCCTTGAAGGGGCACGGAGTTTTCTTCGGGGCTGGCTTTATGCCCGTCGTAACCTTCAGACATCGCAGTGCAGCCCACGGTCTCCAACGACGGAGCGCGCGTTGAGGCCGATGGTTGCAACCGCTGCCAGGACGGAGAGCGGGCGCCCGGCACTTACGTCGGCTTCGGTCCGAACAGTGACGCCGGGATGGGACCGGTAGATTGCGCCGCCTGCGCAGCGAGGAGCCAGGGTCATAGACCCGCCAGAGCCTAGTTCTGTGGGATCCTGACCATTGTCGAGGTGCGCCCCGTGGGCGCGAAACGGGCCTTGTTCGCAACGGTTAGGAAGATCCCTCGGTGTGCCTGAGGCCGCCTCACACCATACTCAAAATAGCTGGTCTCACCGCGCGGCCGAAAAGGAGCCGATGCACATATCGTGGGCCGGGAGCTTCAGCGACACCCGTGGGTGCAATGGAGTACCCCCGGATTCTTGCTGTACTTCTCAACCGATTGTGCATCGCGAAATTCAACCGGCTGGCCGGAGATTTGCATTGCAAACCTTCGCTTAGCCTCGCCTGAGCCAACGCGAGTCGAATTCGCGGTGACCGACGGCGCGTTATCACCTCAGCAACCCTTTGCACGGGATGAGGCACCGGAGACCTGCCATTGCCCGCCTCCCCTGCAACTACACCGGTCGATCGGGGGCTGTGGATGTCGTGTACCGAAGCCTAGCCATGCCACAGCGGTCTGGCCCGCCGTCACACCTCTAACTCGGCGCGTAGGCGAGGTCGACACTGTCTTGATGACCCGACCAGCGCAGGGTGAATTGCCAGCAGCCTGCCTGCGGCATGTCGATCCCCGAGGGCCCGGCCCACCAACGACCGTCCGACGAACGACTGGGCCGACCGCAGTGCCGCCGATGAGCTGGCGGGCGGTGATGTCCAGGTTGCCCGTCGTGCTCACGGGAACCCGAGACACCCAAAGGATCTTGTTGCCCCGGTCGGGCTTCGGCGGAGAGTAGAGCGGGTCGTGGCGCGCCCAGAGCACGGCCACGATGCCGCCGTGCGCGCCGAGCACATAGGGCATGGCGAGGTTGGCTGGGTGGAAGCCAGCGCGCGCCCACACGGGGAGTGGCCCGTAGGCCAACTCCGACGCGCATGTTGAGGCCGAGGTTAACTCAGTGTTCCGGGCGGCCCCCGGGTAATTGGCCGAGTGCCGTCCAGGGCCCCACCCAAGCCGAGTGCCTAGGGCCGCAGTCGCGAGGGCGAGGGATAGCAAGCCGACAAGCCAGCGACGACGTCGTCGCGCACGGGCCTCAGCGATGAGGGCGTCGGCCGCCGGGACGGAGTGGTCCCTCCGTGGCTTCGGTGCGACGAGCGTAGGCATCGGGCCGTCCTAGGAGACCGCTTCGATCATGGCGATGAGCTCCTCTGTGGCGTAGCCCTCACGGCGGGCGAAGGCGACAAGGTCGCGTACCTTTTCGAGCAGGGCACCGCGCTGCGGCGTCCCGGAAACAGTGATGCCGCGGCCCCTCCGGTACTCCAAGAGGCCCTCGTCGCGTAGCTCCCCCAGCGCACGGAGCACCGTGTTCCGGTTGACGCCGAGGACCGCGGCCAGGTCCTTCGCCAAAGGCATGCGCTCGCCGGGTCGGACCTCGCCGTCCGCGATCGCCCGGCGCAGCTCGGCTGCTACCTGCTGGTACAGCGGAGTAGGCGCACCTTGATCGATCTTCATGGTGCTAGTTATCCTAGACTCATTCTCTTCATTTGGCAAGTGCCAGGCGGTCTTCCAGCGGCATTTCCGTGAGGCTGCAGATGGCTTTTAGCCATCCTGCAAATTCCGCGGGGACGACGGGAGGACCGTAAGGAAAGTGCGATCAGAACCCCGGGCTCATGCGCACTGGTGGTAAGTCGGTCTGCCGCTAGGCGAGCGAGGTCGGCAACGTTTTAAGACCTGGCCGGGATACGCGATTGCGTGATGTCGCGGAAGACGGACAGCCTCAAAGATTCTAATGAGTACAAGTCAGCTTGGGGACGACCTCGGGCCAACAGTCCGCAGGGAAAGGACCATCATGGGCAAGTCCGACGACTCCTCGAAATCCGACATCGAGGCGGAGCTCGATTGGGACCGGATGCTCGATTACAGCCAGATCGACGTAAGTGTTCAGGACGGACGGGCGACGCTCAGCGGCGAGGTGCCGACCTACTACGAGATACAGCTCGCAGGACAAGACGCCCGCAGCGTAGCCGGCGTCAAGGCAGTGGACAATGACCTCCTGGTCGGCCCGATCGGCGAAGAGATCGCCGACGCGGACCTTGCCTCCAGGTGTGCGGCTGCCTTGGATGCCGACAGGCTCGTCCCCAACGGCGCCATCACCTTGGGCGTAGAGGACGGTCACGTGACCCTCCGAGGGGACGTGAGCCATGGACGGCCGATCACAAGCGGGGCTTAGCCGTCCATAGGACGCCCGAGGAGTTACGACCCCGAGTAGGAGGCCACCACGCTGAGCCCAGCGGGGCCCGGGACAGTCACGGCAGTTGTGCCGCCGTAGCCGTCATGGTCGAGTTGGGTCTTTGTCCTGAACGGGTATAGGGCGCCCAAATAACTCACGTACACCTCGCCGGGGACGCTCAGCAGAACGCCGCCGGCCATAGCGGCACCCTTCTCGGCCGCCCCCACCGAACCCATAAGTACCTTGGCTTTGTCGGCCTTTTGCACTCGTGCTCGCATTGACGGCGACGATATGGCAAAGGCCCGGCCACCCGCGAAAACGTAGTACATGCCTAAGGCATTGACGATGGCGCCGTCGGCGCGGGTCGAAAGGGCGTTGGCGGCGGAGCCTTCCGCGCCGGCGGCAGAGCCGACCTTGAGGCTGCCTAAACTCGGTACCGTCACGACCAGGGCGATGTCGTAGCCGTCGGAGGACAACTGATGCCCCGTTGAGAACCCGTGTAGTTCGCCGTCGGTCCCGGCAAAGTAGATGGTGGCGATGCCGTTTATGGCCCGGGTGGTGACCAACGTGCCAGGCCGAGGCGGCGTTGAAGCGGGGGCGCTCGTCCCGGCTGGGGCCAAGGCTACTTTGGCGTGGTCGACCTTCTGGAGCGCCGCCAGTTCGCTGGCCGACCCGAGGAAGGCCCGCCCACCGGCGAAAACGTAGGAATGGCCGGAGAAGCTCACAATGGCGCCATTGGGGTAGCTCTGTCCGGAGTGAGGGAAGGGTTTGGGGGACGTAGTAGCGTCTGTCGGTGGCGTAGTGGCGTCTGCCGCCGGCCTAGTCGTCGTCGGGACGGGCACCACGGGCGGGGCCGCCGTACCGGTCAGGCTGGTCGGGTTCGTCGAGGCGATAGTGGCGGTGGTCGTGGGCGGCACAGAGCTCACGACGAGCGTGACTGTCGCCGGGGCCGATGCGTAGCCGAGATTGTCGGTGAGCGTGTAGCTGAAGCTGTCCGTGCCGACGAACCCAGCGTCCGGCGTGTACGTGAATAACCCGTCAGGGTTGACCACGACAGTGCCGTCGCCCGCGGTGGCGGTCAACTCAGCCGTCCAGGAGCTAGCACCGGGGTTGTCATCGACCACGCCGGACTGAAGCGTCCCGGCGGGTTCTGTCAGCTCGGTCCCCTCGAGGGTTGAAAACGACTGGGCCAGTGCCATCGGCGAGGCCCTCTTGGACCGAGCCGGCGTCGCAGCCCTGGCCCGGCTCGCTCGCTACCCCGCGCTGGTCGGTCGTGGGGCAGAGGGTGGCCGAGGTGCCGTCCAGGGAGACGGGCGTGCCGGTCGGGATGATGGACAGGGCGGGGCTGCCTGGCAGCGGCAGGACCGTCTCGGTGGGGCCACCGTTGTTGGCCAACGGCCCAAGCAGGCTGCCCAGGCCCGAGCCGGCGGTGTCGTCATCCGTGCTGGCCGGGGTGGGAGCGAAGCAGCTGGTGTCGGAGCCGACGTTGTAGCCCTCGTCGTCCCACGTACCTGCGGCCTGATCGCAACCGCCGCTAAAGATGTCGGCTGCGACCCACACGGTGCCGGTGCCGCCGTCCTGGCCGTTGGTGACCGCTCCGCCGCTGACGCCCGCGCTGTTGCCCAAAAACGTGCTGGCGCTTAAAACCAGACTGGCGGAGCCGCCGCCGTCCCCGTTATCTATGGCCCCACCGTTGAAGTTGAGGGCCGAGTTGCCCGAGAACGTCGAACTGCTGACGACGGCGGTACCGGTACCGCCGTAATCCCCACTGTCGATGGCACCGCCGCTGCCGCTGGCGCTGTTGGCCGAGAAGGTTGAAGTCGTCACATTGAGGGTGCCGGTGCCCCCGGCGTCCCCGCTGTTGACCGCCCCGCCGGTGCCGGCGCCGGCCATATTGTTCGAGAACGTCGAGCCGGCCAGCGTCAGGGCCCCGTCCCACCATTGTCACCGCTGTCAATGGCCCCCCCATTGTGGGCGCCGGTGCTGTTCCCCGAGAAGGTCGAGTTGGTCACCGCAACAGTGCCCCCGCCGGCGTCGTCGCCGCTGTCTATAGCCCCGCCGTCGGCGTTGGCGTAGTTCCCCGAAAGCGTCGACCCAGTGATGGTCAGGGTGCCGGTGCCGCCGCCATCGCCGCTGTTGATGGCGCCGCCGTCGGTGCTGACGCTATTGCCCGTGAAAGTGGAGCCGCTAATGGTGAGGGTGCCGCTGCCGTCCGTGTCCCCGTTGTCGATGGCGCCGCCCCAGTCAGCTGAATTGGACGAGAACGTGGTGCCACTGACAGTGAGGGTGCCGTTCCCGGAATCATCCCCGGTGTCGATGGCACCGCCGTCATAGTTCGCTGTGTTGCTGGAAAATGTGGAGGCGATGACGGTCAGCGTCGCGGTGGCCTGGTAATCGCCGCTGTCGATGGCGCCGCCGTCGTCATCAGTCGCCTTGTTGTCGGAGAAAGTGGAACCCGTGACCGCCAGTGTGGCGGTACTGCCGGGTTGTTCTCCGCTGGAAATGGCGCCGCCGTCCGCAGTGGCGGTGTTGGCGGAGAACGTGGAGCCGGTCACGCTGAGGGTGGCGGTGCCGGAGTAACCGTCGGCAATGGCCCCGCCGTCGGCGGCAGTGTTGCCGGTAAAGGTGGAGCCGGTCACGGTGAGGGTGCCGCCGGCGTCGTCCTGGATGGCGCCCCCGTAGGGGGCGGCCGACGTGTTGTCGGCGTTTTGGAATGTCAGCCCGTCGATGTCGACGAAGGCGGAGCTGCTGATTGTGAGGACCGGGCCGTTACAGGCCAGGGTGGAGCAGGGGCTCGAGCTGCTGCCCCCGTTGCCGTCCAGGGTGGGGTTGGCGACCCCGTTGGCCGGCTCGATCGTGAGCGGCGCCGACGCCGAGGTCCCGCTCGTGCTCACGGACCAGTTGCCGACGTAGTCAGCCTCGCCTGTCCCGCTCCCGCCCGGGGTGGCCAGGTAGATGGTGTCGCCGGCGGCGGCCCCCGCCAACGCTTCGGCCAGGGTGCACTGCTGCAAAGCTGTCGTTGTCTGGGGGCACGCCGACGGCGTCCCGGTCGCGTCGCCGGCGGCGTAGGCGTACCACGCCGTGCCCGCCGCCGAGGCCGGGGGGGCGGCAACCGGGCTGAGCACCATCACCGAAAGGAGCGCCAGTCCTGAACCGGCCGCTGCCATTCGCCTGAGGTACGTGGAAAACCGAGGCGCAACGCGGGCTCTGCCCCGCCCGGACTTGCCGGCCCCGTTGCCTGCAGGCACGACCTGGCCGTTACCTTTCACTGTCGCTCCTTTTCGATGCGTACGTTTCTTCTTTTCGTGATTGGGTGCAGGGCATATTGCTCAGGAACGGGCCGGCGAGGTTTGCTCCCCGGCCCTGGCCCTGAAACCGCAACGACGCCAACCATCTGGGACTGGCTAACTGCCGCACAGGGTGGCGACCACGGTCCCCGTGCCCGGGTCGGCGGGGTTGGGCTGGTAGCCGGGGTTGGTCTTGACGATCACAACCTCGGCCACGTTGCCCGAGATCGTGCTGCCTGCTTGCGTGACCTTGGTGGGCACGACCACGGCCATGTAGGCGGGCACGCTGCTTGGCAGGGCGGCGCTGCCGCCGGTGCTGGCCGTCCAGGTCCCGCCGCAGGCCGGGTCGGTGACGGTGGTGGTCCCGTTGGTGAACGTCTGGGCGAAGCCCTGGAAGCTGGCCGGTGCCGTCCCGCCCGAGAGCGGGTTCAACTTGGACCACTTGGCGCCCGACCAGGTGAGCGTGGTGGCGGGCGTGGCGCTGTCCACGTCCTGGTCGCCCAGGGCGAAGCCGCCCCCGGCGGGCAGGTAGCTGAACACCAGGGCCTGCTGGCTGCTGTCGGAGGAGCCGGCGTAGTAGCTGTCCCCGCTAAAGGTGGCAGAGACGGGCTGGTTGCCCAGGGGCTGATCGACCGTGGCGATCTGGCAGCTCACCCAGCCATCGGACGTGGCCTGGCCCTGGCAGCTCTGGGCATTGCTGCCGCTGCCCAGCGTCAGGGTGACCGTTTGGCCGTCCGGCGAGGGCGGGCTGCCCCCGTCCTCCTCGAGGACGGCGCTCAGGGTCGCCGGGCGGTGGTTGGCGATGAGGGACGCGCCGCTATAGGCCAGCGTCGTGCCGGCCTGGGTCACGGTGATGGTCATCTGCGACGTGGTGGCCACCACGCCGTCGCTGGCCGTGAAGGTAACCGGGTAAGCGCCCGGGGCGCCCGTCACCGTGCCTGTGACCGTCCCGGTGCCGTTGCCGTCGTCGGTGAAGCTGAGCCCGGCGGGCAACCCGGTGGCCGACAGCGTAAGGGGGTTCGGCCTGGGGATCGGTGGCCGAGACCGAGAGGCTGAGGGCCCCGTGGTAGGCGACGGTCTGGTCACCGGGCACCGTCATGGCTGGGGGGCACGTCCTGTACTCCGAAGGTGACGCTGCTGAGCTGGGCCAGGCTGGGCGTGCTGCTCGCACCGAGCGTGAAGGTGACGCAGCCGGTGCTGGCGTTGTAGGCCTGGCCCGAGACTTCGGCCCACTGGCTGGTGGCGCCGTCGTAGTAGTAGACCACGCTGCCGCCGCCCAGGTCGCAGTCCGTCACCTGCACGCTGGTGAAACTGCTGGAAAGCGGGACGGACACGTCGAAGTAGGCGTTGGCGGGCGTCGGTGGGGTAGTCGCTTCCGGGTCAGCAGCTGTACTGGGCCACGGCCACCGTGCCCGCCCCGCTGGCGGCGGCGCTGAGGCTGCCGGCCGTGCCGGCCCCGCTGTCGCCGACGGACGCCGTGGCGCTGCCGCTAACGCTCGTGCTGGTGGCGAGGGTGGCGGCGGCGACCGAGCTCTGCGCCGGGACAATATAGAGGAACTGCAGGTTGGACGTCCCGCCGCCGGGCGCGGCGTTGACGACCGTGATCTCGCCCGCCGTGGCATTGGCCGTGTCGGTGGCCGGGACCTCAGCGGTCAAGGTCGGGCCCTGCGCGGCCGTCGAGACAGTGGCCGGGACGTAGGTGGTGGTAAGGGGCGTGCCGTCCCACTCGATGGTCGAGCCGGGGACGAAGCCGCTGCCGGCGACGGTCACCGTGGGGCTGCTGCCGATGAGCGCGGACGACGGCGTCGTGCTAGTTATGGCGGGCGCCGGGTTAGTGACCGTCTCTACCACCGTCTGCGTGAACGTCGCCCCGGACTGGTCGGTGACCGTGACCGTGGCGTAGTAGGTCCCGGCGCTGGCATATGCATGTGCGTCGGCGAAGGCGATGTGGGTGTCGCTTGGATCGGATGTCAACGTGAGGGCTCCGGCACGGCCGAAGTTCAGCTGACCGGGGACCGCGGTCCAGGCCGGAGCGCACTCGGCCCCAGAGAAGGGATCGGCCACTCCACATTCCCCGCTGTCCACAGTGCCGTCGCCCCAGTCCACGTACACGTTCTCGATGTCCTGGGTGCCGCTATGAGAGATCGTGCCGGCGAGGCTCGTGGCTGTCCCCACCGGCACCGTTGTTGCCGGGCTGACCGCCACGGCCGGTGGCACCTCGGGCACGGTAACGGTGAAGTCGTCCACCGCTTGCTCATTGTTTGCGTCGTCGGTGGCGGTCAGTTGGACCGCGTACGTGCCGCTGGTCGGGAAGGTGTAGTCGATGACGCCGCCGGTAATGGCCGGTCCGTAGGTCGGCCCGACCCCATTTGTGGACAAACAGCCTAGGTTGCACACGCCGTCCTGGAACTGCCAGGTGTACGTCATGTCGTCCACGAGTTGCCCCGGGCGGTTGGGGTCGAAGGCAGCCAGGGGGCCGAAGGTACTGGCGAAGAACTCGACCGGGGTCCCCTCGACGGCGTACCCGAACACCGGGAACCCCGTGGGGTTATCGCCCGACACCGTCCCAATGTCCCCAGTTGGGCTTCCCGTTCCGGGGGCCTGTACCTCGGCCGAGTAGTCGTTCCCATCGGGGCCGACGTAGTCAATGGAGGGGCTGGCCCAGCAGATGTTATCGGCCACGCAGGTCGAGGGATCGAGCGGTGTGCTCGAGGCGGCGGTCACGTTGTAGCCGACGAACTGATAGCCGGTGGTCGGGTTGCCCACCAACCATGCCATTTGCTCGTTGCCGTCCCAGTCGGTGTACGGGATGCTCAGCGTTTGCACCTCGTTGGTCGAGCCACTCGGCTGGACGACGAACCAGTTGCCCGTAATCCGCGCCGTCAGGGTCGTCGCGGATCCCACATCCTCCCAGGTGATCGACGAGGTGGTGCTGGTGGCGGTGCCCCCGTGTTGCTGCACAACGAACTGGGGATCGCTGCTAGTGGCGGGCGGGATGGCGGTGGGGTTCAAGCATTGGGCGGACCCCTCGGTGATGATCCCGGAGAGAACGGTGAGGCTGGGGGCGACCGGGGACGAATTGTCACAGGTCTCGTCCAACGGCGCGGGCAGAGTGGCCCCCACGAACAGGCTGAAGAGGCTGGAGACGCCGTTC
Source organism: uncultured Acidimicrobiaceae bacterium (assembly GCA_963794125.1). GTDB lineage: Bacteria > Actinomycetota > Acidimicrobiia > Acidimicrobiales > Palsa-688 > Fen-671. The sequence continues at coordinate 434,409 of CAWCCW010000005.1, forward strand.
GCTCCGCTTATTAGCGTCGACACAGCAGGGGCGGTCGTGGCAGCGCCCGAGATCAGTGAAGCCAACTGTCCAGGCAACGCGCCTTCGTTGGCAATGTTGATCCCCTCGACGACAGCGGTAGCGATGTCGAAGATCAGGGCCCCTGCGATGAAGCCCGCGCCCGCTGCCAGTGGCGCGGCAGCGGCAGCCGTATCTCCTATGACTATTGCACCCGTTGCGGTTGAGACGGCGCCCGCGAACGGAAAGATGGCCAATGCCAGTGGCGTGCCTACGGCCGCGAGAGCCAAGCCGGAACTGAGCGCGAGGCCGGCCACTGCGGCACCCACGACAGGGGCAGCAAAGTCCAGGCCAAGCGCGATGAGAGCGCCTTCCTCCTCGAACTGAGTGGAGTCATCCAACGAGTAGGCCTCGTCCGCCTCTCCCCACTCGACGAACTGGTCGTAGCTCGGCGCCGGCGGGCCGCCGAAGGCGTTCAAATCGCCGACGTCTGCACAGTCCGTCGGAATCGTGTAATCCGACTGGTACGGGCTCGGCGGCTGGTAGGTGCAGTAGCCGCTCGATCCTCCAGGGCCGTAAGGCGATGGCGGGCTGCTGGCTAAGAAGGACTGGATCTCGCTCTCATCGGCGTTGGAGTCGACAAGCGATAAGTAGGTACTTTGGTCAAGGCCGGCCCATTTGACGTACTCGAGCCCGGCATCCTGGGCCGCCACCTCGGCCTGCCGTTGTTCGACCGCCTGCGCCCAGGCGACCACGTTTTGCTGGTCCTGGGTCTGCGACGCGGCAGGGGTGTTGATGGCCTGCTCGATCAGGGCAAAGAGTTCAGCCTCCGCCTCTGGGCGGCCCCAGGTCAGTACGGCGTTGCCGTCGGTGCTGGCGAGGCCATGGTCGGCGATGGTATTGGCGGTGGCTGTGAGTTCGAGGTCATCCAGCGATTTGGCTTGCGCGCTGGTGGCGGTGTAGAGCCCGGACACGTTCCCGGACAAGTTGAGGAGAGCGGGAGGCAAGCATTCCGGGCTGAAGCCGGCGGTGTTGACCTCCGAACAGGGATTGGCCGCGCCAGAAGTATCCGCTTGGGCCAGTGGCACCCCGACGACGAGCGTCGATAGCATCGCGCTGACGACGACCAGCGCCAGCATGAGGCGGCGCCATGTGCTGCGTACTCGGAGTGTGCGGTGTGGTGCGGGCCAGTTCATCACTGGTTCCTCCTTTTGTCATGTGTTGGCCGCGGCCGGGCAAAGCGCTAGCAATTTCCGGGTGCCACGGTTGGGCACTCGTGTTCGTACGGGTGGGAGTGCTGGGGGCAGAAAGGCGGCCAGGACGGGCCGGCGTGAGGGGATCTCGCTGGCACCCAGTGTGTGCCGGTGCCTCGCTCGTGACCAGGAAAAACCGAGACATTTACGGTAAATGTCCGGTCAATGTCCGGTGAGCGTTCGTGATTTACGGGTCAGCCGCCGGGCGCTAGTATCCCTGTCAGCCGCGAGGGCTAACTCCATGGGCTGGTGATCGTTGGCGATGCAGGAGGAAAGCCAGCCTACGCTGGGCCAGTTGCTGCGGGCTTGGCGCGACCGCCGGGGGCTGACGCAGGAAGAGCTAGCGGCCAAGGTCCAGAGCGGCCTGACGGTCGAGACTGTGCGGCGGATCGAACGTGGCCGCACCTGGCCTCGACGCCGCACGCTCGACCAATTGGTCAGGGCCTTGGAACTGGACGCGGCCGAGCGCGACGCCGTCGTTGCCGCTTGGCTTAAACCGGCACAGCCGTTAGCTGAAGCGGGCTCTGAAAACAGTGCGTCGGGGCAGATCTTTGGCGGCTTTGCCCTGCCCCTGCCCCCGTTGATCGGCAGGGAGCAGGCCATCGCAGGAGTCGTAGAGCTGCTCCAGACCGACGCCGTACGGCTCGTGACATTGACCGGGCCCGGCGGGGTCGGCAAGACCAGCCTGGGCCTCACAGTCGCAGAGAGGACAGCCCCCCGCTACCCCGGCGGCGTGGTTTTCGTCGACCTGTCACCCCTGTCGGAACCGGAACTGGTGCCTGCGGCGATAGCTGCCGCCCTGGGGCTCGTCGAGGAGGGTACTCGGCCCCTGCTGGTTGCTCTCTCGGACCACCTCTCTGACCGTCGTTGCTTGCTGTTCCTCGACAACTTCGAGCAAGTACTGCCTGCGGCTGACCTCGTAGCCGAGCTCTGTGCCGCCTGTCCTCAGCTACAGGTGCTTGTGACGAGCCGTATGGCGCTACGGCTGCGCGCCGAGCGGCTCTACCCGGTGACACCTTTGCCGACGCCGACGGCGGCCGAGATGGTCCGGCTCGAGCGCTTGGCGGAGGTCCCTTCGGTAACGTTGTTCCTGGAACGGGCACGGGCTCGACGTCCTGGATTTGCGCTTACGGAAGCAAACGCCCAGGTGGTGGCGGCGATGTGCGAGCGACTGGACGGCCTGCCCCTCGCTATCGAGCTGGCGGCGGCCCGCTTGCCGGCGCTGCCCCCGGCGGCGCTGCTGGCCCACCTGCGCCTATCCCTCGGCGCGCTCGGCGAGGGGCCGCGGGATCTCCCGGCTCGGCAGCGGACGTTGCGCAACGTCATCGCCTGGAGTTATGGCCTCCTGAGCGACGAAAATAAGGCCCTGTTCCGTCGGCTGGCCGTGTTCGCCGGGCGGTGCACGCTGGCCTCCGTCAGCGCGGTCTGCGGCCCTGGCCTCGACAGCGAAGGAACCGAGCCCGTCGGTACCCATCCCCCATCGCTCTCGGACTTGCTCGAGGGCCTCAGCGCCCTCGTCGAGTCCCAGTTACTGGAAGTGGTGGAAACGGCTGGCCCAGGGACCGTCGTCGCCACCGGACCGGCCGCCGAGGCAGAGATCTGTTACCGCCAGCTCCAGACGGTCCGGGCCTATGCGTTGGAGGAGCTAGACGCCAGCGCTGAGGCGCCCGAGGCCCACCGCCGCCACGCTCTTTACTACCTTTCCCAGGCTCATGAGGCCCGTTGCGCCATGGGGGGGCCGCATGAGCAAACCTGGCTCGCCGTTCTGGAAGCCGAGCAGGACAACCTGCGGGCGGCACTGCGGTGGGCGCTCGACGGCGGCCAGGCCGCCCTGGGGCTCGAGATTTCGGCAGCACTGAGGGTGTTCTGGCAACGCCAAGGCCACCTGAGCGAAGGCCGGCGTTGGTTGGGGCTGTTCCTGGGTGCGCCGGGCTCCGAGCTTGCACCGGCCGAAGTGCGGGCCGATGCACTGACCGGCGCGGCTTGGCTGGCGGAGTACCAGGAGGACGTCGGCGCCACCGACGCACTCTTCGAGCAGGCCCTACCGCTTTACCACGCACTGGGCCAGAGCGGCCGCGTGGCCGCGGTGATGGCGCAACGGGCGATGATCGCTCGGGACCAGGGCCGGTACGACGAGGCGCTCCTACTGGCCGAAGAAGCCCTGGGACTGGCCCGGGGGGCAGAGGACCCAGATGTAATTGCGTCCGCCAGCTTCCATTTCGGGGTGGTAATGCAGGAACGCTGCGAGTTCGATAAGGCTCAGGCCGCCTACCAGGAGGCCCTGGAGCGTCGACGCGCCATGGGCGGCGGGGCGATCTACGCCTTGCTCGGCCTGGGAGCTGTGGCCCGGGACAAGGGCGACCTTCTTATGCTCGAGGCTTACTGCTCGCAAAGCCTGGCCATGAGCCGCGAGGTCGGGGACCCCTGGCCCACCGGTTACTCGCTCAACAGCCTCGCCCTGGCGGCGGCCATGCGGGGCGACTTCGACCGGGCGCACGAGCTTCTGGCCGAGGCGCTCGAGCTGTTCGGCACGCACGTGGCCCGCGTCGGCGTATTCGAGGCCCTGGTGTTCTCCGGACAGGTAGAGGCCGACCGCGGCCGCACGGGGGCTGCCCTCCCATTACTGCAGCAAGGCTTGCGTCAGCGCTGGCCGGGCGGGCCGTACTACTTGGTGGCCACGGCTCTCGAGGAGGTGGCCAGAGTGATGGTGGCCGAGGGAGACGCGCGGACGTCCGCTCTATTGTCCGCAGCGGCGCGGGCCTGGCGGGGCCGGATGGGCGCACCTGTGCCTCCCTACCGCTGGGCTACGGTCGACGCCACGGTCGCTGCCGCGCACCAAGCGTTGGGCGAGGAGCCCTTCGACGTCGTGTGGAAGGAGGGCGAGGAACTGACCCCCGACCAAGCCGTTCTTCTGGCTCTTGCAACCACGGCCCGTTAGTTGGGCTTCGAGAGGAGGCTCTGCGCCGCACGTGTGACGGTCAAGTTTGTAGCCTTGCTCGAAGTCTCGAAGTCTCGAAGTCTCGAAGTCTCGAAGTCTCGAAGTCTCGAAGTCTCGAAGTCTCGAAGTCTCGAAGTCTCGAAGGCGATGATGGCCCCGCTTGTACGTAGTCGTGGTACCTGCCCGTCACCTAACGAGCCGTCACCGAGGTCCCTGCCGTGAGGCTAGCGACCATCCGTGGCCGGCAACGGGTGGTCGGCGCGGCGCTCACTATGGAGGGACGTATCTTGCTCGGCCGCAGGCGCCCCGGCCGCTCTCATTGCCCCAACTGTTGGGACCTCCCCGGTGGCCACGTCGAGCCAGGCGAGACCCCCCAGGCCGCCCTCGGGAGGAAGCTCCGAGAACAACTTGGAGTGGAAGTCGACATTCGGGACGCCCCCGAGCTCCACCTCGTCGACGAGGATTGCGACCTGGACATTTGGGTGGTGCGCAAATGGCGGGGCGATGTCACCAACTGCTCGCCCGACGAGCATGACTCGGTCGGCTGGTTCACGGTGGACGAGTTGGGCGCGCTCGAACTCGCAGACCTCAGGTACCTCCGGGTGCTTTCGACGGTGCTCGGCACCGGCAAGGCTCACCTCACATGGTCACAGGACGGCACCACCGTCACCAAGACGCTGTTGCCTGGCATCGCGATACCTCAGTGGGTGGGGTTCCTCGGCACGCCACGTCAAGCGGCGCTGAACGAGCTGCGGGTCAACCGGTTGTTAGCCCAGATGCGGCCGCCGGTCAGGGCGCCGAGGCTCATATCCTCCTCCAGAAGGGGGCCGTCAATGACCTTCGAGGCGGTCAACGGTGGTCGCCTCGGCCCCAAGTTCCCTCTGTCCCTCCCGGTCGATGACCTGGGCGAACTGGTGGAACTGGCCGCCACCCTCGGCAGCTATCGGCCCCGGCGTCGATGGTTCCGTCGGCTGCACGTCGGCCGGCGCCTGGCACTCCACTGCCGCTCCGGGCTCCTCAGACCAGCCGAGGCGGACGCGTTGGCGGCCCTGGCCGCACGACCGGCGGTCAAGTGGGCCTTTGCCCACGGCGACGTAACCGCCCGGAACGTACTGAGAGACGCCGACGGCCGCTTGGCCCTCATCGACTGGGAATGGGCTGGGCTCTATCCAGCCGGCTACGAGCTCGCCTTTTTGTGGTTTTCCCTTGTCGAGGTGGCCGGCGGCCGGGCCAAAGTGGAATCTGCCGTCCCTTCCCGTCACGAGGCAGGGTTCTTGTTGTCAGCCGCTTTGGTCCACCTACTCCACCTCCAGTTGTCGCTACGGACGCCAAACCCTTACATTGCGCGGCACAAGGAGGCCCCAGGGACCTGCTGTTAGTCGCCGGCCCAAACTGCTTCATTTAGGCAACCCGTGGTGATTATTATTCGGCTCTGCTCGCCCTGGTTTGCGGACGCAGCTGCGCTCGCGGACTTGCTGGACGTCGACCCGACCGTGGCACCCGACCGTGGCATCCGGCCCGTAACTTCCTGCAGCCTGAGAACGTCTGCGATCGGCCCGTTTGCGCCGCCCGGCAGTAAACGCTCGTTGCCGGCGCTGCTACTCCGGCCCTGGACCGGCGCCCGGTTCGCCGTGTCTCTCTCGTTCGAAGATTTGCCCCTGTCGTGGCCAGAGGCATTACCCGGCACGGCCAGATCATAGCCCGATCGTCTAGCCAGGGTTGGTCCGATGGGACTAACAGCGGCGGGAGCACGGACGGGCTCTGGGGCGGGTTTTCTATTGCAGGCCGGGGGGTTTTGGTCCGCCCATATCAGGTGATCTGGGTGGCCCTCCTCACTCCAGTTCTAACGCGCCGGTGCGTACGGGCGGCAACTTGGGTTGCGCCTACTCGACACCCGACCTTCGCAGCAGGCCTCCTGAAGACGGTCGCACAGGCCGTTTGGCACACCGGCCGCAGTGGTCAAACGGTCTCGATGGTGAACCCGGCGGCTTGCAGGCGTCCGGGCAGCACCGAGCCGATGCCCGTGGCCGGGGTCAGCACACCGGCCCGGTCGGGTAATTTCTCCCCATCGAGCGCCAAAGCCAAGGCGCTCTCGCCAAACATCACGGCCGTGGCCTTGTAACCGGGGTCGCCGGCGGCGGCGATCACGGCCCGCATCCGGCCACCTCCCGAGGTAATCGTGTGAACTTCGCTGCGGAACCGACCACCGTCCATGGTCCTCTGGCTAGGTCCCTCACCCGGGCCTGGCAGTACCCGGTCCAGCACCAAGCGGGCGGGCTGCAAGGCCATAGCCGCCAGCCATGGTGACGACAGCGCCGGTGACCCCGGCGGCCATCGCCGCCCCCATCGCGGAGGGCCCGAAGCCCATCACCTCCCGATAGCGAAAGCACCGCCCGTAGGCCCAACCGTTCAGCGCGTTGCTGCGCCTCACGACCCTGGTGTTGTACGGAGCCATGAGGAACGGCGCCACCCACTCTCCCAGCATCGGGTCCCGCCTCGGGAAGAAGATGTCCGGCTCGTCGTCCACATTCGGCTCGGCGTCGCGTTGGGGGCTCAGGGCGTAAGGGTCGGCGAGCACGGCCCGGAGCCGGCCGTCGTGGCGGACGGCGTCGACCTGGTTACGCGCCGAGTCGATCGTCCCTCCGCTGAAGCCGCCTTTCATCGATGCCTTGAGCACGGTTTCGGTCAACTCGCCGGCCCCCTCGGCCGCCGCCTTCTCGTGCAGGAGCAGCACGCCCAGATCCGAGGGCACCGAGTCGTAGCCGCAGGAATGAACGATGCGGGCGCCGGTCATGGTAGCCAAGTCGTGCAGCGATGCCACACTCTCCCGGACGAACAGCACTTCGCCTGTCAGGTCGGCGTAGTGGGTACCGGCCTCGGCGCAGGCGGCTACCAGATAGCGGCCGTACGGGGCGTAGGGACCGGCACTGGTGGCAACGGTGGTGGCAGAGCGGGCCAGTCCCCCCAGGGCGGCTTGGTCGAAGGAGTCGGCCACCACCAGGCCCCACGAGGCGGCCGGCGCGCCCAGTTCGGACTGTAGCGACTCCAGCTTCGTTCGAGACCGGCCGCCCAGAGCGATCCGGGTGCCGGTCGGGGCGGTGGCGGCCAGGTAATGGGCCGTCAGCCGGCCGACGAAGCCGGTCGACCCGAAAAGGCAGAGGTCGTACTCCCGTTGGGACATGGCGGAAGGCTAGATGGTGACCCGGGCAGGCACTCTGACCGCTGACCGCTGACCGGTGTCTTCGTGCGACCCAGAACACCGGCACACCCAGTTCGCTGGTGACCTCAACCGCCGCCTGATTTCCCGTTCAGCTCTCGTCGCCACCGCTCGCAGGCTCCTCCATGTAGACGAGCCCGTTGCCATCGGGGTCCGAGAAGAAGAACATCGGTGGGGCGCCTTCCAGGTGAACCACCTCGTCATTGTGAAGGGCGGCCCCGGCTTGGCGGAGGCGAGCATGCGCGGCCTCGGCGTCCGTGGTGCCGAGCCGCACGGCCACAGGGATCTCGCTGTCGGGAGGCAAAAGCACCAGGCCGACGCTTGACCCGGGCGGGACGACCTCGACCAACCTGGCTCCCGGCCATACCTCGATGTCGGTACGCAGCTCGCACCCGAGCACCTCGGTGTAGAACCGCAGCGCCTGGTCCTGATCGGCCACGGGCATCGTCACGCTCTGGATTCTCGTCGTCATGGTCATGCCGGTTACGACTGCGGTCAGCACAGAAAATCATCCGTCCGGAAGTGACCGACGCGCACCAAGGCGGGCTCTCGCACGCCCCGTGGACGGATGTCTGCGCTTCGGGCGGCTTGGCGCCCGAGCAATTCGCCAGGCGTCCCATCTGCCACCTCGCTGGTCGGTCTTGTCAGGCATCTCACGGAGATAGAAAGGACCTATTTCCGGCGCGTGTTCGCCGGAGAAGACGTACCCGATCTCCCTTTCGGGACGGATCCCTTCGGGGAGCAGTCGGAGAGCGCCTTCGCGGCTGCCGCCGCGTCTCCGGGAGAGGCATTTGCCGCGTGGCGGGCGGAAGTTGATAGAGCACGCCAAATCATCGCTGCGACTGGCTCCCTAGATGATCGCGGCAGCAGTTCCCTGCCGCTGAGGTTCTGGCTCGTGAAGACCCTGAACGAATACGCCCGCCACAACGGTCACGCTGACGTGGTCCGCGAACTGATCGACGGTGTGACCGGCGAGTAGCACCACTGGTGGCTGGCAGCGAGGAGCGCCGCGCCGGTCTCTTCGGCACGATTTCCCCTCGGCAGGGTCAATGAGGATGTGCATAGCTCTCCAGGCTGGATGCTTCGCAACGAGCGGGCGTCCGGGTTGCTGGAGCCTTACCGGTAGCCGCGGGCTTGTTGTTCGCAGAGCTCGGCGTAACGGCCGTTAACCCGCGTCATACCAGCGGGTCTTATCCGCCTGGGTGAGCCCGCCTCCCTCAGGTCCGGTGGTGCTCCTTTAGTGCGCTGTGCCCACGCGCAAGCTTCAACATCGCCACGCCCTGCCGGACGTCGAGCACGTGGTGCTCCTGTCGTGTACGCCGTGACGGAGCGCCACCGCCATGCTGAGGTCGAACGCCCCAAAAGAAACTGCACCGGGCGTTGGTTGCTCGCCTGCCTGGTGACGTCGGGCATAGGGCAGGATGACGCTCGCGCCTTCGGCAATTCGATCGATGACATCCGCGCCGGACCACTGGTGGCAATCGTCCCCGTGATTGGCAGGGTCTGCCGCGGGCGGCGCCCCGGCGGGAGCTTCGGACCCCTCCAGGATGCCGGCGAGCCAACGGAGCCCGACGGCGAAGTGGTGGGCGTACTCGAATCCGCACCACACCCCCGGCTTGGGCCGCTGCCGCAACAAAGCCTCTTCCCGTTGGCGAAAGAGGACAGCCCATTCCTCAGGCAAGTCCTGGTAGCGCCTGACGACGTCGGCGTGGCCCAGCAACCCGCCGTCAAAGCCGCACTTGTCGCAGACCTCGGAGCAGTGGCCATCGATTGAGCGGACGTCGTAGGTCAACCCGTCGAGACTAAGTCGATAGCCTCCGCTAATGAGCCCCTGCGCGGGCACCGGAACTGGTCCGAGGTCAGTAGCGGTGACGAAACGGGAGGCGTTAGCGACCATAAAGCTATGTCGGAAGCCCGGTTCAGGTAAAGGTTGCGAGCGAGCCGCGCTGCTGAACCTCCGTGGCTACGCACCAATTACGGCGTACGAGGTTGTCCCGACCATAACTTAGGCAGTTGCCCGGTACAGAAAGTCACGGACCAGCCGAGTGAACACCTGTGGTTGTTCGACCCATGGCTGGTGGCCAGTGCCGCCGATCAGCTCAAACTGAACGTCTGGCAAAGCTTCCACCAAGGCATTGATGCCCTCGACCGGACGGGGATCTTCACTTCCGTGGACGACCAGTACCGGCGAGGTGACCCGTCCACAGGCGGCCCGCTCCTGTGCACTTCGTCGCTTCGCCTCCTCGCCCATGGCCCGGTTGCAGGCGAAATTGATCTCCAAACGCCGCGCCGCGTCCCGGCGGGCCAGGGTCTCGGCCTGTTCGGGGTCGGCGAAGTCCGGCACCCAGCACAGGGTGCGCCACTCGACCTCCTCGTCCCAGGACCGCTCTCTGGCCTCGAGCTCGTCGCGTCGGTGCCGCTGCGCCGGGCCGAGCCGGGCGTCCGCCCGAGCGTGGGCGGTAACCCGGTGTTGGGGCCAGTCCAAACCCACGCCGTCGCAGTAGACCAGGGCCGTCACCCGGCCGGGGTGGGCGCTGGCGTAGGCCAGCCCGAGCGTGGCACCGAAGGAGTGGCCGATAACGGCCCAGCGCTCGTAACCGAAATGCACGCGCAGCTCCTCGAGGTCGGCCACAGACCGGTCAATCCGATGGTCATCGTTGGGGGAGGACCGGCCGCACCCTCGCTGGTCGTAGCGATGGGTACTGACCAGGTCGGCCAAAGGCTCCGCCACCGGTGCGAGGTAGTCCCACGTGCCCGGGCCCCCGTGCACGAACACTACCCCCGGAGCCCCCGGCCTTACTTCCGATTCGGTCCACAACACTGCTCCGTCGGCGAGCTCTACCATCGTCGTCCCGACGCCAGGCACGCTCCCAGACGCTACAGCGCGGTGGAAGGTCTGTTGCGCCTGCGTCCGGGACGACCTCCACACCGATGGGGCAAGTGCGATCCCTGCAGTCTCGTCGGGGCGCAGCATGGGCCGAGCGGTTCAAGCTGGCGTCCGGGTGGGTACATCCATAGTCGTGCCTGAATGGAAACCTGCTACCGAAGAGGGAGTGGTAGAGGATCCACAGCCTCCCTTCGTTACAAGACCGTCCAGGAGGTCGCAAAGTGGCATTGGTTCCAAGTCTTCGACGTTCGAGGGCAGGACCACGACGGCGTCGTCTTTTTCGGCCCGGTTGCGCTGAACGGGGACCCGCACTGGTCCGTAACAGCGATGTTCTCTGAGGGTGAACTCACCGAAGGATTTAGCATTCCGGCCATCGGCTGGGATGACGAAGTGGAACCGCTCGTCGACCACGCGATTGAGTACGCGAGGGCTCGCTTCGCCAAGTAGACGCGGCGCTGACCAGGCGTCGGCTCAAGGTGCTTTAGTTCAACCATCGGACGCTTCCACGGTCGTTTTGACAACGCCGGCGGCGTCCCCCACAATTACTGCCGGCAGGGCCGATGCCTCACCTCCATCGGGCTTCCCCAGCAAGACCGGGTCTTTCGGAGGCAAAGGGGATAATGTCCTCGGACCGGCGTCCGATCGTGGTGCCAGGACGCGTCGCTGGGGGCCGGGTCCGGGCACGAGGGGATCGGATGACGGAGAGGAAGCACCTGAAACGCCTCGTACGGGCCCGTGCAGCAAAGACTGGTGAGTCCTATGCCGCGGCCCTCCGCCATGTCCGCTCCAGACAAACGAAGGAAATTATGCCTACCACTGAGCGAACCCCGGCCGCGGAGCTTGTCCAATGCTCATTCTGCGGGAAGACCCAAAACAAGGTCAGCAAGATTATTGCTGGCCCCGGCGTCTACATCTGCAACGAATGCATCGACCTGTCCAACGTGATCCTCTCCGAGGAGGCCTGGACAGAGCCTTCCACGGAACCGCCTTCGGCCGATATGTTGCTCACCCGGTTGACAGGGACCGCGACAACTTTGGGCAGTGTAGAAGCCGATATGCGCCGCGGCGTGGCAGCAGCCCGCAGTCGCCAGCTCAGCTGGGACGCTATCGGGAGGGCCATCGGCCTCAGCCCGCAGGACGCCGAGGAACGCTTTGGGCTTGACGCCTAGCAGTCGCAGTCCGCTGCCACGCGACATCGGCTCGTCCTTTCCCCGGCTCGGAGTTTGGAGAAAGAGGCGGGCGCGTCTCGGCCCACTCGAACTCCTCCCTTAACTGAACGCCAATGTTCACGGCCACGAGCCGAACGTCACCAGCACCTCTTGGTCGGAGAAAAATGCCCGCACAATAAGAGATATTGGGTCTCGTCCGATGCCCTTGGTCTGTCAAAACATCAAAGGCTTGGGCGGGGTTCAGTCAGTAGCCGGTCTATCCCCAAGCCTCCGATGACGAGCCGCTCCTTGTTGCTGCTCAGGAGCTGGCGCGTCCAGCTTGTGCACCCGCCATCGCCGCACTCGACCTCATCGCCGGTGGCGTCGACCACATAGACCTTGTAGCAGGCGTCTACGTAGTAGCCACGGCCGGATTGTCTCGTCGGGCCCATTTCGACGGCCAGGTGCGAGAAACGGGTGCGGAGCACTTGGAGGACACCGCGCTCCCACACGTCCGACCGGTCGCACAGGTCGGTGATCGCTACTCGCATACGCCGGCCCGGCCATTGGTAATCGAGCACCGTCACTAAGAAGCTGATCTGGGTGACCAGGGCGTCCACCTCGAAGCCGAGCGATCCTCGGTCCCTGCCTGCTGAGGCCACGCCCAGGAGCCTGAAATGCGCCGAGGACCGGGCGCTGCGGAAGTCCTGCGCTCGCACTTGCCGCTGTGAGGCCGCCAAGCTGACTACCTCCGAACGTGTGGCGCGGTCGGTAAGCAGGTGGCGACGGCGTAGCGCGCACACCAACGCCAGAACGGCGGTCGAGTCGGCTACCACCTCGTTGTTGCGCGATGTGCTGACGACCTTGTGCTGGACGACCGTAGCGATCACCGAATTGGTACCCAGCGGGCATAGGGGGGACAGTTCGACGGCCTCGTACCCCTCGGGGAGAAGCGACCAGGCCGCCTGCTCGAACGCGGCGACCGCTGCGGGCGAGGTCGTCGCGGGCCGACTGAACCGGTCGGCACCGAAACGCTCCAGCAGCTGTGGAGGCGAGACGAGAGCGGAACGGCGGCGGTAGACCTCCATCATCAACGACTGGAGGTCCGTGGGCGCGAGCCGCTCGGCGAGTACCTCAACCAGGTCCGGCACCCCGCTTTCGCGGACGATGCGCTCGAGCAGGCCGTCAGGCACCGCTGGACGGCAATGGTAGAAACATACGGGCCTCGTCTCGACATGGGCCTGACGGCACGGCCCAACGGTGGGGCGTGGTGGCAAAGCCGAGGCGACGGTAGGGGGACCCGGCCCGCTCGTTGGCGATGGCGACCAACAACAGGTCTTCCCCTGGCTGGGGACCTCGCACACGGACGGCCATGCCGACATCCTTACGAACGACTACGACACCAGCAACCAGTTTCGGCCCACTGCCACGCGACCGCACCTTGGTGCCGGCCCAGTTCCGCCAGGCACCCAGCGGCCGAAAATCGGAACCTACGGTGAGCAAGATCGGCTGACGTACCTCAAAACGTGAGCACAATAAGGGCTGTCCTCTGCGCAGGCACTAGCGGGAGTCGTCGTTGCCAGGCCTCGAAGACGGCTGCGAGCCCCCTTTCCGTTTATGGTTGTCCACTTGCTTGGCCGGGCGTTTTGCGCCGATCATAAAGGGTCGATCCAAGGACCGGTCATCTGGATGGCGTGGGAGCCACGCAGCTCGCCTCCTCGGCGCCGCCGCGCCCTCAGCGTCGTCCTGTTGTCTGAGGCTCAGCCGACTCTGTTGGCACGGAGACCTGTCCTCATCGGCTTTCTCAGCTCGGCCTGACGGTCGTGCGAGAGGAGGAAGTCGTGGAACGCCTGGAAGCTGCGGCCTTGATCGGACTCGGCGATGCTGTTGCGGCTCCCGACGGCGGTGTCGAGGAGCGCGCCCTTGGAGCCGGTCCAACCCGCGATTTGTTGGGGTAGATTGCGGTCCAGCCGGCGGAAGTTTTCCTCGACCTGACGAAAGTCAGCTAGGAGCTCCCGGGCCGTATGCGAGAACTGCTGGTAGCGGTCCCGCTGGCCCACGGGGTCGAGGCGGACGAAATCTCCTTGCTCGGCGCGGGCAATCTCCGCATCCATCTCGGCTCGGCGCCGACGCAGCTCGGCCAGCCGGCCCTCGGGGTCTTCTTCGGCGCCAAACACCATTTGGCGCAGCAGGTCGAAGATCGTGTTCAACCTTGACTCCGTGCCGTTGAACTCCCGGCTGCGGAGGTCGGAAACCCACATCAGCGCCTTCTCGACCGCCGGAAAGAGGTCATAGCTGGCTTCGTCCGATCCCTGGGGGTAGAACTTGCGTAGCCAACCTCGCTCCGGCGAGGCCCAGTCGTCGAGGTACTCGACGGCCGTCTCCGGGAAGCGGTCCTCACCCAAGCGCTGGTTGAGCGAGTAGAGCTCGTCGTCGAGCTCGCTGGCAAGCTGTCGTGCTGGCAGGTCCGCCACATTGCGATCTAAGAACAGCCGACCAAGGAACGACATCACCAGTGCCACGTTGGCCGAGCGCAGGAGGGACCATGCCGGATGGTTGGCTCGAAAGTGCTCAATTTCGTCGTAGTTCATAGGACACCGGGGGGTGTCGGCTCAACGTGGGGATAGCGAAGCACTCCTCTTGACAAAAGGAGTGAGGTGTGACGCTAACCGTGGACCCGGCGGCACGCCTCTCGTATCAACTGTTCTGCGGCCAGGTTGAGCCCCGCAGGTCCATGCTTACGGCGTCCCGTCTGCGTCCGCGAGGGCGACGAGGCCCTCCTACGCCTTGTCATACGAGATAACCTTCGGGTATGACGATGTTGAGTTTTCGAGTGGACGACAGTGAAGCGGCCGATGCGCAGATCTGGCGCGGCGGCTCGGTATCGATCGGTCCGAACTGCTGCGCCAGGCCCTTCATCGCCACCTCGTCCGTCTGGCAAGCGAGAACGATGCGGTCACTTGGGCCGAGCGCCCGCTCGACCCGGGTGAGCAGGCGCTGGCCGACATCGCTGATTGGGGCCCGGCCGAGGACTGGTCGGACTGGCCAAATGCAACGAGGTGAAATCTGGTTTGCAGCGACACCAGGAGGCGACCGTCCGGTCCTGGTTTTAACCCGCGATCCCGTTGCTGACCGCATCGGTGCTGTGGTCGTTGCTGCCCTGACTCGGGCTCATCGTCACCTCGTCTCAGAACTGGAGCTCACTCCTGCTGATGACGGTGTACCGACGGAATGCGTTGTCAACTTCGACAACATCCACACCCTCGCCCGAGCCAGCTTCCGGCGGAAAATCGCAACACTCTCGCCAGCGCGCATGATGAGGGCGTGCCTCATCCTCCAGGCAGCCACCGGTTGCTAACGGACGCCCCTTGACCTGCTATTTTGCTTGCTTGCGCGCTCGACGGGATTCGGGCTAAGCTTCTGGCCCGTAGTCAGTTCACTGACGTCGCACGGCGCTGCAACTCGTGGCACGTTGCCGCATTATGGCCGGCCAGAAAGGTCGCTTCGGCCGGTTCGGTGAGGCGGCATAAGACAGGGTGCGGCGAGGAGGAACAGGTTTGTTGGGTGGACTGTGGCGCGATCAGAATCCCTGGGTGATGCATGTCGGCGGTCAACCGCTCCGCGGTCAAACGAGGAAAGTCCGCAACGTTTTCGGTGAGTAGCACGTCCGTCTCCGCCTCGGCGTAGGCGAGTATGTCCAGGTCGCCTGGTCCCGCTAGCCCCTGTTCGGCGACGGTGGACGCCTCGAGACCAGCCGAGCGCAACGCCCAGCAAGGGCAGGCGGGTACATCTCGTCCAGTAGAAGCTTCAAGCGCCCGGGGCCGCCGATTAAACGAACGGGACCTTTACCCGCACCCCGTTGGAGGAGGTCCATACACTAAGTAGCGCCGGCCCCGCAGCGCCGGGGTTGTCCAGGCCGCTGACAGCAACCACGGCGCGCTGCCCAGCCGCGACCGCGACCGGAGTTGTCAGCTGAAGCTGCCCTCCCCCGTTGCTGACCTCGGCCGAGCACAGGTCCTCGGTCTGCGAGTCACCCGAGGCCTGGTTGGTGACGGTGACCAGCGTGTGGCCGCAGTTGGTCGTCGAGGGGAACGTGCCGGCGGCGGCGTGCAGGGTTATGGTCCCCGAGCTGGCCACCAGCGCGCCAGTGGGAGGCGTCGAGATCCCGACCGCGTAGGTGACCGGGGCTGCTCCCGCCGCGTTGTCCGAGAGGTCAACCGAAACGGCGGCGAGCGGTGACGCCTGGACGACCC
Source organism: uncultured Acidimicrobiaceae bacterium (assembly GCA_963794125.1). Lineage (GTDB taxonomy): Bacteria > Actinomycetota > Acidimicrobiia > Acidimicrobiales > Palsa-688 > Fen-671. Next base: position 450,102 of record CAWCCW010000005.1, read on the forward strand.
GATAGCCAACTGAGCGGGCGCCATTGGAGGACGTGGAAAGGGCAACTGAATCGAGCCCCGGCGTCGCCGGGTTGTACAGGCCGGTGATGGCCAGCTCGGCCTGCTGCCCCCCGGCAATGTCCACAGGCGTCAACACCTGCAGCTCGGCCCCACCTGTGCTGACCTCTGCGGTACACAGGTCCTCGGAGCCGGAGGCATGAGTGGCCAGATTGGTGACTGTGGCCACAGCCTGGTCACAGCGGACGTTCGAGGGGAAGGTCCCTGTGGGCGCGCTCAGTAGTATCGCCCCCGAGCCGGCGGACAGTCCCCCGTGGGTTGAGGTCCGAAAGCTCAGTGCGTAGGTCACGCCACTGGCCAGGGCGGCTGGAGTCGAGAGCGCCAGCTCCAGGGCCACCACCGGGACGGCGTGGCCGGTGACGGTGTATGTGGCCGAGCCAGGGCTGTCCGAGGAGGTGTGCAGCGACAGGATTTTGGCCCCGGGCACCAGCGGGTTGTCGATCCCGGTGATAGCCACGGACACCCGCTGGCCTGCTGCGATGGCGATACCGGACACGAGTTGCAGCTGCGCCCCACCCTCGCTCACCGGCGCGTTGCACATGTCCACGCCGGCGCTGGCGTGGGTGGCCAGGTCGGTGATTGTGGCCGAGGCGACGCCGCAAGCAGCCGTGTGGTGAAAGCTCCCAACCGGTGCGCCGAGCTCGATCAGGCCCGAACCCTCAGCCAGGGCGCCTGTCGCTGAAGTGGTGAACTCGACGGTGTAGGTAACCCTGGTTGCCCCCGCGGCCGAGGAAGAGAGTGCCACCGAGAGGGCCCGATCGAACTCGAGGGGACGATCGTATAGCTCACCGAGCCGGCGCTTTGGGAAGACGTCTGCAGTGTCAGGGACTCAGCACCGGGCCGGGCCGGGTTGCCCAGCCCGTTGACGGAGACCTCGAGCTTTCTGCCCCGCCACGATGGCGATAGGCGGGGTCAGATGCAACTGGTGGCCGGCAGCGCTCACGTCCCCGCACAAGTCCACCCCTGCGGATGCCTGGGTCTCGAGGTTGGTAAACCTGGCGAAGTCGTACATACAACTGGACGGGGAGGTGGGAAAGGTCCCCCCGGGTTACCAACACCACCGCGACCCCCAAGCCGAGACAAGAAGGCTTTTGCGCCGCTTGGAGGCACTCGGCCACAAGGTCGTCATAGACACCGCCGCCTGACCAAACGGGTGTTCACCCGGAGCCCCGCAGCTCCACGGCCAAGATCAGGGACCGGGGCTAAACGCCGCGGAGCTTTTGCCGCGCGCCCAAGTTCGGGTGGCAACCGCGAGAGATTTCACCTCAGCTGCCGCGTACTTCGCTTCAGGTCCATCAAGAACTGTGCTTCATACTGCACCTCCTGTCGACGGTGGGGTGGGAGCTCGTTTGGCAAGGCTGCAGCCCATCTTTTTGACGAGGCGAGGGTCCTCAGGCGTCGGTGGCTCAAAAAGCCTTACGTTCTTGTCGTTGGCTTGGTGAGAGATAAGCAGGCCGCAGCGGTGCCAGGCCTTGACGGTCGAGGCGTTCAGCAACCTCGGGCATGGTGAGCAGCCCTCTGGCCCTGAGCCGTTCGAGGTGGCTCTTCAAGCCGTTAGAGCGGCGTAGGTGCAGCACGATCTTGGGCGTGAAGGCCTGGCCCGTCCCGGAGCGGTGGCCGGCCTGGTTGAGGAATTTCGCGACTTGGGCGTCGGTGTGCTCTTCTAGGACTTGGTCGAGCAGTGCGAGCGTCCCAGGGTCGGTCTGGCGAGCCTGCCCGCCCGTCGGGGGGAGCGGGATGACAAGGCTCTCGGTTTTCCCGCCGCGGAAACGCACGTCGAGGTAGATCTTGTCGGCCTTGTTGATGGTGACGTCTTCGATGAGCAAACGGGCCATGCGTTTTCGCTCCCGCTGAGGTGTAGCGGGGTCGGACCATAGCTTGGGGAAGTCGGTGGCCAACGCCCGGATCCGTGATTTTTGCTCTTCCGTGAAGGAATTTTTGGGCGACAGCGGCCGCCCGCTCGTATTCGTCTTGGGCGTCTCGCATTTGTCGGAGGGCGTCGTTCCAGTCGGCTTCCAAGCTGTCGGCGACAAGGCGGTTGTCGGGATCGACGGCAAGGTAGCGGCGCCGGGCCAATTCGGCCCGGTGGCGGGCGCGCTCGACGTGGCTGCGGCGCAAGGCGTCGGCCTCGTCAGCGCGTGCTTCGAGCTCGGCTTGGACGGTGAGCGCCACTTCTAACGCCAGGGGCGTGACGCTTTCGAGGAGGAGGGCGCCGATGGCAGCGTCGGCCCTGGCCCCCGGCACCTGGTGACAAGGTGGAGTGCCGTCCCGGATCGCCGTCCGCATACAACGGTACTCGGGGACCTCGACGCCGCCTCGGAGGTGGTAGCCAACGGTCATCCGGCGCCCGCACCGGCCGCACACGGCCAGGCCTTGCAACAGAGCCGGGCCTTCCCGGGCCGGGCCGTTGGCCCGTTCGGCCCCACGGGCTTGGGCGTTGGCGGCCAATAGCTTTTGGTTGAGCTCAAAAGTCTCCCAATTGATATAGCCAGGGTGAGCCTCGGGGATCAGTGACGTCCACTGGTTACGAGGTAATTTCTCAACCCGGAGCCTGCCGTTGGCGTTCTTGCGCTGGCGTAGCCGCCCGTACACGAACGCTCCGGCGTAGCGGGGGTTGTGCAATATGTTGAGCACCCGGGAGTGCTGTAGTGGCGTCCAGGACAGCTCGCCTTTGTGCGGCCCGGTGCGGACCCGGCCCGGGAACCGCAGCCCCTCGGCGTTGAACGTCTGGACTACAGCGCGGGCCGAACCGGTGCGGGCGAAGGTGGCGAACAGGTGGCGGACGGCGTGCTGGACGCCGGCGTCGGGGTCGAGCACCACCTTGCCGGCCGGGTCGTAGACGAGGCCCGACGGGCAGGACCATCGGCAGTTCGCCCCGGCGGGCTTTGGAAAGCTGGCCACCCGGCAGCCGGGCGCGGATCAAATGAAGCTCTGCCTCCGACAGCGTCCCTTTCAGCCCGAGCAACATCCGGTCGTTGAAGTCGGCGGGGCCCTAAAGCCCGTCCTCGTCACAGATCAACGTGTCGGTGAGGGCACAGATCTCCAATAGCCGGTGCCAGTCGGCGTTGTTGCGGGCCAACCGGCTGCATTCCAGGCCGAGCACGATCCCGGCCCGGCCCATGGAGACGTCGGCCACCAGGCGCTGGAAGCCTTCCCGGTCAGCGGCCGAGGCCCCGGAGTGGCCTTGGTCGACATCGACCACTATTACTTGTTCGGGGGGCCAGCCAAGGGCGACAGCCCGCTGGCGCAAGTCGTACTGGCGGACGGTGGACTCGGTGTTGTTGAGCACCTGGCGCAAAGTGCTTTGCCGGACGTACAAATAAGCGTTACGGGATAAATGGGATGCTCTCGCTTTGGCCGCCGCTTCGGTGCTCATCGCTGCTCACCCGCCCGCAACGGCGAGCGCCATTGTGGCGAGGACGCGGACAAGTTCGTCCCCGCCGGCCGGCTCGCTGAGCCGCCGGCCTGAGGGCACTGGCACCACTGCGATGCCCCGGCCGGCCCGCAACCAAGCAGCCGTCCCGCGCCCCTGCAACAGTGCCAGGCCGAGGCGCCAACCTGACGGCTCACCTCCCAGGGCATGGGCCCGCAGCTGTTCGTAGCGCTCGACGTCGGTCTTGTCGCCGGCCCGCTCATCACCGGCCGCCACTTTTGGGCTGGGCGGCCCGAGCGAGCGCCCGTTCCACCGAGCGGGGGTGCACCCGGAGGCCAAAGCGTCCCTCGATCGGGCCCACCAGGTCGGCTGCTCGCAAGGCGGGGTCGGCCTCCAGCTGTTGGCGGGCAAACGCCACCACCTCTGCGGACATCTTGTGCGCCCGGCGGGGCCCGGGACGGGCCGGCACCAGGGCGGCCAGCCCACCAGCGTCGATGGCCGCCGCCGCTTGGTAGAACGACGGCCGGGAGAAGCCGAACTGGGCGGCAGATTGGCTCACGGCATCGCCCTCGACGCGCACCTTACGAACCATCTCGTACTTGACCTGGACCATGTCCCTGGCGTCCAAGAACTCCGAGCTGGCAAAAGCCGGGTCGCGCACCGTCTCGGGACGCGGGTTCAAGCTCCGTTCCTCCCGCAGGGCCGCAACCTTGGGGTCCTCCTTGCGCTTGGCCATCTCCTCCCCTCCCCGAACTACAGTGTTGTAAGTTGCATTATGCCGACAGCTGAACACCTTGTCAACCACCTCTCGCTTGTTTACCTGCAAGATGGCAGCTTTTACCGGCTTGCATCCGTGAACGCCAGTTCGCCGACGATGGTCACACAGAAGGCATAGCGGCATAATGGCTCTTACAGTTCGGCAGAATCTACTTTACATGTAGACGCCAGGCTCGGCTTAGCCGAGGCTGTCCAGGACCTCCGCCAGCGCAAGCAGGTCATCGACCCGGAAAGCGCTCCGGCCTGCGGACAAGTTGGCAAACACGTCCGGCTGTGCGGCATCGGTCCAGGAGGTCGGCAAAGACCGCATCGTCCCGTCGTCGCCAAAGAAGTAGACTCGGTCCTGCTTCCAGGTCCGCTGGACCGCCACGAACGCGAACTCACGCCCAGACCACGGGTGGAACGGGTGGGTTACCCGGACAGTTCGCTGTTCACCAGCGGGAGTGGGTGTAGTTGACGGCGCGGGCCAATGCCTTGGCAGAAGCGTTCAACAGCCTTTACAAATGGGAGCTCATCTACCGTAAGGGCTCCTGGAAAGGCTTGGACGATGTCGAGTTCGCCACTATGGGCTACATCGACTGGTTCAACCACCGGCGTCTCCACGGCGAGATCACCGACGACAACAGCTACACAACGCCAGCAGAGTTCGAAGCTCTCTACTACCGTCACAGCCAGGCCGCCACCGAGGCGGTTACCCAATAACCCGAGCAGTCATGAAACCCGGGGCGCATCAATGAGACGAGTCCGCTCTCGCCGCTCACGGTCCAACACTCGCAACGGGCGATGTAAACAGGCCGCGGCCGGGCTCGGCAGGACGACGCCGAGGTCCTGGAACGAGGCGATGCCCAGCTTGGATCGTTGAGCGCGCAATATTTCCCCCATGGACGGCGAGGAGCTTACTAACCGGACGAGCGCCGCTTTCGCGTCCGTGTGATGGAGCGACACTGCGGCGCAAACGAGGCCCTCACGGCTTGGCCATCGTGGCCTGGAGATGGCCGGGCCGACTGGCGGCCCGGCGCTCAGCCGGGGGAGAAGACCTCGACCTCTGCCGCCCCCGTGTTCCCACCGGTCGACGTGACGACCTCGAAGCGAAGGGAACGCCCGGTGAACGAAACCCGCGCTGTGCGGGGGTCTAGGGCGTTGCCTGCCGGGAACGGCCCGTACCGTCTGCGACCGTCGACTACAACGGTGAAGGTCCGCGTGACCGCCGAGCCGTCCGACATCTCGCGGGTGATGAAGGCAACGCCGTTGATCTTGTACTCCCGCTGGAGCTCGATCGTGATGAAGGCACGGTTTCCATCGCCGTCCGACGCCCACTCGGTTGAGAGGTTGCCGTCGACGGCGTTGGATGCCCTGTAGGCGTCGCTGTACTGCGAACTGACAGCGACAACCTTGGCGCCGACCGCGACGTCGCGCACCTGGGCGGCTGCTTCGCGCGGCGTCGTGAAGGCGGCCAGCCCCGGGGTCTGGAAGACGAGCCCTTGCGCGTCGGTGGCGGTGAGCTTGTACCGATAGGTGGTGCCCGGGGTCAGCCCACTGAGGACGACGGTGTGCTGGGAGATGGCAGTGCCGCCCATGTTGGGGTCGTCAGCGATCGACCCGAGCGAGACCGTCTTACCGTAGGCGATGGCGCACACCGTCGGCGGGTTGGTCTCCACCTGCACGGTGGCCGACCTGCCATCGGCCGCCACTTGCAGGTGGGTCTTCCCGACCTCGACCAGCCCGAAGGCGCGGACGCTCGCAGCGCCCTTGGCCTCACCGTTACTGCCGCACGCGGCGACCACGAGGCACAATGCTGCTAGCGCCAGCAAAGTGCGGGCGGTCAGCGTCCTCGTTGGCCGGTCACCCTTTCGGGTCTCATGTGCATGGCTAGGACCGTCCCGGCCCGTGCGTCGCCCGGCCGCCCGGTCGGTATGTGCCTGCACCGTCCGCCAAAGGGAACCCCGGGCGGGAATCGGCAAGCGGAGGAGGGCGTCACGCTGCCAGCCTCGACCACGCCCCCGGCACGCACCGCTATCAATTGGCAAATCCTAAGGGAGGGCCGCGACGCGTTGGCGTCGTCCTCGGTGTTGGCCCGGCACGAGCCACCGTGCCGGCGCGATGGTTGGCCTGTCGCGGAATTCGGCAATGGCCCTGAGGATCTGGAACAACATCCGCCCGAGGGCCCTAGAGGTGTCGATGCCCTGGTTGAGCACCAGCAGGTCGACGCCCCTGGCTTGAAGCTCGTTGGAAAGAGCGATCAGATGCTCGAGCGAGCGCCCGAGGCGGTCCAGCTTGGTGATGACCAGTTGGTCGCACTCCCTGGTCACGAGCAAGGCCTTGTCCAGCTCCGGCCGCCGGGCCAGCTTGTCGATGAGGACTTCGTCGCAGCCCGCGTCCCCGAGGGCGTCTCGCTGGGCGTCGGGGTTCTCGTCGACTGCCCAGACCTGTCCGTAGCCTTGGCTGAATGTAGCGCAAGCAGGGGTTGGCGTTACATAGATCCGTACACGGGTAGCGTTACACGGCTCACCTGGGAAACGCCTCGTAGAGCAGCCGCGTCCGCCAACGATCCCTTACGACCACGGCCGGCAACAACCCATGAGGGGAATGAGTTCGTATGTCCCCTAGTCGGTAGGCCCACGATTCCGCAACCATGACCCGGACGCGAGACGGCGAAGAGGATAAAAGGCTCGCAGTTAGGACACGGACACGTAATAACGGGACATGTGTCCGAGACGCGCTGCTGGGCCGAGCCGGAGCTTCGGGCGGCTCTAGACCGCTACGAAACTGAGCTGAAAGCCGCTGGCAAGGCCCGCAGCACCGTCGCCGCCCATGTCGGGGGACCTGAGCGGTTCCTGGACTGGTTGGCCAGGGCGGACTGCACCGAAACGACAGGTGGCCCGAGCGCGACCCACGACCAAAGCGAGGTCAATGACATGAGAAGCAGCCTCATCACTTGGAGGTCCGCGTACCGGCCCCTCTACCATCACTTGGCCGCCCAGACCGCGGCCATATTTGCTCATGAGCTTCGTAGAGATCGAAAGGGTGCTCGGGCGAAGACTGCCGGCGTCGGCCCGGGATTTCCGCCGTGGTGGGAGAACGAGGAAAGCGGGACCCATACCCACGCCCGGGCGTGGCGCGCGGCCGGCTACCGCACACGGAACGTGGACTTCAACCGGGAGACGGTCGAGTTCGTCCGCGGCTAAAGCTCTCCCCGCCTTTGTGTGTTTCTCGGAGGGCTCTGTGTCGCTAGTTCCACCGGCAGTTCCCGGCCGGTGGAACCTGCTCCAAAGGAGAGTGAATGAAGATACTTGAAACCCGAAGCGAAAATGTCGGTCCCGGCCTCACCAAGGTCACCATCCTTCTGGCCGATACCGATCCTGAGCATGTCGAGAGTGACAAGAAACCGTAAGGCGATTGGCTTGGGCGATCGTCCGACCCACGATGCCGTCACCGACCACATCGTGAGAGCCCTGATCGAGCAGCGCGCTACGCTCAGCTCGTTCGGCGCGTAGATCATCAAGGCCACAGGTGACCACCTGAGCACGACTTATCGCCAAATAACTCGAGCGCGTTTTGGGCTGTCACTGGTGCACAGCACGGGCCAGTGAAGCTGCGTCGATGACATGTTAACTGGAGCGCTATCACTGACGTAACTACCGTCATCTTTCCTCTTCTTTGCGCCTTTTTTCTCGGCCGACTGGCGTTGGCGCTCCGCGTCGGTGACGAGTCCGACCGTGCCATGGGGACGCAGTCGTTCTGCCTGACATTTTGCACACAGACCGCGCACAGTACCGGTCGCTTTCACAGTTGAGCGATGGTGCATTGGCTATCAAGGCCCTTGCTCATCAGCGCCAAGAGGCGATGTGTTGGCCAGCGCCTCTGGACCAGCAGGGCTCCCCTTTGCGCCGCCCCGCCGTCGACACCGACATGGGGCCCTCGGCCCGCCGAGCGCTGGTCGCTTCTCTGGCCTCGGAGTGGCCACCGGGCGCCCAGGAGCGTTTGGTCGGCGGACGGCCACTTTCAAACAGGTGCGGGCTGTGCTCGCTCAGCCCGGTGCCGCCGACGTCGCCAGCGCGGGTACCGAGGAAGTGGCCCGCCGGGTCCGGTCGTTAATGGACGGCCTTGGGCTAGGCCCACCGTCGCTTGCCGCCGGGCTCGTGGCATGGCTCGGCGGCGTCATCGACCGCCAGTTGTTAGCGGGCGCTATTAACCACTTGGGCTCGCTGCCAGTTGACTTCGGCGCTGACCCCGGATTGTGGTCCGCCGGCAACAACAGTTCCGACACACCGCCGCGCACCAGTGGCTCGCTTACGGGGCGACGAAGGGGACGCCATGCGGCTCTTCCGTGGCGCTTCCGGCAGATGCTGGAGCGCTACGGGGCCAGCGCGGCGGACGAACGAGCCCGGGGAGCGCACAAGCGGATGGGTCTGGGCGACCGGTTCTGACCCGAAAGGAGGCACCAATGACATCGGACAGACAAAAGGCCCTAACCGGCGCGCTGCACCTTCACGACCACCTGTTGTTCCACTGCCTTGGGAATGCCCTGGCCGGACTGGCCAGCGGTGGCCTGCAGCCAGCAGCCCAGGAGCACCGGCGGCCGGGCGGCCGGGCCCAGGATACGGGGCACGGCCGGGATGGTGACTTGGAAGCTCGCTGGGAGCGTTGCGGTCGTGGGCTTGTCGCCGAAGGGGGTGGACTGGGACGAGGGCGACTGGAAAGAGGGCGTGTTGTCCATGATCTGGGGCACGACCTCGTTCGGGTAGTCCAGGTTGACGTAGTAGGTCTGGAAGGTCGCCGTAGTGCAGTGGTAGCCCCACTGGATGTACTTAACCGCTAGGTGGCTGACGCCCACCGGTGTGAAGACGAAGCGATAGGTCCCCACTCCCGGGCTGACCGGCACGATGTCCTGGAGGCCGGCGGAACTGAATCCGAACGACGACTTGTACCAGGTGGTCTGAGTCACCGAGTTGAGGGTGACCCACCGGGGTGTAGTGGCTGAGGCGGACCCGGCTGCCAGGGGGACGACCGCGGCGGCCAGCGTGGCGACAACAGGTAGTTTGCGGATGAGCTTCTTAGCTTGCATTCAAAGGCCTTTTCTTTGGGTCCCGGCCAGGGGCGACCGCGGCCGCGCCCGGGCACCGTTCGTCGTCCCCGAGTCGAGGGTACAAGCCCGGTCTCTGGAAGTCCGGTCGCTAGATGAGGGTGGTTTTCTCCTTGCAAGGGTTGTGTTGTCGTTATCGGCCAGGGGGTCCCTAGTCATTAGCGAACTCCTGTCCCCGCTCGGGCACCTCGATGCCGAATCGTCGCTGGAACCAGTCAGCGAACCAACGCCGGTGGCACTCTTGACCGGCGATGGTCATCACGTTTCGAGTCGGGCCGACACCGGGGTGCCCCTACGGAAAAGCCTCAAATCCCAATTGGGATTTCAGGCAAATGGGCTTACCAACCTCCGTGGCACGTTTATCGCGCCGTCGCTCTTCAGCACGGCTACAATGCGACGAGACCATGGCCCAATGGGTCTGCATCGACGGGCAGCCTGGCGACGGCCCCCTTATCCAAGCGGGCATTACAGAGAGCCAAACGGACCCGCGCACAGGTCTCTGTTCGGCGCCAATGTTTACTACATAGAGGCTTTTGGGGAAATCGTCATCTCACTACGAATCGAACCCGGTGACAGCGTGACCATTAGCATCGCACGGGGCCAGAACCTTTGGAACACCCTCCGACATCGCCCGTCAAGCTGGACCCTTGCACCTCTGGACAGCAACGGCACCCGAGGGGTGCCCGCCGTCGTGCCACGTCGGGAGTCTCCCGCTGGATAAGGCGGTCACATCACCTGGCTAGCCGCCAAGTCCAGGTGCTCCGGCCAGACCCTCGCTATTGTCGCTATCAGTCCTGGAGGTCCCTTCCGCCCCCGGCTCAGCAAAGAGCTCTGGGTATGCCCGGATTACTGCCTCTGGGTCATTCACACCTAGGTGTTGCCTCGTGAGACGAGCAAACTGACGGACTGCTCGTCCCAGCCGCCTGGTTCCTTCTTGGAGAGCCGTCTCCATCTGGACGGGCAACTTCGTTTGCGCGGACGAAAAAAACGTGGCGACCCGCTGCGCAGTAGACGCCTTCGATGCTTCCCGGTCGAGCGCCGCTTTGGCCTTTACGAGGCCGTCCAGCACGCCATAAGTAGCCAGGGCTACCTCCAGCGCGCCACGGATTAGCTCCTGGCCCCCAAGGACGTCGATGACTGCCTGGGCCTCCAATATTGGTTTCTGCTCTACGAGGAGCCGGTCCATGAGCTCGACCGGGTCGGCTGGCTTACGTCGATACAGAAGGAGGTCCAGCGATTCGCCGAACCCCTGCCGGTAGATACCTTCCAGCTGTTGGGCGTAGACGGGGAAAATAAACATGACTGCGTGGCGGCAAGTTGAACACACGCTTCTCTTAGACGGTCCTCGTTGGCCCGTTTCCGGCTCCAATGTTCCCGCCACAGCTCCAGCCCGAACGTGGCGCCGGCCGTTAGGAAGGATGCTCCGAGAGCCGCGACGACAACTGCCCGCTGTGTCAGACACATGTCACCCCACTAATCCCGCCAGGCCGACCTGCGCTGACGACGGCTCAGGAGCTGCGACGCGTGCTGCTCGCAGGCGTCCACGGCGTACCAGCGGCCTCGACCATCACGTGTCCAGCCAACAGCAACGGGCTCACCTGGGCACCTCATTGCCCGACCGTCATCGTCGGAGGTGTACACGAAGCGGAAGCTGCTCCGCTCCGATGACCAAGCCCCGGCGTAGTCCTTCATGCCCCGGGAGGCTATCGATGGGGTGTGTCCGGCTGGGGGGAACGCCTGTTCGGCTACGCTGAGGGCCGCACTGGTGGAAGTGGGTGGTCGAGCTAGCTGGCGGCGTAGTATCTCTGGCCGGGTGAAGTTACGGATACCTTGGTTATCGCTGGGGTACATCGAACGCCAGTTCGTACTAATGACCTGTACGATCCCTCCCGATAGAGGTATCCTGGGGGAGTGGCTCCGCGAACAAAGGAAGTGACCATGCGTGACTTTGACGACGACGTGCTGCCGCCGCAAAAGCCGCATCGTAACCGTAGTCGTAGCTGAAGTGATCGATCCAACGCATACCAGGTCTGAAGGCCTGTAGCTTTCGCGCGAGCTCTTCGAACCACCAGTAAGCCGTCTTCTGCCTCAGTCTCAGCTCGTCTATGGTTGGCTTAAAGGCTTCGTAGTAGGAGAGCACCGGCGTTCGCAGGGTTTTGTCGATCCACACGAGGCTAAGTCCACCTTCGCTTTCCAAGGCGCCTAAGTCCTCGAAGAAGGTCAGAAGCCGCTGAATTTCGTAGTAGTCAGGGCTGTACCTATCCCTAGCTTTGATGTACTCCGTTAGGATTTCGCCCCTTCTGGCGTGACGCCTAAGCACCCGCCGAGCGCGTATCAGTTCGTTGGAGCTCCAGCGCGATGAAACTTCCATAGCCATAGACGCGTGTCGGGTGCGTTCTGACTCCTTGACCTGCTTCGCAGCCCAGAAGGCACCTACGGCGGCGATTACAATGCCGGCGGCAGTAACGGACGTCGCGATCGCTGTAACCTCTACCCAGTTGGTGCCACCCGTCGCAGCCATATCAACGGATTCCCGAAGCTTGCGCTGACAATCGCTCGATTACGGGCGCTTGCGTCATGGATGGTCCTACGCGACGGAAACGGCGATCACGTCTGCCTCCAGAGCGCTGCAGAGAGGGCGCCAGCCACGCCAAGAGGTTAGGCGGCCATTGGTTACGCTGGGTGGATTTCCGGCACGAGCTCCCGCCCAGCGCGACTTAGCGTCCTTGCAGCTGACGAGGGCTGCCTTCCAATTTGCAAACCAGCGTCCTCGTTTGACATCACGTTCGCCGTGACGGCTGGTGCCGGCCCGTCCAGTTGGAGGCTTGAATCCCCTGGTGGACGGGCCTTTCCAGGCTTGAGTAGACATCAACAGTTACAGCCCAAAACGGCCGAGGTCTTGAATACGCCTATACGTTGGGGGTGCAGGCCGGGACGTGGGGCTACCCGCTGGCGCAACGGGTCGAGACCGCCCCAGAGTGTTGGCCGTCAAGGGCATCGGGCTGAACTCGTTCCAGAAGTTCGCCCCGGCTCAAGACCGCCGACGACCGCTTCGTCGTCCGCCGAACAACCTGACCATCGACGGGTACGCCTTCTTCGACGTCTCCGAAGGGCCGGTGGTGGTGTTCGTCCCCAAGCTGGCCGAGGCTCGTTGGTTCATCGTCCAGATCGGCGACGCCTTCGATGACGTGGTCCTGAACGTTGGCGGGAGCCGGGAACCGGTGCCGCGCACGTAGCTGCTGACCGGCCCGGACTTTTACGGCCGGGCCCAGGCGACATAGTGCAAGTGCCGTCACGCACGAACCTCGGGTTCGTCACCGTGCGGGTGGCTGTCCAGCGCGAGGGCGACCTGGCGGGGGCAGTGGAGGCACAGGCGGGGTTCCGCGTGGTGCCGTTGCGCCGCTACCTGCGGGAGGGCATCGCCGGCGACGAGCCGAGCTTCGGGCCGCTCAACGTGCCGCCGCTGACCGCTCCCGACGACCTCCGCTTGTTTGACCTGCTCGGTGCGGCCATGAAGTACATGGTTTCGGCCGCGGCCGTCGTCAACGACACCTTCGTCCAGGCGTTGGCCACGATCGGCCTCAGCGTCGCCAGAGGCTTCGAGTGGCAGTCCCTGGACGAATCGACACCGGCCAGGATGCGTCGGGCCGCCCCTATGGTCGAGACGATCATCGATGAGCGATGGGCGACGATGAGCGAGACGGTGAACGGGTGGCGAGGCTCTATGGCCACGGGCCGCTGCAGCCACGACTGGCCTCTCAACGCGGCCAACGCCAAGAACCAGGTCGGCACCGAGCTCGCTGAGCAGGTGGTGTACGTCAACACCCGGGTGGACGCCAACGACGAACCGCTGAGCGGAGCGCACGCCCACGTCTTGCACTTCGACGTCGGCCGTACGCCACCGGTGGCGGGGATGTGGAACCTGGCGATCTACGACGACGACATGTTCTTCGTCGCCAACGCGATCAACCGGGTCAGCATCGGCAGCACCACCGACGGCCTCGCACCCAACGACGACGGCTCGCTTACCCTCTACATACAGCACGACAGACCGGACGACGACAAGCTCGCCAACTGGCTTCCCGCACCTACGGGGAGCTTCAACCTCACGATGCGGTACTACTCGCCGCTCGGCAGCGTGCTCGACAAGTCCTACGCGCTTCCCGCCGTCCAACATCGCTAGACCCGCTCCCGAACCCCCAATCTGCGCTTGCTGGGTTGGGCATCTAGCAATCTCGGAAGCCGCCCCTAACGATAACGACGGCTACGCGCGCTGAACAGCTGGGAAATTCTGGTGCAAGGGTTCTCCAGAACAAATGCACATATTATCGAGGCGTAGTCTGGCAATCTGTGCCGGGACCGAGCGCCGACAGCTCTTGGGCACGGCTTCAGTGATCGCCGATTCGGAGCGGCTTACTCCAGGGCCTCCGACACCATCATGCGTCGTCATTCTGGGGCACCTCTTCCGGGCGGCGAGCGCCTCGATGCCAAACATGTCAAGCCCTGCGAGCGTCTCCCGTCGCGGCCTGGTGCGACTGGCCGAACTTCCGTCATAATGGGATGGTTGGATGATTGCCGATTGGGCCGCCAGGGCGTTCGCCGATACGGACGGCCGCTCGCGGACCATGTCGAGGCGCACCTTGTTGCGTGCCGCTATGCTCATGCGGTCGTGCGGATTGCATGTGCGACGCCCGTCAGTCTCGCCAAACCGGTATGTTCCTCAGCAGAAGACCAGACGCAGAGGAGACAAGAGGCATAAGTGAGCACACCAATTGGTAACTGCACCGCGACTTCGACGCCGTGCGCTCCGGGTGATGGCTATATCTACTATTCAGGCGCCGACTACAAACTGCACCAGGCCGACCCCGATACCGGCCAAGACAACACCTTGGGCACCAACTTGACATCCCAATCGGCGCTTTGCGTGTTCGACGGGCACATCTACTATCAGGGATATTCGGATTCCAAGCTCTGGCAGGTGAAGGTCTCCTATCCACAAAACCCAATCAACATCGGCAACAATTGGGTCAATTCAGTCCCATCCGTCACGGACGACCACTTTCTATACTTCCAGGGATCCGATCTGAGGCTGATCGCTATCGATATCGCTGATCCGGCGGAACCGGTCTGGTTGGGCGCGACAGACTCGAGTAACGGCGTGTACACAGCGGCCTCGCCGTGCGTTCCCGGTGATGGCGGTGTCTACTTTCCCTATCAAAACCCGACGGCCGGGTCGGATACCCCCTACGAGACCTTTCAGCTCATCAAGCTCGACCTCGCCACACAGCAGTTGACCCCCTATCCCAACCTCTACACCGCGTACACGCCTGGGTTCGGTCCCGACAACGCTCTGTATTTCGCCTATCACGACCCCGGCTCGCATACGTGGCCGGACAAGCAGCTGCTCCGTCTCGATCTCGGTGATGGAAGTATAAACGCGATCTCGACCTTCCAAGCCGATTCCACCCCGGTCGCTCCAGGAGACGGGTTCGTGTACTTCCAGGGAAACCGTCCCGACCTCCCGGGAACCGATAGGAAGCTGCTGATGGTGAGCATCGCCGACCCGAGCGTGTACACGTGGATCGGTGACGAGGGAGCCGGCGGCTACTACACCGCGGTGGCCCCATGCGTTCCGCCGGGTGAAGGAGTCCTGTATTACGTCGATGCGAACAATAGGTCGCTGATGCAGGAGGAAGTCTGGCAAGACTATCCCCAGTCGAAGACGAGCCAGAACGTCCTCGCGAGCTGGGGCGATGTGCCGACGCACTATTCGCCGGCGAGCTGGATGCACGACCTGAAGGCGGCGTCCGGATCGACCTTCGCCGGCAAGAGCCTGAGCCAGGTGGCCATACCGGGATCTCACGATGCCGGGATGTGGTTCAGCACAGAACCGACAGGGAATTCCGTCACACAATTGGGCCCGATCTACACACAGCTCTTGAGCGGCTCACGCTACTTCGACCTTCGCGTCCGGTACTGGGACTGGTGGTTCAGCGACGGATTCATCATCTACCACGGCGTGCGTTTCGCCGAAGGACCGCCGCTTTGGTCGGTGGTCGGCGACGTGGCGCGTTTCATGGCCGGAGTGGGCAGCGACGAAACAGTGGTGCTGAAATTCTCGCACTTCGACAACCTTACGAGCGATGTCTACGATCAGTTCGTGGATGAGCTGGAGCCGCTCTTCCCGTACATGTTCAACACCTTGGGCCTGACGAGACTGGCGGACATCCCGCTCAGCCAGCTCGGAGGCAGAGTGGTCGTCGTGAGCGACTCGCAGTACAACAACGGGGTATCGCGCGCCAAGGGCGTGTATACCTATGCCGATGCTCCGCCCAACAACAGCACCCGCCCTCCACCCTCGGCGGACCTCGTCGTTTTCGACTACTTCTCGGACGCCCAACTCGTTTCTTCCCTGCTCGAGGATCAGCAGAACAAGTTCACGAACTATCACGGGCAGGGCGACCTGTTCCTCCTGTCATGGACGCTCACTCCCATATTCCCGGCCTCGTGCAAGCCTCAAGCCCTTTGGGCCGACTATTGGCTCTCCGACTATTACCCTGGCAGCTTTCACAATTCGACCGAGAACCTGATGATCAACATCGTCTATGTCGACTACGTCGAGTTCACTTCGGCAACACAGCTCTGCTGGAACGTAAACGCCGGGATCGTCGCCAGTGAGTTGGAAGCCCGGGCGCCCCAGGGCTAAGCAGGCTTCCTAGGCCATCCCGAGCCGGCACCTGACCCGGTGTCGCCCTGCGGTTAGGCCCATCCGCTCGGTGACGAGCCTGCGCAGCGAGGCGGCGACCCGAGACAGCTCGCCGCCCCGACCCACTCGCCCGGCCTGTGCGCCAGCTTGGGATCGCCGGGCCGAAGCTCACCGTTGCCACTGCAAGTACGCCAAAGCCCGCCACGTCGGTCCAGCCAAGCTTGGCCCGCTTAGCCCCCAACCGCCAGGTCCCGCGGGACGCTCTCCGGCCCAATGGCTGGCATCCTGTGTACTTTGCCAAGCGCCCCCGAAATGGTTGATCTGAGCGGATAGCGCTCCCTTGCCAGCGGGACGCGACCACGTGCCGATCGACGGTTCTTGCGGACCCCAGGGACCGAAAACCCGAGGTTTCCGGAGGTTTTCTGACACATAACATCGCGCCATAACATCGACTGGCTGAAACGCCAACAATATCGGGGTTTTCTGGCTGTCACATCACTGGTAGGCCGTACAGAACCGGCGATCCTGCGTGCGCGCCGACCGGGTAGCAGGAGGGCCCTGGAGCCATGTTCCTGGCTGCAAGTGAGCCGTTTGAAGCGCACCATTGCCGCACCCCGCCGGCACGCGTGGCCACCTCGGCCACGGTCTTGGTGGCAGGCTCGGTCTCGCTCTAACGCTTGGTCATTCTCCTTTTTGGTCAGCTCGCTCGACGGCCCCGCGCACCTCATTTCACGTCGTCTTTTCTCGGTTTTCTAGACCAAACCGTTCTGATCAAACGCCAAAAGACCAGCTCAGACGGGGTATGTGCGAAGTATGCCCAAAGTCCCACAACAACATCGAGACGCTCAGACCCCAAGTATCGTCTACGACATTCATGCTTGGGGCCGCCGTGAGCAGGTCTACCATCGGCGTTTGCGCAAGTTCACCTTGACAAATACTCATCTGTCAAGACATACTTACGGAGCGGCGTTGCCGGATTTAGACGAACTGATCGCCGAAGTAGACCGCACTTGTGCCACCGCGACTACGACCCATCAGGAGAACGCCGACTGGGTCGAGCTGCTTAAGGCCGCATCCAAGGTAGCAGGGCAGCTCCAGGCCCTGGGCGACGACCTCCTGGAAGAGTTCGTCGAGCACTGCCGTCACGCCGGCCGCTCCTGGGGCGAGATCGGTGCGGCGTTGGGTGTTACCCGCCAGGCCGCCCAGCAACGGTTCCTCGCCCCTTTTCGGGAGTACGGGCCTGAGGAAACCTCCGACGAGCTTCGAACGGCCTATGTCTCGATGAAGACCGTGGCGGTCCTGCACCGCAACAACTACATCGGTACCGAGCACGTCCTGTACGGTCTCCTGGCGGACGACAACACCGCGACGGCCGCATTGGCTGCCTTGGCTGTGCCGACGATTCAACTGCGAGGTATGCTCGAGAAGCGCCTTGGCCTGGGCGCGTCGCTAGCGGCGGAGCGGATCGCATGGACCCCCTATGCCCGACGAGCCGCCGCCTTGGCGAAAGACATCGCAACCGATCACGGCTCGACCCAAGTCCGGTGCGACCATTTTCTCGTCGGGCTCGTCCAACTCGGGCGGGGCGTCGCCAGCGAGCTGCTGGCCGCCGCTGGTATTAGCGAGGACGACCTTAGGGATCAAATGAAGCCGACCAGCAAAACCGCTAAGTCCAGAGCAACTCCGCGAAGGCGCTGACCTATCGCTCCCGCCAAGATGACCGTCCTTGGCTGGGAACTGCGGCATGGACGCCTCCCTGCGCCACAAGCCGGTGGCCACAATCGCGCAAGAACAGGTCGGCGGCGACGCTCAGGCTCGGTGTACGACTCCCTGTTACGGAAGCGCCAAGAAGATCAGTTTCCGTTCTGGCCCAGGGCCGACACCTTGTCATTGACGGGCGAGTTCGCGCCAGGCGAAACGTCGTCTGCACCCGCGCCGCCAGAGCATTGAGCCGCACGCTCACAGGACTTGAGCAAATCTGGCGCGGCGCTGGGGCCGCGGCGGGTACTCACCGGATGGGAGGTGGGTGGCACCAGCGCCGCGCCTACCCGCCATTTGCCTGAACTCTCGTTCTAAGTACAACCCTTTCGGTCGCAAAAAGTTCAGCTGCCTGCAGCTTTAGGATGAGGCCGCGTCCCACTTGCCGGGCTCGCCTTTAAATTGTTGCCGCCACGTCGACCGGTATGCGTTTAGATCGTGAACCCAGTCTCGTCCGGGGTGTACTGGGTTCCGTCGATTGCGAGGTCGCCCAACTGTCCTTGTCATCGGGGCGAACTGGTCAGTCCACCCGCCGTGGGGAGGTAGACCA
Source organism: uncultured Acidimicrobiaceae bacterium (assembly GCA_963794125.1). Taxonomy (GTDB): domain Bacteria; phylum Actinomycetota; class Acidimicrobiia; order Acidimicrobiales; family Palsa-688; genus Fen-671. The sequence goes on from CAWCCW010000005.1 coordinate 468,406, forward strand.
CTGCCGTGGCCGCGTCTCGACCGTCTCGCGATGGTGCCCGGGCAGGGTTGAACCTCACGTTCCCCCCACTCCGAACGTTTACAGGGTGTGACTCGCGAGCCAGAGGGAACTAGATGTTGACGGTGAACCATGGGTGGGTCGGAACGGGGGCGCTGACGCACACGACGATCGCCTCCAAGTTGGGCGACCTGACGGTTGTGGTCCACGAAGGAGCCGTGGTCGGCGTGTACTTCCCCCGTCACTGGTATCGACCCGACTCGGCCAGTTTTGGGCGGTGCAGCGGCGTCGGCTTCGGCGCTCTTCGCGACCAGATCGGCGAGTACCTAGCCGGCGACCGCCACGAGTTTGAAGTACCGGCGGCCACGAAGGGTGACGAATACCAGGAGCGCGTCTGGTCGTGGGTCCGCCGGATCCCGTACGGCGAGACCGTCACTTACGGTGACTTGGCACGCCAGTTGGGAAACGGCACGACTCCTCAGGAGGTAGGCGCCGCCGTAGGCAGGAACCCAGTGTGCCTTCTCGTCCCGTGCCATCGCGTCGTCGGTGCGGGTGGGAAGCTCACGGGTTATGCCGGTGGTCTGGCCCGCAAGCGGTTCCTCCTCGACCTCGAAGCTGAAGTCGTGGGGCGGCCAGGCAGGCTCTTCTGAGATGGGTTCTCACGTTTCCCACGGCCCGGGCGTTTACGGACCGTGACCGACAGGCAACCTTTCGCCGAGATTGTTTGCCTGCACGGCCCGACCGTCCTGCGGGTGTGCCGGGCCATGGTCGGTCGGGTGGACGCCGACGACGCGTGGTCCGAGACGTTCTTGTCGGCTCTGCGCGCCTATCCGAAGCTGCCCGCTGATGCAAACGTGGAGGCGTGGCTAGTGACGATCGCCCACCGAAAGGTGATTGACCTCGTTCGCAAGTCTCAGGGCGCCGCGGCACCAGTGTCAGAGGTCCCCGCCAAGGCCACCGAGGGCCACTTAGACGGCGTCGAGGTCGATCTGGCACGGGTCTTGCAGCAGCTTCCAGAACGACAGCGGTTGGCGGTGGTCTACCACTACCTCGGTGACCTGCCCTATGCGGACGTAGCTGCGGTCATCGGTGGCACCCCTGAGGCGGCCCGCCGAGCCGCTGCAGACGGTATCGCCAAGCTCCGCAAATACTGGGCGCCAAGCGCCCGTACACATGAGACCAAAGGCACGGTGCAATGACCATGACTATCGAACGACCGGACCGGGACTTCGCCGAGCTGTTCGGCTCTCCCCCTGGCGACGACGAGATGGCCTCGCTTTATGCGAGGCTCGCGGCCCAGGCCGACGAGGACGGACTGCTCGATGTTGCCTACCGCACTCTCGACACTCCCGTCGGTACGTTGCTTCTGGCCGCCACTTCGAGCGGGCTGGTCCGCATCGCCTACGAGCGTGAAGGCCTTGACGCGGTGTTGCGCAGTCTGACGGGCAAGATCAGCCCCCGGATTCTCGAAACTCGGCAGCGGTTCGATGAGGTCGCCCGCCAGCTCGAAGAGTACTTCGACGGCCGGCGCACCAGCTTCGACGTGCCGATTGACCTTCGTCTCTCGTCCGGTTTCCGCCGCTCGGTGTTGTCCTATTTGCCCGCCATCGGGTACGGAGAGACGGCTAGCTACCGGTCCGTGGCTGCCGCAGTACACAATCCCAAGGCCGTACGGGCCGTCGGCACAGCGTGCGCCACCAACCCTTTGCCGGTCATCATCCCCTGCCATCGGGTTATCCGCTCCGACGGACAGCTCGGCGCCTACCTCGGCGGCCCAGAAATCAAGCACCAGCTGCTGGACATGGAGGCGCAGCGATGACCGACCAGGCCATCGGCACAACCTCTGCTTACCGACGGCGGGTCGACAGCGCCGTCTGGGGCGCAGTCAGCGAGGAGCTCGATGACCTTGGCTGCGCCCTGCTCCCGCCACTGCTCTCGGCTGCCGATGCTCAGGAGCTGATCAAGCTCTACGACCGGGACGAGGCCTTCCGCTCTACAGTCGTCATGGGACGACATCGGTTCGGCGAGGGTGAATACCGCTACCTCGCGAACCCTCTCCCCGAAGCGATCGACGAACTGCGCCACGCCCTCTATCCGCAGCTGCTCCCGATGGCCCGGGACTGGTACACAAAGCTTGGCCGGCCTACCCCATGGCCCGACACGCTCGACGAGTGGTTGGGTGAATGCCACAGGGCCGGACAGACCAGGCCGACACCGCTCATTTTGAAGTACGGCCCGGGCGACTGGAACGCTCTACATCGCGACCTCTACGGCGACCTCGTCTTCCCGCTCCAGGTGGTCATCAACTTGACCGAGCCCGGCAAGGACTACACCGGCGGCGAGTTCCTCCTGGTGGAGCAACGTCCGCGGGCACAGTCCCGGGGAACATCGATGACGCTCCCGTACCTCCAGGGCATGGTGTTCACCACCCGGGATCGGCCGATCCCGACTCAACGAGGCTGGTCGGCCGCGCCGGTGCGCCATGGCGTGTCGGTTCTGAGGTCCGGTAGGCGCTACACCCTGGGCATCCTCTTCCACGACGCCCTCTGATGGTGCCGCGCGCTTGAAGGTGTCCGCGCTTGAAGCGACTCGCACCCCCAATTCTGATCCATCGTCAGTTCACAAAGGCCGCAAATCGTCTCATTAAGGCCGCAAATCGTCGCCGTCTGGCGCCAGGTGTCGTATTTCTTGCCGGCCCGAAAGGCCTCTGAACCGGTCCGGTGAGATCAGGTAAGACACAGGGCGACGCAACGAGACGAAATTGTTAGCTTGAGTGTTGGGTCTCAGCGGATTGGGAAAGTCCTCGTAGAGTGTTTCGATTGTTTCAATCTCTTCGAACCGATGGTATGCTGAGCGCTGTGCCCGGCGCCTCTGCACTGCTTGCCCATCAGGTCGAAATACGAGCGAGTCGTGACCCCGCTTTTGCCAAGGTGGTCGGTACCCTCCTGGAGATCCCGACGTCGCCCTTCGGGCAGCTCGAGCAAGTGGCGGCCGCCACAGTCAATGATCGGCGACGCGGCGTCGTGGTGCGGGATTTCGTCGAGGGGTCACTGCCCACGCCGAGAGTGCAGGACATACTTGGGCTCGGTTCGCCGCAGGCGGTACACAGGCTGCGTAGCCGCGGCAAGCTCATCGGTGCGGCCGTCGGGAACCAAACCTGGTTCCCGGCGTGGCAGTTCGAAAGTGACCACATATGGGCGGACCTTCCCCGTGTCCTGGAATCCATTGGCCACTTCAGCCGCGACCCGTTCGCCGCGGACCGGGTTATGCGGCTCGCCCAGGATGACTTGGACGGCCTGTCGATCGTCGAGGCGCTTCGCCAGCCGGCGCTGGCAGAGGAGGCATGGCGGCTCCTCCGCGCCGTCGGTGCCTGACCTCCTCTCGAGGTACACCAAACCGTTCCCCTCACGAAGGCCAGTAGGGCTGCGTCGTCGCCACCTCGGCGCTGGTACAGAACTGTGGCGGATCGATGCTGTCGCGCCCCCGCAGTGGAGTTGGGAAGGCTTCCCTGTCCCCCGGAATAGGTTCGACCCGGCGTCAGGGGGTTTTCGGGCCCGCTATGCCGGTCGCAGTTTGGTCGGCGCCGCCCGCGAGCGGTACCGGGCGAGCGGGCTCTTCGTCCCCGCCGACCATGCTGGCCAGCGTCTCGTGCAGCTTGTCGCGACGCGAGATGTGCGCGCTTTCGACTTGCGGGCCCAGCGGAACCTGGACGTGTTGGGGGTGGACGACCAGATCAGCACCGGCCAGCATCCGGCGGTATGGGACACCTGCCACCGCCTCGTGGATGCAGCGCGCACCTGGTGGGATGACCTTGACGCCATCATCTACCGCTCGCGCACTACTCCTGCGACCTCCGTCAACGTGGCGTTCTTCGCCACGGGCGCCTTCGGGCCGAAGTCGGGCCCTCGCTGAGCGCGGAGACATCGTTACCGACCTTGTCCTCCGTCACGGCTTCACTGTTGACTGGGAGTTACAGCCTGAGGGGCTCGCCGCTGAGCACTGACTACGAACTGGACTATCCTCGTGGACCGTGCCCGCCTTCAGCTCGGAAAGGACGGGCTGTCGCACTTGCCTTCGACAGGGGCATAGGTGATCTTCTTTCGGCCAACCTCACGCTGAATTAGCGGTGGGTGAGCGCTAGGCAACCGGCGCGTAACGCCGGCGCCACTCAGCGCTGGATCGACTTCACCTCGAGGAACTCCTCGAAGCCAAACGCACCTCGTTACCGGCCGATACCTGACTTCTCGTACCCGCCGAACGGCGCGAGAGGTTGAAGGCGCCGCCGTTGACGTCAACCTGGCCGGTGCGGAGCTTCTGAGCGATCTCGATGGCGTGCTCCTGGGTGCCGGCCCAAACGCTGCCAGAGAGGCCGTATTCGGTGTCGTTGGCGATCTCGACCGCCTCCTCCTCGGAGTCGAAGGGGATGATCGAGAGGAGAGGGCCGAGATCTCCTCCCGGGCGATGGTCATGTCATTGGAGACGAGCGAGTTGCCGATCTCCTCCTGCCAGACAGCCGCCGCCCTGGCCGCATTGTCCACGAACTCTCTGGTGGGCAGTCCGACCTGGAGCACGGGTGAGATTGAGCGGCATCCCGACTTCGTGGGTGATCACGTCGGCAATCTCGTCGGCGCGCGCCTCGAGCCCCTCGACGATCCTCTCGAGGAAGGCGGCAGGGTCCTTGGCCGACGTCGTCGCCCAGCCCGGGAAAGCGCGATGGGCGGCCTGGACCGCTCGGTCGATGTCGGCTGGCGTCCCACGCGGGATGGTTGCGAACACCTCCTCGGTCGTAGAGTCGATGACCTCGAGCGTCTCCGGTCCCGACGGCGAACCGACGCTCCATCGATGTAAAGCGAACCACGAATGTGCATCGCTGCTGCCCCCTTCTCCTGACAACCAGCCGATGGTTGCACGTAGCAACGACCGTAGCACCACGCTCCCTCGGCACTTATCGGGCGATTGCGTTTCGGCCGTAAAACTCGGTTGTCAACAAGTCGTTAACCTTCAATAGATGTACCCAGGGATCCATGCGCCTTTGGGCTCGTTGTACAACCCGGTTGTCATGAGCGTGATCAGTTCCGCAACCCGAAGACTTTGCGAGAAGCACCAATCGAGCAGGCTCGAATTCGCGCGCCGGGACAAAGAAACCGCTTTGGTTTATTATGTCGCTTGCCCCAATTAGCGCCTTCAGGTCTTCGTTACTTTCGCCTACAGCGTGCCCTCAGCCGGCTAAGCCGGTTATGTAACCGGTGGTCCTTCCATCGTGCTCGACAACACGAGCCGAGCCGACGCTTATACCGCCAGCTAGCTCTTGGGCGCGACCATGACCGTGCACCCGCACGCAGAGCGCGTCGCACGTCGGGACGTCCTCCGGGGCCGCTGCCCGTACCTCATAACCTGGGATCCTGAGCTTAGGCGGTTGGCCTTTGAAGCTGACGAGCAGTTCGCGCGCCTCGAACCCCAATTTGCAATAAAGGGAGAAGGAATGGTCGTTGTAGGCCTCTTGTGTCAGTCGTACCCCGACGGACCCGGCCGCGGCCGCCCGGTCCATCATAGCTCGCATTAGCTGGCCACCGACCCCCTTGCCGTGGGTACCGGGTTCGACGCTGATGATGGCTATGCCGGCGATCTTCCCTCCTTCGTAGAGGACCCCGCTCCCGACGACGCGTCGCTCGGCCTCCGCAACGAAAGTGTAAAAACCGGCCGCGGAAAGCAGCCACGTCATGATCTTCACCCCCTCGTCGAGTGACGGGACGAAACTCGGATAGCCGTGACGCGAGGAGATGTCGGAAAATGCCTCATAACAGATGCGGCCGCAGACGGCAGCGTCGTCGGCCGTGCCCTCCCGGAGCTTGACTTCCATGCGCTCAGTATCGCGCATGGGTCGTGGCTGGGTACTGTGCGCGTTTTGTTCCTGTGGTCGGAGGCTGAGGTGCTGATTTTCACGGCGACCTCGACCGGGAACCGACATAATAACTAGTCGTGGCGCTCGCTGGGCCTCCGGGCGAAGACGACCAAGCGGGGCTGGCCCTATGCGCCCGGATGCTCGGTCCGTTCGCGATTTACCGGGGGGATAACGTCGCGGGGCCGTGGCCGCGCCTCAGTGCCAAAAGGCTGCTGGCACTGGTGTTATTGAGCCCAAAACGCCGAATTGCCAGGGAGGTGGCGTCCGAAGTCCTCTTTCCGGACCTGGCCCCCCTGTCTGCGGCGAATGCCCTGTACAACGCCCTATCGTCCGCCCGGACGGTGCTGTCAGCCTTTGGCGCGCCAGCCATTTTGGTTGCCAACCGGACCGATATTTACATTTCCCCTGCTGCGCCGCTCTCAGTCGATCTCGAGTTGCACGAGAGGTGCATTCAGGCCGCGCTTGCGATGCCACCGGGGACTGACCGGGATGCCGCCTTGACGCAAGCGCTGTCAGAACAGGGCACCTTGTTGGAAGACGAGCCATACGCCGACTGGTCGCTTCGCCGCCGTGAGAGCCTCGAGCTGGCCCGCCAGGAAGCCCGCGTGGGGCTCGCCCGCGACCGTTCCATGGGCCTTGGCCGCTCTGAGGCAAAGTCTGTCATCGAGGCTTGGGAGGCAGTTTTTTCCCATGACCTGGCGTCTGAAGAGGCCGCTGTAGCCTTGATGTCCGCCTACGCTTCCCAGGGCCAGCGTCAACTGACAGCGCGTACTTATAACCGTTGTCGTGCTGGCCTCGATGAATTAGGGCTCGAGCCGTCGTCCGCGCTGGAGCGGGCCTATCAGCACGCGAAAGATGAAGTGCTCGACCTGGCTTGGGCGCGCTCGGTCCCGGCCGCGGGCGTCACCAGCAACTTGCCCGCACCCCTCAGCAGCTTCATCGGCCGGGAACGCGAGCAGGCAGAGGCCTGTTCGCTCCTGCGTTCGTCGTCTCTTGTGACTGTCACCGGGCCGGGCGGCTCCGGCAAGACCCGCCTGGCGCTCGAGGTCGCGGCGCAGCTGGTCGCGGAGGCACCTCTAGAGGCGTCCTTTGTGGAGCTGGCGCCCGTTGCGGAAGCGGCCCACGTAGCCGCTGCCTTCGCCGTTGCATTGGGCGTACGGGAGCAGGTCAGCCGGCCGCTGGGCGACGTTCTAGCCGAAGCCCTCTCCGGCCAAGACCTCTTGGTGGTAATGGACAACTGCGAGCACGTCATCGGTGGCGCAGCCGAGCTGGCTGAGCTGCTCAATCGCCGGTGCCCCAGGCTCAAGTTATTAGCCACCGCGCGCGAGCCGCTTTCCATCGAAAGCGAACACGTGTACCGGCTGGGGCCGATGTCGTTACCACCCGCCGGTGCTGCTTCGGTACAAGACCTCGGTGGCTCCGACGCGGTCCAGCTCTTCGTCGAACGCGCTCGGGCGCACGACTCGACCTTCGTGCTTGAAGAGCCCACTGCGGAACTGGTGGCGTCGGTCTGCCGGAGGCTCGATGGGATCCCGCTAGCCATCGAACTGGCCGCCGCCCGGCTGGCCTCGATGTCCCTTGCCCACCTCGACCACCGCCTCGACCAGCGCTTCCGGCTCCTGACCGGTGGGCCCAGGACCGCTCTACCCCGCCAACGCACTCTCCAGGCCACCGTCGATTGGTCCTTTGAGCTGCTGGCCCCACCCGAGCGGGATGTGCTGAACCGGTTGTCGGTCTTTTCCGGCGGTTTCGAGTTGGAGGCGGCCGAAGCGGTCTGTTGCGGCGAGGCTCTGCCGATAACCGACGTCGCTGACGCGCTGGGCTCGCTGGTCAACAAAAGCCTAGTAATAGCCCAGCGGTCCTCGGGCTCGCTGCGCTACTCGCTGCTGGAGACCATTAGGCAGTACGGCGGCGAGCGGCTGCTGGGGGCGGGAGGCCAGGCTGAGCTTCACCGGGCACGGGCCGCCCACGCCCAGTTCTACCTTCAGTTCGCTGAGCGGGCCGCGCCGAGCTGTTCGGGCCGGAGCAAGGCTTCTGGCTGAGGAGGCTCGACACCGAATGGGACAACCTCCGCGCCGCGCTGGCGTTTTTCCTGGCCGGGCCGGACGGGGCCGAGGAGGTCCTGAGGATGGGTATTTCCTTGCACTATTTCTTATGGACCCGTTGCCAGCGCTACGGCATAGACGCCGTCCGTTCAGTGCTGTCGAGGCCGGGCGATGTCCCAGCTCCGGTCCGGGCTAAGGCGCTCTGCTGCGGTGGAACTGTCCTGGCAGCCACGCTCGGGTGGGACTCCGAGCTGGAGCGCCGCGCCGGAGGTGCGCTCATCGAGCAAGCGCTCGAGTTGTCTCGTGCCCTGGGCGATCAGGCCTTGACATCGGATGCGCTCACGCATTCAGCCTGGGTGGCGGAGTCCCTGGGAGAACATGCCAAAGCGTCGCAGTGCGCCGGGGAGGCCCTCGAAATTGCCCGCAAGCTGGGTGACAAGTGGCTCATCGGCGCCGCCATGGCCGTCGGCGGTACGGTGGCGACCTCGCCCGCGGACAAGCAGGCGCTCTGGCAAGAGGCGGCGGCCCACTTGCGGCGGGTCGGAGATCTGGCTCTGTGCGCGATCTGTGTGGCTTCGCGAGCTCTCCTCGAGCTAGAGGATGAGCAGTTCGTGACTGCTGCCGCTTTGCTGGAGGAAGCTATTGCGCTGTCCGAGGGGATCGGGGCTCCCCTGCACATGTACTGGTCCTGGGGCGCCCTCGGTGAGGCCCGCCTCCTGGAGGGAAGTTTTGAAGACGCGGTGGCGTGCTCCCAGAAGGCCCTAACTGGGTTCCGTCGCCTCGGCCTCCGCGACCTCGCGGCGTCCCACTTCATCAATGTGGCGTGTTGCGCCACCCGGCTGGGCCGGCACAGGGAGGCGGCCCAATTGGCAGGCGCGTACGACGTCATGCACTCGCCGTACCTCCGGCAGGCCGGCACTCCTGGGCGATCGAACCGGTTCGAGAAGTTGACGCTCCTTCAAGAGAAGTTGCGAGAGGACAGCCGCGACTATCTTCGCCAGGCACTTGGCGATGAGCCTTTTCAGCTCGAGTATTCCGCCGGGACGAGGCTTACATTCGACGACGCCGTCGAGCTGGCGCTAAAGATAACGGATTAGACCGGCGCACACGAACTGTCAGCGGCGCGGCACGAAAGTCAACAAATAAAACATACTTCACTACTAAACGGAAGAGGGAGAGGCCAAGGACTCAGTCTGGCGACAGAACAGGGTCGGTTGGTGGGGCGCACCTCTGTGCAAACGGGCATCCTGGAAACGTCGCTGCGACCGCTGTGGGGAAACGGAAGGCGCAGACGGGCAAGGCGGTCCTGTGCCGGTGGGCCTCGGCACCAGTCAATGGGGATACAAGTGCTGCCACGTTCAGGTCTCGGTTCATTCTATTGACACTTCTGCTGACCGTTTCCCTAACAATGTCGGCCAGCGTTTTCCCTATCCCGATCGGGGCAACGCATTCGGTCAATTGGTCAGGTTACGCGCTCGCGGGGAGCGCGTTCGCCGCAGTAACCGGTACGTTCAACGTGCCCGCTCCGCTGAAGTCGGCCTCCTGCCTCGAGGAGACCTCGGGTGTGGGTCGGAATCGATGGCCTGAACAACCGCGATCTACTCCAAGCAGGCGTCGTCGAGGAGGGCTTCACCATGCCCAGTACGCCCGCCCCGACCGATTGGCCAATCGCTGTCCCTCTGCGCTCTGCAGCGGCCGAGCGCAGGTCTACGCCTGGTGGGAAGATCTGCCAGCCGCGTCGGTCCGCACCAACATACCGATTCGAGCGGGCGACAGCGTTACGGTGTCCATTTTCAAAATGTCACCCGGCTGGTGGGCGATCGCGATTCATGATCTCACGAGCGGGCGGAGCTCCCTTCTGACGCGGGCTTACGATGGCCCCCAAAGCTCCGTAGAGTGGGTCGTGGAGGCGCCGCAAGTCCTGGACCTTATAAGGAGCCCACTTCCTCTAAACACTGTGGACTTCCGTGACCTTGACGCCGAGGGCATGACGCGCGCAGGGTTGAGCGTTTTACCTTCGGATCGGGGCGTTATTTTACGTCCGCGTCAGGCGTCGCAACTCTGGGGCAGCTCATGGGCACGGGGTTCGCGGTGAGCTGGGCCCGGACGGAAATTCCGCAATGACTGAATGATCGAGTGTGCGAAATTCGACCTTGTCTCGACGTGACAAGCCGACCTCGACCGCCACCAAGTGGCGCTTCGACGCCATCTCGGACGCGTGGGGAACTTACCGTGAAAGAGCTTCCTGCGGTAGGACACGGCCAGCGCCCGCGGCAAGGGCAAATTAGCTTACGACGGGCAATTCCGGCGAGGTTCAATAACGCCACTTCCCTTCGCCCGTTGTGGCCCGACCGATCAGTCACCTAGCAGGCACAGTGGTCAGTCTCACTGACGATGACCCTTCACCGCGAAGGATGGACATCCTGCTTGCTGGAAAGAACCCGGAGAAACCGTCTGTTTCACAAACCGGGGTACGGAGCTGGGTCGGAGGAACCTTGCCGGACGTTGTCATCGGCCATCGTTGTAGCCGTGCCGTAACGATTTCGCCAACACGAGGGTCAAGCCGGTCGGATGTCTGAGGGCTGCCAGGTCTTGTCGAACCAGGGGTGGAGCGGCCCGTACAGGCGCAGCATGGGGAACCAGCTCTTGCCCGGGACGGTCTGGACCCAGTTGTCCTCGTGCCCGGCGGGCGGTTGGGGGCCGAACCAGATGGTGTAAGAGCCATCCTCGTTGGCGGCCACCTTGTTACCGAGGCTCATGACGCTGGGGTAGGGGTTGTCGGTCTGGAGGAGAGAGCGGGTCTGGGTGTCATAGACGTCGACGGACCAGAAGTTCTTGGCCGGGGGGTCAGGGGGCAGGGTAAGGGTGTATTCCTTGGCCCCGTCGAGGAGGTTGCCGTTGGTGTCGTGGGCCGTGTAGGCGTAGGCCGACCCCGCCCCGGCCTGGGCGTGCGCCATGGCCGGGGTGATGACGGTGGCGAAGTAGTGGAAGGCAGTGCGAGCGTCCAGCAGGCGAGCGCCGTCCCGGAGGAACTCGTAGCTGCCCCCGATGAAGGCCTGTTGCCATGATGAGCCCTCGAAAATCTTGGCCTCGGGGTCTCGGGGGGCGTAGACCAAGGCCCGGCTGATAGCCGCCGCCGTCCGCGCCGCGGTCTGGAGGGTCGTGCGCAGCCGCTCGTCGGGGGCGAAGGGTTGGCCGTGCACGATCCCGATGCCGGCGAGCTGCCCCGCCCGCTCGGGGTCGAGGGCGGTAGTCGGCTCCTCCTGCACGATGGTGTTGACTTCCTCGTAGAAGGAGAAGTCGTTGGCATGCACGGTGTTGAAATGGAAATCGGCGATGTTCACGAAGTCCACCGCCGGCGGGTCACCGGCGGCTGAGAGGGGGTAGGCCTTGGTCTCCTTCATGGCGGGCACACCTCCTAGCGCCCGGAAGACGACCCAGTTGGTGAACGTCGGCGGACGGTAAACGTAGTAGCCGTCGGGGACCTCGCCGTCGTAGCCGGGCGGGAGGAACAGGTACTTGCCGCCCACGCCTTTGTCGGGGCCGGCGATGCCCATGTCGGCCACGTAGCGGAACCAGAAGTCGTCCACCACGCAGAAGGACTGCACGGGTGGCTCGATGACGAACGGGCCGGTCGCCTTCAGGTCCAAGAACATCGACCCGTACGTCGTCTCGGTATTCGGGGTCAAGAAATAGCTGCCTGAGTTGGCGCGAGGCTCTGTGTAACCGATCTGGTGCGGGCCCGTGAGGCCGACGCTGCGGAACCCGCTGCGCATCGCCACCAGGGATGCGCCGGGGACCGTGTTGAGGAACACTTCGACCCCGCGCATAAAGTCCAGGGCGTCGTACAGCTTGGCCACCGATTCGGGTGTCGGCACTCCGTCGACTAGCTCGAACGTCCCTAGCGGGGTCTCCAATTTGGGGGGCGTCCCGACCGCCTCCAGAGCCCGCTCCAACTCGTCCGCAGCCACGTCATTTACCCCGTCAGCAGCCATCCCCGCTCGCCCTCACTTTCTGTCCAGGGCCTCGTCGAGCTCGATGCCCGGACCTCGTCGTCCCAACAGACTGCCTGCTCGAGAGCCTCGCTGTCACACCCCGCGGTACCGTCCCCTGCGGGCAGCCGGGTTTAGCGTTCTCGAAGCGCGCGTCCTAGTTGTCCACCTGCAGCATCAAAAGAGGTTCGTAAGTTCGGTACAGCATCCCGCATCCAATTCGTCTGGCGCCGAGTTCCTAAGCCCGGTTGCGGTTTCGCCACCCCTGACGCGGTCGAGCGACTGGCAACTGCCCCGTCTCAATGGTGCCAGCCCCCATGGCCCTGTTCTGGTTCAACCTCAGGGCGGTCCCTCACTGAGCGGGCGGGCCACACGGGGCGCAACCGGCTCGATCCATGGTCAATGGCAACAAGGTCAGCGAGGGCCGGATCGGGAAGATCGATGGGATTGTCACCCGTAGGGGCCTTCGGCGGCATCTTAAGAGAAGTGGACGAGCCGGACGCCGAGTTCTTGGAGAAGCACGCCGACGAGCTCACCCGCTTCGCCACCGGCATAGTGGGCCCGAGCGACGCGCCCGACGTGGTGTCGGGGGCGTTCTTACGCTGCATGGTCTCCAAGTCTTGGCCTACTGTTTCCGACCGCCAGGCGTACCTCTATCGTGCGGTACTGAACGAGGCGCTCGCCACCCGCCGCTCCCTCACCCGCCGCCGGGAAAGGGAAAGATCTGCTGCCGCGCCCCTGGTTTGGCCCTCACGTGGGGCTCAGGGCCGACGTAGGTGAACCGGTCGGCCAAGGTCGGTGCACTCGTCCCCACCGGGGTGATGACCTTGATGTCGACCGTGCCCCTGGGCCAGATGGGATGACCGCCTCGATGGTGCCGCCGGCTTCGACAGTGAAGTTCGTGACAATTGTGCTGCCGACCTGGACGAGATTGCTCCCATCAACCCGGAGCCGTGGATAATGACACGGGTGCCGCCGGCCGCCGGCCCCGACGACGGAGTGACCCCGGTGACAACAGGGACGGTGCTGTACGTCAACTGGTCGGAGGCATTCGCCCCAGTGGCCCCGCCAGGTGTCGTGACATAAACGCGCACGCGTCCCTGCCCTGGTGGCACGGTGACATCGAGCAGGTTAGGAGAGACATAGTCGACAAGTGGCGATCGGGACGGGCCAAAGCGGACAGTGGCAGACGGCGTAAACCCCGTCCCCACGACCTCGATCTGGGTGCCGCCTGTGGTCGCCACTACGTCCTTCGACAGAGACGTGATCGTGGGTCGCGCTGCCGGTGCCTCGTCGGAGCACTGGAGCACCAGGTCCAGGCCGAAGCGCGGCGGTGGGACAGGCAGCACGGGGGTGGAAACCGACGGCTGGGAAAGATCTCCGGGGGCATGGCACCGCGGTGCCGACGCAACCACCTTGTAGTAGTCGCTTACCACGTCCCAGTGGAACTCGCCGTTGGCCCCCGTCTTTTGAGGGTTGACATGGGGCACTATCCCCGGGTTGGCCGCTACTGCTGGACTAAAGGGACCTTCGGGGGTAGGAGCCTGCTCCAGCACGGCGGTGGCGCCGCTGACGGGGCCGCCATTGGTGTCCGACACGGTGCCGCTGGGGTCGGAGAGTGCGGCAATCAGTGTTGAGGCGTACAGGGCCACGATGTAGGTGGCCACTGTCAGGGGTACGACAACGGGAGCGGCCAGGGCGTCCAGGAGCAGCACAAGGCTGATTAGTGCAATTCCGGTAAAGGTCCGGCCCACCAGGCTCCAGCTAGTCACGCTGGCCTCGTTTGGGGCACCAGAGCTCTGGTTTTCACCGCCGTTCAGCGGGAAAGCATCCAAGGTCGGGGCCTGGGTACTCGTCTCGACCTCAGCGGTCCGGCGCGCCACCCCGTCCTCTACAGCCAATGGTCGTGCGGGTGTGGTCAGTGCGGCTTGGACGTCTTCGGGATCTTGAGCCTGTCCCGGCCCGGCTCCAAAACGGAAGTACAGGGTTGGGGGTGGGCCGCTCGAAGCCGGCTCTCCGGGAAGCCGAATTCCGATCTGGCCAATGCTTATCGGCTCCTCTCCTGAGCCTTCTGGGGTGACGGCCTCGAGCTCGTTATTGGAGACCACCTTCAAGTTGGTGGCGAGCCGGTCACCGAACCACAGCGTCTGCACTTGGCCCAGGTTTTGGCCCTTTATCACCACGTCGGTCGCCCCCGAGGCCGACCCGTGGGAGGGAGCCACAGACCCCAGAGAAATGTACGTGTACCGGCTCAGGGGGCCGCCACGGGTTGTCCCACCTGGTGTCGTGACGGTGACCATGACAGTGCCCGAACCGGGCGGGGCCACTGCCTCGATGACCGAACTCGACATGACCTTGAAGCTCTTGGCCGGGACCGTGCCAAAGTTGACCGCTGTGGCTCCCGTGAACCCGGTCCCATGTATGTTGACTACGCTGTCGCCGGCTGCGAGGCCGGCCGTCGGGGCGATGGCCTCCGGGCAATAAATGTGATAACCGATGGTGACGTCACCGTGGACTGGCCACAGCGGCGGCAGGGAGGCCGAGTAACGTCCCGAACCCGGGGCGGACTCGAGCAGGGGGACCAGGAACGTGGCACTTGCCCCCGTAGCGGTACTCGTCCCGCGCACCACGACTGCCCCGGTCCCGTGGCGGCAGCCTCGTACCGTCATCGGTACAGGGCTTCCCGAGTAGAAAGTCGGGACACCGCCGTCTTGGCCGGCAACGCTCACACCCGCGGGCAGGGGCTGGAGGACAGGCATAGTGATGTTGGCCCCGCTCGCACCTGGCTGCGATGTGACCGCGACCAGCGTGGGGTTCGTGGATTGCCCCAACGACGCACCCTCAGGCGGGAATGCGGTCAACCGGTAACGGCCGTAGGGGACGGTTTCTTTGAAGCTCCCCGCCTGCAAGCTCAAGGTGTCGTAGCACTGTCCCCCGGCGGCCGGGCATGCTTCGACCTCGGCGCCCGGTACGGCATTGGCAGAGGTATCACCGACATGACCGCTGATGGGCGCTCCTGGCGCGATAACGAACGGGACCTTTACCCGCACCCCGTTGGAGGAGGTCCATACACTAAGTAGCGCCGGCCCCGCAGCGCCGGGGTTGTCCAGGCCGCTGACAGCAACCACGGCGCGCTGCCCAGCCGCGACCGCGACCGGAGTTGTCAGCTGAAGCTGCCCTCCCCCGTTGCTGACCTCGGCCGAGCACAGGTCCTCGGTCTGCGAGTCACCCGAGGCCTGGTTGGTGACGGTGACCAGCGCGTGGCCGCAGTTGGTCGTCGAGGGGAACGTGCCGGCGGCGGCGTGCAGGGTTATGGTCCCCGAGCTGGCCACCAGCGCGCCAGTGGGAGGCGTCGAGATCCCGACCGCGTAGGTGACCGGGGCTGCTCCCGCCGCGTTGTCCGAGAGGTCAACCGAAACGGCGGCGAGCGGTGACGCCTGGACGACCCGATAGCCAACTGAGCGGGCGCCATTGGAGGACGTGGAAAGGGCAACTGAATCGAGCCCCGGCGTCGCCGGGTTGTACAGGCCGGTGATGGCCAGCTCGGCCTGCTGCCCCCCGGCAATGTCCACAGGCGTCAACACCTGCAGCTCGGCCCCACCTGTGCTGACCTCTGCGGTACACAGGTCCTCGGAGCCGGAGGCATGAGTGGCCAGATTGGTGACCGTGGCCACAGCCTGGTCACAGCGGACGTTCGAGGGGAAGGTCCCTGTGGGCGCGCTCAGTAGTATCGCCCCCGAGCCGGCGGACAGTCCCCCGTGGGTTGAGGTCCGAAAGCTCAGTGCGTAGGTCACGCCACTGGCCAGGGCGGCTGGAGTCGAGAGCGCCAGCTCCAGGGCCACCACCGGGACGGCATGGCCGGTGACGGTGTATGTGGCCGAGCCAGGGCTGTCCGAGGAGGTGTGCAGCGACAGGATTTTGGCCCCGGGCACCAGCGGGTTGTCGATCCCGGTGATAGCCACGGACACCCGCTGGCCTGCTGCGATGGCGATACCGGACACGAGTTGCAGCTGCGCCCCACCCTCGCTCACCGGCGCGTTGCACATGTCCACGCCGGCGCTGGCGTGGGTGGCCAGGTCGGTGATTGTGGCCGAGGCGACGCCGCAAGCAGCCGTGTGGTGAAAGCTCCCAACCGGTGCGCCGAGCTCGATCAGGCCCGAACCCTCAGCCAGGGCGCCTGTCGCTGAAGTGGTGAACTCGACGGTGTAGGTAACCCTGGTTGCCCCCGCGGCCGAGGAAGAGAGTGCCACCGAGAGGGCCCCGATCGAACTCGAGGGGACGATCGTATAGCTCACCGAGCCGGCGCTTTGGGAAGACGTCTGCAGTGTCAGGGACTCAGCACCGGGCCGGGCCGGGTTGCCCAGCCCGTTGACGGAGACCTCGACTTTCTGCCCCGCCACGATGGCGATAGGCGGGGTCAGATGCAACTGGTGGCCGGCAGCGCTCACGTCCCCGCACAAGTCCACCCCTGCGGATGCCTGGGTCTCGAGGTTGGTAAACCTGGCGAAGTCGTACATACAACTGGACGGGGAGGTGGGAAAGGTCCCCTCGGGTGCGCTGATCGTAATTACCCCTGAACCGGCGGCGAGGCTCCCGCCGCCGGAAGGGGTGAACTCGACGTTGTAACTTACTTGTGTGGCGGCGGCGGCGTAGGTCGAAAGCGAGAGAGACAGTCCCGTAACGGGCGGCAGGGCTTGGGCCGTGGCTACCTGGGCGACGACAGAAAGTTGTGCTCCCACCATGGCGATCGCCGCAAAGACGACACGGGGTCGGAGGTGCGGGGCGGCGTGCCTGGTGCGGGCAGGCGTGGCCTGATTTGACCTTCGCAGCCGCATCCTCGTGACCCGTGCCCCCATGGCCCTGCCTCCTCGTTGCGATCTGGTTTTGCGCGTTGCCAGGGCACCTTGTCGTCCCGTGGTGAAACTACTTCGGATTGCCTGCCGGCGAGCCAAGGTTTCTCCAGCCGCCTAGACCTGGTCCGTACCAGCTCGACCGCATCGGCCGGAGCTGAGCTGGTGGGGTGGCCGCGTCGTCGCGCCACACTGCGGCGACAGCCCTTTGCCGCAGTCTTTTGCCCGGGCCGAGATGGGACTACGCTCAGTGGTTGTGAACCCACAATCTTGCGACCGCCGAGGTCCCAGGAGATCCAGGTTCGGTTTTCTGGTGGCCTTGGTAACCACGCTCAGTTTCAGCTTTAGTTCTGTCAGCGCTGTTGCAGTCGCCCCAGACGCCTTTGCTGCGCCACTGACGTGCCGAGCGTCCATGAGCAATGCCAAACCAAAGCAGTACTCCACAACGAGCGTCCTGGTTTCGACGGTGGCCAAGGAAGCCCGAAAGTAGCTTGAGCCACGGCCCCAACCTCGGCGGCGCGGCCCCGGCCGGGCACAATCGGAGGGTGTGGACGCCAAGCCGGCGGCGCGGCCGGCTCAGAGAGAGCCTGGGCGTTTACTTGAGTAAGAGGCCACTTGAGGCTCGGCATCGTCGCCAGGGGTCGTTGCCGTAGGAGCAACCGGAGGCGAGATGTGGTTTGGACGTAAGCGTCGAGCCGAAAAGGAGGCCGAGGCCGACTCCCAGCTGCGGTCCTCCATAGTTGACCTAATCCGGATCGCCGAAGGGGGCAGCAAAGAAGTCCCTGGTTGGCCTTTGATGCTGAAAGCAGGCGAACGGCTTGTGCACGCCCTTAGCAACGGAGGCCTGTTTGAGCCTCGCCGCGGCGCCGGCCACTGGTCGGGCCGTTCGGCGGGGTTCTCGGTGCCTGTGGCAGACGGAATCCGTTTTCGCATCGGCAAATCCGCCGGGACTTACGTGCAAGGCGCAGATAAACCGACGATCATCGACACCGGTGACATCAGTTTCACGACGCAACGGGTCGTGTTCCAGGGCGGTAAATTTACCCGAGAGTGGCTGTTCTCCAAGCTTATCGGCATCACGCACGACGCCTCCCAGCCTTGTACCGCCATCCACGTGTCCAACCGAGAGAAGACCTCCGGCATCGTTTACCAGGGTCAGTCACTCGACCTGGTGCGACTTCATTTAGCTGCGGCAGTTGCCATTTTCAACGGTGAAGGTGCTGAAGTTGTAGAAGAACTACGGGAGAAACTCAATAGCCTGGATGCCGCGATGCCAGCCGAGGCTCCAAGCGTCGCATTGCCTCACCAGACGGCCAGGACACCCTGGGGCCAAGACGGTTCTTCCGCCGACAACTCCGCAGCACCAAACGCTGCCTCGACGGTGGCTCCGCCGGCCCATGAGGAGGCGCCGCCTCTGCCACCTCCGATGTGGGCGGCCGACCCCTCCGGTCGTCATCAGCTGCGCTACTGGGACGGAGCAGCCTGGACCGACTACGTATCGGATGACGGCCACAGCTACCACGAATCGTCCCCGACCGGCGCCACCTAGCGACCGTGCCTCACAGAAGTGGGCGCCGCCGTTGAAAGCAATCATGATCCGACGTCCTTCCCCGAGCGAGAGGCGACAGTTTGGTCAGGTCCCGCTGTCGCTGCTGACTGTCAGGACTACGTTCCCGGTCTTCTGTTTCGTTTCGACGTACCTGGTTGCATCGACCACCTGCTCCATCGGGTAGCGCCGGTCGATGACGGCTCGGTACCCCCCGACCTCGATAAGTTCCTTCAGGAACACGACGTCTTTCTTCGTGAACCGAGGGGGTATCGGGAACCGCACTCTCTTGTCGCCGGCCACCGTCGTCCACGCCGAAAGGAACAGGTTTTGCAGCCCGTCGGTCGCGAGGTAGATCCCGCCCCTCTTCAATGAGCCGCGACAATGGCTGAACGAAAGGTTGCCGACGGCGTCGAGGATGGCGTCGTAGGTCAGGCCGTTCTTAGTGAAGTCTTGCTGCGTGTAGTCGATGACCTCGACGGCTCCGAGCGATCTCACGAGCTCGACGTTCTTGGTAGTGCACACAGCGGTGACGTCGGAACCGAAGTACGTGGCCAGCTGCACCCCGGCGGTGCCGATTGACCCGGATGCGCCGTAGACGAGG
The DNA here is from genome assembly GCA_963794125.1 of uncultured Acidimicrobiaceae bacterium. Lineage (GTDB taxonomy): Bacteria > Actinomycetota > Acidimicrobiia > Acidimicrobiales > Palsa-688 > Fen-671. The sequence continues at coordinate 487,342 of CAWCCW010000005.1, forward strand.
ACCATCTGGCCCTTCTGGAGACCCGCTGGTCTCAGGGCGTTCAGTGCCAGGATCGCCCCATCGCAGACCGCCGCCGCCTCCTCAAAGGTAATGCACGTCGGCATATGCGCCAGTGGGGCGCTTGCCCGCATACAGATGAAGTCCGCATGTGCGCCGAACTTCCACGGGTTGATGCCGAAGACGTTTTGCCCGATCTCGAACTCGGTGACGGTTGCGCCGACTGCCTCGATTTGTCCGGCTAGGTCGCTGCCGAGGATCTTCCGTTTCGGTCGGCGCAAACCAGTGACAAGGCGGGAGATGAAAGGCTCCCCTGCGCGAAGTGCGCAGTCTGTCCTGCTGACGGTCGTGGCGTGGACCCTGACGCGGACCTCGTCGTCCTTAGGTTCCGGGCGCTCGACATCTTCGAGCCGCAGGACGTCGGGCGGCCCATACCGGTCGAATACGACTGCTCTCATTAGGCTGCCTCCACGATCTCGACCTGACGACAAAAATTCTCGTTCTGAGTTCGGACGGAGACGAAGGTCGTCCAGGCCCTCCTTTGCCGAGCACGTCGGCATCTCACGGTAGCCTCGATTCCCTTTCACCCGCCTCGCCGAAGACAGTGCCAACGCCGCGGAGATCGAGCACAACTTGGGCTATGAGAGCTTGAACAGCTCCGTGGGCCCACTTCGCCGCAACGCCTGGCGAGCGGCGTGCGGGCCACAGGCTCGCTCAGCTCGACCGTGCCGCGGCTGAGTAGGTGGCAGGCATGCTCTTCGGGGCCGGAAGAAGCGGTCGGGGGACTAGCGCTGTGTTTTGGCGCCGAGGAGCAGGGCGCCGATCACGTCGGCCGCCAACTCGGTCTCTTCGTTGGTCACCGGGTAGTCGAGGTCGACGTGGCACTGATCGAGCCGGCGGTAGGTGGTCCAAGCGATGGGCCGCCATACGTGCGGCGCGGCGCGGCGCCAACGGGTGGCGTCTTCGAGTTCGCCTTCGTGGACGGCGAGGGACTTACCCCTGGCCCGGCGAAGGTCGCGCTCGATCGTGCGCGAAAGGCGGCAGGTGCGCTCACGTTCCATGTTCACGAGGCGGGGCAACAGAGCGGGGCCACGGACAACGGGGCAAGGAGTCCTCCGTGACAATTCTGTGACACTTTCAGCCCGGCGGTAAGCGTCCCTCCAGGTGGTGGGGGTTGAGCTGACCGGCAGGGCCCACCACTAGGTGGGGCCACCGGTGTGATCCTCAGTGTGTTCGGAGCCGAACGCACAAGAGAAGTACACCCGATGGCCTGTGATAAGTCTGTCCTGTCCGAACTGGCCGATGCACTAAAGAGCGGTGAAGTCATTGACGTTGTCCGGAGAACCGGGACCCCTTCGGGGTACCGTTGTATAGCGAGTATGTAGGCCACCCTTCACCAAGGAGGATGCCCGATGGCACAGGAGATCGGTGTCGGAAGCGTCACGTTGTCGGTTGAGGATGAAGGTACCGGGCAAGCAGTGGTTTTCGTCCACGGCTGGACCTGTAGCGGGCGCTTCTTCCAGCGCCAACTCCCGTACTTCGCCAGGTCGCACCGCGTGGTCATCCCTGACCTGCGTGGCCACGGCCGATCAGAGAAGACCCTCTGGGGGCACACTTTGCCCCAATACGCACAGGACCTGCGTTCGCTCTTTGACCTCCTTTCAATCGAGCGCCCCGTTTTGGTGGGCTGGTCAATGGGAGCGGAGGTGGCGTGGGAGTACCTGCGTGCCTACGGTTCTGGGAGCGTGGCCGGCCTGGTAATAGTGGACCAGTCGCCCTGTGATTTCGCCTGGGAAGGCTCTGAGCTCGGCGGCCTGACTCTGGAGGGCCTACTCGCCGGGAACCAGCGGCTGCAGGTTGACCAGGCCGCATCGGTCGCCGAGTTCTGTCCGGCGATGCTGCACGAACCCGACGAGGCCACCGTAGCCTGGATGACAGCAGAGCTTATGCGGGTCCCGCCCGTCATCGCGACCACGATTCTTTATGACGAGGCTCTGCGAGATTACCGCGAGTTCTTGCCCCAGATCAGGGTGCCGACACTCGTGATTTGGGGCGAAGGCGACAAGTTCTACGGCCTCGAGGTTGCCCAGTACATCGTCAAACACATCCCAGGCGCACGTTTGCAGTTGGTCCCCAGCTCGGGCCACTGCCCCTTCTGGGAGGGTAGCGAGGCCTTCAATACCTCCGTGGCTGAATTTCTTGGCCAGGTGGCGCGCTGAAGCGTCACGGTCTTTCGGGGGGCACCCGCCCGGGCCTCTGGGTTGCGAACGAAGGTGGTCACTCATCTTGTTTGCGTCGTGAGGTACAGCCCGCCTATCGGTCACGTCGCCGGCCGGCAGGAGCACGAGCGAGAGGCCGATCATCCCCCACGAGGCTACCTTTCGAGTGTCTACTGGGGTCAAACCAAGGTGCGAAGCGGGTTCTCGACGTGAGAGCCAATCTGACAGAGGCGCCGCCATAATGTCCCGATATGTACGCCTAAAAAGTGCCGTGCTTACAACGGCAATTCACGCAGATCGACGGTTACCGAACCGTTGGTCCACGGCAATTCTGCTTGTACTACAACACAGATGCAGGACTGCCGGGTTGAAGTACTGGGGAGCGGATCTGTCGCCACGTAGTCCGTGCCCGCAGCGGGTGCCCGGATATCGTTTTACCACGCGGCCACCTAGCACTGCTCTAGTCCGCCTGGCGCGCGTCGAACAGTCTGCGCCACCACGGTCGCCCGGCAGATTTTGGCGGCCGCTGAGACCGTTCCCACTCCGCTTTGGTCAACAGGGTGCCGCTTTTCCGCTGCGTCACGACGCAGGCGGTATGGGCATGACGGCGACGTTCGTGGTCGCCCTCGGGGTACAGCAGCGTGTTGGGGTTCATCGCCAGTAGCAAACGGTGGCAGATCGGGCACGTGTACGTCTTCGCTTGCCCGCCTTCTGCCGGGCGCATGTCCCACCAGCGCACTGAACCCGTCATCGACCGGGAGTTGTCCTTAGCGATCCCGAGACCTCCGAGAACCGCACCCCTCCGGGCCACGCCACGAACCAGAGATAACCGCGATCGGCTCAGCCTCCAGTACTGCCATCACCACCGAGCCTACGCCCGTATCCACGGGACGAAAGGATCTAAGGCTTCCCGTCGGGGTTGAGGGACGCATTTACCGCTCGGCACATCGACCTCGAAAAGACCAAGGCCAATCTTGACTGAGCGTGTTGGCAGATGTGCACCATCATGAGGTGAGGCTGACAGCCTGAGCGGGCCTGGCCCACAATGGCGAACCGAACCTCCGTTATGGTCGGGCGCCAAAGACCTAGTAGCTACAACCAGAATTGGTCCATATTGACGGCCACGGGCGCCCTAGCTTGAGCCAACTTCTTTGATCTACAATGCAGATCCCACGCACGTATTGTCCTGAGGGCTCCTTGGTGTTGTCGTGGCACCCGGGAGGACACACCGTTACTCGCCTCGCAGGCCGGGCCGGTTCTCTTCCGGACCGCCTACAAGAGATGGCTCGAGGCAGATGCGGAACTCGACAGGACACATCATCGGTGCCGTCCTCGCCAACCAGCGGGCCATCGTGTCCGGCTAGTCATCCCCGGCGAGCCCATGGCAAACGTCGCGGCCCTCGCGCTGCACGTCTCTGATCGATTGCCCGAGTCACCACCGTCTAGACGGCTCCGCCGCTATGGCTTGCGATCAATGCGATCATGGCGTCGAGCGCGGCTTCGAGTGGCTTGGTGTCGCGCTCGACCTGAGCCAGCAATAGGCCGCCCTGGAGGGCGGCGAGGGTGGCGAGGGCGAGCTGGTCGGGGTCGGCCTCGGGGGCGAGCCGGCCGAGCTGGTGCATCTTCCGTAGGCCTGTGCGGATGGTGTCCTCCCAGCGCTTGAACCCTGCGGCGACGGCCTCTCGAGCGTCGGGCTCGGTCTCTGATACCTGGCTGCCGAGCGACCCCATCGGGCAGCCGCCGCGGCAGTTCAGCGAACGCTCGTGGCCGACCACGAACTCGCGCCACTCGCGCCATCCGCCCAGGCTGCTCAGGTCAAAGTGCTCCTGGCCGCCGACGATGGTGTCGGCCTGGTACTCGATCACGGCCCGCACCAGGGCCGGCTTGTCATCGAAGTAGTGGTAGAGCTGGGAGCTGCTGACGTTCGCGGCGGTCCGCACGTCGTCGATCGTGGTGTGGTCGAGGCCCTGGTCGAAGATCAGCTCGGCCGCAGTTTTGACGATCCGTCCGCGGGTCTCTCTGCCCCTACGAGTCAGACCACGGGGCGAGGGCCGGACTGCCATACCCCCCAGCCTAGCCAGGATTGGATTGTACGTTCCACTTAGGTGTTATGCTGGCCCAGGTTGGAACGAGCAATCCATTTCTAGCGCTTGGGCGTGCCGGATCGCACCGGCACCCCCAGCTCGCACGAGAGGACCGAGAAAGACATGAGACTTCAAGACAAGACAGCGCTGGTCACCGGTGGCACCTCGGGCATCGGCCGGGCGGTTGCCGAACGGCTGGCCCGTGAGGGCGCCGAGGTCATCATCAGTGGGCGCGACCGTGCTCGTGGCGCTGAGGTGGTGGCCGCCATCGAGTCGACCGGCGGCAAGGCCAGGTTCGTCGCGGCTGACCTGGCCAGCTTCGAGGACGTGCGGCGTCTCGCCGCAGAAGCCGGGCCTGTCGATGTCCTGGTCAACAACGCCGGCATCTTCCCTGGCGGCCCACCGACCAGTTGAGCGAGGCCGACTTCGACGCCACCATCGCCGTCAACGTCAAAGCCCCGTTCTTCCTGACCGCGACCATTGCGCCGAAGATGGCCGCCAGGGGCGGGGGGTCGATCATCAGCATCTCGACGATGGCCGCCACCATCGGCATGAGCGGCCTGTCCGCCTACGGCGCCTCCAAGGCGGCGATCGAGTCGCTCACCAAGGCGTGGACGGCCGAGTACGGGCCCGCGGGGTACGCGTGAACGTCGTCGCGCCCGGGCCGACAAGGACGCCAGCCAGCGCGGCGATGGGCGAGATGTTCGACGTGCTGGCCGCGACCACGCCCGCAGGCCGAGGAGCGTCTCCAGACGAGATCGCGGCCACCGTCGCGTTCCTGGCCTCCGACGACGCCAGCTTCGTCTATGGCGCCATCCTGCCCGCCGACGGCGGACGGGTGGCGGTCTAGCCATGGTCCTGACCACCACGGCCGGAAAAGTTGGCTCAGGAGCAGGCCGCCTGCACCCCGGGCGGGGCCTGCCGTAAGGGTGCTCTTCCGAAACCCAGAGAAAGCGGCGGTATTGGCGGTCGCGGGCGCGGATGTCGTCGTCTCGGATATCGACGACCACTCGACTATCGACCCGGCTATGGAGGGCGTGAGTGGTAGCTAGTTCGTTGTGCGGGCTACGTTTTGTACCGCCCGATTTGGCCCCTGAGTGGGCGTCCAAACGGCGTTATCCCCTTTGGGGGATGACGTACACGATGTGGTCGGCCCTACACGGTCGTTACTGACCCTTGGTGAGTTCGGCAAGGTCTCCACCGTGCGCCATGGACTGTGCAGAGGGGGCTGGCGCGGCCGGCAGCCAAGGCCGTTTCCAGGCCGCGGGTTCGCCCCCTCAGGATGTGCAACTGTCGGGCGCCGCCGGCCTTTGGCTGCCAGTCGATCTACGTCGATCGTCTCGGCTGCCGTACCCCGCCCATATCAAGTACTGTCAGCGCAGCAACCGCCTGAACTGCCCGTGTCTAGCGCGCTCGAAGGATTCGAACCCCCAACCTTCTGATCCGTAGTTATTAACCCTTGTGCGGTGTACACACCTGCGAAAACGCAGGTCGCCAACAAGCGAATGTCGTCCAGTTAGATGGTGTGTGAGAAGGTCTCGCGACTCAGGCTCTCATGAGACCCGGGGCCGGGCTCTTGCGAGCTCGAGGGCGGAAGCGGAGCCGTACGGTCGGCCACCACGTGGTGCGAGCGATCAGGGGGTCGTCTCTGGTTGGCAAGCGGGCGCTGCCAAGAGGCGTTTCGGGGGTGGTGTTCTGGGGTCCTTTGCTAACGACAACTCAAAGGCCATCACCCTTTCCAAGACGGTCTGGCTGGCGGCGCAAGTACTCGACTGGAAGGTGCTTGACCGAGATATCGCGCCTGCTCGTAGCGACATGCCGGTGTCGCCAGTCACGAGGAAACCCTTGGCGCCGAGCGATTTCATCGTGGCGAATCGGTTAAGGATCTCCTCGTCGGCGTCGAACGTTCGGTCCCGGGGGTCGTCGCCCGCTGGGACCTCCACGGTTACCCGCGGTTGTCCACTGACGGGCGCCGGGCGGCCAGCCACCGGACCCACCAGCTTCCATAGGTCGCGTCGGAGGCGCTGGGCGCGGTCGGCTAGGTCATCCTTGGCCAGGTACTTCTTTGCCTCGAGTTCTTTCACGACTCGGAGAGGCAGCACGGGACGGACGTCGTTCTCGGCGAGAACTCGGCACCAAGGGATGTTACGCGGCGGTTGGTAGTGCAAAAGAACGTATTTGTCAATAACGACCATTACGCCTGGCGCCGCCCTGGTCCACTTGTCGAACCTCTTTAGTTCTTCGATGAGCTGTTGGATGTGGCGCTTTTGGTCCGAAGCCTCCTCGGTAACTAGCGACCACGGCAGAGGTGTTATGTTCATTATGTCCCGGATAGCCGAGTTACGGGCTCCATAGAGGCGACCCCAAACTGCAGGGTCAGCAAAGTAGTTGCGAAGGACTGGTTCGACCCTTTCAATCGTGGCTAGGTAGACTTCCCCGGTGTCTTCCGCGCTCCCACCACCAATGATGTTGCCGAGCATGAAAGTGAGATCGGTCAACTGTTCAACTGCGCTATCGATATTGATCTCGCGCATCAGTTGAAAGGCTACAGCGGCAAACCTAAGGGGCGGGCTCCGTTGGCTGTCACCACGTAGCTCCTACAAGCTTCATCTTTTGTCTTTCTCGTCATACTCCTCTACTTCGTCATCGTCGGCGGACGGGACAACCTCAGACGCTGCCGGCGGCCTCCGGATGGCAGCAACGGCCGCAGCCAACGAGAACATGACCAGCGTCCAAGCGATCCCTGTCCCGGTGCCATCGGATACCGCCCATTCCAGCACTGGTCCAGTTGGACGCCTCGTTAGTTAAGCAACACCGTTGTGGGAGGTAGCCCAAATGGGCTCGTCGGAAAAGCTAAAGCCGGAAGCGCCGCTCGCAATCCGAGTCTCAGGATTCGTACCAGACCGGTGCCGGCTGAACTCCCCACGGCAAGAAGCGTGCCGGACCGTGTGTCGCCCGCCACAAACTAGGGACCACCTGAGGAGCCTTTCGCCACAAACAAGGGACCACCGTCTCGCCACTCATGGGACCACCGAGGGTCCACCACCTCCAGTCGTACATCCGTTCGACTCGGGCACCAAGGAGGTGCCCGAATGTTCAAGGAGGTATCAGTGGTCCAAGTACGAGAAGTGCTGCGCAGGTGGCTTGGTAGCAGAGAAGGGCTGCGCAGGGTAGCTGACGCGGCGGGGGTCGACCGCAAGACGGTGCGCCGCTACGTGGAGGCAGCCCAGTCCCTCGGTGTCACCCGGGACGGGGGTGAGGCACAGTTGAGCGAGCCGCTGTTGGCCGCGGTGGTAGAAGCCGTCAGGCCGGGGCGGCCCGGCGGCCGCGGGCAAGCGTGGGCGGCCCTGGAAGCGCACCACGGCACCATCCAGGAGCTGGTCGACAAGGGCTTGACAGTCGTGAAGGTCGGCGACCTGCTCGCCCGCCGGGGCATCGTGGTGCCCGAGCGGACACTGCACCGCTATTGCGGCGAGCGCTGCGGCACCGCTGCCAAGAAAGACACCGTCCCGCTCGCCGACCCCGAGCCGGGCCGGGAGCTGCAGGCCGATTTCGGCCGCATGGGCTTGCTTTTTGACCCCCTCGGGGCGCGCCGTCGTGTTGTGCACACGCTCATATTGGTGGCGGTGTGGTCCCGCCACATGTTCGTGTGGCTGACATTTAGCCAGACGACAGCCGACGTGATCGAGGGGGTGGAGCTCGGGTGGGCTTATTTCGGTGGCATTTTCCCTGTCCTCATCCCTGACAACCTCTCGCCCGTCATCACCAAGGCGGAGCCCACAGAGCCCCGTATAAACGACCTCTTCCTGGAGTACTCCCAGGAGCGGGGTTTCCTTATTGACGCCGCACGCGTGCGCCACCCCCGGGACAAGGCCCGTTGTGAACGCCAAGTCCCTTTTGTACGGTCTAGGTTTTTCGCCGGAGAAGACTTCGTCGACCTAGCCGATGCCAACCGCCGGGCGGTGGCTTGGTGCACCGGCGGGGCCGGCATGCGCACCCATGGGACGACCCAGTGCCGGCCGGCCGAAGCCTTCAGGGCGGCGGAGCAACCGCTCCTGTTGCCCGCCCCGGCAACCCTCTACGACACACCGTATTACGCCCAGCCCAAGGTCCACCCCGACCACCATGCCGAGGTGCTGCGGGCGATTTACTCAATACCGGGCGACAACATGGTCGGCAAGTACGTCTCGGCCCGCGCCGACTCGGCGGTGGTGAAGTTCTATTTCAAGGGGGAGCTGATAAAGGTCCACCCCCGCCAGGGCCCCGGAGGGCGCTCTACCGACCCTGCCGACCTGCCGAGCGAGCGGACCGCTTACGCCATGCGCGACATCGACAAGTTGGTGGCCCTCGGGCGCGACCAGGGGGAGGCCATAGGCAAGTACCTGGAGGCCCTCCTGAGCGGCCCGCTGCCCTGGACGAAGATGCGCCAGGCCTACCGGCTGCTCGGCCTGGTGAAGAAATGGGGGCCGGAGCGGGTCGAGGCCGCGTGCCAAAAAGCGCTCGAGGCCGAGGCGGTGAACGTCAACCTGGTCGCCCGGATGCTCGAGCGGGCCAAGGAAGCCGAGGAGCACAGCGCCGGTGCGGACGCCCCAAAGAACGTCGTGGCGGGGCGCTTTTCCCGTGACGCCGCCGAGTTCAAGGCCAAGGGTCAGGCGCAATGACCTCGCCCGCCCCCTCAATTTCACCCGAACTGCGTGCCCTATTGCGCCGGCTCCGCCTCGGCCAGATGCTCGACACCCTGCCCGAGCGGGCCGCCCTGGCTAAGGCATCTTCCATATCGCACCTCGACTTCTTGGCCATGATGCTGGCCGACGAGGTGACCCGGCGCGACCGGGCCTCGGCGTCGGTGCGGGCGCGCGCCGCCCACCTCGACCCCAAGATGACGCTCGAGCGCTGGGACCCCACCGCCGCCGTCACCTACGACAAGGCGGTCCTGGACGAGCTCGTGGCACTGCGTTTTGTCGAGGAGGGGCATAACGCTTTTGTCCTCGGGCCGGTCGGGGTGGGCAAGACCCACTTGGCCACCGCCCTTGGCCACATCGCCTGCCGGCGGCGGGTGCGGGCCCATTTCGAGCGGGCCGACCGGCTTTTCAAGCGGCTAAAAGCGTGCCGCCTGGACGGGACCTACGACGCCGAGGTGCGCAAGCTGGTGGCCACCGACCTAGTAATTATCGATGATTTTGCCCTCCAGGGCCTCGACGCAACCGAGACCGCCGATTTCTACGCCCTTGTCGTCGAGCGGCACCGGCGGGCGTCGACGGTGCTGACCTCTGACCGTGACCCGAGCGAGTGGCTGGCCCTCATGGCGGACCCGATGCTCGCCCAGTCGGCCATCGACCGGCTCCAGAGCGCGGCCTTCGAGCTCGTGGTCGAAGGAGAGTCCTACCGGCGGCGGGAAAAGCCGTCCCTACGCTCACGCCGGCCCGACGGGGACGAGGCTACCCCATGACCAGTCCCAGCCACGAGAGCCTCGGCAGCCCAGAGCCAGTAATGCGTGACGCTTCTGGCACGCCGGCCCGAGAGGCCTTCGTCTGCGCCTGCTGCGGCCGGGAGATCGTGCTCAAGGTAGAAGGGCTCTTCGCCGACCCCAAGGTGGGGTCGGCGAGAAGGTTTTGTGACCACGCTTGCAGACAAGCCGCCTACCGCCGCCGGAAAGCTGGGGCCCCCGAAGACGTCGGGCTCCAGTGGCGAGGCGGGCGCGGACGGAGCTTGAGGGCTGAGGCGAAGGCCCAAAGAGCGAATAAGCCGGCCCTACCCACTGATACTTGACAGGTCCTCACAGGCTCGGGATCATGGTCATCGACTGGTAGTGGCAAGCCCCGAGGTGGTCCCATGTTTGTGGCGCCGGGGTGGTCCCATGGTGCTGGCGGGTGACACAGTGCCGCCCCTACAGACCGATGTCGCAGGAATGAGGAGACGTTGGTCGCCGGTTGTGGTGTCCCAAAACCGCACGGTGCCGTAGTTGCCGGCGGGGGCCACGGTTGTCCAGCCGGGGGAGAACGCTGCTCAGATGGCCCGCTCCCTTGACCGTGACATGATTACCAACGCGATCACGCCCGCGGTCCGCCAGTTCATCATGGCCGACCGGGCGGTCATCCCCGGACTCGACATCGCTGCGCTAATGGGGAGGCCTCTCGCGGGCTGACGGACATCCACCGTGCGCCCAGTAGGGCCACGTCGGCACCGAATGGGTGCCTCTGGACACGGCGCACATACCCCGTTGTCAAGGTACTGCTTGATCGATGCCCTCATAGTGTTGCAGCGACGCGAAACTGAATGAAGGGAATGGACCGACAACTTCTTACGAGCGGTCGACCCACAAGGTCCACAACGCACAGGTGGTCCTCGACGCGGTCATCAGCTCGGGCCGAGTTCTCCAACAATCACAGCGGTTATCGGGAGGTGATGCAGTTCGCCCGGCGATGGCTCCAGCGGCTGTCGGCGGCGTAGGTTCGCCGCGGCATTAGACGGCACGTGGCCCAAAGGTTTGTCACAGAGGGCCAACGTTGTCTCGAATATACCTGGGAGATTGGCTCCGTGGGAGCGGATTTCTCACAAGGGTTACGATCACAAGACGGATCCCCGCGACGCCAGTGAGACGTCATGTTGCCAGGACCCTATCGAATGCGATTCCTGTCAATCAGCGGAGTAATCGTAGAAGTTCGGGTTATGCGTTCCTCAGCCCCCCGGCGGGAATGCGATCTCTTTGTCAGCAGGGCCAGCGGTCAACTTGCTCAGGTACTTTTATGGGAACAGAGGTGGAACGTGCGTTTCATAGGGGAGCCCAATACGCTCATGCGAGGTCGTTCCCTGCGTCCCCCGAAGCGGCATCGGGCTAGGGCCAGTTGAGCTCGCCGCAGGCCACGGACCGATTTTTGCACCAGCACTGACCGGAACCATCCATATCAGTAGTGCTGGCGTCAACGCTCATTGACGCCAGCGACTTACACCTTTGCCCGGATCGCCGTCTCCGCGAGGTCCAGCAGTTCTCGCGCCTCGGCCGGTTTTGGGTTCCGGGCCCAAGCTCGGCCTTGCGGCGCAGGAACTCCATACCGGCGGTGTGGCCCTCGTTGAGCTGGTCACGTTGTTCCGGGTCGTAAGGCACCAGCCTTTGCTCGGTTGTCACAAAGTACTGGTAGACCATAGGAGGGCTGTCGAGATTGGCGGAGTAACTCTGCTCTCCACTCCGGTTACGAGGGTCAACCCCTTCGGCCGTCGTAACAGCTAGTACTTTCGCCTGGCAACTGACCTGCACGCAATGGGCGACGAAAAGCGACCAGGCCCGGTCGATCACCTCCCGTGGTGGCGCCTCATTAGACCAGGCGTCCTCGAATTGTTTGGCCAAGACATCGTCCAGCTTGGCGAGCTCTTTTTTCTTATAGAACATGAGGGCGTCAGCGTTCATGTCGAGACCCCGGCCTCGGAGCTGGTCGGCGATCTCCTCGACGGTGAGGGGCTTTTCGGAGCGCCGGCAGACGTCCCAAATGTTGACGGTCATACGGCTGGCCTCTGCCTTCTTCTGGCTTCGGGGGCGAGGGCTCACAGGAAAGGTTCTTGGGGTGGGTGCTCGTCGAAGGCGACGAGGACGGCGTCGACATGATCGCGCAAGGCGTGCCAGAGCTTGCGGTCCTCTTCGAAGCGAGCCGGCTCCAGGACGTCGAGGGGCTTCAGGTTGAGCAGTTGAGGGATGACCATGCGCGCCCGATGGGCGGCCAGGTTGCGCTGGGCTCGGCGCGGGGGCGGCCCAACGGGGACCATTTGGGTCCGTGCCGAGGTGACGACTTGGATCTCGTCGGCCTCCGACGGGGCCTTGCTGATCTCTTTGACAATACGGCTCAGCTCTTTCCTTGGCACCTTGACATCGGACGCCAGCTTGACCAGTTCGGCAAAGGGGGCGTCATGGACGACGCCGGCGATCACGTCCTGTTGGTTCTTGCTGATGTGTCCGACCTGGTCGCCGAGGCCCAAGCGCTTCGCTTTCATCTCGGTCTCAGCCTGGCGCCGCCAGGTGCGGACCATCTGCGCCGTCCGGCCCACATAAGCAGCCACCTGCTCGTCGTTCCAGTGCAGCTGCTCGACCATGGTGAGGGCCACGCGCTGCGCCTCCGCCGAGGTGAGGCGCCGGCCGTTCAACTGGTTGAGCCCACCGGCTACAGCCTTGGCGAAGTCGACTGTAGGGACCTCGACCACATAAGCCGGGAACACGCTGCGCCCGTTACGGCGGGCGGCCTCCAGCCGAGTGTTCCCGTCGATCAGGATGTTCGGTTTCATGAGCACGACAGGTGGGAAATTGGCCCCTGAGCGCATTTGAGTGGCGTACTCCTCGACGCCCTCGCTCGGGGCGATGTTGGCGACGTCGCGGACCTGGGCGCCGTCGAGCAGGCGCACCTCATCGATCAGGATTTCCTTTAGTTCGAAGGCGATGTTCCATTGCCCGAACAAGGCCTCGGCCCGGGGGTCGTGGCTCACGCCCACTGCTGTCAACGTGTCAGTCATGGGGCGGGTATCTCCTTTCTGGCATTGCCCCTAGGCCCGGAGCTCAGCGTTGCCCGTCAGCCTGGGGACGCATTCGCAGCAATGACGGGACCCTAGCGCCCGCTGGCCTTGCTGGCAAGGATTAAAGGTGGGTTAAAGTTGTGGATCTCAGGTGGGTTAACTTGTGGGTACCTGTGCGCGACTCCGCAGCGTACGAGTCACGGGCCGAGCATGACCTCGATGGCGAGCACGTTGGCCTCTGACAGCGCTCCGTCGGTACCTGAGGGGCCGATAAGACGCTCCGTGACCGCCCGCTCTTTCGCAGTAGCAATCTCGCCAGCTGCCCGAGGCGTCACAGTTCGGGGCCAGTATCCTCCGCACCGAGACCTGGCAGTGGGGCCGCTGGCCTCAAGATGTGGGGCGCCACATGAGCCACTTGGGCGTTCACTGGGCTCGCACCGAGGTACATACGGCCGCAGACGCCATCCCGGGCCGCTGCCAAACGGGCCTCACTGTCTCCCCCTTCTGGTGACGACCTGGGCACGAACGGCTTGTTTTCCGCGCCTGGCGCCGCGTCCGATGTCGTTGTACGCAGATGCGATCCGTCTCACGTGGTGATTGCCCTGACAACGTGTCCTCCGGAGCCTTCAACGCAGCCACCACAGGCGACCGGTCCTGCGCAACAGTCCTCTTGAGGAGAGGCACATAAGTCGGCCAGCAGCACCCGTTGGTCCCCGTCACGAGACCTGAATGCGTGCCCACGTCGGCGTCCAGACTCCCAAATCGCCCCCGATTGGCCGGTCGAGTGCGCTGAGGCCAGTCGGCGCGTCAATCTGGGACGTCGAAGACTCGCTGGGACGGTTCTGTTAGGTCTTGATGAGTATGTCGCACGTCATGCACGACCTTTCGCCGGTCAACATTGCCTGATCATTTGGACGCTTGTATGGAAAAGCGCCTCCGATGCGAGGCGGGTCCCGCGTGGCAGCGCGGTTCGGTCGTGTCCGGCAACTTAGGCCCGAGACTCGTTCTGATAGGACTCGATCGCGCCCCAATGCTGAACGGACGGGAGCTATGCTGGATTCATGGAACGCTTCTGGAACGTTTCCTAGTGTTCGGCCTTGACTCCGCACCTCGCTACAGGCTCTCCAAGCCGCCCCTCGTCCAGGTATTTGGCCAGGTGAGGTTTCCCGCCCGGGCCAAGTTGGCGACAATGGAGGGCGTGGCTCCTGTGCAGGAGTTGCTGGACCCCACCTTCCCTTATATGAGCCCACAACAGGTCCAGCAGGTGGCACTCCTGCTCGGCCCTGGAGGCGCTTCGGCCGCAGGAAGCCCAACGGCCCAGGTCTGGCAGTTCGATGACGGTGCTGGCTGGAACCTCAGCCTCTCGGCCGACGCCGCCACGCTGAATGTTGGTGCACAGTACGGCGAGTTTGGAGAGTTCTCGACCCGCTTCCGGGCAGTGCTGACAGCCTTAGCGGACGGAGCCGGGGTTATTCGCGCCGATCGCCTCGGGATCCGGTACGTCAACATCGTCGAGATTCCGCCGGGAGACCCAGCGGCCTGGCAAAGTTGGTTCCGGCGGGAGCTGACGGGCTGGCCCGCTACAGATACTGTGGCCCACGGAGCGCATCTCGTCACCACTCTCACCCAGAGCCAGCTCACCGCACCGCCGACTGGAGAGCTCGCCGGCCCAGAGGCAGACATCCAGGCCATCGTCCGACACGGACTTGTTCCAGCGAACACAATGGTGCCCGGTGTACTGCCGGTGCAGCCCCGAGGGGCGTCCTTCCTACTCGACATCGACGTCTTCACGGAAGGTCCCCAGCCATTCGTCCCGGACGAGCTATCTCGCCAGCTCACTATGCTTCACGATCAGATCGACCGCTTCTTCAACTGGGCTCTCACCGACGCTGGCGGGGCATACTTTGAGCGTAAGGTCATCGATTGACTGTCGCTGAGGCACCGGCGCTCTATGAGGCCGCCGTCCGGGGAGAACCACTGCAGCGCTCGGTATTCGCCGAGCCGCTCAACACCACCTCAACCTTCTGGACGGTCGGTGACTGGCCCATACGAGTCCCGCCACCAGTCCCTCACATGATGCCCCGCCTCCAGCGGGTCATCCACGAGGTTCGCGACTGGACAGGCTGGTCCGCTCGGCGTTTGGCAGACATCGTTGGGTCGACGCACACGACGATCATCAACGCCGAGAATGGCCGCCCGCTCCTCACGGGGCATAGTGGGGATCTCCGCCAACGCCTTCTCGACCTCCACGATCTGGTGGAGCGCGTCTACCTGCTCGCCGGCCGTGATTCTCAACAAGCCGCCAGTGTCCTCTCGACGTCTCCGCCAAACGGGCGGAGCGCTGTCGACGAACTGCGGGAAACTGGCGATCCGGGTCGTGCCTACATCGTCGTTCTCGACGTTCTGCGACCACGACGAACGGGCTTGCTCATCGGTAGTCGGCCACGGCGGGACGGCCCGACGACCGCCCTCCACGAGTAGGGCGCCCCGTGGATGGCATCGCTCTATGAAGCAGGCTGGCGTCAGGGGTCCATTTTTGAGATGGAGCTGTCATTGGACGCCATCATCCTTGGGGTGTCCGGACGACCTGAACGGTCCTCTGTCCCACACGGCGTGTGGGTCATTGCCACCCAAGACTGCGATCTCGACCGAGCCGAGGCCGACGATCCCGACCCCAGCATCGAGTTGCGGCCACTTTTCATCCGTGACTGCCCAACTGACTGGGGCATCCGTTCCGCCAGGCTGCGACTTACTGACGAGGAGTACGCTCAAGCGAACTCGCCACGCCTAACCGTTGGGCCGAACGTCCTGACGGCCGCACTGGCATCGGGGGCAGTTCGCCGAGATATCCTGCCGGCCCGTCGCCGGGGATTCACGACCTGGCTGGGGCTCCGCTATGACCGGCCAGCAGTACCCAACGAGTTGGTCCCACTCGCTCAGCGCATCAGCAAGGAGGTCGCGCGCAACGAGCATCGGGAAATGGCCCCCCGCGTTCGCGACGTCCTCATGCAATTCGACGACAGTGGTGACCCGGTTCTCTACTCCCTCTTCGCTGTCCTCGATGACCCCGATGACGAAGCTGAGGTGCGCGCTTGGCTTGGGAGAGTATCCGGGGAGGTTCCCGTGCAACTGGGTGTCGCCGATCAGATCGAGGCAGCCACCGCCGACGGCATAGCCTTCTCCACCATCGAGTCCTCATACGCCGCCGACGTCAGCCAAGTGACGTGGCGCCGGGATCGGCCAGACCCTGAAGGAGCTATCTGATGCTCGCCGAACGGTGGATCGCCTCCCGGCCCGGGACGCCTTTGGGTTTTCTGAGCACGAAAAAAGCAGGTTCACTAGGCAAAACCAGACAGGACCCGGCAAATTGTTGGGTTTTTGCACAACGCCCAACTATGGCATTTCTACGAATGTGCCCCTGACCTGCAATTTTGCGCGCTCGGAGGGACTCGAACTCCCAACCTTCTGATCCGTAGTTATTCAGCTCGATGCGGTGTGCACGCTTGGGAAAACGCTGGTCGTTGACGAGCGAGAGTTGCCCAGTTAGATGGTGTCGCCAGCTGCACGAGCCGTTTTCCCGGCGGTGCTGTACCACCATGGGCGCCTTCGACCTGTCTTACCCGACCGTCTCGGCTTTCAGCATTGTGGTGACCAATCCTTTCGGCTGCCCGAACAGCGCTTTCGCCATCGAGGCAGAGGGTCGGAGTTGATCGGCGTCTTCTTTGCCGTTTATGTCTGTCTGGTCCAATGCTTCTCGGAATCCACTGCCCTAGTGGGACCTGGCCGATGCCAGCGACGACGACTTGGGTTAGCGTTTATTCACTGCGTAGCGGCTCTAATCACAAGGGGGCACCCATGAGCTTTCGGGCGCCGATGTCCGGGAAGGAAGTACTTAGCGGCATCCACAGCAAGGAGTACCTCCTTCCCGCCATTCAGCGGGAGTTCGTGTGGGACGGTTACCAGAATCCGACGACTGGTCGACAGCCTCATGCGTCAATACCCCATCGGGTCCTTCTTGCTATGGAAGGTAGAGCCCGGGACCGCCCACGGCTACGTCTTCTACGACTTCCTAACCGACTATCGCGCCAAGAACAATCCGTATGCCGCCAAGGCCGTGGTGCCACCCGGCCGCAGCGTACTTGCTATCTTGGACGGTCAGCAGCGCCTTACAGCGCTCAATATTGCTGTATATGGCAGCCTGGCAGTCAAGAAGCCGTATGCCTGGTGGTCGAACCCGGACGCCTTCCCGAAAAACGGCCCCATCTCAACCTGCTCAGTACCCCCGACCCGACGCCTGCCTGTCCACGAGCGACGTCGCTTATGTGGGGAACCGGACCCCGCTCAATACGGCACAGCCGCGCAAAAGACCGTCCTGGAGCCCTTGGTCGCAAGCGGCCGGGTTGGCCGATAGGTGCTGGCGGTCTTTTACGTAGCGGCCCGACAGGCGCGCCGAGGGCTCGTCGCTGGTGGCCAGCCAGATGAGTGTCTCGGCCCCCGCTAGACCGGGCCGGGTGCGCCGCGACCGCCCATACGCGTCCTGGTCCATCCGGGGTCAACCGCATTTGACACCGTGGTCGGCCAGGACCTGGCTACGGCAAAAGCCAAGAGCACGTCGCAAAGTTTTGAGTCGCCATAGGTCTTCATGTCGTCGCCTGGGCGCCGTTGTCGCTGCAGTTCGTAGGGGTCGAAGACCCGTTGGTAATGAAGGCCCGGAACTCAAGTAGACCAGCCGCCCGGGAGGCTGCATGAGCGCGGTGAGGACGTAGGTGCAAGCACGTTCACCTGGAATATCGGGTCGAGCCCATCCGCAATGAGCACCCTTCTGCCGTTGCCACCCCAATCCCTACGTTATGGACCACCGTGTCGAACGGCCCTGCTGCTGAGCCGCCTCTGCCAGGGCCTCGTCGAGGGAGGAGAGATCGCCAATTACCACTGCCGCCGCACCTGGGACTCCCTTTTGGGCATCGGCTGCCCGCTCGTCACCGCGAGCATGGAGCACGACCCTGTGGCCGAAGTTGGCGAGAACTAAAGCCTTTTCCTGGCCTATGCCCGCCGGCGACCCTGTGACCTAGATGCTCGCCATTTGCTTCCTCCCTACTCCCGCCCACTTGAGGCCCAAGATGTGCCGGCACTTCTATGGGAGTGGCTTGGTGGTTGCCCTTGCGGTGCTCGCCCTCCGGCCGCAACGACACGTGCTCCCTCAGTTCTGGTTCATTGCAGGACCACTGCCTCACCCGACGACTTGGCCCAATTGGGCCTGCCGCGTAGCCGTCCCGGGCGCTGCCCAAACGAACCCGGCATCCTCGCGGCCGTCCCAGTTGCGGACCTCAGAGAGGAGATCCTCATAGATAGCCCACGAGCGGGCGTGGCGCATCGACCGCCGTCCCCCTGGCGAGGAGTTCAACGACCCTCCGGCATTCGCGTGGGGCGTCGGCCGCCGGGCCAAGTCGACCGTGAGCGTCGCAATGCCATCCGAAGTGGCCGCCAATGTATGCCCGAGCGTGTCGACAATCATGGCTGGACTATCGAGCGAGGAGGCTACGACGTAGCATCGGTTGTCGATCGCTCGCGCCGGCAGCAAGGACGGCTCGTAACCGGCTGAAGGGAACAGGATCAGCTCCGCACCTCGCAAGCGCGAGGAGCCTGCTCGCCTCCGGGAACCAGGAGTCGTAGCAAGTCATGACGCCCACGGTCCCGACGTCGAGAGAGAAGACGGGGAAATCGTCACCTGGGGTGACGCCGCCCCAGACCTCCTCGGGCCAATAGGGATGGACTTTGCGATAGCGGCCCACCAAGCTGCCTTGGCGGTCAAACAGAACAGCCGTATTGAAGATGAGGTCGCCGTCACGCTCAACCAAGTTGGCACAAATGTTGATCTCGTGCTCTTTTGCTTTGTGAGCAAACGTTTCCGACGATGGCCCGTCCGGGACTAACTCGCTTACCTCGATGTCGGTCCCGGCGCTCCTGCTGTGGACCGCGTACTCAGGCAACAACACGAGGTCGCTGGCCTGGCTGGCGGCCTGGTCCACGAGACCGGCCAGCGCCTCCCGGTTGTCCTCCAGGCTGGCTCCCTCCTCGCCGTGCCAGCGGACCGCCGTAACCCGCACCGGGCGTGAATTGGCCGGCTCGCATGGAGTTAGCTCGACGATATCCCATTCAACGGTACCCCTAGGGGCAAAGCGCAAGCCGAGCTGGATCTCGGCCAGCGCCGTTCGCGCAGGTACAGAGAACCGTCCCTCGCCGAGCACGGCCCCGTCCGAGCGCCAGAGGTGGCTGATGTGGTCGTGCGGAGACGACCGGCGCTCGGCACCCGGCTCGGTCCACACGACCATGTTCAAAACGTTGAGTGGGATGTCGATCTCGCCGCCGACGCGAAAGCGGACCTGGAGCTGGTAGTCGCCGCCGCCCGTCACCGGCACTGCACGGCGCCAATAGCCGAATTCGTGAGCATTGCCAGCGCCGCTGATCGCCAACCGATCACCCTCGACCTTGAACTCCGGTCGCAGAGCCCGCCGTGGCGCGAGCGGCTCCCAGCCTTCGGCAACTTGTGCTTGCCCATCGGAAACCAACAAATTCATCGTCCCACCTCATTTCGTTGTTGTGTTCTCTCAGACGACGTGTGATCATTCTCGGGCCATACGGCTGTCGAGTACCAGACGGAAACGAAGGGATCTACGCTGGGCGCGGCGCTCCCAGCAGTTGAAGCCCGGGAAAATACCGCGTGTTTAAGAATCAACTGCGATCCTCTCTTCCAGGAGAAACTCGTCGAGGTTGGACCGGCATGGTGCCTGCCACCCGGTCTATTGCGTCATGGGGCCGGTCGCCACGGGATCGTCGGGCCCGCCGCCCACGATTCCTAGGTGGGCCCGAGGAGCTTCTTACGACGAGTTGGGGGCCGACGACGATCGAGGATGACAGGGTTTCCGATGATGCGCCGTAGGCTCTCTGAACGAAGTCCAGCACGAGGCGGGCCATCTCCTCGAGGGGTTGACGCACGGTGGTGAGAGGCGGGTTGTACAAGCCGGCCAGCACGATGTCGTCGAAGCCCACAACGGACACGTCCTTCGGCACAGCTACACCCCGCTCTTGGGCCGCCGCAATGGCTCCGATCGCGAACATGTCGTTGATCGTCACCAGGCCGCTCGGCGGCTCAGGCCACTCCAAGACCTCCGCCATTGCCTTCCTGCCTAGCTCTGCGCCCTCCACGTCGCCATACCCGTCTGGCCCGCCTCCAGCCCAGACCAGGTTGTCGTCCAGGGGGAAGCCTGCCTCGGTGAGGGCGTCCCGGTAGCCGGCCAGGCGCTGACGGCGGCTGACGGTGGCTAATGCGCCCGAGACGAAGCCAATCCTGCGGTGGCCCAGGGACACGAGATGGGCAGTGAGGAGCCGGGCGCCAAGGCGATTGTCGACGCTCACGCTCACCAGAGGCGGGTCGTCCGGTTGAGCCTCCCGGTCGAGCGCGATTAAGCGGAGGCCACGCTCGATCGCAGGGACCAGGTGGGAGAGCGAGGGCAATGAAGTGCCGAGCACCACCGTGCGCACACCGTCTGCCCACAACTCGTCGACGTAGGACCGCTCCCGGTCCGGCCGGCGCTCTGAATTGCACAGCAGCATCTGGTAGCCGTACCGGAGAGCCTCAGCCTCCAGTACTCGGGCGAAGCTCCCCCAAAAGGGATTGGCGACTGAAGGGACGACAAGCCCGATGACGCGGCTCACACCGGTGCGGAGCTGGCGGGCCACCCGGCTGGGCTGGTAGCCGAGCTCCTCCATCGCCCGCAGCACGCGCGTACGGGTCCTTGCCCGCATCTGGCCATCCCGGCCGTTGAGCAAGTTGGACACCGTACTCGGGGAGACTCTTGCTGCCTTCGCTACGTCACTGATAGTCACTCTAGATCGTTGCACTCAAGCCCCCCTTTTCATCTCTCGCGCTGCTCGGCACTCCCCAGTACAGCGGTGGCACGGTGCCTTGACAGAGGACCACTAGGTGACAGTAGTGTATCGTTGTAGTGAAGCGGGTTGAAGTGGAAGTGCCCCAACGACGATGAAGGCCCGGCCATCAGCATTGGCAACGCCCCCGCTCATGTGGGTCTCGCGGGTCCTTATGGGGTCTTGTATACGGCGAGGGCAGATGCCGCGGCCATGTTCCCGGTCAACAGCGGTTCCCCGAATAGGGCAATAAATTAATGAAAGGGAACCTCGTGCGGGCTACCTTACTAGGTCCATTTTCCGCAGAGATGGCCGACACGGTCGACGTGGAGATGGTGCTGGAGCACCCCTTCTACGGGAGTCCAGTATTTCAAGCCGACGCCGTCACCACTTGCGCCGTACTTTATTGACAGTTGGCAAGAGAAGTTTTGCATGTCACCCGTGCTATTAGGAAAAGGGGGTCGGGACTGCAGCCCGAAGGACCACTTCGCCAGCCCGACAACCAACTGAGAAAGGAGGACGATAACCTTCAGCGGGCGGACTTTTTGTAAGTTCGCCCATAACTAGCCAATTTCTTGCTCCCGCTGTTTGCCCTGTTGCCTCAGCAACCAAAACGTAGGGCAACGTTTCAGTAACCGCGATTCAGGGCACGATACAATCCCAGACACGATAGGGGGAAACAAATGTTGGGACGATCCAAGCGCAAGCGTAGGGCTCCAACGGCCGTCTTAGGGATCACCGCCTTGCTGGCTGCCGTTTCGACGGCTCCGGCGGCGGCATCTGCAGCGCCGGCGCCTGTTCAGGTGAGCATCTTCGCGTCGCCGTCCACCGGCGTGGTCAACCTCAATACCAACTGGTTCACCAAGTACGTCGAAAAAAAGTTCAATATGCGTATCAATTGGGTGCTGGCCCCGTCCAGCGACACTTCGACCAAGGCGGCGCTCTTACTGGCTAGCGGCAAGTACCCCGACGCGTTCTTTGACCCGAGCATACCGCTCGCCTCTATCCTGAAATATGGGCAAGAGGGCGTTGTGGTCCCGCTCAACAACTTGATCAACCAGTATGCGCCCAACGTAGCCGCCGGCATGAAGGCCAATCCAACCGCTCGGGAAGCAGCCGGACCTCCGAAAGGCCCCAATCTACGATGTCGCTTACTTCAACTACTGCTGGCACTGCAATTGGCACACCAAGGGTTGGATCAGTACGCAGTTACTCAACAAGTACCACCTGTCGGTCCCGACGACGACAGCGCAGCTGACCCACGTGCTCGAGGTCTTCAAGTCCAACGGCGTCACGGCACCCTTGACCGGTGCCGGCCCGCTCAGTTCGAGCAGCTGCTGGGGGTGCGACGTGGTCACGTGGCTGATGAACTCTTTCATTTACGACCCGGGAAGCGAAAACGCCAGCGGCTACTTCGAGATCGGACCGGGCGGCAAACTGTTGTTCTCACCGGCCCAGCCCCAGTGGCGCGCCGGCCTGACGTACATACACGGTCTGTACCAGGACGGCTTGATCAATAGTTCCGCGCTGATCCAGACCAACACAGAGCTGGAGACCCAACTTTCACAGCCAGGGTCGACTGGCGCGTTCGTCGCCGGCGGCCCGAACGGCGAAGTCCCGACGAACGAGGAGTCCGGTCAGTGGCTCTCGGTCCCGCCGCTCAAAGGGCCGTCCGGAGCCCGCTACGCCGCATTTTATGGCAACGGCTCGCAAGCGACCCCCGGCATGCTCATCACCAACAACGCGAACAGCGCCCAAAAAGAGGCGTTGATGAAGCTGGCGAACTTCCTGTGGACGCCGCTCGGCACCGAAATGATGGACTTCGGACCGGAAGGGAAGTACTGGACTCCGGCCAATCCCGGGCAGAAGGGCTTGAACGGTAACCAGGCGATATACAACACGAACTTCGACGAGTTCTACTCAACCAACGTCTACCAGAACGATGGGTGGAACCAGATGGGCCCCATGGACCAAAGCGCGGCATGGCGCAACGGCAGCCTGGTCGCCGTTAGCCCGCTAACCGCGGCCGGAGCACAGGAACTGCTGCAGTTCGCGACCCAAGCGTTCTACGCCGGGTTCGAGCCGAGCGAAGTCGTACCCTCCAGCATCTGGGTGCCACCGGCTGATTCCCAAACTTATGCCAGCCTCGAGACGGACATCGCCGACTATGTCGAACAGTGGGCCGACGAATTCGTCGACGGGAGCAAGTCCGTCAGCACAGATTGGAACTCCTACCTGAACGGGCTAAACGGCCTTCGCTTGGCGCAGTACACGGCCTTGACGAAGCAATCGATGGGTACGCCGTTGTCCACTGCCGGCTACGTGTCCGACCCATCCGGGGTCAAGTACCTCAAAAGTTTGGTTTCGTCATCTGACGCAACCGCACTCCAATTGTTCAGCGCAGCGTATACTCAGGTGCGCGGCTAGCCGAAACACTCTTGCTTCGCGACGCAAGGAGCTTTGAGTAGCGAGTAGCCGGGCGAGCCGGCACTTGGCTAACCGACCACCGACACGCGTTTTGGTGGCGCGGCGCCCAGTCGGGACTGCTGTCGAACGGGCAGTTTCCGCTGGGTGTCGCGCCCGGGAGCTAATCGCCCCCGACGAGGTTCGGCGGCTTTTGGTGCGGTCATTACCAACGCCCGCCCAACACCACGATGCGGTCGCTACGGGTGCTTGGGGCGACGAATGCCTCGATGTACCGCACGATCAGATCGGTCCCTGCATCATGTTCCACGTAGGGCGGGTCGGCCGGGTCGTACATCGCATCGGTGAGGTCGGCCACCAGCACAGGAGAAAACCCGTGACCGACCAGCGCGACGAGCCCGAACGAACGGCGCAGCACGCACAGGTTGGTGTGGACGCCGGTCATCAGCACCACTGACCTTTTCTGTTCGGTGAGATAGGCAGCCAGTTCCGAACCGTTGTCCGTGATCACATCCCGCTCCTCGTCGATATGGATGGCGGGATGTTGGCGGTGCCACACGGGTGTGTTGGGGACGAACTGGTCGACGGTGTCGGAACCGCCGTCACTACACTTCACGGGCAGGGGGGAAGCTCGATTTCGGGCGCGGCCGGGAAGGCCCGCAGCCGGCAATGCGGGTGCGCGCCGCGCTATCTCCATAGGCGGCCATCGTGTCCGACGGGGCGTGCACAATAAGTGCCCCAGCGCCTCGCATCCGTCTACAGAAAGCGTCTATGCGGGGCGCCAGCTTCTCGATGCGATAAGAGGCCCCGCTCGACCAGTGCCGGTCCCACATGTCGCAGACCAACACAGCCGTGTGCCAGGCGGGCACTCGCTCCATGGGAGCCTCGTCGACCCACATTCGCATCCCGTGCTCGTTTGTTAGCAGCCGGCGCCGGCGCAATTCGAGCACGAACGTGGCCGACGGTTTGGCGGCCGCTCGCGCCGGCGTGGCGCTCGTGCCCCCCGGCGTCGCCTTCGTACGAGGACCAGGAGTAGCCACCAATGAACCTCCCGGTTATCGCGCCCCGCCGGGCACGGCCCAAAACCGGCTGTGCCCATTGTCAACGAGCGCCCGGGCCAGGATCAGTTCGGCCACCTCCATAGTTTTCACCGTGTCGCTGAACGGCGAGCTCGTGTGCTCGGCGCAGCCCCGTAGCACGTCGACGAACTCCCGGTGTTTGGCCTGGAACCCTCCGTACACAAAAAGCTCGTTGCTCCCGGCCACCTCCTTCGCGTCGAAGCGCTTGCCGTCGTAATCCCCGTCGGCGTAGATACGGGCTTCGCCCTCCACCTCTGCGTCGACGGCGATGCCCGGGGCGTGCATCTCGACCCGGAACACCCGCCGGCCGCTGACCCAGCTGTTCAGGAGGTAGCCCACCGATCCGTTGTCGAAATACAGCGTGGCGCCGATCCAGTTGATGTCAGGGACGCCAATACGGCGGCAGCGGCTCTCGACGCCGTCGACTTCACCGCCGCACATCCACCGCAGTGTGTCGATGGCGTGCACACCGTCGTCCATCATGTGGTCGCGCGGGCCGACCATGGCCTCGGGTGCGCATTTGTAAAACTCGCACACCGCGTGGGTCATCGCCCCTCGCGTCCTGCATTCCTGATATGCCAGCTGGAGGAGCGGGCTCGACCTCCGCTGGTGGCTCACCTGAGTGACCGCGCCGTGCTCCGCCGCCAGGTGGGCAAGGATTTGGGCCTGGTGCCCCGTAAGCCCCATCGGTTTTTCGATATAGAGGTTGCAACCCTGGTTGAGGCACCACACCCAGATGTCGTACATCAGGTGAGGCTGACCGATGGCGTATACCGCATCCGGTTGCACGGACTCGACCATCTCGCGGTAGTCAACAAACGTTCGACCGATCCCCCATCGCTGCGCCGTTTGGCGGAGCCGTACCTCATCGATGTCGCAAGCCGCCGCCATCTCGACGTCTTCGAACGATGCCAGCGAGGGGTAGTGGACCCGGTTCGCCATCTGCCCGGCGCCGATTGTGCATACACGGAGCTCTTTCAACTGTATTCCCTCTATTTCTCTGTTCTTGGATACTTCACTTAGACCAATTCTTGGCCACCACTAAGGTTGATGACCTCGCCCGTGAGGAAATCAGTGGCATCAGAGGCGAGGTACGTGACCAGTGAGGCCACATCCTCGGGGCGGCCGGGCCTCCCGACCGGCAGCCGGGCGATAGTCGCCTCCTGGGCTGCCTGGGGAGTGAACTGCTCGTGGAAAGGGGTGCCCAGGATGAGCCCCGGCGCGATGGCGTTGACCGCGATCCTGCGTGGCGCCAGTTCCTTGGCCAGAGCCCGGGTCAGGCCGATCATCCCGGCTTTCGCGGCCGCGTACGCGCCCACACCGGCCGAGCCCCCGGTGTTGGCGGCCATCGAAGAGATGAGCACGATCCTGGCGTCGTCGTTCATGTGGGCAAGTGCGGCCCTGATTACGTAAAAAGCGCTCGAGAGGTTGGTGTCCAAAACATCGCGCCAGTGCTCGTTGGACATCGACGCCAGGGGGACCCGGCCGATAAGCCCGCCGGCGTTGGCCACGAGAACGTCGATCATCCCGAGTTCGCGATGCACCGCTCCGACAGTGGCCTCGGCATCGGCCGAACGTCTCATGTCGGCCCTGACGGCAGTGGCTCGCCTCCCGCCGTGTGCGACTTCCTTCGCAACCTCCTCGCCGTCGTGAGTATGGTACGTGATGGCGACGTCGGCTCCCGCCTCGGCCAAAGCGAGGGCGACGGCGCGCCCGATGCCCACCGCACCGCCAGTTACAAGGGCCACTTTGCCCAGCAGGCCGGTGCTGGCCGTGGCGGGCATCTGGACGCTCACTCGAAGAGCCCTCTGGCATAGGCGAGGTCCTGCCGGCAGAGCCGGTCCACCGCGTGCTCATCGGTGTACTCGGCTGTCAGGCAAACTG
Organism: uncultured Acidimicrobiaceae bacterium; assembly: GCA_963794125.1. Classification (GTDB taxonomy): domain Bacteria; phylum Actinomycetota; class Acidimicrobiia; order Acidimicrobiales; family Palsa-688; genus Fen-671. The sequence continues at coordinate 513,451 of CAWCCW010000005.1, forward strand.
CGCCGCGGTATTGGCGGTGCCGCAGCTCGGCGGCGATTCGCGGCCACGATGCCATACCCTGCGGCCCGTAGTGAAGTGCCGGCCCCACTGCGCCTCGTCGGCCTCCGGCCCGTTGGTACGGAAGTAGAAGGCGTTTTTCAGGTTCACCAAGAAAAGCCTGTCCCACAGGATGTCGAGACCGTTCTCCGGAGCCATCCCGGCCAAGGCGTCGTGGGCCGCGTCCCAGATGGCCCCTACCCAGCGGTTGTCAACGCCATCGAGAAGGGAACGGAGGCCGACGGCGTCGGAGACGTTGTCGCCGTAATGCTGTTGCACTCCGACCCGGACGCCATAACGCTCGCACAGCGGCACGGCATCAGCGAGCCGACGTTGCAGGTTGGCCTCGGACTCGAGGTAGCGGCCGCGGGTGACCGGCGCCATGACCCGGATCAAGGTCACACCGGCCGTGGCGCAGGCGGCAAAGATGGGCTCTTCGAGGACGCTGGCGATGCTCACAACTGTCAGTTGCCGATCGGCAAACCGTTCTACAAGCTCAGGCAACCCTTTCTCCGCATTGTCCGGTTCGACCTGGAAGCCAGGACGGACGGGCACCTCGGCGCCGTCGAAGCCCAGGCCCCGGACGCGGTCAGCAAGCTCTTCGATCGAGCCTGCCGGCCAAGGTTTGGTAAAGACGGCAAACCGGACATCCTGGGGTGGCATGATTTCTCCTTTGTCGCTCTAAAGAACTCCGGCCCACGGGGTTCTGGTTGTAAAGGCGTCTATGACGCCTAGTTCCGTGAGGGGAACATGAGCAGCTCGGGTACGTGGGCACGAGCGGGAAGTTCGACCACGAACCGGACCGCACGGGCCACGTCCTCCGGCTTGAGGGCTTTGCTTCGAGCCTCGGCATCGGTCGGCACCGGCCGGTGCTCGAGGAAGGGGGTATCTGTCGTCCCGGGGTATACAACCGTACTGCGAACGCCGTCATCTCGCGCCTCCTCCATCGTGGCGTGGGCCAGCGCCGCCAGGCCCGCTTTGCTGGCCTGATAGGCGGCGCCCGAGCGGTCCGGCCGCTTGGCCCCAGACGAGCTGACAAATACGAAAAGACCGCTTTTCTGCTGGCGCATAACAGGAAGCGCGGCGCTCGTGACGAGGAACGCGCCGGTCACGTTGGTGTCCATGATCAATCTCCACGACTCGATCGTCGCTTCGCCGATCGCCCGCTGCGGCACGTTCCATCCGGCGGCGTAAACGACGACGTCGAGCCGGCCATAGGCCGAGACCGCCGCGTCGACGATCCGTCGCGCACTCGTATCGTCTCGAACGTCGGCGACGACGATGACCGGTTGGCCTAGCCCGCTCGGGCCGCTGCGGGCGGCCGCTCCGTTTTTGTTTCTGCGAGCGGCGACCTCCTCGGCCACTTTTTCTAGCAGTGGCCTCCGTCGCGCGACCAGGACCAGCTCGTCCCCAGCAGCTGCGCTGAACACCGCCACCGACCGCCCAATACCGCTGCTCGCCCCGACGACAGCGATGACGCGCCCCTTTGCGCCGGCGGGCTCGGCGTCACTCACGACGCCCTCAGCCATGGTGGGCCTGCCTGACAATGGTCCCGGTCGCCGCGTTTGTGTCGTCCGTCCTGCTCCCGCGGCCATTCCTACTGGTGCGGTCAGTCCTCCTCGTGCCGTCAGTCCGCCTGACGCTGTCAGACCTGTTCCTGCCGGTCACCTTCCGCCCGTTTGTCGGTCTCGCGGTGAGCTGCACGGGTGCGGTCGACCCCCGCATTACGAACTCCGGCGCGAACTCCGCCCTCAGAGGTTCATCACCGGCGTCGTCAGCGAGGCAGGCTACGAGCCGCTCGACGGCGGTCACGGCCATTTCCCAAACGGGCTGGCGGATTGTCGAGAGGGGTGGTTCTACGAGCGTCGTGAGGGCGATATCGTCGAAGCCGATTACAGACACGTCGTTGGGGACGGCCAGGCCGACGGAACGGATTCCGGCGTAAGCACCAAGCGCGTACATGTCGTTAACGGCAACGATCGCCGTGATCCCGCTCCCACCGGCGAGGAGGGCTCTGGCTCCGACTCGGCCCAGTTCGCCCGCCTCCGGATCTCCGAACGCGCTTTTTCCCGACCCCGCCCACACCCTGGCCGGGTCGTATTCGATCCCGGCGGTCCGGAGCGCCCTCTTGTACCCGGCGAAACGGTCCCGCCGGCTTGCGGTTTTGATCGGCCCGGAGAGAAACCCGATACGCTTGTGACCGAGGCTCACCAGGACCTCCGTGGCCAGGCGACCGCCGAGCCCGTTGTTGACGCTGACACAGTCGACGGCGTCGATGTCGCCGTTCCGGAAGTGACGGTCAAAAACCAACACGTGCAGGTTCCGGTCCACCAACGAAGAAAGATGGCTGATCGATACCGGTGAGGAACCGAAGATGAGAGCACGGATGCCCTGCCGGTACATCCCCTCGGTGTAGCTCTGCTCTCGGGCCGGGTCGCGATCGGTGCTGGCGGCAAGAACGGAGTGACCGAGGGCTCGGGCCGCCTCCTCGATGGCCCGGGCGAACTCTCCCCAGAATGGGTTGGCGACCGAAGGTATGAGCAACCCGATGGTTTTCGCATGCCCGCGCCTTAGCTGCCGGGCCACTTCATCGGGTGCGAAGCCGAGCGCTTTGAACGCTTCCTGCACGCGTGCCGCTGTGGCCGGGGACAACCGCTTGTGGTGCCCGTTCAACACATTTGAGACAGTGCTGCGAGAGACACCCGCAAGCTTTGCGACATCGACTATGGTCGGGTGGCCAGAAGGCCGCGGTCCTATTTGTGGGTGGCTCACACTCAGTCCTTTAGCGAGCCGACCAAGACGCCCTTGGTGAAGTGCTTCTGCGCGAACGGGTACAGGACCAGCATCGGGACCGACGCCACGACGACCAGTGAGTACTTAAGGAGAGTTTCGAGGTTCTGGAAGTACTGTAACTGCTCGGGTGATAGAGAACTGAAGCCGGACGGTGAGATGTTGCCCAGGACAAGGAGCTGCTGCAGGACGAGCTGAAGAGGGTAGAGCGACTGCGAGTTTAGGAATATCAACGCATAAAAGTACGAATTCCAACTTGTCACAGCAGCTAAGAGGCCGACGACCGCCAGGAGCGGCTTGGAGATCGGCAGTACGATCGTCGTCAAGAAGCGAATATCACCGCAGCCGTCCACTTGAGCCGCGTTGTAGAGCTCTGGCGGGATGCTCGATTGAAAGTACGTCTTTGCCAGAATGACCCAGAACACGTTGAGCCCGGTCGGGAAGATCATCGCGAAAGGCGTGTTCACCATCCCGAGCTCTTGGACTACGAGGTAGAATGGGATGATCCCGCCGTTGAACATAAAGGCGAAGATCAGGAGCCAGATGAAGAACCGCCGGCCGTAGAAGTCCCGGCGGGACAGAGGGTAGGCCATCATGACCGTCAACAGGACGGCGAGGGCCGCGCTTCCGATGGCATAGATAATCGAGTTGAGGTAGGCCGTCCAGATCTCGGGATAGTCGAATACCGCTTTGTAGCCCGTCAGGGTGAAGCCGACCGGCCAGAGCCACACTTTTCCTCCGAGCACTGCAGACGCTGAAGAAAAGGATGCAGCCACTATATAGATCACTGGGATGGCGATTACCAAGATGACAACGATGAGGAACGCATACACGCCGAACAGGAACGCACGATCGCCACGCGCTTCTTTCATTTTTACCTTCCGTGGCAATGCGAGTGCAACCATGTTCCAGACCTTTCGTGAAAGCTAGTTCACTCAGAAGAGGCTGACACCAGATATAAAACGAGCGACGATGTTGGTGATCAGAAGGAGGACAAACGCGATCAGAGAATTGAATAACCCGACGGCCGTTGCGAAGCTGAAGTTGCCCGAGAGAAGCCCGGTTTTGTAGACGTAGGTGGAGATTATCTCGGAATTCGAGAGGTTCAACGGGTTCTGCATTAGATAAGCCTTCTCGAACCCCACCGACAGGATCCCGCCCACGGACAGGATCAGGACGATGACCACAAGGGGCATGATGGCAGGGAAATCGACGTAGCGGATCTTTTTCGGGCGCGATGCTCCGTCGATCCGAGCCGCGTCATAGAGCTCCGGGTTTACGGCCGAAAGGCCGGCGAGGTAGATCACGGCTGAATAGCCAGTCGTCTGCCAGATTCCGGACCATACATAAAGCGAGGGGAAAGTCCCAGCACTGCCGAGCAGGTTAGGGGCTTGATGGACACCGAAGAGGCGTAGCGTCTGGGCGAGCAGGCTCCCCTGCGGGGACAGGAGGAGGTTCATCATCCCGACGAGCACTACGACCGAGATGAAGTACGGGGCGTAAGTCACCATTTGTGCCAGACGCTTGAAGCGCACATGCTTCACCTCGTTGATCGCCAGGGCCAGGATCAGGGCGGCCGGAATCCCGACGACCAACGAGTAAATGCTCAGCGTAAGGGTGTTGGTGATGGTGGTGGAGAAATAGGGCGACTGTACGAAATCGCGGAACTCGCTCAGGCCGATCCAGGGACTGCCAAACATACCCTGCACGGGGTTGTAGTTGCGGAACGCGATCTGCGCACCGACCATGGGCCAGTAGTTGAACGTGACGAGGAATGCGAAAGGTAGGGCGATAATTAAATAGAGCTGAGCGTTCCTCCGTATCCGGGTTCGGCGCGACCGACCCCGAGCCTTACTGAGAGCGGTTCCTGATCCACCCGTAGAAGATCTCCCAATGAGCGGCGAACCCGAGGCGTCCTTCGGGAGAGCTGACGCCCCTACGGATGCCGTCATCTCGGTCGGCCCGGGGCTACTTGGCCGAGTAGTGAAAACGACGAAGACTGCTTCGGGCCGGGTACGCGGTGGTACACGCCAAACGCGCCCTGGTCCATCGTCTGACGGCCCACGAACAACCAGGGGGGCTCGATTGCGGCCTTCGCGAAAGCTGACGCATGCCCCATCCGTGAGCGAGTACGGGGCCCGGGGACCGACACTTCTCGCAATTGCCCAACGATCTCACGGCACGAGTATTCAAGGCCGGGAAGATCGGGTTCGCCCCGACAACCGTCTTCCGGGAGCGGTCGCGCGCCACACGGGCACTCGGTGATCCCCTTGGTAGTCGCCAGTGAGGAGACCAACTCTTCCCCCTAGTAGAGCGATCCATTAGATGTATCGATCCACCGTACCACCGTGTGGCGTGGCTCGTCAATCCAAAGCGCACCCATGAGTACATGGTCGAGGCGGACGGCGGCGATCTGCCCGCCGGGCCCACGCCGCCTTCTGCTGGCGCTCGCTCTTTCGCGTGCCCGACCCGACATAATGATCGGAGCGGACCGTCACGAGTGGGACCGCCCGGAGCTGGGCCGCGCCAAAGTGCCAAGAGAAGTGAAGAGAAGTGATAGCCGACTACCGTGACGCCAATTGAAACGATGCCTCTGCAGGCGTCCCAGGCCATAAGAAGTCTAGGGGCCATAGGAAATTAGGGGGACCCGGCGCCAGACTCCTCCACTCGTATTCAGGCCGCTACGCTTTGGAGCCTTTTGTCCTGGACAGGCCTGTCCGCTAGCCGTGACCCGGGCTGCGCCGTGGCCGTCATGGTAGTGATGCTCGAGTTGGAGGCGGGACAAGCATAATTGAGAGTACTGCGTGGCAACGCAGACAGGGCGCTAGTTCGCGACTCTCGAGTACCTCACCCGTCCCTGTGAAGTATTGCCCATGGTCAGCCCGGCGGGCACGCGACACACGCGATCCGCCTCGGTCCAGTGCTGCCAGGACCTAATTTACCACCGCCCATTAGGGTTAAGCGGACCGTGCTCGGCTAGCGGACCAGGTTCTACTAGATGGCGGCACAGTTCTATACTGGTCGTGCGTTGAAGCTTCTAGAAAAGACGATACTGATTCGAGGTGACGGTAGTGCAGATGTGTATTGTCGCTCCCATTTCAAGTGCTATCGAACGACACAAAATAAGTTTGAGACTAAGCAGCCTGCGACAAGTGAGATCGGTCAATCTAGAGTTGCCGTCAATATTCTAGTCTGGCCAGCTCAATGTGGTAACCCAACGAAATCACTTGCGAAAGTGGGAAATGCTGTAATTGACGGCAACCGCGTAAAGAACGGACGTGTTTCGTGGACCGTTGATCTTCAAAGTCAACTTCTGATTCAAGCATTTATCTATGGCTCTTCTTATAGCGTGGGGCCGGGAGCTTGTCACGTCGCTCTAATCGTCCTTCCGACGAGAAAGATCGTGTTGCAAAGTGGCATTGACAATAGTTGTGGCATTTCCATAACGAACGGTATCTGTAAGGTGGAGAGTCCATTGCCTGGTGGTAATGGCGCCAGTGAAGAAAGCAGCCGAGGCAAGTTGACTCCAAAATTGGCAAAGCCTCATGTGGTGGCTATCGGCTGGAGATGCCCTATCCACTTGTGGATACTCGCGTGAAGCTCGAGTGGTCACTCGCCTCGCGACTGTCGCCGACCGGCATCTGACGCCCAGTCCACATTCTTTACCGGTCCCTCCACTTGAGCGATCTCGGCCGGGCGACGAGGGCCTGGCTGCCAGAGGAGGCTGGGGACGGTTTACCGCGGCCTGACCGACGCCACCCGGCTTGAAGGCCGCAAGCTCCGAATCTCCTAGTGAGGGGGTGACGCCCACTTGCCAGGATCCTCGGGATGACCCGTCAGGTCACGTTCTTGATCGTCCGCCGTCTCGCACGGGCGCACTCGGGCTCGGGCCGACGGCGGACGAGAAAGGCGCCGGGATCGCCGTGCTCCGCCATCAACTGCGGATCCTGCGGCGCCAGGTCGCAGGTCCCCGGTACCCCGGGCGGACTAGGGGTGTTTGCCACGTCGGCGCGGCTCCTAAGCGAGGAGCGGCGGCGAGCCTTCCTGATCACGTGACGGAGGGAGAGTCTCACCCCCCCGGCTCTCAGAACCCCGTCTGAACCTCACGATTCACCGGGCTCTTACAGTCCCGGCCAGTGGTGAATGCGACGAGTTGCCAAGGGGCGAAGAGCAAGGTCCGGTGGGGTACAGCTTTTGCAACTGAGCCACCGCCTTTGGCGCCGCGTCGCCGGAATCGCTTGCTCCCCCCGGTCTAGCCGACTTCTGCGACGACGGCCCCGAGGCACGTTGTCTTACTTTGCATCCAGGTCCTTCCAATTCGTCAAAGCCGGTCGCCCGGTGCTAGCCGGTGGACTTCGTCGCGAGCCCGCTCGTCAGCGACGCTAGCCCCATATCGGGACAACATCGTGCGGCTACGCCAGCCGAAGTTCCGCATCGCAGACACCTCGGGACCCCCCGCCGCTAGCCACGTGTGAGCCGCTGTGTGGCGGAACTGGTGGGGATGGGCCTTGTCCATGCCTGCCTGGGCGCATCGGCGCTCAAGCATTTGGGCTACGCCGCTTTCTGTCATGGCTCCCTTGGGCCTAGCCACGGTGAAGGCAAGCTGGCATGGGGATGGCGTGAACGCAGCCGTATGTACTTGTCGAGGGCCTGCCCGGTCTTGGCCCCAAAGGCTACCCGGCGAGGCCGGCGTCCCTTGCCCACCACGTAGACCACGTCCTCCTCGAAGTCGACGTCTTCCACCTTGAGCCCGGCGACCTCACCGAGGCGCCATCCGCTCTCGATGAAGGTGCGCAGCATGGCCACGTCGCGTCGGTCCTCGAACGTGGGGCCCTCGCAGGTCTTCAGCAGTTTTCGCAGCTCGTCGTCGGAGACGACGGGTACGGGGATCTCGGGGACTGCCGGGGGCCTCATCCTCGCCATCGGGTCGGTGGGTACCTCTCCGTTCAGCCATTTGAACAGCTGTTGGAGGCTGCGGTACCGCACAGCGGCAGTCGTTGGCTTCCAACGCTCCAGCGTGTCGGCCATAAACGTCTCGATGTGGTCACGGGTAATGCCGGCTACCGACGTGACGCCGAAGCTGTCACGCAGGAAGGACTTGAGCAGCCGGGCGCTGTCGCCGTAGGAGCGTGTGGTCTCGGGGCTTTTGTTAGTAAGGCGAAGCGAACGCTCCCAACTCGGGATCAGGCTCGTCAGAGTGCCGTACTCGGTAGCGTCGGCCAGCCTGGTGGCCATGATGAGTGTTGTCCTCTCCGGGCGATCGTCACGTCACCTCCCAGGGACGACTGTCTCACTTAGATGGTCTCCGAGCGCTGTGCGTGACGGCCGAACCTCCCACTCAGATGGTTACGTCCTGGTCAGAGCCCCGTAGCTAGCTAGCGCGCTCGAAGGGATTCGAACCCCCAACCTTCTGATCCGTAGTCAGATGCTCTAATCCATTGAGCTACGAGCGCTTGTACTGTCTTCCTGCAGTTCTACTGGAGAACCAAGCTCGCAGGCGCCTGCAGGCCGCCTTGTGAACCTCTCCAAACATACCCTCCGGAGCCGGCTGCGTCTTCACCCGTTGGTCCGACATCGCCCCGTTTGCGATCGCCCCCGAACAAAAGTCCCTGTCATTGCGCTGGGCGCCGTCCGGAGCGATCTTCTGCGGCGCGGGACGGGGGATCGGGGAGAGCAGTACGACCTCGGGTACGGTCGGGCTTGGCGTGGGGCACCGACAGCGGCCTCGCCACTTACGCCAGGCGTCCATGGTTGGTGGGTAGGCGCAGGCTCTGTGCGGCGCGTCGAAGTGTCTCTGACGGTCGGCGAGCCACCCCAACTCTCGGCGGCATTCTGCGCCGGCTCGGCGCACGAGGGCAGCTCTCTTCCTGGTCGAAAAGGAATGGTTAGCTGATGATCGAGAGTCATTTTCGATTCGCGATTACCACAGTTATTTAGTGTTTCGAACCGAATTCCCTGGGCAAAGTGAGCCGGGCCGCCATTGATCCCCGCTTCCTAAAAGTCAGGACTCGCGCACAGCCCACTTCTGTCAGCCGTTTCCGGGCCAGCGCGGCCTGAACGCTCTACCGCATCGGCACGAGCGGGCGATGCACAGGAGAACCGAACGCTCCAGATGACAGACTGGTCGGCCATGACAGCGAGGGGGGATGATTACGACCCAGCGCTCGAGCGCGCCCTCACGCACGCAAAGGAGTGGCTCGCGACGGTCGGTCAACGTCGAGTGGCGCCAAGCGCCACGGCCGATGAACTCCTTCCTGTGTTCGGAAGGCCTCTACCTGCGAACGGTTGCGATGCGGCTGAGGTTGTCGACTTGCTCGCTGCGGGTGCCGAGGGCGGCCTGACCGCCATGGGTTCGGGCCGTTTCTTCGGCTGGGTGATCGGGGGGGTATTGCCAGCCGGGCTCGCCGCCGACTGGCTCGTGAGCACCTGGGACCAGAACGCCTGCCTTCGTTACGCCACCCCAGCCGCTGCGGCCATAGAAGAAGCCGCGGGAGCCTGGTTGCTCGACTTGCTGCGACTGCCGTTGACCGCTGATGTTGGCTTCGTAACTGGCGCCACCATGGCCAATTTCACCGGTCTGGCCGCGGCGCGCTACTCCGTCCTGGCCGAGGCAGGCTGGGATGTCCATCACGACGGGTTGGCCGGCGCGCCCAGGCTAAACGTGCTGGTAGGCGCGGAGAGGCACGTAACCATCGATCTCGCCCTGCGCTACCTGGGCCTGGGCCGCCCCACCGTGGTCGATGTGGACGACCAGGGCCGTATCCGGCTCGACGCCCTCACCCAGGCGCTCTTGCACGTCCCGGCGGGCGACCCGCTAGTGGTTTGCCTTCAGGCCGGCAACCTTCACTCGGGTGCCTTCGACCCCTTCGAGGGCGCCATCGCCCTCGTCCATGAGAGGGGCGGATGGGTGCACGTCGATGGTGCCTTCGGTCTATGGGCAGCTGCATCGCCGTCGCTGCGCCGGCTCGTGGAAGGCGTGGCCCAGGCCGACTCCTGGTCCACCGACGCGCACAAGACGCTCAACGTGCCATACGACTGCGGCATCGCCGTCGTGGCATCTCCATCGGCTATGCGCTCCGCCTTTGGGGCTCAGGCGGACTACCTGGTTGTCGATGAAGGCACTCCAGGAGACCCGGTCGAAAAGTCGCCCGAGTTCTCGCGCCGGCCCGCGGCGTACCGGTATGGGCCGTCCTGCGCTCGCTCGGCCGGGCTGGCGTGGCCGACCTGGTTGAAGGAATGGCCCGCCATGCACGCGCCCTGGCCGAGGGCGTGGCCGGGATCGAGGGAGCTGAGGTCCTCAACGAAGTCGAGTTCACGCAGGTGTGTGTGGCCTTCGGCGACGATGAACGCACTCGCTCCATAACGCAACGCGTGCTGGCCGACGGCACCACCTGGATGTCCGGCTCCAGGTGGCACGGCCGGGACGTGCTGAGGATCTCGGTCAGCAATTGGTCGACCGATGAAGACGACCTTCGTCTTTCCCTCGAGGCGGTGCGGCGCGCGGTCCGCCTTTAGCGCTGGCGGTTGTGTCTGCTAGACGGCCAAACCCTAGACCTCTACCTCACGGCGTGGTTAGAAGACAGGCCTACTGCTGAAAGGCCGGGAGGTGCCAGGAGGCGGTGCCGTTCACGACGCAGCTCGAGGCGGTGGTCTTGTGGCTCCGGGCGTCGGGGTTTAGACCGGCTGAGGCGTTCACCCCGGCGGGGAAAGCCGTGGCCAGGGCGTCGGCGATGGCGGCGGCCCGGGCAGCTGAGCCCGCCGACGTGTAGTGGATCCCGTCCGAGATGAACCATTGCGGTTGCGCCATGGCCGCCCAGTTGAACACCCGCATGTTCGGGTACGACGAACAGGCGGCGAGCAGGGCGTTGTCCCAGTCCTCCATGTCGGTTTCAGAGTAGGGGCCGCTGCTGAGCAGCGATTTCACGTTCACCCAGAGCACCGGTTCGTTCCCGATCACCGACATCATGCGCCGGATGCGGGCGGCCAGGCCGACGCTCGACCCCACGTACACGTCGGCGGTGTCATTCGTCCCCAACGCGATCACCCAGCACCCGTGGAACCCCTGGGCGACGAGGCCCTGAGCTATCTGGTACCCGTCTTGGTCCCCGGGCAGGGTCTCGACTATCGAGTTGGCCCCCACGATCTCCATGACCGAGCGGCCCACGCCCACGCGGGCGTACTGCGCCCCGAGCCGCTGCGTTGGGTCAGGCAGGTAGTCGGCCGAGACGAGGCTCTCCGAGGTCGAGTCGCCGAGGTGAGCCACCTCGCTACAGCTCGTCCTCAGTGGATCCGTGCTCTTGGTGGCCCCGCTGACCGATGTCCCGGTCTGTACGGCGGGGGGTACTGAACTGGTACTGGACCGCTTTGCGGGGCCCACGGCGCCGGCGTGTTTTCCTGCGGCACCCGACGTCACACTCGAGCCGGCAGCGCTCGATGGCGGCGAGGCCGTGACGGTGGTCGAGGTGCCCTTGGTACCCGGCGCCGTGGTCACGGTCGACGTCCCCACCAGTTCGGTGGTCGCGGTCACCAGTTGTTGGGACGAGGACGGGCTGGCTACGGCCAGGACGCCTGACGGGGCCGACGGCATGACGCCGGCGAAGCAGAGCGTCAACACCAGCAGCGCGGCGGGCACGCAGCCGAGGGCGATCCGGTTGGCCCGGGGGAGCGTGTCGAAGCGCCACTCGACCGAACGCATCTTCTTCCAGAGACGGCCCAGAGCTCCCTTTCGGACCGGGGTTTCGATGTACCGCCATGACAGGTCAGCGATGACGACAGTGGCGGCGACCTGGAAGAAGTCACGGGTCAGGTCTGTACCGGCGACCACGGTGGCTGTCGTGAGCACGATCACGGGGTAGTGCCAGAGGTAGATGCCGTAGGACCGGACCCCCGTCCAGCGCAACGGGCCCGCGCCGAGGACCTTGCCGATCCGCGCTGCGGGGTGGGCGACCGCAGCCACCACCAAGCAGGTGGCCAGTGAAAGCAAGACCATGCCGCCCCGGTAAAGGAACGGCGAGTACTCGTTGGTCCGCCAGATGAGCAGCACTATGGCCAGCAGGCCCAACGCTCCCATCCCATCGATGAACCGCCGGGCGGCCGGGCTGACGTCGGCCCGTAGCCCCCGGCTGGGCCAGACCATGGCCAGCGCGGCACCGAAAAGGAGGCCGAAGGCCCTCGTATCCGTTCCGTCATATATCCGGGAGGGGTCGAAGCTCGGGTGGTAGAGCAAGCCCATCTCGAGGGCAGAGAGGAGCGCCAGTATCAGGGTTACCCCGGCCAGGGGCCACATTTCGCGACGGACGAACTTGACATCGGGCACGGCCACCGGGCCTGGCGCGGGGTCACCGACGAGCACGGCCGTGGCCACGCCACCGTTCCCGGGCGAGGCTGCGGAAGACAGGAGGGCGCCGTCGTTACCGTTGAGGGCCGCTCCGGTGCCCGCACGGATTTCCGCCGGCACCCTGGCTTGCTGGCGGGCCCTGCGCTGTCTGCGGACCAACAAGATCAGGCCGAGCCAGACAAGCCACGGCCAGATGAGGTAAAACTGCTCTTCGACCGCCAGTGACCAGAGGTGGCCAAGGGGTGAAGGCGGTCCGAACCGGGCGAAATACGACACATGTTGGAATGCGAGCCACCAATTACTCATGTAGACGGTGGCCGCGCCCACGTCGCCTCGCAGCGGGCCGAGCTGGGACGGGCTGGCGATGGCCACCCAGATCGTCACTATCGCCAGCATCACGAACAGTGCCGGGAGCAGCCGGCGCGCCCGCCGCGCCAGAATTCGCGAAGTTTCAGGGCGCCGCTTGACTCCCAGCTCCCAAGGAGCAGGTCGGTAATCAAATAGCCGCTGAGCGTGAAGAAGACTCCCACTCCCAGCAGACCGCCGGGTGCCCACGACAACCCCAGGTGGAACGCAATTACAGCCGCGACTGCAATAGCCCGTAACCCGTCGAGGCCGGGCATATAACGCTGTCCTCGTCCAAGCGGTTCAGGCATGCGGTCCTCTTTTACGCCCGAGGAGCGGGGAGCGACGTTGACCTACGCTGGAATTCGACCCCCCCCGGCCGAATGCGTTGGAACAGCGCAGGCCCACACCAGACTCAACGCTCAGTACGAGCAAGCGGTTCCGCCGACCTGCGAACCACAGTGTCCCAATTTGTCCCAGTCCTTCCGTCCTTTTTTGCCGACGCCACGCGCCCAATCACCCGACCGAGAATAGCGGTATTTGGGAAGGGCTTCGGTGATTCTTAAAGCCCGCACAGGCCCCAAGCGGCTAAAACAGCCCTTGGTACCCATACGTCAGGGCAACTGCCAGTGCTGAACTCGCCGAGGAGTGTCCAAACCGGCCCAGCCTGCCACGAGAAAGCGTAGACGCTATCGTGGAACTCGGCCAATTCGGCTTGCCCTGTCGGTGTCCCCGACTGGGCCGACAGCGCCGCCGACGGCTTGAAAGCGGCCAACGCCCAGTATGTGCCAGTCGCTCGTTGCACGGCGTAATAAAGCTCATTTGGCACCGTGCCCGCGACATCCGGCACGCCGATCCCGTACCCGCCGGGATTGGTGGCCAACCAGGAACTGACTAATGACTGAGCCACGCCCGCCGTTACCGGTAGCGACGTCGCCCGTTGGCTGAGCGTGGGCGTGGCGTTCTTGGGCGCCGTCGTGGAGATGACGACCGGCTCGGAAGAAGCGGCCGAATGGCTTGCCGCCCCGCCTGTGGCTACGCCCGCCGCCAAGCTGGACGGCGGGGCCGCCGCCGTCGTCGTGGGTGAGCCGAACAAGCTATCCAGGCCACCGAGGTTGTTCTTTTCCGCGGTCGTCACGGCGAGGATCACGGCCGAAACGATTACAGCCACTGCCGTGACAATCACGAGCTCACGCCACGGCCCGGTTTCCCGCCTCGTACGGGGACCGGTTTTTCTGTCATAGGCACCGGGTGCGGCCGCGAGATGAGCGCCACCGGCGTAGGGGACCATCGCATCTTCTCGAGACCCCGGCGAGGAGGGAAGGTGTGCCGGTACGTAGGCCGGAGGGTACGTCGGTGCGCCACTCCAGCCGCCGGGCCCGGTGGGCGTGGGCACAACTTCGGCCCCTTGCCCTTCCCAAACGACTATCTCGCCTTCCCAGTTGGGCGCGTCGTCCCATCGTTCGACGCCGTTGTCAGAGCCTTCGGTGTCCTCGTCCTCCCAGGCCGAGGACGTGTCCCAGGAGACTGTGCTGTCGGCGTCCCACCCGTCCCCACTTGTAGCCGCAGGCCCGTTGCGGCCCCCGGCTGCGGGCCCGCCAGCCTGGTCCGCCGGCACATTCTCATCGGAGCGGCGAAGGGGGCGGGGGCCGGGCGACACGACAGTTGCATCCGGGCCCACGACCGGGCTGGGCCCGGTCACGTCGCCCGGGTCGATGTTCACCTCAGCCGTGATCTGGCCGCTTGCGGGTTGGCCGGCTGGGGCCTCGGACGAGCCACCGGGCCGGGAATTGGGCGCCATCGTTATCCTCCCACCCCACGACTGCCGTCAGTAGCGTCGCTGCCGACAAAGACGTACCCCCAAAAGTTACAACTTCGCCCGGTCTCATGGCACCATCCGGGCCGGGCCTGCTTCCACGGCCCCTCTTGGCGGGTCAGCGCAAAGGCTCCTGGTCGTCGAGGCTCCTGGGGGCTGCCTCCGCCGAGGCCACAGGCTGGGCGGTCTGCAGCCATGCGCCTGTGAGCCGGTAGCCGGCGTCTATGAGCTGGTCGCTCTTCGCAAAATTGAAGGCCGAAACGCCGGGGACGACGGGCGCCGGCAGTACGAAGAGCTCGCAGCGGCCAGCCCATTCCGCGATGACGCTGGCTGTGTGGCGGGCGAGGGTGATCGAAACCGACCTGAGCGATACGTCCAGAGCGGTCCGCGGCCGAGCCATGGGGACCGCCGGCACACTGGGCAACACCCAGACTTCACTCGCACCCGACTTCACCGCCGGCCCGACGGGCGTGTCGGAGGCGACGCTGCCGTCTACGAGCCAACGCTGGCCCACTCGTACCGGCGGAAAAATGCCGGGCATTGCGGAGGAAGCCAGCAGCGCGGGGACGGCAGGGCCGGACTCGAGCAGGACTTCCTCACCCGTCTCCAGGTCGGTGGCCACTACGACCAGGGGCAGCACCCCGTCCTCCAGCCGGTGCAGCGCGGTCGTGGCCCGGAGCCATTTGGCAAAGGCGGCCGAGCTGACAGTGCTGTCCCTGAGGCCGGCGAGCCCCGCCAAGAAGGAGAGGGGGCTGAACGAGAAGACGTCGCGGCGCCTCACGGTGGTCCATAACCGGGCCAGCGACGTTGTCCCGGCCAAAGTCGGGTCGGCCGCCAACCACGCCGCGTTGAGCGCCCCGGCTGAGGTCCCGAACAGGAGGTCGGGGTGGTGCCCGGCCTCGATGAGCGCCCGGGCCATCCCCGCTTGCGCCGCTCCGAAGCTTGCGCCTCCGCGGAACACCCACGCTGTGGTCACCTGGGGATCCTCACTTCGTACTCGTCACCTCTCAACCTCCCAGCCGGCACCGTTCAGCTCTCAGGTTGTGGTCGTTGTCTGTTGGGGACTTGTGGTGGTGGTCGTAGTGACGCCGGCGAAGTTGGGGCCCGGTACCTCGACGATGACAGACCTGTAGGCGCTGCCCGGCTCACCGTCGGGTTCGACCGCGCCCACGGTCACGTTGGTCGCCGTGGACGGCGCCAGGTGGAGCCCGGTCAACTGGACCGCTTGGGCTTCTCCTGGAGAAAGGTTGACCGAAACCGTCACCTGCTGGCTGGCAGCGCCCTGAGCCGGGCTGATGGTGGCCGTCACTTTCACACCTTGCTCAGCGAAGAGGCCCAGGTCTGCTACGACGGCCGTTACCGAGACGGTCGTCGCCGGCGAGAGGACCTGAAGGTTGCCCTCCACACTCAGGGCCGGAGGGTTGGTGGTGATGGCGTCTATGTGCAGCTTGTGGGGCTCAGACCGGCTCACCCCAGCGAGCAGCCGGGTGACGAACGCAGTCAGTTCCGGGGGCTCATAAGCGCCCGCGTACGCGGTCCAAGCTGACGGCGGCATGCTCACTCCGAGTTTTGGCAGGTCCTTGGCGAAGAGCTGGTAAGCACTGTCGCTGACCTTGAAGTCCGCCACCGCCGACATCATCTGGGTTTCAGCCGAAGAGGGCCCGTCCCCGCCGAGCAGGTGCTGGACGGCAGACGCCATGAGCCCCGTCCCCTCTTGGCGGGCGGCCAGGCAGGCCTGGAGGAGGCCGGCTGAGGGGGCCACCTCAGACGGTGCCACATCGGCCACGACCCCCTTGTAGGTAGAGGCCGTCGCCGCTGCTATGTCCGTCATTTCGTTGGCGACGGCAGTCGAGCCACCTGAGGCTATGGTGCCCGAGCTGAGCTGGGCCAGTTCGTTCCCCTGAGCACTCGATTGAGCGATGGCGGGGAGGACCTTGTCGACCCAAGCCTGGCTGTTGAGCGTGGCTTCTGGCCGCGTCGAACGGGCGTGCATCGACGCGTCGACTAGAACCACTGCCAAAGTCAGGACAAAGGGGACGACAAGCCAACGCTGCGACCCCCCGCGGGCCTTTGACGACCGGGGCGGCATCGCCATAACCCCCTAACGATACAAATGCAGAGACGGATGAGGTTCGCAAGGGCTCCCCGGTCCTGGACACTGGAGCCATGCGCTATGTGTTCCGGCCCCCGGCCGACGTCGCTGCCGGCCTCCTCACCCTGCCCTGGAAGCTTCCGCTCGAGGAATGGCAGGACGAGAGGTTGGTCGAGATCCGCAACCGCGGTACCTCCCGCCACGTGGTGCGCTTCGTCACTGAGCAGGGCCGGCTCTACGCCCTGAAAGAGATGAACGAGCCTCTGGCTCGTCGGGAGTACCGGCTCCTGCGCCGGCTGTCTGAGCTGGGTATCCCGGCCGTCGAGCCCCTTGGGATCGTGGTCGACCGCGGCACTTATAACGGCGTTCAGCTGGACGCTGTGCTCTGCACGTGCTTCCTCGAGTTCTCGACTACGTACCGCGCCCTGTACTCGGACCCGCACCGGCTCCGGCCCACAGACCGGCTGCTCGACGCCCTTGTCGAGCTGCTTGTCAGGCTCCACTTGGCCGGCTTTTTCTGGGGCGACTGCTCGCTGTCGAACACGTTGTTCCGGCTCGATGCCGGCGCCCTGCAGGCCATCTTCGTCGACGCCGAGACGAGCGAGCTACACCCTTCGCTGACCGACGGACAGCGCGCCTTCGACGTCGAGCTGGCCAGTGAGCGGGTCGGCGGGGAGCTGCTGGACCTGGCCGCCGCCGGGCTGTTGCCTCCCGACGTGGAGCCCGTTGAGCTGGCAGAGGAGATCCCGAGGAGGTACCAGCAGTTGTGGGACACCCTGACCGAAGACGTGGTCATCCGCCCGGAGGAGCAGCGTTATCGCATGACCGAGCGCCTGCGGCGCCTGAACGACCTGGGCTTCGACGCTGACGAGGTCGAGCTGGTCAGCGCCGAAGAGGGCTTCCGCCTCCGCATCCGGACCCGGGTCGCCGAGCCGGGCCACCACCGTTACCGGCTCCGTCTATTGACCGGCCTTGACGTACAGGAGAACCAGGCCCGCCGCCTCTTGAACGACATCGCCTCCTACCGGGGTTACCTCGAGGAGAAAGAAGGCAAGAAAGTTACGGCTACGGTCGCCGCCAGCCGCTGGCTACGAGACGTCTACGACAAGGTGATGAAGCTCATGCCGCCTGAGCTCTCCGACCGGCTGTCCCAGGCCGAGGTGTTCCACGAGGTGCTCGAGCACCGGTGGTTCCTCTCCGAACTGGCGGGCCGCGACGTGGGCACGACGGCTGCGGCCCGGTCGTACTTCGAGGAGGTCCTCCCCAAGGTCCCCGAGCAGCTCGTCACCATTGGCAGTACCGATTTGGCTTTAGCCCCCCGGTTCGGCGAGGACACGGGCAGCTGGATGCTGGCCGACGACCGGCCCGTCTCTAGAGACCCTCGGTAAGCATTTCGACCACCCCGCCCGTGTCGGAGAGGTCCGCCAACACGGCGTCGGCCCCCAGTGTGCCCAGCTGTTCCTGGCCATAGCTACCCGTGGCAACGAGCACGCTGTGCGCGCTAACCGCCTCGGCGCACTGGTAGTCGCGGGGAGTGTCCCCGACGACCCACACCTCTTCCGGCGTCAGCCGGATGCCCCTCAATGAGGCCAGCCGGTCCAGCGCTATGGGCACCAGGGCCTTTCGGTCCTCGTGGTCGCTGCCGTAGGCGCCGGACTCGAGGTCGAGCCATTTTTCGAGCCCGAAAGCGGCCAGCTTTACGACCGCGTTGGGGGCGATGTTCCCCGTGAGGACAGACAAATGGAGCCGTTCGTCGTCGGCCAGCGCGGCCAACAACTCGGGCACCCCCGGGCAGGTTTGGCCGTCGGTCGCGATCTGAGCCGCGGCAGCCGCCAGTTCCCGTTCCAGATGGGCCAGGACGGCGGGCAAATGAGAAGGGTCGTCCGATTCCACGAGGGACAGGTACTCGCGCACTATCTGAGGGTCGGTCTTGCCGCTCATCCTGACGCGTTCGGCTGGCACCTCTCCAATAACGGCTTCCACGGCGCGATCGAAGACCGCCGCGCCTACCGGTCCGGCCCGTACGAGGGTGCCGTCGATGTCGAACAAGAGCAAACGCTTAGCGGCCACAGCCCCGACCCTAAAGAAGTTTTAGACGCAAACGTGGAGAAAAGAACGACGGCTTGACGCGCCGCCGTCTCTCGGGCCGGTCTCGTCCAGGTGTCGGGCACGGCAGAAATGAGCCATCGGCGTCTATTTTGCCCGGCCAGTTCCCTGACGGCCCTTTAGAGTGAAAGACTGCGCTCATGCCCATAACCCCGGTTCGATCCCGTGGTACACCCGAGTGGGACGCACTGGCCCGCAACTTCACCAAGTTGCGCGACGTCCATTTGCGTGAGCTGTTCGCCGAGGACCCGCGCAGAGCGGAGGAGATGACCGTCGAGGTAGCCGACCTCGTCCTCGACTATTCGAAGAACCGGCTCACTCCCGAGACGGTCGGGCTTCTGGTTGCCTTGGCCGAGCGGGCTGGCCTCCGAGAACGCATTGAGGCGATGTTCGCCGGCGAGCATATAAATGTGACCGAGGACCGGGCGGCGCTCCACATTGCCTTGCGCGCCGCCGAAGGCACGGAGGTGGACGAGGACGGCCACAACGTGGTGCCCGAGGTCCATAAAGTCCTCGAGAGAATGGCGGATTTCGCCGAGGCGGTGCAGGCCGGGAGATGGCGAGGGTTTACGGGCAAACGCATAAAGAACATCGTCAATATCGGCATTGGAGGTTCTGACCTCGGGCCGGCCATGGCGTACGAGGCGCTTTTGCCCTTCTCGGACCGGGCGCTGTCACTTCGGTTCGTGTCGAACGTCGACGGGTCCGACATTTGGGAAGCGACGGCCGATATCGACGCGGCCGAGACCCTCTTCGTGGTCAGCTCGAAGACGTTCACGACGTTGGAGACGATCGACAACGCCAAAAACGCCAAAGAGTGGGTGCTGGCCAGCCTGGGTGACATCGCCGCCGTCGGCCGGCATTTTGTAGCAGTCTCGACCAATGCCGAGGAAGTAACCCAGTTCGGGATCGACCCGGCCAACATGTTCGAGTTCTGGGACTGGGTCGGAGGCCGCTACTCGTACGATTCGGCCATCGGGCTGTCGCTCATGATTTCTATTGGGCGGGGGCCGTTCCGGGACATGCTGGCTGGGTTCAGGGCGGTCGACGAGCACTTCCGGGAGGCACCGTTCGGCCGCAACCTGCCCGTACTGCTCGGGCTCATCAGTGTCTGGTACAACGACTTCTTCGGTGCGGAGACCCAGGCTGTCTTGCCGTACAGCCACTACCTCTCGAAGTTCCCGGCTTACCTGCAGCAGCTCGAAATGGAGAGCAACGGCAAATCGGTCACCCTCGACGGCCAAACGGTCGACCTAGCCACTGGCCCGGTGGTCTGGGGGACGCCCGGCACCAACGGGCAACATGCTTACTACCAGCTACTGCACCAGGGGACGCGTCTCGTGCCAACCGATTTCATCGGGTTCATGCGCCCCGCTCACCGAGTGGGCGACCACCACGACCTGCTGATGGCAAACCTCTTTGCGCAGACAGAAGCCCTGGCATTCGGTAGGACGCCAAAAGAAGTAGCGACGGAGGGCGTGCCGGAGTGGCTGGTGCCGCACCGGAGCTTCCCCGGCAACCGGCCCAGCAATACGATCCTGGCCCCAGAACTGAACCCTCGCATCCTCGGGGAACTGGTGGCGATGTACGAACACAAGGTCCTGACCGAGGGAGTCATCTGGGGCATTAATAGCTTCGACCAATGGGGCGTCGAGCTGGGGAAGTCGCTGGCCCTGCGGATAGTGCCCGAGCTCACCTCGGAGGCCGAGCCTGTCCTCGACCACGACAGCTCGACTAATTCGCTCATCCACCGCTACCGCGCCGCCAGGCGTCCCTGATGGCCCTGCCACGCAAGGCAAGTCCAGGCCAGGCCGATGCGGCTCAGGCCGGCGCAGCCCAAGCCGGAGCAGCCCAGGCCGGCGCAGCCCAAGCCGGAGCAGCCCAGGCCGGCGCAGCCCAGCGCCGACCACGACCGCCGCACAAGCCGTCGGGGAAATCGCCGGCGAAGGCTTACCGGATGGCTGAGGCGGCGGAACTGCTCGGGGTGAGCGCCGACACGGTGCGACGCTGGTCCGACGCGGGCAAACTGCCGTCGACCCGGGATTCCGGGGGCCGCAGGGTCATCGAAGGGGCGGCACTGGCCGAACTGGCCGCTCAGCTCGGTCGGGGGCCGGGCGCTGATGTAGGCCCGACGGCAGGGCACTCGGCCCGCAACCGCTTCCCGGGAATTGTTACCAGGGTCACTAAAGACCTGGTCATGGCGCAGGTCGAGATCCAGGCCGGACCGTTCCGGGTGGTCTCTCTTTTGAGCCGCGAGGCCGCTGACGACCTGGGCTTGGCCCCCGGCGTGGCGGCGGTGGCGTCGGTGAAGGCGACCAGCGTGACGGTCGAGCTCCCGGTGGTCTAGAGCTGCCCCATGTAGCGGTAAAGCGCGCTCCGTACCAGGATGTCGAGGTCTTGCGGGGAAGTGAGGACCTCCCGGCCGTCCCAGATCTTGAGCTCGAGCGGGATGAGAGCCTTGCGCTGGAGCGCCCGGAGCTCCTGCTCGCTCGACGTCGAATTGAGCATGTCGACGATGAGATCGAACACAACGGTGCCCCAGCCGGACAACGGCCGGCGCGATTGGTTGAAGTCCCGGACCCTTCGCAAGGCGGACCGGTCGCTGTGAGCGAGCAAGTTCAGGTAACCCCAAGAGGGGGCGGCGTCGCCCCGCTCTTGAAGGGCAATGAGCACGTCGCCCTGGATCAAAGCCTCAGCCAGTTGTACCACCGAGACATCTGACCGCTGCTGTTGATGGCTTGGGTTCACCCTCCCGCTCCTATCGTTCACCGTGGGGCTTGTATTTGCCGTTCGTTTTCGTGCGCCCCACCGGCTAGCGCTCCGAGCGATCAGCCCGACTGACGCTTTTTCCGTACCGAAAAGGCTTCTAAACAATGTCACGCCGCGGGGCCAGCGCACGCCTTGCCACGAAGACGTCGTAGAGGTCGCGCCGTCAGCTGTTAACAGCGCGCGCTCTGTGAAATCAACCTGTGCAATGCGGATCTTTGTTGCCACTCAGACAGAAAAATGTATTTCGTGAACCAGCCTTGCGAGGGTGCCCCCGTGGTGGCTCCGGAGTGGGCTTCTGGGCCGCTCCGGGGCCTTTTTCAGGCCGTCGCGGTGGCCCAGAGGGGACAATGGCGGGCCGCAGCGGTCGGCAGCTAGTGAGCGGCAGGGGGCTAGTGGCGAGAGGGGCGACGAGCAACGGGAACGAAGGGCTGCTAGTGCGCGGGAGCCGCGGGCCGGGTGGCTACCTCTAACGCCTCGAGCAAACGGGCTGAGCAGGTCGTCATTTCAGGCACCGGGCAGCGTTCGAGTACGGCGTCGATTAGCCCCGCGAACGCTGCCCCCGCCCCCGTCGACGGGTCAAGGGAGGCCGCCTGGCCGCGGTCGCCGCCCAGGGCAACGGCGGGCTCGAGGGGGATACTGGCGAGCAGAGGCGCGCCGATCTCCTCGGCCAAACGTTGGCCGCCGCCGCTGCCGAAGACTTCGTAGCGCTCGCCATGTGCGCAGTTGAAGGCGCTCATGTTCTCGACGACGCCGATGATGCGGAGGTAACACTTCTTGGCCATGCTGGCCGCCCGGGCCGCGACTTTTTGGGCCGCCTGCGCCGGCGTCGTAACCACCAGGACCTCGGCGCTGGGCAGCATCCGGGCCAGGCCCATCTGGATGTCACCGGTACCGGGGGGCATGTCGACGACCAGGTAATCGATGTCGCCCCAGGCCACCTCTTCGAGGAAGTGCTGGACGGCCCGGTTGAGCATCAGGCCTCGCCACATCACGGCCTCGTCCTCACCCGATAGGAAGCCCATCGATACCACCCGGAGCTCCCCCTCGCCCACAGCCTGTACCAGGGGCTGGATGAGCTTGCGGGTCGGGTCGTCCGGGTCCCGCGACGCCTCGAGCTGACCGCTCACGCCAAGCATGCGAGGCACCGAGAAGCCAGCGATATCGGCGTCGAGCACGCCGACCGTGAAACCTTTGGCGGCCAGGCCGGCGGCCAGGTTGACGGAGATCGAGGACTTGCCGACGCCACCCTTACCCGAAGAGACCGCTACCACTCGCGCTCTCGGGGGGACCGTCGTCCGGGGCGCCTGCTCCCGGGCCTTCCAGCGAGCCCGGGCCATGACCGCGGCCTTTTGCTCTCGGCTCATCTCGCTCGTCTCCACGACCACCGAGCTCACCCCGCCGAGGGCGCCCACCCTGCCCGTGACCTCCGCCTGGATCTGCCCTCGGAGCGGGCAGGACGGGGTGGTGAGCGCGACGCGGACGACGACAACGCCGTTGGGCCTCAGTTCAATTTTGTCCACCATCTTGAGTTCCACGATGTTGTCGCCCAGCTCGGGGTCGACTACGGCCCTCAGAGCCTCGCGTACGGATGCTTCTGTCACTTCAGCAAGAGGTCCTGGGCCGCCGCTGACCGCCTCAGCGGTCGAGGCCGGCTCTGCTGTCGGGGGCCCGGGAGGCGCGGCACCGCCGGCGGAAGTCACATTTAGCGGCGAGAGCTGCTCCACGAGCACATCGTACGGCCCGTGGCGGCCGTCCCTCGGACCACCCCTTCGGCCAAGCCTCCTTTGTGCGAGTCTCGCCGGCGCTGGTCTCGCGAGTGCCGGTCTCACCGGTGCTGGTCTCGCCGGTGCTGGTCTCGCCCTGGCGGGTCTCACCGGGCCGGGTCTCAGCGGTGCTGGTCTCAGCGGTGCGGGTCTCGCCGGTGCGGGTCTCGCCGGTGCGGGCCTCCTCAGCCTTTCTGTGCGCGCAAAAGTGCAGATAAGAGACTGTGGCGCGCAAAGTTTGGGGCTGGAACGGCCTCCGCTTCGCTTTCTTTGCGGCCGTCAACCGCCCAGCTGACGCGCCCCGCCCGGCGGGGGCCCTCGCGGCGTAACTGCCGGCCCTGGCATACCCAATCGCCCGGCGCGCGATGGCGCCGAGACGGCGTCGAATGCCCGCAACTGCGATGACCCGATACGATGGTCAGCAGACCAGTAGGCGCAGGAGGACTCGTGAGCACTACGTCGATTTCCAGTTCCACCGACGCGTTGGTAATGACCGACGCTGCGGCAGCCAAAGTGGGAGAACTCCTCGAAGAAGAGGGCAACCCGGAGCTGTTCCTGCGCGTGGCCGTCCGACCCGGCGGTTGCTCGGGCTTCTCGTATGAGATGTTCTTCGACTCCGAGCTGGCCGATGATGACCAGCAGACGAGCACGGCTGGCCTCAAGGTGGTCGTGGACCCGGCTAGCGCCACGCTGCTGATGGGTTCGACGCTCGACTACAAAGACGGCCTGCAGGGCGCCGGGTTCTCGATCAACAATCCCAACGCCACCCGTACCTGCGGGTGCGGGCAGTCGTTCAGCTAGTCGCGTTGGGCGCCTGCGGGCGCTCCCTTTTCTAGAACATCGTCCCGCCCAGGCTCGTTGTGCTTGCGCGCCTTGGTTAAGCGCGCGGGTGCGTTGCCGGCTGGGAAGCGATCAGGTCATCTAGAGCCGGTCACAACGCCCAACGGCTCTGACCGAAGCGGTAGCCGACCGAGCGGACCGTCGATATCAGGTTGGCGTGCTCCTCGCCGAGCTTGGCCCGCAACCGGCGGACATGGACATCGACAGTCCGGGCGCCCCCGTAGTACTCGTACCCCCAGACCCTCGACAACAGGGTCTCCCGGGTGAACACCTTGCCGGGATGGGTGGCCAGGAACTTGAGCAGCTCGTACTCCATGAACGTGAGGGAGAGGGGGCGGCCACCCACCGAGGCTTGATAGGTCTCCAGGTTCAGGACGAGCGGCCCGTACTCGACGAGCTCCGGTCGCAACCCGCGGCCGGTACGCCAGAAAAGGTGCGACAGCCTGGTCTCGAGCTCGCGCGGGTCGGACGGCATCACACAGAAGTCGTCGAAGAGGTCCTCACGCAGTTCGAGGGCCCCGAGTTGAGGGGCTGAGAGCAGGAGCAAGAGGGGTGTGAAAGGGACCTCCCGTTTCCGCAGCGCCCGACAGAGCGCGAAGGCGGCGTCCGGCTGCTCGTCGGCACAGATGACCCCCCCGGACCAGCCATCTTCGGGCTCATCGGTGGCCGCGTCATCGAGCGAGCCGATCGCCTTCCAGGAGTAACTGGCGAACGCCAGCGCCTGAGTCAGAGTCATGGGCGCCGGGTCGGGAAAGACCATCAGCGGCTCCACGTCTGCCTCCCTTCTCGCGCCAACTCTAGGGCCAGGCAGAGCATCAGACCGCCAACCATTCTTGGCCTGACATTACAGGGAGGTGAGGTAACGCCGCAGCTCGAATGGCGTCACTTCGGCCTTATAAGCGGCCCATTCCGCCCGCTTGTTGCGGAGGAACCATTCGAAGACGTGTTCGCCGAGCGTTTCCGCCACCAGCTCCGAAGTCTCCATGGCGTCAAGTGCCTCGGACAGGGACGCCGGCAGCGGCTTGATGCCTTCGGCCAGTCGTTCCTGCGTGGACATCTGGTAGATGTTGGCCGAAGCCTCCCTCGGCAGTTCGTAATGACCCCGGATCCCGGCTAGCCCGGCGGCCAGGATGACCGCCCACGCCAGGTAAGGGTTGGTCCCCGGGTCGGGGGAGCGGTACTCGATGCGGGTCGAGTCCCTCTTCCCCTTTTTGGTGGGCGGCACCCTCACCAATGCGGACCGGTTGTTTTGCGCCCACGAAATATACACAGGCGCTTCTATAAGAGGCTGGTCCTCCTGTGAAATTATGAGCCGTTTGTAAGAGTTGACCCACTGGTTCGTGATGGCCGTTATCTCGCGGGCGTGGATGAGCACACCGGCAATGAACTGCCTCGCCACCTGGGATAGGTGGTACTCATCGGAGTCGTCATAAAAAGCGTTGGTGTCCCCATCGAAAAGTGACATATGGGTGTGCATCCCCGACCCCTGTACGCCCCCAAGCGGCTTGGGCATGAACGACGCCAGGATCCCTTTTCGGGCCGCCATTTCTTTCACCACGACACGGACCAGCATTACCGTGTCCGCCATTGTCATGGCGTCCGTGTAGCGCAGGTCGATCTCATGTTGACTGGGGGCGTCTTCGTGCTGGCTGTACTCGACAGGGATGCCCATTTCCTCGAGCATGAGCACCGTCTCTCGCCGCAACCCAGTGGCCCCGTTGTTGCCCATCAATTCGAAATAGGAGCCGGCGTCGAGTGGTACCGGCGGGCGCTCCCCGCTGGCGTCGGGCGGGGCGAAGTAAAAGTACTCCAGCTCGGGTGCGGTGTAGAAAGCAAAGCCCTGGTCGCGAGCGAGGTCGAGCGCCCTTCGGAGCACGTAACGGGGGTCGCCTTCAAAGGGCGTCCCATCGAGGTTGTAGATGTCGCACACCACACGCGCCACCGGGGCCTCGCCCGAAAGGTAAGGGAGGAGTTGGAAGGTCTTCGGGTCCGGCACCGCCAGGACGTCGCTCTCCTGCACCCGTGAGAACCCATCGATGGCTGACCCGTCGAAGGTCATGCCCTCGTCGAGCGCGTTCTCCAGCTCGGCCGGCGTGATGCTGAAGGCTTTGGGGATGCCGAGCACATCCGTAAACCAGAGCTGTACGAAGCGGATGCCGCGTTCTTCGACGGTCCGTAGTACGTAGTCCTTTTGTGAGTCCATTTGAAGTTCCTTGCGCCTGCTTTAGTCCACCGGCCCTGGCTACGAGCGCCCTGCTTCAGCGCTCACCAAGGCACCTTTCCTATCAAGAGCGCACTTGCCCGCCTTCGACCTCCAAACCGCACGCCTTTGCCGCGCGGTTCCGTCCGGGCCCAGCTGGGCCGGTTGTGCCGGCCTTCATCGACGTCTGGCTGCGGTCCGGCGCCGCTCGGCCCGTCCAGGTAGCAAGTTTGCACTCCGTATGCCACGATAGGTGCCGAGCGGGTCGCCCGCAGGCTCTGACCTGCTGGTACCCGCGAGGTTCACACAGAGTTCACAAAGGAGCAACGTACCGGCTACATGGGTATGCAACGGTGGGCAGCCGCGCGGTTGTGCCTGACCGGCGTTGCCGCTTCTGACAACATAAGAAAGGGGAACCTACCTTGGCCTTCACGAGGCGTACGCCCGAGGAGGTCCTGGCTATGGTCCAGCAGGAGGGGGTCGAGATCGTCGACTTCCGCTTCTGCGACTTGCCTGGGCTAATGCAGCACTTCTCAGTACCAGCTCACGAGCTGACTGACGGTGCCTTCGAGGACGGTCTCGGCTTCGACGGTTCGTCGATCCGCGGCTTCCAGGAGATCCAGGAGTCGGACATGCTCCTCATGCCCGACCCCGACACCTCCGTCCTCGACCCGTTCCGCCAGCACAAGACCTTGAACATCAACTGCTTCGTACGTGACCCCGTTACGAGCGAGTCGTATACCCGCGACCCCCGCTTCGTAGCCAAGAAGGCAGAGGACTACCTGGTCTCCACCGGTCTCGCCGATACCGCCTATTTCGGCCCGAAGCCGAGTTCTTCATTTTCAACGACATCCGTTTCGACCAGAACGCCCACGAAGGTTATTACTTCATCGACTCGATCGAGGGGATTTGGAACACGGGCAAGGTCGAGGAGCCGAACCTCGGTTTCAAGCCTCGGCACAAAGAAGGGTATTTCCCCATCCCACCCATGGACCATCTCCAGGACTTGCGCTCGGAAATGATCCTGACGCTCGAGGCCATGGGGGTGGAGGTCGAGGTCCAGCACCACGAAGTGGGCACCGCCGGCCAGGCCGAGATCGATATGCGCTTCGACACCCTGTTGGCCATGGCCGACAAGTTGATGCTGTACAAGTACGTCGTAAAGAGCGTGGCCCGCAACGCCAATTACACCGCGACGTTCATGCCGAAGCCGCTCTTTGGTGATAATGGGTCGGGCATGCACGTCCACAGCTCTCTTTGGAGCGGCGGGGAACCGCTGTTTGCCTCCGAGCTTGGTTACGCTGGCCTTTCTGACATGGGCCGGTGGTATATCGGCGGTCTGTTGAAGCACGCCCCCGCCATTCTCGCTTTCGCGGCCCCTACCACCAACAGCTATAAACGACTTGTCCCGGGTTACGAAGCGCCTGTGAACCTTGTTTATTCTCAGCGCAACCGGTCGGCTGCTTGCCGCATACCCTTGTATTCAAAGAGCCCCAAGGCCAAACGCGTCGAGTTCCGGTGCCCGGACCCGTCTTGTAACCCGTACTTGGCCTTCTCGGCCATATTGATGGCCGGGCTGGACGGCGTTCTGAACAAGACCGAACCGCCCGACCCAGTGGACAAAGACCTTTATGACTTGCCGCCTGAGGAACTGGCGCTCGTGCCGCAGGTGCCGGGTTCACTGGAGGAGTCGCTGGCCGCTCTTGAGGCCGATCACGAGTTCCTCCAGGCCGGTGGGGTCTTCACGGATGACTTGATCGACACGTGGGTCTCGTACAAGCGCGAGCACGAGATCGACCCGGTGCGCCTTCGCCCGCACCCCTGGGAGTTTTATCTGTACTACGACATCTAGGCCTGAGCTGCGATTATGTAGCACCAACTGGCAAATGGTCTAAAAATGGTCTAGAAAGTGCTGCCCCGCTCGGTCATGAAGGGACGATGACCGAGCGGGGTGCTGGTGTATGGCGGCTCCGGGTGCTGACGGGGTTCACGCCGGAAGGCAAGCCGACACAGCGGAGCAAGCCGGTCAAAGGCACGAAGCGGGATGCCCAAAGCTAATTGGCCAAGTTTGTCGCCGAAGCTGACACCGGCCGTGTAGCACTCTCGGGCTCGATCACGTTCGGTCGTTATTTGACCGATTAATACCTCCCTCAGGTAAAAGACAATTTGAGCCCCGAGACGTACCGCGACCATCTCAGCCGGATCAACGGCCGCATTATCCGCGACCTCGGGCATGTACAAATGACCAAATTGACTGCTCATCATCTTGACGAGGCCTACCGGAAATGGCGGCACGAAGGTCTCGCCGCCTCTACGGTGCGCGCTCATCACATGATCATCAGTTCCGCGCTTGCACAATCGTACAAATGGGGGCTGGTGCCGCGCTCGGTCGCACCCTTGGCATCGCTCCCGGCGACCCAGCAACGCGAACCAACATTGCCAACGCTGGAGCAAATTGCGCAGCTGGTCGAGCTCACGCACGAGACCGACCCGGTCTTGTCGGCGGCGATCACGCTCGCCGCACTCACTGGCTGCCGTCGCGGCGAGCTGTGTGGGCTCAGATGGGGCGACGTCGACCGGCATCGGATGGTGCTGAATATTCGTCGGGCAGCCAAGCGAGCCGACGGTGGGGAGAAGCTCATCGGGCCGCCGAAGAACCACGCGGCTCGCCCCCTTTCGATCGACGAGCTGGCCCTCGGTGTTCTCGACGAGCACAAGGCACGCATTATCGGGTGGGCCGAGATTGCTGGCGTCGATATGGACAGGAATGGGTACGTCCTGACGTGGGACCCGACTGCGGCGACGCCCGCCAACCCTGATGTCGTGACGACGAAGTTCGCTCGGCTTACGGAGAAGGCCGGTTGTCCTTGGGTACGCTTCCATGATCTGAGGCTCGCTGTGGCCACGACCCTGCTGGCAAAGGGGACCGACGTGGCAACCGTTGCGATGCGCCTCGGCCATGCCTCGCCCGTGACAACAATGAGGGTCTACGCCCATGTTCTCGAGGCTCATGACCCGAACGCGGCAGCGTTGATGGGCTCGCTGCTCGCCGCAACCAAGGCTGAATAGTTCACTATGTAGCGCCGGCCCATTTTGACGGCGCCAGGAAACTGTCCGGCTCTTGCC
Organism: uncultured Acidimicrobiaceae bacterium; assembly: GCA_963794125.1. Taxonomy (GTDB): domain Bacteria; phylum Actinomycetota; class Acidimicrobiia; order Acidimicrobiales; family Palsa-688; genus Fen-671. Next base: position 542,671 of record CAWCCW010000005.1, read on the forward strand.
AGGCGGTAGACACTCTCCTTCGCCATTCCGATCCGTTCCGCCAACTCTGGGATGCTTACCCACTCGATCTTGTAAGGCTGAGCGGGGGCGGAGCGGCGCAGGTGCAGGCTCAGTACGCCGTCGCCGGTCGCACGATCACCGAGCGTCGGCGGTGCAGGTGAGGTTGCAAGCACTACAAATGCTCCGTGAAGCCGGCCTTGGTGGACTCGTAATGGTGCTCAGCGTTGTGCTGATATTTCGGGGACGAAAAGCGCGGCGTCGATGGTGCCGACACCGGTTACGAGGTCGTAGCCCGGCTTGGCTGGGTACCCCTTCACCGTGACGGCGTGGCCGCCCTGGGAGAAGCTCACCGTGTTATCGCCCTCGGTAACGTCAACGATCCCCGGTGCCTTTTCGGCTTCCAGACGGTACAGGGCGGGGTTGATCAGCCCCAGCTTCCTGCCGGCGTACTGGTCGGCAATGGCAATTATGCCGGCGAACTCGGGGCACGCCGCGCTTGTCCCTCCACCTGGGCTCCACGTGCCTCTACCTGTAAAGGACCCATAGAGCAGGATCCCTCCACTGAGCGATGCGCTCATGGAGATATCAGGCACCCCCCGGTGGTCCCCGACCGTTCCGGCGACGGAGCCCTGGTACGAAGGACGAGCGAAGATGGCCGAAAGGCCCCCGGAACTGGCCCATGGGAGCGCCCCGGCGAACTTTCTGACCGCGGCGTCACTACCGTCGTTCCACGCCGTGTCAGGCGACGTCCGCGTGCCCGCCGCGTCAAGGTGCAAGGTCGTCCCACCGACTCCGGTGACGAGAGGGTCCGAGGCCGGCCAGTCGACGATCGGGTGCTCGTACAGGCCCCCGGTCGGGGTTGGCCCCGTGACGCCAAGGTCGTTGGAAGCGGCCAGGACGGTGACGTGAGCGCGTTGGTCATTGACGAGGGCGTAGCGCAGGCTCAGCAGGGCCGACCTCTGAACGTTTTGCTCTGGCAGCCCAAAGCTCTGGCTGATGACGTCGCCCAGCTGGTGGGTAGCGACGTAGTTGTCGGCGGCGAGGAACTGGGGGAACCCCCCACCGCTAAGAGTTTCGCCCGTCGGTGTCTCGATGACGACGATGTCGGCCCCCGGGGCGATCTCGTGGGCTGTCTCGACATCGCCCGTCGTTTCGCCCGCCTTTTGCACCATCTCGGCGTTCTCCGGGTTGAAGGCCGGTACCTTTCCGAGAGGCCGCAGTACCCGCAGGGATGGAGGGGGCTGCAACCCCAAGGCGCTGTCGAAGGTGGCCAGGTCCTTCGCGAGGGTGGGCGACCCGAAGGGGTCGACGACCACGATCGTGCGGCCGTTGCCGTCGAAGCCCTTGGCGTACAGAGGCGCCAGGTTGTAGGCACGCTGGAGCTGTTGGGGTGAATAGCAGGCGACGCCGAACTTCTTTAGACACTCAGCCGATGTAGGAGGCCTGGTCGCTGCGGCCGACGGTGTGACGGCACCCGCGTCCGCCGAGGGCACGGCTCCAGTGAGGACCGCACCGGCAGTTGCTGCCGCGCAGAGCACACCCGCAGCGCCGAGCCCATGCGCACCCCAGCGCCTCCGCATCACTCGATTGCTTGCCTTGGCCCTCGTAAGGCGGCCGTTGCCGTCGGCGGGGCTATTGGTTTGGATGGATGTCACTGGTCTTCCTTTCCTCTATCTTATTGGTGCGATGAACAGAATTTGGAGGGCCTGAGGTGGCACTGCCACCACGCTGAGGTCTGACATCAGAACAGCTGGGGCGGCGGCCATAAGGTACAGGTGGGGGCGTGGGAGAAGTTCCGGGCCAATGGGGCGCCGGGCGCGGACGCTGTCGGCATCACCGAGTTCGAGGCGAGCGCGAGGGACAACCTCTACAAGCTTTGGAACCGGATGAGCTCGGGGAGCTATTTCCCGGGGCCGGTGCAGGCGGTGGAGATGCCGAAAGACCGTGGGGCAGGAGTCAGGGTTTTAGCGGTGCCCAACACGGCACACCGCATAGCTCCGACCGCAGCAGCGATGCTGCTGGAAGAAAAGCTCGAGCCGATCTTCCACCCTGACAGCTACGGCTATCGCCCTGGGCGTTCTGCCCGTGACGCTCTGGAGGGACCCCACAAGGATCCCCGATCTCGCCCCTGCTAGCCAATTTGTTCATGCATTACGCATTTGATAAATGGATGCACCGGGAGTTCCCCGACTGTCCTTTTGAGCGTTTTGCTGATGACATTATTGCCCACTGCGACAGCGAGGACCAAGCCCGGGTTCTTCGGGTGCAGATCGCCGAGCGGCTCGGGCCCTTGGGCCTCGAGCTTCATCCCGACAGGACCAGGGTCGTGTTCTGCAAGGACGCGAACCGGCCCGGGAAGGCGGAGCACACCAGCTTCGACTTCTTGGGTTACACCTTCGGGGGCGGCTGATGCGCGGCAAGTACGGCCACTTCACAGGGGCTCACGGACCGGGTAGCTGCGACGCGGCTGCTGCTCCGGGCGAGCATGTAGCTGGCGGATGGCCCAGCCACGGTGGGGGGCACCCGGAGCCGGAGGCCGTGCTGGCCGGCTTTGGGGCCGGCAGCTTCGCATAGGGGCAGCACCGGTACAGATGTACTATTCCAGGCACAAGCGTTGCTCTATCGAGCTCTCGTTCGGGGTCGCTCAGAATATCCCTTATCGGGGCGCGCAAAGTCCGTTGAGGGGCCGCAGATTCGGCAGTTCTGCGTCAGTGTGAGTTCTGGGGATCAGGGCTTCAGCCCCGCGCGTACGTCTCCGCCGCCCTGCTATCGAACTCGTAGGCCACGAACGGTTCCGAGCCGACAACCCACGCGTCGTGGCCCGGCTCGATCACATAGGCGTCGCCTGGGCCGACCTGGACTTCGGTGCCGTCATTGTGGCGTACTTGCAACTGCCCAGACGCCACTGTCCCCACATGATGCGTCTGACAGCTCTCGGTACCAGCGACGGGCTTAATGCACTCCGACCAGCGCCAGCCCGGCTGCAACGTCATCCGCGCCGCTTTCACCGAACCGAGGTCGACAACCAGAACTTCGGTTTTATCCGGAGCCCGGCGCTCATCAGGTGCCTCGAAATTCTTCTTAGCGACTCCAGCCATTGTTCTCCTCCTCTGCTTCTGCTCGACTCTGGATAGGTATGCCATGGCTATCACGCCCTCGACGCGGAAGCAACGGGCACGGAATTGAGACCTGTGCTCGCTCTCACGCGCACCGAGGGGCGGCGAACCGGGGCGAGCGTCGAGCACAGATTGGCTCAGATCTGGAACCTCGTCGTCGAGTTAAGTGACCACCGCGGAGCACCTCACACGGGTTCATGCGTCGCCACGTTTTCCCCGACTTCGTGCATAAGGCGCCGCCTAACGGTGGCGCGCCAGCGCCCGGGATCACTCGACCTGTGGTATTGGCCCTCCGCCGCGCCTCGTGCCCCGGCCAGCCTCTTGCCGGGTGGCTACCCGGGAGTTGTCACCTACCGAGCAGGAGGCCACGGACCTCCGCGAGCACCGGCCAAGACTCGGACCAGGGTAGGACGTCGCTGATGAGAGCGACCCGTACGGCACCGGCGTCGAGGTAGCGAGCGACTTTATCGGCCACCCGCTCGGGCGTGCCACCGATGGCAAGTTCCTCGGCGCGCTGGGCAGAGAAGCCGTAAGCCGACTGCATAGCAGCGGCGCTGTTGGCAGCAAGGCGGTTGGAAGGCCCGGTGCCGACCGAGACGGAAAGCACTACCCCTGCCAGCGGGCATGGGCGTCCTTCCTCCTCCGCCAGTCGGCGTAAGCGCCTCACGGAGGCCTTGAACTCGGCCGGGGTCTGAGCTCCCGACAACCAGCCGTCCCCGAAGCGCACGGCTCGACGAAGGGCAGCCAAAGAGGTCCCGCCGACCCACAGCGGCGGCACTGGCAGGGCTGTGCCCAGCAGTAAGGCGCGTGCGCTCAAGGGCGCGGCAAGCTCCTCCTCCTCGCCTCGACGCCCTGCCGCCAGGGTGCGCAGGAACTCGTCGGTCCGCTGACGCTGGCCTGAGCGGGTCAGGCCGGCGAGCCCGTACTCAGCTTCGCTGGCGCCCCCGAACGCCACTCCCAGTTGCAGCCGGCCGCCCGCGATGAGCTGCAAGGTGGCAACCTGCTTGAGCGCCCAGGACAGGTTGCGCAACGAGGGCACGAATACCGCTGAGCCGACCTCGATCTTCTCTGTAGCCGCGGCCGCGGCGGCCAGGACGCACATGATGTCGAGCACCGACGCATCTCCGTAAGCAAGGTGGTCTTCCACCCAGATGCAGTCGAGGCCAGCCATCTCGGCCTGCCGGGCCAAGCTGGCTATTTTCGGGAGCGCCATGCCAGTCGGCAAAGGGCTGGGGATCGAGACACCGATGTTGGCCATCGAGGTCCTCCTTCGCTCCGCTGGGGCAAGCCAGCGCCTGAGCCAGTCTCCCGCGAGGGTGTGACGCCTTCGCCAGACCATTGGGCGCAGACGAGCACCAACCCGCTGGATAATCACCAGAGTACGCAGGAGAACCTTTATGCGTGGTCGAGAAACGCTGAAGTATGAAGCAGAATCGACGCGGAACGACGGTTCAAATGTCCCGGTGGCGGTGAAAAGCAGAGCCTGTCGTGACACAGAAGAACCGAGCAGGACGACGGGAGATGGCTGCCTCAGCGAGCACTCTCGGAGGAGACGGGAGCATAGGTTGTGCCCATGAGCCCGAGGCACAAGCCGACTGAGGAAGAGGCCCGTCAGGCCGTCGAGGTCCTCCTGCGAGCGCTCGGGACAGGCGAGGACATCTCCGACACTCTCGACGAGGTCCGCCCCCCGCGAACGAGGCCACGCTCTTGCCCCTCCTGGTCCCCCTGGGACCCTTGGCCACCCTGCTCGAGCGCTTCGTGCCGGCGCTCGGGAGCCTCCTGTCAGCTCAGAGCGCCAGCCCGGCCTTCGTGGGGGCCGAAGTCAACCGGAGCCAAGCTCAGTGGCCCTCTATTCGTTTGTCGTCAAGGGTCGGTAAAGAGGCACGACAGCCCTCCGGACTCGGAGTTCCGAGCCTCCTTGTGCGCTGCCAAACCCGTGATTCCAGCGTCGTAATTTGTGAGGATCTGGGCCGTGCCTTGGTCTAATCCTGGTCTAGAACTACTGCCGCCTCCCGTCGTCTCCGATAGCCTGCTGTCCGGTCACAGCCCACCTGAGCTGGTCTTCAGTTGCCTCGAGTGGTGCTGGTAGACGACTGGAATCGACCTATCTGTACTACTACATCGAGCCCCCATGCGACCGGGGCGTCGTCACGTTGTGGCGGTGACGCCCCGGCCGGTGCTAAGGGTCAGTGCTCAATGGGTTTGGCCAAACGCGTCACGTCAAACGCAGTGCGGGTACCCGACGCAGGGGACGGGAGGGGGCATCGGTCCCGTGTACTCGTTATAGAACGCGATCGCGTAAGCCGAGATGGCCGCGTTAACAGTCAGGTCGATCCCGCTGATGGTGATGGCGCTCGGTGCTCCCAGCACGAACCACGAACTGAACTCGGTGCCGCCGAACTTCGAGTGAGTGCCCAGGAAAGAAAAAGCAGTCACCTTCACGGGCGGTGTGGTCGTGGGTACGGTCGCGCTGGGTGCCGTCCATGGCGCCCCCGTTACCGAGCTGATGGGCGTCTCGGTTAGCACCTCGTGTTTAGTAAGGGAGAAGGCCCACGTGGACAGCGTCGGCGTTCCCCCTCCGCAGGATGAACTGGCAGGGGCAGTAACACCGGGCACGCAAATGGCGAGGTACCAAGCCGTCGCGGATATGTTGCTAGCGGAGGCCGGGACGGTGAAAGTCGCCTTTTCTGTCGAGAAAGGTGTGGCGTCAGCGTCCCAGAACATGAACTCGTACAGCGAGGGGTAGTTCGAAGTCGTGCCGGTCGTGGAAGTGGTGGAGGGTGTGGAGGACGTGCTTGGTGGTTCGTACACGTACTCCGGTGCGGTCAAAGTTACCTTGGCTCCGGCGTACACCGACACCCGTCCGGACAGAGAGCCACTCAGTGCGCCTCCAGTGGGGAAAACCTCGGTGGCAATGGTCACCGTCTCCGGCGCCGGGGCGGCCTCCGCGGCCGACGGGATAATGGTGGCGAACCCCGCGCTGAGCAAAGCGCACACCCCCAGCTTCCACACCACGAAGCCTCCAATTGTGCGAGTTCGTCGCGGTGGTCTTGAATTGCCCATGGACCTTTTGACTGCCCGGTCCGCTACTTCTTCGTTACCCGTCGCGGCGCAAGCCAGGCAGGGGTCGTTGTTTTTGATGGCGGATCACTCCTTCCGTCCGTTTCGTTTTGTCCGCCCCTCGGCCGCGCCGCGCCCGCACCGGTAGTGGGAAGAACTGGCCGACGCTGACGCCGGGTCACGGGTCGTCGCCGGCTCATTGAGTGACGTGATGGGGTTTGTCGCCGCTTTAGGTCGGACTGGTTCGCGTAACCAGACGCAACTGAGGTGTAACTGGATACAACTTTTAAGGCGTGGCCGCCCAAAGACCTCGTCCTCGGCCAGTGCTTTGGAACGCGCTGAGAGTTCAGTGCCCAGTTGGCTGCCGGTCGATCTGGGCGGCGATCCCATCGAGTACGCACCGCAGGCCGAACTGGAAGGGTTCCTCCCGGGTCTCGGGCGCGTCGGGGTCAATGTCGTCGTCGAAGATCCGTAGGAACGGCGTAAAGCGGCCCGAGGTGCGGCCGTCCGCCCAGGAAGGCGACGACCCACGGATGGCGGAGGAGCCCGTGGCGTACCTGCCGGGCCAGTCGAGTCAGATCGCCGTGCCAATCGCCTGTGGCCGGGCCGACGTCCTGTTCGCTCTCGGCCGTGTCGAGCATTTGGCCAACCCCGAAGCCGCCCACGCATGGGCTTCAACGTCTTGTTGCCCTTGTCCTTTGTATCGAACGCCTTTGCACCCACCCAGGGGATGCCGGGGTGGCTTCAGGCCGTAGCCGATTGGAACCCACTTAGCCCCGTTGCGCCCTCGTGCCGGGACCTTTTCGGCAACCCCAACCCGGCTGCCACCATCGCAGTCTGGCCCATGCAGCACCCCGAACTGGCCACCATCCTCCGGTCGGTCCGCCTGTCCGGTGTTCGCACCCCTCTCCGTCCGGCTCTACCGGCGCCAAGCCTTGGCGTGATGCCGCAATGTTGTTCGGGTGATCGTCAGTCGCGAGGTCCGGCACTCACATGTCAGCTGGGTCCCCGAGTAGGCGCCTTCTCGGCGCCCCCACGCCGCCTACCGCTGTCGGCTAAAGGCGACCTGCGTCGACGATGCGCTGGAGAAACCGCCGGGTGGCTTGCTCCGTGGGGTCGCCGAAGATGCGCTCGGGCGGGCCGGACTCGACGATGACGCCGTCCTCCAGGAAGCAGACGGTATTGGCGACCTCACGGGCGAAAGCCCATCTCATGGGTTGCGATCAGCATTGTCATGCCCTGGTGGGCGAGTTCTCCGACGAGGTCGAGCACCTCCGCGACGAGCTCCGGGTCGAGCGCGGAGGTGACCTCGTCGAGGAGCAGCAGCCGGGGGCCCATCGCGAGCGACCTGACGATCGCGACGCGCTGCTGCTGGCCCCCCGAGAGGCGGTCGGGGAACTCGGAAGCCTTGTCCGCCAGGCCGATCCGGGCGAGCAGCTCCCGGGCGCGCTGCTCGGCCAGCGCACGCTCGACCCGAGGACGCGCCGTGGCGCGAGCGTGACGTTGTCGAGCACGCTCAGGTGGGGGAAGAGGTTGAACGACTGGAACACCATCCCCGTATGCCGCCGCACGAGGTCCTCGTCGATGCGTTCGTCTCCCAGGTCGTGGCCGAACAGCTCGATCGTCCCTGAGTCGACCCGCTCGAGCAGGTTGCAACAACGCAGCAGGGTCGATTTCCCCGACCCTGAGGAGCCGATGAGGCACACCACCTCGTGGGCGGCGATCGTCGAGGTCGACGCCCCGCAGCACCTCGAGGGCGCCGAAGGACTTGTGCACACCGACGGCGCGCAGTACCGATGGTCGCGTGCCCGCGTCTGGCTGCGAGTCGATCGGGCGCGCTGCCCGTCTCGAGCGCTCACGCCGTCGTCCCGGCCAGCCGGCGAGACCGGTCCCGTGCCATGACGTGGTCCGTGTAGCGGGTGAGCGGGACGGTGACGGCGAGGAAGAGCAGGGACGCGATCGTGAAACCCGGAATAGTTGAACTCGACGCCCCCTGCGATCTGGGCGGCGTGGACCGCCTCGGCCACCCCGAGCGTGGAGACGATGGCCGTGTCCTTCTGCAGCGAAGCGAAGTCGTTCAGCAACGCCGGCAGGACGTTGCGCACCGCTTGCGGCAGCACCACCCGCGCAAGCGTCGTGCGAGAGCTCAGCCCGAGGCTGCGGGCGGCTTGGACCTGCGCGCGTGGGACCGACATGAGGCCGGCCCGGTAGACCTCGGCGACGTAAGCGGTATAGGAAAAGACGAGCACGAAGCCGGCATAAACGACGGGCGACTGGGACGAGACCTCGGTCGAGGTTGAGCGACGGTACGCCGAAACCCACCCACAGCATGACGAGGATCACCGGCACCCCACGGGCGAAGTCGGTGTAGGCGATGGCCAAGGCTCGGAACGGGAGCAGCACCGGCCCCTGCGTGAGCCGAAGGCGACGCGAGCCCGAGCGCGAGCACCAAGACGATCGCTTCGCAGACGACCGAGAGCCACAGGTTGAGCGAGGAAGCCTTTACCCACCGAGAGGATGCCCTTGGTCGGGTCGCCGACGAACGCGACCCACATCTGGTGGACGTTCAGGAACCCGTTGCGGAACGCGCCGGCGGCCGGCGAGCTAGATCAGCAACAACCAGCAGCGCCACGACCAGCACCGTGGAAACCGTGCTGGCCGCCGTCCCCGACGGCCCACGCAGGCGGGGACGGTGGCTCGAGTACAGCGAGATCGGCCCCTCGTCGCCGGCGCCTAGGCCACCGCACCGTCTGGAGGGCTCGGTTCGGGTAGCACCGCGGCTTCTCGAGCTCGCCGCGACGGCCCTAGGTCATTTACGGCTCGATGGTAGGTACCGAGTTGTAGATACCGAGGTATTGCTTCGAGAGCTTGGCCAGCGCGCCGTCCCTGGTCATCGCCGTCAGCGCCGAGTCCACGCAGGAGGCGAGCGGGTTCCCCTTGTGGAACAGCAGCCCATAATGCTCGCCGGTGCTCGGGAACTGCCCCACCTGCACTCCGTTTTTCACTTCCGACGACGCCATGTACTGGCCGTCGGGCGTGTCGACGATAATGGCGTCGACCTGCTTTGTCTGAAGCGCGGCCACGGCTTCGTCCAGGGTGTTATAGACACGCGGCGCTCGCGTGGGGTGGATCTTGGCGTAGATGTACGCCAGCCCGGTCGTGCCGATCTGGTCACCGTAAAGGTAGGTCTTTAGCTCGGCCGGCGAGTGGTGCGTCACGATCGCGTCGGACTTCAGCGCCACGATCGATTGCGTCGTGTCGTAGTAGCTGACAGAGAAGGTCACTACCTTTGACCGGTCCGGCGTCACGGAGATCTCGTTGATGTCGAAGTCGAACGCCTTGGGCCCGGGCGCGTAGCTCGAATCAAACGGCTCGGTGACCCACTTCACGTCCTTGTGGTCAAAGCCGAGGAGGGAGCCGACCGTCGTAGGCGACCGCGGACTCGTAACCCTTCCCGTTGGACGGGCGTGTTGCTCACGAACCAGGGCGTGTACACGGGGTCGTCGGTGGCGACGGTCAGACGCCCTTCGAGTACGTCTCGCCCTTGACTGCGGTGCGACAGGAGGTGAGCGAGGGGTACGGGGAGGTCGACACGGCGGTGGCTTGGGGGTGACCTGATTGAGTTCGATTGGCTCCCCAGGCCGGGCCGCCGCGCTGATTGGAGCAAGGCCGACAACCAGGGACGACAGGAAAACAGCGGTACGCAACTTTGTTTTGTGCACGGGGTCTCCAAGAAGGGCGGGGGACTGGCATTTCCACCTGAACGCACCTGTCGCGTCAGCGGGCGGAAAATGTTCGCACAGCAGCTTACTCCTCTCCCCGGGCCAACTCCTGGCAGCCGTCGCGTGCCCGCTCTCGTTACGGGGTGTAAGGAAGGTGCGCTCAGTCGACCAAACCAATAGACTCACCTGATATAGTTGAGACTACACACCAGCTTGGAGACCGTCGCCACGTGCCGACCGTGGCCTCGAGCCCCCCGCCCCTTCCCCGGCCGGCGGGTACCTTGGCGTCTCTTGGCCCGAAGAGTTGCCGGGAAAACGCCCATGCGGCCGCCGGACGCAATTAGCTCTACCGGGTACCTTGTTGCCAATTGAGGGATGTGAGTAGTGAGGTTCTTAACTGACCTTGGCGAGCGCGGGGTCGAGTAGAAGCCCCGGTATGTGGCCGCGCTGCCACTTTGGAACTAAGGGTTACCTCGGAGGCGGTCGAGAGTAAGGAGCGCGACCGTAATTCTACTACTGCTCTCAGAAAGGAGGCCCCGGTGATCGAGACCGACCGGTGCGCCGGCCGTGACATCGTCTGTAGACCCCTCACGGGTATCGACTGGGCTACGGCCATGTCACTGCGGGACACTGTCCGTAATAGGGTCAAGCCCGGGGTCGAGTTAGTGATCGATTTGAGCCGGGTCGACTTCATCGACTCCGTCGGCATAAACGCCGTGGTCAGCTCCGTTCGTCTCGCTCGGGCGCTGGGCGGGACAGCCCGGATCTGTAATGCCCGGCCCCAGGTCGAGCGGCTCATGGTCCTCGTTGGTATCTACCGTCTCCTGATGCGCGGCTCAACCGTCAACGCCAGCGCGGCCTAACAAGACGGGGCCCGAACAAGGGCCACCATTGGCACTTTTAGCCGGAGAGCAGAGAAAACTCGCTACTGACGGGCGGGGGATAGCGGCGGTTACGGCTCGGTGGCCAGCCCCGGCTGTTGCTCGGGCTCGGCAACGGTGTAGTCCTCGCTGGACCTGAGCGCCTGTTGGGCCCCCCGTTGCAGCCCGATCCTGGCCACGATGGCCGCCACCGCCATGACCCCGGCCATGACGAAGAACACGGTCGGGTCGCGTAGGCGAAGTCGAGCCGCACGAAATGGGGGATGCTACCGACGTGGCCGCCCTGCGACTGCGAAATGTGGGTCGCTTCACTCGCCGCCCGGTCGGGCGGGACGCCCTGCGCCGTCAGTGACGAAGTCACGTTCGAGCGCAGCTCGTCGACCAAGATCGTGCCGAGGATGGCCAGCCCGAGGCTGGCAGAAAAGTTCCGTACGGTCTGGGTAATGCCCGTCGCCTCGCCGTACGACAACCGGGAGGCCCGGTTGACGGCGTCAGTACTGGCCGGGGTCAGCATGAAGCCCATTCCGAAACCGGCAATTATGACGTACACGACCTGGGACGAGAAATTGAGGTCCGTCATTTTGTCTGCCCATAGCCCGTAACCGACGGCTGCAATTGCGCACCCGGCCATCACCGGGAACTTGGCCCCCCGACGGTCGAGTATCCGACCTCCCATTTGCGAGGCAACCACAAACCCGAGGAAAAAGTAGAGCAGGTAGAGGCCGGCCTGCTGCGCGCTTTTACCGAGGGCGATCTGGGCGTACTCACTGGAGAAGAAGAACAACGGGATGAACGTCAGCATCGTTATCCCGAGCACCAAGTTCTCGACCAGGAACGGCCGCACCCGGAAGATACGGACCTGGATGAGAGGGGATTCGGTCCGGTACTCGACGAAATAAAAAGTCACTAACAACCCCAGCCCGACGACAATCGACAGAGCGATCAAGGGGTCGCCCCAGCCCCAGAAGGCCGACTGCTGGAAGCCGAAGACACTTAAAGCCACTCCAGGGGCGATGAGGGCCAGTCCCCTCAGGTCGATGGGAGCCGGCCGGTGCTCAGTAACTGGGCGCGAAATGGCGATCAGGATCAGGGCGATGATCGCCACCGGGATGTTGACCCAGAAAATCGCCCGCCACGTCCACTCGGTCAGATAACCGCCGAGTACCGGGCCGATGGCCGTTAACCCTCCGGCCAGGCCAAAGAAAATGGCCAGCGCCTTGCCCCGCTCCCGGAGCTCGAACGTTTGGACGACGATCGCCAGTGCGGCCGGGAACATCGAGGGCCCCACCAGCGCCCTGGATGGCGCGAAAAGTAACGATCCATGCCTCGGCGCCACTCCCCTTTGGCGTCAGGCCGCACAGAGCCGATGCGCCGGCGAAGACGATTACGCCGATCACCACCATCTTGGTGTGCCCGGCTGTGTCCGCCAGCCGGCCACCGAACGCGAACAACGCTGCCAGGGACAGGAGGTAGGCGTTAACTGCCCATTGCACACCCGTGCTCGACAGCCCGAGCTCTTTTTGGATCTCGGGCACGGCAATGGACACGATCGTCTGGTCGATGAAAGTCATCGCGACCGCGAAGATCATCGCCGCCAGCACGAGGTTTCTTGGTCTACTCGCTGCAGTCCCGGGAAGGGTCATGGCCGGCTCCTCTTGCGCCCTCTGTGGAAAGCTCCGCCAACGTCACGTCAGGGATGGCTCCCCAAACATTAAGCCCCTTGGGACCGTTTGTCATTTGTTATCCGCGGTCGCGTCGGCGCCCGCGGCTGAGGCCGTCCGCTACGGAGGGGGCACCTGCCCTTGACTCGACACCAGTGTGATGTCATAATGACATCATGCAGGCCAAGGAGATGACATCATGTTGCCGTGGACAATGAAGGTCATGGCTGAGGAGAGGCTGAACGACCTGCGGGCCGAGCGTTCCGGGCCAGGCCGCCGATACCATGCTCTCGATGCGGCTCTCTATGCGCCGCCGGAGGCTCGTGCCTCCAAACGGGGCATCACGAGATGGCAGCGCCTGTGGGAGCGGGCGGGTTACAGGATGATCGGGATCGGGTGCCGCCTGGCCCGGCCGGCGGTGGTAGCCCGGGTGCGGGCGGAGTTGTAGGAGGCCCGGCTGCGCATCTCTGTTGTCGCAGAGGGATTGGCCAAGGACCTGGCCGCTCTAGGTGCGCTGGGCGATGAGACGACCGCCAATGCTGCTCGCCTTCTTGCGGCGGCGATGCAGGGCCCCATTACAGCCAGGCTCCTCGAGGTCCTCGGCCAGCTCGCGGCCGAGCTGGCCGAGTCATTGCACGAGCAGACCGTCGAGGTGCGCCTGGTCGGGGACGACGTCGAGCTGGTCGTCGGTGCGCCGGGACCGAGTGAGCCCGAGGCGGAGGGCGACGCGGACGCCCGCATCACGTTGCGCTTGTCGGCGCAGCTGAAGGCCAGAGTCGAGGCCGCTTCCGCCCGGGAGGGAGTCTCGGTCAATACCTACGTAGTGCGGGCTCTCAACCAGCAAGCCCGGCCCGACAGGGTGGTGAAGGTCGGCCGCAAGATGAGCGGCTACGGGCGTAGCTGACAGCCGCTGCTGGCGGCCGCCTCGACATTGCTGCCCGTTTATAACGCAAACATTAATGAGGAGGACCTGTGATAAGGCGAGAGCAGTTCGACACCCCCGGCTCCGTCGAGGTGATGGTGAGCAACAAGCTCGGTGATGTGCTGCTGAGGACGCACTCGGCCCCGACGACCGAAGTCGAGCTGAGGCGGGAAGGCTCAGACGGTGACGAGGTGGTCGAAGACGCCCGGGTCGAGCTGCAAAACTTTGGCGATAACCAGCGGGTCGTGGTCGATGTCCCTAAACCGTCGGCGTTCTTGTGGCACAACGGGCCCGACGTCGTGGTGACGGTGCGCCTACCGGAGGGCGCTTCGATAGACGTGGAGACGGCGGCCGGAAAGGTCGTCGGAGAGGGGACCCTGGGCGCGACAAGGGCGCGGACCGCCTCGGGGAGTATCTCTCTCGGCCCGATCGTCGGTGAACTCGTGGCCCAGAGCGCGAGCGGTGACGTGATGATCGCCTCCGTGACCGGTGGCGCAGAGGTCACGACGGCCTCGGGGTCGGTCCGTTGTGGGCCGCTGGGCAAGACTGTCTTCGTAAAAACGGCTTCCGGCGACGTCGACGTGGATTCGGTTCATGACCGCATGACCGCCCAAACCGCGTCGGGCGACATTGTGGTCGGGCATTTGCGCGATGGGTGTGACCTGAAGACGGTCTCGGGCGACCAGCGGGTCCGGGAGCTCGTGGCGGGCAAGGCCGAGTTCAAGACGGTCAGCGGTGACCTGACCATCTCCGTGGCCAGGGGCACGACAGTGGCTATTGACGCCGAGTCGCTGAGCGGGAGCCTCAGCTCAGAGATCGACCTGTCGCCAGACGGCCCGGATGGTGAAGGACGGGACCAACACGGGGGCCCCCACGTTGAACTGCGGGCTCGCACCGTGAGCGGCGACGTGCGTATCCGGCGGGCCTCCGCCTGACTGGGGCCATCTTGACTGGGGCCATCTTGACTGGGGCCATCTTGACTGGGGCCATCTTGACTGGCGCCGGCCCCAAGCGCCTGTGACAAATCGTTTGCTTTGAGGTACGGTACACGACGTAAGCACCTCAACCTTTGTCCGGAGGCGCCGACAGGCCGACCATCTGAACGGTGGGGTGAGGGTAGTTGCGTCGATGATCAAGTACCCAAATGGCGCTGATCCGCGCCGAGGTCTCGGCGCTTTGGCCATAGAGGGAGAGGTCGAACTGTGATTGGCATCGTCCAGGTGGGCATGGGGCGGTGGGGCCAGGACTGGGCCAGCCGGGTTTTCCCTGTCGTCCCGAGCGCGCAGTTGGCCGGGTGTGTCGACTCCCGGCTCACGGCATTGGCGGAGACGAGGAAGCTCGGAGTAGTGGACGAGGACCACTGCTTCACCTCTCTCGATGCTGCGCTTAGCGGCGTGGCCGCTTCAGCGGTGGTCGTGACCACTGACCTCCCGTCTCACATCCCGGTGGTGAAGGCAGCCCTGACGGCAGGCAAGCACGTCCTGGTGGAAAAACCTTTCGCACCCTCGGTAAGCGAAGCCAAAGAAGCGGTCGAGCTGGCCGACAGCCTCGGGCTTGTCTTAATGGTCAGCCAGAATTACCGCTTCTTCCCCGCCGTCCGCGCCGTGCAGAAGCTGACACGCGCGCAGAGCAGCTCGGGAAGCTCCTGTACATCGAGCTCGATTTCCGCCGTTTTTCGGCCCCTACCGCGACCCCCTTGGCCGGGCACCGCGACTGGGACCAACCGCTCCTGCTGGACATGGCCATCCACCACTTCGACCTCCTGAGGGCCGTCACGGGTCGCGAGCCGATCTCGGTGTACTGCAGGACGCACAACCCGGCCTGGTCCGGCTTCCGTGAGCCTCCCGAGGGCAGTGCCACCATTGACTTCGGCGATGGCCTATCTGTGAACTATCGCGGCAGCTGGATCCACCCCGGCCAGAAGACGCAATGGGCCGGGGAGTGGCGGATGGAGTTCGAAAAAGGTGAGCTCTGGTGGACGAGCCGGGGTGACCTACAGACAGATTCCAATGACGAGGCCTGGATTTACGACCACAATGCGAAGCGCAGTGCGGTGAGCTTGCCGAAGTTGGCGCACACCGACCGCGCCGGCGCCCTCGACGCTTTCGTTACTGCCATCTCAGAAGGTGTGCAGCCCGAGAGCTCTGGCAAGGAAAACCTGGGGAGCCTGGCCTTAGCCCATGCCGCGGTCGAGTCCTCTTCGCGGAGGGAGACCGTCGACGTCCCAACCGCGGTCTCGGTTACCGGGAAATAGCTTTACTGGAGCACAGCCGGCAATTGCTGAGCGGGCGGAGCGTATAGGTACCCGCAAAACGCCAAACCATCACAGGGAGAAAAGACATGCCCGAACTAGACGGCGACGGTAACCACCGGGTCACCCGGGTAACTGTATGGAACGAGTTCGTCCACGAACGCCGCGACGACTCGGTGCGGGCCATTTACCCGGACGGGATGCACACTGTCGTAGGATCTGCCCTCGAGCGCTTCCTGGGGGACACGGTCAGCGTGAGGTACGCAACTTTGGACCAACCAGACCACGGCCTGGGCGGTTCGGTGCTGGAGGAGACCGACGTCCTCACCTGGTGGGGCCATTGTGCCCACGACCAGGTGTCTGACGCCGTGGTCGACCGCGTAGTGACGAATGTTCTGCAGGGCATGGGCCTCGTGGTTATGCACTCCGGGCATTACTCCAAGGTGTTCAAGCGCCTCATGGGGACGGGCTGTGGGCTGCGCTGGCGCAACGAAAATGACAGGGAGCTGGTTTGGTCCGTCAACCCCGGCCACCCGATATGCAAAAACGTGCCCAACCCGATCATCATCCCGCGCCAGGAAATGTACGGCGAGTTCTTCGACATCCCCCAGCCTGACGAACTGGTCTTCATCAGCTCGTTCAGCGGCGGCGAGGTGTTCCGCAGTGGGTGCTGCTTTGTGCGGGGCAGAGGCCGTATTTTCTATTTTTCGCCGGGTGATCAGGAATACCCCGTCTACCACGATGAGGGGGTGGGCCGCGTCCTCGCCAACGGCGTCCGGTGGTGTGCGCCGAGCCAACGGGAGACCGACGCCCTGTCGGCCCCACGTGCCCCCCTCGGTTGGTACGAGAGCCAGGAGGCGCTCCGCGGGTGAAGATCACCGACGTCAAGACCTTCCTCGTCCACGACGAGGAGAGGCCCAACCGCAACTACACGTTCGTAAAGATCTATACCGACGAGGGTTTGACGGGCCTGGGCGAAGGCGGCATCAACGGTAAAGAGCTGGCCCTCAAAGGCCTGGTTGACACGTACCGTCCGGTCCTCGTCGGCATGGACCCGACCCGGATCGAGCACATATGGCAAACCTTGTGGCGGGGGCAGTTTTTCCGAGGCGGCCATGTTCACTCCGCCACGGTTGCTGCCATTGACCTGGCCCTTTGGGATCTGCGTGGCAAGGCCCTCGGCGTGCCAGTGTACGAGTTGCTGGGCGGCCGGCCCGGGACTACGCCCGCTGTTACTGCCACGTCCAGCGACCCCATGACCAAGACGGCCGTCTGGGTGGCATCGACGGCATGGTCGAGTACGCAAAGGCGCAAGTGGCCGAGGGCTGGCGTTTCGTCCGCTTTGGCGCTGGCGAGGGCAGCCCCGAAGTGGACGACGGCGTTTATGAGCAGTCGGCCGCCCTGCGGTGGACCGTTGAAGCCTTTGGCGCCCTCCGCGACGCGCTCGGCCCTGAAGTGGAAATCTGCGTGGACTTGCACCAGCGCACGACGCCGGCCTACGCAGTGCAAATGGGTCGTGAGCTGGCCCCCATGCGCCCCTTTTTCATCGAAGACCCGCTGCGGGCGGAGAACGCCTCTGAATTTGCCTACTTGCGCTCACAAATCCCGGTGCCCATCGCTACCGGGGAGCAGCTGGCCAGCAAGTGGGAGTGGCAGGTCCTGATAGAGCAGGACCTCATCGATTATTGCCGGGTGGATCTCTGCATTTGCGGCGGACTGACCGAGAGCCGCAAGATCGCCGGCTGGTGCGAGACGCATTACATCGAGCAGGTCCCGCACAACCCACTGGGGCCGGTGTCGACCGCCGCCTGCCTACATTTCGACCTTTCTACGCCGCTTTTCGCCGTCCAGGAACTCACCTGGCGGCCCGGCGTCCTGGAGGGCGTGGTGAGCACCGACATGCGCCTCGAGTCGGGCAATCTTTATTCGGGTGGGTCACCCGGGCTCGGCGTCGACCTGAACGAGGAGGCGGCGCTGGCGCTTCCCTTCCAGCTCCCCGGGCTCAGGATCCTGCGGCGAGAGGACGGCTCCGTCTCGGATTGGTGAACCCGCCCGTTACGCCGATCTGGGTGCCGTCCGCCACCAGGCGGACGGCGTCCAACCTGTGGCGCTGGTGTGAAGAACGCGGGTTCGAGGGCTACGACGAGGCGTGGGCGTGGTCGGTCGCGCCGCCCAGCGCGGGAGAATTTTGGCGAGGGATCAGTGACTATTGCGGGGCCCGGTGGCATCGTCCGCCCGTGGCCGCTCTGGAGCCGGCGGCCGAAAGGGTGAGCGGCTACCGGTGGTTCCGGGACGGCCAGCTCAATTACGCGGAGCGCGCCTTGCAGGCGCCGCCGGGCGGCCCGCAATCGCTCGCCGTCGTTGCCCGTTCGCAGGCTCGCCCCGCCAGCGAGCTGACCTGGGCGGACCTGTCGGACCTGGTGGCCCGTGTACGCTCGGGGCTGGTCGAGGCGGGCATAGGCGCGGGTGAGCGCGTCGCCGGCTATTTGCCCAATATCCCCGAGGCTCTCGCGGCCATGCTGGCGTGCGCCAGCGTCGGGGCTATTTGGACTGCTTGTGCTCCCGAGATGGGCGTAACGGGTGTCGTCGAGCGGCTTTCACAAATAGGACCGGCCGCGTTCATAAGCGTGGACGGTTACCGCTACGGAGCGCGCGCCGTCGACCGGAGGGCGGAGGCCGAAGCTATCCGGGCTCGCTTGCCCACGGTCCGGACAGCGGTGTGGCTCAGGTACCTCGAGGCCGAAAAGGCGGCTCCTTATGGGTGGCAAGATTGGGACCAGTTTGTCGCGGTCAGAGCCCGCTCGAGTTCGCCTCGGTCGACTTCGAGCATCCGATCTACATCTTGTTTTCTTCGGGCACCACCGGGAAGCCGAAGGCCATTTTGCATAGCCACGGCGGGATCCTGCTCGAGCACGCCAAAACTCTCCGGCTGCATTTCGATTTGGGGCCCGGCGACCGGTTTTTCTGGTTCAGCACGACGGGATGGATGATGTGGAACTTCTGCGTGTCCGGGCTCCTGGCCGGCGCTACGGTCGTCCTGTTCGACGGCGACCCGAACTGGCCTGCTGCCGGTCACTTGTGGGAACTGTTCGAGTCCACTGGCACGACCTGCGCAGGCGTCGGCGCCAGCTATCTGGTCGCAAATATGAGGGCCGGGCTGGCCCAGGCACCGATTTTGATTTGCGCTCATTGAAAACTATTGGGTCTACCGGCTCGCCGCTGCCCGCCGCCGCCGCCGAATGGGTCTACCAGGCCGTCGCCGACGATGTTTTGCTGGCGTCGTTCAGTGGTGGGACCGATGTTTGTACCGGCTTCGTCGGCGCCAGCCCACTGCACCCGGTGTGGGCCGGAGAGATCTCGTGCCGTTGCCTGGGAGCCAAGGTGGAGGTGTTCGACGACGACGGTCACCCCGTGGTGGGCCAGGAGGGCGAACTGGTGTTGAGTGGCCCGCTGCCGTCGATGCCGGTGGGCTTCTGGGCTGACGACGGCAGTCGCTACCGGTCGGCGTACTTCAGCCGGTTCCCGGGCGTCTGGGCCCACGGCGACCGAGCCATTCTTACCGGACGCGGCACCGTTGTGATCACGGGGAGATCCGACGGCACCCTCAACCGGGGGGGTGTGCGGATCGGGACGGCGGAGTTTTACGCCGTAGTGGAAGCGCTCCCCGAAGTGGCCGACAGCTTGGTCGTCCACATTGAGGACCCGACGGGGGGACCGGGCGACGTCTGGTTATTTGTAGTGGAGGGGCAGGCCGCAACGGCGCCCGAGGATCTTCAGCAGAAGATCCGGGCTGCGCTTCGGGGGGAACTTTCTCCCCGCTACGTCCCGGACAGGATCATCACCGTGCCCGCGATCCCGCGCACGTTGTCAGGAAAGAAACTGGAGGTGCCGATAAAGCGGCTTCTGTCAGGTGTCGCCCTCTCCGACGCTCTGGCCCTCACGTCCGTGGCCGACCCCGACAATCTGGAGCCGTTCGTGGCCTTGAGCGCTCAAGGTGTCAGCCGCGGGGCAGGCCGAGCTGCCGGGCGATGATCATGCGCTGGATTTCGGACGTCCCTTCACCGATCTCGAGGATCTTGGCGTCGCGGTAAAAACGGCCCACCGGTGTCTCGTTCATAAAACCGTGGCCGCCGAAAATCTGCGTGGCTTCCCGGGCGTTCGCCATGGCCGCATCCGAAGCGACCAATTTGGCGATGGCGGCCTCTTTTTTGAACGGGCGTCCCAACACGAGGCGGGTGGCGGCGTCGTACCAAAGGAGGCGAGCCGAATGAGCTCTGGCCTCCATGTCGGCCAGCTTGAACTGCAACGCCTGGTATTCGCCGAGCTTGCGCCCTCCCACTTCACGTCGGCTCATGTATGTCAAGCACTCATCGATGCACCCCTGGGCCAAGCCGACGGACAGAGCGGCCACTGCGATCCGGCCCTCGTCGAGGACGCCGAGGAACTGCGCGTAACCACGGCCCTCTTCCCCGAGTAGCTGGCCCAGGGGCACACGGCAGTCGGAGAAAGATAGCTCGTTGGTGTCCGACGCCGACCAGCCCACCTTCGAGTACCTTTTGGCCACCGCGAACCCCGGCGTCCCGGCCGGTACCACGATGGCCGAGATCCGGCGCCGGCCGTCAACCGGCGGCCCCGTGACTGCGGCCACCGTCACGAGCGCGGTTATTTCGGTCCCGGAGTTCGTGATGAAGGCTTTGGTGCCATTAATGACCCAGTCGCCGCCCTCGCGGCGGGCCGTAGTCTGAACGGCGGCGGCGTCGGAACCTCCGCTTTGCTCGGTCAGCCCGAAGGCGGCCAGGCGTTCCCCGCTGCACAGCTGGGGCAGCCAGCGCTGTTTTTGCTCCGCGGTGCCGAAACGGTAGATCGGCGTCGTCCCCAGGGCGACGCCGGCCGACAGCGTGATGGCGACCGACGAGTCGACCCGGGCCAGTTCTTCGATGGCGAGGCACAACGCCACATGGTCGCTACCCATGCCCCCGTACACCTCGGGGAACGGCAGCCCAAACAACCCGAGGGCGCCCATTTTGGCCACAATTGCGTAGGGGAACTCCTGTCTTTCGTATAAGTCCCCGATCACCGGCGCCACTTCTTCGCGAGCAAACTGCTCGACGGTAGCCCGCAATTTTTCGTGTTCGCCGGTCAGCAAAAGGCTTGCGCCCGCTCCAGTGTTCATGTCTTCCCCTTTTCTAGATAGGTCCCTGGCTCGCTGCCGGCCGATCGGTGCCCGTCCTCCCGCGTTCGGCCGACGGCACCAGCTCGAAGAGGACGTCACCCCGAGCCACTCGAGACCCGGCGCTAAAGCCGACTCGGTCGACGGTCGCCGGGAGGCGGGCTTTCAGCGAGTACTCCATTTTCATCGACTCCAGGACCCCGAGCACATCTCCGGCGAGCACGGAGTCACCGGCGGCTACCGCGACCGCGACGAGCAGGCCCGGGAGCGGGGCCAGGACGACTTCGTCCTCACTCTCGTGCTCCTGCCCGTGGCTGTACCCCAACTCGAACCGGTACGAGGCACCCTGGTGAGCGATGAGCACCGCCCCCGGTTCGGCCCGGATGAAAAAACACTGCCGCTTGCCGTCCAGTTCAACCGTGAGACTGTCCGGTCCCAGGCGGGTGCCCCGGACCTTTATACGGGGGGCGGCCTCATCGATTTCGATATACCTTTCGTCGGCATAATCGGCCTGGCCGACGACGACCTGGTGCTGCCCGTCGCCAGTCCCGATCGTTAGCCGGGCGGGAGCGGGCGGGCCGCCCGGTCGCCAGCCGTCCGGCTCGAAGGCGTCGCCGGCACCCCGCCGCCGTGCGCCTTCGACCAGGAAAATTGCCGCTGCGATCAGGGGGGCCTGGCCCTCATCAGCCCCCAGTTCATCTGCGTGGTCGTCAAGCCAGCTGGTCACAATGCCGGCCTGCCGAAACCGGGGGGAGGCGAGCAGGCGGCGCAGAAAGCCGAGGTTCGTCGTCAGCCCGAGGATGGCGGTGTGGTCGAGGGCGTCGACCATCCGCAGCCTCGCCGCCTCCCGGCTCGGCCCGTGGACCACCACTTTGGCCAACATCGGGTCGTAGAACGTCCCCACTTCCTGGCCCGCTTCAAGGGCGGCATCGACCCGGACGCCGTCGGGCCAGTGGACGAGGCGAGCCGCCCCGGCCTGAGGCAGGAAACCGTGGCCGGGATCCTCGGCGTAAACCCGGGCTTCGATGGCGTGCCCTTTCACGGTGACTTCGTCCTGGGACAGAGCCAGAGGCTCGCCGTTGGCTAGGCGTAACTGCAGTTCTACCAGGTCGATGCCGGTGACCGCCTCGGTCACCGGGTGCTCCACTTGCAGCCGTGTATTGACCTCGAGGAAGAAAACGTCGTCGCCGACGGCCAGGAACTCGACGGTGCCCAGGCTCCGGTAAGAGACGTGGGTGGCCAGGCGTAGCGCAGCCTCCATGGCCTTGGCCCGTGCCACCTGGGAATTGACCGAGGCGGGCGCCTCCTCGACCACTTTTTGGTGGCGACGCTGCACTGAACAGTCGCGATCGAACAGGTGCAGGACGCGTCCGGTGCCGTCTCCGACGACCTGGACCTCCAGATGGCGTCCTCCGGGCAGGTACCGCTCCACGAACAGCGACGCGTCGCTAAAGGCCCCCAGCGCTTCCCGGCCGGCACTGGCCAGGGCGGCCTCGAGGTCTGCGGCCGTCCACGCTACCCGCATCCCTTTACCGCCACCTCCGGCGACGGCCTTTACCAATGCAGGAAAGCCGATCTCGTCTCCCACCCTGGCCTCCAGCGCCGCCGCGTCTTTGCCTTCGACCGCCGGGAGCAACGGGACGCCCGCTTGCCGGGCGGCCTGGCGGGCCCGGTCCTTCCGGCTCATCAACTCGATCACTTCAGGTTGGGGACCTACGAACACGAGCCCGGCCGCCTCGCACGCAGCGGCGAACCCAGCATTTTCGGCCAGGAAGCCGTAGCCAGGGTGGACGGCGCCGGCACCTTCCTGATCGGCGGCGCGCAAGATGGCCTCGACAGAAAGGTACGACTGAGCGGAGGGCGGGGGCCCGATCCTGACCGCGCGGTCGGCCTCGGCGACGTGGGGCGCGTTGACGTCGGCGTCGGAGTAGACGGCTACAGTGCGCAGCCCAAGCTGGCGGGCGGCTCGGACCACCCGCAAGGCCACCTCGCCCCGGTTGGCGACGAGCAACGTGTCGAAAGCCACGGCTGCTCCTTACATCCTGAACACGCCGTAGCGGGTCGGGGCCGGTGGCGAAGCCCCCGATGCTCCAGGTGACGCGGCCGCCAGCGCGAGGCCCATGGCCAGTACGCGCCGGGTTTCCATCGGGTCTATGACCCCGTCGTCCCACAACCGGGCCGTCGAATAGTAAGGCGAACCCTGGGTGGCGTAGAGGTCTCGGGTCCTGGCTTTGCGCTCCTCCTCTGAAACCTCGTCGCTATTACGGTCGCCAACGAGGGACAACACCTCTGCCGCCTGGTCGCCGCCCATCACCGAAATGCGGGCGTTCGGCCACATGAATAACAAGCGCGGGTCGAACGCCCGCCCGCACATGCCGTAATTGCCGGCTCCGAAGGACCCCCCGATTATGACGGTAAGTTTGGCCACACTCGAACAGGCCACTGCCGTAACCAGTTTGGCGCCATCTTTGGCGATCCCGCGGTTCTCATATTCTCTGCCGACCATGAAACCGCTGATGTTCTGCAGAAATACGAGGGGGATACCGCGCTGGTCGCAAAGTTGGATGAAGTGCGCGCCTTTCAAGGCCGACTCGCTGAAAAGGACACCGTTATTGGCGACGATCCCCACCCGGTAACCTGACAGGCGGGCAAAACCACAAACGAGCGTTTCCCCGTACGCAGCTTTGAACTCGTGCAGCCGGGAACCGTCCACGATCCGGCGGACCACCTCCCGTACGTCGTAGGGGCGGCGCAGGTCCGTGGGTACAACGGCGTAGAGCTCCGACGGATCTTCCGCTGGCTCCTCCGGCTCCGCTCGGTCCTCGTCGTGCGCCGGCGACGGCTCTCCTGGCGAGGCCGGGCCAGGGTGGCGACCATCGACCGCATGACGTCGAGGGCGTGAGCGTCGTTGTCGGCCAGGTGGTCGACGACCCCGGACCGGCGGGCGTGCACGTCCCCGCCACCGAGCTCCTCGGCGGTGACTACCTCACCCGTGGCCGCTCGTACCAACGGTGGCCCGCCGAGGAAGATGGTGCCCTCGTCGCGCACGATTACGGTCTCGTCGCTCATGGCGGGCACATAGGCGCCTCCGGCCGTGCTCGAGCCCAGCACCGCGGAGAGCTGAGGGATGCCCGCACCCGACATCCGGGCCTGGTTGAAGAAAATCCGGCCGAAGTGGTCCCGGTCGGGGAACACCTGGTCCTGCAAGGGCAAGTAGGCGCCCCCGGAGTCCACCAGGTAGCAACACGGCAAGCGATAGGCCGCGGCGATCTCCTGGGCACGGAGGTGTTTTTTCACCGTAACCGGGAAGTAGGTGCCGCCCTTTACCGTCGCGTCGTTGGCTACGACCATGCAGGACCGCCCGGCCACCCGGCCGATGCCGGTCACGATCCCTGCGGACGGCAGCGGCTCGCCGTACAGCTCCCACGCCGCCAAAGGCGACAGTTCGAGGAACGAGGCACCCGGGTCGAGCAGGCGGTCGACCCGGTCCCGCACCAACATCTTGCCCCGCTGCACGTGGCGCTGGCGGGCTCGTTGGTCACCGCCCTGGCGCACCACCACGAGCCGTTCCCGGAGCTCAGCCACGAGCTCGGCCATTGACGGCGTATGGCTGGCCCGGACCGGCTGGGTACCGCGGCCAAGCCCGTCTACGGGGGAGAAATTGTCTTCTGCCATCCCAGACCTCGCTCTGGCCGGGCTTTGCCTTGGTTATGCCAGAGTAACATTAAGAGTTAATGACGGCTAACCTGGCGTGCCGGTTGTGACCGGGGAGGAAGCGGCGAGGCGGGCATCGCCGGCGGGGCGTAAACGCGGCCAACCGGCTCCACAGGCAGAGCGCCCGCGGACGACACGCGAGAAACTTCTGGCCGCGGCGGCGGCACTGTTTGCCCAGCGGGGGTACCGCGTCGTCACCCTGGACGAGATCGGTGGCGCGGTCGGTATTTCCGGCCCGGCCGTCTATCGCCACTTCAAGAGCAAAGAGAGCCTCCTGGGGGAATTGCTGGTCGACGTCAGTGAGCGGTTACTGGCTAACGCCAAGGACCGCGCCGGCACTGCGAGGGATGCCGGCGAGGCTCTGGTGGCGCTGGTCGACTTCCACGCCCAGTTCGCCGTCGAAAACCCGGCGCTCATCACTGTGCAGTCGCGCGAGCTTTTGTCCTTGGCCCCTGAGGACCAGCACAGGGTGCGCCGGTTGCAAAGGAGTTATGTCGACTTTTGGGCCGACGCCATCTTCCGGGCCGGGCGTGTGGCCAGCCGTGAAGAAGCGGTCGCGGCCGCCCACGCCACCTTCGGCTTGCTCAATTCGACCCCTTTCAGCGGGCGACTGCACGCCAAGGAGATGCGGGCTCTGCTGCACTCCATGGCGCTCAGCGGATTAGCCCCGGACCACGCCGTCGGTGCGCGCCCCCGCCCCCGGGACCAGCGCCAGGAGCGGTCTACGGACGGGGGGCCAGGGAGCGGCGGCAGCCAATTCGTGAGGCTGATCGAGCACGGAGTGGTGGCCGAGATCGTCCTTGACCGCCCCGAGGCCATGAACGCCCTCTCGAGCGTTATGGCCACGCAGCTAACAGCGGTGTGCGGCGAGCTGGCCGGACGGCCGGACGTTCGCGCCGTGGTCGTCTCGTCGGCTAGTGAACGCGCCTTTTGCGTGGGCGCAGATTTCAAGGAACGAGCTGGCTTCACAAATACGGAGATGGCGACGCAACGGCCCTTGCTGCGGGCGGCCTTCGACGGGGCCCGAGGCCTGGAAGTGCCCGCCATCGCCGCCGTTGCGGGGTACGCCCTGGGGGGTGGTTTCGAGCTCGCACTTTGCTGTGACCTGATAGTGGCCGACGTCACGGCCGAACTGGCTTTGCCCGAGGCCGGCGTTGGCCTCGTCCCCGGGGGTGGGGGGACGCAGTTGCTCGTTCGGCGGGCCGGGCCGGCCGTAGCCGCCGACCTCATCTTCACGGCCCGGCGCGTGCCTGCCCGCGAAGCGATGGCACTTGGTCTCGTCGACCGGGTCGTCGAACGCGGGGCGGCCCAGCAAGCCGCCCTCGAGCTCGCCCACACAATCGCCGCCCACTCGCCGGTCGCCGTGCGGGCGGCTAAACGAGCTCTGCGCCTCGGGGCCGGCGTCGATCTGGCGTCGGGGCTGGACATCGAAGACGCCGCCTGGCGGACGGCGGCCGCTGCGCCCGACCGCGAGGGGATCGCCGCTTTCGTCGAGAAACGACGGCCCGATTGGCCCTCAGGCCGGTCGGTCCCGCTTCCAGCTACGGGTAGGTAACGTGGCTTGACCTACTGTTGACGACTGTTGACAGTCAAGGAGGCTGTTGACCTCGAGGAGGCATAGGCGTGAGGGTCGTCATCACCGGTGGCTGTGGGTTCCTGGGACAACAATTGGCCCGTTCGCTACTCAGCCGGGGCTCGCTGACCGGGCCATCGGGGCACCCGGAGGAACTCAACTCGCTGGTCTTGTTCGATGGCGCCCCACCGTCCGGCCCGGAATTGGACGACAAACGGGCCGAGGTGGTGCTGGGGGACGTCACGGATAGGGAGACGATTTTTTCGCTGTGCGATCGGGACGACCTTTCGCTGTTCCACATGGCGTCCGTGATGAGCGGGGGCGGAGAAGAAAACTTTGACCGCGCCCTGGCCGTGAACGTGGACGGGAGCCGCAACGTCCTCGAGGCGCTGAGGGCCCGCGCTACTTCCCCTCGGCTGGTGTTCACCAGTTCCGTGGCCGTTTTCGGTGGTGAGCTGGCGAAGGAAACAGTGGGAGACTCGACCAAACAGACTCCGCAGACGACGTACGGGACCACTAAAGCGATCGTCGAATTACTGGTCAACGACTACACCCGCAAAGGCTATTTAGACGGGCGGGTGGCCAGGCTGCCAACTGTGATCGTCCGTCCCGGGTCGCCCAACGCCGCCGCCTCTTCTTTCGTGAGCGGTGTAGTGCGAGAGCCTTTTCACGGAGTCGACGCAGTAGTACCGGTGCCCCCGTCCACGCCGATGGCCGTGATCGGGTACCGGACCGTTGTGGCCGGATTGATTGCTTTGCACGAGCTCGATGGGCCGAGGCTCGGACCGGACCGGCGGTCGAGCTCCCGAGCTTGCCCGTAACGGCCGAGCAACTCGTGGCCAGTCTTCATCGGGTAGTCGGTGACCGCCCACTCGGTAAGGTGACCGTCGCCCCCGACCCGGCTATCACCAGCATCGTCGATGCGTGGGCCGCGCATACAGTGGCGACAAGGGCTTCGGAGCTGGGCCTCCCGACCGACCCCGGCGTCGACGCCATCGTGCGGGCCTTCGTGGAGGACTTCGGTTAGGCCAGGCTCTCTTCTGCCAGCCTCCGCCACTCCGTTTCGGCCACCGCCCAACCGGTGGGGCGGGGGCCGTCGGTCAACTTGGCCACCAAGGACAGCGCTTGGGTCGACCCAATTACGGCGCCGTCGCTGTCCCACCAGCCGTAGCCGCACAGGAGGCATGAGAGGCGGCGCAGCTGAAGCGCAAACTTGCCCTCGAACTTGTCCAG
This sequence comes from uncultured Acidimicrobiaceae bacterium, assembly GCA_963794125.1. Taxonomy (GTDB): domain Bacteria; phylum Actinomycetota; class Acidimicrobiia; order Acidimicrobiales; family Palsa-688; genus Fen-671. Next base: position 569,974 of record CAWCCW010000005.1, read on the forward strand.
TGCGAGCGAGTGGGTGCACTCGGCCGGCAAGCGCTCGGCCGGCGATTGGCGCGTCGTCACCTTCACGTACACACCCCCCTGGCCCTACACGAGTGTCCCCGACGAGCTGCCCACATTTAAATAGAGACGCATCTGGTGGACTACGTACAGCGGCCAGACGGTTGCCTCCCCGCCAACGCGCGCCCGTCAAAACGATCTCCGCCCACCCAGGCGATTTCCGGAGGTCAGAAGGGAGCCATGACCCACTGGCAGAGCGGCACTCGCTCCTAGGAGGGCTGGCCCAGCAGCCCGATAACTTCGTCTTCGTTGGCGCCGAGGGCCTGCATCGCCTCGTAGACGGCCGTGTCGTAGCGGCCTTCGAGCAGTTCGAGCAGAGCGCCCGCCGCCCGAGCCCGCCGGAAGGCCAGGAGGTAAGGCAGCTGGGAGCCGGGGTCCTGCTCGGACTTCTCCTGAAGCGCCCACACCGCGTCGTCGAGCGACCAGGCCAACCGCTCCACTTCGTGGGGGTCCTGGCTAGGCACCTGCAGGCTGGTGGCGGTCAACGCACTCTGGACGACCCCTTGGACCGCTGTCTCCAGCTCGGGCGGGGGGAGCTGCGAGAGCTTGTTGGCCAAACGAGGGTACTCCAGGGCGACCCGGGTAAATGTCACCCACGAAGTCTCTCACTCTGAGACACAGAAGGCGAGATCCGACCGGTTGCTCGGGCCGCCAGGCGCGGACTAACCGTGTGATGACCGGGTTTGCAGGGGAACAGGTGGCTGGTCGAACCGTAAGAGGGCCCAGAAAGGACCAGCCCAGAACGGACCAGCCCAGAAAGGACCGGGTCACCAAGGACCGGGTCACCAAGGACCGGGTCACCAAGGACCGGGCGGCACACACGAAGGGCCGGGGGGTAGTGGCCGCGGTGGTCGCCATATCCGCCCTGCTCTGGACCGCGCAGTTGCCACTGCCGACAGCCAGTGCGGCGGGCTCGGTCTGGCATGTGTCGCGAGCGCCCAAATTGCGAGTCGACGTGGTCACCGGTTGCCCCGGCTCGGTCACCGCCTTTCAGGACGTCGTGAACACTTTCCCGGCCGCCTGGTGCCCGCCCACCCCAAAGCAGGGCTTATTTGTCGGTATGGTCCCTCTACAGCCAAACCGGGGCCCGTCAAATTGGAGCGCCAAACTCGCCTCGACCAGGCCCAGGCCGACCTTTTGGCGACAGTAGTCCGGCAACTTAGCTTGGCCCCGCCGACCGGCGTCTCGCACTGCCCGGCTGACTTCGGCCTGGTCGCCGTCGTTGGCCTTTCCTTTGCCGGCCGCCCCGACGTCGGTCTCTGGTACGACGCCAGCGGCTGCCAAACCCTCGATAATGGCCGCATCGGTGCCTTCGAAGGTGGGAACCCGAGCTTTTACAATGGTTTCCTGAGTGTCGTCGACCGGCTGTCTCCGCCCGTCGGCCAGTAGCTCAAACCGCGGCGCTGGCTCGGTGGAACGTCCATGTCAGGCCCACCGGTCGGAACCCGATCGATTCGTACAGGTGTTTGGGCCAGTCATTGTCGTCCGCCAGGATGAAGGTGAGGTCATGCCCGCCTGACCGGGCCAGGCTGGTCGCGTAGGTGACCAGGGTGCGGGCGAAGCCCCTTTTGCGCGCCTCCGGGACGGTGTAGACATCCTCGACCCACGCTGTGCCACCGCGGGAGCGGAATTTGGTCACTGCGGCGGGAAGGCCGGTTTCGTCGAGGATCCCGTAGACCCGCTCATCCCACAGCTCACCTTCCCGGCGACTGTACTCATCCAGCTGGTCGAGAGTGGACGAGTCCATCCCCGGGAAGTCCTCGTGGAGCCACCGCCGCATGAGCATGGCCACCTGGGGCGGGTTCAACTCGACCACCGTTCCGGCGTTGACCTCTCGCGTGGGTGGAGCCATCAGGGTCATCAGCACTTCCCGGTCCGGCTTCCAAGTGGCCCCGCCCAGCGCCTCCGCCAACGCGATGGCCGTCTCTTCCGGCTCTACCTGGATATGCCGGAACCGAAGACCGGCCTGGCGCTCGTTCGAGAGCGCGATGACCTCATCCGCGGAAGCCGGAGCAGAAATGTGGAGCTGGTTGAGTGCCCAAACACCGGGTAGCGACGGGGTCCGGGCCAGCCATCCTGGCCCAACTTCTTCGATCTCGTCGGCCAACGACCACAAAGTCTCTCGCAGGTGCCCGAGGACAAGGCGCCGCAACTGACTTCGGTCAACGGGAAGATCTGGTGTCACCGCGCCGGGCTGGTCAGTCCGGGTCGACCAACACAAAGAGAGAAGCGCGAAAGGGGCTCAGTTTTCACTGACTGTGTCGACGATAAGCACCGAGCAGTTTGCCGCATGGGCGACCGTGTTCGGGACGCTCCCGAGTACTCGGCGCACACCTCTCATGCCGCGGTTGCCGACGACGATCAGGTCCGCCCCGACCTGGTCCGCCACTCTCACGATGGCGTCGGCGGCATTGCCGGCGGCCGGGTGGTACTTCGCCTGCACGCCCTCTTTCTCTATCTCTTTGCGCAGCTTTTCAAGCAACAGGTCAGCGGGGTCGGTCACCCGGTCGATGTACTCATCGGGCAACTTCTCCACTTTCACCGATTCGGGGCGGTACGCCGTCACGACGTGCAGGTCGCCGCCCAACGCCTTCACTAGTTCTGTGGCCGTACGCACGGCGCGTGAAGCCGTGGCTGAATCGTCGGCCGCAACCAGGATCGTATTGAACATGGGCTCCTCGTATCGCCCCGCTGGCGGGTGGTCGAAACGTTACTAGCGGCTGTTGGACCGGGCAAATGAGTGTGCCGGCCCGATTTGCCGGCCCGATTTGCCGGCCCGATTTGCCGGCCCGATTTGCCGGCCCGATTTGCCGGCGCGGTTCGGGCCTGGCCGGGGACTGGCCCGCCGCTTTATTGCCGACCAACCGCGGGCCGCGCCGTTTGCGGAGGGCCCCGGTAAACCGGGGCACTGGACGCCCGCACAACCAGCTCGGGTTCGAAACGTATGGCCCGGTGCTCGTGCGGCAGGCCGCCCACTTCCTCCAGAAGGAGTTCGGCGGCCACCACCCCGAGCTCGTACTTCGGTTGGCGCACGGAGCTAAGCGACGGCGAGAGCATCGACGCAAAAGCGACGTCGTCGTAGCCCACTACGGCCATTTCGTCGGGGACGCCCATCCCCGCCGCGGCCAGCCCTCTGAGGACTCCGAGCGCCAGGAGGTCGTTCGCGCACATCACCGCCGTCGGGCGGGGTTCGAGCGCGAACAGAGCGGCCACGGCCGCCTCACCTTGCTCGATCGTGAGAGCGCCCACGGGCACTTCCCGGAGCGTGGTTTTCCCGCGTCGCCTGGCGCGGCGGGCCGCAGCGTCGCGCCCCCTCCTTCCGGTCTATGCACTGCCGGATCGTGGACGGCCCATTAACGAACGCCACCGTGCGGTGCCCTAGCTCGAAGAGGTGGTCGGCGGCCAGCTCGGCGCCGCGGACGTCGTCGACCGTGGCGGAGCACAGGCCACGGCTGCTGCCGTCCCGGTCGAGGAGCACCGTGGGGATGCCGTGCGCGACGAGCTCGAGCCGTCCCCTCGAGGTCGCGTTCGACCGGGCTGATGAGAAGACCGTCGACGCGATGCTCCTCGAGGACCCGAAAGTAGCGCTGCTCTCGTTCCGCTGACTCGTCGCTGGAACAGAGCATGAGGACGTAGTCCCTTTCGCGAAGAACGTGCTCGGCGCCCCGGGCCATCTCGGCGAAGAACGGGTTAGCGATGTCGAGGAGCACGACGCCGATCGTGCCGCTCTTGCCCACGCGAAGCTGATGGGCGGCGGTGCTGCGGACGAACCCGGTCGTATTGATGGCGTCCAGCACGCGGTTGCGGGTGGTGGTGGCCACAGACGACGGGTTATTGAGCACGTTGGAGACCGTGCCGAGCGATACCTGGGCCAGGTTGGCCACATCGCGGATCGTGACCCGGCGCCTGGCGGGCGTGCGGGGCGCCCCGCCGGCCACCGCGCCCGACGCGTTGCGGGCAACCGTCCCGGCGACCTGCCTGTTACGCCCAGAGCTCGGCAACGTGCCATCGGGCGTCTTGGTGCTCGTCACTCGGTGCCTTGACACATCCTGGTCACCCTCCGTACTGTAACTTCGGTTGCGACCAGAGCGAAGGGGCTGCGCTTTGCGCACAGGGGTTATCCGTCTGTTTGGGGGGTGGGGAGGAGCGGTCCTGCGTTCTTTGTGGGGGCCGTTTTTGAATCGTTTCAAGACAGTGCCCGACCGGCCGGAGCCACGCGGTCGAGCGGTCGAGCGGTCGAGCAGTCGACCGGGTGAGCGGCCCCCGTTCTGGGCCATTTGCTCTCCCGTGTTTGGTCCCCGTGGCCGAGTGGTGGCCGCTCCGAACGGACGGGGTTGAGGAAAGGTAAGTTCTATGCAGAGGATCTCGTTTTCACCTCCGGGTGCGGCCCGACCGGTTAGCTGAGTACAAGGAACGACATCGCCACGTGTGGCCGGAGATGCAGGAAGCGCTACGGCAAACCGGATGGCACAACTACTCGTTGTTCTTGACGGACGACGGGCTGCTCACCGGCTACCTCGAATGCGAGGACTTTGATGAGGCGGTGAACGCCATGGGCCGGCTCGAAGTGAACGACAGGTGGCAATCAGAGATGGCTGAGTTTTTTGAGGGCCAGGGGCACGCCGACGAGCAGATGCGCCCCCTCCCGTTGGTCTTCCACCTCGACTGATCTCGACTGACCTCGATCGGCAGCGGCGCAACAGGGTGAAATACCCAGGAAAGGAGCCAGAAGTGGTGATGGGCAATTCTGAGGCCTCACGGCGGGATAACTGTGTCGAAAATGGGGCGGGTGGGCGCCAGCCCGGTGGGCTCCTGCCGCGCTCGGAGCTGTGGCGATGACGGCACCGGCTGATGCCGCTCCCCAAGCCGTACTGGAGCTGATCGAACGTTCACACCGCCTCGGGAGCGACCGGAGGAACACTAACTACGCCGGCGGCAACACTTCGTGCAAGACCTTTGTCGACGACCCCGTCACCAAGGCGCCGACCGAGCTGTTGTTCGTCAAGGGGTCGGGCGGGGACCTCGGCACGCTCACCCAGGCCGGCCTGGCTGCGCTCCGGCTCGACCGCCTGCGGGCGCTGGTCAACGTCTACCCCGGTCCCGACCGGGAGGACGAGATGGTGGCGGCCTTCGACTATTGCTTGCACGGCAAAGGGGGCGCGGCGCCCTCCATCGACACGGCTATGCACGCGCTCGTGGGACAGCCTCACGTCGACCACCTCCATCCCGACGCCGGGATCGCGCTGGCGACGGCCGCCGACGGCGAGGCTCTCACCCGGGCGTGCTTCGGCGAACGCGTCCTCTGGGTCCCATGGCGGCGGCCCGGTTTCCAGCTCGGGCTCGACATCGCCGAGGTGGCTGAGCAGCACCCCGACGCGATCGGCGTCATCCTGGGTGGGCACGGCATTACCGCGTGGGGAGCTAGTAGCGCCGAATGTGAGCGACGTTCCCTCGAGATCATCCACGCCGCCCAGGCGTACATAGACGCCAACGGCCGGCCCAGCCCCTTTGGCGCCAAAGTGGACGCTTTTGCCCCTCTTCCTGACGGGGAGCGGCGCGTCCGGGCGGCGGCTCTTTTCCCGATATTGCGCGGGCTCGCCAGCACCGACAGCCGTCAAGTCGGTCATTACACCGACAGTGCCACGGTGCTCGATTTTCTGGCCAGTGAGCGCCACCACGAGCTGGCCATGAAGGGCACGTCCTGCCCGGACCACTTCTTGCGCACCAAGGTGCGCCCCTTGGTCCTCGACTTACCAGCCGATGCGCCCCTCGACGAGGCCGTCGCTCGCCTGCGCCAGCTGCACGAGGAATATCGGACCGAATACCGGTCCTATTACGAGCGCCACGCCACCCCGGAGTCACCGCCCATGCGGGGTGCCGACCCCGCCATAGTGCTCGTGCCCGGCGTAGGCCTGTTCAGCTTCGGGCGCGACAAGCAGACCGCGCGCGTCGCCGGTGAGTTTTACGTCAATGCCATAAATGTGATGCGCGGCGCCGAAGCCCTCTCGACCTACGCACCGATCCCCGAGAGCGAGAAGTTCAGGATCGAATATTGGCAGCTGGAGGAGCAGAAATTGCGGAGGATGCCACTTCCTCGTCCTCTGGCCGGTCGCATCGCTTTGGTCACGGGCGCGGGGTCGGGCATTGGAGCGGCCATCGCCCGCCGCTTGGCCGAGGAGGGGGCCTGCGTGGTCGTGGCGGACCTCGACGAGCAACGTGCCGCCTCGGTGGCCAAAGAGATCGGTGGCCTGGACGTGGTCCACTCTTGCCGGGCCGATGTCAGCTCCGAAAATGAAGTGGTGGAGATGTTGCGCCAGGCCGTCTTGGCCTTTGGCGGCGTCGACCTGGTGGTCAACAATGCCGGCCTTTCCATTTCCAAGAGCTTGCTGGACACGACGGTCGAAGATTGGCGGCTCCAGCACTCTGTTATGGCCGAGGGCTCTTTCCTGGTCGCCCGAGAGGGCGCCCGGGTGATGACGGCGCAGAAGATGGGTGGCGACATAGTGTACATAGCCAGCAAAAACGCCGTGTTTGCCGGTCCGAACAATGTCGCCTATGGCGCCACAAAGGCGGACCAGGAACACCAGGTCCGGCTGCTAGCCGCTGAGCTCGGAGAGCACGGCATTCGCGTAAATGGCGTCAACCCGGACGCAGTGGTGCGTGGCTCAGGTATTTTCGCCAGCGGGTGGGGCGCCCAGCGAGCGGCGGTTTATGGCGTACCGGAAGAGAAACTGGGCGAGTATTACGCTTCTCGTACACTGCTCAAGCTGGAGGTCCTCCCCGAGCACGTGGCCGACGCCGTTTTCGTCCTCACCGGTGGCGACCTCGCCCGTACGACGGGTTTGATAGTGCCCGTCGACGCCGGGGTGGCGGCCGCTTTCCTGCGGTGAGCTCGGCAGGGCTGGGTGGGGGCAGGTTTTCGTGACTTCTCCGGGCCTCCACGCCGCCATAGATCTGGGGGCGTCGAGTGCCCGGATGTCCGCGGGCCGGCTCGAGGGTGACCGGCTCGTCGTAAAGGAGGTGGCCCGGCTCCCGAACGCACCGGTCCGCCTTCCTGACGGGATCCACTGGGATCTGCTTGCGCTTCACCAGGGGATGCTGGAAGCACTGGGCCGTCTTCACCGGGACCTGGACGAGGGCGCCCTTTGGGTCGGGGTCGACAGCTGGGGCGTTGACTACGGGCTGCTCGATGTGGAGGGCCGCCTGCTCGGGCCGCCGTTCCACTATCGGGACGAAAGGACCACAGGGCTTCTCGACGAGCTGGACGGGCTCGTCGGCCTCCGGCGTATTTACGATGCGACGGGCACTCAAGCGATGGCGATCAACACCATCTGCCAGCTTTTGACTGAGCGAGGCACGACCGCCTACGAAGCCGCTTCGCACTTGCTCATGGTCCCCGACCTGTTTGCCTACCTATTGACAGGGGAACGCCGGCTCGAGCGCACCATCGGGTCGACGACCGAGCTAATGGACGCTCGTAGTGGCCAATTAGTGGACTGGTTGTTCCCGGTGCTCGGCTTGCGTCGCGACATGTTCCCGCCCGCCATCGAGCCGGGCGAGCATTACGGCCCGGTGCTGCCCGAAGTGGCGGCCAGCGTTGGCATGCGGATGGCGCCGACGGTCGTGGCCGTCGCCTCCCACGACACGGCCTCGGCGGTACTGGCCGTCCCCGCGGAAAGGGAGGATTTCGCCTACGTGTCCAGCGGCACATGGTCACTGGTCGGCCTCGAGCTCGATGCCCCGGTGATCACCGAGGCCAGCCGCCGGGCCAATTTCTCCAACGAGCTCGGTTACGGGGGCACGGTCCGCTTCCTCAAAAACGTAATGGGTTACTGGATGATCCAGGAAAGCGAGCGGTGCTGGGCGCGTCAGGGGCGACCGGTGCGACCTCGGCTGAGCTGTTCGTCCAGGCGGAGGGTTGCCCGCCTTTCCGCTCGGTCGTCGACACTGCCGAGCCCGCCTTCGCCGTCCCCGGCGACATGCCCGCCCGGGTCCGGGCAGCCTGCGCGGCACGTGGAGAGCCCGTGCCGGGAACTGCGGCCGAATTGGTGCGCTGCGTACTGGACAGCGTGGCGCTCGACATTTCCTCCGCCCTCGGCGAGGCGCAGCGTTGCGCCGGCAAGGACGTAAGCGCCCTGCACGTCGTGGGCGGGGGCTCCGCCAACCGGCTCTTTTTCTCGTTGCTGGCCGCCTGCAGTGGACTGGAAGTGGTCGCCGGGCCGACGGAGGCCACAGTCATCGGCAACCTCCTGGCCCAGTTGGGCAGCGCGGGGAAGGTCGGCTGACCGGGCCGACATGCGCCGGTTGGTGGCCCGCTCCTTCCCACTCGCCCGTGTGCGTCCTGACCCTGTGCTGGCCCTGGCCGCCGACCGAGCTCGCCGTCGTTTTTCGGGACCGGGGTCGTCGGTAAGCCAAAAGCCGCGATAACCCCTAACACTTATCGAGCTTCAGAAAGTTGTAGGCCCGTCTAACGGGCTCCTATTCGCACAAAGCCCTGTTCGCTTCGGCCTTACCCGGAATGAGGACGGAACGACGGGCGCGGTCCCGTTTGGCTCCCTCTGGCACTTTAAGAGGCCCTGTAGTTGCGCCCACATTTCGAGAGTTATCGGCCCTTCGCCGCACGCTAGGGTGAGTACGGCACGAGCGCAGACCAAGCGCGTCACAACGAGGAGGGGCCAATGAGCGACCGTTTCACCCCGACGAAGGCAGACCATTTCAGCTTCGGCCTGTGGACGGTCGGCTGGGGTGGCAAGGACCTGTTCGGTGACGCCACGAGGCCGCCACTCGACCCCGTCGACACGGTCCGGCGCCTGGCGGGCCTGGGGGCGTGGGGGGTCAGCTTCCACGACGACGACTTGGTGCCCTTCGGTAGCGACGACGTCACCAGGGAGGCGATCATCAAGCGCTTCCGTTCGGCCCTGGACGAGACCGGGCTGGTCGTGCCCATGATCACGACCAATCTCTTCACCCACCCGGTGTTCAAGGAGGGCGCTTTCACGGCCAACGACCGCTCGGTCCGCCGCTTCGCTCTCCGCAAGACGATCCGCAACCTGGACCTGGCGGCCGAGCTGGGGGCAAAGACCTTCGTCATGTGGGGAGGTCGGGAGGGGGCGGAGTCCGACGCGGCCAAGGACGTGCGGGTCGCCCTCGACCGCTACAAAGAGGCCGTCGACCTGCTGTGCGAGTACGTCCGCTCGAAGAAGTACGACCTGCGCCTCGCCCTCGAGCCCAAGCCGAACGAGCCACGCGGCGACATCTTCCTGCCCACTATCGGGCACGCCCTTTCGTTCATCTACCAGCTCGAGCACCCCGAGATGGTCGGGCTCAATCCCGAGGTCGGGCCACGAGAACATGGCCTGCCTCAACATGCGTCCACGGCGTGGCGCAGGCGTTGTGGGTCGGGCAAGCTCTTCCATATCGACCTCAACGGCCAGCACGGCCCCCGTTACGACCAGGATCTGCGGTTCGCCTCTGCCGACGTGAAAGGCGGCTTCTTCCTGGTCGACCTGCTCGAAGCCGCCGGCTACGACGGTCCTCGCCACTTCGATTTCAAGCCGCCGCGGGCCGAGGGGACCGGAAGGGGTGTGGGTATCGGCGGCCGGCTGCATGCAGCAACTACCTGATACTGAAGGAGAAAGCGCAGCGCTTTCCGGGCCGACCCCGAAGTGCAGGAGGCGATGGTCGCTGCCGGCTGGCCCTCGCTGGCCACAGCCCACCCTTGGCCACGGGCGAGACGTTGACCCAGCTATTGGCCGACCGCTCCGCCTACGAGGACTTCGACCCGGACGCGGCTGGCCTCCGCGAGGTGAACATCGAGCGCCTCGACCAGCTCGCTGTGGACCACATCTTCGGCGTCCGCTAATTGCTGGTTGCTATTGCGGATTGCTAATTGTGGAAAAGGGCGACGGTCGAGCGCTCAGCGGGAAACTACGGTAGTCCCGTTACCTGCACTGCAAAAACGCACGGGGCGACAAAAGCGCTACCTAACCCCGCTCGTAAACCGCAGCTGGCGGACCTGTGCACGCTGGAGTCGCGATAACACACTCCGGCGCGGCACAGATCGCGAATTTGCACCCGAGATCCGACGGCCTCTACGGGTAGGAGGCGGTCGTCTCCCTGGTGACCAGGCTGGTGGCGAGCTCGATGCTGCGGCCCTTCGACCGCTTCGCCGCTCCCCTGAGCGCAGCACGAGGCGGACGGCGGTCGGCGGCCATCTCGGCCAGCGGCTGGCGTACCGTAGTAAGGGGGGGTGAAGTCCAGCGCGACAGCGGGAGGTCGTCAAAGCCCACGAGGCTGAGGTGGTTGGGCACCCGCTACATGCTGGACGCGGGCCGCCTCGAGCACTCCCAGAGCCTGGAGGTCGCTGCCGGCGAAGATGGCGGTCGGGGGTTCGGGAGCGCCAGCATGGCCATCGCCTCCTTGAAACCGCCGTCCACATGGAAGTCGCCCCATTGCATCAGGTCGGGGTCGAGAGACAGGCCGGCCGCTTCCATGGCGGACCGGTAGCCGTCCATACGAGCCCGGCTGCAGAGCAGGTCGGTGGGCCCGGAGATCACGCCCACCCGGCGGTGCCCTAGCTCGATCAGGTGGCGGGTGGCCGTGAAGCCACCGGACCAGTTGGTGGCGCCGACTGTCGTCACACTCGGGTCCGGTTCTCCGCGCGGGTCTACGACGGCAAAAGGCAGGCCCCGTGCCCGCAATTCGGCCTGCTCGCGTTGGCCCAGACGGGCCAACAGCAGGATGACGCCGCGGGTACCCCTGGCGCTTATGTGGTCGAGCCAGGACCTCTCATCCGCCCCCTCCGAGAGCGACGTCAGCGAGACTGTCAGGCCGGTCTCGGACGCGGCCGCCACCGCGCCGCGGACGATCTCCATCGCCCAGGGGCTTTCCAGCTCGGCGAAAACCAGGTCGACCAGTGGTGGTGCGCCGCTACGGGAAGAGTTGCGGCGCTCGTACCGCCGGTCGAGCAGCAGGGACTGCACGCGTCGGCGGGTGGCGCCGACACGTCGGCGTTCCCATTGAGCACCTTCGAAACCGTCGAAACGGAGACTCCGGCCGATTCGGCGATCTGAGCGATGGTGACCCGGTTGCGCATCGCAGCTGATGATAGCCGACTGGACCGAAATGTTTCGGCGCACTTTGAAAGGAAACAAGGGCGCGTTGACGGGCTGAAGCACCGTGTGCCAGAATAACTTCGCTTTCGAAAGATTCATAACTTTCCCGAAACATTTCGGTCGGCGCAGGGCTGCTCAGTCCCGGCCTAACCGGAGAGGTCGGGGTTATTGGGTCGACCGCGAAGGCGGCATTGGCTCCCCGCCGTCGGGGGAGTACAGAACATGACTCAACGAGGGGGTAGGACAAGATATGAGCAAACCTCTCAAGTGGCGGCTCGTTCGCCGTGTTGGCCGCCGCTACCACCGCCGCTTGGGGTGTCCCGAGTGCGGCATCAGCGGCTTCGACGACCACGACTCCGACCGCCACGATCAACGTCTGGTGGGTCACCAACGGCACCGACGTGAACAACCTTTGGTCGCAAGATTGCAAAGAACTTCGACAAGGCCCACCCCGGCGATACCGTAAATATCGAGATCCAGCCCTCCACCAACTCCTACAAGGGCAAGGTGACGACGGCACTGGCCAGTTCGAGCCCCCCCGCTCTGTTCTTCTCGTGGGGTGGCGGGCCCTTGCTGCAGTACGTGAGGGCGGGCGTGGTCCAGCCCTTTGCTGACGCCTGGCGTAAGTGATGCCGGCAACCCCAGCTGGAAAAAGGACTTTCTGCCCTCGACGCTGGACGCCGTCACCATCAACGGGAAGCTCTACGGCATGCCCATCCTGGGCACCCAGCCAGTGTTCTTCTTCTACAACAAGTCCAGTATTCGCCAAGCTGCGCCTGAGCTTCCCCACGACCTGGCCTCAGTTGCTCTCGGACATCAAGACTCTTCAATCCAACGGCTATATCCCGGTCGCGCTCGGAAATGCTGACGAATGGGAAGGGCTCATGTACCTCGAGTACCTGTCCGACCGTATTGGAGGCCCACAGGCTTTTCTCAACGTCGAGGACAACGCAGAAGGGCGCCTGGTCACAGCCCGCCATCCAGAAGGCCCTGGCCGACATCCAGACCCTGGCCAAGGACAAGGCATGGGAGATGGGTTACGACTCGGTCACCTACACCGACGGCTCCACTGACGCGATGGTCTACGGCGGGAAGGCAGCCATGCAACTGATGGGGGACTGGGATGTCGGTGGCATACAGTCCAGTGACCCCAGCTTCATAAATAGCGGAGGGCTCGGCATCGGCGCCTTCCCGACCGTGCCCGGCGGGAAGGGTAATGCAGCCGACCTGGCCGGCAACACGACCAGCTATACGGCCATGGCCACGCACATAAGCGCGGCACAAACATACGTGGCCGAGCAATTCATGAGCTACTTCTACACCACGGCCTACGCCAAGCAGGAGATAGCGGACGGCCAGGTGGCAGTGGTGTCGGGGACTTCAGGCCTGTTGAGCTCCTCGAGCCTCAAGCAGTACCTGGTGCCCGTGTACAACGACGTAGTAAAAGCACCGTACTTCCAGTACTCCTGGGACCAGGCGCTTGGCCCCATAAAGGCCACCCCGATGCTCGACAACCTGTCCAAGGTGTTCGAGCTATCGGAGACGCCGGCTCAATTCGCCTCCGCCATGAACTGGTACCAGACGGGTTCGTAGCGGCCAGGAGCCAAAAGGACCGAGGCCCGGCCCGGATAGGGCCGGGCCGGCCCTGCCCCCGCGGACAGAACCAGCCAGCCAAGCCGAGGTACTCATGACAGCATCCAGCGCTGTTCTCAGCGGCGGCCCGGTGACCAGGCCAGCCGTCTCCAGTACGGTCCGCCAGCAAAAGCTCCGCGCCGACATCGCCGGCATTTCCCCCACCCTGGTCTTGTACGGGGTCTTCATAGTCGTCCCCATGCTGGTCGCCTTGTTCCTGAGCCTCACCCGGTGGAACATCGTCGGCAGCTTGCAATGGGCCGGCTTTTCCAATTGGTCCCATTTCTTCTCCGACCCGGTGGCGCACCATTCCCTGCTCGTAACCCTGGAACTGGCGGGCCTTTCGTGGTTGATCCAGACGCCGTTGGCCATGGCCCTGGGCATTTTCATTGCCGGGACGCAGCGCTACCGCGCCCTGTACGCGTCCCTGTACCTGCTCCCTCTGCTCATGTCGACGGCGGGGCTGGCGCTCATGTGGCAGGGGGTCCTGGAGCCTACTTTCGGTGGGCTGGCCTCGCTCGGTAGCAGCCTGCACATTTCGTTCCTGGACCAGAACTACCTAGGCAGCACGAGTATCACGTTCTTCGTGATCGTGGCCCTCATCACGTGGCAGTTCGTCCCGTTCCATATGCTCATTTACCAGGCTGGCCGGCGGGCTATCCCGGCTGAGCTGTACGACGCCGCCAAAGTTGACGGGGCCAGCATCCGCCAGGCCTTCCGTCACGTCACCCTGCCTCAGTTGCGCTACACGATCGTCACATCGTCGACGTTGATGATCGTCGGTTCTCTCACCTACTTCGACCTCATTTACATCCTCACGTTGGGCGGCCCAGGCGACACCACCAGGGTGCTCGCCATGGACATGTACAACGTCGGGTTCATGCAGACGACCTTCGGCTACGCCAGCGTCCTGGCCGTCATACTCGGGCTCATCGGGATCGTCGTCGCGGTGGGCCTGGTCCGGATAACGGGCTTCGGGGAAATGCAAAGCAGGCAGGAGGGGATGTTTTGAGCTCCACTCCGGTCCTTCCGGCCCCCGGCCAGGCAACCAAGGGCGACGAACAGTTGTCGAACCCGGTCTGGCGGAGCAGCTCGGCCCCGGTCCGTGCCGCCTCGCCGGAGGGCGCACCGCGGCCCGGCCGCAGCTCGCTTCCTTGGGCCAGGACAACTGGCCGGCGCGGTTCGGGGCCTTCGTCCTAGGGACAATCTGGCTCTGTATCGTCCTGTTCCCCATCTATTACATGGTCCTCGCCAGCTTCCGTTCGCAAACCCAATACCTTTCGGCCAATGCGTGGCTGCCCCAGGACGGGCTGTCGTTGTCGTCCTGGTCCACGATCTTTTCGACCGGGACCGGGCTCTGGCGCGATTTCCTCAATAGCGTGATTTACGCCGCGGGGACGATCGTCGTCGTTGCCACCCTCTCACTGGTGGCAGCGTTCCGGATCGTGCAGCGGGGGTCGCGCTTTTCGGCGGTGTCCTTCCGGCTTATTCTCTTCGGGCTGGCCGTGCCCATCCAGGCCATCATCATCCCGATTTACGTCATCACATTGAAAATGCGCCTTTATGATTCGTTGTTAGGCCTCATTTTGGTGACTTCGGCCTCGTTAATCGCGGTAGCCGTCCTGCTAACCGTCAACTACGTCCGCATGATCCCGAACGAGCTCTACGATGCCATGGCTGTCGACGGCGCCCGAGAACGGACGATCTTCTCGCACCTCGTCTGGCCGTTGGCCCGTCCGGTGGTCGGCGTGGTCAGCATTTTCGCCGGGCTTGGCGCCTGGAACAACTTCCTGCTGCCGCTCATTCTCACGCAATCCAACAGTGACACTGTGCTGCCACTGGGGCTGTTCAAAATCTCGACTACGGCGTCTGGGTACGGCGTGAACGTGCCGGTCGTGATGGCGGGTGTTGTTCTTTCGGTGCTCCCCTTGCTCTTCCTCTATATAGCGTTGCGTCGCCAGTTCGTTAGGGGGATTGGTGGCTTCGCCCTCCGATGAGCAGCGCCGCCACCCCCCTGCAGTTCGACTAACTACACCAGCCTGAAAGGCCCAGGAGACCTGATGAGCGCTACACCAATCTATTCCGATGCGTCTTCGTCCGTCGAGGACCGGGCGTCGGACCTGATCGACCGGATGGACCTCGACGAGAAACTGGCCCAACTCGGGGCGGTGCGGTTCCCGGACTTGATCAATGGCGGCCGCTTCGACGAAGGAACTGCGCTCCGGGTGATCCCCCACGGGATCGGTCACGTCACCCGCATAGGGGCCACGACCGGCCTGCGGCCGGCCCAAAGCGCAGAGCTGGTCAATCAAATCCAGCGATCGGTGGTAGAGCGGACCCGGCTCGGGGTCCCCGTCATCGTCCACGAAGAGTCCCTGGCCGGTTATTCGGCCCGGGATGCCACCGTGTTCCCCCAAGCTATGGCCCTCGCCAGCGGCTGGGACCCCGAGTTGGTGGAGGAGGTCGCCTCAGTCGTCCGGCGCCAGCTGTTAGCCGTGGGTGCCCGCCACAGCCTGGCCCCGGTGCTCGACGTGGCCCGCGACCCCCGTTGGGGCCGCCTGGAGGAAACCTACGGCGAAGACCCCGTCCTCGCCGGTGTGCTCGGCACCGCCTTCGTGCGTGGGATGCAAACCAACGACCTTTCCCACGGCGTCCTCGCCACAGGGAAGCACTTCCTGGCCCACAGCCTCTCCGAAGGAGGCCGCAACCACGCGGCGGTCCAAGTTGGCCCCAGGGAGCTGCGCGAAGTGTATGCAGAACCATTTGCGGCGACGATCAGGGGGGCGGCGCTGGCGTCGGTAATGAGCTCGTACAGCTGCATAGACGGCCTCCCCGGCAGTGGGTCGGCCGAAGTCCTCACCCATCTCCTTCGAGGCGAGCTGGGTTTTGACGGTGTAATTGTGGCGGATTATTTTGCTGTAACACTGCTGGCCAGCTACCACAAGGTGGCCGCGGACCGGGCCGAAGCGGCCATCAAGGCGATCACCGCAGGCCTCGACCTCGAGCTGCCGGCGTTGGACTGCTTTGGTGAACCGCTCAAAGCCGCCATTGCCGATGGACGGGTGGCGGTGGGCGCTGTCGATGCGGCGGCCCGGCGCGTGTTACTTTCTAAGCTCCGCCTCGGCCTTTTCGAATCCCCCTACGTTGATACGGGCCGGGCGAGCGCCGTGTTCGAGGACCCCACGAACGCGGCACTGGCCCGGCGGGCGGCCACTAAAGGGATCGTGATGCTGTCGAACGACGGGGCGCTCCCGCTGCCGCCAGATCTAGGCGTCGTCGCCGTCATCGGCCCGGCGGCCGACGACCGCCGCCTATTGCAAGGTGACTACCACTACCCGGCCCACCAGGAACTGATATTTGCGTCTTCCGCTGGCTCGGTAAGCAATGGGCACTCGGACGACGGGGCCAGTACGGGCAACGGGGCCGGCGCCGCGCAAAAAGTCTTTATGGATGGTGGCGAACGAGCCGGCGAAACCGAGGAGTTCTCGGATTTGATCTTTCTCCCCAGTGGGAAAGGGGCGTTCAGACCCGGTCCTTATTACACCGAACACGTCACTCCTCTCGCCGGCCTCCGCGGCGCCCTCGGGGAAAGGGCGCGTATTGTCTATGAAAAGGGCTGCGAGCTGGGCGGAGACGACCGGAACGGCTTCGCCGGGGCCGTGGCGGCGGCGGCCGCCGCCGACGTGGCCGTTGTCGTCGTCGGCGGCCGCTCCGGCCTCGACCTGAGATCGACGGTGGGCGAGGCGCGTGACGCCGTCGGTCTGCGCTTAACCGGTGTGCAGGAGGACCTGGTCAAGGCGGTGAGCCAGACGGGAACACCTACGGTTGTGGTGGTCATGAGCGGGCGGGCCCACGTGCTGACCGACGTGGCCAGCGCCGCCTCAGCCCTCCTCGTCGCCTGGCCCCTGGGCGAACAGGGCGGTAATGCCTTGGCCGACGTTCTCTCCGGGAAGGCAGAACCAGGAGGCAGGCTGCCAGTGACCCTCCCCCGGGCCACCGGTCAGGTGCCGCTGTACTACAGCCACCGGTCCGGCGGGAGCCGGACGATGTTCTACGGCGACTACACCGACTCTCTTCATACGCCCCTTTTCTGCTTCGGTCACGGCCTCGGGTACACGACTTTCGAGCAATCGGAGCTGGTCGTCGCGGCCAGCGGTACGTCGTCGCCTATTTCGGTCGAAGTTACGGTCACCAATACCGGCCATCGCTTCGGCGAGGAGGTACTGCAGTTGTACGTCTCGGACCTCGTGGCGTCGGTGTCGCGCCCCGAACTATCCCTCATCGGCTTCGTCCGGGTCCCGCTCTGGGCCGGGGGCAGCCAGGAGGGCCCGTTTCGAGGTGCACCCCAGCCGCTTGGCCTTTTACGACGAGACGATGCGCTTCGTCGTCGAGCCGGGGCAGTTCCGCTTTGCCACCGGCGCGTCCGCGTGCGACCTGAGGCAAGAGAGCATCGTCAGCCTGACGGGTGAGGTGGCGCAGTACTCGCAGCGTTCGGTGGTGGCGGTCAAGGCCACGCTGGGCGAACCGTACACGGCTAACGAGTTCAACTAGGGCGGCTCTCACCCTTTCGACTCAAAAGTGGGCCAGGCGTTACCCTGTAGCCGCGCCGTGTCAGCCACGAAAGGGTTATACGTGATGAACCAGAACCAGTCGCCTGTGTCCGCCGCTCAAGCCGGCAAGGCTTACCGGATGGGCCGGATCTTCGGCCCGGACGGCAAGACGGTCGTGCTCCCGCTCGACCATGGCACAATGCTCGGGCGGGTGCCGGGCCTGGAAGATCCCGTCCGCGCCCTCGAGACCTTTCTGCCCCTCAGTTGCGACGGCTTCCTCATCGGCCCCGGCCTGGCGGCCCGTAGTGCGCCGCTGTTCGCCAACCGCAACGCCCCCGCCCGGTTGCTAACGATAGATTCGTACTGGAACGCCGGGGAGGTGGGCACGACGGCGATGATCGCCGGCGTTTCGACCGCCGCCGCCATTGGTGCCGACGCCGTCAAAATCCTCATGCCGTGGAACACTCCGGCCCTAAATCGCGCCGCGACTATAAGCATGATCGCTTCTGTCATCGAGGCTGCCGCGCCCCTCGGGCCTTCCGGTAATGGCCGAGCCGATTGCGTTCGAAATGGAACGGGGGCCAGAGGCGGTGGCCGTCGAGGCCGACGGTTGCCGGGTGGCGATGGAACTGGGGGTCGACATCTTGAAGGTCGCCTACCCGGGCGACGTCGGCACGCTGGCGTCGTGGCGGGGGGAGCTGCACCTGCCGATCGTTATGCTCGGAGGGCCAAAATCCGGCACCACCGAAGATCTCCTATCGATGGTCGGCGACGCCATGACGGCGGGCGCCAACGGCATCGTCATTGGGCGCCGGGTGTGGCAACGGCCCCTTGACGAGGCGGCCAGTCTTCTGGAGAAGCTCTATGCCATAGTCCACGCCACTGGGAGTTCTGCCTGAACGCGGTGCGGTAAGGCTCGCTTCAGTTCGAGGCTATGGCCTTGGCCACCGCTTGGAGGGCGATGGCCAACATGGCGCACCCGGCGTCGGGGTGGCCCTTGGCCCGTTCGGGGACCCAGCTGGCCCGGCCCGCCTTCGGTTCCATTTCGGCCGTCGCCTCGGCGGTCGCAGTGGCGGCGCGAGCGGCCTGGTCGAGCGCCTCTCGCGTTCCCTGGCCCGAATAGAGCGCCAGCTGCAGGCTGTTGGAGACGGCGTCGAGCCCATCGACAAGGGTGCGGTCGCCCACGGCCGCCTTTCCCCGCGCCTTGATGCCCTCCAGGGCGGCTCCGAAAGCTCGATCGAGTGCCTCTACCGCACTGTCCGGAGGGTCGGCCAGCACCTTGGCTGCCCGCAGGAAACCGGTAGCGAGGAGAGTCCCGCTGGTGGACGGCGCGCTCCTTGCGACGGCGGCGCCACAGCTGGACAGGAGCTGGGACAGGCTCATATCGTCGCTGCCGGCCAGCACGTCCCGTATTGCCTGCGCCGCTTGTGACATCGTGATCCCGAGGTCTCCGTCCCCGGCGTAGCCGTCCAGACGATTGAGTTCTGCGGCTGAAGATTCGACTGCGTCGGCGGCCGCCGAAAGAGAAATGACGAGCGCCTGCGGGGCGGCGGCCATTTACCGCTTAACCACGAAAGGTGACTCGCAGGGCGCGTCCAGGAGCCTCAGGATCTCTTCGTCGAGCCGGAGGACAGACACCGACGCACCGGCCATTTCCAGAGACGTGGCGTACTCGCCTACCCACGTCCGACGCACCTCCACCCCGGCGGCGGCCAGTGCGGAGTGAACCGTACGGAAGAGGATGTAGAGCTCCTCCCGGGGCGTAGCTCCCAGGCCGTTCACGAGCACGGCCACTTCGTCCCCCGCCTTCATCGGAAGGTCAGCTGTGATCTGACCTACGAGTTGCTCACCGATCTGCTCTGCCGGCTCGAGGGCGCCCCGTCGAACCCCGGGCTCGCCGTGGATGCCCATGCCGATCTCCATCTCGCCGGCGGGCAGTTCGAACGTCGGGTGCCCTGCAGCCGGCAAGGTGCACGGCGACAGGGCGACGCCCATCGACCGGAGGCTCGAGGCCGCTCGTTCCACGGTCGAAACCACCTCTTCGAGCGACGCGCCCTCTTCGGCCCGAGCACCGGCCACCTTGTAGAGGAAAGCGATGCCGGCCACACCCCGCCGCCGGCCCTCTGACCCGGCCGGAGCCGAGGCCACGTCGTCTGCGCCGAGCACGGTGGCCGTTTCGATCCCCTCCACTGAGGCGAGCTCGGCGGCCAGGTCGAAGTTCATCACGTCGCCCGTGTAATTGCCGTACAGGTAGAGGACACCAGCTCCGCCGTTCGCCGCCCTCGTGGCCTCGAGGATCTGTTCCGAGCTGGGTGAGGCGAAAACGTCCCCTACCGCTACGCCGTCCGCCAGGCCGTACCCGACGTAGCCCAAAAAGAGCGGGAGGTGCCCCGAACCACCACCCGTGACGATCCCGACTTTGCCCGGAAGGGGAGCGTCCGTCCGTACCAGGACCCTCTTGGCCGGGCCCGCAGGCTCTCGGGGTGGGCGAGGAGGATCCCCTCCAGCATCTCGTCGACGAAGGCCTTCGGCTCGTTGATGATCTTTTGCATGGGCATTTGTCTAGCGCAGTATCGAGCCCGCTTCGGCTTCGGGCCCTAATTGGCCGACGGCCCACGCCAACTCCGCCGGCTTCGGGAAGTCGCCCGGCCCGCCGAACAACCCCGCCGCACATCCTCCGAACAAGGCCGCGCCCCTGGCCCCCGCTTCAACTACCTCCGGCCACCCCGCCCGCGATAAGACGCGGTTCTTTCGCTTCCGCAACCCGGCCAGGCGTGACCACCCGCCGGTGAGCACGAGTTCGTCCGCCGGACCGGCCTCGCGCTCTGTGGCCCGGATGACGCAGGCGGCGCCCTCTGAGGCTTCGTCCAGAGCGGCGTTCCACAAGGCGGCCGGGGAAGCTTGGCGCCGACGCCGGAAATGGAAGCGGGCGCATAGAGCCCATCCCTGACGACGCGCAGCGGCCCGGCGGCCACGCCCAGGGCGGCGGCGTCGAAAGCCTCGAGGTTGTCGTCGTCCACGCCGAGCAAGCGCAGGACCGGGCCGAGCATCAGCCCGAGCGATTGGCCTCCGACGAGGGAGTACCTTTCTGGCACGGTGTGCCAGCCGGAGGTCAGGCCCGCGGCCACGGCCCTGCGCAGGGCTTGCTCATCAAGCGGAGAGACGGTCCTGACCAGCGCCTCGGCCGAGCCGCACGAGTCGAGCAGTGCGCCGGGGCCGATGGCCCCCGTACCGGCGGCCACGCAGATGTGGTCGTGGCCGGCCGACGTGAGCGCCGAGCCCGCCAACCGCCCGAGCGACCGCCGTTGCCCCGCCGCCCCGGCGAAGGCCGGCATCGCCTCGGCTGTCACCCGCCCGACGAGCTGGCCGGCCTGGACGACCGGGGGGAAGAGGTCCCCCGGCACACCCGCCCACTCGAGCGCCTCTGCCCACCAGCGGCGCCCGGCCAGCTCCAGAGCGCCAGTCCGCGACGCCAACGAGGCCTCCGCCACCTGATCTCCGCCGAGACCGTGGACCACCCAGTCAGCCACACTAAGCGCACGCGTGGGCGCAACGAGCTGGTGGCGCGAGCGCCACGCCAGCTTGACGACTGTGCAAACCGGCGATGGAGCCAGCCCGGTCCGTCCTGAAAAAGTGGGTTGGTCAAACAACCGGACCATCTCGACCGCTTCTTCGCTGCCAGCGCGTGTCGTGCCAGGCAATAGCGGGCGAGATCGGTCTCCCGTCCCGGCCGAGCAGGGCTACCGTCTCAGCCATGCTCGTCACGCCGAGGCCCACGACCGGTCCCGAAGGCGCCAGGTCGAGTGCGGCGCTCACCGCCTGGCCGACGGCATCCAGCAGGTCAAGCACGTCCATTTCGGCCCCGGTAGGCACGAGGCGCCAGGGCGTGGCCACACTGCCCCAAGACACTTCGCGGCCCTCGGGCGTTACCACTGCTGCTTTCGTCATGGTGGTGCCGACGTCGACGCCCACCAGTAGCTCGTCCCCTCTCACCGCGCTCAACGCCTCGACCTCAATGTCTTGACCTCAATGCCTTGACCTCAATGCCTTGACCTCAATGCCTTGACAAGGTGAGCGCGACCCGAAAGCCTGTATTTTCTATGGGGCGCCGGGGGCACGTGCGCTCTCCGGGTCGTGAGCACCTACCGGGGTTCCGGCCAGGGAGGGGAGGGCTTTGGTAGCGGACGACGCTGCACTCGGCGATGGCGCGGACGGGCGAGAGCTCGACGGCCCGAGCCAGGCAGCCGACAACGCCGAAAGGCCGGCCGCAGTGGCGCTCGAGACCGAGGTGCCTGTGATCGCCGTCAGGGGCATCACCAAGCATTTCGGCAGCATACAGGCGCTCAGAGGGGTGGACCTGGAGGTGCGCAAGGGCGAGGTGGTCGGTCTCGTCGGTGACAACGGGGCCGGCAAGTCCACCCTGGTCAACATCCTTTCGGGCGCGCTGCAGCCCAACGCCGGGACGATCATGGTGGATGGCAAGACAGTGACCCTGGGATCGTCGCTCGAGGCTCGTCGGCTGGGGATCGAGACTGTCTATCAGGACTTGTCCCTGGCGCCTGACCTGAGTGTGTGGGCGAACATCTTCCTCGGGCGCGAACAAACCGTCAAGGGGCCGCTCCGGGTGTTCGGCTGGCTCGACCGCCGGGCCATGGCTCGCTCGGCTGAGGAGGACCTCGAGCGCACGCGCATCCGTATTGGCTCGGTGAACTCGCTGGCGGGCCGGCTCTCAGGCGGTCAGCGCCAGGCCATTGCTGTGGGCCGGGCGGTGGCCTGGGGGTCCAGGGTCATCCTGATGGACGAGCCGACGGCCGCCTTGGGGGTTGAGCAGCAAGAAAGGGTCGGCCAGCTGGTCCGGTCCGTCTGCGACAACGGCGTGCCCGTCCTGTTGATCAGCCACAACCTGCCCCAGGTGCACAAGATCTGCGACCGGGTGGTGGTGCTCTTCCACGGTCAAGTCGTGGCCAACCTGCGTCCCGCCGAGTCATCCGTGGACGACATCGTGGCCTGGATAACCGGCGCCGCCATGGGCGGGACGCGCAGTGGCCTGTAGCGCGACCGCCACGAGACCCGTGAGCTCGATCAGGTCCATACGGGCCACAGGGCGGGGGGCACCGTGCCAATAAAGCTCCCCTCGGCTCTCACCACCTCCGGGACCGTCTCACCCGGCGCGGGCCCCGAGGACGAGGCCACCCACTCACGCTCCGCGTGGCTCGACCTGGTCGACCGGATCGGTGACTTTTGGATACTCGGCGTCCTGGGCCTGATGATCCTGGTGTTCGGCGTCCTGGCCCCGGACCTGTTCACCCGGGCGAGCTGGCTCAACACATCCCAGTACGCAGTGGAGTTCCTGCTCCTGGCCATAGGCCAAACGTTCGTGATCATCACCGGGGGGATCGACCTCTCAGATGGGGCGGTGCTCGGTTTTACCGGGATGGTCTCGGGCGTGGTGATGCAGAGCATGCTCAGTTCGCACGAGAACACCCTGTTCGTAACCATTGTCGGGTTCGCGGTGGCGTTGGCCCTGGGAGCGTTCGTCGGTTTCGTCAACGGCTACCTCATCACCCGGCTCAAGCTGCCCCCTTTCATCGTCACCTTGGGGACCCTGACCGCTGTGGGCGCCGCTCCGAACCTCGTAAACGGGGGCAACGAGATCGTTAACCTCCCGCCTCAAATCGGGAGCCTCGGGACGAGCACGGTCCTCGGGGGTTGGATCTACGTGACTGTCCTGGTGGCCGCGGTGGCCTGCATCATCATGGGGCTGGTGCTGCACCGGACCCGCTATGGCCTGCGCACTTACGCCATCGGCAGCAACAATCTCGGTGCCCGCCGCGCTGGCGTGAACGTGAACCGCCACCTGGTCATGGTTTATACCGTTTCTGGCCTCCTGGCCGGCCTGGCGGGGATGATGGTCACGGCCAACTTCGACACCGCCACCCCGGTGGCCGGCCAGAACGACGAGCTCAGCGCCATCGCTGCCGTTGTCATCGGAGGGGCCAGCTTGTTTGGGGGCCGGGGCACGATGCTCGGCACGGTGGTAGGTACCTTTATCATCGCGCTGCTGGTAACCGGCCTCGTGCTGGTCGGCGTGAACGGCAGCTGGGAACAGGTCGCCACCGGGATCATCGTCGTGGCGGCCGTGGCCCTGGACCAAGTGCGTCTGCGCCTGGCCGAGCGATGACCCGGGGGCGCCACCCTGGCCGGGACCGCCCTCCAATGGGCCAGGAAATCCCCAACCAGATAGGCAGAAGGTCCGGCCTTCAGCCTCTACACCCAAAGAAAGAGAAAGGAAAACGGACCACATGATCAAAAGGAACACACCACGCCGGGGGGGCTGGCGGTACCGGTTGACGTCCACCGCGGCCGCCGTAGGCCTGGTATCCGGGGCCTTGTTCGGGGTGGCCGCCGGTCCCGCCAGTGCGGCCACGAAGTACACGATCGAGCTCATCCCGGGCCTAACCGTTGACCCCTTTTACATCACCATGCACTACGGCGCCGAACAAGAGGCGGCCAAACTGGGCGTCACGCTCAAGTGGGCGGGGGCCACCACCTTCTCACCCACGACGCAGATCCCGGTAGTCAACTCTGTGCTGGCCAGCAAGCCCAGCGCGTTGCTCATCGCTCCGACTGACACCCACGCCCTGTACGCCCCCATCGACGCTTACGTGAAGGCCGGGATCCCGGTCATTGCTGTGGACACCACCCTGGCCAATACTTCGATCCTTACTTCGGCTATCAGCTCGGACAATTACCAGGGTGGCGAGAAGGCGGCCGACACGATCGCAGCGCTGGCCCATGACAAGGGCGATGTGGCTGTTGTCAACGTCCAGCCGAACGTCTCCACGACCGATCTGCGCCAGGACGGCTTCTTAGCCGAGATGAAGAAATACCCCAACATGAAAGTGGTGGCGCACGTCTACGACCAGGACTCTCCCACCACAGCAGAGTCGGAGGCGAGGAGCATCATCCTGGCTCACTCGGGGCTCGTGGGTATCTTCGGCACCAACCTGTACTCCGCCCAGGGGGCAGCCAAAGGTGTGGATGCAGCCGGCGATAAGGGCAAGGTCTTCGTGGCCGGTTATGACGCTGAGCCTCTCGAGGTCAACCTGCTCAAGCAGGGCGTCATAAACATCCTGGTGATCCAGAACCCGGCCGAAGAGGGCTCGTTGGCTGTCCAATATGCCTACGACTACCTGACCGGCCACAAATCGGCGATCCAGAAGTCGGTGCTGCTGCCCAACGTCGTTGCCACCACGGCCAACGCGTCCAACCCCAGCATCAGCAAGTACTACTACAAGACTTCCGCTTAGCTACCACGTGTTGCATGGGCCCGCCCGGACTGACCCGGGCGGGCCCGCTCTACACGCGCACGAGTTGCGCGGCCTGCGCTCGCCGGCCCGGCTCAGACTTGGGGCTGTGCCTCGCACCAGTAGGCCCTCGTGGTGTACCGCAGGGCGATCGGGTCGGCGTAGCGCCCGGCGATCTCAGTGACTTCGTCCGCCACCCCGGCCTGCCGGTCGGGCGGCAAGGCGGCCATGAAGCTGACCGATAACACTCTGGCGACCAACTGGTCCGGGTCGACGACCTGTTCCATGGCGAAGTCGGCCTCCGTCAACGGGCCGAACAAACGGGTCTCCCGAAACGCGGCTTTCCAGGCCCCGCTCTCCTGGGAGGGCGTTTCCCCCCGGTGCCCGTCCATTACCCTCGCCAGTTCGGCCTGAACGGGTTGGTCCATGTCGCGGCGGTTCCAAATGAGCCCCAGCCGCCCCTGTGGAGCGAGCACGCGGTGGATCTCGGCCAATGCTTCCCCGCCCCGGAACCAGTGAAAAGCTTGGGCCACCGTGACCGCCCCGGCCGAACTGTCCGGCAAGGGCAAATGCTCCGCTGTCCCCTCCAAAACCTCCACGCCCGGGACGACCGAGCCGAGTACCGTCCTCATCCCGGCCACCGGTTCGACGGCAATTACGCGGGCGCCCGTCGGGACGAGAAGGCGGGTCAGTTTCCCCGTGCCGGCAGCCAGGTCGACGACCGTAGAGCTGCTGTTTATGCGCAGGGCTTCGATGAGCCAATCGACGGCGCCGGGCGGGTAATCCGGCCGTCCCTTTTCATATTCGTTTGCTTTCGGTCCAAAAGCGAGCGCTTCCGTGCGGATGTCCACTGGCCCAGTATTGCTGGCGCCCGCAACTTTCGCCTAGTTGCGAGGACCGGCGGCGGGCTGCAAGCTTGGTGCCGTGCGCGCCATCGTTGTACAAGAGCCGGGACAGTTCGAGTTGACGAAAGTCGCCGACCCTGCGCCGCGGCCGGGCGAGGCATTGGTACGGGTGAGCTGCTGCGGTATTTGCGGCACCGACCTGCATATCGTGGACGGCGAGTTCCCGCCCACCCCTTACCCGATAACGCCTGGGCACGAGTTCTCGGGGGAGGTAGTGGCGGTGGGGCCGGATGGGCTCGACGGCACCCGGGGTGCCCGTCAGTTCGAGGAAGGCACCTTCGTGGCCGTCGACCCTTCGCTGTTTTGCGGTCATTGCCAGCCGTGCCGCACTGGCCGCGGCAACCTGTGCGAAAACTGGGGCGCTATCGGTGACACCGTCGACGGCGCCTTTGCTGAGCTCGTGAGCGTGCCGGCGGCAAATGTCTACCGGCTCCCGGAAGGTTTTGATGGTCAGACCGGCGCCATGGTCGAGCCCTTGGCTTGTGCGGTGCATGGCCTCGACCGCCTCGAGCGAGTCGGGCCGGTCGTAAGCCAGACCGTCGTTTTGTTCGGTGCCGGCACCATGGGCTTGCTGCTACTTCAGCTTTTGGTTCGCGCTGGCGCCGCCGGAGTAACGGTTATCGACCGGGCCGCCAGCCGGCTAGCGGTCGCCACTGCGCTCGGAGCGGCCGCCACCGCCACCAGTCCGGACGAGCTGGACGGTGCTCGCTTCGATGTCGCTGTCGATGCCACCGGAGCCCCGGGCGCCATCGAGGCCGCGTTTGGTTCGCTCGAGCGAGGCGGACGACTGCTTGTTTTTGGGGTGGCACCGTCGGACGCGGCAATTCACCTCTCGCCGTTCCGCGTATACAACGACGAGATCACGGTGGTTGGCTCGATGGCCGTGTTGTTCAGCTTCGACCCGGCGGTCGACCTGCTGGCCAGAGGAGCCGTAGACGTTCGGCCGTTGTTGTCGGCGCCGATGCCGCTCGAACAGTTCGACCAGGCCTTGCAGCGCGTCCGCGCCGGCGAAGGCGTGAAGACCCACATCAGGCCGTAGGCAGCGAACATGCCCCTGGTGGCCGGGGTGGACTGCTCCACCCAATCGACGAAAGTGCTCCTGGTCGACATCGACGACGGCCAGGTGGTCGCGACCGGCGCGGCCAATAACGACGTTGAAGGCGATGGCGGCGCCCGGGAGACGGACCCGAAAATGTGGGAGCTGTCCTTGGCTCGCGCGCTGGCTCAAACCGGCCGAGCTGAGGACGTGGCCGCCGTATCCGTGGGCGGGCAGCAGCACGGCCTCGTCGTGCTGGACGCGTCCGGGCGCCCACTTCGTAAAGCCCCGCTCTGGAACGACACCCGCAGCGCCCAAGACGCTCAGGAACTGGTCGAAAGCCTCGGCGGCCCCGATGAGTGCGCCAAACGAATTGGCTCCGTCCTCACCAGTTCTTTTACGGTGGCCCACTGGGCCTGGCTGCGGCGGACCGATCCTGAAACGGCGGCGGCCACCCGGCGGGTGATGTTGCCTCACGATTACCTCAATTTCTGCCTTACGGGCGCGGCCACTACGGACCGCAGTGACGCCTCCGGGACTGGGTGGTGGAGCCCGGCCGATGAGGCGTACGCCGCCGATGTGCTTTCCCTCGACGCGGTGAGGCTCGACCCCGCCCTGCTGCCAGGAGTGGTGGCCCCTGAGGGCGTGGCCGGTCTGGTTACTCCAGAGGCGGCGCAATATTTCGGGCTTGCGGCCGGCATAAAAGTGGCGTGCGGGGCGGGCGACAATGCCGCCGCTGCTTTGGCGCTGAGTTTTGGGCCGGGCGAGGCCGCCATATCACTCGGTACATCGGGGACGGTTTACGCCCCTTCGGCCGTCCCGAGCGCAGATCCCACCGGCACGGTAGCTGGTTTTGCCAGTGCGGACGGCCGGTACCTGCCCCTCGCTTGCACGCTCAACGCCACCGTCGCCGTCGACCGGGCCGCCGAGTGGCTCGGGCTCTCGAGGGATGACGTAGCGCCATCTGATGGAGTCGCGTTCCTGCCGTGGCTGGGAGGTGAGCGGACGCCGAACGCGCCCACGGCGACGGGGACAATGACGGGACTGCGCTACGAGACGGACAAGCGCGCCGTCCTGCAGGCGGCGTACGAGGGCCTGGTGGCCACGTTGCTGGAGGCGACAGCGTTCCTCGACCAGTGGGCGCCGCAAAGGGATGATGCACCATTGCTCCTCCTGGGGGGCGGGCCGGGGCCGGGCATGGCAGGATGCAGTGCGCCGCCTGTCCGGCCGCCCCGTCCTCGTGGTCGAGCTAAGCGACCTGGTCGCGTACGGCGCCGCGGTGCAGGCTGGCGCGGTCTTGACCGGGCGTCCGCTGGACGAGGTGGCTGGGCGGTGGGGGGCCCGGCGCGGTGAGCTGCTCCCTCCGGTGCCACGTGACGAAGAGCTCCTTGGTCGCATAGCCACCTGGCGCCGTCTTGTCCTGCCCTCTTTCTGAACTACCGCTTAGTTCTGGCGGCGACGTCCGGAGCAGGGTTTCACCCCGAGGCCCCTTGCCCCTTCGGGTAATTAATCGACCGGGCGGCCCAGGGCTCGGATTACGTCGCCGAACAGGCCAGGTCGGGCCTTCCCGCCCCAGCTCTCGTCCTCCCGGCGCAGCGGGTCGGCCGGGCTCCCGGAGGGGAGCACTACTACTTTGGTCGGAGCGTGGATGGCGGCGCCGCAATAACTGCAGTGTTCGTCCCAGCTGTTGGCGATGGGGGCCCCGCACTGTTCGCAGCGCGCCGCCTGTGCTTCGCTCTCGAGCGAGGGCTGGCCGTCGGGCGCTGGAGCGTGGACCGGGAGGGCGCTCACGGCCTGCTTGTCGAGCCACACGACTTCGCACACTTTGCATG
Organism: uncultured Acidimicrobiaceae bacterium; assembly: GCA_963794125.1. Taxonomy (GTDB): domain Bacteria; phylum Actinomycetota; class Acidimicrobiia; order Acidimicrobiales; family Palsa-688; genus Fen-671. The sequence goes on from CAWCCW010000005.1 coordinate 598,407, forward strand.
TGGCGGCATTACCGGCCGGGATGGTCTTGCCTTCCATTTGTTGCGAGCAAAACGGGCAGCGGAGCGGGCTTGCCCCCGACGGAGCCGGCTCAGCCGTCCAGATGTGCTGCCCGGCCGGGCCGGCCAATTGGCGCAGGACGGCTGTGCCGATGACCACGCCGCCGCATTCACTGCATCCGTACTGGCGAAAGCCTTCTACCTGACCGGCCTCGAGGGGGCCTGAGCACCCGGGGCAGGACAATTGCTCAGAACTCATCGGTTGAGTATCGGCGCCCGACCAGTGAGGCCTAAGGCCTTATCCAAGTGCCTTCGCCTAAGGCCTCAGGGTGACGCCGCGGCGGGCGTTTGGCCCGGCGGGCCACCGACCCAGGCCCGGTGGCCGGTAGGCCAGCGAGCCGTGCTCGGTAGGCTGCCCGTATGTCGCTCCAGGAAGCAATCCGCTACGAGCAGATAAGTCCTAAGGCGTACGAGCACCCGGCCGATCGAGCGGCCACAGCCGCCCTGCGTTCGATCCCCTTGTTGGACAAGGCGGTGAAGTACCTCTCAGGTTTCTATATCGAGCGCATGGTCACCCAGTTCTACACGGGCAACGCGGTACAGATCTCTGACAGGCAAATGCCCCTGGTGTGGGCCAGGCACGTCCAGGCGGCTTCGGTCCTCGATATGCCGTTCATCCCCGACCTGTACGTGACCCAGACGCCGTTGGTCAATGCCGCCGCCATCGGTTCGAAAAAGCCCATGGTCGTCGTTTTCTCCAGCCTTGTCCGCGATTACGCAGGGAACGACCTGGACGTCGTGCTCGCCCACGAAATGGGCCATGTACTTTCGGAGCACAACTACTACCAAACTGCTTTGGAGTTCTTGCGGCGAATAATCCGCACCACTACGGGTGTCCCCAATTTCCTACCCGGGCTGCCGTTGAGGGCCGTTTTGCTGGTGCTGCTCGAGTGGTCCCGGGCGGCCGAACTCTCGGCTGACCGGGCCAGCGCCCTCGTCGTTGGGGACCCGCTGATGACGTGCCACATGCTGATGCGGATCGCCGGGGGCGCCCTGGACGGCATGAGCCTCGACGCGTTCCTGGCCCAAACGGGTCGTTATGCCGATGAGGAAAATCTACTGACCCGGTGGTCGCGGGCCTGGTTCGAGGCCAGCCTCACCCACCCCATCGCCGTCAAACGGGCACGGGAACTGGTGGCGTGGGTGAGCGACGGCAGCTACGACAGGATTAGAGCCGGCAACTATGTTCGTCGTGGCCAGGAGCCACCGGTACCGCGAGAGCTCGACGCGGCTACCTTGCACTATCGGGACCGTTTCTTGAAGATCCTGCAAGTCACGGCCGGGGGTGTCGAACGCATGCTTGGCCAGCTCGAAGACTGGCTCAGGTCAGAGGGTGCGTCCGGCGGCGGCGAGGGGGACGGCGGGGCTGGCAATGGAGGCGCGACGGGCGGCGGCCCGTCCGGACGACGGCCGGGGCCGAGAGGGCGGCGCCCCTGACGCTGGCGCTCCTCACACTGTTGGGGCCTCGTTGTTGGGGCCTCGTCGTTGAGGCCGGCGTCGCTCAGGCCTGGGCGGGCCCGCCAACCCGCGCCAACAGCCCCGGCTGGTAGCTTGCTGACATGGATACCACCATGCCCATGCGTCAGATCGGTTCCCTCGACGTCTCTCTTGTTGGCCTTGGTTGCAACAATTTCGGGGGCCGGTTGGACGAGGCGCGAAGCGCCGAGGTCATCGTGGCGGCACTGGACGTGGGCATCAACTTCTTCGATACCGCCGACGTCTACGGGGGCACTCTCAGCGAGGAGTACCTCGGTCGGGCCATCGGGAAGCGCCGGCCGGAGGTCGTGATCGCGACCAAGTTCGGCAGCTCCATAGATGACCAGAGGAAGGGCGCCGCACCGGCTTACGTCAAGGCCGCGCTGGAGGACAGCCTGCGCCGCCTGGGCACCGATTACGTCGACCTGTACCAGCTCCACCGGCCCGACCAGGCCACCCCGATTGCGGATACCCTCGGCGCGCTGGCCGACCTGGTCAAGGAGGGGAAGGTGCGCGAGATCGGGTGCTCCAACTTCTCGGGCCCGCAGCTGCGAGAAGCTGAGGAGGCTGCGGCTACAGGTGCGCCGCGCTTCGTCAGCGTCCAGAACGAGTACAGCCTGCTGCACCGCGAACCAGAGCTCGAAGTGCTACCTGAATGCGTGGCCCTCGATATTGCCTTCGTTCCCTACTTCCCGCTCGCGTCGGGCTTCCTCTCCGGCAAGTACAGGCGGGGCGAACCAGCGCCCACCGGGACCCGGTTGGCTGGAGCGTCGGCGGAACGTCAGCGCGAAATATTCTCCGACAACAAGTTCGACGTCATCGAGGCGCTGGGGCGCTACGCCGCAGACCACGGCCACACCTTGCTCGAGCTCGCCATCGCGTGGTTGGCCGCCAAACCCGCCGTTGCGTCAGTGATCGCCGGTGCGACCAAACCCGAGCAGGTCCGGGCGAATGTCAACGGCGCGGACTGGGTGCTCAGCGCTGAAGAGGTCCGCGAGGTCGACGCCATCGCTCCTCCGGCCTAGCCCCGGATCGGGTCTAGCGGCGTCCGCTTGAGTACTTCGTGCAGAGGGTTGAGCATCGCCAGCCGGCCTTCGTGCTCGCCGACGGTACCTTCCGCTACCAATTGAGCGCCGGTTTCCACACCCGGCACGTCGCGGCGGGTAAAGACGAGCGTCATTGACCCGGTCCGGTCCTGCAGCGTGCAGCTGAGGACCTGGGCTCCCTGCCACGGCTGCACTTCCACCGAGGTGACCCGCCCGGCGATCTTTGCCTTCTGACGCCAGGTGATCTCACCAATGGCGACGGCTCCCTCGACCACGACGCCGCTCTCGTCGTCTTCATGCTCCCGCCGGCGCCGTTTCTCTGCCCTCTCCCGCCGCAATCTGTCGTGGTGGTCGATGTTCTTGCGTCTCAGCTTGCTCTTGCCCAGCTGGAACGGCACCACTGTGGCGTTGGCGTGCGGGAGCCGGCCCAGCATCGCGGCCAACTCGTCGGCAGTGCGGTCGTGCAGTATGTGGCTCCAACCCCAGGAGTAGACGCGCCGGGGCAATAACACTGTGACTTCGGTGTCCCCCGCGGACACGATGCCGGCCACAAGATCTACAGCGGCTCTGCCTAGCCTGCGGTCGCGGCATTCCCTGATCTCCAGTGGGAGGCGGCGGATCATGAGCCGTTCCCAGTTTTCCTTCAGAAGTTTTGCTGCCTGATTGTCCAGCAGGAAATGGACGGCCCGTACCTCGTCGGGGTTCAGGCTGCGGGCGTACTGGATGGCGCGGGCCGTCGCCAGGTCGAGGCGGTCCACGAACACGAGCACCGTGTGACGGCGCAGGACGGGCATTTCGGAAGCTTCGAGCGCGCCTTGTTCCAGTTGGTGCTGCTCATTTCGGTACTGCCGGTTCAGCCGGATAAGCACCAAGGTGAGCAGAGGGAACAGGATCACGACTGTCCAGGCACCCTGCCCGAACTTGGCCACCACCAGGACGCCCACCACGATCCCGGACAGGATTGCGGCGCTCAAATTGATGGCCAGCTTGCGCTTCCAGCCCCGGTTGCGGTGCTTCAAGTGGTACTTGGTCATCCCGGCCCCGGCCATGGTGAAGCCCGTGAACACCCCGATGGCGTACACGGCCACCAGAGCGGTGACGTTGGACCGTGTAACGACGAGCAGTGCGATCCCCATCGCCGCCAGGACGATTATCCCGTTGGAGAAAGTCAGGCGGTGCCCGCGCCGCGTCAACTGCCGCGGCAGGAAGCGGTCGCCAGCGACAAAGCTGGCCAGGAACGGGAAGCCGTTAAAGCTGGTGTTCCCGCCCGTATAAAGGATGAGGAGGGTGGCCAGCTGCACGATGTAGAACAACGCGTGCCCGACGGGGCTGGTGCCGAAGACCGCTTGCGCTTCCTGGGAAATAACGGTGGGCGCACCGGCTACGAACGGCGCCGCGTGCGTCCACCGGGCCAGGAAAGACGTGCCCAGTACCAACGTCCCCAACGTGACGCTCATCAGCACATAGACCTTGCGGGCTCGAAGCGCCTCGGGCGGTTTGAACGCGCTGACCCCGTTGGAGATGGCTTCGACGCCGGTCAACGACGACCCCCCGTTGGCGAACGATCGCATGAGCACGAAAAGCGACGCCCCCATGAGGAAGCCACTACCGGGCTGCCCGAAATGGTAAAGGCCGGCCCGGTCGATGGGGTATTGGTGCAGGTCGCCGAATGCCTCGCGCACCAACCCGGTTATGAGCACACCCGCCATGCAAAAAATGAAGAAATACGTCGGGAAGGCAAAGATGCGGCCCGCTTCCCGGATGCCTCGCAGGTTGCCGTAGGCAATCAGGACCACGACCGCCACACTGATGGGGACGGTGTAAGAAAGCAGCGCCGGGAAGGCTGACACAAGCGCATCGGTGCCGGCGGCGACTTGCACGGCGACCGTTACCGTGTAATCGATCAGCAGTGCCACGGCGGCGACCTGGGCGACCATCGGCCCGAAGTTCTCCCGTGCCACCACGTACGAGCCGCCGGCACGCGTGTACACCATCACGACTTGCCGGTAGGAGAGGGTAACGAAGAAGAGCACGAGCAAAACGGTCAAGGTCACCGGTATCAGGAGCGTGAAGGCGGCAAGGCCCACGACAGGTACCAGCTCGACGAGCATCTCTTCGGTCCCGTAGGCGGTGGAAGAGATGGCGTCGGGGGTCAACACCCCCATGCCGACGAAAGTCCCGAGCCGTTCGGTCTCCAGCTGCTCGCTTACCAGTGGCGGGCCCAGCAGCCGGTTCTTGATCCTGTAGCCAAGGGTCTCTGGCAACTCCACCGCCAGCGGCGCCGGCCGCGCAGCTCGGCCTTCCTCCTTGGCCGCAACCGTGCTGACTGCGGTCCCGCCTGTGCCCACGTCGGTCACTACCGCGGCGCTCCTCGCTGCGGCTGCGCTCCTCGCGGCCGCTGCGCTCCTCGCGAGTTGTCGTCAGGGGCGGCGGTGATGACCTGGAGCGAGTGCCCGGTGCTCCGCGTCGTCGTAGCGAGCAGGCCGGTCAACACCACTGGTCAGGAAACTTGTAGAGCACTAGCGGCTGCCTTCTATCCCCCGCAACTGAACTTTGGGACCGTCATTTGGCGGGGCCCGGCAGCACCAGCACCCCGCAGTCGAGCGTAGCGGGCCGGCGAGTGGCGAGTTGTGTCGCGTCGGCGCAGCGTGTTGCATGTTCTCCATGCGGGTAGTAGTGGTGGGCTGCGGGAGGGTCGGTTCCGAACTCGCCACCATGTTGTCTCGTGAGGGTCACGATGTGGCCGTGATCGACAAGAACCCGCGGGCGTTGGAGCGTCTCGACATCAATTGGGGCGGTAAGGGCGTGGTCGGTTTCGGTTTCGACCGCGATGCGCTGGAAGAGGCCGGCGTCGTGGACGCGCATGCACTGGCGGCCGTAACTAACGGAGACAATTCCAACATCCTCACAGCCCGCATTGCTAAAGAGACGTACCTCGTCCCCAACGTCGTCGCCCGGATCTACGACCCCCGCCGGGCCCTCATTTACCGCCGGCTGGGTATCCCGACGGTGGCCACTGTCACCTGGACCGTCGACCAGGTCCTGCGGCGGCTGGTCCCGGAACGGACGGCGACCGAATGGGCCAGCCCTCAAGGCGAGGTTGTCATGGTCGAGCGTTCGCTGCCTGACGCGTGGGTCGGCTACCGCTTGGACGAGGTCGAAGTGATGGGCCAGGTCAGGTTGGTAGCCATTTCCCGGGGCGGCCGGTCGTTCCTGGCCAAGGCCGGAGTGGTCGGTCAAGAGGGGGACGTCCTGCACGTCTCGGTGACAGAAGGGGCGCTTGACGACCTCGAAGCGCGGCTCGGCAAGGGGCCGCGTTCATGACCGGCAAGAGCAGGGACGACCGGTCGTGAAGGTGGTGATCGCCGGGGCCGGCAACGTCGGTGGTTACCTGGCTGCCGACCTGCATGAGGCCGGCCACGAAGTCTTGCTGATTGAGATCGACCCGGCCGTCGCCGCTCGGGGGGCCAGCCTTGGCCTCCAGTGGCTGGTGAGGGACGCGTGCGAAGTATCAGCCCTGGATGCCGCCGGGCTGGCCAGCGCAGATGTGGTCGTGGCCGCCACGGGTGACGACGAGGACAACCTCGTGATCTCACTTCTGGCCAAGCAGGAGTTCGCAGTGCCCCGGGTCGTGGCGAGGGTCAACCACCCGAAGAACCACTGGCTGTTCAACCAGGCGTGGGGCGTCGATGTGGCGGTTTCCACCCCGCACCTGTTGGCGGCGCTGGTCGAGGAGGCTGTTTCGGTCGGTTCGCTGGTCCGGCTGATGCAGCTCGAGTCTTCCGGGGCCCGGCTCGTCGAAGTAACCCTGGCGCCCGGGTCGCCGGCCGCGGGTACGGAGCTATCGCGTCTCGGGATGCCCCGGGAAGCGACGGTTGTCGCCGTCGTGCGCAGAGCCCATGTCGTGGTCCCCCGAGGCGACACGGTCCTCGAACCGGGCGACGAGGTCCTCGTATTGGTGTCCGCTGACGCCGAAGATGTGGTCCGCTCACTGCTGGTGGCCGACACCGGCCCCGGCGGGACGTGGTTAGCCTCGCCCTCTGCCGCGGCACCCACCGGTACGAGCCCTAGCGGCTAGCAACCGCTCAGCCGCGCCCATCAACGGCTTCGGTCAACGGCTTCGGTCAATGGCGGCGGGCCCGCTTGGCCGCCGTCGCTCGCTTAGCCGCCGTCGCTCGCTTAGCCGCTGGAGCCCGCTCCGTCGCTGAAGCCCGCTTGGCCGCCGCCGTCTTTGCCGGACGTCGCCCGCCTGTCCGGGGTGCGACCCGGCCTCCGCTAAAGAGGTAGCCCGGGCGCCCCCGCTGGAAGTCGAGGAACACGACGACGTCGTTGACCCCCTCGTACCGCGTGCCGAAACGCTCCGCGTCGATCGGCCGCAGCTTTACCGGTGGCAGCGGGTCGGGCGGGCGAAGCTCTTCTGGTACGTCAGTGAGCTCGGATTGGACCACGAGCCCGTCTCCGTCCTGGGTGACGACATGCCGCACCCCCAGGCGTTCGTAAACCCCGGCATACCGGGCCAGGTCGAGGCGCGGCGCCACCTCGGGGGTCTCTAGCGCGGCGGCCATCTTCACCCCGGCCAGTTCGCTGAACAGCCAGCGCCCGAGTTCCAGCCACAATTTGCCCCCGGTGGTGGAGTTGGTGAGGAGCACCACCACGAGCTGCTCCTCAGGCACGCACTGGAGGAACGAGAGTTGGCCGATCGTCCCACCGCCATGGCCGATTACCCGCTTGCCGTCCCATTCCTGGACGGCCCAGCCGAGCCCCTGGCCGGCGACGGTGCTAGTTGACGTGATGGGCCTGGTCACCTGTACCTCTTGCATCGCGGCCGCGGAGGCCGGCGAGATTACCTGGTCGCCTCGCGGCGCAACTCCCGCATGGAGGTGGTTCTGGGCGAACCGGACGAGCTCGGCGGCGGTCGAGGTAGTTCGGGTGCCGGCCGGCGCCTGGGCGTATTGCATCACGACCACCGGGGGCACCACGGGCTTGGCGCCCGGGCCGGCGACGTGGCCCACGGCGCACCGTTGGGCCACCATCTCCTCGGCGAGCACCGTCGTCCGCCCGAGCCCGAGCGGTCGGCAAATCTTCTCCTTCAGGAGCTGGTGGTACGGGGTAGCGGTGACGACTTCGGCCACGCGGCCAGCCACCACAAAGCCAGAGTTGCAATACGACCACATCTGGCCCGGCCGGTGAACCAGGTCGATTTCTGCCAGTGAAGCCACATACTTCTCAATCGCCTCATCGCCGCGGCCAAAGCCTTTGAAGTAGTCGCCCTGGATCCCACTCGTGTGAGTTAGGAGCTGGCGGACCGTGATCTCCTCGGCCGCCGTCGGGTCGAGCAGGGCGAAGTCCTTCAGGTACCGGCGAACTGGTTGGTCGAGCTGCACCTGCCCCGCGTCCACCAACTGCATCACCAGGGTCGCGGTGAAGACCTTAGTGTTCGACCCGATCTGGAAGACAGAGCTGGTGGTCGTCTTCACCGCGGTGTCTACATTGACCACCCCGGTAGCGAAATCGTACAGCTCGTCGCCCCGTCCCACGGCGAGCGTGGCCCCCGGGACCTGGTGACGTCGGGCCAGTGCGTCGAGCGCGTCCTGAATATTGCGAAGTTGGCCGATGAGGGTGCCCATAGTGCGTGAGTGTATTGGCCGCGCCCAGCCCGCCGGATCTCCGGTGGTCCCGGCCATGTAGGTGGGGGAGGATCACACGGAGTGAACGCGGATGGCTGGCCTGAGTGGAGATGGCGATCTCCTGGCTCGCACGCGTTCGAAGGGTTCTTCGCCGACCACCGAGATGCCGTAGCCGGGTACCTGCGCCGGCGCGTGGGTGAGGACGACAGCGATGACCTGATGGCCCAGGTGTTCACGGTTGCGTGGCGCCGTTCCGCCGCCGTCCCGCCGCCGCCCGAAGACCGGTTGTGGCTCTTCGGTGTCGCCCGCCGCGTCGTTTCCGACCACCGTAGAGCGACGGTGCGGCGGCGGAACCTCCAGCGCCGCCTGGTTGAGGAAAGCGGCCACGTAGCGGCTGGGGGCGACAGCTTCGAAGTCCTCGAGGCTCGAGTGCACGAAACCATGCACAGCTTGAGGCCCGCTGAACGCGACGTCCTGCGCCTCGTCCTCTGGGACGGCCTGAACCACGCGGAGGCGTCAGCCCGCCTTGGGTGCTCCGAAAATGCACTCGAACTTCGCTACCGGCGAGCTCGCTCCCACTTTCGCCAATCCTTCCTGGCCCACGGGGGCGCGGGTCATTCCCAGGCGCCCGCGGCCCCGCCCAACGTCGCGGTCCGGCCGATGGCCGCACAACCACAAGGAGGCTCCATGCCACGCGCCCTCATCACCGGCATTACCGGGCAGGATGGCCGCTACCTGGCCGAACTGCTCATCGGGAAGGGGTACCAGGTCCACGGGATGGTCCGGGGGCAGAACAACCCGAAGGCCAAGGTGGTCCAGGACGAGGTCCCCGAAGTTGAGCTCCTCGACGGCGACCTCACCGACCTCTCCTCGTTGATCGCGGTGGTCGAGCAAGTGCAACCCGACGAGGTCTACAACCTCGGGGCCATAAGTTTCGTGAAACTGTCCTTCAGCCAACCCGAGCTCACCGCCAATGTCAGTGGGGCAGGGGTCCTGCGCATCCTCGAGGCAGTCCGGATAGTTGGCGGGCGTGACAACCGGATCCGCTTTTACCAGGCGGCCACGTCGGAGATGTTCGGCGAGGTCCAGGAGGTGCCCCAGCGGGAGTCCACCCCCCTCCACCCCCGCTCTCCCTACGGCACGGCGAAGGTGTTCGGGTACTACACCACGCTCAATTATCGGGAGTCTTACGCGATCCACGCCTCCAACGGCATCCTGTTCAACCACACCAGCCCGCGCCGTGGGCTCGAGTTCGTGGAGCGAAAAATCTCCAACGCGGTGGCCAGGATCTCGCTTGGTTTGCAGGACACGTTGACCCTCGGCAACCTCGACTCGTCGCGGGACTTCGGTTATGCCGGCGACTATGTGGAAGCCATGTGGAGGATGCTGCAGCAGGACAGGCCGGATGATTACGTCGTGGCCACGGGCCAGACGTGGTCGGTCCGCCAGATCCTGGACCTGGCGTTCAAAGCGGTCGGGGTCGACGACTGGTCGCCCTATGTGGCGACGGACGACCGCTTTCGTCGCCCGGCCGAAGTGGACCAGCTGGTGGGCGACGCGTCCAAGGCCCGCGGTCAGCTGGGCTGGGAACCGAAAACTGAGTTCCCTGACGTGCTCGAAGAAATGGTCAGGCACGACGTCGAACTCGAGAGGGCAAAGGCCGGTCTCGCCTGAGTTTTCCACCCGGCGGCACTACCCCGTCCGAACTGCTCAAGACAGCCGCGCCCGTCGGCCCTAGCGTCATCGTCATGGACGATGAATCTGGCTCTCGGCAATTTGGTTCTCGGCAATTTGGCGCGGCGCGGGACTTCATCCGGCGCGAAGGCCGGCTCCTCGAGCGCCGCCTTTTTGCCACTTGTTTCGAAGGCGCTGCTGCTTCCGGTGTCGTTGCTGCGGTCAAAGGTTTCCGGAACGACGACGGCGGCTTCGGGCACGGCCTGGAGCCTGACAAGCGTTGCCCCGCCAGCCTGCCGATAGACGTCGAGGTGGCTCTGCAAGCGCTCGTGACGGCCGGGGCGACAGACCGGGCGGTGGTCGATGGCGCGTGCGATTACCTGGCCAAGGTGGCGGCGGGGGCTCAGAGCGGCGGAGCAGTCCCCCCCGCTTTCCCAGTTATCGAGGACTACCCGAGGGCGGCGCACTGGACCAGTTGGACTTACGAACCTGGTCTCAACCCGACGGCCGGCCTGGTTGGACTGCTCCGGCAACTAGGGGCGGACCATCCCTGGGTGGACGAGGCTTCGGCCTTCTGCTGGTCACAGCTGGACCGGCCGGAGCTGCCCGGTGAGGCTCATACATTGAGCGAGGTCTTCGTGTTCCTGGAGCACAATCCCGAGACCGAGCGCAGCGCCCGAGCGGCCACGAGGGTGGCCGACGCCCTGGTCAACGCCTCCTCGTGGAGAGCAGACCCGGACGGGCCGGACTATGGGCTGACGCCGCTCAATATCGCTCCCTTGGCCAGCAGCCGCTGGCGCAGCCTGTTCAGTGAAGCCGCTCTGGCTGCTCACCTCGACCGCCTGAAGCGGGACCAGCAAGCCGATGGGGGCTGGCCCCTCACCTGGGAGCCCCCGAGCGAAGCGGCCATCCTCGAGTGGCGCGGGATGGTAACTCTCGGCGCCCTCCGCACGCTTGTCTCGTACGGGCGCATCAGCTAGCTGAGGACCATCCACCTGCGGCCGTCGAGGAGCTCACGAGCGGCGTCGAGATGGCCGGCGTGACAGGAGGTCTCTGTGATCACGTGCAAAATGACCTCGCGTAAGTCCTCGTACCGCCAGTTTGACCACCGCGAGGGCCAGGTGACTGGCTCCGCATCTGGAGAAGTGGCGGCGACGATGGCGTTGGCCAGCGCGACCTCGCGCCTGTAGAGGCTGAACACATCCTCGGCGCGCGCGTCGCGCCCGACAATCCACGCGTCCTCCACGACTTGCCCCGACGCACCCGTGGCGTCGATTTGCTCGCCGGCGACGACACCGCGAAACCAGAAGCGTTCCACGTCGAGGGCGAGGTGTTGGACCAGTCCCAGGCAGGTCCACCCGGAAGGCAGGACCGGCCGGTGCAGGGGCTCTTCGCCTAGGCCGTCCAGGATGCCGAGCACGTGCTCGCGCTGGTGGTTCAATGAGGCCAGCAGGACAGTGGCCTCCCTGGTCATCGTCGGTCCTTCCATGAGCCCTCCTCGTCGAGCCCCGGCGCCCAACTATGTAGCCCGGGACTATTGGAGCGACGAAGAGGGCGTTGAGCTGTGGACGGTTTGGTCCAGAAAAAGTCGATGCGACGGCAGTCGGGGCCCGTGGTCCTTGTGGGCCTTAGGGCACAGCGGGCCGATGGTCGGGTTCGTGTGCCCGGCTTGCGGGTAGCCCGTTCTGGGGCGAATTTTTGTACTTGGGTCGAAAAGTGCACTGATAAGGACAGTTATTCGACCCAGTTCGACCCGAGCGGTTCGCCGGGCCGTCCTACCCGTGCCCGGCCGTCCTACCCGTGCCCGGCCGTCCCACCTGGTGCCCGGCCGTCCCACCTGGTGCCCGGCCGTCCCACCTGGTGCCGGGAGGCACCCCGCCCTCATCAGCGCCTAGTGGACGAGCTTCGCCAACGCTTCGTTCAGCTGAAGCACGACGATATAGCTGCTGCCGAGGAAACCCCATTGTTCGCCGTGGGTCTCGTTGGCGATCAACTGGCGCAGCATGACGGCGGCAGATGCCGGTGGCCCTGGACACCATGGGGATCTGGACGATGGCGTCCTGGGGGGCGATGTCAGGGTCGTAGCCGCTCCCGACGTCGTCACCAGGTCCGGCGTCGGGTTGACGCCCAGCCTGTGCCAATACTGCACGAGTTCTCTCGTGTTGTCGAGCAGGACGCTCGAGCGGGGCCCGAGGTTGCTGGCGCCGGACTCGCCGGGGACGCCGTTGGCCTCCAGCGGGTTGTCCCCGCCAGCGATGTCCTTTTTGGGGTCGGCGGCATAGGGCCCGGCATCGTCGGGGCGGCCGTGGAACCATCTCGGGCTCGTCCAGTTTTGCCCGATGAGCGTCGAGCCGCTGGCCGTGATCGAGCCGTCCGCCTGGCTCTTGAAGGCGAGCTGGGAGAGCCCCGTACCGAGGTAGGCGTAGGCGAAGGTGAGCGCGATGGCGACGATCGCAAAGATCAAGGAACGACGGAGGTTGAGGAACATTGAGCTCGCCTCTCTAGTACCAGTGGATCGCGACCAGGAACAGGTCGATCAGCTTTATGAAGATGAAGGGGGTGATGATCCCGCCCACGCCGTAAATCAACACGTTGCGGCGCAAGATGGCGGCGGACGAGGCGGGGCGGAACTTTACTCCTCGCAGCGCCAGCGGGATGAGGGCGACGATCACCAGGGCGTTGAAAATGACGGCCGACAGCACCGCTGATCTGGGGGCTGTGGAGGTCCATGATGTTGAGCGCGTTGAGCTGTGGGTAGGTCACGACGAAGAGCGCCGGGATGATGGCGAAGTATTTCGCCACGTCGTTGGCGATCGAGAACGTGGTAAGCGAGCCTCGGGTGATCAGCAATTGTTTGCCGATCTCGACCACGTCGATGAGCTTGGTCGGGTTGGAGTCGAGGTCGACCATGTTCCCGGCCTCTTTGGCGGCCGTCGTCCCGGTGTTCATGGCCACGCCGACGTCGGCCTGAGCCAGCGCGGGCGCGTCGTTGGTCCCGTCGCCGGTCATGGCCACGAGCTTGCCGCCCTCCTGCTCGGCCTTGATCAGGTCCATCTTCGCTTCGGGCGTGGCCTCGGCCAGGAAGTCGTCGACCCCGGCTTCTTGCGCGATGGCGGCCGCGGTAAGCGGGTTGTCGCCGGTGATCATGACGGTCCGGATCCCCATCTGGCGCATCTGGTCGAATTTCTCGCGGATACCCTGTTTCACGACGTCCTTCAGCTCGATGACGCCGAGGATGTCCTTCCCGTCGGCGACCACCAGCGGCGTGCCACCCGAGCGCGAGATGCTCTCGACGATCGGGTCGAGGTCGCTCGGGACCGTCCCGCCCTTCTCCGTGACCCAGCGCTTCACAGACTCGGCCGCGCCCTTTGCGGATCTGCTGGCCGTCGAGGTCGAGGCCGGACATGCGGGTGGTGGCCGAGAACGGGACGAAGGTCGGGCTGGGCCGAGGTCGCGCTCGCGGATGCCGAAGCGGTCCTTGGCCAGCACCACGATCGAGCGCCCTTCGGGCGTCTCGTCGGCCAGGGACGCCAACTGGGCCGCGGCCGCCAGCTCCTGCTCGGTGTGGCCGCCGACAGGGATGAAGGCAGAGGCCTGGCGGTTGCCCAGGGTGATCGTGCCGGTCTTGTCGAGCAGCAGGGTCTGGACGTCGCCGGCGGCCTCGACCGCCCGCCCGCTCATGGCCAGCACGTTGCGCTGCACCAGCCGGTCCATGCCGGCGATGCCGATGGCGGACAGCAGCGCGCCGATCGTGGTGGGGATCAAGCACACGAGCAGCGAGACCAGGATGACGACCGACACGGGTGCGCCGGCGTATTTGCCGAACGGTTGCAGGACGACGACGACGGGCAGGAAGACGATAGTGAGCACGGCGAGCAGGATCGTGAGGGCAATTTCGTTCGGGGTCTTTTGCCGGTTGGCCCCTTCGACGAGGCCGATCATCCGGTCGAGGAACGTCTGGCCCCGCTCCGCCGTGATCCGGACCACGATCCGGTCCGACAGGACCTTCGTCCCGCCGGTAACGGCGGAGCGGTCGCCGCCCGACTCACGGATGACCGGCGCCGATTCGCCGGTGATGGCCGACTCGTCCACCGACGCGATGCCCTCGACGATCTCGCCGTCCGACGGGATGATGTCGCCGGCCTCGGCCACCACCATGTCGCCCTTGCCGAGCGCCGAGGCGGGGACCCGCTCTTCGGTGCCATCGGGGCGCCGAGCCGACGGGCCTCGGTCTCCGAGCGCATCCGCCGGAGCGTCTCGGCTTGGGCCTTGCCCCGGCCTTCGGCCATGGCCTCGGCGAAGTTGGCGAAGATCACCGTGAGGAAGAGCCAGGCGGTGATGCTCCAGTCGAAGAGGCTGGGATGGGCGATGGACTCGATGAACGTCACCACCGTGCCCACGAGCACGACGAACATGACCGGGTTCTTGACCTGCACCCGCGGGTCCAGCTTCTTGAACGAGTCGATAAGCGCCTGGCGCAGGATCTGGCGGTCGAACAGGCTCCTGGCCTGGGCCACGCCGTGGGCGCTCACGGGCGCCGCGACGGAAGGCTCTTTTACTTGAACACTTTTCTGCGGCACCCCGCCGTCCCCTTCTTTGACTTCGGGCTCGGCCATCAGACGTACCTCCCGAAGCTCACCAGGTGCTGGAAGACCGGCCCGATCGAGCCCATGGGCCAGAACTTGCCGTGGCTCAGCTCCTCGACGATCGGCCCGAGGGCGACGGCAGGGAAGAACGTAAGGCCGCCGATGATGATGATGACGCCGATGGTGAGGCCGATGAACATCGGGTTGTCAGTGCGGAACGTGCCCAGCGAGACGGGCACCACGTTTTTGGCCGCCAGCGCCCCGCCGAGGGCAAGAGCGGGGATCATGATCCCGAACCGGCCGATCAACATGTCGATGGCCCCCACGATGTTGTAAAAGGCGGTATTGCCCGTGAGGCCGCCGAACGCGGAGCCATTGTTGTTCCCCTGCGAGGTAAGGGCATAGAGGATCTCGCTGAAGCCGTGCGGCCCGGCGTTGAGCGGCCCGGCTCTCCCGGCATGGACCGACACCGCGATGCCCGTAAGGACGAGCACGATGATCGGCATCACCAGCGCCCCGAACCCGGCCAGCTTCACCTCCCTCGACTGGATCTTCTTCCCCAGGTACTCCGGTGTCCGCCCGATCATGAGGCCGCCGATGAAGACGGCGATGACGGCGTAGATCAGGATCGTGTACATCCCGCTCCCCGTGCCGCCCGGGGTCACCTCCCCCAGCATCATCCCGCTCATCAGCCCGAGGCCGCCGATCGGGGTAAAGGAGTCGTAGGAGGCGTCGGCCGAACCAGTCGATGTGTTGGTCGAGGCCACGCCGAAAAGGGCCGTGCTGGTGTCGCCGAAGCGCACCTCCTTGCCCTCGGTGTTGCCGGTCGTCTGGACCACCCCGGCGGCCTGCACGGCCGGGTTCGGCTGGTGCTCGGCATAACTCGTGTACCCGACCCAGGTGCCGAAGATCAGCACCATCGCCCCCAGGAGGGCGGCGCCATGGCGGATACTGCCCACCATCTTGCCGAAGGTGTAGGTAAGGGCGAAGGGGATCGACAGGAGCAGGAAGATCGAAAGCCAGTTGGTGAGCGCGGTCGGGTTCTCGAAGGTGGTGGCCGAGTTGGCGTTCAAGAAGCCGCCGCCGTTGGTCCCGAGCTGCTTGATCGCCTCCATGAAGGCGATCGGCCCGCGGGCGATGGTCTGCACCACCCCGTTCAGCCCGTTGTGGATGGTGACCGGCCCGGCCAGGGTCTGGACCCCGCCTTCGGCCACGAAGATGATGCCCGGCCACGAAAGCGATCGGTACGAGGATGTAGAAGATGCAGCGGGTCATGTCGACCCAGAAGTTCCCGATGGTGGGCGAATTGCGGCGGGAGAAGCCGCGCACCATGGCGATGGCTACGGCGATACCCACCGCCGGGCTCACGAACTGCTGAAAGGTGAGCGCGCCGATCTGGGAGAAGTACGACATCGTCGTCTCGCCGCCGTAGTTCTGCCAGTTGGTGTTGGTGAGGAACGAGGCGGCGGTGTTGAAGCTGAGCGCCGGCGTCACCGCCCCGAGGTGCTGGGGGTTAAGCGGCAGCGACCCCTGGATGCGGATGATGAGGTAGGTAGCCGCAAATGCGATACCCGAAAAGATGATCATCGAACCGGCATAGCGCTGCCAGGACTGCTCGTTGTCCGGGCTGGTCCCCAGCAACGAGTAGACCGGCCGCTCGGCCCAGCCCAGGAAGTGGAGGCGGCCGTCGAAGACGGCCGCCATATAGGAGCCCAGGTAGCGCCAGGCGAGCGCCAGCGCGACGACAAGGGTGACGATGGTCCAGAAGAAGCCCATTCAGAACCACTCGGGCTTGAACAGGGCCACACCCAGGTAGATGAAGACGAGGATGGAGACGGCGAGCAGGATCCCCTGTGACACGCGTCATACGCGCTCGAACGCCTTGATGAGGGCCAGCATCGCCACGGCGAACACGACGATGCCCACCACTGAGAGGAAGTCAGCCATGCCCCGAGCCTGCCGGCGCCGGTCTGAACGCGATCTCAACAGAAGCCCGAAAACCTGAAAAAAATCTAAACGGGCAGACGGCGTGCAACGTCGCCGTCCGGAGCGACAATGGTGGACATGCGCAGATGGGTGGTCGGCTCGGCGATCGGAGTGGTCACTGCCATCGTGCTCGGTGCCGCCATGCTGCCCGTCAGGTCTCACCTGGCCACCGCCACCGCCGCCGTGGTGCTGGTCGTACCGTGCGTGGCCGGAGTCGTGGTCGGCGGAGCGGTGGCCGGTCTCGTGAGCGTGGCCGCCGGCTTTCTCGTCTACGACTATTGTCTTCGTCCGCCCATTCGGCACTTTGACCGTAACCAGCTCGCAGGACTGGGTGGCACTGGCGTTTACGTAGTCGTCATGGCGCTCGTCGCCGGCCTGGTGGTGCGCCTCGACCGGGCCCGGGAAGCCTCGGGCGGACGGGAGGCCAACGCCCGGCACCTGCTGGGGCTGTCCGAACTGCTCCTGGTGGACAAGCCCGCCTCGGAACTGGGCGAAGCGGTCGTCAATTGGGCGCACGAGGCCCTTGGGCTCGAAGGGGTGGCCCTGTTGCTGTCAGTGGACGACCGCCTCGAGGTCGTCGCCTCGTCCGGTACGCCGATCTCCGGCGGACGAGCTCAGCCGGTTGCAGCCCGACGGCCGGGTTGCCCGTAGCGCTGAGCACAGGTACGTCCAGCGACGCCGTCCAGACGCTGGCCCTGGCCGCCACGGGACGCCCGGTCGGGTTGCTGGTGATGCGCAACGTGCCGGCCGAGCCAACCATACGTGAGCTTCTGCCGATCGTCGGCCAACCACCTGGCCATGGCCCTCGAGCGAGCCCAGCTGCGCGAGCGCATCCTGCGCGCCGAGGTGCTGGAGGAAGTCGACCGCCTGCGGCACTCCCTCATCGGCGCCGTCTCCCATGACCTGCGGACGCCGCTGGCGACGATCAAGGTCGCCTCCTCGACCTTCCTCGACCGGTCGAGCGACCTGTCTCCTGATGACGCGGATGAGCTGCACAGCCTCATCGACTTGCAGGCCGACCGCCTCACGCGGCTGGTAAATAGCCTGCTGGACATGACCCGCATCCAGTCCGGGACGCTGGAGGTGCGCCGGAGCAGCTGGTCGTTGGCCGATATTGTGAGCGAAGCGCTGGCCGAGCTGCACTCCTCGTTGGTGGACCGCCAGGTCGACGTCCTCATCCCGGACCACCTCCCGTTCGTGGACGTGGACCCCCTCCTCATCGCGCAGGTGCTGGCCAACCTGGTCGACAACGCCAACCGGCACGGGCCTCCGGGGACGCCGGTGACCGTGTCGGCGACGATGCGGGCCGGCGACCGGGTCAGCGTCGCGGTCACGGACCAGGGCCCTGGCGTGCCGATCGCCGAGCGTGAGGCCATATTCGAGAAGTTCGTCCGGTTCGACACTGGAGGGCGCTCCGGCCTGGGCCTGGCCATCGCCAAGGCGTTCGTCGAGGCCCACGGCGACCGCATCTGGGTCGAGGGCGTCCCCGGAGGCGGGGCGCGGTTCGTCTTCACCGTGCCGCTCGCTGTTAGCGAAGAGATGGGAACATAGGCCATGGCGCGTGTGCTGGTCGTTGACGACGACCCGGCGCTCTGCGCGCGCTTTGCGCGTCAGCCTCCACCTGAAGGGTCATGAGGTGGTGACCGCGGCCACCGGAGAGCAGGGGATCTCCCAGGCCGCGCTCGGTCTCCCCTGACGTCATCGTGCTCGACCTCGGCCTCCCGGACATCGACGGGCTGAAGGTGTGCCGGCGCATTCGGGAATGGGACGACGTCCCGATCGTCGTCCTGTCCGCCATCGGTTCGGAGGACCGCAAGGTCGCCGCCCTCGACGAGGGGGCCGACGACTACATGACCAAGCCCTTCGGGGTGGCGGAACTAGAGGCCCGGATCCGGACCGCCATCCGCCACCACCAGCCGTCGTCGATGGAGGCTGCCTCGCCCACGGTCAAGGTCGGCCTTCTCGACCTGGATCTGGTCCGCCTCCAGGCCCGCCTCGACGGCGCCTCGATAGACTTGACGCCGAGGGAGTTCGAGCTACTTTCCTTCCTGGCCCGGCATGCGGGCAAGACGTGTACCCACCAAATGATCCTGGCCGAGGTGTGGGGCCGCGGTTACGCGAAGGAGGCCCAGTACCTTCACGCCTACGTGCACCGTTTGCGCCAGAAGCTCGGGACGGGTGGCGCCGTGGCGATAAAGACATCTCCCGGTATCGGTTACGTTTTGACTGTGCCAGAGGACACCGTCCTTGAGTGACACCGACGAGGTGCTCGAGGCCGTAGAGCCGCCCGCCCGGGCGGCGGCCGCGCCATCCGCACCGGTGCTGCCCGCGCTGGCTGTCCCGGGCCCGGCTGACGGGGCGGGCACGGTCGTGGGGACAAAGCGCCGGGCGCCGATCGTCCTCCCGGAGCAAGACGACGCCGCTTCGGTGGTCGAGGCGGCCGGTCACTTCCGCATCTACCTCGGCGCGGTCGCGGGGGTGGGCAAGACCTACGACATGCTCAACGAGGGGAAGCGCCGCTTGGAGCGGGGCACGGACGTCGTCGTCGGTTTCGTCGAAGCCCACAAGCGCCCGCTCACCGAGGCCCTCCTCGAGGGTTTCGAGGTCGTGCCCCGCAAGGTAGTGGAGTACCGGGGCGCGCAGTTCGAGGAGATGGACGTCGACGCCGTGCTCGCTCGTCACCCGAAGGTCGCCCTCGTCGACGAGCTGGCGCACACGAACGTCCCCGGCTCGGGCCGGCACGCCAAACGGTGGGAGGACGTGCTCGAACTGCTCGACGCCGGCATAGACGTCATAACGACCCTCAATATCCAGCACGTCGAGAGCCTGGCCGACGCAGTCGAGCAAATGACCGGGGCGCGCGTGCGTGAGCGGGTGCCGGACTGGGTCGTGCGCAAGGCCAACCAGATCGAGCTGGTGGACTCCTCCCCCGAGCAGCTCAGGCGGCGGATGCTGCACGGCAACATTTACCCTCCGGAGAAAATCCCCTACGCCCTTTCTCATTTCTTCCAGACCGACAACCTGATCGCCCTGCGCGAACTGGCCCTGCGTTTTCTGGCCGACGAAACCGAGGAAGAGCTGCTCGAACACCTGCGCCGTCACAGCGAGAAACGGCTGTGGGAGACAAGAGAAAGGTATCCTAGTGGCGGTGACCGGTGCGCCTGGTACCGACGTTCTGCTCCGGCGTGCGGCGCGGATGGCGGCGCGGGCCAAAGGCGAATTGAACGTTATACACGTGGTCGCCTCCGACGCCGCCCCCACGAAAGATAAGACCAAGTTTGAGTCGCTGCGCAAATTGGTGAGCGACCTCGGCGCCCGGTGGTACGAGGTATCGAACTCTGACCCCGCTCAGGCCATCACGGATTTCGCCAAAGAAAACCAAGTCACACAAATAGTGATCGGCTCCAGCCAACGCAGCCGGTGGCAGGAGATGACCGGCGGCGGCCCGATCGTCCGGCGGATAATACGCAGGGCCGGCGACCTCGGCATCGACGTACACGTGATCGCCCGACGAGAGCTCCCGCCCGGTTTCGAGCACGAGATGCCCGAGGAGAGCTGAGCCGCCCTCGAGCCTGCCTCAGTTTTTCTCGGTGTACCTCTGGGTGAACGAGACGATCAGGCGGGCGCCGATGATGAGCATCAGCACGAGCACTATGAGGATGAAAGCGGCGTCGTAGGAGAGGTGCACGAACGTGTTCGAAGGGTAGTTGTAGAACGACCAAATGGCGTAGGTCAGATAAGGGACAGGAGAATGGGTGAGCGACAGGGTGGGCATGCTGTTGCTGAAACCGGCCGTGTACAACAGTGGTGCGGTTTCGCCCATGGCGATGGCCAGCGCCACCAACCACCCTGTGGTTATCCCGGGCAGGGCGGCCTTCATGGTGATACGGCGCAGGGCGTAAGGCGGGCTCATCCCGAGTGCTTCCGCACCTTCCCGGTAACTGGTGGGTACTGAGCGCATGGCCGACTCGGTGCCCTTGGCGATATAGGGGACCGTCAACGCCGATAGCGCGATCAGGGCGCCGGCCAAGGAGAACTGCCAATGTAACGCGACAGCCAGCGCGATGAACCCCACGTATCCGAGCACGATAGATGGGATGCCAGCCAGTACTTCAGAGCCGCCCCTCAAGATGGAACCGAACCGCCCGTGAGCGTACTCGGACAGGTAAATGCCAGACGAGATGCCGACTATCCCGGCGATTATCCCGACCCCGGCCACGATCAGTAGGGTGCCGACGATCTCGTTGGCGAGGCCCCCTCCAGTCCCGCTGCCCACAGTGGTGAGCACACTCCAGTGGAACACGGGCAAGGCCCGGCTCACGACACCATAAAGAAGCCAGACCAGGGGGGCAGCAATGGTCAGTACGGCCAGCATGCACACTCCCCAGCCCACCCAGCTGGCCATTCGCCGGCTCAGAGCGGGGCGTCCGTGCAGGTCCAGGGTCTCAGGGCCCGCTGCTATGGAGGGGACGGCCATGGCGCTACACGCCCCGGCCAACGGGCAGGGCGGTCCCCGCCACCCTGCGGACCAACAGCCGCGCCCCCATGTTCGCCAGGAGGGTGATCACGGCCAAGACCAGCGCAAATTCAGCCAGTGTCTGGACCGCAAAACCGGTGCCATCGGAAAGGGCGCCGTCCAGCTGGCTGACGATCGTGGCGGCAATGGTGCCGAAAGGCAAGTAGAGATTGGGCGGGAGGGTGCCCAGCACAGCTCCCGATACCATCGCCACGGCGATGGTCTCACCGAGGGCCCGGGCCAGCCCGAGTACTGAAGCGCCGATAATGCCGGCCCGGATCCACGGCAAGCTGACCTTCCGGGCTACTTCCCAGTCGTCCATGCCGAGCGCGAGGCCGCCCTCCTTGGGTAAGCGAGGGACCTGTCGGAGCAGATCGCGTGTGGTGGCCGCCACTATAGGGATGATCATGATGGCCAACACGAGGCTGGCCGTAAGGAGGCCCTCGCCCGAGCCCGTATCGCCGCGAAAAAAGCTGAGCACGGGCACATCCGGCACGTGGTTGGCAATCACAGGAGCAACGTCGCGGGCGATGATGGGGCCAAAAGTAACGAACCCCCATAACCCGAATATCACGCTCGGGATGCCGGCCAGGACTTCCAGGAAAAGCCCGAAGGCATTGGAAAGTCGGCGCGGCATCTTTTCTACCACCGCCAAGGCGGCGAGAACGGAGACCGGGACCGCAAACACGACGGCGATGGCCGAGCTGGCGACCGTGCCGACGATAAGCGGCCAGGCCCCGTAGCTGACACCTACGGGGTGCAATACGCCGTTGGTGCGCACGGGGTTGGCGTAAGTGCTACCCGGTCTCCACGTGTCGCGGACAAGGAAAGCAGCCCCGTTGTACTTGATGGCCGGGAAGGCCTTTACCGCCAGTACGGCGATGATGGCAAGCAGGGCGGCGACGGGGAGCAGCGCGGCGAAGCCCGTCCACCAGCGCAGCCCATGGGTGCTTACGCGCCGGACCACGGGTTGCAACCAGGACGGCCATCGCCCGTACCCTCCCTCGTAGAGGGAGAGTGCGGGCGGCTCGGCCGGGACAGAAGGGACTTCGCCTGGAGTCGCGACGGCCATCAGATAGTCCTGGTTGCTTTCGTCGTTGTCTGCTAGCCGCTGATCTGTGCGATCTGGGCGTCAGAAAGGGCGGCCACGGCCGGGGTCAGCGGCTGGAAGTCGACCTGGTTGAGGAAGCTGCTGGCGCTGCCGTGCTTCGGGTCGACGGCCCAGGCCAGGAAGGCCTTCACGGCCGACGCCATCTGATTGTTGAGCTCCTTGGCAGGGATGATGGCGTACTCGTAGTTGACGATCGGGTAGCCGTCGGCAGCCGAGTCGTAGATCATCGAGAGAGTCTCGTTGGCCGGGGTCTTGGTCTCGAGTTGTTTGGCCTCGGCCGTCATGGTGGCCGGGTTGGGTAGCAGGAACTTGCCGGATTTGTTTTCGACCATGGCTTCGCCCAGCCCGGCGGCCTGCGCCTTGCCCAGGTAGCTGATGCCGATGTAGGCGATGCAGCCGGGTGTAGCCGCGCAGCCGGTCACCATACCGCCGTTGCCCGTCTCGCCGAGGGCATTGGAAATGGACGGGAAGCCGATGCTGGTACCGTAGCCGATGTTCTGGCCCCAACTGTTGGGGTCGGCCGCCGACAGGTACGAGCTGAACAGGAACGTGTCACCGCTGGAGTCGCTGCGGTGGAGAGCGATGATCTTGTCGGCCGGCAGGTTGAGGCTCGGGTTGAGCTTGGCAATCGCCTGGTCGTTCCACGTGGTGATCTTGCCCTGGTAGATATCGGAGATGACCGATCCGTTCAGCTTGATGTGGGCGTTGTTGAGCCCGGGCACGTTGTAGTTGATCTGCTGGGCCGAGATGGCCAGCGCGATATTTTTCATGCCCGGGTGGGCCGAGACCTGCGAGCCCGACAGGTACGCATCCGAAGCGCCGATATCCACGATGCCGTCGGCAGCATCAGAGATGCCGGCACCAGAGCCGGTACCCGATGGAGTGACCTTTATGTTGGGGTACTGCTTGTGGTAAGCGCTCGACCACAGCTGAAAGAGAGGGTAAAGGAGCGTGCTCCCGGTCTCGAAAATGTTTACCGAGCCTTTGGGCGGGTTCTCGCTGACGGTTACGGCGTGTCCGCTAGTAGCAGCTGACGCCGGGACGATAGTGGCAGCGGTGGTGGCCAACGCGGTCAGCAACCCGGCGGCGACGGCCGCTCCCCGTGCTGCCTTTCGGCTCCGCTCGGAACTGCGTGCACTGAACATTTGGTGAGTATTCCTCCTGGGGTGTCTTTAGTAAAAATGTGTTGGTTCTTTTTTATGCGGACGAGCAAATAGCCCGGTTTATCAGTGCCCTTTGCAAGGCGCGCGCTTACAAGGGACTGGTGCGGATTAAGCGGGTGCGGCGTCACCCGCTCTGAATTGCTACCCGGCGCCGTGACCCGGGCAGTTCTATTAACCCATTCGGCCGCTGACGTAACGAGCGGTTTCGGGCTCCTTAGGATCTTCGAACAGCTGGCTGGTGAGACCCGTCTCCACCAGTTTGCCCTGATAGAAGAAGATCGTACGGTCCGACACTCGGGCCGCCTGAGCCAGGTTATGCGTCACGATAACGATGGTCAACGCGGGCGTTAGGCTCCGGATCAATTCTTCGATGTTCTCGGTCGAAATAGGGTCGAGCGACGAAGTGGGTTCGTCCAGTAGCAGGATGTCCGGCCCCACCGCCAGGGCCCGCGCTAGGCACAGCAACTGCTGTTGCCCACCCGAAAGAGAAAAAGGGGACGCTCCCAGGCGGTTGGCGACGGCGTCGTACAAGCCCACCTCGCGCAACCGGGTCTCGACAATCTGCTTGTAGTGCGATTTACCCGCGATCCGGTGTGCCTTTACCCCGGCCAGCACGTTCTCCGCGATCGACATAGGGAAGGGGTTGGGCCGCTGGAACATCATGCCCACTCGCCGCCGCAGGGTCATGAGCTGGACGCCGGGGGCATAAATGCTGGCCCCGTCGAAGAGCACCTCGCCTTTGTGCCAGTGCTTGGCCACCCTGTCGTTCATTCGGTTGAGGGAGCGGAGGAATGTGGTCTTGCCGGACCCGGTCGGCCCGATCAAAGCGGTGATCTCCCCCTTGGGGATGGCCACGTCTATTCCCGAGAGGATGGTGGCTGAACCGAAACCGAGGGACAGGTCCCGCGCTTCCATCGACGTCGGGACATTGTCAACGCTGACCGCGTCTCTCCGAGTGTCGACAGTGGTTCTGTGGTCGACGCTCGTTTTTTGGCCGTCTACGGCCACTGAGGTTTGGGAAGGTACCTGAGGAGGAACCGCAGTGCTCATGAGTTCATTACACAAATAGCAGTCGGATGTGCGCGATTCGCAATCGAAAAAAACATTACGTTAGTCAGTTGAACGCACGGTAAACGGAAAGCAACAACTAATCCAGTACGCGATGAACACTGCGCAGGTTCAGCGTTCGGCCTGATAACGATACCCTATTCCGCGCACGGTCACTATTCGCCGTGGGCCGGCCGGGTCGTCTTCTAGTTTGGCCCGCAGGCGCCTTATATGAACCTCGAGGCTCGTACTTTCGAGCGGCATCGCCGGGCCCCACAGCCGGTTCAGGAGCGTAGCCCGGGGCAGCACGATGCCGGCGTTCTCCATCAACAGGCGCAGCAACTCGAACTCGCGGAGCGGCAGGTGCAGCCGCACTGACCGCAACGTCACTTCGTGGCTCTCGGGGTCAAGGCGCACGTCACCGACCTGGATGGCGGGCTCGTGGTGGCCTCCGTTGCCAACCCAGTGGGGCGCCCGCCGCAGTACGGCCCGGACGCGGGCCACCAGTTCAGCCGGGCGCACGGGCAGGGCCAGATAATCGTCGGCTCCGGTCGTAAGTGCCTTCGTGACCAGGTTTTCGTCGTTCGACCCAATCATTAGTATGGGAAAGCCGGGGTGCTCGGCCCACAGCTGTTCGCAGAAAGCCAGCCCGTCTCCTTCGAAGCGCCCGTCCACTATGGCTATGTCAGCCCTGGCCGCCCTCAGTGCGGCGAAAGCGGCCTCCCCATCGGTGGCGACCACGACTTCGAAGCCGGCGCCCTCCAGGTCCGCTGGCACGGCACCTGTCCCCAGAGCGTGGGCTACCAGCACGGCGGTGCCGACCTTAGGTCGCGAACCTTCAAGGGCGGCGTCGTCGCGGTCGTCGCCGGTCCCAATTTGCGGCGCCGCCTGTTCCTCGTATATCTGCTGGTTACTGCTGATTTCCACAGTGTCGGCTGTCGAGCTGACCAACTCCCAACATCCTGGTTAACGCTAGGTGACAGCGCGATGAAAGCCTGGAGCGACGTAATTTCAACTTCTCCACTCCGGGCCTACACGGTGGGCTGTGACGGTGGCTGCACCCGTCTAGGGGCGGGCTATCACGAACAGCATGGAGGCAGTGGCGGCCACTTTCCCGCCCACGCTGGCTGTGCCATGGCCTTTCCCGGCCGAGGAACCGAGCTGGTCGAGCTCGACGGTCATGTCGAGCACCTCCCCCGGCATCACCTGTCTTCGGAACCGGGCCTTGTCGATGCCGCCGAAGAGCGGCAAGCAGCCGCTGAAGCGAGGGTCGCTCAGGACAGCGATCCCGCCCAGCTGGGCCATTGCCTCGACCATAAGGACGCCGGGCAAGGTCGGGCGGCCCGGGAAGTGACCTTCGAAGAACGGCTCCGCGCCCGTCAGGCGCCACACGCCGCTGGCACTTCGCCCTGGCTCGATCGCCGTCACCTGGTCCACGAAGAGGAACGGAGGGCGGTGCGGGAGCACAGACGAGGGGCTCGGCAGGGCCTGCCCTCCGGCCGGGTCGCCCACGGGGCCGCTCAATGGCCCATCCCCAAACCCCCGTCTACCGGGATCACCGCGCCGGTTATGTAACCCGCGCCCTCCGATGAGAGCCAATGGACAGTTCCGGCCACGTCTTCGACCGAGCCGAACCGGCGCAACGGGAGCTGGGCAAGGACATCACGTTGCCGCTCTTCGCCCAGGCGGGCCGTCATGTCCGTCTCGATGTAGCCGGGGGCGACCACGTTCACCGTTACGTTGCGGCTACCGATCTCCCGGGCCAGGCTGCGGGCGAAGCCGATCAACCCGGCTTTAGAGGCGCCATAGTTGGCTTGGCCAGGTGAGCCCGAGAGGGCCACCACGGACGAGATGAGGATGATGCGGCCTTTACGGGCGCGCAGCATCTTGGGTAGCGCTCGTCGCACCACCCGGAACGAACCGACCAGGTTGGTGTCGACCACACGCTCGAAGGAGCCGTCGTCCATCTGGAGCAAGAGCTTGTCGTCCTTGATCCCAGCGTTGGCCACCAGGACTTCGACGGGGCCGAGCTCAGTTTCGACCGCGCTTAAGGCCTTGTCCACCGACTCCGGGTCGGTGATGTCACACGGCACGCTCAACAGGTCGTCCACGGCGCTGGAGCGACTGGTGACGGCTACCCGGTCCCCTCCGGCGGCGAACAGCCTGGCGGTGGCCAGGCCTATGCCCCGGTTGCCCCCGGTCACCAGTACTACTCGTCCTGCCGCGCCGGCCACCTCAAACCCCCATGGCGTGGTAGCCCCCGTCGACGTGGACCACTTCGCCGGTCGTGAGAGGGAAAAGGTCGGAGAGCAGGGCCACGCACGCTTTGGCCACGGCGCTCGAATCACGGGTATCCCAGCCGAGCGGGGCGCGTTCGCCCCATACGTCCTCGAAGCGTTCTATACCCGGTATGGCCCGGGCCGCGATGGTCCGCACGGGGCCGGACGCCACCAGGTTGACCCGGACGCGGTACTGACCAAGGTCGCGAGCCAGGTACCGGGAGGTGGACTCGAGGGTCGCTTTGGCCACTCCCATCCAGTCGTAGCCGGGCCAGGCGACGCTGGCGTCGAAGTCGAGGCCGACGACAGCGCCGCCGCCGGCCGCCTGGAACAGCGGCAGCAGCCCTGCGGTGAGCGCCTTGAGCGAGTACGCCGACACGTGTAATGCCACCGCGACGTCGTCCCAGGGCGCCTCTAGAAAGCCCCCACCCAGGCACGAGGGGGGGGCAAAGCCGATCGAGTGGAGTAGGCCGTCCACGCCTCCCCACCGCTGCTGGAGCTCGCCCGCCACCGCGTCGATGTGAGCAGGGTCCGTGACGTCGAGCTCGAGGATCTGCGGCGGCTCGGGGAGGTGCTTGGCCACCCGCCTGGTGAGCGAGAGGGCTCGGCCAAAGCTGGTGAGCACCACCTCGGCGCCTTCTCGCTGGGCCAGCTCGGCTACGCCATAGGCGAGCGAGTCGTCGGTGAGCACCCCTGTGACCAGGATGCGCTTGCCTTCCAGAAGTGCTGGCACGGAGCGCGAGGTTAGCGCTCGCACTGGTGGATTCCGTAGCCCCGGACGTCTCGGCTAGCCTCTGTCCCGATGGAGGGGAAGAAGATGGGCCGAGACGAGGCCTTCGCCACATTCCAGGGCTGCGTGGCCGAGGTACTTGACGTTGACCCGGACCAGGTCAAGCCCGAGGCCCGGTGGGCAGAGGACCTGGACGCTGACAGTCTGGCGGTGGTGGAGATCACGCTCGCTCTCAACGACGCGTTTTCCATCCGCCTCCCCGACGTCGACCCCAGCAAGTTGAGCACGGTCGGGCAGGCCTTCGACATCGTGGCCGAGTTGGTCGGCGTCTGACCTGGAGGGCCTCCAGGGCCCTGGTCGTCCCTCAGGTCCGTTCCTGGTCCTTCAAGAACCATGTTCGTCCAGGAAACGCTGGCGGGCCTCGGCCAGGATCTCTTCCGCGGCATTGCGGTCCCGCCAGCCTCCGAGCTCGGTCCGTTTGCCCGGCTCGAGGGTCTTGTAAATGGCGAAGAAGTGAGCGATCTCGTCCAGCTCATGGGTGGGTAGGTCGCTCAGGTCCTGGATGCCGGCCTGGCGGGGGTCGCTGGCGATGACGCATAGCAGCTTGGCGTCGTCCCCCGCCTCGTCGCGCATCATGAAGACCCCGACCGGCCGGGCCCTGACGTGGCACCCGGGGAAAGTCGGCTCCTCCAGCAGTACCAGGGCGTCGAGAGGATCGCCGTCGGCGGCCAGCGTGCCGGGTACGTAGCCGTAGTCCTCGGGGTAGCGGGTGGAGGTGAACAGCATCCGGTCGAGCCAGATCTCGCCCGTCTCGTGGTCAGCCTCGTACTTGTTGCGAGTCCCCTTGGGGATTTCGACCACTACCTCTACGTCCATCGCCTCATGGTAATGCTGGCCCGACGACGTCCAGGCCCCCCGTGGTTATGGTCACATCCGGGTGGCATGGTGGCGGAGGTTCGCGATTGCCCGAGCGGCCCAAAGGAGGCGGCTTGCTGACGAAACGAGCTCCACTATGCAGTGCTTGCGGCCAACCCGCGGTGGGCACCGGGTCGAGCGCGGCGGTTTCGCCCTGGCCCGCATGTCGCTGCCGCAACCCGTGGTGCGGCGCGCCGGACCGTTCGCTGCAGGCGGTCTTCGCGGTTGGCGACTACGAAGGGGCGTTGAGGAAAGCCATCGTCGCTTACAAATACCGGTGGGACCTGCGCTGGGCGCGCCCGTTCGGTGCCCTCCTCCACGGCTATTTGACGCGGCACGCCACCTGGTTCGAGGAGTACGGCGTCATCTGCCCTGTGCCCCAGTTCATGGGGCCGGGGGGACGACGGCCCTGGGGCCACGTGGCCCTCGTCTGCTCCGAGGTCAGCCGGTTGGCGGCCGGTGGGTGGCCGGTGGAGGAGTTGGTGACCAAGGTGTTCGAGACCGACGTCATGAGCACCAAGCGACGCCCGAGCCGCCGGGAGCTGGCCAGCACCCGCCTTCGCGACGCGTTCGCGGTGACCGACGCCACCGCCGTCGAGGGCCGGCGCGTGCTGCTGGTGGACGACGTCTGTGCTTCGGGTTATACGTTGCTCACCGTGGCGAGAGCCTTGCGGCGGGCCGGCGCGGACGAGGTGGCGGCCCTGGTGCTGGCCCAGGCCCGGTGGCGGTCAACGCGTTAAGGCGTCCGCTTCATAGACTTCTTCGACCGGACACCCGTCGTCCGTGCTTCGCTTTGTCCCCGAAACTTCTTTAATGTCGTGTCCATGTCCGAACCCCTCATCGAGCTAGCCATATCCGAGGTGCGAGCGGCTGTACCCATGAGGACCGGGCAGGAAGCCGGCCTGGCCGTCCTGGCTGAGCTGGCGGAACCGTTCCGCTCCCTCCACATTTACATCGGTCAGCCGGAGGCGAGGGCGATCCAGGCGGCCCAGCGAGGCGAGCGGCCGCCACGCCCGTCGACGTGGGACCTGTTTTTGACCGCGGTGCGGGTGCTGGGTGCCCGGCTCGACCGGGGGGTAATAGACCGGGTCGAGGAGGCGAGGCACTTCTTTGCCTCGATAACGCTGCTGGAAGGAGAGGAAACTTTTTCGATTGCCTGCCGGCCGTCGGATGCGATTGCCCTCGTGGCCCGCCAGCCGGGGGCGGCCTTGTTCACCACTGAAGACGTAATGACCGCCGCCGGGCGTTTCCCGGGAGACGACGTCGTAAGGCCGTGAACGTAGCGCCAACGGCGCCCGCATCTACGGCAGTTTTGAAATCCCGACCGAGAGCTGCCAGATGCCGATGCCGGCCGCTATGCCGCCGGCGATCAGTTTCCCGTGCGCTTTGACCCAATTGTTGGTGGAGTCCACGACGCGCCGGGTTTGCTGGGGCCATTTGATATTGAAAAGCAGGGACAATTCGATGGAAATGTAGGCAATCACGGCGTAGGAGATCAGTAGCAGGATGTCGAGGCCGGCCGAGAACTTAGCGTCGATAAGGTATTTCAGCGCGGCCAGGAACCAGACGCTGGGCAGGTCGATGGCGATGCCCACGATAAACGCAGCCCAAAAGGAATTCGCCTTGCCGGCCCGGGCGGCCCACCCTGATGAGCTCTCCTTCTGTACCGGTCCTGTGGCTCCCGGCTGCGACTTGTGTCGGCTCAGTTTAAGGTTGGGGAAGAAGAAGATTTTCGTCGCCGCGGCCAAGAGGATGACGCCGATCGCGATGTTGACCCACGCTCTCACAGTCTGGTGGGTGGAGCTGGTGAGAGCGTCGGTGTTGCCCACTACCTGGACGACCACGAACCCAAATATGAGGGTGGTCAGGAAACCGCCCGTCAGCAAACCGGCCAGCAGTACGGCCGGACGCGGAGTAGGCAGCATCAAGGCTACTATCGCCAGCAGGACCGGGTATACGGCGGCAAACAAGGCGAGAGCGTAGTAGCCGGACCAGTTCATGGCGCGGAATGCTAGCTGTCGGCAATGTCCCGATGGTTCACCCCTTCCAGGTGAACGGTGGCAGTAGGCGGCCGTCAGAGGGCCGGCTGGACGGGACAAACTTTTTTTGGGAGGCCGGCTCGGGCCACCACGACGGGGGCTGGCAGTACTGCTAGCAGTTTTACCCGGGGGCCGGATAAAAGGTCTACCCAGCCACCGTAGCGGGTCGAAAAGTGCACATAGCTAGCCGCCGATGAAGCGGGCAAAGAGGGACTTTTACCCGACCGCGAGCCACCCGCCAGCCACCCGGCTCCCCGGGCGGCCCGGACTAGGACAGTTTTACGTCGACTGACGTCGGCGTCCCATCGCCGGCATTTAATAACACCAGTTCGGCAATGTTCTGGGCGGCTCGCAGGTCCGCTTCAACATGGCGCAGGGCGGAAACTTCGTCGCTCGGCCCGTGGAAAGTAACCCGCTCGACGGGCGTGCGGGGGCTAGCCTTGGCTTCTGATTTCGCCCGCCGGATAGCGCCCAGGAGCTCAACTGCTGCCGTGTAGACCGTGGTGCCGGTCGTAGAGGGCAACTCCAACTGCCCGCTCGGCCAGTCGGCCCGATGGACGGATCCTTCTTGCCACCACGACCACACTTCTTCAGTGACGTACGGCATGAACGGAGCGAACAGCCGTAGCAGGGTCGACAGGCTCACAGCGAGAGCCGACCGGGCCGACCTGGCCCGGTCCGGTCCCATCTCGCCGTACGCCCGCGCCTTCACGAGCTCGAGGTAGTTGTCGCAAAAGTCCCAGAACCACGCTTCAGTCCGTTCCAGCGCGGCGAGTACTCGTACGCCTCGAAGGCCGCCGTCGCTGTGGCCACGAGGGACTGGAGGCTCTCCAGCAGGGCCAGGTCGACTGGCTCGACCTCCAAGTGTGGCTGCCCTGCAGCCACGCCCGCCATCCCGGCAGCCTCGACCGCGGCCGTTTCGCGACCATCCCCGTCGTACGCGAGCCATAATTTGGCCGACAGGACGAACTTTGAGGCGTTCAAAATCTTGAGCGCCAGCTTTCGGCCCACCTCCATCTGGCTCTCGACGAAGGCAGTGTCCATGCCCGGTCGCCCTGACGCGGCCCAATAACGGACGCCATCCGAACCGTGCTTTTCCAGCAGCGCCCGGGGGGTTACGACATTGCCTACCGACTTGGACATCTTTTTGCGGTCCGGGTCGAGGATGAACCCGGATATTGCTGCGTTCTTCCACGGCAACACGCCTTCCTCCAGGTAGGACCGCACGACCGTGGCAAACAGCCATGTCCGGATTATGTCGTGGGCCTGGGGCCGGAGGTCGTAAGGAAAGACGCGCTGAAAGAGATCGCCCGCCGCGGGGTCGTCCCACCCGGCGGCGATCTGGGGAGTGAGGGAGGAAGTGGCCCAGGTGTCCATCACGTCCCGTTCGGCGGTGAAGCCGCCCGGCACGTCGCGCTGGGCTGGAGAGTACCCGGGGGGGATGTCCGTAGACGGGTCGACCGGAAGGTCGTCGTCCGCCGGCGTGATGGGGTTCGCATAGTCGGGCTCGCCTGACGGGCCCATGCGGTACCAAATCGGGAATGGAACGCCTAAAAATCGCTGTCTGCTCACGGGCCAATCACTGTTGAGCCCCGTAACCCAGTCTTCGTAACGCGCCCGCATAAATGCTGGGTGCCAACGGAGCTGGCGTCCCAGCTCCAACAACTTCTCGCGGTGGGGGAGAGTGCGTATGAACCATTGGCGGCTGGTCACTATCTCGAGCGGCCGCTCGCCTCTCTCGTAGTACTTGACGGCGTGAGTTATGGAGCGGGCGGTCCCGACGACCTCGCCCGATTCGTGGAGGAGCTCGACGACGCGCCGCTGCGCCGCAGCCACCGTTTTCCCGGCCAGTTCTGTGACATAAATGGATGCCCCCCGCTCGCTCAGCCCGTCGGGGGGGGTGGGCAACAGCCTCCCGTCCCGCCCGACGATCGTCCGCACGGGCAGGCTGAGGTCGCGCCACCAGACAATGTCGGTGACGTCCCCGAACGTGCAAACCATTGCCGCTCCGGTGCCTTTGTCGGGTTGGGCCAATCGGTGCGAGACCACGGGCACTGACGCACCGAAAAGGGAGGTAGTAACGCTGGTGCCGACGAGGGCGGTGTAGCGCTCGTCCGCCGGGTGCACCACCACGGCCACACAGGCCGGCAACAGTTCGGGGCGGGTCGTGTCTATGAGCAGGTCTTCACCTGTGGGGCGATGGAAGACAAGCGTGTGGTAGGCGCCGGGACGCTCTCGGTCCTGTAGCTCGGCTTGGGCCACGGCGGTGCGAAAATCGATGTCCCACAGCGTCGGCGCTTCGGCGGTATAAGCCTCGCCGCGCCGCAGGAGGTCCAGGAACGACCGCTGCGAAGTGCGGCGCGCTTTTCCTCCGATGGTCCTGTACAGCGTGCGCCAGTCGACCGAGAGGCCGAGGAAACGGTACAGGTCCTCGAATGCTTGCTCGTCTTTGGCCGTGAGGCGTTCACAGAGCTCGATGAAGTTCTGTCGGCTGACGACTACGGGATCCTGTCCTTTCAGGAGGCCCCCCTCGGCTGGCGGCACGAACCCCGGCTGGTAAGGGAGGGCCGGGTCGCAGCGGACGCCGTAATAGTTCTGGACCCGCCGCTCGGTGGGCAGGCCGTTGTCGTCCCAGCCCAAGGGGTACCAGACCGAATAGCCGCGCATCCGTTTGTAACGGGCGATGGTATCGGTGTGCGTATACGAGAAGATGTGGCCTATGTGGAGTTCTCCGCTGACGGTCGGCGGGGGCGTGTCTATCGAATAGACCTGTTGACGCGGGGCCGTCCGGTCGAAATGGTAAATGCCCGCCTCGGCCCAGCGTGTGGCCCAGGTCTCCTCCAGGCCGTCCAAGGTGGGACGCCCGGGTGCGCCTCGGAGGACCGGTCGTGGCTCGGTGCTAATCGGCAGCTCAACTGACATTATCCCGCTACCGTACTTCCTGTGCTCGCTCTCTTGGACACCGCGACCGGCGAAGTGGCCCCGCTGGAACCCCGTGATCCCGGGAAGCTCGCCGTCTACCTGTGCGGGCCGACGGTCTCGGGCGTGTTCCATCTCGGCCACGGGCGGGTCGCCATCGTGTGGGACACGCTGCGCCGCTACCTCGAGTGGAGCGGCTTAAAGGTCCGTTTCGTGTCCAATATCACTGACATCGAGGACAAGATCATCGCCCGGGCGGCGGAGGAGGGGAGCACCACCGAGGAGGTGGCCGCCCATTACGAGGCGCTCTGGTGGGAGCTGATGGACGCGTTGGGGGTCCAACGGCCGGACGTCGCTCCCCACGCCACTGCGTATGTGGCGGGCATGGTCGAGTTGATCGCAGATCTAGTCGCCAGGGGCAACGCTTATGTGGGGGGCGATGGCGTCTACTTTTCGACCGAGTCGCTCCCCGGTTACGGCTCGCTGAGCCAACAGGACCTCGACGCGCTCAGGGCGGGCACCCGGATAGAGCCGGACGAGGAAGCGGGGAAGCGTTCCCCGCTGGACTTCGCCGTCTGGAAATTGTCACGGCCGGGAGAGCCGGCCTGGCCGTCGCCGTGGGGCGCCGGGCGGCCGGGTTGGCACACCGAGTGCGTGGTGATGTCGCTAGACCTGCTCGATGAGGGCTTTGACCTCCACCTCGGCGGTCTCGACCTGCTGTTCCCGCACCACGAAAACGAACGGGCGCAGTCGCTGGCCGAGGGCAGGGCCTTTGCCCGGCGCTGGGCCCACAACGGCATGGTGGTCGACGAACGAGGCG
The DNA here is from genome assembly GCA_963794125.1 of uncultured Acidimicrobiaceae bacterium. Taxonomy (GTDB): domain Bacteria; phylum Actinomycetota; class Acidimicrobiia; order Acidimicrobiales; family Palsa-688; genus Fen-671. The sequence goes on from CAWCCW010000005.1 coordinate 632,398, forward strand.
AGAAGATGAGCAAGTCCGTCGGCAATATCAGCTCCCTGCCCGAACTGCTCGAGCTCTATGACGGCCGCGTCCTGCGGGTCTTGGTGCTCCAGGCCCACTACCGGGGCCCGATCAGCGTCACCCCCGAGGCTCTCGACCACGCCCAGGGCGCCCTCAGTCGTCTCGACAACTTCGCCCGCGAGACGAGGGACCTGGCCGTCGTGAGCCCCGACCCGGCCACGCTGGCCCGGTTCAAGTGGCGCATGGACGACGACTTCGATACGCCCGGGGCGCTGGCCGTGGTCTTCGGGGCGGTACGAGATGCTCGTCTCGACCCGACCCGGGCCCCTGCGCTAGCCGCCGCTGTGCGCGAGTGCTGCGAAGCGGCGCTCGGCTTGCGCTTGCCTTCCGACGAGGACGAAGAACTGGACAAGGAGGTGTCCGAACTGGTCACTACCCGCGACGCGGCCCGGCCCGGGGCGATTGGGGGGCGGCCGACTCCATACGGGCCAAGCTCCAGTCGATGGGCTACGTCGTGGAAGACGGTCCCAGTGGTACGGGGGTGCGCAGAGAGCGCTAGCGGAGTAGGCCGCTCCTGCAGGACGGGCTCGTTTCCGGGCAGCCCATCTTGTAGGTAGCGGCCTCTCCGTTCCCCCATGCTCTAGTGGCTGTTTGACCCTCCGGGGATGGACGCAGGAGCGGTCGAGCCATTAGCCACGACGGCGCCGTTCATATTAACGATGCCGGCGAGGAGGCTCGTAAGCTCCACGGGCACCACGAACTTGGTCGATGGCGACGACCCGATCTGCTTCAAAGTCTCGAGGTACTGCAGGGTCATGGTCGTCTTGTCCACGTTGCCGGCGACCTCCAGGATCCGGTTCAAGGCGGCGGCGAAGCCCTGGGCGCGAAGCTCAGCGGCCTGGCGCTCGCCCTCGGCTTGCAGGATGGACGACTGTTTTTCACCTTCGGCGACGGTGATCGCGGCCGACTTCTGGCCTTCGGCTTCGGTCACAAGAGCTCGCCGGGTCCGCTCAGCCCCCATCTGACGGGTCATGGCCTCGAGGACGGCCGGAGGCGGCTTGATCTCCCGCACTTCGACATTGGTGACTTTGACGCCCCAACGTTCGGTCACATCATCGAGCTTCGACCTCAGCACGTCGTTCATTTCCTCCCGCTTAGACAACACGTCGTCGAGGGACATGTCGCCTACAACCGAGCGGAGAGTGGTGGACGCGATGTTGATGCCGGCCCCTTTGAAGTCCTGCACGGCCAAGACGGTCGTGAGGGGGTCGAGCACCTTGTAGAAGATGATGAAGTCGATGGCGATGGCGGCGTTGTCCTGAGTGATGGCCGTCTGGTGCGGCACCTCCAGGTACTGCTCGCGCAGATCCACCCACGAGATGCGGTCCGTTATCGGGTTTATCAGTATCAGCCCGGGGCCCGTGCCCCGCTGGCGCGGCCCAGACGGAACAGGACCACCCGCTGGTACTCGCGCACCACCTTGATGGAAACGGCCGCAAGGACTACCGCGGCCACGAGCAAGATTGCGATTACTACCAGTAAGGCGATCACTGCTCCTCCTTTTCTTTGTTATTTGAACTCAGGGCCTCAGGCCCGGCGATGTCCCCGGCCTCGGACCAGACGACCAGCCGGACGCCCTCAACCCGTACTACGTGGACCGGCGAACCTGCTGGCAATGGCCCGCTCAATGACTGTGCTGTCCAGGTCTCGTTGTTCACCCGTACCCTGCCCGAGGGGGCCAGGGCGCTCAGGGCTGTGCCACTGGCGCCTACGAGTGCTTGCGTGCCGACAAGGGTGCTGACGGGGGCGCGACGGTACGCGATGGCCGGGACGACCAGGACCGCAGCAACCGCTGCGCTCACAAAAGCCAACACGGCCAACACCCACGCCGCCGCTGAGGCCCAGCCGCCGGCCGACACCGTGAGGGCCCAGGCGCCTGCGAGGACGAGGACGGGCAAGGGGACGAACCAGCCGTGCCCACCAGCGTGGGCCCCGAGGACGATCACGCCCACTGTGGCTAGGACGAGGACCGTGCCTACGATCCACGGCAGCGCCCCGCTGGCCAGGAACGCGACGACCAAAATGGCCCCGATCACGAGGCCCAACGTGGCCAAACAGCAAATCACAAAAAGTCTGCGGGCCAACGCAACGTGGCGCAGGTCTGGGGCCTGGGCCTTAGTCGTCTTTTGCAGCAACGCGGAAGCGGCCGCAGTCGCTCGTTGGTTGAGCTCTCCCAGCCCTAGGTGATCCCCTAGATGCTCTTCGCTCATTTTGGCGACCTCTCATTCGTAACTACCCCTAGTTTACCGGCAAGTGCGACGCGTCCGTTATGCAGGTGCACCCGAACTGTGGCCGGTGAGCAACCCAGGATCTGGGCTATTTCGTCGTCGGGCAGATCCTCCAGGTACCGGAGCGTCAGTGCTTGCGACTGCCGTGGGGGAAGCGACCGCACCGAGCGCCAGAAATCCTGGTCTGTGGGCTCGAGCGGGCTCGACCACCCGGGCGACCGGGCCGCAACGCGGGACAGCGCTCTGGCCTCAGCGGCCAACCGCCGGGTGAACGAAACGGCCATGTTGGACGCCACCCGGCGGACGAAGGCGCCCGGGACTTCATAGGTGGACACCCGCGCCCAGTTGCGGTGGGCGACCAGGAATGCCTCCTGGGCCAGTTCCTCGGCCACGGCCGCCCTCCCGGTCAAGGCGTAGGCCAGCGCTACGACGGCGTGGTAGTTCCCCTCATAGAAAGACGAGAAAGCGTCTCGCGAGCTTTCGACGCGTACCACACCTCCAATAGTCCCTCTCCACGCGCCCGTCGGCGGGTCAGGCCCTCTGCGCACGCTGGTCGCGACCGTCATACCCCTCTAACACGGTTGACCCCGCGTTTTTGTTTATCCTCGGCGGTCCAAAAATGCGGTCGCCGGCGAATCGCTCGCGCCAGACGAGGAAGCCTGCTTCCTCAGCTCACTCGGTCTTCGAAAACTCGGCGATAGCCACGGCCAACATCGTGAGAGCCATGACGACGACAATGCCGAGCGAGAGGCCGATGGGGACCACCCAATTGCCCCACGTCACTCCCGGGGCCAGTTTCTGCACGACTTCGGGCGGCAAGTCGAGGTGGCTGAAAACGGCATGTCGCATCGGGCCCACCACATAAGTGAGCGGGTCGATCCTGGTCAGGACGCTCAGCCACGTAGGCAGGCCGTTGATCGGGTAGAGCGCGCCGGACAGGAAGAACAACGGCATGACGAGCATCTGGGTGAGGGCCATATACGCCTGGAACTGTTTGATCCGGGCCGCCATCATGACGCCGAAGGCAGTCAGAGTGAACGCGAGTAGCAACATCTCGCCAATCAGGGTGAGGAACAGGACTGCGTTGTACGGTACGTGGGCGAACCCGGCCAGAGCCAGGAACACGATCCCTTGGAACGTGGCGATGGTGGCCCCGCCGAGGCACTTGCCGATCACGAGCGACCCGCGGTTGACGGGCGCGACCAGCATCTCCCGCAGGAAACCGAACTCTCGGTCCCAAACGATCGAGGCGGCAGAGAAAATAGCCGTGAACAGCACCGACATGGCCAGTATCCCGGGATAGACGAACGTCTTGTAGTCCACTCCCGACAGGCCGTGGCCAGTCAGCGTCGACAGCCCGGTCCCGAGTATGAACAAGAACAAGAACGGCTGCACGAGAGAGGTGACCGCCCGCAGGCGGTCGGAGCGGAACCGGATCAGCTCTCGCTGCCATACGATCCGCGCCGCCCTGGCGTCATGACGAAACCCGTGCTCGGGCAGGGAGACCCTGATCTCGGAGACCAGTTCCGGCTCCGACAGGGTGGTGCGCGGGCTTTGGGTGACTTGAGCAGCCATCTTTAGCGCCTCCCCGCTCGGAACCGCTGCGCCATCTGGCGCATGGCGTCCGTACCTGAACCCTCGGCGTCGCGGATGGTGCTGCCGGTGTACGACATGAACACATCGTCCAGCGACGGCCGGGACACGCTGACGGACCTGATCGGGACCCGCAGCTCGGAGAACAGCCGGGGGACGAACTCCGCCCCCGCGGCAACCGAGAAAGTCACCGCCCCGTCGTGCATGCCAGCCTCGAGGCCAAACCGTTCGGACAGGGCTGCGATGGCGGCTGCGTCGTCGGCCGTGTGGATCTGCACCCGGTCCTTGCCGACGCTCGCTTTCAACGCCTGCGGCGTGTCAATGGCCACGATCTTGCCGTGGTCGATGATGGCGATCCTGTCGCAGTTCTCCGCCTCGTCCATGTAGTGCGTGGTCAGGAAAATAGTTATGTCTTCTCGTTTTTTCAGGTCGTTGATGTACGCCCATATTGAAGAACGCGTCTGCGGGTCGAGACCCACGGTCGGCTCGTCGAGGAACAACACGTGGGGGGCGTGGAGCAGCCCGCGAGCAATTTCCAGGCGCCGCTGCATGCCGCCCGAAAACGTGCTGACCAGGCCGTCTTTGCGGTCCCACAGGCCCACCATGTCCATCACCTGGCGCATCCTCGGCATGACGGCGTCCGGCGGCACTGCGTAGAGGGCGGCATGGAACCGGAGGTTCTGCTCGGCGGTCAGGTAAGTGTCGAGCGTGGTGTCCTGGAAGACCAGCCCTATCATGCGCCGGACCTTGCCTTGTTCCTTGCTCGTGTCGTGACCTGCGACCATCGCTTTCCCAGAGGTGGCCACGGCCAACGTACAAAGGATCTTTATGGTCGTGGTCTTACCCGCCCCGTTCGGCCCGAGGAAACCGAAAGTCTCGCCCCGTTTGACTTCGAAGTCGATCCCCCGTACGGCCTCGAGGTCCCCGTACCGCTTGGTGAGGCCGGACACTGATATGACGGCGTCGCGCCCGTCGCCGTTGGTAACGAAGTCAGGACCGCCGGCACCCGCTACGCCGAGTGATGCGCCAACCGAGGACACGCCGTCAGACTAGCGCTGGTACCGTCGCCGTCCCTGCGACTAATTTCCTCGGCCGGCAGCTGGCTCCGGGCCGTTTAGGATCGTCCGCTGGAGCACTCGACAGAAGGAGATGACATGACCATCGCGGTAGGCGACCGGATCCCGGATGTGCAGTTGAAGATGATCACCGACCACGGGATCGAGACGGTCAGCAGCGCGGACGTGCTCGGCAAAGGCCGAGTCGTGCTGTTCGGTGTGCCGGCTGCGTTCAGCCCCACGTGCTCGGACGTGCACCTGCCCGGCTTCGTCACCCACTCCGACGAGATCCTCGGACGCGGGGTCGACCGTATCTTCTGCGTGTCGGTCAACGACCCTTTCGTGATGGCGGCGTGGGCCCGGTCTCAGGGGGTCGGAGACAAGGTGACGCTCCTGGCAGATGGCAACGGCGAGCTGGCGCGGGCTACGGGCCTCGACATCGACTTGTCACGCGCCGGCCTGGGTACTCGCAACAAGCGGTACGCGGCGGTGATCGAGGACGGGATCGTCACGGCCCTCCTGCTTGAAGAAGCCACGGGCCTGGAGGTCAGCTCGGCCGAAGCGGTGCTGTCGGCCCTGCCCTAACTGGCGGCTTGGCCGTGGCTGCTCCGGTCTAGCTGACCGGCCCAGTTCGCCGGCCCAGTTCGCCGGCCCACTTGGCCGGCCCGCCGACCACATCAACGCCGGGAAGGAGACGGGCGCGTCGCTCTCACCGCGCCCGCCACTTCGCCCGCGTCCCCGGCATCGTTCCTCCGCCGTTCCGGCGCCACGGCAGTCAGATGAGCCGACCACGATCCGTGGCATTTTTCTCGATACGACGACCGCGGCCACACAGCCTGAGTATCGTGCCATGCTATGGGTGCCTCTGGCCGCCAGACCGGTTGAGCGCCGGGGACAAGACCCTTCCTCAGGTTCCCAGCCACTGGCAGCTGGGCGGAGAGGTGCAAGTCGTGAACGATTTCGACAACCCGACGATGAGGAGCCCCCGCAAGCCGGACGTGGGTCGGTCGTCTTTGGCCGGAGCGCCGCCGGGCCTGCTGAACGAGCGCCCCGCGGTCCCGCGATGGACGCACGGAGAGCTTTCGACACCACCAGAAGCGTCACGCGGAGCGCGCAAAGTGCCTGCCGAGTTGGCCGACGGCCCCGATGACGTGGACGGCGCGCTGGAGGAGTTGCCGGGCTTGCTGGCCCGCTCGGCGAGCGGGATCGCGTTCATTTACACAACGCTCGAGCTCATTGCCGTTCGGTACCGCTTGCGAGACGTGGCCGTAGTGGTCGCCGGTCCCGACCAACCCCAGATCTTCCGGTTGAGGAGAGCACCCCTCGCGGCCGAGCCAGGGCCGTTACCGCCCCACCTTGGCGCCGCTCTCACTGGCCGCGAAGGCCTGTACGCCGACCCACCCGTCGTCGGTCCCGTAGCCGCGGCCTGCGTCACCAGCCTGGTCGAACTGGCGCTGCGCCTGGACCTGCTGGTGCACGACGCCAGCCATGACGCCCTGACCGGGTTGCTCAACCGGCGCAGCTACGAACTCCTGTTGGCCCAGGCCGTCAGCCGGGCTCGCCGTTACGGGTGGCCATTTGCGCTCGTGCTGCTGGATCTCGACAACTTCAAGGTCGTAAATGACCGGTACGGCCACGCGGCCGGAGACGCCGCCCTCAGGGCTGTAGGGGCTGAACTGCGAGCGTCCCTCCGGGCCGGCGACGTCGCCGCCCGTCTGGGCGGGGACGAGTTTGCGCTGCTGGTGGTCGGGGTGGACAACGTCACCATTCTCTCGCCTCTCCTGGAGCGACTGAAGAAAGCACTTGAACGCTCGGTACCGCAGACCAACGTCTCGTTTTCTGTCGGGGTGGCGTGCTTCCCGTCGGATACCGACGACCCTGACGCCCTGACCGGGCTGGCCGACGCCCGGCTTTATAACGCCAAGGCGGCGATGGAGTACCGCTGACCGTGAACGAAGCCCTCGAGCTGGAGCTCCGTCAGTTGCCGGGCGTGGTGTTCGTCTCTTTTTCTGAAGACGAAGGCACCACGTACATAGAGCTTGTCGCCACGCCCTTGAGCGAGCACGCCAGGGTACGCGATGAGGCCGCTCGCGCCGCTGTCAACCACCTCGAGGGGCCGGCCGAGATCCGGGTCTTGGCCCCACCGGAGGATGAGACCGCCCCTATCCAGGGTGACCGGGTAGGGCTGCTCGTGGTGCCACCCGGCGATGGCGACGCCGCCATTGAGGTCCGGCTATCGCGAGGCGGTCAGCGGTCGGTCAGCAGGGCGATTGCGGGCGACACGCTGGCGGTCGGGCGGGCGGTACTCGATGGCCTCCGGGGCCTAGGCACCATGGCCTGCTTCGATCTGGTGGGTTTTCATGCCCTGCCGTCCGATTGGGGGGCCGGGCTATTGGCCATACTGCGGGACCGCCGGACCGGGGAGCTTCGCCGTGGGGTGGCTTCCGGCCATACGCCGGCGGATGCCGCCGCCCGTGCCGTGCTGCACGCCCTCAACCGCTCCCTCTGACGCCAGCGGCCGCCTCCGGGCGGGGAGGTCGCTCAGGCTGCTCGTATCTGAGAGAATCTGCACTGGATGGGTGCCGGTACGTTCCTCGCGGGGTCTCATGTCCAGGTGCTCGCCGCTCTCGGCGGGGGGGCGGGGTCGCTGGTCGAACACTCCCCCCTTGGTTTCGTGGTCGCCTTCGGAGCCGGCATCGTTTCGTTCATTTCTCCGTGCGTCCTCCCCCTGGTGCCGTCCTACCTGTCGATGATGTCCGGCGTTGGGGTCAGCGCTGTTACTGGTGGAGCTAGCACGGGGGCGGTTGTCGCTGGCGGGCCCAGCGCCGTCGTACCCGTCAGCGCTGGGGCCGGCGGCGTGGTCGCCCCGGAGTGGAAGCGGCTGCTTTTATCCACGCTTTTGTTCGTGGCCGGCTTCAGCTTCGTCTTCGCACTGCTGGAGGCGACGGCCAGCGCCCTTTTTCACCCGCTTCAGAGCCATAAGCCAGTGCTCGGCGACATCGCCGGCGGTCTCATCGTCGCCATGGGCGTCCTGGTCGCCCTCCAGCTCCCCTGGTTCCAGCGCGAGCACCGCATGACCGTCCAGCCATCCAGGCTCGGGCCCTGGGTCGCCCCTGTTATGGGTATGACTTTCGCCTTCGCCTGGACGCCGTGCATCACGCCGGTGCTGGCCGCCGTCCTCAGCCTGGCATCGAGCGGGGGTACTCTCGCCCGCGGTGAAGAGATGCTGGTCGCCTACTCCCTGGGGCTCGGAGTGCCTTTCGTGGTTACGGGGTTGGCCTTCGGGCGGCTGTCGGGCGCCCTGCGCTTCGCCCGGCGGCATTCCCGAGCCGTGAGCTTGGTGTCCGGCTCCGTTCTGGCTGCGCTGGGCATCCTCATCATCACGGGCGAGGTCGGCACGATATCTTCGTGGTCGTCCACCTTCCTGGAGCATATTGGGCTCGGGGGGCTGGCCACGGGCTGAGGGGGCCGCGGACTGAGGGGGCAGCGGACTGGGGGGGACCGCCGGCTGAGGAGGGCCCTGATGGCGGGCGCGGCCCACTGAGGGCGGGCCCTGAGGGCGGGCCCGTGAGATCAGGCCCCGGAGGGCGGGCCCTGGGATCAGGCCCCGGAGGGCGGGCCCATGAGATCAGGCCCCGGAAGGTGGATCCCTGATCAGCGGGGGTTTCTGTGCGCGCTAGGGTCGCTAATCCGCACTCTGGCGCGCAAAGTTCCGCAGGATTTGGGGGGCTCTCCGTCGGCACCCGCCGCCCCGTGGCCCGGCGGCCACGGACGGCACCCGGTCGGGTAGCGAGAACCTCGCTTTGGCGGGCGCCGTGGGGGGCTCGCTAGCGTTAAGCGGCGGCTATGGGAAATGAGCTGGCCGTTCGCTTGCGGTACGCCGTCGCTTTGGCCGGTCGATACCCACTTTTGGCCGGCGCAGATCTCGATGTCAGCGCGGGGAGATCCTTGTGCTCAGGGGCGCCAATGGCGCAGGAAAGACGAGCCTGCTCCGGGTTATCGCCGGGTTGCTGCCCTTATCTGCCGGCGAGGCCATGGTGCTGGGCCTGGACCCCAGCTTTGACGCCCGCACGTTGCGGCGTCGGGTGGGCTTGCTCGGGCACGCCAATGCGCTCTATGACGACCTGACGGCCGAAGAGAATGTGCGCTTTGCCGCTCGCGCTGCCCGTTTGCCACGGGAGGCCGTGCCCGAGGCGCTCGAACGTCTCGGCATCAGGGACCGGCTCCTAACCCTCCCGGCCCGGCGGCTCTCAGCTGGGCAACGCCGGCGGGTTGCGCTGGCCTCGCTATTGGCCCGCCGGCCGCAGCTCTGGTTGCTCGACGAGCCTCACGCCGGGCTCGATGCCGAGCACCGTGAGCTGTTGGACGGGGTACTGAAAGACGTGACCTTCTCGGGTGCCACCGTCATCGCCGCCTCTCACGAAGAGCGCACCAGCGACGTCCTGGCGGACCGGGTCGTGACCATGTCAGGGGGGACGGTCATCAACGGCCTCCTGCCCGGGCCCACTGAGGACGAGCCGATGGCCGCGGATGTCGGCGAAGAGTTGGCTGACTCGACAGCAGAAAAGGCGGAGCCAGGTGAACCAGGTGAACCAGCTGAAGAGGTCACCAGTGCTGTATGACCGTGCAGCTTGACCGTGCAGTCTGCCCGTGCAGCCTGACCGTGCAGTCTGACAGGGCGGCCTGACCGTGTGGCGTGACGCCCTGGTCGTGGCGGCCAAGGACCTGCGGATCGAGGGGCGGGCCAAGGTGGCCCTCAACCAGGTCGTGCCCTACGCCCTGGTCGTGTTGCTTCTGTTCGGGTTTGCCTTCGACCAGGACCGCCCGTTGCTCGTCCAGGCTGCGCCGGGGCTTTTCTGGCTGGCCGTGCTGTTCTCGGGGCTGCTCGCCGTGCAGCGCAGCTTCGCCATCGAGACCGCCGATGGCGCCGTTGACAACCTGCGCATGTCAGGGCTCGAACCCGCCGGGGTCTTCCTCGGCAAAGCGGCCGCCGTGGCATTGGAGCTGATCGTCCTCGAAGCCCTTTTGGCGGGGGGGATCGTGGTCCTGTTCCACAGCAAATTGGCGGGCGCGGGCTTGCTCGCCGCCAGCGCCCTGCTGTCAACGGCTGGCGTGGCCGCTTCAGGGGTTGCGTACGGTGCGCTTTCCATGGGCCTCCGGGTGCGCGAGACACTGTTGCCACTACTGCTGGCCCCGGTCCTGGCGCCAGTGGTCTTGGCCGCCACCGAGGCGTGGCGAGCAGCGCTGGGCCTGTCCGCCGGGGGTTCGTCCTCGGGCGGCTGGCGTTGGCTCGGGCTGCTCGCTTGCTTCGCCGCCATTTACCTGGCTGGCGGAGTGCTCAGCTTTGGGACTTTGATGGAGGAGACGTGAGGTACCCAGAAGCGCACCCTTCGTCCCGGCTCACGCGTGTGCTCGGTTGGTCAGCCCTGGCCACGCTCGCTGTCAATACGTGGTGGGGGCTTTGGTTAAGTCCGCCCGACGTTGTCCAGGGCCAGTTCGTCCGGATGCTGTACATACATCCGGCGGTGGCGACGATGTGCTACACGGGCTTTGGCATCTGTGCGCTGGCCAGCGTCGCCTGGTTGTGGCCACGGCTCCGCAGCCCTCGCTGGGACCGCCTGGCAGTGGCGGGGGCGGAGGTGGGGGCCGTGTTCTGCCTGGCTACCCTGGTGACCGGCTCGATCTGGGGGCGGGCCTCGTGGGGGGTGTGGTGGACATGGGACGCCCGCTTGACCTTGACGGCGATCCTCTTTGCCCTTTCCCTGGGTTATCTCGCATTAAGGCGAGCCATCGACAACCCGCATTCCCGGGCGCTGGCCTCGTCGATGGTGGCGCTGTTAATGGCCTTGACGGTGGTCGTAGACCACTACGCCACGTCGTGGTGGAACACGCTGCACCAGGGGACAACCCTGCTGCAGCCTGACCCGACCATTCATGGTTGGCAACTGGCGACGATGCTGCTTTCTTTCCTTGCCTTTGGCCTCGCCTTCGCCTGGATGCTGGTCCACCGTTACCGCCTGGAGATGCTGGAGGAACGCTACGACCAGGAGGGCTTCGCCCTCGCCCTCGAAGCGCGCCGGGCAGAGGCGTCGGCCCCGCAGCCCGGCGCAGCCGGCCTGCCCGCCGGCAACGTTGACAGGCCGCCGGTCGAGGTGCCGGCCCGATGAAGGCAGCAGAGATGAGGCCAGCGAGGTGAACTACGTCATCGCCGCCTGGCTGGCTTGCGCCGCCATCTTGGTCGTCTATGCGCTACGGACGGTGCACCGCGAGCGGTCGCTGAGACGTTCGCTGACCCCCAAGGCCGTTCCGCCAACGACGGGTGTCGCTTCTGATGGAGGCAGCAAATGGACCTGAGCACCCGGGGCGGCCCGGTCCCGACCGACTTGCAGCGCTCAACACTGAACGGGAGCGCGAAGAGCCCGAAGAGCAACGGCGGCCCCCCGTCAGTGCTCCTGGCCGGTCCCAGGCGCCGTAGGTCTCTCGGCAGCCGCCGGCAGAAGATCGTGGCCGCGATAGTCATCCTGGGGGCGCTCGGGTTCCTCGTCGCCCGAGGGTTGGCCAACGCCATGAACTATTACCTCACCGCTAACCAGGCGGTGGCCCAGCGCGCCCAGTTGGGGACGTCCGATTTCCGGATCCAGGGGACAGTCCAGCCCGGGCTCCACGAAGTCGGCACAGCGCTGCGGTTCGTTATAGCGGCCAAAAACGTGGATGTGGACGTAGTCAGCACCGGGTCGCCGCCGCAATTGTTCCGTGTAGGTATGCCGGTGGTCCTGGACGGCCACTGGCAGGGTGATGTCTTCTCGAGCTTCCAGATAATGGTGCAGCACGGTTCGACCTATGTAGAAGCGCCGTCAGGCAAGGCGAAGAACGGGGCGCAGGGCACGTGAACATCGCTCTGGGCCAAAGTGCGCTGCTCCTGGCCCTCCTCGGCGGTGTCGCCGGCGCCGTGACGTTGCTGGTCGGGTTGGCCACCGGGAGAGGCTCTTTGCTTCGCGCCGGCCAGACGTACATATGGCTGGTGGTCGCGGGCGCCGTCCTGGCCACCGTGGCCATGCAAAGGGCGCTGATCACCCACGATTTCACTCTGGTCTACGTGGACAACAACGACAGCACGTTCACACCCCTTCTGTACCGGGTCACGGCCATGTGGTCGGACCTGGCTGGTTCTATCTTGCTGTGGGCGTTGATCCTCTCGGGCTACCTGGCCGCCATGTGGGTGCGCTTCCGGCGCCAACGCGACGACCCGTTCGTGGTGTGGGCCAAGGTGGTCGGGTACGTGGTGGCGGCGTTTTTCTTCGGCCTTATGCTCACGGTGTCCAACCCGTTCGCCCGTGTGCACGGGGCCGTCCCGAACCAGGGCCCCGGCCCCGACCCGCTGCTCCAGGACAGAGCCCTGGTGGCGTTCCACCCCCCGCTGTTGTACCTCGGGTTGGTGGGCTTCACGGTGCCGTTCTGCCTCGCCATCGCCGGCCTGGTCACGGGCCGGGTGGGGGCCTCCTGGCTACCTGAAGCCCGGCGGTGGGCCATATTCGCCTGGGCCTGCCTGACGGCGGGCGTAGTTCTCGGGGCGTGGTGGAGTTACCAGGTCCTCGGGTGGGGCGGGTACTGGTCCTGGGACCCGGTCGAGAACTCGGCTTTGCTGCCCTGGCTGACCGCCACTGCCTTCTTGCACTCGGCCATGGTGCAGCAGAGGCGGGCAATGCTGCGGGTGTGGAACCTCGCGCTCCTGCTCGCCACTTTCAGCCTCACCATCCTCGGGACCTTCTTCACCCGATCCGGCGTGCTCGTGTCGGTGCATTCTTTTACCGCCGACGGCGGGGTCGGGCCGGCCCTGCTCGTCTTTTTCGGTGTGGTGGTCGCCACTTCCATCGTCCTGCTGGCGTGGCGGGGTGACCAGCTGCACGCCCCTGGCTCGATCGAGACGCCCGTTTCACGTGAAGGCGCGTTCTTGGCCAACAACTTGCTTTTTGCCGTATTCGCTTTTGTCATTTTGCTGGGCACCGTCTTCCCTTTGTTCGTGGAAGCGGTCAATGGCTCCTCTATTACGGTCGGCGGACCGTTCTTCGACACGATGACCCTGCCCATCGTCTTGTGCCTGTTGTTCCTGATGGCGGTAGCCCCGGTCCTCCCCTGGCGCAGGGCGTCAGGCGAAGTCCTGCTTCAACGTCTGAAGTGGCCGGCGGTGACTGCCGTTGCCGTCCTCGTCGTTTGCGTACTGGCCGGATTGCGCGGCTTCTGGCCGCTGGTCGTGTTCACGTTGGCCGCCTTCGCCGGAGCGTCCGCTGCTCGTCAGCTGGTACTTCTGGTCCGTCGGTTAGGCCCGCGCGGGTTGACGGGCCGGTCAGGGGGCGGGATGGTCGTCCACCTCGGAGTGGTCCTCATCGCCGTAGCCTTCGCAGCCAGCCATGCGTACGAGCACCAGACGCAGCTCACTATGAGCGTTGGGAAGCCGTCCACGTTCCAAGGCCAAACTCTCGTCTTCCGGGGGGTGAAGACCGTAACGACACCGGGGCGGACCTCACTGGTAGCCACAGTCGATCTGGACGGGCACCCCTACTACCCGGCGGTGGAGCAGTTCGCCCTTTCGAACGACGCCATCCCGAGCCCGGCGGTCCGCTCCACTCCGACCAAGGACGTCTATCTGACCCTCGCCAGCGTCCCCAGTGCCGGCAAGGGGCCGACGGCCATCGGCGTCATTGTGGAGCCGCTGGTCCTCTGGCTTTGGGTCGGTGGGTTCGTGATCGTTATCGGAGCCTTGCTGTCACTATGGCCGTCGAGCCGGGACCGTCGGGCGGTCCTCGACGCGGAGCAGGACGGACCGCCGGCGACTTTGGACGATTTGAGCCCGCTGGGAGAAGAGCCTGCGGGGGCGGGTGTCGGGGCCCGGTGTGACCGCGCCAGATATCGAGCCCGCAGATTTGGCGCTGAGCCGTCCGGGCCGCACAGGCAAGCGGCGCCGGACGGTGCTGTGGGCCACCGTGGGGGCGGCGGTGTTGGTAGCCGTGCTCATCGCGGTAATCGCATCGGCCCAGCCCTCCTCACAGGTCTCGGCCAAGAGCTCGTTGCTCGGTAATACCGCTCCCGCCATCTCAGGCCCCGGCCTGGGGGGCGGCCATTATTCGCTGGCCGAGTTCCACAACGAGTGGGTACTCGTCAATTTCATGGCCACGTGGTGCGAGCCGTGCCAGCAAGAGATGCCCCAGTTGCTCGAGTTCGCCAAGCAACATGCCAAAACGGCCGATGCTACGGTGCTGACAGTCGCCTACGACCCGACAAATGTGGGCCAATTGAAGACGTTCTTGGCTGCCCGGGGGGCGCGGTGGCCGGCGGTCGACGACCCGTCAGCGTCGGTGTCGTACGGGGTGACCGGGCTGCCTTCGTCGTTCCTAGTAGCTCCGGACGGGGTCGTGTACGCCTACGTGCCTGGCGAGGTGCAGGCCGCCGCGCTCGACAGCTGGGTACGCGCCGGCGCAGCCAAAGGCCTGGGCCGCGCTTAGCCCCGGCGGGACCGGGACTTGGCCAGACAGAGAGGAGGCGACCGATTGCTCTTGACCCCGAAAGGGCCGACCCGGCCGCCTGTAACAGAGAGCAGCGAGCCGCGTCCCTCTCTTTCTTCCCCCCACCCACATGGGACGACGGTGGCCCACCAACGACGCTGGCGGCGGGCCATGCTGTGGGTCGTGGTGGCGGCGGTGGCCGGTTTGGCCCTGGCCATTGGCTCCGGCGCCTTCACGGCCGCCCGCAGCAAACCACCTACTCTCTACCAGCGCACGCTCGAGGTGGCGGGGCAGTACCGTTGCCCGGTTTGCGCCAGCGAGTCGGCGGCAGTGTCAGACGCGGCCGAAGCTATCGAGATCAGGTCACTCATACAGGGTTGGTTGAAACAAGGCGACAGTCAGGCCCAGATAAGGGACTACCTCGTAAGCGACTACGGGAGTTCGATACTGGAGAAACCGCCTGCGTCAGGGCTCGACACCCTGGTTTGGGTGTTGCCGGCAGTGGCGGCTGCGTTCGGTATTGCCGGGCTCGCGTTTGGCTTTGCCCGCTGGCGCCGGGCCAGCGCCGCGGGCCAGCTCCTCCTCGTGGACGCGGCCCGATTAGCAATGCGGCCGACCGATTTGGAGGCTCGGACCGATTTGCAGGCTCGGACCGATTTGCAGGCTCGGACCGATTTGCAGGTTCGGACCGATTTGGAGGCTCGGGTAGACGTCGGAGCCGGCGATGATATGGGGTCTGGCCACCAGGTTCTCCAGCTGGACGACCAACCTGCACCGGAGCCAGTCCAGGAGAGGCTCTTCGCTGTGGGCGATGACGAGCAGCCGCGATCCGACCTGGACGAAGCCACAGTCCCAGCCCGTCCGCTGTACCGACGCGTCGCTCCCATCGTCGGCGCCGTACTGATCCTGGTGGCTGGCGCCCTTTGGCTCGTAGACCGGTCGTCCGGCCAGAGACTGCCAGGGGGGACGGTGTCGGGTGGCGTAACCGGGATAGAAGAGGAGTTGCAGCAGGCCGCCTCACTTGCCTCGAGCGACCCTGCCGCTGCCCTGGCTGTCTACGACGAAGTGCTGGCCAGTGACCCGGACCAGCCAGTAGCGCTCAGCGCCGCAGGCTGGATCTACGCGGCGGCGGGCTACGTGGCCAAAGGCGAAGGCCTGCTCCAGAAGGCCGAAGCGGACGACCCGAGCTACGACGCCCCTCACCTTTATAGCGGGCTCGTGCTACTCGAGGACCAGCGTAAACCGGCGGCCGCCGTCAAGGAGCTGAAGTGGTACCTGGCCCACGGCCCCGACCCCACGATGGCCCAAACGGCGAAGACCGCGCTGGCCCGGGCGCAAGCCAGTCTCTAGGTCGCAGGGAGTACTGCGCACCCTGGTGACCAGGCGGTTCTGGCGCGGGCTAGGCAGCGCTGCAATGATCCCATGAGCGCGTCAACACGAGGAGGATAGATGGACCGGATCGAGTGCCAATGGTGCCACGGTCAAAACCCGGTAGAAGCCAAGTCGTGCGAGCACTGCGGGGCTCCTCTGGACGCGGCGAACCTCGTGTCGGACTCAGGTTGGCGCGAGGCCCCACGGCTGCGGGACATGGCCAAGTTCCAGTTCTCGAACAGCACCTGCCAGGTCGAGGGCGAGTTGGTCCCCGTGGCCGAGATAAACCTGAGCCCAGGTGACGGCGTGATCTTCGAACATCACACGATGCTGTGGAAGGACGAGAGCGTCCCCGTGGGCGTCTACCCGATGGGTGGGGGGCTGAAGCGGTCGCTGGGGGGCATGCCCTACGTCGTGACCCAGGCCGGTGGGCCAGGGCGTATCGCCTTTTCCCGCGACGCCGCGGGAGAGATCGTAACTCTGGTCCTGCACCCGGGCATGGAGCTTGATGCCCGCGAGCACGCTTTCCTGGCTGCCTCGCACTCAGTGCGCTATAGCTTCGAGCGGATCAAGGGCCTGGCCAACGTAATGCATGGCGGCAGCGGGATGTACCTGGACCGTTTCGTCACTTCCGGCGAGCCGGGTATCGTCCTCCTCCACGGCTACGGCAACGTCTTCGAGCGGGCACTCGGACCAGGCGAGAAGATCCTCGTGGAGCCGGGTGGGTACCTCTACAAAGACTCGAGCGTCAACATGCAGGCGGTGCAGCTCAACGTGCGGACCGGGCTGTTGAGCCGGGGCATGTACATGGCCGAAATGACTGGGCCCGGCCGGGTTGGGATCCAGTCGATGTACCACCACCATGCCAGTGAGTGAGGGCCAGTGAGTAGTGGCCCGCTAGTGAGTAGTGGCCGGCTAGTGAGGGCCGCGAGAGCGCCTGCCGCCCGCCCGAGCGCCCAGTGAGCAGGCGATGACAACCACACCAACGACAACCGCGGCGCCGAGCGCAGCCTACGTGTGCCGGTTCTGCCGGCTGCCCTCCGACGCCAGTAGTCCCTCTTGCCCGAACTGCGGCGCGCCGGTGGACGTCCGGACCGCCGTCTCTGACTCCGGATGGGTCGAACAGCCCGCCGTCCGGGACATGGCCCGGATCCAGTTCGGACAGTCCTTTTGCCAGATCGAAGGCACGCTCGTCCCGACCGCCGACTTCACCCTGGCAGCCGGCGACGGAGTCGTCTTCTCGCACCACACCCTGCTCTGGGCTCAGCCCACCACCCACCTGGAGCCATGGGCGCAAGGCTCGTTTAACCGTAAGTACGCCGGCATGCCGATGGTCCTAATGCGTGCGAGTGGACCAGGCCACATCGCCATTTCGGAGGACGGCCCGGGCGAGGTCGTAGTCCTGCCCATCCCCCCCGGTCGCGGCCTGTTCGTTCGCGAGCATGCCTTCCTGGCCGCCGGCGACAATATCGACTACTCGTGGCAGAACACGCCCGTTTGGTTCCAGACGAGAAGCGGCGACGACACCGAGTACGAGTACCCGATCGGCCCCTACATCGACCTGTTCGCGGAACGTTCCGGCCGACCCGGCCTGCTTTTGCTCCACTGCCCGGGCAACCTGTTCGTACGTGACCTGGCTCCGGGCCAGGCCATCCTGGTGCAGCCCGGCTCCTGGGTTTACTCGGACACCTCGGTCACCTTCGGCCTGCACGCCGAGTACCCCGCCAGCGGTGGTGTGTGGTGGGGCAGCTACGACTACCGCACTATTTGGCTGCGTTTGGAGGGCCCGGGCCGGGTAGCGGTCCGCTCCATCTTCGAAAAGCCTGAACGTTACGCCGGCCTGGTGGCCAGCAGCGGTATCACTCTCCGGCGCTGGTGACTCCGGCCGGGAGCCCCGCAGCTCGGGTCGTCGCCGGTTAGAGGGTGGCGTTGGCGCGGCATTTCAGCTGCTGCGCCACGAAGCGGTCGACGGCCTCGATCGCCTGTTGCTGGCCCTCCAGGAAGCAGATATCCGCGTCCGTCCGACCTCTCCCCGGGTGTTTGGCGCTCGGGTAAGCCATAACGACCCGGCACATCAGTGACACCATGCCGCTCGAAATGAGGGTGGCCGATAGCTCCGTAGCCACCTCGATCACATCGCCGGCCCGCAACTGCCTGGCCCCCTCGAGTTTGAGACCCCCGTGGGAGAGGTCGGCCACCGTGGCTTCATGGGGCTCCCCGACGGCGACCGAGCGTACTGGCCGCACTTGCGCCGGCAGCCCCACGCCGACTCTCGGGTCGAGCCGGCGCTGGATGAACATGGGTGCATCCAGCAGCTGGATCTCGGCCTTGCGCTCGCTCGGTTGGCAGCTCACGATGCAGAGCCATTTGTACATGCCCCACGAAAGGGACATGAACAAGTCGGCCACGGAGCCTTCTTCGAGCGCCCCGGGGGGCACTTCGTCCAGTAGCTCGAGGATCAGTTCCCGGCCATCACAGGACGCGACCTGGGCCGCGCAACTCCCAGCCTGCGGCAACTGCAGGCCCACCTGAGACCCTGGTTCCAGGGGGCCGGCGATACCACCTGCGGAAGTCATCGTCCGCCGCCCGATGTTTGCGCAAAGGTATCGTCGGAGGGCACTCAGGGTTTATCGGCGTGAAGCCCGGGTCACTGAAAGGGCCTCTCACGATGGCTTGGGCCTGTGGCCTGGCACCGCTTGAGGCTCTGTGGTGAGCGTTACGGAAGCCCGCGGAGGTGGTAAGCCAGGAAGCTGTCCACCACGTCCAGGGCTTCGCGTTGGCCGTCGACGAAGCTCAGGTGCGCCGTCCATTTGCCATTGGACGAGGGGTAGGCCATCACGGCGCGGCCCACGACCTGGATTGGCGTGCCGAGGTCGAGCGAGACTTCGACGGTATCACCGGTGCTCAGTTGGAAAGGGCCTTCGAGCCTCATGCCACCGTGGGACAGGTCGGCCACCGTCATGTCCCGGGCGGGGCCGCGCCGGGCCGAATGGATCCGCCGTACCTTCGCATTAAGGGCGGCGTCGACTCGTTGGCGCGACCGGCGCTGGACAACCATCGGCGAGCCCAACAGCTCCAGCTGTGCGCGCTGACCGAAGGGCGGCGAACTCAGCGAACAAAGCCAATGGTAAATGCCCTCGGGTCGGGGCATGAACAGGTCAATGGTCGAACCGAGGTCTATCTCGTCTTCGGGTAACTCATCGAGAAGGTCGAGGGTCAGCGATGCCTGACCCCCCGTTGACATCCCCTTCGACGACACGACGCCCACACACGTACCCGCCTCAGGCAGCTCAAGGCTAACGCGCACCCCGGCTTCCAGCGGCCCGGCGACGTCCAGCCCCATCATCTCTCCCGGTCCTCGCACAGCCCGATCTTCTCACAAAGGGCCGGGCCCGGAGCCAGCCCGCCACGACTGAAGCCTGACTACGACGAACAGTGCAGGTCAGCCGACCGCGGGGAGGCAGGTAGAACACGTCTTGTCACCCATCGCTCGAGATGAGGACTCGGCGGGGCCGGTCGCCCGGCCGTAAAGGGCGTTGAGCATGCCTCTGACCATTCCTCTGTCCACCGCACAAATGACCGGGTGCTGCACGGCTGCATCGAAGAACGGGCACGCCTCTTTTACCAGCGCGAGCGACTGCCCCCTGGCTTCGGCGTGAGCAGCAAACCCCTGTGCGGTCAGGGCGTCCGCAACTGCTCGCAGCGCAGAGCGAAAGGAACGCTGCCCCTCACCCACCGCCATGGAGGCGGCCAGCTTTGAGCCATAGGCGAACCCCACTTGCTCGGCCATCTCCTCGGCCTCGTGCTGGGGCAGCAGGGCCAGTGCACCGCCGAGCAACGCCAGCAGCAGCTCCCCACCGGGGCTCGATGTCCCCAGCGCCGGAGCCGGGCCACTCGCCCGGTAACACTTCGAGGGCCGGCCCGCTCCCGAGATTCGGGCTCTGGAACTGTAGACCTCCAGATAGCCACCCGCGGCCAACTTGTCGAGGTGATGACGGGCGACGTTAGGGTGCAGCGAGAAGTGCTGGGCCGCCTGGGTGGCGGTCACTCCCGAGAGGGAGTCCCTGACGTAAAGGTAGACCTGCCTCCGGGTCGGGTCGCCGAAGGCCGAGGTCACGGCGGCTACGACCGCCGAGAACTCGCTGTCGGCGAGGTCCCTCCGTTCCGGGGCCACAGGCTCAGCGTCTAGCTGCACCATTGCCCACATGGTACTGGTCCCACCGGGGCTCGGGGCCGAACCTCGCAGTTGACCAGCCCTAAAGCCGCCGGCGCGGTTGGCCACTGGGACCGCGTGGCTCGCCGCCAGGGCAGGTGTGCGACTTACCGGCGCGGCTCGTTCACGTGACGTACCCGAGCGGCTCGATCGCGCTGCTTACCCGAGCGGCTCAATAGCATGGCCTCGTGCCAACACTCGGCCACGAAGAAGGTAAGACAAACCCGTTTGCCAGCGGTACCGGGCCTACCCGGGTGCTGGGGGTTAGCTCGGGCAAAGGCGGGGTCGGCAAATCGTCTGTCACCGTCAACCTGGCTATCGCCCTGGCGGAGGCCGGCCACACCGTTGGCGTGCTGGACGCGGACGTGTACGGGTTTTCGGTCCCGGCCATGATGGGCGTGCCCGCCGCAGTGGCGGCCGGACAAGGACCTGCCATCAGCCAGAGCGGGGTGGCGCCGGTCGTGGCCTTCGGCGTCAGCGTCATGTCCATGGGTTTCTTCGTGAACGACAACCAACCGGTCGTCTGGCGAGGTCCGATGCTGCACAAAGCACTCGAACAGTTCCTGGCTGACGTGGACTGGGGCCAACCCGACTTCCTGCTCGTCGACATGCCGCCCGGGACGGGAGATGTCGCTCTGTCGATGTCGCAGTACTTGCCGTCCGCCGAGATCTACGTGGTCACGACGCCGCAGGCGGCGGCCAAAAGGGTGGCCCAACGAAGCGCCTACATGGCCCGGAAGCTCAACCTGCCGGTCAGGGGTGTGATCGAGAACATGAGCTGGTTCACAGCCCCTGACGGCGGCCGCAATGAGATTTTTGGCCGGGGCGGGGGCGCCCAGCTGGCCGACGAACTTGGCGTGCCGCTTCTTGGGCAGATCCCCCTCGACCCGGCCGTGCGGGAAGGCGGGGATACGGGCCGGCCGGCCGTCCTAGCCGGACCGGCGTCCGAAGCGGCTGAAGCGTTTCGATCTATTGCCGCTGAGCTGGTGAAACTGGGGCGGGCACGTATCTTCAGAGAAGAGTTGAAGCTGAAATAAGGCGGTCAGGCTGGGGCTCGGTACTTGGCCGGCCCGGGTGCGCCCGGATTGGGGTCGTCAAAGCGTGCTCACGGGGGCGTCGACGCCCCGAGGGAGGCGGTCGACGGGCCAGCCGAGCAGCCGTACCGCGGTGCTGAAGGCAAATCGGTCAGTCATACCGCTCACGTAGGTGATCGCCCGCCGGATGGCCCCCGCCTCCTCACCATCGCGGGCCCCGCCCCCAGCGACGGGGGTACCAACCCGAGCTTCACCCAGTCTCGCCGGGACCTTGTCGGGGTTGGCCACGTAGTAGTCCACGAGGCCCCGCAAGACGGCGACCACGGCCTGGCCCTGAGCTATGGAACGGGGCCGGGTGTAAATGCGTTCGTAGTTGAAGTCCCTCAAGGCCGCCAGCGCGTCGGCAAAGGACGGGCGCATCCCTACCTCCCCGGTTTCGACAATGCAATCGACCAGGGCATTAATGAAGCAGTGCAGCTGAGAGGCGCGGGAGCGCCCGGCGATGTCCGTGACCACTTCCGGCAGGTCGTCGACGTCGACTATCCCGACCCCGGCTGCGTCCTCCAGGTCGTGCGCGCAGTAGGCGCAGCGGTCGGCCCAGCTGACGACGGCGCCTTCGGGCGTGATCGGGCTCGGCAAACACCAGCTGTGGTGACGGATCCCGTCGAGCGTCTCGGCGCACAGGTTGAGACCGGCGAGGGTTACATCGGCGCCCCAGAGGGCGTGGTTGTACCCGTCCCGCAAGTAGGGCGAGAAAGCTTCTTCGCTGGCGTGACCGCCTGGTCCGTGGCCGCAATCGTGGCCCAGGGCGATGGCCTCGGTGAGGGCCACATTAAGACCCGTCGCTCGGGCCACGGCGGTGGCCGCCTGGGCCACTTCGAGCGCGTGGGTCAACCGGGTCCGTTGATGGTCGAGAGGGAACACGAATACCTGCGTCTTCCCCGCCAGACGACGAAACGCAGGAGAGTGGAGGATGCGGTCGCGGTCCCGCTCAAAGCAGGTCCTCAGTGGGTCGGGCTCCTCTGGTATGGCCCTGTTGCCTGCGTCCCTGGAGCGCGTAGCGCCCGGGGCGAGCAACAATTGTTCAGCGTCTTCACGGGCTGACCGCGTGACGCGGGTGGCGCCGACGACCGGGCCGGGCGCGGAGGCGTGGGCGAACACTATTGCCCCTCCGGCACCGTCCGCAGCAGGTGGAGCCTCGCTCGAAAGAGGCTCGCCCGTGCGCATAACTCCACGCTAGCCAGCAAAGGTGACCGTAACCGAAGGTAAGCTGCACCGGCACTAGACAGGAGAAGAACTAAGTGGACGTCCGTATCGGCATAACGCAGGCGCCCAGGGAGATCGAAGTCGAGCTGGCCGACAACCTCGCTGCAGACGATCTGATATCAAAGGTCGACGCCGCCGTCGAAAAGGGGGCCGGCATGCTCTGGCTCACGGACAAGCGCGGTCGCCACATCGGCGTCCCCGCGGCCAAGTTGGCCTACATCGAACTCGATACGGCGACTGAGACACGCCGCGTTGGTTTCGGGGCTGCCGTCTGAGGGGGGGCGCACGAGAGTTCAACTCCGGCGCCAGTAGTTGACTGCCAGTGGTTGAGCTGCTGGACCGCAAGCTCGTTTTCGTTACCGGCAAGGGCGGGGTCGGGAAGACGACGATCAGTGCCGCGCTCGGGCTGCTGGCTGCCAGCAAAGGGAAGCGCACTTTACTCTGCGAGATGGACGCCAAAGGCGACCTCGCTTCGAGCTTCGAGACCGCGCCGGCAGGCTTCGAAGAACGCGAAATAGCGCCCAATCTCTGGCTGATGTCCATGGACACGGAGGCGTCGCTGCGACAGTACTTGTCGTTGCAGCTCAGGTTCGGTCGAGCCGCGTACTTCGGGCCGCTGGCGAAGATGTTCGATTTCGTGGCGTCGGCTGCGCCGGGCGTCCGCGAGATCGTGACCGTCGGCAAGCTGTGCTGGGAGGTGCGGGAACGGCGTTACGACATTGTCGTGGTAGACGCGGTCGCGAGTGGCCACATAATCGGCCAGCTGGCAGCGCCGCAGGCCATCAACCGCCTCGTACAGGTCGGGCTCATCCGGCAGCAGACCGACTGGATGCTCGAGATCCTCTCGGACTCCAAGACCTCTGGCGTTCTCGCCGTTACGACGCCGGAGGAGATGCCGGTGAGCGAGACCATCGAGCTCATCGGGCGGCTCGAAACGGAGACGACCGTCGGTCTCGCCGGCGTCGTGGTGAACCGCGTGCTGCCCGAGCTCTTTGGCACCAGGGAGGAGCAAGTGTTCGAGGCGCTTTCGAGCGCCTCAGCCTCCGATGACATAACGGCCGTGCTCGGCGGGCCGGCAGAGCCATTGCTGGACGCGGCGCGCCTCATGGTGAAGATGCGACGCTCGCGCGCTGGCCACGTGGGGCGCCTGAGAGAAGCCATATCTCAACCGCCTTCGGCCCCACCTTCGATGGCTGTGGCGCCGGAGCTTTACTACGTGCCGTTCTTGTTCCTCCGGTCGTACGGGCTGCGCTCGACCCGGCAAGTGGCTTCCGCACTCGCCGCGGAGCTCGACACGTGACTGGCACGGGAAAACCCCCGGCCACTATCGACGCATTATTGGCAGCTAAGGAGATCGCTGTCGTGTGCGGTCCCGGAGGAGTAGGAAAGACGACCGTGGCCGCCGCCGCCGCGGCGATGTCCGCCTGCCATCAGGGTGGGAAAGTCCTCGTCGTCACGGTGGACCCGGCCAGGCGGTTGGCTCAGGCCCTCGGTCTCCGCCAGGGCAGCGGCGTCGAGCGGGTCCGCCGTAGCGCATTTACCGCCGCCGGCGCCGCGCCGCGCGGTGAGCTCTGGGCGGAAATGCTCGATGCGAAGCAGAGCTGGGACGCGCTGGTGACGCGGCATGCCCCCGACCCGACGACGGCAAAACGGATACTGGACAACCCCCTTTACCAAGACATCTCGTCTCGTTTCGTACAGAGCCATGATTACATTGCTGTCGAGCGGTTGTACGAGCTTCACGCCGGGGGCAATTACGACCTGATTGTCGTTGATACGCCGCCGACCCGCAGCGCCCTCGATTTCTTGTTAGCCCCAGAGCGCACCGCTGATTTTTTCAGTTCCAGGCTGTTGCGCCTTCTGACCGTGCCGTACAAGAGCCGGCTGGCGGATGTAGCGGGGCGGCCTTTCTATTACGTGGCCGACAAGGTCATCGGCTCCCAGTTCCTCCAGGACATAGCTGAGTTCTTCATTTTGTTCCAAACCCTTTCAGAGGGATTTGTGGCCCGGGCGCGCGAAGTTGAGCGGCTCCTGGCCGACAGGCGGACCACCTTTATCGTCGTCGGCACCCTCGAGACGATGCCGGTAAGGGAGGCGGAAGCGTTTATGGACCTATTGCCCGTCAAGGGTTTTCACCTCGGCGCCTTGGTATTGAACCGGGTGCTCCCTGACTACCTGCTGGAAACCGGTGCGGGAGACCAGGCGACCAAGCTCGTTTCGGAAGCCGGCCAGATAGCCAGTTCGCTCTCTTCCGGCCCGCTCGACGGCTGTGACCCCGGGCTGGTCGAACGCGTCCTGAAGGAAGTCGGCACCAACTTCATTAACATGGGCGTGGTGGCGAAGAGGGAAGCCAACCAGCGCTCCGAACTGGCTCGTTCCCCCGGCGTGGTGGCTAGTATCCCCGAACTGGCGGAGGACGTCCACGACCTGTCGGGAGTGCTCGAAGTCGGCCGTCACATTTGGGCCTGGGACGAGGCTTCGACCAAGCGGGCCGCCCGCAGGGGGTAAACGTTGGCCACACTGACCGAGCTACTCCGGGACCAGGCCGTCTTACCCGGCCCGGAGGTTGAGCACCTGCAACGCCTGGTCGGATCCTGGGCCATCCTGTCCGACCTATCGTTCTCCGACTTATTGCTCTTCGTCCCGGCCGCTGACGGAAAGGAGGGCTTCGTGGTCGTCGGGCAAGTGAGGCCGACCACGAGCCAGACCCTGCATCTGGAGGACCTTCTCGGCCGGGAGGTAAGCGACAGCGAGCGGCCCTTGTTGGCCCGGGCCTGGTCGCTCGGGGGCGTGGTAGAGGGCGAGGTCACCGTCGAGAAGAGGAACGAACTGGCCCGGGTGGTCTGCATCCCCGTCCGCTTCGGTGGCGAGGTCGTCGCCGTGCTCACCCGGGAGGCGCCGTTGGTAGTCGGCCGGCGGGCCGGCGAGCTCGAGCGGGTCTACATAGGTGTTTTCGACCGGTTTGCGCGTATGGTTACGGCCGGTACCTTTCCGTTCCCCGTGGACGAGCCACTCTCGAGCGAGGCTCCCCGCGTCGGCGATGGTGTCATGACCCTGGACGCCGCCGCCCGCGTCGAGTTCGCCTCACCCAATGCCGTCAATGCCATGCACCGCTTGGGTGTCTACCGGGCCATCCTCGGGGCCAGCCTCGACGAGCTGGGCGTGCGAGGTAACCCGGTGTCGGCCGCGTTCGCCGGCCAGGTCCCCGTCTCTGAGGAGCTGGAGTTGGGGGACGTCGCCGTCTTCATCCGCTGCATACCTTTGCTCGACCAGGGCCGGACAACCGGCGCGGTGGTGCTGGTCCGGGACGTCACTGACATCCGAAGGCGGGACCGTCTCCTCATGGGGAAGGACGTGGCGATCCGAGAAGTGCACCACCGGGTCAAGAACAACCTCCAAACCATTTCCTCACTCTTGCGCCTGCAGTCCCGCCGGCTGCCAAAAGGAGACGCTCGCCACGCGCTGGAGGAAGCCGAGCGCCGGGTCCGCAGTATTGCCGTTGTCCACGAAATCCTCTCTCGAGATACAGCAGACGAGGTCGATTTCAACGACATCCTGCCCTCTCTGGTCCGGATGGCGGAGGATTTCTCGGGTGCTTTTGCTCCCGTCAAGGTGACTTGGTCGGGGGAGGCAGGGGAAATGGGGGCCCAGGTGGCTACGCCATTGGCGGTGGCTCTCAACGAACTGATCCAAAATGCAGTCGAACACGCTTTTGCGCCCGGTTCCCCGGTTAGCGGGGTGGAACCGCCGGAGGTGCACATAGCGTTCAACCGGCGGGGTGACGACTTGTTCGTCCAGGTGCGCGACAACGGCGTCGGGTGGCCCGAGGGATTTTCGATCGAAGCGACGACGAGCCTTGGCCTCTCCATCGTCCGCGGACTGGTGAACAGCCAGCTGGGCGGGAAAATCGACATATACAGCGCCGGGGGAGCAGTAGTGGAGCTGGCCATCCCGGTAGATCGGCCGGAAACCAGCGACCTGGGCCGGATCTAAACTGCTACCAGAGCTTTAGCCCGCCCGCCGTTGCCGGGCCAGCCAGAGTTTGCGCAGCTTGCGCCGCTCCTCTTCCGTGGTGCCTCCCCAAATGCCTGACTCCTGATTAGTAGCCAAAGCGAATTCGAGGCAACTGTCGCGGGCATCGCAAGTGTCGCAAACTGCCTTAGCGGCAATAATCTGCTCGACCGCAGGCCCCGTGCTGCCCACCGGGAAGAACAAGTCGGGGTCCGTGTCCCGGCAAGCCGCCCGTTCACGCCAATCTTCGACGTCCCACTCGATGCTCCGCGTCCAGGTTAATGCCACTCAGCTTCCCTCCTAGCGTGAGTTGTGTACGCAATGACCGTGGCGTCGGTCTGGGGTGTGCCGCAAGGTAGGCCACGTGTGTCGCTTGTGAAATTGTTCACGTGCCAGTCCACTACAAAGAAAAAGTCATAACTCGTGCGTAGAGGCAGTATAGCCCCCTTTGTGAACCGCGCAAGGGGTCGCGTGGCAGCTTTTTTGGGAAATTGTTGACCGGGCCAGCCTGGGTCAACCGTCCGCAGTGGGGATGGTGGGAGCGGCGGTCGGCAAGGCGACGGGCACGACGACTGACAACGCCGCCGCCGTCCAGCCCAACTCGATCTGGTCGGACTCTCCTACGAAATCGCCGTCCAGCTGGTAAGGAACGGCGCGGTGCCCCTTGATGGTCGCAGATTTGACGTCGCGGATGATCGATACTCGGCGCCGTCTTGCCGCCTTGTCCCCCCGACCCAGTGCCGAGGCCAGGACCGGGAGCATGGTCCGGAGCGACAGGCTCTCGAACACAGCCAGGCTCAGCTCGTCGTCGGCCGTCGTCCCGGGCACCAGGTGGAGAGGCCGGCTCCCCAGGAACGTGTACGGGTCGGTGTTCAGGCAGACGCTGAAGTACCCGTCATCGATCATCGTGTCGCCGGCCTGGAGAGCGAACGCGGGCCGGCGCCGGTCGTAGCCTTTGGCCCAAGTCGTCAGCGTGGCCACCACGAACAGCGCCGGGCCGAAGTAGCGCTTGAGTGGGGCCAGTTCCTCGACTCGACGGACGACCGCAGCGTCGAACCCGATGCCGGCGTGGAACAAGAAGTAGCGCCCATTAGCGCGGCCCAGGCCGATCCTCCTCACCGACCCCGCCGCCAGGGCGCCAAGCAGCTGGCTCGTCGCTTCGATCGGGTCGTTGGCCATGCCGATCGTCCGGGCAAACACATTTGTAGAACCCCCGGGCAGGACGCCGAGCGCCGTCTGAGAGCCAGCCAAACCGTTGGCGGCTTCGTTGAGAGTACCGTCACCGCCCAGGACTATGGCGGCGTCCAGGCCGTCGGCGGCGGCGCCCTGCGCCAACCGGGCTGCGTGGCCGCGTCGGTTCGTCTCCTTCAGCACGACTTCGTGGTCGGCCGAGAGCGCCTTATGGATCACGACTCGGGCGCGAGCGGTGACGAATGACGCCGATGTGTTCACAATCAACAGAAGACGCATTAGCGCCCGGCTAACCGGTGGGGTTTTCTGCCGCTGAGCGCAATTGCGACAGGCTGCGGGCCAGCAGTCGCGACACGTGCATTTGGGAGATCGCCAGCCGGTTCGCTATCTCTGACTGGGTGAGCCCGTCGAAGAAACGCAGCTGGAGGATGAGACGTTCACGGGGGGTTAATTGCGCCAACAGCGGAGACAATGTGGCCCGGCGTTCGGCGTCCTCCAGCGACGGGTCCTCCCCCCCAGGCGGGTGGCCAGCGACTCGCCTTCTTCTGTGGCCACGTCCAGGGAGGCGGAACGGTACGCCTGGCCGGCTTCGAGGGCTTCGAGGACCTCTTCCTCGGACACCTTCACCTCCGTTGCCAGTTCGGCGATGGTGGGGGAGCGGCCGAGTTCCTGCCCCATGACGGCCACCACCTTGCCCAGCCTGAGGTACAGCTCCTGCATCCTGCGGGGGGCTCTGATCGACCACCCCTTGTCGCGGAAATGGCGCTTTAGTTCTCCCACGATCGTGTGGGTGGCATAAGTAGAAAATTCGACCCCGCGGTCCGGGTCGAAACGGTCCAGCGCTTTCAGCAACCCGAGGGATGCCACCTGTACCAGGTCGTCCAGGGGCTCGCCCCGATTGGCGAAACGCCGGGCCAGGTATTCGGCCAAACCGAGGTGAGCAGAAACCAGCTCATCGCGCAGAGCCGTGTCCCGCTGCTGTGCGTACTTCGCAAATTGCTCTCTTAGTTGCTGGCGCCGGTCCGGTTCAAGGCTCACTGCCCTTCCCCTGACGAATTGTCGTCCACACCCGCCTTTTGGGGCAGGCGTCTCTTGACTAAAACGAAGCGCGGCCCGGTCGCACCGTCGCTCATCGAATGCTCGTCGACCAAGGCGTTGAGGATGACCTCTGACAATTCGGAAAGCTGGACGGGGCCCGGGGGGTGAAATGTCCCTCTCCCCTCACCGACAAGCCCTCGGAGCTGAGGAGAAAAAGGACCTCGAGGATCCCGTCCCTACCTTTGCTGCCCGTCATCCCGAAAGATATCTCGTCGATTGCCAATCTGAGGTCTTCGACCTGGTCGAAGGTGAAACCCAGCCGACTGGCGAGCCCCGCCGCCGTGACCCTGACCAGGCCCAGGTACTCCGGCCTGGCAGGGACCGCCAATCTCACCTCGTCCTCGCTGCCCACTAAGAGTGGCTCCTCTCGCGCTCGCACGGATGTTTGCCTCCATGCTGCCATCTCGGCCGTGCGCCCCGGCGCTGAGTGCCCACGATAGCGGTTTCCGGGCCTTTTCGTCAGACGAGGGGCCAAGGGTAAGGGAAGTCGCCCGAGGGTTCAGGGAACTTGCCCATGGCCAAGACGCCGGCGGCGCGCGCGGAAAGGGCATCTATTTCTTCTTCGTCGAGAAGGTTCGTGACGACGCCGGGGACTTCAGCCCTCGACAGCGGTTCGAGGCTGGCCAGCAGTTCCGGACCGATCTCGTCACCTGCGAAGTCCCAAATAACCGTCCGCAACTTGGGTTCTGTATGAAAGCAGAGGCCGTTATCGATCCCCCAAATGTGGCCCTGCCGGTCGAGCAAGCAATGACCGCTCTTTCGGTCGGCATTATTGGCGATCAGGTCGAAAACAGCAATTCGACGGAGGGTGCCGTGGTGTTGAGTTTCTTCAAGAAGGCTGAAATAGTGCTCGTCAGTCAGCGCGTCCACGCAGTATTGCAGGGAGCCAGGTCCTAGCGGCGCGTCGATACGGGGGGCCGTCGGCGGGACGATGTCCCAACCGAGGGCCGTGGCCAGTTCGTAAGCGGCAACCTCGCGTTTCCAGAGCCCGCGAGGGAAATCCCACAAAGGTCTTTCGCCTTTGATGGGCTTGTATATCGCCAGCATCGGCCGGCGGCCGGCGCCGTCCAATGAAGGCTCTCTCGTTGAGCTGGAGGCCAACTTTGCCGTCTCGGCTCGGTTTTTAACCGGCGGTCGCACCGACACCAGGAAGGTCGCGTTCGAGCTCCAACGCAGACGCCCTTTTACTTCGATATCTCCCTTCGAAAGGACAGCCAGTATGGCAGCCGCATCTTCTGGGGGTTGCAGGCCGGTCGAAGGTTCGCGGGCGTGGTTTGGCTGCTTTTGGGCGCGCCTACTCGCCGGCGCCCGCTCACCGCGCCCGCTCATTGGCGCCCGCTCATTGGCGCCGGCTCATTTGGCGGTCGCTCACAGGGACGGCGCCCGGTGCCCGTTCGTCTTGGGGCAAGAGTGGTCGTCGGTCAGCGGGAAACCACAAAGCGGGCAGGGAGGGCGCCCCCTCCGCAAGAGCCTCTTGCCGTGCTCAATGACCCCGGCCGCCTGCTCGCGCGTCAGAGCCACACGGACAACCGCGGCGTTGCTCGAGCCAGCCTCTTCGTCGTCCACGTCCGGCCAACTGACGCTCACCCCGGGCGCGTCCGCCTCTTTCGGCGTCGTCTCCTCGGTCGCTCGCCCGGAGGCCTCCTCATTGTCATCGTCGGAGGCGACCTCGCGCGCAACGAGAAGGACCCTGTCGGAGGCCGGGTCGTACCCGAGCTGCATCGACCCGACGGCCCATTCGGCCAGCACTGGCTGTTCCAGCTCGAGTTCGCCCTCCCCGGGGACCGCGCCGGGTGCGGCCAGGTCGGCCATAACTTCGCTGAGCCCCCCAGCCAGGAACAACACCTGTTCCTTTTCCAGCTTGAGGGACACTAACTGGTCCTCTTGTCGGGCCTGGAGGTAGAAGACCCGCGCCGGGCGGGCCTACCGCTCCTACAGTAACCCTGGTCGGGCTGCCCAGGTCGAACGAAGCGCTCAGCGCGGGCCCACTTTCGTGGCCGTAGCGCGCTCCTCCCGCTTTGGCTCCTCCTTGGCGGGGACGTGGCCTGAGGTGCCCGTCCAATTGACGAGCGTGACGGTCGGCGCGAGGTCACCGTAAGAAATGGCGCTGACCGAAGCGGGGGCAATGACGACTCGCTGGAACATGTCGAGGTGCAGGCCCAGCGCATCGGCTACGACGGTCTTTATCGGGTCGGAGTGGGACACGATTACCAGGGACTGGCCCTGGTGCCGGCCTACCAGCTCCTGGGCGGCGCCAACCATCCTGGCGTGCATCTCGGTCATCGACTCCCCCCCGGGGAAGCGGAACGAGCTCGGGTAATGCACCACTGTGTTCCACTCCGGCTTTTTAAACAGGTCCTTGAGAGGTGCCCCCGCCCACTCCCCCGCATTGCAGTCGACCAGGTCAGCCCGCTCAACAGGGGTGATGTCCAGTGCCTTACCAATGATGGCGGCCGTCTCCCGGGTACGGGTGAGGGGAGAGGCGTAGATCGCAGCCAGAGCGGGTAGGGCGGCTCGCCATTCGGAGATGTACTGGGCGGCCTCCTCTGCTTGCCTCCTGCCTTGATCGGTGAGGCCGGGGCCCGGGCCGGGCTCTGGCAGCTCACGGCCAGTCGTTGGCGTCAGGCCATGGCGCACAAGGAGCACGACGGTGGTGGGGGGTGGTTTGGGTCGGCGTGGCATTTCTTGCCAAAGCTAGCCTGCGCCGGGGGCAAACAGTGCCCGGGACTTGCTGACGGCCAGGTCGCCGGGGGCGCCCTATGTTCGCCGCGCGCCGCTGGCTTATAGCCTCTGACCGTGCAACGGGACGATCTGCAGCACGTTTGCCAGGAGGTGGTGGCTTGTCGCCGGTGCCCCCGGCTGGTTGCCTGGCGGGAGCAGGTGGCCGCGGAACGTCGGGCTGCGTACTCCGGCGAAGAGTACTGGGGCCGGCCCCTCCCGGGCTTCGGAGACCCGGCGGCTCGTCTAGCGGTGATTGGCCTGGCGCCGGCGGCGCACGGTGGCAACCGGACGGGCCGGGTTTTCACGGGCGATCGTTCGGGCGATTGGATCTGGGCCGCCTTGTGGCGCGCCGGCCTGGCCAACCAGCCCGAGAGCGTGTCCAGGGATGACGGTCTTAGAGCCACCGGGGTGTGGGTGACGGCGGGCGTGAAGTGCGCCCCGCCCCAGAACCGGCCCACGCCCCAAGAACGAGACAACTGCCTCCCCTACCTCCAGCGCGAACTGGCATTGCTGCCACATGTGAGAGTGCTGCTGGCTCTGGGAGGGTTCGCCTACGAAGTGTGTTGCCGCGTGCTGGGCGTACGGCGGCGGCCTCGGTTCGGGCACGGGCTGGAGGTGCCCGCCGGCGGGGGCAGGACCATCGTTTGCTCGTACCATCCGAGCCAGCAGAACACCTTTACGCGCCGTCTCACCGAGGCCATGCTCGATGCCGCCGTCACCCGTGCCTGGGAATTGGCCACTAGCGGTGAGAGCATTGGCTAGCTGATAAGGGCTTAGAAAGAGAGCTTGGTGATGGTCCCCCACAATTGGCCGCACAGGAGAGCCGTCGCCAGGGGTCGCTTCGTGGTGGGCAGTCTGTCCGCCAGCCTCCTGCTTGCCTCTGCGCTCAGCGTGGGGGCGCCGGTCCAGCCGGCATCGGCGGCCGTGCGCGTTTTGTACGCATATGCGCACGGAGGGGCGGCGTCACCTACCACCTGTCCCAGTACGAGCGACGCCTCACAGCAGTGTACGCTCGCCCAGGCACTGGCCAGGGCGGCTGCGGGCAACGTCATCGCGTTGGCCACACCGGGTGGCCGCGGGCACTATGTGGGCAATTGGGTGATCAGTACCGCGGGCACTACTTCTTCAGCTCCGCTCACCGTCAGGCCCGCCGCAGGCGTCGCGGCTCCCACTCTCGACGGCAATAACGGACAGGGGGCCGGCTGCGGCACCCAGGCTTGTAACGGCCCCATATTAACGGTGAGCGGGAAGGTCCACCTGGACCTGGACGGCCTCACCATCCAGGACGCCAACGACACGGCCAGGGGGCTGGGGGGTGCTATCGAGAACATTCACGGCGGGACCGTCTCGGTATCGCACTCTGCGTTTTTTCATGACTACGCCAACGCCAATGGCGGGGCTATCGACAATGCGGGCACCACCGGCACCGGCACGCTCGTCGTCGTAGGTTCCTCGTTCTCGTCGAATTCTGCCGTGAATGGCGACGGAGGTGCGATCGCCAACGGGGATGTGGGGGGTCAGGGTACGGTTGCGGTGACGGGGTCGACTTTCTCCAGCAATAGCGCGATAAACGGGAACGGCGGTGCCATCGACAGCGGCGACACGCGCGGTAGGGGTACCCTCACACTGTCCGCGTCCACGTTCGTGGGAAACGTTGCAGGTCGCGCCGGGGCGGTCGATAACGCGGACAACGGGAGCGGTACCCTGGTCGTGTCCCGGTGCACCTTTTCGGACAACGTCGCCGCCCTCGACGACGCCGGTGCCATCGACAATGCCGACTGGTCCGGCCAGGGCACCCTGAGCGTGTCCGGCTCCACGTTCACCTCCAACAAAACGGTCGGCGACGGGGGGGCCATCGACAATGCCGATAATACGGGCAGTGTAGGCCGGGCGGTGGTGTCGACTTCTACGTTTTGGGAGAATATCGCCGATGTTCACGGAGGGGCGATCGACAGTTCGGATGTGGGCAGCGAGGGCACGGTATCGCTATGGGCGTCGACCTTTTCCCGCAACACTGCCAACAACGTTTACAGCGGCGCAGGGATACCCGGCGGGGGCGCCGTATACCTCGGTAAGCACGGCATGCTGTGGGCCGCAGCGGACATTTTCAATGGTCCGTGCCGATCACTGGACGGCATTTGGTATGACAAGGGCTACAATGTGGGGCGCGACGGCAGTTGCCTGCGGCGCGGCACGGATGACGTGAGCGACGGTAGCCTCCGCCTTGGGCCACTGTCCAATAATGGTGGTCCCACCAAAACGGCGGTGCCTGCCGGCGGTAACCCCGCTATCAGCGCCATACCTTTCAGGACGTCCGTCCGGCTGGGCGGTCGCACCGTGAGCCTGTGCCCGGCTCCCGACCAGCGGGGTGCGAGTGACAATGGCAAACATCGCTGCGATGCGGGTTCCGTGCAGTAACTCAACTGAGACCAGGGCAAGCCGGGGACCGCTAATGCGAACGGTGTTTTTGGCGAGCTGCATTTTGCCGAAAACAGCAGCCAACGACCACCTCCGGGAGGTTTAGTGGTCGTGGTCTCTGAAAACGCTCACCAGATCCGCCGTGCTCGGTGCATAAGCGGCGTGGAGCACCAACGAGGCCGCACCCAGGGCGGCGCCGTCGTTGGCCATCTCTGAAATTTCCACCTTCAGGGTGTGCGTCTTGCGCGCCAGCGGGCGGGACACGAGGAATTCCGTAACCTTGTTCTTATAGATCTCGGCTACATGGGTCACCCCTTTGCCGCCGATCACCAATAACTCGACGTCAAGCGCGTTAGCGATGGTGACGGCGCAATCAGCCAGGTATTCGGCCGCCCTGTCGATCACTCGCCGCGCCACGGCGTCACCCTCGAGCGCCGCCAGGCATACGGCCGCGTGGTCGACGAGTTCGGGATCCTTGTGGTAAAGCTGGGCCAGGCTGCTGGCTTGGCCCAGGTCCAGTTCGGCCCGGACGTCGCGGGCGATCGCCGCTGGGCTGCACATGGCCTCCAGACAACCCCGGTTCCCGCAATAACACGGCGTACCGTTTGGCTCGACCACGATGTGGCCGAACTCTCCCGCGTTCAGCGACACGCCCCGGTAAATATTGTTGGAGAGGAACATCGCCCCTCCGATCCCGGTACCCATGTACAAAAATGCGAAGTCGGAAATACCGCGCCCGTACCCCGACCAGCGCTCGCCAATGGCAGCGGCATTTGCATCGTTGTCAACGATCACGGTGAAACCGATATGACACTCGAGGAGCCGTTTGATCGGCACCTCCGTCCAGCAGTCCCGCCGAGGAGGGGATATTACGAGGCCTTGGCTCTGGTCTATCGGGCCCGGACAGGCGGCACCGACACCGAGGACCCGCTCATCAGCAATTTCGAGTTCGGCCAGGTGTTTGTGGGCCACTTCGGCCGCCTCGGCAATGAGCGCCTCGGGCTCGAGCTGGGGAGAAATAGCATGGCGCGAGTGGGCCAATTTGTGGCCCATCATGTCCACCACCACCACCGATACTTCGATGGGGTCGAAATGGATGCCTACGGCATAGGCCGCGGTCGGGTTGATCCGCAGAGTTGTCCTGGGCTTGCCCCCAGCCGAGGGCGAGGAGCCACTCTCCTGTACGATCCCCTGGTCAATAAGCCGGCGGACTATGACGGACACAGTCTGCGCCGTGAGGCCCGTCTGTTTGGCTAGTTCGACGCGGCTGACCCCGTCGGCGGCCTGTATCGAGCTGAGCACGACGTTATAGTTGTAGCCGCCGATCCTGGGAAGGTTGGTACCGCTGAACATTCGACCAGATGCCTCTTGACTACTGTAGGTCGACCAGCTTACTAACTCAACATGATGTTCTAAGTGCGGCTGGGCGGTGGAGGGATTGGCCGGGGGTGCGCGAACGCAGAGGCACCGCTGAGCTCCGGGGGTGACAACGATCCGCCGAAAGAGTTTGGTATGGTCCGAAATCTCTGTGTGTTGGCTAGTGTCTCACCCCATCGTCCAGGAGGTCCACGGCGTAACCCGTGGCCCGGCCTGCCTTGACACCTAAATCAGGTTGACTTAGTCTCGAACCAACCGATGCGAAGGGAAACCAGGGGGAACCACTGGTGGCGCACGGCCGAAAAGGAGGAGCGCAATGCATCGTAAAGCCGTCTTATCCGGTTTAGCTACGGTGGCTGTCGCCACTGGCGGTGTCCTGACCGGGGTAACCCCGGCGTCCGCCAGTTCCGGGGGCACCATCTCCGTGGTCTATCAGGTCCAGGGTGGGACCAACGCCCTTACGACACTCGTCAATACCGCCAAGACCGAGTTCCAGAAGCAGTACCCGGGCTGGACCGTGAACCTCGAGCCGATCACGTCGCCCGCTGAGAACGAGTACTACACCAAGCTCGACCTCATGAACGGGTCCGCGTCGACGGCGCCCAACGTCATGTACGAGGACACCTTCCTGGTCAACAGCGACGTCGCCGCCGGCTATCTGTCGCCCCTGAACTCTTACCTCTCGAAATGGTCAGGCTGGAAAGACTTCTCGCCTGCGGCTCAGGCCGCCGCCAAGGGCACTAACGGGAAGATCTACGGCGTCTCCATGGGGACAGATACCCGTGGCCTGTACTACAACAAGCAGATATTCGCCAAGGTCGGTCTGCCGGTCCCGTGGCATCCCACGAGCTGGGCTCAGGTCCTGGCTGCTGCCGAGACGATCAAGGCCAAAGATCCCGGCGTCACCCCGATCAACGTTTACGGTGGCCTGGGAGAGGGCGAAGGGTCCTCCATGCAGGGGTTCGAGATGTTCCTGTACGGGACCAACAACTGGCTGTGGGACTCCACTAACGCCAAGTGGGAAAAGGCTGGAGCTGGCTTCCAGTCCGCCCTCAACGTCTACCAGCAGATCTACGTTAAGGACAACCTGGGGCCCACGGTCCAGACGGCCCTCGGCAGCCAGACCTGGCAGACAGTGCAGCAGGGCCTGATGCCCGAAGGCAAGCTCGGGATCGACCTCGACGGGAGCTGGGTCACCAGCGACTACGTATCCTCCGGGCCGAAACCGTGGCCGCAGTTCAACAGCGTGCTCGGAGTGGCGCCGATGCCGACCCAAAACGGGCAAGGGCCTGGGCACGTCAGCCTCTCAGGTGGCTGGCTGTTGTCGGTTGGGGCCCACGGCACGAGCGAGCAGAAGCAGATGGCGTTCAACTACATCACCATTGCGCTGAACCAGAAGAACTCGCTTTACTACGACATCCACGGCGGGCAGGTCGCCAGCCGTGAGGACGTGGCCTCGGCTCCGGCCTACAAAAACCAGGGCCCGTTGGTGGCGACCTTCTCCTCGTTCGTCCCCTTCACCCACTTCCGTCCGGCGTTCGCCGCTTACCCCAAGCTCTCGACTCGAGATCCAGACGATCACCGGTCAGGTCATGACGGGCCAGGAGACCCCGGCCCAGGGTGTAGCTGCCTACAACAAGTACCTCGTCTCAACCGTTGGGGCGAGCAACGTCGAGAACGCACCGGCCTAAGTACACGACCGCCAGCTCGAGGCCTTGCCGTTAGGTACTCGGGCTGGTCGGCCCCTACCAGACCATGTACCCTGTGAACCACGACCAAGCCCTCCTCCACGGGGGGCTTGGTCTGTTTGTGGAGCGTTAGATGGCAATCGCGATCCGGGAGTTCCCTCGAAGCCCCAAGGCCGACGAAGGCCCCACCCGCCGTACGCGGCACAAGAGGATGCCAACATTCCAGTGGCTTGGGCCCCTGGCACCAGCCCTCGTCCTCTTACTGCTGTTCTTCGCCGGCCCCATCATCTGGAGCGTCTACATTGCGTTTACCAACAAGGCGCTGACCGGGGTAGGCGCCGCCCACCCGAAGTGGGTCGGTTTCGCCAACTTCGAGAAAATGTTCTCGGACCCCTTGTTCATCCATTCGCTGGTCCTGACGGTCCTGTTCGTGGTGGGTTCGGCCGTTCTGGGGCAGAACACACTGGGTTTTCTCATCGCACTTATTGAGAGAGGCAGGAAGGCCTGGGTCGTCTCCGCCCTCAACTCCTTCGTGATCTGCGCCTGGGTAATGCCCGAAATAGTGGCTGGTTTCTGTTGGTACGCATATCTTTACCAAGGAGGCACCCTCGACACCTTCTTGCACCATTTCGGGCTGAGCCAGGACTGGCTGTACACGACCCCGATGCTGGCCATCATCATTGCGAACATCTGGAGGGGCACCGCCTTCTCCATGCTGGTGTACTCCGCCGCTATGTCAGACTTGCCACCGGACCTCTTGGAGGCCGCTCAAGTCGACGGTGCCAGCGCGCTCGCGCTCCTCCGCCGGGTCATACTCCCCTTGCTCCGTCGGCCCATTGTTACCAACCTGATGTTGATAACCCTGCAGACTCTGGCCAGTTTCACATTGATATTCGTGATGACGGCGGGGGGCCCGGGAGAGGCCAGCCAGACGACGCCGCTGTACATCTACCAGCAGGCTTTCCAGCTGTACAACATCAGCTACGGCACCGCCATGTGCATCATCCTGTTGCTGATCGGCGCCATCTTCTCGTTCCTCTATCTAAAGCTCATCCGAGTGGAGGACATAGCGTGAGCGGCACACTTACTCTGGGCGAAGGCGTAAAAAACAGAGGCGAAACGGTCTCGGCGGCGCCGGTCCGCAAGCGCCCTTTCCACATCACCGCGCCGCGGAAGACCATTTCCGCTGTCGCCGCCTACGGGGTGCTGGCCCTTGTCGCGATTTTCTTCATCGCACCACTTATTTGGCTTGTCCTCGCCGCCTTCGAACCCACGGCGAGCATCGGTTCCCCGGCGCCCTTAGTGTTGTCGTTCAGTAACTTCGGCAAGGTACTCAACTGGTCGACGACGTTCCTGCCGCTCATAAATTCATGCATATTGTCGGGCTGCACCGCCGTCATAACCGTGTTCATATCACTGCTTGCCGCTTACCCCTTATCGCGCTATCAAATGCGGTTCCGCAAACTCTTTCTCTACACCATTGTGTTCTCGACGGGGTTACCGATCACGGCCATCCTTGTACCGGTTTATGGCATGTTTGCCCGGTTCAACCTGGTGGACAAAGTACCAGCCGTGATCTTTTTCTTGGCCGCCACCTCCTTGCCGTTCGGTATCTGGCTGATGAAGGGGTTCATGGACGGAGTCCCTATCGACCTCGAGCAGGCAGCCTGGGTCGACGGGGCGAGTTGGCTGGTTTCCTTGCGGCGAATTGTAGCGCCACTAATGTTGCCCGGCATCATGGTCATCACCATTTTTACGTTCGTCAACATATGGGGGAACTTCTTCGTCCCGTTCATCTTGCTACAGAGCCAGGGCAAGTTCCCGGCCGCGGTGAGCATCTATACGTTCTTTTCTCAGTACGGCATGGTCGACTATGGGCAATTGGCGGCCTTTTCCATCCTGTACACGCTGCCAACGCTGCTGCTGTGGGTGGTGGCCGGACGGTTCTTGCGAGGCCAGTTCTCCTTTGCCGGCGCGGTCAAGGGCTAAATGAACCAGTACCAGGCGGAGACAACGCCGGTGGACAGCCCATGGCGGGTGGGCCATGGTGGTAAATAGCCTGGAGCACGGGCATAAGACGGACGCCCACGTGTCGTCTGACCTGTGCTTGGCGCTTGATATCGGCGCTTCCAAACTGGGAGCAGCCATGGTAGATAGACAGGGCCGACCGTTTTTCGTCGCCGAGAGCCCCACCCCGCCGGGCGGGGACGCCGAAGCGCTGTTCGGGGCAGTAACCCACCTTCTCGACGGCGTTCTAGACCACGACACTGGTGAACCTTTGGCTCTCGGGGTGGGCAGCGCAGGGCCGGTCACGAACGGCTCCCACGTCAGTCCGTTGAACATCCCGGGGTGGCGGGATTTTCCTCTCCGCCACCGCCTGGAGGACCGCTTCGGTTTGGCGACGTTCCTCGAGGTGGACACCAAGGCCTTGGCCCTGGCGGAGGGGTGGAGGGGCGCCGCCCAAGGGAGCCGGAATTACCTGGCCATGGTGGTTTCCTCGGGCATCGGCGGGGGGTTGGTCCTCGACGGCCGGCTCATCGAGGGCCGGACCGGGAACGCTGGCTACGTGGGCCACGTGGTCATCGACCCTGGTGGTCGGCAGTGCTCCTGCGGCGGCCGGGGCTGCCTGGAGGCAGAGGCCTCGGGCTGGGCGATTGCCTTGATAACGGGGAGGCCCGCGTCCGAGGCCGGTCCCGAAATAATCGACCGCACTGGGCGTTTGGTCGGTGAAGCGCTCGCCTCGGTGGCCAACCTGTGTGACCTAAACCTGGTGGTGGTGGCCGGGTCGGTAGCCCTGGGCTTTGGGGCGCCGTTCTTTCAGGCGGCCAATAAAGCGTTGCACGACACGGCGGCGCGGTCCGATGCGCGCGACACCCGAATAGTACCGGCCGGGCTGGGTAAGCTGGCCCCCCTGGTGGGCGCCGCCGCGGTGGCCTGGAGGGGTCTCGGGGAGGACATGCTGGCAGGCGCCGTAAGCGGGCCCGCTCACTCTTCCGGCTAAATTTTGTCCGCCCACCTACCTCTTGCGCCATACTTCAGGCATGACCGCTCGAAAATGGGTTTCGTCCGGCTCGCCCTTTGAGGAACCGGTGGGTTACAGCCGGGCCACCCGCGTAGGTGACCGCGTGATCGTCTCCGGGACCGCCCCGGTCTGGCCAGACGGCTCGTGCCCTGACGACGCCGGGCTGCAGGCGCGTCGCTGTGTGGAGATAATCGAAACTGCCCTGTCCCAACTGGGGGCGCGCTTGGCCGACGTGGTCAGGACACGCGTCTTTATCACATCGGCCGGCGACGCGGACGCGGTGGGATTGGTGCACGGCGAGTTTTTCCGCCCCACTCGCCCAGCTACGAGCATGGTCGTCGTAGCCGCCCTCCTCGACCCCCGCTGGAAAGTGGAGGTCGAGGCGGAGGCGGTGGTAGCTGACTAGGCCACTCTGGTTGTCGAGAGCTGGCCCGGGAGGCACGGGGGTGGGTTTTACCCAAATGGAGGGCTACCGGCCAGGAGCGCATAGAGCTCCGCCATAGGTGCCGTCTGGTTGACGAGCGACTCCCCACCGTTGGGGTCGGGGCCCGTGAACAGCCCGGTCACCTGGCGGTCTTCCGACCAGGCGGTGTCGGCGTAACCAGCGGCCATTGCCTCGTACGACGAGTTGTGGTCACTGTTCTCGTTCAAACCTGGCGCCTTTCGTGGCCGGCTCCATGGCGGCTAACTTCGTCACTGCCGGTACTTCACGCCTTACGGAGGATCCCCCCATGCACGACGATGTAGCGAAAACCGAGGCTCGTATCAGGAACGCCCTGGAGCAAAGGCTGCAGCCGCGAATTGTCGCCGAAAGAGAGGCCTGCTCGGTCTCTGCCTTTGTGGCTGGCGACGCGGTGGCGGTGGATGAGGCCTTGTCGGCCAAGTACACCCCTGTCCAACCGGGCTACCGGTGGGGTGCGCCATGGTCGACCACCTGGTTCCAGATCTCGGGCCGGGTGCCGGGACAGTGGAACGGCATGAGGGTCGAAGCCACCATCAATCTCGGCTTCAGTGACCGCGGCGCAGGTTTCCAGGCCGAGGGGTTCGTATTCACGCCGGACGGCCAGCCGGTCAAAGCCGTCCAGCCCCGCAACAATTGGGTGCCGGTCGTCACCAGCGACTCCTCAGGCACGTGGACGTGCTTCGTTGAAGCGGTGGCGATGCCCTCGTTCATGGTCAGGCGGGAACCGTCGAGAGCTGCCTTGCTAGGTGACCGGGCCACCATGGGGACCGAGCCTCTCTACACGCTCGGGCAGGTGGACCTAGTGGTGGTCGACGAGGACGCGCTGGGGCTGGCCCTGGACGTGGAGGTACTGGTGGGGGTCATGGAACAACTGCCAGCCACGGACGCTCGTCGTCACGAGATCCTAAGGGCTCTTGAGCGGTGCATAGACATTTTCGACGAGGACAGCGACCCCCAGCTCGCCCGCGAGGTCCTGAAGGAGGTCCTGGCCGCGCCGGCTTCGCGTACGGCGCACCGCATCTCGGCCGTCGGCCACGCCCACATCGACTCCGCCTGGTTATGGCCGGTGACGGAGACAATTCGCAAATGTGCCCGGACCTTCTCAAACATGGCCGTGCTCGGCGAGCGTTACCCCGAGCTCGTCTTCGCCTGCTCCCAGGCCCAGCAGTGGTGGTGGATGAAGGAAAAGTACCCCGTCGTTTTCGAGCGGATGAAACAGCAAGTAAGGAGCGGGCAAATCGTGCCCGTCGGTGGGATGTGGGTCGAGTCCGACACGAACGTGACCGGCGCCGAATCTTTGGTCCGCCAGCTTGTATATGGTAAGCGGTTCTTCCTTTCCGAGCTGGGCATCGAAACGGAGGAAGTGTGGTTACCGGACTGCTTTGGGTATTCGGCCGCGCTGCCTCAGCTCATCCTCCTGTCAGGTTCACGCTGGTTCCTGACGCAGAAAATCTCCTGGAACGACACTGACAAATTCCCCCACCACACTTTCTGGTGGGAAGGGATCGACGGCAGCCGCGTTTTCACCCACTTCCCACCGGTCAATACGTACAACTCCGATATGACGCCTTTAGAGTTGGCCCGAGCTGCCCGTAATTATGCCGAGAAGGGTTTCGCCACCCGGTCTTTGGTCCCGTTCGGTTATGGTGACGGGGGCGGCGGGCCGACCCGGGAAATGATGGAACTGGCCCGGCGGCAGGCCGACCTAGACGGGTCCCCGAGGGTTGTCGTCGAACCCCCGTCGAAGTTCTTCGCCGCCGCGCAGTCCGAGTACCCCGACGCGCCGGTATGGTCGGGCGAGCTCTATCTCGAATTACACAGAGGCACTTTGACGAGCCAGGTCGAGATAAAACAGGGCAACCGTCGTAGCGAGAACCTGTTGCGGGAGGCCGAGCTCTGGTCGACAGCTGCTCTGGTGGCGGACCGCTCCCCCTATCCGTACGAGGAGCTCCAGGAAATCTGGCGGGACGTGCTCCTCAACCAGTTCCACGACATTTTGCCGGGCTCGTCGATTGCCATGGTCAACGATGACGCCATTGCCAGTTATGCCCAGATCGCGGCCCGTCTCGAAGACATCATCACTCGGGCTGTGACCGCGTTGAGCTCGCCCGATGGCGAGCAGTCGGGGGCGCAGATGACAGCGGTGGCTTTCAACGCTGCGCCATACGAGCAACGAGGGGTGCCGGCGCTAGGCGCCGGAAAAGTGGCTGCGCCGTCTGCGCCGGCGACGGTGACTACAGGCGCGGGCGGAGCCGGCGCCATGCTCGAGAACGAGTTCATGAGGGTGGAGCTCGACGCCGACGGCCACATCGTCTCGCTGCTCGACCTTGGGAGCGGACGAGAGGTCATCCCGCCCGGCTTGCTCGGGAACGTCCTCCAGCTGCACCCGGATTTCCCCAATAACTGGCCGGCATGGGACATTGACCGTTTCTACCGTCATAGTCATCGCGATATTGGCGCCTCGCAACCTGTGACGGTCGTGACGGATGGCCCTGGATCAGTGTCTGTACGGGTGGAATACGCCTTTGGGTCGTCACACGCGATTCAGATCCTGACCCTGGCCGCAGGGAGCCGGGCCCTCGAGGCCGACATGGAGCTCGACTGGCAGGAGCACGAGCGGCTCTTGAAACTAGCGTTGCCAGTCGATGTGCACGCCGACCGGTCCACGTCGGAGATCCAGTTCGGCCACGTGGAACGGCCCACCCATACCAATACATCCTGGGACGTCGCCCGCTTCGAATACGTGGCGCATCGGTTTTTCCAGGTTGGAGAACCCGGTTTTGGGCTGGCGGTGGTCAACCGCGGGATGTACGCCCACGAGGCGACTGCCCTCGGTAAGCCTGGCGGTGGACGCGCCACGATGGTCAGGCTGACCGTCATCCGCGGCCCCCGCTTCCCCGATCACCGCGCCGACAAGGGTACCCACCATTTCCACTACGGGATTGTCCCGGGGGCGACCGTGGCTGACGCTGTCCGCCAGGGCTATGAATTCAACCTCCCGGTCCGGACGGTGGCGTCGGGGCAGGAGCTGGCGCCCCTGGTACAGCTGGACAACGAAGCAGTCGTTGTCGAGGCCGTGAAAGCGGCCGACGACCGGTCGGGAGACGTCGTACTCCGTTGCTACGAGTCCCGTGGAGGCCGGGCGGCAGCGACGCTCCAGGCCAACTTCCCGGTCCGAGGAGCATGGTTGACTGACTTGCTGGAACGGCCGCTAACCGAGCTCGAGGTCGGACCGGGCTACACCGTGGCGCTGCAACTCCGCCCATTCCAAGTCATTACGGTCAAGCTGTCGCGTTGAGCATCGTTTCGAACGGCCCAAGGTCGTCGGCCCAACGTCGACGGCCCAACTTCGGCGGCCCAACTTCGGCGGCCCGGCCAAAGTTGTCAGGTCAGGCAGTGCCACCTTATGGTGATCTGATGCTATCGAGGGGGTTAGTGCCTTGACTGTCGTGCCCGTAAACGTCCGCTTTGAGCACCAACAGGGCGGTTTAGGTATCGGCACCGGGGTACCCAGGATCTCCTGGGAGCTGGCCGGCGAGGAGGCCGATTTCAACCCGACGGCTTACGAAGTCGAGTTGTCCGAGCACCCGGGGGCCACCACCGCGACGGTAAGGTCGGCAGAACAGGTGCTGGTCCCCTGGCCCTTCGCCCCGCTCGGGTCTCGAGCACGAGCGACGGTCAGGGTGCGAGTCGGCTCAGGCGACAGCTGGACCGGCTGGAGCGAACCAGCGTCCGTCGAGACGGCCCTCCTCGCCCCGGACGACTGGACGGCCTCGTTCATAACCCCGAAAGAAGTCGGCGCGATAGGTTCACCCGCGCCACTGGTAAGAGGGGAGTTCAAGGTCAGCGGAGAGGTGGCATCGGCCCGGCTGTACACGACCGCGCTAGGCATCTACGAACCGTGGCTGAACGGCCGCCGGGTGGGCGACGAAC
This sequence comes from uncultured Acidimicrobiaceae bacterium, assembly GCA_963794125.1. GTDB lineage: Bacteria > Actinomycetota > Acidimicrobiia > Acidimicrobiales > Palsa-688 > Fen-671. The sequence continues at coordinate 676,640 of CAWCCW010000005.1, forward strand.
TTCTGGCCCCTGGTTGGACCACCTACAAAAAGCGGCTCTGCTACCAGACATTCGATGTGACGTCACTTCTGGCCGAAGGGAACAACACGCTCGAGGCGCTGCTGGGCAACGGTTGGTACCGCGGTCAGCTGACGTGGCTAAAACTGCGAGCCGTTTACGGCGACCGGCTCGCTTATCTCGCTCAACTCGAGGTTACCTATAGCGACGGTTCCGTCCAGCGCTTCGTTACCGACGAATCGTGGCAGGCAGCCGAGAGCGGCGTCCTGGAAGACGACCTCTACGACGGCCAGACGACGGATCTAGGGGCCGAGAGCAATGGCCCATGGTCCGCCGTGGAGACCCTGCAGTGGGACCTCACCACGCTTGTGACCCCGCAGGGGCCTCCCGTAAGGCGGGTCATGACCCTACCGGCTCTCGATCTCATAACCTCGCCGAGCGGTAAGTCGCTGGTTGATTTTGGCCAAAACCTCGTCGGGTGGGTGCGGCTCACAGTACGGGGCGCGGCACCTGGTCAGGAAGTGATAGTGCGCCACGCTGAGGTCCTCGAGCACGGCGAGCTCGGCACCCGGCCGTTGCGGGGCGCCAAGGCGACCGACAAGTACCTCCTTAAAGGTGCGGCCGAAGAAGTGCTCGAACCGTCACTGACCTTCCATGGTTTTCGCTATGCCGAGGTCAACGGCCTGGACGGTCTGGAGGTCGAGCAGGTCGAAGCGGTCGTAGTCGCGAACGACCTTGTGCGGACCGGTTGGTTTGAGTCGTCGAGCGCGGAGCTCAACCGGCTTCATGAAAACGTGGTGTGGGGAATGCGCGGCAATTTCGTCTCCATCCCGACGGACTGTCCCCAGCGCGACGAACGGCTCGGCTGGACCGGTGACATCCAGGTATTTTCGCCCGCGGCCAGTTCATTATTCGATTGCGCGGGCTTTTTGTCCTCGTGGTTGGCGGACCTGGCGGCCGAGCAGGGCCCAGACGGCAGCGTGCCACTGGTCGTCCCCGACGTGCTGCCAAAAGGGCCCTCGATCGCGGTCTGGGGCGACGCCGCCTGCGTCGTGCCCTGGGTGTTGTACGAGCGCTTTGGCGACCGCGGCATCCTGGCCACGCAGTGGGAAAGCATGCGGGCGTGGGTGGACTACGAAGCGTCTCACGCCGGGGACAACCTTCTTTGGAGCGGGCAGTTCCAGCTCGGGGACTGGCTTGACCCGACCGCGCCGCCCGACAACCCAGCGGCGGCCAAGGCCGACCCGGACGTGATCGCCACGGCCTGCTTTGCCAGCTCGGCGGAAATCCTGTCGCGCACGGCGACTGTTCTTGGCGATGCGGAGGCGGCCGAGCTCTATGGCTCTTTAGCCGCGAGGATAAGGGAGGCGTTCGCCGATAACTACGTAACGTCTACGGGGCGAGTCCTCTCTGATGCGCAGACGGTTTACACGCTGGCCATCGCGTGGTCGTTGTTGCCGACAGAGCGCGAACACGCCGGCGCGGGACGGCGGCTAGCCGATCTTGTCCGGCTCAGCGGCCACCGGATAAGCACCGGCTTTCCGGGTACGCCGCTTATCCTCGACGCGCTGGTCAAGAGCGGCTACGCGGACACCGCTTACCGCCTGCTCTTCCAGCACGACGTCCCGTCGTGGCTTTATGCGGTGTCAATGGGAGCGACGACGGTCTGGGAGCGCTGGGACAGCATGTTGCCTGACGGTTCCATCAACCCAGGGGAAATGACATCGTTCAACCACTACGCCTTCGGAGCAGTGGCCGACTTTCTGCACCGGGTGGTGGCCGGGCTCGCCCCCAGTGAGCCCGGGTACCGGTCGATCATCGTAAAGCCTACGCCGGGGCGCGCGCTCACGTCTGCCCGAGCCCGCCAGGTAACTCCCTACGGGCCGGCCGAGGTCGCCTGGCGGAGAGAAGCCGGACGGTTCGTGTTGGAGGTCGACATGCCACTGACCGTCACGGCCGCAGTTTTCTTGCCGGGACGGGAAAGCCCCGAGACCGTCGGACCGGGGCGGCATAAATGGGACGTCGAGGATCCGATAGGCAACGAAGCGCCCCTGCCGAGTTCGCCCACGGTGCTGGACCTGCTGGCCCACGAGGGCGCGTGGCTCGCTTTCTCGGAGATCCTGGCATCCGCGAAGATCGTGGACGGGCGCCCGGTTTCGGACTTGCTCGAGAGGTACGCCGACACCCCGCTTTCGCAGTTCCTCGAGCTCGCGATCGGCCTGGGTATGAGGACGGTCCCGACCGAGACTCGACAGCAGCTCCAGGCCGTCCTGGCGCGCTTCTCCGCTTAAGCCGCGGGCGCTAGCGGCCCGCAAATATAAGGCCCGCCACGGCGCGCTCCAATTAACCTGCTCTATTTAGTAGCCGCCGGAAAGTTCTCTTTGGAGGCGGGGAACCTGGCTGGGGTGCCTTGACAGTCAGAAGGGCGCGCGCTAACGTGGAGAAACCTCAATTAAATCGTTTCACAGCAGTTCAACAGCGTCCCTCGACATGAGGCTACGTTGACGGACGAATAAGGGAAGGGGAACTGCTGGAGAACGGATTGAGGCCGCAGAGCATGGGACATCTTTAAGAGGGGAGGCTTGCCCATGACCTCTATCAAGCGGCACGTCGCAGGTGGGCGTGCAGGCGGCGGCGAGACGGGGCCCAACCGACGCAAGCACCGTTTTGCGTCCGTGGCCATCGCGTCACTACTCGCCGAAGCGATGATATTTTCATCCGTCACAGCATCAAGCGCATCAGCAGCCACTCTCCACGCAAACGGCCTTCCGTCCGCGGGATCTGAGCGCGTTCCGGGAACCGTTCTGGTCGTGGGGATCCGACATCTCGCTCAACCCCTATAGCCCTGATTTCGTGGCCTTCGGCAACCTCGCCCTGTTTGGCTTGGCTGCCTTCTTCGACCACAACCGCCCTGGCGCCAACCCGTATTACCCTGAGATAGCCCAGAGCTGGACGATCGGCAACCACAAGATCACATTCAACCTGGAGCCCAACGCGGTCTGGCAGGATGGCTCCCCGCTCACCGCCACCGACGTGGTCAACAGCATGCTCGTCGCCGGCGCCGACTTCAACCCCGTCTGGGAAGACCTTACCGGTGTCTCGGCTCCCAATGCCCATACGGTGGTCGTGACGCTGCAACCCTGGGCCATAGCGCAAACGGCGCTGCTCAGGATGTTCCAGTTCTATATCGTCCCCAGCGCGTACTCGGCCATGCTCCCGGCTCAGGCCCAGCAGGACATCCTCACCTACTGGAAGCTCGACGACCCCTTGCACCTGACGGCAAAAACGGAGGCCGCCGCCAGTAACAGCCCAGCGGGCAAGGCCATGTCGAGCTTCGCTGGTGCGCTGGCCAAGTACAACCCGACCACCCTAGACGGTAATGGTGCGTACAAGCTGATCAGCGCCAACACCAGCGGTGTGCTCTACGAGAAGTCCTCCACTTTCTGGGACGCCAAAGCCATCACCGCTCCCTGGGTCCAGATCTACCCGATGAACAGCTCGGAGGCGTACGGCGCCAACGTGACCGGCCGGATCGACTTCCAGCAGATCACGCAGTACTCGGACCCTCAGGTCACCGAGCTCAACCATTCGCAGTACGGTCACTACGTGTTCGTCCCCTCCGCCGTCCAGGAGGAGAGCCTGCTACCTCACTTGTCCGACTACCCGCTCGGTATCCTCCAGGTCCGCGAGGCCCTCGAGTACATAATCCAGCGGTCAAAGGTGACCGAACTCGACATGGGCGGTTCATTGCTACAAAACCCGCCCACCCCCTACCCCGACGGGATCAACGACTTCGAGGCCGACCAGTACATGACGCCGGCTCAGTTCAAGACGTTGAACCCCTACAACTACGACCCGGCCAAGGCCGCGTCAACTGCTGGAGAGCGTGGGGTTCAAGAAGAAGGGTGGTACGTGGTACACGCCCAAGGGTTCGGCGTGGAACCTGACCATAGACGAGCCTTCCGCCAACTCGCAGTTCGACACCGACGGGATCGTCGTCGCCAACCAGCTGAAGACGTTCGGCATCAATGCTTCGAGCGTGATCGTCAACCAGGCCACCTATACCGACCAGCAGTACGCGGGTGACTACGAGCTGTCCGAGCAATTCCAGGACTGGCAGATCGGCACGCCCATGTCGGACTTCGCCCAGACGTTCGCGTGGCCAGCCTTGCCGTCGTACAACTACCCTGTCGGCTATGACGGGAAGGGCACGTTCAGCGGCTCGGTCACCATCGGGTTCCCGGTAATCAGCAACGTACCCGGGCTGGGCACCGTAAATATCGCCCAGGCCCTAAATCAGGAGATAAACACGGCGCCGCCTAGCACTTGGGGTCAGCTCACGTACGATTGGGCCCGGTGGTTCAACGAGAACCTGCCGTTCCTCCCGATGTACGACAATGCCTTCCACGAGTCGTACGCCACCTCGCGCTATACCGACTTTCCTCCGCTGTCGGCTAAATGGCTGTGGACCAACCTCAGCGACGTCGGCCAGCCGGTGGTGTGGATGCAAAACGGGTACCTGAAGCTCAAGTAATTATTTCACGGAAATCACGAAGGGAACTCCTCCTCCTACACCGATTGGGTGCCTGATGTACAACGGTCCCGACGAAGGGGTAGCGGGCGAACTGGTAGCGTCGCTCGACTCGTTCGAGTCGAGCGACCTGCTCGGTGACCCTCTAGCCCTCAGGCAGCGGTTGGCAGTGGAGGGGTTCCTGTTTTTTCGTGACCTACTGCCAATTTCGGCGGTGGGAGAGGCCCGGGCCGCCGTCCTTGAGGCGATCGACCAGGAGGGCTGGCTGGCGGAGGGGAGCGATCTACAGGACCGCCGGCCCGGCCGTGTGGTCGTCCGGGAAGCAGACGAGCGATGGTTCCCGGCCTACCAGAGGATCCAGAGCCTGGAACCCTTTCACCGCTTGGCCCACGAGGAACGGCTGCTCAGCTTGACCCATGACCTCCTCGACGGGCCGGTCCTCGTCCATCCCCGGAAGATCGCCCGGGTGACTTTCCCGGGGAGCGAGTACCCCACCCCTCCACACCAGGACTTCCCGCTGATCCAGGGGACAGCCGATGTGCTCACGATATGGCTGCCGCTGGCGGAGTGCTCTGCGCGGGACGGCGCCCTGCGGGTCCTGCGCCGCTCACCGCGCGCCGGCCTGCGGCCGCCTCAACCGACGCCGGGCGTCGGTGGTGTTGGTGTGCCCGTGGGGCCGGGCGAGGAGCAGGACTGGGCCAGCGCTGACTACCGGCCGGGGGACGTACTCGTGTTCCACAGTCTCACCGTGCACTGGGCGCCCCCAAATCGGGGTGAAAAGGTGCGGCTCAGCTGCGACTTCCGGTACCAGTTGGCCACTGACCCGGTGGTGGAAGGATCGCTGTTGCCTCACTATTGGCCGACGGTCCCGGGCTGGGAGGTCCTGACTGAAGGCTGGTCGACAACCCGCTGGGTTGAGCGGCCGGCCGATCCGACCATGAGCGAAATGTCACCGCCGTTGAGCCCGCTGGAGGTGGGCGATGTCCGCCTCGTCCACACGGTCAATCAGGATCACAGCGGTTGAAACGGAAGTCTCGATGGTAAACTTCTTTTCGCGGTCGCCGACGGACCACGGTGCGGCCCAATGGTCGACCCAGGGCAGAAGATCTACTGGGCGAGAAAGGTGGTGGAGGGGGTGACCTCCTACCTCGCAAAGCGACTGGCGATGGCCATCTTCACGATTTACGTCGTGATCAGCTTGTCCTTTTTCATGATCCGGCTCATGCCCGGGAACGCCATGGAGTACCTCGAGGCGCAGATGACCCAGGAAGGGGGGGAGAGCCCGCAGGAGATCATAGCGAAGGTGCAGGCCATTTATGGCATTCAGCCGAAGGGGCCGCTGTGGAGCCAGTACTTCCAGTACATCGGCAATGCCCTCCACGGCGACCTGGGCAATTCGATCACCAACCCGGGGGTTTCAGTCGTCAGCATAATCGCCGGCGCGCTCCCCTGGACGGTCTTCGCCGTCTCGGTCTCGCTCCTGATCAGCTTCGTGATCGGGCTCGTCCTCGGGACGATCATGGCCACCTTCCCGAAAAGCTGGTTCGCCAAGCTTATTACGGGAGTGACGTCCTTCACTTCAGCCATACCCGTTTACCTCGTCGCCATAGTGCTGCTTTATTTCTTCGCCGACCAGCACGCCTGGTTCCCGCTGGACGGCGCCTACACCACCGGGCTACAGCAGGGCTTCAATTGGCCCTTCATCCAGAGCGTGCTCGACCACGCCGTCCTGCCCATCGCCTCGTATGTCATTGTTTCGTTCGGAGGCTGGTCGTTGATAATGAAGGGGAGCGTAGTTACCACCCTCGGCGCCGATTATGTCAGGGCGGCCGAATCGTGGGGCTTGTCCAGTAGGCGGGTCACCCAGTCGTACATCGGACGTAATTCGATGCTGCCCATGGTGACCAACCTGGCTCTGTCGGTCGGGTTCCTGGTCGGCGGGTCCGTATTTGTCGAGACTTACTTCAATTACCCCGGCATCGGTTATTACTTGATCAACGCCATCAACTCGCGTGACTATTCGCTCATGATGGGGTGCTTCATCCTCATTACCGTCTCCGTGATCTTCGCCAATTTGCTCGTCGATCTGCTGTACCCGCTGGTGGACCCCAGGATTATGAGCCCGGCGGCGAGCAAGCGATCGCGCTTTGGCACCAGCGGCATCCCAGGAGGCCAGCCCGGCCCGGTCGGCAGCACGTTGGCGGAGCAGACCATGGTCGGGGCCTCGGTGGGGTCGACTCCCGGGCCCCCGTGAGCGACGTGAGCTGACCGTGGACTTTCTCAGCGATTTCTGGCGGATATGTAAAAGCGACAAGCCCGCTCTGGTCGCCGGCGTCGTGATCTTGATTTATCTGGTTGTCGCCATATTCGGTCCCATTTTCGTGCATTTGAGCCCTATCCAAAACCCGGCCGATGCTTATTTGTCGCCGTCGTGGCACCACCCGCTGGGGACCGACTACCTCGGCCAAGATGTGTTGACGGAGCTCGTCATCGGTACGCGGCCCGTGCTCGAGGTCGGACTGCTGACGGCGATTTTCGCCGTTGGGGTCGGGGTGACCGTCGGCCTGGTGGCGGGCTACCTTGGAGGGGCACTGGACATGGCCTTGATGCGGTTGGCCGATGTTTTCCTCACGATCCCCGGCCTTCCACTCGTCATTGTGATCGCCGCGATCGTCCGGACGTCCAGCCCGTTGGTCTTGGCCGCTATCCTCGCCATCACAGCCTGGGCCGGGTTGGCCAGGGCGGTACGGTCCCAGGCGCTCTCCCTGCGCTCGGCGGACTTCATCGAGGCGGCCAAGGTCCAAGGGCTACCACTGCGCAACATGATCGGCCGCCAGCTCCTGCCCAATGTCGGCCCCTACGTGGCTATCAACTTCCTTTTGGCCGTGACAGGAGCAATTTATGCCGAGGTGGGGCTATTCGTCCTGGGTGTCGCGCCGGTCAGTTCGACCAGCAATTGGGGGGTCATGATCAACCTGGCCATGGGTAACGGCGCCCTCTATACGACTAAGAGCATGCTGTACCTGTTCACCCCGATGGCAGCCATCGTGTTCTTGCAGGTAGCCCTCGTTTTCTTCACGCGAGCACTCGACCAGCTGTTCAACCCCCGGTTGCGAGTGCAGTCATGAGGGAGAGGGGGTGACGTTTTGACCGCAACGAGCACCTGGGGCGATGGCGAAGGCCCGGTCATCGAAGTCGACAACCTCACTGTCAACTTCGGCCGCTTGAAGGCAGTCGAGGAAGTAACTCTGTCGGTGCAAATGGGCGAGGTCTACGCCATTGTCGGCGAGTCGGGGTGCGGGAAATCGACCCTCGCATATTCGCTGCTCAACGTGGTCCCACCGCCGGGCGTCGTCAGCGGCGGGGACGTGCGCGTGCGGGGCCGGAGCATCGTCGGCATGGACCGGAAAGACCTCAACTCGTTGCGGGCGGTCGATGTAGCCATCGTCTTCCAGGCCGCTATGAACGCCCTCAACCCGGTTATAACGATCGGCCAGCAGGTAGAACATATCCTGCAAGCGCATTCGGGGGTCTTCCCCACCGCAAAAGACGGCCGGCAGTACTTCGAACGCGTCCTGCAGTTGGTCCGATTGTCGCCCGAACGCATCTGGAACGCCTACGAAAGCCGGCTGTCCGGGGGGATGAAGCAGAGGGTGGCCATTGCCGTGGCGCTGCTGCTCCAGCCGAAGGTGCTGGTCCTCGACGAGCCCACCACCGCCCTCGATGTGTTGAACCAGCGCCTGGTCATCGACATCCTCCGCGATTTGCACGATACGCTAGGGATGACGGTCATTTTCGTCACTCATGACCTCGCCCTGGTGGCGGAACTGGCGGAGAGGGTGGCTGTAATGTACGCCGGCCGCCTGGTCGAGGTCGGCACAGTGGACGAGATCTTTTATGAGGGCCGACGGCACCCTTACGCCGCGGCCCTGATCGACGCCATCCCGAGCGTCATGGGCAACCAGCACATCAAGTCGATCCCGGGCCAGGTGCCCAACCTTCTGGAGCTTCCGGCCGGTTGCCGTTTCGCCCCTCGATGCCCATTGGCGCGCGACCTGTGCCATAAGGTCGAGCCGTCGCTTCTGACCGACGGCCACGACCATTTCGTTTCTTGCCACGTGGCCAACGAGCAACTGGAAAGTGCGGTGGTGGGGTGAGCCTGCTCAGCGTCAACCACGTGACGCACCGGTACCCGACCACGACGAGCGAGCTGCCCGTGTTAAACGATGTCAGTCTCGAGGTCGACCCGGGATCGGTCGTCGCCGTCGTCGGCGAATCGGGCTGCGGCAAGACCACCCTCGGGCGGCTGGTGGTGGGCCTGGTCAAACCGATGGCAGGCGAAGTTAGTTACGAGGGCAAGGATATCTGGGGGCTGCCCAAGCGAGACTGGGCCAGCTATCGCCGCTCGGTCCAGGTGATCCACCAGGATCCCTACGCGTCGCTCAATCCCGGTCTAACGGTGGAGGACACGTTGAAGGCGGGACTACTGCACCAGCACATCGTCCGTCGGCGTGACGTGCAAGCCGAGCTCTTCCGTCTGCTGGACCTCGTCGACCTCGAGGCGTCCCCGGCCTTCCTGCGCCGGTACCCGCACCAGCTCTCCGGAGGGCAGAGGCAGCGGCTGGTAATCGCTCGGGCGATGGGGTTGCGGCCGCGTTTGGTTGTGGCCGACGAGGCCGTCAGCATGCTCGACGTATCGATGCGGGTCTCGGTACTCGACCTGTTGCTGTCTTTACGCTCCGAACACCAGCTGGCGTACGTCTTCATCAGCCACGACTTCGGTGTGGTGCGGTACTTCCGCGAACAGGCCGGATCGTGGTTATGTTCTTCGGGGTAATCGTCGAGGAAGGCCCGGCCCAAATGGTGATCAGCCACCCCCGGCACCCCTATACCTTCCTCCTCCTGGACGCCATACCCGTCCCCGACCCCAAGCTGGCCCATCGGCGTCGCACCGAGGCGACCAGCAAGGCGGAGGAGCGCGTAACAGGTGAGCCGTCGGCGGTGGGCTGTGTATTTTCCAACCGCTGCCCATTTGTGGAAGACAAATGCCGGGCCGAGGCACCTCCGCTCGTAGAGACGACACCCGGCCCCGACCACCGAGTGGCGTGCTGGTTCCCCGATCGCGTACCGGATCTGCAAGCGATCGTCGAGGAAGCTCTCCACGCCTCAACCGCACTGGTCGAAGCACAACAACCCCCCTCGCTTACTTCCGCCTGACGAAGGAGGCCCAATGAATACCATTGTTAGCGAGCACGAGCGCGATTTCTACGCCGAGAACGGCTACCTCGTCATGGAGGAATTCCTGGACGCTCCCGAGCTGGAACGGTGGCGAGAGGCAGTCGACGAAGCCGTCCATGAGCGTGGCAGTCAGCGTTTCTCGCAGCCGACGGCGCCGGACAGCGAGGTGAATCAAAGTACTGAGGCCAAAGAGCAACGGGCTTACTACGACCGTGTCTTTACCCAACGAGTCAACTTGTGGCAGACGAACGACAAAGTGCGTGAATTGATGTTCGACCCCGCCCTTGGCCGAGTGGCGACCGACGTCGCCGGGATCGAGGGAGCCCGCATTTGGCACGATCAGGCTCTGGTGAAAGGCCCGTACGCCAACCCGACGGCATTTCATCTGGACGTGCCGTACTGGTCCTTCACGTCCGCCGATGCCATCACCATCTGGGTCGCCCTTGATGATGCCACCCTCGAGAACGGCTGCCTTTATTACATGCCCGGGAGCCATAAAGCGAAGAAGTTCGACAACGTCGGGATCGGGCCATCGATCGGAGCTCTCTTCGACGTCTACCCCGAATGGCGGGACGTCGCCGCTCAGCCCTGTCCGGTGCCTGCGGGCGGGGCGCTGTTCCACAACGGTTTGACTTTCCACGGGGCCGGTGCCAACATGACACCGGGGCGCAGGCGGGCGATGACATGTGCCTACATGCCAGACGGCTGCAGTTTCAACGGGACGGCCAACGTCTTGCCCCCGGATTATTTGGCAACTTTGAAGGTCGGGGACGTGCTCGACAACGAAGCACAAAACCCGCTTATTTATTCAGGGAAAACCTCGAGCACTCCCTGATTGACCACGACTAGAGGAGGTGTCCCATCTTGCCTAAAGCAGCGATGTACACGACTCGTTATGGGCGCCAGCCATGACGATCAGGGTTGCCGTGGTCGGGACCGGCAACATCGGCAGGAACCACGCCCGATGCTACCAGGCCGACGACCGCGCCGAGTTGGTGGCCGTCTGTGACCTGGTGCCGGAGCTGGCCAAGAAGGCGGGAGAGGCGTTCGAGGTCCCCTGCTACGGTTCGGTGGCGGATCTCCTGGCCGCGGACCTGGGCATCGATGCCGTGAGCGTCTGCACTGCGGGAGTGGAGAACGGCGGCGACCACTACGCCCCCACGATGGAGTTGTTGCGGGCCGGCGTTCCCGTCCTGGGTGAAAAGCCGATCTCCAATCGTATTGAAGAGGCCAAAGAGATGGTGGCTCTGGCTACCGAAATGGGCATCGCTTACGCCGTCAACCTGAACCACCGGTTCACTCCGGCGGCCCGCCGGGCCCGGGAATGGGTCGACGAGGGCAGGGTCGGTGAAGTCAACATTTGCAATATGACTATGTGGATCAATAACCCAAACGAGTCGTCGCCTCACTTTCACATGCGGGCCCTTCACCCCCATTCGATCGACGTCATGCGCTATTTCTGCGGGGACGTGGACAAAGTCCAGGCCTTTTTCAAGAAAGGGCCAGGGCGACAAATCTGGTCCAACGTGCAGGCAAATATGCTCTTCAGGTCGGGCCCGATCGGGCACCTGACCGGGAGCTACGACGCCGGCGGCTCGTACGGGCTGGAAACCTGCGAGGTAGTGGGATCCGAGGGCCGTATCGTGATCTCCAATGCCTGCGAGCGTCTCGCCTTCTTCCCCCGTCGTTCCATCGCCACCGAGGAGTACGACTACCTTGGCGGTATGAAGAGCTTTCAGGAGACCTTTGCTTCCCGCATCGGCGCCTGGTTGTCGGATCTGGAGGCGAAGGTGCCCCCGGCGGAAGTCGATGGCAAGGCGGCCGATGCCCTGGCCGCGCAATTAGTGATCGAGGCGTGCATTCGCTCGTTTGAAAATGAGACCGTGGTCGATGTCGAGGAGGTAGCAGCATGAAAACCGGCGTGAACAGCGTGCTGTGGGGCGGCCACCCGCTCGAAGATGCCTTTGCCGGTGCGTCGAGGGCCGGCTACGACGGGATCGAGCTTTCCGCCATCCCCCAGATGAGCGAGCACCTCGTGCTGGACCGATGGCCGGATTTGGTGGGCTCTGTGAAGGAGTTGGCCGACCGTTATGGGTTGGAATTGCTGGCCATTGAGCAACCCAGCCAGGACCCGGATGTGATGGAGCAAGCGTTCGAGGCGGCTGAAGCGCTCAATATCCCGATTATCAACTGCGGCCCGGGAGGTAAGACCGGCGACGAAGAGTCATTGCAAGCGGCCATCAGTTCGCTCGCCAACCTGGCCAAGCGAGCTGAGGACCACGGCGTGACATTATGCGTGAAGGCACACGTCGGCGCGGCCATTTGCGACACGCCGACCAGCCTTCGAGTCCTTGACGCCATCTCCTCGCCCGCTTTTGGACTCGATATGGACCCGAGCCACATCCACCGGGCCGGGGAAGAGGCAGAGGAAGCCCTGAAGGCGGTTGTCCCGCGTGTTCGTCACGTCCACATCAGGGACTGCAAAGGCCGCCAGGCCCGTCCGGGCGACCCCGAAGACCAGGCCTGCGGGCGCGGGGACATCAACTTGCTCGCGTATGTGGCTGTACTGCACGACGCCGGGTACCAGGGGCCGGTTGAGCTCGAAATCATCGGGGCCAAAAGTTATGACCTCGTGGCCTGCCAGGCCATCGCCTCCGAATCACGGGGCCATTTGCAGGCCTGCCTGCAAGCATGCGGAGAGCGGTGACCGACTTGAGCGGGCGTCCCCCCAACATCCTGTTGATCGGGGTCGATTCTCTCCGGGCCGACCACTTGGGGTGCTACGGCTATCCCAGGGCTACGTCCCCGCACATCGACCGCCTCGCCGCCGAGGGCACCTTGTTCGAGCAGTACTGGTCTCCTCACATCCCAACCACACCGGGCTACGGGTCCATGTTGACCGGGAAAGACTGCTTCAGCACAGGGCTGGTCGGTTTGCGTCAACGGGAATTTGCGCCCAACGTGAAGACGCTGGCCGAGTTGCTCGAGGTGGCCGGGTACGCCACCACCTGCGTGGGTTTTCCTGGCAATGCTGCCTCGCGAGGTTTCCAGAGCTACTTCGATTACAAAGCCTGGGGCAACCTGGACGAGGCGCCGTTGCGAAAAGCGGAGGGCCTGAACGAGGTGTTCCAGCCTGAGCTGGACCGATTAATTGATGACGGTGAACCGTGGTTCGCCCTTCTCCGGCATATGGACCCGCACGCCCCGTACCTGCCGCCGTCTCCGTACGACAGGCTCTTTTATTGGGGCGACGAGTGCGACCCGGCGAACAACTCAATGGCGCCGGTCATGTCGTTTGCGCCCTTTCGAGATTTCTTCGCCTCGTGGATGCCGCCGGGTATCAGTGATGCCGAGTTTGTCAAGGCGTCTTACGACGGCGCCATCGCGTACATGGACGCGTGCATCGGCCGGTTGTTATACCAACTCGAAGCCAGAGGCGTAGCCGGAGAGACGATCATCGCTCTCACTGCAGACCACGGGGAGACCCTTTACGACCACGACTGCTTTTTCGATCACCATGGTCTCTACGACTGCACCTTGCACGTCCCTCTCATCCTCCGCTACCGGGGCCGGGTCCCCGCCGGACGGCGTATAAAGGGGACCGGCCGTCATGCCGACTTGTTGCCCACCTTGCTCGAGCTGGCCGGCTTGGCCGAGGCCATACCGGACGATCTGACCGGCTCTTCGTTGCTGGACCTGGTCAACGGCCTCGCCTTCACCCATGATGACGAGCTGTACCTCACAGAGGCGACCTGGATGCGCAAGCACGGTTGGCGGACGCCCGATTGGAAGCTCATCGTCGCCCTGGAGCCGGATTTCCATTTCAAACCCGAGGTGGAGCTGTACGACCTGCGGTCCGACCCCGGCGAGGACGTCAACGTGGCCCACTTGCGGCCCGACGTCGTAGCAGATTTGCGTAACCGCATGGACGTACATATAGCCGAACGGACCAAAGCCACTGGGCGCCCGGCCCCCATCGAAATACTCCTCGACTGGCACGGCAAGACCGGACGTGGTGCCTTCGCCACCAGCCAGGAGGCTTATGACACGATGCACATCGGGGACCCGGAGGCCGGCCGCCGGTTGCAGGCCGGCGGCCCATCCGAGGCGACAGAAAAAAGGGGCGCCCGGCCGGCATCGAAACCTTCGGAAAAAGCGGCGACAAGGATTGCTTCGAAGTCCGCCGCTAAATCGGCGTCCAGCTCGGCTGCGCCGGCGTCGAGATCCTCTTCGAGACCCGGGGCGCGGTCGTCGGCCAGTGTGGCTGGTGGTCAAGGAGCGACCAAAAAGGTCACGGCGTCCAAAAGGGCTACCGCGACCAAGAAGACTACTGCGACCAGTGCGAAAACTGGCGCCCGCAGCAGGAGGACGTGAACTCGCCGAGCCAAGTGGAGTGAGATGAGAGTTCTGCTAGTCGTCGCCGACGCCCTCCGGGCTGATCACCTCGGCTGCTATGGGTATGCGCGCGACACGAGCCCGTTCCTTGACGAATTGGCCGAAGGCGGGGCCAGGTTTACCTCGTTCTTTGCGCCCAACATCCCCACAGAGCCTGCCCATACGTCGATTTTCTCCGGCGAGCACGCGGCCCGGCACGCGGTCATGGTGCACAAGGAGCCGAGCGCGGCGTTCCGCGCCGGCACTCGTTGGCTCCCGAGCCTATTAAAGGATGCCGGAGTTAGGACAGTGGCGTTTGACAACTTGGCCGACTCCAAACCCTGGTTCGGCCAAGGATGGACCGAGTACCACAACGGGCGCCACGGGAAGTCACTGTTGACGGCGGAGGACATCAACGCCGAACTCTTGCCGTGGTTGGAGCGGAACCCTTCGGGGCCGTGGTTCGGCTTCGTCCACTATTGGGACCCGCATAGCCCATACCTGCCCCCGGATGCGTACCGGTGGCGCCATTATGAGGGCGACCGTAACAATGGTGGGGAGGACGGGTTGGACCGCTGGCAGGCTGAGCCCAGCTACCCCTTTGCTTACCGTTGGCAGGTCCGCTACTACCAACCGTTCCGCGACCTTGATTTCGTGCGAGGCCTGTACGACGGCGAGATCTCTTATCTGGACGACCAATTGAGACAGGTGATCTCGCTTCTTTCTGCCTCCGGCGAGGACGACTTCATGGTGATCTTCACCGCTGACCACGGTGAGGTCATGTACAACCGGCCCGGGTTTTTCGACCACGCCGGCCTCTACGACGACACGATACGCATCCCTCTGATTATCAGCGGCTCCCGCGTGCCGAGCGGGCGCGTAGTCGAGGGCATGTACCAGCATCTAGACCTGGCCCCGACGGTCCTTCATCTGTTCGGGCAGGCCTCAGGGATCTCTATGGCCGGCAGAGATCTGGTCGAGGTGGCCCAATCCGGCGCCGGTGCCACCGGCTACGATGCTATTTACCTGTCCGAGGGCACCTGGGAGATCAAGTGGGGGATCCGGACGCCGGAATGGAAACTGGTCAAAGTCATAGATCCAGGTGTTCACTTGACCAAACGGGACGAATTGTTCGACCTTTGCCGCGACCCGACCGAGTCAGTCAATGTCGCCTCAAAGTACCCAGACGTCCTGGACCGCTTGGAGCTGGCGCTCAGGCGCAAGTGGGAAGACCTGTTGGCGGGCCATCCGGACCCTCTCAGGGAGCAGACCTTCCGTGGCGTGCCGGCGCAGACGTGGCTGGACCGAGCCAAAAGTGGACAAGGCTAGTCTGAAATCAGGCTGGCAAGCGAAAGGAGCAGCAATGTCGCAAGGATCTCAGCAGGTAAAGCAAGAACTGCGCCAGCAGTGGATCGAGACCCCTTCGTGGGCGTACGGCAATACCGGTACACGCTTCAAAGTCTTCCGCAACCCTGCTGCGGCGCGCGATCCCTACGAGAAGATCGAGGATGCCGCTCTTGTGCACAGCCTGACGGGGGTGGCTCCGTCGGTAGCGCTGCACATACCCTGGGACCGCGTTGATGATTATTCGAAGTTGGCCAAACACGCCGCCGACCAAGGGATCCGGATCGGCGCCATCAACCCCAATGTCTTCCAGGAAGACGACTACCGGCTGGGGAGCGTCTGTAACCCGGATCCTAAGATCCGTCGTAAGGCTACCGATCACCTCCTCGAGTGCGTCGATATTGCGGCCGAGGTGGGCTCGCCGGCTGTGAGCCTCTGGTTTGCCGATGGCACGAATTACCCGGGCCAGGACGACATCCGGGAGCGTCAAGACCGGCTGGCGGCGGCGCTGAGCGAGACCTATGCTGCGCTTCCCGATGGCGTTGGCATGCTGCTGGAGTACAAGTTGTTCGAGCCGGGCTTTTATACCATGGACGTCCCGGACTGGGGCACGTCGCTGGCGCATTGCCTCGCTCTAGGGCCGAAGGCCAACGTGCTCGTCGACACTGGCCATCATGCCCCCGGTACGAACATCGAGTTCATCGTGGCTTCCCTCCTTCGCCTCGGGCGGTTGGGCGGGTTTCATTTCAACAGCCGCTTTTACGCTGACGACGACCTCCTCGTCGGTGCCGCCGACCCGTACCAGTTGTTCCGGATCCTCTCGGAGGTGGTCGCGGCGGGGGCGCACCGCCAGGACTCCGGCGTCGCCTTCATGCTCGACCAATGCCACAACATCGAAGACAAGGTGCGAGCGGAAATCCGTTCGGTGATGAACGTACAGGAGGCGACGGCCAAGGCCCTCCTGGTCGACCGGCCGGCGTTGAAGGCGGCACAAGACCAGGGCGACGTGCTCGAGGCCAATGGCGTGCTAAATGACGCCTTCAACACCGATGTCCGTCCGCTTTTGGCCGAGCTCCGCGACGAAATGGGACTGGCCCCCGACCCGCTGGCGGCCTACGACCGCTCAGGGCACGCCGAGCGGGCCAAGGCCGAGCGGGCCTCCGGTGGTGCCGTCGGGTGGGGAGGCTAAGGGGGCTTAGAGGCGCTCAATTCGAGCTAGTAAACCGCAGGCGATCTAAACCCGTGGGCGATCAAGGCGCAGGTTTGATGACGGCCACAACGTCGTTGGCCGTGGCGGGTAGCTGCATCTGCACCCGCCCCGTGCTGTGGCGGTCCTCCCATCCGAAATAGCGGCCCGTCTCTGGAGCGAACCAGTAAGTCAGGTAGTCCGCGGGCGGAAGATTGAGCGCCAGTGCGCCTTCGACCGCGCGGTCCGCGAAGGGGACAGCAAGGTCATTAGCCACTTCTGCAGCGATGTACACATAAACCGGGCCGGGGTGCGAGCCCTGGCCACGCGCCGCCACCGCCGTACAGCCTGCGGGCACTTCCACCACCACCCCGTCGTCTAGCGCGGTCGACCAGACATGGTTTTCTTCCCAAAATTGGGCCAGCGACCCGAACCGGCTCCTCAGCAGCCGTCTCCCGTCTGGCGTTGACCGCTCCCTGCCGGCGAGCACACTGAAATCGATGTAGTCGTAGTGGCAACCCGAGAACAACGCGATCCAGGCCCGCTGACGGTGGATGGTCCAGCCCCGCTCGTCCATATACCGAGAGGCATTGTTGTCCTCGTCAAGGTTGATGGCTCCGCCCAATGCCCGCATGCGACCACAGAAGGCCTTGTATTCATCCAGTCGGCTGTCGGCCGACATGAAGCCGCCGAGGTTGAACGTCTCGTCACCAACCGTCATCACGTCGAGCGGGTGCACGTTGGAAATGTCTACGTTTATTTCGCCGGCAGCCTGCACCGGATGGCCCCAAGGTTTGTAACTCCAGGCCGCTGACGCCGCGACGACGCGATCCTCGGCGGATGAACGGACAATTTCCACCAACTGCTGTTGCCAGGCGTCGACCTCTGTCGGCTCGGGCCAAGCCGGGCGCCGTCCTGGACGAAATTGCCTATCGGCTCGTTGCATATCTCGATTATCAGGTTGTCGTACGGCGCCGCCTCTTGGAGGACCTTCCTGATGAACCTTTGCTGCTCGTTGAACAAGGCCGGGTGGCGCGTGGACATGTAGTCGTACCAAGGCACCCTGCCTATCGAGTTGATGTTGTTATCGCCGTGCAGAGGAGAGAGCGCCCACACCGTTTCGGAGTAGACGTTGCTCAGCAGGGTCAGCTCGACAATGACCCCTTTGTCCATCGCCGTCCCGAGAAAGCCGTGCAGGCGAGCGAAAAACTCGGGGTTCCACTGCTCGAGGTCGTACTTGGGTAGTCTGTCCAAGGCCAACCCGGGACCAGTGCGAAGGTACGGCGCGACGTAGTCGGTGCTTTCGGGTTTGCACGGCGAATACGGGTTGAGGTTTGTCTGAAGTTCGCGGAACAACACGAACAGCCGCGTGAGCCGGAGGCCCTCGGTCGCCATCTGGTCGAGGTAGGCCTGGTAATCGAAGTTCCGGTTGATCACCCCCCCGTAGTGTTCCGACGCAGTTAGCAGGCAGACCGGACGGTTACGGTAAAACGCCGTCCCGGTGGTCTTGTCGACGTACAGCCCGTTACTGCTCATCTAGATCCCCCGTCATTCTGCGCTGGTATTCGATCCCGGGCGGGACGCTATCAGCCCTGAACGGCGCCGCGCAATGGCCGTCACAAATCGACCAGTACCAGCCGTCCTGGATAAATCGACCAGCGGGCCCCCAGCGTCAACAGGTCGCCGGCCGGTCGCTAGGCGGCGTGGGCGGCTCGCCGCGGTGGTGCCGCGGCCTGGGCCGCCGCGGCCGGGTCGGGACTGGGTCGAGGCCGGGGCGAGAAGTGGGCCCGGCCCACGTAGGTAACTACCACCGCCACTATGACTAATGGCATCACGTCAATCCCGGCCGACCCCAGGAGGAGCGTGGTGATGAGGACGGCTGTCAAGGGCAGGCCGAGCATGGCCGTCGTCATCGCTCCCAAACCCATGGCGACACCGGCCGTTTCCGGCAATCCCGAGGCATGAGAAAAGGCGATGCCGCCCACGCCCCCAATAAACAGAGCCGGAAAGATGGGACCGCCCCGGAAGCCGCTCAACGATATGCCGTACGCCAGGGCTTTACAGGCCACCAGGAGTAGTAACGCGCCAATCGAATAGGTAGCGCCGTTGCTAACAATGGAGGGCAGGGCCGTTTGACCTGAAAAAAGCACGTCCGAGGAAGCCTTCCCCGTAGCCTCGGCATAACCGATGGCCAATCCGCCGACGACGAGCCCGACCAACGGCAAGATTATCGTGATGCGCGCTTCGACGTGAGGCTTCAGGTAAAGCGCCAGCCAGCGGATGAGGCCCCCAAGTATGACCGCCGCGACACCGATGATTATCGCCCAACCGAACTCCGCCCCGGTCGGGTGGGCAATGTGGGGCATGTTCGGGATGGCCAGCGTGAACAGCCCGTGGCCAGTCCACGAATCGAAGCCGACGAAGATCAGGTAGCCGATGCCGGCGGCCAAAAGGCCGGGCACGAGGACCAGCCCGAGCATTGGCCCGGCCAGGCCCGAGGCCTCCATCAACAGAAATGCACCGCTAAGTGGCGAACCGAGCAACGTGCTGATGGCGGAAAAGCTCCCAGCGGCGGCCACCACGCTGACACTCTGCTCGGGCAGGCCGCGCTTCAGAGTACGCACCAGGCCGGCGGCCAACCCGCCACCTATGGCAATCAGGGGGGCCTCGGGGCCTATAACGGCCCCGAGGGTGAGGCCGGCCAGTGCGGCCAGCACCACGCCGGGCAGCTCGACCCTTGTTGGTGGGCCGTGCATGGCAAACCCGTCGGCCGGCGAATGACCGCCCCGTCCAGGGAAGTACCGGATCGTCAAACCGACTATCACGCCGGCCAACCCGACGGTGGGCAAGGGCCACCAGACCGGCTCTTCGTGAAAACCCAGCGCCTTCGGCAAGTAGGCAGCGTTGAAGACCCACTTCTGCAAATCGCTTACGAGGTAAAGGAACCAATAGGCAGCCGCGGCCACCACGACGCCCAGGATGGCGGCAATAACCAACAGGACGAGGTAATTGCGCGACCGAAGCAGGGCGGCGACGTCAGGAACTGGCGGCGGCGGCTCAGGCACTCTTGAATTTGCCCCTCAAGCCGTTTCCCGCGGGCCCAGTACGGGCGGAGGGCATCTCTTTAACCTTGGTTCAGGCTGGTTTCTGTGGCCGCAGCTTTCCACGCGTTCGCGCCGGCAGAACTGACGGCCTTCACCTGGGACCACTTCGTCTTGGCCACATCAGCAGGGCTCTGGTCCATGCTCCGGGCCCAGCGGACACCCTGGTGTACGGAGTGCAAGCTGCCAATGACCAGACCCAGGAAAGCGAGCAGTGCACCGGCACCTACCAGGATGAAACCAGCCAGGAACGGACCGGTTTCGAAGTGGGCTGGCCGCTTTGCCTCGAACTTGTTCATGGGTAAACCCTCCCTAATGGCTTGGCTCATCACCCTAGTTCGAACCCGCCGCAGCCGGCGGCTCTTTGCTCTCCCGTAGGAAGTCTCCCCGTTCCAGCAGGAGTACCTTTTTGCCCGAGGGTGCCGGTGTGCGGGCTAAAGTCCAGCCGCCGGCGCCTGTCCCGATAATAATGACGTCATATTTCTCCGGCATTACGACCTCCGTCGGTTATTGAGCTATGCAGGGATCACTACAGCCCGGGGCTGTAGTGCATCAAGCCGGCGTCGACGAAGATCGTCGTGGCATTGATGTAACTGGCCCCATCGCTGGCGAGGAAGGCCACCACGCTGCCGATCTCTTCGGGCTGGGCCATCCGGCCCAGCGGTATGGCGGCGTCGAGGACCTTCATCTTCTCGGGGTCTTGCAGGGTGGACGTATTGATCGGGGTGGCGACGGCACCGGGGCCGACGCCGACGACCGTGATGTTGTGATGGCCCAGCTCGAGGCCGGCGTTGCGGGTAAGCATCCGCATCCCGCCTTTGGACAGGCAGTAAGGCGCGTTGCCCGGCATCGGCCAATCTTCGTGGACGGACGTGATATTGATTATGCGTCCGCCGCTGCCCTGGGCGATCATCTGCTTGGCGGCCAGCTGGGTCCCGAAAAAGGCGCTCTTCAGGTTGATCTCCATGACTTTTTCGTACTGCGCCTCGGTCGTCTCGAGGACCGAGGTCCGGGTCTCGATGCCGGCGTTATTGACCATGATGTCGAGCCGGCCCAGCTCTTTCACGGTCCGGTCAACGAGCATTTGGAGGTCCGAGACTTTGCTCACGTCAGCATCCACCCCGATCGACTGGTCGCCAAGGGCGGCGATCTGTCTCTCGAGCTCCTCAGTGGCCTGCTCGTTGGCCACGTAATCGATCACGATGTTGGCGCCGGCACCGGCCAAGGCCAAAGTTATGGCTTTGCCGATCCCGGAGTTGCCACCAGTTACGATGGCGACCTTTCCTTTGAGGGTCATCGTCCTCTCCTGTCCATTAGGGTCGTCGCCAGTGCGGCGGCGGGAGGGCACTGCTAAGACGAATCATAAACTCCCTGATAGCCCGGCCGTCACCCGATCCGGGGGATTTGGAGGGGCCCTGGCCGGCGATAGGTTTGCCGGCGGTGGCTCAGTGACTGCGGTTGATCAGCGCCTGTTGAAATTTGGTCGTCCAGCGAGGATCTATATAGCAGTATCGGTCCTGCTCGGCACGCTCAAAGGCCTTCTGTTGGTCGCGCAAGCCTGGCTGCTGGCGACCGTCATTGCCGGCGCCTTCGTCGGCGGGAAGGACCTCGCAGAGTTGAAGGCGCCCATCGAACTTCTGCTCGCAGTTTTCCTCGTCCGTGCACTGGTCTCTTGGGCCAGGAACTAGCGGCCAACCGGTGCTCCGCGAAGGTCAAGTCGCTGTTGCGGGTGGCGCTCCTCCGCCGGGCCGCCCAACTCGGGCCGGACGGTCAAGTTACCGGGCGCACGGGCGACCTGGCCACGTTGGCTGTCCGGGGTGTCGACGCCCTCGACGGCTACTTCGCCCGGTACCTGCCTCAGGTCGTCCTGGCGGTCGTTGTCCCTCTGACCGTGCTGGTGGCCGTGTTCGTCGCCGACTGGGTTTCGGGGGCGATCATGCTGGTAACCCTGCCGTTGGTCCCCGTCTTCATGGCCCTTATCGGCATGGAGACGCAGGCCCGGACAAACCGTCAATTAAGGTCACTGCAATTGCTGTCGGGGCACTTCCTCGATGTGGTCGGCGGGCTGACGACGTTGAAGATCTACGGCCGGTCGAAGGCGCAGCTGGGCACCATCCGGACGGTAGCTGACGATTACAGGCACAGGATGATGGCGGCGCTGCGGGTGACCTTCCTTTCATCGTTGGTGCTCGAACTGTTGGCGAGCGTCTCCGTGGCGCTGGTCGCCGTGGCGATCGGGTTACGGCTACTGGCCGGGCACCTTGGCCTGCAGACCTCGCTGTTCGTCCTGGTGCTGGCGCCCGAGGCTTATTTCCCTTTGCGCCAGCTGGGGGCTGAGTTCCACGCCAGTGCCGAGGGTCTCAGCGCGGCCCAGCAGGTGTTCGAGGTCCTGGACCGTCCAAGCTCGAGGAGCGGGTGGCGGACCGATGTCCCCGACCCGGCGCGGCACCCACTAGTGGTCGAATCTGTCCGGTTCACATACCCCGGACGCGACCATCCCGCGGTGGACGGCGCCACCTTCGAGGTCCAACCGGGAGAAATGCTGGCTCTCACCGGCCCAAGCGGCTGCGGGAAGTCCACTCTGCTAGCCATGCTGCTCGGCTTCTTGCAGCCCGACGAGGGTTTGGTCGAGGTCGGCGACGTCGACCTCGCGACGGTCGATCCCGACGCCTGGCGCAAGGGCATTGCCTGGGTGCCGCAGCGCCCGCACCTTTTCGCCGGCACGATCGCCGATAACGTCCGCCTCGGCCGGCCCGACGCCGGACTGGCGGAAGTAGACAATGCGCTAGCCGCGGCCGGCCTGGGGGGCGCAGTCGCCGCCCTTCCCGAGGGTGTTCACACTCTTCTCGGCGAGCGGGGTACCGGGTTGTCGGCCGGAGAACGGCAGCGGGTCGCCCTGGCCCGGGCCTTCCTCCGCGACCCGCAGCTACTGCTGCTAGACGAGCCCACGGCCAACCTCGATGGGGAAACCGAGGCGAGCGTGCTCGACGCTGTCGTCAGGCTGTCGCGGGGCCGGACCGTCGTTATGGTGGCTCATCGCCCGGCCTTGCTGGCTCTGGCCGACCGGGTCGTCGACCTGTCCCGGCCGCCGGTGGCGGTATGACGGACATCACTGCCACGGGGGACGGAGGTGGCGTGAGCGAAGAGCTGCGGCCGGCGCCGGTCGGTCGCGTGCTCGAGTTGACCCGGGCGGCCAGCGGGGAACTCGCTTTGGCCACCCTCCTCGGAGCTTGTGCCACCGGTTGCGCCATCGCCCTCCTGGCCACGTCCGCCTGGCTGATCTCGCGGGCAGCGCAACATCCCTCGGTCGTCGCCATCGGCGTCGCCATTGTGGGCGTTCAGTTCTTCTCGATGTCGCGTGCCCTGTTCCGGTACAAAGAACGCCTCGTTGGCCACGACGCGGCCCTCCGCGTCGTGGCCAAGACACGAGCGAGCGTCTACGAGCGCCTGGAGGTGCTGG
Organism: uncultured Acidimicrobiaceae bacterium; assembly: GCA_963794125.1. Lineage (GTDB taxonomy): Bacteria > Actinomycetota > Acidimicrobiia > Acidimicrobiales > Palsa-688 > Fen-671. The sequence goes on from CAWCCW010000005.1 coordinate 699,871, forward strand.
CCCCTGCGGGACTGTCCAGGTTCCGCAGCGGGGACCTTTTGGCTCGGTTCGTGGGCGACGTCGACGCCATATCCGACTTCATGCTGAGGGTCGTCCCTCCTTTTGGGATCGCGCTGGTTGTGGCCATCCCCACGGTCGGGTTTATCTGGTACTTCCTCCCCGCTGCCGCTGTAGTGCTGGCGGTGGCATTGGTCGTCGGCATTGTGTTGGTGCCGTGGTACACGCTCGGTTTGGCTCGCCGCCGGGAAAACCGGCAGGCGGCCGCCAGGGCTGAGCTGAGCACGTGCACGGTCGACCTGCTCGAGGGGGCTCCGGAGCTGGTGGCCTTCGGGGCCACGGATGCGCAACTGGCGCGTATCGTGGCCGCCGATGCGGACCTCACCCGGATCGCTACGGCGACTTCGCGAACGGCGGGCGTGGCTTCGGGCCTGACTACGTTGCTGACCGGGCTGGCGGTTTGGGGGGCACTTCTGGTTGCGGTCCGGGCCGTGCACTCGGGTCGCCTCCAGGGCCCACTATTGGCCGTACTCGTCCTCACCCCGTTGGCCGCCTTCGAGATGGTGACCGGCTTGCCCGTCGCCGCCCAGTACCTGCAACGCGTGCGCGAAAGCGCAGCGCGGGTTTTTGCGGTGACAAGCACCCCAGCACCGGTAGCCGACCCAGAGGATGCTCAGCCGTTGGCCCCTGGCCCGCACGTGCTCAGCTTCAATGGCGTTCGCGCCCGGTACGCGCCGACCGGTCATGGGCGCTCGATGGGGTCGACCTCCACCTGTGGCCGGGTCGTCGAGTCGGCATTGTCGGGCCGAGTGGCGCCGGGAAGTCGACCCTGGCTGCAGTTTTGCTTCGGTTCCTGCCTTACGAGGGCTCGGTGACGTTGGACGGTACCGAGCTGAGCGACCTGTCCGCTGAGGATGTCCGGCGCGTGGTGGGCTTGGCCGCACAGGACACGTACATTTTCGACACAACGGTAAGGGAAAACCTCCTCCTCGCCCGGCGCGACGCCTCCGCTGACGATGTGAGCTCGGCGCTCGAGCGTGCCCACCTCGTCGATTGGGTGGAGGAACTTCCCGCCGGCCTCGACACGGCCGTGGGCGAGCACGGCGCCCAGATGTCTGGAGGCCAAAGGCAACGACTTGGCATAGCCCGGACCTTCCTGGCTGGCTTCCCGGTGCTCGTGGTCGATGAACCTGACGAGCACCTCGATGGCCCGACGGCCGAGGCACTCGTCGAGGAAGTGGTCGACGCCACCCGGGGGCAGACGACAGTGATGATCACCCACCGTCTGGCGGCCCTGGAAGCCATGGACGAGATCATCGTCCTCGAGGCGGGCCGCGCCGTCCAACGCGGCACCCATGCCGAGCTGGTCAGGGTCGACGGCCGGTACGCAAGACTGTGGGACCGGGAGCGAGGGTTCGTTCGTGGTGGAGAAATCGGTACAGAAAGGGTGGATTTGCCATGCTGACCGTCGACCTCTCGAGAGCCCAGTTCGCCTCTACCACCATCTACCACTTTCTTTTCGTCCCGGTGACTATCGGGCTGGCTTACTTCGTGGCCATTATGCAAACCATTTGGTACCGTTCGCACGACCCGCAGATGCGGCGTGTCACCCGCTTTTTCGGCACCCTGCTGCTCATCAATGTGGCTATTGGAGTTGTCACCGGCTTGGTCCAGGAGTTCGAGTTCGGCATGAACTGGTCGGCTTATTCACGTTTTGTGGGTGACGTCTTCGGCGGTCCCCTGGCTATGGAGGGCCTGGCCGCTTTCTTCCTGGAGTCCACCTTCCTCGGCCTATGGGTCTTCGGCTGGGACCGCCTGCCGAAGAAAATCCACCTAGCCTGTATTTGGATGGTGGCGATCGGCGCCACTCTTTCGGGCGGTTTCATAATGGCTGCGAACTCATGGATGCAGCACCCGGTTGGCTACACGATCAATTCGAAGACGGGGCGGGCCGAACTCAACAATATCGGCGCCCTCTTCACCAACCCGGTGTTCCTATGGGGGTTCACCCATGTCCTGTTGGCTTCCGCGGTAACCGGTGCCCTCATAATGCTATCGGTTTCGGCCTGGCAACTCAGGAAAGGAAAAGGCAATTCGGCGTCGGCCTTCGGCGTCACCGCCAAGATCTCTCTGGTCGTGCTCGTGCCCTCCATAATCCTGGCCTTGTTCGTAGGTAGCGAGCTCGGCGTCGTCGAGGCGACGTACCAGCCCATGAAAATCGCCGCGGCCGAGGCCCAATGGACCAACTGCCAGCCGTGCTCGTTTTCCCTGTTCCAGGTCGGTGGCGGCAATAACGACCAGACGCCGACACAGATCCTCGAAGTCCCCCACCTCCTGTCGCTCCTGGCCACCAACTCGTGGAACGGTGCCGTAGAGGGCCTCAACGAGGTAAACGCCCAGTACCAGAAGGAGTACGGCCCTGGTGATTACGTACCGAACGTATTTATACAGTACTGGTCTATGCGGGTCATGGCTTACTTCGGTGCGCTCGTACTATTGCTTGCTCTTTGGGGAGGGTGGGCCGTATGGCGGCGCCGCTTGGAGCGCTCCCGATGGTTCCTTTTGGCGTCGACCTGGGCCGTTATCCTGCCGTTCATTATGAACACCGCTGGCTGGTTGCTGACCGAGAACGGCCGTCAGCCCTGGATCGTCCAGGGCCTGATGCTGACCAAGGACGGGGTGTCGACGCTCAGCTCGACGTGGGTGATAATCACACTGGTTATCTTCGTGCTTACGTACGGCGTCTTCGGCGTGATCGACGGCGTGCTCATGGTCCGCTACGGGCGAAGAGATCTATCCGAAAGTGAAGAGGGCGAGCCCGCACCTGCGGGACCGGACGGCACCTTGCCGGTCCAGGACGAAACCCCCGTCTTGACGTACTAAGGAGGGCCCAGGTGCAAGCCTTTTGGTTTATCGTCATAGCCTTTTTCTGGACCGGCTTTTTCATCCTGGAGGGGTTCGACATGGGCGTCGGCGCCCTCCACATGATTGTCGGCAAGACTGATATCGAACGCCGCGTGGCTATAAACAGCATCGGCCCTTTCTGGGACGGCAACGAGGTGTGGCTTGTCGTGGCCGCGGCCGCCACCTTTGCTGCTTTCCCGCCCTGGTACGCCAGCATGTTCTCGGCCCTTTATTTGGTAGTGATGTTGGTGATCCTGGCGCTCATCATCCGCGGCGTGTCCTTTGAGTACCGGGGTAAGTCGACCAACCCTCGATGGCGAGCGACCTGGGACTGGTCGCTAACCATCGGGAGCGCCGTATTGCCAGTGTTGCTCGGCATCATGCTCGGGGACCTCTTTCAGGGTTTGCCGCTCAACAAAGAGGGCAATTACACGGGTTCGTTTTGGGGCCTCTTTACGGGCTACGGGGTCTGGTTTGGGTTCACCTTGTTGGCGCTGTCGTTGGCGCACGGAGCGACATACCTGAACCTCAAAACTACCGGGGTGGTAAAACAGCGCGCTCAACGGCTGGCCGCGCCCTTGTCGTGGGTGGCGGCCCTGCTCGTCCTCGGGTTTTTCATCTGGACCCACGTCCTGTCCGATAGGGGCGTACTGCCCAACCCGATCCAGATCATTTCCTTCCTCTTAGTGGTGGGGGCGGCGTGGGCGGTCAGGGACGGCCACAACGGGTGGGCCTTTGCCGCCACCACAGGAGGCATCGCCGCGACCGTGATATCCCTGTTTGTGTCCCTCTACCCTGCCGTGATGGTGTCGAGCACCAATTCCGCCTACAGCCTCACCGTGTCCAACGCTTCGTCTTCTCACTATGCGTTGACGGTGATGACGATCGTGGCGGTCATTTTTACGCCGCTCGTCCTGGCCTATCAGGGCTGGAGCTACTATGTGTTCCGGGCCAGGGTCAAGGGGCCTGCGGTCGAAGTCCCGACCCCCGCCGACGTCCCCACGGCCGCGTCGTCCGGTTAGTGTTCGAGGCGGAAGCCGAGTTCAGCCACTGGTGGCGGAGCGGGAACAGGCGAGCCCGGCCGAGGCGAACACGCCTGTCCCTGCCCCGGGGCTCTTGGCCAGCGGCGCCGTCGGTCTTTCAGCGCCCTGCTCAGGCAGGCCCATGGACTGACCCCAAGACCAGGACCATGAGGGCGACCAGCCCGGCGGCGGCGACCAAGCCAAGTACCACCACTGGCCCACTTCGGTGAACAGCGCGGCAGGCCCCAATGCCCCCCGCCAATTGCTCGGTAGGGTTGGTGGAGGCTGGCCGTGAGACACGGCAACGAGCCCCGAGGACATAACACGACAAGAAAGGGCCGCTGAAATGGTAGACGGATCCGATATGGAGTTCACCCAGCTGGGCCGGAGCGGCCTGAGGGTCAGCCGGCTGTGCCTCGGCACGATGAACTTCGCTTGGAAGACGAGCGAGCCAGACTCGTTCGCCATCATGGACCGGGCCCATGCGACCGGGATCAATTTCTTCGATACGGCCAACGTTTACGGCCATGCCAGGGGCGAGGGCCGTACTGAGCAGATCATCGGTCGTTGGTTCGCCCAGGGTGGTGGTCGTCGAGACCGGACCGTCCTCGCCACCAAGGTTTACGGGTCGATGGGCGATTGGCCGAACGAGGACAAACTCTCGGCTCTCAATATCCGTCGCGCCTGTGACGCTTCGCTGGCGCGGCTGCAGACCGATTACATCGACCTTTACCAGATGCACCACGTAGACCGGGCCACGCCCTGGGACGAGATCTGGGAGGCGATGGAAGTGCTGCGTTTCCAGGGCAAGATCCTGTACGCAGGCTCGTCGAACTTCGCCGGCTGGCACATAGCCAAGGCGCAAGAAGCGGCGAGGCGACGCAACTTCCCGGGCCTTGTCTGCGAGCAGTCTTTGTACAACCTGTTCGTCAGGGACGTGGAGCGTGAGGTGCTTCCCGCGGCTGAGGATTACGGGGTTGGCATTATTGCGTGGTCGCCCCTGCAGGGTGGTCTCCTCGGGGGGATCCTCGGAAAAGAGGAGGGCCCCGGGCGCCGCTTCGAGGACGAACGGGCCAAGAACACGGTGCGGGACAAGCGCGACCAGATCGAGGGCTACGAGGCTTTGTGCAAGGAGATCGGCGAAGAACCAGCCAACGTTGCGCTGGCCTGGCTCTTGACCCGCCCCCAGGTGACGGCGCCCATCATCGGCCCGAGAGATCTCGGCTCAGCTCGAGGGTTCGCTGCGGGCGGTCAGCCTGGCGGGCGAGCTCGACGCGGCCACGCTCGATCGCTTGGACAAGATCTTCCCCCCTACAAGACCGCCCCGGAGGACTATGCCTGGTAAGGAGAAGCCACGCGCCGCTCAGGGCAATTTCGCCTGAGGCGTATTTGGAAGGTAACCCGGGCCTTTTTCTTACTTTGGCAGTGGTCGCGGCCGTGGTGGCGGCGGCAATCTTCGCCCGTTCGCTCACGGCCCCGACCTTTGCCGAGGTCTGGGCCGGACATTATCGGACACGGGCCGTCCGATCGCGCTCTCTTCCCCAAATGTGGCCACTCTCAGCGGCAAGCCGGCTGTCGTTGTGGGCGACCGCAGCGGCCATGTCTACGCCTTTTACCTCGGCAATGGGAAGCCTGTGACGGGTTGGCCCGCAAGTACCAGGGGCATCCCGGTCGACTCGACACCATCGGTGGCCGCGCTCGACCGGGCATCGCCCGATGACACCGTCTTCGTGGGTGTCGGCAATTCGTCGACGCCAGACATGGGCGGTTACGAGGCGTTCAACCCGAACGGCACCGAACGCTGGTTCGTGGCGGTCAAAAACCCGCCGACCGACCCTGATGCGGGCACCACATCTGCCGTCCGGGCATCGCTGGCGATAGGCGATCTGCAGGGCGCCACGCTTGATGCTGTCGCTCCATCTCTTGGCCAGGAGGAGTACGCGGTGAACGCGGCCAACGGGGTAACCCTGCCCGGCTTCCCGTGGTTCACTTCGGATAGCGTTTTTTCTACTCCGGCCCTCGCTGACCTGTACCGCAGTGGGCGGACGTTCATAATCGACGGCGGCGACCAAACGCCGGGGGTGGCGTACGGCACCCACTACGTCCAGGGAGGCCACCTGCGGGTGTTGTCGCCGACCGGCAATGCCGGCACAGGCAACCCGGCTGGAGGGCTGGAGTGCGAGCACAACACTGACCAGGTGGTGCAATCCTCGCCGGCCGTCGGCGGGTTCCTGGCCGGCGGCGCTCTAGGGATCGTGGTCGGGACCGGGACCTACTGGCCGGAGGCCAGGGACACGGACAAGTTGCTGGCCTTCGGGGCCCACTGCCAACTCGTGTGGGAGGCGGCCCTGGACGGCGCCACCCTGTCCAGCCCCGCTCTGGCCGACATCCTGGGCAACGGCAGCCTCGACGTCATCGAGGGCACTAATAACGGAAAAGGAGGTGGGTCTGTTTACGCCCTGGCCGGGACGAGCGGGTCCGTCATATGGAGCCGACGGGCGCAGGGGGAAGTCATCGGAGGGGTGGTGACGGCGGACCTGGGCGACGGCAAGCAGTACGCGGTGGTGCCGACGACAGCGGGCGCCATGGTGCTGAACGCCAGGACGGGACATCTCGTCACCATCCTGAGCCAGACCCTGGGCCTGCAGAACTCACCGCTGGTGACCGATGACCCGAACGCCACCATCGGCATCACCTTGGCCGGGTACAACGGCTATAACCAGGGGGTCGTGGAACATTTTGAAATGCGCGGCCGGCACGGCGGCGCGGTAGACGGTCCAGGGGCGTGGCCGATGTTCCACCACGACCCCCAATTGACCGGCAATGCCGACGGCACCGCCCAATAAGCGGCTGTCGTTAACCCTGGAATTCTGACGATTGTCGGCGGTTTACGCTCTCGCTTCGGAACCTGGGTCGGGCGCTCGTGCTGGTCCCACCCGCGGGGTTATGCAACCAAAAGCCCCACCGACCGTGTCGCCGCCACGGTGCCGACCAGCTGGACGAAGTGATCGAGGCTCATAGGCGGGGGCCGCTCTCCCGAGCGCAGGCGGACGGAGACGGTCGTGGTTCCTAATTCCTGGCCCCGATCACGGCGATGTATGGCACCCGGCGTTGCTGTGCGTCCCGGACCCGATGGGCGAGGGTATGGTCGCGGTCGTCGACCTCGGCCCGCAGCCCACCCTGGACCAGCGCCGTCTGAACCGCCCGGGCATAGCCGACGACCTCGGATGTCACGGGCATGATGACGACCTGCGTGGGCGCCAGCCATGCCGGGAGCGCCCCGTTGTGCACCTCGAGGAGGTGAGCCACCATGCGCTCCATAGTGGAAACGATCGAGCGATGCACGATGACGGGTCTTTCCTCGCTAGTTCCCCGTTTGAACACCAGCTCGAAGCGCACCGGCAGGTGGAAGTCGACCTGGATGGTCGACAGCGTTTCCTCCCGCCCCTGCGGGTCAGATATCTGTAAATCGATCTTTGGCCCGTAAAAGGCGGCCTCCCCTTCTGCCTCGACGAAACCCAGGCCGAGGCGGGTCAGCGCCCTCCGCACGATGGCCTCGCTGTGCTCCCACTCTGCCGAGCCCGCCGCGTATTTCGAGCCTTGACCTCTGCGGGACAACCGGAGAGTAGGGGCTGGTATGGCTAACGTTCTATACGCAATATCGACCAAGCCGAGGATGGAAGCGATCTCCTGCTCGACGTGCTCGGGGGCGCAGAAGACGTGCCCGTCGTTGAGGGTCATCTGGCGCGCCCGCGACAGGCCACCGATCACTCCCGAGCGCTCGTAGCGGAACATGGTCCCGAGTTCGGCCAGGCGCAACGGCATATCGCGCATCGTGCGAGGTTCGGAGGCGTAGACCAGGATGTGATGGGGGCAGTTCATCGGCCGGAGCACAACTTGTTCCGTCCCGGTCTCCATTGGCGGGTACATGTCGTCGCGATAGTGCGCCCAATGGCCAGAACGCTCGTACAACTCCTGTTTGGCCAGCTCAGGCGTATACACGTGCTGGTACCCGTGGCGACGCTCGAGGTCGACTATGAAATGTTCGATTTCAGCCCGCACGACGGCGCGAGCGGGCAGCCACAGCGGCAAACCGGCCCCGCATGCTTCATCGGTGGCGAAGATCTTGAGCTGCCGGCCCAGCCGGCGGTGGTCCGGGACATCCATGATGGTCTCCTCTCGTTTGGCCCACGGCCACGGAGGAGGACCAACTCGCCCGGGGCCGTCGGCCCGGGCGATGTCGCGTGCTGGCTGCTACGCGTCCACGCCGGGCGAACCCGACGTCGTCGTGGTCACAGCGCGAAACTTCAGCACGTTCCCAGATTACTGGCCGGGCTGACTAGGCGTCGGTCGAATAACCAAGACGGGCCTGGCCCGGCTTTCTCGTTTACGCCGCTCTGGTACCGCGCCACTACGGCTCGAGCAGGAAAAGGATGATGGCGTAGCAGGCAACTGCGGCGAACGCGAGCAGGGCCATTATCAACGAGCTGACGTTGTTGTTGAAATCCAGGAAGCTGGCGCCATTGAAGCCGGCCCCGATGACGAACAACCCGCCAAGCACGGAAAGGGCGGTGATCATACCCTGCCTCAGTCTGACGGCGCGAACGGCGACGCTGATCACCATCAGAGCGAGAGCCAGCCCGAGCGCGGCGTGGACGGCCAGAGCCAGGCTCCCATGGCTGATAGCCCAAATCACGCTGTGAAAGGACCCGCTGAGGTAATCGGAGGGGTGCGCGCCGGGGTGATGAGCGGGGACTGTGACGTACAGGTTCACGCCCATGCCGATCCCGGCCTGGACCAAGGTGAGCACTATCGCCCCCAGGACCATGTGGCGGAGAGCGGCCGGGTCCCGGAGCCGTCGACGTCGAGCCGGTCCGGCCACCATACGCGGGTCAGTTGATGGCAACGGTGGGGAGCTCAGTCGGGTTGGTCCAAGCCCACGACATGCAGTGATAGAAGACGGTGTTCAGCGGAGAAGCTCAGCAACAGGTGGGCACTGCCGTCCGGGCCCGTGCTCCACCCGGACGGCTTCAAAGAATCCGTGCCGCATGGTGAGGGCCAGAGCGCCCAGTTCTCCCGGCACGGTCGCCTTGACCAATACAGCTGTCCCGTCGGCGAACCGAAGTCGCGCCGCTCGCGGGGCTGGAGCCGCCTCGATCACGCGTGGAGGCACGCCCCGTTGCACGAGGGGCTGCAACCTTAGGGACAACCGGCGCGCGAACTCGCGCCTATCGACGTCGACAGCAGCCAAGACAGCGTCGATCTGTTCAGCTTCTCCCGGCGCGGCCGCGGGCAGCCCCGGGAAATCAGCGTTCGTCACCGCCCGACGGCGGGCCAACCAGCGCAACCGCCCTATGCCATGGATGGGGTCACGGGCGCTCGACTGCATGCCACCATTCTCCCGACCCTAGGTGTCGACTGCAGATGAATTTTAGCGGGCCCCGCCAGTGGCAGGGGTTCGGAATGCAGACGGTCTCCTCAGGCCGGCTCCTCAGTCGTACGAAACGTAGCCCACGACCCCAAGGGGGCTAGCCTTCGGGCAGGGCCGTGACTGGCGTTGGGCGTGCGCCCAAGCTGGCCGCCGTGCTGGTCGGCGATGACCCTGCCTCCGTTACGTACGTTTCAATGAAGCAGCGCCGGGCGGCGTCGGCCCACGTTGGTCCCGTCGTCGTCAGGCTGCCACCGGCGGCCAGTACCGACGAAGTGGTTGGCGCGGTGGCAGGTCTATCGGCCGACCCGACCGTCGATGGCATCCTGGTCCAGCACCCGCTCCCTCCCCAGGTAGACGAGCGGGCCGTTTTCGAGGCCATCGACCCGGCCAAGGACGTTGACGGGGTGACGATGCGATCTCTCGCCGCTATGACCCTCGGGCTCTCCGGGTTTGTCTCGGCCACGCCCGGAGGGATCATGCGGCTGCTGGACGCCTACGGCGTCGCTCGAGGGTATGCATGCGGTGGTAATCGGCCGGAGCCCCATCCTGGGCAAGCCGGTTGGCCTGTTGTTGCTGGCTGCGAACGCCACCGTGACTTTCAGCCACTCCCGGACCGTAGGCCTCCCTGACATCGTGCGTGCCGCCGACCTGGTGGTAGCGGCCGTGGGCCGGCCCAGGTTCGTGCGTGGCGACTGGCTCAAGCCGGGCGCGGTGGTCATCGACGCGGGCTACAACGAGGGCAACGTGGGCGACGTCCACTTTGACGAGGCACTGCCCCGCGCCAGCCTCATCACCCCCGTTCCTGGAGGCGTCGGTCCCATGACGATCGGTGTACTTCTCGAGCAGACCGTCTCGGCCGCCCTTGGTCGAGCCTGAACTGGTGGCGGGAGATCAGGTACGGCGAGAAGTTGCAGCGTAGGGGCGGAACAATAAAAAGGGCGTCAGCTTCACAATGCGTCTGGAAGTTGCTGGGTAAGCGCCTGGAGGGCCGCAACTGGACCGGTACCGGTTTTTTCGCCAAGAGCCTTAATCGCCCTGGCCGCGAGGTCCGCGAGGTAAAGAAGGGCGCCCTCGGCGTCAGCCTCGAGAATGTCGTCGGCTAAGCCGTCAATCGCGACGGCCTGTCTTGCCACCGCCTCCTTCGCACCGGGGTCAGGGGGGTTCATGAGTTCGGTCAAAAGGGCAACGACCATGCGCTCGGCCTGCTCCCGTCGCTCGCTCCCAGTGGTTCTCGGCATTCATGGCTCCTTGTCAGTCCGTTCGACGAGGCTTGGGTCGTCGGCTCCGTCTTTTAGGCCTTCGTTGGTGGGTACCGACCTCATTAGCATCTCGAGGGTGAGCGACGACGAGCTTTACCGGCAGTACGAGACCATCAACGTCCACCGGCGAGGCCCCGGAGCGACATTGGTGCTAAACCGTCCCGAGCGCATGAACGCGTGGAGCAATCAGTTCTCGCTCGACCTGCTGGCGGCGGTCCAGGAACTGAGCGATGACCACGAGGTCCGGGCGGTTGTCATTACCGGGGCCGGCCGGGCCTTCTCCAGCGGTGCCGATCTCAAAGAAGCGGCCGAACGAGCAGAGCGCGGCGACATGGACGTATATAGGGTACTGACCGAGCGGTACCACCCCATCATCACCGGCGTCCGGAACATGCCCAAACCCGTTGTGGCGGCAATCAACGGCGCGGCCGTTGGTATAGGGCTCTCCTTGGCGCTGGCGTGCGACCTGGTGGTAGCGGCCGAGTCCGCGTACTTCGTGCTCGCCTTCGTTAATATCGGGCTCGTCCCGGACGGCGGATCGTCGCTGTTCGTGCCGTCCCGAGTCGGGTTCGCCCGGGCTGCGGAACTTGCGTTGCTCGGGGACGGGCTCGATGCCCGCACGGCGCTCGACTGGGGCCTTATCAATCGCGTCTGGCCGGACGCCGAGTTCGCGGCCGAGACGACGGCGCTACTCGACCGGCTCGCCTCCGGAGCCACCAGGTCGTACGCCGGCACTAAGCGGCTATTGAACAGGTGGCTGTATGAGCAGATGGGTGCCCAGCTCGAGTTTGAGGCGGGGATCCAACGGGAAATAGCGGGTTCCGGCGATTTCGCCGAAGGGATCAAGGCGTTCGCCGAAAAGCGGCCGCCCAACTTCACGGGCACCTGAACCCGGGCCAGTCAGAGGTTCAGGCCCTTCACGTCAAGTGACGGCCAATGTCAGGACCAAGCGTGAGGCCGGCCGCAATTAGACGCCGGTCCTGACTTTGTCGAGTACCGCGATGCTGGTCGAGTCTGCTAGGACAAGGCTATGAGCGACCTCACCACCAGTACCCTCGGCCGCACCGGTCTCAGCGTGAGCAAGTTGGGCTATGGAGCGATGGAGCTGCGCGGCCCAGGCGGGCGCCGCAGCGGTCCGAACATCGACGACGCCACCGCCGGCGCTCTACTCAATCAGGTGATTGACGCGGGGGTCAACTGGGTCGACACGTCCCCGGACTACGGCGTGTCGGAGGAATTGATCGGCCGCCACCTCTCTTCCCGGCGGGACGAGTTCTTCCTCGCCTCGAAATGTGGTTGCCCGGTCAGCGTCGACGGGTCGCCGGTCGCCTTCGGCGAGCACGACTTCGCCCGGGCCAACGTCCGGGCCGGGGTAGAGCAGAGCCTCACGCGGATGCGGACGGACCACCTCGACTTGGTCCAATTCCATGCCAGTCCCTCGCGTGAGACGCTGGAAAGGGACGACTCGGTGGGCGAATTGCTTGTGCTCCAGGAGGAGGGGAAGGTCCGTTTCATCGGAATGTCCGGGACCTTGCCCAACATCGAAGACCAGATCGAGATGGGGGTCTTCGACGCTTTCCAAATCCCTTACTCGGCCGTTGAGCGCGAGCACGAGGAAATCATCAGCCGGGCGGCCGCGGCGGGGGCCGGCACGGTCATCCGGGGCGGGGTGGCCCGAGGGGTCCCGGCGTCCGGGGAAGGGGCGATCGACCGGCTGCCTGAGGGGTTCCGGGACGTGTACCGCGCCCGCAGAGAGCGCTTCAATGAGGCCGCGCTTGGAGACATCCTCGACGAGATGTCCCCCATGGAGTTCATGCTGCGCTTCACCATTACCCATCCGGACATGGATACGACCATCGTCGGCACCGCCAACCCCGACCACCTTGCGGCCAACCTGGCGGCGGCGGCCAAAGGCCCTCTTCCGACCGACCTCTACGAGGAGGCCAAGCGCCGGCTGGCCGGCTCGCCCGAGGGGTGAGGAGGCAGGGCCGAGCGGGATATTTTCTGGTTATCCAAGCCGACCACTACGAGGGCCTCGGCCCCCGCCGCGCTGCGCAGGCGTAGCCTTGGCCCCAAACCCCGGGTTGTTTACCAGATGTTGGCGAGGTGCCAAGCCTGGACTGTCTTTCGGTCGTGATCTCGTGTTTGCTGCCCCATCGGTTGTCCCCGCACCGCGACGCTACGTACAAGCGGACGGTCATAGAAGATCTCGCTCCGGGCCACACCGTTCGCCGTGAAAACTTCACAGAATCCCGCCGTCGTAAAAAAAGCGGACGGGGCCAGCGGGGAAGGCACCTGCCGGGGACGCCGCGGTGTTCGAGGTGCCCAGTTCGATGCCTTCCGCACTGACGGCCGCTGCGACCACGATGCCACCGTCCTTGTCCAGGAGGTCGACCCGGAGCGTCCCGGGGCCGGTGACGGCCACTTCGACCTCCACGGCCTCCACGTCCCTCGTTGTGCTCAAAATGGTCCCGTCTCCTCGTCCCTCCCCGACCAGGGCGAACACCTCTGACCGCAGCCTCTTTCAATTCGGCGATCGGGGCCATCCCGAGCGTTCCGTCGGGCGCGGCGAACAGTTGCCGGGGGAGCGACATCACCCCCACGCGCCCCCGGTCACTTTCGGGTAGCTCATCTTCGTGCTCACGTAGCCACCCGAAAACAATGCGCCGGCCGTCGGGGGCATCGAACGACTGGGGCGCGTACCAGCGCGAGCCGATGTCGAGCCGCCTCTCAACCTCTGGGAAGAACTGGTCGCCCTTGATGGCCCCTCCGACGGACAGAACCCCCAGGGGATCTTTTCCTTCGAGTAGTGAGATCACCAGGAACGACCGGCCATCTACCTCAAAGAAGTCGGGGCACTCCCACATTTGGCCTGGCAAACCGGCCGCGCTGGCCGAGAGAAAGATCCCGCAATAGTCCCAGCTGGTCAGATCTTTCGTGCTGTACTCGAGCAGGCAGCCGCCGGTCGATGCGGACCCCGAGCCAATCAATTGGCGCAGCTCGCCGTTTACGCGTCGGACTGCGCTGTCCCGGAACCCGATCAGGCCCGGAAGCGGTTCATCAGGTATTACCGGGTTTTCCTTGAGCTTTTCGAAGGACACCAGCTGGTCATCGAGTGCCCTCGCCGCGCACGGTCGCTGCCGGCGTTGGCCAAACCCCGTGTACAGCAAGAAGACCTGGCCATTGTTGACTACCGCCCGTCCGGACCAACAGCCATCCTCGTCTACCGAGCCAGGCGTTGGCGTCAGTGCCAGCGGGAGATCTTCCCAATGGACAAGGTCGGGGCTCTTGGCGTGACCCCAACAAATCTTCGCGAAAGGGGTCGTGCTGCGCGGGTTGTGCTGATAAAAGAGGTGGTACTGACCGTTCCAGAAGATGAGCCCATTGGGGTCGTTCATCCAGTTCGCTTTGGGCGCGAAGTGTGCCCCGGGTCGGCGCCGGGGCGGTCTCAACCCTTTATCCATCACCACTTTGTGCTACCTCTATCTCGGTCGTGTGCTCGGGCGCCGGTGGCCATGCGACCCGAGCAACTGCTCGGCCGTGAACCGGTCGGTAATCAGCGTTGTGACCAACTTGCCTTCCAATGCGCCTTGTATCGCGTCAACCTTCTCGACCGTCCCGGCTACCGCGATAACACGCGGGACCTTGCGCAGCTGGTCAAGGGACATCCCGATCACCCGTTCGTTAAAGGGCCGGCGACGTCTCTGCCTTGACGGTCGAAGAAGTGGACGCAGATATCTCCTACCGCCCCTAGACGCTTTAGGCGGGCCAGCTCGGACCGGTTGAAGGCGTTGCCACTTTCGCCCAGCAGTCGGGAAGGGTTGAGGGCCCCGATGCCGACCAGGGCCACGGTCAATTGGTTGAAAAAATTCATGGTTGCCTGTACGGAAGGCTCCGTCAGGTAAGCGGCCGCCGCTTGAGGGGAGGACGCGACCCCGGGCGCGGTCAGGAAGTGAGGCTGAGCATGCAAGAGGGATGCCATCTGCTGTGTCAACTGGATGGCGTGCACTTCCGCGGTGGGCGTGCCTATGCCACCCAGTATCTGGACTACGTGGCTCTTGTCCGAGCGGCTGCGGGGCTGCATCGACGCCACCGTGCGCAGCAGGGTTTCGCTCCACGAGGAGATGCCCACGATCTCGTTCGCCCCGAGGGTCACCTCGAGATAGCTGGCGGCAGCACTCCCGATGGCCCGGAGGACATCGTCTCCCGTGTCGGCGACCGAATCAGCCACCACGGCGTCTTTCAAATCGTACCGGGCGGCGAGTTCGTCCTCCAACTCCGAGTACACCCCTGAAGGTGTCATGACCGTGGTCCTGACGATGCCTTCCTTTTGAGCAGTCGCGAGTAAGCGTGACACCATCGCCTGCGAAAGGCATAGTTGCCGGGCGATCTCAGGTTGTTTCATCCCCTGCTCGTAGTAAAGACGGGCCACCTTGGTGGCCAGCCTTAGGCGCTCCAGAGAGTTCACGACCAGCCCGGCTCCACAGGTGCATCGACTTCGCGCATTAACGCCCGGCGCCAATTGGCTCGCAATTCGCCCCGACGGTCGGGCGTCATCCGTGGCTCGATGACTTCTCCGGTCCCGGCGTTCACCGCCACCTGCTCGGGGGTCATGGCACCGACCGCAATGGCTGCGAGGTACGCGGCACCCATGGCCGCCGCATCCGGGGCGTGGGCCCGTATGACCGGACGGCCGAGAAGGTCAGCTTGGAACTGCATAAGCACATCATTGCTTGTCGCGCCCCCGTCAGCACGCAGTTGCTCGAGCTGGCTGTGGGTGTCCTGCTCGAGCGCTGTCACCAGGTCGGCGACCTGGAAGGCGATCGACTCGATCGCGGCTCGGGCCAGCTCGGCCGGTCCGGTCCCAAATGTCAGCCCGCTGATCTGGCCGCGCGCCTCCGGACGCCAGTAGGGCGCGCCCAGCCCGGCGAAGCCAGGCACGACGTGCACACCGCCTGCGCCCGGCACCGTACGGGCCAGTTTCTCTACAGCCAGGGCAGTGTCGAGCCCCAGGAGCCGGCCGACCCAGTCAACAGTGGCCCCGCTCGACAGGACGTTGCCTTCGAGAGCGTAGGTGGGGCCGTCGCCTAGCCAGGCCACACTCGACGCCAAACCGTGGTTGGACCGGATCCTTTCCCTCCCTGTAGGTGACGCCAGCGAAGTCCCCGTGCCGTACGTCGCCTTCGCCGTGCCCGGCTGGGTGCACCCGAGCCCGTACATGGCCGCGTGCGAGTCAGCCGCCAGAGCCGCGATTGGCGCCCGGGGCAACCCTCCCTGGGGGACCGCCTCTCCGAGTAACCCGCTCGTCGCCACAACGGCCGCCAGCATGGTCGACGGTACCTTGAACAGCTCGAGGAGGGTCGTGTCCCAACGTAGCCGGCCTGTGTCCAGCAGCATGGTGCGTGACGCATTTCCGGCGTCCGTCACGTGCAAGGCCCCGCCCGACAAGTTCCAGGCCAACCAGGAGTCGATGGTGCCGGCCAGGGCCGTGCCGGACTCCGCCGCCGCCCGCAGCGACGGGTCGCTGGCCAAAAGGAAGCTGAGCTTCGAGGCAGAAAACATCGGGCCCAGCGGAAGGCCCGTACGCTCCCAGACCAAGTCCTCGACGCCATCAGCCCGGAGCGCGGCGCAAATGCCGGCCCCCCTCGTACACTGCCAACTTATGCAGGGCGTCAACGGGTGTCCCGTCCGGCGGTCCCACACCAGCACTGACTCCCGTTGGCTGGCTACCCCGATCGCAATGATTTCTTGCCGGGGAAGTTGTCCGACAGCTGCGAGGACGCTCTCCCAAAGCTCAACAGCATCCTGCTCTACCCAGCCCGGTTGGGGGTAGTAACGCTGAACTCGAGCCGAGGCGAAGCTTTCTACCTCACCTTCTGGGGACATAATCAGCGCCTTGGTAGCCGTGGTCCCCTGGTCGATGGCGAGGATACCGGTCATGACGGAACGCTATTGGCGCTTACGTTGTATCAGCTCGAGTGTCGCCTTCGCGATGCCCTCAGCTGTCAACCCGAAGTGCTCGAGCAAAAACTCTGCCGACCCGGTGGGGGCAAACCCCGGAAAACCCATGATCCGCATCGGGACAGGGTGATTTTCGACGACCGTCTCGGCGACCGCGCCTCCGAGCCCGCCTCGGGTCGAGTGCTCTTCAACGGTGACGATCGCACCAGTCTGTTTTGCCGCCCACAAGATTTCGTCGGTGTCCAGAGGCTTAACGGTGGGCATCGAGATTACCCGGCAGTTCGCGTGGAGGTCCCGCAGGATGTCAGCGGCCTCGAGAGCACGGGCCACCATCGTGCCGTTGGCGATTATCGCCACGTCTTCACCCTCGACCAGGCGGCAAGCCTTCCCGAGTTGGAATTTATAGCCCGGGTCGTAGATGCGAGGGACTCCCATCCGACTGACACGGATAAACACCGGCCCGTCATGCCCAAGCGAGGCCCGCAGGGCCTGTTCGGTTTCGAGCGGGTCGGCAGGCACGACGATAACCATGTTGTCGATCGCCCGTAACCAGGCCACGTCCTCCAGCGAATGATGGGTGGGGCCGAGTTGGCCGTACGCCACCCCCGGGCTCATGCCACAGACCACGACTGGCGCGTTGGCGTAGGCCAGGTCGACCTTGAGCTGCTCCAGTCCTCGGGCCGTTACAAAACAACTGGCTACGGAGACAATTGGGCGTAGACCACCATTAGCCAAGCCAGCCGCCACACCGACCAGAGCTTGTTCGGCGATGCCGACATTGATGAGCCGGTCGGGAAAGCGCTGTTTGAACTCGACCAGCTTGCTCGACCCAACAGAGTCGCTACAGACGATCACCACGCGCTCGTCCGCCGCCGCCATCTCGGTGACCGCGGATGCGAACGCGTCTCTGCAGTCGACCAAGGGTGGACTGGTAGCTACAGTCATTTACCCGAGTTCCGCCAGAGCAGACTTCAGTTCGTCGTTCGTTGGTGCACGGTGGTGCCATTCGACCCTGTCACTCATAAAGGATATGGGATGGCCCTTGTGCGTACGGGCAATCACGAAGTTCGGTTTGCCCCGGCGTATCGGCAGGCTCTCGAACAGGTCGAGCAAAGCGCCGTGGTCGTGCCCATCGACTTCACCGACCTCCCACCCGAACGCCCTCGCCTTCTCGCTCAGCGGCTCCAGGCGACTTGTCTCTTCGGTCCCCGCTCCTTGTTGGAGCCCGTTCCTGTCGATGATGACGGTGAGCCTGTCGAGACCACGATGCCCGCCGGCAAGTAAAGCCTCCCAATTGGATCCTTCCTGAAGCTCGCCGTCCCCCAGCAGACAAAACGTCTTGCTTTGGCGACGCGTCAGGTGCGCCGCGATAGCCATTCCCACGGCGATGGGCAGACCATGGCCAAGAGGGCCCGTGTTGGCCTCCACGCCGGGCACTTTTTTCACGTCTGGGTGACCGTTGAGCGGTGAAAGTGGCATCATGTAGTCGTCGAGAACAGCCTGGTCGAAGAAACCTCGCGCCGCCGAGCGCGGCATAGAGCAGCCCCGAACAATGGCCCTTGCTCATGACGAACCGGTCGCGGTCCGGGGTCGCCGGATCGGTGGGGTCAACGTTTAGGACCGCCAGGACCAGGACCGTTACAATGTCGGTGGCGGACAAGTCGCCCCCGATGTGGCCGAGCCCGGCCGCGGTGACCATCTCGAGGTCTCGCCGCCTGATGGCGCGGGCTACTTCACCGAGCCGCCGTAAGCGGACCTCCCGGGGCTCGGTCGGGCCAATGCCCCCGACCGGGAGGTGCGTCTTCGCAGGGATCGGCGTGGTTGCATCGACCACCATTACCCGCGGCCCTGGCCGAACAGGACATCGAACAATAGGGCTTGTGCGCCCAGCGCGTCCTGTTTTTCCTGGACATCCGCCAGTTCCTTCGGCTCGATGGTGTCGGCGAGGTCGAGCAGCCTGGAGAGCATCGCTATGCTGGCGCGTGCGGCGGCTACGGGGTCCTCCCGGAACGGGAACTGGTCGAGTTTCCATGGCTTGGCCCACCCGGCCCGGTTCAGACTGAACAGGAACTCGAGGGTCTCCACAATGTGCACGGACCCGACGGTCATGTCGTCGTCCCAGGAACGAAAATTGTCGTTCAAATCGACGTCGACCAACTTCCCTCGGCTGAGACAGAGCTCTACGGAGGCTGCGGGGGATTCTCCGGCGTACATGGAATGGCCAAAATCAATCAGGACGCCGACGTTGTCGAGCCCGATGTCCTCTATGGCGAGGAGGGTTCGCGCTGCACTGGAGAAGAGCATGTGCGTGCGCGGCTCTTTCGGTTTGTACTCGATGGCGAATGGCAGCCCGGCGTAAGGGCCGGCGACCTGGCGCATCCCTTCGACCGACAGCTCCCATAGCCGCTTAGGGTCCGCCTGGAGGGGGTAGTCGAAACCGTCCTGGCCGGGCCAGATTTTCATGTAGTCCACCCCGAGCTCATAACCGACCTCGGTCGCCTCCGCGATCAGGTCAATAGCCCTTTGGCGCACCTTGGGGTCGGGATTGGTAAGGGCGCCTTTGCTGAACTCCCGCGTGTACAGGGCGGGGGTGATCGCCTGCGCCCGGAGCCCAGTGTCGTGGAGCGCCGACCGCACCGCCGGAAGGGAAGCCCCCGGCCCCCAGAAGGGGTAGTTCAGGTCGACTGATTGGATGCCCTCGACTGAAGCGGCGAGGCGGATGGCGTCTGGCATCGCTACTTCGGGCCCGTAGCCGTCCGTGGCGAACCGGTCGACGAACTGACCGAACATCCAGATCCCGGCTGAGAACCCACGGTTAGGTGAACCTGGCATCATTTGCCGCCTCCCTCTGTTTTGGTCATCCCTGATGCTCCGCAGGGCAGGGGGGTTGTGTGTTCCAGAAAGTGTGCATAGATATTCATACTCGAATAAAGCTCCAGCTGGGAGGCTAACCGGGCGACCGGAGCTCGTCAAGCTTCTGGCCAACCGCTCCGGCTTGTGTTGGCTCGGGCCGTCGCCGGCTGTCGTGGTAAGGACTAGGGAACCTTGGTAGGACAGAGAACGGGTTGACTCGCTTCTTCGCCTAGGTTACAATCTGACTTCGGTCGCAACTACATGCCGTCATGAATATTTACGCGCTATGTGGCACGATTTGTTGAAACCATTCGACATGGTTTTCGTTGAAACCATTCGATAGGGCCTGGGGGGGTGAGAATGCAGACGACCATCAGGGACGTGGCGAAGCACGCAGGGGTCGCGCCCAGCACCGTGTCCTATGTACTGAACGGCAATAGGAGCATCTCGCCCCAGACGCGTCGTCGGGTCGAAACGAGCATCCGCGCCTTGAAGTACCACCCCCACGCTGGCGCCCGCTCGATGCGCGCCGGCCGCACGGACGTCATCGCACTCGTGGTGCCGATCCACCGGTGGTCCAACGAACGCATTCTGATGCCATATGTGTACGGCGTACTGGAAAGTGCCCGCCAGCATGGTTGGAACGTCGTGCTCTTGACGGGACCAGACGGTAGATCGGAGATCGACCGGGTGGTGCGGAGCAAAATGGTCGACGGCCTCATTCTCATGGAGGTGCTGGCCCATGACGAGCGGGTACCCCTCGTTGCCGAGCTGGGCGGCCCAACCGTCCTTCTCGGTGTACCGGATGACCCCAAGGGCCTGCCGTACGTAGACTTTGACTTCGAAGCGGCCGGGCAGGTCTGCGTTGACCACCTGGCGGGCCTCGGTCATACCGAGATCGGGTTTTTTCAGCCCCCTCAGGGCATCTTCGATATGGGCCTGGGGTATGCCTTTCGCACTCGACGAGGCGTTGTCGACGGGCTAGCCAGGCACCGGCTCGAATTTCACGGCCACACCGCCGAAACCACTCCAGAGGGCGTCCAATCAACGCTCCAGGCCCTTTTCGAGGAGGCACCCGGGCTCACCGCGTTGATAGTTCACAACGAAGGTGTGCTCGACTGGGTGGTGCAGGGCCTCAACCGGCTGGGTAAGAGAGTACCCGGCGACGTCTCTATCGTAGCGATAGCACGAGACGCCATAGCGCAACAGGTCGTGCCCCCCCTTACGTGTGTGCCCGTCCCCGCCGATGAGATGGGCCGGCAGGCCTTAAATCTACTTAGTTCATGGGACGGGAGCCCCGTGCACCGGCTGTTGGCCCCGGTGGTGCTGCAGGGGGGGAGCGATTCGGCCGCACCAAGCCATAAAGGCCGTCCGGGCCGTCGCCAACGCCGGCGCGATGAGAGGGCCAAGAGACCCGTCTTGGCCCATTGAACCGTCTGAGACTCTTGGGAAAGGGATGTTTTGAGATCCCAATTGGAAAGAAAGGGCCCGCAACCTGTGGGCCCGAAAACAACGGAAATAAGGGAGGAAAAACGCACAGTGACAAGACAGTGGACAGCACTTTCCGCCTGGCAACCAGGTCATCTGCTTAGACCGGGTGCCCGTATCCTGACAGCAACCGTGGCGCTGGCAGCTCTGGGGACGTTCTCCGTAGCGGCTACGTCCGCCTCGGCC
Organism: uncultured Acidimicrobiaceae bacterium; assembly: GCA_963794125.1. GTDB lineage: Bacteria > Actinomycetota > Acidimicrobiia > Acidimicrobiales > Palsa-688 > Fen-671. The sequence goes on from CAWCCW010000005.1 coordinate 720,972, forward strand.
AGTGTGCTTCCGGCGGCGCGGGTGTCGTCGGCTGCCTCGTGCTCCTCGGGCGCAGTCACCGTGACCACCGAGGACTATTACGGTGTCCCGTCGGCCACGAATACCTCAGCGGCCGGGGTGGCCGACTACTTCAAGAGCTACAGTGCCGCCAACCCGTGCGTGAAAATCGTCCGGCAGGATCCAGTAGTGACAGCGGACTCTGCGTACCTCACCCACGTATTGGCTCAGTTTAGCTCCGGTTCGGAGCCTGACCTCCTGATGCTCGACAACCCTGAACTCGACGAGTTCGCCGCCGATGGCGTACTCGTCCCCCTGTCGTCATTGGGGACGATCCCGGCGGTGAGCAAGCTCAACCCGGCCAACGTCGCCGAGACGACGTACAACGGGAAGCTGTTTGCCATGCCGCTGGAGACCAACACCATCGCCATCTTCTACAACAAGACCCTGGTGCAGCAGGCCGGGATCACGACCCTGCCGAAGACCTGGGCCGAGTTCGCGGCTGACGCCAAGAAGACTGCTCATGGGAAAGACCTGGGCTTCGTCTTCTCCGGCCAGGCCGGGCCCGGTGAAGCGACTTGGCAGTTCGACCCGTGGGCGTGGTCTAACGGCGGTTCTATGGAAGATCCCGCCGGTGCCGCGTCAGTGCAAGCACTCTCCTTCTTGGCTGGCCTCGTCAAGGACGGAGCGGCGCCGAAGGACGTCGTCAACTGGAGCCAAGCCCAGCCCATCCAGGAGTTCGAGGCGGGCAAGGCCGCCTTCTGTGAGAACGGCCTGTGGAACATACCGGGTATGCAAACTCAGTTCAAGAAACTGAACTGGGGGGTCTTCGGAATCCCGACGCGCGTTGCCGGCCAGACCGTCATCCCGCCCTTTGGTGGCGAAGTGTGGGCCATCCCCAAGACCAACCCGACCGAGGAGAAGGCGGCGTTCGCACTGCTGAACGACATGTCCAACCACGTCGCCGATTTTGCCAAGCTTCTGGCCGCCGTGCCGACCGAGCCGTCGTTGTGGGGCCAGGCCCCCTGGAACACCAGCGTCTACGCCCCGTTCCTGGCCGAGCTGAAAAATGGCCGAGCCCGCACCGCTAACATCAAAAACCCGGCCAACGAGCCCGCTATCGACCTCGATGTCGGCAACGCGATCGAGGCGGCCCTCATCGGTAAAATGACGGCGGCAGCGGCAATGCAAGCGGCTCAATCCCAGATAAATCCTTTGCTCAAGTAAATACCTCCGGCGACCACCCCAAAAAGGCGCCCTCCGGTGGGCGGGCGCCTTTTGGTGGTGCCGTCTCGGTACTCACCGCGTGACCGCGTACCGGGCCCGGTCCACAACCCGGCCCGGTACGCCGGACGCCAAACATCGGAGCATGGCCGCCAGCTGCATGGCTCTTGGTGGCACTGAGGGAAAATGAACGGAGATGAGGATGGCCGCAACCGCTACAGGCGTCAAGGAGCGTAAACGTGCCTCCTTCACGGGGGCTGGCCGAGCCGGTGCCCCGGCGGGCCACAGGTTTATCCCGCTCAACCGGCGTATCACCGAGCGCCTGGTACTGATCGGTTTCTTGGTACCGGCCCTCACGTACGTGGCGCTCTTCTTCGTCTACCCCCTGTACCAGGACATATCCATCAGCTTTCAGGATTACGGGTTTTCGGCACTGGCGTCTGGGCACGGTACCTACGTTGGGTTTGCCAACTACACGGCCATGCTCAACAACAGCACGACTACACGGGCGCTCCTGAACACGCTCATATTCACGGTCGCTTCGGTGGTGTTCCAGTTCACTATCGGGTTCGGGTTGGCTGTATATCTGAACACGCAGTTTGCTGGTTCGGGGTTCTTGCGCCGGTTCATCCTGGTGCCCTGGGTGATCCCCTTTGTTGTCACCGGGACCATATTTTCCTTGATCTTCGCCACTTCCAACGGCCTCGCCAACCAAATTCTCGAATCTCTCGGCCTGATTCACAGCCCTATCGGGTGGCTGACGAACGGGTACCTGGCTTTGACCGCCATCATAATTGCGAACATTTGGGCGGGCGTGCCGTTCAACGCCGTGCTCCTTTACTCCGGGCTCCAGGACGTCCCCGCCGAACAGCTCGAGGCCGCCGCCGTGGACGGAGCCAACAGTTGGCAGCGCTTCCGCCGGGTCACGGTACCTTCGATGCGGCCGGTGATATTGATCGTCCTGATGCTCGGAGTCGTATACACGGCCAAGGTGTTCGACCTCCCGTGGGTCCTCACCGGAGGCGGGCCGGCGAATGAGAGCCAGCTCATGTCGACGTGGGCGTACACACAGGCTTTTAGCACATTCAACTTCGGGACCGGCACGGCGGTGGCCAACATCCTTCTGTTGTTCACGTTCCTGGTAGGTGTCGTTTACATAGTTATCAGCCGGGGAGAGGGTGCTCCGGCTGGCCGCCGTATTCGAGCTGGAGGAAGCCGATGACGATGGCAGGCGCTCGCCAGGCAAGTAAATCGCGCCGGATCCTCAAGACCGCCACCAGCGTGGTGCTCGGGCTAATTTTCTTTGTGCCTCTGTTGTTCCCGTTGTACTGGATCGTCGTGGCCTCGTTCCAAAACCTGTCCACGATTTATGCCAACGCCCCCGCCCTCATCCCTACTCACATCTACACCAAAAACTACAGCGTGGCGTTTAGCTCTATTATCGGCAATATCGGCGTCAGCCTCATCATCGCCGTAAGCGTGGTGGTCCTGAGCTGGTTGGTCGGGGTCCCCGCCGCCCATGCCCTGGCCCGCCGGGGGGGGCGGCTGGCGTCCCTGGTCGTCCTGATCATGCTGGTGACCCAAATGATCCCGGGCATTTCGATATCCATCGCGCTATACACGATCTTTCATCGTTGGGGCCTATTGGGCACCTACAGCGGGCTCATTCTGGCCGACGCGTCCGCCGCCATCCCGTTCGTGATCATCGTGGTCAGGGCGTTCATGGTCACCCTTTCTGGAGAGCTGTTCGACGCGGCTTCCGTGGACGGGGCCGGTCCGGTCCGGTCGTTTACTTCGATCGGCGTCCCGTTGGCTGTCCCGGCCATAATTACTGTGGGGCTGTTCGCGCTCCTGGGTGCGTGGAACGATTTCGTCAACGCCTTAACGCTCAACGACGGCGGTGGGCCGCAACCGCTGACCCTCGGGCTGTACAAGTTCGTGACCGAGTACACTTCTAACGACGGTGCGATTTTCGCCGCCGCCACGCTGGCCGCCATACCTACTACGGCCCTGCTGTTCGCGTGTCAGCGGTGGATACGAGGTGGCTTGCGGGCCGGGGCTTTGAAGGGTTGATGGCGGACCGGGCAGACTGATGAAGTCGACAGGCCAGTAAGCGCAGGGCGTAAGGAAAAGGAGAAGTCGAGGTGAGCCACACCAATTCGGGCCCGGTGGTCCGCGTCACCGTCTGGGGGGAAAACCTCCATGAAAAGCGGGACGAATCGGTCCAGAAGCTCTATCCGGACGGCATGCACGCAACGATCGGCTCGGGGATATTAGAAAACCTCGGGGAGCGGGCGGTCGTGCGCCTGGCCACGCTGGACGAGCCGGAGCACGGGCTAACGGAGGACGTCCTGGGTAGCACTGACGTCCTCACGTGGTGGGGCCACATAGGCCACGGCCAGGTTGCGGACGAGATCGTGGAGCGAGTGAAGCAGCGCGTCCTCCAGGGCATGGGCCTGGTCGTGCTGCATTCGGGCCACTGGTCGAAGATCTTCCGCGCGCTGATGGGCACGAGCTGCAACTTGCGGTGGCGGTCGATCGGCGAACGCGAGCTCGTCTGGACCGTGAATGCCGCTCACCCGATCACGAGAGGTGTCCCGCCCGTCTTTGCCGTCGAGGCCCAGGAGATGTACGGCGAGCTCTTCGACATCCCTCAGCCCGACGAGCTCGTGTTCATCTCGAGTTTTGCCGGGGGAGAAGTTTTTCGCTCTGGGTGCTGTTTTTACCGGGGCGCCGGCCGGGTGTTTTACTTCAGCCCAGGCGACCAGGAGTACCCCGTCTACCACCACCCGGTGGTACGGCGGGTGATAGCCAACGGCGTCATGTGGACTTACCGAGATGGTGGGCCGCTGGCCGAGCCGTACCAGCTCCAAAACATGCCCGAAGGGTGGCTCGAGGGCTACCTCGTCGAGCAGGGCAGTGAACCAGCGCGGTGAGCGCGCTCCGGGCCGTCGTCGTTGGCGCCGGAGGGATGGGGAGGGCCTGGGCGAGCACCATCGTCAGCCGTCCGGACGTCTCTCTGGTCGGTTGGGTTGACCTTTTTACCGACCGGGTAGCCGAGGGCATAGAGGCCGCCGGCCTGAAAGACGTTTCCGTTGAAGAGGACATCGAGGCCGCGCTGTCCAAGTTGTCCCCTGACTTTGTCGTAGACGTTGCCGTCCCTGAGGCTCACTTTGACGTTACGCGGCAGTGCCTGGAACGCAACGTGCCGGTGCTGGGCGAAAAGCCGATGGCCGCCACCCTCGAGGAGGCGCGCGATCTGGTGCGGTTGTCAGAGCGCACTTCGACATTGTTCGTTGTGAGCCAGAACCGCCGCTATAACGCCGGCCTGGCTGGGTTCAAGAACCTTGTCGAACAACGTCTTGGCGGCGTGGGCCAATTGAACGCCGAGTTCTACCGGGCACCACGCTTCGGCGGTTTCCGGGACGAGATGGACAGCCCTTTGCTGCTGGACATGGCTATCCACACCTTTGACGCCGCCCGCTACCTAGCGGGGAGTGCCCCCGTCAGCGCGCTGTGCACCGAGTTCAACCCATCCTGGAGCTGGTACCGGGGGGCTGCCTCAGCGGTGGCTGAGTTCGAGTTCAGGGACGGGCTCCGCTTTAGTTACGAGGGAAGCTGGTGTGCCAGTGGTCTCGAGACCTCGTGGGAGTCGTCCTGGCGGGCCATCGGAGCGTTTGGCACCGCCCTCTGGGACGGGACGAACAACGCGATGGCGGAGGTGCGCAAGGGCGGGGACGACGGCGGTGAGCTCGAGCGCGTTGAGGCTCCCCCCGTGACGATCAGCGGGCCCGGGATCGCAGGGTCGCTCGCAGATTTCGTGAGGGCTGTTCGCACGGGGGAGATCCCGATGAACGAGTGCCACGACAACATAAAGAGCTTCGCCATGGTCATAGCGGCGCTCGAGTCGAGCCGAACAGGCCGAACGGCCCCGGTCGAAACATAAAGCCGCTACGAGCAAGCGAGGCCATCTCGGGCGGGGGCGGCGCTACGAAGTGTGGTGCACGCTCTCCAGTTGGAGCATTCGCGCTATCACCGTGTCCAGTTCCGCGTCGTCGAAGATCTCTTTCCAGCTGTCCTTGATGACTTTCTCGCGACCGTACGCCATGGCGATCATGGCCGCGTCAGAGAAGGCGTTCGACCCCAGCAGTGAGTTTGCCAGCGCGATTTGGACGTGCCCGAACAACATTGCCCTTACGGCCTGTTCCGGGATCCCGGCGGTCTCGACCGCCTCCTTCAACACGTCCTTCAGCAGGCCGGAGACCATGCACGTGATCGTCTCCGTCACGGTCGGTTCGAGGACAGTTAGCTGCTTGACCGTTACCCAGTGAACGTCAATGACAGGGCTATAAATGGCACGTATAACCGCTTCCGTGCGGTCGCGCACGGGTTGGTCGTCCGACTCGAGCGCGGCCACCACGTCCTGCGGAGCGGCGATACCTCCGAACGTGTCGGCCCACTCTTCGCTGTTTTTGCGTTGTAAGAAAACGGAAGGGTGACACGGGTGCGCAACCGCGAAATACAAGCCGTCCCGGTGCGCGATCAACTCCGCGTATAGGGCGGCAGGGTCAAGGGTCAACAACACCGCACCGGGCTTGGTCTGCGGCACGATGCTCTCCGACACTTGGCCGAGCAAAATGTCCGGGACAGCCATAACTATCACGTCACTTTGCGCCACCGCACCACTTGGGTCGCTTAACTCACGTCCCGTCGCACGCACCCGTTCCATGGCGGCGGGGTGGTTTTCGCTATAGAACACGCGGTGCGGGCTGCGCTCGAGGTTATTGGAAACCCGCATGCCCATCTTGCCACCAGCTCCGAGCACCGTGACAGTCAACGACGCTGAGTTCACTGGGAACCCCTCCTCAGGGACTGGCCCCATCGTACGAAACCGAGTCTCACGAGCCAGGCTAGTTTGCCCTGGCCGTGCCGGCCAGCGGGAGGCCAGCGAAGGGTACCTGTGCCGCGGCATGGCCCCGGACTGACGCCGGGCCCATCTGGTACTTGACAGCACGTCTCAGCACCGCCAGAATGTTGATCTGAACCTAGTGTATCCATGGATTCAACTGATTTAATGGGCACAGTGGACTGGCGGTGCGCGCTTTCCTGCCCCCTCTCCGTCCCCGTTCAACAGACAAGGAGATCATCCATCGATGACCCGACCCAGCAGTGGTCCCGACAGTCCGACTACCGATACCCCACGTGACCGGTTGAACCCTCGCTACGGCCGGTGGGGAGCAGCGTGCGCAGCGGTCGCCGGGATAGCGATGACGGCCGGCGCCCTCGCGACGCCAGCGAACGCCGAGCCCACTCTTACGGTGGGCTACTTCACCGGCCTCATTGCCGAGCCGGAGACCGTCATCGGGAGCACTCCCAGCCTGGCCGAAGGTGTCCCGGCCCACATCAAGTGGGTGCCTATAACGGCCGGCGTCACCGGGCTGGCCGAGGTTAGTGCCGGCGCGTTAGACGTCGTCGCCGGCGTCGGCAACCCCCCGACCGTCGCTGCTATCTCCAATGGCACCAATGTGGACGTAGTCTGGGACCAGAGCCTCGATTCGGACAGTCTCATCGTCTCGAAGTCGATCACGGCGCCGGACCAGCTAATTGGCAAGACGATCGGCGACCTCGAGGGCTCGTCTGAAGACTACGAAGTCCACGGATGGCTGTCGTCTGAACACCTCACCGGCAAGGTGACGATCGTCGGGTTCCAGAGCGAGCAAGCGGCAGCCGCCGCTTGGTTGGCCGGCAAGATCACCGCCGCCTACGTGGCGGGAGCGCTTGAGATCACTCTTACCCAGCACGGTGGGGTCCCTCTGACCAACGCCAAAAAGATCGCGGCTCTGGGTTACCCGGGTCTCAATGTCCTGGCGGTGACCCACCGCTTGGTGGAGTCCGACCCCGCGCTCGTGCAGGCTTACGTCTGCACGGAGCTGAAGGCGACCCAAGACCTGTTCGGCCCGGACCAGGACGCTTATTTTCGGGCGAGCGCCGGGTTGCTCGGGGTGGCGCCGGGCCAGGCGGTGCAGGCGACCAAAGAGTACCTTTCCTATTACTTCCTTCCTAGCCAAGAAAAGGCTGAGCTGGAGGGCGCCTCCGGTTCCATCGAAGCCAGCCCGACGGTCCAGGCCTACATAAAAACGGCTACGTTCGACAAGGCTCAAGGGCGGATCACGTCCGTGCCATCGGCGGCCACCCTGGCCAGCCACGTCGACCCGACTTTTGCCATTAATGCCGTCGCAGGTCACTGCTCATAGCGGCTCAGTTCCCGGCCCGGCCACCAGTCTAGCCACCGGCCCGGCCACGGGTCTGGGGACCGTGGCCGGGGCGCTGACCGCCGGCGCCCGCCCGGACGGGAGGTGCCTCGTCGCCGTCGAGCGCGTAAGCAAGGTGTTCCGTCGTCACGGCCGGACCATAAAGGCTCTGGCGGAGGTGAACCTGACGGTCAATGAGGGCGAGTTCGTCTGCCTGCTCGGGCCATCGGGTTGCGGCAAATCGACTCTGCTCAACATCGTGGCCGGGATCCTTTCCTACGACGAGGGGAGTGTGGTCGTAAACGGCAAGATGGTGACCGGGCCCGGTGTTGACCGCGGCATGCTGTTCCAAAGCCCGATGCTGTTCCCGTGGCTGACTACCAGGGACAACGTCCTCTTCGGGCCAAAGGCACGGCACGAGCGTGACATCGCTCGGTCCGATCTTCGCCAGCAAGCCCAGGTCATGATCGAGACCGTCGGGCTGACTGGTTTCGAGGACGCCTACCCGCACGAGCTTTCCGGCGGCATGCGCCACCGGGCCGCGTTCGCCAGGGCGCTCATCAACCACCCGGCTGTGCTGTTGATGGACGAGCCTTTTGGCGCCCTCGACTCGTTGACCCGGTCGCGCATGCACGAGTTCTTGCTCGAGCTCTGGGGGGCCCACAGGATGACCATCATCTTCGTGACCCACGACATCGAGGAGGCTGTGCTGCTCGGGGACCGGGTCTGCATCATGGGTAACCGGCCGGCGTCGATCACCCAGGAGATCGCGGTCCCGCTGGGCCGCCCTCGGCGTTACGACGATATTGAGACTGAGACGTTCCTGACTACCAAACGAACGGTTCGCGCCGCTCTACACAGCCGCTGACGCAAAAGAGGCCCGGAGGGTGCTGACCATGCGGTTGATACTGAGGAGATGACTTGCTGAGCGTTTTGGCCGAAGACCGGTCCGGTACCCGCGACGAGGAGCTGGACGAAACGCCCGATTTTGCCGCTGAGCGCCGAGAGCGACGTAAGCGCAGGGCGCACCATTTTGGCATGAGCGTGGCCGGTCTGGGTTTGGCCGTAGTGTTATGGGAGGCGGCCGCTCTGGTCATCGGCGACGCCACGCTTCTGCCCACAGTACAGGCCACTGTCAACACCTTTTTCACGTACATCGGCCAGCCGTACCCCACGGAGAGCGACCCGCTGTGGCAGGACGTCCTGGTCAGCACGGAGCGGATCCTTATAGGCTTCTCCCTCGGGACATTCGTTGGAATACTCATCGGCTCGTTGATGCACGCCATACGGCCGGTCCGCCACCTGGTCGACCCCATCATCGAGGTGACCCGGCCGCTCCCCCCTTTGGCCTTCATCCCGTTGTTGATCGTCTGGTTCGGGATCGGCGAACTGCCCAAGATTGTCCTGATCTTTATTGGCGTCGTTCCCATCATGGTGGTCGCCACCCTTGCCGCTCTGGATAGCGTGCCCCGCGAGCTCGAGCTGTGTGCGAGGACGCTGGGCGCTTCCAAGCGCTACACACTGGCACACGTCCAGGTCCGCGCCGCCGTTCCCGGGATCGTCACCGGCATGCGAATAGCGATGGCTGGCTCGTGGACAAGCATTGTTGCCGCCGAGATGATTGCAGCGACCTCCGGCGTGGGCTATCTCATCCTGCAGGCGGGGAATTACCTCCGCACCAGCCTTGTGTTTTGCGGGATTATCTCGATAGGGATAATGGGCCTGTTGCTTGACGGGTGCCTTCGGCTCTTGCTCCGCTGGGCTGACCCGAGCCGTCGCTAGCCCGGGGAAAGCAAAGTTCGCCCGCTAGGGCCGGATTAGTTGGCGGCGAAAACAGGGGTCTCGACGAACGGGACGCCTTCGACAAGCTCTGATTCTTTGCCATCAACACCAACCGGGATCTCGCCGATCAGCGTGACCCTGTGGAGTACCCTTTCAACCCCCTCGAGGTGGTCGAGGTCGTAGGGAGCGAGGTGGGCCGTAGCGCGGTTGTCCCAAAACGCCACGCTGCCCGGCTCCCAGCGAAAGCGGACCGTATATTCGGGGCGGAGCAGCTCATCGAAGAGCCGCTCGAGGATCCAGCGGCTTTCTAATGGCGACACTCCAACGATGTGGTCGACGAAGCCGGGGTTGACGAACAAACAACGTTCTCGGGTTTTTGGATGGACGCGGACGACCGGGTGGATCGCGACCAGGCGGTTCTTTTCGATGCGGTCTCCGTACTCGTTCTCCACATCGGGAAGGCCCAGCCAGTTGGCCCCGTAGCGGTGCTCGGCGCGGAGCGTGTTTGTGAACGCACGCACCGGCTCCGATAGTCCTTCATAAGCCGCTACCAAATTGGTGAACGTGGTGTCGCCGCCAAAGCTCGGCACGACGTCAGCCCGGAGGATCGAGCCTGCTGGAGGGTTCACGGCTGGCGTGACATCGGTATGCCATCCGCTTGTTAGCGAGCGCGACTGCACCCGACGTTTTTTGGGGTCGACGCCGAACTGAGCCGAAAGGCGGCGATCGTCGACCGTGTAGATCTCCGGGTACCCCTGGGGGGGAGCGTTGTCGTGGGGATGAGCGTAAGTCAACTGCCCGAAACGACGTCCGAAAGAGATCTGGGAGGCGTGGTCCAAGTGCTGGCCCCTGAAGAAGACAACCTTCCAGGTGTCGAGCGCCTGCTGGATCAGCCTGACGCTTTCATCATCGAGCGGCTCCGAAATGTCGACGCCAGAAATAACGGCCCCGATCCTTCCGGACACTGGTTCGACCGTTACCCCGCCACGGGAGACCGCCACCCCTGGTGAAGTTGGGGCACTGGGCATGGGTTGTGCCTCCTTTGCAGACTGATCGGCTTCCGTGCGCACTGGAGCAGCCGCTGGTCATTTCGTACCTAGTGAATCTACTACGTTGATTGGAACACTGGCAACCGTCAATGCGTCTGTGAGATCTGCCCGAGCTTAGGTCACGGTATTTTTACTCGCCCCTTCATCCGGGCTCATAAGAAACTGCTCTTATGTGCATCACCATAAGGCGCGCCCTCCTTCTATACGTTCCAGGCCCGTACGCCGGTCCTGAGTATCTTGGGTCCGGTGCACCTGTTCGATGTCGACGATCTGAAGGTCGTGTTTGCGACACCCGAGGGCCCGCTCGAGGCCGTCCGGGGGCTTAGCTTCTACGTTGACAAAGGCGAAACGCTTGGCGTCGTAGGGGAGTCTGGCGCAGGCAAGAGTGTCGCGATGCAGGCCGTCCTGGGTCTGGTCGATGGGGCCAAAGTGTGCGGGTCGGCTCGTTTCGAGGGGAAAGATCTGCTTTCTTTGCCGCCGAGGCAGCTGCAGCGGGTGCTGGGGCGAGACGTGGGGATGGTGTTCCAGGACCCCTCGACCAGCCTCCACCCCTTGTACCGAGTCGGTTGGCAGATCGAGGAAATGATCCGAGCTCACACTTCCGCCCCTCGCGCCGCGGCCAGGAGACAGGCGATCGAGTTGCTCGAATTGGTGGGGATACCCTCGGCGAGTCAACGCGTCGACGACTACCCGCACCAGTTTTCGGGAGGAATGCGCCAGCGTGTAATGATCGCCATGGCCATCGCGCTCCGTCCCGCTTTGCTTATTGCCGACGAACCAACCACCGCCCTCGACGTGACCGTCCAGGCCCAGATCCTCGACCTGCTCGCCCATCTCCAGGACGAGTTCCGAATGGCCCTCGTCATCATCACGCACGACCTTGGCGTCATCGCAGAGGTTGCGGACCGCGTCCTGGTCATGTACACCGGCAAGGTGGTGGAGCAGGCTGACGTCACGACATTATTTCATGAGCCCCGCCATCCTTATACGCGGGGGCTCCTCGAGTCGCTCCCAGAGCAAGGGCCGGGCGGCGAACGTCTCCGAGCGATCACCGGCCAACCTCCGAGCTTGTTGCGGATCCCGTCGGGATGTTCGTTCCATCCCCGCTGCCGCTACGTCATGGACATCTGCAGAGCCAAGGAACCTGCGCTCGAGACTTCCGCAGGGTCACCCGACCATCTCGCCGCGTGCTGGCTCGTGCATGACCGCTGCGGATAGCGGGACTCTGACGGACGGCCAGCACGCCCTGGTCAGAGTCGTGCACCTCGTAAAGCACTTCGCGGCCCGGTCCCGGGGGGCGCGACGCGGGCAGCACGTGATGGTCCACGCCGTGGACGACGTGAGCTTTGAGATCTACCGAGGAGAGACTCTCGGGCTGGTTGGTGAGTCAGGTTCGGGCAAGTCGACCGTTGCTCGCTGTGTCTCCCGCTTATACGACCTGACGTCGGGGCGAGTAGTGTTCGACGGCCACGACATCTCGACCCTCTCGCGCAAAAGCCTCCGGGCCTTCCGCCCCAGAATGCAAATTGTGTTTCAGGATCCGTACGGCTCTCTCAACCCGCGCCGTCGCGTGGGCGCCACGATCGCCGAACCTCTGGTCGTTCATCATGTGGCCGAGGGAGAGGCGCTGCGGCGCCGGGTCGAGCAGCTGATGGCGCAGGTTGGGCTTAACCCCGAGCATTTCAACCGGTTTCCCGCCCAGTTCTCCGGCGGGCAGCGACAGCGCATCGGGGTGGCGCGCGCCCTGGCTCTGCAGCCGGAGTTCGTCGTGTGCGACGAGCCCGTCTCAGCCCTTGACATTTCGATCCGGGCCCAGATCGTCAACCTTTTGGCTGACCTGCAAGACGAGCTGGGCCTTACATACCTCTTCATCTCGCACGATCTTTCAGTGGTGCGACATGTAAGTGACAGGATTGCCGTTATGTACCTCGGCAAAATCGTCGAGCTAGCTCCAAAGGCCGAACTTTTCGAGCGGCCGCGCCATCCCTACACATCGGCGCTGCTCCAGGCGGCGCCGATCCCGGACCCGTCGGAGCGCCGAACGCGGCCCGTCCCTGCGCCCGGCGACATCCCCTCGGCCATCGACCCGCCGAGCGGCTGCCGGTTCCGCACCCGCTGCCCCCGGGCCGAGGCGAGATGCGCCCAAGAGGAGCCCGCCCTGGTCGCCCGGATGAGCGACGCAACTAGCCACGTGAGCGCGTGCCATTTCCCCTTGGCCGACGGGGAACGGGCATGAGCACCAACATCCTGGTCGACCCGGAGGACCTCGGAGGCGCCGGCTCGTCCTCGAGGAGCACGGGGGCCGGCGACGGAAGCACCGTAGTACCCCGGAGCAGCACGCAGATTGTCTTCTCCCGGCTCCGTCATGACAAGGTCGCCATAGCCTCGGCGGTCGTGATCATTGGCGTTAGCTTGGCTGCGATCTTCGCGCCCTTGATCGCGCTGGCCGTCGGTCATGGCCCGGACACTCAGTACCTGCAAACCGGGCTTTCTCCCGCCGGTATCCCGCTCCCGCCCAACCGGACGTTCCTGTTCGGCACCGACGACCTCGGCCGGGACGTTTTTGTCCGTGTCGTTTATGGCGCCCGGGTTTCGCTTCTGGTCGGCGTGGCCGCGACGAGCATCGCGATCACAGTCGGAGTAGTAGTTGGCCTTTTCGCCGGCTACTACGGACGGGTGGTCGACACGGTCCTGGCCCGGCTGATGGACGTGGTGTTATCGCTCCCTTATCTGGTGTTCGCTCTCGCCCTCGTATCGATCGTGGGGCCGAGTTTGTGGATCACAATACTGGTGATCGCTTTTTTCTCCTGGGCGACGGTCGGCCGAGTGGTGCGGGGGCAGACACTGATGCTGAAAGAACGAGAGTTTGTAGAGGCGGCCCGGTCCATCGGGACCGGCGACCTCCGGATCATGTTCGTCGAGATCCTCCCGAATGTCATGGGCCCGGTCATCGTCTATGCCACCCTGCTCATACCGGCGGCCATCGTTTTCGAGGCTACGCTGTCGTTCCTCGGTCTCGGGGTGGTGCCGCCCACGCCGAGCTGGGGCAACATGCTGGCAGAATCGCTCCCTTTTTTCCAGGTGGCCTGGTGGTTTGTCGTCTTCCCGGGCGCGGCGCTGCTAGCCACCACGCTGGCGTTCAATCTGCTGGGTGATTCTGTGAGAGACGCCCTCGATCTCTCGGACCGGTGATCAACAAGGTGCGATGACGATGGCCCGCTTTTTGGCCCGGAGACTGGCACTCGGCCTGGTGGTGATGTGGGCCGTGGCCACCGTTGTTTTTATTATGTACTTTGTCGCGCCCCACGACGTGGCCCGCCTGATCGCCGGGCGTCAGGCCAGCCCGGAGACCGTCGCCGCCGTCAGCCGGGATCTTGGCCTTAACCGGCCGTTGGTGGCGCAGTATGGCAGTTTCGTCGTTCGCTTGCTCCATGGCGACCTGGGTTACTCATACACGAACTCCGAACCAGTCACCTCGCTTATCGCCGAGGCTCTGCCGGTGACTTTCTCGCTGGCCCTCGGAGGCGCGGTGCTCTGGCTCTTGATCGGCGTCAGCTCTGGGACAGTCGCGGCGCGAAGGCGACGTTCCGTAGTCGACCGGACCACTACTGGATTGGCGCTCCTTTTCTACTCGATGCCGACGTTCCTGCTCGGAGAACTGCTGCTACTCGGGCTGTTTTACGAGTTGCACCTCATCGGCATCGACTTCTTCCCGGGCGGCGGCTATGTACCTTTCACTCAGGACCCGGCCCAGTGGGCTCAGCACCTGATATTGCCCTGGCTCACCATCGCCCTGGTCAGCGCGGCGACCTATTCTCGCCTGACCAGGGCGTCGATGCTCGACGTGCTCGGCGAGGACTATATACGGACGGCGCGCGCCAAAGGGCTATCGCGGAGCCGGGTAACGGTCCGTCATGCGCTTCGAGCTGCGCTCACGCCCATCGTGACTCAGTTCGGCCTCGACGTCGGCGCCCTGCTCGGCGGTGTGGTCGTTACCGAAACGGTTTTCGGTCTACCCGGCCTTGGCCAGTTGTTGGTCACATCGATCAACCACCAGGACTTGCCCACAACCATCGGGCTTGTCTTACTGGCGGCCGCGTTTGTCGTTGCGGCCAACATTGTCGTCGACGTCCTGTATATATTCCTGGACCCGAGGGCGCGTTTGAACTGAACGCGCCCTCGGCGGCGCCCGCCTGACTGGCTAGCCGCTGCACAATGGGCCTACGACCCGGCCAGCCACACATCCGTAACGTCTCCGACTCGCGAGTACGGGTCGATGTACCAATTGTGGACGGCAGAGGAGTGGAACACGGCATGCTTGTGAACGTCAATGGGGACGATGGCGGCGTCCTGCATTGCTTGGCGGTCGGCGGCGGCCCAGTCTTGAGCAGACACAGTTTGGTCCGGCGCACTGAGTGCCTCGTTGATGAGCTTGTTCTCTTGTGGGCTGTTGTAGTCGCCGTAATCACTCGAGCCCGCCGCGTAAGTGGCACCGTCGAGAAGCGGCTGGATCGTGGTCCGTCCGTTGTTGCCGAACCAGTCCGGGCCCCAGTCGACCAGCGCCAGGTCCCAAACCCCCTGGGTAGCGTCCGACGGCGTAACCAGATAGCTCCCGTAAAGGCTGTCTTGGGGCACTTGGTGAAGCGCGGCTGTGATGCCGGCCTTCGCCAGGCTGGACTGTATGACCTCGGCGATCTGAGGGTCAGGATCGACATTGTCGTACAGCAGGTTTAACGTCACCCCTTTTGCATACCCGCCCTTGGCCAGAAGCTCTTTGGCTGTCGTGGGGTTCCCTCGGCTGCCGGGCGACGGGTACAGGTTGAACGAGCTGTACCCAACGCTACCGGGAGTGATGACCTCGTTCTGGACCCCGTTGAGCAGGGTCCCTCCGTTGACCTGGACCACGCCCGCTTTGTCGACCGCGTACTCCACCGCCCGGCGGACATCCACGTTCGAGGTGGCGTGGTTATCGTTCGGGCTCTGGAAATTGAACACCAGATAGGGGTCCAAAGAGCCGGCGTCGTATATATCCAGCCCCGGGTTGCTCGTAGCCTTGAGGCCCGGGAGCAACTGGGGTGGGACGTTCGTGTCCCATTCCATGTCCGCCGTCCCGGCCTGAAGTTGCAACTGGACCGACTGGGCCGTTTCGCCCTCTGTAACGACGATTTTATCCACGTACGCCTTGCGGACTTGGTCCGTGCTCGCTTCCCAAGCGGGGTTGCGGACCAGTACGATCTGAGTGTTGGCCTTGTACGTCTGGATCTGGTAAGGGCCGTCCGAGATCGTGTGGGCCCGGAACGCGGCCGAGTCCGGCAAGTAATTCAGGTACTCCACTGGAGCAGGAGACGAAAAAGGCAGCGACATTATGTCGTTGAAGTCGCTGGCCGGCTGGAGGAGGTGAAAGACGACGGTGTACGTCCCAGTTGCCTGTACCCCTGCCAGCTTGTGGGTCGACATGAAGGCTGTTATTGCCGCCACCGTCGGTTTGACCTTCAGGAACGCCGTGCACCACGCCTGCATCCCGACAATGGTCGACTCGTAGTACCCCGGGGCACCGGTGGGAGCTACCGGGTTGCAGAGCCTCTCGATACCTCTCACCTCGTCGGCCCCAGTGACCTGCCGCGGCGGGTCGGTGTCCCACATCACGCCCTTTTTGATGTGGTACGTGTACGTCTTACCCCCATCTGTTATGCCCCCGTTGAAAACCGAAGGCACTTGCGTGGCGATGTCGGCCACCAGGTTCGTCGGCATCGAGGTAGTCCCCGTGGCCGGGTACGTCACGAGCTGGCGCGTATAGGCCCGTTCGATGGTGTAGGTCACGCCCGAATAAGCGCTGGCCGTGTCCAGGTGATCGACGTCACCTTGGCCAACCAGGTTGAGCGTCCCCCCTGTGTGCGTGGCGCTGGCCCGCACGCTAGCGCTAGCCGGTATAGCCCCAGTACCCACCAGGGCCAAGACGGCCCCCCCGGCGAGCACCAGGCGTGACGCCCGGCATCTCAAGTCTTTCTTAGACCAAGACATGAACAATTCCTTCCGTTGTCATTGAAAAGCGTCCCCATCCCCTCGCCAGAGCAACTATACGGGAGCTTGCCTGCCCCTTTTGGTTGTGGGCCCCAGGTGGGCGCTGCGGACAGGAGAAGGAAGGGGGGACCACTCCTGTCCGCTGCTGCCGACCGGCCAGCGGGGGTACTGACCGGGCCCTCGGCCGGGATGACTCTAACAGCTTTCCACTTAATCCATCATATCTACAGAATTACATGCCAAACCCAGTCGCCAGTATAGGGCGCTCCCTCCGCGTTGTGCCATCACAGGCTCGACTTCGACGATGGCGGGCGGGACCTCGCCTCGACGGCCCGCTGAGCGTCCGAGCTATATATCTATGGGTTCGATTGAATCAATGGTGTGAATAGAGTAGGGTTGGAGATACAGAAGTGGTCGTGGCGAACGGCAGTCTTTTGTGGCCCATCCTCTCCAGGTCGAGGAGTGAAGCATGAGTATCGACGAAGCAATCGAACAGGCGCTGCCGGCGAACTGCGCGCCTCGCTCAAGGCGGTACGGCGACCTGATCACCGGCGACTTCCGGGTGCACCGGTCTGTTTTTACTGACCCGGGGATCTTTGCCGACGAGATGGACAGGATTTTCGGCGGCACCTGGGTGTACCTGTTGCACGAGAGCGAAATCTTGACACCCAATGACTTCGAAACCCGTGCCGTGGGACGACGCCCGGTAATCGTAACCCGAGACGAAGCCGGCACCATCGCAGCCCTTTTCAACCGCTGTACACACCGTGGCACGCTGCTCTGCCCGATCGAAAGCGGCTCGGCGGCGCGCTTCCAATGTGCGTACCACGGGTGGACTTTCAGCAACACAGGCAAGCTGGTCGGCATCACGTACCCGGACGGCTACCGGGAGTCCTTCGACGTCGCCGGGCACGACCTCGGCCGGCTCCCCCGGGTCGAGTCCTACCGCGGCTTCGTTTTCGGCAGCCTCAACCCCGACGTCGAACCCGTTGCTGATTGGCTTGGGCCGGCCCGCCCCACCTTCGACTGGCTCGTGGACCGGTTCCCGGATATCCGGATGCTCAAGGCATCCACGCTGGAGTACCACGGCAATTGGAAACTCCAGAACGACAACAACGGCGACATGTACCACGTGCCGTTCACGCACAAGTCGACGGTGACCATGAGCGAGAACCGGGGCTACCGGCGGGCCTTCGGCCACTTTAGGAGCGACCGGGGACCGCTGGTGGTGCGCAATTTCGGCAACGGCCACAAGATGATCGACCAGCGGCCGGGTATTCAGTCGACCTGGGAGGGCGGTAGGCCCGTCCCTGGGCGCGAAGCCTACTCAGACCGCCTGCGCGAGAGGATCGGAGAGGCGAACGCGCGCCCCTACCTCGAGCTGATCGGACAGTCGGGCGTAAACCTGGTCATCTACCCGAACCTCCAGTTCAGGGGGGACGGCTGCTTGTATGTGTACGAGCCGGTGGCCGTCAACCGCACGCGAGTGCACACCTATGTACCCCTCCTGGCCAACGGTCCTCGCGAAGTGAACGCACTGCGGATGCGCCATGCCGAGGACTTCGTAAACCTCGGTAACCGGGACGACATCGAGATCTTCGAACGCACCCAGGAGGCTCTCGAGGCCGTCCCGGAGAGCGAATGGGTCGACGTCAGCCGGGGGTGGGCCACGGACCGGGAGTGGCGCGAACCGCAAGGCGCGTTGGTCGGCAACGTCGCCGATGAGACAGGCATTCGGTCGGGTTATGAGGAGTGGAGAAGGCTGATGGTCGCCGGCGACACCTCGCTCTTCGATAGCGCCGACGCCACCGCCGGAAGGGCGAGCTGGTGGGCCAATGAGTAACGCACGTGCGCTGCTTGATGACGGGCCTTATGTCGACGACGCTCTTTACGAGGATGTAATTGAGTTTTTGCAGGCCAATCTGGCTTGGGCGGGCCCAGCTATCGACGGCCCTGCCGACGCGCCGGCGCTCATCATCCAGGAGGCGAGGGTGCTGGACGCCCGGGAGTACGAGGCTTGGCTAGCCCTTTTTGCCGCTCGGTGCATTTATTGGGTACCTCGCAACGAGGTCGTCGGCGACCCCCGGGTGGAGCCCTCGCTGCACTTCGACGACAGGCGCCGCATGGGTGACCGGGTCGCCCTCCTGCGTACTGGCTACCTCCACGCCCAGACGCCGCCGTCGCGCACGTGCCGCGTTGTCTCGAACCTCGAGTTTCGTCGCGTCGATGACCATATGGCGGACGTCCACTCCTGCCTCACCGTGCACGAGCACCGCCGGGATCGTAAGCAGTTGTACGTCGGGCGCCAGTTCCACCGTCTCGAACGCTTCGAGGACGGCTGGAAGGTCAAGTACCGCGTCCTGCTGTTGATCGACCGTGACCTGTCCCAGGGGAACACGACTTTCATTTTGTGACCGGGGTTCGAAGCCGGTCCGGCACCTCAACACGAAAAGGAGAACATTGTGAAATACCGCTCGGTAGTCGCCGCCCTCACTCTGCTGGTCCCGGCTTCGATTGTGCCCGCATCGAGCGCTGCGGTCGCCACCAGCGCCGCGCGCACGCCCGCCCAGACCTCGAGCAGCGCACCGCTGTTTGGAGATCTGCCCGCCAGCATCCAACAATCGAAGGTCATCAACGTGGCCACGTCCACCGCCTACCCGCCTTACGACTACACAACGGCTAACAGCTCCACGATCATTGGGTTCGAGGTCGACCTGCGGGCGGCGATCGCCAAGCTCCTGGGTGTGAGCTTCAACACTCATGTGACGGGCTTTGACGAACTCATCGTCGGTATCGAATCGGGCCGGTTCCAGGCCGCCATGGACGGCATAGGCGACACGGCGGCGCGGGAGAAGGTCGTGAGTTTCGTGGACTACGGCCAGGGTGGCGATGATACGATCCTGGTCCTTACCTCTAACGCCAAGCAGGTGACCAGCCTGTTATCCCTGTGCGGCAAGACCGTCGGGGGCGGGGTCGGCTCTGGTGCGATCGAGCGGGCTCAAGCGATCGAGAAGATCTGCACTGACGCGGGCGAGAAGCCCGACGTACCGGTGACGTTCCCATCCGCGCCCGAAGTGCTGCTGGCGGTGGAGTCTGGCCGGATCTATTCGCAAATGGAGGACTCCGTCACCGGTCCGTACGACGCTCACGCCTCCAAAGGCGAGATCACGGCCATATCGATAGATGGAAAATATGCGACGGGGGCGTTCGCTCCAGGAGGCGTAGAAGGAATCGCCGTCGCCAAGGACCAGACCCAATTGGCCAAGGCGCTGCAGCTGGCGGTCAACGACATCATCAGCGATGGGACCTACGCCAAGATCCTGCAGAAGTGGGGCATACCGACGTTTGCGGTGAAGCACGCCACGATCAACGACCCGAACGCTTGAGGTCCTGGCCACGTCGGCCCCCCGGAGACGAGGGGCCGCCGGTCAGAGCGCTCGGTAGGCGCTGGGTTTCAGGTCGGGCGCGAGGCGGCCAGGATTTTTTCGACACCGTTTGAAATTGCCTGTGCGTTGGACAGGCGAGAGCGCCAGCGGGCCGGGACGGCGTCGACCCCGAGGTGCGCCCCTAACCATGACCCCACCATCGAGGCAGCGCGCCGCGTTGTCCCCGCCCGCTCGCAACGTGGCCACGATCGCATGTTCGAAGTCATCGGGGAAGCTGAAGAACACCTGCAACGCCGCCGGTACGGTGTGCTCGAGGGGGCAAGACTGGCCAAAGGAGAGCGTGGCCTTGGTTGTGTCAATGCCTTTGGCCCGGCGGGCACTGTCGACTTGTTCCTGCACTAACTTCGCGTCCACACCGTCAATTTCGCTCAGATGGTAGAGCGCTTCGCCGACTGCGTCCTCGACACCTGACCCGTCGATCAGGGAGCGCAGCAAGAGCGCCCCGAAACGGGCGTCGGCGCGGGCAACCGCGTTGTCTTGAGTGACCTGCGTGAGCGCATCGACGACCTGGGTAAGCTGTCCAAGTGGGGCGTTGGCGTAGCGGGCCACGAGGACCGATAGCCGGGTCTGGGTAGCCGGCTGGTCGTCGTCAGCTCCGTGCCGGAAGTCGTAATCCCCGGAGGGGTGCTCTTGCGTGAAAGCGGCAAAGTTGGCCAGCGTCCCCTTGGTCGCTTTGTCGACGTAACCGTTATAGTGCGGCTCGTCGAAGGCATCGACGAAGGCGGCCCCGAAGACGCGGGCATCAAAACCGCCGTGGTCGCCCAATGCGTCGAGTAAAACGAGGGCGCCGTCGCCATAGTGGGTCTGGTCTCCCGGCTCCCGGCCCCAATGGTAGTGGCCTGGTCCAGGTTTTTCGAAGCCGACGGGGCCTCCGGGGAAGGTCTGGCCGAGTTCGTCGAGGTCATAAATCCAATGGGAGCCCAGACCAGCCGCGTCGCCCACGAACTGGCCCCAAACCGCTCCTCGGATACGGTCTTCCCGTTCTGTGACGTTCGAATAAGCCATGACACACCTTGCTTTCTTGTCTTTGTCCGGGGTCAGCTCCGGCGCGTGCGGGCTCATCGCGCGGGCGGGCGGCCTATGGCATCCACCTCAGTGCGAGTGCCGATGGTCACGGCGTAGTCACCGGGGCGCACCCGTGGTGGGACCCGGGCGATGGCGACGACGCCGCTCGTGGGGGCCAGTACAGGTACCGGGCTACCGTCCGGGTCAGTGAGGGGGTGCACGCGGCCCACCGCCGCACCTGCGGAGACGTCTTCCCCGAGGTGCACGAGCAACTCGAGGATGCCGTCCGTCGTCACCATGGCAGCAGACGAAGTGCCGAACTGCAGGAACTCCGTTGTGCCCTGTTCCGCGCCCGTCTCGTCGCTCGCCGGGGGCAGGATGCGCCAGAGCGCAAGTAGCCGGCGCACGGCAATGGTGGCGACCCGTAGCACATCGATGTCGAGCCGACCGGCGCCAGAGAGCTCGGTAGCAACCATGACGACGTCCTGGCGGTCTGCCGCGGCAGAAAGCGTCCTGTCCTCGCCGGCGGCACCCACTACGAAGGTGTAAGGCAAACCGAGTACCAGCGC
The DNA here is from genome assembly GCA_963794125.1 of uncultured Acidimicrobiaceae bacterium. Taxonomy (GTDB): domain Bacteria; phylum Actinomycetota; class Acidimicrobiia; order Acidimicrobiales; family Palsa-688; genus Fen-671. Next base: position 742,316 of record CAWCCW010000005.1, read on the forward strand.
GCCGTCAACCTTCTCTTTCGTACGGCGCTCGTCATCGTCCACACGCAAGAACGCGCAGTTGAGGTATTGGGTCGCGGTGCCTCCCGAATGCAAGTCGATGGCGTAGTCACAGCGCGGCAACAACACGTGTTCGACGTAATCGGCGAGCATCCGGGTAGGGCCGCCGTTCGGGTCGCCGGGAAAGGAGCGGTTCATATTTTCACCATCAATTGGCGAACAGCGACGCCCTACATCGGCAGCCGGGAGGTTCAACGATGGCAGGCAGATCAGGGTGCCGGCGACGGCCTCCGCTGGGAGCGCGGCGACCAGGTTGCGTACGAGGACCTGCCCCTCCCACTCGTCTCCGTGAGTGCCCCCGACGATCAGGGCGGTGGGGCCCGGCGAGCCGGCGATGACCGCGATCGGCACCGAAACCGAGCCGTATGCGTGGGCGTCATCGGAGTGGGGCACGACGAGGTGGCCGACCGAACGCCCCGGCCGGGCCAGGTCGACCGTGGCCCGTACGCGGCTCAACGCGCCGCCGTCCCGGCGTCGAGAAGGACGACGGTCATGTCAACCCTGAGGCGGGACGGCGTGTCGGTTTGCGCGCGAACACCTCTTGAACGAACGGTTCAAAAAACTCGAGCGGTAGGTTTTCGTACTGCGGGTCGATGGCGTTCTGGTCGTACTCCTCAACGAAGGTCAGCGTCCAGCCGTAGTAGGGGTGGTCCCGCCACTTCTCCCGTGGTAACCCGGGAGTGCCCGGCGTCAGGCTGGCGCCGAAGCTCCCGAACGACTGGTGATGGCGGAGCATCCACACATTCCGCTCGCTCACGTACGCCCCGAGCAGCTCGGCCGCAAATGCGCCGTGCCGGTCGGGGCACGTGATGAAGCCGATATCGTGCAGCAACCCGACGACCACGTCTTCCGGCTCGTAGCCATCGCGAAACAGCATCGTGGCCGACTGGAGGCCGTGCTCGTAATGATTGACCTGATATCCAAAGGAGGGCTCCGGTTGCGCCGCCCGCATCATGGCCAGGATGGAATCCCACCTGGTGCTCGGCGTAGTACACGCGGCGCTGTTCGTTTAGAAGGGCGAACTCCTCTGCGGAGAAATCGTTGAGCGCGGCTCGCTCGATGTAGCTCCAGTCTTCACGGTACAGAGGGCTACGGGTGACTTTGCTGGCCGGCGCCCCCTCGTTGCCGTCTGTCACCGAGCGTGCCACCACCTTCAACTCTCCTTTCTGTACGAGAAGGACGAATCGAAACGGGCCGCTATATGGTCGCCGACCGTAACGGCGCCGTAGCGGGCCTCTTCACCCTCCGCCAACAGGCCGTCGCTCGGGTCGACGACCGTATCGAAGCTCGGGTCCAGGAACACCGCCATCGAATAGCGGTCGTTGTCCCCGTTGCTCACCACCCGGTGGTTCGTGGACGCGAACCGGTCATTGCTCCAACGAGCGAGGAGGTCGCCCACATTAATGACGAACGTGCCCGGTAATGGCGGCACGGAGAGCCAGCCGCTGTCGCGCTGTACTTCCAGGCCGCCGACGTCGTCCTGCCAGAGCAGAGTGATGAGACCGTAATCAGTGTGAGCACCCACTCCCAGACTGGCGCCAGCTTCGACTCGTGGTTTCGGGGGGTAGTGAATGAGGCTGCCGCGGGCCAGCGGTTCAACCAGATGGGGCTCGAAGAAGTCGGGCGCCAGGCCTAGCGCCAGCGCCGCTCCCGAAAGGACCGTCCTGCCGGCCTCGATAACGGCCAGGAAATAACTGTAAACGTTCTGTCTGAATTCAGGCACAGACGCAGGCCACTGGTTCGGGCCGACCAGCGACGATCCCGGCCCGCTCTCCGGGACGGCCCGCTCGACCCCGTAAACAAAGCTCTCCTTCAAGTCCTGGGACTGCGCTCCGGCCATCTTGGCGCCGCCGAAGCCGAGGTAGCCTCTATGACGAGCGTCGACCCGTACCGTTTCCTTTTCCTCGGTTGGCAGACAAAAGAAACGCTTCGCCCCCAGGACAGCCGCGACGATCAGGTGTTCATCAACTCCATGGTTGGCGACATAGAAGAAGCCCGCGTCGCCGGTGGCCGAGCGAATGGCGGCTACGACGTCTCCGGTGCGCCCGGAGCGCAGATCGCGCAAATCAACCACTGGAAGTGCGGTGGTGGTCATCGGTGTTCGCTGGCGACGAGGTCGCTTTCGGAGGCCAACCACCGGGCCACGTCGACATGACGGCCCAGGAAGCCCCGCTGGGCCAGAAAAACCGCCCACCGATCGAGCTTTTCGAGGGCGTCATCGGACCGCTCCAGATAGAGGTGGTGGGCGGTAGCCGGGTGGTAGCCGAGGCGCGTCCACTCTTCGGCTAACCCGAGCTCGGCGGCTATGGCACGTAGCGCGTCCTGTTCGTGTTCGCTGGCCCAAGCGGCGGCCCGCTGCAACGTCGCCACGTACCGAGCCACCAGGTCAGGACGGCGGTCGGCCAGCACTTTGCTCACGGTCAGGACACGGAGGTGGTTACCGCTCCAGTTCGCCCACGGGTCGCGCCTCGATTGCTCAACGATGACGCGGGCGTCGATCAGCGCCGCGATTTCGAGCCCGTAGCCGCCCGCGGTGAAAATGGCGTCCGCCTCACCTCGGACCAGTGCCAGGATTTCGGCAGTTTGCATCCTGACTTTGTCGCGAATGGAATAAATGCTGCCACCGCTCGATGAGCCTGTCCCGGAGATGAACGGCTCGGGCCATGTGGCGTCCACGAACGTGACGTCGTTTTCGTCGAGACCAGCCACGCGCAGACAGTCGACGGTGCCCTTCCAGCCCACCGCACGGGAGAAATCTACGAGCTGGCCCGACCGGTTTGGGAGGGCGACCCTTTTCCCGCGGAGCTGTCGCGGCTCGACTATGTCGCTGTCGGAGCGGACTATAAGGCCCCGAAAACCGTCTTCCTGCCCAACCCCGAGAAGACATGTGGCGGCGCCGTTGGAATACGACCATAGCGGCGGCACGACACCGCCTTCGCGGAAGAGGGCCGCATTGGCGTGGCTGTAATGAGCCAGTTGCCCATCATGGTCCTCGGCCGTGCTCAAAGACCTAACAGCTATGCCATCGGGTTCGAACTCGCGAGCGAGCCAGCCGTCGGTGATGGCGATGGCCGACGCCGTCGGCATCGGGCAACGCGTGTACCAGAGCACTGAGGCGGCTTCGCGGCCCGTCATGCGGCCCCTCGAACCTGGTCGATAAGCGCCCGCGGGTCGGCCGGTTGAGCGTCACCGCGCCAAGCGACGTGTTGGTCGCAGCGGACGAGGACGAGCTTCTTATCGTAGAGGGCGGATGCTCTGGGCTCGCGCACGGGCACAACTTTGACCGGGGCGCCGACATCGGCCGCGGCCTTGGTGAGCCCTTCGTAACCGCCCTCATGGGCGCCGAAGTCCAGTAACGTCAGGCCGGGCCCTAGCGCGTCGAGCAACGGGCTACCGGTGTCGAGGTAGAAATGAGGGGCGCGATGACCGGGCTTTGCGTACGGTTGATAACGAGCCCCATCATAAATGGGCGGTAGGCTGCCGTCGGCGGCTATCACTGACGAGCGGTAGCGCTGGTCGAGCACGACGCCCGAGGTGTTCCACTCCTGGTAGCAGATATCGTAAAGCCGCTCACCAAGCCGACGCCGGGAATTCACCGCAGTTGGGCTATCACCGGCGGAGATCCCCTGGCGCGCCAGGAACGCCTGACCGCGGGCCAGGATTTGCGAGGTCTCAACCGAGGCGTACGAGTTGCGCCAACCAACGGGCCGTCTTTCTTCGCTGTAGGAGGCCAATAGAGCCTCACCGCCCCAGCCCTCGAGCACCGCGGCGAGCTTCCAGCCGAGGTTAACCGCATCGTCGAGGCCGGTGTTCATGTTCTGGCCCAGGTAGGGGGGGAACAAGTGCGCCGCGTCGCCGGCAATGAAGAGCCGGCCGGCACGGTAAGTGTCGGCCACTCGCTGCTGAATGGGGTAAGGCGAGCTCCACAACAATTCGAAACTCGCATCCCGACCGATCCGGCGCCGGGTCTCGGCCGCGAGATCGAGGCCTGAAAGGTCGAAGTCAACCGGGACGGGCCCGATGGCGTAGCCCCACTCGTCTTCCTGGTACGGGCAGAAGAGGGTGTTCATGGTGCCGTCGAAAATGGTGAAGTTGGCGCTCGGCTCTATCCCGAGCTGATCGAAGGCGTACGGAAAGTAAAGGGAAACGCTCAAATTCTGGCCGAGCGGGACCGACTCGGTGCGGGTTATCCCTGCCACCTGACGCACGAGACTGTGGGGCCCGTCGCAGCCCACGACGAACGCGGCTTCCACCACAACACTGGCCCCGCCGGAGAGGTCGCTGATGGTCGCCCTCACAGAACCAGGCGACTCGGTCACGGACGTACAGCGAACGCCGATGTACACGTGCGCGCCGAGCGCTGCCGCTCGGCGTTGCAAACCGGCCGCAAACCTGTGCTGGGGGATGCTCAGCCCAGGTTCTGCAGCGATGTGGCGCCAATCGACCGAGGCGTCCCGCTCGAAGCGCAGGATCTCGTCGCCGACGAGCGACGTCTTGACCACCATGTGCCGGGGCCACTCCGGCGGTACCGTGACCATGCTGCGGAACTGCTCGGCGACGCCCCACCGCCGCAGGTGCTCCATGGACAACATGCTCACCCCGCGGGCGCGAATATTTCCCCGCTCCGGGACAGACACGTCGCGCTGCTCGACGAGGACGCAGTCCACACCGCGCATCGACAGCTCGATGGCCAGGGCCGACCCAACGGGGCCGCCACCAACGATGAGCACGTCGGTAGTGGTCCCATTGGGCGGTAAGAGTGGCATTAGCCGGCGCTATTGATGATCGACTTCTTTACGCCAAGAGCGGCCACGTCCCATTTCTTCAATATTGCCGCGTAGGTCCCATTTGCAATGATCGCATTGAAGGCCGTTTGTAGTGCCTTTTCGAGCTGCGTCTGACCTTTCGGCACGACGACCCCAAAAATGTCCGAGGAGAAGTCGCCGGAGTGGAACTTGGTGATGGGAATGGCAGTGATCTGGCCCTTCGAGACCAGCGCATCGTAACCGCCGGTCGCCGTGTCCTCGAGCTGGGAGAAGACGCGGCCTGCTTTCAAGGCCAGCTGGATGTCGGGAGAGTCGGGGTAGATAATGTTCTGGACCTGAGGCTTTCCTTCAGATTTGCAGATCTGGTCGATATCTGCGGCGGTTACGCCGCCTTCCGTCCCTTCGGCCGTCCCGACCGTTTTACCGCACAGGGAGTCGACGTTGGTGATCCCCTTTTTGTTGACGGTGAGGACCAGGATCACGTTACCCGTGGCGCCGTAGTCGACGAAGTCGACCACCTTTTCCCGGGACGAGGTGTCAGAGATCCCGTCCATGGCGATCTGGAACCGGCCGGCCTGGATCCCGGGGATGAGCTCCTGGAACGTGACAACGTGAGTGACGAAGCTGACGCCCAGCAGTTTGGCGATGGCCGCACGCAAATCCGGTTCAAAACCGATGACCGCCGGGTTGGTCGCCGTGTTGTAGTCGTACGGCGGGTACGCCACCGATGTCCCGACGTTAATAACTTTCGACTGTTGGATCGAGGCGGGCAGGTCTTTGAACAAAGGTGCGGCGGCCGAACCGGCTGCAGATGCACCGGGGGCGGACGACACTAGTAGCGAGCCAGTAAACAACAAGCTCGCTAGCGCAGTGATGAACGGACGCTTCACGTTTACGGTTCTCCTTATGCGTGATTTGGGTGGGTCAAGTCGTGATTTCAGACATCCGGACAACAGGGCAATCTCGGTGCGTCACAAGACGCGGCTCAAGAACTCCTTGGTGCGGGGGTGCGAGGGCGACCCGAGGACCTCGCGACAGGGGCCATACTCGACGACCTGCCCGTCCTCCATAAAAACGAGCGTGTCGGCCACTTCCCGGGCAAAGCCCAGCTCGTGGGTGACGACGAGCATCGTCATCCCTTCCCCGGCCAGCGCCCTCATAACATCGAGTACCTCGCCCACCCGTTCGGGGTCGAGCGCGCTGGTCGGCTCATCGAACAACATGACCTTCGGGCGCATGATGAGAGCTCGAGCAATGCTCACACGTTGCTGCTCCCCTCCGGAGAGGCTGCCAGGATAGGCGTGCAGGCGCCGCCCGAGCCCCACTTGTTCGAGCAGGCGACGAGCTTCGGGCTCGGCCGCATCGCGCTGCATCCTCAGTACGCGAAGCGGCCCTATGAGTACGTTTTCGATAGCGGTCATATGGCCGAACAGGTTGAACTGCTGGAATACCATGCAGCATTGACGGCGCATGCGGGCGATGTCAGCCTGCTTGCGCTCGTGCAAGCGCCCGCCTCTCAGCTCGTAGCCGATGATCTCGCCGTCGACGAATATCAGCCCGCGGTCGAGCGTCTCGAGGAAGTTCACGAGGCGCAACAGCGTGCTTTTGCCCGACCCGGAGGGACCGACGATGCACACGACTTCGCCCGGGGCCACCGCAAGGTCGATCCCTTTGAGGACCTCGGTGCGACCGAAGCTCTTGTGCACATCAACGATGTCAACCATTGGCCCGCTGTTTGGGCCCACGCCTGGTTGGACGACCGGTTCAGTGACGATGAGCCGTTCCGCGTCTGTGCTGGAGGTCAGCGTCACAAGAGCCCTCCCGCCGTCCCGGGGTTGCTTTGCCTGCCAAACAGGTTGCGCCGCAGCCGGCCCCGGAGCGAGTCAGACCCCGCGATCGTACGGTCGCCGCCGACCCGGTCGCGATCGAGCCATTGCTCCAGGTAGTGCTGCCCGATGGTGGCCACCGTGGTGAGTATGAGGTACCAGAGCGACGCCACAATTAGCAGCGCGACCACGTAGAAGTTCACCGAGTAGATCTGTTGCGCGCGCGTGAGCAGGTCGTTGCCGCCGATCACTGACACCAGCGCGCTCGCTTTCAGTAGGCCGATGAACTGGTTCCCGGTCGGTGGGATTACGACACGCAGGGTCTGAGGAAGTACAACCCGTCGCATCGTCTCTTGCTTGGTCATGCCGATGCTCAGCGCGGCGTCGAACTGGCCCCGAGGTACGGCGACAATGCCCGCGCGCACGATCTCGGCCATGTAGGCAGCTTCGGCTAAACCTAACGCTAGGACTCCGGCGAGGAACGGGGAGATGATCTTGTTCGTGCTGCCCTGGATATGCCACGGGCTGAACGGGATGCCTATGCCCAAGACGGGGAAGGCCAGCGCCAGGTTGTACCACGCCAGGATCTGCACGATGAGGGGAACGCCCCGGAACACATTGATGTAGAGCCAGGAGAGCCGGCTGAAGACGGGATTTTGTGAATGCCGCATACCCGCCAGGACAAAGCCGAGAACGATGGCCAGAAATTGCCCGCAGATGGTGAGCTCGAGGGTGACCACGAGCCCCTTGAGAATGGCGGAGGCAAAGAAAAATTGACCTACTTCAGGCCAACCAATCTTGGCATTGGTGGCCAGGCTCCGCGTCAGCATGCCGGCGATGAACAACACCACAATGGTGGAAATCCATCGTTCGGGGTGGCGCCGTTTGTGCTTCGGCAGATCGCGTTGCGCGAGCTTTCGGCGGTCCTCCCGGCTGTCGAGCGTGCCCGTGTGGGCCGTCGGCGCGATTGCGGTCACGGGAGCCGGCCTGCGGCGACGTCTCGGTGTGCGTCGGTCCTCGTGGGCCTCATGGTCCCGCCCTGTTCAGTCGACCAAGGTAATGGCGAACTCAGGGCAGAGCAGCTCGGCGTCCCGTGCCTCATCGACGTGGTCACGGACCTGGGCGCCGTCGATCAACGAGGACTTCCGCTTTTCGTCGAGCGCCAATAGGTCGGGGGCGGCCAGGACACATTGGGCGTGGCCTCGGCATCGGTCCCGGTCGACAATGAGCCGCATCTTCAGTCCTCATCGCAGAGAACACGCGGGGTGTCTTGGCGACGAGGGCGGAGGCTGAACTCGAGCGGCAGAGCCCGGGGGGCGCCGCCCGATGCCATCGGCCCCGCTCAGGCTCGCCCACCAGCTGCCACGACACGACGCGTTGGGAAAGCGCCGAGACGCCTTCTGAAATAGCTGCCCGCGCCAGCGTGGCGCCGACACACGAGTGCAAGCCGAACCCGAATGTCAGGTGGGGCGACGTCGCGCGGTCCAAGCGGAACTCGTGCGGGCCGTCGACGGCTTCCGGGTCGCGGTTCACTGCTTTCTTGTTGATGAAAACCAGCGCCCCGGCCGGGAACTCCATCCCCCGCATGACTGCGGTTTCGGGTACCCGGTGCTGTGTATCGTCACCCGCAGGCAGGTAACGGAGGCCCTCTTCCACCGCCGCTTCCAAGAGGGCGGGTTCGGCCCTCAACGCGTCCCATTGAGCCGGGTGGCGCACAAGCGCTTCGATGGTCAGGGCCAACTGCGAACGGACATTGTCGATGCTGGCATTGACGATGGCGTGGGCCAGCATGAGCAGCTCGTCCTCACTGATCTCCGGGTCCTCGTCGGCGCCAGCGATAAGTTCGCCCAGGACGTCGGTGCTCGGATGGGCCCTCGATCGGCGATGACCTCGCGCAAGTATGCCTCCATGTTGCGGTAGGCCTGCTCAACGTCACCGAGACGAGCCGCGTATGCAGGATGGTTGCCGAGGATGTTGATGGTCGAAGCCCAGTGGTCGAGCTCACGCGTCTCTGCGAACGGGACGCCCAGGATCGGGGCCATCACGAGCCCGGGATAACGCTCGACGGCGTCACGAACGATGTCGGGCGACCCGAGTAGGTCGAGATTGTCGAGGAGGTCGTTGAATATGGCGCCCATCTGAGGGCGAAGCTGCCCCACGGTCCTCGGGCGGAGCGCCCTCAGCAGTGCCCGCCGCATCCGGACGAGCGTCGGTCCCGACTGCGCTGAAACGCTGCGGTTGGCCTTGTCGAACAGGTACTCGCTCTCGTCGGGCCGCACGGCATCGAAGATGCGGACGAAGCTCGTGCTCTTCTTGATTTCCATGGCCTCGGCGAAAGTGAGGACGGTGTACCCGTACGCGCGACCGGACCAGCCACGATTTCGCCCGTAGCTCCTCAATGACGCCGTAGGGGTCTGCTTCGTAACGCGCGCTGCCATTGTCGAAGTACGGCAGATCGAGCTCGTCGACTAGCGTCGCCACGAGGCTCGTTACTTGTGTCACGGTGAGCTGCTCCCTGTATTCGGACGTCGAGCCGACAGACGGTCGACTCTTTCCATTGAACCAATCAATTCGATTAGGTAGGTTAGCATCCTAGCGATACGCTGAGCCGCTAGCAAGCTCTCGACATCGGCACGAACAGAGAGGACCGCGCTCGAAAGGCCGTCGCCCAGAGCAGAGGCCACCTAAATGGAGGAGCCATGCCGATCGACATCCGCGCCCGCCTGGTGTCCGCGCCCCGCCAAGCGGGTTACTCGGGCTCGCTCCTGGCCACGCAGGCCAACTACTACGGCGACTCCTTGTCCCACCGCGGCGCTGACGGCCAGTGGTTGACAGCATCGGCACTCGAGTACGAGGCACTCGGCTACGACAGCGCGCTCATCCCTCAGCGCAGCGGTTGGCCGGACGTGTGGCCCTCACCGCGTGGGCACTGGCGGCCACGACGCGGTTCGCCATAGCAGCTGCCCATCGGGTCGGTCTGCAGAACCCGACGTCGGCGGCGCGCTCGGCGGCGACCCTCCATCAGCTGTCCGGAGGTCGGGTGGGCGCCCACATCATTCTCGGGACAACGGACGCCGACCAGCAGCGCGATGGTGACTTCGTCGATAGAGCGGCGCGCTACAGACGGGCTGGGGAGTACTTCCAGGTCTTGCGGCGTTGGCTGGAAAGCGAGACCCCATTCGATTTTTCCGGCGAATTTTATAGAGTCAGGGATGCGCTCGCCGGGCATCGGCCCCTAGGCGGGGTGGTCCTTTCCTATGGAGGGTCTTCAGATGAAAGCCTCGAGCTGGCCGGCCGCTATGCGGACGTCTACGCCGTTACTGCTGAGCCGCTCGCAGGCACGTCGGAGCTGATCGGCCGGGTGCGCGAGATCGCCGGATCACTCGGTCGGCACGTGAGCTACTGGTTTAGTGGGCCAAACTTCGTCCTCGGCGAAACCGATGCCGCCGCCCGCCGCAAGGCGGACGACCTCACCGAAGAGCTCCTCGTGGCCCGTGATTACCAGGAGCGAAGGGCGATAAGCCTCGCTCATGGCATCAACGAACAACCTGAATCAGTAAACCGTCAGCGGTTCCTCCACAACGTCTACGACAAGGACGACTGGCACGACAAGGCGATGTACACGGGCATCGGTCGTATAACTGGCTACGGCTGGCCCGCGTTTGTGGGCTCGCCCGAGACAGTAGCCGACGCCCTGTTGGATTACTACGACCTCGGAGTGCGGGTTTTCGGGATCGGGATGAGCGTCGACGCCCGGGAGGACCAAGAACTGGCACAGGAATTGTTCCGGCTGTTGCGTGCGGGTGCAGACAGGCGTGATCGTTCAGCGCAGCCGTTGGAGGCGGGCTCACACAGGGTCTGAAGCTTACTTGGACCTACCGCTTCCCCACCCAGCCCACAAATTACCAGTCAAATGTTGTTCGCAAGTTACTGGTGGTAATTGCATCGGAAATGCTTCGCGCATCCCTAATGCGACGGGTTCGACAGATGCCTCGATTTCGTTCTCGATTATTACGCGCTCTGGGTCGACCAAAACCACAAAAGCTGAGCCGGTGGGCGCCCTAGCTGACGGCCGATGTCACGAAACATGGGGCGACACCGACGTAGCCGTGCGCCCCGCGAGCCACGGAGCCGCTGATGACTGTCGCACTCCCGCAAGTCGTCTTCCGGCCCTCAAGTCCTCGACCGCGGTCCCCGGACCGGGAGCGCCCACTGAGCTCTCGCTCAGTCCCCGCACCGGAAGGCAGCGCAGATGGCGCTGGAACAGCCCTCGTCCCAGCTGGCCCCCGTCCCAGCTGGCCCCTCCAGCTGGCCCTCGTCCCAGCTCGGCCGTGTCATTGCGGTGCCCCCGGCGAGATTCGAACTCACGCACCCGGCTCCGGAGGCCGGCGCTCTATCCCCTGAGCTACGAGGGCGGGCCTCCTCAGCATACGCTGAAGCCTCCCGCCTGCCACCATAGGTGCCGATGATCCCCGACCCGCTCGCCAGTCCAGTTCCTCGCCCGGAGGCGCCCGCCGCCCGCCGGCACGACGCCAAGTCCGGTGCGGGCCCGGCCGCGGAACGGGCGCTGCCTGTTCACCTGCTGCCGGCTACGGCGGAGATCGACCCGTCAGGCCGTTTGCGAGTTGGGGGCGTGGACGTCCTCGAGCTCGTCGCGGAAGTGGGGACACCCGTTTTCATATACGACGAGGAGCACCTGCGGCGGCGTTGTCGTGAAGCCCGTCGGGTGTTCGGGCCAAGGGTCGCCTACGCCTCCAAGGCCTTCCTCTGCAAGGCGATGGCGGCGTTGGCCCACGAGGAAGGCTGCTGTATCGACGTCTCGACCGGTGGAGAGCTGGCCGTAGCCCTCGCCGCCGCCGTGCCGGCGGAGCGCCTGGTGCTTCATGGCAACAACAAGTCGGAAGCGGAGCTCGAGGCGGCCCTGACCGCCGGCGTCGGGCGGATCGTCGTCGATTCCTTCAACGAGATCGACCGGTTGGCCGAGCTGTCCGGCCGACGCGGCGCAGACGAGCCTTTGCCCAACGTCCTCGTCCGCGTCACCCCCGGGATCGAGGCCCACACTCACGAGTACGTCATGACCGGGCAGGACGACTCGAAGTTCGGCTTTGGGCTGGCCTCCGGCGCGGCGGCTGAAGCGGTCCTCCGTCTCCGGCACCCGACGAGCGGGGCCCGCCTGGTCGGCGTGCACGCGCACATAGGGTCACAGATCTTCGCCCTCGAGAGCTTCGAACAGGCGTTGGCGCTGCTCGTGCCCTTTTTCTCCCAGTTGGACCTGGACGAGCTATGCATCGGCGGCGGCCTGGGTGTGCCCTACGTCGCCGGTGAGGCGGCGCCTTCGATCTCGGAGTGGTCCGAAGCGCTCCATAAGGCCGCCCGGGCCGCCGGGCTCGGCCCCGACGTGGTCCTTTCCGCGGAGCCGGGGCGGGCCATCGTCGCGGCGGCAGCCATCACCTGCTACACGGTCGGCACGGTCAAGGTGCTGCCGGGATTGCGCACATACGTGAGCGTCGACGGCGGGATGAGCGACAACCCGCGGCCCGTTTTGTACGGTTCGGGGTACGAGGCCTTCCTGCCGAGGGAGGTCGCCGTCCCCCGGCCATCGGTCGTAACTGTGGTCGGCAAGCACTGCGAGTCGGGTGACGTGATCATCCGTGATGCCCGCGTTCCCGAAGACTCGCGGTCGGTGACATCCTGGCCACCCCGGTCACGGGCGCCTACGGCCATTCGATGGCATCGACGTACAACAAGGTGCCGCGGCCGCCGGTGGTGTTCGTAAAGGACGGGCGTTGGCGCGTAGTAGTGCGGCGCGAGACATATGCGGACCTCCTGGCCCTTGACGTGTAGAAGGCGAGCGTCGGATGGCATCGGGACCGTTCAAAAGTCCTACTTAACCCCCGGGTAAAAGGCCGCGCTGTGTGCATCTTTCGACAGCGGGCGGTCGTGTGGAGGGGTTTTGCTCGATTTGCGGGCAAAAGTGCTAGTGGTGCAAGGATCCGCCCCAGTTGGGAGCCGTCGGCTAGCTCGCCGGCCGCCCAGTGCGGCGCGCTCCACACCGGCGGCAGTCGGCCGCCCTACGGCCCCTACGGCCCCTACGGCCCCCCACCCTTTGTCGCTTGTCGCCTACGGCCAGCGGCCCACCGCCCCCACCGGCCGCCCCCGCCGCCCGCTGCCTGTTGCCGCCTCCGGCCCACCGCCTCCTGCGGCCCCGTCCCCGCCTCTGCCCCGATGCCCGGTGGCTAACCGGCCTGCCCACAGGTAGCCTTCGCAGTCATGGGTGCTAGCCAGGAACCGGTCCAGCCTGACCGCGTTGACGGCTCCGACGAGTTGAACGGCGCCGATAACGGCCTCGGTGACGACACTTTCGCCGGCGACACCCTCACCGATACCGCCCGCCCCACCATCCGCGTCGGTCTCCTCGGTTGTGGCAACGTCGGCGCCGCAGTGGCGTGGGCTCTGCTAACCGACGCCAAGCGGATTGCCGAACGCACCGGGGTCCAGCTCGAGCTGGCCAAGGTGGCCGTCCGTTCGGCCACCAAAGAGCGTGCCGTGAGCGGCGTCGAGGACCTGCTCACGACCGACGCTCACAGCATTGTCACCGACCCCACGATCGACGTAGTCGTCGAGGTCATGGGCGGCATCTCCCCCACCCGCGACCTGGTCCTCGACGCCTTGCGCAGCGGCAAGGCGGTGGTCACGGCCAACAAAGAGCTCTTGGCCAACCACGGGGCCGAACTGTGGGACGTGGCCAGCGCGTCCGGCGTGGACCTGCTTTTCGAGGCCTCAGTAGCCGCCGGGATACCGCTCATCCGGGCTCTGCGCGAATCCCTGGCCGGCGAACGTATCCACCGGGTGATGGGCATCGTCAACGGCACGACCAACTACATCCTCACTCGCATGGCGGCTTCGGGGGCGTCTTACCAGGAGGCCCTGTCGGAAGCGCAGAGCCTCGGCTATGCAGAGAGGGACCCAACCGCCGATGTCGAGGGCTTCGATGCCGCGGCCAAGGCCGCCATCTTGGCCAATGTCGCCTTTGGGGCCAAGGTCGTCGCCGGGGATGTGTACCGGGAGGGTATCTCGGCCCTCAACCTGCAGGATTTCGAGGCCGCCAGACGGCTCGGGTTCGCCATAAGGCTGCTCGCGGTCGTCGAAGCCGGGCCCGACGGCTCGCTCGGCGTCCGCGTCCACCCGGCTATGGTGCCTCAGGACCACCCGTTGGCTGCGGTGCGGGACTCGTTCAACGCCGTCTTTATCGAGGGCGACGCTGTCGGCCAGTTGATGCTGTTCGGGCGGGGCGCCGGTGGTCTCCCGACGGCCAGCGCGGTCATCGGGGACCTGGTGGACGCGGCTCACAACCTGACGGTGAAGGGCGCGGCCCGAAAGATGGAGCTCCACCCGGTGGCCATCACCCCGATCGACGACCTGCGGTGTGCCTACTACCTGAGCTTGTTCGTGGCCGACCGGCCGGGGGTCCTGTCAGCCATCGCCGGAGTGTTGGGCCGTCACCATGTTTCGGTCCGTTCGATGGAGCAGGACGCCCCGGAGCCCGAGACCAGCCTGCCCGCTGGCCATCTGACGGGCCTTCCTACCGGGCCCGTGCCGTAGGAGTGACAGAGGGCCGTGAAACCGGTCAGGCGCACCTAGTGTTCGTCACTCACCCCGCGTACGAGCGCGACATGCAAGCGTGCCTGCACGAGTTGCGCCGTCTGGACGCTGTCAGGCGTATTGGCGGGCTGGTCCGAGTAGTCGGAAGTTGAGCCCGGCTCTCACCTGGCGAGGGGTCATCGAGGAGTACCGCGACTATCTGCCGGTGAACCGCGCCACCCCGGTGGTCACCCTTCTCGAAGGCGGCACCCCTCTCGTCCCGGCCCCCCGGCTGTCCGCCCGCCTGGGAGCGCAAGTGTGGCTGAAGATCGAAGGCGCCAACCCCACGGGGTCTTTTAAGGACCGGGGCATGACGGTGGCGATCTCCAAGGCGGTGGAAGAGGGGGCCAAGGCCGTGGTCTGCGGCTCCACGGGGAATACCTCCGCGTCGGCGGCCGCTTATGCGGCTAGAGCGGGGATTGCCTGCGCCGTGCTGATCCCGGACGGCTATATAGCTCTGGGGAAATTGGCCCAGGCGCTGGTCCACGGGGCCAGGGTCGTCCAGGTAAGGGGAAATTTCGACCGCGCCCTGGAGCTCGTGCGCGAAATGGCCGCAACGGAGCCGGTGACGGTAGTGAACTCCATCAACCCCTACCGGATCGAGGGCCAGAAAACCGGCGCTTTTGAGGTCGTTGACGCCCTGGGCGGGGCGCCCGATGTCCACTGCATGCCCGTCGGGAACGCCGGCAACATCACCGCCTACTGGAAGGGCTATCGCGAGTACCAAGACGCTGGCAAGGTCTCGTCGCTGCCCAGGATGTTCGGCTTCCAAGCGGCCGGTGCCGCCCCTATCGTCCTCGGCCACCCGGTGGAAAAGCCCGAAACCATCGCTACGGCGATCCGAATCGGCAACCCGGCGTCGTGGTACGGGGCCACTGCCGCCGCGTCAGAGTCGGGGGGCTTGATTGACGCCGTCGACGACGACGCCATCCTCGAGGCTTACCGGTTCCTGGCCAGAGAGGAGTCCATCTTCTGCGAGCCGGCATCGGCGGCGTCGGTGGCAGGATTGTTCAAAGTGGGCGCACCCGCAGGTGGGAGGGTTGTTTGCACTCTTACAGGCCACGGCCTGAAGGACCCGGATGTGGTCATCGGCCAGATCGCAGTCCCGAGGGCGGTCGAGGCCGACCTGGCGGCCGTGAAGGAGGAACTCGCCCTCTGAGCGCTGCTTGGGGGCGCCTCGTCCTGTTCCCCGCTGCGAGCAGCGCCTCCGATAGGCTGGTTACAGGAGCCTGGTCACCAAAACTGGTCACCACCGCCTCCGACCTGCCCCGTATGGCTCAGCCCGTGGTTCCTGGCGCGATGCGTGCGCAGGCGGTATCATGTAGTTGCTCGGTTCGGTCATAAGACGAGCTGAGCTCTTTTCCGGAGCGGGAACTCCCGGGCGTTTACCAGTAGTCCAAGGTCTGTCAACGTAGGCGACCGGGCTTCACTGGGGCTTCTCCCCAGACGCCGCCTGGGTGCTCCGGCCGTACTTGCAGTATCCAACTATTCACACCATCACAGGGGTAGTCAATGAGCGACCTTCAGCTCGAGCGCTCGGTCCTGGAAGCAAAAGAGCGGGACGAGCTTTTCGCCATCGCCTTGGCTCTCGGCACTACGCCAGCCCGCGCACCAAAAAGGCGGACCTGGTATCGCAGATTCTTCAGATGACAGGCGTAGAGCAACAGCCGCCGCCCAGTACCGAAAAACCTCGAACGACCCGCACGCGGCGAACTAGCGCCGCCACCGCCAGCGCGGCCGACGCGGCCAGCAACGGCCAGCAATTGGAGCTGGCGGCCACCAACGGCAACGGTAGTCAAACCACGGCGCGAGTTGCTACGACCCAGGCACCGGCAACGCCGGAGCCGGACGGCGTGGCTGCCAGTGCTCCGGCCTCAGCTCCGGCTGAGCAGGAGACCGAGGTCGCGGAGCCGCCAGTCCAGAGGAACGGGGCCCAGAGGAACGGGTCCCGGCGCGGCGTCGCCGAGACCGACAAGGCCCAGCCAGGCCCGACGGAGGCCCCGGGGGGAGGTGCCGGCGAAGTTCAAGGTGGGGACGGAGGTCAGGCGTTCCAGCGCAATGACGCCAACCGCCAGCGCCACGACCTGGACCCGGGGCTCGGCAACAGCCGGCGCCGGCGCCGGCGCAACCGTGAGAAGCCACCCCGTGGCGCTGAGCGCGAGCTCAGTACTCAATCGCCAGAAGTGCCGTACACGGGTGAGCTGGTGCCGTGCTCAGGTCTTTTGGACCTACGCGAGGAGGGTTATGGCTTCCTCCGGGCTAACGGCTACCTGGCCAGTTCCTCCGACGTGTACGTGTCGATAACCCAGGTGCGCCGGTACGGCCTGCGCAAGGGCGACATGATCGACGGGGTTTTCCGGCCAGCGGCCAACAACGAGAAGTACCCCGCCCTGGTCAGGGTGGACGCGGTCGCCGGGGGACCACCGGACGACGCCCGCAACCGGCCCAAGTTCGAGAACCTCACTCCTCTTTTCCCAGATGAGAAGTTGAGCCTCGAGGTCCCGGGAGATCCCGCCAACGTGACGGCTCGTATTGTCGACCTGGTCTCGCCGATCGGTAAGGGCCAGCGTGGTCTGATCGTGTCGCCTCCTAAAGCCGGCAAGACCACGATCCTGAAACAGATCGCGCACTCGATCGAGGCCAATAACCCTGAAATTCACTTGATGATCCTCCTTGTCGACGAACGGCCCGAGGAAGTTACCGACTGGCGCCGGTCCGTCAAGGGCGAGGTGATCGCTTCGACTTTCGACCGTCCGTCGGACGAGCACACTCAGGTGGCCGAGCTGGCCATCGAACGAGCCAAGCGCCTGCTCGAGGCGGGTAGGGACGTGGTGATCGTGCTGGACGGCATCACCCGCTTGGCCCGGGCCTACAACCTGGCCCAACCGGCCACAGGCCGCATTATGTCCGGCGGTATCGACACGGGGGCGCTCTACCCCCCGAAGAAGTTCTTCGGGAGTGCCCGCAATATCGAAGAGGGTGGCTCGCTTACGATCCTGGCCACCGCTTTGGTCGAGACGGGGAGCCGAATGGACGAGGTCATATTCGAGGAGTTCAAAGGCACCGGCAACATGGAGCTACGCCTCGACCGCAAACTGGCCGAACGGCGCATCTACCCTGCGCTCGACGTGAACGCCTCCTCCACCCGGCACGAGGAGCTCCTGTTCGACCGCCAACAGCTCCAGCAGGTATGGAAGTTGCGGAGAGTGCTCAATGCGCTGGCTACCGACGGCAATGCCGCCGCCGGCCTGGAATTACTGGTCGACAGAATCCGTTCTACTCGGAGCAATGACCAGTTCTTGGCGGAGATCGCGAAGACGCCCGCCCCGGCCATATAAGTTTGGAGGACCCATGAAAGCCGACACCCATCCCGAGTACATCGAGGCCAAGGTCACTTGTTCCTGCGGCAACAAGTTCACGACCCGTTCGACCAAGCCGGAGCTGCATACCGAGCTCTGCAATGAGTGCCACCCGTTCTTCACCGGGAAGCAGAAGCTGGTCGACACCGGAGGCCGAGTCGAGCGGTTCGAGCGTCGCTATGGCCGCCGCGGGTCGAAGGCAGCCAGCGGGAATTAAGGAGCGGGCCAATAAACTTGGCCCGCAACGGGCCTGGCCCCAAATAGCCTTGGTCTAGGAAATTAGTCGTGTTCGAGTCACTGGATGAGCTCGTCGCCGAGTACGAAGACGTTGTTCGGCAACTATCGGATCCACAGGTATTTGCCGATCCGCGTCAGTTGCGCGATGTGTCGCGCCGGCACCACCAGTTAGAGCCGATCGTCGAGGCTTATCGGGCCTACCGCGACACCAATGGCGACCTCGAGGTAGCGCAGGAGATGTTGTCCGGCGCCGAAGGTGAAGACCGCGAACTACTGGCGGGGGAAATAGACGCCGCCGAACGCCGTCTGGCCGGGATCGAGGACGAGCTGAAGCTGCTCCTGCTCCCCACCGACCCGAACGACGGCCGCAACGTGATAGTCGAGATCCGGGGAGCCGAGGGCGGTGAAGAAGCGAACCTTTTCGCTCGTGACCTCTACGAGATGTACCTCCGCTATGCCGAGCGCACCGGCCTGAAGTTAGAAGTCCTGTCCGGCGACCCGTCGCCCATGGGCGGCTTCAACGAGGTCATGCTGATGGTGAGAGGGGCCGACGCGTGGGCGCGCCTGAAGCACGAAGGCGGCCCGCACCGGGTACAGAGGGTTCCGGTCACGGAGTCCCAGGGCCGGGTCCACACCTCTTCGGCGACCGTGACCGTCTTGCCTGAGGCGCAAGAAGTCGAGGTTCAGATAGAAGAAAAGGACCTCCGGGTCGACGTCTATCGTTCGACCGGGCCGGGAGGCCAATCGGTCAACACGACGGACTCGGCCGTGCGTATAACCCATATTCCCACCGGCATCGTCGTCTCGATGCAGGACGAGAAAAGCCAGATCCAGAACCGGGCCAAGGCCATGCAGGTCTTGCGGGCCCGTTTGCTCAAGGCCGAGCAGGACCGTCAGGCCGCGGAACTCTCGAGTGCCCGCCGGAGCCAGGTAGGTGGAGGCGGCCGCTCGGAGAAGATCAGGACTTACAACTACAAGGAAAACAGGGTTACCGACCACCGCATCGGTCTCACCCTTTACAAGCTCGACAAGGTCCTCATGGGCGAGCTGGACGAGATAGTCGATGCCCTGTTGGCCGACGAGCGCGCCCGCCAGCTAGCCGGAGCAGGCGCTGCGTAAGAGCGAAGCCGGCCTCGCCCCGGTCAAGTGGCGGCAACTGTATGCTGACGCCACCCAGCGGCTCGGTGATGCGCAGACCGCCCGATGGTTTGTGGAGGACTCGTCCGGGGGCGCCTGGCCGGCGGTGTTGGACGAACCAGTCTCGGCCCGCACGGGCAATTTCTTCTTATCGATGGTCGAAAGGCGAGAAAAGGGCGAGCCCGTGCAGTATGTGCTGGGCCACTGGGCCTTTCGCAAGCTCGACTTGATGGTCGACCGGCGGGTGCTCATCCCTCGGCCGGAAACTGAGGTCGTAGTCGAAGTGGCTTTGCAGGAACTGGCCCGTCTCGAGGTCGAGGCGCCGGTGGTCGTCGACCTCGGGACCGGCTCGGGGGCCATCGCGCTGTCGATCGCCAGTGAACAGAGCGGAGTGGTCGCCTGGGCGACTGACATCTCGGAGGGCGCCCTGGCCGTGGCATCGGCCAACCTCGCTGGTCTAGGCGTCCAGACGGTGGGCAGAGTCCAGCTGGCCCAAGGCAGCTGGTGGGAAGCGCTCCCGGAGCACCTGAAGGGTACGGTCACGCTGGCTGTCACCAACCCTCCCTACGTGGCGCAGAGCGAAGTGGTCGACCTGCCGGTGGAGGTCTCGGCGTGGGAACCCGCGCAGGCCCTCGTGGCTGGCCCGAGCGGTCTGGAGGCGCTCGAGGCGGTCATCGCGGGGGCCGGCGATTGGTTGGCAGAGCGCTCCACACTGGTGGGTGAGATCGCGCCGCACCAGGCTGAAGAGGCTATGGCCCTGGCGCGCCGAGCGGGGCTGGCTGACGTGCTCGTGCGGGCCGACCTGGCGGGGCGGCCCCGCGCCCTGGTAGCTCGCCGGGGTTGATACCGGCCCCTGAGCACAGATCGTTCTTACCGATTAATTAGGATCCGTCGCTGATGACGATTTCCGTCATCGCCGCGCACGGCGAGCACCCGCCGGCCGAGGCGATCGACCTGGCCGTGAAGGCTCTTTCGAGGGGGGACATCATCGGTGTGCCCACCGATACCGTTTACGGGCTGGCAGCCGACCCCTTCCACACCGGCGCGTCGCACCGGCTTTTCCGCTTGAAAGGCCGTCCGAGGAGTGTCGAGCTCCCCGTGCTGGTAGGCAACGAAGAGCAGGCCCTGGGTTTGTGCACGGCCGTCCCGGCGACGGCTCGGCGCCTGATGAGGCGCTATTGGCCCGGACCGCTTACGTTGGTCCTGCCCCGCCGGCCGGAGCTGGAGGCCGACCTCGGAGAAGACGACGCCACCATCGGCATCCGTTGCCCCGCCCACCCGGTGCCCCTCGCCATCTGCGAACAGATCGGCCCGATCGCAACCACCAGTGCCAACCGGCACAAGGAACCGGCGTTGACAACGGCGAAAGAGGTGTCCGAGTCGCTCGGCCCAGAGCTGGTCCTCGTCCTCGACGCCGGCCCATGCGACGGGCTGCCCTCAACGGTGGTCGATTGCACAGGCGAAGCGCCCAAGTTGCTGCGGGAGGGCCGGCTTTCCGCTCAGGAGATCACGGCCTGGACGCTGGGATAACGGCGCGCTGGGATAACGGCGCGCAGTCTCCCCAAGGCCTTCCCAACAGCGACGATGCGGTTGCCCACTATGCTCTCGGGTAGTGCTCCCCGACACAGAGCTGTTCTCGATCATCGAGGCTGAGCGTGAGCGCCAGAACACCACCCTCCAGCTCATAGCCTCGGAAAACTTTGTGCTCGCGCGCCGTACTGGCGGCGACTGGCTCGGTCCTCACCAACAAGTACTCCGAGGGGTACCCGGGCAAGCGCTATTACGGCGGCAACTACGTGGTCGACCAGGCAGAAAGCCTGGCCCTACAGCGCGCTCGCGAGCTGTTCGGGGCGGAGCACGCCAATGTGCAGCCCCACTCAGGGGCCAACGCCAACCTGGCCGTCTACTTGGCGGTGCTGCAACCAGGCGACACGGTGCTAGGCATGCGCCTCGACCAGGGCGGCCACCTTACGCACGGGTCGCCGGTCAATGTAAGCGGCCAGTGGTACCACTTTGTCAGCTACGGCGTGAGCGAGAGTGACGAGCGGATCGACTTCCAAGCCGTGGCGGACCTGGCCGAACGCTACCGGCCCAAGCTCATCGTGGCCGGAGCCACGGCCTACTCGCGGATCATCGAGCCCGAACCTTTCCGTCGCATCGCCGACTCGGTCGGCGCCTTGCTGATGTTCGATGCGGCCCACATAGCCGGTCTCGTTGCCGGTGGGGCGCACCCCAACCCCGTCCCGGCGTCTGACATCGTCACCCTCACCACGCACAAGACGTTGCGGGGCCTCGCGGCGGCTGCATCCTGTCCAAGGAGGCGTTCGCGTCGGCCATCGACAAGGCCGTTTTCCCGGGGCTCCAGGGCGGGCCGCTCGAACACGTCATCGCGGCGAAGGCGGTCGCCTTCTACGAGGCCGCGCAGGCCGAGTTCACCGAGTACGCACATCAGATCGTCCGCAACGCGCGGGCATTGGCAGCTGCACTAGCGGGAGAGGGGTTCCGGATCGTCTCGGGCGGGACCGACAACCACCTCATGCTTGTAGACCTGCGCAGCTTCGACGCCGAGCTGACGGGTAAGGTCGCCCAGGAAGCACTCGACAGGTCCGGTATAACGCTCAACCGTAACCAGATCCCCGGGGACCCGAGGTCGCCGTTCGTGACCAGCGGCCTTCGTATAGGTACTGCCGCGGTGACGACCACAGGCATGCGCGAGCGGGAGATGGCCGAGATAGCTCAGCTCATACGCCGAGTGCTCGCCGCCCCCGACGACGACCGCGAGCGGAAGGCAGTGCGCGAGGAGGTTGCCACCCTTTGCTCCAAGTTTGTCCCTTACCCGTGAGCTGGCACCCGGGCCGTTGATGCCCGGGCCCGTCGGTCGGGGGAGAGGACAGTTGATCCGCTTCCACGAGTACATAATCATCTTTGCGGTGGCCGCCGTCACCACCTGGATGGTGACGTTCGCGGTCCGGGTATTGGCCAAGCGGCAGTCTCTCGTAGTCGTCCCCGACGACCGCAGAGTCCACGAGCGGCCAACGCCCACTGGAGGCGGGGCCGGCATGTACCTGGGGATGCTGGTGGCTATCGCGGTCGCTTCGCAACTACCCGCGTTTGCGCCAGTTTTCCGTGGCAGCTCCGCTCCTCTGGGCGTGGTAATGGCGGCGACGGTCATCTTCGCTGTCGGGATGGCCGACGATGTGCGCGAAATGTCGCCACCGGCGAAGCTGGCCGGCCAGGTCCTGGCGGGCACAGTGTTGTACTTCTTCGGCGTGAACATGCTGTTCTTCCATGTCCCGTTGGCTCAGACCACGCTGGTCCTGAGCCCGGACCTGGCCGCTCTGGCCACCGTCCTATGGGTGGCGGTCATGGCCAACTCAGTCAACTTCATCGACGGCCTGGACGGCCTGGCGGCCGGCGTGGTGGCCATCGCGGCCGGTGCGTTTTTCGTCTACTCGCACCAACTGAACGTCGTCGGGAACATCAGTACCACCAATGCCGGCCCCCTCATCGCGATCGTGGCCGCCGGGGTTTGCATCGGCTTCTTGCCTCATAATTTTTACCCGGCCAAGATTTTCATGGGTGATGCCGGGGCCATGCTCCTCGGCGTACTGGTGGCCGCGTCAACCCTGGCCGTGGTGGGCCAGGACACCTACGCCTTCAGCGGGCGCACCTACTTTTTCTTCGCGCCCATCCTTATCCCCTTCTTTATCCTTGGCATCCCCCTGCTTGACACCGCTTTCGCCATAATCCGGCGGGCGGGGCAGCGGACAAGCCCGGCTGTGGCCGACCTCAACCACCTCCACCACCGCCTGATGCGGCTGGGCCACGGCCACCGTCCGGCGGTGCTCATACTGTGGGCGTGGACGGCCTTGCTCTCGGGCATCGTGTTGTGGCCAGGCATTACGAACTCCCACAACGAGATACCCCCGATAGCGGTGGGCGGTCTGTCGATCCTGCTCTATACGCTGTTCGCGCCCAGGGGGCGGACCAGCCTCGCCGGCGCGGATAACCACACTGACCCCGGGCGGGCGGACGGGGGGCGCAACGGGCCCGCCATGCCGCGTCAGCGCTCAATGGCGACCGGGCGGCGGGTGCCAATGCGCCAGTGGCCGACCAGCGCGGCGCCGGAGCTGGTGCCACCACCGCCAAGAGCGCCGCGGAGGGCGCACCGGCGGCGGGCCAGGCGGTGACGATCAACGCCTCCGCCGGGGCCACAACAGTCGAAATGAAAATCCCCGAGCCCAAGTCGCTCGGGCCGTCGACCAGACAAAAATCGCCCAACTCCCAATCGGCCAGCTCCCAATCGACCAGCTCCAAGTCGACCAGTCCCGCACCGATTGGCCCCAAGGTGCCCGAGCCAAAGGGTGGCGCCAACCCTGATGTTGATATTGGCCGGCCATTGGCGGAAGTGACGCCACCCGTTGGCCTCCGCTTCCTGCGGGCGCCGGAGCCGTAAGCTCCGGGCCACCGGCAGGGCAGGCCGCAAAATGCCCACGGCCGCGAAAACCACAGGCATAAGAAACGGCCCCCGAAGCACGGCGGAAGGGGCTGGAGTTGCAGTGTTACATGCGTGTTTCGTAGCCTGGTTATCGTGGTCGCGAGCATTCGAGTGTTGCTGGAGTGCAAGGAGGCTGCGACACGTCGACGGTTTGGAAATGAGCGGTCCCGGTCCTGGTCCGGGCACTCCCGACCAGGGCTCGTCGGGCCGCGGGCCGGAGCGCTACCCCGGGCCGATGGTCTATGCCGGCATCGGGATGCTCAATGCGATCTGCCTGCTCCTGGGGGGCTTCCTCGGGTGGTTGGGCGACCGGGAGCTCGGCACGCTACCGCTGTTCATGCTCGTCGGGCTCTTGGCCGGAGCGGCTCTGGGCGTTGTCGGCACTCGGGCCGAGTTGCGCCGCTACAGCGGGCAGGGTTGACACATCTGCTAACATGCCTAGGCCTTGCAGATGCTCCAAGCTGTCCCAGCCGCATGAGTGATCTGTCGGCGACCCAGATCGTCTTCTAATGCTCGCAGATTTCCCGGTTCTTTACGTCGACCTGATAGTACGGCGCACTATTGCGTCGTGCATTGTGCTGGCCGTTGTTGCGCTCCTTGCGGGCATCATCCTTGGCCAGCCGTTGGCCGGGGTGGGCGTGGTCCTGGGACTGGGCGCCGCCACCGTAAACCACCGCCTGTTCCAGGTCTCCACCGTGCGCTACAGCCGGGGCGACGGGCACATCGACCGCAGGCCGTACGCCGGAAGCGTGGCCGGCCGCCTGGGCGCCATCACTATTGTCGCCTTTGCCCTTTTGTTTTTCGTCCGCCCGATGGGTTTCGGCATGATCGGTGGCCTCGTCGCTTTCCAGGTGCTTTTGATGATGAACGCGCTCGGCGCGCTTTGGCGCTACCAGCGGCTCCAGTTGGCCGGACTGGCGCCGACCAACGGCGCCGAGCCGAGCACCCAGGACCAGCCCGGGGGGCCGGGAGGGTCAAGCGACGGTTTTGTGTTCCCCGGCCAGGACGAAGGCGGTCCGGATGCTTAGCGCCCACTTGCTGGCCGTACCTCCCATCCCGGTCGGCCAACACGTAACGAAGACGATAGGTGGCGTATCGTTCAACCTGGACACCATCTGGACCACGCTCATCGCGTGTGCTGCCATCCTGGTGGTTGGCTTCTACACGAGGCACAAGATAACTTCGGCCGCCCCCAACAAAGTGCAGCTGGTTTGGGAGGTCATCGTCGGCTGGGTGTCCGAACAGGTCCTCGGTGGTATCGGCCCCCGCTACCGCCACGTCGTCCCGCTGGCTGTCACCATCTTCGTGCTGGTGCTGGCGGCGAACTGGGTGGAGTTGTTCCCGGGGCTCTTTCGCAACACCGACTACTTGCCGTCGCCGAGCGCAGACGTAAACCTCTGTTACGCTCTGGCTGGCACCGTCTTCATCGTTACCAACGTGGCCGGCATTCGTGCCCGGGGCGGGCGCGGCTACGTTAGAGCCTTCGTGGCCAAGCCCAGGTGGTTGGCCCCGATCCGGGTGCTGGAAGAGCTGATGAAACCGGTGACACTGTCGCTCCGGCTCTTCGGCAACCTCTTTTCGGGCGGGATCATGATCGCCCTTTTGCTGGCCATCCCGGTCTATTTTTTCCCTTTTAGTATCGCCTTTGGCCTGGCGTGGAAGCTCTTCGATATGTTCATCGGTGTCATCCAGGCGTTTATCTTCGCCTTGCTGACCATTCTCTATTTCCAGTTTGCAGTTGCTGAAGAGCCGCATTAATACCCGAGAAGCCGGCCTGGGCCGGGTTTGCCCGTCTCCGCGGGCCAAGGTTGACGCGGGCGGCATTTGAGCCGCCGAAAATATAGAGGAGAATAGGAGAACAAATGGCCGCAACAATCGAGAAGTCGGTCGAGCTGGCCGGCGCCTTCATTGGCGGGGGTCTGGCGCTCGGCGGAGGGGCCGTGGGCGCCGCGGTCGGCGACGGCCTGGCCGGTAGTCAGACCATTGCCGGGATTGCCCGCCAGCCCGAGGTCCAGGGCCGCCTTTACTCGACGATGTTCCTGATCGTCGGCCTCGTCGAGGCCATGTACTTCATCAACCTGGCGTTCACGGCGTTGTTCGTCTTCGTGCTGGCGACTGGTTAGCACTGTTCACGAAGGTCATTTGACAGATGTACCTCGCCAACTCCAACTTCCTGGTCCCCAACGGCACGTTCGTCGTCGAGCTGGTTATTTTCCTGCTCCTGCTGGGCGTGCTGGCTAAATGGATCATCCCCCCCATCAACCGCGCCCTGGACGATCGGCTCGCAAAAATCCAGCAGAACATCACCGACGCCGAGGAAGCCAAGCAGAAGGCAAACGAGCTCGAAGCGCAATACGAGAAGACGCTCGAGCAAGGCCGAGCCGAGGCCCGCTCCCTTAAGGACGAGGCGACCAAGATCGGCGAGCAGTTGCGAGCCGAACTGCGCCAGCAGGGCGAAGAGGAGTACCGGCGCCTGATGGACAGAGCCAACCAGGACATCGAGGCGTCAACGCGGCGGGCCGCCGAACAACTGCGGACAGAGGTGGCCGGGCTCGTCATGAGCGTCGTGGACAAGGTCCTGGGTGAAGGTTTAACCCTCAATGACCAGGAGCAACTTGTCCAACGAGCGATCGACGAGATTGATCGCCAGGCCGCTGAGGGGGGAACCGCAGCAGGGATGCTCTCGGAAGGTCCCGTAAAGACGGGAGCGACCTAAGTGCGGGAGCGTCTGAGGGGCTACGCAGACGCAGTCCTCGAGACCTCGGCCCATGATGTCGCCACTATTGCCGGTCAACTGCAAGGCTTCTCTGACCTCCTGGCCAGTTCCGTTGACCTTCACTGGGCTCTGTCGAGCCCGGCCACGACGTTGCCCGGCAAGCGGGCCGTACTCGAACAGCTCCTGGCCAAAAAGGTGTCGGCGCCCGTGCTCGAGATGCTCGTGTTCACGGTGGAGAACGGCAGCGAGGACGACTTCGGCGAGGACGTCAGTGGCCTTCTGGTGGCGGCGGCGGCCAGGCGCGACGGCATGGTACTGCTGGACGAAGGCCCGCTCGGGCGAGTCGGTGCGACGGACCGGATCGAGGGGTACGCGACGGCCGTCCTGGCCCCGGTACGGGGAGAACGGGCCCTGGGAGATATCGAGGACGAGCTGTTCCGGTACGCCCGGATCGTCGAGGGCAACGACGAGTTGAGGGTGGCGCTCACCACGGGCGAGCTGTCGGCAGCGGCGCGGGCCCAGATCGTACGCCAGCTCCTCGAGCCCCGCGCCCGGCCGGAGTCGGCTCGTATGGCCGCCTACGCCAGCCAGGTTGGTCGTCCGCGCGACTACCCCCTGCTGCTCGACGCCCTCGTCGAGATGGTGGCCAAGGAGACCAACCGGCGTATCGCCGATGTCCGCTCCGCCGTCGAACTGACCGCCAAACAGCAGGCGAGCCTGGTGGCCGCGCTCACCAGCTACACCGGCCACCCGGTCGACGTGAGGGTTACTCCCGAGCCGGGCCTGGTGGGCGGCTTTGTCGCCACTATCGGAGACATAGTGATCGACACAAGCCTTCGTCACCGGTTGGAGCAGGCCCGGGACGCCTTGTTCCACCCCGCCCCTCAGGGCGGCTCCGGGGCGCCGACTGGCAACGAGGGGCCAGGTACGCCGGCGGGCACGGATAACTCCCCGGGCGGGCTAGGAATGGAAGGGCACTAGGAAAGGCCTTGTGAGCAGATGACCGAGTTGAACATTAATGCCAACGAGATCGCAGACGTCCTGCGGCGCAACCTGGAGGGTTTCACCCCCGGGGTTTCCGGCCAAGAAGTGGGCCGCATCAGAGACGTTGGGGACGGGATCGCCAACGTAACCGGTCTGCCGAACGTGGCCGTGAACGAGATCCTCGAGTTCGAGGGCGGGGTCAACGCGCTCGCTCTCAACCTGGAAGAGGACGCCATCGGGGCGGTCGTGCTGGGCGAATCGACAGGGCTCGAGGAGGGCCAACTCGTGCGGGCGACGGGGACCATCCTTTCCGTGCCCGTCGGCGACGGCCTGCTCGGCCGCGTTGTCGACCCTCTGGGCCGGCCGATCGACGGCCTCGGGCCGCTCAGCAATTTTGAGGAGCGACGGGTAGAAATCCAGGCCCCCGGTATCGTTCAGCGCCAGCCGGTAAAGCAACCTATGCAGACCGGGATCAAGGCCATCGATTCCATGACGCCGATCGGTCGGGGCCAGCGGGAGCTGATAATCGGGGACCGGAAAACGGGCAAAACCGCTATTGCCATCGACTCGATTATCAATCAACAAGGCCAGGGCGTGAAATGCATTTACGTCGCGGTTGGGCAAAAAGGCTCGAGTGTGGCCCAAACGGTGGACACGCTGCGGGAGCACGGCGCCATGGAGTACACGGTCGTCGTCAACTCGCCCGCTTCCGACCCGGCTCCGTACAAGTACTTAGCCCCGTACGCGGGGTGCGCCATGGGCCAGCACTGGATGGACAATGGCCAGGACGCCCTGATTATTTACGACGACCTCTCTAAGCAAGCAGAGGCGTACCGCACCCTGTCTTTGCTGCTAAGGCGGCCCCCGGGCCGAGAGGCTTACCCGGGCGACGTCTTCTACCTCCACAGCCGCCTGCTCGAACGAGCGGCGAAGCTCTCCGACGACCTGGGCGGGGGCTCGCTTACCGCATTGCCGATAGTCGAGACCAAAGCGGGGGACATTTCCGCGTACATCCCCACCAATGTGATCTCGATCACGGACGGCCAGATCTATCTCGAGACCGACCTCTTTTACGCCGGCATCCGGCCGGCGATCAATGTCGGCCAGTCCGTTTCCCGAGTCGGCGGGGCGGCGCAGATCAAAGCCATGAAGACCGTTTCCGGGAGCCTGAAGATCGACCTGGCCCAGTTCCGGGAGCTGCAGGCCTTCGCTACGTTCGGCTCCGAGTTGGACCGCGTTTCGCGCCGCCAGCTCGACCGGGGCTCCAGGCTGACCGAGGTGCTGAAGCAGCCTCAGAGCTCCCCTATGCCGGTCGAGGAGCAAGTGGTTTCTATCTACACCGGGACGAGGGGCTTCCTCGACGACCTGTCTGTAGAGGACGTCAGGCCCTTCGAGGCCGCCTTGTTGCAGTACCTGAGGACCGACCGCCGCGACCTGCTCGAGCAGATCCGCACCACCAAGGACTTGCCGTCGACGGACGAGCTCGACGGAGCCATCCGCAATGTGAAGAAGGGCTTCGCCACGTTGAACACCGGGTCAGCCCAGGCAGGACAGGCCCAGTCAGGAGAGGCCCAGTCAGGACAAGGGGGCGCTAGAGCCGGGACGGCGCCGGCCCAGGCGGACGGCCAGAGCCAAGGGGCCCGATATCGGGGGGCACGGAGCCGGCAGAGGCTGAGACGGGGGCGCCCGAGGGAGGGGCGTAGCCCAGTGCCTGCCGGTCAAGAGCGTATCCTTCGTCGCCGCATCCGCAGTATCGAGTCGACCCAAAAGATCACCCGGGCGATGGAGCTGATAGCCGCGTCGCGCATTGTGCGCGCTCAGCAAGCCATACAGGCCGCCCGCCCCTATACGGAGCGCATGAACGACGTCGTGGCTGAAATCGCGGCGGCCCCGGAAGCTAAGGACCACTGGGTCTTTGCCGGTGGCGGTCAGGGCTCCCTCGTCGTCGTGCTCGGCGCGGACCGCGGCCTGGCCGGGGCGTTCAACATTAACGTGAACCGGGCGGCTGAAGAACTCGTGGGGGAGATCGAGACCAAAGGCCCGCAGCCGGACGTGATCGCCGTGGGCCGCAGGGTCAGGACCTATTTCAACTTCCGGGGCAGAGCGCTGGCCCAGACGTTCGAAGGTGTGAGCGACCGCCCGAAGTTCGAGGACGCCCAACGTATCGTAGAAGCGATGTCGGCCCGCCTCGAAGGTGGCGGCATTGGCCAGATTTTCCTTGTTTATACTCGGTTCTTGAGCATGGGTTCCCAGCGGGCCGAGAGCCGCCGGCTCGTACCGCTCCAGCTCCAGCAGACCGGCGGCGGGACGACCATCTTCGAGTTCGAGCCGGATCCCGCAGAAATACTGGACCGCTTGTTGCCGCGATGGCTCGAGTCCGAGGTGTACCTGGGCCTATTGGAATCGGCGGCTGCTTTTTTCGTCGCCCAGCAAAGAGCTATGAAAGCGGCCACGGACAACGCGGACGACCTCATCAAGTCCCTGCGCCGGCAGATGAACCGGGCCCGACAGGATGCCATAACGACCGAGATAATCGAGATATCCGGCGGCGCCGAGGCCCTTCGCCAAGCCGGGTTGAGCGAAGGCACCGAGGGCCGCCCGGATGTATACATCTTTCCCCAGGCAAGCTGAATGGAGCGAACGTGAGCAGCACGAGCACCGCTGAGACCGGCACCACCGGGACCGGCACCACCGAGACCGGTACCGCGGAGACTGGCGCCACCACCGCTGGCCCGCCGGGACCAGCGACCCGCGACGGCCGGGTGGTGGCTATAACGGGGCCGGTCATCGATGTCGAGTTCCCGCCGGATGCCATTCCCGAGATCAACTTCGCCCTCGAGATGGACATCGACCTCGAAGGCGAGAAAACCACCATGACGGCTGAGGTGGCGCTTCAGATCGGGGAAGGCCGGGTGCGTTGCATCTGTATGAAGCAAACCGACGGCCTTCGCCGTGGTACCCCGGTGCGCAACCTGGGCCACGGGATAACGGTGCCCGTCGGCGACGAAGTACTGGGCCACGTCTTCGACGTCACGGGCGACGTGCTGGACTCCGAGCCGCTGGGGAAGGTGGAAGACCGCTGGGAAATCCACCGTCCGCCGCCAGATTTCGACACCCTGGAACCGAAGTCGCAGATGTTCGAGACCGGCATCAAGGTCATCGACCTTCTGGAACCGTTCGTCGAGGGGGGCAAGATCGGTCTGTTCGGAGGGGCCGGAGTGGGCAAGACCGTCCTCATCCTGGAGTTGATCCACCGTGTGGCGGAGCAACACGGTGGCGTCTCGATCTTCGGGGGGGTCGGGGAGCGGACCCGTGAGGGCAACGACCTGTGGCTGGAGATGAAAGAGTCGGGGGTCCTCAAGCGGGCCGCCCTCGTTTACGGTCAGATGGACGAGCCGCCGGGCGTGCGGCTGCGGGTGGGGCTGTCCGCCCTCACCATGGCGGAGTACTTCCGCGACGTCCGTAACCAGGACGTGCTGCTTTTCATTGACAACATCTTCCGCTTCGTCCAGGCCGGCTCTGAGGTGTCGACGTTGCTGGGCCGCATGCCGTCAGCGGTCGGTTACCAGCCCACGCTGGCGGACGAGATGGGCGAGTTGCAGGAAAGGATCACGTCCACCCGGGGCCACTCGATCACCTCGGTGCAGGCGGTCTACGTGCCGGCGGACGACTATACCGACCCGGCCCCGTTCACGACCTTTACCCACCTGGACGCTACGACTCAGCTGGCCCGCGAGATCGCTGCCATCGGTATCTACCCTGCCGTCGACCCCCTGGCGTCTACTTCCAATATCCTCACGCCGGAGGTGGTCGGCGACAGGCATTACTCGGTCGCCCGCCGGGTCCAGCAGGTGCTCCAGCGCAACCGAGAGCTGCAGGACATCATCGCCATCCTGGGCATGGACGAGCTGTCAGAGGAGGACCGCACCACCGTTCTACGGGCCCGCAAGATCCAGCGGTTCCTCTCGCAGCCGCTCTTCGTGGCCCAGGTCTTCACCGGCATCGAGGGCATCTACACCCCGGTGTCGGAGACCATCGAGTCGTTCGAGGCCCTCCTCAACGGAGACCTCGACAACCTGCCGGAGCAGGCCTTCTTGAACGTCGGTGGAGCCGAGAGCGCTATGGCCAAGGCGCGCGAACTCGAAAAGGGGAACTGAGCCCTTCATGGCTACGACCCAGGTCGACCTGGTGACACCCACCGGGAGCCTGTTCTCAGGGCAGGCGGAGATGGTGGTCTGCCGGACCGCCGGCGGCGACATCGCTTTCCTGGCCAACCATATGCCCTACATCGGTGCGCTGGAGGCATACCCGCTACGCATTGTCCACCCACAGGGAGCCGGCGCCGACGAACTACGGTTCGAAGTGGGTGGAGGTTTCGTCGAAGTCAACAACAACCGGGTCATCGTCCTCTGCGACTCCGCCCAGCCGGCGTAGTCCCCCTTGCCCGGCCCGACCTCACTGCGAGGGTGGGTTAGCAGGACGTGAGCCCGAGGTACCGCCTCGGAGCGGCCCTGTTGCTTGACCCTCCGGCTTCTCTGGAGGTGGAGGGCTTGCGGCGGGCGCTCGGGGACACCTCGCTCGGCAGCGTCGCCCCGCATCTGACGCTGGTGCCGCCCGTCAACGTACGGGCCACAGAACTGCATAACGCCCTGCACGTGGTGAGGGCCGCGGCCGCGGCGCAAGACGGGCCCCTTTGGCTCGAGCTCGGGCCGGTCGCCACGTTTGTCCCGGCCAGCCCGGTGCTGTACCTGGCCGTTGGCGGGCCGGACCTCGAGCGGCTGGGCCGGCTTAAGTCCGCCGTGTTGTCAGGGCCGTTGCTGCGGTCAGAACGCTGGCCCTGGGTGCCTCACGTCACCGTGGCTGACGAGGTCCCTGCCGAGCAGGCCGGGGCGGCCGTGAGCGCGTTGGGCCACTACCGCGCCCGCGTCAGCTTCGACCGGGTCGTCTTGTTAGAGGAGCGGGCGCATCACTGGCAGCCTCTTGCCGACGTTTGCTTTGGGCCGCCGCGTATTGTCGGGCGCGGAGGCCTCGAACTGGAGATCACAGAAGGCCGCATCCCTGGCCCCGACGTCGCCGCCCTGGCTGAACGCCAGTTGGGCGCGCCAATCGGGCCGGCCTGGCCGTTCGAAACCATCCTGGTCTCAGGGCGAAGAGAAGGGCGGCTGGTGGGGGCAGCGGCGGGGTGGCATGGCGGGCAGCCGGGCGCGCCTGTGAACGTCAGTGTCCTGGTCGAAAGGGAGTGTCGTCGCCAGGGTGTCGGCCGGGCCCTGATCGCAGCGTTGGAGATAAGCCTGCGGAGGCGTGGATGGGACGTGGACGGCGCACGCGGCTACGGCCCAGGCGAGTTTTTCAACGCTACGTGTGGGTGGGTGCAAGCGGTCCGCCCCGCTTGTGAGTAAGTAACAGGCCCGTCTGGGCGTGGATCTGCGCCCGGTAGAGTTGTAGCCGTGGCGACCGCAGTCACGCCGCGTCCCGAGGCGCTCCAGCGAGAGAGGCGCGCGCCGGCCTGGCGCCAAGTTGCTGGCCGATGGCCCGAGGGCCGCCTGGCCCGTGTCGCCCTGGTCCTGGCTGGGCTGGTCGTTATGGCCGGGGTCGTGGGCCGGTTCCTGGCGCCCTCCGGCCTGTGGCTCGACGAAGCGCTCTCGGTCGACATTGCCAAACTGCCTCTGCAACGCGTGCCCGGGGCGCTCGTGCAGGATGGTTCGCCACCCCTTTATTACATCTTGCTCCACTACTGG
This sequence comes from uncultured Acidimicrobiaceae bacterium, assembly GCA_963794125.1. Lineage (GTDB taxonomy): Bacteria > Actinomycetota > Acidimicrobiia > Acidimicrobiales > Palsa-688 > Fen-671. The sequence continues at coordinate 775,275 of CAWCCW010000005.1, forward strand.
ATGCTGGTTTTCGGGCAGAGCGACTTCGCCGTCAGGGCCCTGTCCGGTGTCATCTCAGTAGCGACGCTGCCATTCCTATGGGCGGCGGGGGAGCGCGCCGGCGGCCGCCGGACCGCGTGGGCGGCTCTGCTGCTTGGGGCCAGCTCGCCGTGGGCCATCTACTACGGCACCGATACGCGGATGTACTCCCTCATGGCCCTGGAGGCCATTTTGTGGTACCTGGCTGCCCGTCGAGCTCTGGAGCTGCCCAGCCGGGGCCGGCTGGCGTGCGTGGCGGCAGTGACCGCGGCGCTGATGTACACCCATTACTGGGACCTCTACCTTGTCGTAATAGGAGGCCTGTGGGCCCTCTGGAGGTGCTGGACCGAAAGCCGCACGGGCACCCATGTGCCGTACGCCCAGGCGGGGGCCGCTCGCAAATTGCTCTGGGCCATGGTTGTCGGTGGCATCATCTGGCTGCCCTGGGCGCCGGTGTTCGTGTTCCAGGCCCTGCACACCGGCACGCCCTGGACGACGCCTCCAGGACCTCAAGACCTCCTTTCCGTCTTCGACTACTTCTCCGGCGCGGTGGCTGGGACCGACGCCGGAGGCTGGGGCGAGCTGCTCACGTTCATGCTGTTCGGGCTGGTGGCGTTGGGCGTCTGCGCCAAGCCGGGCCGAAACGGGGCCAGCGTCGTACTGGAGCTACGGGCGCAGCCGCGGGCCAGACTGGTTTCCCTGCTGGTGGGTGGCCCGCTGGCAGTGGCGGTCGTGGCGGGCATCGTCACGAACGCCGCTTTCGACTACCGCTACATCGCCGTGGTCTTCCCACTGTTCATCGTGCTGTGCGCACTCGGCGTGACGGCTTTCAGCTCCCCTCGCGTGACTGCGGGCGTATTGGCGGTGGCGTGCACCGCCGGCCTGTTCGCAGCTCAACTGCAAAATTCTCAGCCCCGGGCCCAGGCCGTCCAGGTGGCGGCTGACCTCAACGCTCAGGCCCGGCCCGGTGACGTGGTGGTTTATTGTCCTGACCAGCTAGGCCCGGCCGTGTACCGCCTGTTCGATGCCCCCGGCGTTACGCAGCTCACTTACCCCCGCATGATCGGTCCCGCCCGGGTGGACTGGGTCGATTACGTGTGGACGATCCAGCACACCGATGTGGGCACGTTCGCCCGGGAGGTCTGGGACCGGGTCAGCCCGGGCGGCACCCTATGGCTGGTCTGGCGCAACGGTTACCAGGGTTTCGGCAGTAGCTGCGGCAACTTGGCCAGCTGGCTCGAGATGCTGAGCCCTGGTGGCCAGACCCTCATTACTCAGGACAGCTACTACTACGAGTACGAGAACTTGACTAAGTTCTCTGCCTGAAGCTGAGAGCTTCCTAAGCGTCGGGGGCTCGCCTGGCCCCGAGCGCGCCGCGAACGGCAGAATGGGTCGTCGTAGGCTATGTAACCGGAGTTTGGGTAACCGGAGTTTGGCTAACCGGAGTTTGGGTCACCAAGCCTGGGTCGTCGCAGCCTGGGGGCCTCGACGGTTGGTCCTCGTATCCTCGCCAGGAGCCTGTCTGTGCCTGTGAAAGCAAATCCTGCCAGTGACAACTTAAGCGATGCTCAGTCGGGCGTCAACGCCGATGACGTCGTAATCATCGGGGCGGGCCGGCCGGGCTGACGGCTGCCTACGCGCTGGCGCAGCAAGGCAAGACGTGCACTGTGCTGGAGGCGGATGACACTGTGGGTGGCATTTCACGCACGGTGGAGCGAGACGGTTGGCGTTTCGACATCGGCGGGCACCGGTTCTTCACCAAAGTGAAGGCGGTCGAGGACCTGTGGCACGAGATCTTGCCCGGCGACGTGTTCATGGTCAGGCCCCGGATGAGCCGGATCTATTACCAGGGCAAGTATTACGAATACCCGCTCAAGCCCCTGAACGCGCTCCGCAACCTGGGGCTCGTGGAGTCCTTGCGGTGTGGTGCCTCCTATGCGTGGGTGCGCGTGCGCCCGCCGAGAGACCAGAGCACTTTCGAGGGTTGGGTGGCGGCCCGTTTCGGTTGGCGCCTGTACCAACATTTCTTCAAGACCTACACGGAGAAAGTGTGGGGTTATCCCGGCTCCGAGCTGCAGGCCGACTGGGCGGCGCAACGCATAAAAAACTTGAACCTTTTGAACGCAATCACCAACGCCCTTTTCCCCAAAAAAGGCCAGCGCGAGATAACGACGCTTATCGACCAGTTCGAATACCCGCGCCTCGGCCCCGGGATGATGTGGGAACGTTGTCGCGAGATGGTCGAGGCGGCCGGATCCAAGGTGCTGATGGAGGCATCGGTCACTCGCATCCGCTGTGAGGGCGGGCAGGCGGTGGCAGTCGAATCCGTGACCGACGGCGCAGTGACCTCCCACCATTGCACGGCGGTGGTGTCGTCAATGCCAATCTCGGCCCTGGTACGGGCGCTCGACCCGCCCCCGCCCGAGGAAGTGATGGCGGCGGCGGACGACCTCCACTACAGAGACCACATCACGGTGGCGCTCGTCGTCCCCGAAGAGGCCGGGTTCCCCGATAATTGGGTCTACGTGCATGACCCGTCAGTGAAGATGGGGCGGATCCAGAACTTTGGCCGGTGGTCGCCCTATATGGTGAAATCGGGCCGGACGTGCCTGGGCCTCGAGTACTTCGTCTTCGAGGGGGACGAAATGTGGTCGATGGCAGACGAAGATCTGGTCGAATTGGGCCGTCGTGAGCTGGGCCGGCTGGGCCTGGTCGACCCCTCGGTGGTGGAAGCTGGCTACGTGGTGAGGATGCCGAAGGCCTACCCTTACTACGATGCGGATTACGCGGCGTAACGTCGAGACGCTACGAAAGTGGCTGGAGGTCAACGTGGCCAACGTCCATCCCGTAGGCCGCAACGGCATGCACCGGTACAACAACCAGGACCATTCGATGTACACAGCCATGCTCACGGTAGAAAACATCATGGGCGCCTCTCACGACGTATGGTCTGTCAACGTGGAAGAGGAGTACCACGAGCAGATGAAATCGACAGACGGTCCGGCCGGGTCGGGTGGGAAGTCGGGGCGCGCCGCTCCTGTACTCCCGAAGAGATCGAGGTAGGTCGACGGTGCCGACCAAGGTTTGGTACTGCGCCAACTGCGGCTATGAGGTTACGAGCCGAGGGAGGTGCCACAGTTGCGGCGAGCGCCTGGTGGCGTCGTCTTTGCCCGAGCTCGAGTCCGGTCCTGACGACGACGAGGTGGGCTACCGGCTGGACCTTTGGGATGACCCGACAAGGGCCCGCCTAATAGAAGCGCTCATCTCCGCCGGGGTGCAACACCGCTTCGAGGACGAGGAGCTGGTCATCCTGGCCGTGGACGAGGCCGAAGTCGACCAGCTGGTGGCCCGGGTCACTGGTTCAGTCTCCGACAACCGGTACGCGGGGTACGAGGACGGGGACGAAGACGAAGACGAGGAGGTGGCGACCGAGGATGGTGACGGCGAAGAGGGCGCCGCCGTCGCCCGTCAGATCTATCGACGCGGCCAAGAGGCTCCGGGACGACCCCACGGACATGCTGGCAGACGCCGCCCTGGGCGAAGCGTCGGCGGCCGTGTTCGCCCTCGACTACATCCCCGCGATGGACGCTGACCACCTGGCGGCGGTCGGGCGGGTCACACGTCGCCTGCTTGGGGCGCTTGGCGCCGACGAAGCACTCGAGGACGACATCCGGCACCAGGCCGAGGTGCTGTGCCGGTTGGTCGCCCCGAGCGTGGGCGAACCACAGGAAGCCGAAGAAGAGGTGCGGGCGCTCGCCCGGCTCGAAGTAGGTGCGGCCGCCAAAGGGCGTGTAGTGGCGCTGCCCCAGTCCGACGTCACCCCGGGCGGCGAGATGGGTGGCTCCGACCTGACCGTTATGGATGGAGGCTCGACGACCGCCGCGGTGGCCGTCGCGAGCGGGAACGGGGATGGGGCGAAGTCGGCGTCGGGCTCTGTCGACGTGGTTGGCCCCGAGGAGCCGGTAGAGGAGGCTGGCCCCGACGAGCTTGGCACCGACCAACTTGGTGCCGACCAACTTGGCGCCGACCAACTTGGCGCCGACCCACTTGGCGCCGACCCACTTGGCGCCGACCCACTTGGCGCCGACGCGGTCATCGTCCCCGAAGTAGTGGTCGACGAGGCCGAGCCGGACCAGTTCGCCGAGGAACCGTTCGACGACGAGGATGAAGACCAGGACGAGGACGAAGGCAACGGCGAGCTCGTTTACGAGCTGGCCGAGTGGTTGCCTGAGCAGCGGGTCGAGCTCTCGATGCTCCTCGAGTCGGCCGGCATCGCCTATAACTGGGACGCCTCCGACTTGACGGTGGCCGAGGAGCACGAGGACGAAGTCGACGGTCTCTTCGAGCAAGTGCACGGTTTGGTCGAGGAGGACGACGAAGCCCGCTACCACTCGATCGAGGAATTGTTCGGCGCCGTCGACCGGCTGGCGAACGACCCGGGCGACGAAGAGCGCCGGCGGGCCTTGCTGGAGACAGTCGGCGTGGTGGAGACGCCCACGCCCGTCGGGGTCGACGACGGCTACTGGTGGCGGGTTCGCAGCCAGGGCCACGCGTTGGTAGCAGCCATCGAGCACGGTTCTCGCAACGACGAGGTGTCGCGCGAGGCGGCCCTGCTGGCTGAGATGCTGCACGAGATGGTCTGAGCTCCCTGGCCAAGAGCAAACCGGCTTGGGGGCTGCTGCTCGCACCGGGGGCCAGCGCCAGCAAGGACCAGGCGGCGCTTGTGGCCGTGGACGGGGCCGTGACGGCGATAGGTGGGAAGGCCCACCGGATGGACTTCCCCTACCGGCTCGCCGGGCGCCGCGCGCCCGACAAAGCGCCGGTGCTCGTTGATGCAGTGGTCAGGGAGGCGGCATCGTTCGCCGCGGAGTCCCGGTTACGGCCCGACCGCATTTTCGCCGGCGGGCGCTCGATGGGTGGGCGCATCTGTTCCATGGCCGTGGCCGAGGGTTTGCCGTCCGCCGGGCTCGTCCTGGTGAGTTACCCACTACACCCGCCTGGCCAGCCCGAACGGCTCCGGACCGAGCACTTCGGGCATATCCAACTGCCCTGCTTGTTCGTCTCGGGCACCCGGGACGCATTTGCCACCCCGGCCGAGCTGGAGGCGGCCGTGGCCTTCATTCCTGGCCGGGTGACCCTTCGCTTGATCGAGGGCGGCGATCATGGCTTGCGGGGCCGGGATGCGGAGGTGGCCACGACCGTGGTGGACTGGTTGGCGGCGCAGGTCGCTGGTTAGGGACAGCGGCTCACCGCCTGGCGTGTGCACCGAGCCAAGGTTCACGCCACTGTGGGTACCCCTTCACAATATTGTGGGCGCCGGGCGGCCCCCACGATCCCTGCGCGTATGGCTCGACCGGTGAAGGCGCGTCAAGCAGAGGTTGCACGATGCGCCACGTCTCTTCGATGCTGTCGTACCGGGTGAAGAGGCCGGCGTCGCCCTTCAGTGCGTCGCCCAGGAGCCGTTCGTAAGGCTCGGGCAGATTTCCCAGCTCTTCTGAAAAGATGAGGGAGAGGTCGACCGTCCGCGTGGTCTGCGCCCCGGGCTTCTTGGCCTGCACGACGAGGTCGGTGCCGGGGTTGGGGTCGATGCGCAGTATGAGCTCGTCGGGATAGGGCTTGATGTGCGGGGAGAAAGAAAAATGAGGCGGCGGCTTGAAGATCGTCCTGATCTCGGTGGCCGTGACGGCCATCGCCTTGCCCGCCCGGATGAAGAACGGGACTCCGGACCAACGCCAATTGTCGATCTCCAGCTTCAGTGCACAGTAGGTCTCGGTCTGCGAACCGGGTTGTACCCCGGGCACCTTCAGGTACCCGTCGTACTGCCCGCGGACGTAGTGGCGAGGGTCGGCCGACAGCGTGGATTTGAAGACCTCGAACCGCTTGTCGCGGAGGCCGTCGGCGTCGACGGTGACGGGCGCTTCGGAGGCGAAGAGCCCGAGGAGCTGCAACAGGTGGTTCTGCACGACGTCCCGTAGTGCCCCCACGGCGTCGTAAAAACTACCGCGGTCTTCCACCCCGAAATTCTCCGCCAAGGTGATCTGTACACAGTCAATGTGGTCGCGGTTCCAGAGCGGCTCGAAAATAGAATTGGCGAAGCGCAAGAACAATATGTCCATGGACGGTTCTTTGCCCAGGAAGTGGTCAATGCGCAGGATCTGGTCCTCGTTGAGCAATTTGCGCAGCTCGGTGTTCAACGCCTCGGCTGACGCCAGGTCGTGGCCGAACGGCTTCTCGACGACGACCCTGGCGTTGGCCGTGAGGCCGGCGCCGGCCAGGCCTTCGACCACCTGCCCGAAAAGTGAAGGTGGGATTTCGAGGTAGAAAACAGGCGTGTGGCGGCCCTCGATGGCGTGGGCCACGCTCTGGTACGTCGCCGGGTCTGTGTAATCTCCGTTGACAATGGACAGGCGCGCGGCCAGCCGCTCGAAGACGTGCTCATCTACCTTCTCGCCGCTGTCCACGATGTCCTGGCGGGCATTGTCCCGGAGCGTGTCGACCGTCCAGTTCGAGCGAGCCACACCCACTATCGGGCAGTCGAGCAGCTTGCGCCGCTCCAGGCGGTATAGAGCACGAAAGGTCATTTTCTTGGCCAAGTCTCCCGTGATCCCGAAGATCACGAGGACGTCCCCAGGCGCGTTGGCTTCGGTGGTCATTTACGGTTCCCTTCTCGTGTGAGGCCCTTGTTATGGGAGGACGAACTTTTCCACGGCGTTGGCAAAGCCCTCGTCCTCATTGGACGTCGTAACCCGGCGGGCCGCCTCCTGCACCTCGTGGCTGGCGTTACCCATGGCGATGCTGAGCCCTGAGTGGGCGAACATGAGCACATCGTTGGGTTGGTCGCCGATAGTCGCGATTTCCTCCGGTGGGACGCCTTGTGTTTGGGAGAGGTATTTCACCACCTCGCCCTTGTTGGCGTTCGGGTTGGTGATATCGCCGTAATAAGGCTGAGATTTGGCCGCCGACACGTGATCGCCAAACTTCTCGCGCACCGCGTCGACCGCTGTTTGGACTTTGTCGTAGTCATCGTTGACGGCCACCACCTTCGCCACCTGCGTCGAGACTGCACTGAAGTCTGGCACTACCGTCGGGTCAAACTTAACCGTCCATGCCTCCCGGTCCACATGAGGTGCTTTCGGGTCACGAACGAACCAGTCGGCCCCCCGGTAGACCCACACGTCGACTCCTTGCCCTTCGAGCAACTCGATCACTCCCGGGGTGATGTCGTCGGGTATCGTGTGCTGCTCGATAACCGACATGTCCGGGCGGACGAACACCCCGCCGTTGAACGCCGCGACCGGCGTCGTCAACTCGAGCGGGCCAATCAGCATCGACATGCCTCGCGGGGGACGGCCACTGGTGATAGCGAACAGGATGCCGGCCTCTTTCAGTTTCTTGACATCCGCGATAGCCCGTTCGGTCAGGATTTTGTCGTTGGTGACGAGCGTGCCGTCGACATCGGCAAGGAGCAATCGAATCGGTTTGTTGGCCACCGTTCCTCCGAATTGATGTTGGTTCTCAGAAGTTGTCCGCTATATCGTTGGTTTGTTTCACTCAGGTCACAGGAAGGCAACGGGCCCGGGAGCCAGGTGACAATGACTACCAATGACGAAAAGCAGCTGGCCGCAGAAGCCGCCGCAGAACTGGTCGAAAACGGCATGACGGTCGGGCTCGGGACGGGCTCGACCGTGGCCTTCCTTCTCCCTGCTTTGGCCACCCGCCAACTCAAAATCCGCTGTGTGGCCACCTCTCCGCGCACCGACACAGCGGCGCGTGAACTTGGCCTTGATGTGGAAACGTTCGCCAACGTCGACCATTTCGACATGACGATCGACGGTGCGGACCAGGTCGCGCCCGATGGCTGGCTGGTAAAGGGAGGCGGCGCGGCGCACACGCGGGAAAAAATCGTGGCCGCGGCGGCGGACCGTTTCATCGTGATCGTCGACGCGTCCAAGCCGGTGGACGCCCTCCACGGCCCCATCCCTCTCGAGTTGCTCGCCTTCGGCCTCCGGGCCACGATGCGGCTCGTTCCCCCGGTCACACTGCGCGACGTCCCCCTCAGCCCCGACGGCGGCGTGATCGCCGATTACCAGGGCCCCGTCGGCGACCCGGCCGTCCTGGCCCGACGGCTGTCCGCCACGCCCGGGCTGGTCGAGCACGGCTTGTTCCCCCCCTCGATGGTGGCGGTGGTGCTCATCGGTCGGGAGGGGACCGTCGAGCGCAGGGATATCGAGCACGGGGCCAACTAGTCCGCCGTCGGTCCCGCCCGCCTCCAGCCGCACCATCTACGCGCTCAGACCGCCGCTTGGTCGGCCATCACCAGGGAGGCCGTGGCTTCTACCCGCCCGGCCGGGATCGAGGTGTCACCGGCCAACAGCTTGGTCAGCGCCTCCTTTTTGTCTGATCCGGTGATCAGCCAGAGGAGCTGGGAGGCGCGGGCCAACGCGGGGTACGTGAGGGTCATCCGGACTCGGTCTTGGTACGGCTGGGTGATGGCCACCAGGCGGTCGGTAACCGAGAGTACGGGGTCGCCGGGTATGAGCGATGCAGTGTGGCCGTCAGGGCCGAGGCCCAGGTGGACCAGGTCGAAATGCTGCGGCAGCGAAGAGCCGTAAGCAGCCGCCGCTTTCTCGAGATCCGGCTCCTCGACCGGCATGGGCCGCACTTGCGCCGGCGCCGGCCCCAGCGCCTTTCGCAGGTGGGCCAGGTTGCGGTCCGGGTCGTCGGGCGGGGCCACGCGCTCGTCTACCTGGTAGATGACGACGCTTTCCCACGGCACCGTTTCCGACGCCAGTTCGGCGAACATTTCCCACGGCGTATGGCCTCCGCTTACCGCAAAGTGGAAAGATCCCCTGGCTGCCACGGCTTCGCGGGCGCGTTGGGCCACGAACGTCGCTCCCGCCCGGGCCACCGCGTCGGGGTCGGCCAACGCCTCGAGCTCATGGTGCATCCGCCTAACCCTTCTTTTCGGCGTGGCCGCCGAACTCGCTGCGCATGGCCGAAAGGATCTTGTCCTGGAACTCCCCGAGGCCACGCGACTCGAAGCGTTCGTACAGCGAGGCGGTGATGACCGCGACCGGGACACCTTCGTCGATGGCGGCCACGATGGTCCAGCGTCCCTCCCCCGAGTCCGACACCCTGCCCTCGAAGTCGTCGAGGTCGGGTGAGCGGGCAAACGCGTCGGCGGTCAGGTCGATCAGCCAGGACGAAATGACTGAGCCCCGCCGCCACACCTCGGCCACTTCTCCGACGTCGATGTCGTACATGTACGCCTCGGGGTCCCGCAGCGGCGTGGTTTCGGCGTCGACGACCCCCTTGGCCTTGCCCACGTCGGCGTGTTTGATGACCGATAGGCCTTCGGCGATGGACGCCATCATGCCGTACTCGACCCCGTTGTGGACCATCTTCACAAAGTGGCCGGCACCGTTGGGGCCGCAGTGCAAGTAACCCTGGGGGGCGGTGCCCCCGCGCTGGCCTCGGCTGGGGGTGGGCTCGGCGCTGCCCTCCCCGGGGGCGATCGTCAGCCAGATGGGGTCGAGGCGTTTCACCACGTCGGTCTCACCTCCGATCATCAGGCAATAACCCCGGTCCAGGCCCCACACCCCGCCGCTGGTCCCGCAGTCGAGGTAATGAATGCCTTTGGGCGCCAAATCCTTGGCTCGCGTGATGTCATCGCGGTAGTAGGAGTTCCCCCCGTCGATCACCGCGTCGTCGGGGTCGAGGAGCGGGGCCAACTGCTCGAGCGTCGACTCGACTATCCCGGCGGGCAGCATGAGCCAAATATTCCGGGGTTTGTCCAGACGGGCCACAAAATCCGCCAGTGAGCTCGAGCCGGCCGCCCCTTCGCCGGCGAGCTCCTGCACTACCTGCGCGTTGACGTCGTAAACGACACATTTATGGCCGTCTTTCATGAGCCGGCGGACGAGGTTGGCCCCCATCCGGCCGAGCCCGACCATTCCCAGCTGCATCGGCCTATCAGTTGCCATCTACTGCCTTCTCACTTTCTGTGCCTCCTAATTTTCTGGGCTTGCTCGCTGTTTGGGCCTGCTCGCTGCCGCGGTTGCCTAGTTCTTCAGCGACCGGTACCGGCGGATAAGGGCGTTGGTCGATGAATCGTGCTTCAGCTCGGGATCCGTGACGCTCTCGAGCTCGGGGATGATCGCCACCGCCAGCACCTTGCCGAGCTCGACCCCCCACTGGTCGAACGAATCGATGTCCCAGATCGTCCCTTGCGTGAAAACGCTGTGTTCGTACAGGGCCACGAGAGCGCCGAGAGTGCGAGGCGTCAGTTTTTCCACGAGCAGGACGTTGGTGGGCCGGTTGCCCTGCATGACTTTATGGGGCACCACGGCCGCGGGGGTGCCTTCGGCCCGGACCTCCTGCTCGGTCTTGCCGAAGGCGAGCGCCTGGGCCTGGGCGAACACGTTCGACGAAAGGATGTCGTGATGGTCCCGCAGGGGGTTGATCGCCTTGCCGAAACCGATGAAGTCGACAGGTATGAGCCTGGTCCCCTGGTGGAGGAGCTGGTAGAAACTGTGCTGGCCGTTTGTGCCGGGCTCGCCCCAATAGACGGGGCCGGTGTCGTAATCGACCACCCTCCCGTCCAGCGTGACGTGCTTGCCGTTCGATTCCATCGTGAGTTGTTGTAGATAAGCCGGGAACCGCTTCAGGTATTGCTCGTACGGCATCACGCCGATCGTCTGCACCGCAAAAAAGTTCACGTACCACACCGCCAGCAGCCCCATGAGGACGGGCAGGTTTTGCGCGAGGGGGGCGGTTAGGAAGTGCTCGTCCATGTCGTGAAAGCCAGCCAGCATCTCGTTGAACCGGTCTGGCCCGATGGCGATCATGGTCGACAGGCCAATGGCCGAGTCCATCGAATAGCGCCCGCCGACCCAATCCCAAAAGACGAACATGTTCTGGGGGTCGATGCCGAACTCCTCGACCTTTTGGGCGTTGGTCGACACGGCCACGAAGTGCTTCGCGATGGCCGCTTTGTCCCCCAGTTGGGCCAGCACCCAGTCGCGTGCTGAGGTGGCGTTCGTCAAGGTCTCGAGCGTCCCGAAGGTTTTGGACGACACGATGAAGAGGGTCTCGTCGGCGGAAAGATCCCGGGTGGCTTCTACGAAATCGGTCGAGTCGACGTTCGAGACGAAGCTGAACGTGAGGTCACGCAGAGTGTAATGACGCAACGCTTCGTACGCCATAACCGGGCCAAGATCGGAGCCCCCTATACCGATATTGATGACGTTGCGGATCGGTTTACCCGTGTACCCTTTCCATTCGCCTGAGCGGATCTTGTCCGCGAAGGCGGCCATCTGGTCGAGGACCTTGTGCACCTCGGCTACGACGTCGACCCCGTCCACGACCAGGGACATGCCCCGGGGCATGCGCAGCGCGACGTGGAGGACGGAGCGGTCCTCAGAGACGTTGATCCGCTCACCGGTGAACATGGCGTCCCGGTGCCGTTCCAGGCCGGCTTGTTGGGCCAGCTCGACGAGCAGCCCCATGGTCTCATCAGTGACCCGGTTCTTCGAATAATCGAGGTAAATGCCCGCCCCTTCTGCGCACAGCCGGTCGCCGCGGGTTGGGTCCTCCGCGAAGAGCTCGCGTAAATGCCGCCCCTCTATTTGCGAATGGTGCTTTTCGAGCGCTTCATAGGCGGGGAGTTCCCGCAACCGTACCGTTGGGACTTCATAAGTCGCCATCTGCTCTCTCCTTTCTCGCCATCAAGACACCAAAAGAGCTGCGTTCACGAGCGGGCGGGCGCGGTTCTCGTCCTTTCCACCGCCCGTGCCCTGAACATTTTCAACCGCACCTCCTATTGGAAATGGCGCCCGTGACGAGACGTTCGGGGGACCGGGTAGCCGGAAAACGGTTCAGGTCTTGGTGGCGAACTCTACGGTGGACGCGAACAGGGCTGCTCCGATGATGCCGGCGTCGTTCAGGAGCTGGGCCGGGACAATCGGCGTGCGGAGCTCTATTTTTGGCAGGTACTTCTGTGCGCTGGCACTGACCCCGCCGCCGATGATGATCAATTGGGGCCAGAGCAGCTTCTCGACCAGCTGGAAATACGCTTGCAACCGCTCGGCGTACTGTTTCCACGACAGCTCATCATGCTCCCGGACGGACTCCGCGGCCCAGTTTTCGGCGTCGCCGTGGTGGAGTGGCAAGTGGCCGAGCTCGGTGTTGGGGAAGAGCTTACCGTCGACGAGTATGGCGCTCCCGATGCCTGTGCCCAGGGTAATGACGGCGATAACTCCAGCCACGCTGCGCCCGGCGCCGAAACGGACCTCAGCCAGGCCCGCTGCGTCGGCGTCGTTCACGACGGCCACCAATCGTCCCGTCGCCCGGGAAAAGAGGTCGACGGCGTCAACTCCTATCCATGAGTGGTCGATGTTCGAGGCCGTCTCGACGGTGCCCCCCCGGACCACCGCCGGGAGGGTCAGGCCAACCGGCCCGTCCACGTCGATCTGGTCAAGGACTTCGCCGACCGTCTCTGCCACTGCTGAGGGCGTGGCCGGGTGGGGAGTGTTGAGCCGCACTCGCGGTGCCGCCAACGTCCCCGCCTGTACGTCGACCAGCGCGCCTTTAATCCCCGTACCGCCGATGTCGACACCGACGATGTGGTCTCTAGAGGGCTGAGTTGCCATGTGGTGGTCCCCTTTTGGCCGTCGGCTACGTGCAAAATATCGGCGACAGCGGGCTTACCGGCGCCACGCTACTGAGGGCGGGTGAGGCCTGCAAACGAGCAGAGATTGAGAGCCGTACTTCGACGATGGCCCATGACGGGCGCGCCCAACCTCACCCCGTTGAGGTGAACGGCCTCTCAGGCCGGGTCAGCGGGCAAGGCAGCCAGCCCCGCGTCCCGGATCATCCGGGCCGCTTCCCATGGGCGCTCGGCACCGAAAATGGCCGACCCGGCGACCAGCACCGTGGCGCCGGCGCGCACAACGATCGGCGTCGTGCCTTCGTCGATGCCACCGTCTACTTCGATATCCGCCTTCAGCCCGCGGCGGTCGAGCTCCTGGCGGGTACGGGCAATTTTGGGGACCACTTCCTCCATAAAGCGTTGACCGCCGAAGCCAGGGTGGACCGTCATCACCAGGATCAGATCCGCCTGGTCCAGGAACGGCTCGACCGCCTCGAAGGGTGTTTCAGGGTTTAGCGCCAAACCTGCGTTCAGGCCCAGCTTCCTCGCTTCAGCCAGCAGCTCGCTCGTGCCCCCGACTTCGACGTGGACGCTGCACCCGTTGGCGCCGGCCTTGCGGAACGCCTCCAGGTAGTCGCCCGGGTTCGTCATCATCAAGTGGCAGTCGAAAAAAAGGCCAGTGTGCTTGCGCAACGACTCGACGACCGGGGGCCCGATCGTGAGGTTGGGCACGAAATGCGCGTCCATGATGTCCACGTGAAGCCAGTCGGCTTCGGCGGCGACGGCGCCAACCGATTCAGCCAGCGCTCCGAAGTCGGCCGCCAACAGAGAGGGGGAAAGCCGCAGCACGAGTTTGATCCTATTGCCGCGACAGGCAGGGCTCGCCTGGCGGGCCCAGAGGTGACAGCTCACCGCTTCGCTCCGGCTGGGGTAACAGTCCGGCCGCTTCCGGCGCCAGTTCCTCGAGTGCCACTTCAGCCGTCTCGGGGTAGCGAACGAGCAGCAAAACGACGAGCAAGATGGGGCCCAGGGCCAAGACGCCCAGGGCGGGGCCGAATGTGCTGAAGTGACCGGCGAGCCCGCCGACAGCCAACAGGCCCGCGACCCCGCCAACCGCCGAAGCGGCAGCGACCAGGCCCGCCGACCGCGCCCGCGACCCGGTGGCGAACAGCTCGGCTCCATAGACACCGAGTACGGGAGCGGTCGCGTACAGGAAAAATTGGGCGGACGTAGTCGCGAACCACAGCAGCCAACCGTGAGCGAGATAGGACCAGAGGACGGCGATGGTTGCGCCCGAGACGCTTACGACGGCTACCGGCCGGCGGCCGTGGGTGTCGGCCAACCGTCCCCCGAAGAGGACGCCGAGTGCACCCAGAGTGCCGGCCAGTTGCTGCAACACGGATATCCCGAGAGCGCTGTAATGGCGCTCTTGGTGCAAGAACTCAGTTTGGAACAACGAGGCGGGCGCGGCGAAGAGCGCAAAGAGCATGGCTCCGGCGCACACCAGGAGCAGGCGCTGGCGGGCTATCCGGGACAAGCCCGCCCGGCCCGACACCTGCTCGGCTGTCAGCTCCGCAGACTGTTCGGCTGGCAGCGGGCCAGACAGTTCGGCCGCCTCCCAACGCCGGCTCTCCGGAAGCTGGCGGCCGCAGACCGCGACGACGGGCAGGGTCAATAGACTGACGAAGTAGAGCCAGCGCCAGCCAGCCGTTCCTGTCCCGGCTAAAGGCAGGAGCAGGAGGGGGATACCGCCGCCAAAGCCGCCCGCCATGCCGAGCACCCCAACGGCCCACGCCCGGCAGCCACGGGGGACCTCTTCGACGGCGACGACGATGGCGGCTACGCCGGCCGCGGCGACGAGGGCGCCGGCGCTCACTTGCGTCACAGTGAGCCAGCTCATCGACGTGGCGAAACCCCCCAGTTCGCTGAGCACAGCGGCGGCGCCGGTCGCCCAAAGCACCACGGCGCGGCGGCCTCGTCTGTCGGCCACGACAAGCGCGAAAAGAGCGGGGAGCGCAGAAAGCTCGACGGCGGCGAACACGGCCCCCTGCCCGAAGGTGCCGACGTGCATCTCGCTGGCCGCGTAGGTAAGGGTCTCGGGCAGGAGGGCAGCCAGAAAACCCTGGACGCTGACCAGCGCAGCCAGTGTGGCCATCACGACGGCTTGGCGTCTATTGAGGCGGTGCGGGGGGGCCCACCAGGGCAAGCGGTCCTCTCGGTCGCCTCCAGAGGGTTGGGCGGTCTTGGGTGTCCTTACGGGCAGCGTGGCCCTACCCAGGGATAGGCGCAGAGGCAAGGCCAGCAGCCAGGACCACCACGGCAGACCGACTCGCAGGTCCACCGTCTGCCGGGCCCTGTACTGACCATCTGCCAGCGGTCGGACGTCGACGGCCCGCCGGTACGAGGCTAGAGGCCCTTCCGCTTGGCGGAAGGAGGTGCGCCTGGCCCCGTCAGCAGTAGCGGCGGTGCTCTCGACCTCCTCCAGCACCAAACCGCGGCGAGGTGACGTAAGCGCCGCCGCCGAACTCCCGTCGACCACGAGTTCGGCGGTCACCCGGGTCATCTCGAGGGCGGATTTATCTCGACAGAGGGGTCGGCGGGCGTCAGCGGGACAAAGGGGGCGATGCCGAGCCCGGCCCGAACGACCGGTAGAGCTGAGCATAGGCAGCGGTGGCGTCCACCAGCTGACTGATGCTCACCCATTCGTCGACCCCGTGCGCTTGGGCGATGTTGCCGGGGCCGCAGACCACGGCCGGGATACCCGCCTGGTTGCGAACGAACCTGGCGTCGGTGGTAAAGGTCATGCCAATGGTGACGGGTTTGATGTTCGTCACGGACGAGATCGACTGCCTGACGAGCTCTGCGAAGGGGTGCTCCGGGCTCATCTCGCTGCCTTCCCCGTAGTCGAACACCTCGATCTCGTACTCGATCCCCTCGAGCCCGGCGGACTTGACCCGCCGGCGGATAGCGGCCACCGCCTCGTCGAGGCTCGTCCCGGGCAAGAGCCGCCGGTCAAAACCAATGCGAGCTTCCTCGGCCACGATGTTGAGGGCGCTGCCTCCGTGGAACTTCCCTATGTTCGACGTGGGCACCCCGAGCAGGGGGTGCTCGGGGTCGCCGAAATCGGCGGCGTGCAGCGCCAGCACGATTTGGGCGCCGTGCTCGACAGCGGAGACACCTTCGCGCGGCCGGCTGCCGTGGCCCGGGCGGCCCTTCACGAGGATCTCGCCTTGTAGCAGGCCTCTTTCGGCCACTGACACGGCCAGCGAGGTCGGTTCCGGGACGATGCAGGCGTCGCCTTGGAGCAGCCCTGACTCCATGAGGGCGCGGGTGCCGAGGCGACCACCGACCTCTTCGTCCGCCACGAACTGGAAAACAACGTCACACCCCGGCTCGTGACCGGCGGCCTGAAGCGTGCTGAGGGCGCAGATGGCGGCCGCGATGCCGCCTTTCATGTCGGCGCTGCCCCGGCCGTAGAGCCGGTCGTCAGCGACCTCGGGGCGGAAGGGGGGATGAGCCCAACCCGCGGCCAAGGCCGGCACTACATCGGTGTGCCCGTTGACGATAAGAGTGGGCCGAGGGGTGGTGCCGGCCCCCCGAGGGGGCAGCCGGGCTATGAGCGATAGCCGTCCGGGAGCCGGCTCCACCTTCTCCCACGCCGGCCCCCACGGTGCCAACGCCTCTCGCAGCACGCCCTCGACGGCAGCTTCGTTACCCGGTGGGTTTGACGTGTCGACGGCCACCAGATCCTGGGCCAGTCGGGTGAGCCCCTCGACGTCGACGTACTCCCGCACGCTATGAGAGTACCGGCATTACGGTCCGGGGTCTTTGGCGTGTGGGAGAGCTAGGACGACTTGGCCCAGGTGGCCAGGCCCAGTTCCTCGGGCGCCGGCAGGTCCGAGTGGAACGGCATGGCTCGCACCGTAAAGCCCTGCCGCCCGGCTACGTCGCAGGGGAAGCTGCCTTTCCACAGGCTCACGCCGGGAGTTCCACTGGGCCGGTCGAGCTCCATTTTCACCACCTGCCAGTGGGCCAAGTCGTCATTGACCGTGACCGCCCCGTGCAGGAGCTCGACCGAGACCTCCTTTGGCGAAAGGTCGCCCAGTTCCACTTCGGCCGTCGCCGTCATGGTGCTGCCGAGATCCGTCACGAGGGAGGTCGAGTCGATGTCGACCGACAAAATGGCCACCTTCCCCCACACCTCGTGGACGTGCCTCTTCCAGGCGGCGAGCTCCTTGGCTTTGGCGTAGCCGCGAGCGCTCAGGGTGTCCGCCCGTTTGGCCATCGGCTCGTACATCTGCGTCACGTAATCGCGGACCATGCGCGACGCCTGTACCCGCGGCCCGAGGCTGCTGAGAGAGTCTTTGATACGGGTCACCCATGGTCGCGGGAAACGGTCCCCGCTGCGGTCGTAATAGAGCGGGATGACCTGGCGTTCGAGGATCTCGAACAGACTGTTGGCCTCGACCTCGTCACGGCGCTGGACGTCACCGTAAGACTCGGCCGACGCGATCTGCCACCCGTTCTTCCCGTCGAACATCTCGTCCCACCAACCGTCGAGCACGGATACGTTGAGCGCGCCGTTGAGGGCCGCCTTCTGGCCGCTGGTACCGCTCGCTTCCAGCGGCCGGCGAGGGTTGTTCAGCCACACGTCGCAACCTTGCAAGAGCATGCGGGCCACGGCAATGTCGTAGTCCTCCACGAACGCGGTCCGGTGCCGCACCAACGGCTCCCCTGTGAACTGCAGCAGCTCGCGGATCATCTCCTTACCGAGGTCGTCGGCGGGGTGGGCTTTGCCGGCGAAAACTATCTGGACCGGCCGTTTCGCGTCGAGGAGGAGCGCTCTCAGCCGGTCCGGCTGAGACAAGAGCAGGGTAGCTCGCTTGTAGGAGGCGAAACGACGGGCAAAACCGATGGTCAGCACCGTCGGGTCCAGGGCCTCGTCCGCCCACGCGGCGTCGGTCAGGGAAACGCCCTTTTCCAGCAGCGAGGCCTTCAGCTGGGCCCGGACGAAACCAACGAGCGCTTCTTTGCCCTGCTCCCTGGCCCGCCACAGCTCGTCGTCACGCGCTTCGGAGATGCGCGCCCAGTCGGTCAGCCCGGCCTCCTCCCACGAGGGGTTCACATACTTGGTGAACAGGTCGCTCATGGCCGGCGAGGTCCACGTACGGCCGTGCACGCCGTTGGTGACCGATGCGATCGGGACCTCCTCGACCGGGATGTCCGGGAACAGCTGCTGGAACATCAGCCGGCTCGTGTACCCGTGGAGCTTCGACACCCCGTTGGACATGCTGGCCAGGTGCAACCCCATGATGGCCATATTGAACGGAGCGGTCGTCGGTTCTCCGGGGGCATGGCCGAGCGCCATCAGGTCATCGATACCAACTCCGCACTCGTGCGCCCAACCGGAGAAGTACTTTTCCATCAGCTCAGCCGGGAACCGGTCGATCCCGGCGGGCACCGGCGTATGGGTGGTGAAAATAGTGCCGGCCCGGTTCGCCTCGATCGCCTCAGGGAACGACAGGCCGTTGCACCGTTACCAGCTGACGGATCCTTTCCAGGCTGAGGAAGCCGGCGTGGCCCTCGTTGGAATGGAAAATCTGGGGCCGCTCGTGCAGCGCTTCGATGGCCCGCACGCCGCCCATGCCCAGCAGGATCTCCTGGCGGAGGCGGTGCTCGATGCCCCCTCCGTAGAGCCGGTCGGTGACGGCCCGGAGGTCGTCAGAGTTTTCATCGACGTTGGCGTCGAGCAGGTAGAGCTTGACCCGGCCGACGTAGGCCACCCATAGCTGGGCGATGAGGGCCTGCCCGGCCAGGTCGACCGTGATCCTCGTCCCGTCCACGGGCGTGAGCGCCATGGCGTTGGGGTCCATGACGGGGTAGCGCTCTTCCTGCCAACCGTCGGCATTGAGCCGCTGGCGGAAATAACCCTCCCGGTAGAGCAGGCCGACGCCGACCATGGGCACCCCGAGGCTGCTGGCCGCCTTCAGGTGGTCACCGGCCAGGATGCCGAGGCCGCCGGAGTACTGAGGCAGAGCCTCTGCGATGCCGAACTCCGGGGAAAAATAGGCCACTTTGGTCAACGCCGACCGCCCGCGGTCCTGGAACCAGCGTGGCACGCTCATATAACGGCGCAGGTCAGCGTGGATTTCGCCGAGGAAGGACATGAAGGCGTTGTCCCGGGCCAGGGCGTCCAGCCGCTCTCTGGCGACAAGGGAGAGGACCTGGACAGGGTCGTGCTGGGTGCGTTCCCACAGGTAGGGGTCCACCCAGCGGAAGACGTCGCGGGTCCTATCGTCCCACGACCATCTCAGGTTGAAGGCCAGTTCTTGAAGGGGGGCCAACGGCTCGGGCAGCCGTGCCCGGACGGTGAAGCTCCGGAAGGCTTTCATCTTCGGCCAACGTACCAAGGCGGCCATACCCCGCACGCAAACCCCGGGCGCCAGTCGTGGGGCGGGGACCGAATGGGGCCGGGACCGAATGGGGCCGGGACCACGTGGGGCCGAGACCGCGTTGCCCGGGACTGCGTCGGGCCGGGACTGGCGCGGGCAGGCCGGTAGCGTGTTGGGCCGGTAGCGTGGGGCCGGTGACGACTGACGACGTCCGGGCGCCGGCGCGCCGGCGGCCCAGCTCAGCCGCTTCGCCCGGGATAGAGCGCAAACGGGGCGCCCACCGGCCTCCGCTCGAGCGCATCGTGATCGAGGACGGGCGGCCATCTACTCCCCACGGACGGCCAGCCAAGGCGGTGGTGGGCGAGCTGGCTCCTGTAACGGCCAACATCTTCAAGGAGGGCCACGACGTCCTGGCGGCGAGGGCGCTCCTACGCCGCGGTGACGAGGTGGTGGGCACCTGCCCCTTGACGGCTACCGGCAACGACGAATGGGCCGGTGCCATACGCCCGCCCGCCCCTGGCGCCTACGAGGTGGTGATCGAGGCCTGGACCGACCGCTATGCCACATGGGCGCACAAGGCAGCCATCAAATTGGCCGCACGCGAGGACGTGACCACGGAACTGGCCGAGGCGGTGCTGCTCCTGTCCGAGGCACCAAGTGACGGTAAGTCCCCGGACGGCTCAGAGGACGGCGAGGACCAGCTGGCCAACGCACTGGCTGCGCTCAACAACGGAGAGCTCGACGATGCCAGCCGCATCAATCTGGCGCTGTCGGCACCGGTGGCCCACGCCCGGGCCGGCCCAGCTTCGCTAAAGACCTCACCACTTCGCCGCCTTTGCCGCTCTGGGTAGAACGCGAGCGAGCCGCGGTGGGGGCCTGGTACGAGCTGTTCCCTCGCAGCTTCGGTGGTTTGCGGGGGGCGGCCGCTCAGGTCCCGCGGCTGGCGGAGCTCGGTTTCGACGTCCTGTACGTGCCCCCCGTCCACCCGATTGGGCACAGCTTCCGTAAAGGGAAAAATAATTCGCTGGTCCCGGAGCCGGGGGACCCGGGCAGCCCGTGGGCCATCGGGGCGGAGGAGGGCGGGTACACGACGCTCCACCCGGAGATCGGCACGTTCGCCGACTTCGATTTTCTGGTCCAGACCCTCAAGCAGCACGGCATGGAGCTGGCCATGGACTACGCCCTGAACGCCTCTCCGGACCATCCCTGGGTCAGGGACCACCCCGAGTGGTTCCACCACCGCCCAGATGGTTCCATCGCCTACGCCGAGAACCCGCCCAAGAAATACCAGGATATCTACCCGCTCAATTTCTGGCCCCCGGACGAGGCCGACCGGGTGGCTCTCTGGGACGCGTGCAAGGAGATAATCGATTTCTGGTGCCAACGAGGCGTACGCATTTATAGGGTGGACAACCCGCATACGAAGCCGTTTGCCTTTTGGGAGTGGCTGGTCAAAGCACTGCGGGAGGACTGGCCGGACGTGGTGCTTCTGGCCGAGGCCTTTACCAGGCCGAAGATCATGGCCCGGTTGGCCGAGGTCGGCTTTTCGCAGAGCTATACGTATTTCGCCTGGAGGGTTACCCAGTACGGGCCTGAGAGTATTCGCACCTATATGGACGAGCTGGCCCACACCGGCCTGGCGGACTATATGCGACCGAACTTCTGGCCCAATACGCCTGATATCCTGTCTGGTCCGCTCCGCGGTGGGCCTCCGGCTGCCTTCGCGCTGCGCTACGTGCTGGCCGCCACCCTCTCGCCTGCTTATGGCGTTTACAGCGGCTACGAACTGTGCGAGAACGTCCCCGCGTCGGCCGCCAACGAGGAGTACCTCAACTCGGAGAAATTCGAGATAAAGCACCGGGACTACTCCCGTCCGGGCTCGCTGGCGCCCTTGTTTGGCGCGGTCAACGCCATCCGCCGCCGGCACTCGGCGTTCAAGTCGCTGCGGACGGTCCATTTCGTCGGTTCAGACAACCCGAACATAATCGCCTACTCGAAGACGGCCGACGATGGGGGCGACCCCGTCATTGTCGTCGTTACCCTGGATCCCTATGGCACCCAGGAGACCACGCTCCACCTGGACATGCCGTTCCTGGTCGAGCACGCCGCCACGTGGCTGGAAGTCCACGATGAACTTTCGGGCGAAACGTACAGTTGGGGGCTGCACCCTTACGTCCGGTTCGACCCCTGGCGACGCGTGGCCCACATACTGGCCGTCCGGGCCTACCTCTGAGTGATTGAAGGGGTTTGAACTTTGCCAAAGGTAAGGCCCGTATCGGGCACCGCCAGTACGGACGTCTACTGGTACCAGAGAGCCGTATTTTACGAAGTCCTCGTCAGGGGTTTTTTCGACTCGAACGATGACGGCAATGGCGACATCCCCGGACTTATCAGCAAGCTCGACTATATCCAGTGGCTCGGCGTCGACTGCATCTGGATGCTCCCGTTTTACCAGTCCCCATTACGAGATGGTGGCTACGACATTTCCGACTACTGGACGGTGCTGCCCGAGTACGGCCAGGTAGCCGATGTGGCCCAGCTCGTCGACGAGGCTCACCGCCGCGGCATACGGGTAATTGCCGACCTGGTAATAAACCACACCAGCGACCAGCACCCGTGGTTCCTCGAATCACGTCAGGACCGCACCAACCCCAAGGCCGACTGGTACGTATGGAGCGACGACGACCAGCGCTACGACAAGACCCGTATCATTTTCATCGACACGGAGAAATCAAATTGGGAATGGGACCCCCAACGAGGCCAGTACTACTGGCATCGGTTTTTTGCCCACCAGCCCGACCTCAATTTCGACAACCCGGAAGTGGCCGACACGATGCTCGATGTCGTGCGCTACTGGCTCGACATCGGCCTTGACGGCTTCCGGCTCGACGCCGTGCCCTACCTATTCGAACGCGACGGCACCGACGGCGAAAACCTGCCCGAGACGCACGAGTACTTGAGAAGGTTGCGCAAGGAAGTCGACTCGCTGTACCCGGGCAAAGTACTTCTGGCGGAGGCCAACCAGTGGCCCGAAGACGTCGTCCAGTACTTCGGCGACGGCGATGAGTGCCATATGTGTTTCCATTTCCCGCTTATGCCTCGCATGTTCATGTCCGTGCGCCGGGAGCAGCGGTACCCGATAACGGAAATACTGGCGCGGACGCCTCCGATCCCCGAAGTCTGCAGTTGGGGGATATTCCTGCGCAACCACGACGAGCTAACGCTCGAAATGGTGACGGACGAAGAGCGGGACTACATGTACTCCGAGTACGCCAAAGACCCGCGGATGAAGCGCAATATCGGTATCGGCCGCCGGTTGGCGACGCTGGTGGACAACGACAGACGGGTAGCTGAGCTGCTCCATTCCCTCTTGTTCAGCTTGCCGGGCTCGCCCGTCCTCTACTACGGCGACGAGATCGGCATGGGCGACAACATCTACCTCGGTGACCGCGACGGCGTGCGTACCCCTATGCAGTGGTCCCCCGACCGTAACGCCGGCTTCTCCCGGGCCGACTTCGCCCAACTGTACCTGCCGACCCTTATGGACCCTGTTTACGGCTACCAGTCCGTGAACGTCGAGGCCCAGATGCGCAACCCAAGCTCTCAGCTGCACTGGATGCGCCGGATGCTCGAGGTCAGGCGCCAGCACCCGGTGTTCGGCACCGGCGGCATCGAGATCATTTCTACTGATAACCCCTCCGCCCTCGCTTACATCCGCGCCCCGGACAGTGACCCGCAGGGTAGCGACGAGCTCAATCAGCGAGCAGAAGGCAGTGGGCGACGCGCTGAGGGTCTGGGCGTCGGCGGGGACCTGGTGCTGTGCGTGAGCAACCTGTCCCGGTTCGCTCAGCCCGCCCAGTTACCTCTCCAGCGTTGGGAGGGTATGACGCCGATAGAGCTTTTGGGCCGTACCCCGTTCCCGCCGATCGGTGAGCTGCCGTACTTCGTGACGCTCCCACCCTATGGCTTCTATTGGTTCGGGTTGGTGGCGGGGCCTCCCAGCTCGACTGGAGACTGATGATGGACGAAGAACCGTTGTTGCCGTGGACACCGGCGCCCGAGTTACTGCTCTACATCGGGCCGTACCTGGCCGGCCGGCGCTGGTACGCCGGCGATGGGCCGCCCACCGCTCTGAGGGTGGTCGATTCGGCCGGCCTGGCCGAGCTGAGCGGTTCTGCCCGGCTGCTGTGGACGATCGTCGAGGCCGACGCCGAGACGTACCAGCTGATAATCGCCGAGCGGCCCACCATGGACGGCGCCGCCCACCTGCAGGGCCAGGAAAATGCCTTGATCGGTGTCGTCGGCGACCGGGTGTACTACGGCGCCAGCATCGACAGTGAGATGGCCATTGCCCTGCTGCGCGCGGCCAGTGGCGGGCGGGAGGACGCGGAAAGGGCTCGCCGGTTGGCCGCCGAGCAGTCCAATACGTCGATCGTCTACGACGACCGCCTGATCTTGAAGCTGTTCCGTCGGCTTTCCCCCGGTCCCAACCCCGACGTCGAGGTGAGCGAGGCGCTGGCCCAGACGGGTTTCGGCCACATCCCCTTACCGCTCGTCCGTTGGCAACGCGACGGCCACGATCTGGCCTTCGGCCAGCAATACCTGGCCGGAGGCACCGACGGCTGGGCTTTGGCGTTGACCTCTCTGCGGGACTTTTACGGCGCCGCCACGTCGGACGACCCCACCAGCCCGGCCATGTCGGGAGGGGACTTCGCCGCTGAAGCGGCCCGCCTGGGCCAGGTGACGGCCGATATGCACCTGGCGATGGCCGAGGCCTTCGGCACGTCGCCCGGCGGTTTCGCCGCTCAATGGCCCGGCTTCATCGCGTCTCTCGGATCGCGGGTCGAGCGCCTCGGTCCCGAGCTAGCCAGTTCGGCCAAGCCCCTGCTGACCCGTCTGGTCGAGGTGCACGACCCCGGACCGGCCGTCCGTGCTCATGGCGATTACCACCTGGGCCAGGTGATGCGGTCTGACAACGGATGGTACGTGCTCGACTTCGAGGGCGAGCCGAACCGACCGCTGGAGGAACGCCAGCGGCCCACGTCGGTGCTGAAGGACGTGGCCGGGATGCTCCGCTCCTTGCACTACGCGTCGCTCTTCGCGCTCAGAGAGCGGGCCGATCATGACCCGGCTCTTTTGGAGCAGCTGGCCCGGGCATGGGAGGACCGCAACGGCGCCGCTTTTCTGCGCGGCTATTACGACACCAAATGGATCGAAGACCTGTTGCCCGCCGACCCGGCCGACGGGGAGGCGGTAAGGGTGGCGTTCGAGCTCGACAAGGCGCTTTATGAACTGGAGTACGAAGAGTCCTACCGCCCGGACTGGGTGCACATCCCCCTGTCCGCCCTCCGGCGCCTGTTGTGCGACCCCGTCGAAGAAATCCTGGTGGGGCCCGCAAAATCAGGCGACGAGGACGCGACAGGTGAGGAGACGGAGATCTGAGGAGATAACTCCAACTATGACCAACACTGCTACGCCCAACACCGACGTACAGGGAACTGATGTGGCTAAGAAGGATAACGACGGGGCGGCGCCGTCCGGGCGGAAGCCGTCGCCTCAGCGCCCTAAGGGCGCCCAAGGCGGGGCCGAGCAACCGGGCGGGCTCGATCCCCGCACGGTGGAGGTGCTGGTGGAGGGGCGTCTGTCCGACCCCCACTCCGTCCTCGGCCGCCACGGAGGAACGGTCCGGGCCTTCCGCCCGGGTGCGGCCCAGATGTACTTACTGGTCACCGGTCCAGGCGCGGACCGGCCCGTCATAAAGCGCCTCGAGATGCGCCTCATCCACCCGGCCGGGCTTTGGGAAGGGGACCTCGAGCCCACCGCGGCCGGCTACCGGCTGGAAGCGATCTACGGGGCTCTCGGCTCACCCGGCTTCGTGTTCGAGGATCCCTACCGGTTGTGGCCCACGCTGGGCGACCTCGACCTCCACCTTTTCAACGAGGGCCGGCACCATCGGCTCTGGGAAGTGCTCGGAGCGCACCCGCGCACCCACCAGGGCGTCGCGGGTACGGCCTTCGCGGTGTGGGCACCCAACGCCAAAGCGGTGCGGGTGGTGGGGGACTGGAACTTCTGGGACGGTCGCGTACACCCGATGCGGATGCTGGGTAGTTCCGGTGTCTGGGAGCTGTTCATACCAAGCGCTCAGGTAGGTGCGAAGTACAAGTTCGAGCTGGTCACGGCGGACGAACGGCTCATTTTGAAGGCGGACCCGTTCGCTTTGGCTACTGAAGTGCCGCCGGGGACGGCTTCTGTCATCGGAGAAATTTCCGCTCACAATTGGGACGATGCGGCCTGGTTGGAGAAAAGGGCGGAAGGTGACCCGCTAGCCAGGCCGCTGTCAATATACGAGGTCCACCTCGGCTCTTGGCGGTGGACGATCGGCGGTCCCGGCGAAGGCCGGCCGCTGTCGTACCTCGAGCTGGCCGAACAGCTGCCCGACTATGTGGCCGAGATGGGGTTCACGCACGTCGAGTTCTTGCCTGTGGCCGAGCACCCCTTCGGTGGTAGCTGGGGGTACCAGGTGAGCGCGTACTACGCGCCCACCGCTCGGTTCGGCTCGCCCGACGATTTCAGGGCCCTCGTGGACGCATTGCACAGGCGGGGCATCGGGGTCATCGTTGACTGGGTCCCGGCCCATTTCCCGCGTGACGAGTTCGCCCTGGCCCGCTTCGACGGCACGGCGCTGTACGAGCACGCCGGTCCGATGGGCTCGCACCCCGACTGGGGGACGCTGGTGTTCAACCTGGGCCGCCACGAAATCCGCAATTTCCTCATCGCGAACGCGCTGTTTTGGATCAACCAGTACCACATAGACGCCCTCAGGGTCGACGCCGTGGCGTCGATGCTCTACCTCAACTATTCGCGCCAGCCCGGCCAATGGGTGCCGAACGAGTTCGGCGGGAACGAGAACCTGGAGGCCGTCTCGTTCCTGAAAGAACTGAACGAGACCATATTTTCCACTTGCCCGGGCGCGACCACGATCGCCGAAGAGTCAACGGCGTGGCCCGGCGTTTCCCGCCCGACCTACCTGGGCGGCCTCGGGTTCGGCTTCAAGTGGAACCTGGGCTGGATGCACGACACCCTCAATTATTTCGAGACCGATCCGCTCTACCGCCGCTTCCACCAAAACGACCTTACTTTCGGCCTCTTGTACGCCTGGCACGAGAACTTCATCCTCCCGCTCTCCCACGACGAGGTCGTCCACGGCAAACGTTCGATGCTGGCGAAGATGAGCGGCGACCGGTGGCGTCAACTGGCCAACCTGCGGGCCCTTTATGCGTGGATGTGGGCGCACCCGGGCAAAAAGCTCATATTTATGGGCGACGAGCTGGGCGAGGAGCGAGAGTGGGACAACGACAGGCCGCTCGATTGGTGGATGCTCGACCAGTGGCCGGACCACGCCAAATTGCAGCACATGGTGGCCGAAATCAACCGTCTGTACCGCGCCCAGCCGGCGTTCTGGGAACAGGACTACAACCCGGCCGGCTTCCGCTGGATAGACGCCAGCGACGCTGACCACAACGTGCTCGCGTTTTGGCGCTCGCGCAAACATCGGGACGGCGGCTCATCGGACGGCCCATCACCGGCCCATTCCGAAGCCAACGTTTCCTGGCCGAACGTCCCGGCCAGCGACCTGGTCGTTTGTGTGGCGAACTTTTCGCCGGTACCTCAGGTCGGTTACCGGATCGGGCTCCCGCGGCCGGGTCGGTGGCTCGAGCTGCTCAACACCGACGCCGAGGAGTGGGGTGGGAGCGGTCTCGGCAACATGGGAGAAGTGTTGGCGGAGGACGTCGGCTGGCACGGGCTGGGCCACTCGACCGAGCTCGTCCTCCCGCCACTCGGCGTGTTGTGGCTGGCACCGGCCCCGGTTGGGTAACCGAGCTAATAGCGCTCGGCGCCCAAATGGAACCCCCGGCGGGCCCGGGGCGTAACCTTAAGGCAGTGAAGACAAGTTCAACGCGGCGGCGGGGAACGAGCCATGGGGGTCTCGGGATCGGCGGGACCGTGATCTTGATGATCGGGTGCCTGGTAGTTGGTGCCCTCGTGGCTGTGGCCGTCATGGGTGGGCTGGATGCCAGCAAGAACGCCAATTCCCACGCCAGCGCCAACGGGAGCACGATTATCAACGCCAACGTGGCCGCGAACGGGGCTTCTGCGCCTGCGGCTCCCTCTACGGCGTCTACCGCCGTCCCCTCCAGGGCCGCCTCGGCCACCACTCAGCACCTAACTACCACCACGCAGCGGGTTACGACCACGACCAGCAGGGCGTCGGCCGAGGCCGTGCTGGTTTCCCGGGTCGTTGTGGCACCGGCCAGCGGGGGAC
This sequence comes from uncultured Acidimicrobiaceae bacterium, assembly GCA_963794125.1. Lineage (GTDB taxonomy): Bacteria > Actinomycetota > Acidimicrobiia > Acidimicrobiales > Palsa-688 > Fen-671. The sequence continues at coordinate 802,657 of CAWCCW010000005.1, forward strand.
GTCACTGGAGCCTCGACGTCCCGGTCACTGTGCGCGCCTCCAGTGCTCGTATCGAGAAAGTCCACATCACCGGGGGCCCGGAACCCATGTCCTGGCCGGCGCCATCGACCCTTACACGGGGGTGTTCCGCTCGACGGGCACCCTGTACCCGAGTACTACCTACACGGTGACCTTCGTCGTCGCCGGCGATGTAGGCACCGCCAAAGGCCTTAGTGCGCAGGGGTCGCGGACGTTCACGACGCCCGCACCCTCGGCGGCCGAAAGCGTGACCGCAAATGTGTTCCCGACCCCCGGCATCTCGGTGGGGATCGGCGAGCCCATCATTTTCATGTTCTCGCAACCCATCAATTCCTACGCCGCCCAGCAGTCGGTACTGTCCCACCTCCACATCTCGATGAGCAAGCCTGTGGCGGGGGGTTGGCACTGGTTTAGCTCGGTCGAGCTGCACTTCCGCCCCACCCACTATTGGCCGGTAGGCGAAGGGGTGGAGGTCTCGGGCAACCTCAGCGACTGGAATGCGGGCTCCGCGGAGTGGGGGGTGGGCACGTTATCGACGTCGTTCATCGTCGGTGAGGCCCGCATTGCTACGGTGGACCTCGCCACTCATGAGATGACGGTCACCCAAGACGGCAAGCTCCTCTACACCTGGCCGATCAGCGGCGGGCGTTTGGATGACCCGAGTATGGACGGGACGCACATCGTGATGGACAGGGAGTCGGAGGTCGACATGAACTCGGCCACTGTCGGCATCCCCCAGGGTTCCCCGGGCGCCTACAACTTGAAGGTGTACTGGGACGTCCACATATCCGACAGCGGCGAGTACGTCCACGCCGCCCCCTGGAGCGTTGCCTCGCAGGGCTTTCAAAACGTGTCCCATGGTTGCATCAACCTCAGTCCGGCGCGCGCCGAGATCTTCTTCCACCTGAGCCGGGTCGGCGACATCGTCCAGGTCATCGGCGGCCCCAGAGACCCGGTTATGGGCGACCACGGCGTCATGGACTGGTCGTTCGGCCCCGGGATCGTGTCGTGGACGCCTGCCGCTGTCACGCAGCTCACCACTTCCGTGACCACGCTTCCGACGACCACCACGCCCCCGCCGGCCGGCGCACCCACCTAATTCGAGATCAAGTCTCGGGCCGCACTGAGGCGCGCGCAAAGCCAGCACCCCCCGGGCGCCTCCTTCGGCGTTGACCGGGTTGGCCCCCCTCATCCCTTAGAGGGCCGGTGCCCGACTATCTGGCCTTCGGCGCTGCAAGTTGGCGGGCCCACACGATGACGTTGTCGATGTAGTGGCCGGTGGCCGCATCAAAGGGACCTCCACAAGTGACCAACGCCAGGCTGGGCGCGCCGGTCGTGGCCCAGAGCGCCCGGGGGAGCTGAGCCTTCGGTGTCGTCTGCGGCCTGGTGTCGACGACCCACAGTGACAACTGGGACGCCGAACCATAGATCTCGATCCTGTCTCCCACCATCAGGTCACCGAGCCGGTAAAGCGCGCCCGGGCCGGCGGCCGCCGAGTCGACATGACCGGCGATTAATGCCACTCCCGGTTGCCCGGGAGCCGGCGCATCTTCGTGGACGATGTGGCTGCTGTCGCGCACAGTGCCATCCCACCACCCCACCTCGTGAATGTCGGCCGGGATAACGAGCGAGGCTGCCTCGGGGGCACCCACCGCCCCGGTCGGCACCAGTGGAGCCCGCACGTGCAAAGCCGGGATGACCAGACCGACCCCGACGCCTCGATTTCCGAGACGTCGGACCTGTCGCGCCCGGCGGGCGTCGAGCCGGGCTGGCCCCGGCGTTGGCAGCTGGGCTCGCTAGCGTGCCCCGGGCAGCTTGGACTACAGCAGGTAGCGCCGCTTGTCGTTGGCCGGCTCCAGCGCCGGGCTTGACCGCCGCTGGTCCGGGCTGGGCTGAATGCGTAGGTCTTCTGACCACCAGCCCTGCTATCGCCACCCCGGCCGCCAGGGCCAGGACCAGACCGAGGCGAAGCACGCGGCTGGACCGGCCAGGGCTCCGGAAAGCCGGGTCAACTGGCATTGCGCCGACCCTTGTTGTTCAAATGTGCGAGCCGGCGGCGACGTCGGGCTCCCATAACCCCGGTGCCAGCCGCGGCGGCCGCCATGCCGGCCGCCACTGCCCAGGTCCAATACTCCTTCCGGGGCGTCCAGCGGCCGAGGTCAGTAGAGATCCGCCCGAGACCGTTCGCTGCGGGTGCAGTGGCTGCCGCCGAACTCGAGCTGCCAGCAGCTTTAGCACTTGTGGTTTTAGCCGTAGCAGTTTTTCCAGGAATTTCACCGGACGTTGTCCCTGCCGGGTGCAGAGCAGCGCTGGCGCCGCCGGGTGGTGTTGGCTCGACTTTTGTCTTAGCAGCACTTGTTGTTTTGCTTGCCTTATTGGTTGGCCTTTTACCAGTTCCCGTTTTCGCAGCAGTGGGGGTGGCCGGAGGGACCGTAGTGGTTTTAGGCGTTAGCGTTTTGTCGCCGGAAGTTCCGCCGCCCAGGGCCCCGGTAGTCGTGGGTTTAGTGGTAATCGCCTTTGTCCCCCGCCGAATGTGGTGAGTGATCGTACGGCCAGGGACCGTGCTGGGAGTGGCCTGGGCGGGAGCGGTTGGGGCCTTAGGAGCCGTCGTCGCAGTAGTTGTCGGGTGAGGGACGGGACCACCCCCATCGGTAGTGGTCTTGGGCCCCGGTGCCGTGTTGTTTTTTGTCTTTTCGCGTGGGCGTCGAGTGGTTTTGGCCTTGGGACCAGGGGCTGTGGTGGTTGTGCCCAGGCCGGCGGGCGTGGGACTGACCGGGCTGGGGCGGGCCGACGGGCTTGCGCCCGGCACACTAGAGCCACTGCCGGCGGGCCCTGTCGTTGCAGAGGCACTGCTCGGCACTACAACCGTCGATGGTTCGCTCACCGGGCTGTCGTCACCATGGGTGTCTACTCCGGTGGCGGTAGCCGTGTCAGCTATCGATCCTCGGTCAACATCGGCCTGCGTAACGGTGTAGGCGGAGTTCGCCGCGCAGGTCTCGGAGGCGTTGGGCACCAGTCCGCGAACAGTGGGGGGCGGGCAGGTTACGGGCGCCAGCGTAGGGTCGTCGACCGCGACCGAGGTAAGGGTGACGTTACCGGTGTTGGTAACCAGGTAAGAGTACGAGATGGTCTCCCCCACAAAGATGGGGTTGCTGTCGCCGCCGGATGCGTCTGCGCTCTTCACGACGCTGACCGCCGGCGCGGGCGTGACCGTCTCCGTCGTGGCCGTGGAGGGGTCGCTGGGCGGGCTCGCGTCGCCCTTGGTATCGATGCCGGTGGCAGTAGCGGTGTCGCTCACGAAGCCGCGGTCGACGTCAGCTTGAGTGACGGTATAGGTCGAGCCCGCCGTGCAGGTCTCGGCAGACCCTGGGGCCAGGCCAGGCGGAGCCGGGGTCGGGCACGTTGTCGGGCCGAGCGCGGGGTCGTCGACGGCGACCGAGGTAAGGGTGACGTTACCGGTGTTGGTCACCAAGTACGAATATGCGATCGTGTCACCGGCCTGGGCCGCGGCCTGATCTGTCGCCGGGCTTACGTCGCTCATCTTCGCCAGGCTGACGGACGGCGCCGCGAGGGCGGTCTGGATTGTCGCCGTTGACGGGTCGCTCGGCGGGCTGGTCGCGCCAAGGGCGTCAGTGCCGGTGGCAGTGGCGGTGTCGACTACTTTGCCGTTGTCGATGTCGGACTGGGCCACCATGTAGGGCGTGTCCGCGCTGCAGGTCTCGGAGGCGCCCGGGGCCAGGCCAGGGGCGGCTGGGGCCGGACAGGTGACATTGCCGATGGTCGGGTCGGCAACTGAGACGGACGCCAGCGTTACGTTGCCGACGTTGGTCACGTCGTAGGTGTAGGCGATGGTGTCACCCAGTTGGGCCGCGTCCTGATCGGCTGCGGGAGTGACCTGAGCGCTCTTGTGGACGACAACCTTCGGCAAGGGTGCCCCTGAAACGACGAAGGTCGAGGGAGCGCTCGCGGGGCTAGTCGTGCCCTGGGTGTCTGTGCCTGTCGCCGTCCCGGTGTCACTGACCGAGCCGTGGTCGACGTCCGCCTGGGTGACGGTGTACACGTTGTCGGCTCTGCAGGTCTCCTGGTCTCCTGGCGCCAGCCCAGGAACAGGTGGCACCGGGCACGTGACCGGGCCAGGCTCGGGTCGTTGACCGCCAGTGAAGCCAGCGTGACGTTACCGGTGTTGGTAATTAGGTAGGAGTACGAGATCGTCTCCCCGACGGAGAGCGGGTTGCCGTCACCGCCCGAGGCCTCACCGATCTTGGCCACGCTCACCGACGGTGCCGCCGCCACGGTCGGGACTGTCACCGTCGACGGAGCGCTGGGGGGGCTGGTGTCGCCCTGGGTATCGGTGCCAGTAGCGGTAGCGACGTCGACCACCTTGCCGCCGTCGATGTCCGCCTGGGTGACGCGATAGGTACTGTCGGCGGCACATGTCTCCGAGGCGCCAGGCGCGAGGCCCGGCGCGGCCGGCGTGGGGCAAGTAACGGTGCGGACGCTCGGGTCGTTGACAGCCACTGAAGCCAACGTGACGTTGCCTTCGTTAGTGACCCGGTAGCTGTATGAGATGGTGTCGCCCAGTTGGGCGGCGTGCTGGTCGGCGGTAGGGGCCACCGATGCCGTCTTGGCCACGCTGACGGCCGGCGCGGCGGTCGCCGTGTCGATGGTCGCGGTCGACGGGCCGCTCGGCGGGCTGGCGTTGCCCTGGGTGTCCGTGCCTGTGGCGGTGGCGGTGTCAACGACGCTCCCGGCGTCGACGTCCGCCTGGGTCACGGTGTACAGGTTGTCAGCGGTGCAGGTCTCCGACGCGCCGGGGGCCAGCCCGGGCGCGGCCGGCGTCGGGCAGGTGACGTGGCCCAGGGCGGGGTCGTCGACAGCTACCGATTTGAGGGTGACGTTGCCCACATTGGTCACCTGGTACCTATAGGCAATGGTGTCGCCCGTCTGGACCGCGGCCTGGTCGGCTGTCGGTGTGACGTGCGCGCTTTTGTGGACGAGGACCTCAGGGTCAGGCGTCCCCGAGGCGACGAAAGTCGACGGGGAGCTCGGCGGGCTGGCGGTGCCCTGAGCATCGGTCCCGGTGGCGATGGCGCTGTCACTGACGGAACCCCGGTCGACGTCGGCCTGGGTCACCACGTAGGTAGTGTCTGCGACGCAGGTTTCCGATGCGCCAGGCGCCAGGCCGGGGGCGGCCGGTGGCGGGCAGGTTATCGGGCCGACGGCCGGGTCGTTGACAGCCACCGATGCCAGCGTGACGTTGCCGCTATTGGTGACCAGGTAGGAGTAGGCGATCGTCTCCCCGACGAAGAGGGGGTTGCCATCGCCGCCTGATGTCACGCCGGTCTCTGCCAGGCTCACCGCGGGTGACGCAGCTACCGTGAGGACGGTCGCCGTTGACGCTGTGCTCGGCGGGCTGGTGACTCCCTGGGTATCGGTACCGGTGGCAGTGGCCGTGTCCGTAGCGTTCCCTACGTCGACGTCGGCCTGGGTGACCCGGTACGTGCTGACGGCGACGCAGGTTTCAGAGGCGCCGGGCGCCAGGCCGGGCGCAGGCGGGGTCGGGCAGGTCACGCTCCCGGTGCTCGGGTCGTTGACGGCCACCGATGCCAGCGTGACGTTGCCAGTGTTGGTGACCAAGTAGGAGTACGCGATGGTGTCGCCTAACTGCGCCGCCCCCTGATCAGCGGCGGGGTTGACCGTGGCGGTCTTGGCCATGCTGACCGCCGGCGCGGGGGCCACCGTTTGGACCGTGGCGGTTGACGGCGCGCTGGGCGGGCTGGTGTTGCCCTGGGTGTCGGTGCCCGTAGCGGTGGCGGTGTCGCTGACCGAGCCGGCGTCCACATCGGCCTGAGTGACTGTATAGAGGTTGTCGGCCGTGCATGTCTTCGAGTCGCCTGGGGCCAGGCCGGGGGCGGGCGGGGTGGGGCAGGTGACCGAGCCGAGCGTGGGGTCGTTCACGGCGACGCTCCTCAAAGTCACATTGCCCGTGTTGGTGACGAGATAGGAGTAGGCGATGGTGTCGCCTGCCTGGGCCGCCAGCTGGTCAGCAGCGGGGCTTACCGTGGCCGTCTTGGCCAAGCTCACCGCCGGCGCATCGGGGGCCGTCTCAATGACCGAGGTGGAGGGGTTGCTTGGCGGGCTGACCTCGCCCTGGCTGTCGGTCCCGGCGGCGGTGGCGCTATCAACCACGTCGCCGCTGTCGACATTGGCCTGGGTAACGGTATACGACTGGTCGGCGGTGCAGGTCTCGGAGGCTCCTGGCGCCAGGCCGGGGGAAGCCGGCGTCGGGCAGCTAACCGCGCCCAGCGTCGCGTCGTCCACGGCAACCGATGCCAGTGTGACGTTCCCGGTGTTGGTGACGAGGTAGGAGTAGGCGATGGTGTCGCCCACCTGGGCCGCGCCCTGGTCGGAAGGAGGCGATACGGTCCCTGTTTTGGTGACGCCGACCGCCGGCGCCGCGCTCACGGTTGGGACCGTCGCCGTCGACGGGGCACTGGCCGGGCTACTGACGCCAGCGCTATCGGTCCCGGTGGCGGTGGCGGTGTCGCTCACCGCGCCCCGGTCGACGTCGGCCTGGGTGACGGTGTAGGTGGCGTTAGCGGTGCAGGTCTCGGCGGCCCCGGGCGCCAGGCCGGAAGACGCCGGCGCGGGGCAAGTGACAGGGCCCAGGGCCGAGTCGTCCACCGCGACAGAGGTCAGGGTGACGTTTCCAATGTTGGTGACCAGGTAGGAATAAGCGATGGTGTCGCCAACCCGGGCCGCGTGCTCGTCGCCGGTGGGGCTGACCTGGGCTGTCTTTTCAACCGCCACAGCCGGGGCGGGCGCTGCCCCGGTTACTGTTGCCGTCGAGGGGGCACTGGGAGTGCTGGTGACCCCGCCGGGGGCCGTCCCGGTAGCAGTGGCCGTGTCCACGACGGATCCCCGGTCGACGTCGGCCTGGGTGACGGTGTAGGGCGTATTGGCGGTGCAGGTCTCGGAGGCGCCCGGTGCCAGGCCAGGCGCAGGCGGCAACGGGCAGTTAACCGGGCCTTCGGTCGGGTCGGACACTGAAATCGACGTCAGGTTGACGTTGCCGGTGTTGGTCACCAGGTAGGAGTAGGCGATCGTCTCGCCGACAGTGACGGCGTGGGTGTCACCTCCCGAGGCGTTGGCGGTCTTGGTCAATGACACGGCCGGTGCCGGAGCCTGGGTGGGCGTGGACACAGACGAGGGCGACGACCGGACCGGTGTCATCCCCCCGGGTGCGAGGCCGGTGGCGGTAGCGGTGTCGACCACCGCCCCCGCCGCTACATCGGCCGCGGTGACGGTGTAGACGTTGGTGCCGGTGCAGGTCTCCGAGTCGCCCGGCAAAAGGGTTGAGCGGGGGCAGCTAACCGGGCCGAGCGTCGGGTCGCTGACGGCGATGGTGTTCAGCGTCAGCACCCCCGTATTGGTGACGACGAACCTGTAGGCGATGGTGTCACCGGCATCGGTGATGCCGTCCTGGTTGACGTCGACGGGGGTTGCGGCTTGCTTCAGGAGCGCCAGGCTCGCAACCTTGGCTGTGTTTGTGATCGTGCAATTGACAAAATCGCCGATGCCGAGGGTCACGGTCGCTGATGGGCCGATCGGCCCGGACGGCAGCGTCGGGTCTGTCGCTCCATTACGGGAGCAGGACCACGAGGCGTTGTAGTCGGACAATAGCCCTGAGGTCGCCGACTCCGAGAAGGTGTAGTTCTCGCCCGTCGCCCCACTTAGCACGGTGACTTGTCCCGTGGTGGCGCTGTTGGCAGTACCGGTATTGGCTGAGCCGAGAAGAGAGCCCGTGGACGACGAGACACTGAGAGCGAAGGCGTCGCTCGGGTTGATGCGGCTAGTAACGGTCTTGTTGAGCTGTACCGTCGAGACAAGCACTCCGAACGCCACGGCCTGTAGGCCTGCCCCGACCATGGTTTGGGAGAACGTCGCCGGGTGCTCAGCCGCCAGGACCGCGGTCCCAGTCTTGGTCGAACTGGTCGTAGCCGAGCATTTAACGGTCGTGCTGCCCACACCCGTCAAAAGGGCGCCCGAGTTGCAGGCGTTGCCGATGTTCGAGATCAAGTTGAGGACCTGGTCCGACGTCCAGGTGATCGATTCACCGGAGTCGGTCGACTCGGCGTCGGCACCGACGAAGGAGTAGCCCGTGACGGGGTTGCCCTGTGAGTCGACCACGGTGATGGCGCTAAGCGCCGCCGTCGTCGTGGTGCCGGTCTGGGTCTGGTAGAGCGCCGGCTTGCCGGCCACGCCGGTGTAGGCGCCGTTGCCCAAGTAAGCGCCACCGTACGTGGGGAAGGCGACCGCCTTTACTGGGCCGCCCGAGACCTTCAGGGTGAAGCTGGTCGTGTACCCGCCCGGCAACGCCACCGACATACCCTGGCCAGCGGCACTCCCAGCTGCCGTCGCGTTGTAACCCGACAGGTCGAACCAGCACAACGTCCGGGCGTAGGGGCCGGAACCCGCATTGGCGAAACTGCACGTCGCGCCGGTCGTAGCCGCGCTCGCCGGCGCCGGGGTGGTTACGACCAGGGTGCCCACCAGGCCGGCGACCAATCCAAGGCTGGCTGCTACCGCTGCGGCGCCCGTCGCTAGCGCACGAGGTTGCCTTTGACGCGGCGTCAGCGGCCAGACGCCGCCAGGGGGCCCATCTGACGATCGAGCCGGAGAACATCATCTGCATCCTGTGAACGGAGGACTTTCCAATTGACCCAATTGACGAAGCGCAACCTGACCCCTTTTTTGACGCGCCGGTCGGTGCCGGTTATGAGTTTGAGCGTCGCGTCGGCCGGTGGGAAGCGGGCAGAACTTCGGTGGGAGGCGGGCCAGTAACGCTCCCGGCGCGTGGCTCGCCCCGTTGCCTTAAAGGGCGCCCTTGCCGTTTGGCCTAGTAGCTCTGTTGTGTTGCCTTCGCCGTTCCCTGCTGGCTTGTGGCCGACCACCTCATGGTCGCGACCATCGAGGCCAAGAGCATCACCAGAATGATGTGAAAGTGGTGGTGACTCCGTCCCACTGCGCGGCTGGGAGGTGGCCTAAGCTGCAATTGCCCTGGTGAAGTGGGGTCCTAAGGTGACTAGATCGGTAGGCGACGGAACCAACGCTCTTGCGGCCGAAGCCAAGCCTGCGCTGACCGGTGTGCGGGACCCGCTGTCGAGTGCCCGGATAGCCGTGCCCCAGGCACGGCTGGGCACAGTGAGCAGGTCCCGTCTCGGAGGCATCCTCTCTACCCAACGCCCTGTCGTGGCTGCGGTTTCAGCTCCGGCTGGCTATGGCAAATCGACGTTGATGGTCGAGTGGGCCCGGCGCGATCTGCGCCCGTCCGCCTGGGTTTCATTTGACCGCGCTGTCAACGACCCGGTGGTCGTACTGGGCCTGGTGGCAAGCGCTCTCGACCTGCTCCACCCGGTCGGCTCGGACGTTTTCGATGACCTGGCGTCGCCGGGTATCTCGGTACTGGGCCGGGTGGTACCTCGTATAGCCGCTTCATTGGCGTCTGCGGAGCCGATCCTCCTGCTCCTGGACGACCTGCACGAGGTGGACATCCAGGAATGTCGGGACGCTTTGAACCTGCTTGTCGACCACCTTCCCACGGGCTCGACGGTCGCAGCGGCGAGTCGCGCGGACGTGTGGTTGGACCTGGCCCGCCGCAGGGCCCGGGGTGAGCTGCTCGAGATCGGCGCCGGGGAGCTGGCTTTTGATTTCGCGGAAGCGGGTCAGCTGCTCGCTGCAGCGGGCCTCGAGTTGGCCCCCGAGGTGGTCGCCGACCTCCGGCGTCGTACCGAGGGCTGGCCAGCCGGTTTGTACCTGGGCGCCCTGGCCCTCCGGGATACGCACGACCAGTCCAAAGCGTTGGAGATGTTCGCAGGTGACGACCGCTTCGTAGCCGATTATTTGCGCTCGGAGATCCTGGACCACGCGGCGCAAGACGCCCGTTCCTTCCTCATCAGGACGGCGGTGTTGGACCAGCTGTCCGGACCGCTCTGCGACCAGCTCCTGGGTTCGAGCGGGTCGGCGGGCAAGCTGGCTGCCCTGGAGCGGTCGAACCTGTTCCTGGTGCCTCTCGACCGCCGGCGTGAGTGGTACCGCTATCACGGGCTGTTCCGGGATCTGCTGCTGGCTGAGCTCATGCGGGCCGAGCCAGATGCGGTCCCCGAGCTGCACCGCCGGGCGGCGGACTGGTACGAGGCGAACGGCAGGCTGGAGGAGGCCATCACGCATGCTCAGGCTTCAGCCGATAGCGACCGGGCCGCCCATCTCGTGGGCCGCTGTTTTCAGCCCGTCTTTTTCTCCGGGCGCCTGGCCACCAACTACCGGTGGCTGGCCGGGTTCAGCACCGCAGAGATTGAGCGCCACCCGTGGTTGGCCGTGCTGGCCGGCTGGGCTTGTGCTCTGACAGGCCATCCAATTGAAGCTGCCCGGTGGGCCGACGCCGCCGAGCGCGGCTCGTTCGTCGGGCGCCCACCGGACGGATCGGCTTCGATCGAGTCGGCTCGCGCGCTATTGAGAAGATCCCTGGGCGCGAACGGCGTTGCGGCGATGGTCGCAGATGCTGAGCTGGCGGAGTCCCAAGAGCCGCCGTGGAGCCCGTGGCGAGCCTCCGCTCTTGTGGGCCTCTTCTGGGCTCGGCAACTCGCAGGCGACGACGAGAGTGCCGAGGCAGTTCTCCGGGAACTGTTCGATATGGTCGAGGGGTTCAATCAACCAAGCCTGACGTTCGCACTGACGCAGCGGAGCCTGCTGGAGATGGAACGTGGTGAGTGGGAAGCCGCGTCCACCGACCTGGAGCGAGCCCGGGCGTGCATAGCGGAGTTGCGGACGCACGAGTACGTCGGCAGCGCGCTCACCTTCGCTGCTTCAGCCCGTATCGGAGTGCACGACCAAGACCTGGGCGCCGCTCGGGACCACCTGGCCCACGCTATGCGGCTCAGGCCCCAGGCCACCTGGGCAATACCCGATTTCGCGGTGAGGCTCCGCCTCGAAATGACCAAAGTCTTATTGGCTTTGGCCGACCCGTCCGGGGCCCGGAGCCTTCTGCGCGAGATCGAGGAGATCCTGCGGCACCGTCCAGAGCTTGGCACGCTGGTCGTTGAGGTCGACGCCCTACGCCACCGGCTGGCCACCATACCGACGGGCGCGGTGGGTGTGTCCACGCTCAGCCCGGCCGAGCTGCGTCTTGTGCCGTACCTTCAGACCCATCTGACCTACCAGGAGATCGGGCAGCGACTTTACATTTCCACGAACACGGTCAGGACGCAGACCCAGTCCATATACCGCAAGCTGGACGTCTCGTCGCGCGCCGGCGCCGTACAACAGGCCCGCCGTGTAGGCCTGTTGGCCGGGTAACCGTGGTCGTACCCCTCGTTTCACATGATCTTGATGATGACCACCTCTGCGTCGGCGAGTGATGCTGAGCCAAGGTAAGCGGATCCTTGGGAGGCACCAGTGAACAGCCGAGGAAGCGAACGCATGGAGTACTTGAAGGTCTACATGGACTACCGAAATATCCTTCGTCGGCTGGCTATGGGCGACACTTCGTTGGTGGAGAGCACCCTCTGCGACGAAACCGGCAACATGAGCGCTCCGCGTCTTGACCCCAGGACCGCCGCCTTTGCCCGTCTCGGCGCTTTGGTGGCCATGGGCACGAGCCCTTCCGGCTACCAGGGCCACGTCGATTCGGCATTTGCCGCCGGGGCCACGCCCGAAGAGGTCGTCAGCATGCTCGTTGCAATTGCACGGACCATCGGTCTCGCCAGGGTGATGTCGGCAGCGCCAGCCTTCAGCCTCGCTTTGGGCTACGACACGGACGCCGCCCTCGAGCAGCTCGACGTGGACTGACGAACCAAATAGTTCCCGGGCCTCGGCCAGCTCGCCCGGAGCCGCCACTAGTTTGCATGTCATGCCGGCGTATCTGGACAATGCCGCCACCACGCCGCTCTGCCCGGAGGCCCTCGAGGCCATGCAGCCGTGGCTGTCGGGGCGCTTCGGGAACCCGTCGGGCTCCCACTCAGTGGCGAGAGCGGCCCGTCAGGCCGTCGACGAGGCGCGGGACAAAGTGGCCGCCATCTTGGGCACGACGCCTGGCGACATTGTCTTCACCGCCAGCGGTACTGAGGCGGACAACCTGGCGGTCCTTGGCCGGGCCGGCGCTGAGGGCGGACCGTTGGTGGTCGGCGCCATCGAGCATCATGCCGTCCTGCACGCGGCGCAGGCCGCTGAGCGCTTCTTCGGGGCCGATGTTCGCGTCGCTGAAGTCACAAAGGACGGGGTCATCGACCTGGACGCCCTGGGCGGAGTACTCGACAAGACCGTCGTCCTGGTATCGGCGCAGCTGGTGAACAGCGAGGTGGGCACTGTCCAGCCCCTGGCCGAGGTGGCCCGGCTTGTCCGTCGCCGGGCTCCGGCCGCCGTGCTCCACACTGACGCCGTGCAGGCCGTCCCGTGGTTCGATATCGCCGAACTTGGCGCCGACGCGGACATGGTCAGCATCAGCGCGCACAAGTTCGGAGGCCCGCAGGGGGTTGGCGCTCTCGCCTTCCGCCGGCCGGTCAAGCTCGAAGCTCTTGTCCACGGCGGCCCCCAGGAAAGGGAACGCCGCGCCGGCACGCACAACGTTGCCGGCATCGTGGGGATGGCGGCGGCATTGGAGGCCACAGCCTCGCAAAGGACCGCGATCCGAGAGCGTGTGCAGCGACTCCGCGACCGGTTGGCCAGTGGCCTGCTCGCTGTCATCCCCGGAGCTCAGGAGACGGCCGTCGGGCGAGACAAAGCCCCGGGTCACTGCCACCTGGTCATTGAAGGGGTCGAGAGCGAAACCCTCCTGGTGGCGCTCGACGACCTCGGTATCGCGGCTTCTGCTGGTTCGGCGTGCGCCAGTGGCGCCATGGAGCCGAGCCACGTCCTCCTGGCCATGGGCTACTCGTCCTCAGAAGCGCTCGCTGCATTGCGCCTGACTCTCGGGCACACGACCAGTGAGGCCGAGGTCGACCTGGCCCTGAGGGCGGTCCCGGCAGCCGTCGCCACCTTGCGGGCCGCTCCTGATCGCCGGGCCGCTCCTGATCGCCGGGCCGCTCCTGATGGACGGGCCGCGACTGATGGCCGGGCCGCTCCTGATGGCCGGCCCCCGACTGATGGACGGGTGACCGCTGACGGGCCAATCACCGCTCCGGCGGCGAAACGGGTGCGCTGGCGCGGGCGAGCAGTCGGGCTGACCGACGTGGCCGCCGGCAGGGAAGGTCGTTAATGCGGGTTCTCGTTGCTATGTCTGGCGGCGTGGATTCGTCCGTAGCCGCGGCTTTGATGCTGCAGGAAGGCCATGAGGTTGTAGGGGCAACCATGAAATTGTGGGGCGGCCCCTCGGACTCAGGCTGCTGCTCCGTGGCCGACGTCGAGGATGCTCGTCGGGTGGCTCAACAGCTGGGGATTGCCCACCACGTGTTCAACTTCACGTCCGAGTTCGAGCGCGATGTCGTCGAGCCCTACGTCAGCGGCCACGTCCAGGGCCTGACACCGAACCCGTGTATAGCTTGCAATGCCAACTTGAAGTTCGACCGCTTCCTGGAAAGGGCGCTGGTCCTCGGTTTCGACGCTATCGCCACCGGTCACTACGCCCGAGTCGTCGCACCGGGAACCTGTGCCGACGCACCCCTGTGGCAGTTACGCCGGGGGCGCGACCCTGGGAAAGACCAGTCCTATGTCCTCTACATGTTGGGCCAGGCCGAGCTGGCCAGGTTGCGGCTCCCGATCGGGGAAATGACCAAGAGCTCCGTGCGCAGCCTGGCCGGGGAGCTGGGCTTGCGCACGGCGGCCAAACCGGACAGTCAGGACGTATGTTTCATCTCCAAAACCTCCGGCAGGAGCGGCTTCCTCGCCGGGCGGATGCCTATCGGAAGTGGTCGGCTGGTCACCACCGCGGGCGAAGACATCGGTCCCATCGAGGAGCTCGAGATGGTCACTGTCGGGCAGCGTCGGGGGCTGGGGTTGCAGCCCCGCTCCCGGCCCGAACGTCGCTACGTGGTCGGCGTCGACCTCGAAAGCAGGACGGCCACGGTTGGCGCGCTGGCAGACCTTCTGGTCGACCGGACCGAGATCGTGGACGTGTCCTGGTCGGCCGGGACGCCCCCACCGCCGGGGACGCCCGTCGACGCTCAGTTGAGCGCCCACGGGCAGCCGCTGCGGGCCACATGGGAGGGCGGTGCCGGATCCGGCACGGTCGTCTTGGCTGAGCCCGCTCGGCGGGTGGCACCCGGTCAAGCCGTAGTCCTGTACGACGGCGGGGCTGACGGAGGCGATCTGGTCCTTGGGGGCGGCACGGCCGTCTGACCTCGACCCTCCGCTCCGGCTTTAGCTGTGGCGGCGGGACCGTCACTGCTCCTGGGTAGCCTGGTGGGTCATGGCCGAAGACAATTTCGCCGAACGGGCAGAGGAGCTCACAGAGCTCATTGCGCACCACAACCGGCGATATTTCGAGCTGGACGACCCCGAGATCAGCGACGCTGATTTCGACGAACTAGTACGCGAGCTGGCCCGGCTCGAGCAGGAGCACCCTGAGGTCATAACGGCGGAGTCCCCGCTCCAGCAAGTCGGCGGCGCACCAGTCGGCCTTTTCACCGAGGTGCGCCACCGCACGCCGATGATGTCGCTCGACAAGACGGTGAGCTACGAAGAGCTGCTCGCCTGGGGTAAGCGGATGGAGCGTTATATATCGGGCGAAGTCGCGTTCAATTGTGAGCTGAAGATCGACGGCCTCGCCATGTCACTTCTGTACGAGTCCGGCCGCCTGGTGACCGCGGCGACCCGCGGCAACGGCGAGGTAGGCGAGGATGTGACCCCCAACGTGGCGACCATCGAAGCCGTGCCGAAACAGCTTGGGTCTGGGGCGCCCGAAAGCCTCGAGGTCCGCGGCGAGATATACATGACGGTCCGGGCCTTCGAAGAACTCAACCGGCGCCAGGCTGAAACGGGCAGCCGCACGTTCATCAACCCCCGTAATGCGGCAGCGGGCTCGCTGCGCCAGAAAGATCCGGGAGTGACGGCCTCACGCGAGTTGTCGTTCACCGCTTACCAGTTGGGCGAGGTGATCGGGGGGCCTCAATTCAAATACCACCATGAGACGATGGAATGGTTGAAAGCGCTGGGGTTCCCGGTCAGCCGCCATCTACAGACACTGGGCAGTTTGGAGGAGGTCGACCAGTACTGCCAGAGGTGGCTGGAAAACCGCCACAGCATTGATTTCGAGATCGACGGCGTCGTGGTGAAGGTCGACGATTTGGCGCAGCGGCGTGAGCTCGGGGCCACTTCGCACGCGCCTCGGTGGGCGATCGCGTACAAATTTCCTCCGGAGGAGAAAAACACCCTCCTGAAAGAAATAATGGTCTCGATCGGACGTACAGGAAAGGCAACGCCGTTCGCGGTTCTCGATCCGGTGGTGGTGGGAGGCGCACGAGTGGGCCTCGCCACTCTCCACAACGAGGACCAGGTGCAGGCCAAGGACGTGCGGCCTGGAGATACCGTGGTTGTGAGGCGCGCTGGTGACGTCATCCCGGAGGTGAGAGGCCCGGTCCTGCCGCTGCGGCCGAAGGGCCTCCCGGCCTGGTCCTTCCCGACGAAATGCCCTATCTGTGGTTCTCCCCTGCAGCGACTGGAAGGCGAAGCTGACACCTATTGCATAAACGTGGACTGCCCGGGCCAGCAAGTACAGCGGATATCGCATTTTGCCTCCCGGGGGGCGATGGACATCGAGGGCCTGGGTGAACGCACGGTATCCCTGTTTTGCCGTGAAGGCCTGCTGGCCGATGTGGCCGACATCTACTCACTCGATTTCGACCGGGTCAGGACTTATGAGGGGTTCGGCGCCATTTCGGTCTCTAATCTGGCGGGTGCCATAAACGCCTCGAAGTCACGGCCGCTGGCCAATTTGCTTGTCGGGCTCTCCATCCGCCACCTCGGTACTAACGGCAGCCAGGTGTTGGCCCGTGCTATGGGCCACCTGGACCGGATTATCGCCGCCCCGGAGGAAGAGATGGCGGCTATCGAGGGCATCGGTCCGGTAATTGCAGCCAGCATTGCCCAGTTCTTCTCCTTGCCGCGCAACCGCCAGGTCATTGACCGGCTACGCGAGGCCGGGCTCAATTTCGAAGGCCCGGGCGCGCCCGCACTGGAGCAGACCCTGGCCGGTATGTCGGTCGTCGTTACGGGCACTCTGGAGCGCTGGTCGCGGGAGGACGCCGAAGCAGCCGTAAAGTCACGCGGTGGTAAGGCGCCGGGCAGCGTGTCGCAAAAGACAACGGCTGTAGTCGTCGGCGCCGACCCGGGCGGCGCCAAGCTCGCCAAAGCCACCGAACTAGGGATCCCGCAGATTGACGAGGAGGCGTTCGAGCGCTTGCTGGAGACGGGGGGGCTGAGCTGACGGCGGCGCCCGCCGGCCGGGCCACCGTTCCGAGGTGCTCGACTGGTTATAGGTTGTCGACCTTGGGTGTGGGTTTATTTGCGCCGTACCCGGTCGAGGTCGCGCCGGTCCCTCTTCGTCGGCCGGCCGGCGCCCCGGTCGCGGGCGAAGTTAGGCGGCTGCATGCCCGCCGGCGGCGGAGGCGGGCTGTGGTCGATGTAACAGGTCGTGGCCACGGAGGCACCGACGCGTTTCTCGATGATGGCGGTTACCTCGAGCACGTGTTCCCGGCCGTTGCAGAAGGCCTCGACCGTGTCGCCCGGCCTGACCAGCGCGGCCGCTTTGGCCCCGGCCCGGTTGAGCCTCACATGTCCGGCCCGGCAGGCGTCGGTCGCGGCGGTCCGCGTCTTGTACACCCGCACGGCCCACAGCCACTTGTCCACCCGCGCCCCGGGGAGGTCCTCCCGACTGGGCGAGGGCGTGACGTGGTCAGCTTCGGTTACGTCGCTCATCCCGCCCCTGGCCTCGCGCAGGACCGCCGCTCACTCTGTGATCTCCTGTAGCCGGGTGGCCACGTGCCGCGCCTGGGCGCCTCCAAAACCGAACCCCTGTTGGCCCAGTGCGCCTTGACCGGCCCCGGCTGAGCTGGCCGGGGCCGCTGTGGCCCCCTCGCCATACTCGCCCTCGTCGGCGACCGGCGCTTCAGCGAAGGCCGACTCGGGGGCGCCTTCGGCCCCGAACGCGTCACCGCCGCTGCCGTGGGCGGCACCCGCACCAGCGGCACCGCCAGCGGGCGCCCATTGACCAGGCGAGGTGGCCGCCGCTGGCGACGGCCAGATCCCGCTCCTCGGGTCCAGCAGCTTGCTCAGGTCGCCGTCGACCTTTATCCGCCCACCGAGGAAAGCTTGCAATACGGACTGCACGTCCCCCTGAACGAACAACGACCGGGCGGTGTCATAACCGAGCGAGATGGTGACATCCGGCGCGGCCAAGTGGCCCACATCGATATCGAAGCGCCCCGCAGACGTGTCCACGTGGGCATCGACCGGAGCCGATCGAGAAAGGGGCGTCGGTCACGATGAGGTTGACCCGGACCGGTGCCAAGGTGGTGGCGCCGGCGATGGCCCCGCCCACGCCCGCTTCGGCGTAGATGCGCTTGGCTTCGCCCACCCACTCATCGCTCAAAAAGGCGTACTTTTGCATGCTCGTCGTCTGACCTCGTGCTCCTGGGCTTTCCCGCCCCGGTTCGTGCTCTCCGAAAGTACCGCCTCCGGCGGGGCCTTGTGTCGTTACCATGACCGGATGGACCAACTGGCCCGAGCCGAGCGTCCCGAGCGGCCATGGCTAGGGGCTGGTTGCCGGGCGCGAACGCCGTTCGAGAATTGATGAAAAAGTGACCGACCCGAGCCCCAAGAGCACCCCGATATCCAAACGCGACGGAGCCCACGTGGCTCAGCTGGCCCGCCTCGGCCTGTCTGAGCAGGAGTTGGATCGGTTCACCACCCAGTTGGCCGCCGTCCTCGAGCACGCGGCAGACATCGCCGCCCTGGACATCGAGGGGGTGCCGCCGACGGCACACCCGTTCCCGCTGGCCAACGTGTTCCGGGAGGATGTGGTGCGATCGTGCCTGGACCGGGACGAGGTCCTGGCCCAAGCTCCGGACGTTGAAGCCCACCGGTTCCGGATCCCGCGGATCATGGGCGAGGCACCATGACCGTAAGCCGGCCAGCCCGGTCTCCATCGGCCGTAGACATCGCCACCCGCGTCCGTCTGGGGCAACTGTCCGCCGTCACCGTGGTGGAGGAGCACCTGGCTCGCATCGCCGAGCGCGAGCCGGACGTCCATGCCTTCAACTTCGTGATGGCAGACGACGCCCGGGCCCGGGCCATGGAGGTCGACCGTCTCGTTGCCGGCGGCCACGACCCTGGTCCTCTGGCCGGTGTGCCGGTGGCCTTGAAAGACCTCCTATGCACGCGGAGGGTGCCGACGACCTGCTCGTCGCGGATCCTGGAGGGCTGGCTGCCCCCTTACGACGCCACCGTGGTGACCAGGCTGGCGGCGGCCGGTGCCATCGCCATCGGGAAGACCAACATGGACGAGTTCGCCATGGGCTCCTCGACCGAACATTCGGCTTCGGGCCCACCCGCAACCCGCACGACCTCGGCCGGGTGCCCGGCGGGTCTTCGGGTGGGAGCGCCGCGGCGGTGGCGGCGGGCTTCGCCCCGCTGGCTTTAGGCAGCGACACGGGCGGCTCGATCCGCCAACCGGCCGCGCTGTGCGGCGTCGTCGGGGCGAAGCCCACCTATGGCCTCGTCTCCCGTTACGGCCTCATCGCTTTTGCGAGTTCGCTGGACCAGATCGGCCCGTTGGCCACCAGCGTGGCGGATGCGGCGTTGCTACTGGACTGCGTGTCAGGCCACGACGAGCTGGACTCGACCAGCCTGCCCAACGACTACCAGCCGGCATCTTCCAACCTGGGTCGCGGGGTCGACGGGCTCCGGGTCGGGGTCATCGCCGAACTGGCGGGGGCGGAGGGGATCTCGGCCGACGTGGCCGCCCGCCTGCACGAGGCCGCGGATGCGCTGGCCGGTGTGGGCGCCAAAATTGAGGAAATAAGTGTGCCCGCGGTGCGCTACGGGATGTCGGCGTACTACATGATCGCTCCCGCCGAAGCGTCGTCCAATCTGGCCCGTTACGACGGTGTCCGCTATGGCCTCAGAGTGCCGGGGGCCGACATTACCGAGATGTACATGGGCACCAGGGAGGCGGGGTTCGGGGCGGAGGTAAAACGACGGATAATGCTCGGGACTTATGCGCTCTCGGCCGGGTATTACGACGCCTATTACGGCAAGGCGCAAAAGGTGCGGACGCTCATAATCCGCGATTTCGAGCAGGCGTACCGTTCTTTTGACGTGCTCCTATCTCCCACTTCTCCGACGACGGCCTTCCCCCTGGGAGCCAGGACGGCGGACCCGCTCACCATGTACTTGAGCGACGTTTGTACCATCCCGTCCAACTTGGCCGGTCATCCGGCGGTGAGCGTGCCGTTCGGCAGTGGTGACGATGGCCTCCCCGTTGGTGTCCAGGTGTTGGCGCCGGCGCTCGGCGAGCCGTTGATGTTCCAGGTGGCCGAGGTGCTCGAAAGCCTGAGCCCCGCTCGGGCGCTTGAAGACGCCGTCGAGAAGGCCAGCCAGACGCAAGGTGGCCAGACGGAAGGTGGCCGGACGGAAGGTGGCCAGAAGGAAGGTGGACAGTGAGCTCTCCCGGACAACTGGCCGGTTGGGAAATAGTGATAGGCCTCGAGGTCCACACCGAGCTGCAGACCCAGTCCAAGCTTTTTTGTTGGTGCCCCAACGTCTTTGGCGTGGAGCCCAACACGAATATCTGCCCCGTTTGCCTGGGCCTCCCGGGGTCTCTGCCAGTGCTCAACCGTCAGGCCGTCGATTATGCCATCCGGATTGGCACTGCCCTGAATTGCCGGGTGCAGCCCTCGATTTTCCACCGGAAAAACTATTTCTACCCGGACATGCCCAAGGATTATCAGATAAGCCAATACGACGTGCCGATAAATGTTGATGGCTGGTTGCCGCTCCCGAGTGGGGGAAGAGTGGGCATAATACGGGCACATATCGAAGAGGACACAGGCAAGACCACTCATATCGGCGGGGGCGGTCGGATCCACGAAGCGGCCCACTCGTTGGTCGATTACAACCGGGCCGGGGTGCCGCTGGTAGAAATAGTTTCCGCCCCCGATATCCGCAGTGCCGACGAGGCCCGTGAATATGTCGAGGAACTGCGTGCAGTTCTCGTAGCCACGGGGGCCTCAGACGGGAAAATGGAAGAAGGCTCGGTCAGAGTCGACTGCAACGTCTCGGTCCGACCGGAGGGCTCGACCACGCTGGGCACCCGCTGCGAGATAAAGAACTTGAACTCTTTGCGCAGCCTGGTGCGGGCTATAGCGTACGAGGCCGCCCGGCAGGTGGGACTGCTCCGTAGCGAGCAGCCAGTGCTCCAGGAGACGCGCCACTGGGACGAGGCCGACGGCCGGACGTATTCGATGCGCTCGAAAGAGGAGGCGTTCGATTACCGTTACTTCCCCGAACCCGACCTCGTCACCCTCGACCCCGGCCCTGAATGGGTAAAGGCGGTCAAGACTTCGCTCCCGGTGCTGCCGGCCGAGAGAAGGGCCCGGGTAGCCGCGGCTGTCGGCTTGGATGCTTCGGCCGAGCCTGTTTCGACCGTGGTGCGGCTCGGCCTCGACGGCCTGGTCGCGGCGGCGGTAGCCGCCAAGGTGGACCCCGGCCTGGCCCTGCGCCGGCTGGCGAACGAAGTCGCCGGCGAGCTGGCCGACGGCCACGGCCGGACCGCCAACGACATCGACGCCGACAGCTTCCTGCGGTTGGTCTCGCTCGAGCAGCGGGGTGAGCTCACCCCCGCCCAGGCCCGGACGGTGCTGAAAGTACTGGTGGCCGACGGCGGCGACCCGGCTGCCATCGCCGCCGGCCTCGGTTTCCAGGCCATGTCTGCCGGAGCCCTCGAGGAGGTCGTGGACCAGGTCATAGCCGCGAACCCTCGGGAGTGGGAGCGCTACGCGGAGGGCGATGACAAGTTGGCGGGGTTTTTCATCGGGAAGGTGAAAGCGGCTACCGGCGGGAACGCCGACCTGCGCGCCGCCGCCGACCTCCTCCGCCGCCGTCGTTCCTCCGCCACGCCCTAGGCGCGACGTTCCTTAGCCAAGACCGGCGCGCTTATCCGGCGGGCTTATACGGCAGGACCTGGTAGCGCAGGTCGCCGCCGAGGTTTTCCACCGTCACCGCGACCTGGCGCTCCACACCAGCGATTTGGGCCGTGCAACGAAAAGTATGGCCGGGGTCGGCGACCAGCAGGGCCGGGATGGGACAGCTCACCGAAACGGGCTGACCGACCCGGTTGGACAGGTTTTGGCTGATCTCGGTCTCAGCCGCCGACTTCACGATGACGGCGCTGGTGGCGTGGACCTCGAAGTGGCCGTGGGGGCCGGTTACCGTCGCCACTACCTGAAGGGGCTGCCCGTCGAGCGATGCGGTGCAGGTGGACCTGGTGCCTGGCGTCGCCGGGATCGACTTCGGGCAGTGCACTTCGGGTGGGGCGATGTGGTAGGTGCTGGCCAGCTGCGCCCCGATCTCGGCCTCGACGCTGGCGGTCGACAGGGAGCGGCGCGGAGAGAGCGAGCAGCCGGCCAGGCCGGCCGTGGTCACAAGCAGGGCGGCCGCGCTCCGGGACAGGGTGACGAGGGCCCGGGCCGGCCCCTGCCGCCGGTCCCCTAAGGTATCCATATGCCGAGCGACCTCAAACCCCGCAGCCGCCAGGTCACCGACGGGCCCGAGCGAGCGCCGTCCCGAGCCATGCTCAGGGCTGTCGGCATGACGGACGCCGACTGGGACAAGCCGCAGGTCGCGGTGGCCTCCTCGTGGAACGAGGTCACTCCATGCAACCTGCCCCTCGACCGGCTGGCCAAGCGGGCTAAGCAAGGTGTACGCGACGCCGGGGGTTTCCCCTTCGAGTTCGTGACCATCGCCGTGTCGGACGGTATTTCAATGGGGACGGAGGGGATGCGGGCATCGCTTGTCAGCCGTGAAATTATCGCCGACTCGGTTGAGGCCATGGTCCATGCCGAACGTTTTGACGGGCTCGTGACCCTGGCTGGCTGTGACAAGTCCCTCCCCGGCATGCTCATGGCTGCGGCGCGCCTCAACCTGCCCTCGGTCTTCCTGTACGGGGGGACCATACTGCCGGGACGGGGTGCCCACGGCGAGGCGCTGGACATCGTCAGCGTCTTCGAGGCCGTTGGCGCCCGCGCGGCCGGGAAGCTCACTGACGACGAGCTCTCCCTCATCGAGAGGCGGGCGTGCCCCACCGAGGGGAGCTGCGCCGGCATGTTCACCGCCAACACCATGGCCTCTGCGGCCGAGGCGCTCGGCATGGCCCTCCCGGCCAGCTCGAGTGCGCCTGCCGTCGACCGCCGTCGCGACGACGCCGCCTACGACTCAGGCCGGACGGTGGTGAGGTTGCTGGAAACCGGTACCCGTCCCCGCCAGATCATGACCAAGGAGGCGTTCGAGAACGCCATCGCCGTCGTGATGGCCCTCGGCGGCTCGACCAACGCTGTGCTCCACCTGATGGCGATCGCCCACGAGGCTCAGGTCGAGCTCTCGCTGGAGGACTTCGACCGCATCGGGAGGATGGTGCCGCACGTGGCGGACATGAAACCGCACGGGCGCTTCCACATGGTCGACCTCGACCGCATTGGTGGCCTCCCGGTCGTCATGAAGGAGTTGCTCGACGCGGGCCTGCTGCACGGCGACTGCTTGACCATCACGGGTCGCACCGTGGCCGAAAACCTGGCCTCTCTCGACCCCCCTGCCCCCGACGGCGACGTCGTCCGCGGGTTGGCGAACCCGCTCCACACCGACGGCGGACTGGCCATCTTGCGCGGTTCGCTGGCCCCCGCCGGTGCGGTCGTGAAGGTGGCCGGCATCGACTTCGACCGCTTAGAGGGAACGGCCCGGGTCTTCGATGGCGAGCAAGCGGCGTTGGACGCCATCCTTGCCGGTTCCATCCAGCCCGGCAGTGTCGTGGTGATCCGCTACGAGGGCCCCAAGGGCGGGCCGGGCATGAGAGAAATGTTGGCCGTTACGGGGGCCATGACCGGCGCCGGCCGGGGTGCGGACTGCGCGCTGGTCACCGACGGCCGCTTCAGCGGCGGTACCCGGGGGCTATGTATCGGCCACGTCGCGCCCGAGGCGGTGGACGGCGGGCCGATCGCCCTCGTGGCTGACGGCGACCGCATAACGGTGGACGTGGCCAAGCGCCGGATCGACCTGGACGTGAGCCCGGCCGAGCTGGCCACGAGGCAGGCCAACCTGAAGCTGCCCGAGCCTCGTTACCGCCATGGGGTGCTGGCCAAGTACGCCCGGCTGGTTACCGGCGCAGACAAGGGCGCGGTCACAGAACCCTGAGGCCAAAACCCTGAGGCCAGAACCCTGGGGCTAAAAGCCTGAGGCCAAAACCGCCGGCTCCGCCAGCCAGAGCCGGCCCGCTACTGCTCCTCTTCGGCAGATAGACCCTCACCGTTGGGGACGAGTACGCCCATGAGGGAGGGGTCGACGATCCCCAATTCGGCAAACTCGTAGTCCCCGGACAGGACCTTTTGGGCGGCCGAGTAGTTGGCCTCGTCGTCGTTGCGCCACAATTCGGAGAAGAGGTTCTCGACCCGACGGCGGGAGCCACGGCAAAACAGGACGGCCAGCTCGACCGCCTTCTGCCCGTCGACGTTGGCATCGTCCACCAACATCTTGGCCCTGACGCACGCGGCCGTCATGGCGAACAGCTCAGCGCCTATGTCGACCAAACGTCCCAGGAAGCCCTGCTTCTTTTCCAGCCCGGCTTGCCAGCGGGACATGCCGTAAAACGTGGAGCGGGCCAATTTGCGGCTGGCCCGTTCCACGAAACGCAGCTCGGCCGCGAGCGGTTCGCCCAGTTCTTCGTACGAGCCCGACTTCAGCCCGGGGCCGTAAACGAGGTTCGGGAGCCACTTGGCGTAGAAGCGAGCGGCGGCCTTGGCGCTCTCCGCTTTGGCGGCCGTGGTGGCCTTGGGGTCGACGAGCGCTCCCGCGACCGAAAGGTGCTGGTCTACGGCCTCTCGGGCGATCAGCAGCTTCATGATCTCGGTCGACCCCTCGAATATGCGCGAGATGCGCAGGTCGCGCAGAATCTGTTCCGCCGGCACCGGGCGCTCACCACGGGCACGCAGAGACTCGGCCGTCTCGTACCCCCGGCCCCCCCGGATCTGCACCATCTCGTCGGCTACCTGCCAGGCCGCTTCCGAGCAGAAAAGCTTGGCCAGCGCGGCCTCCAGCCGGATGTCGTTGCGCTCCTCGTCGGCCAGCATGCTGGACAGTTCGACCACCGCCTCCATGGCGAACGTTCGGGCGGCGATATCGGCGAGCTGGAGCGCTACGGCCTCGTGTTTGCCGATGGGAGCGCCCCACTGGACCCGCTCGTTGGCCCACTCGCGGGAGTACTTCAGGGAGAGCTTGGCCGAAGCGGCGCAGAGCGCCGGCAGCGACAGCCGCCCGGTGTTCAGGGTGGTCAGGGCGACCTTCAGCCCGCGGCCGACGTCGCCGATCAAGTTGTCGGCCGGCACGCGGACGTTCTCGAAGCGGACCAGGCCGTTCTCGATGCCCCGTAGGCCCATGAAGCTGTTCCGGGTCAAGATCGTCACGCCCGGTGCATGCGCCTCGACCACGAAAGCGGTGATCCCGCCTCGCTTGCCTTCGCTCGGGGGGACTACCGCCATAACGACGAAAAGGCTGGCCACAGTGCCGTTGGTGGCCCAGAGCTTGGTGCCGTTCAGGAGGTAGGCGGCGCCGTCGTCGACGGGGGTGGCCGAGGCCGACATTCGGGCCGGGTCGCTGCCGACGTCTGGTTCGGTCAGCAGGAAAGCGCTTACTTCGTCGCGGGCGACGCGAGGCAGGAACTTCTGCTTTTGTGCCTCGGTCCCGAACAACTTGAGCGGCTGTGGCACCCCGATCGACTGATGGGCGGAGAGCAGGGTGCTTATGGCGCCGCTGGCCGTCCCCGCCAATGCCAGCGCCCTTATGTAGTAGAGGTGGCTCAAACCCAGCCCACCATATTTCTCGTCGATTTTCATCCCCAGGGCGCCGATGTCGCACAGACCTTTAAGCACGTGGTCGGGGATCTTGGCGTCGTGCTCGATCTCCAACGGGTCGACGTGGGCACGGATGAAGCCTTCGAGCTTGGCCAGGAACTCCTCGCCCTTGGCCACCTGCTCAGCAGTGGGTCGTGGATGGGGATGGACGAGATCGAGGCGGAACCGGCCGAGGAAAAGTTCTTTGGCGAAGCTGGGCTTGGCCCACTCCTTCTCCCGGGCGGCCTCCGCCACCTGACGAGCCTGTTCGCCACTGGCGCCAGGAGCAGGCCCGGCCGGGTTGGGTTTGGGCGTACTGGTCGTATCAGTCATCAACTTCCAAGCTTCCCACTTCGCTAGGTTCTTTGCCATGGCGTCTATGCCCGATCATCGGGGCCCAGGCGGTGATCGGCGCCCAGGCGATCATTGGGGGCTAGGCGGCCCCAACCCGGCGGCGGCGCCGTCTGCCGCGCCACCGCCGGCTCCCGCATTGAAGGCGGTCTTGTGGGATCTGGGCGGGGTACTGCTCCAATGGGACCCCAGGTTCCTGTACCGAAAGCTGTTCGGCGACGACGTCGCCGGCATGGAGGACTTCCTGGCCAACGTGTGCACGCCGTCGTGGCATGCCCAACAGGATCTGGGCCGGCCCATAGACGCGGCTTGTGCCGAGCTCTCGCTGGAGTACCCCGGCCACGCCGACCTGATCTTGGCCTGGGGGGAACGCAACGAGGAGATGGTGAACGGCCCCGTTGAAGGGAGTGTCGAGTTACTCCGAGAGGTCGTGAGCGCCGGTGTCCCTTGTTACGCCCTGACCAATATGGAGAGAGAGAGCTTCGAGCGCCGGGTACATCGCTACGACTTCTTCGAGTTGTTCGACGGGTACTTCGTCTCCTCCCACGAGGGCGTGATGAAACCGGACCCGCGGTTTTTCAACCTGGCTTTGGAGCGTTTCGGGCTGGTCCCCGAGGAGACTTTGTTCACCGATGACAGAGCGGAGAACGTGGCCGCGGCGCGAGCGCTCGGGATGCCGGCCACCGTTTTCCGTGATGCTGCCACTCTCCGCCGAGAGCTCGTCGCCCGAGGGGCTCTGCCCGAAAAGTAAGACGTCGAGCAACGTCGGGCGCCCCGGTACAGCCGGCCGCTCTGGTTACATTCACGAGTAAAAAAGCAATGTGTTCATAAGCGGAACGCATTCGCGCACCCAGGATCCGAGGCCCGGAGGGCCGAAATTGGCCGGCTGCCGCCCCCGCCCCGAAAGGAGTTAGCTGCTTCCTGCCGTCACGTTTGCCCGCGCCGCCGGGCGGCTCCGCACAATTGTGAGAGCATCGGCGAACCGGGACAACGTTTCTTCCAGGAGGCCGGGAGTGGTGGCGAAATTGATGCGGGCGAAACCGGCCCCGCCCGGCCCGAAATGCGGCCCCCCACCCACCATGACTTTGGCGTGTTCGAGGAGCCAGTCAGCCGGGTCGTCGCCAAGACCGGCGGGACGGAGGTCGAGCCAAGCCAGGTAAGTCCCCTCGGACGGGTAGCCGACCACGCCGGCCTCCGCCCCGGCGCCGGCCAGCCACCGGCCGAGGAAGTCGCGGTTGGCCCGCAGGCGAGACAGGCAGCGGTCGAGCCATTCGTCACCGGCGGCGGTCCACGACGCCGAGGTGCTGACGAGGGCGGCCACGCTGACCCGGCCGAGCAGTTCGGAGGGAAAACCGGCCAACCGTTGTTCCACTTCGGGAGGCCCGACATAAGCGACGGCACAGCGCATGCCGCCGAGGTTGTAGGACTTACTGGCCGAGTACAGCGTGACCGTCCGCCGGGCCAACTCCTCGGACAGTGAGGCGAACGGGATGTGAGCACTCTCGGTCAGCACCAGGTCCGCATGCACCTCGTCGGACACAACGAGGAGTCCGTGGCGCTCCACCAGGTCGCCCAGGCGCTCCAGTTCCGGGCGGGAAAGCACCCGCCCGGTCGGGTTCTGGGGGTTGGCCAGCAGCAACAGCTTGGCGCCGGGGGCCTGTTGCTCAGCCGCGTCCAGGTCGAAAGCCCAGCCCATGGTCGTCTCGAGCGCGGGGACAGCCAGTAGTTGCCGGCCGGAGTCCTCGATGGCCCGCCACAGGGGTGGGTAGGAGGGTGTGAGCAGCAGGACGCCGTCGCCCGGCGAGGTGACGAGGTCGACCATGACCTGCACCGCCTGGACGACGTCGCAGAACAGCCGGAAGTGACCGCTGGTGGGCGTCCAGCCGAACCTGGCCTTCATGCGGGTCGCCCATTTTTCCTCCAGCAGAGCGGTCTCCTCCCCGCTTGCGTACCCGAGGTCGCCGACGTCGGCCAGCCTCGCCAGTGCTTCTCGCACTGGCCGCGGCGTAGGGAAGTCCATGTCGGCTATCCAGCTCGGGATCACTCCGTCGCCGGCTCGCGCCCACTTCGCACCGGGCTTGGACCGAAGCCAGGCCTCGTCCAGTTCGTCGAAGCCATCGTCCGGGGGGAGACCGGGCCAACGGGCAGGGTTCTGCGGCACCGAGGCATCGTAACCTCGTTTTGCGGCCCGGCCCCGGCGTCCTCGTGTGCCGGCCGGTTGGCCCGGCGCACCGTTTGCGAAGCGGCCGGCGCCTGTGCCATTATGGGGGCGTGGTAGTGGCACACAAGGGCACGGCTATACCCGGTGCTACTCCCGGCGCGGCCTTTTTCGGCCTCGTAGTAATTACTTGACACGCGCGTCCAACAACGTGCGCGTCGAACGACCTCCCTTTGGGGAGGTCGTTTTGTTTCCCAGCCTGGTTCGAGCCCACACCGGGGACAAACCAAATCGGGGATAGACGAATAGAGAGGTCGCTGATGCAACTCACCGGGGCGCAAGCCCTCATAAAGAGCCTGGAGATGGAGCACACGGAGGTCATCTTCGGCCTTCCCGGGGGCGCCATCCTGCCCGCCTACGACCCCATACTCGACTCGCCGATCCGCCACGTACTCGTCCGCCACGAACAGGGCGCCGGTCACATGGCCGAGGGCTACGCTCAAGTGGCGGGCCGCCCGGGCGTGGTCATGGTCACAAGCGGCCCTGGGGCGACCAACCTGGTAACCCCGTTATGTGACGCATATATGGACTCAGTCCCGGTCGTTGCTATTACCGGGCAAGTGAGCCGGGGTGTTATCGGGACCGACTCGTTCCAGGAAGCCGACACGGTGGGGATAACTCGTTCGGTCACCAAGCACAACGAGCTCGTGATGGAGCCGGAGGACATAGCCCTGGCGGTCAGGCAGGCATTTTTGCTGGCCACTACCGGGCGGCCCGGGCCAGTGTTGCTCGACGTCCCCAAAGACGTCCTTACCGCCCAGTTGGAGTGGCACTGGCCAGACGACGAAGAGGTTTCCAGTTCGCTCCCCGGGTACAAGCCGACCATGAAGGGCCATCCGCGCATGGTGCGCGAAGCGGTAAGGCTGATAACGGCGTCGGCCCGGCCTGTTATCTATGCCGGCGGTGGGATCTTGAAGGCACGGGCCACCGACGCCCTGCGCCAACTGGCCGAGCTCACCGGGGCACCAGTGGTCACGACGTTAATGGCGCGGGGTGCGTTCCCGGACAGCCACCCGCTCTGCCTCGGGATGCCCGGCATGCACGGGAATTATGCGGCCATCACCGCGATGCAAGAAGCCGACCTTTTGATCGCTCTCGGCACTCGTTTCGACGACAGGGTGACGGGGCGGGTCAGTTCCTTTGCGCCCAGGGCCAAGGTGGTCCATGTCGACATAGACCCGGCCGAGCTGGGCAAAATCCGCCGCCCTGAGGTGCCGATCGTGGGGGATTGCCGGCTGGTGATCGAGGAACTGGCCCGCGTGCTTATAGCCAGCGGCGAGCCCCAGCCCGACCGGTCCCCGTGGTGGGCACAAATAAAAGAGTGGCAGGCGCGCTTCCCGCTCTACTACGAGCCGCAGGCCGACGGCGAACTACTGAAGCCCCAGGCGGTCATCGAGGCGATCCGCGACGCCAGCCCCTCAGACACCACCGTCGTGGCCGGAGTGGGCCAACACCAGATGTGGGCCAGCCAGTACTGGCGCTTCGATCACCCCTACACCTGGGTCAATTCTGGCGGCCTGGGCACGATGGGCTTCGCGGTGCCCGCCGCCATCGGGGCGAAGGTGGGCCGCCCCGACCGCACCGTGTGGGCCATAGACGGCGACGGCTGTTTCCAGATGACGGCCCAAGAGCTGGTGACGGCCTCGAGCGAACGCATCCCGATAAAGGTGGCCATCCTCAATAATGCATATCTGGGTATGGTCCGTCAGTGGCAGGAGTTGTTCTACGAGGAGCGTTATTCCGAGGTCTACCTCTCCCCTGACCTCCCCGACTATGTGAAATGGGCCGAGTCCATGGGGTGCGTCGCATTTCGCGTCGAACACGCCGGCGACGTGGCCCCCGTGGTCGAAAAAGCCAATTCCATAGACGACCGCCCGGTCGTCATCGATTTCCGCACGGACTCGCGCGAGAAGGTCTTCCCTATGGTGCCGGCCGGCCTGTCCAATAGCGACGTCATCGTCCACCCCGGGCTCCAGCCCGGAGGAGAAAGGGTGGTGCAATAATGTCGGTCGCCAGCCCGGTCACGACGTGGGTATCAGGGACGGGCCGTACCCACCATCAGACCATTTCGATTATCGTGGAGAACCGGGCCGGCGTGCTGGCCCGCATATCCGCCCTTTTCGCTCGTCGAGGCTTCAACATCATTTCGCTGGCGGTGGCTCCGACGGATGATGACGCCTTCAGCCGGGTGACCGTCGTGGTCGACCTCGAAGAGACCTCGGTCGAACAACTGACGAAGCAGTTGTTCAAACTGGTCAACGTCGTAAAGATCACCGAGCTCACGCCCGGGGAGGCCATCGAACGCGAGCTGGCCCTGCTCTCCGTGCGTTGCGCGCCTCCGGGGGGGCCGGTCGTCGCGGGGAGGTCGGGGACCTGGTACGTATCTTCGGCGGCACTATCGTCGACGTCGGTCAGGAAGCGCTCACGGTTATGCTGGCCGCCCAACCGGCGGTGCTCGACGATTTCGAAGAACTCCTTAAGCCTTATGGGATCATCGAGATCCAGCGCACAGGCCGGGTGGCGCTGCCTAAACTAGAGCGCCCGGCGGTACGGCGTGGCCCGAGCCGTTATTAGCCAGTGCCGTCATTAGAGAGATTGAATTAGAGGGAAAGGTGAGCTAAATGGCAACCATCTACTACGACCGGGACGCCGACCCGTCTCTTATTACGTCCCGCCGGGTGGCCATAATCGGCTACGGCTCCCAGGGCCATGCCCACGCCCTCAACCTGCGGGACTCGGGTGTCGACGTCAGGGTGGGGCTGCGGCCCGGTTCGGCCTCCGTCGAAAAGGCAGCTTCAGCGGGTCTTCCAGTGACAGATCCCGCGACGGCGGCGTCCGAGGCCGACGTCATCATGGTCCTCGCTCCGGACACCGCACAGCAAGCCATCTACCAGGAATCGATCGAGGGCAATTTGCGGCCCGGCGATGCGCTGATGTTCGCTCACGGCTTCAATATCCGTTTCGGGCTGATCGACCCGCCCGACGGCATCGACGTCGTCATGGTCGCTCCGAAAGGCCCTGGGCACCTGGTGCGGCGTACGTACGAGGGCGGCGGCGGCGTCCCCAGCTTGTTGGCCGTGGAACGCGATGCCAGCGGCAAAGCCAAGCCCCTCGGGCTTTCCTACGCCTGGGCACTCGGTTCCACTCGCGCCGGCGTGCTCGAGACGACGTTCAAGGAAGAGACCGAGACCGACCTCTTCGGCGAGCAAGTTGTCCTTTGTGGCGGGCTGACATCGCTGGTCAAAGCCGGCTTCGACACGCTGGTGGAGGCCGGTTACCAACCCGAGTCCGCTTATTTCGAATGCCTCCACGAAGTGAAATTGATCGTGGACCTCATGTACGAGCACGGCATAACGGGGATGCGTTATTCGATCTCGACCACGGCCGAGTACGGCGATATGACGCGTGGCCCCCGGGTCATCAACGACGCCGTCCGGGCGGAAATGAAACAGATCCTGGCCGACATACAGTCCGGGGCGTTCGCCAAGGAGTGGGTGGAGGAGAACCGCAACGGCCTGCCCAATTACCACCGCCTCCAAAAGGAAGGCGCCGAGCACCCCATCGAGAAGGTCGGCGCCGAGCTACGGTCCATGATGCCGTTCCTGTCTACGGGTGGGCCTCGTCCGCAGGACGTCTCGGGCGGCTAATTGGCTTCGAATTGAAACGGATAGTTGCTGCCGGGCGCCCATGGTCTCCACCGATGAGGCTCGATACGAGCCAAGCCCGTACGGCCGCCGCCGGGGTACGCCCCGAGGCGGGCAACTAAACAGTGACTTCGACGTAATAATCGTCGGCTCCGGCTTCGGTGGGTCGGTAGCAGCGCTCCGGCTGTCAGAAAAGGGCTACCGGGTGGGCGTGTTCGAGGCGGGTCAGCGTTTCGATGCGGCCACCTTGCCCCGCACCTCATGGGACGTGCGCCGGTTTTTATGGGCGCCGCCGCTCGGTTGTTACGGCATCCAGCGGGTCCAGTTCCTACGCCATGTGCTGGTCCTGGCCGGGGCCGGCGTGGGTGGCGGCTCCCTCAATTACGCGAACACCCTCTATGAGCCCCTGCCGGCCTTCTACGACGACCCGCAGTGGCCTTCCGACCTTGACTGGCGGGTTGAGCTGGCTCCCTATTTCGACCAGGCGAGACGGGTGCTCGGGGTCGTCGACAACCCCACCCTCACCCCGGCCGACGAGGCCATGCGCCAGGTGGCCGCGGACATGGGGGTGGCCGGGACGTTCCGGCCGGCCCCGGTCGGCGTTTTCTTCGGGCCCGCTGATGGCCAACCCGGCGCCCGTTTTGCCGACCCCTATTTCGGCGGGGCAGGGCCGGTCCGGAGTGCGTGCCTGCAGTGTGGCGAATGCATGACGGGCTGCCGCCACGGGGCCAAGAACACACTGCTCACCAACTACCTCCACTTGGCCGAGCGGGCCGGCGCCGCTGTCGTGCCGATGACGACCGTGGAGTCGGTCCAACCGCGGCCCGGTGGTGGTTGGACGGTCGTTGCTCGACGGACCTCTCGCTTCGGCACCGGGCCCGGTCTCGGCCGAGGCCGCCGCCAGTTGTTTACCACCGCGCAGGTAGTGTTGGCGGCCGGCGCGGTGGGGACGCAAAAGCTGCTGCAGACGATGGCGCTTGCAGGCAAGCTGCCCGAATTGTCGCCCCGGCTGGGCGAACTAACCCGGACCAACTCCGAGTCTTTGCTGGGTGCGGTGGTCCCTTTCGGCCGGGCCAGCCCGGACTTCAGCCGCGGGGTGGCCATCACTTCGTCCTTTTACCCTGATCCCGAGACGCACGTGGAGCCGGTCAGGTACGGTCATGGCTCGAACATGATGGGCCTGTTCGGAACGGTCATGGTTGACGGTGCTCAGGGGATAGAGGGCTCGGATGGCAGAGCAGCCGGCGCGGGCCTCCGGCGGTTTTTTGCCGCAATTAGACACGAGCCGCGCGCGTTGCTCCGGTCGTTCGACCTGCGCCGGTGGTCGGAACGCACCGTCATCGCCCTGGTAATGCAGTCGCGCGACAATTCCCTGAAAATATCGGCCAAACGTGGGCTGCTCGGGCGGACAAGGCTGGTGAGCGGCCGGGGACATGGGCAACCTAATCCGACGTGGCTCCCGGTGGGCCACCAAGTCGCCCGCCGACTGGGCCAGGCCATCAGGGGGGACCCGGCGGCGACCTGGGGCGAGATATTCGGCATGCCGATGACGGCTCATTTCCTGGGTGGTTGTGTAATCGGCGACTCCGCTTCGAAGGGCGTCATCGACCGTTTCCACCGGGTGTACTCGTACCCTGGCCTGCACGTCGTGGACGGCTCGGCCGTACCGGCGAACCCGGGGGCCAACCCGGCGTTGACCATTGCGGCGTTGGCCGAACGAGCCTTTTCCTATTGGCCCAATAAGGGCGAGCCCGACCGGCGACCGCCTCTCGGTTCCTCCCGCACTGATGACTCGTCCCGCAGTGATGACTCGTCCCCCAGTGGTGACTCGTCCTGTGGCGATGACTCGTCCCGCAGTGGTGACTCGTCCTGTGGCGATGACTCGTCCCGCAGTGGTGACTCGTCCTGTGGCGATGACTCGTCCCGCAGTGGTGACTCGTCCTGTGGCGATGACTCGTCCCGCAGTGATGACTCGTCCCGTAGTGACGGCTCGTCTCGCCGCCATGACCCGGCGAGTTCGCCTGAGGAGGTGCCGGCGGGCCCCCCGGGCGGGGTGGCGCCGGTGCGGCCACGTTGGCCGGTGGTGCCGGCCGGTGCGGCCGGCGAACTGCGCTCCAGCTGAGCACCGCCATGCCACGGCCCCGCACCCTGACGGCCCATTCCTTGCGCGCCAGAGTGCGGCGGTTTCAAGGGATCACCGCAACAGCCAAGCTCACCGGCCATTGTTGGTTGGTCTGACTAAGGAGGTTGTTGTGGGGCGCAAAGGGAAAGTGCTGTCCGCCCGGGAGCAGTCAGAAGCGGTCCGGCTATCGGCCCAGGGCCTCGGCCTGCACGACATCGCCCGGGTGCTGGGCCGGTCGTCACAGCCCATAAGGGCGGTGCTGCGGGGGGACTACCACCCCACTGAGGGGATCACCGAGGCCGAACGGGACCAGATGGCGGCCTGGGCGGCCGAGGGGCTGGGGGCCGAGGCCATCGCCGAGCGCACCGGCTTCCACCCGGGCTCGGTGCGCCGGGCCTTGGCCCGTGCCCGGCGGGCGGCCAGCTGGTGCCCGGGGCCAGGCCGCTTGACGTTGGCCGAGCGTGAGGCGGTGCTGACCGGCCTGGTCCGGGGCCACAGCTTGCGGGCTATCGCCCGCCAGCTCGGCCGGCACGCCTCGACCATCAGCCGGGAAGTGACCGCCAACGGCGGCCGGGACGCCTATAAGGCCTGGCAGGCGCACGACCGGGCCGCGGCCGCGGCCCGCCGGCCCAAGGTGGCCAAGCTGGCCCGCTGCCCGGCCCTGAGGCTGAAAGTGGCCGAGTGGTTAGTAGAACTGTGGTCCCCCCAGGAGATATCTGAGCGCTTGGCGGCCGAGTTCGGCCACGATCCGTTTATGCAGGTAAGCCACGAGACCATCTACCAGAGCCTCTACGTCCAGGGCCGAGGGGCGCTGCGCAAAGAACTGACCGCCTGCTTGCGCACCGGCCGGGCCGCCCGCCGCCCCCACGGCCGCCTCGAGCACCGGGGCGGCATCCCGGGGATGGTAATGATCTCCGAGCGGCCCCCCGAGGTCGAGGACCGGGCGGTGCCCGGCCACTGGGAGGGCGACCTCATAATGGGGGCGGCCAACCGCTCGGCGGTGGGGACCCTGGTCGAGCGCACCACTCGTTATTTGTTGTTGCTCCACTTGGCCGACGCCAAGGCCGGCACGGTGGAGGCGGCCATGAGACGGGCCATCACCACGCTGCCGGCCGAGATGTTCCGGACCATCACCTGGGACCAGGGCACCGAGATGGCCCGCCACGCCGCGTTCAGCGTGGCCACCGGGGTCCAGGTGTACTTCTGTGACCCCCACAGCCCCTGGCAACGGGGCTCCAACGAGAACACCAATGGGCTGTTGCGCCAGTACCTGCCCAAGGGCACCGACTTGTCCGTCCACACCCGGGAGGACCTCGACCGCATCGCCCGGAGCCTCAATAACCGCCCTCGTCAGACCCTCGGTTGGTTGAAGCCCTCGGAAAAGCTGGCACAATTATTACCAACTGTTGCGGTGACCGGTTGAGATCGCCTGCGGATAAGCGACGCGGGCGCGCACAGAAACCGGCAGAAAGGGCAGCCGGGCGCCGGTTGGGGCCTGCCGTCGCGGCTCCCCCGCCCCGCACCCTGACGCCCCAATCCGTGCGCGCCAGAGTGCGGATAAGCGACGCGGGCGCGCACAGAAACCGGCAGAAAGGCAGCCGGGCGCTGGGTGGGCGCGCCCCAGCGCGGCCCGGCCCCCACCGCGGCCCGGCCCCCACCGCGGCCCGGCCCCCGACGCGGCCGGGCCCGGCGCGGCTCGGCGCAAACGGAGCTCGACCGGCTCGGCCTGCGGCCTCTTCGCGAGCTGTCGGGCCACGCCACCTCGTAGCATTGCCCGATGATCACGGCTAAACCGGCGCCCGTACTCGGTCTTCTGGTGGCAGTGGTCGCCGCCCTGCCCGCGGCGGCTGCTGCCGCCACCGCCTCGCCCGGACCGAAGGCGGAGCGTCCCGGCACAGCCGGCCGTCCGTTGGTGGCCGAGCCTGGCTTGGGTGGCGGTGTACTCGTCGTCGGCAGTGTCGTCCCCCCGGCCAGCGAGGACGCCGTCACCGGCGTGGTGACCGTTATCGACACGCTCAATAATTCCGTGATCCGAGCGGTCAAAATTGACGCCCTCCCTACGGCGCTGGCCGTAGCCCCAAGTGGCCGGACGGTCTACGTCGCCGGGGCCGGGAGCGACGTGCTCGGGTCGCCGGGGACGTTCAGGTCGATAAATGCATCATCCGGCGCGGTCGGCAAGGTGGCGAAGGTGGGCAGGGCCCCTGTGGGTCTGGCGCTGTCGGGGAACGGTCAAACTGCTTATGTGGTGTGTGGTTTCGACGCCGCTACTCAAAAGCCGGCCGGCAGCGTGTGGCCCGTGAACACTGCGTCCGGTGGCACGGGCGCGCCAGTCACTGTGACGCCGGCCCCCACAGCCGTGGCTTTCGCACCAGGTGGCCGGGCCGGGTTTGTCCTTGGACAAAACGCCATCTCGCTGGTGCATGCCTCTGGTGGCCGCGTCGCCAGAGTCGTCGATGTCGATCTTCAGGCGACGGCGGTCGCGATCAGGCCAAACGGCCAGGCCGCTTACGTGATCGGCCACGCCCCCGGCTCGTTTATAGAGGTGGTGCCGGTCAGCGCGGCCACCGGGGCACGGGGCAAGGCGGTGGCGACGGGAGCCTCGGTGCCGGCGGACCTTGCCATTTCCCCCAACGGCAAAACTGTCTTCGTAGTCGGCACCCCGGACCCTGGCCTGGGTGCTACAGAAGACACGGTGACCGAGATCAGCACGACGGCCGATCGGGTGACCAAGACGGTGAACCTGGGCGTGTACCCCAACACCAACGAGTGGGCTATAGCCGTCGACCCGAACGGCACAGAGGCATATGTGCTTGGTTACGGTTCGACCAAAACGCCGGGGAGGGTCATACCCTTCGACACGGCTACAGGTACGGTCGGCAAAGCCATTTTGGTGGGCGACAACGCGGGTGCCATCACCTTTGCTGGCAATGGAAAATGGGCCTACGTACTTGACCAGGGGGCCGAAAACGGGGCGTCTAGTTCACATGGCCAAGTCGTGCCTATAAATGTAGCCAGCGGCAGTGCCGGCAAGCCGCTGCCGATTAGTGGCTACGCCGAGGAGATGGCCGCGTCCTAGCCCGAAAATGCCAGCGCGCCAGCCCGAAAATGCCAGCGCCCTAGCCCGCCCAAGATATTGCTCAGCGCTGGCCCTTGTCCTGGGTCGAGACGAGGGGCAAAAAAATGTCGTCTACCACCTCGGCCAGAAAAGCGTCGGAGACAACGTCGCCAGAGATCATCATCTCGTGACGCAGGAGGGTGCCAGGCAAAGCGGCGATAGCCCGGGTCACCCGGTCCCGCCTGACTTCTCCGCGGTTGGCCGCCCGCTCCAGGACCGTGAGCATTATCCCGGGGACTAGGTCGAAGACTTCCCGGGGCACATCGGGCATCTCCGCCAGGAGGCCGTGGACAACGTCGCTACCCGCGATGTGCTGCCGGTCCCGGAGCCGCTCGAGGAGGGTCAGGGTGTCTCGGCGCAAGTCGCCCGTGTCAGGCACTTCGCTCGTGATAGGTGACACCCGGCGCCGCAGGGCGGCCATGACCAACTGCGCCCGGTTGGGCCACCGGCGGTACAGAACAGGCTTGCTGGTCCCGGCCCTCGCCGCCACCGATTCCATGGTGAAGCTGGCGTAGCCAACGCTCTGCAGCTCGTCCCAGGCCGCCTCCAGCAGCGCATCTTCCAGCGAGGTGCCCCTGCGACGCGAACGGGGCCGAGAGCCCTCCGCACCGCCTGGGTTTGCTTCGTCTGGCTTTTCCTGGTGCCGCTTGACCGTCATCTAGACACGCTCCGTATCTTATGTTACCGTGCAGGATAAGAAACGGAGCGTATCTAAAACTGGAGGTCCTGCGATTACGACATCCGAGGAGCGGATCGACCCGACCCTGAAACGGCTGACCTTGGTGCTCGTGCTCGGTGCCATGGCGCCCGCGCTCGACGCCACCATCGTCAATTTGGCCCTGCCAGCAATAGGACGGGCCTTTAACGCGACGGTCTCGACGACCCAATGGGTGATCACTGGGTACCTATTGGCGGCCGGCATCGCCATGCCGGTGACCCGGTGGGCGAGCGAGCATTTTGGCGCCAAGCGCCTCTGGTTGGCCTCTCTTGTCCTTTTCACGCTGGGCTCGGCGTTATCAGGAGCCGCGTGGGACATGACGAGCCTGGTGGTCTTTCGCTTGGCCCAGGGGTTGGCCGCCGGGCTGATGTTGCCCGTGGTGACTACGTTGCTCGTCCAGGCGGCCGGCCGGCAACGGCTCGGACGGCTGATGGGGATGGCCACCCTCCCCATGGTGGTGGTGCCCGTATTCGGCCCGCTGGTAGGTGGGCTCATTCTGGACAACCTGAGCTGGCGCTGGATTTTCTACGTCAATGTACCTATCTGCCTGACGGCGATCTTCCTGGCGTGGCGCATAGTCCCCGCCAGCGCGCCCAAAAAAGGGCAATACCGTTTTGACCTTTTGGGCTTTGTGTTGCTGTCGCCGGCACTGGCCTTGATCATTTACGGCTTGTCGCGAGCCGCAGGCCACGGCGGCTTTGCCAGTGCGCCTACGCTCGTCCCGCTGGCGATCGGAGTTGTCCTTCTCAGTGCCTTCGTGGTCCATGCGCTACACAAGCCGGAAGGGCCGTTGCTCAACGTGCGGGTTTTCCGCGTCCGTTCGTACTCGGCCTCGGTGACCGTCTTCTTCCTGGCCGGGCTGTCCCTTTATGGCCCTTTGCTGCTGTTGTCCCTTTATTACCAGGACGTGCAGGGCAAAAGCGCCCTCGTAGCTGGCCTGCTCCTCGCCCCTCAAGGCTTAGGGTCGCTGGTACCGAGGACCATAGCCGGGAAGCTCACAGACCGGATCGGTCCGAGGGTGGTCGTCTTGACCGGCCTTGTCCTGACTGTTTTAGGGACAGTCGCCTTCACGCAGGCCGGTCCCGACACCAGCGAATGGTTACTGGCAGCGTCGTTGTTGGTGCGCGGTGCCGGGCTGGCAGCGGCGACCATTGCCGTGATGGCCGGGGCATTCCAGGGGGTACAGCCGAACGACGTGCCCGACGCCAGTTCCACCACCAGGATCGTGCAGCAGGTAGGCGGTTCCTTTGGGGCCGCGGTCCTGGCCGTCGTCCTGGCGAGCGGGCTAGTTGGCCACGAAGCAACCGCCGCCGCCCGAGCCACGGCGTTCAACAGCGCGTTTTGGTGGGCGATCGGGTTCAATTTGCTAGCGCTGGTGCCGGCCTTTTTGCTGCCCGGCGTCATTAAGGGGAAGAAGTAGACCTAATGGTCCGAGGTGAGGATAATTTTGCCGAATTTGCGGCCGGTTTCGAAGCGGTCGTATGCCTGCGCCGCTTGCTCGAAGGGGTAGGTCACCTGTACGACCACGTTTAGCTTGCCCTCGTCGAGCAGGGGCAGGACGTGCTGTTCGAGTCGGCGGGCCACGACCGCTTTCTCCTCGAGCGAACGGGTTCGCAGCGTCGACCCGCGGCAGAGTGGCCCTCCGGTGCATAAGAAGCCCTAAATCCAGGTCCGTCCGCCCGCCGGCACCGATGCCGATCACGACGATGCGCCCTTGGGGGGCGAGCGCATTCAACGCGCCGGCCACGCCGGTGCCGCCGACCAGTTCGAGGACCACGTCGAACGGGCCGAGCGCGACAGCCTCGTCCGGCGCCACCGCGGTGGCGCCCAGCTTGGCCACATCATCCCGGAAGTCTTCATGCCGGACGCTGGCGACCACGGTGGCGCCGGCGGCCACGGCCAGTTGGACGCCGGCCATGCCCACGCCACCAGCCGCGCCGGTGACGAGGGCGCGGTCCCCCATACTGATGCCGCCCTGGGTAAAAAGGGCGTCATAGGCCGTGGCGAAGGCTTCCGGGAAGCCGCCGGCCTCGACCGTTGAACAGCGGTCGGGCACCGGTATAGCGGTCCGCTCATCGAATAGCGCCAGCTCGGCCTGGCCGGCGCCCGCCAGCAGGCTCATCACTCGGTCTCCCGGAGAAAAGCGCTCCACTGCTGCACCGGTCTCTTCGACCACGCCGGCACATTCGAGCCCGGGCTGGTCTGCCGGCACCCCGGCGGGAGGCGGGTAGTGCCCGGCCCGCTGCAACAGGTCGGCCCGGTTGATGCCGGCCGCTTCGACCCTGACAAGAAGGTCGCGAGGTCCAGGTTGGGGGTCGGGCCGGTCCGACCAACCGACTTCGCCGCCACAGAACACGACTGCTTTCATCGTTCGAGACTAGGCCGGAGACCCCTCCCTTTCGCTTTGCCCCTGGACTTCACTTAGTGTCGCCCGATGGCAGCTGCGCTCAAGAAGACCTTGCTCGTCGACTGCGACACCGGGATCGACGACGCCGTCGCCCTCTTGTACCTGCTGGCCGACCCTGGAGTCGAGATATGCGCAATTACTACCGTCTTTGGCAACATTTCGGCCGCCGCCGCCGCCCGCAACACTTTGTGGGTGCTCGATATCGCGGGCCGCACCGGGGAAATCCCGGTGGCTAAAGGCTCCGAGCTCACACTGGTGGGGGAGCAGGCTCACCGCGGCGGCATTGTCCACGGGGGCGAAGGCCTGGGCGGGGTCGAAACCGGCGAACCAGCTGGCACCCTGGTCCCTGGGCAGGCGGCAGCGCTCATCGTCAGGACGGTTCGTGAACGGCCAGGCCAAGTGCACGTGCTGGCCACCGGGCCTCTTACCAATGTGGCCGTCGCCCTGCGCCTCGAGCCCGAACTGCCGCAATTGGTCGAGGGCGTCACCATCATGGGCGGCGCGGCTCTGGCCCCGGGCAACGTGACGGCGGTTGCGGAGGCCAATATATGGCAGGACCCCGAAGCCGCTCAGGCCGTCTTGTCTGCGCCCTGGCCGAAAACGATGGTGCCGCTCGACGCCACTATGAGGGAGCTTATGACTGAGGAGCAGCGGCGCGCCCTGGCCGGATCACCTGGTGCGGTGGCTCGGTTCGCGGCCGAGATCCTTGATCATTACATGGACTTTTATACAACCGTGTTCGGTCGCAGATGCTGTGCCTGCCACGACGCCCTGGCGGCCGGGATCGCTGTAGGGGACGTGGTCCCCACCCGGGCGGCGATGGTCAAAGTTACGGTGGACACGGGCCGGGGCCGGACGGGGCGCGACTATCTGCGACTTGCGGGGCCAGTACAAAGGCGAAACTAAGCAGCCCGGTGGGAACTGCACGGTGGTGCTGGAGACCGATGGGCATTTCCCCGGTGAGGTTGTCCAGAGGCTCTTGCGCAATTGACGGCCGTCGGCGCCCTGGTTGTGGTCGTGGTGACGTTGATCTTGCGGGCCATGACCGGTACTACATGTACGACCTTCGGGGGGCTCGGCAACCTCACGGACGGAAGCTGGTCGGTCGTGTGCTCGGCGCTAACAGGAGTGGCGAAGCCTTGGTTGAGCAGGTCGATGGCCGTTTGGGTCGGGTCGTAACCGTTCATGACTACAGCCAGCATGGTGCGTTTGCCGTGGGTGGCTGCGCCCATGAGGCAATCGCCGGCCCGGTCGGTAAAGCCTGTCTTTATCCCAATAGCGCCCGGGTAGGTGTCGAGGAACGCGAAGTCCATACTCGGGAGCCAGTGCACCTGGCCCTTGGGGTCGACGAAATGGTAGTTCTCTTCCCGCACGATCCGCGCCAGTTCGGGCACGCTCAACAGGTCGCGGCCGGCTATAGCCAGGTCATGGGCGCTGACCAGGTTGCCGCCCTCGAAGCCCATTGGCCCGTCCAGACCGGCGGGGTCCTGGAAGAGGGGGTCGTCGCCCATCCCTATTTGCAGAGCCGAACGCTCCATTACGGGAGCGAAGCCTCTGAGCGTCCCGCTTATGCGGTCGGCGATCGCATAAGCGGCGTCATTGGCGGAATAGACCAACAGTGACTGCAGGACCTCGGGGAGGGGCCACGCGACGCCTTTTTCTATCCCGACCCGGTTGGGGTACACGTCCTCAGAGACGGGGGTGCCCGGCACCCCCTCGTCTGGCGACAAGTACCTGATCGCGATCAGGGCGACCAGGACCTTGGTCAAGCTGGCCGGTGGCACGCGAAGGTGCTCGTTATAACCGGCGAGCACGT
This sequence comes from uncultured Acidimicrobiaceae bacterium, assembly GCA_963794125.1. Lineage (GTDB taxonomy): Bacteria > Actinomycetota > Acidimicrobiia > Acidimicrobiales > Palsa-688 > Fen-671. The sequence continues at coordinate 844,151 of CAWCCW010000005.1, forward strand.
TGCCCGTGTTGACGTCGACCAGGATGTACGACCTGGCTTGGGGCACAGGTTGTTTGGCCGGCGCGGCTGCTGGTTTGGGCAGATGAGCAGTGGGGACGACCGGGTGCGCCTTCGTGGTCGGGGCGCTGCTGGTCGAAGGCTTCCTGCTGGGGGCCTTGGTGGTTGGAGTTTGGCCAGCAGAGACCGTACGGGCCGAGGCTAGGCGGTCGGCGGTGGCAGTCCGGCTCGCAGTGCCAGCGGCGGTGGGCCCAGCATTTGCCGGTCCTCCCCGGACGGTGACGGCAACCAGCAGGCCGAGGACCGCGAGGGCAGCGGCCACGGGCAGCGCCGCTCGCCCGAGCACCCTGGCCCGCCGCGCCGTTCCCGAAGGGCGCACGTGGCGACGGGCCGCCGTCGCGGGCCGCGCATGGCGGCCGCGACGGGAGGAGGGGGCGCGTCTCGATGACTGGCGACGACGATCGGGGGCGATTGCGCCGACGTTAGTGGAACCTGAAGCACGGGCCCGGGAACGTGCTGTCCCTATATGGAGTGCGCGAGCGGCGTCGCACGCGCGACCATGGCTCGATGGCACCTGTGCAACGCATTTCGGCTCTCGTCGGCGCGGTCGCCGAGTCGGCCACCCTCGCTATAGACGCCAAGGCCAAAGCCCTGCGAGCAGCCGGGGAAGACGTGGTTGGCTTTGGGGCCGGCGAGCCCGACTTTCCGACGCCGCCGCATATCGTCGACGCCGCGGCCGAAGCATGTCGCGACCCGAAGAACCACCACTACACGCCCGCTCCTGGGTTACCCGAGCTGAGGGAAGCGATCGCGGTGAAGACGGCCCGCGACACCGGGTTCTCGGTCGAGGCTTCGCAGGTGATCGTGACCAACGGGGGTAAGCAGGCCGTACTGGAGGCGTTTGCCACGCTGCTCGACCCGGGGGACGAAGTGTTATTGCCGGCTCCTTACTGGACGACTTACCCCGAGTCCATCCGGCTCGCCGGCGGCGTGCCCGTTGACGTACCTACTACGCCTGATAGTGGCTACAAAGTCTCCGTGGCCCAGCTCGAAGCGGCCACCACGCCCCGGACGAAAGTGCTCCTTTTCGTCTCGCCTTCCAACCCCACGGGCGCAGTGTACAACGAGTGGGAAATGGCAGCCATCGGTGCTTGGGCCGATGAACGCGGCTTGTGGGTCATCACCGACGAGATTTACGAGCACCTCGTGTACGGGGCGGCCCGTATGCACTCGCTGCCGGTCCTCGTCCCCGAGCTCGCCGACCGTTGCATAGTTGTGAACGGGGTAGCCAAAACGTACGCCATGACGGGCTGGCGGGTGGGCTGGCTGATCGGCCCGAGAGACGTGGCCAAAGCGGCGGCCAACCTGCAAAGCCACACGACTTCCAATGTATGCAACGTCGCTCAGCGAGCCGCACTGGCAGCAGTCTCTGGACCGCTGGACGACGTGGCCAGGATGCGAGCGGTGTACGACCGCCGCCGGCGGGCCATTGTGGCGGCCTTGTCCGAGTTGCCAGGCGTCGTTTGCCCTGAACCCGAAGGCGCCTTCTACGCCTTCCCCAGTTTTGCTGGAGTACTGGGCCAGCCAGTGGGGTCGCGCCGTCGCGCGCCCGCCACCACGCTCCAACTGGCGGAGATGGTGCTTGAAGAAGCCAAGGTCGCTTTCGTGCCCGGTGAAGCTTTTGGGGCCCCTGGGTGCGGGCGTTTCTCGTACGCCCTGGCGGATGAAGACCTGGCCGAAGGCATGGCCAGGTTGGCCAAATTTTTCAACTAGACGCCGAATAAATGTAGCCAGGTGCTGTTGCTGCACAGTGCGGCGGGCCCGGCACGATACGCGCAGAGCTGGCCCGAGTCAGCTAGTCGAAGCCAGCACCTCACGTACAATTTCTTCAGTCGTGCCAGGGTGCAAGAAAATCAGCCGGGCTACGGTCTCGCCCTCCCATTCGGTCGGTGTCACGAAGGCGATCTGGTCGTCGAGCAACCTGGTCGACCAATTGGTGTAATCGGCCGCCTCCCAGCCTTCCCGGCGGAACAAGACAATAGAAAGCCCCGGCGCCCGCACCAGTTCCAGCTGAGGTTGCTCGTTGATAAGCCTCGCTGTGACATGCGCCGTGGAGAGGGCGGCATCGACGGCGTTGGAATAAGCGTCAGTCCCGTTCACCACGAGCGAATACCAAAGGGCCAGGCCCCTGGCCCGTCTGGTCAGGTGGTACGCGTAGTCGCTGGGGTTCCACTCGTCACTGGCGCCGGTGTGGATCGGGTCGAGGTAGGAGGCGTTTTGCGCGAGCACGGCCTTGGCCAGCGCCGGTTCCCGGTACAGAAGGGCGGCGCAGTCGAAAGGGGCGAAAAGCCACTTGTGCGGGTCCACGACGAAGGAGTTTGCTGCCTCGGAGCCCCGGAAAAGTGCCGTCACTTCCGCCGATTTCGACAGCAGGGCGGCGCCGCCGTAAGCGGCGTCGATATGGAACCAGGAGATCCCGCCGCTTGCATACCTGCGCGATCCCGGCGAGGTCGTCGACGATCCCCGCGTTGGTCGTCCCCGCGGTGGCGACTACAGCTACGACGTCAGAGGGCTCGGCGTCTTTATGAAGGGCCGCGTCGAGCGCCTCGCCGGTTAGTCGGTGACCTGCGGGTTCCACGGTCAGCACGCCCGTCCCGAGGATGTGTAAGGCTTTCCCGACGGAAGAATGCGCCTCCTCGCTGATTGCAACCCGCACGTGCTGGCGTCCGAGACGGGCGCGGCCCCAGTCCCGGGCCACTACGAGCGCTGACAGGTTGGCTGCGGAACCACCCGACACGAAGCAGCCGCCCGCTTCTGCTGGCATCCCGGCCATGTCGGCCAGGAAGCGGAGCGCCTGGTTTTCCGCCATGACGGCACCACTGGCTTCGAGCCACGAAGTGCCTTGGAGCGACGACGCCGACACAACCATGTCGAAAAGCAGCGAAGCCTTCGTGGGAGCGGCCGGGACGAACGCCAAAAACCGCGGGCTATCACACGAAATGACAGACGTAACCACCCGTTCCGCGAAAAGCGAGAGTATGGATACCGGGTCTTGCCCCCCGGGAGTAACCAAGCCCGCCAATGTTGCCTCCAGGACCTCCTTTGGCACCGGGTGGTCGAGCGGTACGGGGTCCAGGGACAACCGGTGGCGACAGTAGTCGAAGACCGCTTCGGCCATGACCGGGTCATAAACGAACATCGGCCTCTTTCAAGGGCTTCTGGGGAGTTCCCTGGGTTTTGGTGGATTACCCGGGGCGGCCGAGGAGGTCGACGTGGCCCGGGCCTGGCTCGCTCGTCAACGAGAGGATCTGGTCGTCGTCCAGCAGCCCATCACCGCCTATGACAGACAGGCGGTAGCTGAGGGCGCGCAGCATGGCCAGGTACCGCCTGGCATTTCCCCACGGCGAACTGTCCAAGGCCAAGGGGTAGAACTCGCTAACGAGAACCGGCCGGCTTTCTGAGATCGTCCTGGTAGCCCCCCGTAAAACCAGGGGTTCGGCCCCTTCGACGTCGATCTTGATCGCATCCACGCGGCCGGCCCCGACCTCACTGAGAACGGTGTCGAGAGGGTAGGTCGCCACCACGAAACTCGCCTCCACCGCCTGCGTGGGCGGTCCATCGACCAGGATCAAACGCCCATTGCTGCCGTCCGTTTCCAACGCCGCCGCGCCGGGGCGTTCGCCCAGGGCGACGGCCACGACGTCAATATTCTCGAAGCCGTTGTCTTTGGCGCTTTGCCTCAGCAAGGCGACGTTACGGGGGTTGGGCTCTATGGCGATGACCCGCCCGGTCGGCCCGACGAGGGACGCCGCCAGCAGGCTGAACCAACCGATATTGGCGCCGATATCGACGAACGTGGCCCCCTCCGTCAATTCTCCGCGCAACGCGGCGGAGACCTCGGGTTCGTAACTGCCGGTGAGCGCCAGAGTATGGCCCACCGCGTAGTCGGCCGGGTCGACACGGATGATGAAACCCTCGCACGTGTTCACGATCTCGCCGGACGACGCCTCGCCCACCGGCCGCTCGGATTGCCTACGGACGAACTCCACGCTGCCGAGGAACTCCGAGACCAGGTCTTCCAGGCTTACCCGGCCCGCCTCCAGACGCTGGCGGTAGTGGGCCAGGCCGTCGGCATCGGGGTGGCGGCCGAGGAACAGCCGGTAACAAGCGATGACGTCACCGAAGGTGGCGCAGTCGGCTTGGCCGCCTTGGCCCGGCAGGGGCGCGACAGCCTGGGACATCTCGCCATGTGGGTGGCGCGCCACCCAGTTCACCGCCGCCGCGTCCAGCGCTCGTTCGATGGCCCGGTAGGATTTCACCAACAGGTGGTTAGCCGTTTTCTGCATCCCGTCGGACTGTTGGCCGGACCGGGCGGTAGATTGAGCGTCAGTAGATTGAGAGCGTTCGAATTTGGCCCGCGGGTCAGCGGAAGTTGCGTCGAGCCGGCTTGCAGCCACTGCGGCTATGCTACCGCCCGTGATGACCAGGCTAGAGGAACGCCCGGAACCGCTTGAACACCAGATGCCCCAGTGGACGACGAAGCAGTGGAAAATGAAGCCCCGAATTGCGTTTGTGACCACCCGCTATGGAGCTGACATTGTCGGCGGGGCAGAGGCGGTAGTCCGCGATACAGCCATCGGCCTGGCCCGCCGGGGTTGGGAAGTGCAAGTCCTGGCCACTTGCGCCACTAACCCTTACACGTGGGCGAACGAGTTGCCTGAAGGCCTCCAGGAGGACAGCGGGCTACTCGTGCGTCGTTTCGCCAACATCCTCTCGACCTCTGCCAGTGAGGAGCACCGGGTCCACGGCAACATTTACTACGGGCAGTCAACGACGATCGACGAGCAGGTGACCTGGCTAAACGCCTTGTTCCGCTCGCCGGGGATGTTCGACGCCTTGCTCAGGGAACGAGATGACTTCGACGCGTTCGTCTTTGCGCCGTACCTGTTCTGGAACACCACGGTGTGCATGCCTCTCGTCGCCGACCACGCCGTCGTTATGCCGTGCTTCCACGACGAGGCGTACGCCCATCTGGACGTAATGCGCCACGTGCTATCGCTGCCCGCTTCCGTTTGGTTCCTTTCCGGCCCAGAGCACGACCTCGCCCACAGGCTGGGCCCGGTCAGCCCGCACCACAGCGTCATCGGTTCGGGGTTGGACGTGCCGCAGGACCATGCCCCCGAGGAGTTCCGGGAGGAGTACGGCATCGACGAGCCCTTCCTCTTGTACCTCGGCCGACGCGAGGCTGACAAGGGCTGGCCGTGGCTTCTCGATGTGTTCGCCGGCACCAAGAGCCGGGTCAAGTTGGTGAGCGCCGGCTCAGGCCATCCCGACGTACCGCCACGGTTGCGTGGCCGGGTCATCGACATCGGTTACCTGACCACCGAACAACGCAACAGCGCCCTGGCCGCCGCTTTGGCCTATGTCCAGCCCAGTCTGAACGAGAGCTTCTCCCGCACCACGATGGAGTCCTGGCTGGCAGGCCGGCCCGTTCTGGTGCGCCGGGGGAGTGCTGTCGTCGAGTGGCACTCCTCGCGCTGCGAGGGTGGCCTAGCCTTTGCCAACTCGGTCGAGCTCGGGAAACACTTGGCCCGGTTCCTGAATGACCCCGAGGTGGCCGCTGAGATGGGCCGTCGCGGTCGTGCCTACGTGATGGAGAACTACCAGTGGTCCCAGGTGCTCGACCGCATGGAACGCGACATCATGACGTTTTCCAAACGCCTGGCGCCCAGCTCCAACGGCCACACGGCCGCTTCGAGCCGGGCGGCCCGGGCGCCCCACCTCGCCGGAGAATAGGCCTACCTGGCGCCCACCACGTGGGTTTTCAAGGGTATTCCGGCTCGGCCGCGTCGACGCCGGCCCAGCGCCCCCAGACCGCCTCCGCCCTAGCCTCCCGGCGCCTCCCCATTTGTACCCGGGTGGCCAAGGCCCAGGGCAACAAACGGGCGATGCCGGCGCGCACGCCGCCGTCCGGGCCGTTGTAGAGACGGTCTCGCAGTGCCTTGGCCACCAGCGGGCCAGGGCCGTTGCGGACCATGGTCAGCGTCCGGTTGCGCTCCGACATGACCCGTACCCACGGCCGGTGCTCGCCGCCTGAACTGGCCGAGCGCCGATGCTCGACGGTGGCCGCGGGGTCGTACACGATGCGCCGGCCCGCCAGCTGAGCGCGCCAACACCAGTCGACGTCCTCGTAATAGGCGAAGAAGCGGCCGGCGAAAGGACCGAGCTCGGCCCAGGTTTTCTTACTGGTCACGAACGCGCTTCCGGATACGGCGAAGCGGTCGGCTTTCTCGTCGAACTGGCCGTCGTCGGGCGTGTCGTCGCCGATGTCGCCGCCGTAGCCCCTGTCGTCGAGGAAACCGCCCGCACTGTTGACGAGGCGCACGACGCGGCCCGGAGGGGCCGGCTCCCCATTTACCAGCACCTCCGCCGCCGGGTTGGTACCCGGTACGGGCACGTACCAGGGGCAATCGCCAGCGGTCCAGCGCCAGCGCCCGGGCCCGCTGTTGGCGCTGCCTTCCACCCTGTACAGCCCGGTCCCGGTGGCAGCCTCCAGCAGCTCGGTACCGTCGACGGTCACAGACCGTAGTTGCCGCCCGAGCGGGCGCTTGTCCCCGGGCGCGTACCACGCTTGGTCAGGGAAATGGACCTCCCGGTACCGCGTGCTGAGGACGACTTTTGGGCCCACTGCCGCCACCGACTCGTCCTTCAAGGTTTCGGCGGCGGACGCCAACCAATCAGGGCCGGCGACGGCGTCGTCGTTCAAGAGCCCGACGAGCTCACCCCGGCACGCCGCTACGGCCACGTTGACCGCCGGCGCGAACCCGACGTTGGACGGCAGCCGGACCACCCGCGCTCCTGCTTGCTCGCCCACCCCGGAGGCGACGGACCCCTTCGACCCGTTATCGACGAGCACCACTTCGTCGGCCTGGTCCCTAACCGACGCGAGGCAAGGTGCGAGCCACTCCCCCGGCCGATAGGAAACGATGACGACGCTGGTCTTCATCTCAGCGGCGCGGGGCTCGGCGGCCTGACCTATGAGCCCTACAGGAGAAGTGGGCCAAGGTCCACGGAGCCGGCACTGGCTCGGCCGTGGGCGGCGTCGGCCACCCTGCGGGCCGTCTCGTCCCAGTTCGACGGGTTGTTCGGGACCAGGAGGGTGCTGGTCCCGGGAATGGGAACAGTGGCTCCCTCCGCGCTCCCGGGTTGCTCGTCCCACAAAGCCACAACCCGGCCGGGCCATTCGGTGGCCAGCTTCTCCACCTCCTCTGCGCCTCGCCCGTCAGCGCCTGAGGGCCAGGCAACGATGGCGTCATAGCCGCCCCGCCAGGGGTCGAGCTTGCGCAGGAGGCTGAGCGGGAGGGCCCGTTGCTTCGGGCCACCACAGGTTCCTGATCCTCGTCGTTGGGGCCTTCATCGGCGCCCACCGTCTTATGATCGCCGCCGGTCGTTTGCCCGGCCTTAGCCTCGGCCCACTACTGGGCTCCGGGAACGCGTACTCGTCGGCATCGGCGTAAGCGGAAAGGGCCGCGGCCAGGGCGCCGGGCAGTCCTACGAGCGCCACCTGGGGACGGCGCCGCCAGCCGGGACGATAGCCGCCGGCCTTCCGCAGGAGGCCTTCGAACACGGCCACCGCCTTGTCCGCCACCGCGTCCCACGTCGGTGTGGGCTGGCTGGCCAGGGCCAACAATCGCTCTCGGAACGGCACGTCGGTCAAGCCCCTCGTGATGGCCTCGGCGATGGCCCCGGGGTCGGCCGGCTGGAACCGGGCGTCTCGAGGGAGGAGCTCTTGCAGAGATGAGTTGTCGCCCGCCATGGTCGGGGCCCGGCAGGCCATCGACTCGACCACCGGCAAGCCGTAGCCCTCGTAAAGAGATGGGAAGACGGCGAGCTGGGTCGACTGGTACAGGCTGACCAGCACTTCCTCCGATACAAAGCCTGGTATGAGCAGGCGGTCCTCGACCCCAAGGCGCTTGGCCATGACCAGGTAGTGGTTGCGCGTCAAGGGCGGGGCGTCGCAGACGATCACGAGCTGGTGACGCCGGACGAGTTCGGCGGCCAGCGAGGCGTAGCCTTCGAGCAGGTTGTCTACGGCTTTGCGCGGGTTGAAGGCGCCGTTGTAGACGATGAACCCCTCCTCCAGGCCCTTCACCCCCTTGCGGGCGAGCTTAAAGGCGCGCTGGCGGGACTCAGGCGGGCGAAAGGCCGGGGCGGTGCCGCTGCCGATGACCGAGACCCGGTGGTCGGGCACGCCAAGCAGCCCGATGGTGTCGGCCTTGGCCGACTCGGACGGCGTCAGTACGGCGTCTGCGGTGCGGACCACCTCCCGGCAACACCGCCAGCGTCTGCGCAGGCCCGGATCCTCGAGGTACCAACCGGGGAAAACGTCGGGGATCAGGTCGTAGAGCGTCACCGACATGAGGAGCCGGTGGGAGGCGGCTTCGCGAGGCCAGTAGACCCGCACCGGCACTTCGGGCTCGAAAGCGGAGCTCAAATGCACCGCCTCTGCCGATCCCCAGTCAGGTTTCGTAGTCAGCCACTCCGCCAGGTCGTCGATGCCTTCGGGCGGTTCCAGCTCCGGGTGGAGCACTATCGAGTTGACGATCTCCGGGTGGCGCCTGACTATGGCCCGGGTCAGCTCGACGCTGTACCGAGCTATCCCCCTTCCCCTGTAGCTGGGGCTCTGCGCCGCCACCAGGTCGAAAATGACGCCCCTTCGATCAACTGTCCCCATCCGAGCCACGGCCCCTGAGCCTACTGGTGGGCGCCGTCGGGCCTGATACCTTCACCGCCTGCCTGATAAGTTCGCAGCGTGCCTGATCGTGGCGGGGCGGTATGCGATGTCGTTGTTGTCGGTAGTTACCCGCCGATGCCGGGGCCGGCCACTGCGGCCACCCTGGCTGCGGTGCGCAGGGCGTGGCAGACAGGAGCGAGCGTGCGCATCGTGTCCTACCGCACAGGCGCAGCCGACATGGCCGTCCCTGTGACCGGGCCACTCGCCGGGTGGCGCCTGGAGCACGTCCGCCAGCATTTCGACGGCCCGCCCGAGGTGGTGCTCGGGGTGCAGCGCGGGGTGCCATTTTCCGACCCCCGTCCTTCACAGCAAATCGCCACTGCGCTGGGGCTGGCCACAGCGATGCGGCGTTTCCGCCGGGCGACGGTGCTCGTTGGTGAAGACCCTGAGGTCTTGCCGGTATGTTTGCGCATCCTGTCCGGTGCGGTCGACCGGTTCGTCGTGGCCACGGCCGAGGAGGCGGGCTGGTTGGCACGTCAATACCGGCTGAAACCGTCGGTTGTGGCGGTAGAGACGGTCGACCCCTACCCCCGGTTCCCCGACGGGGTGGATCCGACCACCGCCGGTATTTACGGCCCGGGCGGGGGCGCTGGCCTCACCGTCGTCCAGCTACCGGCGACGACTGCGGCAGATAGGGCGCGCGCCAGGGTGCGGCGGGCGTGGGGCCGCGCTGCACCTTGGTCCCGAAGGTAGGCAAACTGGCCAAGCTCCGCTTCGACCGCCGGGCCTGGTCAGCCCGAGCAGTCCTGCGAAAGGTGGTCTATTGCCGAAGCTCCTGAGCCGGGGGGCGACCCAGTGCGGGCTCGTGGGGCTTACCCTCCTGGCGGGAGTGGCCCTTTTCGCATCCCCCGCCCCGGCTGGAGCAACGCCGTACAACGTGGCCACGGAACAAATCGTGGTCCAGTTGGGCCAGTCCGCGCTCAGAAATCTGGCTTCCCTCCTCAGCGGCTTGCCGGGGGCAGTGCCCCAGGTGCTCCCGGGGCAACGTTGGTCGACCGACCTCCCGGACGCCGAGGCCGCGGACGTCGAAATGGAATTGTCCCGGCAGGCGGGGGTCAATTATGTGTCTCCGGTGCAAGCGGTCGAGGCCGCCGACCTCGTCCCCAACAACCCCTGCTATGACCAGACGTGCGGCCCGACGAAGCCGGTTACGGTGGAGAACCCGTTCGCGGGGGCGGGAGCGACGATCGTGCACCCCAACGGCCAGACGGATTTGTGGGCCGTGCACGCTGCCACCGCCTGGGGCATAACCACGGGCAGCCCCAACGACCTGGTGGCGGTGCTCGACACCGGCGTCGACCCCAACCAGCCGCAGCTCAAGGGCAAGGTGATAATCGGGCCCGACGTGTGTGCCGACGACCGGCCGTTGTGCGCTTCGCCGTACGACAAGAACGGGCACGGCACGTTCGTCACCGGCATAATCGCCGCCGCCACCAACGACGGCATCGGCATCGCCGGTCTCGGGTGGAACACGAAAGTCATAGACATAAAGGTCCTCGACGACACGGGCAGCGGCAACAGCATGGACGAAGCGACCGGAATTTACGACGCCGTGTCCGCGGGGGCCAAGGTGATCAATTTGTCGCTCGAGTCGGAGCCCTGCAATGTCGACCCATCCGACTGCGGGCCCAACCAGGACGAGGAGGCGGCGGTGGAGTACGCCATCGCCCACGGGGTTGTGGTCGTGGCCGCGGCCGGCAATTACGATTCGCAGGACCCTATTTACCCGGCTGACTACCCGGGCGTCCTCTCCGTGGCGGCTAGCACGGACCAAGGTTCAGTAGACCCCGTGAACGGCGGCCCTTACCTTGACTTCTCCGAGTACGGCGACGCCGCCAACATCGCCGCTCCCGGGGTCAATGTCCTCTCGACGTGGTACGACGGTAACTACGCCGAGGAGAGCGGTACCTCCATGGCTGCTCCCCATGTATCTGCGGCCGCCGCTCTTGTCATGGCGGCTGACCCTTCCCTGTCCGGCCCCCAGGTGGCCACGCTGCTGCGCCAGACCGCAGCCCCCCTGGCATCGGGCAGTGCCCCGATCGACGGGGGGCTGATCAACGTGGGCGCGGCGGTGAAAGCGGCGGCCAGCCGGGCGCTCCCCGGCTCGCTGGACGGCTATCAGCTGGTGTCCTCGAACGGCGCTGTGTACAGCTCCGGGGTCACGGTCGCCCGGGGTTCGGAGGCCGGGCAACGTCTTGTCCAGTCCGTCGTCGGGGGGGCAGAGAGGCCGGATGGGCTCGGCTACTGGCTCGTCGCCGGGAACGGGAGCGTTTTCGCCTTCGGGGATGCCCACTTTTACGGGTCGGCGGCCAACATGCACCTGGTGTACCCGATTGTCGCCATGGCGGCTACGCCCGACGGGAAGGGTTACTGGCTGGTAGCCAAGGACGGTGGCATTTTTGCGTTCGGTGACGCGCACTTTTATGGTTCCGCGACCAAGGCCGACGCGTCGAGCCCCATTGTCGGTATGGCGGTAACGCCCGATGGCAAGGGTTACTGGCTCGCGGCCAGTAGCGGCCACGTTTTCACTTTCGGTGACGCCCACTCTTTCGGGCCGTCCGCCGCCATCCGTTTTGCCTACGCGGTCACGGGGATGGCGGCAACGCTCGATGGCAAGGGTTACTGGCTGGTGGCCAAGGACGGCGGCGTGTTCGCCTTCGGGGACGCCACCTTTTACGGTTCGGGAGCGGGCAAGCCCCTGGCTCGGCCCGTGGTGGGCATCGCCGTGAGCCCCTTCGGCCTCGGTTATTGGCTGGCTGAGGCCGGGGGCCAGGTTTTGGCCTTTGGGTCGGCGCCATACGAGGTCTCTGCCACCAGCAAGCTTCCTTCAGTATCGATCGTGGCCATTGCCTCTTGAGATGGTGCGGCTCGGAGGTTCGGGCTCGAAGATCGGGCCTTGAGGTCGGGCCTTGAGGTCGGTGCCGCTCGCGGGCGGCGACATCCCCGTTTTCTCCGGCCCCTAGAGCTAACATTTCGCCTAAATTTTGTGCCCGTCTTGCCGACTAATTACTATTAAGGGGGACTGGGCGGGGACCGGGGCTTACCTATTTCTGGACCAACGTGGACAAAAGACGGTGGCCACTCGTCCCGAGAGGCCCAGAATGTGACTTCTGAAAATATGTTGGTTGCCGGGCCTGGGCCTTGCCGGCCGCGATGCCGTCCGACGGTGGCGCGGTTAGCGGTTTTCTTAGCGGCGTCGTGCCTCGTCGCGTCAGCCGGAGCCGTCTCTTCCGCTGGTGCCCAGGTCCTGCCGGCCAAGGTGCGGGGCGGCGATGTCCCGGCTCCGTCGATGGTCGAGGTAAATGGTTTTGGCTTCGGCCACGGGCACGGTATGGGGCAGTGGGGTGCCTACGGGTACGCCACGGTGTACGGCTGGGACTACCAGCAGATACTGGCCCACTACTACGGGGGCACCCGCATCGGTCGGTTGACGGCCCCTGAACCTGATATCACGGTGGACCTGACGGGCTTCGACGGCCACGACGCCGTCGCATCGGCGCTCGGCGGGGGCCGGCTGGTCGCCACGTGGCACGGAGCGTCCTCCGTGTCGGCCGCGGCGCTCGAAGTGACCCGTTCGGGCGGCGAACAAGTGATCTCGACCGGGCCAGGGTGCGCAGGCCCGTGGCAGGCCGTGGCCACCACCGCGTCTGCGGTGACGATAGCCAGTGCCGGCGCCAACGGCCTGTCGAGCCTTTCGAGCTCAGAACTGCAAGCGTGCCTGCCGGCCGTCGGGCCCCGGCTTTACCAGGGCTATCTGGCGGCGAACCCGACCGGTGAGACAGACAACATCGTGCCTCTGGAGGACTACGTCGACGGCGTGGTGGCCTCTGAATCTCCTCCGATATGGGCCAGCACGGGCGGAGAGGCGGCTCTCGAGGCGCAGGCGATAGCCGCCCGCAGCGTAGCCGTGGCTCTCGTCAGTTTGTCGGGTTCCATTTGCGACACGACACAGTGCCAGGTCTACAGGGGGATCGCGGACCAATATGGGCCGACCGCGGACGCCGCCGTCAGCGCTACGGCCGGCGAAGTGCTCTACTGCGTGGCGGGCAGTTCGTGCGGGCCGGCGGGGACGGTGGCGGTGGCCGAGTACTCCGCGTCGACGGGCGGTTATACAGCTGGAGGTGCCTTCCCGGCCGTGCCCGACCTGGGCGATTCGGTCGCCGCCAACCCGGTCCACACGTGGTCGGTGAAGATCCCGCTCAACAAGCTCGAGGTGATGTTCCCGTCTGTAGGCGCCGTACAGCAACTCGTGGTGACGGAACGCAACGGGCTTGGCCAGATCGGAGGCCGGGTCGAGGATCTGGAGGTCGTGGGCCAGGACGGGTCGGTCGCCTTGACGGGTAACCAGTTCGCCGCCGACCTCGACCTGTACAGCGACTGGTTCGCCGTCGAGGGAGTACAGCCGGCTTCGGTGACGACGACAACGTCGCCCAGCTCGCCCAGTTCGACCAGCTCGACCAGCTCGACCGGCCCGTCCAGCACGACGATTCCGGTGACCGGGACCGGGACGCCCACTAACCATGGCAGTAGTACGTCGCCCGGCTCCGCCGCGTCGCCGGCGCCCGCCGCCGCACCCCGCTCAGAGCTCAGCAATGGCTACTGGGTCGCCAATTCGGACGGCGATGTGGCCGCCTTCGGTGAGGCAACCTCGTACGGCAACGCGGCAGGCACAACTTTGCAAGGCATCGTCAGCGGCATGGCGACGATGCCTGATGAGAAGGGCTACTGGCTGGTGGGCAGCAACGGGGGCGTCCTGGCCTTCGGCGACGCCAGCTGGTACGGGTCGGCCAGCAAGCTTCGGCTGGCTAAGCGGGTGATCGGCATGGCGGCTACCCCTGATGGCCATGGCTATTGGCTGGTAGCCAGCGACGGCGGCATTTTCGCCTACGGCAACGCCCGCTTTTATGGCTCCACCGGTAAGTTCCACCTCGGCCAGCCCATCGTCGGCATTGCCGCTACTCCGGACGGCCACGGCTATTGGTTGGTCGGGGGTGACGGCGGCGTTTTCGCTTTCGGTGATGCTCGTTTCTACGGCTCAGCCGGCAATATCCACCTGAAGCAAAAGATCGTCGGGATCGTCCCCAGCCCGAACGGTCGTGGGTATTTCCTGGTGGGCAGGGATGGTGGCGTGTTCGCGTACGGCGATGCCAGGTTTCTGGGCTCCCTTCCGGGCAAACGAATTACCACTACCGTCGCGGCGGTGACGTCGACGAACAACGGCCGAGGTTATTACGTGGTGGCCACGAACGGCAGGGTTTTCGCATTTGGAGCGGCCACGCCGGCACGCCAGCTGGAAGGAGCCGGTTTGAGCCTGGGTGGGGCCGTCGCTATCGTCGGCTACCGCTCGCCCGGCCAGTCTCGATAGGCCAGCTCCAAAGGCTTTGTACAGTTTGTACGCAAAAAACGCGACGAATTGTACAAAGGGGGGTGGCGCGCCCTCCGGCTCACCGCTGGGCGGAGCCGGCATGGCGCCCTCTATCCCTGTCTGCCCGTTCCTACCATCGCCAGGTCGGCGTCGACCATCATCCGGACGAGGTCGTCGAAGCTGACTTCCGGCTTCCAGCCCAGGACCTCGTGGGCCCGGGTGGCGTCCCCGATAAGGAGGTCCACCTCGGCCGGCCGGAAGTAACGGTCTTCTACCTGGACGTGGCGCTCCCAGTCCAGCCCGGCATGCCCGAAGGCGATCTCACAGAACTCTCGGACGGAGTGCGTCTCGCCCGTCGCGATCACGTAATCGGACGGCTCCGGTTGTTGCAGCATCAGCCACATGGCCCGTACGTAGTCGGGTGCGTAGCCCCAGTCCCGTTGGGCGTCGAGGTTCCCGAGCGATACGTGGTCGTCCAGGCCAAACTTTATGCGAGCCACGGCATTGGTGATCTTACGGGTGACGAACTCGAGGCCTCGGCGAGGGCTCTCATGGTTGAACAGGATCCCAGAGCTGGCATGCAGCTGATAGCTCTCCCGGTAGTTGACAGTGGCCCAGTGCCCGTACACTTTGGCCACCCCGTAGGGGCTGCGAGGGTAGAACGGGGTCCGCTCCGATTGCGGGCTCTCGACCACTTTGCCGAACATTTCCGAGGAGCTGGCCTGGTAAAAGCGCATCGACGGGTCGACCATCAAAATAGCGTCCAGGAGCCGGATGACCCCCAGCGCCGTGACCTCGCCCGTTAGTACCGGCTGCGCCCACGATGTCATGACGAACGACTGAGCGGCGAGGTTGTACACCTCGGAGGGCCGGTGGTCACGAAGGACCCGTATGAGCGAAGACTCGTCCAGCAGATCGGCCGCGACCAGAGCTATCTGGTCAGCAATGTGGGCGATGCGCTCGAAGGTCACGGTGCTGCTGCGGCGGTGCACACCCACGACCTCGTAACCCTTCGACAGCAGTAGCTCAGCCAGGTACGAGCCGTCTTGTCCTGTGATGCCTGTGATCAGGGCGGTCGGCATCCACCCAGCATGGCCGGCCCCGAAGTGCCTGGGCAAGCCCGTCTGGAGTACGCCGCGGCCGCCACGACGAGCACTGGGCCGGCCGAGGCGGCACGCCGGGCGGTCTCAGTTGCCCGTTGGGGGGGCCTCACCCGGGTGCTCTGCGCTGGTGGGGGCGGTCCCCGCTGGTCGTGCCCCGGCCAGCGCCCGCACAGCATCGTCCACGTTCGTAAAGATGCGGTCCGGGCCGATGGCGTTGAGCAGCCCGGAACGCCTGAGGTCACGGTGCGCAATGGCCGACGCCCGTGCCACCCCCACGTGGACCCCTTCGCTCTCGAGCTCACTGACCAGCTCCCCTAGCGCCTCCGCCCCGGTGAAGTCGATGTCGGGTATGGCGTCACCGTCGAGGACCAGGGTGTGCACCGGCTGGGGGGCCGCACGAATGATACGGCGGATCCGCTCGACCACGTGGACGGCGTTGCCGTACCAAAGCGGGGCGTACAGAAGGTAAACGACTACGCCCGGCACCTGCTCTGTGGGCCGGCCGACGCCGCTCTGGATCCAGTGGTCGGTGCCGGGTACTCGCCCAAGGACAGCGTCTGCCGGCCGTGCCGCCAACTGGAGCCGTTGGCCCAGGGCAAGGAGGGCCGCGGCGACGACGCCCTGTTCGATCCCGACGAACACCACCACGACCAAGGTGATGACGGCCAGGGCGCACTCGATGGGGTTGAACCGGAAAATGGAACCTAAAACCCGCCAACGGAACAGTTTCGACGCCACGTACATCAGCACCGCCCCGAGCGCCGCTTCGGGGAGGTCTTTCAGCAAGCTCGTCGCCACCACCAGGACGACGACGACGGCGCCGACGGCGGTCAGGCTGGCCACTTGGGTCCTGCCTCCTGCAGACGCCACCACGGCCGTGCGAGGCGGGCTGGCGTCGACCGCAAACGAACCGGCCAGTCCGGCCAGCAGGCTGCCCGCCCCGACCGCCGCCAGGTCGATATTGAAATCGTGCGGTCGGGCGTCATCTGAGGCGCCACCGGAGCCCGCTACCGTCGACCGAACAGTGGCCGAGGTCTGCACAGTGCACAGGAAGGCGACCGTGATCGCGGTCACGAGCAGCTGGCCGAGCTGGTGCAGGCTGGCATCGGGCAGCGTCAAATGGGGCAGCGTGGCGTGTATTGGCCCCACTACTTGAACGCCGTGACTTTCAAGACCCGCGGCGCTAACGAGTGCGGTCGCACCCACGATCCCGATCAATGCACCCGGGATGCGGCGGTCGATTTTTTCACACGCAACAGTAATGGCGAGCACGCCAACGGCTATCCCCAAGGACCAGCCATTGAAATGGCTCAGCTGGTCAACAAAGCCCCGCACTCGTCCGATAGTGGTAGTGCCCCCGCCCGGCAGGCCGAAGACGGTCGGTAATTGCTTGACGAATATACCGACTCCGATCCCGGCGAGAAGACCGGTAACGACGGGGACAGGGAAGAAATCGGCCACCCAGCCCAGTCGGGCTAGACCTGCGGCCACCAAAAGCCCTCCGGCCAATAATGCGGTGGCGCTGACCAGATGGTCATAAGCGGGCGAGCCGACGGCGGCCAAGGTGGCCACTCCGGCCGCAAAAACGGGCGCGATAGTCGAGTCCGCCCCGACCGACAAAAGGCGGTGACGTCCGAACAACGCGAACACCAAAGATCCGGCCACGAAGGCGTAAAACCCAGTAACCTCCGGCATCCCGGCGAGGTGGGCAGTGGCAATTTGTTCCGGGATGGCGATGGCCACGAGGGTTAAGCCGGCGACCGCGTCAAGCGGGAGCCACGCCGGCTTATAGCCTCGTAATGTGGCGAAAATAGGGAAGGCCCGCGCCTTCGTCGGGACCGGTGCGATGCCCGGCACATTACCCAATCTCCCGTCGCCGCCTGGGGCTGTTCCAAGGTTGGGGGAGTAAGCAACCCACTGGTCACGAGGGCAGCCTCCAGCCCACCCGTGCCCCGGCCTGGCCCAGAGGGGCCCGTCGAGCCCCGGCCAAGCCAGGAGGACGGGCCGAACCGCCCGGCCTGGCCGCCATGACCAGGCCTCCATGACGGGCGCCGGTCCGGGTGGGCGCCGGTCCGGGTGGGCGCCGGTCCGGGTGGGCGCCGGTCCGGGCCGCACCGGCGGCTTTTCCCGCTCCGCCCGCTCCCCACTAGTCTTATGCGGTCCCTGACGCCCGGCGAGAAGCAAGGCGTCGAGGTAATGCCGTTAAGGAGAGCCAGTGGACCTGTTCGAGTACCAGGGCAAGCAGTACTTTGCCCGTTACGGCATCCCGGTGTCGCCGGGCGGCCTGGCCGTCACTGTGGACGAGGCGGTGGCGCTGGCTGACAGCATCGGCTACCCCGTCGTCTTGAAAGCCCAGGTGCAGGTGGGCGGGCGCGGTAAGGCGGGCGGGATAAAGCTGGCGGCCAATCCCGAAGAAGCAGAGGCCAATGCTGCTGCCATCCTCGGCATGGACATCCGGGGCCACGTCGTGCGCCGGCTGTGGGTCGAGCACGCCTCAGACATCGAAAAGGAGTACTACGCCAGCTTCACCCTTGACCGGGGGGCCAAAGCCCACCTGGCCATGGTCTCGGCGAGAGGCGGGGTCGAAATCGAACAGGTCGCCGCCGAAGACCCTGGTGCCATCGCCCGGCTCCACGTCGACCCGTTCTACGGGTTCGACGAGGACATGGCTCACCGCCTGGTCGATGAAGCAGGTATCGACGAGGAGGCGAAGGCGGGCACGGTGGATGTCCTCACCCACCTCTACCGCTGTTTCGTCGACGGGGACGCCGACCTCGTGGAAGTGAACCCGCTGATCCTCACCACCGACGGACGGGTGCACGCCCTCGACGCCAAAGTGACCCTCGATGATAACGCCGCCTTCCGCCACCCGGAATGGGAGGACTTTGCCGGTACCGCGGAGCTCGATGAACGCGAGCGGAAGGGCCCACGACGTCGGCTTGCAATATGTCGGCCTCGACGGGTTTATTGGCATAATAGCCAACGGCGCCGGCCTGGCCATGAGCACTTGCGACGTCGTAAACCAGGTTGGCGGGCGGCCGGCTAATTTCCTCGATATTGGCGGCGGGGCCAGCGCCGAGGTTATGGCCAACGCCCTCGAGGTCATCAATTCCGACCCCAACGTCCGTTCGATTTTCGTGAATATTTTCGGTGGCATAACCCGGGGCGAGGAGGTGGCCAACGGGATCGTCACCGCCCTCGGGCGGGTCGATATAAAAGTACCCATGGTGATCCGGTTGGACGGGACTAACGCCGAGGTAGGGCGGGAAATACTGCGGTCCGTCGAGTCGAGCACAGTGATCAGTGCGCCCGACATGATCAGTGCGGCACGCCTGGCCGTCGAGCTGGCGGGTGAGGAGAAATGAGCATATTTGTTGATGAGACGACCAAAGTCGTCGTCCACGGCCTGACCGGTGGTCAGGCCCGTTTCCACGGTCTTCGCAATCGTGATTACGGGACAAAGGTCGTCGCCGGTGTAAACCCGGCCAAAGGCGGCCAGGACGTCGAAGGAATACCGATTTTTGCCACCGCCGCCGAGGCCAGGGAAGCGACGGGCGCCAATGCCAGCTTCGTCGCCGTCCCGGCCAAAGTGGCGCCAGGCTCCATCCTCGAGGCGGCCGCGGCCGGGATGGAGATCATCGTCTGCATTACCGAGTGGATCCCGGCCCAGGACGAGGCCCGCGTCTACAGTGAGATACGGAACTTGTACCCGACTTCGCGCCTTGTCGGCCCTAACTGCCCGGGGATAATCAGCCCGGGCAAGTGCAATATTGGCATAACGGCGGGCGAGATCGCCTTGGCCGGCGGCCCGGTTGGCATCGTCAGCCGCAGCGGGACTCTGACTTACCAGGCTCTGTACGAACTGAAACAAATGGGCATTGGCGTCACCACCTGCGTCGGCATCGGCGGCGACCCGGTCCCCGGGACGACGTTCGTCGATTGTCTCACGGCGTTCCAGGCCGACCCGGAGACCAAAGCGGTCATGCTCATCGGCGAGATCGGGGGCATAGAGGAAGAAAAGGCAGCCGACTATATTGCCGAAAATGTGACCAAACCCGTTGTGTCGTACATTGCCGGCGTGACCGCGCCCCCGGGCCGGCGCATGGGCCACGCCGGCGCCATCATCTCGGGCAACAAAGGCACAGCGCAGGCGAAAATGGACGCACTCGCGGCCGCCGGTGCCCAGGTGGCCCTCAACCCGACTGAAGCGGGCGAGTTCATGGCCGCCGTTGTGAAGTCGCTCTAAAGCCGGTTCTCAGCCCGGTAGGCTCCCCCTGACCGTCGATGGCAAAGCGACCCGCCAAGTTAGGAGAAACCGAGCGCAAAGCTCTGCGGCGGGCACTCGCCGGCGCGCTCCGGGGAGAAGTCCGTTTCGACGCCACCACGCGCGCGGCGTACGCCAGTGACTCGTCCAATTACCGGCAGGTGCCGTTGGGCGTCGTCTTCCCATTTGACCACGCAGATGTCCAGGCCGTCGCCCGCATAACGGCCGAGGCCCGGGCCGCTCTCCTGGCCCGCGGCGCCGGCACCTCCCTCGCCGGCCAGGCCTGCAACGAGGCCGTAGTCGTCGACATGTCGAGGCACATGACGCGGGTCCTGGACATCGACCCCGCTCGACGCTTGGCCATAGTGGAGCCCGGTGTAGTCCTGGACGACCTGCGCCGGGCCACCGAGCGCCACGGCCTCACGTTCGGCCCGGACCCGGCCACCCATGCCTGGTGCACGCTCGGCGGGATGATCGGCAACAACTCCTGCGGCACCCACGGCCTTTATGCCGGCAAGACCTCAGACAACGTCGACCGCCTCCAGGTGGTCCTGGCTGGTGGCGACGAGCTGGAGGTGGGTGCGTACGGTCCCGACGCCATCGGATCGGCCGTCGGCGCTGGCGGGCGGCTCGGCCGTCTCCTCGCCGGTCTACAGGACGTGGACCGGCGCTACGGGGCGATGGTCAAGGAGCGCTTCCCGACCATCCCTCGCCGGGTCAGTGGGTACAACCTGGACGAGCTCGCGCCTGAGCGCGGCTTCCACGTGGCCCGGGCGCTGGTCGGCACGGAATCGACGTGCGCGTTCACGACGCAGGCGACACTCAGGTTGGTGACGAGCCCTCCCGAGCGGTGCCTTGTCGCCGTGGGTTACCCGGACGTCTTTGCCGCCGCCGACGCCGTGCCGCAACTGCTGGGCCACCCCCTCCTCGCCCTCGAGGGCTTCGACCGTACCCTCGTCGACCAGATGGAGGCGCACCGCCTCAACCTCGAAGGCGTGGCCCTGCTCCCTGCGGGCAATGGTTGGCTGCTGGCCGAGCTGGGTGGGGAGACGGCCGAGGAAGCCGCCACCATGGCGTCCGAACTCGTGGCCTCTCTCCCCATGGGGGTCAGTGCCCTCCAGGTCAGCGACCCGTCCACTCAACGACAGCTCTGGGCTGTGCGCGAATCGGGACTGGGAGCGACGGCCATCCGGGTCGACGGGCATCACAATTATGAAGGTTGGGAGGACGGGGCCGTGCCTCCGGCCCGCCTGGCCCAGTACTTGCGCGGGGTGACCGCCTTGTGGGCCAAGTACGGCTACTCGGGCGCCTGGTACGGCCACTTCGGCCAGGGTTGCGTCCATACCCGCAACAATTTCGACCTTGGTAGCCGCGAGGGCTTGAAGCGTTACCGCGCCTACGTGACAGAGGCGGCCGAGCTGGTCGTCTCCCTGGGGGGCTCGCTTTCGGGCGAGCACGGCGACGGCCAGAGCCGGGGGGAGCTGTTGCAGGTCATGTTCGGGCCGGAGCTGGTGGGCGCCTTCGGTCATTTCAAGCAGCTCTGGGACCCCGACGGGTTGATGAACCCGGGCAAGGTCGTCGACGCCTACCCCCTCGACGCAAATATCCGTTATTCCAGCTTGCACGAGCCGGTGCAGCTTCGCCCCACTGGTTACTCCTTCGACAAGGACGCCGGTTCGCTTATGAAAGCGTCGCTGCGGTGTGTCGGCGTGGGCCGGTGCCGGCGTGACGACGCGGCCACCATGTGCCCGTCTTACCGGGCCACTCGTGACGAGGTCCACTCGACACGCGGCCGGGCCAAGGTATTGAGCGAGATGTTCCAGAGCGCCACCACCCGGCTCGACGGCGCACCGGCGTCGTGGCGCAATGAGGAGGTGCGGGAGGCCCTGGACCTGTGCCTCTCCTGTAAGGCCTGCGCGTCGGACTGCCCGACGCACGTCGATATGGCCACGTACAAGTCGGAGTTCTACTCGCACTACTACAAAGGCCGTTTGCGGCCAGCCGCGATGTACGCCATGGGCCTCCTGCCGATCGCCGCCCGGGCCGTCAACTGGTCGCCGGTCACGGTGCGCCTGGCCAATGTGGCCCTCGCCTCACCGGTCCTGGGGTCGTCGCTGAAACGTTTGGCCGGCGTGACCACCCGGCGGCCAGCCCCCCGTTTCGACCCGGCCGGGCGACGCGGGGCCATCGCTGACCATGAGCTCGCCGGCGTGCGCGACCGCGACCCGTCGGAGACGACGGTAGTGGTCTGGCCCGACACGTTCACCAGCGCTTTCAACCCGGGCGCAGGCCGCGACGTCATCGAGACGTTCGCGATGCTGGGCGAGAAGGTGGCGGTGCCCTCGGCGTGGGCTTGCTGCGGTCGGACCCTCTACGACTTCGGCTTGCTCGACCTGGCCAAGCGGTGGTTGCAGCGGCTCGTCACCATCCTCAACCCCTGGGCGGCCGCCGACATCCCGGTAGTGGTCCCGGAGCCAAGCTGCTTGGCCGCGTTCCGAGACGAACTGCCCGCCCTGCTCCCGGGGAACCCTCGTGCCGCTCGTCTCGCCTCCCTGGCCCGGAGCCCAGCCGAGCACCTCGTCAGCGCCGGTTTGGTCAGCCAGCTAGAGCCCCCCGCAGGCGGCGGGGGCGGGCGGGTCGTCCTCCACCCGCATTGCCACCAGCGCGCGGTCGTGGGTACCGCCGCTGACGAGGCCGTTCTCCGGGCGGCCGGGTTTACGGTAAACGTCCTCGACGCCGGCTGCTGCGGTTTGGCCGGTTCGTTCGGGTTCGACGCCCACCACGAGCCGGTCTCGCGGAAGATCGGCGAAGAGCTCTGGCTCCCCAAAGTCCGTGCGGCGCTATCGGCTGACCAGTCGGACGGGCCATCGAAGGGGCCGTCGGGCCAGGCCGCCACCGCAGGCGCGCCCCCCTCTCAACCGGCTGTTGCTGATCCCAGCTACCTGGTCATAGACGGCTTCAGCTGCCGTGCGCAACTGGAACACCTCGAGCCGGACCTGCTTGGCCGGACCACCACTCTGGCGGCGCTGGTCCGGTCCCGGGCTGGCCGGCCCGAGCCCCCGTGACATGGCTGACGCGACAAGTCAGCTCACCCCGGGTGCGGCGTTGCGGCGCTGACGACGTCATAGGCCTGCGCCAATCTGTTCTCCGACCTCACCTGAGCGCGGCAGAGGCCACCTATGCGTCAGACTTCGCCCCGGCTACCGCACACTTCTGTGCCGAAGATGGAGCGGGCCGGGTCGTGAGCGTGGCCTCCTTACTTAGGGAAGCGCCCGCCTGGAAGGCGGGGGTGCCGGGCCCTGGCGGCTGCGAGGCATGGCTACCGCCCCCGACTGGCGGGGGCGGGGAGCGGGGTCAGCCGTGCTGGCCGCGGTGTTCGACCACGTGGCTGCGTCCGGGGGCGGGTTGTTATGGTGCAACGCGCTGGCTGGACGCCGTCGACTTCTATAGGCGGGCAGGTATGACGACGACTGGTGAGCCGTGGGAGGAACCGGTGATCGGGCCGCATATAGCCATGTGCCTCGATATTCGGGGGGACGGGCGACCGGTCGATGCCGACGGAACTTGAGATAGGGTGCGCTCGTGGCCTTGGGCGAATACCACGCTAAACGTAACTTCAAGGCCACACCGGAGCCCGCGGGCGAGGTCGCTCAAGCGAATGACGACGGCCACAGGTGGGTTATACAGGAGCATTCGGCGCGGCGCTTGCATTATGATTTCCGCCTTGAAGCAGGAGGCGTCCTCATTTCCTGGGCGGTGCCAAAAGGACCGTCTTATGACCCTGCGGTAAAACGTTTGGCGGTAAAAGTTGAGGACCATCCTCTCGATTATCGCGAGTTCGAGGGAATTATCCCGAATAACAATTATGGGGCGGGCTCGGTCATTGTTTGGGACCAGGGGACGTACCGCAATTTGACGGAGAAAGGGTCTCGAACCATCCCGCTAGAGGAAGCGGTGGCCCATGGCCACGTCTCGGTGTGGCTCGAGGGCGACAAGCTCCGGGGTGGCTGGTCCCTCAGCCGCTTCGGGACCGACTCGAAGAACTGGGCGCTGGTAAAGCGCAAGGACGAGTTCGCGGATCCGGCCAAAGACATCACTGCCGAGGCGCCCCGCTCAGTAATAAGTGGGCGCACGGTCGAAGAAGTGGCCCGGGACCCCGACGCCCAACAATGGCTGTCCGACCGGGGTGGCTCCGCCGGCCCCAGCCGCCCCGCCCGTGCCGCCGCCAGAGCCAGTAGCACCATCACTGTCAGCACCGTCACTGGCGATGCCCCTGCGCCGAGCGGCCGGGGAGCGGCCGAGAGCGGTGGCCCGCAGACGTTTGTCCCCGCCAGCTTCATCGAGCCGATGCTGGCCCAGGCGGAACCAACTGCCGCTTCGGGTGGGCCGGGCGCCGGAGGCCCTTTGGCCACCCGTCCCGGCGAGTGGTCGTTCGAACCAAAATTGGACGGCTTGCGTTGTATCGCGGTACGCAACGGCCGGGACGTGTCCCTCTTCTCTCGCAACGAGCTCGCCTTCAACTCCCGCTTCCCGGCCATCGTGAGCGCGGTCCGGTCGCTCGCGGCCGGCAATGTCGTCCTCGACGGCGAGCTGGTCGGGATGGTCGACCGGCGACCCGACTTCGGAGCGCTGCAACACGGGAACGCGGCAGATATCGAGTACTGGGTTTTTGACATGCCGTGGCTACTTGGCCAGGACCTGCGCCACCTGCCGATCGAAGAGCGCAAAGGCCTGCTGGTCAAGGCGGTGCCCGATAGCGGGCCGATAAGAGTGGTGCCGACGCTGGGCGGCGACCCGGCCCAGTTGTTCAGCTCCGCTTGTGCGCAGGGGTGGGAGGGTCTTGTGGCCAAGCGGCCGGGTTCGCTGTACAGGTCGGGACGCTCGTCCGACTGGCGCAAGCTCAAATGCGAGTGCCGCCAGGAGATGGTGATCGGCGGCTTTACCGCCCCCCAGGGGGCCCGGGACAATTTTGGCGCCCTTCTGCTCGGCTACTGGGAGGGCGACGACCTGGTGTACGCCGGGAAGGTGGGGACGGGTTTCACCCGGGTTACCCTCGGCCAGCTGTACAAGGCGCTGGCGCGCCTCGAGCAAGCTTCCAACCCCTTTGCCGGCGGCGCAGGGGAGCGAGGAGCCCGGTGGGTGGAGCCGACCCTAGTAGCTGAGGTCGCCTTCAGTAACTGGACCCGCGATGGGCGCCTGCGGCACCCGAGCTTCCTGGGCTTGCGCCCTGACAAAGCGAGCCATGACGTGGTCAGAGAGGACTGCGGGCCGCCCCGCTCGGCCCCTGAGCTGCCCCGTAGCGGCGCTAAGCCCGGGCGCTGACCGGTACACTGGGTATTACCTGAATGGGCAGTACCTGAGCGCCCAGTACTTGAGCGCCCAGTACGTGAGCGCCCAGTACGTGAGCGCCCAGTACCCAAGGCTTGGCCTTGATAGCGTAGGCCTGCCCAGCGGCAGCCCGAGGCCCTCGGGCAACGTGCCAAAGGAGGAGGAAGAACACACTGTCGAACACGAACGCAAAGGAGCAGGCCATCCTGCTCGAGGGGACCGTCGTCGAGTCCCTCAAAAACGCCACTTTCCGAGTAAAGACTGACAACGGCCACGAAGTGCTGGCCCACAACTCCGGCAAAATGCGCATGCACCGCATTCGCGTCCTGCCTGGCGACCGCGTCCAGGTAGAGATCAGCCCTTACGACCTCAAACGGGGTCGGATCACTTACCGGTTCAAGTAACCACAAGCACTGGCGGGGAACACCGGGTGCCGTTTCTTGTTTGTGGCGGCCTGTTTTTGAACGAGGGCCAGACCAATGGAGCCGGCTGCCCAGGTCCTTGGTATGGCTCAAGGCCGTTTGTAAAGCGACAAGGCCGTTTGTAAAAGCGACCATTTAGCCCCGCACGGGAGCTGTGTTTTGCGCCTAGCCCCGTGACAGACGGCAACCCCGGGGAGCGGGGCGGCGGGTTAGGCGGGCCGCCGCGCCTGCGGCCCCCATGCAATGAAGACGGGGTCGTCGCCCGCCAGCCGCCAGCCACCTCCGGGCCCTCGTTCGCTTCCGGCGATGGTCACCTGGACCAGGGCGCCGAGTTGTTCCGCCGCCGCCAACGCCCCCTCGAGGGACGTCGCCGTCGTGACCACCCGGCCGCCCACCACCAGGTTCTCGAGACAAGCCTCCAGCACATCGCGGCCGCTCGCCCGGATGAAGACCCGGTCGGGTTTGGGCAGCCCAGCCAGGCCTACGGGCGCGTGCAGGTTGTGGACCTTGACGGCCGCCGAATGCCGGCCGGCGTTGGCTCGGGCCTGCGTGGCTGCTCGCGGGTCCTCCTCGATCGCATGGACCTCCAAGCCCGGGGCCAGCAGGACCGCTTCGATGGCCAGGCTGCCGGCGCCGGCTCCGACGCACCACAACACCCCGGCCAGAGGTAGGTCGAGCTTCGACAGCACGACGGCTCTCACCTCCGGCCTATTGGCCATTTCGTCCCTGTGCAGGAAGGCGCTGGCATCCCTGCCGAAGCCGGCGCCACCCAGCCACGAGCGGGTGGCCCCGCTCCACACCAGGGCGGGCGGCCGATGGGCCTCGAGCGCCTCGGCGGGAAGGAGCAGGACCACCGACGGGGGGTCCCAGGCGCCACTGGCCAGCCCGTCCAGATCCGTGAGCGTGACCCGCTCTTGAGCCGACCCCAAACGGCTGCAGACCGCCACCGTGAGCTGCTCGTGGTTACGCGGCGCGGGCTGGCGCGGTGGCCGCAACTGGGCCGCCGCCGCTTTGCCCGGCCCCGCGGCGGCGTCCAGGGCCCTCGCTTCGAGGATGACCTGGCCGATGCGCTCCGGCGGGGCGTCGGTGCCCGAAAGTACGGCTACCTTGTGACCGCCCGAACTGGCGCGGTGCGCGAGGGCCAGGGCGTCGACCGGGTTGCGGCCTTGGGCTGAGACAACGATGGCGTCGTCCCACGGCAACCCGAGGCTCGCAAAGGCGAGGCTCACGGGCGACGGCGCCGGGCGGATTTCGAGGTTCCCCGGGCCGAAACGTTCCGCAAAGGCGCGTCCGATGCCAAAGAAACCGGGGTCGCCTTGAGTAAGGACGCAGACGCGCCGGCCCCTGGCGACCACCTCGGCCGTCCGGTCGAGCGCTGCGGCCAGGCTGGCGCCCGTGGAACCCAGTGCCAGCACCGCCTGGCCGGGCGGCACGATTTCGAGGTGCCGGAGACCGCCCACGTACAGGTCGGCCTCGGGCAGGGGGCCGGCGAGCGGAAGCCCTACGACCAAGACCGGGGCCGGCAAGCTTTTCAGCTCAGGCGAGGTGGCGGGTGGGAAGGTGCCCGGGTCGGGCCTCAGCTCCACCGGCCCCTTTTCTCGAGGACCTGTTTCAGGGTGCTCGGCCGATCGGTCATTATCCCGTCAACCCCCAGGTCCAGCAACCGCTCCATCACCTCCGGGTCATCGATGGTCCAAACGTGGACCGCGATACCCGCTTGGTGGCACACGCGGAGAAAGGCGGCGTCGACGATCGGCACGCCGCGGCGCTGAAGAGGAACTTGGGCCGCCACTGCCGGTGAGCGCAGGGGCACCTTGAGGCCAAATTTCGCGGCCAGCAGCGCGGCTACGGTGCCTCGGCCGGCCCCTGTGGCCAGGGTCGGCCCCAGCGCAGACCGGACCTGGGCCGAGCGCTGGCCCCCAAAGGCGGCTACCAGTACCCTGTCCACAGCTCCGGTCCGCTTGAGCGCATCGACGACCGGCGCAACGGCTTGGGTCGTCTTCACGTCGATGTTCCAGCGGGCTTCGGGCCAAGCACTCAGAAGTTCTTCCAGGCGAGGTGTCTCCCGGCCGTCAGCCAGCTTGGCCTTCTGCACCTCTGCCCAGGTCATTTTGGCCAGTGCTCCCGGCCGGTCAGCGACGCGGTCCAGGGTGGGGTCGTGCAGGGCGACGAGGACCCCGTCCACCGTGGTACGAACGTCGGTTTCGAGGTAGCGATAGCCGAGGGAAATGGCTCGCTCGAAGGCGGCCCAGCTGTTTTCGGGCGCTTCAGCCGCGCCGCCGCGGTGCGCAAAAGCCAGGGGACCTGGGTGGTCCAAGAACGGGGAACGGGTGGCCACTGCACCCCAAAGGTACATGGGGCCGAGCGGCTCGTAAGCCCGGAGGCGAACTAGGGTCGTGGCACTAGACGTGTCAAAGCGGTACGGTTTGGCCGTGAGCGGCATAGACATTTCCTCCGCCCGCCTGGTCCCGGGCACAGGCACAGACGGGTGGCTGGCCAGGCTGCCCGGCGCAGTCGTGTGGGTGCCTGGTAGCGGGCACGACGCCGAAGTGCTGATCTCTGCTTGCCTGACCGCGTCGGGGCCGTCCGAGCTGCTCGGGCGGGTTGGGTCCCGGCTGGCTGACCCCGAAGCCGCGCCGTGGCCGCCCTTCGCCGTCGTGGCCTCCCGTGGCTCGGAGTTGGTCGCCGTCGTCCACGGCCCCGTCGAACTGGTCGAAGACCAGGGCGGCGAACAGCACCGGCTATACGGCGGGGAAGACGTCGGCTCCTGGTTGAACCGTGTGCTTAGAGGAGCCCAGGCGTTGCGAGCTGGCCAAGCGGGTGACGACGAAGGACTGGCAGATCTACGAGAGGGCGTTATCAGGGCCAGCGGCTTCCTGTTAGTGCCACCCAGCGGTAGAGCCGCGCTCCGAGCCACGTCGAGCCAGCCCGCCCAAGCGTCTCCCCGGCCCCGCGAGACGGCCCAACCGCAACCACAACCCGTCCTGGTCGCCGACGAAGTGCTACTGGATGCCGATAGCCCGACCGTCATCGACCAGGCTTTTGCAGACGCCGATGTCACGATGGTGGACCGGGACAGCGCTGATAGCGCGGACAGCGCTGTGCTGGCGGAGCGCGAAACCGTCGGCCAGGTGCTGGCGCCGCGCACAGGAGCGGGTAACGTCAGCGGCCTGTACTGCCCGCATGACCACCTCAACGACCCTCGTGACGAGTTCTGTCGAGTATGCGGGTTGCCGCTGGTCCCCGGCGGTCCCGAGGTCGAAGGGCCTCGTCCGCCGCTCGGCAAGCTCACTTGGGACAACGGTGAAGTGCACGAGCTCCTGGGTGCGGCCCTGGTGGGGCGGGACGTGGGCCTGGATGGAAGCGTCGTGTCTGGCGAGCTCGCCGCCCTCGTACCCTCCGGCCAGAACGACAGCATGTCAAGAGTGCACGCCGAGCTGCGGCCGAGTGGCTGGGACGTCGTCGTGATCGACCGAGGTTCAACCAACGGCACGTTCATCTGGGACGAAGCCAGCAAGGCCTGGCAGCGACTGCTCCCCGACGAGCCGCACGTCGTGCGCCCGGGGGCCGTGCTGGCGTTCGGAGAGCGCACGGCTACGTTCGAGACGGTCGCGGTACCCGCTGGGTAACTCGGGGTTACCGTTTTAGCTTCTCTGACCGGCCCCGAGCGTCGCCCACTGGTAGGTGCTGCACGGAGCGAGCTGGACGACGGTGGTCCTGCGGGGCGAGGCGGGCCTGGCCCGTCGCCGCCCACTTCTTCCAAATTGACGGGTGAACCGACGTCCCGGCGCCCTAGGGTGCTGTAAGTGGCTGACAAGGCGCATTTCGCCGACCAGGCGATGGTTTACATGGGCTCCCTGTACAGCGCAGCCCTGCGCATGACGCGTAACCCTGCGGACGCAGAAGACCTGGTCCAGGAGACGTACCTGAAGGCCTACAGGGCCTTCGACTCGTTCCAGGAGGGCACCAACCTGAAGTCGTGGCTGTACAAGATCCTGACCAACACCTTCATCAACAGCTACAGGTCCAAACGCCGGCGCCCCGCCCTCAGCGAGCTCGACGATGTGGAAGACCTTTACCTCTACCACCGCCTGGGTGGCCTGGAAGCCGCTGCTGCCGGCCGCAGCGCGGAGGACCTCGTGCTCGACCATTTCACAGAAGCCGAGGTCAAGGCGGCTGTGGAGTCGCTCCCTGAGCAGTTCCGCCTGGCCGTGCTGCTGGCCGATGTAGAGGGTTTTTCCTATAAAGAGATCGCGGAAATCCTAGACGTCCCGATTGGCACCGTTATGAGCCGATTGCACCGGGGAAGAAAGGCCCTGCAAAAGGCGTTACATAACTTTGGTGAAGAGCGGCGGCTAACCGCTCCGGCAGATGTCCCCAGTTGAGCCGGGACACGAGCAGCGGAAAGGGCCATTAGAAGAGAATGGAAAGTGAGCAGCCGACTTCAGGGGCGCCTTATGAGGGGTGGTATGACCGTCCCGTGTACGACCCGTGCCAGGAGGCGATAGCTACTTTGTACACTTTTCTGGACGGCGAGTTAACCGCCGATCGGAGGGACACCATCCAACGGCACCTCGAGGAATGCTCTCCGTGCTTTGAAGCGTTTGGTTTCGAAGCCGAGCTGAAGGTGGTCATTTCCCGCAAATGCAGAGACGACGTACCGGAGTCGCTGCGCCACAGAGTGGCCGAGGCGCTCCGAGCGGAGGGCTTGGCCACTTGAATATTGCCGTAGGCTTAAGGGTAGCCGGGGTTAAGCCCGGGAACGAACAACGCGTAGAAGACGTTGGTGAGGGAGATGAGCGAGAGGTCACTGGGAGGGCACATGATGAGCGGTGGCGAAAGGCCGTCGAGGGCTTTTGGCCGCAACCGAGTTTGCCGTCAGGCCGGATGCAATACGAAATT
This sequence comes from uncultured Acidimicrobiaceae bacterium, assembly GCA_963794125.1. Lineage (GTDB taxonomy): Bacteria > Actinomycetota > Acidimicrobiia > Acidimicrobiales > Palsa-688 > Fen-671. The sequence continues at coordinate 874,326 of CAWCCW010000005.1, forward strand.
GTCGATGTACAACAACGGCAAATATTGCTTCCAGCACGAGCCGATGGCTGTACCGCGGACGCGCGGCAAGAAAATCGCGTAGCCGCGAGTAGCTTTCGCCCAAGCCGACTATTTGGCCTGGGCACCGGTAGGACATCGAGCGCGGTCGGGCTCCTAGGCGGTCGGGGCCTGTGACGACCCCGGCGGAAGAGCCGATCTCGTGGGAGTTGGCCGAACGAGTAGCCACCCGGATCGCAGAACGTCAAGTTTGGTTACCACGGGGTCGAGTGACCGTCCTCGAAGAAGAGTTCGAAGAGCTCACGGCTGAGGCCGAGGGCCTCGTCGAGCAGGAGTCGGGCCTCCGTTCCCTCGCCGGCCCGGCCCGGGCGCGGGTCACGGACCGGCCCGGGTGGGTAACCGCGAACATTGCCTCCTTCCAGCGCCTGTTGCGACCCCTCACGCAGAAGCTCGAGGCCGCGATGGCCAAGCCTCCTCCCATGTTGGGGCCTGTACCTATGAGAGTGCCGGCCCAGCTGAGCCGAAATATCAGCGGCGTCCAGCTCGGGGTGCTCCTCGGGTGGATGTCGACACGGGTCCTCGGCCAGTACGACCAGCTCTTGATCGAGGATGAGCGACCTGAGGACCAGGACATGGTCTATTACGTAGGCCATAACGTCATCGAACTCGAAGATCGCTACGGGTTCCAGCCGCACCAGTTCAGGCTGTGGATAGCACTGCACGAGGTGACCCACCGTGCCCAGTTCACCGGAGTGCCGTGGCTGCGTCCGTATTTCCTCGACCTCGTGCGCACCCTCCTCGAGGGGGTCGAACCTGACCCGCGTCGGCTGATCGAGGCCCTGAAACGAGCCGCTACGGAGGCCAGGGAAGGCAAGAACCCGATGGACGAAGGTGGCCTCATGGCGTTGCTCGCCTCACCGGAACAGCGCCAGGCGCTCGACCGGATCGGTGGCTTCATGAGCCTTCTCGAGGGTCACGGCGACGTCGTCATGAACAGGGCCGCTCAGGGCCGCATCCCCCAGGCTGAGCGCTTCGCGCACGTCCTGCAGCAACGCCGGCAGCGGACCGGGGCAGCCAAGGTGGTGAGTTCCCTGGTCGGCCTCGATGCCAAGCTCAAGCAGTACGAGCAGGGTGAGCGGTTCATCAAGGCTGTAGAAAAGGCAGGTGGCCGCGATCTTTTCGACCGGGTCTGGCAGGGACCGGACTGGTTGCCGAGCATGGCGGAGATCCGCGAGCCCTCCCGTTGGGTGGAGCGAGCGGAAGGTCTCGGCCGGACCGCCTGACCCGGCGGAGCGGGAGCTGACGGCCACCCCGGCCCGGCTGACGCTGACGTCGAACTGAACGGGCTGACGCAGGTGGGGAGCAGAGCTAAGCAGTGGCCAGCCGGGACGGCGGCCTTGCTGGAGCGCTGCTCGTTCCCGGCGCCTGGAGCTGGCGCTGTTTGCGCGGTCTCAGGCGGGCCTGACTCAATGGCCATGCTCGCGCTGGCGGTGGCATCCGGTTGCTGCACCAAAGCCGTGTACGTCGACCACGGGTTGCGTCCAGCCGGCCCCGAGGAAGCCCAACTGGTGAGGGCCGGGGCGAGCGTGTTGGGGGCAACCTTTGAAACCGTTTCCGTCCGGGTCGAGCCCGGGGGGGACCTTGAAGCACGCGCTCGGCAGGCTCGCTACGACGCCTTGCCGGAGGGAGCGCTGGTCGGGCATACCGCAGACGATCAGGCTGAGACGCTGTTACTCAACCTGATGCGGGGCGCGGGGCTGGACGGCCTGGCCGGTATGAGGGCTTCGGCAGGCGGCCGGCGCCGGGCCCTGCGCCCGATCTTGGCTCTCCGGCGCACGGAGACGCGCTTGTTTGTCGCTGCCCTTGGCCTCGACACCGTCACTGACCCGTCCAATCTGGAGCCTCGCTTTCGCCGCAACCGGGTCCGTCACGAGCTAATGCCGCTCCTGGCGGAAATCGCGCGTCGCGACCCTGTGCCGGTTTTGGCCCGGACGGCCCGCCTCTTGGCCGAAGACGCAGACTTCCTCGGCCAATTGGCCGGAGAGCTCGACCCCGCCGACGCCCGGGCACTGGCTCGAACACCCCCACCCTTGGCGAAGCGGGCGCTGCGTTCATGGCTGCGCCAAGAGGAAGGCCCGGAGCGCCACCCCCCCTCCTCTTCTGAGCTCGAGCGGGCCTGGGCGGTGGTAACGGGCCAGGCCGTTGCTTGCGAACTGGCTGGGGGCCGCCGATTGAGCCGGTCTTCGGGCCGGCTCCGGATCGCGCCCGGCCCGTCTCGCTCCGGCGTCGAGGGCAACCGGGGGAGCCGGGGCGGCGCGGGCGATGGGTCAACCACTGACTAGGTTGACAGGTAGATGGCAGCCATGAACCAGGGGAACCCAGACGTAGCCGCCGCACCCGCCGAGATGCCTGCTGATGGCGCGACAGGCCCGGCCCAGGCCCGACTAGACGACGTGGTAAACGCGCCAGGCGGAGCCGTAGTAGCGGCGCTGCGGCCGGCTCCAGCCGCGCCACTGACTGAAGCCCTCCAGGTGCCGAGGCGCGTTGACCGCCGCCTTTGCGGCGGCGATGACCCCAACCTGGGCGAAGTGGTCGTGAGCGAGGAGGAGATCCGGGCTCGGATCGCCGACCTGGGGGCTCGCATAACGGCGGACTACGCCGACCGCCCGCCGCTTCTCGTAGGGGTCCTGAAGGGCGCCTTCGTGTTCATGAGCGACCTCGCCCGTTCCATTGCGCTGCCCGTCGAATTCGATTTCATGGCCGTCGCTTCTTACGGGAGCAGCACACGTACGAGCGGCGTGGTGCGGATCGTGAAGGACCTCGATACTGACCTCACTGGCCGGCATGTGCTGCTCGTCGAGGACATTGTCGACTCAGGGCTGACACTTGCTTTCCTGCTGCGCAACCTGGCCGCCCGGCAACCTGCCAGCCTGGCCGTCTGCGCCCTCCTTGTGAAAGACATCGAAGTATCGGTCCCAGAACTGTCCTATGTCGGCTTCCGCATCCCCCGGGACTTCGTCGTCGGCTACGGGCTTGATGTCGCTGAGCGCTACCGCAACCTGACGTGTGTCAGGCGCTACAACGGGCCAGAGTCGCTCACCTGATGCAGCCGAGTTAGCCGCGCTCGAGCGGCGGGCCGGAGGGAGGCTGGCACTTTGCCCTAGGGTGACAGGGTGCAGCCACCGAGCCACATTCCTTTGGCCCCCGTCGACGTGTCGAATGAGCTGGGCGACGGCTTTACCGGGTCAGTGGAGCAGCCGCTACCCGATGGAGTCGACCGGGGCCGGATTGCGGCGGCCGTGCGTGAGATCCTGATCGCCGTCGGCGAGGACCCCGATCGCGAGGGCTTGGTGGAGACGCCGGCACGGGTGGCCCGGATGTACAGCGAAATCTTCTCTGGCCTGCACGAAGATCCGGGCGAGCACCTCAAGGCGACGTTCGAAGCGGACCACGACGAGTTGGTGCTCGTGCGGGACATCCCCCTTTACAGCGTGTGCGAACACCATCTATTGCCCTGGTTCGGCAAAGCTCATGTGGCCTACATCCCGGGCGAGGACCGAAGGGTCACGGGGCTGTCGAAGCTGGCCCGTTTGGTGGGCGGGTTCGCCCGGCGTCCTCAGGTGCAAGAACGGCTGACCTCACAGATCGCGGACACCCTGGTGCGCATGCTTAGCCCCATCGGGGTGCTGGTCGTCGTCGAAGCCGAGCACCTGTGCATGTCGATGCGGGGGGTGAAGACACCCGGGTCCGTCACGGTCACGTCAGCGGTGCGGGGCCATTTTCTGACCAGCCCGGCGGCCCGGGCGGAAGTTCTCGGGTTCATCCAGCGCCGCGGCTAGTGGTACGAGCTCAGTGCGACAGGTAACGCGCGGTCACCGCGGCGCCCCCCACGATCACGAGGACGACGCCAACCCGGTATAACCAACGGCCCACCTCTTCGTACACCTCCGGCTCGATGATCTGGCCAGGACCGAAGAACCGTTTTCGCCAACGGGCGCCGAAGCCGGCAAACAGGCAGACTGCCCCGTAAGCGGACACCGTCGTCCCCACCCCGGCGTGCACGTAACCCATGGCCCACCACGTCGTGTAGGCCATGCTGGCGACCTTCAGCACCGCCCACGACCTCGTGGCCAGAAGCCATCCCCGCCGTCGGCCCGCGGCAGAACTCCCGGTCAGGGCTGAACGCTGACTTGGCGCGCTGGTACCTGTCCAGAGCGCTTCCGAAGCGCCGACGGAAGGGCGCTCGTCCGGCCGCTCGGCCAGGTCGAGCGGCGGGCCTGAACGGCCGAGACGGCGTTGCTCGGCGCCCCACCAATCTGTCTTGCCAAGATCCGGCCTGTCGGGGTCTGCCTGGCCGAGGTCTGCCTGGCCGGCTGTGCGAACTGGCGTTTCTACTGAGGGCGTTCCGGTCACCGGCTCTGCCGGCCACGCGCCCGGTCGTGCGGCCACGAGAGCTATTCGTCACGGGAAGCGGCGGCCTTGAGCGGCCTGGCCGGCGCCGCTCAAAGGCACGGGGTAGACGCCCTGTGACCACGCTCTGCAGTCAGATTAATTAACGGCGAGACTTCTTTGGTCCAGTTGACGGTGGCCGGATGCGCTCACCGGACCGCAAAAGCTGGTCCTGGCCTGCGGTTCGTCGTCTTTTCGGAGTCGGGCGGGTCATTTTCCCGAGCACGACGGGGGCGCGAACCTCGGTAAGCTGACGGGCTGCGATGACGCTTGTTATGGGGGTGCTGAACGTCACCCCGGATTCTTTCTACGACGGCGGGCAATGGGAAGATAGGGAAGCCGCCGTTGGGCGCGGGTGTGAAATGGTCGAGGAGGGAGCCGACATCGTAGATGTGGGCGGCGAATCAACTCGGCCCGGTGCCAGGCTGGTGACCGAGGACCAAGAACTCCGCCGGGTCGTACCGGTGGTCAGGGACTTGGCGCGCCGACTGGACGGCCGAGCCCGGATATCCGTCGACACCCGCAAGCGGCGCGTCGCAGAAGCTGCCCTCGAAGCGGGGGCGACGGTCCTGAACGACGTTTCCGCGTCTATGTGGCCGCTGGCAGCAGAGACCGGGGCCGGCTGGGTGGCCATGCACATGCGTGGGGATCCGTCGACCATGATGTCGCTCGCCACCTATTCGGACGTTGTCTCAGAAGTGAAGGCCTTCCTCGTTGACCGGGCTGAGGAGGCCGCCCGCGACGGGGTAGGCGAAGTTTGGGTAAATCCAGGGATCGGCTTCGCGAAGACTACCGCCCACAACCTGGCCCTCCTCGCTCACCTGGACGAGCTGGTGGCGACCGGGTGGCCCGTGGCGGTAGGGCTATCTCGAAAACGCTTCGTCGGCGCCCTGGCCAGTTCGAGCAATGAGCGACCGGCGCCGGTGGGAGATCGCCTGGAGGGCTCTCTCGCTGGCGCGATCTGGGCGATGACAAAAGGGGCGGCAATGGTCCGCGTGCATGATGTGAAAGCGACAACCGACGCGGCACGACTCGCTGGCGTCAAATGAGCGGCCCAACCAACATGAGGGGTAAATGGGCCGCCGGCATAAAGCCCCGGTTTTTCACGTGGGTCATAAAGGACAAGCTGGCTGTGTGCGAGCGCCCGGGCGGTTATGCCCGCAACCACAGGAAAGTCCGTAGACGGGAAGAGATCCTGTGGCTGAAGGGCCAGGGGTTTACTCGTGTCGTCTCCCTGCTCGTGTCCCCGCACAATCTCTACGCCTACGATGAAGAAAAATTGCCATGGTCTCATCTACCGTTTGCCACTAATGACGACCCGGTCTCCGTCCTGCCCGACCTTTACGAGCAGTTGCGGGGCTGGCTGCGCGACGATGAAAAAGTGCTCGTCCATCGGGAGGAGGTCAACGACCGGCTCATGGGGGTGGTGGCCGGTTATGTGTACTGGAGCGGCATGATCCAGGAGGGGGCGCAAGCGGTGGCGGTTGTGGAGAGGTTGTTCGGACGCCAAATGGGCCCTGAAGGCCGTGAGCTCGTGGCGATGGTGCCCGGGCTGCCGAAGCCCCTGGCCCCGGTCCCCCTGGCCCCGGTCCCCCTGGCGCCGGTCTCCCAGGAGCCGGTCCCCCACGAGGCGGTCCCCCACGAGGCGGTCCCCCAGGAGGCGGTCCCCCCGGCGTCCCCCGCAGCGGCGGTGGCCCGAACGGCTGGTGCCTGACCCTACCGAGGACCGCTTGGAGCTACGCGGCCTGCGGTTTGTCGCCGCCCACGGTGCCCTCCCGGAGGAAGCGGTGCGGGCTCAGCCCTTCGAAGTAGACCTGGACCTGATAGTCGACCTGCGGGCAGCCGGCCACAGCGATGACCTGGCGGACTCCGTGGACTATGGCGAGGTTTGTGAAGCGGTCAGGTCGGTGATGGAGGGCCCCCACGCCAGGTTGCTCGAGCACCTGGCCGAAGAAGTGGCGGCCCGGGCCCTGGCCGTGGCCGGTGGACGGGCCGCCGGCGTAGTCGTTACTGTCCGCAAGCTTCGCCCGCCAGTGCCTTTCGATATGGCGTCGGCGGCCGTGTGCATCACCCGTCCGTGACTCCGACTGAGCCGCAGCGACATAGAGCCTTCATAGCCCTCGGCTCCAACCTGGGCGACCGCCGGGCGTACCTCCGGGCCGGCCTCGACTATTTGCCCGACCTGGTCAACGTGTCCGCCGTGTACGAGTCCGAGCCGGTGGGAGGCCCACCAGGGCAAGGCCCGTATTTGAACATGGTGGCCGAACTGTTGACCACCGCCGCCCCTCGTGAGCTGCTGGCCGCCGCCCAGGAGGCCGAAGCGGCCGCCGGCCGGGCCGGACCGTCCATTGGGGGCCGCGCACGCTCGACGTAGACATATTGCGGGTCGGCAACCTGGAGGTCGAGTGGCCGGACCTCCAGGTCCCGCACCCAAGGATGTGGGAGCGCGGCTTTGTGCTGGTGCCGTTGGCCGACCTGGCTCCAGAGCTCGTCGCTGGCCACCTCGACGACAAGATGAGGGTAGGCGTGGCTTACGCGGGTACCCTAACGCTGGGCCGGACAAAGCCCGCCTGAGAACAACGGGACCAAAAGTGATACTCACCACCGCACCAGAGGAATTGCGCGCGTATATGGACGACGCTCGTCGTGACGGCAAGCAGGTCGGCCTGCACCTGACCATGGGCGCGCTCCATGCCGGGCACCGGGCCAACATCCGGCGGGCGGCGGCCGAGTGCGATGCGGTCGCCGTCACTATCTTCGTCAACCCTCTTCAATTCGGTCCCAACGAGGATTTCGGGGCCTACCCGAGAGACCTCGGTACCGATATCGCGCACGCCGAAGACGCGGGCGCCGATATCGTCTTGGCGCCGGGAACAGAAGCGATGTACCCGGAGGAGCCTCTCGTCACGGTGCATGTCAAACGGTTGGGCGAGATCCTGGAAGGCCGCCACCGGCCCGGTCACTTCGACGGCGTGGCAACGGTCGTGGCCAAGTTTCTCGCATTATCGGGGCCGTGCCGCGCCTACTTCGGGGAAAAGGATTACCAACAACTGGTTGTTGTCCGCCGTCTGGTAACCGACCTGTCCTTGCCGGTCGACGTGGTGCCTTGTCCCACTGTCCGCGAGCCGGACGGGTTGGCTATGTCGAGCCGTAACGCTTATCTCGGGCCGCGGAACGCTTGGCGGCACGGGCGCTTTATTGGTCCTTGTTGGCCGGGAAGCGGGCGGTGGAAGAGCAGGGCTTGACCGCCCCGGCCCGGGTCAGGGCCAAGATGTTGGAAGTGTCCAACCGTGAACCGCTTTTCGAGCTGGACTACGCGGAGGTAGTCGACGCGTCCACGCTCGAGGTGCCCGCCGTGCTGTCGGGGGAGTCCCGCCTGGTGGTGGCCGGACGGGTGGGCAAAGCGCGTCTCATCGACAACGTCGGCACCGAGGTCCCACCTCCGGGAAACTTGCCCCTTCGAGGACCAACAGAACAAAACGAAACCCCGCAAAGAACGGCCAGCCCTTCTGCGCCCGTCCCGAAGGATTGAGCTGTGCTCCTGGCTATTGATGTCGGAAATACCCAGATCGTCGTGGGCCTGTTCGGCGATGATGGCTCTGTGGGTACGGGCCAGCTGGTGCACCATTGGCGGGTGGCTACGCACCCCGTGTACACCGCAGACGAGTTCGCCCTCCAGCTCATGGACCTCTTGTCGCTCGACGGCCTCGATTTCGGAGCGGTGACGGGCGCAGTTATCGCGTGCGTGGTGCCGCCCATCCAGGTGGCGCTACGGCAAATGACGAGCAAGCGCATCCCGGTGCCATCGGTCTTTGTCGAGCCGGGCGTGCGCACGGGCATGCCCGTGCTCGTTGACAACCCAAGGGAAGTGGGAGCGGACCGCATTGCCGATGCAGTCGCCGCCTTCGAACGGTACGGCGGCCCGACGATAGTGGTGGACTTCGGCACCGCCACCAACTTCGAGGTCGTCTCGGCCAAGGGCGAGTACCTGGGCGGCGTACTGTTCCCGGGCGTGGAGGTCTCGCTCGATGCGTTGGCCGAAAGGGCCGCTCTCCTGCCCCGGATCGATTTCGCGCCGCCGAGGAGCGTCCTCGGCAAAAACACCGTAGAACAGCTGCAATCTGGCATCTTCTATGGTTTCGCGGCTGTCGTCGAAGGGGTCTGCGCCAAGATCAAAGACCTGGTCGGCCCGGCCACCGTCGTGGCCACGGGCGGCTTGGCGCCGATGATCTTGCCCTCGACCAAGGTGATCGACCACTACGAGCCGTGGCTCACCTTGCACGGGTTGCGTACCATCTACCACCGCAACCGCACTGATGGCTGACGACCTGCCGTACCGCGTCGAGGTCACGGCTCGGGCGGGGGACCTGCAAAAGCGTTTTGCCGCCTTGCCCCCCGACCAAAATTCGGGCGAGATCGTCACCGTAGCCGGACGCATAATGCTCCGCCGGGAGATGGGCAAGCTGACGTTTATGACGCTTACCGATTCGACCGGGTCGGTGCAATTGTTCGCGGGCGCGCAGTGGACCGGCCGGTTTGGCGAATTGAACAAGCTTTCGCTCGGGGACTGGGTGGCGGCTACGGGTGAGGTCGTCCGGACCCGCACCGGGGAGCTCTCGGTCCGGGTGGCCGACTGGGTGCTGTTGGCGGAGGCGCGCCGGCCTTTTCCCGACAAATGGCGCGGCATTACGGACGTCGATACGCGATACCGCCAGCGTTATGCCGATATGTGGGCCAACGAGCGGAGCCGCGAAATTTTGTTGGCGCGGAGCCGCATAATATCCGCGGTGCGCCGTTTCCTGGAAGACCGGGGCTTCGTCGAGGTCGAGACACCCGTGTTCCACACCGTCCCGGGCGGCGCTTCGGCGAGGCCATTTATCACCCACCACAATGCCCTCGACATCGACCTGTATTTGCGCATCGCGCTCGAACTCTATTTGAAGCGGTTGGTGGTAGGCGGCCTGGAGAGGGTGTTCGAAATAGGGCGGGTGTTCCGCAATGAAGGCTTGTCGCCTCGGCACAACCCGGAGTTCACCATGCTGGAGCTGTACCAGGCTTATGCCGACTATCACGACATGATGGACCTCACCGAAGAGTTGGTCGTCCACGTGGCGCGAGAAGTCGTCGGTACCACCCAGCTGACGTACGAAGGACGACCGCTTGATTTCGCGCCTCCGTGGCGGCGGGCGACGCTGCTCGACCTGACTTCTGAGTACTCCGGCCAGGAACTCAGGCTCGATATGCCCCTAGAAGAGCTGCGCCGGCGGGCGGCCCGGGCAGGGGTCGAAGTCGGGCCGTCATGGGGCGCCGGCCAGGTCATCTTCGAAATTTATGAAAAAACAACCGAACCCAACCTCTGGGGGCCGATTTTCGTTACGGACTACCCCAAGGAGGTCTCGCCCTTGGCGCGTGACCACCGGAGCACGCCGGGTCTGGTCGAGCGTTTCGAACCGGTGGTGGCCGGGCGCGAGCTGGGCAACGCCTTTTCCGAGCTGACCGATCCTGACGAACAGCGGGCCAATTTTGAGGCTCAGGCCAGAGCACGGGCGGCCGGTGACGAGGAAGCCATGCCGCTCGACGAGGACTTCCTGCGCGCCCTGGAGTACGGCTTACCCCCGACGGGCGGGCTGGGTATCGGGATCGACCGCCTGGTGATGTTCTTGACAGGGTCGGAGGCGATCCGCGACGTGATCGCTTTCCCCACGCTCCGCCCAGAGGCGTCCAGACTGAGGCGCCCAGACCGGAGGCGCCCAGACCGGAGGCGCCCAGACCGGAGGCGCCAACCGGAGGCGCCCAGACCGGAGGCGCCCAGACCGGAGGCGCGCGCAGAGAGGACCAGCAGGAAGGCGGCTAGCCGGCCCGCACCACGAGGTCGTCGAAGAGCCCGTACGCCAGCCCACCGAGAGCGTCCCTGACGGGCGCCGCCGCCTCACGGGAGCCGTTGTCCCCTCCGACCGTGGGGGCGGGCATCTCCTCGAGGGCCTTAGCCGCCAGGTCGGCCCACCGCCGGCCTTCGGAGATGGACTCCCGGACGGCATCAGTGGCGAGGATCATATAGCGCGCCTTTTCGAGTTCTTCGCCGTCGAGCGGTCGGCCGAGCAGCGTCGACAGCTCGGGACCGGCCACCGGGTCAGCCAGGGCACGGATGACCGGCAGCGTGTAGGTCCCTTCGAGCATGTCGTGACCGGCCGGTTTGCCGAGCTCGGCCTCGGTACATACCAGGTCGCGGACATCGTCCCAGATTTGGAAGGCTACGCCGAACGCATGGCCGAAGCTGGTGAGCGATTCGATTTCGGCCCTGGTCGCCCCGGCCACGATTCCGCCAATACGGGTCGACGCCGAAAGCAACGAGGCTGTCTTGGAGGCAATGGTGTCCAAGTAGGCGGTTTCGGGACGGTGGGTCGAAAACGAGTAGTGGAGCTGGGTCATCTCGCCCTCGCAGAGGCGCCCGATGGCGTTGGCCAACACGGTCACGACCTCCGTGCCCAGGCTGGCGGCTATTTCTGACGCCTTCGCCAAAAGAAAGTCGCCGGCCAAAATGGCCACCAGGTTGCCCCAGCGGGCGTTGACGCTTTCCACTCCGCGCCGTGAGCTGGCCTCGTCGATGACGTCGTCATGGTAGAGCGAGCCCATGTGGACCAGCTCGACGGAGACCGCCCCTCGCGCCACGGGAAGTACGGCGCTCGACCCCGTGGCGGCCGCGGCTGCGAGCACGAGCGCAGGCCGCAAGCGCTTCCCGCCCGCGTCGACGAGGTGAGCAGCGACCTCGCTGAGCAACGGCTCGGGGGAGGCTACGGACCGGCGGAGCTCTTCTTCCACCCGGACCAGGCCTTCATCGAGCCCGGGAAGGTAGAGCAGCTCCCAGACGTTCATTACCAGACGATATGCCAATGTCATTGTCCATTACGAACCGAAGTGCCTTGGGCGCCTCACCGATGGCCAAGGGTCTAGGTACACTGGTCAAAGCAGGAAGCCCGGGAGAAAGGGTTGGTATGACTTGCATGGGTAGCTGGGCAGCGGTGGGAAAGCTGCGCGGCGCCCTTATGCCCTGGCCGCACCCCTGTCCTGCTGAGTCTGCCGAGGAGGCTGTCCGCGTTGTTTGAGCGCTTTACTGATCGAGCCCGAAGGGTGCTGGTGCTGGCCCAAGAAGAGGCGCGCCTGCTCAACCACAACTTCATCGGGACCGAGCACATCCTGCTCGGCCTCATCCATGAGGGTGAAGGTGTGGCTGCGAAGGCGTTGGAATCGCTAGGCATCAGCCTGGAAGCTGTACGCGAAAAGGTAGAAGAAACGATCGGCCCGGCGGGCACGTCTACGACGGGGTCGCCGCCCTTTACGCCGCGGGCCAAGAAGGTGCTCGAGCTTTCCTTGCGGGAGGCCCTGCAGCTCGGCCACAACTACATCGGGACCGAGCACATGCTCCTCGGGCTCGTCCGCGAGGGCGAAGGAGTGGCGGCTCAGGTTTTGGTCAGCCTCGGTGCCGACCTGTCGCGAGTTCGCCAGCAAGTCATCCAGCTGCTGTCCGGTTATCAGGCCACCGGCCCGGAGAAGGCCACCGCCGGCGCCGCTCCCGGGGCACAGGATGTCCCGGCTGGGAGCCCCGTCCTGGACCAGTTCGGGCGCAATCTGACCCAGCTGGCCCGGGAACGCAAGCTCGACCCGGTGATCGGGCGGGAGCGCGAGATCGAGCGTGTGATGCAGGTCCTGTCCAGACGGACCAAAAACAACCCTGTGCTCATAGGCGAGCCCGGGGTCGGCAAGACGGCGATCGTCGAAGGCCTATCGCAGCGGATCGTAGCCAGCGAGGTGCCGGAGACCTTGCGGGGCAAGCAGCTTTACACTCTCGACCTCGGCGCCCTAGTGGCCGGGTCTCGTTACCGTGGCGATTTCGAAGAGCGGTTGAAGAAGGTGCTGAAGGAAATACGCACCCGAGGTGACATCATTTTGTTCATCGACGAGTTGCACACCCTGGTGGGTGCCGGCGCGGCCGAGGGCGCCATCGATGCGGCCTCGATCTTGAAGCCCATGCTCGCCCGCGGTGAGCTTCAGACCATCGGTGCGACGACGCTCGACGAGTACCGCAAGCACCTCGAAAAGGATGCAGCCCTGGAGCGCCGGTTCCAACCGATCAAGGTGGAGGAGCCATCGCTGGCCCATACCATCGAGATCCTGAAGGGCCTGAGGGACCGCTATGAGGCGCATCATGGGGTCACTATCACGGACCAGGCCGTCGTCTCTGCCGCCAACCTGGCCGACCGCTACATCGCCGACCGTTACCTCCCGGACAAGGCCATCGACCTCATCGACGAGGCCGGCAGCCGGTTGCGCATACGGCGCATGTCCACGCCTGCCGATTACAAGGCGATCGAAGAAGAGATCGCCAAGGCGCGCAAGGAGAAAGAGCTGGCCATCGAGAAGCAGAACTTCGAGCAGGCCAAGAAGTTGCGCGAAAAGGAGGAAGAGCTCCTACAGCGCAAGGCGGCAAAGGAACAGGAGTGGAGGGCCGAAGGCGTCGACCTGTTCGATGTAGTCGACGAAGAGGTCATCGCTGAGGTCCTGGCCAACTGGACGGGCATCCCCGTCTACAAGTTGACCGAAGAGGAGACGTCCAAGCTGCTCCGGATGGAAGAGGAGCTGCACAAGCGGATCATCGGCCAAAACAACGCACTGAAGGCGGTTTCTCAGGCCATCAGGCGGACAAGGGCCGGCCTGAAGGACCCGAAGCGCCCGAGCGGGTCGTTCATCTTCCTGGGCCTTTCGGGCGTCGGGAAGACGGAGACCGCCAAGGCTCTGGCCGAGTTCCTGTTCGGTGACGAGAACGCACTGGTGCAGCTCGACATGTCCGAGTACATGGAGAAGCACACAGTAAGCCGGTTGGTCGGTTCTCCGCCCGGCTATGTCGGCTACGAAGAGGGCGGCCAGCTGACCGAAGCAGTGAGGCGGAAGCCTTTCTCGGTGGTGCTTTTCGACGAGATCGAAAAGGCGCACCCGGACGTCTTCAACGCTTTGCTCCAGATCCTGGAAGACGGTCGCCTCACCGACGCCCAGGGCCGCACGGTCGATTTCAAAAATACGGTCATCATCATGACGTCCAACCTGGGGACGGCCGACCTCCGCAAGGCCTCGGTCGGCTTCGCCAAGGCAGACGAGGCCGTGACTCACGAGCGGATGACGAGCAAGGTCAACGATGCGCTCAAGCAGCACTTCCGCCCGGAGTTCCTCAACCGGATCGACGAGGTGATCGTGTTCCACGAGCTCACCAAGGACGAGATCACCGAGATCGTCGACCTCTACATGCGCCGAGTGCGTGAGCAGCTCGAGTCGCAGGGCATCAGCGTCGAGCTAACCCGGGCGGCCAAATACCTGGTGGTCGAGAAAGGTTACGACGCCCTCATGGGCGCCCGTCCCTTGCGCCGGGCACTGCAGAGGATGGTGGAAGACCCGTTGTCCGAGAAGATCCTGTGGAAGGAGTTCCGGGCCGGGGACACCGTCATCGTCGATGCGGAGAACAACGAGGTCACGTTCCGAGTAATGGAGCAGATCGAACCGCCTCCAGTCGAGATGGCTGGCGCCGGGAGCAGCGACTAGTACCGACAGCAGGGCCGCGGTAGGCTACGGGACCTTGGGCTTGGCCGTAGCCGCACCGGCTCTTGATTAATGGCTGCGCACGCAGCGTAAGACAAAGGCAACCCGGTTGGGTTGCCTTTGTCGCGTTGGTGTTAGCCGGCGTTCTTGCCTCGGTAGTGCTGGGCGCGTGTGGGGCGGATGTCGACCTACGGGTGGTCGTGGCCCCATCAGGTTCGGGCTCGGTGGCTCTTACCGTCGCTTTCCCAGCTAGCACCGCGGCCCAGATCGAAGATTCTGAAGAACGGTCTGCCGGTGGCTGACCTCCGTGCCGCCGGTTGGGTCGTCACCGGGCCTCGGCCGGGCGCCGGGGGGACCACGGTGGTGAGTGCCACCCATTCCTTCTCCGAACTCTCCCAGGTACCCGCCCTGGTGGCCGACATCGCAGGGAATGGACCGCAGGCGGACCGGCCCTTCCAGCTGGCCGTCAACGAGGTGCCCGGCTTCCTGCAGGACAACTACACCGTCTCCGGGCACATCGACTTGCAGTGCTCGCTTTCGTGTTTTGCCGATCCCAAGCTGGCGACCAGCGTGGGCTACGCGCTCGGCTTGCCCCCCTCGCAGGTGCACCAGCTGATCAGTGACCCGGCCAAAGAAATCGAGTTCCGGGCCCAGGTCCTGCTTCCGGGCCAAGTCACCAGCTCGGATGCCACCTATCCGGCGGACAGCGGTGGTGCTCTTATCTGGTCCCCGGTCCTCGGCGAGACGATGCCGGTGACCGCCTCGAGCAAGGTCGTGGACAGGGGCAAGGTGGAGGCTCTCGGTATAGCTGTCGCCGCTGGCGCGCTCGTGGTCCTCGTCACCGCGGCTTTCGTGGTGTGGAGCGGGCGGCATCGCCGGCGCCGGTCCCGGGGCGGTCTGCGCTTCCGCTAGGACGCCCTCGTGGCCCGGAGCCCGAGTGGCTGGGTGACGGGCCGGCGTTCGGGCCGAAGGCCGGCGATATCGTCACACCTGCCCGCTATCGTGCGGCAACCATGAGCAAGCTCAACCGGGTACACCGTTGCCAGGCGTGTGGTGCCGCCCACGCCCGCTGGTCCGGCCGCTGCACTAACTGCGGCGAGTGGAACTCACTGCTCGAGGTAGTCGCTAGCGGTCCCGACCGGAGCCCCGGGGCCAACTCGTCATCGCCCGGGGCGAGTTGGGCCGACGGTTTTGAGGACGCCGTTCCCATCCCTCTGGGTGAAGTCGACCTGAGCGCGCACGAGGCCCTGCCTACCGGCATCAGTGAGCTGGACCGCGTGCTGGCCGGCGGGTTGCTGCCACGTTCGTCCACCCTGCTGGGCGGTGAACCAGGCACCGGGAAGTCCACGCTCGTCTTGCAGGCGCTGGCATCGATGGCCGCTAGTGGACGCCGCGGTCTGCTCGTCGCCGCGGAGGAAGCTGCCCCCCAGGTGCGCCGGCGCGCTGGTCGCCTCGAGGCGGATGTGCCGGGCGTGTTCGTGGTGGAGGCGACCCAGCTGCCAGGGGTCGAGCAGGCGGTGGCGTCGGTCCAGCCAGACGTGGTCGTGGTCGACTCCGTGCAGGCGGTGACCGATCCGGAAGTCGCCTCGCCGGCCGGCTCGTTGGCCCAGGTGAGGGCGTGCGCCCACCGGCTGGTAGCCATGGCCAGGTCCTCTGGTTGCGCCTTGGTCCTGGTGGGCCACGTGACCAAGGAGGGAGCGCTCGCTGGTCCCCGGGCCCTCGAGCACCTGGTCGACACCGTGCTTAGTTTCGAGGGTGATCGTTACCTATCGCTCCGAGCGCTGCGCGCCGTCAAGCACCGCTTCGGCCCGACCGGTGAGACGGGCCTTTTCGACATGACGGAGACCGGGCTGACGAGCGTGACGGACCCGAGCAGCCTGTTCCTTGGCGACCGCCTGGACGGAGCGCCGGGTTCCGCCGTAACGGTCCCGATCGAAGGGTACCGGCCGCTCCTCGTCGAGGTGCAGGCCCTGGTGGGGCGGCCATCGGCCGTCCCTCGCCGGTTCGTCACCGGCCTGGACGCCGGTCGTGTGGGCTTCCTCGTGGCCGTGCTCGACCGCCACTGTGGCGTTCCGGTTGGCGACCGCGATATCTACGTCTCGGTGGCGGGAGGGGCGCGGGCGTGCGAACCGGCCGCTGATCTCGCCGTGTGCCTGGCCCTGGCGTCGTCCTTGTCGGGTACTCCTCTTCGCCCGGACCTGGTGGCCATAGGGGAGGTTGGCCTCGGCGGCGAGGCGCGCCGTGTCAGCGGCATGCCAAAGCGGTTGGCCGAGGCGCAGCGGCTCGGGTTTCGAGACGCGTTGGTGCCAGGCTCGGCGAAAGGGGCAAAGTCGCCGGCTCCTGTACCGCTGCTGCGCCAACTCCCGGCCGCTTGTCTGAAAGACGCCTTGTCGATGGCATTTGGCGACGGGGCGACGGTCAAGGCATGGCTGCGAAAAGGAGGCCCCGCGCCCGTCGCTGCCGGCCCTTGATCGGTTAGCATCACCCGGTGCCTGACAGGCTTAGCGCGGCAATGATCGAGGCGCTAGGGTCAATAGCGCCCGGCCGACCTTTGCGTGAGGGCTTGGACCGTATCCTCCAGGCCAATATGGGCGCCCTCATCGTCGTGGGGGACGGCCCCGAAGTCCTGTCGATATGTTCTGGTGGCTTCCTGTTGGACGCCGAGTTCAGCCCCCAGCGGCTGTCCGAACTGGCGAAGATGGACGGGGCGATCATCCTTGCTCACGACGCCAGCCGGATCGCGAGGGCCAATGTCCACCTGGTGCCAAACCCAGCTGTCGCTACGTCGGAAACCGGGACCAGGCACCGCACCGCCGAGCGAGTGGCACGTTCGATCGACGTCCCCGTCATCACGGTCTCGGAGGACCGGTCGGTCATCTCGGTCTACCGAGGCGAGCAACAGAGGCCCCTGGTACCCGTGGAGAGGTTGTTGGCCAGGGCGAACCAGGCCCTGGAGACGCTCGAGGGCTACCGGGACCGCCTAAACGTCGTTACCAACGCGCTCTCGGCCCTCGAGGTCGAAGACATGGTCACCGCGCGCGACGTCGTTACTGTCCTGCAGCGCACCGAAATGGTGCGGCGTATTGCCGAAGAAGTCGACGGTTACAGCATCGAATTGGGCACCGATAGCCGGTTGGTGCGGCTACAGCTCGAAGAAATGCTCGCCGGCGTGGAAGAAGAGCGCCGTCAGATTATGCGCGATTATCTTCCATTGGACCCGACCTGGGGAGTAGGTGAGGGCCTCAGCGCCCTCAGCCACCTGACCACTGACCGCCTTCTCGACCTTTCGAGGGTGGCCAGCGTGCTGCGTATCGGCGGGACGGGAGCGGACCTTGAAAGCCCTCTACGGCCTTACGGTTACCGGCTGCTCTCTAAAATCCCGCGCTTGCCCGAGCACGTAGTCCGCAACATTGTCGAGCGCTACGGCGGCCTTCAGCAGATCCTCCGGGCCAGCGCCGAGGATCTCGACAAGGTCGAGGGCATCGACGTGGCCGGCGCCCATTTCGTGAAAGAAGGCCTGGCCCGCTTGGCAGAGACGAGCATCCTGGACCGTTTGGGCTGAGCGGCGGGGCAAAAGCCCTCTTTTTATTGGGCGACCTATTTGCCGCGATCAGCGAGCGCGGTCCGTCAGGCGCTGTCGGTTCAAAATTCGGTACCGACGGTCGGACTGCTCTATCCATTCGAGCCGTACGAAGGCGGCGATAGCTTTGTTCACGCGCTCGCGCGAGGCTCCCACAAGCCCGGCGAGCTCCTCCTGGGTTATCGGCAGGACGAACTCGTCCGCCTCTCCCGACAGTTCGAGCAAACGCTTGGCCGTTCGACCGGTGACGTCGAGCAGCATGGCGTCCGCCAGGGCATCGTCGGTGGTCCGTAGCCGGCTGGCGAACAGCGCCACCACCTCCCACAGCAAAGCGGGCTGCGCTTCCAGCTCCGTCTGCACGACGTCGAACGGGACCCGGACCAGTTCCGAACGTTCCAGCGCCCGGGCGAAGGCTGAACGCGGCTCGCCGTCAAACAGTGGCATTTCGCCGAAAACATCCCCCGGCTCCATCAGGGCCACCAGTGACTCCCGTCCGTCCGGGGACTTCTTGGCAATGGCGATACGCCCGGTCAGGACGACAAAGAGCTCATGGGCCTCATCGCCCTCACTGAAGAGGATGTCGTTACGTTCGAGCCCAACGGTCGTAGCCTTGGCGGCCACACGGGCCAGCGCCTCGGCCCCGAGCGAGGAGAAAAGCTCCGACCCACTCAGCGGCGACGCATCGTCCATCCACGCCAAACGCTAGCCGCTGCCTGTCGGGGGCGTGAGCCACAGAACCCTGACTGCTTGGTTGAAGGCCCAGAAATCGCCTACCCTGGAGGGAGGGCAAACGCCAATACGGGTTTCTTGGGAGACGAATGTCATTTGACGTCGGCGACAAGGTCGTCTACCCCCATCATGGGGCAGCGGTGGTGGAGAGGCGAGAAGTGCGAGCCGATTTTGGCGAGCAGCGCGAGTACCTGGTGCTTCGCCTCGCCTATGGTGACCTCACCCTAAAGGTGCCGGTTGATTCGACCGCGGACGTAGGTATCAGGGAAGTTATAAACGACGAGGAAGTGGAAGAGGTCTTCGCCGTCCTGCGCAAAAAGGACGTCAGGATGCCGACGAACTGGTCCCGTCGTTACAAAAACCACGTCGAAAAGCTGAAGTCCGGTGACATCTACCAGGTGGCGGAGGTCGTCAGGAACCTGTCGAACAGAGACAAGGACAAGGGGCTCTCAGCCGGCGAGAAGAGAATGCTTAACCGGGCCCGGCAGATTCTCGTGTCCGAGCTGACCTTTGCCATCGGTGTCACTGAGTCAGAGGCCGAACAGAAGCTCGACGAAGCCCTACCCTAAACAAGTCTCGGGAGGCGCTTCAGTAGCGACGGTCTGGGGGGTCGTGGTCGCGGGTGGCAGTGGCACGCGGTTTGGGGGCCACAAACAGTTCATGACGGTGGGCGGCCGCGAGGTGGTCGATTGGTCACTGGAGGCCGCCAGCAGAGCGTGCGCCGGTGTCGTGTTGGTGGTCCCTCGGGAGGCCGTTGCCAAGTACGCGGCGCGCGCTTCGATCGTGGTCGCCGGCGGGCCACGCGCTGCCGAATCTGTGCGCCAAGGCCTCCGGGCTGTCCCCTCGCATGCCGATGTGATCGTCGTCCACGACGCCGCTCGTCCCCTGTCCAGCCCCGAACTGTGGGCCGCCGTCATCGCGGCCGTAACTGAGGGCGCGGACGCAGCCATACCGTGCGTGCCGGTGTCCGACACGATCAAGCAACGCCAGGACGATGGCCGCTTGGTGACGCTGGAACGGGCGCGGCTCCTGGCGGTGCAGACGCCTCAGGCGTTTTCGGCCGGAGCGCTGCGGGCGGCGCACGCCGACGGTGGAGAGGCTACTGACGACGCCGCCCTCGTCGAGGCGATCGGCGGTCGAGTCGTGAGCGTCCCTGGTGAGGCCAGCAACATGAAGGTGACCGCTCCGGTGGACCTGGCTTTGGCGGAGACGCTCCTGTCCACCCGCGGCCCGGCGAGCGAGGCCCCATGAACCTCCGCATCGGTCAGGGTTTCGACATCCACCCGTTCAGCGCTGACTTAGCCAGGCAGCTCGTCCTGGGCGGGGTGCCCGTTGAAGGCAGGGGTTTGAGCGGGCACAGTGATGGCGACGTCATCTGCCACGCCGTGGCTGACGCCCTCCTGGGCGCCTCCGGCCTCGGGGACATCGGGACGTTGTTCCCCGATACTGACCCGTCATTTGCGGGGGCAAACAGTTTGGCTTTACTGGGCCGGGTCATGCAAAAGATCGCACCGGGATGGCGCCCGGTCAACGTCGATTGCACTGTGATCGCCGAAACGCCGCGGTTGGCCCCGTACAGGGAAGCCATGGAGAGGACCTTGAGCGCGGCGGTGGCCGCGCCGGTCTCGGTGAAGGCCAAACGAGGAGAAGGGCTGGGGGCGCTGGGACGGCAGGAAGGTATCGCCTGTATAGCGGTCGCCCTCATCGAGGAAAAATGAAAGCCGGTGGCTCCGCTCACGGGCTCGGCGGGGAACAGGTCGAGGGCCACCACGCCGTCCACGAGCTCCTGCTGGCGGGCCGCCGGCGGGTTCGGCGCCTCTGGGTGGCCGAGAACGTGGCCATCAGCGACGTCGTCCAGCGGATCGCTGCCCTCGGCTCGGAGCAGGGCGTACCGGCAATAATCAAGCCCGCGGAGGTCCTGCTGGCAGCGGCGCAGACCGGTGCCCCTCAGGGCGTCATTGCCTGGGCCGAACCGTTGTTGCCGGTCGGCCTCGACGAACTGGTCGATTTGGAGGCGGGCCCGCCGTTCCTCCTGGTCCTGGACGGCGTCACCGATCCAGGCAACCTGGGGTCACTCCTGCGCACGGCCGCATGTGCCGGAGTGGGAGGAGTGGTGGTCGGCCGCCATCGCTCAGCGCCGCTGACGCCGGCCGCCGTTAAGGCCGCGGCGGGCGCGGTCGAGCACGTGCCCATCTCCTCCGTCGCCGGTATCCCCGCCGCTCTCCAGCGCCTGAGCCGGGCCGGGATCTGGCTTGTCGGCCTCGACCCACTGGGTGAAGGCGAGCTCTGGGGGGCCACGCTGTTCGACGGCCCCGTGGCTCTCGTCCTCGGTTCGGAAGGAAAGGGTCTCTCCCGCTTGGCTCGAGACCGGTGCGACCTGCTGGTGCGGATACCCCAGCGCGGCCCCCTCGAGTCGCTCAACGTGGCCGCAGCCGCGGCTGTGGCTTGCTTCGAGGTGGCCCGCCGGCGAGAGGGTGTAGCCCGCCCTTAGCGGGCCCGCTCCTCGGCCGCCGGAGCTGGCCCCGGTTCCTCTTCCCCAACCGGGTACAGCAGATGGAACACGACCGCTGACAATGCCCCGCCGATCAACGGGGCAAGGATGAAGACCCACAGCTGGCTGAGGGCTTCGCCGCCGACGAAGAGAGCCGGCCCGATGCTGCGGGCGGGGTTGACCGATGTGCCATCGACGGGTATCCCGATGATGTGGACAAGCGTAAGGCACAAACCGATGACAAGGCCGGCCACCGTCGCATTGCTCGCCCTCCGGGTTACGGCCAGGATGACGAAAACGAACGTGAAGGTGAGAACGATCTCGATACCAAAAGCACCGGCGGCGTTGGCCAGGATCATGGAGTTTTTACCGTAACCGTCAGCCCCCAAGCCCTGTATGCCAATGCGATAGATGCGGGAGGACGAAAATATGCCGAATAGGAGGGCCGCACCTGCGATCCCGCCTACCACTTGCGCCACCCAGTACCCGACCGCGTCGAGGACGGTGATCTTTCGTGCGGCTAAGAAGCCCATCGTGATGGCAGGGTTGATATGACAGCCGGAAATGGGGCCCAGGGCATAGACCAGAACGAGGACGACCAGCCCGAAGGCAAGGGCCGTTGCCACAACCCCGGCTGACCGGCTGCTCCCGAACATCCTGAACCCGAAGCTTAATGTAGCTGTACCGGCGCCAAAAAAAACGAGAAGGGCCGTCCCGAAAAACTCGGCGAACAGCGTCCTTGGCTTCACGGCTGCTCCTTCCGCAACCTCGGTTCACGGCGTGCAGTGGATGATCATAGCCTCGGCGCCCGGCGGGGCCAAGGATTAGCGTCGCCGCTGCGGCCGCAACCACCGGGAGGCGGGCCGCTGGTCTTCCCCGCCACCAAATAGCTGCATCGGTGAATTGAAGAAGGCCCAATGAGGGATTTCTTCACGATTATGACCGCGGGCCCGGCGTCATTTGTCTCGAGTGGCCACCACAGACGGCTCTATAGGCCAGACGCGAGCGATTTAGCTTGGCTTGTCATCGACGCGCCCGGACGTCGCCTGATTGGGTCGGAGCATTCGGCGCAAGCCCGT
Source organism: uncultured Acidimicrobiaceae bacterium (assembly GCA_963794125.1). Lineage (GTDB taxonomy): Bacteria > Actinomycetota > Acidimicrobiia > Acidimicrobiales > Palsa-688 > Fen-671. Next base: position 896,236 of record CAWCCW010000005.1, read on the forward strand.
TTCGAGGTCCGGATCTTTGAAGCGGTACCCCCCGGCTTCCAGGACCGCAGGACGGATCCGGGCGCTGGTGAAAAGGAGGCTGTCCGCCAGTTCGGTACCGAGCAGCACGCGGGGACCGAAGCGAGGTACCGGGACCCACGCCGGACGAGAGACAGCTTGGGCCAGGGCGACGGCGAAGTCCCGGTTGGTCACTGGGTTGGGAGAGGCCAGGTTCACCGGGCCGCGAACGTCGTTCTCCAGGAGCCAGATGAGGGCAGCCACTTCATCGTCCAGAGTTATCCAGCTCCACCATTGAGAACCGGTGCCGAGCCGGCCGCCGAGGCCGGCCCGGAACAGGGGTATGAGCTTCGCCAGTGCACCGCCTCGAGGAGACAGGACCATACCTGAGCGGGGGAAGGCGACCCTGGTCCCGGCCTCGGCCGCTGGCGCCGCGGCGGACTCCCATAGCTGGCACACGGTGGCCAGGAAGTCGGAGCCCGGCCCAGTTTGCTCCGTGACCGTCAGCTCGCCTCGGTCACCGTAAAAGCCGATGGCCGAGGCGTTCAGGAGTACGCAGGGCGGCTCGGCCAGCTCGGCCACCGTCCTGGCGATGAGGGCAGTGGCCCGGGTCCGGCTGTCCAGGACCAGCTGCTTTCGAGCCGGGCTCCAGCGCCGGTCCCCGATCCCCGCTCCAGCCAGGTTCACGACTGCGTCGAGGCCTTCGAGCCCGTCGCGGTCGATGGTCCCGGCGGCCGGGTCCCACTGCAACGCCTGCTCGCCGGGGCGTACGGGCCGACGCAGGACACGGGTCACCTCATGGCCGGCTTCCTCGAGATGGGCGCACAGGGCACGGCCGATCAACCCACTCGAGCCGGCTACGCCCACGCGCACGTTGGGGAGCTTAGGAGACGGGGCCGCTGAGCTCGTTTGGGCCTCCTTGACGTGGCTAACAGTGTTAGCTATAGTTTGGCTAATGGTGTTAGCCACATTCGAACTGCTCTGAAAGGGAGGCAAATAATGGCTGAAGCGTCCGCCCACTACCGCAAACCCGGTGCGCTGACGCGCCGGATCATGAACCCGTTCCTCGTCCTGGCGATGCACATGGGCATCAGCATCTGGGGGAGCCGGGTGCTCGAGGTGCGCGGGCGCACTACGGGCGCCCCCCGCCGCACACCGGTCAACTTGCTCACCTTCGAGGGCCACGAGTACCTCGTCTCGCCACGCGGGAACACGCAGTGGGTGCGCAATGTCCGCGCGGACAATGACCGGCTCATCCTGGAGCTGGGCCGCCACCGCGAGGAGCGCACGGTGCGGGAGCTCTCGGACGAAGAGAAGCCGGCTATCCTCCGCGCCTACTTGCGTAGGTGGAAGGTGGAGGTCGGGGTGTTTTTCGAGGGTGTGAGCGCCGACTCGTCCGATGAAGATTTGCTCCGGATCGCCCCCGAACACCCCGCCTTTCTCCTCTTGGCCAAACAGAGCTGAGGTGACCGGCCCCGACCGCGCCGACGGGGCCGCGGCCTTCGGCCTCGCGCGCACAACCACGGCTGGGCGAGATCGACCGGCCCACCTGGGGAAGGGACCGGAAAAGACGCGCCGCGGAGATCATCGCGGCGGCCCGGCGCCTCCTCGAGAACGGCGGCCGGGGCGCATTGACCATGCGCCGAGTGGCCGATGAGCTCGGGATACAAGCGCCGTCGTTGTACAAGCACTATGGGTCCAAGGCGGAGCTCGAACTGGCCCTCCTGACAGACGCCATGGTCGAAATTGGCCACGCCTCCCACGAGGCCGTAGACGCCGGCGGCGATGAGCCCGCCCTGGTCCGCCTGCTCGAGACCTATCGCCGTTACAGCCGCTCCCACCCTCACCTTTACCGTCTGGCCACGGCCGGGCCGTTGGCCAGAGAGGGGTTGCCTCCAGGTCTCGAGGAATGGGCGGGCCACCCGTGGTACGTCGTTACCGGCGACCCCTCCCTGGCCCAGGCGTTGTGGTCCTTTGCCCACGGCATGGTCATCCTGGAACTGGACGGTCGGTACCCACCAGGGTCAGACCTAGCGGCGACATGGGCGGCCGGGGCCAAGGCTTTCGAGGTCATGGCGGCACAGGGGCGAGCTCTCGGCCGTGAGGCCTTAGCGGAGGATCTCCACCAGTAGGACCCAGGCATCGAGCACGCCGGCGACGATGCAGAGCAGAACGGCCGCTGCTTGCCACCAAAGCCCGTTCTGGCTGCCGGCCAGCAGGAGGCACCCGGCGATAATGGCCGGCAGCAAGGCCGCCTCAGCAGCCACCGAGCGCGTTATGAACTCGCGCCGCGGGCGGCCCACGGCCGCCTTGCGCCCGGCCAGGAGGATCCGGGTGACGACGGCCCAGAAAATGGCAGAGGTGATGAGGAACTCGGCGCCGAGGGCCCGGGTGCTGGCCTGAGGCAAGACACCGAGCAGGCCGTTGAGGACAGGTAGCAACAAAAGAAGAAGTGCCTCGCCGGCGCGGTCAGCCAAACCCGGGAGGGCAAGGATTTCCTTCAGGTTGATCGATAACGCGACGAAGACCAGGCCAGTGAGGGCGGCGGCGACGCCAGCCTGGGTGGCGAAAAGTGTGGGCCAGGATCCCATTAGGTCCGGGGCCCGCTGTTCCCCTGATATCGGCCGGTGGCCCAGGGGAGCTCACTGCGGGGCACCGGATGACGCTAATTCATTTCTGGAGGAACCGCCGGTCCACGGCATCATGGTCGGCCACGTAGCCGATCGATTGGTACACCGAGTTCGAGGTCGAATTGGCCAGGTCGGTGTAAAGGACGACATGAACCGCCCCTTTTTCGAGTGCCTCCGCTGTTGCGCTGGCGGTCGCGGCCGCGCCATAACCGTGGCGACGGTGGGCCGGCGGCGTATAAACCGGCCCCACGCGGGCGATGCCGTTGGCGGCGGCACTGCAACCGGCTATTGACACTGGCCCTTTCGCTTCAACCCAGAACGTAACTTCGCCGGCGGCAATCCGTCGATCGGCAATCTCGGCCGCGTCCCCCATTGGGCCGTGGGGCGCCGTCTCGGCCTGGAAAGCGGCCAACCAGTCACGCAGCAAGCCAGTGTCGTCCCTATTGGCCGCCCGGGCGTGGCCGGGCACACCGCTGGGCTGGCGCAGCTGGCCCAACCGGTACATCCGCATGACCACGTCAACAGATCGCAGCGGGCCGCTCAGCTCAGCCCAACAGTCGAGGAAAGCTGAGGCGGCCGCTATTTCACCAGTGACCCCCGGAATGGCGCGACGGAGACCATCGACGCCGCCAGCTAGTTGGGACGCTGCCTCCACAGGCATACGGGATAAGAAAAGGTTGAACGGAGGCGTGTGCATCGCCACCCCGACGACCCGATGGCCATTAGAAACAACTGCCCACAGGTCTTCCGGGCCATTACGCCTCCGGCCGGCAATAACACCTGAAGCATGCACGCCGATGACGTTGGTGCTGAACGGGTCGTCCTGCATGAAGTCTGCCGCCAGGCCCACGAACTCGCCCGGGTCGTTGGTGAACTGGGTGCCCACCACACCACTGTGGCGAGAAGTGGGCGGCCGAGCAAACGAATTTCTGCGCGTTAGGCCCGGCGCTCATTAGCCGCCTCGCTAGATTTCCCGACCGCGTTTGAAGAAATGTCGCTAAAGGAGGGACTCGAGCCGGCGAGCAACCTCCCTATAGCGGCGCACGGGAATGAGGTGCACCCCGTCGAAGGCGCCCGAGTCACGGATCTGGCAGACCAGGTCGCAGGCGAACTCGATCCCCGCTTCACGGTCCCGCTCGAGCCGCTGCGTCAGCCACTCCGGCACTGCCAGCTGAGGGATCTCATCACTCAATTTCGCCGCCATCTGCGCGCTTCCGACCACCATCACGCCGGCGTACACGGGCCCGTCGAACTCTACAGATGCACGCCACGCGGATACCTCTGCAAGCGAAAAACCAACCTGTCCAAACAGAAAGTCGGCCTCGCGCTTCCACGCCGGGAGGCGCCCCAGCGCACCGGCCACCCCGAGCCGGAGGCGCGACGCCCCGGGCCGGTGCTGGTGGCCAAAACGTCGCGCTTCCTCGAGCATTCCCCGGACCGTGAGGTCGTCGGAGCGGCGGCCGGATTCCGGCCGGTCACCGTAGACAAAGAGGAACTCGTCGACTCCGTAAGCCGCCGCGGTCAACAGGTCCCGGCGGAAACCGAGTGTGTTGCGGTCCCTGGCGTTGAGACAAGCAATGGCCCGCCCGCCCATATCGATTACCTCGTGGGCCACGGCAATACTCGATACCGTGGCCCTCCCAATATGATTATCCGGGATCAGGAATACCGATGACACCGCGCTCAGCACGCCGATCTGGTGACGGACGCGCCGCAAGTCCGGGCTCGTGGCCGGTTCGATCTCGCAAATAACCTCGAAGGCTTTTTCCGCCATCGGCCAATCCTACTGACGACCAGGCTGGCCAGCAGGGGCGGTGAGCCGCCGGGCCCGCCATCGCTCACAGTCACAACGTTGGCTCCTGGTAAAACCACCGAGACGAACTTCGAACGAGCGGTCAAGTTCTCCCAGTGCATGCGGTCGCACGGCGTGCCGAACTTCCCTGACCCGACGTGCGGCCCCGACGGCGGGGTCATCCGCCGGGGCAATGGCAAAGGGGCCGACCCCAATCGCCGGCCTTCCAGGCCGCGGAAAAGCACTGCAATCCCTGACGCACCAGCCGCACGCTACTCATGAGCCGTCCGGCCAACCCCCGCGATGGAGGACGGTCGGGTGCCAGGGCAGCGACGCCGTCGGGGCCGCCAGCACGCGGTTCGTCTGGGCCAGGTACGGCTTTTCGCCCCGCCAGCACCCAGGCGGAGGGACGAGCCCTTCGGCCAGCGCCTCGGGTTGGGACAGCACGGCTGTGAGCGGGCCCCGCAGTTCCTCGTGCGTCGATAGTGACGCCCGAGCCCAGTAACCGTCGAGAGCGTCCAGTCCTAGGTTCGTCAGTCTCATTGCGCCCCCGCTGACCGGTTCGGCCATATGGCGGCGCTTGAGGAAATTGATTGCCATGGCTATGGCTTCTTTCGATACGCCTGACAACGCCGGGACGTCCCGGGCCTTCACGACGCCGTGGCCTATGACGCGGAGGAAATCGGCGGCCATGGGCAGCGACACCTCAGCATTGCGTTCGTGTTCGAGAGTCGCTGCCGTCAGTGCCTGGCCCATCAACGCCACCAACGGCGGCTGCTGGTCAGGTAGGTCATCGGCCACGGTCCCGGGATTCGGGTTGCCGGTTACGGGACCGTCTACGACGTGGGTGTAAAACCCGTCCCCGGCGCTCATTTGGGGCGGCGACCACGGCATGGCCCCGGCCCGCGGTCGCAATGCTTCACCCAATGAACCTATGACCTCATTGCCAAAACGTCCCCGCCACCTTTGCTCCACCTCGCCGACCATGCGAGGCCACAAGCGCCGGGCGTACGACCCGGCCCGTGTCGGCCGCAGCACGGTGGAGCCCTTCACGCCGCGGCCGCTCCCGTACCCATCCCGGCGCCTGGGCCCGAGGTCACCTACCGAAATCCATCCCCAACGCTCCAGCCCGCCAATGTTGCACCTGGCGTGGGCGCGAGCCTGCAGTTCGTCGACGGTGACGCCCTCCTCGTCGATGACGCGGAGACCGTTGGCCCACATTGCCACCGAAATGCGGAACAGCCGGCCGACGTGCTCCGAGCCGACCATTTCCACTGCGTTGTCAACCTCGATCGTGTACGCGACCCATGCCCACGACAGCAGCGTCGTGAGCGGTACCTGCTCGTTCACCTGAGCAATCCTCCCGCGGTGACGGCCAGCGCCGCCACTTGTGCTCCGGCTGCGAATGATGCCGCAGTTCGGGCCCAGAGGTGCTCTTGGGAAGACCCTCGACCGCGGGATTGGCGACCGCGTCGAGCTCGGCCGGTATCTTTGTGCCCGACCGTGGCCGCAGGCCGAGCCCCTAAGGGGCCCGATCGAAAGGAGGTTGACCGGCGGGCTCGAACAGGTGAGCACCGTCGCGTCTATCACCGATGGTGCGCCGCAGGGTATTCATAGACGTTGGGCCGCTGCGCCGGTCGAAGGACTTTCGTTACCTCTACTTCGGGGAGATGGTGTCCCTCATCGGCTCCGGGCTGACGACGGTGGCCGTGCCCTACCAGCTCTACAGCCTGACCGGTTCGTCGCTGCAGGTGGGCTTGGCCAGTCTGGCTCAGCTGGTACCGTTGATCGCCTGCTCGTTTGTCGGTGGGGCGATCGTGGACACTTACGACCGGCGCCGCGTACTGCTCGTGGCCGAAGTAGCTCTGGCCGCGTGCAGTGCCGCTCTGGCCCTCAACTCGACAGTTGGGGCGAAGCCGGCGGTATGGCCGCTTTATGTCTTCAGTGCTGCCTCAGCTGGGCTGTCCGGCGTGGAGTCGCCGACCCGAGTGGCGGCCGCCGCCTCGATCCTTGACCGTTCCGACCTCACCAAGATGAGCGCATTGTTCCAAGCCTTGTTCCAAACGAGCTCGGTGGTCGGGCCGTTCTTGGCTGGCATCGTGATCGCGTCGGCCGGGTTGGGTGCGGCCTACTGGGCCGACGTGGCCAGTTTCGGAGCCGCGTTTGCTGGCGCCTGGTTGTTACGCCCGCTCCCGCCCGCTCACCAGGTAACCGCGCTGGGTTTGAAGGCTGTCAAGGAGGGGCTTCGCTTTCTGAGGAGAGACCCCACCCTTCAAACCGTGTACCTCATCGACCTTGTCGCCATGGTCTTCGGCATGCCCCGAGCGCTGTTCCCGGCCTTCGGCACGGTGCTCTTCCATGGCGGCGCTCGGACCGTCAGCTACCTTTACACCGCTGTCGCCGCGGGCGCCCTGGTAGGGGCGTTGGCGACGGGCTGGGTGACGCACGTGAAGCGGCAGGGCCGCGCCGTCGTGATCGCAGTCCTCGTATGGGGCGCATCGATCACGGCCTTTGGGGTGGTGCGGTCTCTTCCGGTCGCTCTCTTATGCCTGGCCATCGCCGGCTGGGCCGACGTGGTCTCCGCCATCTTTCGTAATTCCATCCTCCAGTTGCGCGTACCCGATAATTTGCGTGGCCGGATGAACGCCATCCAAACGGCGGTTGTGGCCGGAGGGCCCAGGTTGGGGGATTTCGAGTCGGGGGCGGTAGCTACATTGGTTTCGCCCCGGTTTTCGGTCGTGTCCGGCGGCTTGGCCTCGATGGCGGTGGCGGCCGTTATGACCATCACCATGCCCATGTTTTGGCGTCTTACGCTCACACCACACGCGCCACAGGGGGACGTAAGCCTCTCCGATCCCACAACGGAGCCAGGTCCCGACGATGGTACGGCCAGCCCGTAGGCCCGCCAGGTCACGGACGTCCTTTTGAGGTTTGGGCGTCCGATCAGGAGATCCCCCGCAGTAGTGTGCCACCGAGGCGGACGCGCTCGAGAGGCTCAGCGAGGGCGCAGTGGGCTATAACCGGTGGTTACAAAAGGTGCCGAGGAGGTTGTCATGTCGATGTCGAAGACGTCTGCGTCCGGGTATTCCACGTTGGGGGATCTGAGCGAGGAGCGCATCGCGGAGTTCCGGCGCGACGGCTGCACGGTGGTGCGGGGGCTGTGCCCGAGGTCGGAGGTTGAGGCCGTTCGGTCCACGATTGCGGGAGCAGTGGCCGATCGAAGCCAGGGTGTGGCCCCGCTGTCCGAACGGTCGAGTACCTACGGTCGGGCTTTTCTACAGGTCGAGAACATATGGCAGACCGTGGACGGCGTCCGCCCCTTCACCCTGTCCCCCCGCTTCGCCGAGGTGGCCGCCCGCCTTGTAGGCGTACCTGGCATTCGCCTTTACCACGATCAGGCGCTGTTCAAGGAGCCGGGCGGAGGGCTGACGCCGTGGCACCAGGACCAGGGCTACTGGCCGCTGCGGGGTTGGGGGCCGGTGACCATGTGGATGGCGCTCGTCGACCTGACTTCGGAGATGGGCGGGAGCATGAGCTTCGCTCGCGGAAGCTGCCACCTCGGTCTCGAGGATCTCGAGATCTCGGATGATTCGCAGTCCGGTGGCGAGCGGATCGTCAATGAAGAGGGTCTCGATGTGGTCAATTACGGTCCGTTGGCGGCGGGAGACGCTACCTTTCATGCCGGGTGGACCATGCACCGAGCAGAGGAGAACACCAGCTCCGCTATGCGGGAGATCATGACCGTCATCTATTTCCCCGACGGTATGAGAGTGGCTCAGCCTGAGAACCGCCGGCAGGCCAGCGACCTCGCTCGTTGGTTGCCAGGCTGCCAACCCGGTGATTTCGCGGCGAGCGAGCTGAACCCGCTCCTCTTCAGCGAGACAACGGAGAACTGAGAAGCGCCAATCGCGATTGCGCCCTCGTCGCTAGTCGTCTCTGGCTTCGCCTGCCCCCGTCTCTAGCCGCCCGACGGTCCTAGGGCCAAAGACAAGACCGGGAGGGGCTGAGCACTCCCGGTCTTGTCGGTCCGTCACGCTCTGCGCCGGCCGGCCCGCAGGTCGGCCGCAACCTTACGCAGGGAGTAGGTGCGCCAGTTCAGGGCAAAGTGGCCGTCCCGTCCGAGTACGAGTTCACGTCCACGACAGCAGTCGGGTTGGCATTGGTGGCTGGGCCGCCAACCCCATCAATGACCGAGTCGAGGCCGCCGGACTGGCTTGGGGTCGGGCAGTTGGCGTCGACCGAGCACGTGCTGGAAATGAACAGGTCCATGGCGTCGGTGAACACCACGCCGGGGTTGTTGGGCGCCTCGTACGTCATTGCATCCCAAAGCGTGGCATTGCTGTAAATGAAAACGACATAGCTAGCCATTCCGTACCCGTGGAAGTTCTGGACGTTGTTGGTCACCAGGAAGGACGGATAACCAGGCTGGACCGGGGACACTTCCCATGCCGTCTGGCTGGGCGGGTCGTAGGGCAACTCGTTCTGAAAGTAGATTTCCGTCCCGTTGTTGCCGCTCCAGACGACCTCGTTCTTCTGGTAGTGCTCGACGGCAAGGCCGTACGCCGTCACGTTGTCACCAGTGACCGCGAGACCCGTGTCGCCCTGGTTGTAGGTCCACCCCGCTCCTTGTTGACCTTGAGGACCGGTTACTGACGTGTCGGCGCCGTGGTCGGCGCGCCAGGCCCAGATGTCGTCGATGATCGAGTTGTCCGCATTGTCGAGCAAGCTGACCGTGGCCGACACCGGCGTGGTCTCCGCCCCTCCGACGCGGAAGAAAATGTCCTGGATGAGGTCGGGGTTATTGGCGCTGTTCCCTGCGAAAAGGGGCGTGCCGACCGAAAGCAGGACCGGCGAGTTAACGGGGCCGGCGTCGAAGATCATCCCGTTCAGCTTCACGCCATTGTTGGGGAGCACGACCATCGACGCGTTGCCCCGCTGAGGCACGAGCACGGGGAACCCGAGGCCCAGGACGGTCGTGCCGGGATGGCTGATGACGAGGGCGGCGTCGAGGTCGTAGACACCGGGCGTGAGGACCAGGCTGCGACCTCGGTCGAGAGCGCCTTGGATTCGGCCTTCGGGAGTGCTCGGGTTGGCAATGAAAAAGTCCGAGAGGGAAGAGGAGGTCCCGGCCTCAGTGCCGGTCACGAAGTTGGGGCCAACCGAGTTGTGCTGCACGGCCGGCAGGAAGACGTCCCAAGCTGGTGCCGTCGTCGTCGGCATAGTGGTCGTGGTCGAGGTCATGGTGTAGAGGAATGGCTCCTCCTCGGTCACTGGGCTCTGGGCCAGCTCCGTGATCTGGTTGACCCCGTTGATGCCGTCAGTGCCGCTACCGATGCCGTAGGTGCCGTTGAACGCGTCCTCCGTGGGCGAGCATTCGGTCCCCGACGGGGGCGTATAGCCAGCCGGGCAAGCATCACCGGAATAGACATAGTTCCAGACGTAGCCCTCGGCGCCCTGAAAATCGTCATTGCGGGCTATCCCCTGCTGGTTGCCAGACCAGTCGAGCTGGCCGTTGCCGGCGGTGCCCTGGATGACGCTGTTGGCAACGTAGCTACCACTGGCGAAGTCGTTTGCGCCGCTGCAGTACTGCTGCCAATTGAGGTTGCCGTTGATAATGACACTTCGGACGGGCGACGCTTGCGACGACGACCAGAGGTCGGTGTTGCTGCCCACGGCCCCGGTCCCTTCGAAGCAGTCGCCTCCGTAAGTGACACTTACAGGTGCCAACTCGGTGAGGGGCGTGGGGACATAGGCGTTCGGGTTGTTGTTCTCGACGTCGAGCGTCAGGTTGGACATCGAACGCCAGAAGTTGTCGTCCGAGTTGCCCCAGCAATTGGTCGTGCTGGCGCAGTCAAGCAGGTTCGCCAAAACTTCGATTTGGCCATTGATGACCGTGTCTTGGGGCACGGCGCCCAGCCCTGCCACCTCGGTGTAGTAGCCCACCTGGAACACGAGCGGCGTCGCGGCCGAGCCGTAGATCCCGGGCTCGAAGAGCAGAGCGTACCCGTCGTCGTTGAACTGGGCTGCGAGGGGGACTTGTTGGGTGGCGATGTTGTTGACGACCGTCTGGATAGCTTGAAGCTCCGTAGCGGCATTCGCGCCGCTCGGAGGCGTGAAGACGCATACGTTGGGCCCGAACTGGGCAGATGCGTATGCACCGCACAATGAGGCCGGGGGCGGAGCAGCAGCGGCCGTTGTAGCCGGGACCATGGAGACTGCTGTGGCGGCCAAAAGCGCCGCGACGGTGAATATGGACGGGCGTCGCAACAACCGGCGACCCCGGTCGGCTTCGTACATCAGTGTTCTCCTCCCTTGTATTGCTCGCTTGGGCTCTGGGTGCCGGCGCGGGCACGAGAGGCATTCCAAGGCCATGGGATCCCCCCCACGTCGGCACACCATGACGTTAGACGGTCTTGCGACTAAAGCCCAACCCTGAAAAAAGGCGTGAAGGAAGGGCGCGGGAAGTAAGAGCCCCCGCGCGAAGCGTGACGATGCCAGTAACTGACAGGACCGGCGCTAAGCAGCCTGTCCAGGTGCCCCCTGAGCCGGCTTAGCCCTTGAGGAGCTTCCTCGTGGCCTCGACTATGTGACCGGCGGAGATCCCAGCCCCCTCCATCAGCTCCTGGGCCGTCCCCGAGCCCGGAAGGCTACGGACCGCTAAGTGGACGATTTGGACCGGGTGGCCCGCGTCGTTGAACGCGTCCAGCACGGCGCTGCCGATACCGCCCTCCGGATAATGGTCCTCGACAACGACCACCCGGTCTCCGGTCGCCTCAGCGGAAGAGACGAGTGTCTCGGTATCAATTGGTTTCACCGAGTACAGGTCGACGACTCGGGCGCTGATCCCGTCGCTCTTGAGTTGGTCGGCCGCGCCCAGACAGTTGTGCAAGGTCACGCCGGCCCCTATCAACGTCACTTGATCGTGCGAGTCAGAGCGGACAACCTTCGCCCCGCCTATCGGGAACGACTCCTCCGCGGAGTACAACACCGGGTAGGCGCCGCGGGTGGTGCGCATGTACACGATGCCGGGGCGTTTGGCCATCTCCTGCACCAAGAACGCGGTGCTGGAGGCGTCGCTCGGGTACAGGACAGTCGACCCGTGCACAGCCCGCAACATGGCTATATCCTCGAGGGCCATTTGCGACGGGCCGTCCGCGCCAATTTCGACCCCGCAGTGGGAACCGCACAATCGGATATTCGCCGTAGATATGGCGGACATCCGAATAAAGTCGTAGGCGCGGGTGAAGAAGGCGCCAAAAGTGGCAGCAAATGGGACGTAACCACGGACAGACATGCCGACGGCGGCGGCGACCATTTGTTGCTCCGAGATGAATATCTCGAAGTAGCGCTCGGGATACACCTTGGCAAACTCTTCAGCATGGGTGGAATTACCGACCTCGCCATCGAGGACGACCACATTCGAACTGGCCCCGACCGCAGCCAGTGCCTGGCCGAAGGCCAACCGGGTGGCGACTTTGGCGCCGAGCGGGTAACGGGGCAGCTTCACCTCGCTGCTCGGCCTGGTCCGGGGCGTTCCCTCCTCTGGCAGGGGCCCTTTTACGGTCAAATGCCGTTCGCCACCCAGCTCCACGATGGCCCGTTCGGCCATCTCCGGCGGGAGGGGCACGCCATGCCAACCCTCCCGGTCCTCGACCTCGGAGAAGCCGCTGCCCTTCAGCGTGTGAGCCACAATCACCGTGGGCTGGGCCACACCGGATACTTGGGTGAGCGCCTTGTCGATCTGGGCAAAATCGTGGCCGTCGATCGAGATCGCACGGCAGCCGAAAGCCTCGATCCGCTTGACGTACGCGTCGACGTCCCAGCCCAGGTCGGTCGGTCCCCTTTGCCCCAGACGGTTAACGTCGACTATGGCCGTCAAGTTGTTCAACCGGTAGTGCGACGCCTTGTCGAACGCCTCCCAGATGGACCCTTCTGCCATTTCACTGTCCCCGCAAAGCACCCAGACGCGGAAGGGCAGCTCGTCGAGGTACCGGCCGGCGAGGGCGACGCCGACACCGTCCGGGAGCCCCTGGCCGAGAGAACCGGTAGCCACGTCCACCCACGGCAAAACCGGCGTGGGGTGCCCCTCGAGCCGCGAGCCGTACCGGCGGTACCCGGTCATCAGCTCCTCGTCCGAAATGACGCCCACAGCCTTGAACATCGAGTAAAGAAGTGGGGACGCGTGCCCCTTCGAGAAAATCAGGTGATCGTTGGTGGGATTGTCCGGCCGCTGCCAGTCATACCGGAGATGCCGGGTCAACAGGACCGCCATCACGTCGGCGGCCGACATGCTCGATGTTGGATGACCGGACCCCGCCGCCGTGCTACAACGGATCGAGTCGACTCGCAGTTGCTGGGCGAGCTCCCGGACGTCGTTCAAAGCCAAGACTGTCTGCACGCTCATGAACGTCTCCTCCAATTGCCGACTTTTGGGCCATGGTATTAGGGCGGGCGGGGTAACGCTCCAACCGGCCGACGACGGGCCAGGGCCGCCTGGCTGTTAGTAAGTAGTCTCGCCGAGATTTGCCATGCACGGGCCGTCTAACATGCACGGGCGGTCTAAACGACCGTCCCATTGGTCCGACCCTCCTCAGTACCCCGCCGCGTCGGGGTCGGCGACGGGTAGGCGGAGCCAGGAGATCATCTGCCGTAGTTGCTTGTACGCTTCAAGCCGGGCCGCGTCGGTCCCCGCCGCCTCGGCCTGCTCGACCGGTTCCCACAGTCGATGGGCCATTGACGGGCCAAGTTCCAGCAGACCGCCGCTACCCGCCGTCGCCCACTTAGCCAGCACATAACGGACAATCGCACCGTCGGGCATCCCTAGCGCACTAGCCAGGTTCTCGATGGTCGTCATGGGGTCGACGTGCGCATATAGAGCAACGTCGGCCTTGAAATTGGCGTCGGGGTCGTCCTCCGCCCAGGGCCCGGCCCACGGGATGAGGTCGACGGACTTCGCAGTTTGGCTCACGACTTTCATCGAACCACCACGGGCGCTTACGGGCACAAGACGCCCTCAGCTGACGACAGGTGCGCTGGTGAGGGCCATCTCGGGCCCGAAGTACCACTTCAGCACCCCGTCGCTCCCTGTCGCCTGGCCTCGACCGGGGACGATCTGTTCGTGGCGGACAGCTCTTCTTGTGGTTGGGGCCGTTCCGAGGGGGCCAAGCCGATAGATCTCTGGCCCGGTTGCCCAAAGCGCAACATCTCAACCTGCTGGGTCGCAAGCCTTCGGCGACGCCGAGGCCCTTCTGACCTGCCAAGACGCTGAGCCCGGGAGGAGAATTGAACTCCTATCGCCTGATTACAAGGCAGGTGCTCTGCCGTTGAGCTACCCGGGCCTAGGGCCCCAACTACGCATGCAAAGCATGCCTGATCGTGCGGGCGCACGCCACGCTTATGGCCGCTTCACTTGTGGCCGGTACCGCGCCGGCCCCTAAGCTAGGGTCCTTGATCGCGTCCTTCGCAGGTGGCAGGGTTAGCCGGATGGCACTCCGTGAACGTGATCGCGTCGTCCTCGACATCGAGGGCAGCTGGTGGCTCGATGGCCGGAGCAAGACGGAGATCGTCAGGGCACGCCTTCGTATGTCGCTGTCCCGCTACAACCAGGTGCTCGGCGCGCTGCTCACAAACAAAGACGCCGAGGCTTACGACCCGCTAGTGGTGCGCCGAGTTAGGCGCGCCAAAGAGCGCCGGCGCTGGGCAATGATGGGGGCGCCGCCGGCGAGCGGCCGGCGAGGGAAATGAGCACTCAGTTCCCTGCCGGTGAGGCGGGTGACGGGGGCGGTCCCGGAGGCCCACCACGCTCACCGAGGACATCGCAGCCCATTCGGGCCGTCTTGGTGGTCGTCGTCGTCGTTGCCATTGGAGTTCTGGTGCTAGCGCGTATGAGCACACCTCGTGGTACTGCGGCTACTACGAGTTCTGGGACTTCGACGTCTACGACTGCGGCCAGCGCCGGGACGACCACGACGAGTTCCACGCCGACCACGGTGCCCACGTCCTCCACGACTACGACTACGGTGGCCCCGTCGTCCGTGACCGTGCTAGTACTGAACGGTTGGACGACCCCCCATGCCGCTCTGTATTTCCAAAGCAAGCTGTCCAAGCAGGGGTATGACACGCTGGCGCCGAATAATGCCGCCACTAATACCGTGAAGTTGTCGGAAATCTTGATCGCTAAGGGGACGGCAAAGAGCACCAACGCCTACCAGGTGGCAGGGATCATCGGGGTCGGGCCGTCGCAGGTAGAGAAGTTAAGCGCCACCAATGACTCAGCCGTCCCGCCAAGTATGGTGAGCCTCGCTGACTTGATCGTCCTTGTCGGGGAAGACATTTCGCACCAAGTCCCGGCCGGTTACAGCGGTTAGCGGCGCTAACTGCTTGCCGTTTTTGACTAACGGTCAAAGGATTCTCCTGTTTATGGACTTCTTATGGCAACGGCTAGTTGCTAATCCCTGGCATGTGCCACATCGGCGCGCGTCAACAGCTCGGAGTGCTCACGGAAAGGCCGTGGACATTCGCAACTTGTTCTGTAATTGACAAAACTCCCCGCCGCAGTTCAGGTGGATCTACCACCTCGAATGGCAAGCCCAACCCGATCAGGTACCCCGTCAGCCACAGAGCGTCATCGACCCCGATCTTCAAGGTGGCGGAGCGACCATCCTCCTCGACCGAACCAACATGGGGAGGCACCCGTTTGGAGACCTCGACGGCCGGAGCGTCGAACCTTACGATGGCGCGGTAGCGGTACCCCGTGGCGCTGATGGCCTCTGAAACCAGGCGGCCCGGGTCCGCCAGCGGTCGAGGTGTGAACGTGTGGCCGGTTGGCCGCACCGCCTTGGCTCGGTCCACCCGGAACGTGCGCCAGTCGCGCCGGTCCAGGTCGTAGGCCACCAGGTACCAGCGCCTGTCAGTGGCAACCAGCCGGTGAGGCTCGACCCGCCGCGTCGTTACTTTCCCCTCACGGGAGCTGTAGCCGAAAGAGACGAGTTCGTGCGCTTCGCAGGCTTGGGCCAGGCTGGCGAGTTGCGCGGCGGGCACCGTGTCTACGTGCCCCATGAGCGGCACTGTCGCGGCGCGCAGCGCTTTGACCTGGCGTTGCAGACGCGGCGGCAACAGCCTGTCGACCCTGGCGAGCGTGGCGAGGGTGGCTCGCTCGATCCCCGGCACCGCCACTCCGGCGGAAACCCCGAGGAGCACCGCGACCGCCATGGCCTCCTCCTCGTCGAGGAGCAGCGGCGGCATGTCAGTGCCGACCCCCAAGCGATAGCCGCCGGCTGTGCCGGTGGTACTGTCGATGCGGTAGCCGAGGTTGCGGATCCGGTCGATATCGCGTCGGACGGTGCGAGTGTCGACGCCCAGACGGTCAGCCAACTCCTGGCCGGTCCAGGAGGGCCGCCTCTGAAGTAGGGCGAGCAGCTGCAGGAGCCGCCCGGCGGTGTCTGTCACGTTCTGATTTTGCTCCCCGTTGAGGACCGAAACTGTCCTAAAGGCCAGCGACGATGTTCTCATGACTAACCCATACGCAATCCGAGCGCTGGCCCAGGCTCGAGAAGACGACCTTCGGCGAGCGTTTTCGGGTAACCGTCAAGTCCAGCGGCGTCCTTACGGGCGGCCTCATCGCCTGAGGGACCTTGCATCGTTACTGTTCCGGCGGCGTCACACCAGCCCGGGTCCGGTCCCGCTGCGAGTGGTGCGGTCTCCGCTGGAGCCTACGACGTTTGGCAGGCAGGCGGCTTCTCGCCTTCACTGCCAGTAGTTCATCTGCCCGGCCACATGTCAATGGATTGTCCGGGTCTAGGCCGGCGGGCTGCCGCCGGCCTCGTACCCGCCCCCCGGCTAGGGCCAGCGTCGTGCGCACCCTCTGGTGGCGGGGCCACTCCCGGCCCAGTGGGCTACCGCCGGGCCCACGGGCACTATGCGCCCGATTCGGAGTCAGAACGACCGGCCCGGGGCGGTGGCGCCTAAGGCCTGGTGCCCAACCACACACTCGCATCGGACGGGACCAAACGGCCTCGATGTAGCGTCGGCCTATGAAGCTGAGCTTCCGCCAGCTGGCACGGGCCGATTTTCCTTTGTTGTCGCAGTGGTTTTCGCAACCTCACGTTGAGCCGTGGTGGCGAGAGCCGTACGACCTCGGGTCGGTCGAACAGCATTACGGCCCGGCGGTGGACGGGACCGACCCGACGACGTTGTTCATCGTTGAACGCGACGGTCAGCCGGTGGGGTTCGCCCAGCTGTACCTGCTGGATGACAACCCGGATTGGAAAGAGGCACTCGCTCCCGCTGGTAGCTACGACAAGGCGGCCGGCATCGACTATCTGATCGGAGAAGCGGCGGCCATAGGTGTCGGGCTCGGACCGGTGATCATCGGCAGTCTCACCGAGATGGCCTGGCAGTGCCATCCGAACGTGGCGCAGGTCGTGGTCTGCGTCCAACAGGGCAACCGGAGGTCATGGCGGGCACTCGAAAAGGCGGGCTTTGAGCGCGCCTGGGCCGGCAACATCGAGTCCGAGGACGCCAGTGACAACGGGCCCAGCTACGTTTATGTGCGTCGGCACCCCCTGGTCCCGACGGCCCAGTCTTCTGCCACCGCCCAGCCCACGGGGGACTGGTGCACCGAAGACAGGCGCACCGAAGACCGGCCCACCGACTGCCTCACCCCGCCGGACGGAGCCATCGGGGCACGGTCGGCCAAAACCAGTCATCATTAACTCGTGCCTCTACTCATTGCTGCGCCTGACAAGTACCGCGGCACGCTGTCGGCCAGGCAGGCGGCCGCGGCCATCGCGGCGGCCGCCGCAGAGGCGGGGTGGGAGTGTGACATCGCGCCGGTTTCAGACGGAGGAGAAGGCTTTCTCGAGGTCTTTGCTGACTTCGGGAGCCAGCACACGGCCCGCGCCAGCGGGCCGCTCGGCCAGCCCGTGCAGGTCCCCTGGGTCCTTGGCCACGACCTCGACCAACCTGGCCGAGCGGTGGCCGTCGTCGAATCGGCCTTGGCGATCGGGCTGGCTACCGTCGGTGGCGCCGCGAACAACGACCCTGTTGGGGCCAGCACCGCCGGCGTGGGCCAGGTTGTCGCTGCCGCGGCCCGGGCCGGAGCGAAGCAGGTGCTCATCGGTATGGGCGGCTCCGCGACCACTGACGGGGGTTTGGGGGCGGTCGACGTACTTGCGGTCAATGGACGACGTCCAACAGCAGAGCTGCTCGTGGCCTGTGACGTCGAGACAACGTTCCTCGACGCGGCCGCCATTTTTTCGCCGCAGAAGGGAGCGGCGCCCGCCCAAGTGGAGCTGCTAAAGCGCCGATTGGAGCGAGTCGCCCAGCTCTACCAGGAGCGTTTTGGGGTTGACGTGCGCTCGGTCAAGGGCAGCGGGGCGGCCGGCGGCCTGGGCGGGGGCCTGGCCGCTATCGGAGCAAAGCTGGTCCCCGGGTTTGACCTGGTGGCCGACAAGCTATCGCTGGCCGACCGCATTGCGGGAGCCGACCTTGTCGTTACCGGCGAGGGGTTCCTGGACAAGCAGAGCTTTGCGGGCAAGGCTGTCGGCGGCGTGGCGCAGTTGGCCGACAAAGCGGGCGTTCCCGTGCTCGTCATCGTCGGCGACGGGGAGCCGGACGCCCCCATCCCCTTTGTGTCTCTGGTTGACCGCTTCGGACGGGACCGCTCGTTTGAGAGCCCGGCGCCCTGCATCACCGAGGTCGTGGCCGAGAGGCTGGCCCAAGGGGTGTGAAGGCCGTCCCGGCCCAGCACGTGCGCGGTAGCACGTCATCGTCGTTAACTGGCTGGCGGGACGCCCTTTGAACTCCTAACATGGTTACCGATCATCCAGAGCGGCTGAGGACGCGCCGTTGACGCCGCGGCAACCAGTGGGGCGGGCTGCCCCAAGAGCAGCCCGGCACATGGTGCCAATGCCCGAGACGATGAGAGGAGTAAAACCGTGAGAGAGGGCCCTTCGTTGAAGGGCTTCGCTGCCGGGAATGCGGGCGTACATACCCCGCCGAAGCACTGCACGTATGCGAATGGTGCTTCGGGCCTTTGGAGGTCGTTTACGACTACGAAGCCATCGCGTCCACGGTCTCGCGCGAGAGGATCGCGGCCGGTCCCAAGACCATTTGGCGCTACGCCGACTTGTTGCCAGCCAGCCCTCGCGGGGCGGTTGACCTCGGCGCAGGCTTTACTCCCCTTCTGCGGGCCGACCGATTGGCGGCAGAACTCGGGCTATCGGAGCTTTGGCTGAAAAACGACACCGTCAACCCGACGGGTTCGTTCAAGGACCGGGTTGTTTCGGTGGCCCTGACCCGGGCGCGCGAACTCGGCTTCAAGGTGGCAGCCTGCGCCTCGACGGGCAACCTGGCTAACTCGGTGGCTGCGCATGCCGCCCGGGCCGGGATGAAGTCCGTGGTGTGCATCCCGGCCAACCTGGAGAAGGCGAAAGTGGTGACGACGGCAGTGTTCGGAGGGCTTGTGGTCGCCCTCGCGGGCAATTACGACGACGTCAACCGGCTCTGTGCCGAACTGGCGAGCGAGCATCCTACGTGGGCGTTTGTGAACGTAAATGTGCGCAGCTACTACGCCGAGGGTTCCAAGACGCTGGCCTTCGAGGTCGCCGAGCAGCTCGGCTGGACCGCTCCCGACCACGTCGTCGTACCCATTGCTTCGGGTTGCCAACTCACCAAGGTGGCCAAGGGGTTCAGGGAGCTTTACAAGGTCGGGCTGCTGGACGAGGAGCCTCATGTGCGCATCTCGGGCGCCCAAGCGGCGGGCTGTTCCCCCGTAGCCGATGCGTTCGAATCGGGGGCTGACGTCATCCGGCCCGTGAAGCCCACGGGGATTGCCAAGTCATTGGCCATCGGCGACCCCGCGGACGGCGCGTACGCGCTGGACGAGGTGCGCAGCTCCGGCGGGGCAGTGGCGGCCGTGACCGACGACGAGATCGTCGAAGGCATCCGCTTGCTGGCCCGCACTGAGGGCGTCTTCGCCGAGACGGCCGGCGGGGTCACCGTGGCCGTGCTGGCCAAGCTGGCGCGCTCCGGGGTGGTCAAGCCCAAGGAACGGGTAGTGGCTTTCATCACCGGGAACGGCTTGAAGACCATTGACGCGGTCGAGGCCCAATGCGGCCCGACCGTCTCCATCCCGCCCGACCTGGACAGCTTCCAGGCCGCCGTCAACGTGACAGACTGGCACTGATGGCAACGACATATCCGTGCCGGGGCACAAATCGGGACCGGTGCCATGAGCGTTAAGGTCCGCGTCCCGGCCCAGCTTCGCCCACTGTCGGGCGGTGTTGGCGAGGTCGAAGTCGAAGGCACTACCGTCGGCGAAGCTTTGAAGGCCCTCGATACCGCGCACCCAGGTTTTGGTGAGCGCATCTTCGACGAAAGCGGCAACGTGCGCCGGTTCGTGAACGTGTTCGTGGGCGAGGAGGACATCCGCTTCCTTGACGGCCTCGGGACGCCCGTCCCTCAGGGCGGGGTCATTTCAGTGGTACCGGCCGTCGCCGGGGGTTCGTAGCCCCGGCCTGGGCGGACCAGGCCAGACGTCCCCGGCCACGCGGTCCCGGCGCGGCGGTAAGGCCGACCTCATGGGCGGGGCCTAAAACTTGAGTTTGCGCGCGAGCGTCCCGTTGCGCTGTACTCTTAGCACTCGACGTGTGTGAGTGCTAACGAAGGACCCACCCCGGTCAGCCCAACGGAGGGAGCAAAGGACCGTATGCCCAAGCTGATTGCTTTTGATGAACAAGCCCGCAGGTCTCTTGAAAAGGGTATGAACCAGCTAGCCGACGCCGTGCGCGTGACGCTGGGCCAGGGGACGCAACGTGGTGCTCGAAAAGAAGTGGGGAGCCCCCACTATTACCAACGACGGCGTCTCCATTGCGAAGGAGATCGAGCTCGAGGACCCGTATGAGAAGGTGGGCGCCGAGCTCGTGAAGGAGGTCGCCAAGAAGACCGACGACGTAGCTGGCGACGGTACCACCACAGCTACGGTCTTGGCGTGGGCCATGGTACGCGAGGGTCTGCGCAATGTGGCTGCTGGCGCCAGCCCGATGTCACTGCGCCGGGGTATCGAGGCCGCGGTCGAAACCGCCATCGGGCACCTGAAGGAACTGGCCAAGGAGACCGAGACCAAGGGCCAGATCGCCCAGGTCGCCGGCATCTCCGCAGCTGACCCCGAGATCGGCGAGCTGATCTCCGAGGCGATTGACAAGGTCGGCAAGGACGGCGTAGTCACCGTCGAGGAGTCGCAGACCTTTGGCATGGACCTCGAGCTGGTCGAGGGTATGCGCTTCGACAAGGGCTATATCTCCGCCCATTTCGTTACGGATCCAGAGCGGATGGAAGCCGTTCTTGAAGATCCCTACATCCTGCTCTATGGGGCCAAGATCTCGGCCGTACGGGACCTCCTGCCGCTGCTCGAGAAGGTCATCCAGGCCGGTCGCCCGCTCGTCATCATCTCTGAGGACGTCGAGGGTGAGGCTCTGGCCACGCTCATCGTCAACAAGATCCGCGGCACGTTCAAGAGCGTGGCCGTGAAGGCGCCTGGTTTCGGCGAGCGCCGCAAGGCCATGCTCCAGGACATGGCCATCCTGACCGGCGGCCAGGTCATCTCGGACGAGGTGGGCCTCAAGCTCGAGAACGCCACCCTCGACCTGCTGGGCAAGGCCCGCAAGGTCGTCGTGACGAAGGACGAGACGACCGTAGTCGAAGGGGCAGGTAGCGAGTCTGACATCAAGGGCCGGATCAGCCAGATCAAGACGGAGATCGAGAACACCGACTCCGACTACGACCGGGAGAAGCTGCAGGAGCGGCTGGCCAAGTTGGCCGGTGGCGTCGCGGTCATCAAGGTCGGTGCAGCCACTGAGGTCGAGCTGAAGGAGAAGAAGCACCGTATCGAAGACGCTGTGTCCACGACCAAGGCCGCCATTGAAGAGGGCGTCGTCCCCGGCGGCGGCGTTGCCCTGCTCCGAGCCCAAGCGGCCGTGCTGGACAAGGCCGAGAAGCTCGAGGGCGACGAGTCTGTGGGGGCTCGCATCGTAGCCCGCGCAGTCGAGGAGCCGCTCAAGCAGATCGCCGTCAACGCTGGTCTCGAGGGCGGGGTCGTCGTGGAGAAGGTGCGCAACCTCCCGGTCAACGAGGGCCTCAATGCCGCCACTGGCGTCTACGAGGACATGTTCAAGGCCGGTGTCATCGACGCCGTCAAGGTCACCCGCTCTGCGCTGCAGAACGCGGCCTCGATCGTCGGGCTGTTCCTCACCACCGAGGCCGTCATCGTCGACAAGCCTGAGGACAAGGCGCCCGTCGGTGCCGGTGCCCCGGGCGGGGGCATGGACGACTTTTAGTCGGTCGTCTTAGGACTGTCCCCGAGACAGCCCCGTCAGATCAAGTACGAGCAAGGAAGGGCGCCTTCGGGCGCCTTTCCTTATTTCCGCGCTAGCGGTCTGTCGTCACGCGGACGACGTAGGTGTAGTGGTCTCCGGTCCGGTTGCCCCACTGGTCGTGGGCTCGGTCCCGGGTTCGGGCTCAGTTTCGGGTTCAGGGAGGCCTCCGCCGGCCTCCCGGTCAGTTTTTTCGGGGCCGGGGGCCTCTGGCGCGGGGGGCGCCGGCCCCCGGGCGTCTCCCTCAGAGCTTTCTGGTTGTTCAGAGGGTTCTGAGCCCCTGACCAGGCCCGCGGTGGCAACGTCTCTCGGATAGCGCTTGGCCGCCCAGAACAGGACCCCCGCGCTGGCGGCGAGGGGTACGAGCATGATCAGGAAAGCCCATTGCAGGCCCAGCCGGCCCCCGCCGAAAACCTGGTCCGAAAGGGTCCCGAACAGCAACGGGGCCAGCGATTGAGCGCCCGAACGGAGGAAGGTCTGGATCCCCTCGGCCCGCCCCCACAGCCATGAGGGCATGATGTCGAGCCGGGCGGCGTCGACAGGAGGGTTCTGAGCTGTCAGGGCGCCGGCGCCGATCACCAAGTAAGGAAGTGCCGCCAATGCGCTCCTCGTTAGGAGGGCGGGGATGAACAAAACGGCGC
Organism: uncultured Acidimicrobiaceae bacterium; assembly: GCA_963794125.1. Classification (GTDB taxonomy): domain Bacteria; phylum Actinomycetota; class Acidimicrobiia; order Acidimicrobiales; family Palsa-688; genus Fen-671. The sequence goes on from CAWCCW010000005.1 coordinate 918,668, forward strand.
TCATACACGCGGCGACCGCGGCGACGAGGACCCGTCCATTGATGCGACCTCGATGGAGCAGGAGGTCGCCGAGCGGGCCGCCGATGAGGATGCCGGCCACCGCGCCAACCCCGAGGACGAGGAAGAGAAGGTTCGCCACCACCTGGCTGGTGCGGTACTGGAGCGATACGAATTCGGGGGCGAAAGTTTGCACGCCGGCCAAGAAGAAGTAGGCGCACGCGGCAGACAAGATCAGCGCCACGTTGGTCCGGACGGCCAGGACGTAGCGGGTGGCGGCAAAGATCCCCATGTTGGGGTCCGCCATATCGAGGAGGTGCTGGTCTGGTTTGATGCCGCGGTCGAGGGCCAGCTGTTGAGCATCCGTTTTGCCCGGTGGGCCAGCCGGCTCGTTCTCCTTCCCCCCGTCTTCGGCCGCTTGCAGCGCGGGTCGCGTCCCCACGTCAGGGGACAGCTCGCCGGCGGTGCCGCGTTCAGGTTCGGGCAAACGCCACACGAACCAGGCCAGGACGAACGCCGGGATGGCAAGGATGAGGAAAGCGGCCCGCCACGAGAGGGAGGAGACGTCGCCCGTAACGACGAACCCGATCCCTGCGCCTAGCAGTTCCCCGGTGAGGATGTAGCTGTAGATCTGGCCGCGTTCGTGACCGTTGAACCAGTCGCCGACGAGGGACGCGACGGTCGGGCCGGCGGCGGCGGTTACTGCTCCCAGCGCCACGCGGGCCAGGAGCAAGTTCCCGAACGAGCTGGCCGTCGCGCTCCAAATCATGGCGGCGCCCCAGGTCACGATGGCGATGGCCAACATCGGCGTGCGTTGCACACGGTCGACCAGGACGCCAAAGGGCACCGAGAACACCGCGGCTACCCCCGACGAAACCGCCACCAGGAGGCCGATGTCCGTGTTGTCGATCTTGACCGCGTGACGCAGAGCGATGGCTGAAGCTCCGACTGTGGCCGCGTCTGCGCTGGACAAGGCCAGGACACAGGCCAGTACGACGATGACTCTGACCCGTAACGGGCCGCCCATGGTGTAGTCCAACCGGCGGTTGGCCCGCTTCACGGCCGAGGAAACGACGCGCCTGGTCGCGCCCGGCGGCTGCTTACCTACCTCCTTGGCCATCCCCTATCATCATGCTCCGAACGTTGCCCAAAGCCTTACGAAATGAGCCATCTTTAGAGCCAGGGACCGGGTGCGGCCCAGGTGGGCCCGGGCAAGCTGCGCGTCACGGCGGGCCCGCCGTAGCATGTTGTCGATGACGGTACCGCTAGTGCCTGATGAGGGCTGGGGAGTCCTGCACCTGTTCTGCAAGGTCACACCGCGTACGGACGCCGAGGCGATAACCCGGGCGGTCAAAGTGGCCGAAGAATCGGGCCAGCAGGTTGTTTGTTTCGCCGTTTTGGGCCATAAAGCGGACCTGGGGTTCATGGTGGTCGGGCCGGACCTGGTGGCGCTGCGCCGCACTCAGAGCGCGATTGTCCATCCGGGCCTGGACCTCGGCAGCTCGTACGTCTCTCTGACCGAAGTATCTGAGTACGCCAGAGGAATCCCGGCGGACCGCCTCGACCCCCGCCTCCACCCGAAGCTCCCGCCGTCAGGCAAAAGAGCCATCTGTTTCTACCCGATGTCCAAGCGCCGCGATGGCGAGGACAACTGGTACCTCCTCGACTACGAGCGTCGCGAGGCCCTCATGCGCGAGCACGGGGCCAGCGGGCGGAAATTCACTGGCCGGGTCCTGCAGCTCGTAACGGGTTCTACCGGCCTTGACGACTACGAATGGGGGGTCACGCTGTTTGCGACCGCCCCTGATGACCTGAAGGAGTGTGTCCACAGGATGCGCTTCGACGAAGTCTCAGCCCGCTATGCCGACTTCGGCCCCTTTTATGCCGGTGTGGTGGCCCCGGTCGAGGAAGTCCTCACCCTGTGCAGCGTCTCGCTGTGACCCATCCGGTCGGCCACGGCGCCCCTAAAGAGGGTCGCTCCGGCTGTGGGTGACCTGAGCGGGCTGAGGGAGCGGCTCCGTGACCTTGCTCCCATTGTCGTAGCTTTCAGCGGAGGGGCCGACTCGGCCTTTCTGGCGGCCGTGGCCAATTCTGTCCTGGCCCAGACGGCGCTCTGATGGTCACGGCCGTTTCGCCATCGCTGGCGCCCTCGGAGCTGGCGGATTGCCGCTCGCTGGCTCAGGAGTGGGGGCTCAATTACCAGGAGGTCGAGACCCACGAGGACGCCCGGCCCGAGTACAGGGCCAACGGGGCGGACCGGTGCTGGCACTGCAAAGACGAGCTGATGCGCGCCCTCGCTCCGGTGGCTGCGTCCTTCGGAGCCCGCTTTGGTGGTCCGGGGGCACGGGGCGCGCGGACAGCGGCGCCTGCGACAGCGGCGCCGGGGACAACCGCCGGGCAACCGCGCGGGACAACCGCGCCGGGGACAGTGGCCACAGTGGTCCTGGGGGTCAACCTCGACGACCTCGGCGACTACCGGCCGGGACAAGCAGCCGCTCGCGATGCTGGCGCCCTCTTCCCACTGGTCGATGCGGGCTTTACGAAGGATGATGTCCGCCACGCTTCTCATGTGTTAGGCCTCCGCACCTGGGACAAGCCGGCCGCTGCGTGCCTGGCTTCGCGTGTGCCCTACGGGACACCGGTGAGCATCGGGACATTGAGCGCGGTGTCGAAGGCCGAAGCGGGGCTCGCCGGGCTTGGCTTCAAGGCCATGCGGGTGCGGCACTACGGCGACCTTGCTCGCGTCGAACTGCCCCTGGTCGAACTGGGCCGGGCTCGAGCTGCGGGAGGAGGTCGTCCGCGCCGTAAAGGTCGCCGGGTACCGTTACGTGACTCTCGACCTCGAAGGCCTCCGCTCAGGCAACCTCAACGCCAGCCTCAGCGGTACGGGCCTCGGCGGTACGGGCCTCAGCGGTACGGGTCTTAGCCGTCCGGGCCTGGGCGCACACGGCGGCGGTGGTGAGCACGCCGGTGGGGCCGGCCTGTCCAGCGCAGGGGATCGTGAGTTCCGGCCATGACTGTCGCGTCTGTCCGGGCACGACTGACATTCCCGGAAGACCTCGTCGGCCAGCCGGTGATATCCCGGCTCGCCCTCGACCACGGGGTCACCGCCAATATAAGGCGGGCGAATGTCGAGGACACGACGGGTTGGATCGTGTGCGAGCTGTCCGGCAGCCGGGAGGCGCTCGATTCCGCCATCGCGTGGTTGACCTCGAGCGGAGTCAAGGTCGACTGGCTGGGAGGGCCGGTCGAGGGTTGAACTAACCGGGACAACTGACGCCGTTGGCAGAGGCCGCTTACCCTCAGTTCTCCTTCGGTCAGCGCGGCTTGCGGCCCTTCTTCTTGTTCTTGCCTGACCGGCTCGGCGACGTACCTCGACCTGGCGGTGAGGGCAGGCCCGCGAGCCCCCATGCCGTGTTGGACATCGGTTCGTCGGCTTCCTGCGCCCACCCGGCCGTCGACACCACCCTCGCTTCGAAGAAGAGGCACCCGTTCGGGCAGGCGAAGGGCCCTTCCTCCGCCACCCCCAGCCGGCAGCGTTGGAGGACGTCACCTCCGTTCGTACTGCGCTGGATGTAGTGGCGGCAGTCGTCTCGAACACCCATCGACCCATGATCGCGTAACCGGCTGCGAAAGCGCCTGCGCGGCGGGCTCGTGGTCCGATTTTGACGGGAGGAGGCACGGCCCCTTCGTGGCGGGGAGCGGGCGCTAGGGTGCTTGGAGGATCGATGCAGGCCGACCGTTCGCGTGGCGCCTCGGAGGGCGGTCGGCCGAGTCCTTCTCGTTCGAAGGCAAGCTGGCTGCTGGGCGAAAATTACAGCCGGCCCGAACGGCGGACGCTGGTGCTGTTGGCCGCCACGCTTGCCCTGGCCTCGGCCAACGCCGCCACCATCGGTGCCGTCGCGCCCGAGGTGCGCCGTGCCTTCGATGTCGACAACACGGCGATCGGCGTGCTCGCCAGCTCGGCTACGGCGGCCGCAGCGGTCGCCACGGTGCCATTTGGGATCCTCGTGGACCGATGGGACCGCACGAAGTTGTTGGCCATATGCACTGTCTTGGCCGGGGTGGCCACAATGTTGTCGTCGGTGGCGGGTTCGTTTGCCTTTTTGTTCGTTACCCGTGTCGCCCTCGGCGCGCTGACCGGCGCAGCCGGCCCTGGGGTGGCGTCGCTGCTGGGCGACACTTTCCACGAGAGCCGCCGGGGCCGCTCGTACAGCACGGTCCTGGCCGGCGAGCTGCTCGGCGCCGGCGTCGGCTTTGCCGTGGCTGGAGAGCTCGCCGCCCTCGATTGGCGACTTTCTTTTATCGCCCTGGCTCCGCCCGCCTTCCTGTTGGCGTGGTTCCTCTGGCGGCTGCCGGAGCCGCTCCGGGGCCGAACCGTCTCTAGCCCGGGTGGGGGGCCAATCGAGGGCCTGGCCACTGAAGGGGCCCGGACCACGAGCGGCCCGCGGCGCCGGAGTTCCCTAGAGAGGAAGTGCTGGCGAGCTGGCGCCAGCTCAGCCTCCGGCGCACCGTGGTGTACGTGCTCTCTGTACCGACGTTTGTGATCTTCGTTTTTTCCGGCGCTTGTACGTACTTTTACTTCGCTGGCCTGCGGACGTTCGGCGTCGAGTACGCCAGCGACCAGTACCACGTGAGCCAGGCCGTGGCTACGGCGATGTTCCTGCTCGTTGGTACCGGCGGCCTCGCCGGCGTCCTCGCCTCTGGACGGATAGGTGACGTCCTGGAGAGGTACCACCCGGCGGGTCGGGTCCTTGTCTCCGCCATCGCCCTTTTTGGCGCCGCGGCGGCTTTCGTGCCCGCCGTCTTGAGCTCGTCCTACGTGGTGGGGTTACCCCTCATGACCGTTGGCGCTTTTGGCCTGGCGGCCACGATCCCTCCCGTCAGCGCCGGACGGCTGCAGGTCATGCCGCCCGGGTTGTGGGGGCGAGCCGAGGGCATTCAGGGCGTCTTGCGTCAGGTCGGCGACGCGATGGGGCCAGTTGCGTTCGGGTTTGCCGGGGACCGCCTCTCGGGTGGCGGGCGGGCCGGCCTGCAGAGCTCGTTCTTGGTGATGCTCGTATCACTGGTGGCGGCGGGGGCGGTCTTGCTGCTCGCTTTGCGCACGTACCCAGCCGATGTGGAGGGTGCTCGTGTCGCCGCCAGCCGGCCCCCGGGGCGCAGCTAGTTACGGGGCCCTACGGCTTCTTGTTGCCGAACCGGCGATGCCGCCAACCAAGCAATTGGAGCACGAACCAAGTGATGACCGGGATAGCGATCGAAAGGGTGATCAGTACTGCCTCTGTTACGTGCCGGTCGCTGTCGGTGGCCGGGTGAGTGGCGTCCGTAAGCACCAGCACCGGTTCGGCCAGTGAGGCCGGGTGCCCCGACGACGAGGTCCCTACCACTTGCAACTTGAGCTGGCCCGGTTGGGCGTGCGGTACAACGACGGAAGTCTGGAACTTCCCGTCTGAACTGATAACGGCGGACCCGACCACGACTCGCTTGGGGCCATCGACCACGATTTTGACCCGGCTGTCAGGGCTGAAGCCGGCGCCGCTGAACGGCACCCGTTGGCCGGCCTGGCCCGGCTCGGCGCGGACACGATCGGCGAGGCCGAGATCCCGGGAGGGGACTGCCGCGTGGTCGACGTTGTATGGGGTTTGGGGGCAGTGGTGGTAGTCGTGCTGCTCGAGGTGGTCGAGGTAGGCGCCGCAGTCGAGGTAGTAGATGGCGGCACCGTCGTCCCCGTCGTGGCGCTCGTCGGCGGCGAAGCGACTGTGGTGGAAGTTGCGGTGATGGAAGGGCCAGACGCAGGCATGGTCAGCGGCGTCGTCCGTCGGGTCGGCTTCACCAGGTTTGGCAGAGTCGTCGACGTCGTCGAAGTGGATGTAGTGCTCGTGCCGCTGACCGTCCTCGGCGGCGTCTTTGGCACCGGCGGCCGCGGCGACGTGGTTGTGGGGGAGGTGCTCGGGGTGGCGCCCGGTGGCGTCTGCGGGACGGTGGTGCTGGTGGTGGGGGGGTTGGTCGTGTTGGTCTGCTCGCCCGCCGGTGCCCCTGTCGAGGAAGAAGTGCCCGTCGTGGTGGTCGAGGACGTTGACGTGCTCGATGACGGCGTTGTGGTCGAGCTGGTCGCGCTGGTGACGGCAGTCGATGTAGTCGTCGACGACGTGGTCGTGGTAACAGAGGACGTGGGCACCGTGGTGGTGGTGTCGGTGGTACTGGGCGTTGTGGTGGTGAGACTGGTGCTACTGGTAGTCGTGGCCGCCGTAGTCGTCGTCACCGAAGACGAGGGCGGCAGCAAGGGCGAAGACAACGGCGTCGACAGCGACGTCGTGTCCGCGCCTGCCGCGCCTTCCGGGACGACCGCCATCGCCAAGCCGAGCCCGGTGACGAACAGTGCGCTCCAAAACGTCGCGAAGAGTGGAGCAGGCCATTTGCTCGAATTGTGAAAAGACAAGCGCAATGCGGGCACCCACGTTCGCAAGTGTCGGCAGTCCCAGCTCGCCGCCTACCGATGATATCGCGATTGGGCTGATGGCCGCCATTTTTTGCCGTTGACCAGCCCGGACGTCTCTCATATTAGACCGCAGGGAGACCGTACCGCGCCCACGAGCGCCCGTCCCGTGCTTGGCTGGCTATGGTCAGCTGCGTTACGTTCGACTAGGCAAAAGTCAAGACTTGAGCTGTTACCTTAAAGAAAGTCTACACCCACTATAAGTATGGATACGGACGCTGTTTGTAGTACCAGGTGTCTGCCCGCCATGACGTCCAGCAGGGCGCAGAGTAGGCTCCTGCGGCACGCTTTGGCGACTTGCCCTGAGGCCGGCCCATTGCGGGGAGGCACAAGGGGTGATGGAGTGGTGACTGGGCCGACAACCATGACAACTCACACGGCAGGTAGAGGGTAAGCACTTATGCGGTTCATCGTCCGCCGGCTGGTCTTTTACGCCGTTGCCGCCTGGGTGGCTCTCACCATCAACTTCTTCATACCGCGCCTGATGCCGGGCAACGCAGTCGAGGACATCATGTCCAAGTTCCCCAACCTTCAGCCGTCGGCCTACAAGGCGCTCGAGGCCATGCTCGGAGTGGGCCATCCGGGTTCTTTGTGGCACCAGTACGTCAACTACCTGTATGACGTCATCCACTTCAACTTCGGGACCGACGTAACCGAGTACCCGGCCAAAGTCTCCTCTCTGTTGGCCCAAACGGTCCCCTGGACGGTCGCCCTCGTTGGCACCGCCACCGTCATCGCGTTTTTCATCGGTACCGGGCTCGGCATCCTAGCCGGCTGGCGGAGCGGCGGCTGGCTGGACCGGCTGCTGCCGGGCCTGACGTTCCTACAAGCCGTCCCTTATTTCTTCCTGGCCCTCATCCTGATCGAATTGCTGGCCTTGCACGCCAAGATTTTCCCCCTCGGGCAGGGTTACGCGGGCGGTGACATTCCGGGGTGGAACTGGCCTTTCATCAGTAGCGCCGTTTACCACTCGCTACTGCCCGCCTTCACCCTTATCATCACCAACGTCGCCGCGTGGATGTTGACGATGCGCAACGTGATGATCACCACCAACGGCGAGGACTACGTCCTGGCCGCCCAGGCAAAGGGCTTGCCGCATAAACGCGTCGTCCTCACTTACGCCGCCCGCAACGCCATCCTGCCCCAATTATCCGGTTTTGCCAACGCTATCGGCTTTGTGGTTTCGGGCGCTATCGTCATGGAGATCGTCTTTTCTTACCCGGGCGTAGGCCTGTTACTGCTTAACGCGGTGACCTCCAACGATTATCCCTTGATGCAGGCGATCTTCCTAGTTATTTCTTTCGCCGTGTTGTTCGCCAATCTCATAGTTGACATCGTGTACGTGTTCATCGACCCCCGCGCACGGGCAAGGAGCGCCTGATGACGGCTTTGATGGTTGATACCGGTACCAAACCACCCTGCCGAACGCCAGAAGAGCGAGCGTTTCGGGGCGTGGCGGCGTCTGCCGCCCAAAGCGAAAGTCGGTGCCGGGATTTTGGGTTTCTTCATCTTGATCGCCATCATTGGCCCGACGTTGGCCCCCTACGACCCCTCGTACCAGAACCCGTCGCCGAACCTTTCCTTGAACCCTCCCAGCGCGGCACACCTGCTCGGCACTACTCAAAACGGCCAGGACGTTCTGTCGCAACTCCTTACTGGCGTAAGGATGACCCTCGAGCTGGCCGTAATCGTGGGCCTGGTGGCGACGACGATCGCCGTGATCGTTGGGATCTCGGCCGCCTTCCTGGGCGGGTTCTGGGACGAGGTCCTGTCGTTGCTGTCCAACGTGTTCCTGGTCTTGCCCGCCCTGCCTTTGCTGGTCGTGCTGCTGGGCTACCTGCCGCAAAAAGGCGAGACGGCGACGATATTGGTGTTGAGTTTCCTGGGTTGGCCGTGGGGCGCCCGCGTGATCCGTGCGCAAACCCTGGCTCTGCGCAACCGCGATTTCGTAGCCGCCTCGCGCGAGACGGGGGAGGGCAGCTGGCACATCATCGTGTTCGAGATCATGCCCAATGAAGTCAGCTTGATCGCAGCCAGCTTTGTGGGCACGGTCTTATACGCGATCGGCGCGTCCGTCGCCCTTGCCTTCATCGGCCTGGCCGACCTCAACTCCTGGAGCCTCGGGACCATGCTCTACTGGGCGCAGAGCGCCCAGGCGCTTACCCTTGGGGCCTGGTGGTGGTTCGTGCCCCCCGGCCTGGTGGTGGCCCTGATCGGCACAGGACTGGTGCTTTTCAACTTCGGGATCGACGAGCTCGGCAATCCTCGCCTGCGCAGCGGTAGTGGAGCCATCAAAGTCGGCGGGCGGTGGTGGGGCCAGACGGACCCGACCCCCGTCCTGGGCCAGGCCCAGCGCCGACCCAGCCGAGTGGCTAGCTTCATGCATTCTTTCTCCCGTGAGGCCCTGACGGAGGGGCACACTGAGGTGGCTGGGCCGCTCCAGTGACTACGACCGCAACTCCCGGCGGCCAGGTCACGACCGCCGAGACCGCTACGGGTCAGGTGGGCGCGGCTCGAGGTGGGGGTGGCGATAACGAACCGATCCTGGATATCTCGGACTTTTCTGTCGTCTACCGGACCCCGGGGGGCGACGTCCGGGCCGTGGACCACGTCAGCCTTTCCCTCCACGCCGGTGAGGTCGTCGGTCTGGCCGGGGAAAGCGGCTCGGGGAAATCGACGCTGGCATACGGCTCGTCCCGCCTGCTGCGCCCCCCCGCCCTCATCACCAGTGGGAGTGTCCTGTACAGAGGACGCCGGTTCCCCGCCGGGGTAGAGATCCTGAGCCGACGGCCCGACGAGCTGACTGAGCTGCGCTGGCGCGAAATAGCCATTGTGTTCCAGAGCGCCATGAACGCCCTCAACCCGGTGCTCAATGTGGGGGACCAGATACTCGACGTCATCCAGGCCCACCTGCACGTGAGCAAGGGCGAGGCGATGGAGAGGGTCGGGTTGTTGTTCGACTTTGTATCCATCCCCCGCCAGCGGATGAAGAGCTACCCTTACGAGTTGTCGGGCGGCATGCGCCAGCGCGTGATGATTGCTATGGCTCTGGCCACAGAGCCTGAGATCGTGATCATGGACGAGCCTACGACCGCGCTCGATGTGGTGGTCCAACGGGACATCCTCGCTCAGATAGTCGAGTTGAAAGAGCGCCTTTCGTTCGCCGTCCTTTTCATAACTCACGATCTTTCGCTGTTGCTCGAACTGGCCGACCGTGTCGCCGTCATGTACGCCGGCAAACTGGTAGAAATCGCCTCCGCCGAAGAAATCCACCACGAAGCCGCCCACCCTTACACCAAGGGCTTGCTCAACTCGTTCCCCTCGCTACGCGGCCCCCGGCGGGAGTTGACCGGCATCCCGGGGACACCACCAGACCTCCGCAACTTGCCGCCTGGCTGCCCATTTTTGCCCCGATGCCCGTACGGGACCGCGGCCTGCGAGCATATTGACATGAGCCTCTCGAAGGTGTCGACTTCGGCGGATCCGGAACATGTTACGGCGTGCCCGTTCGTGCTCCCGGGAACGCCGGTCCCGGTTCGAGCCGGGAGCGACAACGGAGGGGCGACAGCAGCCTGGCGCCCTGAGGCGACCAGCTCTCAATGAGCGCTGGAGAGCTTACCGAGCCGGTCGAAAACGGCTCCGCGGGCCTGGTATCGCCGGCGGCGCAGCGAGGGCCATTGGCCATGGAAGCCGTTTCTATTTCCAAAGACTTTAGGCTTCGCCATGGCGAGGTACTTTCCGCCGTCCGAGATGTCTCGTTCAACCTGTACCGAGGCGCCGTTATCGGCCTGGTGGGGGAGAGCGGGTCGGGTAAATCCACCGTCGCCAAATTGCTGGCCGGCCAAGAACGCTTGACGGCCGGCGAGGTCCGTTTGAACACGCAGCCCGTCGTACTCAACAACCGAAGGGCTTTTCGTCAGTACAAAAGCCAGGTTCAGCTGGTCTTCCAGGATCCCTTTTCGTCTTTGAACCCCGTACATACGGTGCGTTACCACCTCGAGCGCCCGGTCAAATTGCACCAGCACAAAAGATCCAAGGGTGAGCTCGCGACCGAGCTAATTGCCTTGATGGACCAGGTCCACCTGACTCCGGCCGATCAGTTCTTGGCCAAATACCCCCATGAACTTTCCGGAGGGCAGCGCCAGCGGGTGTCGTTTGCTCGCGCCTTGGCCGCCGAGCCCAGTGTGCTCCTGGCCGACGAGCCCGTATCCATGCTCGACGTGTCGATCCGGCTCGAAATGCTGAACCTCCTCGACGACCTCCGAGACCGTTTCCGGCTCGCTCTTCTTTACATCACCCATGACATCGCCTCGGCGCGTTACTTCGCAGACGAGATCATTGTCATGTACGCGGGTCAAATTGTGGAGCGTGGCCCAGCCGAGGAACTGACCCAAACGCCGGCCCATCCTTACACCCAGTTGCTCGTCGCTTCGGCGCCAGATCCCGACAACATCGGGAGCATCCTGCGCAGTGGTGGTAAGAGATCCGCCCGTAATGTCGAAAGCGCTTCGCCAATCATCGGAGCGTGCCCTTTTAATCCCAGGTGCCCTTTTGCCGAGGACCGCTGCCGCAGCGAGGACCCGCCATTGATGCGAATTTCCTCGTCTCGCGCGGCGGCCTGCTGGCGCCTGGATGTTGCTGCGCCACAACTGCTCCATCAAGCGAAAGGGGGTGTGGCGCAAGAGGGGTTGGGGGGCCCCACTCACCTGACGAAATGAAAATTCCCTTTTGAGGAGGGGTAAATTGAAAGGAAAGCCATTGTCCAAGCGCAAGGTTCTTGCCACCGCGACCGCTAGCCTGCTCAGTGCCGGGCTGCTCACGGTACTCCCAGCCGCACTCCCAGCCGCGAGTGCCTCGGCCAGCTCGCCTCCGCTCATCATGGAGAGCTCGCCCGAGAACACCATTACCCAGGACTTCAACCCGCTCGACCCTACGGCCGCGCCGTACGGCATGGGCGCCACCGGCCTCATTTACGAGCCGCTGATCCAGTTCGACCTGGCCGCCCCGCCGAAGTACTACCCGTGGCTGGCGACGAAGTACGCCTGGAGCAACGGTGGTAAGTCGATCACCTTCACGATCCGCTCAGGGGTCAAGTGGAACGACGGCACGCCGTTTACGGCGGCCGACGTCGTCTTCACCTTCGATTTGTTGAAAAAGTACCCGGCCGTCAACATCGACGGCGTGGACCCTTCGAGCGTGACCAGCTCAGGTAACACGGTCACCCTTACGTTCCCGACAGCCCAGTACACCAACCTGCAGGACATCGCCGGCACCGTTGTGCTCCCCCAGCACATCTGGGCCAGCGTGGGCAACCCGGCCGCCTATACCGACGCCAACCCCGTAGGCACGGGGCCGTGGATGCTGAGCACCTTCACACCTGAGGGTTACACCCTGAAGGCGAACCCCGGCTACTGGCAAGGCCCGCCGAAGATCCAGAGCGTCTACTTCCCCGTTTACACCTCGAACACCGGTGCCCTCACCGCGCTGTTCGGCGGCCAGATCGACTGGACCGGCAACTTCATCCCCGGCCTCCAGAAAAACTTCGTCGACAAGGCCCCTCAGTACCGTGGCTATTGGGAGGCGCCGGGAGGCACCAACAGCCTCGAACCCAACCTGCACGAATGGCCAACTAACCAGTTGGCCGTCCGCCAGGCCATCAGCGCCGCCGTCAACCGGACGCTGATCGCCGACGAAGGTGAGGCCGGTCTAGAGGATCCTGTGACCAGCGCCACCGGTCTTACGCTGCCCACCTTTTCGGCCTGGAGCGCTCCTTTGAAGACGCTGACCAACTCGGCCACGAGCGAAGCGGCCAAGGCGCGGTCGATCCTGCAAAGCGCCGGCTACACGCTGAAGGGTGGCTTCTTCTACAAGGGTGGCAAGGAGGTTTCACTGACTCTTATCGACCCCTCCTCGTACACCGACTACGCCGATGACGACGCCCTCGCCGCGCAAGAACTGCGGGCCGCGGGCATCAACGCCACCTTCGAGGGCCTTACGGTCAGCTCCTGGAGCCAGGACGTCGCCAGTGGCGACTTCCAGCTGACGATGCACTGGTCCAACGGCGGGCTCACGCCCTATAACGAGTTCGAAGGCTGGCTGGACAGCTCGCTCGCCACTGGCAACAACGCCACCGGCGACTACGAGCGCCTCGACAGCCCGGCTCTCGACGCCGACCTGGCCAAGCTGGCCGCCTCCCCCACTCTGGCGGGGCAAACGGCCGCTCTCACCCCGCTGGCCGACTATGTCGCTAACCAGCTGCCGATCATCCCGATGACCACGGCCTCCGAATGGTTCGAGTACAACTCGCAGCGGTTCGTCGGCTGGCCCACGCAGGCCAACCCCTACGAGACCGGTCAGCCTTCGGGCACCAACGACGGCGCCGGTGCTGGCACCGACGAGGTCGTCGCGCTGCACCTGTCGCCTCGATAGGCATTCCCAAGTTAGTGCTTCGATAGTTGCACCCCTGGCCGGCAGACGGCCCGCCGGCCAGGGGCTTTATACCGCCCGTCGGCCGGTTAGGGGCCGGCTAGCCTAAGGCGATGAGCTCGACTTCGGCTGCTGATGGCCTGGGACCTGGCCCGCGCACCCGGGTCCGTCGGCTCCCCGAACGGGCCAAATATGACCGGGCCACCGTGGAAGCCGTCCTCGACGAAGGTTTCGTGTGCCACCTCGGTTTCTGTTCCGAAGGCGAGCCGGTGGTAATCCCGACGGCGTACGTCCGCGTGGGCGACATCATCTACGTGCACGGGCCCCGGCCAATTACGCCCTCCGGCGCGCCGTTGAGGGCGACGCCGTTTGCCTGACCGTCACTCTGGTCGACGGCCTCGTCCTGGCTCGTTCGGCCTTCCACCATTCGATCAACTACCGGTCGGTGGTGATCTTCGGTGTGGCGCGCGAAGTGGACGACCCCGCCGAGAAACGCGTGGCTTTGTCGGCCTTCGTCGATCACGTCGTGCCCGGTCGGAACGAGGGCACCCGGGCGCCGACCGAGAGCGAAGTGCGGGCGACCCGGGTGGTCAAGGTCGAGATCACCGAGGCTTCAGCCAAGGTGCGCTCGGGCGGCCCGAAAGACGACCCCGAGGACCTCGCTCTGCCGGGGATCTGGGCCGGGGAGATGCCGCTCCGGGTGGTGCCGGGAGTGCCTGTCCCTGACGACTCCGCACCCGTCACCGCCCCGGTACCGCCTTATCTGCTCTCATACCGCCGCCCTGGCGGGACCTAAGCACCGGAGACGATCGACCTGTCGGCGTGGGGGCCAGGAAACGGGTGAAGGCAGATAGTTACTCCCTCCCCTCAGGTCCCCGGATCAGACTTTCGAAGTCTTCCTGGTCTTCGGCGACGTGGTGGTCGTGGTCGTCCCGGCCGTGGTCGTCCCCGTGGTGGTGGTCCCCGCCGTGGTCGTGCCGGTCTTGGTAGTCGAGGTATGAAGGAGCTTGTCGGCCTGGGCCACGAGGGCTTCGCCGGCGGCAATGTCCTGCTGGTACGTGGCCAGGTCACCCTGGTGGAGGGCGGCCTTGGCGGCGGCGAAATCTTGCTGTGCTCCGGCCAGGTCTTGCCCCAGGCTGCTGTGGGGGGTTGGTAATACCAGGCTGGTATTGGGCGGGCTAGCAGCGCTTGTGGAGCTCGAATTGGCCGAACTGCTCGTTGTCGTGCCCGTAGTAGTCGGAGCGGTCGTGGGGGTCGTGGTCGTCGTAGTGGCTGTCGACGAGTTTCCCGGGCTGGTGGTTTGAGTCGAGGTGGTGGGCGGCGAGGTATTGGAGCAGTAACTGTTGAACGGGCGGCCCCCGCTGGGGTTCGTGATCTGGCACAGCGCCCCGGCCAGGGACGGGTCGCCGGAGCCGGAGTGGAAGGCCGTGCCGTTGTAGACCACCACCACATCGTTGAGCCGCGGGACGCCGTTTTGTTCGGATTCGACGTACAGGGGCTGGATGTACAGCAGCGATTGCCCGATCGGGGTCATGACCACATTGCCGAGCACGACTTTCGAACCGCGCTGGCTGAGCAGCGTGATCTCCTGTGAGATCGAGCTGTTCGTTTCCACAGCGGTGGAGACAAGGTATGGGCCGTCGACTGTCTCGCTCGCCGGGATCGTGAACGCGGTGAGCTGCCCGTAATCGCTCGGGTCCGACGAGGCCGTCAGGAACGCGGTCAGGTTTTGCTTGTCTCCGTTGGACGCGGGTACGAACGGCTGGACGAGGACGAAGCTCTGCTGGCTCTCGCCGGGCAAGGCCATCAACTCGTAGTTGGGCATAACGCTCTGGTTGGCCGGCGCCGGCGCCGGCACCCCGATCCCCGGCAAGTCGGGCAATGTCGTCGTGGCCGACCCGACCTCACCGGAGGCGGGGTTCTGCGGGATGCTCCACGCCTGCGACTTCGCGTAAAACACCGAGGCGTTCTGCTGGTGATAGGTCTGGTACATGTTCGTTTGGACCGTGAACAGGTCTTCGGGGTACCGCCAATGGTCGGTAATGCCAGGTATGACCGAGTTCGCCTTGCCCATGTCCGTGAACAGCTTCGGGAAAGCGTTCTCGTAGGTTTGGATTATGGGGTCGGTCGGGTCTTGTACGAAAAACCAGGTCTGGCCCGTGTAGGCGTTTACCACCGCTTTTACTGAATTCCTTACGTAATTGAAGGGCTGGTCCAGGAGGCCACTGCTCCCGGAGAGACGGCTCGTGTTTGCCTGCTCCGAATACGGGAAGTTGTCCGTCGTCGTGTACGCATCGTCGACCCAGTAAAGGCTGCCGTTGGCCACCACGGGGTAAGGGTCGCTGTCGTAAGAGAGGAAGGGTGCCGCCTTCTCCAGCCGCTGGACCACGTTCCGGTAGTACAGGATCCTCGACTGGGATGTCACCTGGCCCGAGATCAGGATGTTGTAGTCACCAAAGCTGATGGCAAAAGCGACCCGGCGGAAAAACCCTCCGGTCTGGACTCCCCCCGTCCCCGTGTAATGGGTCGAGATTTCATTGTCGGTGGTAGGGTCCTCGTAGTCGATCTCGGGCTGGGCCGAGTTGGCGATGACGTACCCACCGGCTGATTCAGGGTTCGCGTCGAAATAAATACGCGGTTGGGACCCAAGCGAGGGTTCGCCGGCCGGCGGGAGCCCGGAGAGGACGTAGTTCGGGTACCCATCCGAAGGGTCGACGCCGCTCTGGTTAGCCGGAGTTATGACCGCCCCGTAACCGTGGGTGTACTGCAGGTGCTGGTTGACCCAGCTCCCGGGCACCCCGTTCGGGTTCAGGTCCCGAGCGGAAATGAGGACCTGGGTCTCCACCGTCTTGTTGCCGTCATTACTCGGGAGGTCATAACGGTCCGTGCTCGGGCCGCTCATGCTGAAATACCCGCGGAAACCTTGTTGCTTTGAGATGGTCGAGCCCATGATCGTCGGGTCGAGCAGGCGCACGTTGGTCAGGTTTTGCGCATTGGCCATCGCTTCGGACGAGTTGCCCGTCACCTGCGACGCGGTGACCAAAGAGTCCCCCTGGAACGGTTGGTCGCTCACGCTCCCGAGCCCATACGCCTGGGTCGTGGCTGTGATGTTGCGGGTTATGTACGGCTGCTCCTTCACGTTTTCGGCCGGGTTCACTACCAGTGCTTGCACCAGGGCCGGGTACACGTTGGCTACCAAGACCCAGACCAGCGCCCAAAGGGCGACGGCAACGATGGGCAGCAGCCAGCCCTGCTGGCGCACGTTGTAAAGGAACAGGCCGGCGGCGATGACCGATATGGCGATAAGCAAGAGCAAAGCGGGCCGTACGGCGTGGACGTCCGTGTAAGTAGCCCCGTCGACCACGTACTTCGTAGACAGCACCAGGGAGAGGCGCTCGAGGTAGTAGTTGACGCCCTGGACGAGCGCCAGAGCGGCCAGGAGCACAGAGAGGTGGGCCTTTACTCGGGGGCTCACTCT
Organism: uncultured Acidimicrobiaceae bacterium; assembly: GCA_963794125.1. Lineage (GTDB taxonomy): Bacteria > Actinomycetota > Acidimicrobiia > Acidimicrobiales > Palsa-688 > Fen-671. Next base: position 935,065 of record CAWCCW010000005.1, read on the forward strand.
TTGCACCGCTGAGTGCGGGCGGATGCCGCCGTTCAGGTAGTGGGCCACCAGGCACAGGAGCAGCGTCACCACGAGTGCTGAGAACGCCCATCCGGCCAGCCAACTCAAGAAAGGCAGCCGGAAAACGTAAAAGCCGTCGTTCATATGGTTGAGCGGGTCGAGCCCGGACCACGGCGCCGATGTTGATGTGTACGGTGCGGCGTTGGAAAACAACAGCCAGTTGTCCCATTGGCTGTGGGCGCTGATGCCTCCGATCAACGCCAGCAGCCCGGCCACGCCCACCCGTACCCATGTCATGTGGGGCGCCACCAGTTCCTGCCACCGGGTCACGAGTTCGTCGCCGGCCGGCGCCGGTGCGGCGGGGGCCAGGCGGTCGGCCAGGAGGAGGTTGCCCCAGAGCAGGCCAAAGAAAATGACGGCGAAGGTAGCGGCGAGCCCGGTCTCGACCGTTATCGTCTTGGCCCATACCGAGGTGAAGCCGAGCGATTGGAACCACAGGAAGTCCGTGTAGATAGAAGCGATGTGCTGCGCTGAGATGATCAGCGCGATAAAGACGACGACTGCGATAACTATCGCCCAGCGCGCCCGACGGCTGCCCAGCGAAAGTCGCCTCGGTATGTCAGAAGATGCGCGCATCAGCACACCGGAGCCTACCGGGGGGCCTGACTGGCGAGGGAGCGGCCCCGCCGGCCCAGGCTCTACGGCATCAATAAGGCGTCAACCAAAGATCAGGCCGTGCCGTCCGGCTCAGCTGGCACTAGAGCACATCGGCAGCCCGGGTGGGCCGGCGGGTACAGCTGCCCCGTGGGCCACGCCTCGCCTTTGGGCTGGTCGCCGGCCAGAGCGTTGTCCTCGCAGTCCGGGCAGGGGCCCTCGGAAGGCCCGACGACCCACCGCAGCAGTGCTCCCTCATGAAAGGTCAGGTACGCTCCCCGCGAGAACGCTGCCGCCACTTCGTGGTGGGCTGACGCTTCGATGCGCTGGGTCTTCCACTCCCGGTAAGCGGCGCCGAGAGCGTCTGCCAGTTCGGATGGGTCGTCGCCGGCGGACCTCATAGCCAGTTCGAGGCGCTGCCGGAGTGGCTCGGCGATGGCCCGGCCCAACTCGTCGGCCAGGTCGTCGACCTGTTCTGTACCGACGGCGGAAATGGCCGGTTCGTGGCCGCACAGGTCGCTGGCCGCTTGGGCGCCGGCCTGGGCCGCCTGCTGAAGTAGAGGCCGGCCCGCTTCTGCGAAATGGTCAGGGTGTTCGTCCACGTCGGGTAGGACCTTGGCTGGTGTGGCCGTGCCTTTCAGGCTGCGCAGCCGGTCCAGCAGAGAGTTCTGCTCGTCCTGGAGAGCCCTCTTCAACTTCCGGGCCAGAGACGACCCTAAGTCGCGAGTTACCTCATCTCCTCGCTCGAGCAGCTTTTCACTCCAGTCCCGCTCTGGTCCCGTTATGTCGGCTCGACCGTCTTCAGGGCCTGCAGCTACCACCTCGAGGGTATCTTCGCCCGCCTCGGCGTCGAGCGCGCTCCCGGGGGCCTCGACCGCCTGCGCCTGGCCCTCGTCCTCATCCGCAGGGTGACCCTCCGAAAAGTCGTCGGTCGTTATTTCACCCTCTGCGTCGCGCAACGTTTTGCGGGCCGCCCGCGTCGCCTGGTCACGGTTTTCGCGCAGGCGAGCAAAGAGCCCTTGGACGTCCTTGCCTTGACCGGCCTCGCTCGCCGGGCCTGCCGTCTGCTCGTCCCCGGCCGGGTCGGCCACCGGCTCTGCGGTCTCCTGGGTAATGGTCTGGGCCTTGGGAGGAGTAATGACCGGTCCAGAACCTGTCGCTTCGGCTGGTGGGACGCCGTTTGAGCTCCGCTCGTTACCAGGCTCGGTCCGGACGATGCGGACACTTTCGATGGCGTCGCCACGAGAGACAATGGTGGTGTCGTCCGCTATCGGGGCCTGTACCGGGCGGTCTTCCGGCGGGGCGGCCTTCACTGATGTCGAGGAATGGGGACCATAAGGGGCGGTCGCCGCGGTGGCCGGGGGCCCGGAAGTGGTTGGGCCAGCGGGGGCAGAGACAGGCAGGGCGGGGACCGCAGCGGCGGGGGCCATGGCGGCGACTTGTGTCACCTTGGGCGCCAAGACCACTGGTGTCTCCGCCGTCGTTTTTTGGTCACCCGTATGAACCTCGGGCTCGGCCCCACCGAAGGCAGCCAATGAGTCCCAATGCTCATCGCGGCGCAAGTCGACCAGTTCCCCTGTTTGCTCGTCCCGCTCCATCCGCCCAACCGCTACCGCCGCGGCTCTGGCCTCGGCGTCCGCCCGCTGCAGTTCGGTCGTGACGTCCTCCAGAGTGCGCCGGACCACAAGGTAGGCCTCGAGCAATCGTTCGCGTCCCGCCCTTAGCTGCTCGATCTGGACCGTGGCGAGCTTTCGGCGGCGGGCCAGGTCGTTCAAGATCCTTTCGCGAGCCAACTCAGCGGCTTCAATGCTTTCCTGACATTTCTGCGCTGCTTCCTCGCCCAGGGCCTCGGCGTCTTGCTGAGCGGACTGCCGTACGCCTTCTGCGTCTGTAAGCGCCTTCGCCCAAACCTCGTTGGCGGCGACTTCTGACTCCTCCGCACGCCTTGTCGATAAAGCCTCACTCTCCGCGAGAAGCTCAGCGGATTTTGCTTCCGCGGCGGCAACCCGCGATTCGGCGTTGGCTTCGGCCTTTGCAATTATCTCAGCCGCCGCAGTTCGCGCGCTGCGCAAGATGGCCGCAGTCTCCTCGCCGACGGCCGACATCAGTGTCGCCTCGTCTATACGAGGGTGCATAGCGCGCTGGTCCGCCTCTCGACGCGCCGTAACCTCTATATCAAGCCGCTCGCGCAGCGTCCTTACTTGTTCTGAAACTTGAGCCAGGAACGCCTTTACTTCTTCGGGGTCATATCCTCGCCAAGTCTGGGCAAATCGCCGGCCGGCTATCAGATCTGCCGAAATATCCGGCATGTCGACACGGGCCGTTTGGAAACGCTCTGCAGGCATGCCCCCACAGCCTAGGCCGCGGGCGTCTTAGTTGCGAGGAAGCTCCTTCCGGCGCCGTCGTGGTTCAAGCCCTGGTTACGCCGCTGAACCCTGACAGGTCACCTCCATAGCTGTTTTGGAGGGTCTCCAAAACTTGGCCGAGCCTCGTAACGGGGATGATCTTCAGGCTGCCGTGGGCCACCCCCTCGGCGTCGGCGTACTCAGCCTTTGGCACAAAGAAGACTTGCGCGCCCGCCTTTTCCACGGCAGCCGTTTTTTCCTGGACGCCCCCGACTTCGCCGACGTCCCCTTGGGGGTCGATTGTGCCCGTGGCCGCGACTTTGTGACCCCCGGTCAACTTCCCATTTGACAGCGCGTCGAGGATGGCGAGTGTAAATGCGAGGCCCGCTGATGGGCCGCCGATCGCCCCCGCATTCACGGACACGGGAAAGGGGAGCACCGGCTTTACTCGCGTCTCTACTTGGAGGCCGATATAGGCGTGGCCGTTGAACCCGTCAGCGAGGACCGCGGCTGAAGGCGCGGCCAAGCGTACTTTCACCTGTTTTGCCGGCCCACCGCTGGCCGGGTGGTCGGTCAGAGATACGACGTCCCCCGGTTCCAACGGCTTCAACGCGGCTGTCAGGGCTTCGGCAGTAAGCACCGGCTTGCCATCGACCGCCGTGATGACGTCGTCACACTCCAGGCCCGCCTTCCAGGCTGGCGTGCCGGCCAGGACGGTATCGATCTGCACCCCGAGCGGCTGCTCGTCGACCTTGTAGCTCAGTGCCGCCAGGGCGGCGAGGGCGGCGTCCTGGTCGGCCGAGACCATCTCCTGGGTGTCCTGGCAGCCAAGTTCGGAGGTAGGCGTCGTCCCGGCGTAGGCGGCCACGGGGACAAGTTGACGTGAACTGCCAAGCAGCCCGAGCTCGTACTCCGCCCAGTCGAGCGGGCCGGCCTGGGCGACCTCCACGTCGACCATGAACAGTTGCCCGTCTACAGAGTGCGACTTCGCCTGCGGGAGCTCGAGGCGGACACAGGGTTCTCCACCGGGGAGAGCCAGTTCCCCGTCCGCCGGTTTGCAACTGGCACTCGTGGTGATGACAGGCGCAGTACCAGGGGAAAAAACGTAGTACCCGTTGGCCTCATGGGCTGCGATCCCGATCGGGATCCCGATTACCGCCGCCCCCAGTACGAGGGCGACAACTACGACTGCGGGCCACCGGGAGCGGTTCCGCTGGTCGGCCCGTCGCTCGGCGCGTCTGATCGATGTACAGTCGGCTCGATGTTGGTCATGGGTGCCGCCAACGCATGCTGTCTCCAGGTTGCCACGCGACCAGGTCTGTGTTGGCATCGACCCCCCGACGACCGCAGATGAGCGCCGCCGGCCGGCGCACGCGCGCCAGGGAGGTGTTCGTGGGGCCGCGGTTGCCGGCCGCGGTGGCTCCGTTCCGCAGGGCTCGCTCGGCGGTCGTGCTGGTCATCCTCAGCGCGCTCTTTGGTCTCGCTCTCGCAGCCGCCCTGGCTGCTGGTATCGGGTTCGTGGTCCAAGCCCTCCTGCACGCGGTGGGTAGCAATTCCTGAAGTGGCCGAGGGCAGCAATGCCCGGCGGCGTGCGGCAGCCATAGCTGGGCACACCGGTGATGAGCGGGCGGCTCGCGCCGCTCTTCGCGACCCGGCCCACGAGGTGCGGGCCAGCGCACTCGGGGCTCTTGCCAGGATAGGTGTATTGGCACCCTTTGAGGTGTCAGCCGCCCTCGGGGACCCGGCGCCAGAGGTCCGGCGGCGGGCCTGTGACCTGGCCGGCCAGCTCGGGGTCATCGAATTGGCCCCGCAGCTCACCGCGGCCCTGGGTGACGAGGTCCCCGCAGTAACAGAGGCAGCGTGCTATGCGCTGGGCGAGCTCCAAGGACTGGGCGAAGCAGGTGTGCCCGCCGGCCGTGGGCGAGCGGGCACGGGGCCAGACGTGGTGACGGCTGCCGTGCAGGCTCTGGCAGCGACGGCAACCGGTCACGCGGAACCTCTCTGTCGTGAGGCCGCAGTAGCGGCCCTCGGGTCGCTCCGCCAGCGCGCCGGGCTGCCGGCCGTGCTGGCTGCGCTCAACGACAGACCGGCTATCAGACGGCGAGCAGTGGTTGCGCTCGCCGCTTACGAAGGCCCTGAAGTCGATGCCGCCCTGGCCAAAGCGGCCCAAGACGTTGACTGGCAGGTGCGCCAGGTGGCCGAAGACTTGCTCGGTTGCCGGCCGAGAACGCGGTAACTAGGCCGGCGATCGACCATCGACGACAGTGCCGCCCACCTACTCAGGTCATCAACAAGTCGCGGACGGCCTCGAAGTTCTCGATGCACTTGCCGGCGCCAATGACGACGCTTTCCAGAGGGGCGTCGACCAGGTGCACAGGTAGGCCCGTCTCTTCTGTAAGCCTCTTGTCCAGGCCCTTCAGTAGGCTGCCACCCCCAACAAGGTGGAGGCCCTGGCTGAGAAGGTCTTGAGACAACTCCGGCGGAGCTGACCCGAGGCAGCGAAGCACGGCATCGACGAACGCACCGACCTGTTCCTCGATCGCTTCACGCACCTCTTCCGGCGCGAGGATGACGGTCTTCGGCAGCCCGCTCATCAGGTCGCGGCCCCGGACCTCGGCCTTGACCGCGTCGTCCATCGGCCAGGCCGAGCCAATTGCCATCTTGATCTCCTCCGCTGTGCGCTCGCCTATGGCTATGCCGTACTCGCGGCGCACGTAAGACTGGATGGTGTTGTCGATATCGAAGCTCCCAACGCGGATCGCTTCCAGGGCGACGACGCCCCCGAGTGAGATCACGGCCGTCTCGGTTGTCCCACCCCCGATGTCACAGACCATGTTGCCGAGGGGCTGATGTATGGGCAACCCGGCCCCGATCGCGGCCGCGGTTGGCTGCTCGATGAGGCTGACGCTGTTGGCGCCCGCGGCCCGGGCGGCCTCCTCGACCGCTCGCCGTTCGACCGCCGTGATCGCCGAAGGCACGCAAATGAGGACGCGGGGCCGTCCGAACCGGGAGATGCCGGCCCGTTTCAGTAGCAGCTCGATCATGCGCTGGGTGATGTCGAAGTCCGTGATGGCCCCCTTGCGCAGCGGCCGTACGGCGACGATGTAGCCCGGGGTGCGGCCGATCATTTGCCACGCCTCGCGGCCCATGTTGAGCACCGTGTTGGTGCGGCTGTCGAGTGCGATCACGGTTGGCTCGTTCAGGACAATGCCGCGTCCTTTGGCATAGACGAGCGTATTCGCGGTCCCGAGATCTATGGCGAGGTCCCTAGACAGGTCATGCCTCCCCTCTGGTTGCGCGCACGGACCGTTCCTCCTGCTCTTTTCCCGACCCTAGGCGGCCCGGCCCTGGCCGGGGCGGCTCCCAGGACGCTGGTTCGGCGCCACTGCTTGGAGCGATCGCGAGAACTCCTCGATCCCGTCTTCCATCGACTTGGGTCGGCGTGACACCAGGACGATCACCGTGATGATCAAGGCTGCGGCCACGGCCGCGCCAACGATCCAGGCCAGGGTCGACCACTGCACAGACGTATGCGACGATTTGGTCGCCGCAACGAGCAACTGGACGTGCATTGCCCCTCAGTCTCCCACGTGGCTCAGGTGACGACTTCGGCTCATCTAGTCCCACTCATGTGGTCGCGCTCTGCTCAGCCCCGCTCGCTCCAGCAAGAGCGTGGGCACCGAGGCCCCAAGCGGTCCCCCCTGCCCACGACTCGTGTTTCCAGATCGGGACTTCGGCCTTTATGGTATCGATGCCGAAACGAGCAGCGTCGAAGGCCTCCGGCCGGTGGGGGGCCGAGACTGATACGACCACCGAGACGTCGGTGAGCGTCAGAACCCCTGTCCGGTGCAACAGGGCCACCCTCCCCAGGCCGGGCCACTGCGCCCGCATCTTGTCTACGATTTCCATCAGTACGTCCGCCGCGGCGGCGGTGTACGCCTCGTACTCGAGGGAGGAGACGCCCACCCGTCCATCGGCGTGGTCCCGGACGGTGCCCGCAAATAGGACCACCGCCCCACAGCCGGGAACGATGGGCCACGGCGCCAGCCGGTCGAGCGGGAGAGGCTCGGTCGTAAGGGCGACCCAATTATCTCCGGCCGGCGGCAGCAACACCATCCAATCGTAGGTCGGCCACCTGCCTCGCGTCGAAAGGCAGCCGGCTAATGACAGCAGACCGCGCCACGTGTGGGCGCGCCGGCAGGGCGTCATGCGCGGCTGTTAGCAGGCCGATGTCAGCCCGGCCAAACCGCTCAGTAACCTCGCGGATCAGCATGGACCCTGGGGATGAGGCCGCTCATGAGCACGGCGAAGAGGACGAAGAGGCCCCTCAACGCCGTGGCTGCCGCCTGACGACCGCCTCTGGCGCCACCCCTCCGAGGTGCGCTCCAACCCTCCGGCACCTCCACAAACGCCGCGGCGCGGGTTTGGCCGCTGGTTCCGGGGGCCTGACGCCCGGCCGTGGCTGGTCGGAGCCACTTCCGGCGTAGCGGCCGCCCTCGTCTGTGCCGGCATATTCATGGCCGCGGGCGCTGTCGACAGTCCCACTACCACGGCCACTAGCGCTGTGGGGACAGGCGTTGGTGGGCTGGCGGCGACGACCACGACCAGCGGCGTGGCCCCCAGCCCGGAGGCGATCTACGACTCCGTGGAGCCGTCTGTTGTCGGTCTGACCGTGAACGGGGACTCGGGTGAGGTCAGCGGTTCGGGCGTCGTGGTTTACTCGAACGGTCCCACCTGCTACGTCCTGACGGACAGCTCTCTCTTCTCTGGTGCTACCTCCAGCAGCCCGGTGACGGTGCAGTCCTACCTGGGAGAGGTGGCGAATGGGCACCTCGTGGGGACCGATGCATCGTCGGGGATCGCAGTGGTGAGGGCCGACCTCTGTGTCCGGACCGGCAGGTACCCGGCACTGTCGCCGGCGCAGCCGGGGACGGTAGCCGGCGTCCAAACCGGTGAGCAGGTCTTTTCCATTGGGTCGACGGCAGAGGCGTCGTCGGCCAATGGGCCTGATTTCAGCTGGGGGTACATGGACGATGCCACGAGTTATCTGGCGCCGGTCAACGGTGGGTCGAATGCCATGTTTTCGATGCTGGTGGCCGACGTTTCGATTGACGCCTCGGCTTATGGGGGAGCGCTGGTCGATGGCACCGGTGCGTTGATAGGGATTATGAACCAGGTCCCGGGGGCGTCAAAACCAGGGATCGTCTACATCACGCCTATAGACACAGCGATGGAGGACGTCCCTGCCATCATCAAGGACGGCCAGGCGGCCGCGCACGCTTGGCTCGGACTGCTCCAGGAAACCGATATCTCTGCCCCGGCGGCGCAGGGGCTGAAGGTGCCGAGCGCCATCGAGGTCCAGAACATCTCGTCGGGCAGCCCGGCCGCCAAGGTCGGCATCGCTGACGATGATGTGATCACCTCGATCGACGGGAGCAACGGCAACGTGTCTTCCGTGGGCGCTTTCGTGGCGTGGATGGCTCTGGCCAAGCCCGGCCAAGTGGTGAACATCGACTGGCTCCACAACGACGAGCCACGCCAAGCCCACGTCACGCTCGGCGTCCAGCCGGCGGTCGCCTCGCCTAGCTAGCTCGAGCGGCGGTGCCGCCACCAGGCCGCACCCGCGGCGCCGATGCCCGCAAGGATGGTGGCCGCTCCGGCCAGCACCGCCGAAGTTTGCCGGGCCGGGGGCAAGTCGGACCAATGGGCGCGCTCGTCGCTTACGACCAGCGCCTGCTCCGAGCTGTACTCCGGCTTCCATCCGGTGGAACGCAGCTTGTCGCCGGCGATCACCCAGGTGTTCTCAGCGTATGGCCGGGCTCCCGGCGGTGTCCCGCGGCGCCAAAGGCGCCAGCGCACAGCGGTCCACATCGCCCGTAGCGGCGCAGGGAGAGGAAGCCCGGCTGACCCGCCGGCCAACGCTCCTGCCACCTCGGCCTGGACCCCACTGTCCGGGGCGACGTTGAAGGTGCCCAACAGCGCCCGCTCGCAGGTATGCACGACCGCCGTGGCCAGGTCGTCCACGTGGAGGTACTGCACGAGCCGGCCTTCCGCGCCCAGCGGAGGACGCTTACCCGATGCCAGGGCCCGGTAGAGGGGTTGCTCTGGAGAGCCAACGGTGCAGGCCGGCCGCAGAAGGGCGACCACCACCTCCGGGTGATCTTGCGCCCATTGCTCGACGACCACTTCGGCTGCCCTCTTCTCGACCGCATAAGCGAGCTTGGGGTTGGGCCGTGGGCTACTTTCCTCGGTCAGAGGGACGGGGTTGTCGGGCCACGCTCCATAGATCGTCCCGCTCGAAACGTGGACCAACTGGGCCGGCTCGACCGTGGCTGTCGCGTCCAGCACGTGGCGAAGGACGCTCAGGTTTTCTTTTCCCTGCGGTTCCCAGGCCAGGTGTACGACCGCGTCGGCCTGTTTGGCCAAGGCGGCGAGCTCGTCGGCCGCTCCGGGTCGGGCCAGGTCGAAAGCGTGGACCTCGACCTGAGGCGCGATTGGCGGCATGGGCACCATGTCCACGGCCAGGACCCGCTCCACGTTGGGACGAGTGGCCAGCAGGGCCGTCACTTTCCGGCCCAGGCTGCCGGCGGCCCCGGTCACGACGACTGTCTTGATGCCGGACCACGCTACTGCTGCCGGCAACATTGTGCGATCGGCACGAGCTAACTGGCCGGCGGGGTAAATGCGCCCGTCCACCGGTAACCTTCAATAATGTCCTCTTGCGCTCGAATGGCGTGCCGTCATGAGTGACCCGGCCCCGTTCTCCGGCGGGCCCCTCGGAGATCTGTTGCGCAACCTGGCCCGGCTGCTCACCGCCCAGGGCCCCTCAACTGGGACGTGGCCCGCCAGTTGGCCTCCTGGACGGCCACCGAAGGCGCCTCTGAGCCAAACCCCGACCCGCTGGCCCGCCTGAACATGGAGGAGCTCCTGAGGGTGGCGGACATGCACATCGCGGAGGCCACCGGGCTGGCGACGTCCCGGCGTGGCTGGCTTTCGGTCGCCGCGGTCACCCGGGCCGAATGGGCTTCCCGGACTCTCGAGTCGTGGAAGCCGTTGCTTTTGCAGCTGGCTTCGTCGCTCAACAACGGGGCCGCGTCGATGTCCCCTGGTGGCGATGACCCGATAGACGAACAAAAGCCGCCGGCCGGGCAGGACAACCCGATGGACCAGTTGCTCGGGAACCTCCCCCAGGTGATCGGCCCACTGGTGCTGGGCGCGCAGGCCGGCGCAATGGTGGGGCACCTGGCCAGCAGGGCCACGGGGCAGTACGACATGCCGATGCCTCCCCCGAGCGCCGACGAATTGATGGCGGTTACCGACGCCATCGACCAGTTTGCCAAGGAATGGGGCCTGGCTCCCAGCGATGTGCGCATGTACGTCTGCCTTCGCGACGTAACCCACCACGCCGTGCTAATCCGCCCACACGTAGCCAAGGTTTTGGAAGACCACCTCATCGCTTATGCCAGTGCGTTCCGTGTCCCCATGGACCTCATCGAGCAGCGCTTGGGCAACATCGACCCGAGTGACTTGACGTCCTTCCAGGAGTCCCTCGGCGATCCTGAGGCGCTGTTCGGCGAGATCCAGAGCGACGAGCAGCGCCGGTTGCTCGTCCCCTTCCGGGCTTTCCTTGCGGCCCTGGCGGGCTACACCGACTTCGTCCTCGACAAGGTCGGTCAGCGGTTGGTGGGTTCGTACCCGCTGATAAGCGAAGCGTTCCGGCGGCGACGGCTCGAGGACGGCCCCGGCCAGCGGGTGTTGGGGAAGTTGCTCGGGATCGAGTTGGACCAAGAAACGGTGGACCGGGGTCACGCGTTTGTGAGCGGCGTAGTCGAAAGAGCCGGTGAAGAGGGTCTTTCGGGGCTCTGGGCCAGCGCTGCCAGCCTGCCTACGCCTGCGGAGGTGGACGCTCCTGGTCTCTGGCTCGCCCGTACGGAGTTCCTGTCTTAGGGCTAATCCCGCCGGGCCGGCTCAAGTCTCCTTCGGGACCGGCCGACCACCCAGTATGCAAGAATCCGCAGTCCGGACGGGACCAACTCAACCCCTCGAGCGCGTCCTCAGCGCCGGGCCCGTCGAGTCCTGGCCCGTCGAGTGCTGGCCCGTCGAGTTCTGGCCCGTCGAGTTCTGGCCCGTCGAGTTCTGGGGCCAATGCTACGCCGCCGACGACGGGCGCAACTATGGCTCCGCCGGTTCCTTCGGGCCAGCCAAAATGGGCCGCTCTGCTGCAGACCGGTGCCCCGAGCACACCCGAGGCCGACTTGCCAACGGCTCAATCAGCGCAACCCTTCCCGGGGCTGGGCAAGACCCAGGCCGGGAACATCCTCGCTTCGCTGGCCAGTCAACCGGCCACTGCTGTCAAGCAGCCGGCGGCGCCGGCTCGGCCTGCATCTTCAGCACCCACTGCGCTTGGTGTGGCTAACGGTGCGCCCGCCCTCAAGCCTCGCCAGGCGCTCTCGCAGCTACCGGGCGCCCCCCGCGCCACTTCCCCGGGTACGCCGTCCGTCGGTGTGGCCCCGGCGGGTGCCGTCACCAGCAGCCACGTAGACAACGGCGCCGTCAGTGGCCGGCCCGCCCCGAACGCTTCTGCCGACGGGCGTGCTGCCGACGGGCGTAATGCCGAGGGGCGTAATGCCGACGGGCGTAATGCCGACGGGCGTGCTGCCGACGGCGGGGCCGCCGAGCCGGACCAGGGGAGCGACGACATCTTGCCGTCGAAGCCAAGGTCGAGCCTGCGTCTCCGGCCCAACTTCCGCCTGCCCCGCCTGCCCCGCCTCAAGCGGCCAACTTTTCGCCTCCGCTAAGCCGGTACCTGCCCCAATCGCGTCGGACTGGGGCGAAAAACTGTTCTTATCAGTATATTTTTCGCCCCAATAACAGAAATTCGCCCCACACCCCGCCCCGCGCCAGCCGCCGCCGGCAGCCCATGTCAATCGTCGCTGGCCCGGCCGGTCTCGAGTTTGTAACCAAGGCCCCGGATAGTGGTGATCCGCTGGGGGTGAGCCGGGTCGTCCTCGATACGAGCACGCAAACGTTTGACGTGGACGTCAAGGGTTTTGGTATCGCCGACGTAGTGGGGGCCCCAAACGCGGTCGATGAGCGTCTCGCGGGTGAGGACCCGGCCCGCGTTGGTCATCAGTAACTCGAGCAGCTCGAACTCTTTCAAGGGGAGACTGACTTCCTCGCCGCGCAGGTACACCTCGTGGCGTTCGGGATCGAGGCGCAAGTCGCCGGCCTCCAGCACCTCGCCTTCCTCGGGCACTTCGTCGGGCGGAGGGGTGCGCCGGAGCACAGCCCGCATACGGGCGACCAGCTCGCGCAGGCGGTATGGCTTGCTCACGTAGTCGTCCGCACCGACCTCCAGGCCGACAACCGTGTCTATCTCGCTCGTCTTCGCCGTGACCATGATGATCGGGGTGCGCGACCCCGCCGCGCGGATGGTACGGCAGACGTCTATCCCGGACACTCTGGGCAGCATTACGTCCAGCAACACCAGGTCCGGGTGGACGGTGTTGAACTTCTCCAACGCCTCGGCCCCGTCGTAGGCCACGTCCACGTGGAAACCCTCTCGCTTCAGGCCGACTACTAATGCCTCGACAAACGAAGGCTCATCTTCTACAAGCAGGACCGTGACCTGCTCAGCCACCGGCGCGCTCCTGGTCGGCTAACGGTACGCACAGAGTGAAGGTCGAACCCTCTCCTTCGACCGAGTCCAATGCGACGTCACCGCCGTGGTAGGCGGCCACGTGCCGGACGATAGCCAACCCGAGCCCGGTCCCACCAGTCCAGCGCGAGCGAGCCCGGTCGACGCGGTAAAAGCGCTCGAAAATCCGCTCCCGGTCCCGCCTGGGGATCCCGATCCCCTCGTCGCGGACCCACAGGCAGACCCGGTCTCCCTGCCTCCCCGCCTTGACCCAGACCTTGCCGCCAGGTTCTGAGTACTTGATGGCATTGTCCACCAGGTTGGACACCGCGGAGACCAGGTCGCGCCGGTTGGCCATCACATAAAGGTCGGGGTCGAGCGGCGCCACCTCGAGGTGGATGCCCCGCGCGGCAGCAGGCTCGTGGAAAGCCTCCACCGCTTCACTGACGACGGCCGAGAACGCCATCAAGCTCAGGGTGCCAGCGGCGCCGGCTTCGATGCGAGACAGGTCGAGCAGGTCGTCGACAATCCGGGCGAAGCGAGTCGCCTCTGCGCCCACCCGGGCGGTTAAACGGGTTACGACCTCTGGGTCCTCCTCCCCGTCGAGGGTCTCTGAGAGGAGGCTGAGGGCACCGAGGGGCGTCTTGAGCTCGTGGCTCAAGTTGGCCACGAAGTCGCGCCGGACCGCTTCCAGTCGGCGCAGTTCGGAAACGTCCTCGACAAGTGCGACGGCGCCGGAAGGTGGGACCGCATCGCCCAGAGGGTAGGCCCGTATTTCGAGGGTGTGGCGCGTGGGCGAGTAAAGGTCGAGGGTCTCCTCGTGGAACGAACCGCCAAGCGCGCGGCCGAGGGCCGCCTCGATCGCCTTCTCGGCCAGGAAGTCCCCGTCCCGAGCATTGACCAAATCCCGGGCGGGGGCGTTCCGCAGCACTACTCGCCCCTCCCTGTCGCAGACGACGAGGCCCTGGTTAGCCCTGTCCACAGCCTGAACCAGGAGAGCCAAGACCTCGCGGGGCTCGAACTCACTCAGTTGTGGCTCCTTTTCGAGGCTCAAACTGACTCCACCACCACCGGGGGGAAGTACTGGGCCGACGTAAAAATCCCATCCTCGGCGGTCAGCGCCCACACCGAACCCTTGGCTTGGCGTGGGTTGGCGCCAGGTCGAGCATGTCCTCATCGGCCAGCGCAACCAGGATCTCGGCGATCACATCGCCGTGTGTGCATACAGCTACGTTGTCCGCGGCCAGGTCCCGGACCAGCCTTACGGGGTCCGAGCTCTGTCCCTCGGCCAACTCTTCCTCCAGCTCGACGTCGACGTGGTTCGCTTGGGCGAGAGGCCCCACGGTCTGGACGCAGCGCACGTAAGGGCTGGACAACACCCGTGACGGTCGGGCGAAGTTGCCGAATACAGCGATCAAACCTTCCGCTTGACGGAAGCCGTTTGTGGACAATGGACGCAATCGGTCGTCGCCCGACCACTCCTTGCGGGCGTAGGCGTGGGCATGTCGTACAAGCAACAACGGCACTCCTCTGAGTCTTGCAGAACCACGGCCCACAAGAGGAAACGGCGGCGAGTACCGGCTCTGACCACCAACCGTCACTAGCGGTCAGAAAACAGCGAACAAGCGCGCTACGCAGTGGAGCACGTCGTGACAGGCGGCCTGATTGGTTTTACCGTGGCTTTGTGGGCGAACGGGCGCGCCGTCGGCTGTCCCCGGACAGTGGGCGGACCTGGCTGCGAGAGTTGGGACTGGCATTTGTGGCTGCGGGCTTCGTCGTGCTCTTGTTCGTGGCTTACGAGCTGGTGGGAACCAACCTGAGCGAAGAGCACAGCCAATCGGCGCTGGCCCGTGAGTTTTCTACTGCTCTGGCCCACGCCTCGCGGGACGCCGTCCCGGCCACGAAAACCACAGGCGCGGCTACGCCGGGCACGGTCGTTGCCATTGGGTCGAAGGGCACGGCCCTGGCCGAGACTCGCGGGGCCGGAAAGAGCCGTGAGGCCCAGCAAGAGCAGGTCCAGCAAACACAACAGTCATCCGCCACCCGGGCCCCAGTCGCCCGGGATCTCATCAGCGCCGCTCATCCCCTTCCGCCCCCCGGCGGTGCCCTTGACCACCTGGTCATACCCGCTATAGGCCTAAGCCGGTACGTGGTCCAGGGGGTAGACGAATCTGACCTACAGATGGGCCCGGGCCACTACCCGGGTACGCCCTTGCCAGGTCAGCTCGGCAACGTCGGGATCGCGGGCCATAGGACCACTTTCGGGGCGCCCTTCTTCCGCTTGAACGAGGTGTCTCGAGGTGACCTGGTCCTGCTCACGGACACCTCGGGGACCACATGGGTCTATAGCGTGGAACGGCAGTGGGTGGTCTCTCCCAGCGACACGGCCGTGCTCGGCCCGAGCCGCAACGCCGTACTGACGCTCACGACGTGCAACCCCCGCTTCGAGGCCACTTCGCGCTTGGTCGTAAGAGCCGTCCTGGACGAGCGGGTGACCTCCGGCGCCAAGGTGCCGACCCGGTCGGCACAAGTGGTGACGAGCCCGGCGACGGCTGCCGACGCCGGGCTATCGGCGGTTGCACCGGCGGCGGCTTCGAGGGCTGCCGCAGGCGGCCCTGCTGGCTCGGCGGCGAGTACCGGGGCTCAACCGGCATCGACCAGCGCTAACACCGGTGAAGGTTCTCCGACAGTAGGCCCAGCGTCGAATTCAGCCTCCGGCGGTGGGGCTTGGCTGGCCACAATCGGCTTCGGGCTCCTCGCTCTCCTGGGCTGGGTCGGCACCCGCGTTTTCGCCGCCCGTTTACGCCGCTACAGCAAACTCCTCGTGCTGGTGGCAGGAGTACTGGTTTGCCTGGTCCCGCTCTGGTTCGCCTTTGCGCACCTAGTCGACCTTCTGCCGGCGAACATCTGAGCGTGACAGCAAGTCCGACAAAGCGTCCAGGACGACTACGTCCCGAGGGTAGGTCAGCCGGCCCCGCGCCTCGGCCAGCGGTGCCCAGCAAGCCTGATCGATCTCCTGACGAGCCTTGGGCTCGGGCGTCAACTGCAGGTCGGGCGTCAGATGGAGGTCAACGGCTCCTGGTGCGACGGTCATGGCCCAGTAACGGACCACCTTCGGGCGTCCCTGACCGTCTCTGTACGTTGTACTCGGCAACTCGGTGCCCAAGCGGCACGACAGACCCGACTCTTCCCGGACCTCTCGCAACGCCGCTTGCTCGTCCGTCTCGCCCGGTTCCAGCTTGCCCTTAGGGAGGGCCCAGTCGTCGTAGGCGGGCCGGTGGACCAGCACGACGTCCACCCCGGCCGGCACCCGCCGCCATACCGCACCGCCAGCCGCCCGTACCAGCGGCGTCGACGAAGCCGCCCTCCTGGGCTGTGGCTTCGCGGGTTGTGGCTTCCCGGGCTGTGACGCAGTGCTGTCCGCCGCGTTTTTAGCACCCGGGGGTTTCGGGCCCGCGACGCAGCGCTCACTCGACTGCGCTCACTCGACTGCGCTCACTCGACTGCACTCACTCGACTGCACTCACTCGACTGCACTCACTCGACTGCACTCACTCGACTGCACTCACTCGACTGCACTCACTCGACTGCACTCACTCGACTGCACTCACTCGACTGCACTCACTCGACTGCACTCACTCGACTGGGGCCAGCCTTTCGGCTTCACTTCGCCGTTTACTGCGGGCGAGGGCCAGCTCCTGGAAATGCCGCTGAGCGTTGAAGTGCTTCACGTCCGGGACCTTGCGCCACGCATCGTCCGCGGCCAGCTCCCAGGAAAGTTCGTCGTCCGCCAACTCCACCTCGAGGATTTCCCGCAGCCGGTCCTGGATTTCAGGGGAGGTGACGTCCACCAGGGTCTCCACCCGCCGGTCCAGGTTGCGCTCCATCATGTCGGCCGAGCCCATCAAGTAACGCCCGCCTGGCTGCAACATCGGGGCGCCGTTGAGCCTGTCCGTTACTCCCCGGGCGGCGGCAACGACGGCGACGTGGCCGTTCTCCATGACGGTGGCGTCCGCGAGCGCAGCGGCGGCCCCGTTGCCTGCACTTCTCTCAGGAGCGCTGTCACCGGCCCCCTCGCTGAAGTAGTAAATGCGCGAATGCTCCAGGTACCGGCCGACGAGGGAACGGACCCGGATGGTCTCCGACAAACCCGGCACCCCGGGACGCAGGCAACACTGGGCGCGGACGATCAGATCTATCTGAACGCCGGCCTCCGAAGCGGCATAAAGCGCATCGATTACCTTGCGGTCCACGAGGTTGTTAAGTTTCCACACGATCCTCCCGGCGTGGCCCCGCTCGCTCTCCTGCTGGATGAGCTCGATGATGCGCGAGCGCAGTGCCTGCGGGGCGACTATCAGTTGCCGGTAGTACGACTGACGGCTGTAGCCCGTAAGAGAATTGAAAAGGTCGGTCAAGTCTTCGCCGATGGGGCGCGACGCCGTCAGGATGCCAATATCCTCATAAAGCCGCGCCGTCGAAGAGTTGTAATTGCCTGTACCGATATGGCAATAACGCCGGATCCCATCACCTTCTTCGCGCACGACCAGTGCCGTTTTGGCGTGTGTCTTTAGCCCGATCAGGCCGTAGACCACATGCACACCCGCTTGCTCGAGTGCCCTCGCCCACCCGATGTTGGCCGCCTCGTCGCCGCGTGCCTTCAGTTCCACCAGGGCGGCAACTTGCTTTCCTCGCTCGGCCGCTCGTATCAGGGCCGTGACCACCGGGCTATCGCCCGAGGTCCGGTACAGAGTCTGCTTTATGGCCAGGACACGCGGGTCGCGCGCCGCCTGTTTAATAAACGCCTCTGTCGACATGGCAAAACTCTCGTACGGGTGGTGCACGAAAATGTCGTCGGTCGCTACAGCGGCGAAGATGTCGGTCGTGCCCTCGTCTGGGGGGGCCAGGCGCGCAGGTACGACGGGTGAGAACGGTTCGTCCTTGAGCTCGGGGCGGTCCAGGGCGTGGATCCCCCAGAGCCCGCCGTAGTCCAGCAAACCAGCCATCTCGTAGACATCTTCAGGGTGCAGGTCGAGCTCGCGGGTGAGCAGTTCTCGAACTTCAGAGCTGAAGTTGGACTCGAGCTGGAGGCAGACGGCGCGGCCAAAGCGGCGCCGGCGAAGCTCCATCTCGACCGCTTCCAGAAGGTCGTCGGCTTCTTCCTCCGCCAACGTCAAGTCGGCGTTACGGATCACGCGAAAGGCGTGACAGCTCTCGATCTCCATCCCGGGGAAGAGCTCCCCGAGGAAGGCGGCTATGACTTGCTCCACGGGGACGAAGCGCTCCCCGTCGGGGAGGGCGAGAAAACCAGGCAAGAGCGGCGGGATCTTGACCCGGGCGAAGCGGCGCTCGCCCCGTTGAGGGTCGCGCACCATAACCGCCAGGTTGAGCGAGAGGTTGGAAATGTACGGGAACGGGTGCCCCGGGTCGACCCCAAGCGGGGTCAAAACGGGGAACATCTGAGCTTCGAAGACCGACTCCGCGTAGGCCACGTCAGTGGGCGCGAGGGAGTTCCAGTGCACCAAACGGACGCCGTGCTCGGCCAACCGGGGCACGAGATCCCGGTTATAGATGCGCGACCGGTCGGACAGCTGGAGCTCCACTTCGGCCCCTATGGCGCGAAGCTGGTCGGGGACGGGTAGGCCGTCCGGCGCCGTCCCCACCACCCCGGCAGCCAGCTGGTCCTTGAGGCCGGCCACGCGGACCTGGAAAAACTCGTCCAGGTTGCTCGAAAAAATGGCCAGGAACTTTGCCCTTTCCAGAAGCGGTTGTTCCTCGGCTTCCGCCAGCTCGAGGACGCGCCGGTTGAAGTCGAGCCAAGATAGTTCGCGGTTTATGTAGCGCCGGTCAGCGCCCGAAAGGCTGTGGCCGGGGCCGTCTGTGAGGCCGTCCCCCGCCATAGCTAGCTTTCGACGCTCCCCATGAACTCGTCCTCCTCGTCCTCAGGCATGCCAAGGTCCCACTCCAGCAGCACGTTTTCGCGCTCCGCGTCGCGGACGATGCGCTCACGGTTGCGACGGAACTGCGGGTCGTGGGGAGGCAACAGGAGCAGCCGCGCCAGGATGCGCTGTCGAAGCTCCTCGATCAGGTTCCGATCGCCAAAATCCGAGTCCACCCTCCAGTGCGGCGCGACCGGGCCGAGATAGACGACCCTTACGTGCCCGCGGGGCGGGCCAGCGGCCTCTGGTTGCGGAATGGACATGCGGGGCAGCTTAGTCCGTGGGAAAAAACGAGCTTCGCTAACTCAGCGCCTCCCGAGGGCGGGTGAGCCGGAAACCGGCTTGCTCAGCCTGCCCTGAGCGTGCTGAGACGGTTGGCGGCGCTGACGACGGCTTGGAGGGAGGCGTCGAGGATGCTCGAGTCCATGCCCACGCCCCACACCACATCGTCGCCCGACTCGGCCTCCACGTAGGCGACCGACGAAGCGCCGCTGCCAGCGGTCAAAGCGTGCTGGTGGTAGTCAAGGACGGCGAGCTTTACGTCCATGGCGGCAAGCGCGTTCACCAGGGCGTCAATGGGGCCATTGCCCTTGCCCACCGCACTGCGGTGCTCCCCGTCCACCAGCAATTGCGCCGTCACCTGCGTTATGTGGGCATCGGTGGCTCGCTCGCTGGTGACCTCGGCGGCGATGAGGCGCAGGGCGCCGTCTTCGGCCAGGTACGTCTGCTCAAAGACCTCCCAGAGCTCGGACGGCTTGATCTCGGTGCCCGTGGCTTCGGTGACGGCCTGAACTGCTTTTGAGAACTCGATCTGCAGCCGGCGGGGCAAGTCGAGGCCGTGCTCAGCGCCCATTATGTAGGCGATCCCGCCCTTGCCCGACTGGCTGTTGACCCTGATGATCGCCTCGTAGGTCCGGCCCGTGTGTTTGGGGTCGATCGGGAGGTATGGCACTTCCCACTTCTCGTACGGGTCGGCGAGCGCGTCCATGCCCTTCTTGATGGCATCCTGATGTGAACCAGAGAATGCTGTGTAAACGAGGTCACCCACGTACGGATGGCGGGGGTGGACCGGCATACGGGTCGAGTGTTCCGCCACACGGCGCACGGCTTCGATGTCGTTGAAGTCGAGCTCCGGGTCAACCCCCTGCGAGAACAGGTTAAGGGCGACTGTCACCAGGTCGAGGTTCCCGGTCCGTTCGCCATTGCCGAAAAGGGTGCCCTCGAGCCGGTCGGCGCCAGCCAGCATGGCCAGTTCCGCCGCCGCCACCGCCGTCCCCCGGTCGTTGTGGGGATGCACCGACAAGACGATGGCGTCCCGGTTACGCAGCCGTCGACCGAACCACTCAATGACGTCGGCGAACACGTTAGGTGAGTACATCTCCACTGTGGATGGCAGGTTGAGGATCAGGGGGAGTTCCGAACTGGGTTCGATAACGTCCGCTACGGCTTCTGAAATCTCGAGCGCGAAGTCGAGCTCCGTGCCAGTGAAGCTTTCGGGCGAGTACTCATAACGGAGCTCCGTACCGTTGACGGTCGGCTCGAGCTTCTTGCACAGCCGGGCCGCGTTCGTTGCTATTTCGATGATCCCTTCCCGCCCTTGGCGGAATACGACCCGCCGTTGCAGCTCCGATGTCGAGTTGTAGAAATGCACGATCGCTTGCGGTGCACCCGAAATCGCCTCGAAAGTCCGCTCGATCAGCTCCTTGCGGCACTGCACGAGCACTTGGATCGTCACGTCTTGCGGTATTAGGTCTTCTTCGATGATGTAGCGGACGAACTCGAAGTCGGGCGTCGAAGCAGAAGGGAACCCGACTTCGATCTCCTTGATGCCGATCCCGATCAGAGCCTCGAAAAGAGCCAGCTTTCGGGCCGGATCCATCGGGTCTATGAGAGCCTGGTTGCCGTCGCGGAGGTCGACGCTGCACCACCGAGGAGCGTGTTCTAGCTGCTTGGAGGGCCAGGCACGGTCATCGAGAACGATAGGCAGAGTGGCGCTGTACTTCTCGAAGGGCATCTTTGCGGTGGCAATCGGCGGGCGGGTCATCGTTTGGGCCTTTCTATGGGGGACTTTCTGTCACCGAGAAACAAAAAACCTCCTGGCCACTAGGCACAGGAGGTCTCGGCGAGCACCGGCGGGGTGCTCACCTAGGTGAGAAGGAGCAGGCTCAACCAGGAGATCATTGCCTTCCATGTTCACCCAACACTTAGCTCAGTGTCAAGTTGCTATCACGAAGTGGGGAAGGGTAGGCCTGTACCCTGAACTCTACGTTGCAGTGACTGCCTTGACAACGAGGCGTGCAGTAAAGTATGAGAAAAGAAGCAATACTGCATGTCCCGCTTGATTAGGCCGGACCTTGGCTCGGCTTCTCCCTGGCTAGAAGCCATGGGCGAGCGAGGTACGTATATTTCCATAAACGTGCGATGCACAGGGCTACGGAGGTCAAGTTGGATACTTCCTGGATGGCGGAGGGGCGGTGTAGGGAATTGCCCCCCGAGGTCTTTTTCCCTAGTGACGGGGTCGGGGTCGAAGTGGCGCGCCGCTATTGCGCCGAGTGCCCCGTGAAGTCACCTTGCTTGGAGTACGCACTGGAAAATCACATTGAGCACGGCGTGTGGGGCGGATGCTCAGAGCGCGAGCGACGCCGCATTGCGCGCAGCCGTCGTGGCTTGCCACCGCGCACCCCCGTTTCGCAGCCGGTCCAGTCGGCGACGAGTACGGCTCGCGTTTCTCACTGAGCCACTAACCGCAACAATTCTTTCCCCGGCGACTGCCCCCCGGGACTGACGTGCTCGAATGCGTCGTCAACGTCAGCGAGGGCTGTGACGAGGCCATATTGGCCAGCTTGGCTGGTGCCGTCGGTGACCGTCTCTTAGACGTGCACAGCGATTGCGATCATCACCGCAGCGTGCTCACGATGGCGGGTGAAGACGATGCCGTCCAAGCTGGCGCTCGCGACCTGGCCCGCGCTGCTGTCGACCTGCTCGACCTCCGGGCACACGAGGGGGCTCATCCACGGTTCGGGGTGCTGGACGTCGTCCCGTGGGTAGCCCTCGAGGGCTGGCCGCTACGGGACGTCGAGGGCACCCTCGGGAGAAGCTGCGGCCAACGGGCGAGAGAGGCGAGGGACGCCTTCGCAGCCTGGGCTGCCAGCGAGCTGGGTTTACCTGCCTTCCTCTACGGCCCGGAGCGCTCTCTGCCCGATGTCCGCAAAGAGGCGTGGCTCAATCTGCCGCCTGACCTCGGCCCGTCAGCGCCGCACGAAACGGCGGGGGCAGTCGCCGTCGGTTGCCGGCCCCTAATGGTCGCCTACAACCTGTGGCTGGTAGAGGCCGATGTCGGACGGGCCCGGCCGTAGCCAGAGCCATCCGGTCCCCTTACGTCAGGGCGTTAGCCTTCGTGCTCGGGAGGCAGGTCCAGGTTTCCTGCAACCTGTTGTCTCCTCTTCTGGTCGGGCCGGCGACGGTGTGGGACCAAGTGGCCGACCTGGCCGGTATCGCCAGAGCAGAACTCGTCGGCCTGGTGCCCGAAGCCCTGCTCGCGGCGACTCCACGCCGGCGCTGGCGTCAGCTCGACCTGGCCCCTGATCGTACTATCGAGTCCCGCTTGGGCCGATAGCAGTTGCGAGGGCCGATTACGGCGAGGCACGCCCCGAGCGCCATTGCTCGCCGGCGTGCCTCGCCGGGGGAAGGTATGAAAGCCCGGCGAGGCGCCGCACCGGGTACGCGGCCTGCCGAGCTGGCCCGGGTGGCCTACGACGCCTGAGTCACCCGGTACGGCGCTCCGTTACGGCGACGCCGGAGACGACGTCGTTCCCTCTCGGACATGCCGCCCCAAATGCCGAACTTTTCGCCATTTTCGAGAGCGAACTGTAGGCAGTCCTCTCGGACGACACAGCCTCGGCAGACTTCCTTCGCTTCCCGGGTAGATCCGCCCCTCTCAGGGAAAAAGAGGTCGGGGTCGACTCCCAGGCAGTTTGCTGACCGTTGCCACGTCGGCTTTTGGACGTCCCAGTGGAGCCCGGTCACTTCGGCCGGCGTGCGCAAGAATCGCACGGTGTCACTCACCGGCGGCTCCCCTCACTTGTGGTCTCGTCGGAGCAGTGCCCTCCAAACCGCCGCCGCGGCCCCTTGGTCCCAAGTGGTCAGCTTGGTGGCACTCATGTAACTACGATCGACGTAACTACACGATTGTTATCTTCGCTCATTACGCCGGTATTCGCAAGAGGAGAATTCCTGTTCGTCGTCGCGCCCCACGCTTTCGGGGCCTAAGCCCGGCGCGTCAGCTCCACAGTCACCTCGCTCGGGCTCCGTCGTACGAAGCGCTGACGGGATGGTCATACCGGTACCGGGTGACGTGGCTGATCTCAAGACGCCAGGTCATGCGCTCCACTGCACGATGGCGGCCGGTCTGAAGTAACGATCGGAGATGGCGACGCCGGCGTCCGAGCACCGCTTCTGGACGTCGGCCAAACGGCTCGGTAGGTCGGAGACAAGGTCGGCCATGAAAGTGAACTCGAGCTGGGCCCGGGCCTGGCCCAGGTGACGTCGGGCCGCGTCACCGATACCGACCGGTCCCGCCCTCGGGTCGAGCTCTCCCCTTGGATGCGAGCGGTATCTTCTGCCCGCTCCACGTACCGTCCCAGCCAGTACAACGATCGGCAATCCGGCTCAGCCTGTGCGCTCTGCTCCCCCCCTCTAGCGCCGGGGACCGACCCGGGCGCGGCTCCGGCTGTCGGTCGAAATCCCGGCGGGCCGACGCCACCAGCCGGAGATTTGTGTGTCTCGGCTCGAACCCCTCGCCGGTGTACGTCGGCGAGGTGGACAGAGTAACCACCCCCTGGGCGATCCACCCTCTGGGATTGGCGATGACCTGTCGGGTCAGATGGGCGAGCTCGGCGTCGGAGCCTCGCGGCCCGATTACCAGGCCATGGCCGCCGGAACCGTCGACCGGCTTCAGTACCAGCTGGTCCAGGTGCTCCAACGCAAAGCCGCGCTGGTCGGGATCCTCGAGCAGGATGTGTCGACGTTAGGAAGCAACGGCACCTCGCCGAGGTAGTAGCGGACGAGGTCGATCCCCGGCCACGCCGCGTTCGATCAGTTGCCATTCTTCGGCGGGCACGACCCTAGGTACGAGGTCCACGTCAGTATTTCCGCCGTGTTACCGGACCGGTACCTACGCTCAGGCTTACCGGCTCAAGCCGTTCCGACCGTCACGCGTGCCCTCAACCTGCCCGGCTTCAACCTGCCCGGTACGTGCGCCGGCGCATCGTCCGCTTAGCCTCGAGGAAGTCCGCCAGGACGTAATCGCCGAGTGTGTCGGGCGAGGTATAAAACGCCCTGCCGCGATTAAGCCGGGTAATTTGCTCGATAAAACGGCGCAAATGCCCGGTGGCGTCAAGGGCGAAGGTATTGATGCGCACCCCCTCGCGTGCGCATCGCGCTACCTCGACGAGGGTAGCGTCGACTGTTTCTCGCGTGGGTGGGTAGGCAAACACCGGTTCCGATGCGCCCGCAGGCCAATACGCGGTCGGCTCCCCGTCCGTCACCATTATCACTTGCCGTGTCCCCCGCTGACGGGACAAGAGCTTTCTCGACAAGAGCAGGCCGTGCTGAATATTGGTCCCCCAGTCGTAGTCCCAGGAAACTTCAGGGAGCTCTTGAAAGGACACTTCTCGGGCGTACCGAGAGAAACCTACGATGCCGAGGTAATCCGACGGGAAACGGCTCGAGATAAGGGCGTGCAGTGCAATCGCCATTTTTTTGGCGGCCAGGAAATTCCCCCTCATGGGCATGGACAACGACAGGTCGAGCATTATCACGGTGGCAGAGCGCGATAGGGACTCTGTCCGCTCCACTTCGAAGTCCACTGGCGCCAGTTCGACAGGAGTACCCGGCCCCGCCGGGCCAGGGCGTTGCGTACCGTCCGCTCAATCGAGAGGTTGAAGGCGTCGCCCCACTCGTAGGGTTTTGTCTCGCCGGCCCGCTCGTGCCCGGCGCCGGGGGTGCCTACCGGGTGCTGTCCCGCCCGGTACTGCGCCAGCCTCGTGTAGAGGTCGGCCAATGCCTGCTCGCCTATGCGGCGCAGCCCACGTGGAGTGAGCTTCAGCCGCCCTTCCTTCTGTTCGACCAACCCGGATCCCCGCAGCTGCCGGGCGAGACGGCCTAGAGCCTCGAGGGCGTGGGCGTCCTCCTGTCCCAGCAGCTCCCGGGCCCGCTCGATGTCGACCTCCGCCAGCGCGCCCGGGCTCGGCGCCCCACCTAGGAGCTGTTCGAGCCCCCCCAGGTCGGATAATTGGCTGGCTACAGAACCGGCCGGACCGAGGCCAAACGGCAGGCCGAGCATCTGGTCGGCGGCCGAGGCGCCGGCCAGGCTGGCTGCCAGCCTCTCGAGTTCCATTTGCAAGTCGAGCTCGTCCTGCAACATCGCCTCGGATAGTTCGGCCAACTTCGCTCGTTGTTCAGGGGTCAGCGAGTCCAGCAGTTCGCGAGCCGCAGCCAGCTGGCGGGCCAGGCTCTCCAGCAGCTCGTCCAGGTTGGCCGGGTTACCCGGCACGAGGTCGCCGAACTCCGCCATGAACTGGTCGAAATCGGGCTGCACATCTTCGCCCGCGTCCCGCCGTTCGACCAGGCGATTGAGCGCAGACAGCATCTCTCTGATGCGCTCGAGCAGTTCAGGCGGGGTGTTCGAGATCGCCGCCTGAAGTTCAGAAAAGGCGTCGCGAGCCAGCTGACGCCGCCGACGCCGGACCCGCTCGAGGAGCTCGCGAAGGCCGGCAATGTCCCGGCCCGAGGCGTCGCGATAACCCTGTTGCATCAAACGGCGCAGCGCCTGGTCCGGGTCGCCGTGCTCCATCAAGTCGTCCATGAGACGGCGCAGCACGTCATCGCCGGAGAGGTCGCCCACCTGCTGGGTGCCGTCCCAGCGGGAATAGTTCGCCCGTGCCATAGCGGTACCTAGACCCCCGCGCTCACGAGCGGCGCGACCTGTAGCTCGCGCCCCGGCCGCTCGGCTGTTTGTTCAGCCGTTTGGACAGATGGAGCCCCTCCAGGACCAGCTCCGTTGCCGCAGCCAGGGCTACGGCGCTCTCCGACCCGGCCAAGCGGCCGACCGGCGCCCGTAGTCCCGGGTGGCGGCTCAGGGCCTCAACGTAGGACGACGCCGGCAGGTCGTCTCCAATCTCGATGGCCGAGCCGTCGTCGAGCTCGGCCACCGCCTTGGCCAGTTCGGAAGGGTCGACCTTCTCGCGAAAGACGCCCAGGACCGCCTGACGCGTAAGCCGCCCCACGATGTCCTCCTCAGCATCGTCGAGGGAGTCGAGCTCGACCTTGCCGGCCGTGGAGGACACCAGCGCGGTGAGGTCGCTGACCCTGGGCACGGCTTCCGTCTCGCCCAGGCGTAGCCCGCGTCGCGCCGCCGCTGCCGCCAGGGTCTCGTAGTTAGCTACGCCGAGGCGCACTGAGACCCCCGAACGCTGGTTGACCTGAGGGCTTTGGCGGGCCAGCTGCGAAATGCTGGCCACAACCGCAGTCATGTACGCGGGCACGTTCACCTTCACGCCATCCAGGCTGGCCACTACGGCCTCCTGCTGAATGACGGCCTCCTCGGTCTCTGCGTCGAGGGGGTAGTGGGTCCGGATCTGCGCCCCGAAGCGGTCCTTCAATGGAGTGATTATGCGGCCCCGGCTGGTGTAATCCTCGGGGTTCGCCGATGCGACGAGCATCACGTCGAGCGGGAGGCGGATCTTGTAGCCGCGGATCTGGACGTCGCGTTCTTCGAGCACGTTGAGGAGGCCGACCTGGATCCGCTCGGCCAGGTCAGGCAGTTCGTTGATGGCAAATATGCCGCGGTTGGTGCGGGGGACGAGGCCGTAATGGAGTGTGAGCTCATCGGACAGGTAGCGTCCCTCCGCTACCTTTACGGGGTCCACCTCGCCAATGAGGTCCGCGATCGAAGTGTCCGGGGTGGCCAGTTTCTCGCCGAAGCGCTGTTCGCGGCCGACCCATTCCACGGGAGTGCTGTCGCCCTTGGTTTCGACCAGCTCGCGGGCGTAGCGGGAGATCGGGTGGTAGGGGTCGTCGAGGATCTCCGACCCGGCGACGATGGGGAGCCGCTCGTCGAGCAAAGTCACGAGGCCGCGCATGAGCCTCGTCTTGGCTTGTCCCCGTTCGCCGAGGAAAATGATGTCGTGGCCGGCCAAGAGGGCGTTCTCCAGCGCCGGCAGGACGGTGTCGTCATAACCGACCATGCCGTCGACGACCCGGTGACCAGCGGCGATGCGCTGCGCTACATTGGCCCTGACTTCTTCCTTCACCGGGCGTGAGCGCCAGCCCGAGTCGCGGAGTTCACCCAGGGTCGAAGGACGGTCTTTCGAGGTTGCTGCCATTCACAAAACGTACCTTCGCCCGCCGCGCTACCTTGCTGCTCATAAGGTTTGGGCTCGCGATCAGGTTTGGGCTCGTGATCAGGTTTGGGCTCGCGATCAGGTTTGGGCTCGCGATCAGGTTGGGTCGCGATCAGGTTTGGGCTGGCGACGGGTCGGGGCTCGTCATGAAGTCCGGGCATTTGGCCGGGAGCCACATAAGTGCCTGACCCCATCCTGGGAGGGACCGACCTCGGTGGCCGGTGGATGGCAGCCGAAGCGGACGAGGATCTGCGCCGCAATTTCCCGCGCCCAGATCTGGACGACGGAGAATGGCAGCCTCTCGTGGTACCCGGGCACTGGCGCTCGGAGCCCGCCTTTTCCACTTCTGACGGGCCCATTCTCTATCGGAAACGCCTGGAAATGGCCCCGCTGGCGGGCCAGCGGGCCTGGTTGACCATGGATGGCATCTTTTACCAGTCAGACGTGTGGCTGGACGGCTCGTACCTCGGGGACACCGAAGGCTACTTTTTCCCCCATCGTTTTGACATAACGTCAGCGCTCGAGGCGCGGTCCGAGCACCTCCTCGCCCTCGAAGTGGTCTGCGACCGCCCGGCCCGACGGGCGGCCAAGCGAGCGCTTTTGGGGGTGTTCGGGTACTGGGACTGCATCGACCCCTCGTACAACCCGGGCGGCATCTGGGCACCGGTCAGGGTGGAGCTGAGCGGCCCGGTGCAACTGTCTCTGCTGCGAGTCACATGTGTGGAGGCGGACGCCAAGAGCGCCGTCCTCGAGTTGTCCGCGGTGCTCGACAGCGTCGACGCGGTCACCGTCACCATGCGCACAGAGGCCCGCCGGTCAGGCACCTTCAACGGCGAGCCGACCGTGCCAGCAGCCCGGATAGAGACGCGTCAACCGCTGGCGGTGGGCCTAACCGCGTGCGCTGGCGCCTGGTCGTCGACGAGCCCGACCTGTGGTGGCCGGTCGGGCTGGGCAGCCAGTCGCTCTACGACGTCTGCGTCACCGTTGAACTGGCCGGGGAGCCGGCCTGCTCGAAGGTGCTCCGTACCGGTCTTCGCGAAGTGAGCGCTGAAAACCTCGTCTGGTCCGTCAACGGGGAGCGGGTTTTCTTGAAGGGGGCCAACTTGGCGCCTACCCGACGGGACCTGGCCGCCGCCTCGCCGGCCGACGTGGCGAGGGACGTGCGCCTCGCGGCCGAAGCCGGGCTCAACCTGCTCAGGGTGCACGCTCACATCGGACGGCCCGAGTTGTACGACGCGGCCGACGAGCTGGGGGTGCTCCTCTGGCAGGACATGCCGCTGCACCGTGGCTACACGGGGGTCCGCCGGCAGGCTGTGCGTCAGGTGGCCGCCGCGGTAGACCTTCTCGGTCACCATCCGTCGATAGTGGTCTGGTGTGGCCACGACGAGCCGTTCTCGCACGAACTGCCGGCCGGGAGGGCTCCCGGCCCGACCCGGGTGCTCCGCTCAGCGGTAGCCCAGGCGCTGCCCGGTTGGAACAAGTCCGTCCTCGATACGAGCATAAAGCGGGCGCTGGAACGGGCCGACCCCACCCGGCCGGTGCTGGCCCATTCGGGCATGCTCCCGCACCCGGCGTGGGGTACGGATACCCACCTTTACTTCGGCTGGTACCACGGCCGCTGGGATGACCTGCCCCGGGCCATGGCGACGTGGCCGGCGGCGGCCCGCTTCATCGGTGAGCTGGGGGCGCAAGCCGTCCCTCATACGGCGGACTTCATGGAGCCCGAGCTGTGGCCGGACCTTGACTGGGAGCGGTTGGGGAGGCATTTCTGCCTGCAGAAGAGCATTTTCGACGACCTCGTCCCGCCCTCCCGTTACGCCAGCTTCGAGGAGTGGCGTGACGCGACCCAGGCCTACCAGGCCCGTCTCGTCCGTTTCCAGGTTGAGAGCCTGCGCCGGCTCCAGTTCCGCCCGA
Source organism: uncultured Acidimicrobiaceae bacterium (assembly GCA_963794125.1). Taxonomy (GTDB): domain Bacteria; phylum Actinomycetota; class Acidimicrobiia; order Acidimicrobiales; family Palsa-688; genus Fen-671. The sequence continues at coordinate 963,953 of CAWCCW010000005.1, forward strand.
CGGGCGGTTTCGCCGTGTTCTTGCTGAACGACTGCCAGCCGGCCATCAGTTGGTCATTGCTGGACCACGAACGGCGGCCAAAGGCGGCGTATACGGCGCTTCGTCAGGCCTGCGCCCCCGTGCTCGTAGCAGCCGATTGGCCGGCACCCAGTTATCAGCCGGGGGTCAGCATCTCTTTGGCCGTGCACGTCGTGAACGACCTGCTGGACGAGCTGGCCGGCGCTGTTGTCGAAGCGAGGTTGGCCTGGCCGGGCGGGGGGCGGAAATGGTTGTTCAACGGGAATGTGGCAGCCAACGCGTGCTCGTTCGTGGGCACGCTCAACGCCGTCCTGCCTCGGCTGGCTGCCCTCGAGGCGGACACGGGGGGTGTTTCGTCTGATAGTTCCAACTGGCCGCTGGAGCTGCGCCTCGAGCTTCGGTGGGGGAGCCCGGCGCAGGCAGTGTCGAATTTCTACGAGAGCCAGCTGGTGGCCCCTCGCCGTTCCTAGACCCTGGGCCTAGCCCTTACCACCGCAGAGTTGTAAGCCTCTGAAGCCAAGCGTAAGAACTTTGGTCGACAGCTGGCCACCGGCGTCAACCGAGCAACGCAGTCGAGGTTGATCTACCGGGCGGCGCCCGCAACTGGTAGATCTGGGTGGTGGCGCGTTTCTTATCGCAGGAGTGGTTCGACGAACTGCCTGCCGCAAGAAATGATCCCGGCGAACCCGACTTAATAGTCGCAGTGGCGGTGTCCGGAGCTCCCGAGGGCGATGTACGGTACCAGGTAGTGGTCCGGGGCGAGCAGGCAGGAGTGGTGTACCGGGAAGCTGAGTTCCGGCCCGCGCAGGTCGAGATGAAGAGCGACTATGCCACCATGGCTGGAATAGCTTCCGGGCAACTTTCCCCGCTCGACGCCCTTTCTGCGGGTCAAGCTCGCATCTCGGGTGATGTCGGGGCGCTTTCGTCCAGGCAGTCGACCTTCTCGGGCCTGGACATCGTGCCGGCGACGACGCGCGCCGCCACGACCTTCGAGTGATGTCCGATGTCTCGCTTACCGCCCACGAGGCCAGGCTGGTACCGCAACCCCGACGACCCGCGCTCACTGCGTTACTGGGACGGGAAAACCTGGACGGGCCGGCCGCGTTCGCAACCACCCTGGGCCAAGCGCGATGAGCCCTTCGAGCTAGAAGACAACGAGGTGGACCGGTCCGTCGAAGGACCGGTCCACCCCGACGAACTGCGCGAACCCGTACCCAGCGGCGCCTGGGCGCGCGACCTGTTTGGCCCGTGGCGACCGAGGCAACCTGAGGGATGGCACAGGGGTGGCGGGCACCCTTCTCGCCCAATGGTCTCGGCCGGGCCTCAGCCTCCCGTCAGGTTGGGCCGGCGCGCCGGCCATTGGTGCTCCTGGCCGCTTTGGTGATGGTGGCCGCGGCCGTGGTTGTGTCCAGCGTCGCAGTGATGTCGCCCTACGAAACGAAAGGCAACCCGGAGCTCCTACAGGAGGCGGCCCAGGCGAGTTTTACGCTTCAGGCCAGCCGGGAGTGCGCCGCTGTGTTGCCCGCTTACCGGGCGGTCCTGGCCAGTAGCGTCGACGGGCCGACTATTTCCGCGGCGGCGGACGAGCTGGACGTCCTCAGTGCCCGCTTGGCGGCCATCCCTGTGGCCGGAGGTTCGCAGGCCCTGGTGATGGAGTGGCTGCAGGCGTGGAAAAACTACACGGCCGATCAACGTCATTACGCCGGCATTATCGGCCCGGCCCGGTACGTTCACGCCCGGCCTGTCCTCCGACCCATGTCGGGGTCGGTTCAGGTGGCGGCCAGCGGGGCGCGCCGCCAGGCCGCAGAGCAGGCGTTGGAGGCGGACAGGGAGGGTTCCAACCTGGGCCTGGCCGCATGCCGGCTCGAGCAGGGCCAAGGGGCCTGACCCAGGCGCCCGTTCGAGCTCGACGAGCAGCAATGGGACGACTTCGCTGCAGGCCTGGTCGGGTGACTCCGCGTGGCGTGCACCTCGCTGTCAATCGCCCTGACTTGTCGCCCTCCGCCGCGTAGAGCGCGCAGTTGCGGCACTTGAAGCAGGCAAACCTAGGGCGTTGCGAAGAAACCGCGGGAAACTGTTGATCTGGACGGCGAGAGGGGCGATAGTTGTAGGTCAAGGCAAAAACCCTTCGTGGGCTCCCTCTGGAGGTGCAACGTAATGCTCTGCGATGTCGTGGACGACCAGTTCCTCTCTAAGTACCGCGCTCTGCTCGATGCCGAAGATGAGGCCTTCGACGAGCTGGAGCACGCCTACGAAGACGGGGACAGAGCCCACTTCGACACCGATCTGACCGCTTGGCGCTCGGCCATAGAGCGAAAGCTTTGTTACCTCCACCGGCTGGGCCTGGTTGGCCCGCCAGCCTTGACTCATTAAGCGCAGCCAGCGCTGAACGCTTCCTGATCGTCCTCAGGGAGGTTTGACGGGCTCTTTTGGACGGGCGTGCCCAATGCCGCTGCACGCCTTTTGCCCACTCTGTGTAGCTAAGCGTACGGAGCGGCACCCGGGTTGAGCGCGGCCAGATGGCCTAGGGCAACAGTCCCAGGCTCGAAACGCTGTCCCGTTCCTCGAGCAGTTCTGCCGTGCTGCGGTCGATCCGTTGGCGCGAAAACTCGTTTACGTCGAGGCCTTCGACGAGGCGGTACTCGCCCCTGACTGAGATAACCGGAAAGCTGCAGTACACGCCCTTGGGCGTCTCGTAGGCGCCCTGCGAGAAAACCGCAACCGACGTCCAGTCGTCGGGCCTGGTACCTAGCACCCAGTCCCTCATCGACCCCAGGGCGGCGGTGGCGGCCGAAGCCGCACTCGAAGCCCCCCGGGCCTCGATTACGGCCGCCCCCCGTTGCTGGACGGTCGGGATGAGCTCCTTCTCCACCCAGTCCAGGTCTCCGACCGCTTCTAGTGCCGGCCGGTCCTCGACCTGGGCGTGGAAGATGTCCGGGTACTGCGTGGCCGAGTGGTTCCCCCAGATGGACACTTTCCTTACAGAGGCGACGGGTGCTCCGGCCCGGGTGGCCACCTGGCCCACAGTCCGGTTGTGGTCGAGCCGGGTCATGGCCGTGAAGCGCTCGGGGGCCAGAGGGGTTGAGCCGAGACCAGCGTTGTGCGCAGCTATCAGGCAGTTCGTATTGGCCGGGTTGCCCACGACGAGCACCCGGACGTCCCGTTTGGCACTGGCAGCCAGCGCCCGGCCCTGAACGCTGAAGATGGCGCCGTTGGCTTCGAGCAAGTCGCGGCGTTCCATGCCCTTGGCCCGGGGTCGGGCACCCACGAGCAAGGCGATCTCCGCGTCGCCGAAAGCCTCCACGGGGTCCGAGCTGGTGCTGACGCTGGTCACCAGCGGGAAGGCGCAGTCGTCGAGCTCCATCACCACGCCCTTCAAGGCACCGAGAGCGTCGGGGATCTCCAGCAGCTGGAGCGCAACGGGCTGGTCCTGGCCCAGCATCGTGCCATTGGCAATGTTGAACAGGAGGCTGTAAGCGATCTGGCCGGCCGCCCCGGTGACTGCAACGCGCACGGGCGGCTTGGCGAAGCCAGAGGAGGGGGACTGTTGACCCGGTTGACCCGGTTGACCCGGCTGGGCCTGCTGGCCCGGTTGGCGTGGCTGGTCCACCATGGTCGGTTCAGAGCCTCTCGATGATGGCGTTGGCAAACTCCGACGTTTTGACCTCGGTGGCCCCCTCCATCTGGCGGGCAAAGTCGTACGTCACGATGCGGTCGGCGATGGTAGCTTCCATCGCTCTCACGATGTTGTCGGCGGCCGGCTGCCAACCGAGGTGCTCCAGCATCAACACCCCCGACAACAGCACCGAACCAGGGTTGACCTTGTCCTGTCCGGCATACTTTGGCGCCGTCCCGTGGGTCGCCTCGAAGATCCCATGGCCGGTGACGTAATTGATGTTCGCCCCCGGCGCGATCCCGATGCCGCCCACTTGAGCGGCCACGGCGTCTGACAGATAGTCGCCGTTCAGGTTGGTGGTGGCGATGACGTCGAACTCGTCTGGCCTGGTGAGGACCTGTTGCAACGTGATGTCGGCGATGTTGTCTTTCACCAGGATCTTGTCTCCTGGCTGGCCACCGGAGTCGTCCCAGCTGACGGCCACGTCAGCGAACTCCTCCCGAGCTACCTCGTACCCCCATTTACGGAAGGCGCCCTCGGTGAACTTCTGGATGTTGCCCTTGTGGACCAGCGTGACGGACTTGCGGCCGTGGTCGACGGCGTACTGCAAGGCGGCCCGCACCAGGCGCTTGCTCCTGGTGATCGAGATGGGCTTGATCCCGATGCCCGAGTCCGGTGGGATTTGCCAGCCCAGTTCGTCGTGTAGCAGCTCGATGAGCCGTTTGGCTTCGGGCGTCCCCTCTTCTACCTCGAGGCCGGCGTAGATGTCCTCCGTGTTCTCGCGGAAGATCACCATGTCCACCAGCTCGGGGTGCTTTACCGGCGATGGCACGCCGGAGAACCAGCGGACCGGGCGCAGGCAGACGTATAGGTCGAGAAGCTGGCGCAGGGCCACGTTGAGCGACCGAAAGCCTCCGCCCACCGGCGTCGTGAGCGGCCCCTTGATCCCGATCAGGTACTCCCGAAAGGCGGCCAGCGTCGCCTCCGGGAGCCAGTCTCCGGTTGCTTTGAAGGCCTTTTCGCCCGCCAGCACTTCTGTCCAGGCGATCTTCTTGCCTTCCTGGGCGACGGCCGCGTCAATGACCGCTTTGGCCGCGGGCCAGATATCGACGCCGGTGCCGTCACCCTCGATGAAGGGGATGATCGGCTCGTCGGGGACCTGGAGTTTGCCTTCCGGGCCCATTGTGATCTTCTCAGCCATGGCGGGCCAGTGTAGGCCAGTACAGCGAAGGGGAGGCTGGCCCCAGGGTCCCCGACGGCGGACCGGCGCGGCTTTATTGTTTGGCCATGGTCGAGGGCGTCTTCCTGGGTGACAACCTGGACGTGCTGCGCCGCCTCCCGTCGGCCAGTGTCGACCTGGTCTACATCGACCCGCCCTTCGGCACCCGACAGGTGCGCCGCCTGGATGCCATCAGGACTACTCCGGCCCCCGCTGGGCCTCTCGCGCCTGGTCATGGAGGGATTGGCCATCTTGCGACGGGGGCGGCCGACAAGGAGCGCAACGGCTTCGCCGGCCGGCGCTACGCCTTCGAGGTCGTCTCGTCCCGTAGTTACAGCGACGAGATGAACCTCGATGACTACCTCGGGTTCCTTCACGAACGGCTAGCCGAGATCCACCGGGCGCTGAGCCCCTGTGGGTCGCTTTACCTGCACCTCGACTTTCACGCTGCCCACTACGGCCGGTTGCTCCTGGACGAGCTGTTCGGGCCGGACCATTTCCTGAACGAGGTCATCTGGGCCTACGACTACGGGGGCCGGGCGCGGGACCGCTGGCCCCGGAAACACGACAACATCCTCTGGTACTCAAAATCGGGGAACTGGACCTTCAATACCGCCGATATCGACCGCATCCCGTACATGGCGCCGAGCCTGGTCGGTCCGGAAAAAGCCGCCCTCGGCAAGCTCCCGACCGATACCTGGTGGCTGACCATCGTCCCCACCAACGGTGCCGAACGGACTGGCTACCCGACCCAGAAACCGCTCAAATTACTCGAAAGAATAATCAGAGCGTCCAGCAACCCGGGCGACCTGGTGGCAGATTTCTTCTGCGGCAGCGGGACCGCGGGAGTGGCCGCTCAGCGGCTCGGCCGGCGTTACTTGCTGGTCGACAATAACCCCGAAGCTATCCGGATTACCAACGAGCGCTTGAATTCGGTGGTGCGCCCGGACCATTAGCAGTTTTGCCCGGAAATCGCGGAAAAGTACCGGTTGGCGCGGGTGGCTCGTCGAAAAGTCCCACCTCGCGGCGCCCTAATGGTCAGCCAAGTGAGGAGTTTTACACGCGGCCTCTACAGGCCGAGGCTCGAATGGATCTGCCGGGTCGCCTCGGAGCGGTTGAGCGTATAGAAATGCAGGCCCGGCGCCCCCTTGTCGAGCAGGGCGGCACACAACTCCGTCGCCGCGTCGATCCCGGCTTTGGCCACGTCCGCCGGTCCACCCCGTCGATCGGCTTCCTCCAGCCGCTCAACCAGCCACGACGGGACCGCGCAACCCATCTGCGCCATGCGTGGTACCGATGAGAGGGTGGTGACCGGCATGATGCCCGGTAGTACCGGCTTGCTCAGGCCGAGCGACTCCACGTCATCGACCAGAGAGAAGTAATCGGACACCTCGAAGAAGAACTGGGTGACCGCAAAGTCCGCCACTCGTAATTTCTGCACCAGCAAGCGCCTGTCGCTGATCATGCTCGACGACCGAGGGTGGCCGACCGGGTGAGCGGCGACGCCGATGCAAAAGCCACCGATAGCCCGGGCCAGCTCCACCAGTTCGAGGGCATAAGTGAGCTCGCCAGGGTCCGCCGATGGGTCAGTCGGTGGGTCGCCGGCCAGCGCCATCAAGTTCTCTATCCCGAATTTCCGGAAATTGACGAGGATGTCGGCCAGCTCCAGGCGGGTGTGGCCGGTACAGGTCAAGTGGGCCATCGGGGTGAGCGACGTCAGCCGGAGCATCGAGACGACCAGATCGGTCGTCCGCTGACGGGACGACGGCCCGCCCCGGTAAGTCACTGAAACGAACGAGGGCCGCAACGGCTGCAGTTCGAGCAGGGTCTGCACGAGGCGGGCCTGTTCGGTGTCGCTCTTCGGCGGGAAGAACTCGAAAGAGTAAGTCCGCCCGGCGGCCAGGAGGTCGGAGACCTTAGTCATAGCTTGAGATTAAGGAGTGCCGGCGAGGCCGGCCGATACCTCTGCGGCGGCCACTGTGTTACGCAGGAGCATGGCCACGGTAGTTACGCCCACGCCACCCAACCGCGGCGTCACCCAGGCGGCGACCTCTGCGCAACGTTCGTCCACGTCAGACAGCACCCTCTTGCCCTCCCAGGTCAGGCCGCCCCCTATGACACAGGAGCCAGCAGCGATGACGTCGGGGGTGATCATGTTGGGCACCCCGGCCGCCCCGACGACGATGTCCGCCCGGCGAGTGTAATCGGCCCAGTTCTTGACGCCGGTGTGCACCACGGTCACGGCCGCGTTGGCGCCCGGCTCTTTCAGCGAGAGCAGGAGCCCCAACGGTCGGCCGAGGGTCGGGCCGCGGCCGACCACGACCACGGACCGGCCCTCCACCGGTACGCCGTAGTACTGCAACATCGCCTGGATGCCGAGCGGCGTGCAAGGCCGTGGGTGGCCACGCTCACCGAGGGTGAGGTAACCGAGGTTCACGGGGTGGAGCCCGTCCACGTCCTTGGCCGGGTCGACGTGGGCTAATGCTTCGGCGTACTCGAAGCCGGGCGGCACCGGGTTTTGGATCAGGAAGCCGTCGACGGCGGGGTCGTCGTTCAACTGTTCGACGGCCTGAAGGAGGTCCTTTTGCCTGGCCGTGGCCGGGATGCGGACGTCAAAGGAACCGATCCCGAACCGCTCACTTACCTCGTGCTTACGGGCGACGTAGTGGACGCTGGCGGGGTCGTCGCCCACGAGCACCGTCCCGAGGCCGACCGTTTTGCCGGCGGCAGCCAACCTTTCGACCCCCACGCCCACCGACGCCAAAACGTCGTCGGCGACCGGCGCACCAGACATGATTATCGTGGCCACGGAGCGTCCTTAATGCCGGAACTGCCGCTCGCCCGTCAGGACCATAGCGATCCCGTGCTCGTCTGCCGCGGCGATCACCTCCTCGTCCCGAACTGAGCCGCCTGGCTGTACGACGCTGCTGACCCCTGAACCGGCTATCACGTCGAGGCCGTCCCTAAAGGGAAAGAAAGCGTCACTGGCGCCAGCCCCGCCTTTAGCTCGTCCGGCGGCGCGCGCGACGGCCAGCTCTCCAGGCGAAACCCGGTTTGGCTGGCCGCCGCCAATGCCGACAGCCATACCGTTGGCGGCGAGCACGATGGCGTTGGACTTGACGGCCGCGCACACTCGCCAGGCGAGCTGCAGGTCGGTCCAGTTTTCCTCGCTCGGCCGGTGGCCTGTGGCCACGCGCCACTCTTGGGGGCGACTGGCGAGGCGGTACGGGTCCTGGACGAGCCAGCCGCCGCTGACCTGGCGCACCTGCCAGTGGTCGGCATTGGGGGCGGGCGCAGACAGGACTCGCATGTTCTTTCGTTTGGCGGCGAAAAGCGCCAATGCGGCCTCGCTGAATTGCGGGGCAATTACGACGTCCGCTTTGGCGTTCGCCACCATGGCGGCGGCTAGTTCTTCATCCACCGGCCTCGACAACGCGACAATGCCTCCAAATGCCGATACAGGGTCGCATTCGAACGCTTTTTCGTAAGCTTCGAACAAATTGGCGGCTAGCGCGGCCCCGCACGGGTTGGCGTGCTTGACCACGACGGCCGCTGCCGGGGCCAGGTCGGAAATCTCGTGCACCAATCCCCAGGCCGCGTCCGCGTCGTACAGGTTGAGGTAGGAAAGCTCCATCCCGCCGTGCTGTACTATTTCGTCCCACCAGCTGTGCTCGCCCGTACTGCGGTAACGGGCGCCACGTTGGTGGGGGTTCTCGCCATAGCGGAGCGGCTGGGCCAGTTCCAGCGAAAGATGGAGGGTGGCCGGTAGTGGAGGCGGCTGGCCCGCCGGCACTTTGTCCGCCATCTGCTGGTCGAACCAGCTGACGATGGCCGCGTCGTAAGCAGCCGTATGGGCAAACGCTTTTCTGGCCAACCAGAGCCGGGTACCGTCGTCCAGCGTGCCACTTCCCTGGAGAGCTTCGAGTACCCGGTCGTAGTCAGCGGGGTCGACCACGACGGCCACGTTGGCCCAATTTTTGGCCGCCGCCCGCAATAATGTTACGCCGCCGATATCGATCATTTCGACCGATGGCGCCGACGTGAACGGGTACAGGTTGCACACCACGACCTCGATCGGGTCGATCCCGTGCTCTTCAAGGTCGGCCGTGTGTTCCGGGTTGGATAGGTCGGCCAGGATCCCGGCATGCAGCCGGGGATGAAGCGTTTTTACGCGCCCTCCCAGCATTTCGGGTGAACCCGTGACCGATTCGACCGTCACATGGGGGAGACCGGCTTGGCTCAGCGCGGCGGCGGTTTTGCCGCTGGCCACCAGTTCGTAGCCGAGAACTGATAAACCCTGGGCCAGTTTTTCCAGGCCGGATTTGTCGTACACGGATAATAAAGCCTTCACGGGGCGTCTCCTCAGTCCGCATGTGGTCCGTCCGCCAGCTGGGCCATAAATTGTCCTATTGTTTCTGGGTAGAGCCGGCGCTCAACTGTCTTGATCCGTTCGTGGAGCGTTTCTTCGGTATCGCCCGGCAATACCGGCACTTGTTCCTGGGCCAGGATAGGGCCCTCGTCCACGGTCTCCGTGGCTACATGCACGGTCGTGCCCGTCACCGCTACGCCGGCAGCCAGCGCGTCGCGCACGGCATGCCAACCCTTGAACGCCGGCAGCAAGGCGGGGTGAGTGTTCAGCACCCGCCCGGGAAAGGCGGCGATGATCTCCGGGCTCAAGACCGTGCCAAAGCCGGCCATGGCGACGACGTCGACGCCACTGTCTTCCAGCCGTCTTACCACCCGCCGGGTGTAAGCGGCGCGGTCGAAACCGGGCCCGAAGCTCTCCCGCTGCACCAGCTCGGAGGGGACGCCGGCCCCCCGGGCCACTTCCAGCGCTCGGCATTCACGGTCCGCCACGAGGATGCTGATGCGTAGACCGGCTTCCAGGAGCGCTTCGAGGAGCGTCCCCTGACCCGAAGCCAGAACTCCAAGGCGGACCTGGCCTATGGACTCCAGGCGCCCCATATTTAGAAGATACCGGGTCAACGACCAGGACTAAGGGTATGCTCCACACGAGCCACCCCCCCCTACTCGCCCCGCTTGCGTGAACGTCACCCACCTCATCGACACGTATGGCTATTGGGCCGTCTTCGTGCTCGTCGGCCTCGAGAGCCTGGGAATACCTCTGCCCGGGGAGACCGCCCTCATCATCGCTGGCACCTATGCGGGGCACACTCATCGCCTCAACCCCTGGATCATTTTCGTGGTCGCTTCGGCCGCCGCCATCTTGGGCGACAACATCGGCTTTTGGATCGGGGACAAGGGCGGCTACCGCTTGGCCCGCCGGTACGGCCATGTGGTGCGCCTGGACGAACACAAGTTGAAGATCGCCCGGTACGTCTTCGACCGCTACGGGACCAAGGTGGTGTTCTTCGGCCGGTTCGTATCGATCCTGCGCACCTACGCCGCCTTTCTGGCCGGGACCAGCCGGATGCGTTGGCACAAGTTCTTCGCCGCCAACGCGGCGGGAGGTATCGTCTGGGCCGGGGTCTACACTCTGGCCGCGTACCTGGCCGGGAACGCTCTTCAGCGGGCGTCGGGGACCATCGACATCATCATCGTGGGTGTAGCCGTCTTAGCGGTCGTGGCTGTGATCTTGGTCGTCCGCCGGCAGACGGCCAAGCTGGGATTGGAAGCCGAAGCGGCCTATCCGGCCCCCTCGAATAACTTGAACGCGGGCCTTACAGGTGTTTCGGGAACAAAGTGAAGAAGAGACGGCCGCCGTCTCTATCACGCAGTTCCCGAAGCCCCCGCAGTAGTAGGTTTCCACCGTGCCCGACGTCCCTCCAGGTGCGTTCCCTCACCCGTACAGGTTGTTCCCGGCCGAGCCCTCGGTACGGGAAGTGGCCATCAGCCTTTATGACCAGGTCGCCAGCCTGCCGCTGGTCTCGCCCCACGGGCACGTAGGGGCGAGCATCCTGGCGGAGGACGAACCGTACTCAGATCCCGTCGCCCTCCTTGTAAGTCCCGACCACTACGTGCTCCGCCTGCTTCACGCCCACGGTTTCGCCCTAACGGAGCCTGGGCGTGCCGGAACGGCCCGGGTACGGCCGACCAGGGCACGACCAAGGGGGCACCTCTCCCGTAGCCGGGCCCCGGGATGTGTGGCGCCGGCTGTGCCGCCACTGGCCGGCTTTTCGCGGCACCGCCATGCGCCTGTGGCTGGAAGACGAGCTTTCGGACCTGTTCGGCATCGACCGGCCCCTCGACGAGGCCACCGCCGATGAGACCTACGACCGGATATCCGAGCGTCTGGAGCGGCCCGAGCTCCGGCCCCGGGCTCTCTACCGGCGTTTCGGGCTCGAAGTACTGGCCACCACCGATTCTCCACTGGACGATCTTTCGGCCCACGTCAAGCTGAGCCAGGACCCGTCATGGGAGGGCCGGGTGGTGCCGACGTTCCGCCCTGATTTCCTTATCGACCCGACCAGGACGAGCGAGTGGGGCGAGCAGCTCGACCGGCTGGAGGAGGTTTCCGGCATCGGTACTGGCAATTACGGCGGCTATATCCGAGCCCTCGAGTCGAGACGAGCGGCATTCAAGGAGCTGGGGGCCACGGCCACCGATCACGGGCATTTTTCAGCTGACGCCATCGGGCTCTCGGACTGGGAGGCGGAGCGGATCTTCAACCGCCTTCGCTTCGGTGCCGGGGACGGGTCGGACCAGGCCGCCTTCAGCGCCCACATGCTCATGGAGATGGGGAGGATGTCGGCTGACGACGGCCTCGTGATGCAGCTCCACCCGGGAGTTTGGCGGGGCCACGACACCGACGCGCTGGCCCGTTTTGGCCCCGACCTAGGCGCCGATTTCCCGGTCCGCACCGCCTTCACCGCCCCCTTGCAGCGCCTCCTGGCCCGGTTCGGCTCCACCCCGCCTTTCAGGGCGGTGGCCTTTACCGTGGACGAGACCACGTTCTCCCGGGAACTGGCCCCGATGGCCAGCTACTACCCCGGGCTCTGGCTGGGCGCGCCCTGGTGGTTCCTCGATGCGCCGGACGCGATGTCCCGGTTTTGGGCCGCGGTGACCGAAAGCGCCGGCTTTGGCAAGTCGGCCGGCTTCGTGGACGACACCCGGGCCTACTGCTCCATCCCCGCTCGCCACCGCCTGGCCCGCCGGGCGCATTGCAGCTTCTTGGCTCGTCTGGTGGCTGAGCACCGTCTGGACATGGACGATGCCGCCGAACTGGCCGCCGACTTCGCTTATCACCTGCCGAAGACGGCCTTCCGACTGGGCTGAGCCGGTCCACGAGCGCTCGGCGGAGCGCGGCTCGCAGCAGGCGGGGCGGCTGGTGAATGGCATTGTGGCGCACGACGCCACTATGGGCGCCATTGATAGCCTTGGCCGCCAACCCGGTCGAGTACAGAAACAGCAGGGAGGAGCGAGTCGCCCGTGGTACGACGGCAAGAGCCGGGCCCTCGTAGGCCCACCATTGCGGACATTGCTCGCAGAGCCGGTGTCTCCAAGGGCTCGGTGTCCTACGCGCTCAATGGCAGGCCCGGAGTGTCCGAGCCCACCCGCCGGCGGATCCTGGAGATAGCCGAGGAAGTGGGCTGGCACCCCAACCGCGCCGCCCGAGCATTATCGGCGGCCCGCTCAGGCGCCTGTGGGCTGGCCTTGGCCCGTCCGGCTCGGGCTCTGGAGTACGAGCCGTTCTTCTCTGAGCTCTTCTCGGGCATCGAGGCCGAGTTGTCCGCCAGGCAGGTGGCGCTCATGCTCCAGATCGTCGAGGATGTCGAGGCGGAGACCGTTGCCCTGCGGCGGTGGTGGGCCGAAACACGCGTCGACGGGGTCCTGCTCGTCGACCTCCGGGTGGACGACCCTCGGGTGCCGCTGGTGGAAGAACTGGGCCTGCCCGCCGTGATAGTCGGAGGACCTGGCCCCACGGGGTCGCTCTCATTTTTTCCGGGTGGCGATGCCAACGGCGTCTTCCAGATCGTGCAGCACCTGTTGATGCTCGGCCACCGTCGCATCGACCGTGTGGCCGGGTCGCCCGAGTTCGCCCACACCCAGCTACGGACCGATGTCTTCGCAGAGGCACTGGCCGGTGGCGGGGCCACCGGCAGCGTGATGGCGACGGACTACTCGCACCCCGCAGCGGCGGAGGCCACTCGGCAATTGTTAGCCGGTTCTCCCCCGCCGACGGCGATCGTTTATGACAGCGACCTGATGGCGGTGGCCGGCCTCAGCACAGCCCAGGAAATGGGCGTGGATGTCCCCGGTGAGCTTTCGATCGCCTCCTTCGACGACTCACTTATCTGTCGAGTGGTGCGGCCGGCCCTCACCGCGTGCGCGAGGGATGTGGTGGGTTACGGGGCGCAGGCGGCTCGCGCCCTTCTTTCCCTGGTCGAAGACGACCCCCTACCTCCTTACGTGGTGGAGCCGCCGAAGCTGGTCCCGCGGGCGAGCACGGCCCCCCCGCCTGTGGCCGCTGCTTCTCGCGGCCGGCGGCGAGAGCCGCGGCTGGCGGTCCCGGCAGCGCAGCGGAGCGTCTAAAAAGAGCCCTCCTCTGAAGTTTTTGGGCAGTCCCTAATAGCAACTTTGCCCGGTCGACTTTTCTTTGCTCTTTTTTTTTGCCCAATAAAGCGTTGGTGGCTTGACGGGTTCACCTCGGGTGCTTATCCTTTGTTCTGCTCGGACTGAACCGGGTAAGTATACGATGGCATCTAGGGGGCGCCGTTGGGCTGTAGGGGTGGCGAGCAAGCCTCAGTAAGGAATTCCACCGGGCTCGACTGCCAGCGTCGAGCCATCAGCAGAGAACAAGTTAGGGAGTGCGTCAATAACGCGCTGACAGCAGTAGCGCCACCGTTTTTCCCGGCCCTGACGCCGCTCCGCACTTTAGGCCGGCCTCCCCACGCCGCCGATCCGCCCCGATTATTCAGACCACACCGAGAGGTCCCGCTGGCCCGGGAGGGCTGGGTGCCGGGGTCCCGCTCAGGCCAGTACAAGAGACAAGGAGCAGGCACGAAAATGGTCATTGCCAAAAGGCCGGTGGTCAACCGTGTGGCTACCGCCGTAACTGCGGCTGCCTTAGTGGTACCGCTACTGAGCGCCGTTGCTGCTAGCCCGGCGTCTGCCACCAAAGCCCCGAGCATAACGAGTTTCCCGCGCAGCGAAACCCTTTACACGAGTGGGACAGCGTACTCTCCACCTAGCAACTGGAACCCTCTCGACACTGGCAGCCGCTACACAGGGACCATGGGCTTGCTGTACGAAACACTCTTCCTCTATGACCCGATCCACAACAAGTACATCCCGTGGTTGGCTAGCTCCGGGAGCTGGACCGGTCCTGCCACGTACACGATCCAGATCCGTAACAACGTCAAATGGACCAACGGCAATGCGCTTACAGGCGCCGACGTCGCCTTCTCGATCAACCTGGCCAAGACCAACCCGGCCGTTCCCTATAGCAACCTGGGCCAGTACCTTTCGGCCCCGGCGCGGTAGCCAGCGGTAATACGGTCACGGTCCACTTCACGAGCCCAGCCCCATACGCAACGTGGCAAAATTACCTGTGGAACCAGCCGGTCCTGCCCGAAGCGGTGTGGTCGAAACTATCGGCCACCGACCAGGTCACGGGTGCGAACACCAGCCCGGTCAGCACAGGGCCGATGACGCTGGTGCCGGGCGGCTACAACCAGACGGAGGCGTGTTATCAGGACAACCCGAACTGGTGGGCCACTGTTCAGTTAGGCCTGTCGTTCCACTTCAAGTACCTGTGCGACGTGGTGAACGGCTCCAACAACGTCGAGCTGTCGGCCTTGCTCAGCAACAACATCGACTGGAGCAACAACTTCTTGCCGGGCATCAACACCCTGATGACGATCGGCGGCAACAACTTCATCCAGACCTATTACCCGTCGGCTCCTTACATGCTGTCGGCCAACACGGCCTGGCTCGAGCTGAACACGTCAAAGGCCCCGATGAACAACGTCGATTTCCGCCGCGCAGTGGCCGACGCCATCAACCCGCAGTCCATCGTGAACGGCGTCTACACGGGCATCGTTCAATCCGCCAACCCGACGGGCTTGTTGCCCAACCTCGACAGCTTCATCGACCCAAGCGTGGTGAAGCAGTACGGCTTCACCTATGACTTGGCCAAGGCCAAGTCTCTCCTCAAGGCCTCCGGTTACAGGGGCCAGAAGCTCACGCTCGAGGTACCCGACGGCTGGACCGACTGGATGGCCGCCATCCAGATCATTGCCCAGGAATTGAACCGCATCGGCATCAAGGTGAGCCCGATCTACCCGTCAGCCAATGCACGTACTTCTGACCAGGCCAAGGGCACTTTCGACATGGAGATAAACAACAACGTCGGGGCCAGCTCCGACCCTTGGAGCTACTTCGACCGGGTCTACCAGCTCCCAATCGGTGGCGCCGCTAACGAAGAAGCCTCCGGCATCAATATCGAGCGCTTCAACGACCCCACCGCGTGGAAGTTGGTCGAGCAGGCCGGTACGACCTCCCCGTCCGACACGGCCGCCCTGCACAGCATCTATGGCACTCTCGAGAAGGATTTTCTCCAGGAACTGCCTGAGATCCCGCTGTGGTACAACGGTGCTTGGTTCCAGGGCAACGACACGTACTGGAAGGGCTTCCCGTCGAGCACGAGCCCCGCTGACGAGAACGTCCCGGTCATGTGGGGAGGGTACCTCGGGGCGATGACCACGGTGTACGCGTTGGCTGCGCTCCGGCCCGCGAGTAAAGCCGCTTAAAGGCCGCAGCTTCGTAAGCCATCCGGCCCGCCGTCTCGTAACCGGGGCGGTGGGCCGGCCATCGCAGGGACCAACCCTTAGGGAACCAGTGACTCGTTACTTCGCACGGAAATTCGCCACCTATGTGCTCGCTTTCTGGTTCGGGGCGACCATCGACTGGCTCATACCTCGGCTGATGCCGGGCGACCCGGTCCAAGCGTACCTGGACAAGTTCTCAGTCGGCTCCGGTGGGACCGTTGCTCCCGGTACGTGGCAAAGGCTCTACGATGTTTTCTCGAAGGCTTTTGGCCTGAACGTGCCACTTTGGGACCAGTACTGGCATTTCTGGGACGGCATCCTGCACGGGAACATGGGCGTTAGCATTTACGACTTCCCCACGCCCGTCATCCACCTTATAAAAGATGCCCTCCCTTACACGTTGGCGCTGCTCATCCCGGCCATTGTGCTGAGCTACATCCTCGGCAACCGGGTGGGCGCCTTGGCCGCCCGGCGCAAGGCTCTGGACAACACCGTCCTGCCAATTGGTTATATATTCCAGGCTTCGCCCTACCCGTGGCTGGCCTTGGCCATGGCCTTTTACCTGGCCGCTTCTGCGCATTGGTTCCCGGTACAGGGCGGGTACTCGGAGACCCTGGTCCCCGGGGCCAACTGGACCTTCATGTGGAGCGCGGTCCAGCACTGGTTCCTGCCGTTCCTCACCATTTTCCTCGTTAGTTTCGGCGGGTGGGCCATCGGCATGCGCAACCTCGTCATCTACGAACTCGAAACCGACTACGCCCGCTACCTCCGTTCCCTCGGCGCAGGCGAACGACTTGTGCGCAAGTACGCCTACCGCAACGCCGTCCTGCCGCAGCTCTCGGGCCTGGCCCTGGCCCTCGGGGTGCTGATCGGCGGGAACATTGTCACGGAGATCGTGTTCCATTACCCCGGACTGGGGTACCTGATCTATGAGGCCATCACCGACCAGGACTACTTCTTGCTTCAGGGGATCTTCTTGTTCATCATCCTCGGAGTTTGCATCGCCAACTTCGTTATAGACATCGTCTACGTGATCATCGACCCCAGGGTGCGCATAGGCATGCAAGGGGCGAACGCATGACCTTCATGCCGGCTGAGAACAGCTTGCTCGAGGAAGCCGAGGCGGCCACCCCGCAATCCTCTCTACGCGACGGCGGCCCGGCCGCTCCCATTACCCCCAGCCGGCTCGCTGGCCGGCGGTGGGAGTTCTTGTACTTTGCCGTCCGCAATAAGAAGCTAATGTGCGGGCTGTCGGTCGAGCTGGTCTTTGTTTTGGCTGCCATATTCGGGCCTTACCTCGCTCCGTACGGCCCCGGCAAGTTTGTCGCCCCACCGCACCTGCACCCTTCGCTTCAGCACTGGTTTGGGACTACCTACTTTGGCGAGGACGTCTTCTCCCAAACCCTCTACGCCCTCCGGGACAGCTACCTGGTGGGGTTCCTGGGCGCCCTCTTCGCCGCCGGGGTGGGACTCGTAGTGGGCTTTACCGCTGGGTGGAGGGGCGGGTTGCTGGACGAGATCCTCCAGATGGTGACCAACATCGTCGTTATGATCCCCGCATTGGTGCTGTTAATCGTTATCGGCGCCTATCTGAAGACTCATAGTGCCATCTTCGAGGGCATCTTTATTGGCTTGACCACATGGCCCTGGGTGGCCAGAGCCGTACGGGCGCAGACGTTCACACTGAAGGAGCGTGAGTTCGTCGATTTGGCGCGCCTGTCGGGCAAGCGCGGGTTCAGCATTGTCACCAAAGAGATCGCGCCGAACATGGCGTCGTACCTTTTCCTGGTGTTCATATTGTTATTTGCGAGCTCGATGCTTATAGCTGTCAGCTACGACTTCCTCGGCCTCGGCCCGACCAATACCATCTCGCTGGGCGACATGATGAACAATGCCATGCTGTGGAGCGCGCTCTTGTTGCACACCTGGTGGTGGTTCATCCCACCAGGGGCGGTCCTGACGATCATGGTGGCGGCCCTGTTGATCGCCAACGTTGGCCTGGACGAAGTCTTCAACCCGAAGCTGAGGGAAATGTGAGCCTGGAGGTAAAAGACCTCCGAGTGGCGTACCGGACGTTGCGCGGCGACGTGCAGGCCGTCGACGGGGTCACGTTTTCGATCGCGGACGGCGAAATAATGGGCCTCGCTGGCGAGTCAGGCTGCGGGAAGTCCACGCTGGGCAACAGCCTCATCTTCATGGAAGGCCGGATGAAGCAGGTTGGGGGCCAGGTCGAACTGGACGGCAAACCCCTGCCTATCTCGGATAGCCGGGCCATGGCCCGGCACCGCCTGCGGGACGTCTCGGTCATCCCTCAGTACGCCATGAGCGCCCTGAACCCCACCAGGAAGATCGGGCGCATGGCCAGCGAGCTGCTCAAGTCTCGGGGCGTGCGGTACGACAGGGTGCTGCCGGAGTTCAAGCGCCGCATTCAGCTCGTCGGGCTGCCGGAAGACGTCGTCGGCATGTACCCATTCGAACTGTCGGGCGGCATGCGCCAGCGGGTGACCATGGTTCTTTCTACCTTGCTTGACCCGTCGCTATTGATAGCCGATGAGGTCACCTCCGCTCTCGACGTTTCCACTCAACGAGCGGTGGGGGAGATGTTGATGGAGTTCAGGCAACGCCGGTTCGTTAAGAGCATGATCGTGATCACCCACGACCTGTCGATCCTGGCGCAGATAGCCGACACTGTTCTCGTCATGTATGCCGGCAGGTTGGCCGAGAAAGCCGACGCCGAGACGGTCGTCAATGCCCCCCTTCACCCCTACACGCAGATGCTGTTGGCCTCCTTGCCCGAGGTCGGAGGGCGCTACACAGGCGCGGCCCTGGTGGGGATCCCGGGCCGCCCGCCCTCTCTTCTTGACCCTCCCAGCGGGTGCCGGTTCAGGGCGCGTTGCCCGTTCGCCTTTGCCAAATGCGCGGAACAACCCCCCTTTGTGGAGCTGAAAAAAGGTCACCAGGTGGCGTGTTGGAAAGCGATGCAAGAGGTGTCGGCGTCCCCGCCGGTAGCAGAGGCGCAAGAAGTCAAGCAATGAGCATGCTCCAGATCGACAAGGTTTCGAAGATCTATAAGTCCGGCACTTTCGGGGGTGGCTTGAAGCTGGCCCTGCAGCAGGTGAGCTTTGGCATCGAAAGAGGCGAGGTCGTCTCGCTCATTGGTGAGAGCGGTAGTGGCAAATCGACGCTTGGCAAAATTGTGCTCCGGCTCGTGCCGCCGTCGGGGGGCCGGGTACGGTTCGAGGGCCGCGACGTCGTGGGCCTGCAGAACAAGCAGCTCCACGAGTACTACCGGCAGGTCCAGGGCGTATTCCAGGACCCGTTCAGTTCGTACAACCCCTTGTACAAGGCGGACCGGGTGTTCGAGATGCTGCGCCAAGAGTACTTTTCTCGGCTCTCCCGGAAGGAATGGGAGGCCAAAGTAGCTTCCGCGCTAGAGGACGTTGCCCTTAACCCCGCTGACGTGCTGAACAAGTTCCCTCACCAGCTCTCCGGCGGCCAGCAACAGCGGCTCCTGGTGGCGCGGGCCTTGCTGCTCGAGGTGAAGTTGCTCATTGCCGACGAGATCATCAGCATGCTCGATGCCTCTACCCGTGTGGACGTGCTCAACATGCTGGTGGGCTTGAAGGCCCGCGGGCTCGGGATCCTATTCATAACCCATGACCTTTCGCTCGGCAATTACATAAGCGACAAGACGGTTATCTTGCGCCACGGCGTGATACTAGAGATGGGGCTTACGCCCAAGGTGTTTGGCAACCCGCAACATCCTTATACGAAGAGCCTCCTAACCGCTGTGCCGCAGCTGCACCGGAAGTGGGAACGGGCCAAGCTAGCTACGTTGGTGGGGGCGTCCTCTGCCAATGGGCTGGCCAACGGTTTGTCCGCACCTGTTGTCGCTGGCGTCCCGGAGATCCTGGCCGATGCCTCTGAGGCGATCGACACTCACCTCGGTGAGCAGGAGGTGGAAGATCCCCGGCCCAGTGACCGTTTTTCGCATGGGTGGGTAAAGGCGGCCTTCGGTGGCAAAGACACGCCTGACGAGCCCCAGCCAGGGTCCCGGCCCAGCCTCATGGACATGCCCGATTCGGCCTGGGGGCGGCGCGGGCCAAAGCCCAACAAAGCCAGAGCCGAGGCCACGCTCCTCAGCCAGGCTCCGCCACTCCTGGTCGAATATGAAAAGGGCCATTTCGTAGCCGTCGGCGGGACATACTGAGAGAGGCGGGAGTCTAAAAGTGACAGCGGTTAAGGTTTTTGGTCAGCAGGAACTGGCCAACCTCCCGTGGGAAGATAGGCCTGAAGGCTCGTCGGGGCCGCTCTGGCGCTATTCGGGCAACCCCGTCATACCGAGGGATTTGATACCGACGTCCAACAGCATCTTCAACAGTGCGATCGTACCTTTCGACGGCCACTTTGCCGGTGTTTTTCGTTGCGACGACTGGACCCGGCGAATGGAGCTGCACGTCGGGTTCTCGACGGACGGCGTTGGTTGGGACATCGCCCACGAACCGCTCGAGTTCATTTCGGATAACACTGAAATAGGCCGGTTCATTTACGGCTACGACCCGCGAGTCGTGCGGATTGACGAACGCTACTACGTGACGTGGTGCAACTGGTACCACGGGCCCACTGTCGGCGTCGCCTGGACCGACGATTTCCAGAGCTTCCACCAGACGGAAAATGCCTATCTGCCGTTCAACCGCAACGGCGTCTTGTTCCCGCGCAAAATCGGCGGACGCTACGCCATGTTGTCCCGTCCTTCTGACAATGGGCACACCGCCTTCGGGGATATTTTCTACAGCGAGAGCCCCGACCTGTACTTTTGGGGGAAGCATCGCCACGTGATGAGCCCCGTAAGCAACAGCTGGCAATCGACCAAAGTCGGTGGCGGCCCCGTCCCGATCGAGACCTCGGAGGGATGGCTGCTCATGTACCACGGCGTGCTTACGTCCTGCAACGGGTTCGTGTACAGTGCCGGCGTGGCCCTGCTCGACCTGGACCAACCTTGGAAGATCATCGCCCGTTCGGCACCATACGTGCTGTCGCCCCAGACAACCTATGAGCGCGTCGGCGACGTCCCCAACGTCGTGTTCCCGTGCGCAATGTTGTGCGACGAGCTCACCGGCCGGCTGGCAATATATTACGGCGCGGCCGACACTGTTACCGCGTTGGCCTTCGGCTACGTGTCGGACCTGGTCGAGTTCGCTAGAGACCAATCCTTGTAGAGCGCAGGCGTGAGCGAGTGAGCCCCTGGCACCGGTCCCCTGACGTCACATCGGGGCGAAGCTCAGCGCAGCGCGCTTCAGCCCGTCACCGTCAGGAGCTTGGGCCCATAAGGTGAGCTGTCAGGGTCTGGTCGGACCCCGGCCGGGCAGTCGGTGAAAATGGCTCCATTTACGTTCCAGTCCTGGGCCCCGGCTTTATTACCGATCGGTAAATAGGCCCTGTATTCTTCCTGGCTGGCGAACCAGTAGAAAGGCGGGCTGAGGTTGGCAAACCCGCCGGGGAAAAAAGTGGTGAACTGGTCATGAGCTTTGTCCGTGCGTACCTGTCCCTCGACCAGGTTGTCGGCGGTACCCATGGAAGCGAGGATAGTCCAGCCGGTCGGCTGCCAACCCTTGCCCCTGTCCTCGACCTGGAGTTGTAGTTCGCTGTCGAGGTTTTGGGCGTCGCTGCGACGCCGGAACACGAAGACCCTCCATGCCAAGTACACGCCTTCGGGCGCCACCGCAAACGGTTTATGGAACCTGAAAGTAACCCATAATCCGCCCGCTTCCGGCATCAGGCCGACTGACTGGAGAGAAGGCACGGACGCCACATGGGGGTTGCCCTGGATAGTCGAGGTCCGCTGCGGGTCAGTACAGAAAAAGACCGCCTGAGCGCGGCTACTCGTTGAGGTCATAACCGATTTCGGCGTATGGTGCGCCACTTGCGTAACGCTCAGCGCCAGTTCTGTGACGGGTAACGTCCGCCGGATGGGGGCCGAAGTAACGTGACTACTGAGAGTAGTAGGCGCGGGCAACCCTGCCAATACTGGCGCTACGAAGAGGAAATAGCCGCACCGGGCAAACCTGCTCACGGTGAGAAAGTCTACAAGGCTGCCATCGCGATGCGCCGAGCGGTTTCCGGGAGACTGAGTGTTTTGGCCCGCAAACACGGGGATAACGAGGCTCGTGGGGCAGGGCTCACATCATTTTGAACGCGACTACCGAGCTAGGGTTTGAGTAGCCTGTTTGCCGGTTGGAACACCCACCACTGGATAGTACGTTCAAGCTGGACGGCCCGGTCGAGAGGCCAACCGTCCGACGCCGCCCAGGCGGTCACCTCGGCGCAAACTTCACGCATTTTGGCGGCCGAGTAGGGCCAAGTCCAGGCGTGTACCTGATGTTCCCATTCGTCGAGATCCTGGGCCAGCGTCCGCACAGTGGTCATGACGACCGGAGGCAAGGGCCGTACCTGGGTGCCGTCGCCAAGGTAATGGGCCAGGTCGTCCGGGCTGGAGGTGCCGGGCCGGACGTGGGAGACGCCGAGCCGGTGCATTATCTGCTCCGAATGGTCGTTCCAGGGGGCAGGCACGCCGCCGCCAAAGTCGACATAAAGTGCTCCGGCAGGGCGAAGCACTCTCACCACTTCGTCGACGGCCGCCGCCCAGTTGGACAGCAAATGGAAAACGTGGCTGGCCACTACGGCGCCGACTGAATGGTCGACGAGGGGTAGCCGGGTAGCGTCGGCTAATAGGAGCGAGAACGGCTGCCGGCCGCCCGCGTTGATGATGAGACGCTCGAGCATGGCGGGGGCCAGGTCGACGCCGACCAGCTGGACGCCCCGCGAGTGCAGGGGGAGCGCAATACGACCGGTCCCGACCCCGATCTCAAGGCAAGTCCCGCGGACCTTCAGTTCGGTCGCCAGCGTGGCAGCCAGGGCGTCCATGACATCATCGGGGAGCCCGCGGGTGGCGTCGTAAAAGCCGGCCGCCCTGTCGAACGAGCTTGTACTCACACCGAGACCCTAGCCACCAGGTATGGGCCGGCGATTTCCCCCGTCGTCGGGCTTGCCCCGGGCGACCGTGCTCCGCTCGTCCTCTGCGACAATGAGGGGGTGACTCACGAGGAGGACGTTTTGAGCAGTGGTGGCGTCCTACACTTATCGGTGCGAGGCGAGGCCCGCCAGACCGTGGCGCCCGACAGAGCGGAGGTAGCCAGTCGTGTGGTGGCGGCCGACCCGACCAAGCTGCGGGCGGTCACGGCCGCCGCCGCACTTCTCGACGGGCTCACCCATGACCTGGGCGCCCTCGGTGGTGAACCACTTAGGGTCGAGACGGGCGGGTCAGCTCTGACCTGGTCGGCTCACTCGATGACTACCCACATGGAGCGGGATCACAACCCTGATACCGGCCGGTTCGAGCCAACTGGCATGGTCGTCGCTTCCGTAAACGTCAATGTGGCGGTCCGCGATTTCGCCCTGCTGGAGGGCCTGGGCGCCGTCTTCGCCGGTCGAGAGGGCGTTTTTGTCGAGGGCGTCGGCTGGTACGTGGACGACGACAACCCGGCGTGGGCGGCTGTCCGGACGGCGGCCATCAACGCCGTGGTCCGGAAGGGGCGCGACTACGCCGGTGCCCTCCACAGTTCCTTGACCTCAATCGAACACATCGCAGACGCCGGCCTCCTCAGTGAGAGCGGTCCAGGGGCGCCGATCCGTGCCGCTTCGAGGATCTTGGCCAGTGCGGGCAGTGCGGTTGGCGATGTCGACAGTCCCTCCCTCGACCCGGTCCCCCAGGAGGTCGCGGCCGTGATCGAGGCGCGTCTAAGGGCCACTCCGGTCTCGTTCAGTTGAGCCCGGTTTGTCTTGAATGTCAGCTCGTCTCTGATATTCAGGCGTGGCGCGACTCGCACCCATGATCCGAGGGGCGGAAGGGTATGAACCCAGACATGCGCTCGCAGCCGGAAGGTACCGTTACGCACGAGGCGGAGAAAGTCGCCGACGCCATCCCGGCCGAGGCGAGCGAAGTGCGGGCGGAGCGCTGGTTCCAGAGATTTGCCCGCCTCGGGCTGTCGACGCGGGCGATTGTTTACGCCTTGCTGGCTTATATTGCGGCCGATCTGAGCCTCCGGCACGCAGCGTCGGCCGAGGCGAATGGTTCCGGCGCCCTCAACGAGGTTGGTCGTCAGCCGGCCGGGCGTGCCCTGCTTGCCTTCCTCGCCATAGGGTTGGCTGGCTACGCGGTCTGGCGTGTGGCTCAGGCATTGAGCCGCCAGGACGATAAGGACAAACGGCGACCGGCGTCCAAGGAGATCAGCGCCATCGAGCGGGTCGGCTGGATATGCGCTGCGATTGTGTATTTGGTCCTATGTGGCCAAGCCGTGGCCCAAGTGGTTTCTTCCAGCGGCACTGGCTCGGGTGGCGGAGGCCCTTCATCTCACCCGCAACCTTTCGTGGCCACGGTACTCAAATGGCCGGCTGGACCGGTCTGGGTTGGTTTGGTCGGCGGCGGGTTGGCGGTGGGCGGGGCCGCGCTCGCGGTTTGGGGAGGAATGCACGACTATGCGCAGGTGCTGGAGGCGCACAGGATGAAGCGCTGGACCTTCCATGTCGCGCAAGTCAGCGGCTTTATGGGAGAAGCTACGCGAGGCCTTCTGGTTGTGCTCGTCTCGCTTTATCTTCTGGCGGCTGCATTCGCCGATAACCCCTCACGCGCCAAGAGCCCGAACGGGGCGCTGTTGTCGTTTGAGCGATTGCCAGCTGGTGAAGATTTGCTCCTGGTGGCAGCGGCGGGTTTACTGAGCTTCGCTGTCTATTCCGTGATCGAAGCTCTCTACCGCCGGCTTTAAGCACATGGCGGGGCGGCTTTACCGGCGCCGTTTTGCTCGGCCGGCAGCTCGGTTCGGGCTCTCCCGATGTGCTTTAGCCCCCGTATTTACCCCGGGTCGGCCTTTGCGAACCGTGGCCGCCGATGTACCAGCCCGTCGGTGGATCGGCGCTGGTAGGAGGCGAGTTTCCGAGACGGAGTGTGGCGCCCGCAACCGGTGGGTATTCGTATTCGAGAACCGCCGATCGTGGTGCCGAATTTGCGGCGGGCCGCGACGAGAGGAGGGGCATGAGCACATCCATAATCATTGTTGTCGTCGTCGTTATTCTGGTCCTGGCCTTATTGGGGACGGCCATTGCCTTTTTTGGCAGAGGCCGGCAGCGGCGGGCTCTCCAAGAACAGTTCGGTCCGGAGTACGAGCGGACTGTCAGAGTCAATGGCGACAGGAGACAGGCTGAAGCTGACCTTCAAAATCGTCTTCAGCAGCGGACGGAACTGGCCATCAAGCCTCTAAGCCCGGCCGAACGGGACCAGTTCCAGCAGGAATGGCGGGGGGTGCAGGCAGAGTTCGTGGACGCGCCGGGGACAGCGTTGGCCCAGGCCGACTCTCTCATCACGCGAGTGATGATCGCACGCGGTTACCCGGTGCAGGACTTCGAAGAGCAAGCCGACATCGTCTCGGTTGACCATCCGACAGTGGTCCAGCATTACCGGACGGCTCACGGGACATATGTAGACAGTCACGCCCGGATCGTAACCACGGATGAGATGCGCGACGCACTCGTCTCGTTTCGATCATTGTTTTCGGATTTGGTCGAGGATAACCGGACCGACACCGGGACGTCGAAGAGCCGGACCGCGAGCCCGTCGCCGAACTGAGGCGGGTCGAACGTTCGGGCAGCCAAAAAGGAGAAGACAAAATGTCACAGCAATACAACACCCCGAGAAGTACAGAAAAAACTAACACCGGCGAGAGTTATGAACCTCAGACCTACGGGTCTTCGTCGCCTCGAGGCACGACCCTCTCTGAGCGTTCGGGTGACGCGACGGGTACTGGTCTGCGCCCGGCTGGCCCCAACGATGCGATGACCGAAAACGAAAATGATAACGGTCATGGCTCTCTCTTCCGGGATACCGAGGGCCTGCGCCAGCGCTGGGAGTCTGTACAGGTCGGCTTCGTAGACAACCCGCGAGAAGCAGTTGGCGAGGCTGAACAGCTGGTCTCCTCGGCGATCAGTGAACTGGGCAATCGTTTCCGCCAGCAACGTGAAATCTTGGAGACTTCGTGGTCAGAGGGTCATGACCCTTCGACCGATGATCTGCGAGCTGCTTTCCAAAGCTACCGGGATTTCTTCGGCCGTCTACTGCAAGTCTGATTCGGTGCAGCCCGCCCTTCCCGCGTTTATTGCTTTGCGGGAAGGGAGCGGGCGTACGTCGTACCGAGTGCTACCCATTTGGCAAGCTGAGATCTTGTCCGCAAATGTTCTGACGCGACCCGCAGCCACCCGTCCATCCGCCGCCCGCGCATTACGGCAACTTGCGCTTTCGAAGTAGAGACTAGTTTGTCTGCCTCCTGGGGGTCGACCCGCACCAGTACCCCACCTTCACCGCTGGCTGCGATGGCCATATTGCCGCTTATAAGGAAGGCGAGCCCGCCAAACATCTTCTTTTCCATGAGGCGTTCTTGGGCGCCCATTAATTCACGGATTCGCCCGGCTAAGTCTTCGTCGTAGGCCATGGGACGGATTATAGGACTTGATTCGGCCGCCTTTCCGGGGAGGGCTGTAGGTGCCGTGGTTGCCAGGCTCACCCGTTGCTCCCGGGGACACCTACCGCATCAACAAATCAGGCGGAAGCTCCCGACCGGACCCGACGGAACTCACGTGCGTCCCGGCGGCGATCCAGTCGTTTGTCACCACTTCCTCTCGGGCGTCGGTACAACAGCAGACGATGTCTGCGCCAGCAACGGCCTCCCGGAACGACCGGGCCACCAGTGCGTTCTGATATTTCTCGACCCGCCCCGCCGCTCTTCTCGTCCGACGCGACGCGACGCGTATATCGGTCAGCTCGAGCAGGTGCGAAAACGCGGCCAAGTGGGCTTCGCCCTGGGCTCCGGCACCGATTATCGCGAGCGTTTTGCTTTGGGGGCGAGCCACGGCGCGAGCGGCCAAGGCCGCGGTCATAGCGGTCCGGATCGCAGTGATATAAGTGCCACCCATGATCGCTACCGGGGCACCCGTGGCCTCGTCAAAAAACGGCGATCAGAGCCTGGTGGGTGGGGGCCCCTATCTCGGCGTTGGCCGAGTAAATGCTGACCAGCTGGGCGGCGAGCCCCAAACCCGGGACGTAGCCGGGCATAGCGGCGAGTAGACCGCCCGGACTAAAGGCCGCGATCCGCGGCGGAACAGAGACCTTCCCGTCTGCCAGAGACGTCAGGGCGACGGTGAGCGAGTGGGCCAACTCATCCAGGGGGAGAAGGCTGCGGACAGTCTCCTCGCTCAGAAGCAGTACCTCTGACACGCTAAGAAAATGGCGCGGCGTACTCCGCGCCCGAGCACGGCGAAGGGGCGGAGCCTAGGCTGCATCGCTGAGGCCGGGCCCACGGGGTCGGACGTGCCCTAGGCTCGACGGCGGTGAACCGGCCGGCGGCGCCGCCAGACGTCTCTGTGTCGCGTCGGCCCGTGGTTCTCGGACCGTGCCCAGGTCTCGGTGATTTTCGACGAAGCTCTGAGTGCCGCGGTCCCCTATTCAAGCCGGGTCACGGGTCGGAACGTGTACCGATCTGGTCGAGGCCTGTTCGGCAACAATGCGCTCCGCCCGAAGGCGCTGAACAGAGCGGGGCACCACTTCTACTACCAAGACGGCGACTGCCACCGTCCCCGCGCCGGCGAAGACGTCCAAAAGATAGTGGTTGCCCGTGGAGATGACCACCAGGGCCGTCAACAGCGGGTAGCAGATCCCGAAGACCAGGGCGACCATTCGCGCCCGCCGGCCCCGGGCCAACCGCCATGCCGCCAACGAGCACCACACTGCGTAGCCCAGGTGCATAGAAGGCATAGACGCGAACTGGTCGGCGTGTTGCATGAGGGTCGCGTGCCAGGCCCCCAAGCCACCCGCCTTCTGAACGACGTCGATGAAGCCCGGGAGCATGCGCGGGGGTGCGACCGGGTAGGCCCAGAACACGGCAAAGCCGATGAGGTTGGCCAGCACTAGTGTGTTGCGCAGAGGCCGGTAGATCTCAGGACGGCGCCACCAAGTCCAGGCCGCGAAGCCAAATGTGACCGCGAAGATGGCGTTGGCGTAGAAATTTGAAGCTATAAAAGCCAGCACATGCTGGTGGGCCAGCCATTGGTCCAGGGCTCGCTCGGGGTTAAGGCCGATTCTCGCCTCGAATGAGAGCAGGCTCCGGCCGTGGTCGAAGGCCAGCTTCTGGCGGAGGGGTGCGAGGTCCTGCAGCCAATCGTAAATCCAGACCAGGAAAACGAGGCCCGCCAGTTCGACCAGGATAGGACTGCGCTTGGCCTTCGCGGTCGCCGGTTGAGCCGCTGGCCTTTGGAGGCCGGGGCCCGGCTTTGAGACTGTTTTGGTTGCGGGGCCGAGGTCGTCCTCCCATATCTCGTGCCCTACGACAGTCATTCGAAGAGTGTATGGGACGGTGTCAGCATCGGCCGCTAAGCACGAGGGCGGAACGGTGCCCATCCGGGCCTGGGGCCGGGTCAGGGTGTGGCAAACGGGACCCATGGCCACGCCGGCCTAGCGGTTGAGGCGGGCCAATGGGTTGAGCCGAGGGGCTACGGTTCAAAAACACAGAAACACAGAGGATACAGAAATACGGCTAATGGCGCTGCGCGGGCACGCGGCGCGGCGGCCACATCTGCCAGTCGAGGCTGATGTCGGTGCTGCTACCGGGACGCCGCGGGGAGACCGAGTGCAAACGGTCTCGACAACGAAAGGCTGGCGACTGGTCGCACGAGCACGCCTACCTGCTGGAAATCCCGACAGCCCGAGAAGGGAATCGAAACCCTTGACCTACGCATTACGAGAAGGCTCGCTTTCGTCTGAGGCCGTCCCGAACGGTCGCTGATCGTGGCGTCCTAGCTGGTCAGAAGGGTCGTCGGCGCCTCTTCATGGTTCAGATGGGAACAGTCGAGGGCGCCCAGCGATGCGGTTGTTGGGCACGATGTTGCGCATTCTGGTCACCCGTGGCGGGTGGTCATGCCAGCATCGGAGGTGCCGCCTCGAAAGGGCGGTTGACTCTGAGCGCCTTTGCGTGGAGCATTCTCGCAGGTCACGGGCGCTCGGCGTCTCTGGGCGACCGCCCACGATCTGAGGCGTCCGGGGGATGGACGCGGGATGGAGCCGGGCGTGGATTTCAAAGGCCTCGACGCTCCCGACGGGACCAGACCGCGCTGGGACTGACGGCGCTGGGCCGGCTGGCCAGCCGGACTGACGGTACGGCGCCAATAGTGGTGGCTGCCGCCGGCAACTTCGGTTGGTCCCGGCCCTTCTATCCCGCCTTCGACCCCTGGACGATAAGCGTGGGGGCGGCAGAACACAGTGCGGGCATTTGGGGACAGGCTTGCTTTAGTGACCACGGGGACAGGAGGTTCGGCTATTGGGTCGACGTCTCCGCGCAGGGAGTGATGTCTACAGCTCCTACGCGAAGCAGCCCTATATCCCGGCCTCCCCTCCGCCGTCAGGGCCGATCTCGTTTGACGGCTGGGCCAACTGGAACGGCACTTCCTTTGCCGCCCCCAAGTCAGTGGGCGAGTGGCCAGGTGGCTGGCCGCAGCCAGTGGCCAGGTGGCTGGCCGTAGCCAGCCTCAACAGGCCTGTCCGCGGCGCCGTGCTGAACGAGCTGTCGGAGCAGACTTTCCGGGTCGGCTGGTTCGTGCCCTAACTGAGGCCTGGAGTACAAGACCCTGAGTGAGGCACCGAGAGTGCGCCACCAGCCATGCAGCGTAGTTGTTCGTGATGGACGGTGCCCGCCGGCCTGATCTCGAGCGCGGCCAGCGCGCCGGCACGTGGACAAAATGAATGGGCCGGGAGGGCGCGTTGCGGGACCGCCTTGGACCGGCCAGAATCCTCCTAATTCAAAAAGAGGAGGACATTTGAAAAAGCGAGCCGCTGGAGCAGCCGGCGTCGTCCTATCGACGGCAGCTCTCCTGTTGGGCACCGTGGCCGCCGTGCCGGCATCGGCAGCGAGCACCTCGGGACGCACCCTCATAATCGATAATTCGTTTGTACTTGTGACCGCCGACCCGGGTCACGTGTACGAGCAGACCGGCAACCTGATCGACAACGCCATGTACGACACGCTGGTCACCTACAGTGGCACCAGCCTGAAGACGCTCGTCCCGCAGCTGGCGACGTCGTACCAAACACTCGACGGGGGGAAGAAGTTCATCTTCCACCTCAACCCGGCGGCCAAGTTCTCAGACGGCAGCCCCGTGACTTCGGCCGATGTGGCCTGGTCGTTGACCAGGATGATCAATTTGAAGGGCAACCCGGCGTTCCTGCTCGCCGGGGAGACGATCACCACTGACGGGCCTGAAGCCGTTTCCATGACATCGAGCATCCCGAACCCCGGCCTCCCCTACATCCTGGCCGACCCGGCGTGTGGCATCTTGAACATGGCCGTTGTGGAGGCACACGGCGGTACTGACGCCGCCAACGCGGCCACTAAGGACACCGCCGAAAACTGGCTCAACGATAACTCGGCCGGTTCGGGGCCGTACGTCATGAAGTCGTTCAGTACGACTTCTCAGGTTGTCCTGGATGCAAACCCGAACTACTGGGGCCATAAGCCGGCCTGGTCGACCATCGTGTTGCGCAATACCTCAACTTCTGCCATCGAGCGCCTCGACGTGCAGCGGGGGACCAACGAAATCGCCATCGACCTCGACCCGAGCCAGACGGCCGGGATGACCAACGTCCAGATCCATGAGGGGGCGGGGCCAACGTACTGTTCATCTTCGCCAACGACAACCCCAAGATCTCGAAGATCACCTCGAACCACGACTTCCAGGAAGCACTCCGCTACGGGATCGACTACGCCGGCCTGCTCCAGCTCGCAGGCACCGGGGCAGTCCAGACGCCGGGCGTCATCCCGACCGTGCTCCTCGGGTCGCTGCCGAAGACGGCCGACGCCAAGTACGACCTTTCGCAGGCGAAGTCGTGGTTGGCCAAGTCTGGGGTCGGGCACCCGTCGCTCAAGCTCACTTACCCGACTGGTATCACGGTTAACGGGCTTTCTTTCGACGACGCCGCCGCTCGTCTGGAGCAATACCTTGACCAGATCGGGATCAACGTCACGCTCCAGCCGGAATCCCTACAGGTCGGCCTGGCTTCTTACCGCGCCGGGACCGAGCCCCTCGGGCTCTGGTTCTGGGGCCCGACTACGCCGACCCCGAAGACTACCTGGCCTTCGCCCCCGGTCATCTGGTTGGGCTCCGTGCCGGGTGGCCCGCGTCAGACAGTGCGGCGGGTGGGCCCGCGGTCACGGCCATCGCTAATCAAGCGGCCACGACGACCGGCGTCTCTGCTCGTCAAGCCGTCTTTGAAAAGTTCCAAAACGCAATGAACAAATATGGGCCGTTCATCCCGCTCATCCAGCCCGCGGTGGTCATCGTGGGGACCAAGAACCTGAAGGACCTCCAGGCGAACGCCGTCTGGCTGGTCAACATCCGCAACCTCAGCTAGGAACTAGTTGGCCGCAATAGCCGTACCACGCACCAGTCGAGCCCGGCGGGTAACCCCTGCCGGGCTCGGGCGTTTCTTGGGCCGTCGCCTCGGGATAGGGGTCATCCTTATTATCGGGGTAACGCTGGTCGCTTTCATCCTGACCCACCTGATCCCGGCCGACCCCGCCGCCGCCAACCTGGGCCAGGGAGCGCTCGGGGACCCGGCCATCGTCAAAGCCTTCTACCATGAGTACGGCCTCGACAAGCCCCTGGTGGACCAGTACCTGATCTACCTGTGGAAGATGTTGCACGGCAACCTGGGCATCTCTGAGCACAGCCATATGCCGGTGTCCTCAGACCTCCGGACGTACTTTCCGGCCACGATAGAACTGGCCCTATTTGCCATTGTTATTTCGATCGTCGTAGGCGTCAGCGCCGGCGTGTTCGCGGCAGTGAAACGAGGCCGGCCAGTGGACGGCGGCCTGAGAGTGTTCAGCCTCCTCGGCGTGTCCATGCCCACCTTTTGGGTCGCACTTTTCGCTTTCTACATTTTCTATTACCGCCTCGGCTGGCTGCCTTCCGGAGGCCGGCTGAGCCCGGGGCTTTCGCCGCCCCCAACTATTACTGGCCTGTACACCGTGGACTCATTGCTGAGCGGCCAGTGGTCATTGTTCGGAAATGCCCTCGACCACCTGGTGCTACCCGGGTTCGTCCTGGGCATCTTCACGGTGGGCGTCGTGTTCCGTTTCACGCGCGCGTCGGTCCTCGAAGTCATAAATAACGACTATGTGCGGGCCGCTCGGGCCAAAGGCCTGTCCGAATGGACCGTAATCCGGCGCCATGTGATGCGCCCGGCCCTCCTGCCCATCGCCACCGTGGCCGGCCTGGCCTTCGGGAACCTGTTGTCCGGTACGGTGCTCGTCGAGAGCATCTTTTCGTGGCCCGGCATCGGCAACTATGCCTACATCAGCGCTATTAACCTCGACCTTCCGGCCATTATGGGCGTTAGCATCGTGGTCGCCATCGTTTATATCCTCATCAACTTGCTCGTCGACCTTCTCTACAGCATCCTCGACCCGCGGATCGCCCTCCGGTGACGACGTCTGAAGCGCTCCCGCTAGAAGCAGACCCGCTGCCCGGGACTGATGCCGGCGAGGAGCGGCTCACCCGCAAGGACCGGGCTGCCCTGCGGCCGGCCTGGCGGCAACCGCTGGCGCTGATCGGCATCACCATCATCCTGGCCTGGATCATCATCGCTATCTTCGCCCCCGAGCTGGCGCCGTACCCGCCGAACCTGCAGTTCGCCCCCCTGAATGTGGCTCCCAACCACATCTACCTGTTCGGGACCGACGAGCTTGGCCGCGACGTGTTCAGCCGGGTCCTGTACGGCGCCCGCCTCTCGCTCCCTCTGGCGGTCCTGCTCGTGGCCGTGGCCATGATGATCGGCTCGGCCCTCGGAGCCATTGCCGGCTTCTTTTCCGGGGTGGTCGACTCCCTGATAATGCGCATCGCGGATGTCGTTTTCGCTTTCCCCGGGATAATTCTTGCTCTCGCCGTGGCCGCCGCCCTGGGGGCACAATTGCGCAACGCCGTCCTGGCCGTAATTGTGGTTTCCTGGCCTTCGTACTCGCGCTTGTCCCGGGGCCTGGTGCTCGGGGCGCGGAACTCCGAGTACGTCACCTCGGCCCGGCTCCTCGGGTCTTCTGGTTGGCGCACAATGTGGGTTGAATTGCGCCCTAACATCGCCGGGCCAATTATTGTCCTGGCCGCGCTGGACATCGGCAATGCCGTGTTGCTGTTATCGGGCCTTTCGTTCCTCGGGCTGGGCGCGCAGCCGCCGACGGCCGAATGGGGGTCGATGGTCTCGGAGGGCGTCCAGAACTTCAACAGCTGGTGGATCGGCCTGTTCCCCGGGCTCGCCATCCTTACCGTCGTACTGGCGTTCAACTTCGTCGGAGACGCGCTGCGGGACATGCTCGACCCCCGGACCGCACGGATGATCCGGAAATGAGTGAGCAAACCAGCGGCCAGGTCGCCGGTCACGTCGCCGGCCGGGCGGGTGCCGAAATGACCGGTCAAGTACCCCAGCCTTTGCTCGAGGTCGAGAACCTCACCGTCGCGCTGCGTACTTCGCCGCGGGATCCGCAGGGCCGTAGACGGTATCTCGTTCTCGATCGGCCAGGGCGAGATCCTCGGGATCGCCGGGGAGAGCGGCTCCGGGAAGACGCTGACTGCGTTGTCGCTGCTCGGTTTGTTGCCTATCGGTGCCCGTACGTCGGGCCGCGTGCGATTCGACGGCAAAGAACTGCTCGGGCTTAAGCGCCGTGACCTTCGGGAGGTCCGGGGCAAACTGGTGGCCCTTGTTTCGCAGGACCCGGCCACGGCATTACACCCTCTGCTGAGGATTGATGTCCAGATGACCGAGCACGTCCGGGCGCACCTCGGGTTCTCGAAGGAACAGGCTCGAGATCGCGCCATCGAAATGCTCACTGCAGTGCGGATCCCTGACCCTGAGGCGGCGCTTTATTCACACCCGCACCAGTTTTCAGGGGGCATGCGCCAACGGATAGCCATAGCCATGGCGCTGGCGTGTGAGCCGCGCTTGTTGATCGCAGACGAACCGACGACCGCCCTTGACGTGACCGTTCAGGCCGGGATCTTGCGGTTGCTGGACCAATTGCGCCGCGAGCGAGGCGTTTCGGTGATGATCATCACCCACGACCTGGGCGTGCTTTCGAGTATTGCCGACCAGATCTGCGTGTTGTACGGCGGGCGGGTGGGGGAGTACGGCCCCACCGATTTGGTCCTCGGTTCGCCACGCCACCCTTATACGAAGGGCCTGATGCAGTCACTGCCGGGAGCGTCGGCGGCCGGCGAGGCTATGGTCCCCATCCAGGGGGCGCCCCCGAGCCTGGACGCCATGCCGCGCGGGTGCGCTTTTCACCCCCGGTGCGAATGGGCCAAGGAAACCTGCCGCACCGTCGTCCCCACATTGCGGACGCTCGAGGACGGCCGGCGGCTCGGGTGCGATATTGACCCCTTCGCTGCGCTGGAACCGACGGGCAACCCATCGACTGGCAACCGAACGACTGGCAACCCAACGACTGGCAACCCACTGCCGGTCAGCACCACCACAGTGGGGCAGCCGTGAACACACAGGTACAGGACGCTGCGGCGACCAATCGTTCTGGGGTACCTCTCCTCCAGCTGGAGGGGCTCGATGTGTCGTATGTGCGCCGAGGCCAGCCCCCCGTGCGAGCCGTCGTGGGGGCCTCCCTCAGCGTGGGTCAGGGGGAGATCGTCGGCCTGGTGGGTGAGTCCGGCTGCGGGAAATCAACCCTGGGCCGCGCTGCCGTCGGCTTGGTGGCGCCGAGTGCCGGTGAAGTCCGTTATTGCGGTCAGCCGGTACGGGCCCAGTGGCGTGGCGCCCGGCCGTCTCAGTTCCGGTCGCTGCAAATGGTGTTCCAGGACCCGTACTCGTCGCTCAACCCGAGGCGCCGGGTCGGGCGGCAGATCGCCGATGCCATCCGCCTCGGGACGGGGGCCAAAATCGGTGACGACGAGGCGGCCACGCGGGTGGGCGAACTGCTCGAAAGGGTGGGCCTGACGCCGGCCATCAGCCATAGGTTCCCGCACGAGTTCTCCGGCGGCCAATGCCAGCGCATCGCCATTGCCCGGGTGCTGGCCACCGAACCGAGCTGTGTGGTGGCCGACGAACCCATAAGTTCGCTCGACGCATCTGCGCAAGCGCAGGTGGCCAACCTGCTGGCCGGGATCGTGGCCGAGTCCGGCCTGGGGATGCTGTTCATCTCGCACGACCTGTCTGTGGTGCGCAAGATCGCGGACCGGACGATCGTGATGTACTTCGGCCGGATAGTCGAAAGCGGCCCCACTGAACGGATTTGGGCCGAGCCGGCCCACCCCTACACACGAGGGCTCATCGGTGCCATTCCCGAGCCCGGTGCAGGCTCGGTGCTCCCGTCAGAGCTCAAAGGTGACGTCCCCGACCCGGCCCGGCCCCCACCCGGCTGCCGGTTCCACCCGCGGTGCCCGGTGGCCATGGAACGGTGCCGGACCGACGACCCGCCCCCAGTTGAGGTGGAGCCCGGTTGGCAGTCGCTTTGCTTCCTCAGCGAACCCCGGCGCTCTCAGGGCGGCGAGGGCGCCCAGGCGGAGCGTGAGACGGCTACAAGTGCGGGTGCCGCATGAGCCTCCGCCAGGAGGTCGACGACCTGGACCAGCGCTTCTGGGCGTGGCGGGCCGTGCAGGCCCCCCGGACCAGAGACGACCTGCCCAGGCTCGCCCGGCCCCGTGGTTGGCGTCCCGCCTGGAGCGCCGAGGAGGTGGCCGGTTACCGGCGCAGGATCGAAGCGTTCGAGGCGGAGCACCGGGCGCTTCTTTCGAGCCTGGCCGAGGCCGGTCCCGGTGCCGGCAACGCCGATCGGGCCGACGAGGTCGACGTGCGGTTGATCGGTTCTGCCATCGCCCGGGCCCGTTTCGAGCTCGACGGCATCGAGTCCTGGCGCCGCGACCCCTGGTTCTACCTTGACCAAACCATCGGCACCGTCTTCGACCTGCTCCTCCGGCCACCACCGGTCGACGAGCGGCGGTGCGCAGAGCTGCTGACGCGTCTCGGTTCATTTGGCGCCACCCTGGCCGCCGCCCGGGAGAACTGCTCAGGCCACCTTGCCCTGGAGCTGGTGGAAACAGCGCAGCAGACGGCGCCGGACGCCGGCCCCGACCTGGTGAAGAGCCTGGCTGAACTGGAGCCATTTGTCGGCCCTGAGTGGTCGGGCCGCGTGGCCGAGGCGGCAGAGGCTGCGGCCGTTGAGTTGAGTTCTTACGCCGACTGGTTGGCCGGCGCTGGTTCATCGGCTCGACCTCTAGGCGGGGTGGGCCAGGAGCTTTTCGCTCGCTACCTGTACGAGGTCGCCCTGCTTCCTTTCACCCCGGTCGAGCTTCTGGCCGCCGGCCGCCAGGAGTGGGACCGGGCCGTCAGCTTTGAGCTGTTCGAGCAGCACCGGGCGCCCGATGCCGACTGGCCTCCACTGCCCGACAGTGCCTCGGCGCAGGCCGATGCCGAAGCAGTGGCCGAAGCAGAGGTCCGCCGTTACTACGAAGCGCATGACCTG
Organism: uncultured Acidimicrobiaceae bacterium; assembly: GCA_963794125.1. Classification (GTDB taxonomy): domain Bacteria; phylum Actinomycetota; class Acidimicrobiia; order Acidimicrobiales; family Palsa-688; genus Fen-671. The sequence goes on from CAWCCW010000005.1 coordinate 1,000,151, forward strand.
CTGAGCCAGCCGGGCACGCTACGTCGCTACCTCAATGCCCCCCGGCCCGCTTACCTCGGTCCGCTGCGGTGGCTGGGGGTGACCGACGACCTCACCGGCCCGGACCGTCTTGACCAAGACGGGACCAGCTACGTACCCGTCCCGTCCCCGGATCTGCCTTATTTTTACCGGGCGAACGCCGCCGACCCGAGGGCCGGGATCGTCCATGAGGGGGCGCATTACCAGCAGCTCGCTCTCGCTTGGCGCCATCCCCGCCCGGCGCGGAGGCACTTCTACGATTCATGCCCGAACGAGGGCATCGCCTTTTATAACGAGGAAATGCTGACGCAGGCGGGCCTGTTCGATGGTGCGCCTGTGACCCGGCGCATTATTTACAATTTCATGCGCCTCCGCGCGCTTCGCGTCGAAGTCGATGTGCGCCTCGCACTTGGTGACTTGACGGTTGAAACGGGGGGAGAGCTCCTCGAGCACCGGGTGCCGATGGACGGCGAATCTGCGAGATGGGAAGCGGCTTTTTTCGCCGCTACACCGGCCCAGGGGCTTTCGTACACGGTCGGTAAGCTACAGATCCTCCGGCTCCTGGCGGATGCTCGCAGCGCGGAAGGAGCGTCATTTTCCCTACGCGAGTTCCACGATTGGTTGTGGCAGAACGGGAACGTGCCGTTTTCGCTGCTCCGCTACGAGCGCCTCGGCGACCGGTCAGAGCTGGACCGGGTGGACGAACTGCGGGCTCGCCGCTCGGGCACATAGCCGACCGGCCACTTCGAGACCGGCCCCTTCGACGACCGGCCCCTTCGACGACCGGCCCCTTCGACGACCGGCCAATTAGCTTTCTAGTTCAAGGTTTCGCCCGGGTCACCGGCTCTTCGCCTCCCGGATAGCCGGTAACACCCGCGCCCCCAGTAGTTCCACGCCGTGGTCGTCGCTGGTCCCGTGCGGGGTGCCAAAGTCGATGCGGGCCGCCCCCGCGTCGAGCACCTCCAGCGCATGCTGGGCGACGGTGTCCGGCGTGCCGGCGAACGCGAACCGGTCGAGCACCTCGTCGGGCACCAGCTTTGCCGCCCCATCGGCGCCCGATATGAGTAGTTGGTGCCGGATCTGTTCGAGAAGGCCGGGAGGGAAGGCGAACGTGGGGTCGAAGCCGCCGACGACGTCGAGGTACATCACCACTTCCCGGCGGGCTTTGGCCCGGGCCAGGCGGCCGTCCTCGTCCACCACCGTTACCGCTCCAGCGACAATGCCGACCGTGTTTTTCAAGCGCCTAGCCGCTGTTTCCCCTTCGGTAATCCATTTGTGCATTAGCGTCACCATCTCCGGGTTGGCCGTGCCACCGATTTTCACTTCATCAGCCAGCTCGGCCGCCATGCTCGCGAGCCGCCGCCCCCATGTACCGATGAGCAAAGGAATGAAGGCCCGAAGCGGGCGCTGGCGCAGTGATGCTCCGGGTGGGAGCACAAAATGCTGGCCGGTCACGCCGGACCGGTCGCCCTTCAGAAGAGCGGCGACGATGGCCGCCGTCTCCATCACCGCCCCGCGGGCGTCGCTCTGGTCGACCCCGAGCTCGCTCAACCAGCTGCCGCGGGCCAGGCCCAGAAAGGCTCGCCCGCCACTGGCCACATCGAGCGCAGCTATCTGCCCAGCTACTTCCACCGGGTGCATCATGTATGGGTTGAGGCAGGCCGGCCCCAGCCTGACGGTGGAGGTAGCCCGGGCCATGGCCAGGAGCGCCGGGACCGGGGGCTGGAAATACAGGTCGCCGTACACGCTGACCGTGCCGAAGCCGTAATGCTCCGCTCCGGCGGCTAGTCGTTCGTAGTCGGCCGGGCGCTTGTCCGACTGGAACGCCAGCCCAGCCCGTGACACGAGCTTGTCCCCGTCGCCCGCTCCGGTCACGTGAGCTCGGCCCGGTCAAGCGAGACCTGCCGGCGCCGTTCGATCCTCATGACCAGACGTTCGTCGGGGTCAGGGCAACAGACGAGTGAGTCTTGCTCCAACCAGTCGTCGTCCTCGAGCGCCCGTTGCTTGGCCGCCAGCAAGGGCAGCACGGAGGCCAACGCATAGACGCAGAAATGGTGGCCCGCCGGGATCGTCAAGTGGCTCGAATGAGTGAGGTCGAAATAGTCGCCGACGGCGAGGCCACAAACCGAGCGGCCCTCTATCGATTCGACCGTGACCCTGAGGTCCCAGAGCTGCATGCCGACGTCTCCTGTTCCTTATTTGCTGTTCGTTGCATGACCCGTTTACCCGTGGCCGGCCCTGCTCACTTGACTGCGACGCCGAGGAGTCGCGTTGGACGGTTTATGACGCTATGGCGAAGAAACCGTCCAAGGCGTTTCCCGGAGGCGAGGAATTACGTGCTGACCGAGGAGCTCGACGGCCCGCAGAGGATCGGGGCCCAGTGGCGGTCCGAACGATAGGTGCGTGGCCCCTTGTTCAATAAGCGGAGCGCACCTTCTGACGACGTCCTCAGGAGTTCCGGCAATGCCGAGCCGCAGCATCGCGGGCGTGATCAGCCGGGCCGCCTCGGCCACATCACCTCTGCTTCGCGCCGCCGCCGCCGGTGCGAAGTCGTCCCGAGTGAGCCCCACCCGCTCCAGCAGGTAAGGGGAGAACTCGGGGCCATAAAAGACGAGCTTGTCCGCCAGGGCTGTCTCTGCTGCCTCACGGTCCTCGGCCACCGAGACCCACACGCAGGCAGGGATATCGACGGACTGGGCTGGACGGTGGTTTTCGTCCCGTCCCCTGATGATGTGCCCACGCGCCGTTGGGTAATGCTCGGGCGGGAAAAGGAGGGCCAGCACCCCGTCCGACAGCTCGCCGCCCAGGGCCAGCATCTTGGGGCTCATCGCGCCCAGGTAAATAGGAACTTCTTGGGCCGGGACGGAAAGGAGGCGGGCAGCCTGGCCCCACTGGCCCGCGCCCTCGACTTCCGCCGGGTTGGCGCCGTCCAGGAGCGACCGGCAGGCCAGCAGGGTTTGGCGGGTACGCGAGAGTGGCGCGTCCTGGCTGATCCCGGCCAGTTCGAGGAAACCGGCCGCCCCGGCGGCGATCCCCAAAATCGCTCTACCGCCTGAAAGCTCCTGCAGGGTGGCGGCGTGCATGGCCAATTCCACGGGGTGGGCCGAATACGGGTTGAGGGCCCCCATCCCGAGCATCACTCGTCGCGTGGCCACGGCGGCCGCCGCCAGTAGTACGGGCGCGGACCGCAGGAAGAGGTCGTGTGACACCCAGACCTGGTCGAACCCTGCATTTTCAGCCCGAACGGCCAGGTCGACGAAAGTTGAGACCGGGAGGTCGTTGTTCAGGCGCAGGCTGGTGCGCAAGTTTACCGGCACTTTGCCCCCTTTTTTCCGTAGCCTGTGGGGGCGCCCGTCACCGAGCGCCCGTCATCGAGCGCCCCGGCATCGAGCGCCCCGGCATCGAGCGCCCCGGCATCGAGCGCCCCGGCATCGAGCGCCTCTGGTCAGGCATAAGCCCCCCTGGCGGTGAGGCCATTTGTGGGACCAGAATTGGGGTTCCCGAAATCGGGTTGTGCCAGCAGCCCCTTGGGAGTGAGAGAGGGACAATGACGGAGACAGCTCAGGCCAGTTGGTTGGTAAACGCCAAGGTAGTGGACGTCGTCGACGGCGAAGTCCACGTCGGTCGCAACGTGGAAATCGTCGGCGGCGTAATCCGCTCGATTTCTTCCACCCTCGCGCCGGCCCAAACCGACGTCACTGATGTAGAGGGCCGCTTCTTGCTCCCGGGGCTCATCTCGTGTCATACGCACCTGTCCGTCGTGTTCCCCATGTCCGCCACGGATCCTATGGAAAACCCGGCGGCCACGGCATTACGGGCGGCCAAGCGGGCCGCCGACGCACTGGCGGCCGGGATAACCACCGTCCGGTGTGTCCATGAGCAGCACCGGGTCGATTTATGGCTACGGGAGGCAAAACGGCTCGGTTCGGCCAGGCCCCCAGGATTTTTGGCGCCGGGCAAGCAATTACGACGCCGAAGGGCCATGGGGCGGGGGCGGCGTGCGTCGAAGCCGAGGGCGAAGAGGAGTTTTACCGGGCCGCTACCGGCGAACTCGACGCCGGGGCCGATCACGTGAAGATCTTCATCAACGGAGGGCTGGCTCGTGAGGGGGAGGACCTGTCCCGCTCGGAAATGACGGACGGCGAGCTGTCTGGAGCCGTGCGGGCGGCCTATGAACACGAGACCTATGTCGTGGCTCATTCCGCTGCTTCTGTGGCCATCCGTCAAGCTTTGGCCCAGGGGGTCCGCTGCTTCGAGCACGCTTACGAGCTCGACGCCGGCACCGCGTCGTTGTTGGCCGGCAGCGGGGCCTACCTCACCCCGACACTTATCGTGACGCGGTGTGAACCCTGGATGCGGGCGAACAACTTCGCCCAGGCCACCATCGACAATGCCAGGGCCACCGCCGGCCGCCACCTTGAGAGCATAAAGAACGCCATCGCCGCTGGAGTGCCGCTGCTGTGTGGGACGGACCTGCCCCCGGCAGACGACGTTGGCGGGCTCCCCGCCACTGTGGTCGAACTGGTGTTGCTGGAGGAGGCGGGGCTCTCCCGGATGGCGGCATTGCAAACGGCGACGACCACGCCGGCGTCACTGGTGGGAGCGGCGGGCGAGATCGGCCAGGCCCGACCGGGGTTTCGCGCCGACCTGATAGTGGTGGACGAGAACCCGCTCGACGACCTGGTGGCGCTCGGAGCTGTCCGCATGGTGGTCCAGGACGGCCGCACGGTAAAGCCTCTTGCTTGAGCCAGGCCACGATTTAAGCCAGGCCGTTATTTAAGGCAGGCACCTATTTCAGGCGGCAGCTAAATAAAAGCGGCCGGCGGTCTTGGGCGAAAGATTTTCCCACCCGTTTTCCCGCCAAGCCGCGATAGCGTCATTGACCGTGGTCGTCGGTGCCCATGCGACCGGCTCCTCGGGCACCGCAGCGGGAGCCGCCTCCTGTTCAGCGACCAAACGGGCGAGTTCTCGGTCGGCCTGGCGCCTGGTGCCATGGAAGGTCGCCTGCCGATGCCGGACTCGTCCGGTCGAGGCCCGGCCCAGGTAGATCCGCAGTTCCGGCACGTTCGGCCGATGATCCTTCAGCCGGATGCTGCCAGCCAGGCTGCTACCCGCTGCCGAAGGCCCTGTTGGGCATCTTGTTGGGCATCTCCGGAGAAGCTCAAGACCTGGCCGTGACGGCTGCAGAATAAGGCCTTTTACCTGGGGGGTTCTGAGAGCCCGAGAAGGGAATCGAACCCTTGACCTACGCATTACGAGTGCGTTGCTCTGCCGTCTGAGCTACCCGGGCTTGTATGCCTTGTCCTGCTGTTTCATCTGAGCCCACCTAGCGTAACAGGGCCCATGATAACCGACTCACGCAACTCCCTCCGTGGTCGCCACCTGACCGACAGTGATCACTGACTATCCCACCCGCTGAGCTTTGTACAGTCTGTGTGCCGAAAAGGTGACAAAGGGTACAAAGTGGCGCGGGAGCTGAGTGGTCGGCCGAATTAAGCAGTCATTAAGCCCCCCTACAGGAGACGCTCAGCGCCCTTAGGGAATATTGGGCCGGGAAACAGCACGGAAGGAAAAGGAGCCTTCGGGGTCATGCCGCCGTGGGTCGAAAACTCGTGATTGGGATGTGCGGACGGTGGCCGACCGACGCTTGAGCCGCCGCAATTTCCTCCGCGCCACAGCTTGGTCGGGCACGGCCTTCGTTGTCGTTGGGTCGCGTCTCGTGCAAACCAGCCTAAAGCGAGCTGCCGCGGCGTCCGTACCGTCCCGACTTGGTACCGCGGCCCAGCACAACGGCGGGGTCTCGCTGGGCAACAAGAGCCTGCCGGAGCTCGAAGCCAGACTGAGCGCCGAGACCCGTAACGGCGTGCAAGCCTTCAAGTCGCGTCCCGACCTGGAGCCACCAGCGATCAGTACCGATGTGCCGGCCGCGCCATCATCACTACCGGGGCTCGTCCTGACTAACTCGGCCGCGGGCCCGGCCAGCAGGGTGGGCTGATAATCGACCGTAGCGGGCAGCTGGTCTGGTTTTTCCCGGCGTCGGCCGTCCACAACCTGCAGGTGCAGTCCTACGGGGGTGAGCCCGTCCTTACGTGGTTCGAAGGAGTGTTGCTCGATGCGCACGGGCAAGGGCACTACGAGCTGTATGACCGCGCCTATCGTGAGGTGGCCCAGGTGCACGCCGTCGGCGGGTACCAGGGGGACCTGCACGAGTTCCTGGTCACCGGAACGGGGAGCGCTTTGTTCACCTGCTATGGGCGAGCTACCGGCGACCTGTCGGCTGTCGGCGGCCCAAGGGCTGCGCCCTACTACTACGGGGTCGTCCAGGAGGTGGACATTGCTACCGGCGAGCTGCTGTTCGAGTGGCGCAGCGATGAGCATGTCAATTTTGACGAGTCCTATGTGCCCGTGCCGACAACTACTGAGGCCATTTGGGACTATTTCCACATCAACTCCATCGATGTGGACCCAACCGATAACAACCTGATCGTTTCGAGCCGCAACACATGGACCGCTTACAAGCTGGACCGTAGGAGCGGTGATGTCCTGTGGCGACTCGGGGGCAAGCGCAGTGATTTTGCTGGCGGGCCGGGCGCCCACTTTGCTTTCCAGCACGACGTCCGGCGTTATCAGGACGGGACGCTGACGCTGTTCGACGACGAGGCGGGCCCCCGACGAGGCCCGTCAGTCGCGGGGCCTGGTGCTGGCGCTGGACGAGCGAGCGCACACTGTCGAATTAGCCCAGCAATACCACCACGCACCCCCGCTGCTCACCCAGGTGCTGGGTAGCCTGCAAGACCTCGGCGACGGCCATCGCTTCATCGGCTGGGGCCAATCGAGTTACTTCACTGAGTATGACGCCTCCGGGCGGGCCGTTTTCGACGGGCGGCTAGCCGAGGGCACCTCGTCCTACCGGGCCTACAAGCAAATCTGGGACGGCCAGCCGGCGGAACCGCCTACCCTCGCGGTGGCCGTCAGCCAGCGGACGGCCACCATCTACGCCAGCTGGAACGGGGCGACGGCTCTGGACCGGTGGTCGGTGCTGGGGGGTGCCCGTTCGGACGCAATGACGGTGCTTGGGGTGGCACGCTGCGCCGGCTTCGAGACCGCCATCACAGTCAAAGACCCGCCCAGTTACGTCGCAGTGGAGGCGCTGAACAGCGCCGGCACTGTGGTGGGGCGATCGCAGGTTCACGAGGTGGTCCCAACCTCGCTTGGCTGAAGACTGCGGCCAGGACGTATCCCACCCCCACGCGGGGCCGTGGCACTAGTCGAGAGCTAGATCGGCCCGGTCACCTGTGGGACTGCGCGCCCTACAATTGGCAGCGGTGGTGACGGGCGAAGTGGGCGCGGACCTGCAGAGCAGAGCCCCCGGCCAGCGAGTGGGGGATGCGGAGCGCGACCACGTCGCGACGCTCCTGCGAGAGCACTGTACGGCGGGCCGGCTGACCCTTGACGAGTTCGGCGAGCGCCTCGGCGCGGTCCTCGGCGCCCGCACCCGCGGCGATCTAGAGGCGACTCTGGCCGACCTGCCCAGCAGCACGTACTGGCAATGGCTCGGAAACTACAGAGACGCGCTAGAGGAGCCTGATTTCGCCAAAGGGCTAGTCGACGAGGGCGGGACTGCCAGCGAAAGGGCCAATCAGTTGGCTCGCCTTCATCTGTTGGCTGCTCAACGTTTCGAGGAGCGGGCAACGCGGCTCGCCGTCCAGGCCGACCGGGTTGATGCTTACGAGCGAGGCGCCTATGACGAGCCCCCGGTCAACGGGGTGATGCTAACCGTTCTTATGACAACGACGCTCGGGTTCTCGATTGTCGTCCTTCTGCGCATGGGAGCCATCGGGGCAATCCCTCTTGTGCTGAGCCTGGGGTTGAACGCGGTCTTCGTAAGGTTGTGGCGACGACGGCCTTACAGGTACGAAGCCGAGTACAGGAGGCCGTGGGACGATGCCGCCTCAGTGGCGAGAGACCGGGCTGAGCAAGCCAGGAAGGCATCCATATTCGCGGGCCGAGCTCTGTGCTGACCTAGGCAAAACCAAAATTGCGGGCGGGCGCCCTTCATGAGTACAGCCAGTCCTTCCAACGACCTTCGTAAAGCCAAGTTGAGGGAGGCAGGTCACCTTCGTACTCCCGCGCCGCTGCGACGATAACGTCAGCTCGTCTAGGGGCCAGCTCCATGAAGAGCTGACGGGCGCCGGCGTAGCCGGTCTTATGAGGGTACGCAGACCAGAAATCCTCGAACCGCTCTTCCAGATGCTCCGTTGGTGCGGGCGCCCTCATGACGGATCCGGCTCCGCTCTGCTACCCGCCACAGTGGTAGCAGGCGTCCACGTGCGGGCGGAGCATGTGCTGGCCATTGCGGTCCGGACGGCCAACCGCCCAGCCCCCTGCTCGCGAGGGCTTAGCCCCAGCGGTTCGGTGCGGACCTCGGGCATTTCACTACGGCCCACGGCTGCCTCTTCCCCTTTCCTCGCCGGCCCACGCTGCTTCGGCAGGGGCGGCTCACACGTCGTCACGGTGCTCAACTTCCAGTTAAGAGCGCGGCGCTCGGCCGTGAAATACCCACCCGGCGGGGGCCAGTGGCAGGGACTGGCTGGCCTGTGGCTGGACTGCGTAATGGGCCAGCCAGCCCCTAACCCGTCACGAGGGCGATCGGCGGGAGCAAATACGTCTCCCACCGACCTTTCCGTATGTGCATCCCGGCCCGACTGAGCTATCAAGGGCGCGAACCACGACCTCGGGCTCGGCGCGGAGGGTGCACCGCGACGGTTGGGCCAGCGCTTCACCCTGAGGACGAGCAGGACGTGCCGTGAGCGAGGACTGGGTTCACTATTCATCTGGCCCGCCCCCTTTTAGCAAAGGTGAAGAGGTGATGGGTTGAGGTCCGCGGCCGCGGCTGGCCCGGGGTGCTGGGCCGGGACGGTGGTACTCGGGCCCCATGCTTCGCGGAGGGAACGCCAGCCGGGATGCAAACCACATGCGGTCGGGGTGTGCCGCTGCCGGGCTCGGTCAGTCTCGCGGGGCCAGAAGTCCACAGCCCGGGAGCCGCGTACCCGACTGAAAAGAGCGCCAGCAGGGCCATGATGTAAAACACCGGCATTGTCTTGGCCAACATCAACGCTGCTTTCGTGGATGATGCGGCTCTCAGCGCGAAAGGTGAACGGCTTAGCATGGCAGCAAGTTTCGTTCCCAGGCGAATTACCATAAAGGCAAACCCGGAGACCAATGCGGCGAATATAACCAGACCGAAAAGACTGTCAAGTAGTCTGACGACCTGGGCGTGGGCGGCCGAGACGACGAGGAGGCCCGCGTCGGCACGAGCACGGCGCCACACTCCCGAGAACAGTGTGGGCGCCAAGAAACTCGTCAGCGCCAGGTCACCAAATAGGACCAGGACGCTGCTCAGTACCCAGGCCTTGATAGCGATACGTGCCTTGCGGGTCAAAGCTGACATGTCAGCCGCTCCAGCTAGAGAGCCGCCATGCACCAATTGCCGGAGCACCACTTTCACGTAAGTAAAAAGGTTGGGCACCCCTATGAAGTCCGAGAGGATGTAATAACCGTCGAAGCGGATGAATGGCAAGAATTGGTAGAGGGCAGTTAGCTGGATCATTGTCGCCATTGCCAAGGCGACCGGGCTGCTCGTCGCCAGATAACCAGACCAGGCGACCAGTGCAGCGATGGCATGGAAGTACACGCCACCCAGGTCTGTCCGGAGGCGCCCCTTCCGGTTTAGCCTGTAGGTCTCCGTCACGTCGGTATAAAAGACGGGCCACAGTATGTAAATCCCGATGCCCATCACACCGGAGCGCACTCCGTCGTAACGCGCCGCGCTGGCGTGGCCCAGTTCGTGGAAGGCGGCAGCAATGGTTACCGCCAGGTACATCGCAAGCAGGAAAGAAGGTGATGTAATGGTTTCTCTCAGGCCCTTTAGTACCACTGACCGCAGCTCAATCGCCCCCCACGCGTCACTGATTGCCAACGCCAGCAGGGCCACCACTACGGCCGTTGGATGGAAAAGGGGGGCAAGAGCACGCGTGAGCGCCCGATAAACCCTTTCCGGGACGACACGAGCTCGAAGGCGTAGACCGAGCATTTGGGTAGGCCGCGCCGGGGGTGGCGGCCCCTGCCGTCCGAGGGCAAGGTGCGGCGCTCTATTAGCTAAGACCACGTTCGGGACCCCGGCGGGCCCGGCATTCTCCGACGATAAAAGTTCGGCGACAAGGCCAAGCGGCGCTACTTTGGCCTGGAGCAGGAACTGAGCTCCCTCTGAATTGAGGGTACGACCGCAGCGCTCGCTCACGTGTTGGGCCACACCTGCGGGGTCGACTTTGTCCCCGTAGCGGCCATCCAAAGCCTCCAGGGTGAAGTAGATCAAGGCCGAGACCTGGAGCATCGCGCTGTCGGCCCGCTTGACCAGGTAGCGGGGATCGCTAAAAGCTCCCCCTTCCACCTTCCCCAGGAGCTGGGTCCCTCCAATCAACCTCACGGTCTCCGCCTCTTCCAAATAATGTTTGCAACCGCTCTACGGGCCGCACCCTGGACGCCACCCTCTGGCGACCGGTCTGGCGAACAGTACGCAACTGAAACGCCTGCTCGATTTGCCCACCACTTACCTTGAGCTCCGGAAGAGAGCTCTGACTAAGAGGTCACGGGGGACGGAAGACCACGTCCCCGTGACCTCGTTCAGAATGATCCTTACGGCTTCGTTTGCCTATTTGTAATTGCGGGCAGGTACGGGACTACAGGCAGATGCTCACGTAGAGTGATACCGATATGTCGACATCGGGGTAGCAGCCGCACCCACCACACATCAGCTCACGTGCAGGCAAAACCTCAACCGATTCGTTGTCCAGCTCTTCCAGGGAAAGTTCTTTCATGGCCTGGTTCACCTCTCTGTTGAATGGCCGCCCCTGAAAGGGACAGCACCTGTTTATGCCAACCGCCGCGGACGCGCCGACCGCCCTGCGAGACCTGCCACCACAATCGACGCCTCCACGGGTTGGTATTTCTCTCTTACCCTCCTTTTTCGAGGCCACAACATCAATAGGCGAAAACACCCCAAATTGATTGCCTGTCACGATTGCGCCAAACACATAAGCAACCGCAAACGTGGCTGGGCTTAAGCGTTAAGTGATGTAGCGCCTGGTATTCTCCGGCAGCATGCCTGGATAGTGGCCTCGGAGCGACCTTGCGAACAGATGCGGACAGATGCGGACAGATGCTAGTCGTCCCCCAGGCGACGGACCCAGTAGGCACCTTGGGAGCGGCAGACGAAAGTCCAGTTACCACCTCGAGAGGAAGGCCCGTCTGCGTGATCCTCGTAGCGGTCTGACCACTGTCCGTAATCCCGGGCCAGCCATTCGTTTATGGACGACCGCTTTATGACCTTAGGTCGGCCGCCCTCGGTCGGTTCACTTACACTTAGAGCAGCGGTAAGGAAGACAAGAAGTGAGGACCACGAATAAGTGACTCGGCCCCCGCGGCACCTCCGTCTCGTTGTCCCGCGCTCGGGCGATTACCAGTTCGAGACTTGTGCGCACGTGATGAGCTGCGATGGGGTCGTCCTCATCACGATCTCTGGCGAGATCGATGTGCAGACGGCCCCCCATATTTCTGAGGCCGTCGATGCCGCCCTCGAGCGGCAGCCATCATCGATTTTCATCGACCTGGCCCCGGTGTCCTTCTTTGGTGTGGCAGGCGCAACTGCTCTGCTCGGAGCGAGACAAAAGTGCCGTCGAAATGGTGTCAACTTCGCCCTACTCCGTCCTTCACCCTCGACGCGACTTGTGCTCGCACTGACGGGACTGCTTAGCCCAAAGGGTTTAGTTGCCGAACCCACAAAACCAAAGGGCTCCGCAAAGACGTCCTTGCGGCTCGTCGGCAACGACCAGCCCAGCGTCTCGTTCGGCGGTGAGTCGACCGGCAAGTCGACCGGTAAGTGTTCATCGACCGGGCGTCCCCAAAAGCGGGTCTGGCGCCCACGGGTCGTCCGGATCTGAACCTGTGCCGTGCGACGTGGGGCCCTTGGCGCTCCGCCTCGCTGACGTGGGCGATATCGTCTACCCGTGGACTTACCAGAGGGGTCTGACCAGGACATTGCCACCTGGGACACGATCGCTGCCGAGTACTCTGCGATAGCCCGGCCCGCCGGCTCGGGATAGTGGCCGAGCCCCACACCCGGGTCGAGAGCTCCTAGCACCGACCAACGCCGCCGCTGTCGCCACTTGTTCTTCGCACCCCACGACCGGTCCCCAAAAGGCCGGGGGCCGCGGCGTGGTTACCCGCTCTGAGCGTCACGGCGACCGCTCCGGCGATAGGTAGACGAGTTCCCGAAGTGGTAGCCCGCCTGGTAGCTCCCAATAAACGCGTCCAACCAGGGCCCACCCGCAGGCTTCGTAGAGCTCGATAGCAGCGCTGTGGCCTTCCACGACGTCGAGGACCGCTCGCTGCCCACGGCCGACAGCCGCCTCCGTGGCCCGCTCCAGTAGAGCTCGCCCGATGCCCTGACGCCGAGCCGACGGCGCAACGAATAGTCGCCCAACTACAGCCACATCGTCTTTGTCCAGCCCGGTCACCGAGACGGCCAGGTCTACGACCTGTGGGTTGCCGTGTGGGTGGAGGGCCACGTGGCCGACCACCTGCCCATCGCTAACGGCGACCCAGGCCCCGAGGGCCTCCGGCCTGAAAATGAAGGACCGTAAGTCTTTCGGAAGGTACTTTGGGTAGCCATCACGTCGGTGGGTCTCGAGCGCTATGGCCTCGAGTGCCTCCCCATCGCCAGGCGAACGCTCCCGGATTATCATCCGCAATATTCTTTCCGATTTCGTCCCTCTTGAGCTACCGCCCGCGCTCCACGTCATGGTAGCTGGTCCCGACCGTATGGCGCATCGGGCGGGCCGGCCGCCTCCCAAGAGGGCCGTGTCTTCGCTGTACGGCGGGCGCTGGCGGCCGGGGCGGCCCTGAATCTGCTAAGCCGTAGGCGGCGCCATAAACGAGTGAAAATAGAGAGGACCGACATGACTGGCTCGTTGGTACGCGTGACGGGGACGGCGAGGGGGGACCAACGCACCGGAGTCAGCCACAGACCGGTCGTTGGCCTCGTTGCCGGTGGTCTGGGCGCCTATTGGCCCCAGTTCCCGGCATTGTTACCTCAACTGCGCCAATCGGCCCAGACGGTGGCAGAACGCCTGAAGGGGCTGGACGCGGAGGTCGTTGATGTGGGTTTCATATCAGACGCGACCGAGGCCCGAAGCGCCGCCGAAGGACTGGAAGTCGCATCGTGCGACTTAATAATTTGCTTCCTTACGACGTACATGACAAGCACGATGGTGGTGCCCATTGCCAAGCAAACTGGTGCGCCCGTGCTTTTCATCAACCTGCAACCGACCGAGTCGATGGACCACGCGAGGTTTGGGACCGGCGAGTGGCTGGCTTATTGTGGGTGCTGCCCTTTACCCGAAATGGCAAATACTTTCGAGCGTTGCGGTATCCCATTTAGGTCCGTGTCGGGTTTTCTTGGTGACGAGCGGGCCTGGCAACGCATTGAACAATGGGTGAGGGCAGCCGGAGTGAGAAGAGCTTTGCGCACGGGCAGACATGGGCTGATGGGCAATCTGTACCCCGGTATGTACGATGTGTGGGCGGATATCACGACGGTGCCCGGCAACCTCGGCGGCCACGTGGAGATCCTCGAGTTCGATGACCTGCGAGCCCGGGTAGAAAAGGTGACCCCGAAGGAAATCGAGGGGAAGTTAGAAGAGGCCCGAGCCATCTTCGAGGTCGACACCTCGGTCGAGGCCGACGATTTTTCATGGGCAGCCGCGGTTGCCGTTGGCCTCGACCACCTCGTAGAGGATTTTGCCCTGGGCTCCTTGGCTTACTATCACCGAGGCCTTGACGGCGAGATCCACGAGCGGCTCGGGGCGGGCATGATCCTAGGCGCATCGCTGCTGACGGCCAGGCACATCCCGACCTGTGGAGAGTTCGAATTGCGGACGTCATTGGCCATGCTCGTTATGGACCGTCTCGGCGCAGGCGGGTCCTTCACCGAGATGCAAGCGCTGAACTTCACCGATGGTGTCGTCGAGATGGGCCACGACGGTCCAGCGCATCTGTCGATCAGTGATCAACGCCCGCTTCTCCGGGGGTTGGGGGTCTTTCACGGCAAGCGCGGGTGGGGCGTATCGGTAGAGTTCGATGTCAAACATGGCCCAGTAACGGCCTTTGGCATCACGCAGATGCGAGACGGGCGGCTGCGTTTTGTCGTTTCGGAGGGCCAGGTGGTCGACGGCCCCTTATTGCGGATCGGCAACACAACATCACGTGTCGACTTCGGTCTCGACCCCGGTGCGTGGTGCGACGCTTGGTCGGCAACGGCGGTAGCCCATCATTGGGCGCTGGGTACGGGTCACCACACCGGCGACCTCGAGGCGCTCGGCGACTTACTCGGCATCGAAGTGGTGGTGGTCGGCCTCGAGCGGCGTGCTCGAGTACTTGCTCCCATGGCGTAGGTTCGTCTAGAAATGCCCATGAAGTAATCGGTCTTTGCTCAGGAGCAGGAATTGCAACCAGGCACTGTCAGCGTCGACACCCTCCTTCAGGGTTATCGGATCGGCACCGATCACGGGTCGGTCGCATTCTGCGGCGTCAACCTCGTACAGGGTCTTGACGCGCAGGGGGCGCTAAGGCGCATTGTCGTCGACACGGGCCACACCGGTCGCCGAGGAGTATTGGAGACCGAGCTAAAAAGACGTTCCCTGAGCCCCTCTGACATCGATATTGTCGTATGTACTCACGCGCATTGGGACCATATCGAAAACCTCAACATCTTCGATCGGGCGCAGATCGTCTTGCATGGCGATGAACGTCGTTATGCAAAACGTCCCCACAGGAACGACCTTGGCTGTCCTAGCTGGGTAGATGCAGTCCTTGACTTCTACGGTGACCGGATCCGGGAAGTCGAAGAAGGCACCGAAGTTATCCCGGGAGTGGCGATTGTCGAGGCGCCGGGGCACTCGGCGGGCACCATCGCGGTGGCGGCGGCCACGGCGGATGGCGTGGCGGTCATCACTGGTGACGCCATCCAGAACAGCCTCGTGGCCGTCGAGCGACGTAACGCCCTGGTTTTCTGGGACAATGAGCTGGCCAGCCGCTCCATAGAGAAATTGCTGGAAATCGGCGACCTGATCTACCCGGGCCACGACCAGGCCTTTCGTCTCGATCGTCAAAATAGAGTGGAGTACGTTCAGCAGTTCCAGCTCACTTTGATCGGGACCGCCGCTGATCAACCGGGGCTGACGTTCGACCCCGCCCCTCGGCTCACGCCTTACGTCATGCCGGGGATAGAAGAGCAGGGAGCTGGGGGGTGATCGCTATAACCAACTGTCGCACTCATGTGCGAGATCCTCTCCAGTTGGGCGGCCAACGTCCGGTTTCGGTCTCGAGGCTGCTATGAGCGCGCCTCTGACGGTGGTGGCTTGCATCGATTGCGGGCTCTTCTGGCGGCTGGGGTCAGATGAACCAGCGTGCGCAGACCCATCTCACACGCACCGACAATTTGAAGTACACCGGCACCTCTCGACCGTCTCCCTGCCAGACGGTACCGAGGTCATCGCCGCGTCGTACGACCCGGGCGACCCATATGCTCGCGAGCGGGTGCCGGACTACGGCTTGTACTTCGACCCCATCTGGCAGCCTCCCTGGCCGTACGACCACCTCGACTGGCCAGATGGCGGCGTCCCCGTCGAACCAGCCAAATTCGTCGGCGCGCTAAGTACGGTCCTGGCCCGAGCTCGGGCGGGCCAAAAGGTCGAAATCGGCTGTCTTGGCGGGCACGGGCGGACCGGGACGGCGCTGGCCGGCCTAGCGGTCATTTGCGGTTCGCCTCCGGGCCAGGCTGTTGCCTGGGTACGGGTCAACTATTGCCCGAGCGCCGTCGAGACTGTACAGCAGGAGTCATTCGTCCAGGCCCTTCATCTTTAATCTGCAATTGGACTTGCGGGGCCAGGGCGAGCCAGGTTGACCGTGCCACTGGACTGACTATTGCGGGTCAGGGGGAACTAGACAGGGCCTATGCAGATCGGAGCTGTATACCCGCAGACAGAACTGCCGCCCGACCCCGGTGCCGTCCGGGCCTATATACAGGCGGCCGAGGACCTTGGCTACCGGCACGTTCTGGCCTATGACCATGTACTGGGGGCAGACCCTGCCGCCTACCCTGGCTGGTCAGGGCCGTACGACGTGAGTACGACGTTTCACGAGCCGTTCGTTTTCTTCGGGTTCCTGGCTGGCATCAGCACACTCGAGCTAGTGACCGGCATCATTATCGCCCCGCAGCGCCAAACCGCCCTGGTGGCGAAGCAGGCGGCAGAGGTCGACATCCTCACGGGCGGCAAGTTCCGGCTGGGACTGGGCATCGGATGGAACCGGGTGGAGTACGAGGCCCTGGGCCAGGATTTCGCCACCCGGGGCCAGCGCGAAGAAGAGCAGGTCCCTCTTTTGCGCCGGTTGTGGACCGAGCGGAGCGTGACCCACGAGGGACGCTTCGACAAGGTCATCGGTGCGGGCCTGGCGCCCCTCCCGGTGCAGCGGCCGGTACCTGTCTGGTTGGGCGGCAGCTCTGACCCGGCGTACCGTCGCGCCGGACGGTTGGCTGACGGTTGGTTCCCCCAAGTGCAGCCCGGGCCGGACTTGGAGCACGCTCGCGCCGTCGTGGCCCAGGCCGCTAGAGCGGCCGGGCGCGAACCCTCGGCTCTGGGCATGGAGGGCCGGGTCGGGTTCGGGCCGGGCGGGGCCGAGGCTGTGGCCGAGCAGGCCAAGCGCTGGGAGGAGGCGGGGGCGACTCATATTGCGATCAACACCATGGGTGCCGGGCTTTCCGGGGTTGATGGGCACCAAAAGGCGCTGGGCCTTGTCGCTCAGGCCCTTGGGCTCTCCGCTGGCGGGTGAGGGACCGAAGGTCACCGCCCGCGGTGGGCGCAGCCGACCGGCGGAAGCAAGCGGGAGCGCGCCAGTGTTGAAAAGTGCAACTAGCGAAGGCTCCCGGGCCAGGTTTGTGGGGACTTTTAGACACGGCTCGCAGTTTTAGCCGGAAAACGGTTAAAACCGCTACAGACCCCGTGCCACCGTCGAAAAGTTGCCACAAGCGAGGCGATCCGGCCCAGGTTTGTGGGGACTTTTAGACGGCCCTGGCCGTCCCCGCTCGCCTCCTATACCGACTGTCTCCAGGACTGGAAGTCCGCCTCAATGTCCGCCCGCCAGGTTTGGACATCTATTTCTCCGCTTGTGTACCTGCCCTCGGCCAGGCGGAGCTTCCCGAACCTGTCCCGTACGTTGGTGTCCAACGCCTGTTTGGCCACTTCGGCGGCGAGGTGCGGAGGGATAAATATTACCCCGGTGGCGGTGCCGAGGACAACGTCGCCCGGGAGGACAGTAGCGTTCCCAATTCGTACCGGGATGTTGATGCCGGCCAGAGTGACGTCGGCGATGGCAGTCGGGTCCGACCCCCGGAAGTAAAAGTTGACGTCCTGGAGCTGGACCAGGCCTTGATAATCTCGCACGCCTCCGTCAATCACGGCGCCAGCCCCGGTCCGCACGCTCACGGCGGTGCCCAGGTTGTCGCCGACCACGGTCCCGTCCTTCACTTTGCCGAAGATGTCGACCACCATGACATCTCGGTGCTGGAGCTTTTCGATAACCCATGAGTTCTGGCCGCCGCTCGTGCCTCGGCCCTCGGTTATACCCGTCGCCTGGACCACACTGTGGAAATCGGGGCGGACCGGGACGAACTGCGCCGTAACGGCGCGGCCGACTGTGACCCGAC
Organism: uncultured Acidimicrobiaceae bacterium; assembly: GCA_963794125.1. Classification (GTDB taxonomy): domain Bacteria; phylum Actinomycetota; class Acidimicrobiia; order Acidimicrobiales; family Palsa-688; genus Fen-671. The sequence continues at coordinate 1,017,990 of CAWCCW010000005.1, forward strand.
CGGGGTGCGTCTCCTTCCAACTGCCTTCGAACTGGTAGCGGTACCCTTCGATGTCCAGGACCTTCCAGGCCTGCTCGGTCGTGGCCTCCAGCAGACTGTCGAGCACCTCGTCCGGGACGCGCGGCCGTCCGTCGGCAAAGCGGTCGAACGGGTTGAAGGGGGTCAGTGCTTCGAGCTCAGCTGGGGTCGGTTCAAGCCTCATTTCCGTGTACTTTCCAATTTGGGCGCTCCGATTTGACTGGGTCCTCGAGTTGGACAGGAGTGGGATGGAAGCCGGGCCAGGGCGGGGCTGAGATGGGGCTACGGTCGGAACACGGCCTGAGAAAGCCCGCGGATGTAGCCTAAGGCGAAGAGGCGGCCGTAGGCGGAGTACCCGGGGTTGTCATTCGAATCGCCGTCTACGGTGGGGACGTGGTCCGGCCGGACCGGGCCGTCGAAACCGACATCCCGGTACGCCTCCATGCACGCGACGAGGTCTGTCTGGCCTTCGTCGTGCCAGGTCTCGACGAAGTCCTGGACCGTACCGCGGACATCGCGCAAGTGCACGAAGAAGATCTTTTTCTGCCGGCCGAAGTGCCTGATGGTGCCGGGGATGTCGTCGGTCATGAGGGCGAAGTTGCCTTGGCACAGTGTGATCCCGTTGACCTCGCTGGGCACCAGGTCGATCAGCCGCTGGTAGTTCTCGACGCTGCGCATGATCCGGCCCACGCCCCGGATAGGCGACAGGGGCGGGTCGTCAGGGTGCATGGCCAACATGACGCCAGCCCGCTCGGCTACCGGCACCACCCGGCGGAGGAAGTACTCCAGCGTTTCCCATAATTTTTCTTCACTTATGGGGCCATGCTCGGATAAAGGTGCGTCCGCCAGCAACGAGTTGTCGAAGCCCGAAACGAGTGAGCCGCCTCGGCCAGGCACCGCCGTGGCGGTACGGATCCAATTGAAATCGGTCATCCATTCGTAACACCAGACCGGGATGCCCAGCTGGCCCATGTTCTCGATTAGGCGGCAAACCGTGTCGATCTCCTCGTCTCGTCCCTCGAGCCCGCGCTTGGCTCGGTTGAGCGGAGGGCGGGCTTCAATGACGGCGAGGTCGAAACCCGCCGCTCGGTAGTTCTCCCGCCAACGAAGCAAGGGGAAGTAGTCCCAGGGTTTTTCGGCCGCCGGGTGCGTCGCGTCACTGGGAGGCAGACCCCCCACCGCGTACTCCACTCCGGCCTGACGGCATAGCGTGTTTATCCTCGACGGGTTGGGCGACCACAGCGCCTCGGCGAGCTTGATCATTGACTGAGAACCGTAATGCACAGACCGGGCGTTCGTTCATTGACCTCCACGAGGGGCCTGGCCTGGTTGAGCCGAGCTTCGAGAGCCGGAGAACCTAGAAGATCGTGTTCTAGCAGGAAGAGCCCGGGGCGGTCGAGGGAGCGCCCAGCTCAACCAGCACCGGGTTCAGGAATACGTCAAGCGCTGCGAGGGGCGCAATCGCGGCCGAGCCACTCTGCTACTAAAGGGTGCGGACCGGAGACCCTTGCAGGAAGGCGCCAATGTCCTCCACGACTTGGCCGTACATCTGGCGCAGGCCGGCTTCATTGACGTACCCAAGGTGCGGGAGCAGCACGACGTTGTCCAAGGTGGTGAGTTCGTGGCCCGCCGGGAGCGGCTCGCGGTCATAAACGTCTAGCCCAGCGCCGGCGATGGTGCCCGCGCGCAGCGCGGCGATGAGGGCCGGCTCGTCTACGATCGGCCCTCTCGATGTGTTAATGAGCACCGCCGTCGGCTTCATAAGCGCCAAATCTTGAGCCTGGAAGAGGCCTCTTGTCCGCTCGCTCAGCACCAGGTGGATGGAAAGGACGTCGCAACGGGAGAGGAGCTCCTCCTTGGTGGCCCTCATAGCGCCGAAGGCGAGCGCCCGCTCTTCGGTCAGGTTTTGGCTCCAGGCAATGACCTCCATGCCGAACGCCTGCGCCGGCGCGACCATGGCAGAGCCCAGGTGGCCCAGCCCGGCCAGGCCCAGGGTGGCGCCCGCCAGGATGGTCGGAAGGCCGAGTTGCCAATGCCCTTCTCGTATGGCTCGGTCTTCGATCGTCACCCGCTTGGTGACGGCCAGGATCAGCGCCCACGCGATCTCTGCCGTGCTCGGGATGCCCGGGTCCGCCCGTCCGCCGGCCGTCCAGGTCCCGGAGACGACCACGCCCCGTTCGTTCAGGTAAGCCACGTCGACCGAAGCGTTGCGCATGCCCGTCGTCACCAGGAGTTGGAGGTTCGGCAGGGACTCGAGCACCGGTCGCGGGAACGCGGTCCGCTCCCGCATCAACACCAGTACCTCGAAATCGCGCAGGGTCTCGGTCAGAGTGCCCTGGCCGATGGGCTCATGGAAGAACACCACCTCGACGCCGGCCGAGGGAGGCCCAGTTCGCGTACTCGGCGGCGCGGCGCTGGTAATCGTCGAGCACTGCCACCCTGGTCATGGCACCCTCGTCATCGCACCCTCGTCATCGCACCCTCGTCATCGCACCCTCGTCATCGCACCCTCGTCATCGCACCCTCGTCATGGCACCTGCCTGACGGTGCCCGCGTTACCGTCGCGCTCGCTCACGGTTGAGCCACCTCCAGACGGCTGGATGTTGTCATGGCGGCCACCAGCCCGTGGCGCAACTTAGCTTCGAGCGCCTGGAACGGTTCGTCTTCTCTCTGGGCCAGTCGACGTGGCCTTGGTAGGTCGACCTCGAGCACAGAGGCGATCCGGCCGGGCCGCGGGGTCATCACATACACGCGGTCAGAGAGGAACACTGCCTCGGTGATGTCGTGGGTCACCAGCAGCACCGTAGTGCCGAACTCGGCCCAAACCCCGCTCAACCACTCCTGCAGGTCGGCCCGGGTGATGCCGTCCAGGGCGCCGAACGGCTCGTCCAACAACATGAGCGGTTGACCGGCGATGACTGTGCGCAAGAAGGCAGCCCGCTGGCGCATGCCACCTGATAGCTGCCAGGGCCAGGCCTGGGCGAAGTCTCCCAGGCCGAACCGCTCCAGCAGAGGCAACGCTTGACGGCGCGGCCTGCGCTCGCTTGACGCCGCGGAGCTCGAGGGGCAGGACGACGTTGTCCACCACCCGGCGCCACCCGAGCAGCGCGTCGTGCTGGGGCATAAACGCGCTGGCGCCGAGCCGGTCGTCGACTACTTCCCCATTGATCAGCACGCTCCCGCGTCGAGGGTTGCTCGAGCCCGGCCACGATGTTGAACAGAGTGCTCTTCCCGCAACCGCTCGGCCCGATCAACGCCACGAACTCGCCGGCGCCTGCTACCAGGTCAACCCCGTCGAGGGCCACCACGTCGTTGCCCTCGTGCGAGAAGTGTTTCGTGACCTCGGTAATGACGAGGTCGCCTTGACGATCAGGGCTCACGGCCGGGGCCGCCACGGCATGGCCAGGCGTTGGATGATCCCGACCAACGCGAACAACACGATGGTGAGCAGGGCGATCACGAAGACGGCACCGAGTACGAGGTCCATGCGCACGGGCGCATCGTGGATGGCCGAGGTCATGTACACGCCGAGGCCCTGCATCGCACCCACGAACTCGGCCACGATCGCCGCGCTGTAGGCGTACGTCACAGAAATCTTGAGGCCAGTGAAGAACTGCGGCAACGAGTTGGGCAACTTGACGCGGGTCAGCAGCTGCCACCGTCCGGCCCGCATCGTACGCAGTAGGTTGATGGCGTCCGGGTCCGCCGAGCCTAGCCCTTGCACCAGGCCAACTGTTATGGGGAAGAAGCTGAACAGGGCTACGAGGACGACCTTGGGAAAAAGGCCGAAGCCCCACCAGACCAAAACGAGAGGGGCCAGGGCGATGATGGGGACGGTCTGAGAGGCGACGATCACAGGGTAGAGGCTGCCGCGCACGGTCCGGAAAGAATCGATGGCGACAGCGATCAACACCGCCACCACGGTGGCCACGACCATGCCCAGCACGGCCTCTTCGGTGGTCACGACGATGGCTGGCCAGATGTCAGCGCGGTCGTCCCAGGTCGAGCGCAGGATCAACCACGGGCCAGGCAGCAGTTGCGGGTCGATGTGGTCGGCGCTCACCACCAGTTGCCACAGGACAAGGCCGGCCAGGATCAAGAAAAAGGGCGGCAGTACCACGCGCAACCGGCGTTTGGCGCGGCGCGCCCGGGAGGGTCGCGGAGCCAGTCCGGACGGCGCGCTGGTACGCTCGACGGTGCTGTCCGGAGAAGCGATGGTGACGGCCACTGAGCGGTAATGCTAGCTTCTGGGGCCTAATTTCTATCGAGCCAGCTAAGTTGAGGGCCGAACCACTAGCCGGATCGAGCCGGTCGGCGCTCGACCAAGGACCAGGAGGAAACTTGTATGCCCGGATTGGCCCGCCGTGCCGCCTCTCGGTTGCTCCTGGCCTGCCTCGCCTGCGCACCCTTAGCTTCCCCTACCGCCGTATTTGGGGCGCCGGCCGCGGCCGCCACCCTCGAGCCACTGCGTATCGCGCTCGACTGGACCCCCAACGTCGATTTCCTCGGGATATACGTGGCCATCAACAATGGTTATTTCACCAAAGAAGGTATAAAGCCGGTAATCATCCCGTATGCGGGCACGCCGGGCGAAACGCTGATCGCAGCAGGTAAAACAGATCTGGCTTTTACTTACCCGCCGAGCATCCCCGCTTACCGTGCATCGGGCCTGGCTTACCGGGCGGTAGCCGGCCTGACCCAGGTCAACACCATCGAACTGGCTGTGCTCAAGTCGTCTCCCTACAAAAGCCCGGCCCAGTTGAGCGGCAAACTTTACGGGGGCTTCGGGGTGCCAAGCGACCAACCGATAATCGACGCCATATTTTCCAAGCTCGGTGTGAAGCACCCTTCGTTCCGCCAGGTGGTGCTCAACACGTCCGCCTACCAGGCGCTGGAGTCAGGCCGAGTGGCGTATACAACCATGTACGGGGGCGTCGACGACGTCACGGCCGAGCTCACCGGGGCCAAGCTCCGGCTGTTCCCGATCCGGGACTACCTCGGCAGCGCGGCCAGCTTCCCCGACGACTCGCTGGTGGCTAGCGACAAAGAGATAAAGACGAAGGCGTCACTTTTGCAAGCCGGCCTGGACGCTTTGGCCGAGGGCTACATCTTCTCTGCCCGGCACCCCGCCGAGGCCGAACAAATCTTGATCAAGGACAACCACGCCGCACTGGCAAATAGCCAAAACGTCATTGACGCCACCGGCAACGCCACGGCGCCAACTTTCCTCACGAAGTCGGGCCAATGGGGCACGCTCTACGATTCGAGCTTTGCCGGGATCACCAAAATAATGGCCCAAGGCGGGTTGTTCAAAGGCGAGACACCCCCGCCCGCATCGGATGATTTCACCAACAGCCTGTTACCCCAAGGCTGACCGCGCGCAGAGCATGTGCGGTGCCAGCGGCTGGCGGGGAGGGCTACCAGGACCGACCCGACTACGTGCTCGCCACCTCGGCCGGCGGTTCAACCTTGGCCGCTCGGCGCGCCACCATTACCACCCCGACGATCGCCACCAGACCGCCGATGTCCTGCCACGCATCGAGTGACTGATGAAGGATGACAGCAGCCGCTCCGGCCGCAATTACCGGGTTGATGGACACTATTACTGATGAGACGGATATGTCGACGAAACGGTGTGCCCAGTTTGACAGGAGGTGAGCGCCGCCCGGTAACAACGCCAGCAAGCCGAGCCACAGCCAATCCTCGGGCGTGCCGGCGGTGATGTGCTCCCGGGAAAGTAGCGTTATTGGGACCATCGCTACGGCGGCAACGATCATTACCCCCGCGGTGTACTCAATGGTGCCGATCCCCTGGTCCGAACCTGCTCCAGCCACTGGTCCGCCACGCGGCCCGGTGCGGGCACGCTTCGAGATGAGCCAATAAGCGGTCCAACAACAAACCGAACCGGCAGCCAGCAAATCGCCCACCGGCCCATGCCGGCCCGCCGTCCCGGTCGACCCCAGGATGACCACGGCCATACCGCCGATAGCGAGTGCGGTCCAGGCCATGTCGGACAACCGCACTTGCTCGTCAAACAGTGGCTTGGCGATAAAGAGCACCAGCACCGGTTGTAACGCACCAATAATCGTGGCGTCGGCAATACTCGTGAGCTTCACCGCGCTAAAGAACAGCGCAATATCTCCACAAAGCAAGATCCCGCCCGGAAGTGAGCGCCACAGCACGGGCCAGTAAAGCCGCCGACGGCTGACGATCAAAAGGAGAGCCACGAGGGGGACTCCCAGCCACAACCGTTCTAAGGCGGCTACCAGAGCAGGTTGGGTGGTAAGGACCACAAAGATGCCGGACAGCCCCCAGGCGATGGTCGCCACGGCGGAGGCGCCCACGCCCTGAACGGTAGCCGCGACCGGGCGCGCATCACCGCCGGACAAGGCCACGCTCACGGCGCCAGCTTAGGCGCCCACCACCGCGGCAGGCCGAAGTGCACGGAGCCAGCGCCAGGCTGAAGTCGAATGGAGCGAGACGCCAGGCCGGCGCCGGCGCGAGCGCGGTTGGCTCCTTATAGAGATCCAGCCGCTAGGGTCGAGGTGTTGCGCGTCCTCATTACCAACGACGACGGGATCGAGTCTCCTGGGCTCAGTGCTTTGGCGGGCGTGGCCTCCGAAAGAGGTCACGACACGATTGTGGTCGCCCCCAATTGGGACAGTAGCGGCGCCAGCGCCTCAGTCACCGGCGTCGTCCAGGGACACGACTTGCTGGTAGAGCAGCATGGTTGGGCCGGCTGGGCGCCCGGTGCGGTGCTGTCAATGAACGCCACCCCGGCCCTGATCTGCCGCTCGGCCTTCCAGGGTGCGTTCGGCCCGCCGCCGGACGTCGTACTTTCCGGTATCAACCGGGGAGCAAACACGGGCCGGGCGATCCTCCACTCCGGGACGGTCGGGGCCGCGTTCACGGCGTACTACCAACATCGCCCTGCGCTGGCCGTCTCGCTCGACGTCACCGGTTCGATCGATGGCGCGGTGGACGGGTCGGTAGATGGTCCGGTCGAAGCGGGCTGCGCCTATTGGGCTACGGCGGCCACAATCGCGGGACGGCTGTTTGACTGGATAGCCACCGAAATGCGCCATGTTGTCCTCAATTGCAACGTCCCCAACGTCCCCATCGATAAGGTGCGGGGGATCCGGGTCGGCCGGCTGGCGGCGGTCGGGGCGTCGCAGACAACGGTCACCGAAGAAAGTGGGGAATTGCTCCCGCTCACGGTGGGGGCAGCCACTGATGGTGTCGAGGCCCCCGAGGACGCTGTGGCGGCGTCACTGGCCCCTCCGACGGACTCCGACCTGCTGCACAAGGGGTACGCCTGTGTGACCGCAGTGGTCCCTGTGATCGAGGACCCTAGCCTCGAGCTGGCCACCGCGCTCGGGCCGAACATTCTCGGCCGCTAGGCCGGGGACGTCAGCCGACGGCTCCGGGCGGCGCACACCGGCTTCACCGGCTGGGGCGAGCCCGCCAAGGTGTGCCCCTGTGCGGAATGGGACCGGTGTTTTTGCGCCGTAACTCAACTATCTCTCACAAGCGGGAGTGGGCTGGCCTGCTATCGTGCACACCGCGCGCTCCTGTGGGGTGCGCCGCCATCGTCCAGGACGTCGCCACCCAGTTGGCCGAAAGACATGGGGTTAGCGACGTGCTGGAGGCCATCCGGTGCTGCCTGGAGGGCGAGCTGGGCGCCGCCGCCCTGGTGCTTAACGTGGTCAGCGCTGACGGCGCGGGGTTGGCCACCCTCCACGCTTCGGGCACTTCGGAGCCCACGGTCAAGCTCCTGGAGAACGATGTCCCGTTCGGCCGTAGTGGCCCGGCCCGGATGGTGCTGTCGAGCGGAGAACCAATTTATTGGCCGACCCTGGCCCAGAGGGACCAGGAGTTCCCCGAGTACGCCGACTACCCGAGCTCCTGCCAGGGCTGGGCCATCCTCCCGCTGGCCGCGCATGGCAAGACGTTCGGGCTGCTTTCGGTCGGTTGGGAACAGCCGCGCAAGTTCAGTACCGACGATTCGGCTTTGCTCTCGGTTGTCGCCCACCAGTGCGCTATTGCAGTGGACAGGGCGCGGCTGGAGGACATTGAGCTCAGCGAACGGGAAAACGCTCGAGTTGATGAGCGAAGGCACCCGGGTCATGGTGAGCGAGCTGGATCCCGCCAGCGTCGTCCGCAAGCTGGTGCTGCTGGCGGTCCCGCGTCTGGCCCCCTGGTGCGCGGTCTACGTGGCCGACCAGGCCAACCTGCGCAGAGTGGCGATCGAGATCGCCGAGCACTCGGACCTGGCCGAGGAGCTGCGCGGCCTCCAGGCCGTCGACATCAGTTCCTCGACCCCGCTGGCGGCGTGTTACCGGACCGGCAACGCTCAATTGGTCTCCCACGTCACCGAAAAGGAGGTGCGCCAGGTCTACGACGACGCCCAAAGCAACCGGATCCTGGCCCGGCAAGGTAACTGGACTGCGCTGGTTGTCCCCATCAAGGCTAGTGGCCAGGTCATCGGGGTCATGAGCCTCGTGTCCGATAGCTGGGGGGCAGCACCGCCCGAAGGGGTGTGGCATTCGGCCGAAGGTCTCGCCGGGCACGCCGGAGTTGCCCTGCAGAACGCCCGCCGGTACGACGTGGAACATTCGACGGCCAGCCTCCTCTCGCGGGCCCTCCTGCCGGCTGAATTGTCCCCCATCCCCGGTTACGAGATCGCCAGCCGGTATATACCGGCCGAAGGACGAGTGGCGGGCGACTGGTTCGACGTGGCCCCGCTGCCTGATGGACGGTTCCTGCTCGGCATCGGGGACGTGGGTGGTCACGGGATCGCGGCGGCGTCACTAATGGCGCAGTTGCGCAATGCCGCTCGAGGACTAGCAGTAGGCGGGGGCGGGCCGCCCACATCATCCACGGATTGGCGGAGCTGACGTTTATGGACGAAGCCCATGGTTTCGCCACCGCACTGTACGGGTTGCTGTACCCAGACGAGGGCACGTTCTTGTGGTCTTCGGCCGGCCATATCTCGCCGCTGGTTTTCGGCGGCGGGTCGGCGCACTGGCTGAGTTTTGCCGAGCACCCTCCTCTTGGGTGTGGCGGTGTCCGGCGACAAGCCTGAATCCAGGCACCACGTCAACCCGGCCGGTGGGCTCGTGTTCCTTACCGACGGCGTGGTCGAACGCCGCGGCGCCGATATTGCCGACGGGCTCGAAGAGCTCAGGACGTTCGTCGCCGAAAATGGCGCCGCAGACGTCCACTCGCTGGCCGGCTCTATAGCGCACGAGTTCTGGGCCACACCGCACGATGATTGTTGCATCGTCGTGATCCGGCGCCAGTCGGTCCGGCGCCAGTCGGTAAGGTCGACCGGCCCGGGCTGAGGGGCATAACGGATGGGCCATAACGCCCTGGCCCATGAGGCATTCGGGTAAGAGGTCGGGATGGGGCCGTTAGTGTGCTTAGGCATGGCTGGTGCGAGCGGCCCGGGGCCGGTCGACGACGTTTCGTTCACCCACCTCGATGAACCTTTGTTCGACGGGTCCGGCGCGACAAAGCGCGACCTAGTGGACTACCTGGACGGGGTCAGCGACCGGGTCATCCTCGAGCTCCAAGACCGGCCCCTGTCGGTTGTACGTGTGCACCGAGGCGAAGAGGCTTTCATGCAGAAAAACGTGCCCAAGTACACGCCGGCCTGGGTCAAAACCGTGCCGTTTTGGGCCGAGGCCTCCAAACGGGAGGTGACCTACGCGCTCTGTAACGACCGGCGCACGCTGCTTTGGTTCGCCAACCAGCGGGCAGTGGAGTACCACGTGACCCTGGTCCGTGCCAGTCAACCAGGGACACCCACTCATATGGTGCTCGACCTCGACCCGCCCGGTACCGACGCGTTTCGGATGGTGGTCCGGGTGGCCCGGCTCGTCCGCCAGGCGCTGGCGGATGTCGGTCTCGAGGGGGCGGTGAAAACCAGCGGCTCCAAAGGTTTGCATGTGTTTGTCCCCTTGGCTGACGCATCCCTAGAGGCCGCGGCCGCAGCCACGCGGGCCATCGCCGCCCGCGCCGTCGTCTTGGGCCCGGACGTGGCCACGACGGCGTTCATGAAGGAGGACCGGGAGGGAAAAGTCTTCGTCGACGCGACCCGGGTTGGTGGCGGGGCCACCGTGGTGGCGGCGTTCAGCCCCCGGGTGAGGCCGGGTGTGCCCGTTTCGTTCCCCGTCAGCTGGGACGACCTCGACGAGGTCGTGCCTACCGATTACACGGTGCATACGGCGCTACGGCTCCTTGGCGACGGTAACCCGTGGGCGGCGCAAATGCCGGCTCCTCAACGCCTGAGCAGCGAGCTGGTGGAAGAGGGGAACGCCATCCCGCTTGGTCGTGTCCAGGCCATGCACGAGGGCAAGCGCCGGGCTCGGGCCGGCGGGGTTAGCCAGCTAGACCCCAGCGTTTGCAGCCCGCTCGACGCCGCCTGTGCGCGCCCGGCCTGCTCTCACGTGGAGGCAGACGAGACGGTCGTCGTCGTGGTCGCGCCGGCCGTCGTCCCGGTTACCCCGGTCGAACCTGGGGCGGGGACTTGGCATTGGAACGTCCTCGTTGCTCCGGGCGGGTTGGCCGTAGCGGCTGGGGGCAAGGACGTCGTCGCACTCGGGGGCAAAGTGGTCGAGGCTGCCGGCATGGTCGTGGCGGCCTGGGCCGCGCCACTACCCGGCACAACGGTGGCGGCGGACGTTCCTGTCGTGTACGTAACGCTCGATGACGGGACGGTGGTGGAGGCCGAAGGCAAAGTTGTGCTCGCTGCCGGTGCCGTGGTTACTCCGCTTGGCGATGGTGGCGTGGCGGCGCGCGCCTGGCCAGCTGATGGGATATTGCAGGCGGGCGGGTCGGCAGCCATACAGGAGAGCGGGCCGCCGACTCTCACCAGCGTCACGGCCACGTGGTCGGGAAAGTAACCGATGCTCAGCTCCGCCCGCTTCGGCATGGCCGCCGGTCTGATCACCATGGCGGTCACCTCACCGGGCGTCAGCGAGCGGGGCGACGAGCCTGTGCCCGGCTTTGAATACCGGTTGCCTGGCGCCGCGTTCAACACGACCTGCTCGAACCCGGCCGGTTGGACCGGGGTGGCGCAGAAAGCGCCGTAGTTGACCACGGCGGCGACACCGGCCTTGGCCAGGATCTGGCGCAGCTCCCTGGGGTCGAAGCTCTGGCCGCGGGCGAGCTTGACGCTTACGGTGCCGTTGGGGTTGCTGTCGACAGAGAAGGCGGCCAGGTTGACGTGCACGGGCCCGGAGCCGAGCCGAACGGACGGGGCCACCCGGCCCCCGGGCCGGTTGACACTGGTAAGTATGACCGGTAAGGCGATAGCCAGCCCGGCTGCCGCCAGGCCCATACCGGCCAGGCCGGAGCGACGTCGGCGTGCCCGGCCCCGGGCCACGATGGCCTCGAGCGGCGGTGGCTGCGTGACCGGCAGTTTGGACAGCCCGTCGCGGAGCGCACCGAGCACGTCGTCGTCGTTCACATGATGGTCGGGCATGGCCTCATCTCCGTTGTCAAGCGTCCATGGTGAGGACGGGGTTAACTTCCTGGCGCAATGCAGCGATGGCCCGGGACAGGTGCGCCCGGACCGTGCCGGTCGCGATCCCGAGGTGCTTGGCTGTCGTCTCGGTGTCCAGGTCGAGGAAGATGCGCAACACGATCACCTCACGCTCGCGCGCTGGTAATCGACGCACAGCGCCTAACAAACTGGCGTCCAGCCCTAGCGGGGGCGCCCCTGACCCTGGCTGCACTGGCCCGGGTTCCCGCCCCGTCAGAGTGACCTCTCGGCGACGCCGACGCCACCATGACACACCGGTGTTGAGGGCTGTGCGCACCACCCAGGCCCGTGGCGCCGGGTGGTCTCTCACTTCTCGCCAGGACACCCAGGCTTTGGCAAACGCCTCGGCGACCAGGTCTTCGGCCAGACGTGGGTCAGCCAAGGAGGCAGCCACTGCCCGTAAGCACGGATCCCAGCTGGCTTCGTAAAAATCGGCAAACTCGACCCGGTCGCGGCTCACTCGCCTTTTAACGTGCGGGGCCATGGATCCGCTTACCTGGTCGTGACCCAGCCGGGACTGGCGGGTTGCGTCTCTCGTGCCCGTGCCTCAAGAAGCCGGGGTTTGCCCGTAGACGGGAAGCCGGTGGCCCGTCTGGCTCCAGCGCTAGCCTGCGATCGGCGCTGTTCGCAGCGGCCACGGGTGAGAGAGGATGCTGGCTTATGAACGCCGTTCGGGGGTTGACTGAGCTGCGACGTCGCCGGATGGCGCCTCTCCTGCTCGAGCTGGACCTGACCCAGCCGATGCTCGAAGAGCGACCAACCGACCCGCTCGGGCGACTGCAGTCCCGACGCAGGCCGGTCCTACCTGACGTCCTGCAGGCGCTCCACGATGCGGCCACCGACCCGAAGGTATGCGGGCTCATCGCCAAGGTAGGAGCGCGCCGCATGGGCTTCGGCCGGGCCCAGGACATCCGCTCCGCCGTGGCCGCGTTCCGGGCGGCACGCAAACCGACCGTGGCCTGGTCCGAGAGCTTCGGGGAGCTGACGGTAGCGACGGTCCCGTACTACCTCGCGGCCGGGTTCGACGAGATTCTGGTTACAACCGTCTGGCGAGGTGGGCCTGGTTGGCGTCAGCGCAGGCTCGCTGTTCCTGGCTGAGGCCCTCGACCGGTTGGGCGTAAGGCGCCAGTTCGGGACTCGCCACGAGTACAAAAGCGCAGCCAACATCTTCCTCGAGCGCTCCTTCACGGGCCCGCAGCGCGAGGCTACGGGGAGGATCGTCGACTCGTTGTTCGAGCAGGTCGTAGACGGTATAGCCAGCGGTCGTCACCTCGGCGCGGGCGTAGTGCGCGACTTGATCGACCGCGCCCCGCTGCTGGCCCCCGAGGCCCAGGAGGCCAACCTGGTCGACCACCTCGGTTACCGGGACGAGGTCTACGCCGCCACCCTCGCCCGGACCAGTCCCGAGCCGCAGCTGCTGTACGTCTATCGGTACCGGCGCCAGCAGCCTCTGGCGAAACGGCTCGGCCGGGTCGTCAACCGGCGACGTGACGTGGTCGCGCTGGTGACCGGCATCGGTACGATCCGCCTGGGTCGGAGCGCCCACGGCCCGCTCCAGGCGGCGATGGGCTCGGACACGGTAAGCGCCGCCCTGCGGGCGGCTGGAAAGGATGACCGGGTCAAAGCAGTAGTCTTCCGGGTCAATAGCCCCGGCGGCTCCTACGTCGCCTCGGACGTGATCTGGCGGGAGGTCAAACGCATCAAAGATGCCGGCAAGCCCGTCGTCGTGTCGATGGGAGACGTGGCCGGCTCCGGCGGCTACTTCGTCTCCGCCCCGGCGGACGTGATAGTGGCCGAGCCGGGCACGCTCACGGGCTCCATTGGCGTGCTTGGCGGCAAATTCTCCTTTTCCGATCTCCTCAGCCAATTGGGCATTCGCCACGACGAGGTGAGCGACGGTCGTCACGCCCGCATGACGACGGTCCTCGACGAGTACACCGAAGAGGAATACCAGCAGCTGTCCAGCTGGCTCGACCGGATTTACGACGACTTCGTCGGGAAGGTGGCGGCCGGCCGGTCCATGGCCGTCGAAGCCGTCCACGAAGTAGCCAGGGGACGCGTCTGGACTGGCGCCGACGCGCGGGAACGTGGGCTGGTGGACGAGCTTGGCGACCTCCAGCATGCCGCTGCCGTGGCCAGGCGGAGGAGCGGCTTGCGGCCGGACGCCGACCTGGTCGACTACCCGCCGCAACCGGTCGGGCCCCGGTTACGGCCTCCGCGGTCGAGCGATGACCCTTTGGCGGCGGCGGCCGCCTTCGACCCCTGGGGGTCGATGGCCGCGCTGGCGGCGCGGCTCGGCTTGCCGGCGACCGGCCCTCTCGTCATGCCGCCCGTTCCCTAGTCTTGACCGCGTGCAAGCCGCTGACGCTCTCCGCACGATCGCTTACCTCCTGGAAGCGGAGGGGGCCGAAACCTACAAGGTGCAGGCCTTCCGCCGGGCGGCGGTCACGGTCGACGACGTTCCTCCCGAAGAGTTGGCCCGGTTGGCCGACGAGGGCCGTCTAGAAACGCTGGCGAGCGTTGGTAAAAGCACGGCCGCGGTGATCAGTGAGGTGCTTTCCGGGACGGTACCCGGGTACCTGGCCGCCCTGCGGGAGCGGGCCACGGCTCTACCTGGCGGTCCCGCCGGCGACCTCCTGGCGTCCTTGCGGGGCGATTGTCACAGTCATTCGAACTGGTCCGACGGCGGGAGCCCGATCGAGGAGATGGCGCGATCGGCGTTGGAACTCGGCCACGAGTACCTCGTCCTCACTGACCACAGCCCTCGCCTCACTGTGGCCAACGGGCTCAGCGCGGATGAACTGCGGCGCCAAATCGACGTCGTGGCTGATGTGAACGAGAAGCTGGGGCCATTTCGCCTGCTCACCGGCATCGAGGTCGACATCCTGGACGACGGTTCGTTAGACCAGGAAGAAGAGCTGCTCGCTCGCCTCGACGTCGTAGTGGCCAGCGTGCACTCCAAGCTGCGGATGGAGAAGGACGAGATGACGAGGCGGATGGTGGCGGCGGTCGAGAACCCTCACGTCGACATCTTGGGCCACTGCACGGGCCGCCGCATCGTCGGGCGCCCACGGCCCCAGTCGAGCTTCGACCACGACGAGGTCTTCGCCGCCTGTGCCGCGAGCGGGACCGCCGTTGAAATTAATTCTCGCCCGGACCGCCGTGACCCGCCGGAGGAATTGCTGCGAGCGGCGGCTGCGGCTGGGTGCCGCTTCTCGATAGATTCCGACGCTCACGCACCGGGCCAGCTCACCTGGCTTCGGCTTGGCTGCGAACAAGCCGTGCAAGCGGCGCTCCCATTTGAAACCATCGTCAATACCCAGCCGCTCGAGGAGTTCCTGACGTGGGCGGCCAGCCGTTGAGTGCGGGCCGGGCCAACGCTCCTAAAGCGCAGTCCCGGTGGGGCCGAGGTAGAGCCTTCGGCGAGCGAGCGGGCGCTCTCGAGCGCGCCGGACAGGACTTCGACCTCGGCTGAAAGCCGGGTCAACGTCCGGCCCAGGACCTCGGCCACCTGGTCGGCGGCGTCCCCTTGCATCCGCAGCACGCGATTGAGCTCCACCAGGTCCGAGCGCAGCCCCTCGACCTCGCTGGTGAGGTTGCCCACATCGGCCCGGAGGTCGGCCATTTCTGACTCCGTGGCCACCCTGGCCGCCCTGGCCTCCTCTTTGATGGCCCTGGACTCGTCGATAACGGACCCCACCACGGTCTCCCGGACCGCTCTGGACTCGTCGACCACTGACCCGACGACGGCCTCCTTGACGGTCCTGGCTTCGTCGACCACGGACCCGAGCACGGTCTCTCGCACCGCCCTCGACTCGTCGATAACCGACCCGAGCACGGTCTCGCGGAGGGCTCGTGATTCGTCCACGACAGAGCCGACCACCGTGTCCCTGATCGCTCTGGCCTCGTCGTTGAGCGATTCCTGGAGAGCGTCCCTGACCCCTCTCGCCTCGTCACTGAGGGACTCCCGCAGGGACGAGGCTTCGTCAGTCAACGATGCCTGAAGTGCGTCCCTCACCCCTCTCGCCTCGTCACTGAGCGACGCCTGGAGCGTGTCCCTCACCGCTCTCGTCTCGTCACTGAGCGACGCCTGAAGTGTGTCCCTGGCCCCCTGGACCTCGTCGCTGACCGATGCCTGAAGGGCGTCCCTCACCCCTCTCGACTCGTCAGTGAGGGACTCCCGGAGAGATAAGACCTCGTCGCTGATCGACGCCTGGAGCGCGTCTCGCACTCCGCGCGCCTCGTCAGTGACCGATGCCCTCGTGCCCGTGGCCTCGTCGTTGACCGACTTCATGATGATGCGCACGTACGGAAGGATCAGCTTGTCCAGCGTTTCGCGCACGCTGCGGGTCGTTTGTGCCATGGCCCTAGAGCCTACGCGCCGTCTCCGCCTGCGCCGTGAAGGCGGCGTTGGGGCCGTCGGCGATGATGACAGCATGGCGTTTTACGTCCGCATGTCGTCCCGAGACCCACATGAGGAACACCGGGCGTCGACCCCGCTGGAGCTGTTCTTCGACCTGACGTTCGTGGTGGCCGTAGCCCAGGCCGGGTCGAGCTTCCAGCGCGGCCTCGTCGGTGGGAGAGCCGGACAAGTACTGGTCGGGTACCCGCTCGTCTTCTTCGCGATCTGGTGGGGTTGGATGAACTTCAGCTGGTTTTCTTCGGCCTACGACACCGACGACGTGCCTTACCGCGTTGCCGTGCTGGTGCAAATGGCCGGCGTCCTTGTGGTCGCCGTCGGCATCCCACGAGCTGAAGCCAGCCGGGACTTCGCCGTGATCGTTGTCGGGTACGTGATCATGCGAATGGCCATGGTCGGGCTCTGGTTGCGGGCGGCGGCGTCGCAGCCCGCGGGCCGCTGGACGGCCTTGCGGTACGCCGCCGGGATAACCGCGGTCCAGGCCGGCTGGGTGGGGTGGTTTTTCCTGGTACCGCGCGGAGCTGCCGTCTGGGTTTTTTTAGTCCTGGTGGCGGCCGAAATGTCCGTGCCCGTATTTGCCGAGGCGGCCGGGCGTACTCAATGGCACCCGGGGCACATGGCCGAACGCTATCGGTTGTTCACGATTATTGTCCTGGGTGAGGCTATTTCTGCCGGGACCCTCGGCGTAAACGCCGCCATCGCGGACAAGACGAGCTTCTCGGACCTCGCCACCGTCATAATCGGAGGTTTGCTCACGGTTTTTTCGATGTGGTGGATTTATTTCGACATGCCGTCAGAGGAAATCGTGGCCGCGGTGCGCAGGGCCTTTACCAACAGGCTCAACGGGGCGTTTGTGTGGGGTTATGGGCATTATTTGGTGTTCGCCAGTGTGGCCGCCACGGGTGCCGGGCTCGCAGTGGCTACCGATCAATTGTCCCACCACTCCGACCTCACTCAGCTCGAGGCGGCCTTTTGCCTGACTATCCCGGTTTCGCTGTACCTGCTGGTGACCTGGGTGTTGCACGCCCCGTACAAGCCCCCGGGCATCCTGCGCAGCCTGGGTGCCCCTGTCACGACTGTGTTGGTGCTCGCAACTAGCGCCACATCGCAACCTGTACTGGCCACCGGCCTCCTCTTAACTGTCCTGCTGGCCCTGACGCTTGTCTTCGGCGTGGGCCGGCCCGGGGCGGCGGCGGGGGATGCCATCGAGAAGCCCGTCGACACCACGGTCGAGACGGCCGGCTGAAGCCGTAAACCCGAGCTCAAGCCGAGGTCTCGAGGACCTCGGCCATGGCCCGGACGGTGCCGAGAGCCGACGTCCCTGTCCCGGCCTGGCGCGCTAGCGGCCAGACCAGGAGCGTCGTGGCCAGCGACTGTTGCCAGGCGGCCACGTCGTCACGGATCTTGCCCAGCGGCCCAACCAACGCGATTTTGTCCACCATCGACGTCGGCACAGCTGCGATCGCTTCGGCTTTGTGGCCCTCCAGGTACAAGTCCTGGACCTGGGCGGCTGCCTCGGCGAAGCCCAAGCGGGCGAAGACCTCGAAGTGAAAGTTCATTTCGCGAGCTCCCATCCCGCCGATATACAAGGCGAGCAGGGGCTTCACGGCCTCCGCGGCCCGTTCGGGGTCGGCGTCGACGACCACTGGGCACGAGGCGATCACCTCGAAGTCTTCAGCGGACCGCCTGGCCCCCGGGCGAGCGAAGCCTTCAGCCAGGGAGCGGCTGAACTCCCCCATCAACGAGGGCGAAAAAAAGGCCGGGAACCAGCCGTCCGCCATCTCCGCGGCGAGGGCTACGTTTTTCGGCCCTTCCGCCCCGAGCAGGATAGGGATATCGGCGCGAAGGGGGTGGACGATCGACTTGAGCGGCTTGCCGAGCCCGGTCCCGCCCGGGTAGGGGAGCGGGATAGTGAGGCCCCGCATTGGTTACCGGATGTTGGCGGGCGAGTACCTGGCGCACGATCGAGACGTACTCCCGGGTGCGTTCCAGCGGCTTCGGGAAGGGCTGGCCGTACCATCCTTCGACTACTTGAGGGCCCGAGACGCCCAGCCCGAGGACGAAACGGCCGCCGGACAGGTGGTCGAGAGTCAGGGCCGCCATGGCAGTGGCCGTCGGTGTGCGAGCGGACAGCTGGCAAAGGGCCGTGCCGAGGCGCACTCTGGTCGTCCGGGACCCCCACCAGGCCAACGGCGACAAAGCGTCGGAGCCGTAGGCCTCGGCCGTAAACACGGAGTCATACCCAAGCCGTTCCGCCTCCGCCACGAGCGGGCCTGCGTCGGTGGGGGCGCCGGCTCCCCAGTACCCCAGCTGGAGCCCGAGCTTGAGGCGGCTCACCCCCGCTCCGCTTCAGGCTCAGTCGCCTTCGGTGGCCACGTCGCCGCCATCTCGATGCCGAGCCCGTCCAGCACGGTCGACGTTCGGCAGCTCGGCCAAGACCGAGCCCGGGAGAAGGATCTTGGAGCGGCGGACGCCGGAACCGATAATGACTGCCGGCCGCCCCGCAACGCGGCCGTCCACCAGCACCGGCCAGTCCGGCGGGCAAGCCGATGGGCGTGATGCCGCCGTACTCCATGCCGGTCAGGGCGACGGCGCGCTCCATCGGCAGGAAGGACGCCTTGCGGACGTCCAGGTAGCGCCGCACGGCCCCGTTCACGTCTGCCCGAGTGGTCGCCAGGACCACGCAAGCGGCCAGCCGTTCGGCTCCTTCCCGCTTGCCTCCTACTACGACACAGTTGGCCAGCATGTCACTGTCGAGCCCGAACGTTTCCTGAGTGGCGGCCGTGTCGGACACGGCCGGGTCGATCTCGACCACCCCGACCTGGTCGAGCAAGTCCCAGGCGCTCGAGCGTCTCTTTGGCGTAGCGACGAGCAGGTCGGGCCGCTGTGAGGCGGGCACGCTGGTAAGTGCACCAAGGGTGAAGGAGCCCATGGCCACTCATCCTGTCACGGTCATCCTGGCACTGGCCCGACCGGTGAAGTCCCGCCTGGCTCACGGGCCGGTCGCCACCGGGCGCGATAATCCTGACTGGTGGACCAGGAAGACTACGTCCGGGCGGCGCGCGCCATTCGTGATGCCAACAGCCCGAGCACGGTGATGGGGGTGCGTCGTCGGTGTTCAACGCGTTGCCCATCGGTGGTGGGCGGCGGATCCTTCAGGCCGTGGCCGACCTGGTCCGCCGCACCGAGATCGAGCTCCGGGCGCTCGACCCCCCTCCGGCTGACCGGCTCGAGCTCGAGGAGCACTTCCTGCGGCCGTGGTCGGAGCTGGCGGAGTACCTCGAGAGCCTGGCTGATGGCGCCGGGCACCAGGTGGCTGAGCGCCAACGGCGCCATCGAGCTGCTCGAGGGCGGGCCTCCCGAACGCCCGGAGGACATCGACTTCTGCATCGCGTACGGGCTCGACGATGCGCCGGCCGGAGGACGGGCGGAGGGCGGCCAGCCGCCCCCGCTGCGACGGTACCGCCCGCGCACAGGGCAACGGCAAGGCCTGAGCCGGTGCAACCTAGGCCGGGTGAGCCGCATCACGGCCACCTTCTGCCGGGGCACACCGTCGAACTGGTGGCGAATCACGAACTGCTTTCCAGGGTGCTGCAGAACACTTTTCGACACCAGTCACACGTTTTGCACCCAGTCCCGGGCGGGCGGGGGCTGCCCGGACCACCGCCAGAGATCACTGCGACATTTATGCCCCGGCGCAGGCCGTCCCGGCCACGTGGGCTTCGCTGGCCAGCCCGGTCTCCAGCCAGCGCTACCGGCGCAGGCGTTCCAGGAGTTCGTGGCCAGCACCGGCTCTTCGTCCTGAGCGGTTTTCCGTCGTCTTTGCCTCTTCGGCTCGGCCTTGGGAGCCCCGGCCCTTGGGCGGCTGTGCAGCTCTCCCTACGCTGTCGACCCTCGGGCCACGCCAGGACCGGCCTCTCCCGGCCGATGACCAGCCGTCGCAGGGCCACGTCGAGCGGCAGCAAGACAACGGCGAGCACGAGCAACCACTCGGCCAACGACTGGGTCACGTTGACGGGAGGGACGGGCTCGGACGAGCGCCTCTCCGGCCGAAGAGAGCACCACCCCGCCGCCGGCGCTGGCCACCTGGCGCAGGAAGGGCAGATCGGTCCCGATGAAGCGAAGTTCGGGCGAGTAGGCGATGGCGACCCCGGTGGTGGCGGCGTCAAGCACCCGGCTGCCGGCGCTCACCTCTACCCGCATCAGGTAGGCGCCGACCTCGGTGGTCGGCACGTCCGCCCTCGAAACGGCCCGGGGCGGTCTCGGCCAGCGGCACATCGGAGCCCTGGCCATCGGGGCCGACCACGTGGGCCACGGCGGAGGCGTCGGCCGGCGCCGCCGCGACCTGGGCGATCAGGTGGGCCTGGTCCCCTTCGACCTGGGCCGACAGCGACAGGGCCGGGCTGGCGGCCAGAGGCAGGGTGGCAGCCACGATGCCGGCGAACAACTTGCCCGCCAGCGGAGATCGCAGCAGCTCGGCGGTCCAGCGGCCCTCGGTATCACTGGTCCACGCCAGGGCCGTCCCGAGGCCGTACTGCCACTGGGCCAGGATGGGGTCGCCGGCCGGCCCCGACAGCACGACCTGGGCCGACGGCTTGGGGGTTGAGGCGACGTAGCCGTCGAGCGGGGGGAGCGACGAGGGGTCGATGCCGTCGAGGGCGGGTGACGGGGCGCCGGCGGCGACGTGGAAACGTTCCTGGACCACCCAGGGTTGTAACTGCGTTTGGCTTTCGTCCAGGAAAATCGACGGGAGCTGGCTGGCCGACTCCGAATCGTAGAACCGGCCGTCGCCCTCGGCCGCGATGGCGGCCATGTTGGCCATGAACTGGGGCACGCCGTGGACGTCGGCCCCCACCGTCGAGACCGTGATGCCCTGGTGCACGATCTCCGCCATGAACGACGGGGTCGGCAGCGGGTCGTCGGCGTCGCCGTCGCCCAGGACCACGATGTACTTGGTGTCCCCGGCGTGGCCGGCCAACGCACTGGCGGCGTCCTGGATATAGGGCACGTAGCTGGGCGGGTCCCCGAAGCTCGGGATGCCCATGATGTCCTTCTCGACCTTCTTGCCGTTGCCCACCGGTTGCAGGGGGACTACGACGCCCGGTCTCTCCGTTAGCCACCCCGACCAGGTCCTGCGGCGACAGGTTGGCCACGAGCTGCCTGGCGGCGCCGCGCAAGACCAGGTCACCGGCCGGGCTTTCCACGGACTCGAGGACCAGCATGACCGCCACCGGCGGCTTTTCCTGCGGGTTGGCCACTCTCATGTCGATGGGCAGGGCTTCCTCCAGCGGGGTGCCGGCAAGGCCGCCGGGGCCGTAGGTGTTGGTGCCCCCGAAGGCGGCCAGACCCACGCCCAGGTCCCTCGTCGCCGTGGCCAGTGGCCTCCATGCGCTGGTACCCGAGTTCAGCGGCGCTGACGTTGACCAGGGCCACGGATTGCCAACGGGCGACGCCCGAGCACTGTGACCGGCACCTCCGCCGGGGCTGACGACGGTGGTGTCGATCCCGGCGGCACCGAGGGCGCGCGGCGACGTTGGTAGCCGGCCCCGGGCGACCCTGCCACGACCAGTACTTGCTGCGCCCCCAGGACCTGGAACAGCCCCTCGCCCAGGTCGTTGCCCGGCACGGTGTCGCGGGCCGGTGATATCTCGACGTTCACCTGATGGAAACCGGGCCGGGCCGGTGGCAGCAACACCCGCAGCGTCGGTTACGCCGGGCTTTACCCGGACGACCGTGTCCAGGACGACCTGGGTGTTGTCGAGGGTCCACACGACGCGCGCCGTCGTGGCCTCGTTGCTCACCAGCACGGCCGTCGCTTGCGCCCTCGAACCCGGCAGCACCGTGGAGGGCACCTGCACGGAGTCGACCCTCACGTCGGGGCCAACCGGGACGCGCAGCGGCAGGACGTCGACGCGCACCCCTTCCGAACGCAGCACCCTCGCCTCGCCCACGGCGTCACCGACGTTCTGACGTCCGTCGGTCATCAGCGACGACGTGGCGGCGGGTCCCCGTGGGCGGCCATCGAGCCGGCCAGGCGGAGGGCCGACTCGATGTCGGTGAAGTTGGCCCCGGGTGACGTGGCGAAACCCTGGAACTGGAGGTCGTGGGCGGGCGGGTCCTCGACCAGGGCGTCCTGGCCGAAGCTCACCACGCCCAGCAGGTCCTGTGCGGGCAGCGCGGACGCCAGCGACTGCGACCGCGGGGGCTTCCTGGTACTGCGCCTGGGCGGTGCTGGCGCTCCGGTCCGCCGCCACCACCAGCGTCTGGCTGGAGGCGTTGATAGGAGAGCTCCGGGCCGGCGAGGGCCAGGACAATCGCGGCGACCAGGGCCAGGCGGACGCGCCAGCGCGGCCTGGCGTTGGCGCCGCGGGAAGGCCGTCGGCCAGCGCCGCCACACGACGACGAGCGGGCGACCGCGACGAGCAGGGCCAGCAGCCACAGCGGGTTGGTGAGCTCAACGGGCACGGTGGTAGACCAGCCACTCCAGGACCAAGACGACGAGGGCCGCTACGGCCAGGACCGTCCACAGGCCCTGGTACAAGAGAGGCGCTTGCTGAGGCCTCGCCGTTGCCGCCGGTCACGTCGAGCTGTTGCTGGGGGGCGATCGGCACTGCCCGGCGCGTTGACCGCGATGTAGCTGGTTTGCCGGCGACGGCTGGCCCTACCACACCGTCACCCTGTAAAGGCCCACTTCGTCGGTGTCGGTGAACAACAGCGTCCCGCCGTTGGCGGCCAGGCTGGCCCGCCCCGCGGCGAGCACGTCAGTACGGCCGTCCGGCCGGTGACCAGGACCACTCGAGCGCTCCGGGCCCGGGGGCCAGCGTCACCGGCGTGCCGGGCTGCTTGGCTCAGCGCGGGGACGGCGTTCGGGGCCAGGAACTCCGACAGGTGGTTGACCAGGATCGGGAACGCGGTCCGCAGGACCAGGTCGGAGTCGTGCAGGTAGACGCCCAGCACGGCGGCCGGCGGCTCGGACGGCGCCGCCGTTGCGGACCATGAGCACCGGGCCGGCCGGGCTGCTGATCACGACGCGTCCCGAAGGTCGAGCCCTGCAGGTCGGCCGTGGCCGCCACGTCGACGTTGGAAAGGTCGACGTCGTAAAGGAGCGGGTCGTTCGCCTCGGCCGGCAGGAGCTGGCCCGGGCACGACCGGGCGCCCGGGCCCAGCTGGCGGTCAGGCGGCGGCCCCACCACCAGGTAAGGAGAATGGGCCGGCAGCACCAGGCGGGACGAAGCCGTCGAAGACGAACAGGTCCACGTCCGGGCTGGACGCTTGGCTCTGGCGCCAGGCGGCCGGGGCTTCGGTCGTCAGCGTGACGTCGGGGCGGCAGCTCGCAGCGCCTTCTGCAGGAACACATCCCCGCTGGTCACCAGCAGCACCCGGACCTTCCGGGCGGGGCTGGCGACAGCCACCGCGCTGTCGTCGGCCACCAGGTCGTCGCGGGGTAGAAGGGTGACCCTTACGTAACTCGTCCCGGGCGGGACGGCAAAGCGTGATGTCCTGACTGCCCCCGGGCGCTAGCTCTGCGGCCTGCGCGTCGGTCAGCTGCCCGTCGGCGAACATCTCGACCGTCATGTGGGCCGGCTCCTGGCCGAAGTCCTGCGACGTGGGCGACGGCGCTCTCCCCGTTACCCCGGGAAGACAGTTGAGGGCGGTTATGGCCGAGTTCTCGTTGCTGACCCCGATGCGCTTGTACTGGACCGGGAAGGGGAGCGTGACGGGTTCGGTCAAGGGCTCGGTGATCCCGTCGGAAAGGATGATGAGCCGGGTGCCCGATGTTCTCGGGCCGGCGGACGCCACCGCCAGCTGCAGGGCGTCCTGCAGGTCGGCCTGGCCATCCGTTGGCTTCAGCTGGTCGAGCGCCTGCAGAAGCGGCTGGCGCTGCCCAACGGCTGCTGGCGATCACGTCGGGGCTCGGGCCCATGGCGATCAGGGTCATCCGGGCATGCGGCCCGAGCCGGTCGACCAGCGCCCTGGCATCGGCGACGGCGACGGCGAACCGGCTCGGGGCCACGTCGGTCGCCTGCATGGTCTCGGAATTGTCGATGACCACAATCGTCTGGCCGGCCAGGGCCTGGGCCGAGACCAGCGCCGGCCGCAAGAGCGCCCCGATGACGAGGATGGCCGCCAGCGCCTGCAGGGCCAGGAGCCACGACGGCCGTAGGCGTTGCCAGGGGACGGCGGCCTGCCGGTCGAGGATGACGCGGGCGCCACCAGAGCGTGCTGCTCACGGGACGGGCGGGGCGGCGGGCCTTCAGGAAATAGAGCGCCACGATCGCCACCAGAGCCAGGGCGGCGATGCCGGCCACCGGCTCGAGGAAGGTCACTGGCGCCGCTGGCCCCGGCCGTTTTAGCGGACCAACCCCGCCGGCGACGAGCTGGCCCAGGACCAGCTGGCGCAGCGGCGCCCCGCCGTCGACGGTGACCAGCCGGGCGTCCGTGGGCCGCCGCCAGCTAGCCGCAGCGCCCGGCGTGTGCTCGGCCCTGGCCCGTGGTAGGACGCCGAGAGCTTGTTCGCCCAGCGTGAGCTCGACGGAGTCAGCGGTCTCGGCGTCGACCAGGCGCAGCTCGCCCCGCAGTTCGGGGGCCAGTTCAAGAGGCGAGAGCACTTGCACCAGGACCACTTCGTGGCCGGCGCTCTGCAGAGCGCGGCCAGCGCCTGCCTCGGCAGCTCCTTGGTGAGGAAGTCCGAGAAGACGACGGCTACGCCCCTCGGGACCGAGCGGGCGGCGCCGGCGACAGCCGACCAGTCGGTAGACACGCCGCGCGGGAGGGCAGCCAGGGCGGCCCACAGCCGGGGTGCCGACCGCTTGCCCCTGAGCGGTCCCGCCCGCCCGACGACGCTGCCGGCGAAACCAACGCAGGCGGCCCGGTCATCGGCCGCCAACGCCAGGTAGGCGAGGGCGCCGGCCAGGCCTCTGGCCGGCCGTTCTTTCCCGGCCGGGTCCCAGGCCATCGAGGCACTGGTGTCGACCCACACGTCACGCAGGTGTCTTCTTCGCCCTCGTAAAGGCGTACGAGCAGGCGGTCCAGGCGGGCATACAGCGCCCCAGTCGAGCCGGCGGATGTCGTCGCCGGGGACGTAGGCGCGGTAGTCGGCCAGGTCCAGCGAGCTGCCGTAGCGACGCGAGCGTCCGTTGGCCGGCGCCGGCGCCGAGCACGGCCCGTCGCGACGGCAACGTCAGCCGGTCGAGGGCGCGGAGCAAGTCCGGCGTGATGGCCGAGGCGCTGAAGCGGCAGCGCCGGCAGTGGCGCCTGCAGTGGCGCCACGGCGCCCGTCAGGGGCGCCTGGCTGACGTTGTGGCTCAACGAGCCACCAGCGGGTCGGCGGCCACTGTCCTCCAGGAGCCTGTCGATCAGCCCGTCGCTGGTCACGCCGTCCGCCTCGGCTTCGAAACTGAGCAGCAGGCGATGGCGCAGCACCGGGCGGGCGCTGGCCCGGATGTCGTCGAAGGCGACGTTGAAGCGGCCGGCCAGCAGGGCGCGCGACCTTGCCTGTCAGCGCCAGCGCCTGGACGGCCCGCGGGCTGGCCCCGAACCGCACCAGGGCGGCCACCTCGGGTACGGGGCTGCGGTCGGGCTGGGTGGCGCTCACCAACCTGACGGCGTAGTCGAGCACATGGTCGGCCAGCGGGACCGTCCTCACCAGGGCCGACATGGCCAGCACCTGGGGCCCGTCGACCACTCGGGTGAGGGCTGGGTTGGTCGGCCGCCGTCGTGCGCCGGGCGATCTCGGCCAGCTCGGCGTCGCTCGGGTAGGGGACGGACAGCTTGAACAGGAACCGGTCGAGCTGCGCCTCCGGCAACGGGTAGGTCCCCTCGAGCTCGATCGGGTTTTGGGTGGCCAGCACAAAAAATGGGCTCGGGCAGAGGACGGGTGGCCCCGCCGGTGGTGACCGTGCGTTCCTGCATCGCTTCCAGGAGGGCGCTTTGGACCTTGGGTGTGGCCCGGTTGACCTCGTCCGCCAGCACGAGGTTGGCGAACACCGGCCCCGGTTCGAAGTGGAACCGCCGGCCCCCTTCGTCCTCCTGGATGAGGGTGGTGCCGGTGATGTCGGCCGGCATCAGGTCGGGCGTGAACTGGATGCGGCTGAAGGCCAGGTCGAGCACTTCGCTCGAGGGCACGGACGAGGGACGTCTTCCCCAGCCCGGGCACCCCCTCGAGGAGCACGTGCCCCCCGGCCAGTAGCGGCCACCATCGTGTCGCGGACCACTTCGTCCTGGCCCACGATGAGCTTGCGCAGCTCTGCTTCCACCTGGGCCGCCGTGACGGCGAAGGCCTCAGGCGACATGGGCGTTTCCCTCGCCGGCGTTTCGCTCACGGGATGGGCGCCATGTGAGCCAACGCCGTGCGAGCCGGCGCTACTTGGGCTGGCCGCAGAGGTCGCCGCCCATGGCCAACAGGGGGTACGGCTGACACCTCGGGGCTAACGGGCTTGGCCTGAGCGGAGCCGGCCGGAGTGGCCGAGACGGTGGGAAAGCCGCCGTAGACCTCGACGCCATCCTGGGTCGCGACCACCTGTACTTCCAGCGTGCCACCCGGCCCCAAGTGGTGGGCTACGTCAGGGACATGGGCCAGCAGCTCGCCGGCGTGAGGCCTAACCCGGAGAGCGTCCCAATGGCCCGTGGCGTAGTTGTACGCCCGCAGACCGACGAGGGGCGGCCCGAACGTCTCGCCCGACGATGACCCCAGGTCAAGCTCGAGCCCCCGCCAGCGCGTGCCTGGCAAGACGAACTCGTAGTCGAACGTGCCGCCGGCCTGGAGGGTTAATGACCCGGTGGTGATGGCGGATTCTGTCTCGCCAGTGACACCGGTCGAGGCCACCAGCTCACCGGGGACGTCAGTCAGGGGTTGGTGGCGGTCTTGGCCGTTGGTGAGCGGGACCACGACGACGTCGGTGACAACGGGCCCTCGCCACCACCAGTCGGGCCAACCGGGAACAGTTTGCGGGCCGCCATAGCCACGAACACGGGCGCACCTTCATGTTCGGTCGAGTACGAGGCGGCCAGGTCGCCGAGAGTCGTTTCGACCTCGCGCTGGGCCGCCGCCACGTCGGCCGGTCTGGCTGGTCCGCCCGAGATGGTCCGGGCTGCGTCCCCCCGGGCCGTGGTCGCTCCGCTTCCAGCCGAGACCCCGCCCGGCCCGGTGGCAGTGGCTCCGGTCTGTCCGGCCTGGGCGGCACCGGATGCGGGTTGATCAGCGACGACGGGGGCGGAGGGGCCGAAGCCCTGCGCCCACGGGCTGTCGTTAGGAGAAAGGAAAACCTCGAAACCGGTCGACCGTCCGGGCGCCAGGGTGCCTAGTTGTGCAGATGCTCCTCCGGAAGCCACGACAACCTCCGCGTCGAGCAACCTCACCCCAAGGTCGTTGTGAACGGTACCCGACAGGAGGTCCCCGTTCTCAACGGTCCGGGCGGCGACGCTTCCTGCCAGGTCGACGGTCCCGCTGGCAGACCACCCACCTCGGGACCTGGGCGGTCCGCTGACCGTAATGCTCGTCGTGCCCGGGGCATGACCCTGCCCGATGCTGACGTGGGCACCCCCGCCGGCCGCCAGGTTGCCCACGAGGCCCGGGCCTATGAGAGTGAGGCCGTCTGCCTGCTGTTGTACCTCTGTCGGCAGGCGGGACAGCTCTATCCGACGGGAACCGCCGTGTGGAAGCTGGACCAAGCCCATCGAGACCACCTGAGCGAGGTGGCCGCCCGGTGGGAGTTGAGCGACCCGGACCTCTTGCACGACGGGGCTGCTCCCGCCACCGATGCCGGTCAGGCTGGCTGTCAGGACGGCAGCAATTGCAAGAGCCGGCACTACCGCCCAGACGAGCACTCGGCGCCGAGCGCGGCTGACCACGGCCACCAGCACTATGCCAACTACGAAGATGTAGCCGAACAAGAGAAGAGCTAAGAAGCCCACCGCCGGGGGTCTCGCCAGCGCCGGCGCTTGGCCGAGGTAGCCGGTCAAGACGTTGACAGCGGTCCCTGGGCTCATCAGGGCCGCACCGCTGTCGAAGTTGCCACCGAGGCTGGCGACCACTGACGGAGGGGCACTGGAGGGAGCCACCGGGAACACGCCGCCGCCCTCGGCGTAAGGCAGTGACGTGTCGTAGCCACCGGGCCGGTAGGCCGGCGCGAACAGGCGGCTCAACAGGGCCGGGGCGCCCGCCCACGTCGCGAGTGGGGCCGCCGAGGGGTCAAAGGCCAAGAGGACAACATGTCCACTCCCACGGTCCTGCTCGAGAACGAGGGGCGCCGTCCCCTGGGTCATGGTTTCTGTCGCGCCGCCCGAGACATCGATCCTGTCCACGGGGACCGGTCCGGGCACGGGTGCCGTGCCCATAAGGGAGGCCAGGCCCGGCAAGGCCATCGCGGCCACAGTGCCGGTCGGATGGCCGGGGAGCAGGCCCGCCGGCAACCCGGCCACTGCACCCCGCCAGCCAAGGCCTCCCGCCACGACCAGGGTGCCACCGGCGTCCACGTAGCCCTCGAGCGCTTGGCCCTGGGCCGGGGACAAAGTGCTGGTGTCGGCCTGGTCAATGGTGACCGCCCTGAAGGCCCCGAGGGCGGCGGCTAGCGCCGGCAGGGCCGAGGGTGCCATGTACTGCAGTTGGGGCTGGGCGCCGGTCGGCGCCACGAGCTTGGTCAGCACGGGCACGGCCGGCGGGTTGTCCGTCACTACCAGGACGGCCGGCGCGGTCAAGCCGAAAGCCACCGGCAGCTGGGCGCGGGCCTGGGCCAGAACTCGGCCGGGCCGGTTTGAGCCCGCGCCAAAACACCCTGGCCCGGCGGTCCGGCCAGCACGTAAAGCGTTAGCCGCTTGCTCGTCCCGCCAGCCAGTGACAGCCGGGCCTCGTACGTGACTACTGCCGTTGGGGAGGGCGAGAGCGGCTCCCGTGGAGCGGTATTGGCCGAATAATCCTGGGGCCGAGGCAAGTGAAGGTCGAGGGCCCGTTCGACACGCACCCGGGCGTCGACTGGCCGGGCTGCGCGGCCGGCGCCTGCACTACGAGGTCCGCCTCGACGTCCGCGGCCCCCCTGTTGGTGACCGACACGTTGAGCGGCACCCAGGTCCCCGGCGGCACGGTGACCTTGTACAGGCTCGCGATGGCGAGTGTCAGCGCCGCCGAGTGGCGAGCGCCGGCGCTCAGTCTGGCCGCCAGGGCGCTCGGTTGTGTTCGCTGGAGCGGAGCCGCGCTACTTCTCGAAGGCGGGGCCAGCGCAACTAGAGCAACCAGGCAGGCTGCGAGTACCCCTGATGTCGCCCGGCCGGCCAGTACAGCAGCCGCTTGCCCTCTCGACCGCCCGGCGTGCTCGCGCTCACGGCTCACCTGCCGTTCCCCAGGGACGAGAAGTAGTTGCGCACCACACCCTGGTCGTCCGGGCTCACGACGTGCGAACCCAGACCCTGCAAAGCCGTCTTCTCGAAGCCCGGCAGGACGGCCTGGTAAGGGGTGGTCTTGACGGCTCCCCCTCCGCCCACCTGCTCGCCTACCACCTGTGCGCTCCGGCCTGGCTGGCCGGCGATGAAGACCTGATCGGAGGGCGACATCGACTGCGCCGAATGGGCCGCCCCGGCCTGGGGCCCTTGGCTCGCCCCGGCCCACCTTCGCCGCCTTGCCCGTTGCCCCCTGGCCCGTCGCCGCCCCCGCCGCCGGGACCGCTACTGCCGGAGCCGCCGCTGCCGGAGCCGCCGCTGCCCGAGCCGCCGCCACCCGATCCTCCGTTGCCGCCGCCACCGCTTCCCTGGCCGGTGCCGCTTTGGCCGGTGCCACTTTGGCCGGTGCCACTTTGGCCGGTGCCGCTTTGGCCGGTGCCGCTTTGGCTGGGACGTCCCTGGACACCGGCCCCCTGGACACCGGCCGCCGGGGCGCGGTTCGCCGTCCCGCGGTGGGCGCCTGCGGACCCCTGGCTGTTGGGGGGCCCGGTCGCGCCCACGTTGGCGCCACCGGCATTGCCGGTGTTGGCGGCGTCGGCCTGTGCCTGGCTCGCCACTTTCGCTTCCTCGTTCTGCACGGCGGCCTGATCTATAGCCAGCTCTTGGTGCAGCGAAACGGCTGCCGCGGAGGCGGTAGCCCGGGCGGCGGCTGACTTCAGCGCCGCGCCGGCCGAGCCCAGGTGGCCGGCCGAGAGGGCAGCGCTGGCCTGGGCCAGGCCTCCGGCAAACGTCCTTTCCTCCCCGGAGCCAGCGGAGGACCCGAGGCCGGTGCTCGCTGCGCCGCCGGTAGTGGCGGCCGCCCTCGCCAGAGCGGCGGCCAGAGCCTTGCGCTCCGCAGCGCTCAGGTTCGGCAGCTGGCCGGCGAGGGACCGGAGGTCGCCGCCGGCTGCCTTCAGGTCGCCCTTCGACAGGTCCGAAGCCAGCTTTTGTGCGCCGGGGGCCGCCGGCATGGCTTCGCCGGCGGCCGCGTCAGCCGCCTCGGCTGCTTCACCCGAGGCGTTGTCCAGTTGCGTCAGCTGGCGGGAGAGGCTCGAGAGCGCGACCAGGGAAGCCAGAGGCGTGCCCGCTTTGGCCAGTTGGGAAAGAGCCGCCTGCAGGGCGCGGGCAAGCTGCTCCGATTCCGGCGAAGGCGGTTGACCCAGCCTTTGCTGGGCCGAGGCCACGACTTTTCGGGCTTGGGCCGTCACTTCACGGTCGGCCGATTGACGGGCCAGGGCGGCCGCCTGAGGGTTGGGCGTCACCGCCAACAGGACGGCGACGAGCGCTGTGACCAGGGCCACGGCCACGAGGTCCCGGTGCCGGCGAAGGGGGAAAGCCTCGGCTGGAGTGCGCCTCGATGCCGTCTGTATGGCGTCGGCTCGCAACCGGGACTCCATCTCGCCCGTGGCGGCGGCGTAGAACAATGCGCTCGCCAGCCGTTCGTTCAGGTGGAGGCGGGCGTCGGCGACCCGGGCCACTTCGGCGACGGAGGGCCGGTGGGACAGCCAGGCCGCCGCGGCTATGAGAACGGCGAGGCCACCGAGGCCGGCGGCGATCGCCGCGACGTGGTTGGTAGGGGTGGCCTTCGACCACGCCAGCAGGACAGAAGCGGCGGCGGCCCACCCGGCGACCGCCAACAGGCCCCAGCGGAGGGCAGAGTCGCCGAGCGCCCGCCGGCGGAGAGGGAGGAGGACCCCGGCCAGAGGCTCCCCAATGGCCTCCCGGGGTTTCGAAAACCCGCCCTTCGTGGGCCTACGTCCCCGGTCACCGTCCGCCCTCACGCCATCTCCCGCCTGTTCAGGAAAAAAACACTGGCCCCCAGGGCGCCCAGAGCAATGACGCCGTCCAGCAAGAAGGTACCTTGCCACGCCTGCCAGGTCCCCAGCGGCCCGAGGTCGAGCACGTATTGGCCGCCCGGCCCGCAGTTAACGACGATCGGCACACCGACGCCCGAGCCGAAAAACGGCGCCACGACGCCGCAATCGGACGCGTCGAGCAACGAGGCGGCCCCGACCGCCGGGCTGATGGCATCGACGATGCCGGTCCTGGCGTTGACCTCAGCGATGGCGAACGGTGCGGGGCCGTTCTCGGTGGGTTCGGACAAGGCTTTGTTCAGCAAATAGCCGCCGGCTATAGGCCCGATGGTCAACCCCAGCATGACCAGGTAAGAGACCACCGTGGCCGACGACACCCGTCGGAGCAGCACCGATACCAGCATGGACAGCGACCCGATAGTTATGGCGCCGACGAGCGTGAACACGACGGCCTCCAGCACGTCGCCGACGCCCACCCCACCGAGCAGGAATGCGACACTGAACAGGGGTAGGCAAGCGATCACCAGTAAAACGACGAAGGCAAGGGCGGCCACGAGCTTTCCGAGGACGATGCGGACCGGCCCCAGGGGCGTGACGAGCAAAAGGTCGAGGGTCTGGCGCTCGCGTTCACCGCTGATGGTCGGCCCGACCAGTCCGGGCACAACCAGGGCGACGGTCGCCATCACGACGCCGGCGAGCGACCGGAAGACCTGGGCGCCGGTGCTGCCGAGCCCGACGATATTGCCGCTCGAGCCGATGTCGGCGTCGTAAACGATCCAGCCCAGCCCGCCAATGACGCAGAGGTACCCGGTGAGCAAAGCGAAGGCATGCCAGCCCCTCATACGCGAGCGGAGCTCCTTGCTGACGATCGGGTTCCAAGCCACGGCAGCGAAAAAAGCGTTGGCCCTCTGGGCGAAACTCCTGCCCTCGGCGTTCAAGGGAACTGCTGTCATGTGGCGTGCTCCACGGGCTCACCGTCAGTTGGGGCCGTGAGCTGAAGGAACAGCTGCTCCAGCCCTCCATCATCCTCTCTGAACTCGGCGACGGGGATGCCGGCGGCGACCAGCGCGCGCCAACAAGGTGGCGGAGCCGGCCGCGCCCCCATCTTCTGCACCATCGCCGAGCTCGATCTCCAGCATGTCCACCCCCGCCCGCCGCACGTTGGCGACGCCAGCAATGCTCGCCGCCACGCGCTCGGCCTCGTCGAGGTCGCCCTGCACGCGCGCCCGCGCCCGGCGGGCCGAGGCTGTCGAGGATGGCACTGGCCGGGCCTGAGCGACCATGCGGCCGTCGTGGATGATGCCGTAGCTGGTGCACATCTCGGCCAGTTCAGGCAGGATGTGGCTCGATAACACGATCGTCTTGCCCATTTCGCTCAGGGCCTGGACGAGCTCTCGCATGTCGGCGCGCGCCCGCGGGTCGAGCCCAGAGGCCGGCTCGTCGAGGAGCAACACCTTGGGGTCGTGCACCAGTGCCCGGGCCAGACAAAGCCTTTGTTTCATGCCCCGAGAAAGGGTGTTTACCTGTTCGTCCCGCTTGGCGCTCAGCTGCACCAGCTCCAGCAGGTCGGGGACGACACGGGTGATCAGATGTTTGGGCAGCCGGTAGCACGAGGCATAAAAGGCCAGGTACTCCGCGGCCGTCATGGAGTCGTACACACCGAAGAAGTCGGGCATATACCCGACCAGCTCGGGCAAACGGGCCCGCTGAACGACCACGTCCACACCATCGACTTCGGCCCACCCTCCGTTCGGGCGGGTCAGGCCGGCCAGGATGCGCAGGGTCGTCGTCTTACCAGCCCCGTTGGCGCCGATGAAGCCGAAGACATCGCCCTGGCGCACCTCAAAGGTGAGCTCGGAGAGGGCCTCGGTATGGCCGTAGATCTTCCTAAGGCCTTCGGCTTTGATCATCACTGTCCCGTCTATTGGCCGGTCCATCGAGGCTACCGGCCCGTCGCCGGGACTGTGGCGGAAGAGAGCGGGCACTTCGCCATATACGTTGAGGGCGGCCGACGGGGTGTTCAAGCGGACCTCGAGGGCCCCCCCGGGGCCGAGGTAACGGCGCGGGCCGGGCACTGCGACCACCAGCTCGCCTGAGGAGGTGCTTGCCCGCAGCCGGTCCCAGTGGCCCGTCCGGTAATCGAAAACGCTCACCACCACGCTGTTACTGCTGGCGGCGTAGGTCCCGGTCTGTGAGGCCGGGGCCGGGGCCATGGCGACCCCCGGGTCCGTCACCGAGCCGTCAACGGCGCCAAAGTTGAGCTCCAGGTGGGCCCACGGGGCGGCCGGGAGGGAGAACTGGTAGTCGTACGACCCGCCCTGCTGCAGCGCCAAAGAACCGGCACCGAGCTGGTCGACCGCCATGGGAACGGAACGGCTGGAACCAACCAGCTCGGGCCCGAGCTGATCGGTTCCTGCTCCGGGACGGAAGCCCGCTAACAAGGGCACAACGACGACGTCAGATGGGCCCAGGTGTTCAGCCGCGGTCCCGAAGTCCAACGGGTAAAGGGGATGGCTGGCGAAGGCCACTAACACCGGTGTGCCACCATCCTGGCCGGAGTACAGGGCGCCGAGGTCGTACAGGCTCTGCACCGCCTCCTCCTGCTGCTCCTTTTCCCGCGAACTGCCGCCGAGGGGGAGGGCCAGGAAAGGCGCCGCAGGCACCCCGTCGGTCGACGATGAAGCCAGGTCGACCCGGGTCGAGGCGCCGTCGGGTAGCGTCCCCAGCGCCTGGGACTCCAACCCCGCGGCCGTGACGACCTGAGCGTCGCGCAAACCCACCCCTAAATCGTTGGTCACGTTCCCGACCAATGTTCCGTCGGATTGAGCCAGGCTGGCCGTCACCGTCCCGGCCAGATGGGTGGTGCCGCTGGCGCCCCACCCCCCGAGGGAATTGTTCGAGCCACGGACCGTGAGGCTCACGGACCGGGCCGAGCCCGTGGCCCGGCCGCCCCCGAAGCCGCTCCCAAGACTGCTCCCGCGACTGGCCGGCGCGGCGCCGACGGCCAATTGAGCACCGGCGTTGGCACCAAGGTCACCGATCATCGGCGGGGCGGTGGAGAACTGCCCCGTCAGCTCGACGTCCTGAGAGCCCCCCTGGGGGAGGTACACAGCGCCGAGCGAAATCAGCTGCGCCAGGTGCGACCCGGGAGCCAGCTGGGTGACCCGGACCTCGTTGACGATCACCGGGCGGTCCACCCCTGCCCCTGATACGTAAAGGAGCAGCCCCCCGGCCACGGCCAGGCCGGGCACCACCACCCAGGCCAGTTCACGGCGCCCCAGGCGAGTGAGGGCCCAGAAACAGAGAGGCCCTACGACCACGACGTAGCCGAGGAGCAGGATGCCGAAGAGGTAAGCCTTCGGCGGTGACGACCCCGGCATCTGTTCGAGGTAGCCGAGCAGGCCCTGGCTGGCGGTGGTGGGGCTGAGGAGCGCACCATTGCCGTTGGGCCCCGTGCTCGTCCCAATGTTGGTTATCGGGGCCGCCCCCAGGTTGCGAGGCTGCGCCTGGGCGGTGGTCGGGTTGACGGCCAGAGAGGGCTGTTCGCCGTAGTAACTGTCCTGGAAGGCCGGGGCGAACAGACGGCTCATCAATGCCGCCGTCCCCGGCCAGCCGGCCAACGGAGGGGCCAGGGGGTCGAAGGCGCACAGCACGACCTGGCCGCTTCCCCGTTGCCATTGGACGGCCAGAGGGCCGACCCCTCCATCAAGGTCGGGCTGCTCCCGCTCACGGGTTTCAGCACGGCCACGTCGACCTCGGCCCGAAGCGGCTGTGCCCCGAGCAGTTCTGCCAGTCCTGGCAGGGGCACCGGCGAACTCAGCCCCACGACCCTGGCGGGCAGCAAGCCGGCCGGCAACCCTGCAGTGGCCGCCCTCCAGTCGAGCCCGCCGGCCACCACCAGCGTCCCGCCCGCGTCAACATAACCCTCCAGCGCGATGGCCTGGGCGGGGCTCAGCACGGTGGTGTCCGCCTGGTCGATAGCCACGGCGCTGAACCCCCCCAGCGCAGCGGCCGATCCCGGCAGGTTTTCAGGCGCGCTGTAGTGCAACTGCGGGTGCGAACCTGTCGGCGTAGCCAGACCGGCCATCCCGGCCACGGCGGTGGGTGACTGGGTGACGACCAGTACGGCTGGCTGAGGCGCTCCGTAGGCTACCGCCAGGGGAGCATCGGCTTTGGCCAGCACTGTCCCCGATTGGGTGCGAACGAGGGCTTGTACGTTGCCGTAGGGAGATTCTGCCAGCACGTATGCGACAAACTGCTTGGTTACCCCTGCCGCCAGCGACAACGGGATCCGGTACGTGACCTCCGGCGGCGCGGAGGTGGACGAATACCCGGAAGGGTTACTGAAAGCCCCACAAATAAACCCGATGCCGCTCGCCGAGCAGTTCTCGCTGCTCTCAACCTGAGCCACGGGGACGCTCACCACCACTTGGCCGAGGAGGTCAGAAGACCGGCGATTGACCACAGAGAGGGCGACGGGCACCCAGCTCCCGGCGGGCACGTTCACGCCGTAGGCGTCAGAAACAGCGACCGTCACGCCGGACAACGCCGCGCTGTCCCGGTGGCGGACGGATGCTTGAAAATCGGGCCTGGCCAAAGAGGAAATAGCGACCTGAGCCGATGCCGGAGGCGTCTTGATAGTGAGGAGCACGCCCATGCTGAGCACGGACGAAGGCGCCAGCGCCAGGGCCAACGTTGCTGCCCGAGACTGGCACTGCCACCTTTTCGCTGGCACGACCGAGGCTACCGCCATTCGGCCGTCACAAACACGTCGCTGAACACGGCAGACGCGACGCTAGGCGGATTTCCTGGGCACGAGTTCGGTCGGCAGGACGACGTGCTCGGGGCCGTTCGATCGGCCCTCCATGAGGTCGTCGAGTATCCGTAGCGCCTCGAGGGCGATCTCGGTGCACGGGTGTCGGACCGTGGTCAGTGGCGGGTCAGCCAGATTGGCGGCGACCGAGTCATCGAAGCCGGCGACGGCTACGTCTTGCGGTATGCGCCGCCCGGCCTCGCGAGCGCGGCCATGGCGCCCAGGGCCATGAGGTCGGAGGCGGCAAAAAGAGCGTCCACGGCGCCGTCTCGGGCCAGGATCTCCTGCACCCCCACGCGCCCGCTCTCCAGCGACCAGTCGCCCTCGGCTACGAGGTGGGGCTGGAAGGAGGGGCCGAGGGCTCGTTTGTACCCTTCGAAACGGTCCCGGCCCCCGCTGGTGTTGAGCGGGCCTGTGACCGTGGCGATGCGGGAGTAGGACCGCCCCACCAGGTGGCTGACCAGCTCGTAGGCCGCGCCGTCGTCGTCGATCGCCACCCAAGAGAGCTCTTCTTCGTAACCGAGCGGCCGGCCGATAACCACCAGCGGCAGCCGGCTCTGGGCCAGCCGGGCCAACAAAGGCTCGTCCGCGTGAGGCAAGGCCAACAGGGCGCCGTCCACGTGGCCGGAACTCAAGTAGTTACCGATGAAGATCTCCTCCTCAGTGTCCTCGGCTGCGGTAAGGAGCAGGTGGCGGCCGCGGCGGCGGAGCTCCCGGCCGAAGACCGATACGAACAAGACGTAGTTCGGGTCTTCGAAGATATGTTCCTGGTGCTCCGACACCACGAACGCCACCGAGCCGGTACGTCCGGCAGCGAGGTTGCGGGCGGCCTGGTTGACCGAGTACCCGAGCGTCTCGATGGCGTCGTTCACGCTGGCGACGACGGCGGGGCGGACGTGGCGCCCGCCGTTCAGGACCCGTGAGACCGTGCCTCGCGACACACCGGCGAACTGGGCCACGTCCTCGATCGTGGGCCGGCCCGGGTGGCCGTCCGCGTGGCGCGCCGGGTGCCGGGCCGGTTGGTCGCCCATGTGCAATGCGGAGCGCTCTTCGTCGGTTGCCCGCCATGGCTGTGCTGGTTGACGCCGCGCCCCGGGCGGGTCAACCGGGATCGTCATGCGCCCGAATCCTAGCGACCGATCGGAGATGACCCGGCAGGACGGCGATGACCCCGGGCGGGCGACGAGTGATAGTTTCGCCGCCCACGGGTATTTACCCGGGGGGTGATTTCCGCACGGTCGACGCCTCTGCTACGTTGCCAAGCCGTGGGATTGGGAGCGCTCCCAATAAACGCACCGCCGCTCCGGGCGGCTCGTCCCCACGTGACATGGGGCCGACCGGATCGGGCCCGGAAAAGTCGGGAATTTCAACGAGGGGGTAACAAATGATGCTCAGGAAGTTGTTTTCATTGGGCGCCGCCACAGCCACGCTGCTCGGTGTGGTCGCCGGTACTGCGGCCGTTGCGCAGGCGTCCCCAGCGAAGGTCACGCTCACGTGGTGGACCTGGACCACTAACCCACAACAAGTCATCGCCAACTTCGAAAAGGCCAACCCGGACATAACCATCAAGATGCCGCCGAGCTACGGCTCGGGCGGGACGTTCTACGCCAAGCTGACGACCGCCATGGCCGGTGGGACTGGGCCTGATGTGACCCAGGTCGAGTACGACCACCTGCCTCAGTTCATCGGGGCCAAAGAACTGGTCAACATCGCCCAGTACGTGTCCCAGTACAAGAGCGATTTCCCGGCGTGGACGTGGGACCAGGTCTCCCAGGGCAGCGCCGTCTACGCGGTGCCGGAGGACATCGGCCCGATGGGGCTCATGTACCAGCCCGCCGTGCTGAAGAAGTACAACCTGCCCGTCCCGACCACCTGGGCACAGTTCGCCTCCGACGCCGTGGCCCTCCACAAGGCTGACCCCAGCCAGTACCTCACCTATTTCGCTCCGAATGACGCAGACGTCCTGGAGTCATTGTTCTGGCAGGCCGGGGCGTACCCTTACGAGCTGCAGTCGAACGGCAACTGGAAGATCAACCTCGATGGCACGATCGAACAGAAGGTAATGAACTATTGGGGCACTCTGGTCAAAGAGGGCGCCGTGGCCGTCGACGACGACTTCACTGCCGACTGGGGCCATCACATCGCGGCTGACCGCTATGCGGCCATGGTCGGCGCCGGGTGGTCGCCCACGTACATGGTCGATGCTTACCTGCCCACCGGGTCGAGCCAGCAGTGGGCCGTGACGCAGATGCCGCAATGGACGGCGGGTAGTCATGCCGCCGCCAACTGGGGCGGCTCGACGAACGCGGTGACCAAAGATTGCCCGTCCAGCCTGGTGAAAGACGCCGCCCTGTTCGCCGCCTTCATCAATACATCAAAGAGCGGGCTTTCGATCGACGAGAAGCCGGCCACGCCGGCCGGCGGCGGTCGAGGGCTGTTCCCGGCCGCCTTGGCCCGGGCCAGCGTGGCGGAGTTCTCAGCCGCGGTCCCGCACTTCGCGGGCAACATCAACGCTCAGTTCTCCACCTACGCCAATGAAGTTCCCACCAACTTCGAGTGGAGCCCGTGGGACACCGAGTTCGGCAACTTCGTGACCACCCAGATGGCAGCCGCCGCCGCGGGAAAGAGAGCTGGTCGAAGGTGCTTACCGCCACCCAGTCGCAGCTCGTCTCCTACGCCCAGTCAGCGGGCTATTCCGTCTCTGGTTAATTACCGTTCCCCGGTTGAGGGCGGGAGGGGCGTAACCGGCCTTTCCCGCCCGGGCCCAGCGCTGCGACGGTGTAAATTGCCAAGAAATAGGAAAAGGGGGTTGATGTGACGACACAGACGGCCGGCACCATCCCCTTGCAGGGGACAGGCGCGTTGGCAGAGAGCGGGCCGACAAGGCCGAGGCGCCAGCCGAAAGCAGCGCAGGGCCGTGCCGGCTTCGGGATGACCGTCCCTTTCCTGGCCCTCTTCGCCCTCTTCTTCGCCGGGCCGCTGGTGTACTCGGTGGTCCTCTCGCTCCGCTCCCCGCTGACCGGGGCGTTTACCGGGCTGCTGAACTACCGCACCGTTTTCCACAACGGCGAGTACTGGAACGGCGTTGTGCGCATGTTTTACTTCGGCGCCATCCAGGTCAGCGTCATGGTCGGACTGGCCATTGGCCTGGCGCTGTTCCTGGACAGCCCCTATTGCCGGGGGAGGAAACTTTTTGCGCTGGTTTACTTCCTGCCGTTTGCCGTCCCGGGTGTAATCGCGGCCATCATGTGGGGTTTCTTGCTGGAGCCGGACCTCAACAGCACGCTCAAGATCCCCCATCAGTTAGGGCTGGCGTCAGGAGCGGTCCAACCGCTCGACTACCGCTTATCACTGTACGCCATCATGCTGATCGTCACCTGGGAGTTCACCGGGTACAACATGACCATCCTCCTGACGAGCCTGACGACCGTGCCACATCAGGTACTCGAAGCCGCGAAGGTGGACGGTTGTTCCGAGCTGTCAATCGCGGCCAGGATAAAGCTCCCACTTATCCGCCGGACGGTCATTTTCATAGTGATCCTCTCCATCATCGGCACCCTGCAGCTGTTCAACGAACCCGTGATCCTCAACAACATCGCCTCGATCGGCAACAGCTTCACACCCAACCAGATCATTTACAACACCGCGTTTTCATTTGGCAACGAGGAGCTGGCGGCGGCTCAGTCAGTAATTTTGGCGGCCATCACCATCGTCGCCACCGTGGTGTTCTTTACAGTGGTCAGGCGGAAAATGGACCCCTTCGCCGTCACCAGGGGACGCTGACAGATGGCGATTACCACGCTCAGCCGGCCAGGCCGCAAGGGCGCTCCTCCGGCCGGCAAACGCTTTTCTTTCCGGCTGAAAACGACGGTGGGGACCGCCTTCCTCTTGGTGGCCGCGCTCTATGTTGTCGCCCCTCTTTATTGGCTGATCATTTCCTCCACCAAGAGCACGCCCCAGCTGTTCTCGACTTCGACGTTCCTCCCGCCGGCGCACCTGTCCCTATGGTCCAACCTGAAGGGCGTTTTCACTTACAATGGTGGGGACTTCAAATGGTGGTTCCTGAACTCGGTCATCTACGCCACCGCGACTGCGTTTTTTGCCACGTCGGTCTCAACTCTTTGCGGCTACGGCCTGGCCAAGTACAGGTTCCACGGCAGGCGGGCGATATTCGGGCTGGTCGTCGGGTCATTGATGGTGCCGGCGACGGCGTTAGTGGTACCGCTGTTCCTGCTCGAGCATGACATGCACCTCACTAACAGCTACGAGGGTGTGATCCTGCCGCTGATCGTCTATCCCTTCGGGGTGTACTTCATGTCGATCTACTGCGCCGAGGCCGTACCGGACACCCTGGTCGACTCGTGCCGGATCGACGGGGCCGGTGAGTTCCGGACGTTCTGGAAGATAGGTCGGCCGATCCTGATGCCGGGCATGGTGACGCTGTTCTTACTGTCGTTCATCGGGACCTGGAACAACTACTTCCTCCCGTTGGTGCTCTTAGGGACGGAGACCCGTTTCCCCCTCACGGTGGGCCTCTCCGCCTGGTCGACCGAGCTCAATATTGCCGGTGCGGGCCAGCCGCTTTACCCAGAGGTGATCCTCGGTTCGCTAATATCCGTTCTTCCGATGCTCATCCTGTTCCCCTTCTTGCAGAAGTACGTGGCTCGGGGCCTCACGTTCGGAGCCGTCGCCGGTGAGTGAACGGGTCCGCTACGGAGGGGACTACAACCCGGAGCAATGGCCTCGTTCGGTGTGGGCAGAAGACGTCCGCCTCATGGGCGAAGCGGGCGTAGACCTCGTCACCGTCGGGGTGTTCTCATGGGCCGAACTGGAGCCGGCGGAAGGCGTCTTTTCGTTCGGTTGGCTACGCGACGTGCTCGACTTACTGGGCGACGCCGGCGTCGGCGTCGACCTGGCTACGCCGACAGCCTCGCCACCTCCCTGGCTTTCGACCCGCTACCCGGGGACTTTGCCCGTCAATGCCGCCGGGGCGCGCTTTACCCACGGGAGCCGCCAGCATTTCTGTGTTTGCAGCCCGACCTACCGGGATATGGCGCGGCGCATCGTCGAGCGCTTGGCCGACGAGGTTGGGAGCCACCCAGCAGTAGAAATGTGGCACCTCAGCAACGAGTACGCCTGTCACGTGCCGTATTGCTACTGCGACCACCACGCCAATGCTTTTCGGGCGTGGCTGGAGCGCCGCTACGGATCGTGAGCCGGCTGAACGAGACTCGGGGTCCGGCCTTTTGGAGCCAGCGGTACGACGATTTCGCCGAGGTCATGCCGCCCCGGATGACGCCCACTTTCGGCAACCCGGCTCAGGAGCTCGACTTTCGGCGGTTCAGCAGCGACGCGTTCCTGGACGAAGCGCTCGAGGAGCGGGCCATACTCAACAGGAGCCGTCCCGAGCTCCCGGTCACCACTAATTTCATGGGCTTTTTCAAGCCCCTGGACTATTTTGCCTGGGCCGCGGAGCTCGACGTGACCTCGACGGACAACTACACCGACCCCTCAGATCCAGAGTGGGCCATGACAAGTGCCATGCACTACGACCTTATCCGTTCGGTCAACAAGGAAATACCTTGGATGGTCATGGAGCAGACCAGCTCGAGAGTCAATTGGCGGCCTCACAACGCGGCCAAAGTACCGGGCCAAATGCGGGCCATGAGCTACCAGGCTGTAGCTCGGGGGGCTACGGGCGTCCTCTTTTTCCAGTGGCGAGCATCTCGGTCGGGGGCCGAGAAGTTCCACTCGGCCATGCTTTCCCACGCGGGGGTGGCCTCCCCGGTCTGGTCAGAGGTGGCCGCCCTGGGCCGGGAGCTGGCCACTTTGGGGTCGTTCGATGGGGCTCGCGTCGAGGCCCGTGTGGCACTCATTTTCTCCTGGCCGAACTGGTGGGCCCTGGAGGCGCCGTCCAAGCCGGCCAA
This sequence comes from uncultured Acidimicrobiaceae bacterium, assembly GCA_963794125.1. Lineage (GTDB taxonomy): Bacteria > Actinomycetota > Acidimicrobiia > Acidimicrobiales > Palsa-688 > Fen-671. Next base: position 1,059,940 of record CAWCCW010000005.1, read on the forward strand.
CGACCTGAGCATGGACGACCAACTGACCTGGTTGTACCGGCCGCTGTACAACAGCGGGATAACGGTTGATTTTTGTCGCCCGGACGAGCCCCTCGAGCGCTATCAGGCCGTACTTGTCCCCAGTCTCTACCTGTTGAGCGAGGAGGAGGCCGCCAACCTCGTCTCGTATGTGGAGGGCGGTGGCACGGCCGTTATCTCGTTCTGGTCCGGGATCGTAGGCCCGAACGACGCCGTGTACCTGGGCCCCTATGGCGGCCCGCTACGACCGCTCATCGGCTGCGACGTCCTGGAAGTCTCCCCGCTGCCGCCACACGAGGTGGTCGAGGTGGAATGGGACGACGGCGAACGGACAACGGCAACCTTCTGGGCCGATGTCGCCTCCGAAGGCGAAGGCCGGGTCATCGCCCGGATGGCGGACGGGCCCTGGGCCGGGCGGCCGGCCGTCGTGGAAACGAGGCGGGGCGAAGGTCAGGCTTACTACCTCGGGGCTCGCCTCGATGCGGCCGGGTTGGCCCGGGTCTACGCCAAGGTGGCGGCGTTATCTTCCGAGCGGCAAATGACGGTTCCCACCCCAGGGGTCGAGCGGGTGGTGCGGGTGGCGGCCGAGCACCGGTACGAGTTCCTCCTCAACCACTCGGCTGAGGAGAAGCATGTGCCGGTGGCGCCGGGGGGCTTCGACCTTTTAAGCGAACGCCGGGTCGAGGAAAAGGTGACGCTGCCTCCGATGGGCGTGGCCATCGTCCGCCATTCAGGGGACCGGCCGCTTGGCTGAAGACTGGCAGGACCACCGGTTGTTGGCGCGCGCCCGGCTGGCTCCGCGGACCACGTTCGTGCCCTTTGCCGACCTCGCCGCAGGCGCGGTCGTACGACCCCGTGCTCTCGCCCGCTTTTCGCTCGCTTTCGGGCCAGTGGCGGTTTCATCTGGCCCCGCGGCCCTCGGCCGTGCCGGCCGGGTTTCCCCGGCCTAGCTTCCGGGACGACAGCTGGGACCTGATCCCGGTGCCGTCACAATGGCAACTCCGGGGTTACGGTCGGCCGCAGTACACCAACGTCGCCTACCCCTTCCCGGTCGACCCGCCGAGGCCGCCGTCTGAGAACCCGACCGGCTGCTACCGCCGCGAGGTGGACCTCGAGCCGGAGTGGCTGGAGGCCGGGTCGGTGGTGCTGCGGTTCGAAGGCGTGGACAGCGCCTTCCACGTCTTTTGGAACGGCGAAACCATCGGTTACAGCCAGGGCAGCCGGCTGCCTTCGGAGTTCGATGTCACATCTGCGGCCCGGCCCGGGAGCAACCTCCTGGCTGTCCAGGTTTACCAGTGGTCAGACGGCAGTTACCTCGAAGACCAGGACATGTGGTGGTTATCGGGGATATTCCGCGACGTCGCCCTGCTGTGGCGTCCCCCGGTGCATCTGACCGATGTCGTCGTCGATGCCCCGTACGACGTCGCCACCGGCGCCGGCGCGGCCGTCGTCTCGGTGACGGTCGACGGGGGCGGGGCCGGGGCCGCGGTGGGACTGGGACAGGGACCGGGGCCGAGGGTGGGGCCGAGGCCGGAGGGTGGGCCGGCGCGGCAGTGGAGGTCGAGCTGTACGACGGGGACCGTCTCGTCGCCGCCGGGCCGGCACCACTGACGGGCAACCGGGCCCGGGCCACGCTGACCTGCGAGGCGGTAGAGCCGTGGTCGGCGGAGCACCCCCGCCTGTACGAAGCGGTCGTGTCCTTGACGGATGGCGAGGGCATTGCCATCGAAGTGGTCGCGGTCAGGGTCGGCTTCCGTCATATCGAGCGCCGGGACGGTCTGTTCTTTTTCAATGGCGTGCCAGTCACGATGCGCGGCGTCAACCGCCACGAGTTCCACCCCGAGCACGGGCGGGCGGTGCCGCTGTCGTGCATGGTCGACGACATCGTGCAAATGAAGCGGCACAACGTAAACGCCGTGCGTACCTCCCACTACCCGCCCGATCCGCGTTTTTTGGACCTGTGCGATGTCTACGGCTTATACGTAATAGACGAAGCCGACCTGGAATGCCACGGTTTTGGCCTGGTGGGTGACCAGGACCGGCTCTCGGACGACGAGTCGTGGCTCCCTGCCTACCTCGACCGCCTCGAGCGCATGGTGGCCAGAGACCGGAACCACCCGAGCATTTTGTTCTGGTCGTTGGGCAACGAATCCGGTTGTGGTAGCAACCATTTCGCGATGGCGGCCCGGGCGCGCGAAATGGACCCGACGCGGCTCATCCATTACGAGCGCTGCCTGGGGGCCGAGATGACCGACGTCTACGGTTCCATGTACACCCACCCCGATGACCTTGCCGCCCTGGGCCAGCAGGCCGGGCTGGACAAGCCCCACCTGCTCACCGAGTACGGCCATGCCATGGGCAATGGCCCGGGAGCCTGAAGGAGTACTGGGAGCTCATTGAGCAGTACCCGCGGCTGCAGGGCGGTTTTGTCTGGGAGTGGCTCGACCACGGCTTGATCTTCCCGGGTGGTACGCGGCCCGGCGCCTACGCCTACGGAGGCGACTTCGGCGACGAGCCGAACGACGGGAACTTTGTCATCGACGGGCTGCTGTTCCCCGACCGGCGACCGTCGCCGGCGCTGAGCGAGTTGACCAAAGCGCAGCAGCCAGTGGAGATCGTGCTGCTGAGCCCGGACGGGAAGCTGGAGCTGCGCAACCGCTACGACTTCCTGTCGCTTTCTCACCTGGAGGGGAAGTGGGCGCTGTTAGCAGATGGGGTGTTGGTGGCCCAGGGCGACCTGGGGCTTCTCTCGGCCGGGCCAGGGTCGGCCCAGACCGTGATGGCCGGTCCGTTGGAGGCGGTTGTTGGTGAGGCGGTCCTCGACATCTCGCTGTGCGCCCGTTGGGCCTCCGCCTGGGCGCCGGCCGGCCACGAAGTGGCGTGGGCACAGTTCGTCCTGTCTACCGCTGGGGCCCGGGGGACGGGCATGGAGTCGGCGGCGCCCTCCTGCCTGCTGACGATGGCCACGTCAGCGCCCGGACCGGATCCGGCTCAGGGCGCGAGGAGCGTAACTCGATCTACCCCGCTGGCGGCCGGACCGGATCCGGCTCAGGGCGGGAGGAGCGTAGGTCGCTCTACCCCGCTGGCGCCCGGCCCCGGGTGGATGAGCAACCAGATGGTTGTGAGGTGTCAGGCCACGGGTGGACGGCCCGGTTCGTCGGGGGGTGGCTGACCTCGTGGAGCGCATTCGGGGGCGAGCTGGTCGACCGTCCGCCCCAGCTCGAGTTATGGCGAGCGCCGATCGACAACGACCGCCTGGGCCTTCGGGTGCAAGCCGCGGCCACGGAGTGGGCCGACCACGGGCTCCATCGTCTGCAGCACCGGGTGTGTGCTGTCGGGGCCAGGCGCGTAGATGGCCACGTCGAGGTGGTGGTGACCACCAGGGTGGCGCCCGCGGCACTGGCCTGGGCCGTACGGTGCACCTACCGTTATGTGTTCGACTCTATGGGCCGGCTGGCCATTGCGGTCGACGGGGATCTGGAAGGCGACGCACCCTCTACCTTCGGCCGGGTTGGGTTGGCGATGGCGCTGGTGCCGACGCTGAGCGAGGTGGCGTGGTACGGTCACGGGCCGCACGAAACCTACCCAGACTCGATGGAGGCAGGCCGGCTCGGCCGGTACTGGGCCTCGGTCGAGGACCTAGAGACGCCCTATGTCGTGCCCCAGGAGAACGGCCACCGCAGTGAGGCGAGGTGGTGCCAGTTCTCGGACGGCCACCGCGGCCTCCTGGCGGTCGGCGCCCCCCATTTCGGCTTCAGCGCCCACCGGTGGTCGACCGAGGCCCTGGCGGCGGCCCGCCACCGGGACGAGCTGGTACCTGAGCCCCGCACTTGGCTGCACCTCGACCACCGCCAGCACGGCCTCGGCTCCGCTGCCTGCGGGCCAGGGCCGCTCGAGCAGTACGTCCTGCGCAGCGGCCCTTTCCGCTTCTCGGTCGGGCTGTGGCCCGTCTCTCCGCTGGCCGTAGACCCTGGGCCGGCGGCCCGTCAGCTCACGGAGTTGGTCGTGCGAGCGGGCGCGGAGGGTGTGCCACCGGTGGTCGAGGCGGTGCGTCCCGGCGCCGGTCGGTGAGCGAGTTCGGGAGGCGTCCGACCGCCGCGTAGTGGCCCTCACCGGCGGGTTGTGTGCCCCCAGGGTAGGGAGGCGTCCGACCGCGGCCTTATGTGCCCGTACCAGCGGGATTCGAGCGCGCCAGAGTGCGGATAAGCGACGCTGGCGCGCACAGAACCCGGCAGCGAGGCGAGCTTGGCGTGCCGGCGTGCCGGCGTGCCGGCGTGCCGACGGGCCGGTGGGGCCGTGGGGCGACGGGCCGGTGGGGCCGTGGGGCGACGGCGGTGGGGCCGTGGGGCGACGGCCGGTGGGGCCGTGGGGCGGTGGGGCGATGGGGCGATGGCCTAGGTCCGGGGCGAGGAGTTGGGGCCGGGTCGAACGGGTACAGAGGCCGGCTGAGGTGCGGCGCCGCCGCCGCCCCGCCTTGTCCCTCCGCCCTCCCCTCCCGTCCCCTCCTGCCCCTGCCACCACTCCGGTCCCGTGGGCCCCACCTGCTCCGCTCATCCCGCCGCCGCCCACCAACGTTCCCGCGCTCCCCGCCGCCGTCCCGGCGCTGCCGTGCAACAGGACTGGGTCCATGCGCAGCTGTTCACTCGATGGGGTGGCGGGCGCCTGGTCGCCGTCGTAGTAATGAAGGATGCGCAGCCGGTACCAGATGGCCATCGTGTCGAGCAATGACCGGTAGACCGAGCGCCACGAGACGGTACTCGTGAACTGGTGCCGAAGCCGGATAGGCGCTTCGAGGAACCGTTTGTAGCCGAGGCGCCTGGCGATGACGAAGAGCTCGAGGTCGAAGGCGAAGCGCTTCTCCAGCATTCGAGGGAGCACGGCCGACAGGACGTCCCGCCGTATGAGTTTGATGCCGGTCTGGGTGTCACGGATGTTGAGGCGGAAGCCGACGCGTACCACCTGTTGGTAACCCCAGGAGTACACGCGCCGCAGGAACGGGTACTCGACCTCGGAAAGAGGGTGGCGCTTGCTCCCCAGGATGATGTCCGGGCTGTACACGCGCACCATCGCCTGGAACGAGTCCAGCAGGATCGGGTCGAGGTCCCCGTCAGCGTCGATAAAGCCGAGGTAGCGGCCGCGGCCTTTGGCCAGGCCGATGCGCAAGGCGGCGCCTTTGCCCTGGTTCACAGCTAACACGATGTTGGTCAGCTGCGGCCGGCCCGGCAGTGCGGCTTCGAGCTCCCGGTCGCTGCCGTCAGTGGACCCGTCCGAGACGGCGATCACCTCATAGGACGCTCCCGAAGCGTCGAGTACGTCGAGGAGGCGCTCGATAGTGGGGACGAGCAGCTGGCCGGGGTTGTAGTACGGGACGACCACAGTCAGGTCGAGGTCGGCATCGAGCAATGCCAGGTTGGCTTGCTCGATCAGGTCGTCGTGCGGCAGCTCGGCCCGGCCCCATGCGATCACCAGCATGCCGGCGCAGGCGCATGAGCTAGCGACAACCATGACGACCGCAATTTCAGTCATCGAGTGGTGCCATATCCCGGCGCCTACGATCACGATCAATATGGCTGGCCAGCAAAACGCCGACACCCATTGGTGGCCCCGGGTCAGGTGGTAATTAAGTAGTACGGTCACGAGGCCCAAAAGGGCACCGCTGAAGCTCAAGAGCCCAACGATGCTGGCTGCCTCCACGTAGTTGGGCCCGAAGAAGGCCTTAACCGTCCCGGTGGCGAAAACGCTCACCAGCACTGCGGCGGCGAAGCCGATGGCAGCTACAGCAGCCGACCCCAGAGCGAGCATGAGGCGCTGGTTGGGCCTGGTGTCCGGTCCGACCAGCCGGGGCACGTCCGCCCCCACCAGCCGGGGAAAGGTAAGAGCGGCGATGGCGCCTGGTGCCAACAGGGCAATTTGGGCCACCGTGGCCCCGGCCGCGTACCAACCGGACACCTCCGTCGCCAGCCAGTGCCTGGCCACGATGACGTCTATGGCTGTCAGCAACCAGTACCCGGTAAAAGCGACGGCCGCCCACTTGGCCTCGCCCCACCTCAATCGCAAGGCGGTCGAACCATCCTCCAGCATGGTGGCGCTGGCCGGCCGGCCCACGGTCCCGACTGACGATGGCGTGGGGCGGTCCAGGAACTCCCGGAGCCCCAAGAGCACGATGACCGCGGTGACCACCTCGCCGCAGACCATGGCCAAGAACGCACCGTTCAGACCGGCGCCATCGCGCACCAGCCAGACGCCCAGCCCGATCCGGACAGCGATCCCGGCGAGCAGGCCGGTAGACAGCAGCCTGAGTTTGCCGTGCCCGACCAGGACGCCCTTGGGCACCACGCTCACACCGACCGGCAGGGCGTACGCCCCGAGCAGCAACGCGCTCGGTGACCGACGGCAGGTGCAAGAACCGCTCGACCAGAGGGGACACCGCCAGCAACACGAGGCAGACGCCGAGCCCCCAGATGCTCGCCTGCACCAGCAGGGGTCGGGCCTCCACTTTCCCCGTCACTGTTTCCGGCCTGCCGCCCGCCGTGCCCGGCCTGCCCGCAGCTGGGCCGGCGGCCCGGTCGGGCTCTGAGGCGAGGGCGCGTCCGACGGCCACCTGCAAGGCGTTGGCCGGTACCTCGAAGAGCAGCGCTATCCCCGCCAACGCGGCGAGGGCACCGAAAACGGCGGGGCTGGCCGACCGCGCGATCAGCACGAGGTAGGCGAAGCTCCCGAGGTTGACGGCCAGGGTCACGGCTGCGACCGTCAGGCGGCGGTAATCGCGCCGCCCTTCCTGCAGCTGACCGATGCCTGACATGGCGCGTCCCCTACGTGTAAAGGTCGTACATCAACTTAGAGCCCACGGCAAAAACAGCGGTCGCGGTTTGCAGCTGGTCGGAGGGTGGCTATACTGGCCGGGCCGTCTAACTGACGTCCACGGCCGCCCGCCTGTCGTTCATGGCAAGCGGGGACGCAGTGGCACATCATGAAGAGAGCTCCGCCCGGGTCGCCCGAGCGGAGCGTCCCGCGTGTAAGAGGACAAGATGCCCGCCAAGGCTCCACGAAAAGCGATCGTCGGCGAGAAAGTCGGCATGACCCAGGTCTGGGACGAGAGCCAGCGGTCGGTCGCGGTCACGGTGGTCCGGGTTACGCCGGTCCGTGTCGTCCAGGTGAAGACACCCGGGGTTGACGGCTACGCCGCAGTCCAGGTGACGTACGGCTCCAGGCGCCCTGGCACCATCAACAAGCCGCTAACCGGGCACTACGCCAAGGCCAGGGTGGACCCCGGTCGTGACCTGGTCGAACTGAGGGTGGACGACAGCTCGTCGTACTCGGTCGGCCAGGAGATCGGCGTCGATATATATACCGCCGGCGACAAGGTCGATGTAACAGCTTCCAGCAAGGGCCGCGGGTTTGCCGGCGGCGTAGAGCGGCATAACTTCAAGGGCCAGGGGGCCAGCCACGGTAACCACAAGCACCACCGTGCGCCGGGTTCTATCGGTGCCTGTGCCACGCCGGCGAGGGTGTTCAAGGGGACCCGGATGGCGGGCCGGCTCGGCAACGACCGGGTTACCACGCTCAACCTCCAGGTGGTCTCGGCGGACGCCGAACGCAACCTGCTGCTGCTGAAGGGCGCCGTCCCCGGCCCGCGGGGCGGCCTGGTCGTCATCCGCGAGGCAGTGAAGGGGCCGAAATGACGACGCAAACCGGTGACAACCGGCTGTCCCTGCTGGACGTAAGGTCTCAGCAGGGTACGGTCACCGCGACCGTAGAGCTGGATCCGGGGGTCTTCGGCGTCCAGCCCAACGTCCCTCTCATGCACCAGGTAGTAACGGCTCAACTGGCGGCGGCACGCGCCGGTACGCAGAGCACCAAGACGAGAGCCGAGGTCCGTGGAGGCGGGGCCAAACCGTACCGACAAAAGGGTACGGGCCGGGCCCGGCAGGGCAGCACCCGGGCACCTCACTTCGCCGGGGGTGGCGTCGCCCTCGGGCCAAGCCGCGCAGCTACCGGCAACGGACCCCCCGCAAGATGATCCAGCTGGCGCTTCGGTGTGCCCTTTCCGACCGTGCTGCCGGGGGCCAGGTGGCGGTGGTGGAGAGCTGGGACTGGGAGGTGCCGAGCACCAAAGACGCCCTGGCTGCTTTGGGAGTGCTCGGACTTACCGGGCGAGTGCTAGTCGTCCTCTCCAACGCAGACGAGCGGGCCTACAAGTCCTTCCGCAACCTCGTCGGCGTCGACCTGGTCCTGGCCCCCGAGCTGAATGCTTACGACGTCCTGTGCTCCGACTGGGTCGTGTTCACCCGGGGCACCTTGCCAGGCGACAGCACCTGGGGCGAAGCGCCCGCTGCGGCCGCCGGCACCGGGACAGCCGCCGCTGAGACCGGCGGTGCAGGTGCCGCCGCCTCCCCCACGGGGGGTAGGTCGACAAAGGCGGGACGGGAGCCCGAAGACGGAGGAGCGGCAGGCCCAGCCACGGGCTCTGGCGGGGCCGTCGGAGCTGTCGCACCCACTGAAGCGCGCGAGGCCACGGCGGAGCCGGAGACGGTGGCGCCCGCCGATGAGGCCGCCGCAGAGGCCTCTGACGAACCGGAAGCGTCTTCCGAGGACGTCGACGTGACCCCGGCGAGCGATGCGGACGCGGCCGAGACGACGGAGGAAGAGCCTGATGAATGACCCCAGGGATGTAATCGTCAAGCCGATCGTGTCAGAGAAGTCGTACGCCCTCAGCGAAAAGGGCGTGTATATCTTCGTCGTCCCTCCCGGGGTCAACAAGATCGAGATCCGCCGGTCTGTCGAGCGCGTTTTCAATGTGAAGGTCATCAAGGTCAATACCTTGAACCGCCCCGGCAAGCGCAAGCGCAACCGGCGGCAGTCCACGTTCGGCAAGAGGTCTGACACCAAGCGAGCGATAGTGACCCTGGAGCCCGGCCAGTCGATCCCGCTGTTCGAGACAAGCTGAGGGTTCTGAATGCTCCGTTCACGCAAGCCCACGAGCGCCGGCCGCCGGTTCCAGACCGTCTCCGCTTTCACTGAGCTCACCACCGACCGCCCCGAGCGTTCGCTCACTGTGCCCAAGCCCGGCACGGGCGGGCGTAACGCGTACGGGCGCAAGACCGCCCGTCACCGCGGTAGCGGCCATAAGCGCCAGTACCGTCTGGTGGACTTCAAGCGGGCCAAAGACGGCGTGCCCGCGACGGTGGCTTCGATCGAGTACGACCCAAACCGCAACGCCCGCATTGCTTTGCTCAATTATCACGACGGCGAAAAGCGCTACATTCTGGCGCCGAACCGCCTCGCTGTGGGCGACGTCCTGCGCAGTGGCCAGGGTGCGGAGATCAGGCCCGGGAACGCCATGCCCATGCGGTACATCCCGGTCGGTTCGGTCATCCACAATGTCGAACTGAAGCCCGGCGGCGGCGGCAAACTCGCCCGCAGTGCGGGTTCGAGCGTCCAGCTCGTAGCCAAGGAAGGCGATTTCGCCACCTTGCGCCTCCCCTCCACCGAAATGCGCCGGGTCCCGATCGATTGCCGCGCCACCATCGGCGAGGTCGGCAATGCAGAGGCCGAGCTGATAAAGATCGGCAAAGCCGGCCGCAACCGCTGGAAGGGCGTGCGTCCGCAGACCCGCGGCGTGGCCATGAACCCGGTCGACCACCCCCTGGGTGGTGGCGAGGGCAAGTCTTCGGGCGGTCGTCACCCCGTCTCGCCGTGGGGCAAGCCCGAGGGGCGCACCCGGCACGCTCACCGGCCGTCCGACCGTTTGATCATCCGTCGCCGCCGGGCTCGCGGCGCCAGGAGGTAACGCGATGCCCCGCAGCCTGAAGAAAGGCCCGTTCGTCGACGGCCACCTGCTCCGCAAGGTCGACGACCTCAATAGCAGGAACGAAAAGAGGGTTATCAGGACGTGGTCGCGCCGGTCGACCATCATCCCCGACATGGTCGGCCACACCATCGCCGTCCATGACGGCCGCAAGCACGTGCCCGTGTACATAACGGAATCGATGGTCGGCCACAAGCTGGGAGAGTTCGCCCCCACCAGGACGTTCCGGTACCACGCCGGTCAGGAACGGCAAGGAAAACGCTGATGCCCGGGCCGAAGACCAATGAGCGCGAAGGTACCCGTGCGGTCCTGCGCTACGTCCGCGTCAGCCCGTACAAGTTGCGTCAGGTGATCGACGCGATCCGGGGCAAGCCCGTGGAGGAGGCGTCGGACCTGCTCAGGTTCGTGGAGCGGGACGCCGCCACCGTCGTGGGAAAACTTCTCCAGTCCGCCGTAGCCAACGCCGCCAACAACGACCACCTCGACCCCGAAGAGCTGTACGTTTCGGCGTGCTACGTGGACGAAGGGCCGACCGCCAAACGCTGGCGGCCGCGCGCTCGGGGCCGGACGGGGCGGATCCGGAAGCGCTCGAGCCACATAACTGTGATCGTGGACCGGCTGCCGGAAGACCGCTTGACGCGGTTGCAAGCCCGGCGACGGGCAGAGAACCTGGCCATGCGGGCCCGTCGTGTCGAGGCCACGCGCCGCGCCCGTCCTGACGCGACCGAAGCCCAGAACCGCCGGGAGCGTCGACATCCCGAGACCATCCCGGCCGCTGACGAGGCGCCGGGTACCGAAGAAGCACCGGAGACCGCGGAGGCGCCCTCGGCCGAGGAAGCCCTGTTGAGCGAGGCGGCTCAAGAAGAGGGACAAGAAGAGGGAACGGAGGCGTCGGGCGACGACGAAACCGACGCTGGGAGCGAGACCCCGGTGGCCGAGACTGAACCGGAATTGGAAGCTGGCCAACCCGAGCCCGAGCTAGAAGCGGGAAAGCCTGAGGGCGAGTTAGAAGCTGGCACTGGAACGGCTGTGGATGGCGCCCCGGCTGAGCCGGGCGCCGCAGACGAAGACGACGAAGACGAACAAGACAAGGACACATAGCCGATGGGCCAGAAGGTAAACCCCTACGGGTTCCGTCTAGGGAACACCACCGATTGGAAATCGAGGTGGTTCACCGACCGCGAGTACCAGAACTACCTGATCGAGGACATTCATATCCGGGAGTACCTCAACGGCGAGCTGGAGCGGGCGGCCGTGAGCCGCGTCGAGATCGAACGGACGCGAGACCGGTTGCGGGTCGACGTCCATACGGCGCGGCCGGGCATCGTGATCGGGCGCCGGGGAGCGGAGGCCGACCGCTTGCGCACCAAGCTGGCCGAGATCACCAAAAACCCCAAAGTCACACTGAACATTCAAGAGATCAAGCAGCCGGAGCTCGACGCAGCCCTTATGGCCCAAGGCATTGCCGACCAGTTGGCCGGGCGGGTCAGCTTCAGGCGGGCCATGAAACGTACCGTCCAGACAGTCCAAAAAGCCGGGGCCATGGGTGTCCGGGTGCAGTGCTCGGGCCGCCTGGGGGGTGCCGAAATGTCACGGCGGGAGTCGTACCGCGAAGGTCGCGTGCCTCTGCACACGCTGCGGGCCGACATTGATTACGGCTTCCGTGAGGCGAAGACGACGTACGGCCGGATCGGGGTAAAAGTCTGGATCTACAAGGGCGATGTCCTGCCGTACAAGACTTCCAGCGAAGAGAAGATCAGCCGGGAGGCGGCCATGGCCGTAGGCGAAGCTTCCGGCCTCGGCGGCACTCGCCGGGTGGTTTCCGCCGGCGGTGGCCGGCGGCGGCCCGAGATGGGCGAACCGGGTGCGACTCCCGTGGTAGCGGCCACAGAACCGGCGGTGGAGGCCCCGGCGGCGACGGAGCAGCGTGAGATCGTCCAGGTCGACCCGGAGCTGGAAAGGCTGCTGCAGGAAGAAGAAGAGATCGAGCGTCGCACCCGGGGCGACCACCACGAGACGCCTCACTTCCCGAGGGACTGACGACAAATGTTGATGCCGCGGAAGGTAAAACACCGTAAGCAGCAGCGAGGGCGAATGGACGGCCTCGCTAAAGGCGGGACCGAAGTTACCTTTGGCGACTACGGGATACAAGCGCTCGAGCCTGGCTGGATAAGTGCACGTCAGATAGAGGCGGCTCGTATCGCAATGACCCGTCACGTGCGCCGCGGTGGCAAAGTGTGGATCCGCGTTTTCCCCGACAAGCCGGTCACGGCCAAACCGGCCGAGACCCGGATGGGATCTGGGAAGGGAAACCCCGAGTTTTGGGTGGCGGTGGTAAAGCCAGGCCGAGTTATGTTCGAACTCGCTGGGGTCTCGGAACCATTGGCTCGTTCGGCTATGGAACGAGCCATCCAGAAGCTTCCGATAAAGGCGAGGTTCGTTACTCGTGCGCACCAAGAGGAGATCGAGGTCTAGATGACCCGCGAAAGAGCTAAGGGATCTGAACGACGAAGAGCTGGCGCGCCGCTTGGTGGAGGCCAGGGAGGAGCTTTTCTCTCTGCGTTTCCAGCTGGCTATGGGTAAACAGGACAATTCGGCTCGGCTCGGCCACGTCCGCCGGGACGTGGCCCGGGTGCTCACCATCCAGCACGAGCGTGAGTCGGGCCGGGACCAGCCGGCCATTGCTGGTGCCCCGGCCCGGGGTGCGGCACGAAAGGCGGCCAATTGATGCCCGAGGATAACCCCACCAGCCCCGTCGAAAGCGAAACCCCCGTGGAGGGCGAGGTAGCCGCTACGGTGCCGACCGCTCCCACCACTGGCGAGAGGGCGGTTACTGACACGGCGGAGGCCGCCTCCGTCAGTGGGCAGGAAACGACGCCGGCCAAGGCTGCCGCCCCGGCGAAGTCGGCGGCCCCGGCGAAGTCGGCGGCCCCGGCGAAGTCGGCCCCTGGAGCCAAGCGGCCCAGCCAGCCGGCCCGGACGGCGAAAGCAGCCGACGACGCTGGCCGTACCTCGCGGCGCAAGGTCCGTGAAGGACTGGTCGTCTCCAACGGGATGGAAAAAACCGCCGTGGTCGTCATCATCGAGCGCGTCCGCCATCCCCGGTACGCGAAAACTGTCCAGCGCACCAAGCGCCTTTATGCCCACGACGAAACCAACGACGTGCGGGTCGGCGACCGGGTCCGGCTGGTCGAGACCCGGCCCCTCTCGAAGCTGAAGCGGTGGCGCGTCGAGCGTGTCCTCGAGCGGGCGAGGTAAGGAGCCAGAGCATGATCCAGCAGGAGAGCAGGCTCCGCATTGCGGACAATTCGGGGGCCCGGGAGGTCCTGTGCATAAAGGTGCTGGGCGGGTCGCGGCGGCGTTACGCCTCGATAGGCGACATCTTTGTCGCCACCGTGAAAGACGCCATCCCGGGTGCCAATGTGAAAAAAGGCGACGTCGTGAAGTGCGTCGTGGTCAGGACGCGGAAAGAAAAGCGCCGCCCTGACGGAAGTTATATCCGTTTCGACGAGAACGCCGCGGTGCTCATCAACGACCAGTTGCAGCCCCGCGGGACGCGCATATTCGGGCCAGTGGGCCGGGAGCTGCGGGACAAGCGGTTCATGCGCATTATCTCGCTCGCGCCAGAGGTGTTGTAGAGATGAAAATTCACAAGGGTGACCAAGTCATCGTCCTTTCCGGAAAGGACAAGGGGAAGCGCGGCGAAGTGCTGCGGGCCTTTCCGAAGACGGGTCAGGTGCAGGTGGACGGTGTCCACAGGGTGAAGCGCTCCCAGCGGACCACTCAGATACGCAAGCGAGCCGGGATCATCGACAAGGACTTGCCGGTGCCTGTCTCGATCGTGGCGCTGATCTGCCCGAAGGAGCACACCCCGTGCCGCCCCAGCTACCGGTTTGCTCCTGACGGTACCAAGCAGCGGGTGTGCGCTAATTGTGGGGAGGTGGTCTGATGCCATCGGGTAAAGGTTCCCCTGGCAAAGGGGGCAAAGCCGGGGGCAAGGCCGGCGGTAAGTCCTCTAAGGGCGCGGCTCGTGGGGCGACGACTACGCGCCGGGCCGCAGCCCCGGCAGCCCAGGGTGGCGGCCGGGCCGGCGGAGGCCGGGCCTCAGCGGCCGCGGTCAAAGCGGCGCCAGGCCGACCGCCGCGACCGAGCGAACCGCCGCGCCTCCGGGTCGTGTACAACACCGAACTACGCGGCAAACTTCAGAGCCAGCTGGCCCTCCCGAACCCCATGCTGGTGCCTCGTATGGAGAAGATCGTCCTCAACATGGGCGTGGGCCGAGCCGTGGCCCAGCCTTCGCTGCTCGAGGGAGCGGTGCGGGACCTCACAGTCATCAGCGGGCAAAGGCCGATCGTCACCAAAGCGAAAAAGTCGATTGCCGCCTTCAAGCTTCGCCAGGGCAATGCCATCGGTGCCAAGGTGACGCTGCGGGGCGACCGTATGTGGGAGTTCTTCGACAGGCTCATTTCCCTCGCCATTCCCCGCATCCGTGACTTCAGAGGCCTGTCGCCGAAAGGCTTTGACGGCCGGGGCAATTACACCTTCGGGGTCAACGAGCAGTTGATATTCCCCGAGATCGATTACGACAAGATCGACGCCCCGAGAGGAATGGACCTCACGATCGTCACGACGGCCAGGACGGACGCCGAAGGCATGGCCCTCCTGGACGCTTTCGGGTTTCCTTTCCGCAAAGAAGGTGCCGCCTGATGCGGCCGTTTCCCGGCGTAGGTGCCGGAATGATGGGCGAGAGGACAGTTTTCTCGTCCGCGAGTTTTAGGGGTAACAGCTAAATGGCCAAAAAGGCTCTGGTTATAAAGGCGCAGCGCAAACCCAAGTACAAGGTCCGGGCCTATACCAGGTGCCGGCGCTGCGGGAGACCGCGCTCAGTACTTCGCAAGTTCGGGTTGTGCCGCATTTGCGTGCGTGAGCTCGCGCATGCCGGCGAGATCCCTGGCGTCACCAAGTCGAGCTGGTAGGGAGGCAGCCGAGCCATGACGATGACCGACCCCATCGCTGACATGTTGACCAGGTTGCGCAACGCCAACGTGGCCCATCATGACGTGGTCAAGATGCCCTCCTCCAAGCTGAAGGAGGCACTAGCCGCCATCTTGCTCCGCGAGGGCTACATCGCGGGCTTCAACGTAGAGGCGCAACAAACGCAGCCGGGCAAGTTGCTGGAAGTAACGATGAAATATGCCCCCGACCGGACCCGGACGATCTCGGGTATGCGGCGCGTTTCCAAGCCGGGCCTCCGTGTCTACACTGCCGCGGACAAGTTGCCCCGGGTCCTGGGCGGCCTCGGTGTGGCCGTCCTATCCACAAGCCAGGGGCTCATGACCGACCGCGATGCGCGCCGGCTCAGGGTGGGCGGCGAGGTCCTCTGTTATGTCTGGTAGTGATTTGGCGACGCGTGCGTGGTGGTCGGGTGAGTTGAGGAGTTTTGCATGTCTCGCATAGGCCGTAGCCCCGTGCCGGTGCCCAGTGGGGTCAAAGTGTTGCTGGACGGTCGTTCTGTGACCGTGACCGGCCCGCGCGGGTCGCTCAGCCACGAGGTGGCGGGGGACATCACCGTGCGCGAAGAAGGTTCAGAGCTGCTCGTGGAGCGCCCCGATGACGAAAGGCGCAACCGTTCGCTGCATGGGCTGACCCGAACGCTGGTCAGCAACATGGTGGTCGGTGTCACCACCGGTTTCTCGAAGGACCTTGAAATCGTCGGCGTCGGCTACCGCGCCACGCCCAAAGGGCCGGGGGCCATCGAGCTGGCGCTCGGCTTCAGCCATCCGGTGACCGTCGACGCCCCTGAGGGCGTGACCTTCGATGTCCCGGCGCCGACCCGGATCACGGTGCGGGGGAGCGATAAACAGGTGGTGGGCGAGGTCGCGGCCCGTATCCGCAAATTGCGCCCGCCCGAGCCCTATAAGGGCAAGGGTGTCCGCTACGCAGGTGAAGTAGTTAAGCGCAAGGCCGGCAAGGCAGCCAAATGAGCCGGATGAACGGACTTGGGGCCAAGAGGTTGATATGAGTAACGCTAAAAGCAATCAGGCGGCCCGGGCGCGTCGCCACCATCGAGTCAGGAAGAAGGTTAGTGGCACTCCGGCCCGCCCCCGGTTGGCCGTTTTCCGCTCCAACCGTCACGTCGTGGCCCAGGTGATCGACGATCTCTCTGGGCGCACATTGGCGTCCGCTTCGTCCCTCGAGGCGTCGGTTCGAGCCGTTGGCCCGAGCGGGAACCGGACCGCCGCAGCGGCTGTTGGCAAGCTCCTGGCGGAGCGGGCCGAGGCGGCCGGGGTGTCACGGGTGGCCTTCGACCGGGGCGGGTTTTTGTACCACGGGAGAGTCGCAGCCCTGGCCGACGCGGCCAGAGAAGCAGGACTGGAGTTTTAGGAAATGGCTGATCAGCAGCAATACCAGGACCGCACCATCAAGGTCAACCGGGTCGCCAAAGTCGTAAAGGGTGGCCGCCGGTTTAGCTTCGCCGCGCTGATGGTGATCGGCGATGGGGCGGGCACGGTCGGTCTCGGTTACGGGAAGGCGAAAGAGGCCGGGCTAGCCGTACAAAAGGGCATAGAAGAAGCCAAGAAGAGCCTGTTCAAGGTGCCCTTGGCCGGTTCCACCATCACCCACCCGGTGATAGGCGAGGCCGGCGCTGGGCGGGTGCTGTTGAAGCCGGCCGCCCCCGGGACGGGCGTGATCGCGGGCGGCGCCGCTCGACCAATCCTCGAGCTGGCCGGGATCCACGACGTGGTGGCGAAGTCCCTCGGGTCGTCCAACAGCATAAATGTGGCCCAGGCCACCATGGCTGGGCTGCGGGCGCTCATGCGCCCCGACGAGGTCGCCCGCCGCCGGGGCCTCTCAGCCGAGGAAGTGACCCCCGCCGGTGTCCTGCGGGCCTATCAGGAGGCCGAGCGCGGTCCCCGGATCCCGTCGGAGGTGTCCTGATGGCGGAGGGGCAGATCCAGGTCAAACAAGTGAAGTCGGCGATCGGGGCCAAACCCAAGCACCGCGGCACGCTGCGGGCGCTCGGCCTAGGACGGCCCGGCCAGACCGCCGTCCTGCCGGACCGCCCGGAAATCCGGGGCATGGTGGCGCGTGTCGTGCACCTGGTCGAGGTCCATGAGGCGGACGCCACAGACGAGAGAGTGACGACGTGAAAATCCACGAGCTGGCCCCGGCTCCCGGGTCCACCAAGGCGCGTCGGCGAGTGGGCCGAGGGATCGCTGGCAAGGGCGGAAAGACCGCCGGCCGGGGGACTAAGGGCGCCGGGGCGCGGGGCAACATCAAGCCCGGTTTCGAGGGTGGCCAGCTGCCGCTGGCCCAGCGCATCCCAAAACTGAAGGGCTTCAATAACCCGTTCCGGGTGGAGTACACGGTGGTCAACCTGGCCGCGCTCGAGCGCCTGGGAGCGGCCGAGGTCAACCCTGAGAACCTGCGCCAGGCCGGCCTGGTCCACAAACGGGGCCTGGTAAAGGTGCTGGGTGTCGGGGAGCTCACACGAGCGGTGCAGGTTTCGGCGCACGCTTTTTCGGCCTCAGCCGCCGCTGCCATCGAGGCTGCGGGGGGTTCGACGCACGTCCTACCGCCGCCCTTTGGCCACGGTCGCCCGCCCGCCAAGGGCAACGCGCTTACCAGTCGGTAGCGAAGACTGCTAGGACTGGTTAAGCAGAGTGAGGAGCGAATGCGCCTGGTGCAACGGGACTGTGCGGGACCGCACTGTCCTCGTATGGGGCGCTAGGACCGAGGAGAACTAAGAGGCGCCGTCATGCCCATGCCCACCAGCCTGCGGAACCTTCGGGCCGCGTTCACGATCCCCGACCTACGCAACAAGATCATCTTCACTCTGTTCGTGATTGCGATCTATCGCCTCGGCGACAACATCATCGCTCCCGGCGTCGACTTCAACGCGGTCCAGTCGCTAGAAGCGGCGGCCCGCAACGGCGGCGTGATCTCCTACCTCAACCTGTTCTCGGGCGGCGCGTTGACGAAGTTGGCCGTGTTCGGGCTCGGGATCATGCCCTACATCACGGCCTCGATCATCGTCCAGTTGCTGATGGTGGTGATCCCCAAGTTCGAGGAATGGCGAGACGAAGGGCCGAGCGGCCAGCGGAAGTTGACCCAGGTCACCCGCTACATGACCATCGCTTTGGCCATTATGCAGTCGACGGGCCTGGCCTACGCCTTCCATAACGGCGGCGGTGGCCTCCTCGGCACTTCGGTGCCGCTCAACGTCGACCTCATCCCCGACTTCACGGTGCCACGCGTGCTGCTGATCGTTATTACCCTGACCGCAGGGACGGTCGTGGTTATGTGGCTGGCGGAGCTGATCACCCAGAGGGGTGTCGGCCAGGGCATGTCAGTGCTGATTTTCACGAACGTGATCGCTGGTCTGCCGACCCAGGGCAATGCCCTGCTTCAGTCCGCCGGGGCGGCCAAGTTCACCTTCCTCCTGCTGCTGGCGCTGGTCTTCCTGGTCGCCATCGTCTTCGTGGAGATGTGCCAGAGGCGCATACCGGTGACGTTCGCCAAGAGAGTGGTCGGCCGGCGCATGTACGGAGGCCAGAGCACCTACATACCGATGAAGCTCAACACCGGCGGTGTGGTACCCATCATTTTCGCCGCCTCGGTGCTGTACTTCCCCCTCCTCATCTCCAACATCTTCCCGAGCACCGGTTGGGGCAAGGACGTGCAGACCTGGATCAGCAACAACCTGGCCAAGCCGAGCAGCCTGTGGTATATCGCCCTGTACGGCGGGTTGATCATCGTCTTTGCCTATTTCTACGCCGGGATCACCTTCGACCCGCACCAGCAGGCCGACGTCATCCGCAAACAGGGCGGTTACATACCAGGTATTAGGCCCGGTTACCCGACAGAACGCCACCTGCAAAACATCCTGAACCGAATAACGCTGCCTGGCGCGCTGTTCCTCGCTTTGGTGGCATTGCTGCCGTCGATTTTCTTGGCTATCTGGAACATCCAGAACTACCCGTTCGCGGGCACAACGCTGCTGATCGCCGTCGGTGTCGCCCTGGCTACCATGCAGCAGATCGATAGCCAGCTAATGTTGCGCAACTACGAGGGCTTCCTTCGGTAGTGGATGATGATGCGGCCGGTGCACCCGCAGCCGGCGCCCCCGAGGCCGGTATAGCCGTTAGCGATTGGGCGCCCCGCGTGGTGCTCCTTGGGCGGCAGGGATCCGGCAAAGGCACCCAGGCGGAGCGTCTGTCGGCGCTGTACCACGTGGCTCACATTTCGACCGGAGAAGCGTTCCGGGCCGCCGTACGCGATGGTTCCGAGCTCGGGCACGTCGTGCAGGGGTACATGGAACGGGGAGACCTGGTCCCCGATGAGGTCGTCGTTGGTGTCCTGCGTGAGCACCTCGTGAAACAGGCGGGCCTCGGCGCCGGCCGCGAGGGCGGGTTCATCCTGGACGGTTTCCCTCGCAATATGTTCCAGGCCGAGGCGCTGGCCGACTTGCTTACCCCCGAGGGGCTCGACGTCGTCGTCAACCTCGAAGTGAGCACCGAAGAGGTACTGCGCCGGATTGCCAGCCGCCGGGTGTGCCCGAGCTGTGGGGCCAGCTACAACATCAACAACCCACCTCGCCAGGCCGAGACGTGCGATGACTGTGGTGGGCCCTTGGTCCAGCGCGATGACGACACTGAAGAGGCCATCCGGCGCCGGCTCGCCCTCTATGAGTCGGAGACGGCACCGTTGGTGGAGTGGTACTCACGACAAGGAGTGCTGGCCAGCGTGGACGCGACCGGGAGCCCCAACGAGGTGACCGAGCGCGCCGTGAAGGCAATTGAGGCGGCGCGGGCCCGCGCGCGCTGCGCTGACTGGCCTCTGAGCCGAGCCGCTGGGCGCAGCGCCTGAACCGGGCCGCTCAACCCGGTCTTGGCCGGCCACCTGTCCCCGTGCCCGTGTACGAGGCGTCCGATCCCGGCCCGACCGGTGGTTCGTCGCCGGTACCCTATGAGCATGAGGCGACGTCCCGACGAGATCGCAAAGATGCGCAGGGCGGGCCGAGTGGTGGCCGAGATGCTGGAGGTGACGACGGCTGGTGCCCGGCCGGGAGTGACCACGGCTCAACTGGACAAACTGGCCCGTGAGGTCCTCGAACGTCGAGGGGCCCGTTCCAACTTCCTCGGCTACCACGGTTTCCCGGCCGTCATTTGCACGTCCCCGAACAACGTCATCGTGCACGGGATACCCGGCTCTTACGTCATCAGGGACGGCGACATCATCTCCCTGGACTGCGGCGCCATCATCGAGGGCTACCACGGCGATGCCGCGGTGACCGTCGCCGTCGGCGACGTCCCGGCCCTCACCGAGAAGCTGCTGCGGGTCACAGAGGAGAGCCTGATGGCTGGTATCGGCCAGCTAGTGGAGGGCCACAGGCTCCACGATGTCGGCCTGGCCGTGCAAACTGTGGCTGAGGGGGCCGGGTTCTCGGTCGTACGCGGCTACGTGGGGCATGCGATCGGTACCCAGATGCATGAGGAGCCTGGTGTGCCCAATTACTGGCCCGGCACTCCCGGGCCAACTCCGCACCGGGATGGTGTTCGCGGTGGAGCCGATGGTCAACGTCGGCGGCGCGGAGACCGTGCAACTGGACGACGGCTGGACCGTCGTTACCGCAGACGGGAGCCTGTCGGCCCACTTCGAGCACAGTATCGCCGTTACGGACAGCGGCCCCGAAATCCTGACTCTGCCTTAGGACGACGTCCCGGCGCGTCCAGGGACCGTCGCTCCCCGCCTTCGGACACGTCAATTCGGCCAGGATGACCAGCTCACGGGGGCTCGCGCGCTTGGACGAAGTCCTTCTCCGTGCGGTATCATATAAACCCGTCCCGTGCGGGGGTTTAGTTTCGCGTGCCTTTGTTCGTCTTGCGTCGTGGCCTAGACGACGAGGGCCGATCGAAGGGCCCCGGGGGGCCTGATAAGCCGAGGTACCAAATCCGATGAAAGAGATCCTGTGAAAGTACGTCCCAGCGTCAAACCGATCTGCGAGCACTGCAAGGTCATTCGCCGGCACGGCCGGGTGATAGTGATCTGCAGCACCAACCCGCGCCACAAGCAGCGACAGGGCTAGGAGGTAGTCCATGGCTCGTATTGCCGGCGTCGACATCCCGCGGGAGAAGCGGCTCGAGATCTCGCTCACCTACATCTACGGCATCGGCCGCACAACCTCCAATAACGTGTGTTCAGCTACGGGGGTCAACCGGGACACCCGGGTCCGAATCTCACTGACGAGGAAGTGGCCAAGCTCCGGGCCTGGATCGACGCCAACTTGAAGGTCGAGGGCGACCTCCGGCGGGACGTGGCCCAGGACATCAAGCGCAAGATCGAGATCGGCTCCTATCAGGGCCTCCGCCATCGGCGCGGTCTCCCGGTCCGGGGCCAGCGGACCCACACCAACGCCCGCACCCGCAAAGGCCCGAAGAAGACCGTGGCCGGCAAGAAGAAGCTGAGGAAGCACTAATCCGTGACACCGGAGCCCACTTTGGACCGCTTGGCGGCCAACATCTACCTTTCACCCCGCCTGGTTGCCCGTCGGCAAGCCGGCCAAAGTTCGCGAAGGGGTCGCTGACATGCCAAAGCCCAAGCCGGGGGGTCGCCGCCCCCGTCGCCGTGAGCGCAAAAACGTCGCCTACGGGGTGGCTCACATCAAGAGTTCTTTCAACAACACGATCGTGTCCATCAGCGACCTGGACGGAAACGTCCTGGCGTGGGCGTCGGCCGGCAACGTCGGCTACAAGGGTTCGCGCAAGTCGACCCCCTTTGCGGCCCAGCTCGCCGCTGAAGCCTGCGCCCGTCGGGCTATGGAACACGGGGTACGCAAAGTCGATGTGCTGGTCAAGGGCCCGGCTCAGGCCGGGAGACGGCGGTGCGGTCCATCATGAACAGCGGGATCGAGATCGCCGGCATCAAAGACGTGACGCCGATCCCCCACAACGGCTGCCGGCCGAAGAAGCGACGGAGGGTCTAAGCGATGGCACGCTACACGGGGCCGGTATGCCGGCTATGCCGGCGAGAAAAAATGAAGCTGTTCTTGAAGGGGCCAAAGTGCGACTCCATGAAGTGCCCCATCGAGCGTCGCCCCTACCCTCCGGGAGAACACGGGCGCGACCGGGTCCGCCAGGGTTCTGAGTACCTGACCCAGCTCAGGGAGAAGCAAAAGGCCCGGCGCATCTACGGCGTGCTCGAAAAGCAGTTCCGCAACTATTACGAGGAGGCCAACCGCCAACAGGGGATCACGGGTGAAAACCTGCTGCGCATGCTCGAGTTGCGCCTCGACAACGTCGTTTTCCGGGCCAACTGGGCCGCCAGCCGCTCGCAGGCCCGCCAGCTGGTGCGCCACGGTCACGTCCTGGTGAACGGCAAGCGGGTGACGATCCCCTCTTACCGTGCCCGCCGGGGCGAGGTCGTCTCGCTTAAGGACAAGACGCGCAGCCTGATCGTTGTCCGTCACAATGTCGATACCCTGGGACGTCAAGTCCCGCAGTGGTTAGAAACCGGTGCGGATGGCTTCGAGGTCACGGTCCGCGACCTGCCTATGCGCGAGCAGATTGACGTGCCCGTGCGCGAGTCGCTGATCGTCGAGCTCTTTTCCAAGTAACGCGCCGCCAGGAGGTCCATCGCCATGCTTATCATCCAACGCCCCGCCGTCGAGCCGCTCGGCGAAGAGGAAGACAACCGCCAGCGTTTCGCTATCGGGCCCCTGGAGCCCGGTTTTGGTCATACGCTCGGCGTCTCGCTCCGCCGCACGCTGCTCTCGTCGATCCCCGGGGCCGCGGTCACCCAGGTGCGCTTCGACGACGCGCTGCACGAGTTCACCACGCTGCCGGGCGTCAAAGAGGACATCACCGACATCATCTTGAGCTTCAAGGACATCGTCCTCCGGGTGGAAGCGTATGAGCCGGTAACGCTGCGCCTTGACGCCAGAGGCCCCGGGACCGTCACTGCCGGCGATATCCAGACCACCGCAGATGTCGAGATACTCAATCCGGACCTGCCCCTGGCTACGCTCAATTCCAAGGGCCGCCTGGCCTGCGACATAACCGTAGAGCGGGGACGGGGCTACGTGCCCGCCGACCGTAACAAGCACTCCTCGACCATCGGCATAATCCCGGTGGACTCGATTTTCTCGCCTATCAGACTGGTTTCTTTCTCGGTCGAGCCGGCCCGGGTGGAGCAGTCGACCAACTACGACCGCATCATCCTGGACATCACCACCGACGGGTCCATAACCCCGAGGGAAGCGTTGGCCTCGTCCGGGAGCACGCTGCGTTCGTTGATGGGCCTCGTGGCGGACATGAGCGAGTCCCCTCAGGGCCTCGTGCTCGGCGAAGTGGTGGGGGCGGGCAGCGGCTCCCCTGACCTCGACCTCCCGATCGAGGAGCTCGACCTGTCCGAGCGTCCTCGCAACTGCCTGAAGCGGGCGCAGATCAACACTGTGGGAGAGCTTGTGTCAAAGACCGAGGACGACTTGCTGGCCATCACTAACTTCGGCCAGAAGTCCCTCGACGAAGTTCTGCAAAAACTCGATGAGCGCGGCCTGGCGCTGCGCGGCATGCAGGCCCAGTAGGAGGTCGAAGACCATGGCTGGTGTTCCCGGGCGTCCGAAAAGAGGCCGCCGCTTCGGCGGCGACGCCGCCCATCAAAAAGCCATGATGGGCAACCTGGTGGCTTCGTTGATCGCCGGCGAAGGCCTGATCACCACTGAAGCCAAAGCCAAGGCGCTACGACCGGTGTTCGAAAAGTGCCTCACCAAAGCCAAAAAAGGCGGTGTGGAGCACCAGCGCCAAGTGGTCGCGTTCATCCGGGACAAGGACATGACGCATAAGCTTTTCGTCGAGATCGCGCCCCGTTACGCCGACCGCTCTGGTGGATATACCCGGATCCTCAAGCTCGGGCCGAGGCACGGCGACAACGCCCCCATGGCTCGCATCGAGCTCGTCTGAACTTTCGCCTGGCTCGGGACCAATAGAGAGCCGCCGGCTCCGCTTGCTCGTCGCTTACCTGGGGGCGCCCTACCGGGGGTTTGCCCTCCAGGGCGACGTCCCCACTGTGGCCCGGGCTCTCGGCCAAGCCCTGGAGCTCGTCCTTCGCCACCCCGTCGAGCTCACCTGCGCCGGCCGTACCGATGCGGGTGTGCACGCCTGGGGCCAAGTGGTGAGCCTCGACGCCAGAGCCGACGTGGACCTCGACCGGCTGCAGCGGTCCTAAATAAGCTCCTGGCACCGTCTGCCGTCGTGAGGGAGGCGGCCTGGGGGCCGCCAGGGTTCGATGCCCGGCGCTGGGCACAGTCGCGAACGTACCGTTACCTCATCTTGTCCTCGGAGTGGCCGAACCCCCTGATCGCGGCCACCACGTGGCACGTGGGCCAGACCCTGGACGTGCGGCGCATGGAGGCTGCGTGCGACGTTCTATTGGGCGAACACGATTTTTCGTCGTTCTGCCGAGCCCTGCGAGACCCCGGTGCTCGGGACAGGTTAGGTCCCCCAGTGCGGCGGGTGCTCCGCGCCAGCTGGTCTGACCTCGGGTGTTCCCGTCTTTGCTTTGAGATCGAGGCCGCTTCGTTCTGCCACCAGATGGTGCGCTCGATTGTGGGCACTCTGGTCGAAGTCGGGACGGGGCGGCGCAAGGCCGGCGAGCTGAGTTCTGTGCTGGCCGCTCGCAACCGGGCGGCGGCCGGCCCCGGCCCCGCCGCACGGCCTCTGCCTGTGGGCGGTCAAGTACCCCGTCGGGGCCTTCGAGTGGGGTTCTTGAACCCGTTCCACCGCAGAAAGCCGGCTGCCACCGGGCCAGCGGGGTGCCGGGTCAGCGGGTGTGCGGGTCGCCACTGGTTGGCGAGTACGCACCAACCTGGCTGAGCAAGCTCAAGCACTGGGCCAGTTCGCCTTCGGACAAGTCTGCGGCGTACCGGACGGCTAAGGGGCGGATGGCGATGCCCCCGCGTGGGTTGAAGTCCCCGTAGACCCGCAGGTACCGAGGCGAAAGTTTGGCCGCAAGGTCATCGGCCACCTGGTTGACGCACGCCTCGTGGAAGCTGCCGTGGTTGCGAAAACCCACGAGGTAGAGCTTGAGGCTCTTGCTTTCCACGCAGAGACGGCCGGGGACGTAATCGACGATCAGGCGGCCATAGTCGGGTTGGCCGGTGACAGGGCAAAGGCTGGTGAACTCGTTGCACCACAACGAGACCACCCACGGCGACCCGGGGTAAGGGTTGTTGAAGGCTTCCAGCACGGTTGGGTCAGGCCGGTCGTAACGGTACTCAGTGTGCCGCCCGAGGGCGGTAAGGCCAGCACCCGCTCCGTCGGCACCCGCTCCGTCGGCGCCGGCCCCGGCACTAGTGGCGTCGATGGCGGATGCCTGGTCGTATCCCAGGTCAGGAGACAGTCCCACGGGCCAAGCCTATGGCCCTGGCGGTGACGGCTGGACGGCCAGAGCGTCACGGCCAGGGGCGTCCTGCGCCGACCGGCCGTCGCGGACACCTCGATTGGGATCACGGTGGCGCGGTTGTGTAGAAAGTTAAGCGTCATGACGGCCATCAGTGCGACGGTCAACCCGCAGCCTGCCAAGCCGCTGAACCCAGCGGACTACCGGCCTGCGCTCGTGAATGTTGGGACGATCGTGTGGTTGGCGTCCGAGCTGATGTTCTTCAGCGGGCTCTTCGCCGCCTACCTCACATTGCGGGCCGCTACACCGGTCTGGCCGCCGGCGCATGACGTCGTCGACGCCCAAACTGTCGGTGTCGCCACGGTCGTCCTGGTGCTGTCATCAGGCACCATGCAGTACGCCGTCCGCTACGTGCATCGCGGCAGTCTGGCCGGGTTCCGGACGTGGTTGGCGTTCACCTGGGCGTTAGGCGCCATCTTCGAGGGAATGCAGATCACGGACTATCTGACGCGTTCTTTCTCGATCCAGCAGAGCGCGTTCAGCGGGGCCTTCTACGTGCTTACCGGCATCCACTTCCTGCACGTCATGGGTGGGCTTGTCGCCATGGTCTTCATGTTCGCCCGGTCGTTCAACCCGAACATCAAGTTCGGAGGCCACCGCAGTACCCCGCACGTCGAGATGCTCTCTTACTACTGGCACTTCGTCGACGTAGTGTGGATCGGGCTCTATGCCATGATCTTCCTACTCCCGTCTACGAAATGACGACCAAGCGGCACCCTGCGAGCGGGCCCGAGGCCCCGGCTGCGACCAAGCGGCGCTCGGCTTGGGCCGGCCCGGCTGCCCTCGTCGGCGCGGTAATGGCGGTGTTCGCGGTGCTGTTCTGGACGTTGCCTGCCCCGGCCCAGACCAAACCGGTCCGGACCGACCCGGCCAGCATTGCAACGGGGGAAACGCTTTTCAACCTCCACTGCTCGGCCTGCCACGGGGTGGGGGGAGTCGGGGGCAAAAGGGCCGCCGCTGCTCGATGTCGGCGCCGCCGCCGTCGACTTCTTCCTGTCCACAGGGCGCATGCCGCTGTCCTCGCCCAACCAGGAGCCGGAACCAGGCCCGCCGTTCTTCAACGAGGACCAGATTGCTGACATCGTCGCCTACGTCAACTACCTCGACACGGTGCACGGCACCCCGGGACCGGGGATACCCGACATAACGCCTCCCTGCGGGGCCGAGACGGCGAACTGCCCGACGCTTTCCGAGGGTAATCAGTTGTTCCTTCTCAACTGCGCCCAGTGCCACGACGCTTCGGGAGCCGGGGGTCTGCTCAGCCACGGCTACGTGGTGCCGAGCGTGCGTCAGGCGACGCCGACGCAGATCGCCGAGGCCATCAGGGTCGGGCCCCGGCCGATGCCCAGTTTTGGCCCCGGCCAGTTCACCGACCAGCAAGTCTCCGCTATAGCTGATTACGTGAGTACATGAGCACATCCCGCGATCCAGGCGGGCTCGGGATCGCCCATTTCGGCCCGGTGCCTGAGGGCTTTGTGGGAGTGATCTTCGGGCTCGGGGTATTGCTGCTGTGTTCGCGGTTGATAGGGAATCGGGGCTGAGGGCAGTGCGATGACTGCGACCCGAGGCAACCCGAAGATATTCACCGGTACCCACGGGCCAGATGAGGGCGCCGGGGACGGGACCCCGTGGCCCGACGACGTCCCCCCCGACCAGGACGACACCTGGTACCCACTGCGGGACGACCCCTGGCGGGCGAGGCGGATGGAGTATTTCATCGCCTGCTCTGTGGGGTAACCGGCGCTGTGCGGTATCGGGTTGGTGGTCGTTTACTGCACCGGTGGCCAGGCTCAAGTCGAGGGCTGTTCCTGCTGGTCGCGCTTCGGCACCATGGGCGTTGGCTTGTTGCTGTGGGCGCGCAACCTCTGCCCGGCCACGAAGTCACGGCCAGTAAGGCACCAGCACATCTCGGACCCCGAGGTGCGGGCTGCGGTCGTCGAGTCGCTGTCTCGGGGCGCCGAGCCAATGATGTCCCGGCGGGGGTTCCTGGTGAAGAAGGTACTTGTGCCCGTGGGTGGCATTTTCGGCCTCGCCGCCTTTCCCGCTGGCCTCGCTGGCGCCCGTCCGGGCAATGCTCTCTACCACACCAAGTGGTACGCCGGCGCCAGGCTCGTGACCGAGGACGGCCGGGCCCTCACCGTCGACGACGTCATGGTCGACGGCATCATGACGGTGTTGCCCGAAGGTTACATCGACCAAGCCCAGTCGGCGGCGGTGTTGATCAATATCGGCGGCGACGCCGGTCGCAGGCCCGCCCGGGCCAGGCGGGTTTCGAGGTGGTCTCGGGCGCCAATGGCCTCGTCGCTTTCTCCAAGATCTGCACCCACGCCGGCTGCGCGGTCAGTTTGTTCAACGTCCTTTCGATGCAGCTGATCTGCCCATGCCACCAATCGACGTTCAATATCCTCCAGGACTGCAAGCCGGTGTTCGGCCCGGCGTCGAGGCCGCTCCCTCAACTGCCGCTCGGGCGTGCCCCTGGCGGCTACTTGATCGCCCGCAGCGACTTCATCGAGCCCATCGGCCCGGGCTTCTGGAACAGGTCGGGCGACTGAGGGGTGGGCAGGTGCAGACGGGTTTGCACGGGCCGGGCCTGGGGGGTTACCAGCCGATGAGCACGGTGGCCGAACGCTCCGCCGCCCGCAAACGGGCACAGAACGAGCAAAAGGGGCTCGACTGGGCCGACGACCGCTTCGGCTCGTCGAGCTGGTTGCGCTCGGCCATGGACAAGATCTTCCCCGACCATTGGTCGTTCATGGTCGGCGAGATCGCCATGTACATGCTTCATCATCCTGATAGTGACCGGCGTTTACCTGGCGCTGTTCTACAAGGCCTCGGACGCCATCGTCATTTATCACGGCCCTTACAAGCCTCTCGACGGCCAGGCCATGACGGAGGCTTACGCATCGACGATCAATCTCTCGTTCAGCGTGCGGGCCGGGCTCGTCATGCGCCAGGCTCACCACTGGGCCGCCCTCATCTTCCTGGCCGCGATCGCGTTCCACATGTGCCGAGTGTTCTTTACCGGGTGCCTTCCGCCGGCCCCGTGAGATCAACTGGATCATCGGCGGCAACGCTGTTGATCCTGGCCATGCTCGAAGGCTTTTCCGGCTATTCCCTGCCCGACGACCTGCTTTCGGGATCGGGTTTGCGCGTGGTCTTCTCGATCGTGCAGTCGATACCCCTTGTCGGCGTTTGGTTGGCGTTCAACATATGGGGCGGGAATTTCCCGGGGACGGAGTTCTTCCAGCGGCTGTTCGTCATCCACGAGTTCCTCTTCCCGTTATTGCTCGCCGGCCTCCTCGGGGCGCACCTTGCCATTCTGTGGCGCCAGAACCACACGGATTTCCCCGGCCCGGGCAAAACGGAGAAGAACATCGTGGGCAGCCGGCTGTGGCCGCAGTACACGGTTAAGTCGACGGCCCTGCTCATGTTCATCGCGGCCGTCATATTCGGCCTGGGGGGGCTGATCCAGATCAACCCCATATGGATTTACGGCCCTTACGAAGCGGCGAGAGCCAGCGCCGGCACCCAGCCGGACTGGTACGTCGGCTGGCTCGACGGCGCCTTGCGGCTGTGGCCGCACTGGGAGTTCCGAAGTTTCGGCCACGAGCTCGCCAACCCGTTCTTCCCCGGCCTCCTCCTGCCGGGCATCGTTTTCACGGTGATATACGGCTGGCCCTGGATCGATAAGCGTATCTATAACGACTACGGGCCCCACAACCTGCTGGACCGGCCCCGTGACAAGCCGATGCGGACGGCCGTCGGCGTGGCCGGGCTCATCTTCTTCACCGACCTGACGCTGGCCAGCGCTACAGACGTGATAGGGAACGGCCTCCACATCTCGTTCGAGCTGCTGATCGAGATCCTGCAATACGGCTCGTTCATAGGGCCGATTGTCGGGTTCTTCGCCGCCTATGAGGTCTGCCTGCTACTTCAACACCAGGTCGCTCACCCCATCCAGCGGCCCGTCGGTGGCATCATCATCCGCGATGCCCAGGGTGGCTTCCACACGGTCGGCGTGGCTCACGACGGCAACGGTCACGGCGGCAACGGTCACGCGGTGAACGGCGAGGAGCACGGAGAGGCCGTGCTCGAACCCGTAGGCGCCGGCTCGGGAGGGCGCCCCACGGCTGAAGAAGACGACCCGACCGGCCCCGGACCTGACGGAGGGCCCGCCCTGCCGGGCGACGACGGCCATCCAAGGGAGCCCTAACCCCGGGCGGGCTGAATGTTCGAGCACCTAGCTGCCTACAGACGGATAGTCGTGACCGGCCCGCAGCGCTCCGGTACGCGGATCGGCGCCCAGATGGTGGCGGCCGACACGGGTCAGCGATTTGTGGATGAGGCCGAGTTCCTCATCAAAGACAGCGACCTGTTCCGTGAGTTCTTGGAACAGGACGGCGTCGTGGTACAGGCGCCGCACATGTTGAAAGACGTGGTCGACGACCCACCCCCCGGCATCTTCATCGTCCTCATGCGCCGCGACCTAGACGCCATCCATGCCAGCGCGGCCCGCATCCGCTGGACGGAACAGTTCGGCGGCAATACGACCGAGCTGAAGAAGTTTGGCCTTACTGAGGGCGATTCGGCCGCGGTCAAGTACGACTATTGGGACGCACACCAGAAACTGGTGCCTTTCATAGAGGTCCCGTACGACTCCTTGCGGGCGCACCCAATGTTCGTGTCGGAGGACCAGCGCAAGAGCTTCGGCCACTGGCAGACCCAGGCCTAGCAGACCCCGGCCCAGCCGACCCAGGTCTAGCCGACGGTCCAGCCGGCCGGTCTAGCAGACCCGCCCTAGCCGGCCCAGGCTTAAACGAAGGGCGCCGCGGCCCCCATTAGGCGTGGCTTTCGGACGGCGTCGAGCGATGGCTCGCTAGACCCCGGGACCTCCACCGCTTCTCCCCGAGAACCCGGACCGCAACTCGGGTAGGTTGGTCCCGTGGTCCGAGTGCTCTCGATAGTGCTGGCGGGCGGGGAGGGCAAACGCTTGTTGCCACTCACGCTGGACCGAGCCAAGCCGGCTGTGCCCTTTGGTGGCCACTACCGGCTCATCGACTTCGCCTTGTCCAACCTGGCCAATGGCGGGTTCACGCAGGTCATCGTGCTGACGCAGTACAAGAGCCACAGCCTCGACCTGCACATCACTCGCACGTGGCGGTTTTCTACGCTCCTGGGCAGCTACGTCACGCCGGTCCCGGCTCAGATGCGGCGAGGGCCCTGGTGGTTCGCGGGGTCGGCCGACGCTATTTACCAAAACCTCAACATAATTGGCGACGAGCACCCGGAGTACATATTGGTCTTCGGGGCGGACCACATTTACCGCATGGACCCGCGCCAAATGCTGCTGCAACACGTGGAGACCGGCGCGGCGGCGACGGTGGCGGCGATCCGGGTGCCTCCCGAACAGGCCGGTGGTTTTGGCATTATCGAGCCGGGCGAAGGGACGGTAATTGACCATTTTGTCGAAAAGCCTCCCGACCCCGTGGCGTTGGCCGCAGGCAGAGATCATCTGTACGCGTCGATGGGCAACTACATCTTTCGGGCGGACGCCCTGGTCGATGCGCTGCGGGAGGACGCTCAGGACGCCAACAGTCGTCATGACATGGGCGGGGACGTCATCCCGCGTTTTGTGGAGAGCGGCGACGCCCACTTGTACGACTTCTACACGAACGAGGTGCCGGGCGTCACCAAGCACGAGCGTGGCTACTGGAGAGACGTCGGGACACTGGACGCCTATTACGAAGCCAGCATGGACCTCGTAGAAGTGCAGCCAGTTTTCAACCTCTACAACAGCGATTGGCCTATATACACGAGCGCTCCTCAGTTACCGCCGGCGAAATTTGTCTTCGAGGAGCCGGGCCGTAACGGCTTGGCCCTTGATTCCATAGTCTCAGGGGGGACGATTATTTCGGGGGGTACGGTCAGACGGTCCGTCATATCACCGGGCGTCTTCGTGGACCAAGGGGCGGTGGTAGAGCGTTCGGTAATAATGGACAATGTGCGGATAGGTGAAAATGCCATCGTCCGCGGCGCCATTATCGACAAGAACGTCACCGTCGAGCCGGGCGCCCGGGTGGGGGTCGACCGCGAACTCGATGCCAGCAGGTTCACTATTTCTGCGGGCGGGATCGTAGTGATCGGGAAGGGCGAAAAGGTCGTCGAGTGACCCGGGTCGCGTTGCTCACGCGTGAGTACCCGCCCGATGTGTACGGCGGCGCCGGGGTCCACGTGGAGTACCTGGCGAAAGAACTGGCCAACTTCGTCGACGTCGGGGTCTATTGCTTTGGCGAGCCGCGTGACGACCCTCTGGTGGCGGGGGCCTACGAGCCCTGGGAGGCGTTGGCGAAAAGTGGGAAAGGGGCGGCTCTGCGCGCTGTCTCCGTCGACCTGCGCATGGCGGAAGACGTCGAAGCCGCCGACCTGGTCCACAGTCATACCTGGTACGCGAATTTTGGCGGTTTCCTTTCCCAGATCCTGTACAACCTGCCGCACGTGATGACCTGCCACAGCCTGGAGCCGCTGCGGCCGTGGAAGGCCGAGCAGCTCGGGCCGGGTTACCGGCTGTCCAGCTGGCTGGAGAGGTCCGCCATCGAGCAAGCCGATGCGGTGATCGCGGTGTCGCAGGCCATGCGTGACGACGTGCTGATGGTTTACCCCGCCGTAGACCCAAGCAAAGTCAAGGTCGTGTACAACGGCATCGACCCCGAGGAGTTCTTCCCCGACCCCCGGACCGATGGCCTCGAGCGTCTGGGCGTCGACCCTGACATTCCCATCGTGCTTTTCGTCGGGCGGGTCACGCGCCAAAAAGGCATCACTTATCTGCTCGACGCGGCTAAGGCCTTCGATCCAGATGCGCAGGCCGTCTTCTGCGCCGGCGCCCCCGATACCCCCGAGATCGAGCAAGAGGTACGCGGTCAGGTGGTCGAGCTGGCATCAGAGCGCAAAGGCGTGTTCTGGATCGAAGAAATGCTGCCCAGAGCGGAGCTGGTGCAGTTCATGAGCCACGCCAGCGTCTTTGTTACCCCGTCTATCTACGAGCCGTTCGGGATGATCAACGTCGAAGCCATGGCCTGCGGCGTGCCGGTGGTGGCGAGCGCCGTCGGCGGGATCCCCGAGATCGTCGTCGACGGCGAGACCGGTTTTCTTGTGCCGCTGGAGCCGAGCGGAGACGCTTTTGGCACCCCCGCCGACCCCATCGCCTTTTCCGCTGCCATAGCGGCGCGGGTCAACCAGTTGCTGGCCGCGCCCGATCTACGACGTAAGTTCGGTGCCGCGGGCAGGCGCCGGGCGCTGGCGGAGTTCACGTGGGGGGCCGTGGCCAAGAAGACGGTGGAGGTCTATTCGGAGGCCATCGCGGCCCGTCACGTGTAGGGCCGGGGCGTCCCGGCTATGCTTAGTCGGTGCACGTCGTAACGTTTCAGGCCGGCCGTCCCGCCGAATGATCCGTTTCAACCACGTCACCAAGACGTACAAAGGGTCGGTTACCGCTCTGCGGGAGGTCACCGTAGACATACCCCGCGGTGAGTTCGTCTTCATCGTGGGCCCATCCGGGTCGGGCAAGACGACATTCCTGCGCCTCGTGACCAAGGAGGAACGCACCGACACAGGCGACATCTGGGTGGCGGGCAAAGAGGTGGGGACCCTACCCCCCTGGAAGGTGCCCTACCTGCGCCGCAACATCGGCTGCATTTTCCAGGACTACCGGTTGCTGCCGGATCGGACGGTATACCAAAACGTTGCTTTCGCGCTGGAAGTGATCGGGCGGTCGCGGCATTTCGTTCGGTCCCAGGTGCCCCAGATCCTCGAGCTCGTCGGCCTCGGTAAAAAGATGGACCGCAAGCCCAACGAGCTCTCCGGCGGTGAACAGCAGCGGGTGGCGGTGGCGCGGGCCTTCGTCAACCGTCCTTTGATCTTGCTGGCGGACGAGCCCACGGGCAACCTGGACCCCGGGACCACGGCCGGTATCATGCGCCTCCTCGAACGCATCAACCAGTACGGCACGACCGTCGTCATGGCCACGCACCAGCAGGTCCTGGTCGATTCGATGCGCAAGCGGGTCATCGAGCTCGAGCGGGGCAATATCGTGCGCGATCAGGCCAGAGGCGTGTACGGCATGGTCGATGCCTGACGGGCCGGCGGGCCCGAGGTAGGGGAGGAAAGAGCAAACCGTGACGATGGTCAGCCCGTACGTCCTGCGCGAGACGGGGGGCAACCTGGCCCGCAACATCATCATGACCGTGGCGGCGGTGGTCACGATGGCCGTATCGCTGACAGCGCTCGGGGGAGTGCTGATCATGCGCCAAGCGGTCAATAAGGCCACGGTCCAGTGGCAGGGGGGTGTGCAGGTCGCCATCTTCATGGAGCCGGCCGCCAGCACCCAGGAGGTCTCGGCCATCCGTCATGAGCTCGACGGGATGATGCCGGTCGAGGTGAAGAACTATCGGTACGTTGACAAACAACAGGCGTACGCCGAGTTCAAGGGCATGTTCAGCGGCGAACCCGACCTCGTCAAGGTGATGGACCCGTCGACCATGCCGCCGTCGTTCCGGGTGGTGCCAGCCAAAGCCCAAAGCGTGCAGCAGCTGGCCAGCGAGTACAACAAGCAGCCAGGGGTCTACAACGTCGGCTACCCCGGGCAGGTCATCAAGGACACGCTGGCTCACTTCTCGACCCTTCGCACCGTGGCTCTGATCGTCGCCGGAGGGGTGATGCTCGGGGCCATCGCGCTGGTTGTCAATACCATCCAGCTCGCCATCTTTGCCCGCCGACGTGAAGTGGCCGTTATGAAGCTGGTAGGGGCGACCAACTGGTTCATCCGGATCCCGTTCATGCTCGAAGGCCTCATAGAAGGCCTGGTAGGTGCGGGCCTGGCCTTCCTGCTCACGTACTTTGCCCGGGACACCTTTGCCTCGTTCACCGGGAGCGACCCGCTCGACCCCAACCAGCCGCTTTACGTCAGTTCTCACGAGGCCCTGCTGACCGGGCTGTTCATTGTCATCGTCGGTGCTCTGGTGGGAGCGCTCGGGTCCGGCTTTGCCGTGCGCCGCTACCTGGCCGTCTGACCCTGCGCGCCCTGGCCGTCTGAGTGCCCGCGGCCTGAAGGGTCGGCCAGGGCCGTCCGACGCCTCACCGGCCACCCCGTAAACTCGCTCGGGTGAGCCAGCGCATCGAGGATTATGCCCTGATCGGCGACACCCATACGGCGGCCCTCGTCGGTCGGGACGGCTCGATCGATTGGCTATGTGTCCCTCGTTTTGACTCCGCCGCCTGCTTCGCGGCCCTGCTGGGGACGCCCGCCAATGGCCGGTGGCTGATCGCTCCCAAGGACGGAGGCCTGGCCACCCGTCGGTCGTACCAGGACGGCACTCTCGTACTCGAGCAGGAGTGGGACACGCTCGACGGGCACAGTGCGGATCACGGACTTCATGCCGCCTCGCCACCACCACCCGAGGATTTTTCGGCGGGTTGAAGGGCTGAAGGGCAGTGTTGATATGGCGGGCCAACTGGTCATCAGGTTCGAGTACGGCCAGCAGGTGCCGTGGGTGACACAGACGGGTAACGGGATCCGGGCCGTCGCCGGCCCCGACCTGATCGAGATCGAGAGCGCGGTGCCACAAGAGCCGGTGCACATGCACCACGAGTCGTCTTTCGTGGTGAAGGAGGGCGAGACGTACGACTTCCGGCTGCACTGGGCGCCGTCGTTCGACGTGGAAGGCCGCAACCTGGACCTCGCCACAGCCTTGTCTGAAACGATCACCTTCTGGAAAGACTGGTCGCAGCCGAGGGCTGACCTCGACGGCGAATGGGCGCAGCTCGTCCAGCGGTCCTTGATCACTCTCAAAGCCTTGACCTACGCCCCCACTGGTGGCATCGTGGCGGCGCCGACCACATCGCTGCCAGAGGACATCGGCGGCGTACGCAACTGGGACTACCGCTTCTGCTGGGTCCGGGACGCCACCCTGACCCTCCAGGGCCTCTTAGTGTCAGGCCATACTGAAGAGGCGGCGGCGTGGTTCCGTTGGCTCCTACGGGCCGCCGCCGGCAACCCCGACCAGCTGCAGGTCATGTACGGGGTGGCCGGCGAGCGGCGCCTCCCGGAGCTGGAGCTCGACTGGCTTTCCGGCTACGAGGCTTCCCGGCCGGTACGGGTGGGCAATGCGGCGTCGTTGCAGTTCCAGCTGGACGTCTTCGGCGAGCTGATGGAGGCCGTCGACCTGGCCCGGGCCGCTGGGGCCAAACCCGAGAATTCCGTATGGGATCTGCAGCGGGTGCTCGTCGAGTTCGTCGAGAACCACTGGGAGGAGCCCGACCAGGGTATCTGGGAGCTGAGGGGACCACCCCAAAGGCTGGTCTACTCGCGGGTCATGGCCTGGGTGGCCATTGACAGGGCGGTCAAATCGGTCGAGAAGTACGGGCTCGAGGGCCCGGTCGAACGTTGGCGCAAGGTGCGAGATGAGATCCACCAGCAGGTGTGCGCGGAGGGCTACAACGCCGAGGTCGGAGCCTTTACCCAAGCCTACGGCTCGAAGGAGCTCGACGCCAGCCTGTTGATGATGCC
Organism: uncultured Acidimicrobiaceae bacterium; assembly: GCA_963794125.1. Taxonomy (GTDB): domain Bacteria; phylum Actinomycetota; class Acidimicrobiia; order Acidimicrobiales; family Palsa-688; genus Fen-671. Next base: position 1,095,786 of record CAWCCW010000005.1, read on the forward strand.
GATGATGGGTTTCCTGCCCGTCCAGGACCCCCGGGTCGTCGGCACCATCGAGGCCATCCAGCGGGACCTGATGGTAGACGGGTTCGTCCTCCGTTACCGCAACAGCTCAGGGGTGGACGGGCTGGCGGGCGACGAGGGGGCCTTCCTTCCTTGTTCGCTGTGGCTGGTGGCGGCGTTGGCCGCGATGGGGCGCAAGGATGAGGCGCTCGAGCTGTTCAACCGGGTCCTGTCGGTGGCGAATGACGTCGGGTTGTTGGCCGAGGAGTACGACACCAAACGAGAACGCCTGGTAGGCAACTTTCCGCAGGCCTTTACCCATGTGGCCTTCATTAACGCGGCCCGGTCGCTGGTGGCGGTCGGTGGGTCCTCGACGTCATCTGAACCGGGCTGAGGCCCGCCGACAGCCTCGCATTCTCGGCCCCGCGATCTCCCGGTGGCGCGGCCAATAATGGTCGGGCCTCACCTCTCCGACTAGCCCGGCTCACCCGAAGGTCGGGTAACGAGGCCAAACCACGGGCAACCGAGCCCCGGGGTGGCGCCGAGCTCGACCGCTCAGGCCACCGCTCGGCCAGAGAAATAGGCCTGCGCCTCGGAGGCGGTCGGGAAAACGTGGACTATTCGGTGCAGCCCGACCATCTCCAGCACTCGCTGGACTGATGGCCGGGCGGCGCACACAACCGCTTCGCCGCCCTGTTCACGCGTCCGGCGTACGGTGCCGATGAGCGCCCCCAACCCGGCTGAGTCAACAAAAGGGACTGCGGAAAGCTCGAATATCACCTGCTTGGCGGCACCTAGATGAGCGACAGATTCACGGAACTCAACCACCGTCAGATGCTCGAGGTTGCCCACCAAATGGCAGATCACGCCTACATCTGTCTGCTCGAATGTGACACTCACGCCGCACTCCTTTCAAGCGGCTCGTTTACGACCGGGCCGTCGCAAAGATGCTGCCTCACCAATCTGAAGCAGACCGCGATTGAATCTGAAGAGCAGCGCGATGAAAGGTACTGCGGGTCCCGAGCAGCAGCACTAGTTAGTCCGGGGTGTTGATCATGTGCGTGGAGGCGGCGGCGAAGTACCCGAGTACCTGGGCTTCCTCTAGAGCCCCGAGGCGCGCTTCCTTTACGGCGGCGGTCATGTGCTCGAGCCAATGGTCCCGTTCCTTAGGCCCGATCTTGAACGGCAGGTGGCGAGCGCGCAGGCGTGGGTGGCCGCGCTCCTCGTCGTACAAGCGCGGCCCTCCGAAAAACTGGGCCAGGAAAAGGCACAGATGTCGGCGCGCGGGCTCCAGGTCTTCCGGGTACAGGGGGCGAAGCAGCTCGTCCTCGGCGACGGCCTCATAAAAGCGCTTGGTCAACGTCTCGAAGAACTCCATCTCACCGAGGCGTTCGTACATGGTAGGCGGCGGCACTTTTAACCTGCTGGTCTTTCAGTTTGGGGTGGCGATGCGGACCGGACGCGAGCGCCGGAGGGTCATTTCTGAAGATAATGCTAGGGCTTTGTGGCTCCTTGACCACCCGGCCGCCTGCCCCTGGCGGCCGGGGGCCAAGTCGTAGGATCCGGCTTGTGCGGTGGGCCAAGGTGGTGGCTGTGGCGGTGGCCAGTGGCTCGTTGGGCGGCGTACTGGCTGGTTGCGGCAGTCATTCAACGACCAACCCCAAAGCCAATCAGGCCTTTCTTAACTCTGTCTATAGCAACGCCCCGGACATCAGTAGTTACCGTACCGGGCAGCAACTGGTCAGTCTGGGCCAGGTGGTGTGCAACGACCTCGAGTCGGGGGCCTCCGTGCAAGAGGTGGGAGACCGGATCCCGCTGATCGAGGGGAACGTCCTCTTGCCCCCGAGCGACCTGGGCGTCGTGATCTCGGCCGCGGTCAGCGAACTGTGCCCCCGGTTCCGCAGCCTCCTCGACCAGTAGCGAGCGGCTCAGGACAACGGGCGGCTCAGGAAAACGGGCGGCTCAGGAGAACGGGCGGCTCAGGAGAACGGGCGGCTCAGGAGAACGGGCGGCTCAGGAGAACGGGCGGCTCAGGAGAACGGGCGGCTCAGGACAGCCAGGCCGATAAGTACGTCAGTACGCGCCCGCCGCAAGATACGTGAGCGCCGTCGGCCAGCTCGCGCTGCTCGTTACGGCTGAGCTGCTCCCACCCCTGGGCGTTCGGCCCCTGCATCCAGGAGCCTCCTTCCGCCCCGCGGTCGACCAGGTACGCCGTCCAGTCCCTGATCTGGACCTCCGCTTGTACCGGCGCCATGGCGTGGTTGGTACCCGCCCGCATGGTCAGGGGTTGTGCGGCGCCGGACTGAACTTCCGGCGCCTCGCCGGGGTTGGTCCCGATCAGGCAGCCGCGGTCGAGTGACCAGATCGACCCGTCGTCGGCCAGGAGCACGCCGACCGGAGGTCGGTGCCGCTGACCTGCGGAGTGCCGGGCTGGATAGGCCGGCCGCAACGCATGCAGTTCGCGACTCGGGGGTGGTTGAAGTGGCCGAGCTCGCAGCGTACGCCGACCACCTCGGGCTGGTCAGGTGCGAACGAAGGGGCAGTCAGGCCGGCCACGGCCAGGGGAGGGCGGACCGCCCCGAAGACGCTGCGCAGGTCGACAGTGGTCCCCGCTGAAGCCCCGCCGTCGGTGGGGACCAGCGGTGGGGACGATGCCCCCGCCGCCACTGCGGTCGCACCGGGTTGGGCCTGAACCGCACTAACGGCATCGGGAGGCGCTTCCCCGGTCGCATGGCCGCTGGCCATTCCCGTCGCCGCAATGCCGGCTGCCGCCCCGATCACCCCGGCGCCGGCGACTTCGGCCGTTCCCACGCCTGACCCGATCGGCGCACCGGGACCGGGCGAGCCGGCCCCTGCTGCTCCGCCGCTGGCTTCTGCGGCGCCAACTCCTGCGCCGCCGGTTATCCCGGTGCCGGTCACCCCGGTTCCGGTCACCCCGGTTCCGGTACCGACGCCGGGCGCCATTGTCCCGGGCGCCAATGCCCCGGCCGCAGCCCCGGCTGCGGCCACTTCGACCGGAGCGGCGGGGCCGGAAGGACCAGCCGGCGGCACTGCCGTCGCCTGAGGCGCCCCGGCAACCTGTCCACCCGCCGTCGGCGGGCGCAACATGACAAAGCCGGAACCGGGCACCGCCCCCACCACCAGGTCCATCGGGTTGCCCTGCTGGCTCTGGGGAGGCGGCGAGGCGCCGTAAGGGAGGATGATCAAGGGCCATGGGCGGCTGACCGAGGTAACCATCCACCCAGGCACTGGTTGCGGTGCCAACCAGCGGCCGCTGTCCCACGCTTGCACCGGCCCATGGAGGAACAGAGTCAGACCGTTAGCGCCCGGCCCAACGACGGCGAAGGGCGCTTGGGGCTCGGGGTCGCCTCGCTGCAGGATGGCGATCAAGGCGCTGGCTAGCTGATCGCCCCCGTTCGGGGCCCTGCCCGTCCGTTGGGCCTCGTTGACCAGGTGCACCTGCAGGGCGGTGGACGCCTGCGGGCCGGCCCAGACGGCGACCTCCTCATAACGTGCGACCAAGCCGGGGCCGGGTAGGACCTCGAGTTTGTCGCACGCTTCCTACCTTCCTTCCTCGGGTGTTCGGTCTTCTAGATGGGTACGTCCTTCCGCCGGGCCACCGCACGGCAGACGACGGGACGCATTGGGGTTACGGTGCCGGACAGCAGACGGGGCCAGCCCGATCGGGCGGTTCCGGGCCGACCTGAGCGCGCTGGCGTCTGTTATCCGTACTGTGGCGCGCACAGATCCGCGCCAGCATTCGCTGTCGTAGGCGCTCACCACCTGGCGGCTGCTTCCTCGAGGCGATCGGCCACATCCCGGGCGGTGGCGGGGCGGTTGGCCGGGTCGATGGCCAGACAACTGCTGACCAAGTCGATTACGGGTGATGGCAGCCCACCGAGCGCCGGTGCGGGGACCGTCAAGAGCCTCGAGAGGGCCTGGACCACGGGTACGTCGTCTAGGCCCTGAAAAGGTGGCGTCCCGGCCACGACCTGGTGGACCGTCGCGCCCAAGGCCCAGATGTCCGACCACCGCCCACCTTGGCCCCTGAGTAGCTGGGGATCCACGAAGGTGAGAGGCGGGTAGCCGACGTGGGCCACCGGGCGGTCTCCGTTAGCTAACGAAGGAGGGGCCAGCACAGCGCTGGTTGGGCCCGCCTGGTCGCCGCCGACGACGGCCACCGCCTGCGGGCAAATGGCGCCGTGCAGCTGCCCTTGCTCGTGGAGGGCGTGGGCGCCCCGAGCGGCGGCGGCGACAGCCCGCAACTGGGCCGGCACGTCCATCCCGGGCGGCGACGAAGCAAGGGTGGTGGCCACAGGGGTCGTGGCGCTGACCCAGATCACCGGGCGCTGCGCCCAGTCAGCGACGCCTGCTTCCAGCCAATCGGGGAGGTTCTCGCTCCGAACGGCAGCGACCGGCTCCAGCCTCGACCTGGCCTCGGGCCACGGGGTACGGGCCAGTGGGCCGAGGATCCAGATCGTCACGGGAAGGTTGACGTCACCCAGCCGGGCCGGCCGGCGCGCCCGAAGACAGGGCGTCGTCCCATCCTCGAGCACAGAGCCAGTTACCTCGTAGTCGGCCAATTGGGTAGCCAATGCGCAGCCTCCTTGGGGCGCTCTTGCTGAGGGACGCTACAGCATCCGCCAGAGCCATCTCTCCGCCGACGGGCTCGCCAGCCTCTAATTGCCAGCCCCTAAGAGGCCAGAGTCAGCGTCGATATCGCCTTCTCTGTGATGGACGAGTCACGGGACGCAATGAGCCACACGACGGACTGGGTCGGCTTCACCCATGCCAACACGCCCGAAGCCGTGGTGCCGTTCACCAAGTGAAAACGGTAACGCCAGGCCGCCGTGGCATTGGCGATCCTCGTGCTGGTGACGGAGCTGACCTGGTATTTCCAACCGAGAAAAGTACCGACGATGGTCGGTAGCGGACCGTCCGCCGAAGGTGCCTGGTCAGCTTGCATGACCGATTCCCCGACCCCTCCGCTCGGTCCCGAGTAGTAGGTGTCACCCGCGGCGTCGCTCATGAACTGCTTCAGCGACCAATTCGCCGGGACCGAGAAACTCGCGTACACGCCCGGGACTGATTGCCAGCCAGCGGGGACAGGCGGTTTGACGGTCGGATAGTTCCCGTTCATCTCCAGGGCGGCCCAGACGACGACGCACAAGCAGATCGGGCAAAACGCGAGCAGGAGAGGCCCACTTCCCGAGCTTGCGTCGGTCCTCTCTGGTGGGTGGGTCGATCCGGGGGTCGTGACGCCGCCATGTTGACTGGGCCGGAGGTGCCGAGACATCACTTAGGCCGGCGTTTTGGGTCAGTCCGGCGTTTTGGGCGATGCCCGTGGCTCGAGTGTCAGCCATCGTTCGCCAACGTAGCCAGGGCTGGCAGCGACGCGCCTCGCCGCTCGTTCCTAGAGCGCTGACGGCCCTTCCAGAGCCGTTGCTCGACCGAGTCGTGCAGCGCTTTGCTCACAACTCGACCCTACCGCGCCTAGTGCTCCGTCCTGGAACGGTGCCCCGGCTAGGGCCACGACCTTGTCCCGGCCAAACAGTCGTCCGCACCCAGCGGTTTCTCGCCCGGTTCTTGTTTCAACACCATCTTGAGGCGTCCGTTTTGAAAAAGTCTCGCCAGAGGGATATTGCTGGGGCGGGATGAACAGACCGAGATGAGCGCTCCGAAATGATCGGTGCTCAACGAGCCGCCACCGAGCCTGCCCAGACGAGCCTGCCCAGACGAGCCCGCCCCAGACGAGCCCGCCCCAGACGAGCCCGCCCAGACGAGGAGGCCGAGGTGAGCAGGCCGAGGTGAGGAGAGTGGCCTTCGTTATCAACCCGGTTGGCATCCGGCACCTACGGGCGCTGGAGCGGCACTGCGCCGACGCGGCAGCGATAAATGGCTGGGAGCCAGAGGTCATCGGTACCGAAGTCGGCGAAAACCAGGACGAGCTGGTCAAGCACCTGCACAGGTACGCCGCAGGGCCCGGCGACCGGCTTGTTTTCGCCATCGGCGGTGATGGCACGGTTCAGACTTGCGTTGATGCGTTGGCTTACAGCGGGACGCCGCTGGCCATCGTCCCGCGGGGCACGGCGAACCTCTTCGCCCGGGCACTCAAGGTGCCGTCCGACCTCGACGCCGCTATCGAAGTGGGCTTCGGTCCTGCGCAGCGCTGGGTCGATTTGGCCACTTGCGGCGGGTCGGCGTTTGCCGCCATGGCTGGCATTGGCCTCGATGCAGCGGTTGTGCGTTCCACGCCGCGGCTGTTGAAAGAGCGTCTGGGGTGGGTGGGCTACGCAGCCGGGGCTATGGCCCACCTGGGGCGCCGCCCGCACGAGTTCAGTGTGTCCCTCGACGGCGGCCCGCCAATAACCCGACGGGCGCACTCAGTGGTTGTAGGCAACGTCGGCATCCTGCCCGGGGGGTTTTCCATCCTGCCGGGCGCCTCCATCGACGACGGCTGGTTGGATGTCGGCCTCCTGGCGCCGCAGCACCTCCTGGGATGGGCCATCATGGCCGGCCGGGTATTGGCGCACGGCCACGACGTCGACCGGCAGTTCGAGCATTACCGGGCCAGGACGGTGGAAGTCCTGGCGGACGCGGACCTCCCGTGCGAGCTGGACGGGGACATAATCAGTCCCGGCCGGTTGCTTTCGGTGAGGGTGCTGCCCCGGGCACTGCTGGTCCGCGCCCCTGTCGCCGGGCCAGCGCAGTAGCCCCGGAATATCACCCTCGGCGGCACCGTTCTCCTAGTGCGCAGTTCGAGCCAGGAGGTACGTATGCCAGCAGTGACCGTTGAGGACATCTTGGTCCTCCCGCGCGTGCCGAACCCGGGCGGGCCCGGCACTCACGGGCCCAGTGCTCACGGGCGGCCGGTGCGCTCGGTGACGACGGCGCCCAGCGGGGTGGAGGGCGAGGGCTTCCCGGTGCGGCGGGCATTTGCAGGGGTCGCGCTCACGGAGCTGGACCCGTTCATCCATATGGACCAAATGGGTGAAGTGGACTACGGGCCGGGTGAGCCAAAGGGCACTCCCTGGCACCCCCATCGAGGCTTCGAGACCGTCACTTACATCATCGACGGCATCTTCGAGCACCAGGACTCGAACGGCGGGGGCGGGCGTATCACGAACGGTGACACTCAGTGGATGACAGCAGGCGCGGGCATCCTCCACATCGAAGCGCCGCCTGAATCGCTGGTGGTATCCGGCGGTCTTTTCCACGGCATCCAGACCGGTGATATAGAGGGGACCCTGATGAAAGAAAGAGCCCATGGGGCCGGCTCGCGGGCCACGAGAGCCCGCGTGGCTGTAGCGGGCCTGGGGCGAATGGGCACAGTCCATGCCCGGAACCTCGCCCTCAGGTGCCCTTCGGCCCAATTGGTGGCGGTCTTCGACCCCCAGCCCGACGTCGCCACGAGGGTAGCCGCAGAGTTGGGGACCGTGGCCGCCCTCACGTACGAAGATCTGGTCGGTGACCCGGGGGTCGATGGCGTAGTTATCGCATCGCCTACTGGAGCGCATGCGCAACTCTCGCTGAGCGCCTTCCGAGCCGGGAAGCACGTCTTTTGCGAAAAGCCACTTTCTTTGGAACGCGGCGTGACCGTCGAAGTGGTGAGGGCAGCGGGCCGCGCCGGCGTGAAACTTCAGGTGGGCTTCCACCGTCGTTTCGACCCTGCTTATTCGGCTGCCGCCGAGCGAGTGAAAGCGGGCGAACTGGGCGACGTGTCCTTGTTCCGGGCGTCGCAACGGGATATGGCCCCGCCCGAGCCGCAGTTCTTGGCCGGGTCAGGAGGGATCTTCGTCGATATGGGCATCCACGATTTCGACGCCGCCCGCTGGCTCGTAGGTGAAGTGGTATCCATTACCTCCCAGGGCGCGGCCTTTTCGGAGCCGAGGTTCGCCGAAACCGGCGACTTCGCCACTGCGGTGGTCGTCCTCACCTTTTCGAGCGGCGCCCTTGGCGTGCTCGACATCTCGCGGGTTGCGGGTTACGGCTACGAAAGTTCGGCGGAACTCATGGGCAGCCGGGCCACCGTGCGAGTCGACGAGCCGTACCTGAGCGGCTACGAATGGCGCACCCCTGGATCGGCGGGCCGGCCACTGGTGCAGACCTTCGACCGTCGGTATGCGGCAGCCTTCGCCGCCGAACTCGAGCACTTCGCCCGGGCCATAGTCGACGACACCCCTCCGCTGGTCACGGGGGCCGACGCGTTGGCCGCTTTCGACCTCGCCCTGGCGGCGGACGAAGCGTGCCGGCTGGGCCGGCCCGTCACCGTCCCGGCCCGTGAAGACGTTAATGGGGCGACAGCGGTGGCCACGGCCCGGAGCGAACGTTGAAAGCGCCCCCCGGCGGCGTCGTCGACCGTCTCGCTGGTGCCCCCATCTCTTGGGGGGTGTGCGAGGTGCCCGGGTGGGGGATCATGCTGCCCCGGGACCGGGTGTTGGCGGAGATGCACCGGCTGGGCCTGAAAGCGAGCGAGCTCGGCGCTCTCGGCTACCTGGGCGACGACCCCGCCCAAATCCGGGCTCTGCTGGCCAGTTTCTCGCTTGGGTCCGTCGGCGGGTTCGTGCCGGTTGTCCTCCACGACCCCGGCGTGAGGCGGCAAGCCGAGCGCGACGCAGAGCAGGCGGCTCGACTGCTCGAGGGCTCAGGTGGTAGCTACTTCGTGACGGCGGCCGTCGTCGACGCCGACTGGTCGCCCCCGTTCGAGCTTGACGAGCAGCAATGGGACGACTTCGCTGCGGGCCTGGCCATGGTGGGCCGAGTGTGCGCCGCCCACGGCCTGACCCAGGTGCTCCACCCCCACGTGGGCACCCTGGTGGAGCGAGACGAGCACGTCCAGCAGGTCCTTCGGCGCTCTGACGTCCAGTTCTGCCTCGATACAGGCCATCTCTCGATCGGAGGCACTGACCCGGCCGCGTTCGCCGTCGACCACGCTGAACGGGTGGGTTTGGTCCACCTGAAGGACGTCGACATGGCGTTGGCGCCGGCCGTTCGGAAGCACGAGACCACCTTGCTTGACGCCACCCGGGCCGGCCTCTTTCGCGCCCTCGGACGGGGCAGCGTCGACATCGCGGGCACCGTCAAGGCCCTCGAACAACGGGGGTACGGCGGTTGGTACGTGCTGGAGCAGGACACGACCATCTCCGAAGCGGCGGCCAGCGCCGTCGACCCTGAGGCGGACGTGAAAGCCAGCATCGACTATTTGCAAGGGGTTGCGGCAGGCGAAATAGGTAGCTCGTGAGCGCGCCGGCGGTCGCCCCGCCTTCGGGAGCCGAGCGCTCGGACCGTAAACCCGTCCGCGTAGGAGTGATCGGCACGGGACGTATCGGGCGTATGCACGCTGAGTTGCTGGCCACGCGGGTCCCCGGGGCGGCCCTGGCCGCCGTCTCTGATGCCGTTATGCCTCTGGCGCAAGACGTCGGACAGGCGCTCGGCGTCCCGGTGCTCGAGACCGAGCAACTCCTTCACGATCCCGCCATTGCCGCCGTGGCCATCTGCGCGCCGACCGAGACCCACGTGCCGTTTCTCATCGCCGCCGCACAGGCGGGGAAGGCCGTCTTCTGCGAAAAGCCGATTTCGCTGGATCTGGGCGAGGTCGACCGGGCTCTGTCGGTAGTGGCCCGGACCGGCACCGCCCTTATGGTCGGTTTCAACCGGCGCTTCGACGTCTCCCACACTGCGGTCCGGGACGCCGTCGCTGGCGGCCTGGTAGGCGCGCCCGAGGTACTGCGCATAACCAGTCGTGACCCGGGCCCTCCGCCGCTGGCCTACGCCCGCACCTCGGGCGGGATCTTCCTGGACATGACCATCCATGACTTCGACATGGCCCGCTACATCGTCGGCAGCGAGGTGGTCGAGGTGTTCGCCGCGGGGGCGGTGCGGGTCGTGCCTGAGCTGGCTGACTTCGGCGACGTCGACACCGCGGTCGTCACCATGTCCCACGAAAACGAGTGCATCACCGTGATCGACAACAGCCGGCGGGCGTCGTACGGCTACGACCAACGCGTCGAAGTGCTGGGCGCCAAGGCCTTGGCCGCATCGGAAAACCCGCTCGTCAACTCGGCCCTCGTACGCGATGCCGGCGGGGCCCGGTTGGCCACGTTGCCCTACTTTTTCATCGAGCGCTACACCGTCTCCTACCTCCGCCAGTGGGAGGCATTCGTAGCCGCGGTGACTTCAGGAACCCCGCCGCCGACGACTGGCCAGGATGGGCGGGCGGCGCTGGTCCTCGGGCTGACGGCCAAGCGCTCGTTGCTGGAGCGCCGCCCGGTTCGTGTTTCTGAGGTCGACGCCGCCCCGAAGGCTGCGGGTTAGAAGGCTGCGGGTTAGAAGGCTGGGGGTTAGAAGGCTAGGCGGGAGTTAGAAGGCTGGGGTTAGAAAACTCGGGTTAGAAGGCGGCGGGTTGGAAACCTGCGGGTTGGAGACCGGCGGGCCCGGCCACGGCCTCAGCTACTGGTCGGGAAGTGGTACGACGCCCCGGGGGCTATTTTCGGGGCCGGCCACCGGGACGTGACGACTTTCGCTCTGGTATAGAAAGAAATGCCTTCGGGGCCATGGACACGGCGTTCGCCGAAGAGCGAGTCCTTCCAGCCCCCAAAGGAGTAGTAAGCCATCGGCACCGGGATGGGCACGTTGATCCCGACCATGCCGACCGTCACACCCCGGTGGAACCGCCGGGCCGCCTCCCCGGACGATGTGAACAGGGCCGTCCCGTTGCCATACGGGTTAGCGTTAATAAGCGTCACTGCCTCATCCGCGGTTTCCGCCCGCAGGACCGAGAGGACCGGCCCGAAGATCTCGTCCTGGTAGACCTCCATCCCGGGCGTCACCTGGTCGATGATGGTGGGGCCTACGAAAAAGCCGTTCTCGTGCCCGGCGACCCGGATACCGCGTCCGTCGAGGGCCACGTGGGCCCCCGCCTTCTCGCTTCGGTCGATGTAGCCGAGGATCCGCTCTTTGGCGTCGCGGGTGATCACCGGGCCCATCTCGCTCTGCTCGTCGCGGCCGGCCCCACGCGGACCCCGGCGCCCTTGTCCCGCAGCACCCCGACCAGCGCGTCTGCCGCCGGTCCTACGGCAACGGTGGCCGAGATGGCCATACACCTCTCCCCGGCCGAGCCAAAAGCGGCCGCCACTACGTGGTCGGCGGCGAAGTCGAGGTCGGCGTCAGGGAGCACGACGGCGTGGTTTTTGGCCCCGCCAAGAGCCTGCGCCCGCTTGCCCGAAGCGGTGGCCCGCGAGTAGACGTACTTGGCGATCGGGGTCGAACCAACGAAGGAAACGGCGGCCACGCCGGGGTGGTCGAGCAGTGCGTCGACGGCTACTTTGTCGCCGTTCACCACGTTGAACACACCGTCTGGCAAACCCGCCTCCGCCCACAGCTCGGCCACGAGCATGGAGGCGGACGGGTCACGCTCGCTCGGCTTCAGGACGAAGGTGTTGCCACAGGCGATGGCGATCGGGTACATCCACATCGGGACCATGACGGGGAAGTTGAAGGGCGTGATCCCGCCGACCACACCGAGCGGCTGGCGGTACGAGAACATGTCGACACCGGTCGAGACCTGATCGGAGTACTCCCCTTTCAGCAGTTGCGGTATCCCGCACGCAAACTCGACCACTTCCAGCCCCCGCTGGACCTCGCCCCGGGCATCGGAGATCACCTTGCCGTGCTCGTCCGAGATGATGCGGGCCAGTTGTTCGATGTTGGCGTTGACCAGTTCCCGAAAGGCGAACAGCACTTTCGTCCTGGCGCTGAGGGAGGCAGCTGACCACTGCTCGAAGGCGTCCGACGCGGCCTGGACGGCGGCATCGACTTCATCAGGAGAAGCGAAGGCGACTTCCGCCGTTTGGTCGCCAGTGGCGGGGTCGAAAACCGCGCCGCGCCGCGCCGCTACCCCGTCCACTGGCTTGCCGCCTGTCCAATGGCCTATGACTTTCATGCCTTTGCCTCCAGTGACGACAACACACGCTTCATGAGTTCACAAATACCGTCGTTGCTGCGCTTTGCCCGTCTCGTAGGACTGGCGCGCTCGGGTCGCACTTTCGAGGTCCGAAACCTCGGCCACGGCGACATCCCACCAGGATTCACTGGAGGGCGCCGGGACCAGGGCGTCCGTCTCGATCTCGATGAGCACGGTCTCGGTCGCAGACTTTGCCTTTTCGAGGGCGACCCTCAACTCCTCGACTGTGCGGGCCCGCGACGCCGTGACCCCGAGGCTGCTTGCGTTGGCAGCGAAGTCGAGCGGGAGGGGAGGGCCGTCGAGGCGACCCGTCGCTTCGTCCCGGTAGCGGTACGCCGTGCCGAACCGTTGTGCCCCGACCGAGTCCGACAGCGCGCCGATCGAAGCGAAGCCGTGGTTGTTGACGAGGACGACTGTCAGCTTCACCCCTTCTTGCACCGCCGTAACCAGCTCCTGGGCCATCATCAAGTACGACCCGTCCCCGACCAGGACGTAGATTTCGCGGTCGGGCGCCGCCAGTTTGGCCCCGAGACCGCCGGCGATCTCATACCCCATGCACGAATACCCGTACTCGACGTGATAGCCCTTCGGGTCCCGGGTGCGCCACAGTTTGTGCAGCTCGCCGGGCATTGACCCCGCCGCGCACAGTACGACATCTCGGGGGCCGCTGACCTCGTTGACTACCCCGATCACCTCCGACTGGGCCGGCAGGGGTTGGTGGCCTAATTTGTAGGCCTGCTCGACAGCAGCGTCCCACTCCTTGGCCAGCCGCCCCGACTCCTCCCGGTAAGAGGGGTCGACGGACCAGCCGCTTACTGCCTCCCCGAGCTGCACAAGAACGGTCCGAGCGTCCCCCAGGACGGCCGTGCCGGCGTTTTTGGCGGCGTCGAAGCGGGTGATGTTGCAGCTGATGAACTTGGCGGCCGCGCCGAAGGCAGTTCTGGACGCCGTGGTGAAGTCGCTCCATCGAGTGCCAACGCCAATAACAACGTCCGCCTCGCGGGCCAGGGCGTTCGCCGCAGTGGTCCCGGTCGAACCTATAGCCCCGACGGCCTGGGGGTGGTCGTACGGGAGCGAACCTTTGCCGGCCTGGGTCTCCGCCACAGGGACCCCGGTCGCCTCTGCGAAGGCGCGGAGGGCCTCGGTGGCTTCCGAGTAGATCACGCCTCCGCCGGCTACCAGGAGCGGACGCCGGGCGCCGCGCAGGATGTCCCTCGCTCGCGCCAGTGCGGCCGGGTCAGGCACCGGCCGGTCAACGTGCCAGGTGCGGGGGGCGAACAGTTCGTCGGGCCAATCGAACGCCTCGGTCTGGACGTCCTGAGGGAGGCAGACGGTAACGGCCCCCGTCTCGGCCGGGTCGCTCAGTGTCCGCATGGCCCCCATGAGGGCGTCTGGTAGCTGTTCGGGCCGCTCGACCCGGTCGAAGAAACACGAGACCGGCCGGAAGGCGTCGTTCACCGAGACGTCCGGGAAGCCCAGGTGCTCGAGTTGCTGGAGGACGGGGTCGGCCACCCGGGTGGCGAACTGGTCGCCGGGCAGCAGCAGGACAGGCAGGCGGTTGATGGTGGCGAGCGCGGCGCCGGTGACCATGTTGGTCGCGCCCGGGCCGATGGACGATGTGCACGCCAGCGTCGAAAGGCGGTTGCGCATGCGGGCGAAGGCGACCGCGGCGTGGACCATGCCTTGTTCGTTGCGACCCTGGCGGTACAAGAGGGCGCCGGGCGTTTCGATCTCCGCTTCCAGCAGCGCCTCGCCGAGGCCAGCTACGTTCCCGTGGCCGAAGATCCCGAAGCAACCCTCGACCAGCCGGTGCTCCTGGCCGTCTCGTTCGCTGCGCTGTTGGGCCAGGAACCGGACCGTGGCTTGGGCCACCGTGAGCCGGACAGGGCTCATTTCCCACCTCCTGAAATGGCGCCGTCGGCGGGCGCGGTCAAACGCGGGTCGACCAGCTGGTCGGCCCAGGTCGACCTGACCCAGGCGTGCGCAGGGTCGTCTGTAGCCAACCAGGCCCGTTCGCCCGGCCCGGCCATTACGTTCAAGTAGTAAAGGTCATAGCCCGGAGCCGCCATCGAGGGCCCGTGATAGCCGTGGGGGATAACCACGACATCGCCACTTCGGACCTCGGCGAGGACATCGACGGGCCGGCCGGGCGTGCCGTACACCCGTTGGAAAGCGAACCCCGGTTGCTCTCCGGGGCCATCGCCCACCTCGAAGTAGTAGATCTCTTCGAGCTCGGTCTCGTCCTCTTTTTCCTCGTCGTGTTTGTGGGGCGGGTACGAGGACCAGTTCCCGGAGGGCGTGACGACCTCGCAGGTCATCAGCCGTTGCGCCTCGAACGATGCCGGCATGCAGTAATTGGCGATCCTCCGCGAGCAGTTGCCGGCGCCACGAAGCTCAACCGGCACCTCCTCCGCGGCCCGGTAACGAACAGGCAGGCGGGTGTTCGCCCTGGCCCCGGGCACGGCGAAACGGCCGCCGCCTGAACTCGAAATGACGATGCTCGAGCCGCACGGCACGTAACAGAAGTCAGTGGGGCTGTCGAACACTCCAGACCGGCCCCGGAGACGGTGTTCAACCCCCTCGCACTCAACGACGCACGAACCCGCCAGGGGCAGCACGAGGACCTCGTCGGCCCCGGTCTCGAACGCGTGGCGATCCCCGCCAGCCAGCGTCAGGACACGAAGAGAGGACCACGACCAGCCAGCGTCGGACGGGTTGAGGTCGAGCGTCCACGGCTCCCTGGCCAACGAGCCCGCCGGATGGTGCAGGTCAGACACGGTAGCAGGCACTCGGTCAGGCACCGTACTCTTCCTCGTTTGATTTGGCTCAGCGGTCCCGTCAGCGCGGAGCACGAGCGTATCAGGCACGCGATGCCTATCTCATGGGCGTCGGGGCACGTCAGGCCCCAACGATGGTCGAGCGGGGGATCGATTTGGCCCGGGTTGGTCCACGCCGGCCGGAATACCGGCCCTGCTTCGCCGCTGGCCTTAGGCCCGCCTCTTTAGTGAGGCCGGCGCGTCGGCTGCCAGCGAAGCCGACGCGTCGGCGGACAACCCCGGGAGCCTCATCTGGAGGGCACCCCGGGGGCTGCAGTAACCGCCGCTCGAGGAGGAGGTCGTGGTGGTCATGCCGCTCGAGGAGGCGGTCGTAGTAGTCATGCCACTCGTGGTGCTGGTGGTCGAGCTTGGGGTCGTGGTCGTGGTCGTCGGGGCGCTCGTCGTCGGTGTAGTAGCGGGGGAGGTGCCAGGGACGGTGCCGGCCGCAGTGATGACCTGCCATTTGCCGCCGAAAGCGGTTATCCCGGCACCGACGGTCGAGCTGTTGAGGCCTTTGAAGAACATGTACAGCGGATGGCCGTTATACGTCACCTGGAAACTGCCGTCGGCTAGTTCGACCGTGCCCAGTTTGGGCCCGGAAACCCCGGCTCCGGCGATGCAAGGCTGGCTGGTCAGGACGGGAGGCCAGGCAATGGCGCACTGCCCGGTGCAGCTGCTCCCTGAGAAGGCGTACACCGTCGCGGACGCATTATGAGCGCCCACTGCCGCGAGGATCTTCCCGGCCGACGACGACTCCACCTTCAGCTGAGCGGCGCCGGAAGCGGCGAAACCCTGGGGCGTCAGGCTGTACCAGACCCCCTTTGCGCTGGGGTCGATGAGGTTGTTCCCGGCCGCTTGCCCAGGAGTAGCCCCGGAGACCAGGTCAGAGCCGAACAGATAGAGAGGCTGGCCGTCGTACGTCACCTGCGTCGTGCCATCGGGACGGTGGAGCAACCCAAGCTCCGAGGCGATCACGCCCTTGCCCGCCACCGCTGGCCCATTGCTGTACAGGGCCGGCCAAAAGGCCAAGCACGACCCGGTGCAGGCGCTCGCCGTGGGCGAGTCCGACGACAGTGCGTAGAGCGTCCTCGTGGCCCCAAAAGCCGTTGTTGCGCTCAGCACCAACCCAGCCGAGGAGACGGCGACGCCGACCTTGGCTCGCTCGGCGGCCGGGCGACCCGAGGGGGACACCAACCACCAGTCGCCGCCGAATGCCGTAACGTCCTCGCCGTTCGTCTGGCCGGGGGCCTTGTCGCCCACGAAGTAGTACAGGGGTTGGCCGAAATAGGTTTCCTGCTCGCCAATGCCTTTACGGTTCTCCTCCCCGAGCCCCTTGGCACTGACGCCGGCGCCGGCCGTCACCGCGTTGCTGCCCGGGACGGGAGGCCAAGCGGCCAAGCAGGCCTTCGACAGGCAGCCGGTAGACGACGAAAGGTCGCCACTGAACACGTACAGTGAATCGCCTCGGGAGTCGACCAGGACGGAGCCCGCCGCGCTCGAATGGACTGAAATGCTGGTGCCAGCCGCGGCCGCGGGCGACGGGGCCACGACTGTACCGGCCTGCAGAAGCCCGGTGAGAGCCGCTGCCGAAGCCAGGGCCGTCACCTTCCATTTCCCTGCGTTCACTTTGAGCACTTTGGATGTCGCCACATCGGCGGCCCCCGCTTTAGAGGTTCGCCAGTGAAGAAGCCGGCGAGATCCCGGGCGTGGCGCTGAAGGACCTCCGTCCGCCATTCCGGGTGAGGAGCTGGTTCGACTCAACAAAGGCATGGTCCGTGTCTCCCGTGGTCGGTACGCGCAAGATGCCCTCTTGCACGTTTGGACTACGGGCGCCAGGTCAAAAGAGTTTCAGGCGGAACGGCTTCGGGCTCACGAGCTGGAGCGGGGATAGCTCAAGACGAAGGCGAGGTGCCTACGCTTGCCTGCCCCGTTGCCGGCGCCGGTTCCGGGCCGGTTCCGGGGCGTTGACATTTCCGGGGCCGCCGGGGGTCTCCCCGTGTTCGTAGACCTGCGACGCCGGGCCGACGATCAGGGGGTCCGGCTTTCCGACGATGTTCGGGTCCTGGTTGGGATAGTCGAACAGGCTGAGCACGTAGCGCATGGCCCCGATCCGGGCGCGCTTTTTGTCGTTGCTCTTGATGACTATCCACGGGGCCCAGGTGGTATCCGTCGACCGGAACATCGCTTCTTTGGCCGCCGTGTAGTCGTCCCAGCGGTCCAATGAGGCCAGATCCGTCGGTGACAGTTTCCACTGCCGGACCGGGTCGATGCGTCGGATCAAGAAGCGGGTGCGCTGCTCGGAGCGCGAGACCGAGAACCAGAACTTGATCACGGCGATGCCGTCATCTGTGAGCATGCGCTCGAACTCGGGCGCCTGCCGCACGAAAAGGTGGTACTGCTCGTCGGTGCAATAGCCCATAACTCGTTCGACGCCGGCGCGGTTGTACCAGGACCGGTCGAACAGCACGATCTCTCCCGCCGATGGCAGATGCTCTGTGTACCGCTGGAAGTACCACTCCCCCTGCTCGTGTGGGCTTGGCTTCTCCAGGGCGATGACGGTCGACCCCCGCGGGTTCAGGTGCTCCGTGAACCGTTTGATGGTGCCGCCCTTGCCCGCTGCATCTCGGCCTTCGAAAAGGATGACGATCCGCCGTCCATTGTCTTTGACCCAGTTCTGCAACCTGAGCAGCTCGATCTGCAGCAGTCGCTTGACGACCTCGTAGTCCGGCCGCGGCATGCGCTCGTCGTACGGGTAGCCCTCTCGCCAGGTATCGACCAGCCGCCCGTCTTTCCACCGCAGGACCGGCTCGTCCTCGTCGTCGGACTCGTCGAGCATCAGGTCGTCCAGGTGCTTGGACAGGTCGACGTCGAGGTCGAGCGGGACAAAGTCGCTCAGCTGAACGCTCACGGGCACTCCAGTCGGTTTAGGGTCACTCGATCCCCGGTTAACACGTACGGGAGATCACAAGGTCATATTGCTCGCCACCGGCCCTGTTTTCCAGAGCCCGGCCCACAATTTACCTTTGCGTCACTCAGGCACCACCCCCGGGAAAAGTTGCCCCGCCCCGCATCGTTGCTCAACCCCCTGAGCCCGGAACGAGGCCGCATAGCTCCAATGGCGTACCCACGTCCCACAAGAGCAGCAGTTCCGTCCCCGGGTCGTCGTCGCTGAGGTAACCCGTTCCGCCCGGGGGGACCATGAGTTGGACCGCGCTCGTCGCCGCGGGGCCGCTGGCGGGGACGAGCAGGGCGGCCAGGTGGTTGGTCACTCCCGGGGCGGCCGGGGCGGAGACGACTCGTAGCGAGGCCCCCTTCTCCCCTGGCCCCAGGCGCAGCCGCACTTCCATGGGAGGGCTTATTGTCTGAGGGGCGAAGTCGACGCACCCGTTGGCCTGGCGCGAAGTGGTGGCGTGGGCTGTGCCGATAAGTGCAAAGCGGCTGCGGAAAATCGGCCCCGCCGTGAGCTCGGTCTTCGAGTGCGCCCACGTGCCGAGGGCCAGCAAGCCGCGGGCGTTGACGAGCTCGGCCGATGTCAGGACCGCTTTCGGCAGCTGGCCGGAGGCGGCCAAGTGGTAGATGCTCACGGCCGGCAAGTCCGGGAACAGCCCGAGGGGCGACGCCCCCGGGCCTGACACGTCCGGCACTCCCGCCGTCAGCAAACGCGCCGTGGCCACGAGCTCGGTCTTCAGGCTGGACTCGAGCGCGACCTGGTTCGTGACCCAGGTCTGAGCCTGGCCGACGTTGCCAAGCGCGGTGATGCCGAGCAGAGCGACGACAGCCCCGCCGCGCCGCTGGCCACACGCTTACCGAGCTGAGGGCTTTAGCCATCACTGGCAGGAGGACCGCAACCGCTACGTACACGTAGCGGGAGACCACCGTCGTCGCCCCCGCGGTGGTGTCTCGGCCCAGCCCGACGACAAAGTAAAACGCCACGGATCCTGTAAACAGGCCGAGCAGAGCCGGGTTTTCCCGCCACAGGGGTTGAAAGTTCCAGATAACCCAAGCGGTCAGGCCCACCAGGAGCGCGGCGCCGGCGGCTTCGAGGTTGAAGGTCTGGCCTAGGGCGGAAGACAGGCCGAACCATACGTACTGAGGCAGGGACGTCACTTTCGCCAGTGAAAGATGGTCGGCGGGGGCGTTAAGGCCTAAGCGCCCGATGAAGGCAAACCAGATCAGGTAGCTGGCGACCGGCAACGCCAGTACGGCGACCGCCTGCTGGCGCGGACGGCGGGCCAACAGGAGCACGGCCGCCCCGATGACCATGGCGTCACCGATCGTCGAGCACATCAAACTGGCGAGGAGGGCGAGCGAGGCCAGGATGTCGCGCCTGCTCCTCACTCGTCCGTCTTTGGCGGCCCGGTCGAGCAGGTCGAAGGCCACATAACCGAAGAGCACGGAGGCTACGAAAGTGAACTGGAACGCCGATGCGAGGTCCTCCGCCCCGGCGCCGAGGAAGCCCAGCAGCGCCACCGCGGCGGTCGCTATCCACGGGTCGACACCGTTCCGGCGGCACATCCGCCAGGCCAAGTGCATCACGCCCGCCTGAGCCAGGAATAGAGGCACCAAGTAGGGCCAGTAACTGCCCAGGTGGAAAACGCTGTACAGCGCTCTCCACAGCAATATGGGCAACGTGGACCAGTGTTCGTTGTGTGGGTACCAGATGCTCCGGTCGCTGGCCGGAGGGTAAGCGAGCCCCCGCCTGACCAGGAAGTCCCACTCATCACCGAAGAACCACAGGTTCCGGTCCAGCCAAGCCCAGAAGGCGACCGCCGCTACCAACGTGGCCCAATGGACTGTCTCGGCCAACCGCTCCGACCGCCCCGGACGAGGGACGGCCCCCGCCGTAGACCCCAGGCGGACGGGGCGGGCGTGGTGCCCGGGGCGGCGGGAATGGCCCTCCGCCTCGGACGGAGGCGCCCCCGCGACGGCGTAAGTGGGGCTCGGGCCGGCCCGCTGCGGTGGTCGGTTCACGCCAATAAGGGCATTTACGCGGCTACGGCCACAAAACGCAAAACGCGCTCCAGCTGAACCAACGGACAGCTTCCGGGTCCCCCACGAACGCGCCCCACCGGGCTACGGTACACGCGTTGCGCCTTTCCCTGGCCCACCTCGCTCGCGTCCCCGAACCATGGCGGCCGTACCCCGACCCGCGGGATTTTTCCGTTGGCATCGTCCACCTCGGTCTCGGGGCTTTCCACCGCGCCCATCAAGCCGTGTACACCCAGGATGCGCTGGCAGCCGGCGCCGACCGTACGTGGGCAATTTGTGGGGCCACCGAGCGTAGCCCGGCCGTAGCCCAGTCGCTGCTGCCCCAGGACTGCCTCTACAGCGTCCTGGCCAGGGACCAGGAAAGTACCGCTGTCCGCGTGGTCGGGGCCATCCGCGAGGCCATATTTGCGGGCGAACAGTCGGAGGAACTGCTCGAGCGAATGAGCGCCGCCACCACCCACATCGTGACTCTCACGGTCACGGAGAAGGGCTATCGCTTCGACCCGGCGACTCGCCGCTTGCGCCGCGACGACCCGGAACTGGAGGCCGACGCAGCCGGGCGCCCGCCCCGCACAGTGATCGGCCAACTGGTAAACGGCTTCGAGCGAAGGCGCCGGCGGGGCAGCCCGCCGCTGACCGTACTGTGCTGCGACAATTTCCCTCATAACGGGGCCACTGTGGCCCAACTGGTGGCGGATTTCTGCGGTCTTCTAAACCCGTCCGGGGCGGAGCGGCTGCGTTCCTGGGTGGTCGAGAATGTCGCTTTCCCGAACACGATGGTGGACCGTATCGTGCCGGCGACTACCCGGGAAGACCGCCATCTCGCCCTCCAATTGTTGGGGCTCGAGGACCAGGCGGTGGTGGTCACCGAGCCCTTTTCGCAGTGGGTGATCGAGGACTCCTTTGCCGGGCCTCGGCCGGCATGGGAACGGGCCGGGGCGACCCTTGTCGCCGACGTGGCCCCCTACGAAGAAATGAAGCTGCGCCTCCTGAACGGCAGCCACTCCGCCCTGGCCTACCTCGGCGCGCTAGCGGGCTTCGAGTTCATCGCTGAGACCGTGCGCGCGCCGAGTTTGCCCGGTACGCCCGCGCCTTCATGGACATGGACGTCACCCCGACCCTGACCGTCCCGCTGGGCTTCGACCTGACCGCTTACAAAAACGACTTGATGGACCGCTTCGCCAACCCTGTGCTGCGCCACCGCACGACCCAGATCGCCATGGACGGCAGCCAGAAACTGCCTTACAGACTGCTCGGCACGATCAGTTCCCGGCTGTTGGCGGGGGCCGAGCCCCGTCATGCCTGCCTGGCCGTGGCCGGCTGGATCAGGTACGTCAGTGCCGGGACCAGTGACAACGGCGTCGTGTTACCACTCGACGACCCCATCGCCGACCAGCTCCGCTCGGCGGCTCAGTCCGCTTCCAGCCCGGAGGCTGCAGTGGCCGCGTTTCTGGCCCTGGGGGGAGTGTTCCCCGCGCCGTTGGCGGAGGACAGCACGTTCCGGGCGTTGGTGACCGAGGCGCTCACTTCATTGGAACGTTCCGGGGCCGCCGCTGCGGTGGCGGCGCTCGGAAGCTGAACCGCCCGTCTCGGGGCGGGCTTTGGCGTGCTTCGGTCTTAACCAGGTCGCAGGAGGCTGGTCAGGTCACCCGAGCATCAGGGGCGTGTCCCGGCGATCGCCCTGGCCTGGGCCAGCTCGTCCTGGGCGGCGAGCACGGCGCGCTCCGCTGCGTCGACGGCCTGCTCGGCGCCCTGCACTTCGCCGCCGGCCTGCTCCTCGGCGTCCCGGAGTGCCTGCAACCGGTGTTCGAGCTCGACTATCTCCCCGGCCCGTCGGTCTCTTTCGGCCCGAGCCAGGTTCAGCCGGGCGCGCTTCTCTTTCGCCTCTCGCTCGGCCCTGCCGAGGGCGGCCTCGGCTTTGTCCAGCGCTGCCTTAGTCTCCCGGCTGAGGCGGGGTCGGCTCTCACCCAAAGGCCGTGGCTGGTCTGGCCGTGGCGGTTCTTTGTCTGCTTCGACGGGCTTAGGCAAAGGTTCATCGGCGCCGCCGATGCCGTCGTGACTGGCAAGGTCGTGGGTTGCGTCGTACTCGGCTCCCACCAGTCCCAAGCCGGAATAATGCAAGCCTGTAGTCAACCGCCCGGCTCGGAGGGCATCCGCGGCTTCCTCATCGGCGAGGGCCGCCTCCAGCGTGGCGGCCAGCTCCTGGGCGGCGGCATCGCTGACGGCCTGGCCGTAGCGATCGGCCAGTTCGCGGGCCTCCCTTTCCAGCCCGGCCAGTTCCCGGTGGCGCTCCAACGAGAGCCGGCGGAGGTCCTCCGTAGCCAACTTGGCCTGTGCTGTGCGTAAAGCGGCCCCGAGATCCAGCAAATCAGTGACCTGCTGGCCGCGTTCGCGGGTCAGGAGGTTGGCCAGCCACGCGGCAGTGGTGGGGCGGCGGAGTTTCTTGATCTCTGCAGCCAATGCCCTGTCCCCGCCTCGGCGCGCCGCAGTGGCGCGTGCGTCGCGCTGAGGAGTGAACTCGGACGGGGCCAGGCCGTAGAGCTCGTTGGCGACAGTGTCGAGGTCAATACCTTTATCCTTGTCCAACATCCTGGTCCCGCGGGCATCCCCGGCAGCCTCGTCCAACGGAGGCATTCCGGGCCCTGACCCAACGCGCGGACGGGGTTGTGAAAGGCCGACGTTTGTATGATGCCGCCATGACGCGACGCAGACGCTATGCACTCGTGGGTACGGGGTCTCGGTCCAACCTCTATACGACCGCCCTGGCGACCGCCTACGCGGACCGGGCCGCGCTCGTCGGTCTTTGTGATACCAATCTGACAAGGATGGCTCATAGCGTCGCCCGGCTGGGCCAGCTCCAGGAGGTCGGAAAGGACCGCCAAGAGCCGGTGTGCTGCGAGCCCGGTGATTTTCCCGCCTTGCTCAAAGAACAACAGGTAGACGAGGTGATAGTCACCTCGATCGACCGGGCTCACCACCGTTACGTCATCGAAGCCATGCAGGCCGGCTGCGACGTCATTTGTGAAAAGCCGCTCACCGTTGACGCCGCCAAATGCCAGGCCGTACTGGAGGCGGAACGGCGCACGGGACAAAGGCTGCGGGTTACCTTCAATTACCGTTACTCGCCCCGCAATAGCGTCTTTGCTCGGCTTTTGCGCGAGGGTGCGATAGGTCGACCCACTTCTGTGCATTTCGAGTGGCTGCTCGATACGGTCCACGGGGCCGACTATTTTCGTCGGTGGCACCGGGACAAACGCAATTCCGGCGGCCTTATGGTGCACAAAGCGAGCCACCATTTCGACTTGGTCAACTGGTGGCTAGATGCCGTCCCGGTCCTGGTCTTCGGCCTGGGCGACCTCCGTTTCTACGGACGGGAGAACGCCGAGCAGCGCGGTGTGACGCACTTTTACGACCGGGGTACAGGAAGTGGTACGGACGACCCCTTCGCCCTCGATCTGTCCACGGATCCCGAGCTCAATGCGCTCTATCTCGAGGCCGAGAAGGACGACGGGTACCTGCGGGACCGCAGCGTGTTCAGCGACGGGATCAGTATTGAAGACGACATGGCCGTTATGGCCCGGTATAACACCGGGGCCACCATGTCGTACCACCTTGTCGCCTACGCTCCCTGGGAAGGGTACCGCGTGATGGTGAACGGCACCGAGGGCAGGCTCGAGCTCGATGTCGAAGAGCGGTCCTACGTCAGTGGTAGCTACTCGGGTGGCCGGGGCGAGGGCAAGACCAGCTTGACCCTGCGGCGTCACTGGGAAAAGCCACAACCCATCGACGTGGAGGGAGCCGACGCCCCCGGTCATGGCGGCGGGGACCGGCGCCTCCTCGAAGATCTTTTCGGCGAGGCCGGCGATGATCCCCTTGGGCGGGCGGCCGGTGCCCTCGACGGGGCGTGGGCCATGCTGACCGGCGCGGCTGCCAATCGTTCGTTCGCCACCGGGCTGCCAGTGGTCCCGGGCGAATTGCTGCACGATGCGAGCCTGTTGCGGGGCACAGTGGCGGGCCAGTCGGGAGCGTAGAGGCCGCAGCTTCGCCTGCCCATAATTCAGCGAGGTGGGTTGGGCCTGACCGCGCCGGAGCGTCCAGCATAAAAGGCAGGCCGGTCGCTGAAGGGCCGGTTTCGCGAGCCGCGCGCCGCCAACCTTGGCCGCATTGATTTTGGTGGTTAGGACGTCTGTCGCCGCTTGAGCAAATGCACGGTTCCGGGACGGGGGCCGCCTATAGTTCGCACCAGAGCTCCTTTGTAGCCGTCGCCGCGGCCCAAAGGAGAAGCGGTCGTGCGAAGAAATGGAGGTTTCGATGCTGAGGGCGTTTATCGTCGGCATCCTACTTTTCCTTATTGCTACCTTCCCGGCTACATTCCTCCTGATGCTGTTCTTGGGCAACCTTGGAGTGCATCTCAGCTATTGGGGTACATTCCCGCTCGGGATACTGGTTTCGGTGGTCATTGGCGCCACCGGGGCGAACGGCGCTGGCAGTTACGGCTAGTGACAATGCGTTTGTCACCGCCAGATGACTAAATAGAGCGCTTAGAGCCGAACACCCCAGGGACGCGTCAAAGCGGGAGGGCCAGGGCACCGGCCGTTAGCGCTGCTAATGCAGCCAGAATTTCCAACCATCCGGACTCGGTCGCGCTCGAAGGGACCATGGCCACGGCCGTGGCCACCACGACCAGTGCCAGGCTGGTCAGTACCACCCTGGTTTGGCCCCGGAACACGGCCGCCGGCACGGCCGATTCCGCCCGGTGGACGGCGAGCAGATAAGCCACGACGGCGATGGCGAGGAGGCCGGTATGCCAGGGACGGCTGCGGTGCATGGCCTCGAGGACAACGATAGAGACCGCCGCGCCCGTCTCCCACCCTGCTCGCAGGAGCACGTCGTTGGCGGAAAGCAGCAGCCGCATAAACAGGCCGGGGAAAGCGTACTTCTCACGTTGACCGGTGTCTTTGCGCGTTAGGCGGAGCACCCCGGCGGCTACGCACGTCGAGGACACGAGCAGCAGGATCACACCCGGCGCGCCGGTCCCTTTGAGCGGGACGGCGGCCCAGACCACGCAAACGGCACCGAGGAGCGCCACCGGGACTATGTACCTCACCCAGGGGTACCTCATCCAGGGGTACCTCATGGCTGGGTGCACGTCATGGCTGGGGCAGTCATGGCTGGGTGCCCGTCATGGCCGGGTGCCCGTCATCGGCGTGCCCCCGATCGCTGGCGCGTGCGCCGCTGCAGTGGCAGCGCCAGTTCGCCCTGGCCGTCCCAGACCACGACGGTTATCCCGAGCTCCCGGATGGAGAACATCAGGGCCTGGCGTTCGAGGCGCCATATGCGCTCCGCCAGCCGGTCCAACCGGTCCCGGGTGGCCTTCGGGCTGGCATTCAGTACGTCCACCACGATCACCGTGAACCCGCGCTGACGCAGGTCGCGCAGGGTTTCGACGAACTTGGGGTCAAGCAGCGGGCTGAAGGCGATCACTGCCGCGCCTGGAGGGAGAGCGACGCGGGGCAGGCGGGTTATGTCATTGCCCGATGACCAGCCCGCCCGTCCGGCCATGATGGCGTCGAGCAGCCGAAAAAACTGCCTGTCCCCCATGCCGGGGGCGAGCCACCGCATGCGTTCGCCGAAAAACACCATCCCCACGCGGTCCCGGGCGTCCAGGTAGCTGCGAGCCATCCCCAATGCACCCCGAAGGGCGTGGTCCACCGTCGTCGACCCCGGTTCGCCCACGTCGGAGGTGGCGTCCACAATCATCACGAGGTCCTCAGAACGCTCGGCGGCGAAGGTGTTGACCTGTAGGCGCCCCCGCCTGGTCGTCGCCGACCAGTTGATGCTCCGCTGGCGGTCGCCCGGCACGTACTGGCGCACGCCGGCAAACTCCATGCCTTCACCGGGGGAGCGGGCGGGGTGGTCGCCAGACCGGCTGGCCAGCGGCCCGAGCACTGCGGCTTTGCGGTGCTGGGCGGGTAGCGGGTAGCAGTCGAGCTCGGGCAGGGGCACGAAAGTGTGAGCCTCGAACAGACGGCATCGGTCCCAGGCCACCAACTCGACGAAGCCCGGCCAGTACCGGCCCCAGCGGCTCACTGCCAGCGACAAAGTGGCAGGGCTCGTCGCCGCCCGATCGTGGCCGTTAACTACTTCGATCCCATCCGACGGGAGCAGCACCATTTCGATGGGATTGTCGCCCAGGCCGGTTACCTCGACCTCGACAGCCACCTGTTCCCCCTCGAAGACCCGGGCTGCGCTCAGCCGAACGCCAACTTGCACGACAGCGGGCTTGGTCCCCCGCCACGTCCCGAGCAGCACCAGGGCCGGTGCGGCAACGGCCACGAACTCGGGCCTTTTCGTCACGACGGCCAAAGCCAGGCCGGCCAGAGCCAGGAAGGACAACCGTCGGGCGTGGCGGGAGATCACCCAATCGAGCCGCCGATTGACCAAGCGGTCGAGTGGGAGGCGACCGCCCCCAGTGTCGGTCATCGCCGCTCTGCGGCTTGCTCCCCGAGCGGCTGGCTCTCCACGCGCTCGCTCGGCATTGGCTGACCACGGCCCGGCTGGTCCCGGCTGGCCCCCGTGGGGTCGGTGCGGGGGGTCGGCACGCTCGCCAGTACCCCGGCGATGACGTCGTCCGCGCTGACCTGGCGCACCCACAGCTCCGGCCGGAGCACCACCCGGTGAGCCAGCGTGGCCACCGCGATCTGTTTGATGTCGTCGGGTATGACGTAATCACGCCAGTGCATGAGCGCTTCGCCTCGGGCCAGCTGCACCAGGGACAGGCTGCCCCGGGGGCTGGCGCCGACCTGGATCTGGGGATGGTCCCGGGTCGCCCGGACGATCGAGACGGCGTAGTCGAGCAGATCGGGGGAGACTTCCACCTGTTCGAGCGAATCGCGCATGGCCAGCAGCTCGGCGGCGTCGATCACTTGAGAGAGCTCGACCAGCTCCCGGCCTCTGTCCAGCCGCCGTTGCACCATCGCCACTTCGTCGTCCGGCTGTAAATAGCCCAAGCGCAAGCGCATCACGAAGCGGTCGAGCTGGGCTTCAGGCAGCTCGTAGGTCCCCTCGTACTCGATCGGGTTGTCCGTCGCCAGGACGACGAACGGCTGGGCCAGCCGTCTGGTCACGCCGTCAGCGCTCACCTGGCCCTCGCCCATGGCCTCGAGGAGGGCCGCCTGGGTTTTCGGTGGGGTCCGGTTGATCTCGTCGGCCAGCAACAAGTTGGTGAAAACAGGCCCCGGCCGGAAGACCATTTCGCCTGTCCGCTGGTCGTAGAAGGGGGCGCCCACAACGTCGGAGGGGAGCATGTCCGGGGTGAACTGGATCCGGGCGAACTCGAGCCCCAAGACCTTCGCGAAGGACCTGGCGATCAGTGTCTTGCCGAGCCCGGGAAGGTCTTCGAGGAGGATATGGCCGGCGGCCAGGATACCGATCAGGACGAGCTCAAGGCTTCGTCGTCGTCCGACAACGGCACGCTCCATCTCGTCGATGACCTTCGTACAGAGTTGGGCCGTCTCGTTCGGCGTACGGGCCACTTCGCTCACAGTTGCTCCAGTCTTTGTACCAGGCGGGCCAATGTCTTTGGTGGGATGCCGCGCCCGTCGGCCCCGCCCTCCCGAAGGCGGGCGGGGTCGACCCAGGGCCAAAGGTCCGCGTCCTTCGGGTTGGCGCAGAAAATACCCCGGGCTACTTCCGGCTGCCCATAGAGGCTGACCCCATGGTGTTCGGAGAGCCGGGCCGCCAGCACGTGTTCCAGGTTGGTGCCGAGCCCGGCTCGATAGGCAGCGGTGGACGACATAGCGTCAGTAAGCCCCCTCCTCACGCGCCAGTAATTTATGAACGACGTAGCCGGGGTGGGTCTTGTTTCGGGGGCCTCCGGCCTGGCCGGTCCCCCTTGGCTGGGGGGCAGGAGCAGGCTCAGCACGCCAAGGGCGACGGCGGCGAACACGACGACCACCAGGACGGCCGCCGGCCCGCCGGCGACGGCATAGGCGGCGACGGCGCAGGCCACGAGGGCCACCGAAACGACGATCAACTCCGGGCGGGCGGCGTGCCAAGGGCCAACCTGTTGCGGCTGGCCACGCCCGCCTGGCCCGGGTGACCGACGCGCTGGCCCGGGGTGGTTCACAACCCCGCCCCCGTCTCTGCCACCCCGGGCTCCGCCACCCGCCGGCCCAACAGTTCCGTCGCCAGTTCAGCCAACGCCTGCTCGGCAACCTGTTTGTCACCGTCGTCGAGGGGATGGCTGGAGAACCTGGCTTCGTAGAACAGGGACGTCAACCTTGACGCCGGGCCGGGGCTGATCAACAACTCCTTGGCCGCCTTGGCCAGCAGTTCGTCCGGTGTTTCAGCCCTGGCCCGGGCTGCCCCCGCCCGGGCCAGGCTCTCCTCCATGGCGACGTAGCAGGCGATTATCGCCGCCCGGGCGTCGTCCAGTTCGAGAAGGGCGCGTTGGCCCCCCAGGATCGCGTCCTGGAGCGTGTCCCCGTACTCCTCCGCCGGTGGTTGGAGCTCCGGGAGCGCCTCCAGCCGCCGGCTACGAAGGGCCTTCACCGCCAGCACGACGATCGCGGCGAGCAAAAGGGCGGCGACCAGGCCGTAGAACACCGCACTCGTAGGGAAGCGCGAGCTGTGCGGAGCGGTGGGTTTCGGGAGGTGGAACAGGCCAGGGCGAAGGCCAGAGGAGGTCTTGGTGCCGTGTATCGTCCCAGGTGGCAGATGGAGGTTTACCAGGAGGTCCACCAACACGCAGGCGAGCGCCACCATGCCCCCGGCCAATACGTACATCAAGGCAGTGCGCAGTCTCGTTACCAGAGGCGGGCCAACGGACGGTCTCCGGTTGCGGACGACTAGTACCAGGAACAAAACAATGACCAGCGCCTCCAGCGCACCGGCCACCTCGGCGTCGTGGGCCTTGGTATGGCTGTCCCAGGCCGGTTGGGCGGAGCTGGCGTGCAGGCCCACCACGGCCAGGAGGGTAAGAAGGACGAGTAGGGCCAACCGGTAGAAGTTGGTGTCCCTTCTTTGTGCAAACGGGCTCGGGCGCTGGACCGTCCCCCCTTGCTTTGTGTCTGTCACCCGACCGTGGTCCTGACTGCCGGCGTCCCGCCGACCGATAAGTACTCCACCGCACAACCGTACCGATGGTCAAGCCAGGCCGAGGTGGCGCTCGATGGCCTCGACCCGTCGCCGCAGCGCCTCGACCTCGGCCTCGAGGGAATGGGCGGCCTCCAGCTGCCGGCGAGCTCGAGACGATCGCAAGGCGCGGCCCACCACCGCTTCGAGCAGGACCATTCTTTGGGGCCGTCGGGCCCGCCACCATGCGCGACTCGATTTGAGAGGTTCGGTACCAGGACCGGAGCGTCGAGAGGGAAACGCCCGTGGCGTTCGCCGCTTCTGGCAGAGTGACCCACCCCTCTTCGAGGGGCTGGGTGGCGAGCTGCGCGAGCAGGGCGTCCCAGTCGACGGCCGAGGAGAATACCCCTTCGGCTCCTTCCCGCAGGGTGTCCTCGTGAGCACCGTTGTGCGCGGTGTCACGCTCACCGTTCCGAGCTGTCATCGTGGCCAACCCTATCAGTTGTCATGGTCTTGACAGGGCATGTACGCTGGGGAGCATGTTCGAACGTTTCACTGACAAAGCCCGCAGGGTGCTGGTGATCGCCCAAGAGGAAGCCCGGGTGCTGGAGCACGCCTTCATCAGGCCTGAGCACTTCCTGCTCGGGTTGGTCAAAGGCGAAGGCATCGCATCGACAGCCTTGAGCGAGGCCGGCGTGACCTACGCCGTTATTCGACAGCGCGTGGCCGGGATCATCCCCGCCTCGCTTAACGCGGACCGCCTCAAGAAGATCCCCTTTAGCCCGCAAGCTAAAAAGACCCTGGAGCTGTCTCTCCGCGAGGCGCTTCAGTTGGGCCATAACTACATCGGGACGGAGCACCTGCTCCTCTCGCTCCTCCGAGGGGCGGAGGATCCGAACGCTGGCGACAACCGAATTGGGGACCTGATCGGAGATCTCGCCCCGCAGTTGCGGGCCCGCGTTATCGAATTGGTGTCTGGAGCCTCAGCGGCAGGCCGTCTACGTTCACCGGCACTCGTCGAGGCCACTAACCGGGCGCGCCAGCTGGCCGGTCAAGGCGTTATGACCACGGGCCACCTGGTCATCGCTATCCTCTCCGACCCAGACAGCCAAGCGGCGCGAGCTTTTGCCGGCCTGGGTATCGAGCCGGAGCGGCTGGCGACGGCCCTCGCTCAGGTGGGGACAGCAGGGACGAGCGACGCGGTACCCACTCCCGTGGTCGAGATCAAGGTCGGCGACGTCTCCACCATGATCCAGGACCCCGACCTCGCTGCCGCCCTGGAGGGGTTGACCGCCGACGAAGTTCGAGCCGCCATCAAGCGGGCCTTCGGGCCAGACCCCCGACAGGAAGCGACGGGCTCGGAAGGTTAGGTCCCCGCAGCAGGGCTGGCCTCCACCGAGCCGGCCCGAATCCGCGCTGGCCCGATCCGCGGGTGCCCAGACTGGGTGGTGGCCCTGCAGACAGTTATTCTGCGGGCCGCGCCTTCCTGGCCCGGCCTCGTTTGGATGCGGGTCGCGGAGTGGAAGAGCGGCCAGCGTCGACAAGAGCGCGCCACAAAATGAACTCGATCTGAGCGTTGGTACTGCGCAGTTCGTCAGCGGCCCAGTGGGCCAAGGCGTCGTGCACGGACGGGTCGAGGCGTAGCAGTACGCCCTTACGGTTGGCGGGCCCGTTATCAGCCACGGCGCTGGCGCAGCACTACTTGTAGAGTGCGGTCCGCGCAGTCCTACTGATAGAGGGAACCGGCGTTGACGATCGGTTGGGTATCACGGTCCGCGCACAGGACGACCATCAGGTTCGAGACCATCGCCGCTTTTCGTTCGTCGTCGAGTTCGATCACATCGTGGTCTGCCAGTCGCTTCAGGGCCATCTCGACCATCGAAACGGCGCCCTCCACGATGCGAGAACGGGCGGCGACAACCGCGTTGGCCTGTTGACGCCGCAGCATGACCTGGGCGATCTCCGGCGCGTACGAGAGCCGGGTGATCCTGGCTTCGAGGATGTCGACACCAGCGGGGATGACCCGGTCCCCGATCTCCTCAGCGAGCTCCCGGGCCACGTCGTCCGTGTGGTCTCGGAGCGAGGGCTTCTGGAGGTTGGAATTGTCGTACGGGTGGCTGTTGGCGACGTGACGAAGAGCGGACTCGCTCTGAGTATTGACAAAGGCGACAAAATCTTCGACTCCATAGGTAGCCCGGGCGCTGTCCCTCACTTGCCAAACGACGACTGCGGCAATCTCGATGGGGTTGCCGTCAGCGTCGTTGACCTTGACCGTCGGCGTCTCTTTGTTGCGGACCCGGACTGACACCTTGCGGCGCACGGCGAAGGGGTTTACCCACCGCAGGCCCTCCGTCCGCACGGTGCCCCGGTACCCCCCGAACAGCTGGATCACACGGGCCTGACCGGGGGTGACGGCCGTGAGGCCCGCCGTCCCGATGCCCCCGACCACGAAAAGGCCTATCCCCGCCCACTTGCCGACACTGCCATGGCTCACCACCACGATGGCCGCGATGTAGATGGC
Source organism: uncultured Acidimicrobiaceae bacterium (assembly GCA_963794125.1). Classification (GTDB taxonomy): domain Bacteria; phylum Actinomycetota; class Acidimicrobiia; order Acidimicrobiales; family Palsa-688; genus Fen-671. Next base: position 1,127,146 of record CAWCCW010000005.1, read on the forward strand.
GACCACGAGGACGACGACAGCGAAGCCTGGCCACGAGCGGTAGGGCCGTTCGCTGACTGACGTGGTCACCACACCGGGTTGGGTAACGCCGACTGTTGATGTCATCGACTTGCCTCCTGGACCTCTGGCGCCGGCTCGACTGGCGGCGGTCTATCAAAGTGATATCGCTTTTTGACCGGCGTGTAAAGAGCACTCGAGGGGAATGGGTAGCTTCACCCTGGGGAGCGCAACTTTGCTCTGGGGCGAATAGCGGCTTCAGTCCAGGTCGAACGGCAGCTTCAGTCCAGGTCGAACGGCAGCTTCAGTCCAGCTCGAACGGCAGCTTCAGTCCAGCTCGAACGGCAGCTTCAGTCCAGCTCGAACGGCAGCTTCAGTCCAGCTCGAACGGCAGCTTCAGTCCAGCTCGAACGGCAGCTTCAGTCCAGCTCGAACGGCAGCTTCAGTCCAGCTCGGACGGCAGCTTCACTCTGGGGCGAATAATTGCTTTTGGGTCGAATTTTGTATTGATAAGAACAGTTATTCGCCCCAGTCCTGGGTGCCGAACGCGGGTCACGGCTCGAGAAGCGGCGGGCACCAAAACAGCGGCCGCGAGGCGTGGACCTGGTTAGGGCGTCCGAGGAATCAAAGTGAGTGAGCCAGTACGATTACCGCGACCAGCAGAATTACGATGACGAACGCTCCAGCTGCGGAACGAACCCGAGCTTGGCTAAAACTCAGTGAGCGTTGCGCCCCCGGGGCTGTGCTGGGGTCTAGATGGGGTCTGTTTGGCTCGTCATAGCGCCTGCGCCAGGCCATCGAGCTCACTCTAAGCCCGGCCGAACGAGAAGAGCGCGCAAGCGCGATGTAAGCCCGCGAGTGGCGAAGACGACGGCCGCCACTACGCCCATTCCGGCGAGGTTGAACCCGCCTTCTGGTTCCGAGGGGACGCCGTGGAGTTGCGGCTCAAGCTGAAGCGGGAGCTGTACCCCGACCTCACGCCTGAGAACTAGTCGGTCGCCGCCGAGCCACCCGTCCCCTCGCCTGCCGCTTGCGCGGCGGAGGCGGTTTCGGCGTCGTGGGAGACTTGGAGAAGACTTTTTCGTGGCATAACAGCAGGTCAACGAAGTTCACGCTTGAAACGGTCAACCCCCTGATGGTGAGGAGCGGGTAGCGAAGTGAACGCCGGAAGTCTCGGCGGAGCATGGTGGCCGAGTCCCGCACGGCGAAGGTGAGGGCGGTCGTGCTCATCCCTGGCCGTCCCTCTCCGCCGCCGCCGCCTCTTTCAGCGCAGAGGCCCGCTGCGCAGTGACGCCTGTAAGCGTCATGGCGCCTCTCCTCGGGGCCCGTCCCTGCGCCCGAGCCGCCAGCAGATGCAGTGCGGTGGACCGATATGTCCCCGAACGCCGTGCGGGCACGCACTTCCACAGCGGCGGTCCCGGATGCGGGCGGCTCGATCGCTTCGAGGCTGTTGTGCACGGTGCCGTACTGGGTCTTCAGGTCCAGCCAAGCGGCGGCACCATTCCGGATCCCGACATCGAGACTGCCGCTGGCCGTAGTGACCGTGACCGAGCCGGAGGCGACCTCGCCCAGTCGGATGTCGCCGTTGGAGGTCTTGGCCACCACCGTCGACCTGGCGCTGTCCACCGATATTTCCCCATTGGCCGCGGTCACGCTCAACTCGCCGCTGACGTCACCGAGCCTGATGTCGCCGTTGGAGTCCTTGATCACGGCCTTGCCCTCGATGGCGCCGACGTGCACCGCCCCCGACCCGGTCGCCAGTTCCGCCGGACCTGTGGTGTAGTCGACGGCGATGTCGCCGCCGCCGCTCTTTACGTGGAGGGGACCGACCTGTTCGAGCTGGATGTCGCCCACCCCGTTCTTGAGACGGCACTCGCCGAGGCGGCCCTGCGACCGCAGAGCGGCCACCCCGGCCTCAGCTTGCACTCGAGAACCCGAAGGCAATTGGACCTCTACGTCAATCGACTCGTTGGCACCGCGGAAGGTGTAGGACTTCCAGTTCCGGGGCCCCTGACGAGCAGGTTGCCGTTTGCGTATTCGACTCGGGTTTGTTCGGCGGCCGTCACGTCGGACGGCTTGGCCGGGTCACTTGGCCGGACCTCGACGATGGTGTCTGTCCGGTCGCTGGCCACGAGCCGGAGGTCACCGACGCCGAACTCGATGACGGCCGAAATAGGCGCGGGAGTATTAAAGGTTGGCATTGAGGTTCTCCTTTTTGATGGTTTTGGGTGATTTATTGGTATTCGGGGCCGGGGCGACTGAGCTGTCAGCTGCCCCGGGACCAGGTCAGCGTCCCCAGCCGACGTAGTGCTGGCTGCCGCGGGGGCGCGGCGCTCGCGCCTACGGCCAGGGCTCGGCGCTTCCAGCGCGGCTGCAGCGGCCCGTACCAGCCAGGCATTAGCCGACAGGCCTTCGCTGCTGGCCGCCTGCTCCACCCGAGCCTTGAGCTGGTCGGGCAGACGCAGGTTGACCCGGGCCATCGCCCCCTCGTCTCCTTCGAGCGCACCGGGCGCCACCTGCCAGACGGTTGGGGCGTCCGTGCCACCGGTTTCATCCAGGTCGGCGGGCGGCTGCTCGCTGGGTGGCGTCACGACGAACTCGGGGCCTTGTGGCCGTAGACGCAGCTCGACCGAGCCAGGCGCCAGTTCGCATGTGATCTCGTCTGCTGCCGCTGCCAGCACTTCTTGCAGAGTGAGCCGGACGGCGGCATCGAGCGGCGCCGTCAGGCGGTCAGCCAGCGCCCGGGCGTCGTCACCACCGGCCTCGGCGGCGATGGAGAGCTGGCGCTGGATGTTGTCGACGTACGGGCGGAGGTCCATGGCACCAGTATGGCACCACTTTGGCACACTGTCAAGGATCAGTGGCACCAGATTGATGTGTCAGTGGCACTTCACGGTGCCAGCGACCCGGAGGGGCCGGAGGCGGCCCCCGGCGGCCGGACGGCGGCCGGGGGCGGCCGAGGCGGAGGGCAGTGGCGGCCCGGGGGCGGTCCGAGGCGGAGGGCAGTGGCGGCCCGGGGGCGGTCCGAGGCGGAGGGCAGTGGCGGCCCGGGGGCGGTCCGAGGCGGAGGGCAGTGGCGGCCCGGGGGCGGTCCGAGGCGGCGGGTAGTGGGACGGCGGACGAGCTCAGCTGGCGGCGAAAGCGGGTCCCGCCACGACGACGAACGAGGCCCGGAATTCTCGGTAGAGCCGGTATTTCGACGGCCGCGTGTTCATCTGGCTTAGTTAGTAGGACGAACCGGCGAAGTACCGACCAGGGCGAGCCCGCACAACGACGTGCGAGCTCGCCACTTGGTAGAGCCGCCCTCCTAAACGGGGGGCGAGGGGCCCGGACCTTCAGCCGAACGGACCTTTAGCCGAACGTGAAGTCATAAGCTGCTAGCCCTGCGGAAAAGGTCAATTTCAATTCTCCGGTCTGCAGCATTTTCTCAGAGAAAAGCGTGTAAAGCTTCGGGATCCCGCTCACCTGAACGGCAGCGAGCGGCCGCCCGTCGAAGGATACCTGGACTGTGCCTTCCCCTCCCATTACCAGATATACATCATGGGCGGTGAAGTCGATCGAGATGGCGGCACGATTTCCGGCGGTGGCTTCTTCGGCATGGTCTGTCCACCAGCCCATGAAAGCAAAGCTTTGCGGCGGCACCACGGAGACACCGTGATAGAACTCGAGCTGGTTGTCGTTTATGTTGCTGCCCACGTTGTAAGCGATGTTGGTGTATCCCAAATAGCTTTCCGGGCTCAGCACCGCCGTCGGTGTTCTGTTCGGGACGTCGGTCGGCGGCGGGAGATGGCGCACGCCATTAGCGGTGAGGAGTGCCCGGATATTGTCCTCCATGGTGGTGTAACCACCTTCGCCGAAGCTCGTCGCTCGCACCTCGCCCGTGCCGTCTACGAGGTAGTCGGCGGGCCAATACTCGTTGTTCCAGGCATCCCAGGTCGCGTAATTGCTGTCGACAGCGATCGGGTAGTCGACGCCCAAGCTCTTGGCGGCAGTGCGGACGTTGGACAGCACGTGCTCGAACGCAAACTCAGGGGTATGGACGCCGACAACCACAAAACCGTCGTTTTTATAGTCGTTGTACCAGGCCTCCACGTGGGGCAGAGCGCGTTGGCAATTTATGCACGAGTAGGTCCAGAAATCGATAAGGACTACTTTCCCCTTGAGTTCGGCCAAGGTAAGGGGCCGGTCTCCCGGGGTGTTGAGCCAGGCCACGATCCCGGCGAAATTCGGGGCACGGCCCAGGTTGGGCAACGCCGCCACTATCGTTTTCTTGGCCGTCCTGCTCGTCCTGCTCGTGTTGGCAGTCTTGGTGGTCTTGGTCGTTTTGGCCGCCGCCTCCGCTTTCGCGAACTTGTTAGCGTGCTCACCGCTCAGCGCCTGCAACCGATGGGAAACGGACCCACCGCTTTCGACCCTGTTCTCCAGTGCGGAGGTGTAACCGGGGACGTCACGCTGCAGCGGGTCGAACAGGCCGAACGCAATGGCAAGCGTGGTTACCGCCAGGATGGCCCCGGCGACCTGGCGGAGCACGGGCAGGTGCGAGCGCACCGACTTCCACCTGGTCGCAGCCCTCTGAGCGAAGCCGCTCAGGACCAGGAGAGGCACGGCCGCCCCGAGCGCGTAGAAGAGAGTTACGAACAACAACGAGGCATCGACCCGGTGGTTGGCGGAGGCGACCGAGATAGCGGCCAGGACGGGACCGGCGCAGGGGACGAAAACGAGGCCGAGGCTGAGCCCGAGCACGAAGCCACCGCCCGAACGGGCATAGCGCGACGTGCCCAGCCGGCTGAACGGCCGCTCAGTCCAGCGGCCGATCGCCGGCACCAACAGGCCCAGTGCCAGCAATAACAACAGTGAGATGCCCAACCAGTACAAGAAGTCTTGCGGCAGGCCGAGAGCGCTCAGGATCGTACTGCCGAGGAGCACCGTCAAACTGAAGCTGACCACCAGGCCGGCGATGATAAGGACCGGTCGGCGCCAGCTGCCTCCCGTTGAACCTCCCGCCATAACTACCGGCAGGACGGGCACGATACACGGGGAGATCCCGGTAATGAGACCGCCCAGGAAAGCGACCGCTAGCAGTTCAAGCACCGCGCCGCCCTCGTCTCTCCTGCCAGCACTCGTGCACCGTCATCCTTCTCTTTGACGTCGTGGTTTGACGTCCTGGTTTGACGTCCTGGTTTGACGTCCTGGTTTGGCGTCCTCCCCGGGCGGCGTCGTCACGATCGTCAAGATCGGACGTCCTCTTGGCTTGTCGTCCAAGCTCCCGTCAACGAACGTAGCCTCGTCGTCCGTCCATAGCCGGTCGGGGCCGGCCGGCGCCGGGTAGCCCACAGTCATCATCTAGGCATACGGGGCCGGGGCCTGGTCGGATCGCACGCCATCCAGTGTGCGGCTAAAGTGCCCGGTTCGTGCGGGAACAACGGCTGGTGTTCGGTGAGGACCCCGACCTTTACGACCTGGCTCGACCGAGCTACCCGGCGGCATTGCTGGACGACCTGGTGACCATGGTCGGTCCCTCGGCGAGGGCCCTCGACGTCGGCTGCGGTACGGGCAAGGCAACAGTGTTGCTGGCGGCTCGGGGCCTGAGCGGGGTGGGTGTCGAGGCCGACCCCGCCATGGCCGCGGTGGCCAAACGCAACCTGGCCGGTCAACCTGGTTGGCGCATAGACGTGGGGGACTTCGAGAAGTGGCGCGGGGCTGACGGCGACGCGCCGTTCGACCTTGTGTGCTCCGCGCAGGCGTGGCACTGGCTGGACCCTGCGGTCCGGTTCCAGAAGGCTCATGAATTGCTCCGCCATGGCGGGTGGCTGGCCCTGTGGTGGAACCGCCCCGCTGACGACGCTGACATTGCCGAAGAAATAAACGCGATCTACGCCGACATAGCCCCCGAGATCGCAGCGCAGTCCGGCATCGGCTCTAAGGGGGCTCCGCCACCGGACGAGGACCCAATGGGCGCGTCCTTCGGAGAGCCAGTGCGCAAGTCGTACCCGTGGGCGCAGGACTACACGCCGGACGAGTGGGTAGCGCTGCTCAGGACGCAGTCCGACCATCGCCTCCTCCCCCCGGACCAGTTGGACGAGCTGACCGGGCGTGTCCGTCGGCTGCTGCAGGCGAACGGGGGGGTCTACCACCACCGTTACATCTGCCGCCTCTGGGCGGCGCAAAAACGCTGACTGCTAGGGACTGACCCTGGGGCCAGTTTCCCTTTTAGACACCCTGATGGCGGCCTCGAGACCGCAGGTTTAAGTTCGGGCGCCGGCCGCCGATGGTAGTCAGGTGAGCAGACAGGCCCTGAGCTGCGTCCCCCTGCCCACCTCCAGCGACGCGGCCGATCTGGTCCCCAGAGCCGACGCGAGCGGCTCGTCGTTCAAGGCGTCCCCGAACGCTTGGAAATGGTTCCTGGCCTTCGAGGCTGTCGTTGCTCTTATCTATTTCCCGTTCGGGATCCCGTCGGGGAGGCCCCGCATCCTCGGGGTGGTGCCGTGGATGGAGTGGACGGGGCAGGTCCCGGCCTGGTCGGTGCTGGGGCTGTCGGCCGTCGCCGCCATCGCCTACGGCGCCTGCCGGTACCGGCCGAAGGCCCCGATGGCCTGGTGGTTCATGGGCGCCGGGGTATTGCTTTTCATCACCGGGGACACGATCTACAAGTCGTGGCACCAGATCATGGGCCAGCAGAACATCCCCTTCCCCTCGTTCATCGACGCCATCTACATCACGCATGTACCCGGTCCTGGGCGTCGGGTTTGCTCCTGCTGGCCCGCTCGCGGGCGCCGGGAGGCGACCAGGCCAGCCTGCTCGACGGCCTCATCATCACCGTCGGGGTCGGGCTGCTGTCGTGGATTTTCTTGATCGGGCCGACCGTCCGCGCTCCGGGCGGTCTGCTCGTCCGCTTCACCGCCGCCGCCTACCCGCTCGGGCGACATCCTCTTGCTGGCCATGCTGGCCCACCTGTGGAGCGCCGGCGGGTTGCGCAACACCGCCGGCCGGTTGCTGGCCATCGGGACCCTCGGGACCCTGGTGGCCGACTCGGTCTACGGGCTGGCCGGCTTGCACACGGGCTGGAACTGGCACGACGGCAACCCGTTCGACCTCGGGTGGATCCTCTTTTACAGCTGCTGGGGTGCGGCTGCCCTCCACCCGTCGATGCGCGAGCTCTCCGAGCCGAGACCGCTGGCCCCGCCCCGGACGAGCCGGCGACGGCTCGCGTTGCTCGGGGCCGTCTCCCTCATCGCCCCGGTCGTCCTGCTTGGTCGAGAGCCTGGCCGGCAACCCGGTCGACGCCGCCGCGGTCGCCGGCGTGGCCGGGGTCATGTTCCTGCTGGTGGTCTTGCGCATGGCCGGCGCTGGTCCGCGCCCACCAGCAGGCCGATGACCCGGGAGCAGGTCCTGCGCCGGGAGGCGGCCGAACTGGTCGGCGCCCCCGGGCGGAGCGAGATCCACAAGGCGACCATCAGCGCCGTGAGCGAACTGGTCGGCAGCCAGGCCGAATGTCTGCTCCGTCGGCCTGGCGATGGCGGCGCGCGCAGCGCCGGTGTCCTTTCGGTCGTGGCCGGTTCCGGGAGCCTTCGACGACGGCCAGGAGTTCGACCTGGCCACTCTGCCCTCGGGAGCGAAAGAGAACCTGGCCGCCGGGCCAGGCTGATCCGCTACGACGCTCCGCCGAGCCGGGCGAGGCCTGAGCAGGCCAGCCATCTGTTCGTCTGCCCGCTGGTCACGGCAGAGCAGCTGAAGGGGCTCATCGTCGTGCAGCAGCCCGGACGAGCTGCCGATCGACCTGACGAACGCGCTCGAGACGCTGGCCGCCCAGGTCGGGCTGGCCCTCGACCGTGAGGTGCTGACCGAAGCGTTCCACGCCCGCCGCAGCGAGGCCCGCTTCCAGACGCTGGTGCAGAACGCGTCCGACGTCATCCTCATCGCCCGTCCGGACACCACCGTCACCTACCAGACGCCGTCGGCGCAGCGCATCCTCGGCTACGGGCCAGGGCTCGCTGGAGGGCGTCACAGCTCACCTCCCTCCTGCACCCGAACGACGTGGAGCAGGCGGTGGCGGCTTACGGCGGGGTGGCCTTCCGGGCCGGGACGTCGATAACGGCCGAGTGGCGCATCCGCCATGGGGACGGGGCCTGGCGCCACGTCGAGGTGGTGGCCAACAACCTCCTCGGCGACCCCACCGTGGAAGGGATCGTCCTCACCCTGCGTGATGTCACCGAGCGCAAGGGACTCGAGGAGGAGCTGAAGCACCAGGCCTTCCACGACGCCCTGAGCGGTCTGGCCAACCGGGCCCTGTTCCGGGACCGGCTGGAGCACGCCCTGGCCCGCGCCGCTCGGTCCCTGACGTCGCTGGCCGTCCTGTTCCTCGACCTCGACGACTTCAAGCTGATCAACGACAGTTTGGGGCACGCCGCCGGTGACGAGCTGCTGGTCGCCGTGGCCGGGCGCCTGATGGGCTCGCTGCGGACAGGTGACACCGCGGCCCGGTTCGGCGGGGACGAGTTCGCCATCCTGCTCGAGGAGACCGAGGACCCTGACGATGCCCGCCAGGTGGCGGAACGGGTCCTGGCCGACTTGAGGCCGCCCTTCATGGTCAAGGACCGTTCGGTGAACGTCCACGCCAGCATCGGGATCGCCTACAGCAAGGGCGGGACCGAGGACCCGGCCGAGCTGATGCAGGCGGCGGACGTGGCCATGTACGCGGCCAAAGCCCGGGGCAAGAACTGTTACGAGGTTTACAAGCCCGCCCTGCAAGCGGCGGTCAGCGAGCGGCTCGAACGGACGGCCGAGCTGCAGCGGGCGGTCGACGACGGCGAGTTCGTCCTCCACTACCAGCCCATCGTCAGCCTCGACGGCGGCGAGGCCGTTGCCGTCGAGGCGCTGGTCCGGTGGCAGCACCCGGAGCGCGGGCTTGCTGCTGCCGTCAGAGTTCATCCCCCTGGCCGAGGAGACCGGCCTGATCATCCCCATCGGCGGCTGGGTCCTCGAGGAGGCGTGCCGACAGGCCCGGGCGTGGCAGCAGGCGCACGCCCTGGCCGGCAGGCTGCGGATCAGCGTCAACATCTCGGCCCGCCATTTCCAGCACGAGGGCCTGATCGAGGACGTGTCCAGCGCCCTTGCAGCGTCTCGGGCCTCGACCCCGCCTGCCTGGTGCTCGAGATCACCGAGAGCGTCCTCGTCCAGGACGCCGAGTCGGTGATTTCCCGCATGCTCGAGCTGAAGGCGCTCGGGTGTCGCGTTTGCCGTCGACGATTTCGGCACCGGTTACTCGTCGCTCAGTTACCTGAAGCGGTTCCCGATCGACATTTTGAAAGTGGACAAGTCGTTCGTCGACGACGTCGGCGATTCGGCCAAGGCCGGCGCCCTGGCCAAGGCCATAGTCCAGCTGGGCAAATCCCTCAACCTGGACACCGTGGCCGAGGGCATCGAAAAGGCGCGGCCAGGTCGACGGGTTGCGTGCCCTCGGTTGCATGTACGGGCAGGGTTACTTTTTCGCTCGCCCGGTGCCGGCCGACGGGATGGACCAGCTTCATACCCCTCATGGCCTCGGGCGCCCTCGTGGCCCGGGCGCAAAGCGGCCAGCCGAGGAGCCCGCGGCATGACGCACGCACCTGGGTGGGGGCGACCTCGACCACGAAGCTCGAAAGGGCCGCGCTTCATGCACGAACGGCCGAGGACGGACAGCCGCTGGGACGACCTGGAACGGCTGCGCGCTTCCCATCCGATGATGGACGCGGTAATAGACGAGGTACAGGGCCGACGCATCCGCATCGGCAACCACTGGCTGTCCGATTTCGCTTCCTGCAATTACCTCGGTTTCGACCTGCACCCGGAGATCATCGCGTCGGTAGAGCCTGCGGTCCAACGATGGGGCACGCACCCGAGCTGGTCCCGGTTGCTGGGCAACCCCCGCCCGTACGTCGAGATCGAAGAGCGGCTCACCGAACTCCTGGGCGCGCCCGACACCCTCGTGCTGCCCACCATCACGCTGATCACATACCTCTGTGATCCCTCTTCTCGCTGGGCCAGGGTGCGGTACTGGTCGACGCCCAGGCGCACAAGACCATTTACGAGGGGGCCGCCATTGCCAGAGGGGCGGGTGCGACCCTGCACCGGGTCAGGGCCAACGACCCCGAACACCTGGCGCAGGTGCTGCGTTCCTTGCCCGCCAACATGTCGAAGGTCTTCTGCATCGACGGCGTCAACAGCATGACGGGAAATGCGCCGGACCTACCTCTGCTACGCCCGGATCTGTCGTGAGTACGACGCCTTGTTGTACGTCGACGACGCCCACGGGTTCGGGATCATCGGCGAGTCGCCGACGCCGGACATGCCGTACGGGTACCGCGGCAACAGCATCGTCCGCTTTTACAACGAGAGCTACGAAAACATCGTGCTGGTCGCCGGGTTTTCCAAGGCCTATTCGTCCCTGGCCGCTTTCTTGGCCCTCCCCACGTCGCTAAAAAACTATTTGAAGGTCGCCGCCCCGCCCTACCTGTACTCGGGGCCCTCGCCGACGGCTTCGCTGGCCACGGTGTTGGCCGGGTTCGACGTCAACGAGCGTCGAGGGCGACGACATCCGCCGTTCGTTGTGCCAGAAGACCCGCCGGGTGCTGGACCAGATCGCCAAACTCGGCCTGCGTACGCTCAACTCCTCGGGTTACCCGGTTATCGAGCTGCCTCTGGGTCACGCCGACGACATCGACGCGGTGGGGAGGTTCCTGTTCGACCGGGGCATCTACGTGACCCTGGCCCCGTACCCGCTGGTGCCCCGGTCTCAGGTCGGCTTTCGCGTCCAGGTCACGGCGGCCAACGACGACGGCCAAATAGACCAGCTAAACGAGGTGCTGGCGCGAGCTGTGCCGAGCGTTTCGACATGCAGCGGGCCGACTCAACCGGTCTGATCGGACCTGGCCGTGCTCGCTCACGGCACCCGCTGCGCCGGCGAGACTTCAGGCTGCTCTGGACCGGCATGGCCGTTTCCCTCCTGGGGGACGGCATTTTCATCGTTGCCATCGCGTGGCAGGCCTACAGCATTTCCGACCGGCCGTCGGCCCTGGCCTATGTCGGCTTGGCCACCTCGGCGCCTCAGGTCGTCCTGTTGCTGTTGGGCGGGGCCGTCTCCGACCGCTTCCCCCGCCGCGCGCTCCTGTTCTGGGCCGACGTGGCCAGGGGCCTGGCGGTCGCCGGCCTGGCCGTCCTGCTCGCCTTCGGAGTGGCTCATCTTTGCCAGCTCTGCCTGGTCGGGGCCGTGATCGGCACGGCCACCGCGTTCGCCTCGCCCGCCCTCGACGCGCTGGTGCCCCAGCTGGTCCCCGAACGGGAACTGACCCAGGCCAACGCCATCGACCAGTTCGTGCGGCCGACGGCCATCCAGCTGGCCGGGCCCGCTCTGGGCGGCTGGCCGTCGCCGTCCTGCACCCGCGGCGGCGCCTTCGCCCTGGATGCGGTCACGTTTGTTTTTCGGCGTTGTGTGTGCTGCGGATGCGACCGCTGCCCGGCCCTGAGCGCGACCAGCGAGCCTTCGCCACGACGTGCTTGGAGGGCCTCCGCTACGTGCGGAGCCACGTCTGGTTGTGGGGGACTTTCGTCTGCGCCACTTTCACCTACCTCCTGTTCATCGGCCCCACCCAGGTGCTGCTGCCCTACGTCGTGCGCAACTCCCTCCACCACGGCGCCTCTACCTACGGAGCGGTGCTGGCCGCCGGGGGTGTGGGCGCCGTTGCGGGCGCGGTTTTGAGCGGCCGGCGGCAGTGACCCGAGACGGCCGATGTCCTGGATTTACGGCTGGTGGACATTGGCCACTCTGGCCGTGGCCGGGTACGGGTTGGCCACCAGTTCTTGGGGCCTGGCCGGCGCGGCGATCGTGGTTAACGGGGCCGAGGCGGCGGGCACTGTCGTATGGGCCACGCTCAAACAGCGACGCGTCGCCAATGCGATGCTGGGCCGGGTTTCGAGCATCGACTGGTGCATCTCGACTGCGTTACTCCCACTTAGCTATGCGCTCACAGCTCCGATCGCAGATGCCCTTGGCCCACGCCAAACCCTCGTCCTGGCCGGCACCCTTGGGGCCGCCGTTACGATTGGCTTTCTTTTCCTCCCCGGGATGCGAGAGGAGGAGGAGAGGGTGGGAACGTTGGCCCGCCAAAAGGCCTAGCCCGGCCGGGCTCGGACGGACGCTGGGTTAGGGTACCCCTATGACACTCGAAGGTGAATACGAACCGAGCGCGGCGCAGTGGGCGCGTGACCAAGTCGCGATGTACGAGCGGACGGAGGGGCAAGAGGGCAATACTTTGTTGGACACTGGCCTGCCCGTCGTCATCGTTACGATGAGAGGCCACCGCAGCGGGAAAGTGCGCAAAGCGCCAGTAATGCGCGTCGAGCACGACGGCAATTACGCAATTGTGGCGTCGAAAGGGGGCGCCCCCACCCATCCCGATTGGTATTTCAATTTGAAGGGGCACCCCGAGGAGGTCCTCCTTCAGGACGGGCGCCAGATCTTCGAGGTTTCGGTGCACGAGGTCGATGGAGAGGAACGGGAGCAGTGGTGGGAACGGGCGGTGGCCGCCTACCCGCCGTACGCCGAGTACCAGCAGAGGACCCGGCGCCAGATCCCAGTGTTTGTGACCTCACCCCGGAGTTGACCGGACAGCCTCAGTAGTTGACCTTGACTGTCAAGCTGTTTGACTACCCTTCGGCACTGAGGTAGGCTGATCGCGTGGCCGGTGAGCACTCTCACGAGGAGCCGAACATCCCCGCGTTGTTACGAGCCGCCCGTGGTAGTTACGGTAACGCCGTCAGGGCCAGTCTGGTCGCAGCCGGGTTTGACGACTTGCCTCGGAACGGACCTTTCGTCCTGGGCGGCATGGCCAATCGCGGCGCCTCGGCGGCAGATTTGATCGAAGCCCTGGACGTGAGCAAACAGGCGGCCAGTCAATTGATCGATGCCCTGGTCGTTCGGGGCTACCTCACCCGCGAAGTCAACCCCGAGGACCGCCGCCGGTTGACCATCGAGCTCACCGAACGCGGCCGGGCGGCGGCACAAGCCGTACGAGCGGGGGTCGAGGTCGTGGACGTAGAGCTCTCGGCCGCCATCTCGCCCGACCAGCTCGCCGGCTTGCGGGCGGGTCTCTACGCCCTGGCCGACATAAAGGAACGGCAGGATCGCCCGTAGCCAATTCGGGTCACGGCGGAGCTGAAAGATGCAAAGGAGATCCATGAAACCTGGTCATCGGCGCTGGGCAAAAGGCGCCCTCGTAGCCCTGTGCGGAATAGCTGTTCTGTTCGCCTCGGCCGGCGCGACGGCCTTGGCCGCGACCCCTACTACCGCGACTACTCGGCCCTCGGCGGCTGTGGACATTACCGGCGCTCCCATACGGGTGGCGAGCACGTCGGCTGGACCGGTCGCCTACCGCGAGGTCGGCCGGGGCGCCCGCTGGTGCTGATCATGGGGTTCGGCGGGACCATGGACGACTGGGCACCGCCGTTTGTCGACCGGTTGGGCGCCGATTTCCACGTCGTCGTGCTCGACAACGCGGGTGTCGGTAAAACGGCGGCGCTGAGCCCTCCGCTCACGGTGACGGCGATGGCGAATCAGGTGAGCGCCCTGATCACGTCCCTCGGCCTCGGCCGTACCGCCGTCCTCGGCTGGTCGATGGGCGGTATGACCGCCCAAGCCCTCGCGGTCCTGCACCCGTCGCAAGTAAGCCGGCTGGTCCTGGCGGCAACTCAAGCCGGGACGGGGAAGGCTCTGCCGGTCCCGGCCGCGGCGGCGGCCGCCATCGACAGCCCCAACCCGGGCGCCGTCTTGAGCGTTTTGTTCCCGCCCAGCCAGACGGCGGCCGCTCAGGCATACGCAGAGTCCGTGCTCGAATACCCCGTTTTTTATCAGGTGAGCCCGGCTGTGAAGACGGCCCAGACCAACGCCGTTACTAAATGGCTGGCCGGCGACGACACCGCCGGCCGGGCGGTCGCCGGCCTCCACTTACCTACTCTGGTGGCGGACGGGACAGTGGACGCCCTGGACCCCGTGGCCAATGACCGTCTGCTGGCCAGCCTCGTCCCCGGGGCGCAGCTTGCGCTGTACCCGGGCGCGGGCCACGCCTTTCTCTTTCAGGACGTGAACGAGTTCGTGCCCCGGGTCGAGGCCTTTCTGCGGGCCTAAGGGGTTCGGCCGCTAGAGGCCCAGTTTTTCCGTGAACCAGTCGATGATCAAACGCGCCCGTTCCACCCGGTGCCGGGGGGAGCCAGAACGTGATAACTCATGGCTCTCGCCCGGGAAACGTACGAACACCGGATCCCGGCCCAGCAGCCGAAGGGCGACGAAAAGCTCCTCTGCCTGGCTCACGGGGCAGCGCAAGTCGTCCTCGGAGTGCAGGATCAGCACCGGAGTGGTCATTTCCGAAACGTATGAGATGGGCGACTGGCGGAGGTAGGCGGCAGGGTCTTCGAGGTGGCCCCGCCCGACGACGGCGCGAAAGCTGCTGGCGATGTCCGAGTTCGTGTCCAGCGACAGGAGGTTGTTGCAGGCTCGTTCGGAGCATGCGGCCTTGAAGCGTTGCGTGTGCCCGATGGCCCAGGACGTCATAAACCCCCCGTACGAGCCGCCCAAAATGCCGAGGAGCTCTGGGTCGACCCAGTCGAACCGACGGCACCCTTCGTCCACGCACGCCATGACGTCGTCGAAGTCCACCCCGCCCCAGCCTGACCCCGGGTCGACCTCCGCCTCGGGCCAGCGCACCGCCCGGCCCCACGCCTCGTCGTAGCCAGAGCTTCCTCGGGGGTTGCAGTACAGGACGCCAAAACCGTTCCCCGCCTCGATTTGGAACTCATCAAAAAACCGGTTCCCGTACGAGGTAAACGGGCCCCCATGGACATTGAGGAGAGTGGGGTAGCGCCGGCCGGCTTCAGCGCCCACAGGCGCCATCGCCCAGCACGGGACTTCGGTGCCATCGGCCGAACGGGCCACGAATGGTTGTGGCTCCGACACGCTGACCTTGGCGACTAAGGGGCCGGTCAGGTTGGTCAGACTGCTCTCGGGTAGTTCGTCTGAGCGGCCCGCTCCTCCTTCGGCCATGACGGTCTCGTGCCCCGCAGAACCTGCTCGAAGCGGCCGGACAACGATTTCGGGCAGCGTAGTTGGCGTGTTCACGGCGATCGCCATGGTCCCGCCCGCCCAGTGCCAGGCGTGCACCCAAAGCTCGCCGTCGACAACGGCGAACGGCTTGCTGTCGCCTGTCACCGCCACCGCGTAAACGTGCACATTGCCGGTGTCTTCGACACTGCACAAGAGATGCTCGCCGAACCAGACCGGCGCCCGTCCGTACCCGTACGGTGCGCAGTTCCGGTCGAGAGCGGCCGTGAGGTCGGTGGTATCGCGGGACGACAGATCGAGGACGCCCAGCCGTTCGTGGCGCGGCTCGTCCAGAGGAGTCGGGTGGCGGAGGTAAGCGAGCTTGGTGCCGTCGGGCGACCACACCGGCGACGAAAAGGCGGCTTTGGTACCGGTCAACCGCTCGGGTTCGCCGGAGCCGTTTGCCGGCATCGTCCATAGGTCCACAGCAAGGTCGAGGTCCCAGGTTTCGTGGCGGGCGGACGCGAACGCGATGCGTGAACTGTCGGGCGACCACGTAACCCCGGCGGCCTGATATGGCCCCGTGGTGAGGACCTGCGGGGGTGTCGACCCGTCGGCCGGGACGACCATGATGCGGTTGGGACGGTCGGCCACCCAGCCCTCAGTGTCGAGGCGGTAAAACAGGTGGGTAAGGCGCCTGGGGGGCATGTCCACTTCCCGGCGCTTTTCTCCATTGCGCCCGTAGGGCTCGGGATCTGGCACGCGAGCGACGAAAGCGAGGATCCGTCGAGCTCGGAGACCAGGCCAGCTCTGTTATCGGTGCGGGCCAGCGGGCCACCACCACCCGCTCACCTCCTTGCGTAACCGGGACCACCGAAATCTCGCTCGGCCCCTCGGGCGGGCTGGAGGTCAGCGCCAGCCAGCGTCCGTCGGGCGACCATTTGGGCAACTGGTCGTCCGGGCCGGCCGAGAAAGGCCGGGGCGGCAGCTCGCCGTCAGCGCTGGCCAACCACACCCGTGAACGGTAACGATTGGCCTCGAGGTCCACATCAGTCACGGAAAAAGCAACCATTGTCCCATCGGGCGAGACCTGCGGGTCGTGGGCATGGCGCAAGGCACCGATGTCTTCGGGACGCATGCCACGGTGGGGCGCTCCAGTGGTCAATTGGGCCTCCTAGTCGTCAACGACTCAGGATAATGACCGAGTAGTGCACACGCCCTGGCCGAGGCGCTTATCGCCCCTCGATGCCTTGTCGGGCTACTCCAATTTGCGGTCCTTCAGGTACTCTTCGACCAACGACGGGGGTGCGCAGGCGAGCCAGCCGTCGACGAGGGCGTCTCTCAGCGCCCTTGCCGGCGCCCTCTTCAACTGGATGAGCACGGCCGCGTACCCGTCGAAATGCGGGATGGTGAAGATGGCGTCAGAGGAACCGGCTAGTAGGGCTTCTTTCTCGGCCAAGTCAGCCACCCGTACCGCGACTATGGGCCCCTCCGGCGGGGCCACACTGCCGAAACGTCTGATGTCCGCTTTGCTGAACGGCCGTTCCCAGGCGAAGGCTTTGCCGTTCACGCACCACGTCCGGTGGCCGTGCCGCTCGGCTTCGGTCACCTCCGGGAGGCCGGTGGCCATGCGGGCGACGTCATCCATGTTGGTCATGCGCGGCACCATATCGCCACTGGGGCTTAGGCCCCCGCTGCTCCGATAACGCTTTACAGGAGCGACCCGCTCATCAAGCCTCGCCTCAAGTACCGGTCGGCGGGCGCAATGTCAGTCTCGCAGCACGCCGGGGCTGGACGCCCCGTCGACGCGCATGGCTTCGACCAAAGGCTTGGGCATGCTGGCGAAGGCCGGAAGTAAAAGAACACCGCCAAAGGGAGGTTGGCGGTGGTGTAACGCCGGCCCCACCCGCTAGGGAAGCGGGTGGGGCCGTGGCCTTCCATGGCGACCGTCAGCGCCACGATGGTTGGCCTCAGCTGGGGCCTGTCCGGGCGAACGCCTACACAGGGCCAGTCGACCGTCCCTACCGGGTGGTTGCGTCCGCTCGGCGGGGCAGCTTCCAGCCGGGGCGCACGAAGTGGCAGGTGTAACCGTCGGGGTACCGCTCCAGGTAGTCCTGGTGCTCGGGCTCAGCCTCCCAGAACGGCCCGGCCGGCGTGACCTCCGTCACTACTTTCCCGGGCCAGAGCCCAGAAGCGTCGACGTCGGCGATCGTGTCCTCTGCTATCGCCTTCTGCGCTTCTGTTGTGTAGAAGATGGCGGAGCGGTAGCTGGTCCCGACGTCGTTGCCCTGACGGTTCTTGGTCGTCGGGTCGTGTATCTGGAAGAAGAACTCCAGGAGGTCCCGGTAGGACAGGCGGCGGGGGTCGAACACGATCTCGATCGCTTCGGCGTGGCCGTGGTGGTTGCGGTAGGTTGCGTTCGCCACATCGCCGCCCGTGTAGCCGACTCTGGTCGACGCAACGCCGGGGAGCTTGCGGACCAGGTCCTGCACGCCCCAAAAACACCCTCCAGCCAGGATGGCTGTCTCGTACTCGCCCGGCGTGGGCTCGTAGTTGTTCGTTTCGTTATTTGTTGACATCAGTGTGAACCTTCCTTCTCTGTGTCCTCGAAGAGCTTGCGATAGGCGCCATAACCCTCGCGCTCGAGCTCGTCCACCGGGATGAACCTGAGGGCGGCCGAGTTTATGCAGTAGCGCTGCCCTCCGGCGTCAGCCGGGCCGTCGTCAAAGACGTGGCCCAGGTGGCTGTCGCCATGGGCTGAGCGGACCTCTGTGCGGGCCATGCCGTGGCTGGAATCGACTTTCTCGACCACGTTGTCGGGCTCGACCGGGGTGGTGAAGCTGGGCCAACCGCTATGGCTGTCGTATTTGTCGGTGGACGCGAACAACGGCTCACCCGACACGACGTCCACGTACAGACCTGGTTTTTTGTTGTTCCAGAACTCATTGGCGAACGGAGGTTCGGTGCCGCTTTGTTGCGTCACCCTGTACTGCTCCGGTGTTAGACGCTCCACCTGAGCATCATCTTTCTTGTAGTCCGTCAAGACCACTCCTTCCGGGTCATCATCGCGTGGGCCTTGGCCTTCAGCTTGCCGGTCCCACGCCCCTATGGCCCTTTAACTAGCTCTTCTTTCAGGGCACAAAGGAAAACAAGCTGGTGCGGAGGAGTGTTCCCGAGCGAACGGGGAGATGTCGTGACACCCCAACCTGCAGGTGTCAGCGAAAAATTCACCCGTTGGCCACCCGCCTGGCTCCTCCAGGAAAGGTCGCCGCAATACGGACGCGCCATGCTGTCCGCCGACGGCCTGGGCCACGCGCCTCTGCTCTCCCTCGAACGCCATCGCGCCCTGGTCGCCGTCCTGGGTTGGCCCTGGGACTGACGCTGGCCGGGCCCAAAGCCACTGCGTCAACGAGCACTCTGACTGAGGCCCCGGCGACAGTCGGCAACGGGGCCAACATGACGTTCACGTACTCGACCCCGGCCGCGACCGTCAGTTCGACGAATTGGGTCGGCATCTGCCAACCGGGGCAGGTCCCGGGTCAGGTCGGCTCGAGGCGTGCAATGAGCAAGTTCATTTACCGGCCTTTTGGCCCGGTCATCAGCCGGCCCCAGCTGCTGAAGGGGACGGCGGCAGTGCCAGGTGCGGCTGTGGCCAGCGCTGTCCTTCCCGCCAGCCTGCGCAAAGCGGCCGCCAGGACGCTGGCCTACCCGACGCGCTCGAGCCTCGACGACATCCATCACATCGTGATATTGATGCAGAAAAATCGCAGTTTCGATCATTATTTCGGCACGTTCCCAGGGGCCAGGGGTTCAACGACCTGTCGCGGCGCGCCAAGCTGCCGCGCCGTGACAGTCGCCGGCGCAAGTCATGCTGGGCGCGGTCGGAGCGAACCTTACGGCCAGGTGAACGCCCGAAAAATAGACGGTGAATGTCATAAAAATTATTTGTCATATTCAATAGTTCCGGTTGGGTGACGCCCGGGGTGGTGCTACTTTCACTTTCTGGTGAGCACTGCGGCGGTACCCCCAGCGAGCGCCGATCCTTTCGACGCCCTTGACAACACCGGAATTAGCCGTTTCCAGATAAAGACCATGTTCGTATCGGGCATGGGCTTCTTCACCGACGCCTACGACTTGTTCGTCATTGGCATCGTGGTCTCGATCCTCAAGACCCAGTGGACGCTGACCACCACCCAGGTGTCGTGGCTCAATTCGGCCACCCTGCTGGCTTCAGCATTTGGCGCCATCGTCTTCGGCCGAATAGCAGACATGCTGGGCCGGAAACGGATATACGGTTACGAGGTCCTTATCCTGGCGGCCGGTGCCATCGCGTCGGCCTTCGCCACGGGCTACGTCTTCCTGATCGTCTGCCGGGTCGTCCTCGGCATAGGCATCGGGGGCGACTACCCCGTCTCTGCCACGATCATGAGCGAGTACTCGGGCAAACAGTCGCGAGGCCGGCTGGTCGGGCTCGTTTTTGCCATGCAGGGCCTCGGCTTGATCTTCGGGCCGCTCTTTGCCTCGATCCTGCTCGCTCTCGGTATATCAGACAACATCGTCTGGCGCCTCCTTCTGGGCTTTGGGGCGGTACCGGGCCTGGCCGTGTTCTACCTGCGCCGCCAGATCCATGAGACGCCGAGGTTTGCCGTGGCGGGCGGCGCCCACGAAGAGGCCGAGGCCGCCATTGCGAGTGCCACTGGCGCCGAAGTCGACGTCCCCTCGGGTGAGTCCAAAGCAAAGATCTCGCAAGGGGCATTGGACGGCTTTCAGAAAATCCTCGGCAACAAGCGGTTATTGATCTGGCTAATCGGCACGGCCGGCGGCTGGCTGCTGCTTGACTTCTGCTATTACGGCAATACCATCTCCTCGCCCGAGATCCTAAAGCTCATCAACCCCAGTGCCACCCTGCTGGACAACACATTGACGCAGCTGGCCATATTTGCCGTGTTCGCGCTACCTGGGTACGCGGTGGCCATCTTGTTATTAGACAAAACCGGGCGCAAGACGATCCAGGTGATGGGCTTCGCCATGATGGCGGTGATGTTCCTGCTGCTCGGGTTGATCCCGGGGGTCACCAAGGCCGTCGTGCCGTTCTTACTCCTGTACGGGGTCAGTTATTTCTTCACTGAGTTCGGGCCGAACACGACGACGTTCATCTACCCGGCTGAGCTCTTCCCGACCGAAGTTCGCACGACGGGGCACGGGATCTCGGCGGGAGCCGGAAAACTGGGGGCGTTTGCCGGCGCCTTCCTGTTCCCGGACTTCCTGGCTTCCTCTGTCGGCCTGACGGGAGCGATGGTCATCGCCGGGGTTGTGGCTAGCATTGGCCTTATCCTGACGGTAGTCACGCTGCCTGAGCCGCGGGGTAAGAGCCTCGAGGAGCTGACGGAGTACGCGTATGCCGAGCAGCCCGAGACGCTGGCAAGGGTACAGCCTGCGCTCGGGGGCTAAGCGCAACCCAGGCGGTGGCTCTCGTCGCCTGGAGAGGTACGAGCGGGGCCTGAACGAGAGCGCCTCGGCCTATTGAGAATTCGAGGAGGTGAAACGGTAAGCAGTCCCACCCTCGAGCGGGGCAGTTGGCCGTGAATCTAGATGACCTATCGCATAGTGGTCGGCGTGGACGGGTCTGCGCACAGCGATGCCGCTGTGCGCTGGGCCATTGACGTCGCTGAGTTCCGGCGCGCCGAAGTGACCGCCGTGTTTGCGTGGCAGGTGCCCTTCCTCTCCTTCCCGGGCGCTTTTGACAGAGATGAGCTGGAACGGGCGAGCAAGGAGTTCATCGTCGATACGGTGAGCCGGATCGCGAAAACCCCCCCGGTCCCGTTGCTGACCCTGGTGGCCGAAGGCGATCCGGCGGCGTCTCTGATCGGTGCCTCGAAAGGGGCCGACCTGCTGGTAGTGGGTACCCGGGGACGGTCCCCCTGGTCCGGCCTGCTGCTGGGCTCAGTGAGCCAGCGGTGTGCCGCGGCGGCCTCGTGTCCCGTGGTCCTGGTCAAAGTGCCGGGCGAAAACACGAACAGGGAACAGCTGGAGCTGCTCGAGCCGGAATAGGCCCGCGAACGGCCGGCCCTTGCCTACCTCGTCGTCAAGTACGCGCAGCTAGAGCGCGCTCGGTTCCTCGTCCCAGCGCAGCTCTACCGGCCGGCCGCATTCACTGCAACTGTCTGTACGCCTGGTGCCGAGTTGCCCGTCATTGTCCTGGCCGGGGAGGCCCGCCATCCTGACGGGCACAATGTTCCAGTGGCCGCTCGTACAGGTGCCTCTGTACAGGTACCAGTCCTCCTCCACGCGCCCATGATCGCGCCAGTTCGTTGCTACATCACGCTCGCTGAAGGATCCCTGAGATCGGCTGCATTAGCGGCCGACAGCCGCCTCGAGCTGGTCCTCACCTGGCTCGCCGGCGACCGGTTATAGCTGAAGCAGTCGGTGGCCCAGGTCGCCGAGGGGACAAGACAAGTGTGGCAGCATGCTTTTCGTGGACCTCTACGAAGCGCTGTACACGACCAGGGCCATGCGGCGAGTCAAGCGGGATCCGGTCCCGAGCCAAGTACCAGGCTCGGATCCTCGATGCCGCCATCCGCGCCCCGAGCGGGGGCAATGCCCAGAGCTGGCGGTTCCTCCTGGTCGACGACCACGCACTTATAGCCCGCCTGGGGCCTCTCTACCGGGAGAGCCTGGCCGAGTTGTGGCAGACAGCGTACCGAGACCGCCGAACCGCCGCCGAAGCTGACCCTGGTTCTGCGAGGAGCGTGCAGTTCTTCCGGATGGTGCGTTCTGCCCAGTACCTGGCCGACCACTTCGAGGACGTGCCCCTGTTCTTGTTCGCGTTCGCTCCGAACGCCCTGTCGGGTGGGTCGATCTTCCCCGCCGTGTGGAGCGCGATGCTGGCGGCGCCGCGGACTGGGGGTGGGGTCAGCCATCACGACCGTGCTGGGCGCCTACCGGGGCAACGAGACGCTGGAGGTGCTCGGCGTCCCGCAGGACAGTGGCTGGGTCAACCTCTGCTGCGTTTCATTTGGCTATCCGACAGGGCGGTGGGCGACGGCGTCAGCGCGTCCCGGCCCACAAAGTCGCTTTCCGCAACCAGTGGGGCGCGCCCTTCGAACCAGAAATCCCGGTGCCCCTCTGGCCTTCAGATGAGGGCACTGGTTGACCCGACGCGGAGCCGTCCTCGCTTCAAACGCCGTCCCGGCCGGGCACCATTCGTTCGAAGGCAGATGGCGGGGCCGGCCCCGCCTCCAGGCACTTCCTGATGACGTCGGCGCATTGGCCCGGCGCTAGCCGCGAGGTGTCTACTTCGACGTCGTAGAGCCTGCCCCGGTGGACTTCGTCCTGCCAGCGAAGTACCGCCGCCGGGACCTCGCCTCGTGGGCCGCTGGTGACGTACGTGCTCTCGCCCCCTTTCTCGCTGGCGTCGCGTCGAGCCATGATCACCTCCACCGGGCACCGGACACCGACGAAAAGGACGGCTAGGCCTTTGAGCCGGCGAGCGGCGTCGGGAATGACACCGAGCGGTTGTGAATAGGCCTCGTGGAGCCCGACGTCGACCACGACGTTCAGCCCCTGGCGAGCATGAGCGGCGACAGAGTCGAAGAGCGCCGCATAAAGAGCCGGGACCAAAGCCTCGACCTCAGGGCGTTCTCCACCGGGGCGCAGCCCGATCCCGGGCCGGTACCGCGCGGGCGTAGCCCATCGGGCGAAGACGTCAACGCCCAGGTTCATCCACAGCCCAGCGAAGCTTTCCTGCACCACGGCCACGATGCTGGACTTACCGGACCGGGGTGCGCCGTTCAGAATGACGACCTGGCCGGGACGGCTCATCCATCAATTCTCCTCCGTCCCGCGGCCGCTTCGGTAGGTAGGCCTGCAGTACACCAGGAGGCGGGGCTTTCGCATCGGGCCGGTGGCCCCTTTAGCGTTGTGGGCGTGCCCGAGATGATCGAGATAGAGGCGTACCGCGTCCTGGCCGAACGTGCCGCTCTTTTCCGTCCGATTGTCGCCATTCACGCCCCCGACCCGTGGTACTTGAAAGGTGGGCTGTCCGCCGACGAACTTTCGGTCTTGGTCGGGTCGCACTTTTCAGCCGCTCGCCGGCGGGGCAAGGTCCTTTTCCTGGATACCTCGAGCCCAGACGGGGAGGCCGGCCTCGTCCTCACGTTGCGCTTCGGTATGAGCGGGCGGCTGATTGTGGATGGCACGCCAGGGGTGGCCGAACTGCGTTACGCCAGTAACCAACCGCTGGAGAAATACGAACGGTTCGGGGTCTCGTTTGCCGACGGGGGCCACCTGCGAGTGCGAGATCCTCGGCGGCTCGGCGGGGCCAGGTGGCCCGACCGACATAGCCCTCGGCCACGACGCTGCGTCGATCACTCTCGGCCAGCTGGCCCGTGCTCTGGCCGGCAGCAAGGCCCCTCTGAAGGCCCGGCTGATGGACCAGGCCCGAGTGGCCGGAATCGGCAACCTCATTGCCGACGAGGTCCTGTGGCGGGCCGGGCTGTCACCGGAGCGCGCGGCCGGCTCCCTGACGCCGCCGGAGGTCCGTCGCCTCCACCGCCACCTCCGGGCCGCCCTTCAGGAAATGACCGCCCGAGGCGGTTCCCACACCGGGGATCTCATGGCGCAACGACGGCCTGGTGGGGTCTGCCCGCGCGACGGCCGGCCTTTGCGACGGGACACCGTTGGTGGCCGCACCACGTGGTGGTGCCCATTCCATCAACACTGAAGCGACGGGGGCCGGCGATTTGTCCTGTCCCCACAGGTACATTAGGGGCGATGACTGAACGGATTACACCGCGGCAGTTCCACGAGGCCGCCGGCGTCGAGGATTGGCGGGTGCTACTGGGGGACCGCGCCTGTGCCCGTTTTCGTACCCGTTCGTTCGCCAGAGGTATCAGGCTGGTGGACGCCATCGGCGCCCTGGCCGATACGGCCAACCATCATCCCGACCTGGATCTGCGGTACGCAAGCGTGACAGTGCGGTTGTGGACACACGACGTGGACGGGCTGAGCAGGCGTGACATCGACCTGGCCCGCGAGATCTCGGCTACCGCCCGCGAACTGGGTGTCGAGGCTGACCCGGCCGCCGTACAGGAAGTCCAGGTCACCATCGACGCCCTCAGGCGCCCCAACGTCGTGCCGTTTTGGAGGGCCGTGCTTGGGTACCGCCAAGTAGGTGACGAAGACTTGGTCGACCCTGACGGCAGGGGGCCGTCCTTCTGGTTCCAGCAGATGGGTACCCTGCGCAACGAGCGCAACCGGATCCACATAGACATTTCGGTACCGCATGACCAGGCGGAGGCGCGCGTGGCGGCGGCACTGGCCGCTGGAGGCCAACTAGTTAGCGATAAATTTGCACCGTCGTGGTGGACGCTGTCCGATCCCGAGGGCAACGAGGCCGATATAGCCACGTGGACGGGCCGCGACTGAACGGCCCACACTCCCTCTATTGTCCCGCTCCCCGGGCGACGTCGAGCCGGGCCACGTCGAGCCGGGCCACGTCGATCCGGGCCACGTCGAGCCGGGCGACCAGGCGTTTGGGGGCCACAGTCCGGTACGCATCCTCGCACATGGCTTGGACCTCGTCCCAGTCCACCCGACCGTCGAGGCGCATCCCGAGCCAGCCCCTCGACCCCACGTACGGTGGCCGGAAGAACCTGTCCGGCGCCGCCCCTACGAGCCCTTCCTGTGCCCCGGCCGGCGCGGCGCACCACATGTGAGCGAAGTGGTGATGATGGTGGCCGTCGGGCCACAGCATCACAAATTGCCTACCGACAAAGAAGGCGGGAGAGCCGTGGCTCAGTTTCTCGGTCACCTCCGCCAAGCCAAGGCAAATTGCCCTGACCCGGGTCTCCACCTGGCCAGCGCTCACGCCAGAAATGCTAGAGCGGCGTAGTATCTTTACTGATGGCTTTGTACGAGTACGTTTGCCGGGACTGCGAGTCCTCCTTCGAGGTGCGCCGCTCGATGGAAGAGGCTGATAGCCGCGTCACTTGCCCGAGCGGGCACAGCGACGTGCGGCGGAAACTTTCGATGTTTGCGGCGGTAGGGACGCGGCAGCGCGCCCACCGCAAGTGCGGGGCCTGTCGGAGCCGGCGCCGGCGGCGGCTGCTGCGGTGGCGCCTGCGGCTGCGGGCGCTGACGTGGGACCAGCGCCCGCAGGTTAGGTCGTCAAAGGAGCACGTGGTCCGCCGGGCTCAGACGGTCGCTCACCGATTTGGCCTGGTGCCAAAGAGGGTACGGCAAGGGGGAGGAGCTCACCTCTGTAAGCTGCTTGATTTCTTCGGGTTCGAGTACGAGGTCGGAGGAGGGCAGCGTCTGGGACATCTGGTCCTCGTTCCTGGCGCCGACGATCACAGAGCTAACGCCTGGCCTCGCCAGTAGCCATGCCAGGGCCACCTGTGCTGGCGGCACGCCGCGAGCCCCGGCCACATTCACCAAGACGTCAATAACGTCGTAGACCTTGCCCTCGTCGTAGATCGGAGGCTCGTTCCAGTCGGTCAGATGCCGGGCGCCCGAGGCCGGCTTCTCATCCCGTCGGTACTTGCCGGTGAGCAGACCGCCCGCCAGTGGGCTCCATATCAATATCCCGAGACCCTGGTCCAGGGCCGCTGGCACCAGTTCGACCTCGGCGTCGCGGCCGATAAGGGACCAGTAAATCTGATGGCTGGCGAAACGTTGCCACCCTTGCCGGTCAGCCACCGCGAGCGACTTCATCAGGTGCCAGGCCGAGTAGTTCGAACACCCGATGTACCGGACCTTTCCCCCTTCTACCAGGCTGTCCAGCGTCGAAAGGGTCTCTTCGAGCGGCGTTTGCCCGTCCCACCCGTGCAGTTGGTAAATGTCCACGTAGTCGGTGCCCAGCCTGCGCAGGCTCGCCTCCAGGGACCGGACAATGTGGTGCCGGGAGCTGCCAGCCCCGTTGGGCCCGGGTTCACTTTTGAACCGGCACTTTGTCGCCAGTAGCAGCTCATCCCGTTTCCCCTTCACCAGCTCGCCGACTATCTCCTCGGAGGCGCCGTCCGAGTAGATGTCGGCCGTATCGATGAGGTTGACCCCGGCGTCGATGCAGCGGTCGAGGACACGCCGGGCCGCGCCAACGTCGAGATCGCCAACCTTGGCGAAGCCGCCGCCACCGCCGAACGTCATCGTGCCGAGTGAGATGGCCGACACGCGAAGCCCACTGCGGCCTAGTTGCCTGTAGTGCATTGTTTAGTCTCCCCGGTTCTGTAGAAGCGCAGCTGCCACGGTCCCCGACGTTATGTTGCCTGGCCGGAAGCCACCAGTGCACAAGTAGCGGGCAGCCCGCGTTGGCGCGCACCAACCTGGCCCAGCCGCCCGCCGGCGGGGGCCAACGATCAGCCAGTCACGGCGGCCCGGAACGTAGGATCGAACGCCAATGGCGCGCCGGTCGACCTCTACCTCGGCGTTTGGGGTGTCGAGGCGGGAGAACCACGACGCCACTGGCTTCTACCGCCGGTTCACTCCCCCGGTCGTTTCCTCGGAGTCTGAGGTCGCACCTTACCGGGCGCTCGACAAGCTGGTGGTAGGGGATGCCCGCCATATGGACGAGGTCCCGGACGCTTCAGTGGCCCTCGTGGTCACCTCGCCGCCGTACTTCGCCGGGAAGGAATACGAGGAGTCGCTCGGCACGGCCGGGATCCCGGCCACTTACCTCGAATACCTCGACCTTTTGCGTGATGTTTTTGCTCAGTGCGTGCGCAAGTTGGAGCCAGGCGGTCGCCTCGCCGTTAATGTCGCCAACCTCGGCCGGCGCCCGTACCGTTCGCTCTCAGCGGACGTGATCGGGATCCTGCAGGACGACCTCCGCCTGTTGCTCCGGGGTGAGATCATTTGGCTCAAACAAAGAGGGTCGTCCGGCTCCTGTGCTTGGGGAAGTTTTCAGCGCGCCGGGAACCCGGTGATCAGAGATTTGACCGAGCGCGTGATTGTGGCTAGTAAAGGCCGGTTCGACCGCGCCATCACGGCCAAAGGGCGAGCCAAGCAGGGACTGCCGTCAGGATCGTCCATGACACGTGAGGATTTTATGGAGAACACGCTGGACGTCTGGGAGATCCCGGCCGAGAGTGCCACCAGGGTGGGTCATCCGGCCCCATTTCCCGTTGAGCTGCCGGCCCGGTTGATCGACTTCTACACGTATCAAGACGATCTCGTACTGGATCCCTTTGCCGGGGCGGGGACGACGGCCGTGGCGGCGGTCCGGACGGGGCGTCATTTCACGGGTTACGACTTGGACGAGGGCTACATCCGTCTAGCCGAAGGAAGAGTAGAGCAGGAGCGCCGACGGCTGGGGCGAGAAGGCCAATCAGGACCGCCAAAAATGAGGTTGCCGGCCGTCCACGCGCGAGCGAACGCCAAAGAGAGCCTCCAGTCCAGGGCCATTCGCGAGGGGCGAGCGGCAAAGGAAATTGCTAGTTCGGTGCTCGAGAATGCGGGCTTTACCGATATCCGTCAGGACCAGCGTCAACCGGGCGGGATCCACGTCGATCTCACGGCCCGCGATAGTAAAGGGCGGCTCTGGTTCTTCGAAGTCATAGGCAGCTTTACGACCCACCACTCAGGGCTGGCCCGAACCGACGGTCTGTGGAGGGCGATGGGCAAGGCCGCGGCCCTGAGCGAAATAGGTAAGGCCCCCCTGGTGGTGCTCGCCGCCGAAATTCCCGACCGCGGCAGCGTTACCTACGGGGCACTCAAACGGCTAACCGGGGTTAAGAAACCCGTGCGGGCCGTGATCCAAATTCTGAACGCGTCAGGCCTGGACGGCCTCCGCCATTTGTGTCGAGGGACGAGCGAGACCTGAAACGCGCGCCCCTGGCTGCAGCCGGGCCCCACGTTCAACCGACAGCAGCGACAAATGGACCGTCCGGTGAGTACGGCTGAATTACGAAGCTCGGGCTTGGCCCCAGCGCAGGGCGCCAGCCACCAAAGCGGCGGCGATGAGAACCGATTCCGCCGCGATGAGCGCGATGCTGGCCGCCAAATGGGCGGGTTCGACCTGCCCGAAGAGGACGAGGAGCTGGCGGACGGGCGGAAAGTGCGGCACGAGGACTTCCACCATCGACACCGCTACAGCCAAAAGCACGGCCCAGGCTCTACGGTCGAGAATGGGCCGCATGCACCAGGCTCCGACGGCCACGCCGACAACCGCAGCCAGCAGATTGGCCGCCAGCCCGGCGGCCAGGCCACCGAAGTCGGTGAAACGGAAATTGCTTGTGTCCATCCAGGCGACCACGGTCGAGACGAGGCCCAGGGCTGTCGCCGCGAGCAGCGCCACCAGGAGCTTGGCCAACCGCAGGCGCGCCTCGCCCCCGACCGTGGCCGCCGTGATTGTCGCCTGGACGGGATCCTCGCAATTACCGACGACGACTGTCAGCCAGATCGAGATGGGCAGGAGGGCGGCCGCGGCCGTGGCGAACGTAGGGAGGGCGTTGCCCGGCGCAGAGCCATCCGCCGCCAGGTTGAAAGCGCAGAAGAAAGCGTAGACCAGGATTGGGGGCAACCAGTGCTGCGACCTGGCGGTGTCGGCGGCGATATAACGGGCTAAACGGGTCATGACTTAGCCGTTTGTCCTAAAGCCGGGTCTTGTTGACCGGGCTCGACGCGGAGTACCGACCACCCGCTTTCTAACGCGGTAGCCAGCAGGCGGTCGACGCTGTCGCGACGGACCGAGAGCTCCCACACTCGACCCGAACAGCGGGCCGACTCTACGCCGGGCCAGACAAGGAGGTCCCCGGAGTTGGCTGTCTCGTCTGGCGCCACGATCTCAACCCCGACGCGGTCGGTCCCCAGGGCGTCGCCGTGCCTGGTCGTGACGGCCGTGGCCTCGCTCCTGGCAGGCACCTCGAGACGCCCTCCAGCGAGGACGAACGTACGGTCCGCTCCGGTGGCGGTCCCGACGTGGTGAGCCGTTGTGACCACCGCCGTCCCGGCCTGGCGGGCGTGGCCAAGTTCGTGACCCAAAGCTGCTTGGGCGGTCGGGTCGAGCCCGTTCCACGGTTCATCGAGCGCCAGCAGTCCAACCGGGGCGAGGAAAGCTTGAGCCAAACAAATCTTTTGGCGGTTGCCCTTGGAGAGGGCCGCCACGGGCGTATCGAGCCCGGGCTGAAGCGCGAAGGCTTTGGCCAGGGCTTCGACCCTTGGGTTAGCGGTGGCGCTATCGAGACCGCGCAACCGAGCCATGTGCCCAAGGTATATCCGCCCCGTCATGCGGACCCGAGCCGGGAGGCGTTCGGGCACGTAACCGACGGCTGCGGGCCGGGTGGTCACCCCGCCTCGCGTCGGACGGGTCACACCCACCAGGACGCGGAGCAACGTGGATTTCCCCGAGCCGTTGGTGCCGACTATCTCGGTGAGGGACCCCGGCTCCAATAAGAGGTTAAGGTCGTGAAGTACCCATGGAAATGACCGCCCATAGCGTTTGAATATGCCGACGGCCCGGGTTGGCGGGGCGGCGACGGTGACCACCGGGCAAGCTTATTCTCGGCAAAGGCTCCAACTCGCGTTGGCGACTTCGGTTTCCTCAAAGTCGTCTGGCCGCCGATGTCCCCAGCGTCGCAGCTACGCCGCCGCGCGTTGCCCGGTTGGCCGAGTTAGCCCGTGATGTCCTTGTTTTCGGGGACGAACTGGGCGACGCTAAAAATTGCTCCCTGCGGGTCCTTGATCAAAGCCACCCTGCTCCAAGGGACGTCGAAAGGCCCTGTAATGACCTCGCCACCTAGCTTTTTCGCCTCGGCCGCGGCGGCGTCAGCGTCGTTGACAGCGAACGACACACCCCAGTTCGCCGCCATTGTCGGATCGTCCTTGGCTATCGGGTTGAAAGCGGCGAGGACGTCAGTGAAACCGTCCGGCGCACCCATCTCTGCCATTTGTTTACGGAGCCCGGGCCTACTCTCCTCCAGGTGGTCACCGTAGGCGGGTAAAGCCCACCACATCGTCCCGCCCGGTGATGGCAGTGCCTGCCAGCCGAAGACCGCATCGTAGAACGCTTTCTCGCCCTCGATGTCGCGCGCAGCCAGGACATTGAAGTTCAGCGAACCGTGTTCGTTTACGATGCTCGCACCTCTGTGCTCGCCCGGCTGCCAAAGGTTGAAGACCGCGCCCTCGGGATCGGAGATGACCGCCATCCGGCCGGCTCCCGTAACGTCGAAAGGTTCCACTATTACGGTCCCGCCGGCCTTGCGGGCGACGTCGGCCGTCTCGTCGGCGTTGTCGACCCAGATAAAGGTGTTCCACGTGGCAACGGGCGGTGCCCCCTCGGATATCCGCGTGACTGCAGCCACGTCGCCACCGCGTATGCGCCCGATGAAATACGTCCCCCCTGACCCTTCGGGCATCACGTTCTCGAACTCCCATCCGAACAACCCGGAATAGAAGGGGAGGGCGGCTTCAGGGTCGCGCTGGCTGGTGTCCACCCAGCACGGGACGCCGGCAATGTACCTGTCTCGATCTGGCATGATGTCGCCTTTCTCTAGGAACTGGTTTCCCTACCGATGGTATGAAGGAAACCGGTCATCTAATGGCCACTTCTGAGAACAACCGGCGCGCGTTGGTCTTGGCCGCCTTCAGGGTCGCGTTGGCGAAGAAATACCCCGAACTCCGGGCGGGCGAAGGTTACGCGACTACGCCGGGAGCCCCGTCAGTGGCCTCGAACTGCAGCCCTTCCTCCGCCCAGGCCTTCATACCACCGGCCAGGTTGACGGCGTCGAACCCGGACGAGGCCAGAAAAGCTGTAGCGCGGGCCGAGCGGGCCCCCGACCGGCATACGACGACCACCTGGCGGTCTTCGGGGAGTTCGTTGACCCGCTGGACCAGCTGACCCAAGGGGATGTGGACGGCCCCCGCGACGTGGCCTGCGTCCCACTCATAACCCTCTCGCACGTCCAGCAGCAGGCCGCCGAACCCGACGATGGCGGACGCTTCCTGAGGGCCGACTTCGCCGATTGTCGGGTCGGAGGACATTTCTGGATCGTAGCGGACGCTTGACGCCAGCCAGGAGCCTGTCTTAGCTAGCGGGCCTACCGCAAGGGGCTCGACCCGGACAGGCCGATCAGGTCCCTGGCCACGTAGAGCGTCGGGGGTTGGCCGGGAGCCTGGCGCCGGACCGTCCCGTACTCGCTCAGGATCTCGACGCTTTCGAGGCGGCGCAAGGTCGCCAGTGCCGCCTTCCGTGATATCCCGAGCTCGCTGACGAGCACCTGGGACGTGAGGACGACATGGCGAGGGAGGAGGTCCAGGGCCGCAAAAACAGCCGCGTCGCTGCGCGGCCGGCGGCCCGCGGCCGTGAGTCGCTCATACCAGCGTCGCTTTACCTGCTCGACGTTTGAAACGAGGGCGCGCTGGGCCTTGCCGCCACTGGCGACGGCGTTGGCGAACCACTGGATCCACGCGCGGTGGTCGCCCATCCGGAACAGCACCAGGCCCGAGGAATACCCGGCCACATCAGCTGCCATCGCCAGGCTCACCGGGGGCGGCACGACTAGCGCTAACCGCCGGGTCAGCAGCCAGGCGACCAACAGCCGGCCGACACGTCCGTTGCCGTCAGCAAAAGGGTGGATGATCTCGAACTGGGCGTGAACTACCGCAGCCTGGGTAACCGGGTCGCTGTTCACGCGGTTCGCATAGGTGACCAGGTCATCGAGCAGCGCTGGGAGCTCACCCGGAGGTGGCGTCACCAGGTGCGCATCCAGCGGGCTCGTCCCGCCGATCCAGCCCTGCTCGTCCCTGATGGTGCCCACATAGCGTTCGGGTGTCGGGCTGCCGGTCATGAGGGTGCGGTGCCACGCACACAGTGCCTCGAGGGAAAGCTCGGTCCCGGATTCGGCGCCGGTCACGGCTTCGGATATGGCGGCCAGGTTGGACGCCACCCATCCGGCCGCCTCCGTCCCTCCTGGCTGGAGCTGCGCCTCAGCCAGGACGATCTCGACGACCGGGGCGGTGACGCCCTCGATATAGGAGGAAGCGACGCCCTCCGAGCGAAGTAGAAGGCGAGCGAGCGGTTCGTAGTCAGCCTCCAACGCTTCTGCGGCGTGCTCGACCTCGCTGACTGCCGCCGCCGCCCGGGCTGCTGTCGGCGGGTCCAGCGAGAGATCCCGGTCGGCGAGGAGGTCGGGCACGAAGGCGCGGACTCTTCGGCCCCGCCATCGGACTTCCACCTCTGACCCCAGTGGTTCCATCGCCACCCCAATACATTACCACTAATGGCGTAGTGGTAATGTATGGGCTCTACTGGCTCTACTGGCTCTACTGGCTCTACTGGCCTGCTGGCCTGCTGGCTCTACTGGCTCTGCTGGCTCTACTGGTCCTGCTGTGGCTCGGCCCGTTTCCCGGAGTCGAAGCCGCCGGTGCCCAGGACGGCGCGGGCTATGGATGGGAGTGCGACGTGCTCTCCGGACCCCCGGGGCTGCTCGAGCCCGGGTTCTGTGCGCGCCAGAGTCGAGACAAGAGAGGCGGGCGCGCACAAAAACCCCGATCGGCGCCGCAAACCGCCGAGAGCCGAGGCGCAGCCCAGCCCAGCTCAACTCAGCCCCAGCCCGGCCCGGCCCAGCCCAGCCCAGCTCAGCTCGACTCAGCTCGACTCGTCGAGGCCGAGATGGTCGAGACAGGGTTGCAGCCCTTCGATATCGATGTCGTGCCGGTGCTGTGTTCGCTGCCACTTCTCACGGCTCAACGCAAACCGGGACATCCGGCCGGCCCCGCTTGGCCGGGGGGCGTAGTAAGAGCCGTCGGGCTCGTAGCCGAGCGATCGAGAGACGGCCTGCGATGCGGGGTTGTCGTCGAAGGCTTCGCTTTCGGCCCGGCGCGCCCCCAGCCCGGCGAACGCCAGGTGGAGCACCGCGGCCCGCATTTCCTTGCCCAGGCCCTTGCCTTGGTGTTCGCGACCGAGCCAGGAGAACGAACTGACGCTCCGCACCATCGGGAACTCGATCCCGCTCATCTCCTGACCTCCAACCGGGCGCCCGTCGACAACGGCGGCGAACACAAGGACCCACCACTCGGGTGACGTACGCGAACGAGCCGACCACTGCCCCTTCAGCCAACGGGTGGTGCCGGGCCCCGGCTGATAGAAAGTGGCGTTCCCGTCAAATGGCTCGGTCCCCGGCCTCACCACGCCGGCGGCGTGCAGAACGGCCAGCTCCTCCAGCAACGCGTCGTTCGCGTAACGGAGCTCCAGCCGAGGTGTCCGCACAGACAGGCCAAAAAATGGCCAGAACGGGTGCGCAGTCCCGTCGGTCGTCACAAGGGCCGATCATGACAGCACCGGGCCGTGGATGAAGCAGACAGCAGGCGGTGCACCGACGACCTCGTCACATACCGCCTCGGGTGGATGGGAGCCGCCAGCTCATGCTCGGGCCAGCACACTGGCGCGGTCGGGGTAGGCGCGTATGTCTACCACCTGCCCATCGTCGACGGTGAAGACCTGGTAGAGCCGTTCAGGTGGCGCCGGTCGGGCCCCTTCAGCCTGGCGAGACACGCTGAGCCGCAGCACAACCGCGTCGCGGTCAACCTCCACGCTTTCTACCGTTGCCCTGGTCCGCTCGGCCAGCAGTTTGCGGTACCAGCCGAGCACCTCGGCGCGGTCGGTGCAGACCCCGGTCCAGCGGACGTCGGGATGTAGGACGGATCCGAGGAGGTCGAGGTCAAAGTGGCGATAAGCGGCTTCGATATGGCGGGCAACATCGCCCATGACACCGTGGCCCATCGTGCCTGGCACCCCGGTCTCGTCATCCGGTTGCTGCTCGGGTTCGTCGGCGGTGAGACCGTAACGTTGCACGAGCTCCATGACGGCCTCGCTGGGTGGTTTTCCACGTACCCAGGCGCCAACTCGGGATGCGCCAGCTCCGACGAGCAGTTCGACCGTTTCGACCCACCGGCCTGGCCTGTCGGCCCCTTCGCCGCTGCCCACCGTGGCGAACCCAAGCGGAGTGCCGCCAAATCGCGCATCGCGAGCATCTACATCCGCGCCCCTCTCGAGGAGCAACCGCACGACCTCGGCGTTCCCCGCGTAGGCGGCGCTGTGCAAGGGCTGCTCGCCGAAACTGTTGTGGTCCGCGGTGGAAAAGCCGAGATCGAGCATGACAGCGATTGCTTCAGCGGAGCCGGCACCGGCGGCGTCGACAATCGTCGCCCGGTCCTCGGTACTCAATCTATTTGCCAGATCGGGGTGTCCCAAAAGCAGCTGCTCTGCCGTTTGACGGTCGGCGCTCAGGCACGCGCCGATGAACTGGTCGATATCGGTGCTGTCGTCGTCGGCGCCGAGCCGACGCAACAGGGCGGCAGTGTCGGCCCGGCCCGCTCGTACCGCGTTCCTCAGGGCGGAGCCCTCCGAGCCCGCCGCCCGAGGGTCTGCGCCGGCTTCAAGCAACGCCTCTACTACGGCCAGAGAGGCATCGGCGGCCGCTTCGGGCAGTGTTTCTGTGGCTTTCTCAGCCACGCCGACGCCGCTTTTCGCCAGAGCGTTGAGAAGGAGCGCCATCGCGACCGCGTCGTCGGCCCACACTGCTGCGCCGAGCGCCCAGGTGCCGGCCACCCGGGCGCCGTGGGAGAGCAGTAGTTCGAGACAACGGAGGTGGTGGTGCCCGACCGCTTCCCCGATGCATTCGCCGTCATCGGGGCTGGCGCCGGCGTCGAGGAGCACCTCGGTAACAGCCGGGTTGTTCACTTCGACCGAACCTTTCAGAGCCGAGCGATAGCGGCGCCGGCCACCATCGTTGGTGTTCGGGTTGGCGCCGGCGTCCAGGAGGAGATGAACGACCTCCGCTATCCCTGCAGCCCGGCGCGGCTCGACCCGATGCCACCGCGAATAAGAGGCGTAAAGCAACGGCGGCCATCCGCGGGCTTCGTCGATCCTCACGGCGGCTCCGGGGTCAGCGGCAAGCTCGTCTCGTACCCGCCGGGCCTCGCCGAGTACAACCGCAGCGAGCAGGTTGCTCGAGCCAATATCGGGGTCAGCCAGGAGGATCTCGGAGGCCTGGTGAGTGTTGCCATCGACCGACGCGCTTACGAACGCCTCAATGCGTCGCGCCGGTTCGGC
The DNA here is from genome assembly GCA_963794125.1 of uncultured Acidimicrobiaceae bacterium. Lineage (GTDB taxonomy): Bacteria > Actinomycetota > Acidimicrobiia > Acidimicrobiales > Palsa-688 > Fen-671. Next base: position 1,162,257 of record CAWCCW010000005.1, read on the forward strand.
GGCCGCATCGATCGCAGCTCTGAGCGTCGGCCAACTCGAAAAACCCAGCTCGCGGGCGATGACCAGCTGAGCGACAGCCAGGCTGACTTGGTCAGGGACCACGGGTCGATGCTGGCGCGCCAGCCTTTCCAATGCGACCGCGTCCCCCGACCGGGCGTCATCGCGCAGCTCTTTGGCTCGACGGCGCAACTGGTCGAGGTGGGGGCGTTCGGGAAGCGAAGCTGACATGGCGTCTCCCTTCTACGCCTGCGGTCCGCTGCTCAGGCCGAGGAAGAGGCCACAGTCACGACAATTGCTGCTTTGGAGGTGGACTCTGTCCTTCCCGCGGGCCCGGCGGCACCCTCCCGGCGCCGACGACCATCATAGTTGGTGCCCACCCGGGCTCCGTCCCTGCCGCCGGAGTGAAGTGCGCCCCTCTGCGCCCAGGAAGGTGCCCGCGGAGTACCCTCGGTGCGACCAGAAAGGAACCCCCGTCCATGCGAACTTTGGTGTTGGGCGCCGGATTCGGCGGGTTGGAGATTGCCGCCCGGCTGTCCGAAGCGTTCGGAGAGAGCGCGGATGTCGTGCTGATCGACCAGGCGGATAGTTTTGTCTTTGGGTTCTCCAAGCTCGACGTCATGTTCGGCCGCACCGTCCCGGACGCAGTGCGCCATCCATACAGCGATTTGGTCAAGCCTGGCGTACGCTTCGTGCAGACCACCATCCGCGGTATCGACCCAATATCCCGGAGCGTCGAAACCGACGCGGGGCATTTCGACGCAGACGTGCTCGTTGTCGCCCTCGGAGCTGATCTCGACCCGGGCGCGACCCCGGGGTTAACCGAGGCCGGGCATGAGTTCTATACCGTCGAGGGGGCGTTCGCCCTGGCTGACGTGCTCGCCGGGTTCGATGGCGGCCGAGTGGTCGTGGGGGTGACGTCCACGCCGTTCAAATGCCCGCCGGCCCCGAGCGAGACAGCGTTGCTGGTGCACGACTACCTCACTACTCGGGGGCTACACGACCGTTCGGAGATTTCCCTAGTGATGCCCTTGCCGGTACCAATCCCGCCCTCTCCCCAGGCATCCGAAGCATTGCTTCACGCCTTCACTCAGCGACACATCGGTTGGTACCCGAGCCAAGTGATCCGCGAACTCGACCCCATCCATAAGGTGGCACGGCTCGCCGGTGGGGCTGAAATGCCCTTCGACTTGTTCCTTGGCGTCCCGGCCCATCGGGCCCCGGCGGTAGTAGCGGAATCCGGCATGACCGTCGACGGGTGGGTGCCTGTCAACCCGCTCACCCTGGAAACGTCCTACCCGGGTGTTTTCGCGGTTGGGGACGTGACCAGCGTAGGGACACCCAAAGCCGGCGTCTTTTCTGAGCGCCAGGGTGCCGTGGCCGCCGATCGCATCATCGCCTTCATTCGGGGCGAGCCGGAGACCGCCACGTACGACGGGTACGGCCTCTGTTACCTCGAGTTCGGCAGCCACCAGGTGGCCCGCGTCGGGGTCACCTTCCTGAGCGGGCAGGCACCCACCGGTACTTACGATGAGCCCTCCGACGTCCTCACCGCCGAAAAGGCCGCGTTCGGGTCGACCCGGGCCCAGCGATGGTTCGATCGTCCCTGGAGCACCACGCCCCCTGCTGGTTGAACCACGGGCCGTTTTTGGTCCGTGCCCCCGCGCCACCGGGAGAGGTCCAGCACCTGCGCTCCATCCTGTGCCGCGCCCGGTTTATGGCTGATCCCGTAGTCGGCGCGTCCGGCGGCGTGACGGGACGCTTGGCCTTGTATGCGGGGACCAGGAGTTGCATGTGCAGACGGTCGAAGGCAAGAGTTCGGGTTTGGCGGAACGGGCGGGTACCACTCTGGCACCGGGGCTCGGTGCCGGCATTGCCCGTGGAGCCGCCATCGTTGCCGGTCTCACCATCGTGTCCCGCCTGCTGGGCTTGCTCCGTACGTTGGTGTTCTCACAGACCGTTGGGGCGAGTTGCCTGGGCTCGGCGTACGTAACCGCGAACCAGGTCCCCAACCTGCTTTATGAGTTGGTCCTGGGCGGGGCACTGACAAGTGCGATGGTCCCCGTTCTAGCCCGCTCAGCTGAGCGGGCCGGAAGTGACCCGGCGGAAAAGGCCCGGGTCGGCGAGATCACCTCGGCACTGCTGACCTGGTCCGTAATCATCTTGGTACCGGTCGTCGTGGTCATCGCGGCGGCCGCTCGGCCCATCGCCTCGCTGCTCAACCCGACGAACCCGAACTCGCACTGCGCCCGGTCCGACGTTGTCGCTGTCACCGGCAACATGCTCGTTGCATTCGCTCCCCAGGCCCTGCTGTACGGGATCTCGGTCGTCCTCTATGGATTGCTCCAGTCGTACCGCCGCTTCGCCGCCCCATCCATTGGACCGGGGTTCTCCAGCCTGGTCCTCATTACTTGCTATCTGGTCTTCGTACCTTTGGACAAGGGGCGCTCGCTAGCTGAGCTGCGGATCTCGGCCGAACTGGTTTTATCCGTCGGGACGACGCTCGGCGTTGCCGCCTTGGTGCTCGTGGCGCTGCCGCCGACCTGGCGCCTGCACCTGCGGTTCCGGCCTGGGTTGCGCTTCCCGCCCGGGGTTTCCCGCCGGGCCGGCGCTAACCGGCAGCTGGCTGCTCGTAATCGTGGCCGACGTGGTCCTAGGCGAGCTTGTCCCCTCCCGCTTGGTCGTGGGTGCACTCGCTCTCGGCAACACGATTGGCCCGACGGTTGTGGCCATTCCGATGGTGATCCTCACCCGCAGGATTTGCGGCAAGGCCGCGGTACAGGGTGCTGGCCATGCGGCGCTGGCCGGCCTGCTGGCTGGCGCGGCGGGGGCGGCGGTTGGGGCGGCCATCAGCGTGGCGGTCCCGATGCACCACAAGCTCGAGGCTTTCGCCCTGGCGGTGCCGGCCGCCGCCGGCGCGATCGTCGCGTTCGGCACCGTCGCCTACGTTCTCGACGACGGGGACCTGAAAGCGGTCCTGGCGTGGGCGCGCCGGGTGCGCAAACCGAACTTATAACCACGTCGGGCCGCAAACATGATTCGAGGACGGTCGGTGCGGGGTACTGTGGCGCTGGCGCGTGGGGCGCCGCCTGGTCCGCGGAAAGGGCTGAGCCCACCCACTAGGAGTAGGACAAGGCGTCACCGTTCTGTCCTCCTTTCCACCGGTATCGCGGGCCGGCCGGCATAACGGAAGGAGGCTGCGATGGCTACCGCCTCGCTACCCCAAGACCCCGACCTCGACCTCGACCAGCTTCGTAGTCAGGCCCGCGAGTTGCAGCGGGCGGTTCGTGACGGCGACCAGAGGGCGCTGGCGCGGGTGTCTCGATCCCACCCCAAACCGCCGGCTCCCGGTGCTTTCCCGTTGACGGCAGCGCAGTTGGTCCTGGCCCGTGAGCACGGTTTTGCCAGCTGGGGGCGTATGCGGCGTTATGTCCAAGTCGTGACCGCCCGCGCCTGGTCGCCAGATCAGCCGGCGCGGCACGACGAGCCGCTGACCGACCGGTTCCTCCGCTTGGCTTGTCTCACCGGCGGCGACGAAGCGGCCGACGGCGCGACAGCCGCCCAGATACTCGCCGGGCACCCCGGACTGCCAGGGCACAACCTGTTCGCGGCGGCCGCATGCGCCGACGTAGCCCAAGTGCGGCGTCTCCTCGCCGTGCAACCGGGGATGGCAAAAGCGACCGGCGGCCCTCACAACTGGTCACCCCTGCTGTACCAGGCCTACGCTCGCCACAACCCCGACGTCGAGTTAAGGGCCACCTTGGAGACGTCGCACGTCCTACTCGACCACGGCGCCGACCCCAACGACGGGCGGTTCTGGCATGCCCTCCCTACGCCGTTCACCGTGCTCACAGGGGTCCTGGGCTACGGCCAACGCCGTCAACCCTGGCACCCGCACGCCATCTCTTTCGCCCGCCAGCTGCTCGACGCGGGCGCCGACCCGAACGACGGGCAAACGCTGTACAACCGCATGTTCGGCACCAATGACGACCATCTGGTCCTCCTCTTCGAGTACGGGCTGGGTCGCGACACCCAGGGGCCATGGCACCGTCTGCTCGGGGAGTCGCTGGAGACGCCATCAGAAATGCTCCGCAGCCTCCTGGCCTGGGCGATAACCCATGACCAACGTGAGCGCGTCGTCCTGCTGGCCGAGCACGGAGTAGACGTTGTGAGCCGCTTCACTGAGCAACGCAGCCCCAGGCACGGCACGCCCATTGAACTCGCGCTCGTCAGTGGTCACCGGGAACTTGCCGACCAGCTCCGGGCCTTAGGGGCCAATCCACCCCGCCTTTCGCCTGCCCGCACGTTTGTGGCTGCCGTTCTGGCTGGGGACGCGGAGGCGGTGGCGCAGGTCCCAGGCAGCGTCATCGCCGCGGTACGACGCAGGCGGACGGGATTGATGACCTGGGCCGCAGCTGAGGGTGCCCCTAACTCGGTGGAGTTGCTCGTGTCTGCCGGCTTCGACGTTAACGCGCTGGGCCGTAGCGATATCCAAAGCAACGAGCCATGGCACACCGCTTTGCACGTGGCGGCCGAGACTGGCAACCTCATGCTGGCCCGGAGGCTCCTGGAGCTCGGAGCCGACCCAAACATCGCGGACAAGCATTACCAGTCCACACCGCTCGGATGGGCCAGGTACTTCGACCAGCCCGCACTTGTCGACCTCCTTGCGCCGCTCACCAACCACACCTAGGCCCGAGCGGCCAAAATGGCGCCAGATTCCTGCCTGAACCCCTGAGACCGCGCCTGACCGGGAACCCGCCCGTGCAGACGCGTGGCGAGGCATTTTGCGTTTGACTAGCAAAGCGATGACAACAGCGGATGACTACAGGCACTTCGGGCGCGTGCAAGCTGCGGGCCGTTCGCCGGGCTACGAGGCGTTGGCTTACGCCGTGGCCGACGACCAAGCGGTCTTGTTGTTCCTGAGCGACTTGCCCGAACCGAAGCGACAACCCAACTTGCTGTTCGCCTCCGCTCGCTACCTGCTCGGGGTGGCGCCCGAGCCGAGGTCGCTCCACGAACTCGTGGTCGACAGAGGCCAGGAGCTGAAGCGCCTGATGTTGGCGAGGAGGACCCAGACCAACGAGGCGGCCAGGTGCGCAACACTGCTGCCGGCGCTAGCCAGCCTGGCCGAGCCTTTGGCGCTTTTGGAGGTCGGCGCCGCGGCCGGCCTGACGCTTCTCCCGGACATCTACTCCTATGACTACGACGGCCACCACATTCAGGGGCTGGACCCTGACGCCCCGACCATTAACTGTCGGCCCCTCGGCTCTGTACCCCTGCCCGCACGTATTCCCGAGGTCGTGTGGCGTGCCGGGATAGACCTCCACCCGCTCGACGTTACGAGCCCTGACGACGTGGCCTGGCTTTCGAGCCTCCTCTGGCCCGGCGAGGCTGGGCGGGCCGAGCGCCTGGAGGCAGCCGTCAAGATGGCCCAAAAACGACCGCCGGCGATCCTCCAGGGTGACCTGCTGGACGATCTAGCTGCGGTGGCCTCGCAAGCTCCGTCCACCGCGACACTCGTCGTCTACCACTCGGCGGTGCTGGCCTACGTCGACGAAACGAAACGCCGCGCTTTTGCCGGCGCAGTCCGAGACCTCGGCGCCGTCTGGTTCTCCAACGAGGGCGACCAGGTGCTCTGTCCCCCAGGGGTTGATCACAGCGACACAGCCTCGTTCCTCCTCGTGCGCGACGGGCGCGAGGCGCTGGCTCGAAGCGACCCCCACGGCACCTGGGTCGAGTGGCTGCGGTGATAAAACTGGTCAACGGCACATTGAAATTGATTGCACTGGCTTACGTCTGGGGCTAAGTCCAGGCTATTAGTGCTCCCACCAAGGCCTCCGGCCGGTGCCTGTCGAGGAAGCGCTCTCAGGCCAGTGACCTCCGGGCCCTGTCCCGGTATCGGTTCGTTGTGAAACCACCCGTGGCTCTACCGCGCTGTGCCCCTGGCCGGCGCGAAGGCCGTGGGCTCCCGGGAATTGGAGGTCCTCTCGGGCCCCGACCCGGGCGTAACCCAGGAACAGGATGCCGCTGGCCAACACCACCAGGATCCATACCGGATGGCTGTTCACGCTGGCCCAGTCGTTCAGGCCGTGCAGGAAGGCGGCCATTGCGGCCCCGATCCATCCAACCTCGTACCAGTGGTACCGGCTGGTGACGGCCAGCCCGATGAAATAGCCGGTTAGACCGGACCAGCAGGCGTGGGTGATCGGGTCGGTAAGGAAGCGCCATACAAATTCGATGATGAAATAAAGCACCGGTCCGATGAGCACCTCGAACACAGAAGTTGGCGCAGAATGGCCCGTCTTAATGAGATGTTCGATCGAGGGGATGGCGGCCTTCACCGTCAGGTAGAATTCCGAGAATCGCGTTCACCGTGAAATAGCGGACAACTTCGCTGGCACCGAAGACGAGCCCGCTTACGGCGCCGAGGAACAGGTAGTCGCGTGGCATCAAATGGTGCGTTCGCCTGTAGATCAGCGCGACCACCACGATTGGAAGGGCTTTGGCGAGTTCTTCGGGCAGCCCGATTGTGAAAATGCTCCTGCCGAGGGAGGCGGTGCTGCTGTTTAGTGCCTCCTCGAGAGCGAGCGCGAGAGGCACCTCTGTGGCCAGCGCGATCAACGCGACGGCAATAAGCATCGGGCGCGTCACGTGGTCGGGCCGGATAATGACACCGAGTAGCAGCAGCCACGCGATAGCGAAGTACGCCGCGAAGATCCAAGCGGCAAGGTCGAAAGTGCTGGCGCTCGGGGTCGTCCCTAACGCCACCAGTGCAACCGACGGCACGCAGATCAGTAGCAGGAACAACACGACCGGCCAGCTTCGGAGAGAATGATGCCGGAACCAATCACCTAGTGGGAACAGGTCGCTCCACGCGCCCGAGTGTTCCTGGCCAATCGACGGGGTAAGCGGGTCAGCGGGCAAGATCGTGCGTCCTCCCTCTCTACGGGCCGTTACCGCCACAAAAAATGGCGTGCCTACGGTGGCGGCGGCACTCCGGTTGCCTCGGTGACAAACAATAGCTGGCCCTACCCGTGGAACTGGGCGGCCCTATCCGTGGAGCTAGGCCTACCTCTGGCGCACAGATGCCGGGTTGAGCCCGGGACGCTCGAAACGGTGAGGCGGGCCTGGAAGTGGGCCCGGCCAGCGGTGGCCTCAACTGCGCCCGCTCAGGTGCCGAAGTAAAACCCGGTCGACTTTTTCGACAAGTCGAACCAGGCTCAAACAACCCATAGGAGGTCGCCCAGATGCGGAAGGTAAAACGGCCAAGGAAACTACTGGCGGCCGCCATCGGCAGCGTGTCGCTGCTCGGCATGGCAGTGCCTGCTTCGGCGTCAACTAGCGTCGCTGCGTCGAGCAGTCTGTCGAGCGTCGCCACCGGGCTTGGACCCGTAGAGCATGTGGCCGCCAACGGCCTGAGCATCGGGTACCGCACCGGGGGCCACGGCACCTGGCTGATCATGGTAATGGGCCGCAGCGGCACGATGGCCGACTGGGACCCACTTCTCATCCAGCAGCTGACACGCGACCACCGCGTGCTCATCTTCGACAACCGTGGCATGGGGACGACCAACGACGACTCGGTCCCCACCAGCGAGGTCACTATCCCGCTAATGGCGCAGGACACGCTGGCTCTCGCTGACGCCCTTGGCATCCATACCTTCAACCTCATGGGCTGGTCGATGGGCGGCGAGATTGCTCAACAAGTCACGGTCGATGCGCCCAGCCGTGTTCTCAAGTTGGTCCTGTGTGCCACTAGTGCCGGTGGCCCGACCGAAAAGGCCCCGAGCGCCGCGATCGAGAAGCTGATGTCCGAGCCGGACTTGCCTACGGCCAAGCTGTTCGCCCTGAGCTTCCCCCCGACGCCGGCCGGCGCGAAGGGCGCGGCCGACTACGCCGCGGCGGTGGCGGCTCAGTACAAATTCGACCATTTGCCATCGGACAGCCTCTCGACGAGCTCTGCTGGCCTGGCTGGCCAGCAGAGCGCCCGCGCTCAATGGACCTCCTCGACCGGCGGGGTCTACGGCGACCTGCCCAAGCTCAGCACGGAGGTGCTCGTCATGTGGGGCAACCTCGACGTGATCGACCCGCCTGCTAATGACCAAACGATCGTGAAACAGCTGCACAACGCCACGTCCAAGATTTTCTCCGGCGCAGGTCATGCTTTCCTCTTCCAGGACGCCGAGCAGGTAGGGCAAACAACTGATTCGTTCTTGAGCTCAGGCGGCGCCGACCTCTAAGAGTTGCGCCGAGCTGGGACGAACGCGAACAAGAGATAATCACGTCTCGGCTCCACGTTGCTGATCGAGCCATCTGAGTACACGCATCCCTCGAAGCGTCACCCACCGATTGGGATTACCGACTCCGTCGTCGACCTCAAACCATACGCGACCCCTTGGTTGCCAGTCGAGAAGCCAGGACCCATCGGTCCGACGTTTCGACTTGATGTGGTCGCCCGCTTCACTCAGCCTTGGGTCGGGTGAGGCGCCGGTAAAAGCGGCCGCTGAGCGAAAATAGTCCAGCGCCCTCAGCACGTCATAGTGCCACCGTGGCGGGTACGTCAGCTCCAGGAATTGGTCGTTTGCCGGTTGACCATTACCCAGCCGACGGAACAAGTGCCGTTCGAGCAGGTACTCCTCGCCTGATTGACGGGCCTCCCGGGATTCGGGGGTACCCCCGGTGGCGCGTTCGTACTCCAAGAGCCCTTCGAGAACGTTGATCGTCGTCGCGAACGAAGAGCGGACCGAGCCATTTACCCGCTCGCAGTTCCAGCCTCCATCGTCCAGCCGCTCTGCTACGAGCCGGGCAACGATCGTTGAGACGTCGACCCCAAAGTACGCTCCGTCGGCCACCGTCCGGCCGTTGATGCACTCCTCGACTTCGCCCTCCCAGAACGGTTGGTCGCCCTCGTCCCACCGCGAGTGGGCACCGATCAGGGCCACAGCTCGTTGGGCAGTCGCCGAAGCGGGGTCAAGGCCGAAGTCTCGGAGCTGGGTCAATGAGAATGTCGTGGCGGTCCATGGTTGACCGGTTTCGCGCCACTCGCGCATTTCAAAGCCGCGAGGAAGGAACGCACCGCCCGCCCATTGCCCGTCGCTGTCCTCACACCGCAGGAGCCTCGCCCCCCAACCTTCTGTCTCCACTCTGGTTCTTTCGGCCGTCCAATCGGCGGCCGAGGCGTCGAGCAGGTCGCGCATCACCTGCCAGCGAATCGACACGTCAGAGTCGAGGAGCCAATCGGTCAACCCGACAAAATCAGTCATGAAAGGACGCTATCAACGACTCGACCTAAGAGCGTTTTGCCGGGTACTCGCGGCTAGTCCGCCGGCTCCAAGCAGACGAACCCTGCATAGGCCTTTATGTTCCGCAATCGGTCAGGCTTTGTCCACTAAATTCGGTTTTACCGACTACAACCGGTATTCCTGGGCCGGTGCCTACGCCCTGTATATCAAAGCCGCAACATAACGCGAGCGGTTTGAGAAGCCAACGGCCGCGGACCTTTTTACCTCTTGTATGCATACGGCGCGACAAATGGTACAAAGTGAAGAACCGCCGGTGTCAAAACATCGGCGACTATGTCACCTTCTCATCCGGAGGTACCCCTTCGAGGAGGTCGGGATCGAGGATCCCCGTCCTTGCTAACCACCTCCCGATCTCGCCCGAGACGTTCCGACCGGTGGCGATGGCGGGCGCTTCGCTTATAGTGCTGATCTTCTCATTGACCCGTTCGATGGCTTTGCGAGCGGAGTCTTGCGAGCGGCCCAGCCGGCGGGCGGCCTCCTTGTGGCTTCGTGGTTCCAAGGTCGATGGGCGGGGGAGGAGCGCAAATGCTGAGTAATAGGCGAGCAAGACGTCTCGCTCGAGGAGCGTGAAGTTGAGCGCCGCGACCCCTTCGAACAGTGCCGTTTCTTCCTCGTCGACGCCAAAAGGGCTGGGCGACGCCGGTGCCGGCGCCGGGCCCCAAAGTATGGCTGGTCCTTTATGGTCATCGGTGTGGCAGACGACGTGGAAAGGGTGGTCGGGGCGACCGACGTCATAGCACCAGCGATGCCGTACCGGGACCCATTGGCGCCCGGGCTCCAGGAGCACCGGCTCGTAGCCAGGCTCGTAGACCTGAAGCAGGCTGGGCTTGTCGCTTATGTTGACGGAGCTCCAACGCGTCCCGTCCCAGCGCACCTCGAAGTGGTATTTGGACACCGTCCACCGTCCCTGGACCAGTTCATTACCGACTCGGACGTCGCTATTGCGGGCGCGGCCGATCCTTACCATCCGGTCGCGGGTGAACTTCGAGGCCCACCCACCTGGGTGGACCTGCACCAGGAGCGTCACTGTTAGCCCGTCCGCCGCACAGCTTCATGGGACAGGTCGTGTAGCGCCTCGCCGGTGTCCAAGAGCCGCAGCACTGCGACCGTTACGTTATCCGTAGCCCCCGCAGACAGGGCAGCATCTACCAGGCGATGCGCGGTCGCCGACGCGTTCACCCGTACTGCGACGAGAGCCGATATCTCCACCTCGGCGAGGACCTCCAGCCCGTCCGAAGCCAGGATCAGCAGATCGTCGGGTTCGAGGACGGCCGGACTGACGTGGGGTGCGACATCGTCGGCCACGCCGAGGGCTCTGGTGATTATGTGGCGGCCAGGATGGTCCCGCGACTCCTCGGGGGACAGCACCCCTGCCCTCAGGAGATCGGCGGCGACGTTGTGCTCTTCACTGAGGCGCTCGAGCCGTTCGCCGCTCGAATGCCACGCAGGTGAGTCGCCCAGGTTGGCGATTACCCAGCGGCTGGCACCTAGATGTGATGACGTACAGGCAGCGATCGTAAGTGTGGCCGCTGCGCTGGCCAGGCTGGCGTCTCTTCGTCGGCGAGCACGGACCGCTGAGTTCGCAGCCCCAAAGGCCTCGACGACGCGGCCCTCATCAAGATCTGCGGCCGGAGTGCCAAGGCAGGCCACTACGCGTTCGATCGCCAGTTCGGCCGCAACATCGCCCCCGGCGTGGCCACCCGCGCCGTCGCTAATGACTGCCCAGTAGGGTGACACTGCGCCTCGGTCCTGGTTAGTGCCGCGAGGCCCGGCGTCGGTTGCGAACCCAGCTTGGATGACGGGCCGAAGTCCGCAGTCCGGCACACCCGTCCGACGCACATACCGCTTTCGTCTTTGCCAACTGACCAGGCCCATACCTGTTACGTACACCAAGGCCTCTCACGCGGGAAAGGGCCACTTTTGGCCCTCGTAGCCTACGAGCGCTTCCGGGATCCCGTGGGAGACCTAGTGAAGTGACGCTCAGTGTGCAGACGAGGGCCTCATTTTCGCACCCACCAGATCCCGAGCGAGGACGCCCTTACCGCCACCCACATCCAAGACAAGCTCGCAACCGGCACCGGCCACGCGCCCGGCGACCGCCCGAAGTGGGCTTCGAGATCCTCTTGGTGGAAGCGAAAGTTCTAGGGCACCTCGCGGGAAGCCAGAGTTGCTTTTACTGCTGGGGGAGATTTGCCCTGGCCTGCTCGTAGTGGCCACCCGGCGGGTCGAGGTCCGGTCCGTAAACTAGGTACAGAACGCCGGTTTGGAAGGCACGAGAGGACAGAAGGCGCAGTGGCCGCTCGGGACTGCCGTCCTCGAACAGGCGCAGACCCGAGCCTGCTAGCACGGGATGGACGAAGAGGTGCAACTCGTCGAGCAACCCGGCGGCTAGAAGTTGGCGCACCAGCGAGACAGAGCCGCTGAGGGCGACGCGCCGGACCGAGGGATCGGCCTTGAGCGAGCTGACCCCACTTACGAAGTCGCCCGAAAGTTGCTCGGAGTTACGCCAGGTGAACTCGAGCGGCCGCCGCGATACGACGATCTTTCTCATGTCGCCAAGCCGCTTGGCGAACTCGGCGTCCTGTTCGCCTCCAGCCTCCCGATTGGGCCACGCGCCGGCGAAGCTGTCATAGGTGACGCGCCCGAACAGCATCACGTCAGCATCGTGTGTGCCCTGGACGGCCTGGCCCATCTCGTCGTTGTAATACGGGAAGTGCCAGTGGCCAACGGCCGGGTCGACCACGCCGTCAAGCGCCATGAACATGCTGGCGGTAATGGTGGTCATCTAAAGCTCCTTATTTCGTGGGGATGCGGTCAGGGTTGAGACTAGGGAAGCCCGCGAGACTCATCGCGTCCGGTCGATACCGAGCAGGACAACGAAATGCCGGTAAAGGAAAATGGCCACCGTTTGGATCGCTAAGGGACATACTTCCGTCTTGGTCCCGAGCCGTTTGCGATCCCGAGCCGTTTGCGAATCAGGTACGCAACCTTGGTGCCAACGAGGACGCTGACTACCAGCGGACCGGCACAAGGTCCCAGAATTCAAGGCACTCAGCCTAACCGGCGTCTTGTCAGCTAGGCCTTAACCGTGCTCCGGGTTGGCGATCTCCACTTCGGCGGCGATGACGACTGGCGGTTGAGCGGGAGGGCGGGCGCTCCGATGGCCGGGCGGGCGTGCTGGCCGGCGTCGATGCCGTAGAAGTCGATAATCAGTTCCGAGGCCGGGTTGACCACGGCGGTGGTGTCGCGGTACCCGGGTTCAGCGTTGACGTGGCCGCTGATAGTGAGCCAGGCGGTGACCCGGTCAAGGTCGCCAAGTGCCGTCTTGAGGCGGGCCAGCATGGCAAGGGTGGCGAGACGGGCCGAGTGCTGGGCGTCCTCCAGGGTGACTTCGGTCGGGACCAGGCCGGATGGGCCGGCCGGAGACCCGTCAGGCCGAAGGGCGCCGTGCAGTGACCCCAGCGGCGCCGCAGGCGAGCTCGTCAGCATCCCCCTCGACGGGCTCGATCGGCTCAGCTGAGCTACGGTTCCAGTGTGGTTTTGCCCAGTGACTGCTGACGCTGCCCAGGCCCCCATTGGGGGGGCGACGCGGAAGGCGATCGAGCACCACTACGACGTGGGTCGTGACTTCTTCCGGCTATGGCTCGATGACCGCTTGGTGTACTCATGTGCCCTGTGGCCCGGAGATCTTGACGACGACCTCGACGCTGCGCAACTGGCCAAGCTGGCCTGGCACGCGACGGCGGCCCGCGTAGACGGTGCGGCTCGAGTCCTCGACGTAGGGTGCGGCTGGGGGGCCCTGATGCAGTACCTCGTGGCTGAGCGGCATGTCGGCCACGTGACCGGGCTAACGCTTAGCTCCGACCAGTTCAGCGCGGTCCCTGTAACTGACCATGCTGAAGTCAGGCTGGAGGACTGGCGTGACCACCAGCCGCTGAGCCCCTACTCAGCCATCGTGTCGATTGGCGCCTTTGAGCACTTTGCCCGTCCGGACCTGTCAAGAGATCAACGCCGCACCGTGTACCGCAACTTTTTCGACCGTTGTGCCCTTTGGCTCGTTGAAGGTGGGCGCCTGTCGCTCCAAACAATCGCGTTCGAGGATTTCGAGCCATCTAGCGGCGCGGTCTCATCGTTCTTCACGGAGGAGATCTTCCCGGAATCCGCTTTGCCACAACTCAGTGACATTGTCGAGACGGCTGAACAATACTTCCGGCTGGTTGGTTTTCGCAGCGACCCCGAACAATACAGCCAAACGCTGCGCCTGTGGCAAAAGCGCCTCGAAACCAACCAAGTTGAGGCATCCAACCTCGTCGGCCGGGACACCTATCGTCGGTACCTTCGCTATTTGCGGGTGTCCAGAGCCATGTTCGACCGTCGGGTGTGTACTCTTTACCGAATGATCTTCGAGCGACGAGCGGCCGGCGCTCGCACTTTGGGTGGCGCGTGACCTCAGGCGCGCTCCGCGAGGCGCTAGACCACAGCGCCGCCCGGCTTCTGGACAGGCATTTGGCGCACGCGAAGGAGTGGTTCCCGCACGAGCTGGTCCCATGGGAGCTCGGACGTGAGTTCATCTCTGGAGAGACACCTAACGACGGCCGGGCCGTTTTGCCAGACGGGGTGTTGTCGGCGCTGTTCGTCAACCTCCTCACCGAGGACAACTTGCCGCACTACTTTCACGCCATTGCGACTTCACTTGGTACCGGCTCGGCGCTGGGGGAATGGAGCCGTCGCTGGGCGGCTGAGGAGCAACGCCACGCCATAGTCCTGCGCGATTGGGTCTCCGTTACTCGAAGTCTCGACTTAGTCGCTCTCGAGCGGGCTCGCATGTGCCATGTGTCAGCCGGTTTAACCCCGGTATCCGGGAGCACAGCGTCATAGACGGGTTGGTTTACCTGACGTTGCAGGAATTGGCTACGCGGATTTCCCATTGGAACACGGGTCGCTTTCTCGACGAGTCTGGTGCCGCTGTAATGAAACGTGTGGCGGCCGACGAGAACTTGCATTACTTGTTTTATCGAGACCTTGCTTCTGCGGCGCTGGTTGTCGATCCCTCCGGGACCGTCGAAGCTATAGATCGCCAAGTGACTCGGTTCCAGATGCCCGGTTATGAAATGGACGGCTTCACGGCTCACGCCGTTTCGATCGCATCAGCTGGGATTTACAACTTCCGCGTCCACTGTGATCAGGTCTTGCTCCCCGTGGTTATGACGCACTGGGGGATAGAGTCGATCGAAGGGCTCAACCCGGAGGGTGAACGCGCCCGCGACCATCTCGTTTGCTGGATTGCTCGCATGCAGCGAATACTAAACCGGATGGAAGAGCAGTCCGCCGAGGTCCCAGCCATGGAACCTCAGGCCTCGACTGCGGTCTGAGGCAGGTCGCCAACAGTCCAACGTAGTGAACGTTGGGCGCGGGCTCAGCGCCTTGGCTTAACTGAGCCAGGGCGCTGAGTGGCACCACATGTTCTTTGGTGGCCGCTCGGGCCACCGATCACAGTACTTTTACGCGCTTGGCTTGCGGCCCCTTTGGCCCCTGCTCGACGTCGAAGTCGACCTTCTGCCCTTCGGTCAGCTCACGGAAACCGCTGCCGTCGATGGCAGAGAAGTGAGCGAAGACGTCCGGGCTGCCGTCGTCAGGAGTAATGAAGCCGAAACCTTTGGTTGCGTTGAACCACTTGACAATTCCTGTAGCCACGAGTAATAACCTCTCCCTCTGTTCTTCATACTGGAAAACGCTTGCAGGAGACCTGAAGGAGACCGGCAACGACGCACAGCCAGCATAATGCTGGGCCGCACGCGCGTCTTAGCCTATCAGCACCGACTGGCGCCAGGGGAAGCCGCTCGCCAACCCAATGGACCACGCCGAGCGGGGCGTTACAACATGGGCTCCCGGAGTGCGCCCAAGGCCGTGAGGTGGCGCCTGAGCATATGGCGGTCCGTTGCGCCTGCGTGCCATGGTGCCTCCCTGGCGACGAGCCCTCTCCGGACCGGGTCGGGGCCCTGGCGGACGTCGTGGCAGCCTCTCGTCGAGGGCGGTGCAGAAGGTTGGAGTGCAACGCGCCAAGGCCCGCTGGCGTCCCCGGACGTCGCTGCAGCCCATCTTCGCCTATTATGGATCAACGACGCGTCCTGCCGCTCCGGCGACGCGGCTCACGAGTAGCCAGGCGGACCCGTTCCTCAGGTTGCAAGTGTGCGACCCAAGGATAAGGAGTCAAAGTTGTCCACTGCCCTCGCGGGCGCCGACCTGACCGTCGCGAGCTTCGAAGAGCTCGGGCTATCTGACGCACTGGTCGAGGTCCTACGCCGACGTGGAATCACAAGGCCGCTGCCCATCCAGGCCGCGGCGATCGGCGATGTTCTTGCTGGCCTTGACGTCTCGGGTAAGGCCCCAACTGGCTCGGGCAAGACGTTAGCCTTCGCGTTGCCCATCGCCACTATGCTCACCCGAGGGAGCCCTAAACGGCCTCGGGGCCTCGTGCTGGCGCCCACTCGCGAGCTCGCTAGCCAGATCGCCGCTGAGATGGGCCCTGTGCTCAAGGCCCACGGGTTGACCGCCTACCCGTTCTACGGCGGCGTCGGCTTCGGCGGGCAACGTAACGCTCTTCGGAGGGGCGTCGACGTAGCCGTCGCGTGCCCGGGCCGCCTAGAGGACTTGATGAGTACTGGCGACATAGACCTTTCGCGTATCGAGGTCGCGGTCGTCGACGAGGCCGACCGCATGGCTGATATGGGGTTCCTCCCGGCGGTTCGCAGGATCCTGGACGCTACGCCGTCCTCGCGCCAGACTTTGCTGTTCTCAGCCACGCTCGATGGCGATGTGGACGTTCTCGTACGGCGGTACCAAAGCAATCCTGTCCGGCACGAAGTCGCCGCGGCGGAGGAAGTAACCCGGGCCAGCCACGAGTTCCGGGCTGTCGCTAATTCTGATCGAGCAGCATTGTGCGCTGATCTCGTACTGGCTCCTGGCTCGTCTGTGGTTTTTGTGCGGACCAAGCACGGCGCAGACCGGTTGGCTCGACGCCTGAAGGACGCCGGCGTCGCCGCGGCGGCCATCCATGGAGACCGCACGCAATCGCAACGCGAGCGCACGCTCGCAGACTTCCGGGCGGGCAAAGTCCACACGCTGGTGGCCACTGACGTCGCAGCCCGAGGGATCCACGTCGACGACGTCGCCCGGGTCATCCACTTTGACCTTCCAGCCGACATAAAGGACTACTTGCACCGGTCCGGGCGGACCGCCAGGGCGGGTGCAGGAGGGGCCGTAGTGGCCTTCGTCACCCCGGAAAACCGAGCCCTTGCGGCTTCGCTTCAAAGTGGCTTGCGTCTTGCTGATCACCGCCTAGGAGCGACTTCCGTGGAGCGCGGTCCCGCCGCGCCCCAAAGGGAGGCCAAGGACTTGCCCGTTCGCGGCGCAAGGCGCCGCGTCCCCGGGTTGGCTCGTCAACGGCGGGCCCACCAAGACCCGCGGGCAACGCGCTCCAGTGTTCGATCAGGCGCTAACGGCCGCCAGGGCCGTGTCGGCGCCAGCAGGCGCCGACAGCCTCGCGCCGAATAAGTCCGAAACCGACGTACTGGCCTGCGGCCGTGGCCTAAGCCCCGAATTCCGGGCCCGGCCACTGGCCGACGGCAGGCCGCCGAATAGTCGCGGCCATTCGGTACAGGCAGCCCAGCGGCATCACGTGACGGCGGTCAGCTCTACGGGTGACCACCTTCGGGGGCGATCACCCTCGGTCGGTGGCCAGGTAGCCGACCACGTGTTCCACCACTTCGCGAGCGTCGTCCTCAATCCCGTGGATAAAAGTTGATTTGCGCCTGCGTAGCACGGGGAGCCCTAGTGCATATAGCCCAGGCCCGTCGACAACGCCGCCATCGTGGCGCAGTCCACCTTTCTGATCGAGGACCGGCACGTCGAGCCAGCGATAATCGGGCCGAAAACCGGTCGCCCATACCACCGTGCGGATTTCGCCATTACTGAGGTCGAGTTGCAACCGGGCCGCCTCTGGCACCTGGGTCGGGGCCAAGCGCTCAGGAGCACCCACCTCGGCGTCGCGCCCACGGGCCGCTGCCCACGAGTCGAAGGTGTCGAGCAGGCGCCCCATCTTGAGGTCGGCGAGGGTGAACATATTGCGCAGGCCGCCGGAGAACAAGGCACGGCCATCACGGACGTTTGCCCATCGGCCGACTAGTTCCGCCCCCATTGCCATGAGCGCGTTCAAGTCGAGCGTGTCCCGCTCGGGGGTGCCAACCAACTGGGGCGAAGGGAGCCGCCTGGCCCGGGTCAGGTCGTCGATCTCGTCGTAACGTTGGTCCCAGACGCCTGAGGCTTCCATCCACCACAGCACGTCACGCCCCCGGTAGGTGCGGGGCAACCGCACGTGTTCGCCCACTGACAGAGTCACCGGGTACCCGGACCGCAACAGCTCCGCCGCCAGTTGCACACCGGTGGCGGAGGCGCCCACGACCAGCACGCCGCCCTCGGCCACGTCGTTTGGGTTGCGGTAATCGAAGGGCGTCAGTTGCTCGACGGAGCCGGGCAACGCATCGGCGAGCACCGGGACCGCCGGTTCGTTGCAGGCGCCGGTGGCGATGATCACGGCGCGGCAAACCACCTCGCCCCGGGTCGAGATGATGCTGTACCCGTCGTGACGAGACCGCAGGGAAATGACGTTGGCGTCGGTGAGGACGGGGGCATCCGTCACCTTGGCGAATTTTTCTATGAACTCGACGACCTCTCCCATCTGCATGTAGCCATCGGGATCGGGGCCTTCGTAACGGTGGGCCGGCAACCGGGCCTGCCAGTTTGGAGTCAGTAGCCGCAGCGAGTCCCAGCGTTCCGTCCGCCAGGAGTTGGCGACGTCCCCCCGCTCGAGCACGACGTGGTCGACGGACCGCTGGGTGAGGAAGTAGCTGGCGGCGAGGCCGGCATGACCTGCGCCGATGACGACGGCGGCGGTGCGCTCGATGGCTCGGCCTCTCAGGCGACCTCTACGGTGACGCTCGTCGGGTTGGTCAGAGCATCGAACACTGCAGAGCGTTTCTGAGACTGCGCCACCAGCGCTTCGATGTCCTGCTTCGACGCGTCGGCATCAATTTTGAAGGTCACCTTCACGTCGTCGAACCCGTTGCGTACATCGCTGTCGACACCCAGGATCCCCCGGATGTCATGGTGGCCCTCGACGGTGGCCTCGACCGAGCGCAACTGGATGCCGCGGTTCTGGGCCACGGAGGCCACACCGGCGGTGAGGCAGCTGGCCAGCCCGACCAGGAGGAACTCGATCGGCGTGATGCCGTTGTCCTCAGCCGCGAACACCTCCGGGTGGTCGGCCTCGAACACCCCCTCGACCTTATGGTTCTGCTCCTCGCCAAGGCCGAAGAAGCTTTGTACCCTCGTCTGGCTATGCACGCCGTTTTGCCAGCTGGACTTGGCCCGCCAAGTGAACTGAGCGGCTTCTGGCGCCCCCTTCAGCACCTCGCGAGCGTCAAGCAGCGCTTGTACATTGACTCCGTTTGTGACTGTAGTCATTTCGTTGATGCCCTCTCTGTGGCTCCTATGCGCATATGGACGGCTTACCTAGCAGTTCCATCGAGGAACTGTACAATACGTCGCGCTGGGGAAAGATGGCCATGATTGCACCCATAGCGGCAGCCTCGACGCAGTTAGCGGGATCTGTCGGCATTGTAGAAACCCAATACGTGGAGCTACCGGGGCCCGTACAGCTGGACTGCGGACGCGAGCTGGAGCGGGTCCGGGTGGCATACGAGACGTACGGGGCCCTCAACCCGGAACGCGACAACGTCATATTGGTCTGCCACGCTCTGAGCGGCGACGCGCACGCCGCCGGGGTGTCCAAGACGGCGCCCGAGGAAGGTACGCGCGATGGGTTCGGGGCCGAGGCGCGCGACGGCCGTGCGGGCAAGGCGCTGGGCTGGTGGGACGGGATGATCGGGCCCGGCAAGGCGTTCGACACGGACCGCTTTTTGGTGGTCTCCACCAACCTTCTCGGTGGGTGCCGCGGGACTACGGGACCGTCCTCGCTCGACCCGGCGACCGGCAAACCCTATGGCTCGCGGTTCCCCGTAATTACCGTGGCGGACATGGTCAGGACCGAACGGGCGTTCCTCGAGGAGCTCGGCATCCACCGGCTGGTGGCGGTCGCTGGTGGATCCCTGGGGGGTATGCAGGCCCTTGAATGGGCAATCTTGTTCCCTGACCAAGTAGGTGCTGTCGTGGCCATCGCCAGCACCCACGCCCTCCATCCTCAGGGCTTGGCCTGGAACGCCATCGCCAGGGAGGCCATAATGCGGGACCCCGCTTGGCAAGGCGGCCACTTTTACGGCACAGGTCGCGCTCCAGACGCCGGGATGGGCGTGGCTCGGATGGTGGGCCACGTCACGTACCTCTCCGCAGAGGCGGTGCGGGAAAAGTTCGGCCGCCGGCTGCAGGACGCCGACGATATCCGCTATACGATCACGGAGCCGGAGTTCGAAATCGAGAGCTACCTCGACCATCAGGCCGATTCGTTCGTCAAGCGCTTCGATGCCAATACCTACCTGTACACGTCGCGCGCCTTGACCTATTTCGACCTGGCCCGCCAGTACGGCGCGGGGTCATTGACGCGGGCGCTCGAGGGCGTGTCCGCCCGGACGCTGTTGATCGCCTTCAGTTCTGACTGGCTCTACCCCCCCGCTGGCTCCCGGGAGATCGAAAGCGCCCTCCTGGCACTGGGCAAGCCGGTCGAGTGCCACGTGATCGAGGCGCCGTACGGCCACGACTGTTTTTTGCTGGAGGAGGCACAGCAGACCCCTTATATCCGTCGGTTCCTGGCCGATGCTGGGGCCCGCAGATGACAGAGGCCGAGAAGACGTTTGTTGACCGTTCGCGGCCTGAGGCGGAGGAAGGTCACAACTTCGGCTTCGAAACACGGCAACTGCATGCCGGCCAACGGCCCGATCCCAATACAGGGGCCCGGGCAGTGCCGATTTTCCAAACGACGAGTTACGTATTTGAAGATCCGGAATCGGCCGCGGCCTATTTCAACCTGCAGGAGTACGGGAACACGTACTCGCGGATCATGAACCCCACCGTGGCTGTGCTCGAGGAGCGGGTGGCGAACCTCGAGGGTGGTTGCGGAGCGGTTGCGTTCTCGAGCGGCATCGCGGCCCAGGCCGCCGCTCTTTTCACGCTGCTGCAGCCGGGTGACCATGTCGTTTCTTCTTCGGCACTGTACGGCGGCACCGTCAACCAGCTGAAACATTTGCTTGGAAAAATGAGTGTGGGACTGACATGGGTCGACCCCGACGACCCTGAGGCCTGGCGCCACACGGCCCGCGAAAACACCAAGGCTTTCTTTGCTGAAACGATCGGCAACCCGGGCGGTAACGTGCTGGACATTGAGGCCGTCGCGACGGTCGCCCACGAGCACGAGCTCCCTCTCATCGTCGATAATACGTTTGCTACGCCGTACCTGTGCCGGCCGTTCGAGTGGGGGGCCGACATCGTCGTCCATTCGGCTACGAAGTTCATCGGTGGCCATGGGACCAGCATCGGCGGCGTCGTGGCGGATGCCGGAACATTTAACTGGTCCAACGGGCGTTTTCCCGTGGTCGCAGGGGCGTCACCGGCCTACCACGGGCTGATGTTCCACGAGACGTTCGGCACCTACGGGTACTTGATGAAATTGCGAGCCGAGACGTTGCGCGACCTCGGTGGCGCGCTGTCGCCCTTCAATGCGTTCCTTTTCCTGCAAGGCCTCGAGACGTTGTCATTGCGGATGCAGCGCCACGTCGAGAACACGCTGGCGGTGGCAGAGTTTCTCGAGCGCCAGGAGCTGGCGTCGCAGGTCACTTACCCGGGGCTGCCAACGAGCAAGTACCGAGCCCTGGTGGAAAAATACCTGCCTCTGGGCGCCGGTGCGGTGTTCTCGTTCGACTGTGCGGGGGGCCGAGCGGGCGGCCAGGAACTGATCCGAGGCTTGACGCTGTGGTCACACTTGGCCAACGTCGGTGACGCCAAGAGCCTGGTCATCCACCCCGCGAGCACCACGCACCGTCAGCTCAGCGACGACGAACTGCGGGCGGCCGGCGTCCGGCCCGGGACGGTGCGGTTGTCAGTCGGTACGGAGTCGGTCGACGACTTGACCTGGGACCTGGAGCAAGGCCTCAAGCGGGTGGCGGCGCTGGGGCCGGAAGGATCTGCAGAGTGACCGACCTAGTCAGGTACCAGGGCCCGTTGACTATCCAACGCCTGCTCCATACCTCGAAAACGATCGCCGTCGTAGGGCTGTCGAGCAACGAGCTACGAGCGAGCTACTTCGTCGGTTACTACCTGAAGCGCCATGGCTATCAGGTCATTCCCGTGAACCCGCGTGAGACGAACGTCCTCGGCCAGACGTGCTATGCCAAGTTGGAGGACGTGCCTGTGCCCGTGGACATTGTGAACGTCTTTCGCGCCCCTGACGCCCTGCCCGGGATTGCCCGGGACGCGGTAGCCATCCACGCGGGGGCGCTCTGGTGCCAGTTCGGTGTGATCAACCAGGAGGGAGCGAGCACCGCAGAGGACGGCGGGGTCACCGTCGTCATGGACCGGTGCATCAAGGTCGAGCATGCTCGCTATATCGGGCGCATGCACTGGCTTGGTTTCAACACGCAACGCATCACGTCGGTCCGCTCCGGGCTCCAGTAGCGGCCGTCCGCCCCGCGTCAGCCGGCTGCCACGCCGCCGCCCACCCCCTACGAGCACCCACTTTGGCTTTTTAGCCGAATTGGTCCAACGCCTGGCCCAGGTCGCCGATCAAATCGGTGACCGTCTCGATCCCCACGGAAAGGCGGACCAGAGCCGGGTCAACGGCGAGCGGGGAGGCGGCCACCGAAGCGTGCGTCATGCGGTGCGGGTGCTCAATGAGCGATTCCACGGCGCCCAGCGATTCAGCCAGCGTGAACAAGCGAGTGGCGCCGGCCACGGCCACGGCGGCCCCCTCGCCCTGGCGAAGGGTAAACGAAACCATGCCGCCAAATGCGCGCATCTGTCGAGCCGCGATTTCGTGGCCGGGGTGGGTGGCCAGGCCCGGGTAGTACACGTGGTCGACGGCGGGGTGGGCACTTAGGAGCTCAACGACAGCCTGGGCGTTGGCGCAGTGACGGTCCATGCGTACAGCCAGGGTCTTAATGCCGCGCAGCACCAGGAAACAATCGAACGGCCCGGGAACCGCCCCCGCCGAGTTCTGCACGAACGCCAGCCGGCCGGCGAGGTCTTCGTCTGAGGTGGCGATGAAGCCGCCGACGACGTCACTGTGACCACCCAGGTACTTGGTTGTCGAGTGGACGACCGCGTCGGCGCCTAGCGCCAGAGGTTGTTGCAGGTAGGGAGTAGCAAAGGTGTTGTCGACCACCAGCGTGGCCCCCCGGTCGTGCGCCAGCTCGGCTACGGCCGCGATGTCGACAATGCGCAGGAGCGGGTTCGACGGGGTCTCGACCCATACCATCCGGGTCCGGGGAGTGAACGCCGCTTCCAAAGCCCGGAGGTCGTGGGTGGCCACTGGCTGGTAAGCCAGGCCAGCGGGGGCGTGGACCCTGGACACAAGACGGTACGTGCCGCCGTAGGCATCGTCGGGTATCAGCACCTGGTCACCTGGCGGCAGTTGACGGAGCAGCGCGTCGATGGCAGCCATACCACTGGCGAAGGCCAAGCCCCGGGCAGCGCCTTCGAGGGCCGCCAGGCACCGCTCGAGGGCCGTGCGCGTCGGGTTGGCCGTACGGCTGTAGTCGTAGCCCAAATGCTCTCCCACCGCGGACTGGGCGTACGTAGAGGTCTGAAAGACGGGGGTCACCACCGCGCCCGTACTCGGGTCGGGGGCCTGGCCCGCGTGGATCGCCAACGACTCAAAGCCGAACGGCCCAAGCTGGGTAACTGGGCGGCCGGTCACTGGCGGGCCAGGTAGGCGAGGAGGTCAGAGCGGGTCAGAATCCCCATAGGGTGCCCGCGGTCTAACGCCACAACGGCTGGGTACGCTTGCAAGCGCGCCGCTACTTGGTCGATGGTCTCCCCGGTGCCGATCGTGGGCAACGGCGCGTCCATGACGGTCGACACCGGGTTGTCGATTACGCCCGGGTCGTTGAGCGCTCGCTCCAGTAACGCCCGGTCCGTAACCGACCCCACCACCTCGGCCAAGGACAGCGGCGGCTCGGCCTTGACCACGGGTACCTGCGAGATCTCGTACTCCCGCAATAAAGCTATGGCCGCCCGCACCGTCTCGTCGGGGTGGACATGGACTAGAGGGGGCATTCCCTCGCCCTTTTGGGCCAAGACCCGGGCTACGGTGGGCCCCGCCGCCTGTAGGAACCCATGGTCCGCCATCCAGGCATCGTTGTAGAGCTTGGACAAGTAGCCCCGCCCGGAATCAGGCAGCAGCACCACCACTACCGCCTCGGGGCTCAAGTCCCGCGCCACTTCGAGGGCGGCCCAAATCGCAGTGCCACAGGAGCCGCCAACGTGGAGCCCTTCCTCCCGGGTCACCCGCCGAGCGGTGGCGAACGAACTGGCGTCGGGCACGGCAATCACCCGGTCGACCACACTGGGATCGTACGTCGTCGGCCAGAAATCTTCTCCGATGCCTTCCACCAGGTAAGGACGTCCGCCTCCCCCAGAATAAACCGACCCTTCAGGGTCAGCGCCGATCACCTCGATATCAGGTCTCTGCTCTTTGAGGTAGCGGCCGACCCCACTGATCGTGCCCCCGGTGCCGACGCTGGCCACCAGGTGGGTGACTCGGTGGGCGGTCTGACGCCAGATTTCCGGGCCGGTCGAGCGGTAGTGAGAGGCCGGGTTCTCCGGGTTGCGGTACTGGTTGGGCTGGAACGCCCCTGCGGTTGAGGCGGTGAGGCGGTTTGCGACCGAGTAGTAGGACTCCGGGTGCTCGGGGGCCACCGCCGTCGGGCAGACGACGACCTCTGCTCCGTACGCACGCAGTAATTGCATCTTCTCGCTGGCGATCTTGTCAGGCATCGTAAATATGCAGTGGTAACCGCGTAGGGCAGCCACCATGGCCAGCCCAACACCGGTATTGCCGGAGGTGGGCTCGACGATGGTGCCTCCCGGCAACAGCTTGCCGTCCCGCTCGGCGGCGACGATCATCGCTAGGGCGGGGCGGTCCTTGACGCTGCCTCCGGGGTTCAGGTACTCGAGCTTCGCCAGGAGATGGCAGTCAACGTCGCGGGCCGTGCGGTGCAGCGCCAGCATTGGCGTTTCGCCCACCAGGTCCAAGAGGCTGCCCGCCACTTCCATGGGGGGCCCCGGGTCGGTGGCCGGACGGACGTCCACGCCCGTGGGCGTCCTGACAGTGGGGTCGTCGCTGAACACCATTAGAGGGAGGCCGGCGTCGTGGATCTGAGCGGCCACGGCGACCGTAGGGGCGCCATCGCCGAACACGGCGACGAGCCGCGGTAGCCGGGCGCGCAACTCGGCCAGGGTAGCTGCAGGAACGTCGCCCTCGGGCAGCGCCACGACGCGTCTCGCCCGGGCCGTCAGCCAGAGGGGCGGCTCGGCCGGTGGCACTGTTACCAGTACGTC
The DNA here is from genome assembly GCA_963794125.1 of uncultured Acidimicrobiaceae bacterium. Lineage (GTDB taxonomy): Bacteria > Actinomycetota > Acidimicrobiia > Acidimicrobiales > Palsa-688 > Fen-671. The sequence goes on from CAWCCW010000005.1 coordinate 1,187,123, forward strand.
TATATGGGCAATGGGCATCGCCGACCATCATCCCGCTTCCCGGCGCCGGACCGCTACAACCTGGCTCGACCTCACCTGCGCCGACATCCGCCACGCAATTGCCCACTCAGCACTGGCTATTCATGCCAGTGCCGCATTTCCCGGCGCTGCCGGACCGACTTGACCCCTATTGTCAGCGATGTGACCGTCGACGTGACCGTGAAGACCGTTGAGCCGACGCCGACCGCAGTGGTCGTGGCGTCGACAACGTGGGCGGAGTTCCCGAGGGTCTGGCCGCCCATGCTGGACGAAGTATGGAGGTTCCTGCGCGCCGCCACGCCAGAGGGGCTCTACCAGCAGGGTCACAACATCATGCTCTACAAGGACGACATCCCCAATGTCGAAGTCGGTGTTCAGGTCAGCGGCTCGTTCGATCCCGTGGGTCGCGTGGTCGCCTCGACTCTGCCCGGCGGGCCCGTCGTTACTGCGACACACACCGGCCCGGTTGCCGATATTGGCCGCACCCATGATGCGGTGTGCACGTGGAGCAAGGCGAGCGGCTATCGCCTGGCCGGTCCCCGCTGGGAGATCTACGGTGACCCGAGCCCGTCGACGGGCGACTTTGACGTCGACGTGTTCTGGTCCCTGGCCGCACCCTCTCAGTCACAGTTAAGCGGTTGAACAGTTGTGGCAAAAGCCGAGGGGACACCCCGGCGAGCCTTGTACCATTTGCACGCACATATGGCGACAAATGGTACAAAGCGCGGTTCGCTCGCCTAGGAAAGGATGAGCCGTCATGAGGATCGACGTATATGCGCAGTACTGGACCGAGGATGATGTCGATCGGCGGGTGGACCTCGGCACGACGGATACCGGCGACACCTTTGTGCGTGCAATCGATTACATCAACTACCCGCAAATCGACCCCAACGCCGCCCGGGGCATCTTCGAGCAGGACGCCAGCGCTCTGCTCGACATTGGGAGCGATTGATGAAGGGAGTCCGTTTCAGCCGCTTCGGGGGCCCGGAGGTCCTTGAGATCGTAGATCTCCCGGACCCGCACCCAGGCCCTGGCCAAATCCGGGTTGCGGTCCGGGCCGCCGGGCTCAACGCGAGTGACTGGAAGAAGCGCAAGGGCTTGATGGACCAGGAGCTCCCGCAGACCCTGGGCCACGAGGCGGCCGGTGTCGTCGACGAGCTCGGCGCTGGCGTTGTAGACGTCGCCATCGGGGATCGCGTGTTCGGCTTGTCCTCCGAAGGGGCGGCCCAGGCGGAACTGGCGGTGCTGTCGTTCTATGCGTCGATCCCGCCGTCGCTTGATTTCACCGACGCCGCGGCACTGCCGTCGGCCGTCGAGACGGCCACGCGGGCGCTCGACCGGCTCGGCGCCACCGGCGGCAGCACCTTGCTCATCAACGGCGCCTCCGGGAGCGTCGGGAGCGCGGCGGTTCAGCTCGCAGTGGCGCGCGGTGAGCGCGTGATTGGTACCGCCAGCCCCGCAAACCATGAGTACCTTCGCTCGCTGGGGGCGGAGCCCGTCGCCTACGGCGAGGGCCTCGTCGAGCGGGTTCGCGCCCTCGCGCCAGACGGCGTCGACCTGGCCCTCGACGTCGCCGGGAGCGGGGTCCTACCTGAGCTGATCGAGCTCGCCGGAGGCGTCGGACGCGTCGTGACGATCGCAGACTTCGGCGGCGCGCAAGAGCACGGGGTGAAATTCAGCCGCGGGGACGCCGGCCGCGCCATTTATTCGCTGGCCAAGATCGGCGAGTTGGTCGAGTCGGGACGCTTCTCGCTCCCGGTCGCCCAAGCCTTCCCGCTGGGTGAGGTGGCGGCGGCGCACCGAGTCAGCGAGGAAGGTCACGTGCACGGGAAGCTCGTCCTCACGGTCGGCTGATGTGACCGCGGCGACTGCGTGGTCATCGGGTTAGTTGAGTGGGCCCTGCTGTCACGCGCCGAACGAGGTTCCCTCCTACATCACGGAACGTCGCCACCCAAAGATTGCCCTCCGGGTACGGTAAGTCGACGACCTCGCGCCCGTTTTCGGCCCCACTTGGCCAACCACCTGGGGAACTCGAACTGCTTGAGAGCCGACCTAGGCCCGAGGTAAAGGACGGGCGAGAGCGAGCATGAAGTCACCGGCCTCGTCTGTCCACGTGCCTTGGGTAGCGAGGCCACAGTTCCCAAGCTCTGAGATCACTTGTTCTGGAGCGAACTTTGCAGAGATCTCAGTCAATAGCTCCTCTCCCGCCGCGAAGGTCACCTCCATTCCGATGGCCGGGATGGTTATACGTTCGGGCTGTACGGCTCGCAACCGCATCTCGATGCGGCTCGCCGAGTCGTCCCATACGCAGACGTGCTCGAAGCGCTCCGGCGCGAAGTCGGCACCGAGCTCGTGGTTGAGGACACGTAGCACGTTGCGGTTGAACTCAGCAGTCACCCCGGCTGCGTCGTCATAGGCGCGAATGAGACGGTCTGGGTCCTTGCGCAGGTCAGCGCCCAGCAGGAAGCGGTCCCCTGGTGCCATTGTGGCGGCGACATTGTGAAAGAACCGACGTCTCAGTGTCGGCTCGAAGTTCCCGATTGTGCTGCCCAGGAAGGCGACCAGCCGGCGCCCTCCTGCTGGCAGCATGCCGAGGTGGCGATGGAAGTCACCCACTATGGCGGTGACGTCGACTCCGTAGTCGGCGTGGACCTTCTTCGCCGACCCGACCAGTATTTCCTCGCTCACGTCTAGGGCGACGAAGTGGTCGAGACCCTGTGCCGCCATTGCGTCTAGAAGGAGACGTGTCTTCTGGGAGCTCCCTGATCCCAGTTCGACGAGTGTGCTGCAACCGGCGCGCTCGACGATCTGGTGCCCGTACGTCGACAGTATGCTGCGCTCGGCGCGGGTGAGGTAGTACTCCGGCAACTCGGTGATGGTTTCGAATAACGAGCTCCCGCGCTCGTCGTAAAACCACACAGGTGGAAGTGATTTCGGCGCCGAAGCCAGGCCACTACGGACATCGCGCTCGAGTGCTTCCCGCCGCGCGGACGCGACGAGGTAACGCTCGCATGTTATGGACATAGCCCGGCGCCTAGAGGTCGCGCGCCAAGCGAAGGCCCGTGAAGGGCCACCGGCAGTGGGGCGCAAAGAAGTTCCGGTAAGTGGCCCGGGGATGGCCCGGCGGCGAGGCAACGCAGCCTCCGCGCAGCACATGCTGGTTCACCATGAACTTGCCGTTGTACTCACCCACGGCGCCAGCGGAGGGGCGGAACCCGGGGTAGGGCAGGTAGGCCGACGCCGTCCACTCCCATACCTGGCCGGCGGCGCCGGTTGACCCCACGCCCATCGGGCGCGGGTGGGCGCGCTCTGGGTCAAAATAGTGGGTGAGGCCGATCTCGCTCACCGCGAGTTCCCATTCGTACTCGGTGGGTAGTCGGCAACCGGCCCAGCGCGGCGAACGCGTCCGCCTCGTAGTAGCTGATGTGGCATACGGGCTCGGCAGGATCGAGCCGTTTCAGGCCGCCGAGGGTGAAAACCACCCAATCAGGCCCTTCTTTTTCCCAATAGAGCGGTGCCTGCCAGCCGTCGCGCTGCACCGTCGACCAGCCGTCGGACAGCCACAGCTCGGGACGTTCGTAGCCTCGGTCGGCCATGAACCCCAGCCAGTCGCCACAGCTCGTCGGGCGGTCCGCGATGGCGTACGGACTGACGAGGACACGGTGGCGAGGCTCCTCGTTGTCGAAAGCGAAGCCCGTTCCATCGTGGCCGATGAGCCCGGTGCCCCCGGCCAGCTCGACCCAATTGAGGGCGGGGTTAGGGTGGCTGCCGTCGGGGACCTCGCGGTGGTAGCGCGGCCGGAGGGGGTTCAACGCCAACAGGCTTTTGATGTCCATCAACAACAGCTCCTGATGCTGTTGCTCGTGCTGGATACCGAGTTCGGCCAGGAACGCTGTACCTGTTTCGGACGCTTCTGAGAGCAGTTCGCTCATCGCGTCGTCCACCTGGGCACGGTACGAAGCCACCTCGCCGGTGCCCGGTCGGGTCAGGAGGCCCCGTTGCGGACGAGGGTGACGGGCGCCGACCGTCTCGTAATAGGAATTGAACAGGTACCCGAACACGGGGTGATAAGGACGGTAAGAGGGGAGCGCGGGAAGCAGAAAAGTCTCAAAAAACCAGGTGGTATGGCCCCTGTGCCACTTGGTGGGGCTGGCGTCCGGCATCGACTGCGCGGTCTGGTCTTCGGGGGACAGAGGCTCGGCCAGGGCCTCGGTGAGAGCCCTCGTCGACGAGTAGCGGGCTTGAAGGTGTGACGAGGCCAGGTCGGTTGCCTTGGGCATCGGGATGGTCGTCATCGGTCAGTCGGGATGGACCGCGGCGGCGATCCAGTCGAGGTTGCGGGCAGGGGCGAGCCACTCGTCGATGCTGCTGGCGGGCTTGGCGTTCATCTCGTAGTCGGAACCGGGCATGATATTGGCGCCTCCAGGGGTAGGTGGGTCTCGGCCGACGCTAACGGGAGACGCGCCCAAAGTGACTCCTTCCCGAGAAAAAGAGCCGTAGCCAGCAGGCATGAACAGACCGGACGCGAAGACGGCCCCGAAGGGCCGTCTTCAGTCAGGATCATGGGTTCGTTGGTGGGATGTTCGCGAAAACTCGTGAGCGGCTCGAACAGCCACAACGGCCCGAGGACAATCGCGGGCTAAGGACCGCCATACTCACGCGAGCGGCGGCCGGAATAGCCCGAATTAGCCAGTCAGGACTCGCTCGCTGTGGCGGCCGTCTGGGCTTCCTCGACAGCCTCGTCGGGGACCTCGTGCGTCTCCGAGGTGCCGCCCAGCTCGGTGAGCTTGTTGGCCACGACAGTGGCTTCAGAAACGGGAGACAAAACCCCGACGGCGGCCTTGCCCCCTTTCAGCTCGGCGCTGAGCCGCTCCCGGTCCGCGTCCTTCAGACCCACGTTTTTGTGGTGAAGCGCGCCTAGCAGCCCACCCCCTATCAGGCCGACCGCCAGCCCCACCGGGGTGACCAGCGCCACGACGGCGCCGATCCCGGCACCCTTGCCCCAACTGCGTTTGCCGACCTTGTCCGCCTTGAGCTTGCCGTTGTCGTCCAGGACCAGGACACCGATGGCATCGCCTTTCGCCACCCCCGATTCTTTCAGAGAGGCGGCTGCTGTGTCGGCAGATGCCTCGTCGTTGAAGATCGCCAAGACGACCGTGTGGTTGGCCATGACTACTGTCCTCTCTCGTAGACCAGGCACGCTAGCTGCGCCTGATGAGTCCTGTTCATGATCTCAGCGTGCCGCGAGTGCCGCCACCACCCTGGACGGGTGATTGACCACACCGATGTCGCTTGAACCAGGAACTTGGGTTTGTTCAGCCCAAGCGAGCTTCAAGCAACCGCTGGACAACGACAGGGTTGGCTTTGCCTTGGGAGGACCTGAGCACTTGGCCTACGAAGAACCCCAACAGGCCGCTCTTGCCGGCGCGGTACAGGTCCACCTTGTCCGTATTGGCAGCCAGCACCTCGTTGACAATCGCGGCGATAGCGTCCTCGTCGCTGACCTGGGCCAGACCGCGCTCGTCGATGATCTGGCGGGGGTCGCCGCCTCGCTCGGCCAGCTCCGCAAAAATATCCTTGGCCGCCGGCCCCGTGATCTCGCCCGACTCCACAGCCAGTACCAGCGCGCCCAGCCCCTTACCGGTGAGCTTTGTCTCGTCGAGGGAGCGGTCCCCTAGCTCGCGGGGCAGCTCGTTGATAACCCACCGGGCCACGACGTTCGGTGGGGCGCCGCTGCCGACGGCATCTTCGAATAGGTCACCGGTGGGTCGGTCGGCGGTCAAGAGGTCTACCTCACCTTCGCCCAACTGGTACTTCGAGGGCCAGGTGGCGAAGCGCTCTGCCAACAGAGCGTCTCGAACGCGGGCCTCCGCCCGGTACTCGACACGGCTCTTCTTCGGGGGGCGGGTGTTGGCTCTGGTCGTCTTTCGAGCGGGAGCCGGCGCCGGGAGCTGCGCCTTGGCCTGCCACGAATCTCGCAGGGTGACGGTCCGGTTCAATACCGGGGCGCCCGGTCCGGACTCAAGGGTGTCGAACACGAAATAACCGACCCGTTCCAGCTGCCAGCGGCTGGCGGGCTCGGCGTCGGCCAGGCTGGGCTCGAGGCGGGCGCCACTTGCTATCTCCAGAGATTTGGGGTTGAGCTCGTCGTCAATGCCGTCCTCGGGTCGTGCCTCCAAGAACAAGCGGTCATAGAGGCGAACTTCGGCGGGCACGGAAAGAGTGGCGGGCACCCAATGGATGACGCCCGACACCTTGACACCGGGCGGGTTCTTCCCAACCGAGTCAGGGACGTGGTGGCAGCGAACTTCGACGACCTCGCCGCTTTCGCTAATAACTTCGTCGCAGGTTATGCACGGGCCGTGACGCAAACGGACGGTCCGGCCCGGTGAAAGCCGCTGATAACCAGGCGGCGGGTCGAAGATGAAGTCGTCCCGTTCGATCAGGATCTGCCGCTCAAAGGGGATGCTGCGCTGGCCTGGCTTACCGACGTCAGGCGGGAAGTACGGCCCGTTCAGTTCCTCCACCTTGCCTTCGGGCCAGGAGGTGATGGTGACCGCAAGTGGGTGCAGGACCCCCATGACCCGCGGCGCAGTCCAGTTGAGGTCGTCTCGGACGCAGAACTCAAGCTTTTCGATGTCGACCGAGGAGTTGACTTTGGCCACGCCAACCAGGTCGGTGAAGGCGCGAACAGCCTCAGGGCTAACGCCACGGCGGCGCATCGCGGCGATCGTTGGCATCCGTGGATCGGCCCAGCCGTTGACGTAGCCCTCGTCCACGAGCGCCAGCAGCTTGCGCTTGCTCAGGACGGTGTAGTCAAGGTTGAGACGAGCGAACTCGTACTGGTGGGGTCGACTGAACCCGTGGCGCTCTGAGATGCGTGTGTTGTCTATGACCCAGTCGTACAGCTCGCGGTTGCTTTCGAACTCCAATGTGCACAGCGAGTGGGTGACGCCCTCGATGCCGTCGGAGAGGGGATGAGCCCAGTCGTACATCGGGTAGATCGGCCACACGTCACCTGTTCGGTGGTGCCGGACGTGACGGATCCGGTAAAGCAAGGGGTCGCGCATCTTCATGTTGGGGGCGTCAAGATCGATCTTGGCTCTGAGAACGCAACTCCCGTCTGGCAGATCCCCGGCCCGCATCGACCGGAACAGCGCCAGATTTTCTGCTTCCGTCCGTTCCCGGTAGGGCGACGGGCGACCCGGTTCGGCGAGACTGCCTCGGTACTCCCTGATTTCCTCATCGCTTAGATGGTCGACGTAGGCCTTCCCCTCGCCGATGAGTTCCTCGGCCAGCTCGTACATCTCGTCGAAATAATCGGACGCGTACAAGGCTCGGCTCCCGAAAGAAAAACCGAGCCAATTGACGTCGGCCATAATCGAATCGACGTACTCTGCGCCTTCGGTCAGAGGATTGGTGTCGTCGAAACGAAGGTTGCAACGGCCGCCATATTGTTCGGCCACGCCGAAGTTGAGGCAGATCGACTTAGCGTGACCGATGTGCAAGTAACCGTTGGGCTCCGGTGGAAAGCGGGTGACGACGCGTCCATCGTGCGTGCCGGACCGCAGGTCGTCCTCGATGACCTCGCGGATGAAATCAGAGTGGGCCGGCCCGGCGCGTTCGTCACCAGTCATCACGGGCCACTCTACCGTCGACGGCCAGCGGCCCTGCTGGCACGCTCACAAAAGTCGTTGACGAGCCTTCGGAAGTGCATTTATCAAGAACGGTCACGGCAAAGGGCCGCAGGGCTCACAGCCGTACGGGAAAGACCATCGGATTAGCCCCCCCTGGGTAGTTGAAGGCAGCGGCACGCGCCGAGGGCCCGCTGGACCGTGGTGCATAGCGGCTCGGTACGCGTAGGCTGTTAGCAGACAAGCTCGAAACGGTCGCCTCTCAACCTGAGGGGCCACCTCTGGAGCGGACGAGGAAGACAAGCATGAACCCGCCCGACAAATGTCGCGTTGACGGCTGTGACCGCCGGGCGGCTGCAGCTATAGTCCAGGACAGTTTTCCGGGCCCCTTCCTCTGTGTGCCACTCACACGGAAGACTTCCGCATGAACAGCGCCGGTTGGACGGTCACCTGGGAACGCACGCTGGCGGAACCGACGTCAGTCAAAGCCGCGGCGCCGGCTGCGGTGGGACGCAGCGCTGCGAACCCGCCTGGTGCTGCCTGGCCGCACAGCCGCGCCGGCGGGCAGGCTCAGAACGCGTCTAGCCGCGTGGCGGAACCCTCGCTCGTAGGCCTGACGATTCGAGGCGTGCCGTCGAGCGGGACAAACGCCCGAGCGTAGAGCCACCTCCGCTCGAACACGCACTTGGAGGGGTAAGCGCCGGCCACCTTCAACGCTGCCTTCGACAGAGTTTCCGCTGCCAGAGCGGGTGGATAACCTGGCAACGCCGCCGAAGCAAACTCTTTTGTGGCCACGAAGCGTGAATAGAATTCACCATCCAGTAAGAAACCTCTTTCAGACATCTCGACCTCAACGAGTCCTGCGTCAGTCAGGCTCGTTTCAACCTCGGCGGCTCGCAAGTGGGTCCGGGCCGAACTGTCGCGGCTTGCCTCTTCCCGTTTAGCTCTCGCTGTTCCGCGTAACGTCCTAAGGGCCTCCACGAAGACTAGACGGATAAAAGTATGCTCGTCGTCGCCGGCGGCATCTACGTGGAACGCGGTACTCAAGACCACCACCCCGCCGGGACGTAAACAATGACGTATGCCCTTCGCGGCGGCGCCAAGGTCGCCAAATAGGTGCAGCGCGTTGCCGACTATGACGATGTCCGCGAAATTCTTTGGCAGTACGTTTGGCAGTTCTTCTGCAGATGCGCAGAATGCCCGCGAGGGGGTCGAAGTCAGCTCTTGGGCGTTCGCCAGTGCATCTTTGTCCGGGTCGACGAGGATCAACTCGGCGGGCTTGTACCGCTGCAGCAGCTTAAAGCTACAAGCGCCCGTGCCACAGCCCAAGTCAATGACGACGCGGCCGTCAGCGCTCCCGGCAAGGTCCACTAAATGGCTGGTGGCGGCGCGATAAATCGGGTTATTAGTAAAGTCGCTGTAATTAGGTAACTGGAGGGTCATCCTTTAGCCCGCCTTATCGAGATTGGCGCCTTGTGGGACAATCGTAGGCCACGAACAAGCACAGTATTTTGGGTGCCGGACCCGGCACTCCCGAAGCGGCGGCGCATGGATTCCAGGCTACTTGCGACCGAAAAGCCGCCGCAGAAATGGCTTGTGACCAGCGTTGACGTGCTCGGGGGGGCCAAAGGTGGCCCTAGGAGCGGCCCTGGCGGCCAGGACGCCCGTACGAGGACGTGCTGGCCCAAAACGCTGCGTACCAGCCCCCGCTCACCGCTCGCCATTGATCACCCGCCCGTACGCATCCAGGTACGCATCGATCATCCGGTCGCGGCCGAAGCGCGTGACCGCCTCCTCGCGAACGGCATGACGGTCGAGGATGGCGGCTCGGTCCACGGCGAGGACAGCCTCCTCAACATTGTCGACCAGGAAGCCGGTGCGAGCGTTGTCGACCAGCTCCGGCATCGACCCCCGTCGTGAGGCCACTACCGGCGTCCCGCAGGCCATTGCTTCGACAACGCTGAAGCCGAACGGCTCCTCGAAGTTGACGAGATGGAGCAGCGCATAAGCCCCTCCGAGGAGGGCGTTGCGGTCCTCACCGCCCACTGGCCCGACGTAGCGGACGCGCTTGTCATCGAGGTGAGGCGCGATGCAAGCGTCGAAGTACGCCTGGTCCTGGATGATGCCGGCCATGACGAGCGGTAGCCCGGCACGGGCGGCCACGTCAATGGCCTCGACGGCTCCTTTGTCCGGGTGGATGCGACCGAAGAAGAGCAAGTAATTGCCGGAGCAAGTTTGCAGGGTGAAGGCACCAGTGTCGATCCCGTGATGGATGGTGGCAAGATAGTCGAGTTCGGGACGGCGGTCGGCGTCGCTGATAGCGACGTAGCTGGTACGGGCGTTGTATTTTCTGAACACAGGGAGGATCCGCGGCGAGGAGAACCCGTGGATAGTAGTGATAACCGGGGTGGGCACGAGGCCGGAATAGGTGAGCGGCAGGAAGTCGAAGCTGTTGTGGATAATGTCGAACTCGGCGGCCCGCTCGAACACCTCGGCTATGTGCAGGCATTCGGAGACCTTGGGTTCGGGGTCGGGATCCTCCGAGTACCCATGCGGGACTACCGACACGAGACGGGCAGCGGTTACCGAGTCGCCGGTGGCGAAGAGCGTGACGTCCACGCCCCGCTCTACGAGGCCCTCGGTGAGCAGGGAGGCGAACTGCTCCCACGGGCCGTAGTGCCGGGGAGGAGTGCGCCAGGAGATCGGGGCCAGGACCGCAACCCGCAACCCCGGCGCTCCGCGGGTCGCGCCTCGATCGATTTAGGGCTCGATGACGGTCCAGCCGCGACGTCGAAGCTCGACGGCAAGCTGCTCGGCCGGCATACGCCTCAGAAGCTGTTGTTGCGCAGACAGCTTCGCTGCCGGCACCGCCTCGAAAACACTACTCTCGGGCTCCTTGTCCTGTAACCGGTCGATGAACGCCGCCGCCTCGTCCCGGGTGAACTTGCCACCGGCCTGACGCTGGGTGAAACCCATCGGGCCGCGTGCGTCACGGAAATCGGTGTGGCCGGCGTCTTTGAGGAGCGCAAGTAGCTGTTGTACCTGTCTCGGCGATGCCGGCGGGCCTGGCTGTTGACCGAATGTCACCTCGCCGGTGGTCCCGATCCGGGCCAACGCGTGTTGCAGGGCCGGAGAACGTTGCGCACCGTAGGTGGTCGACATTCGATTGTCACCGGGGCGCGCCGGCTGTAAGCAGGTGGAGCAGTTCGGCCATATCCACTCGGGCGAAGCCTACAGCGCTGTCCGAAAACCCGTACGGCAACACGATCGCTTCGCCGTGGGCAAGCGCGCCGCACGAATAGACGACGTTTGGGACGTACCCTTCTCGCTCCTGTTCGTTCGCCACGAGCAACGGGCTGGTGAGCGTGCCGATCACCCGACACGGGTCATCCAGGTCGAGGAGGATGGCTCCGATGCGTGTACTCGTGCATCGGCCCGACGCCGTGGGTCATGACGAGCCAACCCTCAGGGGTCTCCAGCGGCGACCCGCAGTTACCCACCTGGACCAGGTCCCACGGTCGCGTCGGCAGAGCCAGGGTCGTCGCCTCGTCCCACTCGCTGAGGTCGTCCGAAGTCGTGACGGCTAACCTCTCGCGGTCCCAGCGGGAGAGGGCCACGTACTTGCCGCCGACCTTTCTGGGGAACAAGGCCATGCCTTTGTTGGTGGCGAACGGGCCGGAGAGCTGGGAGATGGAGAAAGTTCGGAAGTCGGTGGTCGTCAACAGCTGCGGTGCGATCATTGCGTGATCGAACGCCGTATAGGTGGCGAAGTACGTCACTTCACCGCCGTCGCCCACGAAACGGACGAATCGGGCGTCTTCCATTCCCTGGGCCTCGGCCGGGCCGTGTGGCCAGAGCACACGCTCGGAAACTTGCGTGCCAACTGCGAACTCGACGGTGTAGTTGTTTGCCGCCACCCAGCGGATCCCCGCAACGGCGTCCCTGACCGCTGCCCTGGACAGGAGGTCAGAATGCAACGACGCGATAGCCAGGTCCAGATCTGTCGGCCCAAACACGGGCCCGAGGCGGTCGAGGACGAGGGCGGCGGCCTGATTGTCGCATCCCCGTTCTGCCAATTTGGCATGGAAGAGAGACTTGGTGAACGGCCCGGGCGAGTAGTGGCCGTAGCCGAGGAACTTACCCGGCTCATCGAGACGGACTTCGCCGGCCGCGTCGACCATCCCGGTGCGGAACTCGATGGATGAGACGTGGCCCTCGCCTACGGCCCTCAAGCTCATCACGAAACGAGTCTCGCCAGGGGCCAAACCGCCCTGGTCGGGGTGGGCGACGATGGACGGGTTGAACAGGGCCGCGCCTTCGAGCGAAACCTCGCGGGTGAAGTATGCGCCTATAAGGAGCTTTTTCTCGACAGGGGCGTCCTCGCCGTCGCCGAGATGGTGGGAGGCGAGGCGAAAGTGGCTCGACCATATTTCCTCGAGGTGGCGGTGGCGGTGACCAAACCGTCGCCTCAGGTCAGTGAGGGTGGTCGTGACGTCGACGTCGTCCATGGCCAGGATGCGGTCAGTCACAGAGACGGCGCGGGAGTCCCCTCGGGGCATCTCCTCGCCCGGGACGAACATCAGCGCGAGGACCCGGCGGTGGTCGGGAAAAAGCCGCAGCGTGCTCCGCGACACCATCGGGATTGTCCGCTCGGGGCTCAACGCCGGGCTCGGTCCAGACGGCAACCATGCTGCAATGTGGAGATCAGCGCCAAAGTGGACTCCGTCCCTTGGTTGAGGTTCGGGCCGTTGGCACAGAGCCCGTCGTAGCCTCCGCCGCTCTCCGGATCGAACATGAGAGCGTCCGAGTCGTTATCGCCGAGGAACCACGCTACCGCGGCGTCGATACCCGCTGACCAGCGGTCATCTTTGACGTGGCTAGCGGCTCGAGCGCAGGCGTCCGCCAGGGCGGCGACCTCTATCGGCTGCTGGTCGAAGGCGGGCCGTGGATCCCCCGGGTCACTCCCGCCCACCGGCGTCACTGACAGGTGCCCGTCCTTGGTCTCGTGGTCCAGCAGCCACGCCAGGAGGTCGAGCCCATCGTCAACCAGGGCCTGGCGCTCCAGGGCCACGCCGGCCGCGATCATCGAGTCGGGCAGCACCGCATTGGCGTAAGAAAGGCGAGCTTCGGGCCAAGGCCATGGGCCATCCGCGGCGCGCGTCGCCGACAACTTCGACCGCCGCCGCGAGCAAGTCAAGAGCGGTCCGGTGACCTGGACGGACAGCCAGGACCTCGTGCGCGCCCAACGCCGCGAACGCCATCGCTCGGGGCCACTGGGAACGCTGTTGGGCGCCCCGGTCGAAGTGCCCGAGAGCGACTTGGCGTATCAACTCATGCGGGCTGTTGGCCGCGGCTGTGCCCAGTCCCCACAAGCTCCGGCCCCAGCAGTCCTCGACGCTGTACGGGCCGTGCCACCTTCCGTCCCGGCCGCGACGGTTCCGGCAGTCGCCTCGCACGCCCTGGGCGCCCGTCACGAACCGGAGAGCCTTGCGGGCGAGTTCGGTGGTCACGGCGCTGGGCTCAGTTTCACGGCTCGTGACTACCAGGAGGCGGGCCATATCGTCGGTGCAATAGCCAAGCTCTCTGCGCGGCCTGGTGTGGTCTGCATGCTCGAACGTCCCGTGCTCGTCGCTCATCCGCCCCAGGTATTCGAAACTGGGCTGCGGGCAGATCAAGCGGGCACAGCCTTGGATGTGAGCAGAAGGCTCTCGGCCAGGTCGGCGTACTGCCTGCCAATCGCCGGCCAGCCGAAACCGGGAGCAAGGCGGGCTGCCTCGCGTGCCATAGACGCAGCGCGCCCGGGCTCGGTGAGAAAGAGGCGCAGCGCAGCGCCGAGGGCGGTGGCGTCGCCGTGGGGGACGACTATGCCCGCCCCGCTGGACAGCAGCTCGACTGCGTGGGGAAAGGCGGTGGCCACGACTGGTCTGCCGGCGGCGATGGCATCGACCAGCACTCCAGAGGTGACCTGGTCTCGTGACTCGTACGGCAGTACGACGACCGAGGCGTCCTGGATCAGCGCCGTCAGCGAGGGGAGGTCGCGATATGCGGGGTCGAACGTCACTGATGAAGCCAACCCCTGTGATCGCGCCCGCGCTATCAGCATGTCCCGGTAGGCCTCGCCGTCCGCCGAGAGGACCTTGGGGTGCGTGCTACCTGCGACTACGTAGCGCGGAGGGGGATCCAGGTCCTTGAGGCCCACCATGGCGTCTATGGCGGACTCGATACCTTTTCCCGGGCCGATCAGGCCCCAAGTGAGCAACAGGGGCCGATCCGTTGGGTGAGCGCGGCGCCGGGGCGGAGGTATGACTGCACCATGAGGGATCATCGCCACCTTGGACGAGTCGACCTCAAAACGGCTGCAGAGCCGCCGCCGGGCAGTCATTGCCATGACCACCACGACGGTGGCCGCGTCTGCGATCGCTTCCAAGACTCTTTTCTGGTGGTCGGTTGGCTCGAGCAGCACGGTGTGGGCGACGACGATGGACGGGATCGTGAGCCGATGGAGGATCTCCAAGACCTCCTCGCCATCAGCGCCGCCGTACAAGCCGTAGTCGTGCTGCACGATCGCGATGTCACACCCATTGAGCGCGGCGCTCGCCCCAGCCCGCGAGGAGGCGACGCCACTGCTCATCTCGGTCAATACTCTCGGGTCGGACGACGATGCCCCGTCCGCCAGCCTGACAACACCAACGGTGGCGTTGTTGGCCTCAAGGCCGCGCGCCAGGGCGGCGCTGAACGTTGCCAGTCCGCACGCCGTTGGCGGGTACGTGCTTAGTATGCCGAAGCGGCGGGCTCGATGGCGCGGGAAAGCAGAAGTAATCGGCGTTGTGACAACGCTCATGGACGAGCTCCTCGCAATGGCTCGGTTGAGGCAACCCAAACGGACGGCCGCCACCGCCCAGCCCAAGTCAGGGCTCCACCGAGGATGTTCGATCACACTACCTGGTCAACGGGGTAACCAGGCGGGACTTCTGAGAGGGCGACGTTGCCGCCGCAACCAATGCCGGTCAGAGGGCGGCCTTCGGCACGCAACCGTTTGGGGCAGAGGCGCAGACACCGTCGTGTGGTTTGGGCGCGGGACGGCGTCATCGGCTACCAGGAACAACGTGGCGGACCAATCGGCTCGTCTGGTCTAGGTGGCGCAGGGCCAGGAGGTACGAACCGAAGAGCGTGCTCTCGCAGTACGCCATGTCGTGGGCCAAACAGTACGCCTTGACCAGAGGCCGGCAGCGGCGGAGGTTGGCCATTGGCATGCTGGGGAACAGGTGGTGCTCGATCTGGTAGTTGAGCCCACCGAGGGCCACGGTCAATGCCCGCCCCCCTCTAACGTTGCGCGCCGTGCTCACTTGGCAGCGGGCAAAGCTCAACTCGTCGCCCTGGGACGGCATTGGCATCCCCTTGTGGTTCGGGGCGAAGGCGCACCCGAGGTACAGACCGAACGCACCCTGCTGGACAACGAGGAACGCCAGGGCGCGCAGCGGCGAGAGGACCAGCACGAGCGCACCCAGGTAGGCCACGCCGTGAGCAGCTAGCAAGATGGCCTCAGTGCGCCTATGAGCGGCCTCCTTCGAGCGCACGGCGCGGACGCTCAGAATGTGCAGGTTCACCGCTTCCAGGCATGTCAAGGGGAAAAATAGGGCGGCTTGGTGTTTGGCAATCGCCAGGCCCAGCCCCGTCTTGCCGGTGGCCTGCTCCGGCGTCCAACAGATCACGCCGGGCCCGACATCGGGGTCAGCACCGATTTGGTTGGGATGGGCGTGGTGCTGTCCGTGCTTGGTGACCCAGTAGCTGTAGCTAATCCCGATCCCCAGGTTGCCGCACACCAAGCCCACCGCTCTGTTCGCCCGTCGCGACCGGAAGGACTGGCGATGGCCGGCGTCGTGGCCCAAGAAAGCCACCTGCCCGAACGCCGCAGCCAGATATGCGGCGACAAGCAACGTGTACCACGAGTTCCCCACGACGAACAGGGCGGTCCACCCAGCCAAATAGAGGGCGCCAATCAGCCCCAGTCTCGCTACTGCACGCCAGGGCGCTTGGTAGAAGAGCCCAGCCTCGCGGACCTGACGGGCAAGCTCCTGGAAGTCATCCTTGCCAGCTCGTTGGGACGTCTGCACGGCAGAGAAGGTCGACGCGGTCACGGGCAGGCGACCCCGGCGGCGCTGTCCAGCGTCGGCAGGCTCCGGAAAAGAGGCGCTCCGCCCCTGACGCCAACGCGATGGTCGTCGATCCCATCCCGACTAAAAGGACCTTCGACGTACGACGCGGGCCTCACCACAGAACGGGTACCTCCGGGGAACGGGCCGCCGAACGGCCGTACCCTCACTGTCGAAGGCCTGTAGGTAGGTTACACCCAGGTCATCGCGGAGCATGGCGTCGGCCGCCGAACTTCGTACGGGCTCATAGTGAGAAAATCCGAGAGACCAAGCCCCCAGAAGCACGGACATTTCGGCAACGAGAGCGCAAGACGTTTAACGGGTCGGCCGTCCTCGTACCAACCAGAGAGGACCGAAGACCGGCGGCGCCTCTCCGGCGGGCTAAGCTCGGCGGCCTTCATCTTGGCCACATCTGCCTGCGTTTATTTCGACGTGCCCCGGACCACCATACAAAGAGAGGCCCACGATGCGAAGCACCTCTGGAAACGAGTCGACCCGACCCGCACGTCGGTACTTCCGGTCTTTCGGCCTGCTCTTTGGCCTCACCGGCACGAGCGTTCTGGCCGCCGCCCCAGGTGTCGCTCAGGCCTCGTCCAGCCCAAGGCTGTCGGCCGCGGCCGTCTTCTGCCACAAAGTGAGCGCGGCATCGGTATCTGCCATCGTGGGCTTCTCCGTCCCTGCCGCCACCGTGTCGGTCAACAATTTGAAGCCGACCAAGGAAAATGACGAAATCTCCACGATGGTGACGTCATGTACTTACGGGGCCGGCACGAGTGTTGCCGGGCTAGCCAAGACCGTTGGCCTTGTCTACGAGGTCACGTCGAAGCCTGTTACGGAAGCGGACCTGAAAAAGGGGATCTCCCAGGCGCAAACGCTTAAGATGAGCTTCGTCCCATACTCCGGCCTCGGTTTGTCGGCCTTTTACTACACATTCACAGTAGGAGGCATCTTCACTCAGGGGATGACCGGGCTTAGTGGCAAAAAGGAATACGGGGCGTTCGTCTACACCAAGGCCGTGTCGACGTCGAAGCTGGCCGCTCTGGTCCGCCTGGCGGAAAACGCTTGAACCACAACACGCCCGGGGCCGATTTGCGTTCGCCTTCAGGCGGGCGATCTGCTGGAAGGGCGCGCCGGGCCGCCCCGCACTGCTGGCCTTCGCAACCCTCTTAGCAATGCTGGGGGCGACGGGCGCGGCTCAGACGGTCGCGGCTCAGACGGGCGCGGCTCAGACGGGCGGGGCGACCGTCCAACGACCACTTGCGGTTGGCGCCCGGCTCGGGCCACTCGGCCAGGCTCCGCAGGATCTCACGGCTAACTGCCTGCAATGGGTGACGGCTCCAGCGTCGGTCGACCACTCACTGGTGGACGGGGTGTGCGCGGACGTCGTGAGCGATCTCGCCGGTATCGGGGCGCGGCTCGGTCTGCCGGTCCTGGCGCCGACCAGCTCCCGGCTCACTGACCCGCTAGCGATAGTTTTCGCGCCGACGAACGTGAACGGGAAGACCCTGGCGGTAACGGGGTACTTCAACGGGGTCAAGCACCACCTTTCGCCGGGTTCTCCTGAGGAGGGCTTCATCAAGGAGCCGTGCCAGATCACCCTCTACCCGCTCTTGTACAGCGGCGAGCACGCGTCACTGGGCGGGGTGTCGGACCGCCTCCACGTCTTGCTGTCGCATGAGGTGGTCCACTGCTACCAGGACAAGGTGTTCTCCGAGGCGGAGATAAGTCAAACGGTCCCGGCGTTTATCGCGGAGGGTTCGGCGACTTACCTGGCGACCAGCTACGCCGGTTATGGCGAGCCCGGCACCGCCAGCTTTTGGAGCCAGGGATGGCTCGGGATACCGGGCCGGGATCTGACGGCCCGGAATTACGACGCTGTGGGCTGGTACTCGCTTGTCGCCCACATCACAGGCAACGACCTGTGGTCGAAGATGGTCGACGCCTGGCGCGCCTACGAGTCCGGCGGGTCATCGGCGTTCATCTCTACTCTCGGAGGGGACTCTGTTCCGGTGGAGAAGGCCTGGGGGGCGTCGATGGTCAACCAGCCGACCTGGGGGGACGAATGGACGACACCGGGGATCGGGGTGCCGATGGGCGCGCGGCCGGCGGTGGTCGCCGATGTCCTGGGCGCGACCGGCGGTTCGAACGGTGGGACGCTTCAACCGTGGGCCGCGGTGATCGACCAGGAGTCCTCCGTCCCCGATGGCTTGCTGGAGATCAGCGTGAGCGGCGGCTACGCATCGGTCCATGACGGATCGGGCCACAGCGCCCTCGGTTTCACCGATGCCGTGTTCTGTGTCGGCTCCAGGCCGTGCCAGGACACTGATGTCAGCTGCACCTCGGGCGGCACCCCGCTCAACTTGGCGCCGCTGGCCGCACCGTTCACGTTGGCGGTCAACAGCACTGCCGCCGATGCTCGCTACACGATTACCTCGATCGCCTCACCAGGCAGCCGGACGACACCCCTGGACCTCCCGCCCTCGGCGGGGGACTGCAACCCGGCTCCGGGCAACGGCACCGCCGTCGCCTACTCCGAGGGCGACCCTCACCTCGCCACCTTCAACGACGGCGCCCTCGACTTCCAGGCCGCGGGCGAGTACACGCTCGTCGAGTCAAGGGACCACTCGCTCGAAGTCCAGGTCCGCGAGCAACCCGTGAACGGGTCATCTTCGGTGGCCGAGGACACCGCCGTCGCGATGCTCGTCGCCGGCACTCGCATCGAAGTGGACGGCGGCACTGGTGCCCGGCTGCTTGTGAACGGAGCCGTCGCCCACGTCGAGGGCACCGCGGTCCGCTCGTTGCCCGGCGGGGGCAGCGTCCACGCGGACGCGCAGGGCGACATCTTCGTGAAGTGGCCTGACCGTTGCTCCGCGGCGATCGAGAGCTTTCCGGGGGGTCTCAATGTGTTCTTCGGAGCCCCGCAGCCGCTGGTCGAGGGTCTGCACGGGCTGCTCAACTCGGTCGTCACGGGGGCGAGCCCGTCGGCCACGGACACCGTCCTGATCGGGGGGAACGGGAAGCGGTACCTAGTCGACCCGAGCACAAACTCCGGTTTCCGCACGATATACAGCTCGTTCGCACCGAGTTGGGCCGTAAATGAGAAAGACTCGCTGTTCACCTATCCGCCTGGCAAGAACCCGAGCTCTTACCTCGTAAAGGGGTTCCCTGCTAGTAACTACGACGCCGCCACTGTCCCGGCCTTGCTGTTGCCGCTTTATGAATCGCAATGCCGCGCTAAAGGAGTCACCAACGGCAACCTGCTGCGAGGTTGCGTGATAGATCAGTCTGCGCTCGGCACGAAGTACATCAACCTGGTGCTGCGCGCCGTCGTTCGGGCGTTCGCTCTATACACCCTCACCGAGGGCCCGGTCCCGCAGTCCAGGCCGTCGACTTCGGGGCCGCCGCCGACCCCGGCGAGCACGAGTTCGACGGTCCCACCAAAGCTGGCGGGCGGCCCGACCTTGCCCACCGATGTGAGCCAGTCGATCGTAGAAATGATTGTCAAGCACCCGTGCACCTTGCTCACTGAAGCGCAGGCGGATGCTGCCGCCGGTACTCATTTCGCCACCCAGTTCGACCTCGCAGCGACCGGCCTATGCGAGTACGTGGCCAACCCGCCGGGCAATTCGACCATCAACGTTTATGTCCAGCGCGGGAGCGTCGCTCAGGATCTGCCACCGAAGTTTGCCAATACCTTCGTCCCTGAGCCAACACTCGGGGGCGCCGTCGTCTGGGTGGTCGAAAAGGGGGGTGCGAAAGGCTCGGGAGAGCTGTGGTTCCCCCTCGGTCAGCTCGGCTCGGAGAGTTACAGCGTCCAGATCAGTGTGGCCCAGGGCGGCCTGCCCGAAGCCGCGACGATCGCCAGGGACTGCTTTTCGCACATGTGATGATGGGCCATCAGGCTTTGGCGGTCCGTCCAAGTTAACGACTGGCCCAAAATAGAAGGGACGTGCCGGTGGGGAAGACGCTCAAAATAGTGACGGCGTGCACGGTGCTCGGGCTAGCCCCCTTCGCGGGTGCACAACCCGAGGTCTCTGCCGCCGGGCTTTTGGCGGCGCAGTCGGCCAAGACCAACGGGGTAGCGCAAAATCTCCTCCTTACGAACACAGTACGGTCCGCCCTGGTCGCCGCGGCCGCGTCCTACTACGGGCTGGCGGCTTCGGATTTCGTGGGCCTCGGTGCGTCTCCCGACAACTACCCGGCCTACTACGCGTACGATAAAGCAACATCGACCTACTGGGCAGGGGCAAGCCTCGTCCCAAAACACAGTTCCCAGGCGGCACAAGTCGCGGTCCAGGACGACGGCGCTTACCTGATCTTCGAGCGCACTCCGCCCGGTGCCTGGCAGGCGCACGATGTGGGGTACATCGACACTGTCGGTGCCTGTGCCGCTTACCATGTGAGTATCCCCGCCCCGGTGCTGGCCGTTTGGCACTGGGCTCCCGGCACGTGCCACCCGCCCGTCACGACGACGTCGCCGCCCAGCCCCGCGAGGCCCTCGGCCCCGACGACACCCGTGAGTGGTACGGCAGCCGGTCTGACCGTTACCAAAGCCCTGGACGCTCAAATTCGCGCCAGCTTTTTCCACGCCTACCTCGCTGACCCCAAGCCCCAAAACGCGTTTGGCGTCCCGGCGGGCGTCCCCGAAAGCCACGTCGAGGGCCCCACCATCGAGCACGCCGGCGTTATCTACGGGATCTCGGCCAGGGCCAATTCCTATTGGGTGGTGGCCGACATCTGTTTCGATACACCCACCGGGTGTGAGGACATGGGCGCGTTTCAGCTCTTCCATCGAGACGGCGTAGACGGCGACTTTACCTACCTGACGTATTACAACTTTCCCCGGGGCCTATGCGGCATCCCTCAAGCACTAGGACAAATCTGGTTCCCCGGCGGCGACCTCCCGATGGGCGCAAAATGCACCCAGTTACCGACCGTCGCGGGTCAGCCTGTGCTCGGCTCCAAGGCGTTCATCCCCCGGGTCGGGGTCGGGTGGGGGACCTACCGACCGGACGAGATATTCAACGGCGGCGACCCCTCCGGGTTGGTCCGCGGGATCAACTGGACATACTGGGGCCAGCCGGACGCCTACGGGTACGGGAAGACCTACATCTTCAAGCCCAAGGGTGGGTACTACCCCGGTAGCGTGACGGCCGAGCTGCGCGCCTACGACCTCGGGCGCTGCACCCCCGACGGGCCCCTCGCTTACCAGCACCTCGACGTCCGCGAGCCCTTATCGCCGGGGGGTAAACTGGGGCCGTGGTTCGCCTGGGACAATGGCGAGACGCTCTGCCACCCCTATGTCTGAAGTGCTTGGGCCACGAGCCCTGCCAGGAGGAGTAGCGGACACGCCCACTGAGCGGCCGGCGGGACCGGCCCAGCCGGCTAACATGCACCGCTGCTACCCGGAACAAGGAGGACCACACCATGGCCAAAGGCGACGAGCTCTTCGTGTACATCGGCACGTACCCCGACGAAATGGCGGCGCGTGCTGACTATGAAATCGTGAAAGACCTGCATACCGTGGGGGTCGTGGGCAGCTACGACGCTGCCGTGATCACCAAGGACCCAAATGGGAAGGTCCATGTCAACAAGGACGAAATGGCGACCCGGCACTTGGGCTGGGGCGGGGCGGCGGCAGGCGCCGTGGTCGGCATCCTGTTCCCGCCGTCGATCATCGCCACCACCTTGGTCGGCGCAGCCGTGGGCGGCGTGAGTGGCCACCTCTGGCGGGGCCTGTCCCGCTCGGATGTCAAGGAATTCGGCGAGTTGATCGACGAGGGTCAGGCCGCCCTCCTCGTCGTCGGGGCGAGCACCGTCCTCGAGGCGGTCAACAACGCGGGGTTGAAGGCTGAAAAACAAGTCACCAAAGACGTCCAGAACGTGAGCCAGAAAGATGTTGACCAAGCGATCCAGGAGGCCTCAAAAGAGGTCCAGTGACCCGAGGCGGATACCGGTCCCGGCCCGAAAGGAACCGGGCACCAACAGCGCGGTGATCGTTACGGGGTTGTCGTCCTGGCTGGCGAGTAGTTGCCCTGCGAGCAGCCTTTGGTTCGTGGCGGTTGAGTTTCGTAAATTCTCCGAGGCGCTGCAAATAACCGTTGGGCGCGCTCAGGCCAGTCCGCCCGACAGTTCGCGCCGGTACCAGGTGGCGAGGCGACCTCTGATGTTTGTGGGACCGCGAGGTACGAACCCGACTTTGATCAGAACCTTCTGAGAGCCGACGTTGTCGTCGGTCGTCTTGGCCCGGAGCGTGTGGAGGCCAAGCTGGGACGCCGCTAACTGACACATCTCCTGAACCGCCGCTGTCGCGACGCCTCGCCCGGCCACGCGTTGCGCAACTCGGTACCCGAGTTCAGCACGGAACTACCTTTCTCGCGGTTCGGCCCATCAGTAGGCCTGGGACGGCTCCAGGTCATGACGCACTGGTTTCACCAATGGCGTCCGAGGTGGCGTCGGCCCGCGTCGTTTGGTGGAGCTTCGCTAGTCGTACACGTGTTTGCCTGGCTGACACGTGTACGAGAACTCACCGCTTACACCCAGCAGCCCTCACGTAGTCCCGCCAGCCCAGTCCGAATGAGCGTCACTGGCTGGAAAGGAGTCTTCTTCCTCCGCGTCGAGATACCGATCGATGTCATCGCCAGGTTCGGGGGGCGACGTGGCCAAGTCGATCGAGGCCGTTCGGGCGACATCCGGGTGCTCCTCGAGCCATCCTCGGGCGAAAGGACACCAGGGGACAACGGTGAGCCCTCCTGAAGCGGCTTTTTTGAGGGCAGCTCGAACAAGGAGCTCTCCCATCCCGTTGCCTTTCAACGCCTTCGGGACCTTGGTGTGGAGGAGGACAATGCGGTCGCGATGCAGGTGGTAGACGAGCTCAGCCTCGTACCCGTCTTCTTGGAGCAAGAGCCGGCCCTCTTCGGGTGCGTCGGCAACTTCGGTCACGGCGTCACCTCCCTCTTATGAGAAGCGCTAGTGGAACTGGTCCGGACAACCGTCCGGCCATCAGCCATTGTCCCTGCCACCGGAGGAATACCGGATGCCTGGCTGATGAAGTCCTGCAAGGTCGCGTTGCACATGGCGTGTTCGGTCTTCGGGAGGGTGCACGCAAAACGTATTGCGCCGCTCGCCAGCCCTAATCGTTGATTTCACTCTTGTCATCGGAAAAGGGAGAGCGCGGTGGCGGGAATTGAACGCGCCGCTCTGCCTCCTTGGCCGGTCCTGGTCAAAGCGTTGACGTCAATCCCAACTCGGCATACATGGCCAGCGCCTTTTCGCCCTCTGTCCCGCTCATGCCCAAGGCCGTCCGCGCCGCCTGGTATATGGCCCCAGACTCGTTGAACAAAACCAAGGCCTCTTCCAGGCGGCCCTGCGCCCGGGCCAGCACCGCTGCTGAGTAAATACCCCCCTCGGCCACCGCCTCGGCGTCGGCAAAGGCAGCCGGCCCCAGGGCCTCGGCTCGCACCGCCCCGTACCAGCCGCGCCACGGCGACACCAAAGACGAAGGTGGCTCGGCCATTAATTCGGCTGCCTCCTCGCGCCGGCCGTGGTGCAAGAGCACGTCGGCCCGCATCATTTTGATAAACGAGTCTCTCCCCTGCCGGGCGCTGGCCACCGCCTCTGCCTGGCTCCACCACTCGGCCTCGGCCACCTCGAAGCCCCGGTAACCACAGACAGCGGCGGCACAGCAAAAGGCCCGCAGGAGCATGGAGTTGCCGTTCCCAGGACGTTGTAGAGCGTCAGCGTACGCGCCTGAAACTTGTTGGAGGCATTGGTCGAACTGCCCCAGGAAGAAAAGCGCAGGGGCCAGTTGTGTCGACCCGCCAAAGATGATGCCCCGGCCGCGACCGAGCTCGTCCAGCAGCCGCCCGGCGGAAAGGCCCTCCTCGAAGCGTCCCAGGATGCAGCTCAGCTCGCAGGACATGTGGACGGCGTCGAAGCGCTCAAGAAACTGGCGCGACCGGTGCGGGTCGAAACCCTTGGTGATCTCCAGCCTTTCTGCGATGGCGGCCTTGGCCGTGGCCATGTCGAGGTGCTTCAGGGCCACCGAGCACCAGCCGTCGAGGGCGCTCGAAAGGATGGCCATGTCGCCACATTCCCTGGCCGCGGCTAAGGACCGTTCGGCATCAAGGCCCATTCGCTCTACGTCCCGCCCTTCCCAGTCGTTCCGCCAGGTGCGGGCCAGCAAGGCCCTCGCTCGCGAGCACGGGTCGCCGGCGGCTTCGGCCGCATACCATGAGCGCTCGACCAGGGGAGCGGTGGTCTCCAGGTCGCACTGGCGGTCGGCGTAACATCGGAAACGGCCCATGAGCTCCACTGTTCCCGAGGTGGCGTAGACCTCGGCGGCTGGGTCGCCGGCGGCCACCGCCAGCTCGGTGCCCAGTTCGAAAAGGGCCACCGCCCTTGTGCCATGGGACCGGCTCCAGGCCAGGTCTGCGCCTCGCATGGCGATCTCAGGTTCCTTGGAAGCGACCGCCGCCGCTTCGTACAGCAGTTCGGCATCGGCCCAGTGGCCGTGGCCAAGCTCCTCCCAGGCCCCGGCCAGCCCCAGGGCAAGATCGGTGAACTCGGGGCGGCCCAGCTCCTGAGCCGCTTCGACGGCCGCTGCCAAGTCGTGCTCGTCCCCATGCCTCAGCCCCTGGTCAAGAGCTTGGAGCGCCCAGTCCACCAGGCGGTTCGTGACGGCGTATTCTTCGCCCGCTGCGCGCAGCCGCTCCCTGGCGTCGGCCCGTACCAGCTCCAGCTGGCGATAGCGGTCCTCCAGGCGCACCAACAGCGAGGCGTCGACCAGATGGGCCACGCCAGCCGCGACCCGGGCCCTGGCCTGAGCGGGCAGCAGCTCTTCGCTCACGGCCAGCCGGAACGGCCCTCGCAAAACGCTTACCGCGCGGTACAGGGCCTGCTCGTCGGCCGTCAGCAGCTCGTAGCTCCAGTCCAGTGTGGCCCGCAGGCTGCGATGGCGGTCCCGGGAACGTTCACCCGAGCCCAGAAGGTCGAGTGCCTGGTCGAGGCGGGCGGCCAGGTCGTCGAAGCTGAGGGCGGCCAGGCGGGCGGCGGCCAGCTCTATGACCAATGGGAGACGTTCGAGGCGCTGGCACAGGTCGACCACCTTGGCCTCGTCCAGGCTGGGGCCGGACTGGGGCGACGCTTGTTTGGCTCGTTCCATGAACAGCCGGCTGGCGGCGGCCGGGAGCAACGGGCCTACGGGCAGGACGTGCTCTGCGGGGAGGCCCAAGCGTTCCCGGCTGGTGGCCACGACGCGGACAGGAGTGGTAGCCAATATGTGGCCGGCGAGGGCCGCCGCACCCTCCAGCACGTGCTCGCAGTTATCGAGCACCAGGGCCACGGTGACCGCGGCCAGCTGCTTGGAGACGGCAGTGAGCGCGCTGGCGCCCGGCTCGACCATGCCAAGGGCGCCGGCCACAGCCCTCGCTACTGCCTCCTGGTCGCTGCCTGGGGCCAAGATGGGCGAGGTCGACGAAGGCAGCCCGCTTGTTCTCCATGGCCCGCAGCAGCAGGCGGGTCTTGCCTACGCCGCCTGGCCCCACCAGGGTGACCAGGCGCTGTTGGGATAGGGCGGAGCCCAGTTCGACGAGCTCGGCCTCCCGGCCCACAAAAGACGTCGGTGGCTCGGCCGGCCGGTGCAGCGGGAGGGCGTTGGCCGCCGCTTGCGCGCAGGCATAGGCAGCTAAAGCGCGGCGATCGCCCAGGCCAAGCTTGCGCAACAAAGAGGACACGTGGCTCTCGACCGTGCGTTCGGATATGAAAAGGCGCTGGGCGATCTGGGCGTTGCTCAGGTGCTCAGCGAGCAGGCTGAGGACCTCGGTCTCCCGGGGCGAAGGCTCCAGTTGCATTAAGGTCATTTTGCCGTCTCGCTGGCCCGTCGATCGCCTAATAAAGGGCCTCGGTACTGGCTCCGTACCGCCTCCGTGCTCGCCCCGTACAGGCTCGGTGCCAGTCGGGCGGCCGCCACTTACAGGCTGCCCCCACTGACCCCGCAGGCTGGTGCTTACCACCGCTGCACCGCAGCCTGTGTGGACCGGAGGATCATGCACCCGTCTATTGCCGAGCTAGTCGCTTCGATGCACGACCGAGAATTACTGGACCGTTCCCGACGTCTTCGGCTTGCCGCCGACCGTGGGCATCTCAACTTTGGTGCCCGCTTACGGATGGCATTGTCAAGGGGCAAACGCGGTACTCGAGGGCAAGCTGTCCGGGCATTAGGCGGCGAGATCGCGGGGTCGGGATGGCACGACACTGCGGCTGGGAACGGTTCTCAGGAGAAGATTGACATCGGGCACCTGAACTGGGTCAGGCGGCGGTGAGCCGCTGATCCACCCGCCATCTCGAAAGGCGATCGGAACGATGGTCTCTTAATCTGGAAGACGCTATTGAGTGGCGCGCCCACAACGCTGGCCGACGTGGCCGATTGCCGGTGTCTAACTGACGGCCGGCAGCGGGCTGCAGGTGCCCTTATGACGACCGTGGACGGCCACCTCAGCGTTCGCTGGCCGCCACGACTAAAGACGGCGAGGACGCGCGCGTCGGTCACTTTATTTCCCTTTGGGAACCGGACATAACCGCAATTCCCCGTCATTGCCGGCGTCCCGCCGCGTCCTCCACGCGTCCTGACGCGACGGGAGCCCTCCAAAAGAGGGCTCCTACCAGTGCTTTTATGTTATAGAAATCGCTCGTGGAGGTGGCGGGAATTGAACCCGCGTCCTTCAACCCCTCGCCGAGACTTCTCCGAGCGCAGCCAGTGACTTTTCTCGGCCGTCGGCTCGCCACTGGCGCCGGCCGACAGCTCAAGCCAGCTAAATTTCCCCGACGGCCGGCTGGCGCAGCCGCTAGGTAAGCCCTACTTTATGACGCCCGCTACTGGCCCGCAGGGCTAGGGCCAGACGGACGGGCTGCGATTAAGCAGCCAGCGCTAGACGCGCGTTTGCCTTATTGGCGTTTATGGTTTTCCCAGTTGTTTTACGTGGCATCCGGGGACCACGGCTCGCTTCTCTCGGGTCGACAGCCAAAGTCGAAACCTGTCACCCCCATGTCAATGTGCTGAGCCGCCCACTGTACCGGATGGCTGACCAAGTCCTCCTCGGAGGGGCGGTAGACACATCCGGGAGTGGTCGGTCACGGCGAGTAGGAGGAGGTGGTCTGTCGGACCGCCGGACCCTGGGGAGGCTGCAGGTGTGGCCCTGTTCGCCCTGTCGCCCCAGCGACTTTGTGACCCCGTCGCAGCCGTAATGCCCCCAACTTTGCGCGCCCGAGTAGGTGTAAGCGACGCGGGCGCGCCCAGGTACCGGGATCTCCGCCGAAATTGGGGCCGAGGACGGATTTGGACCGCCCTCCAGCCAGGGCAATCCGAGAGGTGGCCAACTATCGTCCCTCGTTGCGTTCGTCCAGACGCCAGGAGGGGCCAAGGGCCTTGCGAGCGGCGGCCTTGCGAGCGGCGGCCTTGCCGTTGGCGGCCTTGCGGTTGGCGGCCGTGCGATTGGCGGGCAGGGAAAGCGCCCACGCCGCTCGTCGGCCGGCAACGGCCTAGAAAGCGACTAAATCAAAGCTTTACGCGTACCCAGAAGGCGCCGTGGCGGACGGCCAGAGCGAACCCCAGGTCCGGCGGGGTACCGGGGTACCCCGGGCCACCAAGGCCGCTATGTCCGCAGCCAGGATGACACCGACGGTAGCGCCGTGGTCGACTACGGCCAGGGCGGCGCCCGGGCGGCCGGCCATGGCCAACGCCGGCTGGTCCGGGCTCAACGGTGCCTGGCTGTCCGGCGCTGGGGGCGCCAGCGGGAGGGCGACGTCCTGGGCCCTTACGGAGCACTGCATGCGGGGCGGTACGGCAGCCAGCTGTTGGGCCGTCACCACGCCGTTCCAGCCCTCTCCGCCCCACTTCTCCAGCAGGAAAGCGGCTTCGGGGTAGCGGTTGACCCACTCGTTCCAAAACGCGCTCACCGTCAGCCATCCTGGGGCGATGACGGCCGGCCGCATGACATCCGAGACCTGAGCTTCGCCCAGCACGTGCTGCGCCCGCCCGGCGAGTTGCTCCCGCTTGCACGACGAGATCACGAACCAGCCCATAAACAGCAGCACGACCCCGTCCAGGGCGTCGCTCTCTTCAAAGCCCAGTAGGCCCAGCAACGCGCAAGCGGCGCCCAGCACCATGCCCGCCCCGGCCGCCAACCGGGTGGCCAGCCAGCGGTTCCTGGTCACCGACCAGATCAGCCCGTGCAGCACCCTGCCGCCGTCCAGGGGCGACGCCGGCAACAGGTTGAACACGCCGAGCAGCAAGTTGATCAGGCCCAGCCAGCGCAACGACCCTGCCGCCAGGCCCCACCCCGCATTCTGGGTGAGCCAGGCAAAGAAGTAGGACAAGCCCTCCGATGACCCCGCTCGCCAGCGGGCCGACCAGCGCGACCACAAGCTCGGTCGAAGGCTTACGGTTGTCGCCTTCGATCCGCGTCACGCCGCCCATGAACCAAAGCGTGATGCCGTCGACGTGCAGCCCGGCGCGCTTGGCGGCAACGGCATGCGCCACCTCGTGGACCAGCACGCCAACGAGCAACGCCACCGCCGTGAACACCCCGGCCAACCAGTACGCCTCTCGCGAATACCCGGCCACGTCTGCTGGCAGCCGCGAAGTAGCCAGGAAGTAAGCGACAATGCCAGCCAGGGCAAAAAGGCTCCAGTTGGCGCCTACCTTGACCCCAACCAGCCGCCCCAACTTCAAGCTGTCTTGCACTGCTGCCTACTCCTTGCGCTGCCTTTCACGTACTTCAAGTACAACATCATCCGTCTTACCAGACTTCCCTGGGCGCAGCCTGTGTGCTCCCTTAACCGTTCCTAGTAGGGCAGTTGCGCTCCCCAGTTCCTGCTCTACCGTCGGCCGTCCCCGCGCCGGTGGGCCGCTACTTCTCGCCGAGCTTCCATGTCGGCGTCCCGCTCGGCGATGGCCCGCCGTTTGTCGTAGGCACGGCGGCCTCTGGCCAGGGCCAGCTCGACCTTTACCCGCCCGTCTTTGAAGTACGCCGAGAGGGGCACGAGCGTCAAGGGCCCCTGCTGGGTCTCGCGCGCCAGTTCCTGGATTTGCCGCCGGTGCAGCAAGAAGCTTGCGCGGGCGGTCGGGGTCCGCAAAACCGAAGCCACTCGAATAGCGCGTACGGCGAAACGTGCATGCCATGCAGCCAGACCTCGCCGTCCTGCACCCTGGCGAACGAGTCCCGCAACTGCACCTTGCCCTCCCTGAAGGACTTGACCTCGCCGCCGACCAGGACGATCCCGGCCTCGTAGGTGTCCAGGATGTCGTAGTCGTGGCGCGCCCGACGGTTCTGGGCCACCAAGGTCCGACCTGGTGCTGCCTTAGGAGTCATGGGCAACCATCATGAGGAGCTGTTAGGGGAGCTTATGAGAGGGCAGTTCCCGGAGCCTACGTCAGAGCCACGGGACGTGGGCCGCTGTACGTCCACACGGTACAGGGTCGAGCGGCTATGGCAGGGCCGCGAGGTAGCTTCGCTGCGTGCTGTCGTTGCCGGTCCGCCTGTGGGAGCAGGTCGTGGCTCACTGCCTCGACGGGTTGCCGCTCGAGGCCTGCGGCCTGCTGGCGGGCCGTGGGTGGGCGACGTCTACGAGGTCTACCCGGCGGCCAACGCCGCCCGGTCGGCCCGTCTCTACACCGTCGAGCCGAGGGACCTGCTGCGGGCCGACCGCGCCGCGGAGGCGGCCGGCCTGTCCCTGATAGGCGTCTGGCACTCGCACACCCACACCGCCGCCTACCCCTCGCCGACCGACATCAGCCAGGCTCCGGACCCCGACTGGCACTACGTGCTCGTGTCGCTGAGCGACGCGGAGCCGGTCGTGCGCAGCTACAGGATCGTGGACGGCCGGGCCGAGGAGGAACCGGTCGTCACGCCAGCTTGAGCCGGGGCGATACCCTACAATGGTGACCAGAAAGGTCGGGTTTGGCCGGCCGCCCAGGCTGCGCTCGCACGTTGGGAGAAGCCGTGACCGTCGAAGTGCGTTTGCCGAACATCCTGCGAGCCGAGCGCGGGCGGGGAGGCGTCAGTTGAGGCTGAGGGGGCCACCGTCGGCGAGGTCTTCGACGACCTGGTGGCGCAAGTACCCGGGCCTGCGTGGCTCCTTGCTCACTCCCGACGGCGAGATGCACCGCCACCTGAACGTCTTCGTCAACGACGACGACGTCCGCTACCTGGGCAAGCTGGACGCCAAGGTGGGCGACGGCGACGTCGTGACCCTGATGCCGGCCGTGGCCGGGGGCTGACGATGGCCCGCTACGAAAACGTCCTGGACACGATCGGCAACACCCCGCTGGTCGACATCAGCGAACTGAGCCCGAACCCGCGGGCGCGGGTGCTCATAAAGCTCGAGGGGCTGAACCCGGCGGGCTCGGTGAAGGACCGGGCGGCCAAATCCATGATCGAAGAGGCCGAGAAAAATGGCAGCCTTCGCCCGGGCCAACGTATACTCGAGTCCTCGTCAGGCAATACGGCGGCCGGTCTGGCCATGATCGCCAAGGTGAAGGGCTACCCCTTCACCGTCGTCGTGCCCGAGAACGTTTCCTCGGAGCGCATCAAGCTGCTCAAGGTCATTTGGCGCCGAGATAATCAGTTCGCCGGCCGCCGAGGGTTCCAACGGGGCCATGCGCCGGGCCCAGGCATTGGCGAAAGAGCACCCCGATTGGTGGTTTTCTTACCAGTACGGCAACCCGGCCAACCCCAAAGCCCACTACGAAGGCACCGGGCCTGAGATTTGGCGGGATTGCCCGGAGGTGACGCATTTCGTGGCCGGCCTCGGTACGGCAGGCACGATTATCGGTGTCGGGCGGTTCCTCAAAGAACGCAACCCGGCCATCAGCATCTGGGCTGTCCAACCGCCGGCGGGCGAAACCGTCGAAGGGCTCAAAAGCCTGGACGAAGGGTTTATCCCGCCCGTATTTTCGGATAATGACGGTTATTCGCTCCTCGACCGGAGCCGGGTCGTCGGTCCGAAGGAAAGCATCGAGTGGGTGCGTCGCCTGGCCGACGTCGGGATATTCGCCGGGCATATCGACGGGGCGGCCATGGCCGGCGTGGCGCGCTGTGCCTCGGAGATAGACGAGGGCACGATCGTCACAGTGTCGCCGGACGGGGGCTGGAAGTACCTGTCGACCGACGTATGGACTGGTGACCTCGACGACGTCGCCGAGCGGGCGCGGCACGAGCTGTACTTCTAAGCCGACGCCCTGGACGGGGTCGGGTCCCCGGGGCCGCTGCGGCGGTCGCCTAGGCTCGCCTCGGAAATGGACGACCGGCCAATAGGGATGTTCGACAGTGGTTTTGGCGGGCTCACGGTGGCCAAGGCCCTGACCGACCTGCTCCCATCCGAGGACCTCGTCTACGTCGGGGACTCGGGCCGGTACCCCTACGGGCCGAGGAGCCTGGACGAAGTACGCGGCTTTGCCGCCCAAATAACGCGCAAGCTGGTCGAGACCCACGACGTCAAGCTGGTCGTCGTCGCCTGCAACACCGCTACGGCGGCGGCGCTCGAGCATGCTGCGCTACGACTTCGACGTCCCCCTGGTGGGCGTGATCGACCCCGGCGTTCGTGCGCTGCTGTCGGTGACCCGGAGCGGCCGGGTCGGTGTCATCGGGACGGTCGGGGCGATTGGTTCGGGGGCCTACGAGCGGGCCGTGTGGGCGCGGCGGTCGCTTGACCGCCTCGGGGCGCCCCGTCGAGCTGACCTGCGCGGCCTGCCCCGGCTTGGTCGAGCTCGTCGAACGCGGCCAGACCCGGGGCGACGAGGCACGTGCCCTGGTGGAGCGGCTACTTGCTGCCGGTGGCGGCGGCCGGGATCGATTCGCTCCTGCTCGGGTGCACCCATTACCCTTACCTGGCACGCACAATAGGTGAGGTGATGGGGCCCGATGTCGTGCTGGTCAGTTCAGCGGAGGAGACCGCCTTCGAAGTCCGGGGCATCCTCTTCGAGACCGGACTTGGGGCGCCGGAGCGTCGGCAAAAGGCAAGCCACCGCTGGATCTCCTCCGGTCGAGGTCGGAATTTTGTCCGGTTGGGACAGCGTTTTTTCGGCCCCGAACTGGACCACGCTGAGCACTGGGATGCCGCCGGTGCCACACCCGGCCGGGTGAGATGGACGCAGCCCTAAATGACTAAGCCCGTGGCTTCGTCTCCGAGGATGCAGGGGGTTACGGACGACGGCGCAGCCCATTTTCCCTTACCGTGCTCGGGTGCGACGGGAGCTATCCCGGCCCGGGCGGTGCCTGCAGCGGTTACCTGCTGCGAAGCCGGCGGCTTTGCCACCTGGATGGACGCCGGTCCCGGGACGATGGCGAACCTGCAGATTGCACATCCCGCTCGCCGACCTTGACGCCGTGGTGATCAGCCATTCCCACCCCGACCACTGGAGCGACCTGGAGGGCCTTTACGTGGCCATGCGTTACTTCTTGGGCCGGCAGGGCCTCCCCGTGTACGCCCCCGAGGGGTTGCGCGACCTAATGACGGGGCGAAAACCGTGACGGCACCCTCGACTGGCGGGTGATCGGCGACGGCGACAGCGCCCAGGTCGGCCCGGCCGGCTGGACCTGGTCGCGGACGGACCACCCCGTGGAAACCTTGGCTGCGAGGGTCGAAGTCGGCGGCCGGGCGCTCGGCTACTCGGCCGACACCGGCGCGGCGTGGGAGTTGAGCAAGCTGGGACGAGGGATCCAGCTGGCGTTGGTGGAAGCGTGCTTGAGCCTGGAGGCGGAGGGGATCATGCAGCACTTGAGTGCCCGGCAAGCCGGGGCGACGGCGGCCGACGCGGGGCCGAGCGCCTCGTCATCACCCACCTTGCGCCGCCTATCGACCGGGCCGTTAGCCCAGCAAGGAGGCGGCGGCTGCGTTCGGAGGCCCTGTCGACGTGGCCGAGGTCGGGAAGACATGGGCGATCTGACCGGTCGACCGGCGGCGGGAGCACGGGCCGACGGGCGCAGAGCGGACGAGCTGCGCCCGGTGCAGCTGGAGCGGGACTTCACTGAGTTCGCCCCGGGCTCGGTGCTGGTCAGGATGGGCCGTACGACGGTCCTTTGCACGGCCTCGTTCTCCGAAGAGCCGCCGAGGTGGATGCGGGGTATCGGGCAAGGGCTGGGTGACCGCCGAGTACTCGATGCTGCCCGGTTCGTCCCCCGAACGCATCGACCGGGAGGCGGCCAGGGGCCGCCAGTCGGGCCGCACCCAGGAGATACAGCGCCTGATCGGGCGCAGCCTGCGGGCGGTCACGGACCTATCGGGCCTGGGGGAGCAACAGGTGACGCTCGACTGCGATGTCCTCCAGGCCGACGGTGGCACCAGGACGGCCAGCATCGTGGGGGCCTGGGTGGCCCTTCACGACGCCTGCAGCCGGATGGTGGCGGCCGGCGCGGCTTGCCGCGCACCCGGTCAAGGAGGGTTGCGCGGCCGTGTCGGTGGGGATAGTCCGGGGTACGCCGATGCTGGACCTCGCCTACGTCGAGGACGCGGGCGCGGAAGTGGACATGAACGTCGTCATGACCGAGCTCGGGAGGCTTGGTGGAGGTGCAGGGGACGGCAGAAGGCAACCCGTTCTCGAAGGCGGAGCTCGACGCGATGCTGGGGCTGGCCGAAGCCGGCATCGCCGAGCTTCTGGTGGCGCAGGCCAAGGTCGTTGCCACGCCGCCCGCGAAGCGGGACCCCCGGGGTTCGCCTTCTCGCGGTGAGTTCCGTGGCTGAGCCGGGGCCGTTCGTGCTGGCCACGACCAACCCCAACAAGGCCCGGGAGATACGGCGAAATCTTGGCCACCTCAGGCCTCGACGTCGAACTGCTCGACCGGCCCGAAGGATGCGCCCGAGGTCGAGGAAACCGAGGCGACTCTGCTCGGGAACGCCCGCCTGAAGGCGGCCGCGCTGGTCAAGGAGACGGGCATGGCGGCCATCGCCGAGGACACCGGCATCGAAGTGGAGGCACTGGGGGGGCTCCGGGGGTGCGTTCGGCCCGTTATGCCGGGAGAGCCGCCGGACGACCAGGCCAACGTCGACAAGGTCCTGGCCGAGCTGGCTGGCAGGCGCGGGCCCGGACGAACGCCGGGCCAGGTTCGTGACCGTCGCCGTGGCCATGTGGCCCGATGGCAGAGAGGTGAGCGCGGAGGGGACGGTCGAGGGATGGATAGCCGAGGAGCGGCGGGGGAGCGGCGGCTTTGGGTACGACCCGGTGTTCGTCCCATTTGAGCTGGACGGTCGCACGTTCGGGGAGATTGCCGAAGCAGTCGCCCGACGCCAAACACGCACTGTCCCACCGGGGCCGGGCTTTCCGGGCGCTGGCCGAGAAGCTGCGTGGTCTTACCTAATTGGTACTTAAATTGGCGGCTGGCTCGTCGGCCGTGCGAATAGCCGGTGCGACAATGGGGTCATGAGCGCGCGGAGGCGCCGCGCCGCAGCGACCGCGCCGCCGGACTGGCCGGCAGCGGTCTGGGGCGCGAGCTGCGCTGGGCTCGGGCGGAGCCGGACAGAGGTGCCGGGGCGGCGGGCGGCTGCGGGGCTGATGAGGCCGGCCACAACGGGGCTGACGTCAACGGCGCTCAGGTCAACGGATCGGGTCAACGGCTCGGAGGTCCGGGCCAGAGGTCACCGGCTCGGACGGGCCGGGCTCAGAACGGCGCGGCCCCGGCCGCTCCTGACCAATCTCGAGATCGACGGCGCTGGCCGAAACGGAGGCGGCTTCCGACGTGAGCCCCTCGGCTGGGCGGCAGGCCCTCGGGCAAAGCGGCGGCGGTGGTTGCCCCGTACCGTCCGCCACCTGGCCGAGCTGCTGCTGGTCGGCTTCATCGTCGAGTACTTCGTCGTCCCCCAGATCGGCGGCACCCACAAGGCGCTGCACGTGCTGGCTTCGGTCAACCCCTTCCTGCCTGTGCTGGGCGTCCTGTTGGAAGTCCTCTCGCTGATTGGCGTACTTCGAGCTGACCCGGAGCCTCATCCCGAAGAGCTCTGACCCCGGTTTTGCCACGCTGTCGCAGGATCCAGCTGTCGACGTTGGCGCTGAGCCACTGCCTCCCGGGCGGCAACGCCATGGGCTATTCGCTCGGTTACCGCCTCTTGATGCGTGCCGGCGTCGGAGGTACCGACACGGCCGTCGCCCTCGCCACTCAGGGCCTTGGCTCGGCGGTCGTCCTCAACGTGATCTTCTGGCTGGCCCTGCTCGTGTCGTTACCCCTGTACGGCCTCCAGTCGGGGTACCTGTTCGTGGCCGTCATCGGCATGTTGCTGATGGCCGCGATCGCCAGCCTGGTCATATTGCTGACCAAGGGCGACCAGCGAGCAATGGGGTTCTGTGACGGCGATCGGGAGGCGGGTGCCGTTCCTCCACCCCGAGACCCTGCCCAGGCTCTTCGGCCAATGGTGGGCCGGGTCAAGGAGCTTGTCCAAGGACCGCCGTCAGATGGGGAAGGCGCTCTTTTTTGCCTGTGCCAACTGGTTGTTCGACGCCGCTTCCCTGTTCGTCTTCGTGGGCGCCTTCGGGCACTGGGTAAACCCTGTCGCCGCTGCTTGTCGCTTACGGCGTCGGCCAACATCGTCGCCGCCCTGCCGATCACGCCAGGAGGTCTGGGAGTGGTGGAGGCCACGGTGAGCGGCATCCTGGTCGGGTTCGGTACGCCGAGGTCGATCGCCATCTGGGGGGTACTGGCGTGGCGCCTGGTCAACTTCTGGCTTCCGATCCCGATCGGGGGGAGCGCCTACCTGTCCCTGCAGTTGCACCCGCCCGCCGGCACCCAGGCCGGGTTGGCGGCCCGAAGGGCCATGTGGCGGGCCCGCTGGCGCTGGGTGGTGCAGGTGTTCCGGTCTGACACCCAAACCCCCGTCGTGGAGGACAGCTTGCCGATTATCGGTAAGGCCGTGGGCGAGGAAGTGGCCGGCGACGGCAAAGGCAACGGCGTGCCCACCACCGTCGCTCCTGCCGACGAACCGCAGCGGTGGAGGTAGGGCAGCGCGCCCAGCGCCCGTTGCGGGCCAGTTACCGCGGAACGTACGTTTCATGGAGCTCGTAGGGTACGGGTGGCGTTTGCCGGCTGAGCCGAGCGTTCCGGTGGGAGATGGTGCATTATTTGCATTGAAACGTGGCGAGATCGCTCTGATGCAGGCAAAAAGCCCCCGATGAAGCCAGCTGGAGCTCCTCGCAGCCGAGCCAGGCCTCACGAGCACCTTTTCCCCTCGCTACCTGGTTTTCCGCCGCAGCACCGCAACCCACCGTCCGGAAGGCCCTGCCTGCTAGGCTCCCCGGGAACAGCCGGTCCCAACGGCGAGTGGGTCACTCAGCTGGCCCTGGCTGACCGGGCGGGACCAATTGCTGTGACACCTAACCGACAGACCACTAGCGAGCAAAAGCCCGACCGGGACCACATCGGGTGGGCGCAGGTAGCCGGGCGGCGGGTAGCCAACTGGCGCCGGAAGTAAAGAACGCGAAGCATGGGAGCCAGCATTGGGATTTGACTTGGACGTCGTAGTCGTAGGGGGTTGCGGCCATGTCGGCCTTCCCCTCGCCATCGCCTTCGCCGACCGGGGCTTGAAGGTAGGCATTTATGACCTGAACCCGGCGGCGGTCGAGAAGGTGCAGTCCGGGGTGATGCCCTTCGACGAGCCTGGGGCGGACGAGGTGCTCAAGCGGGTCATCGCCGAGTCGCGCTTGACGCCGTCGACCGATGCCTCGATCGTGTCGAGAGCCGAACATGTCGTAGTCGTGATCGGGACGCCCGTGGACGAGCACCTCAACCCGGACCCCAAAGTGGTCCCGGCGGCGGTCGAGGACCTGGCTGCTCATTTGCGTCGTGGCCAGCTCCTGGTGCTCCGCAGCACGGTCTACCCGGGCGTGACGGCTCTAGTGGAGCGCCGCATTGCCAAGCTTGGGCTCGACCTGGACGTGGCCTTCTGCCCCGAGCGCATCGCCGAAGGCAAGGCGCTCCACGAGCTGTTCGAGCTGCCCCAGATCGTGTCGGCCCGTAACCCTGCGGCGCTGGCTCGGGCCAGGAAGCTCTTCGAGGTGCTGGTGAACTGAGATCGTCGAACTGCTGCCCGAGGAAGCCGAGCTGGCCAAGCTCTACACCAATGCGTACCGGTACCTGAAGTTCGCGCTGGCCAACCAGCTGTACATGATGGCCAACGATTTCGGGCTGGATTACGAGCGGATCCGCCAGGGCGTCATCTACAACTACCCGCGGGCGGCGGACCTGCCGGCGGCCGGCTTTGCGGCCGGGCCTTGCCTGCTCAAGGACACGATGCAGCTGGCCGCCTTCAACAACAACAACTTCGTTTTGGGCCACGCCGCCATGATGGTCAACGAAGGCTTGCCCCTCTACGTCGTCGACCGGCTCGCCCGGCAGTTATGACCTCCCCACCATGACGGTGGGGATCCTCGGCATGGCCTTCAAAGGCGAGAGCGACGACACCCGCTCGAGCCTCGCCTACAAGCTGAAGCGGATACTGCGCTTCAAGGCGGCCGGCGTCCTTTGCACAGATCCCTACGTGACGGTGGACCGCGACCTCGTCCCGCTCGAAGAGGTCCTGGAGCAGTCCGATCTCTTGGTCATCGGGGCCCCGCACCGCCGTTACGCCGACTTGGTGACTGACAAACCCGTGATCGACATCTGGGGAGTGCGGGGCGAGGGCGTCAGGGTATGAGGCCAGGCGGCCGCATCGTCGCTCCAGGCCGCTGCCGAGAGTGCGGGTCTTCAGCGTCGCTTGTGCAGGTTGGCCGGCACCGGTCAGCCGACGGTACCCGCAGCCCGATGAAGCCCCGAGTGTCCGTAGTAGTCACCGCCCGCGACGAAGGGGAGGCCATCATCGCTGCGCTGCGCCGGATCTGTGAAGGCGGTGACGCTTCCGTGCGAGGTCCTGGTCGTTGCGACTCCGCCGAGGACCTGACGGTCCCGTGGGTCGAAAAGTACGCCGAGGAGGACGACCGTGTCCGCCTGGTGCTCAATAGCTACGGCCCCGGGCCGGCGCGGGCGATCCGGGCCGGTTTCGACTCGTCCGTGGCCGACGTGGTGGTGGTGACCATGGCCGACGGTTGCGATGACCCCCAGCAGATCGACCAGTTGACCCGCCTGGTCGAAAGGGGTGTCGTCGTAGCCGCCGCCTCTCGCTACTCGAGGGGCGGCCAACAGGTCGGCGGCCCGCTGATTAAGGGCCTCATGTCGCGCGTGGCCGGCGCCACCCTGCGGGTCCTGGCCCGGGTGGGGACTTGGGACCCGACGAACTCGTTCAAAGCTTATGACCGGCAGTTTCGTTCGAGGAAGTCGGCATCCACAGCGACCAAGGTTTCGAAGTGGGGCTCGAGCTGGTGGCCAAGGCGCGGCGGTTGCGGCGGCCGGTGGCCGAGGTGCCGACGATCTGGCTCGACCGGACGTTGGGGGTGTCGCATTTCAAGCTCGTCAAATGGGTCCCCGCCTACTTGCGCTGGTACCGGCTTTGCATTTGGGCCGCGCCTCGATGTCGAAGACGTTGCACCAGTTGTTGGACGACAGCACCTCAGAAAGGGAAAAATGACGAAAGTTCTGGTGAGCGGGTCCGCCGGCTTCATCGGCGGCTATGTGGTCCAGGAGCTGCTCCAGCGGGGCTTCGAGGTCGTCGGGGTCGACAACTTCTCGAAGTACGGCCCCGTCAAGAGGCCCTATGATGCCCACCCCTCCTACCGTTTCGTCGAGGGCGACTGTCGCGACACCGAACTGCTCGACGACCTCCTCGTCGGGTGCGAGCATTTCATTGCCGGAGCGGCGATGATCGGCGGGATCTCCTATTTCCACACCCACTCTTACGACCTTCTGGCCAACAACGAACGGATCATGGCCGCCTCCGTCGACGCCGCCCTCGCCGCTCACCGCAATGGGCAGCTGCGCAAGGTGACCTATATGAGCTCGTCGATGGTCTACGAGTCGACCGACCACTGGCCCTCCTTCGAGGGCGACGAGCTAAAGGTGCCCCCTCCGCTGTCCTCTTACGGTTTCCAAAAACTGGCCGTCGAGTACTTCGCCCGTGCCGCGTGGGACCAGTACCAGCTCCCGTACACGATCGTCCGCCCGTTCAATTGCGTCGGGGTGGGGGAGGGCAGGGCACTGGGAGACGTAGAAATCCTTTCAGGCAACGTCAAATTGGCTATGAGCCACGTCGTGCCGGATTTGGTGCAAAAGGTACTGTTGGGACAAGATCCGTCTGCATATCCTGGGTGACGGCTCCCAGGTCAGGCACTATACTTATGGGCGCGACCTGGCCCGCGGCATCGTAATTGCTATGGAGCATGATGCGGCCATCAACGAGGATTTCAACTTGTCGACAGCCACTTCCTCTACTGTCCTCGAGGTGGCCGAACTGATTTGGCGGAAGGTCCGGGGCCCAGAAGTGCCGTTCCGCTACGTTAGCGACCCGCCCTTCGAACACGACGTCGCCAGGCGCATACCATCGGTCGAAAAGGCCAAGCGGGTGCTGGGTTTCGAGGCGACTACCACACTCGATGAGATGCTCGACGAGGTCATACCTTGGGTGCGCGACGCGCTGAAAGAGGGCATTATCTGAGGAGGGTAGGGCTTGGAGCACCGGCGGGCACCAAGAGGCAGGGCCGGTTTGCATAGAAGCAAGGCGAAGCGAACGGGTCGTCTTGGAGCGCGCGCTCGAAGGCCTCGCGCCGGCGGAGCGGCCCTTGTCGTCGTGTTTTGCCGTGGTTATGGCCGCGATTCTGACCGTTGTCGGCGCCGACGCCAATAAGGCTGTCTCGCAGAGGTAGCAAACGGCTACTGGGTCGTCCGGGCGGACGGCACGGTTTCCGGCTACGGTGTTGCCTCGCTGAGCAGACCTATCGAAGGCCAGCTCAGCACACCGATCGCGGCCGCAGCGGCTACGCCGGCGGGTGGAGGCTATTGGTTGGCCGCATCTGGGGGGGGGGTTTTTGCCTTTGGCAACGCCCAGTTCGAAGGGTCGCCGGGAGGCGCCCACCTCAACAAGCCAATCGTGGGGATGGCCACCACTCCCGACGGCCGTGGTTACTGGCTGGTGGCATCCGACGGCGGCATTTTTGCCTATGGTGACGCCCGTTTCTACGGTTCTACCGGGGGCGACCATCTGAACAAGCCGATCGTGGCGATGGCTGCTACTCCCGATGGCGGTGGTTACTGGCTGGTGGCATCGGACGGCGGTATTTTCGCCTATGGCGATGCCGTCTTCTACGGTTCCGCCGGTGGCAACCACCTGACCGAGCCAGTGGTCGGGATAGCCACCACCCCCGATGGCCACGGTTACTGGTTGGTGGCTTCGAACGGTCAGCATTTTCGCCTATGGCGACGCTTCTTCTTACGGGTCGCCGCCATCGGCCAGCCTGGCTAGCCCGATCGTAAGCATGGCGCGCGACACCTGACGGTAAGGGTTATTGGCTGGCCGCGCAAAATGGCACCATTTTTCACTTCGGCGACGCCGCCAATCTCAAGTCGGCTACTTCTGCAACGTCTTCGGCCGCTGGCGTCGTGGCCATAATCGTTTCGGCCACCGCGTCTATTGGTCTACCGGCAACGACAACGACTTCGACCAGCACCACGACTAGTAGCACTACGTCGACCACCTCAACGACCACGACAACCGTCCCCAAGACGACCACCACGGTCCGCAAGACGACCACCACGGTCTCCAAGACGACCACCACCGTCCGCCGAGCCACTACGACGACGGTGCCCAAAACGACAACCACGGTCCGCCGAACTACGACCACCACCGTGCCCACCACAACGACCACGCTGCCGGTTAAGAGCATCGGCGGCCGTGACCCGTATGGCGCCCAAACTATCGGTTATGACGTTTCCTGGCCACAGTGTTTGCCGCGGGGATCGGTAAAAGTGCAGGCCCTGCCGACCAAACGCCCTTATGTGATAGTCGGCGTGAACAACGGAAGGATCGGCGGTTTCAACCCCTGTTTCGGCGCCGAAGCGAGGTGGGCGGGCCCGAACCTCTCCGCGTACATTATCTTGCAAGCGGCGCCGGGAGGCAACCCGCCGCAGGAGACAAAAGGCCCGAAGGCGTCCTGCGCCCGTACCAGCAACAGTTGCGAAGGTTACGATTGGGGTTATAACTACGCCAAGGCCGACATTGCTTTTGTCAAAGCCTCCGGGTTCATGGCGAAAATGTGGTGGCTCGACATTGAGATCGGGGAGAACTGGCCAACTTCACCTGCCGATCAGCGGGTCAACGCGGCCATAATCCAGGGCGCGCTCGATGCCATAAGGGGCGCGGGGGGCGCTGTCGGCATCTACAGCACCTGGTACCAATGGGGCCAGATAACAGGTTCCTACGTCCCGACGGGTAGGACCGTCTTGTGGGTGCCCGGCGCGGACAACCAGACGGGGGACGTATACAGCGCGGCCTCGTTTTGCCAGCGGGCACTGCAGCCTGGAGATCCTTCGAAGTTGGCGTCGTCGACGCTTGGGTTCGCCAATGGCACCCCGTGGCTCGTTCAGTACGGCTACGG
This sequence comes from uncultured Acidimicrobiaceae bacterium, assembly GCA_963794125.1. Classification (GTDB taxonomy): domain Bacteria; phylum Actinomycetota; class Acidimicrobiia; order Acidimicrobiales; family Palsa-688; genus Fen-671. The sequence continues at coordinate 1,228,429 of CAWCCW010000005.1, forward strand.
TGGCGCCCCGACGCCCTACGGCATTGACCCGGATTATGCATGTGGTAAACCCGTGTAACTGACGCCAGATCGAGCTCATTGGTCCGGTGTCAACCGAACAAAGCAGAAATGGGTAGGTCTGGGCAGAGACGTCTGCCGAGTTCGGCACGGCATTAAGCGACCGATCGAATGGCCCCGGGGGGCCGCGGAATGCCCTGACCCCCCGCCTAACTGCGGGTTAAAAATCGGCGAGGTGCCCCGCCGGGCACCTCGCCGACCTGTTGCTCAGGTGGGAATGTGGGCCTTAGCGACCCCCGCGACCTCCACGGCCACCGCCGCCATAACCACCACCGCCGCCCTTACCACCGCCGCCATAACCGTGGCCGCCGTTACCGCCGCCACCATAACCGCCGCCGGCGCCCTTACCACTGCCGCCGCCACCATTACCGTGGTGGCCGATGGTGACGGGGATGATGATAATGATGACGCGGTGATTACGGTGCTTGGCCGGGGCCGTTATCGTCACCAGTGTCGCATCGACGGTGGCAGTCCCGGCCTGGCTACCGCACACTTGGACTTTGTCCCCGACGGCCACGCTGGGCGACGACACTCCCTTTTCTTGGTACTTGGTCGTTCCGCCGTTGGCGTTGACGACGATCGAGACACTGGTGCCGCTCGGGCCGTAGATCGTGCTGCTTGTGGTGGTGAGGGTGAAGTTTGCTCCCGCTCCGCCACTCGTCACGTCGCCAGTGATCTGAACTGTAGGTATCTGGACCGAGTTGGCTGTGATTGTGCCAGTGGTCGAGGTCTTGGCGCCCTTCACAACTACGACGTCGCCCACGGCCACACTCGGCGACTTCACTCCGGGCTGGCTATAGGTAGTCGAGCTGGAGACGTCGACCGTCACGCTCGTGCCCTTGAGTGACCGTATCGTCGAGCTGGTAGCCGTGAGGGTGAAGTCGGCCCCCGCGCCCCCTGAGAGGACGGTGCCGTCCACAGTCACGGTCTGCATCCGCTGGTGGTGCCCTCTGTTCGAGAAGCCGCCACCGCCTCCGCCATAGCCACCGCCTCCGCCATAGCCACGGCCGCCGTTACCGCCTCCGCCGTTACCGCCTCCGCCGTTACCGCCATAGCCACCGCCGCGGCTGTGGTTGCCCTGGCCACTGCTACCGCCACCGCCCCACTGACCGCCACCGCCACCGCCACCTCTGGAGTGGTGTCCGGCGGCAACCGGCGAGGCGCTGGCCGCGGCCATACCTCCGATCGGCGACGTTGCGACCAGGCCGAGCGCCAGCCCGATGCAAAGTAAGAACCGAGTGACTTTCGTCGTGAAGAACCCGCTGTCCGGGTACCGGTGCTGGGTTGTAGTCCGGGTGGCTGCTACCTGCCTGACGTGACACTGGCCCTCCCTCTCGTGTTGGTGTGCCCCGCGACGGGTACGCGGAGGAACATCACCTGCACTCCTCTACCCAATAGTGCCCGTCCGGATTGTGAGTGGCACATGAGAAGACTGTGATGATTCTGTGAGGGACGCCGCAAAAAGCAGCGGTCCCGGCGGCCTTCAGCCACGGCGCCAACGTGGGCGTCGGTATTTACACGCTGAGTAGCTGGACAACGCCGAAACCGATTACAAGCGGCATGCAATTGTGAGGCCCCGAGAGATCGGCCCGTCTGAGGCGCCGCCGGTGGCTCGTGCCTGGCGCAATTTCCGCAATTCTGTCCGGTACGAGAAGCATGATCTGCGCGGCACAAGTCTCCGCGCCCGCGCAGTCGGACCAGATTGACCTGGGGGCGTCGAACGTGTGGTCGAGGTCGGTAAGACCACGGCAGGGGAGTGGTCCCTCAGTGCGGTTGAGACTGCCGCCTCCGCGGCAGCGGTGGCGAGGTGAGGGCCGTGCGGTGCCCGCCGACCTGGTGAGGCCCGGTGGCATCGTTTCGGGCACCATCGACCGATGGGGCGGTCCAGATTGGCCCACGGCCGTTCCCGGGCCGCTTACCGCCGATAAGCGCCTAACTGTGGTTGGCGCCTCGTTGATGGCTTTTCAGAGCTTCTTGGCTCCACTCGATGCCTAGACCCGGTGCCATTGGAGCCTCGACCCGGCCAGCGCTTACCTCGAGACCGGTCCTCGTCAACGGCCGCAACTGCGGGATCCATTCGACCCAGCGGCCGTTGGGGATGCCTGCCGCCAGGCTAACGTGCAACTCCATCAGGAAGTGGGGTGCGACGTGGAGGTTGTATGCCTCGGCCAAGTGCGCCACCTTCAGCCACGGCGTGATACCCCCAATACGGGCGACATCGGGCTGAAGCACAGATGCCGCCTTCATCACTAGATATTCCTTGAACTGGGCCAGGGAGTACAGGCTTTCACCGACTGCAATTGGGATCGACGTTGCCGTGGCCAGAATGGCGTGACCGCGGACATCGTCTGCCGGCAGTGGCTCCTCTAGCCAGGTAAGGTCGAACGGTTCGAGGGCGCGGGCCCACCTGACGGCCTCATCTATCGTAAAGCGCTGGTTGGCGTCCACCATCAACGCCAGGTCCGGACCGAGGGCGTCCCGTACGGAGGCGACTCGCTCAATATCCTCAGATAGTCGTGGCTTGCCTATCTTGAGCTTGAAGCCGGCGAACCCACGCGTCTTGGCGGAACGAGCGTTGTCGACCAGTTCCGAAATCGAGAGGTTGAGCCATCCGCCCTCAGTCTCATAAATCTCGAGCGAACCTTGCGCACCACCGGCCCGCTGCCACAAAGGTTCGTTGGCCAGCCGGCACTGTATGTCCCACACCGCCGTGTCGACCGCCGCCATTGCGAGCGTGGTAATCGGGCCAACCATGGTCGAGTGCGTGGCATTGAACATTGCGGTCCAGATCGCTTCGGCACGGTGCGGGGAAAGAGCAGTGGCCACATCCAGCAGGCGGGTATGGAGTAGTTCGAGGACGGCCGTCCCCCCGGTGCCAATGGTATATGCGTACCCCCTGCCCTCGGTCCCGTCGTCTGTCTGCAACTCGACGACGATCGTTTCTTGTGATTCGAAAGACTGAATCGCGTCAAACCTCGGGGTTTCGACCGGGATGTCGCAAATGTAAGCGCGGGCTGCGACGAACTTGGTAGCCATTGTGCCCCCTCGCATGGATGTCTAATTAGCCGGAACCCGACGGTCGGGCCGGCGCCCAATTGTTGAGGCTTAGCCTACAGATCGGGCCGTTCGCGAGTGAAGACCACCATCGGGCCGGCCCCCTCTGTTGTCTCCGCGACCGGGCGAGCCCCCACACTCGTCAGTCACCCCCGTCACCTGGTCGTAGTCCTCGGCGGTGCCATGTACCCGCAAGTCGTACCCTTCTTGTGCCCGCCTGCAACGGGACAGGGCCCGTGCAGGGTGGCCGGTGCCGGGTGGCCCGTGCAGGGTGGCCCGTGCAGGGTGGTCGGCACTACGTCCCGTGGCCAAGCACCACCCGGCGTAACCACAAAAGTTACGGCCAGGTAAACGGACTCCAAAGACTACGCGAATAAGCCCCCGGCGTTGGGCGAATTCCCTTAGAAAGGGGGCGCATAAGAACCAACCGCTCGAGGTTGGGTTATAGACAGTCAAACCAGAGGAGGAGAATGACACCCATCCGCACTCCGAGCCGTCGGCGCGGCCTGGTCCTGGCCGCTTCGTTGGCCGCTCTGACCGGCCCCGCGTCGATCGTGGCGGTACCCGGAGCGGCCAGCGCCGCCCCGGTGTGGAGGCATGACGTATTCAGACCAGGCGACCTGCTGGTCACCACTGGCGTTTGGACCACCAACGCCGACATCACTGCCGGCACCACGCAGCTGCCTCCCAATTGCGCCACCGCCAACCCGACGTACGTTACGTGTGCGACGGCCGTTGCCCCGGGCACTTACCCGATCGTGTTCAACAACGACGCCTCCGATGGAAGCTTCGGCGTCACGGAGCCGATAGTCCTAGACGAGTTCGACCCGAACAGTGGCCGACTGGTCGGCTCGGTTACGGTCCCCGACAACCCCGCCGAGGGTGATTATCTGACTACGAGCTTCTCGTCCAAGTCCGAGCTCGCTGTCAACCAGTCGACCGATGGCCAGTACGACACCTTCGTTGGCTACGTGGCCGCGCCGGCCACGATCGACGCTTCCAACGCCAACACCCCCGGCCAGGTCGACCCGACTATCTCCGACTCGGCCGCGCCGGTCTACCGCGCCGTCGCCCAACTAAATGCCGGGGGTCAGTTCCAGTTCACCGAGACCAACGCCTTTAGCGGCGACAATGGGCGGTCTGCCATCCTCGACCCGCAAGACGGGCCTGACGGCACCATCTTCGCGGCGGGCAATGCGGGCAATGGGGCTAACCCAGAGCCGGCCACCGTCATCGACGGGGCCGGGTCGCAAATACTTACCCCCGCGTTGACGTCCGAAGCCGCCCAGGACCCAGGAACCTCGACCCCCTACGGCAACTTCAATATTACACAGCTCGGCGACACCGCCGATAAGTCCGGAAAAGACGACAACTTCAGGGGCTTGGCCGTCTACGACGGGGTCGTCTATTTGACCAAAGGGTCAGGGAGCAACGGGGTTGACACCGTGTACTTCGTCGACCCCAACGGCTCGTCTACCAACGCCAACGGCATCGGGTTGCCATCGACTTCAGAGACGCTGCCGAGCGCCTCGACCTGGGTTCCGCCGACGTACACCACCGGCGACGCCGCGCTTGGCCTCACCGCCAAAAACCCGGGCCTGGCCCCGACCAACGCCTATATCCTCAAGGGTTTCCCGACGAGCCTGGCCAAGAACGCGACAGACGCGTCGGACTACCCTTTCGGCCTCTGGTTTGCGAACCCGACCACACTGTATGTGGCCGACGAGGGTTCCGGTGACAACACCTATGACGCAACCACTAACAGCTACACCGCGGCCGCCGCTTCGACCACTGCCGGCCTCCAGAAGTGGTCGTTCAACGCGTCGGCTGGTGAGTGGCAGCTTGACTACGTCCTGCAGAACGGGCTCGACCTCGGTACTCCCTACCGTGTCTTCCCGGACAGCCATGGTGACAAGTACCCAACCGGGCTGAACTCTACGGACAAAGGCACTGGCTTGCCGTGGGCGCCAGCCACGGACGGCTTGCGCAACCTGACTGGCCGAGTCAACCGCAACGGGACCGTCACGCTGTGGGCCGCCACTTCGACGGTGAGCGGCGCGGGCGACCAGGGCGCCGACCCGAACCAGTTGGTGGAGATCACCGACAACCTGAGCGCAACCTCGGCCAGTCAGGTGGGGTATGAGAGGTTCCACACCACGCTGCCGGCGATTTACGGCCAGGTTGTCCGGGGCGCGGCGTTCACCCCTGGCACTCCACCAACCAACGGTTACAGCACAGCGCCTGAGCGGTCGTTCCCCTAGGGCTACGGTGCCCTCCTGACGGAGGAGTATTGACGCCGAGATAATAAAGGCCGGCCCTTGAAAGAGGGCCGGCCTTCTTTCGTGCGCAGGAGGCGGAGGTCATCGCGGCTCGCAATCTCTGATCGGTCAGAGCGTCGCGGTACCCGAACCAGTTCTCCGGCGGGCAACGGCAGAGGATTGCCATCGCCCGCGGCTTATCGCTTCGCCGCGCCTTGTCATTTGCGACGAGCCAGTAAGTGCGCTCGACCTCTCGATCCAGGCGCAAATCCTCAACCTGTTGCGCGGAATGCAGCGCGACCTCGGCCTGAGCTTCCTGTTTATCTCGCATGACCTCGCCGTTGTCCGCTACATGTCGCAGCGGATAATGGTCATGTCCAATAGCATGATCGTGGAGTCCGGCGACGCCTCGGAGATTTATGGGAGTCCGCAGCACCCCTATACGCGGAGGCTGCTGGCCGCGGCGAACTTGCGGCCGCGGCGCCGTCTCGGCGACCAACACCCGAGAATCCTGACCGGAAAATCGGAGCCCTCTAAGGGCGGATGATGGGCGGATGGGGCCGGGAACGCAGATAGCTCTCTAGCGCACTCACGAGCTCGTCGACATCCTCGGCGGTCGTGCCGAGCCCGAAACTGGCCCGCACGGCAGGCCGGCCGCCGTTGACCCGGTCCATAAGCAGATGGGCGCAAAACCGTCCGTCCCGTATACCTATGGCATATTCTCCGGCCAAGTAGCCAGCTATTTCGGCGGGGTCGTGGCCTGGAATTTCAAACGCCACAATCCCAACGGCGTCGGCGCTGTCCTCCCAGATTCGTAGCAGCCGGATGGTTTCGAGCGACTTCAACCCTGAAAGCAGGCGGTCCCGCAGTGCCGTCTCGTGCGCCTCAATAGTGCCCTGATCGGTCAGACCCGAAAGGACGGCACTCGCTTCGGCCAGGGCGACCGCCCCCAGGAGGTTTGGCGTCCCACCTTCGTGCCGCCGAGGGGCCAGGGCCCAGTCCGTTCCGTCGACGGTAACGCGGTCAATAGCTCCTCCGCCCGGCAAGTAGGCGGGGCCCGTGCCCAGCCAATCTCCCCGGCCTACCAGCACGCCGGCGCCAAATGGCGCGTAGCACTTGTGGCCCGAAAAGGCTACGTAATCCGCACCGGTCTCGGAGAGGTCGAGGCGTCGGTGAGGCGCCAGTTGGGCCGCGTCCACCGCTACCCTCGTGCCGTGCCGGTGCGCCAACTGCACGACAGCTGCGATTGGCACCGTCTCACCTGTGACGTTCGAGGCACCGGTAATGGCCAGCAGCGACGCCGGGCGCAGCCTCAGCGTTCGTTCAAGCCGTCCGAGCGTCTCCTCCAGTGACTCGCCTGCGGTCAGGCAACGGTTTTTCAGGCGCCGCCACGGGAGCAGGTTGGCATGGTGTTCGACGTCCAAATAGACGACGTCGCCGCCTTCGGGCACGCAATGCGAGAGCAAGTTGAGCGCGTCGGTCGTGTTGCGGGTGAACACGACGACGTCACCAGGGCGCCCACCGACAAAGCCGTGGACCGTTTGTCGGGCTGACTCGTAAAGCGAGGTGCTAAAAGCGGACAAGTAGCCGGCGCCGCGGTGCACGCTCGAGTACCAGGGCAGGACTTCGGCCACGCGAGCGGCGACCCGCGTCAGGCTGGGAGCCGTGGCCGCGTAATCAAGGTTGACATAGCGAGCCACTCCGCCGCCGTCCAGGGGTACAAGCGTCCCCGACCCGACGACGTCGGCCAGCGGACGGGCGCCGATGCCGTCTCTGACTGTCGTGCGGCCGAAAGCCAGGTCGTGGGCCGATGACCCGGTGGCACTCACCGGCGCCTCCACTCCTCTGCCAACAGCTCATAAGACCGCACCCGGTCGGCGTGGTCATGGGTGATCGTCGTGATTATCAGTTCGTCGGCGCTCGTTGCTTCCTGCAGTTGTTCGAGCTGATCGGCCACCAGCGCGGGGGAGCCGACGAACTGCGTCTCAACCCGGTCCTGGACGAGAGCTCGGTCCTCGGGGCTCCATACGTGGGCGCCCGCTTGCGTGGAGGTAGGGAACTCGATGGCTCCCGAGCCGCTGCGTATGCTGCGCACCCAGAGACCGTACCCACTGGCAAGCTCGCGGGCCGTTTCCGCCGTCCTGGCGACCACCACGTCAGCTGAGACGGCCAGATAGGGGCGGACGAGTTCGCCACCGGGCTGGAAGGCGGACCGGTAGCCCTCTACCGCCTCGAGCACCGATCCCGGGCTCACGTGGTAGTTGGCGGCGAAGCGCAACCCGTGCCGGCCTGCTACCGCGGCGCTCTGGCCCCCGCTACTGCCCAGGATCCAGAGCTGTACGCCGGCTCGCTCACCCGGCACGACGTGTACCTCACCAGCGGCCGAGCCATACCGGCCCCGGAGGAGGGCAAGGAGCTGGTCGATCTGCTCTCCGTAGTCAGGCGTCTGCGCCCCCGGCTGCTGGAGGAGGGCCCGTTGTAGCGCGAACCGTGGTGAGCGGGCCAAACCCTCGTGCGAAAACCGGGGCGGGAGGCGCAGGCCGTTAGGAGCGAAGCCGGCGGCGACCGAGACGGGCACCGTTTCGCGCTGGGCCTCGGCCGGTGGCGACCCACCCGAACGTCCGATCCCGAGGTCAATACGCCCGGGGTACATGGCGTCGATCAGTCCGAACTCCTCCACCGTAGACAGCGCCGTCCGGTGCCCGAACTGCACGCCGCCCGACCCGAGCCGGATATTGGTGGTGGCCGAAGCGGTCAGGGCGATCATTACGGCGGGCGAGGTGCCGGCTACTCCCGGGTTCAGGTGGTGTTCGGCGAACCAATAGCGGGCGTAGCCGTAGTCTTCCGCGTGGCGGGCCAAATCGAGCGTATTGCGCAACGCTCCGCCGGCGCTCGAACCGGAAGAGATGGGCACCAGGTCCAGCACGCCGAGGGGGACTTTAGCCATGGCGTGGCCCTGTCTCGTACCGGGCGCCGGCCCCGCCCCGAGCCTCGCAGGTGCTGACGCACCTGGTCACCCAGCCCGAGACGTTCATGACGCGGCCCTCGTGGTGGGCCTGTCGTGCTGGCGGGGCGCCAACCCGAGGTGATCTCGGAGCGTTTTGCCTTCGTATTCGGTCCTGAACACGCCCCGCTCTTGCAGCAAAGGGACGACCGTGGTGGCGAACTCGTCGAGCCCACCGGGGGTTATGTGAGGGACAAGGATGAACCCGTCGCTGGCGTCAGCTTGAACGAGGTCGTTTATCTGGCCGGCCACGGTGGCCGGGGAACCGACAAAGGTCTGGCGAGCACTAACGGCAATCACAAGGTCGCGGATCGACAGGTGTTCGGCCTCGGCCCGTGCTCGCCACTCGTTCGCCGTGGCTACGGGGTCGCGATGAGCGCGGACGCTGGCCCGGCCTTGAGCAATGGCTTCTACACACCCACCTCGGGGTCGATCTCGGGCAGCGGGCCGTCAGGATCGTAACCGGACAGGTCTCGGTTCCATACCTGCTCGAGGAATTTGATCGCTGTCGGTCCACTGACCTGCTGGCGCCGTACCTCCCTGGAGTACTCGTCCGCTTCAACGTCGGTGGCAGCCAGCACAAAGGTGGCCGCCGGGAGGATGAGGAGGTCGCCGGGGTTGCGACCATGGCGGGGCAGGCGGCCCTTCACGTCTGCGTAGAAAGCCTGCCCTGCCTCGAGGGTGCCGTGGCGGCTGAAAATGGCGTCGGCCGCGGCGGCGGCGAACTCGCGGCCGTCCTCCGAGTCACCGGCCTGGAAGATCACTGGCCGGCCTTGAGGGCTCCGGGGCACGTTGAACTGGCCAGAAATATCGAAGAACTCGTCGTGGTGCTCGAACGCACCTGCGCTAGGGCATCGCAGGAAGACGCCGGACCGCTTGTCGGCCACGACCTCGTCCCCCCTCCACGAGTCGAACAGCTCGCATGCCGTCTTCAAGAACTGCTCGGCCCTGGCGTAGCGCATGTCCTCGCTCAAGTAGCCACCGCGTCGGAAGTTCTCGCCAGTGAACGCGTCCCAGGACGTGACCACGTTCCAGGCCGCCCGCCCGGCAGAAAGGTGGTCAAGGGTAGCGAACTGGCGCGCAACCTCATAGGGCTCGTTGAAGGTCGAGTTGATCGTCCCGGCCAGCCCGAGCCGGTCGGTCACCGCGGCCAGGGCGGCCAGGACGGTGAAGGTGTCTGGCCGGCCCACGACGTCGAGGTCGTAGATCTGGCCCGCGTGCTCTCTCAGCCGCAGCCCTTCAGCCAGGAACATGAAGTCGAACTTGGCTCGCTCCGCGGTCTGGGCGAAGTGGACGAACGAGGCGAACTCGATGTGGCTTCCTGACCGGTGGTCACTCCAGACCGTGGTGTTGTTCACCCCGGGGAAATGCGCAGCCAGATGGACCTGCTTCCGCGGTCTAGCCATTCGTCTCCTGCACCCCCTACGCGGCCACGTAGCGGCTGTCGGGGCGGGGCAACCCGAGCAGCCCTCGCAGCGTCGAGGCCTCGTACGATCGGCGGAACCGGCCCCGGCGCTGTAGCTCGGGTACCAGCGTCTGGGTTATGGCCTCGAGATCTCCGGGGAGCGTCCCTGGACGGAGGCGGAAGCCCGTCAGCCCGGCTCCTTCCCAGTCCTCGAGTAGGTCGGCTAGCTGCGACGACGAGCCGACGAAGATCGAAGCGTCGCTCGCGTACTCTTCGCCGGCTAGGCCGTCGAGGTGGCTCTTTCGGCCGGCCGCCTCCACAGGGTCACTATCGAGGAAGACCACGATGTCGCCGAAGACGTGCAGCGCTTCCCCGGCCCGTCCGGCGAGCTCGTGCTCGTTCCGGACCGACTCGACGATGGCCCGCGCCTGAGCCCCATCTCGGGGGGTTACGAAGCCGACATCGGCCGACCGTCCGAGCAAGCGGTAGGCCTCGGGACCAGAGGCGAGCGCGGTCACCACCGCCTGGCCTTGAGGCGGCCGGGGCGTGATCGAGGCGCCCTTAACGCTGAACCAGCGGCCTTCGAAGTCGACGTAGTGAAGCTTGGCCCTATCGATGAACCGCCCGGAGGCGACGTCACGGACTTCCGCGTCGTCCTCCCAGCTGTCCCAGAGGCGGCGCACCACCTCGATGTAGTCCTCCGTTTCTTCGAACAGCGCGGCGCTGTGTTCGCCTTCGAGCTCAGCCGCTTCCCGGCGCCCGAAATGAAGCGCCTCGTCCCGTCGTACCGAGAGCCGGACCTGCAAACCAGCCCGTCCGGTGCTGGCGTAATCGAGACTGGCGACAGCCTTGGAGGCGTGGAAGGGCTCGGTATGGGCGGCTACCACGTCAGGGACGAGGCCGATGTCCTTAGTGAGAGGAGCCACCCGGGCGGCGACGAGGACGGCATCGAGCCGTCCTCTTACCAGGTCGGTACGTCCGTCCGGGCCCGAGGGGAGCGTTGACTGGAGGGACAGGCCATCTTCGAAGGTTACGAAGTCCACCAGGCCACGCTGGGCTTCTTGGACCAGGTCGACCCAGTAGCGCGCCGTAAGCAGCTCTGTCGGCCGCGCCGCCTCCGTTCGCCACGCGGCCGGATGCCAACCGGCCCCGTCCAGGGCGATAGCGAGGTGAAGGTCTCTGTCGCTCATTTCAGCATCGCGGAAAGCAGGTGTCGGGCCCGAATGCGAGCAAATCTACCATCTCGACCGATTCGATTAGTTTAGGGCACAACCGCGATGGTCTGGCGACCCGACGTAGGGTGTTGCCTTGACGACGTTCGACGGACGGACGGTGATCGTGACCGGCGCGGCCCAGGGCATCGGGACAGCCGTGGCCGAGCAATTGGCGGTGGCAGGCGCGACTGTCGTGGTGGCCGACATGAACGGTCTGGGCGCGCAAGCCGTCGCAGAGCGTCTCGGGAACGGCTCCTTTGGCCTGGCCACTGATGTAGGCGAACCCGATGAGGTCGCCGCGCTCCACGCCGAGGTGGTGGCGCGAACGGGTCGCATCGATGCCCTGGTGAACAACGCCGCCATCGTGCCCTTCACTCCGTGGGACGACGTTGATTTCACAGAGTGGAGGCGGGTTATGCGGGTCAACCTGGACGGTGTGTACCTAATGTGCCGCGCCTCGTCGGAGCACATGCGTCAACGAGGTTATGGCCGGATCGTCAACATTGCCTCGAACAGTTTCTTTGCCGGGACGCCGAACATGGCCGCCTATGTCGCCGCCAAGGGGGGCGTGATCGGCTTCACCCGCGCCCTGGCCACCGAGCTCGGCGGCTACGGCATCACCGTCAACGCCGTGAGCCCCGGCCTGGTCGCGTCCGAGGGTGTAATGGCTAGCCCCCACGCCGAAGCGTTCGACTTCGTGGGGTCGCTTCAAGCCCTCAAACGTCGGGGCACGCCCGCTGACATCGCACCCGCCGTCGTGTTCCTGGCCTCCGAGGAAGCGCGATGGGTGACGGGTACCACACTGAATGTGGACGGTGGGCACGTTCGCCACTAGGTCGGATCCACTTAGTTGAGCCTGACCTTTGCTAGAGAACCTACTGATATAGTCTGTTCACTTCGACGAAGCCGGCAGTCCGACAACGCTGTGGGGTTCGGGACGACCTAGCCAAGACTGATTTGATCGACAGCCCTTTCACGGGCGAGAGCACTAACCGGGAGGACGTTAAAAGTGCAGATATCTGGCAAGCACCTGCTTTCAAGGCGGGACCTGTTGAAGTACGGAGCCGCCGGTTCCGCCGCCACGCTCCTCGGTTCGATGCTGGCTGCGCCGGCGTCTGCGAGTTCTCGCAGTGCACTACGGGCCGCCAGCCGCGTCCTGGCCAACACGGCGGCCCCCAAACGGGGAGGGACGCTGCGCTTCGCCCGAAGCATCGGCCCGACGACGCTCGACCCCGCCAACACAATTATCGCGGGCGACATCTATACGCTCGACAAGATCTTCGAGCCTCTGTTCGTGACCAACCCCGCCGGCCAGTTGGTCCCCTGGTTGGCATCGAGCTACACAGTCAGCGCGGACCACAAGACGTTCACATTTGCCCTCCGCCCCGGGGTGAAGTTCTCGAACGGCAAGCCGCTGGAGGCAGAAGACGTCGTCTTTTCTATAAACCGCTCGCGCACGAATTCCGCCGGGCCATTATCTTTCCTCGACTTCGCCATCGCCAGCATCCAAGCACAGGGTAATAGCAAGGTAGTGTTCAAGCTCTCTCAGCCCTGGGCACCGTTCCTGAGTGATATTTCTGTGTTCGCCAACGCGATACTGCCCGCCAACTTCGGTGGCCAGAGCGAGAAGGATTTCTTCAACAACCCCGTGGGCACGGGCCCTTCACGGTATCTGGGTTCACTCCGGACGCCAGCTCGCTCACCCTGAAGCGGAACCCCACTTATTGGCGGACCGGCAAGCCCTATTTGGACTCGGTGGAGTTCCTTTACGTCGACAACGACAACCAGAGGGTGCTCCAGGCCCAAGGGGGCGAGGTCGACATCATTGACACGGTGCCGCCGGCGGACGTCGACTCGCTCCGCAACAGCTCGGGGCTGAGCCTGGAGCTGTTCCCGGCGTGGCAGGTCGACCTCCTGGTGATGAACGAGAAATTGCCGCAGTTCGCAGACCGGCACGTCCGCCGGGCCATAACCTACGCCATTGACAGGCCGGCCCTCGTTCACGCGGCCAGCTTCGGGACCGCGGCCCCTGGCGGCTCGTTCTTCCCCCCGAGCCTTGAGTATTACTCCGCCACCACACCCGTCCTGGCTTACAGCCTGGCTAAGGCCAAGGCCGAACTGGCCCAGTCGAAATTCCCGAAGGGCTTCTCGACCAAGCTCTTAATCGACGGTGGCGTCCAGAAATGGAACACTTTTGCTCAGATCGTCAAGGCGCAATTGCAGCCGCTCGGGATCAACGTGGACATTACGCCGCTGGACCACTCTGCATTTGAAGCAACGTTCCAGAAACTCGATTACGAAATGTTCATCGACTATGCCATCAACGACATTAGCGACCCCGATGAGATGGCCTCTTTCGAAATTGACGTGAAGAACGGCGGGATCTCAGTCGTACTGGTCCAACTACGATGACCCCACTGCCATCGCTCTGGTACACCAGGCTGAGGCGGAGTACGACAGCGCCAAGCGGGCCTCCTTGTACGCTCAGATCCAAAAGATAGTGGCCGAGGACGCGCCGTTCGTAGCCCTAGATTACCCGCCGTACATTTACGCAGTCTCGAAGCAAGTGAACGGCTTCGCGGTTAATCCCGGAGGCGCCTACCGTCTCGAGAACGTCTGGTTGGCCTGAGGGACCATGGCCGGCTACACCGCTCGACGGCTGCTGTCAGCGGTGCTCGTCATTTTTGGGGTAACGCTTGCTACTTTCCTGCTCATGCACGTCGAGCCGGGCGACCCGGCGCGCTCCGTGCTCGGGATTCGCGCCTCGCCGTCCGCCGTCGCCGCCCTCCGCCGCCAATGGGGTTTGAACAGTTCATTGCCCGCACAGCTCGGGCGGTTCCTCGGACAGCTGTTCCAAGGCAACCTCGGCCAGTCGTACATTTACCACGTTTCGACGGCGTCGCTCATAGTTAGCCGCGTTGGGCAAACAGCCGCCCTCGTAGCGGTAGCTGCGCTATTCGCCGTCGTGATCAGCGTCCCCATGGCGACGTTGGCGGCGGCTCGTAAAGACGGTGTGGCTGACCACCTCGTCCGTGGTTTGTCCGTGGTCGGGCTCGCCCTCCCTGCCTTTTGGTTCGGCATCCTCCTTATCGAGATTTTTGCGGTGCACCTGCACGTCTTGCCGGTAGGGGGGGCGGGGAGCGGGTTTGGTGGGCACCTGAAGGCGTTGGTGCTCCCGGCCTTCACCGCCTCTCTCGCCATCGCGCCGATACTCGTTCGCAGCCTCAGGGTGGGGATGATCGAAGTGCTCGACTCCGAGTTCGTCGCCGTCGCCCGGGCTAAGGGCCTCGGTGAGACGCGGGTCTTGTTCGGCCATGTGGCCCGCAACGCCCTCCTGCCTACGGTCACGCTGCTCGGCCTCAATATCGCTTTCCTCATCGGCTCAACCGTCATCGTCGAACAGGTGTTCAACCTGAACGGCCTGGGGTCGCTCCTGTTGAGCTCGATCCTGAACCGGGATTTTCCGGTCGTCCAAGCCACCACACTGGTACTCGGGACCGCCGTCGTGATCGTCAACCTGGGCACCGACTTGTTGGCGGCCCGCCTCGACCCGAGGGTCCGCCTGACGATGACTACGGTCCTCACACCAGGCGATGCCCCGCTGACGGCTACTCGAGAAGCGCGATCCGGTCCGTCTTCCTTTATAGAGCGAGGCACAGTAAGACCTTCATGGCCGGCTCGGCCCTCACCGCTGGCCTTGATTTTGGTGGCGGTCCTTGCCCCGGTCATAAGCCCTTACGCTCCGAACCACCAGGATCTGTACGACATCCTCGGCGGTTTTTCGTCCAAGCACCTGCTCGGCACCGACGAACTTGGCCGCGACGAGCTGTCGCGGCTGCATCTGGGCGACGCGGACTGACCTCCGGGTCGGGTTCCTGGCGGTCATCTTTCCTTTCTTTTTCGGCACGATCATTGGCACGTTGGCCGGCTATTACGGCGGCTGGTTGGACTCGGGTGTAATGCGCGTCGTCGAAGTGCTCATCGCCTTCCCTTTTTATGTGCTCGTCATCGGCTTGATCTTCGTAGTAGGCACGGGGACTACCGGGATCATCGTCGCTTTTGCCGTCGTGGATTGGATCGTTTACGCCCGAGCAGTCCGTTCCACCACGCTCGTGGTGCGGGAGTCCGATTACGTTGCCGCGGCGAGGTCGGGCGGCCTGCCTACGTGGCGCATCCTTTGGCGGCACGTCTTGCCCAACACCGTCACGCAGTCGGTGGTGTACCTCACCAGCGACATCATCCTTGTGATTGTGGCCGTCGTTACACTCGGCTACCTGGGGCTTGGGCGTCCAGCCTCCGACACCCGATTGGGGCGCGATGATCAGCGAAGGCCAGGAGTTCCTGACCACTTCGTGGGGACTGGCGACGATCCCCGGGGTGGCCGTAGTCGTAACGGGCCTGGCCCTCTCGTTGCTCGGCGACGGCCTGGCGGACGTTTTACGTCCGCGATGAACTGTGCTGCGGTCTGGCTGGCACGGGCGGCGTAGAACGGGCAAGCCGTGACTACCGCTGTTCTCGCCGTCCGCGGACTTGGCGTAAGTGTGAGCCCGCGGCTCGCGCCGCCTGGTCGCAGTGGACGACGTCGGCTTCGAGATCCCGGAGGGGGGGTCGCTGGGGATCGTGGGCGAGTCGGGCTCCGGCAAGAGCCTTACGCTCAGAGCCCTGATGGCCTTGCTCCCGCCGGGGGCACGAGCTGATCGCGGCGTCGTCGAGCTAGCCGGCGAACCTTTACCACTTAGCGGCCCCGAGGCCCGCAAAGCTCGCCGGCGGCGCTTGGGCATGGTCTTCCAGGATCCGCTGAGCGGGCTCGACCCAGTCCGCAATGTCGGGTCACAGGTGGCAGAGGTGCCGCACCGAGTCCTGGGCGAATCGCGCTCAGCCAGTTGGCGCCGAGCGATCGAACTGCTCGGGCTGGTCGGCCTGCCAGACCCTGAGCGCCACTCGCGTTCGTTCCCGCACCAGCTATCGGGAGGCATGCGCCAACGAGTGGTCATCGCCATGGCGCTCGCTACCGAACCGAAGGTCCTGCTCTGTGACGAACCGACTACGGCATTGGACGTGACAGTTCAGGCCCAGGTCCTGGATCTCCTCGATGGCCTGCGCAGCCGGCTCGGGGTGGCGGTCGTGTTCGTCAGCCATGACCTGGCCGTGGTACGCCAAGTCTGTGATCAGCTGGCAGTAATGTACGCGGGCAAATTCGTCGAAACGGGGCCCGTGGCGGAGGTGCTTGACCGTCCAGGGCACCCGTACACTGTTGGGCTGCTCGAGGCCGTCGTCGACCTCGACGAGCCCAACCGCACGCCTCGCTCGATCCGTGGTATGCCGCCCGACCTGGCGCGGCTCCCGCCTGGTTGCCCGTTCGCGCCACGTTGCCGCCTTGAGAGCGAGGACTGCACCATGGTGAAGCCGGCGCTCAGCCCGTTCGACGCTCGCGATCCTGTGAGAGCCACAAGGTGCATCCATCCCGAGCGTTTGGGACCTTACCAATGGCAGGCTGGCCGGATGGAACCTGGCCGGATGGAACCTGGCCGGATGGAACCTGGCCGGATGGAACCTGGCCGGATGGAACCTGGCCGGATGGAGCCTGACCGGTTGGAGCCAGGGCAGTTGGAGCCAAGGCAGTTGGAGCCAGGGTGAGCGTCGAGCTCGGCTCGGCGGCCGAGCACCAACCGGCCAGCGTGGCCTCGACCACGCGGACGGTGCCCGAAGCCGACGACGCCTCCGCTCACGTCCTGCTGGCCGCCGACCAACTCCATGTGTCGTTCCCGACCGGGAGGGGCCAGAGGGTGACGGCCGTCGAAAACGTTTCGTTCACCGTGGCGGCTGGGGAGACCCTCGGCATTGTCGGCGAGTCGGGCTGTGGCAAAACGACGGTCGCCCGGTGCTTGGTCGGTTTACTGCGCCCGGACTCCGGCACAGTATCGTTGCGGGGCGCACCGCTGGGTGCCCGGCGTTCACGGCAGGAGCACCGAGCCGTCCAGCTCGTGTTCCAGGACCCGTTCTCTTCGCTGAACCCACGGCTATCGGTCCGTTCGGTTCTAAGGGAGTTGCTGGTGGCGAACGGCCTGGCCCAGGGCGAGAGTTTGGAACGTCGCTGCCAAGAGCTGATGGGCCTGGTGGGCTTGCCCGCGGGAGCGCTCGACGGCTATCCGTCGTCTTTTTCGGGGGGCCAGCGCCAGCGGATCGCCATTGCCCGAGCGCTGGCCGTCCAGCCGCAGGTCATCGTGGCCGACGAACCCATCTCGGCCCTCGACGTCTCCGTGCAGGCTGCAGTCCTGGCCCTGTTCACGGAATTGAAAGATGAACTTGGGATCGGCATCGTCCTGATATCCCACAATTTGGCGGCCGTACGCCAGGTCTGTGATCGGGTCGCGGTCATGTACCTGGGCCGGGTCGTTGAGATTGGTAAGGGCGATGAGATCTTCGGGGACCCCCGCCATCCGTACACGAGGGCATTGTTAGCGGCGGCGCCGCGGGTGCGGGCGGTGCGGCGTCAGGAACCGGCAAGCCGGCTCAAAGGAGAACCGCCGAGCCCTGCGGCCAGGCCCAGCGGTTGCCCGTTCCATCCCCGTTGCCCAAGAGCGGAGCCGATTTGTACGGACGTGCTGCCGGCGCTGTTACCTGCGCCAGCTGGAAGCGAGCGGCTGGCAGCCTGTCACTTCCGAGAGGAGCGAACTTGAGCGACCCAGCCATGATCGATACGGGCTGTTTGCTTGATGTCCCTCTGGTCACGGCGTCGGAGTACGCCTCGATCGAGGACCGTTGTAGGAAGGTCCTCGGCACAGACCGTACAACCTTCGTTTTTCAAGGCGAGGCCATCGTTGTCCTGGAGGCCGCCGCCGTGGTCTGGGCCGGCCCGGCGTTGCCGCCCTTAACCTCGTCCACGGCCCTTACGGGGGTTTCTTTGGCCAGTGGCTCTCGGAAGCCGGGGCCGACGTCGAGAACCTGGAAGTCCCCTTCGACCAAGCCGTCGCCCCCGAACTGGTGGAGACGGCGCTGGACCGTCTGGGGGAGGTGGCCGTGATCAGCGTCGTCCACGCCGAGGCGGCCACCGGGGTCAAAAACGACCTGGCGGCCATAGCCAAGCTGGCCAGGTCCAGGGGCGCTCTAATAGTCGTTGACGCCGTTGCTTCGGTGGGAGCGGAGCCACTCCCGATCGACGATTGGGACCTCGACCTCGTCGTGACCGCCCCGCGGAAGGCGCTTGCCGGTCCGTCTGGTGTCAGCATGGTCGTAGTCAGTGCGCGGGGTTGGGGATCGCTCGCCGCCCATCCCTCGCCATGGCGAGGGTCGGTATTGTCACTGCTCGATTGGAGAGACCTGTGGGTGGCCACCGACCGGTCATTTTTCCCGTTCGTCCCCAGCCACCTGGAGACGAGGGCGCTGGGTGCGTCTATCGACCGGGTGGCCAGAGAGGGCATCGCTAGGGTAATTGCCCGGCACCGGGCGGCGGCCACGGCGACGCGAGCGGCGCTTGCCCCCTTGGGGCTCGAGGGTTGGGCGCGACCCTCCGAAGCGGCGTCCGTGGCCACTCTGGTGCGGCCGCCCGTTGACGGCGCTCAGGCGTTGGTGACCGCAGCATTGGTCAACTCGGACGTCAACCCGGCGCTCGTCAGCGCGGCCCCTCCGCCGCTCGCTGACAAGGCCATCAGGGTCAACCACACGGGTCTGCAGGCGAGCCTCTCCGCGGTTTTGAGCGCGGTGGGGGCTTTGGCGACAGGCCTCCGGGCGCTAGGCCATGATGCGGACATTTCAGCTGCTCTGGAGGCGGCCGGCGCGGCCTGGTTCGCCAGCCAAGAACCAGCCGCCAGCCCGGGGAGCACTACAAGTTAGGCGGAAGTGGGATCCGCCGGCCGACCAACCACGAGAGCGCGCTCAGTGCCTGGGGAATGGAGTAGTCCTGCCCCGGGGCGCCGTGGTCGAGGTATTGGATGCCCTGGCTGTCCAACAGGCTTCGCAGTTGGGCGGCCAACTTCCCGTGCAAATCCGGGATGTCCAGAGTGATGAACCGTTCATTGCCCGACGGGTTTATAAGTATGAACCCGTCGTCGTGGTCGACGTCATAGGTAAGCGGCTTGCCCGTCCACCAATCGATCTCAGCTGGCTTCCCTTCGGGGACCTTTTGGTACCAGACCCCAAACGCGTCCCAAAAGGGCTTGACCTGGGCCGCCGTACCCGTGAGCAGCGTCCAGTCGACGCCGAAGCGACGCTCGTAGGCCTGCAGTCGGGCCGGCGTGTCCCGGCCCGGGTCGACCGTGACTTCGACGAAGGCGACCTTGTCAGCGAGCCCAGCCCTCTTCACCGAGGACTGCAGCACTTGGAAAACGCCCGACGTCAACGGGCACTCTTCCTGGCAGAGCGTCAGGAACGGGGCCAGCACAAGGTACTTGCCCCTGAAGGACGCCAGCGACATCTTCTGGTCGTCCTGGTTGACGAGAGTTGTTGTTGGCACGTGACGTGGTTTTGCGAACACGGTGCCAAAGTTCGCAGACGGAGCCTGGGGATCTGAGCCGCAGCCGCTCAGACCGAACGTCAGCACCGCCGCGAACACTGCCGCTATGCGTGCTTTCCTCAAGGTTGCCTGGCCGACACCCACCGTCGAGCAAGGTTAGCGGGGGCGAGCGTCCCCGGGTGGCAGCTGGCCGCCAGCGCCTCAATCCAATCGACCACCCTGGGACCGGGCCGAACGAACGCCGCGTCGGCGTCGACCGCCTAGACCAGGGCACCAGAGGGGATGATGCCGCAAGCCCCACGACATCCCTTCGTTTCTACTTTTGACCACTTTTTCAGCACATCCCGCCGCTGAGCGTGCCGAAGGACCGACAGATTTGGCCTACCGGCCTGCCTGGGCCTAACCTGTCATCGCCGCACTGCGGCCGCGTCTCCCCACCGCGACGCCCGACGGAACGATACGAATCTTAGGGTCACCTATCTCAAAACAGGAGATGCCGCTTCCCGTTGTCGGACAGCCCGGCCAATCCCACGCAAATTCAAGCGTTACCCGACGCTTCGCTGCGTACTGCACCCGCTGGTCACCCGACCGAGCTCGTCTCATCGGACAGCACACCTGATGTAAAGCGGGCCCGCGACTTCCGGCCCGATGTCGCCGGGCTGCGGGGTATTGCCGTTCTGCTCGTTGTGCTCTTCCACGCCGGGTTGAGCCAGGTGTCTGGCGGCTTTGTCGGCGTGGACGTTTTCTTCGTGATCTCGGGCTTCGTGATCACTGGCGTACTGCTGCGTGAACATGAAAAAACCAAGGGGACGAGCCTTCTGGCCTTCTATGCCCGCCGCGCCCGCCGGATCCTCCCGGCCGGCACGGTTGTCATTATTGTCACGGTATTAATTTCATACCGCTGGCTCGGCTTCATTGCGGGCAACCAGGTCGCCCAGGACGACAAGGCCGCAGCCCTGTTTTACGCCAACTTTCATTTCATCTCTCTCAGTACCAACTACTTCACTTCCCATCTCCCCCCGTCTCCTCTCCAGCACTTTTGGTCCCTATCGGTCGAGGAACAGTTCTACCTCGTTTACCCGACCATCTTCCTGTGCGTGGCCTTAGTGTGGCGCCGGCAGCCTATTGTCCGTAAGCTGGCAGTGGTCCTGCTGGTCGTTATCGGGGCGTCCTTTGTACTGTCGGTGGTGCAAACGGCGTCGAACGCAAACGCGGCATATTTCTCGCCCTTTACGCGGGCCTGGGAGCTCGCTCTGGGGGCCCTTGTAGCCATCGGGAGCAGGCCTTTGAGCAAGCTCCCGTCGACTTTGGCCGCCGCTCTCACCTGGGCGGGAATGGCGTGCGTGCTGCTGGCGGCATTTCTCTACACGAGTGCGACGGCCTATCCGGGCGATGCGGTAGCGCTGCCGGTGTTGGGCGCGGCCGCCATCATCGCCGGTGGGGCAGCCGCACCCGCCGTGGGAGCCGAAGCGGTCCTTGGTCGATTGCCGCTGCAATGGCTGGGCCTCATTTCGTACTCTCTGTACCTCTGGCACTGGCCGTTACTCGTCGTCCCCGAGGAACACGCCACACATCCTCTGTCCCTCGAGCACAAACTCCTTTTGGCCCTCCTTGCGGTGGCCGTCTCGGCTGTGTCATTCGTACTGATCGAGAACCCGATACGTAAGGCGAAAAAATTGAGCCGTAGGAACGTCCTCAGTCTGGCCATGGGAGGATGCCTGATCGCGGCGTCTCTCTCTGTCGCGTTTATCGAATTAGCTACACATCCTTGAGAGTTATTGCAACCCTAGGAGGAGGATTATGTTCAGGCTGTTTACAACACAGCGAAAAGGAGTTCTAAGGCACCGACTGGTTGTTGGTACCGTCGTTGCGTTCACCGCCTTGAGCTCGATATGGGGACAGCCGGTGTTGGCCGCGGCGAAGTCCGACGCAACGGCCCCTCTGGCGGGCGAAGTCGTTCCCGCCTCACGGGTGTTGCAAGAGGTCGAGTCCGCCCAGACACTGCAGTCCGTACCCGCTGGCGTCGCCCGTCACTTGACGAGCAATGACGAGGCAGGCCCGGGGTTTGACAAAAACATTAGCTGCCACTCTGTTCCCGCCAATAAGGCTGGCGTCCCTTCGTATGCTTTTGGGGCGTGCAGTTACGGTGACCTGACCAGTTCCAAGCTCATGGTGGTGTATGGAGACTCCCACGCCCCAATGTGGGCAGAGGCCCTCGAGTACGTAGCCCTCAGGGCGGGCTGGCGATTGGTCACCTATTACCTATGGAACTGCCCCGTCCCGAACCTTACCTACATTTCGTCGCAAACTAACTCGCCAAACAAGCAATGCAGCGAGTTCCATTCGATCGCCCCACCGGCTATCGATGCGCTCCACCCCCAATTGGTGGTCGTTACCAGTGAGGCCGGGTACCAACAGGTTAAACGAGGCGTGGTAGCCACTGCAGCGCAGTGGCAGCAAGGCTGGACGAAGGTAATCGGTAGCCTGCGCCAAACGGGGACGAGGGTCGTGGTGTTAGGAGATATTCCTCAGTGGAGCGATGACGATCCATACTGTTTGGCCGCTCACATGGGCGCGGTACAGTCGTGCGCGAGTTCCCCGAAAGAAGCCATTCCCGTGAACGTCCCGGCCGAGCAGAAGGCTGCGTCGGTGACTAAGGTGCAGTACATTTCGCCGGAGCCTTGGATATGTGCGCGAATGTGCGAACCGATAATCGGGGGCATTCGAGTGTTCAACGACGAGTACCACCTTACGGGTACATATGTGGAGTACCTCAGTGAGGCCTTGCAAGAGGCGCTAAGCCTGCCCGATGCCACCAAGTCTTAGGCTGGTGCAGCACAGCCCGTCCGAGGCCGTATACGGCACCGGGCTAATTTTGAGGGGGGTCAACTGCTTGCATGCTTGCCCAGGGCAGGTTAGCGACCACTTCATACTCGGCAAGGCCGTCCCAGCTCGCGGTTATTGGGTCAGTGCCGCTGTGGCCCTCGGCCGCCCAGTCGCTCGGCTGCTCGGCCTCGAGTGATACGTCGCCGCTCTCGTCGGTGATTACGAGCCCGTAAGTCTGGACCGCTTTGAACACCATTTGACCAAACGGGCTCAATCCGGCCGGCATAGCGAGGCCGGGCGGGAACCTGAACCACTGGCCCTCGGCCGGCTCTCCGGGGTCTGAACCACAGTCATAGCGGGTGGCCGGGTAGGTGCCATAGTTGCACCGGGGGACGGACATGGCGATGGCGTGGTTGATCGACCCAGAGGCCACGTCCGCCTCGGTCACCGTCGTCGCCAAGTAACTGATCCCTGTTGCAGAGAGCCCAAACGGCGCCGGGAAAACGGCATTCGATGTAGCCATGTCGAGCTGGCCACCCCAACACGCCGAGTACCCCGAACCCGACTGGTGAGCTTGCCAGAGTTCCCAGTCCGAGTTGGTCGACGGCTGATAGACGATGACCGGGCTGTCGGAGGAACCGTTTAGAGAGGCGTAGGGAGGGATCGGGACCTCACTGCCGGTATCGGTGAGGAACTCGGCTAGACAGCCATTCGCCGCTGACAGGGAGACGTCCGGCTGACCGTCGGGCACGCTGTAGATAGGCAAGGTGTTGACGCCTATCGCGCCATAGTCGGTTGTGTAATCGTTCACGATGTCCTGGACGTACTCAGCCGAGTCGGCATCGACGGGCCAGCTCTGAACGGGCATGTTGAAAAGGCTGTTCGGGATCAGCGAGGCAGGAGGGGTGTCGGTCGAAGACCCCTGCACGGTCGTCGCCGTGCTGGTGGTCGAGGAGCTGGTCGTCGTCGTTGTCGTCGGGCTCGTGGTGGTCGGAAGCGTGGTCGTCGTCGCCGCCACCGCCGTAGACGTGGTTGTCCCTGCCGTCGTCGCCGGTGCAGAGGTGGTGGGAAGCGGCGGCGCAGCGCCTCCGGCCAGGCCCGAAGGTGGGATGGTCGTTAGAGCCTGCGTCGGAGGCGCGGTGGTGGTCGAGGAGGCCTTCTGCCCGGCCGGTGCGGTTGCGCCGGAGCCCGAGGCCGTCTTCAGCGCTGTGGGCCGAAGCTGAGGGGCATCCCCGAACCGGTAGAAGGTGCCGCCCACGGAGATCTCGTTGAACCCCCGGCCACTTGGCGACGAAATGAGGCTGACGATCCCGGGTTGACCCTGTAGTGCCAACCTGACGGCGTCACCGTAGCTCAGGATTTGCCCCGCGGCGCTCACCTCCCAGTAACCGAGGCCATTGCTGGTAGCTCCGAGCGCTACGAAATTGTGGATGCCAGCTGACCGTTGGTTGGCGGCGAAGGCGAGTGCATCGCCGAAGTGGTAGACCCGCCCGGACGAACTGAGGAGCCAATAGCCCCGCCGATCGGGGGTCGTGACAATCGCCTCAAGGGGGCCCGAGCTCTTTGAGACCTGCCCGTAAGGCTTGGCATCACCGAATGCGTAGAGGTGGCCCGCCGAGTTGAGCAGAAGATAACCCCGTCCGTCCGGACTTGAAGCGACGCCAACAATCGAGCCCCGGGGGGCGGGCCCCGATAAATTGTGGCGTCCCCGAAGCCGAGGACCTTTCCGCTGCCGGTTACGACCCAGTAACCACGGCCGTCTGGCGTGGCGGCAATACCTGTCAGCGAGCCCCAGCGAGGTGGCGCCGAACCAAGCGTAGGCGCTCCCCCGTAGGCGACGACAAGCCCTGATTTGTAGGCCAGCCAGCCGCTCGAGTAACCGGGACGGGCTACGAACCCAACTGCGCTGCCGGCGGGGGCGATGGCCCCTGCCGACGCAGCGCTGGTCAGACTGCCTATAACTGTGGCACCAGCAGGCACGACGCAGGCCAACGTCACGAGCACGGTCGCCCTCCCATTGCGAAGGCGTCTGCTGCGACGGTGCCCCCCCGCGAAGGATGGCCTTACCGGGCGCGATGTGGTGTGACGTGGTCCCTGGACGTACATGACTGTTCGTAAGGGTGTACCCACTAAACGCGGCGTCAGTCGGGATGCACGCCGAACACTTCCTCTTAAACCTTCTGAACAGGGAAATCGTGCGGGCGAGAGGACTTGAACCTCCACCCCTTTCGGGACCAGGACCTAAACCTGGCGCGTCTGCCAGTTCCGCCACGCCCGCATGTAGTCGTGACCTGCGCTTTTATTCTACATGTTCGCCTCCGCGGCCGCCCCGGGGGGTAACTTGCACAACACCACGCAGGCGGCCAGCTCTTGGGGTCGGCAGGCCCATCGGCGACCCAGATTCCCTTTGGAACCGCAAGGGCCGACGTGTCTCAGCAGATCGTGCAGCGCGGCCAAAGGGGGCGGGTATTCGCCGCCGGCTTTGGGCGGCATTCGCGTTTTTGGCAGTAACCTGCATATATGTCTGTCCCGCACCTTTCCTTGATGCCCGTCTCGCAGGCCAGCGTCCCGGGCGCCGACCCAAGCGCCGACGTTTATCAGCGTCTCCTTCGGGAGCGGATCGTTTTCCTCGGCACTGAGGTCGACGACCGTTCGGCCAACCTGATCTGTGCCCAGCTCCTCTTGCTCGCAGCTGAGGATGGCAGCCGCGACGTGAGCCTCTACATCAATTCACCGGGCGGTTCGGTTACGGCCGGTCTTGCCATCTACGACACCATGCAGTACGTCCCGTGCGACGTATCTACGGTTTGCATGGGCTTGGCCGCGTCGATGGGCCAGTTCCTCCTCTGCGCCGGCGCCCCGGGTAAAAGGTATGCACTCCCCCATGCGCGCATCCTGATGCACCAGCCCTCCGGCCAGATGCAAGGGCAAGCGACAGACATTGCCATCCAGGCGGAACAGATCGTCTACCTGAAGCGGATGATGGCGGAGCGCATCGCCTACCACACCGGCCAGAGTGTCGAGCGCATAGAGCGCGACTCGGACCGTGACCGCTGGTTCACTGCGGAGGAAGCCAAGGACTATGGCTTTATCGACCAGGTGATCTCCAAGGCCCGTGAGGTGGGCGAACCCGCCCTGGCGTAGTACCTCGTCAGGCCCCGGCTCATTTTCTTCTCGTTAGCCGGTTGGCTTTGTTAGCTGCGCTACGCACGACCTGCTTGACGCCGCCCTGGCTGTAGTGGAAGCGCACTAAGTCCGAGAAGCTGTGGGCCGCGGCGCCGGCGGCCGTCGGAACTTCCGCCGTCGGAACTTCCGCAGGCTCGAGGGCCGAGGGGGGAGTGGGGTCAAGCGAGGTCGCAGGTTGGGCGTGAGCGCCGGCCAAGTCAGGCGCCGGCCGAGGTTCGCGGCAAAAGTCGACCAGCGGTTCCAGCACCAACGACCAGCGAAATCTGTCACGTACCTTGGCTACGTTGGCCCGGCACCTCTCCGCCAGGTCCCAGTCCTCGAGGAGCTGGAGAAGCGCCTCCTCCAGGGCGTCGGGGTCTTCGGCCGGCACCGTCAAGCCCAGGCCCTCGCGCTCGATGAGCTCGGCGAACGAGTCGCCTTCGGTGGCGACGATCGGCAGGCCAGCCCAGAGGTAGTCGAGTGCCCGGGTCCGGAACGAAAACCGCGTCTCGGCGCTGTCGAAGTGCACCGTCACTCCCAGGTTCGCTTCGAGCAGGAAGTTCTGGCGCTCTGAGTACTCGACCCAGCCCTCGTTGAAAAAGACGTGCGTGCCGGTGAGGCCGAGCTCGTCAGCGAGAGCCTGGGCGTCGATGGCCATCTGCATCGGCGGCACGTCGGGGTTGGGGTGGCGCAGGCCCATGAAGTAGAGCCGCACCGATGGCCGTCTCCTGGACAGCCCGGCTACGGCCCGGATGAGGGTCAACGGGTCGAACCAGTCGTAGATCCCGCCGGCCCAGACGATTACGTCGTCGGTTCGGCCAATGCCCGGGACCACCCCCCTGAGCACCGCCCGGCGATGCCTCGGCGGCTCGTCCGGGTAGCCCGAAGGGCACGACGTCGATCAGCTGCCGCAGGGTCGGGTCGGCGTCGTAGGTGAGCGCGTTGGCCCGCCCGAGGGCGCATAGCTCTCCGATGAAGAGGTCACGCTGCCGCTCGCTGGCGCAGATAAGGAAGTCGCCCCGGGCCAGCTGATGGTTGAGGTTGTCGATCGAGATCCGGACGTGAGCGTCGCGCGCCTCGCCCGACGTGGCCTTTGGTGAGCGCGAGGGTCTCGAGGTGGAGCGGGTCATAAATGTCGAAAACGATGATCTTGCTGGACGTCCCCAACACGGCGTGGTGGTGGGTCACGTAGCCCTGGAGGACCATTACGTCACACCACGCTTCGCCGCCCGCGAGCTCGTCGGGCCCGCCGGCCAGCGCCGTGAAGCCCTGGGGGTGCACTTCGCAGTAAGGCGACGTCGTGATCAGGCGGACGTCATGGTGCGCTTCGGCCAGGCGCTGGCAAATATGCAAGGCCCGCATGGCCGGGCCGGCCATCTGGGGGCGGAGCACATCCGCCGTGACGACCAACACCCTGGTCACACCTCACCTCGTTCCTGATCGCTTCGTTGGCCGCCGGCCGCGGCCGGTAACCTCACGGCGATGGTTGCGTCCACGGGCACGAAGCGTAGCCATACCCGGGTGGTCGTGTTCACGACGGACCCGATTGGCCCGGAGATGCCAGGCCCCGCCATCCGGGCCTGGGAGCTGGCCCGCGCCCTGGGCGATCACCTTGACGTCGTGCTGGCCAGCACGGTGTCAGTCTCAGGCCCCCATCCCAACGCAGAGACTGCGGCTGGCTGAAGGCCCGGCCATCCGCGAACTGGTCGACGGCGCCGAGGTCTCTGTTCGCCCCGAGCGCCCTGGTCTACATGGCGGCCGAGCTGCGCGAAACGTCCAGCCCCGTGGCAGTCGATATCTACGACCCGTATCACCTGGAGAACCTGGAGATGGGCGGGGACGACCGGGCCGAAGCAGGACCGGGCCGTGACCCGACTGGCCGGGGTCGTCAACGCCGGTCTGCGTCGCGGGGACTTTTTCACCTGCGCCAGCGAGCGCCAACGGGATTTCTGGCTGGGTTCCCTGGCCGCGTTGGGCCGGGTCAACCCGTACACCTACGAGGCGACCCACTGCTCGGCCAGCTCGTTTCCGTCGTCCCGTTCGGGCTTCCCGAGCGAGCCGCCCGAGCCGGCAAGGCCCGGGCCTGCGAGACGCTGTCCCGGGGATCGGGCCGCGACGACAAGGTCGTGCTGTGGGGCGGGGGTGTTTACAACTGGCTCGACCCCATTTCGCTGTTGCGGGCCGTAGAGCCGCTTGAGCCGGCGGCTTCCGGAGCTGCGCCTTGTCTTCCTCGGGATGCGCCACCCCAACCCCGCCGTCCCCGGTGATGCGGGTGGCGGCCCAGCTGCAGGAGCTGTCGGCGCAGCTCGGCCTCACCGGCAGGCACGTGTTCTTCAACGCCGGCTGGGCGCCCTACGGGCGACGGGCCGACTTCCTCCTCGACGCCGACGTAGCCGTGAGCACGCACCTCGACCACGTCGAGACGCGTTATTCGTTCCGCTCCCGCGTCCTCGACTACTTGTGGGCCGGCGCTACCAATGGTGCTGACGGGCGGCGACGTCCTGGCCGAGGAAGTTGCGGAAGCCGGCCTGGGCGTGACCGTCCCGGCTCAGGACGACGAGGCATTGGAGGAGGCGCTGGCCGTCGTGCTACAGCACCCCCCGCCGCCCGAGCTTTTCGCCCCCGTCGCGCAGCGCCATACCTGGGCGCGCGCCGCCCAGCCCTTGCTGGAGTTCTGCAGCAACCCGGGCCGGGCGCCCGACCTGGTGGTCGACCGGGTTTCACCCGAGGCTGCGGCCGGACCCTACGCCGGCTATCAGGGCTGAGCCTGACCGGGCTGGCGGCCCGGCAAACCCACGTCGTGCCGCCGAGACCAGGTTGCTGGCTGCGGCGCGGCTGTCCTCGTGGAGGTGCGGAGTTCCTCGCTGAGGGCTCGTTGGTGGCCCGTAGCTCGTCGCTCTCGCGCCGCCAGTGCCGCGACCTGTTGCTCGCCCGTTTCCACCCGCTGGCGAAGCTTGCGGAACTCGGCCTCGAGCCTCTCGATGTGGTGGTCCTTCAGCTCGGTGGCTTGTTCGAAATGGAGCGCCTTGTGGCGTTCGTCGTCGTAGGCCGCCTCCATGCCCGAGCGGTCGGCCACAGCGGCGAAGTACTCGGCCGTTGTGACCAGGGCATTGGCCGGTTCGGCGCGCAGCTTCTCGGGTGCGTGAAGATCCACCCAGCCCTCGGGTTGCTCGCGGAACCACTCGTAGAGGGACGAGCTGGGCGCCCGTCAGGACTTGTTCGTTCGAAGCATCCTGGGCCTCGGTCCGGTGATGGCGCATCTCGCGGGGAAACAAACCCCGCCGCCTCGGCCTCGCCTGCCCACCGGCAGCCTCAGTTCGCTGGCCGACCTCGTCCGGCAAGACCTCGCCAGTTGTTCGAGGAGCCGGCGCCGCTGCGGCCGGGGTCCTCGACGAAGTTCTCGTACCGCACCAGCAGCACCCGCCGGCCGGCCAAGCCCTCGAGCAGTTCGGTGCAGTAGAGCTGCCAGATCGCCAGCGCCACGTAGAGCGGCCGCCCGTCCCTCTTGCGCATCGAGAGGGCCACGTCCATCGGGCTGCGGTCGACGATGATGATGGCGAACCGGCCCTGGTCCAGCACGGGCAGCCACGCCGGCAGCAGCAGGCTTATGCGGGGGTCCTTCAGCACCAGCGGGCGACCGGCGGCCTCGGCGGCGAGGTTGGCGAGCATCTCGTCCACCTCGGGCCGCCAGTCGCCGCGTGGCTCAGAGATCGGCTCCCGGCCCGGCGGCCTGTCCCAGGCCCCGTCCACGTTCGGCCAGGAAGTTGTCGTTCAGGGCGTTCACGTCGGCGCGTTCGAAGAAGCCTTTCGGGTTGTCCTCCGCCGCCGCCAACAGGTCGGCGTCCTCGCCGGCGAAGAAGCCCGCCTTGGCGAGGAACCCAGCAACGGCGCTCGTCCCGCTGCGGTGCATGCCGAGTATCACGACCGCCATTGGCCGCCAGGCCGCCGGTTGTGCCAGGTGCCTGTCGGGACTGCTCAGGTGATCTTGTCGTTCCACTGACCCAGAAGCTACCGGAACCCAGCTCAGATATCCTTTGAACGCAGATGACCAAAGTGACGGCCGGACTGCTCCCGTGGCGCCGGCGCCGGGATGAGAGGCCTGCGCGTGCGCCTGCTGGGTGTGCTGCTTTGTTACAACGACGGCGACCTGGTGGACGACGCCGTGCGTTACCTGCGCGAGCAGGGCCACACCTGGTCGTCTGGGACCACGGTTCGACCGACGAGACGCCCGATGTCCTGCGCCGCCTGCCGGCCGAGCTGGTCGAGCTGCAGACCATCCCCCGTAGCGTCGATTTCTACGGGCTCTACCAGGCCATGTCGGCTCACCTGCTGAAAGCTACGTGGCCAAGCTACGACTGGGTCTCCTGGCCAGACCAGGACGAGTTCCTGGAGGGCCCGGACCGCAGCCGCCCGTACCGGGAATGGCTCGAGGAGGTCGCCGCCTCGCCTTATGACTGGATCCAGTTCAACAATTTCAATTTCTGGTGGACCGAAGCGGACGACCCAACTGTGCCGCGGGCGGTCGAGCGGGTCCGCCATTACAGCCTTTTCGCTGACTGTGGGCCGCGGATCCGTTCGTGGCGGGCATCGTCGACCAACATCCGCCAGTTCAACCACAACCCTCCCCTCGGCGAGCGCTACCCGCGGCTGTTCAACCTCAGGCATTACCCGATGAGGAGCGAGGCCCAGATGGCCCGCCGCCTGCAGGTGGACCGGGCCGGCCTGCGCCGGGGTGGGGCCAATTACCATTACGACAACATGAGTTCTTGGCCGGACCGCCTGGTTATCCCGCCCGAGAAGCTTGCACTTCGACGACGGCGGCGAGCTCGACCCGTCGGTCATCTTCGATTGGCGTTCGATTTACGGCAACGAAAATTCCCGTGCCTGACCAGTCCGACGGATGACCCTGTCAGACAGGCCCGGACGGCACCTGCCGCCGCAACCGGTCAGGGCGGTCCGGAGCTGGCCGGGCTAGCTGGTGGCTGGTCCAAAGGTTGGCCCGGCAGTGGCGGTGATGAGCTTTCTGGCGACGGTCCTCGAGCTGGCGGCCTTACCCGTGGCACCCCGTTTATGCCGGCATCGACCCGTCCTGGGAGGTCGGGCTGGCCATGGGGTTCATGCGCCACCTCCAGTGGGGGCCGTCTATTATTTTCACGTTTGGGCCGTACGGGTTCGTCGACGGCATTTACCCCTTTTACCGCCTCACCGCTTTTCTCAGTGTCCTGTACGCCGCTCGCCGTCATCTGGGGCCTGGCGGCGCTGGTCGTCTCGGCCTTGCGCCCCTCGTGGGGCTTGCTGCGGCGCCGGCGTGGCGGCGTGGGCCGCGCTCGCCATCGCGGCCAGCAAGACAGGCTATTCGGACGTGGCCGCCGCCACCGCCCTGGGCCTGGCGCTGGCGGTGCTGGCGGCGGGGCAACGACCCTGGACCAGCTGGCCGGGCTCGATCAACGGGTGGCCTGGTCTGGTGGGCCTCCTCGGCGCTGTTGGCCGGGTTCCAATTGATGGTGAAGACCAACGACGGGTTGCTCGCCCTCGGGCTCTTGGTGGTGGTCGTTGCTTCGGCGAGCTCGACTGGCGGCGGGCGGCGCCGGTGGCCGTGCGTACCATTGGTGGTGCGTTCTTCGCCGGCTGGTTGGCGGCCGGGCCAGAGCGTCAGCAATATCGCCAGTTATTGTCGAGGTTCCTTGTCGGTGGCCATCGGTTACAGCTCGGCCATGCAGGTTTCACACGGGCGGAGCGCCGAAGATTGGTACGCCGTGCTGGTGTGTGCTTTGCTCGTCGCTCTTTTCGCATTGTCAGTACGCGGGAAAACCGGGTCGTTACAAGGTGGCGGTGCTGGTTGCTCCTGGCGGGCTGGCTGTGGGCCGTGCTCAAAGAAGGTTTCGTGCGCCATGACGACCACGACCTCACTTTTTTCGGCCTGGCGTCTGGCTGCGGTGCTGCTGGCCCGGTTGAAGCGCGCCTATGTCCCGTTTCAGGCCGGCGTTTTTGTGGTGACGGCCGTGGTTTTCTGCGCTGCCGCTCGCCAGTGTGCCCGAACAGCTCCATGCGCCGGGGGCCACCACGTCCGCCTTTTTCCATGATGTCGGCGAGGTGCTTGGGTTGGGAGGGCTGGGCCAGGCTCAGCAGGCCGACCGTCGAGCCGGTTCCTGGCGAGCGGCGACGCCCTCCCTCCGGCCACCCTTTCTCTGCTCGCAGGGGCACACGCGTGGCGGTCGAACCGGTCGAGAACTCGATCGCTCTACGACTACCCGCAACTCGACTGGGACCCGGAGCCCGTCTTGCAGGCTACAGCGCCTACACCGAGTTACCTCGACCGGCTGGACGCCGCCTTCCTGGCTTCGTCGCGTGCTCCCGAGCGCATCCTGTACCGCCTTGGGAAGGTGATCGACGGGCGGGACGAGTTCCTCGACCCGCCGGCCACGCTCGAATCGATGTACTGCCACTATTTGCAATTGCCGGCACCCGGGCCGGCGCAGGTACTGCGAACGCGTGGCCGACCGTTGCGGGCGCGCCGGTCGAAGTGAAAAGGGTGAGCGCGCGCATTCGGCTCCCCGTTGCCCGTGCCGAGCAAGCCGGGCAAAATGGTCGTGGCCACCTTTGCTTTCGGCGCGCCGCTCGGCGCCCAGGTGGCGGGCGTCTGGCTGAAACCGCCCACCATGAGCCTTGACCGTGTGGACCGGCAGACCTCGGCCGGTGAGCTACCGTTTCATCCCCGGGACGGCGGCGGACGACCATGTCTGTCTCGGTGCCGGCGTCCCTCGGGTACGCACCACCGTTTACTCCTCCCGACATCAGAAAGCTGGCGCTATCAGGCGGAGGCTGGAAGGCCGGTGAAGGTAGGATAACTGTTACGTTTTATACGGTCGCCCTTCGCTCCCCGCCGTCAGTCCGGGCGTGGAGATCCCGCCTCACTGAGGACTACCTAGCTCCGACGGTGCCACGACCCGGCACGGCAGGACCGTCCAGTGAGGCGGATCGATGGGCACGGTGGCCGTCTTGGCTCCACTCTGCCGGCATTGTGTGGCCGCCCTGGCCACTTCCGTCGCCCAGGATGGCCCCGCTGACCGTTGGTTCGGGCCCCGGAAGTCCGCCACCCAGCTGGGTAGGAACAGGGCGCCGCACACGGCAACGGTCACGATCGCACGCTTGGACAGAGCCGGCTGAGGCGCTGGTTCTCGACCATGAGTGGCCGAAAGCATCGCCCCCCCGGGCAAAATAGTCGGCCAGGACGAGCACAGTGCTCAGCAAGAGCAGTACGGGTATGGCTTGATAGCGACCGGCGATGCGGACCGTTCCCGCCTGCAGTGCGGTGGCCACGTCCCGCAGCCATACGGGCACGACGAAACAGATGGCCGAATACACCGATGGCCACGAGCGTAAATAGGCGGACACGGGCTGACCGGGTTCGCAGCCCAAGCAGCAAAACCGCGACGATGGCCACAACGCCCAGCACGATGGTTAGTTCTCGGGCGTGTACGGCGAGCCAGTCCGTCCCTTTCACCCCGCCAACTATCCCGAGGCCTACCCTCGCGGCGAACGACTGACCGATGTCATGCAGCCCGCCCGGGCTGGATAACGCCTTAGCTCCCGGCGGGCAATATCACCGCTGCCTGGTAGAACAGGCCCAGAGCGAGCCCTACGCCGGCGGCCTGGTCTTTGGTTTCGCGCAAGTGCGGCCCAACGCACCAATGCCAAGGGGAGAAAAAGCCCTACCAGTGCTTCCGAGGCGGCGGCCAGAAAACATAACAGGGCAGCTACGGCCCGGCCAGGCCACGAGGTCGGCCTCCAGATGAGCGCCCAGAAAGCGGCGAAGAACAGCCACCAGGGCACGTTGACCAGGTTGTTCAGGAGCTCCACGTTGGCTACCGGCAACAAGACCATACCGGCGGCCAATAACCCTCGCAGGCCGGGGGAGGCGATCTGCCCTCTTGCCATATGGAAAACCAGGCAACAGAGGGCACCCAGGCTGAGCGCGCCGACGAGTGCCAATACCGTTGAGACGTCGCCGACGGGGACGACGCGGGCCAACTGGACCGCGAGCCGCGGGAAGAGCTGCATGTAACCGTTGTGCAAGGTGGTCAGCGTGCGCCAGAAGGACAGCGTCGTCGCCTGGGCGTAGAAAATCCGCCCGTCTTCGGCCCAGATCGTCTTTATGGCGGGCACGCCGGGTTGGCGCAGCAAGGCGACGCCGCTGGCGGCGGCAAAACCGATTACGTAGCCAATGGCCAAGCGTCCCGGGAGGTAAACGGCTCTGCCCGGCGGCCGGGAACAGAGCGCAGCCCGGCGCGCACGCGGCGCCGGATGATCGCGCCGCGGAGAGGGGGCAAGTAGGCTCGTCGAGCTCACGCCGGAGCGGAAACCCCGCAGAGCTTCAGCGTGCGTCCCCTCCGTCCAGGTCAGGACGAGCTTGGCGCGGGCCGCGTCGTCACTCAGGTACCCGGTCCCGCTCGGGGGCACTACCAGCTCCACGGGGACCGTGCTTGACGGTCCCCGCCGGGGGACAAGGACAGCGGCGACGTACCGGCTGACGCCAGCCGGGGCCGGCGGCGCCATCGACCAGGACGGCCGCTGCGGCCTCAGCCGCGGGGATGCGTAACCAGATTTGTAACGGCAAGCCAGAACGGGCGGGCGAAAAACTGAAGCACCTGTCGCCCAACCGAACGACCGTGCCGTTCCGCTGCGTCAAGTACTGGAAGTGACCGGCGACGAGCGGTTTGGGAAGAAGGGTTGTGTTGTCTCCGTTCCAGTCGCCGACGGCCAGAAGGGCGCGGCCATTTACCATATCCACGCGGGTGAGAGCGGCCGCGGGCAACAGATGAGAGCGCTGCAGAAGGGCCAGCCCGACTGGCCGACAAGTTCGGGAAATAACTAATGGGCGCGGCGTTGGGGCCGCTGACGTCCGGGACCCCCGCCGCCATGAGCCGCCCAATGGTCAGCACCTCAGTTTTCAACCTCGAAGTCAGGGCTACCCGCGCCTTCACCCATGTCTGGGCCTGACCTACGTTGCCGATCAAAGTGATCGCCAAGATGGCTATGGCTCCCAGGCGTAGTACGGCAGGAGCCCTCGGGGCGCTGAGGGCGGTCGCAATGACCGGGGTGAGCAAAGCTATGGCGACGTAGACGTAGCGGGAAACATCGGGTGTGCCGGTGGAAATGTCCCGCCCGAGGCCAGCCAGCAAATAGAAAGCCAGGGTGGCGGCGCAGAGTGCCAGCAGTACCGGCCGTTCTCGCCATGCCGTCAGGAAATGCCACGCCACCCACGCAATAAGGGCCACGAGGACCACCGGTCCGGCTACCTGCAGGTTGGACGCCCGGCCGAGAGCCCAGGACAGGCCGTCCCACGTGTACCGCGGGAGGGCCGTGATGGTGCCAGGCGTGAAGCGGTCTGAGTGGGCCGTCAGCCCGAGGTGCCCGACACCAGCGAACCAGGTCACATAAGCGACTACAGGCAGGGCCAAGACGGCGACGGCGCGCCGCCACGGGAACCGGGCGAAGGCCAGCACTGCGGCCCCCACCACCATGGCGTCCCCAATCGTCGAGCACATGAGGCTGGCCAGGAGGGCGAGAGACGCCCATACAAGCAGTCCGTTCCGTCTATCGGCCGCCGGCCTGTCCATCAGGTCGAGGGCCACAAGGCCGAACATCACCGAGCCCACAAACCCGATCTGGAAGGCCCAGGCGAGGTCTTCGGCGCCGGCACCGAGGAAACCGAGGACAGCGACCGCGGCGGTCGCCACCCAGGGGTCGGCGCCCGCGCGCAGGCTGACCCGCCAAGCCAGGTGCATGACGACGACCTGGGCTACCAGCACGGGGACGAGGTACGGCCAATAGGTGCTCAGGTGGAAGAGGCTGTACGTCGCCCGCCAAAGCAGTACGGGCAGCGTTGACCAATGTTCGTTGTGCGGGAACCAAATGCTCTCGGGGTTGGTCGGCGCGTACGAGAGGCCGCGACCCACCAGGAAGTTCCACTCGTCGCCAAAAAACCACAGCCCCCGGTCCAACCAGGCCCAGAAGGCGAAGGCACCAACCAGACTGGCTATGTGGGCCAACGTCACGGCTCGCTCGGGCCGCCAGGCTGCCTGGCCTGTCTGGCGGCGGGGCGCGGAGTGCCGTCCGGGCGCCGCCGTACCAGCCACCCGGCTGGGTGGCGGGCGGGTTATGTCGCCTGACCGGGGCGCCACCGTGCTGCTTGACCCAGTCAACAAGGGTGCCCGATATCTCGTCGAGCGGCGGTCCACCGTTGAAAGCGTAGTGTTTCGTCCCTGGCCGGCCATGGCTTCCGGTCAGCGGGTCGCGCTCCATTGAGCGCCGGTCCTGCTCGGGTCGAGGAGGCATCTCACGGGCCGCGGCAGAGCCGCCACCAGCAGCGATGGTCGTACGATGCTATTGGGAGGCGCCTAGCGAGGCCGGGTATCTTACTGCCAGCCATGCTCGAGACCAACAAGAGGACAGTCCGGAGACGGCTCGAAGAGGCGCTGGTGGCCGCGGTTGGCGCCAACGGCGGGGCGCCCGGCCACGAGCGCCTGGAGGCGCTCGTGGAGCGGACGGATCCGGGCACATTGGTGGACTTTGCCATCGCGCAGCGCGTCACCGGCCCGGCTAGCCAGTCGTTGCCCGACCTGCTCACCGACGTGCCCGCGCGCCCGGTTGCTGTCCGAGGCCAACTTCGACCTGTTCTCTAACCTCTCATATCTTGCGCTCCTGGTCAGGCTGGCCGCGGCGTTGCGAGAGGCGGAGGTCCCCTGGGTCATAGTAAAGGGGCCCGTCTTGGCCGAGATGGCCTACTGTGGCACCGCCCGCTATTACTCCGACCTGGACGTGGTCGTGCCCGTAGAGCAGTTCGGGCAAGCGCTGGAGGTGCTCACGGCCCGGGGCGCGTCCACATTGGACCGCAACTGGGAACTCGTTACGGCCGACCTGAGGGGTCAACTCCACCTGGGCTTTGGCCCGGAGCTCGTGGACCTCCACTGGCACCTGGTGAACCTGGTCAACCAGCGCGACCGGTTCGCCATCCCGATGGCCGAGCTTTTCGAACGGCGCCGCCAGGTGCGGGTGGGGACCGTGACGGCGTGGGCGCTCGACCCCACCGATGCCGTGCTCCACGTCGCCCTCCATGCCGCGCTGGCGGGCGGGCACCAGCTGGGGTGGCTCGTCGACGTCGACCGTTCGGTGCGAAACTTGAACCCTGACTGGCGCGCGCTCGTGCAACGTAGCCGCGCCTGGCATACCAACTTGCCCGTTGCGGTGGCGCTCAACCGGGCCAAAGAGGTCCTCGGGGCACCGGTGCCGCCGGACGTGGTGACCGAATTGAGCGGCGGGCCGACCGGGCGGCTCCTGGTTCACAGCCTGCGTAAGTGGAGGTCGGGCGGGAGCCTGCCAGGAGGGGGATCGATCGACAGGGCGCTCACCCGCTCGCTCAGGGACGGTTACCCGGCCACCGCCGCCGAGGTCACCCGGTCCGCCTACGAAATGGTGCAGCGTCGCTTCGACCCGCACGAGTACTGGCTTGACCCGGACGACCCGAGGAACGTGCTCCACAGATCGGGCGACAGCGACGGGCTCGAACGCTACCTGGAGCGCGTTAACGCCACCGACCTCTATGGCCATAGTGGGCACTCGCCATCGACGGCGCGTCAGTGATTTCTAGGGCCAGTTAGGTCGCCTCGTACAGACCGAACGCAGAGGCTTGCAGCGTGAAAAGTTCGGCGTAGACGCCGTTGCGGGCCATTAGCTCGTCATGGTCGCCGTGCTCGATCAGGCGCCCCGCTTCGAGCACGTAGATATGGTCGGCCAGGCGGACGGTGGCGAAGCGGTGCGAGATCAGCACAACCGAACGGCCGGCGAACAGTTCCCGTACGGCGGCAAACAGGGCCGCCTCCGCCCTGGGGTCGAGCGACGCGGTGGGTTCGTCGAGGATGACCAGTTCAGCGTCGCGGAAGAAGGCCCGAGCCAGGGCCACCCGTTGCCATTGCCCAGTGGACAGGTCGCTGCCGCCGAAGAACTGCGGCCCCAGGTACGTGTCGTACCCGTTCGGGAGGGCTTCGAGGAAATCGTCGGCGCCCGACCGCGTTGCGGCCTGCCTTACGGCGTCAAAGTCGTCCGCCCTTTCCCACCGGCCCATGGCGATGTTCTCGCGGGCTGACAGGAAGTACTTGACGAAGTCCTGGAACAGCACGGCCACGCGTTTTCGGACCTGGCTGATGTCCGTGGCGGCCAAATCCTGGCCGTCCCAGCTGATGCAACCCTTTTGCGGGAGGTACAGCCCGGCCAGGAGCTTGGCCAGGGTCGTCTTGCCGGACCCGTTCTCGCCTACGAGGGCTACGACCTGGCCGGGGCAATGTCGATGTCGAGGTCCCTCAGGCTCGGGAGCCTGGCGGCTCGGATAGGTGAAGGTCAGGTCTCGGACGCTCAGGTGGCCAACGTGGGCGCGGGAGCGGCGCCGTACCGGTGAACCGGCTGGTGCCAGGAGCCAGTTCCACCTGCACGAAGTTGTTGAAGTCCTGGATGAAAAGAGCGCTTTCGTACAGCTGGCCGACGCCGCTGGCCAGGCCCTGGAGCTGGGTGCCGAGCAGGATGAGGGCGGCGGCCGCGGCGCCGGCGCCCGCCAGCGACACGTCGCCCTGGGAGACGAAAAAGATCAGCAGCCCGAGGACGCCCCCCGAAACAACAGCGGTAAGCCCGCCGCCCACCACGCCCTGGACCGCTCGGCGGCGGACGAGTTGGCGAAGAGCCTGGATGCGCCGCTCGTAAAGCGCGGCGAAGCGCGCTCGCAGGAACCAGGCCATCTCATATGCCCGGATTTCCTTGGCCGGGTCCTTTTCGACCAGCAGGCCCTGGATGTACGTACGTTCCCGGTCTGTAGGGGTTTGCTCGACGGCGAAGCGGTACAGCGCCCGGCCGACCCGGAGGCTGGCCAGAGTGATGGGGACGGCGGCCAATACGCCGAGCACGAAG
Source organism: uncultured Acidimicrobiaceae bacterium (assembly GCA_963794125.1). Classification (GTDB taxonomy): domain Bacteria; phylum Actinomycetota; class Acidimicrobiia; order Acidimicrobiales; family Palsa-688; genus Fen-671. The sequence continues at coordinate 1,266,821 of CAWCCW010000005.1, forward strand.
AAGACGGGCTCGATTACGAGCAGGACCGCTCCGACCGCGACTACCCCGGTCAGCGCCGTCCCGACCGCCAACAGGCCGTTGGTCATCTGCAACGGCCTGATAGACGCATTGACGATCGCCCTCTGTAGGCGGTCGTGGAAGGCGGGGTCCTCGAAACGGGCCAGGTCGGCGCGGCATGCGGCGTCGACCACCTGCTGCATCGACGAGCGGGCCACCAGCTCAGCCAGCAGGCGCTGCAACTCGTTGCGCACGATCAAAGTGACCGACGCCACCGCCAGGACGACGGCCAGCAGCACGATTGAAGGGACGGCCGACGAGAAGTCCTTCGTGGTGTTGTCGGCCAGCAGCTCGGTCAGCAACTGCTTGCCCACGAGCACCTGCAAGCGCCAGGGCGGCGCTGCCCACGGCCAGGAGGACCACGTTGAGGATGAGCTGGCCACGGGCCGCCCCCCAGACCAGGCGCAACGCCCCGGCCAGCAAGCGGGGCAGCTGGCGGAGGCTGCGGTCCACTTCGGGGTGGTACAGCTCCTGGACATCGAAGCTGCTAGCCGCTGGCCCCGTCGCCATCCACCGCTCCATCGGCGGGACGGGCATCCCTGCTCGGACCCACCCTGGTCGTCACCGCCCTGACCGGCCAGTATCCCCTCGTCAGCCACGTCCGCGAGGCTATCTAGCTGCCGCCGCCAGAGCTGCGCTGCCAGGCTGGGTGCGGGGAAGTGCCGCTGGATGCTACGCCATATACTCGGGCCGCGTGCTCGTGGTCCAGGAGCGCCGCCGCTTTTACCGCGAGTCGATGACGGTCTTCCTGCGCCGTCAGCTGAGGACGACGGAGGTCCTCGAGGGCGTGGCCGACGCGGCCGGGCTGTTGACGGCGGTGGCCGAGGGCGCCGGTGGACCACGCGGTCATCGAGGCAGATGGAGTGCCCTGGGACGTCCAGGCCTTGGCCGCATCTGTGCGTGAGACAGCACAGGGGCGCCCACTTGATCGGGCTGACAGCGCCTCGAGCCGGCCCCGCCCGTCGAGGGCGTCGCTCTGCTCCCCCGCAGCGCCACTCCCGACCAGGTGGCCAAGCTGGTGGAGCCGGACGCCGACCGGAGTACGCCTTTTGTCCTCGACGTGGCCACCGGCACGGCAGTGGCCCCCTCACGGACCAACAACTGCGCGTCCTCGCCCTGCTCAGCCTGGGCCTTACGGCATCGACTGTGGCCGCCCGCCTGGGGTTGTCCGAGCGAGGGGTGGCCAAGTCGAAGATGGCGATATTTACAAAGCTCGGCGCTCAGAGCCAGGCCCAGGCCGTGGCCACCGCGTTGGCGAACGGCCTGCTCGGCCCGTCGACCGTGCTGCCACAGACGTCAACTGACGTGCCCATAGAACGACTTGTACGTGAAAAGAGCCGTCTACCGCAGCCCGGCAGTACGGGCCAACTCTACCGCAGCGACCTGCCCAAGGTGGTCACCGTCCACGACAACCGCTTCGTGGCGGCCGGGCTGCTCGAGGCGCTGGCCGGTCGGGCCGAAGTGGTGGCCGACAGTGCGTACGGTGCCGCCGCGTTACGGCTGGCCGACCTGATCACCCCTGATGTCGTCGTGGCCGGCGAACTGCTGGGGGACGGCCTCATCGACCATTTCCTAACCGACCTGGTGCGGGTCGGGGCCCGCGTGCTGCTCCTGGTGGACGAGCTGCACGCTGACCGCGTGCTCGAGCTTGGTGGGGCGGGGCCTGTCCGGGGTGTGTACCACCGACCACGGCCTGGCCGCTGTGGCTGACGCGGTTCTGGACGTCGCGGTCGGCGGCGTCTCATTCCCGCCGCTGCTAATGGCGGCGGTGGTCACTCAGTGGCGGTCGGGGTGGATGGGGCACCAGGGGCGCTGGACAAGGACCTGACGCTCCGAGAGATGGAGGTCCTCAACGCCATGGCCGACGGCCTCTCCACGAAGGCTACGGCTCGCCTGCTCGGGGTGGCCGTCAAGACGGTAGAGAACCACAAGACCAGGGTGTTCGCCAAGCTGGGGGTCCATAGCCAGGCCCAACTAATCGCAGAACGAGCTACTTCGGGCTGATGCTTGCTTTACGCTTAGTCGATCATGCCGCCCGAAACTAACGACCGCCAGGCCGAGCCCAGGTTCGCGCCCCGAGACGGCTGGGCCTCGACTCGGAGCGAGCGGTCTGGCGGCAGGTGGGCGACGAGCTGGTCATCCTTGATGTCCCGACCGCCACCTACCTGACGCTCAACTCGTCGGCCGTGACGCTGTGGAAGCACCTCGAAGAAGGGGCCAGCCCCGCGGAGCTGGCCGCTGAGCTCGTAGCCACTTATGACATCAGTGAAGACAAGGCGGCCAGGGACGTCCAGCGCTTTCTCGGCGCCCTTCAGGAGCGGTCGCTTGATCCTGCCCGCCCCATGAGCAGCGACGCACCCGCGCCGCGGCCGGGCCGCGAACAGCCGGGACGCGGCCTACCCAAGGCGGGCCATGCCAAAACCGGGCCTGCCAAAACCGGGCCTGCCGAAGCGTGGGCAGCCAAAACCTGGGCTGGCGGCCCCAACCCCCTCGGACTGACCGAGCTGGACGTAGCCAGCGGCGTCGTCCTCGGGACGACCGAAGCGCCCCCGTGGCCGGAGGAAACGGCGGAGCCGCTTGACGTGCTGTTCGACGAGGCCCGCAAGATCCTTGAGCGGGGGCGCTGCGTGGTGGCCTTTTCGGGCGGCCGGGACTCGTCCGCCGTGCTGGCCACGCTTTTGCACGTGGCCCGCCGGGACGGGTTCGATGACCCCGTAGCCCTCACGGCCCGCTGGCCAGGCGACGCGGCAGCCGACGAGTCCGCTTGGCAGGAGCACGTGGCCCGAGAGCTCGGCGTCCGGCACTGGGAGGTAATCACGCCCGGGAACGACTTCGACCTCCTCGGGCCGCTCGCGACCCAGCTGCTCCGCGACCATGGGCTGCTCTGGCCGGCGCCCATGGCGGCGCTGATGCCGATGATCGAAGCGGCCGGGGACGGCGTGCTCGTGTCAGGGCAAGGGGGCGACGAAGTATTTGGAAGCTGGACGCTGGCGACAGCCTGGGCGCGGGCCCGCAGGGGGCGTGACCTGCATTGGTCTTTGCGGCCCGTGGTCGGGGCGGCGCTGCCTCGTGCCGTTCGCGTGCAGCGGGCCCTTCGCCGGTCTCAGCCTTATCAGAGTTGGTTGACGCCAGAAGCCAGCGTCGTGCAGAGGCAAGCTCTGGCTCGCGAATATGTCTCCGTCGCTCCGCTGTGGTGGCCGAGCTACCTTCGCGAGGTCGGCTCCGAGCGCGGCTTGGGCCTCGGCGGGCAGGCTCAGGCGGCCCTCTGTGCGGCGAGGGGCGGCTCGTTTTCGACCCCGTTGCTCGCCCCTCGCTTTCTGGCTGCTCTGGCCGCACGGGGCGGCCGCTTGGGCTTCGGGGACCGGACGGCGGCCATGACGGCCGTGTTCGCGCCGTTGCTGAGCGGCGCCGTTTTGAGCCGCCGCTCGAAGGCCACCTTCGGTGACGTGTTCTGGGGGCCCGAAAGCCGTCAGTTCGCGATGGAATGGGACGGCGAGGGCCTCGACCCCGCCTGGGTCGACGCAGAAGCCTTGCGGGCGGCCTGGTCCGAACCCAGACCGGTGTACGGTGCCGCCCTTCCTCTGCAAGCAGCCTGGCTGGCCAGACAACAGCGCAGCACCCCGGCGAGCACCCCTAGGGGGGTCCTCCCCCTGTGAGGGCCGGGCCCACCGCTTTAGAGTGGTGTTGGGCCTTCGTAGACACGGGGCTAGTGACGAGCCACATTGAGGAGGAGATGTGACTGAGAAGACTTATGAGGAGCCGGAGATTCGCGTTCTCGGCGAAGTAACGGACCTCACTCAGATGTCAAAGCCGGGCACCTTTTTCGACTATCCGTTCTCGAGTGAGGGCAACACCACTCCGTTCCCCCATCACATGAGCTAAAAGGATCCACGTTTTGGACTGGCGCTGGCCTGGCCAGCGCCGCCAAACTTGTGGTGCGTGACTGTTTACCACTGCGCCGGCCTTTTCATAAGTTCGCCGATACCATTAGCGGCGCCGGAGGTTGACCCTGGGCGGGGTGTGGTCCCGGATGTCGAGCTTGCAGATGGCGGTGTTCGTGCTATTGGCCACGAACGGCCTTCGGCGGAAGTTGTCGCTGAGCGAATTGTGAACGGTGATGCCTGGTATACCTTTGCTCGTTGCGGTCAAACCGTGGTCGGTCGTTTCTACGGGTTGGCTGATTTCGAGATCGAACGTTCGTTGACAGCCGGCGGCACGACGGGCATTACGTTTTATCTCTCCCCGGGCATGCCCTCAGGATTAGATAGGGATCCTTATTGCCGGGACGGTCGTCGCATATCTGCTGTCCGCGGACGGCCAGCTGGTGCTCCACGCCAGTGCCGTTGAGGTGAACGGCAGTGCATTGGCGTTCGTTGGGCAGAGCGGGCAGGGGAAAACAACGATGGCCACGCTGATGTGCGCTGAAGGTTACCCACTCGTGGCCGACGACTTGTTGCCCGTCGAGGCGCGAGCCCCAGAGGTAGTGTGCTTCCCCTCGGGAACCGAACTGCGGGTGCGGGAAAAGGTCGAGGTGCTAGTAGAGCGGTTCGGCTCTGATATAGCCCGCCGCATCACGGTGGACGAGCGCCGCGCCGTGGCGGCGCGGACGACGACGGCCGACGAGTTGCCGCTGGCCGCCATCGTCGTGCCCTGGCCGGACCGGGACGCGGACATGGCCAGTGCTCACCGGCTGGGTGTAGGAGAGGCGGCCGTAACCTTGGCCCGCTGTCAGCGAGTCGAAGGTTGGACCTCAGCGGCGGTCCTCCGACGGCAATTCGATGGGATTAGCGCGGTTGTCGCATCACTGCCCGTGCTGGTAATGCACGTTCCGTGGGGACCCCCGTTCCGAGAGACCCTAACCCGCGAAGTACTCTATGCGGCCGGTCTCGGGCCTACTGTTGGAGCAACGTTGGGACCAGGTTTGCGGGGTGTCCAGTGAGACAAGGACCGCTCGCCATGAGACATTTATTAACGCTCAAAGAACTTTATCGGCCAGCACCGGGCAAATTGTCCGAATCGGGCTGATTGTCCGACTGCCAGATCGTCTCGCCCGTGGGTTAGTTGCTCTCGGGGGGCAGGGTAGCTTCGGGAGGAAATACGGCCCGTTCTACGAGGGCGAAGATGATATGGCCCACCACCAGCTGGAGTTCCTGTACTTTGGGCGTCTCGGTGGCAGGTACGGCCAGCACATAATCGGCCCCGCTCATGTCGCGGGGATCACGTCCAGTTAATGCAACCGTAATGAGAGAGCGGGACTTGGCTGCGGCGAGCGCCCGGACGACATTTTTTGACCGTCCAGACGTCGAGATCCCGAACAGGACATCACCCGGTCGACCGAGCGCTTGCACCTGGCGGGCGAAAACGTCGTCGTAGCTGTAGTCATTGCCGATGGCGGTCAACACTGAGGTGTCGACGGTCAGGGAAATTCCCGCCGCTGGGCCGCGGTCGTAGTTCTGGCGGCCTACCAGCTCGGCGGCGAGGTGTTGAGCGTCGGCGGCAGAGCCCCCGTTGCCACAGAACAGCACTTTCCCCCCAAGTTGCAGGCATTTTACGACGGCCCCCGTCACCTGTGCCATCGCTGCGACATTGTCTTCAGACACCAGTTCGGACAAGCTTTGCTGTAGCTTGGCTACCTCGGCCCCGGCGAACTCGCTTGTGGCTGCTTCGACGGGCGTGCCAAGTACGACCCCCTGTGTAGAGCTGAAGTCAATATCGCTGTTCAAGGATGTCTCCTCGCATTACAATGCTCATTTTTCCCAGTTGTACTACCCCGGTCGTGGCGCTGGTTTGGGGTGGTCCGAAAAGGGTATACCCCTTGCGGCTGGCGCGACACAAGGCGAGGAGTTACTCCCTGACGCTGGAGCTCGACTACCCCAACGGAAAACAATTTGATGGTTGTTCGCCTATCGAACGGCCGAGCCAGATGACGGACAGTGCGAAGAGTCGCCAGAGCGGCCGAGGCTCAGAGCAAATTACGCTCATGTCAGTTCGGCTCGATAACCTCTCCGAAGAGGAGGCGGCTGAATACGTTGTTTCGGCCGCTGAGCGTGGTGAAGGTGGCCAGCTCGTCAACCCCAACGTGGATGTTATGCGACAAGTGGCCACCGACCGTAGTCTCCTGCCTCTATTGGAGGGAGCCGACTTGGTCCTACCGGACGGTATGCCGCTTTTGTGGGCCGCCCGATTGCAAGGGAGCCCCCTAAAGGAACGGGTACCTGTTTCGGAGGCTATCAACACTCTATGCGTCAAAGCTTCGGAAAAAGGAATTGGAGTTTTCTTGCTCGGTGGCTCGCCAGGCACCGCTGAGCGAGCGGCGGAAGTGCTGATGGACCGGAGCCCCGCTCTCTCTGTCAGTTATCTATGCCCTCCCTTTGGCTTCGAGGACGACGAACTGGAAATGGCCGGGATCGTCAGTGCACTCGAGCGAGACCAGCCTGGTATTGTCTTTTGTGCGTTCGGCTTTCCCAAACAGGAGCGGCTGATGCACATTCTGAGCGATCGCTTCCCGGCGGCTTGGTTCGTGGGATCCGGCGGGACGTTCAGCATGATTGCCGGCGATATGCCCAAAGCACCGCCCTGGATGAGGAACAACGGGTTGGAGTGGCTGCACCGGCTGCGTTTGGAGCCAGCGCCGGCTTTTCGAGAGGTACATTGTCCACGACCTCCCGTTCGCCTGTCGAATGCTCGCCTCAAGTGCGGCGGCGCGAGTCGTCGGCTCGCGCGACGGGACGCATACGCTGCCATCGCTGAGGAGCCGAGTAGTTGAGAACACCAGTCGACCTCCGGCTCGGTGACCTGCGCGGAGCAGGAATCGACCAGTGCGATCGTCCGGGCCAGGACGCCGCTGCGGATAAGTTTTGCCGGCGGGGGGACGGACGTATCGCCCTTTCCCGAGATGGAAGGGCGGTGCCGTCCTCAGCGCCACCATCGACCGCTACGTCCTAGGGTCACTGGCTGCGCACGGTGACAGCCACCTGCGTATCGAGTCACGGGACTACGGCGTCAGTCTCCAGCTGGCGCCGGGCGAAGGCTTCGAACTCGATGGCAACCTGGACTTGGTCAAGGCCGTCCTCAGACGAGGATGGCGCGAAGGCACCAACGGCTACGGGATCATCCTCTCCTCATCCGCCCCGCCAGGTTCGGGTTTGGGGGCCTCGTCAGCGATGGTGGTTACGGTCGTGGCCATGCTCAACGAGTACTACGGGATGCCCATGGGCGAGTACGAGGTGGCCCACCTGGCTTCGGTGATCGAACGCGAGGACATGAAGATAGCCGGTGGCCTGCAGGACTACTACGCAGCCGCGTTCGGTGGGTTCAACTACATCGAGTTCGGTGACCAGGTCGTGGTGAACCCGCTCCGGGTGCGCGACTACATCGTCGGCGAGCTCGAGATGAACCTCATCTTGTGTTTTACCGGCGGTACTCGCCGTTCGGACCACATCATCTCTGACCAGACCGAACGGTTCACGCGGTCCGAAGCGGACGCCCTGGATGGCCTGCGCGAGCAGAAAGAGCTGGCGCTGGCGATGAAGGCGGCGTTGCTCAAGGGCCAACTGGACGATTTCGGCTGGCTGCTGGGGCAGGCATGGCAAGCAAAGAAAAAGATGTCGCCCAGGATCACGAACCCCGTGATTGACGAGATTTACGAGGTGGCGCTGCCAAAACGGCGCCGCCGGCGGCAAGGTGACCGGAGCCGGTGGGGGCGGTTTTATGCTCCTCTACGTCGACTTCGAGAACCGGCCCCGGGTGGCCGATGCGCTAGCAAGGCTTGGGGTAACTGCAAGTGGGTTCTCGTTCGCGCCGCTCGGGGTGCGGGCGTGGAAACGCTAAAGCTGACCTATTAACTCTAGAACCCTGCGTCATGGAAGCATTCGATGCCGTCTTTCTCGACCGGGACGGGACGATCAATGTGAAGCCGCCGGAAGGGTCTTATGTCTGCTCGCCGTCGCAGCTGCGCTTGCTCCCGGGAGCAGGGGAGGCCGTCAGGGCCCTCAACAATGCCGGCCTGCTCGTACTGGTCGTAACGAACCAGCGAGGGGTCGCCTTGCTGAGGATGACCTTGAGCGACGTTCACGAAGTTCATCGTTCCCTCGCCGATCAACTTGCTCGTTTTGGCGCCCGAGTGGACGGCTTTTACATATGCCCTCACGCTGACGAGAGCTGTGGGTGCCGCAAACCTGAACCGGGGCTGCTGGTCCAGGCCAGTCACGATTATCCTGCTCTTCGTCTCGGCCGGACCGTCCTGATCGGCGACAGCGAGACCGATATCAAGGCTGCGGCTGCGGTCGGTGCGTCAGCAGTCCGACTAGCCCCAGAAGGGGCCCAGTCTGCCGCTCGCTACCTGTTCCCCGACCTGGCATCGGCGGTGTCGGCGCTCTTTCCCCTTCGCGTCGAGACAGCGTCGCCGAACGGCCTCGCTCATTGGCCTTGAGCGACGGGTTTCAGGAAGATTAATTGTTGCTGCACCTTGATGACAACGAGCCTGCCGGGGTAAATTTTCAGGACATTGCCAAGAAATCTTCAAAATAAGTTACACGTATGTAAGTGTAAATTGCCTGCGCCAGTCAGGGCTAAATTGTGAAGATTGCGTGAAGATCATTTGATGATCCTGTGAAGACCATTTGATGACTCTGTGAAGGAATACCCATTCTGAGGGCCACGAAACGTGAATTCCCGTTTGTTTTTTCCTGTTTTTTCCCGTCCTTCGTTTATCCCGCCACCTAGGCTGCTCGGCTAATGGCGGACGTGGCGTCTTCGCGCTCGAGTACTTTAGGGCTGGACCTCGACCTCAGCGGGGCTGACGGCCGGGCGGTCGACTTAACGCTCTCACCGCCGGACCAGCCGGTTGCAGCCGCCGCCTCCCCCGTGCGGCGTGGGAGGTCGTTGGTCGTCATGACTGACGCCATCAGTCTGACCGCTGCCTTTGCCATCGGGGCGCTGGCCCGGCAGCCGTTTGGCCGCAGAGAAGGGCCCTCGGTCGGCGTGAGCCTGGCCCACGAGCTGCCTTTCGTCGTGTTGTACATCCTGGCCCTGGCTGCTTATGGTCTATACCGCCGCGACGGCCGGCGGTTACGGCCGAGCTCCTTCACTGACATCGGCCCGCGCGGCCATGCTCTTGCGCTCGGCGCGATATTGACGCTGGCCGCTTCCGCAGTTGCCTACCGCGTCGCCGGTTGGCCCAAGGTCGGCTGGGCGGAGGTCCTCTTCATGACCGCCCCCGCCGTGGTGCTGGTCCCCGTGGGGCGCGGCGGGCTCTCGTTGGCGTTGAGGGGGCACAACGCACAGAGGTCGCGTGTGCTGATCGTGGGCTCGGGCATAGTGGCTACGTCGCTGGCCCGGCGGATGCGACGGTTCCCGGACATAATGCTGGTGGGCTTCGTCGACGACGAGCCGCACTTGCCCCGGGCCGAGCTGCTGAGCACCTACATGGGCCCGATCGCCAGTTTGCCGTCCGTGTGCCAGAGTTTGCGGGTCGACCGGGTGCTGGTGGCTTTCTCGAAGAGCCCGCCGACCTCGGTTACCGAGGTCCTCCGTAAGCTGCCGCCCACGGTCCGCATCAGCGTGGTGCCGCGCCTCTTCGAGCTGGTGACGTGGCAGTCGCAGATGGAGGAGCTCCACGGCTTGACCGTGATGGATATTGCGCCTCCACGGCTCGGCCCCTTGAACCGCGCCGCCAAGCGGTCTCTCGACATCGTGGCCAGCGCGTTGTTGTTGGTGCTGTCCCTTCCGGCCATGGTGGTAATAGCGGTGGCTATCAAACTGACTTCACCTGGCCCGGTGTTGTTCCTCCAAGAACGGGTGGGCTTCAAAGGGGCCACATTCAAGATGATCAAGTTCCGGACGATGCAGGTTGGGGCGGACGACGTGAAATTGGACCTGCGGGCGCAGAACGACGTTGATGGCCCCCTCTTCAAGCTCCACAACGACCAACGTGTGACTGCGGTCGGGCGCTTCTTGCGCAAGACCAGCCTCGACGAGCTCCCTCAGCTCGTAAATGTGCTCTTTGGCAAAATGTCCCTGGTGGGGCCGAGGCCGTTCGTACCCGATGAGTCGGCCGGCATCGACGGTTGGGCGACGAGGCGCTTCGAGGTCCGGCCCGGGATGACCGGTCTTTGGCAGACCTCAGGGCGCAACGACCTACCCTTCGAGGAGCTCCGGCAGCTGGACTACGCGTACGTGGCGTCCTGGTCGCTGTGGTGGGACCTGAAGATCCTCTGGCATACGCCGGGAAGTGTGCTACACAAACACGGTGCCTACTAAGCAGTTCCTCCCGTTGGGCCGGCAGGGCACCTGACCGCGTCCGGTCGTCGAATTAACTGCCACAGGGCAGGTTGAGTATGGCTTACTTGGCGTCGACCCTGGGGGCCAGGTACTGGCGCGCCCGGTTGGGCAGATGGCCCGTCTTGGCCGGCAATCGGGCGGCGGACGGCTATACCGTGCTCGTACCCGTCCCTGGCGACCTCCCCGTTTTCTTGCGGATAGCTTTGGCCGTAGTCAGGCACCAGCAGGCGCAATACAGGCTAGGAACGCTCGTCATCCCTGACGTGGTCACCAGCTCGGTACGTGAGATCGTCAAAGAAGCGCGCGACGACTGGCCCGGCCCGCTACGGTTACAGGCCTTCCCACGTCCTGAACGATGGATCTTGCCTCAGCTGAACAACCCGGGCCGGAACCATGCCTTGCAGCTAATAACGGGCACTGCTCACGCGAAGACGTCCCATATAGTCCTCCATGACGCTGACCTTTTCCTGATGGAGCCCGATATCCTCGACCGGCAGTTCCTGACCTGCCAGAAAGATGGGCTTGCCTGTCTGGGCGTGAGCCCCGTCTGGGACCCATGGTTCGCAGAGCACCACAAACACCTCGCGGCCACTTGGGAACTCTGCGCCCGGGTGGACTGGCTCATGAGCTTCGTCCCGGCCCTGCACATGGCGCACGAAAACGAGCTGTTTGGCGAGCGTCATTCCTTCGACACAACCCTGTACGCCCAAGCGATTACCGACCCTGAGCTGATCGGTGTCCAGCCTTCGAGCGATATTGTCCACTTTAACTATGTAATTTCTCATTACCGTCACTTTCTGCGCAATACAAAAGGACGCTTCAGGGACAACCGGTTCCTCTTATTGTTTGTGCGGGTCCTCGTCGACCTCTTCGATCTCTCCAATAGCCGCCAGTACCGGCTTCCGTCTTTGTCCGACCTAGGCGCATGTTTGGGTCGCGAGGGTGCGGGCATAACGTTCCCATCCGCCGACGAGGGGTCCGAAAGCTACCGCCACTTCCGCCGGCTGCTCGAACGCATCCTTTCGGGCCCGTGGGCGGGGACGGGCGAACGCCAAGCGGCCGTCGAGCAATTGAAAGCGTTCGACGACTTCTACATGGCGGGCGCGCCCTAAGGCGCAAAGAGGCTACGGCCAACGGCAAACAGAAGGTTCGCTCCCTATTATCTGCACAGGGCCACTTCTGTGTGACCAAGAAAGGAGCAGGCTATGGCGTATGGTCGTAGCGCGGCAAGCACTGACCCGGGCAAGTTCCAGATCTACGCCCGGCAGCTCAACGCTTGTAACTGGTCTCCAAGCAGGGTGATCGGCGACTCCTCTCCGCTACTGACGGGCCGGGTGAGGGTGGTACGTAGGCTCGTCCCGAAGCCACTTCGCCATCGTCTCAAGAGCACCGCCACCGCAGCGGTGCGGGGGCGAGAGCGTCGCCGAGCCGGCGCCCTTCTGGCCTCTGACGACCACCTAAAACTCCACCTGGGTTGTGGGGGCAACAATATTGAGGGTTGGGTCAACATCGACCTGATGGGCACGGCAGCCGACCTGCCGTGGGATTTGAGGCGTCCGCTCCCGTTCCCGGAGAACTCTGCGGCGGCAATTTTCCACGAGCACCTGCTCGAGCACCTGCCGTTCCCGGCCGCCGCCGGGTTCCTGTCCGAATGCCGCCGCGTCCTTCGCCCAGAAGGCGTACTGCGTATTGCGGTACCAGACTTCGGGCGTTTCGCGAGGGACTACGGCGGCGACCAGAGCCTGCTCGAGTCCGTCCGCCCGGGGCGGCCAACTGCGCTGCTCGCATTGGCCGAGTTGGCGTTCTGCTACGACCACGAGTCAGCGTGGGACGAAGAGACACTCGTCGCCCTTCTACAAGAGGTCGGGTTCGGCAGCCCAACGGTCCGGGAGTTCGGTGACTCGGCCCTGTTCCCGGTGCCCGACCACTTCTGGAGAAAGGATGAGAGCCTCTACGTCGAGGCAGAGAAGTAGGGCCGAGAACCGGGCGACCATCCTCCAGCACGGCGTTCGTGCCGGCCCACCCAGGTACCTAGTCTGGCGGCGGCTCGACGGCTTGCAGGTCAGACCAGGGGAGAGAGGCCACAACCTTGTACTCAGGTAGGCCTCCCCAGCTAGCGGTTATCGGGTCGGTGCCTGTGTAGCCTTCCGCCGCCCAGTCGCTGGTCTGCTCGGATTGCAGCATGACGGCCCCGGCGAAATCCGTGACAACCGCGCCGTAGTGCTGAAGGGCAGCAAACACCATCTGGGCGAAGGGGGTGAGCCCAGCCGGCATCGGAAGGTCGGCGGGGAGACGGAACCACTGCCCCTCTGCCGGTTGACCTGGGTCTGAGGCGCAGTCGTGGCGGTCGGCGGGGTAGACCCCCTGGTTACAACGGGGGATCTGGATCGCGATCGTGTGGTCGATGTGCCCCGAGGCGACGTCGGCTTCAGTGATGGCAGTGTCCAGATAGCTGATCCCGGTGGCCGACATCCCAAAGGGCGACGGGAAGACCCCTGTCGAAGTGGCCATGTCGAGTTTGCCGCCCCAACAAGCCGAATACGTGCCGTTGTGGTTTTCGGTCGCCCTCCACAGTTCCCAGTCGCTGTCCGTGGAGGGCTGATAAACGATGAGGGGGTTGTCGCCCGATCCGTTCAGAGCGGCGTAGGGAGGAATCGGGATCTCGCTGCCCGTGTCGGCCAAAAAGCTATTGCAGCCCGGTAAGACAGATATGGCTACGCCTGGTTGGTTAGCGGGGACCCGGTAAATGGGAAGGCTGTTGACCCCGACCGCGCCGTAGTCCTGCTTGTAGTCCGAGACGATGTCAGACGCAAACCTCGACGAAGTGGAAAGGAGAGGCCAATTGGCGACGTCGGGCTTGGAAAAAATGCTCTTAGGCCACAGCGTGGCTGGAGGCGCATAGGTGGCGCGGCGGTAGTTCAGGGTGGTCGGGGTGGTGGTCGGGGTGGTGTTAGCCGTCGGCGGGGACGACACCCGGGTCGACGAGGGCGGGCTGGCTTTCGGCGACGACCCGCAGGCCGCGACGGCCAAACCAGCAAGGAGTACGGCGCCCCCCGCCGCCAACGCTCGGGACGATGCTTTTCGCCAATTCGGCATCTGTCGATTACCTCCGCCGCAATCGAGCACGGTTCATTTCACCCTGGGCTGGCCTCGAGCGGGGTGGCCACCTGGGCGTGGGCGGGCACCAACTCGCGGCGACGGCCGACGGTGACAGCCGTCCGCTGCCGCACTACAGCGGGCACGCGGAGCGCGCTGGTGTAAGGGACGCACAAGACGCCGAGCCAGGTCCAGAGCAAACTGTTGGGCAACGCTTCGCTGAACGGCGCCAGGTTGGCAATGACGAGGAAGCACAGCAGGATGGCAACCGCCCCCACCCTCCATGGGTCACGCCAGCTCCAGTCCTCGGGGGGAGCCCGCGTGGCAGAGTTGCCTCGTCGGCCACGAGACGACGGGAACGGAGCTAATGCGTGCCAGACAGCCCCCCCAAAGGCCAGCAACCACAACAGTAATCCGGGTATGCCGAGCTCAGCGGCGTGCGACAGGAAGACGTTGTGGACTTCCAAACCGACGCCGGTGATCGGGTAATCAGGCTGCTGGCGCATGTACGGCGCCGAGACATTGATGAAGTTTTCCCAGCCCACCCCAGTCAGCGGGTGCTCGGCGATGATCTTCAGGGCCGCCAGGTCAGTGTTCTCACGGTCCCAGACTGGTGACTGGCTCTCGGTACGACCGATCGTCTCAGAACGAATACGAGGTGAAAGGGCCAGCGTGGCCACCACCGCTACGGTGCCGACGAGGAGCACCGGGACCACGATGCGTCGTGTCTGGCGGGTGAGAAGCATGGCGCAGACTCCGCCGAGGAAGCCACCGATCCAAACGCTGCGGGTGAGCGTGAAGAACAGCGCCGCCCCTCCGAGGACGATCGTGAGGTAGCAGGCCCCCCGCGCCCATTGGGAGCGCCAGGAGGTAAGCGCAATACGCCGCCGCCACCATCCCGCACAATATGCAAAAGCCGTCGCCCGTGCTTTCAAGGAAGGGCCCCTCGCCCGCCCCCACTGGATCCCGACGTTTGGGTCGGCGATGTAGCTGGGGAAGACGAGCCTCCAGATGTGAAGGCCCTCGAGCACTCCGGTGGCGCCAAGGTAGAGGCCGATGGCGACGAGGCCTATCAGAAGCGTATTGCGCTGCTTGGCCGAGCCGAAGATCAGCGGCGCGAGCGTGAACAACGCAAACGGGACGAGCCCGAAACGATCAAGGAAGCGAGTAAAACCCCAGGTGACCAATGAGGGTCCCAGCGATTATGCCTGACGCCGCGGCCCAAGTGGCAGCGCAGAGCAGCGCAAGATGGAGAGGGCGGACCACGAGCCGTCTGGTGCTCACTGATCGAGCGCCCTTCATAATGAGGACGATCAACGCCACGGCCAGGAGGAGACGGTCCAGCGGTATGGGTATGTTCATCAGGGCCCAGTTGCCGGAGAAAACCTGCAGAAATAGCCCCACAACCACGATTACGGACAAGTCGACGCGGCTCAGGAGGTAACAAGCAGCCAAACCGACCACCGCTAGCGCGGCCAACGTGGCCAGGTTGAGCGGGGTTGGGTGCTGGAGGTACTGCGTCAGGAAGTGGAGCCGCTGCACCGGTCAGGGCCGCCCGCTGGCGTTAAGCCGCAACGGCGCGTACTCTGCGCCGGCCCCTTCGGCTGTCGACCCAGGCCGCTCCGGCTAAGCCCACAACGAGGCCTCCGACCGCTCCCAGTAGCGCAGCAGCCTCAGTGTAAGACTTCCGGTTGCTCCCGCTGTAGGTCGCCACGCCGATGCGCTGGACCATCTCCTGCTGGGTCTGAAGTGGAGGCACGGCCGCGTAGTACTCGTTCGAATAGTTGCCGCTTTCCAGCTTGTCGGTGTCCGCCCTGGTCAGGGCGGCCGCGATCTGAGAGTTGAGGTAGGCCTCGTACTTCTTGTCTGCCGGAGTAGCCGGATGGTTACCGAGCTCGCCGAGGAACGTATTGAGCTGGTGCTGCAGCAGGTTGTACTGCGCCGTCGCCTGTTCGTAAGCAGAGTCGGTCTTCTCGAAAGCGTTGACTATGGGCGTCAACTGGGACTGGTTGTCGTTGGTGACTTGCGTAACGATCGTTTCGAGGGCAGCCGCGCCAGCATTGGCCACTTTGAGCGCTTCTGTCTCCGAAGGGGCGGTCGCCTGGACGTCGATGATCGACGACTGGGCGATGGGCGAGGCAGACAGCGTCCCGGGAAGCGACGCAATGTGAAGGTTGGCTTCGGTGGCCGAGATGACGTCGGTCGAGTTGCCGAGCCGGGCGTAGTCGGACGCCAGCTCCTGCTCCGCCACGGCCAGGCCAGGGATCTCGTCCTGGGCCAGGCTGGAAGCGCGGCCCACCATGAGTTGGGCGTCGGCGGTGTACGTTGCAGTGTGCTCGTAGCCGATGGCCGTCCCCACCAGCAACCCGATCACGGCCGCGACGACCACGAGAAAGGGGTGATGGAGGGCGGAGCGGCCGATTGACTCATACCCCTCGCTCGGGCCGCTGTGATAGCCGTTTTGCTCCCAACGACCAGCGTCGGGGGGCTCGGCGTCCCGCCCGTCGGGCCGGCCTCGAGGGATGTCGGAGCCGTAGTCGTTGTCTGAGCGCGCTTCTACGCCTGCTTTGTACTTAGAGCTGGGCAACAACGAACGTTCCTAGTCTGTGGTCGAAGGAGATCGGGGACCAGTGCTCACGCGATGCTGGCCCGCTTGCTCAGGATCACTGCCAAAACCAGGCACTGACCTAGACAAGTATACCCAATCCGGGGGCCGGGCCAACCTTAAGCCCTGGTGAGAATTGCCTTACGTCGGGCCGGCGTGAGCAACCGCCCTGATCAGCGCCCGATGGGTTACGCTCACGAGACCATGCCCGTCCCCGACCTCGCCGAGGTTCGGCGAACGCTACGCAAAGTGCAAAAACTGAGGCAACGGCTACGGGGCGAGGTCGACGTCGAGGCGCTAGTCCAGCTAGGGCTTGCAGATAGGGACCAATGTGTACATCGCCCCCTGGGTCTTGATCGACCCGGTGGCGGCGTATCTGATCAGTATCGGCGACGGGAGCCGCCTGGCCCCCCGGGTCCACATCCTCGCTCACGACGCCACTTCCCGAGAGGCGCTCGGCTACACCAGGCTGGCTCCTGTGCACATCGGCTGCCGGGTGTTCCTGGGGGCTGACACGCTCGTTCTGCCGGGGGTGACGATTGGTGATGACAGTGTCATCGGGGCCGGGAGCTTGGTGAGCTCGGACATCCCGGCCGGTTCGCTCGGCGTAGGACGGCCCGCTCGAGTCGTGGGCGACAGCAAGGAGTTCTTCGAGCGCAGAAAGGCCCAGATTGACGCCAGTCCCAAGTTCACACTCTCGGACGCGGCCACGCCTGAGGGCCGAGCTCGGATCCGTCAGCAGGTCGAGGAAGTGGGCGAGGGGTATATCCCGTAATCTCGGTCGAGCCCAACTGCCGTCGCCGTTGCCCCGGCGCGGCACGACCGGCGTCGGGTTTTGACCGTTTGCATCACATTTCCATCACACTTTCGGCCCTTTAATGGTCACGTCGAGTACGCCTCGATTGTGAACACCGTGTAAAACATGCGGGCTCCGGCCCACCAGCCGAGCCGTCAGGAGCTGCCTTTCGAGCAGTGAGCGCGGTTCCTCGCTACTCGAGCGCGGGTTGGCGGCGGCAGAATGAGGGGTAGAAGAAAGAGCGAGCCCCTGCCGGAGCAAAGGAGAACCTTGCCCACAGCAACGCCGAGCGTCGTGGTGCGTGCCAAGAACAAGGAACAAACAATCGAAAGGGCACTTCGCGGGCTACGTGAGCCAGACGGTGGAGCCGGAGGTCATCCTGGTGGACTCGGGCTCGACGGATAGGACCGTCGAAATTGCTCGCCCCTACTGTGACCAGGTCATAACCATCCCGGCTGAAGCTTTCACGTACGGTCGGGCCCTCAATTTGGGGGCTGAGCACGCCAGCGGCGAAGTCGTTTTCGCTTTGTCGGCGCACTGCGTGCCGTCCAGCTCGCAGTGGGTCGAGTTGTCGCTCGACGCTTACAGGGATGGTGACGTGGCAGGGACATGGGGGCCTCCGACGCGTCCGGACGGTAGCCCGCTCAACGGCCCGGCGAAGTTCAGCCTCGCTGATTTGGGAAGCGATGCGACATGGGGGTTCTCCAACCACGCGCTCGTCCTGGCGCAAACGAGGTGTGGGAGCGGTTCCCCTTCGACGAGCAGCTCGTTGCGTGCGAAGACAAGGAATGGATGTGGCGGGTCCTGTCGGCTGGTTTCAGCCTGTATGCCGACCCCCGCCTTGTGGTGGCACTCATCACACCGCAGAGACGCTGGACTGCGCTCGCTATACAAGAGGGTCCACCGGGAGCGGCTGGTCCTGTGCGGGGATGCTTGGTTACCCGCGTCTCACCGTTCCCGGCCTGGTGCGGAAATGGTGGTCCGACTTCCCGGACGGCAAGCTCCCGCCCGAACTGGCAGCGGCGCTTCAGCCCGTGGCGGGCCGTCGAGCTCACCGGCTGAGTACACGGGCGACTTGGAATGGTACACAGGCGCAGGGGAGACGGTGCCCGATCGAGCTTCGTCCTGGTCCGGGCATACCACAGGTCCAACGCCCGGATGGGCCGTCCAGCGGGTGCGGCCTTAGGTGGGTGAGGTTCGTCGTTAGCTGATCTAGCTGGTCATGGGCGCGAAGAGCGGCTCAGCAGGTCCAAGCGGTCAAGCACCGAGGAGTCGACGTTCTCGTCGAACTTTCGCGCGAAGTGTGCTCCCGAGGCGACCATGCTGTCAAGATCGCTGACCGTAAGCACTTCTGGGTGAGGCCTGCCCTTCGGCCCAGCGAATGTACCTGGCGTAACCCGGGGCGAAGGTGAGGCCGGTCGAATTGCGCAGGACGGTCTGAAAGTACGCTTCGTCGGCAATGGGCACGTGATGGAAGAACGAGGCACATGGTCTAGGGCACGAAGAAGAGCACCTCGACGGCACGGGCCGAAAGGCTCATCCACATGCTGCCGGTAGTAGATCGGCACGCCCGGCCCGCGGCTTTGAGCACCCCACCAGATCTGGTTTCATGCGAAAGCGCACCAGGTAGGGCAGCGGCTGCTCCTCCGACAGTCGGGACGCGGAGTACCGCCTTCGGCCAGCCGGTCAGCGCCTCTGGCCAACTTGGTCGGGCGGTCGAAGTGCCACCAGCGGTACGAGTAGCGGCGCCGGCCCTCGGGCCAGTTGCACGAACCGTCGCGGCGAAGAGCGGGTTGGCGTCGGCCCAGACGTCATAGGCAGGAAGCTCGGCCTCGAGGCCGCCGAGGTGTCGGAGCGGGTAGTCCTGGCCACTCAGCATCACCACGTAGGAGCAGCCTTCGCCCACGGCTAGCCGAAACATGTCCTCGAACAGATCCACGACCTGTTGGCTCGCCCCAGTGGACGGGCCTCTCGTGGGACGAAGCGCACCCGAGCGCTGAGGACTCGGGCGAAGTCAAAGGCAGTTGCCGTTGGTCGTAGTGCAAGAGCACCCGGCAATCGGGGTCGTCGTCGAGCAGCCGGCTCACCAGCCGCCGGCATTGGGATGGCCTCGTGTGCGCCGCTATGCAGTAGGCAACGGTCATCGGTCTTGTTCCGTCCAGTCGCGGCAGGGTAATGCTACAACCTCGAAGCCGTCCGCGGCCGGCAGGCACGCCGCCGTGACGTCGGTCGGCTTCTTCCGTGGCGATGAGGCACAGTACAGATCTCGAGGCAACCTTGATCGACCCTATGGAGACGACGGGCATCCCGGGCATGGCGACGCCTCTGGAGGCGAGCGGGATATCCGTGCCTGGGGACCCGACCCGGGCACGACCGAAGGCGATCAAAACCGGCGGGCTTGCGGGGCGTCGCCCGAGGCTTCAGCTGGGGGACGGCAGGTCAGCTCACCGGGGTGGCCGGCAACCTGGTGCTCACCCCCTTTCGTAATCCACGGGCTCGGGCGTCGAGCGCTATGGGATATTCGTGCTGGTAGTGACCCTCACGGGCATGTTGAACAGCTTCGACGGCGGCATGATGGGCGCAGCCCAGCGTTACTTCTCCATCTACGCCGGGACCGACGACAGGAGGTCGACCACCCAGCTGCTGGTCACTTTTTGTGTTCTCCTGACCGGTGTGGGGCTCGTCATCAGCATTGCCGCCTGGTTCCTGTCACCCGTGGTCGTGGGGTTCCTCAACATGTCGGCCATCTGGCGGCCACAGGCGATCTTCTTGTTCCGGACCCTGGGCATCCTCGTCACGACGTTGTTCATCCACACGCTGTTCCAGATGGTGCTCAACGCGCGTCAGCGCTGGGCGTGGAGCACCGCCGCCGGCTTCGCCACTTATGTGGCATACGTCGTCGGCTTCGTAATCGTCATAGAGACAGGGCGGGCCTTCGTGGCGTGGCCTTCATCTTTATTGGCCAACAGGTGCTGGCTTCGGCTGCTCATCATCCCGGTGGCCGTGCGGTACCTCGACCGGCGTGGGATCAGCCTTGTCCCTCGGAGCAAGTTGCGGTCGATCATGAGCTTCTCCGGCAAGTTGCAGGTAAATGGCGTGGCCGGCACTGGTCATAAGCGAAGTCGACTCGTTAGTGATCGGGGGAGGGCTTTCGGTTCGCGCGCTCGGCATCTACTCGCCTGGCGCCAACTTCGCCAACCAGCTCTCTTCCGTCGCTACAAATGCTCTCGGGCCCGCCGCGGTGCACCTGGGCAACGTTTACGGGCGTGCTGGCGAGGAAGGCACGTTCCGGGAGTTCAAGCGGCTCCAGCGGATGTGGGTCGTGGCCGTCACCGGCTGGACCATGGTGGCGATGGCCGCCGCCGTATTTCGGCATCTTGGCGTGGCTCGGGCCCCGGTTCCGCCTGGCTGGCTGGATCTGCATCGTGCTCATTGCCGGGAGCGCGGTGCCCCTCGTGACCGCCCTCATCGGCAGTTACATCAGTGCTGTCGGCAAGGCTGGAGCCCTGGCCCGTTACGGCTTAGTCAGTATGGTCGTCAATATCGCGCTCACGGTGCCAATGGTGCTGTTGGGTTCACTGGGCGTAGTCGCTGCTACTGCCATCGGTCAACTGGTAGCGGCCGTGTACGTACTGCACGACGTGCGCCGAACCGTCCGGCGCGACCTTCCGAGCCCTCTTCGCTATGTCCCACTGCTTAGAGGGGCGGTGGCGGCGGCGCTCACCCTTGGACTTGAAGTCGTCATCCGGCCCTTCCTGCCCACTGGCGCGGTAGGGTTGCTTGCAGCCGGCGTCCCGGCGTTGGTAGGCCTGGTGACGTTCGGCGTACTCGTGCTCGGCCCGCGAAGTGCTGAGGATTGTCGCCAAACCCCGCTCCGCCTTGTCGGAGTTGCGCCATTGGGCAAACTTGTCGGAAGAGCCGGTCGCCGAGGCCGAGGTGCCGGGCGAGTACAAGCCAAGCACGCCACAGTGCGAGTTCCTTCCCTGCCGGAAGTACCGTCGACGTGATGACCGGCGCAGGGCAATGCAGAAGAGACCGGCACGCCGAACGAGCGGGCGTCACAGTCACCGCCATCATCCCGACGTACAACCGTCGCGAATTGGTGGTGCAGTCCGCACGTTCTGTCCTAGTCCAGAGCTATACGGCGGTCGAGTGCCTGGTGATCGACAATGGGTCGTCGGATGGGACGGCCGAAGCGCTAAGGGCTCTCGGAGACGAGCGCCTCATTGTTCTGGTGCGTGACCAGCCTCTTGGGGGCCGCGAAGGCTCGGAACGTCGGGCTCGCGGCCGCCGTACTCCTTGGGTGGCCTTCCTCGACAATGACGACCTGTGGGCACCCACCAAGCTCGAACATCAGTTGATGGCCTTGAGCAAGTACCCAAGTGCGCGCTGGTGCGCCACCGGATGCGCTTACGTCGGTGGGGACCTGAGCATGCGTCCCGGCGGGCGGCTGAACGATGGCCCCGTGGGGCCTCCCGATGGGCAGTTGTTCAGCAGCCAGGAGTTGCTCGCCCTGCTGTCACGGGACAATGTCGTCCCCGGTGGTGGTTCCTCAGTACTGGTGTCTACAGAACTGGCCCGGGAAGCAGGCGGGTTTCATGACGACGTTCCCGGCTGTGAGGACTGGGATATGTGGGTGCGCCTGGCCCGGTTGTCGCCCCTGGCTTACGTGGACAGGCCGCTGGCGGCCTGGCGAATGTGGGAGGGCCAGGGATCGACTGACGCCTGCATGATGTTGCGTGGCGCCAACCAGGTTCGTCTGAAGTACTTCCCTGAACTAGGCCCGGTGGACGAACAGTACGCGCAGATCTGGTGGGCCAGCGCGGCGCGGCGCCACCTCGCTGGGAGGCACAGGGTGCAGGCATCCAAGCACTTCCTCCATCTGGCCCGCATTGGCCGTTCGCCCGGTCAGCTGGCGTACGCGCTCGCCGCCGTGGTTGCACCATCAGTGGCCGAGCGTCGTCTCCAGCGGATCGAACCTCGACCGGACCCGCAGTGGAGTGCACTAGCGAAGCCCTGGCTGGAGGCGTGGTCGGATCCGCTAGAGGGTCGAGTCACTCAGTGGCCAGAACAAGTTACGGCAGCACCGCCTGCCACTGGACTATCGAAGCCACGGCTTGGGAGGCGATCTAACCTGTGACGGTTTATGACGCATTTCTTTTTTCGGGCGAATTCGACTTGCTGTACCTACGTGTGAGCGAACTTGACCTTATTGTCGACTATTTCATGGTTGTCGAGGCAACGACGACCTTCCAAGGCAAGCCGCGGACGGTACTCCCACTCGAGAGCGATCCCCGTCTAGCGCCCTTTCTGCATAAACTGCATCACGTAGTCGTGGACGACCTCCCTCGCGGTACGACGCCGTGGGTTGCCGAATACGCGCAGCGCAACACGTTGCGCCAAGTGATCTCGTCTGCCGCCCCAACTGATACGGTTATATTGAGTGACGTTGACGAAATACCAAGTCGCTCAGCGATCGAGCTGGCGGTGGCGCGGCCGGCCGGCGAAATAATAGCGCTGGAGATGAGTTTCTTTTATTACGGCTTCAACTGGGAGGCGCCGAAGCGCTGGGACCGAGCCAGGGCGGTGCGGGCAAGATCTTAGAGTCAGTCTCGCCCCAGGAGCTCGGTCTGCCCGTACCCCGACACCGTCATCCCGGAGGCGGGCTGGCACTTCTCGTACTTCTACAAGCGTAAGGACATTGTGGAGCGGATAAAGGCGAAGGCGAATTCCTTCTCACATCGAGAGTATACATCAGAGAAATACCTAAACGATCGCTATCTTGCCTTTTGTACCAAGACCGGCTTATCATGGTGCTCGTCGCCAAGATATTCAGATAAGCTACGTACCGCGACATTGGCGTTGCCCACCCCGAGCAGGTCAGGACGCAAGGAACGATCTGGGACGAGTATTGCCTCCCCGCCGGCGACCGGGACAAGTTTGCGGAGGCGCGGGCAAACGCACTCCATGCTGCGTCAATTCCTTGGCGCAAGCTACCACCGAGCATGCAACGAGCTGTTAGCGACCGAGTACGGAGAGCTTCGCGATGACAACGAGCCCAATGGTTATTAGCGGTCTCAATGCAGGCGATTGGGTCAGTCGCTATCTTGACGCCGATCCTCCTATTCCCGGCTGGTTCAGTGACGAAGACGTGTGGCTTTTCTGTGTCCTCGACCAGCTTCCGGTCGCGGCCGCCGTTCAGGGAGATTTAATCGAAATTGGAGGAACCTCGGCGAGACCGCAGTGACTCTCGGTTACATTCTCCGACAAGAAGAGACTCTGGTTGTGGTCGATCCCTGGGACAGAGAGATCTCCAGACCCGGAAAACGCTGGCGAGCAAGCGCGGTTGTACCCCGACGTAACCTTCGACCGGTTCAAGGTGAATTATAAGAGGTTTCACCCGGGGCTTCCTGATATGAGGCGGGGCACTTCGGGTCAGTGTTTGCCGGGACTCGATTCTCCGCGTTATCGCTTTATCCACGTGGACGGCTCGCACGAATGGGAGCAAGTAACATGTGACGTAGACCAAGTTCTTCGCTTACTTGCTCCAAACGGAGTGGTTGCATTCGACGATATGCACGCGCCCGGCGTCGGGGCGGCCGTGTGGCCGGCCTGTGCCTCGGGGGACCTAGTCCCGATCGCAACCACAGGTAAGCTGTACGCAACGGTCAAACGTGGCGGCCCGATGTCGGCTGAAGGCCTCAGCGCCGCCATAGCGGCCAGCCTGCCCTCGAAGTGGCGGCGACTCATACGATTTTTCGTTCAAGTGTATTAGCCGTAACCCGCATGCGGCCGCCGGCAAATGGATGGCCTCAGCCATTCGGAGGGAGAGCGAGGAACTTCGTTCCTCCGGTGCTGCTGGAAGCGGCGTCGAGATCGGGAGTGGGGGCCCGGATCAGAAAGTACAGGCCGTCAGGTTCGGCAGACGGCGGAAAAACAGAGCCCCCTGACGGTCGGGCATAGCCTTGCATATAGCGGTCGTTAGCCCGTACCCGCCCTTCGATGGTGTCCCCCACGCCGGGGGCGCCTTCTGCATGCCTATGTAACTCACTTTTCGAAAAACCACAACATTGACCTCATCTGTACCACTTACCCCGAGCCACGGACAGCAAGCGCCTATGACAGTTCGGTCGCGGTGCATTTCACCCCTCCCGTAATGAGCGGTGGTACGAGCCGCCTGCGCCAGCAGGCGCGTACGTTGACGGGTTTCAACGTCGGAGCGCGGAAGTCGACGCTCTGACGACCGACCGCAACACACGCCGAATTCTAGCCACGGCGGACATCGTGGACCTCCAATGGGCCGAGTTATTCGCGCAGTGCCGAGTATGCGCCGAGACCGGCGGAGCAGGCCGATCGTTGCTACTGAGCACGACCTGTATGCACGTGGCATGATTCGCTTGGCCCGTTCTCGGTCCGATACCGTCGACCGGATCCCAATGCGAAAGCGCCTCTTTGCCCCGTTGTCGGTTTTCGGCGAGGCCTATTTCCTCGCTAAGTGCGATATCGTGCAAGTGTTCAACCGGGACGATTGACATGTTAAAACGTTGTGGTTTGCGCCGGCCCTGTGTAGTGCTCGATCCCTTGATGGACCTTTCGCCGGAAGTCTTGGTTACGGAGGAATCGAAACGGGTGATATTCGCGAGCGCCTTCACACGGGGCCCAAACGCAGAGGGTGCGATCTGGTTCCTCGGGGAGCGTGTGGCCTGCCGTCGTCCGGTCCGTCCCGGACGCCAGCATCGTGTTGGCCGGGAACGGATCTGCCGAAATACTGTGGACGTGCCCGACGCCGGTGCCAGCGCAACGGGGTACATGCCAGATCTAAGGATGGCATCCTCAGGTTGCGCCGCCGCCATAGCCCCGCTACTCAGAGGCGCCGGCTTCAAGTTCAAGGTCCCGCAGGCGCTCGCCTATGGGCTTCCGGTGGTGACAACTAGGGTCGGCGCCGAAGGTCTCTCCACCCGCTTGTCCAGCTGTTGTCGCCAATAGTCCGTCAGACATGGCGCGTGCAGTGGTGGGGTTGTTACAGTCGCCGGACAGGGTCCACGAATTGGGGGTAGAGGGTAGGCTCAGGGTAACAAAGGTTTTTGACTTCCCGCGCACCATGGCGCAAGTCGAGAATCGCTTCGAGTCTATGGTAAAAGGGGCGCGACAATGACACTGTCGACGCTCCTGGGCTTGGCGCACTGGAAGGCAGTGGGCGCTGCCGAGCGCCTTTGCCAGGGCACCACTTGCAACGGAGACTGGGTCGGTGCCGCGTCTTGGTATTGTTCTTGCCGCGTGGGACCCTGGCGCCGCCGCCGGAATCGGTGGACCTGGTCCTGGAGCGAATTCGGGCCCCTGCGAGGCGTCAACTGGTCGATAGGTGGTTGTGGCGAACAACGACCTCGTTCGGTCCGTATTGGCTAATGGCGATAGTGAGTATGAGGTGGTGGCCGGCTCGAACAGGGAAGCGGAGTTCTCTGCCTACGAAGAGGGACGTCAACGCCTGCTGGAGCGAGCCGCACCGGCGCCCGACGTGTGGGTGATATTGAATGACCGCCTCGCTTTCTATAAGGCCGACTCTCTTCGGGGGATCACCCCTGCGCTTTTGGGAAGTTCGCCAGTTCGGCACCCATCGCAGTCGGGAGTATCGATTTCTTACCTCGCTACTATCAACTTCGGGGCCGTCAATTTCGGTGCTACATCCGATCCAATTACATACTTGTGTCGGCGGCAGCCGTTGATCGCATTGGTTCACTATAAAGTTCAGTCAGCGCCGATGAGTATGCTTTGGAGGTGCCAGTTTTCCTTCCCAGGCCAGGACTGGCCCCTCTCTCGTTGGGCTGGGTCCGGGACTCGGGGAATACCTGCCGCGTCTTTGACGGTGCCGGGAGGAGAGCGCTGGACCAGGGCAGAGTTGGTGAGCATGGCCTCTTGGCCCGGCTTGCGCATGAAAGCTCTCTCAATCGTCAACGAGTGGCTCTTGAGCCTCAGGCTCATCGAGGCGCAAGTGCCAATCGTGCCCTGGCGGCTAGCCCGGGCGATGTCCGGGCTAGGCACCGAAGATACTTTTCTTGCACGGGCTTCTGGAACGGTCCGGGGCCGACCCTGGGGTTTGGCGGCGGCCTGGAAGGTACCGCGCCAGGACGCTTGCAACTGGCCGCGGCGGTCCTGGCCGGCCGGGCCGGAGCGACCAAGGTGGCTGAGACGTTCCTCATCGTCGGCATCTCAAATCGAGCACCGAGGCTAGGGCGATCGAGGTCAGCGTAGGGCAAACGGACGTGGTGGGGCTCGTCGCAGTAATCGTATCATTTGCTTCAAACCGGTACTCGTCGTTTCCGATACACCCAGAGAGATTAGTGGGCGGTGAACTGACCATCGGCACGACGTGCTATGCAATAGGTCCGGTATCGCGCGGAGATAGTCGGTATTAGGCGTGCTGTGGGAGCAAGCCAATTCTCGGCGCGGGAGCGGCCCCGTGGGCGCCGCTCGTGTATACGGCGATCTGTTACTTGCGGCGATTCGAGGATCTCCGAACCTGCTGGTCTTAGGAGGCTGTGTAACGATGGCGGCATGTAGTGCCATTGACGGAGCCGGCACTCCGAGCCGACTTAAGAGAGGTCAAGCGGACTTCACCGCGCAACCTGGATGCACCGCCCGTGACTACTGAAAGGACCCGACCATCCACCAAAAGCGCCTCCAACGTCCGAAGATTTGTGATTGATGAGACCAACAATCGGCCAGGAACAACAAACAGAGGCACTTTTTCAGATACAATCATCGCGCAATATGGACGCCTTGGAGGTCGCTTTCGACGACCGCAACGCTGACGCCAACGGCGGGCTGGTACTGCGATGACCGTAGCGGAGCCGCGTGGGTTAAGGCAAAGGAGCCGGTCGACGCCAACGTGGACTTGGGCGAGCCGCGCGGGCCATGCCAACGAGGCAAAAAGGCGATGGCCATCGTCGCCTCGGCGCTGGTCGAGGGGACCGTATTGGCGGCGCCGACGTGCTGCGCTCGGGGCACGCCACGCGCTGCTCGGCTCGTCGGTGCAGCCCTTTCGACGCTGGGGGACTTTCCTGCCCGGCTTCAGCTTGGCGACGACCGCCGCTTGGACAAGGTGGCCGGGGAGCGGTTGACAAAGCCTGACGCAACGGGAACTGCCTAGTCAGCACCACGCTCTTCTGCTAGAGCTCACGGCGCACCAACGCCTGACGAGGCTGGAGGTCACACGGGTCGGCTGCCCGAACTGCTTCGAGGCGGCGACACCCTCGGCCCTCGGCGATGCCGCTGAGCACCTCGAGCGACGCGGTGCCCAGTCGTCCCACCCCATCGTCGCCATGTGAGAGGCGCCGACCTGACCTAGCCGGCAGCGTAGTGGTGAGTCTTCTATCAGGCGAATTATTGCCTGGGTAAGGGCGTAGCTGTCCTTTGGAGGAACCACAAGGGCATTGTGCTCGTTCTCTACGAAGTCGCTGACCCCTCCGCAGTCGGTTGTCACAAGCGCTGCGCCCGACGCCATCGCCTCTGCGGCAGGGAGGCCCCAGGTCCTCGTAGTGGCTCGGCAAAACGAAGATGGCAGAGTCGTTGTAGAAGTCCGCTAGTTCCTGGTCGGTCAGACGGCCGAGGTGGTGCACCCAATGGGGACGCTTCTCGCACCGCTATAGCCGAAGCACCGAATGGGCACATCACTGTACCGCTGGTGGACCTGCTCCAAGGCGTGGAACAGGTCCGGCATCCCCTTGAAGTCTTCTTGCCGGTATGCGAAGCCGAGCGAAGCCAAGCGGGACCGGGGAGGGACCCGGCACGAAAACCGCTCGACAGGGAGCCCAGGCGGAACGGTAGCGGCCACGGGGACGCCGATCATGTCGAGCATGGAACGTACCGCCACAGATGTTGCTATGTGCTGGACGTCATCCCTCAGCAGCGCCCTTTCGATCTTCTGACGCGTGACGTGGTCGGCGCTCATCCAGTGTTCGTAGTCGTAGACGACCTCCGCGAAGGGGCCTGTTCGAGAGGTTGGAGACTGCAACGCGGCCGATGTCTCCCACTCGGTCAGCACCGTGACATCGGCCCTTGGCAGGTAGCCAGACATGAGCCAGGGGCTGGACTACCCGAACTCTAGGGTGGAACTTGTGCCACGGGATGAGCTCTTGCCCTGATAGACGTGCACGCACGGCAGCTGCGATGCTCCGAGGTACCAGCTCCTTTTCTACGCTCATTTTCCATGGGTGGACAACTGATGGGCTATGACCGTGCGCCGCCAGCCAGTCGGCAAACTGGTACTGCACAAGGCAGCCACCGGAAGGCTCCCGAGAGCGTATCGGCAGGATTATTGAGATGCGCACGAAGTTTGGTAGTCTCGCATACTTTCGGTTTTCGTCATCCACCTGGAGACCGGTGCTCCGGCCGCCAGGGTTGAACGGGAATGCGTAAACTTGTACTCCTCGAGCCGGCGCTTATCCTCCGCTTTTACCGATCCCAACCCAGTCGCATTGATCGGGTCTCGGACGATTTCCTGCCAGGTGACACGATGTAATGCCGCACGTCGCCCACCGTGGATTCTGTCATCTATACCTATAAAGGTCCAGTCGCGCTCATACTCGAAACACTGATAAACACTAGGTGTCGTAATACACATCATTTGGACATTGGCCACAAAAGTCTCGGCGCCCCTTGTGCGAGCCGGTCAAAGCGGCCGCATCTCTTACCGCCGCAGCCTAGCACGCCGTACTCCAATGGGCGAGTTCGAAGGCGGCCGTGCGGCGCCCAAGCCGTGCTGGTGGCCTGCTACAACCTGCTCGACGGCTCGGGCAGCTTAGGCTAGCCACGACCGGGGGCGAAGGCGGGACCTAACGACCTAGTCGGGTACGCTCGAGTTGCTGTGAGGGCTGGCTGTCTGGGAGAACCGGCTGAGCATGTCCAGACGGTCGAGTACCGAGGAGTCGCTGGACTCGTCGAGCTTGCAGGCGAATATCGCGCCCGAAGCCATCATGATGTCGAGATCGCTCAAGGTGACCACGTCAGGGTGAGATACTTCGACCGGGTGCCTGACGAACCAAGCGTCACGTGGCGCCACTGCGAAGGCCTTTGGTATTGCCCAGGACGGTGTGGAAGAACGTTTCAGGAGCACACGGCACGTGATGGAAAAACGAGTCCAGCTGGCGGGGTCCCGAGCAAACGCCCTCCATAGCCCACGACGACAGCCCCATCCAGGCCGCGGCCGATGTAGATGGGGATGCCACGGGCCGCGGGTCCCCCCACCACGGCTGGGGACCGGGCGGGGTTCGGGATGACCCGGCGTTTCGAGCGGTTCCTGCTCCCCTAGCGCAAGCTGGCCGGCTTCGGCGACGGCGGCCCGGGTGACCAAAAATGCCACGAGCTGCGGCCGGTCGCGTTCGCACAGTACCGTCGCTGGGTGGGGTCCATTAGACCAGGGGGTATACCCCCTGGTGTCGAGGACAACGGACACCATTCACGAAACGCCGTGACGAGGAGTTCGTGGCCATTGTGTCGATGCGCATGTGTCCATGCGCAGAAACCGAGCGGTCATCCAGTGGCTTTATGGCAAAGAGCATCAGGCTGGTTCCCGACCTTGCGGTAGGCCGTTCCGTCAAGCCCTCGCCGACGTGCAAGTGCGACGCCGGGTAGAACGTCGGGTGCTTTGGGACCACGTCAGGCCGGCTATGCCGCCATGAAGCTATACACGTCGCTCCCGATCTCTCGGGGGCTCGTGCGTAATGCCCCGCGCACCCAACTGTGGCCTCCAGCATCTCATCAGCACGGCGCCAATACATCGAGGCTCCCGGAGCGACCGGAACCCCCGCGACTGCCGAGTCCGCACCGATTTTTGGGTCGATCCCGTCAGTCGAACCGCCAGCTGTCCTTTATGATAGCCGAAGGTTTCGAAATCGGCGATGTAGTAGTCGAAGACACGCTCGGGGCGAGTTGACGGTCGTAGACAGCGGCAAGCGTAATCGGTCGGGCCGGGTTGAAGACGCGCTATAGCGACGTCGATCACCTCGGTTGGGGCGCCGAGCCGGCACGGATGGCGGGAAACTCCTGGCCGAAGCGCTCGAACCGACCGACGACGTGATAGTCTATGACATTGGCGATGAGCAGATCGACCTGCCGGGCCCAATGTTCATCGAAATCGAAAGCACCCTGGTTGTCGAGCATGCATTCGACAGCATAGCGAAACACGATAGGGCCAGAGCGCTCGCCGTCCACGACGGGGTAGCCGCAGGCTCCGCGGATCGATGCCCGGAGGTGATTGTACTGCGGGTCGCTCGAGACCATTTCAACTCCACGCGGACACCAGTCGGCTGTATGGGTTGCGGACGAAGCAGAAACGCAGGTAGTCCGGCGATCGCAGCATCTCAACGATCTGCGTCGTTGGGTACGCCAATAGCGTGCCCCGGCCCAGACGGCATTAACGTCGCCGAACCGCTCGGGCTCTGCGTCGCATTCCTCCCAGGTCTGTAACGCCATCTTGATGGTCGTGCACGCCACCTTGGGGACGGTCATAGCGACGTACCGGTGCGCGATCGAGGCCCGGGAGTGGTAGTCCCAACTGGCGTGATGTTCAATGCGAGCCAACTCGATCTTTTCGGCCAGGGCGAGCTCGTCCATGCCCAACTCGCCACGAAGCAATGGACCGGTGGCCCGTTTCCAAGCACTCAGATGATGGTAGGAGGCGCTAAGATGATGATAGGAGGCCGTGGTCCCGATGCGCTCTTTTACCGACCGAGGCAGTAACTGTCGCCCCGACCATCCGAACCATCGAATTCACCTGTACACCCTCCTAATTCATACGCTTAAGCTGATGGCGAAGGCATTGCGACGACCTGGATTGCGGGTTCACATAGTAGGCAAGTCGTCAGGATAGTTACCTTAGCCAGAGTTATCCTGGACACCGTAACTATGGTTTGCTCGGGCCGGCCTGTTACCTGATTGTCACCTGGAGCTTGCGTCAACGCAGAAAAACGAGAAGATGCCCGCCAGTACGAGGCTTAATACTTGGAGCAGAAGCCATCGGTATGGCCGACAAACTTTTTGGAGGGGGGCGTCTTGGTGCTCCGTTGGGGCGGGGCGAGGATGGCGCGGGAAACGCCGAGACCGTTGAGGTGGGCGTTGGGAGAGACGGCCAGCGACAGCGAACTCCTCCCAGGTACAGCGCACGGTTCGCCAAGGGGCCGGCCGCGGATATGGAAACCGGCCCGGTGCCCCCCCGAGAGACGCGGACGCCCCGACGCTAACCACCCCATCGCCGCGGTCCACCAGAGTTACCCGACAAGCGGCCAGCCGCCCGAGCTTGGAGTTCTAACAGGGCGCGGAGTCGTCGTCCCCTGAGAGGCGCCGATGGTCCACCACCCCGAAGGACCCATACGGGCTTATCGACGTCTCTCATCAGGACTTGGATGAGTACTTCCGGACGTTTCCGAATTTGCGTCTATCCAGGTACGGAAGGCCCTGCACATCAGAGAGCGGGAGGGACTCCCGGCACCGCTTCATAACGATTCTTGGGTGGCACCCGGATCCACTTTCAAGTCGTAGAAGGCCACCGGGTAATGGTCGACTATGAGATGACGTCATCTTGTTGCCGCACGAAGGAGCTGATCGTAGGAAGGTCAACACAACAAGTAGCCCCAGCCGTCCGGCGTGGCGGCTATAGCCGTGACCGGGCCGCAATGCGACGCCGCTGAACCCCGGTAGGCGCCCCTCCGTACGCTACGGCCGTTCCGGAGGCGTATGCTAATCAGCCACTCGAGTAGCCGGGGCGAGCAGCGAAACCACCCGCCTTGCTGTTCGCTGCGAGACGTTGCGCCACCGTTGCGGACGCAGCGACGACGCCGTGGCGCACATGGCGCCGGTGATAGAGACAGCCGCTACCAGCGAGTCCGGGTTGCGCCCCAGCGGCTCGCGCCGCGTCTGAGGACAGGGCGGGATCGTCGTTCTTCCGTGTTGCGCCGTTGCGCCATTGGTCACAGTCGCCTTCCACGTCGAAGGACCGATGCGGCCAACCTAAGCGAGGGTCTCCAACGGGCGAGGATGGGCCTCCCAATTTTGCCGTTTCGGCTCTAGGACCAATTGTCCGTTCCACTCCGGGGGTGCGGCTTCACGTTCAGGTCAGTGCCCGTGCTCATCGAGGCGTCATGGCGAGGAACAATTTCGCCAATTGTGCGGCGCACTTTGAGCGTCGAAATCCTCGACTACCTTGCGACGCCCGGCGATGCCCATGCTTTCCGCGCTCCGCCGGAGAGGACGCCAGCCGGTCGAGCGCGCCGGCCAGCTGTCCACGTTCCCGGCGCGACCAGATAGCCCGAGACGCCTTCTTCGACCAGCTCAGGGACACCGGCGATGCGCGTGGCCACGACGGCGCGGCCGCTCGCCATGGCTTCCATCAGGACCACTGGCACCCCTTCGGCGAAGCTCGGCAGGCAGAACACGTCGGCTCTGGCGTAGTAGCGGGCCATCGTCGTCCTGGCCGACCGCTCCCTCCAGCCGGACCCGGTCGGCTATACCTAGCCGCTTGGATCGCCGGAGCAACCTTCCCTCATTGGCCCTTCTCCCACCAGCACCAACTGCACGTCGACGCCCCGGTCGGCGAGCGACCTTTACCGCGCTCAGCAGTACTTCCAACCCCTTCTGAGCCGCCAGTCGGGCCACACACAGGACTACAAAGCCTGGGCCTTGGCGAGGTGGTTGGAGCGGATAACGGCTCAGGTCGGCCCCGCAGTGGACTATTTCCAGCTTCTGCCAGTGCTCGGGCTCGCTCAGGTACATCAGCTGGGAACGGGTGAAGTCGCTAATGCAAACCACAAGGTCGGCATGGGCTACTTTGCGGGGCAGGTTGAACTGGTCCACAGCGAAGAACTCGGTGGGGCCGTGCATGGTAAAGCTCCATCGCCATACCTTGGCATTCTCTGCAGAATTGCCGAACTCGGAAGCCCACCAGCAGATGTCGGCGGCGACGTTGGCCAAGTGGGCATGCAAATGCCGGGTGCCGGAACGTTTGGCATGGTCCCAGAGGACGATCGCTTCGGCAAAATAGAACAATTGCCATAAGGGCCCGCGAATGCCTTCCGGGGTCGCCCTGACCGCTTGGCCCAGGGTTCGCATGTAGGCGACAGGATGGGATACCAGAGCGCGGACGTGTGCTCCGGCGAACGCGCCCATCTGAAGGGGGAAGATGTTCCATGTCCGTTGGGCTTCACGCCGGTCGGCTTCGGCCAGCAAGCTGGCTTCGCTGGCCCGGTGGACCGAAACGGTGTCAACTTCCACTCCAGCCGAGCGCAAGCCAAGGATCTCGCGCATGACAAAAGTGTGGGACAACGCCGGGTAATGGCTAGTTACGTAGCAAACATGGGCCTTTTCCAGGGAGCCTGACGGCCCCGGCCGCGATCCGTTTTGGGCCGCCAACGCCCGCGCGCTATCGTCTCGCTCCCACGTCTGCGAGGGTCGCCCGTAGGCCCAGCCTTTGGCCATGGTGTTGACCCCCGCGTACACAGCTACCGCCGGCGCTTCTGCTGGTACCAGCGCCCGACGCAACACGCTCTTTAGCCCCGACGGGGGTGGGTCGGTCCTGGCCAGCCCGGACTCAGCCAGCTCCCGGTTCCCTCGATAGGCCCGAGCCCTCATGGCTAGGACGCCCCGTAGGTTGGCCGGCGGGTGGACGACGAAGTGTGCGCTGGCTACGGATTTGCGCTCACCCGGCTGGAAGAGTTGCTGGACGAACTGGTCGTCGGCGATCAGTTCGGGGAAGGCGCCGAAGCGGCGCCGGCCCTGCTCTGACATGGCATATACGCCAGTACCCACCATGTCCTGGGAGAAGTAGGGGACGCTCTGCAAAACGGCATAAAACGCTCTGACCGCCCACGGCCGACCATCTAAATCGAACAGTGGTTTCGGCGCCGCGCACAGGACGCCGTCTTCGCGAAGGACCTGGGCCACGGACTGCAGGGCTGGGTAGGTCAACTCCACATCGGCGTCGACGTAAAAGCGCGGAAAATAGCTGGCGTGCTCGTCGCCCACGTTCAGAGCTGCCACTTTGGATGCGACGGGGATCTCGATTACCGTCACTTCCCTGGCGCTCTGCCGGGCCACCTCCGCCGTGGCGTCCTGGCACCCGTTGCAAACCACCAAGACCTCGAGTTCTCCCGCCGCCGTTCCGGCCAAGAGGCTGGAAAGGCATCGGCCAATGACAGCCTCTTCGTTGTGTGCGGGTACTACTACTGATATAGCCATGCGCTCCTTAGCCGCGTCGAGTGCCGCTGACTGACCGAGAGTGAAAGTACCCGGATCCGGCGCCGCAGCCACAGATCTCACACAGCAAGTTATTGCGACCGCTGAGAGCGTCAGACAGGCTAGCCCTGAGGCGGGTCAACAGTCTGAAGTTCGGCCCAGGGAATGCCTGCGAGCACTTCGTACTCGGGTAGCCCGTCCCAGCTCGCCGTTATCGGGTCTTCGCCTGGATGACCTTCGGCGGCCCAGTCACCTGGCTGTTCGGCTTCGGTCATCACAGCTCCTGCCTGATCGACCACGACTGCGCCGTAGTCCTGCAGCGCAGTGAAGACCATCTGGGCAAACGGTGTAAGCCCCGGCGGCATGGCGAGGCCATTGGGCAGGCGGAACCATTGGCCCTCGGCCGGCTGCCCCGGGTTGGTCCCGCAGTCGACCCTGTCGGCCGGGTAGACGTAGCCGTTGCAAACTGGGAGCTGCAGCGCGATGGCGTGGTCTATGTGACCCGATGCGACGTCACCTTCGGTGATGGTGAGGGCTAGGTAACTAATACCGCTGGCGGACAGGCCGTACCACTGAGGGAACACGCCCGTCGAGGAGGAGGTGTCGAGCTCGCCGCCCCAGCAGGCAGAGTAGGTGCCGTCAGCGTTCTGAGTTGCTTGCCACAGTTCCCAGTCGCTAGCCGTTGACGGCTGGTAGATGACGAGGGGGTTGTCGCTCGAGCCGTTCAACTGCGTGTAAGGGGGAATGGGTATTTCCGGGCCGGTGCTGGCCAGGAAATTGTTGCAACCAGGCAGCACGGAGACCGGGGCCTCTGGTTGGCCGGCTGGCACCGTGTAGATGGGCATTGTGTTGACACCCACGGACCCGTAGTACTCGGAGTAATCGCTCACAATGTCCGCCGCGAACTCCGCCGAGCTGGGGTCGACCGGCCACTGTTGGACATCGCTTTGAAAGATGTCGGCCGGCGACCACGAGACCGGCGCGGCACCGAGCGATGGGCCCGTTACGGCTGCCGGGACGGCCGTGCTCGCGGTCGGGGCCGTAGTGGTCGTTGGGACGGTGGTCGTAGTGGTGGAGCTGCTCGTCGTGGTCGTCGGGACCGTGGTGGTCGTAGTGGTGGGGCTGGTCGTGGTGGTCGTCGGGACCGTGGTCGTAGTGGTGGGGCTCGCCGTGGTGGTCGTCGGGTCGGCGGGCGTCGCCCTGAGGAGGACCGCGACCGAGCCCGCCCCATCGCCCTTGGGGCTCACGAGCCCGGTCGCGGAGGTGTCGGTGGCGAACATGAGGGAACTGTTGACGACGTCATAGCTCACCCCGGCCGTGGTACCAGCGGCCGCGTCCGACCAGCCAAAAGCCATGCCGAAGTAGAGGTCGCCCGCCCCGGAGGCCTGCAGCGACGGGAAGGGGCGGGCCGAACTTCCCTCCGCGTCCGTCGACCAGGTGGCCCCGGCGCCGGCGCTGAACTCTTGGACGCCAAGCTGGACATTCCCCACCCTTGCGTGCCATGTCAGGGTCAGGTTGCTCGGGCCGGCGGAGGCGACGACGCCGTACCAGATCTCCATCGTCTTGTCGTCGGCGCCGTCATAGTAGGCCGCGCCTGCACGGGCCCAGGACGCCACCCCGCCGCCAGCCACCGATGCCAGCCCTACCCCCCAGGTGTCATCGTCCGCTGCTAAGACCAATACGTCCCCGTCCGCTTGCGGAGACACGCTCAGCGACATCGAAGTGCCGCCGAGATACTGGGCGCGGCTCACCAGACGGCCCAAGGCCTGGATGGCAGCCGTGCTGGGCGGTGACGCAGACGCGCCCACGCTTGTCGCCCCCATTGCCGCGCTGGCCACCAGCGCGATCCCGCAGCCGAACAGCCTGCGGGTTGGAGGAGTGCTATTAGGCCGTGGCTGGGCCCTCTTTTGCGGGGTACCGATGGCCCAGTGCGGCGCCGGTTTGCGTACACGTGCGGACGGTTTGCGCATTTCTTTCCTCCAGGGGCTGGAAAATCTCCTGAATTGGCATTCCCACCTTTATCGTTCTTCAAGTCACATTTCCTGATTTGGGTCACATTTCCTGATTTGCGTCTACGTGCCTTTGTGAAATGTTGCCTCTTGGGACCGAGATAGGCTTGACCGAGGTTGGAGAAGGGAGACGATCCTGAACTACGCCTGAGCGTGCACTACAGCTCGTAGGATGGCCGCTACCGCCGTCACGATGAGCATCGGGCCACCGAACCCGTCGCCGCCCCCGAAGTCAAATTCCTTAGACAAACCTCGAGCCGAACTCGGCCTTGCGAATTTTGGCAAGGGGGCGTCCGTCAGTCAACAAACGCGAGTAGTTGGCCCGTTTTCCAATTGGTGGAAGGTAATCCGGTCGCGGCGCTCGAAAGTGAGATTATGATCTTTCAGCTAATGCGAGAGACCGATCGGTACTGAGCGAATTCAGTTTAACAAAACGACTGAGCAGGGCCAGCACAGGGTAACAGTCGACCGCAGTGCCCCCGCGATGGGGCGACGGACGCCGCGACCCCGTCCTCCAGCCGGAGCTCCCGTCCCTGGAGGGCGCTTCGACAGTGCCGACGGGTCGTACGGCTACGTCTAAGGCGGCTCGACCGGCGCCTGCTACCCGTTGTGCTGCCTTGGTAAGGGCTTCCGACCAGCGGGCCGGCACCGGGTAGTAATCTTCCCGCAATGGGCCTGAAGGATGTCCTCGAGCACACGCGCGTCGGGTGGTGGGCCGGGACTGAGGCCCTCGACCCGCTAGCCGCCTTGACGGGCTCATTTTTGAGGGCCGAGATCCGGTCTCGCTGCCCCGGCTTGTCGCCGTTCCTGGTCTACGGCACCCAGGTCTCGTGGTCTGACCCCGGCTTTACCGGTGAGCCGTCGGCGTGGGGGCAGGTCGGTCGCCTTCGCAGCGACTACGCCCGGTCGGTCGACGTGTTCGTCGCCTCCGGCAACCCGGAGGGCGGAGGATCAGAAGCAGCCCAGGCCCTGGCCGTGGCGGGTACGCCAACCGTCGCGGTCGCTCCAGAAGAGGGTTGGGGGTTCGAGCCGCATCGAAGTGTTGGCTCCCCATTCGCGGTGCCCGAGCCCGCCCTATTGGCTCCTCGGCACCTTCCCCGTTCCCTACTGGAGGCGCGCGCCGCTTATTTGAGGGTCGTCGAAGGCCTGCCTGCCCGCTACGTGCTGGTCGAGCGCAGCGTCCTCCCGTCCGCTGAGACCGCCCTCCCTACCGATCTCGACCTGGCCCTCCGCCGCGTGGCTGAGAGTGCGGGTGCTGATGGCCGCCCGGCTGAGGTTGTCTGGCTGTCGGAGGCGCGGGCGGGGGACGACCCCATGGCAGACGCCGCCCTTCGAGAGCGCCGGGCCGAGGCGGAGGAAGGGCGTTACCAGCCCGAGGACTGGCCTGGCTACCCCTGGCGCCCTCAGGCCGAGCTCCGGGTTACGAGCCCGGTCGACGTGGCGGCGGCAGTGGCGGCAGCCGGTGCGGTCGTGGCCCACAGCGGCGCCATGCTGGCTCTGGCGTGGGCGCTGGGCGTCCCTCACGTCGCGCTCGGGCCAGAAGAGAGCCCGCCGAGCGCTTTCGCCGCTTGGACCGGGGATGCGAGCGCTCTCGCTGCGGACCCGGCGCAAATTGTGGCGACTATCCCTAACATTTTCGCCCGGACGGGAAGGCCGCCCGGGTTCAAACGACTGGAGGCGACTTTGGACCAGGCCCTCGACGACTCGGCTGAGATCTTGAAGAAAACGGCGGCCGATGGTTCGACTAGCCGGGCTGATAGCCACGGTCCCGGGGCCAACCTGGAGGCCCGGCTCCAGGAGATCCAAACGGTCAACGAGGCGCTCCGCCAGCGTTTGGCGGCGGAGCGGCTGCGATTTGGTGAGCGCGCCGCCCTGCTCGAAAAGGCGGCCAACACCAGCGTCGAGTCCGCCATCAAAGCCGTGCACGGCCAGGATCTCATCGTGCGCCGGCGCCTCGAGATCGCCGAAAAAGAGCTACGGCGTCTACAGGAAGAGACAGCCGGGCAGCAAGCCGAGCTTCGCGCCCTCAACGAGAGCATGACGATGCGTGCTGCTCGGGCCAGCGCGCGGCGCCTACGAACGCGTCCGAAAGGCGCCGCGCTGAGCGAGCCCGGCCAGCTCTCGATGGCCAGGCCTGCGCCCGGGCCGCGCCCTTGAAGATGAGCTGGCGGCGTGGGGCACAGTGGGAGGGCCGTCGGCGCGGGCCGTTGTGGTGGCCGGCGGCGACGAAGGCGACGTGCCGGAGCAGGCTCTGGTGGACCTTCTCTGCGGCCCGCTCGGGATCGGGGCCGTCGTCCCGCTGCTCTTCGACGCCCACGGGCGGGTCGCCGAGGCGGGCACTTTTACCGCTCTGGCTGGTGCCCCCGGTGCCCAGACGAGCGCCCCGTTCGACACCGGCGCCGCACTGCCGGCGCCCGAGCACTCTTTTCGGCGCGACGTGCCTGGCACTGCGTCCGCTGTCGTCGCGGTTTCTCGGGACGCGCTCGACGGTTTCCCTCTTGGCGCCGGCCGCCCTGATGCCAGGGCGCTCGTGCGTGACCTGCTCGAGCACGTCCGCACCCGAGGGCCTCCGCATAGTGTACGAGCCCTCCTGGCGGGTGCCGGCGCCCGAAGGGTTCTCGCCGCTCCCGGCCCCGGCGGGGCCGCGCCGGTGGGCCGAGCGGGACGAGGCCATGCCCACCAGGGCGTTGGTCGTCACCGGGACCATCCCGGGCACATTGGTCGGCCCGGAGGGCCTGATCGAGATCGTCGAGGCGCTGGCCCAATCGCCCGGGGTGCGTGTCACTCTGGCCTGCGCCGACGGTTTCGAGGCCCGCACGCCTCGCTGGTTACTACCAGCGCCAGGGGGTCGAGGTCGTCACCGGGCCGGTCGACTGGCCGCTGTGGTGCGAGGACCGGCGCTACCACTACTCGCACGTTTTTGTCAGCGACGAGGGCCTGACTACCCGGCTCTGGTCGCTGGTGCGGGCGACCCAGCCCCAGGCGCTTTGCGTGCTGTACAGCGAACGCCTCCCGTTCAGGCGTAGCCAGGCCCTCGGGCGAGGCGAGCTGGCGGACGGAGGGTACCGAGACGGTGGCCGAGGTCTGGCATACCCGCCTGCTCCGGCAGCTGCGAAGGAGTCGACAACGGCATGGTGTGCCAGCGGCGCGGACGCGAGCCTGCTCGCTGGTCTCGTCCCTGCGCTGGCGGTAACCCGAATCGGGCCGGCGCTGCCTAACCAGGAGGTGGTGAAGGGCTTCGCCGACCGCGAGGGCGTGGCCCTGGTGGCGACGGATAACTTTCGATGCCGCTGGCGACGTCGAAGAACCTGTTTTGCGGGCTCTCGAAGAGCTGGTCCCGGCGTGGCGTCGGCGGGATCTCAACCTGCGCGTGAGGGTCATCAGCGACTGGCCCACGCCTGGCCTGGCCCTGGCCGCATCGAGAGCCGGCGCCGAGGTGGTCCCATCGGGCGGCGACCTGGTAAGTGCCCTCGGCACGGCGAGGCTCGTCGTCGGGCCCGTCGGTCACGGGACGAGCGCCTCTTCCTGGGTGCCGGCGGCGATGGCGGCGGGCACGCCGTGGCTGGTGACGGCCAAGGGGCTGGAGGGCACCGACCTGGCGACAGCTCGAGGCTGCGGCGGTCGTCGCCGACGTCCCGACCATGGCCTACCAGGGCTGGCCGCTGCTGTCGGACGAGACTGCGTGGAACGAGGAGGCCGCCGCTCCTGGGTCGCCAGGTGTCGGAACTGGTCGCCAACCGGCGGGCCATGCTACGGACATCTCTGACCTCGGCCGGGATCGACCCCCCGGAAGGGCCGTTGTGGCCCGTGGAACGCTGGCAGGCGCACCCCGCCAGGCAGCAGGTGAAGGTGGCCCTGCGCCCTCCCGCTGTGGCCGACCCGCCCGCCATTTTCGTCCCCGACAGCCTGACCGAAGACGAACGTTACGAGCTTGTGGCACGAGCGGCGCGGGCCGACGCCCGAGGTCGTCGCCGCCATCGCGGCGGAGGCCGCCCAGGCCAGCTACCAGCCGACGATCTCGGTGTTGATGCCCGTGTGCGACACGGAGCCCTGGATGCTCGAAGCGGCGGTGGAGTCGGTGTTGGCGCAGGCCTACCCCAATTGGCAGCTGTGCATGGCCGACGACGCTTCCCGCCGGCCCGAGACTCTGGCCACGATCGAAGTCGCTGGCCAGGCGGGACAGCCGGGTAACGACGACGCGGCTCAGCAAACGCTCAGGTATCTCGGCCGCCACCAACGCCGCGCTTAGCCTGGCTACCGGCGACTACGTCGCCTTCTTGGACCACGATGACGTCTTGAAGCCCCACGCCCTCGGCCAGGTGGTGCGCTGGCTCGACGCCGACCCGACGCTCGACATGCTGTACAGCGACGAGGACAAGCTCGACCCCGCCGGTCGGCTCACCGAGGCCCGCTGGAAGCCTGACTGGTCGCCCAACCTGCTCTTATGCCAGAACTACGTCTGCCATCTCTTGGTCCTCCGGCGCTCGCTGGTCGAGAAGCTGGGCGGGCTGCGTAGCGACTTCGACGGCAGCCAGGACTACGACCTGGTACTGCGGGTGGCCGACGTGACCGACCGCATCGCCCACATCCCGGACTCGCTGTACAGCTGGCGTCAGCATGCTCAGTCGGCAGCGGCGGCGGGGGAGCACAAGCCCTGGGCCTGGTTGGCCGCGCACCGGGCGCTGGGCGACTGGCTGCGCCGGCGGGAGGACAGCGGTGGCACCGGCGGGTGGACCGAAGAGGGCGCCTGGGAAGACGTCCACCGGGTGAGGTTCAGGCGCTACGGCGAGCCCAAAGTCAGCATCATCATCCCGACCCGCAACGGCCGGCACCTGCTGGAGCCGTGCATCGAGAGCCTGGTGCGCCGGACTGTCTACGACAATTTCGAAATCGTGGTGGTGGACAACCAGAGCGACGACCTGGAAACCCTCGAGTTCCTGGGTGCGCTGCCCGGGCAGGTGCTGCGCTACCCGCACGAGTTCAACTACCCCCGCCAGCTCAACATGGCCGCGGCCGCGGTGGAATGCGACCTCCTCGTCTTTTTGAACAACGACACTGAGGTGATGACGGCGGACTGGCTCGACAGGCTGATCGAGCAGGCCATGCGGCCAGAAGTGGGTGCCGTCGGGCCTCGGCTCCGGTTTCCGAACGGCGACATCCAGCACGAAGGCATCGTCATCGGGGCCTGGCGGGGCCACGCCAACTCGATCGAGTGGGGGCAGTGGTGGCGCATGGGCGACCTGCTCCGTGACGTGACGGCCGTGACCGGTGCCTGCATGGCGACACGGCCCGGGGTCTTACTGGCGAGTGGGGGGTTACGACGAGCGCCTGCGGGTGGCTTACAACGATGTAGACTTCTGCTTGCGACTGCACCAAGCTGGGTACCAGGTGGTTTTCGAGCCTGATGCAGAGCTCTACCACGCCGAGGGCTCGACCAGGGGCCTGGTCGAGGACCCTGAAGACGCGCCCCTGTTCAACGAGCGGTGGCGGCCCCGGTCGTCTTGCGACCCCTACTACAACCCGAATTTGAACCGAAACAGACTTTTGTTCAGGACGGAGCCATGAGCGAGCTCGACGCAGAGCCTTCCTCGCTCGACGCGTGGCCCTCGGAGCCCGAGCATAACGGGGCATCGTCGAGCGGGAACGGCAATGGCAAGCGCCCTCGCCGGTCCGGGGGCGACACCGTCACCACGACGGCGACGCCCAAGCTCAGTTTGCGGGAGTACCTGCAGTACCGGGAGCTGTTCCACAACCTGACCCTGCGGGAACTGCGGTCCAAGTACAAGCGTTCGGTGATCGGCTGGGGCTGGTCGATGATCAACCCCATCGCCAACATGCTGATTTACACCGTGGTCTTCGCGGTGTTACTCGAGATCAAGCCCCCCTTCGGAGTCCCGAGCGGCCTGCACAATTACGCCCTTATGCTCTTGGCTGCCATGCTGCCGTGGAACTTTTTCAACGCCAGCATCATGGAATCGATGGGAGCCATCCTGGGGAACCAAAACCTGATCCAGAAGACGTACTTCCCCAGGGAACTGATCCCCGCCGCCACCGTCGCCTCCAAGCTCGTCTCCCATCTAATAGAAATGGGCTTGCTCCTGGTGGCAGTTATCTGTTTCGGCAACTGGAGGGCGCTCTTTTTCATTCCCGGGGTGCTGGTGACAATGGCCGTCGTCACGGCGTTCGCCCTCGGGCTGTCGCTATTGTTCTCGATCGGTAACGTCTTTTACCGGGACATCCAGCACTTCTCGCTGATCTTCTTCTTCATCTGGATGTTCCTG
Source organism: uncultured Acidimicrobiaceae bacterium (assembly GCA_963794125.1). GTDB lineage: Bacteria > Actinomycetota > Acidimicrobiia > Acidimicrobiales > Palsa-688 > Fen-671. The sequence continues at coordinate 1,309,169 of CAWCCW010000005.1, forward strand.
ACCCCGATCACGTACCCCTACTACATCGTGGGCGGGGGCATGAACAGCCCGGCCGGCACCCTGTCCCCGGCGCGTTACATCCACGTGCTTGGTCACGCTATCAACCTTGGCACCCTGTTCAAGCTCAACCCCATGACCGACGCCGTGCTCGCCTTCCAGTCCTTCCTCTACAATGGGGCACTGCCCGGGTCGACCCACGTGTATGCCTTTGCGTCTACGATCCCTGGCCACGCCGCTACTCTCGTTACGGTCCCCTCGAACGTGTCGTGGTTCGATTACATGTACCTGGTGATATGGGCCGTAGCCGCTCTAGCCGTGGGGCTGCACGTCTTCCGTAAGTACGAGTCCCGCCTGCCGGAGGAGCTTTAGAGCATTGGCTCAGCCCGTAGTGGTTGTGGACCACGTCTCCAAGAAGTACCGCCTGTACCGCGAGCGGAACAACCACATCAAAATCGCCGTGATGCGTGGTGGGCGGTCCAAGGTTGACATGTTCTGGGCGCATCGAAGACGTCAGTTTCGAAGTCCAACGAGGGGTCGACCACGGGCCTGATAGGCGAAAATGGCTCGGGCAAGTCCACAATGCTCAAATGTCTGGCCAAGATCCTCCGTCCGGACAAAGGGTCTGTCACTACTACGGGGAAGATGTCGGCACTCCTCGAGTTGGGGGCCGGCTTCCATCCCGAGCTGTCAGGGCGAGAGAACGTCTTTTTGAACGGGGCCATCCTCGGGCTCAAACAAAAAGAGCTCGTGGCCCGTTTCGACGACATCGTGGATTTCGCCGGTATCGGCCAGTTCATCGACGAGCCGGTCAAAAACTACTCATCGGGTATGTACGTGCGGCTCGGCTTCTCTGTCGCGATCAACGTCGACCCCGACATATTGCTGGTCGACGAGGTCCTCGCCGTCGGCGACGAAGCCTTCCAGCGCAAATGCCTGGAACGCTTCGCGGAGCTCAAGAACAATGGCAAGACCGTCATAATCGTTACGCACTCCATGGCCTCGGTGGTCACCATGTGCGACCACGCCATCTGGTTCAAAAAGGGCCACAAAATGGCCGACGGCCACCCGCGGGAGGTGGTGGAGGCCTACACCGGGTCGATCAACCTCGATGAGCATCGCCCGACCGAGCGGGGTGACCGCTGGGGTTCCGGCGAGGCCCGCATCGAGCGGGTCGAACTGCTGGACGGCGACGGTCGGCAGGTCACCAGGATCGGCAGCGGCGAGCCCCTTACCGTCCGCCTGTGGTACGCCACGTCTGAGCCGGTGGCTCGTCCCGTCTTTTCGGTATCGCTTCAGACCCTGCAGGGCGTGGTAATCAGTGGGCCGACGACCCGCGAGCCGGGCGAGGTACCGGACAAGCTCGATGGGGAAGGTTGGGTTGATTTTCGCTTGGACCACTTCCCCCTTCTGCCTGGTACCTACGACCTGACCGTGTCCCTCACGGACTACACCATGGCCCACCCCTACGACGTGCGCCGCAACGTGGTGCGTATGGATGTCGACCGCAAGGGCCCGGTCGAGCCGGCCGGCGTCGTGTCTCTAGGTGGCAGCTGGTTGTTCGGGCCGTAAAGCGGAGTACGGGCCGACCGGCCAAAACAAGGCTCAGAGCTTTATGACGGCGGTCGCAACCGAGATGGCGGCCAGAAGAACAGAAAACGCGGTAATGACAACGGTGACGATTTGGGTGACCCTCGGCCAGCTGAGACGCAAGCCGTGCGCCTTTCCGGCCAATTCTGGAGCTGTTATAGGCCACTCTAAGTTGCAGCGGCAGCAGGCTGGTGTCGAATTGTTTGCCCACCGGCGGGCCGGTAGAGCAAAAAGCCCCACCCCAAGACCAGCGTCAAAGCGTAAAGGCCGAGCAGGACGAGCGGTGGCAGCGGCGGCGACCAGCCGTCAGGGACGGTGCTCCACATGCTCCATGGTCCGTGAAGGCCCACCGTATATCGGTGTAGAGCCCCCAGGAATGCCGCAAATTGGGCGACGCCGGCGGCTCCCAGCAAAAGTCGGCTCGTTTGCGGGTGCCTCGACCACCACGCCGTGCTGGCGCTGGCGGCCACGAGTGGGAGGCCGACCCAGAGCGGCATGCCGTCTTTTCCTTCCCAGACGATGCTTCCCAGACGCAGAGCCTGGGAGGCCGAGATGAGGGTGGGCGCCAAAATGGCGACGGCCGCGAAAGCCAACAGCACGACCCTCATTTGTCGTGAGGCGAACCTGAACGCGACAATCGCAAGGATTACCAGGAGAGTGCCCCAAATAAGGTACGTCAATAGTGGGGGGCGGGTTTCCAGCCAACCCATGGCCCCAACCGCTTGGGCAACATAGTCGGGTACGTACGACACCGAACGGACGATCACCGTCAGCAACGGAGTACCCGCCCGTACCGTGCGCGACGACGGCAGTACTGCCAGCGACCCGTTCGCCCAGACGAGGGTAGTCGCTACGCCCAAGCCCACCACAAGACCTCGCCGCCGTCAGGCGTGCGTCGCGTTGGTACAGCAAGTCGCGTCGCGTCACCCCCGAAGCGCACGCTACGAGCACCCCTACCGTGAGCGTCACCCACAGCGGGCCGAATGCCACCGCGAAGGCTTCGATAAGCCCAGAGGTGGCGATGATGAGAAGGAGGCCCCGATGCGATACGCCGTGGGGTTCGAGCAGTCGCCCTTCTTCGTCGGGAGCGGGTTGGGTACCCGGGTTGCCGACTGACTCGTTGCTTCCGGCGACTTCATCGCTCGAACGGACCAGCATCAGGCCTGCCGTCCACAGGCACACGGCGGCACTAATGGCGAGGCCGGCGGGGTTGACGACGGACGCAAGGAAGAGAGCTTGAGGTGTGACTGCGATCCCGAGCCCGATCAAAGGGAGCGGGGCCTTCCGTCTGTCCGTCAGGACGAGCGCCAGCGCCAGGCTCACGAAGACCGAAGAGACGACGTCTGACACCAACCGCATTGCATACACGGCCCGGTCTGGAGACGCGATGAGCCGGCTCGGCCAGCCCACAAGGAGGTAGTAGAAAGCTGGGTAGTGCCCGACGTAGGTCGGGGTCTTGACCACCCCCGCCTCGGTAAACCGGGTCTTTGGCGCACCCGGCGGGCTCGTCGCGCGACTTATAGAAGCAGGAAGGGACCTGTCCCACCGTGGCGTAGCCGGCAGGCACGACCACGTCCATGACTGCGGCGGGGTCGCCGGGTACCGGCCGGGCCAACAGCTCTCCACGCGCGGTGGCGACGGCCTTGAGTACGTGAGCTGGCTCATCGGGTGCCGCGAAGAGCGGCGTAGCAAGGGTCCAGAGGACGGTAAGGACGAGCACCAGAAGGAAGCTCCGCGGCCAAAAGTACCGTAGACCCTTCCTCGTTAGGCCTCCTCGCAAGGACGGAGGCTGGGCGAGCGCACCGGGCAATCGCTTGATGATGGATGCTTGGTTTGGAGCCTGAATTGTTTATTAAGGGTTCCTAACAGCTTCGTAACGGTTCTCTCAGGATGGGGATGCCGTGGCCGACGCACTCAGCCGCGTGCCTGGTAGTCGAGGGTTGCAGCCCGTGCGGTAGCCTCACTCAAGTGACTCGCTACCTGATCACTGGCGGGGCGGGCTTCATAGGGTCTCACCTCGCCGACGCTCTTCTCGCCCGCGGCGACGAGGTCTCCGTCTTGGACACCCTGTCAACCGGACGGCTCTCGAACCTCGCCGGCGTAAGGGGCGACGAGCGTTTCAGCTTCGTTCAGGGGTCGGTCCTCGACGAGCTCGCGGTTGACGAGGCGGTCAGGGGCTGTGACGTCGTCGTCCACCTCGCTGCCGCAGTCGGGGTCAAGCTCATCGTGGAGCAGCCCCTTTATTCGTTGACGACCAACATCAAGGGCGCTATTTCCGTCCTGGAGGCCGCTCACCGTTACCGCCGCAAGGTGATGGTGGCCAGTTCATCCGAAATCTACGGGAAGAACAATGCCGACACCCTCGACGAGCAGGCCGATCGGGTGCTGGGCTCTCTGGCCGTCGCTCGTTGGGCGTACTCAACCTCGAAGGCGGTCGACGAGACGTTCGCTTATGCCTACCACCGGGAGCGGGACCTTCCCTCGATGGTGGTAAGGCTCTTCAACACGGTCGGGCCTCGGCAAAGCCCTGCTTACGGCATGGTCATCCCGCGCTTGGTCCGTCAGGCATTGGCTGGGGAGCCCCTAACAGTCTTCGGTGACGGCACGCAGACCCGCTGCTTCTGCCACGTGGCTGACGTTGTTGACGCCCTTGTCAAACTACTGGACGAACCCCGGGCCATCGGAGATGCCTTCAACGTCGGCAGCTCCGAGGAGATCTCGATTGAAGAATTGGCCCACCTGATAGTTGCGTCCACGGGGAGCTCGTCCTCTATCGTCCATTTACCCTATGACGTGGCGTACGAGGTGGGTTTCGAGGATATGGCCAGACGTGTCCCGGACGTCGCCAAGGTCCGGGCGCTGACGGGGTGGCACGCCAAACGCCGCCTTCGCGATGTGCTCGACGATGTTATTGCGGAGGTGCAGGCGGAACGTGAAGCGCTTGCCTTGGCCGGCGACGAGTAGAAGCTCGCTCACCCGAGCCGGGACGGCCGGATGAGCGCCAGCGTCGAGGTTCTTCTGTCCACGTACAACGGGGCCAAGTACTTGCCGGAACTGCTTGACAGCGTGTGGGCTCAGGATTATCCGGATGTGGCTCTATCAGTCCGAGACGATGGTTCGACCGATGGTGCCACCCCTGCGCTGGTCGAAGAGCTACTAGCCGGTCGGACGAAGGCTTCTTACGCAGCGGGGGCGAACCTCGGAGCCGGGAGCAGCTTCCTCACGCTGCTCGGCTCGGTGAAGTCGGACGCCAGCTACGCCGCGTTCTGTGACCAAGATGACGTATGGCTACCAGGCAAGCTGTCGGCCGCGGTCAGGCCCTAGAGCCATTCAAAGGTCCCGCCCTCTACAGCGCCGCCGTTCGCCTGGTAGGGGAGGATCTGTCCGACATCCGGGTCCACCGCCGCTGCGTAAAAGGCCCCTCGTTCGAAAATGCCCTCGTCGAGAATATCGCGACCGGCTGCACGATTGTCCTCAACCGTCCGGCGATCGACCTGCTCAGCTCCCGCGGCCCGAAAGAGTTCCTGATGCACGACGCGTGGTGTTACCTGGTCGTGGCCGGGTGCGGGTACGTAGTCTACGACCCCCGACCGCGGGTCCTGTACCGGCTTCACACCTCCAATACGATCGGCGTCGGTAGGACTTTGTGGGCCGAATGGTCAGGGCGACTGCGTCGTCAGGTAGCCGAGGGCCACCAGAGGGTGCTGACGCGTCAGGCGGAGGAACTCAGAAGACTGTACGGGTGTGACCTGCGTTCGAGTGCGGTCCGCGCACTGGACGAGTTTTTGGGGGCGCAGTGCCCGCTCACCCGGAGGCTTGGCTATGCACTCAACGGGGCTGCTCACCGGCAGCGTCTGTTGGACGACCTCATTTACCGCTCGTTGTACGTCGCTCATCAGATTTAGCGCTCGGAGCCATTGACCACACTCCCCCCCGAGAAACAACCGGCGGGTAAGAACAGTGGCACTACCCTCCCGGAGGTGCTATCCAGCGGCCCGTAGCACTCTAGACCGAGCAGTAGAGGTCGAGATGTTGTTGAGCCACTTTCTCCCAAGAGGTGGCACGGACATATGAGAGGGCATTGGTCGCGAGCTGTTTCTTCAACGCTTCATCGCGGTCCAATTGGAGTATGCGCCTGGCCAGCTCGCTCGGAGCATCGGGGGTGGACAGGAGCACTCTCGGCTCTTCATAGTTCAATTCCTCGAAGACAGGGATCCGACTAGCGATTACCGGTCGTCCAGACGAGAGGCCCATCGAGATCCCGGCCGAGCTACCCACCTCTCGCATAACGTAGGGGGCGAGGACGATATCGGCCGCGGCCATATATTGACGCATTTCAATTGAGGGAACATAGTCGGTGACCCTGACCCTGTTCTTCACCTGCTTGCGCTGCGATCGACCCAAGACCTTGTCGTAAGCCCAGTCGTTGGACTGAGGATGCGGCCCACCGACGACTGCCAACTTGTATTCCGGGGGAAGCGACCGCATTGCATCCAGCGCAACCCGGTGACCCTTGTACTCCGAGACGAAGCCCATTACGACCAGCAGCCTGTCGGTCGGCGCATAACCCAGTGCGGCCTTGGCCTCATCCCGGTTTTCAGTCTCGAGGGGGGGAGGCGAACCCATCGGGATCACGGAGATCAAATCAGACGGCAGGCCGGAATCGACCAGCACACGCCGTAAGAAGCGACTGTGCGAAACGGCGCGCACCTTCCCGCGTTTCATTGTCGGGACTACTCGTCGGCTCCAGGTGGTCCTGAACAGGGCTTCCATCGCAACTCCACCGAGACGATTACGGGCCCCTCTGAACGGCGGTACACTGTGGAACGTCACTATTACGTGCCGCCCAGGGCCATTTACCTTACGCAACAGGCGATTAAAATTGTCTATCGATTCGTAAATACCATAAGCGCCGGCAAAAAAGCCAAACTCATGCTGGATGTGCACGATGTCAAAGTTTGTCAACAATTCCCCGAGGCGCTCATAATCTGCCGAGAGCTCACGTCGCGACAGGAAGCGTTGGGCATCGTGGTCGATTGGGACAACTTCGGCGCTTTGACCAACAGCCTCGAGGGCGCGGATATAATTCGCCGTGAAGTCCGCTATTCCACAAACCGTTTGCCAGGTGCTAAGTATGCCAACCCTTCCTGGCGCCATATGCGTCATCATATCATCCGAACGTCGTCGTAGGCTTTCGTATGCGACCGGGTGCACAAGACATCACAGCCTCCATTGTTGGCTATCTAACTTCTGACCTTGGGGTTGGCCACTCGGCCCGCTTGTGGCTGAAGGTCCTGAAGGAAGTTTGTTCCGTCGAGCCGGTCGACCTGGGCGATCCTTGGACCACGAGGAGGGCCGATTGGCCGTCTGAGCCAGACCGAGGTCGGAAAGCCGTGTCAGACGTTCGGTTGCTCTGCTTCAACGCCGACGAGACCGCCCTGATGTTGCACCATCCGGCGGTACGGCGCGCCCCCGCCCGCTGGACGATCGGTGTGTGGTACTGGGAGACCAACAACCTGCCGCGGTGGATGCAACGAGCCTCCGAGCACGTCGATGAGGTTTGGGCGGGCAGCAGCTTTACAGCGCGGGCCATCAACTGGGACAGCTCCCGACCCGTGCGGGTAATGCCGCCGGCCGTACTTGACGCCGCCGGTAGGCTCTCGCCGATCGCGCGTTCGACATTCGGCCTGCCAGACGGCCACTTGTTCTTCTTCGAGTTCGACTACCGTAGCGTGTTCGAACGGAAAAACCCCATCGCCGTCGTGGAAGCGTTTTGCCATGCGTTCTCCCCAGGCGAGGGGCCGGTCCTGTTTGTCAAGAGTGTCAACGCGAGCATGTTCCCGCGGAACACCGGCGCCTGGCCGAAGCAGCCCAGGGCCGAGCCGATGTGGTTGTCCGCGACGTCCATCTGCCCGATGAGACGAACACCCGTTTGCTGGCCAGTTGCGACACCTACGTGAGCCTGCACCGGTCGGAGGGGTTCGGGCTCACGCTGGCAGAGGCGGCCGTGTTCGGCAAGGCGGTGATAGCCACGGGGTACGCTGGGCCGATGGATTTTCTGGACGAGGGGACGAGCTTACTGGTTCCTTACCGTCTGGTCCCTGTAGGGCCTGGCCGCTACCCGTACGGCCGGCGTGACGTGTGGGCCGAGCCAGATACCACAGTCGCCGCCGGCTACATGAGGCGCGTTTGGCTCAACCCTGACCGCGCGGGCGAGCTCGGGGCGCGCGCCAGGGAGCTCATGTTGAGGAAGTACTCGGTCCCTTCCCGTGCTGCGGCCGCCAGAGCGGCCCTAGTCGAGGCCAACCTCCGTCCGCTCGACAGCGTAAGTTCGAGCCACCTGTCGTCCTCTGTGTCCCTCTGGGAGCGCTGGAGCTGGGACCAGCGTGTTAGAGCGGCCCAGCAGGTCCGGCGGGTACGCCGGCTCGCTGATGGCTGGCCTGGTCTTCGTTCGTGAGCGATACGGACCTCGTTTACGATTCGGCTTCGCGTCACTCCCCGTTCGGGCAGGCGCTGGTCGATCTCTACGGTTACCGTGGGCTCGTTAGGCTGGTCGTCCAGCGCGACCTGACGGTCCGCTACAAGAGGTCGCTTCTTGGCGTGAGTTGGACGGTCCTCAACCCCGTTCTGACTTCTCTGGTGATGTGGGCAGTCTTCAATGCCATCTTCCACCCAAAAATCCCCGGTCACGTGCCGTATATCGTTTACTTGCTCTCTGGGGTAGTGGCCATCACGTACTTTCAGCAAGGCGTCACCATGACCGGCGTGTCGATGGCCTCCAGCGCCGGAGTGCTGACAAAAGTGTACGTGCCACCCATTGTGTTCGCCTTCTCTGCGGCAACGGCGGGCGCGGTTAATTTCTTGCTCGGCCTCATTCCGCTATTGCTGCTGCAGTTGGCAACGGGGATAGGTGTGCCGTGGACCTTCTTGCTCGTCCCGTTGCCCCTATTGTTCCTGTTGCTTACGGTGACAGGCCTCGGGTTGATCGTCGCCACCTTCGCGATCCAGTTCAACGACGTTATCGACCTCACAAACGTCCTGCTGATGCTGGTGGCCTATCTGACTCCGACCTTCTACCCGATAACCATTGTCCCCGAGGTGTACCGGAAGTTTTTCTATCTGAACCCAATGTACTCGTTCCTGAATGTGTTCAGGAGCCTCGAGTACGGCGGCCCAGGACCAACCTGGGTGTCTTGTGTGATAGTAATTCTGAGCGGAGTAGTCGGCTTGGCCGTCGGCCTTGAGCTCTTCGTTATCAGGTGGCCGAGATTGGCGGCGCTGCTTTGAGCAGCTTCGACCCGGTCGAGGTGACGGGCGCCGGTCATGTCTACCGTCTCCCCAGTCACGACGCCAGCTCTGTGAAGGAGCTCGCTACCAGAGCATTGAGGCGAAAAAAAAAGCCCGTGCTTTTGAAAGCTCTCGATGACGTCACCTTCTCGGTAGAACGTGGCGAGGTGCTCGCGGTGATCGGGGCCAACGGGGCCGGGAAGAGCACCCTAATGAAATTATTGGCCAGGGTGTTGCCTCCTACCTCTGGCCGTGTCGTGGTCAGAGGCAAGGTTTCACCCATGATCGAGCTCGGCGCCGGCTTCAATCCGGAGCAGACGGCGCGGGAGAACATCGTCCTCTACGGCACGTTGCTCGGTCGCAGCCCTCAGGAAATGCGTCGGCGCTGTGACGCCATCGTAGAATGGGCCGAGCTGGTCGACTACCTTGACGTTCCTGTCCGCGCCTTTTCTTCGGGCATGGTGGCCAGGCTGGCCTTCTCGGTCGCGACCGACGTCCACCCGGACGTATTGCTCATCGACGAAATTCTCGCGGTAGGCGATGACAGCTTCCAGCGCAGGTCCCTCGAGAGGATGTCCGAACTGATTGGCGGGGGGGCCGCAGTTGTCCTGGTTACCCACAGTATGGCCGACGTCCTGGCCCGCTCCCACCGCGCCATGCTGCTCGTTCACGGCAAGGTCCGATCGATGGGGGATCCGGAACTAGTGGTCAAGGAGTACATGGGCACGATCGACGCAGGATTGTGATATTCACTGTCAATATGTCGAGTCCATCGGCCACGCCGGCTTTTGCGCCACAACGAGGTGGTTGTTGGGTTCCTCTTCCAGATCGCCGAGGGAGAACAGCATACAGATGGGTATGCTCACGGCGGCGTAGAGGGCCTGGAGCGGCAGGAGGATCCAAAACGACCGCTTGCGGCTAATGCTCTTGTCGGACATTCCGTCCGCCCGCGCTGCTGGAAGAAGAAGTACAGAAGGTGTGAGGCCATGGACGACCAGACGCCGCCGAGCGGCCGGAGCTGGACAAGTTCCAGACCCGCCCTTTCCATCGCTTTTTGGATCCAGAACCGGGAAAAGTTCTGATGAAAATGGGGAGCGAGGTGCATCGTCGACGTTTGCGGGATGAGGAAGATCGCGTACCCGCCTGGACGTAGCACGCGACCAATTTCCTCGACCATCAAGATCGGCTCGAACACATGCTCGAGCACCTGGATGTTGACGACCGTATCGAACCTGTTGGACGCGATGCCCAGAGCGCAGCCATCTCCGTAGACGACGCTCACTGAGCCGTTGGACGTACCGGGCAGGCGGCCGACAGTCCGTTCCAGCGTCACCCAATGCTCGAAGTGGATGCCCCGACTAATAGCGGTTTCCACGAAATCCCAGCCCCCCACGTCCAAAACCTGACCTTTGCAGTATGCACGTAGCGCATCGAAGATGTCCGCATACAGTAGGTTGCGAGCCCGATAAAGTAGTCGGGTCGCGAATGATTTGGTCAACGGGGTAAGGGGCTGGGGGCAAGCTTTCCAAGCTGCATCTTGGCTAAGAGGTCTGCGACAACCTTGTGTACCCCAGCGCCAAGTGTGGTTAACGGCCGGTGGTCCAGTTCCGGCCACACCTCTGATGCCATTCTAAGGTCCGGTGCTTGGTGGCGGGCACTTGGTGAGGCGGCGAGGATCACACGGACAGGCTGCTTGGTGACCCGGCGGATCTCCGCCAACACGGTTGCTACCGAGCTCGGCCGCTGAGAGGCGAAGATCTTCACGACGGCCGGAAGGTGACTCGAGCTCCACGCTTCGTGCCGGAGCCGCATCAGACCGTCTGCGACAAGGGCACCGCAGTCGGCCGCGAAGAGATAGTCCCGGATGGTGTCCAGCGGGACATAGAGGCTAAATGGTTGTCGAACGAGCATCCGTCGACAGACTTCCGTGATGAGTCCCTGGTTCTTGCGGAGATTCTGACCTGGGCCGTAAAGGTTGGAGATACGACCGATCAGAAGGGGGACCTTATGGTCCGCGCTCCAACTACGAGCGATAGCCTCCTGCTCCAGTTTGTTCCATCCGTACGGCGCTAACGGCGCCTCGCGGGAATGTTCAGTATACGGAGGTCGGCTCGACCCTGCGTACAAACCGCCAGCCGAGGAGGCTAGGAATACGGCCCCCAAGCCGATCTGATCACTCGCCAGCGCTGCAGCCACGGCGTCCAGGAGATAACGGAACGCATCTGTCTCTCGCCGCAACTCCGGGGGCCCTGTGCCCACGACGCCAGCGCCGGCGCACCATAAAAGCTGCCACGGCGCGGTTCCGGCGTTCTTAGCGAACTCGACAGAGGCGGTACTCAGTTGTTCCCTTAGTCTTCGCGGGTCCTTCCATTCGAAACCCTCCGACGGGTACCAAATCCGCCCCCTCGCCGAGAGTGCGCCCTCTACGTTGCGTCCGAGCAAGCCGCCTCTGCCTACCACCCACGACAGCACATCAGTCAACAGTAACCTCCCCTGTCTGCTGTGCCTCGTCCCGAAATAGAGGTCCGGTCGCCGGATCACTGGTGATGAGATAGAGCGGTTTGCCCATGGTCATGCGGACGGCTGCGCCGACATACTCCGCGATAATGCCGAGCGAGAAGAGAATGGCTCCGCCAATTAAGAGCAAGAGGACGACTACCGAGGTCCAACCTTGAATTTTCGTGTGATTCAAGAGACGCTGGAACGCGAGGATCGCGGCGACGATGAGGCCACCGATCGCGGTGAGGCCACCGGCCACCGATACGATCCGTAGTGGTCGAGTACCTGCCGTGAGCACCAATTGCCAGAAATGCGAGCTAAGTTTTCGGAATGAATATCCAGATTTGTGCCCTTGTTCATCTCGGAACTCGACCGGGCACTCAGCCACCCGGTCTAAAACCCACGTCAGGGCCACGTCTAGGTAAACCCCTGCGCCAACGTATGCGGCCACCCCTCGGCCGACCTCCCCAAGCAACAACCGAAAGCTAGTGAACCGCCGGAGGCTGCCATCCGAAAGGACCTTGACGGCTAAGAACTTTGCCACGCTCGAGGCCGCGTTCCTGGCCGTACCATGTGGTGGGGGATTGGTCGGGGTACCGTATACCAACTGAGCACGTCGGTCCAGAGCTACGTCGAGCATCTCTGGGATATCGGCGGGGTTGAATTGCCCGTCCTCGTCCAAGGTGACGATCCAGTCTGAACCCGTGGAGGACATGCCAGCTAAGGTTGCCGCGTGCTGCCCGAAGTTTCGCGACAGCCAAACTGGGTGCACGAACGAGTGCTCCCCCACTAATCGGCGGATCACCACGTCGGAGCGGTCGGGCGCCGTGTCATGGACTAGGATCACCTCGGAGATCCGATACCACCGGCCGTGTCGCGTAAGTTTTGACTTGGTTAGTTCGGCGACTTCCTCGACCACTCCAGTCAGCGTGTCCTCGCCACGATAGACAGGAATGACGACCGAGATGGTGTGCTCAGACACTGTTCGACTCATCGTTCGGACGCCTTTGGAGGTTCCCGACTCGGACCGAGGACTTTCCTCGCTCGCGAGTCGATATACTACACGCGTGCGTGCAGCGCAGGCGACGACGAGTCCGCGCTCCTTTCGGGAATCCGTCCTTGGGTCGGCCCGTGGCTATCGGTTGTTCAAAGTCATCACGCGAGGTGACCGCACGATGCAATCGATGGCGGTTCAGTATGTACAAGCCCAGGCGGGCCAGCGCCTCCTGGACGTGGGCTGCGGGTACGGAGATTGTCGCACCACCTGTCGGGTGTCGACTACGTCGGTATCGATCTCAACGAGGACTATATTGCGTACGCCCGACGTAATCGCCGTGAGGGCACGCGGTTCGAGGTCGCGAGCGTCACCAATCTTCGCAAGGAGGACTTCGGGACCTTCGATTGCGCTGTCGCGGTCGGAGTCCTCCACCATCTGGACGATCCCGACGCGACCAGCCTCCTCCGCGCGCTACCCAATGTTCTCAGGCCAGGCGGGCGTTTCGTCGCGGCAGAGCCCGTCTGGCATCCGGAGCAACGGACGACCGCAAGGGTTCTGGCTGCTCTTGATCGTGGCCGGTTCGTACGTTCCCAAGGCGGTTATGAACAACTGGTCTCTTCGTGGTTCGGTTCGACGACGTCGGAGATTAGACACGATTTGTTTTGGTTTCCCTATACGCATTGCATGATTACGGCAAGCGTATAGGTAGAAATCGTTTCTCGCCGTACTCGCAAGTATCTGAGATATGGCATATCTCCTCGTAAACCAACCCTTGGCTCAGCGTTCTCAATTTCTCCCCGTATAACAGGCGGGGGCCGATGTCGTAGTCGTAGATGACGATCTCGGTCGGGTAATAGTTGGTCCGGACAGGGACAATACGGGCCGGTGGGCCTAGTAACCTGTCCAGCGTGGTCAGCGAGCATGCGCTCGTGTTTGTGGGGGCGAGAATATAAAAGGTTTTCTCGGCGTGAAGGTTCAGCATTCCTTTATCCGAGTACCAATTGAAATAGATTGGGTTCGACGGGTCAAAGCATTCGACATTGACAATGTCGACGTGGCCGCGGGACAGGAACCTATCGATGCCGGCATCCCAGTACTCGGCGTAACCCTTTTTCAAGTGGAGAGACTCGAGCGTCGCAACGGTGGCCAATTGCGGTTGATTAGGTGTGGTGCGTTGGTGAAGGAACGCCCAGGCCGAGGTGGAAAGGACCACAACGAGGGCACAAGTTGCAACTGTTGCTACCGCGGCCACAAGGCGGACATTAGCTGCGTAGACAACGGTTATTCCGAGGCCAAACATGAGGATGGCGACGCAGAACTCAAGCTCGCGGTCGTACCCACCGGAGCCGGGGTCTGCCACTAGGAAAACCACAAGGAGCCAAACAAAAATCGCTACCAGGAAGGGCACCAGAACCTGCCCAGGTTCTCGCCGCCAGGCCCAGATGAAGCCCAGGATGGTTGCGACCGAGAGACCGGCGTAGACGACAGTCAGCAAAGCCGCGCTCGTGCGCAGACCGATGTCCCAGGGCGTGAGGCCGAACATCTGAATGGCATAGGTTACGAAATATTGCAGGTTGGACAAGAACGTGGCCGCAGAGACCGTCTGGGCGATAGCGGTTTCTATCTTCAGTGGCAGGACAACTTGCAGCGCGCGGATTATCACCAGCGAGGCGACGCCCGCGACGACGACCGAGCCCATGGCCAGACCCAGGCGTCGAAGAGGCAGTGCCTCTCCGGTTGCAGGAGAGCGCAGGCCGTAAAGAGCAATCACGACGACCACGGGTGGGGCCAGCACGTACAGGGTCAACGGGTCATCGGCGAAGAGGGCGGCCGCTAGTACGATGTCAAGGCAGTTGAGCCAAGCTGAACGCCCTTCTGCCTCACCATTGACGTAGAGGTGAAGGCGGGCCAACAGGTAGAGGCCGAGCCCGATCTCGAGGTTGCGTGAGTTCGGGAACTCCAGCCAGTAGAAGTTGAGGACCGGCGTCGCCGCCAGGGCGGCCGCGACGACGAGAATTGCGAGCGGAAGCCGGTTGGGAACGCGAAGTCTTCTCGCGATCGGCGAGCAGCAAAGCTCAGCCGCCTTGAGCGTGAGGATAGCTGTCGTCGCCAGCAGAGCCCACGAGGCGATGAAGAGCTGTTTGAGCGGTCCGATGGGTAGGTTGTTGACCAGCAGGTAAAGGGGGTATTTGAGAAAGTAATCGTCCGGCCCGACTGTCGTGCCTTGGCGGAAGCCTTGCTGCCAGTCCCGCAGAAGGTCTTGTTGGGCTACCTGGTCACTGTTGTAGTCAACGTAGCCACTGGCTGTGTAATGGAGGGCTAGCAGCCTGACCGTCCAGACGACTATCACGAGAATGGTCCCTGCCAGCCACGGGCGCTCCCAGAAGGCTCTCGCGATTGCGGTTACGACAACTTTTGGTCGCGCCTCCGACCGGGTTGACAAAGCCAATGACGGGCGCGCTCCAGTTGTCGTGCGGTCATTTGTGGCCGGGCTCGGCTGGGCCATTGGCTTTACTTATTGTCTCTGAGAGACCCGAGGTCGTCTCACAGCGCAATGGTGCCCTTCACCATGGCGCAGCCTGCCCCGCGCAAGGGCTACACGTGCCGCCACTTTATGGCAGCACGGCTGGCTGGCCGGGTGCTTCTTCGGTTTTCTGGTCAGCTTTCAACGCTGGTACTGACGGAGCACGCGCACCGGTCGCCCCCTTATTCTGAGCGAGAGTGTACACGGGCACTCTCGCCAAGGGCACTGCAGCAATACCGGCCGCGGCCAGCAGCCCCACCACACCGACGATGCGAGCCGAGGGCCCGAACTGGGACATCAGCAAGGCGGCCCCGCCGAGTACCACCCCGGCGACATAAATGGTGGTGACCGCCACCGGCACAGACATACCGAGCTTCACCAGGCGGTGGCTCGTGTGGTCCCGCCCGCCCTGGAAAGGGCTGATGCGATGAGCCACCCGTGACACCGTGACCAGGGTTGTGTCGAAGATGGCCACTCCGGGGATAGCCAGAATTACTGCGACCGGGACGCGGGTCGGAGCGTTGGCCCGCAACTTCAGCAACAGGACCGCCACGATGAACCCGAGGAACAGGCTGCCCGCGTCTCCCATGTAAATCCGGGCCGGGTGGAAGTTGGCCCGCAGGAACCCGGCCGCGCAACCGGCGAGGGCGAGGGCCAGGGCAGCCACCAGGTAGCGATGCTGCAGCAAGGCGACCCCGAAAATCGCCAGCGCGGCGATGAGGGCGACCCCCGCCGACAGGCCGTCCATGTTGTCCAGAAGGTTGAACGCGTTGGTAATGCCAACCACCCACAGGACGGTGATCAACGCGTCCACCGGCTTGGGGACGCCGGCGAGGTGCGGCGATATCCCCAACCACCACACTCCGAGCCCTGCAGCCGTTTCGATGACGACTCGCAACGGCGGGGCTCAGGCCCTTGCCGAGGTCGTCCACCAGGCCGACTATTGCCAGCAGCACACCGATGCCCAGGAAGCCGGCGAGCTGGCCCAACCCACTTGGTGGCGGGTCAACGACGTTGCCTATGACCACCACCAGGGCGAACGAGACCACTATGGCCGCACCGCCGAGGTAGGGCACGGCCTCGGAGTGGGACTTGGCCGGCCCAGGGTGGTCGAGCAGGCTGAACCGAAGGGCGACCGCTAGGGCCACGGGCACGAGGACCAGGCTCAGTACGAGCGACCCGATCACGATCACGGCGTAGCCCCAGAGCGGGAGAGTACTCACGCGGGCCGGTCCTCGACACAAACGTGTGACCCAGCACTAATCGACCCCAAAGGAGACTTCGGGCCCAGAAGCTCGGCCTGCCGACCGGCAGCTCGAAGGCAAACCTGCCCGTGAGGAACCTGCCCGTGAGGAAAAGGTGGCGTCCCGGTCGCCGGTTCGTGGAGCTACGACCAGGTTCGTCGGCAAGGTCACGACATTAAGACGTTATCTTGTATCGCCCCGTCACGGGACCTCTGGTGTCATTTGACTAGCTCACGTGTGCTTTGCGTTCGACACCGGTCTCGCCCCAACGTTCTCGCGCCCGCCTCCTTGGTGGCATGCTAATTGTCTGTCTCGAACAATTTAGGCGAACTCTGACTAACGCCGAAGAACCACCGGTCCTCGGCATCGCCGCTTTCCGCTGGGGCCGCTCCTAGCGCAAGGCACCGTCCGCCGCCACTCTATAGCACTCAGCTCTTACAGGTACTCGACGACCTCGCCCCGGCACCGGTGGCGGGTGTCGAGCACATAACGGGCATGGGCGCTGACCAGGCCGTAATCGACGTCGTCGTGGTCGGTCAGGACCACGACGGCGTCTGCGTCGGCCAGCTCGTCGACGCTGAGCTCGGCCTGCACGATGTGGTTGCCAAGGCTGGCGACGTCGGCTTCGGTGACGTGGTCGTCCACGTAGCGAAGGTCCGCGCCGAGTGCGCTCAGGCGCTGCACGACGGTGAGCGCGGGCGATTCACGCAGGTCGGAGGTGTTGGGCTTGTAAGCCAACCCGAGGATCAGGATCCTGGCGCCGTTGACCGCCAGCTTGCGCCGGTTGAGGGCCAGGCTCAGCCGGCGGACGACGTACTCGGGCATATGGTCGTTTACGTCGTTGGCCAGCTCGACGAAGCGGAAGCTGCGGCCCACGCTCGTGCGTACGTGCCACGAAAGGTAGCTCGGGTCGATGGGCAGGCAGTGCCCCCCCACTCCCGGCCCGGGGTTGAACCGCATGAACCCGAACGGCTTGGTGGCTGCGGCGTCGAGCGCCTCCCAGACGTCGACCCCCAGTTCGGCGGCGAACATCGCCAGCTCGTTCACCAGGGCGATGTTGACGTGGCGGAACGTGTTTTCGATCAGCTTGGCCAGCTCGGCTTCTCGCGGGCGTGAGACAGCGATCGTCTTGTGCACCAGGGTGTCGTAGAACGACTGGACTGCGTTCAGGGAGTCGAGCGTTGATGCCGGAAACGACCTTGGGGATCTCCGTCAAGCGAGTAATGGCGGTTACCGGGGTCGATGCGTTCGGGGCTGTAGCCGAGATGGAAATCGCGTCCCGGGACGAGGCCGGACCCCTCAGCCAGGATGCCGGCGAGCAGCTCTTCCGTCGTACCCGGGTAAGTGGTGGACTCGAGCACGACGAGGGCGCCCGGCTCGAGGTGTTCGGCCAGAGTGCGGGTGGCATCGGTCACGAACGAAAGGTCGGGCCCCCCTTCCCTGAGCGGGGTAGGCACGGTGATCAGGGCAACATCGAAACCCTCGAGCCGGGCGGGGAAGGAAGTCGGGAAATAGCGGCCGGTGGCGAGCGCCTCGGCCAACTGCTCGGAGCTCACGTCTTCGACATAAGAGCTGGCGTCGGCCAGGAGTTCCACCCGCCTCGTGTCGGTGTCGAACCCGACCACCTCGTAGCCGACTTCTACCGCCCGCATAGCGAGGGGCAGCCCGACGTAGCCTTGCCCGAGCACGACTACCTTCTTGACCGGCTCCTGCATGGGGCGATCCTGCTCGTGCTCCTGTCTGCCGTCAAGGCGGGCCTGCCGTCGTGCTCACCGCTCGTCACGGCGATCGCTCCACCACAGGTCGTCGAGCCGCACCGGTATGGTGGGAACATGCAGGCAGCGACGCTCGAACAGCCTGAAGCAGTCCTGGCCGAGCGAAGGAACTGAAGCGAGCGGAGGTGCCGGCGCCCCGCGGCGTAAAGGGGTTGGCGCTCCGGATCGCGGAGCAGCGGCCGGGACGGCGGCTCACGCTGATGTGCTGCTCTTATGACCCGGCTGAACATCGGCGGCCCCGCCGGCCAGGCCCTCCTTTTGGCCAAGGGGCTGGCAGCCCGAATTCGAGGCCCGGTTGGCCGCGGGCACGGCCGACTGAAGCCGAAGGCGAGATGACGGACCCGGAGGTGCCGGTCCACCGGGTCCCGCTGGTGCGGCCTGTCAGCCCGGCTGCGGATCTCCGGGCGCTCGCAGTCGTCCGCCAGTCTGGTCAACGACACCGGGCCGGCTCTGGTTGCACACCCACATGGCCAAGGCGGGCACCATAGGGCGCCTGGCCGTTTTGAGCTCGGACCTCGGGCAAGCCGGCCTCGCCTCGTCCACACTTTCCACGGCCACGTGCTCGAGGGATATTTCGGCGGTCCCCAGCAGAGGGCGTTCATCGCCCTGGAGCGCCTGTTGGCCAGGCACACCGACGTCCTGGTGGCCGTGAGCCCGGAGGTCCGTGACGAGCTTGTGGACCTGGGCGTGGGCAAGCCGGCGCAGTACCGGGTCATCCCGCTCGGCCTCGACCTGGCCCCGTTCTTGGCCGTCGGCAGCAGCGGTGGGGCCAAAGACCAGCAGGTCAGAGGCAAATTGCGCGCCAGCTTAGGGCTCGGGCCTGACGTCCCTCTCGCCGGCATCGTCGGCCGGCTCGTGCCGGTTAAGGACCACGCGACACTTTTCGCGGCGCTGGCAACCGTCCCCGACGTCCACTTGGCCGTGCTCGGCGACGGCGAGCTCCGCCAGGCACTTGGAGGCCAGGGCCCGATCAGCTGGGCATTGGCGGACGTACCCATTTCACCGGTTGGTGGGCGGACGTGCCCGAAGCCCTTGCCGACCTGGACGTCGTGGTGCTGGCCAGCCGCAACGAGGGGACGCCCGTGGCCTTGATCGAGGCCCTTGGCCGCCGGCCCGGCCGGTTATCGCCACGGACGTCGGCGGCGTCCGCCACGTGGTGCAGGATTCTGAGACGGGGTGGCTCTGCCGCCGGGCGACCCTGCTGCTCTGGCTGCGATCCTCCGGCGGGTACTGCGAACCAGCTGAGCTGGCGGCTCGGCATGGCTGAAGAGGGCCGCCGACGAGTGGCCCAGCGCTTCGGTCGAGCCAAGATGGTCGCCAGTCACGTGGCCCTGTACCAGGAGCTTCTCGGTATCTAGACATTTTTGTTTGACCTGAAGTGACTGAGAGCGCGTTAATGGGTACAGGAGTCCAAGTCCATCCTGCGGGGTTCGGATGGGAAGGAGGCCGAGATGCGGGTTTCTCGAAGGCATCTGTTTTTTGTGGCGCCGGCGATACTGGCGGTGGCGGCCGTCATTGTTGTCGGGTTATGGGCCGATCGCCCGCATCGAACCAGCGGGCCAAGCAAGGCCAGTCAGAGCTGGCTACCGGTGCGGCGGCAGCGGCTGCCCCGCGGCCCGTAGGCGGCAGCGGCTCCACCCGACGACGCACCCCTAACGAGTACGACAACGACCTCAACGACGCACGACGTTGACAGTCGACGACGCCACGACGCTGACCATCAACTCCAACGGTCGTCGTTCCACCGCCACCTACGACGACCACCACGACGAGCCCCACGACGACGACTACGCCGCCGCCAGCCGTTCCCCAGCTCTAACGTCAGCTATCCCAACGGGGCCATAATCTCGTTTGGCGGCACCCACTTCGTGTTCGCCGGCGGGCGGGCGTTCGGGATCGCATCCCCGACCGTGCTCGCCGCTGTACAGAAGGTGGACCCGGCCAGGATCCTGGCCGCCCCGGCTGGTGCCAGTGCGCCCAGTTCGACGACCCCGCGCTCGGGAGTGCTCGATATTCACCGAGCCCGGTGAACGGCAACCCCACGATCTACGTAGTCGGCACCGACGGGGAGTTGCATGGCTTCGCCACGCCCAAACAGTTCGGGGATGATGGTTACAACGGGAAGTCGTCGTGACGGTCCCCACTCTGGGTGGACTGACGGTGGGCTCGACCGCAGGCACGACCCTTACTGCTCTGGTGACCAGGGCCGACGGGGCGATAGTGAACTCGTCCGGGACCTTCTTCACCTTCGCCGGCGGCAAAGCGTTCGGGATCCCGACGCCCGCCGAGCTGACCAGGATCCGGGCGGCGAACACGCGACGGACCTCACCGGTTCGGTGACGTCCGCTAATACTGGAGCGGCCGTGGCCAGTGGTGTCTTATTCAGCGTCTCGCCCACGGTGTACGTCACGTACCACGGTTTCGCCTACCCGTTCAGGTCGACTGACACAACTCGCCAACGACTGGTTATGGGGGTACCGCCGGCCTGGCCGTGCCCCATACTGGTGGCTTACCGGTGGTTTTCCCCTGACGCTAACGTCCAGGCCTTGAGGTCAGTCTCGTCGGCGCACGGTCCTGGCGAGCGGCCCGCTTCCTGGCTGTCAATTAGCGGCCGGCCTGACCGGCTATTTTGTTCGGCAGTGGCCCGTTCGTCCCGGAAGGGTGGCTCGCGCGACAGCACCGAGGATCCCACCTCTCCGGGCGCCACTGGTGAGCCTGGTCTGCCGACGAGAGCGGAGGCCCAAGTGTCGCCGCGGGTTCTGAGGAGGGCTCTGAGAAGAGCGCCCCAAGGGCCGGCTGTCGATCGGCCGAGGCCGACCTCTCCGGGCGGCGCCTGGCGCTCGCTTCGAGCCGGCGTCCCCCCCGTCGACGCTGGAAAGGCAGGAAGGGGGGTGACGCCTTTCGCCGTTCTGCGTCTTTCTGACAGACCGGGCGAAGGAGAAGACGACCAGGCAACATCGGGCAACACAGCGCCCCCCTTTGATGACGCCAACGTTGGCGCCGCGAAGCAAGGGGACCCTTCTTCGTGGGAGGCCGCTTACCTGGCGTATGCAAGGTCGCTAATGGGGTATCTGATGGTCAGACTGGACAACCGCGACGACGCTGCCGAGGCTCTCTCGGAGACTTTCACGCGGGCCATCGACAAGGTCGCCACTTTCCGGGGTGACGCTTATTCTTTCCGCGCCTGGCTGTTCAGCATCGCCCGCAACGTTTCTAACGACCAACACCGCCGGCGCGCTCGTCTCGTCGTTCTGTCTGACCACCCCGACCGCGACGACCGCGTCCAGCCCTCGGGCGAAGAACTGGCCATCTCGCACGAGGATATGGCTGAGCTGCGCAAAGGCTTCGCCCGGTTGCCCAAGGCCGACCAGGAAGTGCTGTGGCTCCGGATTTGCTCGGGCCTTTCTGCGGACGACGTGGGCCAGGTCCTGGGAAAAAAGGCGGGCGCCGTGCGGATGCAGCAGATGCGGGCGCTCGGCGCGCTTCGGGGGCAGGTGAGGCTGTGACCCGCGATGCCCCAGGTCGAGACGAGCGGGCTTTGGCTGAGGCATTGGACGAGGCCATCGACAGCCGCCGGTACCGTTCCGCGTCAGAGAGTGCCGCCGCTGGGGTAGCCGGGCTTTCCGCCTTGGCGCACGACTTACGCACCGCCTTGCCGCCACCGCCCATCCCACCGGGCGGAGCGGCCGGGGTCCGGGCCGCGGCGACGGCCGTTCGGGCTGTCCGCCGACATAGCAGGGCGAAGCTGGTGGTGGCGGCAGCGGCAACTCTCATACTGGGGGCCGCGGGCGGTGGGGCGCTGATAAACGCCCTCGACGAACCCAACCCGTCCACCACCCATCTGGCCGCCCAGCTCGTTTTGGCTGAGCAACAACTGGGCGAGGCCAGCCTGGCGTTGCAATCGAAGCACCCGGCAGAGGCCAACCAGCTCATTGCCGCCGCATCCAGGGTCATCCGTTCCCAGGAGGGGCAGGCCGCGCCGACCACACAGGCGCCGACCGCCAGCCAGAACAACGAGGCGGCCACGATCGCCTCGCTCATGACCCAGCTCGAGAACCTCCAGGCGGAAAACTCGCGCCTTCAGGCGGCACTGACCTCGACCCCGAAGACGACGAGAGCAACAGCAACGACGACCGTGCCGGCGTCGACGACTACACTCCCGCCGACCACGACCACAATTGCGCCGCCGACCAGCACGGCGCCCCACACTGTGCGGGCCACGCCGCCACCAGCCAAGCCGGCCGCATTAGTGACAACGACAACACGCTCGCCGGCGACAACCACCACGCGGCCGCCGGCGACGACCACCACCCGGCCAACGACGACCACCACTCGGCCAACGACGACCACCACGTCCCCGGCGCCCACGACCACCCGACCCGCCCCGACCACCACCGAGACCACAAGGCCGGCGACCACGACGACGACGGCCCCGGTCACGACGACGGCTGCGCCGCCGACAACGCTTACGCCGCTCTCTCGGCCGGTGAACATCGGCCCGAGCATCCCGCTGTACCCGACGACCACAGGAGCGGTGCGGCCGAAGCCCACTAGCACGACGTCGACGTCCACCACCACGACGACCCCGCCGACCACAACGAGCTCGACGACCACGAGCACGTCCACTACGAGTACGACGACAACCACAACGACGACGACTACGACCACGGTGCCGCCCACCACAACCAGCAGTGCAGGTATCGGCAGCGCAGGTACCAGCAGCGCGAATACGAGCAGCGTGGCCACGACGGCGCCGGCGACCTCGACTACGTCCTCGTAGTTGCTTTGTAGGAAAAGACAGGCACGAGCTCGAGGGCTCCCCAGAGGCTCTCGATTCACGTAGGCCAACGGGGTCCCAGCTAGACATCCCACGGCTGCAAGTTGTCAAGCCGCTTCGGGAAGTTTGTGTTGGCGGTGGCCCCAGGCGATCGTCTCGTCGTAGTTCGTGTGGTGGTACAGGCAGCCGTGCAGGATGCCGACGAAGCGGTTGCCGAGGGCTCGGAGGGCGGCGTGGTGCGTATCGCCGGCGGCGCGGTGCTGGTCGTAAAACGCTCGCGCACCTGGCGAGGCAGATATGGCAGTAAACGCCCACAAGTAGATGGCATCGGCGAGGCGCTTGTTGCGGACGTGCCGGGCGAGCACGGTCCTCTTGGTGCCCGAGGCTCGAGTGATGGGTGACGTGCCGGCATAATTTTTGCGAGACTTGGCGGTGCAATAGCGGTCCGGCTCGTCGCCGAACTCGCCGAGCACCCGGGCGCCGAGGATGGTCCCCAGTCCTGGCAGGGAACGGACCACTTGGGCGTCCGGGTGCAACTCAAAACCCGCTTCCAGCTCTCCCGCCAGCTGGGCTATCTGGGCGTTCATGGTGGCGGTCACGGCCACGCTGGCGGCCACTGAGACGCCCATGGCCGTCGAGACGGCGCCGGGAGCGGCGAGCTGGTCAGTGCGCAACGCCGCTTGGACCTCCTCAGCGCGTTGACCGACGCGGCGTTGGCGGCCGCCGCGGCGCAAAGCGGCGGCGATCTTGGAGCGCGACAGGGCACGGCCCAGCTCGGGGGTGGGGGCCACTCGCAGTACCTCCAGCGCGTCTGGGCTGGCCAGGTCTTCGAAGGCGGCGAGGGCTCCGGGGTAGAACTCGCGCAGGGTAGAGCGCAACAGGTTGGCCTGGCGCCCCCGGGACCAGGTCATCGATTGGTGCGCCAGGGCCAGCACCTTGACCGCCTGGACGGTCCCGCTATCAACCGCCACTACCCGGTGGTTGTGGCGGTCAGTGCGGACCATGTCGGCCAAGACCTTGGCGTCGCCGGGATCGGACTTGGCCCCCGAGCTTGAATGGCGGTCCCGGTAGCGCGACGTCGACATCGGGTTCACGGCGAAGACCTGGTAACCGGCGCCGACGAGCGCAGAAACGAACAGGCCCCGATCGGTCTCGATACCGATGACTACCTCGGCTGGAGCTTCGACCTGGTCACCGACGAGCTCGTGGAAGCGGGCGGTCCCCTCCACCCCCTCGGGGAGCCGGCCACCCCCAATGCGTTTGCCGGCCTCGTCCTGGACGTGCACGTCGTGATGGGCCTCAGCCCAGTCCACCGCTACAAATATCATCTGGCTCCTTATCTGGTTGAGCGGCACCATCACCGAGCCCGAGGGCCAGCAGCCACCTAATGGACCAGTGCTCGGAGCACGACATCCCACCAGCCGTCAACGGGACCTCACCACCAGCAGGGGCACGATCTAGCTATAGAACTCGAGGCCCTGGCTCACACAGTGCTCACCTGCTGGCGGCTCAGCTTGACCAGCCTCACTCAGTCACGACTTGAGGTGGTCGATCCCCATTAGGCTTGGGGCCGCCGTGACGGAGCCGTACCAACCACCCGACGAGGTGTTCCTGCTCAGCTCCAGTGAGGCTCAGAGTGCCGCGCTAGAGACGCCCACTGTTGTGCTCCGGCCCCGACATTTAGTGGTGCCCTTGCCGACGCCCCCTTCGCCGCGGCCAGCCCGCCACCTCACTCGCCGCCCTACCCGGCCACTACTGCGGATCTGGTTCGTTTCGTTCGGCATCCTGTTCGTGGCCATTGCCGCGTGGTCCTTCGCCAGCCCGCTCGGGTCTGGCCCGGACGAGCCCGCCCATTTAGCGCGGGCGGCCTCGTTGGTCCGGGGCCAGCTGGTGGGTAAAGACCTGCCGCACCCGACGACAGCGCAAAAGAGCACGGTCATTGTCAGGGTGCCCGAAGTGTTCGCCAGCCTGGGGGCTGATGTCGGTTGCTTCCAGTACAAGTCGGACGTACCGGCGGGCTGCCAACGCCCCCTCAACCGCTCCACCCACACCGTCTCTGTGGAGACTTATGTAGGGCGTTACCCGCCGCTTTATTACTTTTTGGTGGGCTTACCGACCCTGGCGCTGGTGTCGGTGAAAGGTATCTACGCGGCGCGCCTGGTCAGTGGAGCGTTGTCGGCTGCGATGCTGGCGCTGGCCATAACGTCACTTCGTCGCTGCAGAGGCGCCCCCTTGCTGGCCGCGGGGCTAGCCGTGGCGATCACGCCCATGGTGCTTTACCTGGCCGCCGTCATAAACCCGAGCGGCCTCGAGGTGGCCAGCGCCATCAGCGCCTGGACGGCAGCGATGGCACTGGCGTCACAACGGCCGGCGGAACTAAGTGCCTCAGCAGTGGGCGCTCTGGGCGCCTCGGTCTCGGTCCTGCTCCTCACCCGCGCCCTGGCTCCTTTGTGGGTTCTTTTTATATTTGCCGCGTTTGCCGGGGTCGGGGCTGCTACCCCTGTGCAGGACCTCTTGCGTAAGCGCTACGTACAGGGCTGGCTCGCCGTGTGCGCCGCGGCCGGGATTTTTTCCCTGGTCTGGGACCTGCTGGCTAACCCCTTCCTGACCGAACCCGGCAGCCCTTTGCCCAAGGGTGTCACCGAGGGCGGCATCTTTCAACTGGCGTTGGCGCGCCTGGACCTGCTGGTGACGTCCAGCATCGGCCAGTTCGGTTGGCTCGACGCGCCGTCTCCTTACCTGGTGATCGTCTTGTGGCTGGGTGCGCTCGGAGCCGTGGTCCTCATCGGGAGTTGCCTGGCTGGGCGACGAGGCGCGGCCGTTGTTGTCGGCACTGCCGTGGCGTGGGTAGTGGTGCCGATCGTCATGATCTTGAGCACCGCCCACCAGGAAGGGATCCTGGGCCAGGGTCGAGACTTCATGGGATTAGCCGTGGGCATACCCATCGTGGCCGCGGCGGTAGCGGGGGAGCGCTTTTCTGACCGGCGGGCCACCCTACGTCTGACCTCTGTGGTCATCGCTCTGATTAACTGCGTGCCAAGTGGTCGACTTCTACGCCGCTCTGCGCCGCTACACCGTAGGCACAAATGGGCCGCTGGACGCCTTTTCGTCGGTTAGGGGCGGGTGGGACGCTGCCTGTCCCGGCCGTCGCCCTCGCCATCGTGTTCGTCGCAGCCATGGTCGCCTTTGCCCTGACCCTGCGGCGGGCCGCCGAGGTGCAACCGGGTGCGTCGACGCCGGCGTCGGCGCCATCGGCGTCCACCGGTACGCAGCGCTTCGTCCTGTCGGAGCCGTGAGAGGCTCCCGGGGCGGGGCAGGGGGTCAGCTCGAGCCGTTCCAGTGGGTGCCCCTCGCCAGCGTTCCGCAGGCGTGAAAAGGGCGGCCCCTTGGGCCGCCCTCTTCATCGTCTTGTGTTAGTGGGTTTGGATCAGTAGCTAGCTACCGTAAGGCCGCCCGTGGTCGGGACCGGCACGGCCGCGGTGCCGCCGTAACCAGCGTTCTTCAGCTGGGTTTGGGTCTTGAACGGCCAGGCTTGGCTTTGGTACGCAATGTAGACCGGGCCGGCCACAGTGAACATCACCCCGCTGGCGATAACAGCGGACTTCTGCGCCGAGGTGACCGTGCCTTTCAAGAACGTGGCCTTGTTGGTCTTCTTGATGGTTGAAAGCTGGTCGCCCGTGCTGATGTCGAAGGCCCGGCCGCCGGCGAAGGTGTAGTAGGCGCCTGCGGAGTTGACGATCGCCCCGTCAGCGCTTGTCCCGAGGGCGTTATCAGTTGCCCCGCCGGCGCCCGCGGTGGCGCCGATCTTGAGCGAGCCCAGGGTCGTCACCGTAACATTGAGCGCTCCGTCGTAGCCGTCATTACCGAACTGCTTGGGAGTGGCAAAGCCGTGAAGCTCACCGTCGGTGCCGACCACATAGATGGTGGCCTCCCCGGTGACCGCCCGGGTAGTCACGAGCGTCCCCGACCGCGGAGTAACTCCTGTGGGAGCGCTGGTGCCGGCGACTGCCGTCTGGGTCGTGGCTTTGTCCACCTTCTGAAGCGAGGCCAGCTGCGTCGAGTTCCCGATCCCGAACGCCCGCCCACCGGCGAAAACGTACAGCGTGCCGGAGAAATTGACTGATGGCGCCGTTCGAGTAGGTGACGTTGGCCTCGGGGAAGGCGACCGTCGGGGTCGGGACCGTTGATGTTGCCGTGGAGAGCAATTGAATAGGAGCTCGAAGCCACACTGGGGTTGATGACCGTCAGGATCGTCAAGGTCAGGCTGTCACCCGAGTTGATGCTGTTGGGTACCGTGACGGTGACGTTGTTCGTCCCGCCACCAGAGACCCCGGCCGTAACCGTGCCCGACCCCGACGACGTGGTCGAGTCAGTGATGCTGTAGGAGGCGGAGTTGGCGGGGAACACCGTTCCCGAAGGGCCGACGAGGTTAAGGGTCGAGCTGCCTCCGGTCATTGCCGCGCTGGCCTTGAGGCCCGAGATGGTGTACGTCGACAGCGAACCGACCGTGCTGGGGTTGGGGGTGACCACCACGCCAGCGCTGCCGTTGGCGCCGATCGTGTAGGCGGCAGCCGACGATGCCACTGTGTCCGACGAGGTAGAGACGTTGAAGTCAGACACTGTCTTGGGACGTGCCCGGGTTGGTGACGTTGGCCAGCGTGATGGCGAGCGAGTCGCCCGCGGTAATGGCATTGGAAAGCGGGATGGTGGCCGAACCGCTGGCCAACGTCGGCGCCGCTGGCCACAAAGCGCCAGTTTTGGGTGGCGTCGCTTACCGCAATGCCCGGTCACGGTGGCGAAGTTGGTCGGGCCGGTCGTTTCACTGAGGAAGATGTCACCGCCTATGCCAACTGAGCTCGCGGCTTTGAAGCTGACGGTGTACGTGGTCGCCGCGCCAGCGACGAGCGACGAGGGCGTGACCACGACGTTGCTCACCGAGTTGCCGAAAGTAATGGAGTTGGTGGTCTGGCCGGTGCCGCCGGACGGCGTCACCGTGAACGTGTTGCGATGAGGCCGGCGTCGGGATTGGTGCCGATGGCGGTGATGTTGAGCGTGCCACCATTTGCGATGGCGGTGGCCAGAGTCAACGTGACCGACGAAGTGCTCGGGTGCCGGGGTGACAGCCGTCACGGTGTCTAGAAGCGGCGCGTGCCGCCCGAGGGCGTGTATGTCACTGCGTAGCCGGCGGTGCCAGTAGAGAACGTGATCGTCCCTGCGCCACCCTGGTGATGGCGCTCAGCGCCAGGCCTGTGGTGCTGGTGGACAGGCCGGAGACGGAACGCTGCTGATCGAGTAAGTGGTATTGGTGCCGAAAGTTGTGAGAGGCAGCCGTCAGGGAGGCCACGCCGGTGCCGACCGAGATGGCGTTCGACGTTGCCGCCGAGCAATTGCTCGAGGTGGTCACGCTGAAGAAGAAGCTCGCCCGAGGTGACGGGCGCATTGGCGTTGAACTGACCGAGACGCTCGTCCCGGCCGCAATGCTGCACGAGCTCTGGAGATAGATGCTCAGCGACTAGTGGTGGAGGAAATCCCGGCGCCACCAACGCCTGACGTCCCGCCCTGTATGCAGACCCGTCGCCAAAAGGTCGACGCTGGTCGGAGCCAGGCCCGAGCGCCACCGAAGGAGTGACCGATATCCAGCTGCTGGCTGACCCGGACAGGGCGGCGGGGGTGGTGAAGGTGAGGCTGTAAAGGTAGTGGAAGAACTGCTGCCCACGGACGACGGCGAGGCAGTGACGCTGGTCACGCCGCCGTGACGGCGTCCCGATGGTATAGGGGCTCGACGTGACGTCGGCAAAGGCCGGCAAGGCGGTGACGGCCAGGCCCTACGGCGAGGGTGCCCACGGTCAGGGCGAGGGTGCCGGCCAGCCAGCCTGGTACGGCTCCACCCACGCCGCGGCGCCGTGTCTGAGGGGCTTTGTTGGTGCATTTGGTCTCCTTGTTTGTTAATGCGAGCGTTGCCGGGTCTCTGTGAAGTGCCCGCCGTGATTGTGTGAAGAAGTTGCGAGCATCCCACCTAATGGCAGGAGGGCGGCCCTTGGGGGCCGCCCTCCTTGGTAATTGCGGTTAGCCGATCTCCGCTGAGAGACCGGTCAGGCGGTCATGCGGGTTAGTTGCTGCTGTAAGTGGTCACGACCGGCAGCCCACCGGTGTTCACCGCTGGGATCGCTGCGGTGCCTCCATAACCGTCGTTCTTGAGCTGGTTTTGCGTCTTGAACGGGAAGGCGTTCCCCACGAAGGTCACGTAGACCGAGGCATTCGTAACGGAGGACGTCGGCGCCGGGGACACACTGGGCAGAACACCGCTTGCGACGACTGGCGCCCGTCTGGGTACGTCGAGATGGTGCCGGTGAGGGTCACCGGAGGCGCAAGAGGCGGCGTGTGCTTGGTGTAGAAGGCCGTGATCTGGTTGAGCCTGGCCGGCGTCGGGATGCCCCAAGGCGCGACCACCCACGAACGTGAAGTAGGTGCCTGACGAGTCGATTATGGCCCCGTCAGAAGCAGTGGCATAAGCGTTGCCCTTGGCTGCACCCAGGGCACCTTCGGTGCTCCCCACGGTATGGCCACCAAGGTTGTTGGTGGTGACGTTGATGCGGGTGTCGTAACCGTAGGAGATCAGCTGCTTCGGTGTGGAGAAGCCGTGAAGTTGCCCATCGGTTCCCGCCACGTAGATCGTCGCGTTGCCGTTGACGGCATACGTGCTTATCAACGTGCCACTACGGGAGCCTGCCGTCGGGGGGACGGCACCCGCAGGCGGCATTCAACGGGACGGCTGGGTCAACTGCCCTGATCTTGTTGAGCACTGTCGGTGTCGGGATGCCGAACCCGTGCCCTCCAGCAAACACATATATGGTGCCGGCGAAGTTGATCAGAGCTCCGTTCGGGTAACTGGTGTTCGCCCTCGGGAAGGGCGCTATGCCGTTTGCCCGCTGACGGGGCCGGCGATCCCCAGCGTGTAGGCACTGCTGGCAGTGCTCGGGTTGATGACGTCACCGATCGTGATGGTTATGGCGTCTCCGGAGTTGATGCTGTTCGGCGGGGTAATGGTCACCGCTGTGCCGGGGGAGACCCAGGCTATGGTGCCCACCGTCCCGGAGCCGGACGCCGTTGTCGAGTCCGTGATCACGTACGAGCTGGCGCTGTTGGGGAACGTGGTCCCCGCTGGAGCCGTCAGCGCGATCTGGCCTGCGGCAGAGCCACCGACGATTGCCGTGGTGGCGAACAGGCCCGTGATCGTGTACGTGGCCAGCGAACCGACCGTGTTGGGATTGGGTACGACCGTCACCCCCGCGGTGCCGCTGGCACTGATGGTGTACGCGGGTGCTGCTATCGGCACGGTGTCCTTGGACGTGCTGACCGTGAAGTCGGTGAAGGTCCCTGCGCCAGGGTTGGTGACCGAAGCGACAGTTACCGTTACCGAGTCGCCGGCGGCGATGTTATCGCCGGGTGGCAACGCGATCGTTATCCCTCCACTGGTGCCAGGGGTCGTGGTCGACAAACCGCCAGTTCGCGGTGGCGTCAGAGACCAGCACTCCGGTGACGCTGGAGAAGTTGGTTGGCCCGGCCGTCTCCGTGAGACTGATCGTGCCACCAGCTGCCACTGCGGTCGTCGCCTTGAAGCCCAGCGTATACGTGGCCGAAGCGCTGAGACGAGGGGCGAGATCGACAGCGTGACGGCGGCTCACACCCGTGCCAAACGCCAGGGTGTTGGACGTCGTAACGTGGAGGCCAACCGCGGTGAATGACCCCGTTACGTTGCCGGGGGTGATCGTCATCGTCGACGAGCTCGGCCGAAGAGGCGGGGTTAGTGCCCAGCGCGGTGATGTTGACCACACCGCCCGACGCGACAGCTGTCGTCAAGGTGAGGCAAACGGTACTCGTACCGCCTCCTGTGATCCCGGTAACAACGTCAGTCGTGGCCGTGCCACCCGATGGCGTGAGAGTCACCGAGTAGCTGGCCGGGCCGCCGTTGGCGAAGGTCAGGAGCCGGGCTGGACGCCGAAAGCTCAGCACTCCGGCAGTGCCGGTCAGGGCACTCCATGACTGGCCACCGGCGGTGGTAGAACCCACGCCACTGATCGTGTAGGTGGCGTTGACGCCCAGCGACAGGCTGGAGGCTGACACCGTCGGGGGTGAGCTGCTAACCGTCACCGTAGGCGAGTTGACGGCCGTGGAGTTAGAGCTGGTGGAACCGTGAAGTTGAAGTTCGCACTCGGGTTGGTGGCGCTGAACCCGACTGAGACAGTCGCCCCTGCCGCCATCCCGCTGCGCACGACGTGCTGTTGAGGGTGATCACCAACGGGTTCTTTGTGCTCGTGGTGCCGCCACCGCTCTGCAGGCACGAACCCGAGACAACGGTTACACCATTATTGGTGCCCCCGAGGTTCAGGGCTGTGTCCACGACGGTGTTACCGGCCGAGTCACCGATGGTGATCGTGCCTCCCGACGCCACGGAACCCGGGGATACAAAGGTCAGCGTGTAGCTGGTGGTCGTCCCCGAAAGAGCGCAGTAGTTGGCGACACAGTGAGGCTGGTAACTGCGCCAGACGGCGTACCGATGGTATACGGGTTGCTTGTAACCGAGGCAAACGCTGGCAGGGCAGTTACGGCCGCTACGGTACCGAAGGCCCCCATTGTCAGCGCAAGGGACCCTGCTACCAGCTTGGCACGTCTCCACCCATGCCTCGGCGTCATTGCCGAAGGTTGTTGTTCTTGCATTTAGCTTGTTATCCCTCCTAGGTAGGGCGAACATTGTCCCGCCACGTATTGGCGGTCCTGCTACTTTCCCGCCACGTGTTTGGGCGGCGCTGCTAATTTCCCGCCACGTGTCTGGGCGGTGCTGCTGGTGCCGTGCACCCTCTGGGCCCCGCAGGTGCCGGCGACCCTGGACATTAGCCCAGGTCACCGGCACAAGTGGTGGACCATGGTGCCGTGCTCGTAACGGGCTTGCTCCGGAACAAGCCCGCTAGTGAGACGCCCGGGACCCTACCGCGTCACAGGTCGGCGGTCCAAACTGCCGACTGAGCGCGTAATCGGGCGAATTGGGTCAGCTGCCACGTCTGTGCCGTCGGGCTACGGTTTCCGAGTCGGGCTACGGCTTCCGGGTCGAGCAAAGGTTTCGGGTGGGCTGCGGCTCTACGGTCTGCTGTAGGCGATCACGACCGGGAGCCCCGCCGTGGCTGGCAAGGTCAGGGCGGCGGTGCCCCCGTAGCCATTGGCGCGTAGTTGAGCGATGGACTTGAAGGGGTAAAGATCGCCCTGGTAGCTCACGTACACCGTGCCCGAAACGCTCAGGAGCTCTCCGCTGGCCAGCACGGCGGATTCTGTGTGCGGACCGACCGCTCCTTTCAGGATGTGGGCCTTGTCGCTCCGCGGACGGTAGCCAGCTTGGCCGGGGTAGGGATACCGAAGGCCCTACCACCGGCAAACACGTAGTAGGCGCCTGAGGAGGCCACCAGGGCGCCATCGGCACTATTGGCGAGGGCGTTGCCGGCGGCCCCTTCGGAGCCGGCCGAGGCGCCAACGCCGAGTTGCCCGAGGTTGGGCACGGTGACGACCAAAGCCGGGTCATAGCCGTCGTCGAGGAACTGCTTGGGAGTGGCGAAGCCGTGAAGTTCGCCATCGTGCCGGCCACGTAGATCGTCGCCGTGCCGTCGACCGGCCGCGTGAAATGAGGGTCCCTGGCCGTGGGGCTCCGAGAGGCGGGCCTGGTGCCTGCCGGGGCAGCCTCAGCCTCGGCGTGGTCGACCTTCTCCACCGCAGCCAGCGCAGAAGCGTTCTGAAGGCGAAATGCCCGCCCTCCCGCGAAGACATAGAACTTTCCCGAGAAGCTGACGATGGCCCCGTTCGGGTAGCTCAGGTCGGCATCCGGGAACGGCGCCACGGCGCGTGGCCCCGTCACGTTGCCGAGCAGCGTGATGGAATAGCTGGTGGCTGGCGCTGCTCGGGTTGATGACGTCCTCCGCGGTGACATCGAGAAGGTCGCCTGCTCTGATCGAGTCAGGCACCGTTAGGGTGACGTCGTTGGTACCGCCGCCGCTGAGCGGGGCGCTCACGGAGCCCGACCCCGATGGCGTAGTGGCATCCTGGACCGTGTAGGAGCCGGGGTTGTTGGGGAAAACGGTGCCGGGCGGAGCTTGCAACGTGAGCGTGGAGCTGCCGGCGGCCAGCTCGGCGCTGGCCCTGAGGTTGGAGATCGTGTACGTCGCGAGCGACCCCGTCGTGTCGGGCCCACACTCACGACGACGCCATGGGCTCCCGCTGGCTCCTATGACATAGGGGGCGGCGCCGACCCCTACGGTGTCGGCGCTGGTCGCGACCGTAAAGTCAGCCACTGTCCCGGAGGGCGGGTTGGTGACGCCGACCATAGTGATCGTGATGGAGTCGCCGGCGTTGACATTGAAACCCGTGGCCAACGGGATGACAACGCCATTGTCGAGTCTGGTCGCAGCCCCCGTTGGCCGGTGGGTCCCCGGACGGGTACGTGAGGCCGTCGGCGATGAAGTGCCAGCCCGCCGTCGTGTCCGAGACCAGCGCGCCGCTTTCGGTCGAAAAAATTGGTGGGGCCGTCCTGCTCACTGAGACAAATGCTGGCCCCAGTGCCCCCTACCAGCTTCGTGGTGGCCTGGAAACTCACGACATACGTAGCCGGGGCGGCCGCTACTGCGGGCGTGGGCATGACGGTCACAGCTGTGACCGCGGTGCCGAAGACCAGCCCATTGGTAGACGCCTCGGACGGGGCGACCTGGCTTAAAGACTCCGGACGGCCCCGCTCCGGGGGTGACCGAGACCAAGTCGGTACTGGTAGTTGAGGGATTGGTACCCTTCAGGGTGACGTTCAGCTTGACACCGGGCAGCACCGGGACTGGCCAGCGCCAACGTCACAGTGTCGTTTCCGACGGCCGTCGTGCCGACCTGGACCGAGGTCACGGTGTCGACGGTCGCCACGCCTCCTGGCGGCGTATAAGTAACCGAGTAACCAGAGGGGCCGGGGTACCAGGAAATGGTCGTCCCGGCCGTCGTTTTGGCCGTCAAAACGAGCGCGTTGGCGTTTTTGAGCAGCGCCGTCCATGACGCGTCTTCCAGCGTGTAATTCGCGTTTGCTGCCGAGGACTACTGAGGTGGCCGAGAGGATCGGAGGTGCCTCTCCGACGGCCAGGCTGTTCGACGAAGCGGGCGCCCCGTTGGCCGAGGTCGTGACGCTGAAGTCGAAGATGCCGGTAGAGCGGGGCCGGCGGCGCTGAACTCAACCTCGACTTCGTCGCCGGCGCTGATCGTGCACGAGCTGGCCAGCTCAACGGCGATCGTCGTTGGGCTGACCACCCCACCGTTAGTCCCGGTTTGGGAGCAAGCGTTATTGGTGTCGTCTTTCAGGGCCACGCTGCCCGGGGTGGTCGCCAAGGGGGACGACGACGCGACCGTGACGGTATTCGCCCCCGTCCCGGTCAGGGCGGCCGTCGCCCGGAAGTCGACGACGAAGTTGGTCAAGGTGTTGCGCGGCACGGTGGACGGCGAGGCGACGACGCTCGGCCACCGCGTTCGTCGGCCGTGCCTATCGCGTACTCGGCCGTGGCCACGTCGGCGTAACGCGGGCGGCGTAGCCCCGCCGACCTCAATGGCGACGACAGCAGACAGGACGACCAGAAGGCCGAGCACGGCGCGCCCGACCCTGGGCGCGGGGCACACGCTCCTTGGCCAACGGGCTCTGGTTCTGGCATCTGGTCCGTTCCTTCCAGGTGGGCATAGAGGGAGGCCCGCAACTAGTACGTTAGGACGTTAGCCCAGGCCACGGCCCTGCTAGCTGGCGCCCACCCTGGAGCCGTCACCTTTCCGGGCCGTTGCCAGTGAGACGGGTCGGCCCCGGGCGCGTCACCTGAACGGGGTGGGCTGCCCAAGTAATCTCTCCTTTGTGGCCAAAGGCAGCGGGCAGCGTCACCGCAGTGGATCTCAGACCAAGGTAAGGCCGCGTCGACCGGCTCCGGCCCAGGTCCGGCCGGCCCGTCCGCCGGAGCCGCCGCGGGCACGAACACGGCGGGCGAGGACGGGCCGGCCTTCCGTGCCCGATTGGCTACTGCCTCGTGGCCGGCGTCCCGGCCGATCGTCGGCCTTCCTGGATGGCCGCTGCTGCTCGGCGTGCCGGCGTGGACAGTGATGTTGCTCCTGCTGGCCACAGGGGCCGTCAAGTGGAGCTTTGCCCTTTTCCTCGGGGTCCTCATCAGCGCTGCGATAGGCACCGCTGGGCGGCGTCGCGGTGGCCAAAGGCTAAAGATGGGCTCCGGGCCGCCCGGGCTGCGGTGATCATCGTCCTGGCCGCGGCTGTGCCGGTGGTCTTCGACCCTCATAGCGGGGACGTCTTCAACCTCCCCAAGTACACCCTCACCATGATCGGTGCTCTGGTCCTGATAGGCCTCTGGGTGGTGGCGGCGGTGAACGACCGGGCCGTGCCGCGTTGGCGCAACGGCTTGCAATGGGTGGTGGGTGCGGTTGTCGCCTGGACGGCCATATCCGCCTTCGCGGGCGTCGATACGCACGTGAGCCTCTTCGGCAACTACGGCTCCTACGACGGTTTTTATTCAGCGGCCGCCTTCGGGGTGATCATGATGGCTGCCGCTGAAGCCTTCGACGCGGCGGACATCCGGAAAGTGCTGGGCGCTGTTCGCTTTTGCCGGCGGGGGCGTCGTCGTCTTCTACGGGCTGATCCAGTTGCACGACACCGAGTTCCACGGGACCAGGTGGGACTTCATCCTCTGGAACCTGGGCTCGTTTTCCAACGACATCTTCTCGACCTTTGGCAACCCCAACCACCTGGGCGGGTACCTGGCCATGATCTTGCCTGTCGTGGTGGTGCTGGGCGTTATGCACGAAGAGCTGGTGGTGGCGGGCCGCAGCCGGGGTGTTCGCAGTCGTCATCCTTGTGGAGCTCGTCCGTACCTCGGCCCGCGGCGCCTGGGTGGCGGCCATAGCCGGTTTCGTCATTGTGGCGTTGATGCTCATCCCGGAGATCAAGCGCCGACCCGTGCTGGCCGTCGGGAGCGCCGCCGGCGTCGTGGTCATCGTGGTCCTGGGTTTGGCCGTCGAAGGGAAGCGCTTCCTGTCCCACTCGCTGTCCACGCTGTTCCAGTCCGGGGGCACCACCTCCGTGCAACAGCGCTACGACATCTGGTCCGCGGCGGTCCACATCGCGGCCCATCACCCCCTTACCGGGATCGGCGACGCCTTTGCCCTGGTCTACCCGCAGTACCAGAGTGCAGCCTGGGTGGCCGGCCTCGGTCCTAACTACCTGGTGAACGGGGCCCACGACATCTTCATGAACGTCCTGGCCGACCAGGGCTTTGTCGGCTTGTTGCTGTTCTTGGCACTGCTGGTGTATATCGGGTTGCGTTCGATCGGCGCCTGGCGGCGGCTTCGCGCCGTGGAACTGGGTGACCATGACGACGCGGTGAAAACGCAAGCGCAGGCGCACAGGATGACCCTGGCGGTGGCGCCAGCGCCGCGATGGTGGCCTACATCGTGCAGGCCGTCTTCAACGTGCAGCAGGTAGGACTGTCCTTTTCGTTCTGGCTCCTGGTCGGGGGCTCGACAGTAATAGCGCAGGCCGTTGGCGTCCCGGACACGCTCAGGCCGGCGTCGTTGGTGGCGGCCACCCCTTCGTTCGGCTGGCGTGGAGGAAGAGGAGGTCGTCTGGGCCAGGCCGCTAAGCGGCCCGGCACCAGCCTTCGCCCCCCGCTCGGCGAAAGGCAGGCGCAACGGCGCCCAAGCTACGGCCGGCGCCCGGACAGCGTGCCGTGGTGGACGCTTGGGGTCGGCGCCGTGGTCGCGGTGGTGGTTGTGTTCCTGGCTCTCGGCGCCGACGGCCCCTATCGCGCCGACCACGACTACTGGGCCGCCTATACCAGCTTGAAGCAGCCCGCACCGGGCTCGGGGGCGGCCGCCAACACGACCAACAAGCCCACTCAGGTCGGCACCGTGTACTTCAACGACCTGAAGGAGTCCTTTACCCTCAACCCCTGGGAACCCACGTACCCCGAGGGTGAAGTGAGCATCCTGACCAGCGCAGCGAGCCACGCCTCATCCGCCTCGAACGCCATGTCCGACCTGGTCCAGGCCCACGAGCTGGCAGTAAGGGCAACCGCTGAAAAGCCTCTATGGGCGCCGTACCCTGCCTCTGAAGCTGAGGTTGACGTTGACCTTTCCGAGGTGCAGCCGGCAAATGCCCCGGCTGACTTGGCGCAGGCCGCCTCTGAGGCCCGCCAGGCGGTAAAGGACAACCCGCGCGACAGCGCCAACCAGGCGCTGCTGTCAGAGGTGCTGGCCAAGCAGCACCCGGCCTCGTCCAAATAGTTCGCTAGGCCAGCCAGTCGCTGAGCACGGACCTCGCTGAGCACGGACCTCGCTGAGCACGGGCCTCGCTGAGCGGGTAGCTCACTTGGGGGTCGTCGCCACCTCACAGGCTCGGTCGCGGACGCCATAGATATAAAGGTCCTCCGGGACGGCGAAGCCCACCTCCTGGTACCGGACGGTCCCGAGCAGAGCCACGTGCGCCTTTGCCACCGGGGAACCGGACACGAAGGCGCAGTCCCGGAAGCCGGGCGAACATCTGGTCGTACCACATCTCGTACGAGGGCGCTCCGGCGACACGGCGGCCACGCACCGCCAACGTGGTGGCATGGCCCCCGACCCAGTCAAAGCCGGCGTCGACCGCATTGGCGGGTACCCCGCCTTGACCGCTTCTTGCCCGGCTGTCCACCGGGCCCCGTCGTAGGCGTCGGCGTTGAGCGTCACGCTCAGGGCAACGGCGGCCGAGACTAGCGCCAGGGCGACGGTAGCGGCTCTGGTGGCGGTAGCGGCTCTGGTAGCGGTGGCGGCTCTGGTAGCGGGGCCGAAGTTCGCTTGCGTCGTTAGGCCGGCCCCGCTGGCCGCTCGGGCAGCATGAACTGGAGCCGTGCCCGGAGCGCCCGCCCTTTCGCGGCCAGAAGCACGGCGGTCCCGAAAACGAGGGGCCACACATAGCGGTCGAAGATGGCGCCCTGGACGAACAGCCCGTATATGACCAGCCCAGCGCAGCCGAGCCAAGTGAAAATGGTGATGACGCTTCGTTCGCTAACGCGACCGCCCGCGAGAGAAGGGAAGAAGTCCGGCCGGCGACGGCATTGGCGGCGATGAACCCGAGCACGCGTGCCGGCACCGAGCCCGATCAGCTCGAGCAGCAGCCAGAGCGGGGTCGGGAACAGGACCGGCCGGAACCCCGGCAAGGTCGCCGTGGTGCTCATGCCCTGCGGGGTCAAGTAGTTGCCGCTGAAGATCAGAGTGGCCGGTGCCCATGAGCATGGCTCCGATGACCAGTATCGACCCCTGCGCCGCGGCCAGCCCTCTGGACGAGCGGGCCGGCCAGGACCGTCCGGCCGCCGCCGGCAGGAAGGGCGAGACGAACAAAGCCAGCGCGAAATAGCCGCCGAGCGAGCGCGCGGAGCGCCGAGACGTCGGCCCGCCGAGTGCGTCGTGCTGGGCGCCCGGCCAGTTGCCACGTCCACACGTAGACGACGGCGCACAGCAGCGACGACAAGGCTGGCGCCCAGGATGCCGTAGGCCGCGAGATGGCGCCGGTCCTGGAGGGCGAGGGCGACCAGGACGGCGATGGGCGCGGCCAGGTCGAACTCGCGGACCGAGAAGCCCACGCACCCGACCGCCATGGAGGCGGCCAGCCAGTGCCCAACGCGCCCGGCCTTGGTGCCGCAAGGCGGCGACGCCGAGCGCCAGGCACGCTATTTCGGCCGAGAAGGCCGGCACGTCGGTCATGAAGGTGGAGGTGTTCACCAAGAAGCCGGGCGCAGCCAGGACCAGCAAGCGTGCAGGCCACTCCCCAGACCCGCCCGACAATGGCGCGTGCCAGCCAGTAAGCGCAGCCGATCCCGATGGCCGAAGCGACGGCGACTGAAAATCCCGCCACCCACGGGTGCGCCGCCGAGAACGATGGCGAACGGCGCGGCCCACAGGATCTGGCCGACCAGGGTCATGGCGCCCCAACCGACGAGCGTGAAGTGCCCCGTCTGGACGAAGTCCGACAAGCACCCGACGGTAGGCCCAGTCGTCATAGCGGGGGATCCCGAACGCGTGCGACCAGAGGGCGACGGCAGCTGGCACGGCCACGCCAATGGCCACCAAAGCGATCAGGATGGCGACGTGTCGGCCAGGCGCCCAGCGTGTCTTGCGTGAGTGCATGCGCCGGCCGCCGCGCCCGACCGGCCGGGGCCACCCGTTTCCTCGGGCCCCGTCATCGCCGTCAGGGAGCGTGGTCGGGCCGCTCGCTGACGAGGGTGCCTGCCTCGTCCGCGGCTCTCACCGAGGGCAACTTAGCACCGCCCGTAAATCGTCCCGTCCGACGGGTAGGCCTGTCAGCTGGCGAAACCCGATCGAATATCCTTGCCGTTAGCGCCAGATTGGTGCAAGCGTGGAGCGCATGGCCAACAGGGCCGCGGCCGAAAGGCCTGTCCGTGGCTGGGTTAGCAATCGCCTTGACGCCTGGCGAGCTGTCCCGAGCTGGTGGAAGCTCGTCGGGCTGTGCATGGCCGCCAACATCCTGGAGGCGGGCCTCGTACTCGGCTTTGACCACGGCGCCCGCCCCAGCGCTGGCGCCGCAGGCCAGCGCCAGTGGCGCCGTTCGGGGTCTTCGGCGACCTGCGGTGGGTGAGCGTATACCACGACTCCTGGCCGAGCCTGGCCGGCGAGCTAGTGGCCATGCTCCTGGTCCGGGGCGCATTGACGGCCGTGTCGGTCGCCCTCGCCTGGCCCTCGCACCTCGAGGGACCGACGTTTCGAAGCTGCTGCCGCGAGGGATCTTCGCCACTGCCCTGGGGGCCGTGCTCCTGGCCCCGAGCGTCGTGTTGCTGTTCGGGCTGGCGGCGGTGCCGGTGTCATGGTTGTTCTTTGCGGCCGTCCCGTCCGCTTTACTTGTGGCCTTCATCGCCCACCCGATTGGCGTGACCAATGACTGGTGGCGGCGGCTGATCGCGATTCGGGCCATCGGTTGGGTGGCGTTTTCCTTTGTCGTCTTGAGCCTGGCCACCGCTGCGATGGCCGTGGCGCCCCCGGTACCTGTGGCCGGTCATCAGTGCGGTGTGCGGGTTGTTCAATGCCTGGTCATGGAGGGGGCTGGTCCGGGTGGTCGTCGACCGGCGCCCGGCGCGTTATCTCGTGCCGGCCGTACCCGTGGCGACCGTGGCCCTGGTCGGCGTCGTGATAGGTGGCACGGTGGTCGGGTTCGGCCATGTGCGGACGGCGAACCGAGCAGACGCCAGCACCGCTCGTTCACCGTATCCGTCGGGCAGTGGGCAGCCCGTGCTGGTCGTCTCGGGGTACGGGTCGACCTGGGACGGGAGCAGCCGGCACCCGGTGCCGGGGGACTTCATGGAGGTCCCGTTCTCCTACCGGGGCCTCGACCCCGGCCGGAGAACCTCTTCCGTACACGCGCCATGGACACCGTGAAGGCCCTCCCCGAGCTCGACCGGATGTTGCTGGCCCAGGTGACGTCCCTGTACACGAGGACGGGCCGGCCGGTCGACGTCGTGGCCGAGAGCGAGGGGGCGCTCGTGGCCAAGACGGCATTGCTGACGCGAGCCCGCCTCGCCGGTGGCAACACTGGTCATGGCCAGCCCGCTCGAAGACCCGGGCCGCGTTTTCTACCCGGCCCGAGGGGACAAAGGGTGGGGGGTGGCGGACGACGAAGCGATGCGGCTTCTGAGCGATGCGTTCCAGGGGGTGGCGCCTGTCGATCTGTCGCCGGATAACCCGTTCCTGGCTTCGCTGGACGGCGAGGCTCCGGTGCTGGAAAAGGCCATGTCGTGCCCGATAACGGGGACCCGCCAGTTCGCCCTGCTCCCTCTGGCCGACGCCACAGTGGTGCCCGGTGGCCGAGAAGCTGGCGTTCCCGTCGGTGGTGTTGCCAGCGTTCCACGGCGGGCTGATCGAAAGCCCGTCGGGCGAGAAGGTCCTCTCCCGGGTGCTGCTGAACCAGCCCGTCACCGACGACCGGTTGCTGCAGCTGGCCGACCACGGCCATCAGCTACGCCTCGGCCGCCTGGCAGGTGCCCTCGCTGGCGCAGTCGGACATCGCCGGCGGCCGCACGTCGGGCGGGCAGCTCGCCGACAGCTGCCCTCAGGACGCGGCCGAGCTGCAGGCGGCGATCCAGGACAACGTCCTGAGGCCTGCGAGGCGTCAGCCCCGCTGACCAACGATCGGCCGGCTTGGCCCGCGTGTTGGCGGCTGAGGCGGGCTTCGGCCGACGAGGATGTCCGAAAACCGCCAGACTGGCGTCCCGGGCCGTGGCACGATGCTGCTAGATGGACGATTTCGAACGGTGCTACCGGGCGGTGCAGAGCCGGGACCCCCGCTTCGATGGGTGGTTCTTCACCGCCGTCACAGCACCCACATCTACTGCCGTCCCAGTTGCCCGGCCCTCACGCCCAAGCGGGAGAACGTCCGCTTCTACCCCACGGCAGCCGCGGCCCAGCAAGCGGGTTTTCGGGCTTGCCTGCGCTGCCGCCCCGATGCCGCGCCGGGGTCGCCCGAGTGGCTCGGGCCGGGCGGACGTGGCGGCGCGGGCGGTGAAGCTGGTCCTGCACGGGATCATCGACAGCGAAGGTGTCCCCGGCTTGGCCAGTAGGCTCGGGTACAGCGAACGGCAACTGCACCGGGTGCTGGTAGCCGAGGTGGGCACGGGCGCCTTGGCGCTGGCCCGGGCCCAACGTTCCCAGACCGCAAGGACCCTGCTCGAGACGACCGACCTCCCGGCCGCGGACGTAGCGTTCGCGGCCGGCTTCCAGAGCGTCCGCCAGTTCAACGAGACCGTGAAGCAGGTTTTCGGGCGCACGCCGACGGAATTGCGCCGGGCGCGCCAACCGGCGGCACCGTTGCCGGCGACGGGGCCAGCATACGAGCCGGCCGCGCGGGCCGGCCGCAGCTCGTACTCCGGCTTGGCGCACCGCCGGCCGTTCGCGGCCGGGCCGCTGCTGAGTTTCCTGGCTGTGCGGGCGGTCCCCGGCATCGAGGCGTTCGACGAGGTGCGTCTACCGCCGGAGCCTGCGCCTCCCCCACGGCGAAGGCACCGTCGAGCTCAAGCCGGCCGACGGTTACGTGAGCGCGCGTGTTCTCGCTTGCCGACCTCCGCGATCTGAGCCTCGCCGTCGCCAAGTGCCGCCACCTGCTAAACCTGGACTCCGACCCGGAGGCCGTGGACGAAGCTCTCGGCGCCGACCCGCTCCTCGGACCGCTGGTGAAAGAGGTACCGGGGCGGCGGGTGGCCGGTGCCACCGATGGCCTCGAGATCGCGCTGCGGGCCATCGTCGGCCAGCAGGTTTCGCTCGGTGGCGCCCGCACCATCGCCGGCAGCCTCGTCAAAGCGGCAGGGGCCGCACTGGAGCAGCCGCTCGGCCCGGTTACTCATACTTTCCCGGACGCCGGCCGCACTGGCGGAACTGGCGGTGAGCGAACCCGTCGGCGTTCCCGATGCCGGCTGCTCGCCGGCGGGCGTCTGCAAGGCGTGGCGGAGGCGGTGGCCGAACGGCAAGCTGATCATCGACCCCGGGGCTGACCCGGCGGAAGTCGAGAACGGTTTGCTCGCCATCCCCGGCGTCGGGCCGTGGACGTCCTCTTACATCGCCATGCGGGCGATCGGTGACCCCGACGCCTTCCTGCCCACCGACCTCGGCCTACGCCGGGCGGCTGCCCGCCTGGGGCTGGCAAGCGACGCCGCCTCGCTCACCCGGCTGGCGGAACGCTGGCGCCCGTGGCGGGCTTATGCCCTGGCCCACCTGTGGTCGGTGACCTCCGGCGCTGAGCCGGCAGAGGCGCCGACGGGTACGCAGCGCGGCCTCGGCCGAAAGCGTCGGTCCGGCTACTCCCAGCTCGACCTTGAAAGGAGAAAGTGCAGCATGAACCATCGGGTGCAGATGGAGACCCCCATCGGTGTTCTGACGATCGATGCAAATGAAGATGTCGTCACCCATATCGCCTTGCCGACCAAAGGGGCGGAGCGCCTGGCGACGTCACGGGGCCGGCGTAACTCGGGCTCGTCCGGGAATGGGCAATTGCCTGCGCCGCTGGTGGCCGCCATGGCCCAACTGGAGGAGTACTTTGCCGGCCGGCGCCAGTGTTTCGACCTGCCGCTCGAGCTCAACGGGACAGATTTCCAGCGGAGCGTATGGACCGAGTTGGGCGAGATCCCTTATGGGGAAACGATTAGCTACGCCGAACTGGCGATGATGGTGGGACGCCCGCAGGCCTACCGGGCCGTGGGCCAGGCCAATGGGGCCAACCCCATCCCGATCGTCCTGCCGTGCCACCGTGTTGTGGCCAGTGGCGGAGGGATCGGCGGTTATGGAGGCGGCCTGCCCATGAAACGCCAACTGTTGACCCTCGAGGGTGTGGAGGTCAGCTAGAGGCCCGCGTCAGGCTTACGGAGTAGAAGGTGACGCGCACCGAGCCTTGCCCTTTGGCCCAGCC
This sequence comes from uncultured Acidimicrobiaceae bacterium, assembly GCA_963794125.1. Taxonomy (GTDB): domain Bacteria; phylum Actinomycetota; class Acidimicrobiia; order Acidimicrobiales; family Palsa-688; genus Fen-671. The sequence continues at coordinate 1,352,356 of CAWCCW010000005.1, forward strand.
TCCGCCGGTCAACTCGAATTTCCGCACCGCTGGCGGGGTGAAGGCGGGCAGGTAGCCCAGCGACCCGGGGACAGCCAGGACGTGGACGTCGGCCGCCGTGCCAGAGATAAACCGGTACGTCTTCGGGGCCGGCGTCCCGGGCCAGACGGAAACGTCGACCTCGGGCCCCTTCAATACGGCCCCGTCGGCGCGGGCTGACAGCGGCGCCGTCAGGGCGAACGTGGCCACCACCATCTTCCCCCGAGCGACCGGGACCGTAATGGCCTGGCCGAAGTGGGCGGTGGCCTGCCCGATCCTCACTGGCGCCCCGCACCGCCCTGGCCCGCGCACCCGGGCCAGGAGAAGCCACGACCCGACCGGCCCGACCTGGCGGTAGTGGCAGTACATGGCCTCGAGCGCGGCCGGCGGCTCCCACCACTGGTCGCGGTTGTTGATCGTGACGGGTTTGTACAGGATGCGCTCGGGCGCCCGGCCGGAGGTTAGGAAGCTGGCGTCCAGGCGGTCGAGGTAGGACGTATACGCGCTGTAGGACTGGAGGACGGGTTCGGGGTCCCAGCGCAACCCGCCATAGGCAAACGTGATCCCGTCCTCGAGCGTCTCGGCGGCCAACGTGTGGCCCGCGGAGGGCCGCCAACACGACGGCTGGCAGGTCGTCGCCGGTGGCCCGCATTTCAGTCTGGGCGGTGCGCTGCACCTTGGGCCAGTGCGCCGGGCACGACCAGGTCGCGCACCTCCGTGGCCAGCGCCTTCGTGTCCTCGGCCGGGGAGCGGAGCGACGGGGGTGGGTGGCCGTTGGCCAAGCAAGCCAGCAGCGCGGCCAGGGCTATGGCGCCGGCCTGGACGAGCACGCAGCGAACGGGGCAGGCGGGCCAGGCACAGTGCCAGCAGGACCAAGGGCGAAGAAGGTCAGATCGTGGGTGTCGTGGCGGACGAAACCCTCTTTCAACGCCTCCCAAGTCCATCCGAGCAGCATCAGGGAAATGGCAGCCTTTTCGAGCCACGGCCGGCCTCGTCAGCGCCAGCACGAAGAGGCCGACCAGCAGAGCCACGTCGACCACCGCGTACCAGTTCTCGGCGTTGCGCCCCGTTGACAGGCTCATGGCCGGGCCATAGCCAAGGGCGACCGAAAGCGAGCCCCGTACGTAGCTGGCTACGTTCCCCAGGCTTTGGCCGGCTGATGTGAGGGCCACCGCCGGGACGGCCACGAACGGGCCGCGCTGACCAGCGCGGCCGTGGCCCGCCTGCTGGGCGGAGCCCCGGCTACGGCCAGTACCAACAGGGCCGTGGTGACGAGGCCGACGTTGATCTCGACCAGGAGCTGAAAGCCGGCCAGCGCGCCGAGGGCGCCCAGCGAGATAGAGCCGCCCCGTGGTCGTGACTGCCCTGAACGAGGCCAGAGCCAAGCCCAGTGCCGTGGCCAGGGCCAGCTCGGGGGCCTCCAGGAGGTTGGCGGCAATGCCGAGGGCGGCCCATGCGACCACGCCGGCCGGCAGCAGCCCCCATTGCTGGCGCAAGGCGGAGACGATGAGGGCCGCCAGCCCCCACGTGATGGCCAGGGCGTAGAGGAGCGCCAGGCCGGCGGTGAGGCGGGAGAACGGGAGGAGGTTTTCGAGAAAGCCGTACGGCCCGAACGTGAACACCAGCTTGCGGGCCCCACTGCAGGTGGTCCAGGAAGCCCGAGAGCCAGCCCTGTTTGCCACGAGTCCACGCCGGCGCTCACCCGCGGCCATGGCGCCGTTTTCCAGCTGAACAGCGTGGCCAAGGCGCTGACCGCAGCCACTGCCGGCCAGCCGAGCAAACGCGGCTGCCGTGAGCCTTCCGACCGGCCTGACCGCAACGCCCGTGTGAGGCGCCCCCGAGAACGTGACGCGGCGCCACCCTGCCCGTCCGCCTCCTGGCCCTGCACGGTGGTGGTAAGCGCCACTTCAAAACGCTAGCAAGCAGCCGGCCGAGGTCTTGGGGACTTCACAGCAGCTCTTAAAGCGGCTCTCAGTTATCACGCGAAGTATCATTCGTGGCCGAAGTGCGTGGGCAGTGCCGTGAGGACAGCAGGACCAAATCGATGTGGCCGAAGATCTGGGGCCTGCCCATGATTGCGGTCGCCTGGGCTTTGCTTGGGCTAGCTGGCGCGGCGACCGCATCAGCCAGCCCACCTTCGGCGCGGGTGCCTGTGGTCCTGTCAGCGAGGGCCACCCCCGCCAACCTCGCTTCCGAAGGCGGCGACGTGACGGTATCGGGCGCGGTCGAGAACGCCGCTATGTGCCAGCTCCAGCTCCTCTCTGACCAGTCGTTCTCGGTCACTTACTCGCACAACCCCCGGAGCTGCGCCAGCGGGTCGTTCTCGGCCCTGGTAACTGTCGGCCCCAACACCACCCCTATCCAGAGGACGATCGCCTTCAACCTCGTGGCCAGCAACGGCGTCTCGTCGTCGGTGGGCCGCTTCTATGTGCTCCTGGCCCCGGCCAAACCCTCGGCCGTGCTCTCGGCCAGCGTCACGCCGGCGAAGCTGCCGGCGCGGCGGGTGGTACGCCGTATCGCCGCTACGGTCTAGAACGCCACCTCGTGCCAGCTCCAGCTTTTGTCGAAACAGTCGTTCCCGTCGTCTACTCGCACAACCCCAGGAGCTGCGCCAGCGGGAGCTTCTCGGCCAAGGTCACCATCGGCCCTAACCCGACGACGGTGCCGCGGACCATTGCGTTCTCGCTGGTCGCCACCAACCTGGCGTCGGCACGCCGACGACCCGTTTTATATTTCTCTGGCCGCCGCCGCAGTGCCTGCCGCCCCCGCCGGGCCTAAGTCCGTCGTGCCTAAGAACGTCGTGCCCACCAACGACGAACCAACCTTCCGTGGCCGCGTCGTCGACCGCCCTGCGGCTACCCAGAGCTCCAACTGGTCGGGGTACTCAACCACTGGCGGGCCGTTCACCGTAGTGAAGGGGACTTTCACCGTCCCGAGTGTTACGGCCGGGACGCCGCCGAACGACCAGGTGGCCGAGTGGGTAGGCGTCGACGGGGCCAACAATAGCGACACTTCCCTGATCCAGGCCGGAGTCGACGAGTACAGCGACCCCTCGAGCCCGAGCGATTTCGATCGCAGGCCTGGTGGGAAATACTCCCCGCCGCCGAGACCGACATCACCACCGTCGCCGTGAAGGCCGGGCGACAGCGTGACGGTGACGTTGTGGCAGGTGAGCACCACCACGTGGGAGATAAACCTGACCGACAACACCAACGGGGAGAGCTACACCACGCCGCCCGAGCAGTACAGCGGGCCGGGGTCGTCCGCGGAGTGGATCGTCGAAGCGACGACGAGGTGCTCGTTCACCGGTGCGTGACCAGCACCGCTCGCCCCTTATCAGCCCGGCAGTGGTGTTCAGCAACCTGGGCATGACCGGGCCGGAGGGCGCATTGCAGGAGGACACGATGGTGCCGAGCGGGACGTCGTGGCCACCCCGACCGCGCTTACGTCTCAAGGCTTCAGCGTGGCCTACACGGGGCAGCAACGTTTTCGATCGCCCGGCGACGAAGGCACGGTTGAGTCCCGTAATTACAACGCGAACGCGCTTAGAGGCGGCGCCCGAACCGCTGCGCTGAGCTTGCGCCTAAGATGCCGAGGCCGGCAACGGCGAGACAGCGTCAAGGGCACGCCCGACGCGCGCCGATCACCGGTGAAGTATGGGCGACGCGGCAAAGCGCTGGTCTTGTCCAGCCTTTTGGTCGAAGCTGCTTGGGTGGTACCGCGCTGGTCGCGGTCGCCATCGTACCGGCGCCGAGCCTCGGCCGGCCCGCCGCTCCCGGTCACGGGCCGGGCCGCGAGGGCTTCGCCGAAGTCTGGTCCCGCACTTTGCCCGACGCCGGCGCGCCGGTGGCGCTGTCGTCGCCGAACATCGCCACCCTGGACGGCAACACCGGCCGTGGTGGTCGGGACCGGTCCGGGCACGTCTACGCCTTCTCCCTGGCTACCGGCAGGCCATACCCGGATGGCCGGCCAGCACGGGCGGGGTCCCGATCGACTCCACGCCCTCGGTAGCGCCGCTGGGCAACTCCGTCCGATGACGTCGTTTTTGTGGGCGTGGGTGACGCCGCCACGCCTCATAAGGGTGGGCTACGAGGCGTTCAACCCGGACGGCACCAGACGCTGGTACCGAGCGGTCAAAAACCCGCGTCACGGACCTGAGCGCGAAGGCGACGTCGGCCGTGCGGGCGTCGCTGACGGTGGGGGACTTGCAAGGCGGCACCGATGTGGTGGCGCCTTCGGTCGGCCAGGAAGAGTACGCCCTGAACGCAGCTACGGGCTCGACCCTGAAAGGGTTCCCATGGTTCACCTCGGACAGTGATTTCTCCACGCCGGCGCTGGCCGACCTGTACGGCAACGGCCAGACCGAGATCATCGAAGGAGGCGACCAAACGGCCGGGCTGGCCAACTGGGTGCAGTACACCCAGGGCGGGCACCTGCGCATCATCTCGCCCACCGGCAACAGCGGCACGGGGAGCCCCACGGGCGGCCTCAAGTGCGAGTACAACGCCGACCAGGTCATGGAATCGTCGCCGGCGGTGGGCAGTTCCTGGCCGGCGACTCGGTCGGGATCGTCGTCGGGCACTGGCACCTATTTCCGGGGCGCCTCCGACACCGACAAGCTGCTGGCCTTCAACACCCATTGCAACCTGGTGTGGCAAGCGAGCCTCGACGGGGCCACGGGTTCCAGCCCGGCGCTGGCCGCCCTGTCCGGGAACGGGACCCTCGCCGTCCTCGAGGGCACCGACAACGGCCACGGCGGCGGGTCCGTGTACGCCCTGGCGGGCCGACGGGGTCGGTGCTGTGGAGCCAACAGGTCGAAGGTGAGGTCATCGGCAGCGTCGTCACCGCCGACCTCAACGGTGGCGCACAGGACGTCATCGTGCCCACCACCAAAGGGGCGCGAGGTCCTGGACGGAAGCACGGCCAGCCGTTCGGCCACGCTGGAACCGGCATCGGCCTGCAGAACTCCCCTCTGGTGACCGACGACCCCAACGGGCGGGTCGGGGTCACCGTGGCCGGGTACAACGCCCGCGACCAGGGGGTCGTCGAGCACTTCGAGCTGTTCGGCTCCAGCGGCGCGGACGTCGACGGCCTGGGGGCGTGGCCGATGTTCCACCACGACCCGCAACTGACCGGCAACGCCACCGCTCCCGGCGTGGCCGCGTTGGCACCCGACCCGTCCCCGTCCGCACCGCCGAGCGCGTGCGCAGGCCCCGCCGGCCGGCCGAACGGCTACTACGAGGTGGACAGCGGCGGCGGCGTCTTTGCTTACGGCAACGTGGCGTACTGCGGTTCGCTGGCCGGCGCCAGGCTCAAGTACCCGGTCGTGGGGATGGCGGCCACCGACAACGGCGGGGGGTACTGGCTCGTCAATTCGCACGGCGAGGTGTTCAGTTTCGGTGACGCCAAGTTTTACGGGCCGGCTCGCAGCCTGCCATTGAAGGCGCCGGTCATAGCCATGGCGGCCACCCCGGACCGCCGAGGGCTATTGGTTGGTGGCGCAGAACGGCCAAGTCTTCGCCTTCGGCGACGCCACGTTCTACGGGCCCAAGACGGAGTTGCACCTGACCGCGCCGATTTTCGCCATGGCCGCGACCGCGGACGGCCGCGGTTACTGGTTGGTGGCCCAGAACGGGGCCATGTTCACCTTCGGCGACGCCGTCGCCCACAGCTCGGCCAAAGCGGTCCACTCGTCGCCGGGTCGTCGGGATCGCCGCCGACACGGCGACTACGGGCTACTGGCTGGTGGGCGCCGATGGCACCGTGGAAGCCTTCGACGCTCCGGGGTTCGGCTCCATCGCCGGCTACGGGATCGCCGACCCCATCACGGGCATCGAGGCGCTGCCCGGGAGGCGCCGGCTACCGGTTGGTCGACACGGGTGGGGAGCTGTTTTGCTACGGGCTTGGCGACGGACCTCGGCACGGCCAGCACGGCCCGCCACGACGAGCGTGGTCGTCGGGATCGCGGCGCCGTGACCACGTCGAGTGCCCAGCCGGCGCCGGGAGACGCCGGTCCGCCTCCACCACGTCGGCAGGCGCTAACGTGGCGCTCTCGTATGACGAACAGCAATGGCGGCTCGGCGGCGCCCAAGGTCCCCGACCTTGGCCCGGCCACCCTCGTGTACATCGAGAAGGTGCGCCAGGCCACGCGGCGCTTGAAGGCACGGGAGTCCAAGCCGGACAACGTCCGTGAAGCGCTCGCTGGACGCCCTGCGAGAAGTGGCCACCTTCGACGTGGAAGTGCCGACGGCCAGCCAACGGCGCGAATGGGAGTACGTGAAGATCGCCATCAAGCGGCTGACTTCCTGGTACTTCCGCTTCCTGGCGGCCCAGCTGAACATTTTCGGCGCCCACGTGCTCAACCTCGGGGACACGCTGGCGGCCAGGACAGACGGCCTGGAGTCGGCATCCGACGAGCTGGCTGTCCGCCTGGGGGCGGCCGAAGAACGCTTGAGGCGGCTGGAAGCGCTGAGCGACACCCGCACCGCCGGCCCAAGCGTGGCTCCGAGCAAAGACGCCGCCGAGGCGAGGACTGAGCCAGTGAGCAATTGACCAAATGAGGCCTGATCAATGAGGCCGACCAGTGAGGATCGACCAATGAGGATCGACCAGTACCTGCCCGGCTTCGCCCCTCACGACGCCATCGGCAACCACACCCTGCAGACCCGCCGGGTCCTGCGCGAGGCCGGCTTCAAGTCAGACATCTGGGCGGAGCACATCCTCCCTCCGTTGGGCAGCGAGGCCAGGCCGTACCTGGAGGACCCCCGCCGCCCCGGCGAGGAGCGCGTGCTGCTCTACCAGACCTCGACCAGTTCGTCCATGGCCGGTTGGCTGCGGGCCCGGGCCGAGGGCGGCGAAGCGCTGATCGGCCACTACCACAACATCACGCCGGCTCAGTACTTCGCCCGCTGGGAGCCAGCAGATCGCCGCCGCGATGCAGGAGGCCCGCCAGGAACTGGCCATGCTGGCCCCTCACGTCAGGTTTTCGTTCGCCGACTCGGGTTTCAACGAGGCGGAACTGGTCGATTGCGGCTACAGGCAGACGCTTGTCTGCCCGCTCCTGGTCGACCTCGAGGAGTACCACCGCCCGCCCGACAAGGCGCACGCTGGACCGGCTGCGCAAGCGCCGGAGACCGTTCCGGGCGCGCAGTGGCTCTTCGTCGGCCGGGTCGCTCCCAACAAGTGCCAGCACGACGTGGTCGGGGCGTTCGCCGTGTACCGCCGGGTCTTCGACCCCGCCGCCCGCCTGACCCTCGTGGGCGGCGGGACGTCGGTGCAATACCTGCGGGCCCTCGAGCGGCTGGTGGACGAGCTGGAGCTCGGGGACAGCGTCGAGATCCTCAACGGGGTCGGCGACGTCGAGCTGCTGGCCCATTGGGCCGTGGCCGACGTGTTCGTTTGCCTGTCCGAGCACGAGGGCTTTTGCGTCCCCGTCCTGGAGGCGATGGAGCTCGGCGTGCCGGTGGTCGCCTACGCCGCCGCCGCCGTCCCCGAAACGCTCGGCGGCACCGGGGTGCTGGTGGAAGACAAGGACCCACTGACCGTCGCCATGGCGGTGGACGAGGCGTGCCGGCCAGGGCCCTGGCGGGACCGACTGGTCAAAGCGGGGAAGGAAAGAGCGGCGACATTTTCCCTGGAGAAGACGTCGAAACAGCTCTGGTCGGGCATCGAGGCCTACCTGACCGACTAGTCCGACTGATCCGGCTGACCGGCTACGGCCTGAGCCGATTGAGCCTCGCTGCGGCCTGGCCTCGTGGTACAGCGCCGCCAGCCCTGCCGCGCAGGCGTCCCAGCTGTACAGGGCGGCCCGGTCGCGGCCTTTGCGAGCCAGTTCCTGGCGGGCGGCATCGTCGTCGATGAGGTTCTCGAGCGCATTGGCCAGGGCGCCCTCGTCCCCCACGGTCACCAGCCAGGCCGCGTCGCCGAGCACCTCTTTCAACGCGCCCGTGGCGCTGGCTACTACCGGGGCGCCGCTGGCCATGGCCTGCAGGGGCGGCAGGCCGAAGCCCTCGTAGCGCGACGGGTAAGCGAAGACGGTGGCCCCCTCGATGAGGGCATCGCGGGCCCGCTCGTCGACCCAGCCCAGCCTGAGCGACCCGGTCGCTGACCGGCGAGGCCGCATTATCGCCGCTGCCGAGCTGGTCGGAACCCCAGCCCGTCCGGCCCGGCAATGACCAGGGCGAGGCCGGGGTGGCGGCCGGCAAAGCGGTCAAACGCCCGCACCAGCGTGGGCAGGTCCTTCCTCGGTTCCACCCTCCCCAGGGCCAGAACGTATGCGCTCACCCAGTCGGGCAGCAGGTTGCGCCAGCCTCGGCGCTCACGGGGCTGGCGGGAGGTGTGACCCCGAGGTGCACGGCCCGCACCCGTTCGGCCGGTACCCCGAGCGCCTCCACTACTTCCCCGGCCACGAATTCCGAGTCGGCGTGGACCCAGGCGCCCCTGGCCACGGCCTTTTTCACCAGGTCGGGGTAAGCCCGGGCCGCCGGCCGGCAGAACTGCGGGAAGTGCAGCGGGCTGAGGTCGTGGACGGTGACCACCATCGCCGCCTTGCGCGAGGGAGGGACGACGAAGTTCGTCCCGTGCACCAGGTCCACCTTGCCCGTGTACAGCTCGGCCGGCGGGAACGCCCAGTGGGCCCAGGAGGCGTGGAGCAACCGGGCCGGTAGCCCGGGACCGGGTGGTCCCAGCGCTTTTACGCCGGGCGGCAGCAAGGGGGTCGATCCCGTGCCGGCCCCGGCGGCTGATCGAAAAGGCGCCCACCGGAGGTCCGGCGTGGTCCCGAACACCTCGAGGATCCTCGAACAGAACTCGCCGATACCGGTCTGGGGCCCCTGCAGCGGGGTGGCGTCAAGGGCGACGTTCAAGGGCATGGCATCGTGGCTTGGCACCGGCTTAGGGGGCAGCTAACGGGCTCACTCGCACCAGGACATCGGCCAGACGCGCCGGGCGGTCCGTAGGCCCCCCTTGGCTGGCGTAATGAGCAGTCACGTTGACCGGCACCCCGGGGTCGCCGGCTCCTAGATGAAGCTGGCGTTTGTCCCGCCCCGGTTCGGCCCGGGGGTGTTCGGAGGGTCTGAGGCGGTGTCCCGGGAAGCGGCGTTCGGCTTGGCGGCCAGGGGTCATGACGTGGAGGTCATGACCACCTGCGCCATCGACCATTACACCTGGGCGAACGAGCTGCCCGAGGGCACCTCTGAAGAAAATGGGCTCACGGTGCGGCGCTTCCCCGTCGTCCGCCACCCGAGCCGGCCGGCGCTGCGGGCACAACTTTCCATACAGGCCGGCCAGATCCCCGGACCTGGACCACCAGGTGAGCTGGATGGGCTTCTTGTTCAGCGTGCCCGCGCTGTTCGAGTACCTCCTGCGGGAGGGTCGGGGTTACGACGCCATCGTCTTTTCGCCGTACCTGTTCTGGACGACGAGCGTTTGCGCCCCCCTCGTAGCCGAACGGGCCGTGGTCATCCCGTGCCTCCACGATGAGACCTATGCCCGGTTGGACGTGCTGAGGCCGGTGCTGGCTGACCCGGCCCTGGTGTGGTTCCTGTCGGGCCCCGAGCACGACGCTGGCCCACCGGCTCGGTCCCGTCGCGCCCCGGCACAGCGTGACCGGTGCCGGCGTGCCGGTGCCTTCCCGCTACGACGCCGCGGGTTTCAGGAAGCGGCATGGGCTGGAGCGCCCGTTCGTGCTCCACGCCGGCCGGCGGGAGGAGGGCAAGGGCCTCGAATGGCTGCTCGAGGCCTTCTCCGTCATCGTCCTGGAAGGGGGCCTCGACCTCGACCTCGTCAGCATCGGGAAAGGAGAGCTAGGTCGCGGACTTGCGGGTCCAGGGGCTCCTGGCCGACCGGGTCGTCGACCTCGGGTTTGTGACCGACGAAGAACGCGACAACGCCTTCGCCGCCGCCACCGCTTATGTGCAGACCAGCCGGGTGGAGAGCTTTTCCCGCACGATCATGGAGGCGTGGCTGGCGGGTACGCCGGTGATGGCCTGGGACCGCAGCGAGGTGGTGGCATGGCATTGCCGCCGCTCGGGCGGCGGTCTCATGTTCGGCGACGTCGCCGAGCTGGCCGAGCAGTTGCGGCTGGTGGCGGAAAAGCCCGAGGTGGCCGCCGAGCTGGCGGCCGCTGGCCGGCGCTACGTGATCGAGAACTACACCTGGGCCAGCGTGCTCGACCGGATGGAGGCGAGCTTGCGGGCGGCGCTATAAATGGCGCGACCAGAGGAGGCCACGAGGCCGCTCCGCGCACCTGCCTCGTGGCTGGGAGCTACCCGCCGGTGCCCGGCCCGGCGGCGGCGGCCACTGTGGCCGCCGTGCGGCGGGCCGGGATGCCGGCGGGTCTGAAGTCGTGGTCGTCTCTCCCCGGCCCAGTGCGGCCTCGCTCGTCATGCCCGTGACCGGGGTGGCCGTCGGGCGGGCGCTGGCCAAGGTCCGGGTGCCGGCTCGGGTCGGGGTGCCGGCTCGGGTGGGGGTCGCGGCTCGGGTGGGGGTGCCGGCTCGGGTGGGGGTGCCGGCTAAGGCGCAGGCGCCGGCTCGGGTCGGGTCGCTTTGTGCACTTTGTACGCAAAAAACGCCACAAAGTGTACAAAGTGGCGCGGCGGGGCCCAGGCGGACGGGGGATCGGACCGTCGCTTTGCGCAGATCGTCGTCTGTATGGAACCCGGGTGGCCCTTGGGCGCTGGGCGGTTGTCTGCGCTAGGCGGAGCGGCCAGCCGTGCCGGCATTGCCGCCAGCCGGGCCGGCGGTGCAGCCCGCCGCTTAGGGAGCGCCGCCAGCCGCCTGGGGAGTGCCGTCAGCCGGGCGGTGAGCCAGGTCGAACTTCAGCGGGCCGCCCGCTCGCTGGCGTCCGCCCTCTCCGGTTTCGAAATGGCGGAGCTGGTCGTGACCGGGGACCTCGGCGTCGATAGTGAGGTACTTGCTGTGCTGTGGCCGGCCGTTGACCGCGTCACTGCCAGTTCGGAGGAGGTGGCGGCCATGCTGCGGGCTACGGGGGCACCTGCGGTGACGGTCGTGGGCCCGTACGACGGCGCCGGCCTGCCCCCGCCGGGCCGGCTCCCGCCGGTCGGCTCGGTCAGCCCGCTCGAACCGGCCGAACTGATCCTCGTAGCCCACGGCCGGCGCGTGATTGGTAGTGCGGCCAGAAAGGTGCTCGGCACCGGGCGCCAGCCGTGCGTGCCTATCTGCAGCGCGCCTGGGTTCGCGCTCGCGTAGCGCTGTCGGGGGTACGCAATCCCGCCAAACCCTCGGCGGGCGGATAAAAGTCCACGTTAACTCCCGGTTTTGGCCGGAGGCTATGCGCATATTTCGACGGTCGCCTGGCGATGGTTAGGACTTTTGCACACGTGCCGGACAAAAATGCTCATCGTTACAGATCTGCGTCCAGAAGAACCCGGCGTTCAGGAGCGCCCAGCCTCCAGCACGATCAACTGGTCACCCTCGCTCATCACCACATCCTGGGCCACGCCCACGACGACGTGACCGCCGTGGACGGCGCCCAGGACCAGGCCCGGGTGCTCTCTCCGGATGGTCGTCAGCGCCCGGCCCAGGTCGGCCGGCCCGATCGGCCGTTCCCTCAACTGGTAACCCTCCGAGTCGACCAGTCGGAGCAGGAGCTCGCCGGCGTGGGGCGCTTCCATGCTCTTGGCCAGGGTGTGGACGAGGAGCTCGTCAGACGAGAGGCTGGCGTCCACCCCGAGGTCGCGCAACGCCGCGCTGACCGCTCCCGACCCCACTACGGCCAGGGTGGGCACGTTGGGTGCCACGTGCCGGAGCAGGACCGCCGTCACCAGCACATCAGCATCCGTCTGACCCGTGACAAGAAGCTGGCCGGCCTTCTCCGGGTGGCTACGCCGGACCGCCTCCTCGCTCGTCGGGTCGGTCGCCATGAGCGTTACGCCGTCAGGGAGAGAAGGGCCGTCGACATTGGCCACCACGACGACCCGGCGGCCGGCCGCTACCAGCTCGCCGGCCACCCGGGGCACCACCGGGCTGAAACCGTATATGGCGACGGCGTCGTCGCTGGGCTCGAGGTGGGCCACGCCGAGCAGCCTACGCAAGTGGGTGGTCACCACTGCTCCGGCTAACAGGGCGAAGGCCGAGGCAAAGAGCGGGATGGTGGTGAGCATGACGCCGACGGCGATGGCCCGGCCGGCGGGGTTCTTCGGCGTAATGTCCCCGTAGCCCACGGTGGTGGCCGTAGTGATGGCCCAGTAAACGGCGGTGGCGAAAGAGATCCCCTGGGTGGCCGAGAACAAGGCCGCCCCGCCCAGGAGGCAGACCGCTCCGGCGATGGCCAATCGGAGCGCCTGGGACCTCTTGACCTGCGTGACGAAAAAGCTCACGATGTGGGTCATCCGGCCAGCATCGCAGGCTCGAACTCATCAACGTAGGTAGGCCGACGCCGGCAACCACGTGTCCCCTTTTCCAGCGCCTGGTCGTCTACCAAATAGGTTCGCCAAACGGCCAAACGGCCAAACGGCCAAACGGCCAAACGGCCAGACGAGAAGAAGAGCTGCAGATCGTGTCTCTACGCCCAGCGTTTCAACCAACCAGGGGCATCTACCCCGAGGCGCGCCGGTCTCTGAGCACAGCGGGCCCAGCGAACCTCGGCCAATGGGCAACCGCGAAGTGCCGGAGCCTCTGCCGACCGGTAATGTTGAGAAGGGAGGTGTGAGCAGTGCTGTCTACGATTTTTTCCGGTTGGGATGACCTGATCGTCATACTGGTCGCGCTGGTGGTCCTGTTCGGAGGGACCCAATTGCCAAAGCTCGCTCGAAACACGGGCGAGGCGTTGCGGGAGTTCCGCAAGTCTCATTCGGAGGCGGAGTCGGCTAGTTCGGCCGTCAATGCGCCCGCGGCAGCCCCCGCTGCCCCGGTCCTGCCCGCGACGGCGCAGCCCGGCGTGGTGACCCAGGGCGCAACGGTGGTCGTCCCAACCGACACTGTGACGCTGACGCAGGCTCAGCTCGACGCCCTCGTGGCTGACCGCGTTGCGCAGAGCCAAGCCGAGGGGCAAAAGGCGGGGAGCTGAGCTAATGGTGGCCTGCTCCCCCAGTTGCTGCCCGCCTAGGCCGGGGAGCGAGCGGTGAACCTCGACCCCGAGAAGCTCATAGTGGTCTTCGTGATCGCCATGCTTGTCCTGGGGCCAAAGCGCTTACCCGAAGCGGCCCGGACAATGGGCCGCTGGATGGCGGAGGTGCGCAAGTACACTTCCGGGTTCCAAAAAGAGTTCCGGGGGCTCCTGGACGAGCCACGCCAGCAGACGTCGGCGATCCGCGACGAGTTCAACAGCGCCTTCGCCGAACCCCGCAGAGCGCTCGAGGCGGGCGCCCGGGAAGTCCAGGCGGCCGCCAATGCTGCCAGCACCGAAGCCGCTGGTAGCTCGAGCCCGGTGAGCCCCGTCGGCCCGGGCGTGGCCGAGCCCGTCCCCGTCCTCCCTCAGGAGACCGTCCGCGCGTCTCAAAGCGCTGTCCCTGACGACCCGACACTCAATTAGCCGGCAACATAGGTGGCATCGTTGCCGACCCTCGAGTTCCAGCCGCAAATGACCTTGTCCAGTAACCGACGGCTGGGCTTCGGTTTCCAGATGCTTGCCCTAACGATCCTTAGCCTCGGGCTCTGTGGCCTAGGGACAAAGCCCTGACGATGGCCGGCGACCAGGAACCGCAAGAGGGCCAGCCCGCCGACTCGTCGTCCGAACTGTTCGGGACGATGGTGAGCTCGGAAAGTTCCAGCGTCACGTTGCCCGAAAACGGCGCCGCCGCGTCTGGACGGGGTCACCACCGCCAGCCTCAACGGGCACCAGCCGGACGAACCGGAGCTGGACGGTTCCGGCGGCACCATGACGCTCTTCGAGCACCTGGCCGAATTGCGCAAGCGGGTGCTCATCTGCGCCATTGCCGTAATCGTGACCTCGATAGCCGGCTACTTCCTGTACAACCCGGTGCTCCACTTCATGACCGCCCCGTACCGGAGCTTCTACCGCCATCACAAGGACATGATCACCTCCCAGCTGGTGATCTCGAGCCCGACGGAGGGTTTCACGACCCGCTTGAAAGTGTCCATGTACATCGGGGTGGCGCTGGCCGCACCGGTCTGGCTGTGGGAGCTGTGGCGGTTCATAACCCCCGGCCTCAGGAAGAACGAGAAGCAGTACGCGGTCCCGTTCGTCCTTTCCGCCCTCGTGCTCTTCGCGTTGGGAGTAAGCACCGCTATATTTATCTGGCCGAAAGCCCTGGACTGGCTGATCTCCGCCAGCGGCACAAACGTGGCCCCGCTTTTCTCGCCGGCCGGCTACGTGCACATTTACGTGCTGATCTGCGTCGTGTTCGGGCTCGTGTTCCTGTACCCGATCATCGTCGTGTTCTTGATGATCTCGGGCGTTGTCCCTTCCCGGAAGTGGAGGAAATGGCGCCGGCCCGCCATCGTTGCCCTCTGCGGCATTGCCGCCGTGGTCACGCCGTCCAACGACCCGTTCAGCTTTTTGGCGCTCGCGATCCCGATGGTTCTTATGTACGAGGGCTCGATCATCGTCGGGAGACTGCTGAAGAAGTAGCCGGCCAGCCGGCGAGCGGCCCGGGAGATTGACGTGGCCCGGGGGTTGCCCTGTCTAAGCAGTGACATCGACTAGGGTCCGCGCCAAGCGCCCGATGTCCGGGAGGTCTCGAAAATAGGCAGCATTCCGCGTCGGTACCCGCTGCGTGGCTGGGTCATCGGCATCCTCTCGGGTGCCGTGGCGCTGGCTGCGCTCATCGTCGGGTCCGGCTACGGCGACGTCCATGCGAAGGCGCTCAACCCGAGACTTGTAGCCTGGATCAGCACCTTCGTCGTGGTCGTGTTCGGCATCATCGCCACGGCGCGGTTGTCGTCGGCTCTGAGCCGGCTCGTGGCCCGACGGTCTGTCGCTGCCGCCGAAGGAGCCGTGAAGTACTTGGCGGCCGTGGTCGGTTACCTGTTCGTCGCCTTTTCCGCCCTCGCCCTCCTCAATGTGTCGGTGGAACGGCTTCTGGTCGGGGCCGGACTTCTCGGCGTCGTCCTCGGCATCGCGGCCCAGCAAAGCCTGGGCAATATTTTCGCCGGGCTCGTGCTCATCCTCGCTCGGCCGTTCGGTGTGGGCGACCACATCCGTATCCGGTCCGGTGCCCTGGGCGGCATCTTCGACGCCTGGGTGCTGGAGATAAGCCTCACGTATGTAACGGTGCGGACCGACGACGGGCAACTGAAGATCCCCAACACGGCGATGCTGGCGGCCGGGGTCGGGAAGCTACCGCCGGGCGCAGTCTCTCCCCCGCCAAGCACGCCCGGGGTGGCGAAGGTCGGCCCGCCCCCAGCTGTTCCGGGCCAAACCACGTCGACCCCAACGTCCGCCGGCCAAACCACGTCGACCCCAACGCCGCCGGCCAAACCGCTCCCACCCAGCCGCCCCGGCCGAGCCCGGATTGGTGTCGACCGACGGCGGTCAGGCCCCGGGCGACCAGGCCATAGTCCCTCGAAGCGGGCAACAGCCCCAATGACACCGCCGAGGATCCGGGCCGAACGCGGGACCAAACTGTCGTGCAAGGGCTGGCCCCAGGAGGCGGCCCTGCGCATGCTCCACAACAACCTCGACCCAGAGGTGGCGGAACACCCGGACGACCTCGTGGTGTACGGCGGCACCGGCCGGGCGGCCCGGGACTGGCCGTCCTTCTACGCCATCGAGTCAGCGTTGCGATCGCTCGAGGACGACGAGACGTTGCTCGTCCAGTCCGGCCGCCCGGTGGGCCTCTTTCGGACCCACGAATGGGCGCCCCGCGTGTTGATCGCCAACGCCAACCTCGTCCCCGAGTGGGCCAACTGGGACGAGTTCCGCCGCCTGGAACGGCTCGGCCTCACCATGTACGGCCAGATGACCGCCGGCAGCTGGATTTATATCGGCACTCAGGGGATCCTGCAGGGGACTTACGAGACGTTCGCCGCCATAGCCGACAAACGCTTCCAGGGCAGCCTGGTCGGGACCTTGACAGTGACCTGCGGCGCGGGCGGTATGGGCGGGGCGCAACCTCTGGCCGTGACCATGAACGGCGGCGTCGTCCTCTGCTGCGACGTCGACCCGAGCCGGATCGAGCGCCGGCTGCAAAGCGGCTACCTGGACACGGTGGCACACGACCTCGACGAAGCCTTGACGCTGGCGGAACGCGCTCGCCAGGACGCCCGACCGCTCTCGATCGGGCTGGTCGGTAACGGCGCCGAGGTCGTCCCGGAGGTCGTCAGGCGGGACGTGCCCGTCGACATTGCCACCGACCAGACCCCGGCCCACGACCCGCTCAGCTACGTGCCGGCGGGGCTGAGCCTGGCCGAGGCCAGCGATCTGCAGGCGGGCGAGCCCCGATGAGTACGTGGAGCAGGCCCGGGCATCGATGGCGACGCACTGCGCCGCGCTGGTCGAGCTGCTCGACCGCGGGACCGAGGTCTTCGACTACGGCAACAGCCTGCGGGCCGAGGCCCGCCTCGGTGGGTTCGAACGGGCCTTCGACTACCCCGGTTTCATCCCCGCCTACATCCGGCCCCTGTTCTGCGAGGGCAAGGGGCCTTTCCGGTGGGCCGCCCTCTCGGGCGACCCGGAGGACATCGCCGCGACAGACGCCGCCGTGCGGCAACTGTTCCCGGACGACGACCGCCTCCGCCGGTGGCTTTCCCTGGCCGGCGAAAGGGTCGTCTTCCAGGGCCTCCCCGCCCGGATCTGCTGGCTCGGCTACGGCGAACGCGACCAGGCCGGGCTTCGCTTCAACGAGATGGTGGCCGACGGCCGGCTGAAAGCGCCGGTCGTGATCGGCCGCGACCACCTCGACTGCGGGTCGGTGGCCTCCCCCTACCGGGAAACCGAGCAGATGCTCGACGGGTCGGACGCCATCGCCGACTGGCCCCTGCTCAACGCGCTCCTGAACACGGCCAGCGGCGCCTCCTGGGTCTCCATCCACGACGGCGGCGGAGTCGGGATCGGCCGCTCCATTCACGCCGGCCAGGTGTGCGTGGCCGACGGGTCCGCCGCTGGCCGCGGAGAAGTTGGCCCGTGTGCTCACGAACGACCCGGGGATGGGCATCATCCGCCACGTGGACGCCGGTTACGAGCGGGCCGAGCGAGGTGGCCGAGGAACGCGGCGTGCGCATCCCGATGCAGGCGCGTGCCCGACCAGCGGCGAGCACGGCCGTGAGCAATCGGCCGTGAGCCAATGGCGGCCGTGAGCCACGCGGCGGGCCCCGTCGTCCTCCGTCCCCACGGGCTGACCGCTGCCGAGGTTGTCGCCGTGGCTCGGGACGGGGCGCCGGTGGAGATGTCGGCCGAAGCCCTCGAGGCTATGGCCACTTCCCGCCAGGTAGTCGAGAACCTGGCCGCCGGGGCCACGCCGGCGTACGGCATCTCGACTGGTTTCGGCGCTCTCGCCACCCGCCACATCCCCCCGGAACTGCGAGCGAAGCTCCAGTCCAGCCTCATCCGCTCACACGCCGCCGGCATCGGCGAGCCGGTGGAGACCGAGGTGGTTCGGGCCCTCATGCTCCTCCGGTTGAAGACGCTGGCTACCGGTTACACAGGGGCGCGGCCCGTCCTCGCCCATTACCTGGCCGCGCTGCTCAACTCCGGCGTGACGCCGGTGGTCCCCGCCTCCGGCTCGCTGGGCTGCAGCGGCGACCTGGCCCCGCTCGCTCATTGCGCCCTGGTGCTGATGGGCGAGGGCGAGGCCGACGGCCCCGACGGCCAGCGGCTCTCGGGCGCCCACGCCCTGGCCGCGGCCGGCCTGGCTCCCCTGTCGCTCGAGGTGAAGGAGGGGCTGGCCCTCATCAACGGGACCGACGGCATGCTCGGGATGCTGGTGCTGGCCTGCCAGGACCTCGGGCGGCTGTGTACCGTGGCCGACGTCATCGCGGCCATGAGCGTCGAGGCTCTGCTGGGTACCGACCAGGCCTTTTTGCCCGAGCTCCAGGCCTTGCGGCCCCAGCCGGGCCAGGCCGCTCAGCGCCGCCAACATGCTGCGGGTGCTGGCCGGGTCGCAGATCGTCGCTTCTCACCGTGAGGGTCGACACCCGGGTCCAGGACGCCTACTCGCTGCGCTGCGCCCCGCAGGTGACCGGGGCGGTGCGCGACACGCTGGCCCACGCCCGGGCGGTGGCTGACCACGAGCTGGCCTCGGCCATCGACAACCCGGTAGTGCTCGACGACGGCCAGGTGCGCTCGAACGGCAATTTCCACGGCGCGCCCCTCGCCTACGTGCTCGATTTCCTGGCCATCGTGGTGGCGGACCTGGCTTCGATCTCCGAGCGCAGGACCGACCGCCTGCTCGACCCGGCCCGTTCGCACGGCCTGCCCGCTTTCCTGGCCGAGGACCCCGGCGTCGACTCGGGCCTGATGCTGGCTCATTACGCCCAGGCCTCGCTGGTCTCGCAGTGCAAGCGTCTGGCCGTACCGGCCAGCGTCGACTCCTTGCCCACGCTCGGCCATGCAGGAGGACCACGTGTCGATGGGCTGGGACGCGGCCCGGAAGCTGCGGGTCGCCCTCGGCCACCTCGCCGACGTCCTGGCTGTCGAGCTCGTGGTGGCGGCGAGGGCCATCGAGCTGCGAGCTCCGCTGAGCCCGGCGCCGGCCACCGCGGCCGCCGTGGCCCGATTGCGCCAATCCGTCCCGGGCCGGCCCGACCGTTTCGTGTCCCCCGAACTGGCCCGGGCCAGCCAGTTCGTGCGCTCCGGTCGACTTGATCGAGGCGGTAGAAAAAGTTACGGGCCCGCTGACGTGAGCGGGGGACGCGTCAGCCCGCCGGTGCCACCTCGAACGGGCGCTTCCGGGGCGGCCCGTCCTCCACGGCGCGCCTGGTTGAGTTACTTCTGCGACTACGCCTGGCTTGGCGGCCCGACGGCGACGCCCCGGGTGACGCTGCGAGGTCGAACGGCACCTGATCGACGCCGTCGTCGTCAGCGGGGAACGGCCGCCGGGCGCCCGGCACCTGGCCGGCCTCACCCTCCCGGGCTTGGCCAACGCCCACTCGCACGCTTTTCACCGGGCACTACGGGGCCGCTCGGAGCGGGGCCGGGGAGATTTCTGGACGTGGCGGGACGTGATGTACTCGCGTCGCCGACCTCCTCACGCCAGAGCAGTACTTCGGCTCTGGCCCGGGCCGCTCTACGCCGAAATGGCGCTGGCCGGGTTCACCGTCGTGGGCGAGTTCCATTACCTCCACCACGGCCCCGGTGGCGTTCGCTACGACGACCCGAACGCCATGGGCCGGGCGCTGCTGGCTGCGGCCCGGGAAGCCGGGGTCAAGGTGGTGCTGCTGGACACCTGCTACCTCGAGGCTGGTCCCGGCCGCCCGCTCGAAGGTGCTCAGCTGCGCTTTGGGGACGGGGACGTCGAGAGCTGGGCGGCGCGGGTGGCCGATATGCCCGGTAGCCGCCTGTCTGATCGACAGCGATGTCCTGATCGACGGCATGTCTGGGACAGGCGTGCCTCATGGTGCGGCGGTCCACTCGCTGCGGGCGGTCCCGCCCGCGGCGGCTGCGCCGGGTGGCCGAATGGGCGACGGACGCGCTCGGTGCCTTTGCATTTCCACTGTTCCGAGCAGCCGGCCGAGAACGAGCAGGTGCTCGCCGCGTACGGCGCCACGCCCGTCGCGTTGCTGGCCGAGGCGGGGCCCTGGGCCCGGGCTCGGTCGCCGTGCACGCTACTCACCTCTGTGAGGCCGACGCCAAGGCGCTGGGCGGCTCGGGCACCGGAGTCTGCCTGTGCCCCGACGACCGAGCGCGACTTGGCTGACGGGATCGGCCCGGCCCGGCAGCTGTTGACCGCTCGGCTCGCCGCTTTCGCTCGGTAGTGATAGCCAGGCGGTCGTCGACCCGTTCGAGGAAATGCGGGCGCTGGAACTCGATGAGCGGCTTGCCTCCCGCATTCGGGGTAACTTCAGCGCCGTCCAGCTGCTGGAAGCGGCGACGTCGTGCGGGTACCGCGCCCTGGGGGACCCGACCGGCGGGCGCTTCGAGCCCGGGTTCGCCCGCGGACTTTGTGACCGTATCGCTCGACGGGCCGGGCCTGGCCGGCGTGAGCGAAGACTTCCTCCTCGAAGCGGCCGTCTTTGCGGCCGGTGCGGGCGACGTCACCAATGTCGTGGCGGCGGGCCGGGCCGTAGTCGTGGACGGGCAGCATGTCCTGGTCGGCGACGTGGCCGCGGCGCTGCGGTCCGCCATCGGGGCACTGGCTTCGCTCCTCTCGTGAAACCTTCCGCGGGGAACTCTGTTGTTTTCGACAACATCGGGGGCTGGTCACCAACGACCGCGGAATAGGGAGTGGGCCGCTCGGGCGCCGGTCGGGCGCGGCCCTTGTCGTTGTCGATGGCCGGGTGGCCTGGGTCGGGGATGCGGGCCACTTGCCCGAGGGCACCTCCGGCCCCCGGGTCGACGTCGCCGGCCGCGCTGTGGTCCCCGGGTTCGTGGACAGCCACGCCCACCTGGTTTTTGCCGGCGACCGCAGTAGCGAGTTCGCCGCCCGCTTATCTGGTCGCCCGTACGAAGCGGGCGGCATCCGGGAGACCGTCGCCGCCACCAGGAGGGCCAGCGAAGGGGAGCTCGACGTCACGGTTAGCCGCCTGGTGGGCGAAGCTTTGAGCTCCGGGACGACGACGATCGAGTGCAAGTCGGGCTACGGGCTCACGACCAGAGACGAGGAACGCAGCCTGCGCATCGCCAAAGACCACACGGAAGAGACGACCTTTCTCGGTGCCCACGTGGTACCGCCCGAGTTCGCCGAGCGGGTGGACGATTATGTGGGGCTGGTCTGTTCGACGATGCTCGACGCCTGCGCGCCTCACGCTCGCTGGGTCGACGTGTTTTGCGACGCCGGCGCCTTCGACGCGGATCAGGCCGCAGAGGTGCTCCGCGCCGGGGCCAGGCGCGGTCTCGGTGGCCGCGTCCACGCCAACCAACTCGGGCCCGGGCCGGGGGTGCAGGTCGCCGTCGAGAACGGCGCCGCGGCGGCCGACCATTGCACGTACCTCAGCGCCAATGACCTCGACGCGCTGGCTGCCAGCGGTACGGTAGCCACCCTTCTGCCCGGGGCCGAGTTCTCGACCCGTTCGCCCTACGCGGACGGGCGGCGCCTGCTCGACGCCGGCGTGACGGTGGCGCTGGCGTCGGACTGTAACCCCGGCACCAGTTACACGACGAGCATGCCCTGGTGTATCGCCCTCGCCACGCGCGAGATGGGACTGACTATCGACGAGGCAGTTCGGGCGCGCGACCCTGGGGGGCGCCCGCGCCTTGCGGAGGGATGACGTGGGCCACCTTTCCGTCGGCGCCCGGGCCGACCTCGTCGTGCTCGACGCCCCCTCATATGTGTACCTGGCGTACCGGCCGGGGGTACAGCTGGTGGCCGGCGTTTGGCGCGGTGGCGAACGGGCGTGGCCCCCGGCTCCCCACCCCGGGTTTGACGCAAGTCGGCCCGGCGCCGACGAAAAACTAGGGTTAGGGCCGTGAGCCAGCTATCACCTGCGGCCCCCAACCCGGTGCAGTGGCCTGAGCCGCCCCCGCCCCGGGTCATCGCCCGGGCGCGCGAACAGGTGCGGGACGCCGGCGGCCCCGACCGTCGTGTGCTGGTCGTCGATGACGACGCCACCGGTTCTCAAGCCGTCCATGACGTGTCCATCCTTTTGAGCTTCGACATTGACCAGCTGGCAGAAGCGTTCCGGGGCCGGGATCCTGCGCTTTTGTGCTCACGAATTCGCGCAGCCTCGACTCCGGTCACGCCGCCCGGCTGAACCGAGAAATCGGGCAGGCGGCGTACGAATACTGCCGTTCAGTCGGCCTGAAGCTGTCCATCGTGAGCAGGAGCGACTCCACCCTTCGGGGCCACTTGTTCGACGAAGTAAACGCGCTGAACGACGCTCACCGGGTCGTTATGGGGCGAGACTACGACGCCGTTTTGTTGGCGCCGGCGTATTTCGAGGCTGGGCGCGTCACGGCGGGGGATACCCATTGGGCGCAGGTGGCCGGCAATTTTGTGCCCGTGGGGGAAACGGAGTTCGCTGGCGACGGCACTTTTGGTTATGCCGCCTCCGACCTACGTGAGTTTGTAGCAGAAAAAAGCTCGGGTACCGTACGAGCTTCCGATGTCGTGAGTATTGGTCTCGAAGAAATCAGGACGGGCGGCCCCGAACGGGTGTCAGAGGTGCTTTCTGGACTGGAAGGCCTGCGCTTCGTAGTGGTAAATGCACTCGATTACGCCGACTACGAAGTGGTGGCGCTGGCGGCGTCGAGGCTCGAAGCGAGCGGGAAATCGTGGCTTTACCGCACCGCGCCCTCGTTTGTGCCCGTCCTGGCCGGCCTCCAGCAGATTGACCCGCTGTCGAGCCAACAAATCTGGCTCGACGGGAAGCGCCCGGGTCACGGCCTGGTGGTCGTGGGCTCCCACACAAAGCTGACGAACCAGCAGGTGAGTTACGCCCGCGCCCATCATCCCCTTGTCGCCGTCGAGCTCGATGCCAACAAAGTCGTTGACCCCGCCACCCGGGTTCGGCACGTGGAAGCGGTGGCGAGCCGAGTGGCGGTGGCGCTGGAGCACTCGGACGTATTGCTGATAACGAGCCGTTCATTGGTCAGTGGGGAGGGGGCAAACCAGAGCCTCGCTGTCGCCCGGCTGGTTTCAGTGGCTCTCACTGACGCCTTGCGGCCGCTGCGAGGGCACGAGCCCGCCTGGGTCATCGCCAAGGGCGGGATAACTTCGCACGATGTTGCGGTGCAGGGGTTCGGGATCCGGCGGGCGGTTGTCCTCGGGCAAATAAGCCGGGGTATTATCTCCGTTTTCCGCCCCGTTATCGCCGACGACGGCGCCGTGGGTATGCCTTATGTCGTGTTTGCCGGCAATGTGGGCCACGAAGAAAGCCTGTTGCAGGCCATCGACCGGCTCGAGCTCCCATGATCGTCCCGTTTGCCGAGCTCGTCGACAAGGCACAATCGAGCGGGCAGGCCGTGGGGGCGTTCACTGTTTATGGCCTCGAAGCGGCGGTCGGCGTCCTGTCTGCGGCCGAACAGCACCGGGCTGACGTCATAATCCTGATTAGCGCCGAGACCTTTCGCGCCCGCCTGGGCCCGGCGCTGGTCAGCGGAACTCGTACCCTGGGCCAACAAAGCCCCGCCTCTTGTTGTTTGCAGCTCGACCACGTCAGCCGCCTGGAGCTGGTGACGGCGGGTTTTGCGGCCGGGTTCGGCTGCGTCATGGTCGACGGGTCGAGATTGGCCTTCGACCAGAACGCCGAACTCGTCAAATCGGCCACCGACATCGCCCGGGCCTACGGCGGTTCCGTGGAGGCGGAGCTCGGCCGGGTGGAGGGGGACGAAGACTCCTCAGCCGGGGCTGACGTCGGGGCATTGACCGACCCGGACGAGGCCGCCCGGTTCATGACTGCTACTGGGGCCGCCTGCCTGGCCGTCTCCATCGGCAACGTCCACGGCCATTATCGGGCTGCGCCCAGGCTGGACCTCGCCCGGCTGGGGCGGGTCGCCCGCGACGTCTCTCAGCCTCTTTCGCTGCACGGCGCCTCCGGGATACCAGCCTCGGGGCTGAGAGATGCGATCGCCACTGGCATAAGCAAGATCAACGTCAACACCGAGTTGCGCCAGGATTATTTCGCCGTTGTAAGGGAAAACCTCGCCCAACTCGAGCCGGGAGCACAACTATTGCGATTGGGCCAGCTTATTTCGAGCCGGATCGAGGGAACGGTGGCCGACAAGCTCGACATCTTTGACCGGCCGGGCCGGGGCCCCGGGGGAAGCCCTGAGGGAGG
Organism: uncultured Acidimicrobiaceae bacterium; assembly: GCA_963794125.1. Taxonomy (GTDB): domain Bacteria; phylum Actinomycetota; class Acidimicrobiia; order Acidimicrobiales; family Palsa-688; genus Fen-671. The sequence continues at coordinate 1,376,167 of CAWCCW010000005.1, forward strand.
CGGGCCGGGGCCGACAGGCTAACTTCGCCGTTCCCCGTAGCGCAGGAAGGCCGTCAATGCGGCGACGACCAGGGCCACTCCCGCGCCGACCTCGAGGACTTCCAGCCCCGTAGCAGAAGTGTCCACGGCCACTTCGACGAAGGTGGTGGCCGAGACCAGCACCGCCATGGCGACCACGCGGACCTTCAAGTCGTTGAGGTCGTGCATCTCGAGCCATTCGGGCAACCGCGCGTTGGCCCGCCGCGCCCCGCCCGGGCTGACAAATAGTTCGTAGAAGCCTATGGCGGCAATCAGCAAGGTGGCGCCGATGAGGAACAGGTCGATTATCACCAGGAAGTAGCTGACCTTGTCGCTGACCGGGACGGGGTGATGGACGACCTGGCGAAAGGCGATGACAAACACGTCGGTGCCGTAGGCAAATGCTGCTATCGACGAGAGGACGAGCACCACGACCGGTACCGTCATGAGCAGGCGCGTCACGGCCATGGCCCGGCTGAAGGCCCGGTCGAGCACGGTGGAAGAGGGCTCCGCCCCGCTCGTGGGTTGCGGTGCTTGTGCTATTTGTGTCGCCTTTCGTCTGGCGGCGCGCACGCCGCGGGACCGACCCCTAAGACAATACTTATGCCGCTTCTCGAGCTATGGCACATCCCCCGCTGCGCTTTATGAGCGACACGCCCGAGCGGTGCGGCCTACAGTCGCAACGTGAGCACCAATACCCACGAAGACGAGGTTTTGGTCGAAGCCGCCGGTCGGGAGTTGCACATCAGCCACCCCGGTAAGGTCCTCTTCCCCGAGCGAGGCCAGACCAAGCTCGACCTGGTCCACTACTACCAGGCCGTTGAAGAGCCCTTGATGCGGGCGATGGGTGGGCGTCCGGTGTTGCTCCAGCGGTTCCCCAATGGCGCCACGGGACCGTCGTTTTTCCAGAAACGGGTCCCCGAGCAACGCCCGGACTGGCTGGAAACGGTGGTGGTGTCCACGCCGAACGGCACTACTTCCCAGGCCCTGGTGGCCCGGGACCTCGCTCATGTCCTGTGGGCGGTCAACCTGGCGTGCCTGGGCTTCCATGTCTGGCCGTCCCGGGCGGCGGACCCCGAGCATGCAGACCAATTGCGTATCGACCTCGACCCCACCCCCGGCGTCACCTTTGCCATGGTCCGGGAAGCAGCTCAGGAGACCTGCACGCTGTTCGAGCAGCTAGGTGTATTGGCCCTGCCCAAGACGACGGGCAACCGCGGCATCCACGTCTTCGCCACCCTCCAGCCGCGCTGGTCCTCCTACGAGGTGCGGGACGCGGCCGTAGCCGTGGCCCGCGAACTCGAGCGCCGGCGGCCCGACCTCATCACCGCAGCCTGGTGGAAAGAAGAACGCGGTACCCGGGTGTTCGTCGATTTCAACCAGAACGCACCTCATAAAACCATCTTCGGGGCCTGGTCTGTCCGCGCCCGCACCGGGGCACAGGTCTCGACGCCTTTCGCGTGGGGCGAACTGGAGGACATCGTGCCCGACGAGCTAACGATCGACACGGTGCCTCAACGAGTGCGCGACCAGGGCGACCCCTGGGTGGCCATGGAGACCGAACCCCAATCGCTCGAACCCGTCCTGGCTCTCCACCAACGGGACCGGTCGGCCGGGCTCCTCGACGCGCCGTGGCCGCCGGTGTACCCGAAGATGCCCGGTGAACCGCCCCGGGTGGCGCCCAGCCGGGCTAAAAAACCCAAGGCCTAGCCTTGGTGCCTTAGCTCCCCGCCGGCGGGACGAGGCTCGCCGTCATACACGTGCTGTAGGGGTTGGAAGTGTAGCCATCGAAGGGCTGACACTGTACGAACCCGAACTTGGCGTACAACGCGCGAGCGGGGCGAACTCACTCGTGGCCCCGGTCTCCAGGCTCACCCGTTGGTAACCGGCCGCCGTGGCGCAGGCCAGGAGGTGGGCCACCAGCGCTGACGCCACCCCCTGGCGTCTGGCTTCCGCGCAGGTATGCATCGATTTCAGCTCGACGTGCCGTGCGTCTAAACGCTTCAGCGCTCCGACCCCCAGCAGCACCCCGCTCCGGCGCACGCTGAAAAACGTGACCGCCGGTCCGAGCAGGCCGTCGACGCCCAGGGCATGCACGTGTTCCGGGGGGCTGGCGCTCCTTGCGAACGCCAGGTGCTTTTCCAGCAACGCTCGGACGTCTTCGGATTGCGGGTCATCGCGGGCCACGACAACCTCAGTGGTCGCTCCAGTTTCATTCATTGGCGCTGGGAGCAGCGGCGGCGCTGGCCCGGGGTGCCCTTCGGAGCTACTCGGCGGGTTCTGAGCCAGCGGGGCTGTTTTTCTGCGCTTCGCGGAGCCGGGCCACTAGGACTTCGAGCAGGGCCCAGGCGATGTCCGGGTGTTCCTTCAGGAACGGGCGGAACTCCCACTGAGTGAACACGAGGCAACGCAGTCGCGATGCCGCCACCACATCAGCAGAGCGAGGGGCACGGTCGATTATCGACATTTCTCCGAAATAGTCGCCCGGGCCTAGACGTTTGATCGGTCGGCCGTTCAAAACGACGTCTGCTTCGCCCTCGACCACGGTGAAAAATGTGACGCCGAGGTCGTCCTGGGACGCGAGCTGCGTGCCCGCTTCGTAGGTCATGTCGTGGGCGGCCCGGGCCAGCACGCGAAGGTCCTTTTTCGGCACTGTCGCAAAAAGGGGGACTTGGCTGAGCAGCTCAGTCTGGTCGGGCATGGCCCCGAGCGTAGCCGTTCGGCTCCCTCCTCAGGGCCACTTCACGACGGCATTTGGCGAGCTGGCCGGCGCCGCTCGGCGGCACGCTTACATCGACGCCTGGCGTGAAGCTCAGTGCAGACCGCGGAGTTTGAACTCGGCGCCCGCAGGGCCGCCACCTTGGCGAGCCGGCCATATGCGGTGTCCTGGGGCCGGGCTGACGCTCGATATGATCCCCTTGTGGCATTTCGGGGCTGGCCGGTAGAAGCCATCGAGTTCTTCGAGGGCCTGGAGGCCAACAATTCCAAAGCTTATTGGCAGGCGCACAACAAACTCTACGAGCAAAGTATCAAGTACCCGATGGTCGAGTTGCTGAACGAACTCGAGGCGGAATTTGGCGTGGGCAAATTGTTCCGCCCTTACCGTGATGTCCGGTTCAGTAAGGACAAGTCGCCTTACAAGACCAATATTGCCGCCGCGGTGGGCTCCTGTGGGTACGTGACCCTGTCGGCGGACGGCCTCGGGGTGGGGTCGGGGCTGTACATGATGGCGCCCGACCAGCTGGAGCGCTTCCGCAACGCGGTGGCCGGCGACCCAAGCGGCCCCGCCCTCACCTCAGTGGTGACGGACATCAGGGAAAAAGGCTACGCCTGCGCGGTGAACGACTCGCTCAAGACCGCGCCCAAGGGCTATCCCAAGGACCATCCCCGCATCGACTTCTTACGCGGCAAGGGGATCACCGTCTGGCAACTGTGGCCCCCGGCCGCCTGGTTGGGGACGAGCAAGGCAAAAGCGCGGGTGGTGACGGTCTTGCGGGCCGCCGCCCCCCTCAATGACTGGCTGTCCGAAAATGTCGGCCTCACCGCGCTCGGCGCGCCCGGCCATTGAGCCCGCTCGCTACCGAGATCGCGGACCGCACCGGCGGGACTGCATAATGACATCGCCCGGCGCCGGATCCTCGTCTCCTGCGGCTGTCGTCTGGCCTCCTCTGGTTGCCGCGGCCTGGCTGGCGGACCACTACGCCCAGGTGGTGGTGGCCGACGTGCGCTGGTACCTCGACGGCCGCTCCGGGTACGACGCTTATCTCGAGCGCCACCTGCCAGGAGCGGTTTTCGTCGACCTCGACCGGCGCCTGTCGGGCCTGCCCGCGCCGGACATGGGGCGTCATCCGCTGCCCGACCCGGGCGACTTTGCCAGGGCCATGGCATCGGTCGGCATAAGCGACCGGACGGCGGTCATCGCGTATGACGACGACGGTGGCAGGGTGGCAGCTCGGCTCGTGTGGCTCTTGCGGGTCACGGGCCACCCGGCCTCGTTGCTTGACGGTGGCATCGACGCGTGGCCGGCCCGTTCGAGAGCGGCCCGGTTCAACCCGCCAGCGGGATTTTTCACCTTGATCGTTGGCCGCCCGACCGGTTTGTCGCGGCTGACGATGTGACTTCTGCCGCCGTCGTGCTGGACGCCCGGGCCCCTGAGCGTTACCGTGGCGAGGTCGAGCCCGTTGACGCCCGGGCCGGCCACATACCTGGTGCTCGTAACGCCCCTACGGCGGACAACCTGGACGATCGGGGCCGGTTCAAGGCGCCGGAGGTGCTCCGCGCCGCGTACCGGAGCCTGGGTGTGGAGCCCGATGGCTCTCCCGTCGTCTACTGCGGCTCTGGCGTTACCGCCTGCCACGACCTGATCGCGCTCGAGCTCGCCGGTTACGAGGCCGGGCGCCTGTACCCGGGTTCGTGGTCGCAATGGAGCGCGGCGCCCGAACGGGCAGTGGAAACCGGGGCCGACCAGCGCCCGTAGGCTCCCGGGGCGTGTAACTTGGCCAGGCCGTGTAATTTGCCGTACCCGGGTGAAAGGAGCCAATTGTCCGTCCGCCTGCATGCTCACGACCTGCCTGGCCGGTTGGCGATCGGCGCGTACATCGTCCACTCCGGGCTCGGGTAGTGGCGGGGGATCTGGATGCTCCGCATCGGCCTCGGGCGCATCGTCTAGCACCGGTCTCCGGTACCGAAATCCTAGAGGCGACCCAGGAGGACCAGTTCCCAACCTTTCGAAGTTTCTGACTGCTGTGGGCCGAGTGGCGCGGACCTTGTCCACGTCGGTCTCCCGGGACGTAACCTTGGCCATGAACGGATGGCCTGCTCGACCGGTGATTTACGAGGTCAATACCGCCGTATGGCTTGACGATAGGTCGCGGGCGGCGGGACGGCGCTTAACACTGGGTGATGTCCCGCCCGCAGACTGGGCTTCTGTTACCCCGACGGGCACGGACGCGGTATGGCTGATGGGCGTATGGGAACGCAGCCCCGCTGGTCTCGCGGTGGCCAACGCGAACGCAGAGTTGCAGGCGTCTTTCCGCCAGGCCCTCCCTGACGTGCGGCCGGACGACGTGATCGGTTCGCCTTACTGCGTGCGCCGCTACGTGGTCGATGACGCGTTCGGGGGGCCTGAAGCGCTGGCCCAGGCGAGGAAGGCGCTGGCCGACAGGGGGGCGAAGCTCGTGCTCGACTACGTCCCGAACCACGTGGCCCCCGACCATCCCTGGACGACCGAGCATCCTGAGAGGTTCGTGCGGGGTGGGCCGGGCGACCTGGAGACGGACCCGGCGGCATGGACTGCTGTGGCGGGCAACATCCTGGCCCGGGGCCGCGACCCCTATTTCCCTCCGTGGCCCGACGTGGTGCAACTCGACGCCTTCTCGTCCGGGCTGCGGGCCGCCACCGCCGAAACTCTGGCTGACATTTCCGACCAGTGCGACGGCATCCGTTGCGATATGGCCATGCTCATGACCAACGACGTCTTCGCCCGGACCTGGGGCGATCGCCCGGGACCGGTGCCGGCGGAGGAATTTTGGCCAACGGTCATAGGCCTTTTGCGTCAACGCCACCCAGAGACCGTCCTGATCGCCGAGGCCTACTGGGACCTCGAGTGGGAGCTCCAGCAGCAAGGCTTTGATTTCTGTTACGACAAGAAGCTGTACGACCGGCTGTTAGCCACTGACGCGCCGGCGGTTCGTGGCCATCTGACGGCCGACATTAGCTATCAGTCCCGTCTGCTCAGGTTCCTGGAGAACCATGACGAACCCCGGGCGGCCGAGCGTATGGCCCCCGACGCCGAGCGAGCCGCCGCCATCGTGGTGGCCACTCTGCCGGGGGCCACGCTGTGGCATGAGGGCCAGTTCGAGGGTCGCCGGGTGCGCCCGCCTGTCTTCCTGGCCAGACGGCCGGACGAGCCCCTGGACCAGGATCTGGCCTCGTGGTACCGAACGCTGGTCGTCGCCGTGGGGACGAGCGGGATGCGCCAGGGAGATTGGCGCCTGCTCGATGTCACCGGATGGCCGGACAACCAGAGTTGTGCCAACTTGTTGGCGTGGTCGTGGTCGGGTACCGGGACGAGCCCTTCCTGGTCGTGGTCAACCTATCGGGGGCGCCCGCCCAGGGCCGCGTATTGCTCGGTGGTCCCGGCCTCGGTGCCCGCCCGTGGCAGTTCACCGACCTGCTGGATGGGACGGGCTTCGTGCGCGACGGCGCTGAGCTGCAAACCATCGGCTTGTTCGTCGACCTGGGGCCGTGGCATGGCCACGTGCTATCCCTACGCTGACGCTTACCCCGGCCTTCTAGGTCGTCTTGAACCGGTGGGGTGGTAGCCCGCTCACTCCCGGCTTGGTGACGAAGAGGTCGCCGGCATGCGGCTCACCCGCCAGCTGGGCGTCGCTAAGGCCGCCGCGCGCGGTGGTGATGTAGAGGTCGTCCAGGTCGGGGCCGCCAAAGGCCACGCTGGTCACGTTGGTGGCCGGCACCCGGACGATGTCCAGCCGGCGGCCGTCGGCCGGGTCGATCCTTTCCACCCGGTGGCCGCCCCAACACGCCACCCATAGACAGCCCTCGGCGTCGATGGTCATGCCGTCGGGGTCGCCATCGGAGAACTGGGCGACGATACGGCGATTGGACACGGCCCCGGTCTCCGGGTCCAGGTCGAACGCATCGACGGAATGGCGGCGAGTATCGATGTAGAAAAACGTCGATTCGTCCGCGCTCCAGGCCAACCCATTGGAAATACCGATTTCTTCCAGGACGACCGTGACGTTCCCGTCTGTCTCCAGCATGTACAGCGAGCCGAGCCAACCGTCGTCGGCGTGCCCCATGGTGCCGGCGAAAAAGCGGCCGCGCGGGTCCACTTTGCCGTCGTTGAACCGCACTGAAACGCCGTCGGCGCGGAACTCCCCGAACGGCTCGAGGGCGTCCCCGTCGTGCGCGGCAACGAAAAAGGAGTCATGGGCGGCGAGCACGAGCCCGCCGTCGTCCCGCAAGACCACTGCGCCCACCGAACGGTCGACGTCAAAGCTGCGATGTTCGCCGGTGGCAGGCCAGAAGATGTGTACGCGCTGGTCGTTTATGTCGACGAAGTACAGCCTCTGCTCGCGCTCGTCCCACACCGGTCCCTCGCCGAGCTGGGCATGGACCTCGAGCGCCACATCGGCCTGATGTTCGTTTACATTGCTGCTGTTAGCCGTCTCGGGGGTCATCGGCTGAGACTATAGCGAGCCCATCCCGATTTAGCCCTTTATCCAGAAGCGATCGCGTTACTCGGGTGCCGGGAGTGTCGCTCCGGCGGACGTACAACCTCCAGGTGGGCGCCCCGCCTCCAACTTGACGGTCCAGGGCGGCGTCCGGGCGCGGCCCCCAAATTAAAAATAGTTCGACAGACGAACTATCGCGCTTACAATGGGACACGTGAGCCCGCGCCCACCCTCCATTGTGGCTCCCGCGGCCGCCCAAACCGTCCGAGAGACGGCTGCTCCGGCCCCGGTAACGCCAGATCTGCCGGCCGCTACGGTTGACGCCGTCCGCGCCCTGGCCAGAGCGTCGCGCCTACTGGAAAGGGCTTCAGGGGAAGTCAACCTGGCCCACTACCGGGTCCTGGCCGCTATCGCCTCCGGCGACCAGCGAGCTTCACGCATCGCGGTGAAGCTCGCCCTGGGCAAGCCGACCATCAGCGCCAGCGTGGAATGGCTGTGCAAGCGAGGTTTTCTCGCCCGCGGCGACGTAAAGGGTGATCAGCGGGCCGCATCCTTGCACTTGACAGTGGAGGGCGTCAGATGGCTCGCCGCCGTCGAGACGGCCATGGGCAGTTGGGTCGAAGAAGTGTGCGCCAGGACGGCCCGGCCACGCCAGACCATGCAGGCGCTGGTGTCGATGGGCGAAGCCATCGAGCAAGTGGCGGCGGCGCGCTTCGCTGAAGGCAAGTAGGTGCGTTTGATTTTTCGCAGGCACCCGGGGCCAGCCACGGGCGATCAGGCCTTCCCTGACGAAGTGGCAGCCCGCGGATGGGTGCGCCGGCTGTGGGGCTACATGCTCCGGCATCGCCGCGATGTGGTGCATTTCCATCGGCGCGGCCGTGCTCGGCAGCGTGTGCCAGACGGTCGTCCCGCTGGTCGAACGCCAGATAATCGACAATGTCATCCTGGTCCCCCGGTCGCCGTTGTGGCCGTGGCTGACGTGCTGCTCGTCGTCCTGGCCGTCGGCGCTTTCGTCTTTGCCTATGTGCGCCGCTACCGGGGCGGCCGGGTGGCGCTCGGGGTCCAGTACGACCTGCGCAACGACATGCACGACCATCTACAGTCGATGGACTTCGACAACCTGAACCGGATGCCCACCGGGCAGCTGGTGGCTCGGGCCAACTCGGACACCACCCTCGTGCAGGGCCTCCTCAGCTTTTTCCCCATCATGAGCGGCAACATCCTGCTGATGGTGGTGTCGCTGGGGTTGATGATCTACCTGTCGCCGCTACTGGCCATCGTCAGCGTGATCGTGGCGCCCACCCTGCTGATCATTTCTTACCGGATGCGCTGGCGCATCTTCCCGGCTACCTGGGACGGCCAGCAACGAGAAGGCGACGTCGCCCAGGTCGTCGACGAAGACGTGAACGGCGTAAGGGTGGTAAAGGCCTTCGGGCAGGAGCAAGCCGAACTGGGCCGGGTTGTGAAGACGGCCAAGACGCTGTACGGGTCACAGATGCGCGCCGTTCGTCTGCAATCGCGTTACCAGCCTTTGCTGGAGGCCATCCCGACCATCGGCCAGGTCAGCATCCTCGCCTTCGGCGGCTGGCTGGCTCTACAGGGCGAGATAACCCTGGGGACCTTCCTCGCCTTTTCCACTTACATCGCCCAGTTGATGGCGCCTGCTCGCCAGCTGGCCGGGGTCCTCACTGTCGGTCAGCAAGCACGCGCCGGCGTCGAGCGCATCTTCCAGCTGCTGGACCTGAAGCCCGCGATTGCCGACCCCCCGGCCGCCGTCGAGTTGCCGCGGCTAGAAGGCCGGCTCGACTTCTCCGACGTCAGTTTTGCCTATGGCCACGGCCGGCCGGTGCTGCAAGGGTTCGACCTTCATATCGCCCCGGGCGAAAAAGTGGCCATCGTCGGGCCGAGCGGGAGCGGCAAGTCAACCGTCGCCATGCTCGTATCTCGCTTTTACGACCCCTCCCGGGGGGCCGTGCTGGTCGACGATTACGACCTGCGCAGCGTGGCGCTGGCTTCTTTGCGCGCCCAGGTCGGCGTCGTTTTCGAGGAAAGCTTCCTTTTCTCCGACACCGTGCGGGCCAATATCGCTTACGGCCGCAGCAACGCGACCGATGAGGAGGTAGAGGCGGCGGCCAGGGCCGCCCAGGCCCACGAGTTCATCGACGCCCTACCGGAGGGCTACGCCACCGTCGTCGGGGAGCGAGGCCTTACCCTGTCCGGCGGCCAACGCCAGAGGATCGCTTTGGCCCGGGCCCTGCTTTACAACCCGCGCATCCTCATCCTCGACGACGCCACCAGCTCGGTGGACGCCAATATCGAGGAGGCCATTCACAACGCGCTCCGGGAGGTCATGGCCGACCGGACGACGGTCTTGATCGCCCATCGGCGGTCCACTCTTCATTTGGCCGACCGGATCGTGCTGATGGAACAGGGCCGAGTCCTGGACCAAGGCACGCACGAAGAGCTAATGGAGCGCAGCGAAAGCTACCGCGTCCTGTTGTCAGGCCTGGAAGACGATCTCGCCGCGGCAATTGGGTGACCGTATTGAAGCGCTGGCGGCCATTTCTGGTGCGGGCGACGGGGTCACCGTCTCGGCGTGGTCCCCGCTCCCGGCCGGTGGCAATGGGGATAACGCTTATAAACCGGCCAGTGGCCGCGTCCAGAGCATAAGGCCCCCCAGTCTGGGGCCGGGCCTCGGCGGCGGGGGCGGAGGCTGGCGGCTGAACCTGGCTCCTACGCCCGAACTGTTGGCGCGGGTCGAGGCCCTGCCCCCGGTGCGCGATTTCCCGGTCGTAGACGTCGAACAGGAGTCGACGCACGACCGGCTCTTCAACCTGAGGGGGTTACTGAAAGAGTTCCGCTGGCCCCTGCTCATCGGCCTTGTCCTCGTCGTCCTGGACGGCCTGGCTTCTTTGGCCGGTCCCGTGCTGGTCAAAGAGGGCCTGGACCGCGGCGTAGCCGACGGCTCGCTGGGCGCCCTGTTACTGGTCTCGAGTATTTATTTGTTCGTCACGTTGGCCGACCTCGTCGTCGAAATAGGCGAGACGTTCGTCACCGGCCGGGTGGCCCAAAGGATCATGCTTTCTCTGCGGATCCGCATTTGGGCCCAGTTGCAACGGCTTTCGTTGGACTACTACGAGCGGGAAATGGCGGGCCGGATAATGACCCGGATGACCACAGATGTCGACCAGTTCGAATCCTTGATAGAAAACGGCCTCTTGTCAGCCCTCGTGGCCATGGTGACCTTTGTCGGTGTCGGCATTGCCCTGGTCGTGATAGACCCGGTGCTCGGGCTGTGCACGCTGGCGGTTATCGTGCCGCTGTCCATCGCCACCGTCGTCTTCCGCCGGAAAGCCACGCGCTTGTACGACCTGGCGCGCGAGCGGATAGGGGCGGTCAATGCTGATTTCCAGGAAAGCCTGTCAGGGGTGCGGGAATCCCAGGCCTTTGTACATGAGGAGTTGACCGAGGAACGCTTCCACCGCCTCGGCCGGGAGTACCTGGAAACGCGTGTCGCCGCCCAACGCCTGGTGGCTACGTATTTCCCCTTCGTGCAATTCCTTTCCGGGGTCGCGGACGCCATCGTGCTTGGTGTGGGGGCCGGTCTGGTGGCCAAGGGCCACCTCACCTCGGGGGCCTTGATCGCGTTCATCCTGTACATAGATCTGTTCTTTTCGCCCATCCAGCAACTGTCGCAGGTGTTCGATTCTTGGCAACAGACCCGCGTCTCAGTGCGCCGGATCGGCGAGCTCATGCGGCTCGAGACCCGCACGCCGGAGGCGACCGACCCCGTGGAGCCGGGCCGGTTGGCGGGCGAGCTCAGGCTCGAGGACGTCCGTTTCAGCTACCCCGCGGTCCAGGAACGCCCGGACGGTGACGGCGCCAGGTCGGTTGTCGATAGCCCCCGGCCAACGATCAGCCCACCGGAAGCTCTCCGTGGGGTCGACCTCCGGGTCGAGCCGGGCGAAACCGTGGCGTTCGTGGGCGAAACCGGCGCAGGCAAGTCGACCGTCATGAAATTACTGGCCCGCTTTTATGACCCCGTTGAGGGCAGCGTAAAGGTCGACGGGTATGACTTGCGGGAGCTCGACCTCCCCGGTTACCGCCACCAACTCGGCTATGTGCCGCAGGAAGCGTTCCTTTTTTCGGGCACGGTGCGTGACAACATCGCGTACGGGCGCCCGGACGCCTCCGACGCCGAAGTCGAACGAGCGGCGCGGGCGGTGGGCGCCCACGATTTCATCGCCTCTCTCCCGGGTGGCTACCTGCACGAACTGTCGGAGCGGGGCCGCTCCCTGTCGGCCGGGCAGCGCCAGCTGGTGGCGCTGGCCCGGGCCGAACTGGTCGACCCGGCCGTGCTCCTGCTCGACGAGGCGACGTCCAACCTGGACCTCGCCACTGAGGCCCGGGTAGCCGCGGCCATGCACCAGGTGTCCCGAGACCGCACCACCGTGCTCATCGCCCACCGGCTTCAGACGGCGCGCTCGGCCGACAGGATCATCGTCTTTGACCATGGCCGGGTGGCCGAGGTCGGCACCCACGAGGAGCTGCTCGAGCGGGAGGGGAAGTACGCCGCTATGTGGCGGGCGTTCGACTTGGTCGGGACCGGCGCGGCCGGCGCCTGAGCCGACCGGCCGTCCAGCGGCCGAAGGGAACGGACGTTCGATAGAGTAGAAGGCTTGGCCGACAAGAGCCCTGACTCTGGGACCACAGCCCCTGGGACCACAGCCCCTGGGACCACAGCCCCTGGGACCGCAGCCCCTGGGACCGCAGCCGATGATGGCACCGCCACCATTCTTCACGCCGACCTCGACGCTTTCTACGCTTCCGTCGAGCAGCTGCTCGACCCCACCCTTCGAAATCGGCCCATCGCGGTGGGGGGCGGGGTGGTGCTGGCGGCCTCTTACGAGGCGCGGTCGTTCGGGGTATCGGCCGGTATGCCGGGGTGGCGAGCACGTCAACTGTGCCCGGGCCTGAGGTTCGTAGCCGGCCATTTCCGTGAGTACCAGCGGCTCGGCGACGAGGTAATAGAAATTCTGGGCGCCTTTACCCCTGTGGTCGAGCGGATCTCGATCGACGAGGCCTTCCTCGATGTTTCCGGGGCTACTCACCTCTTCGGCTCGCCGGCCACGATCGCATCGGCCATCCGGGGTCGAGTTCGTGGCGAGATCGGGTTGCCGCTATCGGTCGGGGTGGCCAGGACCAAGCACTTGGCCAAGGTGGCGTCGCAAGTAGCCAAACCCGACGGGATAGTGGTGGTGCCTGCTCGGGCGGAGCGGGCCTTTCTCGAGCCCCTGCCGGTTGGCCTGTTGTGGGGGGTCGGCCCGGTGCGTCAGGCGCAGCTGGCCGGAGCTGGCATTCATACCGTGGGCCAGCTGGCCGCCGTCGACGGCGACGTCCTGGACCGCCTCCTCGGCCAGGGGGCCGGCGGGGAACTGGGTGCCCTGGCCAGCAACCTCGACCCCCGCCGAGTGGAGGCGCCGCGCCCGGCGCTGTCCATCGGTGCTCAGGCCGCGCTCGGACGGCGGAAGGCCACGCCGGACCTGCTGCACTCGGCCCTCGGCTATCTCGCAGACCGGGTGGCCGGCCGGCTGCGGGCCTCAGGTCGGGCGGCCCGGACGGTGACCGTCCGGGTGCGTTTCACCCACCTTCGCTCAGTAACGAGGTCGGTCACGGTGCGGCCGGCCATCTCTGAGACGTTGACGGTGACCGAGCTGGCGGTGGGCCTGGCTATGACCGCGCTGGCCCAGCACCGCGACGAGCACGAGATCACCTTGCTCGCAGTCTCGGTGTCCAACCTCGTCGAGCCCACTCTTCAACTCCACCTCCCGTTGCCAGCGAGCGTTTTTGCGCCACGCTCGGATGAAGCCGTAGGGGTGGCCCGGTGGCTCGTGGACCGGTCGGTCGACCGCGTCCGGGCCAGGTTCGGGCGCGGCGCCGTCGGTTACGCCACCGTGGTGTTCTCGGACATAGACCGGGTGCCCGATGCGTTCAGAGAACTGGCTGAGCACGACCCAACGGGTGGCGGGTGAAGAGGACGCCGCTGTGTGACCTTCGTCTGGTCGCCGAAGCAGTCCGGGCGGGCCCTGCCTATGCTCTCTGTAATGGCTAGCCCCGGCGGCGCGGCGGGAGGCATAGCGGGGGCCCGGGTGGTCCTGGGCGCCCGCAACCCGCGGGGCAGCCGCCACCGTGATGTCAAAGGCGGGACGCAGCGGGCGGCCGTCCTCGGCGCTGGCGACGGCTTGTTGACCAACCTCTCGCTGGTCCTCGGGGTCGCCGGGGCATCCTCGAGCGCGGCTTCCACAGTGCGCTTGGCCGGTGTGGCCGGGCTGCTGGCGGGCGCATTTTCCATGGCCGCGGGCGAGCTGGTGTCGGTCCGGGCGCAGCAGGAAATGGTCGAAAAAGAGGTAGAGGTCGAGCGCCAGGAGTTGGCCCAGGAGCCCGAAGCAGAGCTGCGCGAGCTCATGGGTATGTACCGAGCGCAAGGCCTTTCCCGTGAAGACGCCGAGACCGTGGCCCGCATCCTGTCCAAAAACCCCAAGATCGCCCTGGACACGCATGCGCGCCTCGAACTCGGCGTCGACCCCGAGGCGCCCGGGTCGGCCGGCCGGGCCGCTGTTTTTTCGTTCGTTTCGTTCGCCATCGGCGCCCTCCTGCCTCTTCTGCCGTGGTTCTTCACCCAGGGCACCAGCGCCGTGATGGCGTCCATAATCGTCGGGGGCCTGGCCGCCCTGGGCCTCGGGGCGATGATCGGTTCGTACGCCGGGCGGAGCATCCCGATGACCGCACTGCGTCAATTAGCCGTCGCCGCGGTGGCCGCCGGCGTCACTTACGGTGTGGGGTCGCTGCTCGGCGTATCGACCAGCTGACTTTCGCCTCGGCTGCGGCGCGCCCGGGCCGGACGAAGCGCGCGCTCGGGGTATCAGTCGGACCGCGGAAGGCGCGAACAACATGCGCTACGCTCGCCCCACGCTCGGTTGCGCCAGGAGGTCCCAGACGTGCACAGCCAGACAAGTTGGGCACCGGCCCGCATTTCGTCCATATCGAGGCGAGTTGCCCCGCTGGCTGCGGCGGGGCTGGTAGCCGCTTTCCTTCCCGCTCTCACGCCAGTCTCCGCTGCCGCTCAAAGCTTCGCGTTCAAGATGGTCTGGTCCCGCAGCGTCGGCGACGGCCGTCCTATCAGCACCTCCTCGCCCAACCTGGCCGTCTTCAATAGCGTTCCCTCCGTTGTCGTGGGCGACCAGGGCGGCGATGTCGATGCTTTCTCGTTGGCCAGCGGAGCGCAGGTGCCCGGTTGGCCGGGCAGCACCGGCGGCGTCCCGGTCGGGTCGACGCCATCCGTGGTCGCGTTGAGTGCCGGATCTCCCGACGACACCGTCTTTGTTGGCGCCGGCACGGCCGCTGCCCCCCACGAAGGCGGCTACGACGCCTTCAAACCGGACGGGGCCAGGTTCTGGTCCGCCACCATCCATAACCCGGGGGCGAGTTTCGTGTCGGGCATCGTCGCGTCCCTGGCGGTGGGAGATCTGCAGGGTGGCCCTGACGTCGTGGCGCCGTCGGTCGGGCAGCAAGAAGATGCGATGAGTGCGGCGGCCGGCAAGGTTCTCCCGGGGTTCCCGTGGTTCGACGGGGACGGGAATTACGCCACCCCGGCCCTAGCCGACCTTTACGGTAACGGTAAGAACGAAATCGTAAACGGGGGTGGGCAGACGGCGGGCCTGGCCTACGGTGTCCATTACACTCAGGGCGGCCACGTGAGCGTGCTTTCCAGCACCGGCAACGCCGGCACCAAATCCCCTAACGGCGGTTTGATCTGTACCTACAACCCGAACGAGTCCGTCGAGTCGTCCCCGGCCGTCGGGCCTTTCTTGAGCGGCCGGGCAGAAGGTATCGTCGTCGGGACCGGCAACTATTTTCCTGGAGCGCCCGACAGCGGCGAGGTCTTGGCCCTTACGTCCCACTGCAAGCTGGTTTGGTCCGCCCGGCTGGACGGCCTCACCAGTTCGAGCCCGGCTCTGGCCGACCTGTCCGGCAATGGAAAGCTCGAAGTTGTCGAGGGCACCAACAACCAGCATGGCGGAGGCTCGGTCTATGCCCTGAATGGGGCCAATGGTTCTGTCATCTGGCATCAGGCCGTTAGTGGTGAGGTTATTGGTGGCGTTGTCACCGCTAATTTGGGGGACGGGTACCAGGACGTGATCGTGGCCGGCACTGGAGGCGCTGAAGTGCTCGACGGCCGTAGTGGGAAATTGCTGACCGTATTGGAGCGCGGCGTCGGGCTGCAAAATTATGCTCTTGTGACTGACGACCCGAACGGCACCATCGGCATCACGCTGGCCGGCTATAACAATCACGACGTGGGGACGGTAGAGCACTTCGAGCTGAGCGGTTCCAATGGCTCTCTCGTGGACGAGGCCGGCTCCTGGCCCATGTTCCATCACGACCCGCAGCTGAGTGGGAACGCCGGCGCCTCTATTTAGGTACCTTTAGTTGCGCTGGTCGGCGTTCGGTAGACGACAGGAGGCAAAACTACTTATCAGCGCGGCTTTTTAGCCGGAGTCGTGTGCATTTATCGACGGCGCAGCTGCGCAGACGCGGACTTTTATGTGGATTTCGGGGGAAGTGCTCATGGTGCTGCAAATGCAGCCAGAAAGGTGCCCGGCGCGTAACAGGTCGGCCCGCCCCGGGACAGACCGGGCGGATCGGAGGCTCGTAAGCCCCGGCGTTATACTGCCCCATGACCAGCACCAACCAGAGCACTGACCAGGGCGCGCCACGGGCTGCGGGGGCGACGGCCCAGGGGATTACGGCCGCTCTGGCGCAGGCGATGCGGTCGGCCCGGCTGGTCGACCTATCCCTCACGCTGTCAGAGGATCTTCCGTGCGCCTGGCCCGGCGCCATGCCGTACCGCCATGTAGTGGACAATTGGTTCGAGACGACGGCGGACGGGACGGGCGGGCCCCGGCTCAGGTCCCGCACCGGTGTCGCCTACCACACCTGCTTCGTAGGGATGGACGAGCACACTGGCACCCACTTCGACGCTCCCTCTCACTTCGTCCCGGCGCCGGGGTCGGGACTGCCCAATGCCGGGCCGGCCGGCACGCTCACCGCCGACCAGGTGCCTCTGGAGCAGTTCATAGGGCCGGCGGTGGTCGTAGACGTCCGGTCCCTGCGGGGACAGGCGGATCCAGGCTGCAGCCCCCGGATCGAGCCCCCGTTCGTCACGGATTGGGAAGCGGCCAACGGCGTAATTGCCCCGGGCGACGTAGTCCTTTTCCGTGGCGATTGGGACGAGCACTACGTGGCCGGCCCCGCCGGGCGTACCTACGTGGTCGACCCTCTGGTGTTCTCGAAGGTCACGGGCTGGCCGGCGCCTTCGCCGGCCACGATGGAGCTCCTGCGTGACCGCGGCGTCCGTTGCGTCGGCACCGATTCGGTCAGTATGGGCGCGGTTGACGAGCCGGTACCGGCGCACGTCGTCGGTCTTTCCGCCGGGATGGTCTTCATCGAGTGCTTGAGCCACCTCGGCGAACTCCCGGCCCGGGGTGCGACTTTTCTTTTCCTTCCCGTCAAGATCGGGGAGGGGAGCGGCGGCCCAGGACGGGCGCTCGCCTTTATCGACCAATAAGCTCGTCGGTGGCCGCGTCGGGCCGGCCCTCGAAATAACGGTTGAGGACGAGCGGGAAAACCGCCTCCGTTGGCGCCGCCCGCATAAACAGGGTCATGGACGACTGCAATTTCTGGGCGTCGATGCCGCCGAAAATATCCCTTGCCGTCTTGTGCTCTGTCGCTGCGACGACGTGCGCACATTCGAGCAAACGCGGCCCGAGAATGGGGTGCAGCAAGTACTCCCTCGCTTCTTCGAGCGAAGAAATGGCGTAGAACCGTGATGTCGGGCTCTGCCCGAGGCCCCTGATTTGCGGGAAGATGAACCACATCCAGTGGCTGGTTTTCTGGCCCCGCTGCAGTTCGTCAACCGCGTGTTGAAAAGTGGCGTCAGCGTCTTGCGCGTCCACGAACCGCTGGAGCTGATGGGGGTCGCCGCGGTCCGTCACCGTCACCGCGATTACGGCCGTCAGCCTGCAATGGAGGGCGTCAAGGGGCTCTCGAAGACGGTGGGCGAGAGGCCGAAGGGGTTGGTTTTCACGGCCTCGTCGGCAAAATGGCAGGCAACTTCGTGACCGGCAGCGACCTGGGCCAACCGGGGCTCCTCGACCCGGCAACGCTCCTGGGCTAGGGGGCAACGAGTGTGGAACCGGCACCCCGACGGCGGGGCGAGGGCGCTCGGCACCTCGCCGCTCACGACGGCGCGATGGTGGAGGCGGCTGAGCTTGGGGTCGGCGATGGGCACGGCCGAGAAAAGCGCCTGGGTATACGGATGGTGAGGCTGGGCGTAGAGCAAATCGCGCTGGGCCAGCTCCACGATCTTGCCCAGGTACATCACGGCGACCCGGTCGCTCATTTCCCCCACGACGGCCAGGTCGTGGGCAATAAACAAATAAGACAAGCCCAGCTTCTGCTGCAGGTCCGACAACAACGCCAGGATCTGGGCCTGGATCGAAACGTCGAGCGCCGACACCGGTTCGTCCAGGACGACCAGATTAGGTTCAACTGCTAGAGACCGAGCAATCCCGATCCGCTGGCATTGGCCGCCGCTGAACTCATGAGGGAACCGCGACACCGCATCGGCCGGGAGGCCGACCAGTTCCAGGAGTTGCTCGACCTTTTCCCGCCGTTGCTTTTTGGGCACGAGCTTGTGGACCCGCAGAGGTTCTCCGATGAGCTGGCCCACAGTGTGGCGCGGGTTCAGCGCCGCGATCGGGTCCTGGAAGACGATCTGCATGTCACGCCGCAGCTCGGTCAGTTGGCGACTGTTGAGCGTCCCCAGGTCACGGCCTTCGAACACGATCCGGCCGGAGGTGGGCCGTTCCAGGAACAGTATGTTCCGTCCCGTGGTCGACTTGCCGCAGCCGCTTTCACCGACGAGGCCCAGAGTCTCGTTCGTCTCGAGGGTGAAGCTCACTCCATCGACGGCGTGCACCGTCTCATGGGTGCGGACCACCGTCCCCGGTCCCCGGACGTGGTAGTGGACGACGAGGTCGTCGACCTGCAGCAGCGGCACCCCCGTGGCGGTCATCCGCTGTCCCTGTCCGCTCGAGGCGCCATCAGGCCACCTGCGCGTCGCCCAGGTAAGGATGCCAGCAGGCGATGGCATGCCCGGGGCCGATCTCTTCGGTCGGTGGCGTCTCGGTCCGGCACCGGTCGCTGGCTCGTTCACACCGCGGTGCGAAAGGGCATCCTTCCGCGAGCTGGGTCACCCGTGGAGGCACGCCGGGGATGGAGTGGAACGTCCGCGAGCGAGTGGCCGAAATCCGGGGCACACAACGGAGCAGCCCATGGGTGTAGGGATGGGCGGGGTGTTCGAAAAGATCGAACACGGTGGCGGTCTCCATCACCCTTCCGGCGTACATTACAACAACCCGGTCACAGTGGCCGGCGACGATCCCCAGGTTGTGCGTGATCAAAACCGCACCGAGGTTGGAACGGGTCACGAGCCCGTCGAAAAGTTCCAGGATCTGGGCCTGGATTGTCACGTCAAGGGCCGTCGTCGGTTCGTCCGCGATCAGGATCTTGGGCTCGCAGGCCATGGCCAGCGCGATCATTACTCGCTGGCGCTGGCCTCCGCTCAGGCGATGGGGGTACTCTCCCATGCGGGTGGCGGGGTCGGGTATGCCCACCGAGCTCAGCAGCTCGATGGTGCGGGCCCGGCTTTGGTCCTTGTTGAGCCCGACATGGAGCGACAGGACTTCCTGGAAATGGTCCTCTACGGTCAAGACGGGGTTTAGAGAAGTCAACGGGTTTTGCGGGATCATGCCGATCTCTCCCCCCGGACCCGGCGCATTCTATTGCGGGACAGGCCGACCAATTGCTGGCCCGCGTAATAAATCTCCCCCTTGGTCACCCGGCCTGGCGAGGGCACCATCTGCATGATCGAAAGCGCAGAAATGCTTTTGCCCGAACCGCTTTCACCCACCATGCCGAGCCTCTCCCCCGCCCGGACCTGCAGGTTAATCCCTGGACGGCGTAAATCGTGTTGTACTCCATCTGGAACGAGACGTGGAGGTCGCGGACTTCAAGCAGCGGGGATGTACCACCATTCGGTACCGAAGGAGCGCTGTCGAGGGGCGTATTTTCCACGGCCGCCTCTAAGTGGAGGTGGGGTCGAGGGCGTCGCGTAGCCCATCTCCCATAAAGCTGAACGAGAGGCAGGCCAGCGCGATGCAGCCGATCGGGACCAGCACCAGCAGGGGGTCGATGGGGAGGTAGGTCACCGCGTCATTGATCATCTTGCCCCAGTCAGCGGTGGGGTCCTGGATCCCGAGCCCGAGGAAGCTGAAGCCGGCGGCGGTGAAGATCACGTAAGGGACCTGTTGCACGAAGAAAACGATCATCGGGCCGACCGCATTGGGCAGGATATGCACGCCTACGATCCTCCACTGCGGGACCCCGCCGGCCCGCGCCGCCTGCACGAACTCGCGGTCGCGGAGAGCGAGGAACTGGGCCCGGCCAAGCGCCCGAAGCCCACCCACAGTGTGATGCCGATGAACAGCGAGAGCTTCCAGATGTTGACCCCGAAGACGGTGATGAAGAGCAGGGCGGCGAGGATGGTGGGGACCATCGTGAACAGCTCGAACAGGCGCAGCGCGACCCAGTCGAAACCGCCGCCGAGCCAGCCGGCCAGGATGCCGATCGGCAACCCGATAACGGCCCCGATGGCCGTCGCCCCTATCGCGACAGTCATCGAGGTCCGCGCCCCCCATATCACCCTGGTCAGCGTGTCCCGCCCGAGCTGGTCGGTCCCCAGCAAATGGTGCAGGCTGGCGCCACTGAGGGTGTGGAGCAGGTCGTTGTTGGTTTCGCTGTAGGGAGAGATGAGCGGGGCCAGGATCCCCGTAAGCAGGATGATTATGACGAACGCCCCGGCGACGAGGGCGAGTTTGTTGCGGCGGTAGCGGTACCAGGCGGCCCGCCAGAAACTGGAGCTGGCGCGCCGAGTGGTGACCGCCGTCGCTGGCATTGGCGCTGGCTCCGGCACTGGGACAGGTACTTGCACGGTCGTCATCGTGACAGTCCTTCCAGCCGCACCCGGGGATCCACGAGCACGTAGGCGATGTCGCTGGCGATGTAGCACGACTCCCCAGAGGACCGCCACGATGAGCACCAGGGCCATGATCAGAGGGTAATCCCGGTGCAGGCTGGCTGTCGTGAAGTAGCTACCGAGCCCGGGCAAGGCGAAGGTGGCCTCGATGAAGATCGAGCCGGTGAGGATGTTCGGGATCTGCGGCCCCATGATGGTGATGAGCGGGATGAGCGAGGTGCGCAGGACATACCGCAACACGACCCGCCGCTCAGACAGCCCCCGCGCCCGGCCCATCCGGACGTAGTCCGAGTTGATCACTTCGAGCGTGCTGGCCCGGGTGTAGCGGGTCATCAGGGCCATGGGGTAGAGCGAGAACGCGATGACAGGCAGGACCACGTCGATCGGGCTGCCCCACCCGCCGACAGGGAACCACCCGAGCCTGATGGCGAAGACCTCGATCAGGAGGAACCCGATCACGTAATTGGGCAGGGCGACCCCGATGGTCGAGACCACGGCGGTGATCGAGCGGTCCACCCAGGTGTTGTGCCGGAGGGCGGCGATGCAACCGAGCAGGATCCCGCCCGTGAACGAAACGAAGATCGTGAGGCCCGCCGACGATCAGTGTTATGGGCCAAGCCGAGGCGATCAGGTGGTTCACGGTCATCGTCGGCTCCTCGAAAGGGATGCCGAGATAACCGTGCAACAGCTGCCAGATCCACTTGAGGTACTGCCGCCACACCGGTTCTGAGAGGCCGTACTTGACCATGATGTTGTGCATAGCCGCCGGGGTCATATCTCCCTGTGTGAAGGAGAACGGCCCTCCGGGGACGGCGTGCATCATGGCGAAAATGGCCACGGTGGCCAGGAACAGAACGAACAGCAGCGACAAGATGCGCTGAGCGATATAAGCGATCACGGGACTAACCCTTGCTCGTGGACCGAGGTGGCCGGCGCGCCGGTTAGCCGAGACGGGCCCGGTCGGCATAGATCACCGCCTCACGGCGTAGGTGACTTGGATTTCGATTAGAACTTCTCGCTCTGGCGGGGGTACTGGCCGACGTTGTTGCCGATATAGATCCCCTCCTGGTAAGTGGAGAAGGGGAAGAACCCTGGCCACTGGAGGCCGTTGTAGCCGAGGTAGTTCTTGGCCAGTGCCGGGCCCTGCACGTACGGCCACATCAGGTACTTGTCCAGACCGTGGAAGAGGAACACTGCCGGCGCCTGTGAGGTGAGCAGTTCCTGTGCCTCGGTATAGATCTCCTGGCGCTTGGCTTTGTTGAACGCGGCCGCCCCTTGGGTCAGCAGGTTGTCGTACTGGGCGTTGTCCCAGTCGTGGCGACCGCCAGCTTTGTACACGCTGAGCATGTTGGAAGCGTCGAAATAGTCCATACCATAAGAGACAAAGCCCATCTCGACCTGTGTCGGGAGTGCCTCCATCTTGGTGTAGAAGGTCGAAGTGTCCACCTCTTGGAGCAGCAAGCGTGCTGTTCCCACCGAAAAGCACGTTGTTCCAGTTGTCCGACAGCGCCTGCACGACGAGCTCGACCGTGTTGCTGGTCGAGGGCCCCGTTACCTGCGGGGTAGCTGAACGTAACCGACGGGAAGC
Source organism: uncultured Acidimicrobiaceae bacterium (assembly GCA_963794125.1). Taxonomy (GTDB): domain Bacteria; phylum Actinomycetota; class Acidimicrobiia; order Acidimicrobiales; family Palsa-688; genus Fen-671. The sequence continues at coordinate 1,398,128 of CAWCCW010000005.1, forward strand.
CTTTGCCCTTGGGGTAGCCGGCCTCGGCCAACAGCTTCTGCGCCAACGCGGGGTCGTAAGTTGGTGTACTTCTCGAGAGGCTGGCTCACGGCGAAGGGGTAGCCGTCCATGAGGTACCCGTATGCCGGGAGTGGCCAAGCCCGGGAGCAACGCGCTGATGATCTCGTTGCGGTTGACTGAGTGGGCGAAGGCCTGACGCACCTTCAAGTTATTGAACGGGGCGGCCTTGGTCTTGAAGAAGACGTAGTAGATCCGGAAGTCCTGCGGGTTGGTGTACGGCGTTACTTTGGCGAGCTTCGGGGTCTTCTTGGCAATCGCCAGGTCGGTCGAGGTGAGCGCCTGGCTGCCGTTGAAGTCGACCACACCGGTATCGAGGAGCGGCAGGTAGTCGGCGCCGGCGTAAATCTTGGCCATCTGGTTTTGGATGTACGGCTTGTAAGGCGCCGAGTACTTGGGGTTCGGCCGTGAGGACCACTTCGGACGTCGGGTTGAACGTCTTCAGGACGTATGGCCCGCACGAGATGCAAGTAGCCGGGTTGATGTTGTACAGGCCGTTACCGTACTTGGCCAGACCTGCCGCCGAGAGCGGCATCGAGTACAGCATGGCGTTGGGGATGAACGCCACCGGGCCTTCCGTAGTTACGACAAAGGTGTACTTGTTGTGACCCGACTCTGACACCGATCGAGTTGACCGGCGCCTTCCCGGCGACCGCCTCGGTGTAGTTTTTGATTACCCCGGACCAGTACCAGGAAAAGTCCCAGGCATGCTTGGGGTCGGCCGAGTACCGGAACGTCTCCACATAATCGTTGGCTGTCAGCTCGTTGCCGTCGCTCCACATGATGCCGGGCATGATGTTGAACTCCCAAGTCGTAGGCGACGTTTGTGCCCAGTGCGTGGCCGTACCCGGTACGATCTGGTAGTTCTGGTTGATGCGTACCAGCGAGGTCTCGAAATTGTCGGCCAACGGGGCCCGCGAGTACACCGTCTCGTAGAAGTCGAGCGCCTTGTACGTCGCCCCGACGGAGTCGTAGTAGGCGACCAGGAACTGGTCCGATGCCGATGCTGCACCGGACGGAAGCGTGAGCCCCGAAGAGTTTTTCGAGAGGCCTGAGGTCGCCGGGGCCTTCAGCGACGGCTTAACCAGACTGCTCTTTGCCAAGTAAAGGCCCAATCCGGCCGCGCCGGTTGCCCCCAGGAACTGCCGGCGAGTGAGATTTGGAAATTTCCCCTGGTCTTCGCTCGCGTTTTCCTTCATATCCTAAACCCCTTCCTATTGCCCCTAGTAGGGCGTTCTCTCGGTTGCGGAATGGTATCGCCGGCCCGGAACGTTGTCAACGCGATGGGCCGCCTCACTGTCCAAATGACGAGAGACGCCAAGCAGCCGAACGGGGCGGTAGCCCATGGGCCACAGACCGTAAGGGCGGGCCCACGGAACGCAGGTCTGGCTGCGGTCCGACGTGGTCGGAACGGGCCGGATAAACGGCGACGGCCGTCACTATGGCGCGCCACAACCGTCGTTGTTACAATTTTCACAAATTCGTCGGCGGCAACCGAACCTGATGGCCAGTCGCAATTATCGGTCCCTAAAGTGGGTTGACGGAACCTCCCTCCCCGGGCCACTGAAAGCGTAAAGAAATCACGGCTGAGCCCCGAACTCGTCGATCAGGTCCCAGGCCGCACCGATAATCGTCGACGTGTCGATGCCGAAGTGCCGATAAAGGTCGTCGATATCGCCGGCCTGACCGAAGTCACTAACGCCCAGGCACGCAATCGGCGACGAGTTGATCGTGCCCAGGAAAGACAAGGTGTGCGGGTGACCATCGAGGACGGCGACCATCGGCGCCGTACGCTTTTTCGGGAACAGCGCCTCCAGGGGTGCCGTCTGCCAGTGGCCCAGGCCCCGCCGGGCTTGAGCGGCCCGGAAAACGAGGTCGGCCGACGTCAGGCACACGACGTCACAGGGCACGCCGTCAGCCTCGAGCGCCGAGGCGGCGGCCACGACTTCGGGCATCACGACGCCCATTCCCACCAGGCAGACCGCCGGCGTCCGCTCGGCGTCACGGAGCCGGTAGCCACCGCTAAGTACGGCCTGGCGCCGCCGGTCAAGTTGCTCGCGGTCTTCGGGCAGATTGGCCAGTGACTGGTCGATCGGTCGAGTGCTGAGGCGGAAATAAGCCGAGGTCCCGTCGGCCGACCCCAGGTGGGCCAGGGCGTCGAGCATGGCCCACTCCAGGTCCTGGGCGAACGCCGGCTCCCACGCCGTGCAGCGGGGCTGTTCAAGGCCGATGGACGGAGTGATGACCGACTGGTGAGCGCCACCCTCCGGAGCCAACGTCACACCCGAGGGAGTGCCCACGAGGATCGACTGGCCCCCTGCGTAAATACCGAACGACCACGGCTCCAGGGCGCGGCCCACAAATGGGTCGTACAGCGTCCCGATGGGTAACAGCGGCTGACCATATCTCGACCAGGTCAGCCCGAGCTCCGAGAGCAGGCCTACCAGGTTAACCTCGGCGATGCCGAGCTCGATGTGCTGTCCTTTTCGCGATTGGGCCCAGTGGAGCAATGTCGAACGATCATGCTCGAACCAGTCAGCATGCTCGTCGACGTGCCACATCCCGACCTTGTTGATCCAACCGCCGAGGTTCGTAGACGACGCGACATCCGGGCTGACCGTGACCACTCGGGCCGCGACTTCAGGCGCCGCGCGAGAGAGGTCGAGCAGAAAGCGTCCGAGCGCCTGCTGGGTCGACACCGAGCCACGGTGGTTTGTAGCCAGCTCAGCCGGTGGCTTGACGAGCGCGCTGGGTTTCAGAGCGGGGAAAAAAAGGCGTTCGGCGGCCTCTCGGCACAGGCCACTTTCTGGGCTCCCGGTGGGGAAGGCGGCCCATGGTACGTCGGGGTCGGCGCCCAGGTTTAGCCCGAGCTGACGCCATTGTTCAGTGGAGAGAAGAGCCGAGTGGTTCCCAGGATGCCCTTGTGTTGGCAGGCGCCACGCCTTGATCGTGTAGGCGAGGATAACCGACGGCCGGTCCGTAACCTGGTCAGCCTCGGCGAACGCATTGACCAGGTCCCCGAGGTCGTGCCCGCCCAGATTGCGCAAGGACGCCGCCACCGACTCGTCGTCGAGGTGGGCCAGCAGGCGCAGGATGGCGTTACTTCCCTCGCCCGGACCAGCCAGGGCGGGGCGTAGTTCGCCGGCGGGCAAACGCAAAAGGTACTGGTACTCCTCGTTGCTCATTTCGTCGATCCGGCGCTCTAGCAGCTCGCCATCTTCTAATGCGAACAGTTCGCGGAGGCGAGCGCCGTACTTGAGCGTGATCGTGTTCCACCCGGCCGCGGCGAACATGTCCCTTATACGGCTGGCGGCAATGCCCGGGACCACTCTGTCCAACGACTGCCGGTTGAGGTCGACGATCCAGAGCACTTCGCCCAATCGGGGCACGATGGGATCCATTAACGCTTCCCAAACCGGCCCTTCGTCGAGTTCAGCATCGCCGACCAGGGCGATGCGGCGGCCTAACCGCGTAGGCTCGAAGTGGGTCGAGGCGTAACGCTGCGCAATCGCGCTCCATATTGATGCGGTGGCGCCAATCCCGACAGAACCAGTCGAGAAATCGACGGGGTCAGGATCTTTGGTCCGGCTCGGGTAGCTCTGAAGACCGCCGTACGCCCGTAGCTCGGTCAAGTAATGCTCGTCGAGCCGGCCCAGTAAATAGTTGATGGCGTGCAAAACAGGCGAGGCGTGCGGTTTGACCGAGACCTGGTCGCCACCCTTCAGGTGTTCGAAGTAGAGCGCCGTCATGATGCTCACCATCGATGCCGAAGACGCCTGGTGCCCACCGACCTTTACCTCGGAGCTCTTGGCCCGCACGGTGTTGGCGTGGTGGATCATGCTCACGGCGAGCCAGAGCACCCGCTGTTGGACCTTGTCCAGGATCTCCAGATGCGCGTCGGCGTAGGAGCTGGCGGTGCGCACGGGAGTGCTGGCGCTCATGATGTAACGATAACGGTGAGGTGCGAAAGGTCGCAATGGATCGCCTGTACGCCCCCCATTCCACGCAACGGATCCAGGTTAAGAGCCCGAGCGAGCGTTACAATGTTGCAGTGATCAGGTCCATCGACAGCATAGACACCACCGACAAACGGATCATCGCCCTGCTGCAGCAAAACGCTCGCCAAACCTTCGGGGACATCGGGCGGAAAGTGGGGCTTTCGGCGCCGGCGGTAAAGCGTCGCATCGACAGGCTCGAGGCGTCCGGGGTCATACGTGGCTACACCGCGCTCGTCGACCACGCTCATCTGGGCGAATCCGTCGAGGCGTTCGCCGAGTTGCGCTTCGCCGGCAGCACCCGGGTCGACGATATCGAGGAGATCGCTCTTGATGTCCCCGAGGTCCAGGCCATCTTCACGGTGGCTGGAGATCCTGACGCGCTGGCATGGATCCGCGTGAGCGACGTGCAAGAGCTAAAGCGGGTGATCGACCGCATGAGGGCCAGTGGCAAGGTGACGGGTACGAAGACGTTGATGGTCCTCAGTTCCTCGGTCCGAACCCCCACTGTCTAAGCCGACCGCCCACATCAACCGCCGCGGCGCGCCCACACCAACCGCCGCGGCGCGCCCACGCCCGAGCCTTACGGGTGGAGCCGGTTCGCTCTCAGCGGGCCATCAGGTCGCGCACTTCGAGCCCCATTCGCTCGTAATCCGCCGGGCAATTGTAGATTTGGGCCGAAAGGCGGATGCGTCCCCGCCCCTCCCAGGAGCCGACGGACATCTCGACCCCTCGGGCCGCCATTTCTGCCTTCAGTGCTTGAGCCTGCTCGCGCGTGTCGGCCAGGCCGGGCGGCAGAGGGACGAGGGCCATGCTGAGCCCCGCGTCGTGCCTGAGCGCGTCGAGCGGGGACCCCACGATGTCGGCCACCGTGGCTTGGCCGGCGCGTACGAGCGCCTCGTTGTGGGCTCGCACCCGGTCCCAACCCAATGACCCGAGCAGCTGAAGAGAGCCAGGTGCCGCCACCCATGCTGTCAGGTCATCGGTACCGACCCGCTCGAAGGACCGGGGAAAGCCTTCGGCCTCGCCCCAGGAGACCACCAGGGCCATGACCTTTTCCCGCCACGCGGGAGCCACCCAAAGGACCCCGGTGCCGACGGGTGCGCAGGCCCATTTGTGGAGGTTGCCAACCCAGAAATCGGCCCCAATGCCGGGGACGTCAAGAGGGAGCATGCCGGGGGCGTGGGCCGCGTCGACCAGGGTGAGCGCCCCGGACCGGTGGGCGACGGCGGCCACCGCCTCTACCGGGAACCGCCGGGCGGTCGGCGACGTCACCTGGTCGACGACGACGAGGGCAGTCCGCTCTGAACAGTGCTCGGCAAAGATGGCCACCACCTCCTCGTCCGTGCTGTCGACGGGGACTTTGGCGATGACCCGGCTGGCGCCGGTGCGGGCACACAACCGGTCGATGGCCGTGGACACCGAGCCATAGGCGTGGTCCGTCGAGAGCACTACGTCTCCGGCCTGCAGTGGCAATGACTGCACGACGGCCGATACGCCGGCGCTTACGTTGCTAACGAACCCCACATCGTCAGGGCTGGCCCCGATGAACCGGGCTACCTCGGCCCGGGCCTCTGCCAACAGGCCCGGCATCTCCCGGTCGAACCAGCGCATGGGGTTGACCGCTATTCGCCGCCGGAACTCGTCCTGTGCCGCCAACACCTGGGCTGGCAAAGCGCCGAACGACCCGTGGTTGCAGTGGGCCACCTCAGGGTCGAGCAGCCACAGACGCCTTACTTCCGCCCAGTCGTCACCCCAAATCGGGTTGCCTGACAGCCGCTGGCCCGGGCCCGGTTGGTGTGGCCCGGGCCGGCCCCAGCCTCTTCGGGCGAGACCTCTCTAGCGGGAACGCCTCTGGCACTGGCTTGTAGCGCGCCTTCGCCGGTCGAGCCGTCCCCCGGTAATTTGCCTTCCTCGTGCAACCAGACCTCCTCGACGCCGGGCAGACTAGTCTCTTCTGGCTGGACGAAGCCTTGCATGGGGCCAAGCCGAGCCGCACCCGCTCTGGAAGGACAATACCGCCGTGAAGATCGGAGCTGTCCGGGTCATCGTGACCAGCCCTGGAACTGGTGAGCCAAAAAGGAGTTCGTGATCGACGATGGTGACACGAGTAGCGGTGACGGGCGCGGCCGGAAGGATCGGCTCCGGAGTCCTCGAATTGTTGGGCAGCCAAGGCAAGGCGGTTGTCGGCATCGATACGGTGCTGCCGCCCCCAGGCTCTGACGTCGCCGACGTCGAATGGGCCCAGGTCGACATGACCGACTACGGCGCCGTGGTTAAAGCGTTCGACGGGTGCGACGGGCTCGTGCACCTGGCCGCCATCGCCCGGCCGGGGCTGGTAGAAGACTCGGTTGTCCACGCCAATAATGTGGTCTCCAGCTATAACGCGCTGCGGGCGGCGGCCGAAGTCGGCATTACCCGCATGTGCCAGGCGTCCAGTATCAATGCCATCGGCTGCGCCTGGAGCCGTTCGCCGCGTTACGAGTATTTCCCCCTTGACGAAGCGCACCCGAGTTACACAGAAGATCCTTACAGCTTGTCGAAGTGGATCTGTGAGCAACAGGCTGATGCCATCGCCCGGCAGTTCAGCCCGGTAGGCATTGCCAGCTTTCGGTACCACATGGTGGTCCCGGACCGGGACCGAGCAGTCAGTAACTACCGCGGCGCGCCTGACGAAGTTCAGGTGAAGAACCTTTGGGGCTATACATCTCTGGCTGCGGCGGCGGGCGCCTGCTGGTTGGCCCTCGAAACCGACATGGCGGGCCACGAGGCGTTCCACATCGTCGCCCCGGACCACGTAGGTGAGGCGCCGTCCTGGGAACTGGCGCAGAGGTACTACCCAGGGGTGGCACTGCGCCGGCCAATGGCCGACGACGAGAGCTTCTTCGATTCCTCGAAGGCCGGCCAAATCCTCGGTTGGCGGCACCAAGATTGGTGACGGTACCGCCACCTGGCCCGCCGGCGACGACTTTCGATGATGTCCTCGCCCGGATGGGATCGATCAACTCGGCTCTTTCACCACGCGATGGCCTGGCCTGTTTCAACCGCATGTACCTCGATGTCACTCAGGGAGTGGGCCAGCAAGTGGCCCAGGGCGCTTTCGCCGACCCGGCCTTCGTTTCCCGCCTGGACGTCGTGTTCGCCAACATTTATTTCGCCGCCGTTGACGCCCTTTCCGGACCGCCAAGCGCGTGGCCCGTGGCGTGGCAACCCCTCATGGCTTCCCGCGGCGACGCGGGGATCGAGCCCATCCAGTTCGCGCTGGCCGGGATGAACGCCCATATAAACCATGACCTGCCGATTGCGGTCGTAACGACTTGCACTGAGTTGAACACCGCCCCGGACGATGGCTCCCACCACGCCGACTACCAGCGCGTCGACGCTCTGCTTGACGCGGCCGAGCAGTCGGTACGGGAGTCGTTCGAACCGACCGATGTGCGCGACGTCGACCAGCACATGGCGGCCGTGGCCAACCTGGTGGGCAATTGGAGCATTGGAGAGGCCCGGGACGTGGCCTGGGATACGTCTGTAGCTCTATGGGAGGTCCGTGACTTCCACGTGGCCACACAGCTACTGACCGACTCGCTCGCGCACACGGTCGCCATGGCCAGTCGTTGCCTCCTCGTCGAGGTTTAGGGTCTCCTCGTCGAGGTTTAGCGTCTCCTTGTCGAGGCTTAGGCCACCTCCGAGCTGGCGAACGGCGGCCCTGTCACGGCCCGGTCGCTGCTTGGGCTGAGAAACCGCTGAGGAAGCGAGGCCTTCAACCCCACTGGTAAGGGTGGCCCGCAGTGCCCGGCCACCAGGGGCCCGATAACTTTCTCTCAGTGCGCATCCTCTTCATCGAGGACGAAGACCGTCTCCGTGACGCACTCTGTCGTGGCCTGCGGGAGGAAAACCATGACGTCGTCGCCGCCAGAACGGGCAGCGAGGGCCTGCGCTTGGCCACGGAACAGAGCTTTGACGTAATCGTCTGTGACATCTTGCTCCCACAACTCAACGGCTTCCAGATCTGCCGCCGGCTGCGAGAGCAGGCGATCTGGACGCCGATCCTCATGCTGACGGCGAAGGACGGCGAGTGGGACGAAGCCGAAGCCCTCGACGCCGGGGCTGACGACTACCTTACCAAGCCCTTTTCGTACGTCGTGCTCCAGGCTCACCTGCGAGCACTGGTGCGGCGGGGGGCGAAGTCAGTTGCAGGTGGCTCAGACGTGCTCCGGGCTAGCGACCTGATCCTTGACCGGCGAAGCCACCGTTGTGCGCGCGGCAACCACGAGATCGACCTGTCTCGACGAGAATTCGACATGCTGGCCATGCTCCTTATGCACCTCGGTAAAGCAATGGGCAAAGAGGAGCTCCTTCGCAAGGTTTGGGGCCGGACTTCAACGGCGACCCCAACATCGTCGAGGTTTACGTCGGTTATTTGCGCAAGAAAATTGACACCCCCTTTGACCGCCATTCGATCGAGACGGTACGGGGGCTCGGGTACAGACTGGTGGTTGATGAGCGTCGGGTCTAGCGGCCCGGCGGCGCGGGGATGGCTCGGCGCCGTACGGGTCCGGGCCGCCGTGGTCTCGGTGTTCATCGTGGGTGTCGCATTCGTTTTGAGCGCGTTGGGCGTCATTCTGCTGCTCCGGGGGTCGCTTTATCAGAGCGCCACCAATACGGCCAAGGCCGAAGCGGTGGCTATCTCGTTTTTGCTCACGGAAAGAGGTTTTGTCCCGGTTGCCCTCCCGCTCTCCACTGAGGAGATGGCGGCCCAGGTCATAAGCTCGGACGGGAGCGTCATAAGGTCCAGCCGGGACATCGCCGGCCAGCCGGCCATGGCCGACCTTTCACCAGCGGCGGGCAAGTTCGCCGTGACTACGGGCGTGGTCCTCCGGGTCCGGCGGTTTACTCATGTGCGCCTCGACCTCGACAACCGCTTCGTCGTGGCGGCGGTTGGGGTCGTCGGCCCCGGCTCCTCGCGTGCGGTCCTGGTCGCCTATTCACTCGGCGCTGCCGACCACGCCATCCGCCTGGTGGAAATGTCGCTGGGCATCGCCTTCCCGGTCCTTGTGCTCCTCGTCGGGGCCATGGTCTGGGCCTTGACGGGCTGGGCGCTTCGTCCTGTCGAGGCCATACGGGCTGAGGTGGCGGAGCTTTCTGCCACGGACCTCCGGCGGCGCGTACCTGAGCCGGCCGCCAACGATGAGATCGGGCGCCTGGCCCGGACCATGAACGCCATGCTGGAGCGGCTGGAAGCCTCGAACGACCGGCAACGCGAGCTGGTGGCCGACGTCTCCCACGAGCTGCGCAACCCGCTCGCGGCCTTGCAAGCGCAGCTCGAAGTGGCGGCTGCACACCCGGGCATGGCGAGCCAGAGCATGCTGGAGGGGTCTGTCGTCGAAGTCAACCGCTTGAGCCAGCTCGTCGAGGATCTGCTTACGCTGGCCCGCCTGGACGAGGGCATGCTGCGCCTCCGGCCCGCCGATGTCGACCTGGACGAGCTTGTCCTCTCCCAGGCCGACCGGTTGCGAGCTCAGGGGAAGGTCGACGTTTCGGTGAAAGGAGTTAGTGCGGCGCGTGTCCGTGGCGACGAGGTGCAACTGGCCCGCGTCGTCGCCAACTTGTCGGACAATGCACAACGCTACGCCCGGCAACGAGTCGCGTTTGCCACGGTGGAAGGGGCTGATTTCTTTGACCTCGCCGTCACCGATGACGGGCCGGGCGTGCCCTGGTTCGAGCGCGAACGAATATTCGAACGATTTGTAAGGCTCGACACAGCCCGTGCCCACGAGGGCACGGGGGCTGGTCTGGGGCTGGCCATCGTCCGCGAGATCGTCACCGCGCACGGCGGCGAGGTCTGGGTCGAAGATGCCCGTCCCGGCGCCCGGGTGGTCGTAAGACTGCCCCGGGCCGGCCAGGTCACCCCGCCAACAGGTGGCCATGGGGGCTTGGTCCGAGAGGCCCAGGACCCAACCAGGAGCACCCGTGACGGCCGAGCGCCGGGGACAGTGAGGGCTCCGGCGCACCCCCAGCCAGCGCCGGAGCCCTCTGACCTCAGTCCGTAAGGACCGTCAGAGTAGGACTACTTCTTCTCCCACTTATATTTACCATCTGTCTTTTTGCAGACCAAGACCTCTTTGCCGGCTTTTGCCGTCTTGTTAAGTTCCTTCTTCGTGCAAGCGGCACCGGCCTTTGTCGCATTTGCGTGTTGAGTAGACGCAAACGCAGTTGTTGCAGTGACGCCTAGGCCGCCCACTGCAACGCCGAGCGCGAGCGCGGCGGGAGCCAACCGTTTGGCGATAAAGAATTTCACTGGCCCTTCCTTTCGTCGGTTCGCTACGAGACCGGCAGTTATCGCGGCCTCAGCGTGCACATCACGTGTGCGCCAGTCCTTATTGCTATACGGCTTTTGGTCCCGCCACTTCACGTCCTGAGAGACTTCTGAGAGCTATTTACCGGCGGCGGCGAAGGGAGCCGGCCTGAAGTGCGCCGATCAACTTAGGCCCACCTGAGAAACTACTGAGAAATTGAATTCAGGAAATCCAGATGGCCCGACTGACTAGAAAATCACCCCTTTTTGTTCAGTACCTCGCAGTGCCCTGGCCTTGCTGGCGCCACGGGTTTGACTTCAAAGCGTCGGAGGCAATCGAGGTCGTTTTTCCTTCCTCCGGGACAACCGCCCACATCAGAAGGTAGATGATAGGGCCACCTATGCCGCCCAGAAGTAAGGACGCGGCGGCAAAGCCGATCCTTACGGCCACGGGGTCGACGTCGAGGTATTCGGCCAGGCCGCCAGCCACCCCGGCGACCATGCGGTCTTTCGTGCTCCGGGTCAGTCGATGGTGGCCGTCCGTGGGGTCGGGTGGGGGAGTTTGCGAGCTGTAATCGGTCATGACTTCATTCTTAGTGTTGTGCCGTCGTCTTCCCATCAGGGAGAGCCCCCAGTAAACCCTGGCCCGTCCCTGGGCCGCGCCTGCTGCTCGCGGGGCGCCACCTCCGTGGTCAGGTGGCTTCGTGGACCTCCTCGATCGGGGTGTCCGGAAGGAGCCGTTGGAGTTGGCGCGCCACCGACCCCCGGGCCAGCTCGGCCAGGCGCGACCGGTGCCGGCCCACGACGACGCGGGAGGCGCTTCGGGCACGGGCTACGTCGGCGATGGCGCGTGCCGCGGGTTCGCCCTCTACCTCGGTGTAGCTCCCACCCATTTCTTCGGTCATTCGGCGGTACTTGTCGAGGGCGTCACCGTTGGCCCGGGCGGGACCGTCCGCGGCCCGTGCGTGCACGACGAGCAGGTCGGAGTCCTCGCTGCACGCCAGTCCCATCGCCCTTTGGATCACGGCCTCGCTCCAGGCCGACCCCGACACACCGGCCACCACGACCGGCCGAGGAGGGTCGTCGGCCAGCCCCCGGCGGCTCAGGAGGTCTGGCCCTACCTGGTCCAGAGTGTCCGCCATCCATGCTTGGCCGAGCTCACTCAGGGCCTCGAGATTGGCGGCTCGGAAGTACTCCGCCAGGGCCCCTCCAACCCGGTCGGTCGAGTAGACGAGCCCGGCCGCGATGCGTCGTCGGAGGACGTCCGCTGGCAGGTCTACCAGGACCACGTTGCCTGACCGTACAAATTCGTCGGGTACAGACTCGATCGTGCCCGCCCCGGTGATACGGGCCGCGTAGTCCCGGGCAGAGACCAGGTTGGCCACGTTGACCGTCGTTAAGACGTCTGTCCCGCTCGCGAGCAGGTCGGCGACATCCGCCCACCGCTTCCGGCTGCCGTCCGGGAGGCTGTGCGCCAGCTCGTCCACGATCACCAGGTCGGCCCTGGTTGCCATTACGCCCGGGAGGTCCATTTCTTCGAAGTCGTGGCCTCGGTAGTTCACCCTCCCGACCGGGACGACCTCCAGGTCGCCAAGCTGAGCGATGGTCTCCGGCCTGTCGTGGTGGTCGACCCAGCCAACGACGACCCGGTCGCCGGCCGCCGCTCGGCGCTGGGCTTCAGTCAGCATGGCATAGGTTTTGCCCACCCCGGGGGCGGTCCCTAGATAGGTAGTCAGTTGGCCCGAACCTGCCACAAGGTTCTCCCAGGTCTTACCAATTGGTCTCGCGGGCTGGAGACGACTGGAAACTACCTCCACTTGAACTGAAAACGGCACTGGCAGCCACAACGCCGACCCGATGTCCGGCACCCGCAGGAACCCCTTGCGCCCAGTGCCCGGGAGGGTAAGAGTTTGCTGACAGAGCAAAAACCTGAGGAGGGTCTGCCAAATGCCCGAAATGACGCGTTACGAACATGGGGTCCCATCGTGGGTCGACATTGGGACACCTGACCCGCAAGCGGCTCTGGCTTTTTACGCCGCATTGTTTGGTTGGCAGGGACAGGACCTGGGCGAGGAGGCAGGGCATTACACCATCGCTTCGAAGGACGGCAAGCAGGTGGCCGCCATCAGCCCCGCGCAGGACTCCGGACCGCCCCGGTGGACGACTTACGTCAACGTCGATGACCTCGACTCGGTGGCCAAGGCGGCGGAGTCGGCGGGCGGCACCGTCATTGTCGCTCCTATGGACGTTATGAAGGCCGGGCGCATGGCGATCTTCAAGGACCCGACCGGCGCCTTCATTGCCGCCTGGCAGCCAGTCGAGTTCCTCGGCGCTCAACTCGCCAATGAGCCAGGCGCGGTGACCTGGAACGAGTTGTCCACGTCGGACCTGGACAAAGCCAAGGCGTTTTACACAGAAACCTTCGGGTGGGGCTGGGGTGGAAGCGACGAGTACGCTGAGGCCCAGGTGGCGGGGCGCACCATAGCTGGGGTGCAGCCACGCCGCCCCGAACTGCCGGCGGACGTCCCCGACCACTGGCTCGTGTATTTTGGCAGCGCGGACGTCGATGCCGACGCCGAGAGGGCGGCCGAGACGGGGGCGACCGTCGTCGTCCCGCCTATGGACATCCCGGGGACGGGCCGCTTTGCCGTCTTGGTTGACCCTCAAGGCGCCGCCTTTGCCATTTTCAAGGCGTAACGGGCCGCGCGTCCCGCCCGCCGTTAATGGCTCTCAGCCCGGGTGCGTCGTTGCACCTGGGCCGGGGTGCCGGCTCAACAGCCCGTCGCAACTGCGGGGAGGGCGCCGCCCCGAGGCCCCGCCCGGCGCTCAGCGGCGCGCCAGAGGCCGTTCAGAGATCGAGCGGGTCTTGCCGGCCCTGAGCGAGCGCCGCTTCCTCGGTCGTCAACTCTGCCGCCGGGTCAGCCTCCAGGCGGGCGTCCGGTATCGGTTTGCCGCTCTGGACGGATAGCCCGTAGGTGCCTTCGTCAAGCCGCCGCTCCGCCCGGTCGAGAGCTGCCAGCCGGTCCCGCAGCTGGACTACGACTGCGTCAGCCAACTGTTCGTCGGTCAGCGGGTTAGCCGGGTCAGTCATGTCCCCGGGCTCGTCGGCGCCTTCACGGTCCTCTCCGCCGGCGACGGTTGTCGCCGTGAGCAGTGCCTCGACTCGATCTCTCTCGGCTTTTACCAGTGCTCGCGCTTTCGCCTCGTTCATAATGCCTCCGTGGGGATCTGGTTTCGGTCCCATAAAAAGTGGTCGACCCGGGGCCGACACCTGGCGAAAACCATACTTGAGGAACATCCCGGGACAAAGTGGGAGGCGATCGGGATGGGCCGGGCCGGAGCCGGGGGAACGGTGGCCTAGAGCGAGCACCGGCTCCGACGCCGCCATGTCGTCCAAGCAGAGACAGCACCCGGCAGCCCGGCGGTCTTTTCAGGCCGGCCCAACGGCGTGGGCAAACCGTCGGTGGTCACGCTCGGAGTTCCCGGATTTTGTCCTTGAACAAGGTCGTCGCGATGGTGGCCTTTCGTGGCTGTCCAGACAGAAAGGCCTTGGCGAATTTCTTGGCTTGTTCGTAGGTCACCTTGCCTGGCATCGGTGGCTCGTCGGGGTTGACGCTCACGTCCAGCAGAGCAGGCCCATCATGACCAAAGGCGTCCTTTATGGCCGTGCCCAATTCCGCCACCTCGTCGACTCGTCTGGCCAGGAAACCGCATGATCCCGCCCACGAAGCAAAATCGTTCCTGCGCTGGAACCGGACCCCGAACTCGGGGTACCCGAGCACCATTTGCTCCCATTGGATCTGGCCTAGCTCTGCGTTGTTGCAAATGACGACCTTGATCGGCAGCCGGTACCGAGCCGCAGTAGCCAGCTCGGCCATCAACATGGCAAACCCCCCGTCACCGACAAAGGCGATCACCTGCCGGTCAGGAAAGGCGCGCTGGATACCGATCGCATACGGCAGGCCCGGGGCCATGGTGGCCAGGTTGCCGGACAAATAGAACTGACGGGCACCCTTGATGTCGAAATCACGCGCCGCCCACGTGGCGATCGTGCCCGAGTCGCACGTCAGCACCGCGTCGTCGGCGGCGGCATTGTCCACCGCCTTCATGAGCCGTTGGGGCTGAATGGGGTCAGTATCGGCGCTCTCGAGGGCCATCATCCGCGAGCGCCATTTGACCATTGAGGCCTGGGCGGTCGTGAGGAACGACCGGTCTTCGTTGGGCCGGATGAGGGGTAACAGCGCCGCCAGCGTCTCTTTGGCGTCCCCCACCAATGGAACCTCGGTGGCGATACGGTTCCCAGCCCGCACTGGGTCCTGTTCGACCTGGACCACCCGGGCTTGGCCCGAAGCCGGCAGGTACTTGGTATAAGGGAAGTTCGTGCCGACCATAAACAGGGTGTCGCATTCCTCCAGAGCGTCTTCGGACGGCCTCGTCCCCAGGAGGCCGATACCGCCCGTAGTGAGCGGGTGGTTGTCAGGCACCACTGCTTTGCCCGGCAGGGTCTTTACGATAGGGCTGCCGAGCGCCTCGGCGACGGCCAGGACTTCGTCCCTGGCATGAAGGGCTCCAGCGCCGACGAGCATCACCGGGCGCTTACCGGCGTTCAGGACATCAGCGGCTGACTGGAGGTGCTCATGGCGCGGGAGGCCCGGGGCAGCCAGGCACACTGGGGCGGTCGGTTTGTTGGTGGCCGGCCCAGTGGCTGCATAAGGCGCCTCACCGGCCGGGGCGACCTGGACATCGTTCGGGATGGTGAGGTGGGCCACGCCGCGGCGAGTAAGGGCGTGCCGTATGGCGATGTCTACCAGCGTGGGCAACTGGGCTGGCACCATGACGACCTGGTTATACTCCGCCACGTCAAGAAAGAGACGGTCCGTAGCCACTTCTTGCTGGTACCCGGTACCGAGCATCTGGGTCTCTTGCATCCCCGTGATGGCGAGTACGGGGACGTGGTCCAACTTGGCGTCATAAAGCCCGTTCATGAGGTGGATGGCTCCCGGCCCCGACGTGGCCAGGCAGACCCCGAGGCGGCCGGTGGCTTTGGCGTAACCGCAAGCCATAAAAGCGGCAGCCTCTTCATGCTGCACAAGGACGAACTGAACACGGTCCGAGCAGCGCCGCAGGCCTTCCATCAATCCGTTTATGCCGTCCCCGGGCAGCCCGAACACGGTGTCGACACCCCAATCGGCCAAGCGGCTAATGAGGTTTTCAGCGGCAATTGCGCCCATAGAGCGGTCCTTTCGTGACGCCGTCTACGCCCGAGCCTCCACCAAGCCCAGGCCGTCGCGGAGCGGGAACCCGTAAGTCACTTGTACCCACCTTGGGCCCGATCCTCACATCGTCCGCCGCTATCCCCAAATCTCCCGCCTGACGTGGGCCTTAGCCCCTGGTCAAGACCGTATATCCCTTTGCTCAGACGTGGTCCGCATGTTTACCCCCGGGATAACGGGGGTACCTGCTCGGGCGTAAACCGACGGGCGGACCGCCCGCTGAACTAAGTGAGGACGCTATGTACAAAGGAGCCGGCACAGGTCTCATCGGTCTCGGTATTGTAATGGTGGTCATAGGTGCGATACTCGATTTCGCCGTCACCGCTACTACGACCGGCCTCAATATCAATACTGTCGGTGCGATCTTACTAATCGTTGGGATCTGCTGCGTGATCATAGGCGGCACCGTTTTTGGCGTCGGGTCGTTCAGGCAGACGACGTTCCGTGAAAATGTCCGCGTATCGCCCGACGGCCAGGAGAGAATGGTCCAGCAGCGCGATACGTTTTAGAGTGGCAGCGGTTATCCCGGCTGGCCGGCGGCTCCCTCCGAGCCGCCGGCCTTTTTCGCGTCGGCGATGGCTCGTTCGGACACATCTGCAGTCGCCACGTCGACCAGGTACGTCTTCCTGGTCGACAACAAGAGGACGCCGGCGGCCAACAGAGGCGCCAGCATGATCATGAACGTGTACTCGAGCCCTCGGCCGGCTATTGCCTCCAGACGAGGATTAGTGGAAGCGGCCGCACCAGCGTGAGGTCCGCCGAACGTCGAGGAAATGTAGCCGACCGTGAGCGGGGCAAAACTCTGCAATATGTTCCGCGCGAAGGTGCGCACGGCTTCTGCTCGGCCCCACAGCCGCGACGGGACCACGTCGAGCCGGGCGGCGTCCAGCGGGGGGTCGGGGGCAGCGACGAAGGCGGCAGCAATGAAAAAAAAGGGCAGCGATACGAAGATATTGCTGGTCAGTAGCCCGGGGACAAAGGCAATTGCGGCCGCGACGAACGCAACGCCCGGTACCAACACGCGGGCATCCGTCACGCCCTTGCGGATCAAGCTGTCTGTCAGGCGCCCCGCGTAAAGGGTCCCAACTACCCCGCCGGCACCGGCGGCGGCCAGGATGAAAACCACCAGCGTCTGGCTGATCCCATAGTGGGTCTCGGCAAAAAGTACGGCAAACGCTTGCAAACCGGCGAGGAAGAAATAACCGAGCGCCGATGCAGCAATCAATACCAGGTTGCTGGGTACCCGCAGGACGTACACGGCCGCGGCCCGAGCAGACATCCGGGTCGGATCTCGTCGGAGGACCAACTTGCTGTTGGCGTGGACATCCTTTTGCTCTCGGGCCTGCTTACGTACATCCGCCACGTCGCCGTCGGCCGAGTTGCCCGCCGCCTGGTCGGCAGTTGGTTGGCGGAGCGGGACCGGGCCTTCGGCCTCGGCCTCCTCTGCCGACTTTATCTCTTCCGCTCCGGGGTACAGCCAGCTCTGCCCGCCACGGGCGGGCTCCGGCAGTAACCGCCACAGCAGCACCGCCAGCACTGCGTTGGGGAGGGCGAGGAGAAGCAAAGGTGCTCGCCACCCGGCCAACGCACCGACTTCCGCTGAGACAGCCAGTCCGACACCCGTGCCCACCAGTTCTCCCGTGAGGACCAGGCCGAATATGCGCGACCGGTCTTCTGCTGGGAAAAGGTCGCCGGTCAGCGAGGTGATGATGGGGCCCGACGCCGCCGTAACCACGCCGAGGGCGAAGCGGGTTGCTAAGAGCTCGGTGTAGCCCTGCGCCAGGCCCGAGGCAACCATGCAGACCGCTCCGCCGGCCACGATCCCGTACAGGAGCGTCACCCGTTTGGACCGGTCGGCGAGCACGCCGACGGGCAAGCAGGCCAGCGCACCGACCAGCGCCGTAACCGTCGTCAGAAGGCCGAGTTCCGTATTGCCGATCTGGAATGCCTTCTCCAGCTGCCGGGCCAGGGCGCCGATGCTCCCGACATTGGCGCTTTGGACTGCGAGCACGCCGGCCAGCAGAAGGACGACGCGCAGCCGCGCCGGTCCTCCGGCGCTCTCGGTTACGCGTTGAACAAGCGTCGAGACTTCGGTCTGAGCGGGCTCGAGCGGGCGCAGGCAGTAGTAATACCCAATAGCCAGGACCTGTAAAGATTGAGAAAGTCGTTTTCCCGCGGACTAGATCAATGCGGCCTGCGCGGCTTTGAGCGAAGCAGGTGCCCAAAAAGCCATAATTGGGTTACGCTTCCGTCGGCAGAGTCTCGGATAGCCCGGTGACCTCTATAACTCGGCGGACAATGGCTGAAGGATTGCGGAGTTGGACCGATGAGACCTTCTGAGCAGCGGCGAGCAGTACAGCCAAACCCGAGCTATCTATAAACTCGAGCGACCCGAGGTCGAAGATAAGGCGCTCGATGTCAGGGACGATGGCGTGGTCGACGACCTCCTGGACATGAGCGGCGTTGGACATGTCGACCTCACCAGTGACGCGGACGACCAGGATGCCCGGCTCTTCCCGCCAGTGGTGGACCGAGACGTCTGCTCCCTCCTGGCCAGGGTTCTTGCTCTCTTCTCGTTCGTCCATCTCGACCCCAAAATCGCTTTGCTTCGTTAGCCACGGCTCATCTAGTTGTCCACAACCCTGGTGGGCCACAATCCTGGTGGGCCACAACCCTGGTGGGAAGGTTAGCAAGAGTGCCATAGCGGAACGAACGGTTCGGAGGGGGATGGGGAACGCTTCTCGATGTGGTCGGTCATGGCTTCCGCTATGACGGCCTCGACCGGCGAGATCGGGAACGCGCCGCTGTGACCTCGCTCAACGGCGACTTGGGTGTAGGCGCAGGGTTCCGTGAAGGCTGGTCTACATCATCCGGCACGGCTCGGTCCCTCCTGGCTCGGCCCCTCCCGTTCGACCTGTCCTGGCGACAGGGCGTCAATGTAAAGCCACGTAACGTGGCTGTCTGATGCAGCATGTTCAGAAAATGCCCCGTCCCTCACGGGTCGCGGCCCTGGAGCGTCGCTTCGGCCGGCCCGGACAGGCAGCCAGGCTCCGGCCGTCGACCCTCCGGCCGCTGACCCTCCGGCCGCCCCGTCAACCAAACACAGCATCGGCCAGGACGTTGGGCCATGGGCTGATCCCCGGCGCACGAATATGAGCCCGGCGCCCGCCGCTACAAGGGTACGTCCTCCGCCGGGCGTTCTTCTGGCGCCGCTCTCGACGCCCGCGTGGCTGTCCAGTCCACGGGAGTTTATTTGGGGGAGACTGGGTACAACAAGAAGCCACCGGCCCTGCTTTTGAGCACTTTAAACCAAAGCAGGGCACGCTGGACTTTCAGTCGCCAAAAAACGGGGACTGGCAACCTACCAGCCACTCGGCCTAGAACTGGCGGTGTGGCTCACCAGTAGTACCAACGACCGCCGCCACTCCCGACCCGGAAGGCGAACCCGGCCAGCCAAAAGACAAATACAATAGCGGCGATGATCCAGAGGAAATGCAAGGTGAACCCTAGGCCCAAGAACAACAGAGCGAGCAGTAAGACGAACGCAAGCATTAGCATCTATTCGGTCCCTTCTATTGTTGGGTAAATCGGTAACGGCTCCAAGCCTTCATTAGCCGGAAGGCTCACTGCTGGCCACCACAGAGCTGGCCATTACAGAGCCGATAAGTCAGTCATACCCCTTCGCCACAGATGCCACACATACGCGGTCCCTGCTGAACGAACGCACAAAGGCTTGGTGCCCGCATGGGCCCGGGCATTTCGTTTATGCCTCAGTGGGTGTGGGGTATGTGGCAACAGAAAGTGCCTGATGGGAAACGAAAACGGTGGGGCCACTCCATATGGCCGGAAAAAGGGAATACCAAAAGGGATAGGTGACAGTAAATGACAGCGAGCGTTAAATGACGTCGAGCGTGGCTGTAGCCCGAGGGCCGGAAGGAGACACAACCGAAACTACCGTTCCCGGACGTCTCGACCGCTTACCGTGGTCGCGTTGGCACTGGATGGTGTTGATCGGCCTGGGGACGGTCTGGATCCTTGATGGGCTCGAGGTCACCATCGTTGGTGCGGTCGGGAGCACGCTCACCAAGGCGGGGAGCGGCATCACGATCAGCACGGCACAGATCGGTACTGCGGCCGGCGTCTACGTGGCAGGCGCCTGTGTCGGCGCTCTGGTTTTTGGGCACCTCACCGACCGGTACGGCCGCCGTAGGCTCTTCCTGGTCACGCTGGGGCTGTACCTCGGTGCTACGGTCCTGACGGCCACGTCCCAGGACGCGTGGATGTTCTTTATCTTCCGGTTCCTGACAGGCATGGGCATCGGCGGCGAGTACTCCGCCATAAATTCGGCCATTGACGAGCTGATCCCCGCACGGGTAAGGGGGACTGTCGACCTCCTGGTGAACGGCTCGTACTGGCTGGGGACCGCCGTCGGGGCAGCCGCCACCCTGGTGCTGCTGGACCCCAAGGTCCTGGCTATTGACGTGGGCTGGCGCGTCTGCTTCTTCATGGGCGCGGTGCTCGGGCTGGGCGTCCTGTTCGTACGGCGCCACGTGCCGGAAAGCCCCCGCTGGCTGTTCACGCACGGCAAATCGGACGAGGCAGACCGCATCGTAGACGACATCGAACGACAGGTGCGGAGTCAGACCGGCCGCGACCTCGATGACCCGGGGGAGGCCATCAAGGTCCGGCAACGGCCGCCTGTCGGCTTCGTGGAAGTGGCTCGGGTTGTTTTCGGCAGCTACCCCCGCCGGTCCGTCCTGGGCCTGTCGCTCTTTGTGGGCCAGGCTTTTCTGTACAACGCCGTCTTTTTTACCTATTCGCTTGTGCTCACGACCTTCTACCACGTGTCGTCGTCGTCTGTGGGCTATTACCTGATCGCGTTTGCGGTGGGCAACCTCCTCGGCCCGCTGCTCCTGGGCCGTCTTTTCGACGTAATTGGCCGCCGGGTGATGATCGCCGGGACGTACCTCGTGTCAGGGGTGCTGCTGGCGGTCACGGCGTGGTTGTTCGACCAGGGGGCGCTCACCGCCGTCAGCCAGACTGTGGCCTGGGTCGTCATTTTCTTCCTTGCTTCGGCAGGCGCCAGCGCGGCCTATTTGACCGTAAGCGAGATTTTCCCGATGGAAACCAGAGCACTGGCCATTGCCTTCTTTTATGCGGTGGGAACGGGCCTCGGCGGCATAATTGGCCCTGTTCTTTTCGGGCAGCTGATCGCCACCAAGCGACCAGGTGACATGGCGGTGGGCTATTTGATCGGCGGGTCCCTGATGGCGGCGGCGGGATTGGTCGAGGTCTTCCTCGGCGTCGACGCCGAACGGCAAAGCTTGGAGGACATAGCGGCGCCGTTATCGGCGGCAGAACAGCCAGCGGGCGGAGAACAAAATGGGGCCGCGCCTCAGCGGCCCGCAGCGCCGAGCGCGGTGGGGGCCTACCCACCACTGTGGCGGCGCGTCGGTCAGGCGGCCTGGTCGCCGCGGCCGCAGGCATCGCTCTACCCACGCAGTGACCCGTACTTGGCTCGGGAGGTAGACGCCATCGTCGATACCCTGGGGACGAGCGGCCCGCTCTCGGCGTTGCAGCTATCGAGGGCTGTGGGCGCTCAATACTGGGGGCCAGGACGGTTCCGTACCGCCGTGCGCTCTGCGCTGGCGTCAGGCCGCATTCGCCGGTTGGGGCGCAACCACCTGGCGGCGTCGCAATCCGAGATCTCGTCGCCTGCTGCGAACGGACCGAGGTAAGCGATTATGTTTTTTCCATGCTCGATGTCATCACGTGGGACGACTTTGTCAAGATGGATGTCCGGGTTGGACGCGTCATAGAAGTCGACGACTTCCCCGAAGCCCGTCGTCCGGCCTGGAAGCTACGGATCGATTTCGGGCCCGATTTCGGCGTCAAACGGTCGTCAGCGCAAATAACCAATTACAGTAAGGAGGAATTGATCGGGCGGCTAGTGCTGGCAGTGGTGAATTTCCCGCCTCGTCAGGTTGGGCCGTTTATGTCCGAGGTCTTGACCCTCGGCACTTATAGGGAAGACCGCGTCTTGCTTATCTCGCCCGAGCCCGAGGCCCAGCTAGGAGACCGGCTCGGCTGACCGTCGGTGGGCGTCGTCCACCGAGGCCACTCAGGCTGGCGAAGGCTCGACGGAGTCCGCTCCGCGCTGTCGTCCAGCCCCTCCCGCGGCGCCGACCGTCTCCCGGGTACGGGAGGCTACCTGGTTGTACACGAAGTCGCTCTGGCGCACGAGCACCAGCGCGGACACCGCACCGATGAAGGCGACAATGGCCCCAATCACCATCAGCACGTTGAAGGTGTGCGAAAAGCCGATGCTGTAGGCGTGCAGCAAGACCGCCTGGGCCTGGGCCGACGGTATGGCGGCAGCCACCTCACGAACGCCCCCAGATTGCAGGGCGCCCACCAATTGCTCGCCGCCTCGCCGCAACACCTCACGGCCAGCGGCGGATGCCGTGAGCACCGCCGTGGTGTGTTGCTGGATCTGGTCGGCGAACACGGCGCCCAAGGCGGCGATCCCCGTGGCTATGCCCACCTGGCGGAACGTGGAGTTGGCACCGGCGGCCATCCCGCTTCGTTCCACGGGCACGACGGCCACCGATGCCGAGGCCAGGACGGGGTTGACCAGGCCGATCCCGATCCCAGTGGCCAGGAACCCCGGAAGCAAGCGGGTCCAGCCCGAAGAGGGCGTGGTCGTGGCCATGAGGAGCATACCGCCAGCACACAACGCTAGGCCCAGGCTCAAAGGGAACCGGCTCTGGACCTTGACGGTCAGCTTGCCAGCAATGGGCGCCACGATGAATGCCATGACTGTGATCGGCAGGAAGCGGAGGCCGGCGGCCAGAGGTCCGTAACCGAGGCCGTCCTGGATGTAAAAGGTTATGTACAGGAACAGGGCAAATATCGACGAGGCCAGCGTGAACGCAACCACGGATACTCCCGTCATGGCCGGTCGCCGGAACAGGCTCAGGTCGAGCATGGGTTGGTGCACCCGCAGCTCGTTGACGATGAACAGCGCCATCATGACGCCGCTAACGACGAACAGCGCCAGTATCTTCGTACTGGTCCAGCCGTCATCGTTACCTCTGATAAGCCCGAGCACCAGAGTGAACAGCGAGACCGAGAAGAAAACTACGCCGCTCCAATCGATCTTGCGGTGAGTGGGGTCGCGTGACTCTTTGACCTTGGCCAGGGTGAGGGCAACGGCCAGGATCCCGATAGGTACGTTCACGAAGAAGATCCAGCGCCAGCCCACCCCACTGGTGAGCGCCCCGCCTACTAGTGGCCCTACGGCCACAGCTCCGCCGAGCACTGCGCCGTATATGCCGAAGGCCGTCCCCCGGTCCCGACCCTGGAAAGCGGACGCGATCAGGGCGACGGAAGTAGCGAACATGACCGCCCCGCCCGTACCTTGCACTCCCCGGGCGATGTTGAGCATCAACGGGGTCGTCGACAGCCCGCATACCAACGATGACACAGTGAAAATGGCGAGCCCGATGGCGAAGATCGCCCGTCTGCCCCTGATGTCCCCGATGACACCGGCCGTGAGCAGGAGAGCGGCCAACGTGAGAGAGTAGGCGTCGACGACCCACTGGAGGTCGCTGAAGGACGAGTGCAGCGAGCGCTGGATGGCGGGCAGCGCCACGTTGACGACCGTTATGTCGAGCAACAGCATGAATGTGGCCGTGCAGACGGCCATGAGGGTCCACCATTTGCGGTCGAGTACTGGCATGGTCGGCTTCCCTTCCTTGACCCGCCGCCCACATGGGCCGTGGCTCGGGGCGGCAGAGGGTGCGGTAAAAGGTGGGTCTGAAATGTACGGTACCGGATGCCTGTGACAAGAATGCCCGGGCGCCGGCTTGGACCGCGAGCGGGGGAGCGTCACCCATCCTTCCGCCCTGCCCAGGTAGCATCGACCAGGATGAAGGGCCCAAAGCGCGGGCGTCGTGCGGCGGCGGGTGTTGCGACCTCGATGTTGATCCTATTGACAGGCGCGTGCGGGGGGCCGGCCAAACACGAGGGCGCCAGGCCGCCCGCGTCATCGACGACGACGACGACGAGAGCCACTACCAGCACGCCCAGCACGACGCGCAAGGATCCCGATAAGCCCAGCCCACCT
Source organism: uncultured Acidimicrobiaceae bacterium (assembly GCA_963794125.1). Lineage (GTDB taxonomy): Bacteria > Actinomycetota > Acidimicrobiia > Acidimicrobiales > Palsa-688 > Fen-671. The sequence continues at coordinate 1,421,876 of CAWCCW010000005.1, forward strand.
ACCACCGGGCATCACCGTCGCGCCGCCCTGGCTACCCATCACGACCCTCTGTGCCCTCTGACCGGCCTGCCTGCCCCTGGTGGGCGGGTCCCGCAACGGGCTGCGCTAGCTGTGAAGGTCGAAAATCTGCCTCAGGCTCGGCCCCAGTGGGGCCTTGACCAGGCCGACATCGTCTTCGAAGAGCCCGTCGAAGGCGGGATAACCAGGTTTATCGCCGTATACGACTGCCAAGATGCGGACCGGATCGAGCCCGTGCGTTCGGCTCGTTTGGTCGACCCGAAGATCCTGGAACCGCTCGGCCGAATGCTGATCGCTTACTCGGGCGGCATACAGTGGGCGGTCGACGAGATCGACTCGCGTACGTCGCTGCTCTGTGACGTCGGCGGGTACCGGGCCGGCAGCGCCTACTCGACCGACCCCGACCGTTACGCTCCTCACAACCTGGAGTCGTCCACTTCTTCGCTGTACGCGGCCGCATCGGCTTTGCATTGCCCCGAGAAACCGCCCACGGCGATCTTTAGCTACGGACCGCCCGTCCTCGGTGGGTCCCCGGCGGCGGTAGTCAACATGGACTTCCCCCTGGACGTCACCACCTGGACCTGGCACAAGGACACCGGGCTGTGGTACCGCTCCTATTCGGACACGGGCCTCGCTATGCAGGGTGACGGGGCCCAGATAACCGCCTCAAACGTGATCGTCATGTTCGTGGTCGAGCGGCCGACGCCCTATATAGAAGACGACACCGGAGCCCACGAGAACGACCTTGCTCTAAAGGGCACCGGGCCGGCGTTTGTGTTCCGGGACGGGACGGTGTTCTTCGGCCGGTGGGAGCGTCCGTTGCTCGACCACCCGGCCGTCTTCGTGGACACTAAAAGTGGCGCCAAAATCACCCTCACTCCCGGGAACACCTGGGAGGAGCTGGTGCCCTACGGCGAAAAGGTCGCTGTTACCCCCTGACCGCTTGACAGGCGGGCCCGCTCAGGCGCAGCCCGCTACCGGCCAATGAAGCCTGTTTGCATTGGTTGAAGACCGGGTAGTCCTATAGAACACGAGACTGCAAGCGCTTGCGAACGATATCTACGCTCTGAGGAGCGCGGGATGGCCGAGCGGGTCACCATATTCGAAGTAGCACGGCGAGCCGGGGTCTCGGCGTCTTCGGTGTCACGCACTTTAGACGGCAAACCCGGAGTGTCGCTGGCCAACCGGCGGCTCGTTATGGCGGCCGTGGAGCAACTGGGTTACGTCCCGAACGGGTTGGCGCGCGGCCTGGCCACCAACCGCCACGGCGTTATCGGGCTCCTTTTCCCCGACATCGGCGACGCTAGCGCGGACGCCGCCCACGAGGTCCTCCTCTATGCCGACCAGGTGATCCGGGGAGCCGAGCGGACGGCGCAGGACGCCGGCTACGCGGTCCTGATTGCCGGTACCCGCGGCCCGGACAGTAGCGGGATGGTCCGGACGGTGGCGGGGAAGGTGGACGGCCTGGTCGTGCTGGCCCGCAGCATCCGGCGACCAGAGCTGGTGGCACTGGCCCGCCAAGTCCGGGTCGTCTTGCTGGCCGCCAGGCGGCGAGCCCCCGGCACCGACCTGGTGGCAGCGGATAACGAAGCGGGTGCTTACGCGGTCACGAAGCACCTCCTGGGCGTGCACGGCTACCGGGACATCATTTTCGCCGGCGGCCCGCTCGACTCGCCGGACTGCCAGGCCAGGTTGGCTGGCTTTCGGACGGCCATGACGGCGGCCGGGTTGCCCACCCCCACCCGGCCGGCGGTGCACGACGACTTTTCGGAGGCGGGAGGCGTACGGATTGCCAGCCGGCTGCTGATGACGAGCCAGTTGCCGCGGGCGATCGTGGTGGCCAATGACCAAATGGCGGTTGGCCTGAGCTCAGCGCTGGCTGTGAAGGTGGCGGTGCCTGACGACGTCGCCATTACGGGCTTCGACGACATCCAGCTGTCGCGCTTTTCGTCACCGCCGCTTACGACCGTCCACCAGCCCATGCGGGAGCTGGGGGCGGCATCCGTATCGCTGCTGCTGAGGCGTATTGCCGGTGAGACGCAAGCGGGGCCGCAATCGCTGTTGCTGCCGACCAAGTTGGTCGTGCGAGAAAGCTGTGGTTGCCATCCGGTCAAGCCCGGGAGCGCCAACCATGAGGAAGAATAACGCAATTTCGGGCCCCGGTCCCCGACGTCGCGCGCCTGGGACCGCAATCAACGAGAGGGAGGGGCGCAGCACAATGAAAGGTCGGGGGAACCAGGAACGGAAAATTAATGGTGGGGTGGGGCGCCGGGGGTGGCGTCTGGTCCCACTTCTTGTCGCCCTGGGCGCGTCGCTGGCCACGCCGCTCCAGGGCGCGGCCAGCGCCTCTCCGGTGGCCGCCGGCGGGGCCAATTCGGTGCTCAATTTTCAAAGCGGTTTCAGCCCTTGGCAACGAGCGACTTTGTTAGGCATTGCGAGGGATACTTGGGCCTTTTACAGCCAGGACGTCGCCCCGGCCACGAATTTGCCCATGGACAACCTCACCTTTGCCGGCGCGTCGGGGACGCCCACGGCGGAAGGGGGCTACACGTCTGCGGCCGATATCGGAGTTTACCTGTGGGCCGTGGCAGCAGCGTACGACATGGGGCTAATCGGACGGCCGCAGGCGCGTTCACTCATCGAAGCGACACTCGACGAAGTGCAAACGCTTCCTCGTTATGACGGCTTTTTGTACCAGTGGTACAGCACGACGACGGGTCAGGTTATCCCCAACCCCGGCGAACCAGCGTGCGCAGAGACGACGCCGAGTTTCGACAACTGCTGGTTTGTGTCCAACGTCGACAACGGTTGGTACGCCTCCGGCTTGATCGTGGTGCGGGAAGACTTCCCCGAGCTCGACCACTTGGTCGACAGCCTGTTAGGGCCCATGAACTTCAGCCTTTTCTACGACAATGGGCCCGAGACGGCGTGTAATACCAACCCCGCAGTACCCGGCAACCAGCCGACCGGCCAGATGTTCGGTGGCTACTACGTCGGCCTCCCGCCGAATGTGGGCGACGACTGGACGCACTATTACCACAACGGCGCCTTCTACAGTGACCCCCGGATTTCTGCCTATATCGGCATGGGTATGCACCAGATGCCCGGTAATGTCTGGTGGCGCAGCTGGCTCGAGCTCCCGCCTCCCTCTCCGGCGCCGGGGTGTGCAGCCACGGACCCCGATTTCTCTTGGCAAGGCCAGTGGCCGATGGGCGGGTCCTGGGTCACTTACGCCGACCCTCGGTCGGGTCAGCAGTTCAACGTCTGGAACGGGTATTACACTTACCCCGGCACTGATCTCACGTTTATCCCGACTTACGCGGGCGGGATGTTCGAGGCACTAATGGCCGACCAGGTGGTCCCCGAGACGTCGTGGGGGCCGCAAAGCTTTGGGTTGGCCGACTACCGCACCGCTCTGGTCCAGATCAAGTACGCCGCTCAACAGCTGGGCTACAAGGTATGGGGCATGTCGCCCTCGAGCTCGGCTGATAACACCGGGGATTATAATAGCTACGGGGTCGAAGGCCTAGTGTTCCCCTACTACGGGACCGGTGCCACCGCTCAGGACCCCAATCTCGGGCTCTCCCAGTGCCATGGCTGTTCGACAGAGGACGTCGTCACGCCTTACGCGTCGTTCATCGCCCTCGACGTGGTCCCCCAACAGGCTTACGCCAATATCGAGGCACTACGCACCCTGTACCCGGGCGTATACGGGCCAGTCGGGTTTTTCGACGCCGTAAACCCCACGACAGGGGCGATAGGCCAGCGCGACCTGGTGCTCGACCAGTCGATGATAATGGCCGCCCTCGACAATGCCCTCGAGAACCGGGCCATGCAACGCCATTTCGCCGCCGACACGTCAGTGTCCTGGGCGGCCCAGCTCTATTTGTCGATTACGAAACTAGCGATTTAGGGTAGGACCCCAGAAGACTAATGCGAGCGGCGGGCCCGGGGCAGGCCTGGGCACAGAAGAAGCGAACAGCGAGCCTCAAATATGCCTGTATAGAGGTGGGGGTGCTCATCCCCATCCTCCAGGCCGTTTTCACTGTGAGCTTCCTCGGGCCCAGGCTCGTGCCTGGTCCCCCCAATTGGCGCCGACGGTGACCGGGAGCCGACCACCAGACCATAGAAGTCGGCAGCGAAGACCCGTCGGCGAGCACAAGACGCAGGGTCGTCTCCCTTCAGACGGCGAACGGCGCGCCTGTCTCGCCTATAGTCCCGAAGAATATGGACGATGATAGGAAAGTAGCCCTGGTAACCGGCGGCGGTACAGGTATTGGGCGGGCCAGCGCTCTGGCTCTGGCCCGCCTCGGGTTCGCGGTGGTAGTGGCGGGGCGGCGTCGGGGCGCCCTCGACGATGTGGTCAAGGAAGGGGACAGTTTCGGAGCCGATATGAGGGCGGTTACCGCCGATGTCAGCGACCCCGGCTCAGTTGAGTCCCTGTTCAGCCACGTCGACGGTTCCTTCGGAAGGCTGGACTGCGTGTTCAACAACGCGGGGGTGGGAGCCCCAGCGAGCGGTTTGGAAGACTTGTCCTACGAACAGTGGACGGCGGTGATCAACACCAACCTGACGGGCGCATTTTTATGCACACAGCAAGCCTTCCGGCGTATGAAGGCCCAGCAACCTCGGGGCGGCCGGATAATAAATAATGGCTCTTTGGCCGCGTACGTCCCGAGGCCGAACTCCGCGCCATATACAGCTTCCAAGCACGGGATTACGGGCCTTACCCGGGTCACTGCCCTGGAGGGCCGCCCGTACGGCATCGCCTGCGGGCAAATCGATATTGGCAACGCCGCCACCGATATGTCGGCTATGACCGGCCCCCAACAACGGCCCGGCGGCGCCGCCTCTACCGAGCCGCGGATCGACGTCGAGCACGTGGCCGATGCCGTCGCGTATATGGCCAACCTACCGCTGGACACCAACGTTTTGTTCCTTACAATCATGGCCACCACGATGCCGTTCGTGGGGCGCGGGTAGTAAGGGAGAGACTTGTCATGTAGAAACTGGGTATCTGAAAATCATGTAACGGTCTCGGCGCCCGCCAGCCAGGGTCATGGTCTGGCTGGCATCATGGAGAGGGTAAACCTCAGCCTGGACCGGCCCAGGTGCTCCTAGTGGCCACACACATCCTTCTGATCGACGACGACTCCAATATCCGCGCCGCGCTGGGCATGCTCCTGCGGCAGGAAGGGTACGACGTGTCGGAGGCGGGGAGCGGCGAAGACGGCCTCGAGCGGTTCCACGAGAGCGGGGCGGACGTTGTGCTGGTGGACCTGCTACTGCCTGGCCTGAACGGTTTCGAGGTCACACGGCAGCTACGACGGGCCAGTGACGTGCCCGTGATAGTCGTCTCTGCCCTCACAGGTACACGGGACATCGTGGAGGGCCTCGAAGCAGGGGCGGACGATTACCTGACCAAGCCGGTGATGTCTAAAGAGCTGTCCGCCCGTATTCGGGCGCTCATGCGCAGGGCCCAGGTTGGTTCCCGCGATGGCGTAGCCCTGCGCTTTGGCGATGTGGAGATCCACCCGGAGGCAGGGACAGTCCAGAAGAACGGGGCCGAGGTGTCCCTCACCGGCACCGAGTTCCGCCTGTTGTGCGAGCTGGCGGCCAAGCCGGGCTGGGTTATGAGCCGGCCTCAGCTCCTGAACCGGGTATGGGGCTACGACTATTTTGGTGACACGCGTCTTGTCGATGTCCACGTCGGGCGGTTGAGGACCAAAATCGAAACCGACCCCTCCAAGCCGGAAGTGCTCCTCACCGTGAGGGGCTTGGGCTACAAGCTCCACGCTCCATGACCGGAGGCGCAAAGGCTGGTCCCGCCGCTCAGGTCCGGGCTGGCGGCAGTATTGGCGCGCCTCCTGGTCCGACGAATGCCCGCCCAGCCCGTACCGGTTCAAATGAGGCCCGCGCCCCTGTGACGGCGGGCGTTTGGGACCGGGCCCGCGCTGACCAGCCTCGTACCGGCCCGTCCACCGACGGCCCCGGTCCGTCCGGCGCGGCGCCGTCCCGTCCCGGCCGCGCCCGTCCCGGGCCGCTGGCGCGGTGGCGTCGCTCCCGCCGCCGTTTCGGGCTGAGGCAACGGGTAACGGTGGCGTTCGCAGCCGGAGCCGCGGTCCTGTCCGCGGCCCTGTCGCTCACCACCTTCGGCCTGGTGCATCACTACTTGCTGGCCGAGCGAGAGTCGACCGCCGCACACCAGGCCTACGCCCACGCCAGGGTGTTGAAACGGGACTTGACCTATGCCGGTGCGAACCTGGGCGAGGCCCTTTCCTCTCTCATCGACGCCCAGGGCACGGTGGCCCTGGCCTATCGCGAAGGCGAGTGGTACTCGGACTCCGTATCTCTCGGCGAGTCTTCAGAGACGTCCAGGCCCGCCAGCTTGCCGGCCGCCCTCGTGAAGTTGGTGAGCGCCGGCACCCCGGCCAGCCAACGGGTGATCACCCAGGGCCAGCCCGCCATCGTCGTCGGGGTCCCCCTGGAATCGGTGCACGCCGACTACTTCGAGATCCAGTCGCTCAGCGACCTGGACCACACCCTGACCCTGTTGGCGTTGGTCTTGTTCTGTTGCTCGGTGGCCACCACTGTCGGTGGGTTACTGGTCGGCCGGTGGGCCAGTGGGCGGCTCGTGCGACCGCTGCACAGCATCGCCGATGTTGCCGCCGCCATCGCGGGTGGCGCGCTGGACCAGCGGCTGCCGCCGTCGGACGACCCCGACCTGTCGGTGCTGGCCGCCTCGTTCAACGAAATGGTCGGAGCCCTGGAAGACCGCATCAAGCAGGACGCCAGGTTCGCCTCGGACGTGAGCCACGAGCTCCGATCGCCGCTCACCACCGTCCAGGCGGCCGTTGAACTGCTTGAGGCATCGCAAGCCACCTTTCTTCCTGACAGCCGCCGAGCGGTTGACTTACTGAGCGCCGAGATCCGCCGCTTCTCCGAAATGGTCCAGGACCTGTTGGAAATCTCACGCTACGACGCCGGTGCGGCCGGCCTCGACCTCGAAGAGCTGGCCTTCGACGACCTGGTCGTCAATACAGTCGCCGCTTACAGTGGCGGGTCGGTCCCGGTCACAGTGACGCCCCGGGCGGAGGGCACCTGGGTGCTCGGCGACCGCCGCCGGTTGCAGCGGGTGCTCGTCAACTTGCTCGACAATGCCAAGGCTCACGCAGACGGCGCGGTCGACGTGCGGGTCGACCGGCGTGGCAACGAGGCCGAGGTGGCCGTCGAAGACGTCGGCCCCGGAGTCCAGCCCGCTGAACGGGTGGCGATATTCCAGCGTTTCTACCGCGGGGCCGCCGCGGGCCGCCGATCGGGGACTTCGGGGACAGGGTTGGGGCTGGCCCTCGTGGCTGAGCACGTGAAGGCCCATCACGGTCAGGTGGACGTCATGGACCGCCCTGGAGGCGGTGCTCGCTTCATAGTCCGCTTGCCGCTTGTCTCGGCGGTCAGGCCGGATGACACGTAGGAAGATGGGCCGGTGGGGCCGCGTCGGCCTGACGTCTGCCGCCGCTCTGGCCATCGGCGGCGGGCTCGCAGGTTGCGGCGTGGGTGCCCAGAGCGTCCCTCAGCCGCTGGACCCCAAAGCGGTGCCCTATGGGCTCCTGGGCCAACCTCCTCGCCCAGCACCTCGGTCCCGGGGCTCGCTTCGGCCCGGGTGACGATTTACATGGAGGGCGGGAGCGGGCGACTGGTGCCGGTACACCGGGACGTGCCGTGGCCGGCCACGCTGTCGGCCATCCTGGGCCAGTTGGCGGCCGGCCCGTCGGGGGAAGAGTCGAGCCGCGGTCTCGCCAGCCCGGCCTCGTCCGTCGGCCCCTTCGGAGTCGGCCCGGTGCGGGCCGGGGTAGTGCCCGTGGACCTGCCGGTGTCGTTCCAAAGCCTCGGTGGCCAGGACCAGCAATTGGCCGCAGCACAGATCGTGTTCACGGCGACTACTTTCACCGGGGTCAAAGGGGTGAGGTTCCTCGTCGGCGGGCAACGGGCTCAGGTACCGACGGGCGACGGCAGCCTCACTAGAGGACCGTCGACCAGGCAGGACTACTCGGTCTTCGAAGGCTGAGCGGGTCGCCGCGCCGGCGCGGTAGCGACCATCGACGGCCCAGATAGGGCCGGGCCGAGTGCGTGATGAGGCTTGGTCGAATTCAGCGCGAGCGCCAGCCATCGAAATCCCGAGGCCAGGCGACCAGAGGATCGTTACAGACCTGTTACATCATTTTCACAGCCGCATCACACACGCCCGAAAGAATATGTCGTGCAGGACCTGACACGGGTCGGCTCAATGGGGTCCTGCGCATAATAAAACGCGCCCGTCCATGAGACCGGAGCCAAGGAGATAACAAATGAAAATTATCGGAGCCGGACTGCCTCGCACCGCCACTCTTACCCAAAAAGTAGCCCTTGAAAAGCTCGGTTTTTCGCCCTGCTACCACATGGTAAATGTGTTGGGCAACCTCGGGGCCGTGCCTCGTTGGCAGGAGGCACTGGAGGGCCGGAACGACTGGGACGACATTTTCGGTAATTTTCAGGCCACTGTCGATTGGCCGGGCGCGTTTTTCTACAGAGAACTGATGGATGTTTATCCAGATGCCAAGGTTTTGTTGAGCGTGCGTGACGGCGACGCGTGGGAACACAGCATGAGCGAGACCATCTGGGGCATCTTTTACGGTGACATGTTGATCCACGATTTGTCTACAGCTTGGTCCCGGGTCGACCCGGAATGGGCTTCTTATATCTCGCTCATGAAAGGGATGTGGGAAAAGAGCGGCCTGATGACCGGAGAGGCGGAGGGCGCCGGTTCCGGGGCCATGGCCCGGGCCATGGAGCGCTACAACCAGGAAGTAGTAAGTACCGTGCCAGCCGAACGTCTTCTCGTTTGGGCCCCCAGGGACGGTTGGGCGCCCCTCTGTGAGTTCCTCGGCGTAGCGGTGCCGGACGCTCCCCTTCCTCACATCAACGACGCCAAACAGTTCGGCGAGAGGATTGCCGATGCGGCGGTCGATGCGCTGAACCGGTGGCGAGAACAAGAGATGCAGGTCGGCTCGACCCGGTGACTTTGGCCAAGGTCCCGTCGGCGCCGGGGGCGCTCGGCGGACCAGCAGACAGCGGGCTGGACTCGCCGTCGACGTCGGCGCCAGGTCGTCGCAACTGGCTCCTGGTCGTCTGCTGCGTCGCCCAGTTCATGGTCATCCTCGACCTCTCGATTGTGAACGTCGCACTGCCCTCGATCCAATCGAGCCTCAATTTCTCGGCTACCGAACTGCAGTGGGTGGTGGACGCCTACGCCATATTCTTCGCCGGTTTCCTGATGCTCGGCGGGCGGGCCGCTGATTACATCGGTCAACGCCGGACGTTCGTGGCCGCCCTGTTGTTGTTCGCCTTGACCTCGCTCGCCGGCGGCCTTTCGGTCGATCACCAGATGTTAGTGGTGGCCCGGGCTGCGCAAGGCATTAGTTGCGCCCTGATGGCGGCCACATCGCTGGCCATTATCACTTCGTCGTTCGCGGCGGGGCCGGCCCGCCACCGGGCCATCGCATTGTGGGGAGCGATGAACGGCGCCGGTGGCGCCGCGGGCACGGTCCTCGGTGGCGTGATCACCCAGGAGCTCAGCTGGCGGTGGGTGTTGCTCATCAACCCGCCCATTGGCATTGCTGCGGCAGTGGTCGCGCACCGCGTGGTAACGGAGCGTCGCAAGGACCGCGGCGCCGATGGAGCCCGGCCCCGGTTCGACCTGGCCGGCGCCATAACCCTGACGCTAGGCCAGTTAGTGTTGATTTATGGGGTCGTGACGGGGGGCGTCGACGGGTGGACCTCCCCGGACGCCATTGTGCCGATGGTCGCCGGCGCCGGCCTGTTAGGCCTTTTTATCGTGGCCGAAAGGTACGCCAGTGCACCGCTGGTGCCATTGCCACAAGTCACCGGGCCTCTGCGCCTGGCCAATCTGATCGTGGTCCTCTTCAGTGCCGCACTGTTCCCCATGTGGTACGTGAGCTCGCTGTACCTCCAGCAGGTATTGGGCCTTTCGCCGTTGGCCGCCGGCCTCACTTTCTTACCCATGGCCTTGGTCATCATGTTGTGCGCCTCACACGCCGGGAAGCTGGTGGGCCGCTTCGGCGTCCGGGCCGTGCTTGGCGGCGGCCTGGTCATTATGGCCAGCGGGATGCTGCTGTTTGCCCGCATCGGCGCCAGTGGGAGCGCCGTGACGTATGTAGTGCTACCGGGCATCCTGACCGCGGCTGGCATCGGCCTGTCCATCGTGCCTTCCACCATTTTCGCCACTCAGGGGGCCGGCCCGCTCAAGCAGGCCTGGCTTCGGGGCTGGTGAACACATCGCGCCAGGCCGGCGGTGGTTTTGGCTTGGCATTGTTGATCTCGCTGGCCACCGCCTACACGAGCGGGGCGGTCGGGCGTAACGTCGCGGTACCCACCGCACTGACTGACGGCTTCCGCCTCGCCTACCTCGTAGGAGCGGGCTTTGTGGCCGCCGCGGCCATCGTGACGTTCGTCTTCGTGAGAGCGCCAGCCCCCGCCTCAGCCGGACCGCGCTGGCGCCTGGCGGGGTGCGTGGTGCTCCTGGTGGGTGGCGTTTACGGCATTTCGGTCGGGACCGACCGGGCGGCTGCCCCCATCGGTGCGTACACAACCGCGGGCGCCTATAACTTCGTGTCGGCGCCCGGCCTTCACCCTCCGAAAGTGGAAGCCGACATCCCGACCGCCACGAGCCAATTGGCGCCTGGCTACATCATGCTGGCCAATTTCTACGATCTGACCACTTCGCCCATGGTCGGCCAGAGCGGGCCGCTGATCCTAAATAACAACCTGCAGCCAGTGTGGTTCGAACCGGTCCCGAAGGACGTGGTGGCCTCGAACCTGACGGCGCAAACTTATCAGGGCCAGCCAGTTCTGACGTGGTGGCAAGGCCTCGTCTCCGATACGGGCGCCACCCAGAGCGGTGAGGACATTATCGTCAACCAGCACTACCAGACGATCGCCACCTTGAAGGGACAAGACGGCTGGGTGATCACCTTGCACGAGCTCGTAATAAGCGGCGACGACGCCTGGGTAACGGCAAACAAAGACATCCCGATGAACCTGTCGAAGTACGGCGGCCCGGCTGACGGTGTCCTCGACGACTCTGCGGTCCAGGAGTACGACATCGCGACAGGCCAGCTCATTTATACCTGGGACGCCCTCGACCACATCCCGCTCACCGCTTCGGAAACTCAAGCTCCACCCAACGGGTTCCCGTGGGACGCCTATCACGTCAATTCGATAGAGCTGGTGGGGGAGGGCAGTCCGGAGTTCCTCGTATCAATGCGCAATACCTGGGCGGCGTACATGGTCGACGCCAAAACTGGTGCCATCGAATGGGAATTAGGTGGAAAGCACTCCACTTTTCAGGTGCCAGCGGATGCCTCGTTCGAATGGCAGCACGACGTCAGATTGCAAGACGGCTCCATAGTGACGATGTTCGACGACGACTGCTGCCAGATCACCGGCGCCGGTACCTACCTCGCCCCAGCCGGCCCGTCTCGAGCGCTCGAGCTCAAACTCAACCAGGCCAACGGCACAGTTTCTCTCGTGACCGAGTACACCCACGGCCAGAATTTCGACTCCGCCTATATGGGCGACAACCAGGTCCTGCCCAACGGCAATGTCTTCGTGGGTTGGGGGTCGCAGCCATATTTCTCCGAGTACAACAAGGCAGGCAAAATGATATTGGACGCGTCGTTACCGTCGCCGGACCTCAGTTACCGGGCAACTGTGGGCGCTTGGGTCGGCTTGCCGGATTACCCACCCCAGGGCGCGGCCCGGAGCTCCAGCACGGCGGGGACCACCGTCTACGCCAGCTGGAACGGAGCAACGCAAGTGTCGTCGTGGAGAGCCCTGGCCGGTCCGAACGACCACGACCTCTCGGTCGTGGGCGGCGGCCATAAGACCGGTTTTGAAACCCCCATGAGCGTGAAGGACAACTTCGCCGTGTTCGAGGTCCAGGCCCTCAATTCCAAAGGCCAGGTCATCGGGACCTCGAAACCTTTCAGCCAACAAGAGAGCAAATAATGAACGAAACAGAAAAACGAGTGGCCGGCTTCGGCCGGGCCAAAGCGGCGCGTTGGGGCCGTCGGCTAGCGGTAGTAGTGGCGCTGGCCGCCCTGGCCATTGCGCCGAGTGCGTGCGGGTCCAGCCATAGCAACGGGTCCACGACGACGACGACCAGCCCCAGCGGTTACTAAAAGAGGGTCAAAATCCAGTAGCTCGCTGGCTCGCTGGCTCGGTCGGTCGGTCGGAGAGGTCGGGCGAGGCGGTGGGTCCGGGGGGCGGTGGGGCCGTTGGGTGGGGGCCGATCTGTGCCTCACCGCTCCGTTCCCCCCGGTTTTTGGCGCAAAATCGACGTTCTGTGCGCGCTGGAGTGGCTTGCCCGTACTCTGGCGCGCACAGGTTCGGCCGCCCGCCAATGCGGCGGGTCGCAGCGGCCGCGATGTGGCGGCCGTGCCCCCGCCCCGCCCCCCGCCCCCCGCCCCCCAGCCCCGGCAGCCGGTGCGTCCGGGAGGTAAGAGGTCAGGTCCTACTGACTTCCTCGGCGGTCAGAAAAGGCCCGGGCGGTCGAGCCGGAAGCGCTCCTCCACGGTGCCATCGCCGGCCGCCAATCTGGCCACTTGCGTCCCGAGCCACGGGGCAAACTTGGCCCCGTGCCCGGAGCACGCGGAGCAGATGATGATCCTGCCCCGACGGTCAAGGACGAAGTCCTTGTCTGCAGTGTTGGTGTAAAGGCAGGTGGTCTCGTTGAAAGGCTCGGGCACCAGTCCGGGCAACCAGTCGGCCACGTAATCGACGACCCGCGCTCGGGCAGCAGCATCAACCACGCCGTCACGGGTGCCGGCGGTCGTGACCTTCCCGCTCTCGAACTCGGCCACTTTCTGTGCGTTTTGCTCGCCGCCGTCGTGGCCGCCCTGGAGCCCGTAGATGAACATGGCACCCCGATGGGCGAAAGTGGGCCATGCGGTCGAAACGTCACGACGGGCAAAATGGAAAATCTGCTGCTGCGTTACGGTGACCGGCGGGAAGGTGACGATGCCGTCCAGCAGCCCCGCCACCCACGCTCCGGCCGCGACGACAACGTAACGGGCTTGCCAATACCGCTCCCCGGACCGCACGACAACATCGGGATCGCCAGGGATTATCTGGGTTATAGGTGCATTTTCCTCCACTACGGCGCCCCTTCCCCGGCTGGCCTCGACGCAGGCAGCCACGGCGGCGCCGGCGTCGACCACGCCCGCTTCAGGGTGAAAAACCACGTCGGTCTCAAAACGCATACCCGGCCACCGCCGCTCGGCTTCCCCGGCGCCCACCACCTCATGAGGGACGCGGGCTGCGTTCAGCTGCTCGGCAATTAGGTCGAGACTGCGTTTGTTGCCGTGGTCGACCCCGCCCGTGGTCCGAAGCAGGGTCGTCCCGGTGTCAGCCTCGAGCTCGCGCCAAAGCTCCCCTGATTCGCCCGTGAGGCGCACGTAGAGGCCGTCTTCGTAAGCGCGTCGGAATACCCGGGCGCTGCCATGTGAACTGCCGTGGTGGTGGCCGATGGCGAACTGCTCGAACAGGGCCACGGATAAGCCTCTGCGGCTGGCCGCCCACGCGGTGGTGGATCCGGCTAACCCCGCACCGATGACCGCCACGTCAACCACACCTTGCTTTCCACCGACTGGCACGTCAGGCTCCATATCTCGAACAATAGGTGGCCGGGGCCGGGCACCCGCGTGTGACCGGCCGTAGCCGGAGTTCCAAGCGAAGGAGAAGCTACTGTGGCGAGCGACGATACGGTAAGCGTGGGCTGGATAGGGACGGGCGTCATGGGGTCGTCGATGTGCGGTCACGTGCTGGCCGCCGGTTTACCCGTCAAGGTGTTCACCCGGACCAAAGAGCGAGCCCTTGCACTGGTAGAGCGCGGTGCTCAGTGGTGCGGTTCGCCGGCCCAGGCGGCCGAGGGCGCAGACATCGTGGTGACTATGGTCGGGTACCCCTCCGACGTCAGAGACGTCGTGCTCGGCGAAAACGGCGTGCTGACGACGACGAGGAAAGGCGCCACCGTCGTGGACATGACCACGAGCGAGCCCCAGCTGGCAAAGGAGATTTTCACTGCGGCCGCGGCCAAGGGAGTCGGTTCGCTCGACGCCCCGGTGTCGGGCGGCGACGTGGGTGCTCGGAACGCTTCACTGGTGATCATGGTGGGCGGCGAGGAGGAGACCTTCGGCCGGGCCCTCCCCGTGCTGCAGCTCATGGGCAAAGTGGTTACCTACGAAGGCGGGGCGGGCGCCGGGCAGCACACGAAGATGGTCAACCAGATCGCTATCGCCTCGGGCATGATCGGCGTCTGCGAGGGCCTGCTCTATGCCTTACGCGCCGGTCTGGACGTGGCCAGGGTAATCGAAACGATCAGTGGCGGGGCGGCAGGGTCGTGGTCTTTGACCAACTACAGCCCCCGTGCCCTTCGCGGCGACTTCGAGCCGGGCTTCAAGATCGACCACTTTATAAAGGATCTGGGGATTGCCCTCGAAGAAGCGCGGCGGATGAAGCTGGCCTTGCCCGGGTTGGCGCTGGCCGAGCAGCTCTACATTGCGGCCTCGGCCCAAGGACGGGGCCAGAAGGGCACCCATGCGCTGGTGCTCGCGCTGGCTCAGCTGTCCGACGTCCAATGGAAGACGAGCGGGACCTAACTTGACGAACCCTTTATGCCTCGGCCCCGTTCGCGTGCTCACTGGCGACGGCGCCGGCAGTTACCGGCAGCAGGTTGCCGGCGTCCAGTTCCTCAGCTGTGAGCTGGTCAGGCCGGGGGGCGGGCGAAGTCGGCGACTCGTAGAAATACTGCTTGCCGAGCATGGCCGAAGCGCCGGCGGCGATAAGGCAGGCCGTCACTGCGAAGTCGAGCGCTTCATGTAGGCCCTGGCCGAAGGGTGCGGCGATCAGTTTGGGGAAGAAGGACCGGCCCGTGAGGAAAGAAGCCTGCGCCCGGCTCAAGTGGGAGAGGATACCACTGGGGGCCAGCATGCTCTCTACCGGGTTGTACCCGAGGAAGGCGCTGAACACCGACGAGGTCGGCGGGAGGTCGGCCACCTTGCGGGCCGCCGGGGCGGGCACCCCGTGGGCCGTGAGGCCATGGAACAGCGTCGTGGGCAGGTCGGCGGAAAGGCCGACAATTATCAGGGTAAAGAAAATGCCGATCGACAACACCATCGCCGAGTTCATGATCGTCGCCCCCATGCCAGACGCTTGGCCGCGCTGGTTGGGTGGTACCGAGTTCATAACCGCCGCCCGGTTGGGGGAAGCGAACAGCCCCATCGAAGCCCCATTGATGAAAATCAAGGTGGCGAACCAGATGTAAGAGAAATTGATGGGCATGAACTCCAGCAGGGCGAAGCTGAGGGCGGCGGCCAACATCCCGCCCGTGGCGAAGGGCCGCGCCCCGAAACGGTCGGAAAGGTAGCCAGATAACGGCCCGGCCACGAGGAAACCCGCCGTCAAGGGGAGCATGAGTATCCCGGCCCACAACGGCGTCTGGGAGAAGCTGTAGCCGTGGCTCGGCAACCAGATCCCTTGCAGCCAGATGACAAGGATGAACATGAGCCCACCCCTCCCGAGGGCGGCCATGAGGCTGGCTACGCTCCCGGCGGCAAAGGTGCGGATCTTGAACAGGTTGATACGGAACATCGGCTCGGAGACCTTGGTCTCGACCCATACGAACAAGCCCAGCACGGCCAGTCCGCCGAACAGTGAGCCCAGCACCCACGGGTTGGTCCAGCCCATGGCGTGGCCGCCGTACGGCTCGATACCGTAAACGATGCCCACGAGGAGGGCGACCAGCCCCACCGCAAAGGCGGCATTGCCGACCCAGTCGATCCTGGCTGGGTTGCGGACGCCCTTGTCCTTCAAGTTGATGACACCCCACACGGTGCCGATGACCCCGACCGGCACCGAGACCCAGAACACGAGCCGCCAGTTGATGGGAGCGAGGATGCCGCCCAGGACCAGGCCGATGAACGACCCGGCGATGGCGGCCACCATGTTGGTCCCCAGCGCCAACCCCCGCTGGTTGGGCGGGAAGGCGTCGGTCAAGATAGCCGCCGTGTTGGCCATGATGAAAGCCCCGCCTACGCCCTGGAATAATCGCATCACGATCATAAACAGGGCGGCATCCCGACCGTGCATCCACGTCAGGGACAACATGATCGAGAAAAAGGTGAAGATGGCGAAACCCATGTTGTACATCCGCACCCGCCCGACGATGTCGCCCAGGCGCCCGAAGCTCACCACCAGGACCGCAGTCACCAGCATGTAACCCATCAGGAGCCACAGGAAGTAGCTGGTGTTGCCAGGCGTGAGCGGGTTGAGCTGGATGCCGCGGAAGATGTCGGGGAGCGAAATGAGCACGATCGAGCCGTCGATCGTCGCCATCAGCATGCCAAGCGTGGTGTTGGAAAGCGTCGACCACTTTCCTTTGTACGGGTCGACGTTGGTGAACGCGTCAGATCGGGGAACAGTTACAGTCGCCAACGGTCCTTACCCTAGCTGCGTCGCCCGGACAGCGGCATCTTTTTATTTCTGGCCAGGGTTAACCTTTTTCCAGTCGATCTGGGCCGGCGGAGAACAGGGCTAGCTGCGCTGGTTCGGGCCTCGGCTCGAGGCTCGGGTCGACCGCCTCGTCCCTGGGTTGCATGAGCACCGTCCCGGGCGCCGGGGGGTGCCCCATCACTCGGGCGACGATGGCGGACAGCCGCTCCTGCTCGCGCCGGTGTTGGTAGGCCCCCCGGCCGAACCGGGTGGCGTGCAGGTCGACCAGATCAGGCCGGGTCGCAGCCAGCCAGGCTAGGTAGTGCTCCCGGACTCCAGGGCGTAGATGGAGGGCGACGACGCTCACGCCCACGGCGCCGGCATCGCGGCAGGCCTCGACGACGGCAGTGACTTGTTCGTCAGTGTCAGAAAGACCGGGTAACACGGGGGCGACCAGCACCCCGCACGGGACCCCGGCGTCGTTGAGGCGTCTGACCGCCTCGACCCGCTTGTCCGGGGGCGGGGTACCCGGCTCGGTCAGGCGCCAGACCTCACGGTCCAGGGTCCCGATCGACAGGTTGGCCCGGACGCTGGTGCGGGCCGCGGCCTCGGCGAGCAGCGTGAGGTCACGGAGTATCAGGGTCGACTTGGTCAGGATGCTGAACGGGTTGCGCCGTTCGCTGAGCACCTCGACGATCCCGCGTGTCAGGTGGTACTTGCCTTCGGCGTGCTGGTACGGGTCCGTATTGGTGCCCATTGCGATGAGGTCGCCCTGCCAGCGGGGGGAGGACAGTTCGGCCCGGGCGCGCTCGACGGCGTTGACCTTGACGACGATCCGACGCTCGAAGTCCTCGCCTATCCCCAGGCCGAGGAACTCGTGGGTGGGACGTGCGAAGCAGTACGTACAGGCATGCGAGCACCCGCGATAGGCGTTGATCGTGTATTTGAACGACATCCGCGACGAAGCGGGGACCGTATTGATGACGGTACGGGCGTTGACGTGCAGGAACTCCAGGCCCCGGTATTCCCCCCGCCCGACGTGGCGATCGGGCCACGCCCCGTTGAACAGGGTGCCGGCGGCTTCTTCACCCTCGACTGGCCATCTAAAGCCGTCCCTCTTAACGGAGCCCATCTTCCTGCCGTCCTTCTCGGTGCCGTTGCTGAACATGCCCGACACCGCTGTATCGTACATACGTTCGGGGAAGGTGTCCACCAATCCTCTGCGGGGACGTTCGGCTCCGAGAGGTCAGGCTGGAGAGATTTGTGCCCCTTGTCGCCCACGCGGCGCCACCAAGGCGCAGAGCCTCGACCGCTCCAGTCAGGCACTAGCGCTCGTTCTCGCCATAGCGCCTTTGATAGCGCTGGCCCAGAAGGAAATTCCTCGCCAAAGCGTAGGCTGATTGGTCACGGCTCGAGAACGTGGCTGCGCCTACGTGGAGGTTCAGATGCCCATTGCGACAACCAACCCGGCAACGGGGGAACAGCTGGAGATCTTTGAGGAGATCTCTGACAGCGAGCTCGAGTCTTGCCTGGAGCGCGGCGCCGCGGCATTCAAATACCAGCGGTTGACCACGTTCGAACAGCGGTCCGTCTTGATGCGGCAGGCGGCAGACCTGCTCGAGGCCGACGAAGGCGCCGTCGCCCGCCTCATGACGACGGAGATGGGCAAGACGTTCAAGTCCGCCCGAGCGGAGGTAGCCAAGTGCGTCCGCGGCTGCCGTTACTACGCTGAGAACGCCAAAGCCCTGCTGGCCGACGAGGTGGCGGAGCCCGCTGCGGTCGGGGCGATCGCGGCTTATGCCCGTTACCAGCCCCTGGGCGTGGTCCTGGCCGTCATGCCCTGGAACTTCCCCCTCTGGCAGGTAATGCGGTTCGCCGCTCCCGCCCTCATGGCGGGCAACGTCGGGTTGCTGAAGCACGCGTCCAACGTGCCCCAGACTGCGCTCTACCTCGGCCGCCTGTTCGAGCGGGCGGGGTTTCCCGAAGGCGCCTTTCAGACCTTGCTGATCGGGTCATCCCGGGTCGAGAAGGTCATCCGCGACCAGCGCGTCGCTGGCGTCACCCTCACCGGGTCCGGCCCCGCCGGCGCCGCCGTTGCCGCTGTCGCCGGCGAAGTGGTCAAACCCAGCGTGCTCGAGCTCGGGGGGAGCGACGCTTTTATCGTCATGCCGAGCGCCGACCTGGGCGCCGCCGCACGCGTAGCGACGACAGCCCGTTGCCAGAACAACGGCCAGTCCTGTATTGCGGCCAAGCGCTTCATCGTCCATGAAGACGTAGCCGACGAGTTTGAGCGTCGGTTCGTCGAGGACATGTCCTCGCTCATGGTGGGCGACCCGCTCGCGGAGCCCACTGATGTGGGCCTGTTAGCGACGAAGTCGGGGCGGGAAGACATCGAGGAGCTGGTCGCCGACGCAGTCGCTCAAGGGGCCAAGGTGCTCTGCGGCGGTGAACGGCTCTCTGGCCCGGGTTGGTATTACCCGCCGACAGTAATTAGCGAAGTGACCCCGGACATGCGGATGTACTGGGAAGAAGTCTTCGGTCCGGTGGCTACCTTGTTCCGAGTCAAAAGCATTGACGAAGCGATAGAACTCGCTAACACCACCGAGTTCGGGCTCGGAGCCAATGCATGGACGAACGACGACGAGGAGACCATCCGGTTTGTACGAGATCTGCAGGCCGGCGCCGTGTTCGTGAACGGGATGGTCACCTCGTTCCCGGAACTTCCCTTTGGCGGCATCAAAACCTCTGGCTACGGCAGGGAGCTCTCGGCCGAAGGGATCCGGGCTTTTTGCAACCTGAAAACCGTCTGGGTAGGCGGGTCTTAAAGGGCAACGCCGGCGGATCTACACGACGAAAGCTCCCGCCGCGCTAGAGGCGGTGCACTGCCGGTCAGGCGGCAGCCGAAGTCGCTTGGGGGACGAGGGGGTGAGGTTGAGGGAGGGCCCGGCCCAGGCCGTGGACCCGGACAGTCGCTTGCCACAAGACGAGCACCTCACAGCTGGCCGAACCGGCAACCGCCAGCGGGCAGCCCCGTCTTTGTGAACTCAACCTGACCGTGCCCTGTCTCTTGGCCTGGAATATCGTCGAGGTCACCACCCGATCGGTAGAGACCGGCGTTGGTAAGGGGACGAGCACTCCGGACGGCGAGGCCACGATGCGCTGCCACTCCATCCCCGCCCCCGCCGGTGCAGACAGCGAAACGACCAGCTTTTCGCCCTGGGTTGCGCAAATCGTGGTGCCATTTTGCGAGTTACCGATCTCGTGAATGCGAACAGGTGCCTGACCGTCCATGACGCCGCAAGGGGACGCTATGGGCGGGCTCCCCGAAGCTAAAGCGTTCCTGGTAGCAGTGACTAAAGGCACTCCGACAAGGACCAAGGCCGCCAGCGCCGCCCTGAAGGTTACGGATTTCCCCACCTCTCTGGCCACCTCAACCCTCCTGGCCGCACAATACCGGCCGCTCCGGGCGTTGCGGTGGCAGAGGGCGGGTCGAGGCGGTCTTACCCTCGTGGCAGCATGACGTTGCCGAACGGCCCAATCAGGTGCCAGCCCGAAACACCCACCCCGTTCGTGTTGCCCGGGGCAGTGTCACCCGCGAAGTAGTACAGCAGGTGCCCGTAATACGTCACCTGGTCCGGCTTCTGCCCATCGGCCTTGGCGACCTCTGACTTCTTTATCAGCGTCCCCGTCATGATGGCGCCGCTATCAGTAAAGGCCGGCCAATGTGAAGCGCAAGTTCCGGTGCAGCCGCTCTTCGTCCCGTGATCTCCGGCATAAACATAGAGGGAGTGCCCGTCGGGCCCGATAGCAAAGATGCCCTGCTTGCCCTTGGCGAGGCTCAAGGTCTTCCCTGTCGCCTTGGCCGGGCCGATCTCTTCGAACACGCTCTTCGGATTGGCCCCTGTCCCGGTGGCGGCAACGGCCCCGGAGGCCGGCAGCGTCACCAGTGCCAGCGACGCCGCGGCCAAAGCTCCCAGAAGCCGAGGCAACACGTGGTCCTTGAATGTCCTCATCAGCCCTCCATTGGTCCGAGCGGTCTGTCTGCGGATGGCGCAAGCGCGTCCCCGCTCCGCCGTCCCCAAGAATGTACGGACGTGGGCCCCCGATTGGATTTCGTCGAGACCCCAGTCGTCGAGACCTAGTCGTCGAGACCTAGTCGTCGAGACCTAGTCGTCGAGAACGGAGAGGTCAAGCAGGCGCAAGCGTTCGGGGTCGGCCAGGAAGTCGATAGCGACGATCTTCCCGCCCTTGACGGTGAAGGCGCCGACAGCAAATGGTTGCCCGTCACGCATCGCGATCCCGCCGGGCACGCCGTTTACCAGCGCAGGCCGGGCGAGCAGGTCGACTCGCGAGTACATGTGTGCCTGGCTGGCGACGGCCTCGGCGCCGCGGATGGTGCGGAAAGGCATGGCGCCCATGTCTGCCCGCAGCACGACGTCGGGGTCGAGCACAGCTACGAGGGCCTCGAAGTCACCCTTCCGAGCAGCAGCCATGAAGGCCTCGACCACTTCCCGCTGACGGTCGAGGTTGGCATCGGGGAGCGCGTTTTCGCCCTGGACGCGGCGGCGGGCGCGGCTCGCCAGTTGGCGCGCCGCTTCTGGCGAGCGGTCCAGGATCGGGGCAATCTGGTCGAAGGGCATGGCAAACATGTCGTGCAGGACGAAAGCCAGCCGCTCGCGGGGCAGGAGTGTCTCGAGGACGACGAGGAGCGCCAAGCCGACGGAATCGGCCAGCAGCGCCTCGTGCTCCGGGTCCGTGCCGTCTGGCCGGTCGATTATCGGCTCCGGCATATGGGGGCCAAAGGGCTCATGAGGGTGCGAGTGGCGGGAGCGCAGCATGTTCAGCGACACCCGGCCGACGACGGTTGTGAGCCAAGCCCGCAGGTTCTCTACGTCCCTGGTGTCGGTGCGGCTCAGTCGCAGCCACCCCTCCTGGACGGCGTCATCCGCCTCGCTCAATGAGCCGAGCATGCGGTACGCCACCGCCCGCAGGTGAGGGCGATGCTCCTCGAAACGGTCGGCCAACCATACCTGGTCCTCCATCGGTCCCATCCTCCAATACCAGCTGCCGTAGGGCTAGACCCGCCTGACCGGTATGACGTGACGGGAGCCCGGCCACGCGGGCCCGGGGATGTCGGGAGCGGCAGGATGTAGTCGATGAGCGACGAGATGACGCTCAGGTCGTATGCCGACGCCGTTGAGGCCGACCGCCGTGACCCGCTCGCGCCATGGCGGGGCGCGTTTTTGGTGAACGACAGTGGGCCTATCTACCTCGACGGCAACTCACTTGGCCGTCAACCCCGGGCCACGGCTCGGGTCATGGCCGATTTCCTCAACGAATGGGCCCGCGACCTGGTGGGTGCGTGGGAGCACTGGATCGAACTACCCGCTGTCGTTGGTGACCGGGTCGGGCAGTTGGTGGGTGCCGCTCCGGGGCAGGTCGTAGTTAGCGACTCGACCACCGTAAACCTGTACAAATTGGCCGTCGCTGCCCTCGACGCCAGAGCCGGCCGGGCTGTCATCGTCGGCGATCCCAATGATTTCCCGACGGTGCGTTACGTCCTGCAGGGCATCGCGTCACGCCTGGGCCGACGCCTTCGCCTTATCCATACGAGCCCTGTCGAGGGCATGGAGGTCGACGCGCTGGCTGAAGCGGTAACCGACGACGTCGGTCTGGTCTGTCTCTCGGGCATAAATTACCGTTCCGGCGCGGTCGTCGACCTCCGGGCAATAAACGACCTTGCCCATCGTGTCGGAGCCCTGACCCTCTGGGACTTGAGCCACGCCGCCGGTGTCGTCCCGGTGCACCTGGACGCCTCGGGGGCTGATCTCGCCGTGGGCTGCGGGTACAAGTACCTGAACGGTGGCCCCGGTGCTCCCGGTTGGCTGTACGTGCGCTCCTCATTACAGCCATCTCTGCGTCAACCGATCTGGGGTTGGTGGGGCCAGCAGGACCAGTTCGACATGGGGGGTACTTACGAGCCGGTACCCACCGCAGGCCGCTTCCTGACCGGCACTCCGGCGGTGGCCGGGATTGTGGCCCTCGACGCCGGCATTGCCCCCTTGCTGGAGGCCGGGATACCGTCTCTGTGGACAAAGACCCGTCGTCTCGTTTCCCTTCTCGCTCATCGAGCCGAAGCCCTATTGGCACCGCTCGGGGCCCGGAGCGCCAGCCCCTCGGAGCCGGCGAGAAGAGGTGGCCATTTCTCCATCAGCCATCCGGACGCCTGGGCGGCCACCCGAGCGCTCGTGGACCGAGGCCTGGTCGTGCCCGACTTCAGGGCGCCTGACGTTATGCGGCTGGCTCCCGTAGCTCTTTACACGGGCTATGTGGACGCGTGGGCCGCTGTCGATCGCATTGCTGGCGTGCTGGCCGATCCGTCGGTTCACGTCTTCGAGCCGAAGCGCCGGGTCACGTAAGGCAAAACGGCGGGTGGTGCGGCTCAGTCCAGCGGGACCTCAC
This sequence comes from uncultured Acidimicrobiaceae bacterium, assembly GCA_963794125.1. Lineage (GTDB taxonomy): Bacteria > Actinomycetota > Acidimicrobiia > Acidimicrobiales > Palsa-688 > Fen-671. Next base: position 1,444,901 of record CAWCCW010000005.1, read on the forward strand.
GCAAACGGCCCGTCTCTACCTCGTAGATGAAGCCTCGGATGTTCTTGCGGGGTACGAAGGGGTTGGCCTTTATCCGGGCGGCCGTCTGCTTGACGTCATCTTCGGCCTTGGGGAACGCCTCCAGCGCGAAACTCGGCCGTAACCCGGTCTCGGCGCGGATCTGTTCCTTCACGGCATCGTCAGTGAAGGTCTCCATCCCGCAGTCGGTGTGATGGATGAGGATGATCTCCTCCGTCCCGAGCAGTCGCTGGGATATCACAAGGCTTCGCAGCGCGTCGTCGGTCGCCACTCCACCCGCGTTGCGGATCACGTGGGCGTCGCCCTCCTTCAGGCCCAGGGCTTTGGCGGGGTCGAGGCGGGCATCCATACAGGCCAGGACGGCAACTTTCTTGGCTGGCGGGAGGGGTAGCTCCCCTATCTCAAAACTGGCCACGTAACCAGAGTTGTTGGAGATCAGCTCGTCGGTCGAAGTCATATCCAGCCCCTTTCGTCTCGCTACCTGACTATTCCCATGACTTTAGTAGCATCCGGGCCTGGTTTAGGACGTGGTCGAAGCGAAGCTGTGGTGCGCGGGCCAGTGGCTCAACAGCGGTAGGTTCCTTAGCCAAGCCGGGGCTCCAGCTCCGGCATGCGGCGAGACGAACGGCGGCGCGCTCGCGGGCGCTCTAACCGCTGCTGTTGTCGCTCAGTGACACTCGGCGCCCCGTGGGCGCCTGCGCCCCGCCAATGTCATCCGTTCGTGGCTCGTCGACCGCAGCAAAACTGAACTCCGTGACCACGGGCCGGTGGTCCGAAGCCACCTGCACGTTCTCATTGTCGAGGATGTACGAGTCAGAGACGAATTGCCGCAACGAGGAGCTCACGAAGATATGGTCGAGCCGCCGGCCAGCGCGGCCCACCAACGTCGACTCGTCCTTGCCGTTGTAGGGATGGACCATCCTGTAGGAATCGGCCCACCCCGCGTCCAGGATGGCGCCAATGACAGACCCACGAACGGCGGCCACGTGGTCCTCCGGCGGGTCGGTGCGCCAGGGCCCGTCGCCGCTGATGGCGACCTCGGCCGGCGCTAAGGCGTTGAAGTCGCCCATGGCGATGACCGGTCCCTCGGCCTCATTGAGTATCGCCAGCAGGGCGCCGAGCTCCCGGAACTTCAAGAACCGCTCATGAGGGTCGATGAGGGCTCGCAGATGAACAGTAAAGATCGTGATGTCCGGTGCGCCCGGGAGTTGCAGTCGAACTTCCAGGACGGGCCGGAACATGGCTCGTTCGTCGCCGCGGTGAACGCGTACCGTGCGAGGTGCGAGCCGCGTGAGGATGACCAGGTGCTCGAATACGGGCTCGCCGCCCCGATTGTCTTCGGCGCTGTTGGCGACGCCCCAGATCGGCAACATGTCCAGCTCACGAGACAGGGCCATCATGCCGTCAAATGTGTTTACTTCCTGGCAGGCCAGGATGTCCGGCCCGACGCTTTTCACGACGCTCACGAGGGAGGCCAGCCGGTCGCCCGGAGCGTGCAACATGTTGTACGTCATGACCCGCAAGCTCGTCATCTCGGACCTCCTTCGCCCGTCAGCCGACGTCGGTATTGAAACTGATCCCCTTCAAGAAGTGCTTGTTACCGACGAAGAACACGATTATAAGCGGCAAAGTGAACACGACCGCGGCGGCCATCATGTAGTTCCACTGTACCGAGTACTTGCTCAGGAACTCGGTCAAGCCGAGCGACAGTGTCCATTGTGATGGCTTATTTAAGTAGATAAGGGGCCCCAGGTAGTCCGTCCACGCCTGCACAAATGCCAGGACGCTCACGGCGGCGATTACTGGGCGGCTGACGGGAAGGATGATGGTGGCGTAGATCCGCAACTCCGATGCGCCATCGATCCGGGCCGCCTCGCTGATCGACTCCGGTACCCGCAAAAAGAATTGACGGAACAGGAAGACGTAAAAGGGCGTCCCGAGGAACGTCGGCACGATCAGGGGTAGGTAGGTGTTCACCCAGCCAAGGTCTCTGAAGATAACGTAAGTCGGTACTAGCGTGACAATCCCGGGCAACAGCATCGTGACTATCAGCAGGCCGAACAACGGACGACGCCCTGGCCAGTCCACCCGAGCGAGACCATATGCCACAAAACTACAGGAAAGGACGGTCCCGACGACCGTCGATACTGAAAGGAAAATAGTATTGCCCAGTTGCGACCAGAACGGGATCAGTGAGAGCGCCTGCGAATAGTTATCCAGATGAAGTGGCCATACCCACCACGTCACTGGGATAGTGAACAGTTGGGCATTGGTCTTGACGGATGAAAGCAACATCCAGGCGAAGGGGAGAAGGATCAAGACCGATAGACCACCCAGCACCACGTATGTCGCTGTCTTGGGTATAGCCCGACGGGCGATCGACGACTTCATTGTTGCCGCCAGCCTTCGTAATGGACCCAGCGAATGGACACTTTCAAAAGCACGGCGATGACGATCAACATGATCACGAACAGGACCCACCCCATGGCGGAGGCATACCCCACTCTCAGGTCGGCGAACGCCACTTCGTACAGGTAAACGACCGCGAACTGCAGGCTGTTGCCGATGCCGATCGAGGTATCGCCCGTATCTCCACCACCCATTACAAAGGCCTGCGTAAAATACTGCATGGCGGCGAGGATCCCTATGACCGCGTTGAACAGGATAAGCGGCGATAGGGCCGGCAAAGTCACATGACGGAAACGGTGCCAAAGGTTCGCACCGTCGACTCTCGCGGCGTCCACCAGTGCCGGTGAAATGCCCTGAAGACCGGCCAGGAAAATGATCGCCGCTCCGCCAATGCCCCAAATGTTCATGAGCACGATGGATGGTTTGGACCACGTGATGCTATTGAGCCAGAGCGGGCCCAAGACGTGGAACCACCCGAGGACGGTATTGACCAGGCCGAACTTCGGGTTCAAGACCCAGATCCACAGGATTGCGCTGGCCACCGTGGGGACCATCTGCGGCAGGTAGAGCACGGTCCGGAAGGCGCGCTGGCCGTACGCGGGAAGGTTGAGCAACAGCGCATAACCGAGGGAAGCCAGCAGACTGAGGGGGACCATGACGACCACAAGGTAGAAGGTATTTCCGAGCGCCTGACGAAATTCAGGGTCGTTGAGGAGCTGCTGGTAGTTGGTAAGCCCTACGAACTGCGAGGGCCCGACGATGTCGTAGTTGGTAAAACTGTAATAAAGCGAAAGCGCCATCGGGTATAGGACCAGGCCAAGTGTGCCAATGAGCCAAGGGCTCACGAACAGTAGGCCCCACAAGATGCGCCGGCGACGAAGGGTCATACGCTTTCGTGGTGCCGCCGACCGTCCGCCCTGGAGCCCGAGCTCCCCGGCGCTCTCTGGGGAGGATGCCTGTAGCCCCGACGGCCGCCGAGCCCGGGGCCCGGCGGACGCTTCGTACCCGGTGTACGCGTGATCACTGCGCGTTGCTGCGCGCCGTCTTGATCTCCTGGGCAATGAGGGGGCCGTATTGGTTCTGCACTTGCTCCAGCGCCTTCTGCACACTGATATTTGTAACTTCTGCGTCTTGGACTGCACTGGTGATGGCGTCAAGGTAGGAGGTGGCGTCCGGGACTGGAGGAAATGGCTGGATGTTTTTCTCGCCGCTGTACTTCCAGAAGAAGGCCATCTGGGGAGTCGGAGCCAGGCTGGGGTCGTTCACGAGCGACTTCAGCGCCGGGACGGAGTAAATATCGTGGAAGAGAGTGGCGTTTTTCGTGGCAATCACCTGGCCCGCGGTGGCCAGCCAGTCAATGAGCTTCCAGGACGCCTGCACGTCCGTGGCGCCTTTCAGGATCACTAGCGGGTTCCCGCCCACCGAGCCGGTGTCGGCGAACTGCGGTTCTCCGTCCGGGTAGGGGATGGGAGCGGCGCCGAAGTCCAAGTGTGGCGATTGTTGCAAGATCGTGGGCATGAACCACTCGCCCGAGACGTCCATCCCCACGGTCCCCGTGGCGAAGGGATCTAGAGAGCTGGCGGCGCCGCTGGCCCCGGCCAAGAACCTTTGGACCTTGCTGGGGTTGAACATTTTCTCCATGCTGACCAGCCACTCGACGCCTTTTTCTGCCAGCGGGCTTGTTGCTGTCACCTGGCCGGTGCTGCTAGCCCAGTGGCCCCCGAACAGGTAACCCTCAAGCTCCTTCGGCATCGTAGGTTCGAAGCCGAGCTGCGTGTACTGGCCGTTGGGCCCGGTAATTGTTAGCTTTTTCGCATCTGCGGCCAACTGGCTGAGCGTCGTGGGCGGACCGGCGATGCCCGCCTTTTGGAACAGGGTCTTGTTGTAGTAGAGCCCGTAGGTGTCCTCGAAGAACGGCAAGGCGTACTGGGCCCCGAGATAAGTGTTGCTGTACAACGAGGCCGGGGTGAACTGGTCCATGTTGAGCTTGCTGCTCGAAATATAGGGCTGCAATGGCAAAATGGCCGTTGAGGTGGCCATACTGGCGACGAGGTTGGTCGTATTGAGCATGGCCACGCTAGGGGCGTCACTGGCGGCTTCCTCGGCCAAGAGCTTCTCTTCTGTGACGTTCTCGACGAGGTTCCAGTGGACGGTCGGGTTCTCCTTGTTATAGATGGCCAGGAGGGGGGGTACTCCGGCAGCTTGCGTCCCTGTCCACGCGATCGCCATGGTCAGCTGCTCGGGTGAGCCGCTGGCGAAGGCGGCATCGGCAAAGCCCCCGGATACGGCCATGGTCGAGGCCAAGAGAGCGGCCGCGCCAAGCGTCGCCGTGCACGTCTTTAAGGTCCTGGTTTTTTTGAGCCCTGTCATTAGTAAGGACAATCTCCTTTCGAATAGGGGGAAATGTCACATATGAAGGTCGTATTTGGGCGCGACTGGATGACGTCGCCCACCGCGGCGTGTAGCTCTACAGCCCTTCAGATAAACGCACACACCTGAAGCCACGGCGACCTGGAAGTAAACCCACGCTGTCCGCCAGGTAAATTCTCGCCGTGCGAGCGTCAGTCGGCTCCCACGTGGTCAACCGTCAACAGAGCGAGAACATTTTGTAGTTGCTCGGCCCACAGTCCGCCCTACCCAGAGCCGGGAGGGGAAAAAGAAGGGAGGCGGGCGCGAGACGAGCCGCGCTAGCTGGTTGTCGCACGGTCAGGGGAGGTGGAGGGCGAGGTCCACTTCGTCGCTCACGAGCGGGGCCAGAAATTCGGCGTACGGCACAGTTATGTGGCTGTTATCGCGGAAGACAAGCAAATTATCGACCACAACGGGGCAGGTCGTCGGAGCGCAGAACCATGGCTTAACGTCAACAAATGCACCCCCGGCGCCGACCACCGCGGTGCGTTCCGCGATCTGGCCCGCATTGTCGTAGCCTACGAGCCCCGGCCCATCGTGGGTCTCCCTGGGGGTCACGTTGCACGCCGGTACGTCGTAGAGGTGGGCAGACAGACAATCAGGGACCACCCAGTCCGGTGACTCGACCGGTCCGAGGACCAGTACGCGCGCCCCACTCGACCGCAGCGTCCTGATTGTGTGGGATAGCCCGGCCAGCCATGCCGGTCCGTCCTGGGTGATGCCGTAGGGGGCATCGTAATTTGGGGCGGTGCCGAGTACGACGAGCCGGGGGTGGAGTGAACCTATCAGCGAGATGACCTCGCTGCGCCAGTCGTCGCACTCTGTATAAGTGCGGCCAAGGTCGGGGCTGACCAGTGTCACGTCTGCGGAAGGACACGTGGCCTTGGTCCACACCACGAGCCGCCAGTGACGGGCATTGGCCACTTCGTCCAGAGCGGGGAACCACATGGCCGCGTGCGAGTCACCGAACAGGACGACGGTCGTGTCTGAATTGATATCGCCGAAGACGCACGACGGGACCACAGTGGCGGTAAAGCCGAGGAGGCAACCATCCCAGAAGGGGGCGGCTTCACTCGTACTGGCGCCTAGCAACGATGGCTGAAGGTTGCTCGGAACATCGACAGTGCGAGCCGAATTGGCCAGGGCGATAGCCAGTTGACGCTGGTCAGCCGCCAGGCGCGTTTCAGCCAGACTGGTGGCAGAAGAACGGGCTTCGGTCAAGGCGTCGAGGGTTGGTCGCCTCACGGACGAGCTGGCTACCGGTGCTTTGCCGTGGCCAGTGAGGGGCGGCAAGAGGACAAAGGCAACGAGGACGCAGGTGCCTGCGCCGACGGCGCTCAGCCCCAACCCGCCCAGCAGGCTGCGCCGCGCACGGACCCTAAGCCACTTCGACTCTCTGGTTGGTTCTTCCACCCAGCGATAGGTGGCCCAAGCCAAGAGACCGCTGCCTACGGTCAACAAGACGGCCGTGCCCTCTGAGAGAGAGTGGCCAATCAGGTCGGGAGATAGTACTAATACAGGCCAGTGCCAGAGGTACCACGAGTACGAGATGGCCCCGATGAAGAGCATCGGCGCCCAGCCCAATACCACTTCTGGTCCCCAGCGGAGCGGGGTCACGCCGGCCGCCAGGACGGCGGCCGTGCCCAGGACTGGCGCCAACGCGGCCGTGCCCGGAAAGGCAGTGGACGGAGTAAAAGCCAATACTGAGACCACTACTGCGGCCAGTCCCGCCCAGCCAGCGGCCGTCGCGGTACCAACCCGGGCCCGGCGCAACAGCGGAGCGGCGAGGGCGACCAGACCTCCGATGGCCAGTTCCCAGGCCCGGCTCGGAAGGCTGAAAAACGCCCAGGGTTGGTCAGCTCGGGTCAACCACAGGGAGAAGGCGAAGGAAACGACGGCGAGCACGCCCAACACCACAAAGGCCGCCATCCTCGAGGGAGGCCTCGCCTTGGCGTGGGCCGGCGCCTTCGCCCCTGACGGCCCGAAGCGAGTGCGGGGCCCGGACCAGCGCCAGACAAAGGTGGGGACAAGCAACAGCAACAGCGGCCATACGAGGTAAAACTGTTCCTCCACGCCCAGAGACCAATACTGTTGGAAGGGCGACGGCGGCGCGGAAGACATCAAGTAGTTTGTCTGGACGGCCGCGAAGCGATAATTCCCCCCGTAGAAGGCCGTCGCCACCCCGTCTTTCCACACCGAGCGGAGCTCCAGGGGCGGCAGCAAACGAAGAGACGCCACCATGGTCACCACTAGGACGAGTATGGCTGCGGGGAGCAGGCGACGGGTACGCCGCCCGTAGAAAGAAGAAAATGACAGCCTCCCCGTCCGTTCGAGCTCGCGCCACAAAAGGTCGGTGATGAGGAAGCCGGAGATCACGAAGAACACGTCGACCCCGACGTACCCCCCGCCCAGAAAGCTGACGTGGGCGTGGTAAAACACCACAGCCAGCACGGCGACGGCGCGGAGGCCCTGTATATCGCCTCGAAAACCCCGCTTTGGAGAAGCTGCCTGTGACAAGTCCCGGTCCCTGGTGTTCCTCGCCGACGCCGCCACCGGCGCCGCGCTGGCCCCAAGTCTTACCTGCCCGAAGATCCGGGTCACGTCTTTCCGTTAGTGCCCCTCCTGGCCGTCCGTAAAGGGTGGGGGCAGGGCGGACTTCAGGGGACCAGGCTCACCGTACTGGCGCCTCGGGCACCGCAAAGTGGCAGGCGGCGTGCAACGAACCGTCCAGTACGCGGCGCAGAGCCGGCTCGGTCTCGATGCACACGTCCTGTGCCTTCCAGCACCTCGTCCGGAACCGGCAACCTGATGGACGGTTGATAGGGCTTGGTACGTCACCTTGGAGGACGATCCGCCGCCGCACTCCCCGGAGAGTGGGGTCGGGCACGGGGGCGGCCGAAAACAAAGCCTGGGTATAGGGATGGCTTGGGCGGGCGCAGACATCAGCCTTATTGCCGAGTTCGACGACCCGGCCGAGGTACATGACCGCGATACGGTCCGAAACGTAGCGGACGACAGACAAATCGTGGGCGATAAACACATAGGACAAGTTGAGCTCGCGCTGGAGCGACCGCAGCAAGCTGAGGATCTGAGCCTGAGCCGACACGTCCAGAGAGGAGACGGGTTCATCGCAAACGAGGATTTCCGGCCGTACGGCGAGCGCCCTGGCCACGACAATGCGCTGGCGCTGGCCGCCCGAGAACTGGTGCGGGTAGCGGCGGGCAAAATCGCCCGAAAGACCGACCATCTCCAGTAGTTCCCGGACGCGGGCTCGCCGGTGTTGCCGAGGGCACAGGCCAGGATGGATCTCGAACGGCTCTGCCAGCGCTTCTCCGATGGTCATCCTGGGGTTGAGTGAGGTGTACGGATCCTGCAAGACAATCTGGATGTGCTTGCGCACCTCACGCAGTTCTTGCGGGGCGAGGCCGAAGAGATTGCGGTCCTGGAAGCGCACCTCTCCCCCCGTAGGTTTTTCCAAGCCCATCAAGACCCGCGCCAGGGTCGACTTGCCGCAGCCGGACTCGCCCACCACGCCAAGGGCCTCGCCGTAGGAGAGGCTGAAACTCACGTCATCGACCGCCTTTAACGCCGCCAGCGCTCCGGCCGAACAACGCCCCGTTGCAGAGGGTATTCCTTCGAGACGTTCTTTGCTTCCAGGATGGGACCGCTGTCACCCACGCTGGTCACCACCGAGCACGCCTTCGGCGAAGTGACAGGCACTACGGCGGCCGTCGGCGACCGTGCGCAAGGCCGGTGGTTCCGCTTTGCACCTGTCCTGTGCCCACCGGCACCGGGGCTGGAAGGGGCACCCGGCCGACAAAGTGGTCATGTCCGGGGGCGCACCCCTGATCGGGCGGAGTTCCTCCTCTTCGCCGTCGAGCCGGGGGATCGACTGGAGCAGGCCGACCGTGTAGGGATGGGCGGGCGCACGGTAGAGCTCGTGGACCAGGCTCACCTCGACGGGTTTGCCTGCGTACATCACCACGATCCGGTCCGCCATATCAGCTACGACGCCGAGGTCATGAGTGATGAGGATCAGGCCCATACCCATCTCCCGCTGAAGGTCCTTCAGGAGTTCCATTATCTGGGCCTGCACCGTCACGTCGAGAGCAGTGGTGGGTTCGTCCGCTATGAGCACTGCCGGTTCCAGCGCCAGCGCCATCGCGATCATGATCCGCTGGCGCATACCGCCGGAGAACTCGTGGGGGTAGGCGCTGGCGCGTCTCTTCGCGTCGGGTATGCCCACGCGTGCCATCAGGTCGACGGCGGCTCGTTCTGCGGCCCGCTTGCTCATCCCGTCGTGAAAACGGAACATTTCGCCGATCTGGTTGGCCACCGTGAACACCGGGTTCAAAGCCGACAGTGAGTCCTGGAAGATAATGGCGATCTTCCGGCCCCTGACCCGCCGGCGTTCCCGGTCTGGCAGGCGGAGCAAGTCGCGGCCCTCGAACCAGACCTCACCAGATGTAACTTTGGCCGTCGTCGCGTTGAGCGTGCCCATAATGGCGTGGGCGGTGACGCTCTTTCCCGATCCAGACTCGCCGAGGATAGCGAGCGTCTCGCCCGGGCTCAACGAGCACGAGAAACCGTTGACGGCGTGGACCACCTTCTTTCGCAATCGGAACTCGACCGAGAGGTCCTTCACGTCGAGGAGTACGGCCGTGTCTTGCCCCGGTGGCGCGCCCTGGACGGGGTGGCCGACTTCGAGGTTCATCGTAACCTCGGGTCGAGCGCGTCTCTGAGGGTGTCACCCAGGGTCACAAAAGCCAGCACGGTAATACTCAGGAACAAGCCGGGGAAAACGAGAAGATGAGGGTACTGCTGGATATCGTTTTGAGCCGCGGCCAATTCCAGGCCCCAAGAGATGGCCGGCGCCTGGAGGCCGATCCCGAGGAAGGTTAGCGTCGCTTCCGCGACCATAATGCCCCCGGTGGTGAGGGTGGCGTAAACGATGACGGGCGCCACTGCGTTCGGCAGGATGTGCTTGCGCAGGATCCGAATATTGCTGGCACCCAGGCTCCTGGCCGCTAGCACGTAGTCCTTGTTGCGCTCCCCGAGCACTGTCGAACGCATGAGCCTGGTCATCACCGGCCACCCGAAGACTGATGAGGACCAAGGAGACCGTAAGCACATTGCGTTCCGGGATCACGGTGAGGATAATCAAGGCGCCCAAGATAAAAGGGAAACCGAAGAACACGTCGGCTAGACGGCCGAGGACGAGTATCGACGACGCCCCCGAGGTAGCCTGCCGTGCTCCCCAGAATGATGGCGATCAACAGGCTCGTCCCGGTCACGAGCAACCCGATAGTCACGGTCGGGCGGGCGCCGTAGATCACGTTTGCGTACAGGTCACACCCCTGCACGTCAAAACCGAAGGGGTGGCCGGCACGCGGTCCCTCGTTACTGTTGGCCAGGTTGCACACATGAGGGTTGCCGTGCCCGAACAATCCGGCGAACGGGGCGGGGAAAATGACTATGGCCAGGATCAGCACCACGATCGTGCCCGAGAGGATGAACAGCGGGTTGTGGGCCAGTTCTGACCAGGCGTCCGCCAGAAAGCTACCACCGGCCTCGACGCTGGCTTCGTCGCCACCGGCCTCCACGGTGTCGCCGGAGGTTTCCTCCGAGCGATCGCTGCCCCCGCTCCAGGCCGGGATCATCTGTAGCGCACCCGCGGGTCCAAGACGGCGTAAAGCACGTCGACGGCAAGGTTTCCGAGCAGGAAGACCAGCACGAAGACCGTGGCCACGCCGACGACGACGGTCCCGTCCTTGTTTTCGATGGCGTTGAAAATGAGTAGCCCCACGCCGGGCAAGTTGAACACCCCTTCGATCACGATAGCCCCACCCAGCAGAAAGCCGAGGTCGATACCCAGGTAGGTGATGACCGGGATAATCGAATTGCGGCAGCGCATGTTTACCAATGACCCAGCGTTTGGGCAGGCCTTTGGCTATAGCAGTCTGCACGTACTCTTTCCTCAGGCTCTCGAGCAACGAAGCGCGGGTCAACCGGCCTACAGTGGCCAAGCTGAACAGCGCCAGCACCAGACCCGGGCACGATATAGCTCATCGGCCAGCCGTCCGACGTACCCGCCACGGGCACAACGTGCAACTGTACTCCCAACACAAATTGGGCCGTAAAAGCGGCCACAAAGATCGGGACGGACACCGCCAGGATGGTGACGAACATCAGCAAGCCGGTCGAAGACGCCGCCCCGCCGGAGGGCGGCCAGCATGCCAGTCGTGACCCCTAGTCAATATCTCAATGACCCAGGCCGTTAGGGCCAACGTCACGGTTACGGGCCACGCCTCGGCCATGAGTGAAGACACACTCTGGCCGGTGTCGACGCTGGTGCCGAAGTTCCCCTGCAGGAGGCCGATGATGTACCGGCCGTACTGTTCGAGGAACGGTTCGTTCAGGTGGTACTTCAGTTCGAGGTCGTGCACTACCGGGGCGGCAGTGGCTGGCCATTGCCGAGGGCAGCGACCGGGTTGCCGGGGATGAGGAACACCGCTCCGTAGATGATGAACGTGACCCCGATAAAGACTATGACGGTCTGGAAGAGCCTCCTGAGCACATAGCGCCCCACGACGACAACCCCTCAGCCGGTCAGGGGCCAGCAGAGCCAACGGCTTCTTTGGCCCGGCCACGGTGTCACACCGGTAGCCAAGCTATTGAGCGAGGGCGGCCGCCGTGACCAGGATGGCCCCATACTGCGTGGCGACGAGATCCCGGATCGGGACCGGGGGCATAGGCGTGGCTTCGTCTCCCTCTTCGGCCCACCCCTCGTACACGTACAGCAGTTTCTCACGTTCAGCCCTGATGGTCGGCGTGCCGTTGCCAATGGCGATCTCGCCTTCGAGGGCACGCAGCAGGATCCCCCCATAGCGTAGGCGGAAACAGTGGACAATGTCCTCGAGGCTGTGCGCCTCGGCCACGGTCGCCGGGCGGTTGGTTCTCGGCCTGGTTGGCTCGGTACTCGTCCTGGGTCGGGACGTCACCAATAGCAGCGTAATGAACGCCTTTGAGGCCCTGACAAATGGTGACCTGGTGACCAGCTGGTCGGACACCGCCGCCAGTGCCAGTCGCCGAGCGTGCTCAGAGTGGTGCGCAGGTCCTCCGCCCTCTTCTTCAGCAGGGCGCTATAGGTCTGGCCGACCGCCTCCAGCCGGTTGGCCCGGCGGTCCACCCAGTAGGGGAGTTCGCTGACCAGGGTTACCGTCCCATGGCGGGCCGCGTACGACGCGCTCGACGCGCCGCTGCGGTGGGCGGCGGGGTCTACGCCGGAGGCCTCGGCGAAGTCGTAGGTGTCTTCGCTGCGGATCATCTTGTAGATGGCGTCGTCGAGGCGCTCGATGTACGGCGCCTCGGGTTCGCCCAGGTCGAGAGGCAACCCGAGACTGGACGGGTATCTCCTGAAGCGGCCCGTAAACGGCCGGCATGGGTTCGGACAGGTAGTAGTAAACGCCACCCAGCTCGCCATTGTGCAGCGAGCACATCAGGGTCGGCTTGCGATCGTCGATCTGGCGCATCAGAGCCAGCGTCTCGGGCATTACGGCGTCGAAATAGGCCCTTTTGTAGTGGAAGGGAAATGTCCATTCCACCTGTTCGGCCGCGCGCCGGCCGGTAGAAATGCCGCCCGTAGTGACTGCGTCGAAAAGGCCCCTTGAACCAACCCTCGTTGAGGCGCATGCCGTCTGGGTCGATGCACGGGATGATCGTCCAGCTGTAAGCGAGCCTGTGGCGCAGTTCCGGGTCAGCGCATAGTGACTCGGCCAGTTGAAGGGCCGTCAGCCCCCCGATGGGCTCGTTCGGGTGCACGCCGCCGAAGACCAGTGCCTCCCGGGGACCGCCTCCGGTCAACCGGAGCGCTTCGATGGGCTCTCCCAGGCGCGAACTCCCGACCCGGGTGAGCGAAACTACCTCGGGGTAGGACCGGGCCAGGCGACGGGCCTGTCCGACCAGCTCGTCAACTAAACGGAAAATCAGCGAACTCAGGGACAGAGCCGGAGCCGCCTGGCTAGCAACGAGTCCATCTAGCAGCTCAGTGGTTCACGGATACACCGGACAGCTCGATCTGGTTGACGTCTATGACAACGTTCGACACCGCCGAGGAGTGGACGTAAACGTACTTGGCGTAAAAGAGCGGGACCACCGGGAAAGAGCTCATTATCAGCTGTTCGGCCTGGCGGTAGTACGATTCTGACTCGGTCAGGCTCGGAGCCCCGTTGCCCTGGTTTATCAGCTTTGTCAAGGCGGGCGTGGTGAAGTAAGTCTCGGTGTAACCCGGGTTGTTGACCTCGAACAGGTTTTCCAGCGTGTTCTGCATGCTCGGGTAATAGGCGCCCCAGTGGCCCCGGTAAATACCGTTGGTCACCTTCTTGTCGGACAGGCTAGCCAGGAACGGGGTAAAGGGCGACGCATTGAAGGTGATCGGCTTTATATCAAGGTTCTGGGTCAGCTCGTTGGCAATAGCTTCGTACTCCTGCTGATAGCCGGCATTGCTCGGGTACCAAAGGACAAGGCCACCTTTCCAGCCCCCTGCCTGGGCCAGCAACTTGCGGGCGAGGGTCGGGTTGTAGGAGCAGTATTTGCACAGTCCCGTCTTTGCTCCCGCCTCGGCCGGCGGGAGGATGGAGGTAGCCGGGGTGAGGAGGTCACCGAACAGGGCTTTGTTGATAGCCGGACGGTCAATAGCGAGCGAGACCGCTTCTCTTATGAGGGGGTTGCTGAAGTACGAGTTGTAGAGCGGGAACCCTAAGTAGTCGATGGCCGGGGCGTTGAAAGCAATAACGTCCTTCGGCATCCTGTCCTCCGCCAGGGCGTAGTCATCTTGGCCGATATTCGTTATATCCACCTGGCCCCCCTGAAAGGCGGTAAAGGCAGTGTCGGTGGTGGTGTAGATCAAGAACTTGATCTCTTGGGCGTGCGGGGCCGGGCCCTTGTAAGCAGGGTAGCGCTGCACAGTGAGCGACCTGTTCGGCTGCCAGGTGCCCACCACTTGGTACGGCCCGTCACCTACGGGCGCCGACTCCCATTTGGTGGGGTTGGAGAAGTAGGCATTGGGGAGAGGCAGGAAGGCGGACGTGCTGAGCTCGAGGGGGAACTGGCTGTCGGGGTGGATGAGCTGGACTCGGATCGTCGTGGAGTTGGGCGCGCTCAGGCCCGAGAGCACCTTTGTTGCGGGGTGGCCGGATTTCGGGTTCAGGGCCGGGTAACCGGCGATGTCGGCCAGGTTGCCGTTATTGGCCCACGCGTTGGGCCCGTACGCGGTGGCGTTCCAGGCGTCGATATAGCTCTGGGCGGTGACTGGCTCACCGTCCTGGAAGGTCCATCCGGGTTTGATCTTTATCGTCCACACGGTGTCCCCGATGGACGGCGAGACTGACTGGGCCTGGATGTACTCGAGCTGGCCCTGTGCGTTGAACTTGGTCAGGGGAGCGAACAAGGCGTTGAGCTCGTCGAGGGCGGCCCCCTCGTTTTGGCCAGGGATAAACGACGGCGGCTCCAGCTCGCCAACCGTGAAGGTACCGCCGTTACTTCCTGCCGCCCTGACGGTGTTGGCCGCGGCATAGGTAGCCGGTGAGGTGCCCAGCGCCACGGTCAACGTGGCAACGCCCAGAGTGACGAAGGTGCGGGTGAGCTTCTTCATGCGAGTTCTCCGATCTCGGATCCGGTGCCCCGTAGGGCCTGTGGTGTTCCCCTCTTGTCGTCCCAGCTCGCAAGGGACGACGCCAATACTGCTGCCTTTAGGGCCTTCGCCCGGTCACTCTTCGAAGAACCGTCTCACGGAGTCATACATCTTTTGCGGGAACCGGGCGAACGGCGCCTGCGGTGGCACTACATTAGCCTCACTGAGCCTTCGGTAATAACTGAAAGTATGAAGAGCATGTTAACGAGGTCACACTTACCCCCGCCCCGTCGAGATCCGCGCCGGGCTAGGTTGTCTAGAAGAGCACAAGGCTGCGCTGCACCGATCGGGGGAAGAGTGGACGCCCTGGTAGCTAGTCGAGCAAGAGGTCGCCAGGAGCCGAGCATCGACGATGAGAACCGTGCCAGCCTGGTAGAAGAGATGGGCTTGATTTGGGCGGAGCTGGGTTCGCCGCGAATGCAGGGCCGGGTCCTTGGTTACCTCATGCTGAGCAACGCTCCTTACGTTTCCTCGGCCGAACTGGCCGAAGCTCTTCACGCCAGTACCGGCTCCATCTCGACGGCGACCAAGGTCCTGGTCGATGAGGGCTTCATCCGGCGCGTGGCGTTGGCAGGGGAGCGGAGCTTCTTCTTCCGGGCCGAGGACGACGTGTGGGGCGCGTTCCTGGCAACCGAAGCGCGCTATCTCCGGCGCCGCCAACTGTTCGCCGAGCAGGCGCTGCAGGTGTTAGGCCCGGAGGACGAGCGACCGCGCACCCGGTTCCTCAACATGAGGGACTACCACGAGTGGTTGGCCGCCCACCGGAGGGAGATACACGCGGATTGGTCGCGCTTCAAGCAGCGGTCGCGGGGAGACGATGACGATGGCAACGGGCTGCCGCCGTCAGGCGCCCGGCCGTCCTCCCCATAATCGGCCTCTCAGGGCGAAGGGAGGGGGCCGCTCCTCACCGCCGTGACCACTGCGCTCTTGACCGCCGTGACCACGACGGTGCTGTACTTCATGGTGAAACTGCCGCCAACCGCGTCGATGGCGGTCCCGATGCCCTCTAGCAGCTCCTCTAGTTTGCCCGCCGGGAACTGACGGTGGCCGCCTGACGTCGGTACCTGGTCAAGCCATTGGTCCCGGGTGTAGAGCGTCTCCCAATCGAACTGCCACCGCTCGGGCTCGCTAAACGCCTCCACGCTCCGAACCCCGTCGGCCGCCTTGTCCAACAGCGCTGAGTAGGCTCCCAACCCGCTCGAGCTGCCTTGGAAGAACGGCGAACCAGGGAGCACGCGCTGGTAAACCTGAGCCAAGGCTGCCCCCAGACCGGGAGGAAACCCGAACACGTTCCAAAAGACCGCCAGGCGCCCACCAGCCCGGAGCACGTCGGCCGCCTTGGCTGCGCCGGCGACCGGGTCGACCCAATGCCATGTCTGGCCGGCAATGACCAGGTCGAACACCCGACCCTCCGGGCCCCATTCCTCGAACTTGGCCACCTCGACCTTAAAGCCGCGCTGACGGGCGAACTCAGCCATTCGGGCGTCGACGTCAACGCCGAGCACCTGGCACCCCGCCGCACGGAACGGTCGGGCGGCAATGCCAGTGCCGATACCGACGTCGAGCACCTGGCGCCCGGGGTTGGTTGCCAGGATGCGGTCCGCCATGGCCTGGGGGTAGCGAGGCCGGGCACGGTCGTACTGTTCTGGGTCTTCCCCGAACCCCTCGGCCATGCCCCGGGCGCGGTGAGGCTCGTTCACCGGGAAAGTCGGGGGCTTAGACGGTATAGTGGGCACATGCCCACTATAAATGGGCATGTGCCCACTCGTCAACTGGCCTTACCTGGTGGCCACATCAGATCAAGAAGTAGAGGAGACGTCTCGTGCCTACTGGTGTGGCCATGCCCGACCCGCGGGCTCAGTTGTTCGGTGCGGCAGAACGCGTCCTGCGCCGGCACGGGGTGGGAGGGCTGACGAGCCGAGCGGTCACCACCGAAGCAGGCTGCGCCAAAGGCGTCCTCCATCGGCACTTCGCTGATTTCGACGCCTTCTTGGCCGAGCTTGTACTCGACCGTGTGGGCCGAGTGGACGCGCAGGCCCTGGTCCTGCGGGGCTCGGCCGGCACCGGCACGGTCGTGGACAACCTGACGGCCGCGCTGATAAAGCTGTTCGAGCCGGTGACCGTGGCCGTCGTCAGCCTGGTTGTCCCGCGTGACGGGGTGCGGGCCAGGCTGCGAGAAGCCGGCGCTGCCCGCATGCCCATCCTGACCGAGGCTTCCGCCATGCTCGCTTCTTACCTGACGCTCGAGCGACAGATGGGCCGTATCGCTGCCGACGCCGATGCTGCGACGCTCGCTCCTACGCTCATCGGTGCCGCTCACCTTCTCTTTGCCGACGGAGAAGGCCCGCCGGTCCGGGCCGAGGCCGTCCAAAAGGTTGTGACAACCGTGATCGCGGGTGTAAGTCCAAAGAAAAAGGTGGACGCTCACAAGGCCAGGGACCCTAAGCCGCGCTCACCGTAGATGTTCCTGTTGTCCCGGAAACGTTTGCGAGGCAGGGATCTCTTGGCTCGTTCAGTCCGCCACTAATGTGTCTGTCAGCGGGTCTATGGCCGAAAGCCGAGCCTCAAGTGCAGGGCTCAGTTGATATCGCGCGGCCAGAGCTTGGGGCGCGACGTAAGAGACTTTCGTTTGAGGCCCGTCCGCCCACACCACGATCTTCAGCGGGAGGTCGAGGGCTGACAACGGCGCGGCCACCATCACCGGAGTGCCTGCTGCCGGGCTGCCGAAGAGGACCAGCGTGGTCTCCCGTAACTCGAGGCCCACCTTCAGTGCTTCGGCCCTCTGGTCGATGACGCCAAAGAGCTCGAGCCCCTTGGCTGCCAGCATGTCCGTGAAGTGCGTGACGGTGTCAGTTACAGAACGCGAGCTAAGTTTTGTAATTACATCGTAATCGTGGTCGATGCCGGCGTTTGACATTGTGACCCCCGTTTATCTTCACCCGGACATTTGGAGATTGAGGAACTGCACTTTCTCGAGTGAGCCATGTCCGAGCGCTGAGCGCAAACTCGGAGGTGACGAGCCGGCCCGGCGACCAAGCCCGGGCCTCAGAACAGGCGGGACCTCTAACTGGCGATATTCCTCACTGACGCGGCGGCCTCAGCAGGGGCGGGCCGGGCCCCCATTGCGGCTGGACGGTCCGGGATAATGCAGGCCATGCCCTCGCTAAAGCCGGCGGAGCCTATTGCGAACGCGGCGTTAAACCGGTCAAGGTTCACCAGCGTCAAGAGGGCCGTGATCTCGACCAGTTGCTTTTCGGCAAAGTGCTCCTTCGTTCGGGCGAACAGCTCGTCTGTCACCTCCACCGGTGTCCTCATAACTGCGACCGCGTAGTCAAGGGCAACCTTCTCGCGCTCGGTGAACAGGTGGCTGGAGCGGTAATTGGGCAGCGCCAGTAGCTCTTCGTCGCTCAGCCCGGAATTACGGCAGATCTGCGAGCCTAGGTCGACACAGTACTCGCAGCCGATCATCTGCGCGCCCTTCAACTCGACGAGGTTCTTGAGCCGGTGCTCGACGCTGTTGCCCTTTCGGACCGCCTGGTTGAACCGGCCCATGCCCATCATCATTTTGGGCTGATAGGCCCAGATCTCCATCGGTTCGATGCCGCTCCCGCTCTTTGGCCCCGACCGGTTAGTTTCTTCACCATCTTTGGGCCGAACGTGTAGGCAACCTTCACCATCGGCGAAGCGTCGCGCTTCGGAACGCCCTGAATGCGTGCCATCTGGAAGTCCTCCTGTCAAACGCTGTGTCCAGCTCTTTCTTCTAAGACCCGCAGCTGTATGGCAATGTGACGCGAGCCACGCCCCCGCGACCCGATTGGATGGCGGGGCCCTCAGTCCCAGCGGAAAAAATCGCGCCGCCGTCGCGGCGAAAACAACCGCGTAGGCGGCCAGCATGGCGAGGCCGCCCGCGGTGGGCCACAGCCCCGCCATCGTGTGCTGAATTGCCTGTACGGCCGCGCCCAGCGGAGTGTAGCCACTGATGTGGCGCAGGACCGCCGGCATAGTTGCCTGCGGAGCCCACAACCCGGCGAAAAACATCATGGGCAGGAAGAGGATGGCTCCCACCGCCCCCGCCACCCTGCCGTTCGGCGCCAGCGCCGCAATCAACAGGCCGAGGCCAAGCATGGCCGAGGCGACCAGGGCCAGCGAGATGAGGAAGCCAACGAATTGCCGCGGCAGGTCGACCCCGAAGGCGGCCCGCCCAACGACCAGCAGCCCCGCGGTGGCCACCAGCGCCACGCCCAGGTTACACCAGTTGAGCACCGAGGACCCGCGGTGCGCCCACCGGGGTCGTGTCGAGGCGCCGCAGAATGCCGCGTTCCCGGTAGCTGGCCAGGACCGAGGGCAGGCCCTGCATTGCGAACGTGGCTGTCACGTAGGCGATGATGGGGCTCGGGGCGCGCTTGGTCAGTGCGACGAAGACGTCTTCGAGGTTGGGCTGGTCCACTTGAAGTTGCTGGGCGACGACGCCTTTGGCGGCGAGGGTGGAGGCGACGGCTCCCACCAGGTCGCCGCGGCCGGCTACCGCAACTTCGTCGCCTCGCCGAGTCACCCCGGTCACCTCGGGCAAGGCCAACAGCAGACGGTCGTCAAACGGGCCAGAGGGATGGAAGCGTGCTCGCCGTTCCCCGCCGAGCCGGGCCGTCAGATTGCAGGGACTATCTACGGCGAGCACCCGGCCCGAGCCGATAACGGCCACCCGGTCGCACAGCCGCTCTGCCTCTTCCATGAAATGGGTGACGAGCAATACAGTTACGCCCTCATCCCGGAGATTTTCGACCAGGGCCCAGACGTCGCGCCGAGCCGCCGGGTCGAGGCCGGTGGTGAGCTCGTCGAGCACCGCTACGCGGGGTCGGCCGATCAGGGCTAGTGCGATCGATAGCCGTTGCTTTTGGCCCCCCGAGAGCTTCTTGTACCGGGTGCGCTGGCTGGCCGCCAAGCCGAGCCGTTCCAGCAGTTCCGTCGCGTTAGCGGGCGCCGGGTAGAAGGACCGGTACAGACCGATCGCCTCGGAGACGGTCAGCTTGTCGGGCAGTTGGCTTTCTTGTAGCTGGACGCCAACGTACTGGCGCAGTTCGTCGCGGTCACGGTGGGGGTCGAGGCCAAGCACCTGGACCGAGCCTCGGTCCGGTCGCCGCAGGCCTTCCACGCATTCGACCGTCGTGGTCTTGCCGGCCCCGTTCGGACCGAGGACGCCGAAGATCTCGCCGTCCCCCACACTGAAGCTGACGTCGTCGACGGCAATTTGGCGCCGTAGCGCTTGTGTAAGTGCTCGATGTCGATGGCGTTCATGCACGGTCCCCGGGTCGGCGTCTGCCGTTGACCGGCCGCGGACCGGCCTGACGAGGAGTTCGTTGGTAGGTGTTCATATGTGCATGGTGGGTGAGCGTGCCCATCTGCGACATCGGACGAGAGTCGGTTCCTGGCCCGACGAATGTCGCCCGGACCCCGACTTTGGCCGGTGTTGTACCTGGTGCCAGCGGTCTTAGGCTTGACCAGGTGAACACATCGGCCGAGGACGGGCTATGGCCCAGATCCCCCCGGCGGCCCGACGCGACGTGGTACCCCGAACGCGCTCTCAGAGCCTGGCTGCTGCTCGGCATCAGCGCCCTGACTGGGCTTACGGTTTGGGGGCAGGCCAGCTCGGGTGGCTCGACCGGTGTGCTCGTCCTCGCAGTCGTGGTCGGCGTGATCAGCTGCGCGCTGGTGCCGGTGACGTTGCGCTGGCCCGTGGCCGGAGCGGCGGCATTAAGCGTGCTGGCGGCGCTCTCGCCGGCGGCTACCCCGGCCGCCACGGTGGCGGTTTTGCTCGTCGCCCAAAGGCGGCGGTTTGCAGTCGCTCTGGCTGTGGCTGGCGCCGGTGCAGTCGCCCATGCCATACGCGGCGCCTGGCAACCGATCACGGGGTTGCCGTACGGGTGGTGGCCGGTACTCGTCGTCGTCGCTTATGCAGCGCTGGTCGGGTGGGGAGCTCTCAGCCAGGCCAGCCGAGGCCCAGGCGGGGCTGGAGGCACTCAGCCCGCGCGAACGCGAGGTGGCTCTGGCCATTGGGCAGGGTCAGACCAATGCCGAGATCGCGCCGACCTAGCCATGAGCGTCCCCACCGTCAAAGCTCACATAACCCACGTATTGACGAAGCTCGGCCTCACGAACCGCACTCAGATCGCCCTGCTCGTGCACGACGCCGGGCTCGCCTAGTTTCGTGCCCCAGCCTGGCAGAAGGAGGCACTGCTAATGAGGTTTTGGCACCACAGCGGGCGCCAAAACGGCGTGATTATCCTTGTCTTCGTAGGTGCATTGGCCCTCGTGGGCTCCAGCTACGCGGCCCCGGCACTGGCGAGCCAGCCCGCAGTTGTGCTCCTGGGCGACGGGGTCGGGGCGGCACGCTTCGGCCAGAGCGAGCCCGTGGCCATAAAGGAAATTGACAAGGCCCTCTCCTCCACCAAAAAAGCGGTTGTCAGCATGGCTGATAATTGCACCATTGACCGAGCCGTCCAATGGTCAACCTTCACCGCCTACTTTGATCGCGACCGTTTCGTGGGTTACAGCACGCTGGCTGCTAATGGTCAACCTCTCCACCACACCGATTTGGTGACGGCCAAAGGCCTGCAGGTCGGCGACACGCTGGCTGAGGCACACCGGATCTACGGGGGCACCCTCGGTACCACGCTGGCCCAGGGCGGTGCCTGGTTCGCCAAGACAGAGGACGGGACGCTCGACGGGTACCTGACCGCCGAAGTCAACTCTCGCGTTCCGGCCCCCCGGATCGCCAGCATCGAGGCGGGCGCGGTCGGCTGTCCGGCGGCCTCACCTTGAGCGGGGCCGGCCCCATCGCCGGCTGGCACTGCTCGCGGTCCCCTACAGGCGAAGTGAGCCGTCCTTAGAACGAGATCACGCTCTTGATCCCCGGCGACCGGCCAAATATTAAATCCGTGGCTTGATCGGGCGGGTAGCGGCCGCCGATGAGCGTGCGGGTTGCCCGTGGCCAGCGGGCGGCGAAGCGCTCGAGATCCGCCAGGGCGGCGGCGAAGGCGTCCGGCCCGGCGTTGACCGTCCCCAGCAGCACCTGGTTCTTGAGCACCATGTCCCGCATGAGGTGGGCCGGGCTCGCCTGCACAAAGTCGTCGAGGGCGGGTACTCCTGTCAGGACATAAATCCCGTTTTGCCCGAGCACACGCAACACCTCGAGAGCGAAACGCGAGTGCCCCACGGCTTCGTATATCAGGTCGATGTTGCCTATCCCCGCGGCCAGCTCCGGAGGCGTTGTCGTCTGCGACGACACATAAGTGGCGCCCAGATCAGAAACGAGGTCGGTGCGCGGGCTGGGTGGAAGTTCCCGCGAGTACACGAACGTGCTGAACCCGGCCGCGAGCAGTGCCATCGCACCCAGCAGCCCCACCGGCCCAGCCCCAAGGACGACGGCGCTCAGCCCCTGACCACGTTCGTGGGCCGGCGTTCCAAGGGCGAGCCACGGCGGGCGCTGGCGCATCAACCAAAAAACCTGTGCGAGCGCCTTTTCGGCAATGGTGAGCGGTTCTGTCAGCACGGCTATGTCGCTCAGGCCGTTGGGCACGAGGGCCATATTTGTCGCCCGGTCAACGACGTACTCGGCCAAGAAGCCGTGCGCGCCGACGATGCCCCGCTCCGTGAAATCTCCCGTGTAGCAGTAATCCTGGTGACCGGAGCGACAAGCGAGGCATTCGGGATGGGGACAGGGACGGCGCACAGTCGGGACCACGAGGTCACCCTCACGCAGGCCTTCAACGGCCGTTCCGACGTCGACGACCTCCGCCAGCGCCTCGTGACCGATTACCAGGTAGTCCTCTCCGAGGGGCGGGGTGCCGTACTCGAAGGAACGAATCTCCCTGTCAGTACCACAAATACCAACGTCGAGCACACGGAGCATCACCTCGTCGGGCTCGGCGAGCTGCGGAGGGGGGTGCTCGATCAACTTGACCTCCCGGGCCCCCGGGAAGACTGCGATTGCTCTCATCTCACTCCTTGTCCTTGAAGGTCTGCCAGGGGTTCTTTGCGGACCGGATGGGCTACCTCATCAACCTCAAGCCGGCCAGGGCCCAGGTCATCCACCTCCACAGCGACCCCGGTTCTGGTTAGCTCAAATTTCTGAAGGTACTTGGCGGCGGGCGCAATGATGGCTGGGACCGTGTCGACGACTGGAGGACCCATCATGACCGATATCGCAGGCACGCTCGTAAGGCACCGCAAGCGTCTCAACGACATCGCCACCGTGCTCGTCCGTCATGGTCTCGCTTCATGGGCGGCACGCGGGCAAGGGCTTGAGACGGCAGTACCCTTCGAGAGCCTTGTCGACCGCTTCGTCTCGCCCGCAGCGGCCGAGGCCACCGACGGTGAGCGCTTGCGTAATTCCTTGACTGAGCTCGGTACGACTTTCATCAAGTTCGGCCAGATGTTGAGCTTGCGTCCAGATGTCGTGGGCGACGACGTCGCCAAAGAGCTCTCTAAACTTCAGGCTCGAGTGCCGGCCGACGCTCCGGGCGTGGGGCAGGCGACCGTCGAAGCGCAACTGGGCCATCCCGTGTCCCAGCTTTTCGGTTCCTTCGACGCGGAGCCTTTCGCCTCGGGCTCGGTCGCGCAGGTGCACGCCGCTTCACTCCGCGACGGCACGGCGCTGGCAGTCAAAGTCCTCCACTCGGGAGCCGATATCACGGTGAAGGAAGACATCGAGCTGTTGCAGGCGATCGCTCAATACCTCGAAGAAGAGGACCCGGCGTTGGCGCAACTCCGGGACCGTCCTTGTGAGCGAGTTCGCCGCCATGATGTACGCCGCAGTCGACCTGCGCCAGGAGCTCGCCAACCTCCAGCGGTTCAGGGCGAACTTCGCCGATGAACCCGACGTAATTATACCTAAGCCCTACCCCGAGCTTTCGGGGCAGAAGGTGTTGACTATGGCGATGATTTCGGGCTTCCCGTTCACAGACCGAGCCAGCGTCGAAGCAGCAGGGTGGGACATCGACGACCTCGTCAAGCGGGCGGCCACCGTCTACCTCGAGATGATTTTCCGCGATGGGCTTTACCATGCCGACCCGCATCCGGGGAACTTCTTGCTCCCGGACGGTGAGCACATGGCGGTCCTGGACTTCGGCGACGTAGGCCGGTTGACCAGCCGGCGCCGGCGTCAGCTCGAGGACATGGTGATCGCAGTGGGGACCCGCGATATCGGTTCGCTGGTTGACGTCGTCGTGGAGATGACGACGCCACCGCCTGATGTCGACATGGCAGAGCTTCGGGCCAGCCTCGAGCTCTGGCTCGACCGCTACCTTCTCGAAGATGTGAGCAGTCTGGATGTAGACGCCATCTTGGTGAGCGGGATGGAGGTCCTTCACAGGAACAAGCTAATCCTCCCGGCTGACCTTGCTCTTTTCTTCAAAGTGCTCATCAGTTTGCAAGGTCTGGGCCGAGAGGTCGGAACCGAAGTTCAGGTCGCTGAATTGCTCCGGCCCTATGTCAGCCGGATGCTGGCGGAACGTTTCGACCCGAAGCGGATAGCGAACCAATTGGCTCGGTCGTTCCGTAAATGGGACCATCTGATATCGGGCTTGCCGGACGACCTCCGGGCCATTCTTGACCAGGCCCGCACCGGGAAGGTCGGGGTCGACTTTCGCATCCACGACGCCGACCATGCCGTGGACCAGTTGGTGGACGGCCTTGTCACGGCGGCGTCGCTTCTGGCCGGCGCTCAACTTGTCTCCAGGCAGACGGGCCGATGCTGGCCCGTTCTCGGTACCAGGGCTTGTGGTTGCCGGGGTCGGTCTGGCGACATGGCAGCGTCTGATCGCCCGACGCCGGCCGCGTAGTTGGGTTAGCCGAGCCCGCAGCGTCGCCGGGATAATCGGGCACTAACGCACGAACGGCCCTCGAATCAATTGGGTATGTTGACGTTCTCGAGACGTTCTCGAAACGTTTGAGGAAGTCGGTCAGCTCCGTGTCTCGGCCTGACCCCTCCGTCAGCTTCCTTTCGACGGGCAGAGGGCCAGGAGGTGGGGCCGGTAGCGTGCAGTCCCCGCCAGACGCGGACCTTAATTTGGTGACCGGGCTCGGAGTGCCGGCCTTCGGGGTGTGGTTCGATCGTCCGCCCGGCCCAGGAACATCACACAAGAACGCCGCGCCGAGCATCGTCTCGGCGATCGCGGCCTTCGCGGTCTAGAGGCGGAGACCCCGAGGAACGGTTCCGGTCCCCCGGCCCGCAGTCCGAGCAGGCTTTGAGTAAAGCTTTCTTGAAGAATCGAGAAAAAGAGGGGTATGGTTATTTCGTACCGAGCTTGAGAGGTGGGAGCGGCTCAGCGGAGGGCAGGGGGAAATATGGGCACGAACAGGGCACATTCGGTCGCGCGTAAGGACAGCACCGGACGGTTCAAGCACTGCAAGTCCATACACCCGGCACGGAGGCGCCCGGGGCCCCGCTTGATCAGCTATACGGCGGTATCCGTGGTGGCCTTCGTCGCCTTGTGGCCGATCGCCGCGAGCCAGTTGACGGTGCCGAGTGCATCTGCCCAGACCAGCTGCTCGGCGTCCACTTCGGGGCAGACCCAGCTGAACGAGTCGGGTTTCACCGCGTCCACGGCCGATATGCCCGCAGCGAGCGGAGCGCAGAACGCCATTACCAACGCCGTCAACCATTCCGACCCCGACCGCTTTACCTCAGGGGCGGACCAGGCCTCAGGTATGGCCTACGAGGTCAACCTGGGCTCGGCCCACACGGTGGACGAGGTGGACATGTACGTCCCTGACTACTCGGGCGACTACCCGCGCGGTTACAACGTCGAGGTGTCTCCCAACGGCACCACCTGGACGACCGTGGCCAGCTGTACGGCCGGCGCCAGCCCACCGTGGTGAGCTTCAGCGCCGCCAGCGGCCAGTACCTCGAGGTGGTCCTAACGGCAGGCTCGACGACCAACTGGTGGTCGATCGAGCAGTTCCTGATCTACAACTCGACGTCGACCACGACCACGACCACCTCCCCGACGACCACGACCACGACCACGACCCCGACGACCACGACCCCGACGACCACGACCCCGACAACCACGACCCCGACAACCACGACCACCTCTCCTTCGGGGGCCAACTGCGCCGCCTCGACCAGCGGCGAAACTGGCCTCGCCGAGCCCGGCTCCACCGCCAGCGCGCCCGTGCCGAGCGGGGCCTCGGGCGCTCAGAACCCGATCACGAACGCGGTCAAGGGCAACACGGCCGCGGGCCGGTTCACCACCGGGGCCGACCAGGCGGTCGGCGACGAGTACGTCGTCAACATGGGGAAGGCCGAGACCTTCAACGAGGTCGAGATGGCGGTGCCCGACTACGCCACCGACTACGCCCATGGCTACCAGGTCGAGGTCTCCTCCAACGGGTCCTCCTACAGCGTCGTCGCCACCTGCACCGGCACCAGCACGCCCGAGGTGGTCAGCTTCCCGGCCCAGACGGCCCAGTACGTAGAAGTGGTGCTGACAACGGCTAATCCCAGTTACTGGTGGTCGATGGAGTACTTCTACATATACAGCTCCTCGGGCACCACCACGACCACGGCAGCTCCGACGACGACCACAACATTGGCCGACCACGACCACGACCGCGGCCACGACAACAACCACGTCGGCCACCACAACAACGACTTCCGGTGGTTACGGGCCTCCGCCGACTACCGGCGGCTCCCTCCCCTCAGATGTCTATGTGTTCAGCCCGTCGATGTCCGAAGCCACCATTCAGTCCGACGTCAACACGCTGTACAGCGACCAGCAGAGCAACCAGTTCGGCACCGCCCGTTACGCCATGCTGTTCGAGCCGGGCACATACGGTTCGTCCTCCGACCCGCTAGTCATCAACATGGGCTACTACGAAGAGGTGGCCGGTCTAGGCCTCACCCCGACCGCAACCGTCATAAACGGGGTCATCAACTCGTACAACCAGTGCTCCGGGACCACCTGTAACGCCACCGACAACTTCTGGCGCTCGGTCCTCAATCTGACCATCAACGTGAACAGCGGCGGGACCTCAGGGTGTTACAACGACGGTGACGACTTCTGGGCCAGTTCCCAGGCTTCGCCGATGCGCCAAGTGGAGGTGAACGGGACCCTCACGCTCATGGACTTCTGCGAAAGCCCGGCTTACGCCTCAGGCGGTTTCATTGCGGACTCAGTAATGAACGGAGAGGTCCTGAACGGTTCCCAGCAGCAGTACTTCACTCGCAACTCCACCCTGTCTGACTGGAACGGCAGCGTTTGGAACCAGGTCTTCTGCGGCGACTCCGGTGCACCCGCCGACGCCTGGAGCGGCGCTGGCAACCAATACACCAGCCTTTCGACCTGTGGCAGCACGGAGGAAGAGCCATATCTCTACCTCAACTCTTCGGGCGATTACGAGGTCTTCGTCCCCGCGCTGCAAACCTCCTCGTCGGGGCCGAATTGGACAAGCGGCAACCCACCCGGGACGTCGCTTCCGTGGAGCGACTTCTATGTGGCCACTCCCTCTTCGACCACCAACCAAATAAATGCAGCGCTCGCGAACGGGGACGACCTCATCCTCACCCCCGGGGTCTACGAGTGGGGCGCCTCAATCAATGTGCCCGACAGCAACACCAAGATCATCGGCCTCGGGTTCCCGACCGTGGTGCCCACCAACGGCCAGATAACTATGACGGTGGCCGACGTGGCCGGGGTGAACATTTCTGGCGTTATCTTCGACGCCGGGCCGGTTAATTCCCCGGCTCTGCTCGAAGTCGGCACGCAGGGCTCAACCGCCAACTACTCGTCCAACCCGGTCACCCTGGACGACATCTTCTTCCGCATCGGAGGAGCCACGGCCGGCGAGGCCACGGACAGCTTTATCGACAATTCGAACTACTCGATCATCGACGATATGTGGGCCTGGAGGGCTGACCACGGCAACGGAGTCGGCTGGACCGACAACACCGCCGCGACAGGCCTGGTCGTCAACGGCAACGACGTGAGCGCCTACGGGCTGGCCGTCGAGCATTACCAACAGACCGAGGTGGAATGGTACGGCCAGGGCGGCAAGGTCATCTTCTTC
This sequence comes from uncultured Acidimicrobiaceae bacterium, assembly GCA_963794125.1. Classification (GTDB taxonomy): domain Bacteria; phylum Actinomycetota; class Acidimicrobiia; order Acidimicrobiales; family Palsa-688; genus Fen-671. The sequence continues at coordinate 1,472,493 of CAWCCW010000005.1, forward strand.
CAGAACGAAAACCCCTACGACCCGCCTAGCCAGTCGGCGTGGATGGATGGTTCTACGGACGGTTACCCGGCTTTCGAGGTAATGCCCGGGGTCTCCGGCTTTACCGGCTACGGCATGGGCAGTTACAGCTACTTCAACCAAGGTGTAGCTATCGAGAATGCAGAGGGTTTCGAAACCCCGGTCAACGCCGGTGACGTTTTCACCCACATATTCACTGTGTTCCTCAATGGGTCGGGGGGCATCGAATCCGTCATCAACGGGACGGGCGCGGCCGTCGACTCGTCCAACGGTGGGCCCTCGGACGTGGCCACTTACACCTGACCCCGAGAACGGAAAAAGGGGTTGGGGCTATTGCATTTTTTGTTTGTGGCTACTGAGAGACTTTCTAGGAGCAGTCACTTATGATGGGGGTTGGATCCGATGAAATTCGGTCTTGGTTATTGGGGCCGCCTCTGGTCACCGGTACGGGGGCGCAAGAGTTGGCGGGGCCTTACCATCGTTGCCATGGTGGCTACCGGGCTAAGTAGTGTAGTCATCGCCGCCGGGGTGGCGACCGCGCCCCCTGCCTCGGCCGGCACCCCGCCGGCGCCGCCGTCCGGTTGGACGACGACGTTCTCGGACGGTTTTAGCGGGGCGGCCGGTTCTGGGCCGAACTACAACAACTGGTTCTACGATATTGGGACTGGCTTCGGCACCGGCGAGATAGAGCAGATGACCTCGTCCACGGCCAACTGCAGCCTGGACGGCAACGGCGACCTGAAACTCACTGCCATAGAGTCTGGCGGCAGCTGGACCTCCTGCCGGCTCGAGAGCACGCTCGACAACTTCTATGCACCGCCTGGCGGGCAGATGGAAATGGAAGCCTCGATCGAGCAGCCCAACCCACCGAGTGGCGACGGCCTTGGTTACTGGCCGGCGTTCTGGTCCCTTGGCTCCCCCGAGCGCGCCGGCGGGAGCTGGCCCACGGAGGGCGAGATCGACATGATGGAGGACGTCAACGCCTACAACGAGGCGTCCCAAACTCTCCACGATTCCGCCAACAGCCCCGGCCACGCCCTCATCGCGTGCCCCACCACCGGCTGCCAGAGCGGCTTCAACACGTATGCGGTGCTCATCAACCGGGTCAATACGTCGGCCGAGTACCTGGAGTACATCATGGACGGCACCGTGGAGGACACCATCACTGAGGCCAGCGTCGGCACCGCCGCCTGGGAGGACGCCATCGACCACGGCTTCTACATCATTTTCGACCTGGCCATGGGGGGCAACTACCCGAACGGCGAATGCGACTGCACCACGCCGACGTCTTCGACCGCCTCTGGTTACTCGTTGCTCGTCAACTGGGTGGCGGTCTACCAAACCTCCTCCACATCCGGCCTCAACTGCAACGGTTACCAGGGTGCGGGCTGCAACGCCAGCCCCGGGACGCCGACGGCGAGCGGCGAGATCACTCAGGCCGGCGACTGCCTGGGCAACGTCAACAACCTGAACACCGAGGGCAACCCGATCGAGGTGACGGCTTGCAATGGCGGCTCTGGCCAGGCCGTCTCGTTGCTGTCCAATGCCAACATTGGGCTCGAAGGCGGTTGCCTGGACGTGGTGGCCGCCGGCACCAGTCCGGGGACCGACATCGACTGGTACCCCTGCAATGGCACCGTGGCCCAGGACTGGACGGCCGAGACCAACGGCGAGATCGAGAACCCCAACTCCGGGCTCTGCCTGACAAACCCGGCCAACGGTTCCCAACTCGAGCTGGAGGACTGCGCCGGGGCTTCGGACCAGGTCTGGTCGGTTCCGTCGAGTGGCAGCGGCACCACAACTACGACCATCTCCCCGACAACTACAACTACGTCCCCAACAACTACAACTACGTCCCCGACGACCACGACCACTTCCCCGACGCACCACGACCACCTCCCCCACGACCACGACCACCTCCCCCACGACCACGACCACCTCTCCTTCGGGGGCCAACTGCGCCGCCTCGACCAGCGGCGAAACTGGCCTCGCCGAGCCCGGCTCCACCGCCAGCGCGCCCGTGCCGAGCGGGGCCTCGGGCGCTCAGAACCCGATCACGAACGCGGTCAAGGGCAACACGGCCGCGGGCCGGTTCACCACCGGGGCCGACCAGGCGGTCGGCGACGAGTACGTCGTCAACATGGGGAAGGCCGAGACCTTCAACGAGGTCGAGATGGCGGTGCCCGACTACGCCACCGACTACGCCCATGGCTACCAGGTCGAGGTCTCCTCCAACGGGTCCTCCTACAGCGTCGTCGCCACCTGCACCGGCACCAGCACGCCCGAGGTGGTCAGCTTCCCGGCCCAGACGGCCCAGTACGTAGAAGTGGTGCTGACAACGGCTAATCCCAGTTACTGGTGGTCGATGGAGTACTTCTACATATACAGCTCCTCGGGCACCACCACGACCACGGCAGCTCCGACGACGACCACAGCGTCTTCGGCCAGCTGCTCGGCGTCCACTTCGGGGCAGACCCAGCTGAACGAGTCGGGTTTCACCGCGTCCACGGCCGATATGCCCGATGCGAGCGGAGCGCAGAACGCCATTACCAACGCCGTCAACCATTCCGACCCCGACCGCTTTACCTCAGGGGCGGACCAGGCCTCAGGTATGGCCTACGAGGTCAACATGGGCTCGGCCCACACGGTGGACGAGGTGGACATGTACGTCCCTGACTACTCGGGCGACTACCCGCGCGGTTACAACGTCGAGGTGTCTCCCAACGGCACCACCTGGACGACCGTGGCCAGCTGTACGGCCGGCGCCCAGCCCACCGTGGTGAGCTTCAGCGCCGCCAGCGGCCAGTACCTCGAGGTGGTCCTAACGGCAGGCTCGACGACCAACTGGTGGTCGATCGAGCAGTTCCTGATCTACGACAACTGAATTGCGCTCTCGATATTGCCAAGCGACGTGGTCCACTGCCCGTACCGACGCGATCGGATTGGCCCCACCCACCAATTGTTGAGATAAAACGGGTACCAGTCGCACCGACCCGGGACGCCATAGTCGACCCCAAGACGTAGAGCTACCCGCTCCGCACCGAACACCGAGGATCACACCTCGAAGCCCACCACCCGGTGGGACGTCATCTCGATCTCTTGCCAGAGGGCTTCGGTCAAACCTTCCAGCGCAAATTTCGCGGAGCAGTAGTTACCCTTTGCCTCCGACACTCACAATTCCACGCAGCGAGGGAACGTTGACGATCGTTCCCCGCTGTTGGCGACGAATGTCCGGCAAGATGAGCCGGATTATCTCGATGGCACCAAAAAGGTTGACGTCGAACGTTGTTCGATAATCGAACTCATATTCGTTGGCGAGCACCTCGGAGAAACCTTCCACCGCGAACTTCGCCGTCTGGTAGGCACCCATCCCGGGGGTGCCGCCGACACACCCCCCGACAGAAGAGAACTGGATGAAAGTGCCCGACCTCTGGGTTCTTAGTACAGGAAGGGCGGCGCGGGTGACATTCACCACCCCGAACAGGTTGGCTTCGATCTTCGTCGTTCGGACCAACGCATACGCCATCCTCCACGCACTAAACCATCTAGTTGGATTGACATGGCCATCCAAGCAGGGGGAGGCTCCTTGTCAATCCAACCAGTTGGTTGTAGTGTCCTGAGCATGCCCTGGGACTCGCAGGACACGAGGCGGCGCCTGCTGGAGGCCGCGATAATGGAGTTCAGCGCTTACGGCATCGCCGGCGCACGGGTAGACCGGATCGCTTCAGCGGCCAAGGCCAACAAACAGGCCATCTACGCCTACTTCGGCAGCAAGGACGCCCTGTTCGCCGCGGCCTTCGAGGACCGGATCCGAGACTTCCATGCATCGGTGCGCTTTGATGAGTACAACTTGGCCGAGTACAGCGGAAGGATGTTCGACAAGTTCGAGGACGCTCCCGAGACACTGCGCCTGGTCCTTTGGTACCAGGTCGAGCGATTAGCTGGACCACCGCTCGAAGTGATCCTGGACTCGAACGAGGACAAAGTCGGACGGATCGTGGCCGCCCAGCAGGAGGGAAAGGTAACCAAGACGTACCCGGCGGTTGCGCTGCTCTCCCTCGCCCGCTCGACCGCCCTGATGTGGCATACGCAGATACCCGAGCTCGCTGCGCTGTTCCCATCCGATCGGCTCGACCGGCGAGACGTGGTCGTCCGCGTGATTCGGCAGGTCCTTGAACAATAGGAGTGGGGAGCGCGGCGGCAATGAGCCGCCGAAGGCACCACGACGCCCGCCTATTGCCGCTCTCGGAGCGGTTGTATTGATAGCTGTATTGGTTTCCTCAGACTTCTACGCAAGTAACTTCTGGCTCGGCCATCCTGTGACGACGGCGATCCTCGCCTCTCTTGCCGTCGTCTTGGTATCAGTCACGGCGATCGAGGTCGTCCTCAACCGCCGGTCTGAACGCAGATGGCGGTTGCTCGCCCAGTACGCGCTCTTAGAGTTGGCCGAGGCCGCACGCGGAGCGTGGGGGGTGCTGCTTGGTGTCATCTACGAAGGAAACAGCGGCAGCGACGATACGGCTGACCCCTCCCAAGTCATCCAGGTTCTCGATTCCCCAGCACGGGCACCGGTATTGAAGCGCAAAATTGACACGATCCTGACTGACCCGCTCCGGCGGGATGAGCTCCAGGAATCGCTAGAACAAACCCTGGCCACCTCCCGCGAGCTCATCAGTCGATGGGGAGCCGTCTTGACCGGCTCCACCAGTTTCTCCGAACTTTTCGATCGTCACGTCGAAATGATCGGACGCATCCACGGACTGTGGTACTTCCTGGCCTACGGCAGACGAAGGGGGAGCCGGTTTCGGTCCCCCGGAGGCAGCCACCGCGACGACTGGTTCGTCGACAACCTCCTATCGATGGCTCGTATCGCGATTCGCCTCGAAGATGAAACCTGGGCGGTTGCGCTACGCGTCGTGCCGCCGGACTGGTGGGACACGCGAACGGATGAACTGGCCGCGCCAGCACACGCCGCCAAGCTATGACCGATGGGACCAGACTCCACCAGCCAACCAAACCAGAGTGCTTGCCACGGCACGAAAAGGTGCCACCTCCCTGTCGTCATCTCAGCCGAACTCGAGATTCACCCCGCCCAAGCCCTGAAGCACTTTGAGTAGGGCAACTGCATAGGCATGCACTGGGAATGCATATGCGCCGCTCCGCGCCGACCCGAGCGTCGTGTGCGAAACGCGGGGTGCGGGCCGCTTGCGTCCCACGCCACCTGCACCCGAGGCGTACGCGCAGGCTGCGTAGGCCCCCACAAACGCAGAAGCCGCCAACCAAACATGCTGGTCAGCGGCCTGTGCATACGCAACGAGACGCGGAGGGCGCCCGTACTTAGTGGCGGGGGCTGGATTTGAACCAGCGACCTCGCGTCCGAAACCCACCTCGTCAGAGTACCAAAACTATGCCTGAAGTGCGGAAACACATGACCGTAGTTAGCCGCCTGTCACCGCTCGTGACCTTTGAGACGTGTCCTACGCGTGTCACGCGTGTCCTGGTTGCGTCAAATCACGACGCGATTCGAGCTTTATCAATTCGCCTATTTCGGGCGCATTAGCGGACGCTTCCCGGAGAGCGTCAAGTTTCTCGCTGAGGGCTTTTTGGGCGCCCTCGAAAAGGTGCCCATAAACACGCAAAGTGAAAGCGGCGTCGCTGTAGCCCATCCGTTGCGCGAGGGCCAGCGGGTTGGCGCCGAGGTCGATCAGCAGGCTGGCGTGGCTGTGTCGTAGGTCGTAGGTGCGGATTGTCTCCGGCAGGCCGGCAGCGCGCAGGGCGGGCAGGATGACGTCCTCCCGGAAGTGGTCGCGGTTGAGCGGGTTGCCGTACCGCGTCTGGAAAAGAAAGCTGTCGCGGTTGACCGCCTTGCGGCTGGCCAACATCGTCGCCAGGTCCTCGCACAGCCATCCAGGTAGGGGGATCGTACGGTCGCCAGCATCGGTTTTGGGTGGTCCTTCCACCATGCGCCAAGGCTCGTCCCCGTAGGCGTGGACCGGGAGGAGGGTTGACCTGATGCTCATGGTATGACGTACGAAGTCCACGTCTCGCACCCTGAGCCCGCACAGCTCGGCCGGGCGCAGGCCCGCCAAGACCAGCAGCCAAATGGCCGGTTGATAGCGCTCGGGTACATAGCGGATGAGCTGGTGGACCTGTGCCATGGTCAAGACGCCGTCGCCCTCCCGCAATTTTCGTCGCCTCACCGTAACGTCATGGCCGGCAGCGGCGTTCTGGCTCAAGGCCTTCGACTTGACGGCGAACTTGAGGACGAGCGATTAGCACGCTCAGGCACTCCCGTACCTTCTTCGGGCTGAGCCCTGCTTTCCGCCGGTCGGCCAGCCAGAGCTCGACGGTCGCATAATCGATCGACCCCACTTTCCGGCCGCCGAAGTAGGGCAGGACGTGACGGTCGAGGAAGTACCGGTAGATGCGTCTTGTGGTCGGCCTCAAACCGGTCGTGGTCTGCCACCACGTCTCAGCCCAGTCATCGAACCGGGTGCGGGCCTGCGCTGGGCCCACAAATTCGCCGCGCACCAGCCCGCCGCCGAGGCCGGCAAGAAAGCGACGAGCATCGTCGAGCCGGTCGAACGTTACTGACCTGGTGTGTCCGTTCGGGTCGCGAAAGCGAGCCCTGTAGCGCCCGTTTGTTTGCTTCTGGATGCTGCCCATCCGGGAACCTCCTCTTGAAAGCCGGCACCTGCGCGCACGGCTAGACGAGCGCGCAACTACGCAGCGGAGTGACGAGGAGGCCTCCGTGGCGTCGTCGAGGGGGCATAGCCTCGAGCCCTTTTTTGGTAAGACGCCTGTGCTGAGGTTACTAGCCACCACCGACCGAAGCTCGCTTAAGTCTTGATCCTGACAAACGACGCTGCTCACAAGACCGCCCGCCCCGCGCCCTCGCCGGGCGACGTTCTTGTGCGGCAGGAAGTGCGCAGGAGATTCTGAAGCTCCGTTCGGGGCGAGCCCAGTTGCTCCGAACGGTACGCTGGGTGAGTGGTTAATTCGTCAGAAACGCCGAACGACCCTGTCATCGTGGTGACCAATCGCGACGATGACGTCTCTCCTGCGGCGTTCCACGCCCTTTTGGACGACCTCCTCGCTGGGCCCGAACCTGAGTTGGACTCGATCGGTGCCGCAGAGGTTGTAAGGGAGATCCGCGCCGGCTCTGACGAGTGAGGGCCGTCGTTGTTGATGCCTCAGCCGGTGCTGAGATAGTTGCCCGCACGCGCCGAGGACGGGCGCTCGCCCGCTTGGTCCCCATCGATGCAGAGGGTTGGGTGCCCGAGCATTTCTACGCTGAGGTCTTATCCACACTGCGCCGGCAGGCGCTGGTCCAAAAGTTGATCACCGAGGAACAGGGGACCGCCGCCGTAGCGCGCCTTCGTTCATGGGGGCTCCACAAAGTCTCGGTGGCCCCGCTGGTTCAGCCAGCTTGGGGCTACCGTCACAACATGACCGCGGCCGACGCCCTCTACGTCGTGCTGGCTGAGCACCTTGGTGCTGACTTCCTCACTGACGACCACAACTTGGTAGATGCGCCTACATTTCCGCCCAACGTGAATGTACTGAGGCTAGGCCCCCGGCCATGATGGTGACTCGGACTTACTTCTCCGATGCGAATGTCATCGGAGCCTTTTCGGGTCGATTCGGCTGAGCAGCCTCCGGACGAAAAAACTTAGTGCAGATAGACAGATTTCCCTTTGGGACGATCTCCCTTGGTGACCGCCAAAGACGGGTCGTGCCGGTTGCGGCGGGCACCACGAATGAGTTTGTCGGCCGGTGACAGTTTCCTGGCACGGTGGAGCTCTCGCTCTGTCAGGATGGCCTGGTGGCCATCAAGTACGTCCCCGGCGACGCCACCGAGGTTGAAGGCCCCGGCCCTCATGTCATAGCTCACGTCTGCAGCGACTCGGGCGGTTGGGGCAAAGGTTCGTCCTAGCGATCAGCCGCCGATGGCCTGAGCCTGAGACCGCCTACCGGAAGTGGGTGAGAAGCGGCGACGGGTTCTCATTGGGGATGGTCCAACTGGTTCATGTCGACAAAGACCTATCAGTCGCCAATATGTTGGCTCAGCACGGGTACGTAAGCGCGGCCAACCCAGTGGCGGTCCGTTACGACGCTGTCGACGACCTCAGGAAGTTGGCCGGCCGGCTGGAGAGCGGGACGACGGTCCAGATGCCACGCATCGGCTGTGGCCTGGCCGGTGGACGTTGGGAGAAAGTTGAGCCGATCCTCGAGGAACGCCTTATATCCACTGGCTTCGAGGTCCGGGTATACGACCTCCTGGCCGTACGTGATTCTCCGACTACGTCTTTCCTTCGGGTTCCACCACAGGAATAACACCCACTGGCTCCACAGTGAAGTCAAAAGCCCAGGAGTCGCCCTCGGGCCGGTCGTCTGTCGAAGCTAACGTTACCGCGGGTCCATAACCATCGATGACATAGCTGCGCTCAGCGACGCGTGTAAGGACCGCCGGGCGCCACTCGATAGCGACGATGTGCCCCGTGATCGGCTGTCCTCGGAGCTCGTTCTGGTAATCGTGGCGCTGTTCGATTAGCTGGCCATCGTCGTTGAACACCGTCATTGTCACACTGTCCCCCACATGGCGGACGTCGCCGCAGCACTCGTGCTCCCAGTCAATGAGTCGGACTTTAACTTCGGTCATGCCATCCGGATCACACTCAGCCGGTCAGGTACCTCCGTAGCCCGGTTCGCAGAACCCCAGCCCGCCGGGTCGGATGGTTCTCGCCTCGAACCAATCCAACGCCCGACGGCTTCGCTGGCCAGAGCTGGGTCGACCACATAGACAGAATGCCTCATCTCGTTCCTCCTGGCGCCGTTGGAGCCGCGCATTGAGCGACTGCGTACTCCCCCGGGAGGGTTGTCCCGCCTACGAAAGCCAGGACAGGGCTTGAGCGAGTCCTGAGGCAGCTTGCAGTCCGGTGGTTACATTTCTGGCCCGGAGTCATGACCTACTGGTTGCCAAGTGTGCGCAGGTGCTAGCCAGGGCTCTCGCTGGCCAAGCCGCCGGCCGTGTGTGGGCGCTTGCGCCTTCTCCCCGTTAAGGACTTCCCGGTACCGAGCGAGGCCCGAGGCCAACCGGTCAGCGGCGCGGCCGGTAGTGTGACCGCGCTGCGCCAGCCGTGCCCACCGGGCCTCCCGTTCCTGGCTGGCCACGAGCCCGTCGACGTCTTGGCGGGCCGCGTAGATGGCGGCTTCCAGTCGGGCCACCTCCGGGGCGACGTAGGCCTGCCAGCGCCCCTCAGCATCGGCGAGCTGGGCCGCCACTGCGGCAGACTCTTTGGCGGCCGCTCGGCGCTGTCGCCAGCGAGGGCTGTGCTCGGCCTCCCACCTGGCCCTCGTCAATCCGGCCCGGGCACGGGCCAGGTTCGACACGGCCCGGCCTGCCTCGGTGCCGCAATAGGCACCGTCCCCAGCTTGCAGGTCCGATAGGTCATGCTCAGCTCGAGCGAGGGCGGCCCGCGCCTCGCCCAGCTCTCCTGCACGGCCATCGGGCCGCTCAAGGCACTTGATGGCGTAGCTGCTGACTTTCGATTGGGCGTGGGCGATGGCGACTACACGGGCTCTGTCGCTCATGGCCAGGGCGGGGCCGAGTTCGCGTATGGCCTCTGCATCCCCGGGTAGGCCAATGTCCAAAGCCCAGGTCGGTGTGCGCCGGGCGCACCAGTCTCGGCGCAAGTCGTCGGCTGCCTGGCCCACGTCGTCGGCGACCAGCCAGGCATGGGTGCACTGACTGGCCCGGCTCATGGCCACATAGGCCAGCTCTCGACCTCCCCCGTCGGCGAAGAGGTGAGCCCGGGCCACCGTAGAACCTTGCGAGCGGTGCACCGTGGTGGCGTACCCGAGGGCAAGGCGGTCAGCGCCGGTCTCCACGCCGCTGACGCGGACCAGCCGCCCGTCGTCGGTTCGTAGCCGTAGTGAGCCAGTGGTCGCGTCGACGAGCTCGACAGTGGCCCGCTCAGACGTAACGAGGCTGCCGCGTGGGCCGGGGGCCAGGGTAACGACGCGGTCGCCGGCCCGGTAGACGGCCCCGCCCGGGCCGGCGAGCTCGGGGCCAGTGAGCCGTCCTGCGGCCTCCATCCAGGCCCGGGCGTGCCGGTTCAGCTCAGCCACGTTGGCCCGTCGCCAGGCGTACAGACCGGTCTCGTGACCAGCGGCCATGTCGGCCGCCCAGGCCTCCGCGGCGGCCTGCAAGGCCCCGTCCCGGGTGGGGACGGGATGCACTCGGCCCTGCTCCACGTACCACGAGACCGCCTCGCCGACGTCCCCATCGCGCAACGCCTCGAGGGCTTGGCGCTCGCCCGCTTCGCGCTGGCGGCGGTTCTCGCTCAGGTAGTGGACGGCCTCGGGGTGGCGCTTTACTAGCGCCCCCAGCGCGCCGCCCGGACCGACCGAGCCCAACTGGCGGTGTTCACCGGTGAGCACCATCTTGGCCCCAGCCAGCTCGGTGTAGGCGGCCAGGCGGGCCAGGTAGGCGTCGTCGGTCATGCCCACCTCGTCCAGGATCACCACGATCTTTTCAGTGAGTACCATTTGGTCGTGGTCGAGCCGCCAGATGAGGCTGGCGAGTGTGCGGGACTGGCTATCTCGGCCTCGTGGCCGAGGTTGCGGGCGGCTTGGCCCGAGGTGGCCGTGCCGATAACTTCGCAGCCGGACCGCTCGAAAGCGTCGGCGACCGCCCGCAGCATGGTGGTCTTGCCGGCCCCGGCCACGCCCACGACGAGCTCGGCCCCGCGCCCCGATGTAGAGATGGCGAGGACGGCGGCCCGCTGCTCTTCTGACAGCTTGGCGCCGATGTCTTGCTCAGTCTTTTCAATGGCATCTTCGACCGTCGCCACGGGTACGGCAGAGGCGTCGGAACGGCCCAGCTGGTGGGCCAAGCCCTCGGCGATAGCGGCCTCCCGGGCCAGCACCGAGGCCAGTGAGTGCACCGTCTCTCGGGCACCAGCCACGCTTACCAGGGGCACCACTTCAGGGTCGGCCAGGCCCGGTCGACGAGGCGGTCGAGCAGCTCTGGGAGCTGGCCGAACAAGTGCGGGGCAGGGGCCACGACGAGATGGCGGCGAGAGAAGACCTTCCGCCGGGCCAGCTCCCCGTCGT
>CAWCCW010000006.1:0-4706 GCA_963794125.1 uncultured Acidimicrobiaceae bacterium
CAGCCGTCACCGCCAGAGCCCACTGCCCGCACGGCCCGAGCGTGTGGGGAGGCCACAGCACCGGACGTACCGAAAGCTGGAGAACCTCCCGTGTATTGGTTCACAACCGCCTCCGAGCGCCCGACCTCTCACACGTTTTATGTCTCCAGGTTGTGGTGTTCAGCTGTTCCCGACGAGCGCGCGCTCAGCTCGCCGGACCCGCCAGGAGGACTCACCGAGCCCATACATGTCCACGCGGAACCCGGGGGACCGTGTCAATACTGGCTTACCTGGGAAGATCCGAAACCACCCCGGTGGGACACCTGGCTGCACCTCAACCAGCCTTGACCGGGTCCTGGAGCAGCTGTCCGGCGGCAGGGCCAACAAGACCACGAATACGCCGCGTCTGTATCGCGCAGAGTCAAAACGGTGAGGTCGGGCCCAGAACATCAGGTACAAAGTGGCAATCTCTCAGCAGGGACCGGCGGCAACGGTACATTCTGGCCGTGCGGCCGATCGTCAAGAGCGAAGGCACAGATTTCCGCCATCCCAAAGTCTTGTCTGGCGCGGGACTGGTAAACGGTGAGCGCCGCGGTAAGCGGGTGTGGTACTCGGTCGACCATGCGCGTCTCGCAAGACTGTGCGCTGCCTTGGCCGGCCGACCGGCCGTGCAATAACGTGCAATAGCGACACGGCAAAACGTGTCGCGAAGTGTCACTTACTGGCATGAGACGGACGCTCTGAGCTGGACAAACGCGAATCGATGCTGGCGGGGGAATGGGCAAAACTAGCTTGAGGTGCTGGTGGGAGCAATCCCGTGGGGGTTCAAGTCCCCCCTCCGACACGACATGAAATACTATTAAATGGACTGAAACCACTGAGCTGTGCGAGTACGGCCTGAACCCGTAGATGCGGATATTAGGCGCCACCTACCGGCACTTCGGAGATGGCCTGGGAACGATCGCCGGCGGAATATGAGGGCAGTCCCTCCAGCCCCGGTCCTGTTATCGCACTCCATCCTGAACTAGCCCGCAGGTTCCGGTCTACAGGGCCCGTAACCCGTTTTTGGCGTTGTACGTAGTTCCAAGATTCGACCCGTCTCGAAACGCCGGCCGCGGACGGAAATGTTGCACGCCCGAAGGAGCGGCCCAGGCAGTCCGGGGTCGAGCGGCGTGATGCGTGCGCTTTATCCCGGCACTCGCCGAAGACGGTCGCGCCACCTACTGGCAGTTGGCGTTACGCGCCCACTGGCACGGTCAACCGCCCGACGGCGAATCGAGGACCTCATTGCCTCTGGAATCAGCTTCTTGGATCTGGACGTCGCCAGCGACGCGTCCAGAATCCACTGTTTGAGTCCAGCCGAGTGGTGTACGAGACGGTGACCCGCACGCCCTGACGGGCCGGGGGTCCACCACTCGCGACGACCACCGCACCAACCTCAAGGAAGTCCGACAAAGACGAACCGAGAGGAGAAGATGCGGTGGCTACTGACAGCTTGGACGCGCTCGAGTGGTTGCGCAAGCACCTCGAGCAAGACGACCCTGACCTGCTGCGCGAGATGGTGGTCAGCTTCGCCGAGCGGCTGATGTCGGCCGAGGCCGACGCCATGTGCGGGGCCGGCTACGGCGAGCGCAGCCCCGAGAGAGTGAACTCTCGCAACGGTTACCGCCACCGGGCCCTCGACACCAGAGCCGGCACCGTCGACCTGGCCGTGCCCAAGCTGCGGGAGGGCAGCTACTACCCGGGCTGGCTGTTGGAGCCCCGCCGGCGGGCTGAACGAGCCCTCACCCAGGTGGTCTGCCAGTGCTATGTAGAGGGCGTCTCGACCCGCCGGGTGGACGACATCGTAAAAGCCATGGGGATCGAGGGGATCTCCAAGTCCCAGGTCAGCGTCATGGCCAAAGAGCTCGACGCCACGGTGGAAGCGTTCCGGTCCCGGCCGCTTGGAGGCCGGGCCTTACACCTATGTCTGGCTCGACGCTGTGACCCAAAAAGTGCGCGAAGGCGGCCGGGTCGTGAACGTCGCCGTCGTCGTCGCCACCGGCGTGAACAACGAAGGGCGCCGGGAGTCGCTCGGCTTTGACGTCATCACCACCGAGGACGGGGCGGGCTGGACGGCGTTCTTGCGCTCGCTCGTGGCCAGAGGCCTCTCCGGCGTGGCCCTGGTCGTCTCCGACGACCACAGGGGCCTAATGGGGATCGACCACCTCGCTTCTGAAGTGGGTGAGGCTGGTCGAGCTGAGCTGCCAGCAGGTGAGCACTGACGTCACCCGCGTCTTGAACTCTAGGCTTAGAACGTGCCCCTGCTGGTGGTGAGGTCTCCTCCGACGGCTGGTGGGATGTCGTGCCTCGAGCACTGATCCATTAGGTGGCTGCTGGGGGCCTCGGGCTCGGTGCCGGTGTCGGCCGATCGAGAGGAGCCAGATGATCTTCGTAGGGGTGGACTGGGCTGAGGCCCATCATGACGTGCACGTGGAGAACGAGGACGGCAAGCGCCTCGGCGGCGGCCGCCTCCCCGAGGGGATGGAGGGCATCGCCCGCTTCCATGACCTGGTGGGCCGCCATGTGGAGGAACCCGGGGAGGTGGTCATCGGGATCGAGACCGATCGGGGCCTGTTCGTCACCGCGCTGGTCGCGGCGGGCTATCAGGTGTACGCGGTGAACCCGCTGTCCACGTCGCGTTACCGGGACCGCCACTCCACGAGCGGCGCGAAGTCCGATCCCGGCGACGCCAAGGTATTAGCTGACATGGTCCGCACCGACCGCCATAACCACCGGCCGGTGGCTACTGACAGCGACATCGTCCAGGCGGTGAAAGTGCTGGCCCGGGCCCATCAGTCGATGATCTGGTCACGGGCCCGCCAAGCCAACGGGTTGCGGTCCACGTTGCGCGAGTTCTACCCGGCCGCGCTGGTGGCCTTCGGGGAGTTGACCAGCGGTGACGCCCTCGAAGTGCTGCGGGTGGCCCCGACTCCCGAGCTGGGCCGGGGCCTGTCGCGCTCGAAGATCGCCGCCGCGTTGCGCCGCGGCGGCCGGCAACGCCGGGTCGAGGAGCGGGCCAGCGAGAATCCAGGCCGCCCTACGCGCCGAACAGCTCGCCGCTCCCGGCGAGATCAGCACAGCCATGGGGGCGTCGGTGGCCGCCAGCGTGGCGGTGATCGCCGCCATGACCGCCCAGGTCGACACGCTGGCCGGGGAGCTCGAAGCGGGTTTTGACAAGCACCCGGACGCTGTGGTGGTCCGTTCCCTGCCAGGACTAGGGACCGTCCTCGGCGCCCGGGTGCTCGGAGAGTTCGGCGACCAGCCGAACCGGTATGACAGCGCCAAGTCTCGCAAAAACTATGCCGGCACGTCTCCCATCACCCGGGCCTCGGGCACCAAAAAGACGGTGCTGGCCCGCTACGTCCGCAACCACCGTCTCGCCGACGCCATCTACTTGTGGGCGTTCGCCGCCCTGACCGCCTCACCCGGTGCCCGGACGTTCTACGACACCCACCGGGCCGCTGGCGACACCCATCATGCCGCTCTGCGAGCCCTCGGCAACCGTCTCGTCGGCATCCTGCACGGCTGCCTCGAACACCACGCCACCTACGACGAGGCCATCGCTTGGGGACACCGCCAAGACCAGGTGGCGACCGCAGCGTGACCGCCGCCCCAGCAGTTCAGTTACGTAACGAAACGCAACTGTCGGCCACCTGCGCGGCCACCAGCTGCAACCAGACCGTCCCCCGAAGCGGCACCGGACGGCCTGCACAGTTCTGCTCCACTGCCTGCCGCGTCCGCGATCACCGCCACGCCACCGATGCCATCAGCGTCGAAGTCGACCTGGGTTCCGCCACCTCGCGCGGCCGGCCACCCGAACGGGCCTGGCTCGTCCGAATCCGCCGCGGCGACAGTTATGTCATCGTCAACGCAGGCCTACGCCGACCCGCCGCGGACCGCCTCGCCGAACAACTCACCGATCTCCTCACCAACAAATCTCCCCGAGTCCCTTGACAAGATACGACCGTGGGATGTCTAAAAGCCGCCATCGCCGCTGTGCTCCGGGGGGCCGCCTGGCAACGGTGCCGTACCCATTTCGGGCGAAATTTATTGACCCGGGTGCCCAAGACCTCCCAAGGCATGGTGGCCACGCTGGTGCGCACCATCTTCGAGCAGCCCGACCACGACAGCGTCTGGGCCCAGCACGCCCGGGTCGTAGACCAGCTCACCGGCCGGTTCGACGACGCCGCCACCATGCTGTTGGACGCCGCCGACGACCTGCTCGCCTTTTCCACTTTCCCGCCCGAGCACTGGAGCGCCATAAGGAGCAATAATCCACAATTGCGGCTCAACAAAGAAATCCGTAGGCGGACCGACGTCGTAGGCATTTTCCCCAACCGCGCCGCAGTGGTGCGCTTGGTCGGCGCCGTACTGGCTGAACAAAACGATGAGTGGGCAGTCGCCAAGCGTTACATGGGATCGGAGAGCTTGGCCAAAGCGAGGCTGCGCCCCATCGAGGGGCAATTAGCGGAGATGGCCAAAAGCCCCGAGCTGCAAGCCGAAGGGGCCGCCTAGACGACCCTCTTCCGAAAACTGAACAAGCACCTGGCCCGACAACGCCTAGTCGAACGCGCCTTAAATTCAGTCCCGTAATTATTCGCTTGACATTTACAACTATACGTGCCTACGATTTAGAAAGAGGTTGAAGTTGGTGGTCGTTATACACCAGCTCCCTGGGCTCTACC
>CAWCCW010000007.1:0-58827 GCA_963794125.1 uncultured Acidimicrobiaceae bacterium
GGCGCTTTTTGGCTTGCGCCAATTGTTGTTCGAGACCGGCCAGCTGGCCGTGCCCCCTAAGCGACGGCGCCCGAGCCGCCCCATAGAGACCCGTTTAGCGGTCGTGCCCGCCGTCGAAGTCCGCAAGGTAATGGCCCGCTATGCCGAAGCTCGTTCTGCCGTGCTGTCGGCCTCTTCGGTGAACGGCCTCATAGATGACCTGTGCCCCTTCGGCGAGTTCCTGGGCGAGCGCTTCGCCGAAGTCCGCTCACTGCGCCAGTTGGAGCGCCACCACGTCGAGGCGTTTTTGGCCTGGAACCGGACGAGGCCTTGGCGGGGCCGGGTGGCCCGGGACCAGAGGGTGGGGGCGTCGGTGGCGCACTCGACGGTGCTCACGTTGCGGAACTTCTTAGACGACATCACGCTTTGGGGCTGGGCGGAGCGGCCCCGACGACGCCTGGTCTTCGCCAGCGACGTGCCTCGTCTGCCCCGGCCGCTGCCGCGGGCACTTGCCCCCGATGTGGACCGTGCTCTTATGTCTGCCGTCGCCGACTTGGAAGACCTTTTTGCCCGTTCGGCCATTACCTTGCTGCGCACGGCCGGCCTCCGGCTGGGCGAGTGCTTGGACTTGGAGCTCGGTTGCGTCGTGGACTACGGGCCGACCGGCAGTTGGTTGCGGGTCCCGCTCGGCAAGCTCGGCACCGAACGCGCCGTCCCGCTGTCTGGCGAGGCACTGGCGGCTCTCGATGCCTGGGCCGCCCAGAGGGGGCCGCAACGCCCCCACCCCCACCCGAGGACGGGCCGGCCCACCGACTTCTTGTTCGCCGAGCACGGCCAGCGGGTGCGGGCCTGGCGGGTCCGCAAAGGGCTCCGACGAGCTGCCCTGGAGGCCGGGCTGTTTGCCCCGGACGGCAAGGTGCTCAACCCGCACCCGCACCAGCTGCGGCACACCTACGCCACCGAACTTGCCAATGCCGGCATGAGCCTCCAGGCCCTCATGGCCGTCCTCGGCCACGTGACGCCCGAGATGACACTGCGTTATGCCACCCTCGCCTCACCGGTCCTCCGCTCCGCCTACGACGAGGCGATCGGGAAGGTGCGAAGGCTGATACCGGTCGCCTCTGCCGGCCGCCCGCCGGTGCCGCCAAAGGTCGAATGGATGGCCTCGGAGTTCCTAAAGACGCGGCTGGCCCACGGCTACTGCTCCCGCCACCTCGTCGCTGGCGCTTGCCCTTACGCCAACGTCTGTGAGACGTGCGACAATTTCGTGCCCACACCCGAGTTCGCCCCGGTGCTCAAGAGCCAGCTGGAAGACGTCCGCCATCTCCGGGAGGACGCAGAACTGCGGGGCTGGCAGAGCGAAGTTGAGCGTCATAGCCGCGTCGTCTCCGCCCTGGAGGGCCACGTCGGGCGTCTGCGTAACCGGGACGCCTAGCAGGCTTCGCTTGACATGGTCACATTGGCCGGTTAAAGGAGCGCCTCAATAAAGAGATCCGCCGGCGCACCGACGTGGTCGGGATATTCCCCAACCGGGCCGCCGTTGTGCGCCTGGTCGGTGCCGTCCTGTCCGAGCAGAACGACGAGTGGGCGGTGGCCAAACGCTATATGGGCTCAGAGAGCCTGGCTAAAGCCCGCCTGCGACCCATTGAGGGCCAAGCGGCTATAGCGCCAAAAGAGCCTGAGCTCCAAACCGCCGGGGCTGCCTAGCGAAATCCCCCTAAAGGACCTTGACAACTGAATAACGCACGGCAACCGGCTACTTCGACGCGGCCCGAAACACAAGACAGTAGTTACCTACTTGACATTCTTACGAAGGGACCTATAGAATTCGAAATTGAGGTTGGTGAGCGGTTGTTATTACACCACCCGACTGGACTCGACCAACTCTGGCGGCCAAACCGCCTTGGGGCGCTGGCCGGTTACTTGGTCACGATTGTCTTTGCAGCCATCGGTGTCGCAGTCGCCGTGCGGGGCCTCGTGGGTGTCAGCGTTCTCTTGTTCATCACCGCTGCTGTAGCAGGTCTAGCCACATGGAGATGTGCATCCGTTCCCTTCATAGCGTCCTCACCCGAGGGCATAGTCGTGCAGAACCCGTTGCTCCGCCGCACCATCCCGTGGCAGAGCGTCCGACGAATCCAGGGTGGTTATTACGGACTTCGTATAACCACCAAAGAAGGGGACACCGTAATTGCTTGGGCCGTCCAGAAGTCAAACGTGGCCAAATGGACCAAACGGCGAACGCGTGCCGACCGGGTAGCCACCGCTCTGCTCGCCCGTAAGGACCGCTGAGAAGCGCCGCCTAGCTAACAACCAGGATGCCAAGTTGCGATGCGCCAGTCGGAGACCGTCGGTGTCCCCCCTCCGACACCACCTATAGGTCTGGGCCGGGGCGTTAGTCACGTGCCTGACCATCTCCCTTCCTCGGGCTTGGGATTGATGGTGTCATCGTCCCAAGTGATGCCGTCTGACGTTTCGACTTTGTATGCCTCGAGGCGAGTGTCGGCCACCAGGCTCTTGATGCACGGACCGCTGCCGCCGATATAGGTCGACTGGAAGTCGATCTCAGTGGCAACACACCAGGCTCGGTCCTCAGGCCACCACAGGTTCGGCGATCGATGGTGGGGCCAGTCGAGGCCGCGCGCCACGACCTCGAGCGGCGGGTCCTCAACGCTCTCCAACACCGCCTCGATGGGGCCTTGCAGCAAGAAGTAACTCCGATGGGGGAGGACGAAGGTCGGCGCATTGCTCACGAAATCCTCCGCTCTGAACCCCCAACCCTCCCATACGGCGAACCAACAGTCGTCCGGCGTATTGGTCTCTCGCTCGAGCACCTCCATTACCACTTGAGAGACCGCCAAAGGCAAAGAGCCCATGTCCGGTTCGATCCCGGGGTGGTCCATCGCCCTCGGGTCCCCTGCGCCCAAGTAGGTGCCGATAAGGGACGGCCATTGCATCGCCTTATGTGCGGTAGTGCCCCTCGACTCGGCAACGGCGGCCCAGCTCAAGGGGGACTCTCCCGGTTTCAGGTTGGCAAATGACCCGCCCGGTACCGGCGGGTGGAAGATCCGGGCGTAGGCCGCGAAGCCACCCGGGACCACTGAGAGCACAGTGTCCCCAAACCGACGATCCCCTCGGCCACCCATGCAGCGGCCTCAGCGGAGCTTGGGATGGTGGCTCTGTCTTTGATCACCCAGACATGGTGCCGCACCGGGTACAGGATCGTTCATCGTTATGAAGCGCAGCAGCACCCTGTAAAAGCCTCCAATGCCTGGTACCAGGCTTCCACTCCTTGGTACCAGAACGAGCGCGTCGCTCCGCCGTCATGAACCCCATCTGCTCGAAGGCGGTCGAGGCTGACCTGGTCTGCCAGGCGCGCACCCGGCCTGCACCAACGACTCGACCTCCCGATGTGTCCAGCCGTCCAATGGACGGACGGCGCTCTGGAAGTAGTGGCGCGGATCGCATCGCACGAAGAGCACACGCCTCACGCCTCTATCTTGCCGCGCTGCGGAGCGTCCTCCTGAGCCAGAACGAGGGTGTTGCCGTACCTGACTGGAACGCCCAATCGGCGCCGGCGGCGAAGATGGTCGGACGAACGATATGGTCAAAGGCCCGGCTGCCGGCCGGGCCGCCGTCCAGCGACGCGAGAGCTGAATAGCCCGGACGTACCGACGCCCTTATTTTGAAAGGAGGGCTCACAGTGGCGAACTGGCCGCGGCTGGATAATTGCCATTGGCGGCGCGAAGTCAGACTCCAGGTGACCACCTACGTCCGTGGTTGCCGTCTCTCGCACGCCACGGGCGTCCCTGAGAACGCGACGCAGTTACGATTTCGCCACCTCGGTCCTTGCAGGTAGAGCACCAAACCCGGAGGAGACCAGTGAACGGCTTTGACGCACTACCTGAGTTGATGACCACGGACCAGCTAGCCGAAAGGCTTGGCGTGACCCGCAGGCACGTCCGCCGGCTCGTCGACGAGAGGCGGGTGCCCTTCTTGCGCGTCGGTAGGTTCATCCGGTTCGACCCTGCCGAGATCGCCGACTGGCTCAACCGCAACCGCGTCCATAGCTTGCGGACCGAATAGCGCTTTGGGGTCGTGCCCCGGCGCTGCCACGCCGAGTGGCGTTGCCGGTCCGCCTCACCGGCCGGCCACTTTCCACGCGCTTCTGGCTCGGCGACAGCCCCCGACGTAATTTGGCCGGCTCGCCACGTTGTTGGGCTCCAACTGCGGTACAGCAACCCAAAATTCGGGACGATTCGCCCGCCTCACGCGTGTCCTATCCGTGTCCTGACGCGCACCGACCTGGACAAAAAGTCCAGGTCAGCGTCATAAAACAGGTAGTGGCGGGGGTTCAGGACCATCACGCACCCTTCGGGCTAGGTACCCGACGAAATTGCTGGTCACGGTGTCTGCCCTATGCAGCCGCCCAGGCGCTGCACTACTCAATTCCGCTGCTTAGAGCTTGGAGTCCCGAGAAACGCCCTGCGCCCGGCAACCTAGGGACCTTCGGGTTTCGATGACAGTCGCATCCAGACTTCAGCCCGCCTGTCTACGAAACGACTTCAATTCCTTGGCCCTCACAGCAGCAGAAGCTCAGTCCGATACTCGGGTGCGAGCGCCTTTGACTTGGCAATAAAGGCAGCCTGCGCTTCCTCGTCGAGCGCGGGCGGCGGTTCGGTCCGAGATGCCACGGGGGCACCAACGGCGCTGAAGAACACTTCCTGCCCGGGCGGGGTGCACATGCAGAGCAGGCGAGCCGCTTGGCCCGAGGCGTTTCGGAAGGCGTGGGGCGCATTGGCTGGAACATTGACGGTCTCGCCCGCTTTCGCCACGAGGTGCTCGTCGCGAAAGGTGAGCTCGACCTCGCCTTCGAGGACGGTGAACATCTCCTCGAAGTCGTGACGATGAGGAGGGGGGCCGCCGCCGGGCGGGACGTGCATGTCGATGAGGGTGTACTTGCCGGCGGTGTCGTCGCCGGTCACCAGGATCGTGTAGGTGTCGCCAACAATGCCGAGGTGGCTGAGGGTTTCGTCGTCGTCGGGGCGTGCGACGGTGAGGTGTCGGTGCGGGTCATCGGGCGGTATCGATGGCTGCGGTGGTGTGGCTGGGTCAGTCATGGTCGACTCCTTGTCGGGACGGGTGGGCCTATGTCGGTTTCGCTAGATCCCGCGTGGTGAGCGGAGGCGGTCGCGCCCGAGCGACGCGGCGACGTCGCTGGTGTGGGCGTAGGTCTCGAACTCGTGTGGCACGCCGGGACGGAGGTGGAACTCAACATTCACGCCGGCTCGGCTGAGTCGTTGCGCGTAGGAGAGGTCCTCGTCACGGAATATGTCGAGCTGACCGACTCGATGTAGCACGCGGGCAGGTCGGAAAGGTCGGTGGCGCGAGCTGGCGCGGCGTAAGCGGGCGCGTCGGGGCCGCCGAGGGCGTCGCCGAGGAGCGCGCCCCGGCCGGTGATGGTGTCGTCGTAGCTCCACACGGCGAAGGCGGCGATCTCGGGATCGGGAGCGGTGTTGCGGTCGTCGAGCATCGGGTAAATGAGGATCGAGCGGCCAGGTCAGGTCCTCCTCGATCCCTGGCCAGTAGAGCGACAGCGGCAGCCAAGCGTCCGCCGGCACTGTCGCCCATCACGGCGATTCGGGCCGGGTCGACGCCGAGCTCATCGGCGTGGTCGGCGAGCCAGCGCAGACCGGCGTAGCAGTCCTCGACCGGCACCGGATAGGGATGTTCGGGTGCCAGGCGGTAGTCGACGGCGAACATCGATACGCCGCTGTTGGAGACGTGGCGGGACACTGGCCCGTCATAGATGGCGACGCTGCCGCTGATCATCCCGCCTCCATGCAGGTACAGCGCCGCTGGCCCGAGGGTCGCGCTGTCCTCGACGTACCAGCGCAGCAGGACGTCGCCACCATCGACTTGCAGAGTTGTCACCTTCGCATTGCGAACGACTAAATCCGCTTGACCTCTGCTGCTAGCTCAGACCTTCCTTGTCATCGCTTTTCACGTTGAAGTCCCGAGAAACCCCCCGGGCACTACCGAGTGAGCACCAACCCTCCGCCGACAACGAATCTGTCATGGGGCATGCCGCGACCCTTGCGCAGAGGGCTACCAGTATGTGGCGACCGGGCGAATTTCGATTGCACCGCCGTGACGTGCCGGCGATGTCGGCGAAGACCACCTCAATTGCGGCATCAACGTCGTCGCCCTCGAACACCAGATAGCCGCCGGCACGCTGCGCTCAAATACGGTCCTCCCGGGTTACGGTATTGCCGTCCTTGACCTGAACTGTCGTAGCGTCCTCGGGGAGGCCAAGTGTGAGGCCAGGAGTGACTCCCGGCGTCTTGCTGAGCTCGGCGTAATCCTTGTAGATCGCCTTCTGCTCCGCCTCCGATAGCGTGGCCCAGGCTTCTGGGTTGGTCGGCAGCGGCGTCGTGCCCTGAAATATCGACTAGGACATATTGCATATGTTCCCCCTCTTCTAGCTTGTGTGCGGGTCTGTAAGACGGACGTGGGGTCATCAATGCGACCAGCTCAACCGTCCAACACCACGACGTCGAGT
The DNA here is from genome assembly GCA_963794125.1 of uncultured Acidimicrobiaceae bacterium. Taxonomy (GTDB): domain Bacteria; phylum Actinomycetota; class Acidimicrobiia; order Acidimicrobiales; family Palsa-688; genus Fen-671. Next base: position 6,539 of record CAWCCW010000007.1, read on the forward strand.
TGTTCTAGGTGTTCAGCGTTGGCAACGACGTTGATCTCGACGATGCGGCCGTCGGCGATGTCGAATGCGATCGCGCCACGGACGCCTCCACCCGGGGTCCACACGACACCGGGCATGCCACCGACGAGAGCGAGTCGAGCGGCTTCCGCGCCGCCACTCATCAATTGTGCGACTACGTCCGCCCGCACGTCCTCGGCGAACGACCCGCGGCGGCGCGCAGCGTGGGTTTCGGGTCGTAGCACGACCTCAGGATCGAGCACGGCGAGCAGGCCTTCAAAGTCGCCGCCACGCGACGCGGCAATGAAGGCGGTGATGATCTCGCGTCGCCGGACGAGGTGTCCCGGGCGCCGTTCCCTGCACGCGTCGCCGGGCTCGGCCCGCGAGCTGGCAAACCGCTTCGGGCGTACGGCCAATGATCCCTCCGATCTCGTCGTACGGGACGGCGAACACGTCGTGCAGCACGAACACGACACGTTCGGCGGGGCTCAGCCGGTCGAGCACGACGAGCAAGGCTGCTTCCACGGACTCGGCCATCAACGCTTCCTGCTCGGGGCTGGATGTGTCATCCACGTTCGCCAGCTCGACGGCTGGAAGCATGCTGGCAGGCTCCGCAGTTCGTGACCGGCGAGCTCGAAGCTTGTCGAACGATTCACGCGACGATCGTGATGAACCAGCCGTAGAGGTTGTCGACCTCTGTCGATCCGGCTGAGCCAACCCGCAACCAAGTCTCCTGGACTGCGTCCTCCGCCTCCTCGTAGGAGCCGAGCATCCGGTATCCGAGGGCACGCAAGCGCGGTCGGGTCGCCTCGAAATGACGGCTCAGCCGGTCTCCATCCATCTCACCTGTATATGACGTCGGAGGTCGACCAAACGTGACCGACCTCCGACATCCGAGAGCCTCGAGTCCTGTTCTTCCGGGCTGATCAACGACAGCCGCGAGTCCGACGCCTGAGTGCATGCCCGCCTGGCTGGTTCACCTGCGGGTCGTGATCGCCGAGGTGGAGGAATCCCAGCTCCCTGGCGCATAGTCCGTTTGACAAGGGCAGCTGCATAGGGCCTGCCCAGTGCTGCCGTATGCAGCGGGAACTCTCGACGAGAGACTTGACAGTGAAACCGCAGCGCACCGGCCACGTGGCGCGGGGCAGCACCTTGCACAGGGCAACGGGTGAGCTGGTCCCGAGAAAAGGCCCCCGAGGAACTCCGAACTTCAAACCAAGGGCCCCCGGCACAAAAGCACGGTCAGGGCACCTGTGCCTTACGCTCGTGTGGCGCCGACCAGCAATTTCAATAGTGGCGGGGGGGACTCGTGATCGTCCGACCCTTGAGTTACGAACCCGACGGCCAAGGCGACACTTTTGGCTTCGCTCAGCACGCCATAATTGGGAATTATCTAGGCCCCAAAATCGGAAACTCCAGAAGTAGGGGGCAGCCCGTGATCGGCGATATCGACAGCCATGTCCAAGAAAGGCCGACTTTCGGGCTCCGGCACAGGTTGTCGGGCTTTGCTCCAATAATCTGAGTGTTCGTTCTGAAGCGCCCCCCGAACCGAAAATTCTCCTGTCGCACCGGCGATATATCCGGCGATCGGGTTCTTTTTGTGGGAAACGTACTTTTCTCTAGCCTCGTATAAGACGGCGTTATGTGCTCGATGAGCTCGTTCCAGCGCCCACTGGGCGGACCTCTCGACCGGGCCGTGGAAGTTCCGTAATCGCCTCGGTACATCCTCACGTGATTCTCAACACCATCACAGACGGCGTTAAATGGCCACGGAGAATATCCCAGGGACGGCGGGCACTCTGTGCTCATAGCTCCACCTAAAAGGAGCGCTGCCATGAACGATTTCGGGCCGACAAACCCCCACGAGAGCCCTTTCCGGCCTCGCCAAAGTGAGCACGACCTCAGAGCCGTCGGTTGCTGGAAGTTCAGCGGCGCCGGTGCTGCGCCAGCTCCTCCTCCAGCTTTTTCGCCAAACTGGTCGGCCCCGGTGCTCACGGCCAACACGCTCGCCGGCCAAAGGTACGGCGGTTACTGGCGAACAGGAAGAGCCGGGCGGATCGGCGGCCGCGGCGCTCGTGTGCGCGGCGAGTCGGGCTCCATGTCAGCCTGGCCACGTCCCCCCTCGGCCACAGCCGCGCCACTCGTAGCCGATCCAGCACCGGGGCACCAGCGCTCGGTCGGCGCCGGCCCAAGGTGGGGCATCGGGCACGGTCGCCAGGTGTCCAAGTCGAGCTTCACAATGACGACATCAGCCGGCCAGAAGGTGACAGTCGACGAGAAGTCCTCCACAAAGTACGAGAAGGGGACGAGCTCGACCTCGGCCAAGGCCGTTACAAAGGGCGAAAGCGTGCTCGCACTGGGTACGGTCAACTCAACGACCATCACGGCCACGCAGGTCGTCGTTGGCTACAAGCGCGCCTCGAGCGCGGTATCGACGGCAAAGGTGGTCCCCTTCGCTAAGGGTGAAGCGACCACGTCAAAGCAGGTCGGCCAATCCCGGCCAACTGGAGCGCCGGTCGGGGACGATCGTCAGCGGGACAACGGCGAACAAGGCGACCGAAGCGGCGCTGGCCGCCTACCCGGGGGCCATCGTCGACCGTGTGGTTAAGCTGAGCGACGGCGAGTACAACGTCCACTTCATCGGCGTCAACTGGCCCCACCACGTCTTCGAGAGCTCTGGCTTCAAAGTCGTCGGCGCCCTTTGACCAGGATAATTCGCCGGGGGAGCAAGGCAGCGGCCTGAACCGGTATGCCGGTTAGCCGGCACGGCCAGCATGACGCAATGACGGCGCCAGCACGGTGGTCAAGGGGTGCCCACTCCCCCCTCCTCAACCGAAACCCCCTACCCCCCGCCCCCCACTCCTTTAAACTTGTCGGGGCTGCCGTCGAATGGGCCGTACGTGACAATCTGACGCTCGTCCCGTGGTGCCCCCACGGCGCAAGTGGCTGCGTCAGCACAGTGCTGAGGCGGCTCACGTACAAATTGACTGGAAGTCCTTCCCCACGGCGCAAGCGCCAGTTTAGGCACAACCAGGTATGTACGCCGCCGTCGCGGGCACAGGATACGGACGAATGCAGCGGGTGCCTGGAGATACCCCTCGCGCCTCATCGTGCCAGTCGCTAGCGTGTCTGGCGTGCCTTCGCAGTGGCCGGCGCTTCCGTACGCGGCTTGGTCCGCCACCTGCGACACGCTGCACGCGCACACGCAGGTGCTCGGCAAGCTCGCTGCCGCTCTGGCGCCGGCCGAACCCCAACTCCAGCACGCCGCCCTGCGTCTTAGCACGAAAGGGTGGGAGACTTTGCCACTACCTGCCCCGAATGGGTCTGGATCGCTCTCAGTCACCCTTGACCTGCACCGCCACGAGGTCGTTGTCAATCATAGCGATGGCCGAGAAAAGCGCATCCCTCTGAGCCCGAACAGGCCGGTGGCGGAGGTGACGGTGGAGGTACTGGCAACGGTCCGTGAACTTGCCGGCCCGGTGCCGTTCGACCCCCGCCCCCAGGAGACGCCGTGGACGATTCCCCTGGACGAGGACTACGAACACGCGACGTATGACACGGCTCAGGTGCGGGCGTACTTCGACGCTGCTACCCAGGCTGCGCTTGTGTTGGCTGAGCTGCGTGCCCCTTACCGGGGTCGCTCGACGCCGGTGAACGCCTGGTGGGGAACGTTCGACTTGGCCGTGGGCCTTTTTTCCGGACGACCGGTCGATCCGCCGTCCAAGGACTTCATCATGCGCAATTCGGCCAACGCTGAGCAGATCGAGGTCGGCTGGTGGCCCGGCGATGGGCGGTACCCCCGTCCCGCCTTCTTCGCTTTTGCGTTTCCGGCCCCCGAGGGCTTCGAGGCGGCCACACTGTCACCGCCCTCCGCTCGCTGGGACACGGAACTTCGGGAATTCCTCCTCGATTGGGACGACGCTCGCGCCGCCCCCGACCCCCACCGCGCTGCGCTGGACTTCGGCCTGTCTGCCATTCGGCACGCCTGCGACGTGTGTGGCTGGGACCCCGCGCTCGCCGCCAGTGCCCACGGAGACCTGCCGCCCGTGAGCTGAACCGCTCCGCTGTTTTACCCCGAACGGGCGTCGGCTGCGCTCCGGGCCCACATCCCCTCATCAAAAACAGCTTCGGCCTGTGCTTTCAGAACTGGCCAGGTCCCGGACTGGCATTTTGGACACCAACATGGGGTCATATTTTCGCTGCAGGCGACGTCACTGGGCGGTCCAAACCGGTGCAGACGGGCAGGCCCGAGCGCCGGGGGGTCGCAGCCTGGGATGTCGACCGCGGCCCTAACCGCGGCGTTGTCCATAACGTGGTGGCCGAGCGGCATCTTCACTCCGACCGCAATACGGCTCAGTAGGCACGACCGAGAGCGAGGCGGCCCATCGAGGCACTGAGCTCTCTTAAAGGGAAGACAGTCATCACCTTGTGACCCTGCTGACCTCATCCAGGCCGGCACCGTGGGGCCTTTGCCCGCCAGTACGGTGGCGGCGGCCACGGTCTGCTGACACGTACGGCGCCTTGTGTCGGTGGTCGGCTGGAGGGCCAAGCGCCCAGCCTGTGCCTGGTCGGCGAGATGGACCGAGCCTCTCTGGACAACGCTTAATGACGGGACGTCGCTTAGCGATCTGCGTGCTCCTGTCGCCATCGGCCGGGCGGTTCACCATGGTGGCGCCGGAACGCGGCGGCGAACGCGTAAGGGGAGCCGTAGCCGGTGCGGCCGGCGATCTGGGCGAGGTTCAGGGCGCCGGAGCGAAGCTGGTCGCGCGCCAGGGTCATTCGCCACTCAGTGAGGTATTGCATCGGTGCTTGGCCGAGAGCCTGCTGGAATGCTCGGGCGAAGGCCGGCCGGGAGAGACCGCTGAGGGCGGCGAGTTCAGTCACGGTCCACGAATGGGCGGCGTCAGTGTGGATGGCGCGGAGTGCTGGGCTGAGGCGCGGGTCTGTCGAGGCCTGGTACCACCGTGGGGCTTGGGGGCTCTGGCGGAACGAAGCACGTATGGCGTGGACCAGGACAATGTCGAGGAGCCGGTCGAGGACGGTCTGCTGGCCGGGGGCCGGGGTGGCTAGTTCCCGAGAGAGCAGGCCGATGGCATCGTGCAGTGGATCATCATCGGCGTGCGCCAGATGGAGCACAGGCGGGAGCGCTTCCACCAACTGGCTGCCCACGTCGCCGGCGAACTGGTAGGCGCCGCAGAGGAACACCGTCGCTTCAGGGTCACTGGCGTGCTCATCGTCTGAGTGCTGCGCTCGGAAGTCGTCCGGGGACAGGCAGCGGGCGGCGGGACTGTGAGCGACTCGGTGGTCGAGACCGCCCCGGACGAGCGCTACGTCGCCGGGGGTGAGTTTGACTGCCGCTTTTGGGTCGGCCAGCCACAGCCAGGCATGACCTCGGACGACGGCGTGAATAGCGAGTTGGATGGTGCCGGGTAGGCACACGCCCCAAGGGGGTCGTGCGACGGAACGAGCGAAGACGCCGCCGGACGCACGAGCGCGGGTGAGGTGTTCCTGGAGCACGTCCACCTTGTGAGAGTATCGCATAGTTATTTGAGCGAATTACACATTGATCCGCTCGTTGTGGTGCGGGACGATCGTCCCATGAGCAAGGCAAGCAATCTGACCCTCGTGCTCGGCGGCACCGGCAAGACCGGCTCACGCGTCGCCAGCCGCTTGACCGGACTTGGCGTTCAGGTCCGGACCGCCGCCCGCCGCGGTGGCGATACTCGATTTGACTGGGACGACCCGGGCACGCATCGGGGCGCGGTCGAAGGTGCGGACCGTGTCTACCTGGTCGCACCGGTCATGCGTACGCGCTTCGCTCCGCAAGTTTCGGCCTTCCTTGACCTCGCCGAGGCTGTCGGAGTGCGGCACGTCACCTACCTCAGCGCCTACGGCATCGAGGTCGCTCCCCCGAGGTCGCGCTCAGGGCGGTCGAACTCGACCTAATGGGCCGGTCCACGTTGACGTACTCGATCGTCCGGCCCGCCTGGTTCATGCAGAACTTCAGCGAGACCTTCCTGAGGCCGGTGGACGACGCCATTGTCGTGCCGACTGGGATTGGCGGGGAAGCTTTCGTCGACGCGGAGGACATAGCGGCGGTGGCGGCGGCGACCCTCGCCAACCCAGCCTCTCATGTTGGCGCCGAATACGCCCCCACCGGTCCGGAGGTCCTGACGGTGAGCCAGGCGGCCGACATAATCGCCAGCGTGACTGATCGACCGGTCCGACACGTCGACATCGATCGGCGCTCCTGGGTCGACAGCGTGATCACATCGGGGGTGCCCCCCGAGTACGGCCAGATGCTGCAGGTGCTCACCGAGACCATCGCCTCCGGTCGTGGCTCACGACCCAATGACGACGTCGAAAAGGTGACCGGGGCACCGCCCACGAGCTTCACTGATTTCGCCAGCCGCACGGCCGCGGCGTGGCTCGGGGACCAAGCGCCATGACGGCGATATATAACTTGGACGACTTCGCAGCGCTCGACCCGTTCTTTCGCATTATTGAAGAGGGTCTCAACGGGCTCGCCGACGGGGACCACTTCTTCGACCTCCTCGCCGATGACGTCGTCTTCGAGTTCGTTATCACGGTCCCCGGCTACCCGCGGCACATCGTGGGTCGGTCAGCAGTGGCTGAGTTGTACCGACCCTACGGTGACAGCCTTGTACTTGACCGATGTTTCGACCTGGCCGTTCATCACGACCGAGAATCCGGCGTGGTCGTTCTTGAGTACGCCTCCGAAGGTCGTGCCGTCGCCACGGGGGCTGGCTATGCAAACCGCTACATCTCGGTGCTCACCGTTGTCGACCGCAAGGTCACCCGGTGGCGTGACTACCTCGACCCGATCGCGGTCTTCGAAGCGATCGGGTGGCCGCCCCGCGCCTGATGTTGCAATCCCCTCGGCGGTCGCGCCCTTTCCGACGTTCGAACCCAAGTCCAGGCTTGTGCCTGCCGAGGTCGGCCGGCGCTTCGCTTCTGGAGGCGGTCACGTGTTAAATGGGAAATTCGAGCGGAATAGACAACGCCTCTGGTTCAACTTCGCACTTTCACGCTTGCTGTCTGAGGAAAAAGAAGCCCCGTCAGCTTGTCTGCGCCGAGACCGATGTCGGATATCGGTCCCCCTGGCTGAAGGGCAACGCCGGCGGCGAGCGAGCCGGCGTCGACTGCGTCGAACCCAAGCCGGTCAATGAGGCCCATCACCGCGGCGACAGCAGTCGGGTCATTGCCTGCGGCGGCCATCGCGAGACGGTCCGGCGCGCCTCGCGGTCGACGTTCTTGGTCAAACTTGAAGTACCCGAGGTGGTTCAGGCTCTTGACCACTCGAGCCGACGGGAAATGCTCCTGCACGACCACGCTCGTGCCCGTCGGTGCCATCTCGAGTTCTTGGTCACGTCCGTCTATCTCCTGCCAGTAGTTCATGGCGTCGACGAGGATCATGCCGGCAAAGAGCCGGCGTGGAAGCTCGTGGAAGCGGTGCATCGGCACCGCCAGAACAACCAGGTCTCCATGACGGACGACATCGGCGGTGGTGACGGCGTGAGCGCCGGGTGCAAGCACCTCAGTGATGAGTTCAATTCGCTCGGCAGGACCCGACCCCGAAATAGCGACGTCGTAGCCGCCCGCCACTGCGGCGCGGGCGATCGCGGTGCCCATCTTTCCGGCTCCCACTATGCCCAGCCGCATGTCGTTGGTTTGATGGATGAACACTTCGAGGATCCTCAGGTCCCCGCCACCGCCGCGTGCGTTCCGACGGAGACCGTTCGATCAGACGTCTCTGCCAGAAGTTCCCTCACTCGCGGGACCACCTCGCGACCGTAGAGCTCGATGGTCGCCATTTTCTGTTCGTGCGGTACCCGACCGGTGGCGTAAGCCAAGTCGAACCGGCTCAACCCGAGCAGACGGATGACCCATGCGATTTTCTTCGCCACCGTCTCGGGCGACCCGAGGTACAACGAACCCTCGTCGATCTCGGCTTGGAACCGGTCCAGTGTCGGGTGAGCCCACCCTCGCTCGGCGGCCGCGGCCTCGTACACGTGAGCCCAGTGCGGCCACTGGATTTCCGCCGCTTCCTGATCGGTCCGGGCCACATATCCATGCGAATGCATACCGATACGCAATTGCGGGTACCCATATTTTTCGAGCGCTCGTTTATAGAGCTCGACCAACGGAGCGAACCGGATAGGAGGGCCGCCGATGACGGCCAGCATCAGGGGTAGGCCGTAGCGGGCGGCCCGGACGACCGACTGAGGACTGCCTCCGACGCCCACCCATGTGGGCAGATGGCCCTTTGGAAGGGGAGGGCTGAGGGACTGGTGGGTAAGCGGGGACCGGAACTTGCCCGACCAGGTAACTGGTTGGTCTCGAAGTAAGCGCGTGAATAAGTCGAGCTTTTCCTCGAAGATGTCCTCGTAATCGGCGAGGTCGTACCCGAACAGCGGAAAGGACTCCGTAAGCGAACCGCGACCGAGGATGAGTTGTGCCCGGCCGTTGGACACTGCGTCGAGGGTGGCAAATTCGGTGTAGACCCGGACCGGGTCTTGCGTGCTCAACACGGTCACAGCTGTGCCCAGCCGGAGGCGTTCGGTCCGCCCGGCTATGGCGGCCAAGATGACATGCCCGGCAGAGTCCATCATGTCAGAGCGGTAGTGCTCAGCGATGTTGAACGAGTCGATACCGACGGCATCGGCGAGGACCGCCTCCTCGACTGTGTTGCGGATTACGACGTCACCGCTCAGTTCTTGACCGGACTCGTCCACGCTGAGGGGGACGAACGAGTCCAAGCCGAACTCAATGTCCTGGGTTGTCATGTCTGTGTCCTCGCGTCCTGTATCCGCCGATTTGCCGATTTGCCGATTTGCCGATTTGCCGATTGCCGATTTGCCGATTGCCGATTGCCGATTGACAGATGTTCGGTCAGGGTGCCGTCGATGCGGCGAGCCCGAAGACCTCGCCGAACTGGTCGACCATCAGGTCCCGGCCCTTCACCTCGGAAATGGTCTCGCGCCCGACAATCTGGTCCTGCCCGGGGAACTGACCTGCCCCGCCGCTGGGCCCGATGGGCACTGCGATGGCTACACCCATGGAGTGGTACTCGGCAAGGTCGGGTCGTCCCTGGGCTAGCGAGTTGATGTTGTCCGCCACAGTCGCAGCCTGACGCCTGGCGAAGCCGGCCATCTTGGCGTCCGCGGTGGAGATGTCCCCGATAGCGAAGACAGTTGTCTGTCCCGCCACCTGGAGCGTGGGGCTGACTTCGATGAACCCGTCCGAGCGGCGTGCGGATGCGAGTTCCGTTCCGAGGTAGTCGCTGTTCGGTACCACGCCATAGCAGCGGAACCAGATGTCAGCCGTTACTTCTGTGCCTGCTTCGGTGGTGACTGTGAATGTGCCCAGCTCCCCAGGCTCGGTCGGCGGTGCCTGTAGCAACGGACTGCCCATGATCAGCTCAACCCGGGAGTCGACCAGTTGGCGTCGGAGCTCGGCCTTCAGCTCGGGCATGTACGGGCCGCCGAGAATCTCGTCGGCGACATCGAGCAGGACGATCGACTTGTCGGGCCACGCATGACGGACCTCCCCGGCCAACTCAATCCCAACCGGGCCCGCGCCTACCAGCAGGACCCGCTCAGCCTCTACGAGTGCTTGGTTCGTTTGGCGGACCTGCTCCTGGGCGGGGTGAGTGTCGACGAGGTCGGTCTTGGCGGGGAATGGGTACCTCGATCCGGTGGCCAGGACGACGTAGTCGGCCGAGATCTCCTGGCCTGACGCCGTCACCACCTGGTGTGGGTCGACCACGACGGCCCGGTCTCGAACCACGCGGCCGTTGGTGAGCAGCCCCGCGTAGGGCAGGAAGATTCTTGGCAGCCAAGAGGGATCTACCAGCGCCCGCAGAGCCGCGATGTTGTGCATGAAGGCGTCCTTTGGCTCGATCAGCACCACTTCGCACGTCTCGTCCAAAGCCTTGGCCGCGGTGATCCCGCCATAGCCGCCACCGACCACTACCACCGTCGGTTTCGCTACCTGATTGTTCTCTGTCATACCGTCTCCGGTTCGTGTTCGTGTGCCAGGTGTTCTGTCCACGTAACAATATTGTAGCAAGATCATCATATCGACAGAGCATCTTGCTCACAACGCTTCTCCGGCTAACTCGTATGATGGAGCGGTGGACGACATCGCTGGCCACCGAGACGAGGTCGGGGACGCCCGCAGCTGCGGGGACGCGCTGGCGGACGACCTCGGATGGGGCCTAGGCATGATCTTTCGGGCCTACGTCAAGGCGGCCCACGCGGCCATGGCCGACCTCCCGGGCGGCCCGCGGGGGTACCAGGTGCTTTCAGCTGCCGCTCAGCGCACCGTTAGTAGTCAGCTCGCCCTCGCCCAGCACCTCGGAGTCGACCGTACGGTGATGACCTATCTCCTGGACGACCTCGAAGCAGCCGGCCTGATCGAGCGCCGCCCGGACCCGGCCGACCGGCGCGCTCGCCGGGTCGTCGCCACCCGACTGGGCAACGAACTTCTGACCACCCTCAATGAACGCTTACGGGCGGCGGAGGCCGTCCTGCTGGCCCCGCTTGACGCCGAGACGCGCGATACGTTCCGAGCTCAGGTCCGGTTGCTCGCCACCCAGCTCGACGCTCTCGACCCGCCCGACAGCCCGTGTGACCTTGCTGATGAGGTGGACACCGAGATACCTGCTCCACGCCAGGCCGTTCGCGCGGCTCGATCGCGCTAGTGGAGCTGGGAGGATCGCCAAACAGGCCGGCCTTGCAGTTCGTGAAGCTCGCCCGCCCACAGGAACATCACCAACTCCTAGCTAACCGTCGTGGCTTCCCCTGCTCGTGCTCGGCTGAGCGGGCCAAGGGTTTCCGCGTCGCTTCCGTCGGCCGGCGTTGCCGCCCCCAGGCCGAGCCACTGGTCGAACATCGGGGCCGCGTCCGGGCCGAGCATCCTCGCCGCGTCGGCTTGTGCGCGGCGCCACGCCGTGCCCGCGCTCGTAAACGCGGTTAAGCCGGCCTCGGTAATCGTCACCGACATCGCTCGTCTCGTGGCCGAGGTCTCGGTCACGGCAACCCAGCCTCTCTTCTCCATAAGCGCGAGGTTCCGGCTGATGGTGGACCGCTCCAGCATCAGCTTCCCAGCCAGCGCCGTCGGCTTCAGCGGGCCTGCGGCGATGACGAGGCTGGCGAGAACCATCTGGGGCTGGGTGAGCCCCACTGTGCGCAGTACCTGCTCGTAGCCCGCGCTATTGTTACTTGGTACCGCGATGGCCGGCCTGGGCTTTGGGCCTGGAAACCTCGGCGCCTACCGCGTGATTATGGCGCGTGCTGGATCCAGCGACCGGGCCGGGCTGATCGCAGCGATCTCCATCGTCAACTACCTCGCGTTCGGCCTCCCAGCCCTGATCGCTGGCATTGCAACCTCGCATTTTGGTCTGCACGAAAGCGCACTGGTCTACTCCGTCGTGATCGCCCTGCTCGCCGCGGCCGCAGGAGGCTTCCTGTTCGAGGGTAATACCCGCACCCGAGCCCCCCGCGCCGCAGCGCCCCCTCTCGAACTGCCACCGGGCCCGTGTACCGTGCCTCCGTACACGCAGCGCACCACGAAGCCGACATAGCGAAAACGGGGGCGCAACGGGACCGTCCGCCGAACGGCCACGTACGTGGTGGCCTCCATTATCGTGATCCCAAGTCAGGGCTCCCGAACGACGCTGCTGCCATTTACGCGCTTCGTCGCGACGTTGGAATTTCGACTGTGGGTTTTTCACTGGGTTCGATTTCCTGACGCAGCTCTGTCAAAAGGATCGTCCGCGCACGCGCCGATGACCTGTTGCTCAAGGCTGCGACCAGCGCACCGTTGGAGGGCGGGCCGATGTACGCCGCGCTGCGGGCGATCCCGATCCCCGATGTCGTGGTGACCCGTCAACCGAAGATGCCAGCTTTGCCCCCGACCGCCGAGAGTGGGTAGGAGTAAGGAACACCGCAAGTCGGTGCGAAGCCGTACGGATCCGTCACTGCGGCGCGACGCCTTCACCTCCAACCCGGTGTGCGGCCCGCCTCCTCGATCCAGTTACGCAGCTCGGGTCGCTGCACCTCCTCCACAGTGGCTACCTTGATGTACCGGGCCCAGTCGGTGGTCCCGAGCGGCGGCGGAGACTCGAAGTCCGCGCCGCCGAGGAAGACGACATTCACGGAGACGTCGTAGGCGGCCATCTCGATGATCCACCGAGTTCTGGTAGTCCGTAGTAAGGCCTTTTCCACTTGACGGCGTAGTGAAGGCCCGGGATGGTCGCTCGGATCGTGTCGTCCAACCGCTTGACGATGGGCTGCAAGTGCGGCATCTGGCGCCGGAACCAATCCTCGATGTCGGAGTGGTTCGCTGCCGGCTCGGGCGGCTTTCGCCCTGCGTTCCCTTTGATTGCTTTCGGCATCGCGTGTCCTCCTCCGTCGAACCGGGCGCGTGATGACCAAGATGTCCGATTCGGACGACCATGTCACAGGCGCGGCACCGGCGGTGTTGTGGTCGGCCGCTCGACCGGGTGGAGGTTGCGGCGGGATCGGTCAAGGGGGGCCGGGTTTGTGCGCCAGCTGGTAGGCGAAGCTGGTCTGCTGGCTGAAGACCCCGTCGGGCTGGTACGAACACAGCCGCTCGGCCAGGTCCTGCTCGAACTGGCCCACTTTGTCGCCCAGAACCTCCCGGTTGAGGAACGAAGTCGTATAGGAGAACCCGACGAGGGACTCCACCGTCCAGGCCAGCTCGACTGTGAACTCGAACTTTCCCACATAGTCGAACCCGGCCTCTGCCAGCACTTGCTCGTGCGGGTAGCGGTCCATTAGCCGCTCCCATGCCGCGGGAACCCGATCCGTCACCCCCAGCTTGGCCATCCACTCCTCGAACAAGCCGGCCAGCGCCCGCTGCCACGGGTTGCTGCCCAGCTGGGGTGTGCCGCCCCACAACAAGGCCACCCCGCCTCCCGGCTCGAGCCACGAGAACATTCGGCGAGCTACCGCCCTGCGATCGAGCCGGTGGAAGGCATTGCCCACCGCGACCAGCTCGAACGGGCCCTCCAGCTCCACCATCTGCGCCGTCCCGGCCAGCCACCTGATGTTGGTGACCCCCGCCGCTCCCGCCTTGCGCTGCCCGAAGGCGACCGACTCGGGCTCCTGGTCGACCGCGCAAACCTCGACGAACCGGTCAGCCACCGGGAAGGCGATCTGCCCCGTGCCGCACGCCAGGTCCAGCAACCGCCCCGCCCCCGACACCGGCAGGCGCCGGCAGAGGTCCTCCAACAGTGCCTCGGGGTAGGGAGGTCGGAACCGGTCGTAGTAGGGAGCGGTCCCCCTGTAAAGGTCATTCCGGAAAGTGAGTTCCGGCTCCATCACCGAATGATCCCACCACAAGAGGTCGAAGCCCGTCTAGGACGCGCAGAGCGCGCCAGCATCTGGGTACGAGGTGGCCGACCATCCCCCGTTTGGCAAATCGCGGTAACCGTTTCCACCACCTGGTAGCCATCGCGTACGTCACCGTAACGAAGCCAATCGACTTCCGTACCGTCGGGCAACCGCACCCGATCTTCGACGATCGGCAGATGATGGGGATGCTCAAAGACCTTTTTTGTTGACAGGGTCTCCCAATCCATCTCCACCTCCTCGGTGTTCATCCCGACGCATGACAGCGCGAGAGCTTAGCTACACGACCGCTACCGCTCCGCGTCACCGAATCACCCCTGGAATGTTCTGTCGTCACGGTTAGTTTGTCTTGTCCCCGAACCGGTCCGGGCCACGGCGGATGGCCACGTCCGGCCGGGCGACGGGAAGGGATGCGCCGAGCACCGACAGTCATTCATTCGCCTGGGACGAGGCACGCTTGGCGAGAGCGTGTCCTGGCCGTACCTCTCCTATCTTCGCCAGACGGTAGAACGCTGCACGGCAGTTTACGGTAGTTCGTCCGCGCCGGCCTTCATCAGCCGCCGCAGAAGACGTATGGAAATACGGTCCTTTTCTCTGAGAGGGCGGCCCCGCATGGCCTCGTACGACTCTTTCTCGTCAAGCAAAGCGTGCGCCGCCAACGTGTGGCATGTCAGGCCATTGAGCGTCCGGTCCGGCCCGTCGAGCGACCCCTCTGGGAACGGCCATGACTCAAACCCGTGGCAAACGAGCGCGCCGGTGGCACTGACCTCCATGAGGAGCACCTGGACCCAGTGGCCGCTCTTAGTGAAGTCGATGGCGACTTCGGGCAACTCGTTGTCGAGTTCGAAGTGGTGTTGAGCCAGCGTGTCGCAGATGACGTCCCTATCCCGTCGCCACGCCACAACATCGATGTCCGCGTGCCCTGTCCTGAGTTCGCCCATCAGGAAATCGAGAGCCCATCCACCGCGCAACCAGAAGGGGATGCCGACGGTCCTGAACGCCTGAGCGACATCGCAGAGCACATCAAATTGCCCCTCCAAAGCGGTCATCCCAAGGACCTTGTGCCGGGCGATCTTGCGGAAAGGGGCGCCAACGGACCAGCCCGGCTACGCCCGAGGACGAACGGGGAGCCTTTGTCATCGGCACTAGCGCGAGCGCGGACGGCGAGGAAGATCGGGACGTCGAGGTAAACGGGCTGTTGTCGGGCCAGGAGAGGCTCGGCGGGCGGCTCTTGACATTCCTCCACCGTAAAACCGGCGCAGCCAAGGGCGTTGAGGTAGGTGCTGAGCGTGCGGTGGTAGTTCCCGACGCGTCGGACCCCGCTTGGGTTGAGGGACCGCCAAAACCGCTCGTGCAAGTAGTCGGGGATGAAGCGGCCGGTGCGCCCTCCATCATCAGTGAGAGTGGCCGCGTCCGGGGCGAGGAAGCAGGGGTGGCCAATGATGAAGACAAACCAACCACCTGGTCTGAGCACGCGCCGGACCGAGGCAAGAGTGGCGTCGAGGTCGGGGATGTCCATGAGGCCGAGCTGGCAGGCGACTCCATCAAACTCGCTGTCGCTACAACTTGCGAGCGCTTGCGCGTCGTCGACACGGTAGACGATAGCTGCGTCCAGCTGGGTTCGAGCCTTGGCGAGCTCGATCATGGTGACCGACGAGTCGACGCCGATGACGCTTTTCGCGCCCGCAGCGGCTAGAGCTCGGGTTGCCAATCCTTGCCCGCAGGCGATGTCGAGGACGGAGGCCCCAGTCACGTCTGGTGCCAACCGGAGCAGACTGGCCGTGGCCATGTCGTGGGGGCCGCTGCCCTGTTCGAGTAGTTGGTCGTACCAGACGGCTATTTCGGACCATGACGGCTCTGGCGGTTCTGGCATTCCGCTCATCGGCGACCTCCCTAACCGCGGAGGTCCGAATTGGAGCCCAAAAACCGAGCCTACACCGGCCCCGAAGGACGGGAGCGAACAATAAGACGCCGGCGACCTCGAGTGAACCACTAGGGCGGCCGGGGCGCGCCACCTGACCAAAGAGCACCCACGTTGGTCGGCTCGGTCTTACTCCTTACCGGTCTTTAGGGAACCCCGTCGAGGAGAGCGGGGAAGTCACGGCCGGACTCCTTGTCAGTTCGGAACCAGTGACCCGCACCGCCGGCCTCTTCCCAGGCGCCTACGAGGTCGACGCGGTTGTCGATCTGCGGTGCCTCCTGCCGGCCGCCGGCAAAGCCAAGGTGCGCCAGGGCCGCCTCGCATAGCCCGACCTTGTTGGCAGAGCGCTCAGTGGCCGACACGATGATCACATCGAAACTGCGGTGAGGCCGTGCAAAGGGATGACGTAGCCGAGGAAAAGGTCCCGGTTCACCGTCACGAGCGCTTGTGGCCGCCACCGCTTCCGTGCGTACCACCATGCCGAGGGATGGAACCCGATCTGTCGACATCGCGTCCCAGTCTCCCGGGCGGCTTCAGTCCGTGAACGGGCGGGCCTCGACCTCGACACGGTCGCGGTAGGCACGCCACCAGGCGTCATCGTGCTCAGGGAGGTTGCTGCCCCAGGTCGCGTACCCGACCTGGCCGTCGATCAGCTCCCGGACGATGTCGGCGTGACCGGCGTGGCGGCAGGTCTCGGTGGTCACGTGGACGAGCACGCCGTAAAGGGTCACGGCTGGGTTGGGCCACCACGGCACCGTACCTGGGCTGTCCAGGTCAAGCACCGTGATCGTCTCATCGGCGGCGGCGCACGCGCGACGGTAGCCGTCGACGATGTCCTCCCGAGTTTCCTCTACTCGAGCGAAGAAATCGGCGTTTTCCTCGATGCCGCCGGACCACGCGTCCAGTTGCCCCACCGGCCGGCCGAAGACCGGTCCGAAGTAGTTAAGCTCGGTGCGTGTCAGGTGCTTAACCAACCCCAGGAGGTTGGTGCCCGTCGGGACGATCGGCCGCCGGACGTCATACTCCGAGAGGCCGTCCAACTTCCACACGACGGCATCGCGGGCCGTGTGCAGGTAGTCGAGCAGTGTCTCCTTCATCAACTCGCACTATACGCAGAAAGTGTTGCCACAACTTGCGGACAATGATCCCGCCGCCCAGTTTCAGGCGACCTTCAGACGGCCCCACGGGCACATGGTGGATGTCCATCACATCGGAGGGAAGCTCTGACCCAGGCCCAAATAGATCAGGAGCAAACGGCTGACGGGGGGCCGCCCAGGCTCTTTCGCCAATGTCGCCATCGGTTTCTATAGCCTGCATCGGATGACCGACACCGTCTCTGTCCGACGAGCCGCTGCCGCCGACGTCGACGACATTGTTGCGATCTATGTCAACTCCGCCAACGCCGCATTTGGCGATTACCAGCCGACGATGTACGTTACCGAACGGCGTCTAGCTCGCTGGGCACGAGACCTTGCCGCCCCTTACCACCGGTGGTGGGTTGCGGAGATCGGCGCAGACACCGCCGGTTTCGCGGGGACCGGCCCGTCCCGTGACCCGCTCAATCGGGCAATCGGGGAACTCGACACGATCGCGGGCGCTCCAAAGAACTGGCGCCACGGCGTCGGGCGGCGCTTGATGACGGTCGTCCATCGCCAGCTCGACGCTGACGGCTACAAACGCTCGATCCTCTGGACCTGGGATGGCTACGTCGCAGCGATGAGCTTCTATTCGGCGATGGGATGGAGACTGACCGACCAACGCCGCGACGGTGGACGGCAGATTCTGCTTCGAGCGCGAACGCCTTACGGATTAACTCCCTAGACATGAGTGACGTGAGCGACCGAACAGTTGCCGCCTTCCATGGTGAGTACGTCGAATCCGACAGCGGTCACGCCCTGGCGGAGATCGTCCGCCTTGGGCAGGAGGCTGATCGTTCGCGCAGTTCCGTCACCCCGGGCTCCGGCATCAGGCTCGGGCGCACCGTGTCGTGGGCGGCCACGTAGGCCAGCCGGTCGGCGTCGGCCATGTCGTGTTCCGGCCGGGAGGCCCCACGGCAGACGCGGGCGGCAACGGGCCGGCCCCGTTATGCAAAACTGCGAGAATGCCCCGTCGCCTCATGCAGCCAGCCGACGTGCGGTTTACGCGCTGGCCCCGGGACCCTCAGCTCTCGAGCGACGGGCAGAGAGCCGCGTGGTGCGAATCCGCCCTGGACCTGGACGGAGACGAGCCCGTTTCAAACATCATGGTCGCAGCGGTGGATGGAGCGGGAGAACCGCGTCATTTTACCGATGGCCCCCACGACTCTTCCCCGAGGTGGTCACCCAAGGGCCAATACCTGGCCTATATTTCCGCCTCGTCCGGGCTTCCCGCGGTCCACCTCGCACCACTCGACGGCGGCGCACCGCGCAAGGTCGAAGCGCCCGGGGCCGTGAACTGGGCTGAATGGTCTCCAGCCGGCGACCAGCTTGTAATCGTGGTCAATCTCACGACGAAACGCGGGGCACCCGACGACCCGAGAACTCGTAATGCCGCCCGCGTCGTGCGTGGGCTATTTAACCGTTTCGACGGTCAGGCTGGTTCGAGGGCCGTAATCACCTGTTTGTGTATGACGTTAACGAGGGCAAGTTCCGCCAGCTCACTTCCGGAGACTACGACGAAGCTCAACCACGCTGGTCATGGGATGGTTCGAGGATAGTTTTCGTCTCGGACCGGTCTCGCCGGCGTGACGACCGCTACGGGTGGGGTGGTATTTGGTCCGTGGCTGCAACGGGCGGACGTCCTCAGCAATTGGTAAATGGGATCGGCAACGCGCAGTTCCCTGCGTTCTCCCCTGATGGAGACCACATCGCTTTCACCGGTGTGTTAGGACCTAAACAGATTGCGGGGCGGGACACACGCATATTCGTGGTCAGAAGTGATGGGAAGGGAGATCCCGAACGACTCGCTCCTGACCTCGATAGGCCGATCGGGTTTGCCCTCTACGGGAACCCAATGGCGTGGCTGTCCCCGGAGGAACTCGTTTTTACCGTTGTGGACCGGGGCACAATTGGCGTGCGTCGCGCCCGCCTCGGGGAACGTTCGGCCCGGGCGATCGTCGAAGGTGACACCCAGGTGTCCGGTCTCGGTGTGGCTGGACGAGGCAATGCTCACGTGCTTACTTACGCGTCTGGGTGGGCTGACTCGCCGCCGGAGGTTTTCTGTCTCAGCCTGGCGGGCCGCAAGAGTCAGGCGGTGCAGGTGAGCCGAGCCGGTAACGAACTACGGTCAACCGCCGAGCTGCTCCCGACAGAACGGGTTTACGTTCGTGCCCCCGACGGCATCGAGATTGAGTACTTCGTTATGCGCCCGAAGTTAGCGGGGCTAAAGCGACCGGCCAAAAAAGCCCCCTTGTTCCTAGAAATCCATGGAGGGCCACACCTTTTCAACCCCCTCAGTGAACTTTTCACCTATTACCAGTCTTTGGCCGCCGCCGGCTACCTCGTCTTGCTGCCCAACCCGAGAGGGAGCATCGGCTACGGTGAGGAGTTCTCGCACTCGCTCAGGGGCCGCTGGGGCGAGGCGGATTTCGAGGACTTGATGGCGTGTGCGGACGACGCGATCAACCGTGGTATGGTGGACCCGCAGCGCCAATTCGTAGGCGGCTATTCCTACGGCGGGTTCATGTCCGCCACCGTGATCGGCCAGACGGCCCGCTTCAAAGCGGCCGCCATTGGCGCCCCGGTGATCAACAACGTAAGCATGTTCGGCACCTCCGACGCTTCGGTGCTCTTCTCTGACCCGTGGGGGGCCGACCCCTGGTCTCCGCCGGCGGCGTTGGTCAAGCAGTCACCACTCTCATCAGCGCCAAAGGTGAATACGCCCGTGTTCCTTTACGTGAACGACGGTGACTTGCGCTGTCCTCCCAGCCAAGCCGACGAGTACTACGTAGCCCTCAAATGGCTCGGCAAGGCGGTCGAGTACGTCCGGTTCCCGAACGGATCGCACCTCTCGTTCTTCCCGATGATAGGACCGCCGTCCCAGAGCGAGGACCGACTGACAAGAATGCTCGAGTTCCTTCAGCGCCACGGCGGCACACCGGCTCGGGGAACGGCTCAGCCTACTGGGTAAAACCATCGGAGCCTAACCTCGACTTTGCACACTTGTGGGCTGTCCATGTACGCAGGTCGAGCAGTTGCTCGGTGCCCGCAGGCCTTTTCCAAAGCGCGCTTCTGGGGTGTGACTCAACTTCATCCGAAACGCGTCACACCCACGACGTATAGTCTGGAGCGCGCAACTGGCGTTGGTCGGTAACCACCAGGGAGCGAAGTGAGCGAGAGTCGACCGCCTGGGCTCTTCTCGGCTAGCCGAGGAGGTCATGTTGCAACTGCGCTATGGCATCAACCCGCAGCTGGCTGCCCGAGTGGTCGCCGTTGACGATTGCGCGCCGCCCATCCAAATCCTGAGCGGGCGCCCCTCGTACATCAACCTTCTTGATGCGCTAAGCGCTTGGCAGCTCGTGCGTGAAGCGGGGGCCTCTCTCGGTCGGCCGGTGGCGACGTCGTTCAAGCACGTCTCGCCAGCTGGGGCCGCCGCTTCAGGCGGCATCGACACGGTGATGAGGGAGATATGGGATGTCGATCCAAGCGGGCTCAGCCCTGCTGCCGCCGCGTACATTCGCGCCAGGGACTGCGACCCCAAGTCGTCGTTCGGGGACTTCGTCGGGGTGTCGGTGCCGGTCGACCCGGCGCTTGCTCACGTCCTGGCCTCAGTAGTCTCCGACGGAGTCATCGCTCCTGGGTTCGAGCCGGGCGTTATGGGCGTGCTCAGCAAGAAGAAGGGCGGTTCCTTCGTCGTTATCGAAGCCGACCCGAACTTCGAGCCGCCCGAGTGGGAGCGTCGAGAGGTGTTCGGGGTGGAGTTGGCCCAGCAGGTCGAACATCTGCCCATCACGGGGGCCGGGGTCCAGGCTGGGACGCCGGACCGGCTCCCGGAGAGAGCCGTTGACGACCTGGTCCTAGCGATGGTCACGGCTCGCTACACGCAGTCCAACAGCGTCACCTTCGCGAAGGACGGCATGGTGCTCGGGGTCGGCGCCGGCCAGCAGTCACGGGTCGATTGCACAAAGCTGGCTGGGGCGAAGGTCGATACCTGGTGGCTCCGACGTCATCCGGCAGTTCGATCAGTTCGCTTCCGGTCAGTCATACGCCGACAAGACCGGATCAACTGGCAGGTTCGGTACATCGAAGGCGATCTCATGTCCGATGAACGTCAACGGTTGAACGAAGCAGTCCACAAGGTGCCCGAACCCATCTCCAAGAAGGAGCGGTCGTTGTGGCTCCAAGAACTGGCCGAAGTCGCGATGGCAGCCGATGGGTTTATTCCGTTCCGTGACAACATCGACCACGCCGTTCGCCACGGGGTTCGCTCCATCGCGCACCCAGGAGGCTCAACCCGCACTGAGGAAATCGGGAAGGCGTGCGCCGAGCACGGGGTTGTGCTCGTGAGCACGGGCATGAGGTTGTTCCATCACTGAGCCATCGATCCCGAGCACATGTAGACCGCCATCAGATGGCCTAAACCTCCGATGGGCAACGCGACGTGTGGCCATTTTGCGTGGCCAGCCGTGCCGTCGGGGCTATGCAGTCACAAGCGCTTCTCGAGCAGCCTATCGTTCCTGAAGGGAGCCCCACCTCGCGTCTGCCGCAGCCTTCAAGGAGGACTCACGTGCTACCGCACGGCCGGCAATCGGTCGGAAGCTTCCTTGCCCCATTCGGCGTGGCGGTGCTGGGCCAGCTGACCGAATCGGTCTACCTACCCCGAAAACGTCGACTGGTCGAGCCTCGTAGGCGAGTTAATGAGGCAGGTGGTCGGTTAACCTGCCTGGGCTCACTGCAGCGCCCGGCGGCCGACGTCACGGCGGGGCTTGGGTGCCAGTCATAAAAATGCCGGCCTAAATAATGCATATATTTCCCGCAGTGGGACGCACTGTTTGCTCAATCTCGCCCACGACGGCTCAGCGCCTTGTACCGGATCCGTAGACAAAGAACCGCTCCGTCTCGACGAAGTGGGCCTCCAAGCCGCGCTCACGAAGATCGCGGGCGAGCTCGTCTGGGTCGAAGGAGCGTTTTACGACCCGGTAGCGGCGCCCGTCTTCGAGCCGGCGCAGGTCGAAAGACGTGGCGAGGTCGAGCGCGCCCGACGAGTGATGCACTATGTTGCCGTCGATGACGACGCCAGGGAGCTCGAGATCTCTCGGCGATGCGGACCCGTGCGTTATCGGCCAGGAAGAAGCGGCCCCCGGGACGAAGCGAGTCGTGGACGTTCTCCCAGAAGCGGTCGGCCAGGTCCAGGGGGACGTGCGAGAGCCAGAAGGCAAAAAAGACTGCGTCGTAGACCTGGTCTGGCTCCCATGCGAAGAGGTCGCCGATGAGGAGGTCGACGTTTGTGTGGCCTGCGGCCCGAAGCTTCGCCGACGCACGCGCTCGCATCTCAGGTGCGGCGTCTATCCCGGTGACGCGCGACGCCATCGCGGCGAGCCGGAGCGTCCACTCGCCCGTGCCGTAGGCGAGCTCCAGGACCTCGCCGGCGGGCGCGAACCGATCGAGGGCGTCCTGCACCTCCTCGAGCTCGCCGCGCCACTTCGCGTTCTGTTCTTGACCCCAGTCGTAGAGGCCCTCTCGACGGAACCACTTGTCGTACTCGGGAGCGCGGGCACGGTAGTAGGCAAGCTGCTCAGCGAGCACTGGGCCGTCCGGTGTCACGGTTTAAGCATGCCGGACTGGGGCGACTGTTCAGCGTTGCATGAGCCGTGAGGCATTGTGCTCAGGGTAGCCGGAACGCTGGTCGGTGGCCTCCTCGCTTCGCCGGCACCGGAGGCGTGACGCACTTCAACGTGCGTTCCCTGAAGACGACGCTTGCCGGCGCCGGCGGCGCAGCGCCGTAAACCCGTGCGCGAGTCGGCGTACGACGACCTGTTCTCGGCAGTGGAGTTCAGGAAAGCGGTCGAGGACTACGCCCGTCGCCGGACCGGCTTCCCGGAGTCGTGAGCCCGGCACGGCATCGCCGAGAACGTCTGGGTGTTCGCCAAGACCAATCGGGCCACGCCGCACGGGCACGGCACGAAACCGGGAGACTGGTTCGGTGACGCGTTGGCCCTTGAAGGAAATCACCTCGTGGTACGAGCTTCCGGTAACCCGCCGTCTCGGGCATGGCGTACGTATTTGCAAGGAGATAGCCGCTCCGCAAGAGAACCATGAGCTTCGGGACATAATGCGAAGGACACTGGTCAGGGCGGCATAAGTGATGGGCTGCCGATATGGGCGCAGTCCCTGAGTGCAACAGTTGTTAGTTCTGCTACGGTTTTCTGGTGACTTCTTCCGTGTCGGCACCAACCACAAGAGAACATCGTCATTTGTTGCGATAACCCTCGTTAGGCGTGGGCCCGCCGCGCAATGCCGCGGTTTTTGCTTCGCCCATATCGGGTTGTTAGCAGTTCAGATCCCGTCGGCGTGTCGTGTGTTGGCGTCACACCACGCCTCGACCATGGCGGGACCGCCGTGCCCGTCTCCCTCGTGGATGATCAGCTCGCTCCCCGGCCAGGAGCGGTGGAGCCGCCAGGCGACAATGGCGGGACCGCTGACGTCAAGTCGGCCGTGGATCAGGGTGCCAGGAACGCCGTGCAAGTGGTCCATCCGTTCCAGGATCGGCGGCGCCAGGAAGCCATCGTTTGCCCAATAGTGGGTCACGAGGGTGGCGAAGACGTGACGGAACTCGTCTTGCCTCCAGCGAGGGCTGGCTACCACTCCTCCGGTGCCAATAGAGACATGATGGTCTTCCCACTCCACCCACGCTCGAGACGCCGCGTCGCGGACCGCCGGGTCCGCATGGGCCATGAGCTGCGCGTACGCTTCTACCAGGCGTGCCTGGCCGCGGCGATAGCCGATCCCGGCCGCCTCGGCATGGCCGGCCAGACGGTCCCACGCTTCGGGGAAGATCGCCCCCACGGTCTCGGTGATCCAGTCGACCTGGAACCGGTCAGTGGTCGTCACCGCCATGAGCACAACGCCGAGGACACGCTCGGGGTAAGCCTGCGCGTACGCGAGAGCGAGGGTAGACCCCCAGGAGACGCCGTTGACCAGCCATCGGTCGATGCCAAGGTGCTCGCGAAGCCGCTCGATGTCACTGACTAGGTCGGCGGTCGTGTTGGCACGCAGGTCGTACCCCGGGGCAGTGACATGCGGCCTCGACCGGCCGCAGCCGCGCTGGTCGAGGCCGACGATCCTGAACCGCGACGGGTCGAACTTGCTCCGGTAGTAACCGGTGCCGAGCGTGCCACCGGGACCGCCGTGCAGGTAGACGGCGGGGATGCCGTTGGAGCGGCCTGATTCTTCCCAGTAAATCTCGTGCTCCCCGCCGACGTTGAGAAGTCCCGACTCTCGTACTGCTGGTCTCTCGAACACAGCGCAAAGCTACCCGCCCGAGCGAGGTTGGACCGCCCGTCGCCGCGGCGCCAAAGCGCCCGGGCAAAGGTAATAATTCGGCGAACGGTCGGCGTCGCAACCGGACCGCGGGCAGGCCGTCAGCCACTCATTTCCGGTCCATCAGACGCCCGGGACCGGTTTAGTCGTCGGCGAAGACCCCGCGCGTCACCGTGACCTGCACCGGTGAGCCGGCCGGCTCGATAGTCCCACCCGGCGAGTTCTGGTTGAGAACGGTGCCCGGGAGACCGGGCGCGTTGACGTATGTTGCGATCGCGGTCAGTCCGGCCGCCTGGATCGCGTGGTCGGCCTGCACCTCGGTAAGGCCGGTGACGTCCGGGACCGTGGTGGTCGTGGCGCGGACGCTGTTGAGCACGTTGACGTTGCCGCCGTCGATCTTTACGTCGTTGGCGCCGGTCCACTGAATATATAGATCGACCGCGAACTGGCGCGATCCTTCGCAGGTCTGAGACACGGGCGCGGATACGTGGTAGTAGAGCGGAAGGTGGTGCTGCACCATGGGGACCGAGAAGCCTTCGCTCAGGAAGCCCTCGTTCAGGAGAACTTGGCCGTCGGGCGTGGTCTCCTCGGAGTAGGCCCGGTTGACCTGGCACACCGACCCGTTCGGGTAGAGCTGGTCGATGTCCAGGTAGGACTCGCCGTCAGCATTGGTTACGCCGGAATCGCCCCGCTCATCCGACGGGCAGGATGGGGTTTCCCAATCGCACTCGGTGATCTGCATGGACGCGACGCCGTCGATGGTGGTCGCGTCGTCCCCGGCGGTCCAGTACCAGACGACAGCGGGTGCGGTCCGCCCGGGGAGGTCCCAGGGGACGTATACGGCAGTGGGGTTACGCAGGCGGGCCGGGCCCCCAACGTACACGCATTCGCTATATTGGCCCACGCCGGTCGACGCGCAATAGGGGGTATGCAATTGTTGCGCGCCGACCTCGTTGGCGGTGCTTACCTCGAGCCACGTCCCGTATGTCGTCTTACCCGTCGTGGGCGCAAGGACCGTCATCTGGTAGCCGGGGTCAATACGGGCCTCGAGAAGGCAAAAATAGGTTTCTTCCGGGTTTTGAGCCGGAGCTTGGACCAGCATCGAGGCGTTCCACTGGAAAGGTACATCGTGATGTGAAATGTAGTTGGTGCCGGTACCGCCTTTGCCTGCATCACTGTCTCCGGGGGGAGGGTGGCCCCGGGGCGAAGATCTCATGCCCGTACTGATCGAAGCATTCGAGCGTATTGTCCGCCTCGGGGTCGTTCCCCGTATTATTCGCTCGGATTTCAAGCTGGTCCGTTACTCGCCGGATGTCGCCCGGCGCCATCTTGAAGATCGCCTCGTCGACCGGGACGGGAGTCAGGGACCCGACGACCTCCCGAGCGAGCGCTGGGAAGTACGAATACGTAGACGTGAACGTAACCGGGTCAGACGTGAACGTGGCTGGCTTCGACACCAGCGCCGAGGCCGCGTGGGCCCCGGTTGTAAACACCACCCCGAACACGAGCGCGACCCATGAGACCAGCAAGACCACGCGTCGACCGAGTCGCGGATGTCGCATAGTACGTCCCCTCCCGGTTCGTTCGTTAGGTTGGTTCCTTACGTCGGGTTCGTTACGCCGCTGCGGCCGTTCCGACAGACCCCCACGCTACAAGCACTCACGCCCGAAAGCATCGGTCGTCACACCCCCTCGTTAGCGTCCAGGAGCATGAAGGACTACGCCGGGGCCTTCCACGTCGAGCGAGGTACGTGCTTCCGTTTCGTCTACACCTCCGACCACGACGGGCGCCCAATGAAATGCCCACAGCCGGTCGTTAGGTCAGGCTGGACGCTTGACGGCGACGGACGGTGGTACGCCGTTGACGCCTGTGAGCACCACGCCTCCCAGCTCGAACGGCGCCCGCGGCCACATAAATAGAGCTAGCCTTTCCACCGACCTGATAACGGGGTGATGACCACATGACTCTGACAATGGCCGATTCGGTCACCGTCCCCGACCTGCCCACCGGCATGGATGCGTACGCCGGTTACATCGACGGGCCGCACGCCAACTTCCCTCAACTAGTGGCCCGGTTCCCGAGCGCCCTTCACCTGTCGATCTCTACGCAGCAAGCATTCGACCCGGCCGCTGACTGCCTGGACATCGAGACCTATGACGCTGTCCCCGCCGACGCTCCCGGGTTTATCGAGGCCCGCGCCGGTCTGCGCGTCCTCTACACAAGCCGTGACAATGTTGCCGCTCTAATGCCCGCGCTGGCCAACATCCCCCGTACTGCCTACAAGCTCTGGACCGCTCACTATGGGGCCGGCCAGCACATCTGCGGCCCGAGCAGCTGTGGCCTCGAGTGGCAAGCGGACGGCACACAGTGGGAATCGCTCACCCCTTACGACCAGAGCCTTTTGGCCGCCAATTTCTTTGCCATTCCCGTGGAGGGACCCATGTTCATCAACTCCCAGGGCAAAACCTGGATGTTCGTAGCCAACGGGCTGGCGTCGTTCTGGCGCGAAGTTCCTGTGGCCCCCACCCAGTACCCGGTCGAGCCCGACCCAAACGGCACGTGGTTCGGCCTGTGGGACCACGAGGAGAACGGGCAACTGGTTAGCCCGTGACCCCGTTCGAGGAGGGTTGGTTCAGCCCGCCGGGCTGGGTGCAGCACTGCCGAGGCTGAAGCTGGCCTGATGGTGCCAGATGCCGGCGGCTTCCCATCCGATTCCGCGGAAGGTGTAAACGGCCGGGGCAGGCGTGGCTGCGAACTCTTCAACGATCGGCGGCTTGAAGCTCCCGGTTGCTACGGAGCGCTGGAGAACAAACCACTGGCCCCATCGAGCACTGGTACTCATCCCGCCGGTGGTTGCTTGTTTAGTGATCCTGACGGTCACGCTCCCGACCCCTGGCTCGAGGGACCTCTTCCTCGTGCCTACGGCGGACTGCCGGTCCTATCGTGAGGCCATGGCCTATCACATCGTCGTGCTTCAACCAGACCAGTTCAATCTGGACGACCAACAGGGGTTGACCAACAGGGTCAACGAATGGCATAGGGCGGCTAACGCGATGGGCGAAGCCGCGCTCCTACAGATCGTCCCTGTCGAGGGACGGCTGATCCTCGTCTTTGAGACGGGCCTTGACGACCAAGGCGACGATTAGAGGCCCACCCCGGGAGAAGGCGATCGTCGTCCCCCCCTCCACCCACCCAAACCACGCCCTAAATCGTCCTCTCAGCCTCGATCTCGGTTTCTCGGCTACCTCGGGAGCCATTCCAAGCCCGGAAATCGCCTTCTAGGCCCTCCTCGACCGCCTGAGCCCCGCAGGCAAGAGCCGTTTAGTCTTGCCGGCACCCTAATTAGCTGCTAATGTGCGTGTGTGTAGGCGTTGCTCCGGACCACGGTGGCGCACGTGACTAGTGTGCCTATGAGGGTGGTAGTTGATGCAATGCTCATGTTGACATCGTTGTGAGTTGACAATCGTTGTGGTTGTCGTCGTACTCTGTCTGCTCGTGCCGTCCTCGGCTCCAACGGCCTGGTGCCCCGAGGCAAACGAGTTCAGGAGGCCCTGTCGGAGATAGGTGCGGTCCCCAGCTGGCCCGCAGTCGAGGGGGTTTGGCTTCGCACCTCGTACGCCTGGCTGATCACGACGCTGCGCTGGGGCTCATCCACCCTCGGCACGAGCGACCTGCTTGGCCACAACTGATGTCATTCGGGCGCGTGGGCTCGGGAAAAGGCACGCAATAATTGGGGTGCAGGCAGGTGCGGTCGCTGTCTCGGCCGCAGCAGGCAACTAAGAGCTGTGGCAATTAGCGGCGGGAAGATGGCGGGCAAGTGTAACATTGCGGCCGGCTGGCGTGGCGCGCCAGACCGGTGCCAGGCAAGCCGCTCACTTTCCCGGTTTATTAGGCCCAGCAGTCAACACTTAACCGGTCGAGGGCAGGCAGGACGTTGTTTGGTAAATGAACCAGCGGTTGTTGCTAACCGTGTCAGTGAACACGTAAAGAAAACGTACCGCAAACAAGAAAAGGGAAATGTGTTGCGCAAAGGACAGTCGAGGACCAGCGGGAGTGTCAGTGCAGAAGGTGCCTGTGGTACAGCGGTTAGGGCCACCGAAGCTCGGCCCATCCGGTGCCACCACCTACTGTTCGGGGGCCCAGTTGGCTCGTCCGGCTACCACCGCTCTTCCCGTAACGCAACCCGGGTCTCCGCACGACTGGCTGGCGTAGTTGGCCAAGCCGGAGGGACGGTGGCCTCCACTGGCTCTGCCGGCCCCAACGTCGCAATCCGCCAAGGCGCCCAGACCAGTAGGTCCGCTCCCTCGACGGGACATGTCCCACGCCCGGCCACCGCCTAGGAGGTGCGTTGGTGTCTAACAGGATGTCCCAGGGTGTAAGTGCCCGTACGACCGGACCGACCGAGGTCTGGACGGTGCGGACTAGTACAACGTCGGTCTCGGAGATAAGGTCAGCAAAAGACGACGCACCCGTTACCGATTTACCCCGATTGGACCGCGCCCCAGCCCCGGAGGAGGCGCTCGAAGCAGTGGATGTAGGCCTTGGCCAAGGCGCCAATGCCGAGGCCATGACCAAGCCCACGGCCGGCGAGGAAGGTCTCCAGGCGGCACGGGCCGGCCTACCTGGAAGCGATCTAAAGTCCGCCTCTGTCGCGGACTTGGTCCAAAGGGCGAGAGATGCTGACCCGGGCGCTTGGGAAGAGCTCATGTCCCGGTTTGGGGCCATGATCGCCGCTACGGGCCGGCGTTACCGCCTGACGGCAGCTGATGTCGCTGAACTGCAACAAACGACGTGGCTGCGGCTCGTAGAGAACCTGCACCGTATCGAACAGCCTGAGCGTGTAGGGGGTTGGCTGGCCACGACGGCCCGTCGAGAAAGCCTCCAGATATTGAGGCGCGCTTCCAAGTACCGCTCCGGGGCCGACGACATGATCGCGAACATGCCCGACCGCCACTTGCCTGAACCGGACGCCCGCCCGATTGCCGCCGAGCGCGGCACCGCCTTGAAGGTTGCTTGGGACCGGCTCAATCATCATTGCCAAAGGCTGCTCTCGTCGCTGTTCAGCGAGGACCCGATTAGCTACAAGGACCTCTCAAAGCTATTGCCGATGCCGGTCGGTAGCATCGGCCCCACACGGGCACGTTGCTTACAGCACCTGCGCCGGCTGGTAGAAGAAGAGGGCATCTCATAAGGTCACACTCCCGCGACCTAATATGGGCGCTCGCTCGGCTGCGCGCCGCAGTCCGGTTGGTGGCCCCCGTACTATGAATGCTGCGACCCCGAGGGTTATTTTCGAGAGCGTTTCCAGCCCGTCGAGCGGCAGCCCTGTCGAAACTATCCCGGTGGCCATAACGTCGGCCCCAGCGGCCGGTTGGGCCCAGTGGAGGGTGCGCCCCAGCCCACCAGTCTGTTCAGTCACTGCAGAGGCAGAAAGGGTGCCCGGCGGGATCGAGCATGACCCGGTGCCGAGCCTGGTCGCGGTCGGCGGGCTGATGGGGAGCCACGCGGCCACCGGACGCAGTGACCTCGGCTACTGCCGCGTCCAGGTCGGCGACTGACATCTCGAAGTGCATCATCTTCGCCTGGAACCCTTCCTCTTCGGGCCACTCCGGGGGCTGGTACCACTCCTCGGATTGGAAGCTGAGACCGACACCGCCGTTGGGGTCCTCCATGCCGACCCAACCGGTGCCGCCTCGACGGTCCTCACGCGTATCGCGTCCGGTAACAGGCCAGCCGAGGAGGCGACCGTAGAAGGCGGCCATCCGCTCGGCATCGCCACAAAATGATGCGCTTCGCCCGACCGTCGCGCGCGCCTCCACCGGCAACACTCCGGCCCGACTCATGAGGTCGGTCTCGTTAGTGGAGACCGCTTCTTCGCCGGGCATCCATTGCTAAATAAGACTCGGGACGCTCACCGAGGGAGCATTGGCTCTCTCAGGGATACCTGGTCAGCTCGGGCGTCCGCCGTCACGGTATGCCAATTCGGTCTGGTCTAATCCGTTCCGCCGCCAGAGGACGGATGATCTCCATAAGCGCCTCCGGTGAGTAGGCCTCGCCCGCGTTCAAGCCCGTCGGCGCCGGAGAAAGCGGATAAATGATGTCGGCACCCCCAGAATCCGCTTTGAGCCATAGAGCCATGAGATAGAGCGCCGAAAAGCGCAGTAACCTCACCTCGTACGCTTCTGACGCTACAGTGTTTTGCCTCGCGACTTCCGTCAGGCCCTGTACTGTAGCTTCCACATAGGGCCCATAGTTGACATTAGCCAACACCGTCGCAGATCCACTGTCATCAACGGAGACCTCCGCTGCGGCGACAGTCCTGTTGCCATCGCCCACCAAATAGCGCACACCAGAAAGTCCCGCAGTTTCCAGGCCTCCACCTCTCGCAATAGCATCGGCCCTCAAGTCGTAGACTGGGTGGGGACGGGATATCTCCAGCGAGCGAAAATCATGCACGCTTGAGGATAGCTTACTTTCTCGGGCCGAAAGGTTGTCCAGCCCAGTTCGGACAAGCTGGGTTCCGTTCCTCGGTCCGGCAACAAAGCGCAATGGCATGATCGTTCCTTCCGTTTACTTGGTGAAGTAGGAGCTGCCCCAGGTCGCACCCCCGTTGTAACTGCCCGGGAATGAGTTGAAGTCCTGCGTGGACGGTCCGTACCAAGGATCCTGAACGTCGATGGTGGGCGCCGTTGTATTCATGTTGTCATACCCATCGACCGCCGGGTTATGACCACCGCCTCCGTACCACCAGATCCCAATCGAGACGGGGCGACCGGCAGCAATTTCGTCAACAACCGTGTCAAACGAGGGCTTGTCATTAGACCCCGATTGGTCGATCCCTGACATCGAAACGTAATTGCCCGTAATAGGCAGCGAGATGTCGGGCCACCCACCGTGGTTACACGCAGCGCTGCTACCGTCTTGGCAGCACGTCGAGAGATTGGAATAATTGTTCACGAGCGAGCATTGTGTCCACGTGGACGACGCGTCATAGAAAAGCGAAATGCTCACCGTCGTCGCCGCCCAACACCAGTTTGTCTGTTGTTGATACTGCTCGCTCAGGCCAAGATATACCGCCACTGGGTTTGTGTTCGCTACGGGCAGGCTGAAATCCCAACTGCTCCCCGCGTGGGTGGGGCTGGCTGACTCAAGGGGGCTGTGCGCCCCGCCTGAGGCGCATACTCCGGCGGTCGGGTACCCGTACCAGAAGAGCGCGTAGCATTTTGTACAAAACCGCCAGTTGTCCTGACTTGGCGGTCCCGACCCACCCCCACCCGACGACGGGGGCGGCGGGTTTGTGTTCGCTACGGGCAGGCTGAAATCCCAACTGCTCCCCGCGTGGGTGGGGCTGGCTGACTCAAGGGGGCTGTGCGCCCCGCCTGAGGCGCATACTCCGGCGGTCGGGTACCCGTACCAGAAGAGCGCGTAGCATTTTGTACAAAACCGCCAGTTGTCCTGACTTGGCGGTCCCGACCCACCCCCACCGGACGACGCGGGCGGCGGGTTTGTGTTCGCTACGGGCAGGCTGAAATCCCAACTGCTCCCCGCGTGGGTGGGGCTGGCTGGCTCAAGGGGGCTGTGCGCCCCACCTGAGGCGCATACTCCGGCGGTCGGGTACCCGCACCAGAAGAGCGCGTAGCATTTTGTACAAAAGCGCCAGTTGTCCTGACTTGCCACGTTGCACGCCCCCTATCCTGTCGAAGGAGTAACTGAAGATACGCCCGCTTGCACAGAATACAACTGCGCGAGTGCTCAGACAAGAGTGTGAGCGATAGTTGAGGCTCACGTTTGTCGGACGGTTTCGACTGGGACCAGGCCGGGAGTTGACGGTCGCGTGGCGGCCCGCGAGGTGGCGATGGCTGAGCTTAGGCAGGCCGAGATCCGCCAATCGGCTGAAGTTCGACCGGCGACTGGCCAATTGGCCACTCGAACGGCGCAGGCCTGACACCGAGAGAAGTGCGAATATGACGGGGCTTCAGACCGGTCCCTGGAGGACGGGAAAGAAGTGACCAACGTTCTTTGCGAGAAAACACCTTCAGAACCACGGTCCGCGCTTCACCGTAGGGGATTATGTCGGGCTACTGATCAGGCTCTCATGCTGACAATGGGCTTCCCCATTTCGGCACAGCGGTCTTTCAGGTCTAGCGTCGCACAATGACGGCGTTGCGGCGTCGCCGCTGCTCCCATCCTAAACGTCGTGCGGGCTACGACGATGGGCTTCAGAGATTCTGAAGCAATAGTGACGTAAGGGAAAAGGCAGATGACGTTCAGATACCTTGCACCGCCTCATTGCCGGCGGCTCGAGTGGTTCCATTAACGCAGCGATGTCGTGAACTTGGTTGCGGATGGCGGGATCTCCAACGATCAGCGGCGGATCTCACCCGCTGATGACGACGGTGACAGGCTTCGCCGGTCCTCGTCCAGTCTCTGTAGGTGCGTGAGCGCCGTGACGGCTTCGGCCAATGCATGGGCTTCGTCAACGGGTAGCTTGCCGATGAGCTGTGCGAAATCCTCGACACCCGCTTGTCGCCGCCCTCGAATGTAACTCATGCCATCAGGGGTGAGAGTCACCAGTGCCACCCGTCGGTCGGAAGGGTCGCTGCGCCGGTTCACCAGACCCAACCGTTCGAGGGCGATCACGAGCGCAGTCATGGACGGCTGTGTCACGCCTTCACTTGTAGCCAGATCCGTGATGCGGCGAGGCCCGGCGAGTTCTAGGGTTGCCAGGGTTGACAGCGAGGTCAGGCTCATGTCGCGGGGCTGGCGTCGCACGGCTCCAGCCATAAGGCCGAAGAGGGCTCGACCGATCGCGTGGGCCTCCGTCGTCTGGTTCTTTTGCGGACCTTTGGTGCTCATAGCAGCAGCATAGGGTCATCTATATAGTCGTGTCTATATGGATGTTAGGATCGCCGGGATACCACCACGAACGGCCATGAGGCGACACGGCAGCCGTGAAGCTGCTCGAGGGGGCCGGGGCGTGCTTGTGAGCTCATCACAGATTAATATTGACATATCTATATAGAGCTGCCTATGCCATGGCATGAGCGCGAGACTCCAGGCAACAGGAAGGGGAGAACGATGGGTGCGGTAGAGACTACTTCACTTACTACGGCGCCCACCAGTGGCAGCAGTTGCGAACGGTCTTCGACCACTCGGACTTCAAGCGGAGCGGCTATAACGACCTGTTCACCGACGCGGACAAATATGTGGATTTCCTGGAAGAGATGGTTCCCACCTTCGGCGCCGACTACCAGCTCGAGACCGAGCGCATCGTGTACACACCGGGGGAGGAGGTGGCGTTCGCCCAATTCGTCGAGCATCTCGAGTTGAAGGGCGTCATGACCGAGATACCAGAGACGATCATCTTCGACTTGAACGACGATGGGTTGATCTGGCGGATGAGCCTGTACATCAAGCAACCTGGCGGCCCCGCCCAGGTTGACGGCGAGCACGCCAAAGGCGCCACGGCGGGCTGACGTGGGCCGGCAGCTTCGCGGAGCGCACCATGGCGACACCGGACAGGCACTGTGCTTGCTGACCGCTGACCGGCGTCTTCGTGCGAGGCAGAACGCCGAAAGATCCAGTTCGCTTGTCACCTCGACCAACGACGCCCTGGTCGGTGATGCGGAACGCGAGGCGGGAGAACTGCTCTCCGTTGCCGTAGCCCCGAACCGACCTACGAGTCTGAGTTATCTACGATCTGAGCGATTTCAACAAACTCGATCTTTGGCGCGACGCCGTACAGGCCAGTCACTCGTTCTCTCAGTTCGTCGGTGAAAAAGCCTTCGGCCGCCTCCTGCGACTCCCACACGTAGAAGTTCCTCGCCCGCTGCTCGTCAAAGGTGAAGAACTTGAAGCGTAGGCCTGGCATTCCCTCGAACATGGTCCGGCCATGATCGGCGACGCCTACGATGCGCTCACGATCAAAGTTCCCGCCATACTCGAAGGTCACATTTACACCGATCACCATCTGCTCCTTCCTCCAGGGCCTTAAACTCCGGAGCCTGATGAAGACGCTCCCTTCCCGGCATGGTCTAGCAGCTGAGTGGCGGGCGTGGCCCTGAAAAGGCCCTCATAGCTAGGGACGGACCGATCGGGGCGGCGGTTAACGGCCCCGGCGACCGGCATGGCCAAATTAGTGGGGGCCGATTCGGAACGATCCGTCTTGCACACAGCCGGACTACGCGTGGTCTCCTCCCCGCCGCGACGGGCTCGGCAGGGCGCCAAGCTCCGTTCAGGTGTCAAACTGTGAGTTGTCTCGCGTGGCGGTCGGTTCATCGGCGAGAATGACTGAGTGTGAGCGATCAGCGAGCCAATGACGCGGAGCGCTGGAGCTCCCCGTTCACCCAGGTCGAAATGCACCGGCTGTGGACGTACAGTGACGGTGCCCTCACGGCCAAGGCGTACCGGTTGCCGAGTGGTGCTGCTAGCGCCGGAAGTTGGGTGCTGGTCGACGAGGCGACCGGGAACGTCCAGGGCCTAGTTCCGGCGGGAGAGTTCTCACGTCGGTTCCGGCCGGTGGACCTGTTCGCCGATCTACCCGGTCTTCCCACCTATCTGGGGACGGTTACCGCGTCTGACGGAAGCGCGCTGGTGGATCTGGTACTCGATCGCAACCCCTTCATGCTGGCTAACGGGCCGCAGCGGGTGGCCAGGCCCCACGTGCTCATCGTGCCCCGCAGCCATCGCGACGGATGGTCATCGGCTACGGCTCAGGAGCTGGCGGCCTGTCGAACGGCGATGACGCTGGTCGCCGCGTGGTACTGCAGCATGGACGGCGGGCACGTGGTGTTTTGCGCCAATGACAGCGCACCCAACCTGGAATACCTGCGCGACATGGAAGTGGCGGGCGGGGCCCTCGCCCACGGTGGCACCGACGTGGCAGTCACCAAGAACCCCCGCCAGGAGGTGCAGCACGCCCACTTGCACGCCTTCTATGCCGAACGCGGCCCGACCGAGAACCACGAGTCGTCGGCGCTTGAGGGGCGTCCGGTCATTGGGGCGGGTTGCGGGGCGTTCAGTGCCGCCCTCGGCAGTGACGCCGTGAAGGTGGAAGCTGACAGCACCAGGCTCGCCGCCGAAGTTAGCGTCGCGGCGCAGCCCTGGGGTGGAAGTTACTGCTCATACCAGCTGGGCGTGGACGGCCCCTTCTGGGTTATGCCTGCCTTGGGCCCCTCCATGGACGAGTTCAACCGGCGCCTCGCACGGGCCGATGGCCTCAGGGCGGGCCCGACCCGAAGCTGGGCGGGGCCATCAACCTGGAACGCCCCAGCCTGGCCGAGACGGAGCGGCGCCATGCGGCACGACGGGCCACCGCGGAACAGCAGGCGAGTTTCGAGTCCTTCGCCCCCCAGCACGGGCTGAAGGCGCCATCCGGGACGCGGAAGGACCACGACCCGCCTGTCCTTGGGTGTGCTCGTGGTGACAGCGCCCGCTCCAGCGCGTTGTCGGCCGCCGAGCACACAGGGGTGCGCCAGGGACACGTGGTAGATGTTCAGGTTGCGGGGCCGCTGGACGCATCTCGAACGGCGACAAGGGGGGCGGGTACAGGGACGTCGAGTGCTTCGAGGAGCGATACCAGCTTCCGGTCGAGGTCTTCGCCGACCTTTGCCACTTCGGGTATCCCAAGACTGCCGAACAGGGTGCTGGGCTGGTCCACTGTGAACCAGGCTCGGCCAGAGGGCTCCTCCCATATGAGCGTCCGAAGCGGGGCGTAGAGCATTGCCCGCGGGTCGTGCCGGAACATCATCTCGGCTATGACGTGGTTTCCCATCAGGTAACCGACGCAATCGTTGGTGTCCCCAGCGTTCACCATCACCGGATGTATGTCGTTCCTAAAGTAAATGAAGAAGCTGTGCGGAGCGGCGGCTTGCATCAGGTCGACCATGGCGGACCAAGGTGCGCCGCTCTCGACCAGTTCTCTAACCCGGTCCACAGGAAGATCGGGTACCGCCTCCTCGTAACGGGATTGGAAGGCTCTGACTCCCGGGATCGGCGCGGAGAGGCGTCGTACCGGGAACGAGGTCACGGGCTCGACAATCATGTTGTCGACCTGGGGGTGGGGCAAGGGCGTTGGCGACGTGGAGTCGTCGTCGGACTGCCCCGACGCCTGGTGAGGGCTTTTGTCGTTGTCATGTTTGGTCTCCCGGATGTGTTTTGGAGTTGCCATGCTTGTCTGGCCGCGATCCGGTGTGGAAGGTGTTCGTGACTACTTCTTTCGGCTGACGTCGTGGGTGACTGTGAAGGTGCGGTAGGCGCCTCCGCCCTTGGCGTGGGGTGGGCGTGCGGGGAAAGGTGTCGTGTTGAACGGAGAGTTAGAGATTTACCAGAAAGCCTGGGACGGCGTTTTCCTTCCCACGACGTGGGACCATGGCGACAGGAGCCGGGCCCTTGCGCTACGACCGCATCGGTTTCGGCGTGCCTCATAAGGACGCCGTCTACCGCGTGCCTCGGTGTCATCTGGACCATTCGGAGTTCTCACATTCACTTGAAAAGAAGCGCTCCGCTCTTTAGACGCTGGGCTGCCTCTAAAGTGTCCATCGCCAAAGGCCGACGGGACATCGCCTGTGCAAGTTATTCCTTACCGCGGGGCCGTCGGGCCGGTACCCGATAACTGCGCGGACGTGGCGACCCGCCGCCGGCCGCGCCGCCATAACTCGTGCTCGACGGGGTCGAAGATGCACCAACGCAGCGGGAGCCCGACGTACACGACCGGTATTGGCCTCATGGAGAAAACCACGATGGCCATTACGACCGGGACGTTTATCCCGCACCGGGAGTTGACACCAAACCGCTATACACCTAATGGTGACACTGTGTCGTTGTTGGACTGATGGCATCATTTACGTGTGAACCCCGCCGGCAACCAGGTGGGGCACCACCAGCCACCATTGATAGCCCACTGGGCACTACTGAAGGGCCTTGCTCAGTGCCAATCGTGAATTGACGCCCAGCTTCTCGTAGACGTGCCGCAGGTGCGTGTGAACGGTATGCCGAGAGATGAACAATTTCTCCGCTATTTCTTTGTCTGTCCTCCCGTCGACGGCAAGTTGCGCTACCGCCCGCTCAGTCGTCGTGAGGGAGCACAAACCCGCAGAGGGATGGGCGACCGACGCGATGCGCCGCCTAACTCCAAGTTTCCTGAGCCGGCTCCGAGCCCGGGCTGCGTCCCAGCTGGCACCGATCTCGGTGCTTATTGCCAACGCCCGGTCCAGGCTGGCGGTTCCCTCGTCACTATCGCCTTCGCGGGCCAAGACGGCCCCCAGGTCCTCCAACGCGGACGCCAGCGCCAAGGGGCGGCGGCAGTCACTGAGGAGTATTGAAGCCTTCTCGATCTCGCCAGGCGAGGATTTCCAGAGGCCTCTGGCATGAGCGGCGGCGGCGGCCAAAGATGGTATGCCGGGGTTCAACCTTGACCGCTGTTCGGCTTCGGCCACGCTAGCCTCCGCCAGGTCGTCGTCCCCGACGGCCATAGCGATCCTGGTCAGCTGCGGGGCATCGGTCGCTTCGATCGGGTAAGTGGGGATGGCCAGGAACCTACGGTCATAACCGAGGGCGCACAACCAATTGTGCGCTCGGCCTGGGTCACCCCGGTACATGGAATATAGGGCGAGGTACCAGGCGGCATGGCGTTGCACGCCCGGGGCGCTCGCTTTTAGCATGACTTCGGCGATCCGGGCCACCTCAGCGGCTCCCGCGTCGTCACCGCCGTGGATCTTCAATTTCCCCAACGCCACGACGTCGCTGGCGACTCCCGGTCCCACGACGTCTCGCGCCCGTTCGAGGGTGAACCGCCCCTCGAGGATGGAGGCTGCGTCAGCCAGGCGGCCGACCTCCAGGAGTTGTCGTCCTTTCCATTTCTCGAAAAGGTAAATGGCCCAGCTCTGGCGGTCTCGTTGCGCCGCTACCTTGGCGGCCTCAATTATCTCGAAGGCCTCCTCGAAGCGGTCCAGTACCGCCAGGTACGTGGCCTGGTAAATGACGGCCATCCGCTGTCTTGGGCCGTCGGGCCTGGGGGAGACCAAGCGTTGGGCGGCATCGAGCGTTTCCAGGGCACCGCCGTAATTGCCCAACTGGTACTGCAAGACCGACTCCGACATCTTTAACGCGAAATCGCCGCCGTTGCTGGGGCCAGGCTTGACCGCGGCCCGCGCTTTGGGCTTGAGCTGGAGTGCTTCTTCGGTCCGCACCGCCAGGACAACAGCCTGGAACAGGGCGGCCCACAATTGCTCGCGGACCTCGGCGCTGAGCCCGGGAAGCGCCAATGCTGCCCTGGCGTTGTCCGCTCTCAGGTCTGGGCAAAGGTAGAACATCTCGGCGATTGCGCAGCGCACCTGCGCTTCGTCTTCGGCCGGCAGCGTGGCCCGCAGAGCGCTATCGGCAAAGCTCTTCGCTTCATCGGGGGAGCCGGCGGCGAAGAGAGATGTTGCCCGCCTGGATACCAGCGGGCCGACGAGCGGGTGCCTCGGCGTGGCCAATCCCAAGGCTCGGCCGGCGAGGTCGGCGGCGGCAGCAGGGTCGACCGCTACGAGCGCATCGGTGGCGTCCATAAGCGTGGCGATGGCGACGTCGTCACCGGGCTCGGCGCTGGCCGCCAGTTGGTAGGCCACTTCGAGAGGTAACGCACCGCGCGACAACAAGACGTCCACCGCCTGGCGGTCGAGTGCCCTTCGCACCGTGGAAGCGACGCTGGTCCTAACTCCTTCCCGGATCAGGTCATGGCCAAAGGCCAAGCGGTCATCCGCGGCAACCAATATTTCCTCACGCATCAGCTCGTCCACCGGCCCGATCAGGTCGGTGACGGCCAGGTTGCTCATCCCCATCAGCTCGTCGAGTGAAAACCTCCTGGCCAACGAGGCGGCCAGGGTGGCCACCCGGCCGGCCGCGGGGGACAGGCGCGACAGCCGTCGCTGTACGCTATCGCTCACTCGTCGGGGGACCCGGTCCTCCAACAAGCGAGCGTGCCCCGACTCGATGGCGACTAGGCCCTCGGCTTTCAAGCCACGGAAGAACTCCATCAACAAGAACGGGCTGCCATGGACGTGTGCCGCTTTCTCAAGGAGGGCCTCGTCGGGCTGGGCGCCAAGCACATCGGCTGCCATTTCGGTGATGGCTTCACGGTCCAGCGGCCCCAGGCTCACGTACTCCGCCCCCTCCGCCAGCAACTCGTTCTTGGCGTCCAAGCACCAGCGGCAGGCCCTGGTTCGGGCGGAAGGCGAAGGCCCACGCCACCGGGGCCGTCGCCAATCTCTTGGGGAGTTGGCGCATGGCCGAGGCGTGGCTGTTGCCCGCCCATTGAAGGTCGTCCAGGCATATGAGCAGCGGGCGCTCACCCGCAGCTTCTTCCAGCAGGGCGTGGATGTCCCGCAGGAGCCAAAAGGTCTCGGTTGCCGCCGGTTGCAACCTGGTCAGGTCCCTCGGGTCTAAGAGCGGCTGGTCACCATTGAAAAGAGCCTGCAGCAACGCTTCCAGTTCCACTGCGCTGCGCCCGGGTTCAGCCGTCCCGAGGCCTACCCGGAACGACATCCCGGCCGCCATCGAGGCGCAGGCCTCGAGAAGGGCAGTCTTGCCTAACCCGGCGCGACCCTCGACCACGACGACCATTCCCGTGCCCGCGACCGCGCCCAAAAGACAGTGGCGCACCCGGGCCAGCTCTTGGTGCCTGCCGCGTAAAGGCGGCGACGCCTTGCTCCTCACAGACGCATCACCTTCGCCATCGTACGTACATCGGATGGGCTCGTCCCCGGCCCGAAGTACTGCAGAGTGCTTTCGGGCCGGGGCCGGCGGGCTGCGGGCGAGGGTCTAACGCCCTGACAACTCTCGTCGGGCCGCTTCGGCAATGTCCGCACCCGTGTTGGCGTGACCAGCGAGGCCCCAGCCACCCTCGGGGGACTCGGTAATG
This sequence comes from uncultured Acidimicrobiaceae bacterium, assembly GCA_963794125.1. GTDB lineage: Bacteria > Actinomycetota > Acidimicrobiia > Acidimicrobiales > Palsa-688 > Fen-671. The sequence continues at coordinate 46,214 of CAWCCW010000007.1, forward strand.
AGGACACATGTGCGAGTTGTGATGGTGGGCTCTGCTGCCGCCGCGGCCACAATCTCTGTCAGTTCCTTCACCACGCCGAGCTGTTTGTCCCGGTCGAGGGCAGCGACCGGGGTGAGTACCTGGACCCTTATATAATCGTTCCGCCCGGCGACAGTGGAGATCGCGGTAGCGGGCATCTCGTGGACGAAGGCGACAGTGTTGTCCCTGAACAAGGCCAGGTTGGGGACCTGCTCCCAGCGCATTACGGCCGGAGCCAGGTCCTGGGCCAACTTACGCGGGTCGCTAAAGGTACCTTCGCTGGCGTAGACATCGATCATGGGCATGGTTTCTCCTTCGGGATTGATCGAAATTCGGCACCGGGAGCGGCACTCACGCTCCGGCCACCCCCTTCGAGGATGAGGGCGGTGGCGACATCAGGCCGGGCGATGAACGCGGCATGAGAGCCGTCGGCGTACGGCGCCTCCGCCCCCATGCGCTTGGCCATAAACCGTTCGGCCTCCGGTGAGATGACGTTGTCGTGCTCAGAGACCATGCACCAAGACGGCAACGACTTCCAGCCGGCGACCGTGGCCGGTTCGGTAAAGGCACCGATGCTGAGCGGACGCCGGCTTACGGCCATCACCGCGGCCAAATCGTCAGGCAGGTCGGCACTCATGGTCTGGTGGAACTCCTCGATCTTGATGAGTAGGTCCGGGCCGCCAGTTGCGCCGGGCGCATCGTAAGGGCTCGCCACTGCCGTCGAAACCAGTAGCGACGATGGGAAGGGTTCCTGGAGACTGGCGCAGCTTTCGCCCATGTCGAGAGCGAACGCGGCCAGGAAAACCAAGGCCCGTCGTCCTACTTACCGCTAGCACAGCTTGGGAAATAACCGCTCCGCCGTAGCAATGGCCAACCAGGAGAACTGGCGCTTCGATGACATTGATGTAGCGTGCCGGTGCATCGGCGTCGAAAGATAGGCGCCGCAAGGGGTTCATCGGGGCTCGGACCTGGATCCCCTTTGATTGCAACCTGCGGATGACCCCGCCGTAACCGGACGCGTCCGTGAATGCCCCATGTACCAGGACAACGGTCGGGCTACGAGCCACGCTCGTCTCCTTTCGTCATGGGCATCGTCCTTTCGATCGTCCCTGCGGGTGGCGCCGGGCACATCACCTGCGCGGGTGATTTCTTTTGCTCAGGGCCAGGTAGCGCGCTGCCCTCGGGGAGGTGGCTCGCTCCGGTGATGTGCCGCCAGGGAAGGACAGGCCTCAGATGACCATCGATACCCGCGAACGCGGGAGGGCGCACAGGGACGGGAGGCGTACCGTGATCAGAACAACGTTGGGGTTCCTGGTAGACGGAACCCGAGGGAATGGGGTCAGGATGATTACTGAGCCAACAGGAAGGCGGGGCGAGGCGGTCATCCTCTCCCGGGCCCAGCCGAGCAAAGACCTTTTCGACGACGTGGCGATCACGCGGTCGGACCTGGTCCGAGACGTCGCGTGACCCAGGGCTCCCTGCCGCTTCGAGGCCGCGAGGCCGAGTTGGCCGTCATCGAGCGTCGGCTTCACGAGGTGAGCGCAGGAACTGGAGGGGCCGTCGTGATCGAAGGCAGCGCCGGGGCGGGGAAGACCAAGCTCGTCGATGCTTCGATGGAGCTGGCCAGCGACCTGGGGTTTCGTGTCGGTCGTGGCGCGGCGGAGCCGTACGTGGCAGGTCCGACCGAACTCGAACCTCTCTTCGACGCGCTCTTCGAGGGGCCCTCACCGCTGGCTGACCGACGTGTCTTGGACAACACCCATGCGTCGCCCGAGTCCTTGTTCTGGCTGATCCAGGATTTGCAATCGGTGGTCGAGGAGGCGGCCCTCGAGTCGCCCCTCCTGATCTGCCTCGACGATCTCCACTGGGCGGGCGCCAGTTGTGGCCTAGCAATACGGCAGCTGGGACCGCGGCTCACCTCGCTGCCCGTGGCATGGATCCTCGCCTTGCGTCCAAACCAAGGCGTTGCGCCTGTACAACGGCTGAAGTCCGAGCTGATCGAGGGAGGAGCCGACCACATCAAGCTCGGCCCACTCGATCGTGATGCAGTAGCGCTCGTCGTCGCTGACGTCCTTGGCGCTCAACCAGACGAGGACCTCCTCAATAAGACCGAACGCATGAAGGGAAACCCATTCTTATTGGTGGAGTTCTTGCGTGGGCTCCAAGACGGCTCGGTCCTCAAGTACGACTCGGGCCGTGCCATCCTCGTCGCAGGCGAGCAACCGGGACGCCTCAGTGAAGGGGTTCGGGGGCGCCTCGCTCGTCTCTCATCAGTCTCGGCGCGGGTCGCGACCTTTGCATCGAGTCTTGGTCGCCGCTTTACGCTCCACGACCTCGCCGCAATGACGTCACTGTCCGTTGCCGAGCTCGTTGACCCGGTCACCGAGCTTCTCGAGGCGGATCTCTTCGTCGACGACGGGGACCGCCTGAGCTTTCGCCACGACCTGATCAGAGAGGCGGTCCGGGCGGGAACGCCCAATCCAGACCGGCGAGGCCTCGATCGCCAGGCAGCGGACGTTCTAATCGCCCGTGGCGCGCTCCCAACGGAGGTGGCGCTTCAGCTTGCGCAGAGCGCCGAACCGGGGGACAACGTGGCGATCGAAACGGTGCTCAAGGCCTGCCAGCAGCTCGCATTATCCGACCCAGAGGGTGCAGCGTCGCTCGCTCAGCGTGGGCTCGAGCTCACCCCAGAACGTCATCCGCTTCGAGGTGCCCTCGTCGTACAGCGGGTCCTGTCACTCTTTGCTGCGGGGCTCTCAGAGGAGGGTGAGCGATTCGCCGGCGCGGCGCTCCGCAGAACGCTGCCTGCGAGCGAAGAAGCACGGGTGCGGCTGAGCGTCGCGACCATGTTCGACATTTCCCCCGAGGTCCGAGCCGAGACGGCTCGAGCCGGCCTTGCCCTTCAGGGCTTGGACGCAGACTTGACCGCGTGGCTATGGGACTCCTTGCTCCACAGCCTCATTGTGGCCGGGCGGACCGAGGAGGCCCTGGCCGTCCAGCCGAAGGCACGCGAGGCCGCCTATGCCAGTTCTGACGAAGCCTGTTGGATGGCCTTCGAGCTGCCCGAGTCAGCGATCCACTACCAACTGCTCGATTTCGACGAAGCTCTCCGCACCATCCTCAAGGCGGAACGGCGAGACCACGATGGAGGTCAGGACGCTAGAGCCCGTTTGGTCCTGATGTTCCACTCGTGGGCCCTCGATGCACTCGATCGCTACGACGAGGCCCTCGAGGCGATTACGAGGGGAGCCCGCGCAGCGCAGAGGGATCGGCAGAACTTTGCACTGCGGATGTTCGAAGTGACCAAAGGTCGCCAGCTTCTCCAGGTCGGAAATCTCACCGAGGCTGCGACTGCGCTCGAAGGGCGCTACAGCGTGGCAGATGCACACCGTGTGCTCGGCCCAATCCACGCCCCAGCCGTGGTGGCACTCGGGAAGCTGAAGATCCACACTGCGGACGAACGAGAGGCGCTCGAGATTGCCGAGATCGCCAAGGTCATGCTCGGCTCAGGTGTCCCTTGCGTCTCGAACCAGGCGATGTGGTACCTGGCCCAGCTGGCCCTTGCCCAAGGAGACGCCATGGCAGCCCACGAATGGCTGTGCACGAAGGGCTTTGATGAGCGCCTCTCGATGTTCCCTCTCTTCCCACACGAGGTCACCGACGACGCCGAGCGGGCCCGGATTGCCGCCGCGGCTTCCGATGAGGAACTGGCCGAGCACGCCATCGCCTTGGCCGAGCGTCGGGCCATCCTGAACCCGACAGTGGCCTCCTGCGCGGCCGCAGCAGCGCACGTTCGTGGGATCTGGTTCGAGTCAGTCCAAGACCTGGAGAAGGCAGCCGAGCTTTACCGAAACGGACCGCGCCCCCTCGCCTATGCGTCTGCGCTCGAGGACCTCGGCCGGGTGCGCGTCGCCGCAGGCGGAGATACCGCATTGGCCATCGGGGCCTTCGACGAGGCGTTGTCGATTACCATTCGCACGGGGGCTGAGTGGGACTCGGCCCGCTTACGCGGGAGGCTTCGCCGCCTCGGGGTGCGTCGTCGCCCTGGTAGTGAACGGCCCAAGACTGGATGGGCGTCGCTGACCGACCCTGAAATCAACGTTGCGACCTTGGCCGCTCAGGGCAGGACGGACCGGCAGATCGCGGGGTCCTTGTTCATCTCGCCGCACACTGTGAACACGCATTTGAAACATATCTTTGAAAAGCTTGGGATTAACTCCCGGCTCCAGCTGACGCGATTCGCGAGACAACAGACGTCTTAGGGACCGGTCCTGTCAGCTGACCCCTGGGTTGCTCTGGTCGGTGATCCACGCGCGTCGCGAACTCGGTGACCCCGTCTAGGTACCGTGGGTCTGTTGCTCAGGCCCGGCGGTACGTTTTCGGGCGTCACATTCTCGCACGTCCCGCTGATAACAGCCTTTTATGTACCCGGCCGCATGCGCTGGTATTTCTGCGTTTAGCGGTCCCCAAGCGCGACTATCGCCAATGCCCGGCTTGTCGAGGAGGCTCTAACGCCGCTCGCGTTCCCGTTCTCGCTCCGCCTCGGGCCTTCGTTCCCGTTCCCGTTCGCGTCCCGCTCCCGCTCGATTTCACGTTCCCTTTCGTCCATGGTCACCCTCCGCTTCCAGTGGTGAAGCCAAACTGTCGCCTGATTGATCGAGCGGCTACGGGCAAAGGCGCAAACCCAGTTTGGGCCGCTCCTTGGACATTGCCCGCTTTGGCTGGTGAGGCCGTCGCCTTCTCTGGCCGATCAGCCCGATATACGTTGACGCTACTACCCGGGCCAGCATTCCGCGTCGTTTTCACCCAGGTAAATTGCGAATCCACCGAGTTAAATCCGAAACTCCTTTCGTCTTACCGCCCGAACCTGCCCACCGACCGAGCCGTGCCTCCAAGAGGCTGACCTGGCCAGCCCCGAGGACCGGGGCCAAAACCACCCCGAGCGGGTGATGTAGCGCCGGTCGGTCGGCGTCAACATGGTCAGGGAGCAACAAACCATAAAGAGCCCAAACCGTGGCCATCGGCCGGACGAGCACGTAATCATCGGCTTTTCTGAGGTCAAACTCCCGAGGGACGGCCGCCCCTGCGCTCCCGACGCCATCGACAAAGCGACCGAGCCGGTGCGCGCCATCGAAGCCGCGGCCGAGCAGCGACCCGGGACCGAGAAGAAGGAGATCACCATGTTAAGACGACGCCCCGTCGAGCGAATGGCCGTTGACACTGCGATCGTGGCCGGCACTGCCGGCGCGGTCGCTGGCCACCGGGCCAACAAACAGCAGCAGCAAGCAGAGGCGCAGGCCCCGCCCGGGGCTCCCGAAGAGGCGCCGCCAGCAACCGAAGACACCTACGCGGAGCTCGAGCGGCTCGGCCAGCTCCACGCAGAGGGGGTCCTTACTGACGAAGAGTTCGCCGCCCAGAAAGCGAAGATCCTGGGCTGAGCCGTTCGAACAGCAACCGGCGCACCGCGCCGAACGAGAGCGGACCTGTCTGTAGCCTGGCGCGCGGGTGTACGTCGGGTGGCTAAAGGGTGCTTAGGTAAAGTCCTTCCGCCCGGTCTGTCGTGCCACGGAGTGGGGCCATGCCCGGCACGCCCGTGTGTCACCTCAATTGGGTGAGGTGACACGTAGTCAGCTCGCTCTAAGGTTGAGCTGCACGCGTGACGCATTGGTCATCAGCGAAGGTACCGTTTATTTCCAAGACCGATTCTGCTGGCCCGAGGACCGAGACCTGCCACCCATAGAGGGCGGCGGACATCGTGCTACAGGTAGGTGGAGTTTGTGGAGTGGATGTCCAATAACCTGCACGGTGATGAGCTCCGGTCCTGTCCGGGCGAAATTAAAATTGCCGGACGAGAAGCGGTTGAGCACGCGGTACCGGTTGACACCCCGCGGAGCGGCTTGGCCTTCTCGCTTAGCCCGCGTCTGGTCCGTTCGTCTTCCAGAGCGGGTTGGCACCCTCAGACGTGTCCGTCCATTGATGGGGAGAGGCCGCCGGTAACGTGCACTACGTCTTCCATGGCTGTGACGGTCGTCGCCTTGTCGTGGTCCCTGCCTGGCAGAGAAGAGATTGAGGCGGTCCAGAGCGGCGCGTTTGCTGATAGAGCACCAACTAACGAGCCGCTTGCTCGGGTACGCCATAAAGACCAATAGAAGGAGCAACGAAGATGACCACCACCACGGCGCCAAGTAAAACCGTCGCTACACCAAGTAAAACCACGACGGTGCTCAAGAGAACTGGCACAGCGGCGCCGAAGAAAGAAACGACGCCCGTCGAGCACGGCAAGGACGTCGAGGACAAGGTATTGGCGGGCGCCGAGGACACGGAGCCTGTCACCAAGGCCGACCGCTCGCTCGGGCCCGTCGACGACAAGGTGCCCGGCGAGGCCAAAGACGGGGGGCGCGTCACTAGGGTCGCCCGCCCGCTCGAGAACCGGGTGGACCACGTGAGCGCCGAGGAGGCGACGGGCAAGGGGAAGACAGCCCGCCTCGCGATCCCCCGTTCGCTCCATGCCGCCTGGGCCCCGCCTGCGGGGCGCCGCAGCCCCGTCGACATCATCGCCGAGCAGGCGACGAACCGAGAGCCGGTCCTGGTCCCTATCCGGCACGGGCGCATGATGGTCTCGCCCTTCACCTTCTACCGGGGGGCGGCGGCGATCATGGCCGCCGACCTGGCGGCCACGCCGGTCTCGGGGCTGCGCGTCCAGCTGTGCGGGGACGCCCACCTGCTCAATTTCGGCGGCTTCGCCTCGCCCGAACGGGCCTTGGTCTTCGACGTGAACGACTTCGACGAGACCCTGCCCGGGCCGTGGGAGTGGGACGTGAAACGTCTGGCCGCCAGCATCGAGGTGGCCGGGCGCGACGGCGGCATGAAGCCGCCCGACCGACGGGCCGCTGTCGAGGCCACTGTGCGCGAGTACCGAGAGGCCATGCGCAGCTTCGCCGGGCAGACCGAGCTCGAGGTCTGGTACGCCCGCCTGGAAGGCCCGGCGCTGGTGGCCCTGGCTCGCTCCCAGCTCGGCCCCAAGGAGGCGCCAAACCTGGAGGCCAGCCTGGCCAAGGCGCGTTCCAAGGACAGCATGAAGGCGTTCTCCAAGCTGACCACGATCGTGGACGGCCAGCCCCGCATCACTGCGGACCCACCGCTCATCGTCCCGCTGCGTGACCTCGTCAACAAAGAGCAGGAGGGCCGCATGGAACACGAGCTGCACGAGCTGTTCCGGGCCTACCGGCGCACGCTGCAGGCCGACCGGCGCCACCTGCTCGAGCAGTACCGCATCGTGGACATTGCGAGGAAGGTCGTCGGCGTTGGGAGCGTGGGGACCAGGTGCTGGGTCCTGCTGCTCATGGGGCGCAGGGACGCCGACCCCGTCTTCTTGCAGGTAAAGGAGGCCCAGGACTCGGTGCTTGCCCCCTTCGCCGGGAAAAGCCGCGTGTCCAACCAGGGCCAGCGGGTGGTCGACGGCCAGCGGGTCATGCAGGCGGCCAGCGACATCTTCGTCGGCTGGCTGCGTACGATCGGCCTCGACAACCGCCAGCGCGACTTTTACGTCCGCCAGCTCTGGGACGGGAAGGTCTCGGTCGACCCGGCCAACCTGACGCCGGCCGTCCTCGCCGTCTACGGCGGCATCTGCGGCTGGACGCTGGCCCGCGCCCACGCCCGCTCAGGCGACCGCATAGCCATTGCCTCTTACCTGGGCGCCGGGACGACCTTCGACCGGGCCGTAGCCGATTTCGCCGTCGCCTACGCCGACCAGAACGAGCGCGACTACAGCGCCTTCCTCGGCGCAGTGAAGAGCGGTGTCTTGCCGGCCGAGACGGGGATCTAGGCGAGCCGACGCGGGGGGGTTTGCCGTCCTCGTTGCCCTATACGGCCGGACTACGTCGGTTTCGCACGAGGATAAGCAGGCTGACCACGAGCGTCCACGCCGGGAACAGCAGGATCAGCCACAAACTAAGGGTAATGACCACTAGCAGGGTCAGCGCGACCAGGTACGAGATCGTCGCCAGCCACCTTGGCATCAAGCCCGTGCGCCACCAAATAGTGCCGACCGAGATCATGAAAACGCCCGCCATCCGCACTGCGTAGACGTTACTGACCTGCAACATGACCACGCGGCCGAAGTACACGACCTGCTCTTGAGTGCTCTGGGTGGCGGCAACCTTGGCGCTGGCGAGGGTGGCGCCGGCAACTCCGGCCGAGACGAACACCATGGCCAAGAACAACAGGCCGCTACCGAAGAAGACCGTCGAGAAGAACCTGTCCTCGTACTCTCCCAGCAGGTCCCGGATAACCCCGATGAACCATAAAAAGGCGATGCCTGCGAAAGGCAGCAAGCGGAGCGCGACACCAATCCTGCCTCCGTCAAGGTGCGCCCAGGCTGCTGGCGCGACAGCTTTTCCCGGCAAACTAGTCCGGAGCAATACGATGCTGGCGCAGAACGAGCGCGCTGAACGCGATCCCCGCTATTGCGGCGGACCGCGGTGTCGTCAGCGCCTTAAGCTCTGCTCGCGCCCTAGGCTTTTCCGTGGTCAAACACCTCCTGAACGACTTTGGCCGTCGCCCCCAAGCGCCAGCTGATCGATGGTACGCTGGCTCCCCCGTAATCTTGGCTTGCGGGTATTAACCCTTGGACGAATGAGCCCGGCACGCTTACGTCGCATTTTGCCTCGGACCGACCGCGACCTCCCGATTAGTTGGGAGTTCCCCTCAGGCTAGATGTCAGCCGCGACACAAAACCTTAGCGGGCTCGCCACGGTCTCGACACCTGGTCACGTCATTCGAAAACTCCTAAGGAAAGGACATCACAGCAATTTACTCATTTAGTCATCCAGGATGAGCGTGGCATCTGCCCCTGCGGCGGGCATCATCCCAACGGGGTGAAGATCCACTGCGACGAAGATCCACAGCGACGTCCTCCCATCGAGAACGACGAGCCGCATTTTCGATGTATGCCCGCCGTGGGAGTAGCGAGACCTTCCCTCAAAATCGGTAGGAAGCACGCCGGCCCGGAAGGAGCGGGACTAACGGTCGGTCCCTGGGTTCTTGAGTCGGCAAAATCCCGTCGCGGAAATAAACGGCTCCTGCTGGCGGGTTAGAAATGCGTGATTTTGAAGCTACCCGTAGCCCAAAGGGAGTGATGACGACGATTTCCGATGGCGCGAGAGTGACGCTATGCCCATCTTGCAGGTTTCGAAGGCTGGCGCTGGCCGTGTGAGGAAAGCGGTGGTGGTGCATCTCTCACCCGATGAGCACGCGGCGCCGGGAACCCGCCTCAGGCACTACGCCCGCGGTCAGCGGGGCCGTCCGAATACGACTCCGATAGCCGACCAGATCGGCGCCCAGGGTCAGGGGTGGACGGGGTGAAGCCACAAGACGATGCGAGCCTCACCGCCAGCGAGCGTGCCGCTCTAGCGGGTCTCGAAGCGAAGGCAACCGCCGAGGATCCTCTGCTGGCCAGGCGCCTTAGCGGATCGAGCCGGCCCCTCGTGGTCGCCCATCTGCGCCGAATATCGAAGTGGTGTGACCGCGCCCGGTCGGGCCTGGCGTTCGTCCTGATCGGGTTGACCCTGGTGGTGTTGAGCCTCAGCACGGTATGGCCGCTGGGGGTCGTGGGGTTGCTGTTCACGGCGCGTGGCCTTGGGATAGTGGCAGCAGGGGTTCAGCGGCGCCGCGCCAACCCGTCTACCGCCGGGCTGACCAGGCCCGCCGAGCATCGCCACAACGCCGGCCATTGACGGATTCGTACGAACGGTCTGCCGACATCTTCTACGCGGCGGGTCGCAAGGCAGCCGACCGTGAGCAGAGAGCGTGATCATCCATCCTTCGTGGACGTGCCCGACTCGCCCGCGGTCAGTTTTCGTCGGCGCCTGTTGCCCCCGGGTGCTTTGTGGACGTAGTGGTTCAAGCGGTGAGAAAACGGCCACGGCATTTTGGCGACGGATCCCTTTAGGTTTGCCTTGTAATACGCGCTAACTTCGACACCATCCGAGCGGTGGTGTCTCGGCTCGACGAAGGAGTGCTGCCTTGGCTGACATGGAACGTTCGGTACTGCCGATCCCCGAGCGGGCTCACGTCGGCCTGGTCACTTATGACGCGAAGGACCCCGACACATCGTTCCCGCCGATCAGGCCGTTGCGGCCGCCGCCGGGCGCTCCGAACGTATTGGTAATCATGATCGACGATGCCGGGTTTGGGTCTTCGAGCGCGTTCGGTGGCCCCTGCAGCACGCCCACGTTCGAGCGGTTGGCGGGCCGGGGGTTGCGGTTCAACCGGTTTCATACGACGGCGTTGTGCTCACCGACCCGCCAAGCGTTGCTCACGGGCCGCAATCATCACGCGGTCGGGATGGGCGGGATCACCGAGATCGCGACCTCGGCGCCGGGGTACAACTCGATCCGGCCGGCCAGCGCAGCGCCGCTGGCGGAGACCATGAAGCTGAACGGGTACAGCACGGCACAGCTCGGGAAGTGTCACGAGGTGCCGGTGTGGGAGACGAGCCCGATGGGCCCGTTCAAGCAGTGGCCGCTTGGCAGTGGTTTCGAGTACTTCTACGGTTTCGTCGGGGCAGAAACGAACCAGTACTACCCAGCGTTGTACGACGGGGTCACGGCGATCGAAGCGCCAGCGACGCCCGAGCAGGGCTATCATTTCACTGAGGACATAGCGGACCACGCGATCTCTTGGGTGGGCCAACAGAAGTCCCTGATGCCGGATAAGCCTTTCTTCATGTACTTCGCCCCGGGCGCGACACACGCCCCGCATCATGTGCCCAAGGAGTGGAGCGACAAGTACAAGGGCCGTTTCGACCGGGGTTGGGACGCTGTCCGCGACGAGACTTTGGCCCGCCAGAAGGAGCTGGGCGTCGTTCCCGCCGACGCGGAGCTGACGGCCCGTCACGCTGAGATCTCCGCCTGGGATGCCGTCCCGGACGATCTCAAGGTGGTGCTGGCCCGTCAGATGGAGATCTACGCCGGGTTCCTGGAGCACACCGACCACCACGTTGGGCGCCTCGTCGACGCGCTCGACGACCTCGGCATTCTCGATGACACTCTGATCTACCTGATCATCGGCGACAACGGGGCCAGCGCGGAGGGCACACCCAACGGCACGTTCAACGAGATCATCTCGCTTAACGGTGCCGCCGAGTTCGAGACCACCGAGTTCATGGCCGCCCACATCCAAGAGTTCGGTACGCCGGCGGCGTACAACCATTACGCGGTCGGCTGGGCCCACGCCATGGACACTCCGCTGCAATGGACCAAGCAGGTCGCCTCGCACTTCGGTGGTACGCGCAACGGGACGATCGTGCACTGGCCCAACGGCTTCACGGCGCGGGGTGAGGTCCGCAGCCAGTTCCATCACATCATTGATGTGGCCGTCACCATCCTCGATGTGGCTCACTTGCCCGAGCCGGCCTTCGTGAACGGCGTCGAGCAGATGCCGCTCCACGGGGTCAGCATGGCCTACTGCTTCGATGACGCCAACGCCGCCGAGGCCCGAGACACCCAGTACTTCGAGGTCGCCTGCAACCGCGGCATTTATCACAAGGGATGGACCGCCGTCACCCGCCACAGTGTCCCGTGGAGGTTCGGCGACACACTCCCTGACCTCGACGACGACGTCTGGGAGCTCTACGACACCAACACCGACTGGTCGCAGGCGCACGACGTGGCGGCGCGGCACCCCGAAAGGCTCGAGCAGCTCAAACGGCTGTGGTTGATCGAAGCGGTCAAGTACAACGTCCTGCCTCTGGACGACCGCCGGATCGAGCGTTTCAACTCCGACCTCGCCGGACGTCCGGTCCTAGTGAGAGGCAACTCCCAGATTCTCTACGGTGGTATGGGCCGGCTGAGCGAGAACTCGGTCATCAACCTCAAGAACAAGTCGCACTCGATCACCGCGACCTGCGTCGTGCCGGACGGTGGCGGTCAGGGCGTGATCATTGCCCAGGGCGGGTCGTTCGCGGGCTGGTCCCTCTACCTGCATAACGGCAAACCGAAGTACTGCCACAATCTCGCCGGTCTTGTCCGGCTATATGTTGAAGCCGACTCGGCCGTGCCGCCCGGCGAGCACCAGATCCGGATGGAGTTCGCTTATGACGGGGGCGGCCTGGGCAAGGGCGGTAGCGTCTCGCTCTACATAGACGGCGACAAGGTCGGAGAAGGCCGCATCGCGGCCACCGTGCCAATGATCTACTCAGCGGACGAAACCTGCGACGTTGGCTACAACTCAGGCACCCCTGTAAGCGAGGACTACACCAGCCCGTCCAGTGCCTTCAACGGCAAGGTGAAGTGGGTACAACTGGACGCCGGCCTTGACGACCACAATCACCTCATAACAGCCGAGGAGCGCCTACGCGTCGCCACCGCCTTGCAATAGCCGGAGCCCTGCTCCCGGGGGCAGCATTGCGGCGCGCCGGGCTACAAACGCAGCAGCCTGTGAACCGCCCCTCAAAACGCACTGACCACGAGAGCCTGGTGAAGGGCTGCTGGGGCCTCGCTCTGTCACTGTCAGCGATCTGGAGCGAGGTCAGCGACTGGTTGGCAACTGGGGCGTAGGCCCGAAGCCGAGGAGTCCAGAGCCTCAGGCTGCCAGGA
>CAWCCW010000008.1:0-209329 GCA_963794125.1 uncultured Acidimicrobiaceae bacterium
TTGGAAGAAGTGGGTCCAGTATTCCACATTGCGGGCGGCTAAGCCCTTAATAGATGCTTCATATTCTGCGATATCACATGGTTGCATCGGCGGTATTTTACAGTTACCCTCGGATCGCAGAAACTTTTGTAGGTCCCTCTTTAGTACCCGATGGGACCAGGTATCGTAAATGATGTGATGAATTACCCAGCCGAGTATATTTTCGTGGGGTGTGATAATGAGCACAAAGCGCACCGGATAGACATTTTCAAGGTTAAAGGGTACCTTCCGGAGTGTTTCTAGCAACTCGCTCGCGACGAGCGAGCTAGCAACGTCATACACTGCAAAGGCTAAGGCCTCGCCGGAATGAACGAATTGAATTGGTGATCCGGCGTCATCTAGGTGGAAGGTTGATCGCAGTGCTTCATGGCGTTTCGTTAGCCACTCGAGCGCCAGCCTAACTTGAAAAGGCTGGACGGTTGGATCAAGGTCAATTCGGCAGACAAGGCTTTCTGGCGGAATTGGGCTAACCGCGGCGCGCCACACAAACTCCTGACCCCAACCAATTGCCGCTGAGCGAATAGGAGTGTTAGTCACCGGGCTACCCACACTTGTCCGCTCGGGTGCTCATGCCAATGGAATAACCACGATCGAGAGAAACCTATTTGGACGTATCAATTCATGTTTCGCTGCATATAAAAAACGTAATTGATGAGGCTTTAGTGTGCATTTCCGTGAGCAGCAGAGCGGCATCACCGATCTTTTGCACTCTCTCGAGCGTATCATGATCCAGGGGTGCGCTCTCGTTTGAGCGAGAACGCATCCATTGCTCCTTTGACAGGAGTGGGTTGTCCGCGCAACACAACCGCCAAGCTCGATCTCAGGCGGTCTCTCTCGACACGACCCGAAGCAGGGATTGCGCTCCGGCCCCCCGAGGCCGACACCAAGACCCCGGCCTCCGACCTGAGGGGTCATCATCGCTTTGGCCATCTCTTGTGGGAGCACGGCGCCCGGGTCGCCCCGAAGGCGCACTGGACGCCCGCCCCGAAAGTCCCAAGGTCGGCAGCCGTGGTCCACAGCCCAGCACCGGCGGCCTCGGGGTAGACGAACAAACGGCCCCACACTGCGGCACCAGAGGCGTGGTGGCGGGCGGTGGCGTTGTCCCACGACCGCCCAGGGAGCGGTGCCGTTGTCCCACGACCGCCGAGGGAGCAGGTTCGAAAAGGTGCTGTGCAACATCCCGAGTGGCTTCAGCACCAAGTCCTGCATCAGCCGTGCAAACGGCGCACCGGTGAGCTCCTCGGCCAGGAGTTGGACGACACAGAAACCGCCACCAGAGTGACGCATTTGGGTGCCAGGCTCTAACTTGACAACGACCGGGGGGCTCTTCGCCGGCGGGGCACCAAGGAGCACCTGCTCGAGTGTCGGTACAGGCCGATAACGGCGGTAACCAAGGAACGTGTGAACGGTAATACCAGCGGAGCGCGAAGAACCTGGCCCAGTGTCACTTGCGGGACCGACGCGGCCACGGCCGGAACCTGCCAGCGGTGTAACCGGTCGTTCGGGGGCTCGTCGAGGCCGATGTACCGGTCACGCACCAAGCAGAGGAGGCAACGCTGGCGACGGCCTTGCTGACCGAGCCGGCCAGGAACAAGGTCTCGCCCGACACGGGCGTGCCGGCGCCAGCGTGGCCCAGCAACCGGTCTCGACGACCTCACCGTGAGCGATCGCCGCGATCGAAACCGCGGGGATATAAGACTGTTCCTTGAGACCAAGGAGGGAGATCGGGCGACGTGAGGACGCGTCGGTAGTCGGCCGGAAGCTGGGCTCACCAACGGCCTCATGCAGGCTTGGCCGGGTTATCGGGATCTCCGCGTTGTCCACGAAGCGACTGTAATGATTTGGCCCGCCCCCGGCGATGTCGTCGCCTCCCCGAAGAGGCCTGCCAGGAGCTTCTGCTCTTTACACGAGGCGTGCGCCGACCAGCGTGTCAAATGGCTCAAGCGTCCCCCAAACTGGTGATGTCGATCCTTCTACTGGCCCTCATCATCTTGCCGAGACCGGCGGGCACAGCAGGACGAGTACATACACCTTCAACTGGTCGTGGTGAGCCTGAAGAACTGACCAGGTCTCCCCGTGCCCGTCGCGGCGGTGAGGCCGGGCCGCCTCGCAGATCTTGGCCATTAGCTCGTCGTCCAGAGCGTCTTCGCCGGCGCCCCTGTCCAAGCCGGCTTCGGCCGCGGCGGCGATGTAGCGCTGGACCGTCTTTCGGTCCAGGCCCACCAGCGCCGCGATCGGGCGTGTCCCTTTGCCGCGTAGCCACAAGCGCAGCACCTCTTTGACTTCGTACGCACGGACCTCCCTGAATGCCATTGCCACCTCCATGAGGGCCGCTGTCGGCCTGGTGGCAACTTCACCGGCAGCAGCGCCCTCACTGGTGGACCCGAGGGTGGCCCCATGACTGGCGGAGGGGTGGTCCTATGTTGCTGGCGAAACTACGTCAGGGGGGCCCATGTAGCTGGCGGGCGACAGTACGGCACGTTCGCTGAGTCCGTGGGGGGACGCTCGCCAGCTCGACTTCATCGACAATGCGTTTTACGTCGCCCTCCTTCTTTGGACCGCGATACCATCTTGTTGGCCGCGATGATCGAATCCAGGGGTTGAGACAAGCGCACCGGGTCGTCGGTCAGACGGGTGGTTATTCGCGGCAGGCATCTCCCGACTGACCGCACACACCGCCCTCTGCCTCTGCGGGCCGATTCCTCACCCCTACCCGGCCGCAGAGGGCATGACCTGACCCTGGCCTGCGTTGTTGACCAGCATGTCCAGCGGTGCGGCGGAGACCTCTTCACAAACCCGTTGGGTGTCTTCGGGACGGCTCAGATCAGCTTGGATGACCCGTACCGTTATCCCGTGGGCCTCACTGAGATGTTCGGAAAGGGCGTTGAGCCGCTCCAGGCGGCAGCCGACAATGAGCAGGTCCACTCCTCCGCCGCCAGCCGTCGTCGTGCGTATGCTTCCCGATGGTCGAAGAAGGCACCACTTACGCCTTCTTGTCCGACCACCCGGGCCAGCTGTTCAGGGACGAGGACTTCTCGACCCGTTCCCCTCGGCCCGGACCGCCCCTCGGTCCCGGCCGTGCTGGTGGCCTCGGTCATGGTCCTGGAGGTCGAATCGGCGTGGTAGCGGCTGCTGTCCTTAATGCACCATGCCCTGTCGCTCGTCGCCTAGCTTCCGGGGAGCCCGGTAGTCTAGCTCGGTAATGACCACCGCTCACAGCGGTTCTGCGCCACCGTATGACCACGCGCGATTGATTGACGAAGGGGTCATCTCCCGGGCGCTGCGAGAGGCCCTGGCCACGGAGGGAGTTTGGCCGCCACGACGTGGAAAAACTGGCCGGTTTGGCGACGGGCCGGGTTTATCAAGGCTGCGGTCCAGGGCGGCCCACTCGGGCACGATGCCAGTAGTGATCCCGCCGGGTACAGGTGGTGTGCTGTTCAACGGAGCCTGGGGGCACGGCCTCGAGGCGGACCACATCGCCAAGGCGGTCTCGGTGTTTTCGGGCCGAGTTGGTGAACAGGTGGGGAGTCCACTGGTAACCCTGGTAGGCAGGCTGAGCCTTGAATAAGGGAGCCTTGGCAACTGACGTCGAAGGTCATCCGACCGTCCTGATCGAACACGGCGTTTTGACGGACTTCGTGCTGGACTGGTTGCGGGCAGCGGACCGAGGGACGCCCTTCCGCAGGCAAGGGCCGGCGCCTGAGCTACCAGCACATCCCGATGGTCAGCATGACCAATACTTTCCCATGGGCGGCCCCCGGGAGCCCCGAGGAGATTGTCATCGACGCCTCGCAGCGTCTACGTCGCGCATTTGGGAGGAGGCCAGGTGAACACCGCTACCGACGACTTCGTGTTCGGCATGACAGATGCCGACCTGATCGAAGGCGGCCAGATAACAGAGCCGATCGGATACGCCAAACTGATCGGCAACCGGCCGCAGGTGCAGCGGTACATCGACGTTATTGGGAACGAGTTTTCGATGGCCTTCCCGGCGACCTTCGGAAAACAAGGCCAAGGCGTCCCAGTCGGCTTCGGTAACCCGACTTTGCGGGTGTGTGGGCTGACGATCGACGCCACAGCACGTTGAGCGAGTCTACCGAGCTGGTCGACCTGGCCGCCAGGGTGGCCGGATGGGGGCGCGACGGAGAAGGTGTCGAGGCATATGTCTCTCGCGGCACGGACACAGAAATATGCGTCTTCGAGGGTGAAGTCGAGTCGTTGTCCTCGGCAACGTCGGCGGGTGCCGGGATAAGGGTCGTTGTTGGCGGCCGGCAAGGATTCGCCTCCACGGGTGTGCTCGGAGAAGACGCCCTTGGCGAGACTCTCGAGGAGGCGCGCAGCAATGCTCGGTTTTCCAGCTCCGATCCCTGGGTGGGCTTGCCAGGCCCCGACGGGGCCACGCCGGCGTCCCTGGACCTCTGGCGTGAGGAACTGGCCGCCTGGCCGACGCAGCGCAAAGTCGATGCCGCCCTCGACCTGGAGCGGGAGGTGCGTGGCCGCGACCCACGCATTACACAGGTGGAGTGGGCTCGTTGGGCCGATTCCTCCAACGAGATGGCCCTGGCTAGTTCGCTCGGCGTCCTGGCCTCGGACCGCTCCACTTCGTGTTACCTCTCGGCCATGGCCGTGGCTGGCGAGAGAGCCGAGACCACGGTGGCGCGTGGCTATACGGTCGGCCGGTCCCCGTCAGGGCTGGTCCCGGCTAAAGCGGCCGACGACGCAGTCTTCCGGGCGCTGAGGATGCTGGGGGCAACCAAACCTCGATCCGCCCACCTACCGGTGGTCCTGGAACCACATGTCAGCGCCCAGTTGCTAAGCCTGCTCGGTGCGGCCCTGAGCGGTGAAAGGGTGTTGAAAGGCACGTCTCTCTTTGCCGACTGTTTGGGGGAGGCCGTGGCGGCTCCGGCGCTGACACTAATGGACGACCCGACCGTGGAATCCGCCTGGAAAGCGTCGGCGTTCGACGATGAGGGCTTGGCCTGCCGGCGCAACATAATGATCGAGGCTGGCGTGCTGAGCCGCTTCCTGTACGACGGCACCTCGGCCCGGCGGGCGGGCACGAGATCAACGGCGAGTGCCGTTCGCGCGGGTTACAGAAGCGCGCCAGGAGTCGGTACTCGGGCCGCCCAGCTACAGCCGGGCGAGCTGAGCCCGGAAGGAGTGCTTGCTCGCGTGGGCAATGGTTTACTGGTGCAGTCCGTCACCGGATTGCACCATGGGGTGAACGTTGTGAGCGGCGATTTCTCCGTCGGGGCTGAGGGCCTGCTGGTCCGCGGCGGCGAACTAGCTTCCCCGGTGAGGGAACTGACCATCGCATCGAGCATCCCGCGCATGCTCCTCGGGGTCACGGGAGTGGGCAACGACCTCGAGTGGTTCCCGTCTCGGGCGGCTGGCGTGACGATGGCTATTGAAGAGATGTCAATGAGTGGCGTCTAACCCCTTTGCACCATCCGATTGAAATAACACCCGGAGACTTCAGCCGCAACAGTCTACGCCTTTCGGCAACCTCCCGGTCAGAACATTGCGGCACCATCGAGGGCGCCGGATACCACCGTCAGGGACGGGGCCGCCAGCTGAAGGCCCTGGGTTCCCCGACGCCTTCTCACGACGACCGATCGCCCCAGGTTCAAATGAAGTTGACAAACCGGTCGGTCGACACCTGGTCGCCCTCGGATGCACTGCAGCAGAGACCTTTGACGACACCAAAGAGCTGCGCCCAACCAGGCGTCTTCCTCGAGGACCAGTTCTCCTAGCCTTGGTGCCGCTACACTTCGACCCGAATAGCCGGTTCCCGGGGGGGGGCTAGCAATGTCCATATGGCTGTCGGCGCCCCAATTGCGACCGAGTCGAGAACCGGCGGGCGAGGTCTCTCCGCTGGGGCGAAGCCCTCCGGCCCTCCGCTCGCAACCCCCACCAGACACTACCGCGTCTCGTGTTTCAATGCCCCGGCACATCGACGTCGACTCCCCCGTGACTGATGGCGGGGCTTTCTCGACCACAACGGCCAACCTAGACTCCGTCAGTAGCCAGCCTCAAGACGTCAATCCTAAGACGCGGATCTTTACCCGAGCCGCCTCGCTCCCTTGACACCCCCACACCTTTTATGCTACCCTGGCGAGGCTATCTCGATGAATGACAAAGGGTGGGTGAGCGTAAAATGGCAGCAATTCGTCATGACCCCGACGTCTCCGTAGAGGCACATGATGTGTTCATTCAGGATCCGGTTCGGGAGTGCGCGTACTACGTTTCCTGTACTAATTTGTCTCGGTTTCGTGCGGATTCGAATACGTGGCCCCAAATCGATGCCGGAACCGTAACTTTCGTAATCCCAGGAGCCGACTTGGTGCACGAGACGCCTCCTTTCCGTCAGTCTGGCGACGTTCTTCCCAGCGTCTTAATTCAAGATCCTATAAATAACGTCTCTTACTTTCTGTCGTTCAACGACCTCCAAGAGTTTCGAGTTGATCATCCCGTAGACCCGACCTCATTTGATGTGAGTTTCCGAATTCCTCAGTCGCTGGAACTAATCGAAGAGCTTCCTGCAATGCAGCGGGCCGAGCTTCAGACTAATGAGGTGGATGTTGAAGCACGTATTCGGCGCTTTGTGTCGAACCAGTCCTAACTGTCACGGCAACGAAAGGTCTTTAGATCGGTCCGCAAAGGCACAAATAACCGAAACAAGAGAAGAAAAAGGAGAACATAGGTTGGTCGACTTCGAGGTGTCGATCAACCTATAGGTCCTTATATTTGCAGAGTGTGCCGGTCCATTTCCCCTCTTCGTTAGGCAAGGAGGGTCGGTTCTGGATGCAAAATCCGGTGTTGCGGAGTCGGAACTGGTCGAGTGTCGCTTCTGAATATGCAACAAGTACCCCTATTCCGCACGCGGTTATCGATGACTTTCTCTGTTCGGATACCTTGGAGTCTTTGCATCGAGCACTATGTGACCATTGGGGGTGGCGTCAACACAGCTGGATAAGCCAGCACCTCCGTAACGGTGCTCCCAAAATCGATCTGGTTGAGCGCATTGCTGAAGCTTCGCTTTATTGGATGCGGCCAATTATCGGGGAGCTAGACTTCGTTGACCACTGGGCACTCATGTATCACCAGAACCGCGGGGGTTCTGTGCATGCTGACGATGCCAAGGTAACCCTGAATCTTTGGCTTACTCCCGACGAGCACAACCTAGATCCTACCAGCGGCGGAATGTATTTGTTCGACGTCCCGAAGGACGCGGCCAGACCACCGCATGAATATCTCTTAGCCGCGACAGCCGAGCCCTATGTCGCAAGCCGTGTCGGGCTATCGGTATACATTCCCTACAAATGTAATCGCGCAATCATCTTTGATTCGTCATACTTTCACAAGAGTGCGGATCTAAATTTTGATACTCATGACGCCAGTCGCTGTCGTATGAACGTCACCTTTCTTTTTGATACTCTCGATGTCCTTCGGGAGCGCTACCGAACACATTATGGGGACCAAGAGTAGCCCGGGTGAGAGCCGAGTGAGCAGGAGCTTTGCCTTACCTGTGATAGATAATCTGAACGCTCCGATGACGGCCTTCAGAAGAGGCGCAGTCCTTTGATTGATGTCAACCCGAACTTGTGCCTACTACAGAGCCGACTGTTCGCGCCTAATCAATCTTTTGATGGCCGCTGGACGGCTTTTGATGCGCTCACGAGACGCTCATTCGCCGTCGTCGGGAATAAGGATGCCGTTCCCTTAGCCGTAAAGATACTGGATTTTGTATCCCGAAATCCTCAAATCAGTCCCGAAGGACTAGATGGAGTTGCTAAGGCTGTAGGTTTACCTAACGACACGGGGATAACCAAACTCAGAGATGCGAACCTATTAGTAAGCGAGCCAGTCGCAAGCAGGACACCCCCCCAGGAGACATTTTTATCATATTATGACTGCGCCAACTGGAATTACGATTATAATGACTACTCGACGTTAGACGGGTTCATCGCTGACCGTGAGTTGATGCTACGGTACAAGCAGGTTGAGGCCCCACCACCGAACTTTACGATCAGAGAGGGGGAATCCCACGCACTGCCTTTGTGCGATTTCGACTTGCCGTCCCCTCAGTCGTCGTCTTCCCTTGACCTCATCACCCTCGCACATGTCCTAAAGATGGCGTTTGGTTCTACGGCCCTCTACTCGGGAAGCGCAATCGGGCCATGGCTCCGAAAAACTAGTCCTTCCGGCGGAGCTCGCCATCCAACCGAGGGGGTCCTGATCCTGTCTCAGCCGTTGGAAGGTGTGCCTCCAGGTGCTTGGACCTACGACGCGGACAACCACCGCCTCGTTCGTGACACACAGCCGTACTACCCAATCGTCACCGCATTGCGAGACCGCGGCGAGACCCTCGGGATTATCCTGCGGCTCCGAGTCGAGCGGCCAATGTGGCGTTATCGGGAACTTAGAGCGTTGCGACCGTCAACCATTGACGTCGGCCATGTGTGCGAGACCGTACAGCTCCTGATGGGTGCTTTGGGAATAAGAACTGCCACGGAATTGATCGGACGCTTAGATCGAGACGATATGAACTGGCTTGCCGAGCCCGAGATAGTGTTTGTCCGATGTGAGTACCCCGCAAAGCCCAAGACTCTACCACCTCCCGGCGATTACGCGCCCACTTTAGAGCGCGACCCTGCGAATGTTCGGAAACAAGCGGGACAAAGCGGGGATGAGGGACCTTCTAGCGAGTATCTCTATCTGACCAATCCGTTCCTCTACATCGACTTTCATACGGGTATGCGAGCCAGAACGATCTGGCCGAACAAAAGTGACGAGCAACTTTCGTTTGCTGGGTTCCGCGCGTTGAGTTTCTGCTTTCCGTCCCAACGGGGCGATAGGGTCACTTCAGTTAGCGGAATTCGCAGGGCTATTCCCGAAATTACTGATACCGAAGTTCGGTCGCTGTTACAGTCTGGAGCGTTGGTACCGATCCAACTGGCGGCAGACTGGTACCACCACACTGCGCAGTGGAGCCGCAAGGACTGGTATTTATCGCTCCTGGCGACATTGGAGTGTCGGGCTGCGCTTCAGAAAAAACGGGCAGCACTTGTCCAGCGTGAAGCCACCAAGGTCCACGCACTCTCTAGCAACATTGACCGAATAACTCTTCGTAACGCGCTGCTCGCGAGAAAGACCACGCGACGCTTTACTGGTTTGGCGGCACGTATGGCGGACGTCCTTGCCATATTGGAAGCCGCAACGGAGGGAATGCACCGCTGCGAAATTGACATTAGCTTGTTTGCTATGATGGCGATTGTCGACGGCATGAAACCCGGCTTATATAGAGTTTCGGACCGTCTGCGCTTTACACCTGTTCGCTCCAGTGAGGAGTGCGCAGGCTTCGATCTTGGCGATATCTGCGTGCACCAGGCCGCACCAGGCACGGCCGCTTGGACAGCTTGGCTAGTACTTGACCTGAACGCGGTGAGCTTGGAGGATAGGCAGTTAATGCTTGTGAGGCTGGGGCAGATCGGTCAACTGCTTGTCCTAACGGCTGTTTCCCGCGGCCTGGCGGTGTTTCAATCTCCTGCGGCGCGTGATGAGCTGCTGGCCAGCTTTCTCGATTTGTCGGGTACAACCTCGGCTGTACCTTACGTATTCGCTTTCGGTTATGCGTGATTCCGGGTGAACCCGTCGGATCCGTATCTGGAGCTGACTGATAGACTTCATCAGCGGGGATGGAGAATATTCGAGCTTAGTGGTCGACTCGTCGCTTGGGATCCGACCGATATTTATCTCGTAGCTTTAGCTGACTCGCCTACGTTGGAGGAGTTGCTGACTGAAGGTCAGCGGCTTGACGGCAGCCTTAGAGCGGCCGTCGAATCCCTCCGGCCGCCTCGTGAGCACCAGTATACAGATGATTAGCGAACCTGACTCATTCAATATTTTTCTCAATGTCCTTGGAGCGCTTATCGAAGTTCGGTGTGCCAAGCGGAGTTGTATGGAGGGAGTCAGGCAACAGTTCTCGGCGGCGGAAGCATTCCCATGGCGGACTCCCGATATAGTGCTGCACTGCGACTGGCCCACGGCCGGGCGCTATCTTTTCAGGGACCGCCCGGCAAACGAGGACGGCAAAGAGCTCGTTGGCGTGCGCGTGCGTACCATTCACCAGGCTGAGGCGACCATCTGGACGTCGCGATCGAAGCCCCTTCCGCCCATGGAACGCGCACCGTTCGCGTCACGCTTCTTCGCACTCCACGCAGCATGCCTTGGTGGCGTCGGCGTAGAGCAGGCACTACTCATAGTTGGTGAGCGCAAGGCGGGAAAGACATCTTTGGCACTGCAACTGGTCAACGAACTCGGTTGCTCCTTGATGTCGGACGAGACAGCAATTCTACACCTTCGCTCAAAAGTAGCAGAGCCGTTCGCTACCCCGATCGGGATCGATTCCGGAACTTCAGTCAAGACAATCAGGCCGGCGACTGAGGCATGCACGCGAATCCGCCGGTCGCCTGCGGTGGTGTCCCTGATGGTATTTCTCGACAAGAGCAATCAGCAAGTGGGAACCACTGTGAGCGGCGCCGACACTGGTCATTTATACCGGATTGGTCCTCTGGAAGCGCTCCGGCGAGCCCTAAAAGAACACCTCGATGTAAAGGGTGGCGCTGACGCTGCAATGGTCAGTCTCGTGGACCTAGTGAAGACCACTCCAGCTTACGTCGCTAACGTGGGAAGGTACGACCAGTATCCAAAACTCGCCAAAATGATAATAGACTTGCCGGAGATTCGCCGTGACACAACTCGATCGTGACGGGAACCTTGCTGAGTTGCGTCGCGCATTCAACCAGTTGGCGCGCTGTGAGGGCGAAGATATCTTCGAGCCGGATCATGACCTGCTCTTTACAGTACTTAATTGGGTCGGGGTAGTTATGAATCAACGGGCCAAGGGGATGTTGTTGGATCTCGATAAGCTCCCCCGCAGCGTTCAAGACTTCACCGATTTGTCTTGGCTATTCAGTCAAGGACCCCACAATAAGGGCAGAATCTTGATGCAGCTTGATGAGGCAGCGTATTTGTACGGGGTGGTCCAAGAAGTACAAGATGGTCTCATCATGGAGGTCGGACGAGCCTTGGGCGGCTCCACGCTGCTGCTCGCGGCGGGCATGAAGCCTGGATGCCGACTCGTGTCGATCGATAGGAGGGATGTATGTGACTTGGCGGTCCTATCTGTGTTGACTAGATGGGGGTTAAGCGAACAGGTGGAGCTTGTAATTGAGAGCTACAGCATCCCGCGGATTGACAACCCCATCGCTTTGTTGTTTGTAGATGGTGACCATAGTTACGCCGGTGTCCGAAGCGATTACGACCGGTGGAGAGACCACCTTAGAGTCGGAGGACACCTTCTCTTCCACAATGCCAGTATTGTTAGAGACTTCGCTGAAGGACAGGTCGGTCCTATGGGGTTGGTCGCGCAGATCACTGCCCTAGAACGGGCGCGTTTTGAACGGATCGCGACCGTCGGCTCGTTGGTGCATTTTCGCCGTGTGACGTGAAACACACAAAGGACAGAGAGGGGACATTCACGTCGACTTCCAGTGTTGGAATGAGCCCCGGAGGGGCGGAATGGGTACTAACAACGCCATCGCGATTGCTCCGCGAGCGTTCACGTGACGAGCCAGACACTGAAATAGTTGCTACAGAATCGAAACATCTCACGTTTGCCCAGTGGGATCGCCGCGCGGCTACGTTCGCACGATTTAGTCGGGGCCGTTACCCGCCGGCGAGTAGGTTTGCACTGGTGTTCGAGCGCTCGGAGTTTGTCGAGTACGCCGTGGCGACAATTGGTGTGCAGCGAGCGGGTTATGTACCCATTCCTGTTGATCTTTCGAGGTTATTGTACGACGGATCAGCGAGGAGGCTTACCGAGCACAGCAGCGTGGCGGGACTAGTTGTTGCAACAACTAGCGCGCTGCGGACCAGTGAGGGTTGGTGGGACCCTTACCTCCTGCCGATGGAACTGTTTGCGGAAGACGATGAGGACCGGAGCCCCTCTGACGACGATGAGGATGTAACGCGCGATGTCTTGGAGCTGATATTGACCTCAGGGACTAGTGGCGCGCCCCAGCTCGTCGAAGTTTTCGCTGAGGATGTCTCGCGTTGGTATCACCAGAGTCAGAAACGCGGTTCGCCAGCCTCTCGGAGGAGAATGCTACTTACGACGGCGATCGGCACAAATGCGACGCAGATGGCCCTGAGAAATTGCCTCGGCAAAGCGACGCTCCGACTCGCGGTCCCGAGAGATGTGACCCCGTCAAGTCTGTGGCTCGCAATTGAACACTGGGCGCCGGAGGTGTTAGCTCTTGTCCCGACGACCGCGCGTCTTGTGGTCGGGGAAGGGCACGAAACGCATGACACCTCGAGAGTGCAGCTTGTGATCGTGACTTCCGCGCCCGCGAGCGCGGGTCTGCTGAATGCATTGCATGCTCGATTCCCGGGCGCGGTAATACGGAACAGTTACGGTGTGACTGAGTTGGGGGTTGCTTCGATAAGGTCGGAGGAGATTCCGGCCGTGCCAGGACTGTTAGGGAGACCATCTGCTATCACAGCCGTGAAAATCCAAGGGGATAACGGCGAGGAGTGCCTCCCCGGGTCCATCGGAGAGATCTGGATGCGAGATACGACACGATCGGGTATGAGTTGGGTAAACACTGGCGACCTGGGGTTTGTGGACATAGATGGACGCATTCATTTGGTCGATCGTAAGATCGACGTGATGATCTCAAAAGGATTCAAGGTATCGACGATTGAAGTAGAGTCGATAGTCGAGACGGTTCCAGGAGTTCTAGCGGTAGCAGTGTTCGGTGTTCCTTACGAGGACCGAGAGGATGAGGAGGTCGTGGCCGCCGTTGTGGCTAGGTCGGACGAGACCGCACCTGATGTTCTCAAGAGCGCAATAGTGGCGTATTGCAGGGACCGGTTACCACCCTACGCCGTTCCAAGCAGAATCATTATGGCCCGCTCTCTTCCCCTAAACGCTGCGGGCAAGGTCGATAAGCGGATGCTGCGTGAAGAAGCTCGCGAGATCGCAGATTTCGAGGAGCGCTGGAGTGTGGCCGAAATCCGCGCAGCTGTAAAGAGCGCGTGGCAGGACGTGTTTTCGGTCGAAGCGGGTCCGCTCGACAATTTCTACGACTACGGCGGCAAATCGTTGGACGTGATTCGCATTATGGAACTAGTGGAGTCAACCACGGGGATCGCACTTGAGCTCACGGACGTCTTGGACTCGCCAACGCTCCACGCTATTTGTAATCTCGTGGTCGTGTACGCCTCGAGAAGCGGTAAGCTTAGGCGCGTGGGCAAGTCGTAGGGTGTTGATCAGGGTGCCGATCTCCGGTTACGAGTGCCCCGGAGCTCGCCAATGAATCATATGTCAGTTAGGATGAGCGTTGGGAGCGCAGAGCAGGAAGTCTATTGACGGGGAATCTCATTGAGGTAAGAGAGGCACAAGAAACTGACGCGGCGGCTCTGAAAACCTTGCGCGCCTTGAGCGCTCCCAGGCGACCGGCGAGGAGCGACTTGGAAGCTGCGGGAAATCAAGGAGCCTTCGGGAGGGGGTGCCTGTTGTGCTCCGTCGAAGGGCAGGTAGTGGGATGCTGTCTCTGGCGGTATCCCTCGGCAGAGCCTCGAGCCTGGTGTGCAGTACGCGTGTTTGTTGATCCGCGATGGCGGTGCCAAGGTTACGGAGAACTTCTCTGGCTCGCTATGCAGCCATATTTAGAGCGGCTAGCCGCGGAGCGCCTGTCGGCTCAGGTCCTGGCAGACGACCTTCCGATCCGCGAGTGGGTGAAGAAGCTCGGATTCTGTGAGGTGGGCGAACGCGTAGAGCTCGTGCTCGACCTGAATGAGGCGGCGCTAGCAAATGCGATAGGTGTTAGGCAAGTATCTCAGTCAGCGCTTTCGACGCGAGTCGGAAATGTAGACCTGCTGAGCACAGACGAAGTTGGCGAGCGGGAACTCGAGGCCTATTTTCAACTATACTGCGCGTGTCTCGCGGAAGCACCGGAGGCTCTACGAGAACCGGCGCCGGACCGCGGTTACTTCGAGGCTGTATACCTCAACGACGCAATTCACCCGAAGGGTCAGTCTCTGTTAGCCTGGCTGGATGGCCAGGTGATTGGCTACACAGCGCTGATGAACTATCTTCCATCAGCGTATTACATAACTATTACTGGCGTACATCCTAGTCTTAGGAGGCACGGCGTGGGCTCGTTCTTGAAGGCGAGTTCGGTTATTAACGCATTTTCGAGCGGAGCTGAACAAGTCGCGACAAGTAACTTGACCGCGAAGCCCGGTATTATTGAGATCAATCGCCGTCTCGGGTTTATGCGCACGGAAGGAACAGTAATATTGCACCTTCGTACGAAAACGGCGAGCCGTAAACGGCGGTTTGGTGCGGCGCACGGCTAACGTGGGAGTCGAAGCGTATTGGGTGCAGAGAAGTTATGCGGAGAAGATGCTGCCATATAGGGTGGCCTCCCAAGGCGGGACGCGCCCTTTCTTTTGGCGTGTGTGGTGCCGCCCAGCAATGTCGTATTCGACGGAAGGCAGTACCTTCTCGTGTCGACCGCCTGTCTTAGTCGTCACGTGTACAAGCATGGTCTTATGGCGTCCGGCACCTACACCAGAATCCGTGCAGGAGGCGTATATATCTCGATCAAAGCCGAGGCCGCGAAGGCGTGTCGCCTAGAAGGAGGCCGTGGTGGCTGCCGAGCAGCGAGTCGACGATGGGGAACGGGTCTCACGTCGTACACTATGGAAGATCGATATCCCAGGATGAGTATAATCACGGCACAAAGGGCAGCGAGCCATGGCTATTCACGAGGGGCCGCGTCAACATTGAGTCGTCGGATATAGCTACACCGGAGGAGGCATCCTGGCTTAGACGGCAGTTGCGATAAAGGGTGTGCATACCATCGGCAATGATAAATGTGGACGGACGGCGTGTTATTCTAGGTCAGGAGAGGAATGTAATTGGGAGTGACATCGTCACCGTATGACGGCTTTGCGCAGCTGTATGATGAATTTTGGGCCGCCGGGGCGTTGGGATGGGAGACGGATTCCTTGGACCTTTTGCTTCCGCCCATCGGTCGCGACCAGCGGTTGCTCGACGTGTGCTGCGGCACCGGGCGGCTCGCACAGGTGCTAGCCGAGCGTGGGTTCGACGTCACAGCCTTTGACATTAGTGAGGGGATGGTGTCACTCGCACGTGCAAATGCTCCTGATGTTAGAATCCTCCGCGGAGACGTTAGGAGGGTGACGTTCGGAAGGAAGTTTAACATTATCACGTGCATGCACGACAGTCTGAACCATTTGGAATCGGTTCAAGACCTAAGAGATGCTCTCGGCAGCCTAGCGAGCGCTTTGACCGAAAATGGCACTCTCATATTCGATCTAAACTTCGACGAGGCTTTTGCTCGGTGGGACTCGACGCGGACATACGTCGCTAGCGACCGCGTTTGGTCTGCGATCGGTTCGTTCGATCCTCACGACCGAAGAGCTGGCCTCCAGGTTGTAGCGTTCTCCCGCGAGCGTGGGGCGTGGTGTCGCCTGGATGTAATGCTATGGGAAACGTATTTCGAAGAAAGCGAAGTGCTCGAGGCGCTTCGCAGTGTCGGCCTCCGGAAAGTTGAGACCTTTGAACGCTCAGAGCTTCTTGGCCACGGTCGAAAAGGAAAGGTATTGTATCGTGCACAGCACAACGCGTGACCTCGTCCCGGTCGTATATGTTTGTAAGTTCGAGATGGGCCGGTGTGGGATATTTGGAGATTGCGCAGACCGAAGGTGAGATCGTGTAATAACGGCGTCTGGAAGTGTTGCTGACTTGGGGCTGAGTCGTCAAAGCGCTTGTTCCCTAGGTGTCGACCCGACGCAGAAGTTTGAAGGGCGTCGATATCGGATCTGAGTTCACTTGAACGCACACGAACTTCAGCCAGAAACGGACGGTGTCGCTATTCTTTCACGGCCACGCGTGGCGCCGCCTGCGTTGGAAAGGTGTTGACTGCACTCTCACCCGGCAAGGGGAAAGCGTGATATGGTGATGGGTGTTGCGTGCGGCGATGAGTCAGCATTCATTTGTCCGACCGAGGTGCGTGTTCATATTCAGTTTACAAACGCGCCCGCTCTTCAACTAAATGGGTGCCTCGACGAACTGGAACGTGAGCGAGCGATGCGGTTCAGACCTATGTCATGTCGTCGTCATTATGTTGCAGCGCACATCGCCCTTCGACGCATCCTCGGTAAGTATCTCGGCGTCGACCCATCCGCGGTGCGGTTTACGTACGACTGCCAGCTTTGTGGAAATCCTGCGCATGGTCGTCCTCGGCTTGGTGGCGAGTACGAGTCATGTGATCTTAGATTCAGTTTAGCGTGTTCGAACGGTATCGCGGTGATCGCAGTATCGCGGAATCAGTCGGTAGGCGTGGATATCGAGAGTGAGCTGCCCAACTTGAATATCTCGCCCTTGGCACTCAGGGTATGTACACCCGCCGAGCGCTCCTACGTCGGTGAGGGCAAAGGATCCATGTTGCGGTTCCTTCAGGTCTGGACTCGAAAGGAGGCGCTGGGAAAGGCTGCCGGTGTGGGTATCAGATACTTGCTGGGCGCGGTTGCGGCTGGACCTACGACAGACGACCGTGGAACCTGGTTTCGAGCTCGCATGGACGAGGGACGTGAGTATGTTACGACATCCCTCCCGGTTCTGATACCGGGCAAGACGGTGGCAATAGCGCTGGCACTCGAGAAGCCGCAGGACATTAAGGTCGTTGGCTCGTGTCATGTAGGTCGCGAGCAGGGCAACAAAGGCGTTAGGACTCAATTAGTACCGGGGAGTTTCACCTCTGCCGTCAGAATCTGACCACCGTACAAGCGCGACGCCTTCGGACGGAAGATGCCGAAGTCTCACTGACTGTTGTTGGCGAAAAGGAATCCGCGACGAATTCACTCGAAGTCGCCACCAATATTCGTCGAGCGCGGACTCGAAGCTGATGCCCTGGTGCCGTTCTTCGACCGCATGGCTAAGGAGAAAGGTCGCAGACCTCCGTGCGTTGTGGCCGCAGCCCGGTTCACCACCTATGCCGTCTGGGGACTGGTGCCGCTTCAACGGGACGGGGACCTCCCTCATCGAGGGCCGCCCCGTGGCAGAAGGGCTCAATTCATATAGCGCCTCCTGTCGTTTTGAAGATCCCCAGAATCAATTGACACCTGACACGCTGACGTAAGGGCCAGCTGGGAGGATGTTCGGATCATGGGAACTACAAGACGGAAGTTCACCAGAGAGTCCAAGACTGAGGCCGCTCACCGGGTCATCGACACGGGCAGGTCGGTGGTCGAGGTGGCTGGCGAACTGTCGGTGGACAAGGTGGCCTGACCCCTTGAAAGTGGTCCACACGTTGTGAGAGCCCCAGGCCCCAAAATTCGGGCAAGGAGGCACCGACGTGAAGCGACGCCAACACACCCCCGAACAAGTCATCCGCTAGGTCACCGAGGGCCAGAAGCTTCTGGCCGAAGGCAAGGAAGTGGCCGAGGTCGCCCGGTACCTAGAGGTGACGCCGGCCACCTGGTACCGCTGGGTCTGACGGGACCCAATTAACTGGTCCACCCTTCATGAGAGCTGTAGTTGACCTTTCCCTGGGTCACTCTTCACCGCAAACCGCCTGTTGAGCAACAGTTTTGCGGCGTCGGAGGGCCGCCGGACAATCAGCAGGCGGCGCGACCGGGGCAAGACCGATCGGATGAGGCGAGAAGACAAGCGCCACTCCCCGATCAGATGTCGCCTACGCCCATAGGCGCACGAAGACACTGGGCCGTGCCTCCAACGCCCCGCTATGCCCCCTCCGGGTGCAGGCAGGGACTGCGGTCAAGTCGCGCCAGTACGACGTTCCTGACAATATGTGGGTCGGGCCTCCGCCCGGCGTTTGAGGGACCCTGGTAGTCCCTAACCCAAAAGGAGGTCATCCCGTGCTGTACGTAGGTTTGGACGTCCACCGTCGTCGAACTCAGGTCGCGGTCATGGACGAGGGGGGCCACGAGCTCTTCAACCGCAACGTGCCCAACGACCCCGAGCGCTTGAGCGAGGTGCTGTGCGGCGCCGACCCTGGGACACCCGTCGTTTTCGAAGCCGCCTACGGGTGGTCGTGGCTGGCAGAGCTGTTGAGGAACAGGGGCCTCGAGGTCCACATGGCCCACCCCCGCGCGTGCAAAGCCATCGCCCACGCCCGCCTGAAAAACGACCGGGTCGACGCTCGGACCCTGGCCCACTTGTTGCGCACGGACTTGTTGCCAGAGGCCTGGATCGCTCCGCGCCCGGTAAAAGAGCTCCGCATGGTGCTGCGCCACCGCGCCGCACTGGTCCGGCAGCGCACCTTGTTGAAGACCCGGGTGCACGCGGTGCTGGCCGACCGGGGCATCGACGCCCCGGCGGCGCTGTGGGCGCGCCCCGGGCGGACGTGGTTGGCCAAAGTGGACTTGCCCGACGTCGAGCGCCAAGTGGTCGAGGACCTATGCGGCCTGCTCGACGCGATTGAGCTCCCGATTGCCCGGCTCGAGCGCCAGGTAAAGGAACTGGCCAAACCCGACCCTCGGGTCGACGCATTGCTGCAGATGCCAGGCGTCGGCCTGCTCACGGCCATGACCCTGGTGTCAGAGATCGGCGACATCTCCCGTTTCCCCGACGCCCGTAAATTGTGCGCCTGGGCCGGCCTCACGCCCACCGTCCGTAACTCGGACCGGACCGTGCACCATGGCGAACTAACCAAGCAGGGCCCTGTGGCGGTGCGCTGGGTGCTGGTCGAAGCGGCGCACACGGCGAAGAGGCGCCCACCTTTCGACGACATCTACAACTCCATCCGCCGCCGGCGCGGGGGCCAGATCGCCACCGTGGCTATCGCCCGGCGGCTGTTGGCCCAGTCTTTCCATCTCCTAAAGGAGGTGGGCTAAATCGCCACCGGCGAGGCTGATCGGTGTGCTGGGTGAGCTCGACGCTCCTTCTGCGCTGCCCTTGAGGTAGCCGAGTTCCTGAGTGAGCAGCCCGGCCCCGGACTTATTGTCATGTGAACCCCGGCCTCGGCCGGGCCCGGATGAGTGAATGCGAGACCAGCTCGCTAAATAGCCTGGGGCACCCGTTCAGTTCGCCATTATGCGCCAGCCTTAGCCGGCGTCAACCTCGTTCGTCCTCGCTACGCTGCGGGCGCTCCAAGTTGACGGCGGCTCTAGTCCGGCGCGCCCGCAGTTAGGAACGGGAGCTAGGGAGAAGAAAAAGCAAAAGAAAAAGCAGGCCCTCTTGACTCGGCCCTACCCCATGAGTGAAGGAGCCGTGGATGTCAAGAGGGCTCTGCCGAATTTCTCTTCTTTTTTTCCTGCCCTTTTGCCGCGAGCCGTTGGGGCCGGGGCGCGCTTGAACAGCACCGGGCCCTTGCCGGTCCTCGAGTAGGGGCTGTCAAGGCCGGGCCGTTAGGACCGCCCGCAGGGGCAGCCTTGACGGGCCCGGCGTTTTATGGCGCCAGCCACAATTGCCACCGAACCCCCGTCAGGGGGTTCTTGGCCGCCTCTCTTCTTTAGGCGCCAAAGCGTTGGGGCAGGCACAGCAGTGGCATCACCATTGCCCACTAACTGGGCGAGCAGGCCGTGGGGTTCGGCTGCCGGACATTCCTTCGTCCCGTATTGCTAGGTGCATGGTGAGTTCCGGCCACAGCCAGGCGGGCACATTCAGTTAGCCGGCCTCGCCAAAGCCTGGGGGCCACGTCGTTCTACGTGCTCGCGCCCTGGCTGTGCCCGAACCTTTGCTCAAGCGGCCTCTTTTCTCAGGCACCGGACCTCGCCGTCCCGGAGCCCGTAATAGACAAGCGTGAGCAATTTCCTGGCTGTCGCCACTCGTGCGATCATCGTCCCCCGGCGCTCCTGGACCCGCCTAAAGGTTGGGGCGATGGGGGCCCCGCCGTGGTAGCGCACGACTGCTTCGACAGCGGCCCAACGCACCAGCGTCGAGCCTTGTTTCGTGATGTGGCCCCGGTGGGCCTTGTCGTCTGACTCCCGGTGTGAGGGGGTGAGCCCGGCCCAGCTGCACAGGTGCCGGGCCGAACTGAAGCGGCTCACGTCGCCGATCTCGGCTACGAATATGGCCGCCATGACCGGGCCCACGCCGTGGAGGGCTTGGACCGCCCTATAGCCCCGGTGCCCTTTTAGGCGTTTGCGGGTTTGGCTTTCGGCCACGTCTATCTCATCGTCGAAGACCTCGACCAGACGACGCAGCGAGTCGACCCGGTAGCGGTAGGGCTGGGGCAGTTCCATCCTGTCGAGCAGCACTCGGCCCCCGGGGCCGAACATGTCGTCCAGTTCGGGCAGCACCCCGCACTTGGCCATCACCGCGTGGACCTGGGCCTTCGCCGAGGTCCGCAACGCCACCAACTTCGCCCTGTAGCGCACCAGCTCGCGCAGGTCCCGGACTTCGGGTGGGGCCACCCAAGCCTCGGGCAGGTCGCCCCGCCACAGCCTCTTGGCGAGCTCGGTGGCGTCCCGCTCGTCATTTTTCACTCTGCGGTTGTCCCAGTGGAGGGCCAAAGGGTGCACCAGGTGGACGGTGGCCCCGTTCTCTTGGAGCAGGTCAGCGGCCCAGTAGTACCCGTACGTGGCTTCCAGCGCCACCTCTGGGCCCTCGCCCGCTTCGGCCACGGCCAGGGCGAACTCGACCGGGTCGTTCAGGACTCGCTGGGTGCCGAGCACTTTGCCGGTGTCGTCTATGCGCACGATCACCGAGCGTCGCCGGTGCAGGTCTATGCCGACGTACTGCTGGCGCGATACTTGTTCTTGCATCGGGGTTTTCCTCCTCTGTCGTGAGGGTTGTGGTTGGTCACCCCCGAGTGTGCCAACACTCGGTCCCTTACGGCAGAGCGAGGTGCCCTTGCGCTTTTGCCTCCCATTCGCCACCGGCCATGCCTCCCTGTTCGGCGCCGGCCCGGGAGGGCCGTCACGCGGGAGCTGCGAAGCGCTCCTTCATGACATCAGTTATCGCTTCTGTGACGTCCGCGATCCCGTGCTCCCGCAAGGGCTTCCGGCACACAGAACAGCGCCGCACTACGCAGCTCGTCGAAATGCCCATAATGGATGGGCTTTTCTAGCCTTTGCTTCAGAACGAAGCGCCACATAACCAGCGTTTCGCGAGGTCAGATGTCCACCGCCGGCTCGACTTCGATAGCAGAGGCCGGGCGCCACGCTCATGGCTTCGAGGCTTCAAGGAAAGCGATTTGGGCGATTGGCGCCGTCTCGGCCAATGAGATAGCACCGACGTCTGGAAATGTCAAGCTGGATTGGCCCCACCGTGCTCAGGTGGGTTCTAGGGGTGATCGCAACACCTGACGATTCCAGGAGTTGCCGTGCCTCGCCGTCGTGTCCATCAACGTGACCTGCCTCGAGCTCGTCGCAAGCAACCCAAACCGCAAGGTGGTCCGCCACTTGTGGCCAAGCGGGAGCTATACATCGCCCTCATGGCCCAAGGGACGAACAACGCCGCAGCATGCCGCCTCGTCGGCGTAAACCGCAGGACCGGGACACGCTGGAGCAAAGGCCGGCATCTCGTCACGGCGGACGGCTGGGTACGTGAGTACCCGGCCATCACCGGGCCGGCCCCGTCTCCTATATCGGCGCGCTTTTTGTCCGAGCCGGAGCGGGCCGCTATCGCCGATGGGCTGCGGGCGGGCGATAGTGCCCGGTCCATCGCTGCCCAGCTTGGCCGCAGCCCATCGACCATCAGCCGGGAACTGGCCAACAATGTCGACCCGACGACGGGCCGTTATTACCCTCTTACGGCGCACCATCAGGCTGAGCGACGCCGTGCCCGCTACATTCCGAGCAAGCTGTCCAGGCAACCGGAGCTCGGCGCCTTCGTGCAGGAGTGCCTGGGAAAGCGCTGGAGCCCTGAGCAAATAAGCAAGGCGTTACCTCAAGTGTTCCCCGACCGCCCCGAGATGCGGGCCTGTCCCGAGACCATTTACCAGGCGCTTTACCACCCCGGTCGTACTGGGCTGCACCGTGACCTGGCAAAGCGCTTGCGCAGCGGGCGTTCTCGGCGCAAACGGCGGCGTCGGGCCGACCAACGTACGTCCCGCTTTGGTGCCCCCATGACCATGATCACCGAGCGCCCGGCGGAGGTAGCCGGCCGCCTCGTGGCCGGCCATTGGGAGGGGGACTTACTCATGGGAAAGGCGAACCGCTCAGCCATCGGGCCCTTGTCGAGCGCACCAGCCGAACCTTGGCGCTGGTGCATTTGCCGGCCGGCCATGCTGGCAAGCAAATGAAAGACGCCCTAGTCGGGACTATCGCTGCTTTTCCCGCCCAGCTGGCCCGCTCTCTCACCTGGGACCAGGGCAGTGAGATGGGTTGCCATCACGAGCTCACCGAAGCCACCGGTATGCCCGTTTACTTCTGCGATCCCGCCAGCCCATGGCAGCGAGGTTCGAACGAGAACATGAACGGACTGCTCCGCCAGTACTTCCCGAAGGGCACCGACCTGAGCGGCTATGGCCCAGACCACCTTCAAGCGGTTGCCGACGAGATGAATTCACGCCCCCGCAAAGTGCTCGGCTGGCAGTCCCCAGCCGACTGCCTCGAAAGGCTTGTATCCTCGGTCACCTAAGCCTTTGTGATGCGACCAGTTCTGGAATTCGCCTGAGCACACTCAGACGTCGGCAGGGAGTCAGGAACTCGGTAGTGTGCCTAACCCGGTGAGTTCGTTTTGACCTTGGGTTCGTCTGGCGGTGTTGGGTGACCGAACTTGGTGATGGTGGCGACATTGCTGTTGACGACACCGGGTAGTCACGTTGTCGCCAACGGCAATGAGCGTGGTGGTCCTGGTCCCCACACTGCCGGTCAGTCGACCTCTGCCTCTGCCACCGCCTGGCGCGCCGCCTTGTCGTCAACGAGAGAGCTGCGGTTGGGCGGCGGCGAGAGCCTGACGGGCCAGGTTGTTGACAGCTCGCGGCAAGCCCCTTCCTGAGTCGTGGATCCGGGCGACAGCGTCGTCAGAAAAGAGCGTGTCTTTGCGGCCGGCCACCGCGATGTGGTGGGCGACATAGCCCGCCGTCTCGGCCGGGCTCATCGCTGGCAACGCGTAACGGAGCGTAACTCGTTGGTCCAAAGCGGCGAAGCTGCCCAGGCGCAGGCGCGACCACAGGGCGGGCTGGCCGAGCAACACTAGGGAGAACGGGTTGGCCGAGTCCATCTCGGCGTTGGTCATGAGCCGTAGCTCTTCCAACTGGGAGCTGTCCAACAGGTGCGCTTCATCGACTATCAGCACCACGTTGCGGCCACGTTCGGCTGCTTCGGCGCTGAGCAACGAGGCGACCTGGGCGATCAAGAACGCCTTGTGGAACCGAGGCTCGCCCCCCAAACGGGAGACGACCTCGGCGTAGAGGCCGCGGGCGCCCACGGCCGGGTTGGGCAGGTAGATGATGCTGTGGCGGGACGGCTCCAGCTCGGCCGCCGCCGCCCTGGCGGCTACGGTTTTGCCCGAGCCCACCTCGCCGGTGAGCACCCCGATGGCCTGCTCGGAGACCAAGAAGCTAACCCTGGCCACGGCTTCTTGGTGGCCGGCAGCCTTATATAGGGCCGAGGGCGGGAGCGCTTTGCCAAAAGGCATCTTGGTAAAGCCGAAATAACTGCGCACTTGGTCGAGGCTCACTTGCCCGCCTCGAGGTCCTTGTAGCCGATGGGCCGGCCCAGCTCTTGCCTGTGGCGGTCGGCCAGCAACGAAAGGTAGTCGATCCCAGAAGGCGGCCCGGGCTCGACGGCGGGCTTGGCCATGGGGTGGGCATGGCGGCCGATAATTTGTGGCAGCGCAGCGCCGAAATCGCGTCCCATGTAGCGCACCTCGACGTGCTCCAAGTCGAAAGGGTCAAATACGAGCTCGACTTTGCGCCCGACCAGGGCCGGGCCGACCTCGTAGTTGTTGCCAAATAGGCTCACCGTCGCCACCTTGGTCATGGTGCGCGCCTCAGAGAACAAGAACGCTTCGCGCAGCAGTCCGGGGCTCACGAACTTTGGCGCCCCCAGGCGGGAGAACCGCGCCAAGGGCACCTCTCCTGTTTCTGAGTGACGGCGGTGGTGGTAGGACTGCTCGAGCCAGGCCTCGAAGTGCTCCTCCAGGGCGTCCAAGGTCGCGACCTTGCTGTGGGCCACCTCGATAAGGAACTGTTCTCGGACAGTCCTAAAGAACCTCTCCACTTTCCCCCGGCCTTCGGGGCGCCCGGGCCGGCTGTGGACGAGGCGCACGCCGAGCACGGCCAGCGCCCGCAGCAACTGACGGGACACGAACGGGCTGCCGTTGTCCAAGTAGACCGTGCCGGGCAGGCCCCGGGCCAAGATGCCCCGGCGCAACGCGGCCTGGGCGGCCAGGGTGTCCTCGCTGTAGCTCCAGCGGTGCCCGGGGACGATGCGGCTGCAGTCGTCCAAGAAGGCGAACAAGATGGCCTTCTTCGCCCCCACCACCGGCCCGTGCAGGGCGTCGCCGGTCCACAGCTCGTTCGGGTAGTCAGCTTGGAAGCGGCCGAAGGCGACGTTGGCCCCCGTGAGGGCGGCCCGGGTCGGGCCGAGCGCCTTGAAGTGGCGCTCCAAGGTGCGGGGGTGGGGCGACCAGCCCTGGACCGCCCGCAGCACCTCGGCGATGTGGGCGCCGCTGCGGTGGGGGTCCTCTTTTCTCAGCCTGACTACGAGTTCCAGTGCTTCGGCCGGCGTGCGGGGCTCGACGCGGCGCGGCCCGGGGCGCAGGGCGGCAAAGCCGCCTCGGCGGTAGGCCCGCACCCAGCGGTCGAGCGCGGTGCGGGACACCTGCACCACCTCGCCACCAGGCCCGGTGTGGGGCTGGCTGGCGAGAGCGCGCACGAGGCTGCCCCGCTCCGCCTTGGAGAGCTTCGGGTCGGCCGCCGGGCGGGCCAAGCCGTAACGGAAAAGGGCTATGTCTTCGGCGCGGTCTGTCAATTTGCCTCCTTTTGCAATATGGGAAAACCGTGCAAATAGAAGGCTCGCTATTTATGGGGGCGCCGGCGAGGGCCAGGTCGTGTTGGACAGCGGCCCTCCCCGGCTCATCCGCGAAGCCCACGACCACACCGGCCGGGGCCAAAGGCCAGGCTCGCCGCCCGCGCCGCCAGGGCCACCGCCTCGACGGCGTCGGCGAAGACGGTGCCGTGGCTGGCCAGCGCGTATAAGCGGGCGTCCAGGGCGAGTGCCCAGGCGAGGAAGTGCCGGCGGACCGCAGCGGCCCGGGCGCCAAAAGCCCGCAGCCAGTTGCGCACGGTCTCCCGGGTACGGCCGAGACGGGCCGCCACCACTCGCTGGCCGTCACCAGCCGCCTTGGCCAAAAGGGCTCGCCCGATCACCGCAGCCGAGTCCGCTCTCCGGGCGAAGAACCACTCGGGGAGCAGCACTGAGGTCTTCTTACACTTCTGGCAGCGCGCCCGACGAGGCTGGTGCCGCTCGGTCCTGTCCGCCAGGCGCGCCGTCCGCGCCCGGGCATAGCCCCACGGCCTCAACCCCCCTGTGCAGTGCGGGCAGGCCAGCTCCCCCGCCCTCAGTTCGGCCTCGACAACTCCAGGGTCGTCTCCTACGATGAGCAAAGCGGTGCCCTCCGGGCATCCCTTCGCTCTCGGCCAAGAGAAAGGCGAGGGGGTCCTTGCCATTTTGGACCTCCTCACGTTGCCGCTCCCACCACCGGGAATGCAACCACGGCGGCTCCCCAGCCTGTGACCACGCCTGCTGCCGGTTTTAGTCCGCCGGATAACCATCTGAACTGTCGCTCCACAGGCGGGCGGAGTGGCTGGTGGTTGAGGAAGTTGGGTGGTTTGCCGTGAGGTTGACAGAGTTTCAGCTCAGCTGAAGTTTTGTCGGCGTTGATGTAGTGTTCTCAGTGTGGGTGAACACTCCTGATGGGAAGGCTGGCTGTTGTTCGAAATATCGGTTCGGCTGGCATGCTGCGCTCCGGGGCAGATGTCGAGGTCTTCGAGCAGGAGATCGTAGACCAATACGCCCTAGCGATGGCTGCTGCTGGCCTGAGCGATGGTTACGTGTCGGCGACTCGGCGGGTGATCTTCGAGTTCGTCAGGTCGCTTGGCCGGCCCTTGTGGACGGCGACGTGCAAGGACGCGGACCGGTTCTTGCGCGATCAGCGTCGGGCGGGGATGGCGGCGAGCACTCGAGCGGGCAAGGCAGCCACGTTGGCTCAGTTCTTCGATTTTGTGATCTCCCGTTATCAGGGCGATATTCAGGCCCTGGTCGGCTGGGTGGTGGAGCAGCCCATCGACGAGTTCAACAAGCCGGCCGGGCCGTCGGCTGTGAGGGCGCGTGTCCCGCCCTCGGACGACGATGTGGATGCTTTGTTTGTCGGATGGCGCGAAACTCTCGGCGGTACCCGGAAGTACCTGCCCGCAGCCCGGGATTACTTCGCTGCGTCGCTGTGGCGTCGCCTCGGTCTGCGGATCAACGAGACGGTGATGCTCGACATTCGGGACTGGCGGCCTGATCTGGGTGGACTGGGAAAGTTGCACGTGCGTCACGGCAAGGGCAGCCGGGGCCGGGGCCCCAAGGTCCGCTTGGTCCCGGCGATTAATGGAGCCGATGAGTTGATCGACTGGTGGCTGGCCGAGGTCCGCCACCAGTTCGGCAACGACTGGGACGACCCTGACTCGCCGACGTTGCCCAGCGAACGGCACGACCCGGTCCTGCCCCGCTGCCCCCGGGTGGGTGCTGAAGCGTTGCGCCAGGGCCTGGCCCGTCAGACAGCCCGGTGGCTGCCGGCGTGGTCGGGGCGGCTTACCCCGCACGTGCTGCGCCACTATTGCGCCTCCTCTTTGTATGCCGCCGGGATGGACCTCAAGGCGCTCCAGGAGCTTTTGGGCCACGAGTGGCTGTCCACGACCACTGGTTACATCCACGTGCCGAGCGAGTTTGTCGAGCGTGCCTGGGCTGACTCCAACCTGCGGCTGCAGGCCAGGCTGAGCAAGAAGGTGACGCCATGAAATGGAACCTGCGGATGACTGCTGCGGAGCGCGGTATCTGGAAATCGACCGAGCTGCGGCGGATGTTCGCCGCGGCCGGTCTGGAGATAAGCGCCGGGAAGATGTCGTCGTGGTGGACCGGCACCCCGAACACGGTCCGCCTCGAAGAGCTCGACGTGATCTGCCATGTACTCGAGTGCGAACCCTCCACGCTGTTGATCCCCGAACCGGACAAGGTTGCCGCTGTTCGACCCCGCCAGCGGACAGCCGGCAAGGCCGCGGCGGCCTCATCGAGCGTGGCACCGCGCTTTGGCAAAGGACGTTCCAAGCCGCCGCTGTGAGCGAGCGGCCCCCACGCAAGTGCACGGCCTGCGGGGTCAACCGGGCCGCATGGACCTGGCCGCGGGTCGACTTCTGTCACGACTGTCTGCCGGGCGGCCCGTTCACCCCGCCTCCATGCCGGCGCTGCAAAGCTGGGACATACTCGGCCTGTGCAAGGCGTGCCACCCAGAAGGACCGTGCTATGCCGAGTCCTGCAAAGGAGGCCTTGCGGCGCCTATCCAAAGTACCTCCGGGCCAAAACTTCGCACCGGTCGCCTGGAGCCAGTTGGCCCTGTTCGAAGTCGAGGTCGACCCTGAGCAACTCAAACGGAAGTCGGCGGCCGCCGCCAACGACATGCTCGACTATTGCGACAACATCGTCCGTGACTACGCCGCCCGCCACGGGTGGAGCCGAAAACAGGCCAACGACGTGCGACGGTCCCTCCGAGTCGTCCAGGTCCTTCAACACACCCCCGGCGCGCAGGGATCACCGCCACAGACGTCCTCAGAGCTCTCACCCACACGCCAGGGACGAGCGCCACCTCCACGATGGAAATCCTCGAAGCTGCCGGTCTGCTCATCGAGGACCGACCCAGCCCGATCGAGCGTTACTTCAACACCAAAGTTGCCGGGCTTCCCGCACCCATGACCGCCCAGCTGTCGACGTGGCTCGAGGTTATGGTCGAGGGCAGCACCAGGTCGCCAAGGCGAGTTCCACGCGACCCCGCCACTGCCCGGCTGCACATCCGGGCTCTCGCTCCGCTCCTGCGGGTATGGGCCTCGCAGGGGCACGACTCCCTCGCCGAGGTCGACCGCGACCACATCGTCGCTGCCCTGCCCCCTCGGGACCGGCCCGCCACGCCGCGGACCAAGGACTGCGGTCGTTGTTCGGGATCCTGAAAGCCAAGAAGCTCGTTTTCGTCGACCCCACCCGCGGCGTCCCCCACACAGGGACCAACAACAACATCCCGGTCCCGCTCGACACCGTCGCCATCCGCGACGCCCCCAACTCGCCCGCCCCCGCCACAGCACTCGCCGTGTCGCTGGTCGCCTTCCACGCCCTAGCTGCCAGGCAGATCCGTTCCCTCAAGCTCACCGACATCTACGACGGTCAACTGGCCGTCGACGGCCGGGTCATCCCTCTCGCCGGGCCCGTTATCCC
The DNA here is from genome assembly GCA_963794125.1 of uncultured Acidimicrobiaceae bacterium. GTDB lineage: Bacteria > Actinomycetota > Acidimicrobiia > Acidimicrobiales > Palsa-688 > Fen-671. The sequence goes on from CAWCCW010000008.1 coordinate 28,519, forward strand.
ACGCCTTGCCGCCTGGCTCGACCACCGGTCCCGCACCTGGCCGGCCACCCTGAACCCGCACCTGTTCGTAAACCGGCGCACCGCTCCCCGGCTCATGCCGGTCAGTCGGCCGTTCCTGGAACCACGTCGCCTTCACCGCCCAGGCCCTGCGCGAAGACCGCATTCTCGACGAGGTCCTCGCCACCGGCGGCGATATTCGCCGCATCTGCGAACTGTTCGACCTCAGCGTCGAAACAGCCCTCCGGTACGCAACCTTTCTCGACCACACCGACGCCATGGCGAGGGCGGCAGATGACTGAACGGCCCCGGGCCACGCCGTAAGCCACGCGCCGCGGCTGATATCCGTGCTCGCGCTCAACCTGGGTCTCGTCGCGGCCCTGATCGTCGTCGGGACCGCCGCTCACTCCTTTGCCGTGTTCGCCGAAGGCGCCGACTACATCGCGGACGCTGCAGCGATCGGCGTTGCACTTCTCGCCATGCGCCTGGCCGCCCGGCCTCCCAACCGAAACCGTCCGCAGGGATATCCCAAAGCCAGTGCGTGGGCCGCCCTGGTCAACGCCGGCTGGCTGCTCGTCCTCTGCCTGCTCGTGATAGCCGGGGCCATCGACCGCCTCGCGTCCGGCGCCCACCACGTGCAGGGGACCGCCGTGCTCATCGTCAGCGGGATCGCCGCTATCACCATACTCGCCGGCTCGGTGATCCTAGGCGGAGGTGAGACCGACCCGTTGGAGGCCGATGACCCCGACGATCTCAGCATGAAAGCCGTGCTCCTCGACACCGCCGCCGACGCCGCGGCCGCCGCCGGTGTCGCCGTCACCGGGGCCGTCATTGCCATCACCGGCGGGACCTACTGGGTCGACCCAGCCGTCACCGTAGCGATCTCCGCTGTGGTCGCCTATCACGCCGTCAAACTGACGCGAAAAGTCATCGGAGCACTGCGCGCCGCCCCGGAGAGCGGGCCACCTTCTATTCAACGAACCCAAGGGTCCAGCCAGCCTCACACAACACTCCGACCCTCGGGTTCCCGCCCTAAGACCCTTCAGTTGGGGTGAACCCACGGTGTTCGCCGAACATCCTGGAATTCGTGTCGAACAAGCTAGTTCAGCTGCGTCAGGAGGTGACGAACGACGAAGGCGCGTTCGTTCACTCGCCATAGCCCCTCGCCTTGGGCCAGCTCCGGTAGCTGGGCCACCTCGACCGAGGTCAAGCCCGAGCAACTTTCCCGCTGCGTGGGCTTCGTCGAAAGGTTCGTTGTAGAGGACACGGGTGGCGGTGTCAGCGAGCAGGCCTTGAGCCAGCCCGCGAGATAGCGAGCCGAGGTCACCGACGGCATCGAGGTCGGATAGGCGGTGCACGACCATCATGTTGGCCAGGCCCCAAGCACGCGACAACTTCCAATGCGCTTGCATCCGGGCCAGCAGGGCGGGTTGGGCGAGCAGCCGCCAGGCTTCGTCGTAGACGACCAGACGTTGCCCGCCGGCCAGGGTCGGACAGGGCCGCCTCGAGCCAAGTTGAGGCGCACGTCATGACGAGGCCGATCAATATGTCGGAGCCCGGAGATGGCCGAAAGGTCGAGCGTGAGCATGGGCAGAGATGGGTCGAAGGCCACCGTGGACGGGCCGTCGAACAGCCCGGCCAGGTCGCCACGCACCAGGCGGGCGAGGGCATGGCCGACGTCGCGGCCGTCGGCCCGCAACTGCTCCACGCTCGATGCCGCCGATGGGCGTTGTGGGCTCAACAAAGCGTCCACCACCATGGGCAGGACGGGCGCGCTCGACCCGGACAGGGCAGCGGACAGGGCGACGTCCAGTGCTGAGCGCTCGGTCGGCGCCAAGGGGCGGCCCAGGGTCGACTCGCTCAGCGCCCCCAGCAGGCCGGTCCGCCGGGCCGACACCTGCGCCCGCCAGGCTGCGTCTCCTATGCCAGAGGGGCGCGGGCCTTCGTCGAGCGGGTTCAACCGGGCCGTCGAACCGACCGAGAGCTGGATGCTCTGGCCGCCGACCGCATCGGCGACCTTGGTCCATTCTCCCTTGGGGTCGCCGGGGACGTACACCCGGCGCCCAAAGGCTATGCACCGGCAAGCCAGGGACTTGGCCAGCGCGGACTTGCCCCGCCCGATCTGCCCGGCCAGGCAGATGTTGGGGTTGGTCAACTCGCCTTGGCGGTACAGCGCCCACGGGTCATAGCAGAACGCGGTGCCCGACCAGACGTCCTGGCCGACCAGGATCCCGGCCGAGCCCAGGCCCTCTTCGGCCAGGAAGGGGTAGGCGCCGGCCAGGACTTCGGAGGTGGCCCGGTGGGGCGGGAGGCGCAGGCGACGGTACGAGCGCCCCGCCATCGTGCCTCGTTCGCCCCCGGCAGGCAGGTACGGACGCTCCCGTTTCCTCGGCTCGCAGCACCTCCAGCTCGGCCCGGCGGGCGGCCAGTAGCTGCTTGCGGTGCTCGGCCTCCAGGCGACCTGCCTCTCGGGCCAGACGGCGAGGCGAACCCGGTGGCGACCAGCCCCCGATGCCGTAGAGCCGTTCGCCGGGCTCGCGCCGCCGGTCGCGGAGGGGCCGACCGCTACCTGGCCCGGGTTGAAGTGGTCTCCGCGGGCGTCGAGTTGGTCAACGGCTGTGCCCGGGCTCGCTGACGCCAGGCCCCACCGGACCGCCGGCTGTCCTGGCCGGCGCCGCCGGGCCATCAGAACGTCCTCCGCGCCAGGGGCAGGGCGGCCGAGACGAACGCCTGCATCTGGTTGCCGTAGACGGGGCGAACTTCGCAGCAGGCCTGGCTGGCCGCCCGCTTGACAGTCGCCACCGCGGCATCGAGGTCGTCCCGGCTCGGGGCCGTTACGGCCACGAGCCCGGTGAACTCGACGTCAGTGTGCCCGGAGATGATGGAGCGTTCCCTGGCCAACAGGTCATCGTACTCTTGGGCGTCGGAGAGGTCAGCGAGCTGGCCGACCCTTGCTTTCTGGGCGCTGTCGGACACTGCCTCTGTCTTCTCCCGCCGGATCTGGCGCAAGGCGGTGTCGGTCGGGAGCGGGCGGGCGAGGATGCACAGCCTGCGCCGGACACCGGGAGCGAACACGAGCGGGTGCAGGAAGTCGGCGGGGACGGCTATCCTTGGCCACTCGCTCACCCAGAGCACCTGGGACCAGGCCGAGTCGTGGCGCAGGCAGTCCCAGCTCTCCGCCACCGCCATCGGGCCGGCCCGGGCCAGGTTGGCCCCCGGGTCTGCCTGAGTTCAACCGGGCCGTCGGGGTCGAAGGCATCGCGGATGACCGCGGCCAGGTCGCGCTCGGACAGCCAGCCCACAGCCCGCAGCCCCGCCAGCCTGAGGGCATCGGCCAAGCTGGCCATGTCAGCTGCGTAGCACCTCCGCGGCCCCTTCCACGCCGCGGCCGGCCGTCCGCACCGCCCGGGCGGCGGCCTTCAGGTCGAGCGAGAGGCTCACCGTCGTGCGGTGGGTGGAGGACTCGAGAGCGACCTGGTCGAGCAGCGCCCGGTACTGGCGCTCAGCCCACCCGTCGGCCCTGCGACCCGTGCGCCTCCCACCACTCCCGCTGGCCGAGGGCGGGGTCCGGGACGGTGGCCTCCAGGACCTGGACCGCGGCGCAGGTGCCCGAGGACGCCAACCCGGCCAGGACCCGGCCCCAGCGCCCCACCCTGCCGGCCCGGTCCGAGTCGTCGAGCAGGGCGAAAGCCGGGTGCGTGACCAAAAGTGCCGCCGAGAGAGTATGGCGGTGCGGGTCATGGACCATGGCCGCCCCGGAGGCCTCGTCCCGGTAGAGCCGCAAAGAGGCGGCGTCGCCAGGGAGGGCCAGGGTGCCGGCGGGGCGGGGCCGGGCCGGCCTGGCCCCGGAACTCGGTCTGGGCGCCTGCCTTGCGTACCTGGTAGTGCGCAGCCGTCGCCGCCCACTCGACCACGGGCCGCCCTCCGGCCCGCACGACCGCCGACGCCACCAGCGGTACACAGACAACAGCGCTGAGAGCGAGGGCCATAACCCCTCCGGCGAACAGGGCCACGACTGCCACTATCCCGGCGGCCCCGAGCACGGCCACCCTGGGAGCGGAGAACCCGAGCAGCAGCCCCCGGGTGGAGTGCCGGGCGAACCGTACCCGGAGCGGTTCGGTATCACTACCGCAGCCATGAGGCACCGTCCTTTCTTCGCTGTCCAATGCCCGGGCGCCGTCACCCGGCCGGTGGCGGGGGCGCCCGCGGCCTCTTCCGGGCTCCCACTGACGGTTGTGCGTCGTCGCCCCGGCTGCTGTCTTGGTTGCGTCGCTGCGGAAGGGCGTGCCCTATCGGTTCCGGGCGCTCGGCTTGTCGGTCCCCGGGGTACCCCCGGTCGGCGGCCCTGCCGGCCCCGGGCCATCACCTCGGGCCTGGCGCGTCCACCGGGCTCCGCTCCCCCGGAGCGGGAGCGCTCGGGCCGGTCGTGGACGGCTGTCCCGCAGAAGACCCGCCAGCGGCCCCGCCCGTCTGGCCACCGCCGGAGCCGTTCCCCAGCGCTGGCAAACCTCGCTGGACGAGCGGCGCCGCCCGCTGGGCCATCCGCCCGGCGGCGACTGCCCCGCCCACCGACGCCGACGCCATGGCGTGCAGTTGCTGGGCGTGGTCACCGGTGAAATGGACCACTCGCAAAGCAAGCCAAGGTGCGAAGCCGGCCAGGGCCAGCACTATCGCCCCCGCCACCACCTGGGTGACCTGTTGGCTGGCGCCCGAGCCGGCTTGGCCCACGCCCTGGACCAGCATGAAGTAGCCGACCACGAAGATGAGGACCAGGACCAGCTTGGAGACCACCAAGGCCACCGTGACCTCGACCCACCGGCGTACCCAGCCGACGGTGATATCGGCCAGGCTGCCGGCGAAGGCAAGGGGGGCGAACACGGCCGTGATGACGATGAGCACTTTGCGGACGACAAGGGCCACGTAGACGACGACCACGGCGGCCAGGATCGCCAAAGCCAGTAAGAGCACCCCGGCGGCACCGCCCGTCCCTGACACCATCCCGGCCAGGGTGGCGGTGGCGGCCGAGCCCAGCACGAGCTGGCCGAGCCCGGTGGGGTCCGTCCCGAGCGCCACTTCGGTCACCCCGTTGCACAAGGCGTCGGTGGCGGCCAAGCAGCAAGTTGACCACGCCGACGGCTACCCCGCCGGCCAGGAACGCTACCAACAGGCCCTTCACCGCCCGTCCCAGGCCTCCCGGATCTCGTCGGAGGGCGCTCTGGGCCACCTGGAAGACGAAGAGCCCGACCGCCACGGTGCCGGCGATGGTGGCCACGACGCCGAACACCGTCTCGAAGCCGGCTCCGCCCAACTGGACCGCGGTGGCCACGCTGAGCTGTCCCCACAGCCAGGACGTGGCGCTCTGCGGCGGCGTCGCCGAAGGACTGGGCCATCGAGGCGAAGGCACCTTCTACCGCCGACTCGGCCGCACTGCCGGCGCAGCTGCCGTAGCTGAGCGGGTTGTACCAGCGTGCACGCCACTTACCGCTCCGTCCATCCCGAGACGAGCACCGTGCCGTAACCGGGATGCCAGCGGGGCCGAGCCGAGCTGGAGCACCAACGAGAAAGCCGTGCTCGTGCGCCGAGGCCCTGTCGGTTACCGTGAGGCGACCGGAAACGTCCTCGACCGCAGCGTAGAGGTCGGTCGGTCGCCAACCGGCGGCGACCATCTCCTGCCACTGCGGGTCGGGCTCGGCCCGCACCTCGCTCACTGACCACCGTACGCCCGCGGAGGCGTCGGCTCCCCACTCCGGGGCCGAGGGGACCGGCGAAGGCTGGCCGTCGATGCCGGGTTCCAGCACGGTCGCGTACAGCGTCCCCAGTTGGGCGCCAGCGGGTATACCGGGCATCAGGTCGGGGGCCTCCTCAGCGACCAGCCAGTCCCCGAGCTCGCCGCGGGTTTGCTTGGCGAAGTCGATGTCGAGCAGGCCGGCGGTGAACTCGAGCGACCAGGCCGCAGGAGTGAACGTGGGTGCAAGGGGCGGCCAGCCGCCGGCTACGGCCGGCGAGGGCAATTGCAACGCCGCCACCCGGGCCATCTGCGCCCGGTTGGCTGAGGACGAGAAGCTGTCCCTGAGGCCCTGGTCGTAACGCTGTTGGACAGGCGTAGCGGGAGGCACAGTAGTGGCCGGGGGCAAGGCGTGCCACCCGCCTGGCGGACGAGAAGTGACAGCACCGGTGCGTGGGTGGCCGGGACGCGGGCCGCCCGTGCCCCGGTGCGAGGCGCCGACAGCCAGCGCCACGAGGCTGCCGGCAGCGACCAGCAAGACAGACGCCAGCGCGGCCCAACCAGTCCGGGAGTGCCGAAAACCCATTTAGCACCCTGCCTTTCGAGAAGGCTAGAGCTCGCTGCTGAGCCCGGGTGCGGAAGAACTGGCGGGGCGGTGGTGGCGCGAAGCGCGGGTCACAGTTGCGCCCCAGCGCCGGCAAAGAAGTTGATCAGCGCCACCGCGCCACCGCACAGCGCGGCGGCGACGAAGGCGACCAGCACGCCGGTCTTGCCCCGGCCGGCCAGGACCGGGTTGACCGAGTGGTTCCCGATGGCCCACACAATGGCCGATATGGCCAGCCCGGCCAGGGAGGCGACCAGCCCGATAGTGAGCAGCGCGCCCACGATGTTCTCGAGCTCGGAGATACCGGGCAGCCCCGAGGTGTTCGGGGTCACGTTGACGTCTGCCAAGCAAGTGCATTTTGTGTCCGTCCTTTCTTCCGGGGCCGGGTTGGTGACCCGAGGCCCAGGTCGCGGTGGTGCCTGCGGGGGTAACGTGCGTAGGGTGCGACGCGCCGGTCTGCGCCCTGGGGTGCAGCCAGGCACAAAGCTCTGAAGCCACGGGGCGCCGACTGGCCCGCACCCACAAAACGCTCTGCCGATGTCACCACCCCTACGCGCTTTGGGTGTCCGGGCTATCTGCCCGCGCCGTTTGAAAGTGGTGTCGCCCGCAGCCCGAGCCGGGAGAGTTCGTGGCGCCAGTGGGCCACGGCGTCCCCCGGTACCCGCGGCGGTGGCTCGCCGGTGCGCTCTGTCAACCATGCGAGCGCCACCCAGTAGGCCAGACCACGTCGGCGCGCCACCGGCAAAGGCCGGCCGCGGCCCGGCTGGGGCCCGTAGAGCAGGTACAGGAGGTCGCGGTCTCGTCCGAGCCGACTGCCAGGCGTTTGGTGGAACGCAGCGGGCCTTCGGCGAAGAAGGCGGGCAGGCCGCCGCCGGGTTGGGCGGTGTTTGCCCAGTGGGCGAGTACCACGTCCAAGGCGGCGGCCATCCGGTCAGCAAGGGCGGCGTCAGCCCTCAGCTCATAGCCGGACTGGCGCAACAGCAGCGCGGCCGGGCTCAGGAACGGCGAGTCGGCACGGCCAGCGGACGGGTCTGTTCGGCTGGCCGGGTCAGGTTGACGCTCCAGGTGCGGCGAAGGAAAGGTCCGGGCTTGGGACTGCAGCCGAGTGACTTCGGGGCGAACGGCCAGCACTGCGGTTTGCAGCTCCCGAGCGACGGCGGTGACGTCCCGATCGCCGCTACTTACCGCCGTGTCCAAGACCGCCAGAGCGGCTGCGGCCGCCCCGAGATGCTGGCTCGGCCTGGTCTTGGACGTCACCCACGCCAGCAGGGGTCCGAGACGTGCGTCGTTAAAGGAGAGGAGGGAAACCGCCGCGCTCTCCGGCCGCTGCATGGCCTTTCGCCAAGCCGGCACCGTCCAACCGGGCATCGGAAGTGGGTCCGCCACCCGTGGCGCCACGATGACGCAGAGGAGGGCGTCGGGCGGCTCAGCGCCGGTCGTGTCGGCCGGATGGCCCCAGTTCGTCGGTAGCTCGCCAGCACCCATTTAGCAACCGGCCGCCTGTAGCGACGGCCGTGGTAACGGGGCTGCGACGGGTTGCAAGGCCGCGAACAGCGCTATTGACGCCGCCCGTAGCCGGGACACACCGCGGCTGACTGCCATCCCTGGCTCGGCCCTGACCGCTAGGCCAGCTAGGGCGGTGGTTGTATTGGTAACCCCGGCGAAGTCAGCGGGGACACTTGCGACCGGCGAAGGGGACCGATGCTCAGCTGAGGGACTGCATGCCATGAGGGCATCGTCCGGGCGGTCCTCAATCGGCACTTCAACGCCCGGTTCAATAAATGATTGGGCGCCAGTTTTTCCCATTGAGGTATTGAGCGCCGACGGGCCGCCACTGCAGGCCAGAGCGCCCTTTGAGGTACCCGTCCAGGGTTTAGTTGAGGCCCGCCCGGGGCCTGAGCTCAGGCGCCAGGGCGGGACTCAGGCCCTTGACGTTGGCCAACGGTCGGCAGATGTGCAGCCGCTAACGCCCCCGACTGCTCGCCAACAAGCAGCATCAGCGAACCGACGCGGTCCTTTTCTGGCCGAAGCCCTCGGCGCCTACTTGCCGGAGAGGCGGCGGTAGGCGTCAGCGATCTGCACCGGGATTGCCTGTTGTCGAGCGCGATAACGACGCTCCAGCCCCGCCCAACTGCGGGCGAGCGCAGAGCGGTCGGCGGAAATGGCCGCCGCCTCCAGATCGAGCACGTCTAGGGCCTCGTCGTCCCTGGAGACGAACCGGCCCTGGGCGACCGCCCAGGCCGCAAGTTCCGCCCCGCCCGCGGCTATCGCCAGCTGGGCAAGCTCGACCGCGGCGGCGTAGACAGCGTTGCCGACCCGGGTCGCAGCCCCGCCAGCGTCCAGTGCCCAGGTGAAGCTCCCAAGGGGCACCTCGGCAAAGGGTGTGCCCCGCACGAGCGAGAGGGCATCGGCCAAATGCGAAGGCGCCTTTGCCGGGTCAGCGCGGGAGCGGGCGATAGCGGCCTCAAAGCGCGCCACGTCCGTGCTTATGCCGACCGCCCTGTAGCCGCTACCCCTCGAGCTGGCCGGGAGGTGCTCAGCACCCACCGACCTGCGTAGTGAACTGACCCGGGTCCAGAGTGTGCCGACCGTCCAGTCGGAATCCTTCGCCGCCCCCATGTCAGCGCGGAGCTCCTCGCCGCTAAACGCCCTCCCCGGCGCCAGGGCCAGCCGCGCCAGCAGTTCTAGGTCGGGGGCAATGAGCCCGACCTCGGCTCCATCGGCCGTGATGAGGCGGGGTTTGCCGATCACTTGGAGCTCTTTGCCGCCATCTTCGAGCGGCGGCGGACCAAGAGGGACGGGGACCAGGTCGGGGCTTGGACCAGACCGAGCTGGGCCCCGGCCGGCCGTGCAGCACGTGGGGCTCTATGGCCCTATCGGGCCGCGGCGGCGGGCGCTCCGGGACGTCGGCGGCAAACGGCCCCTTTGTCCCGGCGTCTGAACGTTGGGCCTCGGGGTCCACCGTTGAGGGGGGCGAGGGCGGTGGCCCCGGCGCCGTCAACGGTGCAGAGCCGGCAGGCCCGCTGACCGCCTCCGTAGGGACTTCTGCCAGGACGGCGGGTGCCTCGTCTGCTTGGGGTAGACGTACCAGGCGCACGTGGCCGATCATCTGCAGCATGGCGCCCTCCGTGAGGGGCGGCCCGTCCGCGGGGGCACTGCTCTCAACGCCGCTGAGCAACGAACTTGGTCCCAACGGGGCGCCGTCGATGATGGCTCGGGTGGCGGGCCCTGTCCTCCTTCGGCCGCTGCAACCTCGGACGGCGTCGGCGGCAACAGCGCTGGGGCCGCCATTTGCCCCGGGGCGTGGTCGCCTGCGGTGGTAGGTCGCCGGCCCCCGAGGGCCCGTATGAGAAGCAGGCCGCGCCAGCGCAGTGCGAAAGCTACAAGGGCGACGACGCCGGCTACCGCCAAGACGAGCCAGAGCCAGGGCACCGGCCTGCTCGCCCGGAGGCCGCCTGGCCGGGCGGCGAGGCGGTCACCCCGGCTGGCCGGGGCCAGGTGCAGCGTGGTGGCAGGGGACGTGCCGGTACTGTTGGCAACAGCGCTTGGCGGTACCTGGTAGGTGCTGGAGAAATTCACCGGGAACGGGCGGGCGAATGCCACCGCTCGCCAGCCAGTGGGGATAGAGGGGCCAGGGCCCGATGGGGCTACGGGCGGCAAGGACATCCGCAGGGTAGCAACCTGGGTGCTCGCCGGCACCTGCCAGTAGTAGCTCCCGTCGAAGAGCCCGCCACCCGTCCCCGAGGCACCGGTCGTCCTGGCAGCTACCGGTGCCCGGCCGGCGAGGGCCAGCGTGACGTCCTTGCCAGTCAGGGCGCGCGTGTAACGGTAACTGAAGCCGGGGGCGCTCGCCCCGGAGCCGACGAAGTAGGGGAAAGCGCTACCGGTGACCACCAGCCAGGCGTTCGAGGGGGTGGCCGGCACGGCGTCCGAACCCGGCAAGAAGTAAGTGAGGGAGGCGGAGATATCCAGGACTTGGTGCGCCGTTCCCTCTACCCGGCCTTTAGGTCCAGTGACGGTGAGGGTCGCCTGCGCGTCCGGGGTATCGGTCAGCTCCCAGCTGTCGACGCTGTCATACAACGCCTCTGGCTGGGCCCCTCGCGCTCTCCCTTCGTGAACGAGAACTCCTGGGAAAAGCCGCCCTTCGAGAGCTCGAGGGCAACGTCGGCGGCCTTCTCCGGTACCGAGGCCAGGTAGTAGGTGGGCACGAGGCCGCTGTAGCCGGTCTCTCCCAGCAGCGCGTTGGCATGCCCACCGACGACCAGCCGCGCCGCCACCGAGGTGGTAGTACAAGTGAGGCCGAAGACGAGGAAGACCTGGCCCGGGGCAGCCCACCTGGCCGTTTTGCCCGCACCGAACTGGAGCGTGAAGCGGTACCCGACGACCTCGGCGGCGAACCCGTCCCCGTTCACGCGGCCGTCTGGCGGCAGTCGGAGACCCTCGGGCGCAGTTGCCAGCACCTCGGCGCCCCCAACCCCCAACGCTGCTGAGGCCGGCGCTGGCGCGAGAGCCTGGGCCGTGACGGAAGCCGCCACGGCGCTCAACACCAGCCGTCGCCGCCAACGGAGTGCAAGAAATGCCTGGCGTCCTCCGGCGAGAGCTACGGACGGCTGGCTCCTCCCCTCTCCGCCTCGTCCCGGTCTCCGGTCCCAGGTGGCTGCTCTCATAATTGCTTTGCTGGGCGCACGGCCGCCCTCAACTGGCAAACCGCCTCGTTGCTCCACGGGCATTCTCCAGTGCAAGCACGCACCCCCGTGGGCCAGCCGGCTGGCCGAGTCAGTTCGAAGCAGCCCCCTCCCTCGATCTCTGGACATTAGCTGCCTAGCGTGTTTCGCCAGGATCGCCCCGTGGGCAAGGCCAGTCGCACCAAACCCGACCGCCCGCCCCGTAGGAGCTGGTAGCCATTACCTGCTCCGAAGACAACTCGGCTTCGGCTATCCACCCACGTGGGCCGGAGTCGTGATACCCACCGGTCGTGGCCGAAATGGTGCTCCCACTCCCAGGTAACGCGCTGCCAGAGAGCGAATGGTCGCGCCCCACCCTTGCCTGTATGGTCAAGCCGTGCGCTGGGTCGTCGTGCTGCTCGCCGGGATCGCTTTGGCGAGTGCCGTAAGCTTGTTGCTGCGCCACTTACGAGACCGGCGTCGTCGACGCTGGCAACACGAGCATGCAAGGTTGGCCGCTCGCCTGGAGCCGATACTGGCGCCCGCTCGAGACTCGCTGGACGGCCAGGACCTGGCGGCTGAGGCGGAACAATGGCTGGAGGTGCGACCCGACGAATAGTCGACAGCCAAGGTGGCCAGGAGCTTGAGCCGCTCTGAGCAGCTGGGACCATCGAGCACGTGCTGGTTACCGGCAGGTTAGAGGCTTGGCCCAGCGCCCAGCAGATAAGAACGCTCGCCGTTGTCTGCCTTGGCCCCATCGTTGCACGTCGGCTTAGGCGCTGGCTTAGGCGCCATTGCCGCCCAACTCGGCGACTCCCCTGGGAGTCCTCGGCGCGTTCCGCTTCGCCCGGCGCCTTACGTCGTTCACGCTTAGGTCAAGCAATCGTGCGGTCAACTCAACGGAAATGTTGTTCGCCATTTCGCCCACAGCCCGATCAACGGCGGCCTGAGCGGCGGCGACCCGACGGTCTTGCTCATCGGCCACCTCGGCCCGGTGGGCTATAGCCCGCTCAAGCGCGGCGGCAGACCGCGGCGTAGGCGGCGTCGAGGACAGCGAGTGCGCGCTGGGCGGCGGAAAGCTCGGGACGGACCGGCATGGTGACCTCCTCTTGAGGCCACGAGAGCGGGCCTTAACTGGTGGCGTCGCCCTGTCCGGGCTATCGGCCAGGCGGCGAGGAGTAGCTACCCTCGCCGAACCCGCCTTTGTTGCCAGGCCTGGACGGCCCGCGGGCCAAGCGGCGCAGTTCACCCGCAGTGACCCCTAGGGCCATGGCCCCGACGGCCCCGTAGCGGGCCATCTGCCTGGACGCCTTGGCCAGCTCAGACCGGGCGTCGCGCACGGCTGCTTCCTGTTCGGCGACCACCGGCTCGCGTTCGGACAACGCTGACTCCACCGCCGGCCTGGCTCGAATTGCGCTTGCCCGCAGCCTGGCGTCGTCGACAGTGACGATGCGCTGACGCCGGCACGCCGCCCGCCAGCGAGCCAATCCGAGCCCGCCCGTGGCCGCCACCAGCTTTCGTTCAGCTTCCTTGACTTTGCGGTCTCTGGCCTTCCCCGCCCGTAACCAACCCTCATAAGCAGCCCGCCAATGCTCAGCATCAGTGGCCAGCTCTTCGGCCAAAGCCTTCGCTCCCGGACGTGCCACCATGGCCCGCCAGGTTTACCACTCGCCAGTGACGACCCAGCGACCAATCCTGGCAGTTGCCACAACCCACGGACCCACTGGCTCTGATCGGGTCACTGGCAGTGCCTCAGCCTGAATCGCTCAGAGTACGAGCGCGCCCGCTGAGACACCCCACTGGTCGTGAACGGAACAGTGGAACAACCTGAACATCACACGGTCGGCATTCGAGGACAGGGCGCCCCCTTTGGGGGCTGGTTCTGGCCCGGCGGCCAGGTCGATAGCCCGGACAGCACAAGCGCTCGGTACGAGGGCGAGCGTCGCCGCTCGGCCGTGAAGGGCATGAAGGGCGTGAGTGGTCTCTATCCGCAGGGTCAGCCTGGGCAGCGCTTACCGCTACCTGCTCAAGTCTGTCGCCGCGGGTGACGGGGCGGCGGGGAGCGCCAACTGCCCTCAGCCGTTACTACGCCTCCTCCGGTACCCCGCCGGGGGTGTTCGTGGGCTCCGGGCTGTCCGCCCTCGACGACGGGAGGGGCGTAGCGGCCGGCACGCAGCGTCACCGAAGAGCACATGGCCAACATGTTCGCCGCCATGGCCGACCCCGTGAGCGGGAAGCCCGTGGGCGGCGTGCCGAAGGCCCCGGCCGGGGCGGTGCCGGTGGCCGGCTTCGACCTCACCTTCAGCCCGCCCAAATCGGTCTCGGTGGCCTGGGCACTGGCCGACGAGGCCACCAAGGCGGTCATCTACGACTGCCACCGCCGGGCCGTCGGCTACGTGCTCGCCTACGCCGAAAAAGAGGTCTTCCGCTCCCGCTCGGGCGCCAACGGCATCGTCGAAGAGGACGTGGCCGGCGTGGTCGCCGCCAGCTTCACCCACTGGTCAAGCCGGGCCGACGACCCCCAGCTGCACGACCACGTCGTCGTGTGGAACCGGGCCAAGTCGCTGGCCGACGGCCGGTGGCGCACGCTTGACTCCCGGGGCCTGTTCAAGGCCACCACGACGCTGTCCGAGCTGCACCAGGGGGTGCTGTCCGACCTGCTCACCGAAGCCCTCGGCTACGGCTGGGAAGCCCGAGCCCGGCGCCACTCGACCCGGCCCCGCTACGAGGTCACCGGCGTGCCCGAGGCGCTCATGGCCGAGTTCTCCCGCCGGGCCGACCAGGTGGACCGTTGGCGCGTCCGAGGCGGTGCAGGCCTTCGTGGCCGCCCACGGCCGCCAGCCGAGCCCGGTCGAGGACATGCGCATACGCCAGGCCGCCACCATCGCCACCCGGCCCGCCAAGAGCCACCGCAGCCTGTCCGAGCTGACCGAGGAGTGGCGGGACCGGGCCGGGCGCCACGTACCCCGAGAGCGCCAAGTGGCCTGGGTGGCCAGCCTGGCCGGGCGCAACGACCTGCCCCTGCTGCGCTCGGCCGACCTGGCCGAGCCCATCCTGGCCGACGCCGCCGAGGCCGTGCTGGCCGAGGTGGCCGAGCGCCACGCCACCTTCAGCCGCATGAACCTGCTGGCCGAGGCCCACCGGCTCCTCCACGGCGCCCGCTTCGCCTCCCCCGACGAGCGGGTGGACGTGGCCGAGCGGGTGACGGCCGCTGGCCACTGGACGGTCGGTGGCCCTGGCCCCGGCCCCCGAGGCCCATGTCCCCCGCCGCTACCAGCGCCCCGACGGTTCGTCGCGCCTGCGGCCCGAGAGCAGGACCGCCTACACCACCCAGGCCCTGCTCGACGCCGAGGCGAGGCTGCTCGAGGCGGGCCGGGCCACCAACGGCCCGTCGGTCCCGGTGGCCACGGTGGCCGCCGTGGCCGACGCCAACCTCCCCGGCCGCGCTTACGGGCTGAGCCTCGACCAGGCCGTGGCCGTCGAGAAGGTGGCCACCTCGGGACGGGTGCTCGACGTGCTGGTCGGCCCGGCCGGGACGGGGAAATCGACCACCATGGCCGGGCTGCGGGCGGCGTGGGAGGCCGAGCACGGCCCCGGCTCGGTGGTCGGCCTGGCCCCCTCGGCGGCGGCCGCCGAGGTGCTGGCCCAAGAGCTCGGCATCGCCACCGAGAACACGGCCAAGTGGCTCACCGAATGGCGCCGGATCCCCGAACTGGTGGCCCGCCGGGGCCGCCTGGCCGAGCGCCTCTACACCAGCCCCGGCCCGTTGTCGCCGGGTGCGCAAAAGCTCCGGGCGGCGCTGGCCGCCCTCGACGACGACATCGCCGCCCGCAAGCTGCGGCCGGGCCAACTGGTGGTCGTCGACGAGGCCAGCCTGGCCGGGACGTTCAGCCTGGACGAGCTGGTGAGCGCGGCCCAAGGGGCGGGGGCCAAGGTGCTGCTGGCCGGGGACTGGGCGCAGCTGTCCGCCGTCGACGCCGGCGGGGCGTTCGGGCTCCTGGTGCGCGACCGGGCCGAGCTGGCCCCGCAGCTGAGCGAGGTGCGGCGGTTCCGCCACGAGTGGGAGAAGGTGGCCAGCACCGAGCTGCGCCTCGGGCGGGCCGAGGCCGTGGGTGCCTACGAGGCCCATGGCCGGGTCTCGGGAGGCGGACGGGCCGAGGTCCTCGAGCGGCTGTACCAGTCGTGGAAGGCCGACGTGACCGCGGGCAAGTCGAGCCTCATGATCGCCCCCGACGCCGCCACCGTGGCCGAGCTGAACCGCCGGGCGCGGCCAGGACCGGGTCGACGCCGGCGAGGTCCGGGCGGACGGTCTGGCGCTGGCCGGACGGCCAGGTGGCCGGCGTCGGCGACGTGGTCGTGACCCGGGAGAACAACCGGCTCCTCGGCACGGCTAAGTCCTGGGTGAAGAACGGGGACCGCTGGACGGTCACAGCTGCCGGCGAAGATGGCAGCATGGCCCTCCGGCGCCTCAACGGCAACGGCGAAGTGGTCCTGCCCGCCGACTACGTGGCCCACCACGTGGAGCTGGCCTACGCCACCACGGCCCACCGGGCGCAGGGCTGCACCGTCGAGACCGCCCACGCCTTCGTCTCGCCCACCACCACCCGGGAGGCCCTTTACGTGGCCGCCACCCGGGGCCGGGAGGCCAACCGGCTTTACGTGGACACGGCCTACGACCCCGACCCGGCCACCTCCCATTACGGGCTGGCCGCGCCCCAGAGCGCGACCGAAGTCCTCGTCCGCGTCCTGGCCCGGCAGGGGGCGGACCTCTCGGCCCACGAGGTGCGCCAGCAGGCGTCCGCTGCAAGCGGCCAGCTGGGCGGTCCTGGCCCAGGAGTACACCACCATCGCCCAGGAGGCCCAGCGCCAGCGCTGGGACGAAATGCTGGGTGGTTGCGGGTTGGACGAACAGGCTCTCCAGGCGGTGCGTGAAAGCCCGGCGTTCGGGCCGCTCCTGGCCGCTCATGCGGGAAGCCGAGGCCCGGGGCCTAAAGGTCGGCGCCGTCCTGCCCCAGCTGGTGCACGCTCGCAAGTTCGACGACGCCACCGACCCCGCCGCCGTCCTGCACGGCAGGGTCCAGCGCTGGGCGGCCGCAGCCGCCAGCAAGCGCTCCGGTGGCGGCCGACCTGGTGGCCGGCCTCCTCCCCCGAGCCGCGGGCGTTGCTGACCCCGACATGGGCCGTGCTCTGGCCGAACGTGACCGGGCCATGTGCCAGCGAGCGCGAGAGCTCGCCGAGGAGGCCGTAAAGAGCAACCACCCTTGGGCGCTCCAGCTCGGGCCGCCACCCACCGCGCCGGTGGCCCGAGCACATTGGGCCGAGGCGGTAACGACCGTCGCCGCCTACCGGGACCGTTGGGGCGTCACCACCGTCGACCAACCTCTCGGCCCTCAGTCAGGTCCGATCACGATCGAGCGGGCCCGGGAGCGCCGGCTTGCCCAGGCGGCGGTCGAGCGCGCCGTCCGCCTCAGCCGCCAGGCGGGAGGGCGACAAGCTGAACCGGCGGTCGTCGCGAGACCGGCCACCCAGGAGCGAGGAATGGACCTCTGAGCTGGTTCGTGATGGCCAGGTGGCCTGCTCGTCTTCTGACGCTCGATCGGTTGGCTGTTCCGGCTGGCGAGGAGACGGACCTGGTCGGTCGCAGCCCCGCCGTTTCGGCGACGACCTCGTCGCCACCGACGGCTCGGCGACGCACGGCGACGGCGGTTGGCAGTAACGCCAATCCAGCACCGCCTCTCACGACCCGCAGCTACAACGCAGACTCTGGGACAGCTCCGAGCAACTGACGGGCGTTACTTACCGATTCCGGATCGATCGCACAGTTGCAGCGCCTGACAAACCGTAAAACTGAGCCATCGGCAGCGATCACCAAGGCTTCGAAACGTGATCAAGTAGCGCACCCTCGATCGGAGGCCC
This sequence comes from uncultured Acidimicrobiaceae bacterium, assembly GCA_963794125.1. GTDB lineage: Bacteria > Actinomycetota > Acidimicrobiia > Acidimicrobiales > Palsa-688 > Fen-671. The sequence continues at coordinate 45,425 of CAWCCW010000008.1, forward strand.
ACGATCAGCCGCGAGGCCTGCTTCTCTATCGCCACGGGCATCTTGGAGCCGGTGCGGCCAGCCTCGCAAGGCGGGTGGACAGTGTGGGCACGACGGAGCTGGTCGGCGTCGACCTCGCTGACGCCGAGGTGACGAACCTTGCCCTCGGCGACCAGTTCGGGCATGGCGCCGATGCTGTCCTCGATGTCGTTGGTCGTCGGCGGCGGTGCAAGTAGTACAGGTCGATTACCTCGACGCCGAGACGGAGCAACGAGGCCTCGCACCCGCGCTTGATGTAGGCCGGTTCGCCCCGCCAGGCGAAACTGCCCAGGCTGCGGTCCATGCCCACCTTGGTCGCCAGTTGCACTTGGTCTCGCCGGACGGTGATGGCCCGTCCAACGAGGACCTCGTTGTGCCCGGCGCCGTAGACGTCGACCGTGTCGATGAAGGTCACCCCGCTGTCGATCGCCCGGCGAATGGTGGCCGTCGACTGCTCCCAGTCGGCGGCACCGTAAGCCTCGCTCATGCCAATACAACCCAATCCCAATGCCGACACCGTCAGGCCACCCAGATCGACCGACCGCGTCAACTGGCACCGCTCGATCGGCTGACCGGGCCGTCGCCCACAAACCCATCGACATCGGTGGACAGCGCCAGGTCCCGTGCCGCCTCGAGCTGGCCCAGGCGGTCGGTCAAAACGCCGTGGACCAGCCGATAGGCGTCGCTCCCGAGCGTCAGGCGCAGCGGAGCTGGCGTCACGTCGACCGAAGCCAGGATGGCGTCGACGATCTTGGCCGGGTCGCCCGGTGCCGCCCCGGTCAGGTCGCTAGCCGAATCGATGTAGGAGCGCATCGTCCCGACTGGCGTCTCGGCATAGGCGTCCAGCGCCGCGGCGACTCCCATGGCTCGACCGAAACCGGTGCGGGCTCCCCCCGGTTCCACCAAGGTGATCTCCACGCCGAAGGGCGCGACCTCGGCCAGGATCGATTCGAAGAAGCCCTCTACTCCCCATTTGGAGGCGTGGTAGAGGCTGCCGCCGGGGGATCCGAACTGGCCGCCCATCGTGGAGATCTGCACGATCCGCCCACCACCTTGTGCTCGCAGGTGGGGAAGCACTGCCCGGGTCAGTTGCACCGGGGCCACGAGGTTGAGTGCGATCTGCTCGTCGATGTCGGTGTCGGCGAGTTCCTCGGCGGCGCCGAACACGCCGCGCCCGGCATTGGACACGACGACGTCGATACGGCCCAGCTCGGCGAAGGCGCGCTCGACGACGTCGCGCAGGGCGGCGGTGTCGGTGACGTCCAGCTGGGCGAGCCACAGGCGCTCGCCGTGGGCGGCGACCAGATCGGCGAGACGCCCGGGTTCGCGGGCCGTGGCGGCCACCTGGTCGCCACGCTCGAGCAGCTGTTCGGTGATCCGACGGCCGAAGCCGGATGAGGCGCCGGTGATGAACCAAGTACGTGTCATGTGCTCTCTCTTTTCTCAAGCGGTCATGCCGGTTAGGGCGGCCGAAAGCTCCCACAGGCGGGCCGCTGCCTCCGGGTCAAGCGCAGACCGGGCGACGCCCGATCGCGGAAGGTCAGTGTCGAACGGCTCGCGTTCCACGACCTCGGCTTCGTTGCTGTCCTGGAAGTACCGTCCGCCCACCCCAGCCAGGGCCGGTAAGCCGGCTAGTAGGACGCTCGTCGCTGCGCCTTGTTCGATGCTCTTGAACGCATAGGCCGCCGCCGGCGGCGCGCCGGCGGCGGACGGGGCGGGCGGCGGCAGGTGGCGGCTCAGGTTGGTGTCCATAATCACCCCGGGGTGCAAGGCGTTGGCCACGATCCCGTCGTCGGCCCAACGGCGGGTGGCCTCGACGGCGAACAGGACGTTGGCGGTCTTGGACTGCCCGTAGGCGAGCACCGGGTGATAGGGGCGACGGGCGAAGTGGGGGTCGTCGAAGACGACCGGGGAAACCATGTGGACCAGCGAACTGACGGAGACGACTCGAGCCCCATCCGCAGCGGCCAGCGCGTCGTGCAACCCGACGGTGAGGGCAAAGTGGCCCAGGTGGTTGATGGCGAAGTGCATCTCGGCACCAAGGGAGGAGTGCTGGAGCTCGGGCAGCGCCATGACACCCGCGTTGTTCACCAGTACGTCCAGCGGTCCAGTCCACCCCGTCACAAACGCCGGTATCGACTTGGGGTCGCTCAGATCCAGCGGACGTACCTCTACACGCCCGTCTCCCGTGGACGACCCGATCTCCTGGGGCCACGCGCTCCCCCGCCGCCGTGTCCCGCACAGCCAGCGTGACCTGGGCGCCGGCATCGGCCAACACCCGGGCCGTCTCGGCTCCGAGCCCCGACGAGGCGCCGGTCACGACGATCCGTCTGCCGGACAAGTCGACGCCAGCGAGGACCTCAGCCGCCGTCGAGTTGACACCGAAGGGGGTGGTGATGCGATCAACCGAGTGAGCGGATGCCATAGAGCCACGGTGGCCCACGATCGCCCACTCGACAAGAGGCCCAGCGAGGCTAGTAGTAGTAGTAGCAGGGAGACCCTCGACCGCCCCTTCGCCCGTATCGTGGACAGGGTGGCCCCGGAGAACCTGATCGGCGAGTACCTGCGGGCCCGCCGGGAGCTCGTCCAGCCCGAGGACGTCGGGCTTCCCGACCGAGACGGACGCCGCCGGGTGGCCGGCCTACGCCGCTCGGAAGTGGCCATGCTCGCCGGGGTCAGCGCTGAGTACTACATGCGCCTCGAACAGGGCCGCGACCAGCACCCCTCCGCCCAGGTCCTCGACTCGCTCGCCCGCGCCCTCCAACTCGACGACGACGCCACCACCCACCTGCACCGCCTGGCCCAAGCGCCACCGCGCCGACGCCGGCCACGGCCCCGCGAAGAACGCGTGCCCGCCAATGTTGTCGGGCTCGTCGAATCCTGGGCCACCACCCCCGCCTACGTACAAGGCCGCCACACCGACGTCCTGGCCGTCAACCCGCTGGCTAGCGCGCTCGGACCGTTCTACGCCGTCGGCCAGAACCTCCTACGAGCCGCGTTCCTCGACCCCCGCGTCCAGGACATGCACCCCGACTGGGAAGAAACCACCGAGAGCATGGTCGCCGGCCTGCGTGCCACTATCGGCCCCGACACCGACGATCCCCGCCTCAACGAGCTCGTCGGCGAGCTCTCCGTTCGCAGCGATCGCTTCCGCCGGCTCTGGGCCCGCCACGACGCCCGCCCCAAGCGGCCGGGGCCCACCCGCATGGACCACCCCCAGATCGGCCCGCTCGAGCTCCACTACCAACGCTTCCCGATCCCCGGCACCGACGGCCAAGAGCTCGTCACCTACCACGCGGAGGTCGGCAGTCGCAGCGCCGAATCGCTTGCCCTGCTCGCCAGCCTCACCGCAAAGTCACGGCAAGACCAGCGGACCAGCGCTGAGCAGGTCAGTGACGACCGTGGCGCGCACTGAGCGCCCCCTGCGATACGTCAAGATCGGCACGGCAAGCGATTCGGCGTTCCGAGGACGGAGTAGCAAGCGGCTTCGGGTTATGACCCGCGACATGCGGTGCCGTCGAGGAATATGGAACTGGCGATGGTGGCGGCCCGTTCGACGCTGGCTTGGCCCTCGTTGGCAAGGAGCGTGGCGACTTGGATCAGCGCCCCCAGGACGGCCGTCGTCTCGTTTTCGGTCAGGTCCGTGCGCAGGGCCCCCTCCGCCCGGCCGCGGCGGACCAAGGCGCTGACGGGTTCTCTGAGCCGCTGACCAACCTTCTCCTTGTCGATCTGGTCAACCATCCGGGTGACAATGGCGTACTTGCTGCCGGTGGCTACCAAAGCTCGGGCGACGCGGGCGATGCCCTCGCGGAACGCGACGTTGTCGAGGTCGGCGGCGGTGAGGCTTTCGCTGGTCTCGTCGAGGGCGTACTCGAGGAGGGCTGAGAGCAGTGCCTCGCGGTTGGGGAAGTACCGGTAGAGGGTGGCGGGACCCACGTCGGCCGCTGCGGCCACGTCGGCAAGCCGGGCATTGACTCCCTGATCAGCGAAGACGACTGCCGCCGCCTCCAGCAGGGCGGTCGTCATTCGGTCTTGCTTCGTCGTCTTGGCCGCGCTGGTCACTCCTGTTCTCTCGACACGTACCTCTCATTTAGATAGCTCATCAGCTCTTTTTGATAGTCTGCGCTCTCACAGTTCGTGTTCGTGTCTTCCTTTGGAGGCTAGACCCATGCGCACCCTCGCCACTTGGAGCGTCCACCACCGGTGGCGAGTTGTCGTCTTCTGGTTGATGGCCCTGATCGTGGCCACCGCCCTGGCCCGGTCCGTGGGGTCGAACTACTCAAACGGCTTCAGCCTCCCCGGCCAGCCGTCCACGGAGGCCACGAACCTGTTGAAGGCCGCATCACCAGCCGCGTCGGGTGACTCCGAAGAGGTGGTCTTCGAGGCTTCGCACGGGACCCACGTGACCGACCCGGACGTCCAGGCGACGGTGCAGGCCACCCTGCGGCGCCTGGCCGCTATTCCACACGTCACCAACATCGTCTCCCCGTACGACCAGGCGGGAGCCGGGCACGTCAGCAAGGACCGGACCGTGGCGTTCGCCACGGTGACCTTCGACGAGCAGGCGGGCGACATCGGGGCGTCGCTGTCGAAACAGTTCGTCCATGCCGCCCAGTCCGGTGACCAACCCCGCTTGAAGGTCGCGGTGGCAGGCGAGGTCGCCGAGAACGCCAACCCGCCGTCACTGGGCGGGGCCGGATTCGGGATCATCCTGGCCGCAATCGTGCTGTTCGTCGTGTTCGGGTCACTTCTCGCCATGGCGCTGCCACTAATCGCCGCGCTGGCATCGCTCGGCACCGCCATCGGGATTATCGAGCTGCTCAGCCATGCCCTGTCGATGCCGAACTTCTCCTCCGAGCTGACGCTTTTGATCGGGCTAGGAGTGGGCGTCGACTACGCCCTCTTCATCGTGACCCGCCACCGCCAGGGGCTCCAGTACGGCAAGGACGTCGAGTCCTCCATCGTCACCGCCGTGAACACGTCCGGACGGGCAGTCCTATTCGCCGGCATCACCGTGTGCATCGCCTTGCTCGGCATGTTCGCCCTCGGGGTATCGCTCCTCAACGGGCTCGCCGTCGGCGCCGCGATCGGCGTGGCCTCCACCATGCTGGCCGCCCTCACCCTGCTCCCCGCGCTCCTCGGTTTCATCGGGCCGAGGGTGCTGAGCCGGCGTCAACGGAGACGACTGGCCGCCGACGGTCCTCTCGACGCCACGACGGCCACCGAAGGCTTCTGGTCCCGCTGGGCGACGTTCGTGCAGCGCCGGCCGATCATCCCCGCCGTCGGGGCCTTGGCCGTAGTCGTCGTGATCGCCCTGCCGTTCTTCTTCATTCGGCTGGGCTCGTCCGACGCGGGCAACGACCCGTCGGGCACCACGACCCGGACGGCATACGAGATGCTGGCCAAGGGGTTCGGGCCCGGGTTCAACGGCCCGTTACAACTGGTCGGTGAGATCGATCGGTCCGCCGAGCCACGCGTCGTCGCCCGGCTGGTGCACGACGCCAGCATGCAGCCCGGCGTGGCCAGTGTCAGCTGGCCGGTTGCTCTACCGGTCAAGGCCGGCAAAGACGTCGTCCTAGGACGGCGCTGAAGTAATCACCCTCTGGCAGTGCACTGGTACTGAGCCGCTCGCTGGTACCGAGCCCAAGGGGATCCACCAACCCTGCGGGTAGGCTCATGAGAATTACATGTATGGCACTTGGTGTTGCGCAGGCCCAGGCCCGCTTCGAGTCACCTCGTGAGCTGCTGGGCGACCGCTTGAGGGCGGGCTCCATCTACCGCCTGTTGGCCGACGAGGGCGCCCGCATCTTCCCCGACGACTACTTCGCCGACCTGTACACCACTTCGGCCCGGGGGCGCCCGACGGTGCCGGCCCGGGTGCTGGCCACCGTGATGGTCCTGCAAGCCTTCGAGGGGCTCTCGGACCGGGAGGCCTGTGACCGGCTGGAGGTCGACCTGCGCTGGCAGGCGGCGGCCGGGGTGCACACCGGCGCCGAGGCCTTCCACCCCACCGTGCTCGCCGGCCAGCGCAACCGCCTGCGGGCCTCGGCCCGTCCCCGGCGCCTGTTCGAGGACACCAAGGTCGCCGCCACAGGGGCCGGCGCGATGCGGGACGCGTGCGGGTGCTCGATTCGACGCCGCTTTATGACGCCGTCGCCACCCAGGACACCGTCACCCAGCTACGAGCGGCTATCAGGAAGCTGTTGATGGTGCTTGACAACTTGGCCCCCGAGCTCGCCGGGCAGCGTGCGGGGGGCGCTGCGCCGTGACGACGACTACTACAGCCCCGGCAAGCCTGCTTGTGACTGGGACGACCGGGCGGCCCGGGAAGCACTGGTCGACGAGCTCGTCACGACGCCCTGGCTGCCCTGGCCGCTTTGGACGGCGCCGAGCTCCCCGCCCCGGCGTCCGACGCCGCCGACCTGTTGGCCCTGGTGGCCGGCCAAGACGTCGAAGCCGGCGACGACGGCCGCTTCCGCATAGTCAAGAAAGTGGCCAAAGACAGGGTCATCTCGACCGTCGACACCGAGGCCCGCCATGGCCACAAGTCGGCCAACCGCCACTTCGACGGTTACAAGGCCCATCTCAGTATCGACCCCGAGTCCGAGCTGATAGACGAGGTCGCCGTCACCCCCGCCAACGCCCCCGACGCCAACGCCGTTGACGAATTGCTCGCCGGCCACGCCGACGACGACGACAAGCCCGAGGTGGTGGGCGACTCTGCCTACGGCTGCGCCCCAGCCCGGCAAGAGCTGGAGGGCCAAGGCTTCCCGGTCACCGCCAAGGCGCCCCCGGTCCGCAACTCGACCGGTGGGTTTACCAAAGAGGACTTCGCTGTCGACCTGGCCGGCGGCACCGTCACCTGCCCTGCCGGCCATACCGTCCCGGTGCACTTCGGGCGCTCTGGAGAGGGCAAGGCCTCCTTCAAGGGCCATTGCCGGCACTGCCCGCTGAAGGACCAGTGCACGCCGTCGCACCGGGGGCGCACGATCTGGCTCCACCCCCAAGAGGGCCTCTTGCACCGTGCCCGGGCCGAACAGAAGACCCCCGAGTGGGGCAACCGTTATAAAGCAACACGCCCGATTGTGGAGCGCAAGATCTCCCATTTCATGCGGAGGGCATGGGGCGGGCGTAAGGCTCGGGTGAGAGGGGCCAAGCGCATCGCCACCGACGTCACGAACCGTGCTGCCGCGCTCAACTGGGCACGTTTGGCAGCCCTCGGCCTGCACCGCAGCGAAAGCGGTTGGGCGCTCAGCTGAGCGGCCAGGCCGGTCAAGGCCCGGCGCGTCCCCTTGGGACGCCGAAGGCGGCCTTGACGGGCCGGGAGGAACCCCGACGCCACAATAAAGCCTCGACCCACCGGCAGGCGGGGCTTGATTGCCTTTCGGCACCAGGGAAGGTCGTTACTTCAGCGCCCTCCTAGTGAACGTGTACCCGACGACGTCGCCCCAAGCCGCGGCCACCACGTCACTCATCCACCAGTTACGAGATGTCGTGATCCCGAGAGTGACCGCAGGAACCGGAGTCGACATATACCTCGGAGGGTCCACCACCACCTTCGTGGACTTCGACCACGTGATCTCCCAGAAGCTCCCGCTCTTTATTGGCATCGTGATATTGCTGTCGTTCCTCTTGCTGTCGATCGTCTTCCGCAGTCTCCTCATCCCCTTGACCGGGGCCGTGATGAACCTGCTGTCCATTGGGGCGGCTCTCGGGATCCTCACCGCGGTGTTCCAGAAAGGCTGGCTGGGGAGAGTGATCGGCACCGGGGGCCCCGGCCCAATCGAGGGGTTCCTCCCCGTCATGCTCTTCGCCATCCTCTTCGGCCTGTCCATGGACTACCAGGTCTTCCTGGTCACCCGTATGCACGAGGAATGGCAGCGGATCCACGACAACAGCGCCGCGGTCCGCAACGGCCTGGCCGCCACGGGAAGGACCATCACCGCAGCCGCGCTGATCATGATCTTGGTCTTCGGCTCGTTCATCTTCGGCGGCGAACGGGTCATCAAGGAGTTCGGCCTCGGTCTCGCTGGCGGCGTCCTAGTCGACGCCTTTTTCATCCGCATGGCGGTCGTTCCGGCAGTCATGCGGATGCTCGGTCGGGCCAACTGGTGGTTCCCGCCGTGGGCCGACCGGATCCTGCCGCACGTGGCGGTCGATCCCGACGCCGATGCCGACGAGGTCAACGGTCCTCGCGACGCGACAACACTCGGAGCGGTCATCGGAAGCCAGTCGTGAACGGGATCTCGGATGCCTACCATACGACCAAGCCCTCACGGGATCGATCTGAGAGCTGAGCCCGGCAAAGTCCCGAGAGCGGGACCAGTCCGCGACCCCACTTTACGGCTCGGGATCCCTCCCAATTCGGGGATTTGTACCTCCCGAGCAAGCAACACCAAACCGGCACCGTTGTCCTCCCTTTCCGGAGGATGCTGGGGACCCAAGTGCGGGGCCGACAACCTTGACGGGGCCATGGCCGATCTCGCCGAGCGGGCTGGCTCGTGTGGAACATCGTGTACCGCGGACGCTGCTGGGCCGGCGTTGCCCAGACGACGACGTTGTCGAGGTAGTGCCCCGTTGTCGCATCGAAGGACCCGCCGCAGGTCATCAAGGCGAGCTTCGGCGCTCCAATGTTGACAAGCAGTGTCGACGGCAGGGCGGACTACGAGAGGGTGATCGGTGCTTCGCTCACCCGCCAATTCGTGGTTATGCCGTTGGATCCGACGACAGCGATCGGGTCGCCTTGCTCCAGCTGATCGAGGTAGTAGAGAGCACCAGGACCTTGCCCGACCCAGTCGACGTGGCCGGCAATCACCGCCACCCCGGCCTGGCCGGGCCAGGGGGCGGTGTGTGTCACGGTGGCTGTAGCCGGGCTCCCGCCGGTGCTGGCGTTGCCGTCGTACCACCCGACAGTCTGGATAGCGGAAGGGACTGTCATGGAACCGTTGGTCTCGCCCTCGGCAACGATGAGGACCCGCACGCTGAGCGCAGGAATGACCAGCATGGCGCCGTCCCCAGTGATACTGGACACCACAGCTCCCGCCCCTGGGAGGGGTTTATCGACCAGCCGGTGGCTTCCGACGCCGCCCGATGGTCTATCTGTAGGCGGTGGGCATCCCGCCGGCCGACCGCGGCATCGTGGTTGTCCCGTCGGATGGCTGCGACCCCGACAAAGACAGCCCCGGTGGCGACGGCGGTCAGCGCAACGGCCAGCACCGCACGACGCCACGACAACGGTTTGTGTTGGCTCGGTCTCTGTCGTCGCTGTTCGATCAGGTTGCTTCGAGGGCGATGGCAGAACGTCGGTTCGAGCGCGGACACCGGCCGACAGCCCGGGCCACTTCACGACCTCTAGTCGAGGGCGTGCCGCTTGCGGCGACGTGCGCCAACAATCCCCGACGGCCCCTCCGGCGGTGCTGATGGCCCCGAGGAGGCCGACCAGCCCCCCGGTGGACCCGACCGGTCGGCCTCCGGCAGCCGTGGGAGGACTCTGGCGTCGGCAGCCGTGGCCGTCGTGGCTTGTCCGGCCACGAACAGGTCGGAGGTGACGTCCACGCTGACGTGGAGCTTGTAACCGTCATAACGGTCCTTCCGGGAGCGGTGCCCATGGCGGGCCTCGGGGTCGACCACCGAGATGACCCGCTCGCGGGGCCACCGCCTGGGCAATGCGCACACCGCCCTCGCCGTCGTCGTCGACGTCTTGGGCGGAGACCACCTTCAACAGCTCGACCTCGCTGGCCAAGGTGACGTCGTCGGTGGGGCTGCAGGCCCCGGCCACTTTTTGGGCGTCGGCGAACAGCTCGTTCACCAGTGCCGCCCGTTCTGTAGCCGAGGCCCAGCAGATCTCGGGCTTGCCCGCCTGGCCGTAGTCATGGCGGGCCAATAACTCAGCACAGGCGTGGGCTTTGGCCGGGTCGAGCTCCCCCAAGCGGGCCAGGCAGCGACGGGTGGCCGAGCGGACCAGGCTCACCGTGTCCTGGGTGAGCACACAGTCGGCGATGCCGGTCGAGTCCACCACCCGGCGGTGGCCGACCACCCCGGCCTGCTTGGCTACTTGCAACAACCGCTCGTGCAACCAGGCCTCCATGCCTGCGTGCACCAGGCGGGCCCGGGAACTCGACCAGGCAGACATGGGGTACGCCCCGGTGCTCAAGGGGGAGGCCGAGGGCCGCTTTCCAGCTCAGGTCGAGGCGCGAGCGGCGCTCCGCCTCCCGGTCCGAGACCCCGTAGAACAGCTGCGCCAACAGCAGCGCCGCCAACAAAGAAGGCGGGTGTGACGGCCGTCCCTTTTTCGAGGTGTACAACGGGTCGAAGTCGGCATCGCTGAACAAAGCGCCCCTGGCGGCGCCTAGGGTGGCTATGAACCCTTCTTCTTCGAGCAGGTCGCCGCAAACGACGTCGACCTGGCTCCACGACCGCTGCGCTAAGGCTGTCCCTCTCACAAAACCAAGTCAACACGGCGCGACTTCACATCGCTAGTATTGCCCAGGCCCTTGACCAGCGACTTTCCGACCAGCCAACTAGTGTCCCGTCGGATTGTTCCACTAAGAAAGTAGGTCAAGAAGGGAATTAATCCTTGCCCGGGCGCGTTCTGCCAGATAGAACTCTGACAGAAGGAGCCTGCATGGCACGCTTTGGCCGGCCCACAACCCGAGTGAGCCTGACCGACAACGAGCGCGAAACGCTGCAGCGCTGGGCTCGGCGCCCGAGCTCAGCCCAGGTGCTGTCACTGCGTTCCCGCATCGTGCTCGCCTCGGCCGAAGGACGCACGGACACTGACGTCGCTGCTGAGTTGAAGGTGCACCCGGTCACTGTGTCCAAGTGGCGGCACCGCTTCGCTGCTGAGCGGCTGGAAGGGCTGGCCGACGCCCCCGGCCGGGCGCGGCCCGAACGGTTGGCGACGACGTCATCGAGGCTGTCCTGGTCGACACGTTGGAGTCCGCTCGACCCGACGCCACCCACTGGTCCACCCGGGCCTTGGCCAAAAAGCACGGTATCAGCCACGACACGGTGGCCGAGATCTGGAAGGCCTTCGGGCTCAAACCCTGGCGGGAGGACAGCTTCAAGGTGTCCCCCGACCCGGACCTGGTGGAGAAGACCCGGGACCTCGTGGGGCTGTACATGGGCCCCCCGGTGGCGGCCGCTGTGTTCGCAGTCGACGAAAAGCCCCAGATCCAAACCATAAAACCGCACCGCTCCCACCCTGCCGATGTTGCCCACCACGCCAGCTAGACATCCCACGGCTGCAAGTTGTCAAGCCGCTTCGGGAAGTTTGTGTTGGCGGTGGCCCCAGGCGATCGTCTCGTCGTAGTTCGTGTGGTGGTACAGGCAGCCGTGCAGGATGCCGACGAAGCGGTTGCCGAGGGCTCGGAGGGCGGCGTGGTGCGTATCGCCGGCGGCGCGGTGCTGATCGTAAAACGCTCGCGCACCTGGCGAGGCAGATATTGCAGTAAACGCCCACAAGTAGATGGCATCGGCGAGGCGCTTGTTGCGGACGTGCCGGGCGAGCACGGTCCTCTTGGTGCCCGAGGCTCGAGTGATGGGTGACGTGCCGGCATAATTTTTGCGAGACTTGGCGGTGCAATAGCGGTCCGGCTCGTCGCCGAACTCGCCGAGCACCCGGGCGCCGAGGATGGTCCCCAGTCCTGGCAGGGAACGGACCACTTGGGCGTCCGGGTGCAACTCAAAACCCGCTTCCAGCTCTCCCGCCAGCTGGGCTATCTGGGCGTTCATGGTGGCGATCACGGCCACGCTGGCGGCCACTGAGACGCCCATGGCCGTCGAGACGGCGCCGGGAGCGGCGAGCTGGTCAGTGCGCAACGCCGCTTGGACCTCCTCAGCGCGTTGACCGACGCGGCGTTGGCGGCCGCCGCGGCGCAAAGCGGCGGCGATCTTGGAGCGCGACAGGGCACGGCCCAGCTCGGGGGTGGGGGCCACTCGCAGTACCTCCAGCGCGTCTGGGCTGGCCAGGTCTTCGAAGGCGGCGAGGGCTCCGGGGTAGAACTCGCGCAGGGTAGAGCGCAACAGGTTGGTCTGGCGCCCCCTGGACCAGGTCATCGATTGGTGCGCCCGGGCCAGCACCTTGACCGCCTGGACGGTCCCGCTATCAACCGCCACTACCCGGTGGTTGTGGCGGTCAGTGCGGACCATGTCGGCCAATGGGGATCCCCAGAATAAGTGGACACCTGACAAGCTGACCTCGGGGTCGGCTGAGAGGATGTTCGATCATGGGCACTGCAAGACGGAAGTTCACGCTGGAGTTCAAGACCGAAGCGGCTCATCGTGTCATCGACACGGGTAGGACGGTGGTCGAGGTCGCCGGCGAACTGTCGGTGGACAAGGGCTCGTTGGCCAGGTGGGTCCGCGACGAACGCAGACGGGTCGAAGCGCTGGCGGGGACTTCGGATGAGCCGTTGAGCCCGGCGGAGCGAGCCGAGCTGTTGCGGTTGCGCCGCCAGGTCGCGGAGCAGGAAAAGGACCTGGCTTTCCTGGGAAAAGCTGCCGCGTACTTCGCTTCGAGTCAACAAAAGCAGAGAGATTTGCGTCGATGGCAGCGGAGTGCGCCAACTTCGAGGTCACCCGTATGGCCCGGCTGTTGGAGGTCTCCCCATCGGGCTACTACCGCTGGAAGGCGGCCCAGGACCGTCCTGCGCTGCCGAGCGAGGTCCGCCGGGCCGACCTGGACGCCAAGATCATCAGCGCCCACAAAGCCTCACACGGCACCTACGGGTCACCCCGGGTCACGGCCGACCTGCATGAGGCGGGGGAACGGGTGAGCCACAACACCGTGGCCGTCCGTATGGCCAGCTTGGGCATCGTGGGCGTGAGCCCCAGGCTGTTCAAGGTCACGACCAGCTCCGACCCGACCGCTTCGTACCCACCCGACCTGGTGGACCGGGACTTTCACCCCGACGGGACTGACCAATTGTGGACCTCGGACATCGAGCGCCACGAGGCGCTTTCTTACCGTGCGGTGGTGAAAGGACACCGCTGCCAGCCTGTCGCAGCAGGCCGGTGAAGCTGAGGGCAGCCCGAACCCTGGGACGGGGGTGAGGGTGGACAGCAGCCCTGACAACGCCGGGACGGCCGCAGCACCGTCAGATCGGTCGGGCCCGGCAAGCACGACGGAAAGGTGTACGTGAGGAACCAGCGCCTGAACGCCTCTCAAGAGCATTCCACTGGCTCGAACCTGACGGATCTGGGCCAGGCAGCGGCGCGCACTCCCGCCTTCGGGCGGGAGGAACTTCCAGGCGGGTTTATGTCGTCCGCCGGGAAGGCCACGGTGAAGGCCTGCGGCGTAACCGTGGCGATGCCGCAGGGGCATAGTTGGGCACCCACCCCGTCTAACGGTGAGATCGTGAACGTGGGAAGCTTCTCGACGGTCCCTCCCTGTCGGCCACCCGGGCTGGCGGGTGGGAACGCTCGTCGTCAGCCAATGCCGTTGGGAAGTGACGGAGGGGCCGTAGTAGTCCGAGCCCGGGAAAGCCGTGCACATGGCGAAGGGCCCCAGCGGGACCGCAGCTCCAAAGCAACGCATGGAGGTCGCTGGTGAACATCGGCGCACCGTGGCCAGACCTCTACGAGGCCGAGCTACGGGTACATGCGATGCAGGCAAAGCTGCACCAATGGGCGGTCAGCAGTCCTGACCGCCGGTTCGATGACTTGTTCAACCTCGTTTATGACCCGGCGTTCCTTGTTGTGGCATGGGGCCGGGTGCGGGGGAACAAAGGCGCACGCACTGCTGGGGTCGATGGGGTGGAACCTCGCTCCATCGTCTTTAGTGGCGGGGCAATGCTCGACAAGCTGAGAGGAGACCTCAAAGCCCGTCGGTTCACCCCGGACCGGGTCCGTCAGAAGGATATCCCCAAGGCGTCGGGCAAAGTCCGCCACCTGGGCATCCCGACGGCGCTCGACCGGGTCGTGCAGGCGTCGTTGAAGCTGGTGCTCGAGCCCATCTTCGAGGCGGATTTCAAGCCTTCGTCATACGGCTTCCGCCCGAAGCGCCGGGCCCAAGACGCTATAGCCGAGATCCATTACCTCACCTCGCCCAATAGGAATTACCTTTGCGTGTTCGAGGCAGATATCAAAGCGTGCTTCGACGAGATCGACCATTCTGCCCTCATGGGCAGGGTGCGACGTCGGATCGAGGACAAGCGTATCTTGGACCTGGTCAAGGCTTTCCTGCGAGCAGGTGCCCTCTCTGAGGACGGAGTCTCCAGGGGAACGATCGCTGGCACCCCCCAGGGCGGGATTCTGACTCCCCCAACGCAATGGATAACCCGGGCTCAGAAAGGGGTGGTCGCGCACGGGGATGCCGTGCCGGATGACGACGCGTTCGGGCCCGACGAGAACTTCTTTGACCACGCTGCGTAGCACTTTCTGGCGGTCTTCGACAGTGGCTGTCTCGGTGTTTTCGCGTAGACGGGCGAGGAAGTCTTCAAGTGTTTGGGCCAACTTGAGGTAGGTGCCTTGGTCGAGGAGCTGGGCGTCGAGGGCGTCGACAGAGGCCGTGAGAGCAGTCTGTTTGGCCCGCAGGTCGGGCATGCGGGCGCGCAGCTCGTCGAGGGTGAGCAGGTCCTCTTGGTAGGCCTGCACGAGCCGGCTGATGGCCTTGGTCGCTCGGGTGAGGTCGCGCTCGAGCCGGGCCCGTTCGGAAGTAGCCGGGTTGGTGGCCCGCATGTCCGTTAGCCGGCGGTCGAGCTCGGCTTGCACGAGAGCGGGGTCGGCCAACAGGGCGGTGACGTGGGCCCACACGACGTCGTCGAGGTAGTCGGCCCGCACCGGCTTGTTGTCACAGACCCTTCCTCCGGGGTAGCGGTAGTCGTCTGAACCGAGGCAACGGTAGTAGTAGATCTTGCGCTTGGCCGTCCGGGTGGAGGTCCGGTAGTACGCATACCCGCAGGACTGGCAGGCGGCAAGGCCCATGAGCAGGCTCGGTTCTTTGCTGTTGCGGGCCGCGAACCGGCGGTTGTCGGCCAGGCGACGCTCGGCCAGTTCGAAGCTTGCTTGCTCGATGATGGCCGGCACGGCGATGGTGATCCGCTCTTCTTGGGGCCGCTCGAACTTGGCGTAGTGGCGGGAGATAGACCGTCCTTGGAGGCGGGCTTGGCGGTTGATGGCGGGACGGCGGTCGGTGGTCCCTGTTTTCAGGTAGGCGGCCCGGCCGACATAGGCGGGGTTGCGCAACATGGCCCAGATCACCGAACGGTCCCAGCGGTCTTTCCCGGTGCGGGTCGGGACCCCTTCGGCGCTCAGCCAACGAGCCAGCTCGCCGATGGAGGCCTGCTCGTCGCTGTAGCGCCGGAACACCTCGCGCACGACCTGGGCCTCCTCCTCGACGATCTCGTAGCGGGCCTCGCAGACATCTGTGCGACGGATGTAACGGAAACCGTAGGGTGCTCCACAAAGAACGTTGACCATGCCTGCCCGAGCGCGAAAAGCCTTGCCGCGCCTGGTCCTTTCGATGATCAAGGCCCGCTCGTACTCGGCCATCATCCCTTGGAACTGCAATAGCATCTCGTCTTCGGGGGTCTCGACCTTGCGGGCCTTGACGAAACGTACCTCGCTGCCGGCTTTGTTGAGCTCGTCGATCAGCAGCGTCTGATAAGCGAGCTTGCGCGCCAGGCGGTCAGGTGAGTAGCAGACGACCACGTCCACCGGCACCTGAGCAGCCAGGTCCCGCAACCGCTCCAGGGCCGGGCGGACCAGGGTGGCCCCGGTGTAGCCCTCGTCGGTGAAGATCCACTCTGGTCGGGACATCAAGCCCCCACTGCTCGTGCCGCCTGGTCTGGCACTCGGCGATCTGGGAGCCGATCGTCTGCTCCTCCTTCTGGCGTGCCCCCGAGACCCGGGCGTAGATGGCCGCTGTCGTCATGGTCTCTCCTATCGCTCGTGCGTCCCCGCCGTTCGGGGACCAAGATCCGGTACACCTGGGCCAGCAACTGGCCGGCGGCGCGGTCGAACACGTACTCGGCGCCAACCGAGCGCTCAGCCGGCGCCGCCATGATGACGCTCCAAGAACTCCGACAACGCCTGAGCAACCAGCGACGATATGGTCCGCCCGGTCGATTTAGCTGAGGCGCGGGCCCGGCGGGCGAGCGCCGCGGGGAGCTTGACCGTGAAGACCACTTTGCGACCGGCGACCTCCATCGCACCCTCGTCCCGGGCCCGCTCAACGTAGCGACGTGCCTGGCGCTCAGAGAGCCGGTGCCGGCGAGCAAGGTCGCGTGCGGCGTTGACCACGTCCATGCCCGAACCGAGAAGTTCGGCCGCCGTATTGACCCGTTTTGCAACCTGTTCAGCCCTAGCACGCCGTCCCTCTGTCATGACACTTATATACTACTCTAAGCGTCACGCTGGGTGGTGGACCTACGGCGCGGCTGCTTGAACAACTTTTCGCCGCGCCGATAGGGCAAAGTGACGTCAAACTCGAAGTTCGCTATTGCGTTGGGGAGTCTTGTCGCCGTTGCTGGCCAATATCGCTCTATCCGTTCTGGACGAGCACTTCGAGCAGAAATACGAAGCGCTCGGCCCGTATTGGACGCGCAGCAAGCACCGCCGCACCGGAGGCTCGGTCATGAGGCTTGTCCGTTATGCGGACGACTTCGTGGTCTTGGTCGCCGGGGCCCGCAACGATGCCGAAGCGCTTTGGGACGAGGTCAGTGGCGTGCTGGCGCCGATGGGCTTGCGCTTAGCGGCCGAAAAGACCAGGGTCTGCCACATCGATGAGGGGTTCGACTTCTTGGGGTGGCGCATCCAGCGCCGTGCCCGAAGAGGCCGAGCCGGGCGACGAGCCGTCTACACCTACCCGTCCAAGAAGAGCTTGCGCTCGGTGATGGACAAGGTGCGGGCGCTCACCCGTCGTCGGCTGCACCGAACGCTCGCTGACCTGCTGCGCCGGTTGAACCCGGTGCTGCGGGGGTGGTGCAATTACTTCCGCCACGGCGTGTGCAAGCGGACCTTCAGCTACATCGACCACTACAGCTGGTGGAAGGTAGTTACCTGGCTCCGCAAGCGTCACGTCGGGTTGAACTGGGGGACGATCTGTCACCGCTTTCTGCCTGCGTGGCAGATCCGCTGCGACGGCATCGAGATGTTCCGGCCACAAGCGGTCGCAATTGTTCGCTACCGCTACAGGGGCAAGCACATCCCCACACCGTGGACGAGCCAGGCAACAGGACTGCCCGCACCAGCGGCATAGCCCGTGGAGAGCCGGATGCGGTGGGAGCCGCACGTCCGGTTCGGAGGGCGGGCCGGAGAAACCCACCCGCTGAAAGGCGGGCAGGGCGCCCCGGCCCGACCCCTACACGTACATGCGCCTCGGTGACGGCGAGGCGTACATGTGCGCCATCCGCGACGAGGGCTCCTCGAGGGTGCTCGGGTTCACGGTTGCCGACCATATGCGCACCGGGACCGTCCTCGACGCCCTCGAGCAAGCAGTGGCCACCCGCTTCGGCCGGGTGGCCGGGACGGTCTTCCACACGGACCGGGGCAGTCAATTTACTGACGCCAAGGTTGTGGCTTTTTGCGATGGTGCCGACCTGGTCCGCTCGATGGGGGCAACCGGGAGCTGCTTCGACCACGCCAGTGCCGAAAGCTTCTGGTCCATCTTCAAGCACGAGTACTTCTACCGCCACAGCTTCGCCAACCTCGCCGAACTCCAGGCCGGGGTCGCTGCCTATATCAGCTTCTACAACCACCAACGCCGCTGCGCCAAGGCGGCCAACCTCAGCCCCATCCGCTACGAACTAGCCTTAGCCCGTAAGCAACAAGCCGCATAACCCGTGTCCACTATTTCTGGGCAAGCCCAAACGGGACCTCACCACCAGCAGGGGCACGATCTAGCTATAGAACTCGAGGCCCTGGCTCACACAGTGCTCACCTGCTGGCGGCTCAGCTTGACCAGCCTCACTCAGTCACGACTTGAGGTGGTCGATCCCCATTAGGGCCACCCATGACTACGAGCGCAACGGCACCTGCGACCTGTTCGCGGCCTTGGACGTGGCCAGCGGCAAGGTGATCACCGATATCCGCGCCAGGCACACCAGCGAAGATTTCCTAGCGTTCTTAGGCCTTATCGACCGCAACGTCCCTGCAGACCTCGATGTGCACGTGATCTTGGACAACCTTTCCGCCCACAAGACACCCAAGGTCAAAAAATGGCTCCTACGACATCGCCGCTTCCACCTGCACTTCACGCCTACGTACGGCTCGTGGATGAACATGGTCGAGCGGTGGTTCTCTGCTCTTACCACCAAAAAGCTTCAGCGCTCCGCCCATCGCAGCGTGAAGGAGCTTGCTGCCGACATCAAGGCTTGGGCGGCGGTCTGGAACGAGGACCCCAAGCCGTTCGTCTGGAACAAGACCGCGGAGCAGATCCTCGAACGCCTCGCCGGCTATTGTGCCGCCATCAGCCAGGGCAATACTTAGTGCTTCAATCCGACGAGACACTAGGCCGTTTCGTGTGTTTGATGGACACCATGATGGAATTTGGGGTGGCTGATCAAGGGCGATCGCAACAGCTCGTCCAGCTCCTGAATAGACGTTGGACTCTCGCACTGCCTGCCTGAGCTGGGGTGAGCCAAGGCCGGCGCGACCAGGACGCGAGCTCGCCGAATGTCATGACCCCCGCACGTGCGGCGAAGTCGCCCCCTTGATTGAGCCCGCCTGGTCGCGGCCGAAACCCTCCATGCCACCATGTCGTGGCGGATAGATGACCGGCGCCCGGCCTCTCGGCGCGCCCGTGGGCAAGTAACCCAAACTGGAGCAAGGCCGTCCGCGTCCCGGCCTACGAAAACCGCGGACTGAAAACGAAAATTGCAGAGCTCTCAGGCTTCATCGCGCTCAAAACTGCCAGGCCGCCCCTTCGGGGCGCAGCGGTGCCGCCCAAAAAAACCTGGTCGGCCCTCTTGACATCCGGGCGCTCCTTGATAGATGACATTCCGACGAAGGGACCTATAGAATTCGAAATTGAGGTTGGTGATTGGTTGTTATTACACCACCCGACCGGACTCGACCCTAACACTAGCGGAGTACCGCCGCGGACCTGTCCAACTTCTTGGGACTGCGTCTTGTTCACGAAACTCAGCCATTCCAGGATTACCGAAAGGTCGAGATAAGCACTAGGCCATCGAGGATTAGACGTGGCAGTGTGGAGACTACCGATGTGTTCATTTCCTACCCAATCCCTGATAAATGAAGCCAGCCTGACGCCAAGCCCCGGCATCGAGGCAATTACGGGTATCAACGACAACACGCTTACGCACGATACGCGCAATCGTCGAGGGGCAAAGGGAGCGAAGTTCAGGCCAATCGGTCCCAATCACAAGGACATCCGCTCCGTCCGCTGCGTCGTACACTCCCCCTGCAAGCGCCAGTCGAAGCGAGATGCAACACTCTGGCGGATTCGAGACATCCACTGTGGGGTCATACGCGGTCACCTTGGCACCGCCATCGCATAGCTTACTCGCTATAGCAAGAGCCGGCGAGTCTCGGAGATCGTCTGTGCCAGCCTTAAATGTGAGACCGAGGAGTGCCACTGAGGAGCCAGTGAGTGAGCCACCCACTACTTTTACTATCTTTTCGAGTACCCAGCGGCATTGCTGCTCATTGGCCGCGATTACTGCTTTCAGCAGACTGAAGTCGTAGCCGGCGTCGGCCGCCATGCACACAAGTGCCGCCGCGTCCTTGGGCAAGCACGATCCTCCCCAACCGGGTCCAGGCCTGAGAAAGTCAAGGCCGATCCTACCGTCGAGGCCCATGCCGTAGAGCACTTGCTCGACATCGGCGCCAACTGCCTCGCATAACGCTGCCGTAGCATTGGCGAAACTCAGTTTCGTCGCCAGAAACGCGTTGGATACATACTTGATTACCTCGGCATTGGCCAGGTCTGTAAGCACAAGGGGAGCATTGAGAGCATGATATAGTGAGGCGACCCGCAACCCTACGGAGTTGTCCTCAGCGCCAATAACCAGTCGGTCCGGATAAAGAAAGTCATGGACCGCCCTACCTTCGCGCAGGAACTCCGGGTTAGAGACTAGTGCTACGTCGGTCCTACCCATGATCAGCTGAATGATCTTGGTCGAGCCCAATGGCATAGTCGACTTAGCGACGACGATAGCTCCAGCCTTGAGTTCGGGTCCGACCTCGCAAATAACGGCCTCAACGTCGCTTAGCTCGGCATGCCCGTCGGGACCCAGGGTAGTTGGAACGCAAATAAAGAGGTAGTCGGCCCCTCGCGCCGCATCGACATTGTCGCTGCCAAACCGGAGCCGTCCCGAGCTAAGACCCTCTTGGACCAGTTGGTCCAGTTCGGGCTCTACAATTGGCAGCCTCCCAGAAACTAGCTGGGATATACGGGTATTGGACGCGTCAGTACACACTACGTCGTGCCCAAGGCGCGAGAGGCACGCTGCCGTAGTGAGCCCTACATGCCCGGCACCAATAACGGCAATCTCGGCCAAAGCCCCCCCCTCCGTGTGAGCTGCGTGCTTGTTGGTACTGGTCAAACATCCCCTCACATGACGATGCTTCGTTAGTAATCGTATCCCAACCAGTTCTGGGGCGACCACCCGTACTCGAGAGGAGCGAAGTCTATGCGACGTCGGAATAAGAGAATTCGCGTTGGCGCAGTGACAAACCCTTCTGGATGTGGCGCGCTACCTCCGAGTGATACTCGTTCCTGCCGTTGCATCGGTTCCTCGGCGGGAGCTGATAGGGCCCGGTTCGTGGACGCACGAGCGGATTGCTTCAGCGACCTGCGCCGCGCCGTTCTCACCGATGAGCTCGACCAGTGCCGACGCGGGGTTGGTCGGAGCGGTACGTAG
The DNA here is from genome assembly GCA_963794125.1 of uncultured Acidimicrobiaceae bacterium. Lineage (GTDB taxonomy): Bacteria > Actinomycetota > Acidimicrobiia > Acidimicrobiales > Palsa-688 > Fen-671. The sequence goes on from CAWCCW010000008.1 coordinate 66,268, forward strand.
CGCGGAAGTCAGGAGGGTACGAAGCGCGAGGTACACGTCGGTGCGGTCGCGGCAGGCGTCGATCACACCGTAGATGTACTGTACAGCGGCCATCTCCCCCGACTGCTGGAGCCTCTCCACCGTACTGAGGTCAAGTACTTCAGCCGGCCATCGGACGCACCGGTCACCGCCGCTCATGATTGTCACCGTCGCGGCGTTGAGGCATTGGGTCAGGTTCTGCGGCGGGAGGACGATCATCGGCACGCCCAAACGCCCGCCCTCCAAAAGCGTGGTAAGGCCGGGCGATGTCAGAAGCAATGGGACCGCGCGGAGAATCGCGCCGAACTCGCGATGCGAGAGCGCGCATACCCGTATCTCTAGATCGCTGCCAAAGCCCATGAGCGCCGATACGCATGGGACCGCAGCCGCGCTAGTTGTGACGACTACGCTGCGGTAACCCTCGCTCGCCAGCGCGTCGAGCACTGGCGGCAGGACGATTGCCGGGTAGGAAATGTCGTTAGCTTCCCGAAGCGTCGAGACGAGGCCCCCGAGGTTCACGACCACGTCGGCTTCGACCGGCGGTTCTATCGCTGGTGCCGGTAGACGGGGCAAAATCGCACCTATCCAGCGCAGGTTTGTGACCGCGCGCAGCGCCGACCAGCACGACGCCGGCAGCGCAGGAGTCTGTTGGGCTAGGTACACGTCGACCTCGGCCGGAACCTCGTCGGGTGAGGAGCGAATGAATGGCAAGCTATCGACATATACGACTCGACAACCCAGGCCCACTAGTTCGCTAGCTACGGTGGGCTCAAGCACGACCAGTGCTGCGTCCGGCGCATAGAGATCGAGTGCGCTGGACAAGGGGGCACCCGACGGCACGCGTCCGACAACCGGCGAAGCATCGTCAAATACCGGGGCTCCAAGTTCAGAACCGTAAACTACGACTTCTGCTTTAGGGAGCTCGGCGAGGATCGACGCCGCCTTGCCGGCGCTCCCAAGGCCGAACGCTGCGGCATTGACGAGAAGTCTCACGGGAGCGCGTCCTCAATCCGGGTCGACTTATACGCCGCGATAACGGTCGCTAGGTTTGCTACGGCTTCCTCGGGCGGCTCGCCGAAGCGCCCGAGGAGACTGTAGCTGTCGACGTAAGCGTGGATCGCTGCCTCGTTAGCGCGGTCCCACCAGTCGATATCAACTGCAAGCTTCGACGGCGATGACCCGACGCGGGTGCACGCGAGCGTTGCATCCGAGACTGGTTCAACAAGGACGCGGCCATCAGAATCCGAAGACCTCTAGGCGGAAATAGGGGCTACGCTCTTGGCTGCGTTGCGTCACGTTCACCGTCGCGAGCGGTCCACGATCGTCGAAAGATAGTACGACTGCTGTGTCGAGGTCGAGGCCGTGGCCGTCGAGGCGGCTGACCGCCGTGACCACCGACTCCAGTCCGAAACACCAGTGGAGGATGTCGATCAGGTGGAGCCCGGTGTCGAGGAGCGCACCGCCGCCGCTCTGCTCCCGGTCGAGACGCCACATTGGAACGTCAGCGTCCCGCCGCAGCGATGCAAACTCCGCGACTGCTAGCCGTGGGGTGCCGATCGCACCTGCGATCACGGCCGAACGGAGGGCTTTGAACGCCAGACTGTGACGGAGGTATGACTTCACGACCAGCCGCCCGGGATGCTGGGCGCTCGCCTCGAGCAGCAGCGCGGCCTGTTCCAGGTCGACGGCCACTGGCTTTTCGAGGACGACAGCCTTGCCTGCTTCAAGGAGCTGGACGGCGACAGGGACGTGGAGGCGGTGGGGCAAGCACACGCTGACCATCTCCACGTCCGGATCGTCTGCGACGGCATCAACACTAGTGGACCTGCGGACGGCCGGACCCACCGGCGCGGCCGCGCATGTTGACGCATCGGCGTCGCACACGTGCGCTACTCGGGAGCGTCGACTCGTAGCGTAGGCCGAGAGATGCACCTTGCCCATTACACCCAGGCCGATCACGGCGGCGCGAATAAGGCGTTGGTCGGTCACGGCCATGCCGTCGCGATTTCGTCGGTCTTTAAGCGTAGGGCAACTAGCGCGTCGAAGGCTGCAGTTGCGTGGGCAATCTCGGAGGAGCACACCAAGTCGTGCAACCGTAGGAACCATGGCACCGGACCGCGGAAGGACCATATCGGCGTTGCCGCGGCCAGCATGATCGGCCTGGGCGTGCGCCACCGTCCACCAGAACCCGCGAGAGGCCCCGGAGACGGGGCAGCGATCACCACTAAAAGTGTGCCGTACAACTCGAGCACGATCCCCGGCATGACTCTCATCGGACGACTAATGTGCGGCGGGTCATCGCGTGTGTTGCGAAGCCGGCGGCGAATGTCGAGTCGTTGGAGCAGAAGTCGACTACCCGCGTTCCGGTCGAGTTCAGCCACCGCAATACCCACCACATCACGTAGAAGCCTGGGGCCAGCGGGCGGAGCTCTGCCCGGTACGACCACTTCATCAACATGGCGAGGTGGCCCGAGCGGGTGCCTATGATGTGGGCCGCGGGGTACCCGTGCAGATGCGAAACCGCTGCGAAGGTACGGTGCGTCCGCTGGGTAGTCAGGAGCTGTCGGTAAAAGCGGAGCTGCTCAGGGCGGTCGAGGATCGAGCTCCCCTCGCGGTGCTTCCACGACGCATGTTCGATCTCAAGGACGTGCTCCCACGCCTCGGCTCGGCGGTGACACTCTGTCACCTCCACTTGCCACGGGGTCCGTGCCGAGCGTGCCACACTGCGTCTCGTTCGCTTCGACAAGAGCGAAAGGTCACACGGAGGCGGCGACGCGATGTGGGTCTGGGCGGTACGGACGATTTCGGCCTCCCCGGCACTGCACACGAGCTGGTCGACGGTCGGGTTCAGCTCGCTGAATCGAATGGCCGAGTGCCGGTCAATGACATGCCGGACAAGGGCAGGCACAGCGCGGCTGCAGTCGACGCGACCTTGACCGACGACGACGAAGGGCTCGTACCGAAGCACGGCCTCAGCGCTGCCTGCGGCGATGCGGTAGGGCAGGGCAAGGCCAGCACCACCACATCGCGGTACAAGCGCTACCCGCGAATCATCGAAGGCGGCGGGCGCCCAACCGAAACAGGAGGCGGCTGCACGCGATAAGTCAAGTCGCTTCGCAGAAACGTCGCAAAGCATCATGCCAGCTCCGGTGCGGTGATGAGCGAAGTGGCAGTTGTCACGAGACAGCACGACAGCGCATGCAATCTGGCGTCCGGTACTTGTGAAGTGACGGTGAAGCTGGCCGAGCTTCGTGTGCCTTGGCAGAGACAACAAAAAGCGCAGCCACATCTGGGGACCAGCCGACGAGACTGACTTCGACTGGCACGTCTGGATAAGCTGGTAGCGCCACGTCCACGGGAACTTGGCCTCGTAGACAGCGTGTTGAGCCCGAAACACCAGTAGGTCCCAGGAGACCACCATACTCGGGCAGCGGCGATTGACAAACCACAGCTCTACAGCGGTGTGGTCCGGTCGACCGCTCGTCAGGGCCGCTCGAGCTCGAAGAACATCTCAGCGTGTGTCTAGCCACCCAAGAAGTTCGCTCGCGGAGACGTCCGTTTTGTCTTAAGTGGAGGGCGGTCGCTTTCGCACCTTTGGAATAACCCGTAAGCAGCCACTACGGACTGCCAGAACGAAGTTCCCGGCAGAGTTGCCACGCTGGTAGAAAGCGGCACGGTATCCGCGCCGGTGGCCCGCATGGCGAGGCCGCACCCGGACCGGCTTGGCGCTGGCACCGTGACGAGTTGCGCCGTCATAACGCCATCGTTGCGATTCAGAGCCGATGCCAGGTGCACTGCCTTCAGCTGCTGGGCGTTCTCTGTGACAAGGATTGCGCGAGCTGGTGTGTCGCTGACAGCGCGGAGGAACGGAACGCGATACCGGGCGACGTTGTGGCGGTAATAACGATAGAAGTAGGTGTATGGCGTTGACCGTGGGAAGGGCTCCTCGGGGTGGAGGCGGTACAGGCCGTCGAGGTGTCGGTCGGGGATCGCCTCCTCATCGGCTGCAACGACATCGGTCGCCGTCGCCCACACGTCGGGGTCCGCGGTGTGGATCACCTGTCGTCCGCTGGCCGGCGCCTCAAGATCCTCGACCAAAGTACGGATCCTGGCCATTACTGCAGTCCATCCGGCAGCCAATTGGCCACCTCTGGGCACAACGTGGATCTCCTCGCCGGTGCCGAAGCACAACAAAAGCGGCACGTTTAGTGCCCGCGCAGCTAGGTGACCGAAGACCACGTCAGCGAGTACGGATGCCGACAATCGCCCCGGATCGCCCCGGGCGTGGTCGATACATGAATTGGCGAGCACCAAATCCGGCTCCAACCCATTCGGGCCTATCCATCCCAGGGACGGCACCTCAACACTCTCTACGCCAACCGCTCGTGGCTCACCGATCCCGTAGTGCGCGGCCAGATCAGCCCAGTTCGGGTATAGACGGTCGCGAATCTCATCCCACGGCCCCCACCGGGAAAACGCGCTCACGAGTCGACCGAGGCGAGCAGGCACCGCTCGATCCCGAACCCTGCGCATCCGCTGACCACATGATCCGGGACCCGAAAGTTGACTGCCCGCGTGAAATGACGACCATGATCGTTGACTGAGCCCACCGCCAGAAGGCGCCCGTGTACCGTCGCGACCGCCTCCCGCTTCGCAGCGTGCCGTGGAGTAAGCGAAGACAGAAAGAAGGCGTCCGACGCCGGTCGCCACGCTACGGGGAAACCTAGAATCTCCGCCACCCTCGACCCGAGGTTCTCCACTTCGTGGGCAATCTCGTCACACCAGGCCCGGTCACCCATCCACACCAGCTCTTGTACGTGGAAGGCGGTTAGTCGTCCGAGCGGATCGAGCTGCACCGGCTCCTTGCGGAAAGCCTGTCCGAGAGTCGTGACCAGCATGCCATCGCCTGCGTACCGCTCCGCAAGCGCATCGTAGAGCGGGAAGCACACCGCTGGAACGAGCGCGTGCGACTCGTCAGTACGAAGCAGCTGCTGGATAGGGGTGTTCAGATAGCCCAGGCGGGCGAGGAGAGAAAGCTCGACCAACGACGTCGGCGGCGGCCAAACCTCCCCTCCGCGGTCGAGTACCCACTGCTGGATGGTGGCGGCAAGGGCCACGACGCGCTTGCCAGCGTCGTGGCCGCTCCGGGGCACGGACGCAGTAGCATCACGGCGATCGACGGGCGCGACGTCGAGTACTGGCTGCACCGCATGCGGGAGGACGGCGCGAAGCTCGGCGACGAGCGGGAGCAGTTCGGCCGAGGAGGCCAGCGCCACTAGCTCGGTGTGGTCGGTCTGGCGAACCGCAATCCTGGCTGCCGGCCAGGCGAGGCTCGCCTGGTACTCGAAGGACCGCCGGGCGGCCTTGTCCAGCCTCCCATCCCAGCTAGCCGTCAGGCGAGCGCCCCGGCCCGACGCCACGCCATATTCGACAAGCAGCTCCACTATGTCGTCGGCATCCGTGAGCTGACTGGCCGCAAATGACCCGTCCGGAAGCACCAGCCCGGTACGTTCTTCCACCAGTGTCAGTAGGAGCAGCATATCGAGGCTGTCCCAGTCGTCGTGCGAGAGGTTCGCCTCCTCGATCGCGGCCACAACCATGCTGCGCAGCTCAAACCTTGTTGTCACGCTGCGGCCCCATCGAGAAAGCGGAGGCAGGTCGGGAGGTGGGCACGCTGGCCGAGGGCGATGTCGAGCCCAACCCCCGTGATGGAGCGAGTGCGGTGGAACCAATAGGCAATGACCTTGACCGCCAACACGCAGGCGAGGACGTCATCGATCCGGTAGCTGCCCCTGTACGCGGACATCATCTCGTCAACGGCGACCAGGCCCCGATCAGGATCGCCGGAGCGGCACAGCGCGGCTATGGCAAGCGACGCCAAGTCGATGATCGGACCATCGACGCACGAGAACTCCCAGTCGAGGATGCCGACACGATGGGCGTCGACGTCCACCAGGAGGTTAGGAAAGTAGAGGTCGTTGTGAATCAACTGACGGTCCCGTGCTACGACCAGTTCGACACGGTCGGCCACGTGCTTCAGGGCCTGAAAGGCTGAGCGCAGCACCCCGTCGGTACGTTCGCCCGGCCAAGCCTCGGCCAGGTCGCCGCACTGGAGCGCTGACCATTCGTCAACCGCTGTGGCCAGTGCGGCGGTCAAAGGCTGAGGGAAGACCGCTAGCGCCTCGGGAATCGCCGTGAGCATATGGTGGAGGTCGCTCACTACCTCTCCGACCGGCCCATAAACCGTGAAGTCGCCCGGCGACGGTGCTGTGCCATCCACGTGCGACGCGAGTCGCCAAGCACGGGCGCAGTCGACAATGACGAGGCGGCCACCGACTGCCGCGATGGGTTCGGGAACGCGTATCTCCCAGCCACGCGACGGTGGTTGACGGGCGAGATGCACGTACAGGCTGGTTTCACGTTCGAGACGCCCTGCGCTAGCAACCGGCATCGCGGTCAACCAATGATCACCGGCACGGAAGACGGCACGGTTCAAACCGTGGGCGGCTCGCTCGATCGGAGAATCGGCAAGGAGGGGCCAGTGACGGCTGACAACGCTCAGCACCTCGACGTCTGTCGCCATCATTGCAGCGAGTATATGGCTGCTCCGTGCATAACTACCAGCCCGTCGCTGATTGCCATGTAAAGCAGTCGAGGTGGGTGACGAGCAGCTGTTTTGCCTGCTTGGTCGTTTGCAGTTCGGGTAGGCGAACAGGCGTGTGGTTTGACGTGAGTTCGGCAACGGCACGACGTCGGACTACGATCCGGTTGTTACTCGCACTCGACCAAGTGGGGTGCGCCACGCAAAGCCGGCGGTGCAGCTGTAAAAGCTTATTGAGGCTGCCCATACCACTGTCGCAAAGGTGGCTGCCCCCAACTCGGCTTTTGTCCGAACCGCATCGCTTCGTCGACGGGACACTACACGGAGCATCGCCTGGACGGCATCCGATATTATTTGCGCCGGCGCGCCGTTGACCCGCGGCCGAGCCTTTGCCGCTCATATGAAATTGCTCCCGTTCTTGCAGTCGGACCCACCAGGCGCCGACTCGCTCGCACCTCCCCTGAGGCTCTCGGCCCGGCACAACCAATCCGTGACCCACGCCATCGGCCGGGGTGGCGTGGGCGACAACGTACTCCCCGCAAAATCCTAGCACGACGGGATCGTCCGAGTAAACGTCACCCCCCGATTGCCCCCTTTGGCTGAACTCCTGCCTGGGTCGACAGCCCCTTCAGATGCCTGATCACCCTCAAAATCCGAGAGCACGTGCGTACGTCCGCGGTGGACCCAACTCCGCCACGTGCGCACACGTGCGGAGCCCGGAAACCCAACTCCGTCGCGAAGAAGTGGGGCTACGATGGTGACAATGAGTCAACTCGCCTCTCGGGGCGGAACGCCTGTCCGGCCGAGCCGAAAGCCTCCGCGCTTGACTATCGGTTTCGAGGTGGTCAAGGACCTCCAGACTGTGTTGGAAAGCGGCTCGTTGAATCTCTTCTACGGTGGTACACACGTCTCTGAATTTGAGGCAAAGTACGCTAGTAGCTTTAACCTGCCTTACGCAGTTGCGTGCAATTCCGGAACGTCAGCGCTCCATCTCGCATATCTAGCATTGCAGCTTAAAGAGTTCAGCGAAGTGCTCCTTCCTGCTAATTGTTACATATCAGCGATTTCAACCGCGATTCAATGCAATCTTATGCCAGTACTAGCAGACATCGATCCCGCATCGTGGGTTATGGACATCAATGATGCAGAGGCAAAGATAAGTGATCGAACGTCGGCCATCGTTCCGGTCCACATGTACGGCCAACCATGCGACATGACGGCCGTTAATCGGGTAGCCAAGAGCTCAGGAGTCGCCACGATCGAGGATTGTGGACAGTCTCACGGCGCTTCATGGGCAGGGCAACTCACAGGCACTTTCGGCGATGTCGCGTGCTGGAGCATCTGCTGCTTCAAGCATGTCACGGCCGGTGAGGGCGGTATCGTCGCGACGCGTTCCGAAGGGATTGCCGATTTGGCGCGAAGTTATGCACACAAGGGCAAAGGCCGGGGTTTCTTCGACTATCGCAATCTGGGCTTCAGCTACGGCATGACCGAGCTCCAAGCCGTAGTCGCGAGTCACTCACTGGGCGATCTCTCCGAGGAGCTGGTTCGCAGGCAGCGGAACGCAGCCGTCCTGACCGAGGCTCTGGCAGGTCTTGAGGTCTCCGTACCGGCGGTGGCCGGTGGTTCAACGCATGCGTACTTCAAATATCCGTTCCTACTCCCCGCGGGTCTGAAGGGTCGACGGAACGAATTTGTAGACGCCCTCAAGGCCGAGAACGTGGAAGTCATGCCAGCGCATCCCTATGTCGCGGAGATCAGCTGGCTTCGCGAGAAGCGTCCGTCATTCTTTCGCGATAAGCGCATCGGACCAATCTCGAATTTCGGTCTGGATGCCTGTCCCGTAGCGGCCGACCTGGTGTCGCGGCAGGTGACGCTCGAGGTCGGTCCTGGACTCAACGAGGACGATATGGAGATCGCCGCCGTCGGTGTGGCAAAGGTCCTCGAGGTCTTCCTCGACGAGTCCGGAAGGTAGCCCGCACCGGTGGGGAAGCACCTCATGTTTGCAAGACGAGGAAAACATGCCGGAGACACATAGCGCTGTTGCAATGCTTGACCGCGACCTCGCTTCGGCCTTCGGTGTGGCCGCGGCGGTTACGACGATCAGCGGCTCGTCAGCGTTGCTCGCTGCCCTTGACGCGCTAACCGAACCCGGCCAAGAAGTGCTGATTCCCGGGTGGATCTGCGACACGGTGGTCAATGCGGTAGTGGTCGCCCATCGCGTACCTGTGCTGTTGGACGTGTCAACTAAATTCACCGCGAGCACTGCCTTTGCCGACGAGGTGCTGTCAGATGAAACCGCACTGGTATGCTACGCGCCGTTCGGCGGTCACGCCCTCGACCTTGACGCGTGGTTGCAATGGTCGTACGCTCATCGGGTCCCGATGCTCCTTGATCTTGTTTCGTGCGCCGACGTTCGCATCTGGGCCGCCGCGCCCCGCTGTGCTGCAGCGATTACGTCCTTTGGTCAGACGAAATTGCTAGGACCCGGCGGCGGAGGTGCACTCCTCGGCCATGCCCCGACAGTTGCGAGGGCAAGACGCTTCCTACGAGGCGGTCGGTCGCCGACGGGCAGGAAGGACGGTATTGGACTGGAGCTTGAGCTCGGCGACAGCGCTGCCAGGTCGGCTCGGATTCAACTATGCCGCGTCATCTCGTCGCAGGACTACTTGCGGGCGGCGTCGGTCTCTGTGGTTGCCGCGTTGGCCTCTCAGCCGCTGGAAGGCTGGACGACGGCCCCGTTCGCGTTGACGAAGGTTCTGTCGCTCTCCCGGGAAGGTCAGCCCCTCAATCCTGATGCGACCTACCGGAGTACAGGTTGGCGAACTGAACTGGCGCGCCGGGGCTCACCCCGGCACGCCCGTCGCCGCCTCTCGCGACGCTCGATTGCCTCTATGACAGGGTTCGGTTCCACCGAATCCGGCCCCCATGGCGGAACAAGGTAGAAGGGAGTGTCGCGACGCACAATGAGACACCCGAATAGGTTGGCGCCTCCGGTGTGCTCATCGATCCTCTTGAGGATATCGAATCTCGCGATCTGCGATCGACTAAAGCCGTGTTGGCCGAGCCCTGGTCCCCAGCGGCTCACGCTGCGCCACACCAAGACCCATCGGGATCGGGTCGCCCTGATGGGCGAGTGGGCAGCCGCCCGGGCTGGTGCGCTACCTGGCCGCCGTGTGGCTCACGGGTCAGGTTCACCGCCACCTCGAGGCATCCGCGGTGGGCAAGGCCGACGGCTGCCACCCCTGGCCCGCATTCGGCTGAAATGCTGGCGCTGGAGGACGCCACTGCGCGCTGGCCCTGGAGCTTGTCGGGCACCACAGCCTGGCTTCCATCCACGTCTGAACCCGGGTGGCCCCTAAGCGCCTTTCCGCCCTGCATGCCGGCACCCACCCCTGCGCCGCGCTGCCAGGCCAGGGTGGCATTTCCTGCTCAGCCGTTGAGCTGCTCTAATCCCTGACGACCGCCGCCTAGGCTCTGATACTTGTCGTGGTGACCGCGGGGACAGCCACGATGGGCCAGTGTGCCCGGGGCGATAAAACGCGCAGGCGTCCGGAGCTTTCCCTCACCCTCCCGGGGGTCCTTCGTGCCACGGCATACGAACCCGCCGGCGAGGTTTTGCTTCTATCACCCTTACATCTCTGCAGTCGCCGGCGACGAACAGGACCATACGGGGCTGCTAACTGCATCGGGCGATTGCGCTGAAAGTGGGGGGCCGAAGGGTGCAGACGTCGAGTGGCGGCGGCTATTGCTACAGTCCGCCCGGGAGAACTAGGAAGGTCCCTCGATCTGGAAGAAGAGGTAATGACCACCGCTTCCATTGAACGATTGATTGCAGTGGGCCTGATCAACGCCGCCGGTTTGCACGCGGCGGCGGCAGTTTCTGGGATGCTCTAAATTTGCTTCACGGGTTGGAGAGTGCATCTAATTGTCTAAGGGCGACGTCCGTCACGTGAGAAGTGTTCCAGCGTCTCGAAGAAAACGGCCGGATTCGGAAGGAATGGACCTGGCTAGCGGGTCCGGAAGCAGCCGAGCATCGCATCGATTGGTATTGGTGGTTGAACGGCGCTTGGTTCCTACCGCCTTGTCTTTTCGGTTTTGTACTAGTGTTATTTCCTGATCTTGAGCCATTGAATAGCACCTTCGTTCCATCGTGTGAATCCAGACAAGGAAACTAATTGTCATGTCAAGACCGGGGAGGGGCGGAAGTACCTTTGCGCCAGACGAAATTGCCGCACTTTACGATTGGCACAACGCCTCTCATCTTCGAGACCAGAACCACGATATACCGTTCTGGGACAGGATGCTCTCAACTGCCCAAAAGGTACTTGTAGTAGGCTGCGGTACGCTTCGGGTTGCTGGGCCGCTTTCGCGCAACAACGGACGTCAGGTTTATGGCCTGGACACCGATCTGCAGAAGCTCGTGGTTGGCCGGAGAACCTTTCCCCATGTCCGGTGCCTGTGCGCCGACGCCTCCGATCTGCCGTATAGGGACTGCTCCTTCGATGCCATTACATATCCCTATAGCGTACTCCATATGATCGAACCAGAAAGCCTTCACCTTAGTCTGATGTCCGCACGCCGCGTGCTAAGGCCAGGAGGATATTTCGTCGCTGACCTCTCTACGACCTTCGCTACCCGCCAACCAATACCATGGCGATTTCGTGGAAGGGGATGGTTTCCCATCGCGCGAACGATGGTTCGGGAATACGAAGCCGTCTACATCGAGGAAACTAGGCCAAGACGTGTGACGGTCGTCCGACGATACGAAGCCGAGAACCTTCAGAGCGGCACCACAAACGAGACGTATTTCTCCTATAACTGTGATGAGGTAAGAAATTTACTTATGTCGGTCGGATTTGAAACGGTAACGGAACGCTCGGGCTATCTGGAGGGTAAATGCAGCCATCGACGAGTCGTTCTTGCCACAACGGCCAAACTCGCAAACTCGATCACGGTGGACAAGGGCACCTCATCTCTTCTGCTGAAGTACTGGAGCGGGTCATGATCTTCGCGGGGCCGAGGAGGAGTCGGAGACGATCCGGAAGCGCTGCATGGAATGCGAACAATCTGTTCGCGGGTCCACCTACCGGCTCCACTGGGGATCCCCCGAATAAGTGGACACCTGACAGGCTGACCTCGGGGTCGGCTGAGAGGATGTTCGATCATGGGCACTGCAAGACGGAAGTTCACGCTGGAGTTCAAGACCGAAGCGGCTCATCGTGTCATCGACATGGGTAGGACGGTGGTCGAGGTCGCCGGTGAACTCTCGGTAGACAAGGGATCGCTCGCCCGGTGGGTCCGCGACGAGCGCAGACGGGTCGAAACCGTGGCAGGGGGCTCCGATGAGCCATTAAGCCCGGCGGAGCGCGCTGAACTGTTGAGGTTGCGCCGCCAGGTCGCCGAGCAGGAAAAGGACCTGGCCTTCCTGGGAAAAGCCGCGCATGGCCGCTGCTCGGCGACCACCCGTGTGGCATGAAATCATGGTGGTGCCACCCGCCAAGACGTCGTCGCAGACTGGTGCTCTCACAAGCCCGCAGAAAAGCCTGACGGTGAGGCCTGCCTGGGACCATTGATTGTCGCTTCGAGCACGTACCTCAGACTCATCTGAACCCAGGGCCTCCGGGTGGCATTGGCCCGCTCAACCTGGAGGTGAAAATGGAACCGTTATTGGAACGAGTAGCTGGCCTCGACGTGCACCGGGACACCGTCGTAGCTTGTGCTCGCTTCCCTCGACCGAACGGCCACGGGCGGCTTAGCCAGACCCGCGAGTTCATGACCACTCAGCCCGAGCTCGCTTTGCTCCGGGCCTGGCTCACAGAGCTGGCCGTTACCGACGTGGCCATGGAGGCCACCGGCGTCTACTGGGTGCCCGTGTTCGCCGCCTTGGAGGGCAACTTCGGGGTGGTGCTCGTGAACGCTGCGCACATGAAGAACGCCCCCGGCCGCAAGACCGACATGGCCGATGCGGCGTGGATAGCCCAGCTCCTTGAGAACGGGTTGCTCCGGGCCCGCTTCGTCCCCCCGCCCGACATCCGCCAGCTGCGCAGCCTGACGCGCTACCGGCGAGCACTGGTCAACGAGCGCACTAGGACGGTCCAGCGCCTGGAAAAGTCCCTCCAAGACGCCGGGGTCAAGCTCACCAGTGTGGCCTCGACCGTGCTGACCAAGTCCGGCCGGGCCATGCTCGAAGCCCTAGTGGCCGGCGTGCGCGACCCTGCCCTACTGGCCGAACTGGCCAAGGGGAGACTACGACCGAAGATACCGCTGCTGAGAGAGGCCCTGGGTCACCCTGGCTGCAAAAGGCACTCGTCGAAGCTGCTCTGTCGGCGGCTCACAGCAGCTAGTTGGCCGTCCGTCACGTGCCCGCCGAGGCAAGCAACGTGCAGCTGTGGCCACGGCGCATGTCATCTTGGTCTCGGTCTGGCACATGCTGACCAACCGGGTGCCTTTTGCCGAGTTCGGCGTGCACCCTGGGCGCCCCGTAGGTCCCCTTGCTGGCCGAGTGGACGGCGCGGATCTTCTCGGTGAGCTGGGCGTCGGAGAGCCCTATTTGAAGGCACATGCTGGTGCCAGGCATAGAAGGCGGAACGGGACGCTTGGAGCAGGTCGCACGCCTTGACGACGTTGCCACCTGCTTGCTTCTCCGCCTCGATGAACTCCCGGCACCGGGTGGTCATCGGGTCCCCTTCTCGCTCCTATGTCAAGCTGCTGCGAGAGATTTCTCAATAAGCCCTTGCCGTAATGTTTCGTCTGCCAGCAGGGTCCGGAACACAACATCGGACAGCCGGCGGCGGAGCAGGCGCACCGCTTCTCGGCGAGTGTCGCCCGCCGCCGTCCGCCGTTCAATGTAGGCACGTCCGAGCGTGGGCCCGCCTGCCTGGGTGATGGCGATGCGGTGCAGGGCGGCGTTGACTTGACGGTTCCCGCCCTGGTTGAGACGGAAGCGGTCTGGGTTCCCTGACCAGACCAGGATCGGCGCCGTCCCGTTCCAGCGGGCGTAGGCGGACTTGGAGCGGAACCTCCCGGCCCCGGCGGTCTCGCCGATGATCTTGGCCGCGGTGAGGGCACGGCAGCCGGAGATGTCCAGTAGGCGAGCTCTCGAACTGGAACGACAGATCAAGCCATTGGTGCTCGAACTTGGGCCGTCCCGGGCGCAAGGCGCCCACCGTGGATGTCCGTCAAACCGGGTCAAGCCCATAGGCCCAGAGGGGCACTGTGGACCACCGACTCCTTAGACGAGGTGCACGCGCTTAAGGGCCACCTCTACGCACTCCTGGATGATCAGGTGGCTAAGTCGTGGGCAGTGAACGGTCGGACCGACCAAATACCCCGCCAGCAATCTGAAAACGACCGGCTCGACGAGTTCGGCGGTCAGGGTTGAGAACTGGCTGCTGTTTTCCCCGGCAACAAGGACCAAACCACCTACTAACTTAAGCGGATGGTCGGCTGGGCTCAGGCCGAGCCGAGGTGAGGGTGGGCGACAGGCTTCTCGACGTGAGCCCGACCCGCCGTCTACCCAGCGAAAGCCTAAACTGACGCATGACAGTTGAAACGGATAAGGAGTCTGCCGAATTCGCCCATGACTCGGTTACCGTTCTGGTTCGCTCTTTGTGCCGCTACGGCTCTGGTAGTGATTGGTTTCGTACTTTGGCTAAGCGGCTCTACGCATGGCGACAAAACCACACAGCTCGGCGCGGGTCTTATCAGTGGCGCGGTCATCTCCTATTCGGTGGCATTGCTGAACTGGGCGAACCAACAGTCCACCGACCGAGCACGATCTGCTGATCAAGCCCGCGACGCAGCATCTCGTCTTCAACTTGCGCTTGGCTTGCGGGATGACCTCACTGGGGTTGACTTGCGAGGAAGGGACCTTGCCGGGTTCTTCCTCGGCGGGAAGACCCTCGTTGGGGCCAGCCTCGCTAAGGCAGACCTTTCAGAGGTCGATCTCGTCGGGGCCAAACTGCTAGAGGCGGACTTGTCCCGTGCAGATTCTACGAAAAGCTGATCTTCTCGGGGCAGACCTCACCCGTGCACTTCTGATAGAGGCTGATCTTCGACAGGCGAGCCTGGCCGGGGCGAAACTAGTGGACGCACAGTTGTCAGGCGCCCAGCTCGATGGCGCCGACCTTACAAACGCCACCGTCTTTGGAGCAACCTTCGAGGGCGCGGTCCTTACGGGGGCTAAGTTGGACGGGATCAAGTTCGACCGAGACACCCGGTGGCCACCGGGCACCCAACTCCCCCCAACGTAGTCGCTCTCTACCGACTCCTCGCAGCGAGCTACTGCCGCGCGGTGACCACCTGGTAACCGGCCGCGACCGCCACCTGCGAAGTCAACTCGCGAAAGGCAGCGCGAGCGGACTCAAGCAGAGACTCGAAAGACGCAGGATCGTCGACCTGAGTAGCAGCTTGAATACCCCCCTCGTCCGAGTAGAAGACGAGGTCCGTTGGCTTGCCAACAGTCAGCTTGGCAAAGACCCGATCGAAGTCGTGTGCGTTGGTCGCATAAAGCTCAGCGAGTTCTTGCTCGCTTACCCACGTGTAGGCCCATATGCTTGCCGGCTCCACCGCGCCTGTGACGCACCAGAAAAGGTAGTCAACATTGTCCTGCTTGATATGACCCATCAGAGGGATGTCGTAGCGGTCGAAGACCTCGCATAGCTGTGTTCCCGGTGCCGGGTCCCACGGTCGGGAAGTCGGCCCGAGCCTGATCTTGATGTTGTCACTCATTGCGGGTGTCCTCCCGAGGTCGATCCTCGGTCGCTGGAAAGCATGCGTCGAAAGCATTACAATTGGTCTCGTTCCAGATTGAGCCTTCCTGTAGCTCAACTGATACATGTTCTGGGTTGCGCCGTGTTGGTGTGCGCTTAGGTTCGAACCCTTGCAATCGTAGCGCTCCCGCCGTACAATATCTCACCGCGTCATCCGGGGCTACATCGGTCTTTCGCACTTGCTTGGTGGCTTGTTCCAGGGACCACCAGCCCGCTAGCAACGACAGGGAATTTTGATCCGAGGGCCTTGGCATCCGGTGGAAGCCGCCGCTGAGCGTTCCATACTGGGTCAACTGCTCATGGTCCTCCAGTCGGTCAGGCGCCTCGGTCACCGCGAAATCGTATAGCCACCAATGAACGTTATACCCACAAAGTAGCTACGCGAAGGATGACCCGTCCTCTTTCCGGATAGTAACCCACCGCGGCGCCTCCAGAGCCGTCTGACTCCACGCCACGCCAAGGACATGGGAAAGCTAGCTGCCGAGTCGTTGGTCTAGTTCCTGGTCTAGAACCCCTGTCACCGCCGGTTGTCTCCAGACACAGGAGTCGTGTCGGTAAGTCTCTGACCTGCACTGATGTGGTCTCGCGTCATCTAGGTAGACCCACAAGAGCCTTATGCCCAAAGGCCCACATCACCCCGCCGATGACCACTCCGACGATGGCCGCCAGCAAGGCCCAGTGCCCAAGCGCGCTGGCCAAGCTGGACAGGGTGCCTTCGCCCGGGAGGCCTGAACCGTCGGCGGGGTTGACGTCCAGACCCGTGCTGTTGCCGGTTGTATCGGTCGTACTGCTGGCGGCAAGCAAAAAGAGCGCATGCATGCGTGGCTCCTTGACGGCTCGATCATTGTGGAGGCGCGAGGCGCCGAAAGGCTGGCTTGAGCCAACGAGCAACTTCCATATCCTTTCATAGATCTTGTACACTTTCAACTCGTGTTGGTCATAAACCCCGCTTCGGCGACAGGCATCGGCTACTGGCAGCGGTCAGCCGTTGCCAGTTACTGGCTCGGACAGGGGACGACGCTCCTCGGCTTGGCGGGAGAGGTCGAGGCGGCGGACTTGCGCTCCGTCATGCTCGGACGAGAGCCCTCGTCAGGTGACGCTCTGACGTCACGGCCGGGACTGCGCCGCCGCCACGGCTGGGACCTGATATTCGCGGCTCCCAAATCAGTCTCTTTGCTCGCAGAGGCAGGATCTCCCTCGGCTCCCCTGGAGCTGCGGGGAGCCTACCGGCGAGCAGTGGGCGACGCCGTTGAGCTGCTCGAGGGCCGGGCCGCGTGGCTGCGGGCGGGTGGGGCCCAGGTACCGGCTGAGGGCATCGTGGCCGCCGCCTTCGAGCACATCGCGAATGATGCTGGGCACCCTCACCTGCACACGCACGTCGTGCTGGCCAACCTTGCGGCTAGGGGCGACAACCCCTGGGGTTGCCTGATCGGCAACGAGCTGTGGCGCTGGCGAGAGGGTATCGGCGCCGGCTTTCACCTGGCCCTGCGGTCGCAGCTGGCTGAAGCGGGGCTCGGGTTCCGCTGGGCCATTTCCGACGGCGGACTGGGAGAGATCGCCTCCGTACCGACGGAAGCGCGCTCAGTGGCCAGTTCTCGGTCGAGGGGGGTGAGGGCCTCGGCGCGCTCGTTCGGGTCCAGTTCCGCGGCGGCGGCACGGAGCGCCCAGGCGAGGACCCGCCAGAGCGCCCGGAGCCCCGGCCCGGCAATCGTAGGTTGGGACGCGGCGAAAGCAGGGCAAGTATTGCGCCGCGCCCTTGGCGAGCCGGCCCTCCCTTCCCCACCCCCGGCCGCGGCGTCGATAGCCGGGGTGCTGGCGGCCCGGGGTTCTGTATTCGGGGAGGCAGACGTGCTCGTCGCGCTAGCTGAAACCCTGCCCTCCGGGCTCAACCTGCGCCAGGCCACCGATTGGGCGCGGAATTGGTGCGAACGCAGCCGTCCCGTCCCCGTCGTACGTAACCCGCACAAACGCTGGACCACCTCACTCGCTGACCATCTCGACGCAAAGGTCGTTGGCTTGGCCACAGAAGCACGCTTCGCCCATCTGGCCCAGGTCATGCCGGAACTGGCCGCCCGTGAGCTCGCCGACCTGGGCACCCCGTCAGCGGTGGCGGCGGAAGCGATGCGCCTCGCATGCGGCCCTGACGGAGTCGCCGTCCTCCCCCGGGGCCCGTGGCTGGCTCAGGCTGCGAGCATCGACGGCGCCCGGGCGGCGTGGCAGGCGGCGGGCATGACGGTCCGGGTCGCCAGCCCGTCGGACTTGTCGGCGCGGCGGTGGCGGGCGCTCACGTCACTCCAAGAGAAAAACAGCAGCGGCATCGGTCCGGCACCCGGAGGGAACCGCCGCGACCGGGTGCTGGTGGTTGATGCGGCCGACCATCTCAGCCCGGCCCACCTGGCCAGGCTGCTCGACCAGGCCACCACAACCAGGACCAAGGTGGTCCTGGTGCTCGGCGGCACCGTACCCGGCAACGGCCCGAGCCTGGCGCGCTCTCTCGACGAACTGGCGGAAGGGCTGGCCCGCACCCCTAGTCCTTACTTACCACCGGCCGAGCTGGCCTGCTTCGGAACCGCGGCCAACCCCGCCGTCTCATTGCCTGGCGTCGCCGTCCATGGTGCTCTCACCGGCTCTGACGCGATGAAAGAGGTGGTTCGGGCCTGGGTGGGCACCGCCACGGCCCAGGCGGTGCCCACCCTGATGGTTGCCTTCGGCCCAGCGGAGGCGGAGGCCCTCAACCTGGCCGCTCGGCCGATTTGGTTGGGGCTGCAAAGCGGTCGGGCCCACCCCGGCCTGGCGGGGCCGGCGCACCTGGCGGGGCTGACGCACCTGGCGGGGCTGACGCACCTGGCGGGGCTGACGCACCTGGCGGGGCTGACGCACCTGGCCAACCTGGCGGGGCCGGCGGGCCTGAGCGGGCCGGAACTGGCCCTGGGCGAGCGTCAGTACGCTGTGGGCGATCGTGTGGTGGCACTTCGACGGATCGGCCGGGCCACGAGCAGCACGCTCGGGTCGGTTGTGTCGCTCGGAGAACGCTCGCTGACTGTGGAGTGGCAGGGCCCCGGGGCCGCTTGGCGGGGCGAAGTCGGCCCGGAACATGGGCACTCGTTAGGTTACGGCTACGCCACCACCGTCCCCTACCTGAGGTCCTCCGCCTCCGACTCATCTGGTAGACCAGGCACCGAGAGCCTTCTCGTCGTGGGAGATCCGCTCGAGCTGGCGGCCCGGTCGGAGCGGGCACTGGGGGCGTGGGTGACGGTACCGGGACCGGGGTGGCCCGCGTTTGGTACTGCTGGTCCCGCCGCCAGGCACCGGGCGGCGCTCGCCGAATTGGCTACCAGCTGGCCGGACCGGGAAATGCTGGAGATGGCGGGGCCGCGGCCGCTCGGCGTGGCCGGGCGGCGGCGCTGGGCCGAAATCGTAATTTCGTGTGCCGTCCGGAGAGAGCTGGGTGTAGCTGATCTGGGCGGACGACGCCTTGACCCTCCCGAACTGGTCGCCTCGCCTCCCGGCTCGGGTGGTCCGGCGCGACGCTCTCCAGCCCGCCAGCACCTGCCCTCGCCTCATGTGCCCGGCCTATGAACCTCACGTACCCGGCCTATGAGCCTCAGGTACCCGGCCTATGAGCCTCAGGTACCCGGCCTACGAACCTCACGTACCCGGCCACGAGCGGGCGTTCGCCTGGCACGGGCTGCGGCGCCTCCCTGTGCACGGGCTACTAGCCGGCGTGGCGCGATGATGAGCGCAAATGCGATGGCCGACTAAGCGACAGCTTCGCCGCTGGTGGCGGCCGTTCCGGGTCGTAGCCGGCTTTGCCCTCCTCGGACTGGCGGCATGGGTCATCACCGGTAAGACGAGCGAGCTCTCCGGGGCGTCCGCCTTCCTTACACAGCTGCGCTGGTACTGGCTCGCTCTGGGGGGATTGTCGGAGCTGGGGTCCTTCGTGGCCCTCGCGTCAGTTCAGTGGCTGCTGCTACGCGCGGGCGGGGTCAGGACCCGCGTGAGGCGGTTGACGACCATCACTTTCGCCGGTAGCTCGATCCAGGCCGCCCTGCCGATAGGCGCCGCTTTCGCCGGTCTTTACGTCTTCCGGCAATACGAGCTGGTAGGGGCGGATGACGTGCTGGCGGGCTGGGTCGTCATCGCCACGTTCACCGTGGCCTTTGCCACCCTAGCCACCCTGGCCAGCGTCGGGCTGGCGTTCGCCGCCTCCACGGGCACCACGTTCGACCTGGTCGGAGCCATCCTCGGCGTCCTGGTCTTCGCCGTCCTCGTCGTCCTCGTGTGGGTCAAACGGGCCAAGGTGGCCGAGTTCGTGGCCCGAGCCGTAGCTTCGCTTGAACGGCGCTTGCACCGTCCGGCCGGGCAGTTCACCGGCCCCCTGGCCCAGGGCCTGGAACGCATGAGCGTCGTCGCTCCGTCTCGCAACGAGTGGCTCTGGGCGTTGCTGGTCGGCGGGGCGGATTGGGTCGCCGACTGCGGTTGCCTGGCTTTCGCCTTTTTGGCGGTCGGTTCGCCCGTGCCATGGCAGAGCCTGCTGTTGGCTTACTGCGCCGCTCAGCTCGCCGTGAACCTCCCGATCACGCCGGGTGGCCTCGGCGTGGTGGAGGGCACGCTGACGGTGGCCCTGGTGGCGTTCGGCGGCGGCCGGGCCCCGGTGGTTGCCGCCGTCCTGCTCTACAGGCTCATGAGCTTCTGGATCCCGATCCCTATCGGCGCCGGTTGCTACGTCGCCCTGGCGCGAGGCCGCCGGCGAAGAGAACGGGCCCTTCAGGCGGTCGCAGACGCCGCCCTAGCCCCAGGGGCGCCGATCCGGCCAGACGACCCTGATACCTCGGGCGTAAGCGCTGATGGAGGCTCAGTGACAAGCGGTAATTCAGACGGGCGAGGCGGCGACCGTGGCGTAAACGTGGCCAGATTCGGCAGCGACGCTCTGGGGGCCAGCGGTCCTGCCACCGGAGGCCTCGCCCCTCGGGCCGGAAGGAAAGAAGAGAGATGAAAACCTTCTTGCGCTCGGTGTCCCGGGTCGCACTTGCCGCCGTTGTGGCCGTCGCACTGGGCGGAGGGGTCACTGCGTGCGCCCGCCCCACCCCCCCGGTAGGTCTGTCCGACTGTTACGAGAGCCTCCCTATCGCCGAGGCGGCACTGAATTTGCCCCGCACCTCTTACCAATTTCACGGGGTCATCCTGGTGCGGCCGCGGATCATGCAAAAGATCGTGCGCCAGCGGGCACACGAAAACCTGCCCGTGCCCCGGGTCGCGCCCGGCACGAACGTGTGCGCCTTCGCTTTCACGGGCAACTTCGCCGCCGGACAGGTCGCCGGCTCGTCCACGGACAAGGCCGGCAAGGCCGCCATCGTCCTCGTAACCACCAACCACAAACTGCTTTTCAGCTTCGTGCTGGTCAAATTGCCAGAGGACTTCAGCCGTCCCTTTACTGGCGCCTAGTTTCAGCCATCTGACTTGTTTGGGTGCGCTAATCCCGCCCTCATTGGCAATTTCCGGCAAAAACTCTGTTTAGCCGTGACCAGAAGCGGCGCCCAGACCGAAGGCCCCGTTTAGCTGGAAAAACAATAGAAACCAGAGCACCCGAGCGAGATGGCGCTCCGGCGGCGGTACGTGGTGAGGAGCGCTGGACCTATGTGGTGAGGAGCTCTCGTGCCCCCCGGTCCGTGGACGGGTGGCGCAACTTCGACATCGCTCTCGCCTCGATCTGGCGGATCCTCTCCCTCGTGAGGTTGAAATGTTCGCCCACTTCGTCAAGAGTGCGAGGCTCGCCCCGGTCGAGGCCGAAGCGCAGCCTGAGGATCTCCCGCTCCCGCTCGTCCAGGGCGACCAGCATCTTGCTCACTTCGCCAGAAAGCAACGAAGCGGCCGCCGCTTCAAAGGGGGATACCGCCGAACGGTCCTCCACAACGTCACCTAGCTCGGCGTCACCGTCCTCTCGAAGAGGCTCCGAGAGCGACAACGGCTCGGCCGCATGTCTCAGGATCTCGATTACCTTTTCCTCTTCGAGCTCGAGGTCGTTAGCCAGCTCGGCAGAGGTCGGCCGGCGGCCAAGTTGGCCCTCGAGCCGGCCCCGGGCCTTCGTGACGCGGGTTAGCAGGTCACCGGCGTGAACCGGGAGCCGCACGGTACGGCCAGTGTTGGCGATACCACGGGTGATCGCCTGGCGGATCCACCAGGTGGCGTACGTCGAGAACTTGAAACCTTTCCGCCAGTCGAACTTTTCGACGGCGTGCATCAGGCCAAGGTTGCCTTCTTGTACCAGGTCCAATAGTGGCAGTTCGGCGGCCTGGTACTTCTTGGCGATCGAGACGACCAGCCGGAGGTTGGCCTTCACGAAGGTCTCGGCCGCTTCGTCGCCCTCCCTGATGGCACGACGAAGCTCACGCTTTCGAGGGACTGTGAGCTGCCGGCTCGCCCCCATCTCGGCCCGAGCGGCCCGGCCCGCCTCAATCGCTTGAGCCAGCCTGGCCTCGTCGTCCTTCGTCAGCAGCGAATGCTTGCCGATGTCGTTCAGATATAGGCGGACCAAGTCCTCCTCGGGCTGAGCGGCATGGTTGTTTGGCACTTAGTCCGTCGTCCTCACGCGAAGGGCACTCACAGGCGCTCCCCTACCAGTCTGCAGCGGCCACCGCACTGCCAGTCCCGAGCGGCACCGGCTGCTGCTTAGCCCCTGCGCCAGACCTGATCACCGTGGCCTTTTCCAATAGGCATGATACCGGGCCCACAGCCCGGTTTGTGGGCTACGTCTGCGCCACAGCCCAAAGCCCAGGATGACGGCGCAGCAACTAGGCCCTACGGCGTCGTCCCCTGATCGGTGTTTATCACCACGTTGTCGGGCAAGACGACGGGGCGGTCGGCCGCCGCGAGGGCGGCGAAGACCTCCTCGCGGTGGACCTGGACGTCCTTAGGCGCCTTTATCCCGAGGCGGACCTGGTCCCCCCGGACTTCCAGGACCGTGATTACGACGTCTTGCCCGATCACGATGCTCTGGTGGACATGCCTCGTCAGTACCAGCACTTCTCGCTCCTCCTTGGGCGATGGGGGGAGCCTAGTAGTTTCGGCCCATAGTCGAGGTGCGCCCACTCGGCGGCAGTGGACGCGCCATCCCGGGCCTGGTCGCCCGTTGGGCGCCGGAACTGAGGCGTTCCTGCACCCAGATTTGCCGGACTGGGCTCGCCGGACTGGGCTCGCCGGACTGGGCTCGCCGGACTGGGCTCGCCGGACTGGGCTCGGCTCTGCGTTCAACCCTGCTCACCCGCCCCCTCGAGGCGGCTGCCCGCGACGGCAGCCTGAAGTACGGCGGGGAGCGGTTCACGGTGCACGATCGCCAACCGGCGGGTGCAGCGCGTCACGGCCACGTAGAGGGCTCGCAGCCCCTCGGGCGGTTGCGCGACGATCAGGGCCGGTTCCACCACGACCACGGCGTCGAACTCGAGCCCCTTGGCGTCGCCCAAGGCCAGCAGGCTCACGGGCGTGTCCAATGCGCCCGCCCCGACCTCTCCGAACTCGATATCGCCCTCGAGTAAGGCTGACCTGATATCGGCTAAAAGCTCTCCCGGTACCAGCACGCCCACGCTTCCGTCCTCGCCGGCGCCGATAGCGGAGACAGCCTGGAGCTCCTCGCTCACGGTGCTCGCGACGAGGGCATGCCACGCTGCGGTCTCGTCGGCCCGGTCACCAAAGGCTGGGCCAGCCGGGCTGAGGATCCTCGGCCCCTGTCCTGTTTGACGAACGGGCTCGGGCGGCGTCGTCCCGGGTAACGCGGCGGCGAGGACATAGGCCGCCAATGCCATCACTTCGGCGGGGGCACGGTAACTGACCGAGAGGCTGGCCAGCCGCCAGCCCCGCCTGACCGGCAGATGGGCGACGAGGTCTTCCCACGACCCCGGCGCCCAATAGCCGGTGGCCTGCGCGATGTCGCCCACGAGGGTCATCGAGCCCGATAGCGAGCGCCTCCCCACCATCCGCAGCTCCATTGGCGAAAGGTCCTGCACTTCGTCGACGACGATGTGCCCGTACGACCTCTGCTCGGCGCCGGCCCGAGAACGCACCGGGCCAAGCAGCCAACTCGCCTCGTCAAGCAAGGCAACGTCGCCGGGTGCCCAAGGGATCTCGTCAACCGTTGCGCTGCGCGGCCGGTACAGGAGCTCGACCTCGGTCGGACCGAGCACGCCCTTGCCGGCCAGTTCAAGCAGAGGCCTCGAGCCGTAAAGGTCGTGCAGGAAGGTTTCGGCGGTCAGTCGGGGCCAGATGCGCTCGAGCAGCTCCGCCACGTCGGCCCGGGGGCGCAGTTCCGCCCCGAGCTCGACCGGGGAAACCTCGTCCCCCCCTGCTGGCACAGGTTCGCCGGCCCCGTTGGCGCCTCTCCCGGGGGCCACGCCCGTCTGACCAGCGCGCGAGCGGAGACCGTCGCCAAAGGCGGGCACTGACCTCGGCCCCAGCTCCTCCCTTCGTTCCAGCTGGGCGGCAAAGTGCTCCCACAACAGGCGCTCCACCAGCCGTCGTTTGGCGTTGTGGTGGCCAGAACGCCTCTTGGCTGCGCTCACGAGATCGGCGGAGGCGCGTGGGGTCAGGGTCAAAACCAGGCGCCCATAAGGGATTTCGGCCGTCCGTCGTAACGGGCGCTCTCGCTGGCGCACCGCCCGGCCGATAAACCGGGCCATCCGGGCGTCGCCCTTCAGACGGGCGACGGACACCGGTTCGGTGGTTACGGGCCGCGCCCCTTTGTAGAGCCCGCTGGCCGTCGACAGCTCGGCGCCGGTTTCCCCCAGCGAGGGGAGCACCTGGTCTATGTAGCGCAAGAAGGTGGGGTTGGGCCGACCACGAGCACCCCCTGCACTTCCAGGGGGAAGCGGTGCGTGTAGAGGAGGTAAGCCGCCCGGTGGAGGGCGACCGCGGTCTTGCCCGTGCCTGGTCCTCCCTGGACGACGAGGACGCCGGGCAGAGGAGACCGGATGATCTCGTCCTGCTCCGCCTGCACGGTGGCGACGATGTCGCGCATCCGCCCGGTGTGGGCGCGCTCCAGAGCGGCCATGAGCACCGCCGGCCCAGCCAAGCCGAGCACCTCGGGCGAGGCGGCGGCCCCGTCAGGGGCGAAAAGCTCGTCCTCGAGGTCGATGACCCGCCGCCCCTCAGTGAGGAAATGGCGGCGCCGGCGCAGGCCCATGGGGCGCGCCCCGGTGGCCCGATAGAAGGGCTCGGCTACGGGCGCCCTCCAGTCGACGACCAGTGGTTCGTGCTCGGCGTCCGAGACCGCCAGGCGCCCGATGTGAAAACTCTCAGTTCCCTGCGCCGGGTCGTAGTCGATGGCTCCGGCGGCTTCTTCCCCAACCGGCTCGGAGCCGGGGGGCCGGTCTATTCGCCCGAAGATCAGCGCCTCCCGGCCCAGCTGGAGCTGCTCGAGGCGGTTGAGGCTGTTCCGCACCCGGATATCCCGCTCGGTGTACGACTGGAACGTCCCCCCTCTTTCCCTGAACGCCTCCTGCAGGCGGGCCTGGGTCTCCGCCCGAACTACCTCGAGACGGTCATAAGCGCGGTCAAGGTAGTCCTGCTCAGCAGGCACGTCAGGGTGCGCCATAGCCCGACCCTTCTACTACACGGTCGCCGGCAACCGGCCGAGAAGCTTACCCTCTCGCCGGATCGAGGCCCAGGCTGGCCCGACTTACCGGTACTGGGGTTACGGTAGGCGAAGTGGACGCAACGCTGCCTCCTTTCCTGGCCGCCTGCCGAGGCGAGCCGGTGCCGTACACGCCGGTCTGGTTCATGCGCCAGGCGGGCCGGTCGCTGCCCGAGTACCAGGCCCGGCGCGGGACAGGTACCTTCCTGGACGCGGTCAGGGACCCGGCGCTGGCGGCCGAACTGACATTGCAACCCCTCCGCCGTTACGACGTCGACGCGGCCATCCTTTTCTCCGACATCGTCGTGCCGGTGCTCGAGTTCGGGGTCGACATCGTCCCCGGCGCCGGCCCCGTCGTCGACCAACCGTTCCGCGAGGAGGCGGACCTGGACCGGCTGCGGGTCACCCCGGTCCCCTACGTCACTGAGGCCGTCCGCTTGTTGGCCCGCGAGCTACAAGTACCGCTGATCGGGTTCGCCGGTGCCCCTTTCACCCTCGCCAGCTACCTCATCGAAGGCGGCCGGTCGTCGGACTATGCGCTCACAAAGACACTGATGTGGTCCGAGCCCCGCCTTTGGGAGGCCCTGGTCGGACGACTGGCTACGATCGCCCTGGCCAGCCTGCGCGACCAGGTGAGCGCCGGCGCAGCCGCGGTGCAAATCTTCGAGAGCTGGGGGGGCGCCCTTTCGCCCGCCGATTACCGGCGCTTCGTTATGCCTGCGGTCCAGGTCATCCTCGACGGCCTGGAGGCACTGGGCGTGCCCAGGATCGTCTTCGGCGTGGGCACTGGCGAACTGCTTGCCCTGTTCGCCGAAGCCGGCGCCGATGTGGTGGGGGTCGATTGGCGCGTCCCCCTGGACGTCGCCCGGAGCCGGGTCGGGCCCGGTGCCGCCCTTCAAGGCAACCTCGACCCCACTGCCTGCCTGGCCCCCTGGCCCGTGCTCGCCGACGAGGCCCGGGCCGTGCTCGCACTGGCGGGCGACCGGGGCCACGTGTTCAACCTGGGCCACGGAGTCCTCCCCGCCACCGACCCCGACCAGCTCGCACGCCTGGTCGACCTGGTGCACATGGAAACGGCGCAGCCTTGAGGGTGGCTGTCGTCGGGGGCGGAATTGCCGGGCTGGCCGCGGCCTGGGAGCTGTCCAGGGCGGCGGGGGCGCGGGCCGAAGTAACTCTCTACGAGCCCGGCCAGCTGGGGGGGAAGCTGCGGACCACGCCGTTCCTGGGCCGGCCGGTGGACGAGGGCCCTGATGCGCTGCTGACCAGAGTGCCCGAGGGGCTGGCCCTGTGCTCGGAGCTCGGGCTTGACGGGGAGCTCGAGGGCACTAAAGCGAGCAAAGCCATGCTTTTTTCGGCGGGGAAATTACGGCCCCTGCCCGAAGGCCTGGTCCTCGGCGCCCCGGCCCGGCTGCTGCCGTTGCTCAGGTCCAGGATCCTCTCGGCGGGCGGCGTCGGCCGGGCGGCCCTCGATGTGGCCCTACCGCGCTCGAGGCGAGAGCCTGATGTAAGCGTGTGGAACCTCGTGGCTTCCCGCCTCGGCCCCCAGGTAGCCGAGCGGCTGGTGGAGCCCCTACTGGGGAGCATCCACGCAGGCTCGACCCGGCAACTGAGCGCCGCCGCCACGGCACCCCAGCTGCTTGCCGCGGCTCGAGCGCACAGGAGCCTCATCTTTGGGCTCCGCCGCTCGACCGGGGCTGGCCGCCCTGCACCTTCGCCGGCGTCACCGGCGCGCCCGCTTTTTGTCGCCCCCCGGAACGGTATGCAGGACCTCGCCTCCCGCCTCGTTGGGCGCCTCACTGCTGCCGGTACCCGCCTCGTGTCGCTCGAGGTGTCAGGGCTGCGCCGAGAAGGGAACTCGGTCATCGTCGAGCCGGACGGTGAACGGTACGACGGAGTGGTGCTGGCCATCCCTGCCCCGCAGGCATTTGGCCTGCTCAGGGCGGTGCTTGGCGATGAGCCTGTGGCGCTGGCGGGCATGGACTTCGTATCGGTGGCCGTGGTGACCCTTGGTTTCGACGCCGCGGTGCTCGACGGGCCGTACGGGCCCATGAGCGGCGTCCTGGTGGCGCCCGGGAGCGGGTTACTGATGACGGCGTGCTCTTTCGGCTCCAACAAGTGGCCTCACTGGGCCAACCCTGGCGCGGCCGTCTTGCGGGTCTCTGTGGGCCGGGCTGGAGAGCAGTCTTGGGCCGCCCTCGACGACGACGCCCTGGTGGCCCGGCTAACTGGAGAGCTCGCAACCGTGCTCGGCCAGCATGGAGGAGGACGGGACGGCGCCCTGACGGCCCCGCTGGCGTGGCGGGTGAGCCGCTGGCCCGGCTCGATGCCCCAGTACACCGTCAATCACCTGGAACGGGTCGAATCAGCCAACGCCGTCCTGGCCCGGCGGGCCCGATGGTGAGCCTGGCCGGGGCCAGCTACAGCGGCGTCGGGGTCCCAGCGTGCATTGGTTCGGGCCGACGGGCGGCCGGAGAGCTGCTGAGGAGGGTCGAGGCATTGGGGTCGCCAGCGTGGTAAGCCGAACTGTCACCCGCGGGGGCTGAAAACGTCGCCGCCGCCGGCGACCGTTGGTGAAGGACGTGGTCGGCGATGACGACGGCCGCCGCCGAGTAAGTGCTCTTCTGGCCGGCCGGGAACCGGACGCACTGCGGGTGCACGCACCCCGTCCAATAGCCGCCGTCGTCGGCTCGAAGGTGACGGGCCAGGCCAACAGCTCCTCTGCTTCGGCCGGCCAGCCGGCCCGGGCCGCGGCCATGGCGCATTCCGCCGACTCGGCCGCCGTGACCCACAGGTTGTCGGCTACACAACGCACGCCAACCCCCGGCACCACCATCTCCGCCCATCGGGACATGATCATTTGCCGGGCGGCACCACCCAGCACGGCGCCCGTGAGGACTGGGTAGTACCAGTCCATGGCCCAGCGCCCTTTGGGAAGGAAGGCGTCGGGCCTCTTCACCACGGCTTCCGCCACCCGGCCGGCCGCCGCCCGCCAGCGGCGAGCCTCGGGCTCGTGGCCGAGGGTTTCGGCTGCGCGGGCGGCACAGGTCAAGGAGTGTTGGAGCGACGAGCTGGCCGCCAGCAGGGCGAACCGGGCCGCCTGGCCGTCAGGGTCGACGGACCACGGGATCTGCCCGCCGGGGCGTTCGTACCGCAGGCACCAGTTGATGGCTTTCTCCACCATGGGCCACGTGGCCTCCAAAACAGAGGTGCTCCGGCTCAATTCGGCGCACCACCATGCCCCGGTAGCGACGTAGGCGCAGCCGTTGGGGTCCCGGCGCGGCTCGAGGACGCCGTCAGGTACGTACGCGGCGCACCAGCTCCCGTCGGGGAGCTGCATCGACGCCAGCCATTCGAACGCTCGCTCGGCGTCGGCCCAGCGCCCGCCGGCGGCCAGGGCCATAGCCCCTTCAACGTGGTTCCACGGGTCGGCGTGGCCCCCTCGGAACCACGGGACCATGCCATCGCGCCGTTGCACAGAGGCGATCCAGTCGGTGGTCTGGGCCACTTCGGCAGCAGTGAGTGTGCTCATGGCTTGCGGGCGTAGACCACCAGGCTCTTGCCCAGCACCGGGTTCAAGGCCGCCTCGGGCCACCGCGTGAGCAGGGACCTCGTGGTTATGTCCCACACCAGGAGCCGGTTGTAGGCCTTCACCACGGGGTTGGAGTCGTTATCGAGGCCGAGCGCGCATTTGAGCCACCAGTAGGGGCTGTGTAGCGCGTGGGCGTGGTGGTGGCGGAACGGGGCTAACCCCGCGCCGCGCAGACGGTGGAGCAATTGGCTGTGCCGATAGATACGGACGTGACCGCCGGGCACATTGTGGTACTCGCGCGAGAGCGCCCAATTGACCGCTTCGGGGAACCAGCGAGGCACGGTGACCACGATCACGCCCCCCGGACGCAGGACCCGGACGAGCTCGGCCAATACGGCGGCGTCGTCGGGCACGTGCTCGAGGACCTCGGCCGCGATGACCTTGTCGAAGCAGTCATCGGGGAACGGGAGGGCGAGCCCGTCGCCGGCTACGAGGTCGCCATGACCGCCGGCTTCGGCCGTCTCCTTGTCCTGCTCCAACAGCGCCCTCACCCACGCGGCGGCGGCGCCCAGCACTTCGAAGTCCGAGTCGAGCGCGACCGCTACCGCCCCTCGTCTCATCACCTCGAAGCTGTGCCGGCCGCCGCCGCAGCCGAAGTCCAGGGCCCTCTCGCCGGGGCGGAGCCCCAGCCACTCGTAACGGACCGTCAGCACGGGCGTGACCGTTTAGCGGCCGCTTCGGACAGGACGGCGCGGTACTCCTCGACAGCACCGGCCGCGCACCTCGCCCACGTAAAGCGCTGGAGGACGCGGCGCCGGCCGGCCTGGCCCAAGCGCACGCCGAGATCGCTGCCGGACGAGCGGTCCCACGAAGAGAGCACTCTGCGCAGGGCCGCCGCCAAGGCGCCGGGGTCCGCCGGCGGGACCAGGAGGGCGGCTTGGCCATCTCGCCCCACTACTTCTGGCAAGGCCCCGCCAGTACTGGCCACCAACGGGGCCTCACAGGCCATGGCCTCAACCGCCGGCAAGGAAAAGCCCTCGTAGAGCGAAGGCACGGCGACGACGGCAGCCTGCGAGTACAACTCAACCAGCTGCCGGTCGCTCACCCCTGGTCGGAACGTCACGGCGCCCTCGAGGCCCAGACGTTCCATGGCTTGCGAGGCGGCGCTGTCTTCCCTCGGTTCGCCAATGACGACGAGGTGGGCCTCGGGCGACGATGTCCTCACCTTGGCCAGGGCCTCGAGCAGGTAGACGAGGCCCTTCATGGGCACATCGGCGCTGGCTGTCGTCATGATCCGTCCCGGGATCCGGGCCACTCCCGGCGCCGGGCGGAACAGCTCGTGGTCAGCCCCAATCGGGACGACGGCCACACGTTCGGGGGCCACTCCCATCTGTTCGACGATGTCGCGACAGGAGGAAGAAGAGACCGTGATAACGCGGGGCAGCCTTTGGGCCACGCGGTTCTGCATCCCGACGAAGTGGTACCACCGGCGCCGCGACAACTCGGTCCATCTTGAGGGAGCATGGGCCACATCGACCAGCCGGTCGACGGTCACCGGGTGATGGCAGGTGCCGATGACCGGCCAGCCGTCGTCCATCAAACCGATAAGGCCGCGGCCAAAGGACTGGTTGTCGTGGACGAGGTCGAACTGGTCCCGCTGGCGAGAGAGCAGAACTCTAACCCTCAAGCTGAAGGTTAATGGCTCGGGGAAGCCGCCCGTCATCATGGACGCGACCTCCAGGAGGTCCACCGCGGAATGGAACTCTGAGGGCTTCGGGAGGCGGAACGGGTCGGGCTCCCGGTAGAGGTCGAGGCTCGGGACTTCCACCAAGTTGACGCCCTCAGCTTTGTCCACCAGCGGCCACGGGGGGCCAGAAAATACCGTCACCTGATGGCCGAGGCGAGCCAGTTCCCGCGACAGGAAGCGCACGTAAACGCCCTGGCCGCCCGATCGCGGGTTGCCGCGGTAGGTCAACAAAGCAACTCGCAGGGGCTCAGCTGCGCCTTTAGCGAAGGGCACGGGCGTCAAGCGTTGCCGCGCCCAGCCCGCCGGTCAAGCTGAGGCGCGCCGAAGCCGGTCACTACGGGCGCAGCGCCGGCCGGCGCCGGCACAGCAACCGCAGAGAGCCTGTGGTCCCGCATGCCTCGAACTCGCCGGACCGGAGCGCGGCGCGGTACACGTCGTACGGGACCTGGCCGCCATCGCGCGGGTTGGCAAAGACGTCATGGATGGCGAGCAGGCCACCCATCGCCACCTTGGGCGCCCAGGAACGGAAGTCGGCCCACGCCACTTGCTCGCCGTGGCCGCCGTCTATGAACACCAAGGACAGGGCGCCCGACCACCCGCGGGCCACTGCCACCGACACTCCCACCACCAGCACCACGTCTGCTTCCAGCCCGGCCTCTCGGATCGTCCGACGGGCCCAGGGCAGGGTGTCCATTGCGCCTGTGGCGGGGTCGACGACCTCGGCGTCGTGATGAGGCCAGCCGGCCTGTAGCTCCTCCGACCCGTGGTGATGATCGACGCTGAATAGGACACAACCCGTCTCCCGAGCCGCCGCGCCCAGGTAAACCGCTGACTTGCCGCAGTAAGTGCCGATTTCGAGGAGAGGCCCGAGACCGCCCCGACCAGCGCCCAGGGCCGCCCGATAAAGGGCCATGCCCTCCTCGTCGGGCATGAAGCCCTTGGCCGCCCGGGCCACGGACAACCAGGACTGTCCGTTCAGTGTTTCCATGCGCCCGCCGGGGCCGGCCGGTGGAGAACTAGAGAGTGCCGCCGGTGTTGCCTTCGAGAACGGTGCCGGTGGCCACGGGGACGCCGGCTGGAGCGTCGCCATTGGCGGCGGCACCCGCGTGCCCCGGGTGGTGGCCCCCAGCGCCGTCGGTGGTGGCGACGCCATTAGGCGTGGCGAAGATCAGCCGGTTGAACAGGAAGAACTTCCCGATCCAGACGACACCGTAGGCGAACAGGGAGGCACCCATGATGGCCACCGCCCGGGCCAGGCCGGTGACCCCGTGGGACTGGCACAGGCTGTCAGCGATTTCGACGGTCCCGGTCGAGGCCAACCACCCGATGATGGTGAGGCCCCAGAACGGCACTACCTCACGCCAGAGATGGCTCTTGCCGCCCTTGCGCCACGCCCATTTGCGGTTGAGCTCGTACGAGGCGGGCGTGGCCACCACGGCGCCGATGGTGTTGGCGGCTATGCCAGAGAGGCCGAACACCCATGCACATACGAGGATCGTGGCCTGGCTGATGATGATGGCCACCGCAGACACCATCGAGTAACGGATAAACCGGTGCATCGAGCCGTCGCCTTGAGCCGGCTTGAGCACCCGCTGGCACACGGGCGCGTCGATGGCCCGTCTTACGACCGCCGACCGCCTCATCCGCTCATACACTGAGGCCCGATCGCGCCGCCCAACCGGGGGGGAAACCTCGCTGGAAGCCACTCGGGCTTATTGTACCCGTGAGCTCGAGGGCCTACCGCAGATCTCAGTCCCGGCCCCGGGCCAGCTTCCCCTAGCATCGTCCTGCCATGCCGAAAGCCGAAGTGCTCACCTCCCAAACGGCTGATTTCCCCCAGTGGTACCAGGACGTGCTGGCCAAGGCCGAGCTGGCCGAAGGCGGTCCTGTGCGCGGCACCATGGTGATCAGGCCGTACGGGTACGCCATCTGGGAGCGCATGCAGGCAGAGCTCGACGCCCGCATCAAGGCCACCGGCGCGCAAAATGCCTACTTCCCACTTTTCATCCCCGAGAGCTATTTCCGCCGCGAAGCCGAGCACGTTGAAGGCTTTAGCCCCGAGCTGGCGGTCGTGACCCACGGCGGGGGGAAGAAACTGGAGGAGCCGGTGGTAGTCCGCCCGACCAGCGAGACGATCATCGACTCGTTCCTGGCCAAGTGGATCCAGAGCTACCGGGACCTTCCCCTGTTGGTCAACCAATGGGCCAACGTTGTCCGTTGGGAGCTCAGGCCGAGGCTGTTCCTGCGCACGACGGAGTTCCTGTGGCAAGAGGGCCACACCGCGCACGCAGACGAACAGGACGCGCACACCTACGCCCTCCGCATCCTCCGCGATGTGTACGAAGACTTCATGGTCAACGTCCTGGCGACGCCGGTGCTGGTCGGCCGGAAGACCGAACGCGAGCGCTTCGCCGGGGCCAAGACGACCTGGACCACAGAAGCCATGATGCGCGACGGCAAGGCCCTCCAGATGGGGACCAGCCACGAGCTCGGGCAATCCTTCGCCAAGGCGTTCGGCATAACGTTCCTAGACGAGAGCGGTCAGCAAAGCTACGCCTGGCAGACGTCTTGGGGCGCCTCATCACGGCTCATGGGCGCCCTCATCATGACCCACGGGGACGACGCCGGGCTCCGGCTCCCGCCCCGGCTGGCACCCGTGCAAGTCGTGGTGCTCGCCGTCCGCACCGAACAGGGCGCTGGCGAGGCGGCGTCGGCGCTGGCCGACGAGCTGCGGGGCGCAGGGTTCCGGGTCGAACTGGACGTGAGGACCGACCTGTCGTTCGGACGGCGGGTCGTCAACTGGGAACTCAAAGGCGTCCCCGTGCGGGTCGAAGTGGGGCCGCGCGACCTGGCTGCGGGCACCGTCGTGGTGTCCCGGCGAGATGACACGAGCAAGGTCTCAGTACCCCTCGAGGGCGTGGCGGGCACCGTCGCCCAGGTGGTCGCGGCGGCTCAGAATGCCCTCTTCGCCGAAGCGCTGGCGCGGCGCGACGAGAACACCGTCAGCGCCTCGACTCTGGAAGAAGCCGAGGAGGGGTCCCAATCTGGCTTCGCCGTCGTACCCGGGCCGGTGCTGGCGGCCGACGATGGGGAGGGGCGGCTCAACGCCAAGGGTGTGACCGTGCGCCTCCTGCGCCGCCCGGACGGGTTACTCCCGGGCCCCGAGGACGACCTGGCGGAGCTCGAGGCGGTAGTGGCCCGGGCCTATTAGGCAGGCCAGGCGAACCTGTAGACCATCGTCTCCCTCTGCACGAACCCGAGGTGCTGGTAGAGCCGGTTGGCGGCTTCACGTGAAGGCCGCGACGTGAGGTCCACAGTATGCGCACCCCTGGCGGCCGCGATCTCCAGAGCCGCCTGAGTGAGGGCGGTGGCGGTGCCTCGTCCCCGGACTGCGTCATCGACTACGACGTCTTCTATACGGGCACGGACCCCCGTCGGTATCCGGAATGTGACAAGCGTCAACATGCCCACGATGGGGCCGTGCGGTTCTTCGGCATCGGCCGAGGGGGACTGGCCAGCCACGCCTTCCACCTCGTCCAGGTCTTGGTCCCGGGCCACCAACAACGTCGTCGCGGGTGAGGTCACCATCTCCTCGACCTCTTGCCGGCTGGGCGGGCCCGCCGTGCTCGATAGCTGGGGCACCAGGTGCTGGACGGCCTTCATCAGGTCGTCGCTCACATCATGAACAGCGCAGACGCGTATCACGTCCCAAGATTAGGCCAGTTGCGCAGGCCGGTTTGTTAACGTTCTTTCACAAGTGTTTACAGACGTTCACAAAATTGTCATTCTGTAGTCACGCGAATTGATGGCGAGCGCTGGTAGCCTGCTTATCAGGTGGTGGGACGAGGCCTGCGGCCCTCCCCCCTGGCCGCTCGGCCCCCTACCACCAGGGTCCCCTACTTTCCCCCCGGGGACCCGCACGCCCCTGGTTCGGCTGGCGTCAACCGCCAAAGCGGGTAAAGGCAGCGGTCAGTAAAGACAGCGGTTACTAAAGGCAGCGTCACTCCATCGCCGCTGCCCGTCGACATCGCCCGGGGCGCCAACCCCCGAAAAACTTTCGCAGCATAAAGGGAATTTCATTTATCAGACCTATGACTGGGGTGCGGTGGGGAGCGTTCCCGGGAGCGTCCGTAGCAGCCACGGGCCAATCAGGACAGTGGCCACAGATAGCAGCACGCCGGCCGCGAGCATGGTGGCTTCGACGCTTGTCGCTGAGGCAATGAACCCACCAGCCAGGGCGCCAATGACGCTGGCGCTCAGGACCGCCAAGCGGTGCACGCTACCAACCCGGCCATAGAGGTGACGCGGGATGATGCGTTGGCGCGCCGTAACTGAGCCGACATTAGCCGCCACTGTCCCAATCTCCTGCAGGCCGAACACGAAGACGGCCAGAACGGCCGAATGAGTAAAGGCCAGGCCCAAATAACTGATTATCGACAAGAAAAAACCGCCCAGGATGAGCTGAGCGGACCCGAAGCGGTGTTGCATATGACCTGAAAAATGAGCGGCCGCCACGCCGATGGCCGCCGCAAACGCAAGAAAGAAACCGTACCCGGCCGAGCTCAAATGAAGCGTCTGTTGCCCATACAAAACCAAGATGCCAAATATCATCGTTTGGCAAAGGGCGCCGAAGGCAGCCATGGTGGCGAGCACCTGAAGGGCGCGTTCACTGCGGAAGATAGCGATCCCCTGACTGAGATCGGCCACCCACCGCGGCCGACGCGGGGGCTGGGGACGGGCGCCGTTTTGAGCCCCCGAGGGAACGGTAGCGCCGTTGCTTCCCTTGGCCAGCACGTTGTCGAGCGGGGCATGGGGGTGCGAACCGTTGGGACTGACGTCGCCCGTACCAGGGGGCTGGGCGAGCTCACCCTCGCGTTTAGACCGCGCCGGCAGGCCGCTCCTCACGAGCAGGGCGGCGACGAAGAAGCTGACGCTGTCGACAAAGAAGGGCACCCGCCGGGCAAGTGAGAACAGAATGCCCCCGGTGGCCGGCCCTATGAACTGCTCGCCAGCACCCTCGACCGCGATCAGCCGGCCGTTTGCGACCGCAAGCCGGTCCGAAGTGATGACATCGGGCAAGCACGCTTGCACGGCGAGCGTATACGTGACATCGCAGGCGGCCAGAACGACAGCGACCACGTACAAAACGAACAGCTCGGCCCAGTGCGCTGTCATGGCGCCGGCGAGTGCGAAAAGGGTCACACCACCGACAAGGTTGCAGATGACCATTACTGTCCGCCGGTCCCAACGGTCCGCGACTATGCCGCCCGGGAGGGCAGCAAGGGCAGCCGAGGCTCTGTTAGCCCCGGTCAGCCCGGCGATGATGACGGGGTTGCGGGTCAGCGTTACGGCCAATAACGGCACTGCGACGGCCAACAAGCCGTCGCCGCTCGCAGAGATGCCAGTTGCCCACCAGAGCCGCTTGAACGCCGTACCCAACGAGCGGCGTCGAACGCGCCCCGCTTTGGCGCCTTCAGGCGCACCGACAGAACCTGATGAACCCGATGCCGCCCGCTCGACGGACACCAACCCGCCACCTCCCAACAATGGCTAACACCCGGCCCAGTCCTCACTCCGCGGGGCCGAGGGGCCACCCGAGGGTAGCAGAGTCGTGCTCAACATTGGTACTGCCTGTAGTCGTGCCGCGCTTAACGCGAGCGTCGGTGACTCGGCCGAGCCGCGTCGGCATAACTCAATTCGTAGCCTTAGGCGGCATTGTCAGTCGATGACGAAGCTGCGCATGTGACACCTCCTTCTTTTTTTCCTGTTTTCTGAATCCACACTTAATTGAGGTCACACACGTTGATCAGTCGATGACGAAGCTGCGCATGTCCACACCTCCCCGTTCGTTTCCAGCACCTGGTTAAATACCCCCATTACCGCGCCCGCTTTGTGCCGTCGGCGCTCGGCCTAGGGCACGAGCGCCCTTGAGCTCTCTTCGCGCGGAAAGCGGCAAAATGAGTCGGAGCACCCTGACGAAGGCACGTCTCAGAGAATAATCGCAGGCCAGACGGGCCCTCGTGATCGGGCCCACACCCGGCCACGTTCTGATTCTTCCTGATATTCCGGTTTGTGTCTAGAGAAAAGTTTCACATGTACAATGGGGGTAGTGGGGCCGTAGTTGGCGGCTGAGGTCAGTGCCGCCAGGACAGAGCCGGTCGCAACATCTACAGTTTGAGTGCCACCGGTCGAGATCCGGGGTGAACTGACGCCCGTCTTCGGAGCCGGCGCATTGGATAAACCAGCGAGCAACCAAGTAGGGACGGGCGGCCGGACAAGACAGGCCCAGTTGGTCCGCGCCCTCGCAGCTCCCGCCGTCCTGGCATCGGGGACGGCGCTACTCTACTTCACCCGCTTAGCGGGACGCCTGCCCGCGGGGGGCGAGCGGCCGGTGCTCTGGCTCTTCGTCGCCGCAGGGATCTGGGGCGCGTGCGCCCAGCCCGTCTCAGTGCGCAACCGGCAGTCGAGCATCTCGATCGTATTAACCGAGATCCCCGCCCTCGTAGGGATCGTCTTCCTGGCGCCATGGCTCCTGCTGTCAGCCATAGCGGTCGGGCACCTGGCCGGCAGCCTCCAACGACGGCTACCTCTCCTGAAGGCGATCTCGAGCCTGGTGCTGTATGCGGCCAGCGCAGCCGTCGGGATCGTCTTCTACGACTGGGCCATCGGCCATTCGTCGCCCATCAGCCCGCGGGTGGGTCGTCACCATCGGGACCATCACCCTCATCAACTTGGTCGACCTGGTGCTCCTGCTGGCCTTGATGGCAGTCGTGAACCCCAACTGGCGACGACCTCCGATGCGGGCCATGGTGCTGCAAGGAGCCGTGCACGTTGGCGTTTGCTCTGCTGGGGCGCTCGTAGCCATCTCCCTCATCTGGGTGAACACCTGGGGCGCGGTCTTGTTCATCGCCATCGCGGCGGCCGCCAACTACGCCTATCGGGGGACGATCCTCTCCGGCCAGCGCTACGCCAACCTGGAGAAGCTGTACGAGTTCACCCGAAGGCTCGGTTCGTTGGTGGAGGCGCTCGACGTCATGGGCACCGTTCTCGAGGAAGCGCGCAATCTTTTGTCAGCTGGTTACGCCGAGCTCGTCATTCCCCTGGACGAGCCTTCAGCCGGCTACGCCCTGCGCTGTGCGCTCAGCGGTGAAGGCGCCCCCGTCCTCGACGAGAGGTCACCCTTTTCCACCCTGGACAGGATCGTGTGCGAGCGCGGAGCGCTACTGGCCAGTGATGGCTCCAAGGAAGAAGAGGCGCTGGCGGCAGCCGTAGCTCAGCGGGGGCTAAAAGAGGTGTTGGTCGCCCCGTTGCAGCGCGACGATACTGCTACCGGCTACTTGCTCGTGGCCGACCGGGCGTTCAAACACGAAGGCTTCAAGCGCGCCGACCTACGCTTCTTCGAGGCCTTGGCGGCCAACGCCGGCGTGGCGCTGCGCAGCAGCAAACTGCTCGAACAACTGCGCCGAGAAGCCTCGGTGCGTCAGTTCCAAGCTCAGCATGACGCCCTCACCGGGCTCCCCAACCGAGCGCTGTTCGCCGAGCGTCTGGCGGGAGCGACCGAGGGAGCGCCGCCCGGGAGCCGCGTCACCGTCATGCTGATCGACCTGGACGGTTTCAAGGAGGTCAACGACACTCTGGGCCACCACACGGGCGACGCCATCCTGCGCGAAGTCGCCCAGCGGCTGGCCCCGCTCGACGAGGAGGGCAACCTGGTGGCCCGGTTGGGCGGCGACGAGTTCGCGGTCCTGCACGTCGGCACGCTCGACGACTCGGCCATTTTCGTGAAGGCAGAACAGATAGTGGCCACCATCTGCCAGCCGCTCGGGGTCGAGGGCCTCCTACTGGATGTGCGGGCCAGCCTCGGCGTGGCGGTTTCCCCGCCCAATAGCCACGACGCCACCGGGCTGCTGCGCCACGCTGACATTGCCATGTACGCGGCGAAGGGATCGGGTGGCGGCGTACGGTTCTACGACCGGGCTGAGGACCGGTCCACCCTGCGCCGGCTCAGGTTGGCCACCGAACTGCGCCGGGCCATCGAGCAGGCCGACCTCGACGTCTGGTACCAGCCGGTGGTCGAACTCGAAACGGGAGCGGTCATGAGCTGCGAGGCGCTGTTGCGCTGGAGCCACGACCAGTTCGGGCCAATTTCGCCGACCGAGTTCATCCCGGTGGCCGAGAGCGCGGGGTTGATCGACCAGCTCACTTGGTGGGTGATCGAAACAGCCTTGGCCCAGGCCAAAAGCTGGCGCCAAATAATCCCCGACCTCAACGTAGCGGTCAACCTTTCCGCCCGCAGCCTCATGAGCATGGACGTATCGATCCGCCTGGGCGAGGTGCTCCAGCAGGTCGGCCTGGAGCCGAGCGCCTTAACCCTCGAGCTGACCGAGTCGTCCGCCATGGCCGACCCGCAGACCTCGGAGAGGGTGCTGCACGGGCTGAGAGAACTGGGGGTCAACCTTTCGATCGACGACTACGGCACGGGCTTTTCCTCGTTGAGCCGTTTGAAGCATTTGCCTTTCCACGAGCTGAAAATCGACAGGTCGTTCGTCAAGGAGATGATCCGCGACAAGGGCGACGAAGCCATTGTGCGCTCGACCATCGAGCTGGCCCGTAACCTTGGCCGCACGGTCACCGCTGAGGGCGTCGAGGACCAAGCCACGTTGCAGCGGCTGGAAAGCCTTGGTTGCCATGCCGTCCAGGGGTTTTTCTTGGCCCGGCCATTGCCGGCGCCCCAGTGCGAGGCCTGGCTGTTGGCGGCGTCGGCCGCGCTCGAAAACACGCTCAGAGTGCCGCGCTTTGGTGAACGGGCGGCCGGCCACCCATCCAAGCGGAAACAGCTACCGCGAAGCGGCTGAAACCTTAGCTTTTCGGCGACCGGGGCTTTTCGGGTACGGGGCTTTACCTGCTGTCAGCGAGCCCCGTCCCGCCTGGGCTCTACCTGCTGTCAGCCAGCCCTCGACCCGCCTGGGCGCCGCCTAGCGTTGTCGCTCGACGGGTCTCGACTCTTTCCCGCCTCGGGCGGGCTGCGGGGTACGGGAACGGCCGGGCTGCAGGGGCGGTGGCTGGGTTCCCGGCGGCGGCCGGGGGACGCCTTGGGCGCGACGGCCGGGCTGAGGGGCAGGGGCGGCGGCGCCTTACCTCGGGCGGGCCGCCCCGTGGCCCGCATCAAGGCGAGTTACCAAAGCTCACCGCACGAACGGGTACCGGCCCTGGCCTCTGTCCGAACGCGGTCGCACCAACGTGAACTGTTCGAACTCGGTGTAGTTCGGGTTCGGCGCGCCCTTGGCTTCTGTAGTCGGGATTGGCGGGATCGGCTCCTGGGGCGTGGTAATAGGTGACCGTGATGGAGGTATCCGTGCCCCGACCAGTCCCCGGGTCAACGTCGAAGACGCCGATGCCATAACCAGTCGTCGGGTCGCGTCGGGCCGACCAGATGGCGTCCTCGCGAGCATCAGCTGCAGCCCGGGTCCATACGCCGGCAGTCGAGGTCTCCAAAGGCCGGTTAGGTTGCGTGAACACCTTGGCCTGCGGCAGCCCGTCGGCCGTATCGAGCCCGTAGTCGTCCAGGTTGGCGTCGGTGCCGCCGCCGCCGAGCACCAAGAAGACGGTGCCCTGGCTCGTGTCGAAGGTCCCGGTGTCATCAGTGGTCACAGGCCGAGGGCGGCGGGTGTCCACGACCTGGCCGGTGGCCGCTTCAACCCCAACATTGCTGTCATAACCACGAACCGGGAACGACCGCTCGTAGTCATGGTCATGGCCGCACACCACCAAGTCCACCTGGTACTGGTCGAAAAGCGGCAGCCACGCTTGGCGAATTCCGAGGTCCGAACCATTGCCCGTTATCGACGAGGTGAGGGCGTCCTGGTGCATCTGGACCACAATCCAATCGATCGACTCGTCGCGGCGGGCGCTCGAGAGCACTCGTTCCAACCAAATGGTCTGCAAACCTCCGCTATAACCGCGCACATAGAAAGAAGTGCCGGGCTGTATGGGCGGGTTACCAGTCGTCGTCGCGGGCACGAGGGCGGAAGGACCGGCGACAAAGGCAGCGCCGTCTTGATAGATGACGTCGTCGGCGTCGAGGGAGATGAACAGCACGCCGCCGACACGGAAGGTGTACCAGTGCCCATAGAAGGCCCCCGAGCCGTTGTACGGCAACATGTAGCGGGTCAGGTAGGAGGTCAGGCCCTGCGCCCCGTTGTCGAACTCGATCTCATGGTTGCCGGTACAGGGCATCCAGGGCCGGTTGGCCGCGGAGCGCTGGTTGTTGTTCCCAAAATCGCGCCAGACTTCCGGTTGGCTGGTGGGGTTCAAATTGGCGTAGCAAAGGTCGCCGTTCAAGAGGTGGAACAGCGGTTGGAAGGACTCGACTGCGTCCACCGCGTAAGTGCTTTGGCCGTACGAAAGAACCCATTCAGGGTTCGGCGTGGCCAGGTCGCCAAAACTGGTGAAGCGGAACGCGGCCCGGCCTTGGGGCGCCGTCTGGAAGGACCCACTAAACGGCGTGCCAGCATTAGCGTCGTTGTCTGCCGTAACGACATAGCTCTGCTGAGATCCCGGCTCAAGGCCGCTGACAAAGGCGTGGTAAGTAAAGACTGTTTCGCCATTGATGCCGCCGGTATAGGTGCGCTGGACCGCCGGTAGGTCCCTCGTACCACGGCTGTCGCCGTTGAGTAGGAGCCGGGGCCGGGTAGCACGCCCGGGCGACGCCCAGGACACCACGACTGATGAGGTGGGGTCCTGTCCCCAAGTCAAATGGACTTGTTCAGGAGTGCCGTCGGTACCGCTGGCGCCGGTACGGGTACCGGTACCAGTGCCGGTCGACGCAGACGGGTCGAAACTGGTCAAGCGGCCAAGGGCCCCTTTGCTCTGCCCCAGCACCGGGACTAGTGCGGCGGCAAGGCCGCCGGCGCCGGCACCTTTCAGCAAATGCCGGCGTGAGAAGGGTTTTTGTTCGGGCGTCATGGCCCGAAGCCTCGCGCCTTAGCATTAACTCAACGCGACTTTTGGGCTAACGCAGTCCTACAAGAAATGAAACTCATACGGACCAACCCGGTTCTAACTGTCGGGAACGGGGGCTTCGCTGAAGGCAATAACCCTTTCCACTTTCTGAGCGGTAGGACCAGTGACATGGACCGTAAGACGCTCGAAGAGCCAGCCTTTGGATGTATGGACCGGCTGGGTGAGGGTGAAAGTAGCCGTGGTGCTGTACCACGTCTTGCTCGCCGCGCAATAGGGCTCACAGGCATTCCAGGTATCAACGCCCCTGCCGTAGGCGCCCGTCGGGCCCCAGCTCGACCAGCGCAGGTCCTTGGCCAAGTCGTTGGCATCGGCGCAGGTCAGTACCAGCGACTTAGGCCGGACCTGGCTTGCGCCCAGTCCGCAGTCTTCTACTGCCGGCACCCGCTCCTCGGCCGCCTTAGTGACATACGTCACTTGCGGGCCGCGAGCCGCTTCCTTCGGGGTCAAAGCCGGCGGTGGGGTTTGAGCCGTAGTTGTCTGGGCGAATGCAACCGGTCCGGCGAGGACGATGGCGAGCGCTGGGACCACCGCTGAAGCACAGACGGCGCCGGCACAGACGGCGCCGGCACAAGCGGCCGCCCGCATGGCCTCCAGCCCCGTTCGAGAAAAATGCCTATGGGCGAACACACCTATGAGACCTCGAACATCTGGTTACGGTTCCCTCCGTCCTCGGCTTTTCGATCCCGGCCGGCGGGCCATCCCTGGGCGATTTCGGTGCCAGACCTCCACCGTCCCCACGGACGCCAAGACACCGTTGAGCCAGTGCCCCGGTCCGGTTGACAGGTCGGTGCCCCGGGTCGGTAGGCAAGAGTTCGGTAGGCAAGAGTTCGGTAGGCAAGAGTTCGATAGGCAACGGGTCGATAGGCAAGGACCATCGCTGGCGCCGTCAGGCTCCTTCGGGCGGACAGCCCCCCCACAGTTGCTAACGGGAGGACATCGGGACGGCGCTCTTCGACACTTGCGTCGGCGGCGCGGTGGCGTGGCCCCAGCGCGGCCCCAGCGCGGCCGCGCCTCATCCCCGCCTGGCCCGGGCCCGTAATGTTGGGCGCCCTGCGGGGCGCCGCCGCTACCCGTCGACCGGTGGCCCCGCCCCGGTGCTTCCCCCGGCCTGGGCCCCGGCCTGGGCCTCGGCCGGCTCGCCGGCGGGAGGGCCGTGGCGGGGGTGCCTCGGGTCCTCGGGGGGGACGAAGGCCCGTTTGCCCCGGCCCTCGACCAGCCCCCAGCCCGAGCGGGTCTTGAGGCCGTGGTGCAGGGGGCACAGGCGGTCCAGTAAGTCGAGCACGGTGAAATGGGTCTGGGCCCAGTCGGCCCGGTGGTCGCTCTGGAGCCGCCCGGCCCGGGTCGGGCAACCCTCGGCGGCACAGGTGGGGTACAGCCAGTCGAGCGCACTGCGCTGGTAGGCGTTGGGCCGCCGGCCCAGGTGGGCCACGCCCACGACCTTGTGGCCGTCGGTGACGATGGCTTTTAGGAACGGGTCCATGGTGTCGATCAGGTCGATGGCGGCCTGGGCGCTGATGGGCCCGTAGCCGGCGATCTCGCACACCTCGCCCTCGACCGGGTACCCCCGCAACAGCACCCCGATGTCGGAGCGGACCAAGAAGCTGGGCCGGAGCCGGGCCAGGCGGGCCTTCAGCTGGGCGGTGGCGGTGCCGTGGGCCGGGGTGCGGGCCGGGGCCGGGCCCTCTGGGCCGCCAGGCTCGTGGGTACTGGCCTCTTCGCCCTCCGGCTGGCCGTCTGCACGCCCGTCCCCGCCGGTGGCCAGGGCGACCAGGGCGACCAGGGCGTCGTACAGGTAGGCCTCGGGCCGCTCCCGGCGCCCGTCCCGGCGGGCCTGGTCGAACAGGCCGGTGGCCAGTTCGCTGAGCACGGCCATGACCTGGGCCCCGTCGGTGGGCGGGCCACAGGCGTGCAGGTGCCAGGCCCCGGCGCGGTTGGTATAGGCCCGCAGCGAGCGGGCCGCCTGTACCGCCTGGCGCTGGGCGTCCAGGTCGACGGCGGCCGCCTTGGCCCGGGCGCACGCCTCGGCCAGTTCGGCCAGCCCCAGCCGGCCGGCCTGGTCGACCAGGGTGGGGGCGGCCCCCGGGTTGAGGGCCACGGCGTCGGCGATGAGGCCGGCCTGGGGGCGTGACAGGGCCCCGGCGTGCGCCGCGGCCAGCACCTCGGGCTGGGCGCTCATGGCCCGGCCGGCTTCGATGGCCCGGCGGGCGTCGGCCAGCGAGGTACCGCTGGACCGGGCCAGGGCCCGTTCGGCCTGGCGCCCGGCTACACCACTAGGCCCCAAGCGGGCCATGCGGGCGGCGATGAGGGCGGCCAACGTGGCGGCCACCTTTTCCACCTGGCCGGCCGCCTCCAGCGCCCCGGCCAGCTCGCCGGGGGCCAGGGCGTCGACGTCAAAGCCGGCCGCATACGCAGCAATAGCTTGTCCCAGCTCGCCCAGGGCCTCGCACATAGGCCAGTTCCTCTCGCCACCACGGACGCAAAGGCCAGCCCCGAGCCGGCGAACCGTCCCGACCAACCCGAAGGCTACGGGAACATACGTTCTACTCTACCAGGCGGCTGTGACCGTAACTCCCGCCCCAGCGTCGGGTTATCGAGTCCTCCGAGCGCAGCGAGTGCGACGCTCGACGAAACGACTGCTAGTTGCCTGACGGCATGGGTGGGAGGGGATGACCCAGCGCAACAACCTGTACCGGCTCAGAACCTGGCGGTCGTTGAGACTTGTCGACAGAACGGCCCGAGTATTGCTTGAGGCGGTCGCCGATGTCATCGGTCAGCTGCGTCAGCTCCTCGACGGTGAGATAAGTGGTCGTGTATGTCATGAACGCCGCTCGACGCCATTCTTCCGGGTAAGAGCGGCGCTGGGACCACCAGGCCCGGAGACGGCGCTCGGTGTTCTGGTACAGCGTGGCCTCCAGGGCGTCCTCCGCAGCGGCGTGCTCGGGGTCGCCCTGGGCCGACTCGAAACTGAAGGTCACGTCCACGATGCGCCACGGGCGGCTCCGGCCTCGCCCGCCGCCCGCCTCCTCGATGAAGCCGTACTTAGCCAGGGTCTGCAAATGCCAAGACATGTTGCCCGGGCTGTCGTCGAGCAGCTCCGCAGCCCGCGACGCGGTCAACGACCCTTCGCGCATGATGGCCTCGAGCAACGCGATGCGCATCGGGTGGGCAAGAGCACGCATGGCCCGGGGGTCCGAGATCTGGCGGCGGCCAGCCGGCCCCTCGGTATCGCCCACTGGCTCGTTAATCGTCACCTAGCCACTATGCCGGCGCCCCCGCTCATGGCAACACGCTCTGAGCCAACACGCTCTGAGCCAACACGCTCCGGGCCAACACGCTCCGGGCCAATGCATTCTGGGCCTGTGCCTCGCCGCGGGACCGCAAGGCGCAGACCGATCTCCACCATTGCCCAACCGGCCGCTGTTCTCAATGAGCCCGACCTGCGTGACGCCGGC
This sequence comes from uncultured Acidimicrobiaceae bacterium, assembly GCA_963794125.1. Classification (GTDB taxonomy): domain Bacteria; phylum Actinomycetota; class Acidimicrobiia; order Acidimicrobiales; family Palsa-688; genus Fen-671. Next base: position 111,033 of record CAWCCW010000008.1, read on the forward strand.
CCGGGTCGTAGAGATTGAACTGGCCGGCGCGCCAGCTCGGCCGCACGCTCCTTGGCCAACATTTCAATAAGTGCTGGGTTGAGAGAGTACACAGTCGCGCCTCCGTCCGGGCTTCTCACAAGGTTCCTTCTCACAAGGTTTCTTGTCACAAGACTACCTGTGACAAGAAACCTTGTCAAGCTCGGCGGGATTATCTGAGAGCCGAAGGTACGACGGCTTGCTCAGGCCGTACGGCCCGGTGCGTGCGGGAGGACTTCCTCGGCCACCAGCCGCAGTTGGTCCATGTCGGACAGATCAAGCACTTGAAGGTAGAAACGCTCCGCCCCTGCTTTTGCGAACGTCGCCAGTTTGTCGAGGACCTCACCGGGCAGGCCGGCAAAAGCATCCCGCCGGAGCTCATTAATGTCCTTGCCTATGGCCGAGGCTCGCCGAGCCAACTCTGCTTCACTCCGCCCACAGCACAGGATATCCGCGACAGACCAGACGAGTTCGCCCGGGTCACGGTCAAGCTTCTCGCAAGCGGCTCGGACAGAGGCGAACGCCTGTCTCGTCTTGTCAAGAGACGCGAACGGGGCGTTGAACTCATCGGCGTAGGTCGCAGCCAGGCGAGCGTTCCGGGGGCCGCCGCCACCACCGATAATGATGGGCGGGTGCGGTCGCTGCGCCGGCCTGAGCGGGTCAGCTTCGAGCCGTACGCTGCACGTCAGCCCGTCGCGCTCGAAAATGCCGCCGGGTTTGGTCGACCAAAGCCCGTGGAGGATGGCGACCTGGTCCTCCAGAACGTTGTAACGCACATCGGTCGCAGCGAAGGGCAAGCCGTAGGCGTCGTACTCGTCTTTGTACCAGCCGGCCCCGAGCCCGACTTCCACTCTCCCGGCACTCATGTGGTCGACCTGGGCCACGATGACCGGGAAGCTCCCGATTGGGCGGAACGTGGCTGGTGTTACGAGCGTGCCGAGCCGGACAGAACTCGTGTCCCGGGCCAGACCGGCGAGGGTCGTCCAGGCGTCGGTGTAAGCAGGCAAAGCAGGGTTCTGGCCCATCTTGAGGTAGTGGTCGGAACGAAAGAAGGCCTCAAACCCACACTCTTCCGTAGTGCGCGCCACTGAGAGTAGTTGTTCGTAAGACGCGCCCTGCTGAGGTTCAGTGAATATCCGCAATCCCATGCCAGTCGACGCTAGTGCCGTGACAAAAGACAGTCGCCGAAGCGCCGCTGGGGGTGGCGGCCTCAGAACTCGTCCGCATTTTTCAGGACACCAAGAGGACTGGGCGGGAGGCCCCGAGTTGACGGATAATTAGCGATCGACCCAAAAAGGAGCCCGCGTGCCTGACGCCAACGAAGTCCTCGTGCGTCCGCTCGTCGAGGACGACCTCGATGATGCGGACCACACCTGCCGCGTCGCATTCGGGACCTTTCTCGGTCTGCCCAACCCGGAGCAGTTCTTTGGGGACGCAGACTACGTCCGGGGGCGGTGGAATGCATTCCCCGACGGCGCTCTGGCTGCCGTGATCGAAGGTCGACTGGTCGGTTTGAACTTTCTCACTAATTGGGGCAGCGTCGGTTTCTTCGGCCCTCTGGCGGTATCGCCCGAATACTGGGACCACGGCATTGCCAAACGTCTCCTCGACGCCACTATTGACCTTTTCGACACTTGGGGGACGCGTCATGCGGGGTTGTTCACCTTCGCCCAGAGCCCTAAGCACGTGGGGCTATACCAGCGTTACGGGTTCTGGCCGCGGTTCCTCACCGCCGTCATGTCACGCCGCGTGGAACCCGTGACCGCGCCCGAGCGGCTGCACTTGGTATCAGCGGTACCCGATCGCGAACTGTCAACAGCACTCGACGAAGTTCGTGTCCTCACGGCGCACATTTATCCCGGACTGGATCTGACGCGCGAGATCGAAGCGGTAAATCGTCACGAACGAGGGGACACGCTCCTGGTTGATGATGCAACAGGGTTACAAGCCTTTGCCATTTGTCACATCGGCGCCGGTACTGAGGCCGGTGGAGGCAATTGTTACATCAAGTTTGCAGCGGTCCGTCCCGGGCCAAACGCACCTGCAATGTTCGACCGGTTACTTGACGGCTGTCACGCTCTGGCACACCACCGTGGCGCTTTGACGTTGGTAGCCGGCGCCAACGCCGCTCGCGACCGGGCATGGAATGCCTTGACCGGCAGGGGTTTTCGTACAGACCATCAGGGCGTGACGATGCACCGGCCCAATGATGACGGTTATAGCCATCGAGATTCGTACATTATCGATGACTGGCGATAATTAGGCGACAACCGAATTCCCGGACAGCATACGCATCGTACCGGGGGTGCCCAGCAATCGTCATTAGAGGGAGCCTCGGCCGGGGTCGAGCGTTCCTATACTACGTCCTAACTCGTCGTCCCGGCCGGAAGGGTGATCGGAGGCCAGAACTATGGCTAACATTTCTGGGTGCGAATAATCGAGAAAGGACGGTTGGTTGGCGAAGCTGACGCGGGAGGGTGACCAGCTCGTAGTAGCGCTGAGCACCCTTGAAAAAGTCGAGGCGGCCCATGGCGACGTTAGCGTGCCGGTATCGTCGGTGCGGTCCATCGAGGTCGTCGACGATGCTGTGCACGCGGTCCCGGGGATGAAAGTTATCGGCGCCGGCTGGCCCGGGAGGTTCGCCATCGGTACCTTCTCGAGTGGGCACGACGGCGTGAAGACGTTCGCTGTCGTCCATCACGACCACCCTCGAGGTGTACGGGTAGACCTCGAAGGAGAGGGCTTCGACCAGCTCGTCATCAGTACCGAAGATCCCGAGGCCGAGATCAGCCAGTTGGGCGAGCTCAAGTAGGGCTCGCGGAGCGGCAAGCGCCGAGGAGCCGTGCGAGGGGCCGCGGGGCATCGGCGGAGAACACGTCAGCCTCAAAGAACGCCAGGAGCTCAACATTTCGGAGGCTAAAGGCTGGTCCGAGGGGTCTCACTTCGATGGGCGCAAATTCAGCGGTGGGTGCTTCGAAGCCACGCGACGGATGACGTCCCGCTTCCTCGGAGGTGGGGTCCTTGGCCTCATCGACGCCGACCGGCACCAAGGACTTCATCTCAGCGTCGAGGCCGGCCCGTGGGCGGGAGTTCCTGCGACCTGCTGGTTGCAACCCCCTCGGAGGGTGTAAAAGAGGAGCAAACTTGGAAGGAGCCTCGATGGAGCGTTTCCGCCCTCACCTAATTGTCCTGATCGTCATAGTCGTCATAGTCCTCGCCATCCTGTTCAGTCACGGTGTCCGGTTGCGGATCGAGTGGGGTTCGGGTGGGTTCGTGGCCGGCCTCTTGTGCGGGGCACTTCTGATGGCCGAGGTGCACCACCGCCGCAAGCGTGCTGAAGAGCGCGCCAACAAATGAGCCCGCCGATAGGCCGCTCCCATCGCTACCACCTTTAGGTCACAGAGATGAGGACGACCACCAGGACAACCACCACGAGCCAGCCGATGAGCATCAAGAAAACGACTTGCCGGGTGCGTCGGCTTGACTGCGTCGCAGCGCTATCCGCGGGGCGAGCTGGTCCGCTCATCGCTCGGCGCGCATCCGGTTGCTCGCGGCGGCGTCGCCCGGGGATCACGGCTCCATTCTGTACTGCAGTACATCCCTCAGGAGGGGACCGCTCCTGAGGCCCCGACGCCGGGCACCCTTCGCCGCAGGTGAACTGGTCGTACTGGAAGGCCGGGCGTCCGGAAGGCTCAGGCTGAGCGGCATCAGTGTCATAAATCACGCCTCGGCGGTGCTTAATGGTTCAGTGAGGATGGGAACGAGCACCGTGCCCCACCCGGCGAAACCTCGAGCAACGTCGGTGCCGGGCAGCTTCGAGCAGTTCTTTCGCGCTCAGTACCCCGTTTTGGTCCGGATCGCGTACGGCGTACTGCGTGACGTACACCTTGCGGAAGATGTGGCTCAGGAGGTGCTCATCGCCGCCCAGCGACGCTTCGCCGAGCCTTCGTCATTCGAGCACGCCGCTGCTTGGACGCGGATCGCCGCCACCCATCTGGCACTGAACGCCGTTCGAAGCCGGGAGCGCAGCGGAGCACGCCACAGGCGCCAGCCCATGGACCGTGCGCCGGTCGGGCCGAAGACCTGGCCATTGACCGTGACGAGGGAGCCACCGTCCGCGTTGCCCTATCCCGTCTACCCCGCCACTCCGCCACGGTCCTTGTTCTCCGCCACAGCGGCCTCAGCTACGCCGAGGTCGCCGACGCGATGGGTGTGAAAGTGGGCCACGTGGGGACGATGCTCCGCCGCGCTGAGGCCGCGTTACGAAAGGAGCTTGATCGTGCGACACGTCCCTGACGGCACCCTGCGCCGGCTCACAGACGAGCCTCTGGCCGTGGCTGACCGTGACGCTCACCACATGTCCAACTGCGCCCGGTGCCGAGCCCGGAATGCCGGTATCTCCGACAATGCCACGTTCGCGGCGGGCGTTTTCCCGAGCCATGTGAGCTTTTCCGACGCCGACCTGGCATGGGCCCGCCATCAAGGCCGCTTATCCAGAGCCGATGGAAACCGGACATCGGTGCAGCCCCGGAGGCCACACTATTGGCGCCTCATGGGCACTTCTGCCGGGACCGGCGTTACGGTGGCGGCGGCCGGGGCAGTGTTGGCCGGGGTGGCGGCTGCGGCTACTCTGGGCACGACGGTATTTGCGCCTACACGGGTCGCTCCGCTGGCCGTGAGTTCTGCTGACGTCAGGGCCTTGGCGGGGATGCTGGGAGCGCGGTCACCGGCCGAGCTGATGGGGTTCGACAGGCCGTCCGGTTCAGAGACGCTTCGGTTCGGCACAATGCATTGGACTTCAAACGGCGATGGTCGTCGGGTCGCTTCGCTCAGCGCGGCCGAGTCGAGCACCGGGCTGTCTGTCTCATTGCCGTCAACTCTCCCCGACGGGATCGGGCCGCCCAACGGCTTTTTCGTAATCCCGACGCTGACGGCGACGATCGACGTCGGCCCTGATGCCGGGAACGGCCTTGCCGGCAGTTCGCTGGCAGCGACCGTCGGGCCGGGCATCGGAGTCACCTATTCCGGCGACGTCGCCGGCACTAGTTTTTACCCGCTCGGGATCTCGACGATAGCCAGGCCGGTCGTGACCTCGTCGGGAGCAACGACGAGCGAGTTGGAAAAGTTCCTTCTGTCACAACCCGGTATACCGCCTGATTTAACGCGGGAATTGCAGTTGCTCGGCAATTTGCAGACAACGCTGCCGGTACCGACACCACGGGGTACCAACTCAGCAACGATCGAGGTCGGTGGGTCGCCCGCCGTTTTGCTGGCGGACAAGGCCAACGATGCATCTGCCGCCATCTGGGAAGCGACAAACGGCGAAGTCCATATCGTCGCCGGACTGCTCGATGAACAGGACGTCCGCAGTGTCGCTGAACAGGTCGGCTGAAACCGTCGCCAGCTGGCGACGCGACGAGAACCTCGGCCATCCAGACGCAAGCAACTCGAGACCAATCGAGGTCACGTCGCCAGCAGTGCACATGATCGAGCTACGGAAGGAGTTCGGGGGCACGGTCGCCCTGCGAGGCCTGTCGATGACGGTCGGCAGAGGGGAAGTCTTCGGTTTTCTTGGCCCAAATGGAGCGGGCAAAACTACCGCCGTCAAACTCTTGCTCGGGATGGCACGCCCGTCTTCGGGAGAGGCCATGGTGCTGGGCGCGCCGGCCGGCGATCGAGAAACGAGGAGGCGGATAGGGTACCTGCCGGAGCTGTTCCGGTACCAGAGCTGGTTGTCGGCGCGAGAAGTACTGGCCTTGCACTGCCAATTACTGCAGCTTTCACGGGACCAATTCCCGGGCTCAATTGAAGGCGCCCTCGACACCGTGGGCCTTTTGGAGCGGGCGGACCACAAGGTAGGCACGTTTTCGAAAGGGATGCAGCAGCGGCTCGGCCTGGGCGTCGCACTGCTCGGCCACCCTGAACTGGTCATCCTGGACGAACCCACGAGCGCGCTCGACCCGCTCGGCCGTCACGACGTTCGCGAAATCATTCGAAACCTGCGCTCCGCCGGGACGACTGTGTTCTTGAACACTCACCTCCTGGAGGAGGCCGAACAGGTTTGCGACCGCGTATGCGTAATAGACCATGGTCGTTCCATCGCAATCGGGACGCTGGCCGAACTCGTCGGGCGGGCCTCCACCGTGCGGCTGAAAATAGCCGGGTTGGGTGATGGATGGTGGAAAGGCTTCGCTCAGTTCGGGAACTGGGAACGCGAAGGGGAATGGTTGACGGTAGATCAGGTAACCTTTCGGCGCGTCCCCGAGCTCGTCGAAGCCATAGTTGGTATCGGAGGCCGGGTCGAGGCCGTGATCCCAGAACAGAGGACGCTCGAAGAGCGGTTCATCGAATTGTTGAGATCGCCGTGAACCCCGCTCTCGTCATCGCTCGGCTCACTATCCGGGAATCGGTGCGCCGCTGGATCGTGGCCGCTTGCGCCGCGATCGCACTATGCCTCATAGGGTTGAGCGCCTGGGGCTTCGACCGGCTTAGCCATAGCCACCACATCACCTCCGGTGAGGTCGGGGTGGCCGTGCCGCAGTCGCTCATCCTATTTATGTTCATGTTCAGTTTCGTCGTGGCGCTGAGCGCGTCCGCGATGGCATCGCCGGCGATTTCAGCTGACGTCGAGTCCGGCGTAATGTATTCCCTGGTTACCCGCCCGGTCCGTCGCAGCGAGATCCTCATTGGCAAATGGCTGGGCCTGACGGCAGTCCTTTTGGCCTATTCGGCCGTCGTGTCCGGGCTGGAGATGGCCGTCGTCGACTGGGTGAGCGGCTACCTGCCCCCGAGCCCGGCCGCGGTGTGGGCTTATCTTTTCGCCGAAGGGACCCTGTTGCTTACGCTTGCATTGCTTCTCAGCACACGGCTCACGGCCATTGCCACCGGGGTGATCGGTGTTGCTCTATTCGGCGCAGCCTGGCTGGCCGGCGTAGTCGGCACGCTTGGCGCTAACTTCAACATCAGCGAGCTACAGACAGTCGGGCAAGTCTCGAGGTACATATTGCCTACCGACGGGCTGTGGCGCGGCGCCATTTACTATCTCGAGCCCCAGTCGTTCGTGACGCAGGTCATGGCCACGTCGGACAAGGGCAACCCGTTTTTTGCCCAGGCGCCGCCGTCATGGGCCTACCTGTTATGGGTCGCGGTGTGGTTCCTCGCCGTGCTGGCGGCAGGACTGTTCAGTTTTCAACGGCGGGAGCTCTAGGGACGAGCAAGCCTCACTCTGCAAGGGGCGGGAACCTGGCCCACAGGAGTTCGTGGCACCTGCTCACCGAAGCTCGACCACGCCGGAAACGGGACGCCCGCCCTCACCTGCGGTGGCTCGCTCTAGCTCGGACATCAGCTGTGCGACTGCGAGCGCATGGTCCATTGGCGAAGCAATAGCTGTGAGGTCGCCATCGCGCGCCGCTTTCAGGAAGGCCCGCAATTCGTGCTCATAAGATTCTTCATAGCACGGCAGGGGAAAACGGTGCGCCTCGGGGAACTCTGGTCTAACGCTTACGCTCCTCCAGGAGTACGTGGCACCCCCATTGGCACCAAGAAGCTTCACTGTAAAGGTCCAGGGGTCGGACGTATCGTCATCGACTGCGAACGACGCGAATAGTTGAGCGACGGTCCCGGGCTCGTACTCCCAGACCATCCAGGCCTGGTCGTCGCACAGCAGCTTCTTCCAGCTGGGCGCGGCACGCCCCGCGTAGATTCGTGCTGGCCACCCGAGGGCCGCATAGGTCAAGTAGGCGTGGTGGACCATCACTTCTTCGAGTACACCTGAATATTTGGCGGCCAATTCCTCGTCGTGCTTGAGCGCATAAATCACCCACATCGCACGGACTTCGCCAAGTTGACCGGTGCGTATTAACCGCAAGACGCGCTGGAACTCCGGTTGGTAGGCATAGTTGTGCCCCGGCATGCAAACAAGACCGGATTCTCGAGCCATTTCGCGCAGACGAGCACAACCTTTGGCACTCGCTACGGGCTTCTCTATGAGGACGCTCTTGCCAGCCGAAAGCGCCTGTTCGGCCACTTCTTCGTGCGTATGGCCAGGTGAGAGGACAAACACCGCATCTACGTCGGGCGCGTCGACGAGCTCACTCAAGTCCGGGTATGTCCGCACGCCCCATTCATCCGACCGAGTGGCGGCGACCCGCTGGTCAGGGTCGAACAGCCCGACCAGGGTTGCCTCTCCATTGGCTACCAAGGCACGGTGGTGCAGGTCGGCGACCACTCCGGCGCCGGCGAAGGCCACCCCGAAGCTAGACGATGGCAATTGGCCGCACCCAGGAACCGGACGCGCCCGTCAGGCGGAGGGGCGAGCAGACGAAAAGGGCCTCACTGACTTTGTCACGTCCAAGTTCCTCGAGATTTAGGTTTTCGATCAGGTGCACACCCCTCTCGACGAGCATCGCCTGGTGTGTGGTGCGACCGGGATCAGGAAAGGGGAGCGGCTCGGTACCCGTGGTGTCCGTGCCGAGCGCCGCCATCCCACGGTCGAACAGCCATATCGCGGCGTCTGGGCCGATACCTGGTTGAGCCCTCTGGTACGCGTCGTTATCTACGCCGTACTCGCGAACCTTCCCGGTGCGCACAAGGACGGCGTCGCCAGGCTTCATTGTGATCTGCTGGTCCAGCATGGCGCCTTCGATGTCGGCCACGCTGACCTCGTAACGATCCGGTAAGGGGTCACTGACGCGTGCCGCTATGTCGAGTACCAGAGCTCGTGTCACTATCGGCGGGACCGAGCCGATACCGTCGCTCTTGAAGCCGCTTGGGGTACAGACCTCTGCGAAGTCGTGCCCACCAAACGTCGTCGTGCCCGAAGTTGCGTGCATCAGACCGTCGATGTGGGTGCCAATGTGCGGGGTGCCCCCGATTGACTCAGCCGCAAATTGATAGAGACCGTCATGCCCAGCTTCTGGCAAGTGGACCCAACGGAACGAGAACGGGTCAAAGGCACCAGGAGGGCCCTGGGGCACAGACGAGTTAAGGTCGAGACCGAGGTCGTAAACGCGACCAGCCCTGACAATGTTTATCGCGGCCAAAATCTGTTCGGATCCGATCCGTTCGAGAGCGCGAGTTGCACCGGTGTGATCCACAGTCCCGTCCCTTACTTCTGCCAACGTTGCCGCGCGTCTTTGGCAATGCTCGAGGATGCTCCGGGCTTGGACGGCAGCGTGATCGTGCCCCTTGCGAGCTGGACGGGGTCCTGGAATACCTCCAACCCCCATGGGAGGTACTCGATCATCGGTACCCGGGCCGGGCTTGTGGCCGCCACCAGGTGCTGGTGGACCTGCATCATGTCGCCGGCGTGAGGGATGACTGCACGTGCCGCGGACTGCGCGGCGTTGGCAACTCGGAGCCATTCGCTGATGCCCGCGACCCGCGTGACATCGACCTGTACGATGTCAACAGCTGAGAGGGCCAGGAAGTTGGCGAAGGCTTCAGCACTATAGACGTTCTCTCCAAGCGCGATCGGGACCGAGCTCTTCGCGGACAGCGCTGCGTGCCCGACGACGTCATCGGGGTGCAACGGTTCCTCCATCCACCCGACATCCAAAAGCGCAAACTCACCCGCGCAGCGTCGAGCGGTCATCAAATCCCATTTCTGGTTGACGTCGACCATCAGGCTGACGTCTTTTGGAAGGGCTTCACGGACCCGACGTACCCGTTCGACGTCGACCCGGGGATCCGGTCCCCCGACTTTCATTTTTACCGATCTCCAGCCGCCCTCGACCATGGCCAATGTGTCATTGATTAGCTCGTCGACCGTGAAGTTCAACCAGCCGCCGTCTGTATTGTAAGTCTCGACCTGACGGTGACGACCGCCCAGCAGCTGCCAAAGGGGCTGACCGGCGCGCTGAGCGGCAAGGTCCCACAAAGCCATATCGACCATCCCTAGGCCAATATGAGTAACGCCCGCCCGCCCAACCCAGTGGAGCGGTGACCAGTACATCGCGTCCCACAGCTCCCCGATGCACCGTGCATCGCGGCCCGTGATGAGCGGCCCCAGGTACTTGTCGATTGAGCTCAGAACCAGGTCCTGTCCTTCCCAGATGCCGGAGTAACCCGTCCCAGTCAGCCCGTCACGGGTCGAGACCTCTACAACAGGGATGTTCCAATGAGTGCGCACGTACAAGGCATCGGCGATCTGGCGTCGAAGCGGCACTTGGAGGTTGTATGTTTCCACCCGATCGATCGGGGAAGGCGACGTGCCCGCTGCTTCATTACGTACGAGCTGGTCGACGCTCACCGCACAAGCCTCGCCAGCCGTGCTTCAGAATTGTCGATGTGGTTTTGGGAGGCCAATATGAGCTCCTTGTAATTGCTGGCGACGACCGCTTCCAGGATCGCTCCGTGCTCTAATTCAGCCTCCGCATAGTCAATTACGCCCGCACCGGCGTAGAGACGAGAGACGTGGAGATGGAAATTGAGGGCCTTCCAACTCGCTTCCAGGAACGGGTTCTTGGCCAAGGAGACCACGGTGGCGTGGAACTGTGCGTCAGCGCGGGTGAAGTCGAAATAGTCGGCGTACCGCGGCCCGTGAGGCGCCGAGCGCGCCAACAGTTCGAGCTCTGCCAATTGCTTGAGTTCGTCTGGAGACGCGGCAATCCGCCCTCGGCTACTGTCGCTAGACCGAGCGGCACGAAGGGAACCGGTCTCAATTACACGGCGGGCGGCGTACAACTGGTGGAACTCGACCTCGTTCAAGACCGCAGAAACGCGATAACCGCGGTTAGCGCCAAGGGTGATGACTCCTTGCGCATGCAACCGGGCCAGCGCTTCTCGCACCGGTGTTGCGCTCATCCCCAGCTGAGACGCCGCCGTCTTGATGTCGAGGCGTGAACCGCCACCCAGCCGACCTTCCGAAATCGCCCCGAGCAGCTCGTTATAGGCGATGTCAACCATGCTCACCCAGGATTGACGGGGCCGGGCGAAGCTGCCCCCGGAAAGCGCGGCCTCTTCCGTCACGGTGTTATCTGGCGGCGTGGTGCCAGCGGTCACGGCGCTGCACCCCAGGTAATGATGAGCAGTTCGTCGGGGGCAACACTCACGTCTAGGTCTGCGCCGACGATTTCAGCAGGCTCCCCCGGCCTGATGAGACGCATTTCGTGGCCGGTTACCCCGAGCTTCAAGTGGCCCTTGAGAGGGGCCTTCTGGAAATGGTTCATGACCACAGCGCCTCCGGCGGCACCAAGGCTGCGGTGTACCGAACAATGCAAGCCTTCGTCCGTATCGAGCTCGAGGCCGACCTCGATCGGTTCGATCAACCGACTATCCCATAGGACGGAGCTGAGCTCGCGACGCAACGACAACACGGTACCAACGTAGCGAGCCAGCTCGGGAGCGTCGGAAGCGTCGCCATGAAGGCACCGCATCTCGAGGTTGACGACGTGGCCATATCGGATGCAGTTGTTGACCATGGAAACGTCGTACTTGCCGACGACGCAATTCGTCTGGCGGAACTCCGGAAAGGCAACAGCCGTCGTGGGTAGGTGCGTCTCGCTGAAGAACCGCGAGTACGAGGCGTCGATGAAGGGCAGCGCCCTATCCCAATGAGATTCCCCCGCCAGCGCCAGCTCGCCGGGGCGGGCGGCGACCCGGCGGTGAAGGCGTTCAAGGACGGACCACGACCCCTTCATGACCGCTTCGTCGGCGCCGGCCGAGAGCCCGGCCGCATAGTCGACGTCGAAGCCAGCGCCGAGTTTGTCGATCTGCAAACCGTCAGGGCCGAGGTCGAGCGCGTGCTCGAGTTGCTCCGTGATTATCCGGTCGAAAGGTTCATGGGCCGGGTCCATGACGACCATCCGTGACTCGCACTCTCCCGCCAGCCCGAGCAGCGTGTGGTACTCCCAACCCATGGTATTGCGGGCGAAGCCACGTGGGTCCTTTACCGCGTAGCCCTCCAGCTCACGAAGGTACCAATCCGTTTCAATGTTGGCCCACTGAAGATTGGCGAAGAGGAGTACGTGCACGCCGAGCTCTCGGCATCGGGCGATCGCCGAACGAAGGTCATCTTCGGAACCGAGGACTGGGTCAGGCCGGTAATCCGGGTAGTTCCGGTCAATGCCCCCAACGTGCCAACCATCGAGTTGCAGCACGTGAACGCCGGCCCCGCGGGCGGCCTCCGCAAGGCGCGGGAGATCCTCGAAGCGTACGTTGACGGTGCCCTCCGGGTAGTTGATGATCGTGGACTGCCAGGCGTCCTGTCTGGAGAGCCAACTGTGGCGCTTGTCGACCGGAAAGGGCATGACCGTGTCGAACCACTGCCGGTACTGTTGTGCCGCCTGCCACCATGTCCCCGTATGAAACCGCAGGACCACGGGCCCAGATTCCCAACGTGCCCCGGGGCTGACGAACGGGAAGCGAGACCAGCCCAACGTCATGGCCACGGGCTCCTCGCCGGCCTCGCGCCGAGTTGGCCAAAACTGCCGACCACCTCGCCAGGCCGTGCAGGGGTGCAGTTGAGCGAAGGCAGCGCTCATGGCGCCGGCGGGCCGCTCGTCCAGGTCCGCCAGGGTGACGCCCACGCGGCGGGAGGCATCAAAAATGTCGAGCCATGGCATTGACATCTGCCGTGGGTACAGCGCGAACCACACCGGGTCAGCAGGGCCAAGATAGGAGCCTGGGAACTCCTTGTACACGGGCCATTCGACGCCCTGCCCAGTCCAGCCGGGATGATGGATCCGCCAGTCGCCGGGAAGCTCCCGTCCGTCGATGCCGCCGATCGCCGGGCAGAGCACCTCTTCAACAGTAAACGACGTGTTGTTCTCAACCGAGGCGCGGAACTCCACGTAGTCCTTCCCGACAATGATGCGCATCCGGAAGGTGACGTCGAAGGTCCCTTCATCCGAGGCGAGACCGGTCCATTCCAACGTCGCCACGGTGCCGTCGGGACCGACATCCACCCGACCGAGCCGTTGCTGGGACCCCTGCACGTAGTGGCCGCGCCGGTGAGGAAGAGGGAGCAAGAGCCGAAAGTTTTCGCAGAGTCGGCGCTCGCTGACCAAATCGATATCGAAGCCGCGGTGGCGAACAGTGACGAGGTCGCCGTGCTCACGGCCGAGGTCGAGATCCACCTGGCCATTGCGCAACGAGATGGTACCCACCTTACGCACCTCCGTCGGACATCCGCTCTCGGTCGGCTCCCTTCCGGGAAAATCGAACAATGCCGCGGCCAAGGCATACCTCGGGCCATTGGCCCGAGGCAGGCGCGGACGAGATGGCTTCAATCCGCTAGCTTTGGCCATTCATCTCTGCGCTCGCGCAGCACTAATAACGACGCCCCGCATGAAGTACTTGCGGAGGGCAAAGAAGAATACCATCGGCACGATAACACCGATCGCCGCTCCCGCCATCAACTGGCCGTACGGCTGAGAATAGGTCCCTATCAAGCCGGCCAAGGCGACGGGGATTGTTGCCATGTTGTTCGTCCTCAGAACGACGAGCGGCCAAAACAGGTTGCTCCAGCTAAGACTGAAGAGCAGAATACCAAGCGAAGCGGCACTTGGTATGACCACCGGCAGGACCATGCTGCGTACGATCCGGAACTCACCGGCGCCGTCCAACCTGGCCGCCTCGAGCATCTCCGACGGGACGACCTGGGAGATAGCAGTGCGCATATAAAAGAGCCCGAGCGCCGGCGCAATGGCCGGGATGATCACGGCTTGGTAGGTGTTGATCCACCCAAGGCGGTCCATGATTATGAAGAGCGGAACTGCCGTGATCTGGCTGGGGATGGCCGCCGTGGCCAAGAGTACGTAAAAAATTGCGGTCTTGAACTTGAAGGTAAACTTGGCGAACGTGTAGCCGGCGCAAGTACAGAGCAACACGGCCCCGAACGCGGTAAGGCCTCCAATGACCACGGAGTTCAGCAGGGCTCGCCAAATCTGCGCCGCGGCATTTAGCTGCGCCAGGTTCGACCCAAGGTAGGGCCGAAGAAAAAGTGAGGAGGGAAGGAGAAGATCTGACTGTCGTGCCAGCTCGCCCAGACGAGGGTCAACCACACAGGTACCAGGAAGCACCCGAGCGCCACGAGGACAATGGCGATGACAATGGCGCGCTGCCAAATATGGGGGAGGTCGCCGGTCGCTCTCATAGCCACTCCCGACGACGGGCGACGCCCAAGAACACAATCGTCACGATCATGATGGCCACCGTGAGTAGCCATCCAGTGGCTGCAGCCGACCCCAGGTCGGCGTTAGAAAATGCAAAGTTATAGAGCTGTATCGCGGGCGTCGTGGCCGAGTTGAGCGGACCACCGCCTCCACCAGCTCCGAACAAGAGGAACGGGACATCGAACAGCTGCATCGTGCCGATGGTGTTCACTGTCAACACGAATACCAGTGCCGGCCGGATAGTGGGCAGGGACACGTGCCAGATCTTGGCCGTCAGGCCCGCCCCGTCGACCTTGGCGGCATCGTAGTACTCGTCAGGCACAGCACGGAGGGCCGCGACCAGCACTATGACCCAAAAGCCAATCCATTGCCAGCTACCCGCCAAAATGACAGAGGGTTTCGACCACGTAGCTGACCCCAGCCAATTGATGTTAATGCCAATCAGGTGGAAGGCGCCGGGCAAGAGGCCGTTGGTCCCGAGCAGTGTAGAGAAGATCACGGCGACGGCGGCTCCGGGGACAACATTGGGGAGGAAGAACGCGGCGCTCAGTGCGACGCTGTAGCGCCTCATGAACCGCAGATCGAGTATCAAGGCCAACCCGATAGCGATAGTGATCTGGAAGACATCGTTTACGACCACGTACCAGATCAAGTTTTCAAAAGAGGTGGCCACCGCCGGGTCTGTTAGCACAAAGTGGTAGTTGCGTAAACCTACCCACGTCGTTACCGTCGCAGACCAGTTCTCGAAGCTGAGTAGGAACGACCAGAGGATAGGGAAGACCGCCAGACCGAGGAAGCCAATGATGAAAGGCGCAATCAAGAGATAGGGAGCCAGCTTGCTCCCCGTTAGCCGCCGCCCAGGCCGTCCGAACTCTTCTCCCGAACGGCCTAAACGGCCGACTGCCGGGCGTTGTCTGACGGCTACCGAACTGACGGACGTCAGATCTTCCCCGGTCGCCCTTACACCCATATCATCGCCACCATTGCGTTCTTTGCCCGACTGTAGCTGTAGTTGCGCCCGGCGGCTCCGCCTAAACTGGCATGAGCCCGCGCGGTCACCACGTGGAAGTGCTGATCAGGCGCAACTCGAGCTATTTGAGCCCCTTCTCGTCCTGTAGTTGGCGAACACTGTCTGCCGCGGATTTTAGAGTCGAAGCGACCGACTTGTTGTCAATAGTGATGCTGTAAATGGCGTTGTTGACGGCGGTAGCCATCTGAGTACCGAAAACCGATGCGTAGGAGATCGAGTAAGGCTTCAAGGTTTGCACATCGGGTAGCCAAATGTTGTACACTTCCTGCCCCTTTAGCATCGGCGACTTAGTACCTTTCATCGCCTCCAGCGCCGGGATGTTCGACTCGAAGGCTCCGGAAAAGACGCGCATATGAGCCTCCGAAGCCGCCTTGTTCAATTTCAGATAGAGACCTACCTGAATAGCGAGCTTCAACTGGTCCGACGGCTGTCCGGCGGGGAGGACGATCGCGCAGCCGTCTGCTGTCGCTATTTGCTTGCTCGCGGACGTGACGGTTGGCAGCGGGACGACCTGCCATTTGTAGGCGAGGCTGGGCGTATACGCGACGAACTCGAAATCTTGCCAGTTCGGGTACGGGATCGTCGCTAATTGCCCGCTTTTGTAGGCCGCCCATTGTTGCACCGTCCCAGTAATGTTAGCAGTGAGCCCGGACTTGTACATCTTCTGGTAGAGCTCGCCGACCTGGATATGATACGGCGAATCGAGGATCACGTTACCATCCAGGTCGAAAAATCCCGTTGAACCCTGCATTACCATCGTGGAAAAGGGGTTAGGAGATCCCAGGCCGTCCGACCCTTCGGGGAACAACATGAGCACGGAACCAGTCTTTGCCTTGAGCTTCTGACCGACCGTTATCAGGTCGTCGTACGTTGGAATAGCCGCGGCGACTTCCGCTGGTGTGCTACCTATGCCGGCCTTGCTGAACAAGTCCGACCGGTAGCCGAACAGGCAGAACCCGGTGTCGTCGGGAAGGGCATAAGTCCTGCCATTTACGTCAAGCGACGCCCACGTTGTGGCCAGGATATCATCTTTGTAAGGAGTTATATAGCTGGTGGTATCGACAATTGCCTTCGTGTTGACCAGTGCGCGATATATCCCCATAGGGATCCGAAGGAGGTTGGGCAGTCCAGTACTTACGCCGGAGGCGAGGGCGGTAATTGCCTTTTGTTCCAGAGTGTCGATGTCCTGTGGCAAGAACGTTAGCTTGAGACCGGGGAACTTCTTGTATACCCCGGATTCTTGGTAAACTTTGTCCCACTGCGACAATTCTTCCCAAGACCACATTGTCAGTGTTTGCTGGGTTGACAAAGGGACATGTGTTTCGTCTGATTGGTGCGAGCCTCGGAGGCTGCCTCTCAGAACCCGAGATCCGAGGACTGCCCCGACCCCGACGGAGGCGGTAGCACCGAGGAACTCCCTTCGGCTTACTACTCCTTCGCTCGCTGAACGTACCGGATTATCGTCATTCTCGGCCACGTCAGTCTCCTTTCCCCTTGGGTTATGCCGCCTGATGCGCGGACGTACGTCACCGCCGTTCGACGGGCATGCGGTACTGCGCACCGTTCGACCTCGTCATTCGCGAGGTCAACCCGGTCCCCCCGTAGCAAGCGGCACGTGGAATAGATGTAATCATATATATTTGGTCTCAAGAATGCAAGGTTCGCGGACCGGGAGGCTCGGAGGCCCTCTTGGTTCGCTCGAGGACCTGACAGGACGCACGTAACGACCAGTCCTGGCCACCTACGCGCTCAGCCCGTGACAGCGCGCCCTGTGCGGCGCCGCGCCTTGCGACCACGTCGGGCTATGGGTTCCGGCCGACGCTCCTCTCGAGATACGAGTTCACCTCACCCAAACGAGGTCGTCCGTGTCCGCCCTGCCACAATGATGTTATGAGCGAAGTGTTGGTCACCGGGTCAGCGGGAGGTGTCGGCCGCGTCGCCGTCCCCGCACTGGAGGCGGCGGGCTGGACCGTCCGGCGCTTCGACATTGCCGAAGGGTTCGATCTGCGTGATGAAGCTATAGTGCGCTCCGCGGTCAGCGGGTGCGCGGCGGTTGTCCACGCCGGCGCCATCCCCCACGACAGCGCTGGCACGCGGGCCGACATCATGGCGACGAACGTGCTCGGCACCTGGCACATCCTGCTCGCCGCGGAGGCGGCCCGAGTCGCGCGTGTCGTTTATTTTTCGTCGGCTCAGGTGTTCGGTTGCACAGAGGGCGAGGGCGAGCCGGCGTACTTACCTATAGACGACGCTCACCCGCTCCGCGCCGCCCGTCCGTATGGCCTTTCGAAACGACTGGCTGAAGAGATGTGCGCAGCGTGGTCCCACAGGACCGGGATACCCACAATTGTGCTGCGCCCGGTGATGATCCTGTCGGACGACGGGCTGGCGACGATAGACCAGTCACAAGCGGAGTTCGGTGCGTACGTACATGTCGACGACGTAGCCGACGCGATTTGTGCGGCTCTCAAGGTAGAGGTCAATGGTCATTCTCGCCTGACGCTGTGCGGGCCCGGGGCTTTTGACTGCTCCCGCGCGGCAGAGGTCCTCGGTTGGCACCCACGCCACGAGGGCTGGCCCTAGCGGTGTCACTCCCCGCCCAGCCGCTAGGTTGGCCCGGCCGCTTTACGAACCTCGGGAGCGCGGCGCGCCTTGATCAACAAAGCAGACCAAACTTCTAGAGGGCTAGCGCCCAGCGGCGCCAGGAACCAACCGACCGAAAGCCCAAGGCCCGGTTAATGGCGAGCATGGGGGCGTTCGAACTGGAGTTCCAGGTCTCGACCACACGGACCTCTGGCCGCTCATGGAGGAGACGGACGGCATTGCTGGCCTTAAGCCATGTTCCCAAGCCAAGGCCACGGTAGTTGGGCAACACGCCGGTGTCCCCTTGCTCCGCCAGCCACGGCCGGCTGGCTGGGAGCTGCATTTCGGTGAACGCGACCAGCCGCCCCGTCGAAGCCTGACGAGCGCACAGCCGCCAGTAGGGGCCCCTGGGCAGCCACCGATTCTCTGCAGCACGGACGTTAGCGACCGTAACTTTGAGCGCGGCTGTTGGGTCGTTGCCCGGGGCGTCTTCCATCGCTCTTTGTAAGCCGGCGAACTCACTGACCAGTTCCAACGGGCAGGGACCATCCCATCCGACCAGCTCGTAACCGTCGAGAGGCTCGGTCGACTGGTCGAGCCAAGCTTTGCCGGGCTGGAGGTGGATTTCCGCCGTCATTAGCCGGTTCTGCTCAAGGCTCTCGTCTTGGTGCCCCCCCGCCGCAATCGAGAACGCCGTCGCTGCGGCGCTGTGCACCGGGGAGCGCCACCCGAGCCGAGTCCGGCCATCTTTGACTGCTTCTGAGATGGCGCCCTGGAGGAGCCCACGCCCAACCCCTCGCCGCCGGTACGCGCGGTCGACTATCAACCAGGGCAGCCACGACGATCGCAGTTGGTGCAAGGGCAGCCGTTGTACCACTGCTCCTACCAGTTTGCTTCCGCGGTGCGCCAGTCCAAGGCGGGACCTCACGACTCCCTGTGCAGCCATGAGATCCCACGCCAGCTCAGCTGCGGGGTACTCCGGCTCCTCCGGCCCAATACCTCGCGCCAATAGCTCGTGGCCAACTCAGCGGCGTAAAGGACGACGGGGTCTCCAGGGTCTTCAGTCCACGAGAACCTCACCTGGTCACACATCAGGCCAGGTTTACCCGCCCCAACCGGGCTGTTCCACTCCGGGGGACAGGGGTCTGCAGGTTGCGGAGCTGGAGCGCGAGGCGGTGCACCATTATGATGTCCGAGGCCTCGCCGAGGGCCGCGGCCGCCAAGGACTCGCCCTCGGCGGCGATGATCTTGGCCCGCTTTTCCTGCTCTGCTCCGGCTTGCCGGGCCACCGCCCGGTCAAACGCTTTCATCGACCTCCACTGGGGGCAGGTCGCGTACTTCGTCCTTGGTGAGTTTGAGCTGGACGCCGGCCGCGACATCTTTGACGGCACTGATCGGGATGGCAACCCTCTTTTGGCCCCAGAGGTGGCCTTCGTCGAGGAGCACATGGGTGACGCAGTGGTCGCCCGGGTCGATGACCAACCCCCGCACCCGCCCGATTTCGCCGTCGGTGGCGAACACGTGCTCCCCGCGGCGCACCTCCACCTCACCCAGGGGCACTCGGTCATAGGTGACCACTACGGGCCGGTCGGGTTCCTCAATCAGGGGGAGAGCTCCCAGCCCGTACCCGGCCCCGGCGCCGAGGCCGTAATAGGGCCACGACTGCATTTGGTCTTGCTCGTAACCTGATTGCCCACTCCCGCCCGAGATGAACTGGGTCTCTTCTGCATCATCAAGCTTTTCGAACTCAGCGGTGGTACAGGCCAGTGCGATCCCATTGGTCGTCGAGACGACGAGGTTTATGGGTACCAGATGGCCGTTTGCCCGGCCGTGCTTGGGTTCCACCACCAGATGGGTGAGAGCGCGAGCAACGGGGTCGATGACTACTCGTCTCAGCTCCCCGCAGGCTCCATCGCTGCAGGTGACTTGGCTCCCGATCGTAAATTCTGTCGGTCCGCTCATCGTGGACTTCCTTTCCCTTTCTCCCAGAGCCAATCTGCACTTTCTCGTCGTGGCTGGCTCGACCAAAACATGACCGAGCGTAACGCGCCCTACGCCGCCCTAGCGGGGGCCACGGTCAGGCCTGTCGCCTGTGCCGTCGTCTCTCGTAGCCGGCGCTGGCGGCGGCGTTGGGGGTGGCCCATCACCAGCCCGTCGACCCCCAGCCAGCTCGAGGTCCTCCAGGTGGCGAGGATGACGACGGAGAACAAGGCGTAGAACGCACACACGCTGGCCGTGCCCGGCATGCCATAGGTGAGCAGCAAGGCCAGGCTGCCGAGCGCGGCCAGGAACACGCCCCTCTTGGTTCCTTGTTACCGCGGGTCGGCCTTCCCTTAGCTTAGGGAGGAGCGACGCCGAATAACTCATCCGCGCTCGGGGCCCGCACCGTGCAGCGACGGCTATGCGGAGCGCCGATCGACGCGGTTCGCGCGGCGGTCAGGTCGACTGATCTTGCTTGCCACCCGCTACCGAGTTTGCGACCAGATTGTCGTTGAGCTTGGGGCGTCATATCACGCCGCCGAAAAACTCCTTTGTTCAGGCCAGGAATCCCTGATCGGCTAGTCTGCGTTCGATCCATTGACACCTGGAACCAACGCAACAGCAGCCAGATCAGCCTGTTAGGGGTGGACGACCGTCCCGCCAGCTGTGGTGGCAATTGCTACCTGGAGGTCGCGATGCCGGCGGTTGGGCAAACAACCAGGTTCACGGGTCGGCGCTCGTCATCAGGTCTGCCGTCAGCGGCCCGCCCTTCCTGCAGAACGTCGGCCCCGATCGCCCGCAGCCTCTCGGACCAGGGGCCGGCGACGGTACGGTCCGGTAAATTTCGACACACGAAGTCGATAATTCGAGGAGAATTACACGGGTGCCAATCAATTTCACGACTGCATCTACCATCCCGGGCGGTGTTGAGGCGGTTGCGGTGCCGGTCGGCGCCGACCTCGATGTCCCGCGGGCCGTGCGCTCCATCCCTTCAGCAGGGCCGAACGGCAATTGGGAAGAGGTGGCCCAGGCCCTGGAGCAGGAGAACGCCGAGGCCTTCCTGGCTTCCACCGGCTTTCGCGGTGAGATCGGGCAAACGCAGTCCGTCCTCGCCGGCGGCCACCACGTCGTGGCCGTGGGGACGACCCCGGTTTCGACGAGTAGCGTCCCGTCGTCTTCTGACCGCCAAAGCGCGCCAACGAACGACGACCTCCGCCGTGCCGGCGCCGCGCTGGCGAGAGCGACCACGCGGGTCCGGTCCCTGGCCACGACGCTGCACACGGCGGGCGACGGCACGGCCGCCGCCGTGCAGGCCGTGGTCGAGGGGATCGTCTTAGCCGGGTACCGCTACCGTCCGTCACCGGCCAACTCCGAGCAGCTCCTCGAGGACGTCGCTCTCGTCGGCCAGGAACAATCAGCGGCAACGGGCGCCCGCACGGGCAGGGTGATGGCCGAGGCCAGCTTGCGAGCGAGGCGGTGGGCCGACCAACCGGCTCGGGAGCTCTCCCCCCGGACTTTCGCCGAGGCCGCGGCCGAAGCCGGCTCCGCCGTCGGCCTCGAAGTCGAGATTTGGGATGAGGACCGCATAGCTGCCGAGCGGCTCGGCTGCCTGGCCAGCGTGGCTGCGGGATCCGCCCAACCTCCCCGCCTGGTCCGCGTCACCTACGCCCCGGCTGGAGCTCGGGGCCATCTCGCCTTCGTGGGCAAGGGCATCACTTTCGACTCGGGCGGTTTGTCGCTGAAATCGCCCGACGCCATGGAGACGATGAAGGGCGACATGGGTGGTGCGGCCGCAGTCATAGCCGCCGTCGCGGCGTTGCCCGAACTAGGCCCGCCAGTGCGGGTCGACGGCTGGGCCGCTATTGCTGAGAACATGCCTGGCGGCCATGCCACTCGTCCGGGCGACGTTGTCACCGCCCGTGACGGGACAGCAGTCGAGATTGTGAACACTGACGCTGAAGGCCGACTCGTCCTAGCTGACGCCCTTCTGGTGGCCGGAGAACGTCGCCCTGATGCCATCATCGATGTGGCCACCCTGACCGGAGGTCAGGCGATCGCTCTGGGGCCCGGGCTGGCCGCCGTCCTGGGGAGCGACGAACTCGTAGAACGCGTTCTCGCTGCTGCGGCCGCGGCGGGGGAACCGGCTTGGCGTCTACCTCTGTGGGCTCCCTACAGGGAGCGGCTGGAATCAGAGGTTGCCGACATGCGCAACGTCGCCAGGGACCGTGCGGCCTCAACGATCATGGCGGCGCTCTTCCTCCAGCACTTCGTGAAGGACACCCCGTGGGCGCACCTTGACATGGCTGCCCCCAGCCACTCCGACCGCGACGAGGGTTGGTTGAGCCGGGGCAACACGGGCTGGGGGGCGCGCACGCTGCTCCACTTGGCCACCTCCTGGGCCAGGTAGCCAAGGGAAAGTGCGATGAATGGTGGACATCGAGGACGGGCTGCGGGTTGGACGCCGCCTGGTAATGCCTCCGCAGGAGCTGGAGGCGTTTCAACTCCAGTGGAAGGCCAGGAGGGCAGCGCGCCAATAGAGCTAACACCGGAGTGGAGCTCAGGCACGACCTCGGCCACTCTGTGGCGCTTGGGGCTCGTCAACAGGCGAGTTTGCTGGAGCGCCCGGGGCCGGTAGTACCGGTCGTCGTGCGCCATCAGTGCTCGCAACCGCCAAATTGCTCTTGAGTGTCTGGCCTAACGATTAGAAGAGACGCTCCGCGTCCAACGCCCACCGCGTGCCATGCTGCCTACCGGGGCTTCGCGCCAGCACGAGTTTCGAGACAAACAGCCGCGCTCCGCCCGCGAGCAGCATGGGTGCTCCGGTAGTCTTTTCCTCCGACATAATGCCGTCTTACGTCCGATTCCAGAAAGTTGTTCTCCCGCCAGGGATAATTGCAAATCGACGGATATCGCCATCTGGCCGGAGGCCAACTTTGCTTGTACGACAATGCATAATCAGGGCGCATACCTGTCCTCACGGACGCCCGCATTCTGCTCCGCAAATGGACCGGCCCCGCTTCTGTCGTTCTCTTATCGGTCGCGCCGAGTGTGCGTTCCGCTGAGACGATCGGGTAGCGCGGCGGCCCCCCGGTAAGGAATGTTCTAACCTGTCTGAACAACACGAATGTGATTTCTGTTCTGGCGCAAACTGAATTCGCCTTGAACCCGAGGCGGCAAGGACGGTCGCTCGGGCCCCTATGAGCTTCTAAACGGATGCTGACCACGCCGAGCGAGAACGGTCGTTCGCGCTCGTCATGTTCTTGGGGCACTCACCCGGAGCGGACCAGGCCGATCGGGAGGAGGTCCCGCAAACTGCGCGGGACTTGTCGCCGCAGGAACGCGTAGCATCGTTGAACGTGGAGAAGCCTCGAGACGAGGAAGCCCGACCAGGGGTAGTGGCCGATGCTCGGGAGGTTGTTGCCGACGAGCGGGACCGTATTGCCGACGAGCGAGACCGTATTGCCGACGAGCGAAAAGCTTGCCGACGAGCGCGATGCCAAGGAGCGTGAACGACTGATCGCAATCGGTGAGCGCTCTCTTGGCCGAGACCTCGCCGCCGAGCAACGAGACCGAGCCGCAGAGCAGCGTGACTCTATCGCCGCGACCCGCGAGCGTTCAGCCCCCAACCCCGAGGCTGCTGCGGACCGGAACAGATCGGCGATCGACCGGGTCCAGGCGGGTGAAGACCGGGACTTGTCGGCCGGCGATCAAGAAGACCTGGCCGATATGGTCCGCCGCCGAGCTGACAGCGCTCTGGATCGCAGCGAAGCCGCTGACGAACGAGCCGAGGAACGCTAGGCGAGCGCAGCTCACGGGGAGTGTCGTGACGGCCGTTGCGCTGAGAAGTAGCTTGGTGCCCTTCTAAGCGTAGTCGGGCCGTCGAATGGATGGCTTTGGGCCCGTGTCCGAGACCCAAGACGACAAGTGACCGGCCAAGGGAGTCGCAGGGATCGGGCGGCCGCGTCGATGCGTTCTCGCACTGACTTGATACTGCGATTCGAATAGCCATTCGAATCCGGTCGAGCAATCATCCGGTTATGGCGGAAGCGGGTTCGTTGGTGACAAGGGACCGTTCTCGAAGTGGGCGTGCGCGGACAAAGACGTCGGGGCCGCACTCGACGCCTTCTTCGGCGTTTAGGCTGCCCGGTGTGATCCTGAAAGCGCGCAGGTGCTACTTCGCCAGGCCCGTACCGCAGGATGAGTACGAGAGCATCTGCGAGGCAGCAAGGATCCCGCCCATCGAGGCCGGCTACGGCTTCCTGATGTGCGAGGACGAGGACGGCAACCACGTCACGCTCATAACCGAAGACGTCGCTGACCAGATGGCCCTGGCAGATTCCTGGGGAGGACTGGTCGCTCCGGACGACGACTGGGAGTACGAGTGGCCTGACTCTACCTACCGAATCCGTCGCGCTGGCTGGCCCCAGGAGTGGCCCGGCATGCAGGAAGAACCCGTCCCAAGCCCCTGAAGCGGTACGTTGACGCGATGGCCAACTCCTCGAAATCATGTGTGACGAGGACGGCGGCACCGTTGAAGCGACACGCAGCTACGAAGTCGCCTCGGTCTTTTACTTCGACAGGAGCCTTGGCGTAAAGGTGTAGTACGAGCCCTGGCCTGAGGTGTTAAGAGTGGGAAGGGTTAAGGGGCCACGCCGTTTGTGGGCTTAGGCGGCGGACCGTCCTATGTGAGCACGGAACTGGAGGATCTCGTCGACGTGCCGCCAGTGGAGACCCCGACGGCACTGACGCTAGGCCACAGGTCAACTACATCGCGAGCTCCTGGGCGAGCGTGACCGCTCGCTGGGCGCGTTCGGCGTTGTCGAGAAGGGCAATACCGCGTTGGCGAAATCGGAAGTCCGCATTGATCTCTTCGGTTCCCCCGTACCGCATTTGCCGCGGCGCCGAAGCCGAGGAAAGCATCGCCGGTGTCAGCCAGTCGTACTTGACCGCCGATGCGCAGAGCCCGAGTTCCGCGAGGCGAGGGTCGCCGTTCCACCCGCCGCTCGCGAGGCCATCGAGGTAGGCATCCCGTACCACAGCCTCTAGTTCCGGGAGTGCCTCTGCGTCGATGAAATGGTCGAATGCGGCATCTGGAATAAGGTTGCCAACGTCCTCGCCAATGGCTCCATCTCCTACGAACGCCCAGTCGAGGAGGGCGATGCTCCCTTCGGGCCGCAGGATCAGGTTGTTGGTCCAGAAGTCCAGGTGGCTCAGCACCCGCGGGAGCGCGTAGACGATCTCGTAGAGGCGATGCCGCGCTGCGTGAAGCCACACGGCTGCTTGACGCAGCTCGGGCGGAAAGTTGTGCTCGACCAAGGGCTGGTGCCAGGCCTCGTCGCTGTCGAGCAGGCCCCAGTCGACTGGCTTCTCGGAGCCGTACTGTCGCAGGAAGCCTTTGCTAAGCCAGCTGTAGCTCGGTAAGGACTTGCCGCTGAGCAGGTGTCCCTGAGCTCGACCAAGGGATCGGGACGCCGTCGCGTAATCGCCGGTCCTCCACTGGTCGCCGGGTAGCCCCTCGACGTGCTCGAGCAGCAGGACAATGAGGTCGTCTGCGTAGTGGGCTGCCAGGAGTTCTGGTCCGACGATCCCACCTGGCTCGTAGACCTTAACGAGCTGATGTTGGTACGCCAGCCCTTCCCTGGCCCAGTAGTTCCAGCGTCGCTGGTCTTCCGCTCTCGTCGTCCAATGGGCATCCCATGCTGAGGCTGGCGGTTTGCGATCAGGAGTGAGGCACTTCAGGACCATGCGCAGGCCGTTCGAGGTGACCGCCCAGATGCCAGCCGTCAGCCATCGGTTGTGCGCGAGATCCTCGATCGAAGCCGCGGACGCGCCCGGTTGAACCAACTCAAGCGCTCGCCGACATTCAACGTCCATGTCGTCCAGTTTGCTCGGTCCGAGACTGGCCAACTCCCGTCTCGTACTCCCGGTTCGCCCGTGCACATAGTGACAGGCGTGCTCACTCTGCGGGGAACGCATACTCGTTATTCGGTGCTGGCCTCGAGTACCTCGAAGCTGCCTCGGTGGCGACGACGGCATCTACGAATGGAGTGCGTTTTGCCACGTGTTCGGGCCCCGCACCGGGTCGCACAGGGCGAGGCGAGTCGTTTTGGCACCGATCAGCGACCGGTTGTGATGCTGCTGTTCACGGGCACGGCGCTGCCATAAACGAGCGTCTGGTGGTTGAGCACCGTGGCCGTTGGGGCACCCAGAGCTGCGCGCTGGTCGGGCTGGGGGCAGCTGACCTGAGGGAGCCCTTGCTTGTCATTGTCGGTTGCCTGGCCCAATGCGAACCGACGCCCGTCGTTTGTAAGAGCGAGAACCCGCCATAGGGGGTGGAGAGCCAGCAGTCGCCTGGACTTGGGCAACTGAGGTCGTACACGCCAAGGTCGGGGCCGGCGACCGCCGAAGGGCCCGGGCCGGGTAGCCGGGCTCGCTCGGGGATTAGCTCCATGCGGAGCTGCCGAGGTACAAGGTGGTCTACGGTGAGTGTGACGAGCATCAGCGGGTGCAAAACGATCGGAGGGGCCATGACGACGAAGTCCGATTTCTCGGCCGAGGAGTGGCAGCTCATTCTGGAAGCGCCTCCGAGTGCCGGCATGATCGTGGTCACGGCCCAACGCGGGGGATCTTCCGCGAAACCATAGCTATGGCTAAGGCCTATGCCGAGGCGCGCCAGCAGCACGGTGAGAGCGAGCTCCTGGATGAGATCGTGTCGGCTAGACCTGAACGGGACCACACTCACTACCACTCCCCGGACGAGCTCAAGCAGCATGGCCTACAGCACCTGCGCGATTCGGTCGAGGTGCTCGAGCGGAAGGCCACGCCGGTCGAGGTAGAGGAGTACCGCCAGTTCATCGTCAACTTGACCCACAAAGTCGCAGCTGCCCACCGCGAGCACGGCCAAGACGTGAGCGAGCCCGAACAGACGGCGATCGATGACATTGTGGCCGCCTTGAACACGACCGCCGGATAGGAAGGGTTCCACGCTATCTCGCCAATCCAGAAGACTCCGGGCCCGAACTGATCATCCGGGTCCTGATGGCGACGGCGTAGTGGGGACGCCCTGGACGAAGAGACCGACCTGGTGGCGTTTGACGCGGGCGCTATCAGTTTCTTCGAGGCGGTAGGCGGCTCGCTGGGGCAACTCAGACTTTGAGGGTGGTGGCATCGTCGGGGTGGTCGGCTCCGATTGAGGGCCAGATCGCCCAATACGACGCGGCCCGTTCGAACATCCGTCAGAACCGTCGTGAACCCAGTTCGGCGGTTCAGGCGCAAGCGGAGACCACTGCCTTTTCGAGTTCTCACCTACAGGATGCCACCGCACAAGAAATACGCAGTGACTCCGTGTTATCGGGTTTCCGCTCTCTTTCGGTACGCAGGTGTGCGGGCTGAAGAAGCACCCGTCAAGACTCGGGTACCACCGGCGCGGAGCAAATCGCTGGCGCAACCTATGCATAATTCGGTGACGGGTAGGGCTCTTAGGCGCTCCGTTGCGATTGGGCGTCGACACGAGGCGCAAAAGCCGTACTTACCGGCGGCCACCCGTGCCAGCGCTCGGTCTACGTCGCTCAGGCGCGCCTCTGCCTGCGCCCGCAGAGCGGCGGTTCGCTCTCGCTCGAATGCGATCGTGGCGCCCTCGGGGTCGTGCTCGTCGTCACCATTGGTGTCCATTGAGGCGGCTACGATACCTTCGAACTCGGCGGCCAGCGCGCGAAGGCGGCTCAGTATTTGCCCTCGCTCGGACTCCAGTACCAGGCTCGCCGCCCACGCCCCAGTCACGGCGTCACAATAGCCGCCTATGTGCGACAGCGTTCGCGTTACTCGGTATCGCCCAGTTCATCTTCGGCGACAACCTCGGGGACGCAGACCGGCTGTACGCGGTCTTCGACAACAACATCACCAAGGCCAAGCTCGAAGGGCTGCGCCTGCGTTTGGTGGACGGTGGGCGGGCGGTCGAGGTATGCGAACAAAGTGCGCTCTATTCGTTACCTCCGCGGCGAAGCGTCTAGTGGTTACGAAGACAGTCGCCCATTTTCGTAGCCTCCGGCGGCGAGTACTCTGGTCCCGACCTGCACTAATACCGTAGACCCAGCCTTTATGCACCCCCAGCGCTAATACCTTCATTGGCAGCCTGGGCACGAGAAAGGCAGACCGTCCAAATCTTAGAGGGGATATCACTGCTCGGCCCCTTCCGGTGCCCGGTGCCTGCGGTCACGCCGGTGGGACAGCGGGTCAAGAAGTTCCTGCAGAATAGCGATTGCGGCACTCCTGCGACCCCGGAGGCAATGCCCGACAGGAACGAGAAGTAAACCTCATGTTGTGAGGTGGTGGCATCTGAGCCTGTAACCAGTATTGGGCTCAAAATCGTGGACCCCGGCCATTTCCAGGCGGGCTGTCCGTTGAAGGACGATACCGACGGTGCACAGGCGGCCTGAACTGTGTAATCAGCCGTGTCAGCGCCGTCCGGCACGAGCACGAACCGCGATATGGCGCTAATAGCCGGGCCAGTTGAAGGAATTGGCCTCGCGTACTCGGAGTCCGCGGTTGCGAGCGCACCATTGACGGCGGGAGGCATGAAAGCGCTCAAATAGGAGTCATCGACGCGGTCAGGCCCACCAGAGCCCCAGCACAACCAGACCAGCAGCGGACCCGTGCCAGTAACCGTCGTGTACGGTGTCCTGTCGCCTGTCCCACCTAAGGTGAAGATGTCTGCGCTACCAAGGGTCGTCATCCCGTTGGGTGGGTACACAACCCGTGTAGTGGTAGGGAGCGGAGTGCCATCAGGGAACAGGGGGCCTCCGGGGTGCGGTTGGCATACCGCCCCCGAAAGACACTGAGAGCCGGCGTAAATCCTGGGCGTGGTAAAGCTCTCCAAATTGGGCCACGAGGGTACGGAGCGAGTGCTTTCGGGAGGAGCCCTGTTCAAGAGCTGCGAGCTGTGCTGAGCGCAGGCGTCGACGACGTACCACCGGCCCTGGCCGTCCTGTCGCCAACCTGATCCCATCGGCGTCCCTGGGCAGTTGATCGGGCGGCCGTCGTCCTCGGTATGAACCGGGCGGTGGCAGCGGCCTCGCTCGGCCGACCAGGCCCCGGCATCTGGTCTGCAACTCAAGGCAATTATCCGCACGAACGACACTGATGTCGCATGAACGAAACGGCCGCTAAGAGAATGAATTTAGATGAATGACGAGTGAGCTGGCCTATAGGCGGGATACGCCAAGCCTGAGTGCGCCCGGGAGCGCAAGCGCCGGCGAGACGCGGCCGCCAAGGGGCGCCATGGCTCGTCGACGTCACGCGGGGAAAATTCCCTGCCTGAGCAAGACGCCCTGGTCTAAAGATCACGGTGCGGGCGGTGGCCGGGTGACGGCGAAGACACGCCAGCGCGCCGTAGTCACGCTCTACGGCCTCCCCTCGGGGGGGATGCTGCGCTACATCTGGGGCGACGGCTCGGCCCCCGAGTGGGTGCCGATCGGGGCTGACCCCGCCAGCGGCGAGCACGTCTACAGTCGGGGCCGAGGCCCTTACGTCCTCGACGTGCTGGCCCGCCGGGCGGACAATTCGTATTTCGGCTCCGGCATGATCATCGTCCGGACCGGGGAAGACCCGGCGGACGTCCAGCCCACTATCACCGCGGTCGTCCCGGCCGACGGCCCCGACGTGGGTGGCAGCGGCGTAATTATCGACGGCACCGGTCTCACCGGGTCGACGGCGGCCACCTTTGGAGGCACTCCGGCGACCGGTTCTTCGTGGTGTCGGACCAGAGCTGCGTCTGCACCACCCCGGCCGGCCGCGCACCGTCGACGTCGTGGTGGCCCACCCGGCCGGGCCCGCCACTCTCCCCGACGGTTTTAGCTACGACGCCCCCAGAAGGTGGCGGGCCTAGGCCCCCAACGACCTTCGTGGGCGGCGCTCTCCGCCGCGCTCGGGGCTCACGAGGCGGCCCGGTGGCCGGCGTACTTAGTTCTTTTTCTGGCTGCGCCCAGTGCCCGAGCGCCGGCCCGGGCCGTAGCGGGCCAGGTTCTTTTCGGCGATCTCGACCGCCTTGAGCCCGCCCGCAAGCAGCACCTCCAGAGCTAACCGCACCAGCTCGGAGGCGTGCTTGCCCGTGTCGGCGGCCAGCTGGTTGAGCTCCTTGGCCATGTCCGGGCTCAGTCGGCCCGGAGCAGGACCGACTGGCCGTCGCCTAAGACGCGGCCGGCCCAGACGCTTGGCCAGTGCCCCGGGCTCCCGCTTGTGGGCTTCCCGCTCCTCGTCGCTCATGGCCGCCAGCTCGGCCAAGGCCTCGGCGGCCAGCCTCTCCTCCACCTCGTCGGTTAGGGGCTCGCCCTTGTAAGTGGCTTTGTCGGTGGTCATAGGAACTTGAGGTTCTCCTTGGTGGCACGCATGGCGTGGATACAACGCAATTGGCCCTGGTCGATCACGATAACGATGAGCTCGACGACGTTGGCGGCCCCGTCCGGGCCGAGGACCAACCAGCGGTCCTGGTCGAGCTCTACCTCTCGCAGCGCGTGGCTGAAAGCGTGGTGGATGTCCTCGTCCGTCACGCCGTGCCTGCGGGCCGACGGGCGGATCTCCACGCCGCTTATTGTACCCCAAAAAGGGGGCGGGGCTTCCCGGCGGCAGGCCGGGGGTGGGGTGCCTTGGGGGAAGGGGCCACTGCCAAAACAACAAGGCCCCTGCCCCACGGGCCGAGCCAGGCGCCGGGGGCGGGGCGGGTGGCCGCCGAGGCCCTGTGGGCGCCTGGGGCGCCCCGGCCTTGAATCGGTCTACCTCTGGCGGCCACCCTGAGCGCTTTTTTGGTCCGTGAGCGGTCCGTGAAACTTACGGACCGGGGCACTTATCCACAGAAACGAGAGTGAAGTAGCGTGAATGAAAGTACACGTCAGAGGCCGATTTAGGGTCAGTGACGAGTGAGCTAGCCTATAGGCGGGATTCTGTGCAAAAAGGCCTCTGACCAGCATCTTCACCGTCTAGAAACCCCCCTAGTCCTCAGCTGGTCCTCAGCACGTGGGCGTAGGTACCGGTCAACGACGGCCATTAGCGGGTACCAACGGTTGCCTCAGGGCGTTTACGCGCTTCATAGACGGGCATCGCAGTCGGGCTCTCCGATCACGACGACGTCTATGTCTCCGGGAGGTGGGCCGGGATCGCCTTCGTAGCGTCGCGCCCACGAGCCGAACAGATAGCCGCCTCTACGCCTTCAGCCTACGACAGCCTTTCGGCCAGGAGCGACCGAGAGCCAGCGCTCTCAACTGCACGCCGGATAGCTCAGCAAGGTACGCGAAGCCTCCCTCAGCCTCACGAAGTGCGGCGCCCGACGCGCCGGCTGACAAAAAGGCTCGCCCTGAGGAGCCTGCCCACCTCCCGCGAGACCGTCCGTTGATCAATTATCGGTCGCCTCCACCAGCAAGGGTCTGTTCTCGGTCTGGGCGCAAGAAGAGCTGTCCCAGCAAAGCCCTTGGACCAAAAGATCGGTAGCAACCCGGGCGCGGAGCGACTCACACAACTTGTATATCGACTCACTTTCTGGGTGGGTTCATGACGGCGTTGCGGCCAGAAACTCCCCAAATCCCCAGCTCGTCCGGCTACTGACGGTCAGCACAGGATAGCGGCGGTGAACTAGGCCGCCACGAGCGGGTGGGCTTTGGCCTCTTCATACAAGGGCTCTGGCGCCATGTCCAGGCCATCTGGCCACGCGATCGTCCTGGCCTCCGCGTCGACGTACACCTTCGCAAAGTACGCAGCGTCTCGGAGCGGCTCGAGGACCCCTGTCCACTCTTCGTTGGAGAAGTCCACATCGCCTACCGTGCCGTCGTCGAAGAGTAACCGCAAAACGTGGTCACGCAGAACCGCCACTCCGGCCACGGCTGGTAGGTACGTGCTGCTCACCGTGCTCATGCTACGGCAAAGGTTGTATGGAGACGAGAGGCTGGTTTTGCCGGGCCCGATCCCAATTGGCAAGGAGCTCGTCGGTGTGCAGTCGCGCCCACTCGACCACGAGTGCGTTCGAACGAGCATCAAGTGCGCCAGCAAGGACCACGCCATCCGCCGACACGGAAGCACCGGCTTCCGCATGGTAAGCGTGGAAATGGGGGACCGGATGGTCGCGCTCATTCCAGTACATGTAGATCACGATCCCGTAAAACGCGCTTACCCGAGGCAACTAGACAACTTCTTCCGCTGGCCGTTACGAAACTGTAGGTCGTTCCTGGGACGTAGCTCATCGTCTCCCATCGTGTCTCGAAGTGCCCGAGGCGTTCAGGACCTTCGGCCACGCACGGTCTGTCGGGGTGACGCCGGGCTGCCGAGCGGCGTCAAGCCACGCGGCGATCTCCTCTGGATCGAACCGGATGAAC
Source organism: uncultured Acidimicrobiaceae bacterium (assembly GCA_963794125.1). GTDB lineage: Bacteria > Actinomycetota > Acidimicrobiia > Acidimicrobiales > Palsa-688 > Fen-671. The sequence goes on from CAWCCW010000008.1 coordinate 143,114, forward strand.
CTCCGCCATTTCAAGAAGGGCACACGTCTCTCGGCGACAAGACGACGGACGTGCCGTTCGGTAACGCCCAGGTGCTCTGCGAGTTGTTCAATGCTGAGAAGGCGGGGAAGTTCTTCGGTGCTGGGCATCGGTGCCTCCTGGTTTGCTAACTAATGGCTTTCCGCAATAGTGGCACACGAATTGAGTTACCGTGCGAACCGTTGATAATCCATAATTGCCTGTACAGACCATTTAGTGCCGTCTCGTGCCGCCAACAGCCACCCAGTGCCTTCTAGAGCCACAAGAATTTTTTTTCTGCAGGCCGGTAATCCGACAGCAATTAGCCGCCAGCACTACCGATCCAGCCACAGGTCGGCCGTGAGCCGTCGACCCGCCCAACCAAACGGACATTCTTGCCCCATATTTCTTTTGACCGGTAGTTACCGTTACCGACCTGTCACCAAAAATCTCTCCAGGTCGGTCAGCTCCGGCTGTATAAAAGCGAAAAGCGATTGACACGTTTGCAACGTGCCGTTGCTAAATGCGGGTCATATCGGGAGTGAGCAGGAGGGTGACTTGGCGTGGATGAGGATGATGGGGGCCCACTCGGTCACCTACCACGAGCACACCGTGGCCGGCCGGGGCGACGATCCGGTGGCCAACGCCCTCGACTACTACGCCTCCCGGGGTGAGACGCCGATGTCCTGGGGCGGCTCGGGCGCAGCTCTGCTCGGTCTGGAAGGCGAAGTGGACTTGGGCGACTTTCGGGCGCTGTTCGGCGCCGGAGGCCCCCATCACCCCGAGAGCGGAGCGCATCGTGGCCTGCATGCGGCCGGGCATGGAGCTGGTGGTCAGCCCGGGGAAGTCCGTAGCCGAGCTCGGCGTCATCGGCCGGGCCGAAGATATGCAGGCCATCTTGGACGCAGAAACCGCCGCCACCCTCGGGTACCTCGACCAGGTGACAAGAGAGCAGGGCGGCAGAAGAGGCCGGGCGCAAGTGCGCACCGGTACCGGCGGGCTCACCTGGGCCGTGTCCCGCCACGCCACAACTCGTTCGGGGGATCCCCAGCCGCACGATCACGTTTTGCTGGCCAATGTCCTAGCCATGGAAGACGACAGAGGTGGCTGGAAGGGGCTCGACACGGCGCTGTTCCGCGACCATCTGCACGCCGCCACCGCTATTGGCCGCCTGGCCGCCGCCGCCAAAGCGGTTGAGCTCGGCTACGGCATCGAGCTCGACCCCGGCCCCTCGGGCCGCCTGGGCAGTTTCGCCATCTCCGGTGTGCCGAAAGAGGCCTGCGAACTCCACGCCACCCGCGCGGCCCAGATCGACGCCGCCGTCGGACGCGATGCCTCGTACCAAGCGCGCTCTATGGCCGCCCGCACCACCCGGGACAAAAAAGAGCACACGATGGCCGAAGACCTCCTGCCCCGCTGGCGGGCCGAGCTAGCCGAGGCCGGTTACCCGGCGGCCGAACTGGCGGCCGCCGTGGAGCGGTCCGGCCGGGACTACCTACCGCCCAGGGCTGACATCGTCGACCAGCTGGCCGAGGACTTACTCAGCCCCGGTGGACGCCTGGCGGCTGAGAAGACTTTCGACCTCCGGGACGCGGTGGTGGCTGTGGCGCCGCTCCTCCACGGCCTGCCCGTCTCAATGTTGGACACCGCAGTCCAGAGGGTCCTTTCCGACGAGCGGGCCGTCGCCCTGCCGGCGGTGGCCGGTGCCCGGGGGCCGGTATGGTCAGCCGCCTGTGTGCTGGAGGACGAGCGCCGGGTGGCTGAGCTGGCCGACCAGCTGGTCGAGCGGTGGTCGCCGGCCGTCCCGGCGGAGGTCGCCGTTAACGCGGTCCTGGGGACGGAACTGGCCCGGGGCGCCCGTCTCAATGAGAGACAGGCCGAAGTGGCCAAGGAGTTGCTTACTTCCGGGCACTCGCTTGACCTGTTGATCGGGGTGGCCGGGAGCGGCAAAACCTCGACCCTGGCGGCCGTGCGGGCCGGCTTCGAAGCCTACGGCTATACCGTCATCGGGGCGGCCACCTCGGGCCAGGCGGCCAAAGCCCTGGAGGAAGGTGCCGGTGTCAGCTCCCGGACCTTGGCCTCGCTCACCTGGCGCCTGGAACACCAGCGCCAGGCCCTCGGCCCCCGTCACGTGCTTGTCGTCGACGAAGCCGGCATGACACCCGACGCCGAAATGGCCAAGCTGCTCGGGGCAGTAGCAGCCTCCGGGGCACGGGCCATCATCGTGGGCGACTACCGTCAGCTGGATGCCGTGGGGCCCGGGGGAGCCCTCGAAGCGCTGGCCCGCCGTCACCCGGGTCACGTCCTTGCCCTCACCGAGAACGTCCGCCAGCGTGACCCAGCCGAGCGCTACGCCCTCGACCAGCTGCGGGCCGGGGATGTGCCCACGGCGGCGGCCTGGTACGTACTGAACGGCCGGGTCCACCCCGCTCCCACCCCGGGCCAGGCCCTGTTGGACATGGTCCGGGCTTGGGCCTACGACGTCGCCGACGGCAAAGACGCCCTCCTGGTGGCCTACCACCGTGACGCAGTGGAGAGGCTCAATGCGGCCGCCCGCCTGGTGTGGGAGGAACTAGGCCATCTTTCTGGCCCCGAGATGAAAGCAGAGGGAGGGAGGCGCTACCGGGCCGGGGACAAGGTAGTCACCCTTTCGCCTGGGCCGGGCGGCGCCTGGGTCACCTCGCAGCGGGCCGTGGTCAGCTCCGTCGACCCGGACGCCGGTTCGTTAGTGGCGGTGACACCAGAGGGGGCCGAGCTGCACATGGCCACAGCCGACATCGGGGCCGACAAGCTCGCTCATGCGTACAGCGTCACTGCTCATCGTTCGCAGGGCCAGACGGTGGACGTCACCCATGCCCTGGAAGACGGCGGCGGCCGGGAGCTGGCCTACGTGACCATGAGCAGGGCCAGAGGCGAGAGCCACGTGCACGTGGTCGCCCCCGACATCCGTCAAGCAGCCCGGCGCCTGGCCTGGGCCTGGGGTCAGGAGCGGCGCCAGCGCTGGGCCGTCCCCCAGTCTCCGGGGGAGCGCTTGGCCGGCCTCTACCACGAGCGCCAGGAGCTACGGGGTTCGCTCCCTCCGGACCGCTCCGCCGACCTGGACCAGGCCCGTCGCCAGTTGCGAGCCGTCGAGCAGGACATCGCCGACCTGCACGCCGGCGCCGGCCGCTGGGTAAATTCCACTCCTGGGGTGGCCGCTCGCAACCTCCACCACGCCGCCGTCGGCTATCGGCGAGCCTCACAGGACCTCGAAGCTGGGGACCTGGGGCCTTGGGGCCGGCACAAGGCCCGCCGCCAGCTGAGGGAGGCATCGGCTGGCTTCGACAGCGCCAAGCAGGCCTGGGAGCAGCGCGGCCAACCATATGCCGACCAGCTGGAGGCGACCCAGGTACAGCTCACAAAGCAGACTGATGAGATAGAGCAGGCCCAGCAGGCCCGTAAGGCCTTCTTGGCCGAGCACCCCGACCTCCCTTATCGTCTGGCCGAACTCGGCCGGGCCATCGAGAACGAACAGCAGGTTCAACGCGGGCAGAGCTACAGACGGATAGTGCAACGAGAGCAGGCGCATCACCGGAGCACTTGGCGCGCGCCGGACACCGGCCGAGGGATCGACATGTGATGCTCAACCCCGCAGTGTTGCGAGTCAGGCCCACGCCGGATGCCGCCGGCGGGCAACAGCGCACCGGCACTACGCCGGCGTCGTGAGCCCCTGGCCTTCCCTCCGCGCCCGCCAGGCTTCGCACTAGTCGCCGACAACGGCCGTATCAGACGCTCACGGCGAGCGCGTTAACGGGGGACCCCTCACGACGCCGGCTATGGGAATGCTCATTAGCGGCCACCTAACCGCGTGCCATGCTGGCTCCCGCCAAGCTCATTGATCTCGGTGTCATCGAGTGCGCGCACTATGAAAGGGCAGTCAGACACTCTGAGCAGCTCAGGTCGCCGAATCGGCCGCACCGTGCCGTAATCGAGTGCGCTGACATTCTGCGTTTAGATGGGTCCGGTGGATGAACGAACGCCCATGATCTTTTTGGAGCTGTTCGATGGGAGCTACCCCTGGGAGTCGAACGAAGGTAGGGATCGTGTTGAGGCCTCTACCGATCCCGCTGACCACACTGCGCTTCGAGCAGTAGACGAGTTGAAGCAGGCAGCATGGGACTGGATGGAGGTACGGGCGCCAGTCGCTTGGAAGAAGGGTGACACAGCGCAGCAGCTATCGGACGACTTGATCGCTCGCTTCCCTTGGTGCGCGGGTGAGGTCTGGACACGGCTGCTCAACTGGGCACAGTGGATCTCGTGGCACGAAGGACTGGCGGACCGTTCGACGTAGAGACCGAGCCAAGTTGCCGAATGGGCTCACCTCCTCGGGCGACGCTGGTCGGGCAGTCCGGCCCTTCTTCCCGTTATTCTGCGCTCCGACAACCTCTCTTCCAACAACTACGATGTTGAATATGAGCGCAGGCCGACGAATATGCACCGAGGTCACCGGTAACTGACCTCGGGCGTGTAGCTCAGTGGTGAGAGCGGCTGCCTTATAAGCGGCGGGCCGGGAGTTCGATTCTCCTCACCCCTACGACGGCTATGCGGGCAGATCGATGCCGAGTATGTCTTCCCTACAGCCATGGGGTTTGGGAATCAGCGCCATATTGCCCGATCTCCCATGCCCCGGTCTTCCAAGCGCACTCAGCGAGCCGTCTGTAATTGCCGCATAGCAACGGGCTTTTTGGTCTAGGTTGCCCGCACCGGGCCGCCGAGGGGACTCAAGGCCTCCCAAAAAGCTCCGCGCAGTTCGCTCGCGCCCCAGGCGTTTGGCTCGACGGCCCCGCAGTACCACAAGGACCGGTTGGCCGGCTGAGGTTCGCCTTGGGTGGGGTCCCCGACAGACAGCCCATGGCCCATGAACCTGGCGTGGGCCTCGGCCACCCCAGCCCCGTGAGCGACGGCGACGGAACGAAGCCTGGTGTTCAGCGCACCGAGCAAGGCTGTCGCTTCCGGCCAGGATGGCAGGCCCAGGTTGGAGGCCGCTTGTCCGAGGCCGTCGCTCGGGTCGTACACCGTCGTCACCGCAATCGACAGCCGGGGACCATAGAGCTTCCTCAGTTCCCGCAGGAGGCTCTCGGTATTGGCACTGACTTGGTCGATTGCCTTGAGCGCGGCGGCAGTGTCACCGAACACAGCAAGCAGGTCGTTGCCTCCCACCGACACGGTGACTGCCGCGGGCCGTGCGCCGAAGGAGCGGAGTAATGCCAGTTGCCCAGATGAGACCTCAGACGAAGTGGCGCCGTCCCTTGCCAAGGTCACTAACTCGGCCGCCAGCCCGCGTGACTTCAGGTCCCGGCCTCTCCACTCAGGGAAGGTGGTGTCGTCATTTGAGAACAACAGGCTGGCGGCTCCGCGCCCAAGGCCCCCTGCGTAGTCGTCGATTGACATGGAGTCCCCGAGTGCGACGTAAGCGCCATCGATCATTGTCCTTGTCCCTGACCACGTGTTGGAGCGCCCAGATCGTCCGGGGCTCCCGGGAAGGTTACCTGGGCCAAGGCCCAAACCCGGACGTCCTCGTCGTCGGGACCGACTGTGGGTAGGAATCCGCGATGGCCGCGCCCCGCACCCTTAGCGTTAGCGTGTTCGGCGTGCTTGATAGGGCGTGGTACGCCGTCCGCTGCCTCTTCAAGATCGAGCCCAGCACATACGAGGAGAGGATCACCATTTGGCTCGCCAAGTCGCCTGAGGAGGCCATTGACAAGGCTGAAGGTGAGGCCATCGAGTACGCGGACGAACTTGAGGAATACTTGGGTTTCGCCCAATCCTTTCACCTGTTCAATGACCCCACTGATGGGTCAGAGGTCTTCTCCCTTATGCGAGACAGCGACCTCGACCCTGATCAGTACATCGCCAGGTTCTTCGACACCGGCGGCGAACGGATCGGAGAGTACGGCGAGCAACCCTCGCGACGACCCGACTTAGATACGTAGATCCAGACTCCGGACGGCCACAATCTCCAGCAGCTTCGGTCACCGACAACTAAGCCCGGGGCACCAAAAGACCCCGGAGATCGGCCTGCGCCAGCATTGCCGAGTGAGGGCCTACATCTTCTCGCTCAGCCGCATAGCTCCTCGTCGCTAGCTCCCAGCTTCCTTAGCGTCATTGGCTCATGGAACCGTCTGCGGCTGTTGATGAGCTTCGTAGCACCTTTGGCTGCTCGCGCCATGCCGCGATGCGCATTAGTGAAGTCGTTGCCGATGAACGGTTGGAGCGAGCGGTCACCGAAACGGTCGTTTTCGGACCCGCTCCTGCAAGTCTTGTCGCGTGGCAGCCTCGACCTACTCATCAACACAACGGGAACTCCTGGGGAGGACGCTTCCCTCCGAGCCCCCAGAGCACCTGATTGGAGCTGGAGCGAATCAACTCACCTGTCCTCGCTGCAGTACTGCCGCGGCGTGGTCGAGGCTGCTGAGCAAGCTCACCTTGTGTCTTGACTTTTCTACATTTTTAGCCATCCAAAACTACCGTTACTGCGTGTGGGTCGTCCACTTGCGCCCACACCACACGAGCGAGTGCCGAACGACGGCTATTTGCTTGACAAGTCGCGCAAAAAACAGCACATAACGCACTCCCAATTCGTAGGCCGGAGACCCCAAGCGCCAGCTCGGCCTCTGGCCAGCCACGCTTTGCGGATCCCGGCTTTTGTGGATTTGCCTCCCCGGGGGCCCGTTCGCCATGTGCTGCCTGAACCAGTCGGCGAGCCGTAGACGAGGAACCTCGGGAGCTTGGAGCTTGCTACTGGCCGACGCGCCCGTCGATACGTTCTCGTAGCAGGTCGGCGTGGCCACAGTGGCGTGCGTACTCCTCGACCATGTGGACGAGCACGGAGCGAAGCGGGATGGTGCTCCCGTCGCGTTTGCGACCGAGTGTGCCGAGGTCGTCCACGCCGGCGACGTACCGTTCGGCATAGCGGACTTCGTCACCCCAGGCTTGCCAGGCCTCGACAACTACGGAGCGGTCAGGAACAGCACCGGTCCAATCCCCCTCGGGGCCGGCGGCCCGATAGAGCGAAGGGGCGTCCTCTCCCGCCATCACCCCCCGGAACCAGGACCGTTCCACTTCGGCCATGTGGCGGACGAGCCCGAGGAGCGACATCGTTGATGGCGGTACCGACCTCGCCGCCAGTTGGCCGGCGTCGAGGTCGTCGCACTTCATTTTTAGGGTAAGGCGGTACTCGCGCAGGTACTCGAGGAGCGTGGCCCGCTCGTCCACAGGAGAAGGGCCCCTCCCGGGGGTCGTTGTCGGGGTCGACCCACATGTCCGCAAAGACGGTGGAAGCCGTCCAACGTTCCGGTACGGAGTGGTTGGGAGGACGTTGGGAAGCCACTGCGACATAGTCGTTCACGAAGCCGGCTGGAGCAAACTATTTGGATACGTGCGCTGACCGAGCGGACCGGGACGTACCTCAGCGGCACGCAGCCGCCCAGCCCTCTGCTGGGCCGGACCTTGTCCACTCGCGCTTTCGACTCCGGGGCCGGCGCGAGCGTTGCTCGAAGCGTGCCCGAGACCGCCGTATGTCCCTGACGAGGGACAAATCCACCCTTCCCATGGCTGCAGAGACGACAGAATGCCCCATGAGAGAGCCTTTTCTCGTTGAACGTCCCAGGGAACCGACGCGCGTATAACGGCGATTTAGTGTTCGCCGGGGCAGCGCCGTCGACAACATATCGGCCCTCCCGATGTCCCGCCGGCCGGTCTGCTGGCATAGGCTTGCTGAAGCAGGCCGCCCCGACTCCCTATGGTCACGCGGCGATGCACGGCGCGGAGGAGGCTTTGTGGTGGCGCCACACGCCGTCTCCCATGTTATTGGCGAACTGCGATTGGATACCTTTCAAGTACGTTGTTTTGCCGAGATCTCGGCCGATTGGTCGGAACTTCCGAGCGTCGCGAGCACGTGGTCAACGGCATCGCGGGTCTCGTCGTCGCTATCCGGCCAGAGGTGCCCGTACGTGTCCAGCGTGTCCACCGCCGACTGGTGGCCAAGGCGGCGTTGGACCGACTTGACTGAGCAACCTCGAGCGATGAGGAGCGAAGCGTAGAAATGGCGTAGGTCGTGGAAGGTCGCCCACGGCGGCAGTCCGGACCGAGCTCCCGCCCGGTGCCACATCTCGTTGACGGCGTTGCGCCACAAGGGGTTCCCAATCGAATTCGTGAAGACGACGCCACACGGGCCGGTTCCATATCGAGCGAGGTGCTCCGCCAGCGCTGTGCACACAACCTGTGGCATGGGCACGCTGCGGAACCCAGCCCTGCTCTTCGGAGGCCCGAACTCGGGTACTCCGCCCCGTACACGGACGAGCTGGCGGTCCACTCGGACCTGGCGTCGCAAGAAGTCGACCCGGTCGACAGTGAGCCCGAAGCACTCACCCTGGCGAAGCCCCATGCCGGCGGCGAAGACGATCAACGCCGTATAGCGCTCGGGCACGGCCACCACTAATGCTTCGACGTCGCTCACGCTGAGCGGTACGACCTCGATATCGGCCCGCTTTGGCAAAGCGATCCTGAGGCACGGCGACGCCGCAATAAGACGGTCGCCCACGGCGGCTTTGAATATCGTGGAAACCCAGCGATAGACGAGCTCAACTGATGCGGGCGCGAGCTTGGCGCTCAGAGACTTGACCCACGCCTGGACCTCGCTGCGACGGATCGCACCTAGCGGCCGGCGCCCAAGGGTTGGGTATGCGTGGAGACGGAGGTACGTCTCAGCCTGAGCGGCAGTGCTCGCCCGATGGACCTGTGCGGCGCGCCACGATTCGGCGTAGTCGCGGAAGAGTGTCCGGCCACCGGCGGGGTCGATGTAAACCCCATGCACGAGATCGCCACGGATCCCGTCGAGGAAGTTCTCGGCTTCCCTTTTGCGCTCGAAGTGGCGAGTCTTCTGCGGCCCTCCGGGGTGCTCGCGCCATCGGGCACGGTACGTCCCATCGGGTCTCCTGTCGATGCTCGGCACAGCGTTCCGCACCCCCGTTCGAGAGCCGTTTTAAAGTCCTCAATTAGTCCTCAGGTCCTCAGTTAGTCCTCAGAATTTGAGGACTGAATGGTGCATATCGGACACCAGCGGTAAGCAACGGTAAGGACGAACGCGCAGCTCAGAACATATTTTAGCGCCGTTGACAAGCGTGTGACGAGTGAGCTGGCCTATAGGCGGGATTCTGTCCGCCGGCCCGTCTCCGGTACCGGCTGGGTGGTCATCCATCTAAGCGGTCTACCTGGGGACACCGGCCGGGCCAGCCGTCCCACGCTTGACCTTGCTCCGGGTGGGGTTTGCCGAGCCGCCCGGGTCGCCCCGAGCGCTGGTGCGCTCTTGCCGCACCGTTTCACCCTTACCTGTGACCGCAGCCCGGAGGCTGCCGCCCATCGGCGGTTTGTTTTCTGTGGCACTTTCCTGCGGGTCGCCCCGACTGGCCGTTAGCCAGCACCCTGCCCTGCGGAGTCCCGACCTTCCTCGACGCGGCGTGTTCCGGAGGACCCGGGGCACGCCTGGCCGCGACCACCTGGCCAGCTCATTCGTCCCCAATATTGTATCGCCCCGCCGGTCGGCGTACCTCCGGTACGCCAACCGAACAGGACGAACCCCCAAACAGGCCAATACTTGTCACTCACCCCGTGTTCAATGGGTCCATGCCATTTGACTCGGCCCCGCTCGATCTCCACCCGGCCATTGCCAGATGGTTCGCGGCCCGCTTCCCCGAGAGGCCCCACAGAAGCGCAGGCCAGTGGGTGGCCACTCGTCCGGGCTGGTACCGACGTACTGATCGCCGCCCCAACCGGTTCCGGCAAAACGCTAGCCGGCTTTCTTATGGCCATCGACCAGGCGTACCGTGCCCACCAGGCCGGCGAGGCCCTGAGCGGCCGGACGACGGTCGTCTACGTGTCACCCCTAAAGGCCCTTGCTGTCGATGTGCAGCAAAACCTCGAACGTCCGCTGGCCGAGATCGCGCTCGCCGCCGAGGAGCTGGGGCTGGCTGTCCCGCCCATCACCGTGTCGGTCCGCACCGGGGACACACCCTCGAGTGCTCGGGCAGCGATGGTCAAGGACCCTCCAACGATCCTCGTTACCACGCCCGAGAGCCTCTATCTGTACCTGACTGCCGAGCGGAGCCGGCTGACCCTCACCGGTGTGCGGACAGTGATCGTGGACGAGATCCACGCCTTGGCAAGGGACAAGCGGGGGTCGCACCTGGCCCTCAGCCTCGAGCGCCTCGAGCACGTCCAGTTGGAAGGCCGACCTCAGCGAGTCGGGTTGTCCGCCACCCAGCGACCGATCGAGGTAACGGCCGCCCTCCTGAGCGGGGCGGGCGCGACCGTACACATCCACGACGGCCCTCCTGGGATAAACGAGGGACGGTCGACCGACCCGCGAGACAGGACGCCGGCGGGACGCCATGTGGAGATCGTGGACTGCGGCCACCGCCGGGACCTACGGGTCAGCATCGAGCTGCCCGACCAGGAGATGGCAGCCGTGCTTTCCCAGGAGCAAATGGGCGAGATCGTGGCGCGGATCGCCGAGCACGTAAAGGGCCACCAGACGACTCTCGTTTTCGTCAACACGCGCCGCCTGTCCGAGCGCTTGGCTCACCTGCTCGGCGAGATCCTCGGCCCCGACCAGGTCGCCGCCCATCATGGGAGCCTCTCGGCGGAGCGACGGCGGCGCACCGAGTCCAGACTCCGCGCCGGTGACCTGAAGGCCCTTGTAGCCACTGCGTCTCTCGAGCTGGGCATCGACATCGGGCCCGTGGAGCTCGCCTGCCAAGTGGGGTCTCCGCGAGCGATCTCCACGTTCCTGCAACGAGTTGGGCGGTCCAACCACTCCCGTCACGGGGTGCCCGAGGGGATCCTCTTCCCGACCACCCGCGACGAACTCGTGGAGTGTGCGGCCCTCCTGGCGGCCGTGCGCAAGGGCCGCCTCGACGCAGTCGAGCCGCCGTCGGCACCGCTCGACATCCTGGCCCAGCAGGTCATAGCCGAGGTCGCCGCAGCTGAAGAGTGGCAGGAGGAAGCTCTCTTCGAGCTGTTGCGCAGGTCCGCCCCGTACGCCGACCTGTCGCTCCAGGACTTCGACGACGTCGTGGAGCTGGCGTCAGAAGGTATCCCGACAGGGCGGGGGGCACGCATGGCGTACCTGCACCGCGACCGGGTCAACAGTGTCCTGAGGCCTCGCCGAGGGGCGCGCCTGGCCGCACTGACCAGCGGTGGGGCCATCCCCGAGGTCGGCGACTACCGCGTCGTAGCTGAGCCTGACGACACGTTCGTGGGGACAGTCAACGAGGATTTCGCCATTGAGTCGATGGCTGGCGACGTCTTCCTTCTGGGGACGCACTCTTGGCGCATCCGGCGGGTCACCGCCGGCGAGGTGCGCGTGATCGACGCTGACGGCGCCCGTCCGACTATCCCGTTCTGGCTTGGGGAGGCTCCGAGCCGGACCGCCGAGCTCTCAGAAGAGGTATCCGGGCTTCGAGCGGGCGTGGTTGAACGGCTGGCGGGAGGCGGCCCCGAAGAAGCGGTCCGGTATTTGGAGGAAGTCTGCGGGCTCGAGGCCGAGGCCGCCGAGCAGATCGTCGCTTACCTCGGCACAGGGCTGCAACAGCTGGGGGTGATGCCCGGCCACGACGACGTCGTGTTCGAGCGCTTTTTCGACGACGCCGGAGGTATGCAGCTCGTCATCCACTCCCCGTTTGGCGGCCGCGTCAATCGGGCGCTCGGGTTAGCGCTGCGCAAGCGGTTCTGCGTGACTTTCGATTTCGAGTTGCAAGCGGCTGCCAACGACGACGCCGTCATATTGTCCCTGGGCCCTCAACACAGCTTCCCGCTTAATTCTGCTCCGCGCCTTTTGCACCCCAATACCGTAAAGACAACGCTCGAACAGGCCGTCCTGGCCTCGCCAATGTTCACCTCCCGTTGGCGTTGGGACCTCAACCGGTCGCTGGCCATATTGCGTTTTCGCGGAGGAAAGAAAAACCCGCTCCCGATACAGCGAATGGAGGCGGACGACTTGATGGCGGCCATCTTCCCGGCGTTGGCGGCCTGCCAGGAAAATACTCCGCCGGGCCCCGTCCAGCTGCCCGACCACATCATCGTGCGCCAGGTGCTGCACGACTGCCTCCACGAGGCAATGGACTGCGACGGCCTGGAAAAGTTGGTGACCGCGTTGCATTCTGGCCAGATCAGGTCGCATTTCGTCGACTCGGTGGAGCCGTCGGTCCTTTCCCATGAAATAGTAAACAGCGAGCCTTATACCTTCCTCGACGACGCCCCGTTAGAGGAAAGGCGGGCTCGCCAGGTCCAACTGCGTCGTGGCCTTCCCGTAGAGGCGCGGGACCTGAGCCACCTGGACACGGCTGCTTTGGAGAAAATACGTGCTCAAGTGGCGGCCGCCCCCCGCAACGCGGAAGAGCTGCACGACCTGCTCCTGTCTGCGGTGGTCCACCGGGCCAGAGATGATTGGCAGGAATCGTTCCAAGAGCTGGTGAAAGCCGGTCGGTCCATAAACGTCAGCCCGGTTCCATCCGGACGCGGACAACGACGATACACCCCTGCTTTGGTGCGCGACCGAGCGGCGGGACTGGGTCGCGGCTCTCTTCCCCGGTGGGAGCTTTGACCCGGACTACCGTCTCCCCGCCACGGCGAAGGGGCCGCTAGGCCCCGATGACACCCTTAACGGCGGCCCTTCGGGTGGTGCCGTCGCCGACGACGACGTGGCCGACGTCGCCGCGGCCATGGCCGTGCGGGGCCACCTCGAGCTCACTGGCCCCGTGACCGTCGAAAGCCTGGCTCACGAGTGCTGCCTGACCCCGAGCCGCGCTCTTGTCGGGCTGGCCCGGTTGGAAGCCGAGGGTTTCGCCATGCGGGGGCGCTTTGACCCGGCGTTGGGAACGGCGGAGCAGTGGTGCGCCCGCCACCTCCTCGCCCGCCTCCACAGTTACACCCAAAACCGGTTGCGCCGAGAAATAGAGCCGGTCAGTTCTCAGGACTTCATGAGGTTCCTCCTGCGCTGGCAACACGTCGTGCCGGGCACGCGGCGCCAGGGGCGAGCCGGCGTGTTGTCGGTCATCGAACAACTGCAAGGGTTCGAGCTGGCCGCCGGGGCGTGGGAGGAGGCGATATTGCCGGCCCGGGTCGAAGGCTATCAACAGCGCTGGTTGGAGGACCTCTGCCTGTCCGGGGAGGTGAGCTGGGGGCGCCTATCGCTCCGTCCCCCCGAGACGGACGGCCAGCCCAGACGAGGAGCGTCCACCCCGTCACGGGCCACCCCCGTTACGTTCACCCTCAGAGCGGATCTGCCATGGCTGACGGCCGCGACCAGAGGGGACGCAGTGCCGGAGGAGCCGGTACACGGAGCCGGCCGCGACGTGTTGGATGCTTTGCACGCCTACGGGGCTATGTTCTCGTCGGACCTGCCCGGGGCCACTCGTCGTCTGCCGACAGAGGTACAGGAGGGCCTATGGGACCTCGTGGCTCGTGGGATAGTGACGGCGGACGGGTTCGGCGCGGTTCGGTCGCTGTTCTCCAGCCGGGACACCTGGGCACGTCGGCACCTTCCCGAGCGTCGACGCCTCGGGTTGCGGCCGAGGCCGGCGAGCCAACGAGCGCTCCGTCGGCCCGGGGAGGGGCGGTGGGCGCTCTTGGCGTCGGCCGCCTATCCGGGCGCACTCGACCTGCCGACCGACGAACTGGCCGAGCACGTGGCAGGTCAGCTGCTGGCCCGCTGGGGCGTCGTCTTTTGGGACCTAGTTAGCCACGAGGACCTGGCCGTGCCGTGGCGCGAGATCCTGTGGGCCCTCCGGCGTTTTGAAGCCCGCGGCCTGGTCCGGGGCGGACGGTTTGTGACTGGCTTTGCCGGCGAGCAGTACGCGCTGCCCGAAGCCCTGGACGAACTGCGCCACATCCGTCGCAGCCAGCGCAAGGGCGAACTGGTGCGGCTGTCGGCGGCCGACCCGCTAAATCTTTCGGGCGTAGTGCTGCCCGGACGGCGGGTGCCCGCCCTCAGGACCAATAGCGTGCTTTTCCGCGACGGGCTTATCGTGCCCGCCGGGGGAGGCAGTGCTTCGGTCGTGCCGGCCACCACCACCGCCAGTTCTCCAGTCGGTTAGCCGGCGGCGTCTGATATAGAAGGTTCATGGCAAATATCCCCGATTCGTTCCGGGACCTCCTCTCCGCCGAGTTCGCCACGCTGGCAACCGTCGGGAAATGGGGCGGACCGCACCAGTCCATAGTCTGGTTCCTGGCTGAGGGCGACGACGTCAGGCTGTCGCTGAACACCAGCCGCCTGAAGACCGACAACCTGGCGCGCGACCCGGCCTGCAGCCTCCTGATCGCGGACCCCAAAAACAGCTACCGCTACCTCGAGCTACGAGGGAAGGCCACCATAAAACCAGACCCCGACTACACGTTTGCTGACAAGGTGGGGGCTAAGTACGGTTCTGATCTCCGCCAGCACGACAAGCCAGGCGACAAGAGAGTCGCTGTCAGCATCGCCGTGGACCGGGCCAGAGGTTATCCCGAACCCTAAGGCGCCGACATGGCGCCCGCGACCGGTTGCTGGAGGCAACGGAAGACGCCCGAGGACCGCGACGCCCAGCGCAAAAGCGTCCCGCATAAAGGTGGGCCACCCTTTTCGCTGTAGCTGGCGGTCGGGCTAGCCTCCCTGGTATGGATACCGACCCACACCACTGGATCCACGCCCTACGGATTTCGCACGACACCCTCGTTGCCTTGGTCGTCACCTTGACGCCAGAGCAGTTGACACAGCGCTCCTACTGCCGGGACTGGGACGTCTCGCAGGTGCTTTCCCACATCGGCTCGGGGGCCGAGATCAGCCTGCTCGGTTTGGAGCGCATCCTCGCCGGTGCGCCGCCGCTCAGCCGTGACGACTTTCCCGTCATCTGGGACCGCTGGAATGCTCTAAGCCCCGAGGACAAGGCAAGTCAGATGATCGTCTGGGACCGCCGGCAGGTTTCAGTTCTCGAGGGTCTCGACGACAGCACGCTTAAGTCGTTGCGTATGAATTTTTTCGGCATGGACCTCGACGCCGTCGGGATGGTGGGCCTGCGCCTGGGCGAGCACGCCATCCACACCTGGGACGTAGCGGTCATGTTCAATCCCACCGCCGAGGTGCTCCTTTCGTCCGCGGAACTCCTCGTGGACCGGGTGCCGTTTATGGCCGGGAGGTTGGCGAAACCGGAAAGAGCCAAGACGAAGTCCCAGATCAAGGTCCGGACCACACGGCCTGACCGCCATTTCCTTTTGTCTATTGGCGACAGCGTCGCTTTGAGCAAGGACGTCGAAGGGCCGGTCGACGGTTACCTCGAGCTGACCGCAGCCGCGCTATTGCGCCTCGTGTACGGCCGGCTGGACCCGGACCACACGCCCCCGGGCACGATCACGAAAGGCTCCGCTGACCTCGACGAGCTCCGGCAGATATTCGTTGGGTTTTAGGTACGGCCCATGCCTGTGGCCTAAACCGGAGGCGTGAACGCCGATCGTTCGGCCTCAGCGAGACTGCGGAAATGACAATCACGTAGGTGGTCGTTGACCACGCCCAGGGATTGCATTGAGGCGTAGACAGTTGTTGGCCCGACGAACCGAAATCCGAGCCGGCGCAACTGGGCTGACAGTTCTTTCGACTGGGGCGTCGAAGACGGCACGTCTCCATTGCTGGCCCGGCTGCTGCGTGCGGGCGCTTTGTAAGCCCAGACCAGGCTAACCAGGGAGCTCCCCTGGGCTCGCAACGCGACCACGGCCCGGGCGTTCCCAATGGCTGCCTCTATCTTGGCCCGATGACGGATGATCGAGGCGTCGGAGAGCAGACGCTGGACGTCCGGCTCACCGAAATTGGCCACCTTCTCGGGGTCAAAACCGGCAAATGCCTTTCTGAAACCTTCTCTTTTGCGCAGGACCGTTAGCCAAGACAACCCGCTCTGGAAACCTTCCAGGCAAAGGTTCTCGTAGATGCGGTCCTCTTCGCCGACAGGCCGGCCCCATTCAGTGTCGTGATAGAGGCGGTACTCGGCCGGCGAATCGCCCCACGGGCAGCGGCTAACGCCGTCGTCGCCCACGACGGCCCGGGCGGTCACAACTCCCGCTCCCGTCCAGCCGGGTGGCCACCCGGCCAAGTCAGGCGCTCGGCGCGCCCGCGGTCGCAACCGGCCCCAGCGACCTCGATCCTGGCGGCAGTGGCGGTAGTGGCGGGACCGGGGGCACGGGCCAACAACGGGAATGTCTTTGCGGTCACGGGACCATATTGCTCTATGGGACGGGCCGAACGCCGCGGCACTAGCGTGAAACATGTGGTTGGGCTGGAGGACATAGAGCACGCGGCACAGCGGCTGACGCCCGTACTTCGCCCGACGCCGGCGATTTTCTCCGCCCCCCTCACAACCGTCATCGGGCGGCCCGTATTTGTAAAGCCGGAACATTTCCAGCGCACCGGCTCGTTCAAGATCAGGGGTGCGTTCAACAAGATCTCGACCCTGGTGTCCAGCCGCGCCGCTAAGGAAATAGTGGCCGCCTCGGCCGGCAACCACGCCCAGGGTGTGGCCCTGGCTGCGTCGCTGTGCGACTTGCGCTCCACCATCTTTATGCCCGCTGGGGCTTCGCTCCCGAAGATCGAAGCCACCCGGGGCTACGGCGCCGAAGTCCATTTCGAAACGGGCGTCGTAGATAACGCCCTCAGAGCGGCGCGGGCGTACGCCGCTGAGCACGGGGCATCGTACGTCCCGCCGTTCGACGACCCCCTCGTGATCGCCGGGCAAGGGACGATCGGCCTCGAGTTGGCCGACGAAGTGCCCGATGCGGCCACCGTAGTGGTACCGGTGGGGGGTGGCGGCCTCATATCCGGTGTCGCCGCCGCTTTACGAGGCCGAGGGCCCCGACCCGGGTCATCGGCGTCGAAGCGGCCGGAGCGGCGCCGATGTTGGCCGCGTTGCGCGCCGGCAGGCCCGTCGAATTGCCCTCCGTTGACACCATGGCTGACGGGATAGCTGTACGTTCCGTGTCAGAACTCACCTACGAGCACACCAAAGCGCTTGTCGACGAGATCGTAACGGTCGACGAGGAGGAGATCAGCCGGGCCGTGGTCTTGCTCCTCGAGCGTTGCAAATGGGTGGTCGAGCCCGCTGGCGCGGTCCCGCTGGCTGCGTTGCTGGCGGGGGCGGTACCGGGCAACGACGCCGTCGTGCTGGTTATTTCCGGAGGCAACGTCGACCCGCTGTTGCTCACCCGGCTCATCGAGCACGGCCTTACCGGCCGGCGCGGTACTTCATGGTCCGGGTCGTCCTGGCAGACAAGCCAGGCGCACTGGCGGCGCTCACGGGCACGCTCGGCGACCTGGGGCTCAACCTTCTTACGGTCGAGCACCGGCGGTCGGGCGCACCCATCGGGGTGAGCGAGGCCGAGGTGATCCTCACCCTCGAGACGCTCGACCCCGCCCACCGGGACGCCATCGTGCCCGTCCTGCAGGAAAAGGGGTTCCAGGCCGAGGCCTACCGTCGCTGACAGTACTGACCGCTTACGGCCCTACGGGGCGAGCCGCTTGACAACCGTCGAAACCACCCCGCTGACGTCAGTGACCGGCGATGGCGTGCGGTTCGTAGGGCTCTTCCAGCTGCTCTATCTCCTCTGCGCTCAGGTCGACCGACAGGCAGCCGAGCACGTCCTGTAGCTGCGCCAAGCTCGTCACTCCCACGATCGGTGCCGTAATCACGGGTTTGCTGAGCAACCAGGCCAACGCCACCTGCGCCCGAGTAGCTCCACGTTTGTCGGCCACGTCGGCCACCGCGTGCACGACGGCCCGGTCTTCGTCTTTGTACAAACGGCGGCCGAACTCGTCGGTCCGGCTGCGTTCGGTGGCATCGTCCCACTCACGGGTCAGACGGCCCCGGCCGAGAGGGCTCCAGGGAATGACGCCGATGCCCTCGTCGGCGCACAGCGGCAGCATCTCGCGCTCTTCCTCCCGGTACAGGAGGTTGTAATGGTCCTGCATCGACACAAAGCGGGCCCAGCCGTGGCGCTCGGCCACGTGGAGCATCTTGGCGAACTCCCACGCGTACATCGACGATGCGCCCACGTAGCGGGCCTTTCCTGCCCGAACGACGTCGTTCAGGGCTTCCACGGTCTCTTCGACCGGGGTGGTGTGGTCGAAACGGTGGATCTGGTAGAGATCGACGTAATCGGTGCGCAACCGGCGCAGGCTGTTGTCGATCTCGGCCAGGACCGCCTTCCTCGACAGGCCGGCGCCGTTCGGCCCGGGCCTCATCCTCCCGTTGACCTTGGTCGCCAGCACGACCTCCTCCCGCGACGTGAAATCGGCCAGCGCCTTGCCGACGATTTCTTCGCTGCTGCCGTCGGAATAGACATTGGCCGTGTCGAGGAAGTTGATCCCCGCCTCGAGCGCCTGGCGGATGATCGGGCGGGCTGCCTCTTCGCTCAGGCTCCAGGAGTGGCCGCCCTGGTTGGGTTCTCCGAAGCTCATGCAGCCAAGGCACAGCCTCGAGACCTCGAGGCCGGTGGAACCAAGCTTTACGTACTCCATTCGGATTTGCTCCTTCCCCTCGTGTCACGCCGCTTCAACTGCAATGGCGAGCCCACCCTAGGGCCTGGGCAAGGTGAATTTCCGAAGAACCCACAGGGCCGCAGTGGAAGGGTAATTGAGCCCTGGGCCGGCCAATAGGCGCCGCTCGTCAGGTCTTCGACGTCCCGACCTCGACTAATTGGCCACGCCGCTCAGCGAGGGCTGTTCCCGTCCAAGGTGAAGTGGCGGGCGATGACGGGGAGCCACTGGTCGTCGCCGATGGGGCGAAGGGTGAACCGGCTCACCGTCCTCTGCCCGCCCTGAAGGTCCGAGTACAGCACGTCGAGAGTCAGGGGTTGCCTGTCCAGGACCGCTTCGCTGGCCACCTTGAACAGTGTCTCTGACGGGTCACGCAAGGCGCCCTCCCAGAACCCGAGCTCTCCCTGGGGTATATAAAGATCTCGAGATAGCCGCCGGAAGGCTGTGATGTCCCGCGGACGTTGTAACACCGCTCTGCGAACAGCCTCCGCCGGGTCACTGAGCGACCCGACGTCATAGCAGTTGAGATCCCACCGGTCGAGGATGGCCAGCCCATTGCCTACGTTGCGCAGGGACAAGACCAAGTAGACGGTATCGGTAGTTGCTTCGAGCATGGCCCTGGCCCCGGCGACGTGCACCCAGTGGTCGTCTATGAAACCGACCTTCTGGTCGGGGTCTTCCGTGTTCGAGGGCAAAAGAAGCGGCCGGATACCGGCCAGCAAGGCCATTTCCGTCGCCCTCGCGCTGCGCCGACCGGAACGGACGACAGAGAAAGTAGCCAGTGCCAACACCAGCGTGCCGAAAGCCGTTGCCGCCGACGCCAGCGTGTCCCAACTGATGGACGCGACCGTGGACCACGGGGTCATTGAGGTATCCTGCCAGAGGTAGCCGAGAAATTGAACAGCCTGTACCTTCTTCGCCACGCCAAGTCCAGCTGGGACGAACCGGGCCTGGTTGACCACGACCGCCCGCTAGCGCCGAGGGGCCGAAAGGCCGCTCGGCGCATGGCCGTCCACGTGCGCAAAGCCAAGATCCGGCCGCAACTGGTGCTGTGCTCTGCGGCTACCCGGGCGGTGCAGACGTACGAAGCGATCAGTACAGCCCTCGAACAGCCAGTGGTCGTGAGCGTAGAGGAGGCCCTGTACGGCGCCAGCGACACAGACTTGCTCGTTCGCCTGCACGACGTGCCCGACACGGTGAGCGCCGTGCTACTGGTCGGGCACAACCCCGGCTTGCAAGACCTGGCCCTCGGCCTGGCCGACGACGGGAACCCGACCGACCTGGCCCGGCTCGGCGACAAGTTCCCCACGTGCGCCCTGGCCAGGCTGGACGTCCCGACGGGATGGGACGCTCTTGGGCCGGGGCATGCGTACATGAAGTCGCTGGTCCTCCCCGGCGACCTCACCGGCTAAAGGGGCCCAACCGGCTAAAGGGAAGGGTCGCCGGCCGGCGGTCCCGTCCTGGCGCACCGACGGCGCACGCACCGACAACACGGAGTTGGCGCCGGGGATCTCATCCGTTGTGGGTGAATGCGCGCATTGCGTCGCGCGCGTTAAGGTTCTACTCATGTTGGGCATACTCCGGCCCGGTTGGCCCGGCGGGTCGCCCTCGTGGCGATCACCGCTATTGCTGTCATTGGCCTCGATGCCGTCCCGGCGGTGGCGGTTTTCCGACCAGGTGCGCCCCCCGTGAGCCAGACGTTGCACGGCCGCTTGGCGCGGGGCGCCGGCACCCAGCTCACGTTGACTGGCACAGGCCCGGGTACCTCGGTCAGCGGGTACATAGCCAACACCGGCAGCACGTTCGACCCCACTGCGGGCTATCCGACCGTAACTCCGCCCCCCGATTTTTCGGCCAAAGATGAGGGGTTTGCCGGCGTTATCTACGGCACTCCGGTCGGGGGCGGGGCGACGCTCACGCTTTACTGCATCGACATCAACACGGACACCTACATCGGCAACGGGTACGTACTGGGCACCTGGGACGAGGCCAACGTCCCGAACGTCGGCTACGTGGCGCGGATCCTCGACGAGTACTACCCCAACACGACCGAGCCCACCTCTGTAACCAACGAAGACCAGAGAGCAGCGGTCGTCCAGGCGGCAATCTGGTTTTTCAGCGACCGTTTCGTGCTGGCCACATCTGACCCCCTTTACGGCGCCGTGGCCGCGATCGCCAACCATGTGATCAGTGAAGGGCCGATCCAGACGCCGCCAGCGCCCAGCCTGACGATCACGCCCACCAACCTGAGCGGCCCGACCGGGTCGGTCCTCGGGCCGTACACCGTGCACTCGTCCGCCACCACCACGGTCACGTCTATCGGCGCCAACATGTTCTCCGACGCGGCGGCAATGCACCCCATCTCTCAGGGGGCGGTGGTGCCCGACGGCCAGCAGATATGGCTCAAATCAACGGGCGCGTCGTCGGCAGAACTCCAGGCCACGGCGGTGGCCACCGTCCCGGCGGGCAACGTGTACCTCTACGACGGCGGAGCCGCTCTGGCACAGAAGCTCATCCTGTCTGAAAGCGGCACGCTTACAACCATCGTCGACGCCAATGCTGACTTCCAGGCCCCGGGCTCGCTGGTGGTGACCAAGACCATCACTGGCCCGGCCGCGGGCAAACAGGGCGCGGTGACCATCCATACCGTGTGTGACGGCACCGCCCCGATGCCGGACTTCGACATCGCTGCGGGGGCCACCGGCAGCCATTCGCACACCTACTCCGACATCGCGGCCGGCTCGGTGTGCACCGTCACCGAGACGGTTAACGGCAGCACGAGCACCGTCAGCGTGTCCGTGAGCGGGAGCGGCCAGCAGGTCACGATCCCAACCGGAGGCTCGGTCACCGCCACTATTACCAACACATACAGCCAGGTCCCGGGATCGCTGACGGTCAACAAGGTGATCACCGGCCCGGCTGCTGGCAGCCAGGGAGCGGTCGTCATCGATGTGGTGTGCGATGGCTCTCCAGTGGGCGAATGGACGATCGTGGCTGGCACAGGAGCCGGCACACTGCCGAGGACGTTGAGCGGGATCCCGGCCGGGTCGAGCTGCACCGTAACTGAGACATCCGACGGCAGCACGAGCACGGTCTCGGTGACCACCGTGGGCAGCCCCCAAACGGTGACCGTCGGGGCCGCCGAGGACGCCCAGGCCAACATCACCGACACCTACAACTACCGCGTGGGGTCGCTGGCTGTAACCAAGACGATTGCCGGGCCGGCGGCGGGGCACCAGGGGCAGGTCACCATAAAGGTCAGCTGTGGTGCTGAGCTGTTACCCGAACTCGTAGTCAATGCCGGGTCACCGGCCGGTGACTATTCCCGTACCTACACGGACATCGCAGCCGGGTCGACCTGTAGCGCCGAGGAGATCTCCGACGGCGGCACGACCGAGGTGGCCGTAGTCACTACGGGCGACGTCGGCACCCCGGTCACCGTCCCGGGTGGTGGTACCGCAAATCTTCACATCACGAACACGTACAACTTCGCCACCGGGTCGTTGCTGGTGACCAAGAACATCGACGGCCCGGCCGCCGGGAGCCAGGGTGAAGTCAAGATCTCCGTCACCTGTGGCGGTACGGCACTATCTGATTTCGTCATCGCGGCCGGGGCAAAGGGCCTGAGCGAGCAGACGTATGACGACATCCCGGCCGGTTCGACCTGCACGGTGGACGAGACCCTCGACGGCTCCTCCAGCAGCGTCTCGGTCACGATCGTGGGCGGGAGCCAGTCGAAAGTCATAACTGCCGGCGAACAGGCCGAAGCCGACATCGCCAATACCTACGATTACAAGCCCGGGTCCGTGACCGTCGAGAAAGTGGTGGAGGGCCCAGGGCGGGCCAACAAGGGCAGATCACGATCACCACGACGTGCGTGCTGAACGGCACGCCGACCACCCTCTCGCCCAACCTTGTGGTCGCGACCAATTCACCGGCCGGCACCTACTCGAGGACGTACGACGACATCCCGGCCGGGTCAGAGTGCACGGCCGTGGCCAGCTCGGACGGCAGCAATACCAAAGTGGCCGTCCGGGAGGAGGGGGACGGCACCACTGTCACTATCCCTGCAGGCGGGACGGCCACGATCCGCCTCAGCGACACGTATGAGACCGGAGCACTGGTCATCAACAAAACGATCACGGGAAGCGCGGCGGGGCTCCAGGGCGAAGTCGTAATCCACACAGTCTGTAACGGGACCGCTCTTATGCCCGACTTCGCCATCCAGGCCAACAGTCCTGCCATGACCTACAACCACACTTACACCGGGATCCTGGCTGGCACCACCTGTACGGTGACCGAAACGTCGAACGGGTCCTCGAGCACGGTGCACGTCGCAACGGTCGGCAGCCCAACCAGCGTGACCATCTCGTCTGACGACAGCGCCACGGCTGACATAAGTGACACCTACACCCAGGTACCCGGGTCGCTGGTGGTCACAAAGGACATAACTGGCCCCGCGGCCGGCGCCCAGGGCGCCGTCAGTATCGCGGTCAGCTGCGACGACACCACGATAGGCACGTTCGACATCGCCGCGGGGGAAACCGGCCCACAGTCGAAGACCTTCAGCGGCATCCAGGCCGGCTCGAACTGCGAGGTCACCGAAACGGCCGACGGGAGCACCAGCACGGTCAATGTGACCGTGACCGGCGACGGCCAGACCGTCGTCATCCCGGCCGCCGGTACGGCCACCGCCACCATCACCGACACGTACACGCTGGCCAACGGCTCGCTCATGGTCACTAAGACGATCGAAGGCCCAGCCGCCGGCCAACAGGGCGAGATCGTCATAGGTGTTTCCTGCGACGGCAACCAGCTCCCGGACTTTGTCATCCCGGCGCATCAGGCCGCCGGTACGTACACCCACGACTACACGGACCTCCCGGCCGGGTCGGTCTGCCGGGTGCTCGAGACCTCCGATGGCTGCTACCAGGACGGTGAGCGTTAGGCAGAGAGGCAGCGGCACCGAGGTGACCATCCCGGCCGGCGCCGAAGTCACAGTTGCCCTCACCGACACCTACGAGTCCGGCGCCCTGGTCGTGAACAAGACGATCACCGGCGGCGCCGCGGGGTCCCAAGGCGAGGTGCGCATTGCGGTCACTTGCGACGAAGCTGGCGTCCAGGCACCTCAGCCCGACTTCGTCATCCCGGCGGGAACGCCGGCCGGCACAGTTTCGATGTCGTACCCCAACATCCTGGCCGGTTCGACGTGCACGCTGACCGAGACAGCCAACGGGGCCACCGAAACGGCGACGGCCACGACGGTGGGGGCGCCTCAGGACGTTACGATCTCCGAGGACGGCACGGCCACGGCCAACGTGGTCAACACGTACAACTACGTCCCCGGCGCGCTGATGGTGACGAAGGACATCGCCGGGCCGGCGGCCAGCCAGCAGGGCCAGGTCTCTATCGCCGTCAGCTGCGTCCTGGACGGCGCGGCGACGTCGCTCGACCCCTTCGTGATCCCGGCGGGCCAGCCGCCCGGCATCGTCTCGCGTACCTACGAGGACGTCCCGGCGGGCTCGTCGTGCACGGTGAACGAAACTCAGAACGGCGCCACCAGCACAGTCTCAGTGGTGACCGTCGGCGGCAACCAGACCGTCGCCATCCCACCACGCGACGAGGTGGTGGCCAACATCACCGACACCTACTATTTAGCGCCGCCAGTGCCGGGTGAGTTGACGGTGACCAAGACGGTCACGGGACCGGCTGCTGGCCAGCAGGGAGCGGTCACCATTTCGGTCAGTTGCAATGGCGCCCCCCAACCGGACTTCGTCGTCCCGGCCGGCACTCCCGCGGGTACTGTCTCGCGCAGCTACTCAGGCATCGCCGCCGGCTCGACCTGCACCGTGACCGAAACGGGCAACGGTGCCTCGTCCACCGTCCTGGTCGTGACCGAGGGGAGCCCGCAGACGGTAGACATCTCGGCCAACGGCACCGCCGTCGCCAACGTCACTGATACCTACAGCAACGTGCCCGTCCCGGTGGGCTCCCTTACCGTGACCAAGGACATCACTGGTCCGGCTGCGGGCCAGCAAGGCCCGGTCACGGTGACGGCGTCGTGCAACGGGAGAGCACTTTCGCCCCCGCTCGACATCGCCGCCGGCGCGACTGGTATGCATTCGCAAACCTATAGCGGCCTCCCTGCGGGTTCAGTGTGCAGCGCCACTGCCAGCCCAGACGGGAGCACCGGCACGGTCCAGGTCACGGTCACAGGCGACGGCGTTCCCGTCAGCATCCCCGCTGGTGGGGTGGGGACCGCAGCCCTGACAGATACCTATACGTCGGTGCCGGGTTCTTTGTTGGTGACCAAGACCATTGCCGGTCCCGCCGCCGGCCAACAGGGACAGGTAACCGTCCAGGCTGTCTGCGGCGGGTCTGCGCTGTCGCCCCAGCTCATCGTCCCCGCCGGAGCCGTCGCCGGTACATATTCGCAAACCTATGACGACATACCGGCCGGTTCGTCGTGCACCCTCCACGAAACTGGGGACGGCTCAAACAGCGCCGTGTCAGTGACGACCACCGGGGCTGGTCAAACCGTGACTGTCCCGGCCGACCAGGTCGTCACCGCCGATGTCACCGACACCTACACCGTCGCTACTGGTTCGCTCATCGTCGCCAAGACCATCGCCGGCCCCGCCGCGGGCGAGCAAGGACTGGTGACTGTCGAGGCAGTTTGCAACGGCACGGCCCTTACCCCGGAGTTCACGGTGGCTGCAGGCACGGCCGCCGGGACCTCGTCGCACAAATATGACAACATCCCGGCTGGTTCCACTTGCACGGTTACGGAGACCACCGACGGCAGCAATAGTGCCGTTCAGGTCAAAGTGACCGGCGACGGGCAGCACTTGACCGTGATCGCCGGGGCTACGGCCAGTGCAACGATCATGGACAAGTACCGGCGGGCGCCCAGCACGCTAGTGGTGAAAAAGACCATCGCTGGTGCCGCCGCCGGGCAGCAAGGGCCCGTCACCATCCACGTGGTCTGTGGCGGCGCCGCCCTCACGCCTGATCTCGTGGTACCGGCGGGGACCGCAGCGGGCACGTTTTCGCATACCTACACCGCCATCCCCGGTGGCTCCACGTGCGAGATCACCGAGACGTCAGACGGGGCCACTAGTGCCCTTTCTGTCACCACCGTCGGCTCCAGCCAGACACTGACCGTACCTGCTGGAAAAGTGGCCCAGGTCGCTATTACCGACGTGTACGAGATGCAACCCGGGAACTTGACTGTGACGAAGACCATTGCTGGCCCGGCCGCGGGTCGACAGGCCGAAATCAATATTTTGGCCGACTGCGGTGGGACCAACATCTTCGGGTTGCACATCCCTGCTGGCGCTCCGGCCGGACCTGTGCCCAGAGTGTTCTACGACATACCAGCCGGGTCGGAGTGCAAGGTGTTCGAGGTCAACAACGGGCAGAGCGACACCATTAACGTCATCGGTATCGGTGGCGGCCAAAAAGTGACGGTCCCTGCCGGTGGCAAAGCAACGGCCCGCCTCACTGATATTTTCAGCGCCGCCGAGGTCGTAACGACGACCACTACGACGACCGTGCCGTCTACCACTACAACGACTGTGCCCTCCACGACCACGACAACGTCTCATGCGACTACGACGACCACCACGGTCCCCTCCACGACCACGACAGTCCCGTCCACCACCACAACCACCAAGCCCCACGTTCCCCCAATTAATGTCATCACCGGCCATGGCTTCTGGGGACCGGGCGGCCCGACGGGGGCCCAGTCCGCTTTGGCTGGCTTGGCCCTGTTGGCCGGCGGCGCCTGGCTCGTCAGCCTAAGGTTGCGCAAAAGGAGGTACAGGGGTCGACACCTGACGGCCGGCACCAGGAGGACGTGACTACGACCGGTTCACGGAGGCCAAGACACGGCCATCGGCTGGGAAGGCTGGTGGACGTCTTCGCAGTCGTGATGGTCGCGGCCGGAGCCGTGCTGGTGGTCGTATCCCTCGACCAGCAGCAGCGCCACAATCACGCCGTGGCCGTTCAGGCCGCGCGCAAGGCTGAGGTCGACCGGGCTGCCGTGGTCGAGGCGCAACAGTTCCGGTCTACGGTCCAACCACCAACTACCCCTGATAGTCGGGCTCCTCAGGCCTCATTAAGCCATCAGGCGTCGCTAAGTAATCACGCCGCACTAAGTCACGCCGGTGTCAGTGCCAAGGCCGTCGACCGGCGCCCGCCGGTCGAGGCGCCGCCCCGCCAGTCGGCAGCACTGGTGTTGGCGGCTGACCACCAGGCTGCGACCGGGCCCGAGCGCTCGCAGCCGTCGTCGACGCCCTCGCAGGTCCCGCCGGCCAGGCCGCAGCGATCAGACGTCACTGAGCCTGGTGCGGTGTCGGAGGTCCGTGGCCTGGGGGCGACACTCATTATCCCGGCCCTCCAGGTGCACGCCCCGGTGGTAGCCACCGG
The DNA here is from genome assembly GCA_963794125.1 of uncultured Acidimicrobiaceae bacterium. Taxonomy (GTDB): domain Bacteria; phylum Actinomycetota; class Acidimicrobiia; order Acidimicrobiales; family Palsa-688; genus Fen-671. The sequence continues at coordinate 170,130 of CAWCCW010000008.1, forward strand.
GGCGGTGGACGGTTCCATGACGATCCCCGCCGACATCCACACCGTCGGCTGGTACGACGGCGTCGATAGCACTGCGGGAAAAAGGATTTCCGCACCCACGCCTTGGCCGGGCCAACCAGGGGTGAGCTTATTGGCCGGGCATGTCGACTGGGCCGGTCAGGGCCCCGGCGCCCTGTACTACATCGGCCAGCTCGTGACAGGCGACCCCGTCGAGGTAGTCGGCTCCAACGGGGAGAAGACTTACTGGCGGGTCAGCCAGCCGCCCATCACGGTGGCCAAAGCCGCTCTCCCGGCCGCTCTGTTCGTAAACACCGGGCCGCCCAAGCTCGCCCTCGTCACTTGTGGCGGTCCTTTTGACCCGGCCACGCGGCACTACCTGGACAACGTCATCGTCTGGGCCACTCTGGCCACGCACTGACGGCCGCACCCGCCGACCCGCGGGCCGCGCTGGTTTGCTAGCGCTCCTCCAGTACCCCGGAAGCGGCGGCGGCCAATCCGGTACCGCTCACAGTCACTGGCGTCTCGCTGACCGCCTCTAGAGCTACGCCGGCAGCCAAAGCCTGTACCTCTTCCACGTCTCCGGGTTGTATTTCTGCCGGCGTTGCCACCTTGTGCCGGTCTGACTTCAACCGGGCCCGGGCAATAAACCCGAGACCAGCAGCCAGGAAACAGGAGACGCCACCTATGGCCAGCCCCACCCGAGCGTTGCTTTGGGCGATGACCCACCCGATCAGGGGACCGCCAATGGGAGTTGAGCCCAGGAAGGCCACGGCCCAAAGGGCCATGACCCGCCCCCGCATTGACGGGTCGGACCCAAGCTGCAAAGTCGAATTTCCGGTCGCCAGGAACGAAACGCTCCCCCAGCCGACGAGTGCCATCAAGACGTACGCCAGGGCCAGTTCGGGGGCCACAGAAGTGGCCAAGATGCCAACTCCGAAAACGATCGCTGCGATGCTAAGCGCCCGCAGACCGGTCTTCCCCCGGGTGGCCGTCACCAGGCCACCCAGTACAGCTCCCGCCCCCATGAAAGCAGTGAGAAATCCGTACGTCTCGGCCCCGCCATGGAAAGTCTGTTTGGCCAGGACAGGCAGGCTCACCTGGAACTCGTAGGCGAGAGTGCCTACCAATCCCATCATCAGAAGAGGGATAGCGAGACGGGGCTCATGTCTCACGTAACTCAAACCTTCGCGCATCTGTCCCTTCGCTCGAGACACCGGGGCGCTCGGGCGCAGCGTGCGCTTGTCCATCGACATCAGCGAGTAAACGACAGCGACGAAGCTCAACGCGTTGACGAAGAAGCAGACGCCTACCCCGGCCGCCACAATGACAAGGCCGGCTACGGCCGGGCCAACGGCGCGGGCAGCGTTGACCATGGTGGAATTGAGGCTCACTGCGTTGCGCACATTTTCGCTCCCGACCATTTCCAGCACGAACGATTGGCGAGCCGGGTTTTCGAAAGTGTTGTTGAGCCCCAATGCCAGCGCGAGAACGCAGATCTCCCAGAACGTGACGACATGGGTGATGGCCAGTACGCCGAGCACCAGGGCCTGGATACCCATAAGGCTCTGGAGCACGACCATCAGCCGGCGCTTGTCCGTCCGGTCGGCGATAACGCCTGCATACGGCCCGAGTAGCAGGACCGGGAGGGTCTGGATGGCCACAACTGCGCCGAGAGCGGTGCTCGAGTGGGTCAGGCTGTAGACGAGCCACGACTGGGCCACGGTCTGCATCCACGTGCCGACCAGCGAGATCGACTGGCCGTAGAAGAAGAGCCGGAAGTTGGGGACGCTTAGAGCCGAAAAGGTGCGCCGGACCTGAGCAAGGGCCCGGTTCATCGCCTCGCGCTCCCGGTCCCCGCCTGGTTGCGCAGGCGCTCGCCCAGTCTTTCCAGCACCGGCGTGGCGGCCGCCACCGCTTGGCGATCGGCGTCGTCGAGGTCGTCGAGCAACTTCGATAGGGCGTCGTTGCGCTCCGACCGGACCCGTTCGAGTAGAGCGCTGGCCTTCTTTGTGGCTTCGACGCGCCAAACCCGGCCGTCGGTCGGGTCAGCCTGCCGGCGCAGGAACCCGGCCTGCTCGAGCTTGGAAACCATGCGGGACAGCATGGTGGGGTTGACGCCGGAGAACGAAGCCAGGTCCGACATGCGGGCAGGACCATGTTTTTCCGCCGCCACCAGCATGTCCACCTCGGTGGTAGTCAACGAGCCGGCCGCCGCCGTGGGCCGGAGTTGCCTGGCCATTCGCGATACTGCGATCCGCAGCCTGGCCGGTGTGAACTCCGGTTCCGGTACCGCAGCGACACCTTGTTGTGGCCCGGTTTCGAAACCCGGGAGCACCTTCACCGTGTCTAACCTCTCTCGTTCTCCGCAAAGACGAAAATTACTTGCTTGCTAGCAAGCATCATACCCGCTAATCCCCATTCGGTGCCAAAAATGAGCGTGAGCAGCCTATTCTCGCTGAGATCGAGGCGGGCAACGGCCGTCGTCCGGCGTCTTTCACGCGGCTCCGGGCCTATTTCGGCGCCCACCGGGCGAAAGGGTGCGGCCCGGCGCCGCCAACGGGCCGGACCCCCCCGGCGCCACCCACGGCCAGCGGAACCTGTGCGCGCTGGAGTCGCGTACCCGCACTGTGGCGCGCACAGAAACCGGAACGCACGAGAGAAAGGGCATACTGCCGGGCCAGACGGGCGGGCCCAGACGGGCGGGCCCCAGACGGGCGGCCAGACGGGCAGGCCCAGACTGGCGGCCCAGACTGGCGGCCGATACGGGCAGGCCCAGACTGGCGGCCAAACCGAAGGGCCACACTGGGGTGTGGTCACTATCGACGACGTCCGGGCGCTGGCCTCCCGGCTCCCTCGCTCTTATGAAGCCATCGTGGCCGACAGGGTCAAGTTCCGCGTCGGCCGGATCGTGTACCTGGCTTTCTCGCGGGATGAACGCATTATGGGCTTCGGCTTCCCCAAAGAGGAGCGCGCACTACTGGTGTCGTCGGAGCCGGCCAAGTTCCAGATGCCGAGCAAATCAGATATGCGTTACAACTGGGCCCATGTGCGGCTGGAGGCCACCGACGACGAAGAAATGCGAGAGCTCGTGCTTGACGCTTGGCAGATGGTGGTGCCGAAGAAAGTCGCGGCCGACTACTTCGGGCTCCGGGGCCCGCGCCGGGCGCGGCAGAAAATAGAGCCGACGATCAGGCGGCGGGCGGGATGTTCTGGTTGTGGTGGAAGAGGTTGTCAGGGTCGTACACTCGCTTCACCTGACGCAGACGGGAAAAATTGACGCCGTAGTTTTCTTCCACTTTCGACTGGTCATCGTCAGACATGAAGTTCACGTAGCCGCCCGGTTCCGAAAGTGGCGCCGTAGCGTCGTAATAATCCCGCACCCACTTGACGCGCTCAGCATCGGCCCGGGGGTCGTGCCAGGCGCACAAGATCACAGTGGCAAAGTTGGCATGGCGGTACGCGAAAGCAGTTTCGCTGGCGTCGACGTCGTGGCACGCCCCGTTGACCGGGTACAAGTGCATCGTGGCGGACACCTCAGGGACATTGGGCCCGTGGGCCAGGTGGGCGTCGATGGCGGCATCAGTCAGCTCCGTCACGAAACTGCCCTTCCAGTAACTACGGATCCCTTTGGGGAAAAGGGCGTCGAAGGCCGCGTTCAGAGCCGGGTAGGGCATCGGCCCCGCCATCTCGGCCACCACGGGCGCTACCTCGCGGAACGGTTTCATCGCCCACTCGCCTTTGTCCAGAGGACCGGCCCATTGGACGATGGCGGCGCAGAAGGTATGGCCGTGGCGGTCCGCCGGGATGAACTCCAGGGGCGGGGCGATCTGAAAAGCAGGAAAAGCGCCGTATTCCTTCGGAGCGTCCTTGATGAACTCCCTGAAGAACCGCAGCAGATCGCCGGCGCGGTCGAGCTCGTACAGGAAGATGCCGACGTAGACGTCTTTCACCGAATGGAGCTTGTATTCGAAGGACGTGACGACACCGAAATTGCCCCCACCGCCCCGGAGGGCCCAGAACAAATCCGGGTCTTGCTGTTCGCTCGCCATTTTCACCCGACCGTCGGCGGTGACGACCTGGGCCGAGAGCAAGTTGTCGATCGACAGGCCGTGCGCCCGGGCCAGGTAACCGATACCGCCGCCGAGGGTAAGGCCGCCGATGCCGGTAGTAGAGACGATGCCGCCCGTGGTGGCCAGACCGTACGAATACGTGGCCTCGTTGAACTCGCCCCACGTGGTGCCCCCGCCAGCGCGGCCCGGCCGCCCTGAGGGTCCACCTGCACGCCGTGAAGCAGTGAGAGGTCGATGACCAAGCCATCGTCGTTGACCCCAAAACCGAGGGCGCTATGGCCGCCTCCTTTTACTGAAAGTTCGATCCCGCTCTCACGGGCGAAGTTGACCGCGTCTACGACGTCCGAAACCTGTTCAGCTCTGACGATGACCCTTGGAAAGCGGTCGAACATGCCGTTATGGACCGCCCTCGCGTCGTCGTAGCCGGCGTCCCCGGCAGTGAGGACGGGACCGGAGACCTGCTCCCGAAGTTGGCGGATGGCGTCAACCCTCACAACTCCACCTCCGGCCTTCGATGCGGGGCCGCTTCGGGGCGGTCGTTCGGCTCACAGGGGCTGGCGGTTGCTTTTGGGGCTGGCCACCAGGTTTGTGCCAAGTAAGAAGCGGCCAGTCCGAGGTTGACCTCGCTTAGACGACCGTCCCGGTTGGCCAGCAGTAGCAGGCGTCCAGTGGCCACCAGCCACGAGCCTCTGACCAGGGCGGCGCTGCAACAACCGGCCGGGGGTTTGCACCACGTCCAGCGCACTTGCCCCCTCAATAGCGAAGCGATGTCCCACCCTTCGTCGGTGGTACCTCGCGGTTGGGCGCGCATGAAGGTGCCGGGCGGGAGCCACGCCGCAGGCGGTTGGGTTAATTCGATTATCAGGCCTTCCCCCCGGCAGAGAGCGACGGCCGCGACCTCCGCTTCGGCCAGCAGGCCGGCAAAGCGGCACAGAGACTCCAGCTTCTCCCGGGGGGGCCGGCTGGCCCGTGTTGGCACCTCGGCTAAACCCTCGCCACCATCGTCCTCCTCCATTTGCCAAGCGACCTCGTAGCCAGGATCGTGTATGGCCACTACGCACCTCCGTCCTTCCAACGGCCCGTTAACGGACAAGGCATAGGAACTCAAAGGGGTGCAGCCACGATCAAGGACAGGTGGTGGTGAGATGGAGGTGGCTGGTGGGACGGCCAGTGGCGGCAATCAACACCCCGGCTCCACAACGCGTCCACGTCGAACGGCTCCAATTGCAAGTGGTTAGATAGGTCCGGAGGCTGACAGTGGCATCAACCGTTCTAGTTGTCGAGGACGAGCGCAAACTTCGCGAATTACTGCGCGCCTACTTTGAGCGCGAGAACCTGGTGGTGTACTCGACCAGCTCGGGCGCCGAAGCGATCGAGGTCGGGCGGCGCAGTTCGATCGACCTCGTAGTGCTCGACCTGGGCCTGCCCGACCTGCCCGGCGAGGAGGTGGCCAGGGAGTTGAGGGCGTGTTCCAGCGTGCCCATCATCATGCTCACGGCTAAAAGTGAGGAACGTGACCGGATCGCCGGGCTCGAACTGGGGGCCGATGATTATGTCTCAAAACCGTTCAGCCCTCGCGAGCTCGTGCTCAGAGTGCTAGCGGTGCTACGCAGGGGTCGTTTGAGCGTCGAGGAGTCGCCGGTGGCCTCGTTCGGCGGTGGCGAGCTCGTCATAGACAACGACCGCCGTCGAGTGCTGGTGAGAGACGGGCCTGTCGAGCTGACGCCGACCGAATGGGGCATCCTCACCACGCTCGCCCGCGTCCCTGGCCGCGTTTACTCCCGCTACGAGTTGATCAACCAGGTGCGGGGCTACGAGTTCGAAGGCTACGAGCGTACGGTGAACTCGCACATCAAGAACCTGCGCCACAAAATCGAGCTCGTGGATGGCAAACCCCGCATCCTCGAGACGGTGCTCGGCGGCGGCTATCGTCTGGGGCTCTCGCGAGACCGCTGACCGGCCGGGCGCCGTGGAGCCGCTGGCGCCTGGGGGCCCGCCTGGTGCTCGCCTTTGTCGGCGTGGCCCTGGTCGCTGAAGCTGCCTCCGCCACAGTTACCCTGCTTAGGAGTGGGTCGGACCTCGCGGGTCTGGCCGCCGCCCAGCGGACGGAGCGGGCGTCGGCCGTTGTGACCTCGCTCGATAGCGCCTACCGCTTAGGCCACGGTTGGGCAAGTGCAGACCTCCGCCCTGCCGTCGCCCTCGTCGACCTCTTTGGGGCCGCCATCGTCGTCTACGGCCCGAATGGGCCCCCCGTGCTTCGTGCCGGGAGCCAAGCCCTGTTGTCGGACCGGCACGCCACGGCCGCCGTCCGGCAGTTGCGCGTCGACGGGCTCACGATCGGGACTATGCGCCTGGTCAACCCGAAAGGGCTTACGTCGTCCGAGCGAAAGGTGATGTCGGACCTGGTAAGCGCAGTGGCCATCAGCGCGGCGATCGCCGCGGCGGTGGCCCTGGCGGTCGCCGTCGTCGTGGCCAAAGGGTTGGTGAGGCCCATTCGGCGGCTCTCGGCCGCGGCCCGGGCCCTTGGTTCGGGGACGGCGGGTACCCGGGTCGGCGCTCAGAGCGGCCCGGGCGAGCTGGTCGAACTGGCGGGGGCTTTTGACTCCATGGCTGCCTCCCTCGAGCACCACGAGCAGCTCCGCCGGGCGATGGTGGCGGACGTGGCCCATGAGCTGCGCACGCCCGTCGCCATCCTTCAAGCCGAGACCGAGGCGCTCGTCGACGGCTTGAGCATCCCAACCTCCGAGGCCCTCGTGTCCTTGCACGACGAGTCCCTCCGCCTCGGCCGAATGGTGGAGGATCTGCAAACTCTGGCATCGGCCGATGCCGCGGGCGTAAGCCTGGAGCGGGCCGACGTCGACCTGGCCGTCATCGCTGACCGGGCGGCCGACTCGCTGGAGGCCCACTTTTCCTCGGCCGGCGTGAAGCTGGCCCGGTACCTCTCGCCTGCCGACGTCTGGGCCGACCCCAGCCGGCTCCGCCAGGTAGTAGCCAATCTCCTGGCCAATGCGGCCAAGTTCACCCCCTCGGGCGGGATAGTTAACCTGGTGGTGGGGACCGACTCCCACCAGGCTCGGCTTGAAGTGACCGATACGGGCCCGGGGGTCCCGCCGGCAGAACGAGACCGGATCTTCGAGCGGTTCTTCCGGGGCAGCCTGGGCCAAAAGGCAGGCGGCAGCGGGATCGGCCTGGCCGTCGTCAAAGACCTGGTCGAGGCGCATGGTGGGGAGGTGCGCCTGGAGGCGCCCCCCGCTGGCGGTGCCCGGTTCGTCGTCCTCCTCCCGTTAGCAACCCGGGCATAGTCCCGAGCCTCCGGCTGGGCGCCAGGCTCGGCCGGGCTTCCCCGCCCGTACTGGGCCCACTCCCCTCCCCTGGCGCGGGCGTCCCCTCGGGCAGCTCTCCTTGGCGGTGGCCCGCTACTTGTAGTACAGGTGCAACAAAACGACGCCCCAGTCAGGCCAGATGTACTGCGCCGGTTGAGCGTACGGGTTGCTGGAAGTCACCCATCCCCCGATGTACTGGGTGTCGTACTGGTACCAGTCCACCTGTTCTGTCACCGGGATGACCGGGACGTCCGAGAGCATCACGTGCTCGAGCTGGTCGACCACCCTGTGCTGTACGGTGGAGTTGGTCGTCGCCGCGTACTCATCGATAAGGGTGTCGGTCGTTTTGCTGGAGTAGCGCTCGAAATTGCTTGCTGCCGCGGTACCGATCGGGGCCGTGTTCGGTGAATAAAGCAACTGGCGCAACTCGTAGTAAGGGCCTGGCCCGCTCGAGTCCCAGTCGTAGGCCAGCTGGAAGTGCCCTTCCTCCACATCATTGAGGAAGGTGGTGTCGGACAGGTTGTCCGGGGTTAGCTGGATGCCTACGGCCCGGAGTTCGCTCTGGATCACCTTCACCGAGGCGACCCAGTCCGAGAAGCCCCCATTGTCGATGATGGTGAAGGAAAGGGGTTTGCCGCCTTTCTCGAAAATGCCGTTGCCGCCCTTCTTGTAACCCGCGTGTTCGAGGATGGAAATAGCCTTGGCCGGGTTGTAGCTATACGCGTTCCCGTACCGGGCCGCCAGGCTGGCGTCGTACCAGCTGGCGAAGGTGGGCTCCACAATGGCCGTCTGGTTGGACGGAGGCTCGTACCCGTACTCGCCGATCTTCGACACCTGGGGCCGGTCGATGGCGTAAGCCATCGCCTCGCGCACAGCCAGGTTGGAGAGCACCGGGTCAGTCAGGTTGAGCCAGAGCAACACGTTGTAAACCGGCTCGAACCAGTCGTGGTAGTACTTAGGGTTGTTCGAAATGTAATAACGGTCAATATTCGGTATGAATTGGGAGCCCCATTGGTCCACGCCGCTCCTCAGAATCCTCGTTGGCCGAGGTGTTGGAGAGGTAGGACGGGAAATTGACGGTCTCGATTTTCGGGAGGCCCGCCTGCCAATAGTGGTCGTTCTTCTTGTACTGGATATTTGCGGCGCTGCAACTCGACATGACGTACGGGCCCGTACCGACCGGATGAGGGTCCCGGTAGGTTACCGGGCCTTTTATCCCCGACCAAATGTGGGCCGGCACTATGGGGGTCTGGTCGGCAATGTTGTAGAAATAGGGCACGGCCGGCGTGTTGAAATCGAAGACCACCTGGTCGGATCCCTTGAGCGTGACGCCCGTCAGGACCGACCAGTCCGAGTTCAGGTCCAGCGCGGCGTCTTGCTTCAATAAATTGAAGGTAAAAACCACGTCCTTCGCACTGAACGACTGCCCATCGGTCCACGTGACCCCTTTGCGGATGGTAAAGGTCAGGATCTTGTCGCTGTTGGACCACGCCCATGAAGTGGCGAGCCACGGGGTCGTGGCCCCGTTCTTGAGGGAGTCCTGGTAGACGAGCTCCTCGTAAACAGGGCCAAACGAGTCGAACTCGTCCGAAGCATTGAACGGGTTGAACTGGCAGTTCCAGGGTTCCCCGTACTCGTCTGCAATGTTGACCGCGTTCGAACCATTCCCGCCCGACGCGGCGGTGGCTGCGCTGGACGGGGTGCTGGTTATGATGGCGCTGCTGAGCGGGACCAAGCTGCCGAGGACCAAAATCCGCCGTGCCCATTTCACATTGGTCACTTGCTCTCTCCGGAGTTTGTCAAGACCGCCCGACGGCCCGTCCAGCCCGTATTGGCGACACCAAGCCGGCGCCGGGACGATCGCTCCCGGGGAGATGGTAGCGCGGTCGTGCCGGGCCGCGTGCGTTCGGTACCGGGTCCCGCCGTCCCCGCTCGTCCCCGTCAGCGGGTACTATTGTGACCCTAACCACACGGGAGCTCGGGCTAACCGGGCTGAGAGGGTGGCTTTCGGCTTAGGCCGCACGCCACCGACCGTTTGAACCTGACCGGGTAATGCCGGCGAAGGGAGAGAAACGTGACAGAGGTTGTAGTTACGGGTTCACCTCATGTCGACGCGGGGCAGTTCACCATGGTGGAGGGGAGCCGCCGAGCGGAAGTTGGCCACAACCTGGCTGACCCTGTCCCCAAGGCGCTCAGCTTCGTTGACCAGCTTGGGCTATGGGGCAATCTGGGAGTAAGCCTGCTCGGTTTTACCGGGGCGATTTTCGTGTTACAACCGAACGGTCAGGGAACGCCCGAACTTTCGCTGGCCGCTGGTCTCACCGCCATCGTGGTGGGTACGGTGTTGGGCACCATCCCGGTGGCGTTGGCCGGGGTAATGGGCACCCGCACTGGTGCCCCGGCGATGGTGTTGTTGCGCGGGCTGTTCGGGGCCAAACTTTCGTACTTGCCCACGCTGCTCAACGTCTTGCAATGCCTCGGTTGGGGCGTGTTCGAGCTCGTCACCATTTCTACCGCCGCCCACGTCGTCGCGCCGGCGCTGCCGCGCTGGGCTTACATCCTGATAGCGGGGGTAATAACGGGGGTGCTCGCCGTTCACCCCCTCGGGTTCATCCGCACGTTGCGTCGTTACGTCACGGCGGCGGTCGTGATCGTCCTGGGCTATCTTTTCATCGAACTGGTCCGGCACCCTCTGCCCGCCTTTAGCCACGGGAGCTGGTCCGGCTATTGGGCCGCCACCGACACGGTGGTCGCGGCCGCCATATCCTTTGCCCCCATGGTGGCTGACTACTCGCGTCATTCGCGCACTGAAAAGGCCGCTTTCGCCGGGACTTTGCTCGGTTATAGCTTCACCCAGGTCCTCTGCTACGTGATCGGCCTACTGGCCCTGGTCACGGTGGCCCACAACCCGAACGACATTTATGGCGCCTTCATTGCCTTACCGGCGGGGACGATCGGCTTCGCCATACTCGCCGCGCGCGAACTCGACCAGTCCTTTGCCAACGTTTATTCGACGGCAGTTTCCACCCAAAACCTGCGCCCCCTGTGGGACCGCCGGCTACTGGCGGCCATCATCGCGGCTCTGGCCACTGCCGGCGCCCTGTTCCTGAATATTGACGACTACGAGAACTTTCTTATCCTCATCGGCTCGGTGTTCGTACCCATGTCCGCCGTGCTCATCGTGGACTTCTACGTATTGTCGGGCAGCCGGTGGGACCTCTCCGAAAGGGCGCGTTCGCGCTGGCCCATGCTGGTGGCATGGGCGGCCGGCTTCGTCACGTACCAGCTGATCAACCCCGGCTACGTGTCCTGGTGGGTCTCGGTCTGGAGTTGGGTGGCGCACCGGGTCGGCTTCACGGTCGTCAGCTGGATGTCCGCCTCGATCCTTTCGTTCGCGGTGGCGGGCCTGGCCACCCTGGTGGTGGGGTCAGTGCTCGTCCCCCGGGCCCACGCCCAGGTGCCATGACCGCGGGACCGTTTGTCCACGGCATGGGCGGTGACCTCGTGGCGCCGGATTGGAGCCCTCTCAGCGACGAGGAGGTCCGGTCTGTCCTGTCCCAGTACCCCTGCCCTGCGGGGGGGCCGTCCGCGGCTGAGGCCGTAATCACCTGGTCCAGCCCTCGGCCCATGTCTTCGGCCGCCCTGGTGGGCTGGGGCGGCGCCACCGTGTTCGTAAAACGGCACAGCCGGCGGGTGCGCACCCCGGGTCAGCTGGCGGCCGAGCACGCTTTCGCCCGCCATCTCCGTTGCCACGGGCTCTCCGTCCCCGCCGTACTGGAGACGACGAGCGGCGCAAGCAGCGTCTCAATGGACGAATGGGTCTACGAGGTGCACGAGGAAGCTCCCGGCTTTGACCTGTATCGCGACGCGATGTCGTGGACACCGTTCGTCAGCCTCGGCCACGCGCGGGCGGCCGGCGCCGCACTCGCCCGGTTGCACCGCTCGGCGGCGTCCTTCGACCAGCCGGCGAGGCCGTTCGCCCCCCTCATCAGTTCGTGCGAGGTGATCACGGCCGCCGACCCGATCGAGAAAGTGGGGCACCTCCTCAGCCAGCGCCCCGGGTTGGCCCGGTACCTGGACGGACGGGCGTGGGCGAACGACATGTCCCGGTACCTCTGGCCTGCCATCCGTCGGGCCGCTCCGCTGGCCCAGGCGCTAGCGCCGCAATGGGGCCACGGCGACTGGCACCCCTCCAACCTGACCTGGACTTCGAGGCAAGCCAATGCCGAGGTGGCAACCGTGTTCGACCTGGGCCTGGCCAACCGCACGTTCGCGGTACACGACCTGGCCACGGCGCTGGAGCGCACGACGGTTAGCTGGCTCGGCCTCGCAGGTACGGGGCGAGCCGAGGCGGACCTAGACGCCGTAAGTGCTCTTCTCGATGGCTACGAAGCGACGCTCCACCTGAGCCGGGAGGAGCTGGCCGCGCTGGCCGAAGTGCTACCGGTGGTGCACGTAGAGTTCGCTCTGTCCGAGGTCGAGTATTTCGCAGATGTCGTGGGCTCCCCGCTCAACGCCGATCTCTCCTACGATACGTACCTCATCGGCCACACTCAGTGGTTTGAAGGGCCAGGTGGCTCAGAACTCCTAGACCTGCTGCGCCGCAGAGCCAATTCGCGGCCGTGACTTGGTCAGCGAGCTCCGCTATCCAATGTGCCGGGGGCGTTGGCGAATTTGTACGCAAAAAGCGCCGCCGACTGTACAAAGTGGCGGCCCCGGCTCGACCGCTAGCCGGCACAACCCTAGTTATCCGGCACGACCCCAGTTAATCCGGCACAACCCCAGTTAATCCGGGCACAACCACAGTTAATTCAGTGCCCAGACAGCCAGCTGACTTGAAAAGGCGCGGCTCCTGGGGGCACGTGGGCGGCCGGAGCCTGGCCCCAGGGCCGAGGACTTCGGAGCTTGTCTCGCTCTTGAAGATCTGTACCGCCTCGACCGGCAGGTGCTCGCCCGTTGACTTCACGTAAAGGAGTTGAGGAGTAGACGGGGCCTCGCTAGTGGGGAGGGTGGTCCCCCGGATACCGACCACGCGCTGGCCTCCCACCGTTTTGGCCGCCGTCTCGCTGAGCGGGCCGGACATATCCAGCTCCGACACGGTAGTGGAAACGGTCAAGCCGGCTGCGACGGTCTCGAACACGGTCACCAGCGTGGCGTCCGGTTCGGCGATGGACATCCAGTGCCCGGCCTCCTTCTGCGCTGCGGCGGTCGAAAAGCCCAGGTACTGCTCCAAACCGAAAACGTTGCCCTGGATGTAAACGTTGGTGCCGACCAGGATTATCGACACCTGCCCCTTCTTCGCGCCGATCTGGAAATTAATCGACTGGAGGCCGTCGTGCCGGCCCGCTTTGGTGGTCAGTGTCACCGACGTTCCTGAAGCGTGGCTGGTGCCAACCCAATCGACGCCGACTTCGCCTCGAGCCGCAGCAAGCGAGGCGCTGAGGAGTTGACCGGGGACAGCACTCACCCCGACCACGCCCGCCGCCGCCGCCGTAGCCGTCGTGGCCGCCAGCGTCAGCCCGGTTGACGCCAGAGCGGCGGCCACCCACGTCGAAATTGCGCCCTTGTATCCCATGACACAACCCTATGGGCTCACGCCTTGACGGTACCCGCGGCCGGACGGGCCCGAGCCAGTCCGCCAACGCCCGTTGGCCGCTAGGTGGCCGGGTGCCGCACCGGCCGAGAAGGCACCCAGTCTCGCGGCAGCTGCGCCCCGAGCTGGCTCACTACTGCGCCCGCGGTGCGGTGCCCTGTCTGCACCGCCTCTTCGAGGCTGCACCCCGAAGCCCACGCCGCCAGGAACCCTCCGGCCATAGCATCGCCAGCGCCCGTGGTGTCGACGACGTCAGCTACGGGCGGGACGTGCACGGTGACCAGTTGTTCCCCGTCGGAGGCGAACACCACGCTCGGCTGCGGGCCGTGCTTGACCACCACTAATCCAGGAGCGCTCACGTCGCCGTCGGGCCAAAGCGCGGCTGCTTCCTCTTCGTTGGCGAACAGGACTTCCGGGTTGATCTGGTCGACCCGCTCGAGGAACTCGGCCCGGCCCACCAGGTTGACCCGGGCGATGTTGCCCACGTCGAGGCTGACCAGCCCGCCGTTGCTGCGCACCAGCTCCACGGCTCTCCAGGCCCCGTCAGCGGTGATGTCGTCGAACATGTTCTCGTAGAGGTGCAACAACGACACTCCGGCCAGCTGCTCCTCGGTCACGTCGGCGGCGGAAAGGCAGAAGCTGGACGTGTCGTAGGCCATGGTCCGCTGCCCGTCCCATTCGACGAGCACCAGGACACAGCAGGTAGTGCCTTTGTGCGTCACGGCGACTTCGATCCCCGCCTCGCGGAGCCCGCCGGTCAGGGCGGCCCCCACCGTGTCGGCGCCGGCGTGGCCAACGAAGCGCACGGCTGCCCCTTCGAGGGCCGCTGTCCAGGCGACGTTAGGCCCGAAACCACCGGCAGCGAAGGCGATCTGAGACATAGTGCTGCCATTGGTCACGAGAGGGCCGTTCGGCTTCACCACAATGTCCTGCACCACGCAGCCCATCACGGCGATCACGGGTCTGTCTGGTCCCCCGTCCGACGACCCCAGGGGAGGGAGGTCCGCCCGCTTCGGGCCGCCGGGCCGCTCCGGGACCTGCGGCGTTACCAAGACAGTGCCGGCCCCATGCTCGCCATTGGCCCCTTCGTCCCGACCGAGGGTGCTAGTCGCTGTACCGGAGGGGCGGGAGCCATTAGCGCCCGCGTTCAGTGTGTGCGGCGCAGCCGCGAATTGTTTGTCCATGGTGATCGCTTTCAAGAGGGACGACAAGGCCACAGGATACGCGGCCCTGTGCCCAACCTGTCCTTGACCACGATGTCCGGTCTTCGAAGGAAATCACGTCCTGCCCGCCGCTCTCTGTCCCGCCCTTGCCGCTGACCTGTGTAGCAAGCTGGCTCAGGCCCTGTCCAACCGGATTAACGCCCTACCAGGACGGGGCCGTTGGCCCCAGTGGTCTGCCGGCTCTACCCGGGTCTACCGGCTCAGGTTATCGGGCCGGGCTCGGCGGCGACGCGGAAGGTAGCTTGCAGTGACGGATTTTGCGCTGGAAGGAGGTCGTATGACTACAGAGCACCATTTGACCGAGCCGGTCCAGCTCTTCGGCAGGAAGGCAGGCCCGTCCCTCGCCTCGGTTGACCTGGCCCGGTACCGCCGGGACGGGTTCGATCTGCTAGAGGACTTCCTCAGCGCCGAGGAACTGGGCGTCCTCAGGGCGGAGACGACCCGCATCTGCCGGGACGAGTTCGTTCAGCCGGTCAGCGCGGGTGGCGCCTCCGACGGCGCGGTACCGGATGCGGAGGTACTACGGCAATTCCTCTGCATCCATTTCCCCCACAAGTTGTCGCCCGTCATGGCCGACCTCGTCTCGCACCCTCGGACAGTGGCCAACCTTGTCGAAGTCATCGGCCCGGACGTCAAAGCCATGCAGTCGATGATGTTCGTGAAGGCGGAAGGCAAACCGGGCCAGGCCTGGCATCAGGACGAGTACTTCATACCGACCCGTGACCGCTCGCTGACGGCGGTCTGGATCGCTCTCGACGATGCCACCGTGAGCAACGGTTGCCTGTGGGTGCTTCCCGGCTCTCACCAACCCGGGGTCATCTACCCCGAACGTCAGATAGACGACAACCGGTTCGATTGCACTTCCGAGGCGTACCGGTTCCCTTATCGCGATGAGGATTCCGTCCCTGTCGAAGTGGCAGCAGGTTCGGCCGTTATTTTCAATGGCTACCTGCTCCACCGCTCGTTGCCGAACACGGCCGCCGGGAGCCTGCGCCGCGCCGTAGTGAACCATTACATGAGTGCTCAGTCGCTCCTCCCGTGGCGGCCGCCCCGGGACGGTGAGCACATGGCCATGGTCGACGACCGGGACATTATCCTGGTCGCCGGCACGGACCCGTACGCGTACAAAGGCCTGGAAGAACGCCATCGCGCCTATGTGCGGCCGGACCGCGAAGGTGGCTGCGAGCGTTAGAAGCCCATCGCAGGCTGCGTTCTCAACAGACTGGGTCTAAAAACTGTCCTTATCGCTATGTTTTTCGACCCAACCACCAATATTCGCCCCAAAATTGCGGGACGCCAGGGGTCGGTCATGCTGCGGGCCCAGGACTATGGCCCCGGACGTCGCCCGACGTCCACGCACGGTCACACCTGGTAGTGCTGGAGCAAAACGGCGAAGTCACAGCCGGCGGCCATGCCCCCGTAGCCGGCATTGTCCCTGAGAAAGGTGTCCGGGTCGAAGTCGATGCCGAGCCCGTCTATGTACGCCCGGTGCTCCTTCAGCGATGAAATGCCCAGCGCCAAAGTGTCAGTGACATCAACGAAATGGGTGGCTGGTTCCTGGCCCCCAGAGATGTAAACGGCCGTGACGCCTTTCCACGGCTCGCCCAACTCCGGGAACATCCAGCGATTGGCCGCGTCCCTGCAGGCGTCGAGCACGGCCAGGCCTACGGCCCGGTGGTCGGCGTGGTTGACCCCCCCTCCCTCGCCCCAGGTGAGGTCGAAGTTGAGCCCGAACACCACGTCGGGACGTAACCGGCGCAGCGCCCCGGCCAGGTCCTTGCGTAAGCCCAGCCCGTACTCGACCGAGCCGTCCGGGTGACCGAGGAACTCCACGTGGTCGACACCCACCACCGCCGCGCTCCGACGCTCTTCGTCCTCACGGAGGGGCCCGCATTGCTCAGGCGCCAAGCTGTCGATACCCGCCTCCCCGCTCGTCACCATTACATACGAAACCTGTTTGCCTTGCCTGGTAAAACGAGCCAGGGCACTGGCGAGGCCGTACTCGAGGTCATCGGGGTGGGCCGCGATCGCCGCGGCGCGTTCCCAGTCTTCAGGTACAGGTTCCACACCAACCTCCTGCGCTGAGCGTAGACGACCGCCGTAGACGCCCTCGACGGACGGGGCGGCCCCCAAGACAGCCACGTTGACCCGGCCGGCACCGAACACCGCGGGCTCGTCAGCGGATCAGGTACCAACCACCCGCAGGTCGAAACCTGTCGACTTGACGGCTCGAGCAAACATTTCCTCGTCCAGCTCGATCGCGAAGCCGGGCTGGTCGGACAGGCTGAGCCGGCCGTCGCTGAAATGGTAACCGGACATGGCCAACCCCGGTACGGTCGCCTCGTCCCACTCGATGTACTTCAATTGCGCGACCGCGCCGGCCAGGTGCCCCGAGACGTAATTGCCGAGGTACCGGCCAAAGTGGTGCGGGGCGCTGGCCGCGCCAACGACGTCCAGAGCTTGGCCCAGGTCGAGCCACCGGGTGAACCCCAGGTGGAGGATGTTCACTGGACGATGTCGAGGAGGCCCTCGGAGGCGAGCTGGTACGCAACTTGGCTAGTGGCGCTCTCGCCGTCCGTCAGCAATACGTTGATCCCCTCACCCGCCATCCACTCCCGGAGCGCGGTCAGGAGCACCGCGTCTTCGTGGAACGGCTCTTCGAGCCAACCGACGCCGAGGCCGGCCGTCCGGGCCAGGAACTCTTTCGCACCGTTGAGCGTGTACCCATCGTTCGCATCGGCGAATAACCCGCTTGCCGGTCCTACGGCTTCCCTGATCGCCTCCATGACCGCGACGTCACGCTGTAGACCCGGTCCTGGGCGCATCCACCGAGCGCCGCGGCCCACTTTGACCTTGAAGGCGCGGTGGCCGCGCTCGTAACTGGCGGCGGCCCGCTCGGCCAGCGCCTCGGGCTCCGGTGTCCTGGCGTCAGGGTCTTCGAAATAGAAGGAGGTGTCGTAGCAATCGACGACCAGCGGGCCGCTCAGGTCCCGTTGGGCCGCCCCGTTACGGGCGAGCAGTTGGTACACCGGGAGCCCTTCTCGCCGGGCGGCCAGGTCCCACAAGGGGTAGTCGAACGATAACCAGCCGTCCTCGGTCCCGCCGTCACCGAACATCCTGGACACCGATAGCCCCAACGCTTCGTAGGCGACGCCCGCATCGAGCCGGGCCGGCCCTACGCCAACCAGGCCGTCTTCAGTAGTCAAACGGCAGAACGGCACCTCTACCCGGGCCCCGTGAGGTGGCAACCGGGCGTTCCGCCCCAGCGGTCGGGGTCGCTCGCCCACCAGTGATGCCCATTCGACGCGGACTAGGCGGTCACCTTGAGTCATTTACCACTCCTCCCACTCCTACCGCTCCCACTCCTACCGCGCGTCGCCGGCTTATGCCAGTCTCAAGCACGGGTTTCAATACTGGCCTGGGAGACTGCCCGACGGCTTAGAGAGGCTCCGACCATTGGTTCAGTAAGGTTACTGTCGGTCGTGTCGCAGACCCATCACGTGGACGCGCACGCCGACCCGGGACTTTGCAGACAGGAGAACGTGGATGGAGCAGCGCTGGATCGGTACGAGACAAGTTGGAGCGGTAGGGCTGGGCGAGATGCCGATGTCGATCGAAGGGCGCCCAGACGAAGCCCGTTCCATCGAGACCATTCACGCTGCCCTCGACGCGGGGATGACGCTCATCGACACTGCGGACGCGTACAGCCTGGGCGGGGACGACACCGGGCACGGTGAACGCCTGGTGGCCAAAGCGCTTGCCTCCTGGGAAGGCGACCGAGGCTCGTTGCTGGTGGCGACC
Source organism: uncultured Acidimicrobiaceae bacterium (assembly GCA_963794125.1). Taxonomy (GTDB): domain Bacteria; phylum Actinomycetota; class Acidimicrobiia; order Acidimicrobiales; family Palsa-688; genus Fen-671. Next base: position 188,140 of record CAWCCW010000008.1, read on the forward strand.
AAGGGAGGTCACCTCCGCCCCGGTGGCGGCAGCTGGACGGTAAACAGCGACCCCGATTACCTCCGAGGCGCCGCTGATGCCTCGCTCCAGCGGCTTGGCGTCGAGACGATCGACCTCTACCAGTACCATCGCCCCGACCCGAACGTCCCGTACGAGGTCGCGGTGGCCGTGTTCAAGGAACTCCTCGACGTCGGCAAAGTCCGCATGGTGGGGATCTCCAACGCCAACATCGAGCAGATAGACCTGGCCCTCTCGGTCCTTGGTGAGGGCAACCTGGTCAGTGTCCAAAACCAGTTTTCCCCTGCCTTTCGCTCGAGCGAGGACGAGCTGCGCTACTGCGGAGAATTGGGTATCGCCTTCCTGCCCTGGAGCCCGTTCGGTGGGATCGGCAACGCCGAAAGGCTACGTCGGGAACACCCGGCCTTCAGTCGGGTCGCCTCCGACCGGGGCGTCTCGGCCCATCAAGTGGTCCTGGCCTGGATGCTGGCCAAAGGCGAGCATGTGATCCCGATCCCCGGCGCCAGCCGGCCCGCCTCTGCCATTGACAATGTCGGGGCTGTGGACGTGAAACTCTCCGAGGACGAGGTCAACCTGCTGGACGCCGACGAGCGTTGAACCATCCTCCGGCCTAGGCACTGGCTGACGCCATTGGTAGGCGGCCGGAAGTCGTGAGGCCGGCTCGGCGGGTGCAGGGCGCCCGAGCTAAACAGCTCGGATCTAACCGGTGAAGTCCGACGGTCTGCCGGCGTGCCCCAAATCGTTGACACTTGACAATCCGACTGTCGAGTTGTTACCTTCCGTCACAGTAGTGAACCAGCTGTTCCAATATTCGGAACACCTGGACAGGGGAGGACAATTTGGTCGCACGCCGCTTACGCACGCCCAATCGGCTCGAGCAGCGCCGTCGCGCTGCCGATCGCAAACACCGAGGTGAAAAACAATGACTCTTACTCGACGCGAGTTCCTGGCCGGTGCCGCAACCGCCGCCGGCGCAGGCCTCCTTCTGTCCGGGCCAGCTGCAGCTGCGGCCCGGACCTTGCCCGGCATCACGCGGGTACGAGAGCAACTGGCACCGGCCACCGTGACAATGTGGACAAACCATCCGGAGTGGGTCCAACAAGTGAACTCGCTCGTGAGCGAGTTCGAACGCCAATACCCGACCGTGAAGATCCAGGTGGTACCGAAACCGGCCCTAGCTACCCGACACTGCTTACGTCCGCTTTGGCCGCGGACAGCGCGCCGAACATTTTCGGCATGAGCGCCGGAGGTACGTACAACCAGATCGCCGCCGCCGGCCACTTGCACGACTTGACCGGGAAGATCAATGTGGCCGCTCTTCTCCCCTCAGCCACCGCTTTCATGTCCGTCAACAACAAGATTTACGGGCTGCCGCTGCTCGGGGAGTACACGACCGGGATCTATTACTGGAAACCCGTGCTGGCCAAGTACAAGTTGGGCATTCCTCAGACTTGGGAACAATTCGCAAAGCTGTGCAAAACGATACAGAGCAAGAACACAGCTTCAGCCCTGGGCATGCCCTCCCAGGACGGGATCATCCCAACCTTCTTTTGGACCGGGTTCATGACAAGCGTCCACGGTCCCGCCGGAGTCTCGAATATCGCAGAGGGCAAGGCCAAGCTGACCGACCCCGACTTTTTGGCGGCCACCACCTACTTGCAGAGCCTGGTCCCCTACTTCGCGCCCGGCTGGGCCTCCACTGCGTACGTAAACGGCAAAGCTGATTTCGCCGAGGGGAAATCGGTGTTGTTCGAAGGAGGGTCGGCTGATTACACGGGGTTCAAGAACATCAACCCAGCTGTGGACCTTGGCTTCTTCGCCTTTCCCCACCCCGCCGGGGGCGTGAGTACCGTCAATAGCGGTATCGATTTCCTCTACGGTCTCAACTCCAACGTGAAAGACCCCGCTCAAGTTGCGGGCGCGCTGGCGTTCTTCAATTTCTTCCTGACCCCGAAAATCGGTACTCAGGTGGCCGAGACCATCGAGCTGCCGGACACAAAGGGCGCCCATACCAACGTGCCGATCCAGGAAGAGATCATCCAGCAGTCCACGAACGACGCCCCTGAGTGGTTCCAGTTCCCGCAGCTCTCAAATATGTGGAACTATTCGCTTCTCCACATCTCTGACATGCTACTGGGGAGCATCACGCCGGCGAAGTTCGCCGCCGACTGCCAGGCCCAGATCAAGTGATGTTCGCGGCTCTGGGTCTCGCAGGCTCACAGCCCTGGGCCGCGTAACCGGCACCCCGGGTATTGCCACCGTGAGAGCCAGTCCCGTCGCTGGGGCGCCAACGGAAGGTTCACAGGCGTCCCGGTGACAGCTGGCTCCCGACAAGTTAGGCCCCCAACATAATGACGGCCACTGCGCTGCCTGTCCGCGATGCTCAAAAGGGGACGCCCGGCCGGGCGGACCGACGGCAGCATCGTAGGAGCAAGCTACCCGCTGGCCGTTTCCTGTTGCCGGCCCTGCTGCTCTACGGTCTCGTGTTCGTCGTCCCTTTCGTGGGCAGCCTCCCGCTCAGCTTCAGCAACTGGAACGGCATCAGCCATTTCGCTTTCAACGGGCTGAGCAATTTCAAGTTGCTCGTCACTTCGTCGTCGTTCTTGGAAGCGCTCAAGCACAACGCCATAATGGTAGGGGCGTTCTTTGTGCTCACGAACGTAGTTGGCCTCGGCCTCGCCCTCCTCCTCAACCGGCGCCCGGCCGGTTACCAGGTATACCGTACGCTCATTTTCCTCCCGGCCATTCTGTCCCTGGTCGCCACCGGGTTCATTTGGACGGTGATGCTCGACCCCCAGATCGGAGTGGTAAACCCAGCGCTCAAGGCGATCGGCCTGGGATTTTTCCAACCACAATGGCTGGCATCGCCCCGTCTGGCGCTGTTAACCGTGATCATCGTGAGCTGGTGGCAGTGGGGGGGCGTCCCGATGGTGATTTATGGGGCGGGTTTGAAAGCAATACCGGCTCAGTTGCTCGACGCAGCTGAGGTCGACGGGGCCGTCGGCTTCAGGCGGCTCCGCTACGTCGTCCTCCCGCTGCTACGACCGGCCATCGTGGTGACCACGATCCTCACGTTCGTGACCTGTTTTCAGAGCTTCGCCGTCACTTACGTCCTCGAGGGGGTGGAGGGGCCCCGGGCGGAGCGACAGACGTGGTCGGGACGCTGATTTACCGAACTGCCTTTGGTACGGGCCTTTTCAGCTCCACGGCCAACCTCGGCTTCTCGGAGGCCAATGCTGTCGGGGTAATGGTGATCCTGGGCGTCGGCATGTTCTTCCTGCAGTTGTACTTCCGACGGCGGATGGTGGAGCTGTGAGCCGCGTTGTCAGCCAGCCGGTCCGGAGTGGGCCTCGTCGCCACCGGGCGGAACGGGCCCGGACCACCAAGCGTGTCCTCACTCAGGTGGTGCTGATCGTTTACAGCGCTTTCGCCATCGGGCCGATCATCATCACGTTGTTCGCATCCTTCAAGTCCGAGCCCTCGTTCTTCAGCTCCCCGGCATCTTTCCCCACCCACTTCTATTTCGCTAACTACACGCAAGCGTGGGACCAGGGCGATTTGTTGCCGGCCTTTCTGAACAGCGCCCTCGTCACGGTTAGCGCCGTACTCGTAAGCGGGCTGGTGGGTGCTTTGGCTGCTTATGCGGTCATCCGGCTGCGGTCACGCCGCACCGGTATTATCCAGGCCTACTTTTTGTCCGGCCTCGTTGTCCCCGGCGTCGTGATCCTGATCCCCCTGTTTGTGCTCGTCCACGACCTCCACCTGGTGGGCACGATCGGGTCGATCATACTCCCCTATTGCGCGCTCACCATCCCGCTTTCGTTCTTGATATTCGTGAACTTCTTCCGGACCGTGCCCTTTGAAATAGCTGAAGCCGCCTACCTCGACGGCTGCTCGCACCTACGTACGTTCTGGAGCATCGAGCTGCCGCTCGTCCGGCCGGCCATCGCCACGGTGGCCATCTTGAACGGCGTCTTTGTCTGGAACGATTTCCTGCTCCCTCTCGTGCTCGAGACCAAAAACAGCCTTTACACTCTCCCGGTAGCGATTATCAGTTTCTTCGGGACCTATTCCACTGCTTACGGGCTAGTGTTCGCGGCCGTGATCCTGGCCTCAGCGCCGATGATCCTGCTCTATGTGATGCTGAACCGCCTTTTCGTAGAGGGCATCACGGCGGGGGCCATTAAAGTGAGCGCGAGGGCGGGGCCCGGTGGCAACCCACCTGAGCCGGAGCACGGGCCGGCGGCGCCCTGCATTACCAACCTCGCCCCCTTGGGGCCGGCGCCGGACAACACGTTTGCCAAGGGCTTGTACGTCCTCGAAGCGCTCGTCGAGGCGGGCAGCCCCATCTCGTTGTCGGGTCTGGTGGCCCGCACCGGGCTGCCAAAGACCACGGTGCACCGCCTGGTCTCCGTCCTCGTCGGGCGGGGCTGGGCGAAGATGACAGGGCGCGGGTACGGTCTCGGGTTCTTGCCTCTCCGGGCGGCGGCGGCGTTCGAGAAGTCCCTCGACATCCGTTTCGAGGCGGAGCCGTACCTGGTCGAACTACGTAACACGTTCGAAGAGACGGTCCATCTAGCCACCCTGGACCAGGAGTTCCGGGTGGTGTACCTGGACAAGCTCGTTCCCCGCTTCCAGGCTGTCGGCCTCATGCGGTCGCGCGTCGGTGCCACCGCCCCCGCGTACTGCACTGGCGTGGGTAAGGCCATGCTGGCCCGGCTGCCCGAGCCAGAGTTGGCCGGCTTTTTGGGCCAGCTCTCGCTGGTGCGTTACACCCCTCGCACGTTGACGACCCCGCAGGCGCTCATGGCGGACCTCGCGCTGGTCCGCGCCCGGGGCTATGCCATCTGCGACCAGGAGCACGAAGAAGACGTTGCGTGCATAGCCGCCGCCGTCCTGGGCCGCCACGAAGAGCCGATCGCAGCCATAAGTCTGTCAGGGCCGGCGGCGCGGATGGCACGCCACCTCGACGAGTGCAGCTCGACCCCGGCGGCGGTGCGAGAGGCGGCGGACGCCATTTCCCTCGTAGTCGGAGGCTCTGTCGGTAGCGCAGTCGGGGGCACCGTCCAGATCAGTTAGCGCTCCCCGTGCCTGCCTGGAAAACTTGGCCCGTCGACCTATAGGAGGCGCTATGGCTGAAAACCGACCGAGAGCTTTGGTGGTAAGGGGCGGGTGGGCCGGTCACCAGCCCATCGAGACGACGGACCGCATGGTCCCCGAGCTCGAGGGGGCGGGTTTCACCGTCGAGATCTCGGACTCCCTCAGCATTTACGCGGACGAGGCAGTTATGAAGGACGTGGACCTCGTCGTGCAATCCTGGACGATGGGACAGATCGCGGCGGAGCAGCGGGACGGCCTCTTGTCGGCCGTTTCTTCGGGTACCGGTTTGACCGGCTGGCACGGCGGGCTGTGCGACGCTTTTCGGGACGCTACGCAGTACCAGTTCATGACTGGTGGGCAATGGGTCGCCCACCCGGGAGGCAAGATCGACTATCAGGTCAATTTCCTGAGAACAGAACCCATTGACCCAGTAATTGCAGGCCTGGAGGATTTCCAGCTGCATTCAGAGCAGTATTACATGCACGTCGACCCCTCGAACGTGGTCTTGGCCACGACAACGTTCGCAGGCACTGAGGATGCTCCCTGGACAAAGGGGTGCGTCATGCCGGTGGCATGGAAACGCAGCTATGGAGAAGGAAGGATTCTTTTATTGCTCTCTCGGCCACGATGTCAACGATTTTGATATCCCTCAAATACCAGAAATCATTGTTCGCGGGAGCCGGTGGGCTTCACGCCGGACGCCGGCTATCTGAGGGCCGGCACGTGCCGCGTAATGCAGTGGACACCGCCCCCGCCGAGGAGGATCTCCCGGGCGGCGACACCGACCACCCGCCGCCCGGGTAGCTCCCGGGCGAGCAACTCGGCGACGGCGCCGTCGTGGCGGGTGTCGAGGTGAGGGTAGACCAGCACTGAATTGCCAAGGTAGAAGTTGACGTAGGACGCCGCCAACGGGTCACCACCCAGGCGGGGCTTGGCCGTAAACGACTGGTCGACGCCCGCCGCCTCCTCTGGGCTCATTGGGGCCACGGACGGGGCGGGGACGGGGACCACCTCGAACGCGCGGCCCCGGGCGTCGACGGTGGACTCGAGGGCCCGGCGGGCCTCGTAGACCACTTCTCGGAGCGGGTCAACCGGGTCGTCGCTCCAGGTCAGCATCACACGTCCGGGGGCCAAAAAACACACCAGGTTGTCGACGTGACCGCCTGTCTCGTCGAACGGGACACCGCGCGGGAGCCAGACCACCTTTTCCACGCCCAGGTAAGCGCGCAGACGAGCCTCGACCTCTTGTTTCGACAGTGCCGGGTTGCGGTTGGGGTTGAGCAGGCACTCGGCGGTGGTCACGCACGTCCCGTCGCCGTCCACGTGCACGGCCCCACCTTCCATGACCAGGGGGGCGCGATAACGGCGGGACCCATCGAGCTCACAAATCTTCGCTGCCACCAGGTCATCGTTGGCCCAGGGGAAAAATAACCCGCCTTCCAGCCCGCCCCAGGCATTAAATACCCAGTCCACCCCGCGGCGGTCCTCGCCCGTCGGGCCGACCACGAATGTCGGCCCCGTATCCCGCGCCCACGCGTCGTCCGTAGTCATCTCGACCAAGCGCACTTCTGGAGGCAGTACGGAACGGGCGTGCTCCCACTGGCGTGACGACACCAGCATGGTCACCGGCTCGCTCGTAGAGATGGCTGTGGCGACGGCGGCGAAGGCCGCCTGCGCTGGCTTCCCGCCCAGCCGCCAGGTGTCCGTGCGTTCCGGCCAAATTAAAAAACAGTGGTCGTGCGGTTCGAACTCCCCCGGGACGCGGAACCCATCAGCCGCCGGCGTAGAGGTGAGGAGGCGGGCCGGCATACCGAGAGGGTATGTCAAGCACGGCCCGCCCCAGGCGGCGCCCGCCCCGGTGGTGCTCCTGTTGGTCCTGTTGGTGACGGCTACGCTCAAGACTGTGGCCTCCAAGCTGGTGCTGGCCGTCATCCAGCGGGCTTTCGGTCAGGACCGGGCCGCCAACTGTGAGGGCACCGTCGAACAGGTGTCAGCGGCCATCCGCAACGGCGCCCAGGTGGTCCTGTGCCCGGAACTGTTCGAGGGCCAGTATTTCCCGCAGTACGAGGACCAGCAGTACTTCGCCTGGGCGACCCCGCTCGAGGAAAACCCCGCTGTCGAAGCAGTAAGGAAGGTGACCGCCGGGACCGGTGCGGTGGTACCGGTGTCCTTTTTCGAGCACGTCCCGCCCCTCTATTTCAACTCGCTGGCCATGGTCCAGGACGGGGAGGTCATCGGTTTTTACCGCAAGTCCCATATCCCCGATGGCCCCGGTTACGAAGAAAAGTTCTATTTCAGCCCCGGCGATACGGGCTTTCGCACCTGGGACACGCAGCACGGCCGTATCGGCGTGGGGATCTGTTGGGACCAGTGGTTCCCCGAGGCGGCCCGGGCCATGGCGCTACTGGGCGCCGACCTGCTGCTGTACCCGACGGCCATCGGTAACGAGGTGGGCAGCCAGGCCGGCAACGACACTTCGGACATGTGGCGTCGGGCAATGGAGGGCCACGCCGTGTGCAACCATGTGCCCGTAGCCGCCGCCAATCGGGTGGGCAGGGAAGGTGCGCTCACTTTTTACGGGTCTTCGTTCGTAATAGACCATCGCGGCAGGCCTCTGGCCCAAGCCGGGAGAGGTACGGAAGAGACGATTTTCGCGGACGTCGACCTCGCCCAAGCCCGTTCAGACCGTGCCGGCTGGGGCTTGTTCCGGGACCGACGGCCCGATCTGTACAAGGTCTTGACCCGCCGCCACTCTTAGCCCCTTAGCTGGTCGCCGCCTGACCCCGACCTTGGGCCCCGGCCAGGTTATGAGACCCGGAGGAACTCGGCGTGTTCGCAACCAAACACCTACCCGTTAGGCGAGACGTTCTGGCCCCGGACGGGTCCGACGTCCGGGTGCTCCTCGAGCTCACGAGCGGCGGCTTGGCGCACTTTACCCTGGCCGCCGGCCAGACATCCGTCGCCGTCCGGCACCGGACCGTGGAGGAGATTTGGTACGTCGTTTCGGGACAAGCGGAAATGTGGCGCCGGTTTGGGGACTACGAGGAGACGGTCGAACTTGGCCCGCATGACTGCATCACTATCCCGATTGGCACCCATTTCCAGTTCCGCACGGTAGGCCGCCAAGCGTTCGTGGCCGTCGGGGTGACTATGCCGCCATGGCCCGGTGACGGCGAAGCGATCGAGTCCAACGGCCCTTGGCGCCAACCGTGCCCCCCGGTCCGGGGCTCTCGCCAAGCCCGTTCTGAATTCCAGTCTGTCTGGATATACCTCGTCACGTAGGCCCCTTCTTTAGTGACCACAACAGACGATAAAGGCAAAGCCGGCCGGGCCCGTCGGCCGTAGCCCTCCGGGTCGTCTACATTCGCGCCCATGCGCGTCGACGCCGACTTGCTGGGGTCCGCCATCGCTGGGGCCGTGGCCGCTGCTGCCGTCATCGGCACCTGGCGCCTGCAGCCGCTCCTGGCCATACTGCTCGGATTGGTGCTCGTCGCCGGCGCCGTCATCGTATGGCGGCGCCACCATAGCTTTCAGGAGCGGCTGGGAGCCGTCGCACGGCAAGCGGCGATCGAGTTCTTAGTCCTGGCTGTAGTGGCCGTCGCCCTCGACGTGGTCCTGGTGGACGCAACGAACCGGCCGTTACTGTCCGGCCTCCTCAGCGCCGGCGTGGTCGGCGTGCTGTCCGCCTACAGGATCGCCGAACGGTGGTGGCGAGTACCCATAGCCCGAGTGCCCGCCCCCGCCCCGGGGGAGGTCTGGTGGGCGGCGGTCCCTTTTGAAGAGAAACGGGGGAGCAAGGACCGCCCCTGTCTCGTACTTTCCAAATCGCGCCGACATGCCGAGGTGCTGATGTTCACCAGTCAGGACAAGACCGCCCGCCACGGGTACGTCGCGGTGCCGGCAAGTATGTGGCGCGACGGGCACCACAGTTTCCTGAAGACCGACCGGGTGATAGCCGTCAGGTGCGAGAAGTTCCGTCGCCGTGAGTCGACCAGAGCGCCACAGTCGGTCCTTGAGGTGGCGACCAGGGAAAACCCGCGCGCCGCCCACTTGTTGGTGCAGTAGCGAGCAAGGCCGCCGCCGGTGGACGTGCCAGGTGGACGTGCCAGGTGGACGTGCCAGGTGGACGTGCCAGGTGGACGTGCCAGGTGGACGTGCCAGGTGAGAGCGTGGACGTGCCAGGTGGACGTGCCAGGTGGACGTGCCAGGTGGACGTGCCAGGTGGACGTGCCAGGTGGACGTGCCAGGTGGACGTGCCAGGTGGACGTGGCGGTCACACGAGCGAGGCACACTGGTACCACGATGGAGGATGCACTAGCCGGCCTGGATGACGAGCAGCGGGCAGCGGCGATGGTGTCCCGCGGGCCAGTGTGCATCATCGCCGGCGCTGGTACCGGCAAGACCCGGACTGTGACTCATCGCCTGGCCTACGGGGTGCAAACCGGCGAAATCGACCCAGGTAGCGCGCTGGCCGTGACTCATTCCCGGAAGGCCGCGGCCGAGCTGGGCGAGCGCATGCGGGTTATGGGCGTGCACGGGGTGGACGGGCGCACCTTCCATTCGGCCGCGCTTTGGGTCGTCAAGCGGTTCTGGGCCCTGACGGGGCGGGCCGGACCAGCCCCCAACGTGCTCGGTGAACGAGAGGAATGGCGACTTTGGCGCGACTCCCTCCGGGACGTGAACGGCTACGAGCCTGACGTCGCTGAGGTACGCGAGGTGCTCGACGAAGTGGGATGGGCAAGAAGTCGCTTGGTCCCGATGGACGACTACCCCGCTGCATCGCTTATGGCGGGCCGTCACTCTGACAAGCTCCCGGAGGACGTCGTGCGGTCCTGGCGACGCTTCACTGAGCGCAAAACAGGGGCGGGCCGGGTCGACTTCTCCGACCTGCTCGAGATCGCGGCTGCATTGATCGAACAACAACTCGAGGCGGCCCAGTCGGTCCGCCGCCGGTGGTCCCACGTCACCGTCGATGAGTACCAGGACACTGACCCGCTCCAGCAACGGCTGCTCGACGCCATCTTGGGCTCGGGACGTGACATTTGCGTGGTCGGCGACCCGCGCCAGGCGATTTACTCGTGGAAAGGAGCCGACCCGACTTTCCTCACCGGTTTCGTGCGGCGTTACCCCGAAGCAACGGTGTTCAAGCTCAGCTACAACTACCGGTCCAACCCCCAAATTCTGGGCTGGGCCAACCGGCTCGCCCGGGGCCAAGGTACAAAGCCACTGCAAGCGACGAAATCTTCCGGCCCCATGCCGACTTTCAGGCAGTTCGACGACGAACAGACCGAAGCCGCATCGATAGCTTCGGCCGCTAAGCGGGCGATATCAGGAGGCACGCCGGCCTCTGAAATCGCGGTGCTGTACCGCTACAACGCCACCCAGGCTCGTTTTGAGGCCGCCCTTGCCCGGGCCGGCGTACCGGCGGTGGTGGCTGAAGACGTCACCTTCTTCGACAGGGACGAAGTCCGGGCCGTGCTGGTGCCTTTCGGAAGAGCGGCGCGGGTCGAACCCGGCCGGCACGGCGTCGAGTTGCTCCTCGCCCAGCTGACGAGAGCTGGTTTCAACCCGGACCGCCCGCCAGCCGGCTTCGGGGCCGTGCGCGCCCGATGGGAGTCACAACAGGCCCTCCTTGAGCTCATCGAGGCGCTGCCCGGGGCGGACGCGATGGACGCCAAGGCTCTGTTGGCCGAGGTCAATGAACTCGCGCTGAGCACCCACGGGCCGCGCCATCAAGGTGTGACCTTGTCGACGTTGCACAAGGCCAAAGGGCTCGAGTGGGACCTCGTGTACCTGGTGAGCATGAGCGATGGGGCCATGCCGTCGGTGTTCGCCGACACCGAGGCAGAGCTTCAGGAGGAAGAAAGGCTGCTCCATGTGGGCATTACCAGAGCCCGTTGCCAGGTCCAGTTGAGCTGGGCGTCCATCGGCGCCAAGGGCCGGTACAACCAGCCGAGCCCATACCTGGACCTATTGTCAGAGCCTAAACGGTCTCGCCCTCATTCTGGGCGGGGCGCAAAACGCAGCCCCGTGGCCGCCTCCAACCGCCACTTCGACCGCAGGCGCTAGCCGGCGAACCGGTCCGCCCGCATGTCGAGCAGGTGCACCAGCCGTTGCTCCAGGCTGGCACCGGGTTTAGCGCTGCCCGAAGCTGAGCTCTCGGAGGCGTCGAGCTCTACTTCGGTCTGGCCGACCAGGAAGCCGTAGGAGTCGCTGACCAGGTCCTCTGACGCGGTAGCCCCCGCGCTGGTCTTACCGGTTAGCACCAGGCTGATCCGGTAGCCGAACGAAGATGGCGGCAGCCAGGTGGGGTGCACGCTGCTGATCGTGACCTTCGACAGAGTCACGCCCGGACCAACTTGGGACTTCAAGTACGGGACCGAGATCTTCTGTACGCACGGGACCAGCTTGTCGCTCTGCATGGCAGCCAGGTCCTGGACGCCGTCGCTTCGGTCGCGAACGACGGCCACGTTGCTGGTTACTTCCGCGTTGCCCAGGTCGAAGTACGGCGAATTGATGTCGACGATGTTGACGCCACTGGGCGGGTGGGTCCCCACGCACGAGGCCAACCGGTTGCTCATGGCATTGTCTGTGCTGCTGTTGACGTTCGGGGACGGTTTCCACCCGGGCACATCGGTCCCGACCAGGTTTATCTTGGCTGCTTCGGCGCGCGCTGCTGCGGGCGTCGGGAGGGTCGAGGTGGCGGCCGACACCGGCTGCGAGGTCCCCGCTACCAGCGCTAGGACCAAAACCACTGCGCCGTTTGTCTTTGCTGTCTTCACCTGTAGCCTCCTCTCGGCCCCGCCCGGACCAGACGCCCATGCCAAATGCCACTGGGCACCTACCCCCGACCGGCGCCCGCCATGCGTGTCCTACAGGACGGGAGCATGAAGTGTGAGCAGGGAGCCCACCTGGTCCCGAGGCAGCGCGTAGGAAACAGGATTTTGGTACCGCGCCAGCCGACCATGGGCAATCCCGCGGGGAGGCCGCATAAAAGTCCCTACTAGCCCCCGGTCTAATGGCTGAGCAAGGCGGATATTTCGACGCCTACCCCCCGTCGAGCCGGATCTTTATCCTTTTTCCGGCTAAAAGTGCGGTTAGTACTTGCGGAGACACGGCCCACCGCGGTTCGGTCGTCGATGCTGCGGGGCGTACTGCCGCCCGCCGTGGCGTCAGTCGGGCCCGCGTCCGCCGGCAGCGTCCGTCGGGCTCCACGGGCTGCGCCCCCCACTTCGAGCCCATCACGCGCCCGCGCCCGGCGCATGAGGTCGGAGCCAGCCCCGGCCGACCTCCAAAGCCCGCGCGCTACCGGCGGGCCATGTGGCTGAGCCCTGACCTGGCGCAGCGCTGGCGGCGATGAGATGGCGTCGTTCAGGCGCCGACGTAAGCCGCTAAATGCTCGCCAGTGATTGTCGAGCCGGCGGCGACGAGGTCCGCAGGGGTTCCCTCGAAGACCACCCGGCCGCCGTCGTGGCCCGCCCCCGGGCCGAGGTCGATGACCCAGTCGGCGTGAGCCATTACGGCTTGATGGTGCTCAATGACGATTACCGACTTGCCGGAGTCAACCAGCCGGTCGAGCAGGCCGAGCAGCTGCTCGATGTCGGCCAGGTGGAGGCCGGTGGTCGGCTCGTCCAGAACGTAAACGCTGCCCTTCTCTGCCATCTGGGTGGCCAGCTTGAGCCGTTGCCGCTCCCCGCCGGAGAGCGTAGTGAGCGGTTGCCCGATACTGAGGTAACCGAGGCCCACGTCGGCCAGCCGGTCGAGGACTATCTCCGCGGCCGGCGTGCGCGCCTCGCCCTCACTGAAGAACTCCTGGGCTTCGGTCACCGACATCGCCAGCACCTCGCTGATATCGCGGCCACCGAGGTGGTACTCCAGTACCGATGCCTCGAACCGCTTCCCCCCACATTCTTCGCAGGTGGTGGCGACGGCGGCCATCATCGCCAGGTCCGTGTACGTGACGCCGGCGCCGTTGCACGTCGGGCAAGCGCCCTCTGAGTTGGCGCTGAACAGCGCGGGCTTCACGCCATTGGCCTTTGCGAACGCGGCGCGGACCGGGTCGAGGAGCCCGGTATACGTCGCCGGGTTGCTCCGTCTCGACCCCCGAATGGGGGTCTGGTCGACTGACACGACCCCGTCGCGCCCTGACACCGAACCGACGATTAGTGAGCTCTTGCCCGAGCCAGCGACCCCGGTCACCACCACCAGGACGCCGAGCGGGACGTCGACGTCGACATTTTGCAGGTTGTGCATGGAGGCGCCACGTACCTCCAGCGCGCCAGATGGCGCTCGCACCGACGGCTTTAGCGACCGCGCGGTCGTCAAAGTGCCGCCCGGTTAGCGTGGGGCTGGCCCGCAACCCATCGACGGTGCCCTCAAAACAGACCGCACCGCCGGCGGCGCCGGCGCCCGGCCCCAGGTCGACGACGTGGTCAGCGATGGCGATCGTCTCGGGCTTGTGCTCCACCACCAGCACGGTGTTGCCTTTGTCCCGCAATTGCAGCAGTAAGTCGTTCATTCGCCGTATGTCGTGCGGGTGCAGCCCGACGGTCGGCTCGTCGAACACGTAAGTCACGTCGGTGAGCGAGGACCCGAGTTGCCGGATCATCTTCACCCGCTGAGCCTCGCCGCCCGACAGCGTGCCCGACGGCCGATCGAGCGAGAGGTACCCGAGCCCGATCTCCACGAACGAGTCGAGGGTCAATCGCAGCGCCGCGAGCAGCGGCGCGACCGACGGTTCGTCCAGGGCCTGCACCCACGCAGCGAGGTCCCGGATCTCCATCGCGCAGGCGTCGGCGATACTGACACCGTCGATCTTCGACGACCGTGCCGCCTCGCTGAGCCGGGTGCCTTCGCACGCCGGACAGGTCGTGAAAGTGATCGCCCGCTCGACGAACGCCCGGATGTGCGGCTGCATTGCCTCCTTGTCCTTCGACAGCATCGACTTCTGGAGGCGCAGGACCAGCCCCTCGTAGGTCATGTTGATGCCGGCGATCTTCATCCTGGTCGGCTCGCGGTACAGGAAGTCATGGCGCTCGGTCTTCGTGTACTTGCGGATCGGCTTGTCAGGGTCGACGAAGCCCGAAGCGCTGTAAAGCCGGTAGTTCCAGCCACCCGGCTGGTAGCCCGGAATGGTTAGCGCACCATCGTTTAGGGACTTGCTGTCGTCGTAGAGCTCCGAGAAGTCGATGTCGGTCACCGATCCCGTGCCTTCGCAGCGCGGGCACATGCCGCCGGCGCGAGTGAAAGTCTTCCTCACCGTCTTGCTATCGCCCCGTTCGACCGTGATGGCACCGCTAGCTCGCACCGAGGGGACGTTGAAAGAGAACGCATTGGGCGGGCCGATGTACGGCTGTCCGAGGCGGCTGAAGACGATCCGCAACATCGCGTTGGCGTCGGTGGCGGTGCCAACCGTGGAGCGGACATCTGCACCCATCCGCTCCTGGTCGACAATGATCGCGGTCGTCAGCCCCTCGAGTACGTCGACCTCGGGCCGGGCCAACGTCGCCATGAACCCCTGGACGAAGGCGCTGTAAGTCTCATTGACCAGGCGCTGCGACTCGGCGGCGATCGTGTCGAACACCAGCGAGCTTTTGCCCGAGCCCGAGACGCCGGTGAACACGGTCAGCCGGCGCTTCGGGATCTCGATGCTGACCGCCTTGAGGTTGTTCTCGCGGGCGCCATGTACGCGGATCAGGTCGTGGCTGTCGGCCACCGCCAGCGCAGGGGCCTGCGAAACCGTCCTTTTGGCCATGCTTGTTGCGTCTCCATCTGTCCGAGGAGCCGCCGGCGTGGCATTCGTCGGCGGCCGCTTCACTTACGTGTCCTGCACCAGCCCGAGCACGTTGCCGTCGGCATCGGTGAAGGTGGCCACCAGCCGACCGCCCCCCACATCTCGTGCCGGATCCTTCACGGTGGCACCGGCCGCGGTCACTTCGGCCAGCTTCGCTTCGATGTCCGCCACCTGCCAATACGCGATCGGCGAGGTCATGGCCTGCGGACCGCCGCCGGGGACCAGCCCGATGTGCTGGCCAGCGACATCGTAGCCAACGTAGTAGGGCGCATCGGCTTGCGGCTGGATGCCGAGGAGGGCGGTGTACACCGCCTTGGCTTTCCCCAGGTCGGACACTGGGTGTAGCACGATCTTGATCCCCTCGGTGGAAGAGGTGCTCATGTTCGCTCCTAGAGTTGTGGGTCACATTGGCCCGGTGGGTCTCGTCAGAAGTATGACGACAGCGAACCAGAGGATGTGACCGTGAGCGACCGTGACCTGCTCGCCCAGCGCTTCGAGGCCCACCGCGATCGCCTCCGGGCCGTCGCGTTCCGGATGCTGGGGTCGAGCCACGAGGCAGACGATGCCGTGCAAGAGGCGTGGCTGCGGCTCAGTCGGACCGACGCCGACGCCGTAGACAACCTGGCTGGTTGGCTGACCACCGTTGTGGCTCGGGTCTGCCTGGACATGCTCCGAACCCGGGCCCCGAAACTTGAGATTTCTGCTGACACCAGCCCTGACTCGGTCGCCACGAACTCCCCTGAGGACGAGGCGCTGTTGGCAGATTCCATCGGCATAGCGCTCCTGGTGGTGCTGGACACGCTGGCGCCGGCCGAACGGCTGGCCTTCGTGCTGCACGACATGTTCGCTGTCCCGTTCGAGGAGATCGCCCCGATCGTCGGACGAACGCCGGTCGCTGCGCGGCAACTGGCCAGCCGCGCCCGGCGCCGGGTGCAGTCCGACCCGGCTTTTCCCGACGCCCCCGCCGCCATCCAACGTGAAGTGGTGGCCGCGTTCTTGGCTGCCTCGCGCGACGGCGACTTCGCTGGCTTGCTGCGCCTGCTCGACCCCAACGTGGTCCTCCGGGCCGACGCAGTGGCCGTCGATGGAGCGGCCAAGCGAGTGAGCGCCGGGGCGCCTGTGCTGAGCGAAGAGGTCCGCGGCCCAGACGCCGTCGCCCGAGTGTTCGCCGGCCGGGCGAAGATCGCTCGGCTCACGCTCGTCGACGGCCTGGCCGGAGCCGTGGTGTCGGTGGGCAAGCGGCCCCTGGCGGTATTTGGTTTCACCGTACGCGGTAGCCGGGTGGTCGCCATCGAATTGCTCGCCGACCCCGAGACGCTCGATATCCTCGAACTGGAGCCGGTGCCGGACTGAAGCTCAACAGCTGGGCGGCCCGCAGGACCTAACCGGCCACGGCGCGAACCCGTGTCGTTGAGCGATGGAGCTAGCACTGGG
This sequence comes from uncultured Acidimicrobiaceae bacterium, assembly GCA_963794125.1. GTDB lineage: Bacteria > Actinomycetota > Acidimicrobiia > Acidimicrobiales > Palsa-688 > Fen-671. Next base: position 204,485 of record CAWCCW010000008.1, read on the forward strand.
GCCCGAAATTAGTTGAGGAAAGTGGAGATGGCAACGACAGCTAGGCTCCACCCAGCTGTGGCCTCGGATAACCATGCATTGCAATTTCAAGACACTTCCCAAAGAAGCGCCTACCCGATTTCTCCCAATAGTCTTTACCAGCTCCCAGATTTTTGCCGTCGGGCCAACCAACTAGACCAACCGACATGTACCTAAAACCTAGGTACCTGCTGAGCGAAACGAATTTCTCCGAGAACTCAGCCGGCGAAATGTCTACGCCACGACTGGCGAGTGCCTTATAATATGCACCTACAGTCTTTTCATTGAACAGACTAGGTAAATCAAGATAAAGAGGGCCAAAACGTGATTGTTCCCAGTCGATCAGAACTGGTTTGCTTCCCACTTGACGCCAGTGCCCAGGAATATGGTCGGTGCTTATGAGCGTTAACCTAGTGTAGTGTCTCACTATTGGCGTGCCGCTTGAAGGGCCACTCTGCCCCGCCGAACCTTTTCAAGGATCTGTTCTGCGCTGGCCGTCCAGACGAAGGGCTTCGGGTCGGCGTTGTGGGCGTCCAGGTAGGCGTAGATAGCAGCTATGAGGTCGGGCACTGAGCGGAAGACGCCACGGCGTATGGCTTTTTGGGTGAGCTCTCGGAACCAGCGTTCCACGAGGTTGAGCCAGGAGCTCGATGTGGGTGTGAAATGAAAGTGAAAACGCGGGTGCTTGGCCAGCCAGGCCTCGACGTTGTCATGCCCCCGGGTGGCGTAGTTGTCGGTTATAACGTGCACGGCCAAGCCCTTGGGCACCTCCCTGTCCACCTTCTTCAAGAAGTGCAGCAGTTCGTTGTTGGTGTGCTTGGGCAGGCACTGGCCGATCACCTTGCCGCTCAGCACGTCGAGGGCGGCGAACAAGGTGGTGGTGCCGTTCCGCTTGTAGTCGTGGGTCATGGTCCCGGCTCGTCCCTTCTTCATCGGGAGAGACGGCTGGGTGCGGTCTAGCGCCTGGATCTGCGATTTTTCGTCCAGGCACAGGACAACCGCCTTGTCCGGCGGGTCCATGTAGAGCCCGACCACGTCGACCAGTTTCTCGTCGAAGCGTCTGTCGTTCGAAAGCTTGAACGTCTCGACCAGGTGAGGTTTCAGGCCCCGGCTCGACCACACCCGCTGCACGGTGGCGGCCGAGACCCCGGTGGCCTTGGCCATCGTCCGACAGCTCCAGTGCGTCTGGCCCTCGGGCTTGGACTCCTGGGTGAGACGGATGATCTCTTCGACCTTTGCTTGTGGTATCTCGGGTTTGCGACCACGGCCTTTGCGCACTTGGCCGAACTTGGCCAGGCCCTCGGCGGCAAAGCGGGCCCGCCATTCCAGCACCGTCGGCACCGACACGCCGACCTGCTCAGCGGTACGTGAATTGGCGGTGCCGTCCGCTGCCATTAACAGCACACGAGCTCTCAGCACTTCGCGATGGGCGGCCGTGGCCGACTTGGCGATGGCTTCCAGGGTCGCCCTTTGGCTCTCGGTCAGCTCCAACGGAGCAGCTGGATAGTTCATGAGCTATTGTACAGCAACACTCAACTCAATTGCGCGACGCTACACTAGTTCCGTCTTCCATTTCACGGCATAGTTCCGCCTTGAAGTCTTCCCATGATGAATCCAGCGCTCCCACCTTGTCTCCGTGCAGGCTTGCAAACACCGGGTCCGTTTTAACTAGCCCTTGATAGAGCGGTTGCCATTCGTTGCAGTGGATATCACTTAGTTCGTTGTCGGTTGACACAAGCTGGAGCCACTCCCGTTTTTTGCCCTTGTTTACTGCATGAATTCCCGCGAGAGCAATCCCAAGCCCTTTGGTCCATACCGGGTCTTCGTTGCTTTCGTCAGGGATTTCTTCGGCAAACTCCATGACCATCCAATCGCGAGAGTCGGCATCAAGTCCTGCTGCCACTCTGGGGACAGCCTGACCTTGGTCTTGCAGCAAGTTCATGATGCGACGTTCAAGTAAAGTCGCATGCTTGGCGATAAACCTTTGCTCGCCAGCCTGAAAACAGCGGACTTGAGCACCTGAGGCCCCCTGAGCACCAACTGCGACTTCAGCTATGGGGCCGCTCAGCTCGCCGAGAGCCCTTTGTGCGAGTTGGGTTACTGTCTTGAACTCCCTGTCGATTAATACGCTCATTTGTAACTCTTAGGTTATAGGTCCGCGTTCCCCCTCGCATTCTACCGGAAGACCAACGGCGAGAACGGTGTCCCAGTTTGAGTCCACCGGGGTGGTGTACGAGCCGGTGACCCCGACGCCCTGAAAGGGCAGGGTCCACCACTCGCGGCAACCACCGCACCAATCTCAAGGAAGTTCCAACAACCGAGAGGAGAGATGCGGTGGCTTTTGACAGCTTGGACGCGCTCGAGTGGCTACGCAAGCACCTCGAGCAAGATAGCCCTGACCTGCTGCGCGAAATGGTGCGCAGCTTCGCCGAGCAGCTCATGTCGGCCGAGGCCGACGCCATCTGCGGTGCTGGCTACGGCGAGCGCAGCGCCGAGCGGGTGAACAGCCGCAACGGTTACCGCCACCGCGACTTCGACACGCGGGCGGGGACGATGGACCTGGCGGTGCCGAAACTGCGCCAAGGCAGCTACTTCCCGAGCTGGCTGTTGGAGCCCCGCCGGCGGGCGGAACGAGCTCTCACCCAGGTGGTCTGCCAGTGCTACGTGGAAGGGGTATCGACCCGCCGCGTGGACGACATCGTAAAAGCCATGGGGATAGAAGGGATCTCCGAAGTCCCAGGTCAGCTCCATGGCCAAAGAGCTCGACGGCCTGGTCGAGGCGTTCCGCTCCCGACCGCTCGACGCCGGGCCCTACACGTACATATGGCTAGATGCCCTCACCCAGAAGGTGAGAGAAGGCGGACGGGTGGTGAACGTGGCTGTCGTCATCGCCACCGGGGTGAACAACGAGGGCCGGCGGGAGTCGCTCGGCTTCGACGTCATCACCACCGAGGACGGGGCCGGCTGGACTGCGTTCTTGCGCTCTTTGGTGGCCCGGGGCCTCTCTGGCGTGGCCCTGGTCACTTCTGACGACCACAAAGGCCTAATGGGGATCGACCACGTCGCTCCTTTGATAGGTGAGGCTTGGTCTAGCTGAGCCGCCAGCAGGTGAGCACTACAAGGGCCAGGGCCTCGAAAGAGAGCTCTACTTTTAGAACGTGCCCCTGCCGGTGGTGAGGTCCCGTTGACGGCTGGTGGGATGTCGTGCTTCGAGCACTGGTCCATTAGGTGGCTGCTGGGGCCCTCGGGCTCGGTGATAGCGGCAGTCGACCAGAGGAGGAGCTCGGGTGATATTTGTGGGAGTGGACTGGGCTGAGGCCCACCACGACGTTTTTGTACAAGATGAGGCCGGCAAACGCCTTTGCGGGGGGCGCTTGCCAGAGGGGGTGGAAGGCATCGCCCGCTTCCACGAACTGGTCGGTGGCCGCGTCGAGGAGCCGGGCGAGGTAGTGATCGGCATCGAAACCGACCGGGGCCTGTTCGTTTCCGCCCTCGTCGGTGCCGGTTACCAAGTCATTGCCGTGAACCCGATGTCCACGTCGCGCTACCGGGACCGCCACTCGGCCTCGGGGGCCAAATCGGACGCCGGCGACGCCAAGGTCTTAGCCGACATGGTCCGCACGGACCGCCACAACCACCGGTTGGTGGCGGCCGACAGCTCGATAGTCCAGGCGGTCAAGGTCCTGGCCCGGGCGCACCAATCGATGATCTGGGCTCGAGGGCGCCAGGCCAATCTGTTGCGCTCTACTCTGCGCGAGTTTTACCCCGCCGCCCTGATCGCCTTTGACGACCTGGCTAGCTCAGACGCGTTGGAGGTGCTGCGGGTTGCCCCCACCCCCGAACTGGGCCGGGGCCTATCGCGTTCCAAGGTGGCGGCCGCTTTACGTCGCGGCGGCCGCCAACGGCGCGTCGATGAACGCGCTCTGGAGGTCCAAGCGGCCTTGCGCACCGACCAGCTCACCGCTCCCGCCCTTATCTCGGCCGCCATGGGCGCTTCGGTCGCTGCCAGTGTGGCCGTGATTGCCACCATGAACGCACAAATAACCTCATTGGCCGAGGAGCTGCAAGCGAGTTTTGAACAGCACCCGGACGCCCAGGTGGTCCGTTCCCTGCCAGGACTGGGGACCATCCTCGGTGCCCGGGTGCTCGGCGAGTTCGGCGATGAGCCGCACCGCTACCGCACCGCCAAGTCTCGCAAAAATTACGCCGGCACGTCGCCCATCACTCGCGCTTCGGGCACCAAGAAGGCTGTGCTAGCCCGTCAGGTCCGCAACCTGCGCCTGGCAGACGCCATCTACCTGTGGGCGTTCGCTGCTTTGAGCGCCTCGCCAGGTGCGCGGGCCTTTTACGACCAGCACCGATCCGCTGGCGACACTCATCACGCCGCTCTGCGAGCCCTCGGCAACCGCCTCGTGGGCCTCTTGCATGGCTGCCTAGACCACCACGAACTCTACGACGAGACCATCGCCTGGGGGCACCGGCAAGAGAAAATTACCCAAACAGCTTGACAAGTTGCAGCCGTGGGATGTCTAAAGGCGGCGATCGCCGCCGTGTTGCCGGGGGCGAGTTGGCAGCGTTGTCGTGTCCACTTCAGCCGGAACCTGTTGACACGGGTGCCAAAAGCGTCCCAGGGCATGGTCGCCACCTTGGTGCGCACCATCTTCGAACAACCCGACCACGACAGCGTCTGGGACCAGCACGCCCGGCGTGGTCGACCAGCTCACCGGGCGCTTCGACGACGCCGCCTTGATGCTGGCCGACGCGGCCGAGGACCTGCTCGCCTTTTCCACCTTCCCAGCAGAACATTGGTCTGCCATCAGGAGCAAT
>CAWCCW010000009.1:0-2109560 GCA_963794125.1 uncultured Acidimicrobiaceae bacterium
AATCCACTCCCCAGTCTCTTGCAAATGGCGGTGGTTCTCACGAGGCTCGCTGCGGTCGTGCGGGAGCTTGCCGAGTGGGACGAATTCCGTTTGTCGCCGCTCCGACCGGATCCACCAACCTGGTGGCGGCGTCCGCTGAGCAGTGCGACTGGAGCCCGAGTTCAGTTGAACGACGGCTCGCCATGGCTGGCGTTGGGCTGGTCCCGTCGCCAGTAGGCCTTGGACGCCACGGCATCGCGATCTAGACTGCCCGGGACAAGGAGTTCCTCTGTTGTGCGGACTAGGTGGCGTTCACCGAAGAGGTACGCGGCGGTGCCGGCCGCGGGGCGCAGGTCGCTCAGCCTCTCGAGCATCTCTGCTTGATCCAGCCAGACGAGGGAGGTCGCCGGCGCGCCACTCGGCGCCGGGCGCGACTTCGTGCCATGACTCGTCACGAGAAGGGCGGTGGCCGGCGTGTCCGCAGGCAGCGCTTCGAACGCGGCGAAGGCGGCTGGCATAGCGGAGTCGTCGACGATGAAGAGATGGGACGCCGCCGTTGGTCGCAGGCTGATCCCGCCTCTGGGCCCGATGGCTCGAGGTGCGCGCCTAGCTCGGCCTTGGCCGCCCAGCGGGTAGCGGGGCCGCGGCCATCGTGGATCTCCATCTCAAAGTCGGCTATGCCTTCCGCGGGGTCCAACCGCCGGATGGTGTAGCGACGGCGGAGGGCCCGGTCGCCATCGGGGAACTCGAACAAGAGGTCCTGCCCTGGGGTGTACTCGAATCCCACGAGATCAGACGAGGCCATTGTGATGAGTCGCAGGTGCGGCGCGACCTCGTCTACGCCGACCACTTCCAGGTCGAGCAGATAGGACCCTCTCAAGCGCCCACCGAACATGTGGTCGGGAACGGGGCGACGCGTGCCGACCGGACGCGGTTCAGACATCGAGCACTCCTTCATATGGCCGCGTGGTGGTGATTTGAAGGGGACGGGTCGATCGACGAAGAATCACGCGACCGCCTTCCTGAAGACGCTCGTCGCCCAGCCCAGAACAATTACGCACAAGGGGACGATGACCGCGAACGCCTGCCAGACGTGGTCGCTTGAGAAGGACCCGGCAGCGAGCGCCCGTGCGCCTTCGACGACGTAGTACAGGGGGTCAAAGTGGGCGACCACCCGCAGCCACATCGGACCGAGCGAGATCGGCAAGAGCACGCCGGCGAGGAGCAGGGCGGGCAGGTTCAGGCCGTTCACGATGGAGGCAAAGGCGTCGATCTCCGTGGTCGTGAGCGCCATGGCGACCGACCAGGCCGACATCATTACCATGAAGACCCCGATGAGCACGGCGAGCACGAGCAGCCCGCCCCAATGGATCTGGAAGCCGAACCCGTACGCGACCGCGACAGCGATGGCGTCGAAGAAGAACATAAAAGTCATCGCGGAGACGAGCGGCCCGGCGAGAATCGCGAAGCGGCTCGCCGGGGTCACCCGGAGGCGCTCGATGACCCCGGATCGAAGCTCGAAGATCGTGCCAAACCCCTGGGCGCTGCCGCTGGCGAACGCGAGGAGCGCCAGGATGCCGGGAAAAAAGATGTCGAGCACCGCTCCGGTCGACCCAGCTCGCGTGAAGTGCTTGAGCAGCGGCGTGAACAGCACGAGATAAAGCACGGGCGACAAGAGCCCGACGAACAGCCACGTCGGGTTGCGCAGCTGTTGGATGAAGTGCCGCTGGAACAGCAGACCGGTGTCTTTCAGGGTTCTCATGCCGCCACCTCAGAGGAATTGCCGGTGTCCCGCAACGACCGGCCCGTATACCGCAAGAACACGTCGTCCAACGTGGGCTCTGACAGGCTGATCGACTTCAGCGCGATCTGCTGCTGTTCGAGCAGTCGGAGAAGCTCGGGCAACACGGCGCTGCGGTCATCTACGTAGAGACGCAGCCCGCCGTCCTCGACGCCAATCTCCCGGATGAACGGCTCGGTCCGCAGGAGCGCGCTGGCCCGTTCGACGAGCCCGTCGTCAACAAGGCCGAGCATGACTGAATCGCCGACGACCTGGCGCTTGAGCTCGCGAGGGGTCCCCTCGGCGACGATCGACCCGTGGTCCATGATCGTCAGCCGGTCACAGAGGGCATCCGCCTCTTCGAGGTAGTGCGTGGTCAAAAAGACCGTCGACCCTCGCTCTTGGATGGCCCGGATGTGGTCCCACAGGTTGGCCCGGTTCTGCGGGTCGAGCCCGGTGGTGGGCTCGTCGAGGAACAAGATCTCGGGTTGGTGAATGAGCCCGAGAGCGACGTCAAGGCGCCGGCGCTGGCCTCCCGAATAGGTCGCGACCTTCCGATTGGCGAATTCGGTGAGGTCGAGCACCGCGGCGAGCTCTTTCGCCCGCTGACGCACTTCGTCGAGATCCCCTCCATAAAGGCGGCCCTGCAGGATGAGGTTCTCCCAGCCGGTCGACGGGTCGTCGGCGCCACCGGCTTGACTGACGTAGCCGATCCGTTGACGCACTTGCCTCGGCTCGCGCCCGACGTCGAAGCCGGCCACGCTCGCCGTGCCCGAGTCGATGGGCAACAGCGTCGTGAGCATCCGGAGCGTCGTCGTCTTTCCGGCTCCGTTCGGTCCAAGGAAGCCGAAGATCTCGCCCCGACCGACCTCGAAGCTGACGCCTCTGACCGCTTCGACAGTTGCTTTCCTGCCGCCGAAGCTCTTGCGAAGATCCTCTGTCGTGATAACTGCTTCCATTTTCACTGTCCTCGATCGAACGGGTGGCGGAGCTGTTCAGGGTCACAGGGTGGTAAGCGCTGAACAGCGGGCCATTTGCCATCTGCGTACTCTGAGTAAGCACGCGCATAGGTGGGGAAAGGTGTTCTCATCACACAGGCGAGCCCAGTGGCTCTGTCGGTGCTGGTGTGGGTTGGTGGTGTGAGACCACAAGGTCCCGGCGTCGGATGAGGACAATGGAACAGGCCGCTCCGACGAGGGCTAAGACACCGCTGACGACGAGCAGAACGTCGAGCGCACTGGCGAAGCTGGCGTGAATGGCCGCGACAAACGGTGCTCGCAACGGGGCGGGCACGGCGTTGATGGCCTGAGCGGCGTTGCCCTGTTGAATCGCGGTGACGATTCCGGGCAGGTGCCGCTCTAGGGACGGGATGCTGGAGAGGGCCTGGCCCAATTCCTGGCGGAGAGCGGATGCGAAGACCGACCCGTAGACGGCGATGCCGGTGGCGATGCCGATCTCGCGGGAGGCGGTGTTGACGCCTGAGGCCATGCCGGAGTGTTCGGGGGCGACGACCCCGACAGCTGTGGAAGCGAGTGGCGGGTTGACTATCCCGCTGCCGACGCCGGCCACGATGAAACCAGGGATCAAGTGGGCCCAGGAACTGCTGCCGTTCAGCCCGGTCATGAGCAGCAAACCCACCCCGGTGAGCAGGAGGCCCATCCCGATAAGCCAGCGGACGGGTATGCGATCGCTGAACGCCCCGGCGAAGATCGACGAGAAGATCGACGTCCCGCTAATGAGCAGTAGCGCACTACCGGTCGCCATAGCGGAGTAGCCGAGGTCGTCTTGGAGGTAGAGGACGAGGTACAAGAACATGGCGTAGAGCGAACCGTTCAATGCAAAGGCCGCCGCCAATCCACCGCTGAAGGTGGGGATACGGAACAGCGACAGGTCGAACAGCGGGTGTTCTTCTCGGCGCTCCACCGCCACGAACGCAACCAAGAACACGACGGCGAGAGCAAGGCAGATAGCGACCCCGGTGTCGCTCCAGGCGATCTCCCCAGCGCGGATCAATCCGTAGACGAGGCTGACCAGCCCGGCGGTGAGGGTGGCGAACCCGGCCCAGTCAGGCCCGGCCGCATGTGGCGTCTTGGACTCATCCACCTGCCACCGGGTGACGACAAGCGCGGCCACACCGACGGGCAGGTTGATCAAGAAGATGCCCCGCCAACTGATGCCGGTGGTGATAACCCCGCCAAGTACTGGTCCGAGCCCGGCCGACACCCCAGTGACCGCACCCCAGATTCCAAACGCCATCCCCCGCTCCTTGCCGTGGAAGCTCTGAGCCAGAAGAGCCAGCGAGGTGGCGAACAGGATCGCTCCGCCGACGCCTTGGGCGCTGCGGGACACGATCAACATGATCGGCGACTGGGCTATCCCGCAGAGCAGCGAGCCGAGGGTGAACACGACGAGGCCGACGATGAACAGGAGTCGCCGCCCGTAACGGTCGGCCAACGAACCGGCGGTCAGCAGCACCGACGCCAGTGTCAGGGCGTAGGCGTCGACGACCCACTGCACGTCACTGAAGCTGGCGTGCAGTTCCGACTGGATGGTCGGCAAGGCGACGATCACGATGGTTATGTCCAAGAGCAACATGAAGGTGGCTGCGCACACCACGACCAGGGTCCACCACTTCTTCTCCATGACAACCAGGCTGACCCCCCGAATACGGGTCCGCCACTAGATTCCAGATATCTGCCTGATTGCGCCATCCGCTATAGTGATTTATGTGGGATCCATCAACCTTGATGTCTTGGACCGAAGAATTATCCAGGCGCTTTACCTCGATCCGCGAGCGCCGTTCAGCCGCTTGGCTGACGTCCTCGGGTCCTCCGAGCAGACCGTCGCGCGTCGCTACCGGCGTCTATTCGACGGTCGCATCCTGCGTGTTGTCGGCCAGCTCGACTCCCAGCGGATCGGCCAGTCCGACTGGTGCGTCCGCATCCGTTGCGCTCCGGGGTCCGCACCCACCGTCGCCGCCAAACTGGCGCAGCATCCGGACACTTCCTGGGTGCAGCTGACCTCGGGGGGAACCGAGATCTTCAGCATGATTAACGCACGCGACGGCGAACACGGAACTCCTCCGCTCCTCAGCCAGCTCTCGGTCGGTCGACAGGTCGTCGACCTTGAGGCCTACTGCCTCCTCCACCTTTTCGCCACTGGATTGTCGGCTCCGCCAGGCCCGAGCGACCTCAGCTGTGGGGAGATTGCCCAACTCCTCTCTCCGGCACGAGATCGCCCTTCGATCAATGGCGCGAAGGCCAAGGTGCAAGACTCCGACTGGCCGCTCTTCCGTGCCCTTGCCGACGACGGCCGCGCTTCCTACCGGCAGTTGGCAGCGCGCACGCACTGGCACGAGTCGACCGTCCGACGGCGAGTCGAGGAACTCATTGCCTCAGGCGTCCTCTTCTTCGACTTGGACTTCGCCAGCGACGACTTTGGGAACCGCTCTCAGGCGCTGTTGTGGATGTCGGTGGCCCCCACAAATCTGAGGGACGTCGGAGAGACTTTGGCCAGCCGCCCCGATTTCCCCTTTGTCGCCGCCACGACCGGATCGACCAACCTGGTCGCGGCACTGGTCTGCCCGGACGACCGCTCGCTTTATGAGTACCTCACCGGCGAAATGTCCGCCCTTGATGGTCTAACCCACATTGAAACCGCCCCCGTGATGCAATTCGTCAAGATGCACGCCACGATGGCCCCGCTCCAACCATGACGGGAGCGGCCGTCAATCGACCTCGGGTCCCCCTATCCGCGCAGCCTCTTAAAGTCAGACGCTGAGGCGGTTCCCAGCACCTCGGAGGTCCGCCCTCGTTGACTTGTCCCATTAAGTGCGCCCATAACCACGGCGGGCAGGGCGCCCCTACCGCCGGGATGGAGGCAGTTATGGGGCAGATCGGCCCGCTGCGCATGCACGGCCTGCGACGGGGGGAGTCGTCCATCCATCCTGGATCGGATCGTGGTGACCACGAAGAGTTGTTTCATGTCGGATCCAGACGTGGCAGGCCGGTGGGCGCTGCAAATACGGCCGAGCTCGGTGTCCGGCTTGGAGGGTACGAAAGGGCGGCCGGCTGCCCCAGGTCAGCGGGCTGAGAGCGCTGCTCACGCCGCCGGTATCCACAGCTCGGGGCCGACGATGATTCCCCGGGGGGGAGGGGAGTAACTATTCGAGTCCCCCCTCCGACACACATGAAATGATATGAAACGCATCCTATCGAGTCCCAGTCGGGAAGCGTTTCCGGGGGACAAGAGGATGATCCCGGTAACGGGCGGGCGCTGTTCATGGAAACCGCCGATGCGGGGAACGTGGGTGACGCAGTGCCGTGGACCTGGACCGCCCGAGAAATAGGCAGGAACTGGCGCGGCTCAGCTTCGGACAAGCCTCGATACCACGCCTTTTCGAGCACCGCCCAGCTCTACCTGTGGCCGTCGGGGCGACGGGGCCGGGCCAGCTCGCCCACCTTGGCCATGAAGGCGTCGTCCAGGTCGGCTTCCGCTTGATCCACGGCCAAGGCCCGACTCGGTGGCCGCTCCTATGTAACGGCGGACGGTCTTGCGGTCCAAAGCCAGACTCTCGATCGAGCGCAGCCCCTCACCACTGGCCACAGGCGCAGATCATGCGGCGTGCCGGATTATGCGGCGTGAGTGCTCTGGGGTGATGTCCGTGGCTGACCACGAGCGGTCTTGACCGGCTCGGAGTCCGCATAATGTTCATCGGGTTTGGTCGGAAGCTTCTCTCGGATCGTCCAACGAAACGAGGAGGCAGTGATGAACGACCCGTCTCGGGTCGAGTAAGTGGCCCGTTGGTCCCATATGCACCTGGGTTTCGCGCCAAGGTTTGAGCCCAGCCGAGTGGTGTACGAGCCGGTGACCCCCACGGCCTGACAAGCCAAGGGTCCACCACTCCACGACCACCGCACCAACCTCAAGGAAGTTGCGACAACCGAGAGGAGAGGTGCGGTGGCTTTAGACAGCATGGACGCGCTAGAGTGGCATACGCAGCCGCCCGGGGTCCTGCACTACTCAGTCGCCGCCGTTCGCGTTCGAGTCCCAGAAACGCGAACCAGCGCAGACCTCCGGGAGTGCGAATCGGACACCGCTATGCCGACCGTCGTGTTGCCTTGACCTCGCTTCTCCTCTGACGCCGGAGATGCAGCGCTCTGACGGGCCACGATCAACGTGCCTCCAACCGCTTCGAGCAGTCGGAGCAGCGTCGGCAGAGATGGGGTGACTTGGCCGGACTCGATTCGAGAAAGGTCAGCCTGGTCGACCCCGGCACGTTTCGCCGCCTGACGTTGGGAGAGGTTCGCGGCTTGTCGCAACTCGGCGAGCCGGGCCGTGACCTGATGGGCTTCGTGCACCGCCCCGAAAGCCTCGTACTGGTGACGGCCATTCTCGCTGAGGTCACCGAACAGCTCGTTTCGGATGTCGTCGTGACGGACGGTAGGCACGGCACTCCTCGGGGTTGTGTCTAGACCACCAAGAGTGATGGCCTTTCCCCCATCACTATACACAGGATCGGCACGTCAGTCAGCGCCTGCGCGAAGTCCGCTTCGCCGGGGCCTGCTCTGCCTGCCAGTCGCCCAGGAGTTTCCGAGCGGTTCGGATGGCTCTCGGCTGGGCCTTCGGGTCTGCTCCCTTGTCGAGGCCAAACAGGAGCAGGACGATCTTGTCACCGTAGAAGGTGCAGAACACTCGGAGCAGGATCCCCTCGGCTGTCAGTTCAGTCAGCTCAGGGCGGGTGGAGGGATCCACCCCGAAGACCTGGGCCAACTCGGCGGGGTTATGGTCGACGCGCAGTTCGAAGAGACCCTGGCCGAGGGGCTTCACATAGCCGGAATGAGCAATGTCCTTGCCCATCGGTACCAGGGCGAAGTCCACGAACGCCAGCCACGCCGCCCGCTTGGGCTCGGGGAGCCGGCGGACCCACTCCAGCACCGGCGAGCTTCCCGAGGCCGTCACGTAGTACTCGACGGTCCACTTCGATGGCCTCTTCGCAGACGGAACTGCTCCAGATCGGCGGGCTGCCACGACCAATCAGGGTTGCACACCAGTGTGTCCGGACTGGGGACAATCACACGCTCGGCCGACGCCCAGCGATGAACTTCCTGTCGAGACGGTTCGGGTGAATCCGATGCCTTTGAGGGCGCTGAGGCGGCGTTGGTGCATCCGCCGGAGGAGTGGGTGGAGGCTGTCGTGGTAGTCGTGGACCTCGACGCTGGTCTTCCCGGGAAAGGCTCGGGTGACCCTGCCGACGTACTGGACGACCCGGCTCCGACCGGAGATCGGGAAGGTCAGGAACAGGGTGTCCAGTTCGGGGAGGTCGAAGCCTTCGCCGAGGTAGGCGCCGGTGGCCAGCAGCAGGATTGGGACGTCACCCTCTCGGAGTCCTTCGAGGATCGCCTTATGCAACTTCTTGCCGGTCCCGCCTTTCAGTACGGCGGGCTCGAGCTTGTGACGCGAGCTCAGTTCGCCTCGGAGGGCTTCAAGGTGCTCGGTACGGTCGGTGAATACGAGCACGTTTCGGCCTCGTCGGTGCGCGTCAGCGACGTCGACGCAGATGCCGCGGGTTCGTTCCTCATCAGCTGCTACCCGTCCGAGGACTGTCTGCACAGCGGCATCTTCTGGCGTGTCAGGGTCGGTCAAGGTTTCGTGCACGACGAGGTCCCGACGGACAAGGACTGTCGCCCAAGCGTCCTCGTTCATGGTGTGGCGAACGGGCCCGAGCTGCATGTGGAGGATACCTTCGAGCCCGTCGCGGCGGCGAGGAGTGGCAGTCAATCCCACCCAGCGCTTGTTGGCCGCCAGGCGCACGCAGCGCTCGAATGTTACGGCCGGCAGGTGATGACACTCGTCAACTACTACGAGGCCGTAGCCATCGAAAACCTCAGCGGCATCGTCGCGACGGGCCAGAGTCTGGAGGGTCATCAAGTCGACGATTCCGCTGCGCCGAGTCCGCCCGGCGCCGAGCTGGCCGATCTCACGTCTGGTGAGGCCGAGCAGGTCGGTCAGTCGTTGGCGCCATTGTTCGGCGAGGGGTTTGGTGTGCACCAGCACGAGGGTTGGCGTGGAGAGCCGCTCGATGAGGGCGCAGGCCATGACCGTCTTACCCGCTCCGGTCGGCGCGACGAGCACGCCAAGCTCATGGCGGGCCAACTCCGCGACGGCTTCATCCTGGGCCGCGCTGAGCTGGCCGCTGAAGGTGAACGACCTTGTCGGTGCGCTAGGACGCTGGTCGTCAACTTCGAGCTTGCTGCCGGCGGACTCCACAATCTTGGCGGCTTCGTCGAGCAGCCCTCGGGGCAGGTGGAGCCCGTCGAGATCTTCCGTGTAGCAGCGGACCATCCTCGGCGTGTTCCAGGTCGAGAGCCGTAGCTGCTCGCGCTGGTGGAATTCTGGGTTATGAACCGAAGCGAGGTGCTTGAACGAAGCCACGAGATCCGGGGGCAGGCCTATCCTGTCGATGGTCAGCATCGCTTCGAGCGTGGCCGTGACCACTGGAGGCGGAGGCGGCCCGCTCCGTTTGGCGCCTGTTATGAAGGCGGCTCCGGCTGACCCGGGACCGGCAGCGACGCGAAGGGTGTCGCCGATGCTTCTGGCCTCAGCAGCAGGTAGCCGTCGGATAGAGGCCAGAAACGCCCACTGGTCGGGCCAGGGCTCACGGGTTGTCGGGTCGAGAAAGACGGCATTGCCTTGCTTCCGGGACCGTCCCTGGAGCGGGAGGGCAATGAGGTTGCCGAATCCTTTTTGCGGCACGAAGTCCTGGGAGGGGAAGAGCCTGTCGTAGCTCGTGAGGTCAACTTCCACGCGAACGGCCATGGTCTCGCGGAACAGACCGGTCCCGAGCCGCCGAGCCACCGCTGCCTCAACCGGCTCCTCCAAGAGATCCACACGTGCGCCCCGTTGCCCGACCGCGACCGCTCAAGACAGGCAGGGACGCCGGCGCCGTCGCACACTTCGAGAAAGGCCAGGGCGTCAAGGAGCCAAGAGCCTTTGTCGAAGTCGCAGGCCAGAAAGTGGCAGCGGTCCCCGTCGATCAGCGGGTACACCCCGGCGACGATGCGGCCCGAGAGGTGCTCGTCGATGACCGTGTCATCTATCGGCGCGTAGCGGCGCGACGCCTGGTCCCGAGACCAGCGCCCGCCCGCGGTTACGGGTGACCAACCGGACTTCTTCGTAGACGGGTTCTCCCACCGCTGTGCATACACGTCCGCCCGTCCGGCGAAAAACGATCGGAAGAGGCGGATCTTCTCCTCCCGCGAAGAGCTCGCGTCGACTCGAACCGGAGCCTCCTCCGCTGGGAGAAATAGCCTCGGTGCCCGCTGCGACCGGTGCGCTGCGGAAGTGATCGCATCGGGTCCAGCCGAACGGAGCCGTTCGTTCTCCGCTTCGAGCCGGGCGATCTCAGCTCTCGCCGCAACTAGTTCGGTTCGAACGCGTTCCAGCTCGGCAGCCGCATCGTCACAGGCCGACCTTGAGCTGCCTCCGACTCCAGGCGTGCCGCCCACGATCTCTACCGTGACCCGCTCAGGAGCTCACTCCTCCGGCCACGCCCACCCCTCAGGCCGCCGAGCGGCGAACGTCTTGAGCCCCAGCCAACCCCGGAACGCCGCATGCAACCACGCCGCGACCGTGCCGGACTCAAAACGGACATCGACCAGCGATACGACCCCAGTCGTCCCGCCCGGCTGACGACAACGGGCAACCACACCTCGTCGCTCGTCCCCCTCAAGGTCGAACGCCAAGACCTCAACATCGACGTCCAGGATCTTGGCCGCGCAAGGCAGCGAGACCTCCTCCTCGAAGACGGTATAGAACGCCGTCAACTGCTCTTCGGCCCCATACGCATCGACCGTGATGGAATCCACCAGCTCACGCAACGACTGGCCTGACATGGGGACCAAGCTACGCGTGGCGCGCCAGCCCTGTCGCTATTGCGCCAGCAATTGAGCCGGCGAGGCAACCCAGCGGCTACCTGTGCTCACTTGTGCCAGCGGAAAATTACAGCCTTGCAATTCGGGCAGGCGTAGGCTTCGGACATAGTCACGACAGCCAGGGTCTGCATCTTCTGTGGCCAGCCAGCCGGGAGCGGAGAGCACGGCTTTCCGGATTGGCTGAACGGAATCTTCCCGACACAGGAGGTCGGACCTACTGACGTTCAGTTCGGGAGCGTCACGCCGATCGAAAACCGCCAGAATACCTGGTCCACGAAGAAGATCGCTTCTCAGCGTCTCAAGGCGGTGTGCGGCGACTGCAACACCGGCTGGATTCGCAGATGGAGAGTGACACCAAACCCGTCCTGCTCCCGATGGTCCAGGGCACTCCTACCACTCTCACCATGCTCGATCAGCTCGCCGTGGCTGCGCGGGCAGTCAAGACGGCGATGGTCCTGGAACACACTCATCGGAGTGGCCAACGTTTCACGGAGATGGATCGACGTACGGTGATGCGGGACAGGCGACCGCCGGCGCATATTCTCGTGACCGCCTGTGCAATCGAAGGCAACGCAGGCCCACTCCAGTTCGCCCTCGCTCACGGACTCGTTCATGATCACGCCGAAGGGTCGTTGCCACTGTGAGCTACTACACCCTTCAGGTCGGTCTCCTACTACTCCAAACGGTCCGGCCAGAGCCGGCAGAGCTCGGCAAGGACATCCTCAAGTCTCTTCCGACCATCGGGCGGATCGAGATACCGCTGTACCCACCGGTCGAGCACTTCTATTGGCCCCCAGGGGTGTCGCAAACCGCCGAATCCTTCCGTTCGTTCACTCTCCGGGAGGGGTGGCTCCAAGTTGATGACCCGGTAAGCGTGGAGCCGTAAACGCCCTGACACATCCACGTATTGCCTCCTGAGATCCTGACGAGTCGTCTACTCGAATGCACCGAAAATGTGCCGGGGTGGATGTCAGGCGCTTGCCGTCCATGTATGCAGACTTTCCGCGGTGAGCTCGCACTTCCCACGGCCAGGAACTTCTTCGAGGACCGGCGCGTGCAAGGTCGAGTAGCTCGACCCAGCTGCGGCCGGTGAATCGGGTGACCTCGGCGAGCGGCACGCTTTCTTGGCCGAGCTTCCTCGCTGGCGAATCTCCGATACGCGCGATCCGACACTTCTCAAGAGAGGCGCGCGTGACCAATCGCGCCCCGCTGCTGTCGGTCTCGGGATGGACGTCGAGCTCTCCCCACTTTGCCATTATGCCGACGGTGCTCACCGCCAGGTTCAGTTGCCGCGCTGCGACAGTAAGTTTCATCGAGCGCTCGTGCAGCGCCCGGACGCGAGCATGCTCGACGCGCAAGAGTCTCGCCGCCTCGAGAGGAACCTCGAATTGTCGGCTCGTCGGATGCGGTTTGAGCTCGAGGCCGAGTTGGCGGGAGGTTCGGTAGAGCTCGTGATAACGGACGCCGAGTTCTTCGGCTAGGTCGGGTAAGAGAATCCGGTCACTCAGTCGGTCGCGCAGCGAAGAGACCTCCGAAGGCGCGCCCACCGGTGCCCTCTCCCGTCGCCGTCTTGGACGATCACTCCAGCCCACCTCGTCATCCGGTCTCGTTTGGCGGAGGTCCTCATTCCTCACGTCGACCTCGATATGGGCTATGAACCATCCTCCTGGCCCGTCCAGTTCACCAGTGATTTTCTGGACGGCATCGTGGAGGGCCGTGCCCGGGGCCCGCCGAACCCACGGTGGACCTGGTGGCAACCGACTCGGGCAGGCGCTGGCACGTGGGGCGGGGCCAGCCCACCAACACCCTCGTGGCCACGCAGGCTCAGTTGCTCGCCTGGTTCACGGGACGCTCCGACGGGTCGGACATTAGCCGTGAGTCGGACCATCCGCTCCCAGTCTTGCGAATGTGGGCAATCTACGCTCTGAGGGGCCGGCAACAGCCTGGGCCCGGATGCGCATACCAGCCGTTGCACCGTTGCGCCGGTCTCGAGAAGCGTCAAAAAGTTCGGCTATCGGTCCGGCGTGGCGCCGGTCGGGCTGTTGGAGGAATCCTTATGGCCGCGCCCGGGATTTACGCCGAACGTCAGACTCATGGGACATCAGAAGCCCACGGGGATTGCACTTCAGATAACGGAGGGACACGTCCCGCCCGTTTTTTCCTCGCCAGCGCAGGGAGTCGTGACGCCTTCCGCGGTTGAGGTCAAGGTGGCGTGCACCCGAGCATCAGGTGCGTCGGTGCCGGCAGCTTGACGGCCGTGGTGGGTTAAGGAAAGGCGGCCCACAACGTCATCGTGGCAGGCCGCTTTACTATCCCCGCCGGGAAGTCGGAGACGGTCTCGTTCGGGGAAACCGCACACGCTGCCTCCGTCCTGAGTACACATTCGTCAAAGGCGATTGTCGGAGAGCTGACCATAACCCTAGCCGGCGGGAAGAAGACAGCGCACCGGGTAGTGTTGGCTCGCTACCATGTAGCGCCGTCGCCCGCCAGCTCGATGGGATCCCCTATCCCGTTGACCAGTGTGGCAGCGGTGATGATCGCGGGTGGCGCCCGATGGGTCAATAGCGTCGGCGTGGCCTGGGCGCGGCGGTTCGAACCGGGCGCCCGGGTTTCATGTTGGCGGTAAGACTCGCCTCCCAGCACGACCTCGTGGCGGCCGCCTTCAACCGGTCGATGACGGATTGGGTCAAGAGGGCGTCTGACATCTGGCCGAGCCACTCGACTTCTCCGGTGAGCCAGCTGAAGTGCTGGTCACGCCGCTGGAAGCCACAGCTCGGGGCCAACGATAAGGCCTTCCTGGACGGGGGAGTAACCATTCAAGTCCCCCCTCCGACACGGTTCGCGTCACTGTTTATAGGGGTGTTGCACGGGACGAAGGTCGAGCCCGGCTATTCCCTCAAAGTCGGATGGGTTTACCGTGAAGACCGGCAGGTCGTTTGCTATGGCGGTTGCGGCGATCATCGCGTCGAAAGCGCGCGCTTGCACTTTGCGACCAGCCCTTCGCAATGAGGCGGCAACGCCCCCGAAGGAGCGGGCCGCTTGGGTATCGAAGGGTAACGGTTCAAAGTCCGCTTCAGCCTCTTGAAGGCGTGCTTGTCTAGCCGCTCGTTCCTGGTCGTCAGAGGCCACAAGGGGGCCAACAGAGAGTTCGGCAAGGGTGACGGCTGTGATCAAGGGTTCGTCGGGTAGATCGGTAGCTACAAGTTCACCAAGGAGGACGACCGTGGAAGTGTCGAGGACTCCTCGCGTCGGCGGGGTGGTCATAGCCGAGAGTCGATGGCTCCGTCGATATCACTGCGCAGCCGCTCCGCGTCCACTTTCGGGAGCTTCGACCAGCGCTCGGTCAACAAGCTGCCGGAAAGGGGTAAGCGACCGAAGGGACGTAGCTCGGCCACGGCGTGGCCATCTCGCGTCACCACCAGCCGCTCACCTCGGACGACGCGCTCTAGCACCTCGCCGCCCTTGTTGCGCAGTTCTCTGATCGACACCTGGTCCATATAACTAAGTGTATCACCGGTGATACACCTTCGCGATGGAAGGTGACCCTTTTGCTTATTGCGTCCTATGGGCCACCGAGGCAATTTTGCTCATATCTGCGAGCAGGTCCTCGAGGACCTGCTCCTCGTAGATCGCTTTCCCCGTTTCCCTCATTACCAACGCCAAGTCAGGGTCCCATGGTGACGGGTGCGGTAGGCCCGAAAGCGCGATCGTCCCGAAGCCGCGCTGCACCGCGCCGGCGTAGTCGCGCGCACTGAACCGCCACGGCTGAGCCGTTGGCACTTTGCGCACCAGCACCTCGGCTATTGCGAGGCCACGCCAGTCAAAATCACCGTGATAGTGCACCGTCCCGCCCGCGGCGACGAGGCCGGACAGGGTCACTAGGGCCGCCGTCGACGGCATACCGTCCAGGCACACCATCGTCGAGGCCGCGCGCCAAGGTGGTCCATCGCGGCCGCCACCACGGCGGGGTTTTCGGTCACGCAGACAGTGCCATATCGAGGCGGCTGCGCCGGCCAGGACGAGACCTGTCGGAGCGTGAGGCGGAGCGGCTCGGCCGCCCATCCTGGGAGGTTGAGGACCAGTGCGTCGCACGAGAGGTCATCGCACGCCACCCCCGCCTCGGCCCACACCCGGCGCCAATCCGAGGCATCTTGGGGAAATGGTTGGCCTGCGAGCCACGCCAGGGCGTGGACAGCCAATGTCCCGACGGGCCGGCCACGATCGAGCCCGTGGGCGTCGCCGGTGACTCTAGCGGCCAAGACAGGAAGGCGAAGGCCTGCGTCACTTTGTACCGCAGTTTCTCCGATCGTCGCAACGGTGTCGAGGGCGAGACAGACCGCTTCGCCTTCTCTGTCACCAGCAACCCGCCGCGCCAGCCCTTTCGAACGGAGATGTTCGACCCAATCCGCCAGGTATGTATTGACGAGGACGGCGCGATGAGCCGAAATTTCCTGCCAGGTCCGTGCCCGCGCCGACCGGGTCCTTTCCCTCCGTGCCCGGCGGTCTTCTACGGGCCCACCAAGGGCTGAGAGAACTTCTACCAAACCTTGACCGACAACCGAAGAACGCAGGCAATCGTCCAAGTGAGTCAAGGTCACGCGGACCGATCCGTCGCCAGGCCGCGGCACTCCGAGCAACCCTGCGATGGCGTCGGCTTCATCGGGGGTCAGCCCTTTTAATTTGAGTGGTGTTCCCTCCAACGACACGCCATTGGACTCGAGCCTGCGCCGGGCCGCGCCCCAAAGCGGCTTGTACGCTGGCCGTTCGAGCAACATTTATGCCTCCGCCATGACGGCTCCGTCCCAGCGGGCGGCCAATGCCGAGACACCCTCGAGCGGTGGATGGCGGAGCAGGTCGTAGACCATCAGCGCGGGCACCTGCTCGTAGGCCCCCCACAGTTCGTGGCCGGTAAGGAGGATGTCGAGGTCAAAACCGACCAAAAGGCCCATGAGCTCTGCTCTCATGCCCTCGTCGATGCCGGCGAAGGCCTCGTCTAGGGCTATCAGCCGAGGCGCCTCGCCCGTGGCTGCGTCGTAGTGGGCGGCTGCGGCGGCAAAGAGAGGCAGGTGCAGGACTACCGCTTGTTCGCCGCCCGACAGCGTTTGAAAAAGTGCCTTGGTAAGCCGCTGCGACCCGCCACCCGCAGAGCGGACATACGGCGTGAACACGTGCCACAAGCGGTAATCCAGGACGTTGCGGAGTACTTCGGCGTAGCCTGAAGCCGCGTCTTCGGCACGACGCTGCTCGATGGCCCGAGAGAAAAACCGTCGCAGTTGCTCACGCTCGTCCGGGCCGAGGAGTTCGGGGCTCTTGCGTAATAGAGCCAGTGCCGCTCGCAGTTCGGCGTCCGTGGTTTCCGGTTCCCAACGTAATTGGACAGTCTTGCCGCTGGCGGTCGGGCGGTCAGCGAGGGCACGGTTTACGCGCCCAACCAGTTCGTGGGCATCGTTGAGCAGTTCCCGGAGTGATTCTGAAACCCGGGTTAGCAGGTGCCTTTCGAAGATCTCGCGGTCACGTTGGGTCAGCAGTTCTTGTTGGCGAGAAATATGGGACCCCAGTTCCCTGGCCAGCCATAACACCGGGAAAGTACCGGCTTCGGAGGTGACCTCGACGATTGCCACCTGGTCCACATAAGAAAGGCTCGGCTCGTACCCGCGCCTGAGTTCGTCCAGGAGTTGCCGAAAAGCTCGCTGCAACGCATTTTCGTCCGCTTCGGAGCTGATCTCCGCCGTCGCGGCTAGCACAATGGCGGCCAGATCCGGAGCCCCCGGCAGAGGAACGGCGCCTTCGCCGACGACGGACCAGACGTCCTCCCGGCGGACCACGTCGAGGCGGGCCGATGCCTCCGCAGCGGAGGCTTCACAACTCGCGATTGCGCTGAGCGCCGCCTCGTGATCTTGCTTGGCTCGGCCGCGGCGTTCGGCCGCCGCCTCAGTCTCGACGTCCAGTTGGTCGGCCGCAGTGCGCAAGCGCGTTATTTCGTCCTGGATGATGGCCAGTTCTCGCAGTGGCGCCTGAGCGTCAGCGCCGAGCTGAGACCGTAGTTGATCGACCCTGGCGCGCAGTGCCCGTACGTCGCGGTGGAGCGGGTCCCGCTCGCGGCTTCTGGCCTGGAGCTCAACCTCGGTGTGGGTAGACCTGGCCACGGCTCGGTCCACGCCTCTTTGGTTTTCGACCATTCCTAGAGACCTCTGGACGAGCTCGGTCGCGCTGTGTTCGAAAGCCTGGAGCAGGGCTGCGGCCTGCTCTAGGCCGTCGGCGGTCGCTGGCAGGCGCCTTTCGGTAGAAAGTGCCCGCAGTTGGGCCATTTCCCCGTCTGCGGCCCGGCGCGCCTCTTGGGCCACCGCCTCAGTGCGGTTCGCAGCGCGCCCCGCCTCTCGGGCCGTCGCCACCGCGGTCAAAAGCGCATCTCTGGCTGCCACTACTACATCGGGCGAGGGCAGAGATGCAGTGACTTCGTCGAGCGTCTGTTGTTGGGTGACGACGCCCGCGATCAAGCTCGACACCTCTTCCAATTGGGCCGCGAGCTCAGCGAGTCGGAGGTCGATCTCGCCCAGCAGACGTTGGCGCCTCTGCTCCCGGGCAGTGGCGCCTATGAACTCTGGTGCCTCCTTGGCGAACCTTCCGTGCAACGGGCCGAGTTGGAAGCGGCCGTCAGGCAGCACAGCGATGCCGGCCTCCGTCAAGGAGATCGAGCCGAGCACGGCGCCCACAATTTCCTGGCTGAGCCCACTCCCCTCAGGCGGCGTGGCTACCAAGACGTCCGCCAGCGAGGGGCCGTCCTCGGCTTGGCCTGGGCGAGCCCACGCGTCTAAGTCCGCAGTCATTTCCCCAACCCAGGCATCGAGCAGGCCGGCTGCTTCGAGCGCCGCTTCGAGGCCGGCCCGCTCGTCTGGCGGCACCGTTTGGGCAAAATCGCAGCACGCGTAAAGGGGCGCGCCTTGTCGTAGGGAACGGTCGGCCGGCCGGGTCGGGAGCGGGTCCGGGGCTGGCACCAGCTTCTCGGCCACTCGAGCCCGTTCGGCGGTAGCAGCCCCTTGAGCCTCAGAAACCGAGCGCAAGTCGAGCTCGAGGAGGGCCGCCTGTGCGGCGAGGGCCTCTCGTCGCGGACGAAGGACTTTGACCAAGGCGTCCCGCAGCGTCGGCGCGCCCGGTTCTCCCACTGACAGAGCCAGCTCGGCCAGCCCGTGCGGCTCGACGAGCTGGACGACCGCTTGGGCGACCGCCCATTGGCGCAGGTCGTCAGCCAGGTTGGCCCTGGCCAGGTCGAGCGCCTCGCCGGCTTCCTGGCGCGCAGCGTCCGCCAGGTCGGCGTCTTGACGGGCGAGAACGGCCGCATCACGGGCCGCACTCGCGCGGCGAACTGGCCCGATCGGCCTCAGAGAGGACAGTGCGAACTGCGGAGATGTCCTGGTGCCGTCGCGCGCTGAAGCCACGGAGCATTGGTCCAAGGCCCGGCGACGCTATTTCTTCCCGGCTGACGGAGAAAACCACGCCGGCCACGTCGGCAGCGGCGCCGGCTTCATCGAACGCCCGTGACGTCTCGCTGGAGGCCTGCCGGAGTGCGCTTTGGGCTTGCTCCAGGTCTTCAACCGCGCCCTGGCGCGCCGTTTGGGCCGCTTCGAGGCGCCTCTCGGCCAGCCCGAGTTGGTCCTGGTCGTGGGCGACCCGCTCCTCGATCTCGACCAGGCTCTTGGCATCTCGGTACGCAGGGGACTCGAGGACCGCCCGACGGCGTTGCTCGGTCACCTCCCTGGCCTCCTCGCACCCCGACCTGGCGACCCTCAACCTCTCGGCTTCTGCAGTGGTCTCGGCCACTGTCCTTTCGGTGTCGGTTACCCGCCTGTGGGCAGCCCGCAAGGAGCGGACTGCCTCCGCGGCGACGACGGCCCGCGAGTGTGCCGCCGAACGCAGGTAGCGGCTATAGACGGGGAGGAACGCCTGAACCGTCCGGTGCGCCTCCACGAGTTTCCGGAGGTCGTTTTGCACCGCTTCGAGATCGTCGAAACTCGCCGCCACATCGACTATTAACTGGTCGTCCAGAGCAGCCAAGCCATCGCTCAGAACCCTGGAAAGCTGCTCCAGGTTGAGCTTCCCGGCCAGGTGGGGACGCCGCATGACCAGCAACAGCTCGACCAGGTTGTGGTAGCGGTGGGCGCCCAGCCCGAAGAGACACCGGTCAACCGCGGCGCGGTACGACTCTGCTGAGTCGTGTATGGCGGAAGGCCCGATCGCCTCGGACAGCGCCGATTTCGACAGGGGCACCCCTCCGGGTGCGAGCTCGAGGTCGAAACCGGGCCGGGCCGGGGTGACGAAGAACCAAGCTTCTGCGTCGCGCTGCGCTGAAGCCCGTGCCCCACACCCAATGCAGAGGTGTTGTTCTGCCTTCTCGAACTCGAGCCAAATGTACCCTGTGCGCTGCTCGTGGCGGAACCTCTTGCCCCTGTCGTCGTCGGCCAGGGACAGGAGCAGTGTCCGCATCGAGCGGCCGCCGCTCATACTGTCCATTCGATGAGCGGCCATAACGCCGTCGAGCAGGAATGGCACTAGGAGCGCCAGAGCATTTGACTTGCCCGACCCGTTGGGGCCGCGGAGCACGAGCCGGCCGTCGGCGAAATGGAAGACCTGGTCGTCGTACTCCCATATGTTCCTGATGCCGGCTCGGGCAGGTCTCCATCTAACGGTGCCCACCTCAGAAATTGTGGCCGCGCTACACATCGAGCACCCCAGGTAGGGGAGTGATGGCTCGGTAGCGGGCCAAGGCGGCGAATACGACTAGCTGCCCGCAGGACTGTTCTGTCACCAGGCCCAGGCGCTGTAGCAGCCCTATTGCCTCTGCTTTGAGACGGTCAGGTTCGGCCCGGTACTCGGAAGTGAAACGGCCTGCATACGCGGCGACCACCCGTTGCCATGCGAGGGCCAAATCCTCGCGGCTGACCAGTCGCTCCGTTTTCCCCCCGGTCGCCGCCATGGAGCCGCCGACGAGCTCGCTCCCTAGAAGCAGCGCCGCCTGAGCCACGGCGCCGGCAGCGGGGAACGGTTCGGCAGCTGGCAGGCCTATCAAGGCCTGGCCCTCAGCTCGGCATTCCAGTGTGCAGCCCGTCAACCGCTCCAATTCTTCGGCCGTCCGGGAGCGTCGCTGGCGCGCGTACTCGCGCTCGTCCTCTGGCAGGTCGTCGTAATAAAGGACCGCCTCGGTGAGCAGCCGCCGGTGGACCAGGTGGCGCGCCCGGTGCTGCGACCACTCAGAGGTCGGGGGGTACGGCTCGTCGAGGAATTCCTCAGGTGATCGCAACCCGCTCAGAACGCTCGGCGGTGAGAACAAAAGCCGGCCAGCGGCGTCGTCGTCCACGTCGTACAGAGCGTCGCCGCCAAAAGCCACGAACTTCTCGGCGTCGCCGTCGATGAGCGAAAGCACCCCGAGGTGTTCCAGCCAGGCCACGGCGTCGACGAAAGCTCGCCGGTGGGCGTGAGCCGTGAGGTCGAAGGGTAAGGCCTCGTCGCCGGCTCGCAGCCGCGCCGCTTCGTCCGCAAGCTGGCTGATGGTTGTCTGGGCCCCGAGCCCCTCCAGCGACGCCAGGACAAGGCACAAAAAGGCGTAGGTTTCGGGCCGAAAGGCGCGACGTGATTGTGTGGCCGTGCGGGCCGGGCGACAACTCGAGAGCGCGGCCGGCCGGCGGAGCAACCGAGCGCAGCTAGGGCCGACGTCGAGCCGCCAGCGGCACATGCGGTTGAACTCGTTGCGCAGTGGCTCCTCGAAGCGGCGGACAAGCGCTAGCGCTCCGACGTTGGGGTAGCGCGTGGTCACGATCCCGTGCGTGATCAATGCCCGCGCCGCCGACTGGAAATCGGTCAGCTCGGTGGCTGGGTCCAGCTGCGCGGCGACTCGGCCAACGCTCACGACCGGTGCACCTCGACCTCGACGCCGATCATCGTGAGCGACCCTGTCGCGGCACGGATGTGCGTCGCAGTGTCCGAGGTCGCGATGATAAGCCGTACGCCTTCTGCCTGGACTTCAACCTTGAACTCCCCGACGATCGGGCGTTGGTGCAGCCCACGGTCGAGCAATTGGAGCAACAGGGCGAACTCTCCGGGGGTGAGCTCACGTCCTTCGATAGGGCGAGCCGTGAGCCTCGCGGCCGATTCGGTCCTCGCCACCCGCCGGAGCCGGTGCTCTGACGCCAATCGGTCCTTTACTTCTCTGTAGTCGGCTGCCGCCGAGGGTGGAGGTGCTCCCGAGTGGCGGCCGTACTCTCGTAACGTCACCGGCACTTCGACCGGTGATGCGTCCCACCAGCTCGTCGACGCGGGAGTGCGGTCGGGGTCGGGTTCGGCCTGCCCCAGGTGCTGAGGAGTGGCGAGCCCGAAGGCAGCATCGAAGAGACGGTGAGCTTCGTCCGGCTCGCATCTGACGAACCAGCGCGCCAGGTACAGCAACTCAGACGCCCGGGTAATCGGCCGGGTGGCGCTCTCGGTAAGTTTCCGGAGGAAGGCCATCAGGTCACGGATGGCGGAGGTGGTGGCCGCCGCCAGCTGGTCCGCACCACTGGCGGCGCTGTGCGCCGTTGGGGCGAACCACGAGGAAAGGCCGGCCCACCGACCCCTCCACTTGCCCGAGAGATCTCGGTCGGCGAACAATCCCGCCGAATCGTCCCCCGCCGCCGCCAGCTCGACCATCCGGTCTACGCCCCGCCTCTCGACGGCCGCTACTTGGGAGGCAATGAGCGACCTATACCGGAACAGGTCGTCTAGGAACTGTTGGAGGTAGTCGATCAGCAGGTGCTTGTAGGCCAGGAACCGCTCAGGCGCCAGCTCGTGCTCGCGCCGGAGCTGCGCCATGGTGGAGTGGAAGTCCCTCGCGTTAGCCGCGAGGTCATGGAGGGCAGAGTCGAGGTCCCGCAGCCGCAGATAAGTGGCGGTGGCATCACCCGAATCAACGGCGGCGGCGAGGGAGTCGAGGTTTTCCCTGATGTCTCGGAACAGCGCTCGCTGGAGCGACCCGGCCTGATCGGCAGCGCCTAGTACTCGCAAGACACTGTCGTGGGCGACATGGCCCGCCGCCGTCAGCTGCCAGAGCTCGCGACGGCGATGGAAGTCTTCGAGCCGGGCCACTCGGCTCGTGTCCTGCGTCCAGGTGAGCGAACCCCAATCCTTCAGCTGCTCGAGGACCGGGGTCAGCGTAGCGGTCTCGAACCCTGCCTCCGCCAGTGCGCTGGCGATATCCTCCGTGCGCACCTGGACCTGGTAGCGCTCCTTTGCGGCCACCATGAAGTCCAGGACTGAGCAGTACAGCCCGGCATTTGGCTCCGTTGCGGCTTTGAGGACCTGCAGTTGCCCACGCTCGTCGGCATCGAGGGCCCGACCGAGCAGAGTGGACCGCTCGCTGTTGACGCTGCCATCCGGCACAGAGCCGATAATACGAACGGGGTCTGACCGGAATGGCGATACCAAGGCCTGGCGGCGAACGGATGTGATGTAGCGAGACATCCCGGACGGTTGTCGCGAGACATCGTGGACACTAACCGCTTTCCCCAAGAGCTGGGCTGTGGCTTTAGGCGGCCGGACTGGTAGCCCTTGGAGGGGTCGATGGTGGCGTGGCTGAGCAGTTCGCCGTCCTCGGTGAGCACCCTGACGTCGCGGTCGGCCACCAGTAACAGCACCCGCCGGCCGGCGTGGGCCCGGGCGACCCCAATGTGGCTTAGGCGGCGGCTGTAACGCAGGCTCACCTTGGGCAGATTGTATGAGTCCTAGAGAATATGGATCTGTCCGTGTTGGTGGAGGACGGCCTGGATCGAAGGGGTAGGTGGCAGTAGTGCGAACGCCGGTCTGCGAACTGCTCGGGATTGAAAAACCGATTGTCTTGGCGGCGATGGTGGCGGTGCCCGAACTGGCGGCAGCGGTCTCTAATGCCGGTGGGCTCGGCATGGTGACGCTGACGTGGTCCGATCCGGCAGGAGCTGTGGTTCGCGAGACGGCGGCGCTCACCGATCGTCCCTTTTGCGGCAACCTGGTTCTCACCTCCGATCAGCACCGTCGCCTCGATGAAGCCCTTGAGGCCGGTTTGCGGATCGTGTCACTGTTTCTGGGAGATCCGGCTGGCTACATCGAGCGGGTCCACGATGCGGGCGGACTCGTCCTGTGTACGGTCGGAAGCGCCGAAGAGGCCCGCCGGGCGGTCGCCAGCGGAGTTGATGTCATCGTGGCTCAGGGTTGGGAGGCTGGGGGGCACGTGGGGAGTCGGATTGCGACGCTCCCCTTGGTACCCGCCGTCGTGGACGCAGTGGCGCCGGTGCCAGTGATCGCGGCCGGTGGGATCGGGGACGCTCGCGGCGTGGCTGCAGTCCTCGCCCTGGGCGCCCAGGCGGCGTGGGTGGGTACCCAGTTTCTGCTTGCCCAGGAGATGCCCATCCACCAGGAGTACCGCACTCGCCTGATCAACGCGGTCGAGACCGACGCGGAGTGGTACCCGGACCTCTACGACGTCGACTGGCCGGACTCGCCCCACCGCGCGCTCCGCAACTCGACGGCCGAGATGTGGGAGGCCGCGGGCCGGCCGCCTCTGGAGCGTCGGCCCGGAGTGGGCGATGTCATCGCGCACTTCGCTTCGGGCGAAGGAATCGTCCGCTACGAGCCAGCGCCGCCGATGGTTGGCACCACCGGTGACATTGAGGCGCTCTCCATGTGGGCCGGGCAGAGCGTCGCGCTCGCCAGGCAGCCACGACCAGCGGCGGAGATCGTGGCTGAGCTCGTATCGCGTTTGTGAGCCGGCTGCCGACGACGGCGACGATCAGAGACTTGAGACAGAGTCGTCATCGATCGTCCACTTGAATTCCCTATCAGGTCCCCAGAGCGTTGCCGCGCTCGAGATAGCGACGTTTTTGCGCAGTTGTCAAACAAAACCCGGGCCCTTCAGGCGCTTCAGACCCACCGGCTGGGACGTGATCCCGGAGGTTCCATAGCGTGGTCCTATGTTCGAATCCCAAGCCGGCGGACGACACCGGCGAGCGCCGGAACGGTTCGGTCTGTGTCCAGCTTGGCGACCACGGCCTGGACGTCGATGACCTCCTTGGCCGGGCAAACGAAGTGCAGTAGGACTCCTTGTGTGACCTCACAAATCGCGAGAGTTATCCGGCGGCGAAGTCCCGTTGACAAATCCGTTAAGACGTTAGCGGTCCAATTACCATCGGCCACGGAGAAAGCCTGCACGAGGCTCCCACCGAGGTTGCAGTGAATCGTCGTCCACGAGAACGGCACCGATATTGGTTACGCGCGCTTCTATGGACCGGCTCGAACCGATGCCACTCTCGCGGTCGAGGTGGCCATCGAAAGACCGGACCTTGCTCACTGGTTCCGGGGATCGTCGACCGGGTCGATGTATTCGAGGCCGAGCGGTCCGACGGCCGATACTTGGGTGACGTAGGTCCCAGATTTCGCCCAGTGGAAATGCGGGGTACCACCGGGGAGCACAATGACGGCGCGGTGTACCGCATGTCTGACCACCTGTTCGACGACACCCACCGGGTCGGGCCACTGTCCGGCTCGGGCAAGTGGGATACGCCCACCGACCTGGCACCAGCCACGCGAAAGTTCCTCGTGCAGCTGGCCGACACCGCCGCCCGCCGGTGGCAGGATAAGGACCAAGGAATCTGGGAGATCCGGGGGGAGCCGCGTGATTTCTTGTATCCAAGCTGATGTGCTGGGTGGCCCTCGATCGAGCGGTGATCCTGGCCGACCGTCTCAACGCCTCCTCTCGAATCGGGTCATGGACGCAGACGCGGGACCAGATCCGTGAGGCGATCGTGACCAAGGGCTGGAGTGAGCGGGCCAAGGCCTTCACCCAGTCCTTTGGCTCGGACGAGCTTGACGCTTCCAACCTTATGGTGCCCCTGGTGGGATTTCTCCCGGCGGACGATCCGAGGGTGCTGGCTACGGTCGACGCGATTGAGGAGCGGCTCACCGACCAACGGCGATTGGTCTATCGCTATCGGTCCCGCGACGGCCTTGAAGGTGAGGAGGGCACCTTCCTTCTGTGCACCTTCTGGCTGGCCCAGGCCCTGGCCCAGGCAGGCCAGCCGGTTCGGGCCCGGGCCGTTTTCGAGCGTACCGCCGCCTTCGTCAATGAGGTCGGCCTGCTGGCCGAGGAGGTCGATCCAATGAGCGGGGAGCTCCTTGGCAACTTCCCCCAGGCGTTCAGCCATATCGGGCTCGTCAACGCGGCCTGGGCAATCTCTGAGAGCGAGCGACATTCGCAACCGACTTGAACATCTGCTGGACGCCCGTGGGATCTTTGGACCAGACCCTTTCGAGTTCGGAGGCCACACGCGCAGCGACATCCGTGAAGGCGAGACGTTTCCCGACTACGAGCGCCGCCGATCAATCGGCCGGCGGCGGTGCCTGTCGGAGCTCCAGGGGGCAACCCGACGGTGCTCCATCTGTCCTCCGGCAAGCTTTTGCCCGACAGCTTCCTCGGTGCGACAATCCTTTCGGGACCACACAGAGGAGAGTCGGATGAGCATGGCCGATGGACAGAGCGCACCCGGCGGATCGCCGACCAGCGCACCGGCCGATCTCAAGCTGGAGGCGGTCGTCATCCCCGTGGCCGACCCCGATCGCTCCAAGGCGTTCTACGCCAGCCTCGGCTGGAGGCTCGACGCCGACTTCTCCTTCGACAACGGCTTCCGGGTCGTCCAATTCACGCCACCGGGATCGCAGTGTTCTGTGCAGTTTGGCGCCCACATCACGGGGGCGCCGCCCGGATTTGCCCATGGCCTGTACCTGATCGTGTCTGACATCGAAGCGGGGCGCGACGAACTTGTCAGTCGAGGAGCCACGGTCAGTGGAGTGTTCCATTCCGGAGCCCCCGGAGCGCAACTCGACCCTGAGGGGACGGGTGATCGGGTCAATGGGCCGGCTCTGGGTCACAAGAGCTACAACTCCTTTGCCACGTTCCAAGACCCCGACGGCAACAGCTGGCTGCTCCAAGAGGTGACCGATCGCCTCCCGGGTCGCCTGGATCCGACCACCACCTCGTTCAACTCCGCCGGTGAGCTGGCTGCGGCATTGCGCCGTGCCGAGTCGGCCCACGCCGAGCACGAGAAGCGCATCGGCCGGGCTGACTCGGACTGGCCCGACTGGTACGCCGAGTACATGGCGCGCGAACAGAGCGGCCAGGAGCTGCCCGTATGAGCGATTTCGACGTGATCGTGCTGGGCGGCGGTGCCCCCGGCGAGCACTGCGCCGGGGCCATCGCGGCGCGTGGGCTTCGGGTCGCCGTCGTTGAGCGGGAGCTGGTCGGCGGCGAGTGCTCCTACTGGGCGTGCATCCCGTCCAAGTCCCTCCTGCGCCCGGGGGAGGCGGTGCAGGGCGCCCGCGACGTCGGCGCCAGCGCCGAGGTGAACGTGCAGGCGGCCCTGGACTGGCGGGACTACATGGTGTCCGGCTATTCGGATGCGGGACAGGCGAAATGGCTGGCGGATCGCGGCATCGCTCTGGTCCGGGGCGTGGGCCGGCTCGCAGGGCCCGGCGTGGTCGACGTGGACGGCACTCGCCACACGGCGGAGCATGTGGTGGTAGCGACGGGCGCGGATCCTTTCGTGCCACCCATTCCGGGGCTCGACGGCCTGGTCGGCGTGTGGGGCACGCGGGAAGCGACGGCCATGAAGACGGTTCCCAGCCGCCTCATCGTGCTCGGCGGTGGCCCGGCCGGTGTCGAGATCGCGCAGGTGGTACAGCAGCTCGGTGGTCAGGCCGTGCTCGTCGAGGGCGCCGATCGGCTGATCCCACGAGAGCCGGCCCCCCTCGGCGTGGCTCTGACCGAGGCACTGCGGCGGGACGGGATCGAGTTGCACCTCGGGGTCCAGGCCATGGAGGTCTCGCGCGACGGCAGCGACTACGTCCTGAAGCTGTCGGACGGGACCTCGGTACAAGGCGAGCGACTGCTCGTGGCGACCGGCCGCCGTCCCCGCGTCGAAGGGATCGGGCTCGAAACGGTCGGAATCGAGGCAAACCCACACGGCATCGTGGTGGACGAATATCTGCGTGCCGGCGACAACATTTGGGCCATTGGGGATGTCAACGGGATCTGGCCACTGACACACGTCGGCGAGTACGAGGGAGACGTTGTGGCGGCGAACATCGCCGGAGAGAGCCACCCGACGAACTACGAAGCCGTGCCCCGCGTCACGTACACCGATCCGCAGGCGGCCGCCGTCGGTGCCGCAGAGGCACCCTACAGCAGCACAACGCTCTTGGCCGGCGTGTCCAAGACCGCGACGTACAGCCACCAGTACGCCCAGTCGAACGGGTTCTTGACCCTGCTCAGCGACGGCGCCCGGTTGACCGGCGCTTATGCCCTCGGACCCGAGGCCGGCGAGTGGCTCCAGCAGGCGACGCTCGCCATACGCGCCCGCGTTCCGTTGGAGGTGTTGAGCGACATCATCCAGCCGTTCCCGAGTTTCTCGACCATCTTCGATTCGGCTTTCAAAACCCTTCGAATGGACATCGCCAAAATGCCGCCGCCTTTGCAGCCCATGCAGGCGCAGATGGCACGGCTGTGACCGTGGAAGACCATCGGAGGTAGCGGATGGCCGAGGTCCCGCCGCCCCAAACGGTGTACTCCGAATCCCAAACGGTGAACTCCGAATACAGCGCGCGGGGTGCTCAGTTTCTGACGCCCCCGAGGGAATCGCGCCGGCCCACTTCATCGCGTCGGACGATGTCGAGCGCTACTAGCAGCGTCGTCGAGCTTAGTGACGCCAGCTTGGATGTCCTTCCCGACGCGGACTTGGAAGTGCCACGCTAGGGAGAGCGGCAGGGTCGCGGCGTCGCCACCCGAGCGCGGCAGCACCCAGGTTCGACGGTCAGCGGGCGGGCACGCTCAACAAGCCGAGGACGAGAAGCACCAGCACCAGGAGCGTCGGGGTGTAGATGGTG
The DNA here is from genome assembly GCA_963794125.1 of uncultured Acidimicrobiaceae bacterium. Classification (GTDB taxonomy): domain Bacteria; phylum Actinomycetota; class Acidimicrobiia; order Acidimicrobiales; family Palsa-688; genus Fen-671. The sequence continues at coordinate 27,625 of CAWCCW010000009.1, forward strand.
AAGAAAGAGACGCCACCGAACTCTTTCTTCGGCTGAGAAAGTGAGGGGATACTGCCGAAAATCACGAGCAGCAACATCGGTAGCCCCACGCCGAAGACGAGCCCGACCGGGTACCGCCAGGCGAGCCGAAGCTCGGTGACGACGAGAACGCGATAGGCGCGCCAGCGCGTCGCGTGGGGTTCAGCGACCGGGGTAATCATCGTGTGGCCCGCTTTTCGACCCGCCGTTCTTGGATGCCTCGGTCAAGACCAAGAACGCGTCGTCCAAGGTTGAAGCTTCGGTCCGGACGTCTTCGGCAACGAGCCCGGCGCGGTCGAGCGCCAGCACGACCTCCGTTACGAGGTTGCCCGATCCGATGACGACGAGATCTTGTGTCACCCGCCAGCACCATGGGACCACCCCGGCGCCACAAACATGGGACCACCTCGGGGCTTGCCACTACCAGTCGATGACCATGATCCCGAGCCTGTGAGGACCTGTCAAGTATCAGTGGGTAGGGCCGGCTTATTCGCTCTTTGGGCCTTCGCCTCAGCCCTCAAGCTCCGTCCGCGCCCGCCTCGCCACTGGAGCCCGACGTCTTCGGGGGCCCCAGCTTTCCGGCGGCGGTAGGCGGCTTGTCTGCAAGCGTGGTCACAAAACCTTCTCGCCGACCCCACCTTGGGGTCGGCGAAGAGCCCTTCTACCTTGAGCACGATCTCCCGGCCGCAGCAGGCGCAGACGAAGGCCTCTCGGGCCGGCGTGCCAGAAGCGTCACGCATTACTGGCTCTGGGCTGCCGAGGCTCTCGTGGCTGGGACTGGTCATGGGGTAGCCTCGTCCCCGTCGGGCCGGCGTGAGCGTAGGGACGGCTTTTCCCGCCGCCGGTAGGACTCTCCTTCGACCACGAGCTCGAAGGCCGCGCTCTGGAGCCGGTCGATGGCCGACTGGGCGAGCATCGGGTCCGCCATGAGGGCCAGCCACTCGCTCGGGTCACGGTCAGAGGTCAGCACCGTCGACGCCCGCCGGTGCCGCTCGACGACAAGGGCGTAGAAATCGGCGGTCTCGGTTGCGTCGAGGCCCTGGAGGGCAAAATCATCGATAATTACTAGGTCGGTGGCCACCAGCTTGCGCACCTCGGCGTCGTAGGTCCCGTCCAGGCGGCACGCTTTTAGCCGCTTGAAAAGCCGGTCGGCCCGCTCGAAATGGGCCCGCACCCGCCGCCGGCAGGCGATGTGGCCAAGGGCGGTGGCCAAGTGGGTCTTGCCCACCCCGACCGGCCCGAGGACAAAAGCGTTATGCCCCTCCTCGACAAAACGCAGTGCCACGAGCTCGTCCAGGACCGCCTTGTCGTAGGTGACGGCGGCGGTGGGGTCCCAGCGCTCGAGCGTCATCTTGGGGTCGAGGTGGGCGGCGCGCGCCCGCACCGACGCCGAGGCCCGGTCGCGCCGGGTCACCTCGTCGGCCAGCATCATGGCCAAGAAGTCGAGGTGCGATATGGAAGATGCCTTAGCCAGGGCGGCCCGCTCGGGCAGGGTGTCGAGCATCTGGCCGAGGCGGAGCCGGCGCAATAGGGCACGCAGTTCGGGTGAAATTGAGGGGGCGGGCGAGGTCATTGCGCCTGACCCTTGGCCTTGAACTCGGCGGCGTCACGGGAAAAGCGCCCCGCCACGACGTTCTTTGGGGCGTCCGCACCGGCGCTGTGCTCCTCGGCTTCCTTGGCCCGCTCGAGCATCCGGGCGACCAGGTTGACGTTCACCGCCTCGGCCTCGAGCGCTTTTTGGCACGCGGCCTCGACCCGCTCCGGCCCCCATTTCTTCACCAGGCCGAGCAGCCGGTAGGCCTGGCGCATCTTCGTCCAGGGCAGCGGGCCGCTCAGGAGGGCCTCCAGGTACTTGCCTATGGCCTCCCCCTGGTCGCGCCCGAGGGCCACCAACTTGTCGATGTCGCGCATGGCGTAAGCGGTCCGCTCGCTCGGCAGGTCGGCAGGGTCGGTAGAGCGCCCTCCGGGGCCTGGCGGGGGTGGACCTTTATCAGCTCCCCCTTGAAATAGAACTTCACCACCGCCGAGTCGGCGCGGGCCGAGACGTACTTGCCGACCATGTTGTCGCCCGGTATTGAGTAAATCGCCCGCAGCACCTCGGCATGGTGGTCGGGGTGGACCTTGGGCTGGGCGTAATACGGTGTGTCGTAGAGGGTTGCCGGGGCGGGCAACAGGAGCGGTTGCTCCGCCGCCCTGAAGGCTTCGGCCGGCCGGCACTGGGTCGTCCCATGGGTGCGCATGCCGGCCCCGCCGGTGCACCAAGCCACCGCCCGGCGGTTGGCATCGGCTAGGTCGACGAAGTCTTCTCCGGCGAAAAACCTAGACCGTACAAAAGGGACTTGGCGTTCACAACGGGCCTTGTCCCGGGGGTGGCGCACGTGTGCGGCGTCAATAAGGAAACCCCGCTCCTGGGAGTACTCCAGGAAGAGGTCGTTTATACGGGGCTCTGTGGGCTCCGCCTTGGTGATGACGGGCGAGAGGTTGTCAGGGATGAGGACAGGGAAAATGCCACCGAAATAAGCCCACCCGAGCTCCACCCCCTCGATCACGTCGGCTGTCGTCTGGCTAAATGTCAGCCACACGAACATGTGGCGGGACCACACCGCCACCAATATGAGCGTGTGCACAACACGACGGCGCGCCCCGAGGGGGTCAAAAAGCAAGCCCATGCGGCCGAAATCGGCCTGCAGCTCCCGGCCCGGCTCGGGGTCGGCGAGCGGGACGGTGTCTTTCTTGGCAGCGGTGCCGCAGCGCTCGCCGCAATAGCGGTGCAGTGTCCGCTCGGGCACCACGATGCCCCGGCGGGCGAGCAGGTCGCCGACCTTCACGACTGTCAAGCCCTTGTCGACCAGCTCCTGGATGGTGCCGTGGTGCGCTTCCAGGGCCGCCCACGCTTGCCCGCGGCCGCCGGGCCGCCCCGGCCTGACGGCTTCTACCACCGCGGCCAACAGCGGCTCGCTCAACTGTGCCTCACCCCCGTCCCGGGTGACACCGAGGGACTGGGCTGCCTCCACGTAGCGGCGCACCGTCTTGCGGTCGACCCCCGCCGCGTCAGCTACCCTGCGCAGCCCTTCTCTGCTACCAAGCCACCTGCGCAGCACTTCTCGTACTTGGACCACTGATACCTCCTTGAACATTCGGGCACCTCCTTGGTGCCCGAGTCGAACGGATGTACGACTGGAGGTGGTGGACCCTCGGTGGTCCCATGAGTGGCGAGACGGTGGTCCCTTGTTTGTGGCGAAAGGCTCCTCAGGTGGTCCCTAGTTTGTGGCGGGCGACATCTTGCCCGTGATGCTCGACGGCGGTCACCTCGGGTAGCGCTTCCAGGGTCTCCTCTGCGAGCGGGCTTGATGCCCGGAGCCGGGCCCGTTTCGAAGTTGCCGCCTGCTCGCCGAGGTGGGTAGGCGGGCCGAGGGCGATGACCTTGCCGTGATCGATGAGCGCCACCCGGTCGCCGAGCCGCTCGGCCTCTTCCATGAGGTGAGTGACGAGCACAACAGTGACGCCGCTGTCGCGCACGGTCTCGATCAGTCCCCAGGTCTCGCGCCGCGCCTCGGGGTCGAGACCCGTTCGTGAGTTCGTCCAGTACCGCGATCTCGGGCTGTCCGATGAGGGCGAGGACGATGGACAGGCGCTGCTTCTGACCGCCGGAGAGGTCCCGGAAGTACGAGCGCCGTTTCGTGTCGAGGCCGAGCGCCCCGAGGAGATGGTCGGCATCGCCGGGCCGCCGACAGAAGGAGGCGTAGAGCTCTACGGTTTCGCCCACCCGGATCTTGGGTGGCAGGGCGCTCTGCTGGAGCTGGACGCCAACGCGCTCGTGCAACCGTAGGTCGAGTTTCGTGGGGGTCGATTGCGAGCGGCACAGCCCCATATCCGGGGCTTGGCCCCGAAGCAGGGTTCATGTTGTCGGCTGGCGTGCCGGCCGCCAGTTCAACAGCCGACGACATCAGCTGTCCCCATCCTCTGTTCGATGTTGTGCCGGGACTGAGTCGGTTGAGTACTGGCGGTCGACGTGAGGAGTCTCCATTTCGGATCCTTTCACTAGTGGTTCTAGGTCGGCCCGGGCCCGAGTCAGCGAGCTTGTCTGGTACCTCACGCTCGCGGTTCGAAGTTCTTTCAAACTCTTCCGGAAACCGGATGGCGGTCCTGACCGCCCTCGGTCAGGAAAAGCTCCGGTCCCGAGTCTTCGACGAGCGCCAGCTCTGGTGTCTGTTGCATACCGAACCGATGGTGGAACCGTCGCAGGGGGCGTGGAGCCCACCAGATGCGTTCTCCGACCAGTCGCATCGCGGCAGGAACGAGCACACCCCGGACCACCGTGGCGTCCACGACGATAGCGACCCCGGTGCCGATCCCAAAGAACTGGATGAAGCTGATCTTCGACAGACCGAAGGCGAAGAACGTAACCGACAGGAGTGCTGCCGCCGTGCTCACGATGCGGCCGGTCCGAGCTAGACCACCCACTACTGCCTCGGTATTGGGTACGCCTTGGTCGTGGAGCTCCTTGATGCGGCTCATTAGGAACACCTCGTAGTCCATGGACATCGCGAAGGCGATCACGAACAGGAGGGGGGGCATCGTTGTCGAGGTCGGGGTCGGGATGAAACCGAGGAACCCTGACAGGTGCCCTTCCTGGAAGATCCACACCATCAGCCCAAGGACAGCGAACAGCGTCAGCGCGTTCAGAATTATCGCCTTGAGCGGGATAAGGACGCTGCCGGTGAAGAGGAACAGCATCAAGAAGCTGGCGACGACCATGACGCCGATCGCGATTGGCAGACTGGAACCGATCGAGTGCTTTTGATCGACGATGTCGGCCGCCGTGCCTCCGACCTGAATCGTCAGGCCCTTCGGCGGGGCAACGGTTCTGACCTGGCGGACAAGGTCCTCGGCTGGCCCACTCGACGAGACGAGGTCGTTCTGTATCTGCCAGTAGCTCACATCTCCGTTCTGATGGGCGGTCCTCCCCGCATCGGAGACTTGAAGACCGGCTACGTAGGTGCCCGTCGGTCCCTCTATGGAGGTCACGCCAGTCTGCAGCGACAGGCGCTGGGCGTAGGCCGCTTCAGCGCCGCTTGAAGCGTGTCCCGCGCCGACCGCCATAAGGGTCGACGACGCATCAGTGGCGAAGCCGGTACGGAGCTCGTTGCCGACCTGGCGGGCCGAAGCACTCGTCGGAAGAGCACGGTCATCAGGAATCGAGAAATGAACGTGCAGGAACGGCGAGCCGATTATGAGCAATACGGCCAACACGGGAAACGCGCTGAGCACGGGCCGGCTGGTGACCGCCGAGGCTAGACGTCTCCAGAACCGGCTCTCTCCGTCGTGGTTCGTCGATTTGGCAGCCTGCTCGGCTTTGCGGGCAATACGGTTCGAAAAGACGTCGAGGAGAGCCGGCATGACGAAGAGGGCGCCGAGCACCGCAAAAGCCACGACAGCTATTCCCGCGTATGCGAATGACCGCAGGAAGTAGAGAGGAAAGACAAGGAGAGCGGTGAGGGCTAGTGCGACGGTGAGGCCCGAGAAGACGATGGTCCGGCCGGCGGTCTCCACAGCTCGGGCGATGGCCGCTCGGGAGGCCCTACCGCGCGCGACCTCTTCTCGGTAACGATTGATCAGCAGGAGCGAGTAGTCCATGGCAAGCCCCAGACTGAGGGCAATGGTGAGGTCGACGGCGTAGGTGCTAACCGAGGTGAACTCGGCCAAGACGCGGAGTTCGGCGAAAGTGCCCATGATCGCCAACAAGGCGACGACAAGCGGAAGTAGTGCCGCTAGCAGGCTGGCAAAAGCGAAGTAAAGCAGCAGTGTGGTGATAGGGACAGCCACCACCGATACCAGCAGAAGGTCCTTCTTGACCTGTGTTGTGATCTCGGAACCGGTGGCCGACGACCCGCCACCTTGCACAGTCGCAGCAGCTCCGCCGTAGGTCGTGAGCTTGGACAACAACGCCGTAGTGCGGCTGTCGACCTGGTCGTCACTACCTTTCACATGCGCCAGGATCAATGCCGCCTTCCCGTTGCCACTGCGCAACGATGCTGCCGGAGTTGTCCAATACGAGGTCACATTCGAGATGTCCGAATTCGACTCGAGGGTTGTCGTGACCTTTTTACCTACCGCGACGACTGCCGGTGACGACACAGATCCAGCGCGCGCCGATATCAGGACGACCAAGCCCTGTTCACCACCGAAATGCGAAGCAACAAGCGCCTCGGCCTGAGAAGAGGAGGCAGAAGCGTTGACAAATCCGCCCGACTGCAGCCGCGTGAAGGCCCCAATCCCAAGAATGGTCACGAGTACGAACAACAAAGCCGACGCAATCAGAACTGCGCGGTGATATCGAGCTGCAAACAACCCCAATCTATTGAGCATCAGGATTCCTCCGGTTCAATCCATCGGCGAGGTGTGGACGCGTGCAAATAATCGAGGAGAGTCGTCGGCATCTGTTCGTCAATGGACCGTTCCTGCGCAAAGTGCTCGAGAAACAGACGTAACTAGTGGCAAGGCCCAATGGCGGTCGACTGTGGGAAACGGGCGCGTCCGCGGTCATCTCGTCGTCCCCAGAGCCTTAAGAAGTTCGGCGACCACCTCAGGCTGGTCATACTGTGGCCAGTGTGAGGCGTTTTGCACCAGATGGAGCGACGGGTCCTTGAACAGCCCGGCGATCTCAACGGCGAGCGACGGGTTCAGATAGCGATCCTTTTCGCCAAAGATGATCGAGACCGGGACCTCGATCAGTCCGAGTGCTCCACTTTCGATCAGCGCGTCCTGCTCGTCCAATGAGTCGAACAGGCCGGCGGTCCAAACGCGGACGGCTGCGATGGCTTCAGGCTGGCCGCCGTCGCCGAAAAACTGCGGCAGGATCGACTGGATGGCGAGGCCTTGGGGGTCGGCGGCGTCCAAGCCCCACTGTGTGGCGGTGTGCTGCAAGAGCCAGAGACGCTGGCCCTCGTCGTTGACCATGGCGTCGGCGAGCGGGGTGAGTGCAGGATCGGCGAGCAGCCGGATCATCTCGGGCAGCTTCAGGGAGGGCTGGTGACCGAAGATGGTGTTGAGCAGCACCAAATGGGCCACCCGTTCGGGCTGGGCGACGGCGAACGCAACGGCATCGGGCCCCGACGCGTCGTGACCGACAAGTACTGCGCGGGTTATGCCTAGCTCGTCGAGGACGGCCACCAGTTCGGACTCGTGGTCCTCAAGGGCGAACCGGGCAGCACCCGAGCGATCGGACCGACCGTAACCGAGCCAGTCGAAGGCAACGGCCCGCCTCGGGGCCAGCCGCGGCAAAAGCTTGTTGTAGCTCCGGTGATCGTCGGGAAAACCGTGCATAAGGACGATCGGGGGATCCTCACCGGGTATTTCGCACACGAAGACGTGGCCGTTAGGTGTATCGGCTCGTCTCTCGTTGGGGAACACGGCCGCTTCTGTCATAACATTCTTCCTTTCATTTCGGATGCGCTGCCGCTCAAGGGCTTCGTCCGGGTTTCGGGGTTGGTGGTGTTGGTGATTTGCTGATGCCATTCGCCGGGCCGCATCACCGACGGCCCATCGGGCCGGTTTCCAGGGCCAGTAGGGGGCTCGTTCCGGGACGGGTCGTCAGGCCCGAGGATCGACCTCGAGGGGATCGGATCCGAGGGACCCATCGTGGATGTCCCATTGGGCCGGTCTTCGGGACCGAGCAGGGGAGGCGCTCACGCCGACCTGGACCACCGAGGATCGATGTTGGGAGTGCTCGACCTTCCCCCGATGGCGGCGGGCGGCCACGGTCCACAACCGCTCCATGGGAGGCGATATCGTCACGCTCAGCCGGCCTGTATGGCGTCGACGTTGATCATGACCACGGCCATCGTCTGGTCGAGCTCATCGGTGGGGCTGAACTCGACCAGCCGAGTGCCGGCCTTGAACAGCGGCAGGTGACCGGGGGGCGCGTAATAGGCCTCGCCGGCCTCGATTACGTCTTCGCTGTTGTCCGTGTAGCGGACCACGAGAGTACCTTCGAGCACCACCCCCCAGTGGCGAGCCTGGCAGGCGTTGTCGGGCAGCCCGGTGAACAATGGCGCCAAGTCCTGGTCGTGGGCGGAAAACTCGAAGCCGACGGTATAGCCGTCGAGGGCGCCGTAGTGCGCTTCGATGCCGTCGAGGTCGAGGTGCTGGCTCGTCGTCTGGGGGCTGATCTTGCCCATTGGGTTCTCCTTCGCAGTGGTTCACCCATTAGGCGTGAGATCGCGTCACACGGTGTGCGGCGCCTCCCCGGCGGTCCAGTCGACAGGGGGGTCGGGCTGGTAAACGCAGTAACTACCCGTCCAAACGGAATGCGCGAGGTGGCGGCCGAGCGCCGGGTGAGCGACCTCGATGCGCTTCAGGGCGTCACGGATGCGGCTGCGGACCGCAGTGCGGGCGCGCTCGGCCGACGCGCCAGTGCGGCGAGGGTGACCCCCGAGCCCGTAGGCGCCACGCAGCTCGGCGATCAGCGCCTCCTGCTCAGCCGCCAAGCCGGCTGACCGCTCGCGGTCACCAGCGGCGTCCGCCTTGTCGAGCTCGGCGGCGATCTCGACAAGCCGCGCCCGGTACGCATCGCGGGCCTCGGCGTCGATCACTGGCCCCCGACCGGCATCGAGGACCGTGCCCCCGGTGGCCATCAGGTCCAGGGCGGCGATCTCGCGGCCCGGCTCGGCGAGGAGGCGAGCTAGGTCACGCAGACCCTTGCGGTCGGTCAAGGCACACGTTTCTCCGCCGAAGGTGATCGACCACACGTCGCCCTCCCGAACAAACCGGTTGCCTGGATCGGCCGGCGCGGGCCGCCGTCGTGTCGGCGACTCGGCCAGCGCTTCGATCTGCGCGAGCCGACCGGTGGCACCCACGCGACGCCACACGTCGGCGGCCCGGTTGAGGCGGGTGCGGTCGCCGAGCGCCCGTCCGGCTTGGTGGTCGACGACGGCGGCCACCAGGACCGCACCCGCTCGCAACGCGGCGTCGTGGGCGGCGGCGAAGTGGGAGTCGGCGGCGTCCAGATCGCCGTCGAGGGCGGCGAGCGAGCCCAGCGAGCGGTCGAGCGGTCCGCGGATGGCCGCGCCGATTCCTGTCACCACCCACACCGCGCCGTACGGCTCGATGGTGTGGCGTAGAGCCTGGGCCGCTGGGTGCCCGCCAACGGCAACCATCAGCTCGGCCAAGTTCATCATCAGGGACGGCCACGCCGAGTCGAGCTCGGCCGCCAGCGCGGCGTCAGCGCATCGGTCTAGCGACCCACGAGCCTCGTCGAAGTCACCAGTGAAGGCGCGCAGCAGGGCGGCGATCACTTGGACCCGAACGTCGTCGACCCCCTCCGTCAACCGGACGTCACGGAGGCTCTCGCCCGCGAGGTTCGGGTCGGCCAGGTCCAGGGCCATCATGCCCTGCTGCAAGCGAGCGAGCAGGACGGCGTTCGTACCGCGGCCCTCAGAAACCAGTGCCTCGAGCTGAGCGCGAGCGCGCCCCGCGCCTGCATCTGGCCTCTGGCCAGCGCCAGCGAAGCACGCCACAACGGCGGGTACCACACGTACTCGGCACGACCGAGACGGGCAGAGGCACGTTCGAAGCGGGACACCTCGACCTCCACGTGCCGCAGGTCACCCGCCTCGAACAGGGCCTGAACTAATAGCCGACGTCCGAGAGCCTCGACACTGACGTCGCCGATGACCTCGGCACGCTCGATGATCTCGCTCGCCGCGTCACGACGCTCGGCTAGGTGGTCGGCGCCGCCACGACGTCGCACCACGCCGCCAGGGTCTCGGCGATGACCGACGGGTCACCGCCGGCCACGGCGCGGGCGCGTGCTCGCGATGCCAGCTCCGTCCGCTGGGCGAGCGGTGCGCTATGCGATAGGGCGGTGGAAAGGCGGGCCGCGAGCCGGGCGCCCAGCACGTCGTCGTCCTGCAACGCATCGACCGCTCGGTCGAGCAGCCGGCACACGTCGGCGTCACGGGTCACCACCTCGATGGCGGTCATTCCGCCGCTGAAGCCAAGTGCCGCCCGGCCGAGCGCCTGGCGGTCGCCGTCCCGTGCCGCGTCCTCGGCTACCTCGCGGAACGTCTGCCGCGCTTTGACCATGACCCCCGCCGCCACCAGGGCATCGCCCAGCGCAAGCTTCACCTCAAGCCGGTCGCCCAACCCCGGGTCGATGGCGAGCATGGCAAGCGCTTGCTCGAAGCGGCTGGCGGCCAAGTCGAACGACAGCAGCGCCCCGGCCTCGGCGGCCGCCTCCAACGCGTAGCTGAACGCCGGCGCGGCATTGCCGAGCGGCGCCGCACGCCCGAAGTGATGGGCGAGCGCAGCTGTATCGACCGGCAGACCCCTCTGCCGGCGAGCCTCCAGCTCGTGTCCCACCCGGTCGTGGAGCCGAGCTCTGGTCGCCGACGACAGCGACTCATACACGGCGACCCGGAACAGCGCATGACGGTACGACACTGCGTTCGCGTGCAGTTCCGCGAGCCCGGCTGTGCCCGCCTCGTCGACAAGGTCGAGCACCTCTTCGGTCGGACGATCGCAAACGGCGGCCAGAAACCAGAGCTCCGCCTGATCGCCGATGACGCTAAGCACGTCGAGGACCGCTTGACAACCCTGGCCGAGGCACGAACGGCGATCGGCGACCAGGGCGCGCAAGGTTGCGGGGATCGCAAGCTCGTTGACGTCGATGGCCCGGTCCAGAGCAGACGCGGGTAGCGCCCGGGCCAGCTCCCTGGTGAACAGCGGGTTTCCGCCGGTGATCTCCCACACCGAGTGCGCCGCAGCGCCTTGCACAGGCTGGCCCCGTACGGCCAAGACCAGCGCGGTCGTACCATCCACATCGAGACCACTTAGCTCGAGCACCAAACCGTGGTGCTGTAGATCGGCGATCGACTTCGACCGGGGGAGGGCACCGGCGGCGTCAACCGGACGGTGGGCTGCGACCACGACGATCGGCATGCTCGCCAAGACGGAGGCCACCTGGGTCAGCACCGACAGCGTCGCTGCGTCGGCCCAGTGCAGGTCGTCGACCACCAATAGCAGCGGGGCGTCGGCGCGCTCCCGCAACCACTCCACCACTCGGGCGGCCTGCTCGACCCGTCCGCTGTCGCGATCGCCACCCGGGATCGCTAGGTCCGGCGAGGCGACACCGGGGCGAGCCAGCTGGCCGACCAGCTCTGTCCACGGCTGCAGCGGCGGCACAGCCGCCGTCTGCCAACAGGCTGCCCAACCAACCGAAAACCCGCGTTGCCGGGCTGCCACGCTGGCGCGTTCCGCCAAAGCAGTCTTGCCGAGGCCTGGCTCACCAACCAAAACGACGAGCCCCCCGACGCCAAGCTCCGCCAACGCCAACCGCGCCTCGATCTCGCGCTCCTCACTTGCCCGCCCGACCAGCGTCGGCGACGCAACCGTCACGCGTACATTGTGACCGGACGAGTCCCCGCAAAGTGCTCCACATCCGTTGCGAGCGACTGCCACGCCCAAGCAAGGCGACGCGCAGGACGAGAACCGCGGATACCACCACGCGAGGCTTGCTGCCGCGCCGGAACGACGGTTATTTATGGCGGGCCTGCTTACCGCAGAAATACCTAATGTGCGCCTAGATTATCGAGATCGTCCGAGACGTTCTGTTCTCGTCTGGCTTATTCAGTAGCTGTGTCAGCCACAGCTCGGGATCGCCGATCGGAGTTGCCCCGCACCGTGGATACATACCGCTACGCGGCCGACAGATTGCCCTGTGATGTGCGATGTGCCACCCCCAGCCCAGGTGGGTTGGTCACCTACCGGACCCGTGCGAGCAGATTCTCAGATGGCGTCCTTGCGCGTCAGATGCGAGTGAACCACGCCGCCATCGCAGCTCAGGGCGTGCACGAGTAGCTGGAAAGGATCGGCTGGGGCTGATCGAACAACCGCTCGCCGGAGCTCAGGATGACAGGTGCAATCACAAGGTGCATCTCGTCGACTAGACCAGCGGTAAGGAACTGGCGGACGGTTGACGGACCTCCTCCGCGCACCACGTCACGGCCATCAGCTGCTTGCGCTGCCTGGGACAGTACCTGGTGCGGGCTCGCCTTCGACGAAATGGAACGCGCAGAACAACGACGTGCGCAAGCTCTCGGTGCGACATCTCCGCCGAGCTCAGTCTGAGCGGCCCGGCCGAGCGGCCGCAGCGAAGCAGTACGGAGCGACGGCTACGGGCGTACGTTCGCCACGCAAAATTAGCTACATAATTGCGGGGCTCTTGGCTCGCAGGCGGGCTCGGGCATTGTTTTCCGGGTGGTAGGCTCGAGGGCGTAGGTTCCTCCCCAGACACGGCTGATGCGCATAGGTTGGCGGCGCGTGGATGTCATCCAGCTGATCCGGCAGCTCTCCTTTCTGCGGTTCCCAGAAGGGCACGCGTACCTGTGGGCGGCTCCAGAGAGGCTGACCCTGGTAGATACCGGGCTGGCGGGCCACTCGAAATAGCCGGGAGCTCCTCGACGGCCGCACCGGCCACGGATTGCGCTGACGAGTCGACCACGACTTGGCGGTTGCCCAGCACCATGCAGCAGGTAGCCCTCATCCTCGATCCATAATGCCGCCTCATGCGCACCCAGAAAAGCCTTCCATGACAAGAGAAAACAGCCAGATCGACGGCTCGGGTTCGCCTACGTCCGATGAATTCTTCTGAAGAGTCAGTACATAATTACGCCTTGATTATCGCCGGACGCGCGATCATTATGTGCGGGAGGTCAAAAAAAGACTGCGCAAGGCTAGAGATCCGTGATCACCGATTCGGTATTCGGGTGAGCATCCTTGACAAGATTGGTGAATGCCGCACAATACGACCAGTTATTTGCTGTGCGTGCCTAGGTGTGCATGGGCGAGCGCGTCGCCTAAATCGAGGGGCCTCGACGGATCTCCCTGGAGGTGGCAGGCAATGCGACCTCAGCAGTGAGGCGTCGCTGACCTGGGGAGCGTATCCCCGCCTCCCGGGTCGACGTTGCCCTGAGGACCGGGGCACAGGCAATTGATGAGGTAGGCAGAATAGACGCAATGGCACGACTAGCAATCAGTAGCTGGATTCGTGGACAGGCCGCCTGCCACCGCCGGTGAGCCCGGCCGTGGTTCGGCTCTAATGGTGGTCCGCCCGGTCCGGCAGCTTCGAGAGCTGGCTGATTTCCACTATCAAGCGCTCCTCAGCCGTGAGGAGTACCAGCAGCAAAAGTCCAGTGTCCTGGACCCATACAGCGGCCCTCAGCACTTCATGCAGCGGTGGCGATGATCGCCCGCCACGCCAGGACCCGTACCGACGGGTCAGGCGCCACGGGGCTTTCACCCGTCGATTAGTGGTATCGGTCCGCCCATCGAGGAGCTATCGTGTTCCCGCTCGTCGAAAACCAAACCCCCATGGAGGTATGAACGATGCTCGCCACGTTCGGGACCGGGCAGGTGTTTTGGTCCATGTTGTGGTTTTTCCTCTTTTTCATCTGGATATGGCTGCTGATCGTCGTGTTCAGCGACATTTTTCGCAGCCGCGACCTCTCCGGTTGGGCGAAGGCGCTGTGGACGATACTCGTGATCTTCCTCCCGTACCTCGGGGTTTTCGTGTACCTGATCGCCCGAGGTGGGAAGATGCAAGGACGTGCTGTCCAGCACGATCAGGACCAATACCCGCCGCTTAGCCAGTACGTCCAGAGCGCGAGGTCTACGGGCGCGGCGGAAGAGATCGCGCAGCTGGTCGACCTCCGGAACAAGGGCGTTATCAGTGAGGAAGAGTTCCAGCAAGCCAAGGCCAAGGCGTTGGCGTGAAGAACGGGCGCGAGGTTAAGGCTAGTGGCGAAGGCCAAACCGTCGGAGATTGAGACGCCAGCCCGCGACCGCGCCGGTCTTGGCCGCCACGTCGGGCTGACCGGGAGCCGCCCTCCTTACGCTCTCGAAGCCGCCGAAGTCGTGGCGGCCATGGGCCGGGACGAAAGGTAGAGCTCAGCCCGGCCGAAGCCTCCGCCCGTCTGGCGCGGTACGGCGAGAACAATGCAGACGAAGCGAGGGGAGGTCTCCCCAAGGGTTTAGCTCGATGCCGATGCCTTGGGTCGGTCGACGGGGCGTAAAGTCCGTTGCGGGCTACACCAGGGGGTTGCTGTGCGTTCTGTTTCACGGGTTATCCCGGCGGTAATCGCTGGTGCCGTCGGGAGGGAGCTAGCCTCGGGATCGGGCCTGTGGCCGCCTCTCATGGTTCAGTAGGCACGCCGCGTGGTCCGGCCACCACTAGCATCGCCTCGTCACCACAGTGGGCTGGCGAAAGGGCCCAACTCGTACGCGAAAAGGACGGTAACCGGGCATACGAGTCAATGCCTCTCGACATGACCGGGAACGGCACGTACCTGTTCGACTTCGGCCCCGTCCCAGCTAGTTTCAACTATCCCTCGGGCCGAGGGCCGTAGCGTCTGACTGGCCTCTCGATTCGCACTTCAGCATGTTGCCAGCCAACAGGCCAGCACGAACCGTGACCCAACGGGGCAAACGGTATTTCCAGATCGGTTTCACCGTAGCCGGCTTTTCCAGCTCTTGCAGTGGTTATAGGACCAGGATCTACTGAGTAAGCCCCCGTGAGCTGCCCTTATCGCACCACTCGGCGTCGGCCTGCGGCCGGTACTAGGCGGCTAGTTGTGCTCGTCTCGGTGATCGCTGCCCTGGTGGCGTCCTGCGGCCGCCCGAGTAGGCAAAGCGCTCAGCGCTCCGGCTCGCACGGCCAAACGCCGTCGTGGTCGGCTTTTCAGTACGTCCACTTTGTAACCACGTCCGACGGTTGGGCACTGGCAGAGGAGGACACCCCAAACGGGCTTACCGAGCTGTTGACGAGCCGTGACGGGGGCCGGCATTGGCACGACGTCACCCCGTCCGTCGTGCTGGCCGGCGAGAAGGCCGAGACCGACAACCCCGACGGCAGCCCCGACCTCCAGATGCCGTTCGTGCTGAACAGCCGCGACGCATGGCTGCCGGTGGGGCGCTCCTACGGGCCGTCTGCCAATCTCGACGTGTTCATGACTTCCGACGCCGGCAGGAGATGGGTGCTGGCCGGGCGGTTCCCGGGGACAGATTTGGGCGGCATTTTCTTCCTAAGCCGTTCTACCGGTTTCATCGAGACGGACGTAAATGGGGGCCTGGGTGTGGGCCAAGCGCGCATCTACGCCACCTCCGATGGGGGCAAGCACTGGCGGGAAGTCTCGGTTATCAACGTCGATGGCGTCTTTTGCGTCGATTACGGCGGCTCGTACGGCGGGGTGTCTTTTGCGAGCCCCCGCGTCGGCTTCCTCACCTGGTTGTGCGTCGACGGCACGATCGGCGTCGAACGCACAAGCGACGGTGGTCGGACGTGGGGTTACACCCCCATTGCGCCCTACGACGGAGATCACGC
The DNA here is from genome assembly GCA_963794125.1 of uncultured Acidimicrobiaceae bacterium. Lineage (GTDB taxonomy): Bacteria > Actinomycetota > Acidimicrobiia > Acidimicrobiales > Palsa-688 > Fen-671. Next base: position 43,022 of record CAWCCW010000009.1, read on the forward strand.
GGCGGCCTCCTACCCCCCGATGTTCTCGTCCCCCGAGGTTGGCAGCATGGTCGTGGAGATGCTCCCCGTGCTCCGCTTCGCCACCACTACCAACGCCGGCCGCCACTGGGACCTGAGGCACCTCCCCCGACCGGCGGTGCGGGTGATCCGGTCGGGCAACTATTTTTGCCCTGAGTTCGCGGGTTGCTTGGACGTCGTCTCGGCCCGAGGCTGGGTGGTCGGGGCGGGGCACGCGCTGTACACGACCACCGACGCCGGGCGCTCCTGGAGTGCGTCGGCCTCTCCCATGGCACTTACTCACCTGGAGCTCGATTTCCTAAGCCCGAGGGTGGGCTGGGCATGGGAATGGGACGGCCCGGCCCTCCTATCGCGTACGACAGACGGCGGGCGGCACTGGTCGACATATTCTCTGGGCGCCCCATGAGCCACAGCTGATGGGAGCACTAAGGCCCACGGCCCTAATTGGGCCCTTGGCGCTAGCTGGGCTGGCCCGGCAGAATCCGGCGACAGCGTCGGAACACGGACTGTCGGCGGGTACATAACCGCCGCTTCCACGCCGCTGAAAATGCCTTATTCTACAATAGGAATCCGACCAGATCGCTTTGTATAGGCCAGAAACTCGCGACCGCCGATTCCGCACCAGTGCCTGACGACGGCACTACAGGTCCGCGGCGATGCAGATCCACCAGTTATGGCCGGCGCCGCCGCGTAGCGCGCCTCGTTCGGGCGGCAGATCTCCAGACTGCCCTGGCTCGGCTGAAGGTCGCCGAACACTGGAAGCGGTTGCCTCGGGGAGGGACGAATGCTCGGCCTGTTGGCACCGCCGTTCGGCTCTACCCCCAGTCGGTCGATAGCGGCGCGGCATGCTGGTCCGTGCCACGTAGGGGATTAGCTCGCGGGCACGACGTCGATCGTGTCGCCCACCGGGCGCAGCGGGTTACTGCTGGGCTGGTCGATGATCTGCCCGTAGGAGGCGAATTGCGTTGACCCGCCGCCGTCCAGGTTCATGGCGTCGGTAGCGCCGAGTGAGCGCATGAGAGCGGCCTCCTCGGTGAGGGTCATGCCCTCGCTAACGCCGGGGATCCCGTCAACCGTGGCCAAGAGAATGTCCCCGTTGGCCCGCACGCCGATCATAGTCCGGGCGTGCTTGTAGGCGCTGAAGGTGTAATCGTTGAGGTCCTGCGGGTCGAGTGTGCCCTCAGTGACGGCGTCGATGGCCGTGTGCCCGTTCTGGAGCAGCAGTGGCCCGGCGCTGGAAACGGTCGTGGCCGGCGTCAAGCGGAGCGGTTGGCCCTGAGCGGTTGACACTTGCGAGTCGGCCGACAGCCAAGCGCCGACCGATGCGTGGGCGGAGACCCAGGTGGCATAGGTGCCGATAGCCTGCACAGCCCAATCCCCGGTGGGGAGGGTGCCGCCGGGAGTGCCGACCGACACCACCCTGTCCTGCGAGTTAACGATCACCTGCAGGGACGAGCCGGAACTGGGCGCCGGCGGGAGGGTGGTCCCAAACTGGGGTGTGAATTCGACGATGTCGTTCTCCCCGGTGCAGACCGTGTTCTGCCTCGGCTCGGTGGTGGGGGTGAAACCGGCGACGCCACAGTCCTCGGCGTAGCCGGGCTGGCGGTTGATACCGAGCAGGCGAATGGACGAGCCGTCGCCGGCTCGCAGCCACGCCCGCGAAGTCAGGTTCAAGACGTGCGTCTGGTTGTGAGCGCCGAAGACGACGGCGGCCCGGTCGCCGTTGGCCAGCGACTCGACGACGCCATTTTGCACCGATAGGCCGGTGTTGACGCCGCCGACGTTATTGACCATGGGGGCGTCGATGGTGAAGAAACCACCGTTGGTTGAGGCCACCGAAGTCAAGGTGGCCGACTCCTGCAGCGCGGTCGTCCGGCTGTCGATGGCCGTCCCATGATCGGCGAATACCCGACCGTCGAAGGTCGTGGGGTTGACGATGGCGACGTGCACGAGTTCGGCGTCCGGTGTCGTCGGGTCGAACCCGGTCCATTCGACCAGCGGGGCGAACCCGTCGGCCTTCAATAGGGCGGCGGCCGTGTTGGCGTCCGCCTCAGTCGCGTAATCCCCCACCCGGACCCGCACTCCCATCAAGCCGTGGGGATCGTCGGTGTACGCCGGCCATTGGAGGTCCGTCGCCGACGGCGTGAACCCTTCGGCGACGAGGGACGATTCGGTGGTGCGCGCCCAGCTGGGCGATCCCGCCTCGGCCTCCTCGCTGGCGCCGGCGAATTCAGTGGGCGCCTGGATCGTGACCGTCCAGTAGGGGTGGACGTCGGGATTGCTGTACGTCCCGCTCAGCAGCGTCACACCGGCGACGGGGGACGTGGACGTCCAGGAGATTTGAGAGACGAATGTCGTCGCGTCGGCGCTCTGAGAGGCCGGTTGCGCCTGGGCCGAAGCGCTAAACCCAAGGAGTACGAGGGCTGCACCGGCCACGACCCCGATCTGACGACGACGAGCGCGTGCGAACATGCGGGCAGCCTAAGACCGCGACATTGCCGCCATAGGAACCGGTGGTAACAAAAAGGTGAACTCCTGACTAACAGATCTGCGGGATGGCGGCCAACGAGTCGGCCAGGCTGTCCTCCGACAGTGGAGCGTCCTCCGGCTTCCCGGCGAGGTACGCCTCGTAAGGCCCGAGCTCCTAGCCGGCCGTGACCGGAAGCCCGTGAAGATGGCTCTTTCTTGGCCGTCGGCTTTCGCCTCGAGCTGATGGCCATGCCTCCTCGGCTCCATAACGCCAGTGCCTAGGTATCGACCGTCCTCTGGAGCGCGACGCACTGGCTCCGCGGCTCCCTGGGTGCGACGTAGTCCCCCCCGAAGAGCTCAAGCACAGTCCGTCACCTCAGGCACCGGCACCTCAGGCACCGGCCTGTTGGCTCTCCACCGCCAAACCCGGCCCCGGCGCTCGTGGCTGGTAGGTGTCAGCCCCTATGTCTCTGATGGGGCCCACGTGGCCATGAAAGTCGGCCCGACCGACTGTTGCCGGGGGTCGCACCGTAATGACCGGCCAAGGGTCGGCGGCAGCGTCGCGGGCGGCCGAGCGGGCGCCAATATCAAGGCCCGTGTAGTCACTGACCGGCAAGTTGGGTAAATAACCGCTCGGGGGTTTTTGCGAAGCGAAACCGACGCCCGCGTCAACGCCATAATTAGTGGAGCCGACCTGCTCCTGCCCTACCGCATGCCAAGCGCTCAGGCTCGTGATGTCCACATAGCTTCCCTTGGTGTTGTCAGTTGATATGAGCAGCGAAGCTCCACTGCTGTCATAAAGGTTGGCGACGAACCGGTTGCTGCTGTCGATGTGGGTAGCGTTGTAATCGCCAGGAGCGGTGCCGTTGGGTCGGACCATGGGCACTCCGGCGGTGGTCTTGAGGATATTGTTGTAGGACTTGAAATTGTAGTTCCGGCCGACCTCGAAGCTGATCGCCGATGGTGTGCCGATGGAGCCCCGCGCCGCAATGTATATCGTGTTATTGAACAGCTGGACGTTCTTGGTGTTACCCCAGCATCGGATGGCACCCTGGACCGACCGGCTCGTGTTGCCGCGGACGTCGTTGTAGCTCATGTTGTCGTGGATGGCGAGGTCCGTCGTCACCTTGCCGCCGTACGACCCGAACTGGATGGCCGGCCCATCGTTGTTGTACGTAAGGTTGTAAGCGATCTCGCCATTTTGCGCGTCCTGGTCGAGGTCGATGGCGCTGCCGTCCCAGGGGGTATGTGACTTGGTGCCGTAGACCTCGTTGTACCGGACCTGGAAGTCTCGGCAGTTTGCCACGCTGAACGCCGTAGAACCTCCGAGGGGTGTGCCCGCGTAAATGCCGCCGAGGCCGCAGTTGTTGGCGAACAGGTTGCGCTCAATCGTGATCCCTACCGTCCCCCCGACGAACAGTGGTTGCGCCTCGCTTGGGTAGTCTGGGTAGCCGAGGATGTTACGGAACTGATTGTCGCCGATGGAGACGTTGCTCGACTGGTCGACCGGGCCACCTGCGTTGGATCCATAGCCAATCACATATACGCCGGCCTGGTACACACCATCGACTATGGAGTCGGTGAAGCTGAGATCGTTGAAGCCGTCGATGTCCGGGGTCGTGCTGGCGTCGAAGAAAGCACCAAACTGGGTGCCCCCGAACTCAGCGCGGGTAACGTGAACGGACTGGAGCTTGTGCCCAGTGGACCGATAGCTGACAACGTACAACCCGTAGCTTGTGTTTAGCGGGGCGAAGTTCGTGGTCCCGTAGTCTCGGCCCAGCGTCCCGATGAACCTCAGATCTTGCACGGTCACGTACTCGGAGTTAGTCAGCTGGACGATGCTATCGGTGTAGGGCGCAAAGTCTGTGAGTGTCGCCTTCCCGCTCCCGTAGGTGCCAATCGTGACCGGGGACGTCGGCGTGCCGACCACCTGGATGTCGAGACCACCAACAAATGTGTCCCCGGCGCGGAACAGGATGCGTGTCCCAGGACCAAACCTCTGGATGGCGTTTAGCCGCCCCACAGTCCGCCATGGCTTGCTACTGCTCGTGCCGTCATTGCTGTCGCTGCCCGCCGCGGAAAGATAGTAGGTGGTCCCTGTAGCCTGTCCGGTTTCGATGGCCTGGACCTGGCTGTGCCGCCCGATCCTCTGGTTCGAGGCGCGGCGCGAACGGAGTGCTGATGCGGGCGGAGTTGACGCGGATCTCGGCGGGCTTCCGACCAGCCGACCGAGAAGGGCCGCGCCAGTGCTGGCTACTGCTAGCTTGAGGAAGTCCCTCCTCTGCGTCGGCTCGTTCGGTCTGTCAGGCAGAGCCTGTCCTCACGTTCAAGAGGCCTTCTGGCTGCAGGTCCATTTGCCCCCTCGTTGCCTCGGCAGGTCGAAAGTCAGGCCGCCATCGAGCAACAGGCGCCCATGGCAGGCCCGATCTTGTGCCCTTGCCCTTTCCGTGATCGAACAGCCACTCCCGAACGTTGCGCACATAGGCACTAGCTTTTCTGTCGACCAGTTCGGAGTCGAAGCCCTCAGCATGCAGCACAACCTCCACCCAAGCATCCGCCATTCGTCGGCGGGGCTTCAACAATTGCCTCGCAGGCTTCCTACGGTAAGCGGTAACCGACCTTGGCGCAAAACTCGTACAGCGCCACCGGCCTCGGTCCCATCAGCCTCTATTGTCCCACCGTCCTCCCTTTTTGCCACCAATTGCCATCTCCGAGACATACGGCAACGAGCGACCTTTACGCACTGCGAGGCAAGTTGACGACCCCACAGCGCCCTTCCTCTGGCAGCACGCGGGGTCCCGGAGCGGCCCGACTGGCGCCCCGATAGGTTGGTGCATTAAACCAAGGTCGAGTTTGTGGTGGGAGACGAGACGGTGACCGCAGTCTTCCACGGCGACACCTGGTGGAGCTGGTGCCCGTCACGAGATGGCCTCACTAACGGTGGCCGGCCTAACGAGTACCACGGAAGAGGCCCGGCCGAGCTCGACGGGAAGCCCTTCCGTGTCCTGGAGATCACCGAGCTCAGGGTGGACAATGATCTTCCACCAGAGACCTTCAATCCCCAAACCCTCGATGGAGGTACCTTCGCAAACGTCTGAATCCTGCCCCCGGCGTTTCTCAATTGGCTCCCTCGCTGATCCAGGAGGCGGGGAGCAGGTTGCCCTCGCCGAGGTTGAGCAAGCGGGCTTGCCCGATCCCCGCTGCAGCGCGTACTCGGACGGGAACTTGTAGCGCGAAAACCCAGGTAAGTCAATGTTCATTCTCCCAAGTACGGCCGTACTCCACCCAACCCTCCTCTGGGAGCTAGCTGAATGGTACCCATGTGCTGACGCGGTTCAGGAAGGCGATGGGGGACGGCTCGGTGCGGGCACCAGGCCCCTCGAGGGCCTCGTAGTTGAGCGTGTACAGGTTCGGGCGCCGGACATCGCCCCGGCGGTCAGGGATGCCCCGGCGCTTGTGGTCCCGGCGGCATTCTGGTCCCGCTGTTACCAAATGCCGTGGCGGCACCCTAGCAATAGCGTGCCCTCAGCGGCCGCGTCACTGCCACTCGAAACCGGGACCCCTCGGAGCGAGAGCACAGCCGTCCTCGATGACCGGGAAGCCCGATCCGTCTTCGGAGATTCCTGCTTCGAGCCAGATGGCGCTCGGCGCGCAGAGGAGGACGCTGAGTGCAGCCGGCCCGCCGCCGTGTGACGCGTAGGGGACGCCGAAGCTCGCTGCAAGCGAGGCGACCGTGCGCAGCTCCGAGGGACCGCCGGCGCGGCGAAGGTCGGGCTGAATGACCCGGCAACCGCGACGTGAAAGAAAGGCAAGGAACTCCTCCCGCCCATATAGGTTCTCTCCTGCCGCCACCGGCACCGGAGATCTCGCCGTCAGCTCGGCGTAGCCGTCGAAGTCGTGCGCCACGAGCGGCTCCTCGAACCACGCGATCCGGTACTCGGCGTATGCGGTGCTGCGGCGCAGTGCCTCGACGAGGCCAAGCACCTGGTTTGCATCGACCATTAGAGGGATATCGAGCCCGAACTCCGATCGAACGGCGGCGATCCGTTCCATATCCTCTTCGAGCGTCGGGGCGCCGACCTTCATCTTCACGCCACGGAACCCGTGCTCGAGGGCGCGCCCGCACTGCCGGCGGAGCTCGTCGAGGTCGTAGCTCCGTGACACTGTGACTACATACGACGCGACGTATATAGCCCTGGCTGAACCCCTGGGGTGCCAACTCTTGACGTGCGATCAGAGGCTTTCTAGAGCCAGAGGACCTCGGTGCCAGATGCGGCTGCTGTGATGGAAACCGCTTCAGGTTCCTCGCCACTGGCAGGGCTCTGGTCCCCATCGTGGGCAGATACCGATGCCATGGGCGGGTTGGCGTCGTTCGGATCTTGAGCCGGGCCGCTAGCTCAGCCAGAGGCGGGCGAGGGCGGTTGCTCGTGGCAGAAGCCACCGGGCCGATGGGCCGGCTGCCCACACTCCCTCAGAGCTTTGAACGAGGTCGAGCCCGACGATTACCGGCTCGAGGCGGTACAGCTCGCTCCGGGTGCCAGCCACGTCGAGGGCCTGTCCCTGGCTTGTCACCCAGCGGTCGCCCAGCAGGCCCAGCAGTCGGGCGGCAAGGTCTTGCGGATTGCGCGGCCCCTCGGCGGCAAGGCTGGCGAGGGCGTCGCCAACGAGGATGGATATGAACCCCCGCTCGGCCCGAACCACGATCGCAGCCGACGGATCACATCGATGTCGTCGCCAGCAGCGCGAGTAGGGGCGAGGACGCCCTTGCGCAGTCGAAGCAGACCGACGTCACGCAGCAAGTCGTCCAGGACCGCCAGCGGCGGCAGGTCTTCCTCGATGGAGGCAGGGCGATCGACGACGCTCCAGCTGGCATACGTCTCCTGGACCTGCCGTACCAAGGCGCGCGGCAGGCGGCCGCCTGGTGTCAGCTTCACCCCGTCGGCGGCCAGGCCCAGCAGGAGTCGAACGGGTGCAGGAACTGCGCCCACGGTCTGCCGTAAGAGCAGGTCGGCAGCGGCGAGGTCGAAGCTGTCGTGCCAGTTTCCTGCCCACCCGCGCAGGTCGTCGTGTTCCGGATGTCCCGGGTCGGCGAGCACCTTGCGGAAATCTGCGTAGCCGTAGGGCCCGCCGACGTCCTCCGGGGGGCAGGCACCCTCCCCGGCGACGACTCGGGGCCGCTCGCCGCCGGCGCCGATCACTTCCACTTCGTGCTCCCAGCCGTCGCCGAAGTCGTATAGGTAGCTGAAATGACCAGGCAGCGCCCGAAGAGGCACACCTGTCTCGTCTCGCTCGTCGTCGAAGGCGTCGGTGTCCGGCATTCCGTAGGCAACGCCGTCAGCGACGAACTGGTGAAGATGTGAGTCGGACCAGCCGACCACGACCTGCAGAATATCGTGCAGCTCAGGCAGGAGAACCCCTGCAGGTACGTCGAGCACCCGCAGGACCGCTGGCTCCACTTCGCTCATCGTCACTCGGAGGCGAGAAGTTCTCATCACTAAGACGTTACGGGCGGTCATCGGCCGACGAACCACGGCTTTCGTGCGTGTCATCAACAAATGGGACGGAGCTCGAGAGTCGTAGGTTTGTCGGACCGACACTCCGCCCGGTCTGGACGGCACGCGACGGCAGAAGCGGGTCAGTGGGTTCGCCGCTGAGCGCGACGCTGGTCGAGCTCTTGCTCAGGCCATGTCGACATCGACGCCGGCGGAGTACGTCAGGCGGCTCGGCGTCCCTTTTAGGTAACCCGTCCAGTGGGACAACAAACCACGGCCACCGGGCTGGTCGGCCGCTGAAGACGACGACCAGTACCGGGCGGTGGCCAAGACGCGCCTCGCCTGGCCACGCACGGCTACTTGAACGACTGGGCCGACAAGGTCACCAACGTCGAGCGGTCCCCGGGTCTGCTTTCGACCGCACATGGTCCCACTTATGATTGTTGGTGAGACTGTCGAAGACATACCGTGCAACTGGATCGTCCAGTGCGAGAGAGAGGTCGTCGGGCTCGATCACAACCTGGGTCTGGGCGTCGTAATCCCACATCTACTTCGGCCTCGTCCCGGGTCCGCGACCTCGGCGGCTTGCCGATTGGCGTTGCTTATTCCGAGTGAGCACCGGCCCCGCATGATGGAGACGCTGCTCTTCCACGAACGCGCCTTGACAGCGATCGTCACCCGCGGCCGCTTGCCCCCGCCGAACGCGTCCACAAACCCGTCACTGATAGGAAAGCGTGAAGTCCGGGAGCAGGTACAGAATGCTCCCATCGCCGTCCGACTCAAGCCACAAGCGGGCCTCCTGCCCGAGGCTGCGGTCATCGACCGGTAGTTCCCAGATCCACTGGGCCAGGTCACGGGCCTGGCCGATCATGCCACCGAGGAGGCTACGAACATTGTCTTCAGGCAGGCCTGCGAGCCACCTGGCCGCACCCGTGTCCGCAAAATAGACCGGCTTCCCGCTCGGGTCGACGAGTTCGTAAGAAGTAATGTCGACCAGGCCCAGGACCCCGAGCTCGAAGTCCAGATCCGGCTCAAAGTCTGCCGGTTGGACGTCGCTGTTGTGGTGAATGATTGTCACCGTTGCTGCCCTTCTTTCTCACCGCGACAGGCCCCTGTGGCTTTTGTCTTGTAGTGATTAACGACAAATTGGGGGCGGAACTTTCAGCCGGTGGGGCCATTTCAGGAACTCTTTAGCCTGTCGCCTTCCCTGAGTCCCTGGCGGAAGAGCTCAGGTGTCCTCAACTTCACTTGCACCCCAAGCTCCGGCTCGGGTTCCGGAGCGGCCAGGCCCAGCGCGTTGGCACTGCCAAGTCACGTTGACACAGACCGGCTGCAGCGCGCCCTGAACCCTATGATTTCCCGCTTCCGGGAGTCTCAACAACATGCCGGGATGATGGTCGAGCGTTGTGTACGGATCGCCGCTGACTTCGCGGAAACCTGGTGAAGGATGCCGCCGGTGAAAGTGAAAGGATGTTCGGCCGGACAGTCGTCGGTTGCCTCTGAGAACGGTCTGCCTGCCCGCCCTCGTGTGCCAAAAACCTGCGCCTGCAGCTGGGCGTCGGCTGCGAGTCTGCGCGCTTCTACGACGGCAGGTGGGTCCCGTATCGATGCGTTGGTCGAGACTGGGCAACGTTTCGATGGTCTCGTCGCTGTGGTCCGGGTCGAGGAGGCGACCTGGCCACGCATCGAGCGGGGGAGTAATCGAGCCTCCGCCACGGAGGGCGAACCGGGCTGTTCGACGTCGCCGGAGTAGTTCGGCCGGTAGACGCAGCGGTAGTTGTTATGGGCCTGCGCCATGCCCGGGGCCACTTCGAGCCGTTGCAGCTCGGCACCCAGTGGTCCTTTCCGGGGTTGGGGTCGGGCCGGCCCGTGGATACGATCAGGCCCCGTTAGAGGGGTCGGCGGGCCTGGAGGCGACCGGTGGCTGCCGTGACGCTCCTGCGCCGGTGGCGACTTTACGAAATGGACGTACGGGCCGTGCATGCCGCGGTCGAGCGCCAACTTGGCACAACGAACCGCGCTAATCACGACTCCGGCCGAATTGGGGGAGTCCCAGACCTCGATCTTGAGCTCAATGTTGAAGGGTACGTCACCCGAACTTGCGCACCGCGGGGGTCAGGAAGAGCGCCGGTCGCGGCCGCCTGACCGCTCGGACCGCTGCGGCGAGGGTCATTGGGGCTTAGCTCTGGCGCCGGGACCATAGGACACGCATCCGGAAAAGCTTCTCGATGCTCGTACGCTGGCGGCCAATGGGCCGCAGCGAACTCCTGACGAAATGACCGACTGGGCCGCGTGGGGCACATCGGTTGGGACGCTCGTGCTCGCCGGCGCGACCTTCGCTGCGATTCGCTCGTCCAATCGCTCCGCTCGGATAGCGGAACGCTCGCTCCTCGCCGGACTACAGCCGATGCTCGTGGTCGCCCATCGCGACGATCCTGTCGAGGAGGTCCAGTTCGCCGACGGCCGGGTATTCAAAGCCGGCCACGGCAGCGTGCTGTTCCACCTCGAGGGCAACGTCATCTACATGGCTGTCCCTTTGCGGAACGCCGGGCCAGGCATCGCCTATCTGCAGGGGTACCGCCTGGAAGCCGAACCCGCTCGCCAGTGTGCAGGCCGACCCACTCGGCCCGGCCCGCCACCGCCGTGGCGAGACAGCCCCGAGCCCATCCGGGTTCGCAGTGCAGCAGCGCGACCTGTACATCGCGCCCGGAGAGAACGGTTTCTGGCAGGCAGCCTTGCGCGATCCCGCTATCCCCGTCTACGCCGCTATGCAGGAGGCCCTCCGCACTCTCGGCCGCGTAACCGTTGACCTCCTCTACGGCGATCTAGAAGGGGGCCAACGAACGATCACTCGTTTCGTGTGCCTCCCCCGTGAGGATCAAATGTGGCGCTGTGATGTGGCTCACCACTGGCGTCGCATTCCTGGCTAGCCGCTTGGCGACCAGCCTGCGCCGCGTTCAACGACGTAGGCAACTATAGAGGCCGCCGCCATCTGCGGCGTGGACCACAACACGGTGAAGCGGGCGCTGGCCCGCTCATCTGGCCTCGCCAGAGGCCCGGCCGCAAAACTACGACATCGTGGCCGACGTGGTGGCCCAGAGGGTGTCCGATTACTCCGAAGGGCCCGGCTTGATAGGCCGACCAGCTTGCGCAAACTGCGGGTGAAGGGAAGCTAACGGAAACCAAGCTTTACGATTTCGGTCACCATGCTCTGTATCCTCGGCGAATCGCTGTGCAGGAAGGCGTCGGCGTAGATACGCTCTCGCTTGGTGAAGCCCATATCTTGGGTCGACTGAACATTCAGTTGGTACGTCCGGCGCAGGTTGTCATAGTCGGCCTCGGCCCTCGGTTTGGCCCCAAAATTGAGGGTGAACATCCGCCGGCCGGTCTTACCACCGTACGACGAGTGAAAGAGGCCCTGGTTGAAGAAAACGATGTCTCCAGGGCGTGACTCGAGAGGGAAATAGGGGATTTGAGAGCCCATTACCCCGTAGGGCGATTCGCTCGGATCCTCCTTTGGCCACCGGTCCTTCAGGCGGGTGGCCAATTCCGGCATATGTGAGCCGGGGATGACGCGCAGGCATCCTGTCTCCTTGGTCACTGGATCCAGGTAGAAAGCCACCTTCAGGCGACTGTACGGCTCCGAGTTATCGGGATGCCAGCGGGTGTCGCCAACGTACAGATTGCCGTCGGAGCCGATCCAAACGAAATCCGGTCCGAGCAGCTGCTCAACGGTCAAGTAAATGCGATCGTCCTCAACGAGATGGCGCAAGCCCTCGCGTTGTTCGAGGAACCCGACCACACCCTGGCGCTTGTCGCCCGGGAACTCCCTCCCCTGTCTATCCTGGCTCAGCGCGTCGTCGAACTGCCCCGAGATAGAAGCGATCTCGTCGGGCGAAAAGGCATCTCTCCACACGAGAAAGCCGAAAACTTCGAAATGGTTCAGTTGTTGCACCGTCAACATCTCTGATCCCCTCACTGAATAGCTCCGTACTCTTTACCGCTTCACCAGTTCCCAATAGTTGGTCGCCGAAGCGTGTGCTCACCGCTGGGTTCTCGTTGGGGAGATAGCCTGGCGGGATCAGGCATCGGTTGTACTTCGGCGCCCTACGCCGTCGTTACGTACCTGCAGGCGCTTTGGCTCGCTCACTCGAGGCGGAGATGTGCTGCTTCGTACGACGAGTTCAGGAGCGACGGTGATCACGCGTCCGGGCCCTGGGACCCTCCCATTCGTTCGGCGGCAGCACGGAGCGCGAGACGCGCCATTTTCGCGGTGTCCTGGCGGACGGTGGTCAGGTCCAAGTAGGGAAGCCGTGAAAGCCAGCTGTCGTCGAACCCTGTCACCGAAACGTCCTCGGGGATCCTGAGGCCCGCTCGTAGTAAGGTCACAGCGACTCCCGCCGCAGTAGGGTCATTGCTCGCTACAATCGCTGTTGGCAGGTGTCCCCTGGAGAGGAGTTGCCGGACCGCTCGCCAACCACCCTCCTCGGTGTAGTCCCCCGGGAGTAGATCGATTTTGTCGCCCAGGCCTTGTCGCTTCATTGACCGGACGTAGCCGGAACGCCTTCTCACGGCTCCGCGGAGGTCTGGTCCTTCAATGAACGTGATCTCCCGGTGGCCGAGCTCCACTAGGTGGTCGACTGCAAGTTCGATGCCCCTGTCTCCTGGCGTGTCTACCTGGTCGGTCCCGGATGCTGCACTAGCTTTCCCAATCTCGACGACTGGTACGTGGCGGGTGACTCGTCTGAGGGCACCGTCACTCAGATTGTTTCCGAACAATATGAAGGCGCCGGCTCGGTACCCGAGCATTTCTTCGACCGTCTCCTGTTCCCCGCGTGTCGGGACAAGAGCGCCTAGCACGAGGACGAGGCCGACCTCCTCTGCCGCTGGATAGAGGTCTCGGACAAAGTCCTGCTCGAACGGTGACCCTGTTGTGTAAAGCACGCTCACATGCGCGCTCTGCCTTCGTCGCAGCATCTGGGCCGCCGCATCGGGTTGGTAGCCAAGCTCCTCAGCGGCTCGGAGGACCTTGTCTCGGGTGTCGGCGCTCGGACCTGCCTGGTCGCGAAAGACCAGGGACACGAGTTGGCGCGACACGCCTACACGCCGAGCAACATCGTCCATAGTGGGTCGGCGCACAGGCTGCGTTATGTCGCTACGCATTTTCGTTATTGCGGGCGGGAGCCGAGTGGTCCTCAGGCCCGACAGGGCGCGATTGACTGCCAGCCCAGTCCGCAAACCTTAGTGGCCGGGCATCGATCTGACGCCGCGCGATCCAGCCGGGTGCCACTCCTATAGATCTATCTCTTCGGGCATCTGTGAGCGTCCCCGTTTGCGACGAGGAACAACTGCGCTGTCTCCGGTCCTGAGGACAGGGTGAGATAGCCCCCGCCAATGGCCCGCATGAACCCCGAGCGCGCTCGAGCTCACGAGCGAGGATTCCCAAATGCGGCGCCCGGCGCGCGATTAGGCGACTGTTGCTCTGCCCAGCGTCGAGTCCGCGAGCGCAGTTGGGCGGAACGCGTCGGCGGTGCTCACCTCGACGCAGTAGCGACGGAAGATTTTGGGCGCTCATGGTGATCCGTCGCCAACCTGTGGAAGGGCGAGCACTCGTCATGGTGCTAACACCGGGGCAACCCTCCGGACCGGCGAGGCGGCGTCATGGGCCAATGTTAGAGCCGGGCATGCTTGCGAGTGGCGGAAGGCACTACACCCGCCCTGCCGATAGCATGCAACGGTCCGGCAAGGCCCCATGTCTGCGGCGTAGGAGACCCGCCACATGGCTAGCGACGCCTACGATGTCCTGACCCTCTCCGCTCACGAAGTGCACCTCCGGTCTGGCGCCACTCGCTCAGCTACCGATCCCCCCAGCATCTGCTAAGGCCTTGACAACTACAGCGTCTGGGAGCTAGCTTAGATTAGCACGTGCTAGTAGCACGAGCAAGTAGCACGCCGAAAGGGGGCGAGCTAGTGGGGTGAACGTGTATCTCCGTTTTCGGCGGGCGGCCCGAGCGACGGCTACTTACGTCCCGTCAGTAAAGTCCGCCATCCCTATCTACCGATAACTGAGAGGGGATTGGTTCGGAGGACCAGTCGCGGGAGTTTCTGCCGTGTTGCTCTGCCCCTAAAACACCTTTAGGGATAAAGCGGCCTGAAGAGCGAAAACGAAGGCGGGACCCGAATCTCCAGTCGATGGTTCATCGAGTGACAGGCCACGTACGCCAGGTGAACAGCTTTAGAGATGCGAGGGTCGACTCGTGTGTCGCGGATGACTACTGGTAGCTCGCCTGGAAGGCACTAACAGACTGACGGTGGACTTCTCGGCTGCCTAAAAGTGAGCAAAAGGCTCAGGAAAACGGGGGTTTCTACAAACCAGCCGACGATGAGACGCCATCAGTAAGGGCAGTAAAGGGACCGATCGAGATCCCGCTGCGTTAATCTCTCCGCGTTGCGTGAGTGCCCGCGCCAAAACACAACAAAACGAACCTAGGGAGGAAAAACAACAACATGTCTGCTCTCGACCGATCGCTGTCTAGAAGAAAATTCCTCGCCGCGAGTGCCGCCGTGCCCGCTGCCGCGCTTCTCGCATCTGCAGCTCCTTCGTACGGCGCTGCTCTACGCACGGCTAGCGTCGCCACGCGGCGCCCGTCAGGGTCCAGCGCTGCCGCCATGACGTTCAGCGACTGGTGGGGGAACCAGTTCGACCACTACCTCGGCACAATGAAGAAACTGACGGGTGACGCGGTGTCCCAAGAAGAGGGGTCATATAGCGTCACCAAGTTGTTCACTGAACTTACGGCCGGATCGGCGCCAAGCTTCTTCCTTGTCGATTCACACTGGAACGGGACTCTTCTGCCAAACGCGTCGAAATACCTGTACCCTCTCGACGGGGCCTTGAAAACGGCGGGTGTGGACCCAAAAGGGTGGAATATACCTCCGAGTGTTGACAACGGATACGGCGGGCAGGTGTGGGGTCTCGACTTGTTCGTGACCCAGGACAATATTGTTTTTGTCAATACGGAAATGGCAGACAAGGACGGTCTACTAAAAGACCTCCCGCTGTGGGGAACCGCCAGTTTCGATAATTGGAAATGGCCCCAATTCGTCGACTTTCTGAAGTCCGCGACAAAGACAACGTCCAGCGGAAAGGTGGTCCAGTACGCCATCGGAGCTGGAGAGGGCTTACCCTCATTGGCCTTTGGTCTTTTCCAGGCGACCCTTGCCAGCATGGGTGGTGCGCAGCTTATGAACAACGCTTTCGATTATGATGAGACGAAGTCCCTTTTCGACAGTGAACCAGTCATCGAGACCGTCCAGATGATCGCCGATCTGTACACGAGGTACAAGGTAGCTGCGCCGCTTGGAGTGGACACGAGTGAGACACCGGCCTATACCACGGAGAAGGCGATGATGACGGTCTGGTACTCTACCCCGTCTATTGGCGGCAACTTCCCGATGTCCTACATGCACCTTCCGTACGTAGATCAGAGAGTCCACGCGGTAGGTTCCAACTCGTTCTGTGTCAACAAATCCTTCAGCGACCCCGAAGAGGCGGCGGCTTGGATTATAACATTTACCACCAATCCGTCGATACGTAAACCGTTCCTGGAGTTTAGCTCGGTACCTGCGTACGATCCGCTTCCAATAGTTGCGACCGCTCCCGACAGCCCAGGCAAGACCATCGCTCTCATAAACCTGTCGCGCATCCCGGGAGCGTCAACTGAGCCATCTCATACCGTGGACGTGGCGCGCTGGCCCTACTGGCTAGGTAGGTGGGCGCCGAGCCAGACAATGGCTGCGCTAACATCAGTTCCCGAACAGGTCATCCTTGGGAAGTCAACTGCGAAGCAAGCCTGCCAAGGCATGGCCTCGCAGCTGAACGCAGCTATATCAGAAGCGCGCTCGGCGGCGGGAGTTTAGATCCCGGAAAAGGAGTTGAAACGTCGTGTTGGCTGAGCCGCTTTCGGCGGGTCCGGCGGTAAGCGCGCCGAAAGCGGCAACCCGCCGCAAGGGGGTTGTGCACTCGCGCCTTGCCCGCAGGGAGGCGATCGCGGCCTACGTGTGCCTTCTTCCATGGCTACTGGGACTGCTCGGGTTCACCCTCTACCCGATGCTGGCTTCGCTGTACTATTCGTTCACAAACTACGTGCTGCTGAGCGGCCGTCGCTTTGTCGGGCTCCTGAACTACCGCTATATGTTCAGGGACCCTCTGTTCCTGGCGTCGTTACGCGTCACCGGAGAATACGCGGCAATCGCGGTCCCGGGAGGGATGATAATCGGTTACGCGTGTGCGCTACTGCTAAACAACAGGATTCGCGGCCTGAGGGTGTGGCGAACGATCTACTTCCTGCCTTCTATTGTGCCTGCCATCGCCGGGGCCTTCATCTGGGCATGGATGTTCAACGGTCAATACGGAGTGGTCAACGGGGTGCTGTCGCTGGTTGGCATCCAGGGGCCGGAGTGGTTCGGTTCGACAACGTGGGTACTTCCGGCCTTCATCATTATGACGTTGTGGACTGCCGGCGGAGGTATGATCCTCTATCTTGCCGCGTTACAGCAGGTGCCCACTACCCTCTACGAGGCCGCGTCTATAGATGGGGCTAATGCATGGTACCGCTTTATACATGTCACCTTGCCGATGACGTCGCCGGTAATTCTGTTCACCTTTATTACGTCCATTATCGCGTCCTTCCAGATATTCACAGCCGGCTTCGTGATAACCCAGGGAGGTCCGGACAATGCCTCGCTGTTCTACATCCTGAACTTGTATAACACGGGTTGGCAAAATTTCCAGATCGGCTATGCATCGGCCCAAGCGTGGATGCTGGTGCTGATCCTGTTTGCCATAACGGCTCTCGCATTCGTGATTGCGAAGAGGTGGGTATTTTACAATTATGCCGCGAGATAATAGGCTTGCTATAAGGACAGCGCCCGCCGTCAGAAGCTTGGGCCTAGGCCGTGGCTGCCGACATTGCGGTCCTGGGGCAGACAGCGCAGGACGCTGCCGAGCTGGAGGCTGTGGCGGACGCCCATCGAGCGCGCAAGCGCGAACGCCGCATGCGGGCCTTGCACCGTGGGTCGATTTATCTGATGGTCCTGATCGCCTTTGTGGTGTTTGCGTTCCCGTTCTATTGGCTCATCGTTACATCTTTGCAACCCGAGAAGGACGTTCTTCTGTTCCCGCCGAAATTGTTGCCCACAACCTTCGACTGGCAGAATTACCGGGACGCACTTAGTACCTTTCCCTTCCTCAGTGGCCTCCGGAATACCTTGACTATTGCCCTAGGCGTCGAGATCGGTATGCTCGTGAGTGTGCCCTTAGCCGGGTATGCCTTCGCCCGGCTACGCTTTCCGCTGCGTCGGGTGTTCTTCGTAGTACTCATCTCGACTTTGATGATCCCTCCGTACGTGACCATTATCCCTCAGTACCTGATTTTCAGGGATCTCGGTTGGGTGAACACATTTCTACCGCTTACGGTCCCAGCGTTCTTCGGTGTGGGCGGGGCATTCTTCATTTTTATGTTCCGGCAGTTCTTTTTGAGCATACCCCGGGACTACGATGACGCGGCGATGATCGACGGGTGCGGGCGGTTCCGCGTGTTTTGGCATGTAATCCTGCCGCAGGCGAAGTCGGCGGTGGCGGTGATGTTGATTTTTACGTTTATCAGTACGTGGAACGATTACTTTGGCCCGCTGATCTATCTGTTGCGTCCTGAGAAGTATACACTGGCCCTTGACTTTTACCAGTGGCAGATGGAGCAGGCGCCGTTGCCGCCGCAACCGTACAATCATGTAATGGCGATGGCCACGCTGATAACTCTCGTCCCGCTGGCGATTTTCTTTTGTACGCAGCGCTATTTTATGCGTGGTTTGGTTGTTAGCGGGATCCAGGGCTAGGTGGGAGGCGGTGTTCGGGCCGGGGTTGGGCTCGCCCAGTATTGTGGGGGGGTAGTGCGCGTAGAAAGACCGACACGGAGGAGATGATGGAGTTGTAGTATTGGGATGGGGGCGACCAGAGGAGGGGGAAGCGGTATTGGAGCCAGAAAAGCGAAATCAGGAGGAAGTGAAGAAATGGCAACGGTAGGTCAGACCGGTGATCTAGCGATAGCGGAGACGGTCGAGTCGCGAGAAATTGGCGACGTCGAGATGGAGAGGTTGAAGGACGAGCTCGATGACCGTGGTTACGCCATCGCCGAACAGGTGGTGGCGACAGAACCACTTCAGCGATTACTGGACGCGTTGTTGGCGCTCGATCTGGGACATGGTGCCGGAGGGGATAGCTCGTGTTTCCAGAACCTGTCGCCGGGTGATTGGGGCCCGTTGGCGGCCATGGTTAGCCACCCGGTTGTCATGGAAATGTGTGAGTTTGAGCTAGGGGCAGGCTTCAAGATGATCGGTGATGCCGGGCGGCTAGTGGCGAGGCCGGGGCAGCCAGGACAAGGCTGGCACTCGGATCTACCTGAGTCAGGTTGGTGGGGCAAGAGGGGGCGGCCTTTCCCACAGGACAATGCAGGGCTGCAGACCATCTGGGCTGTCACCGACTTCACAGCGGACAACGGGGCCACGCGGGTGGTGCCGTTCTCTCATGGTATGCGGCGTCCTCCGCGGCCTGGCGCGGACTTGGACCAGTACGCAAAGGCCGTCGAGATGCCGGCGGGGTCGGTCGCGTTCTTGAATACGCGGATGTGGCACCGAAGAGGGGAGAACGTAACGGACAGCGAGCGCGTCGGCATCTCGGAACCGTACGTGGCGCAGTGGTTGGACCCAGTGGCGACGTGGCATACGCCTATGAAGCAGTCGATTTGGGATCTCATGCCGGCAAGGGTGCAAGAACTGAACCTTCACGCGATTGCGGACTCGCGTGCTGAGGAAATGAACCGGCGCCATAAATAGTTGGAGGCGGGAACTGCAATGGCGCCGAGCGATCTGAACGCGCGTTCCGTGGTTGTCACAGGGTGCGGGCAGGGCATCGGTCTGGCGATCTTCGAGCGGTTGGTAGCCGACGGCTATGTTGTGGTTGGTCTAGAGCTCGACGAAGCCCTGGTAGAACGCGTTCGGCTGCGACATGGTCCGCCGCACGAGGTCCTGGCCGGTGACGTGGCAGACGGGGGTGCGTTGGAGCGCGCCTCGGCGAGAGCAGGCTCAATCGGCGGGGGGCTCTACGGTTGGGTCAACAGCGCCGGTATCACTCGGGCGACTAATCTGCACGACATTGACCCGGAAACGGTCGAGCGAGTCTTTCAGGTGAACCTGTTCGGTTCCTACTGGGGATGTGCCCAGGCCGTTCAACGGTTCATCCATCAGCGCAGCGGGGGCTGTATCGTGAACATCTCGTCTGTGCACGCGCGGGCGGCGTACGTCAACTACTCGGCCTACGGCGTCACGAAGGCCGGGATCGAGGCGTTGACCCGGTATATCGCAGTCGAGTACGCCCGGTTCAACATCCGCGCTAACGCCGTCGCGCCCGGCGGCGTCAGGACTCCAGCAAACCTCGTGGGCCGCACCAGCGAAAGCCTGGAGGCGATGGACCAGGCGCACCCGATCGGAAGGATTGGGGAGCCGGAGGAGATCGCCGGCGTGGTAGCGTTTCTGTTATCGAAAGACTCTGGCTTCGTCACGGGGCAAACCATTGTCGCCGACGGCGGGTTGACATCCAGGTGCTGGGACTTCGATCCTGACCCGAGGTTGGTCGCTCTGTATGGGTCAACTGACCCGTCGCCGCGAACAGTAAGGTCTGTACTTACCCGAAGGCTTGGAAGGTTCTGGGCCGACCTTGTTAATGCGGGGAGGTAGTTGAAGTTGTCGCGGGATATTTATCTCGGTAGTGCACCCGACTCATGGGGCGTGTGGTTCGCGGACGATCCTAAACAGACGACGTGGGAGCGCTTTCTCGACGAGCTGTCTGCCGCCGGCTATGAGTGGCTCGAACTGGGCCCTTACGGCTTCTTGCCGACAGACCCGAGCCGGCTACGGGAGGAAACTGGAAGGCGCGGCCTCCAAATCTCGGGAGGTACGGTCGGCGGTGCGCTGCACCGCGAGGCGGCCTGGGACGCGGACGTAGCAGCGGCCCGGCGGGTGGCGGCGCTGGTGCAGGCTATGGGTGCCCGTTACGTCATCTATATCCCGGAAAGCTACCGGGACCAGGAGGGTAACCGGGCCCAGCCTTTGTCGCTCGAGCCCGCTGACTGGAAGCGCCTTGTCGATCGCGCCTCAGAAATGGGTCGAATCCTACAAGGAGACTACGGCGTGCGGCTCGTGTTTCATCCTCACGCCGACACGCACGTAGCCACACAGGAGCAGGTCGAGCGTTTCCTACAGCAAACCGACGAGTCCGCGGTTTCACTTTGTTTGGACACGGGGCATATTTCCTATTGCGGAGGCGACAACCTGGCACTAATTGAGGATTTCCCCGGGCGGATCGGTTATGTCCACCTTAAGCAGGTCGCGCCGGATGTACTCTTACAAGTGCAGGCGGAGCAGCTGGGCTTCGCCGAGGCTGTCCGCCGTGGCGCCATGCGCGAGCCACCTAACGGGATCCCTGAGTTCGGGCCGGTGGTTGAGGCGCTGCGGCGTCTCAACACTGATTTGTTCGCGATCGTCGAGCAGGATATGTACCCGTGTGACCCCGATGACCCCTTCCCGATTGCAGACCGCACGCGCGCGTACCTGAACAGTTGTGGCGTCGGGGGACGGGCGGGGTGATACCGTCACCATTTGCATCGTGGCGCGTTGCGGGAAGCTTCGATGCCGATGCGCGGTATTTCGACAGGGGGCGCACCAGATGACACGTATCGGCCTCCTCGGCGCCGCCTGGATCGCGCCGCGGGCGATTGTGGATCCCGCCCGTCGGCTGCGCGGTACTGAACTGGTCGCGGTGGCATGCCGCGAGCCCGCTCGGGCGCAGGCATTCGCCGGCGAGCACGGAATCCCGATCGCTTATAACAGCTATGCACAGCTTGTCGAGGACGAGTCCCTCGACGCCGTGTTTGTCGCTCTCGTCAACAGCCTCCACACTCAATGGACGATTGCCGCACTTGAGGCAGGACGCCACGTGTTGTGCGAGAAGCCTTTCGCCGCCAACGCGGACGACTCCCGTGACATGGTTGCCGCCAGCCAGCGCGCCAGGCGCGTACTGGTCGAGGCCTTTCACTGGCGGTTCCACCCGTTAGCTTCCAGGGTGCTCGAGCTGAGCAGGCGAATCGGTCCACTGAGACGTGCCGTCGCTCACGCCCACCAAAACACCGCCCCGACGAATGTGCGTTTTCGGCTCGACCTCGCTGGTGGTGTAATGATGGATATCGGGTGCTACGCGGTTCACTGGTTGCGGACGATTACGGGGGAAGAGCCGCAGGTGAGGTGGGCAAAGGGGACCGAAGGCCCTTCGGGCATCGATGTGACCATGGAGGCTGAGCTCGCGTTCCCGTCCGGTCTCGAAGCGCTGGTCGATTGCTCGATGGTGGATGCAGAGGCCTCGCCGCCTGGCTCGGTTTGGCTGCACCTCGAGGGCGCCAATGGTGTACTGGATGTTCGCAACTTGATTTCGCCGCATGCCGGGAACCGCATCACAGGCAGACTTGAGGATGGGACCTCGGTCGACGAGACCGTCAACGCGGACACCACCTATTTTTATCAATTGGAGTCGTTCGCACGCGTCCTGGCCGGCGTAGAGGAGCCGCTTACGGGGGGCCGTGATGCGATAGGCAACATGGCAGCGATCGACGCCGTGTACAGCGCCGCGGGATTACCTCTGCGGCAGTCCCAGACGCTGCGCACGTAGGTAGGCGCAAATACTACCCCCAGTACTTGCCGAGGGTTGGTCGTGCTGTCAGCCGACGCGCAACGTCTTGGCCAATGCGGCTGGCAGTCCCGCGTACCTGCCCGGTCCAACGGTCATCGCGGTTAAGTGGCAAGAGTGCGAGGATGCCAACAGTGCGAGGGCCCAATTATGTTCGTGCTCGACCCTGCGGGCTCACTCACTTAGGCTAATAACAGCGGTGTTAGAACCTCCTGTTAATCAATGTGGAAGCGTAATCGGTGCATGTCGTGGTATTCGGCTCCAATCAGGTGGCTCCGCTACGCGGTCGAATTCTTGGCTGCGACCACCGGGTTGTGGCCGTTCGTGGAGGTTCTGAAAGGCAAGCGGGCGAACCCCTGCCCACCGTTAGAGGATCTGGCCGCCATGCGAGTCGCGGCGGCCTGTGAGCGTTCGTGTTGGGAAAGGCGCCCTATTTGTCTGGAGTCTGCGTGACAGCAAAGTCGTCGCCGGGCGACACAGCGTCGGAGATTGGCTCTCGGTTTTGAAGCCGGTCCAGGTTGTCGACTATGGCCTGCGCCCGCCGCGCAGCCGTCTGGTAAGTTACCCCGGCGGTATGGGGGGTTGCGAAAACGTGCGGGTGACGCGCGATATCGGGCCAATAGCCTGGGACCTCGTGCTCGAAGACGTCGAGGCCGGCTGCGCCTACCGATCCGTCGTTGAGCGCATTCAAAAGCGCGTGCTCGTCGATAAGGCCACCGCGGGCGACATTGATGACCATCGCACCGTGCTTGACCCGGCCCAGGGCGGCCGCGTCCAGAACGTGGGTTGTATCATTGGTTAGTGGCAGGTGCAATGAGATCACGTCCGCCGTCGGCAACAGGCCGTAAAGCGCATCTGGGGACTGCACAGAACTGATACCGATACGCCGATAGCTTTCTTCGTCGCCAACCACGATGTCAACCCCGATGACGTCCATCTGGAACGAGGCAGCGCGAAGGGCGAGCTCTCGGCCACTCGCTCCCACGCCCAGGAGGAGCAACCGGCTCCCCGCCAGTTCGTTGGTCCATGGGCGCCAGAACTCGCCCTTCTCGAGGTTGGCCATTTGCTCCCTGATGGCGCGGGAACAATTGAGCATAAGCATCATCGCCTGTTCGGCTAAAGCGACGGCGCTGCTGCTTCCTGGTGTGTGTGCCACGATGACACCCTTGCTCAAGAGGTACTCTAGGTCGAGGTGATCTAGGCCGTAGCCGAACACGTGCCAGAGCTCGACTCGAGCCGCCACTGCTTTCGCGGTTTGTTCGCGTGTGCCCCAGCCGCCTAAGTCCACAACCGCACGCCTGCCCGAAAAATCGGGTTCACCGCCGTCGGCAGCGTCGAAGACATCGAATGGCCTCGCGCCCATTACGTGCCGGAACGCGCTCAACGACGGCTCGAGCCCCGATGGAGCTACGCAGAGGAAAAGCGAGGGCCCGGTGATTCTCACTCGTCATTAATGAACCTCCAGAGTGCGCAGGGGGTCTGTCTGTTCTGTTTGTCATTGCCATGTGTGGTCTTCTCGGAGTCCTTCCGGCCGCCTCGGTGACTCTTATTGGCTTCCGCGGTAGTCCTGGCGCTGGCTCGTGCTCTCAAGGAATGCGATAGCGATGCCCCATCAGACTAACATTGGTGGGCGAGGACCGATCAGGGCAGTGCGCGCATGACGGCTTTCGTCATTTTAGAGCACAGAATCGGCACGCATACCATTTAAAGCGAGACGCCCGTTCTGTCCCCCCTGAACGAAACTGCCATTCGGGTCGTGGCCGATCCTGTGGACCGGCGCAACGCCGAAATCGGCGTCGTTCTGTCCGCTTTCCACCAAGCAATGGCTGCTGTTCAGATTTCCTGGCGAGTCACGCTCGCTCCCGGGTGAGCGACGACCCGAGCATCGAGCGGTCCAGCCTTATCCCATCTGGCTGGCGAATTGGTTCATGTCGAAATAGTCCCGCCAGGCACCGATTTTGCCGTGGATAACCTCGAAGGCCCCCATGACCGGCAGCTCGAAGGACTTGTCAGAGAGCCTGAAGACGTCCACCCGCTCGGTCAACACCACTGGACCATCGGCGGCAATGTTGATGACGCGGAACTCGATGCCCTCGATGCCTGGCGGGCCAGGCCGAATGAACGACGAGATCGTATTTGCGATGTCCGCCCTGCCAGTGACCGGAGTCAGCGGGATGTTGTGGTAGACGGCGTCGTCAGTGAAAAATTCCGCCGCGGTGCGTTCATGGCGCTTCGAGGACGAGCTTCTCGTGGGCCTCGCCGCCCTCCAGTTGCCGATGGGCTTCGGCGGCCGCGGCCATGGGGAACTGGCGCTGGCGGCGCAGCCGCAGGGCGCCGGAGGCGAGCAGCGGCATGGTCTGGTCGAGCGCTTCGGGCGCCCGGTCCGGTGTCGGCGCCGACAGCACGACACCCAGGTCGGCTGCGTGGTCATCGGCGAGGGTCAAAATCCTCGACCGGTCTGCGGCGAGGGTGATGGCATCTTGGAGCGCGCCGTTGCTGGCCGCGTCGAGTACGGCGTCCACCGATGGGCTGAGCTCGTGTACCCGATCGGCCAGGCCAGCGCCGTAATTGACCGGGACGCCGCCCAGGTCGCGCACAAGGTCGTGGTCGGGCGCCGACGCGGCGCCGACGACCTTTACGCCCTGCGAGACGGCCAGTTGGGTGGCGATCATCCCGACCGAGCCCGCGGCGCCGAGAACGAGGAGAGTCTCGCCCCGTACGACCCCGAGCTGTTTCAGCACGCCCACGGCGGCCTCCGCCGAAGCGGGCAGGGCGGCGGCGTCGCCCCATCTGACGTCCGGTGGCTTTGGCGTCCACGATGAGGCCAGGGCGTACTCGCCGTAGCCGCCGAGACTGGCCAGGAGGGTGGCGACCTCATCGCCTACCTGCACTCCCGAGACAGAAGGCCCAAGTGCGTCGACCACCCCGGCCGCCTCGAAGCCGAGCACAGCCCCGGCGGGGAGGAGATGGACAGTCCCGCCGCACGAGTTGCGGGTACAGATGGGGGTAACCACCGACGATGGGCTAACCGGCCTACAGTACGTGTGATATGTCACGTAAGAGCGAACCGGACGGCGCCCGGCCAAACGTTTGGCTGAGCCGCAGCCAACTCCGTACCTGGCTCGCCTTCATGGGGGTTCAGCAACGGCTGGGGTACGAGATGAACCGGCAGCTGCAAGCAGACAATGAACTATCGCTGGCCGACTACGACGTCCTCAACGCCCTGAGCGGGCTACCCGGGGAACGCATGCAGGTCAGCGCCCTGGCAGCCCTGATCGGATGGGAGCGGAGCCGAGTGTCTCATCACGCCAAGCGAATGCAAAGCCGTGGCCTGGTCCAGTGCGGCGTTGCTGCCTCGGACCGGCGGGCTACTGAAGTCAGGTTGACCCGCGACGGCCGGCGTGCCATCGTCGCAGCCGCCCCTGGCCACGTCGACCTAGTCCGGCACCTCTTCTTTGGCGGCCTGCCCAAAGAGCTGCTCGTCCCACTGAGCCAGGCACTCGAAGCCATATACGACCACATCGTCGAACATGGGACGCTCCCTTCGCCGGTTGCCGAACAGTGACGAAAATCGAATAGCTGCCGTTGCAGCACCTCACGACGACGACCGCGATAGCATCCTCGAAACCCGTAGTCCTGGCTCGGCTCCTCGAAGTGCCGTCTGCTGCCGAAGCGAAGGCGCTGATCCTTCCGGGTCGGCTTTGGGAGTCGAGTGTAAACGGCACCGGAGGGTCGAACGCCTGTCAATCACCGTGTTCCTTCATTTTGGGTTCGCTCATATCGACAAGAAGCTCCTTCAATTTCGTTTACCACGGTCGCCGTCACGATGGCGGGTCGGCGATTTCAGCGGGTCACCCTGCCCGGGCCGTCGGGACGTTTGTGCCCAGCCGCTCCTCCCACCATCGGACGGGCACGATCCGCAGAGCAAGTTCCAACGTGCGGCGGTCGAGCTCCTCGGCGAGTTGTGTGATCACGACGATGCGGTCGGCCAGCCACTCGGCACCGAGCTCACTCTCGATCTCGACCGCCGGGCTGCTGCGAGCCCTCCTCTGTCGCCTCATGTCACTCGGCGGATAGGTAGCGTCGAAAATCCCAGCCATCCAGGCGACGTCGCCCCCCAGCTCCACGTGGCGGTCAATAACTTCGGCATAAACCTCGGAACCAAGCATCACTCCGGCCCATCGGCCCAGCACTTCATCGGCGTGCTCGGCGAGGAAAGCGACGTCGGAGCGCAGGGCGGCAAAACGCCCGTCGGCGTTGACGATGTCACGGACAGCCGCCGTGAGGCGAGGCGTGTCGCGCACGACTTCACGGCCCGCATCGACAAGTTCCCGCTGGCTTCCCTCCTTCGTCAGCATGCCAGCGAGCTCCAGCACGCTGGTCCAGATCATGCGCGCGTTCCGGACCAGCTCGAACATGACGTATTGGGCGAGGACCCGCCAGCGTCGACGCCTCCTCGTTTCAATCACCTCGTTGATGACGGCGACCGACAACACCACCACGATCAGGCTCCCGACAAGGCTGGCAAGCAATGCGTGACGCACCCAGAAGCTGCCGGCGACCGCATCTGATACGACCCCGGCAGCAAGCAATCCGAGGGCCAACAGGGCCAGCGCCCGCCGCTGCCAAAGCTGCCAGTTGACGGAGCGCGTACGTCGTGGAGCGGTTGTCATGGGCCGCGCATTAGAGGTTCAGATCGCAGTCCGGCCGTCAACATCAGCCCGCCGTAGGCGGCCCCAAGGGCCGGGTCTCGCTCCATTGGAGGATGATCTGGCGCTCGGCGATATACCAACTCTGGTCAACCTTGGTGAACGAATCGAGGTAGCGCAGCCAGGCAACCATCATCATGCGAGTGCCGTCCTCCGTGTAGACGTGGTGGGCGATGGTGTAGCTGTCGCCGGTGGCCCGGCCCTCCTCGATGGTGACAGCGCTCTGGCCGTTGAAGTGCATCGTGGCCTCGTACCGGTTCAAATCATCGAAAACGGGTGACAGCGCTTCTCGGCCTTCGAGCACGTAGCTCGGTTCGCTGCCCGAGCCGTCCATGTACACCAGGAAGCGGGTGTCGGCCGTGAACAACGCCTTTTGCCCTTCGGCGTCCCGAGCATCGGCGCAATGGGCATAGGCATCGAACAGCTCGCGAATGGCCAACCGGTCCGCCGCCTCCTGCCCCGAAAGCGTTGAATGCTGTGCCATACAAGACCACTCCCTCTCTTTGACAGGTGTATAAGATGGACACTTGTATAAAAGCAGGTACGGTGACAGAGTGCAAGTGGCGTTGAACCTGCGGTCGACAGAGGTGGAGCGGTCCGAGTTGTGTGGCCCGTTCGGCGGTTTGGGGACAGGGTTCGGTGGCTGAGCGCAACGACCCCCGAGTAGTACGTACGGCCCGAGCGTGCGAGGAGGCGATCGTCGAGCTGGCCTCGGAGCAGCCCATCTCGCACATTACGGTTGCCGACCTGGCTGAACGGGCCAGGGTCACCAGGGCAACCTTCTACAACCACTACGCCAACCCACTGGAGCTACTTATCCAGGTACTACTCGGCGACCTGGAGCGTGCCCACCACGACGAAGAGGAACGTCGCGCTCGAGGGCGGCCTATCGGCGGCGGAGATGCTGCGCCTTTCAATCGTCGACGTCGCCGATCACATCGAACGGTTCAAGGCCGTCTACCAGCACGCCGTGCACGACCCGGCCGACGGTGGGGTGTACGAAGCCTTGGTCCGCCACTTCGCCGACTATGCCCTGGCATTTATCGCTCGGTGTAGCCACCCGGACCTTCCCGGTGCCAACCACCGCGTCATCGCCCAGTTCGTCGCGCACGGGTTCGCCGGGTCCATCAAGGCATGGCTCAGCGACAGCTCAGTGGCGAAAGGCGAGCTGGTCGACGCGGCGGTCGCCTGCGCCCCTGTCTGGTGGCACTGATCACGGGAAACCCCTTTACGGTTCCTGGTTCTAACCTTCATCGAGCGCCCGGCAGTCCGCCCTCAATTCCCCCGGCCCCAAAAGGCGAGCCTTCTCGCCGAACTAATGCTGAGGAGCGTGGATGCCACATCCGGCAAGCGAACGGCGAAGCGTTCGGCGCTTGCCAAGGAAGTCTTCTGCCCACTCTCGTTACCCTTGCTTACGGTACGAATGCTTACGGTACGAATGCTTACGGTACGAATGCTTACGGTACGAACTCCGGCGCGGGCCGGTTCGAGGCATGAGCCGCTCAGGTCATCTCCGGAACCGGCGCAAGCGGATCCCTACGCTACGCTTTCGCTTCACAGCGAAAGGCAGAGGTGATCAATGGCCCAGGAAGGCGAGCGGTTGGGCGCAGAGCGGGCAGCCAATGCTGCGGAGGAGGCACGAGAGGCGGCCGATCGGGCTAAGTGGGACGCCGCGCGGGTTGCAGAGCGGGCAGCCAGTGCCGCGGCAGACGCTCGAGAGGCGGCCGATCGGGCTAAGTGGGACGCCGCACGGGCCGCTGAGCGGGCGGGCGCTGCTGCGGCGGACGCTCGAGAGGCGGCCGATCGGGCTAAGTGGGACGCCGCGCGGGTCGCTGAGCGGGCAGCCGCTGCTGCGGCGGAGGCACGAGACGCGGCCACAAAGGCCGAGCGGGCCGCTGAGCGGTCCGCAGAAGCCGCGCTGGCAACAGAGGTTGAGCGGGCGGCCAATGCCGCGGAGGAGGCACGAGAGGCGGCCGATCGGGCAGCCGAGCTGGCGGCGGAGGCCGACGCCGGAGAGTCCGGTTCCGCATCGTAGTGATCCAGCAGGGCTGTGACCTTGCTCACAGCAGGCTGCGGCTCGCCTGCTAAATCCAACCGGCCTTAGAACTCCCTGGTGTTCGGGTCTCTGACGAGTGGGTCGAAGAGAACAAAGCCCCCGAAGTAATAAGCAATGCTGATCGTATTTTCATGTCAGCCGAGTGTCCCACTGACCAATGATCGTTTTAGCGGAAGTCAGCGTGCCCCTCTGGCCAGGTAGGCCAGGAAAGTACTGTGGTCGCGCCCGGCGCGGGCACATGCCCAAATGATCGTCCCAACATAGACCACGAAGGCTGCGAGCCCGTAAGTAACCAAGCCACCGATAATCGCCAGCGGGATGAGCACGAACAGCCCGACGATGCCGGGGATAGCGCCTAGGTAGAAAAGCCCGAATGGCCCGAAGAACAACGTCAGTACTAGCGCAGCGCCAACTGACTTGTCTTGTGGGGGTGGGGCCGCCGGCGCCGAGAATTGTGGTGGGTAATTCGGGGGGTAGTAAGTCATCTTTGTAGTGGGATGCTGACGCCGAAGGCCGCCGTCGCCGGTTCGAGTTTTGTGGTTTTGCCGGACATAAGGTTAGAAGGGGTCATCGAGCAGGTACCTCTTTTGGCTCAAGCACGTTTGAGGCGTTTGGCCGCGGAAGAACTCCGATCGTGAGGGCGCGGAAGACTATTCAGTAAAAGTCTTAATGAAGGCTGTGCCGGCGGTAAAGGTAGCCTTCCCGAGCCTGCGCCCGACCTCGGTGCCCGCTACGGCCCCAACCACAACACCAACCAGCGGTCCTACTATTGGGACTGGTATGGCGCTGCCTACCAACAGGCCGGTGGTGACTCCTCCTGCAATCGCGCCGGCGGTCCCAGCAGTTTTCTCAGCTTCGTCTTGCCTCTTCTCTTCCATTGCTTCCTCCTGAATAGCCTGGGCCCAAGGTTAGCGGGGCCATGGCTCAGCGTTTTCCTTTGCCTTCTACCGGTGGTGCGGCAGATGCCCCCTGTGGTGGGTACCGCTCGTCCTTGGTTTTAACTGCCTTGGACAATGCGAGGCGTGGGTGGCGACACGGTGCTGATGCCGCCTGGTTCTCGATGGGCGGCACCTCTCGCTGACCCCCCCGTTTCAAGGACGTCGTGGTCCCTTAACCGAGGGCTGCGCCCGCAGGGCCCGTCCCAAGCCCGTGAAGCACGCCTACAAGCAGACCCTTCGCCTCATTGGCCTGGCGAAGCGCCTCACTCCTTCTTCCCCCCTAGGGCCTCGAAGCGTGGCGCGGCTCGTGCCATCAAGGCCGCAGCCACGTCCGGCGGCACCGGTACGTTCGATCCCTGGAAGCCGTGGAAAGGACGGAACGATCCGAGCTCGGCGTCCTCGAGCAGCTCTGACCTGAGCAATGGGGGAGCGATGCGGAAGTCGAAGCGAATGTCGGTCCGCCATCGAAAGTGGTCGGGGTCCGATGGCTGAACCGGGTGCTCATAGGTCTTGGACACGACCGTTGCGACATAGTAGATGCCAGGGTCCTTCGGCCCCGTGACCTGAAGCCATACCCGGTCGCCGACTGCTATCTGGTCCCGGTAGCGCGGCGTGCCCCACCAGTGCAACCGGTCTGCCACTGTGGCGTCCAGGTCGTGGTCCCTGGGGCTGTCCTCAAAGATCCAGTCGCCCATCGGCACCATAGTAGAGGGAGTGGGGGAGGTACAGACTTGTGGCCGTTGTCGGCGTGGGGACGGTCCTGCCACACAACGCAGACCCACTGCTTCCAGCGCGTGCGCCATTTTCAGGTCTCACCTGTGACCAGAGGGCGCAGACGTCGGCTCTCGATGCCAAGCTTCAGCCGCAAGGCAGCACTGGCCCGAAGAGACATTACCAGGTAAGCGAGCAGAAAGCCCCTACAGGCTGCGTTCGGTCAGTTCGGCCTTGGTGCGACCCCCGGGCAATTGATCCCAACGCAGTTTGCGGGTGCGGTGTTACCTGGGGGACGCAACGCTGAATAACACCGAATCTGCGCTACCTGTCTGGGGTTCGGGCTAATGCGCCGTTGTCACGACCATTTTGGCCACGGGGCACGTCGCACTAATTCTTGAATACGGTCCGACGTGCGGGCACCTTCAGGTAAAAAGGGGCGAGCACTCGCCGCAGGTAGGTGATGGGCTCCTGCGGCCCACCGAAGTGGCCGATCGTGCTCAATACCTCCCGCAGGTAAAGGACAGGCATCCGTTCTCGCCACCCCGGTGGCGGGGGGTTGAGGTCTTCGTAGACGGCGAAGAACCGTTCCGAGGAGGGCGGGCGCGGCAAGCACCAGAGCGTTGACAGGTCGACCTCCGACCAGGTGTACGAGACCGCCGGATCCGCCAAGGCGAGCCGCTCGCCAGTTCCGGTAAGGAGGTTCCCTGACCAAAAGTCTCCGTGGGTCAGCACCGGCGGCATGGGCGGGACGAGGTCCGGCAGCCGCTCGCAAAGTCGCTCCAGTGCCCGGCGGTCCGCCGGCTCCAATACCGCTTCGGCCGGTGGCTCGCGGAGGTAGCGGAGCAACCGGTGCTCGGCATAGAAACGGTACCCGTCATCGCACCAGTTGTTGTGCTGGGGAAGCCAGCCGAGGTAACCGTCGGCCTCCCAACCGAAGCGCTCCCCGATGTTCCCCCGGTGCAGGAGGGCGACATCTTGCCCTAGACGCTCCCAAGCGGGCTCCGCTGTGAGCGGGGGGTCGAGGGCTTCGAGCAGGAGCACTCGCTCATTGACAGCGACAACCTGGACCGTGGCCACGTTGCCCGTAACAGCAAGTGCTGCCAGCCCGAGCGCCTCCACCTTGAACATGTCCGGTGGCGCCCCCAGTGAGGTCTTGGCGATCAGACGTGAACCATCGTCGTAGCTGACGAGCCAAGCGTCGGAGACGAGCCCCCTCGAGACAGAAGTGATGGAGGCGATCCTCTCGCCGTGCCCGAGCTGGCCGAGCTCGTATCGAAGACTGGTCATCCGGATGAGCCCGCTCCGGCGAATGGGCTCATTGCCGCCTGCCCGACCGGTCTGGCACCGAGCGCTCGCGTGGTTTGAAGCTCCTTCGCTGGGACGAACTACTCACTGCAAGCCATGGTACGAAGGCCAAGGGGTTCGAGCACCCGAGACACACGCGGTCGACTATGACTACCAGCTGGCGACCCGTCAGTCGGAGCGTGAGCGTCGCTTCTCCGACACCGGTCTGAACGAGAGCTCGGCACTGCGCATCCACCTTCGGGGTCACGTGCCAGAACCAGTCGCTGACGGACCCTGCCAATTCGGCCGATGTGTGGCCACGCGCGCGCTCAGAGCGTTACAATGTGGCGGAGGGTGACTGACGGGGAGACCACACTGCACGAAACTGTCGCTCGCGAACCCAAACGCATCGACGGCAGGTCGTCCAACACGGCTCGACCGTCCTCTGCGGGCGCATCGCCGCGAGTCACGGCCGGTGCCGCGCTCACTCCGGCGGACCTCCTCCGGATGCAGCGTGCCATCGGTAACCGTGCCACCGTGCGTCTTGTGGGCGGAGGCGCCGTCCGTCGGATGCACGACCCTACGATTGGCGACGCGAACGCCCGGCTGGCCGCCACTAACTACATCAATCAGGAGAGCGGCCTCCTGCTCCCCCCATATCAGGCATTGCTCGGGCGGGTCAGGGGGCTGGACCAGCAGCCGAACAGAGCGACAGCGCTAAAGACGGCCATAACGAACGTCGCGGGCCTCATGACAACCAAGCCGGCCAACGCCGTAATGAGCGACACCGCCCGCGTGATCGTGGGGCAGGCGGCGCAAGGGAACGACGTTGACGGCGCCATTTCCCTAGCGGTCCGAACCCTCAACGCCATGGAGCAAGAGCTGGCCACGGACTCGGCACTGAGCCGGTCAGTCGACCAGGCCCTAATAGGCACCGAGTTCACGTTTTCGGACGGTAAACCGGATACGAACCCAAGCGCCAGCATTCGGCTCCAGCTCGTCGAGCCGGGGAAGCGAACGGCGGACCAGAAGAAGCCCCACGAGAAGGCTCAGACGACGATCTACCAGTGGACCGAGTACGCGAAGGCCACCCCCATCCAAAACGTGCCCAAACCGACGGTCACGGCGGTCAACGATGGCAAGGGGGAATATGCCAAGCAGGTGAACTATGAGTTCCCTGACGGCACGACGTGGTGGTGGAAGGCGGACATCGACGAGGGTTGCTACGAGACGCAGACGCAGCCCACGGCGAGCGGGGACTTGACGAGCGGAAGGGTCAACTCGATCATCGAGGCCCACATCTTCGGTGGCGCCGCCAAGAAGGGCCTCACGGTAGACCGTTCGGCGACGGGTGGCGGTGGCCATCTCTCCATGGATTTCTCGACCAGCGCCGGCGGCACCGTCCGGAACAGCCCTGTCGAGAGCTTCGAGCTGCTCCTGACCATCCTGGGTACTCTGCAGGAGAACGCGGCCAACCTGAGCAGGCAGTGGGTGGCCGACTCCGGCGAGGGCGGTGTCGGCGAAGCCGACAAGAAGAATGCGCCGTGGCTCAAGGATGAGAACCTGAAGTCGGGAGCGAAGGACGCGCTCGCCCCCTACCGCGAGGTGGTGAATGACGCCACAAAGCGAGCCCTGGCCGGGGGGCTCACAAGTATCGTCGCGCTGACCGACGAGCTGGTCGCCTACAACCGACGATTGGTAAACCCGACCGAGATGCCGATCAAAGACCGCCAGCACATCCACGACCCCGACAACATTTCCCATTACCAGGCGGTCAATATCGAGCACCTCAAGGAGACCGACGCCTCGGCCCGCCGCATCGAGCTGCGGGACATCCCGGCCCAAGGGGGAGTTGTCACCCTCAAGCGCGACCTCGCGGTGCTCGCCGAAGCGATCGAGGCGGCGCGCACCGCGACCCGGGAGGAGCAGAGAGTCCGGCTGGGGTGATGATTTTCACCAAGCAGTCGTAAATGGCGACATCGGTGGTGCGGAGAAGACGTTCCAGCAAATCGTCAGGAGCCCGGCGAACGACGCTGGAAGCCGGCGCCTGAAACAAGCTCGGGCGGCTCATTGGTTCGGGCGCTGCCTCAGGCATCCCTCAATTAGTCGTTTAGACGAAAGGAATGCAGCATTAGCCCGCCGGTGAACTGACGGCTAGAGGCCGATAATCACTGGCCGAGTCACTTACCAGCCGCGGTATGAGTCTGCTAACCGGAACAGTCGCGGAATCTCTCGAAAAGGGGTCGGCCGGCGTGACGGTCGGTACCACTCCGGGAGCGGACGGGGCCTACTCTTTGGCCACAGCCGTCGTGCGACGGCGACCACGTCGCGAGGTTCGGCCAACCGCCTCCGCTAGTGTCCGGGGAGTCGCCCATACAGAGGTGGGACAACTATTCCCGATCGTCGCGATAGAAGACCAGGGCCAGCCGACGGTCCCGTCTCGGTAACTCGCGGGCGCCGCCGGGCAGCGGGCATCTACGGGACGGTTGTGACCGCCGCTGTCATCGCTGCCGGCGGTGGCCATCTCGGCACCACGGCCTTGGCCGTCACGGTTGTGGTCACCCTGTTGGTGTACTGGTTGGCCGAGGAATATGCCGAGCTCCTCGGTGAGCACACTCGGGCCGGCCACCTTCCTAGCGTCGCCGTTATCCGGTCATCTTTGGCTGGGGCATGGCCGATGGTCACGGCTTCCTTCCTGCCCTTGGCGGCGCTTCTGGCGGCTCGGCTATTCGGAGCATCGTCAGTAAACGCGGCCTGGTTTGCGCTAGGTACGGCCGTCGCCCTCCTCGTGGTCCACGGCTACGGCGCTGCCCGAGCGGCCAACTTGGTCGGCATCCGTTTGGTTGCAGTCACTGCTACTGCCGGCATGCTCGGTGTGGCGATGATCGTGCTCAAGGCTCTTTTGCAGCATCACCACAATTGATCCGGGGCCCGCGTTGATGTGCTCCTCCAACGACCGACGTCAACCGCTTGCGCGGGTCAGTCACGCTCTTGCAACACCCGCTGGAGGTCCGCCACGTGCCGGTGCAACCTGGAAAGGCATGGGGCCCCGACGGCGGCGTTCGGCTTCGTCTCCACTTCGGCCAGGATGTCCGCGCACGCGCCGATCTCCGCCCACCCGCGGTCCGTGAGGCAGACCAACGTGGCCCGCCGGTTGGTCGGGTCTGCTCTCTTCGAGACGTCCAAGGAGCCGCCTATTCGCGCCGGAGGGAAGACGCGACCGTGTTGCCTTCGACGGCGTGGGTCGCGCTCAGAATCAGTGCGCCGCTCCGTCTGTATTGACATGAAGCTAACCGTTCAGACGTTCCTCACCCTCGACGGCGTGATGCAGGCCCCCGGGGGACCTGAGGAAGATCCCAGCGACGCCTTCACCCACGGCGGCTGGCAGGCCCCGTTCCCCGACCCGGCCGTGGGCGAGTTCGTCATCGAGCTCAACAGCCACGCCAGCGCCTTCCTGTTCGGTCGCAGGACGTTCGACATCTTCCGAGGGTATTGGCCTGACCAGACCGACCCCGCCAACCCCATTGCCACGGCGATCAATTCGCTGCCCAAGTACGTCGTGTCCGACTCGCTCAGCGAGGCCGGTACCGTGTGGCGCGGCGAGCATCCTGGCACGGCTCGCCTAGTGACCGGCGACGTAATTGCAGCAGTGCAGGAGCTGAAGGACGGCCCCGGCGACGAGCTGCAGATCTGGGGAAGCAGCAAACTTCTCCAGACGCTGTTGCAGCACGAGCTGGTCGACCGCTTCCGCCTGATGACGTTCCCGCTGCTGCTCGGCTCCGGTCGCCGTTTGTTCAACGACGGCCTCCTCCCGGCGACGATGCGCACGGTTGACCTCACCGTGACGGACCTCGGCATCGTCATCGGCACCTACGAACCAACAGGTCCGGTTCGCCACGGCCAAATGTAGCCAGCTTGCGACGGCCGTGTCAGGCCCGCCAGAAGCCGCTGACCTCGACGTTGCCGCGCTGCCTATCCGACTGAGGCAGATCGATTATCCGGCGGTCTGGACGCCCGTAGCTGTTCTTCCCCGAGGCGTTTGAGCCTCCGGAGGTCGTCTCGACCTAGTGTAGAGGAAGGCGGCGTACCCGCTACGTGCTTGAACGATGTCGGGTTGTGCCTGATGACGGCGGCGCCGACGCGCGGCGGGTAGAACGTGGTCACGTTCGTAAGGGCCACTATTGGCCGTAATGTTCCTGGCGAGCCAGTCGAGCGAGGCCAACGCCTCACCCTCGCCTGTTGTTTTACGCCCGCCTGTCGTAGGAGGGCTACTTCACAGGCGGCGACGCCGAAGTTTGAGCCGCACGATTGAAAGTTGGTGACGCAGGTCGATACCTGTCCGCAAGGGTGCGATCCCCTTCCGACAAATAGTCGAGCGTAGTTCGGATATGACTGAAGCAAGCACCCGCCGGGCGGTAGCTCGATCGACCAAGACGTACCCGAGCGAGCCACCGTCGCCGGCGGCTACGTAGCGCCTCCCAACCCAGCGGAGGCTGAGCAAATAAACGTTTATGCTCCGGTTGGCAGTTTTATCAAAAACGGGCAGAGTCCCGGTGGCCCGCTAAGGGGTGGCCATAGGTTCTTCCGTTCCCCTCTTCATGGGCTGCTGACCTGCTTTTTCTGTGGACCTCTCCATCTCACCCTCCATGGGACGATCCATTTCCTCGTCGCCTTCCATAGGCCTTGTCGTCTTCTTATCCGTTGAGTTAGGCATCTCTCCCGAGGTGCTCAGCCCCTCATCCATGTCAAGCTCTATTTTCTCGGTCATTCTTCCTCCCATTGGGCATCGGCAAGTTCATATTTAGAATGGTCTCAGCGGTCGCGTCCGCCGTCACCACTCGACTGTGCGATATCTTAAAAGAAAGCACGGAGGACAGAATGTAATCCACGGTGCTCTACTGTCGAGGGCGATTGTGCGACTTGCAGCGTTCGCTGATGGCGAACGTCCACCCGGCGTTCTCGGCGAGCATGACTGTGGCCTAGCTTGTTACCAGGTCGAACTCGTTGCCTTCGGGGTCGGCGAACGTCGTCCAGCGCACCGTGGGTTTCTCGACGTCCCGTATACGCGTCGCCTGCCAAGCCTCAGCAACCGCTCCGTCTCCGCCTCGAACTCGTTGGTGCGCAGGTCGAGGTGCAGCCGGTTCTTAACCGTCTTGGGTTCTGGCACCTTGTGGAACGTCAGGCGCGGCCCACTTTCCGGGGCGGTGGCATCGATAGCGGCATTGTCGTCGCTCGCGCTCGAGTTGACCGGCCGGCCGAGTACTTCGGACCAGAACCGGGCCACGGCTGCCGGGTCGGCGCAATCGATGCTCAGGCCAATTACAGATATCGTCATGGCTTTCTCCTTTTGCGAGTGCTCGTAGTCTTACTCAACGTCGTGGCTAAACTCAGGGTCGCGGGCGTTGTCATGGGCAACCTGTCCGAGGTCTGGGTCACTACCGGGTTGGCCATTAGGTCAGTAACCGTTCCAAGCATTTCAAGCCACCAGATTTACGGGGCGTTCACAGTTCTGCTCAAGTCGGGTTGACCTGTTGGGTCCGGACTGGCTGGTTGGTGGCTGGGGCGCTGTCCCTCCTGTTCTTCACTTCCGGCGCGCCGTCTGCGCTATACGACGTCTACCAGGCTCAGTGGAAGTTCTCGACGACCACCCTGACCGCCGTCTTTGCCATCTACGCCCTTTTCCTTCTCGTCACCTTGCTGGTCTTTGGCTCTGTCGCCGACTATCTGGGCCGCCGCCCAGTCATCCTCGCCAGCCTTTTGATCACCGCAGTCTCGTGTGCCTTGTTCCTAGCGGCCGGCGGCGCCGGGCTCCTGTTCGTCGCAAGAGCGTTGCAGGGTGTAGCCGTCGGGCTAGGGACCGAGGGGATCGCGGCGGCACTGATCGACCTGCAACCCGGGGGTAGCGGCGTCGCCTCGATAGCCACCGGCAGCGGGACCTTGTTGGGCCTCGGTGCCGGGGCGCTCTTTACCAGCGCGCTCGTTCAATATGGGCCTGCGCCGACGCATTTGGTCTGGTGGTTGCTGCTTGGCAGCAGCCTGGTTGTAACCGTAGCGGTGCTGGCGGTGCCCGAGACCGCGCCGAGGCGCCCCGGTGTCGTGGCCTCCCTCCGGCCCCGGGTGGCCGTGCCAGACGGGGCACGCGCCAGTTTCATTGCTGCCACCCCGTGCCTGGTTGCGGCGTGGGCGTTCAATGGCCTGTACTTATCGTTGGGACCCTCGCTGGCGGCCCAGGTGTTCGCCGCGCCGAACCTGCTGTGGGGCGGCTTGGCCATCTTCCTGCTCATGGCCGCCGGGCCCGCAGCCACGGTTGTGTTCCGAGCGGTGAATTCGCCCATCAATATGCTTTCCGGCTGCCTGGCGCTACTCGCCGGCACCGTGGTGACGATCGTCGCGATCGAAACATCATCAGGTGGTGCTTTCCTAGCCGGCGCCGCGTTGGCGGGCGCGGGCTTCGGGGTGGCTGTCTACCTGGGCGCTTATCGCACGGTCACTGCGCTTGCTCCTCCCGAAGGGCGCGCCGGCGTGGTCGCGGCCATTTTCACCCTCTCCTATCTGGCGTTCAGCGTCCCGGTCGTCATCGCCGGGCTGGCAACGACGCATTTTGGCCTGCACGACACCGCGCTGGTTTATTGCGGCATCCTCGCCGTGCTGGCCGCGGGGGCAGCTATCAGTTACATCTTTCGCGGGCCGTCACACGCTAGATCGTCGAAGCCACTCGCGTGAGCGAACCGCTCAACGGCCGACCTGTCCGAGGTGCCGCCTAGCCCCAGTGTCGGGCAAGCGCGCCACGCTGACCACTCGGCAACCAGCGTCGGAGGCCCGGCCGGGCAGGTACGCACTGGACGAGGATCTCGCGTGCATGGGATAGTGCCGGCAGAACGGACGCATGAACATAGGGATCGTGGGTCCGCATCCCCTGACAACGAAGCCAACCCACTCGCAGGTTAGAAATACCCGACAGCCACCGAAGGGCCGAAGTTTATGACAAACGACACAACTCAACCTCTGCCAGCTCTGGGCATTTGCCTGGAGGAGTACGAGTACCCCTACCCGGTGCAGTTCTTCTCGCTGACCTGCGACCTGCAGACGCTGAAGATGGCGTTCATGGACGTCCCGCCGGACGGCGAGCCCAACGGCCAGGCCGTCGTGCTCTTCCATGGCAAAGCGTTCGGCTGTTACTACTTTCTCAACGTCATCCAGGCGCTGACGGCGGCCGGGTACCGGGTGGTGGCGCCCGACCAGGTTGGCTGGGGCAAATCGCCCAAGCCCGATATCCACTACAGCTTCCAGCTACTGGCGGCCAACACCGCCGCCCTGCTCGACCACGTGGGCGTGGGTCGCGTCGCCGTCCTCGGCCACTCGACCGGCGGCATGACGGCGGCCCGCTTCGCCCTCATGGTCCCCGACCGGGTCACCCACCTGGTCCTCGAGGACCCGCTCGGCCTGGCCGACTATCGCACTGGCATCCCGCCCCAGAGCGAGGAAACGCTGTACCAGCACGAGGTGAGCTGGACCGACCCCGAGGTCATCCGGGCCTACGTCGCCGGGTACTTCGTCCACCCCGACCCCAAGGTGTACGGCCCCCTGGCCGATGTCCTGGTCCGGGTCACCTTGAGCCCGGACTACCCCCGCTGGGCCCGGGCCGCGGCCCTGACGTTCCAGATGATCTACCAGCAGCCCGTCCGCTACGAGTACGACCTCATCGTGCCGCCTGTGCTGTTGATGGTGGGCGCCGAGGACCACGTTGCGCCGCTCGGCCAGTACGCCCCACCGGCGGAGGCGGCCCGCTTAGGTGACTTCGTACAGCTATCGGCGGCGGCCGCGCACGACATCGCCCACGCCCAGCGGGTGGTCGTGCCCGAGTGCGGCCACATTCCTCACCTGGAAAAACCTGACCAGTTCCCAGCCCACTTGCTGGCGTTCGTGGCCAGCTGAGCAAGACGTCGGAGGCCAAATGCTCACCAGTCCCGAAGTAGACCAGCCCCAGGCCGGTCCTGCACCGGCTGGTCCCGGCGGTCAAGGCGGCCACCGGGGCCCAGCATGTCTACTTCCTGGCGTTGATGGAGCGCGCCCCGCACTTTCACCTCTGGCTGGTGCCCAAAAAGGACGAGGGGGGACTTCGAGGCGTGGAGTACCTGGCGCAGCAGCCTCCATTGACGTCCTCGTACGACGACGCAGAGAAGATGGCGCGCCAGATCCGGACGCAGTTCGACAAAGCCTGCCCGCGTCACTCGGGACGCGTCTCCCGCTGGTGACCCGAACGTGGCTGGTGGCAACGTGGGCTCGAGCCCTCCACCCATAGCTGCCCTCAGACGAACCCAGAGGCCGTTCATGCGTCAACAGATCCGGGGGAGCGGGTCGCCCACCGGCATATCGACGATCCGGGTCCCACCAAGCTGGGTAAACAACACCATGATCCCGGGGGGCTCAGCTCCGATCTCGCCTATGCGGACGGCGGCAGCGCCGAGTTCGTGGCTCCTGAGCGCAGCGAGGGCGGCCGGCTCCTCCTCGGGCGGCACCTAGAGCTTCTGAGCGATCCTATTGACGTTCAGGTTGAGCTGGCCCAGTTGCGTTCGTAGCAGCTCCTGGTGGCTGCGGACCTCGGCAGTCAGTTCTCGTACGGACTGGGCGAGCGCGAGAGTGGCGTACACCTGAGCCAAATCGGTACTGCGAGGAGTCATCGAGACCGCAGCATTGACGTCACTCCTTACGGCCTCGACATCGAGGTCTGTCAATAAGTTAAAGGCGCCACTCACTAACTCTGAGGCCAGTTGCGTTAGATCTGCTGACGTCCAGTCGCCGCTGGTCCCTGCCATAGAACCCTCCTCGTCATCGCCTTATCATCAAAACTCTACGCGCCCGCCCAAAATAGCCTCTCCAGAACGTCGAACTGAGTATGAGCGAGAATGTGCCGCGCTTCACGTCGAAGTGCCGGGCTCGCTCCATAGGCTCTGAGAGTGCCCCGGAGCGGTGCCCCACGCAAACTGTTCGTGGGAGGCGACGTCGGCGACGGCTAAGGCTGCCGTATCCCGCAGAGGCCGGTCACCCTTGGAATACACGAATGGGCCGCGGAAAGACGCTCAAATTTGAGGGCAGCCCTATTTCGTGCATCACCGCTCGTATGACCGGCCAACCGAATAATGATGCTCACCCTTCGGCGGCGACGCGGATGCTGCGTGGCTCGGGCGGGACACTTCGCAAGGTCGCCCTTCCAGCTTCGAGCCGCGCAATTGGCACCCGGAAAGGCGAACACGATACGAAGTCGAGACCAACATGGTGGAAGAAATGGATGGATTCGGGATCCCCGCCGTGCTCCCCACATACGCCCAGGTGCAAATCGGGCCGGGTGCGTCGTCCCTCCTGGACGGCAATGCGGACCAAACGGCCAACACCGTCGACGTCAAGGC
The DNA here is from genome assembly GCA_963794125.1 of uncultured Acidimicrobiaceae bacterium. Taxonomy (GTDB): domain Bacteria; phylum Actinomycetota; class Acidimicrobiia; order Acidimicrobiales; family Palsa-688; genus Fen-671. The sequence continues at coordinate 83,904 of CAWCCW010000009.1, forward strand.
TCTCAAAAGGAGAGACCGTGAAGACCCCCATGTCCAAGTAAGCCGCAAAGAAGGCGGCCTCGACATCATCCCGGGAAAAGCCCCATGTTGTCTGGGTCAAGTCGTTGGTACCGAAAGAAAAGAACTCCGCCACCTCGGCGAGACGGAACGCAGTGAGGGCAGCACGGGGCAGTTCCACCATAGTGCCGACGGGGATCACCATGCGCATACCCTCGGCCCGGCCCACCTCGGCCAGGACCGCATCTACCTCGTCCCGGATAAGTTGCAGCTCCATGACTGAGCCGACCAGCGGGACCATGATCTCGGCCTGAGGCAAGCCCCCTGCCTTGACCCTGAGCGCCACCGCTTCGGCCAGGGCGCGCACCTGCAGAGCGAACAGCCCAGGAACAACTAGCCCAAGGCGGACACCGCGCAGGCCCAACATTGGGTTCGACTCCGACAGGCGGTTTACGGCAGCGAGTAGGCGCACGTCGTCTTCGTCGACTTCACCCCGTTCTTCGGCCAGTGCCACCCGCACCATCAAGTCCGCCCGGTCAGGGAGGAACTCATGCAACGGCGGGTCAAGCAAGCGCACCGTCACCGGTAGGCCGTCCATAGCCTCGAGCAGGTCCACGAAATCCTCTCTCTGTAACGGGAGCAGGGCGTCCAATGCTCGTTCGCGTTCGGCGGGCGACTCAGCCAGGATGAGCCTCTCGATCAGCAGTCGTCGGTCCCCCAAGAACATGTGCTCGGTGCGGCAGAGCCCGATACCCTGTGCGCCGAGCCGACGCGCCAGACGGGCGTCCCTACCGGAATCAGCATTGGCTCGCACTTCGAGCCGGCGGACGGCATCTGCATGGGCGAGTACCCTGTCAACGGCCCTAATTAGTTCGGCCGCGTCCTCGTCTCGCTCGACCTCGGGGAGAGAGGCGTCGAGGCCACCCTCCAGGTAGCGCATGACCGGCGACGGCCCGACGGGCACCGCCCCAACGAACACCTCGCCCGTCGACCCGTCCAGCGAGATCAGAATCTCCCTCAGTTATCTCGATGGCCCCCGCGCGAGCCACCTTGGCCACAGGGTCCACCTCGAGACCCTCGGCTCCTGAGACGCACGGGCGTCCCATGCCTCGGGCCACCACGGCGGCATGGGAGGTCCGGCCGCCCCGACTGGTGAGCACACCGGCCGACGCAATCATGCCTTCGAGGTCTTCAGGACTTGTCTCGCGGCGCACTAATACTGCTCGTTCGCCCCGCGCCGCCCAAGCCACGGCAGTCGCCGAGTCGAACGCAGCCCTACCCACCGCTGCCCCCGGGGAAGCAGCCGTGCCCGTAACAAAGGACGTGCGGCCCTCGCTAACCTCGAACTGAGGAAAGGTGAGCTGGGTCAGCTGGTCGCCGCTGACCCGTTCAAGAGCCTCATCAAGAGTTATCAGTCCCTCCTCAACCAACTGGGTCGCGATGCGAAAAGCAGCAGCAGCGGTGCGTTTGCCTACCCTGGTCTGGAGCAGCCACAGCCTGCCCCGCTCCACGGTGAACTCGATATCGCAGAGATCCCGGTAGTGCGTCTCGAGCCGGCGCATGGCGCTGCGTAGGTCACTGTAAGAGGCCGGGTCGAGTTGAGAGAACTCCTCGAGTGTCACCGTGTTGAGGATCCCCGCTACTACGTCTTCCCCCTGCGCATTGGCCAGGTAGTCGCCATAAATTCCGGGACGGCCAGTCGCCGGGTCACGCGTAAAGCACACGCCCGTCCCCGAGCGCTCCCCCAGGTTGCCAAAGACCATGGTGCACACGTTCGCGGCCGTGCCAAGGTCGTCTGGAATGCGTTCGCGCCTACGGTACAAACGAGCGCGAGGCGTGTTCCACGAGTCGAAGACCGCGTTCGTCGCCATGTCTAGCTGCTCGCGTGGGTCCTGCGGGAAAGCACGTCCAGTGTGGGCCACAACAAGCTGCTTGAACTGCTCCACCAGCTTCTGTAAGTCGGCGGGTCTGAGCTCCGTGTGACTTACCACACCCCGGTTCGACTTTGCGTCCTCGACCGTGTCCGAGAAATGGGCTTTGTCTATTCCCAGCACCGTTGTAGCGAACATTTGGACCAGCCGGCAGTACGAGTCCCAGGCGAAACGCTCGTCGCCCGATGCAGCAGCCAGAGCTAAGACGGATAAGTCGTTCAGGCCGATATTAAGGACCGTGTCCATCATTCCCGGCATCGAGAACCTTGCCCCGGAACGGACGCTAACAAGTAGTGGGTCATGAACATCGCCCAAGCGCCGGCCTACGGTGTCTTCTAGCCGGCGCAGAGCGAGCGTCACCTGAAAGCGCAGGGCGGCGGGAGCCTGGCCACTTGCCAAGTACTCACGGCAGGCCTCAGTTGTGATGGTGAACCCTGGCGGGACGGGCAGACCAAGACGGGTCATCTCAGCCAGGTTCGCGCCCTTGCCGCCCAGTAAGTCCACTTGCCCCATTCCGCCCTCGGGGAAGTCGAACACATACCTGTCAATCATCGAAAACTCCCTGTCCGCACTCGTGAGCGAGTGCACTCTTATCTTCGCCTAGATGGACGCAACGGCTTATTGCGGTCGCCGCACCACTAAGCGATCGAGCACCGCACACGGTGCGATATGCGTAACAGCCTTTGATAGATGCACCCTCTGCCTAGGTCAAAGCTCGACCCTAGCCAACTTTAGGCCTCGCCGTCAGAGTCCTCGCTGGCAGTGCGTCAGACTGGTTGACCCAGCACCATGTGACCGGGTTGAGGTCCAAGAAGGTAGCAACCTCGGACAAGGTTGCCGATTGCGGCCCGGTTGCGCCAGTTCATAGATGACGCCTCGCACGAGCTGCGGCCGCGCTCGTCCCGCCGCCAATGTCGCGGCTCTCGGGCTGCTCCCACATCAAAATGCGGGCTTGTTCGTGTAACACTGATGAGCACAGGACCGGGCTTATCCAGGGAACTACCTAGGCCCGAAAGAACCCTTTTGGGTGGCGATTGTTCTGAGGCAGGGCCCGATGAACCTCCAGCCTATTCACAGCTAGACAGGCGACAATGGCGTACGAGCGCGGAGAAAGGAAAAGATAATGACGAACCCCAGTAAGCAAGAGATGCAATGCGGCCTAAATCAGTGCGACAAATCGGGGCGTTTTGGTACGCCGGGATGGTTCAAGTTGTTTTGTGTGGGAGGAAGGTTGCTTTGGTGAGTGCGTTGGAGCGCGACGCGTCGGGCCCGAGTCGCGGCGTATGGCGCGTTCACGCTCGCTCTGGGCTGCGCGCTCGTCAGGCTGCACTACGCGGGGACGACAGGCGCGGGCTTGGGAGCCCCCTCGAGTTCGGGGCGGTCGGACGTCGAGGGAGCCCCAAGGGCGGCCGCACCCCGTAGTTGATCAGGCTGCTGGAGCGCCACCTCGTCGGGCGGGTCGTGACGACGACTGCGCATCTCCGAGGGGCCGTGCTCGGCCATCGAGAGGTTGGCAGCGGTGTTGATGAGGGCTACGTGTGAGAAGGCCTGGGGGAAATTCCCGAGCAGCCGGCCGGCCTTCGGGTCGTACTCCTCGGAGAGGAGACCGACGTCGTTGCAGAGCGCACAGAGGCGCTCGAACATCTCCTTTGCCTCGTCGTGGCGTCCGAGCAGGGCGAGGTTGTCGGCCAGCCAGAAGCTCGTCATCAAAAAGGCGCCCTCGCTCCCTTGTAAGCCGTCGACGTTTTCGTCGGTGCCGGTCTGGTACCGGCGCACGAAGCCATCGGTGACGAGCCTCTTCTGGACCGCATCGACGGTGCCGACGACACGCGGGTCACCGGGCGGCAGGAAGCCGACGGGGGCCAGCATCAGCAGGCTGGCGTCGAGCAGCTTCGAGCCGTAGTACTGGGTGAACGAGTTGAGCTCCGCGTCGAAACCCTTCTGGCAGACCTCGGCGTGGATTTCGTCGCGCACTTGCTGCCAGTGGCCCAGGGGCGCTTTCGGCAAGACGCCGTCTTGCGCCAGGGTGACGGCCCGGTCGAAGGCCACCCAGGCCATGACCTTGGAGTGGGTAAAGTGCCGGCGCGGGCCGCGCACCTCCCAGATGCCGTTGTCGGGCTCAGGCCATACCTTCTCCAGGTGGTCGAGGACCGCCATCATCAGGTCCGGCGACACGTCGCTCGCTTTGGGGATGGCGCTGTGCCAGTAGGTGAGGGCCGAGTCCAGGACCTCGCCGTAGACGTCCAGCTGGAACTGGGTCGCCGCTTGGTTGCCGGTGCGGACGGGCGTGGAGCCCTCGTAGCCGGCGAGGTGGTCGAGCTCGGACTCGGGCAGGCGCCGTTGGCCGTCGACGCCGTACATGATCTGCATCTCGCCGGGGTCCCCGGCCACGGCGCGCCGGAGCCAGGCGACCCACGCGGCGGCCTCGTCGGTGTACCCCGAAAGCGACAGGGCGTTCAGGGTGAAGGTGGCGTCCCGGAGCCAGGAGTAGCGGTAGTCCCAGTTCCGGTTGCCCCCGATGGCCTCGGGTAGCGAGGTCGTCGCCGCCGCGCAGACGGCGCCGCTGGGCTCGAAGGTAAGGGCCTTCAAGGTGATGAGCGAGCGCACCACCAGGTCGCGCCAACCGCCGTTGTAGGTGCAGCGCCCGACCCAGTCACGCCAGTACTTCCGAGTGTGGTTGCGGGCGGCCAGGCTGTCGATGGGGAGCGGGGGGCGGGTCTCGGCCGGGAACCAGGTCAGCGAGAACGAGACGCTGGAACCGCCCGGCACAGAGAAGGAGGCCACGGTGGTGTGGTCCTGGCCCACGAGACGCACGGGGCTGTGCAGCCGCAGGCCGTCGCGGGCGGCGACGAGGACGAGGCCGTCGCCGGTGGCGGTGGCCCAGGGCGTGATGGCGCCGTACTCGTACCGCACCACCAGCTCCATCTGCATCTCGACAGAGCCCCCTCGGCCCTCGACGATGCGGTGGACCATCGAGTGGCCGTCGGTCGGGGGCATGAAATCGCAAACCGACACCGAGCCCGTCGACGTCTCGAAGACCGTCTCGAGGACCAAGGTCTCCGGTTCGTAACGGCGGGTGACCTTGGTCACCTCGCCCTGCGGGGCGATCAGCCACCGTCCGTTGCCGGCGTCGCCGAGCAGCGCCGCGAAGGCGGCGCCGGAGTCGATCCGCGGCGCGCACCACCAGTCGATGGAACCGGTGAGGTCGACGAGGGCGACGGTTTTCGTGTCGCCGATGATGGCGTAGTCCTCGATCTTTGAGGGCATTGCTCCTCCTCTGGACCTTAGCTCCTGATCTCCAATGGAACCCGTGGCCGATCGGCGACTGCACGGGTTGCTTCCTCGGGAGAGCAGTGCCACGTGTCCATGTACTCCCGAAGCCAGTATGGCCAGCGGATTCGTTCGTTACGCGCCGCGAGCGCGGCTGAGGTGAGGGCTCTATGCGTTTGCAACGGACCTACGACGGTCCCTCGTCCTGAAACACAGACGACGCTCCATCTCGGCGCCCAGCCGTTGGCTCAGGTAGAGGGCGTAGATGGCGGTTCAGCGTGGTCACCGCCCAAGGCCGCCGTCAGTCCGTCCAGGTCAGCGACGGTCACTGTGAGGGCCGAATGGCCTCTTCGTCGAAGTGGCGATGGTACCTTGTCCTGGAAGTGGACACAGACGCCTGCGTCATGGTTGGTCCCGAAACTCAGACCGTCATCAGCCATTGACGCGCGAACACCGAACGCTGTCCACCAGCGGTAGTCCCGAGTGATGTGCGCCCCTGTGATGTTGGCGAGCGGCGTTGCCAGCTTGAAAAAACCGAACGTCGCAGTGAAGGAGCCGTCATCGGCAAGGGTGACGCCGTCTCTTGCGGGTCGTAGCCCGAAGGGCAGGAGCAGTGGTAGGTAGCGTTTGTCGATGGCGTAGCTGAAATGTTGGGGCATCGTCGATCCGATCCGCTTGTCCGGCCAGTTAGCCGGAGCTTCCTAGTCCAGCACCTCCGGTGGGAGGGTCAATCCATCTGGTGAACGTGCCCCATTATCGCCGTCATCGTCGTTGCGGATCGCATTTGTCTTTGCACTGCGTGCGTCGGGATTTGTGCCCCCGACCACGCGACAGCATCGTTCTGAGCCCAGAGCCGTGCCCCTTCGAAAGCGACATCTGGGCTACGTGTCGGAGCCCGTCCCCGTTGTACCTTGTTGTGACAAGTAGTCGGATGTCGGGAGAAGGAGGATGCCATTGTGGTGTCCGTCGACCGCCTGATCGTGAAGACCCCGGATGGCGCCAGCTAGAACACTGTCGCTATCGGCGCTGACCGCTTTCTCACGCTCGGCTGGTCGGCCGGGGCCCGCACGCCTTGGCGTGCGCTGCTCTCCTATCGGGCCGGTGCCTGGCGACTGCTGTGGTGGGCAGCGCTGTCCCCTTCATGGAGGCGCCGGAGCTGTTCACGGCCGAAGACGCGGAGTTGGCTAGGGCCGAGCACAACCGACCCGCGAGGGGGCGGCCCGCGACTGGGGCTTCAAGATCGCACGGTCACGTCGGGTTGCCATCTGGCACGGCGCTGAGGACCCGCCGGTCGCCAATGCTGTGTGGCTGGCCGAGCGCATCCCGAACGCCGAGTTGCACGTCCTCCCTAACGAGGGGCATGTGTCGATCGGCCGGAGGTTCCGCGAAATCTTCGACGACCTTATTTCGAGATCACAGCAAATCGATCGAGAAGGGACTAAAACGTGTTAGTCGCCCCGGTTCGCTGCGAGGCTCGCGCCCGGGGCTGAGCGACAGGGACATGGCGCAATGTCCGAGCAATACTGGTCTTCCTCGCCCGCTGGGTCGAAGCGCCATCCCCGAAGAACCATCGTGGACACGGACGACCGTTGCCGAGCCCGGGCCTTTGTGCCGCATGGAGCAACAGGACCTTGGCAGCCGTTGCCTCGAGCGGATGCTGTGCGTGTGACGGCCAGAACACCAGGTCTAAATTTCTAGTAATGTAATTCGTATACCGGTGTATGATCTAGTTAGTTCAACTTGAGCCAATGACCCTCCGCTATCGGAGGGAGATCGGGGGCCACGATGAGGCCTGCACTACAAAACTCGGAGAAGGGCGTGGGGGCGCGACCTACAGAGAACGGCCAGATCAGAGCCGCGGGCGGCCCGAAGGTACCTTTGGATCTCTCCCCAGCGACAATTAAGTCACCGGGTTCTCGCTCGGAATCACGGTTTAACGACCGGTTTGCTCGGTTGCTTAACCAGAAGAAGGGTCCGGACGCGGTGATTACGGGTGTGCTGGCTGTTGCCTTGCTCTTTGGCCTGGTTGGGTTCGCTCTGCACTTCCTGTGGATTGTGGCCATTATCGTCATGGCCCTGGGGCTTGGCTTCACCGTCGCCAACAGCCGACGAGACCGCATTGACGTCGTGAACCAACGCGCCGATGTGCGGTCCGAGGCCGACGACCGTAGTCAGGGCGGAACTGCCAATCGAACTGGCTGAGCGATGACCCGCTCAGGGGCGGTCCCTACCCGTCAGCTGGCTGCCTATCACTGGCCCGCCAACCGCATGATTCCTACTGTTAAGGCCCGCTTGCAGAGGGGAGCGGTAGTTTTGAGAAAAAAAACGGGGCAAGAGTTTGGCGATTGTGTGGCTGCGGGCTCTAGCTGCCGTTGCTGGCGGCTCAGGTCGACGGACAGGTCGACCACAGCGGCAGAGGTCTGGGGGCCGCAGGACAAAGGATCGGAGACGGTCCCCGAGATCGAGTTTTTGCCGTTCCGTCGCCGTAAGAAGTGCCAAAGTATTCTTGCCATATGATCCCATATTTAGGCGACGGCCCATTCATCTCGCCCCGCACTCTAATTATCTGCTAAGATCAGCTTGTTGGCGTTACTCCGGACCCCGGTGGCGCACGTTTTTCGATGCGTGCCTACAAGGGTGGTGTTGATGCAATGCTCATGTCGATAATCGTTACGACTGTCGTCGTACTCTCCCGGCCGGTGCCGTCCTCGGTTCCAAGGGCTTGGTGCCCAGGGCGCAATAGACCCGGGGGTCTGGTCGGAGTTAGAGGTCGTGCCTAGTGTTCGCCTACGGCGGCCCCGGGATGACAAGGTTCATTTTGCCTAGCCCCTCCCAGACCTAGCCACTGCCACCAGGTCGGTGCGCCGGGTACATCGGCTCATCGACTCTTGGCCCCGAACAGCCCCTGGTCTGACGTCGCTCAAGTGCCTGGGCATCGAGACGGGGTACGTAATGAGGCCCGATCAGTTTCCCCGTTTGCCGGGGCCACGTGGATATCTAAAACCGCTGCCTGACATATGGGATGTGGTTCGGTAAATAACCAGGGTTGTGCTCAGACATTTTCAGCGAAAAAGAGAACAAAACGTGTTGCAAATAAGAAACGGAACTGTGTTGCGCAAGGAACAGTCAAGGGCCGGCGGGAGTGTCAGTACAGAGGGTGGTCGCACTATGGCGGCCTCCGAATCCCGGCCTAGCGGGCGGCACCACCCACTATTCGGGGGCCCAGGTCGCTCCTCCGGCGATTACCGCCCCTCCCGTAACGTTATCCACGTCACCTCACGAGCGGCTGGCGTAATTGGCTTAGCCACAGGGCTGGTAGTGTCGCTCGGGATCGCGGCACCTGGCATCGCGGTCGGCCAAGCGTCTCAGGCGAGGACCGTCCTTGTGTCGGCGGGACAAGCTCGGGTGCCGGACAGCGGCTATTGGCTGGCCCGCTCCAACGGGGCGGTGCTTGCCTTCGGGAAAGCAACCGGACTGGGGCCGGCGTCGGCAGCGGCCAGGCACATAGTGGGGATCGCCTCCACGCCGGATAGCAGGGGCTACTGGCTGGTGTCGTCGGCCGGGGTGGTCTTTGCTTTCGGCGACGCCGTGGCCCATAGCTCACCCCGCGCCGAACACCTTGAGAAGCCCATAGTCGCCATCGCCTCCCTACCAGATGGCAGGGGTTACTGGTTAGTGGCGTCAGGCGGCGGGGTCTTTGCGTTCGGCGACGCCAAGTCCTATGGTTCGCTCGCTGCGGGCCGTTCACCTAAACCCATTGTCGGCATCGCCGCCTCACCCGATGGCAGGGGTTACTGGTTAGTGGCGTCCAACGGCCGTGTCTTTACCTTCGGTGACGCAACCTTCCACGGCTCGGTTCGCACAGCGCACCTTAACGGGCCGGCGGTAGGCATTACCTCCACGCCGAACGGCCAAGGTTACTGGCTAGCAGCGTCCGACGGTGGGGTCTTCGCCTTCGGCAACGCCCGGCCGTATGGCTCGATGGGTGGCAGGCGCCTGGCCGGCCGGGTAGTTGGCATCACCTCCACGCCGAACGGCAAGGGCTACTGGCTAGTGGCGTCCAACGGAGGTGTTTTCGCTTTCGGCAACGCGGCCTTCAGCGGCTCGGCGGCCGGCGCGAGCAGCAACATCGTGGGCATCGCCAGGATCGGCAAGGCCTCCCAGGCCATCGCTTTCAACCCTCCGGCTACTGGCACCTACAAGGGCTCCTGGGCCCTCCTGCCGAGGGCGTCGTCAGGGCTTCTGGTGACGCTCGGCGTTGACGCCTCTACGACCGGGAACGCCTGCTCGCTGAGCGGCACCACCGTGAAGTTCCTGAATGCCGGCAACTGCGTCTTGGACGCCAACCAGGTTGGCAACCAGAGCTACCTATCGGCCCCCCAGCTCACCCGTACCATCGTGGTCGGCAAGGCCTCCCAGGTCATCACCTTCACCGCTCCTGCGACCGGCTCTGTGTTCGGCTCCTCGGAGCTGGCCCCGAGCGCTTCGTCGGGCCTCCCGGTCTCGCTGGCCGTCGACGCCTCGACGACTGGCAACGCCTGCTCACTGAGCGGCACCACCGTGAAGTACCTGAACGTCGGCAACTGCGTGCTGGACGTCAACCAGGCCGGCAATGCCAACTACCTGTCGGGCGACCAGCTCACCCGCACGGTCGTGGTCGGCAAGGCCTCCCAGGTCATTACTTTCACCGCCCCGGCCACCGGTGCCGCCTACAGCTCCACGGCCCTCAAACCGAGCGCTTCGTCGGGCCTCCCAGTCTCGCTGGCCGTCGACGCCTCGACGACTGGCAACGCCTGCTCACTGAGCGGCACCACCGTGAAGTACCTGAACGTCGGCAACTGCGTGCTGGACGTCAACCAGGCCGGCAACGCGAGCTACCTCTCGGCCCCCCAGCTCAGCCGTGCCATCGTGGTTGGTAAGGCATCCCAGGCCATCACTTTCACCGCTCCGCCTACCGGCACCTATAACGGCTCCTCGGCCCTGGCCCCGAGCGCTTCGTCGGGCCTCCCGGTCTCGCTGGCCGTCGACGCCTCGACGACTGCCAATGCCTGCTCACTGAGCGGCACCACCGTGAAGTACCTGAACGTCGGCAACTGCGTGCTGGACGTCAACCAGGCCGGCAACGCGGACTACCTCTCGGCCCCCCAGCTCAGCCGTGCCATCGTGGTTGGTAAGGCATCCCAGGCCATCACTTTCACCGCCCCGGCCAGCGGTGCGGTCAACGGCTCCGCGGCCCTCAGACCGAGCGCCTCCTCGGGCCTCCCGGTCTCGCTGGCCGTCGCGGCCTCGACGACTGCCAATGCTTGCTCACTGAGCGGCACCACCGTGAAGTACCTGAACGTCGGCAACTGCGTCCTGGACGTCAACCAGGCCGGCAACGCGGACTACCTCTCGGCCCCTCAGCTGACCCGTACGATCGTTGTCGCCAAGCCCGTACAGGCCACCACCACGACCAAACCATGAACTGCCTACCACTCTGAACCGACTGGTCACTTCGCCTGAGGCCGGCACCCGCCGGAGGGCACTGCCCGCCTCACTCCTTCGCCCAAGCCCGGCAAATCCGTGCCCGGGCCGCTTGAGTGGCAATGGGTTGAGTGGCAATGGGTACTGACCCAATTGACGGTTGTTCGCTTCAACCGCACGAGACTGTGGACCCGTAATGAATTGGCCTCCGCGCCGCGCTTCCGGGAATGAGCACTCTCGCTGTAGCATCCTTGGCGAGGCGGGCGCGACAGGAGCCCTGCGGCCAGACAGCGTGCCGTCAGATCTCTGCTTCGCCTGGGCTGGAGCGATAGGTGCCAAGAAGCCGAACGGCAGAAATTGATGACGTGGCGCAAGCTCGGCGCCAAATCCCCGACTACGCGTCTCTGGTAACTGCTTCGGCCGACATGATGGCCGTGGTCAGCCCGGCCGGTTTGTACCTGTACTGCTCGCCCGCTTGCAAAGACATGTTCGGCTGGGAGGCTGACAAGCTCGTGGGAGCGCGCGAGGAGGATTTCGTCCACCCTGACGACGCGCCCGCACTTTTCAACGCGCGCTCGGAGCGTTCTTCGGCGGAGCGGGTCACCACGAAGTACCGCTTCCTTTGCCGGGATGGCTCGTTTATTTGGGTCGAGGCGACTTCACGGCGCGTCTCGGTGGGTGGTTCGGCCGTCGTCGTGACCGGGGTCCGCGACATCAGTGAACGCCAGAGCCACATGGCCGCCTTGGAGGTCCAGGCCACCACCGACCCGCTAACCGGTGTGGCCAACCGGACCGTGCTCATGGACCGGCTTCACCAGGGCCTCCGCCGCCTTGGACGCAATCCTGGCGGCGTATTGGCGGTCCTGTACCTGGACCTTGATCGCTTCAAGGTCATCAACGACTCGCTCGGTCATCGCATAGGCGACGATGTGCTCCTGAAAGTGGCGGGCCGCCTCACTCACCATCTACGCCCGGCCGACACGCTGGCCCGTCTCGGGGGCGACGAGTTCGTACTGGTGGCAGAGGGCGTCGCAGACGAACTCGCGGCAATCAGTTTGGCCAACCGGATAATCGAAGATGGCCGCACCCCTTTCAGGGTCGAAGGCGAGGACGTCATCTGCACGATCAGCGTTGGCCTGGTCTGCACTACTGATGGTCAGCGCAACGCCGAGGAGCTGCTCTCCGAGGCCGACCTCGCTCTCTACCGGGCCAAGGAGCATGGTCGGGACCGCGCCGCCTTGTTCGACGAGGAGTTGCGCATCACGGCTGTGGACCGCCTGGTCACTGAACGAATGGTGCGGCGGGCTCTCGACGAAAGGCGCATCGTCGTGGAGTACCAGCCAATCGTAAACCTGGCGAGCGGTCGCCCAGTGAGCGCCGAAGCACTTGTCCGCATATCTGGCATCGGGAACAGGCTGCAGCTCCCGGCCTCGTTCGTAGGCGTGGCCGAAGAGACGGGCCTGCTGATCGCCATGGACGAGGTGGTACTGGCTGACGCCGTAAAACAAGCCGCGGCCTGGCGGACCCGGCTAAGCGGGACCAACTTCGCCGGTGTGGCCGTCAACGTCACCGCCCGCCACCTCGCCGACCCAGGGTTCCGTCAAGCCGTCAGCGAACAGCTCAGGACCAATGGCGTACCCCAAAGGGAGCTCTTCATCGAGGTAACTGAACGGGTTTTGATGGAGGCCTCCAATTCGGCCATGACCGGGCTCCGGGCGCTGAGGGACGCCGGAGTCCAGGTGGGGCTGGACGACTTCGGTACGGGCTACTCCTCCCTCGCTTACTTACAGCGGTTCCCGCTCGACTTCGTCAAGATCGACAAGTCCTTCATCGCCAATCTCGTCAGCGAGCCAAGAGTACGGGCGATCGTCACGGCCATCATTATGCTTTCGCACGCGCTAGGCCTGACCGTCGTGGCCGAGGGGGTGGAGACTGTGGGTCAACACCGGGCGCTCCAAGACCTCGGGTGTGATCTCGCTCAGGGTTTTCTTTATGCCGCCTCCGGCAAGCCCGAAGACATCGACAAGATGTTCGTAGGCAGGCTGGGCGCGCATGCGTGGCAGTGGGCGGCCCGCGCGGCGGGTAGCAGGTTAGTTGCTGATCTCAGACCTGACCCTTTAATAACTTGATTCCACTACTGCGTAGTCGGTCGTACTCGTCGATCTCCGCTGCGAGGTCATCGGTTTAAGCTCGGACCGAGTCGGTCGAGCGCTAGCGCGTGCGCCGTTCGTTCGGCCCGGCCCCGGCTGGTCGATGGCATCGAGGCTCTGGCCGCGATCTGTCACCCAGGAGCGCTCCCACCTCGGCCCGACCTCGTCGCCCTCGTCGGGACTAGCTCGGCGAAAATGGTCCGTTCCGGCAACTAACCTCTGCGGGCGCCGGGGGCACCGGCCAAGGCTGCCCATAGGGCCGGGCCTGCCACAGCGTCCACCGTGTTCTCCGCCACCGACTCGACGGTGGCGTGGACGGCGCCGGCCATCCGCTGGTCCCGGTTGGACCTCTGCTCGGTACTTCCCATGGGTTGACTGGTGAAGTGCTCGCACCAGCGCAGCAGGCTTCAGCCACCAAGCTACTGAACACGCTCGGGTTGGTGGTCAAGCGGAGCACCGACCGGGATAGGCGGCTCTTGGCGAGTACTGGCCTCGAACTGGGCGATGAGCTTGTTCACGTGCGTCGCGACCCACGTGTGGAGGTACGGCAGGGGGACGGGCTCACGTTCCTGAGGGTCGGTAACGAGGTTCGTCAACCGAGGCGTGGCCAGCCGTGCGGGCGGGTCGGTCAGGAACTTCTGGGTAACGAGGGCCAGTTTGAAGTTCCGCCACTTGGCGCCGTATAGCTCGGGGCCCATCCAGTACAGGTAGCCTTCCCGAGCGGACTGCTCGCTGGCGCCCGTGAGCCAGTCGAGCTGGTCAACTCCGTCGATTACCCGGTCTTCGGGCACTCGGCCGCCAGCGGCCCTGACGACGGTGGTGAACCAGTCGGTGACGTGCATGATCTCGTCGCTGGACCGTCCCGGCGCGACGTGCCCCGGCCAGCGCACGATGCACGGCGTGCGCAGGTTGCCCTCCCCCCCGGCGAAATAGGAGCCTTCCCAGTAACCCGGAGAGCCCCGCCACAGCAGTACGTCCTCGGGGCCGTTGTCTCCGGCGAAGACGACCAAGGTGTCGTCCGCTACGTCTAAGTGGTCGAGAAGGTCGAGCAAGGTGCCGAAGTCAGAGTCGAGCTCGAGCAAGCTGTCGGCCCAGTCGCCCTGGCCCGTCCGGCCTTTGAACTCTTCTCGGGGGATGACAGGCATGTGCATCAGCGAATGGTTGAAGTACACGAAGAAGGGTGTGCCCGCCCCCACGTGGTAGCGGATGAACATCTCGGCCCGCCGCAAGTACTCGGCATCGCAGTCCCGGCGCACGTCCAGGGTCAGCTGGTCACCTTCGGCCGGTTCGGGCTGGCCCCGTTGCGCGTCCAGCATGCGCGACACCGGGTCGCGCTTCGGGTCGTACCAGGGGTCGGTCGGCCATAGCGCCTCGTCGTAAGTGCGCGGCGGCCCGTACCACTCCTGGAAGCCCTTGTCGGTGGGCCAGCGGCCGGCTCCTTCCCCTACATGCCACTTGCCGTAAACGGCGCAGGCGTAGCCGGCCTCGGACAAGACGTCGCCGAGGGTCCTTTCCCAAGCCACCAGCCCCCACCCGCCGGTTACGCCAATGGGGACGCTATGAGTTCCGGACCGGACCGAATAGCGGCCGGTCATAAGCGCCGAGCGGGTCGGCGTGCACTGCGACTCCGGGCAGTAGTTGGTGAGGCGGAAGCCCTCCCGAGCAAAGGCGTCAACCCGCTCCGTCGTACAGCCTCGGAACGGTCCTCCGCTGTAGCAGCTGAGCTCACCGAAGCCGAGGTTGTCCACGTGGAAGAACAAGATGTTCGGTCGCGCCTTCGGCACCTGTCCTCCTGGGTTGATAAAAGGGGCGACCCGACCCTACGTCCGCCCCCTTACCGCGCCCAACTCGACTATCGGTAGTCCGGGCCACATCCGCCGGCCACGAGGGCAAGCGAACTCCGGCTACTCGAGAAGGACGAGAGTGGCGATTAGCGCGCTCCCGGTGGATCAGCGGCGATTTTAGTTTGTCGGCAATTTGATCTCGGGCCAAACTGCACAGATAGCATAGTGACGGGTGGCGCCCTTAGGGAGGTTCGAATAGTGACGCAACGCCAGGCAATCATCACCGGAGGAGCCAGTGGAATTGGCGCAGCGGTGGTAATGCGGCTGACCGCGGCAGGTTACAAAGTGACGATTTTAGACGTACATGAGGGGCCAGGGGTCATTAGAGTAGACGTGGCTGACGCGTCGCAATGCGTGGGCGCAGTGGAACAAGTCGGCGATGTAGACGTACTGGTTAACAGCGCAGGGATCAACGGCGCGAATGCGCCCTTGTGGGATTACCCGGCTGGTGAGTTCGAGCGGGTATTATCGGTCAACCTGCTCGGGACCTATTACATGTGCAAGGCAGTCCTCCCGAGCATGTTGCGTCGGGGTCATGGCCGGATCGTCAACATTGCATCGATAGCGGGGAAAGAAGGAAACCCCAATGCCAGCGCCTATTCTGCGTCGAAGGCGGGTGTTATTGCACTGACCAAGTCTGTCGGCAAGGAGACGGCGACGACGGGTGTCATCATCAATTGCGTCGCCCCGGCGGTCATCGACACCCCAATGAACGCTCAGGCGACTCCAGAGCACCTGCAGTACATGGTGTCCCGTATACCCATGGGACGCATCGGGACGGCGGACGAGGTCGCGGCGCTAGTCGCGTGGCTCTGCTCGGAGGAGTGCAGTTTCGCCACCGGAGCCGTGTTCGACGCTTCGGGAGGTCGTGCGACATATTGACAGATTTTGGCCGCTTGACAGATTTTGGCCGCTGGTCAGCGGCAGCGAGACTAGCGGGGCGGGTGGCCCCTGTCGAGCGTGTGCGCGAGAAGGTTGGCTGCAGCGTCCTCCCCGGCCGATACGATTTGTCGCAGGTCCTACCTAAAGCTTCTCGGCGATCCTGTTTACGTTCGCGTTGATCTGGCCCAGCTGCGTTAGCAGTAGCTCCTGGTGACTACGGAGCTCGGCCGTCAATTCTCGGACCGCCTCCGCCACCGCCAGTGTGGCGTAGACCTGAGCAACGGCGGGGTTCACGCCCAGCTGCTCGGGCCCGCTCTTGATGGATTGCACGTCGAGGGAGGAAAGGTTCGGTGGCCCAGCGACGTGGGAAGCGACAAGAGCGAGGTCCTCGCTCGAGAGGTTATTGACGAGGCCAGCCATGGGCCCTCCTTTTTCATGGCGATGTCACCCGAACTCTACGCGCCAAGCCTCGCAGGCCCTTTGGGGTTCAGCTGGCCTTGTCGTCTCCGTGCTCGCGAGGCGGGGAGCGGTCTATTCCCGGGTTTCGGCGGCGCCAGGTCCAGGTCGATTGGATATGAGCTCTCATGGCCGATTCGGCGCCTGCGGGATCGCGTTCATCCAAACGTTCGAATATCGACGTATGGCCCTCTTGTGTCAGATGCAACAGTTCGTCCAACAGGTCCGGCGGCAGCTCGCTGAACCGCTCTCTTACGCGAGCGTGCGAGTGGATCGCATTAACCACGGTCATAGCTAGCTGATTACGCGACGCCTGCATAATCTTGAGGTGGAAGAGCGTATCCAGCTCAAGATAGGTGTTAAGCCGGGATAGGTTGCCTTCGAGCGCCTTCCAAATGCGGCCGAGCTCGGCGAGCTCGTCGTCGGAGCCGCGTGAAGCGGCTTGGCCAGCCATCTCAGCCTCCAACACGATGCGCACGTCTATGACGTCGTCAATGAAGCTGAAGTCGGGGTCATGACGGACCCGCGCGTTTAAGATCCGCCGGTCGAGCAGGTTCCAGGAAGAGGCAGGAGCGGTCCAGGTCCGCTTGCCGGCGTGTTTCTCCACCAGGCCCATCGTCTCGAGCTCCTTCATTGCCTCCCTTATTACAGTCCGGCTTACGCCAAAGCCGTCCGCCATCTCGGCCTCGCTAGGCAGCGGCGTCTCGGGCGGGACAGCGCCACCTACGACTTGGTTGGTGACCGCGTCAACCACTTCTTCGCCAAAACGAACGCGCGTTCGCTGACCGTAAGCGCGCCCAAAGTCGAGCCCGGCGCCGGCCCCGGCGCCGTCGCCGGCAATCTGCGCTCTCACTGGCTTATCTTACACTTGCGCGCTTGTGTCATGTGCTATATAACTTATCATACAGGTACTACATCTGAGTGTCATCCGGGTCGTGGTCTTGATGCAAGGAGTCACGGTGATCCCAGTTTTGCGTGCCAAACTGCGCCCGCCTGCTACCGAGCGCCACTACGTCCATCGTCCTCGTCTCCTCCAGCTTGTCGACGAACTGGCCGCCGCGCCGCTCACCCTTGTCGTTGCCCCGGCGGGGACAGGTAAGACCTCCCTTCTGTCGGACTGGGGTGAGCGGACAGGGGCAGTCACCGCCTGGCTGTTGTTGGACGGGACGGACAGCCACCCGGTGGAGTTCTGGTCTGGGGTCATGGCGGCGCTGGAGACCGTGATACCAGGGTGCGCCGGCCAGTCTCAAGGGCTCCTGCGCCGCCGGAACGGCGTGCAGATCGCCGTGGCCCAATTGCTGATCGAATTGGATGCCAGTTCCGGGCCGGATGTCGTACTCATCATCGATGACGTCCACCTGGTGGACGGCGATGAGGCGATCGCTGAGTCGTTGGCCCAGTTCGTCCAGCACTTGCCCAATTGGCTCCACGTGGTCCTGTTGTCCCGGCGACAACCGCGGCTCCCGCTCGGCCGCCTGCGCGCCCGGGGCCAACTGGGTGAGCTCAACTATGTCGAGCTCAGGTTCTCTCACGACGAAGCCGTTGAGCTGGTTTCGAGGCTCCTGCCATCGATGCCGGCCGACCAAATCGAGATCGTGGCGGACCGTGCCGACGGGTGGGCCGCCTGCATCCAGTTGGCGGCCATCGTCGGTCGGTCGGAGCGGGCGCAGCGAGCTGGTGGCTTCCCGGTGGTCAAGGCCGAAATTCAGGTGCTCGACTATGTCTTGCATGAGGTACTCGGCGGCGAGGACCCCGAACTGGTAGGCGTCCTTATGGACGTCTCTGTGGTTGACCGGGTAAACCCGAGCTTGGCTCGAGCCCTGACCGGCCGGGTCGATGCCGTTGACCTTCTCCTTAAGGCAGAGGCGAGGGGGCTGTTCGTACAGCAGCTTCCCCCCGAAGGCACGTTCGAGCTGCACTCCTTGGTGCGCGGCGCGCTAATGAGCGAGCTCGGCAGATTGTCGCCGGACCGGCTGGCCGAGCAGCACTCGCGCGCCGCGCAGTGGTTCCAAGCCGCGGACGAGGTCATGCTGGCCGTCGAGCACTTCCTGCGCGCCGGCCAGCCGCAGACGGCACTGCGGGTCCTGGCCGCCAACGAGGCCGGCTCGGACGACGCCGGCCCGGAGGCGCCGGTCCGGCGGGCCATGGCCGCCATCCCCTGCACAGTGGCGTCAGCTGGCCTCGAGCCCATGATCGATTTCGCCTGGTGCCACCTGCTCGTCAACCGGCGCCGGTTCCTCGAATTGGTGGACCAGGCCATGTGGCGGGCAACCACCTCTGGGCTGGACGGCCCCCTGCAACCACGCCTGGGCCTGCTCGCCGCTACCGCGGCCGCGGTGAGCTGCGACTGGGCTAAGTCCGGGGAGCTGGCCCGCCAAGCGCTGGCTGACCTGGGGGATGCCTGGTGGCGCGACCCGCTCGGGCGGCTCGGCTGGAACCTGGTAGCCCGTGAGGTAGCCCTATCGGAGCGCTGGGACGAGACCCTGGACGAAATCCGACAAGCCGACCTGGCTTTGAAGCGGGACCCGCAACGACGAGCTGCTTTCGAAGCAACCCGCGCCCTGGGGCTAGCTCTGGCCGGCCAGCCCGTCGATGCGCTGAGGGTGGCCGGCGGCCTCCAGCAGGCTGCGGACGAAGTCAAGGAGTCGATCGTCCGTGTCGAAGTGAGGACCGCAGAGGCAGTCTCCTACCTCGAGTTGGGTGACCGGGCGCGTGCGTTCCGCGAACTCCAAGACCTTATCGAGACGCCGGCCGAGCCGATGTTCTACGTCAAGGTACTGAGCTCGGCGGTCATGGTTGCGGCCCTTCTCGATTGCGGTTCCGTTGAAGCCGCCCGCGACAGGTTCGAGCACGTAAGGAACTTGGTCGTGGCCGAACCTCGGGCCCCGGGCGCATGGACCTGGCTGGCAAGGGCTGGGACGCAGCTGGCTCTGGTCTCCGGAGACACAGACGAGGCGTGGAACTGGGCGAAGATGGTCGATGACGGCTTCTGGGCCGGGGCGAGCGCCGCTCGCGTACACCTCGCCGAGGGCAACCAGGCGGCCGCCATGGCCGCGTTGGACGAAGCGACACCCCGTTGCGCGCGCCACGAGGTTGTGCAGGCGTTACTAAGGGCTCGCGCTGTGCGAGACCGTCACGACGAAGCAGTTAAGTACACGAGTATCGCCGTTGACCTGGCGGTCAGCCATGGCATGCTGCAAACGGTAGCGTCCGAGGGAGCTGAGCTCGAGGAGCTGGTGGAGGCGGTCGCCTGGCGAGCGCCGGCTCATTGGATGGACCGTTTCCGCCGAGCGGCAAGACCTGCTGGTGCCACCCGCCTGACAAGCCCGGCTGACGTGGTCGAACGACTGACGGAGCGAGAGGTCGACATCGTGCGCTTCCTGTCCAGCCGACTGACGGTACGCGAGATCGCCCAGGAGCTTTATATCTCCCAAAACACGCTGAAGTTCCACCTAAAAGCCATTTACCGAAAGCTGGGGGTCAGCTCCCGGGCCGACGCCGGCGCCGCCGCTCGACGGATCATGGTCGCTCGCTGAGGCCGGTAACGGTCAGCACCCCCGGGATGCTCTTCGGGGTATCGCCCGGACCGCTCCACCATTTTTCAAGAGCTTCAAGCGGCGTGGAGTGGCTCGACCAAACTAAGGTCGCTAAGCGAAGCGCGGAGAATAGAGCTTCTGGCGCGACGCCGGGTTACAGGCTCTCGTGACGCTCGCGACCTGGTCTCTTCAACCAACCGTGCGAGGGCTCCATCTCAAATATTCGACAGAAGTTCACCGAGGACAGGCTGACGACGGTTAACGCTGAACGAGAGTGGGTGTCATGACTTCCGCAGCCAACTCACAGAGCTCGACACGGGCGTTGCGCAGGATGCTCATTCCTCTGGCCCTGGCCCAGTTCATCTGTAGCTTCGCCGGCTCGAACATGAACGTCATGATCACCGACGTCAGCCACGACCTGAACACAACGGTCCAGGGCGTGCAGGTCTGTATCACGCTATTCCTACTGGTCATGGCGGCCCTGATGATCCCGTGCGGCAAGCTGACCGACCGTCTGGGCCGCAAGCGGTGCTTCCTGATGGGGTTGTCCATCTACGGGGTGGGGGCTGTGCTTAGCGCGGCCTCACCCGGGCTTGGGGTCCTGATCCTGGGTAACTCCATTTTCGAGGGGGTGGGCACGGCTCTATTGATCCCGCCGGTTTACATCCTCACTACCCTGCTCTTTAGCGACATCAAGTCCCGCGCCTGGGCTTTCGGTGTGATCAGTGGCATGGGAGGGGTTGGTGCTGCCACCGGGCCGTTGATCGGAGGTCTGATCACTACGGCCATCTCGTGGCGAGTTGCTTTCGTCTTCCAGGCCATCATCGTCGTGATCATCTTGCTGCTCGGCCGCAGCATCACCGATCCCGTCCCAGCGGACCCGACCCGCCCCTTCGACACTGTAGGCGCGGTCTTGTCAGCCGCCGGCCTCGTCGTCTTTGTCGGAGGGATCATGGCCGCCGACACCAATATTGGCCTGATGGCGGTGTTCCTCGTCGTCGGCGCGCTCATCTTGGCCGGCTTCTTCGTTTGGATCCGCGGCCGGGAGCGGGCGGGCAAGGAGGCCCTCATCTCCACGTCTCTTTTCCGCAACCGCACCTCGAACCTGGCCCTGGTCAGCCAGAACGTGCAATGGCTGATGCTCATGGGCACATCCTTCGTGGTGTCCGCCTACCTGCAAGTTGTCCGGCATTACAACGCCATCCAGACGGGCGTGATCTTTACCGCCGCCACTTTGGGCATTTTGTTGTCGTCGCTGGCTGCCGGCCGGCTGGCCAAGCGGTTCCAGCAACGGAGCCTCATCCTGACCGGATTTGTGATCACCATCGTCGGCATCGCTGTCCTGTTGGCGTTGGTGAAGGGCCACCCGGCCCCTGGTACTTCGCTCCAGGACTGTTCCTCATCGGCTTGGGGCTGGGCGTGATGCTCACCCCGTCGGTCAACGTGGTGCAATCTGCCTTCCCCGAACATCTTCAAGGGGAGATTTCGGGCCTATCGCGCAGCGTGTCCAACCTGGGGTCGACGCTGGGGGTGGCGATCGGCGGCACCATCCTGGTCTCCGGCCTCGCCGACCCGAAGCGCTCCTATGGTGTCGCCATGCTCGTATTGGCCTTCATCGGGCTCATCGGTTTGGGCTCGACCATCTTGTTGCCCAGTAGCGAACCCACCCCGGTGCCCGATGCTTCTGCCTGACACCCGCGACGGCTCCGGCACACCGTAAAACAGGCACGGGCCGCCGGGCCAGAGGCCGTGAGGTGGCAAAGTACCACACCCGCCACTTGCTGCCTCGATGTCAGCCGTTCCTGGCGCCACGCGTATCCCCCATGCGCGCCGCCGGCAGGAACGAGGCCTGTAACCTCGCGGCCGCGCTCTGTCTGTGGGCTCTAGCGCCTCACGCTGGTTCTTTCTGACCATGGGCGGCGAGAGCGTAGATAACCAATACGCATATGAGGACGTAGGTTAACGACCAGACCGGGTAAAACGGCATCCACCAGATGGCACTAATGGCGCCGATGGCGCCGGCGACAATACCGAACCACCGCGAAAATTGTGAGCGCAACATTACTCCGAAGCCCGCCGCAAATAAGATGATGGCTACGACGATCCACACCCAACCGTAGTTGCTTAGGGTTTGGCCAAAAAGGGCGCTACTAAGATGCAGGGCCGTGGCACCGTTGTAGGACCAGGCCCAGATAGCGTCGAAGAACCTCATGGCGCCGGCCATCATCAAGATGATCCCGGCAAAGATAAGCCAACCTTCACTACTGGGGTCGTCCATTTCAAGTCCTCCTATCTTAGGGATGGTTCTCGTTTGACGCTTTTGACGGCCATCTCAACAGCCTGTGGCGGCGCGCCAGTGGCCCTGGCGGGACTTTGCCCTAGGGCAGAAAACGCCGATTTTGGTCGGGCGCTTGAGTACCTGGTGGTCCTTCACGAATTTGGCCCGTTACCGGTCGGGCAAATGCTGTCTGGAGGACAGGCGTCGCATTGGCAACCGGGCGCAGGTTGCCCGTCTTCGCACTAGGCCAGGATCTTGGTCTTTTGGGCCTGAAACTCTTCCTCCGTGAGGATGCCTTGTGATTTCAGGTCGGCCAGTTTCTGCAATTGCTCTAGAGGGTCAGGAGCGGGCGCGGTAGCCGGTTGGGCGTATTGCGGCTGTGCGTACTGCGGCTGTGCATACTGCTGCTGCTGGTCATTGTAAGCCTGCTCGTCTTGTGCCGCCCAGCGGTTGGCTTGCCGGCGCGAAACGCGGTTGGAAACTGCGGTAGCCGTGCCGGCCACCACCGCAACGCGCGCCGCTCCTCGCAGAAGTCCGGGCATGTGTTATCTCCTTTTCGGGTTTGGTCGAGTTTTGTCGGGTTCTGTCAGGTTTGTTAGGTTAGTTGCCGGCCGGCTCCGTCGCATCGAGCGACGCTATTACTGAGTCGATGGGAATGAACCCAGCCGCGACCAGCTCCGCCTGGCCACGACGTAAGGCGTTGATGAACGGTATGGCCCAGCGGTTCTCGAATATCAGGATGCCTGCGGACGAGCCAGGTTCAATCACAGAAGCCGCGTCCGCAAAGTCGCTCTCGTCGATCAGGCCAGCAGATGCGCCCTCGAAGACTGCCATATCAAACTGACCATCACCGTCTATATCGCTGAGTTGCATGGCTTGCACTGAACCCTCGAGGTCCTTGGTAATAAACCTGAGGTCCAGGACCCGAATGACACCCTGGTTCACGAGGTCGACGAGGATCGGAAAGCCCTCCCCGGTCATTTTGTTGCCCGGGAACTCTGCGATCAGGTAGCTGATCGGCCCCATTGCCTGTTCTTCGGTCACTTTTGTCTCCTCTCTGATGCGGTCTCTTCGTCCCCGGGGCCTCCTGCGCGGCCACCAGGTGCACCCCAGCCCCGCAGGCACAACGAGCCGACTTCGGCAACGAGCGCGAGAGAGTGCTCGTGACTACTGCCGGCGCGGTGTTCAGGCCCGGACCGGGCACTGGTGGTGCCGCGGCAATGCAGGACAGGAGGGTTCATCGCGTACAGTCTGAGCGCAGCGAAAGGGTTTCAGCATCATCCAATCCGGACGAAGCGGCCAGATGGAGGGGACGTAACCTCAGGTCAACCTGCCGACGGGGCCACGGAGGCGTAATTTCGGAGGGGTCAAATCAGCGAGGGTAGAGCGACGGAGGCCGACGATGAACGAGACAGCCGAGGGGCGACGCTTGGAGCAAGCCGATGTCGAGGGGCCCCGTGGCGTCGATGGGGCCCCTATCTGAGCGATCGGCAATGGGGCACCGTTCGCGAGGACTACAGCGAGCGCGGTGACGCCTGGAGCTACTTCACCCATGACCAGGCTCGGTCGCGGGCCTATCGCTGGGGCGAAGACGGTATCGCCGGCGTGAGCGACGACCGCCAACGGCTCTGCCTGTCCGTGGCGTTGTGGAACGGTGCTGACCCGATCCTGAAGGAGCGCTTCTCCGGCCTCACCAATGCGGAGGGCAATCACGGCGAGGACGTGAAGGAGTACTACTTTCACATAGACAACACCTCACACTCCGTCTCATAACCCGGCGGCGACAGTGGCCGTCAACCTTCCTTGATGGCCGCCAGCCCGGCTTCGAGCGTGGGGTAGAAGCGGTTACCATCGAGTGTCTCGAGGAGCCCATAGCGCTGCACCTGGTCCTGTAGCCGACTGCGCATCTCCACGAATGCCATATGCGTGCCCGAGCCGTTCAGCTCGCGGTCGAGTTGCTCCAGCATCTGAGCCGCGGAGACGTCGATATCGGTTACGGCTTCGCACTGCACGACCACCCACGACGGGTGGCGGTCAGCGGCGATCCGGCGGACTTGAGACCGAAAGGCGGAGCAATTGGCGAAGAAAAGCGGGGCCTCCCATCGGTATACGGCGATCCCCGGGAGTTGGCGCGCCTCTTGGTACTCTTCGACGCTGTGCCATCCTTCAAGACCTTCGACCTGGCCGAGGACCGTGCCTCTCGGTTGCCAACTCCGGCGAAAGAACAACAGGACGGCCAGGATGATGGCGACCACTATGCCCTGGAGCACCCCGAGCAGGACTACGCCGACTGTCGCCGTAAGCGACAGGGCCAAGGCGCTCTTCCTCACGATGTAATAGCGACGGAGAACATCAAGGTCCATCAAAGAAAAGGCCGCCGCGATCAGGACCGCGGCCAGGGCCGACTGCGGCAGGTCCGCCAGGACGCCGTTAAGGAACAACAGGAGGATAGCTACCACGCCGGCCCCAACGAGGGACGCGAGCTGGGACTTGGCCCCTGCCTGCTCGACGACCGCGGTGCGGGACCCACTGGTTGACACGGCGAAGCCTTGCACCAGCCCGGCGGCCAGGTTGGCCGCACCGATGCCGATCATCTCCTGGTTCGGGTCCACCTCCTCGCCTCGGCGAGCGCCGAAGCTGGCCGACGTCGCAATCGTGTCGGCCAGCGATACGAGCGTGATGCCGATCGCGGCAACCATCAAGGGGGCGACGTCCGCCAGCTTCGTCCAGGGCAGAGACGGTGCTGGGACGCCTTTCGGTAAGGCGCCGACCGTCTTTACGCCGTGTGCGCTCAGGTCGAGGACCGCCGAGATAACGGTGGCACCCACCACCGCGACCAGCACGGCGGGGACGCGGCGAGTGAGCTTCGGCAAGACCAACAGGACGGCCAGCGCTCCAAGGCCGGTGAACAAGGCGGGCCAGACGGTTAGGTCCAGGCTCGTGAAAAAAGCCCGCACTTCGTGGCCGAAGCCCTCTGCCTCGGTGGAAAAGCCGAACAGCTTTGGCAGTTGGCCGACGATGATTATCAAGGCGAGCCCGTTCATGTACCCGACCTGGACCTCGTTGGAGAGCAGGTCGGCCACGAACCCCAACTTCGCCACCCCCAGGCCAATTTCTATCAGCGCGACGATCAGGGCGAGCATGCCCGCCAACGCGATTGCTCGTGACGGGCCCCGCCCGCCAGAAGAGGGATGATGGCGGCGAAGATCATGGGGGACACCGACGAATCCGGTCCCAGGACCAGGATTCGTGAGGGGCCGAACACGGCATAACCCACCAGGCAGCCGATCGTCGTGTACAGCCCGGTGACAGGCGGTAAGCCAGCGAGCTCGGCGTAGGCCATGCCTTGGGGGACGAGTATGGCGGCCAGGACAACTCCGGCAACGATGTCCGGGCGGGCCCAGGCCGGTTTGTAAGTCCGGGCCGCCCGCACTCCCGGTACCCAATGATCGAGCCACGACCGCGGTTGGGCCACGCTAGCTAGGACGCCCTGAGTTCTTGCCGTTGGCTCGACGTTGGCATCTGGCTAGTCGCGCTGTACTAGCGGAACGGGCACCTTGACCATAAGCAGATGACTGAGTGCAGCGTCGTAAGCCTCCTCGGCAGCGATCTCGTCGAACAATGGGCAAAGGGCCGTTTCCAGCTGATGTTTACCTATCGAGCGTGGTTCCCGACGCTACCCCGTGCCGCGGGCCAGAGCCATCATCCATACCGGATGATGTCCCTACCAAGTTGCGCTACCGAGTCGCTCTAGCCTGCTTCGTCCCGGACCAGACGGTCCCCACCGATCACGTGGCACTGGGCCGGCTGGCAGGGCGACGGGTGCCCGGTCGGGCGAGCTAAAGGGCCGCCACCAGGCGTTGCTGCACCGCATATTTCCACCCTGGCCCGGGTGGTCCTGAGCCACCCGATGCAACACGAGTATTTGGCTGTCGCCCGTAATTTCAGGAATAAAGCGGTGATAGGAGGGCTAGCAATGCGCGCGTTTAGCTGTTCGTCGGCCCCGACGGCCGCGTCTGGGGCGTCACCACTGCCTCGGTCGTCGCCGGGCTCCCCGCCAGGAGGGCCGCCGCGATGAGCGTCCTCGACCGGCCCGTCGAAAAAACCGCCTGGTACGGGCAACCGGCTGACCAGGTGGCGTCACAGCTGGGCGTCGACCCTCAACAAGGTCTGAGCGCCGAGGAGGTGGCCCGCCGGCTCACCGAGTATGGCCCCAACGAGATACCTCCGGAACCGCCCCCAAGCACATGGGTCGTAGCCCGGGCACAGCTGGCTAACCCGATGAACATCATGTTGCTGATCGTGGGCGTGGCCAGTTTCATCATCGGGCAGGTGGCCACCGGTCTGGTAGTTACTGCCCTAGTGACGTTCAACGTAATTATGGCTACCAACCAGGAGTTGAAGGCCCGGGCCAGCGTCGAGGCTCTAGCGCAGCTCCAGGTGCCTCTGGCGCGGGTTCGACGCTCCGCTCGGGTCGAACAGATCGAATCAAAACTGCTCGTGCCAGGCGATGTGGTGCTTCTCGAGGCCGGAGACCTCGTCCCCGCGGACGGGCGTATCTTTACATCAGCCACCCTCGAGTTGCAGGAGGCCGCTCTCACCGGCGAGAGCGCTCCAGTAGGCAAGGACCAAGCCACCCTGCCGGCGGCTGAGATCGCCCTCGGCGACCGGACGAACTTAGTGTTCCAGAACACCGACGTGACCCGGGGGACCGCGACCTTTATCGTCACCGCCACAGGTAAGCAGACGGAAATGGGCCGCATCGCCCAGATGGTCACCGCCACCGAGCGGACGCGGTCGCCCCTGCAACGCGAGCTGGACGGGATGACCAAGATCTTCGGGCTGGTGGCGTGGTTGGCCGTGGCGGTGATCGCAATTTTCGGCATCGTCCGGGGCCAAACTCTCGACACGCTTCTGCTCCTGTGCATCTCTACGGCGATCTCCGCCATACCGACGGGCTTGCCGACGTTCGTGCAAACAATGCTGGCGTCAGGGGCGCGGCGGCTGGCCGAGTCCAAGGCCGTCGTCAAGTCGCTCACAGACGTGGAGACCCTGGGCGGTACGACCGTCATCAACAGCGACAAGACCGGCACTCTGACGATGAACGCTATGACGGCGACGTCGATGCTCGCCGGCGGTGAGTGGTTCACGGTCGAGGGGGTGGGGTACGAGAAGACTGGTGCGATTTTAGGCGTGATGGGGCGCGCCTTGCCTTACTTTCAGCGCCTGGCACTCGGGCTCACGCTGTGCACCGACGCGACGGTAGCCGACGACGGGACGGTTATCGGCGACCCCACCGAGGCCGCTTTTGTCGTGTTGGCGGCAAAAATGGGGGTGGACGCTGAAGACACCCGTGCCGCGTTGCCCCGGCTGCTCGAGGTGCCTTTCGACTCCGAGTACAAGTTCATGGCGACGTTCCACGACCTCCCTGATTGGCTCGGCGGCGGTATGTTGAAGGGCCCCACTTCGTCACCGTCAAGGGGGCGCCCGACGTTGTCATCGAGCGTTGTGCTCGGGCGCTGTGGCACGACGCACAAGTGCCTATCGATGACGTCCGCGAGGAGATCCTGGCCGCCAACCAACAGCTCTCCGAACGTGGTCTGCGAGTGCTGGCGTTCGCCGCCCGTGACGTCGACGATGCGACGATGACGGCCGCTGCGTCCGACGCTATGGCCCAAGTCACCGACCTTGTATTTGTGGCCATCGTCGGGATCATTGACCCCCTCCGCACAGAAGCCAAAGATGCGGTCAGCGTTGCCCTTCACGCCGGGATCGACGTTCGGATGATCACCGGCGATCACACGGTGACGGCTCGCGCCATAGCCGACCAGTTGGGGCTGGGGCCGGGTGTGATCACCGGGACGGAGCTGGCGAAACTTGACGATGAGGAGGTAGTCGGGCGTCTCCCCGAGCTTCACGTTTTCGGGCGCGTGGCCCCCGAGGACAAGGTGCGGCTGGCTCGCCTCATGCAGGAGTCGGGCCACGTGGTGGCCATGACCGGGGACGCCGTCAACGATGCCGCCGCACTGAAACAGGCCGACATCGGCGTCGCCATGGGGAGCGGGTCCGAAGTAACCAAGCAGGCGGCGAAAATCGTCCTGACCGACGACAATTTCGCCACCCTGGTACGGGCCGTCGACCTCGGCCGGGACATCTACCGGCGGATCACGTCGTACGTGAAATTGCAGTTGACCATCCTGTCGTCCGTCTTGCAATTGATGCTGTACGCGACGATCCTCAACATAAACGGCGGGATTGCCCTCTTCCCCCTGCAGCTCTTGTTCTGCAAGTTCTTCGTGGTAGTGACGGTCGTTGTCGGGTTCATCGTCGATGTCCCGGACCCGAGCGTAATGCAACGTCCTCCGCGCCACCCCGGTACCAAAATAGTCAACCGGCCGCAGGTTATCCGGTGGCTGGCGAGCGGCTTCGTCGTAGCCGTTACCGCACTCGGCCTCCTGGCCTGGGGACCGGACAAGCCCAGCACCACTCTCCCGTCAATCTCGATGACGATGGCATTCGCCTTTGTATCGCTTACGGCCGTTAACCTCGGAGTGGTAATGCGACGCGAACACGAAGCGCCGTGGTCATCACCGCTATTCCCGTATTTTGGCTGGATCATCTTGGGATGGTTCCTTACTTGGGCCGCGGTGGGACTATCGATGTTCCAGCGCTTGCTCGACACGGTGGCTCTTTCGGGAGGGCAATGGCTGGTAGTAATGGGCCTCTCCGTCGTCACCCCGGTACTTGTGGCCATCGACAAGGCCATTCAGTTGCACCGGCAAGGAAAGACCGCTGTGCTTGTCAAACCTGCACCGTGAGCCTTACCGGCAATCTTCGTGCCTTCGAACGCCCCGGCGAACCATAGGCGAGGGGGCTCGTCGAACAACCGACTCTCTACCCAACGGGCCTGTTTGTGCTTCCCCCAGGCCGCCGGCGCTCATGCACCCACCAGGCGACGGCCAACCCCAGGACAACTACAAGAAGGATCCCGAACGCTATCCAGCCCGATTGCGCGTTGCTGGGTGGCTCGGTCACGACGATCCCCCGCGTCGCTGCGATACCGACGACGACCCGACGTTTGGTCGTCGAAGTCGTCGAGGCCGTGGTGGTGCTCGTCGTCGACGGCTCGGTGGTGGTGGTCACTGAGGTGGCTGCCGTGGTCGGCTCAGTGGTGGGCGCAGTGGTCGGGACCGTCGTGGCCGGCGCGCTCGTGGCCGGCGCGCTCGTGGCCGGCGCGCTCGTGGCCGGCGTCGAGGTGGCGGAAGCAGCACCGACGGCAGCGACCAGCCCCACCGGTGGGCTTCCGTACGCGGCCGCCGACCCGAAGCCGGCCACGAGGAGCGCGGCCCCGATCGCGGCACAGAAGACGGCGGCCAGAGCCCGTCTTTTTGCCCACCGACCTGCCGTCGGGCCGACGCTTGACAAGGTATAGAGCTTTGCTCTCATGAAGTCACCTACCTGGTGGATGAACTGCGGTGGAAGACTGGCGCGAAGCCCGCCACAATGGCCCGCAAAGCACATCAGCTAGTTCGGTGGCGAACAAGCCGACGTCGGTCACCATGCCGAGCGCCTGATGGGTGCCGCGGTCGGCCAGTTTGGTCAGCACGGCCTGGTTGATGTCCACGCAGAACGTCTCGACCGAGGCGGGGAGCAGGTTGCCGGTGGCGATGGCGTGCAGGGCCGTTCGACTCGCACTCCCCGCATCCCGACGACAACCCGGTCTCCCGCCCGGGCCCGGTGCATCGGGACGGTCAGGGCCCTCGTGTCGCCGGGACCGACCACGATGGCGCAGTCCATCTCAGGCCGCTCGACATTTACCCAATGCCCGTCGAGCCGCACCGCGGTAGCGAAGTTGGTCGTCGAGTAGAAGCCTTCAGGCAGCACACCATCCTGGTCCGTCTCGACCAGCTCGGCGTCCTCATCACTTTCCACATTGACGCCATGAACTTGCAAACCTTCGAGGAGGGCGGCCAGCGCCCCTTCATCGCGGCAAGACAGTTCCAAACGGATATGGCTCCGGTCAATCCGCGTGGCCCCTACGTCGAGCTCCAGGATCACATAGGTCGCCCCGGCGTCCACGATGGCGTCGAGCACCTTGGGGAGCACCATCGAGTCCAGCAAGTGACCGTCGAGGCTTACGATTTCTCGCTGGGGCGAGGCCGCTGGCGTGGGCATCATGAAGGCCGGACTTCTAGGGCAAAAGCAGACGGGCGGTGCGGGCCCGCTTCCAACCGAAGTCGAGCGCGACGCTGAGCACAAGGATCCCGAGCAGCGTAAAGGCAGTGGCGGGTTCGTGGACCAGAGTGGTGAAGATGAATGTCAGCAGGACGCCCACAGTGCTGACGAGGGCCAGCACCAGCAGCCAGGTGTGAGCCCCTGTCTCCCTACGGACCTTGAGGTGGGCCACGGTCACCAGGGCGAAAACCATGAGGGCGACAGCGCTCCCTATTGAGGCGATGGCGGTGAGGTCGAACACTAACGACAAGACGATGGCTGCCCCGCAAGTTATCAGTAGCCCGGCCACCGCCCGCCCCGCCACCCGGTGCCCGAGGACCGGGGGGAACTGGCCCGCCGCCGCCATCTCTTGCGACAGCCCCGCGGCCGGGAAGAGCCCCGCGTTCGTGGCGCCGGCGGTGGCGAACAAGGCAGTCACCGTCATCAGGTGGTACCCGGCACTGCCGAGCACCGGCTCGGCGGCGACGGCCAGGGCCGTCCCTCCTGAGGAGATCACCTTTTGCACGGTGAGTGTGCCGAAGACGCCCAATGCCACTGCGACGTAAATGACTGTGGCGATTCCTAGCGCCAGGAACATGGCCCGAGGGAGGTCGTGGCGAGGATTGGCCAAAGAGCTGGCGGCAAAAGTTATAACGCCGAAGCCAAGGAAGGCAAAGAACGTAAGGGCTACGCTCGAGACGATATCGCGCAGCGGCGGGTAATGGGAGAAGGCGAGGAGGTGGGGGTGGATGTGGGTCACAGTCGCCACCGCGAACACGGTGAGAATACCGATGACCACGTACACCACGACCGTCTGCGCTCTGGCCACCGCTTGCGAGCCCAGGATGTTGAGGAGTGTCATAGCCAGGAGGACGAGGACGGCGAAGGTCTTTATCCAGGCCGAGTCCCCTCTCGACACCGCTGTCGCCGCATAGCTCCCGAACGAGACCGCCACCATCGCCGTTATGATCGCATTAGCGGCAAACAGGAGCCAGGCGATAATGCCTGTCGTGTGCCCGTCGCCGAAGCCTCGCGAGACGTACTCCAGCAACCCGGCCGCCGAGGGGTACCGGCCGCCGAACTTGGCGAAGGAGTACCCCTGCAACAGGGCGACCGCCCCCGCGATCAGGAACGAGAGCCACACGGCCGCGCCCGCGACTTCTCCTGCCGCCCCCAGCAAAGCGAAGATGCCCGCGCCGACCATCGAGCCGACCCCGATGAAGGCAGCCTGGCGTACTGTCAGCTTTTTATTAGTAGCACCGGTCATAGGCGGGAGGCGCGGTAGTCCAGGCGTAGCCGTTCCCGGGACCGTTTCACCGGTAGGCAGGGACCGGCTCGGGTTGGCTCATGTGGCTGCGTTGCGCCATGTAAACGGGGATCCCGAGCAGCAGGGCGCCACCGGCCAGGAAGAAAGGTGCCCAGTAGACCCAGAAGCTATGCCCCGAGTTGCGCGAGTAGAAAATGAACAGTACGGCAAAAACCAGGGACACGATGGCGACGGTCATGTCCCGGACGAACCTCGGCGTCTGGACCGTCTTGTGGTCTACCCAGCGCCACTTCGCCTGAGCCAGCGCGGAAAAACCATATGGGATGGCGGCGGTGATACCGCTCATCAGTACGAGGGTGGTGAAAACGGTCTCGCCGCTCGCTCCCAGGTAGTTAACCGCCATGGCGATCGAGGCGAGGACCGTGGAAACGATTATGCCGTAAGCCGGGACCCCTTTGGACGAGAGCTGCTTGAACCGCGCCGGGAAGAGGCCATCGTTGGCCGCGGCCAAGGGCATCTCCGCGCAAATCATGGTCCACCCGTTGAGCGCCCCGAGCCCTGAGATGATAACGGCGACCGCCATTACGTCGCCCGGCCAGGAGCCGCCGAACATGGTATTCGCGGCCTCTGAGAAAGGTTGCGACGAGGCCGCCAGCGTCGAGCTCGGCAGGATGCCGAAGATCGCCACTAATGACAGCATGTAGACGACGGCGGTGGCCAGCGTGCCCAATATCGTCGCTCTCGGGATATTGCGGTCCGGGTCGCGCACCTTCGCCGCGGCGACAGAAGCGGTTTCAACCCCCAGATAGCTGAACAGCGCGATCGCCATACCCCCGCCGATGGCCGCAATAGCGGTCTGGCCGCTGATGTTCCACGGGTGGTAGTTGGCTGAGGAGACGTAAAACAGCCCGACGGTCGACATGAACAATAGGGCGGCAAACTTGAGGACCGTGGTCCCGACCTGCACCGAGCCCATGTTCTTTACCCCACTCAGGTTGACGAGCGCGGGCAGCCATAGCCCCACCAGCACCAGCGCGATGGAGCCAAACGTGTTCTGACCCTTGTTTATAAAGCGTTCTACGTACAGGACCCAGCCCACGGCGATGGCGGCATTCCCGGCCCACGCGGTGATCCAGTACGACCAGGCGTTCAGGAAGCCAACGCCGTTCCCGAACGCCACCCGACCGTAGGCGTACGGGCCGCCGTCCGCCGGCAGGCGCCGGGACAACGCCGCGAAGAGCACCGCAAATGCGAGCGCCCCGATGGTCGTCAACCCCATCGACACCAACGTGATCGGGCCATAGGAGGCCAGCGAGCTCGGGAGGTTGAAGATCCCGACACCTATGATGCTCCCCATGATGAGGGCCACGGCTTGTATGGGGCCAAAACGGGTGTCTGGCGGCTTGGGGACCGAGGTTAGGGCCGGCGCCCCCCTACTCGTTTCGTCGTGGCCGTAGACAGCTCCCTGGGTCATCGTCTCGCGCCTCCTCGAAGATATCGGGGCTAAACAGGATCACGCTGGATGGGGCACGTCATACAGTGCCCTCCGCCACGGCCCTTCCCGAGCTCGAAACCGGCGATCTCGACGACCTCGACGCCCGCCTCGCGCATCTTGGCGATGGTGAAGGTGTTGCGCTCATAACTCACGACGACGCCTGGCTCCAACGCGACGGTGTTGTTGGCGTCGTCCCACTGCTCGCGCGCCGCCTGGTAGCTGTCGCCGCCGGTCTCGATGACCCGGAGCCGCCTTACGCCAAGCGCGTTGCTGACAGCAGAGAGAAAATCCTTCTCGATGGTGATGTCGAAATCGCCGGGCCGGTCACTCGGCCGCAGGCTGATGGCCGGGAGGTTGGTGACCACACCGGGGAAGGCGGTAACAATGTCGCGGTCCAGCATGGTGAAAACGGTGTCCAGGTGCATGTGCGCCCTGTCTTTGGTCATAATCGCCGCGATCACCCGCTCCGCCGCGCCGGCCTGGAAGAGCTGAGCGGCGATGTGCTCGATCATGCGGCCAGTGGTCCGTTCGCTGAACCCAATTAGTACGGTCTTGTTGCCGATCGGCTGGATATCGCCGCCCTCCATCGAGGCCGCTCCGAACAATTCGAGACGGAGCCCGTCGTCGCCCCCGTCAGCCCGCCCCGGGTACCATTCCTGCCACTGCCCATGCTGGAACATCGGGTGGTAGCGGTAAATCGTAAGCAGGTTGAGAGCTTCGCGGCGACGAGCGGGCCAGAACATCGGGTTGACCGTGACGCCGCCGAATATCCAGGCCGAGGAGTCCCGAGTGAACAACGTGTTGGGTAGGGGTGGCAGTACAAAGAGGTCTGGGTCCTCGTTGGCCGCAGCCAGCAGTGAGACGGTCTTCAGCCGTTCCCAATCGGGGTCCAGTTCACTGATGGTCAGGCCTCCGATGAGGTGCTTGGCCAGGAGAGGGGGCGGCAGCTTTTCCAGCATGGCCCGTATTTCATCGACGATCGACCACCCCACTGTCGACTCATTGGCCACCGCCTCGATGACCTGGACACGAGCTTTGTCACTGGCCGACAGCGCCCCCTCCAGCAACTCGTGGACATAAAACACCTCGACATTGTGGTTGCGCAGGACCTCGACAAAGCCGTCGTGTTCTTTTTGGGCGCGCTCCACCCAGAGGACGTCGTCGAACAACAGGTCGTCGTGGTTAGCGGGGGTTAGCCGGCGCAAGCTCAAATCGGGTCGGTGCACTATGACTTTTCTCAGCCGGCCGACCTCTGAATAGACGCCGAGTGTACTGTTATCAGTCATTGACCTCTCCTTCTAGGGATGTACGTTCGTCAGGGCGGTTGCGGCCGTGCGGCCGAGGACGTTGGTGCCGGCTCGGCCCTCGACGATGCGGCCGATGTCCGCCAGCGACCCTATGGCAGACCGTTGCCCAGTTGCCTCAGCGAACCTGATCGCCGCCTCCACCTTGGGCCCCATCGACCCAGCCGGAAAGCTATGGTCGCGCAACTCGTCAGGGGTAACCTGGTCGAGCCGGCGCTGATTGGGTGTGCCCCAACCTTCGTACACGCCGTCTACGTCCGTGGCCATCACGAATAGCTCGGCATTGACCTCGCGGGCCAGGAGCTCGCTGGCCAGGTCCTTGTCTATTACCGCCTCTACCCCCCCGAGCTTACGATCGGCGCCGGGGGCCACGCGGTCGGGATCCCGCCCCCGCCTGTGCAGATCACGATGGTGCCGTGGTCAAGCAGCCAGCGAATGGGCCGGATCTCGAATATACGCTTTGGCGCCGGTGATGGGACGACTCGTCGGAGCTTGCTGCCGTCGCGCTTGAATATCCAGCCCTTTTCTTCGGACAGGGCGGTAGCGGCGTCGTCGTCGTAAACCGGCCCTACGAACTTTGTCGGGTTCGCGAATGCCGGGTCGTCGCGGTCCACTTCTATCATCGTCAGGATGGTGGCCAGAGGGACGTCCTTGGGCACGAGGTTGCCTAGCTCCTGCTCGATCAGGTAGCCGATCATTCCCTCGGTCTGCGCGTCCAGGATGTCGAGCGGGTACGCCTCGACGTCCTTGTAAGCAGAAGCTTGGAGCGCGAGCAAGCCCACTTGTGGGCCGTTCCCGTGCGACAAGACGAGTTGATGGTGCTCGGCGATCGGGGCCAGAGCTAACGCTGCCTGATGGATATTGGCGCGTTGCGCCGCAGCCGTCATGGGCTCGCCCCGCTTCAGCAGAGCGTTCCCGCCTAGAGCAACCAGGATCAGCATGAAAGAGGTCTCAGTCGCCAAGGGTGGCGACAAGGAGCGCCTTGATGGTGTGCAGCCGGTTTTCCGCCTGGTCGAACACAATGCTGGCCGGTGATTCGAAGACCTCGCCGGTCACCTCGAGGCCATCACGCATCCCGGTGTGCTCCATTATTTCGCGCCCGACGGTCGTGTTCGGGTCGTGGAACGCCGGGAGGCAGTGCATGAACTTAGCCCGAGAGTTGCCCGTTTTTTCCATCAGGGCGGTGTTCACCTGGTAAGGGGCGAGGAGCTTGACGCGCTCAGTCCAAACGTCCTTGGCCTCGCCCATCGACACCCACACGTCGGTATGGACGAAGTCGACCCCCGAGACGGCCGTGGCGGCATCGTCGGTGATCGTGACCCGCGCTCCCGTCCGATGCCGCGATCTGCCTGGCGATGGTCACGACATCGCCAGGCGGCTGCAGTACTTCCGGTCCAGCCAGGCGTACGTCCGCACCCATCAGAGCCCCCATGACCAACAGGGAGCGCCCCATATTGAACCGGCAATCGCCCACGAACGCATAGGAAATGGAGTCGTAGGCCTTACCGCTCGCCTCGTGCATCGTCAGGAAGTCGGCCAGCATTTGGGTGGGGTGCCACTGGTCGGTGAGGCCGTTGTAGACCGGGACACCTGCATATTTGGCTAATTCCTCGACGTCATCCTGGTTATTACCGCGGAACTCGATGCCGTCGTACATGCGCCCAAGCACTCTGGCCGTGTCCGCCACCGACTCCTTATGGCCCAGTTGCGAGCCCGAAGGGTCGAGGTAGGTGACGTGGGCCCCCTGGTCGAACGCCGCCACTTCGAACGCCGAGCGCGTACGTGTGGACGTCTTCTCGAAGATCAGGGCAATCTCTTTTCCTTCGAGCCGCTTCACCTCGTTGCCGGCGAACTTGGCCACCGTCAGCGCTTCCGCCAGCTGCAGGAGGTATTTCAACTCGCGCGGCTCGAAATCGATCTCCTTCAAAAAGCTTCGGTTACGAAGGTTGAACATCGTCGCACCCTTTCACGTATGTTTGGTCACGCATGCTTGGCCGTAGTTGCTTCGTTGACCGTTGGTCGTGGCGGCACGGGGTCACGCTCAGGGTCTCCTCAGCCACGTTCGTCTTGTGGTCGTCCGTGCCGCCTGGGGCGGCGCGATGACGATTACAGGCCTGACATTACGGCGGGGCTGGGTAGACCGGGACCACCCGATGCC
The DNA here is from genome assembly GCA_963794125.1 of uncultured Acidimicrobiaceae bacterium. Classification (GTDB taxonomy): domain Bacteria; phylum Actinomycetota; class Acidimicrobiia; order Acidimicrobiales; family Palsa-688; genus Fen-671. Next base: position 120,149 of record CAWCCW010000009.1, read on the forward strand.
GGGTGGTTCCCGGCATGACGGGTCACACCCCTCCGACCGAGAGCGCCAGCATCGGGAGGAAGAACCAGCGAGAACAGAGGGGTCTCCGATGACCGGTGCATAACTGGACGATCCTGGTGCTGGCGGTCGGGTTGTTCGCTTGGGCCGTTGTCTCCCTTCGGCTCGAGCACGGCGTGGTGACTCCGGCCATGTTCTTCGTTACCTTCGGCCTGTTGGTCGGCCCGGAGGGCGCGGGCTGGGTCACTCTCGACGTGGGCGGTGAGGAACTGCGGGGGGTGGCCGAGCTCACGTTGACGTTGGTGCTGTTCACGGACGCCAGCCGTTTGAACCTCCGCGCTTTGCGCCACGACTATCCGCTTCCGGCCCGGCTGCTGGGTGTAGGGTTGCCGCTCACCATCGGGTTAGGCGCCCTGGCGGCTAAGGCGCTATTCAGCGGGCTCACCTGGCTGGAGGTCGGTTTGGTGGGGGTCATCCTGGCCCCGACTGACGCCGCTCTGGGGCAAGCGGTAGTCCGCGACCGGCGCCTCCCGGTCCGCGTCAGCCAGGGCCTCAACGTCGAGAGCGGGCTCAACGACGGGATCTGCGTGCCGCTCCTGTTGATCCTGCTCGCCGTCACCAACGCCGACGAAGGGGTCATCCATGCCGCGGCGGCCCTCCGGCTGGTCTTCGAACAGATCGGGTACGGGCTGCTCGCTGGGGTGGTTGCCGCCGCTGTGGGCTCAGTGGTCATGGGGTGGGCCAGCCGGCGCGGGTTCATGTCGTCGGAGTGGCGGCACGTGGCCACCTTGGCCACTGTCGCCGCCTGTTACGGGTTGGCCGTACCGCTGGGTGGGAGTGGCTTCATTGCGGCTTTCATGGGCGGGTTGGTGTTCGGCTGGCTCAACCAAAAAGAGGTGCCCGCCCTGACCGAACTGGTCGTCGATGGGGGCGAGTTATCGGCCGCGTTGACGTTCGTCTTGTTCGGGGCGGTGGTGGTCGGCCCTCTGCTGCACCGCGTCGACGCCGCGGTGGCGATCTATGCCGCTCTCAGCCTGACGGTGGTCCGGATGCTGCCGGTGACCGTAGCGCTGCTCGGCAGCCATGCGGGGCTTCGCACAGTCGGGTTTATCGGATGGTTCGGTCCCCGCGGGCTGGCATCGATAGTGTTCGTCGTGATCGCCGCCGGCCAGCCGGCGCTGTCGGGGGCCTTGCAGATCAGCGTGATCGCTTCCGCGACCGTGCTGGCGAGCGTATACCTCCACGGCCTGACGGCCGCACCGATCGCCGCCCGGTACGCCAAATGGTATGAAACCCACCCCCGGAAGGCGAACCTGATGGAAAGTGCCGGGGCGCACCGTCATCATTCCAGGTGGGAGCGCAACAGCCACGATTAACTCCACCAGAGGGCGGCCCCGCCTATTGCGCCGATGGTAAAATCCAGGTGTGACGATGCAATGGGGCGGGCCGTGAACGGGCGTGAGCGGATGTGGAAGTTGGTCTCCAGTGGCACGGGCATGCTGGTCGGGCTGCTCGCCCGGAAACTGCTGAGGGCCGGGTACACGGCTATTCGCAAGGACGCCGGCGCCGCGTCGCCGTTTGACCCGACCAAGGCCCGGTTCTCCTGGCCTGACGCCTTGCTGTGGGCGGCCGCGGCCGGCATCGGTCTCGGCATCGCCAAGGTGGTAGGCGCCCGCGTCGCCGTTTTTGGGTGGGAGACGGCCACCGGCACCGTCCCACCGGGGATCGCCGAGGAGCCACCGGTCGTCTGAGTTGGGCGGGGTGCCATTCGCCATGATCAGCTGATGGTCCGACGCGTCACGGAATTTCCGCCGGCGTCTCGGCGGTTAGCGAGCTAACCAAGGCTTGCACGACCTCAAATTAGGCCCGTGCGCTCGAGGCGGTGGAAAGCGAACCAACCCCATATGGGCGGGAGGTAGTACGTGCAGAGCCGGTAACAAATGGCGGCGGCAAACGCGGTGGCCTGATCGATGCCGGCGGCTGTCAAACCAACCATCAACGCGCCCTCGCTAACGCCGATACCTCCCGGGACAGGGATCATGCTGGCGAAGAACGACACGAAGACGTTGACGACCAGCAGCGTGGCCAGGGACAGTGAAGTGCCCAGTGCGACCAGGACCAACCCGAGCGTGCTGGCAAAGAGGACTTCCGCCGCAAGGTTGGCCAATAAGAGTTTCACCACCCTGGTGGGGGACCGGAGGCTGGCTAAGGTGGCCCGGAAGTTGACCAGTGACGGCCGGATGCGCTGCAGGACTTGCTTGCGCAACCGGGGCACCACAAGGGCCACTACGGTAGCCACGACCACCAGCAAAACGAGCAGGGCGATAACAAGAAGTAGCTTGCCGTCCCGTTGGCTGGACGTCTGCAAGTCAACGTCGATCTCACCGAAGCCGAACACGACGGCCGCTACGATTATGAATATCTGCACGACATAGCCGGCCACGTTCTCGATGAGCCCGATCGAAACCGCAGAGGCGGGCGGGATCCCCTGGCGCTGGAAAAACCTTACGTTCAAGGCCATCCGCGCCACGGTGCTCGGGAACACCAGGTTGATAAAGGTGATGGAGAACTGCAGCAGCACCGGTGGCCCGTAAGGAAGGTGTCGGGGGCAAGCGGCTCGCGTCGACTCGCCATACGCGAAACGAGGCAGCTGGCCGACGATCAGCGCCAGCAGCAGCACGGGTAGCGAAGCAGTCCGGAGCGCGTCGAAAACCTGGTTGATGTCAACCCCGGCGAGCGTGGTGATCAGGAAATAGGCGGCGGCGGCGAGCAAACCGACCTGTACGAGCGTGCGCGTCGAAACGCGGCGTATGGCGGCCATTTTCGGGGCTTCAATTTCTGCCCTTGCCGCCGCCCGGGACCGCAGGTCATCCACGTCGAAGTGGGCCTTGGCCGCCGCCTCCCTGAGCCGCGGGCTGAGCGCAGCCTTTTGTAGATAAGGGACTATGGAGCCGAGGTCCTCGGATCCCAGGCGCCCATCGGCCATGGCCAGCGCCTCGTCGGTCCCCAACGCCAAGGCGGACAAAGTAAGCATCTGCGCCAGGTCGATGTTGCGGCGGTCCTGGTCCGTAGCGACCGAGGCGCGCGACATGCTGTCGATCAAAACCTGGCCCCGGTCGACCCGAAAGGCTCCCGCGTGCAGGTCACCGTGGGCCAGGCCGGCCGCCCCGAGGGCGAGGACCGTGTCCCACACTGCATCGATCGTCTCGCCGCCCACGTCGCCCCTCTCAGCGCTCAGGGGGGCGCCTCGGGCCCGGACCACGATTATGGCGTCGTTGTCAGCTGTCCTTCCCGCTCTGAGGACGTCCTGGGCCGGCACGTCATTGCGCATCGCCAGTAATGTCAAGAAGCCCTCATGCTCGACCTGTTGCAGGCGCGTCAGGGCAACAGCTGTGGTACCGCGAAACCACAATGCCCGCCAGGCTTTGGCCATGAGCTGCGCGTCCCAGGCGTCACGGCCATAGACCTTCACGAGCAAAGGACGCCCATCGGCGTCTGTGGCGTCAAGCAAGTACACCCCGGCCTCCTGGGACCTCGCCTCGGACAGAGAGTCGACCGGGACACCGAGGTCGAAAAGGCCCTTCCTTACCTCGGCCAGGCTGGGGCGCCCGCCGCTCGAGCCGAACACGGTACGGACGGTGACGGCGGCGCTCGCGCCGCACAGGAGCCCAAGTACCACCCCACTGGGAGCAGCCACGGAAAGGATGGCGGCCGAGACGGCGCCTACCGCAATGAGCCACCACCCGAGAGCCCGGAACGGTCGCGCCATGTAAGGCGAGGCGACTAGTGTCGCGGCCACGGCCAGGGCCACGCGGGTGGACACCGGGTCCGGCGGTGGGCCGACCGCTACGGCGGCGTCAAAGAGCGAACGGGAGGGGCCGCCCACTGCGGCTCCTACTGCCACGACCGCTACTGCTGAGCCGGCCAAAGCAAGGATCTGGTCGCGCAAGATGTCCGCCCTCGCCCTTACCGCCGAGGCCACGACCAGGAACACCGCCCACCCGCTCATGAGCCAGAGCCCGGCTCGCCAGAGGACAGCGAAGAAACCCGGTAGAGAAGTGGCGAAATCGGCCAGCTTCTGCCAGAACTCCGACGGCGGGGTACTGGACTTGACGACCCCAAGGAGCCCCACTACGCATAGGACCAAGAGAAGGACATCGGTCGGCCGGCGAGCGCGCGGGTCTCCCCTGGCCGTTGTGAACAGCTTGACCCTCGACGGCCGCGACCATAGCGGGACGCCAGTGGCGCGCTGGCGGATCACGGGATGGCGTCAGGGCGGTGGCGCCATTCTGAGGCATGACTTTGAGCCTGCCGGTTGGCGACGGCACGGGCTCGCCGTAGACCCATCAGCAGGTTGGTGCACAGCATTTTCGTAACCCGGGGGGAATCGCTCGTGCCGCAACGGAGCTCGATCGGGACCACCAGTTCTCGTTGCAGCACTTGCAGGTTCGAGCCAGGGAGATCGGAGGTCGCCAGCAACTCGCGAGCGAAGTATTGCGGGGCGCCTATCTCGTCGGTGAGACCGACCGCGGTTTCAGCCAACGCCTCTATGTCGGCTCGTTCCCCATGGGCCAGGGTATTCAACCACACCCAGAGAGGAGGCCGTTTGGGTTGGCGGGCAATTTCGAACAGGTAGCGGCCGTTGAGGAACGCCTCGCACTCATCTACCAATGCAAGGCGCTTCCCCATCGAGCGCCGCCAGAAGGTAAGTTTTCTCCAGCCAGATCTCATCGAGGTTCTCCTTTGCGCGCTGGCTATGGTGGGCCGTGAACCTCAGCGCGGCTCAAAACGGGGTCGGGATGTACAGCGGGTTGAGGTCCATCTCCTCGTCGTTGCGCGACGTATGCCGCTTGGGCAACGAGATGTCTGACATTTTCAGCGGGTCATAAGGCACATGGGCGAGCAAATGGCTGATGATATTGAGCCGGCCACGCTTCTTGTCATCTGTCCGGGCCACGTACCACGGTGCCCAGCGAGAATTGGTGGCGGCGAACATCTCGTCGCGGGCCACTGAGTAGTCGTCCCACCGGCCGTAGGACTCGAGGTCCATGGGCGACAACTTCCAGATTTTGCGGCGGTCGTTTATCCTGCTCTCCAACCTCCGCGTCTGTTCCGCGGCGGAAACCTCTAACCAGTATTTGAGCAGCAGGATCCCCGAGTCGACCATTGCCTTCTCGACAGCCGGGGTGGACTCGAGAAACCGGGCCAGCTCGTCTCGCGTGCAAAAACCCATGACCCGCTCTACACCGGCGCGGTTGTACCAACTGCGGTCGAAGATGACGACCTCGCCGGCGGCCGGGAGGTGCGGGATATACCGCTGTATGTACATCTGTGATTTCTCGCGGGGCGTGGGCGCGGCCAGGGCCACGACGCGGAACACGCGTGGGCTGACCCTTTCCGTGATCGCCTTTATCGTGCCACCCTTGCCGGCGGTGTCGCGTCCCTCGAAGACCACGCAGACCTTGGCCCCCGAGGCCTTGACCCACTCCTGCATGGCCACCAGCTCGGCGTCAAGGACACGCAGCTCGCGCGCGTACTCCTTTTCCTTCAACTTCGTCCGGTCGTCTCCATTGGTAGCTGTGTCAGCACTTCGACCGGGGCCGGCCCCCTCGGTGGCGCCAGTGGTTGCGGGCCTCCCGTTGACACCCTTGGCCTTGGCCATTTGCAATCGCCTCCCTCGTGGCCGACAGGCGTTCAGGCCACCACGCCGGCGTCGTCATCATGTCGGGCAAGAGCCGCTCAGACCAGGATCGTTCGTCGACGGGTGGACGTACCCCACCCCCCAGCGGGTGGAACATCGGCGACGGCCCTATGTCGGTTGAGGCTCAGGGGACCGGGCCGGCGACACTACTGGTTGGCGAGGAAGCAGCACTGCTGCCAGTAACCCCGCGGCGGCGAAGACGGCGATGGTGGCTAGTGCCAGCGCGAACAGCCGGTTGCCCGTGGTCAGGGTAGACACCAGTACTGATCCCGCGACGGCGGTCCCTAGCGATGACCCGAGGTTGGAAATACTCCGTGATAGGCCGGAGATCTCGCCCTGGTCCTTCTCGGGGAATGCCGACTGTACGACATTGACCGAAGCTGTGAGCATCGTCCCGACGCCGACACCCATTAGGAACAGGCCCGGCACGAAAGTCCAAATGCTCGACGTGGCCCGGGCGAAAAGCAGTAGCTCGACCAGCCCGATAATGGTCACCACGAACCCGAGCTGCACGAGGGCCCGTTGGGCGCGACGCCTGGCCATACGTTCCGCCAACACAGACGACAACAGAATACCGACAGTCGAGGCGGTCAGCACGAGCCCTGTGTTGATGGCGCTGAACCCCCGGACCTCTTGCAGGAACACCGAGACCACAAAGAAACTACCCTGCATAACGAGCCACTGTATGTTCTGAGTCACGAGGCCCAGGTTGGAGAGGCGGTTATGGAATAGGCGAGTGGAGAGCAGCGGCTGTTTGCCTCTCCGTTCCCACGACCTGGCGTGCAGGTAGAACCAGGCCAACACCAGACAGCCGGCCACCAGGAAAACCCACACGGGCGAGACGCCTCCCTTGGGGATCACCACCGTATTGCCGATCTTGGCGTCCGTGCGCGAGACGAACCACCCGTACGTCCGAGAGATGAGCACACCGATCACGACCAGCACGAGGCCGACGGCGGACAGCACCGTGCCGATGATGTCGAACCCGGTTCTTTCCGCCGCCGCCTTGCGTGGGACCTCGATGCGATAGCCCATCACAATGATGATGCCGACGACAATGGCCTGGGCTGCGAACGAGGCCCGCCAGCTGATGGCGCTCGTTATCAGGCCGCCGATGAGGGGCCCGAGCGCGGCACCGAGCCCCGCTGCGCCGCTTATCACGCCGAAGTACCTGGCCCGGGTGGGCAGGTCCGTGAAGGCGACGGTAATGATTATATATATGGGCGGGATCATGAGCGCCGAGCCGATGCCCTCGAGCAACGAGTAACCGAGGAAGAGAACGCCGAGCACCGGAGCTGCGGCGGCGATGACCGCCCCTACCCCATAGACGATCAGGCCCAGCATGAAGCAGAACTTCCGCCCCCACAGGTCGCTCAACTTGCTCCCCGGTATCATCAAAGCGGCCATGGTGAGCGTGAACAGCGTGATCGCGGTCTGGACGCCGATGACCGTGGTGTTGAGGTCCTTGGCGATGTCGCTGATGGCGACGTTCATGTTCGTGCACGCATAGCTGGCGATGAACTGGCAGAGGGCGAGCGGCAGTACCAGTTGCCGCGGGGTCAGCTGCTGAACGGGGATTTTCTTCATCACGCTGCGCCTATCTGCCTAGTTGCCTATATGTCGGTCTGCGTGGAATGTGGGGTCGACCGCCATATAACGGTCCGGGACGCTTCAATGGCACTGCTCTCTACGCCGAAAGCAGGCCTTGCTGGTACGCCTTTTGCACTGCCGCCGCCCGCGACTTGACGCCCAGCTTGCGGTACACCGCGACCACCTGCGTCTTGACCGTGGTCCGCGACACGTTGAGGTCCTGGCTTATCTCCTCGAGGGTCATATAGGTGGGTAGGTAGTGAAGCACCCGCAGCTCCGCGGGAGTTAGTCGGTCCGGGACCGGAGCAGCCGCGAAGGCCGCCTCCACAATGTCCAGAGCTTCGGCCACCTTTCCGCTTAAAACGCTGGCTTCTCCAATGCGCGACGCCTGAGTACGCGCTTGGTACAGCAACCGGCGGGCGGTGGCGTGCTCGCTGAGCAGGACAAGAGCGCGCGCGGCCATGACCTGTGCCTCGATAATGGTCACCCCCGTTAAGCCGCGGTTGGCCAACCCCTCGAGCGCGGCGTATGCGTAGTGGTGGCCGGCCCGGGTGTGGCCTGAGCGGGCGAACAAAAGCGCAGAAGTGGCATCGATGGCCAATTTCGGCCCGAGGTGGGCCGGCCCCGCCAACTCGAGGGCGGCGCATGCGCGGGCGGCGCAGGAGCGGGCCTGCTCCCAGTCGCCTTCGTCGACGGCCAGCCACGCCAGCTGCACCGAGCACGAGGCCGCCAGGGCCGGCATGGCCCTCGCCGAGCGGTTGTAACCTTCGTTCAAAATGGCCTTGGCTTGAAGTGCCTGTTCGCGCTGGCGGAGGGCAATGCCGAGGGATAAGCAGGCAAACGCTTTCCAGGGGCTGTGGCTATCGATGGCCTCGTACGCACAAGTGGCGTCGACCAAACCCTGGGCCAGGCCCCGCTTGGCGGTAACGGCGCTCAGAAGGGCCAGTTGGTCCCGCAGTAGCGCGCCGTCGCAGAGGCGGGCGTCATCCAGGCCGGCCAGGTTGGCGGTCAACGCTTCGGTGTCCTCGGCGTTGAGGGCAGTCAACCAGGCCGAGGCGATAGACAGAGAAGGCCTGGCCGCTACTTGTTCCCGGGTTGGTAGCTCCAGCCAGGCAGCCAGTTCATGGACGTGGTCGTTGGTTAGATAACTCGGCGTGGTCGACCAGACCAGCCTTTCAAACCGGGCCAGGTCACCCCCCGCGTAGGCGTGGCGGACGGCGTTGTCACGGTCGTCGTGCCGCTCCCACCAGCGGCTGGCCCGGGCGTGTAGTACAGCGCCGCTGTCACCCCGGCGGCGCCGGCATTCGCCCCGTAGAAAAGCGGCAAAGAAGTTGTGGTAACGGTACCAGTCCCCGGTGTCGTCCAGAGCGACAAGGAACACGTGGGCCGTTTCGAGAGCTTGGATTATCTGGGCCGAGTCACTGCGCTGGCGGACGGCGTCGCACAGGGCCGGGCAGAACCGCTCGAGGACCGAAGTGTCAATCAAAAAGTCAATACAGCTTTGGCTGAGCCCATCGAGTATTTCGGCCAAATACTGCGCCACCGCCCGCTCGTCACCATTGAACCGGCGAGCCTCCAGATCTGCGTCCCGCCGACCGCGAAGCGACCTGGCCGCCAGGGCCAGCCCGGCGGGCCAACCTTCAGCCCGCTCGACCAAGACCGCCGTGCTCTTGGCGCTCAAGCGTAAACCGGCCGTTTCAACCAGCCGCGCTCCGTCTCGAACTTCGAGGGTGAGGTCGGGCAGCCCAATTTCGAGAACCCGGTCCTCGGCCCTCAACCGCCCGAGGCCGAGAGCCGGCCTGACTCGACCGGCTAGGGCCAGCGCCGACCCCATCGGGAGCTCGTCCACCAGCCATTCCAGGACCGCCAGCGCGACGGGGTTGGCCAGCTCTTCTGCGTCGTCGAGAACAATTACAACGGGTGCAGAAACGGCGACGATGACGGCCAGATCAGCCCGAGTGATCCCGACGCTCCGCCGGGCCAGGGCCGCAAAGGGCTGGAGACGCATGTTGTCAAGTACCCCAGCCGTAAATAGCGCCCTGGTCAAGCGGTCGACCAGTACCTCAGGGTCATTGTCATCGTGCGACGGCTTCAACCACGCGAAGGGCCTTTCGTCCGCCGCCGCCCATTGCGTTACCAGTGTGGTCTTGCCATAGCCCGCCGGGGCGCAGATGACGACGAGGGGGGCGTCAGACTCGATCAGCCGTTCGACGAGTAAAGGGCGGTCGATCACCGCCGCGCCGGGTCGCCGGCGACCCTCGGCCGGGATGGTGCCGGCTGGAAGAACTGTCATGAGCGGCTGTCTCGCTCGTGCGGCTGGTGGTGTCATTAGAGTCGTCTCGCACATAGTGACGCCCGATCGGGTGGCTGTGGACCACTCTGGCGGGGGTGGTAAAGGCCGGGGCCGCTCCGTTGCTGAGGCGAATCGTCTGAAGTGGACGACGTGTGCTCCCGTTTTCCACCGTAGCCTTCCCCAAAGGCCCCAGGGAGCGAGAGGTGAACAGAACGGTGAGCGTCGAACGCCAGCGGGTGGAGGAATTCGGAAAATTGGAAGATGGTCTCCGTAAGGCGGGTGATTGGTATATATGGGCCCCTACGTGAGCGAACGCCAGTGGGGGACAGTCCGCGAGGATTATTCGTCAGACGGGGAGGCGTGGAACTACCTACCTCACGACCACGCTCGCTCTCGCGCCTACCGTTGGGGGGAGGACGGCCTGGCCGGGTTCTCTGACATCGAGCAGAGACTGTGGCTTGGGTTGGCCTTGTGGAACGGCCAGGACCCCATCCTGAAAGAGCGCATTTATGCGCTCACTGGGCAAGAGGGGAACCACGGAGAAGACGCCGAGGAATATTGGTGGGTACATGGACGCCAGACCCAGTCATGCCTGGAACCGGTCGCGTTACCGGAACACGTGGTCTTGGGAGATCGGTGCGCCGAAGCCGGAGTTGACCGCGACTGGCCCCGCTACGGTTGCCGTCCGCCACCCGTTCCTGGGCGAACTGGAGCTAATCGGGGGCCAAGGGCCCGAAGGCAGCTCCCCCGGACTGCTATTCTGCGCTGAACTACATGGTCATCGAAGCCCTGGAACGCTACGACCGCTTCTTTGGCGAGGACTTGAAGGTGGAGTTCCCGACGGGCTCGGGGAACCGGGTGGCTCTCGGCGAAGTTGCTCAGGATCTGCGGCGGCGGCTCATCTCGGTGTTCCTCGTCGGCGCCGGCGGCCGCAGGCCTTGTTTCGGGTACGTCGGCCCATTACAGACAGACCCCGCCTGGAAAGACAACGTGCTGTTCAACGAGTACTTCCACGACGATAACGGGGCCGGGCCGGGCGCTTCCCACCAGACCGGGTGGACGGGGCTGGTGGCCGACCTGATACGCCGGCGTTACGGCTCCGCCCCTGCCCTGGGTGACGTGCTGGGTGAAATTTCGAGCTCGCTGTAGCATTGCCGTGGCCGAGTTATACCCGGCCGCCCCTCATCGCCTCCTGTACTTCCTCGACCGTCGTGCTGGGCACGATCGTGGTCTTATTAGAGGCCTTCAGCGTGTTGCACACCGCGTTCGAGGACTGGTATGGCGACACGACAATGATCGCCCGCGCCCCGCCTTTCAGGGCCTCGCCGAGGTCCTTGACCTTCCCCTGGTCAAGCGCTCGCCTGAACCGGGCGACCAGCGCCCCGCCGCCCGCACCGACAACGGCGGCACCGACGATCGTGGGCGGGAACAAGACGCCCACAACCGCGCCGATAATGGCGCCCTCACCCCAACCGTGGTGAGACTGCCGATGCAGTACCAGCGCTTCGCCGTTGCGGTTCTCCACGAGCGCCGCATCGGCGATATTTACATCGCCCGCCTTCGCCGCCTCCTCGAGGGCGGCCCAGTCCGCCTCCGCCGCTTCGAGTGCAGGCCAGTCGATGTCCGGTCCGGGGTTCTCGCTGTAAACGGCGACAATTGTGTCCAGGTTGGTCATGGTTGGCTCCTTGGGTTAGGGCGGGACTGCTAGGTCCTATTGCCTACTGAAATTGTCCCAGGACTGGGCAGCTGACTGATTAGTCACGACCCGCGGTGACCAGCGCCCGCTCGGGATCCACCACGGTCCGGGGGTCCAGGGCCTGGGCCTCCGGCAAGTTCCTGCGCCGAAGCCATTTGTCCACTTCCACGACGATCGGCACGATGAGCGCCAGACCGATGCAGGCTAACCACTCTTTACCGGACAGCGACTCGGTGAGCAGACCTCGCTGCAGGAAGTTGAGTTCGGTCGCCAGCACCAGGAGGATTACCGGCAGGACGAGGATTTTGATGGCGTTCAACACCGGGGGGAGAAGCCCGCTGGAGGGCTCGCGGCGCATAACCAACCCGCTGAATATGGTACCCAGGCCGATCACCACAAAGGCCATCGTCATCGATGCGCTCGGCTCGTTGACGTGGAGCGTATCGGGACCGGCGATGAGGGGGACCAGGGCCGCAGCGCACAGGACGGTACCGTAAATTACCCATCGCACTATGGCGGGACGGTTGGTTATGGGTACCTTCGGGTCGCGAGGCGGTCGCTTCATCACGTCGGGGTCCCCGGGGCCCATAGCGATCACTATGACCGGGAAGACGGACACGAAGAAGTTGAGGAACAAGACCATCAGCGGCGTCATGGCGATGCCTTTGTTGATATCGAACGCCGTCGCCACGAGGAACAACAGGACTAGCGATAGTAACTGGGTCATCTGATAACGGATGTAGGAGACGACCTTGCTGTATATGGTCCGGCCCAGCTCCACCGCGTGTACGAGCGAGCCGAAATTATCGTCCGTCAGGATCATGCGGGCGGCTTGCTTCGAGACCTCGCTCCCGCTCCCCATGGCCACCCCGATATCGGCCTGCTTCAGGGCGGCGGCGTCGTTGACTGCGTCCCCGGTCATGGCCACGATCAGGCCCTGCTGTTGCATTATCCGGCACAATCTGAGTTTGTCGTCCGGCGACACACGCCCGAAGACGTGGAGTTCTGGCAAGCGGCGGGCGACTTCCTCGTCCGACAACGCTTGCAGCTCCGCCCCGCTGATGGCGCCGGGCCCCAGCCCCAGAGTCTCACCGATCGCCCGGGCCGTGATGGCGTGGTCACCGGTAATCATCCTGACGTCGATCCCAGCCCCCAGAGCGGTCCGCACAGCGCTCTTGGCTTCGGCTCGCAGCGGGTCGATGATCCCGGCCATGCCCACAAACGAGAGCTCTTGAGTGAACGCCATCGGGTCGTTGGTCAGCGACGGGATGTCCGCCTCGTCGAGGAGGCGAGACGCGAACGCCAACACCCGCAAACCTTTCTGGGCCATGGCTTCGTTGGCGCTCTCGATGCTGTCGCGCGCCTCCACGATCGGGACCTGTGATTCGTTCATCGCGCCGCCTTCGGTCCGGCACCGGGCGAGGACAACGTCCGGCCCTCCTTTGACCAGCTCCACCAGGCGGTCGGCACCCTCGATGGGAACACGGTGGAAAGTAGCCATAAACTTGTAGTCGGAATCGAACGGGACTTCAGCCACGCGGGGGTAGGCGCGACGGGTCTGCTCGGCATCGACTCCGAGCTTGGCGGCCAGGACGACCAGAGCAGCCTCGGTCGGGTCGCCGACGACAGTGCCATCGTCGGCCACGGTGGCGTCCGTATCCAGGGCCAGACCATAAGCGAGGCGGGTGAAATCTGGCACCGGGACGCCGGCCACGGAGAGGATCTGGCCCGTCTTCGCGTACCCTTCCCCTTCAACGTTGAACCAGTCGCCCCCCGTGTACAGGGTCGAGACCATCATCTGGTTCATCGTTAATGTCCCTGTTTTGTCCGTGTTGATGGCGCTCGTGGCCCCCAGCGTCTCCACGTCGGTCAGGTTTTTGACCACCGCTTTGGCGGCCGCGAGTTGTTTGGCCCCGTAGGAAAGCATGGCCGAAACGAACGTGGGCAATCCGGTCGGGATAGCGGAAATGGCCATCGCGGTCCCCAACAACAGGACGTCGGTGGCCGACAGCCCACGAGCCAGGCCTACGACGACGATGATCCCGACCGCGGTCCAGGCAATTATGCCCAGCACACGGGTCAACGAGTCGAGCTCTTTCTGCAATGGAGACCGGGTCCGCTTGACAGACGTGAGCATCGTCGCGATGCGGCCCATCTGGGTTTGCATGCCGGTCGCAGTGACCACCATCGCCGCGGTCCCGCGGGTTACCGACGTGTTCTGGAACAACATGTTCGAACGGTCACCGATGCCTACCTCGCCCGACAACAGCGCGACGTTGTCCTTGGCAATCGGGGCGCTTTCACCCGTCAATGCCGCTTCCTGCGTTTCGAGCGTCGCCGACCTTATGATCCTTCCGTCGGCCGGCACGATGTCGCCCGCCTCCACCTGGACGATGTCGCCGGGCACGACATTGAGCGCCGGGATCTGGACGAGCTCGCCGCCCCGCACGACCCTGGTCTGAGGGACCTGCATCTTCGACAGGGCGTCGACGCTGGCCCGGGCCTGCAGTTCCTGCCGCGCCCCGAGCACGACATTGAGGACCACCAGCAGAGCCACGACAATGGCCGTCGGGACCTGGCCGATCACCAGGCTGACCACGGTTACGGCCACCAGCATGATGTTCATGGGGTCGCGCAGCTGCGCCAGCGCCACCGCCCCGATCGAAGGGGGTTTCTCACTGGTGATCTTGTTTTCGCCGTATTGCGCCAGCCGAGCGGAGGCCTCGGCCGGGCTGAGCCCCGTCGTTTCGTTAGACCCCATTTCCGCCACTACTTGGGCGGCCTCGAGGGCGTAAGGGGGCGGCGCCGTCCCTGTCCCGCCCGCCGCTGCTAGCGGGGCAGGGGCGGCCGCGGTCGCAAGCTGGTCCATCGGAGAGACGACGGTTTGGCGTTCGCCCCCGGCCTTGACCTCATCCTGGCTCTTCACGCCAAAGCCTTCGCCTTGGCTTGCTGGAACTCCGCATCGCTGATCACGCCCTTGTCGCGCAGATCAGCCAGCTGGGAGATCTGGTCGGCGGCGCTGCTCCCGTTCGTGTTGACCGCAGTCTGGACGTACTGGCGAAAAGCGGCGTCCTGAGCCTGGGCGTCTTGAACGGCGTGTCTCTGCATCTTGCCGCCGCGTGCGATCAGGTACACGAAAACACCGAGGTAGGGCAGGAAGATGACGAATATGGTCCACAACGCCTTGCCCCAGCCGGAGAGGTCCTGGCTGCGGAAGATGTCGCTGAAGACGACGATCAGTAGCCAGATCCAGATAAACCAGAGAAAGAACCACAGCATGGACCAAAAGACTTGTCCGGTCCCGAACGTGGCTAAGAACATGGGCTTTACCTCCGTGATGGGCTTGTCGGTTTGGCGGGCGACAACACGATGACGCTTCCGGGGGTGGGCCAGCACCACCCATGAGCGGGTGAAACCTGGTTGACCGGCAGTTCGCCCGCTCCGGGCGGGACGCCGCTCTGATTAGCGCCGCGCCGCGGTGCATCACGTTTCGAGGGGACTGTGGAGAGCCATAGCGCCTAGAGGTCCAGGATCTTGCACTTTTGCTGCTGGTACTCCTCCCCGCTGACCAAGCCTCGTCGATGCAGGTCGGCCAGTTCCCTGAGTTGCCTAACCGGGTCGATGACGAGTAATGACCAACCTGGCCCGAGTTCCCGGGCGGTGGCGGGCGGTCTTTCCAACAGATCCGGCCGCTTACTGCGGGGAGCGTTGCGGTTTTTCATACTCAAGCCTCCTCATCCATCTTCTTGGCGTCGAGCGCCGAGCGCAGCCTCGACTCGAGAGGCCGGGATGCGCTCGCCGGCGATGATCTGTCCTCCCGCACGCCGCGCGGCCGTTGAGAGGGACTTGGCCCAGAGGTCCTCGGTGACGAGAACGACACCCGGCATGCCCGGTTTGAGCGCGAAAGACGCTAACTCGAGGTCGTGCTCGCTGAGCATGCCTCCCGCTTGAATGTCGAGGCTGAGACCTGACGACATGGCCTCGATAGCGTCCAGTTCGAGCACGGTCACCGCCCCGTCGGTCTCCCTCACCAGCACGACGAGGTCCAGGATGCGGATCCTGGCCGTCTTGACCAGCTCGTCCAGGGCCGACCCGATGGAAGCCAGTGCGTCCTGGTTCGGGACAACTATGATCAGGTACTCGACCAGGTCCGTCCTGATCGCGTCCCCGCCGCCTCGACGCTTCGGTTCCTGAGTCATGGCGGTACGGCTCCTCCGTTGGGTCTCTGCTATCTGATAGTTGGTCAAAGCCGAGTAGCACCGCACCACCCCGGAGCGTGTGGTCCGCGGTTCTCCGACCTGAAGGGCACCGGCTAGACAAGGCCGTCCGGCTGTCCTTGGGCAGGCGTGAGGGGGGCCGGCTACGCGCCAGCGTGCGGGTTTCCACGAAATCGGCGTCGGTGTCGACCATCGGCGACCTGTCACGGTCCGAGGCCCGTAACCACCCCAAGCCGGGTGGTCCCCTTCTACCCTCACCACTCGGCGGAGGCAAGAAGGGGGTGCCGCGCTTGAGGGACCGAGCGCCGGCACTGATCGACGAGTGTGAGGGGCATATCGAGGCGTCGGCGGCGTACACGCCAGAACAATTGGAGGACCCACCCGAAATCCGTGGTTGGGTGTGGTCCGACTGAGCGGCTACGGAGGAGAAATTGGCTGGAGTTCCCGCCGTTCTTGGCGCTTGTTTCAAGCCTCTAGCTGGTCAACGCGGTTGCGGGCCAGAGCGGCCCGGTCGAGGTCGATCGACATCAGCAACTTGCTCACGCTGGCCTCGGCTTCCTCCCATTTGACCAGGAACGCGGGCTCGCTCGGGTGTTCGGTCTCGCCCGCCCCGGGGAAGGGCGCCGGGATTAGAAGGGCCAGGATCACGGACATCAGACCGGTCGGACCTCGGGGCCCAGAACTTGCTTATGGTCGTTGTGCGTAGTCGCTCCTTGGTGTGAAAGTCGCCGGCATAAGTCAACCTTGGCGACGGACCGGGTAGTCGCGGGCTACCCGGGCGCGGGTGGAATCTCCATCCCATCTCCACCCAATTTCCGCGACCCGGTGCTTAGCTGAACTGGTGACCGTTTCGCTTTGGGCATTCTGTCGACTACTCTGAGCGCTAAAATTGAGCGGGCCGTGTCACGACGTTGAGGTCCAGCCGTTGGTGTCCCGTTCTGCCCGGTCGGTCGTGAACATTGGAGCGTCGGCCCCGACCTCGTGCGGTTGTTCCCTGTTGTCTCTGTGGGGTAGCCGATGCTGTCGAGGTTGCATGGTAGGTAGTGGTGACCGTGGTTGTGATGGGAACCGGGCGTGACCCCCATCTTCCCGGCGAAACTTCGACCGCCCACGACCGCCGGGCACTACGTAGACCGGCCCCGTCTCCTGCGCCTCCTCGAGGAACTAGTCGAGGCGCCGCTCACTATTGTCGTCGCGCCGGCGGGAACGGGCAAAACGTCGCTGTTGTCGGCATGGACGTCCGCGTCGGGTACTCCCACGGCATGGTTGTCCCTGGACGAGGCGGATCGCGACCCTGCGCAGTTTTGGTCGGGAGTCGTGGCGGCGCTGGAGACGGTCGTGCCCGGGTGCAGTGTCCGTTGCCGGCCCCGCCTGCAGCGCCGCAACGGCGTCGGGGAGGCGGTGGCCCAGTTGATGGTGGACCTGGAAGACCAGGAGCCTGCAGTTGCGGCCCTTGTCCTCGACGATTTGCAGTTGGTGGACGAGGATGAAGCCGTAGCCGGGTCCCTGGCCCAGTTCGCGCTGCACCTACCGATGTGGCTTCATGTGGTGCTCAGCTCGCGTCGGGAACCCAAGCTCCCGCTGGACCGGTTGCGCGCCCGGGGCCAGTTAGGTGAGCTGCACTACGCCGAGCTGAGGTTCTGCCACGACGAAGCCATCGAGTTGGTATCCCGGCTGCTGCCGTCGATGCCGACAGACCAGGTGGAGACGGTGGCGGAGCAAGCCGACGGATGGGCGGCGAGCCTTCAGTTAGCGGCGATCGCGAGCCGGTCCCAGACGGCGCAGCGGAGCAGAGATATGGGGGACGTCGGGGCCAAGGTGCAAGTGCTGGACTACGTGTTCCATGAGGTGCTCGCCGCGGAGGAGGCCGCGCTGGTCGAGGCCCTGATGGAGGTTTCCGTCGTCGACCGGGTCAACCCGAGCCTCGCTCTCGCCCTGACCCGCAGGCAAGACGTCGTCGGCCTCCTCCTTCAGGCGGAGGCCAGGGGGCTCTTCGTCTATCGGCTCGCCCCCGAAGGTTGGTTCGAGTTGCACTCGTTGGTCCGCGGTGCGCTCGTCAGCGAACTGTCGAGGCGATCGCCAGACCGTCTGGCGGAGCAACATACTCGCGCCGCACAGTGGTTCGAGGCCGAGGGCGAGGTGGCGTTGTCCTTCGAGCACTACCTTTTGGCTGGTCAACCTCTGAGCGCACTGCGGCTCCTGGCCACCAATGAAGGCATGCTCTACGACAGCGGCAGGGAGACTACGATCCTGCGGGCCATCGCCGCCGTCCCGGACACCGTGGTCACCGGCGACCTCGAGGCCATGATCGACTACGCGTGGTGCCACTTCCTCGTGGACCGGCGCCGGTTCCTCGAGCTCGTGGACCAGGCGACGTGGTCGGCTAGTTGCGGGAAAAAAGACCGGGCGCTTAAATCTCGCCTTACCATGCTCCAGTCTGTGGCCGCCCAAGTGAATTGCGATTGGGCCGAGGGCGGGCGGCTGGCTCGCCAGGCCCTGGCGGCGCTGGGTGATTCGTGGTGGCGGGACCCTCTGGGCCGTTTCGGCTGGAACGTCGTGGCAGGCGACTTAGCCCTGTCGGAGCGCTGGGACGAGGCGAGCGACGAGGTGCTGGAAACGGGCCTTTCGTTGAAACGTGACCCGCAGCGGCGGATCGCGTTCGAGGGGACCCGCGCCCTTGGGCTGGCGCTGGCGGGACGGCCCGTAGACGCACTTCGGGTGGCCGGCGGCGTTCGCCATACCGCGGACGTTGGCAACATGACGATCCTGCGGGCTGAACTGGCCGCCGCCGAAGCCCTGGCTTACCGCGAGCTGGGCGACCGGCCGCGGGCCGTCACGGAGCTCGAGGAATTGGTTACGGCGCCGGCTGAGACCATGTGCTATGTCAGGGTCCTGGCCTCGATGGCCCTGGTTGAGGCGCTCCTGGACGAGGGGTCGATCGAGGTTGCCCGCCGAACGTTTGACGAAGCAAGAAACCTGGTCGAAGGGGAGGCGCTGGGGGTCGGGGGACGCAACTGGCTGGCCCGGGCCGGGACGCTGCTGGCCTTGGCGGCGGGGGACGGAGTTGCGGCGCGGCATTGGTCGGGATTGCTCGAAGACGAGTTCTGGGGCGCCGTCAGCCTCGCCCGCATACACCTCGCGGAAAACCACCCAGCGGCCGCCCGCGCGGCCCTGGACGGGGCTGGACCGAGGTGCGTGCGGCACGAGGTTGTGCTGGCCTTGCTGAAGGCCCGAGCGACCGAGGCCCCCCACGTCGAGGCGGCCAAATATACCAGTACTGCTATCGACGTGGCCGCTAGCAACGGCATGCTGCAGACGGTCGCCTCCGAGGGCGCCGACATCGTGGGCCTGGTCGAGGCTGGCGCCTGGCGGGCCCCGTCCCACTGGATGGACCGCTTCCGGCGGGCGGTGACACCGGTAGGCGCGACTCGCCTGAAAAACCCGGTCGACCTGGTCGACCCTCTAACGGAGCGAGAACTCGACGTGGTCCGCTTTTTGCCCAGCCGGCTCACCGTGCGCGAAATCGCCGGCGAGCTTTATATCTCGCAAAATACGCTGAAGTTCCACCTGAAGGTGATTTATCGCAAGCTTGGGGTCAGTTCGCGGGCCGAAGCGAGCGAGGTGGCACGGCGGATGATGGTGGCCCGCTGAACGCTTGAGGGCGCACCCGGGCGGTCATGGCGCCGATTGGGGCACGTTGCGGAGCTCACAGATATTGAGCTGGAGCCGTGGGCTACCTAAGGTCTCGACCGGGAGCGCACCATAGTTTGAGCGCGGGCGGCCCAGCGGTGCAATGTTTCCCGTCTTGTCACCATCTGCACCGGCGAGCGTAAACACTCGTTCAACTAGCCGCCATAACGTGTTGAAACGGGGAGACGTCCCCAATATGCCGACGTGACCTTTTCCGGATCGCGATCAGATCGTGCGGGTTATGTGACCGAAAGGAACCCTTCGTGCCTCTTATTACGCCCACTTCTCGTGTCGCCTTGTCGACGCCTCGAAGACTGCTCACCGTCGTCTGCGGAGTAGCCGTCGCGACGACCAGCTTGACCACTATTGAGGCTGCTACGTCGTCAGCCAGCCCCGGCACGCGGACCGAAAGTGCCGCCGCCACCACGGGTTACCCGGCGAGCGCACCACCTGTGACCATTACTATCAACACCGACCTCAACGGCCCCATTGCCGGCACCAACCTGCTCCCTTACCAGAACGTGTGGGTGCCGCAGTTCGAGAAGGTTTACCCGAACATCCATGTCAAGATCATCGCCTCTGCGACCTCTGGTGACGACCAGGCCCTCTACGACCGCATCATCGCCGCCCAGCATAACAACGCCGCCCCTCCGGTCAACATCAGCGATTCCAGCATTTTGCCGCAGCTCATCGAGCAGAACGCGGGCGTCAAGATCACACCAACCGAGGTGCCCCTTATGAGCGAGGTCGACCCCACTTTGCTGTCGTCAACCAATTACGAGGCCATTCCCTTCAGGGGCTCGTCCGTCGTCTTCGCTTATAATTCGCAATTTGTAAAAAACCCGCCCACCAGCCTCGGCGATGTACTGAGCTGGGTCAAGGTCAACCCAGGTAAGTTCACTTATAACACCCCCGCTAGTGGGGGGTCGGGTGAAGGTTTCGTGCAGGCAGTCGCCAACACAGGCATTCCGGCGTCGCAGGAAAACGTCTTCGAGAACGGTTACAAGCCGGCGCTGGAGTCCGACTGGGCCAACGGCCTCCAACTGCTGTCGTCGCTCAAGCCGGACATTTATAACCATGGTTTTTACCCTGACGGCAATACCGCCACCCTCGACCTGCTCGCCAATGGGTCTATCTGGCTGGCCGCCGTCTGGTCTGACCAGGCCACTTCCGCGATCGGGGTGCACCAGCTCCCACCAACCATAAAGCTTGTACAGGTGAACCCTCCGCTACCAGGAGGCCCCGCCGACCTGATGGTCATCAAGGGCTCACCGAACCAGCAGGCGGCGTTCACCTTCGTGAACTACATGCTTTCCCCGGCCGAACAGGAGCTGGTGGCGAAGTACATGAAGGGCTACCCCGGGGTCGAGTGGAAGTACGCGCCGGAGCCGGTCCTGAAAGAGTTCGGCCCTATCGCCAAGACATGCGCGCCAGCCTGGGACGCTCAGTTCACAGACGACCTGGCGCAGAAATGGCAGAGCAACGTTGCAGCGGGGTGACGGCTTCCGCTCCTTTAGGCACAACCGGCACGCCGGCCGAGCTCAGGAGCCTTCGATGAGGCGTCGTCCCCTGGTTCGGGCACAAGCAAAACGAGCACGACACTAACGATAAGTAGTACCCACCGGTCGCCGAAGCGGTTCGCTTATGCCGGCCGTCGCTTTGGCGCCCGCGTCGTCCCTGTAACTGTTGGCTTCGTACCGGTCCTCATCACGGCGGTCTTCATCGGCGTGCCCGTGGTGCTGGCGGTGCTCTACACGCTGGGGAAAACGGGCGGCCTCAATGAGACGATCGCTCGGGTGGCGCAGCACCAGGTCGTGGCCAAGCATGGGTTCACGCTGGAGGCCTACCGACAGTTCATTGACAGCAAAGATCTCCGTTCCGACCTTTGGGTGACTTTCTGGGTCACAGCCGTCTCTACGGCCGCCCTTTTGGTTGTCGCGGTGGTTCTGGCGCTCTTCGTCCGTTTCTCGACAGGACGTGTAGGCCGGATGGTGTCGACCGTATACGTAGTCCCGATGTTCATCCCAACCGTGATCGCGTCGTACGCGCTGGTTACTTTTTGGCAACAGAACGGCAAGTTAGCTGGCATCCTGCATGCCCTCGGGCTCCCCGATTCGTGGGTCCCCGGGTTCACATCGATGGGCGTCGTTATCGGCCTGGTGTGGACGAACATCCCTTTCGCCGTGATCCTCCTCGCTTCAAGCATGCACGGTGTCCCCGATGTGCTCATTGACGCCGCCCGGGACGTGGGCGCGTCCTGGCCCCGAGTCGTTTGGTCAGTGCTGTTGCCGCTGTGCCGGCTGCCGCTCATTATTATCGTTACCTTCACGGCCATCGGGACCCTCGGCAACTTCACCATCCCCGACTTGATGGGGCCCAACGCACCCCAAATGCTGGGGGTCGCCATGACCGACTACTACCAGTCATACGGCCAGCCACAGCAAGCAGAAGTGATGGCGGTGCTGGTGTTCTTGGCCGCCTTGGTGCTGAGCGCCCTTTACGTCTGGGCCAGTAGGGCCGACCGTCGGCGGGTTAGCACCCAGGGGCCGGGCGATGACGGTACTGACCGGGACAGCGCTCCGGGCCTGACTATTTCACCTACGCGCTGCTGCACGAGACGCCCTTCGAGGGAATGTCCTCACTGGAGGTGTCCTTGGACGCCCAGGAAATCCTCGAGGCGGGACTGCGTTCGATGGCCTCGGGGGAGCGGCTCGAGCTGCCGCTCAAGCCAGCATGAAAAATTTTGTCGCCGCTCACCGCGGTGCCAGCCGTTTGGCCCCCGAGAACACATTGGCGGCCTTTGCACGGGCTCTCTCGGTTGGTGCTCGGGCCGTTGAGCTGGACGTGCGCCTGACCAGTGACGAGCAAGTGGCCGTGATGCACGACGCCGACGTCGACCGCACCACCGACGGGACGGGGCCGGTCAGCTCCATGAGTAGCTCCGGAATAATTGGCCTTGACGCCGGGTCCTGGTTCGGGCCGGGTCTTCCAGGCGAGAAGGTGCCCTTTCTGGGCGAGGTCCTGGCTCTAACCGAGGGCAAGGCGCGCCTGAACGTCGAGCTGAAGGGAGGTCCAGCCGACCTCTTGGCCGCCAGAGTGGTGGACGAGGTCAGCCGGTGCCACGCAACCGAACGGGTGCTGGCGATGAGCTTTGACCTGGGCTCAGCCATTGCGGCCCGCCGGGCTGGAGGAGGTACCCTCCCCGCCCTAGCCATCGTGAGCGGCCCGCTCGATGACCAGTTGGAATTCGTGAGGTCGCACGGCCTCAGCGGGCTCAACCAAGCACCCCAACATTGGTCCGTCGGGACCATCTCTGCGTTCCACGCCCACGGGCTACTTGTCCATGGCAGTCTCATCAACGACCCTGTTGTGCTGGCGGGGTTCTTCGCCGTTGGGGGCGACTCGGCCGACTCTGACGAGCCGGCCTGCTTCGGGGCCGGAGAGGGGCAGGGTGTTGACCTCGTTATCAACCGGAACTAGGAGCCCAACGCGCTCAACCAGTGTTGACGGACGGGTTATAAACGGCGCTAGGCCGGACTTTTTCCGTGCGTCGCACTGCACCCCGGGCCATAGTGCGGCCGAAGTCGAAGATAAAACCTCTACCACCGTGAACGTTGTTGAGGACGTCGTCGAGCGCGCTCACAAAATGTTCTATCTCCGTTGGGCCACAGATAAGGGGTGGCAGCAGTTTGATGATGTTCACGTTGTCCGCCGCCACCTGGGTGAGGATGTGGTGCCGTTGGAACAGGGGCACGACCAGCATCTGGGAGAAAAGCGCCGGGCGGAGGTGCTCCAGGCTGTTGTAGCGGCGGAGCAGGGCCTTCGACTGCGGTGGCCCGAACTGGAGCCCGATCATCAGCCCCTTTCCTCGGACCTCGTGAAGCATCTCGTAATGATCGACCAACGGGGCCAAGGCTGTCATAAGAGCTTCGCCCGATCGCCGCGCCCGCTCTACGATGCCTTCGTCGTCGAAGACGGCCAACGTGGCTAAGCCGGCCACCATGGCCAGTTGGTTCCGGCCGAAGGTGGTGGAGTGCTTGAAAGCCTTGTCCACCGAGCTGAAAACTGACCGGTAAGATCCGGTCGGATGTGAGCATGGCGCCGACAGGGACGTACCCGCCCGACAACGCCTTGGAGATCGTGATGATGTCAGGCTGCAGGCCCCAATGCTCGAAGGCAAAGAACTTGCCCGTCCTCCCCATGCCCGTTTGCACCTCGTCGATGACCAGTAGCGTGCCGTGCTCCCGGCAGGCGGCCTCAGCCTCCTGCCAGTACTCGCCGGACGCCATGTAGACCCCCTTGCCCTGGATGGGCTCGACCACGAAGGCGGCAACGTCACCTTTTTGGAGCTCTCGGCGCAAGGCGCTGGTTTCACCAAAAGGGACAGGGCTGCACCCGGGCAACAAGTCGCCGAAACCGTCGCGGAACTCCTCCCCGCCATTGAGGGCCAGGGATCCCGTGGTGAGGCCGTGAAAGGCGTGCTCCGCGTAAAGCACCCGCGGACGGCGCGTCGCTTGCCGGGCGAATTTCAGAGCCGCCTCTACAGATTCCGCGCCCGAGTTGCAGAAGAAGACGCGGTCGATGCCCTTGGGGGCGCGTTTTACCAGCTCCTCAGCCAGCAGCCCGGGGAGGAGAGCGCAGTCCATCTGGACCATGTTGGGCAGGTCGAGGTCAAGGGCTCGGTGGAGCGCCGCCTTGATGGCAGGGTGGCTCCGCCCCAGGGCATACACGCCGAAACCAGAGAGGAAGTCGAGGTAGGGCTGCCCAACCTCGTCGTAGAGGTAGCAACCGTCGGCCCGGACATAAAACCGGTCGAAACCAATCGTTTTGAGGACCCGCACCAACTGGTGGTTCAGGTACTTCTCGTGGAGGACAAAGTTCTCCCCGTGACGGCCCCTCAAAAGGGCCTCCAGGTCAAATGGCATGGCTCTGGCTGGCGATCGGTGCCCGACCACGCCGGCGGTCGACGTCGGCGCTAGATGACCAGGCCTCCGAGACGAGACGCGGGCGGAACTGGACGGGGCTGTCTACCAATGCCCCAACCCTAGTCGCTGGCCAACAGGGCGAGGCCTTGAGGACGGGACGGTACCGCCGCCGCAGGGCGCGTTCCAGGCTTGGCCTCACTAGATGGTTCGCGAGGCAGTGTCCATGTCGGGCCAGGAAGTGGGAGTATGGGCCCCGCGCCCGCAAAGAGATGTGAAGGCCACCTCCCAGGACGTCCGACGCGAAAGGAAGCAGGCTCATGCCCGACGACCCAGCAGGGGATTTTGGCTCCTCGATCGACAACCGCCACCTTCTGCTGGTCGGTGCCGGGCCGGGCCTCGGGATGGAGGTGGCCCGTCGCTTCGCGGCCGGTGGCTATCGAGTGACGTTGGTGGCCCGGAGCGCGGACGGGCTCGGCCAGTTGACTGCCGGCCTGGCTGGCAGCGGGGCCCAGGTTGGCACGGTGGTGGCAGATGCCAGCGACCCAGAAGCTCTGGGAGCTCGGATAGCTGAGCTCTACAACGAGCAGGGTGCGCCCGGGCTCATCATTTACAACGCAGTGATGGGAGCTCCGGACAAGCTCCTGAGCTCGAGCGTCGAGCACCTGCAGACGGCCTATGCGGTCGACGTCATCAGCGCCATCGTCGTGGCGCAGGTCGCCGCCCCAGCCATGCGGGCGGCCGGCTCCGGCACCATCATCGTGACGGGTGGCGGTTTCGCAGACCATCCGATCCCGGCCCTGGCCACCGTTTCCCTGGGCAAAGCCGCGCTCCGGTCCGCCGCCACCATGCTCGGAGCCGATCTGGGGCCGGATGGCATCCGCGTGGCGACGTTGACGATCGCCGGGCAGATCGTAGCGGGCACCGCTTTCGACCCCGAGAACATTGCCAAACGCTATTGGGAGGTCGTCCATTCCGACGGCCCCTGGCAGGCGGAGTTCCGCTTTACCGGCGAATAGGGCTCGACATCCTGGTCACCCCGCTGGCAGGGACAGCTCGGAACCAACGATTATGCCTTCAGGCCGGGCGCGCAACTTATTTGTGGGGGGACCGATGTCAAGACTTCTTGGGACATTTTCCGGGGCCGGGGTCTGGGCTTGTCCTCAAGAGTGCCCGCCACCGGTGCGTGGTTGCTCCGACGGCGGCCAAAGTGTGCCCTCGGCTCTCGTACATCTGGCCGTCCACGGCTAGTTTTTCAGGCATCATATCCGGAGGGCGGCCGCCACTGCGGCCACGAGCTCGAGCCGCGGCAAGCCCGGTGGCGGTGCGTTCGGGTGTGAGCGGCCGGTCGAACTCGGCCAACGCCGCGAACAAATGGAACGTAAGGCGCCCCGACCGTGGCGTCGTGTCGATGGCTCCAGTGAGGCTATCGAGGCGGACGCCCGAGGCGGCAGGTCGTTGACGGCGGCGACCAGGGCAGCCGAAGGCCGTGTCCGTCCAGATCCTTATGCAGCCGGCCGTTTTCAACGCCTCGATTCGTAGGCGCGCCTTCTGCCAGCGGTACTGTCCCCGGCGTCGCCGAGGACGTCTTCGATCCCGCCAACGTGCCAAAAACTCTGTTACGGGTGGTGGATGGGACGTTGTTTTTGGGCATCCTGTGAAGAAACGCAGGGACAATCCTCAAGACCCTGAACTATGCCGATAAGTGGCGGCTTTTCGCCTGCACCGCGGTGCCCTACACCTCTTGAGCCATAGCGATGTGCCAAAAACGGCCATTATTTCACTAACGCCGCTGTCACAGAACATATGAAGCGAGCGCTCCGCGGCCCACGAGCCGTAAGGGATGGTCGGCCCGTCGACGCCGCCACCGTGCCCATCGCGATCGCGCTCGGAGGAGGATCTTCTCGGGTCCCCAAGTCGCGCCGCCGTCTGGCTGACGTAGTTCGCCAGCGCCGCGGGCAACCGGGTCTAGACCCCTGGAAGTCTGGGTCTGGACCCACCGCTGAAATTGGGGCTGGACGGCTATCCGAGCGGCACCGATTTCCTTACCGTCAGATGCAGCTGGGCTGCTCGAAGCCCAGGGACCAGAGGAGGTCGAAATGTTGTTCCTGTTCATCATCCGCCGTTTGAACCCTCGGGGCCGGGCCATCGTCGGGGCCACCTTGACCC
This sequence comes from uncultured Acidimicrobiaceae bacterium, assembly GCA_963794125.1. GTDB lineage: Bacteria > Actinomycetota > Acidimicrobiia > Acidimicrobiales > Palsa-688 > Fen-671. The sequence goes on from CAWCCW010000009.1 coordinate 146,424, forward strand.
TCGCCGGGCTGGTCCTGCTCGGGACTGGCGGCGACTGTCGCATCCTGGCTGGTCATCCACGGCATCATCACCACCGTGCTCGGCGTCGCATTCTGCGTGGCGGCCTACGTGGGGCACAAGAAGGCCCAGGCTGCCCAGGAGGCTCCCACTTCGGCGCGCAACGCCTCGGCAGTCAATGGTTAGACCGAGCCGGGTGCGAAAATGATCACCATGTGGTCGCGTCCGTCACGGTGGCTACGGGACACCGCCGCCGGCTACGGCGGTCGGCCGTGCTGGTCGCCGTGGCGGGCATCATCCCGGCACTGACCGTCGCGGTTGCGGTGTTCGGGCTGTCCTTCAGCCGGTCCTGGTCGGCCCATCTTCACGCCCCCCTGCTGGTCCGCCTCGTGGCCGCGATCGGGGAATGGGCGATGGCGGCATTGTGGACGGCCGCCGGGTTCAGCGTGGCGATGACGGTGCTGGGCCGGCCGACCGCTCAGTTCCTGCGCCGCTATGGGGGCCGCTGGCTCGGGGCCGAGATCCCCTCGCCCTACCGGCCGCCCCGGCCGATCACCAAGATGTCCACTGGCTACTGGTGGAACGGCCACGGCTACCAGGAGACCGAGCGAGAGGCGAAGACGAAGCCTGGCTCATGGACCGCAGCCTTCTCGCTCATCCGCAGCGCCGACGGCGACCCCCAGTTGCGGCGAGACGTCGTGTGGCAGGCGGTGGCGGCCGTCACGGTGGTGCCGGTCGCCGCCCTTCCCCTCCTCGCCGGGGCGGGAGCGATCTACGCCGCGGCGGCGCCAGTCGGTGCTGTGGGTGGCGCTGTTCGCCGTGGCCAGCGTGGCCTCCGCCCCATTCGCCTGGAGAGTCTTCTCGCCAGTCGCGTCCCGGTACCTCGCACCGAGCCCGAACGCCACGGCCGAAGAGAGGTAGCCCGGCTGAACTCCATCCGGGCCGACCTCACCCAGACCCAGGCGGCCGAACTGGAACGAATCGAGCGCAGCCTCCACGACGGCGCCCAGGCCCGCATGGTGGCCCTGGGCATGCACTTGAGCGCGGCGGAGCGGCTTGTTGACACCGATCCTGAACAGGCCAAGCAGATCCTGCGCGAGGCGCGCGCCTCGTCGGTGATCGCCCTCGACCAGCTACGGACACTGGTCCGGGGCATCAACCCCCCGGTGCTCGTCGAGCGGGGCCTGGTCGACGCGATCCGGGCGCTGGCCCTCGACGCCCCCATCGAAGTCGACGTTCGCAGCACCCTCGAAGGCCGCCCCGAGCAGCCCGTCGAGGCGGCCCTCTACTTCGCCGTCGCCGAACTGCTCACCAACGTCGTCAAGCACTCCCACGCCACCCACGCCGCCATCGAGCTGTCCCACGGCCGCGGCGTTGTCCGGTCGTGGTGTCCGACGACGGGACCGGTGGCGCGACAGCCACTCCCGGCTCGGGACTGGACGGCATCGCCCGCCGGCTGGCGGCCTTCGAAGGGCAGGTCGACGTAGATAGCCCGGCCGGCGGCCCGACCGCCGTTAGCTTGACGGTGCCGTGCGAGTTGTCGTAGCCGAAGACCTCTTTCTCCTCCGCGACGGTCTGGTCCGCCTGCTCGAAGCCCACGGTCACTCGGTCATCGCCGCCGTCGAGACCGGACCGGCCGCCCTCGACGCCTGGTCGGCCTGCGACCCGACGTGGCGATCCTCGACGTGCGCCTTCCGCCCACCTTCACCGACGAGGGACTGCAGGCCGCTCTCGCCGCCCGCCGGGAGATGCCCGGCCTGCCCGTGCTGATCCTCTCGCAACACGTGGAGCAGCTGTACGCCCGGGAGCTCCTCGCCGACGGCCAGGGCGGGGTTGGCTATCAGCTCAAGGACCGGGTGATGGACGCGGAGCAGTTTCTCGACGCCCTCGAGCGGGTGGCCGGGGGCGGCACGGCACTCGACCCGACCGTGGTGGCCAAACTGCTTGGCCGGCCGGCCCGGGCGGACCCGATCGCAACCCTCACCGAACGGGAAAGGTCCGTGTCTGGCCCTGATGGCCGAGGGCCTCTCCAACACGGCCATCGCCGGGCGCCTGTTCCTCAGCGAAGGAGCGATCAGCAAGTACACCACCTCCATCTTCACCAAGCTGGACATCAGCGCCGATGACGACACCAATCGGCGAGTGCGCGCCGTGCTCACCTATCTCGACTCCGGACCACAAGAGCCGTCTGAACCCCAGTAGGGCACCGCATAATCGGTATTGTGGGTCGGCGTCGAAGGGATGGGGGAACCGGCCCGGGCGCGACCCTCTTATTCATGGACGGGTCTTGGCGGGCTCGGTCCGCTTAAGGTGACAACGTGCTCCGTGCCTCAAGCGATCGACCTGGGCGCTCAAATCGACTTACGGCCTCCGGGGTGTCCAAGGACGCCAGGTGCCTTCTTTGAAAGAACCCGGAGGTGTCAGTGGCCGACGTGGGCGGATCGCGCCTCGGAGAGGTCATTACAGCAGCCGTCAGCTTCGCCAGGAAATGGTGCGTTCTCTGATGGCGGGGGGCGCCATCCACCGCCCTTCGGTCCGCCGGGCCTTCCTGGCCGAGCCGCGGGAACGTTACGTCCCCGAAATTGCTGAACTCGACGGGCTCGAGGCCGTGTACCGTCCGGAGGCTGCGCTCGTCACGGCCCGGGACAGGAACGGGGCCGCCCTGAGTTCGTCGTCGGCGCCAGGCGTAATGGCGCCCATGCTCGAAGCCTTGCAGCTGCGGCCGGGTCTTCGTGTGTTGGAAATCGGCGCCGGCACCGGTTACAACGCCTCCCTGCTCAAGCGGCTCGTCGGGGAGGACGGCTCAGTCACCTCAATAGAGGTCGACGCTCGGATCGCCCGCCAAGCTCGCAGCCATTTGGCGGCGGGCGGCCATCGCGTCCGCGTAGTGGTAGGCGACGGGCGCGCCGGGTGGCCTGGCGGGGCGCCCTTCGACTGCATCATCGCCACAGCCAGCTCGGACTTCGTCCCTAAAGCCTGGCGCGACCAGCTTGTAGAAGGCGGACGGCTGGTACTTCCGTTTCGGTTCCGGCCCGATACCCAAGCGATCCTTGGCCTGCGACGAGAGCGCGACCTGCTCATCTCAACTACCACCTTCGGCGGCGGGTTTATGCCGCTGAGGGAACCGGGTGCGGTCTACCGTCCCGTAGAGGCGCAGTCGTCGCTGGGCGCTTCAGTGACGTCGGGGGCAAAAGGTTCGACTCTGGCCCGCATTTCCGGGCCGGCGCTCGAGCGACTGTCGGAGGCGCAGCACCGAGCGCTCCTGGCCGAAGTGCTCTCACCGGGGCGGCGCGGTAACACGGTCGTCGCCTCCCGGGCACCCGCGCTACTCATGTTCCTGTTGCTCCACCCCCACGCTCAAACGGTCCACTGTACTTTTGGGGACCGGTTCGGAGCTGGCGTTCTCGGGCCCCGTGGCAGCAGCTTCGCCGCCTTCACCTGTGCCCGTAAAAAGCCTGGGCAGCTATTCGCCTGGGGTGGCACGGCCGCAGAAGAAAAGCTGGCCGGGCTTGTTGACGAATGGCGCGGCGCTGGAAAACCGGCCATCGACAGGTTGATAATCACAATCGATTACGGGCCCGATGAGGTCATGTCGGGAAAGCCGTGGCGAGAGCTGACACTAAACCAAGGCACCCTTTCGCTGAACTGGCGAAAGGGTGCATCGGCTCGGGCTTCACAAACTTAGCGGAGGCTAGCTAATTGGTTTATTGGCCTGCCCAAAAGCCCCCAGGCATTTCCAGAACGAGCCCATATCACGGAGCCTTTGACGCTCTTGACCCATGGGCGGCCTCAGGACGACACCGTCCCCGAGCCTGCAAGGACCAGGATTTGGCGGGCGATCCCGAGCCTGCACGGCGGCGATAGCTGGTCCTCGTTCCCAGCCAAGGACAATGAGAAGTTCCCGCGGATCCCCCGGTACAAGCCGGTGCCCGAGCCCGACACGACCGGCACAGTGGCAGTGACGTTCACGTAGTCGGAGCACGTCGCCGCGTAGACCGGTTCGTGAGACGTCTCGGCCCGGAACTTGCTCGCGATCCCGTCGATGTAGAGCCGAAACGTCCCGTGCCGGAGCTCGAGCTCCATCTGGCTTGTGTGCTCGGGGTCGACCTTGCCGTCCGGGAGTACGGTAACGGCAGGGCCATAGTCGCCGATAGCCCCGCTCAGGATCGCCTGGAAGTCCGTCCCGTCGCTATCGACGCTCCATATCACCAAGTGCACCTCGCCATGCACACCTGGCGACGGTCGTCCCAGCGTCGTCGCAGCCGCCGCAGGACCTGACGACGCAGGAGTGACGAGCGAGGCGCCGACTACGACGGCGGCAGCGGCCCCAACACGGCTCACCGCTTTCCACCACGCCAAGCGGCATAGCTTCAATTTGGCGCCTCTCGGCGACAAGTGACCAGTAGTGGTCCCAGCGCGGGCCATGTGCTCCTCACCTTCGTATTTGTAAGACATCCCGCAACAACTTCAGGAACCGAGCCGAAGACGGTCTCGGGCGGGCGCCGCTAGCGGGGCCTCCGTTCCCACTGGGAGTTGCTTCTTGAACAGCCGGTCCCGGGAGCTCGCCCGGCCGCCCAACAGCGCGGGAGCCGCGGCGAGCGCGGAGCGGTGCGTCACTGCGGCGTGATGATTTTTAGCTTGGTCTCGTCTCCCGGTGAGCCCGTGTAGTAGCCGGGGCCGTCGGGGCCGCTTTGGCTGTAGGCGGTGTAGGGGGCTTCAAACTCCTGTCCGGTGGCCGGGTCCTCGACGAGGTCGGTGCTGTTCAGGGCTTGGTCAAAGCCGGCGACCTGTTGGGAGAAGCCGGCGAGCTGCTCCTGCTGCTGCTGGATCGCCGCCAGGTCCTGGGTGAAGCTGTGCTCGATGCTGTAGCTGTCCCAGATCAGTTCGCCGTTCAGGGAGTCCCACAGTGACGGGGTGGCGAGCGCGATCCTGAGGACGCCGCTCGTGACACCCCCGCCGGTGGTGGTGATCGTGCGGACGAGGCCGTGGACCGGTTTGGAACCGGCGGTCCCGAGGAACTCGGTGATGATCTCCTGATCGGTGGCGCCCGCAGCCGTCGTCTGGTTCGGGAAGGTCGCACTGGAGAGGACGGTATTGATGGTCACGCCGAGCCGCCGGAAGCAGTACGTCTGAAAGCTGGCTGCACCGGTGACCCCCGTGGAGCTGGCGAGGAACGGCCCAGCAAGGAGGAAGTTCGCTGACGCGTTCGGGCCGGCCTCGAGGAACAGCTCGTCGGGGCCTTCATGGCCAACGGTCCAGCCGAGGGGGAGCGTGTAGCCGAACCATTGGTCCTTGACGAAGCGGGAGAGCGTCCCAGCTTGGAGGCCGAAGCAGCCCCCGATCGAGGCGAGCTCGGCCCGCTCTGCGCCGAGCTGGGAGCCCGGCGCCCAGTAGCCGCTCACGATGCCGAGCTCCGACCCGTGGGCGGTGACGGTGGGCATGAACGACAGGCGCGCCTCGCCGGCGATCTCGGTGTTCCCGACATGGCCCGATACGACCGCGGTCGTCGAGCTGAGGAGCCGGAAGGTCAGCGCGTTCCCGGCGCTCTTGGCGTTTTTCGAGAGCGACGCTAGGACCCTCGAGAAAAACGCCCGCTGCGGCTCGTTCTTGCTGACGAACGCGGTCTGGACGACGCCCTCTGTTGTCGCCGAATAGTCCTTGAAGACGACGATCAGCCCACTCAAGCTCGACAGGTACCAGCCCGCGGGCACGCCGATATGAAAACCGTCGTAGCTGTCGTGCACGACCGGATCCGTGCACCCGGGCGCCTTCAGGCCGACGGCTCCGCCCGACGCCGACGCGCTCGGGGCTAGAGCCGCGAGCGAGGTCGTGGCGAAGCAACCACCCACTACGAGGAGGCAGGCCGACAGCAGCCGGCTCCGACGCCTGGAGCGCTTAACCCACATAACACGTCACCTCAGCTCTGCACCGAGCTGGCACAATTGCGCCAACTTGCATCGCGCCCCCCCACGTCGATCCTGCCGATATACGTCCTCACACGGTCTGATCATAATTTCGGGACCGGCGCGCCGGCGCGCGGCCGGCAATTCCCGTGCGATGTTCGGGCAAGCGGCAACCGAGTTCCGTGATGCGATGTCGGCACCACATCATGTTGAGGGCGCGCGGGCGCTGCTGCTGGCCGACGTGCGCCGGTTCTTCACGTTCTCCCTCTCGGATATTGCCCGATACCAGTTGCTGTTCCAACGCACGTTGCCGGGCTTCGAGCCGTCGCCGGGGTCGTACGCGCCTGCGCAGCAAGCCTTGGCCGGCGCGCGAGACCGCCTCGCCGACCTCGGGATCACGGCACCCCGGCATCTCGACCTGTTCACCGCGCTGCTGACCGGCCTGGTTGACCAACAGGTCGCGAACGACCCCGGTGGACAGCGTTGGAGCCGCCTGGCCGGAGAGGCCGTCGACATGTTCCTGGCTCACTGTCAAGCGACTGACGACGCTCGCCCACCGGCTCAGCGCAGCAAAGGAGAACCGAGATGAACGCGACGATAACCGACGTGACCACTATCACACCCCTGTCGCACCGCGAGGCAGTGGAGCTCCAAGCAAGCCAGCTCGAGCGGACGATCGGACTGCTCCACGGGCTTGATGACCGCGACTGGGAAGCCCGCACTGACGGTCCCGACTGGGACGTGCGCGCCATGTACCAGCACGTGCTTGGAGCCTGCGAGGCCGGTGCCTCGGTGCGGGAAAACGTCCATCAGCTCCACCGTGCTCGGGCCCACCGACGCCGGTCCGGGGCCCGCTTGAAGCTGCCCTATCTGCCGTCCAAGTGAGCGAACGGGGCGACCTCGACCCGGCAGCCATCGTTCGCCGTTTCGAGGCGACTGCTCCGAAAAACCGTGCGCGGACGCGCCCGGACACCGGCCTTCGTACGGGACCACGTAACCCTGAAGGTTGACGGGCCAGTCCATGAGCGATGGAAGCTCGGCTACCTGATCGACGTCATCTACCTGCGCGACCTGTGGATGCACCGCGTCGATGCCTGCCGTGCCACCGGGCGTAACCTCGAGCTGACCGCGGACGACGACGGGCGGATCGTCGCCGACGTGGTGGCAGAGTGGGCTCGTCGCCACGAACAACCCTTCCTCCTCGAGCTCACCGGCGTGGCTGGTGGCCGATATGCCGCGAAGAACGCAACCGCCGGTGACCCACCTGCGTTGCCGTCGCTTGACGCCGTGGAGTTCTGCCGCACACTGGCCGGACGTTCGCCGGCCAGCGGGCTAATGGCGACAGTTGTGCCTTTTTAACCCAGGTCAGGCCGGGTAACGCGAGATGCAGAATTGGTCCATGACGACGGATACTTCACTGCGAGCATGGAGACGTTCCGTTTATTTTGGAACGCATAATTGGCGCTCATATCATCAAAAGCAAGACAGCCGATTTTCTGCCCACGTTCGAGATGAGCCCCAGTCCGCTGTGATGTCCCTGCCGAATATTTAACAGTCGTACAACAGGTCGAGGTGGCCGTGGCGCACCATCGTGAGCGAAGACTGCGACCTCGAGGACGATGACCAGGATGCCGGCTCTGGCTTGGATTTCATTTCGGTGGCCGTCGACCCCGGCGACTTCTTACAGCTCCCGGGCACTTTGCACCATCACCGCCGCGGACTCTAGCGCCAGCGCTACGGCCTCGTTCAACACGGAAGGCCAGGACGAGGTGTCCTTCACCTCGGCCCCGCCGGCCCCCTCGCCGATCGGGGGCACGTACCTGGTGGGCGCGATTTCCCTCTCGGGCAACCCGGAGTCGTTCTCCATCGGGAGCTCCTCGACCGACGACTGCACCGTCGGGACGACGGAGGGCGATAGGCAACGGTCACCTTCGGGGACACCCCCGGGAATTGCATAATCCACGCCGTGGTCGCCTCCGGGGCGACTGGGTGGGTGCGTCGGCCTCCCAGACGGTCACCCTAATGGGGATCGACCACCTCGCTTCTGAAGTGGGTGAGGCTGGTCGAGCTGAGCTGCCAGCAGGTGAGCACTGACGTCACCCGCGTCTTGAACTCTAGGCTTAGAACGTGCCCCTGCTGGTGGTGAGGTCTCCTCCGACGGCTGGTGGGATGTCGTGCCTCGAGCACTGATCCATTAGGTGGCTGCTGGGGGCCTCGGGCTCGGTGCCGGTGTCGGCCGATCGAGAGGAGCCAGATGATCTTCGTAGGGGTGGACTGGGCTGAGGCCCATCATGACGTGCACGTGGAGAACGAGGACGGCAAGCGCCTCGGCGGCGGCCGCCTCCCCGAGGGGATGGAGGGCATCGCCCGCTTCCATGACCTGGTGGGCCGCCATGTGGAGGAACCCGGGGAGGTGGTCATCGGGATCGAGACCGATCGGGGCCTGTTCGTCACCGCGCTGGTCGCGGCGGGCTATCAGGTGTACGCGGTGAACCCGCTGTCCACGTCGCGTTACCGGGACCGCCACTCCACGAGCGGCGCGAAGTCCGATCCCGGCGACGCCAAGGTATTAGCTGACATGGTCCGCACCGACCGCCATAACCACCGGCCGGTGGCTACTGACAGCGACATCGTCCAGGCGGTGAAAGTGCTGGCCCGGGCCCATCAGTCGATGATCTGGTCACGGGCCCGCCAAGCCAACGGGTTGCGGTCCACGTTGCGCGAGTTCTACCCGGCCGCGCTGGTGGCCTTCGGGGAGTTGACCAGCGGTGACGCCCTCGAAGTGCTGCGGGTGGCCCCGACTCCCGAGCTGGGCCGGGGCCTGTCGCGCTCGAAGATCGCCGCCGCGTTGCGCCGCGGCGGCCGGCAACGCCGGGTCGAGGAGCGGGCCAGCGAGATCCAGGCCGCCCTACGCGCCGAACAGCTCGCCGCTCCCGGCGAGATCAGCACAGCCATGGGGGCGTCGGTGGCCGCCAGCGTGGCGGTGATCGCCGCCATGACCGCCCAGGTCGACACGCTGGCCGGGGAGCTCGAAGCGGGTTTTGACAAGCACCCGGACGCTGTGGTGGTCCGTTCCCTGCCAGGACTAGGGACCGTCCTCGGCGCCCGGGTGCTCGGAGAGTTCGGCGACCAGCCGAACCGGTATGACAGCGCCAAGTCTCGCAAAAACTATGCCGGCACGTCTCCCATCACCCGGGCCTCGGGCACCAAAAAGACGGTGCTGGCCCGCTACGTCCGCAACCACCGTCTCGCCGACGCCATCTACTTGTGGGCGTTCGCCGCCCTGACCGCCTCACCCGGTGCCCGGACGTTCTACGACACCCACCGGGCCGCTGGCGACACCCATCATGCCGCTCTGCGAGCCCTCGGCAACCGTCTCGTCGGCATCCTGCACGGCTGCCTCGAACACCACGCCACCTACGACGAGGCCATCGCTTGGGGACACCGCCAAGACCAGGTGGCGACCGCAGCGTGACCGCCGCCCCAGCAGTTCAGTTACGTAACGAAACGCAACTGTCGGCCACCTGCGCGGCCACCAGCTGCAACCAGACCGTCCCCCAAGCGGCACCGGACGGCCAGCACAGTTCTGCTCCACTGCCTGCCGCTGTCCGCGATCACCGCCACGCCACCGATGCCATCAGCGTCGAAGTCGACCTGGGTTCCGCCACCTCGCGCGGCCGGCCACCCGAACGGGCCTGGCTCGTCCGAATCCGCCGCGGCGACAGTTATGTCATCGTCAACGCAGGCCTACGCCGACCCGCCGCGGACCGCCTCGCCGAACAACTCACCGATCTCCTCACCAACAAATCTCCCCGAGTCCCTTGACAAGATACGACCGTGGGATGTCTAAGCCCAGGGACCGTGAGCATCGAGGTCAGGGGGTCGCAGGCCTTCGGTTCGTCATCGCCCACCTTCACCTACACCACGAGCCCCCCGAGCGGGCTTATTGTGGCCGGGACGCTGACCTGCTCGGCCCTGGAAGGGAGCACGGCGTTAGGCCCGTCCCTGCCTGCGGGCAGCTACACCGTGGACGGCTCGAGGTGCAGTGGGCTCTCGCTGACCGGGACAGGGGCCTCCGATTACGCGATCTCCTACAGCGGCGTGGCCAATGGCTTCGTTGTGGCGCCGGCCCTGCTCAGCATCACCGCGTCGAGCCCGGCCATGACCTACGGGGGCACCGTGCCGGCCATAACGCCTATCTACAGCGGGTTCGTGAACGGTGACAACGCTACTTCGCTCACCACCGCGCCCACGTGCTCGACCACCGCCTCCAGCTCCTCCCCGGCCGGCAGTTACTCCTCCACCTGCTCGGGCGCCTCGGGCCCGGACTACACCGTCTCCTTCGTGGCCGGGACGGTCACCGTGACCGCAGCCCCGGTTAGCAGCCCCGGCGCCTCGGTCACTACGACACAACGGCGACCTCGGCCCCGACGCTCCAGGCCTTCCCCCACGCCGATGCCTCCTATCCCAACGGGGCCATAGTCGCCTTGGAGGAAACGACTACGTCTTGGCCGGCGGGCGGGCGTTCCTAGCCCCACCGGGGGCGCTGTCGGCGCTGGCGAAGGTCGATCCCGCCAGGGTGCTGAACGCCCCCGCAGGGGCCACCCCCCCAACGGCGGCGGTCCTGCGCCCCGGCACCCTCTTTTCCACCCGGGCGGTCAACGGCAGTGCCACCATCTACGTCGCCGGCACCGACGGCGAGCTCCACGGGTTCTCGACGTCACACCAGTTCTTCGCGGACGGCTATGACGCCGCCCTAGTCGTGACCGTGCCGAGCCTGGACGGCCTCCGGGTGGGCGCTACTGACGGTGTGGCCGGCGCGGCCATGACGGCGCTCGCTACCCGGGCCGACGGGGCCATCGTCGACTCCTCGGGGACCTTCTACGTCTTTGCCGGGGGCCGGGCCTTTGGCATCTCGACGCCGGCCGAGCTTGTGGGGGTGCAAAAGGCGGACCCGGCCGAGGTCCTCGTCGGCTCGGTCGGCCCGCCCCAGCGCGGGGCGGCCATCGCCACCGGGGCCTCATCGGCGCCCCGGGCAAGGTCTACGTCAGCTACCAGGGGGCCTTGTACCTGTTCAAGACCCTGGCCCAGCTGGCGAACGACGGCTACGGTGGCACCGCCGCCGCGCCTGTGGCCGGGCCCGGTGGCCTCAGCGTCGTGGTCCGGTACTCAGGGTCCTAGCACTTTAGGGTCACTCGGAGCGCTGGTTCGGACAGGTCGTGCTTGAAGGAGGCTGCAGTGGCTGAACCGTCCGGGTATGTGTTCGAAGGTGGTTACCCGAGCGCCGAGACGGTGCGGCGGGCCTACGACGACGCCGACTTCAACCGGGCGGTGTCGGCGTACCGGTTCTTCTACCCGACGGTGTCGATCATGGCCACCTGGAAGGGCAACCTGGCCGCCGGGATGGTGCCGAACAAGGTGTTCGGGATCCTGGAGGGCACCCCCCAGCAGCTGGTCTTTACCCCCAACTCGGACACGCCCTACGCCGGCTTGGTGCTTGACCTCAGTGCCGGGCCGATGGTGGTGGAACTGCCGCCAGGGCCGTTGATGTGCACCGCCAATGACCTGAACCAGCGCTGGGTCATTGACATGGGCCTACCCGGCCCCGACGCCGGGCACGGCGGCAAGCACGTCATTTGCGGGCCCGGGTACCGCGGTGCCGTCCCGGACGGCGCGTACTCGGGGACAGCGACCACCAACCGAGTGCTGGTGCTGTTGCGGGCGCTGCCGCGGGGCAATGACATGGCCGGCGCCATCGAGGAGATCAAAACCGTCAAGGTGTACCCCCTCCAGCCGACAGAGGGATGGGCCGACCCGTCCTGGGTCGACCTGAGCGAACTGACTGGCGCCGATTTCACCCCCGTGCGGTGGGAGGACAACCTCGAGTACTGGAGGGCCCTGCACGAGGTGATCGACACCGAGCCACCCTTCGACGAGTTCCGGGCCTTCTACGGTGAGCTGGCCGAGCTGGGCATCGTCAAAGGCCAGCCCTTCGACCCCGACCCGCGCGTGGCCGACATTTTGACCAAGGCGGCCGAGGCCGGCCACGCCCAGCTGTGCGTGCAGTCCTTCGCCGACCGCCGCCCGGCCCGAGTGGTGTGGCCGGGGCCCAGTGGGAATGGGCGGTGCTGCGGCCCGAGAACGGCACCTTCGACACCCCCGGCTACCACGACGGCTACGCCCGCCAGAAATGGTTCTACCAAGCCCAGATCGAGTCCCCGGCCATGTTCCGGCGCACCCCAGGCGCCGGATCCCTGTATTGGCTGGGCACCCGCGACTCCACCGGCGCCTATCTCGACGGCAGCCGCTCGTACACCCTCACGGTGCCCCTGCCCGTCCCGGCCGAGCTGTTCTGGTCGATAACCGTCTACGACGCCCGGACCCGGAGTGAGATCCTTGCCGACCAGGACAAGGCCGCGTTGCGGTCCATGTTCGAGCTCGCTGCCATCGACCAAACCCAGCCCGTCGAGCTGTACTTCGGGCCGACCGCCCCGGACGGTGATGCCACCAGTCGCTGGATGCAGACCATCCCGGGAGCGGGCTGGTTCGTCTACTTCCGCATCTACGGGCCGAGGGGCCCGCCTTCGACGGCACCTGGCGGCTCCCGGACTTCCAGCCGGTCTGACCCCGCGGCGGTCACACCGAACAGAACGTGCGAACCCGACAACACCGCCTGTTGTGCAACGAGTACTCGCCGGCCGAGGTCGCCAGCCTCCAGCGCTATGGGGATGTTGTGAACGTGCACACCCCGTTGCCAGGACGCCTTCGCCGAGGTAACCCTTGATGACGGCAGTAAACAGACGGCCGTCGTCGCCCAGCCACCAAGGCTCGGCATGGGGCCAGGGTCCCGGGGGTAACAGGGTAACTAACATCCCGCTGTGCCCCTGTTACCGCCCTGGGTGTACGAGGTGTTCATGCGCCGGGCCGGCCCGTACGGGCCAGCATCGTCGGCACGGCCGTGATCGCCTTGTTGCTGGCCGCGTGCGGTGGCGGAAGCTCATCCGCGTCAGTGGCCCACATCGGCAAGAGTGCCCCGACGACCACCCTGCCCCCAACAGCAGGGTCAGGCGGGATGCCGAGCCTCCCGCAGATGTACCAGGACGTCCTCGCCTACGGCGGCTGCATGCGCAGCCACGGGGACCCGACCTTCTCGCCTCCCACGACGGTGGACAACGCCACAGAGCAGGTCGTCGGCTGGCCGCAACCCGGTGACCTGAAGGGCGACCCACAGGCCCTGTCCCAGTACCGCACGGCTAACAGGACGTGCGAGGTCTTGCTCCCCAACTCTGGCGCCGGCCCTTCGCAGGCACAGGTGCAGCAGCAGCTCGCCAAAGACCTGAAGTTTTCGAAGTGCATGCGCTCGCACGGCATCCCCAACTTTCCTGACCCCAAGGAAAGCAAACAGGGCATTTCGATCAGCTCGCCGCACGACCTCGACCCAAAGTCACCGCAATTCCAAGCGGCTCAGAGGGACTGTCGGTCCTTGGTACCGTTCCCCTAGCCGCCGGGGCCTCGACGTGGAGCGTTGTGCCGTGCGATTCTGGGAGCAGGCTGGTGATGGCGCCGAGCCACCCATCGAAGGCACAGCTCGTCCAACGTACAGTGATCGACGTGGCAGACTCTCCGGGCAGCACTTCGATCATCGGGTGTGACGCAGCTAATGATTCCTGTACCCAGCCCTAAGGCGATGAGCGCGGTGTGTGCCGGCCCGATGAGATGAGGGTCAAACTGCTGCCATCACAGACCGGCTCAAGCCCCAACTTGACATGGCGAAGCTGATCTACTCGGCAATCGCCTCCCTCGACGGTTACGTCGAAGACGCACAGGGAGGCTTCGGATGGGCCGAGCCCGACGAAGAAGTGTTGCGCTACCTCAACGAGCTAGAGCGACCAGTGGGCATTCACCTGTACGGGCGTCGGATGTACGAGACGTTGCGTTACTGGGAAACCGCCCTTATCGATGAGAGTGTGCCGGACTATATCCGCGACTGGACAAAGATTTGGCGGAGTGCAGACAAGATCGTCTATTCACGGACCCTCAACTCGGTTTCGACCGCGCGAAACGCGACTCGAGCGAAACTTCGTCGCACAAGAAGTAGAGAGGCTTAAGGCAACGGTCAGCCGGGACTTGGTGGTCGGGGGTCCCGAATTGGCCCGCCAAGCCATCGAGGCTCGACTTGTGGACGAGTACCACCTCTACGTCGTTCCCGTTGTCGTGGGCGGTGGGAAGCCTTGGTTGCCGCACGGGATACGGCTCGATCTCGAACGTGTCGACTCACATCTTTTTGCGAGCGGGTTCATATTTCTCCGCTATCGAGCCGTCACGGGAGGCCAACACGAGCCAGCCAGCGCATATAACGTTCGTCCGTGATCCTCCCGAAGGTCCGCGACCCCCGCTTCACCACCATCCGCCGCGGGGGGACCCTCACCGACTCCGACCACCGGCTTCTCGCGTTCTGGGCAGCCAGATGCGCCGAGCACGTTCTGCATCTCTTCGAGTCGGTGCAGCCCTCGGATCCGAGGCCCCGCCAGGCGGTCGAGCAGGTTCGGGCATGGATGCGAGGGGAGGTCAGGATGTCTGAAGCCCGTGCGGCGGGCGGCCACGCCATGGGTGCGGCGCGAGAGCTGAGCGGAGCCGCTCGGTATGCCGGATATGCAGCCGGCCAGGCGGCCGTGGTGGCGCATGTTGCTGCGCACGAGCTCGGTGCGGCGGCCTACGCGATCAAGGCGGCGCGTGCGGCAGTCCCCGGGTATGAGGAGCGGGCTGGCCGGCTCGAGTGCCGCTGGCAGCGGGAGCAGCTCCCCGATGCCATCCGCGACCTCGTCCTTGATGATCAGCATCTACGAAATGACATCTGCTGGTCGGTTTTCGATCGCTGACGGGGGTCAGGCCGATCTGCCTTCGCCATTGAAATGTGCAGAACCGTTCATCTGCCTGCCCGTGGCGGGGATCTGACCGTAGAAGCCTCGACGAAGTCCTGAGCTCGTATCTACCTTGGGGCGAAGACGGGCGAGCAAGGCCCCCGGTGCCCGGGCCGCAAAAGCCTAACTGGGTGGTCAGGCGCCGACGTCGGTGTAGACGGCGGCCCGTCTCGGTGCGGTCGTTCACGGCGCGCTGCGGCCAGCATTAGGGCGGCGGCCGAGACGGCGGCGAGGAGCAGCATTTCGACCTGGAAGCCGTCCCGGGGCGTTTGCGCCAGGCCATAGACCAGCCCGGTCAGGGCGAGCCCGAGGGCAGTACCGAGGCCCCGGGCCATGTTGACCACGCCGGCGGCGACGCCCGCACGGTCCTTCGGGGCCGACGCCATGATGGCGGCGTTGTTGGCCGGGGTGAAGAGGCCGAGGCCCGTGCCCACCAGCGCCAGGCCCACGAGGAGCATACCCTGTCCCGGCTTTGACGCCGCCAGGACGGCCAGGGTGGTGGTGACGACGACCATGCCGGTAACCGTGAGAGCCCGTCCACCCGACCGGTCGGACAAGCGCCCCGCCAAGAGGGCGGCCAGAGCGAGGAAGAGCGGCATCACGGTGAGCTCGAGCCCGGCTCGCCCCGGGTCCACCCGGAGCCCCTGTTCCAAGAAGAACGGGGTGACGACCAGCACGCCGAACAACACCAGGTACGACGCCAGCCCACCGGCCACGCCCGTCGAGAAGGCGGGATGGTGGAACAACTTGAGGTCGAGCATCGGCGCTCCGGCGCGGCGTTCCCGGGCCACAAAGCCCGCCCCCAGCACGGCCCCGGCAACCAGCGAGGCGACGATGGCCGGCGAGGCCCAGCCGAGCCGGTCCCCGAACGACACCGCGCCCATGAGGACGGCGATGGCGGGGACGAAGATGGCTAGGCCGGCCCAGTCGAAGGCGGCCCGGTCGGCCAGGTGACGGCTGCGAGGGATGAACAACCACGCGGCGACCATCCCGAGAAGGCCGACAGGCACGTTGACCAGGAAGATCAGCCGCCACCCACCGGTGGCCAGCAGCAGCCCGCCGGCCGCGGGGCCGAGGGCCAAGCCGAGCGCCTGGGCGGCGCCCTGGACGCCGATAGCCCGGCCGAGCGAGCTCGAAGGGACGGCCAGGTAGATGATGGCCACGCTGTTGGCCTGCAGCATCGCCGCCCCGACGGCCTGCAAGGCCCGGGACCCGTCCAGTACCACCAGGTCCGGGGCCAGGCCACAGAGAGCCGAACCAACGATGAAGACGCCGAAGCCATAGGAGTAGATGAGCTTGCGCCCGACCATGTCGGACACGCGCCCCACGGCGGTGACCGTGGCCACGAGCACCAACAGGTAGCTGAGGCCGACCCAGGTCACCGCGGCCAAGCTGGCGTGAAAGGCCTGCTGCAGGCTGGGCAGGGCCAGGGTGACGATGCTGGCGTCAAGTTGGCCCATGAAGGCGCCGGCGCACACCGTGGCCACGACGAACCAATGCGCCTGCCGGTGGTGGGCCACCGCAGGGGGGCGGCGGGGCTCGACGAGCAGCCGTTGCCGCCAGCCGTCGCTTACCCCAGCGCGCGCTTCCGCCAGCGACGTCCCGTCGTCCGAGGTCCGCTGCGTCAGCCCCATATCCCCATCGTCGGGCCTGGGCTACTAGAAGTCGAATACCGATATTTGCTCGGAGCCATATGATTTGGCAATGGACCTGCGTCGGCTCGGCTACCTGTTGGCCGTGGTCGACCATGGCGGTTTCACTAATGCCGCCAAGGCTGTCTTCGTGTCGCAGCCGGCGCTGTCACTCGGCGTGAAGGAGCTGGAGGAAGAGCTCGGCGTCCAGCTCCTCTACCGGCTGGGACGGGGGGTACGCCTCACCCCGGCCGGCGAAGCCCTCGTCGGGCCGGCCCGCCAGGCGCTGCGTGACATCGAGACAGCGAAGTCGGCGGTGGCCTCGGTGGCCGGGCTCGAGACGGGGTCGCTGGCCCTCGGCTCACTGCCCACGCTGGCCGCCGAGCCCCTGGCTGACCTGGTCGGCCGGTTCCGTACTGCGCACCCCGGGGTGGTCGTCGAACTAGCCGCCCCCGAAGACACCGCCGCTCTGGTGGCCCTGCTGCGGGAGGGCCGTTGCGAGATCGGCCTGGTGGAAGGGGTGGCCCTCCCCGGTGAGCTCGCCACCCATGACCTTGCCACCCAGCGCCTGGTGGTGGTCCTCCCGCCGGGCACGCCCCGCCGACACTCTGACCTCCTCGTCGAGGAGCTAGAGCGGGTGCCGCTCATCGCCGCGCCGCCGGGGACCTCAAGCCGCCGGCTCCTCGACGAGGCATTTGCTGCGGTGGGGCTGTCGCCCCTGGTCGTCGTCGTGGCCGCCCAACGCGAGGCCATCTTGCCCCTCGTTGTCGCGGGAGCGGGCGCCGCGCTGGTCCCTGAGCCGCTGGCTCGACAGGCTGCCCGTCTCGGTGCCGTGGTCGCTTCGCCGCGCCCGCCGATCACCCGCCACGTCGTCCTCGCCCACCGGCCCGGGACCCTTGCCCCGGCGGCCGAGCGGTTCGTCGAACTAGCGCTCAGTTGACATCGGGTTACAAGTGCTCTTGGGACGACCTCGACGGCAACCGGGCCAAACCGTGAGAAACTGGCCGCAGCCGATCGAA
This sequence comes from uncultured Acidimicrobiaceae bacterium, assembly GCA_963794125.1. Taxonomy (GTDB): domain Bacteria; phylum Actinomycetota; class Acidimicrobiia; order Acidimicrobiales; family Palsa-688; genus Fen-671. The sequence goes on from CAWCCW010000009.1 coordinate 163,895, forward strand.
AAGAGGTCGCTATGAACCGGTTCCGGCGTCACAGAGATGTCATCGCCCTCGCCGGGGCAGTAGTCCTGCCTCTGGGGATGGCCGCCATCTTGGTCCCTTTTCGGTCCAGCTTCGCTAACACGGCCTCGGCTCTTGTCCTCGTGGCCGTGATCGTGGCGGTCGCCGTCACCGGCAACCGCTTTACCGGGCTTGTAGCCACGGTTTCTGCCACCTTGTGGTTCGACCTGTTCCTTACCCGGCCCTACGGGAGGCTCGCCATCTCTCACCGCCCGGACATCGAAACGGCTGTGAGCCTGTTCGTTGTCGGGCTGATCGTGACCGAGCTGGCGGCGCGGAACCGGCACCACTATGAGGCCGCGGCAGAGGAATCGGAGTACGTGGCGCTCATTTACGGCCTGTCTGAGCTGGTGGCTTCGGGAGCGCCAGCCCAAAAAGTCATCGAGCGGGCGCGGGTCGAGCTCATCGACGTGCTGAACCTCCGTGACTGTCGTTATGAACCGCGGTTGTCCGAACGTCGAGCCGCCCGCCTTGACCACGACGGGAACGTTATCCATGCGGGGATGGTGTGGGGTGCCCACAACATGGGCCTGCCTAGTCCCGCTGTCGACCTGCTCGTCCAAGCTCGGGGGCAGGTCCTGGGCCGCTTCGTCCTCAGGCCGACCCCTGGGTACCCGGTCTCGCTGCACCGACGAGTGGTGGCGGTGGCGATCGCCGACCAGGTCGGCGCCGCCCTCCGACCACAGTTGCGCTCAGCCTGAGCGGCCCACGGGGGTAGCCTCGGCCGACGTGCAGCAATGGACGCCTCGGCATGCCGAGCACGCCAATGCCGGTGCCTCAGGCGCCCACGCCCGCTACGACGGCCATGCCGACTGGTACGACGAGGCATTCCCGGTGCTCGACGAGGAGCGCGAACTCATTTCCCGCTTCGTTCCTGCTGGCAAGCAGCGTCGGTGCCTAGACGTCGCCTGCGGCACTGGTCGCTACTCGGCGGTCCTCGAGTCGGCCGGCTACCAAGTCGTGGGGGCCGACTGTTCCTCAGACCAGCTCCGGGTGGCATCGAGGCGTTGTCGGGCCCTCGCTCGTTGCGACGTCAGGCACTTGCCGCTACGGACCGCTTCGTTCCCGCTGGCGTTCGGGGCATACGTCCATACCGACCTTGAAGACTTTGCAGCTGCGGTAGCAGAGGTCGCGAGGTGCTTGGAGGCGGGCGGGACGTTTATTTACATTGGGTTGAACCCTTGCTTCATCGGGCCCTTCGTGGCTCGCCTCGATGAGGCCGAGGGCAAGGCGCTCAACTTCGCCGGGGGGTACGGGCGGCACGTGGGCTGGGCCAGCAGTGGGTCCGGCGGGGGGACGGGGCTGTGGGCAAGGGTCGGCGGCCACCATAAGACCCTCGCCGTTTTCCTGGGCGCCTTCTGCCAGGCCGGCTTGCACTTGAAGGAAATCGTCGAACTGCCCGGCGGTGGCATCGTGTTGCCGAGGAACATTGGGCTTGTCGCGACGAAGCCAGTCAGTTAGTCGATGCCACGGCGACGCGTCTCCAAAATACCTCGGGTGCCGACCGCGCCCACTCAGATCCGCCTGGCTACCTCGACAATCACTCGACCACCGCCTCCTGGTCCGACGGGGGGTCCGTGCCCGGGTCGGCGCCAACCACCTGAAACTGCCCGACCTGTTGGTGGCTTTCCTTGATGCCGGCCTAGTGCTGGACGGCGTCGCCGAAGGTGGCACCACCCCGGTACCGGTGACTTTTGGCCATCCGGGCTCGGAAGTTTCGTGTGACGAATAGAACCCTGCCGCTTCGTAAGCATCGCCAACTGAGGCCGAGCGGCGTCTTGGCGCCACACAGATCGGCCCTGTTCTGAACCTGGAAAAGACGAGGGCTCACAACGAGAACCCACTCATTTCGACGGATATTTCGTGGTGACCGATCGTCCGGGTAGGACCAGAATGTTCGGTAACCGGGGGCGACGATTCGTCCGCACTGACGCTTTGAGTCTGCATGGGCTTAGGAAACGTTGCTGTCCCGGCCCGAAACCCAGCCGACGGTCTTGGCATCAGACCAGCGCTCGACCACGGCAATGTCGGCGAGGAAGCGCACCGCACTATCGGGGGCCCAGTGGCGGACGGCCTCCTGAAGGCAATCGTCAAGAAGCTGAGCCACGGCCAGCGCGCTTTCGGCGCCCACGTGGACCAGCAGCTCGTCGTGCAGGCACAGTACGATCTGGGCGCCATGGCGCCCACTACGGGCCCGCACCGTCACCGCCCACACCTTGAACAGCTCCGCAGCCGCCCCCTGGACCAACGCATTTCGCCCGTAGCGGCCTCGAGCCGCCGCCGCGCCCCGGTCCTCGCCACCGTTGTCCCCGGGGCCCCCCGAGCTCATCGAGACCAGCCGGCCGCCGTAGGTGCGGAGGTCCCACCTGGCCTGGCCCGAACGGTAAGCCTCCGCCAGGTACGCCATGGCCACCGGGTAAGCGGCTTCTAGGCGGCGTAAAGCTCTGGCCCCGTCGCCGGTCGTCTGGCCGTACATAGCCCCGAGAACCGCCACCTTGGCGGTGGCTCGGTCCACGTCGAGATGCTCAGCAACCGGCGCGTACATGTCGTCGTCGAGCGTGGCCCGAGCCAACACCTCGTCCCCCGAGACCGCCGCCAGTACTCGGGGCTCGACCTGGCCCAGGTCGGCACGCACAAAGACGTGGCCGGCCTCGGCCACCACCGCAGGGCGCATCTCCACCGGCATGTTGTGCAGCCCCGCGGAGGCTGTCATCCGTCCCGCAGCGCCGTCCGACCCCGTCCAGTACCCGCGCAACCGGCCGTCGGGGCCGAGGTGCTCGTCGAGCCAGGCGTAGCCATACGTGGTGGCCACCCGCTCGGCTTTGCGCCAGGTGAGAAGGGCATCGACCAGCGGGTGCGTGCCGGCCAGCGCCCTCAGCCGCCATGCCCGGGTATCGGGGAGCTCGATCCCGGCCGCGGCGAGCAACGAGCGCACCTGTCCCGGGCTCCGCAGGTCGACGCGGCCGGCGGCTGGAGCATGGCGCAGCACCTCGGCGTCACGCTGAGCGCGCTGGTCTGTCACCTCCATGGCGGTGCGTGGGCGCGGCCCAACGGCCCGAGCGACGATCGCTTCGGCGATGGCGCGGTCCATCGGCAGCCCGTCGGCGGACAGTTCGACGCAGAGCAGCTCGGCTGTGGACTCCGAACGGGCCAAGGCGCCCGCCCTCGGCCGGTCGCCGAGCTCAGCCAAGCTCGCCTGCTGAAGAGCGGCGGCCTCGGCGGCCAGCTCGGCCCATCGAACGACGCGGTCAGGAGTGCAAACCCATCCTCCGCCCGCCCACTCCGGTCGGAGGTAGCCGTCAGGCCGCACGGGGTCTTCGCCGTCGCCATCGTCCGCGGCGGAGCTGAACAGGTCCGGTGGCGCCATGGTCGGGACCGTCTCGAGCGCCAGGCGGTGCAGTTGCGCCCACACTCGGCCCGGGTCGGCCCGCCACCCGCCAAAAAGCAGGCGGTGTACCGCGGCGATGTCCCAGCAAGTCGCGAGCCGGACTCCGGCGCCGATGAGCGGGACCACCATCTCGCTCGACCACCACACCCATCGGGGCCGGAGCGCCTCCTCGACGAGGCCAACGACGACCAAGGCGTCCGCAGCCGGGTACGACCACGAGAGCGCACCCGAGCCTGCCGTCAAGCCGAGCCCGGCCCCGGGCGCGTACGCCAGGCCAACGAGGTGCCCGCGCCCGACCCCCGCCGAGCGGAGCTTGTCCACCACGTCCGTACCGGTCACGAACACAACCTTGTCACCGCGCCGGTCGTCGTGCGGGCCGCACCGGTTGCCAGCCCCGGTCAGGTTGGCGCAGAACTGGCAAGCGTGACGGTCGTCCTCGCATCCGGCCCGCCAGTGTTGCGCGCTCTCGCGCATCGGTTGCGGCGAACCGTCCGTTGCGCTCCACCGGAGGCGAGAGATTGCTCATGATTGGGGCCTTTCGTTCGTGGTTGCCCATGCGCTGACGGTCGTCAAACGCCCCAGCGCCGACAAGTGGGAGGTCTGCCCCTTTTGCATAGAATCCTGCCGGTGCATCGCGTGGTCGCCGTCGCTATTGCCGAAGTGAGCCTGTTCGACCTGGCGGTGCTGGCCGGGGCCTTCGGCCGCGGGGTCGAGGGCGATCGATATGCCTTCCGTATCGCTCTCGACCCGAAGTCCCGGCAGGTCATCGGTGCTTGAGATGCGGACCGTCTGTGAGCGGTGCGGCGCGGGCCTTGCCCCGGACGGCCCGGCAACCATCTGCAGCTACGAATGCACTTTCTGCCGCAACTGTGCTGACACCATGGACCGAAGGTGCCCAAACTGCAGTGGCGAGCTTGTGGCCCGGCCTCGGAGAGCCGGCCCGGTCATCCCAGCCGAAGAGATTTGACCTGCTGACGCAGATCGAGACCTACTGGGGATGCCTAGTTGCTGGGCGCCCGCTCGAGCTGGCGGTCTTCCCGGACATACATGACCCCGTCGTCCTTTTTCGGCCAAGCGGGCCGGCGCGCCCAAAAGAGCCCTGCTGGTCCCAGGTGTCAAGATGCCTTGTGGACTTTGACTGCTCAAAAGCTACCCTCGCTCTAGGCTGACGACATGTTCTTCGCTCTGTTCACCTTTCTCGTGGCTTTGTTTGTCGTCTTTCCTCTGATCGGCATGACGGCCTGGGCACTCGTGAGCACGGTCATCGTGGGTCTGCTGATGGGTGGGCTCGGCCGTTTGGTGGTGCCCGGCGCTCAGCCGATCGGCTTTCTTTGCACCGTGATGGCTGGATTAACGGGCAGTATTGTCGGCGGGTTCCTGGGCCAGCACGTGTTCCGCCTAAGCCAGATCGCGGCCGTCCTCATCGAGATCGGTGTCGCGGCGGCGGCTGTCGCGCTCATTGCCGGGGCGCAGCGCCGCGGACTTCCCCGCACAGAGGCTGGCAGGTGAGGGCACCCGAGCCCGTTTACACCGTGCCAATTGAGGTGCTGGGCGCACTCTCCTCCCAAACACTTTGTGAGTACCGCTTATTTGCGTAGAAAGCGTTTTGATTTCTGCTGGCTCGACTGATCAGGACAGTACACGTCGGCGGAAATTGCGGAGCCCCAGGGCTAAGAACACCACTCCGAAACCGATGACGACGGGGTAAACGACGTAGAGGTGCATATGCGGCGCCTCGGTGAAGGCCGCCCGCATGCCCTCGTTGACGTAGATCAAGGGGTTGATCAGCACAAGCGTTTGGAGCCAGTGGAACCCGTCTATTTTGACCGGCGCGAGACGGGTCCAACTGTAGTAGGTGCCACCCAGAAAAGTGATGGGCAGGATGATGAAACCGAACATGAGCCCTATGTTCCGCGGCTGGAAGCTCGTGCCGAGCACCAGCCCGAGACCGGCCATTGCGACGCACGCAATGGGGACGAGGGTGATGATGATGCCCCAATGCAGGGACAGGTGGGCTTCCACACCGGGGGCGTGGACCACGGAGGCGATGGGGAGCACGATAGCTGCGGAGAGCGCCCCCTGGGCCGCACCCGATAGCACCTTGGCCACGGCTACGAGCCAGATAGGGCACGGGGCCTGGACCCGGTCCTCGATCTCGCGCGTGTAGCCGAACTCCTGAGCCATTACCAGCGCGATTGACTGCACCCCTTGGAACATGATCGAAATGCCGACCACACCGGGCACCAGGATGGTGGCGAAGGCCGATTGCTCGGCCGCGTTTTGGCCTCCGATGCCCTGTCCGATCTTGGGGAACACATACAGGAACACGAAGCACAGCAGGAAGGGTTGGACCAGCGTGCGCAGCACGAACTCCCAGATGTGCTTACGCAGGACCACGACGTCCCGCAGCATGAGCGCGCCTAGCGCAGTGGCGCTGGCGGCGGTGACCGACCTGAGCGGCCGGTCGCCGATCTGTGCCGCGCCCGGAGGAGCAACAGTCGTTACCGCCATCAGTCGCGCAGCTCCTTGCCGGTTAGGTTGATGAACACCGTCTCGAGCGTGGGTTCTGCGATCGAGAGGTCGAGAATATCGAACCCGCCACGCTCGGCCGCGTTCACGATCCTCGCCACGAGTCGACTAGTACCCTTCACGTGCAGTTGCAGGGCACTGTCGCTCGTCCGGGTGCGAGTGATGCCAGCGACCTCGGCATCGAGCAGCGCCCCGAGCTGCTCGGGGTCGCCGGTCGTCTTGACCGTCACGACCGTGTCCGCTCCGACGCTCTGCTTGAGAGCCGCTGGTGTGTCGAGGGCCAGTATGGCCCCGTGGTCCATGATGGCAACGCGTTCGCAGAGCTTGTCAGCCTCCTCCATGTAGTGCGTCGTGAGCAGGATCGTCTGACCGTCTCGGTTGAGTTCGCCCAGCAGGTCCCACAATGCCAGCCGGCTTTGTGGGTCTAGGCCGGCCGTCGGTTCGTCGAGGAAAAGCACCGACGGGCGGTGGAAGATCGCTCGGGCTACCATCAGGCGCTGTGCCATTCCACCGGATAGCGCGTACACCGAGGCCTTAGCCCAGCGTGAGAGCTGGAACTGCTCGAGCAGCCCGTCGGCGACGCGCCGCGACTCCTTGGCCCCGATGCCGAAAAGGCGGCCGTGGAAATAGAGGTTCTCCCACACCGTGAGCTGGCGGTCCAAAGTGTTCTGCTGCGACACGATCCCGCTCAGTTGCTTCGCGAGCGCCGGGTGGGCGGCCACGTCCACCCCTCCGACGATGGCTCGACCGCTGGTGGGCACGACCCGGGTCGTGAGCATCCCCGCAGTCGTCGTCTTCCCGGCGCCGTTCGGGCCCAGGAGCCCGAAGATCTCTCCCGCGTAGACGTCGAGGTCGAGCCCGTCGACCGCGGCGGAGTCAGCCCCGGGGTAGACCTTGGTCAGGTGCTCGGTGCGGATGACCACTCTCCGCTCGGGGCCCGGTTGTGGCCCACCACCACTCCGCGGCTGGGTCGTGGCCGTCCGGGAGCCGTTCGTCGCCATCTGCGGCCATGGTAGTTCGCGGTGGCACCCGCTCGGGCGGCTAGACCGAAATGACCTTGCGCGCCGTAGGTGGAAAAGTCTCCCCTCCGACGCGGTTGGCGTCACTGTTTATGGGGCTGCCGCTCGGGGCGAAGGTCGAGCCCAGCTACTCCCTCAAAGTCAGATGGGTTCACGGTAAAGACCGGCAGGTCGTTTGCTATCGCGGTTGCGGCGATTATGTATCACCGGTGATACGCACCAGCGGTGGAGGGCGGTCCTCCGAGCAGGACGTGCCCACGGGAGTGCTCGGCGCCCCTAATCAGCCTTCGCGCCGCCGGTAGTGGGCCCAGGGTGGTCGGCAGTCCTCTCCTCGGCTCGCGCCACCCCGCTCCTTCGGAAGGTGGCCAACGAGAACACGGACAGCGCGGCGAGCGCGATGGAGCAGGCCAGGACCGACCGGAAGATGCCGAAGTGCTCCGCAGAAACGCCAACCGCAATTACCGGCACCGCAAGGCCCAAATAGCACAACACGAAATAAGACGAGACCACCTGTCCTCTGCGCTCGGCGGGGGCCAGGCGGTTGGCTGTCGACAGGCTGCCTATGAAAACGCAGCCGACTGCCACCCCTCCGACAGCGGTGCCAGCCAGGAAGAGGCCCAGTGACGCCTGCGACAAGCCGGCGACTATGAGGGCGAGGACCAAAAGGAAGAGCGCAAGCCCGAAGGTGACGACCTTCCGGTAGTCGAAGTGACCGACGACGACCTGAGTGGCAGCCGAAATGGCAAAGATCATGAAGACGACCGCGCCGCCAACGGCGTGGCTGTGTTCGTGCAAGACGCTGCCGAGGAAAGAGGGTGCCAGCGCGCTGAAGATGCCGAGCAGGCTGAACGCGGCGAACCCCGCCACTCCGGCGGCGAAGAACTCGTCCCTGCCTGAGCTCGGGAAGCCGAAGCCGGCGAAGCGGAGGGTGAGCCTCCCACGTTCAGGCACCGTTTCGGGCACCCATGCGACTGCGAGGGCGGCCACCGCCAAGAAGGCCAAGTAGACCTCGAACACGAGGACCGTCGGGTGGGGCAAGTACTGCGCGAAGAGGCCCGCCATGAGGGGGCCAAGCCCGAGGCCACCGGTGTTGACGACCGTGGAGACGATGGACGCCCGGCGTGGCTTTGCCGGTCCGAGCATGTCGGTGAGCGCCGCGGTGGCGGTGCCGGTCATGAGCCCAGCCGAGAAGCCGGACAACACCCGGCCCAAGAAGAGCCACCCCACGGAGGAGGCGACGATGAACACAACTGTGCTCAGTGCGCTGAAGCCCAAGGCGGCGCCGAGCACCGGCCTGCGCCCCACCTGGTCAGAGGCGCGTCCAGCGAAGACGAGGGCGGTTAGCACGCCCGCTGCATAGACGGCGAAGATCAGGGTGATCACCCCGGACGAAAAGTGCCATTGGCTCTCCCAGATGACGTACAGGGGCGTTGGGAGGGTCGTCCCCAGCATGGTGGCGGCGAACACGTACGCCACCAACCAGAAAGCCACCTCGTGCGGTCGTGCCAGCCGCGGACGTTCAACTGCGGTCGCTTCGTCGAGGCAGTCGAGGCACGGCTCACCCACCGGCCTGGACCGAGCTGCTTCGGTCCTCTTGGTGGTCATTTCATGATCACCTCGCCACTGGTCGCTGTGCGACCGCTTATGACCGGGTCAAGCTCGCCCTCAGGCCAAGCCGTCCCGGCGGACAACCGGATTTCCTTCTTGATGCACGGGACCAGCAGCACGCTCCTTGCCTCCATAGCCCTTAACGTCATGAGAAGGACTATTGCTCATTCTCCTATCGGGATCCATCGCCACAGCACCAATCGGCTTTCGCCGACTAGCGATAGCAGGCCGGTATACGCCAGCCCCGTCGTCGCGGACCTAGACCCTAAGCGTGCCGCCGGCCTCCTCGACGGCACCGGCCTCCTCGACGGCACCTATCAGCGCGTCAACTCGCCGGTGCTCGAGCCTGCGGTGGCAGTCCTGCCGCCTGCGGCCGCCCGGTCGGCCAGAAGCCCGCACTTGGGGCGAGAAATGGCCCGGGGGCCGCCAGTCATCCCAGGCCCTCGCGATCTGGGACGGCCGAGACTTCGTCGAATGGCTGGGGCAACGCGGCACTGACGGCGGCCTCCAAAAGGCTGCGTTGCCGGGCGAGGCCAGCGTGGCGGTCTGTCGGGAGGGTGCCTTCGAGTTCGTCGAACATGGCCCGCAGGCGGCGGACTACCTGTGGGGCGTCGGAACCGTAGCGGATGATCTCGGTCAGCGAAAGCGTGAGGATGGCGTCGAAATCGCGCTGCTTTCGCTTCACTCTTACGGTGGAGGTCGCGTCGACCAGAAGGCCGGTGGGGTCGGGCCGGCTACCCACGATGGCCAGGAGGTCGCCGATACGGTCAATCGATTGCACCGCCGTCGTCGGGTCGTTAACGGCAGGCGAAAGGGCGCGGACCGCCACGTCGGCAAGTTGGCGGAAACCGAAAGAGGGGTCCTGCACGAAAGTGCGTTCATTACGCACCAGAAAAAGCTCGACCACCTCGTGGTAGTCAAGATTGCCCCCGTGCACCAGGGCAAAAAGGGTGCCGTGGGCAAGGTACTCGCCGGTCCCCACCATTAACTCGACCCAGCAATCGTGGCGCTGCGACCAGCCCCGGGGTCGACTCCTCCACGGTCCAGACGGCCCTGCTCAGTTACCTGGAGGCCACGAGGACCCACGAGTGGCATGGTCTCAACGGGGCTGAAGGCGTCGACCCGGCCACGGTGAACGCCATCGCCAAGCTGGAGCGGGTCGTCCGGGCTCAAGCCGCCCGCGCCGCTTTAGGGACGCCCGCGTCCAACGAGCTTCTCACCACCCTCGACGCTGTGACGAGCGATCGTCGGCCGGCTGCGGCGTCGCACGAGTTGCCCGGCTTTTACGTGGTCACCCTGGCAGTTGCCGGTGCCGCGATGATCGTGAACGCCATGGTGCTGACTTTGCCGCGGCACCAAACGGACAGCGTTCCTCATTGCTGGGTTGCCGGTCATCGTCGGGCTCAGCCTGGCCCTGCTGTTCGCCATTGGCACGCCGTTTCGAGGCGCGATCGTGGTAAGTGGGCAGCCGATCGACTCGGTTATACAAGACCTGAGGACGGGCTACTTTCACCCGTAGTACTGGTTTCGCCCGGGGTTGCAAACGGCGCTGGCGGTGTCTCGAAGGAACTCGGCCCACGAGGAAGTGTCGATGAGGATCAGGTTGCCCGGCTGGCCCGCACTTGGTTGAGGTCACCATCCCATCCCGACCCGCGGAGGTGCCGGCCCTCGTCGACGCTGAAGGGCTCGCCGGCGAGGTACCGCAACGCGAAATTGACGGCGTCCCGTTTGGTGCTGAACTGGTAGCGCTTCATTATTGCGCGGCAAGCGTCCTCGTCGATGTCGACGTTGGTGCGCAATATACGCCTATGGTACACCTTGAATTGTGAGCCCACGGCGACCAAGATCCCGAACCGGTGCGGCGGTGCTGAAACCGGCGGCCCATGGGCACTTTCGGGAAGTTGTCCTCAGCCATGGAGGCGGGGGCGCGGAGGTCGAGCGTACGTGAACCCCGGCGGCGCCAAGTGACCATTGCCATCGCGCACCGGGGCCACCCGATGGACAACAGGGAAAACACCCTTCCCTCGTTCCTGGCGGCTGTTTCACAAGGTGCCGACATGGTCGAGCTCGATTGCAGAGTTACCAGGGACAAGCGAGTGGTGGTCCTGCACGACCCGACACTTGGACGCTTGTGGCACGTGCACAGAGCGGTATCAGAGCTGGCCTTTGAAGACGTGCGCGGCCTCGACGTCGACGGGTACCACGTCCCCGGTCTCGGGGAGGTACTCAACGCCGTGAGCGTCCCGGTGATGGTGGACATGGACGACCCGACGTCGGTCCTCCTCGTGCTCGGCGAGGTTGTAAGCGCTAGCGCTCTTGAGCGTTGTGTGTTCGCCGGGAACTTGAGAGGTCTGGAGGTACTGAGGAGAAAGAATGCGGAGGCACGGATCGCATTAACCTGGACGAAAAGGAGGTTGGCTGGCAACGCGTTGTTGGAAGAACTGCGCCCGGAGTTCTTCAACCCCCGCTGGGACCTCTTGATGCCCGATGCAATAGCCAAAATGCATACAGCGGGTATCGGAGTGTCGACTTGGACCGTCGATGACCCTCAGACGATGGCGGACCTGGTGCAGATGGGTGCCGACGCCATCATCACGAACCGCATAGGCCTGTTGGTTGAGCTGCTACGCGGACGGCGGCACGGACTGACGGGACAACCCGCGGGCGGTTGACCCGTGACTTTGCAAACGTCACAGGCGTTGGAGGAGGTCGGGGGTGCCCATTGATGCGGCCGAATTGCGTGACTGTGAGCAGCTGGCGTTGGCGCTCGCAGACTATGCGGTCACGGAGGTACGCGGCCGCCGGGTCCTCGCGGAGGAGCGTTCGACCAAAGCGGGGCCGTCCGACTGGGTAACGGTCGTCGACATCGGCATAGAGCATCATGTGAGACAGGAGTTGCGCGCTGCTTTCCCGGACCACACGATCGTCGGGGAGGAGTTCGGTGGGACCTCCGAGTTCGCGGCCGGGGCACCGCTGTGGTATGTGGATCCGGTAGACGGGACAACGAACTTTGTCCACGGGTTGCCCTGGTCGTCGTTCAGCCTGGCATTGGCCGACGATGAGGGCCTCGTCCTGGGCGTGGTCGCCGACCCCCATCGGGGCGAGGTGTTCAGGGCTGTGCGGGGGAGCGGTGCGTGGGTTAACCATGAGCCGGTCAGCTGTGCCCCTGGGACCGGTCTCGTGGGGGGTCTAGTGCTGAGCGAGCTGAAAGGTACAGCGTGTTGGCCTGGGTTTACAGAGCTGGTGTGCGAACTGAGCCGCCGGGAGTGCGTTACCCGGGTCATGGGGTCGTCGGCTCTGTCCTTGGCCAGCCTTGGCGCCGGCCGGGCCACCGGCGTAGTGCTTGGTGGCTTTGACCCAATTGACGTAGGGGCAGGCGTACTGATCGCCCGCGAAAGCGGCGCTGTCATACGCGCCGGCCGCGCCGCGAGCCTCGTCCTTCGGGCTCCTGGCGAACCGAGCGGAGACTGGCTGGGTCACGATTTACTCCTTGCCGCGGCACCCAGCGTGGTCGACGAACTTGTCGACATAATCGATCTAGCGATGCGCCGAGACGCTGCGCAGCGCGGAAATTGGGATTCGCCTCAGGTGGTACCACAAAGTTTCGACTAGGAGCTTTCCCACGCAATTGAGCGAGGACCTCGAGTTCGCCTCGGTTCCCTGACACAACCTGTCGCGAGACATCCCGGGTCAATGATCTGTGCCGCAATTATGTACTCTAAAATAAGGTAAATTCGACGGTCCAACCTCGGTGTCAGCCGCGCCGTAGGTGGCCGCCGGTCTCAGCAAAGCGGTGGTGTCCCCCGTCGGCGCGGGGACGGCGTCGTGGGGGCCGGGCCTCGGCGAGGGGACCGCCGGGCGTGTCGCTGGTCTCGTTTTCGATGATCTGTGCGAGAGCGTCAACGGTGGTCCTGAGCGGCTCGGTGCTCTGAGCGGCGCGGCTGAGCAGTAGCGCGCCCTCGATCAGCGACATGACCAGATCGGCGAGGACCACGGCGCGCTTGGGGGCGATACCCCAAGGTTCGAAGCGGTCCACCAGCGCGGCTGGCCAGCGGGCAAAGGCCTTGTCGAAGTCGCTACTGAGCTCCTCGTCATCAGGGGCCAACTCGAGGACCATGGTGGCGATGGCGCAGCCCCTCTGGTAAGCGGAGCTGTCGAGGCGCCCCGGCTCCGCTCCTGGGCGACCGATCGGACGTCGGTGGGGCGCTCGTGCCCACGACGCTGTTTGGCGCCTCGGCTGTCGCTTCGGTGCTGACCCGGGGCTGGACGGGCCGTCCCGCGGCCATCTGCGGCAGCCTGCTGCTAGCGCTCGGGGTGGCGATCACTATCGTCGGCATCCGTACCGGGTCGGCTCTGCCCCTGTTCTTGGGCTCCGGGGTGGCCGGGCTCGGCTTTGGCAACCGCCTGCAGCGGCCGACCTTCCGCGCCGGCTTACGCCGCTGGCAGGGCCGAACGAGCGGGGCTCACTAATTGCCGCCGTCTACCAAAATATGCAGTCAACTACATAGAACTGAGCCAGCGTGCCCACCGTGATCGCAGGTCTCGCCGTCACACGCTACGGCTTGCGCGACACGGCAACCGTGTCCGCCGCCGTGGTGATGGCGCTGGCGCTCGCACCCGCCGCCGGCGACCTGACAGAACCACAGCACCTCCAGACCCGACACATCTGCCACCACAGCGACCGCCCATGCCTGTCCGATCAGGTGCTCGCCCCCGGGCACGGCGTTCCAAGCGGCGGCTCCTCCGACGAGCGAGGAGACCCCGTTGGTGCTCGCTTCGTCGTCGGGTTTATGCCGCGAGCCCGTAATGACATCGACGGACATATTCGGCACCTTGAAATCCCGGGCGGTATCAGCGCTTTCGCGCCAGGGGAGACAGAACGGCGGCCTTGGTCTGTACGTTATGTACGTGATTTCTGTTCTGGCGCAAGCTGAACTGGCCCTATATCGGATGCGGCCAGAACCGTCTGATAAGCGCCGTCGTTTCGTCGGGCGTGGGACTCGGGGCCCAGACGGGGGTGAACCGCCAAGTACCGTGCCGAACTGCTGGAGCGCGAAGCCACCTTCACGGTCGCCGAGCCTGCCGCGGACGGTCTCCACGGCGACGTAGCCGGCTGAACCGCGCCCCGCATCACCGGCGGACAGCATTACCCCTGCGCCGGTGCCTTCGAGATCCCCCTTGAACGTCTTGGTGAACTCGAACCGGCTTACGGCCCCATCTAACTCGGCTGGGCCTGGCGCCAAGTTGATGTCAAACGTCCCTCTCGCGGTGGTGCTCATGGGAGGAACGCTATAGATCCGGGCCCGACCAAGGAGGAACGGCGGACCTCATTCAAGGCAGAATGCGCAGCCGCATCACCCAACGCCATTTCGCTATCTTGCGGTCTCGCTCGAAGCCGAGCTCCTCGAAGAGGTTGGCCGGCCCTGTGTGGAAGTAGGCGCCGCGCTGAGGATCACGCCCTTCGACTTGTTCGGGGTAGGCCTCGACGAGGCCACCGCCAGCCTCCTTGATGGCGGCGAGAGCGGCACCGAGGCCAGCCCGTGCGACCCCATGACGACGGTGCCTACCGCCGGTGAAGATGCAGCCGATCCGCCAGTCAGGGGCCTCGCCCAGCTCCCGGGCATAGGCCGTCGGGTTCTTGATGTTCGGAAGCTGCACCGGCGTTCCGTACTGGCACCATCGGACGCAGTCATCGCCGTCATAAACGAGGATCTGGTGGACTGTACCGTTGCGGACGTGGGCTTGCTTGGCCTCGCGGTTCTGGGCCGCGGTGTGGCCTTTGCCGACGCCCTCAGGGTGGAAACCCATACACCAGCAGCCGCCCCAGACCCCGTTGTTGGCTTCCACCAGTCGGGCGAAGTCGTCCCAGGTGTCGGAAGAAAGCGGCCGAGTCACATAGGAGCCGAGGGCCATGCCCCCAGTATGTCCGGCAGAACTTTGTGGTGTCTCCGCACTAGCGGCGTCGCCGGCCGCCTGATCTACTTGACGGCCTCAACTGAGCAGGTCACGTCCCCAGGTGCGCGCGGGTGCACTGCACAGATGAATTCACCGAACTTGGGCATGCCGGAGTCGTCGATCTGCAGGTTCCCCTGGCAAGAAAACAATTTTTCCCAGGGGTGCACCCAACGGTACGTTACGCGATCCTTCCGCTTCACTCGTCTCCCGGCGCCATTTGTCCTCGCCAGAGGTCTCTCAACAACGCAACCTCGGCGGCGTGATGGATGGCCTCGTCGATCATGTGGAGAACGAAGCCTGCTTTGTCAGAGTCCGCGAAGGGCCCCGCAACGGTGCCGAGCTTCTCTTGCAGAGTGGCGTCGGTGAGCATGCTGAGCACTGTTGCCCATTCGGCGTGGGCCGCCCCCAGGGCTTCGGCCGCAGCCATGGCACTGGGGGGCGCCGGGGCCGTCCGTTCGAAGCGGTCCGCCGCTTGGCCGGGGGGTAGGCCGAGCCACTCCCGGTTGCGCCGTTCGCCGTAGACGCCGACCAGGTGCCAGATCCGCCAGGCGACCGTCGTGAAGGGAGGGGGGCTCAGCCCCGCCTCCCAGTCCGCCCGGTAGGCACCGTTGGCATCGGGGCGCAGGCTCCAACAGCCGCTCACCGGCTCCCAGAAGTACTCCGCGTCGATGAGCCCCTGAAGGCGGCCGCGAGTCCGTTCCCACACGTAGTCCGAAAGCTGGACAAGGTCCCCGATCACCAACCGAACTGTACTTTTGTCAGCCTCCTCCGTCGCTCGTGCCGAGGCGGAATGCGGCCAAAAGGCGGCCTGGCCATGAGCGTGGAGTGCGTCTGGCCTTCCACCGCTGCAATACTGTTCGCCGGTGGCGATCGGCGGGACGGCGGCTACGACGGTCAGGAGGAGGGGCTCCCCCGCTCGTGAGGGCGGCGGTCGAGGCGGCGCGTGCGATGGGTTTGAGAACTCCTGCCTGCCCTCGCACGGTCGGCTGCTCCAGGGCTCGCCGGCGGGGTCGGCGAGGGTGTGATCGGCGAGACGGGCACGGGCGCCGGGGTCGGTCTCGCGTGGATGGCGAGCGGCGCTCGGCGCGGGGTGCGCTTGGTGAGCATCGAGCGTGATGACGAGCGGGCGACGGCGGCCAGCGCCCTGTTCGCCGACGTGCCCGCCGTCAGCGTGCGCCACGGGGACTGGCGCGAGCTGGCTTCCGAGTGCCCGTTCGCGCTCTGGCCCTGGACGGGGGTGGGCAGGGGAAGGGCGAGGACTGGCCGCTCGACCCACGCTATGGCTGCGGCCCGGAGGGGTAGTCGTGATGGACGACTTCACTCCGACCACACAGTGGCCGCCGCAGTTCGCCGGGAAGACCGACCATGCACGCCTATTTTGGTTCGAGCACCCCGAGATGTTCGCCACCGAGATCACTACGGAGCCCGGAGCGTGCTCGGTGGTCGCTGTCCGACGACCTTCCTGAGGCGTCCTCCTCCCACCGCGGGCCGGTTTCGACGAGAGGGAGCGCCTGGTTGGGGTCCAGCCGGAAGCCACACTTCCGTCACCTTGGGCGGGTTCTCGTTATAAATCCGACCTTCTTCGGCCGTACATAACCCGCGGTTATGGTCGTCGGGCTTGATCCGGGGTCGGGTCAGCAAAGAACTCGGCGAGAAGGCTCATCACTCCCAGCGGTCCCATCTAGACGGCTCGAGACGGGAGGATCTCCAAGTGGGCGCCCAGCAGTTCTGCCCAGGCAGTAACCTGCGGATATGGCGCTCATCGGCAAAAAGACGGGCAACGTCCCGGGCAACGTCCCCCTGCTACTGGGCAACGTCAACCCGCTGTCAGATCCCAGGATGCGGACGTTCGTACGGTTGGCGGTGACAGAGGGCGACTATGGGGCCGTCCAAGGCGCCCACGCCCTCGCCGAGAGCCTCGTACCACCGGCCTCGGAGCTGTGGACGTGGTGGCTCGACGGTATGGAGAGCCTGGCACGAAGCGGTGACCCGGATCTCGGGCTGTTTGTCAGGTTCACCCGCGACGTCGCCGGAATCGCGCCGTGGGGCAACCTGCCGGCGACCGCCCGCCAACGGCTTCTCGCCCTCGACGCCTAAGGGGTGCGGCGAGGTGGCGAGGCGGGTCGTCCAGGCCGGCGCACGCGAGTCGTTGAGCCCGCCGGCATCCGGAGATCGTTGTACGCATGGGACCTCAGGCGCCCAGTGAGCGCCGAAGTCGCGAGTTACGCCTTCCTTAACCCGAGACGCGCTTCATCGCTTGCAGCGATGGCTCGGTCGAGGGTTCGTTACCGGCCGAGGAGAAGCGTGTTGCTCCCGGGCACATCCCCTTCTTGGGTATAGGGCGCCATGATCTGGGCTAACGCGCGAGCCCGGAGCGGGACGGTCGCGAGATGGGCTAAACGGCCGAAGCTGCGTCAACGGTTGTCGGGCCGGCACGACATCGTATAGAAGTTGGGGGTGGTAACCCCGCAATGCATTAGACGGACGATCGATGGCGCAAACTGGCTAGCCCCATCAATTAGTCGATCTACGCCATGTCAATACCACCAATGACGGAGTGGCCGTGATTTCCGGGGGACCGGGTACCGCCTCTCTTGGTTCTGGGACTTCACAGCCGGCTCCGCATGAAGCTTGACCTGGTTATCGACAATGCCAGGGTCCACACCATGGACCCGCTCCACCCTGTGGCGGCCAGGCTAGGAATCTGGCGCGGGCGGGTAGCCGGGTTGGACGAAGAGGTAGATGGTGACGATGCAGCACGCATGGTGGACGCCGGGGGGAGGACCGTGCTCCCGGGGTTCGTGGACTGCCACACCCATCTGGTGTGGCAGGGCCTGGCGCTCGGGACCGTCGACATATCGGCATGCCGAAGCGTGGAGCATGCTCTGGGGGTCATCCGCGCCGCCGCCCTTCGGTCGCCCTCCGGCTGGCTTGACGTGTCCGGCTATGACCAACGTCCACTCGGCCGCCACCTGGAGGCGGCCGATCTCGACAGGGCCAGCCCGGGGCGCAAGGTGTATGTCACGCATTTCTCTGGTCACGCCTGCGTGGTCTCCGGCGCCGTGCTAGCCGAGATACCCGGGCAGGAGCTGACCCACCCGGGAGTGGCCAGGGGAGACCGAGGCGCGCCGAACGGTCTTTTCCTCGAGAACGCCCAAGAGGTCGCCCGCCGCCGCCGGCTGCCGTACAGCCACGACGAGATTTGCGCGGCGCTGCGGCGATCCGGCGCGCTGTGCGCGGCGCAAGGGGTCACCTTTTGCGCCGAGGCCGGTACAGGCGCCGGGATGGTGAACCACTCGCCCGTGGAACCAGCCGCTTACCAGGCCATGTCCGAGAGCGGCGAACTAGCCGTGCGCGTTCAGCTGATGGTGGCAGGCGATTTTCTCCATGAGACCGGCCTGAGCGTGGCTGGTGGCCCGACCCTCGGGCTCGACCTCGGCTTGAGGACGGGCTTCGGGGGTGAGCGCGTTTCGTTGGGGGCAGCGAAATTCTGGCTCGACGGTGGGCTCAGCTCCCGCACGGCAGCATTGTGCGAGCCGTACGCCGGATCTGGTGAGAAGGGCTTCCTCACTGAACGCCTCGAGGACTACCGCAGTGCGGTGGTTGCTTGCCACGCCGGCGGTTGGCAGATTGCCCTCCACGCCATTGGTGATCTGGCTATTGACGTCGCCCTCGAGCTGATCGAGGAGAGCACCGCCCGCCACCCAGTGGCCAACCCCAGGCCCCGCATCGAGCATTGCGGGCTGGTCCGGCCGGACCAGTTAGCGCGGCTGGCGCGAAACGCTGTCGTCGCCGTGGTGCAACCATTCCTCCGTCAGTTCGGGGACGATTACGCCGCTATCGTAGGCCCGCAGCGGGCCGGTTGGCTGTACCGGGGCCGGAGCTTCCTCGACAACGGCGTAGTCGTGGCCGGTAGTTCGGACCGGCCGGTGACACCAGGGGCCCCGTTGGCGGGCGTCTCGTTCATGGTCTCCCGGCGCTGCTTGTCCGGCACGGTGCTCGGTGGCGCAGAGGCGTTGAGCGTAGCTGAGTCGCTCTACGCCAACACCGTAGCCGCCGCCTACGCCTGTAGGGCCGAGGGCGACGTCGGGAGCCTAAGTGTGGGCAAGCAGGCCGACCTGGTCGTGCTCGACGCCGACCCGTTCGAGGTCGCACCGGCCGACATCGCCGACATCCCCGTGGCAGCCACAATGATCTCGGGCCGAGCAACCCACGACGTCGTCGGGCTCTTTGCTGGTTGAGCAGTGGGCTATCCAAAGGGCGACAATGGCCTCACCACCGTCCTCCAATTTTCGGATAACTGGCGAAGTTCACCGTCCAATGCGCCCACAGAACGCCCGCTCAGCAACGCGTACCACAGGCCCGCAGCCTTTGACTTGGCCGTGGACTTTGCTACTTGATGGACCCGGTGGGTCGCCGCTGTAATCGGCGATACCGGAAACCCCGGCAGAATTGGCGCTCTTGCGTGCGCCAGAGACACCATACCGACCTTGGTTTGAACAACATCTACGTGGTTTCCGTTGTGACGCAAGCTGAATTGTCCTTCGACCGGAGGCGACACGAACCGTCGCTTTCGACGTCGTGCGCCAAGGTCCTACTCGCCGCCTGCAGCCTCGCCACTCAGCCTGCCATGCTCCTCTACCTCGACTGGAGGCAGGTTGGCTACCTCCGCCTTCGTGAGCTTGAGCCGAACGCCGTCGTCAACCCCGGTCACCGCACTGATAGGGATGGAGACCTCCTTCTTGGCCCACAAGTGTCCTTCCTCGAGGAGAACGTGGGTTACCTGGTAGTCACTTGGATCGACGAGGAGCCCACGGACATGCCCGATCGCACCGTCGGTTGCATGGACGCGTTGTCCTCGTCTCACTTCGACCTCGCCTGGTGGGACCCTGTCGTGGTCGCCACCTGCTGCGAGGCGCCCGGGGCCGCCCCCGCCCATGCTGCCTGTGTCCTCCGGTCCGAAATCGGGCATCAACAACCTCTCCTGTGCCGGATAGACGAACTCGCCGTCCGGTGCTGGGACAAACTCGCTCTCTTTGGCGTAGTCGAGCGCCTCGAACTCGACCCGAGTGCAGCGCAGCCGCAGTTCTTGTTGTGCCGCCGCTTCGACGAGCTTGACTGGGACCAGCCGGCCGACGTCATGGCCGTGCCGCCGCTTTACGACAAGGTGGGTGATGGCGCGCTTGACCGGGTCGACAACCACCCGCTCCAGCTCCCCGCACGCGCCGTCTGCACAGTAGACCCGGGCTCCGATGGCGTACTCTGCTGCTCCGCTCATGTCCGAGCTCCCCTCCGCAGGCGGGCTCTCGAAGCGGCCCTCCGCGGTGACCGCCTGCCATTGCCATTCTTGCACTCGAACCCGTAACGCGTCGTTGAGGGGAGCCCGAAAATGGCTCGGCCCGCATAGCTCGCTGTCGCCAACTTGTGGAGGACGGGACGCTCACGAACGTGCTCGAGGGCGGGGCGGAGGTGGTTGACGTCGCTGCCGCGCTGTGGGAGGGCCTGGAGGAGCTGGCCGGACCCGCTGGTTAAAAGCGCACGCCCGTCCCTAATTTAACCCAGCGCAGACCGACAGAACTGGTTATTAGGGCCCATGTTGCTGCGCACTACACCGACGTGCTGCATGCGCACCCAGCTCCGCGTGACGCTCCGCAGGCCGCGGTCGCATCGGCCGCTTTCTGCGCTGACAGCCCTCTTCGGCCGGACCTGTGCGCGCTGGAGTCGCTTGTGCGCACTCTGGCGCGCACAGAACCGGCCCTGCATGCTCGATCGTGGGCTTTCTGCGCCGGCCAAGACACCGAATCCCCCAGTGCGGGCCGACCTGCCGCCCACAGGGGCGATCCCTCTTCACGGCCCACCACCCCAAACTCTGGGTGAGAGGCTGTCCGGCGCAGCCGCAGCGCGATGGAGTTACCCTCTCGCCCATATGTACGTCACGGGCGATGCGAACTCGTCTTTGTCGAAATTGTCCTTTTCGGACTTCGGTACGAAGTAATCGCTCAGCTTCGTCAGGGGAGTCGCGCTCCGCGGCATGGCTTGCTTGAGCTCGACCATCACGGTGTGGCCCGGGATGTCGAAGATGTAATTTTCCTTTTTCAGCTCGACATGTGCGGGCAGATCCTGCCACTCCGAATTACCGGAGAAAATCAGGTTGTAACCCCATTCTTTCATGACCTGACGGCGCGTCGAGGAGTCGTCGAACTGCACATCTTTCGTCAGGTAATAGTCGTTCAATGCCTGGACAGCAGGCTGGAGGGCGTTCGTCTGCTTACCCGTGAGGCGTTTTACTGTCGCGTAGCCATCGGCTTTCACGAGCGCGATGATCACGCACATGTACTCCCAGTAAGTGGTGCCCAACGGGTCCTTCGGGATCTTGGCGCGGACGCTGACGCCTTTGCCGCCGAGGTCCGGTGGCGACGGAATGAAGTCCTGCGGCAACATCACCAAACTGATAGTGGGTTCGTCGATGTTTTGGTACTTGGTGCCAGGGGAATGCCGGATGAGCCGGTGAGGATCGACGACAACGGACCGAAGTTGCCCGGCGAGGCCCGGTTCGGCGTCTGGCGCTGCCAGTTTGGCTCCGTTATCGGCGAGGCTGCTGTCCGCCACCGGTGTGACCTTCTCGAGCCCCTCGTAGTTCTTTATGTCCAGGCCGTTCATGAGGTGCTTCTTGACGGCCAGGTCCTTCGTCGCCAACTCGGCCAGCGTCGGGTCGTTCTGCCTCACGGCGCGTTCCTCGAGGTAGTTTTCTCCGTCCCACGGGAGTTGCCGGTCGCCGTAGCTCTTTGGGACAACCAGGTTCTGGTTCTTTGTGCTGTACAACAGCCGCTGGACTACGGCGCGGTTCCCCGCAGCTCGCTGAAATGCCAGGATTGAGGCCCGATCAGTCGTGCGTCCGGTGAGGGCGGTGGCAGCAACCCGCCCGCGGTCGTTGTGATCCGGGCGCGCTTCAACTGGTTGGCGCTGCACCGACCGGCCACGCGAAAGCACAACGAAGAGTACCACAGGCGCCACAAAATGGCCCGCTGGTCGTGTTAGCGCGTCGCGCCCAGATCATCACGGCTTAGACGGTGACGATGTCCAGAAGGTCCTCAAGGCCTCGGAAGTCGTGGGGATTGCGAGTGTACAGGGGTAGTGACGAAGCGTGGGCAGTAGCAGCGATCAGTAGGTCCACTGCTCGGGGGCCTCGAGCCTTGCGGCCAGTAACCGTGGTAGCGGCGTAGATCCGACCGTATGACCGAGCAGCCTCGGCGTCGAATGGCAGTGGGTCGAAGGCTGCCTCCGTGCGCTGTAGCCGATCCTGTCGACGAGCGCGCTCTTCGGGTTCGTCGGTGGCATGTGGCCCAGCCGCCAACTCCGCCAGAGTGAGGCAACTGATGGCCACCTCGACGGGCAGTTCCCGCGAGTCGAGCTGTTCCAGATCGACCACCACCGAGGTGTCGATGAGCCCCCGGTCAGGGCGAACCGTCTTCTCAACCACGCGGGCTTGTCTCCTGAGAGGCCACCCGGTCGAAGTCCTCGCGAAGCTTCCCCAGATCGACCGCGGGGGCGTGGCGGAAGAGGGCCACGGCGGTGTCCGAGCGGACGAAGCGGCGCCGGCGAAGTGGAGACAGTTCCCCTACAGGGATGCCGTTGCGGGTCACGATGAACGACTCGCCGTTGTCGAGTTGCCGCATGATCTCGCCGCTTTGGTTACGGAGTTCCCGTTGGGTGATCTCTCTGGCCACACCACCACTGTAGCACGGGTGCTACAGTGGCGAACGCTGACCAGCGTCGCCTAGGAAGCGGCTAACCAATCGGAGTTCCTCCGAGCGCAGGGGGCAGCAGGTGCTGGCATTGTTCCAGCTCGTGCGTGATCCGAGCCGAATGCCAGTAACTCCGGTCGGTGCCGGGCACATTGGATAGAGGGAACTCAGGGCGGCCCTCGGGGTCGGTGGTGGGGTCGGGCCAGTTCGGCACCCCGTCCGAACGCATGCACTGGCTGAACATCAGCATGCCGGTCAGCAGCTGCTGCACCTCCCCGGCAGGGAACACGTCGTCCGTGCCGGCGGGGAGCAGGTCCTGACAGGCTCTCTCGGCCACATTGAACAGCGAGCTGCTGACCCCGAGTTGCGGCGGGCTGACCTTAGGGAGCGCTCCGTCGTCGGTGGGGTCGGGGAAGTTCGGGACGCCGTGGGAGCGCATGCAGTGGGAGAAGCCGACCGCTGACGGGGAGTTCGTTGACTGGGAGCTCCTCGTCCCTCCCGCATTCGATGAGCCGCCCGGACCGGTGGACGAGGAACTGGCGATGCCCGCCTTGGTCGAGCCGCAGGCGGCGGTGGCCAGGGCGAGGCCGATGAGCGCGGGGGTAACGAAGAACAGCCGCCGCCCGGCCCGCCCACGACCAGTGCACCCGGCGCCAAGGCGCCAGCGTCGCCTTGTTGGCTCGCGATAAAGCCGCGCCCATGGTTGGTCCATAGGACGGACGGTACGACAAGCCCGGTAACACTGGCATAACACCATCCCCGGTGGCGGGCAGTCGAGATGTGCGAGTCCCGAAAAGGGTTTGAGGGGCTCATCAGAGCGTCTGCGAAGCGCGCGACCGATCAGAAGCGATCATCGACGGCGGGACCGGGCGGCGGCGACTGCGGCACGGAAAGCCAACTTCGGCGGCCTAAAGCAGACTGGATGGAAGATTTGGCGGACCTTGCCTAGGTTATTTCGGTCCGCGATCGAAGGGCTGAGCCGCTTGCGGAAGGCGGCGGTCGAGTCGACTTCTGGGGTCTGGAGTTTCGATTCAGACAGCAATCCAGCCATCAATCGTTAGGAACGGCGACGGGCGTAATCGGTACGCAGGATGGGACGTACAAGGCGAACGAGAAATCCCTTGCCTTCTGGAAGTCTTGCTCACCTCACCCACTGAGCTCTAGCGATCGTGCACGCCACAGCCCTTAGCACCTAGATTCGTGGGATCATCCTCGACCTTGGTTGCCCTCCAAACACCGTGGCGACGCGCTCTTCTCTGCTGGCGCCGTGGCTAAGCGGTGACCCGGGCCCGGCGCGCCGGAAAGTGAAACGCCCGCGTCTGACGTCTCGCCGAGTGAAACGGAACCGCTCCTTGTGGGCCCTGGCCCTGCTGGCCCTGGCGTTGCTGACCGCAGAACACCTCACGTCGGCCAGTGCCAAGCCCCGTCACATAGCCCGGCCGACTACCCACCCGGCGCCAGTGACGCCGCCCGCCAAACCCAACACGCTCGACCCCGATTGGGACGGGGACGGTCAGCCCGTCACGTTCGCCTTTGGTGGCGACGTCCACTTTCCTGCCGGCAGTAACCTCGGGGACCGCCTTGCCGCCGACCCGGCAACCGCTCTCGGCCCCACTGTGCCCTTCTTGATGGCCGGGGCCGACCTCAGCATGGTCAATATGGAGTCCGCTCTTACTGACGGGACCTGTCCCGACCCGCAGCCAAAGCAGTATGTTTTCTACGCCCCATCTACGGCGATCAGCGCTTTCCAGCACGCCGGGATCACTCTGATAACCGAGACCAATAACCACGGCGAGGACTGCGGGCCAGCCGGTCTGGAAATGGCGCTCCAGGCTAGGGCCCAGTCCGCGGTACCCCATCCTTGGGATCGGGCAGAACGTGACCCAAGCGTTCACTCCGTACCGGGCAATAATTCACGGCGAGCGGATCGTGATCATCGCCGCTACCCAAGTGATCGACTCTGACCTCCAGCAAGCCTGGACGGCCACCGCCACGCAACCCGGGTTGGCATCCGCCTACGACGTGAGGGCACTGGTGGCCGCCGTGGAAGCGGCACGGCGGACGGCCGACACGTTGATCGTCTATCTCCATTGGGGGACCGAGTTACAAGACTGCCCAAACCCGCTCCAGGAGCCGTTGGCGCAATTATTGGTGAGAGCCGGCGCCGATGTCGTGGTGGGGACGCACGCCCATGTGTTGCTGGGAGGAGGTTACTTGGGTAGTGCCTACGTCGATTATGGCCTTGGCAATTTCGCCTTCTACGACAACAACCCGCCAGAAAACGCGAGTGGCTCACTCATGATCACGGCGACCGGAAGGCACATCGACAGTGTCCGTTGGCGGCCAGCAGTGATCGAGGACGACCTGCCCCAACCTCTGACAGGCCCAGCTGCTTTGGAAGCACTCGCCGCCTGGAACCGGGTTCGGTCCTGCACGGACCTCACCGCGACGGCAGGCCGGCCCATCGCCTCATCCACCTCTGAGTCCGCACCACCGTCCGCCAGTCAGGTGCAACAACTATCGCAGGACACCTGACCCCTTGTTCAACTTGCGGGCGTCGCGTCCCGGTGCCCCCAGATGCCCGGTTTACGTTCGACAGTGTTGCTGACGGTTCTCGTGCCGGTCGTGCAAGCCGAGTCTCGATATCCGGAGGGCCGACGGCGCGGTTACGCCGCACTCGAAATGTTGAGGAGGCGGTCCTCGAGCGTCGCATGCCAGTGACGGGTCGGTATTTTCGGCGCCGGGCAGACGGTTTTCGGTCGCGGGGGGTTACGTCCGAGTGAGTAAATGTCGTTCGGATCGTCGCCAGCCGAAGTCGTGGTACCCGTCGGGCCACCCCTCACACAGGCCTTTGTCGTCGGCAGGCTTAGGCGGAAGCTGGGAGGGCCCCAAGTCATAGAGACGACCGTCGGTGCGGGTTGCCGATTATCGGCACTCAACCCGACGAAGGCGGAATGTCAAGGCCGCAGCGGCATCATGCGCGGTTGCGCAGTACGGCCACGTGTGCAGAGCGACAGTTTTTACCGCCTCCGGTCCAAGGACAATGCAGCTTGCGCCAGAACGGAAACCACCTACATATGGCTCGAACAAGGTCTGCGTTCGGTCTCTCGCCAACGCGAAAGCGCCAATTCTGCGGGGGTTTCCAGTATCGTCGATTACGGCGCCGTGGCCCACCCGGGGGTCACGAAGTAGCGAAGTCAGGGGCCCGGGTATCCGAGCGAGTTGACGGCTATCGCTCCTGCTCGGTGGGGCGTATGAGGATCTCGTTGATGGCGACGGTGCGAGGCCGGGTGACGATGTAGGTGATCGCGTCGGCGATGTCCTCGGCTGCCATGGTCTGCCCGAGCTGGCTCCTGATGCTCTCAAGCACCTCGGCCCTGTTATGAGAAGCGAGCTCGGTCGCTGTGGCACCTGGCTCGACCAGCGAGACGCGCACGTAGCGCTTGGTTAGCTCTTGGCGGAGCGATTCGCTGAAGGCGCCGACGCCGTGCTTAGTCAGGCTGTAGACGCCGTTGCCGCTGCGTGCGACGCGGCCTGCGACAGAGCTGATGTTGACCATGTCTGCGACGTGGCGAGGGCCGTCGTCAGCGGCGCGGAGCAGGTGGGGTGTTGCCGCGTGGGCGCAGTAGAGGAGGCCGAGGACGTTGAGTTCGACCATGCGCTGCCACTCCGACATCGGAGCGTCCACCGCCGGGCCGAGGAGCATGACGCCGGCATTGTTGACGAGTGTGTCGAGACGGCCGAGCTCGGAGACCGTGTGCTCGACAGCCTCGGTCGCCTCCTCCTGCTTCGTGACGTCGCACTCGATGACCAGCGCTGTCCCACCCGCATCACCGATCTCATTGGCGAGCGTCTCCAGCCTGTTCTTGCGCCGGGCTGCCAGAGCTACGGCTGCTCCAGTTGCTGAGAGCTGGCGGGCGGTTGCCGCTCCGATACCACTCGATGCTCCGGTGACCAGTGCGACTGTTCCCTCGAGAGTGGACGCCATGACAGCAGTGTACAGAGGTCAGTTTGCGGCCTCTCTGGCGGAGGTGGTGTCATCCGCGGTCGCGTTCTGCTGGAGTGTTAAAACGACACACTTCGTACGTCGCCTAGCCGATCGGACGGATCTCGGGCCCGTGGGGCTCGTGCACCTCGCCCAGATCGCCCGCGGCCTCCCCTGGAACGCCATGCCCGGGACCGGCGCAAATGCGGCGCGGGATAACGTGCAAACTCCACGGTGGATCGCATCCGAGACACCTTGAGGCTGGCCTGTGACCGGGGCTCAAGTCCGCCAAGAGCATTGCCAGCCCGGGAGCCAGGCGGGAAAGGGGTGGCTTATGTCAACTCGCACGAACATCATCCTGCGATGGTGCCAGCCCTGGGTTACCGGGGTCAACGCCTGACAAAAGTGCAATTGCGATAAAAGGCCGCGAAGCTTCGCAGTTCGGCCGGGCGATTACGCAGGCCACGGAGACAGTGGAAATCGACTTGGGGCGCGGTCGGCCCGTCTCATCAATTCCGTACGCGGCCTGGTCGTGGTCTTACGACCAGCGCCCGCAAACGGTCCGCTGCAACTCGAGGTTTCCGGATGTCACTTCGGCCAGGTTGAGGGGGCACAAGAATGGGGGATGTGGACGACTATCGATCCGTCAACCGTGCCAACTGGGACGAGCGGGCCCCGCCCATGCGAAGTCGCCTGATTACGCCGTCGCCAGCTTCCTTGAAGACCCGGAGTTCATCAGCCACGTCGTACGGTTCGACCTCCCTCTCCTCGGTGACGTCCTAGGCAAGCGGGGCGTGCACCTCCAGTGTCACATCGGCACCGATACGATCTCACTGGCGCGCCTCGGCGCCCGAATGAGCGGGCTCGATTTCTCGCTCCCAGCATTGGAGGAAGCCCGTCGCTTGGCGGCCGCCACCGGTGCGGACATCGCCTTCGTGCAGGCTGACCTCTACGACGCCGTGGACGCCCTCGGGAGGGACCAGTTCGACCTCGTCTACACGGGGATCGGGGCTCTTTGCTGGCTTCCCGACATCGACCGGTGGGCTTCAGTAGTCGGTCAGTTGCTGATGCCGGGCGGCCGACTGTTCCTTCGCGAAGGGCACCCGATGCTGTGGACATTGGAGGACGTTCGGGCCGACGGGCTGCTCGTGGTGGAACACCCGTACTTTGACGCGAGGACGCTCTCGTATGGACTGAACCGGGGACGTACGTCCGTACTGACGCTGCCTTCGAGCACAACACAACGCACCTGTGGAACCATGGCCTCGGAGAAGTCGCGACCGCGCTCCTGGCTCACGGCATGGAGATCACTGGTCTCGTCGAACACGACACCGTTCCGTGGGATGCCCTTCCGGGCCAGATGGAGAGGTTGCCGTCCGGCGAGTTCCGCTTGGCCGTTCGTCCTTGGCGGCTAGCGCACAGTTATACTCTCCAAGCGACAAAGCGGTGCGCTGCATAACGGGCGAGGCCGGCAAACTGTCTATCATTTTGGCGGGTTCTCCCCTGGGTGCCCCCTCCTCAGTGGCGGGCGGGTCGCAGGACGAGACGTTCCTCGGCCGCCGCCTCCACCGCCGCCCGTGAATATGGTGCGACCAGCAAGCGGCCCTCCCGCCATGCCTCCTGCTGATCGGCAAAGTGGGGGCTACGGTGCAGGCCGGAGCTTCCCAACGGGATGACCCAGCCCGATCGGTCCCACTCGCCCAGGTCGAACGCGTAGCGGGCGACCGAGGCCGATTGGACCGCAAAGCTCATGGTAGGGAGGTAACTGGCGGCCTGGACTGTGTCCATGTCTCCAGCGTAAGGTACTGACGGCAGATCGAGTTCGGAGCGCCCGAGGGGATGACGCTGAGCTGTGTGGTGGAGTTCGCCCCAGGTCTCTCCTTTCCAGGTTCGTTGGGCGCGAGCGAGGGTTTCGGCCACGGCCTCATCCCAGCTCCAGCCCCCGAGAAGGCCGGTCTCGCCGGACCTGGCGTGTTGATCCACTACCTGCCAAATGGCCGTCTCGGGGCGCGCATCGGGTATCAGCCGATTAAGCCGATGGTTCAGGTTCGCGCCGAGACCGGAGCGCTCCAGGGCGAGCAGCATTAGCTCGCGTCGGAACACCGAGTAGGCGGCTGCGCCCCTTGACTGAGCGTCCATCGTCCCATCCCAATCGGCCACGGGCGCCCACCCCGATAGGCGCTTCGTCCACCGGCGGGCGGGCAGGGACACCACGTCCCCATGGACGTCCTCCATGTCGGCCACCGTGGCCCCGTCCATTCCTGACAGGACGTCGACAAGGCGCCGGGCCCGCCACGGAGCGGCCACGTCTATGCCCAGGTACGGCCCAGCGGTCGAGGAAGCCACGGCGGGGTTGTTGGCACTGAAGAGAAAGCCTTTATCTGGGTTCAGGAGCTGGGGATGGTCCTCGAACGCAAGGAAGCCGTCCCAGGCGTAGGAGGGGTCGTCGCCCGGGACGGGCACGAGGATCCCTTCGCGCCGGCGTCGGATAGGTACCCGGCCTCGAGTCAGGTAGCCGATCGTGCCGTCCCGGTCGGCGGCGAGGAGGTTGTTGCCGGGGGCCACCCACATCCGCATGGCCTCGAACAGCTCGGCCACACAGGTCGCGTCGAGCATGGGCGGCACGGCGTCGAAACTGGTATCGGTCTCGATGGTGGCGGTCCAGCACAGGGCCAGGTCCGGGGCCAGCAGTGGACCTTGCGGCGTAGTGACGACTTCGACGTCGACCGGGTTGGCGTTGCGGACCTCGACGCTCTCGACCCGTCGAGCCCCCTCGGGTGGGGAGGCGTAGCGAAACAAGTCCTGATCGTCGATCATCCCGTGGGTGATGCTCCAGGCCACGTTCTGGTTGTGGCCGAAATGGGGGAATCCCGCCACCCCGGCCATGCCGATGCCCAGTACGTCCCACGCCGGGCACGACAAGTGGCCCTGGACGTAGACGTTGGGGAGCTCCAAGGCACGGTGGGGGTCGCCGGCTAGCAGGGGCAGGCCGGAGGCGGTACGCGAACCTGACAAGGCCCAGTTGTTACTGCCGCCTTCGTCAGCGAGGGCGACCGACACGAGGTCTTCGCAAGGAGCGCCAGGGGGCACGCAGGCCAGGTGGTCGCCGCCGGGCAGCATCCACTTGGCCGCGTCGGTGCCGAGCACGTCGGCGGCTACGGCTCGCCACAGCTTCGGTCGGGCCGATCCCATCAGGACGTGACGGACTTTGAAGACGAGGAGGCAGTGCCATGGCTCCCAGGTTTGGGGCACGACGCCGGCCAGTTGCAAATCTCGAGGCAGCCGCCGGCCGCCCTTCGACGTCATGCCCGCGTTTGCCCCGGAGCTATAGGCCTCGAGCATCGCCCTGGTCCGCGGGGCCAGGGCCGCCCAATCCCGCCGAGCGCTGCCCGCCAGGTCTATCCGCCGGTAGAAGAGGTCGCTCGCCACTCCAGGCGACCCGACGACCTCTGCCCAACGGCCGAGCGCTCGCCGCCGATCGTATTCCATCTGCCAGAGGCGGTCCGTAGCGTGTACCCACCCTTGAGCGAAAAAAGCGTCGTGCTCGCTGGCGGCGTAGCAATGGGGCACGCCTATTTGGTCGCGGACGATTTCGATCGGACCGTCCAGGCCGTCCACAGGCTCCTCGGTCACTGTCTGACCGTAGGTCACTCGGGCCGCGCCGGGGAAAATCGATGGACAGGCTACCCGCGGCGGCAGGAGAATTTTGACCATGGAGGGTCAAGGCGTAGAGCACGTCACGATCACCCCGTTTGACCCGCGCCGGCTGCGCCAGAGCCAAATTTCGGAATACCACACGTTTTCGGTCGCACTGCAGGCCGAGTCGGACCCTGAGGATCCGCCACTCCCGCTCGAGGTATTTGCGCGGTGGGAACTGTGGGCGCCGAGTTCTGTGGATTTGTGGGGATGGTTCGGTCGGACGCTCGACTCCAGCCTTGCCGCGGTTGGTCGGGCTCGGAGCCACCGAGACGGCGAGAACTCCCACGCATTGCACGTCCAGTTGTCGGTCCTCCCGTCCTACCGTAGACACGGGATCGGGCGGCAGCTCCTCGGGCGGGCAGTGGATTTGGCTGAGTCCGAGGGAAAGACAGTCCTCACTGGGTGGACGACCGACCGCGTGCCCGCGGGTGCGGCCTTTTGTCAAGCAGTCGGAGCCACCGTGGCGCAGGAGACACACATCAACCGGCTCATCCTGGCGGAGGTTGACCCCAGCCTGCTCTACGGATGGATCGAAGAAGGAGACAAGCGGGCGGGAGAGGTCTACCGGCTCGTGGGCTACGACAATCGGTGCCCGGAGGACCTGGCTGACGCCGTAGTCGACGCCCTTGATGTTATGGCCGACGCTCCGAGAGGCGATCTACGCATCGGGCACCGGCACATCACCGTTGCGGAGCTACGGGAGTGGGAGGGCGTCGCAGCAGAGACCGGGGGACAGGGCTGGTGGCTATTTGCCGCGGAGAAATATGCCGGCCGGCTCGTTGGGTTGACCACGGTGTGGTGGAACCCGAGCCAACCGCGGATCGTCTTCCAAGGCGACACCGGCGTGATGGCCGAGCACCGCGGCCACGGTTTGGGGAAATGGCTAAAGGCGGCCATGCTCGAACGGGTCCTCCGCGAGCGACCAGAAGCCAAGGAGATCCGAACCGGGAACGCCGACTCTAACGCCCCGATGCTTTCTATCAACCACCGGCTCGGCTTCAAGCCGTATTTCGCCGGCACAAACTGGCAGGCGGAGCCGGAGCTCGTGAAGCGGCCGCTCGTTGGGCGCTGAGCCGCGGAGCACCAGCCACTGGCTGGGTTCCTCCACCGATAGGGCGTGGCACGTTTACTCCCACCGCTGGCGGCACCACGATTTCGACCCCCAGCTATTGTGTCTACTGGTCGGGGTAAGTGCCTGGAGGTCGGTCTTCAACGAGGCAGGACGATCCAGCCATCAATCGTTAGGACCAGCGACGGGACGTAATCGAGGAGCGTCCATTCTCGCCGGCTTGCGGTGATGGAAGAGGGTGACAGCGGATGGTGACGGCCTGCTTGATGGAGTGGGGTTGACAGTCGCTGGGGCCGCTGTACCATTGTCGTATGGTATTAGGACAAGATGGCAACGAGGTGGAACCCCCGCGTAAAGCCTCGCCGATCGAGTTCCGCCTCGACGTGGGTTCGGGCGTGCCGACGTACTTGCAGCTCGTGCACCAAGTCGAGCATGCCCTGCGGCTCGGCTACCTCGGGCTCGGCGATCGGCTCCCGACGGTCCGGGACGTGGTTGCGGCGTTGGCGATCAACCCGAACACCGTACTGAAGGCGTACAAAGAACTCGAGACCAAGGGCCTCGCGGTCGGCCGGCCCGGTCAGGGGACGTTCATTATCGAGGCAGCGCTCAAGCAGG
The DNA here is from genome assembly GCA_963794125.1 of uncultured Acidimicrobiaceae bacterium. Taxonomy (GTDB): domain Bacteria; phylum Actinomycetota; class Acidimicrobiia; order Acidimicrobiales; family Palsa-688; genus Fen-671. Next base: position 195,564 of record CAWCCW010000009.1, read on the forward strand.
TGAGGCTGCCCGAGCTCATCGAGCTCCGCCGGTCTCTCATCTCCTGGGTGGCAGCCGCCGACGCGGCGGGGCTTGACGAGGACGGGGTCGACGCCCTCGTCGCGAACGTGCTGCGGGATTATCGTGAGTGTGGCGGGGGTACGGCGGACCGGCGCGGCGGGCGGCCCGAGGCAGAAGGCGTGGCATGAACGTCATCGAGACCTACGCCCTCGGTAAGTCCTACGGCTCGACGAGAGCACTGCACGACTGCACGTTGGCGGTCCCGGAAGGGCATGTGGTCGCCCTCGCCGGCCCGAACGGTGCCGGGAAGTCAACCCTCTTGAACCTTGTAGTGGGGCTGGCAACACCGACTACCGGCGAGGTGACGGTGCTTAGCGGGCGCCCCGCCGGTTCTCTAGCCGCGCTGGACGGGATCGCGTTCGTGGCTCAGGACACGCCGCTCTACAAAAACCTCTCGGCTGGCGACCTGCTCCACATGACGCGCAACCTCAACCACCGGTTCGACCAGCGTTATGCGGAGCACCGGCTGGGGGAGCTGAGCATCTCGCTCAAGTGGAAAGTCGGCAAGTTGTCCGGCGGCCAGCAGGCCCAGCTCGCGTTGACGCTGGCACTGGCGCGCCGGCCGCAGCTCCTCGTGTTGGACGAGCCGATGGCGATGCTCGACCCCCTCGCCCGCCACGATTTCATGGCGACGGTGATGACTGCGGTCGCCGACGACGGCGTCTCGGTCGTGCTGTCCTCACACGTCCTCGCTGAACTCGAGCGCGTTGCCGATTATCTGGTACTGCTTTCACACGGCAGCGTCCAGGTGGCGGGTGAGGTCGACGACCTCCTCGCGCAGCATCGCGTGTTCACCGGCCCAGCTTTGGCGCGCGACCTGCGTGCGTACCAATGGGACGTCGTGCACGCCAGCCGGGCCGCGTCGCAAGCGCACCTGCTGGTCCGCTGCTACAGCACCTCCGGTCCGGTGCCGTCGGGATGGGAGGCGCATTCGGTCACCCTGGAAGAACTGGCCCTGGCCTACCTGCGCCAGCCCGGCGCCACGGCGCGGCCCGGTCCGGCTCGCGGCCGGGATGCTGACCTGTCGGTGGTGGGGCGTTGACCGCGGTGACCGTGCCCGCCCGGCGAGAGGAGGACGCCAGCCTGCGGCCGGTGCCGTGGCGGCGGATGGCCTGGGTCGCCTGGCGCCAGCACCGCCTGGCTCTGGCCGGCGTGGCCGCCCTCCTGGGCGCGCTGGCGGTGTACGTGTGGACCGTCGGCCTCGGGCTGCACCATGCCTACGCCGCCGCTACCGCCTGCCACCCGTCGAGCTCAATGGCCTGCAGTCTGCTGGTCAGCAGGTTCAATGGCATTGGCAAAGTCCTGTGGTATGGCTATGTACTGCAGCTGGTCCCGCCTCTGGTTGGGGCTTTCGTCGGGGCCCCGGTGCTGGCCCGTGAGCTGGAGACTGGGACCTTCCGCTACGCCTGGACTCAGGGCTTCGGGGGCTGGCGCTGGGCGCTTGCCAAGCTGGTACCGCTCGCAGTCGCGGTGGCGGCCGCCGCTGGAGCCCTGAGCGCGCTGATCTCTTGGTACTACCAGCCGTACTTCGCCACGGGCAACCGGCCCTTTCCCTTTCCGAGGCGTCCCCGCTCACTCCCGGCCTGTTCGACCTGCGGGGGATCGCATTCGCTGCCTGGGCGCTGGCAGCCTTCGCCGTCGGTGGCCTGGCCGGCATGGCCATCCGCCGGGTCGTCCCCGCCATTGTCGCCACCCTGGTCGTCTACGCCGGGCTCGCCTCCGCGGCGGGGCTGTACCTGCGCCAGCACTACCTGGCGCCGCGTGTCACCAGCAACCCCAATACATGGGTCTCGCCCGGCTCCGCGTGGGTCATCCGCCAACAGTGGGCCACCAAAGGCGGCGAGCCCGTCAGCCAGTCCGTGCTTGGTCAGGTCCTTCAGGGAGCACCACCACAGCTGGCCGGGAAAGGCGGGGTCCCGAAGGACCCCAGCTCGGTCCAGTACCTCGTCCAGCACGGGTACACGCTGTGGACCACCTACCAGCCGGCCAGCCGGTTCTGGCCCTTTCAGTTCATCGAAGCAGGATGGCTTCTCGCACTCTCCGTTCTTCTAATCGCAGCGACGGTCTGGCTCGTCCGCCGCCGATTGGCCTGAACACTCCCACTCTTTCCCCACCTAGGCAAAACCCGAGGCGTTATGCAGTACTTCGCACAAGAGAGCTTTCTCCACCGGGGACGGCGACGTCGATCACGCCGCGCCACCTTCGTGACAGCCGCGATCCTCGCTGTCGGCGTCGGTATCGCGGCCTGCGGAGACCCGTCGACGGCTGGCGTGGCCACGGTCTCGACGACCTCCGCCGCCAGCCCCTCGGGCGGCGGCAGTACGCAAGCAGCGGGGCTCCTGGCGTACGCCACCTGCATGCGCTCGCACGGCGTGCCGGACTTTCCCGACCCCACCGGCAACGGAGGGATCCCGAAGGACGACGTAATACGGGCCTTCCGTGCGGTGAGCAACGCGCAGGCTCAGGCGGCTTCGAACGAATGCGCACACCTGCTCCCCGCCGGCGGCTCGCTGAGCGGTCAAGCCACCCAGGCGGTGCCCACGCAAGATCAGCACGACTACCTCAACGCGGCCGCCTGCATGCGCTCACACGGGATCCCCAACTTCCCCGACCCCATCTTCTCTCGCGGCAATGTCAACTTCCCCATTCCCTCCAGCATCAACAGCAACTCAACCCAGTTCAAGCAGGCCCGGCAAACCTGCCAAAAGCTCATCCCCGCCGGGCTCCCCGACAGCGGGGCGGCGGGATGATACCGTGGCCCTCACGTGCCCCAGCTGCGCTCCCGAGGCCTCGCCTAGCGGTAAAGGTCCGGAGGAGCCAACGGTGAGGGTCTTGGTAGCGGGGAATTGCTGGCCCTTGGCCGATCTGGTGGCTACGAGCTTGTCAGACCAGGGCACAGCTACAGACGTCGCCCAGTAAAGCGGGCTCGCCCCAAGCCGCCCCAGCTTGGGTTATCAACCCACCGAACCACTTCTAACCTGGCGCATGTAACCCCGCTGCACGAATGTCACCAACCCCAGCACCGGAACGATAAGCAAGAGCGCACCTGCCGCTAGCGCACCCCAGTCAGAGGTATCAAGACCGATGTAATTAGCCAGCGCTACCGGAGCCGTCTGGGTCGACGAGTTCGTTAGTATAAGCGCTCCGAAGTACTCGCCCCATGTCCCAATCGCAATCAAGATCGTCACGGTCGACAGACCCGGGACAATCAGTGGCAACATGATCTTACGGAATGCCAGCCAACGGCTGCAGCCGTCCACACGAGCCGCGTCATCCAGCTCGCGCGATATGTCGCTGAAATAACTCCGCAACATAAATACCACAAATGGGAGCTCAAACGTCTCATCATAAAGTATTAGCGACGGATAGCTCCCCGTCAAATGCAACTTCTCGTAGATCACAAACAACGGCACCAAATACACAAGGGCGGGTGTGATATAGGCAATAATCAACCAACCGCTCAGCACTTTGCTACCCAGGAACCTTGCTCGCGACAGCGCGTAACCAGCTGGCGTCCCTAGGACCAGGGCCAAGGCCACGCTCGAACCAGACAATATCAGCGAGTGCGCTAGGTCCGACAGGTATTGATCACCTTGCTCAGTGAGCACCGTGTGAAAATTTCTCAACGTGGGCACAAACAAGAAATGAGGCGGCACCGCATATGCTTCTGTAGGCTGGTTGAAGGCGGTTTCGACCAACCAGAAGACTGGTAGTAGTACCAGTCCGGCACCGATGATGAGCACAAACAGAGAGATCCCGTTTAATGCCAATCGACGTTGGCGCTTCGTTCGCAATAGTTTCCGGGGCGACTCTACCTCCACTATCATCTCTACCTCGACCCCACCTCTGGTCAACGTTGTCTGGCTAGTCGGAACATTATCAACAGCGGGACCGCCATCATAAACACCAACAGGACGGCCAACGCCGCTCCGAACCCAAGGTTCCCATCGAAAAACGTCTGCTGGTAGACGTAAAAGTTTAATACGTTCGTGCTCAAACCGGGCCCACCTCCAGTAATGACTTGAAACTCCGCGAACTGCCGGAACAGGTCAATGATCCTGAACATCATGGCAAACGCCAAAACTAAACGGATGCCGGGCAGCTTGATGTGCCAGAAAATGGCCATTTCCGAGGCTCCGTCGATCCGAGCGGCGTCAAAAGGATCCTGCGGCAAAATTAAGAGACCGGCCAACACAATAATTGCAATAATCGGCACGCCGCCCCAGGCGTCAACCAAAATTATGGAAAGCATGGCTATATGTGGTGATCCAAGCCAGTCCGGCTGAGGGAGGCCCACGAGGCCAAGAAAATAATTGATCCAACCGTTGCCCGCGTTCAGCAGTGATCGCCAACTCACAGCCGAAGCCACACCGGCGACCATAAGAGGGATTACGAAGATCGTTCTAAAAATTGCCATCCCTCGCATGTTCCGTGCCAAGATCAGAGCCAGCAACACACCAAGTGAGGTTTCCAGCGCGAGTCCACCACCGACAAAAATCAACGTGTTCACGATCGCCACATGGGTGAAATACGCGTTCGGGCCGGAGATGATCCCGCTGTAATTGCCCAGACCTGCCCATTGCAAACTGGGGTCAAGGGGCTGATAGTTAGTGAAGCTGAGCCAAATGCCGAAAAGTATCGGGACCAGGGTCACGGCGGTTACGACGAACACAGCAGGAAGCACGGCGAGGGCAAAAAACCGCCGGTCGAGCCACCTGCGGAAGAAGCCCGTACCTTCCTCCGTGTTGCCGCCACCCCTCCCTGCGAACTCACTCCTTCGCGCGCCCGGGAGACTTCCGGGTTGTCCCCGGCCTACGCTGGTGACGCTTGACACTTGATGTACGAAGTCGACCCAACTGCGTGATCAGCTGAAGAGCACATGAGAACGGCCTACTTTCCGAAGTCAACTGACCCTGGCACGTACGCAGGAGGACTGTAATACGGGCTCAGCGAGCCCCGAACAGGTACTGGCTGTGTCGGGGCTCGTTGTCTCGATTTTGTTCGGCCCGTCCTACTTAAGGTGATATTCGCTAACGATCCCCTTGATCTCGGATTGGAGCTGCGACATCGCCTTTTGCGGGCTCAGCTCGTTCGTGGCTAAAGCCGACAGAGTGGGGTTGATGTCGTTGACCATCGGAGTGAAGGCGGGCGTAACTGGAATGGCGTTTGCTTCGATGTGGCTCAGGGCGTACTTCATTGCGCTGAGGAAATCGGCAGGGGCCTTGAAGGTAGCACTATTATGAGCGATGGCGTACGTGAGCGAGCTGGTTCTCGTGGCGATGCTCGGGTCGAGGGTCTCGGTCATGGCCTTGATCTGATTGGACGGCGAGGTTACATACTCCATGAACTTCCACGCCGCTGTCTGCTGACCGCTGGGGACGTTCGGATTGATGTACATCCCCCATGGAGCCGAGAGCAGGCAGGTTGTATTGAAAGACGGGCACGGGATCTCGTCGTAGCCGATTTCTTTCGCATCCTTGGACGTCGCCGGGTTGGCAACTAGCGATTCAAGTGAGGCATCGTCCCACCACATTGCGGTCTGCCCATTGGAGAGGGCGTGCTGACAGTCAGTGTAATCATATGAGGACACGCCCGTGGGCGCATAGTCCTGCATGAGATCGGCGTATGTTGTCGCCCAGGACAGGGCTTGCGGCGAGTTGAAGAAGGGCTGCCAGTTCTGGTTGAGGAACTCGGCCTGATAATTCTTCGCATAAGGAACAAAATACGGGTAACTCAGGAAGAAAGGATAGTTGTTCCCGCCGGTTTCACTGCCCCGCATGCATATGCCCGAAACGCTGCGTGAAGGCGTCGTAAGTTTCTTCGCATCCGTGAGGACCTGAGCCCAGGAGGTGGGGGGTGATGAGATCCCAGCGGCGTGGAAGAGAGCCTTGTTGTAGAACATCTGTGGCCCGGCGTCGAGCTGGACGGGGAGGCAGTAGAGGACCCCCTTCAACGTGCACTGTCCCTCCTCGCCTACGGAGATACCCTTGAAGTCGTAAGACGCAGGGGTTAGTGATGGATTGTTAATGTATGAGGTCAGAGGCGCGCTGCCGTGTAGCGCGAGGTAGGTGGACGAGAAGGACTCGGGATCTTCGAAGATCGAGTACGCTGTGCTACGGGCCTCTTGGTCCACCTGTAGCTTGGTCGCGATCGACGCTTCTGGAATGGCGTCGTAGTTTACCTTGATCCCAGTTGCCTTTTCGAAGCTCGGAATTAAGAGTTGCTGCCAGTTGTAGTCCGGACCGACCGCCGTGAGGACTGTAACCGTCTCGTTCGTGGACGCGTGTGGTGTCTCGCCCGCCGCTGAGACGGCCCCTGCCGTCCCAGCGGTAAGGAGGGAACCGATCATCAACGCCCCGGCGAATGTGGCTCCAAGCTTGGCCGGGTGCGGAGTATATTGCTTTATCTTCATCTATATCCTTTCACGGACGTATCGGGTGAAGTGGGAATATGTAGTAAAGAATCGGCGGTCCGCGAACCGGCTGAGCGAAGTGCAAATCCCGTCGAGATAACGCGGACGCCCGTCGATCGCCGGCAGATATAGTTAAAACGGTGTGGCTCTAGTGTAGCGTCGCGCAATTGAGTTGAGTGTTGCTGTACAATAGCTCATGAACTATCCAGCTGCTCCGTTGGAGCTGACCGAGAGCCAAAGGGCGACCCTGGAAGCCATCGCCAAGTCGGCCACGGCCGCCCATCGCGAAGTGCTGAGAGCTCGTGTGCTGTTAATGGCAGCGGACGGCACCGCCAATTCACGTACCGCTGAGCAGGTCGGCGTGTCGGTGCCGACGGTGCTGGAATGGCGGGCCCGCTTTGCCGCCGAGGGCCTGGCCAAGTTCGGCCAAGTGCGCAAAGGCCGTGGTCGCAAACCCGAGATACCACAAGCAAAGGTCGAAGAGATCATCCGTCTCACCCAGGAGTCCAAGCCCGAGGGCCAGACGCACTGGAGCTGTCGGACGATGGCCAAGGCCACCGGGGTCTCGGCCGCCACCGTGCAGCGGGTGTGGTCGAGCCGGGGCCTGAAACCTCACCTGGTCGAGACGTTCAAGCTTTCGAACGACAGACGCTTCGACGAGAAACTGGTCGACGTGGTCGGGCTCTACATGGACCCGCCGGACAAGGCGGTTGTCCTGTGCCTGGACGAAAAATCGCAGATCCAGGCGCTAGACCGCACCCAGCCGTCTCTCCCGATGAAGAAGGGACGAGCCGGGACCATGACCCACGACTACAAGCGGAACGGCACCACCACCTTGTTCGCCGCCCTCGACGTGCTGAGCGGCAAGGTGATCGGCCAGTGCCTGCCCAAGCACACCAACAACGAACTGCTGCACTTCTTGAAGAAGGTGGACAGGGAGGTGCCCAAGGGCTTGGCCGTGCACGTTATAACCGACAACTACGCCACCCGGGGGCATGACAACGTCGAGGCCTGGCTGGCCAAGCACCCGCGTTTTCACTTTCATTTCACACCCACATCGAGCTCCTGGCTCAACCTCGTGGAACGCTGGTTCCGAGAGCTCACCCAAAAAGCCATACGCCGTGGCGTCTTCCGCTCAGTGCCCGACCTCATAGCTGCTATCTACGCCTACCTGGACGCCCACAACGCCGACCCGAAGCCCTTCGTCTGGACGGCCAGCGCAGAACAGATCCTTGAAAAGGTTCGGCGGGGCAGAGTGGCCCTTCAAGCGGCACGCCAATAGTGAGACACTACACTAGTTCGCCCTAAGCCACCGAATGGGTCAATTTCGGCGCATACAGCTTGTAAACCCCCACTTACAGATGCGGACCAAGATGGATGTTGACAGTTAACCTAGCGTCAATCTCACGCTGCTGTCAAACTGCCGTCGGGCCTTGGAACCCCAAGAGAACTGGTCGTGTTGCGGGCTCGAGACGCAGGTTTCCGGTGTGAGCGTGTGCGGGGCCGCACAGTGGGTTCCGGCTCGCGCTGTCTCGGGGGATCGCGGTGTCGTGTGGTCGGGATCCTGAGCCATTCGAACGCAGCGGCACTAACACCCCGCCGCCACCGTGCTGCGGTTTGACTCTCCCGCCGAGTGATATGAGGATACGAATAGGGACCTTGGTTGTCACGCAGGCGAAGTGGGCTTGTTACGGATGCGAAGTTGCGGGTCGCTGGGGACCATAAGGATCGGCCGAACCGAGTGCCCGCCGGGCTTCCCACTTTCGAGCTACCGGATTTCAACGCCAGGCGGGTGTGATGGCACGTGGATATGGGCCCGGCACTTGGCGGGACGATATTCGGACCTGGCCGAGTGCGTGGGACCGGCGGGCGGGGACACTCAACTCGTTGCCGTCGCCGGTTTGGTCGCTTGGAGCGCCTCGTGACACTGGACGGGGACATGGACGAGAGCGGGCGAGAGCTAGCGCGGCTGGACAACCGAGCCCGGGCAGACGAAGAGGCCGCCCGCAGCCAACGGCGCGTCCAGCTCGCCACCGGTAACCAGGTGTGGCATACCGACTCCTCGTTCAAGCCGGTCCTCTCGAGTTTTGCGTTTTTGGCCGCCCACACCGTTCCTCGTCAAGGGGGCCAGACCGAGTTCGCCGACATGCGAGCCGCTTATGACGCCCTCGGTCCAGTAGACCGCGACCTCGTCGAGGATCTCTGTGCTTTTCACGACTACGCGTGGTCCCAGCGGGCTTGTGGAGTGGACTTCCCTGATGCCGCAGAGCAGCTGCCCCCGGTGACGAGGCCACTCGTGCTCCATGATCCAGAGACGGCGCGCGCCTCTCTGCTTATTGGTCGTCACATCCGGACGATTGTCGGTATGGACGCGAGCGAAGCCGACTCGCCGCTGCGCCGGCTCCTTGAACACAGCACTCGACCTCCGTTTGTCTATTGCCACAACTGGAGCGAAGGCGACGTCGTCATCTGGGACAACCGCTGCCTCCTTCACCGGGGACGTCCATGGCCGCCAGACCAGGTGCGGGTGCTGGCAAGGACGACGGTTGCCAGCGACGGCACCAACCCGTGGGCGTTACGGTGACCTCGACGCGCCCAGCGCCAGATCGGGCGTCGGGGGGGCTGTCACTGGCCGAGCCAGGCCGCGCCGGCTCGGCCGCAGTGGCTACGCCTGATCAGGTTCTGGCCACCAGGATCCAGTCCTTCTTGGGCGCTCGTGGACCCGTATATTCGGCGGGGACCGGATGTCGTCCTGTGACGGGAGACCTTCGAGGCGAACACCCTGATGACTAAGCGTTCGTTCTGCGGAAGACGAGGTGTACGGGTCGCGTTGGGGATGCCTCTGGTCAGGTAGTAGATCAGCCGCTATTGCGAGCGACGCGGCGTGGACCGAAGGGGCCGATAGCGCGGCGACCAGTTTGGAGTGGTGGTGGGCGCTCTCGGTCTTGGCCTCCTCTTAGGTTGCGCTTATTGCTCGTAAAGAACTCATTCCGAGATAACAGTTATGGATCGCCGCCACGAGGACCACCCAAGTTTCGCTCGGCCCCGCGCACCGAAGTTGATGTCGATCTGGCCCAGGAGCGCGCTCATTTCCGCCTGCTATCCGAGCTCTACTTCCAACGGCGGCCAATCGCAAGACGACGGAAGTGGCCAGCGGTGCGTACCCATGCCGTCGTCGTACCGATCACCGCCGCCCGCAGATGGCAGAAGGACCACGAAGGAGCCTCGTGAGGCTGCCAGTTGCAGCACTCAAAGCCGAGAGCGTTATCGGGCCAAACTGTGCGGCAGAGCATTTCACCGACGCGGCTTGGCTCTTTTAGCCAATGGCCCCGTGAGCCAACCAAGCTCTGGCTGCTTGGAGGGCAACCGTTCCAATCGCCGCATTCGTCCGGCGGGCCCTCGGCCGCAAACGGCACGGAGTCCCGAGGCGTCGCCCAAACGAAGAGCCAGTCGACCGGGGTCTCAAGTCGGGGACGAGCGCGGCCGGTGGCTCACGACCACGCAGCCAGGCGTCTACTGCGCGTTAACAACGCGCGACAAGCGGACCTAAGGGTCCTTCGCATCGGAGCGGAACCAACGCCGAACTCGTTACGCTGGCCCGAGAAGAGCTGGGAGGTTCCCAATTATCCGGCGTAGGTGCGTTGAAGGAGCCGATTGTGCACTCAACTGTTAGCCAACCGTGGCGGCGACCAGTCGGGGGGCCGGGGAGCGCAGAGTGGCTTATCACTGCCTGAGGACCGGGACGTTGCCAGATCGCCGCTCGCGACCAAGGCGTAAGCCGGCGAAGACCCGAGAGGAAGTGCGGTGAAGGTCCGCTTCGCGGTTTCGCTTGATGCTGGAAGCGTCGGACCGGACCACCTCGCCGCGCTCGTCACGGGGGCCGAGGAGCGGGGGTTCGACACTCTTTGGTTAGCGGACCTGCCGCTGGTGAACGCGGCCGACCCGACGTTGGCGGTGGCCTTCGCCGCCGGCCTTTCCCGCCGACTGAAGCTGGGCGTCGACCTCGTGCCGTTTGGCCGCGAGAGCTTCGTCGTTGCCCGCCAGTTGGCCCAGCTGGACCAGCTCACCGATGGGCGCCTGCTGGTGACCGTCGTCCCCGGCCTCGACCTACCCGGGGAAAGGGCCGCCCTCGGCGTCGCCGGACGCGACCGCGGGCGTCTGCTCGACTCCCTGCTGCCGGAGCTGCGCACGTGGTGGGCTGGGTCGGCAGTGACGGTGGGGAAGGGCGAAGCTTCTGCCGAGGTGACCCTCCCGGTGCTCCCCCGACAAGACCCGCTCGAGATATGGCTCGGCGGGCACGGGCCGCAAGCCGTCCGTCGGGCCGGCCGGCTCGCCGACGGGTGGCTGGGCTCGGGCGGCGCACTCGGGCCCCGGGAGGCCGGTGAGCGGTGCCGGCGCATTAAGGAGGAGGCGGCCGCGGTGGGCCGGGAGATCGACCCGGAGCACTTTGGGTTGAGTATCCGGTATGCCCGCGACCCCCACGACCTGAGCTCGCCTGGGATCCGGCCGATCCCCTCGGCCCCGGACCGGGGTTCGGCACCGGCACCTCCGATCGGGGCCGGCGCACTGCGCGACTTGGTCGGGGAGCTGGTCGAGGAGGGGATGTCGAAGTTCGTGGTACGTCGGGCCGCCCCCGTTGCCTCATGGCCCGACGAGCTGGACTGGCTCGCCAATGCGGTACTGGACCTGCAAACCTGAGCTCAACGGGCGGCCCACCGCATCTATGCGTCCTGTCCGGGCGTGGAGGGGGTCAGCTCATGACCATCGTTATGCATCGACCAGAGCGGGTTAGTGAGAAAGAGCCCCAAACGAAATAACGACTTTATGCAGCGCGTCGCCCCGCTCAGGACAGGACCGCTGTACCGCCACGGAGACGTTGTCGCACCGACCCAAGCCCTCACTGGATGGCGCGTACGGAGCCTTACCGGAGGTGGCGCCTAGCCTGGGTGCGGTGCAGTGACATAGCCTCCGCGCGGTGGATCCGAGTTACGAATGGCCATTACCTGCTCGCCGAGCCGAATACGAGGCTGTCATGACCGGTCTCGGGGTTCCCGGGCTAAGCGCGGCAGCGTCGGTCGACGGTAGGTTGCGCCTATTAAGTCAGGGCCTGTCGACGACGGGCGGGCGGTCGGTCGGCCCGGAGACCGTTTTCCAAGCCGGCTCGGTCAGCAAGCCGGTAACGGCTCTCGGGGCACTGAGGCTGGTTGCACAGGGCAAGCTCGAATTGGACACCGATGTGAACGAGTACCTTCGCTCCTGGCGCGTCCCGCCCGCTGACGACTGGCACCCGCGGTTGACCATACGACAGCTGCTCAGCCACACGGCCGGCCTCACCGTCCATGGCTTCCCGGGTTACCGGCGTAATGATCCCTGCCCAACGGTCATCGAAGTCCTGGAAGGGAAAACGCCGGCGAACACGTTGCCGGTACGAGTGCGCTGGTTACCTGGGCTTCGCTTCAAGTACTCGGGCGGGGGTTTCGTTGTCCTGCAGCTGGTGATGAGTGACGTAACGGGGTTGACGTTCCCTGACCTCATGGACCAACTAGTCCTGACCGCAGCAGGGATGAGGCGTTCGACGTTCATGCAGCCCTTGCCTGCTTCCTGGCACGTCGACGCCGCCTTAGGCCATAACGACGGAGGCGTCGTGCCGGGCGGGTGGCACGCCTACCCCGAGATGGCTGCCGCTGGCCTTTGGAGCACGCCAAGTGACCTTGTCCGGTTTGCTGAGACGGTACTGGGGAGCATTCGAGGGGAAAAAGGGGCGCTCCTACCACAGGATTTGGCTCAGCTGCTCACTACTCCACACGTCCGTATCAATTCGACACTGCAAATGGGCCTCGGGGTGCTCATCAATGGCGAAGGCGACGAGGTGACCTTCGGCCATGACGGGACAGACGAGGGGTACCTCACGCTGCTGCGTTTCTCGCCCACCGGCGACGCCGTTGCGGTGATGGCCAACTCGCTGGGCGCCAGACGGCTGGTGCACAAGGTCGCCTCCGACGCCACCCTTTTTGCCAAAGGCCTCGGCCCGATGGCCCCGTCGCCTCAAGGTGTGGACGGAGATTTCGCCGGCGATTACGTGGCTTCACATGGGAGCCATCTCGTAGTCGCCCGTCACGGCTATCGCTACACCCTCATTCTGGCCGACCAGGAGCCCCTACCGCTAACGCACTATGCCGGGACCTGCTGGATATCGCCGCTCGACATCGAAGTCGACCTCGAGATCCAGCCCGGAGGCGACGGACCGGCGGTTTTGCAGCTACGCCAGCTCGGCGACACTGCCGTGTACGTGCGTGCCGACAGCAGAGACACATAGGTGGAACCTCACCCAATGCCTGCCGCCGTCCTGGTACCACACACCCGCTGCGCCCGGGTGCTTTCTGCGACCCCCACGGCCACCTGGGTGCGAAACCACCTTGGAGCGGAGATCTCGTCCCTCGGGACCTCCGCTCCACACGACCACACGTCTGGCAAACATCGCCTCGCTCGGGTTGCCCCGGGGCAGCGACGTCGTTAGTTCCAGTTACGAGATCCCTTACGAGCTGATCCCGAGCTTCTTATTCTCTTGGGCAGTAAAGTTTCGCATTAGCAGCGCGTTCTGAGTGTTGAAGTCGTTCGTGAACTGGGTGCAGTCTGAATTGTACTCAGACTGCGCCTTAGAAAGGGATACATAGCCGTCTACATATTCTAAGAACAGCCCGTCAATAGCTGCAAACGAATTGCCCCCCATGTTGTCGCACTCAGACAAGCCCCAGAACGGCTGAGACAACGTGGCATCAACTATAGGCTTGAGCAGCGGAGCCGGCTGCGCACCCTTCACAAGTGGGAAGGAGGCGGACAACGTGTCCACGATCGTCGCATCCCACTTAGGCGAAGAGATGAGCTGAAGCCACGCCATCGCGGCCTGCAACTTCGCTGGCGTCATCGTCGAGTCAGCCTCGTGCGCGGCGACACCGAATTGGAACCCGGCAAAGGGGCCGCCCACGTCTTGCCAGGTGACCAGGTTCGAGGCGTAAGGAGATGTGCCTTTCAAGTTGTTTATGACAAATACTCCCATGGGGAACTGCTGGGATTTAGGTAGGGCAGCATGCAGAGCAATCATCGAATACCCTGGAACGTAAACCGTGGCGACCTTTCCGCCCAAGAACAGGGCAGTGGGGCTGTACAAGGCCGGCGCGCCCACATTTTCGCTCACATCCATGTTCTGCTTGTCCCAGGTCTGCAGCTCTTCCTTTGCGGCGGGCCACCACGCTGTGAGCTCAGGGTTTTTCGACGGGTTCAGCCAGTCGTTATAATGACTAAAGAAGTAACTGTTTTCCGGGGAGGTCACGGTGCTCGACTGGTTACCAGTAATACCCATCATGGTGCGCATTCGGCTGACACCCAGATAATTCTCCATGAACACCTTGGTGAGCCAGTTGTAGACGTCAGGCGCAGCCGTTGCACCGGCAGAAATCCCGTCCGCGTTCAGCTTTTGCGAGTCGGCGATATACTGCTCCCACGAGGTCGGGGGCGTGCTGATACCGGCCTTCTTGAAGAGGTTCTTATTATAGAACCAAACCGCGCCGGCCCAGTCCCCATCCACGACGTACAGCCCGATCGTCCCGGGTGTGGTGCCGGGTGTCATGTCCATTTCGTTGGCGCCCTCGTTTAGCGTACTGCCCCAGGTGGCCCCAGTGCCTAAGAACGGGTCAGACTTAGCGAAATACGGAAGCAGGTTAGTGAACAAACCTTTAGGTACGTCTCGATTGACGTAGGTACCCTGGATCGTGTCGAGATCCGGCATGGTCCCGGCTGCTGCCTCGGCGGTGAACCAGGTGTCAGTGCCTGTCTCGGCTGAGCTTGGCACGAACGTTATCTTGATGCCTGGGTAATGACTTTCGAACTCGGCGGCAGCAAGGTTCAATGCGTTGTCGGGGACCGTCCCGGGAGCTGGCTTTACGCCGGGAATGGGGGGCGTGTATTCACCGGCGTACATGGTTATGGTCCCGGTGTAGGTCAACTTTGGCCATGTGATGGTCGCGGTCGGTGTTTGCGCTTCGGAGACAGCCGGCAAGCTTACAGCACAGGAAGCACTGATAACTGCCACAGCGGCCAGGCGCCTCAACGGGCGGTGGTGACGTATTCTCATGATGGCTAATTCTTCCTCCGTGAAAAGATTGACACGCAATTCGTTATTTGCAAGATCTCTCTAACATAAGAGTTGTGACCAGCCCAAGCCCCCCCCTCGCACATAATCGCTCGATATGACAGTTACGTCCAGCAGTCCACGAGGCTTCATTGTGAGCCGTGACAGCGGTGCCGCAAGCCCCGTGGGGACCTTGGAGATAGCCGGCACCGCCGACGTGGGCCGGCTCACATAATTCATGAAGTCGGCGCGCGGGCGCCAACGAGACGGGGGTTCGCGTGGCGGCGCCTGTGGCTGTTGCGGCTGGACTTTGCGAGCCCGTCAAGAAGCGCAACCCCAAATGCGGGCTGGAACTGGTCGGGCCGGGTGTGAGTGACAACCTAAGAGCGGCCGTTGCTCTTTCATCGACATCCACCTCCGGCCATGAGCGCGGCATAGACAGCCCCACATTCCGTCGGCACGGTTAGCCCGAGGCGTGTCACGCACACGACCGAACTACTTCGCCTTGTCCCCACACAATCGCCATCTGCAACTTCTCTTAGAAGTATCAACGCTGCCGGGCCCGCCGTCAAATCGCGAGATACGCTGCGTTCCCAACGGCTGCCGCCACGGCCATAGCAAGGGCACGCTCACGACAATCGCAAGGTGAAATAGGCGAGAGCCACAAAGAGGCCCCTGCGGTTAGTGAAAAGACGCATTAGCGATGCCATCTTTGCCCGCCTGGCCGCACAACCGTCGCCCTGCCACAATCACTGGCATGGACGAGCCGCCAGAACTGCAGCACAACGGGCACTGGAGGATGTCAGTCTGGGCCCTCCGCGTGGGGTACCTCGCGCTGGCCATCGCTATCGCGGGTCTTATTGTGATGTTGTCGGGGTCTACGCCGTGGCTCCTGGTTGTCGGGGTGGCCAGCTGGCTCGCCGCCGCCGCCGTCACGTTGACCGGCTTTTTCTGGGCGCGGCACGAGTTACCCGAGCCGCGGCCCGGGTACTGGTCGATGCGGTTCATGCTCATCAGCGACACCATCCACGCCGCCTCGAAGGTCCAGCGGTCCTGACGGCTGGCCGCGGCAGCGCCCGCTGCGGGCTGACCGGTAGGTGGCGCACTCGGTCGTGCGTGAGCGGAGGCCGCCCGACCGGGGTCGTGCCCGGGCGCGTGACCACAGTCAGCCGGTCGTGGGACCTACAGCGCCTGAAGTGCCCCAGCCTGAAGTGGCCCAGTAACTGATGGTCCCGTGGCGGCGCTCAAGGCCCGGGCCGGCTCCGCTGAGCGCAGAGCTTTCGAGGTTCGTTCCAGGGTGGCGCGGGCCACGGGGCCTGGGGGCCCGGAACACTTTGCGTCAGCCGATCGGGGAACAGCCGAATAAGCCAAAAAGCACCTAGCTGATGAATTCTATGCGCGCCAGCGTCGCTTATGCTGACTCTGGCGCGCAAGGTTCCTTCGTGTCTACAGTGGAAACCTGTACCAGTGAGCGTAGATGGACCAGGTGCCGCCCTGTACGCCTTTCGACTGGCGGCCGCACGTGATTTCCGCTACTCGTTGAGGCATTCTGTCGCTGTAAGCCAGGAAAGCTCGCGATCTACACTGACGTCGACCTGCCCGGCTTGGCTGTTGTGGACTTCTGAAGGTTGAAATGCGGCGACTAACGTGACTCAGGGCGTTGTCCCGCCGTCTGGCGCGCTGTTCAGGTCGATGCTATGAGTTCTCAATTCGCCTCCCATGCCTCGAGGGCGTAGACCAGGTGGTCGTACACCTCTCGTAGCACGGCGTTGTGTTCGGGGACGCCCATGACGTTGACCAAGTTCTGCGCTGCCTTGGCCACGTCCCGCAGTTTGTGCATTTCCTCCCTTTCGAGGTCGCTCATATCCGCTCCGGGACCTCGCGAGACATCCTGTAAAACGGCGAAGCTTGGCTGCACAGCGTGGCCGCCATGGGTTCTAGCGGTCGCGCTTGAGCCGCCCGGCTCATCGCCAAGAAACCAAGGTCCGACTTTGTTGATAACTCGTTGTCACTCATGGCCGCACTGTAGCCCGGCCCCGTGCCACCCCCCAAAATCAAGGTAGCAAGCCCGGGGCGAGACGCTGAAGTAACTGGACCGCGCCGGTAACAGGCCAGGCGGGTGACCAACGCAGTCGGAGAGGGCCGCAAGTGAGGCGCGTTTGTCAGGCGACGCGCCGGACAGCCTGCAGCTGGTCGGGCCCTCGTTCATCGGGTCTGTAGGTACTCGTCCTTGCGGCGAACCTGTGACTCCGACGGCGCGCCCTTCGGCGTGCGCTCGAGCATGAAACTGAAGTAGGGAGCGACAAACGGGTCGGGGGCCGACACGGTGTAAGTGTGGTAAACGGCGCCGTCCTGGCGGGCGAACGCGATCCAGCTCGGGTTCTCCCGCAGCCCGTCCTTCAGCTCCGCCCCAATATCGCGCGCCCACTGCCGTAGCGACTCGGGCGGGTCGTCGATCAGCCGCTTCAGCTCCGGGTTCTGCTGCGCTTGCTCCTCCGTCGCCGCAAGGCCGAAGTCAAAGGCGAAGTCTGACTCGTAGGTAGAGACGTAGGGGAACTGCCAACCCATCCGCCGTTTGTACGCGGCCAGTCGTTCGATCGGCGCGGCGAGAAGCAAACTAGCGTCGTGTCGCCGTTATGCAGATGCACGAGCGTGGCGTCGAGCCCATCGGCCAGGCTCGTACAGCCCGGGCAAGCGCCCAGGCTGTAGTCGGGGCCGAACATAGCGTTGTACGCGAGCAGCTGGGAACGGCCGTCGAAGAGGTCGGCGAGGCTCTTCTTGCCCTCCTCCGTGTCGAACCAGTAGTCCTTCTCGACCAGCACCCAAGGGAGCTCACGACGCTTTTTCTTAACCTTCTCGTTGTGCTCGGCCTGCTCTGCCTCGAGCTTGGCAAGTGCCGCCCGGGCGGCCTGCCACTCTTCCCGGGTCCCGACCGTGTGCTCGATCTCGCTCATCTCGTCTCCTCTCCATTGGGCCCTAGGGCGTGTCATGGAAACGGGCCGTACCTAACCAAATACCCCCGGATCAGAGGTTAAGACACACGACGGAGCGGGAACTCATCGCCGCGCAGTCCTAGCGATGCCGACTTGATTACCTCGGCGAGGCATGGACCATGAAGCCGCCCGGGGCGTGTTCTGCGCGGATTTCCTGCCCGTTGCCCACGCCCGGGCACACAACTAAGCTCCCCCGCGTTGGGGGGCTGAGAAAGGGAACGTCGATATGGATGAGCCGGGGCCGGACGGAGGCGGTTTGCTCATCGCCGGCCAGATCGAGAGGCCGCGTCCGGCGCTTACGCTGCGAGACGAGGCCAGTGACGACGGAGCTCTGTTGCGCCAACTGTTCGAGACCGGCCTCGGCGCTCTCCTACGGGACTGCGGGTTACCTCCGGCCACGGTCGACCAACTGATCTCTCAGCAGCTGATCGCCCGGGAGAGGGGCCACTCCTGGGCCCACCCGCATGCTCAGCGCCAGATAGTGCTGGCCGACGGCCGCCCGGTCGGACGTCTATCGGTTGACCGAGCTGGCGACCCCTGGCACGTCGTCGACCTCGCCGTCCTGCCCCGTTCCCGTCGCCAAGGGATCGCCACTGCACTCCTCAGCCGCCTCCAGGCGGACGCCGGCACCGCCGGGGTAGCCATCGAGCTTTACGTAGCCACGGAGAACCCCGCTCGCAACCTTTACGAGCGCACGGGCTTTGTCGCGATGGCCACTGAAGGCCCTGATTTGCGCATGAGATGGGCGCCGACTTGAGCGCGTGCCCCCGTCCCCGCGTCGTCACCGCCCCATGGCGTGGCACTCAGAGAAGGCAATCGCCTGCGAAACCGATGCTCGAGCCATGAGCAACCCTTACATCGGCGAAATCCGGATGTTCGGAGCCAACTTTGCCCCGTCCGGTTGGGCTTTCTGCCAGGGCCAGCTGCTTCCTATCTCTCAGTACGAGGCTCTGTTCAACCTAATCGGCACCACGTACGGGGGCGACGGGAGGACCACTTTCGGCTTGCCCGACCTCCGGGGGCGGCTACCCGCTCACCAAGGCACACCCGCCATCACCAACGGGACCTCCATTGTCATGGGCCAGAACGTCGGTGTTGACAGCGTCACCCTGGTCACGGCCGAGCTGCCGGTGCACACCCACACTGCCCAGGGATCCCACATCTCCACCACGGGAACGCCCGCCGGGACTTTGTGGGCAGGCGGCACCGGCGACGCCTACAGCCCGGCGGCGCCGTCAGCGCGCCTGTCAGCCCAGGCTGTGAGCTCGACCGGGTCGAGCCAGGCCCACCAAAATCTGTCGCCGTACCTGGTTGTCAATTTCATAATCGCCCTGTTCGGCATCTTCCCCAGCCAGAACTGACCCTCATCCGCCTACTCCGAAAGAGAGCGAACCATGGCCGAGCCTTTTCTCGGGGAGCTGAGGATCTTCTCGTTCAACTTCGCCCCCAGGGGCTGGCCCTGTGCAATGGCCAACTGTTACCCATCAACCAGAACCTGGCCCTGTTCTCGATCCTCGGCACCACTTATGGGGGGAACGGGACCACCGACTTCGCCCTGCCTGGCCTGCAGGGTCGGGTACCCATGCACACGTCAACGGCATACCCCCTCGGTCGCGCCGGCGGGGAGGACTTCCACGAGCTGACGATGGCCGAGATCCCTGGGCACACGCACCAGGTGAACGCCTCCACGACGCCCGCTACCACCCGATCGGTTACTGGCAGTGTGTGGGCGACGACTTCGACGAGGCGTTACGCCACGGGGGTAGCGACCACGACCCTGAACCCTGCCGTTATCGCCACTACTGGCTCCGGCGAAGCCCACGAGAACCGCCCCCCGACGCTCGGGTTGAACATCTGCATCGCTCTGACCGGCATCTACCCGTCGAGATCCTAGAGGACCCCATGGCAACCCCTTTTGTGGCCGAAATTCGCATGTTCTGCGGGAACTTCGCCCCCGCAGGCTGGGCCTTGTGCAACGGTCAACTCATCCCGATCGCTCAGAACATTGCCCTCTTCTCCCTCCTCGGGACGACCTACGGTGGTGATGGCAGGAGTAATTTCGCCCTGCCCAACCTCCAGGCCATGAGCCCCATGGGACAAGGCGATGGCCCCGACCTCGCGCCCAACACCCTGGGGCAGACGGGAGGAGCCGCCACTGTCACCCTGGTCACCTCGGAGATCCCAGCCCACACCCACCAGGCCTTGGGTGTTTCTCACGCCGGCGTCTCCCCATCGCCATCGGGCGACGCGTGGGCCAAACCCCATCGGGACTCCTACACCTCGGCGTCCACTGGCCTGACGGCGATGAACGCCAGCGCCTTGGCGTCGGCGGGCGGGGGCCAACCCCACAACAACCTGCCGCCCTACCTGGTCGTCAACTTCATCATTGCCCTCCAGGGCATCTTCCCGCCTCGCTCGTAAGACCGGCGAGGAACCCAATGTCCCACCCCACCACTCAGGCCCGACCCGCCCTAAGGGGTTCCAGCAACACGGCGACGCCTGGGACAGCCCGGCCCGCAGTCTCCGGGCCGGCGCGGCTTCCACTCTTGCCTGTCGCCGACAGGTTCGGCCGCCTGAGCCTGGTCTAGCTATGAGCGGGCCCCGGGGAGATGGACCTCTGGTCAGCCGCAGGAGGTTCATCGGCCTGGGCGGCGCGGGGACGCTGCTGGCATCCACTGGTTGGTGGCTCGTTGCCCCGACGGCGGTCCGCGCCAGCCCCAGTAACGACCCCTACGACATCGGTACCTGGGAAGCCCTGGCGGGCGCCCGTCTGACCTTGCGAGTCGGAGCCGAGGAACAAACCGTCATCGCCCATAGCCCCGTCAAAACCGAAGGACGGGGCTACACGGTGGTGTTCGCCTGCGAAAGCGGCTCGGTGAACGCGGGCACGTGCCACGACGACGGCACGTACGAACTCCAGCACGACAGCACCGGTCGCTTCCCGCTGTTCGTCGTCAACGCCGGGCCTGGGTGCTACTTCGCCACCTTCAACAACTGATGGACAGACACGGGTCGCGTCACGGCCGGCCGGGCGCCACCGGGCTTCGGCCCAAAAGCGTTTGTGTACTTGGGCGTCAGGTCCGACTCGTTTAGATCGGTCAGATAAACACAGCCTTGACTTCGAGGAACTCCTCGAGCCCGTAGGTGCCGTGCTCTCGCCCGAGCCCAGATTGCTTGTAGCCGCCGAAGGGGGCCCCTCGGGTGGGCGGCCGCTGTTGACGCGTACCTGGCCGGCCCGGATCCGGCGAGCGACGCGCTTGGCCCGTTCGTCGCTCCCCGATACCGCGGCTGCGAGGCCGTAGACCGTGTCGTTAGCGATGGCGACCGCTTCGTCCTCCGTGTCGTACGGCATGATCGACAGCACGGGCCCGAAGATCTCCTCCTGGGCGATCGTCATGTCGCGGGTGACATTTGAAAAGACCGTCGGCCGCACGAAGTACCCGGTGGTGAGACCGTCCGGTGCATTAGGCCCTCCCGTAACGAGTTTGGCGCCTTCCTCGATCCCTTTGTTGATGTAGCCGCGCACCCGGCCGAGCTGGGTTGCGGAGATAAGCGGTCCGAGTCGCGTCCCCTCGGCGAAGGGATCGCCGACGGCGTAACTCTCCGCCGTGGCTTGCGCGATCTCCTCGACCTCGGCCAACCGGGATCGCGGCACTATCATGCGGGTCAAGGCGCTGCACGTCTGGCCGGAGTTGGCGTACGCCGCTCCGACGCCGTCGGCGACGGCCTTGGACAGGTCGGCGTCGTCCAGGATGACGTTGGGGGATTTGCCGCCCAGCTCCAAAGCGACCCGCTTGACCGATTGGGCAGCCAGCTCGGAGACACGCTTTCCAGCTCGGGTGGAGCCGGTGAACGAGACCATGTCCACATCGGGGTGTGCCGCCAGAGCTTCGCCCACGACCGGACCAAGCCCGGTGACCAGGTTGAACACGCCGGCAGGGAAGCCAATCTCGTCAATGATCTCGGCCAGGATGAACGCGTTTACCGGCGCCACCTCTGAGGGCTTCAGCACGACGGTGCACCCGGCCGCCAACGCGTAAGCCACCTTGGCGCCGATCTGGTTCAACGGATAGTTCCACGGGGTGATCGCGCCAACCACCCCGATCGGCTCCTTCACGACCAGGCCGTTGGAGCGGTCCTCAAACTCGAAGGTCTCGAGCAGATCGGCCGCAGCGGCGAAGGCGCGGATGCCGAGGCCGACTTGGATCGATGCCGATTGCGGCCTGGGCATGCCGATCTCGTGGGCCTCGACGTCGGCAATCTCGTCTTTGCGCGACTCGAGACCTTCCGCCACCCGCCGGAGCTGCTTGGAGCGCTCCGCTGGGGCCTGTTCCGACCACGGCTGGAAGGCGGCCTTGGCTGCGGCGACGGCCCGGCCGATGTCCGCCGGAGTGCCTGCCGGCACGGTCGCGAAGACCTCCTCGGTCGTCGAGTCGATGACCTCGAGCCGGCCGGCCCCGTCCGGCTCGACCCAGGCCCCGTCGATGTAGAACTTTGCGTATTCCGTCATCGGTCCTCCCGGCGTCTCAGTAGGCAATAGCTACATCGTAACTACTTACCAACCTCCCGCTTCAGCCTCTCACGACGTTGCGGAGACCTTGTCGTGGATCATCTTCGCCGGTTCGCGGACCTCTTCGGTGAGCGTCGTGTTTTGGCGGGAAGTTGTAGCCCGTCCCGGTGGACCACGCGGCGAGGAAGTTGGCGCCGGCGCGGACGATATGAAGGGCGAAGGTCAGGGCCAGCCCAGCACAACCACAACCGAGCTACCGATGTTATGCGGAGCGCCCGTCCTCTAGCCCACCTCCGGCCCGGTCCCCGGGGCGCACCGACGTGATGGGCTTCAACCGCACACGGTGGGTCACCGGTGTTGTCCTAATTATCGCTGTTGCGATGATCCCTTGGTACATGCCTGCGCTTTTCGGTCGCGCTTGCGGTGCGGTCAGCTGATCGCGCTGTTCTGTGGCGCTCCGCTCGCAGGCCAGCTGCCGGGACCCCTGGCCGGGGCCCGTGACTTCAAGCGCCTCGGGTTTCGTAGGGGATGCCCAGAGGCCAGTCGGTCGTTGCAGTGGACGGTAGCCTTGGACAATAGTGAACTGGGACCTGCGGCACCGGAAGTCATCGCTGGTGATCCGGCTGCTGCTGGCAGTTTGGATCGCAGTGATCGTCGTTGTCCTCTGCGCCACGGGACGCTGGTGGGGCCTGGTATTCGTCATCCCCCTGGTCCTTGACTTGTACCTGCTCGGCCGGATCTTGGCGGCCGGCTCCAACCGGTAGCGCAGTGTTCGCAGGACTCGTCGATCGGGACGCCCAGGGGCCCGATGCGGGCCGAGCGGTGAGCGTGGACGTCAGCAGAAGGGTACTAACGAGATTGCAACCATCAGGTATTGCCTTACCGGTCCGGTATTACCGGAATTACCCGGTGTCAAACCCATCGGGTTATATGGAAGAGAAAATCGTGCTGGACCGAGACCACACCGCCTTTCTCATTATCGATGTGTACGGAAGGGGGCTCGGGGGAGAGGAGCCGGCTGCTGGCGTGCCGGAGATGTACAGGAAGTGGGTCACGGAGAACCGGCACATTGTGCTCGACGGCGTCATCCCGGCCAAGGCCGCGGCGCGGAAGGTCGGTCTTCCTGTCGTATACCTAACAAACCATCTATCGCCCGCCTTGAACGAGGACAGCGAGCTGCGCAGGATTGAACTGAGAGTCAACGGGTTCGACCTTCTCGAAGTCTGGCGGGAGCCGAGTGAGGTGCTGTACATCTCCGACACAATTGCTCCCACCGGGTCTGACTTCCTCGTCAAGAAACAGCACTACTCGGGCTTCTTCGATACCCAGTTGGATTCCTTGCTTCGAAACCTCGATGTCCACAATATTGTCGCCGTTGGGTTCGAGAGCCAAATTTGCCTGGGTTCAACGCTGACGGAGGCTATGTACCGCAACTACCAGGTCGTGGTACTCCGCGACGCAATTGCGACCACTGAATGGGTGGAGACGGCAGAGGGACGGTGGGCAAACTTCGTGGCGCTTCGTTTCATTGAGACAAACGTGGGCTTCAGTTCTACGACCGCACAGTGGATCCGAGCGTGCGCCGCGCTGGAGGGCGACTGAGGCAGTCCGGCCCCGGGCCAACTGAGTACTCAGGCCGGGGCGGGCCGGCGCGACGTCGACAGGAAGCGCCGCAGCTCCTTACGTCCTTTCAGCCCGAGCTTGGCGTAGAGGTTGCCCAGGTGGTACTCGACGGCCTTCGGCGTGATGAACAGCTCGGCGCCGATCTCGGCGTTGGTCAGGTCCTGCTCGACCAGGTGCGCTATTTCAGACTCTCGGGTAGTCATGTCGAGCACAGAGCGTTGCTTCGACGGCGACTGGCGTAACCCGCACCCGATCAGCTCCGTTTCTGTCCGGGCGACGAACGGCGCGGCGCGCAGGCCCATGTACAGCTCGCGAGCGCGCCGGAGGCGCTCGAGGGCTGGGCGGCGTTGGCCAAGGCGGCGCAGCAGCCGGCCCTGCGCCAGCAGCAGGCGAGCCGAATACACGGGGCTATCAGGGCTGACCGTCCCCTCCCCGAGCTCATAAACCATTAGCGCGGCTTCCGGCGTCCCCCGCTGCTCGGCCAGCCATCCCTCCAGCCAGGCCAGCGCCGGCTGTAGGTAGGCCACCTCCGCACCATCAACCCGGAAAGGCCCAAGGACATCGGCGGCCAGTCCCAATTGGCCGGAACCAACCAGGCCTTCAACCAATAGTGGTCTCCACAGGGTGGCGTAGAGGCGGCTGCGGGCGTCCAGGTCAGAGTCGTCCTGCCAGCGGCCAAGAGCGTCGGCCATGCCCAGGTAGTCCCCCACAGCCTGACAACAAAGGGCCCGGGCTATGGCCGCGTAGACCATTTCCTGCCCGTATTTGAGGCTGGCCGCCACCTGCTCGGCCGCGCGGGCGTGGGTTTCGGCCTCTTCGGCCAGGCCCCGGCCGGCCGCCACGCATGTTGCCGCCAGGTGCATCAGGGGCAGCTCCGGCCGGCGCGGACGGAGGGCCGCCACCGAGAAGCCTTGCTCGACGGTAATCAGGGCATCGTCCCATTTCCCGGCCAAGTACTGGACGACGCCCAAGTAGGCGTAAACGCGTAGGCCCGAGGTAATGGTGGCGCCTTTGCGCACCATCAAGAGGCCTCCGCTCATATCGCTGATGGCGCCTGGCAGGTCGCCGACCAGGAACCGGCACACGCCTCGCCAGCACAGGCTGTCGACTTCAACGGGGTCGACCAGAGCCGGGTCAGGGTCGAGGTGCGCCAGCTCGGACAGCGCGTGGAGCGGGCCAGCGGTCTGGGAAACGGCCATGGCCGCAATGGCGTGGGCCCGTCCAACAGCTGCCGGGCCGAGGCAGCCCTGGGCCAGCGCCCACTTCGCCAGCTCCTTGGCCCTATCGCCTTGGCCAAGGACCGTATAGGTGGCGGCCAGACGGTTGGCAGTCATGGCCGCCAGCAGTTCGCTCCCAGGTTCGGACTGCGCCTGGGCCAACGCTTCATTGAACTGCCGTTCGCTTTCAGCCAGCTCACCAATCGAGTAAGCCATCGTCGCCAAAATGGAACTACGCAACGCCGAAGGGGCGGCGGCTTCCACGGCCGGGCGGAGCGCTTCCACTCTCGCTTCCTCGGCCACCGTGAGATGGAAGGCTCCGGTCAGCATCCGGCGTTCGCGGTCCGCGGCGGTGGGAGAGATACCGGCGGCCCACTGCAGGCGGGTGGCGGCCTGGACGAAGTGGCCATTTAGGGCGTCATTGCCGGCCAGACGTTCCAAATCGTGGGCCAAGCTCTCGTCCGGACGGTCCAAAGCCGCCACCCGGTGAGCCCATGCGCTGGCCTCGTCGACAAGGGCTATAGCTCGAGCGTGCAATTCCCGTTGCCTCTCGGCGCTTATGCCGGCGTACACCGCATCGCGCTGCAACCCGTGCCGTATGACGACCTGGCGGCTCATGTCCTGCTGCCAGAGATCCACCAGGCCGGCCGCTACGGCCGGTTCGACGGCTGCGCTCGGTGTGCCTACGCCGGCCGCCTCCCCGATGAGGCTCAAAGGCATCGGGGCATTGACGACGGACAGCATCTCGACCAGCGACCGGGTGGCTGCTGGTAGCACCGCTAGCTGGTCTCTGATGGCCGCTGCCAAGGACGGCGGGACTGCAGCAGGGTCCCGGTCGACCCGGTCCAGGGCCTCGGCGTCGCTGAGGAGGGTGTGCAAGTACAGGGCGTGACCGCCGGTACGAAGGTGCAGACTTTCGATACCGCGGCTGTCGAGCGGTGCGGCTCCGAGGGCTTTGGCCATGGGGGCCACGTCGTCGACGCCCAACCCGGATATGGCCAGGTGTTGACGGTTTGTCATGCCCAACAGCATCCGGCGGCTGGGCTCGTCGAGCTGGTCGCGATCCCCGCGCACCAGGACGATCACAGCAACGGGCTCGATAGTTAGCCGACGGAACACAAACGCAAGGGCCTCCAGCGAAGGGCGGTCCGCCCACTGCGCGTCGTCAAGGACTATGGCGATTGGCCCCGCCGCTAACTCTTCGCCAAGAAGGCGCAGCAGGAGCGCACCCACGGCGAAGGGGTTGGAAGTTGATATATCCCTCGTCATCAGTGCGTCCTCGGCCCCTGCTGGCTTCTGCAGGGAGCGAAGAAACTGACCGACTACCCCATACTCGAGGTCGGATTCGCTTTGGTCGGCCCTTGCCCAAACGACGGTCAGCCCGGGGGCCGACGCCACAAACTGTCTGGCTAGCGCCGACTTACCCACGCCGGCCTCGCCCTCGATAGTCAGCAACCAAGGCTGACCTCGACGCACCCGGGCCATCACGTCGCCGAAGCGAGCCAGTTCCGCTCGTCGGCCGACGAACACGTCCTCCACCACACCTCCTGCCAGAAACTCCTGCCGGAGACCCCTGCCCCACGCTTGGGGGCAAGGTCAAGGCCGAGTCTAGAAGGCGGTCAAGCGAGGCCTGGCCGGCGCCGGCGACCAGGCCTACCGGGCCCGCAGCCGGAGGTCACCACGCGTATGGCGAGGCCCCGTCAGCCTGCTTCAGCAGACTTTCGATCTGCGGTGGTGCGACCGAAGTACATGAGTTCCCAGATGCCATGGTCGCTGACGTCTTCGACCTCCTTCCCCTGTACGAAGTGCTCGAGTTGAACGGTGCCCGTGAACCGGAGGTACGCACCATCGAAGCCTTTGAGCCGGGCCAGGACGTGCTTGAGGCCGGAGATTTCGTCGACGAGCTTGCGGTCCATGATCGTTTTCGCCCGATGGAAGCTAACCCGGTACCGGTCCTGGCCATCGTCGTAGTCGTACACGACGACGTCGCCGACAGGCTTGCCGCTGTGCTCGTCGATGTGTACGTCCTCGAGGTGAAAACGCACTTTTTCAGCATCGTCAGCCACGATCGTCTCGCCCTTGGTGAGCAGGAAAGTGGGGATCTCTGCAGCGCCGTACTTGCGCTCCGCCGTCGAGTAACTGGCGATAATCGAGTACGGCCCGGCCTGGGCCCGGCCCCAATACCAGTGGTTCATGAGCTTGGGCATGGCCACGTCGCCCCAGTTGTGGTCGTGGTACCCGATACCGGTCAGAAGTTCGGTGCGACCGCCGTTGTCCAGCTGCACCGAAACGGTCCCCTGTGGCACGGACGCCAGCCAGGCGAAGAAGTGCTCGTCGTTTTCGCCGAAGTACACACGGCCGGCGCCTTTGCGCCACGGGCGGACCTGGGCCGTGAGTTGCACGTCGATCGTGGTGCCCTCGTGGGCGACGTGGATCTCGTAGTAGTGGAGGTCGCCCCGGAACCAGTTGTCCGCGACACGGACATCGCAACCCTCTTTGCTCCCGTAAAACTGCTCGGCGGAGGCGTGCAGCGCGAACGCCAGTGGTCCGGCACCGGGCCGGTTCAACTGCACGCTTACGTTCGGGTCGGCTGGCCGGTCAGGGGCCATCGGGTTCTTGGTATTGAACATAATTACGAGCGACGACCCGTCATCGAGGTGGGCGTCGAAATACCACCACTCGTATGAGCCCGGGCCGGGGTCGGTCCGCAGACCGTCCTCCCAAAGCCTCCACCGTCTCGGGGTCGAGGCCGAGGCGGCGGTAGTCCTCCGGTTCGTCCGCTAGGCGGCACAGGCGGGCGTTGGTGCGCGTTCCGATTGTTTGCATGGGTCATTTCCTCCTTGATCGTGCGGTGGCCCTGACGGCCACTGAGCGGGGAATACTTCTATCTTCAGCGGACCGGGGCCCGGGTCCCTAGGAGGTGTCCCTAAACGTCGGGGATCTTGTCGAACAGGGCACTATCGCGGCTCGGCAGGCGCGTGGCCAAGGGTGCCACCGGGGTTTGGCACGAGACTTGCACCTCGTCAAATGAGAAGCCGAGGCATTAATCCGATACCGCCCTGGAGCGCTGCTGCTGGTCGTGGTAAGCGTGCGCGGACGTTCGGGCGTAAGCCAGCACGTCTGGCTCGATGCGGTGCAGCCCCCGGCGGTCGTACCACCTGGTGATCCCGACCCCGACGATGAGCCAGAACACCAGGCCGATTACCGTCAGGGTAAAGCCACGGGATAGACCGGCGTCGGCGGCGCTGTTGAAGTAAAGGATGGACCGTACGCCCCCCAGTATCTGACGCAAGGGCTCGAAATTGGCTACGAACCTGTAAAAGCCGGCCAGCGCCTGCAAAGGGATCGTGCCTCCTGAAGAGGCCAGTGCCAGGTAAACGAATATTAGGAGGGCAATCAGCTGCCCGAGAGAACCCAGCGCGGCGAACAAGACGAGCGTGCCGATGGCCACCACGGCAGCGGTGAACCAGGCAAAGAACCACAGGTACCACCAATGCGGAGCGTCCATTCTGAGGACCCCGGCGGCCACGGCCAGAAGCAGCCCAGTAAGCAAGGGCATTATCGCCACTGCCACGACCCACTTGGTGAGCAGTGTCTGCCACCGTGTAATCCTGAGGGGGAGCCGCTGGCGCCACCGCGGCCCGACTTCATTGGGCGCGTAACCTAATGCGGCGTCGACTGACGAGTTGACGATCGTCGCCCCTAAGAAGCCGCACATCATGATCAAAAGAGCGAAATAGAACGCAGTCAGCCCGACTCCCGAGTGAGCTGGTAGGGGCCTGAAAGGGACCGACTCCAGCGTTACGGGGTCCTCCAGCAAGGCGGTCGGGGTGGTGCTCGCCGACCCATTGGCCGCGGCCGGCTTCAGCACCTGGGCGCTGATCTTCTTGGAGACTTCAGATATGGCGGGCTCGACTACGCCGGTGGCCAAGCTAACTCCCAACGAGCCCGCCCGGCTATTGGTCAACAAATCGATCGTAGGCAGGGGGGTCGACTTGCCCGACGGGGTAGGGGCGCCACTAAGGGCCAGGACCGATTCGGTAAAACCAGACGGGATGTCAATGGTGGCATAGCCATTGTCCTTGTTCATTTCCGCCTCAGCGTCCGCCAACGTCACCTCCTTTAGCGAAAGCTTGGTGGACACCGCGTGCGAGCCCTTGAGCGCTCCCACCACGTCGTTTCCAAGGTTTAGCCGCCCTGAGGACGTGGTCGCGCCCTTGTCCTGGTTGACGACCCAGACCGGCAAGCCGTGCAAGTGAGCGGTCGGGTCCACGATCGAGCCGAAATAGATAATCGTCATCAGCACGATCATCAGGGACCCCACGAGCGCCGGGAACGCCCAGATCCTCGCTTTCCCTACCAGGTTTTGTGCTCGTACCTCAGGGACTTCATCCAGTTGCTCGGGCGCGCTCATCGTCCAGCCTCCTTTGTCTTTCAAGCGTTTGATCGAGGGTTGACCGTGCTCACACGGACCTGATGCCGGCAACGACGTGGAAGGCCTGGTTCAGGGTAAGCCGGGAAGTGTCCATGAACATCTGCGTTTGCTTCTTGAAGTATTGAGCCGATGTGTAGGGCTGCGCCCACTGAAGGACGTAGCCGTTTTCGACCCCGGACGACGTGGTGCAGCTCTTGAACTGCTCTGGGTCGCAGTAGACGGACACACGGACGTCCACGACCCCCTTCGGGATCCCCACTATCCAGACGCCGACCTGCTTGGCGGTACCGGCGTTGGCGCAGATGTCCGGGTAGCCCTCAGCTAACGAGAAGCCGACGGTTTTCCCGTAGTTCGACGAGGGGTTGTAGGCCGAGCCATAAGTGGCGAAGACTGACTCGTCTTGACCAGTCCCACAAGCGAGCAGCTTGAAGCTGGAACGGGGAAGAGCGAGGACGGTCTTGGGCTGGTACACCGGGTACGTCAAGCCCACTTGGGCACCCTCCCATGGGTTTGGGCTACCCGACGCCGCAGCGGGGACGGCCACAGCCCCGAAGAGCACCGCCGTCCCGGTGGCCGCCATCCCTGCGACCACCGCCACCGCCCGCACTAGCGGAACACCGCCCCGCCGGAGATCCCGACGGTCAGGCCCGTGGTCGGCGTCAGTCACTGCGGCCGGCCCACTCTGGAGGCTGTCGTCGCCGCGTTGGCGGTCGAAATGAACGCTCTGGTTGAAATCCGACATTTTCCGTATCCCTTTCTTCTGTTTTCGGCATTGCCGCAGCCCCTGTGGTCCCGGACTGGGTTGGTTGTACCAGGTGCCACCTGTTCACTATCCCTGTTCGAGCGCTCGGGCACCCTAGGGCCAGACCCTAAATTCGTCCCGCCTGGTGCTCGTGCGAGGGGGCGTCGCCAATCACTTGGCCACGGGGAGGTCGGTGTTGAGGACGACCGCCGGGACGAGTGGCTGACCCGGCAGACCTGGCAGTGATACTGGCCGCTGCGCTGGCCGCACCGGCGCGGGAGACCACCAACAGGCTCGACCGAGGAGCTTCATCAAAGCCGGTACGAGGACGGCCCTGACTACCGTGGCGTCCACGATCACGGCGAAAGCCACGCCGAGCCCAAGCTCTTTAACAAACACGAGGCGGGACAGCACCAAAGCGCCGATGGCCAACGCCAGGCAAACCGCAGCGGCGCTGACGATGCCGCCGGTGCGGTCGAGGCCCAGGGCCACCGCCTCGGCCGGACCGGCCCCGGCGTCGTGCTCTTCTTTCATCCTGCCCAGGAGGAAAACGCCGTAATCCGTGGAAAGCCCGAACACTACGGCGAGGATGATGATCAGCGAGGTCGACTGCAGTGCCCCCGGGGCGCTGAACCCCAGCAGGTTCCTCAGATGGCCCCACTGGAAGGCCCATACGAGCACGCCGAAGGCGGCGCCGATGGTGAACATGTTCATCAAAACGGCGATCACGGGGAGCACCACGGAGCGGGTCATGGCGAACAGCATGACGAGCGCGATAAGCACGATCAGCCCGAGCACAATCGGCAGATGTGACTTGAGGTTATTTTCGAGGCTCAGGAACGAGGAAGTCTGTCCTATGACGGTGTCCCTCCCCGGCCCCTGCAGTGACTCCAGAGCTTCGACCGAGCGCTGGGCGGCCGGCGACAACGGTGCCGACGACAACGCCACGTTGGACTCCCATAGCGGGCCGCCCAGGTGCTGGAAAGGCGAGACGGCCTTGACGCCCGCGACTCCGGCGGCGGCCGTCGCATAAGTCGCCAAGCGTTGTCGTGTCACCTTCGGCGCATCGACCACGAGGCTCGCCGGTGCCTCCGAAAAGGCGCCAAACTTGGTCTGCACCAGTTCGTAGGCAGCACCGGCCGAACTGCTGGTCGGCAGGGCGCTCGCATCGGCGCCGGTGAACGAGACGTGCGAGAACGGTGCGGCCATGACCACCAGGACTACGACGGCGGTTGCCGCCCAGGCGAGGGGCTGGCGCATGACGAGAGCCGCTATGCGGTACCAACGGCCGCTTGCTTCCCGCGCGCTGGTCGTGGCCGCGCGGGCCCGGCGTGACCCGGCCGGGGCGACGATGCGCGGCCCAAAGATGGCCAGTAGCGATGGCAGGACGAACAGGGCGAAGGCTCCCGCCGCCAGTACCACCATCGCCCCGGCAATCCCCATGGAGTAGACGAAGCGCTCGGGAAAGAGCGCGAGGGTGGCCATGCCCGCCGCGATCGTGACCGAACTGAAAAGGACAGTACGCCCCGCAGTCTTCCTTGTTGTAGCCAGCGCGCCCTGGCTTGAACCTTGCCGGCCCAACTCCTCACGAAAACGCGACACGACCAAGAGGCTGAAGTCGACGGAGAGCCCAAGGCCCAGCGCAATTACCAGGTTGAGCGCAAAGACCGACAGGGGCAGGACCAACATGACCAGGCCCATGACGCCCAGGGTGACCGCGATGGCGAACACTGCACCCACGAGGGGTACCACCGCCGCCCTGACGCCACGGAACACGAAAAAGAGCAGCAGGACCAGGAACGGCAACGCATAGAGCTCGGCGTGGCCCAGGTCCTGAGAAGAAACGGCCGCGAGCTGGACGTCGGCGACAGTGGGCCCACCGAGCCAGGTGTAGCCCGCCAGCGACGGTTGCCCGGCGATGGCGTGCTCTAGGGCAGCGACAGCCCGCTTTTCTTGCACGGCGCCGACCGTCGCTACCACTACGGTGAAGTTGCCGCCTGTAGAAATCATGGCCGGGTCGCCGGTATTGGCGTAGTCGAGGACGCTTTTGACTTCCGGACGGTCCTTGAGGAGCGCCACCACCGTCGCCACGCGTGCTGGTAGTGGGGAAGCCTCTCCGATCGGTGCCTCCGTGTGGACGACCACTTCGTACCCTTCTTCGGGGTTGGCGCCTGTCGCCCGCTCGACCTGGTGTTGCGCCAGCACGACAGCCGAGCCAGGGGCGTCGTAGTCGCTCAGCGATGAAGTGAGGTGTGACGATGTCGCACCGCCGCCCACCAGGCCGAGAAGGGCAATAGCGCCGGCGGCCCAAAGTACCCAACGGGGCCGGGTCACGACGCCTGCCCGGCAGCGTGGTTGAGGAACCCATTGGCGATTGCTATGTCGGAGCCTTCCATCGGGACCAACACCCATGCGGCCAGGTAAATGGGGACGGCCGCACCACCGATAAACGACAGCACGACCAGGGCGACCCGTACGTGTGCCACGTCGAGGCCGAAGTACTTGGAGATCCCGGCGGCGACGCCGCCCAGGATCCGTCCGTTGGCTGCGCGGCGAAGAGGCCGGCCCTGCCGTTCCGTATGGTTCGCGTCGGTGCTCATGAAAGCTCCCTTTCTGCGTAGGTATTTTGAGCGCGAGGTTTGGTACAGGTATGCTCCTCGAGCACTTTCAGCAACTCGAGGACGCCGGAGAACTGCCTCCAGGCCTCGGCGCGCTCAGGGCGCAAACGTCCTTCGAGCCGTCCGTCCCGAGCTCGGATGACCTCGAGGAATAGGCGAACGGTTTGGTCCGGGGTGGGTTTCTCGTCCATGGCTCTTAGTCAAGGCGTGCAGCGCGGACTTGTCCCCAGTGCGTGACCCTAGGTTTGACCCTGGTTTTCGCGCCGGGACCTGGCGCGGCCGACCAAGACGCGCCGTGCGCCTGGCTCTTCGGCCTAAGGGCGGGTCAGTGCAAGAGAGCGGTCAGGGCGCGACGCGACGTGATGTCGAGCTTCATGTAGCTGTTGCGGAGGTGGTACTCCACTGTCTTGACCGACACGTACAGCTGGCTGGCCACCTCTCGGTTGGTCAACCCGGTGGCGACCAATCGGGCCACGGCCAGCTCGGCGCGGCTAAGCCCCAAAAGAGCGGCGGGACTGCCGGTCGCCGCCGTGACCTGCAGGGCTGCTAGCTCCGCCGCGCAGATTTGCACGAACGGGTCCGCTCCCAGTTCCGAGAAGAGATGGTGAGCCCTTTCCAGCGATGCCACGGCCGCCGGCCCGTTTTCGAGGGTACGCAAACGGCGGCCGTCGTCGAGGCACAGTAGGGCGTGCTCGAACGGCATCGGCACTTCTGCCTCCAGAACGTGGCCTCGCGTGAAGGCGGCTTCGGCCTGCTCCGCATACCCTCTGGCCATGGCCAGGTTGCCCCGACAGCGGGCAAGCGTCATGGTTGCCGACGCCAGCCCGGCCTTAGGGATAACCGCCTCCAGTTCGATGAGGGCGGCCTCGGCGTCGTTAAGCCGGCCCTGGCCAACAAGCGCGTCCGCCTCCATAGCTCGCCAATTGAAGATGCCGGGGACGCCCCCGGCGCCATGGAGCCCGGTGGCACGCACCGGCTCGGTGGCGACAAGTACCCCGGCCGAGTCGCCACGAGCGAAAGCCAGTGAGGCGCCGGCAACGCCGGCGGCCGCCACGGCGAACATGAGCGGGGACCGCTCAGCCGCGGCCCGGGCCGCGCTGACGTGATCCTGTGCAGCAGAGAACTGGCCTCGGAACGCCGAGACCTGGGCGGTGCGGGCGTGCGCCCGAGCCAGGTCCAGGGGACGGTCGGCGTCTTGCGCTAAGGAGGTAGCGAGCTGGGCGTAAGTGACGGCTGCGTCCCAGTCACCCCGCCGAAAATGGGCTTCACTCAGGTGAGATAGGCACGGGCCCGGGTAGGTCGAAGGTAGCCCTGTGCGGAGCCGGGCCGCGGCCACGCCGAGGTCGGCAATGGCCCCGGGCAGGTCGTCGACGTACACCCTCAGGATCCCTCGCATGATCAGGGCGTCAAGATAAGGGTTTGGTGCCTCCGCCCCCGAAGCAGGAAGGAAGCCGAGCACAGCCAGGCCTTCTTGGCCACGGCCGCCTGCGGCCAGCGCATACGCGTGAGCCGTGCGCGCCATCGCCTGGAGCCCCGGGCCCGCACCGGTGCCTTCCACCGCTCGTTCCGCCCATATAAGGGCCTGGTCCGGGCGGCCAGAAATGACCATCCAATTGGCCAGGGAGGTCGCCGCCCGAGCTCCGATTTCAGGCTCGGTCTCGGGGTTGTGGTCTCGCCAGGCGGCGAGCAAGAGGCCTTCCGCGCTGGGTGAGCCGTTGAACACCCCGAGGAGCCCGGCCAAAGCGTCGCGACGGGCACTGGTGACTTGACATGAAGCCAGGACCCGCGCCGCCGCCGCTGTGTCCGCGGCGGCGAGGTGGACCATGGCGGCATCGAGCAGTCGACGCTCCCTGTCGTCCACACTCGGCGACAGCGATGCGGCCTGCTCAAGAGCCCAACCCGAAGCGGTAAGGTCACCGACGGCCGCGCTGGCTTGGGCAGCCACTTCGAGCTCGCAGGCCAACGACTCGACGGGGCCGAGCGAGGCACCGACGAGGTGCGCGAGCCGTGCTCGCCCGCCGATGAGCTCCCCGGCCCGGGCGTGCAGTCCTCGCCGGGTCGTTGGACTGAGGTCGGCGTAGACCGCCGCCCGGTAGAGGGGATGGGTGAAGGTCAGCTCAGAAGGTAAATCACTTTCGCTCAAAAGCCCAGCCGCGACCGCTTCGTCCACCTCGTCCAGGGCGTCGCTCAAACCAGCGACCGAAACGATCGTGGACGACGGCGCATGCTGGCCCAGTACCGAAGCAGCGGCCAAAAACGCCTGCGTTGAAGCCGATAGTGCCGCTACGCGGGCGAGGATGACGGCGGACAGATCCCGTGGTGCTGGCAACCCGCCGTCCCCCGCGCTCAGACCCACGACGCCGATCTCCTCGAGCAACGCTCGACAGTAAAGGGCGTTCCCTTCAGTGTGTGCGGCCAATCGAGACGCCCCCCGCTGCGACAGCGCGCCCAGCCCTAGCGCGCTCGCCAGTTCTGTGAGATTGTCCGCACTGAGCCCGCCCAAACGGATGCGGGTGACACGCGAATCACCACCTACGAACCGCGCCCATCCTGGGTCGGTTAGCTCACCCAGGCGAGTAGCCACGACCGCCAGCACCTTGTCGGCCCGGAGCCGGCGCAGCGCAAACAGCACGGCGCGCGTTGACGGCCGGTCGGCCCACTGCAGGTCGTCAATGGTGAGCACCACCACCTGATCGTCGGTTTGCAGCCGGTCGACCAGGTCCAGCAGTTGTGCTCCAGCGGCCATCGGGTCCGTTCCCGGCTCAGTCGACTTCCCCGGTTGCAACTGGTCGACAACGCCGTACGAAAGCAGTGCCTCGGCCTCGTCACCACCGACCTCCAGGACGACAGCGTCCGACAGCGAGCTGACGAAGCGAGAAAGCAGGGTCGACTTGCCCGCCCCCGCCTCGCCCTCCACGTAGACCACCTGGGGATGACCCGTCCGAGCGGCGGCAAGCCGTTGATCGAGGACACCAAGTTCGCTTTGGCGCCCGACGAAGCCGGGGCGGTTAGGCACTCACTACCCTAAACACCTTCCCGCCGAGCAACCGCCCCAAGCGCGGACTGCTCAGGCCCAATGGTACTCTCGCCCACTTCGAGCGGCACGGCTGGAGGCGCACTGCGCCAGGCTACCGGGGACCGTAATTTTGCTAGCGACTTAGAGGCGATCGCGCTTTACGGTCGATGGCGAAAGCCACAAGACCACTAAAAACGATGTGGCCCCTCAAAACTCTCAAGCGCCGCGCCACTGGTGCCGATGTTAAAACTGGTCTGGCAGGGCGCAACCATTAAAAGGATCGTGCACCCTGCAAATTGCGCTCTGGGGTGAGGAGACAGCATGGAGACGATAGAAGTGGTCGTTAGTCCTCCCGTGGGGCCGTCTGTTTTGGGCGCCCCCAGCCCAACGCAGCTTGGGCCGACCGAGTCGTCTACGGGAAATTATAAGCCCGATCATGCTTCGGTGAACCGCTGATGAGGAGTTTCACGCGGTCGAGGGGGACAGCGATGCCTAAGGACAACGACAGTACTGATGTCGAGCCCGTCTGCGGCGGTGGCCGCGTTGGCCCCTCCCACCGGCAACGCACCCGCTTACTACCCTACGTTGTCGGCTTCTGCGTCGTCGCCGTGGCGTTCATCCTGACCTTCCGTGCCTTCAAGGTATGGTCGTGGCAGTTGGCGCTTGTGTCGGCCGTGGTGCTGGCCTTGATTACCTGGATCCTCGCCGCCCTCGCCAGGGAGAAGGAGAAGGAGAAGGGTGTAAGGGCTCAGCAAGCCGCCGGCCTCCAGCAGGCAGCAGAACAGGCCCAGCTCGACGTAGCCGGACGCCAAGCCCACCTCGACTGGCGGCGTCGGCAATTAGCTACTGACGAGAAAATCAAATGACCGAGTTCTGAAACTTCGGCGTCCGGGGTGAAGTTCCCAAACGGGATAAGGCGATCGGCTGTCCTGATGGCTTCGAACGCTTTACATTTGGATCTGTTGCAGCAATTGCCTGCCAGTGACTGCCTGCATTTTATATATGAGCCCGGCGACAAGGGGCCGCAAGAACCGCGACCGACCTCCGGGTGACGATTTGCCGGCCAAATCCCAGTGGGCCGGTCCCTCTGGCCCGGCCCCGACCCGGAACTGTGCGCGCCAGAGTCGCTGATCCGTACTCCGGCGCGCCCAATTCGGGAAATGTATGTTTATCGGCGGTGCCGCCTACATCCTCATCGCCGAAGGGCTCGCCGGTAGCTCGCGACCCTGAGCGGCGTCGTCTTCAGCGGTCGATGTTGCTGATGGTCCTCCTGCGACCACAGGGCCTGCTGCCGGCCCGGGCGCCGTTGACCTGGGTCCCGTCCGGGCACCGGGCCTCGTTCACGGGAGCGACCGAGGCCACCGGTGAGGTGGTGATGGGACGCATCGGGCACCCGTCAACCCTTGGCTCCCGATGCAGCTCGTCGCCGAGCGCGTCGTGCACCTGCTGGGCGAAGGCGACACCGTCGACCTCACCCGCCGGTGCCGCGCAACGAGGTGCTCGGCTCGATCGGTCGTACAGGCGACCCCGGGGTCGGGGTGCTGGTGGTCGAGCGGAACGCCCGCCACGTCCTCGCGCGGTCAGGCTGCCCCGAGAGCCCCTTTCGGACGACGACCTGCTCTGGGTTACGGCCTCGTTCGCTACGCTGCCTACCCGGTCGAAATGATCGGATGGAACGAGGTCGAAAGCGGGGTCCGCTCGCCGAGGGAGCCAAGGTCCTGCGTCTGCCTCTTGACCGATCGTTGTCGCGGCAAAGAGAAGCGCGGCCTCGTTACAGATCGGTTGGCTCGAGACCTCGGGTTTCTCGACCGCTCAAGACAGATGCACTCAACCCTTGAAAATTGGGCGTAAATAGCCCGGACCAACTCGAGTCCCGTGGTCCTCACTTGAGGTATCAATTGTTCGGCGTGCGGCGCGCGCGCTGAGGCCGGCAAGGTTATCGCCTGCTTACTGGCTCTCCATCCGCTCCTCGACATCCTCCACGTTCTTGGTCACCCTGTCGGTCGCGGTAGTTATTGCATCGGCCGCGGCCTCCGCCGCCCGGTCGACACCGGTAGAGGCTGTACGTGTGGCCACGTCTCCGAGGTGCTTGCCGGACTCGGTCACCTGGTTAGCCGCTTGCTGCACTTGAGGACGACCACTGATTTGACGGGCCCAGTTCTCGAGCTGCTCGTACGGACCTCGTCCGGCACGGGAACCAAGCAGAAAACCGACGAGGCCGACGATGAGCAATCCCAACTTCTTCATAGATTTACCTCTCCTTGGACACAAAGAATACTTTCATTTCTCCCGTCAACGGCAGGGCCCAAACGGTTTGACTGTTTTGCTAGGTACGTACATACCCGGGCGCCCGAGCCGTTAGACGTCCGAACCACGCGGGCCCGGTGCGGCGAACACCTGGAGTACCGACCATGCGACGCGACGGTTGCGCAAGCAGTACGTGATGGGGTACCGGAGCAGGCCCTGGGCTCGGGGGACCACGAAGGCGACACCTACGGGCGCTCCCTGGTCGGCCGTTCACCAAACGCCTGAATGAGCGGAACGGTGACTTCGGGGCGGTCTCCCGACGGCCACGGCGCGCCGGGTCATGGCCAGCCAGGGCAGCGCCGGGTGGGCCATGGACCGAGCCCGAGGTGCACCTGGCGCCGCCATTTCCACGTGGTTGCGGTTGCCGCGGTCTGCGTCGCGGTCGACGTCCTGGACACCACCTCGATCGATCACGGGTGGTCCCATCGTTGTGGTGACCGTTTCGGTGATGGGGACGGTCGTTCGCCTGGTCACCGCGCCCGCCGCCGCGCTGGCCGCCTTTTGCCTGATCAATGCCCACTACGGGTATTGGCCTACCGTTGGTGCTCTGCTCGACAAGCCCCAGCCCGGGCAGATCTCCGCAGGCACCTTACACGGGGAGGTCACCCATCGGCGCCGTGGTGGCGGTCCACTCCCTCGTAGGTCAGTTCGGCCCCGTTGCCATACCCGGCCGGTCAGTCGGCTTCGACGCGGCCGCCGCGTATCTGTGGCTGCGGCCTGACTACTTCGCCGTGGCCCACGCCCACCTGCCGGTGTTGCTGATGCTGTCGGGCTGGCCGGGCGACGTCAAGGACTGGGCCCGTGCTGGCGAGGTGATCAAGCTGGCGGACCACTGGGCCGCCACGCACGAAGGCGCAGCCCCGGTCATGGTCTTCGTCGATGAGAACGGGGCCAGAGGCTACGACACTGAGTGTGTCAACGGGCCGCAGGGCAACTCCGAGACTTATCTCACTCGCACGGTGCCCAACTACGTCACCCACACCCTCGGTATCAAAGACGATCCGGAGCGGTGGGCGGTGGTCGGCTTCTCGGAGGGCGGCACATGCGCTGTCGATCTCGGCACCATGCACTCCCACTTGTATGGGCGGTTCGTGGACGTGGCCGGCGACGTCGTCGGTGTGCGCCTGTCGCCGGAGCGAGGCGCCCAACTACGGTTTCGGCCAGACGTGGCGTACCACCGTCATCGATCTTTATGGCGGGAACGTGGCCGCTTACCGGGCCCACAACCCCCTCGAAGTGATGGCCACCCACCACTATCGCCGGGTGGTGGGCTGGTTTGCCGCTGGTACCGGCGACCAGGTCCACCTCAAGGTGGCGGCAAGGTTGGCGGCGGCCGCCAGGGCCGCCGGGATCAAGACCCATACGCTCTTCGGCGCCGGTGGCCACAGCTGGACCTTCGCCGGGCATGCCTTCGCCCTGATCTACCCGGCACTGGTCCATGACGTCTTTGGCTCCACCCGCCTCGCTCGGACGACCTTCGTCTCTGAGAGACCGACATGGCGCTCGCCGTTGCACCCTGGCGCATAAAAGCGGGCCCGCCCCACTGCGCGCCGGCTGACCGATGGGCGTAAGTGCTGAGCACGCTTGCGGGACTTAAGGACTGCGCGGGCGAGGCAGCCGCGTTATTACTTGGCCAGAAGGATGGCCAACTCGACGGTCCACCTAGTTTTTCGCGGCTCGACGGCCGGGTCGGTCCAAAAGGCCTCGTAGCGACATGCAAATGCGTCGCCCGCGGGGACCGTTTGACGGTCGAGCACCAAGCTGCTGTCGCGTGCCCAATCCTGCAATGCCTGGTTCGCTCTACGGGCATGGTCTCGGTACTTCATCGTCGCGTAGCGTCCCGCAGCCATCGATCCAGGCTGGAGCCTCGAATATGCCGTATGCACGGGCCGAGGCGTGAAGTACCCTGCTTCGAGGTCCATGGGGCCATCCATATCGATCACGAACAGCCGGAGAAAGCCATAGCCGACGGTCTCGATCCCGGCCTCTTTGATCCCGGTGCGCGCTTCTGCCAGAAGCTGGTCTCGGGTCGCCAACATCCCGCGGAACGGTGTTATGACGCGAATCCCGACGTATGGGACTTCCGCCCGCTCCTCCACTCCTGCTGGCTCGACGATCTCCATACCTGGCACCGTACACGAGCAAGTCAGGACACGTAGTGCTGCCAGGGGCCGACGTCAGCGCTGGTCGAACTGCTGCCCGAGCCGCGCTTGGTGCCCATCAGCAACAATTCACGAGCTTTCGACCAGCGGACCTGCCCTAGAACGGGTGACCGGCCCCAAACTGGACGGGTTCAACCGTCACACTGGCGCCGACGCTCCATTGCACCCCCGTAACGACGCCGGCAGCATCGGCGTCAAGCACCATGGTGCCGATGCCCAGCCCAGAAGGCACCTCAGCTTCCCCTTTGCCTGTTGGCACCAAGGCGTTCCGCTGGCTGAGCGGGTCTGCCGGAAAGCGAGTGTCGAGGGGCCCATGGGGGTCTTGAGTGGAGTCCTCGACGACGACCTCCCAACGTAGGCCGCCCGATCCGGCGATCGGCTCTGGCGCCACGAGTGGGATCACGGAGTGGCCGGCTCCTGGTGCCAGCGGTTGCCAGGCCAGGATGTCGCCTGCCTGGATCGATGCAGCCGTGGGGTCGGCACGCCAGCCCGCCTGGGGGCGGGTGCCCAGTCCTTTAAGAAATTGACGAACTCGAGCGGCGTTGGCGTGACCTGCCCGGCCTGGAACTCGACCATGTGCCGAAGAGAGGCCCAAGCTCGGGGATCGGCCCGTTCGA
Organism: uncultured Acidimicrobiaceae bacterium; assembly: GCA_963794125.1. Classification (GTDB taxonomy): domain Bacteria; phylum Actinomycetota; class Acidimicrobiia; order Acidimicrobiales; family Palsa-688; genus Fen-671. The sequence goes on from CAWCCW010000009.1 coordinate 236,404, forward strand.
GCGTGTACCCGGTAAAGCCGACACAGTCGAAATAGAAGTACCGGGAAGGGGCCTCTTGGTAATTTTGCTGGTACCGGCTGCACTTCATGTCGTTGAATTGTTCGTAAGCGAGGGCCAGCGTCGACGTTGCTGAGCCTGGGGCAAGCTTGGCCCCTTGCATCTGTACCCGGACCGTTGGTGTCTGCGCGCCAGTTGACGAGGGCATTGGAGGGGTCTCGTCGGCGCAAAGGTCGGGGACCATCGATGGCACAGACGCCCATGGCACAGACGCCGCCGCGCTCGCTGTCGATAGGGCTGGGGCCACAGGCAGCACTGCTGCCATCAGTAGCAGCGCCCGAGCACGCGCCGTGCGCCTCGGCACGGGCGCCTTAGCGCCGGCGACGGGCCTAATTGTCCCCGTCGTCCCGGCTGGGCCAAGAAGAATGGATTTTGCGAAACTCATATTCCCTCCAAAAGGTTGGGCCTGATTACCGAATAAATGGCGGCTCTGACCAAATTCGCACTTTCTTCAGGGAGTGATACGCACCACGCGGCCAACCGGTTCGGCCACCGATCTGAGCCTGGCCAACTCATGGGTGCTGATGGGCCCGGGCGGTCCCCCCGCCCCCGACGAGCCCGAGATCTCGGTCGTGAACTACAGGCTCGGCAACACCGTCTCGAGCCTTATGAACCTGCGCGTCGCCGATGTCCAGGCGTGTTAAGGGCAGTGGACCGCAGTGGCCACGGCTCAGAAATGCAAGCCAACGCGTGGGCCTCCAAGTGAGCGATGCTTGGCGGATGGGATCGGACTGTTTGATCTGCAACAAGCAGGCCAGTGGCGATGCGCTGGGTTGCGGTGTGATCTATGAGGACGACTTCGTCTTTGCGAGTCACGCATCACCGGGCATTGATAGTGGCGACGCGTACCTCGGTTACGTGTTTGTTGAGACGAAACGGCATGTGGCTGGCATCGGTGAACTCACCCCGTCCGAAGCCGCCGCCGTCGGCGTGCTGGTGAACGACATCGGCGCCGTGCTTCGTTCGTCCGAGGGTGCCGAACATGTGTACAGCCATGTCTACGGCGACGGAGTCCCGCATCTTCACGTCCACCTGCAGGCGCGGTACCCGAACACCCCCCGCGAGTATTGGCCAAAGCCCGTTGGCAGGGCGGCGATCATTGTGAGCCTCGGCGAGTGGCCGCAAGCGCCTAGGGGAAATATGGAATCAGTCCGCTCGATCTCGTGCCGCCTCCGCGATGCAGTTGGGCACCTCCGATCGGGCAGACCCAGTTTCGAGTAACTTTCGCTGACCGCTTGGCCAGGGTACAGGCAGCCAGCGACCATAAGGGCCGATCTGTGTTGTAGAACACGGCGAATTGGCGAGGTCAAGGCTCCGATAACCGTCTGCTACGGCGCGCTGGCGGCCAGGCGTCTATGGCGTTCCTAGTCCGGGTTCTATGCGTCGCTGTGTCGTGGGGTGGGTCAGCGGCGGCACTCGCTACGATCGCCTGCGTGGCGAACGCCGAGGTGGAGATAACCGCCGAGCTCGTGCGGGAGCTGTTACGAGACCAGTACCCCGACCTGGCCGACCGTCCGGTGACGCTTGGCGCACGAGGTTGGGACAACCAGCTGTGGCGGCTCGGCGACGACCTTGCCGTCCGGTTGCCTTGGGCGACCGAGACAGCAGACGCCCTGCTGCTCAAAGAGAACACTTGGTTGCCCGTCCTCGCCCCCCTCTTACCGTTGCCAGTCCCCGTCCCTCAACGCCTTGGTAAACCCTCCCGGCGGTTCCCGCGTCCGTGGATCGTCACCACGTGGGTCCCGGGGGTACCCGCCGACCGCGCTCCAGCTACCTGTAGCTCATCGGCAGCGGATGCGCTCGCCGCCTTCTTGACGGCCCTGCACCGGCCTGCCCCCGCCGGGGCACCTAAAGGACGCGCTAGAGCAGGAGCGCTGACGGAGGTTGCCGAGGGCGTCGAAAGCCAGCTCGCTCAGTTAACTGAGCTCGGGTTGGTCCCTGACCCGGACGGGATCCAAGCGATCTGGCGTGACGCAGTCGCCGCGCCCGGGTGGGCCGGGCCACCGGTCTGGCTGCACGGGGATTTGCACCCGGCCAACGTCCTCACAGAAAATGGAAACCTTTGCGGCATTGTTGATTTCGGCGACTTGTGCGCTGGTGACCCGGCCTTCGACCTCGCCGCAGCCTGGGTACTACTCCCCGACGAGGAGGGGGTTCACCGCCTCCAAAGGGCGTACCCGCTGACCGCGGACGCTGCGACCTGGCGCCGTGCCCGAGGGTGGGCGGTATGGCGGGCAGCCAGCTGCCTCCTCATCGCGGAGGCGGGCCGACGTGGCCGTCCCGGCGGGAAGCGCACCTGGGGCCCCCCGGCGCTCGCTTCTCTGCGACGTCTCACCGCTTCAGTCGGGTAGTTGCGCCACGGACGTTTCGCTGGGTCGACGTCCGACTGTCGCCCTCCCTCAAATGGTCGACGATGCGTAAGGTCCCTCGGGGATGATAAACCGCTGCCCAGCCCTTCGAGGATGTCCCCGCTCATCGCTCACCGCTCTGGCAAAGGGCGGGAGCGGTCGTACGCATGGCCACGGGTCGTGGACTGTTATGTGCAGACTGCTTCGATCAGACTGGCCGTGTGCGTGAGGTCTATTTGCATGTCGGCCCTATGAAGACCGGCTCGACCTTCCTCCAGGACCTGCTTTGGCGGCACCGAGACGACCTCGCACGGCAGGGCTATAACCACCCTGGCGCGCACGCCAACGAGATGTGGCTTGCCACCAACGACCTACAGGACGGCGCCTTCGTCAACTACGAAATGCCGCAGGCTTCAGGCGTATGGGCGCGAGGTTTGCAAGCGCGTCCTGGCCTACGACGGTCCTTCGGTGATCTCGCACGAGGTCCTGGGCCTGTCAACCGAGGAGCACATTGACCGCATCGTCCGGTCGCTGAAGCCGGCTCGGCTGCACGGTAATCGTGATGGCGAGAAGCCTGGCCGCGATGCTGCCTTCGCTGTGGCAGGAGAGCGTGAAGAGCGTCGGCCACGACGGCATCAAGTGGCCGGACTTCCTGGCCTCGCAACGCCACACCCGTGCCCCGGTCACCGATGCTCTACTCATAACCCAGCGGTGGCTTGCCCACGTGCCCGCCGAGCAGATCCACGTGATCACGGTGCCGCCTGCCGGCACCGTGATCACGGTGCCGCCTGCCGGCACCGACCCAGCGGTGTTGCTCGGTCGTTTCTCCGACGCGCTCGGGATCGACACGACCTCCTGGCCGGCTGACGCCGCGGCCACGAATGTCTCGATGGACATGGTCCAGACCGAGCTAATCCGACGGCTGAACCAGACAAGCGCGGCATCCCTTGACCGGGCGTGTGGCACGACGTTCCCGACGCAGTCACCGAAGCAGACTTACTTGAAGAGGCGCTCCACCTGCTGGTCCTCTCACACCCAGACACCAGCGACCCAGATCGCCTCGACTTCGTCTAGGTTGCGACGGCTGAAAGGCGCAGATGCCGAACCTGACCGGAAGGCTCAACCTCGTGCTAGCGCACTAATCGGGCCGAACCCCTCGATGGCGCAATCCCCATGCCGCCTCCTCGCCTGCAATGTCCTGGAGCAGGTTGCCGAGGGTGAGGCCGTACTCGTAACTGTGGTAGCCCCACGCCGGGCCGGAGCCGATGCCGACGTCCCCCACCACGTTGTCGTTCACGACCGGACGGGTGTGGCTGGTGCCGGCGAGGCTAGTGACTTGGAGCCAGGTGGCACCGCCACCTTGCTTGCAGTTCGCTGAATAGAGCCCAGGGTAAGTCACCCACCGAGTGGCGACATGTTCCTTGAGCCCGACCTGGCTGGCCGTTAACACATACGGGTCGAGGTCGGCTGTGCCGCCAGCGAGGGCGGCCGGGTTGGTGCAGGCCACCTGTTGGCCGGCCTTGGCAGTCTCACCGGACTGGAGGCTCGTGCCTTGGCCGGGCCTCCCGAACACAGCGTCCGGTGGAGGCTCAGAAGGGTAGGAAGAAAAGGCGATCGCGCACCCCGTCTCAGTCCCGGAGGCACAGAGCGGGACTTTGGTAAAGGTGGCGCCGACCGTTTTCCCCGAAGGTACCTGGAGATTTCCGCCGACTAAGACCGCGACGAGGAGGCGGCCCAGCACCGAGGGCTCGTAGTCCACCTCGGAGGAGATGAGGTGGATGAGCACGGCCGAGCCCTGCGATTCCCCGACCAGTACCACCGGCTTGCCCTGGCTATGAGAGAGGAACCAGTCCCAGGCCGGCAGCACGCTGTCGTAGGCGACCTTGAAGGTAGAGGCCATGACGGCCTCGTTGCCCGCGAGGCCTTCCTCCACGCTCCGGATGGTCTGGGAGCGGTAAGCCGGCGCCCACACCTGACATACCTGAGACAGTGGAGAAGCTTGCTCGCTCACTATGTACGTCTCCAGCGTGGTCACCGCCAAGCCGGTATTGGGGGTCTGGTCGAAGCTGTTGGTCCCCATGACGTAGAAGCAGTCGAACTTCGACGCCAGGGCGGAGCGCGGCCAGGTGGCCGGCTTCACAGCGCCGCCCGCAGTTACCGTCGTGGCTGCCAGGCTCGAGGTGCAGGGGTCGGCGGCCTGGCCGGGCCGGCACACCCAGACGGGGCCGGCCCCTTGGCTTGTTGGCGGTCCCGGCGCGTCGCTCGCTCCCGCGGGCGTGCTCGCCAAGGGCCAACCCACCGTCATGAGAACAAGGACAAGGGTACGTCGAACAGATCGTCCCGGGAGCTGGCGCCACGACCGCGCCCGGCTCGGGCCGGTCCTCTGCGTCTTCCTTCCAAGCGTTTGCGCACTCAAAGCACGATCCTCCTTGTCTGGCAAGGTCCTCGTTCGAGAGGGCTCGGTTTGCTGCGCTCGACCCGGCCAGGTCGGCGCTGACCTCGGAGAGGCTAGCTTCACCATATCAAAGTGATATCAAAATCCTTGGGGTGGTGGCAAGTGCGTCTTTCGCATGACCGAACGCCGCGCACACATCATGTCCGCCTCCAAAAGGGAGGAGGCCCACGCCTAGCGCGCCGCGCAAATGCCAGGTGGTTCGGTTCCTTCTAGAGTGGGGCAATGCCTGTAGGAGAGAGCGATGAGCGGCCCTGGGGACGGTACGTCGTCCTGGACGACGAGACCGGGCACAAGGTAAAGCGCATCACGGTGCGAGCAGGGGCGAGGCTCAGCTACCAGCGGCACGCACAACGCTCCGAGCACTGGTTTGTAGTGACTGGCACCGGGGTGGTCGTCCTCGACGATGACGAGTTGACGGTCGGCGCTGGGTCGGCCATCGATGTACCTGTCGGGGTAGCCCACCGCGTCCACAACACCGGTGAGGACGACCTGGTCTTTATCGAGGTCCAACGTGGCGACTACTTCGGCGAGGACGACATCGTCCGCCTAGACGACGATTACGGAAGGCATACCTGAAGGTCTGACGACCAAAGGCCCCCTAGGCGTTCGAGCTGGGACGGCCTTTATGCGTCGGTAGTCAGCAGAGACTGTGCCACGTTGCGAGCTGACATGGTGAAGGTGGGCTAGCTCTCGGGCGGAGAGCCTAGTGAGGCCCGATTTCAGTTCATAGGTGCCTGGTCGACGGGCGCGGGTACGCCTTGTGCGCTGTTCGCCAAGACGGAGTCCCAGTCGCACACGGTGCAGGCGTAGGCGATTACCGATCGGCCGAACTCAAAAGCAGCGACGTAAGGATCAGGGCTGGCGATCACGTCGTCCCAGTCCAAGATGTACTCGCCCAGCGTCGGTTCCCAGCGCGCCGAGGGTGGTGCGAGCTTCCCCTTGGCGAAGTCTCCCGGGGCCGGCAAGGCAAACCCATAGAACGCCGCACGCGGGTACCGAGCGTCTCCCGGCCACCAACCGACCACGATCTGCTCGGCGTTCTCCGAGTTGCGCTTTATGAAGTCGTGGGGAGGCGGGTTCGCCGGCCTGCCGTTGAAGAAGTGCACGGCCAGGTCGAACGAACCCCACCACGCGTCGACCGGGCTGGCACGGCCCCGGAACGGGCCTCGCAGAGCCGCCAGGACCTGCGCAGCGCTGCTGGCGGCGGCGAGGTAGCTCGCGACCAGGGCCGGGTCGTACGTGCTGTGTTTGTCGTCTTCGTCCAGCGGGATGTCCCACTGCACCTCCTGCGGCCGGGGGTTGATCCTTACCGGCCCGGCGAGACTTTCAACTGCCGCAAGGACATCGCGGGTCACGGCCCCCACGGAGCGGTTCGGGGTAAGAGGGACGCGGCGGGCGCGGCCGTCGCTGTGCTCGACCACGGCCTCGTGAGCGTGGAGGTCGAGAGCGGCTACGAACGCGCCTGACCGGTCGGGTGCCGGCAAGGGGGCGGTCTCCCACCCGCGTGCCGTCAGGCGCAGGGCGGCGTGCCCTAGTTGCCACTGCTCTGGTGCCAGAGCCACAGCGAGCTTGCCGAGCACCTGGGTGTGCATGTGGAGAGTGTCGCCCGTGCGGCTCCACTGGTCGTAAGGCACAGCTGGCCAACTATGCGCAATATGCGAAATTGGCCTTCGGTCATGAGTTGTCATTGCGGCCCTCAAAGACTGGTTTCCCTGCAGCATGCTCCAGCACGCCCCAAGCGAAGTGTCGCTCCCAGGGTACAGCCGGAACTTTACCCAAGCTGAACGGACCTATGGACGCCACCCGGCTGGCCGAACCCAGTCCATGAGCCCCAGCAGCGGAGCAGCGCGGCCGAAGCTGCGTATTGGCAGTTGCAGGCGGTGTCCTGCACTACGCCACGGTTCTACGTGGCTATCGGTGGTGGCCCCTTGTCTGCAACCTGGGACGGCCGTCAGTGGGCACCCGCTCCGAATATCCTCCGTCGCTCCGATAAGGAAGGAGAGACAATGCCAGGACGGACCAGGAAAATGAGAATTCCTGCATACGCGACAACGAGAAGTCGTCAACTAATCGCGCTATTGGCTCTCGCGATCGCACCAGTTGTCGACGCCGACCCGCTCGAGGAGGAGGCTCTGCGGCCGGCGCCCCGAACACCGTCTACTATTCGTGAGGCGTGATGGTCGTGCTCCGGCCCACCGGAGCACGACCACCTGGCCCAATGATTGCGTGGAAACTCGAGCTCCCACAAGCGAAACCCGAGGGGGTACACCATCGGCCTAAAGGTCATGGCTGGATAACCAGCCGCTTACCTCACTTCTTCGGACTGCCTGACGTCTGGGCCGGCACGGGCTCATCCCGCGAAGAGGTCGTGGGCTGGAAGCGCATGGGGGAGCCGAGTCGCTGGTGTGCGGCCGACGCGCGCCGCTCGAGGATCAGTTCGGGGGGAGCAGCACGGTCAGGCCGTGCGACGACGCGACCGTCAGCAGCGTGCCAAAGTCCGGCTCAGTCGGCGAAACCTCGCGATCGACCTCGGTGAAGAATGCAGCCGCGCCAGCCCCCGACGTCATAGAGATCATTTCGCCTCCACCCCGGCCAAACCGGAACCAATGCACCGACCCGCCCGGGATGTGCACCGGGGTGCCCCGGTGAGGCGCTGACCTCGTCAGCGCTCCCTACGCCGAACACGACATGTCCGGCGATCATGTAGAACGCCTCGTCCCAGGGGTGACTATGGGGCGGGGGGCCGCTGCCTTCGGGCCCGGCCTGGCGGAAGATCTCATAGCTCCCCTCGCGGCGCCATCGGCGAGGACCGTGATCTGCTCGCCGGCCACTTGGAGCGCCTGCAGGCAGTCCTTGGGTGTAACTACCGCTGGTTGTCTGAGCACTAGCTTTCCGCTTCCCTCGGTACCAAGATATCATTACGAGATGAAGTTATTATAATGAGATGCAAGTCTCACGGCAAGAGGTCCGTGCGAACCACAACCAGCGGAACAGGACCCGCGCCGCCATCATCGAGGCTGCGACTGCTCTAATGCGCGACGGCAGGCCCCCGACCGTTGCGGAGGCAGCCGAACGAGCACTGGTCTCGAGGGCGACCGCTTATCGGTATTTCCCTACGCAGGAATCACTGCTCTTGGACGTGGCCAAAGTCGAACCCCTGGTGAAGCCGGTCCATGATCTCGTCGCTAGTTTCTCGACGGATGAGGACAGCGAACAACGGCTAACGGCTCTCGCCGGTGCGCTGACCCGGGCCATCCTTTCTGACGAAGCACTGGTGCGTACCGGGGTGCGCGTCTACATGGACACGTGGCTGGCGAACCAACGTGACGGCAACCAGACGCCGGTGCGAGCTGGCCGCCGGATGCGATGGATCGATCAAGCTCTGGGGCCAATTAGCGAACGGCTGGACGAGCCGGGCCGGAAGCGGCTTCGGTGCGCCCTCGCCGTGACGCTCGGAACCGAAGCCCTTTTGGCGCTGAAGGATTCCGCCGGCCTCGAGGACGATGAAGAGATCGTGGCGACGCTCGAGTGGGCTTCGGGCGCGCTCCTACCGCGGCGCTCCAGGACTTTGTCGATCTGTGACCGCCTTGGGCCCGCGGCCCGGTCGGCACCCCGGCTAGGTGAGCGAGCATAAAGTTCGGCTTCCGGCTGGGGGATCCACCACCTGAGCTGCGTCAGCGGATCTACTGGTGACATGCTCGGACGGGTTGACCCCCAAGGCTCATTGTTGGAAACTCGCCATATGAGGCGGCACTTGGTGACCAAGGGCTCGTTCTACGAGCGCTTGGCTGACCATGGCCACGAACTGGTCTGTGACGAGGACTTCGCCCACCTGTACGCCGAGGGCAGAGGCCGCCCTTCGGTCCCGCCCTCGGTCATGGTGCGGGCCATGCTGTGCGCCACCCATGACCGGACCTCCGACACCGAGACCTCCCGGCGGACAAGAGTGGGCTCGGACTGGAAAGCGGCCATGGGGGTAGACGACTGGTTCGAGGGCATCGGGGCGACGACGTTCAGCCTGATGCGGGCCCGGATGGTGGCCCATGACGCCGATAGCGCCCTGTTCCAAAAAACCTTGGAACGGGCCGTAGAAGCCGGCATTTTCAAGCAGCCCTTGACCGCGGTCATCGACTCGTCACCGGTGCACGGGGCGGGGGCGGTGGCCAGCACCTACGAACTGGTGCGCAAAATGATGGGACGGTTGGCCCGGGCCCTGGGTGAAGACCTCGATGCCGGCCTTTCCGCCCAAGTGGCCCAGCTGGCGGCGGCCAAGCCCGACATCGACTGGCAAGACCCGGCGGCACGGGAACAGCACCTGGGCGAGCTGGTCGAACTGGCGGCCACGTTGTTGGGCCGGGCGGCAGCCAATAAAGAGCTCATGGCCGACCCCGAAGTGGCCGAGGCGGCCGGGCTCCTGTCCCAGGTGGTCCTCCAAGACGTGGAGGACGGCGACGATGGCCTGGTTGTCCGCCAAGGGGTGGCCTCCGACCGGGTGGTCTCGCACTCTGACCCCGAGATGCGCCACGGGCGGAAATCTGCGTCTAGGCGTTTTGACGGCCACAAGCTCGACGTCATGGTCGACGAGGCCTCCGAGCTGGTGCTGGGCGTCGAGGTGCGGGCGGGCAACGCCGGCGACGGGGAGGGGGCAGCCCCACTTTTGTCCACGGTGACCGGGACCGAAGGCATCGAGGTGGCTACTTTGCTGGCCGACATGGCTTATTCCGACGGCGACATACGAGAAGCGGTTGAAGCTCAGGGCACCGAGCTGGTGGCCAAAGTCCCCCCCGTCACCAACTCGGGGCGGTTCCCCAAGACCGAGTTCAACATTGACCTGGGGGCGGGCACGGTCACCTGCCCGGCGGGCCAGGCTACCTCTGATGCCCGGCGGGCCCGGGACCACAAGGGCCGCCCGGCCACCATGTTCTATTTCGACGCCCGCACCTGTGAAATTTGCCCTCTGAGGGACCGCTGCACGGCCGGCAAAGGCGGCCGTACCATCATGGTGAGCCGCCACCACGGCCGCACCGAGGCGGCCCGGGCCGCCCAGGCCGAGCCGGCCACCAAGGCATTGTTGCGCCGGCGGGCGAAAGTGGAACGAAAAATCGACCACCTCCAGGACCTCGGTATGCGCAAAGCCCGTTACCGAGGCCGGCGCAAGACCCGTCTGCAGGCTCTTCTGGCCGCCACCGTCGCCAATTTCAAGCGCTTGGCTGTGCTCGACGCGCTCCACCGAGCTTCCCTCGCCGCCGCGTAAGTCCCTCGAGCGTGACCGGCTCACCAGCGGCCGGCGGGACACGCTGTCAAAACCCCCTCAGCCCCTCACTCCGCCCTTGAGCGGCACAATCACGGCGATCGGGACGGGGCAAGAGGGGCGCCCACAACGCGCAGACCGCACCTCAAATCGGGCCTTTGCTGCTCGCTCACCTAGACCGGGCGCTGGGTGGGGGAGCGCCGGCGCATAATAAGCCGGCTGCCACCGCGGCAAGCACGGCGATCGCCGCCCCGTAGACCAGGGCGGTCCGGTGCAAGCCGAAGTGCGTGATGGCCACCCCCGCGACCACGACGGGGACACTGAACGCTATGTAGGACGCGATGAAATACGCGGCGATCAGGCCGGCCCGCTGGCCCGGAGGGGCTAGGGCGCTCACGGTCCGGAACGTACCCAGCATGGCCGTCCCGAAGCCCGCGCCCGCCACCGCGGTCGCGGCCAGGAAAACGATGGCCGATGTTGTCTCGATGCCGGCGAGGGTCACCACGGCGCCGGTGAGCAGGGTCAAGCAGCCCGCCAGCATGGCCGCCGGTCCGCTGACGCCGCGGGACGCGACGGCGGCCGCGGCCGCGGTCCCGTCGAGCAGGAAGATCACCAGCCCACCCCACAAAAGGTCCGGCGAGCGGAGCACCTGCGCGGCCAACAGCGGTCCCAGGGACAAGTAAAACCCGCTGAGCATCCACACCGCGACCAGGCACGGCAAGGCCATCACGAACGTCCGGCGCGCGGGGCCTGGCACGGCCACCCGAGGCCGCAACGAGGCCAGCACGCCTGCCCTCCTTGGCGCCGTCTCCAGTACCGCCATTACAGCCACGGCAGCGGCCAGGCTTAGGCCAAGCAGGAGCCACCAGACCAGACGGCTGGGCGCCGGCCCGTACTGGACCAGGGCGCTGGCGCCCAGCCCGCCTACGCCGAGGCCCAACAGGCTGGCGGCGATGGTGAGCACCGGCGCCAACCGGCTGCCCTCGGGCTGCAGGTCGATAAGCGCGGCACCGAGGGCGCTGACGGCGATGCCGACGGCGGCGCCGTTCAGTGCCCGGGCCGCGAACAGCAGCCCTACTCCGTGCGCGGCCAGGAACAACCCGCACGCGCCCGCCGTCATCGCCAGGCCGGCCAGGATAACGAGGCGGCGGCCCAGGTAGTCCGACACCGACCCGAACACAAGCAGGGTGACCAGGAGGAACAGAGCGTAGACAGCGAACACTTCGGTCAGCGTGATGGCCGAGAACCGCCACTGGGCCTGGTATATGCCGTAGAGCGGCGACGGCGCCGCCGCCACAACGAACAACAGCACCAACACCGCGGCCACCAGCCAGGACTCGCCCGCTCGCGGCTGCGCCCCTCTCCTCCCGAGCCTCCCGGCCGCCCTGATCGTATGTTGTAGCCTGGGCCCTGCTTCACTTTCTGCCCGTCTCCGACCACCGATGTCGGCGGGGAGGGTCATAATCGCGCCTTCTGTCCGGAGCCTTTCGAAGTGTCGTGGTTCGTTCATAACCCTTCCTTTCCATGCGAATTTGGCGCTGCGGCTTTTGCCGTCGCAATAGCGCCCTCTCCCCGGCTATGGCGCCGGCGGCCTGGTTCGGCGCCGAGACTGTCGTCAGGCTGCTTGGGACAGCGCGGTTGCGTTGGCTCCGCCTGAGGTGGGCGAGAGGCGCCGGAAGCCTCGTCCTTATTTTTGAACAGACCCGGCATTGGGACTGTAATAGCGGCAACGTGTCACGAGATGCGATGTATTCCGATTTTCGGCGTAAAACACACGAGCAAAAGCGACTTGTCGATTGTGATCGGCCTGGCTGGCACTCAGGGGTCAGCTTTATCCGCCCGACAGGGATAATAATCTAGTTGGCGATCCCGAATTGGTCAGGTAAATGCTGTCGATTTCGGGCCGAAGACCCAAAATAGGAGGGCTCCGGCTGGTCGAGCCCCGACCAGCGCTCTGGGCCTGCCAATGCGTCCCCGGGTGTAACTTCCTGCGGGCCCGGTACCGGGAACGTCCACGCTTCTCGGTTTTCTGTCGTAGCTGCCACCGGGTTCTTCACCACATGCTCGGCAACGACCCCGGAGTCAACCGTGACCGCGCCCCAATGGTTTCTCCTGTGATGACTGTGCCTTATTTCTCGCGCGACTACCGTCCCATCAGAAGGAGCGGCACATGAAATGAATACTTGGGTGACGAGGGCTACAGCCTCGCCGTTTCTGCGACGGGGCGTACATAGACAAGAAAGCCCAGCCTCGCCTGCTTGTTCGCTAGGCGCTCGGGGTATCGAAGAGAGAGCTGGCTTTTCTCACACGGGCTACGGTGCCAGCGGACGCCCCCGCCCCCTAGATGCCCGGGTTGTTCCGGGCCGCGTGGTGCGTGGGCGAGCCGACGCCGCGTCGAGCAATGCCTCAGCGGCATCACGGGCCGATGGTGCAATCCCGGCGTCGTCATGGTCCATGCGGGCCGCCAGCCCGGCACCGTCGTAGACAAGATGGAGCTGACGGCCGAGCTTCTCCGGGTCGGGTACACCGATCTGCTCCGCGAGAATCTGTGAACGTGCCTCGGGCCCACGATCGGAACTGGTCAGCGGCTCGCTCGACGAGGCCGCCGGAGGGCGCTTCAATGGAGGCGGCAACGAAGGCGCAACCGTTGAAGTCGGGTTGGTTGAACTGCTGGGCTTGAGCGTCGAAAACGGCCAGGATCTTTTGGCGCGGGTCTTCGAACCGTGCCATGGCCTCGGTGAGCCTGCGGGTGGTGGCTTCGTGCCGAGACGCCAGGTAGGCGGCCACCAATTCTTCCTTGCTGGCAAACGCGTTGTAGAGTGACGCTTTGGCTACCCCGGCCCGCTCGATGATGCGGTCGATGCCGACCGTCTGGACACCCTCGGCATAGAAGAGCTCGTTCGCGGCAGCCAGCAGGCGCTCGCGTGCCGAGGCTGGATGTCCAGTCTGCGCCCCGGCGGTTGTGCTCACGATCGGGTCCCTTCAGGCATCACTGACCATCTCCTCCTCGTTCGGTTGAGGAGGTGGGAGCACACTGACGGTCACTCGGTCGCCATAAAACGCCACATGGCCTTTGATATCTGCAACCGCCGGGAAGGGGTCGTCGTAGTACCAAACTGCTGCGGGCAGCTCGGTCCCGTTGGTGCCGAGGATGTCGTAATAAGAAGCGTCGCCCTTGTACGGACAGTACGTATGGTGACCACTGTGCCTCAGGAGGCGCTGGTCGACATCGTCGAGCGGGATGTAGAGCACGGGTTGGTATGAAGCCTCCCGCATCTCGAGCGCGCGGTCGCTCTCGGCGATCAGCGCCGAGCCATTGCGGACAACGATGTGGGAGGGGGACCGTTCCAGGGTGATCGGGTGGTCGGCCCCCGGCGTCAGTTGCGGACGGGCACGCGTCATCAAAAGACCTCTCAATCACTGGTTGGCGCTAGGAAGGTTCTGCACGCTCACACGGCCAGTCCTCTGACTGGACTGGCCCAAACGCTTCAGTTAAAAGAGTAGACCTGTCTGTTCAGTTTGTCAACTGGCAACATGGTCCGTCTCGTCGGTGAAGGGCGTAGGCGACAAGATGCGCGCTCCCTTTATTACGGTACTTTGAGGACCTTTTTCGTCTTTGCTCGGGAGGGGGGAGTTCGATTGGCTAGCGCGGTCCGGTCGTAGTCGCCGGGGTGGGCTCCCGGGCCCGCCTCAGCCGTCACGGAGCGAGTATCCAGGCGTTCGCCACAATGCGAGCACACGGGGACGGCCTGGACGATTCGTCCGCAGGCGACGTGACGGATCGTCAATGGGGGCCCTTCGGGCGCGGCCCAGTAGTCACCCCAATTGGCCATGGCCGTGACGATGGGCCAGAGGTCGCCGCCCTTCTCAGTGAGGCGGTACTCGGCGCGGGGCGGGTGGTCCTGGTACAGGACGCGCTCGAAGATGCCATTGTCGACGAGGCGGTTGAGCCGCTGGTTCAGGATGTTGCGGGAAATCTTTAGCCGGGCCTGGAAGTCGTCAAAGCGGGTCACGCCTAAGAACGCGTCGCGGACGATCAGCAGGCTCCACCATTCTCCGACCGCCTCGAGGCACTGGGCCACCGAGCAGTTCACCTCTTCGAAGCTGGTGCGTTGCACGACCACCAATATAGGGTTGCATTATAGAACGCACAAGTGTAGAGTCAGTCCTGTTATAGAACGGACTTGACGGGAGTGACCATGAAGACCGATGCTTCGGTACCACTCCTGACCGGCGCCGTCGGGCTCAACAGCAAGACCCGGCTCCTCCGCTCAGTCATGCTTGCCACCCGGACGCGCGTTCGCCCTCAACCAAGGGCGAACGCAGAGGCTCTGCTCTGGCGCACTAACCAACGCCGAGGCCGACATCAAAGGCCTGCCGACACTTAGGCCGACCGACCGCCGATCAGCGCAACACCAAGAACCCAAGGCGCGGCGCTGTCGCGTACGCCGATCAAAAGAGTCCTCGCCATGCAGAGGCCCAGATTGTGGGCAGAACGGAAAGGAAAACTGAAATGCAACAGCGACTGAATGTAGTGCCCGTGCATGGGGCCTGGGCTGACGGCTCCAGTTGGGGCGCGGTAATCGAACGATTACAAGGCGACGGTTACCACGTAATCGCGCCGCAGTTCGCGTTGACCTCCTTGGCCGGCGACGTCGCCAAGCTGCGCCAGGTCCTGCAGTTCCAAGGCGGTCCCACAATTGTCGTGGGTCACTCTTATGGCGGCCAGGTCATTACTGCTCTTGGCCACGACGCTCCGAACGTCCTTGGCCTCGTGTACATCGCCGCGTTTGGGCTCGAGCGCGGTGAATCTCTAGGTGGGCTGTTGGCGCAGGGGCCCATAACCCCGGCCCTGGCTCACCTTTTCAGTGATAATCAGGGTTTTGCCTGGCTCTCAGAGGAATGATTTCGTCAACCATTTCGCTGCCGACGTCAACCCCACGAGCGCAAAGGAGATGTACGCCGTGCAGCAGCCGCTCGCCAGCTCCGCTTTCACCGATGTCATGGGTGAACCGGCCTGGAAATCTCTGCCCTCGTGGTACTTGGTGGCTACTGACGACCAG
Organism: uncultured Acidimicrobiaceae bacterium; assembly: GCA_963794125.1. Lineage (GTDB taxonomy): Bacteria > Actinomycetota > Acidimicrobiia > Acidimicrobiales > Palsa-688 > Fen-671. Next base: position 251,578 of record CAWCCW010000009.1, read on the forward strand.
GCGATCCCGCCCGAGGCTGAGCGCCAGTTCGCCAGGCGCATGGGAGCGACCACCATCGAGGTCCCGTCTAGTCACCTCCCGATGGTCTCCCACCCCAAGGAAGTCGTCGAGCTCATCGAATCGGCCCTGGAGGCCGGCCAGCTGGCTGGTTGACCGCCGGGCGCCGACGGTAGTGCCCGGGGCTCCCGCGTGGGCTGGAGAGAGTTCCCACGCTCGGCGCCCGTCTTTTGATTGAACCTGAAAAAGAAAGGATAAACCATGACATTTAAACCCGAGGCACTTAGAGGGATCGTAGGCCGGGCCTTACGCTGGCCGCTTATCTCGCTGGCTACCGCCATGGCCGCGCTCCTAGTTGCTGCCCTCGTCGTCGTCCCGACCTTCGCTAGTGCACAAGCCGGCCCCCAGGGACCATCGCAGCCGGGCCCGGTTGGGCCTAAGCCGACGATCGTGCTCGTGCACGGTGCGTGGGCCGACGCTTCGAGCTGGGACAACGTAATCGTCATCCTCCAGCACGAGGGCTATACCGTCGATGCGCCGCCCAACCCGTTGCGGGGATTGACGAGCGATTCGGCCTATTTGGCCAGCTACCTGAGCACCATCTCAGGCGCCATCGTCCTCGTTGGGCATTCGTACGGGGGCGCGATCATTACGAATGCAGCCTATGGGAACCCGAACGTGAAAGCTCTCGTCTACGTGGACGCCTTCGAGCCCGCCCAGGGCGAGACCCTCGAGCAACTGACCTTCGCTAAGCCGGGCTCCTGTCTAACCGGCGGGGGTAATCTCGATAACGTCTTCAACTTCGTCGTAAATCCCTCCCAACCGGCGGGCGACTACGACCTTTACTTGAAGATCGCCCCCGGCACGGACTACGCCGGCTTCGACGCCTGCTTCGCCAACGACGTACCGCCCGCCGAAGCGGCGGTCCTCGGCGCTGTACAGCGCCCCTTTGCCCTGGACGCGTTCACGGCACCGTCAGGACCTCCGGCCTGGGCGACCATCCCGTCGTGGGCGGTCATCGGCACCCAGGACCAGGCCATCCCTCCGGCTGAGCTGACCTTCATGGCGCAACGTGCTCATTCTCAGGTCACCTACGTGAGCGCTGGGCACTTGTCGATGGTCACGCAGCCAGGCGTGGTGGCAAGAGTCATCAACGAAGCAGTGTTTTCCACCCGGTAGGCGGGCCACATGCCAGACCGGCGTTGCCACTGGCCGGAAGTATGGCTGGCCACGTTGGTCTGGCGTCGTCCGGGCCTATTACCAACAAAGAAAGGGCTCCACATGAATACGCAGACTACGACGCTCAGTTGGGACGTGTTCGTGACACCCCTCGAGCTTGAGGTGCCGGTGGGCGACGACCTCCCGCCCGGCCAGCAACACCGGACGTGGTCGCCCATCTCGGCCACGCTTATCATGGGCGAGCGCGACGCCGTGCTGGTCGACCCCCTCATGACGACCACCCAGGCGGAGGCCTTGGCCCGATGGGTGAAGGCCACTGGCAAAAACCTCACTACGGTCTATGCCACTCACGGCCACGGCGACCATTTCTTCGGCCTCAGCGTGGTCCTCGACCGTTTCCCTCAGGCCCGAGCGCTGGCTACACCAAGCGTGGTCGAGCGCATGCGCCAATCGGCGTCAGCCGAAGCCGTGTCTTTCTGGGAGAAGCGGTTCCCGGGCCAGATCCCACAACCTCTCGTCATCGCCGAAGCGCTCACCGGCCCCCCTGTACTGGACCTCGAGGGCCATGACCTGGTCGTCGTGGAGCTCGGCCACACCGACACCGACAACACCACATGTTTGTATGTGCCTGACATCGGATTGGTCGTCGCCGGCGACGCCGCCTACAACGACGTCCACCTGTACCTGGCCGAGTCGTCTGTCGAAAAGCGGTCGGAGTGGGTCGCCGCCCTTGACGTTATAGAGAGCCTCGGCCCCCGTGCCGTCGTCGCCGGGCACAAACGGGCCGGTCGGCCCGATGACCCCGGTGTCATCGAAGAGACCCGCCAGTACATACGCGACTTCGACCGGCTCGCCCAAAGCGCCGCGACCGCCCGGGAGCTTTACGAGCAAGTGCTGGCCATCTACCCGAACAGGGTCAATGCCGGAGTGGTGTGGACCTCAGCAACCGCCCTCAAGCCGTGACTCTGATCGGCCGTGGGGCAGTGGGACGTTGAGGGGCGGGTTGCCCCGCCAGACGGCGGGCTGCTCCACCGCGGCGATAGTCCAACGGCGGGGCACTTGTAGCGGGTAGTGCGCGTTGCCATCCCCAATTGGTTGCTCTAGAGTAACGGTTACTCATGGGTGACCGTTCGGTAGACGCCGTTTTCGACGCCCTGGGTGAGCCCGTCCGCCGACGCATTCTGGAACTGCTGGCAACCGGACCAACTCCGGTGGGCAAGCTGGCCGAACAGCTCCCCATCGGGCGGCCCGCAGTCAGCAAGCACCTGAAGCTCTTGACTGGTGCCGGACTTATCCAGCACCAACAAGCCGGTACCCGCAACCTCTACTGCCTGGCCCCCGACGGCTACTCGGTCGCGCAGCAGTGGCTGGTCGCAACGTGGGACCGAGTCCTGGCCGCCTACGCCGAGGCGGTCGCCGAGACCGACCCGAACAGGAGAAGCCGATCGTGACCAGCCTCCCACCCATTCGCCGCGAGTTGCTGGTGGACGCCGATCCGCAGCGCGCCTTCGCTGTCTTTACCGACCGGATCGGCCAGTGGTGGCCGTTGGCCGAGCACGGCGTGTTCGGCCCCGACGCCACGGTGCGTTTCGAAGACGGGGCGATCGTCGAAAGATCACCCGAGGGGGTACCGACGTTATGGGGCCGAGTCACCCGGTGGGAGCCAGGGGAGGCCGTGGCGTTTTCGTGGCACCCGGGAGACGATCCGGACAAAGCCAGCGCCGTCACTGTCACCTTCGTGGCCCGGGGGAGACAGACCCTTGTTACCCTCGAGCACTCAGGGTGGGAGGTATACAGCGAACCGGACGTTGCTCGTTCTGAGTACGACCAGGGCTGGCCTGTTGTCTTAGGTCGGTACGGCGATGATGTGAGTTCATCGGCTCCCTCGACCTGGGTGGCGCTCTGGCACCGTCCGGCGCCGGGTGCGGCGGCAAATGTCTTTGCTGACCCCAGGTTTGCTGACCACGTGGCGTTCCTCGATCGCATGAACGAGGCGGGCTACCTGGTCGCAGCCGGACCGTTATCTGATGTTCACGGCGAAGGGCTGACCATCTTGCGCTTGCCAGGCGAAGGTTCGCTGGAGTGGGCTACGGAGCTCGCCACCAAGGATGATCTCAGCGTCTCGGGCGGCTTGTTGGCGGTCACGGTCCGACCCTGGCGTGTGATCAAGTCTGCTTGAACGGTTTATTGGATACCTCGAAGTATCGGCCCGCCCGGCCCTTGCGGTCGCGTGGCTCCGAGTTATCGGTCATTTGGTATTGCCGTGACAGGCACCGAAGGGCTAGTGGTAGTTCGTTAAGGTGCGCGCGCGCTTTCGTACCACGCGGACGCTTCGTCACCGGTGAGACGCTGCACGCAAGCCTGCGTTCCAAGGGTCGTCTCAGTTCGGCGGCTTGAGTCCGGTCCATTGTTTGAGGTGATGCCCACTTGCTCGAGACCGAGGGATTATTTAGTGGCGTGGCTGACGCCACCTGAGGATATTGGTCCCCACAACGAATAAACCTTTCGGCCAGTTGTAATGCTTTCAAGGATCCGCATAGACTTTTCAATCATCGCCCATGCCGGGGGCTATTGTGGCGTCCCGCTGGGAGGGGGGGACTATGCGCCAGGGATGTTAAGGGTGAATTACGACACGCGGCACCCGACGTCCGGCGGGACATAGGTTGTCACCCTGGGGCAGTGCATAAACCGCGGCTTTCAGGTTTCTGCTGTGTTCATGGCGTGATGCCCCGCATCCGGTTGTTGCGGGCGTCGTGGGTGACCTCGGCCAGGCCGAGCCGCTCCAGGAGCGGTGGCAGGTACATGGCGAAGCGACCTCGGTACCCCTTGCGCAACCCGTACCAGCCTCCGACCGGGTTATTGGGGGATCGGCCCCACCCTTCGACGGTACCGACGGCGGCGTCTTTGTTCTCGTCAGCCGCACCGAGGGGGACCCAGTCGCCTTGCTCGAGCAACCATGCGTGCAGGTCCTCGATGGCTTGCAGGCGGTAACTCAGGGTGGTGGAGCCGACCTGGCATACCAACGCCGGCGGGTTGGCTGCTTCATCGCGGAACATGGTGTAAGTCGAGGTGCCTGGTGGTGTGGTCAGCGACCACGGATTATCCTTGGCTCCCGTTCCTGGGGTCATCTGAGCGTGCTCCTTTCAGCCTTCGGGCCGGAGCCCTACGCTGTGCCGACCCTCCATGTCTGCGGCTTCGGCCAGGTACGGCAGCAGCGACTCCCAACCGGCCCGATTGCGGTCCTTCCACGCGTCGGCCCGTTCACCGAGCCGCTCCCAGCCTCGGTGTTCGATCGTTACGACCGTGGTGTCGTCTTCGCCGGTAACGAACGCGATCTCCACCTCGGTGGCATCGTCGGGGCCGCCGCCCAGGTGCCAGGTGTAACCAAGCCGCCACGGAGGTTCCCAGACTGTGACACGTCCCCAGTCGTGCTCAGTCCCATCCAGAGCCCGCTCGAAGACTCGTCCACCCCGATGTCCCTCCAACACCACCGCCGCGGGGTCGCCGCTGACTGTGTGGTCAGCCGGCCACCACGTCTCGAGAGCCTCGGTCCACAGCCGGAACGCCGTGTCGGGCCGACACGCCACCACAAAGTCCAAACGAAGGGCCGAGGTCATCGGCGGTCCTTCGAGTTGTCGGCGAGAAGTCGGAAACGGGCGGCCGCCTCACCCCACAGGTCGACCAGGTACTCCTGAATGACGGCGACCCCTTCACCCTCGAGCTCATATACACGCCGAGTGCCCTCGGAGTGCTCGCAAACTAACCGTGCGTCCTTGAGCAGGCGGAGGTGACGGGACACGGCCGGGCGGCTGATCGGTAACTCCGCAGCGATCTCACCCACCGACTTGCCCCCAGCGCCGAGCAACGTCAGGATGCGCCGTCGGTGCTCGTCACCCAACGCATCAAATGGATCACCGGCTGCTGACGGCGCCTCGGCCAACACCCACCCCTTTCGTAACCTCACGGTTACCGTAACTGTTCGGTTACCGGGCGTCAAGCGCGGGTCGCCGCATACAGGTGCCCGGAGCGGTTGCGTGCAGGGACGTCCCGCCGCTCCGACAGTTGGCAGCCGGCACCGAACAATGGTGAAGAACGCCCGCTCTAAAGCCGGCCCCACCCCCGCCCGCTCACCGGATATTGGCACGACGTGCGTGGCGACTTTCCCTTATGTTAGAAAACAGAACCGGCATACCTGTCAGCACGCCAAGATCTCGGGTTCGTACATGGTGTGCAAGGCGTTTGTCCAAACGACATTGCAGAACAAATTGGAGCAGTGATGGTCATTTTGCAAGGAACTGGCCGGTTGGACGCCGCGCTGCGAGAGTTGTTCCTCGCCGAGCGGGCGGAGTCGATGCGAATTTCGCGGGCCGAGCCCGGGAACCTCGAGTACGTGATCGCCGCTGACCCAATCGAGGCCGACCGGGTGATCTTGTCTGAACGCTGGGAGACCCAGGAGGACCTTACGGCTCATCTCCGTGCTGCCGCCGAGCGGCGGGGCAATGCCGCGTCGGGCGAAGGTCCGCACGTCCCGGTGGACTTCGATATCGCTGTTTATGAGGTCGGTTCAGCCAAGCCGCTGGCCTGACCAGCAGCGCCCATCCTGAGGGTCTTTGTTGCCCTCGGGCCAACCACCTATTGGCCTGGGAGCGTTTGGGGCAACCCGAAGAACGGGAGGACGGTGTCGTCGAAGCGGGTCATGGCACAGATCCGGTCGCCCGCGAGGGCGAGCACGAACAGGCCTGCCCGATGATTGATGCCATCTGGGCCGAGCACGTAGGTCCCGAGCCCGGGCTGACCGTTGGCTCGCGTCCGCACGAAGTGGAACCTTCGGCCTGAGCCGAGGATAGCGGCGATGAACCGAGAGGCCGCCTCGCGTCCTTCGTACTCGAAAGGCATCGGCGGCATCGAGATGAACACGTCGTCGGTGAGCAGCGCGACCACGGCTTCGAGATCAGCCGACTCGTACGCCGCGACGAACTTGGTCACGATCGCATCCTCGGACTTGGGGTCCGAGGCAGGGCGTGGTCGCCCCGCGCTGCCCCCTGCCAGCTTCTTTTCCAGAGTCGAACGCGCCCGTTTAAGCGCGCTGTTGACCGACCCCAACGTCGAGCCCAACATCTCGGCCACCTCAGAGGCGCGGAACCCGAGCACGTCGCGCAGCACAAGGATGGCGACCTGGCGAGGCGGTAGCACCTGGAGGGCGGTGACGAACGCCAACGAGATGGACTCGCTTTGCTCGATGCGGGTTTCGGGGCCGGTCGGAGCGTCGAACGCACCGTCGAGGAGGTGGTCGGGGTAAGGCTCGAGCCAGATGACCTCACCGAACCGGGTCGGCTCAGGTGGCTCGACCCCGCGTATGTCCCACTCCTTGGGGTGGCGCCGACTGGCTGTCCGGCGTGAGTTGAGGCAGCGGTTAGTGGCTATCCGGTACAACCAGGTCCGAAGCGACGCCCGCTCCTCGAAGCCAGCGAGGCCGCGCCAAGCGCTCAGCAACGTCTCTTGTAACGCGTCCTCGGCGTCTTGGAGGGAACCGAGCATCCGGTAGCAGTGCACCTGGAGCTCTCGGCGGTACGGCTCGGTCAGCTGGTTGAAGGCTTGGTCCTCCCCACCCCGCGCTCTCGCCATCAAGTCGCTTGTGCTCACCGTTGTCTCTCCTTCTCACGCCTCCGGCGCTCCGGTCCTCCCGGTTAGACACCAGCCTTGGCGCGAACTGGGCGGTCCCGGCGTGCCCAGTTCGTCGACGCCGTGGTGTCTGCACCCAGGGCAGTGGCAAGACCAACCAAAAGGAGAACGGACATGGGAAAGATCGTCGTCACCACCAACATCACCCTCGACGGGTTCGTACAGGACCCCGACGGTCAGGAGGGCTTCCGGCTGGGCGGCTGGTTCGGCCAGTTCGGCGGCAAGGACCTCGAGGAGTGGGCCAGGGTCGAGACGGCCGAGGCCCTCGGCGCGGATGCGCTCCTGCTCGGCCGCCGAAGCGACGAGTGGTTCGCCACGAGATGGCTGTCCCGCAACGGCCAGTGGGCAGAAAAGTTGAACGCCATGCCCAAGTTCGTCGTGTCCTCCACCTTGAAGGAACCCAAGTGGTCCAACTCGACCATTATCGGGGGTGATGTGGCGAGCGAGGTCTCGAAGCTGAAACAGGAGATCAGCGGTGAGATCCTGGTGTACGCCAGCTACCAACTCGTGCACACCCTGGTCCAGCACGACCTCGTCGACGAGTTCCGGCTCGTGATCTTCCCGGTTGTGCTCGGCGCCGGCGAGCGCCTCTTCGGCGAGACCACCGATAAAAAGCCCTTGCGGCTCGTCAATATGACCACCATCGGCGCCGGCCTTGCCTTCGTCACGTACGAGGCGGTCCGAGGCGGCTGACGAGGATGGCGTCGAGGTAAGCATCCGGTAGGGCCGGGCTGTTCATGGCCATTGGTGAGCCTCATCAAAGAGCCGCTCGACGCGTGGCGGTCGGGGGGTACCCGTTCGGGTTTAGAGTTAGGAGGTGGCTGCAGTCGTGAAGTCTGTCAGGGCACGGCCAAGGGGTTCTACGAAGATGCGCTGGGCCGGTGCCCTAGGGCTGTCGGCGATGTTGTTCGCCGCGGTGAGCGGCGCGGCTGAGATTTCGGCTTCGGCCGCGCCGAGGATGGCCCCTAATTCCGTCTTGTCCGGGGCCCGACCTAACGGGACGGAGCCTAAACAAGCGGCGCTGCAGGCCTTCAGCGACCTAATCACGCCTCTTCCCGGCGTAGCCCCAACCGGCCCTCGCCTTGTCGCCCTAAAGACGCCACCGGCGGGGCCGTACCTGGCCGTCCTCAAAAACGACGAGAGCGATCTCTGGCAACTCTCAAAAGAGCCCCGTCGACGGCGGGTCGGGGACGTGGACCTGTTCAGCGGACACCATGAGCTGGCACCTGTCCAACTCGACAGGTAGCGAGGTGATGGACTTCAACCGCTCGCCTTCATAAAGCGCTGCGAAGCAGGCGGCCCCGACCTACGCGGCGGATCTGCCAAAGGCTGGGGGTGGGTGCGATGGTCCATATCGGAACTCACAGCCGACGTGAACCAGCATCGGACGATGATGACCCATGTACAAAGCCGCCAGGCGGTTTCTACGTTGAAGAGCATGTGAACTTTTGGCTGCGCCACGCCGGGGCCACCCCGGGGATCTAGCACCGCGTTAGCCACAGATTGCTCAGTCCTTAACTACCTGGTAAATCCCGTAAATTACGCCCGGGATATGTCCTAACAATTGGAGAAGAAACGCCCAGAGCACTTGAATACAGAGCCCCTTCTTGATCAGTACTGCCAGGAAGGGCAACACCAGGCACAAGAGCACAAGCAAAACCTTAACCACGTCATCACCTCCCAGTACCCCAAGTTCCGAGCCGTTTCAGCCCTGCGTGCGTCACGCTCAGACACTAAAGAGGGGGTCCGGCATTAGCCGTCGAGCGCCTCTTTGAGCTCTTCCTTGTTCATATTGGAGCGGCCTGGGATATCAGCCTCTTGGGCCAGCGCGTAAAGCTCTTTTCTCGTCGGCTCTTGATCGTCCGAGATCCCCGCGGGAGGCGCCTGCTGGTCAGCCCCCACGACCTGGCGGCCGTGGCCGTCCTCGTCGACCATCCCGCCGTCCGTCGAAGGACTCCCTAGGTGAGCGAGCATAAAGTTCGGCTTCCGGCTGGGGGATCCACCACCTGAGCTGCGTCAGCGGATTTACTGGTGACATGCTCGGACGGGTTGACCCCCAAGGCTCATTGTTGGAAACTCGCCATATGAGGCGGCACTTGGTGACCAAGGGCTCGTTCTACGAGCGCTTGGCTGACCATGGCCACGAACTGGTCTGTGACGAGGACTTCGCCCACCTGTACGCCGAGGGCAGAGGCCGCCCTTCGGTCCCGCCCTCGGTCATGGTGCGGGCCATGCTGTGCGCCACCCATGACCGGACCTCCGACACCGAGACCTCCCGGCGGACAAGAGTGGACTCGGACTGGAAAGCGGCCATGGGGGTAGACGACTGGTTCGAGGGCATCGGGGCGACGACGTTCAGCCTGATGCGGGCCCGGATGGTGGCCCATGACGCCGATAGCGCCCTGTTCCAAAAAACCTTGGAACGGGCCGTAGAAGCCGGCATTTTCAAGCAGCCCTTGACCGCGGTCATCGACTCGTCACCGGTGCACGGGGCGGGGGCGGTGGCCAGCACCTACGAACTGGTGCGCAAAATGATGGGACGGTTGGCCCGGGCCCTGGGTGAAGACCTCGATGCCGGCCTTTCCGCCCAAGTGGCCCAGCTGGCGGCGGCCAAGCCCGACATCGACTGGCAAGACCCGGCGGCACGGGAACAGCACCTGGGCGAGCTGGTCGAACTGGCGGCCACGTTGTTGGGCCGGGCGGCAGCCAATAAAGAGCTCATGGCCGACCCCGAAGTGGCCGAGGCGGCCGGGCTCCTGTCCCAGGTGGTGCTCCAAGACGTGGAGGACGGCGACGATGGCCTGGTTGTCCGCCAAGGGGTGGCCTCCGACCGGGTGGTCTCGCACTCTGACCCCGAGATGCGCCACGGGCGGAAATCTGCGTCTAGGCGTTTTGACGGCCACAAGCTCGACGTCATGGTCGACGAGGCCTCCGAGCTGGTGCTGGGCGTCGAGGTGCGGGCGGGCAACGCCGGCGACGGGGAGGGGGCAGCCCCACTTTTGTCCACGGTGACCGGGACCGAAGGCATCGAGGTGGCTACTTTGCTGGCCGACATGGCTTATTCCGACGGCGACATACGAGAAGCGGTTGAAGCTCAGGGCACCGAGCTGGTGGCCAAAGTCCCCCCCGTCACCAACTCGGGGCGGTTCCCCAAGACCGAGTTCAACATTGACCTGGGGGCGGGCACGGTCACCTGCCCGGCGGGCCAGGCTACCTCTGATGCCCGGCGGGCCCGGGACCACAAGGGCCGCCCGGCCACCATGTTCTATTTCGACGCCCGCACCTGTGAAATTTGCCCTCTGAGGGACCGCTGCACGGCCGGCAAAGGCGGCCGTACCATCATGGTGAGCCGCCACCACGGCCGCACCGAGGCGGCCCGGGCCGCCCAGGCCGAGCCGGCCACCAAGGCATTGTTGCGCCGGCGGGCGAAAGTGGAACGAAAAATCGACCACCTCCAGGACCTCGGTATGCGCAAAGCCCGTTACCGAGGCCGGCGCAAGACCCGTCTGCAGGCTCTTCTGGCCGCCACCGTCGCCAATTTCAAGCGCTTGGCTGTGCTCGACGCGCTCCACCGAGCTTCCCTCGCCGCCGCGTAAGTCCCTCGAGCGTGACCGGCTCACCAGCGGCCGGCGGGACACGCTGTCAAAACCCCCTCAGCCCCTCACTCCGCCCTTGAGCGGCACAATCACGGCGATCGGGACGGGGCAAGAGGGGCGCCCACAACGCGCAGACCGCACCTCAAATCGGGCCTTTGCTGCTCGCTCACCTAGAGGACCGGAGGCGTCGTCGTCGTCAGGTGCGCTCACGGGGCCCGAGGCCGCCTTGGCCACCTCTTTCGCCTCACTAACGACGGTCCCAACCACGTCAGACACGACGCCGCCGCCCCGCGACCTTATGTCCGACGCCAAGTACCCCCACAGGACGGCCATCAGGACGAGGGCTGCGATCCAGAATGGATGGAAGGCCAAACCAACCCCTCCCAGCACGATCGCCACCGACAGGATTACCAGCTGCTCGGTCCGACGTGCCCCGTCGCGGCGAACCGCTCTTTTCGATTGGTCCTCAGCCATAGCACCACCCTGGGCCGGCTGGCCCGCCCCAACCTCAGTGCTCTCTGCCGGCGCTGCGCCACTGGCAGCCGGCCCCAGACCGTTCACACCCGCCTTACGAGTGCCAACGTGCCCGTTATCTTTGCGGTTGTGGGACGAGGTCACGATTGCCTTCCTACCCGGTCCGATCAAATCCGCAAAGGTTGCAGTCGCGGGACGAGTGCCTGGCCTGCTTTTACCCAGTCCGGTCAATGGGCAAACGCTATGCTCACGCGAAGACAAGACCTACCAGGCATTTTGTGTCCTGACCGCCAAAAACCCATCCCGGAGCCCGACGCCAGTCCAGGGCATCTGGGGGGGGGCTCTATTCGCGTCTTGTTCAATTTCTATTTGCCAGCGTACCGATGCCAAAATCATGGCAAGCGAGCCTGGATAAGGCCTATGACCTAGGGGTTCACCACCTGTAAAAGCGGTGGTTCCCAGCGCTCTCGCCTCGGCCCAACGCCACCCCGGCCAGCCAGAACACAAAAAAGATAACGGCCAAGATCCAAAGAAAATGCAGGGCAAACCCAAGCCCCGCGAACAGCAAGACTAGTAGCAACACGAGCAAAATAAGCATAACCTTGTTATACCGGCATCGGGTTAATGCCAAACTTGGTACACCGGAATGCAGATCCGGGGGCCTCGTTGGCCAGAAACAGCGGCCTTGTTGTCCAGCCCGGCCGGCATCGAAAGCCTGGCGGCAGCAGGGAGAGCCCGAGAAAGAGGTACAGTGCATAAGGCCAAATCGACAGTGTTCGTCCTCTTTGGCGGCACCGGGGACCTGGCCCACCGCCTGGTGCTGCCCGCCTTCTTCCGCCTGGCACAGGTCGGGCTGCTGGCCCAGGACTGGCGCCTGTCTGGTAACGGCCGTGGTCACGTCTCCCACGAGGACTTCCAGGAGCGAGTCCGCAACAGCCTGGAGGAGTTCGGGCCGAAGCCGTCATCCGCTTCAAGAGACCGGCCGATTTTATGCCGGAGCTGCCTTGCGACTGCAATACACTGAGCTTCGAACTGTCGGGCGACGGAGAGATCGCCCTGTCGTTGCTTACTAAGGCACCTGGGCCGACCATGGCCCTGGCCGCGGCTCCGTCGTCCTGCCGCTCGGTACACCTTCGGCCCCTCGGGGGCTCCCGGCCTGCGCCCGGCTCATTCACGACGTAATGCTCGGGGACCGCTCCCTTTTCACGCGGCCCAACGGCCTGCACCACGTTTGGGAGGTGGCGGCCGGCTTGCTAGGGCGCAAGCCCGACCCGATCACCTATCCCCGAGGGTCATGGGGCGCAGCGGAGGCCGGGGCTCTGGCCGGCGAAAGCAGCTGGATCCTGGGCGAGTAGCCTGGGCCGCCGGGCGAAACGGCAATGAGTGTTGTTCTGCGCGAACCTTAGGGATAACTCCCAAATTCCCCACCTGAGCTATAGGTTCTACGCAGACGTCTTTACGGCGACGCCCCCAATGGCAACTGGTTGATCAACCACCTAACCTGGCGCTCGAAGTCGCGTCATACCACATCGGGCGGCAGCCTCGTACCGCCAACGCAGCGACATTCGGAGTTTTGAGCACGCCATGGCGCTGCGCTACCGCCCACACGTTGTGACGCTGAGTTACGGCATTACGTCGTGACGCTCGACTACGTGTTCGCTGCCACTGGGCGTGTTCTGCACACTTTCCCGCGTCGTCGAACGCCGGTTTGCCCCCACAGCGAACATTACCGCGCCGATAACTACGGAGCAAATACCGACCACCAGCAAGATCACGCCGACTGTATTAATATTGAAACCATTGGTGGAAACCGTTACGGCATATTTGAGGATGGCACCGATCACGACCAGCACGATCCCGAGGGTAATCAAACCAGTCCCTGTTCCCCTCGACATTTGTCCTCGTTTCAGTTTGTAGGCAACCTGCTTTTGCAAGTCGACCTGAGAGGCTGAAAATATACCCGCTCCGATCAGTTTGTAAACGACCCGTCGAGGGGAGCGGGCCGTCGAGGGGAGCGGGCTCGTCCCGGTACCACCGTCGTTTCAGGGCGGGTTTTGTTACCCGAGTTGCGTGGAGGCACCCCCGAAGACCATCCAATTGGTCGTGCCACGATTGAGCCCGAAGGTGTAGGCGGTTGCCGTCCAAAGTGAACGCTTGGCCCTGAAACGGGGACCAACTGTGCGTCACTGATTGGTGGGCCATGGATGGCGGTAGTCCGGTACGTTCTCCGGCTCTTAATTAGAGGTCTGGGACCGGTCCTTAGAAATCGTCCATCAGTTCTTGTACGGCGTCTTTCGCAACGAACTCGCATGTCCCGTCGTGACGGGCTGGCTTGGTGCACACCTGCCCTGTACGCAGGTCGGTCTGCCCGCACAGGTGGGCGGCCGCCACCTGCGTATCGACACCGCTATTGTGCACGTCCTGGCGGCCGTCGGGCTCTTCGGGCATGGTATTTTCTGGGACGAACTGCACGGGTACCTCCTTGGTCAAGCGAGCAGTGACGTGAAGACCTACACCGTTCGGTGCGCTTTCGCTTTCTTGGTGGCGCTTGCCTGCTGGTTGTTGCCTCGGGCGGTCCCTTTTGGACAGCCAAGCCGGACCAGCAGGCGGGTGTAGGGGCCATCATGAGGCTGAACAGCGCCAGTCTCCGAGGCATCCACAGCGTCCGACGCGGCCGCCCCCGCCGTAGGGGTAGTCCGGCAATACAAGGCCACGAGCTTCGTAGGCAGCTTCCTACCCACAAGCGGTGCCTACGCTCGCCTCACCGCTCCTCTGGCTTCGGCCGGCTGATCCAAATTGCCCGAGGCTGGTGCTGTTACTCCACCTACATACCCAGGAGGGAGAAATATAAACCTCCAAGTTGTCTAGTCGTTCTCTGCGACAGGACCAGGTCCTGGCGCCACTGACCTACCCCATATCCGAGAACACAGTCGTCGGCGGGGACTTCTGGGGGCCGGACCCGGGAAGCCCGAAGCCAGCCCGAGGGACTTCCCGCGGCTTTTTGAGGAATTCGCGTCGCCGCCATAGGGGAGATCGTCGTAGCCCTGACATGCTTGATAGCGCCTGGGGGAGTGCTGTTGACGAGTAGGACAAGGGCCGACGTAATCAGCCCCAGGAACTGGTTTACTCGATCTATGAGCCTTCCTCAGCCCCCACCTCCGGGTCATGACGTTCAAACCCTCTCAGACGAGCACCTGCGGGTCATGGGCTCGATCGTGACGGCGCTCGGCCGTCTCGACCTGGCTTTGCTCAGGACAGTCCGCGACCTGGTCCCGGGCGCGGACGGGCCGAGCGTGGAGGCACTGCTGGCCGGTGATTCCACCCCGCAGCTGGCGGCCAAGTTCGATCGTCTGGTGAAGCAGCATCATCCGGACGAGCCGATCTGTGCCCAGGTCGTGAGCTGGTGTTTGGCGGTCAACCAGGTCTGGGCGCGTTGGCACGAGGAAATTCATGCGTCATGGAGGGCCGACCAACCAGACGATTCGCTACAAAGAGTCCGGTACACGAAGACCGCATACAGAGGCGGCTTACCCGTGGAGCAGACGAGCCTTGACGACCTGCGCCGCATTGCGGACGATGTCTCGGCCCGAATGGCCGAACTGACAGAGTTGGCAACGAAGTTAGGCTACGGCGGCGACCAAGAGGCGTAAGACCTGCACTCGGTGGTTGAAGCCGCCAGGGTCGCGTGTGACAAGGCCGGGGCGGCCGAGAGCCCTCGTACAGGTTGATCGAAATACGCCGGGAAGGCGACTGCGCTCCAGTTCAGAGGTGTAGCGAGGGGGAAAAGTCTAACTTTGGCCGCTCAGGTGGCGACGGCACCCGGCCTTGTGCCCGACGGAGACGAGAAGGGTCGGCGCAGAGCGCGAAATTGTCCTCGGATCGGCCCTCCGAGCGAACGGGGACATCTCGGGGTATAGCTCGGGGGTGCCCGAACCCGTCGATGACCAGTTCCGCCTGCGCCGTCTGCGTATCCAACGCCAGCTAGCTCCCTCTGCAAGGCATCGGTGGCAGCGCGGCCGGGTGAGCCAGCCCCACACCAGCGATCAGGTCCCGGGCCGCCCCCACCGCCGGTGGAGCAGTCGCCAGCTTCACCGCCTCGGCGGCGCGGCGTCGCACGCTTGGGCCGGCGTCATTGTGGCCATGGTGGCGTTAGCGTGGGTCCTCGACGGCGCCCTCACCGGCTTCCCGTCATACTGGCTGGCCATCCTGCAATCGGTCACCGCCGTGGTCACGGTGGTCATGCTCTTCGTCATCCAGCACCTCCAAGCCCGCGACCGGACGGTCATGCAGCGCAAGCTCGACGAGATCCTCCGGTCGCTGCCCAACGCCGACAACCGGGTAATCGCCGTCGAAGAAGCCCCCGACGCTGAACTCGAGACGTTGACTGACCTCAACCGTCGCGACCGCCTTGGCTAGTCCCACTCACGCAAACGTCTGGCCGGCCCGTGCGAGCGGTTCCCACGGACCTCGACCTAGTGCGCACCCCTTCTCCGACAAGGCACTGGACATCCACTTGCAGGCTTGTCCGGCGAACTGGTTGGCGGGCCCGGCGTAGGCTCGAAGTGATGGAACGCTTCGACCTCGCCATCGTGGGATCTGGTTCGGGCAACGTCGTCGTGCCGGAGAACTCGGGTCAAAGGGTGGCCCTCATCGAAGAGGGTACGTTTGGTGGTACCTGCGTCAACCGCGGCTGTATCCCTAGCAAAATGCTGGCGTACACTGCCGAACTGGCCATGCAGGTTCGGCGGGGACCGAAGTTCGGTCTCCAGTCAACGCTTTTGGGTGTCGAATGGCCCGCTATCCGGGACCGTGTCGCCGCTCGCGTCAGCGAGACGTCGAGTTCGGGCCGTGAGGCGCGGAAGGCCTCGCCCACAGTCACGTTGTTCGAGGGTCACGCTCGGTTTGTGGCCCCTCACGACTTGGTGATTGACGAGAAAGTGCACATCAGCGCTGAAAAGATCGTAATCGCGACCGGTGGTCATCCGTCGGTGCCGGAGCTGGTCAAGAGCTCCGGTGTTGCTTTCCACACCTCGGATACTGTTATGTGGCTTGACGTCTTGCCGGCAAGTATGGTCGTGCTTGGTGGGGGTTATGTCGCCGTCGAGCTGGCGCAGGTTTTCTCGAGCTTCGGGGTTGAGGTCCATCTCGTCGAGGTCGCAGACACCTTGGTGGCGACGCTCGACGCCGAGATCGCCGAGCGCTTTACCAAGCTTGCGTCCACGCGTTGGGACGTCCACACTGGAGCGAGCGTCGCCAGCGTTACTCAGGACAGCAAGGGCGTCGCCGTTTCCCTCAAGGACGGGACAACCGTCGCAGCCCAGCTGCTACTTGTAGCCACTGGACGTCGTCCGAACACTGACGACCTGGACCTCGGCCTGGCTGGCGTCTGCTGCTCCGACGACGGCCGTATCATCGTCGACGATTACGGTCGCGCGGCACCCGGGATCTGGGCACTCGGAGACTGCAGCTCGCCCTTCGAGCTCAAGCACGTCGCGAATGCCGAAGCGCGGACGATCGCCCACAATCTGGCCCATCCTGACGACCTTCGCGTGTTCCCCCACAAATGGGTGCCGGCGGCCGTCTTTGCCGATCCGCAGGTCGCCTCGGTCGGGGCCCGGTCGCAGGACCTCGAGCCGGGCTCCTACCTCGAGGTCGTCCAGGAGTATCGCGATGTCGCCTACGGGTGGGCTATGGGCGACCCAATGGGTGTCTGCAAGATTTACGTCGACCCCGTGACAGAGACGATTCTCGGCGCCCATGTGCTCGGTGAGCAGGCGTCGCTGTTGCTAACCCCTCTTATCCAAGCGGCTGCGCACGGCCAGCGAGTGTCCGAACTGGCCCGAGGCCAGTACTGGATCCACCCAGCGTTGAGCGAGGTCGTCGAGAACGCCCTCGTGCGGCTGGCAGATCGGTTAGCCCGCTCTGACATCGAGGCGGCTGACTTTAGCCTCTGAAGTGCGGGTACACCATGACTTCTGCAGCCCACATCACATAAGTGAAGGAATTCAACGAAACGAGGTCGATGCGCCCGTCCCAGCCTTAGGCGGCGTTGTGGTCCGGCGTACCTCATCTCCGCCCATCCGGTCGAATTTGCCACTCCTAACTTGGCCCTGGCGATGCCACTGTCCGGCGACCGCGCGGCAAAGTTCCGTTTGGGGCCGGGCGCGTCGGGTATGAGTGCTGCGGCGGCTTATGTAGCAGCTCGAAGGAGGTCATTATGGGTGGTTCCCGGAAGCCACGCGCGGGTAATGGTAAGGCGACGCTGGACGAGGTGCAATACGTCGACCAAACCGTCTGGCGCGGCGCTGGGGGCGAGACCCACCAGACGGCCGACGGCAAGCGGCCCTCGCTCACGACCCAGCAGGGAGTGGTCGTAAGCGACGACCAGAACACTTTGCGTTCGGGGGAGAGGGGCCCGCGTTACTGGAAGACGGCCATTTTCGTGAGAAGTTATTCCACTTCGACCACGAACGTATACCGGAGCGAGTCGTGCACGCACGCGGGTTTGGTGCCCACGGCTACTTCGAAAACTACAAGCCTCTGCCGGAACTGACAATGGCTGACCCGTTTCAGGAAGGCGGGCAACGCACTCCGACCTTCGTCCGTTTTTCTACGGTCGCCGGGAACAAAGGTTCATCTGACTTGGCCCGCGATGTCCGCGGCTTCGCCGTCAAGTTCTACACGCGAGCTGGCAATTGGGACCTGGTAGGCAACAATATCCCGGTGTTCTTCATCCAAGACGCCATAAAGTTCCCCGATATCATCCACGCCGCCAAGGAAGAGCCGGACCGTGGCTTCCCGCAAGCGCAGACGGCCCACGACAACTTCTGGGACTTTGTCTCCCTTACACCTGAGTCTACACACATGTTGATGTGGGTGATGTCGGACCGATCTCTCCCGCGCTCGTTCCGCTTCATGGAGGGTTTTGGCGTCCACACCTTCCGGCTGGTCAACGCCGGCGGGCGCTCGAGTTTCGTCAAGTTCCATTGGAAACCAAAGCAGGGGCTGCAGTCGGTTGTGTGGAACGAGGCCCTCAAGATCAGTGGCTTTGACCCTGATTTTCATCGACGTGATCTTTGGCAAGCTATAACCTCGGGCGCCTTTCCTGAATGGGAGCTAGGCCTGCAAGTCTTCGACGAGGACTTCGCCAATAACTTCCGCTTCGACATCCTCGACCCAACGAAGATGATCCCCGAGGAAGAGGTCCCTGTCCAGCTGGTCGGACGGTTGGTGCTCGACCAGGTCGTGAGCAATTTCTTCGCGGAGACTGAACAGGTGGCGTTCTGCACCCAGAACGTTATCCCGGGCATCGACTTCACCGACGACCCTCTGCTCCAGGGGCGCAACTTTTCTTACCTCGACACTCAGCTGAAGCGTCTTGGTGGCCCTAACTTCACTTACCTGCCGGTAAACGCGCCCCGCTGCCCTATGGCAAATTTCCAACAGGACGGGCATATGGCCGTGGCCAATCCGACGACTAGAGCGAACTACGAGCCGAACTCTTGGGACAGCGAAGTTGGGGGGCCGCGGGAGGACCCCACCAACGGGTTCAAGACGGAGCCGGCGTCAGCGTCAGGGCAGAAACGCCGCCTTAGGCCAGAGAGCTTCAATGACCACTACAGCCAAGCCGGTCAGTTCTTCCGTAGCCAAACCCGACTGGAACAGCGCCATATTATCGATGCCTTCGTTTTCGAACTGGGCAAATGCGACAAAGTAGAGATCCGGGTGCGCATGGTGGCGGGCCTCCGCAATGTTGACGAAGACCTGGCCAAGGAGGTGGTCGAAGGCCTAGGCCTGAGCGAGCTGCCGCAACGCCTGAACCCAGCCCGAGAACCGGTACGCGACCTCGCGCCATCAGGAGCGCTCAGCATAATTGGGAACGGCCCGGGTAACTTTTCCGGCCGCAAACTCGGCGTCTTGATCACGGACGGGGCCGAGGCCAGCGTTCTAAGGGCGCTGCACGACCAAGCGGGGCGCCAGGATGTGTCCATAGAACTGATCGCTCCCACGGTCGGGGGCGTAAAAATGAGCGACGGTAAACGCGTGACCGCTGCTCAAGCCGTAGCCGGCGGCCCGTCTGTGCTCTACGACGCGGTGGTTGTGCTCGCTTCTCCCGCCGGGGCCAGGGAGCTGGCGCAATCAGCGGCGGCCCGAGACTTCGTCAGCGATGCCTACAACCATTCGAAGTTCATCGGTTATAGTTCCGCCGTCGCCACACTGTTCGAGGTGTGCGGAATCTCTGGCCAGATGGACGACGGCTTCTTCGAGTTAGCAGTTGCCGACGAGGCTGGGCGGTTCCTTCAGCACTGCGCGCCGCTGCGGTTCTGGGCGCGGCACTTCGTAACTGCCGCGAGCCGTTAGCTGGTCACGGTTTACCTCGGCAATTGGCCACCCGCTCGTCGACGTGCGCGTGAATAAGACGCCTGAGGCGATGGCCGGCCTATTAGCACTGGCCCTGAAGCCAACCGGAAACTCGAGATGAACCAGGAGTGATGAACATGGCCACTACGTCCCAGACTTACGGCGAGAGCATCGGCGAGCTCACCCACCTTATCGACCGGGCCGTCGCCAACGTGGCCCACGGTCGCTTTGAGCGTTCCCTCGCCGGCCTGACCGCAGTGGCTGCGGCGGTCACCACGGCTGAGATCTTCCTCGAGCACTACAAGGCCAGTTTCGGCAACAAGTGGATGTGGAGCCCGATCATCATCACCCCGCCCGTGATGGTCGCCGGGATCGCCGGTGTGTTCTCCAAGAGATGGGCCAAGACCGTGCTGCCGGCCACCGCCATGCTGTACACCGCCAACGGCCTTTTAGGTGAGTACTTCCACGCCCGCGGAGTGGCCCGCAAACCAGGCGGGTGGGGCCTGGCCGCCTACAACCTCCCGATGGGCCCACCTATCTTTGCCCCCGGTTTGATGACCATGGTCGGCGGCATGGGGGTCCTGGCTGCCCTGCTACGCCGGGAGGACTAGTGGGCCGCGACCTGTCGAAGCCTGACCACCTCCCAAACCTGCGCCCCGGCCGGCAACCGCCACACGTTTCGTGGCTGCCCCGGCAACGCCGCGGGACCACGCCCCAGATGATCGGCCGCTACCCGGACTACGACGTGTTCGACGCCGCCGGCACCTGGGACCCGGCCACCGCCAAGGTGGTCAACGCCAGGCTGCACATAACCGGCGACCTCCGGTTCTTCTCTCCTGATGAGGCTCCGACAGTGCGGGCGTTTTGTGACGTGTGCCTCGCCCAGGACGGCGAGCCGAGGGTCCCGGTGGTGGAGATGATCGACGAAAGGCTGGCCGCCGGGCTCCTCGACGGGTACCAGTACGCCGACATGCCCGACGACCGCGACACGTGGCGGCTAGTCCTGTCCGGCCTCGACGAGGCGGCCAGGGACCGTTTCGGGCCGCCCGCTTTCGCTGGCGCCGAGGTGGAAACCCAGGAGGCCATCGTAGGCTTACTGGTCGAGGGCCAGCTGTCCGGTGGGTCGTGGGGCAAGCTCAACTGCAAGCGGGCCTGGTCGGTATGTATGCGCATGGTCCTGGCCGCGTTTTACTCCCACCCCTGGGCATGGAACGAGATTGGGTTTGGTGGTCCGGCCTACCCCCGGGGCTACATGCGCCTGGGGCCTACCAGCACCAGGGAACCGTTCGAACGGTCCGGCGCCACTGACGAGGGCCCGGCCCCTACCGCCCCGAAGCGCGACCAGTGAGCTCCACCGGGCGGGCCTGCCCAGCCTGCCACGTTGTCTTCTGCGCCTCCCGGCAGGGGGTCTGACCATGACCTTACGCTGGTTGAAGGGCTCGGTCGGGCCGGTCGAGAACGACTCCCGGTTCCTGCTCGACGTGCACCGCCGAGATCTGCCAGGGGAGAGCACCATGGCCCGCTACGACGACAGCGACGAAGTTGACATCTGTATCGTCGGCGCCGGAGCGGGCGGGTCGGTGCTGGCCCAGCGCCTGGCCCGGGCGGGGTGGACAGTCGTGGTCATCGAGGCCGGGCCGTTCTGGCACCCCGACGAGGACTGGGTCTCCGACGAGGCCGGCTCCCATCACCTGTACTGGACTGAGAAGCGGGTCATCGGCGGCGCTGACCCCATCGAGATGGGGAAGAACAACTCCGGGCGGGGGGTCGGGGGGTCAATGGTCCACTACGCCGGGTACTGCCCCCGCTTTCACCCCTCTGACATGCGCACCCAGACCCTCGACGGCGTCGGGGCGGACTGGCCGATCGACTACGAGGACATCCGAGCTCACTACGAGACCGTAGAACGCGAGCTCCCGGTGGCCGGCCAGTACTGGCCGTGGGGCCACCCGCACCGTTACCCGTTCTCCCCGCACCCGGTCTCCGAAGCGGCCTCGGTGCTGTGGCGCGGTGCTCTTCGCATGGGGATCAAGATGCGAGTAGGGCCGGTCGGCATCGTCAACGGGGTGTTCGGCAACCGCCCGCACTGCATCTACCGGGGGTACTGCCTTCAGGGCTGCAAGGTCAACGCCAAGGCCAGCCCCTATGTCACTCACCTGCCGGACGCCTTGGCCCACGGGGTCGAGATCCGAGCCAACTGCATGGTGGCTCAGGTCGACATCGACCAGGCCAGCGGGCGGGCCGCTGGGGTCACGTACATCAGGGAGGGCGAGAGCGTCGAACGCCGCCAGCGGGCAAAGGTGGTGGCAGTGGCGGGGTACTCGATCGAGACCCCCCGGTTGCTGCTCAACTCGACCTCAAGGCGGTTCTCCCACGGGGTCGGCAACGACGAGGACCAGGTTGGCCGGTACGTCATGGTCCAGGGAGCGTCCCAGAGCGCGGGCCGCTTCCCTGACGAGGTACGGATGTACAAAGCACCACCACCGGAGGTGTCCTCGGAAGACTTCTACGAGACCGATCCGGGGCGGGGCTTCGCCCGCGGCTTCTCCATCCAGACCGTCGCCCCCTTGCCCATCGGCTGGGCCGAGCACGTGCTGGCCGACGGGCACTGGGGGCGGGCGCTCCGCGAGTACATGCGTGACTACAACCACTGGTCCTGCGTCGGGGTGCTCAACGAACTTCTTCCCCAGCCCGGCAACCGGGTCACGCTAGCCGCAGAAAAGGATGCCTACGGCCTGCCGGTGGCGCGCTTCGACTACAGCCTGGCTGACAACGACAAGGCCAACATCGCCTACTCGACCAAGGTCATCACTGACATCCTTTACTCCGCCGGGGCGCAGGACGTGCTCACCATCCACCGTTACGCCCACCTGGTGGGCGGCGCCCGGATGGGCACTTCCCCCGACAACAGCGTTGTCGATGCCAACCAGAGGGCCTGGGGCGTCCCCAACCTGTTCATCAGCGACGGCAGCGTCTGCCCCACCCAAGGGGCAGCCAACCCGGCATTGACGATAATGGCCCTTGCTTCCCGGCTGGCGGGGCGAATGATCACAGGCGCAGCCATGTCGTCCTTTGACAAATAGCGGAACGCAAAATCGCAATGGGGACATCACCTTCGGGGGAACAGTTCGAGATCCGGCGCGGCGACCAGCGGGCGACGATCGTCGAGGTCGGCGGCGGCATCCGGGAGTACGCGGCCGGCGACAGGCTTGTTCTCGACCCATACCCTTTCGACGCCCTGTGCGACGGTGAACACGGCACGCCGCTCATCCCGTGGCCCAACCGGCTCGCCGACGGCGCGTACCGTTTCGACGGCACCGACTACACCGTGGCGCTCAACGAGCCGGAAAGACACAACGCCATCCACGGTTTCCTCAGCTGGCGGTCCTGGCACGCCGTGGAACACGACACCACTCGAGTGGTCATGGGCACCCGGCTCCGCCCCCTGGCCGGCTACCCGTTCGCCCTGGACATCGGGGTGACGTACGAGCTCGGTGGCGATGGTCTCGTGGTCTCCACGACCGCTGTCAACATCGGCGAGCAGGCCTGCCCGTACGGGAGCGGTCAGCACCCCTACCTGTCACCGGGGGCCGGTGTGGTGGTCGACGAATGCATCCTCGAGCTCGGCGCCTCGACCCGTATCCTCACTGCCAATCGCCGTCAACTTCCAACCGGGACGGCGACGGTTGAAGGGACAGAGTTCGACTTTAGGGCCGGCCGGCGCATCGGCGACCAAAACCTCGACACACCCTTCACGGATCTCGACCGTGACCAAGCGGGACGAGCATGGGCCCGCCTTACAGCCCCCGATGGCACCCGCACCGAGATGTGGGTCGACCACCACTACCCGATCATCGAGATCTACACCGGCGACACCCTCAGCCCGCCACGACGGCGGGTGGGGCTCGGGACAGAGCCGATGACGTGCCCTCCGAACGCCTTCCAAACAGGGAACGGGCTAACCCGCCTGGAGCCCGGCCAGTCGCTGACCACGACTTGGGGAGCCCGTTTAAAGACCGATGAATAGATGCTCGAAAGTTGTACTGGTTGATCGTCTCAAGTTGGCGGGAACCAGTGCCTGAGCCGACTGCCCACCTTCGCCCATCATCGGTGGTGCGGGCCATGGAATCCAGGCACTCCACTGCTGGAATACCGCAGATCTCGGGTGGAGCCCACCGCCGAGCTCGCCAGCTCTAGTTTGCCCGTAACCGTAGGAGGGCATTAATTACCTGTTCGGCCGGAGCGGGCGAGTAAGGAGGCCAAGGTGCCACAACAGGCGTGGAGCACCAAACGAGAACGGCAATACGAGCACATAAAGAAAGGGGAGGTAGGCAGAGGCGTCCCCGAAGGCACGGCCAAGCAGATCGCGGCCAGGACGGTCAACAAAGAAAGGGCTCGGGCCGGTGAATCGCACCAAGCCAGCCGGACATCCACTGACGACATTTCTTCCGCCCGGCGGGGCGGGTTGCGTTCTCACCGCGGGGCAGGCGGGCGCACTCGCGACCAGCTGTACCAGGAGGCCAAACGGCGAGGTATCCGGGGACGCTCGACGATGTCGAAGCAACAGCTGGAGGAAGCCGTCGGCCGGTGACCGCCGGATTTGGGCCAGCGCGCTCGGCCGACCCGGATCCTCCATGGTGTTGCTTTAGGGGCGTTTAGCGGGGGCAAAGACGAACTTCGCTAGGGAGGTAGGGTGCCTGGACGAGCTGGGACGGGACGGGTGGACCGGCCCCGGGGGAGTGAGCCCGGGCACCTGGGAGTGGACGTGTGCAAGCTGGACGCGGAAGAACCGTTGTAGGACACCGGTCTTTCCGGCGTAGCGGGTTCGATGACTGAGGCCAGCCCGAGGCCCAGGGCTTCGGGCATTTCCCGCCGAAGGCGGCCGCAGAGCGGGCCTGAGGGGCGATTTTCAGGTTGGAGATCCTTGAGGTAGCCGAAGCTCGGGGTTGAGACGGGCGTTCAGGCGGTTGTTGGGGGATGGGTGGTTAGGGGCCTCAGGCTCCCAACAAACCAGGCCAGCAAAGGGAAAGACTATCTAAATGGTGACATTTGCTCGAACGGATGGTGTTTCCGAGCTTCAATAGCCGGGTATGTGTTTTGCCAAGTAGCGCCCGGCGGCCCGACAGAACGGTGCTGCCTTCGCTTAAAAGTGGTGGAGGACGCGAGGTGATAACCGGAATGCCCCGACCGAGCCCTGCCTCACGGCGGCCGCATATGCCAGCTAGCTTGCTCGATGTCGTGCCCCCCGAGGTTCTCCGCGGACCTCGCAGCGCGGAGAGTGTGAGCGAGGAACTGCGCGAGCTGCAACGCCGAGGGGAACTGGACCTGCCCCTACCCGGCGGCGGGCGGACCGCTTCCCGTTGGGCTGCGCTGGCTCACCTGGGCCGCCGAGATCTTTGCCTCGCCCGTTTAGCAGAAGGGCATGCGGACGCCACAGCTATCCTCGTCGAGTCAGGGCGGGTCCCACGACCAACGGCCCTGTACGGTGTCTGGGCCTCACGGTCGTCAGGAACAGGTGCAAGCGTCCGGCGTCAGGATGGCAAATACCATCTCTCGGGCACAGTACGGTTCTGTTCAGGGGCAGGCTACCTCGACCGGGCTCTGGTTGCGGCCGCGCTCGCCGACGTCGAGGGCTCCTTGCTCTTGGAGGTGGACCTCGGGGACCCCCGTGTCCAACCCAAACCCGATAGCTGGCCCGCCATCGGCATGGACGCTTCCTCCAGTTTGGAGGTGGCCTTCGACGACCTGGTCCTGCCCGAAGAAGCCGCCGTAGGCCCCGAGGTTTCTACACGTGCCGTTGTGGGTTCGCCCTCGGGGGCGCCGGTGTGGCGGCTGTCTGGCTGGGCGGCGCCGTCGGCGCACTTGATTTGGCCATGGCCGACTGGTCGTCAGGCCGGAGCCCGGACCCGCATCGGCTTGCCCATTTGGGTGCCTTGCACACCCAACTCGCGAGCACGGATGCACTGTTCGTTTTGGCAGCCGAGGTCATCGATTCAGAGCCGTCAGAGGACCATGAGCTCCTAGTCGGGACGTGCCGATCGGCGGCGGAGAAAACAGCGCGAGAGGTCATTGATGTAGTGCCTCGCCTGGTGGGCCCGGTCCCCTTTGTTGGGACCGCCGCCTGGCGCAACACCTAGCCGACCTACAAGTCTACGTACGCCAGCACCATGGCGAGGCCGACCTGGCCGCCCTGGGATCCAGAATCTTGAGCCGCGCCCCCCGACGGTCATGACTATAAGTAACGACCGAATTGGTGGCGGTTCGGGCGGTCGGGCCGTCACCGGGTCGGAAGGTCATCACGCAGCCCGGGATGATACCGGCCCGGCCATAACGGCCCCCGAAGCGTGGGACCTGAGTGGGCGAGATATCGCGCCCTTTGCTCTCACGAGCGGCCGAGTCGTAGTCGTTTCTGCTCATCCGGACGACGAGACGCTGGCCATCGGAGGTCTTTTGCAGTCTCTCCATCGCGCCGGCGCCCGAATAGAAATGGTTATCGCCACAGACGGCGAGGCGGCTTTTCCAGCTCTGCAGCCCGACGACCGGGGAGCGTTGGGCCGGTGCCGGCGTGATGAGATGATAAAGGCACTGGGTCACCTGGGACTCGGTGATGTACCGGTGTTTTGGCTTGGTTTGCCCGACTCGGCTGTATCTGCGGGCGAGCTGAGCGAGTTGCTCACGCCCATAATGGCAGGCGCCGACATGTGCCTTGCTCCCTGGCCCGACGATCCACACCCGGACCATCGAGCTGCTGGTGCCGCGGCTCGCAGAGCGGCTGGAGCTAGTACGGAGGTATGGGGCTACCCGATCTGGACATGGCCATGGAAAGACCCCCATGACGACCCAATGCCGTGGAAACTGGCCGGCCGTCATCGGCTCGGTGTTGGTGACCGCGAGCGCAAACGTGCTGCCATTGCCGCATTCGGTTCCCAACTTGGCCCTGGGCCGCTCGGTGAAGCGCCTATTGTCTGCCGGGAGGCCGTCGCTCATTTCGAGACCAGCGTGGAGGTGCTCTTCCGGGTCCCGCCCACCGGCAGTACCCCGCTTACGCGCTTTACCGGGCTGTACGAGGCGGACGCCGACCCCTGGGGCACGGCCACCCGAGCAATACGAGAAGCGTAAGCGCCAGGTCACAATGGCGTGCCTGCCTCGGCCCCGGTACCGCCGGGCGCTGGACGCCGGCTGCGGCACGGGTCTGTTGACAGCGGAGTTGGCGAGTCGCTGCGACGAGGTGGTCGCTTTCGACGGGGTGGCTGCAGCCGTTTGTTCGGCGCAAGAGGCCACCGCCCGGTTGAAAAATGTCCGCGTGGAGGTGGCGCGCCTGCCCCTCGAGATGCCCGTGGGCCCGTTCGATCTCGTCGTCTTCAGCGAGGTCCTGTATTACCTTGACAATGCCGACCTGGCCGCCACTCTTGCAGCAACAGAAGCTCGATTGGAGCCGGGTGCGGACGTTTTGGCGGTCGGCTGGCGGTCGCCAACCCATGACGCTCCGCGTGACGCCGACGACGCCCATGTGCAACTGATGGCCCGAGAGGGCTGGAAGGTGCTCGTCATCCACGAGGAGTCAGAGTTCCTCCTGCACGTGCTCAGGCGGGCATGATCACAGCGGTCGGTGTCGTGTTGCCCGCCCACAACGAGGCTGACCGCATCGGGACTTGCCTGGAAAGCATAAAGACTGCTCTGGAGAGGCTCCCGGCAGGCGTAGACAGTGCCATGTGGGTAGTCGTGGACCGGTCGGCTGACGGTACCGCCGAGATCGTGAAGCGGGCGCTGGCCGGGCGCTCGCGCTCTGGTTTGGAGCTTTCATGTTTGCCGCGTCCGATCGGGAGCCTCCGGCATCGAGGGGCGCTGGAAGTCCTACGCCTGCTCCGGCCGCACCCGCCGGCGCACACCTGGCTGCTTAGTACCGACGCCGATAGCCAGGTACCGACTGATTGGGCGTTACGTCATCTGTGGTACGCCGGGAAAGGCGCCCCCGCCGTCGCCGGTCTCGTCCGGCTTGCGGGTCTGCACCGCCTCCACCCGCAAGCGGTACGGCGCTACCTAGCTCTGCTGGAGTCACGACAACAAGAACTCACACACGGGCACGTTTATGGCGCCAACCTAGGCATACGAGGCGACGCTTATCTGAAGGTAGGTGGCTTCGAGCCGCGTTCGACCGGTGAGGACGCCGACATGGTGAGGCGCTTGGGATCGTCAGGCTTTCAAGTCACGCACGCTTCTGATGTTTGGGTTTCTACTTCGGCTCGGTTGAGCGGCCGAGCGAAGGGCGGTCTGGCCGACCTTTTAGGGGAATTGCAGAGGGAAGCAGTCCTGGATGGCTCGCCGGGCTGACAGTCGTTCCTACGATTGGAGAATTCACAGTAATTACACGTGAAGGACAAGGCGAGACCCTGGACTTCTTCCTGCAGGTGACTGGGACCGTACTGTTCGACTAATTAAACAGGGCTTCCCCTCAAGATCAGTCTTAACAACAGGGAGCCTCAACCTCCGCTGTCGAGGATCACCCCCCCGGGCTGTTCGTAGGGTTCGGAAAGAAGTGGTGGAAGTAAACGTCGATTGCCTCGATCGCCTCGCCGACGGATCTGGGGGTGACGGTCGTTCCGTCACCCTTAGCTGCCCGCAACGCGGCCCTTGCCTCCTTGAGAAGTTGTTCGGCTTGAGCTAATCGTTGATCGTCGTTCATATCGACTCCTTTGCTTCTAATCGGTCTCTCCTGGCCGTAGGCCAGGAGCCCGTCTGCTGGGTGGCTACGTCGAGCGCGTACTGGTTGACGGCGCGCAACTTCTGATGGAAGTGCTGGACCATAATGCCAGCCCCAGAGTTTTTGGCCGCCGGTTACGAGCCACTAAACCTCCCTACACCTCGAATTGGTCGGCCACGAGGGGACCAGCACGGGAGAAAGCCCGTCAGCCGCTCTTGGGAAGCCACTAAAGCACGTACATGGAGGTGGCCATCTAAGGTCGAGCCCGAAAGGGCGTAGCCGTGGCGGGCTCACTCGCGCTTGAGCGTGAGCGCCAGGTCGGGCTTGACAATCGACGCGAGGTAGAGCGGCCAGATCCGGCCGCCGTAGCAGCGGAATGTGACGGTCTCTCCGTCGGCCGTGTTAAAGGGCTCTCTTCGGCTCCTGTAGCGACCTAACTTGACTTGCAACTCGTGATGCCCCGGCTGGATTGGCAGGTCGATAGTCTGGTCCGGTTCGATCGACCCGATGTCCTCGCCGTCGAGCAAGACGCGGAACGTGCCCCGTCGAAGCTCCATAATGCGACCTTCTCTTACAAGTTGTAGGGTCGCCGCCACCGCCCACCCTCTCCTTTCTCCCGGGTCGGCCCCAGGTGTGTGCGATTGGTTCGAAGATCGTGCGCATGCGCTCCTTGGTCTCGTGCATGAGCTTACGGGCCCACTCGACGTGGGCTCCGTCCCGCGCCCCGAGCGACGTGGCCGCCTCGGATGAGCAGTTCGTTCCCCATGATGGCCACAGCCTTCAGTGTTCGAGGCCTAAGGGAGATCAGCGTCGGAGCCGGCGTCGCCTGGCACCTACGGCGGCGGGAGCGGGGTCCCCGTCAGCTCGCCGCAGCGCTCCAGCAACCCTTCTTGGACATCGACCGAGCGGGCGGCGGGGTGCACCGCTCGGGGCTGTTGTGGTAGAAGTAGCCACCCGTCACGGTGGCGGCGCCGTCGTCGCTCACGGCTAGCCAGGCCTGGGTGACCGCCGCCAGGCTCAGGTCGTCGGGTGCACCGGGGCCGCCCATCTTGGTCGGCACCCAACCCGGCTCCAGGGCATTGGACAGCGTTCCAGGCCAGCGTCGAGCGACGGCGAAGGCCAGCACTACGTCGAACAGCTTGCTGTCGGAGTACGCCTGGGCACCGTTCCAGCCCCGGCGGGCCCACTGCAGGTCGTCGAGATCGGGCTGTCCGCCTCGGTGCATGCCCGAACTCAGGCAGACCAGCCGGGCGGGTGCCGGGATCAAGGCGGTCAGCAGGTACGGGGCGAGCACGTTGACAGCGAAGACGTGACAGAGGCCGTCCACGGTCTCGATACGGCGAGGTTCGCGATAGCCGATGCCGACGTTGTGGATGACGGCGTCATAGCGGCCGAGCGCAATGGCCTGCTCCGCGACCTGGCGCATCCCGGCAATGCTTACCACATCACCGGTCACGACGTGCTCGGCGCCCGGCAGCGCCTGACGGGCGTAATCGCCCCGTTGCTCGTTGCGGGCGTGCAAGATGACCGTGTGGCCGTCATCCACGAGCAGCCGGGCGGCCATCAAGCCGAGCCCGTCGCTCGAACCAGTGATCAGTACCCGTGCCACCCGGCGTCCTTGATGTGGTTTGCGCCTTCGCAATCGTCCGTCGAGTTCCACAGCGCGGTTCGCTGACTTCGCCAGACAGCAGCAGGAGAGCATCGACCCCGTGGCAGCCGCGCTCTCCCAGTCCTCCACGGGCTGTGCAGCGTAGGTGGCACCTAAAGGGACTCGATCACCGGGACGAGGTCGCGCATCGCCTTGCGGTACTCCGACTTGGCTATGCTCGCCGGCCCGTTGTCCAAGGGGGTTGTGGCGAGGATTATGTCCAGTTGCGCTAGTGCGGTCCCGATCAACTTGGCGGCGGCAACAAGTTGGTCAACCTCGTCACTAAGCGCTTGCTCGTTTGTGTAGGGCATGGCGCCAGGCTACAAAACCGGGCTGATGGAGGTTGTCCTCTTCATGCCTTGGCGTTTGTATTCAGTGGGCCTGGCGGTGGAGGTGCGATTGACGCTGCCAGTGATGGCCCGCTGTTGGCCCGGTGGCCGGAGGGATGTCCCTGCTTGCCCGGGCGGCGCGGCCTCGGTGACGGCTACCGGGGCGACCAGCATGGCCAAAGCGATGATCTCGAATGCCGTGGTCCAGGGGCTGACCCGTTGATCCCAAACCGGCCCGAGAGGCCGGCGATGTGCGGTCTGAACCAGTGGTGGGCGCCGTAGGCGAAAAGCAGCCGATTAAAGCACTGACGACACGACATGCGTGCCTAGGACGATGACGCCGAATGACAGCGTCACGGCAATGATCAGGGCCCCCATCAAACCGAGTGAGGTCTTGGCCGCGATGCGCAGGATCGGGTCCTTGGTGTAATGCAACGCCAGTAGCGCCGTCAGCATGACCCCAACCACCGGAACGAGCGTAAAAACCATGGCGCCCTGGGTGTTCATCTGCTCGACCTTTCCTCGAATAGCCTAAGTACTTCCATGTTCGTGTCGCCGCCCGTCGGTTCCCCTGTGGCGACCGCCACCACCGCCAGTACAGTGTTGACGTTGACCTGCGAGGCCCGGCGGCGAGCGGGGGGACCGGCGGCAGCTGGCAAGGTCTGACGGGCCCTTGGCGCGTCGCCCACGATTAGCTACTCGGGCTCGCCTTGCTCGACCCAAAGTTCGAACAACTCGACCCGCTCTGGGGGCCACGCACCGTCGCACGGCATGGAGCCGTTCTTTAGGTGCTCGCCGATCGCGTCAGCGTGCGCCTTGACGACGGAGTAGGACCACAGGTCGAACACGCGGCGCATCGAGTTGCGGTCCTTCTCCCGGAACAGCGGCTTGATGTCGGTGTCGAAACTAACGTTCGGTGCTGGCACGTTGGAGTCCTTTCGTGTTGGTGGCGCTGCAGTTGCTGGAGGAAAGGCGGAACTCACTTGTCTAGGGTTTCCCGACCCGATCGACGACTGATGAACATGTTCCTTAGCATGTGCTCGATCAGCTCGGGGTTGCGAGCGTAACCGATGAAGTAGGTCCCGAATTCGCCTGTAGTGACGCTACCGAAGGGCATGTTGAAGCGGGCGATCTGTTGCTTGCGGATCGGCTTCCTGCACCACAGCTCCTTCCTGACGTTTCGCCCAGCCGTTTTCTGCCTTGCATCCCTCGCTCGCGCCGGGGATCTTGGGATACGAAATGGCTCGGCGCGATGCCATGCTTACCACGCTCACGACGGCTCCTGGCTCCTCGTCTTTCCGGGTTGTCTCTCATGGTCATCCCGTGGCCGAGCCAGCGTCCCTCGGTGGGAGCCTTATGTGCGACGATTGTGGACGGGAGAGGTGCACCAATGTCATCGCGGCTTATCAGCTACGGTTCCGAAGCGCAATCCGGGACTAAGCCCAGTCCAGCGCACCCGACTGCGTTCAAGGCCGCAACAGGGTCGGACTGTGGCAATTGCGAAGCTTGGTCGTCCCGTGCGCCGAACCACCCAATACAGCAGTAAGCTTCCAGCAGGCTTTCCTCACGCACAGGCACTTCGCCCGACGGCCCGGGAGGCAGATCGAGGGTTCCCATTGGGACCACCACCCGTAAGGCTGACGGCGGCAAGAGTGTGGTTGGCCACATGACGTCGCGGGATCGTGTGGCTGTCCACGACCGCCCGCAGGTTTCGGCCCGATATTGGCGGTGGCGCCGCGCCACGACCCCTCGGTTGAGCTCGCGGCAGACGGGCTCGCTGCCTGGAAGCAGGGGAGCATCGTGAAGGTCTGGATCGACCAGGACTTGTGCACGGGGGACGGGCTGTGTGAAGAGATCGCACCGGCCGTCTTCACGTTGCTCGATGACGGTCTCGCCTACGTGAAAGAGGGCGACGACGTGAAGAGCCAACCCGGCGGGGCGGCAGGTCTCGCAACCGTCCCCGGGGAGTTCGAAGACGCCGTGGCCGAAGCAGCCGAGGAGTGCCCAGGAGAGTGCATCTTCATCGGGTGACAACTCGGACGGGCACACGGCCAGGAACGAGGACTTGTAGTCATGCAGAGAAACACTTCGCACCACGGGCATAACGGCGCGCCGGCGACGTCGTTCGGGCCAAATAGCGGTCACGACAAACTGCCGGGGATCCGCCACATTATTGCCGT
The DNA here is from genome assembly GCA_963794125.1 of uncultured Acidimicrobiaceae bacterium. Lineage (GTDB taxonomy): Bacteria > Actinomycetota > Acidimicrobiia > Acidimicrobiales > Palsa-688 > Fen-671. The sequence goes on from CAWCCW010000009.1 coordinate 283,725, forward strand.
CGGTAGCGGCAAAGGCGGCGTGGGCAAATCGACAGTGGCCGTCAACCTGGCGCTGGCGCTGGCCCGGGCGGGTAGTGATGTTGGGCTTCTCGACGCCGACATCCTCGGCCCGAGCGTCCCCGGGATGCTCGGGCTTCCCACGGACCACCGAAAACGCCGTCCAGGCGTCGGGTTCTAGGACCACGCCGATCGGTCTTCGGCGTAGGGGCCCGAGGACGCTCTCAATGCTCTGGGCGGACGGACGGCACGACAGCCTCGATGTGCGGGACCTCCGGCTCGCCTGCCACTGCGCCCGTTGCGTCGCAGGAAATTAGCGGACGACCGCGGCTCGACCCAACGAGCGTGCGGGGCGATGTGGCTCCGCGGGCGATCACGAGCGTCGGTACCTATGCCATAAGGGTCAACTGGAGCGACGGCCACAATACCGGGATCTACTCGTATGAGTACCTTCGAGCGCTCGGCGAAAGCCACGCCGCGAGGGCAGCCCAGGATGTCTGAGGACGTCCGCCTTCATGCCAGGACCGCGATGACGTCCCGCCCGTCAGGACCTCTCTCCGGTCCCGCCGAAGCGGTCCAGGACGACGACCACGACCGGCATACCCGCTTCGAGCCCGTCCAGAGGCCAAGAAATATCCGCTAGCGCTCGACAAGTTGCCCTCGGGGATCAGCGGCAGGCGATTACCTGAAGAGTGTTCCTAGAAATAATTTGCTAGTTTTGTGCAACTAGAGTAGACTAGTCATCAGTCGTGGCCTTTGGACAGTTCTGGCTCGGGACCCCACTCTGACCGCTGAGGACATATCGCCCAAAACAGGTGGCAAACGCTGCGCCGACCCCGAAGCAGGCCCGTCGAAATAAGGAGCAATGTAATGAGAGAAGCCCGGACGTGCCTGGTCCAAGGCCGGCAACAACTCGGGCTTACCCACCGCCTCTACCGCCAGGCGCAGAAACTTAGACCCGGAACGCGGAGCAGTGGGCTGATGACGGGCTGCGGGGCCAATGCGTGAACCCTTCGGACGAGCAACGTACGCAAGTGCTCCATGCCAGTGAACGCGCTCAAGGCGCACTAGAAGAGCGCCTCCGTCAAATCGACGAGAGGCAAGACATACCGGTCAAGCTGTCGATTAGGCCGAAACTGGCGGCCCAAAATGGCGGGGGACCACCATTTCGAGCTGCCCCGCTCGCGCGACGTGTTCAGACGGGCAGTGCCGCAGATCGCAGAGGCGATCCTCGTCCCCCTCGGCCTGTTTTATGTGGCTCTTTTGGTGCTGGGCCGAAAGGTGCCATCTGTACCGCTTTGGCCTGGAATGTCATGGCCCTCTTGCGCCGTCTGTGGCGGCGCGAACGTCTGCCGGGTGTGCTCCTCCTCGGCACAGTCGGCTTGGCGGCCCGCTCCGCCGTGGCCCTCGCCAGCTCGAGCAGCCTGTTCGTGTATTTCTTGCAGCCCTCGCTGGGCACCGCGCTGTTGGGTGCTGCGTTCTTGCTCTCTGTCCCCCTTGGCTGCCCATTGGCCGAGAAATTGGCGCACGACTTCGTGCCCTTGCCGCCTTCGTTCTTCAAGCGGCCCAAGGTCCGCCAGCTGTTCGTACGGATCAGCCTGCTGTGGGCCCTGGTGAGCCTGGCCAATGCCGCTGGCACGGTCGCACTCCTGCTCAACGTGCCCATCGCTACGTTCCTGGCAGCCAAGACGGGCCTGTCGTGGGCGCTCACCGTGGGTGGCGTCGTGCTCTCGTCCTGGTGGTTCCGCCGGGGCTTGCGCCGCGCCAACGCCGAGGTGGTCGCCGTCGCCAGTGAGTGAACCCCTCGCGGTCCGACGACGAGAGGGGCTCACACGCTGAAGCACTTGGTCCGCCGGAAGACCCGGACGTTAGCACATCGCGACGACTCTGCAGCGCCGCTGTCTTGACCTACCACGGACGTCGCCGGGAGGTCACGATACGTGCGGGGCCACTGTCCAGCCCGCGGTTAGCCTGTGGTCGAGCGTTGCCCCTGCCCATCCTTGGAACTCGGGCTAGGAGGCTTGCTGATCGTGCCCAACAGACCGTTCTCAGCTTTCAGGCGGGGCCTGGCCGTAGACCTTGGGACGGCCAATTCGCTTGTTTACTTGCAGGGACGCGGGATCGTCCTCGACGAGCCGTCGGTGGTGGCGATCGACGTTCGCGATGGGCGGACCATGGCGGTGGGCTTAGAGGCCAAGCGGATGATCGGCCGTACCCCGCCCTACATCCAAGCGGTCCGGCCGCTTAGGGAAGGTGTCATCGCCAACTTCGAGATCTGCGCAAAGATGCTCGCCTACTTCGTCCGCCGTGCCCACCCGGGCCGGTTCCCCAAGCCGGAGATAGTGCTATGCGTACCCGCGGGCGTGACGGGTGTCGAGAAACGGGCCGTGATTGATGCAGCTGAGGCGGCGGGCGCCCAGCGGGTCTCGATAATCGAGGAGCCGATGGCGGCAGCCATAGGCGCTGGCTTGCCCGTGCAAGAGCCGACGGGCAACATGGTCGTCGACGTTGGGGGCGGCACCACCGAGGTGGCAGTTATCTCGATGGGCGGGATAGTGGTGAGCCAGTCGGTACGCATCGCCGGCGACGAGCTGGACAAATCGATCATCCAGTTCATAAAAAAGGAGTACAGCCTCGCCCTGGGCGAGCGCACCGCCGAAGAGATCAAGATCACGCTCGCCTCGGCCTGGCCGCTTGTGGAGGAGGTCAGTGCTGAGATCCGAGGCCGGGACCTCATCACCGGCCTGCCCAAGACGATTGTCACTACTAGTGAGGAGATCCGAGAGGCGATTGCGGAGCCGGTCTCGGCGATAGTGGACGCTGTGAAGGTGACCCTTGACAAGACGCCTCCCGAGTTGGCGGCCGACATCATGGGCCAGGGGATCGCGCTCACTGGGGGTGGGGCCCTGCTCCACGGCCTGGACGCCCTTATGGCTGCGGAGACAGGGATGCTGGTCGTCATCGCCGACAACCCCTTGCAGTCGGTGGCGTTCGGCGCCGGTCAATGTCTCGAGCACCTCCCGGTCCTCCGAGACATGCTGACGACCAGCTCGCGCTGAGCGGGTTCATAGCGGCACTCGGCTGTTCCTTGCCGCATTGTGGCCATTTGTCGCTCGCGGTGGCTCGGGCCACTGCACCTCAGGTGTCCCGAGGCCCCTTCCCTGCCACAAGAAAAACGAGCCTCGCCGCCCCCAGGCTGGGCCCGGCTGCGAGCGTCACCGAACGTTCCCGGTCAGCTCGGAAGGCTGGGTGGGCGGAGCGACCGGAGGGGCCGGGACCGGCTTGTTCTCACTACGCTGACCGGGTTGCAGGAGCGTCCAGGCCCGTTTGAGCGATAGTGCCGTCGCCCCGAACAGCGTGTAGGCGAGGATGAACACGATCTCGTTCGAACGTGGCCGCGCGATCAACCAGATGCCTTCCACGATTTGTGCGAAATATACGGTCAGGCTAAGGAGGAAACTGCCCATCGAGAAGTCAATGGTCCGGCGCTTTCCCATGTGCAACCGCAGTGTGTGGAAAAGGCAGACCGCGCCGGAGATGACCGCCGCGTAACCGAGGCCCGCGCCCGGGACGAGCGCCCACAGCGAGATCGTCAGTACGTTAAACAGGCCAGTGAACGCGGCGCTAGCCATGGCCCGGCTGTGAAATTGCGCCGATCTACCGAGGATCGCGTTATAGCGCAGCGAGATCGACACGAAGAGCAGCCCGATCAGCGAGCCGGCAATCTGCGCGGTCGTCGTGAAATAGACGATCAGATCCTTAGGTACCACGTCGGCTTCTCTCTGCAGGCCCGGCGTGCCGGAGTGCGCTTAGGCATCCGGCAGGGGCGCCCCGTCACCGGCTAGGCCGCACGACGCGACGATCTATGGGGGAGCCCGCCGGCGCTCATCCCGGCGCCGGCAGTGTTGTTTTGACCGCCCCGTGAGACAGCACCAGCTCTGGTTCCTCGACACGCGTAGGTGCGGCGGTAATGGCGGCCAGCTCGGCGCCGTCGATCGTCTCGCGTTCGAGCAGCAACTCTATGACCCGGTTAAGGGTGCCGCGATGGTCGCGGAGCAGCTTGGTCGCCCTGACCTCGGCGTCGCGGAGGAGCCCTGCTACCTCCTGGTCGATGGAGCGCTGCGTCTCCTCCGCGTAGGGACGGCCGGCGAAGGGGTTATCGCGGCTCGGTCCCTCCGGCCCGTAACCGATGGGGCCAATTTCAGTGGAAAACCCCCACTCCCGGACCATCCGCGTGGCCAGGTCGGTGGCGCCGGCGAGGTCGTTGGACGCACCGGTTGAGGGCTCCCCCAGGACAATGACCTCGGCGGCCCGACCGCCGAGGCGGACGGTGAGCGAGTCGGTGAGGTAGCTCTGGGGGTAGAGGTGGCGCTCGGCGAGGGGCAACTGTTCGGTTACCCCGAGCGCGGCGCCCCTCGGGAGGATGGTGACCTTGGCCACGGGGTCGGCATGTTCGGACAGAGCGGCGACGAGGGCGTGGCCGGCTTCGTGGACCGCGACGGAGTACTTTTCCTCGGGCAGCAGTGCGTTGGAGGCGTCACGGCGGCCGATCAAGAGGCGGTCCCGAGCCGCGTCGAAGTCCGCCGCCGTCAGGACGTCCCGTCGGGCACGGACCGCGTTGATGGCGGCTTCGTTGACGAGGTTGGCTAGATCGGCGCCCGAAAAACCCGGCGTGCCCCTGGACACCGCGTCCAGGTCCACGTCGCGGGCGAGCCTCTTGCCTCGCCCGTGTATGGCGAGGATGGCGGTGCGCTCGGCCTGGTTGGGGAGCGGGATCTCTACCGTCCGGTCGAAACGCCCGGGCCGCAACAGCGCCGTGTCCAGGATCTCGGCTCGGTTGGTGGCGGCCATGACGACCACGCTGGCGCCGGGCTCGAAGCCGTCCATGTCCGACAACAGCTGGTTGAGCGTCTGCTCGCGCTCGTCGTTGGACCCGAACCCACCGGGGCCGCGCCGGCCCCCGATGGCGTCGATCTCGTCGATGAAGATGATGGAGGGGGAACGCTTGCGAGCGTCAGTGAAAAGGTCCCGTACTCTCGACGCGCCCACGCCGACGAACATCTCGACGAAGCTCGACCCTGACAAAGCGAAAAACGGCACTCCCGCTTCGCCAGCGACGGCCCTGGCCATTAGCGTTTTGCCGGTACCGGGAGGGCCGACCATTAGCACCCCCTTAGGGCCGACCGCACCCGCCGCGGCATAGCGCTTGGGGTACTTCAGGAAGTCGACAACCTCCATGACCTCCGCCTTGGAGCCCTCGTACCCAGCGATGTCGGCGAAGCGCGTGGTCGGCTTGTCCTCGTCGTACACCTTTGCCTTCGAACGCCCAATACCCATGATCCCACCGAGCCCTCCGCCCAGTTGCTTGCGGCTGCGGCGGACGAACCACACCACGACGCCGACGATGAAAAGGAACGGCAGCAGGTCTTCAAGACCACGTCCAGGAGCGATGTCGTGCTCGCATTGGTGCCCGTCACCTGGACATTGTGGGCGAGGAGGAAGGGGCTAAGCGCGGTGTCGTCGAGGGCCGTCGGGATCTGTGACGTGTAGGCCTCGCCGCTGTCGAGTTTGCCGCTGACTGCGCCGGCTGAGGTGATCGTTGCGGTTGAGACCTTGTTGGCTGATACTTCGTTGACAAAGCTGGTGTAGGTGAAGTTCCGGACCGGCGCCGATTTGACGCCCGGGTGCAGCAGCAGCCAGCGCGGCGAACACGATCGCGGCCAAGATGAGCCAGGTCCATAGGCGCGGCTGTTGGTGCTGGGCGGGCGTCGGGGCCCGTCGCTTCGGCGGTTCATCCCGCGGCTGCCCGGCGCCACTGGGCGCTGTCCGGGGTGTCTCCCCGTTCACGGGACGCCGCTCAGAGACGGCGAAGAAAGAAGACCGGACGGGCACTATGGCGCTCTCCTACCTCAGGCATTGCGGACATTCGCTACCAGGGTCCGGAGTACCGCCCCAACCAGTGGGTACTGGCCCAACACGTAGGGATTTATCGTGTCCACAATGACCCTACACCTTTCCCGGCGGTACAAACGCCGGGGCGCAGCACATGACTGCGAGGCGGGCCGCACCTTGGCTCGACGGCAACGGAGGTCGAGGACGGGCAAGCCATCAATTAGATCTCGCCCACCGGCAGGTAGTTCGCGGCGCAAGGCCAGGCATCGGTATGGCGCATCTCCTGGTGATCGAACCGGCCAACTGCAGCGGTGAGGGTGTAGCCGGCGGGGGCCAGCGCGGCGGCCGCAGTGTTAGGCGCCCGCCGCGCGGTGGTCCGGTCCCCAACCTTCCGTCCTTGGAGCTTGAGCCGACGGCCGACCTGGTCGATGTCCCTGGACTGCCCTCTACGCCCACGGTGGCATGAAAGTCGCCGGCGTCGAACGGGCCTACGCTCACCCCGTAGCATGGCCACGAAAGGGTTTGGTCGGGCAGGTCCCCCAATTGCCTACTTCCGCCCAGGATGAACGCGGCTCCTTCCGGCGCATCGAGTTGATTGAGTTCCCCGCCCGAGCCATCGGTAGCGGGTACGTCGCTCTCGGTTTTCAATTCCGTAAGTTCGCTCATGGTCAACTGCCCTTTTTGAGGCTCGAACAGCTGCCCGTCCACGACGGCCATGCCTCGAACATCTACCTCCACAGTACTCTAGTCCAGAGATACTAGTAACATCTTTCTAGCATTGTGGTTGCAACGGCAAGTCCCGAGCAAGTGCGACTGGTTGGGAGCATCGAGCCTTGACACGTGTAGCGGAGTAGAGTCAGTGCCCCGCACGTCTTATTGAAGTTCTGGTCTCAATTGTTGTTTTCGACTGTAAGTTGGTATTAGTTCACCTTGAGCTATTGGCCCTCCGCTTCCGGAGGGAGATCGGGGGCTCGCGATGAGGCCCGCAAAAGTAGGCCCTGAAAACGGGGCCCGTATTGGTCCAGATAGGCTGGACATGCACCTCCGAGATCCGAACCCCGGTGCGCGGGTTTCATGACAGTGGCACCAGACGCCGTCGGCGGTACTGAGCTAGGGACGTCAGCAGAACCAGCCCAACGACTCTGCGGACGCTGTCGGTGCGTCCTTCCCGCTGACCCGACGCTGTTCTTCCAAACAGATTGGGTGTTGTGCCCACCTTGCGAGGAGATCCTCCTCCCTGGTCGGTGGCCTGGTCACACCCGGTGAACTTGGCCCACTTGCTGATGACGATCCCAGGCTGTACCGCTACTCCCACCTTATTTAGGCCACGTCCGGCTGAACTACATCGCCCCCTGACCGCTATTCCTGGCCTTTCGGGCGATGCCCACGATCGCGGTGCTGGCCGTAGCCGCCGTGCCACAGTCGGGTCGGCACGTCCGCCTCAAACGGTGTAGCGTGGTGGCGACACGAATAATGCCCCAACGTGCCGAGCCGGCCATGCGCTGGCTGGGGGCGGTACTCCAGACCCCGGTAACGCGATGATTTTGCACTCGAGCTTGGAGATCGCCATGGTTGCCATTGGCTCGTCGTTCTTCACCGTCCCTGACCGGCACCCTGTCCTGGCGGGGTCTGGCCCGGAGCTCGTCGTCTGGTTGCGGGGCCAGCACGACGCCTCAACTGAGACCGCGCTGTGCATGACCCTGGCACGCGCCATCGCGTTTGGCGGCCCCGGGCTAGTCCTGGACCTGGCCGAGGTACGGGTCATGAGCACCTCGACACTCGCGGTCATAGCCCGGGCACGAGAGTACCTTCGGCAGCGGTCTGCGTCTTTGACCGTTCGTTCCCCCTCGACCCCCGTGCGGCTCCTGATCGACGCTTGTGGCTTGAACGACCTCCTCGGGCCCGAGCCCAAAGGACGGGACGGCGAGGGGGGAGAGCGCTCGGTCCTTCGGCTTAGTCAGCCCGTCCCGGTGCCCAAACGGGCCCGCCGCACGTCTGCCAGGGCGCCGGTTTGAGCGCCGGGGCCGTTCCCGCCAAATGGCTGACCGATGACATAACCAGGGTGGCTGTGCGTGAAAAACCATGAACGGGAGGGGCGGTGAACGGCGAGCGCGGATCCTCGGCCTACTCGTCGGTAGTAGCGATGGTGCGTTCGGGACGAAGCGGCTGTGCCAGGTCTGCGCCGAGGCCACCGCCATGAGCGGGGCGGGGATCATGCTGATGTGGGCGGACTCGCCGGAAGGCTCGCTGTGCACCACCAACGAGATGAGCGACCTGATCGAGCAGCTGCAGTATGCGCTCGGGGAGGGGCCGTGCGTGGACGCGTACAGCCAGGACTGGCCTGTGCTCGAACCGGACCTCGCTAACCCGGTCACGTCACGATGGCCGGCCTTTTCAGCCCCCGCCATCGAGGCGGGGGTGCGGGCGGTCTTCGGCTTCCCCCTCCAAGTAGGGGCGGTACGTCTCGGGTGCGCTCAACCTTTGTCGTGACCGGCCGGGGCCGCTCAGCGATGACCAGCACGCCGACGCGCTCGTGATGGCGGGCATCGCCGCCCAGGCCGTCCTCGTCCTGCAGGCGGGGCCCCGCCGGGCGAGCTGGCGGCCGAGCTCGAGGAGGGCGCCGACTTCCACTACGTCGTGCACCAGGCCGCCGGCATGGTCGCCGTCCAGCTCGATATCAGCGTCGGCCAAGCCCTGGTCCGGTTGAGGGCCTACGCCTTCGGCAACGACCGTCCCCTCACCGAGGTAGCCAAAGACGTAGTGGAACGGACGCTCGGCTTCGGTACCGGTAGCGGCGACGAAGGCCCCGGGGCGTGAGGCCGGCCGTGTTCCGGAGCCGCTGGCAGCCGCCGGGCCGCCACCCCCGTAACATACGTCTTGGGCTGGTTCCCGTGCCCCGGGAGGTGCCAGGTGGCCGGTGCTGTGAGTCGAGGTCGGGTGCCGAGAGAAGCGCTGCTGGCCAGGACGCTGGTGGAGCTGGCAGACACGCTCGTAGCTGACTTCGACGTGGTGGAGCTGCTGACCCTGGTGGCTGACCGCTGCGTCGAGCTGCTCGAGGTCGGCGCCGCCGGCCTCATGTTGGCCGGGCCCGACGGCGAGCTGCGGGTGATGGCCTCCTCCAGCGAGGCCATGCGCGTCCTGGAACTGTTCGAGCTGCAGTCCCAAGAAGGCCCCTGCTTGGACTGTTACCGCAGCGGCAGGCCGGTGACGGACGAGGACCTGGCCAGAGTGACCAGTCGCTGGCCACTGTTCGCGGCCGAGACGCTGGCCGCCGGTTTCTGCTCCGTCCTGGCGCTGCCGTTGCGATGGCAGGGCACAGTCATCGGCGCCCTCAACCTGTTCCACGTCGAGCCGGGTGAGATGCTCGGCCCGATGTCGAAGCGGCCCAGGCCTTGGCCGATGTGGCCACCATCGCCATCCTGCAGCACCGCGCCTCGCTCGAGGCCCAGGTCGTGAACCAACAGCTCCAGCACGCCCTCAACAGCCGCGTCGTCATCGAACAAGCCAAGGGGATGGTGGCCCAAAGACAAGGCCTCAACATGGAGCAGGCGTTCTCCGCTTTGCGCACACACGCCCGCAACCACAACCTACGCCTGGTCGACGTGGCTGAAGCTGTGATCAGCGGCGCCTTGGCCCCGCCTGCGCTGGACCAGCTGTCTCGGGCGGTACCGGCCCCCCGGAGGACGCCCACATAACCGCCTAGCGGCCCGGTTTGTAGTAAACTGTTTCTAGAAGGGTTCTGCGTACGTTCGGGCACGTTGCCCGCAGACACGGAGCCAGATCGGAGGGTTCCCATGGGAGCTCCATCAGCAAACTCGACGACTCCTAGCCCCGTTAGGCCAGCCGACGTCGCTGGGCTGTCTACAGTTGCCGACCCGTTGGCTGGCTTCGGCCCGATTTTGGCGGCAGTGGCGCAGAGGGACCGCGATGCCGCCGATGCCGGCGCCGATCGGCTCGATGCCCGAAGGAAGTTCTTGGACGACTTCACTGCGGCCTGCCAGACGGAAGTGCGGCCAGCGATGGACGCAGTGGTCGAACGGCTTCGTCAACTGGGCGGTGACGGCCTGGTCGAGGAGCACCCAGGCGGTGAGGCGCGTTTCAGAAGCCCACGTTTAGCCTTGTGGATGTCGCTCAAGGGCCGGATAGTTGACGAGCCTCGGCTGGACCGCTACCCCTACCTGCTGCTCGAAGCCGATGTCGAAGGACTGAAGGTCCAAGTTGACGAAGGCGACATGTGGGGAGGGGCTGGCGGTAACACCAGCCGGCGGGTGGGGGCGTGGGAAGTGTCTGAGCTCACGCGCCAGCGGGTGACGGAGGAACTGCTGGCGATCGCCCGCCGTGCTGCTCACTAGCCACTCTCACGTCCAGCGGACAGCTGAGGGGGCGGAGGGCCGTCCAGGTTGTCGTCAAGGCGACGCCCTCGAGACGGCCCTAGTTACCAAGTACTAGCAATTGATTTCCAGAATCGTTCTGGTAACATGACGTCTGATGACAGAGTGGAGCTTCCTTACCAACCACGCCCGAGCCCTGGTCTGTATCGCCCACGACCCCGGCGTTCGCCTACGCGACATCGCTGCCAAGCTAGGCATCACCGAGCGCAGTGCGTACGCCATCGTCAATGACCTGACCGCGGCCGGCTACGTGGTCAAGGAGAAGGACACCGACGGCCGACGTAACCGCTACCAGATCCAGTCCCACCTCCCACTGCCAGAAACGATCGGACGAGAGCGCACCGTTGGAGAGGTCCTAGACGTGCTCGTCGATAGCGCCCGCGGGCCTGGTCGGCGCGCAAGTCGGGCCAACGGCGCAGGGGCGAAGGTGCCCCCACGAGGCGGTCCTGCCAAACGGGCGCGCTGACCGCGTCCCCGCCAGGCAATAACACGAGCCAGAATAGGGCGCATGACCAGTTGGGAGTACCTGATCCTGGAGCTTCCCGGCTTCGAGCCGGCTACGCACGCACCCGGCGCCTCGGCCGCTGTTCAGGCGCTCAACGCAGAAGGCGAGCACGGTTGGGAGGCCGTCGGGCTGATCTCTGTGGCTGAGAGCAGGACGGCCGTCCTCCTCAAGAGGCCGCGAGAATAGCCAGAGGAGAAGGGCATCCTTTTTTGGACGACTAACCGCGGTCTGCCGCTGGACGCCTGATCGTCTTCATCGGCGGGCCAGGCGCCGTCCGCTTTCGGTATTTATTGGGGTGTAGTTCATTTCAAAGTGGTGATAGAGGGTGGACTCGTCGGCCTGGGACAGTTCCTCGCCGTGCATTTCGATGTCCGGCGCGGACTTCACCTGGTCTTTGGTCACCGTCACCTGCAGGTCATCGGGACCGATCTGGAGCCCGGCTAGTGGCACGAAGGTCAAGTGACGGCCGATGAAACCTTCCTTGACGGTGCCAAACTGAGGCTCGTCGGTCTCGACATCGACGTAGACGTCTTGCAACTTCCCGATCTTCTCGCCGTCACGGTCGAGAAGCATCTTGCCGTGCCAGTCGGCTACGCTCCAATTGGCCTGGGCCGAATCGTCTGTCATGTGGACCTCCTGTTTTCCGGCCGCAAATACACCCGTCGACTTACTGAAGGTGTGCCCAGCTCATTACCCAGCAGCTTATTGGTAGTTATTGTCATCCGGTAGCGTTGGCAAACCGCCATGGCCAATGGCCCTTCGGAGTAGTCGGGCGGGAGGCCGTCCAGACCGTGTCGCCGCAGCCGCTATCGAATTGGCCAATGCCTGTTCAGCTGAAATACGACTATGTAGCTGCGCCCGAGAAACCCCCGTTGTTCGGTATGAGTTTCCCGGGCTATCGGTTTGCGGAGCACTAAGCGCGACGCCGGCAGGGTACGCCGGCCTAGAGGGCCTGCGAGGCCCAGGGGAGTTCGAACCAGGGTCGCCTAGGCTTTACGGGCGAATGGCCGCCCACCGCCAGCCGGAGTTCCGGGGCCGGACCAGCGAGTGCCAGGTGCTGGATGGGTTGCTGGAGAAGGTGCGAGGAGGGCAGAGCGCGGCACTGGTCATCCGTGGTGAGGCCGGGGTGGGAAAGACGGCCCTTCTGCGTCACGCCGCCGCGCACGCCAGTGGGTTTCGGATCGTCCAACTCGCCGGTGTGGAGGCTGAGATGGAGCTGCCGTTCGCGGGGTTGCACCAGCTCTGCGTCGCGATGGTCGGCCAACTCCCGGTACTGCCCGGGCCCCAGCAGGAGGCGTTGCGGGTGGCGTTCGGCCTCTCGTTTGGGGGTTCGCCCGACCCCTTCTTGGTCGGCCTGGGAACACTTAGTTTACTGTCAGAGGTTGCCGCCGAGCGGCCGCTCGTGTGCTTCGTGGACGACGCTCAGTGGCTCGACGGGGCTACGCGCCAGGCCTTGGGGTTCGTCGCCCGACGCCTGGAAGCGGAGTCGGTCGGGATCGTCTTCGGGGTGCGCGAACCGGCAGACGAGCGCGAACTGGTGCGCCTGCCCGAGTTGCGGCTCCGAGGGCTGAACGAGGACGATGCGGAGGCCCTGTTGGCGGCCACCATCCCGGGCCGGCTCGACCAGCCAGTGCGGGACCGGATCATCGGGGAGACCCGGGGCAACCCGCTCGCCTTGCTGGAGTTGTCGAGGGGGATCACCGCAGCCCAACTCGCCGGTGGTTTTGCGCTCCCGACGGAAGCGGACCTGCCCGCTCAGATCGAGGACCACTATCTGGGCCGCGTCCGAGCTTTGCCAGAGCCCACTCAGCACTTGATGCTGCTGGCCGCGGCGGATCCGGTCGGGGACGCCGCGCTCCTGTGGCGAGCCGCCCAGTCCCTCGGTATTGAACCCCGGGCCGCGGAACCCGCTGAGGCAGACCAGTTGCTGGAAATCGGACCAGTGGCGCGGTTCCGCCATCCGCTGGTGCGGTCAGCCGTTTATCGTGCCGCGTCGACGCGAGATCGACGGGCCGCTCACGGCGCCCTCGCCACCGCCACCGATCCAGAGACCGACCCCGACCGGCGGGCCTGGCATCGAGCGCACTCCGCCAATGGCCCGGACGAGGAGGTGGCCGCCGAGTTACTCCGGCGGGCCAAAGATGCCGAGCGCCGTGGAGGTATAGCCGCTGCCGCCGCGTTCTTGGAGTGGGCGGTGATGCTTACTCCCGACCCCAGTACGCGAGCTTCACGGGCGCTCGCAGCCGCAGGGGCGAAGTTCCAAGCCGGAGACTTCACCGCCGCCGAGTCGTTGCTGGCGACGGCAGACGCGGGCCCGCTCGACGAGCTCGGTCGAGCCCAAGTAGAACGCATGCGCGCCCAGATCGCGTTTGACCTCCGACGTGGGCGCGATGCTCCGGCGCTACTCCTGCACGCTGCGCAACGACTTGAGGGCCTCGACCCAGAGCTGGCACGAGAAACCTATCTGGAGGCGCTGGTGGCGGCGATTTACGCGGCCCGGCTGGTCGGCGACACCACGGTGGGCGACCTCGCTATGGCGGCCCGGTCGGCGCCCCTTGGCCCTGAGCCGCTGCCGGCCAGGCAACAGCTTCTGCTCGGCCTGGCCATCCGTTTGACCGACGGTTACGCTGCGGCGGCGCCGATCTTGGCCGACGCCCTCCACACGTTCCGAGCCGAAGGCACCCAGCTCGATTGGTTACGCGTGGCCTACAACCTGGCTGCGATGGACCTGTGGGACGACAAGGCCTGGTTCGAGCTCGCCGCTGGACAGGCCGACCTGGCCCGTTCGACAGGCCGATTGGTCTTCCTTCCTTACGCCCTCGACTACCTGGCTGGGTTCCACGTCCTAACGGGGGAGTTCTCACGGGCGTCTCTTCTTATGAGCGAGGCGGAAGGCCTCAACCTTGGAGCCCGGGCCGAGACCCTGCCGTACATTTCGCTCCGGCTTGCCGCTTGGCGGGGTCAAGCCGAGGTCGCCTTAGACCTGGCCGACGTTATGATGCGTGGCGCCGTATCCCGGGGCGAGGGATGCGCGATCACGGCCACCGAGTACGCGACCGCGGTCCTCCATAACGGCCTTGGCCAATACGAGCTTGCGCTCGAGGCGGCGAAAAAAGCGGCCGCGGCGGACGAGGCCGTCACGTCGTCGTGGGCATTGTACGAATTGGTGGAAGCGGCGTCGAGGTGCGGCCAGCAGGCGGTCGCCCGTGACGCCGCCGACCGCCTTTCCGAGCGGGCCAGTCGGAGCGGGACCGAGTGGGCGAAGGGTACTGTGGCGCGCTCGTGCGCGCTCGTCGAGCGAGGTGGGGCAGCGGACGAGTTGCACCGGCAAGCGATCGAATGGCTCGGGCAATCTCGCATGTCAGCCCACCTAGCTCGGGCCAGGCTGACCTACGGGGAGTGGCTACGTCGACAGAACCGACGGGTCGATGCCCGCCAACAGCTACGCCTGGCGCATGGCATGTTTGCCACGATGGGCGCGGCGGGGTTCGCCGAACGGGCGCGGCGCGAACTGTTGGCTACTGGCGAGAAAGTGCGCAAGCGCCGAGACGACACTCGTGACGAACTCACCCCTCAGGAGGAGCACATCGCCCGCCTGGCCAGGGACGGACGCACGAACTCAGAGATCGGGGCCGAGCTGTTTATCAGCGGGCGCACCGTCGAGTGGCACCTGCGAAAGGTGTTCACGAAGCTCGGGGTCAGCTCCCGCAGGGGCCTCCGGACTGCTCTACCGAGCTGAGCGCGCGAATTCTGGCCGGCTCGGCCGACGTACTGACCGAGACGTACTGACCGAGGACGTCTTCGGGCTGGGTGCAGTGGCCTCCTCCGCCAATCGTCCGGCATACCGACTGTCTTGGCCAGTGGACCGACCAGTGCCTCCCACAGGCGCGACGAGGGACGGGAAGCGCGACCGTCAAACCCGGACCGGGGGGGCCGAGCCACCTTGAGCGGAAAGAGAGGAACGAGGAGAGGACATGCGAGCCGACATAGCCCCCGGCGGGCTTTTCCCCGACTACGAGTTGACCGACCACACGAAGACCCGGCGGCGATTGAGCGAGCTGCAAGGAAACGACCCCATGGTCCTCGTCATCGCCCGCGGCCACTTCTGCCCGAAGGACCACCAGCAACACGTCGAGCTGGTGGCCTTCTACCCCAAGATTTCCGTCGCCTACACCCAGATAGTCACGATGTCGACCGACGACATTATCGAGACCCGCGAGTTCCGCGCCGCAGTCGGCGCCCAGTGGACCTTCCTTTCCGACGCCGGCCGCACGGTGCAGAAGGACCTTGACATTCAGGAGTACACCGACCCATATCACGACCCGATGATCCCCCACACCCTGGTGCTCAAGCCCGGGCTCGTCATTCACAGCCTGTACAACGGGTACTGGTTCTGGGGCCGGCCGTCCACCGAAGACCTCCGCCACGATCTGTGCGAGGCAACACGACAAATCCGTCCCGACTGGGACCTAAGCACGCCCGGCCTCCGGGCGGCCTGGGACGCCGGGGACCGCTCGAGTTTTTACCCGGATCCGGACGTTCACCCCGTCTCAGTTCGGCTTCAGGCAGACCACGTCCGCAAACGTCGGTCTCTAAAGGCCCGACCGACAGCTCCCAGGACAACCCCGTAACAATTGCCAGGGCCCGAGCTGCCAGGCAAGGGCCGCGGGTATGGACCAGGGGTCACTACAGGCGCGACGGGCCGGCCAAGGCGCGAGCGTGAGTGAAGTATCGGTCGGCCGGAGCCTGGTCTGTTCCCCGGGTGCAGGCCAGACCCGACAGAAAGGGACGCTCATGCCCAAAGTCACGGTCGGCCGGGAGAATTCCGCTGACATCGAGCTCTATTACGAGGACCATGGCGGGGGCCAGCCCGTCGTGCTGATCCACGGGTACCCGCTCAGCGGCCGGGCTTGGGACAAGCAGGTCCCGGTGCTGCTGGAGGCGGGTCACCGGGTCATCACCTACGACCGCCGTGGCTTCGGGCAGTCCAGTCAGCCCGTTGCCGGCTACAACTACGACACCTTCGCCGCCGACTTGTACGCCTTGATGGAGCACCTGGACCTGCACGACGCCGTGCTCGCCGGTCACTCGATGGGCACCGGGGAGGTCACTCGCTACCTGAGCGCCTATGGCTCGGCCCGGGTGGCCAAGGGCGTGCTGGTATCGCCGATCCCGCCGTTCCTGTTGCAGACCAGCGACAACCCCGACGGGGTGCCGCAAAGCCTATTCGATGGGTTCGTTCAGGCCGCGCAGTCTGACATGCCAGCGTGGATGAAGGGGTTCCTGGACAGCTTTTATAACTTCGACACCCTGCGCGGGACCTTGGTCAGCGACCAGGCCTACCAGGCCAGCTGGAACCTTGCTGTAACCGCCTCGGCCACGGCCGCGGTGGCCTGCATCCCGACCTGGGCGACCGATTTCCGTGCCGACTTAGCCAAGGTCAAGGTCCCGATGCTCGTCGTACAAGGCGACGCAGACCGGGTGTTGCCGCTCGACAAGACAGGCAAGCGGTTACCCGACCGGATCAACGACTTGCAGCTCGTGGTGGTCGAGGGCGGCCCCCACGCCATCCCTTGGACCCACGCCGACCAGGTGAACACGGCACTGCTGGGTTTCCTGCGCAGCTGACGACCGGCCACACCGCTTGTCCTGACAATTGCCCTTACCGACGAAGCACAACCACTACCAAAGGAGACACCATGTCGAACCACTTCAGCGCAGACAAGCTCAAGTTCCCGGGCGACGACCGGCGCCTGGACTTGACTGACGTGTTCGTTTTCGGGTCGTCAGCCGACCCCGACAAGACCGTGATCATCATCGACTCGAACCCGACCAGCGCCCCGCCCCCCATACCAGCGCCCACGACCGGCCCTGAGTTCCACCCCGACGCCGTTTACCGGGTCAACATAGACACTGATGGCGACAACCAAGCCGACATCGCTTTCACGTTCACCTTCTCCCCGTTCGAGAACGGCAGGCAAACCGGGACAGCCTGGTACGCCACCGGCAGCCAGGCCCAGCAGCCCGAGCCGGC
Organism: uncultured Acidimicrobiaceae bacterium; assembly: GCA_963794125.1. Classification (GTDB taxonomy): domain Bacteria; phylum Actinomycetota; class Acidimicrobiia; order Acidimicrobiales; family Palsa-688; genus Fen-671. Next base: position 300,544 of record CAWCCW010000009.1, read on the forward strand.
CGGCGAACAGCTCACCGCGTCCCTACCGGTCAGCTTCGACGGCACGCCCCGGCCGGTCCAGGCCGGGGCTGTCCGAATGTCCGCCGCGCTGCGCAGCGACCCGTTCTTCGCCGATGTGGAAGGCGCGCTGCACGGGTTCCAGTGGAGCGGCCACGACGACTTCGCCGACAACAACGTCGATTCCATCGCCCTGGAGGTACCTAACGACATGCTGGGCGCCGGCCCCGTCATCGGGGTCTGGGCCGCCATCAGCCGGCGCCGCGACGGCAAGCTAGAGCAAATGGACCGGGGCGGGAACCCGACCATCAACCCGTTCATCAACCCCGACGGCGAGAAAAACCTGTTCAACTCTCGCCAACCGGCAGACGACGTGGCCAACTACCTGGGGCCGTGGTCAAAGATCCTCGAAAACGGGGACTATTCGCCCGAGGAGGCCAAGGTGGCCGCCCTCCAGGTCCTGCCCGACATCCTCCACTACGACCGCAGGGAGCCCGCCACCTACCTCAATGGGCGCGTCCCCACCGACGACGTCTACAGCATGCGCTTTGCCTGGCTCAGCCACGGCAAAATCCCGCCGACGGGCCTGAAGCCGCACGACGACCTGTTGGCCCAGTTCCCCTACCTCGGCGTGCCGAACCCCCCGAAGAGCAGCTCCTGACCCGACCATAGCGGCGCGCGGGGTGGTTGCACCCTCGTGGCAGGCTGGTGGTATCGAAGTTAGAAATCACCTCTCGCCGAACAGGCCAAAGGAGGTCCCGATGACCGAAGATGCCGAAAACAGAACCGAAAACGAGGCCCTGCCCGAGGTAGTGGCGCCTATGACTGACGAAGAGGAGCCGGCCGAGCTCGAAGAGCTTGAGCCCGTCGACCCGGCCGAGCTCGAAAAGCTAGAGCACGTCGACCCGTCCGACACCGCCCACGCCGAGCCCGAGGTTTGAGCGGGTGCCTCCTTAAAGCAGCTGTCTCTCCACGTGACTGCTACGAGCGGCCTATGTTCGTGGGATGGGACTGCACGGGGGCACCAGCCACCGAGGCGACGATAGCGACCGTGCTCACGCGCCCATACGGGGGGTTTCCTCTCGCCTGGCCCCTTTCGGTACCACGATCTTCGCCGAGATGGCCGCGCTGGCGGTGGCCACGGGCGCGGTCAACCTCGGCCAGGGTTTCCCCGACGGACCTGGGCCTGAACTGCTGCGCAGGGTGGCTATAGCGGCCATTGAGGAAGGCGACAACCAGTACCCCCCAGGGCCGGGCGTACGGGACTTGCTGGAGGCTGTAGCCGAACACCAAGAGGCCGAATACGGCCTTGTCTACGACCCGGGCACGGAAGTGTTCGTCACCTCCGGCGCTACTGAGGCGGTGGCCGCGGCCGTCATCGGCCTTTGCGAGCCGGGCGATGAAGTGCTCATGCTCGAGCCGTCCTATGACTCCTACGCACCCGTAGTGGCCATGGCCGGCGCTGTCCGGGTACCGGTACGCGTGCCTTGTCACGGCGACCGCTGGGTGCTGCCCTCCGGGGCTCTGGAAGCGGCGGTCACGGACCGGTCCCGGTTGCTATTGCTCAACTCGCCTCACAACCCAACCGGGAAAGTGCTCGATGAAGCTGAGCTGAACGAAGTGGCGGAGGTGTGCCGGCGTCACGACCTCGTTGCCGTGACGGACGAAGTCTACGAGCACCTTGTGTTCGATGGCCGCCGCCACGTGCCGCTGGCTTCGCTCGACGGCATGCGGGACCGGACGGTCACGGTCTCCTCGGCGGGGAAATCGTTCTCAGTGACGGGCTGGAAGGTGGGTTGGGCCTGTGCCCCACCCAACCTGCTGGCCGGGGTCCGGTCCGCCAAGCAGTTCCTCACCTTTGTCACGCCGGCGCCTCTGCAGCGGGCGGCGGCCGCCGGGCTTCGTGCCACCCACGAACTCGTGGACCCTCTGGTGGAAGAGCTGCAGGACAATCGCGACCTTCTGGCCAAGGGGCTGGCGGAGGTAGGGTTCCCGGTGACCAGCGCTGAGGGCACCTATTTCTTGACCGTCGACATATCGGGACTGACGGACCTGGACGGGGCCACGTTCTGCCGGGAACTGCCGTACCGCTGCGGCGTGGTCGCCGTGCCCTGCTCTGTCTTTTACGCCGACCCTGGAGCCGGACGGCACCGGGTGCGTTTCGCGTTCTGCAAGCGTCGGGCCGCCATCGAGGAGGCCGTCGAGCGCCTGGGACAGCTCTGGGGGCGGGGGGGACGGTGAAAGTCGCCCTGGTCCAACACGACGTGTCCTTCGAGGACCCGGTCGCGACGTGCGGGCACCTAGTACCGCTGGTGGAGTCCGCCGCCAGGCAAGGGGCTCAACTTGTCGTGCTCACGGAGATGTTCGCGACGGGGTTTTCTATGGCCGCAGATAAAGTCGCCGAACTGGCGACCGGCGGTACGGGCGTGAGGTTCCTGCTGGACATGGCGGCGGGGACCGGGGTGGCGGTATGCGGTTCGCTGCCGGTGCGGGAGAGCCCAGGCGCCCGGCCCGTCAACCGCTTCTTGTGCGTCTTCCCCGACGGGACGACAACCTGCTACGACAAGGTCCATCCGTTCTCGTATGCGGGGGAGGACAAACACTACGCGGCGGGGTCTTCGGCCTCCACCTTCCACTGGGAGGGGACGGCCCTGACGCCGTTTGTCTGCTACGACCTTCGTTTTGCCGACCTCTTCTGGGCGCTAGCCACGTCGACCGACTGTTACCTGGTCGTGGCGAACTGGCCCTCATCGCGGCAGGGCCATTTCCGGGCTCTGGCGGTGGCCCGCGCCATCGAGAACCAGGCCTACGTATTGGCCACCAATCGGGTCGGCACCGGCGGAGGTGTGGACTACGCGGGCGGGACGATCGCCGTGGGCCCCTTAGGTGAAGTCCTGGCCGAGGCCGGCAAGGCGGAGGAGACGGTGCTCGTAGATGTGAGCGCGGCCCGAGTCCGGGAGGTCCGGGAGGCCTATCCCTTCCTCGGTGACCGTCGACCGTTCTCAGTGCTGCCCAGCAGTAAGCAAATGCTCGACACAATTGGCGGGTGAGCGCCAAAGTACTCAAGACCGAGCCGGTACGTTCGACCCAGGCGGTCCACGACCGGCCAACTGAGGACCTGGAGCGAGGCACGAAGCCCCTAGACCCGCCAAGGTGGCTGCAGTAAACAGGTTCGGACACCTAAATCCAGGAGGTAGCCATGGCCGTCCAATCAACAGGCCACCTGGCCCTGAGCGACGCCGCAGCGCGACAACTTGCCAACGCCACCAAGACCGTCGCACAGATGTCCACCATCACGCCGAGGTGGCTGGTGCGGTGCATGTCGTGGGCCCCGGTAGAAGCGGGTCTACCGGCTCAACAAAGTGCGCCATCCCGAGGACGTTGAGGTTGCCTGCCCTCCTCGGGACGAGGTCGATCTGCCGGTCACCTTCGTTGATTACGAAGACAACCCCAGGGAGTATTTCCTCAGTTCGGTGGCGACCATCGTCGACGTTCACACGAGGGTTTCCGACCTTTACAGCCAGCCATATGACCAGATCGAAGAACAGCTGCGGCTGGCGGTCGAAACGGTCAAGGAACGCCAAGAAGGGGAGCTGATAAACAACTCCGAGTACGGGATGCTGGCCACCGCGACCGACAGCCAGCGGTTGAGCACCCGTATAGGCCCACCCACCCCGGACGATCTCGACGAGCTGATCACGAAGGTCTGGAAAGAGCCCGCGTTCTTCCTCACCCACCCCCTTGCCATCGCTGCTTTCGGCCGGGAATGTACCAGGCGGGGGGTCCCGCCGGCCACGGTCAGTCTCTGGGGGTCGCAGTTCATAACCTGGCGGGGGATCCCGCTCATACCGTCAGACAAGGTCCCGCTCGAGGGCGGTAAAACCAAGGTCCTCCTTCTCCGCACGGGGGAGTCACGCCAGGGTGTCGTTGGCCTCTACCAGCCGAACCTACCCGGCCAGCGCAGCCCGGGGCTCTCGGTGCGGTTCATGGGGATCAGCCGCAGTGCCATCGCGTCCTACCTCATCTCTCTTTACTGCTCGCTCGCCGTCTTGAGCGACGACGCGCTGGGAGTGCTCGACGACGTGGACGTGACGCGCTACCACGACTACGGTCACACGTACGTCGGAGAGAGCGCGAATGGTCGGCGGGCCAGGGCGTCGAGGTGACAACCTCCGGCGAGGCCCCTGGCCGGGCTCCTGCGAGTGGGGGACGCGGCCCGTTCGAGGGCGGAGCGCCTCTTGACGAGGCCGTCTTGGCCGGCATCGCTACCCGGATCTTCAACGAGGCTATTGGGGGCCCGGCGCCCGGTATGGAGGCGCCGGGCGCAGTCGCAGAGGAGGGTGTGGATCGTCCGTCGGCAGTCGCAGGCTACGTGGAACGGACTGCGACGGACGGCTCCCTACCCGGGCGCTCGCTGGCATCGCCGGCCCCGCCGGTAGAGCCCGACGGACTAGGGGTGGCCAACCGGTCCGCCCAGGCGGCCCCGCATTTCTATTTCCTCGATACGCCCCCGACGGTCCGCGACGCCGCGCTCCCGACCATCGCCAGCCAGCTGGAGCCGGTGCCGTCCAGTTCAGAGCTCTACTTCGTCGAAACCACACCGACGGCCCCAGCTTGGGGCTCCCCGCCGGATGCTTTCTTCGACGTCGACCGGGCGCGCCAGGACTTCCCAATTCTTTCCGAAACGGTCAATGGTCACCGGTTGGTCTGGCTAGATAATGCCGCCACCACGCAGAAGCCACAGGCTGTGATCGACAGGTTGGCCCGGTACTACTCACATGAAAACTCCAACGTGCACCGAGCCGCCCACGAGCTGGCCGCTCGGTCGACCGACGCTTACGAGGCGGCGCGACGGACCGTGGCGCGGTTCCTCGGAGCATCCTCGGGGGAGGAGGTCGTCTTTGTTAGAGGAGCGACCGAAGCCATCAACCTCGTGGCCCAGAGTTGGGGCGCCGCCAACCTGGCCGAGGGCGATGAGATCGTCATCTCTCATCTCGAGCATCACGCCAACATCGTCCCCTGGCAGCAGATCGCCTCCAGAAAGGGTGCTCACCTGAGAATCATCCCCGTGGATGACGACGGCCAGCTGATCCTCGAGGAATATGCGAAGCTGCTCAGCCCGAGGACCCGGCTGGTGGCCGTGGCCCACGTGTCCAACGTTCTCGGAACGGTCGTACCCGTCTCAGAGGTGGTCAGGATGGCCAGGACGGTCGGCGCCCGGGTCCTCGTCGATGGGGCTCAAAGTGTGGCCCACATGAAGATCAACCTGCAGGAGATGAGCCCCGACTTTTTCGTCTTCTCTGGGCACAAGGTCTTTGGCCCGACTGGTATCGGGGTGTTGTGGGGGAAACCCGAAGCGCTGTCCGAGATGCCGCCGTGGCAGGGGGGCGGCAACATGATCCGCGACGTCACATTCGAGCGCACTACTTACCAGGGCCCGCCTCAGCGGTTCGAGGCCGGGACCCCCAACATCGCGGATGCCGTCGGCCTTGGCGTCGCCCTCGACTACCTGGACCAGCTCGGCGTCGAGAACGTATACCGCTACGAGGACGAGCTTCTGAAGTACGCGGTGGAAGGCCTTGGCCACGTCCCTGGGTTGCGCCTTATCGGCACCGCCCCCGACAAAGCGAGCGTCTTGTCGTTCGTCCTCCGGGGAACGCGGCCAGAACAAGTGGCCAGCGCGCTCAACCAGAAGGGCATCGCCGTCCGGGCCGGGCACCATTGCGCGCAACCGGCCCTCCGCCGGTTCGGCCTGGAGTCGTCGGTGCGCGCCTCGCTGGCGCTCTACAACACCCACTACGAGGTCGACCGGCTCGTTTCCGTGCTCACCGCTTTGGAGCGGTGAAGTGTGTGACTCACCTCGACCGCCTCTTCGTCCGAGGTGAGCACGTGGACGGCGGCTAGGTGGACGGCTTCCGCTGTGGCGGTCAGCCATGACCCCGGTCGTTCACGACCACCTCCGGGCCCAAGTGCCGCATGCGGCTGCCATGGAAGACGAGCGGAGGGACGGTGCTGTCGCCGTCGAGGTCATGGACGCGGAGGACGACGACGTTGTGGTCGCCCGCTGGCCCCTCTTGCTCGATGCTGCACTCGAACCATCCGCTCGCCCCTTCGAGCAGGACTGCTCCGTCGGCCGTGGCGCGCCACCCGAGACCACGGAACCGGTCGCCCGCCGGGGCGCTCAACTGCCGACAGGCTTGTCCTTGGTCGGCTGCCAGCACGCTGATCCCCAGGCGGGGGACATCGGCCAGCAACGGCCAGGTCGTCGACGTTCGGGCCACACAGACGAGGACCATAGCCGGGTCCAGGGAGACTGACGTAAACGAGCTCACTGCGATACCGTGCGGCTGGCCATCAACCAAAGCGGCTAGTGCGGCGACGCCGGTGGGGAAGGTGCCGAAAACATGGCGCAGGCGGACCGGCTCCAAAGAGTCAGTTAGGGTCATCAGGCCGCCAGTTTGGGTCGGTACGTGTGCGCCAACGTCACTCACCTTTCTGGTCCCGCCAAGCGGGCAAAGGTCTCCGCCGACCGCGGGCAAAGGTCTCTGTCAGCGACGAGCCTAACACAATCAATTCCATCTGTCTAATGGAATTGATGGACAAGATCCGCGGTAACCCTCACGGCGGCGGCCGCAGTGGCCGGAGTAGGTGGTCCCGGACCGGGCCAGACCGCCAGGCCTGAAGCATTACCGACCTCGAACACGCGATTGCGGCGTCCTTTGGTCCGGTGGCCAGTCCCTTACCGGTCGGTCAGCCGACAGGTTCCGGGGTCGCGCCATGGAGGCTCGTATTATCGACTAACCCACGCAGCCGGTTCCGCCAAAAGCTTGGCCACGTCGGGGGGGAGGTCGCCGTCGACGACGTTGTCGAGGGTCAGGTGCTCGAGGACGCCACGCAGGCTGGCCCGCAGTGCTATCCAAACTTCTTGTAGATGGCGGGCGACGCCGTCGTAATTCGCGTCTTCTGGGTTTATGTTATGCACCTGGGCAAGTGAGCCTTCGAGGGCCCGGATGGCATCGGCCAGAGTAATCTCAGAAGAAGGGCGCGCCAAATTGTAACCTGCCTCTCGACCGCGGTGGCTAGCGACAATACCAACGCGTCTCAAGTCATTGAGGATCACACCCAGGAACTTGCTGGGAATTTGCTGATCAGCGGCGATAGCGTCGACGGTCATTGGGTGCCCGGAAGCGGCCAGCAGGAGCAGCGCTCGAACGCCATAGTCGACCTTCGCAGAGATCTGCACGCGCATAGTTTACGCACGGCGCGCAGTACGAATGATTTCCTTCTTCGCCGGCGACCGGTGGCCGGCACGGCGAACTGGCTCCTTCAAAGCGCCCCTGGTTCAGGCGTCTTTAGCCAGCGCTGCCATCGCCGTCATCGTTGCTCCTACGAGAGGGACCGCTCGGCCGAGCCAGGACTCGAGGGCTTCGGAGCCCAAATAATCCCGTTCCGGTAAGAACAACCCAGGAACCGGGCAGCTGGCGCCTAATTCGGCGAGCACAGGTTTGAGGAAAACTTCGGGCGCCAAGGAGTGGCGCATATCACCGCCGAGCATGAGCGGTACGGCCGTCACATTGGTGAGCGCGCCCGTGCCGAAACGGTCCAGGAAGAGCTTTAGCAGACCGGTGAAAGAGGCCTTGTACGTTGGGCTAGCCACGACCATCAACGAACTAGATTGGACGGTAGCGATTGCCGTGGCCACCTCCGCATTTTGGGGCTCCAGCAAGCCAGCGCCCAGGTCTACGAGGTCTACCTTCACATCAGGCGGCCTGCCGGCGAGTCTTTCGGCCACGGACACGGCGGCCTGGTAGGTCCTCGACCGCGGCTTTGGGTTGCCAACGACTACCGAAACAACGCTCATCCCCGTCGCCACTCCTTGCTAATAACTCGAACGCCCGCGCCCGGTCGGCGTGGGCGTGGGCGATAGTAGTGGCCCGCAGCCGGTGGCCAGTTCCCATGCCCTATCTTCCGTCCTGGCCCAGACGACGTCGTCAGAAACGCCGATATAGGAGCAAGCCAGTCGGGAGAGGGCTTGAGGGGAGCGGCCCTGCCTGCAACCCAGGACAGCAGCATCGAAGCGCCCCCGTACCTGATCCGTCCGACCGTCGGCAACGGGTGGGGCCACCGACCGGAGGAAATGGGAGTCTTCGAACGTACACCGCCATTCATTCCACCAATTCTATAGATCTAGCCGGATGGCAGGAGCGCACGCTGGAGGCCGAGCATTACTGCGGCGCCGGGTCGGCGCGATCGACTAGGCCCGCCGCCCACATCGGCCCTTGTTGCCGGTCGTAGGGCGACATAGAGTCGGTCGGACAGCGGCTCAGTCGGGCCGGTGGGTGGCCGAGGCCCGGCACCGAGAGGGGGAGGGCCTGTGCACTTTTGGCGCACAACGGTGGCGCTAGCGACGGCAGTTGCCACCCTGACCGTCTCACTGTTCACGGCCACGGCCGGCGCCGCCCCGCGCTCGTCGCCTCAGGCGGCTCACAGCGCCGGCCGCCAGTTGCCGGCCCAAGCACCCACTTCTGAGTTTTTCCAGGGTGAGAACGCGGCCGAGGACCCGTTCGACCTACAGCCCGGCTACTACAACATCGAGGTAGACGCCACCTACGATGCCCAGAACGACCAGCAAAACCCGGGGGAGTGCAACTTCTATGCCTACCTCAACGTAGCTGGGATGTCCGGCGCCGTCGACCTGAGCGCCGATGGGCCGATCACGAGCTTCGTCAGTTTCAACATTCAGCACATTGAAGATTTCGGCGCTGGCCAGGACACGCTCGTGGTCGAGAACTTCACCACCTGCAGCTGGTCCGTAACCATCCTTCCCTACCAGACCGGTCCGGCCTCTTTAAGCCTACTGTCGGTGGGTATTTTTCTTTCTCATGGGGGCAAGCTGACGCCGGTCAGCGTGGTGCCGCCCAAGCAGCTGGTTTATTTCATCGCTACCTTCAGTACAACTGGGGTCCTCCCCGCCACCCTCTACGGCAAGGTCACGATCGGAGTGCTCGCGGGGACGCCGCACACTTTCGTCCTGAAGGGGGCCAAAGGGAGCAAGGCTTACTGGGCGGGCACGTTCTCCGCGGGTCGAGGGGGCGCGGCCGTGGCGACGTTCGTCCTGACCTCGGGCAGCTTACGCGTCAGTCGCACCTTGCACTTCACGGTGGGCAGCGACGCGGCCTTGGGCGGGCCGGCCAGGGCCTAGCACCGTGAGCTTTACTTCGCCCACCGGCCGGCCTCGGCTGGGGGCATCGAGAACACGGCTACTTATACGGAACTTCCCGGCTGCCGCGACGGTTGATGGCGGGAGCTGTCGAATACCTCAGGCCTGCGGGATAGAGGCCACGACCGAGGCAGGCACCGGCACCGCCGCGGTGCCGCCGTAGCCCTCAGCCGCAAGTTGGGCCATCGAGCTGAAGGGGAAGAGCTGTCCTTGGTAGGTCACATAGACACCCTGGCCGGCGACGCTCAGGAGCACGCCACTAGCCAGCGGGGCGTCCGTTTCGGCTTGGCCCACCGTACCTGTAAGCGCCGCGGCGGCGTCGGTCGTGCGCAGCTGAGCCAAGTCGCCCTGGGCTGGCAAGGCAAAAGCCGTGCCAGCAGCGAAGACATACGTCTGCGCCGACAACACGATGGCCCCGTCTGCCTGGGTGGAAAGGGCGGTTACACGATCGGCGCCGGCACTCGAGGCCGACACTGGCAAATTGCCAAGGCCCGGCACAGTGACGACAAGAGCGGGGTCAAAGCCTCCGCCCAGGAACTGCCTCGGGGACGCGAAACCATAGAGCTCACCGCCTGGCCCGGCCACGTAGATGGTGGAGTCGTGCGTCACCCCGTTACTGGTCACAAGGGTGCCCGGCCGGAGCGCTACATCCGCCGGCGCCTCGGCGCCCAGGGCGGCGCTGACCACCACGGCGGGGTCGATAAGGCGTAGTGTTCTCATTTCGTCCGAGGGCACCGGGAAAGCCCGCCCGCCGGCGAAAACATAATCGCTACCGCCGAACTGCACTATCGCCCCGTTCGGGTAAGTCTCGCCGGCGCTCGGGAACGCCGGCGAAGCGCTAACGTCCGCAAGCGGCGCAGCGCCGGCGGTCGCAACGGGCGCCGCGGCCAGCCCGAGGGCAATGGTTGCGCTGCCTGCGAGCAGTGCCCGAAAATGTGAGCGTACGGTCATTGTTACTGCCTTTCTACTTATGAGGCGATTTCTTGCTCAATTATCCCCGCCCACATGTGAGAGGTTGCTTAACGAACTATTTGGGCTTTGTCAAGAAAAGACGAGGAGCTCATCACGTTTTTCCGATCCAGACGGGCAAATGCCAGTTTTAGCTGGTTACTTTGGTGACATGGGGTGCGCGCCGACCGTGCTGACTGTATGCCGGCCACTTTCAAAAGGACTTTGACGAGACCTGCACCCCGCTTCGCAGCTAGCCCTCTTTGTCGCTCGCCCCTCGGTCCGTAAAGGGCTTACTCGCACTGCGATCTCGGCGTTGTCGAGACGGCGTAGTGCTGGTCAGTACTAGCTGGTCCGAGGACGAAGCTAGCGGCCCGTCCGAGTCGACTTGGGTTATCACCTCAACCGTACCCGCTACGGTGAAAAGGACCGCGACGCCACGTAACAAGTCTGTAACACGGGCACCTCTCTCAGATAGAGCTCCGGGCCGCAAATGTCCAAGTACCAGCGTTTGTACGCATTGGCGAAAACAAACGGTTAATTGGTTCCGTGAGGCCAACATCGGGATGTTTGATTAAGGGTTTTCACCGAGCCATAACAGAGACATCAATGGGTAGTCACAACGTTCGACAACAGTCAGGGTGGTTCTTGCGCTGCCTGCGGCGGCGATACGTGACTAGCTTGACACGTGACTAGCTTGACACGTGATATATCAGTCACGTATGCTTCGCTTGTGGACGACGAGGACCTGGTGTTCAAGGCGCTGGCTGACGCCACCCGCCGGCTTCTGCTCGACCGCATTTTCGAGCATGATGGCATGACTCTTGGGGAGCTGGAGGCCGAGGTCCCCGGCCTCACCCGGTTCGGGGTCATGAGGCACCTAGGTGTCCTGGAACAAGCCGGGCTCGTCGTCACACGTAAGCAAGGGCGACACAAGCACCACTACCTGAACCCGGTGCCGATCCGCCTTATCTACGAACGGTGGATCGACAAGTACCGCGACAGAGGCGCCGCGGCGCTCTTGGACCTAAAAGACCAATTGGAGGGAAAGAAGTGACGACAACCGAACGCGTTACCACCACTCAGGTGTACCAGCTCTACATCAAGGCCTCCCAGGAGGAGGTCTGGGAGGCGATCACCAACCCACAGACCGTGGCCAAGTTCTTCCTCGGGGCCCAGGTCGAGTCGACCTACGAGGTCGGCACGAAGCTTCGCAGCCTTTCTCCCGACCGGAGCCAAGTCTGGGGGGACAACACGATCTTGGAGTGCGACCCGCCCGGGCGGCTCGTTCACTCCTGGCGCAGCCTCTACGACCCCGACATGGCGGCCGAGCCGGAGAGCCGGGTGACTTGGGAGATCGAAGCCCAGCCGGGAGGGTTCTCCAAGCTCACCTTGGTCCACGATTGCCTCGACGGGTCTCCCAAGACCGCGGCCAGCGTCAGCGGGTGGTCCTACATCCTGAGCAACCTGAAGACCGTCGTCGAGACCGGGAACTCGCTTCCTCCGATCTTCTAGCTATCAGGTCGCCGCCTGACCGGCCGGCAGGTGGCCACCTCGGGCCCGGTTCTCCGGACACTACCCGGAGCTGCGCAGCGGTCCTTCATGACATCAGTTGACGGCGCCCGCAACGGGACGTACGAAGCGGGTTCGTTAGAGTCCGTTCATGGGCCGTGTCGCCGTCGAGTACACCAAGTGGGGCGGTGCCAGGCACTGGCATTTCGCGGTCGACGAACTTGGTGTTGACGAGTATGGTACGTGGTTCTCGGGACCTCCGGGGATGGTCTCCCAGCGCGGCGACGAGCCTCCTATCCTCGAGGTCGACGGCCTTGCCATGCTCGTGCCCGATGGCCGGTCGGTCGCTGTCTACGACTGGGTGGCCTTCTGGAACCTGTCGGACGGGGCGGCCATCTACGTGGATGTCACCGACACGCCTCGTTACGACGGACGCGTCGTGTCAGCCATAGACCTGGACCTCGACGTTGTCGCGTGGCGTGACGGGGGAGTTGAGATCGTCGACGTCGACGAGTTCGACGAGCACCGCGTCGTCCTCGGCTACCCGCCAGAAGTCGTCGAAAAGGCGCGCTTGACCGCTGACTGGCTGTTCGACAAAGTGCGCGACGAAGTTCCCCCATTTGACGCCACCGGGAAGACATGGCTTCAACGGGCCGCCCGCACCTGGCTATGACTGAGGGTACGACCTCGACCTGGACCAGTAGTAGGCCAGGGACTGTCACGGGTTCGAACTGACCCTGAAAGCGCGAACTGTGTTAACAGCGCAGAAGCCGTAAGGCCGAGGTGGGCCAGCACGGACGTCAGTGTGGGAAAGCGGGCCAGGTCCGGGGCCGTGAACGCAAAGGCGCTTACCGCCCGTCATCGGCCTCGATCGGGCCAAGCGCTTTTCGGATCGATGGTTGGTTTGTCATGCCACCGTCGGGACTGCACCAAGGAGTGAGCCATGATCGAGATGACCGGGATCCACGGGACCGGCGACGGAGGCCGGTCCCGCCAACCTGCGGCATTGCCAGCGGGGCGGCACCACCGGCCGTTGGCATTGCCGGGGACGGTTTCATTCTGGCTAACGGCCGGGGTCTTGGTCCTAAGCCTGTTCGCGGCGACTGCCCCGTCGCCGCTGTACCGGGTCTACCAGGACCAGCTTCGGTTTTCCGCGCTCACTCTGACCGCGATCTTCGCCGTCTACGCCGTCGCCGTCCTCGTCACGCTACTGGTGTTCGGGTCGCTGTCGGACTATGTGGGCCGGCGTCCGGTGATCGTGGCCTCCCTCGCACTCAACATGGGCGGGTGCGCGTTGTTCCTGGAAGCCCACAGCGTCGGCCTGCTGGTGGCCGCGCGCCTGCTGCAAGGTGCGGCGGTCGGCACAGGCCTCGGGGCGCTTGGAGCGGCGATGATCGACCTGCAGCCCACCGGTAGCGGCCTCGCGTCGATCGCCACCAGCGCAGGTAATTCCGTGGGCCAGAGCACGGGCGCGCTCTGCACCAGCCTGCTCGCCCAGTACGGCCCAGCGCCGACTCGCCTCATCTGGTGGCTGGTACTCGGCGGCTTGGCCGCCGCCATGGCCGGGATCTTCGTGATGCCCGAGCCAGGGTCCCGGCGGCCCGGCGTACAGGCCTCGCTACGGCCACGGGTAGGCGTGCCGCCACAAGCGCGCGTCGCGTTCCTGGTGGCTACGCCCTGCCTGATCGCGGCGTGGGGCCTGTGCGGCTTTTACCTGTCACTGGGGCCGTCGCTGGCCGGGCAGGTCATCGGGTCATCGAACCTGTTATGGGGAGGGGTGGTGATCTTCCTCCTCACCGGCGTCGCGGCCATGGCCGCGGTTGCGGCCGCCAGCGCCCCCGCAGGCAGGGTTATGTTTATCGGGTGCCTGATGCTGTTCGGCGGCGTGGCCATTACGCTCGGCGGGATCGCTACCAGCATCGCCGTCGTCTTCCTTGTCGGCACCGCAGTTGCAGGAGTCGGCTTCGGGCTGGCGTTCCTGGGCGCCTTCGAAATGGTCACCGCGCTCGCGCCGCCCGCCGAGCGCGCTGGGCTCGTCGCCGCCATTTTCATCGTGAACTTCCTCGCATTCAGCATCCCCGCGGTGATCGCCGGGTGGGGTGTCAGCCGCTACGGCCTGCACCGGACCGCCCTGGTCTACTGCGCCGCAGTTGCAGCGCTCGTCGCCGCAGCGGCGGGCAGTCTGATGGCCCGCAGCCACGCACGGGGCCATTCGACCATGGTCCACAGCACCTAGTGAGGCGTCGGCAACCGGTCATGGCAAGCACTGACGGCGGTTTGGCCGGTGCCGCCAGGCCTGGGCTCCGGCAGATGGGCTGCGGCAAATGGGCTGCGGCAAATGGGCTCGCCGGCCCTTGTGACGACCACCACCCGTCCTGCGCTCATCCGGCCAGGGTTCCCGGCGGGCGTTTTACCCTCGGATGCGGGCAAAACTGCGGTCGGTTACCGTCGGTCGGATAAAAGTCCCCACTTGCTCGCCCCCGATCGGCCCAGCAAGGTGCATATTTCGACGTTGGCGCCGCGTCGGTAGGGAGTTTTACCCGGAAGGCAGGCAAAACTGCGATGGGTACCTAGCGGTCGGATAAAACTCCCATCACTGCGGCCCTTTTACGGGCCGAGCAAGGCGGGATTTTTGCCCGTTCAGCAAACCGCCGTCCTACGAACGCGGACCGCCATGAAATCCTCACCATCTGGTGATGTCATCGTGGCGCTGCGGCGGGGCGACTTCACAAAGTACGACGACGGGCGTAGGAGCGGGACAGTTGGTCGGCATGGTTCAGTTTCATCGACAGCAGCCGCCACCTGACATGGTGAAACTGAGCCAGGATGGCGGAGTCGTGGTCATGCCCCCCCAAGCGACGGGGTAATCAGCGGCGGATCGGTGCCGCTTGGCGTAGACAAACCACGAGGCACGAGCACGACCGATGCTCGCACGGGCGAAGCAGGTAGCCCGGCGAACGGCAAGAACGTAGATATGAGATTGGAGGTGGTCGTCATCCCTGTCTCGGATGTGACCGTGCGAAGGAGTTCTATAGGAGGCTCGGGTGGAGGCTAGACGCCGACCGCACCATCGGCGACGCCTTTCGCTTGGTCCAGTTGACGCCGCCGGGATCGTCCTGGCCGGCGCGGTACTCCGATTACATGGTCGCCGAGCAGGCCGGCACGGAGCTGCCGACATGAACGACTACGACCCGCATGCTGCCGAGTTATTGGCAGGCGCACATTTGTCGCCCTACGGACGAGTCGCTCACCCGGTGGCGGTTGAGCGCCCATAAAGACCCGACGGTACACAACTACGCATTGAGCGGCTGGGCCTGCGACGAGCGGCGCAGGGAGCGCGCTGTGCTCGATGGGTTGGTCAAGGCCCTTCGCCAGGGTGAGAGCCGTGCCCTGGTAGTACGGGGTGAGGCCGGCATCGGAAAGACCGCGTTACTGGAGCATCTCGTCGAGGCGGCGTCCGATCTGACCGTGATGCGGGCCGTGGGGGTCGAGTCGGAGATTGAGTTGGCGTTCGCGAGCCTCCATCAGTTGTGCGCGCCGATGCTCGGTCGCTTACGGCGACTTCCCCCTCCCCAGCGGGAGGCGCTCGAGGTCGTCTTCGGGTTCTGTGACGGAGATGCTCCGGACAGGCTCCTGGTGGGGTTGGCGGTGTTGAGCCTCCTGTCTGACGTTGCGGAAGAGCGCGCGCTCCTGTGCGTAGTCGATGACGGCCAGTGGTTGGATAAGGCCTCAGCGCTCGCGCTGGCGTTCGTGGCCCGACGGTTGTACGCGGAACGTCTCGGCCTTGTGTTCGGCGCCCGTCAGGTAGGGACGGAGTTGCAGGGCCTCCCGGACTTGCATGTGGGCGGCCTGCGTAACGGCGACGCCCGCGCCGTGCTGAACACCGCAGTTAATTTCCCGCTCGATGACCAGATACGCGATCGGGTCGTGGCGGAGACTCGGGGGAACCCCCTGGCGTTGTTGGAGTTGCCGCGGGGTTTGACGCCAGCGCAGCTGGCCGGCGGCTTCGGGCTCTTGGACGCGGGTGGTCTGTCGGGGCGGATCGAGGAAAGTTATGTTCGCCAGTTCAAGGCACTGCCGACGGAGGCCCGGCGGTTCTTGTTGGTCGCGGCTGCCGAGCCGATAGGTGACCCGCTCCTCGTGTGGCGCACGGCCGAGCGGCTCGGGACTGCCGCCGCGACCGCGGTCGACGCGCACGTTGGCGACCTGCTGACGATTGGCGAAAGGGTCACCTTTCGCCATCCTCTAGTCCGCTCTGCTGCGTACCGGTCGGCGCTTCCGGAGGAGCGCCGTAGGGTGCATCGCGCCCTGGCAGAGCTAACTGACCGCCAGGTCGACCCGGACCGCCGTGCCTGGCACCTCGCTATGGCGGCGTCTGGGCCCGATGAGGCAGTTGCATCGGAACTGGAGCGGTCTGCGGGGCGAGCACAAAGGCGCGGGGGCTTGGCTGCCGCGGCTGCGTTCCTGCAGCGGTCAGTGGCGTTGACGGACGACCCGAGCGCGCAGGGTGGAGCGATCGATCGCAGCCACCCGGGCCATCTGTTTGCGGGCTCGTTCGAGGCCGCATTGAAGACACTCTCGATAGTAGAGGCGGGCCCTTTGACTGAGCTCCAGGGCGCCTTAGCGGAATTGCTGCGGGCGCAAATCGCGTTCTCTTCGAACATCGGGAGCGACGCGCCGCCACTGTTGTTGAGCGCGGCGAAGCGACTGGAGCGGGTCGATGTCGAGCTAGCGCGACAGACCTATCTTGACGCGTGGGGCGCAGCAATGTTCGCCGGACGCCTGGCCACCGCCGGTGGTCTGCTCGAGGTCTCTCGGGCTGTCAGGTCAGCTCCTCCGTCAGCGCAGGCACAGGGTCCATCTGATCTGCTCCTTGACAGCTTGGCGTTGTTAATGACCGACGGGCGGGCCTCGGCGGCTTCAGCGCTGAGGCGGGCATCGAGCGCCTTTCTCGCCACAGACGACTTGGCTGAAAACAGCTTCCGCTGGACCTGGTTGCCACCTGTCCCGTCCTACGTGTTGTGGGACGACGAGGGCTGGTACGCGATTAACGCGCGCCAGTTGCAGCTAGCCCGCGATGCGGGCGCGCTTGCTCGCGTGCCGATGGGCCTGATCACGGAGGCTGTGATCGATGCGTGGTCGGGAGATTTCGCGGCCGCGGCGGCTGCCACTGCCGAGGCCGATGCGATCACGGGGGCGACCGGGACCACTATCGCGCCCTACGGCGCCATGCTGCTCGTTGCTCTCCGAGGACGAGAAGTTGATGCGTCGGTGTTGCTCGAACCCGCCATCGAGAACGCTGCCGCTGTCGGTCAAGGCTTCGGTGTGCAGTGGTCCGAATTTGTGCGAGCGATCTTGTCAACGGCCTCGGCCGTTACGAACGTGCCCTAGCTGTTGCCCAGCAGGCGAGCGACGATACGCCTCAGTTGTTCATCGCTAGTTTTGCGCTGGCCGAGCTGATTGAGGCGGCCAGTAGGTGCGGGGAGTGGCAGACCGCTGCGGGTGCCGTGCAGCGCCTTATGGAGGACACGGCCGCTGCCGGCACCGATTGGGGGTTGGGAGTCGCGGCTCGGTCGCGAGCACTGCTCTGCCAGGGCGAGGACGCCGAGCAGCTTTACCGCGAAGCGATCGAACGGCTAGGACGGACTCGCCTTCGTCCGGAACTTGCTAGATCCCACTTGGTTTACGGCGAGTGGCTACGGCGTGACCGCCGACGCATGGACGCCCGGCTGCAACTGCGCACCGCTCACGAAATGTTTACCGCGATAGGCATGGAGGCCTTCGCCAAGCGCGCTCTGCACGAACTGGTAACGACGGGCGAAAGGGCCCGAAAGCGGACCGTTGAGACGAGTCGCGATCTCACTCCGCAGGAGAAGCAAATCGCACGCCTTGCGGCCGAGGGCCGTACGAACCTCGAGATCGCGGCTCAGCTGTTCCTGAGCGCTCGAACTGTGGAGTGGCACCTGGGTAAGGTGTTCGACAAGTTGGCCGTCAGCTCACGGCGAGAGCTTCGAGACAGCGTCCGGCTTCCAGGCCGCCTCTCCGATTGAATTCTCGGAAATAGCTTTGGGTTTGGGTAGGAGACGACTTTGCCCGCTCGGGGCTATGCCGCGGGCTAGTTTGTTGTGCGTGGCGTGGAACTCGAGGTACGCGCCACTCCGACGGTCCGAGAACGTTGTCGTCGTCACGCCCTAGACCTCCTCGCTCCCAAATTGCCGCTCTGCTCGGTGCGACGCTCGCCACGTCGATGTCGAACTTGGCCCAGACCACCGTACTCGGCCTGTTGGTCTACGAGCTGACACGCAGTGAGCTGGCTCTTGGCTTCCTCGGGCTGGCGGAGTTCGCGCCCGCCGCCCTGCTAGTGGTAGTCGCCGGCAGCGTCGTTGACCGGTTCGACCGGGTACATGTGGCGGCCCTGGGCGCATTGTCGAACGCGGTCGTGGCCCTCGCCATGGCTTGGTACGTGCGGGATCCCCACGGCATGTCGACCACCCCGATATTTCTCTTAGTCATCGCTTTCGGTACGGGCCAGGCATTCCTCTCTCCGGCGCTTCGTTCCATACCTCCGGCGATGGTCACCAATGCCGGCGTGCCGTGGCTCGTCGCCCGCCGCTCGATCGCCTCCGAGGCGGCCACTATCCTCGGCCCCATCCTCGGCGGGCTGCTCTATGTCGCAGGCGTCTGGGTGGCACTCGTTGCCGTGGCCGGGCTGTCCCTTATAGGTGTAGCCGCGATCCTGGCCATCCGGACCGCCCACGACGAACGACTTCGCACGAGCGAGATCAGCCCCGTCGGCGACGACGAGGTTGGTCACGTGCTCGAGGAGGGCATCCCCGCCTCGAGAGGCGGTTTTCACGAGGCCTTGCAGGGTCTGCGGTTCGTCCGGGCCACGCCAGTCCTGCTTGGCGCCATCTCACTCGACCTCTTTGCAGTGCTGTTCGGCGGCGCCGTCACCCTCCTGCCGGCCATCGCCGTACGCCTGCACGTGGGGCCGGTCGCCCTGGGCTGGCTGAGGGCCTCGGTCGGCCTGGGCGCCGGCGCGACCACTCTGGCGATCTCGTTCCGTCCGATCGAGCGCCGGGTCGGGCGCGTTTTGCTAGTAACAGTGGCGGTCTTCGGTGTGTGGACTATCGTCCTTGGGCTCGCCCGTTCGTACTGGCTGGCCTTCGTCGCCCTGTTCTCCCTCTCTGCGGCCGACGCGGTCAGCGTCTTCATCCGCTCCACCCTTGTCCCCTTGGCGACACCCCCCACGATGCGCGGCAGGGTCCTTGCGGTCGAGAACGTCTTTATCGGCGCCTCCAACGAGCTCGGTGGGTTTGAGTCTGGCGCTCTGGGCCAATTGCTCGGTACCACAGGCTCGATCGTCCTTGGCGGCATCGCTACTCTGGTTGTGGCCGTCGCGTGGGGCATACTCTTTTCCCCCCTCCGCCGGGTCGACCGGTTCCCGACCCCGCCATCTGCCGCTGCCTCAGGCGAGGAGGGACAAAGTGGTTCAAGAGACTGACCCCCTTGGTTACCCGGCAACGTCCTCACTTTCGGCCACCGTCGCGCTCACGCATGGTTTTCCTGGTCCGGTGGTTTGGAAATCAAGGTCGACTCCGTCTTTGTAGACGCCGCCGCGCTTCAATTACGCCGCTGGCACAGCCCGGGCGAGCCCGGTACTGGGACCTTTCTGCCGGAAAGTACCTGGTTTACGCGTCACTCTTTTCGTGTGTAGTAGTTGCGGCGAGGGCGCCGCTAACATCGGTCCATGCCGAGGGACGTCGATGAGCACGCTGAGGAAGAGCTTTACCGCCACACTTGAAAAGAGCCCAGCGAAGGGCGGGTGGACCTACGTGATGATGCCCAAGTCGGCCCAGTTCTTCGGGACTCGGGGCCTGGTCAAGGTCAGAGGCATGGTCGACGGTCATCCATTTGAGAGCTCGTTCATGGCCATGGGAGATGGCACTCACAAGTTGCCGGTCAAGGCGGAGGTCCGCAAGGCGATCGGAAAGGGAGCGGGGGACGTCGTTACCGTACGCCTCCTAGAACGTCTGGACGGCTAAAGGGGACGGGCGAGCTGGCCAAGTCGACGCCCGGGGGGCGGTACTCCTGACCGACCTGTGCGATCAGTACATCATCCGCGGGTCGCGGTAGTGCTTGAACTCCAGAAGGTTGTCGAAGGGATCCCTCAGCACGAAGGTGAGGTGCTCCTCCGCGAGGCCCTCGAACCGCGTCGAGACGTCGCAAAAGAAAGGGATCTTGCGCAGCTGCGCCAACTCGTAGAGGTGTTCGAAGGTCCCGCGGTCATGGAAGGTGACCCCGAAGTGGCGAGGGTAAAGCGATAGTGGTTCTTCCTGCGGAGTAATCTCGCTCAAGTGGCACACCAGCTGGTCGCCAAAGAAATCAACCGTAATGCGGTCTGGATAGCGCCGCGCTAGCTTGCAACCGAGCAACGTGACGTAGAAATGCTGAGCCTCGTCGAGGTCAGCGACCGGGATGGCGAGGTGGAAAACGTCATTGGTGGTCCTCATCGGAAGCTCAACTCTTCGAGCTGCTCGAAATCGAGCAGCGTGTCGGAACGGAGCCCCAAACGGAGGGTCTCGAGCGAGAGCACTGCCGTGGGCGAAATATTGCCAAGGTTGACGTCAGGTCCCACTCGGCGCAACATGTGGGCCTGGGCATCCGTCGTGGGCGCCTCGAACATTAGCATTTCGACCGGGAGCTGAGCCAGCACTTCTTCGACCAAGCCCTCCTTCAACTCGCCGTTGGCCCGGAAGATGCCCGAGCTCGCGCTTTCCCGAGCCTCCAGGGTCACCAGGCGCGCCCCGGCCGCGAGGTCGTCTTCCGCATATTCGACCCAGTGCCGCGAGCTCAACCGGTCCGAGCGGTCGCTGTCCTTGAAACCGACTTCGGAGATGACCGTGAAATCCGCCGCTAGTTTACGGACATAACCTGCCTTTTCCTGATTTGACAGTTCGATGGTGCCGTTAGAGGCTTCGACATACTTGCACGAGAACCGCCTGCAAAACGCTCGGAAATCGTCGAAGCGGCCTTGAAGGACGAACTTCTCGAACAACGTCCCGCCGAAGTAATAGTCGATGTCATTCGCCTTAAGCAGCTCGATCTTGGCGGGGAGCTCACCGGAAACGATGGCCGTACCCCAACCGAATTTTATAAAATCGATGTATTCCGCGGCGCTGGCTACGATGTCACGCAGCGTCCCGAGGGGGAGTCCCCCATCTATCGCCATCGTAAGCCCGCTCTGGCGAGGTTTTGCTGTCCGCGCCGGAAGGTGAAGTGTACTGTTGTTCATGTTAAGTTCCTTTTCTGTGAGAGAGCGGGGCCGCACGATCGACCACCATGCCGTTGGTGACCTCCGGCCAGTCCATTTCCTCCGGTCCGATGCCGTCCAGCCAGGCCAATGCCACCCGAACCACGCCACCGTGGCAGACGAGCACCAGGTCGCCATCCGGGTGGTCGGCGAGCAGCTCATCGAGGCAGGCCGCCAGCCGTGCGTAGAACTGACGGACTGTCTCGCCCTCCGGTGGGGCGGCATCAGCGTCGACCACCCGCCCGTCCGCGATACCGAGCTGGTCGGCGCTCATAACCGCCAACGGCGTTCCTTCGGCGCAGCCCAGGGAACGTTCGCGCAGGCGACGGTTGTAGGTGACCGGCAGGTGCAGCGAGCGACCGATTCGTTGTGCAGTCTGGGCCGCTCGCTGCAGGTCGCTCGACACGATGGCGCCGACTGGCTTTCCGGCAAGTAAGCGGGCGCACCGGCTTGCCTGTTCGGCTCCCCGTTGGGTCAAGGCGGGTCCGTCCGCGTGGCCCTGGGCGAGCCCGACGGACGTTCCAAGTGGACTCGCCATGGCGCACGAGCCATAGCCCGCGCTGCCTCAGTTCGGCCATAGGTCCCAAAAGGGTCACAATTCCACTGTGGCCGAGAATGGCTGGTTTCAAGCTGCGAGCGGCGGAGGAATTACCTCAATGACCGCTTAGTTTTGCCTTAATTGGAAACTCTCAGCTTGCTGTTATGCCATAGCCAGACGGGCCAGATAAGTTGCGCACCCTGTTGTCATTTTCTCCGACGTCAACGGCAAACTTGCTGAGGTTACCGCACTCTACATAGAGTGGTCCTGGAATGTCGGACCGGAACCAGCGGCCGAAGCACACAGGGGGCCGACCGCGACCAACGCCTCTGACGCCGCCGTCGAGGCATCGTGCAACGTTGACTGGCGGCCAAAAGCGAAGCGGCGCAGGGCGCGTCCTCAGGGGCGTAGTCCCGGTGCTTGCCACTCTTTCTGGCTTCGTCGCCGTGGCCTCGGCCGCGTGGTCCTCCGGGACCGCCGCCGCCGTGCCTGTTAGTCCTCGTCCGGGCCACCCTCGGTCGATAAGCACGAGCGCTGTGGGGGACGGACCGCTAATCGTGGCCACGAGCTCGTGCCCTTCAGAACGCCCTCCGTCAAAGCTGGCCGGCCGCCCGCTAATGGCAGTAGTCGGTGCTTCTTTCACCGCCGGGGTAGGCGCTTCGTCGCCGACTGCCAGCTGGGCTTACCTGCTAGCCGGCGACCTCGGCTGGCGAGCCGTCGTCAAAGGTGTGCCGGGGGCCGGTTACGTGCGCGCTGGTAAAGATGACATGGGCCCTGTCGGGAGGCTCCTGGCGGAGGTTGACCTTTCTCGGTCACACCCATCTCTGGTCGTGATCCAGGCAGGGCACGATGATGTCGGCGAGCCGCAGTCATTGATAGCCGAGCGCGAAACGGCCGACCTCGAGTTCATTCGCAAGTATGCACCTGATGCCCGCATAGCGATCGTTTCCGTGTTCCTACGGCGCGCCACGCAGCCTTCGCGACCCGATACCCAAACCAACAACACCATTGTGGCCACGGCGGAGAAGGTCGACCCCAGTGTCATTATTTTCAATCCGATCGCCGGGCACTGGCATTTCAAGCGCAACCGTGGCGGGCTGCACCCCGATGAGGCCGGTGACATCTGGATCGCCCGCCACGTTGCCGAAGGTCTTGTGGCCGAGGGGGTGACCGATTTCAATAGCCCCGCCTGCCTCAGCGACACTAATCCCAGTGCCCTCAATAGCACTCCGCGTTTGAACCTCAGCTCGGCGCCGGCCTCATGACGTCGGCAATGAGCCTTGGTACGACCGCAGCCCTCGCTTCGGACCGAGAACGACGTCCGGTCCGGCGGGGCCCACGGCGGCGACGGTGTCGGGCACCAGTTGGGGCGGCCTGGAGGGGTGGGGGCGTCGCCACGGTTGGCGGGCCCGTCCGCAGGTGGCTTTGGCGCCGGGCAGGCGGGCCAGGACGGAAGTAAGGGCGGCCGAACAGACGAAAACGACCACGACCGCGCCTATGACTACGACCGGCCAAGATAGCGACGTCGCCAACTGCCCCCAGCCGAACATGGAAATAAGACTGAGGAACAGTACCTGGCTCAGGTAGATGCCAAAAGAATTGTCTGCCCCCGACTGAGCGGCCGCGCGAGCCCACGCCGGCGCCCTCGAATGGGCCACTACGACGCCCAACAAGTAGATGGCGCCGATCAGGCTTATAAACATCGGTACAACGACGGGCTGAAAGGGGTCGGTCAGGTTGGTCCCGCCCAGCATGGGCAAGACCTTGAGGGCTGCGAGCCAGTACCATGCCTCGGCAATGAGAAGTGTGACGCCGCTGGCCATCAGGACCAAACGCCAGTGACGGCACAACCAGGCGTGTGCTTCTCGGTAATACAGCGCCATCAGGCCGCCGGCTACCAGGTAGAGCTGGTAGTCCCATACCTCTCGGGCGCCCCAGAAACCGCTCAACCATCCAGGCATCAGGCCCCAGTGCAACAGGCACCCCAGGCCGAGTTGCACGGCGGCGCTGGTGGCCAGCAGCAGCCACGGCCGCCGGGCGCCGCGACGTAATAGCCAGAGGAACAACGGGTACACGATGTAAAACTCCAGCAAAAGAACGAGAAAATAGAGCTGGTAGTACCCCGACACCAGGAGGTAGCCAAAGTGCGCCAGGCTCGTCGAGGCCGAGCCGGTCAGTCCACCCGTCGGCCGGTACATGGCGGACACGCCCGGAACGTTCTCCCAAAAGAAGTAAAAAACCGTCCACAGCGCGTAGGGAACGGCAACCGCCAAGAGGCGGCGCCGCCAGAAACGACCGAGATTGCCTCGCTCGAGATGAGGGTAGGCGTACACGAGCATGGCCGCAGATATGAACATGAAGGCGAAACGGCCGAGGTGTGTGACCAGGAGAGCGGCCCCGGTCGCCGCACTGGCGGCCGGGGCGAACAGCAATAGGCTGTGGGTGGTTATCACTACGCCCTGCTTGAAGGGGCGCATGTAGTCGACGTGATGGAGCCTCGGGCGGGGCGACGCCGGGGCCGCTGGCACGGGTGTGGACGCGGAGTTGCCGACACGCTCACCGGGCGCGATCAAGCCCGTGGCTCCCGTCACAGCGGTGCCGCTGCAGCCAGTTCGACCAGCGCTCGTTGGCGGGAGACCTTGCCCGTCGGCCCGACCGGGAGGTTGTCGACCACGTGCGTGGCCACTGGCACCTTGAAGGCGTTTAGCTCGGCTCGGCAACGCGACTCTAGGTGCGCCACGAGTTGCGCTCGCTCGTCCGGTGACAACCCGGGAGCTACCACGTAGGCGATAGGTACGGCACCGAGCACCGCGTCCGGTAGGCCGACAACCACGGCGGCCCGCACGTGCGGATCGGCCAGGAGGACTTCTTCGACTTCGCGGGGGTAAATGTTCTCGCCCCCGCGGTTCACCACGTCGTCGGCCCGGCCAACGAGGAAGATGTAACCATCCTCGTCCTGGTAACCCAGATCGGAAGTCGAAAGCCACCCATCGGGGGTGAACGCGCCTTCGCCACCCACGGCGTAGCCGGTAATTACGCCGGGCCCGCTTACCTCTATGAGGCCGACTTCACCGCTCGGCCGGGTTCGTCCGGACCGGTCGACGACCCGTAGGTGGCACCCGACGGGCGGTCCCACCGAACCCGGCTTGCGTACGCCCTCCACCGGGTTAGCCGTGATCATGCTGGCGGCCTCGGTCATGCCATAACTCTCGACCACCCGTAGCCCGGTGGCGGTTTCGAAGCGAGCCAGGGTGGCAGCCGGTAGAGGCGCCGACGCCGAGCGCACAAAACGCACATTGCCCTGCACCTGTCGCCGGACTTCCACCGGCGCGGCGGCCAGCGGGGCGGCCGCGGCCAGGATCGTGATTATGGCGGGTACCGCATTGACCCACGTAACGCCGTGACGGGCAACGTTTTCCCAGAAGTCCGTCCTGTGGAACCTGTCGTCGAGCACGATGCTGGCCTGCCCGGCCAGTGTCGCCAGCAAGGCCACTACCTCGGCGTTCACGTGGAACAAGGGCAAAGGAGAGAACCCGCGCTCTCCTGGCCTCAACCGGTGATGCGTGGCAATGCCCCTGGCCACATGGGCCAATTGGGCCGCGGTTAGTCTCACTGCCTTGGGCGCCCCGGTCGTGCCGCTGGTGCCCAGGACAATGGCGCCCTCACTAGCATTTCTCCCGCCCCCGTACCGCGAAAGGCCGGCCCCACCAGTCCCAGGGCGGCCCTGGGAGGTGCCGGAGCCGCCCTGGGGCCGGTCGACGAGGACCCCCTCCGGCCCGTCGGCCTCGAACAGGCCGCTACGGGTGACGGTGGCGACTGTCGCGGTCAGCGCTCTGGTGCGTCGTAGTTCGGGGGCCGGCGCCCTGGGGTCAAGAGGGACCACCGTCCGGCCCGCGGCGAGCAGGGCGACGAAGGTTGCGGCGTAGTCGAGGTAGTCCTCACAGCTCACGGCGATGGGACCATCCGGCGGCGCGCCGATGCGGTCTAGCTGAGCCCCCAACGTGTGGACCAGGGTGGCCAACTGGGCGTAGGTGACCGTCCGGTCATCGCGGGCGCCCTTCAGGAAATATTGCGTCGGCCGTTCTTCCGCGCCCTGTGCCATCCACTGGCGGATATCGCCACCCGCCTCGCCGCGAAGCTGCGGTGGCCGGCGGCCGACAGGGGCTGCGGGCGGAGCATTCTCGGCCATTAGTCCACGGTACGACCCTGCTCGCGTCTGCAATCTGAAAGTTTGCCGAGGAGCACTCTAATTTTCCATAAAAGTCGGCAGTGCTTTTGAGGAGCCCCCGAATTCGGGCCACATTGCGGCTCGTCGAAATCGTTCTATTGGAGAGCCGTGCAATAGAGGTTTTGGACAATGGGATGTTGGCGGTGGGCGTGGCCACAGCGCATCGTCGCTTATGGCTCCTGCAACGCCGGCCTTCTACCGGGCCCTCAGGTCACTCGGCGCGCACATGGGCGTATGTGTTACTGTGGTATGCATGGCTCAGGTTGACCGCTTGTCCGTGACGATGCCTCCCGCGATCGGGGCCGCCGTGAGAGAGGCCGCGGCGCGCCAAGGCGCCAGCGTGTCCACGTGGCTCGTTGCTGCCGCAGCGCAGCGGTTGAGGAACGAGCTGTTGGGGGCGGCATTAGACCGGTGGGAAACGGAAGAAGGACCCTTCACCAACCAGGAGCTCAACGACGCCGTCAGAGCCCTCGGCGGTGCTCACAACCGCGGCGCAGCGTGAGCGCCGTCCTAGACGCCGGCGCCCTGGTAGCAGTGGAGAGCCGAGACCGACGAGTGGGGGCATTGTTGCGGGTCCTCCAACGGGACGGCGTCGATGTCGTATCCAGTGCTGGAGCGGTGGCCGGGGTGTGGCGAGACGGCCGGCGCCAAGCGAACCTGGCCCGTGTACTAGCGGGTGTGGACATCGCTCAGTTGGACGAAGCGGCCGCGAAGAAGGTCGGAGAACTGTTGAAAGCGAGCCGGACGGAGGACATCGTTGACGGCCATGTCGCTTTGTTGGCCCGACCTCACGACGTAGTCCTCACTAGCGACGATGTCGAAATCAAGGCGCTGCTTCGGGTAAGGCAAGTAGAGGCAACCATCATTCACGCCTGAAGCGGCACTATCGATTTGCGTCATTTGGGCGGTCTGCGGCGGTAGCACTAACGCCGACCTCGTGGCCCATTTCGGGTCTAGCGGGGCAGCTCGGGGAGCACTATCCTCCGAGGTAGTTCGGGACCTAGCTTGCGATCGACGTGGCCCTACTCATAACTTGCGTGCCTCCCGCCCTCAATCACGATGAGTGGCTGGCCAATGGGACCAACCCTTACCCTGTCCAGTCTGCACGTCGGTCGGGCCGCACGGACCATGCGAGAGGTCTGCCGCGCCCGCAAGGGGAGTGTGAAATGACGGCCAGTTATCCTGATCCGGATCTCGTCACATGGACGAAGAAGATAGCTAAAGCGTTGGAGGACGAAGACCCCAGCCCTCTGCGAGGCCTTCTTGATGACGTCCACGAGGAGTTCGCTCGGGGCTTCGTAACCATGTTCGATGAGCTCCTTGACAACGAGCCCGCGCTCTGCCTGGAGAGCCGCCATTCGGATCTGCAGAGGAGCCTGAAGTGCGCCCTGGGGAGGGCCGACCGCGACCGGGCCTCACTGCCTTGATTGTTTCTTACGTGTACCTCATGGCGCTCGATGGATGGGAACGGACAGCCTCCTGGAGCAACCTGGACGGTGTTCTCTCCCTTCTTATGGATAAGTACGAAGGCGCGACGCCAGACGCTGTCCAAAAGATCCATAGGAAGGAGCGCCTTATCGTCGAGGGATTGGTGGACCGGGCGCGTCGGATGTCGTCCATGATATGGGTCGAGAGTGCCATGAACTCCTCCTCCGCGGCGGCGATGAAGAAGCATGCTCTAGACGTGGTCGGCCAGGCGATTTCGGCTCGCGACTGCTGCGACAGCAAACGCGCTGAACTTTCCGGCAGCCCGTACATGGTGATCTGGGAGGAGCTGGCGCGCTCTGCGGCTGCCGACCGCACCTACTATGGCGCGCTCGCCGAGTTCGCTTCCGCTATGGAGACCGTCAATGCCTGGGATAGAGACAAATGGCTCAAGGAGGAACTCGGCCTCAAACTCGAGAGCGCAATTCGGACCGTGCGGGCGGCCACGCGAGCTGAACCCGTGGCCGAGAGCCCGGTGTCGGTCTCGGAACTGAAGGCCCATCTGAGAGTACTGGAACAGCTGGTCGAGGTCCAAACGCAGCCGTTCCTCCTAGCGCATAAGACAACATTCACTTATTGTTACCCTATCGTCCTTGAAATTGAAGATCTGGACTGGGACGCCCTCGCATCTAGGGCTCGCGCAATAAAAGCGGAGGAGTTCTCGCCCTTCTTTGTGCGGGCACAACCCCTACACGTGACTGACATGTGGCCTCTGAAGGACGCAGCTACACGGGGCGCCTACGCTGGGATCGAACTGGTCCTGTCCTGCCCCCGCATTGAGCCCAGAGATGCGGGGACCGCCGACGTCATCGAAGTTGACGAGGCCACCATCAGGTTGACCGAGCTGGGTAACCACCACCTCCGCATAACAGTAAAACAATGCATATCCACACTGCATGACATCCATCAGGGATTGCGACGAGGTTCGACGGAAATGGGGTATGAGCGAGTCGTTGTGGCCGATGGTGAGGACAATCATGCCGAAGGTGCGGCTGCAGCCAAGAGGCAGGATTATCGTAATGGTTGGCACAGACTGGCCGGTTTCGCCAGCGACGTGGTCGAACGCCTCGGTCTTGTTCTAGTCGGCGCCCCTTCCGTCCAGAGCCCGCCGGCAATGACAAGGATCTCGGCCAAAGTGCCGGCCCGTTCGCCTTCGCGGGTCATGCCTGATCGGGCTGGTCCGGCTCGCCCAGCTCGCGTGCTGCCGGCACATACGGTCTTGTCGATCGAGTCGCTCTGCATAATTGGACATGATGGCGAGGAGCGCCCGGCATCGGCTGCTGACCTTGTGACTGCTCGTCCGGTGACTGGTCAGGCGCTTCTCTGCCAGCCCATTCGCCAGTTCGCTTCAAGCCTGGAGGAATGGCTTCGCTTCTGCCCGCGCCCCCCGCCGGCCTGAACCTGCTTGAGGGACATGGGTTCATTGGTGAGGTGGCGGCTGGGACCATGAGTTCGACGGTCTTCCCGATCGTCCAAATGCCGAAGTTCCTTCTGCTCGAGTATGAGGAACTGGCAGAGTTTGTGGCCAGTTTGGATGCCATATTCGTAGCCCACAAAGATAAGCTCGCGAGGCTGAAGAAACGCCTGGACGAGATTATGCGGGATCTCAAAACGCCGGCGCACCCGCTCAAACGAGAAGAGGTGGAGAATTACAAGCTTCGGATCGAGGAAGTTCGCCAGCAAGCGAGCGACGCCATCTTGGCGAGATCTTCGGAACTCCTGCGCACGGCGGCCCATCGCGAGTTCATGGAGCGTCTACCGTTAGTGGCCGAGCTGAAGGACAAGGAAGACGAAGTGCGACTGGAGGCAGCTCGGGTGAGCGCGAGCTACGAGTGGATTGTCTCTTATATGCAATGGCTCGACCGACGGGCGCGGGCTCGGGTACAGTTTGGCCTGAGCCTGGCGCTGGGTGTGCTAGCGGTCATGTCCTTGTTCGAGCTATTCGGATTTATCGATCTAGACGTCAACCGCAAACCGCATCCGAGCGTCGTCTACCTGTCAGTTGAACTGATTGCAGCTGGCATGCTCGTAGGTCTCGTCCTACTCCTAACGTGGAGACTGGGACGGAATAAACCTTCAGAAGCGCACTACAGTTGATGACCCGTACTAAGGCATAGGAGCTGGTTCTTGGGCGACGATATCGCCATCTTGCCCGTTGAAGCAGACGGCTCCCTGGAGGGGATTTACCGGGACGTGCTCATGCCTGCTTTCACTTCGGACGAGCTGGAGCCGCTGGAGGCTTTGCGAGGGTATTTGCGGTCAGACCCCCCCGCGGCCTTTGGTTGGTACGCGCTTGGTCCGAGCAGTCCGCTCGGCTGCTGTATTTACTACCGTTACCCGGAGGCCAACGCGTTGCTCTTGGGGTACATGGCCGTGGCCGCCGATGAGCGGAGCCGGGGCATCGGTACGCGGTTGTTCGAGGAAAGCCGCCAGGCATGGTGCGGCTCGGAGGAGTACGACCTGGTGCTGACCGAGTTGGAGGACCCGCGAGTCTTCTCGGTGGGGTCCGGTATAGATCCCGAGCGACGGGTCAAGTTCTACTCGCGCGTGAGTGGAAGCCTGATCTGTGGGCCTTATTTCGCGCCATGCGTCAGGCAAGGTGGCAAGCGAGTCCACGACATGTTCCTGGTGCTACTGGGGGGGTCCGCCCGGGCGGTGCGCAGCTCACCGGCGGGGGTGTCAGGCGAGAGCGTGGCCGAGTTTCTCCGTGAGTACTTCTCAGTCGAGACGGACGTGGAGGAATCTGACCTCGTGGACCTGAGCTGGTTGTTGGAGAACTACGAACGAGAGCCCACTGTGCCCCTTATTCCTTTGGCTGACTACCGTTCTTGGGATGCACCGAGGGCGCCTAGTCGAAGGCGGGGGTGAGCGCCACCTTACCCGCCGCCTGCCAAGAGGCATAATGACACTCCAGCCGCGGGCGGCACTGTCCCATCGATGGAAATTACCAAGGAGCTGATAATGTTCACCAACACGAACATCCTTCTGGTCCGGCACGGCGAGAAGCCTGGCGATCCCGGACAGGACGACCCTGGAGACGGCCCTAACCTCAGCGCGACGGGGTGGCAGAGGGCAGGCGCCTACGGGAGCTATTTCCAGGCTTTCACGGCGGTGGCAGTCGACGGATCGGGCAAAACAAAATCGGTCCCGATCGATTATGTCTTTGCCGCGGCGGACAACTACGAGGTCTCGTACCGGCCCCGCTTGACGGTCTCGCTGTTCGCCGATGCGCAGGCCAACCCCAGACCGTTATACCCGTGCATAGCTGACAAAAACTACGCCGATCTCGTCAGCCTGCTCGGGGGCACTGACTACGACAGCAAAAACATCCTGGTCTGTTGGCATCACGGGGAGATCATCGACCTGGCCAACGCGCTGCTGACCTACAACGGCAAACGCGCAATGCCAGCGCTCGGCTCGGCCAGCTGTTGGCCGCCCAAAGGGGCGACATGGCCGTCGTCGGTCTTTGGCTGGCTCTTCCAGATCTGCTTCGACTCAAAGGGCGCTCCTGATGTCCACTGGACACGGTGTTTGAACGAGAAACTGATGCCGGACGACACGCAAGACCCTTGCCAAGGCTGGCCCACAGGAGCCACCTAGAGGTGCCTGCGCCAAGTCACAGGTCGAGCACTATGTCGTCGCGAGGCTGGGAGCAGCAGATGAGCACGCTTCCCTGAGCCGGAGGTTCCACTGGGTCAGGGCTGTAATCGACATCTCCGGCGATGAGCGCAGTCTCACAGGTGTGGCAGACGCCGGTCCGGCAGGCCCAGCGGACGGGTACGTCGCAGGACTCGGCTAGTTCGAGCAGGCTGGCGTAGTCACTGCTCCATGGGATGGTGAGATCGCTGCGAGCGAAGCCGATCGTGGGCCCGTTACCGGGTTGGCCGGCGGGTGCGTGCGGCGCCCGTGGCGGGGTGGCTGCGATCCCCGGTGTCTCGGCTGCTTCGGCCCAAACACCTCGGTGTGGATGCGGGAGGCATCGAAACCCAAGGCGCCCAGACCGGCGCTGATTTCGTCCATGAAGGCTGGGGGCCACACAGGTAGGCTTCCGCACTAGAGGGTGGTCCCAGTTGCGCGAGCGATGGCGCAGTGAGACGTCCCGCAGCGTCAAAGTCTCGGCCTTCGACGTCGTTTGGGCCGGGGTGGCTGTAATACACATGGGCGTGCGCGTTCGACAGGGAGGCCAGAAGGGCACGGGCCTCGGCGGCGAACGGGTGCTCGTGACTGTCGCGTGCGCCGTACAACCACCAGATCTCTCGGTCGGAGTGCTCCAGCGCCAAAGCTTGGAGCATGGTGAGGACGGGCGTGGCACCGATCCCGGCGCTGATAAGTAAGACTGGTACGTGGGTCTGATCGAGGATGAAGGTGCCCCGGGGCGCTCCGATGTCTAGTTTGTCGCCGACGGCGAGGCGGGTGCACAAATAGCCGCTGGCGGCGCCCCTCGGTTCGCGCTTTACGGTGACGCGGTAATAACCCGCCCCGGGAGGGCCGGAGAGCGAATAGTTGCGCATCACCGCCTGCTGCCGCTCGTCGGGCTGGACTCGCAGAGTGAGGTACTGACCTGGGCGCCCCGGCGGTAGCGGCGCGCCCGTCGGGTCCTCGAGGCGTATCGAGGTCGCCGAATCGCTTTCGCGCGTTATTACCGTTACGGTCAACTGACGAAAGCCGGGCCAGGCGGGAGGCGGGCTGACGGCCGCGAGGCCGGCATTGCCCGTCCCCGGTTCCTCGTCCAGCAGTGCTCGGAACGAGGTCTGCCACCCGGGGCTGAGGGCGGGGACCCGGAGCGCCCGCAGAAGGCCTTGACGTGTGTGCCCGGGCAAGTAGAGCAGCGCGTCGACGTCCGCGACGGTCATCTGTTCGGGCCCTGAAGAGAGCTTGAAGATCTTGTCCCCGGCCTCGACCTCGCCCTCTTCGAGGACCCGGAAATAGAAGCCTGGGCGGTGGTGGGAAACAAGCAACGCCGGGATCCGCGGGTCGTTCATGCGGATACCGACGCGGTAGCAGGTGACGCGAGGTTGCGTTACTTCGAAGGTCGCTCCGCCAATCCGGTAGCGGTCACCGATGCACACATCGGTGTCGGCCAGTCCCTCCACAGTGAAGTTCTCGCCGAACTGCCCGTACCCGAAGTCGTTTCGTCCGAGTTCGCGTTCCCAGTACCTGTACGAGTCGATCTGGTACACGAAAACCGCCCGCTGCTCGCCGCCATGCCCCGATAGATCGCCTTGACCATCGCCGTCAACGTTCAGCCGGCCGACCCGACGGGGACCGCTCACGGGGTCCTTGAAGACCCCGGTAAACACGGTCCGGCCCTGCCATAGCACTTCCTTCGGCAAGCCGACGTTGACCGACAACAAGGTCCCGCCGGGCTGGCCCAAGGGAGAGGATGGTCCAGCTCCCTTGGACTGCGCCTCGCCGGCGATAGCCGGGCTGGGGGCTACGGTAGTCATCGTTCCTCCAAATCGGCGGCCGGGACAACGGCTGCCGGGGACGCGTCTATGAAGTGGGCTTTTCGGGCGCCAATATGGTTTTTGATATTTGGTCCCGAATTGCTACCAACATATCCGTGTTTGCTTTCACTTCCTTGGTCAGCTCGGTATTCTCCCTCAGCGCGATGGATAGTGCAGACTCAACCGCCTGGATCTGCTTTTCTTGCTGGTCGATCCTGGCCAAAGTGGCTTCCAGGTTGCGCTCGGAACGGTTCGAGGACGCCCCGACCAAGAAACCGATGTACAGCTCGGCCACAGTAGTGACCAAGTTGAGCGGGAAGTTGTACCCAGTGCTGGTGAACCACGTCGGAAGAAACTTGCCTCCCTGGATGTCCTTTGACGTCGAAAGAGCGAACAGCAGCGTCCAACCCACAACCAACACGACCCACACGAAAATGTTGAGCGGTGTTCCCATCCCGTAGCTGACCCGGTCGGCTATCCGCTGGAACATGGGCTCCTCGGCTGGGTCCTTCACCTTCTTTGGCCTGTAGGCCTTGCGCCACACACCAAGCGGGCCTCTCACGTTCTCAGTACTCGCTACAGGCAACACCACGTTGTCGGACACCGTGCCTCCTCCAGGCTGGAGATCGCTCCCAATGTTCATACTGAGCGTCGGTCACAACCTCAGCAGAGCGGGCCTCTTCCGAGCAACCTCAATCAATCGCAAGTTCGGGCGTTGCCTTGAAGATTGGTTTCGGTGGGCTCCAGCGGAAGTAGCTTGGTGCCCACGGGCGACCCACGCCGGTCCAGGGTCGCGGCTGTTGTGCAACAGTGGAGGTGCAGTGGGAAGAAACGGGTCCCTCGAGGCGCCCGACGGCACGACGATAGGTTGGCGGGTGCTCGGCTCGGGCGAGACAGGGGGGATCCTCGTTGTCCACAGTGGGGCCACATCGTCCGCGGACTACGTGGCGGTCGGCGGTTTGCTGGCCGGGGTGGGCACGGTGTTCCTGATGGACCGCCGGGGTCGCGGGCTCAGCGGCCCACAGGGCGCTAAGTATTCGATCGCCCAAGAGGCGAGCGACATCAGGGCGGTCATCGAGGCCACCGGGGCCGACGTGCTCATTGGCCACAGCTTTGGCGCGCTCGTGGCGCTCCAGGCGGCGTTGAGGCTGGACCTGCGAGCGCTCGTCCTCTACGAGCCACCATTGAGCGCCGGCGCCCAGGTGGCTCGGCTGGCCCCCGCGTTTGCTAGGGCGCTCGCATTGGACGACTACGTCGACGCGTACGTCGTCCTCGTCAGCGGGCTCGGCCTCTTGGGCATCCCCGAGGACAGTTTTCGCTGGTATGTCAGCACCCAGCTCCGGCCGAGCCCGCGATGGCCTGAGATCGTGGCCGAGTTGCGGGCCGCCGAGAAAGAACTTAGCGCCGGTGCCGGCTTCGCTCCCGACTGGGCTGCTTACGCCCGGCTCCCGGTACCTACCCTTGTCCTGGTCGGCTCCGAAAGTCCCTACTACCTCACCGGCCCAGCCGGCCGCCTCGCCGAGGTTCTCGAGACCGGCCGCCTCCACGTGCTCCCCGGAGCCGGCCACACCGCCACCAACGACCACCCGGCGCTCGTCGTCGAAGCAATTGAGAGGTTCCTCGAAGACCCTTCCAAGGCGTGAAGATCAGACTGGGCCGACCGTCGGAGGCACCGTCCGCTCATCGGCCAACTGTCATTGTCCCTGCTGCCCATCGTTGAGGAAGCAACGGGCCCAGTGGCCCTGCTCGGCCTCAGTGCGAACCGGCGGCTGCTCACGGCAGATTTTCATTGCATGCGGGCAGCGCGGCGCAAAGCGGCACCCTTTCGGCGGATAAACGAGAATCCGGAAGCTCGCCAGAAGCCCCGGGGAGGCCCGAGAGACGCCCGCGGCGCGCTGGGTCGGGCGCCGAATTTAAGAGTAATGCCGTGTAGGGGTGCGCCGGGCGCTGCGTCACCTGCTCCACGTCGCCCCCTTCGATCAGCCCGCCCGCGTACATCACCAGGAGCTCATCCGCGGCGTAGCGCGCTGAAGCTATGTCATGGGTGATGTAGAGCATTGCTAACTTGTTGGATCCGCTCAGGCTGGAAAGCAAGTTGAGGATGCCCAAACGGATCGAGACGTCGAGCATTGAGACCGGCTCGTCGGCGACGAGTACGCGCGGCTCCGCAGCGAGCGCCCGTGCTATCGCGACTCGCTGGCGTTGGCCCCCGGACAGCTCGTGGGGGTGCTTGTCGAGGAACTGGCGAGGCGGGACTAGTTGGACACGGGCCAACAACCTGTGCAATTGCTCCTCAATCGAACCATGGCCCACTCCACCGCGGTTCTTTAGAGGCCTCGACAGCTGGTACCTGACCTTGTGCAGAGGGTTCAACGAAGAAAAAGGGTCCTGGAACACCATTTGCACCGCGCCCGCCCACGCCCGGCGAGACCCACGACCCGCTTTTTGACCGTCCAACAGGATCTGGCCGCTAGTGGGGGCATACAGGCGGACGATCAGCCGGGCTACGGTTGACTTCCCGCAACCTGACTCCCCGACCAAAGCGACCACTTTGCCGGGGAAGAGCGAAAACGATACGCCGTCCACCGCGTGCAGGGCAGGGCCGGGCCCCGTGCCTGCCCGTGAGCGTGCGCTTCGGCGGGGGACACTGAAGTGTTTCACGAGGTCTCGCACCTCGAGCGCTGGGGTTCCGGGCGACCTCTCGCCCAGGGGCTCGTCACGCGCCGCGGCCCGACCAGCGAAGGGAACGATGCGAGCAACCCTCGGGTGTAGGGATGGCTCGGGCTGTCATACAGCTCGTCCGCCGGCGCCGCCTCGACCACCTTTCCCGCGTACATCACGGCGATCGTGTCGGCCATCTCGAGCAGCAGTGAAAGGTCGTGGGTGATGAAGATCACCGAGAACCCAAGGCGTTCTCGCAGCTCGCTCATCCTGACCAGAATCTCACGCTGCACAACGACGTCGAGCGCCGTCGTCGGCTCGTCCAGGATCACAATCTCGGGGTCGAGCGCGAGCGCCATGGCGATCATCACACGTTGACGCATTCCTCCTGAGAGCTGGTGCGGATAGGAGGAGAGCCTGCTCTCCGGTATTCCCACTAAAGCGACGAGCTCTCGGGCGCGTGCCCGTCGCGCGTCCGCGCTCATCTCGGGCCGATGGACCTCGAGCGCGTCCATCAACTGGGCAGCGACGCTCGCGACCGGGTTGAGCGAGTTCATGGCCGCTTGGAAGACGACAGAAACCTCGTTCCATCGCCACTTCCGCAGCGGCTCGCCCGCCAAAGCAAAAACGTCAATGAGCGGGCCTGCCTTGGGACGATAGCTAACCGAGCCGGACACCACTCGGCCCGGAGGTCGGAGAAGGCGGGTCACCGCCGCAGCAAGCGTCGACTTGCCCGATCCCGACTCGCCCGCAATACCCAGCACCTCGCCCCGGTGCAGCGTTCGATCGACGCCGACAAGGGCATGTAGAGCAGTACCCGGGTCGAAGCCGTAGTCGACCGCGAGGTCGCGAACCTCAAGGATCAGCTCGTCCTGGAGGGCCGCGCCGGACGAGCTCACGATGCATCCTGCGAGTAGGCCTCGACGGGACGTCCCGCCCGCTTCGTGGGGCCGACCTCCGGTCCCGAGCGCTTGTGCGAGGGCCGACCCTGCCGCTCGACGCGGAGCTTCGGGTTGATGACTTCGTCAATCCCCAAGTTTATAAGCGCGAGGCTAAGACCGACGAAGGCCAGGCACAGGCCCGGCGGCGCGTACCACCACCAAGCATTACTGAAAAAGACGTCGGCGTTCTCGGCAAAGAAAAGGATGCTGCCCCAGCTCCAGCTCTCGATACTCCCTATCCCCAGGAAGGCGAGCCCCGTTTTAACGATGATCGCGAACAACATCTGGAAAAGTAGCCCGGTGACGATAATGGCGGTCTCGTTCGGCAAGATTTCGAACAGTACGATGCGCCACGTCGGGTCGCCGGCGACCTTCGCAGCGGCCACGTAGTCGCGCTTCGCGATCGACAGTGTCTGGGACCGGAGGGTCCTTGCTCCCCACGGCCAGGAGGTGAGCGCGATGATGAGCGTTATCCCGAGCCAGCCCGAGTTCGTCAAGTAGCCGGAGAGGACGATCTCGAGCGGTAGGACGGGTATGACGAGGAAGATGTTGGTAATCGTCGAAATGATCTCGTCAGTGACGCCCCCCACGTAGCCGGCCGTGATACCGACGATGATCGCCAGTGCCTCGCCGATCGCCGCGGCTGCAACCCCGACGAGCATGCTGAGCCTCGCCCCGGTGAGAAGTTGGGATAGGACATCCTGTCCTGTCGAGGTCGTGCCGAGGAGGTGAGCCGCTGACGGCGGCGCCAGTATTAGCTCGCCCGGGGACGTCGGGTTGTACGGGGAGATCGTCGGCCCGATGACCGCCATTATGACGAAGATGCCGAGAATGGACGCGCCTATAACAGTCTTCGGCGATTGCAGCCATGTCCGGCGCGTCGTCGCCGCGACCGTGGCGTCGACCTCGAGGGCAACCGGTACCGTGCTCATGTACCGTTCACTCCGCGCCCCGCGGCGCTGTCCGGGGGTCGACGAGCACGAAGGCTACATCGGCGGCGATGTTGGCGCCCAGGACGGCGAGCGTCGTCACCAGGAAGATTGCCTGCATGAGAGGATAATCCTCAGCGCCCACTGCCTGGAAGAGCACGTACCCAATGCCCGGGTAGGAGAACACCCTCTCGACCAGGAGCGCCCCTGAAACTACAAAACCCATGTCCAGGGCGAACCCAACTATCGAGGGGAGGATTGCGTTTCTGGCCGCATACCGGAACATCATCGTCCTGCGGGGAAGCCCCTTCGCTTCGCCCACGATAACGAAGTCCTCGGCCAGCGTGGCGACCATCATGTTCCTCATGCCGATGAGATTGCCTGCCATCGAGCCCACAACGATCACGAGCGCAGGGAGGACGGCATGTCGGAACGCACTTGTGAGGAACGCCCATGTCCAGGAGGGCACCACGGACGTGGAGTACCCGCCCGAGGCGGGCAGCCACCTGAGGTTGACACCGACCACAGTTACGGCGATCAAACCGATCCAGAACGTGGGGATGCCCCGGAAGAACGCGCCCACAGGGACGACGAAGTCCCATGCACCGCCACGGTGCCACCCGGCGACGATGCCGATCGTGATACCGAGGCCCACGCGATTATTGTCGAGAGCCCGACCAAGACCAGCGTCCACGGCAGGCTTTGGGCGATTATGGTCGAGACAGGCGTAGGGAAGTACGTAAAGGACAAACCGAAGTTCCCATGCGCCAGGTTGCCCCAGTACTGCACGTATTGGCTCCACAAGTTCTCGTGCAGATTGAGACCGAACGCGATTTCAAGGGCTCTCGTTGCGCGATATGTGAGCTGTCCTTGGTATCGAGCTAGCACCGCCTCGACGGGATTGCCGGGCATCAGGCGGGGGATGAGGAAGTTGATCGTGATAGCGGCCCAGGCGGTTAAGAGGTAGAACGCGGCGCGTCGACCAAGGAAGTGCATTCTCGCCTTACCCTGCTAGCGCGGGGCCAAGGCCGCTCACGATCTCGGGCTCGTTCCGGATTTTCTCGCGTTCCTT
Source organism: uncultured Acidimicrobiaceae bacterium (assembly GCA_963794125.1). Taxonomy (GTDB): domain Bacteria; phylum Actinomycetota; class Acidimicrobiia; order Acidimicrobiales; family Palsa-688; genus Fen-671. Next base: position 338,835 of record CAWCCW010000009.1, read on the forward strand.
ACTTTTTGACGCTCCTTAGGTGCAAAAGAATGAGCTCAGTGTTGATCTCTGAGGGGAAGGCGTAGAGGTTGTTGGCCGTGGGATAGCCGGTCACCACATCGGAATTGTAAACTCCCCACTGGCTATTAACGAAGATCGGGATGAATGGCGTTTGGGTGACGACGACGCTCTCGAGGCGAGCCAACGCAGTTGCCGCGGCGGCCGAGCCAGGCAGCGTGCCATTGAGTTGCGTGAGCAGCTGCTGGGTTGTGCTGTCCTTGTACCGTCCCCAGTCAGTGGTGGCGGTCTGGCCGATGGCTGCCGTGCCAGCCGAGCCGAGGTAGAAGTCGTACAACCCATAAGGGTTCTCGTAGGGCTGGCTCGACAGCGTCAGGTCGAAATCACCCAGCGCAGCGTTGGCTGCGTATGTTGTTTCCGCCACCGGTTGGATCGACATGCCGATGCCGGCAGACTTCAGTTCACTCTGGATTACCGGGGAAATAGCGACCCAGTTCGGGTAACTCGACGGGATCATCAGGTTGAACTGGAGCGGTTTGCCGTTGGGGGAGACGAAGATGCCGTTGGAGCCCATCTTGAAGCCCGCGGCCTCAAGCAACTTCTTGGCGCCACCAGTGCTGTACTTGAAGGCGGCGTTCTTGAACTGCGGAGCGATCATGTCGCCCATGGACTGGCCGACAAGGCCGGTCTTGTTGTTCATGGGAGTGTCCAGGTAGGGGGCCAGGAGCTTCACGATCGCCGGTCGATCGAGCGATTCGCTAATCGCCTGTCGCACCGCTGCCAAGCTCAAGGGGTACTTGGTGAAGTTGACGACCATCGGGACGTCTACGAAGGGGAAGGCCTCGACCTTCAGGTTCGGGAAGCTCTTCGTCATCGTGGCATGATCTGGGAATACGTCGGCCGACCAGTCCACTGTGCCCGTGTCAAGTGCGGCTTCTGTGCTGGCCGAGCTGTCCTCCTGGACGGCCTGTACAGTTTGGATTTTCGGCAGCCCTGGCTGCCAGTAGTGCGGGTTGGCTGTCACCGTGATCACTTGCGGCGTGAAGGTGGTGAGCACGTACGGCCCGGTGCCGACGGGGTCCGGGTCCGTGTAGGTTGCCGGGTCCGGCACTTTGGACCAAATGGCTTGCGAAACGATCAATGTGGTCAGGATGTTGTAGATCTGCGAGTAGCTGGACTGGCTGAAGTCGACCACTGCTTTGGTTGCGCTTGGCGCCGTCGCCGACGCGATCGGCAGCGCGTCGACGTTGGCCGCCGGGTTCTTCTTCATGAGGTTGAAGGTAAAGGCCACATCCTCGGCAGAAAACGGCGTGCCGTTCGACCACTGGACGCCCGGCCGGATGCCAAATGTGATCGTCTTGCCGCCATTGCTCCACGTGTACGAGGTCGCCAGCCACGGGACCGGTTGCAGTTTCGCGTAATTGAGCTGGTAGAGCGGCTCATAGATCAGGTGGTTGATGTACCCGGCGTGTAGCTGGCCCCAGAGCTCACTGCCATTCTCAACGTGGGCGGGAAGGTGCGGGCGCTCGTGACAAATGCCCCGGTCCTCGCCCACCCGGCTGTGGCCCGCCGCAGCTAGTATTAGGTAGTGCCAACAGGTACAGAGCTGCTTGATGGAGAGGTGCGGGACCGCTTGGTAAGTTTCGGGTCGGCGACGCTAGGGGAAAGCGGGGCGCTGTTGACGGCCCCAGGTATTCACCCTATGTGGGGCCGTACCGCCGTCGCTGGGCCGGCGTTCACTGTCGAATGTGCTCCTGGTGACAATCTGGGTATCCATGTCGGGGTGGCGCACGCACCGGCAGGCTCACTGTTGGCGGTGTCCATACTTGGCGATGTCCGGTGTGGTTACTGGGGCGAAGTCCTCACGGTGGCGGCTAAATCCGCCGGTGTGGTGGCCCTCATGATCGACGGCACTGTCCGGGATGTCGATGCCATCGAAAGGCGTCGTTTCCCCGTGTTCGCGAGGGGGACCGCGTCTGACCGGCGCGGCCAAAAGCGGGCCCGGCACCGTCGGCAAGCCGATCGTATTTGCGGGGGCGGCTGTCCGACCTGGGGACTGGCTAGTGGGGGACGCCGACGGTGTTGTCGTGGTGCCGAGAGAAAAACTCGATGCCTGCTGTCAAAGGGCAACCGAGCGCGTGGCCAAGGAGTCGGTGGTACTCCAGCAACTTGAGGCCGGCGCGAAGACCCTCGAGCTGTTGGGCCTCGATCCGGCCCCGATCGAGGTCGCCGCTGAACCCGACAATCCATCGGGGTGGCTCGACCGATGAACGTGCGTGTCTTATCTCAGCCCCTAGATGTTGTGGCCTGGGAACCGTTTGGTTGGTTGCCGAGACGGGACACAGACACACTCGACGGCGCCCAAACCCTCCATTTCGAGTGGCAGGATGCACATGTCAACGTGATCAGCCACCGTGCTGACGAGGTGCCGGGGACGCCGGACGGCCTGGTTTGCGAAATGTTCTTTCGCCACTCTACGCACACTCAAACGCTGGTTGTGCTCAATTGCCAGGCGGTAATAGCTGTAGCGCCGGCGCAGTGCAAATTGGCGACGGTCGAGGACCTCGATTCCGTTCGTGCCTTTTCGGTTCACCCACTCGATAGCGTGGTCCTCCACCGCGGGACCTGGCACTCGGCCCTTTTCCCGTCGGCGCCGAGCAGGTCGAAATGTTCAATGTCCAAGGTATGAGGTACAGAGAAGACAACGACTGCGCCCGCCTCGCCCCGCTCGGCGCGACGGTAGAGGTGGTCCTTTAAGTCGCCGCGCCGACAACGGCATTGTCACCTGAAAGGATCCACCGCACCGCGCCCGACAGGTGTTCGAGGTAGTTCTGGTCCTCATATGCAGCCAGGAAGTGGCCCAGCGAGGTATAAAAAGTGCGCATCGGTCCTCGTTGGATGCACCAGGCGATTGGCAACCGGGGCGGCTCCATCACCGGGTCATGTGGAGCCAGGTGGGCCATCAACCGGGCTCGGTCGTTGCCCGTCAATTCATCGGGGTCGACGGCGAGGAGCACTGTAGCATCGGGCACCAGTGCGTGGAAAACGTAAAGTTCGTCCCGGAAAAGCCACGATGAGGGGAGGTGTGTTGTCGCCGCGTGCGTCGGGCCGACGACCGAGACAGGTAGATCTCCTGTCACCGGGTGGCCGGCGAAGCGCGCGCCGAGCAAGCTCCCAAACCGCGCCCAGCCGTAAGCCGAGTCGGTGGTGGAGTGTAGGCCGATTAGCCCCATCCGTCCCGTCGCGACCCGGGCCTCGATTAGAGTTCGCTGCTCCTGGCTCCAGCCCGTCTCGCCGATGGTGAAGAGCACGAGCACGCGGGCACGCTCGAGCACAGTTGTGGTCAGCTCTTCTACGTTTTCGGCCACCAGGCAGCCAAGCCCGTGGACGTCGGCGATCTCCCTGCAGGCTCGGGCCGCGGACATAAGCGATTGGTGCACGCCGGCCAGCCGTACCGTGTCGCCGGTATGGCGATAAGGGGCGACGTCGGCCACATATATGACCTCGCTCATGGGGCCACGCGGGTCAGAGCCCGCTTGGGCCGGGACAGAGTCACCGGGAGCCGAGGTTGAACCAGGGGAGGTGTGAGGCGTTGACCTCCAACATCTCGGCTGTCAGAGCCTCGATCTGGTGGGGTTCGAGGGAAGCGTCGAGCAACGGGTCGGCGGCCATGGCCTGGCGCAAAGCGGAACGGTCGGCCCGAAGAGCGGCGTCGGCGGTGAGGCGTTGAACGAGGGCGTGCCGCCCTAGCACCGCCGCAAGTCCTGTCGGCAGGGGGCCGATCCCGATCGGGTGGGCGCCTTCGGCATTTACGACGGCGGGCACTTCGACGACGGCGCTTTCCGGCAGGTTTGGGATGAGGCCAGTGTTGGGCACGTTGACGATGAAGTGCTCCGCGTGGTCCTCGAGAACGGACTGCATCACCTCGGCGACGACGATCCCGTCGTCCTCTGGGCCGTGTGGCAGTTCAGCCAGCCGGTGCGACCCCCCCTCAGCGGACCATCTTGCCGCCACTTCCTCCCAGCCGCGGATGCGCGCCCTTTGCTGGTCCATGTTGTAGATGCGGCGGCCATAGCGCATGGGCATTCCTTGAGCTCGGCCCTCGTAGCGGTCCTCGACCCGTTGTAACTGGGGGAAGAACTCGGTCCAGTGGTTCCAGCAGTAGGGGATTACACCGAAAGTATCGATGGCCCAACCAACGACCTTCGTCGTGTCTCTGGCCCGGACTAGCGGCATCGCATCGGTGCCGTCGCGGAGTTGAAGCGACAGAATGCCGGTGCAGTGGTTGATCCCGCCCACTCGCATAGGTCGGACTACTTCTTCGGGGCCAACGCCGATAAGGTCGGCCAGCCACCGGCGTTGAAATGGCCACGGAGAGCACGAGCACAGCGAGACTGACCGGACGGGGGAAACATCGGCCATGGCCATTGCGTTCGCGCTGGCGGGGTTGGTGTAGTTGAACAGCATGGCGCTGGGCGAAACGTCCGAGAGGTCGCGGGCGACCGACGCCACAACGGGTATGTTGCGCAGCGCTCGGAATATGCCTCCCGGCCCTATTGAATCCGCGATGTGCATGAACACGCCGTATTTGGCCGGGACCTCGATGTCAGACTCCCATGCCGCCATCCCGCCTACGGAAATGGCGACGATGGCGAAGCGCACGCCATTTAGGGCTTCGCGCTGGTTGGTCGTGGCCACCACGGAAAGTTTTCGCCCTTCGGCCGCCGCGAGCTCACTAGCCAGTTCGGACATGACCTCAACCCGGGCCCTGTCGATGTCCATCAGCCGGAGCTCGGCATCTTCGAATGCGTCTAGCTCTAGCATCCTGCGCACGAGCCCTGGGACGAACATGCTGCTGCCCCCACCGATCACGGCCACGGAAACCATGCTGGGACGAGAGACCTGTTCGACTTTGTCCTAGTAGGCCCCGACGACGCTCCACGCACTGGAGTCACCGCGCAAGGCAATACTGGGCCGCCCATCGATGCCGACCGGTACTGCGCCAGCCACCGTAACCCGCTTAACCACGCGGCGGATGTCGCCGTAGTCGTTGACGGCAAAATGCTGGGTCGACCGGTTGTCCCACATCGCGACGTCACCCTCGTTCCAGTGCCAACGCACGGTGTTCTCAGGCGTCGGGACCCGGTCCTGCAGCATCTCGATCACAGCGCGCGATTCCCTCCCGGAAAGGCCGACAACTCGTTGGGCAAAGCCGCCGAGCAGCAGACGCGCGTTCCCGGTCTCGGGGTGGGGCCGCACGACTGGGTGCTCGGTCTCGAAGATCTTGGACGTGAACTCTTCTTCGTGCAAACGAGCCGCCTCGTCCGCGAAGTCGACCGTCGCTCCCGCATCCGGCGCATTCGTGTGAACGCACCGCAGCGTGTCGGCCAAGGCCCGCAGTGGCCCGGGCAGATGTGCATAGGCGGCCACCGTGTTGGCCCAGATAGTGCCGCCGCCGCAACGAGGGATGACTACACTGCGTAAGACCGAAAAAGTCGGGGGACGATCCGTGAAGGTGTTGTCGGTGTGCCAACCGTCGGCACGTCCTCCCGTCAGAGAACCCAGCTCGAGGACTTTCGGCTGTCCAGGCTCGTGTGCCAGTGTGGGATGCCCGCCCGTGATCTCACCAAACCTAGCAGCGAACTCGAGGTGGCGTTCAGCGGAAAGGTCCTGATGGCGGGAAGATCACCCTGTGCTGCAGAAGCGCAGCACGAATGGCCCCGATCACGTCATCGCTCAGCTCCTGGCTCAAATCGACGCCCTGCACGACAGCGCCTACGCGGATAGTCAAGGGTTCCACGCTGAGCAAGGTAGACGTTGAAGACCGGACTGCCCCGTTGCTCGTCACTTTCAGCTCGCTCCTCTCGAGCGCGACGCGCTGGCGCCACGCAGTCCACTGAACCTCTAGATCCTGATCGAATCCATCTGTATCATCTTTTCTATAGGCTAACGAGTCTCTAGGAGGTACGCAACTGGTCGCAGACGGGGCTCTGGCCGTGCTAGCCGTACGCACCCGCGGTGCCTGCCGGCATCGTGAGCCAAAAGAGCGCCGCGGATTTTATTGCATAACTTGAATTGGAGGAGGCGGGCCGGGGTTCGGTTTACATCACGCAAATAATCGACAAAGCCAAAGTACGACCGCCATCCCCGAGATGCTTGGGCCACCGTCCTGGAGTGTACGATGCTGGCTAAATGCGAGTACGGCAACGATAGATGTTGGCGAACCTGACCAAAGCGGAGGCCGTCTATCGAGAGGCGAGATGGCGCATTCTCACGGGCGCCCTTCCCCCTGGCAGGCCCGTCAACCAAGCCGACCTGGCGGCGGAGTTTGGCGTTTCGCCGACGCCAATACGAGAGGCGCTGCGCCGCCTCGAGAGCGAAGGACTGGTGATCTTTACGGCTCACACCATGGTCACTGTCGCACCGCTGGATTTGAAAGAGCTCGATGACTTGTATGCCATCCGGGCTGTGCTCGACCCCCTGGCGGGCCAGCTCGCGGCAGCCCACCGCACGCCAGAGGACGTAGCCAGGGTGACTGAACTCCTCGACCGGCGGGCAACAACCGAGCCGCGCGACCGTTTCGAGCGTAACCGCGCGTTCCACCGTGCCGTGTTCAGCGCTTCCGGCAACCAGCAGCTCACCCACCACCTCGATCAGCTATGGGACCGGACCGAGCGCTACCGGATAGTGCTGGTCGCTCATGAGGTCGAAGCGGGTGGCAGCGCCCGTCACGAACGCCAACGCTCAGACGACGACCACCGTGCTATCGCGGCCGCGGTTCGCTCTGGAGATGGGGAGCACGCCTCCACGCTGTTACGGGGGCATATCCTGCGTTCGCACGCCCTGATCCGCGGGATGCTGCAGGGTGTGCGGAATTGACGAACTCCAGCCCCGGTGGGCGCAGGGCCTAGCTCGGTTTATGGACCGGCCCGTACTTCAGCCCGCCGGCCGGCGAGACCCGTTGCGGCTGTTCCGCAGCAGGAGAAGCGCGCGGCCGTCGAGGGTAACGGTGCCATCGGGCGTAATCGGTGGTGCGTCTTCCAGGGCCGGCAGTCGTGAGAATTGCGTCCCAGGCTCTTGAGCCGGGCGGAAGGGTGAAGTCGACGGGCTCGTGGTGGGCGTTGAGGAGGAGAAGGAAGCGGTCGGTCGTGGCGACACCAATAGTGTTGGTGATCTGTCGCCCCTCCAGCGCGATAGCCAGGGAACGGGCGGCGGGGTCTCGCCAGTCGTTCGGCTTCATCTGCTTGCCGTCAGGACGGTATAGGAGCATTTGAGCGGGACCATCTTCGGGCCCTCGCAGGTACTGTCGCGGGCGGAGCGCGGGGCTGCAGTGTCGAATGGCCAGCGCTGTTTTGGTAAACGCGAGGAGCTCCCGGTCGATGTTGTCCCAGTCGTACCACGACACCTCGTTGTCCTGGCAGTACGGGTTGTTATTGCCTTGTTGAGTGCGGCCGATCTCGTCCCCTCCGAGGATCATCGGCACCCCGGCGGACAGCAGGAGAGTGCCGAGGAGGTTGCGGCGTTGACGTCGTCGGACCTCGAGCACCTGGGGGTCGCCGCTCGGGCCCTCCTCGCCGCAGTTCCATGACCTATTGTTGTTTTCCCCGTCGTTGTTCCCCTCGCCGTTGGCATCGTTGTGCTTGTCGTTATAGGCCGTCAGGTCGGCCAAGGTGAACCCGTCGTGAGCCGTTGCGAAGTTGATGCTCGCCGTGGGCGTACGCCGGTCGGAGGAGTAGATGTCCCCGCTACCGGTTAGCCGCAACGCCAGCTCGCCGATGGTACCGTCGACGCCGCGCCAAAAGTCACGTACGGCGTCACGGTACTTCCCGTTCCACTCTGACCAACGTGCCGGGAAGCCGCCGAGCTGGTAACCAGCGATGTCCCATGGCTCGGCGATCAGCTTTACTGGCGCGAGCACAGGATCCTGGTGGACCAGGTCCAAGAACGCGCTGTGCATGTCCAGTTCACCGCTCTGGCGCGTCAGCGTGGTGGCCAGGTCGAAGCGAAAACCATCGATGTGCATTTCGCCAACCCAGTAGCGCAACGAGTCCAAGATGAGGCGCAGCGCAGCCGGGTGGCCCACGTTGAGGCTATTGCCGGTACCGGTGGTATCGAAATAGTGCGCCCAGTCATCCTCGACGAGCCGGTAGTAGGCCGGGTTGTCGATGCCCTTCATCGACAGGGTCGGTCCCAGGTGGTTGCCTTCAGCGGTGTGGTTGTAAACCACGTCGAGGATCACCTCTAGGCCAACGCTGTGTAGGGCCTTGACCATCGATTTGAACTCGTCGACCTGCCCGCCATCCGAGCCTGCAGAGCTATAGTCCCCGTGGGGAGCGAGAAAACCGATGCTGTTATATCCCCAGTAGTTACTTAGCCCCCGCTCTTGCAGGTGAGAATCGTGGACGAACTGGTGGACCGGCAACAGCTCTACGGCAGTAATCCCGAGGTCCACTAAGTAGCCCGTTATCGCCGGGTGGGCGAGCCCGGCGTACGTCCCGCGAAGTTGCTCGGGCACGTCGGGGTGCCGTTGCGTGAGGCCCTTCACGTGGGTCTCGTAGATGACGGTTTCGTCGAGCGGAGTTCGGGGCGCGTCGTCTTCGTCCCAGTCGAAGTCATCGGCCGTGACCACGCAGCGAGGCATGCTCGGAGCAGAATCAGTATCGTTCAAACGACCGGGGTCCTCGAAGTGATGACCGAAGACCCCTTCACTCAGCTTGATGGTGCCGTCGATCGCCTTGGCGTACGGGTCGAGCAGCAACTTGGACGCATTGCAACGGAGCCCCTGGTTAGGCGCCCAGGGGCCGTGGACCCGCAGGCCGTACCGCTGGCCCGGTCCCACACCTGGGATGAACCCGTGCCATATATGCGCGCTACGCAAAGGCAGTTCAACCCGTGTTTCTGATCCGTCGTCGTCGAACAAGCAAACCTCGACGGCTTCGGCGATCTCCGAAGAAATGGCGAAATTGGTGCCGCCGGCCTTGACGTCGGCTCCTAATCGGTACGGGCGCCCGGGCAAAAGGTCCATCAGCCCGCTCCGCCGAGATCGAGGCTCGGCTGCTTCTCTTCGGCGTAGGACCACCTTGGAGTCGTTCCCAAGCTCAGGGTCATGGCCGTCGAACAGCAAACCACACCATCTTCCCCGTATCCCCAACGTGGCGGACTATGCCCCAGTCATCCGCCAGTTCCTCAACGATTACCAACCCGCGACCCCTGAGATCGGCTGCGTCTGCGTGGCGCACCACAGGCAAGTCACGGCCCGGGTCTGTGACCTCGACCCGTAGCACGCCGGCGGCCCTGACGACGCAAACCTCGAACTCGGCCGCGGTGTGGACGACACAGTTAGAGGCCAGCTCGGACACCATCAGCGCTATGGCGTCGAGCAGCGGCTTTGGCATCTGCGCCAACGAGTCGAGTACAAACCGCCTGGCGCTCGTCACAGAGGTCAATACGCCAGCGAACAGTCGGCAATCCTGCTCACCATCGGCACTGGTGGCACCCAGGGGCACTGTCCTGATGGTCCGGCCTACGGTTGGGTCGGCAGGGTCCCGGCAAGCCGCGTCACCTGCTCGACCACCTCTTCGATGCTCGTGGCGTTGGACATACCAACTTCCCCCCTACCCGCAACACAAGGACAGCCGACCCTCACGCCAGTAGTCAACGGAGGCCTCTGCGCTGTCCAGGTTCGTCGCCTCGTCAGTGCCTAGCGCGTCCATCGCAGCCCCGAGACGGCTGTGCCGTGCTCGGTAAAATGGTAGTTACCACCTATAGAAGCGGTGGTTCCCGGCGCTCTCACCGCGGCCCAAGGCCACGCCCGCGAGCCAGAACACGAAAAAGATCACCGCCAAGATCCAAAGAAAGTGCAAGGCGAACCCGAGCCCAGCAAACAGTAGTACCAGCAGCAATACAAGGAAAATTAGCACAAATGGGTTGTACCGCAATTGGGAGAATCCCAAACTGGGCGTGCACACACCGAAATCCCAGACGCGGGAGCCGTCCGTCGCCGGTGAGAGAGGGCACGGGCGCCGAGGGGCCCGCCCCTACCGCTGGTTCTGGCGAGGGATGGCTACTTCTTCGATCAGCAGGTGGACGGTGGCGGCGATGGGGATGGCGACAAGGGCGCCGACGAGGCCAAGCAAGCTACCACCGATCAGCGTGGCGATGATGGTCAGGCCGGGGCTGACCTTGACCGTGTGCCTCATGACCCTCGGGTTCAACAGGTAGTCCTCCACGAAGCGGTAGACGATGTAGAAGACCCCGGTGGCGATGGCTATCGGGACCCCTTTGGTGAGCGCCACGAGCGTGACCACCACCCCGGCGATGGTGGAGCCGACCATGGGGATGAGGTCCAAGAGGGCCACCAACAGAGAAAGCAGTAGTGCGTAGGGCACCCCAAAGGCGGTCAACCAAATGTAGGTACCGATCCCGGACACCACCGAAGTGATCAGGTTGCCTAACATAAAGCCCCCCACCCGGTCGAAGACCTCGTTGGTCAGCAGCCCGACCCGCTCACGGCGGCTAAGGGGAAGGATCGAGAGCCACATCCGCTTGACCCCGGGCAACGCAATGAGGAAGTAGAGCGTCAGGGCGACCACGCTAACGGTGGCCACCCCCAGCGAGAGGATCAGTTTGCCTGCGCCTAGTACACCACCCTCGACCGCCGAGAGGTCCAGCTTGGACTTTCCCGTAAGATAGCCCTTCAAGTGGAGCTTGGCCACTAAATTCCCGGTCCAGCCCTTCCCGGCTAAGAGGTCCGCCTTGTAGCGCGGGTAGTCATTGACCAGGTTCCCCACCTCGTGCGAAATGGGCGGTACGGCGATGAGGATGAAGCCGGCTATGGCCAGGAGGAAACCGACCGTCACACACAACACCGCGAGCCCGCGCGATAGTCCCCGATGGACCAGGCAGGCGACGATCGGGTTGAGCCCGATGGCAATGAAGAGAGCCAGGCCGATGATGATCAGTACGCTGGTGATGTCCCCTATGCCGCGGGCGATCACGTAGGCCACAGCCACCCCGAGGCCGCCTGTGAGCCCGATAAAAAAAGGCGTGCGGCGGTCGAAAGGACGGCCCATCGGCCCGAGGGGCTCGTCGCCCTTTGCTGGTGTAACGACCGGTAATACCAAGGCGTCGGCGGCCGCCTCGTTCACGACCAGCGCCTCGGGACGCACCTCCCCATCGTCAGTAATCACTTCAGCCCTCCAACTACCCAAACCAAGGCTCTAGAGACTGGCCCATGCCTGTACCGAGGACCGTAGTAAGACCCCGGCGCGCAAACCCGAAGCACCCGAAACCGCATTTCACTTGCCAGGACGCCGAGGGCTCACCGGTGTCCAGAGGCAGCCAACAAGGCGTTTGTAGGCCACTTAAACCAATACGTCTGCTCAGCCGAATAGTGGCAACGACGGCCAGTGAGCCAGTGACCTCGCGTTCTCGAATAAATGAACCTGCCGCCACGGCTCTTTCTGGCTGGCAGTGGGCCGAAAGAGCGGGGCGCCGCGGTCGACGTCAGGAGGTGGCGGCGTCCTTTAGCTTTTCGCCCGCCTGCTTGAGGTTGCCGCTGACTGCGTCTGCCTTGCCCTGGGTTTCGAGCCTTCTATCCCCAGAGGACCGTCCCGCCGCCGACTTTAGTTTCCCTTTAGCCACTTGGGCCTTGTCCTTCGCTTTGTCCACGGCGCTCATGGCGTTACATCCTCTCGCCAGCCTGGAGGTTGGCTGTCCACGTAGGTACCCAGAAATGGCAACCGTAAACCCAGGGTTCAACCGCGGCGTCGCATCAGCTCCGCCCACGCTACACTATGTGGCCTGCGTCCCGGGTCGACGGCCACGGGCTAGACGGTGGGCGGCCGAGCGCGGTGGCCCAATCATATGCGTCCCGGTAATACCGGCCTTTGAGAAATTTATCCGGAACGCGGCATTTAACGTATTGGCCGTGGTAACCGCCTTTGCGGTCTAGACGTTTTGTGGTTGCCTGGCCACCATCCGTAACCCAGCGGCGGCGCGACGCCGGCCGCGTATTACGCTCTGTACAGCCACAAAGGAGGACAAAGTGAGGCTAACCAATAAATACATGGCGGGCGCCGCTGCCCTGGTAACTGCGATTGGAGTAGCGACGCTACCTGCATCAGAAGGGTCGGCTACGACGGTGGCACCGGTGCACGGCACCGTCCAGGTCTGGGTCAACCCGAGTAATGGCGGTGGCGGCACGATAAATCTAACCGGGGCCCTCGGTGATGCCGGGATCGCGGAACCGACGAACGCGCACGGGCAAGTTGTCCACGGCCCCAATGCCGGTAACGCGGGCTACCGGTTGTTGGAACTAACCAAGGGCTGGATCCTGGTGAATATTACCCAACTCAACAAGGCGACCAATAACCCCAACGCCGCTCCGACCGTTTTCAACAAGTCCAATTGCTCCGTTGTTTTCACTGGGAAGGCCCCCGTGCAGTTCGTTTATGGGACCGGTGCATATGTCGGCATCACGGGATCCGTCGACTTGACATTCGTATTTGCAGGCACTGCGCCCAAGACGGCTGCGGGTGCATGTAACCAAAACGCAAACTTGATTGGCCCTGGGGGCGGCTACAACGCAATTTACGGGTCCGGCACGGTAACAGTGCCGTAAGACAAGCGTTCGCTGCCTTCGACATCCCAGGCCCTCGAGCTTGGGCTGCGAGCTAGCTGCCATCGGCGCGAGACGGTCGTTGAGCCAACCGGGGCCCACGGTCTCGGCACCGAGGTCGCGGACGCGCCCGAGGAGCCCGCGGTCGGCCGAGACAAAGACGACGCCGCCGGCGGCCGCGGCGGTCTCCGCGACCAGAGTTTCGTCGCCGTGGTGGGCGGCGTGGACGACGCGCACTCCGTCGACGTCCGCCTCGGCGACGCCGGCGCGTGCGGCGCCCTCGAGGACGACCAATGCCGGTAATGGGATTCGCCCGTGCCTGGCGGCGTCACGGAGCTGCTCAACAAACTTACGCGCTGCGCCTGGTCGGTCCCGCCACCACCCGTTGGGCTTGGACCCGATGACATTGGCCGCGTCGATAACGAGCACACCTCAGATACTTTCACGTTGCGCCGGTCATCAGCTAGCCGTAAACTACGTTCGGCGGTCCGATAACCGCTTTCGGCATTCCCCGGTTCGTTATGCTCGTGCACCGCTCGGCGTTTCAGTCTCTCCCGGCCACGCGCCCGTTGCGTGTTGGAACCCGACGGCGCCAGTGCGGTCAATGGCGGCAGTTACGAGGCCGAAAATGGCCCCGCGCAAAGCGGCGGCGGCCAATACCTCACGCCAACTCCGACCGGCTTGGGTTGGCTTGGGTGGCTCCTGCTCAGGGCGCACAAGCTTCCAGGCACGCCGAAAAATTGCACTCGCTACCAACCCGCCGAGCACGCTCATGGTCAACCCGAGCGGCTTATAGAGCAACTTGATCATTGCTTCCTCCGACCGTGGCGGGCCCGACGGGCTAGCAAAACCAACACGACCGCCAAAGACCCAACGCATATGAACAGCTTCTGATTGCGGGCGGGCTTGCTCATCTGTTCCGTAGCTGACCTGGCCCAGTCGGTGGCCGACGAGGCCGCCGAGGTGGTGGCATTGGCCACACCTTCGCTTACTCCCTGGGCGACGTTGCTAACTTTGGCCGCGGCCCCGGCCGCCGAGTCCTTGAGGGCGTCCCGCCCCTCAGCCACCTTTTCTGCAGTACGGGCTTTTATGTCGGCTCTTTCACCGATGGCTTGGACCGTCTCTCCTATCTCGTCTCTCGTTTGCTTTATGGTCTCGCGGATTTCACTTGTTCCCTGAGCCATGTCACGTCCTCCTTTGTGCTCTCTACGGCGTCCTGAGCGACAGGGGGCGAAGCGCGCTCGCACCGCCGCCTACCGGTCTTCCTCAGTGGGTTCGGTACCATCACGCCGAAACTCCGGGCTCGGATATACCCAGGGTCGAGAACGGGCGAACCTCTTAGTCAGAGAGCGCCCCGCACCGCGGCGTTGGTTGGCCGCTCGGGGGGCGCCTGTTCCAGAATCTACCGAAGGGGCCGGAATCCGCCCGCTTTAGTCCGACTGGGACGGGACCGCCCGGTCCTCGCTGGGACGCTCCATGTCTGCCCGTAGGCCGCCGATGACCTGCTGGCAGATGCGCCCGAGCTCACGGACCTGGCTGGGGCTCAAGACGTCGAACAGGCTCTCACGCACTGCGGTGACATGACCCGGGGCCGCTTCCTCGAGCGCGGTTAGACCCTCAGCGGTGAGGACGGCGACCTCGCCCCGGCCGTCGGTCAGGCACGAGCGCCGCGCCGCCCACCCAGCGGCCTCCAGGCGGGCCATGGCGTGGGACAGCCGGCTGCGCGAGGAACCGGTCGCCTTGGCCAGCTCGCTCATGCGCAAGGCTCGTCCGGGAGCTTCCGACAGGTGGACCAGCACCTGATAGTACGACACGGGCATCGCCGCGTCCCGTTGCAACTGGGCCTCCAGCCGCTCAAAGAGCAGGCGGTTGGCCTCCAAGAAGGAGCGCCAAGTACTTTGCTCGTCCTCGTTCAGCCACCGCGTCCCCTCCACTCCCTCATCGTAAGCCCGGCGGGAATAGTTGAACACTCAACTATGTTGGCCTACCCTTGTAGGATTGGTAGTTGAGAGTTCAACAACGAGGAGAAGCTATGACAAACGTAACCGTTACTGAGACCCCTGGCTACGTCGCCGGCACCTGGATCATCGACCCCACGCACTCCGATGTGTCGTTCATCGTGCGCCACATGATGGTGAGCAAGGTGCGAGGCCATTTCGAGAAGTTCAGCGGCCAGATAGTGACCGCCGAGGACCCCTCGGAGTCGACCGTATCGGCTGTGGTGGACGCCACCAGCTTCAACACCAGGAACGTCGACCGCGACAACCATATCCGCTCCGCCGACTTCCTTGAGGTCGACAAGTACCCGACGCTCGAGTTCCGGTCCACCGGGCTGCGGGCTCACGGGGGCGGGGAGTACGCCCTCGACGGGGAGCTGACCGTCCATGGCGTGACCCGACCGGTTACCTTCCAGCTCGAGCTAAACGGCTTCACCAAGGATCCCTTCGGCGGCTACCGCGCCGGTTTTTCGGCCACAACCAACATCAGCCGCAGCGAGTTCGGCGTCAGCATCAACCTCCCGATGGAGGGTGGCGGCGTGGTCGTCGGCGACAAGGTCCAGGTAAGCCTGGAGCTTGAGGCCGTCCTCGACACCCCGACCTCCTGACTTGGCGCACCGCCGGGTCAGTTCGCGGTCACGAGGGGCGAGGCAGTACGAGGGTTGGGCCGCGCCGAGCGGTTCGCCTCGGCGGCTTTGGCCTTAGTAATTACTTGCGCCGCATAAGCTTCCGCTTCGGCTTGTGTGGCGATGCTCGAAAATTTGGCCCTGATCGCCTGGGTTTCCGCCTCATCGCCGCGAGCGAGTTCGAGGTCCGTCTTGAGCAGGACACCCAAAAGGCCGTGCACGTTGCCGGCGTGCGGCAACGGACGGTTGCCGCCGTCGGCTGGCCCACCTGGCGCGGGAACGGCGGCGGTGATCATTGGCACCGGGGTGTTAAGCGTGGTCGGGCAGTCCGTTCTCGGAGATGGTTCGGACAGGAGGTGCTGGAGGTCCTCGGCCAGCGAGTCTCGGTTCGTTAGGGGAGCGATGCCGTACAGACGTTCCACCGTGGCAAGTACGGACGCGTGGTCGTAGATGGTGTGGTCGACCGTCCCCTTCGGGATCAGCGGGGAGACGATGATCGCGGGGACCCTCACGCCGTAGTGGTCGAATATGAACCCGCCGGTGTTAATGCTGAGGTCCTGCGGGCTCCCGTCATTTGGCGTCGGTGCCGCGCCGGGCTTCACCGAGTCATAGAACCCGCCGTGCTCGTCATAGGTGATTATCAGCATGCTGCTGGTCCAAAGGGGTGAGTTGCGTATCGCTTCGTACGTAGCCTTGATCAAGGCTTCGCCCCTGGCCACGCCATCCATTGGGTGTTCGGACGAGCCACCCACGTACGAGCCGCCGACCACGTCGCCGTAGTTGGGTTCGATGAAGGTGTACGCATACGGGTAAGGCCCTTGGACGTCCGACGCGAGCGACGCGAAGGAGTTCGTGTTGACCAGGTAGGTGACGCCTTTCAAGGCCGCCACCTGAGGTACGCCGCCCGGGATGGCCGCTCGCGTCCACGTACACCCGCCACTGCAACTGTGCCTTACTAAGCGCATCGAAGATCGAGGACCCGCTCGGGTAAACGAAACCTCCCCCCGGGGCCATCCACGTGCCGATGCTCTCGAGCGTCGGGGTGTCCGCCCAGCCCGCCGACGACGCGCCGTGGACGAAGAAACGGTTTGGCCAGGTCGGACCGGGGATTGATGAGAACCACTGGTCACAGACTGCGAACTCCGTGGCCAGCTGATAGGTCACCGGGAGCTGCGTCGGTGTGTTGAAGCACTTCATAACGTCCCCGAACTCGGCCGCCGTGGGAAGGTTCGGGTTGTTCGATGTGATCTCGGAACGGGTGGTGGCGTAGTTTGCCACGAAGCCGGCGTTGGTCAACGTCTCCGGGTACGGTTGCCAAGGCGTGTGCGTCACAACGGGGGAACAAAGCTGCTCGAGGGTATCGAGGAACTCGTGGCCTGGATCGGTCGGCATGCTCGGTGGCGCTCCTGCTGAGCCGACCGAGTAGCTCTGCCCGTTATAACTGTTGGAATCGGTCGACGACGCGTGGGCGATGCCGGGGATGCCCGAGAGCCCGAGCACGTTGTCAAACGAGTGGTTCTCGAGCATCAGGACGAACACGTGAGAGACCTTCGAGTACGGCCCTACATAGCTCATCGACGCCTGACAGCCGCCGGAGGGGAGGTTGATACCGAATGTCTCGGTGTTGACCGTCAAAGGGAGGTTCTGGCCCGAATCAGCCGCCTGCAGTTGGCACTCCTTCCAGTTGGTCATAGAGAGAAAACCCGCGCTTTGGTACGTTCCGGGTTTCGAGCCGTCCTTGACGTCGAGCTCGAGTGCCCAGTAGTCGAGGACCAGGGCGCTGTCGAGGCCGACGCGAAAAGGGACGGTGAGCGGGCCAACTGTCTGACCGGGAGCGGCCTCCCAATTTCCGTTCTGGGTGCCGTCGGAGGAATTGTTGTGGAAAAGCTTGATCGTCGCGTTGCCGTCCGTGGCGTTTGTCACGTAGGCCTGAGCGGTCTGGCGTTGCACCAGGTTCATGGGCGTTGAACAGCCACCGGAGTCCAGGTTGATCAAGAACGTATTGGTATTGACGCTGAACCCGAGGTTTTTCCCCGCGTCCGCGCTCTGCAACTGGCATTCCTTCCAGTCGCTGTACTGAAGGACGCCGCTGCTCTCGTACACACCCGGCGTCGACCCCCCAACGACAACCAGTTCGAGGGCCCAATAGTCGAGAATTCCCCACGCGCCCCAGCCGGTCTCGAACTGGACCGTGAGCGGTCCTACCTGTTGACCGGGGCCAGCCTGCCATGTGCCTTGCTGAGTGCCGTTTGAGGAGTTGTTGTGGTACAGCGTGATCGTCGCGTTGCCGTCAGTGCCGTTCGTGACGTACACCTGCGCTGTCTGTTGGGTCGACATGTTGACCCGGTTTCTACTGTGCCGCTCAGCCAATGTCAAGGAAATGACCTTCTTGCGAAACGAACTGGTCCGCGCCCCACCCCGGCCTTGCGGTGCCGAGCCAACCGCTTGCCGTACCGCGCCTTGCCTAGCAGACACCAGTCGAGTTCGCTGTGGGGGGCGGTACGCACACACGTTCCCCGGAGTTCACGTGCGCCACGGTTGGTGCGGGGTACGGGAGACGGTACTCGGGGCTTCCGCGATGCCGTTTTCTCATTCGCCGCCACGACGGAGCCCGCCACCGCGTGCCCGGGAAAGAACGGTCTACTCAAGTGCCGCGTATGGGACAAAACGCCGCCGAGGGGCCGTTCGGGGAACACAATACGGCTTGCGCCATCCGTCTACCCGCTCAAGCCTCTCATCTCTCGAGTGGGGCTTGGGCGACCGTACCTGGCACTGGTCCTTGATCAGGTCGGGTAGTGGTGCCGCCGCGGACGGTGGACGCGCCAGCCAAACCAGCTATCGTCACGTTCATATGATTACCGCGCCGGCGACCAAGCCTGGTCACACAACAGCCTCCGGTCGCCCGATACCGACGGTCCGTCGCCGTCGCCGCCGCATCCCGTGGGGTGCGTACATCGCCTTGATACCGACCCTGGGGCTGCTTGGTTTCTTCAGTTACTACCCCGACCTCAATGGGCTCTTCCACTCCCTCACCAACTGGGAGCCGGGCTTCGCGTCACCGTTCGTCGGGCTGGCCAACTACCGTGCCATGTTGCACGACAGCTTGTGGTGGCAGTCGTTTGTCCACATCGGGATCATTTTCTTGGTCGCGATAACGGCGATGTGGGCCATCCCCCTGTTCGCCGCCGAGCTGGTCATCACCCTATCGAAGCCGCGCTGGCGCTTTATTTTCCGGGCTCTTCTCATTACCCCGCTGGCGTTCTCCCCGGTTATCCAGGTCCTCACCTGGGAGTTCATCTACGACCCAAATGTCGGCGTGCTCAACCACTTCCTCGGTGCCATGGGGCTCAGCGGGCTCGAGAAAAACTGGCTCGGGGACCCCAATACGGCCTTGTTTGCCCTCATTTTCATCAATTTCCCATGGATCGCCAGCCTGCCCTTCCTGATCTTTGGCGCCGGTTTGCAGAACATCCCGCAGGAAATATTCGATGCGGCGGCTATCGACGGCGCCGGGCGCTGGCGCCGGTTCATAGTTATAGACCTGCCGTTATTGCTCAGACAGATCAAGTTGTTGTTTTTTCTGGCCGTTGTCTTTGTGCTCCAGTACGGCTTCGCCGCCTACATCGCCACCCAGGGCGGCCCGAACAACGCGACGACCGTGCCCGTCCTCAGGATGTTGGGCGTCGCATTTGACGCCGACGAGTGGGGTTACGCCGCTGCCCTGTCCACCACGCTTCTAGTGATCATGATGGTCATGAGCGGGGTCACCCTGCTCGTCGGCCGTCGTGCGACCTTAAGGGCGGCCCGCTGATGGCCGTCAGCCATGCCGCTCGGCCCCTCGGCGCGGTTGCCGCACCGGAGGCTAGACCTAACCGGAAAAGGCTCTGGCGGGCCGTCTCCAGGAGACGGATGATCGACCTGGTATGCGCGGCCATCCTTTCTTGCCTCGCCTTTGTGGGGCTTTTCCCCTACCTCTACATGGTCGAGACGTCGCTCAAGTCGAACTCCCAGTTCAACAGCAACGAGGCTACGCCAACGTGGCCCTTTCACTTCGGGAACTTCGTAACGGCGTGGGGAGACGTGGCGCCCTACATTCTTGCTTCCTTGATCGTTGCTGCCGGCACCCTGGTCGGCTGTATTGCTCTGGGCTCCGTTACCGGTTATGTCCTGGCTCGCTACCATTTCCCGGGACGCAACTTGTTCTTCGCCCTCATTGCCCTGTTACTCATGGTGCCCAACATCGCGAGCCTCATCCCTCTGTTCGTGTTGATGCGCAACCTTGGCTTGCTCAACACCTACCCCGACCTGATAATCCCCCAGTTGACGACGCAAACCGTGTTTGCCGTGGTCCTGATGAAAACCTATATCGAGCAGCTCCCGGATGAGCTTTTTGATGCCGCCCACGTCGACGGCGCGTCGGCGGCCAGGACTTACTGGTCGATCATGCTCCCGCTCGCCCGGCCCATCATCGGGACCGTCGCGTTGTTCGGCGTGATCTCGGTATGGAGCGACTACTTCTGGCCTGAACTGACGATAGTGACGAACTCGCTCCGTACTGTGCCTGTGGGCGTTCAGTTTTTCCAGGGCGAGCTCACGACGGCTTACGGCCCGTTGTTCGCCGGCTACCTGATCGCCAGTGTCCCGTTGCTTATCCTTTTCGTGGTGCTGGCAAAGAACTTCCTGTCCGGGATCCAGGGCGGTTTGGCCGTCGACCGTTGACCTTCCCCGTTACTGACTCTGAGCCGACTCGCGGACCGTGGGGGCAGCCGCTGGACCTTCTCAACGACATTTCATGACAGCGCTCAGGGGGATGTGGCCGTACCCCTCTGGCATGCGCAACTGGGCACGGCCATCGACCAGTTGATTCACTTGAAAGGGGAGCAAAATCATATGAACAAACGAACCTGCAGGTCGGCGCTAGCCGGTCTCATGTCGCTCGGCATCCTAGCGGCCGTCAATGTCGGTACCGGCGCCGGAGCGTCCACCCTCCGGCCCGCGGCGTCGACGACGGGTGACTTTGGCGGCCTCGCCGGCACCACGATCACCCTGGAAGGCCCAAACCAGTGGACCCAGAGCGGCGACAACTTTGGCCCTCCATGGGCGGGGGTGATCAGTGAGTTCAAGAAGCTGACCGGGATCACCGTCAATACGGACGTCCTGCCGTTGGCCACGTTCTTCAGCGTCGAGTCGACCCAGCTGGCAGCAGGCACTGCGCCCGACCTTGTGTTCAACCAGGCCACCTATCAGCCGTACATGGTCGTCCCACTGAACAGCTATCTCAACAAGCCCAACCCGTTCGTGCCCGGCAGTAAGACCTGGCTGTCGCAGTTCAACTCCGAGGCGTTCTCGTCCCAGGTATCGGGCGTACTGGACCCCAAGGGCAACTTCGACTGGATCCCGTTCAACCTTGTCGGCATCGCCATGTACTACAACGAAACGGCCTTCAAAAAGGCAGGTATAACCGCGCCGATCGGCACGTTCTCGCAGCTGATGAACGACTGCTCGGCCCTGAAGAAGACCGGTTACACGCCGATGGCGATGGACAATTCGGTCATCGGAACAGCCTTCCCGTACCGCCCCATCCTCGACCAGGTAATGCAAAAGCCGTTCAATTCGCTGAACCATTTCACGGTCACCGGCACCCCGGGCACGGCACAGGAGCTCACCACTGAAGACCTCACGTGGGGTATCGCTACGGGCAAGTTCTCCGCCACCAACCCGTATGTGACAGAGAGCCTGGTGCTGTTGAAGCAGCTGTTCGACAACTGCGCCACAAGTAATTGGTCTGGGATCACCGGCCTCTCGGGGGACGGCGTCGGGCTGCCCCAGTTTGAAGCAGGCAAGGCAGCGATGACCTTCGCCGTCGACTTCGGCTATGGCACGATCGCTTCCAACTCGCATTTCCCCATCGGCAGCATGCCCTTTCCCGAGATAACTACGGCCACGACGCCGCTCTCGGCCAACGTCCCGGCACGCTCAGGGAATACCGTGGGCGGGACGAGCTACATGATCCCGGTCCACACGAGCGGTAAGGCGCTCAAGGCGGCTCTCCTGTTCCTCCAGTTCATGACCTCACCGCAATATACGGCCAGCTGGCTAGCTGAAACAGGAGGGGATCCCTTCGGTTAAGGGCATCACCCCGCCAGCCTCGACGGCCGCCTACTTCGAGGGCGCTTGGGGCGAGCCCCAGATCATCAGTCCCTTCGCCAGTTCGGGCTACGACATCGCTCCTGGAGTGCTGCTTACTGCCGGCTACGACGGCTATCTCCTGGGCGACAAGACGCTCAGCCAGGAGCAGACCTACCTGGAAGGCCTCTTCAAGCAAGGGGCGGCGTACCTGGTCAAGAGCAACGACTGGAGCAACGAGCCCTGGGCGAAGTCCCTCCCGAGCTCGATCTAGCCAGAGTTCCCGTACCAACGTCCTCCCGGAGCCCCCGAGGCCCGGGAGGACGCTTCAGTGCTCACCGAGATGACCAGTGGAGCGGCCCCAGGGATGCGTCGGGCCCCGGAGGTCGCAATTGGTCCTATTTCTCCCAGATCGGATTGATGGCGTCAAGAAGGCGTGCGGCTGCGGCTCGACCCCCCAGGTTCTCTAGAACGAACGGGTGACAACAAGTCACCCAATAACGGTGACTTCTTCTTTATGCACCGGTGACGTTTGCGTTGACGCGTGTCGGTGGACAAGGAATCACCATTATCAGATGACGTAATGTCACATGGTCAGTCGATAAGTTCTCCGCCATGACAAAGGCGGAACCGCCGTCGGGGACGGCCAATACTCGAGGGACCGTCTCGGAACGGGCCGTTGAGCTCGCTCACGAGCGGCGCGTCCCGTGGGGCTGGTTGGAAATGCCCGAGCAAATTTCGTCAGGGCCGAATACGCCGAGGCCCGCGACTAAAACGAGGTCTCCCATGACGCAAACCGATGACTCGCGCTCCGAGCAACGCAAAGTGGGCCCGGATGTCAGTTGGATGACGGAGGAGACGGCGACGACCGCAGCGCGACGAACGCTCATCGAGCCGGCATGACTACGTACGTGACGCCGGTCCTCGACCCCGGTATGCCAGAGCTCATCGAAACTGGCGCGAACGCCCATGTCCTATGCGTGGAGGTGCCACTGACCGATAGCGAGAAGAGGGTCCTGCGCTAGCTGCCGACCCAGCTCACCGCACCGGAAATTGCCCGGCAGCTCTTCCTTTCGGTCCACACCGTTACCACACACATTCGACATATCTACGCGAAGCTTGGCGTTCACCGCCGGCACGAGGCGGTGGACCGCGCTCGCGCCCGCGGCCTGCTCGCACCCATCCCGGGATCCATAAGCCAGCCCGTACCCCGTGTCCAGCTCGGCCGGCCGGTCATGACGGCCCTGTGGGCGCGGCGCGTGCTGGTGATCATCCTTAGTGCGATGGTCATCTACACCTTCGTCACCCAGCTTGGCCAATGAGACAGGAAAGTAATCTCTGACTTGGAACTGCGCCCGGTCCCCTTCGAAATGCGTTTCGCGACTTCGTGGTCGCTGTCAACCGCTGGGTGCTGCGGGTAGATGCCTTTCTCAACCCGCACTGACACGCTCCAGCTCCGTCCCAGTTCGGTCCCCCGCCTCCCGAAGCACCGCCACGCAGGATCTGGGGCGAATTTATGTTCTTATCCATACAAATTTCGACCCAAAGACAAATAATCGCCCCAAAGCCGACGGCCCCTCGAAGCGGCGTGCCGCCGACGAGCTATAGGCCAAGAAGGGGCTGAGCGGTCCCGACGTCGTACACCGGCCGCCCGTTAGGCGAGCGGACGCCCTCGGTCAACTGGTGCGGGGCGAGGAGGCCGTCGTGCCCTAGGTGCAGGACACTCGCCCCCGGCCGATGGTGGCGGCGTCGGCGAGCAGCCGCCGGGCGCCGTGTCGGTGAAGTCCTCGACTTTTCAGTCCCACATGGACGCTTCGGTCTTGTCCCTGTTCGGTCGTGCGGCTATCGGGCTAGGCGGACCGGTGGAGCGGCTCTCCCTGCGCGGCGCCGGCTTCCTGCGCCTTCGCCGGTCCGCGCAGGACGTACGCCAGGGCTGCAACGCGTGGCCGCCATATTCGACCAGGATGGCCGCGCCACCGGACAGGACGAAGGTCAGCCCGGCCACGCCGATGAACTCCGACAGCAGCCGCCGCAGCCGGTGGTCGGGGTTGGTCCAGTCGGCGTGGCCGCGCGCGCTGCCGACCGAGGCGATCAGGGCGGCTTTGCCGATGGGCTCCATGTTGTGAGGCTCCCGGTTGGCGTCCGAGGTGGCCATCTCAGGACTTCTGCGAGCCGGCCGGGCCGGACGGAAGGTCGGCCGGCTCGCCTAGGGTCAGCGCCAGCGGGTTGACGACTTTGTCGTATAGTTCCTCACTGACCCCGTTGGCCAGGGCGGCCGGCTTCAAGGGGAGGTTGTGGTCGATGGCGTAGTAGGGGAAAGCGGCCGCCTTGTCGTAGCCGATGACCGGGGACAGGGCGGTGACCATCATGACCGAGTTGTCGATATTCTCCTTTAACTTGGCCTGGTTTAGCTTGGTGCCCTCCACCATGAACTCGGTGAGGTGGTCGCACATATCCGCCAGGATGAGGGCGGAGTGCAGGTAGTTGTTGATCAAGATGGGGCGGAAGGCGTTCAGCTCGAAGTTGCCCTCAGCCCCCCATGGTCACGGCCACGTCGGAGCCGATGACCTGGATGGCCACCATCAACATGGCCTCGGCCTGGGGGTCGGGTTGCCTTTGCCCGGCATAATCGAGCTACCCGGCTCGTTGGCCGGGAAGATGAGCTCGTGGATGCCGGTGCGGGGACCCGAGCCGAGCCAGCGCGGTTCTCGGCGATCTTGTACAGGCTCACCGCCGCCGCCAACAGCCCGCCGTGGGCGCGCACCATACGGTCCAAGGTGCCCTGGGCGATGAACTTGTTGGCGGCGGTCACATAGGGAGCGCCCGTCATCTTGGCGATCTCTGCCGCCACCTGGTCGCCGCAGCCGGCCGGGGCATTGAGCCCGGTGCCTACCGCCGTCCCCCCCATGGCCAGCACCAACAGGCCAGACGTAACGTGCTCAGGCTCGGCGACGGCGTCGTCGAGGCCTCCGGCGTAGCCCAACCATTCTTGGCCCACGGTGAGGGGGTCGGCGTCCTCCAAGTGGGTGCGGCCGATCTTGACCACGTCGGCCCATTCTTTGGACTTGGCATCGATGGCGTCGCGTAGGCGCTTTAAGGCCGGGACGGTCTTGCCCGTAGCCATGGTGTTAGGCGGCAATGTGCATGGCCGTCGGGAACGTGTCATTGGAGGACTGGCCCATGTTCACGTGGTCGTTGGGGTGCACCGGCTCCTGGGAGCCGAGGGTCCCTCCCACCAACTGTATGCAGCGGTTCGAGATGACCTCGTTGACGTTCATGTTTGACTGGGTGGCCGACCCCGTCTGCCAGACGTAGAGGGGGAGCTCGGAGTCCAGCTGTCCGCTGGTGACCTCGTCGCACACTCGCTCGATGAGCTGGCCCTTCCAGGCCGGAAGGCGCCCGGCCGCGGCGTTGACAAGGGCGGCCGCCTTTTTCACATGTCCGTAGGCGTGGTACACCTCTTTCGGCATGCGGTCGCGGCCGATATTGAAGTGCTCCAGGCTGCGCTGGGTCTGAGCTCCCCAGTAGTGGTCGGCGGGCACCTCCACCTTGCCCAGGCTGTCGAACTCCTGGCGCTTCCCGGTGGCGCGGAGCCCGATCGGTATATCGAGGATCTTTGGCGCTTCGTCGTTCGCAGGGGTCATGACCCGTACTCTCCTGTCGTCCGTTTGTCCCTGTCTGTAGGGCAATTCGCCCTGGTTCGGGATAACTGACCCCAACGAGTGCGGCCACGAGGCCTGAGGGCAGTTGGCTTGGGCGCGGCGTGACCGCTGCTTCCAGAGGCGTCCTTTCCTGAACTACACCATCAATCGGCCACTGACAAACTTCGCACCCGGGAGGGTGAAGCGGCGTCACGTGTCCCTGACGATTTCGATCTAACCCTGCGAGTCGTCCCCGGGTCGGTAGCCCGTGAAGCGCGGATGGCCCGACATCAATGCGCCAGGACTGTTAGCGCCTCTCAGCCGAGGAGCCCATACTCCTGAGCTTTTCGGACCGCGTCACTGCGACTATGAGCATCGAGCTTGCGGTACAGGTGTCGGACGTGGGTGCTGATGGTCTCCACTGAACGGCATAGCTCCGCGGCTATTTCTGGGACCGTAAGATCAGAAACCAGATAGTGCAGCACACGGTTCTCGGTGTCTGTCAGCACGTCGCCGGTCCGAGCGTTCGACACCAGACGCAGGTTCCGGGAGGAAAGTAGGCCAGCAGCTTGGGACTATTAGGTCGGTCGGCCCCGAGATGATCAGCAGGGGCCCAGGATGCCGGTTCACATCGCCAGCCGCGTATGTGGTCTCCTGGTCGGCCGCGGCTGAGACCGCACCCGCCCTCGCGGTGTCAAGATGGAGGCTCGGTCACCGACCCGACCGTACGGCGCTCGATCCGCCAGTCGTTTCCCACCTTCACTAGACGTTGCACTATGGCGGACACGCTATGGACCGACGCCGGTGCCGTGCCCGTCAGGATCAATAGCACCGACGTTGCGACGGCCCGGTCTGGTCGGTCGTCGAGGTCTTCGACGACGGCGTTGAGCGTGAGGTGGACACTCGACGGTCCTTCGGAGGCCCAGATGGGGCCGACGGACTGGCGCAGCAGCTCTTTGCCACGATGCTTGCCCTTGGCGCCGTCGAGCACTGCGTCGTCACTGAAGAGGGCGACGTAACCGTCAGCGTCACGGCGGGTAGCGGCTGAGTCCGCTTGGGCCAGGACTTGCAAGATGTCGAGCCGGTCGTTCGCCGTCAGGCTCATGCTGGGCTCTCACGCCCCGGGCGCAGGAACGACCCGATGCGCTCCCGCAACGTCTCGGGGAACACGCTCTTCGGCACGAGCGCGTGGACGGTCTTCGGCGGGGTCGAGGTGTAAGCGGAGTTGGTCTGGTGGGCGTATTGGGTGACGCGAAAGCTTACGGCCATGCTCGAGAGGGCGTAGGCCTCGGCTTTGGAAATGCCCGCCGCGACATGCAGCCAGCTGATGAGCCCTCGCAGGCAAGCGACGAGAGCGTCGTCCAGGGTGTCGGCAAACCCGAGGCCGACCCAATGCGTCGGCGTCTCTGCCAACGGGCCCGGCAGGGCGAAGACCCTTGTGGAGGTCGTAGCGGATCTGCAGGTCCTCCGCCGCCGTCTCGATAGCCGTCTGGTCAACCACGCCGTCTCCTTCGAGCGCATGGACGTCGCCCATCCAGGCCCGGCCGCCTGGCTTGGCCACTGGCAGGAACAACGACGAACCGACCGTCAGCTCTCGCAGAACCAGGTTGCCGCCGTACGGCCCGGCCAGGATGGCACTTACGGAAGCGTCCCCGACCGGCTCCAGGGCCATGACACCTAGGAAGGGGGCAAGGGCGAGCGTAATGCCCTGCACGTACTCGGTCGTACGCCGGGAATCGTCGAACCGGAAATAGTGCACATACGGCTCGGCGAAGTCGGACGGCAGGGCGCCGACGCCCAGGGGGAACGAGTTCCACCCCCAGTCCTTGGTCCGCAGCGAGACGAGGCTGCACTCGATGGCGTCACCCGGTTCGGCCCCGGCCACCTCGACGGGCCCGACCATAGAGTAGGGGCCGTTAGGGTAACGGTGCCTGAGTGGCTCCCGCTCGGCGAAAGTCATCCCGAACTTGGCTTCGTTGCCCCAGTGGAACCAGGTGTCCGGGTAGCTAACGACGTCTCCCGGCTCGATCGTCGCCACCGGCGGTGCGCTCGGGTCGAGGAACCCCGAACGCACCGTCTCTGAGGTCGATCTCCACGGTGTGCACTTTCATGACCTTGACCTCTGCTTTTCTTCGTGGTGCCCGCGACGCGCATCGGCACGGTCCATGATCCTTCACCCTCAGGATGGGCGATACCACGACGGCGAGCAACCACGCGTTCGCCTACGTTCGGAGCGCTACTCGGCCACCAGGTCGGCGGGTGAGGTATTGGCCCCGCAAAGGATGACGGCGACCCGGGCCCCGTCTTCTGGTATGTAGCGACCCGACCACAGGGCGGCCATGGCTGTGGCTGCCCCATTTTCGACCACCAGTCGGTAGTCCTCCCACAGCCGGCGCCGGCTTCGGACTATGTCCTCGTCGGTGACCGTCACCGAACCGACCTGGGCCCGCTGGGCGACCTCCCAGGCGATTGTCCCGATGCGGGTGGCGCCGAGCGAGTCGGCAGCCACTCCGCCCACGGCTACATCTACGGGTTGACCGGCGGCGAGGGCAGCGTTGAGGGTGGGGCAGCTCTCGGGCTCTACCCCTACGACGCGAACGGTTTCCTCCATGACGGCGGCCACTCCGGCCAGGAGCCCGCCGCCGCCGACGGCGAGCAGGACCACATCAAGTGGGCCGGGGATCTGGTCAACCAGCTCCAAGCCGACTGTTCCCTGGCCGGCGCACACCTCTAACTGGTCGTAGGCGTGGCCAATGAGCGCCCCTGTCCGTTGGGCATCGAGCAACATGGCCTCGTACGCGTCGGAGTACCGGTCGCCGACTTGCACCACCTCGGCGCCCAACGCTTTCAGCTTGTTCACCTTGAACGCCGGGGCGTTGACAGGTAGGAAGATCCGGGATGTGGTCCGGGCCTTTTCGGCGGCGTACGCGAAGGCGAGGCCGGCGTTCCCGCCTGAGGCGGCCACCACTCCCGCCGGACCGATCTGGCCCTGCTCTGCGGCGGCCAGCACGCGGTTAAGCGCGCCGCGGGCTTTAAAGGACCCGGTGTGCTGAAGATGCTCGAGCTTGAACCAGACCTCTCTCGACCGGGCTGATCTGTCCCAGGTCACGCCAGCCACGGGAGTCCGCCGTACTAATTGACCGACCCGGCTGTAAGCCAGCTCTACATCTGCTCGAACTATCACTCAGTTCCCCACAACCCAACCGAGTTTGGGCTGGACCATACCTTCCCATTGATCGCCGGACCGGGCAAGCAAAGCCGCGGTCCAGCGCAGGCCATCAGGGCCGCAAGCGCGGCGAGGGCGCACGAGGCGGCCCGAGCGGGCCCTGCGTCGGGTTCCAGCTCGCTCGTACTAGACAGGTGCGCGTGCGATCCGGCCGACGACGCGGAGACGAGGCCGAGGCCGCCCCGCCGGCGGAGCGTTCCCCAGCCGATAAGTTGCCGCGCCCCGCGAGTGCCAAAGAGAAGGCCCCGGACGAGGTGGCGAGCCCGTCGGGCGAGGAGGCGGAGCCCGGGGTCTCCGAAAGCGGCCACAACGACGACGGGCCCGCGGCAGGTGCAGGGCGTCCAGACTCAGCCCGCCGTTCGCCCGCCGCGACCACGGGGATGGCCGTCCTCGTTTTGGGGGCCTTGGGCATCGTTTACGGAGACATCGGCACGAGCCCGCTCTACGCGGTCCAGACGGTCTTTTCTATTGACGGCGGCCGGATCGGGCCCACCACGGGCGACGTGCTCGGGATCATCTCGATGGTGGTGTGGTCGCTCACCGTCATCGTGTCGGTCAAGTACGTCACCGTCGTGTTGCGGGCCGACAACAACGGCGAGGGCGGCGTGCTGGCCCTCTCCGCATTGGTGCGCCGCGCCCTTGGGCCCGGGCCGGGCGGCAGGAGCCATCGCCGTCATCGGCCTGGTCGGGGCCAGCCTGTTCTACGGCGATTCGGTGATCACGCCCGCCATCTCCGTGCTCTCTGCGGTGCAAGGCCTGGAGCTACCAGACCCGGGCCTGGCCAGTCTGGTCGTGCCGCTGTCGGCCGTCATCCTCGCCGGCCTGTTCGTGGTCCAGTCCCGCGGCACCCAGCGGATCGGGTCGCTGTTCGGCCCGGTCATGGTGTGCTGGTTCCTGGTCATCGCGGTGGCCGGCGCCCGGGGCATCTCGCTACACCCGGGGGTATTAGTTGCCCTGTCTCCCACCTACGCGTTCGCGTTCATCGGTAGTCATCCCAACTTAGCGTTCGTGTCCGTGGGCGCCGTGGTGCTCGCCGTCACCGGCGCGGAGGCCCTTTACGCTGACGTTGGGCACTTCGGCAAGGCCCCCATCCGACTGGCCTGGTTTGCCCTGGTGTTCCCCGCCTTGACGCTCAACTACCTGGGCCAAGCAGCCCTCTTGTTACGCGACCCGGCCGACAAGTCCAACCCGTTCTTCTTGTTGATGCCGCCGTGGGCCCGCCTCCCCTCGGTGGTCCTGGCCACCGCCGCCACCATCATCGCCTCCCAAGCAGTGATCTCAGGTACCTATTCGATGACCAAGCAGGCAGTGCAGCTGGGGTTCCTCCCGCCCATGGAGGTGCGGCACACGTCGCGTCGCCAGGCCGGGCAGATCTACATGCCGGGCGTCAACTGGGCGCTCTTCGTGGCCGTCCTGGTCCTCGTGTTGACCTTCCGGAGCTCTGCCCGGCTGGCCGACGCTTACGGGATCGCCGTTACTGGCACCTTCCTGACCACGACCTGCATGCTGGTCGTCCTGGCCCGGGTGAAGTGGCACTGGCCAACCTGGCAGCTCGTCCTGATGGCGGTCGTATTCGGCGGTCTCGAAGTTGTGTTCTTCGCCGGCAACATAGTCAAGGTCGTAGACGGCGGATGGGTGCCCCTCGGGATCGCCGCCGCAGTGTTCACCGTCATGTCCACCTGGCGCCACGGACGCCAACGGGTCGTGGCCCGGCTGGTCGAGGCCGAAGGCTCGCTGGACGACTTGCTCGCCGACCTCGCCCGTCGGGACGTCCTGCGAGTGCCGGGCACGGCGATCTTCCCGCACCCTTCGGACGAGACTGTCCCTCTGGCGCTGCGGGCCAACGTCGAGCGCAACGACATCCTGCACGAACACGTCATAATTGTCTCCGCCGGGGCCAGTCGCCTGGCCCACGTGGCCCCCAGGGACCGGATCCGGGCTACGGACATCGGTGCCGTCGCCGACGGCATTGTGCACCTGGACCTGCACTACGGCTTCTTCGACCGGCCCGATATCCCCACCGCCCTAGCGCATGCGGCCAAAACCGAGCCGTCACTCGCCCACGCCGACCTGGACAACGCCACCTACTTCCTGTCCCGTGCCACCCTGGCCGTAGGACGCAGCCACGGCATGGCGATGTGGCGCAAGCACCTCTTCCTCCTGCTCGCCCACAATGCCGCTAACCCTGGCCATACTTTCGCCCTCCCCCCAAACGCACGATCGTCATGGGAAGCGAGATCGAGATCTGAGCTGAAGCGCGTCCTCCCCCTGGCTACTTCGTAAATCAGTGTTCGAGTATTTCCAGGAGCTCCTGGCAGGCCTGCTCGCAGCGCCGACAGGCCTCTGCGCAGACCCGGCAATGTTCGTGCATTTGGGCGTGCCGCTCGCACTCGTCGCCGCAGCTCCTGCAGATGGCTATGCATGCGCCCAGCAGCGGCTTGGTGACATCGGCGTCGTAATTGGCCGGGCGGCTCACCACCCCGGCGGTAGCGGTGCAGACATCGGCGCAGTCCAGGCACAGCCGGATACACCTGACCATCTCGGCCACGTTCTGCTCGCCGAGGTCCGCGCCGGTGTCAGCGATGCAGGCCTCGGCGCAGTCAGTCATGGCGTCGATGGCCGCGGCCAAAATGCCGACGTCAGCGTCCAAGGCGCGCGGGTAAGTGCCCAATATTTGCCTGGCATAGCTCATGGCCCCTCCTGTACAGGCGAGTGAAACCGGTACTACAAGAGCACTTGTGTACCCGCAGTGCGCACGGATTACCAACGGGTCGGATAGATGGGGGGGCGCCCACGAGTTCAGCCGGGTGGCCCGGCCGGGTTGACCGGTGGCCAGTCGGCGGGCCACCAGTCTCCCTCTGGGTCGGTGGTTTGCCCGACCTCGATGATGTAACCGTCGGGATCTCGGATGTAGCAACGGATCTCGTACTGGTGCTGCTTCGGCGGCGTCAGGAACTGCGCGCCCCGGGCGCTCCATTCGTCGTACACGGCGTGGATGTCTGTGACCCGGATATTGAGGAAGCTGCTGACCCGGTCCGGGTCGCGTGGCGTCTCAAGGGTGACAGTGGGCTTGTCGTCGGTGGGGCCACCGCCGCCGTTGATGACGATGAAGGTGTTGGCGAGTGCGACATTGGTCGGCTCTGGGCCGAACACCACCGTGCCGCCGAGTACCTCGGTATAGAAGCGCCGGGAGCGCTCGACGTCGTCGGAAACGATGAACTGGGTGACCACCATTCGCTGTGCGGGCTGCGTGGGTTCGGCCACTGGTACCTCCACTCGTTGGGGCTCATGCTCCGCCCTCCTACCCACGGGCTGCGTCCGTTAAGTGAACCCGGGCCCGCAGGAACTCCCCGATCTGCTCGGTCGCTGCGGCTGCCTCCGGGGTGCCGAGCAGGAGCTGGTAGACGTGGGGCAGGCCCTCGCCGACCTCCAGGGTGACGTCGACCCCGGCTTCGGTGGCTGCTCGGGCCAGGCGCTCGGAATCGCTGAGCAGCAGGTCGGCCGTGCCTACCTGCACAAGCAGCGGCGGGAGCCCGGACAGTGAGGCGAACAGCGGTGATGCCAGGGGCGTTTTAGGGTCAGCGCCGGCCAGGTAGTCGGAGGCGAACTGGCGGAGCATGGCGGGGGTGGAGATCGGGTCCTGATCGACCCGCTCGGTCATCGAGGCCCCCGAGCCGGTGAGGTCCACCGTGGGCGACATCAGCGTGGCGGCCGCTGGCAATGCCTCCCCGGCGTCACGCGTGGCCACCAGCAGGGCTACGGCGAGCCCTCCGCCGGCCGAATCGCCGGCCACCGCCATCGACCTCGCGCCCACGTCCCGGTCGGTGCGCAGCCAGCGCCACGCGGCCAGGACGTCGTCGATGGCCGCCGGGAAGGGGTGCTCGGGGGCCAGGCGATATTCAGGGAACAGCACCCTCATCCCGCCGGCCCGTCCCAGTCGGGCGGCCAGTTCGCCATCGCTGCGAAGCGACCCGAGCTCGTAACCTCCGCCGTGCAGGAAGAGGAGCACCCGGCCGGTGTCGGCACCCGGTGGGGTAAGCCAGTGGGCCGGTACGCCGCCGGCGGTGACCTCTCTCACCTCCACGTCGGGAGGCAAGGGGTGAAGGATGTCCCCGGGGACGAAGGTGGCGCGCCGCTCTGCCAGCGTTGCCGGGGCGCGGTTAGCACTGGCCTTCCGCCGGTCCCTCAACGCCTCGATCGAGTCCTGCATTGCGGGGCTTGGCATGTCGGTACCTTACTGACCAGTGGCGGTCTCCTCGGCAGCGAAAACTTCGCTGAGCCGCCCGGTCTTGACGTCGTAGACGAACCCCCTGATCGGGACCTCCTGAGAGATCCATGGGTGCGACCTGGCCTTTTGAACCTGCTCCTTGGTGTTCTCCTCGGCGTCGGTGAAGCTGTAGAACCTGGCCGGTGCGATGGGCGCCCGTCCCGTCTCCTTGCGGAGCCGGTCCTCTAGCTCGCTGTCGGTGAACCTGAGCATCCCGCAGTCGGTGTGATTGATGATCATTATCTCCCGGGTGCCCAGCAGCCTGGTCGACAGGACCAGCGACCGGACGGCATCGTCATCGATCACGGTGCCGAAGTTCCTGATCATGTCCACATCGCCCTCGGCCAGACCCAGCATCTGCTCGATGTCGCTCAACCGGGGATCCGCACACGTTACGATCGCGATCTTGGGCGCCGGCGGGATGTCACGGCTGGGATCGAAGTCCTTGGCGATGGTTGCATTGGCCTTCAGTGCCTCGTCGATAATACTCATGACCGTTTCTCTTTCTCTTTGGGTGTACCGGTCGTCTGGGACACTCCCAACCGCCGACTATCGGAGCGATCGGAACGCGGCTCGGAGCTCCGCCGTGAAGAGCTCCGGCTGTTCCCAAGCCGCGAAGTGCCCCCCTCGATCCAGCGTGTTGAAGTAGACGAGGTTGTTAGGGTAGGCACGCTCGGCCCAGCTCCGCGGGGCCTGATAAAGCTCGTCGGGAAAAACGCTGATGGCGAACGGGATGGTGATGGGCTTGGCGTCGAAGAAGTCGGCTTTGTTCTCCCAGTACAAACGGGCCGAGGAAACCCCTGTGTTCGTCAACCAGTAGAGCGTGATGTTGTCCAGAAGGTCGTCCGTTGTGAGTTCGCTGTGGTAGGTCCCTTGAAGGACCCCTTGGACGAGCCCGGGCTGGCCCGTGCCGTCGCCGTGGTCCAGCATGAACGCCGCGAGGTCGACAGGTGAGTCGGCCAGTCCGTACAGCGTTTGCGGGCGGTTGGCCATGAACTGTGCGTAGGCCACGTGCTTGCTGTAGAAGGTGCTCAGCTCCTCGTAGGCACGTAACTCCTCGCCTGAGAGATCCTTTGGCGGCGGGTCGCCGCGCTCGAAGCCTTTGACGAGATCGGGCGGAGCGGTACCCGGCATGTTCGAATGAATACCGAGCAACTCCGGAGGAGCCTGTTCACCCATTGACTGGGTGACTGCCGCACCCCAGTCGCCGCCCTGGGCCACAAACCGGGTGTAGCCAAGGCGCTTCATCAGCACCACCCAGGCGCTCGCGGTGCGGACGGGATCCCAGCCGGTGGCGGTCGGCTTGCCGGAGAACCCGTAGCCCGGCAGCGACGGGACCACCAGATGGAACGCGTCCGAAGCGCTGCCGCCATGCGCCGTGGGGTTCGTAAGCGGCTCGATGATCTTCAGCTGCTCGATGATCGAGCCAGGCCACCCGTGCGTGACGATCAGCGGCAGTGCGTCCTCGTGGCGGGAACGCACGTGGATGAAATGAATGTCAAGTCCGTCGATCTCGGTCACGAACTGCGGCAGCGCGTTCAGCTTGGTTTCTACCGTGCGCCAGTCGTACTTCTCGTTCCAGTAGTGCGCCAGCTCCTGCATCATCGCCAGCGGCACACCCTGCGAGTCACCGCTCACCGTCTCGCCCTCGGGCCATCTCGTTGCGCTTATGCGCCTGCGCATGTCGTCGAGCGCGTCCTCTGGAAAATCGATGCGGAACGGTCGCACGGGCGTGTCTGTTGCCATGGGGCTTCCTTTCTTGGACGAGCCTCAGCGCGCACTCAGCAACGGAGACTCGATCATTACCAGACGCGCGACACGACTGATGCCGCCAAAAACAAGAGACGTGCACGTCCGAAAGAATTAACCAACCACGAACCGGAGCGGAGACGAAACGACGAGATCGTATCGGCTAAGGCAAGCTCCAGACGGCTCTACACCGACATCACGTCAAAAAATGACACGACGCCGGAACGGCTCGGTATCCTCCGTTTCCTCGGCGACGTCATCAGAATTGGCGCCGTCGACGGTGCCCAACATTTGTGGGGAACACCCCCACCCTAATGCCCAGCGCTTCGAATAGTCAAATGAGTTTGGACAATATCGGCCCATGAAAGTTGGGGACGGGCACCAGACGAAAAGCAAATTCTTTCTGCTGAACTTGGAGGTCCGGCTGCGCGGGGACTAGCTGGGGCCGGCGTCGCCGGCCGGTCCATCGCCCCTACGAGACGCGCCTGGCGCCCGATTGGGGCCGACCCCGACTCGGGGAGATCGGTTGTGGGGCTGAGGTTTCCTCGCTTCGGCACAAGGGCGCGCGGGGCGAAGGCCTCAGCTCCGCTCGCAGGGCGGCGGTGAGGGGGCCGTCGCGGTTCTGCGATGCTCTGTCCGAGGTGCCGCCGCCGGCCCGACCAGGGCGCAGGTGGGACGACCAACTTGTCAGCCAGCTGGTAGGCGACCGTTTCATAGTTGACTCGCCATCCGTGGAAATCAGGCCAGGCGTCTTCGGCGCTCCGCTCGACAGGGAAGCCGGTCTCCTCAAGCATCTTGACGGCCGCCTCGAACTCGTCAAAGGTGAGAGCGATCGGTGCCTCCGGTAGTGGGTCGGGGTCCAGGCGCCAGCCGAGCATCGAACCGATCCGGTCGAGACAGGTGAACCCCATCCGGAGGCACAGCCGGGCGTTAGAGGACGCCGTGGCGGGGGCGAGGGCGAGGTGCATGGCCGCACCATCGAGCACCGCGAGAAGCGCAAGTAGCCAGGAGAACCAGGGTTCCGGTGACCGGAACATGAGCATCACCGGGTACGTGGTGTGGCTTTCAGCCACTGCCGCGGCCCACTCTTCCCAAGCCGAGTAGAGGTCGGGGAGCGTGTCGATGATCCCCACGAGCTGGTGACGAGCCAGCAGCTCGGGGCCCCACGCCGGGACGCCGGCCCGGCTCTCGAGCATGGCCACCAGCGCCTCGCGCTGACTGAACGCTCCGTACAGAGCCGGGAGGTACGCGATCTGCAGCGCCACCACGACCACCCATGTGGCGCCCGCGGCCACGTCCAACGGGACGTTCTCGGGCCCACCGGGGTGGACGGCACCAACTGTGAACACTGACCCGAGTGCTTGCAGGAGGCCGTTGGCCAGGTTATGGGTGGTCGACTGCAGCATCAGGCCGAACCCGAGGATGAAAGCGGCCCCCCAGACGAGAAGTTGGCTGACGAGGGCGGCCGGCGCAGCCGGAGCCAGGATGGCATCCTTTGCTTCGAAGGAGCTCGCGAACCGGGCCAGGGCCAGGAAGGCCAGCCGAACGGCGCGGTTGACCCACAGCGAGGCGCGGTTGAAGCCGGCCGGTCGCCGGGGGAGCACCATGGTGGCCAGGACATTCGCCCATGTGGCCACCACCACGAGCAACCCCAACGAAAAGAGGAACGCGTTCATAGTGCTGATGCCCCCGTTCGGCTGTCCCTGCGAACGACCGGGCAGTCTTTATGTAGGGTCACTTGCTCAATCCGGCGGGGTGCACGTCGCGGGTTACGGTAGCCACCCACGCCATCCTTCCCTAAACGGACGGGGGTGGAACGAAGAGAGCCCCGGGGCTCAGGGCAAATCGCGTACCCTCGGGGCGGGGCCGTCAGTCCGTTGTGTCGAAAGTACTCATTTTATTCCCAGCTCCTTTTCGTCCGATTGGAAGCTGGGCAATGTCTTATTGTCCGCCACGCGGGTCAACGATATGACGTATATCCGGGTTTTCAGCACGCCATTGTCCCCCGTAACGGCTAAACGTCCGCTAAGTCCTGGTAAGTGGGAAAGGACGGGTCAGCCCGAGGCCGATGTCTACCGACTAATCGGGAGGCCCCGCCGTGGCCCGGGGCAGCGCGAGCCCGCGGGTCTCGGCCGAGGCCCGCCGGGTCGATCTCGCTCATGGCCGCTTTGGTGGCCCTGGTCTGCGCAGCTCCCGAGGCCTGATCGGGCCGGTATCCCACTCGTGGTTAGCCGTGTCATCACGGAGCCCTGGACCTGTTGCGGCCTCTCACGGTCGTACGATTGCAGGCATAAGGGTCCCTCACATATCTTCTCGTCCATTTCTTGCTCTGGCTGCGGGCCTGATCCCGGTGGCTGTGGCCGCCGCCTGGGTCCCTGTACGGGGCGACCTTCCCAATACCGATGTAGCGCTCTTGCTGGTCCTGTGCGCTGGTGCGGCTGCAACGGTGGGGGGTAGATGGGCTTATGTGATCGGGGCGGTGGCGGGCGCGGCCGCCTTCGACTTCTTTGACACCCCCCCTTATGGTCAGCTCTACATGACGCGGGCCCGAGACGTAGTGACGACGGTGGTGCTGGTCGCCGTTGGTCTTTTGGTCGGCGAACTGTGCGTGCGGCTCAGGTCGTACCGGCTGATGGCCGATCGCCGCGAAGGCGACTTCACCGTCATGAGCAGTGCGGCCCGCCTCATTGCCGTCGGCGAGGACACGTCGATGGTGGTGGAGGCCTTGGCCGGAGAGCTCGTTTCCCGTTTGGGTTTGGCCGACTGCGATTTCGAGTACGGCCCGCTCGTGGGCGACCGTCCGTACGTGGGCCGCGACGGGAGCCTGGTCAATTTCGAAACCCGGTCCAGCGACGGGAGTTGGGCCGAGATCGACTTGCCGGTTTGGGCGGGCACCGAGGTAGTTGGAAGGTACCGCATGTACCTATCGTCTGGGTCGCCGCCGTCCACCGACCGGTTATTGGCCGCGGTCGGCATCGCCGAGCAAGCGGGGGCCGCCTTGGCCGCCGGCCCGCCCGTCCCGCAGCCGACGCCCGCTCGTACGCGCCGGTTACGCCTGGTCCGCTAGGCGCTTGCCTCCTCGGCTTCCGGGACTGAAAGAAGCTCGTAGTCGGGGTTGAGTATCGCCAAGCGGCCGCGCCAATCGCCGACCATGCCCTCGGCCACTAATTGGGTGCCGGTCCGGATGCCTGCGATCTCGCGCCGGCCCAGGAAGACGATCAAGACTTCGCCCCCGCTGGCGTCAGTCAGCGTGGCTTCGAGCGCGGTAGCGTCAGCCGACGGCTGGATCCGGACCGAGCAGAGCCGTCCCGCCACTTTGGCTCTCCGCCGGAACCGTAGGCCGCCGATCGGCGTCGCCCCGGGGACCGCGGTGAAGAGCGGTTGGTCGGCCTTTCCGGCGTGGGGCCGCCCTTTTTCGCTGGGCAGAGTGAGCTCCGAGGCCGCCAGCACGCGTTGGCTTTCGGCCAGGTCAGCCACATTGAACGGCACCAGCGTGGCATTGACATGGGGTACGTGCCCGAGAACGGTGACCAGGCGGTCGGCGTTCTTGCCGTGCAGCAGGAGAGCCCAGCTGCGACGGTAACTACGGGTCGGGATCAGCACGCTGACCTCGGTCTGCCCGTCTCCGGCCGCTTTCGTTGCCATCTCGAGTGCGGCCCGACCTAGACGACGGTCGGCGACCTCGATGACCTCGAGGGGCAGTCTTGAGAGGCCCAGGTCACGCCAGCGGCGCATAACAGCTTCGGCCCGGTGGTTGTCGACGTTGAAATGGACGGCGTACAGGTCGTCAGGGTTTAAGTTACGGGCGTACTGGATGGCGCGAGCGGTGGCCAGGTCGATGCGGTCGACCAGCACGATGGCGGTGTGGCGCCGCAGCACAGGGGCTACGCACGCGGCTAAGGCAACCCCCTCGTCAAGCACGGCGTCTTCGGCCCGGTACTGCGCGTTGGTCTTCACCAGCCCGTAGATCAGGACCGGCATGGCCACGACAACGACCCAGGCCCCCCGGGTGAACTCCGTGATGGCGAATATGAGGACGACCAGGAGGCACACCGCCGCTGCAGTGGCGCTGATGGCGATGCTGCGGCGCCACCCCGGTTCCCTGTGGGTCAGGTGGTGTTTGGTCATGCCCAGGCCCGCCATAGTGAAGCCCGTGAACACCCCGATGGCGTAGAGAGGGATAAGTGAGGAGACCCGGGCCCGGGTGACGAGAAGTAGAGCGACAGACGCCACGGCCAGCACGATGATCCCGTTGGAGAAGACCAGCCGGTGGCCCCGCACTGTCAGAGGTCGGGGCAGGAAGGAGTCCTCGGCCACGAAACTGACCAAGAACGGGAACCCGGTGAAGCTGGTGTTGGCCGCCAGGATCAAGATGAAAGCGGTCGCAGCCTGTAGGCAGCCGTAGAGGACCGACCCCGCGGCACTGTTCCCGTATACCAGCTTGCCTATCTCGGAGACCACAGTCGGCGTGCCTGAGCCGAAAGGCCGGGCGTGGGCCACTGCTGCCAGGACCGACACGCCCAGGAACATCGACCCCAAAATGGAGCTCATAATCACCAAGGTGGCCCGGGCGTTCTTCGCCTGCGGCTGGCGAAAAACGCTGACGCCGTTTGATATCGCCTCCGTCCCGGTCATAGCTGACCCGCCGTTGGCAAATGCGCGCGCCACGTAGAAAAGCGAGACCCCCAGCAGTAGCCCACTGCCCTCGTGGCCAAAAGCAACCTGGCCCGAGGCGGCGGGAACGTGGCCCAGTTCCCCGAGCGCGGCACGGACCAACCCGACGACGATCAACACCGCCATGTTGGCAATGAAGAAATAGGTGGGGATGGCAAAGAGCCGACCAGCTTCGCGAAGGCCTCGCAGGTTACCCCATGCGATCAGCGCAACGAATGCCACCGACATCGGTACGGCCCAACCATTTAGGCTCGGCACGGCCGAGATGATGGCGTCGGTGCCGGCCGCCACCGATACAGCCACGGTGATCGTATAGCTGATGAGCAAGGCCGCCCCCGCCACCTGGGCCACATTGGGGCCGAAGTTGTCCCGGCTCACGACGTAGGAGCCGCCCGCCTTCGGGTAGAACTTGACCACTTCTCGATAGCAGGCCGTGACCACGGCCAGTACTGCCAGGATCACCAGGGTGATGGGGGTAACGAGGCCGAACGCAGCCAACCCGCCGACAGGTATCAAGATCCGGAGGATTTGCTCGGTGGCGTAGGCCGAAGAGGACATCACGTCCGACGAGAGGACGGCCAGGGCAGTCGGCTTGCCCAGCCGCTGCTTGCCCAGCTGTTCGCTGATCAGTGGCGGGCCCAGTAAACGCCGCTTCAGGCGGTAAGCCGCCGACTCCGGCAGTTGGCGGCCTCCTGAGACGCTGACAGGGCGGTCCCACCCGGGGATCGACGGTGAGCTGTGGTCGCTCGGCTCATCAATCTCGGTCGCCTTCACGCTCGGCTCGGCGATTGCTGGCTCCTCCGGTGTCTCAGGTAACGGGGAAAAAGGTTAGTCGGTGGTTCACGCGAAAAGGCCGCTGTCGTTGGCCTGGCGTCCCCGGCCGTTACGCCCGCGCCAGGGATCTTCGTTGCTCACCCAACTCGTGGTCGCGCACCCAGGCCTGGGCGGCGACCTGGACGGCGTCCCAGGGCGAGCCCAGCGGAGGGCTGTAGGAAAGGTCGAGCTCGCTCATGGCGTCGACGGTCATGTCGTTGTAAATGGCGGTGGCAAAAACGTCCACCCGCTTGGAAATCTCGGTGCCGCGCCGGCCGACCAGCTGAGCACCCAGCAACATGCCCGACTCCGGTGTCCCCGGTCACCCGGGTCGTGATGGGGTGGGCCGTCGGGTAGTAGGCCTTGTGGTCGTCCGGCGAGCTCTGGGTGGTGGCCGGCCTGAAGCCAACCGATTCCGCCTCGTGGTCACGGAGGCCGGTGCGGGCCGCGACCAGGTCAAACACTTTCACCACCTGGGTCCCGAGGCTGCCGGCGAAAATGGCCTCACCGCCGACGGCGTTCTCGCCCGCCACCCGCCCTTGTTTGTGGGCGGTCGTGCCAAGCGGAAGGTACGTCATCCCCCAGTAGCCGGTGGAGCGTGACGACACAGTCACCGGCGCCGTAGACGTCGGGCAGGCCGGTACGCATCCCTTCGTCCACCACGACCGCCCCCCGGACGCCGGTCTGGGCGCCGGCGGCCACCAGCAGGTCCGTGTCGGGCCGCACTCCCACCGACACTAGGACGAGGTCGGCGAAGTAGGTACGGAGGCCGCCGTTGGCGTCGGTCCCCTGGACGACCAGCCGCCCGGGGCTCCCCGAACGGGCGCGAGCCACGCTCCGTACGGTGGTCGAGGTGGAGACGTCGACCCCGTTGGCGGTCAGCTCGTCCCGGACCAACGCCCCGAGCTCACGGTCGACGGTGGGCAGGACCTCGGGCAGCATTTCCACCTGGGCTACCCGGAGGCCTCGCATGGTCAGGCCCTCGGCCATCTCCAGCCCCACGTAACCCGCCCCGACGATGAGCGCCGTCGCCGGGCCTCGCTCGTCGAGCGTGCGCCGAAGCGAGAACGTGTCGTCCATCGTGTGCAACAAGTGCACGCCGTCGGCCTCGCCGAGGGCCGTCGGGGCCGGCCAGGCCCTCGATGGGCGGGCGCACCGGGACTGCCCCGGTGCCGACGACCAGACGGTCGTAGGCAAGTGGCTCCTCGCCGCCGCCAGGGGTTGCGGAGCCAGATCTGGTGCGCCTCTACGTCGAGCCTTGTTGCCTCGGTGTCGAGCCGCAGCCGCATCCCCGACGCCTCCAGGTCGGCGCTGCTGCGGTGGGCGAGATCCTGCCAGTGGGCCACCTCGCCCGAGATGTAATAAGGGATGCCGCATATGGAAAAGTTCGGGTAGGCGTCGGCCACGACCACGGTCACGTCGACGCTGGGGTCGAGCTCCCGAGCGCGCAGCGCGGCCGAGATGCCGGCGTCACTGCCCCCGATGACGACCAAGTGCATGTTGGCTCCTCAGCTAGTTGTCGCCTGAGTGGGCGGGATGTTTCAGGCACGGACGGACGGGGTCTCAGTCGGGCCCACGGCGTCCGGCTGGTCGCTGCCGTCGGGCGAAGAGTGGGGGATGACGACTTCGGGCGCCTCCTGCCGGGGTGATGCGGGGGTAGAGGGCCTTGATGGCCCCGATGGCGACCACGCCCCCCATCATCTGTGCGCCGATGAACGATGGGGCCGATGAAGGCGCGATCCCGGCAAAGGTGTTGGAGAACATCCGGCCGACGGTGATGGCCGGGTTGGC
Organism: uncultured Acidimicrobiaceae bacterium; assembly: GCA_963794125.1. Taxonomy (GTDB): domain Bacteria; phylum Actinomycetota; class Acidimicrobiia; order Acidimicrobiales; family Palsa-688; genus Fen-671. Next base: position 380,361 of record CAWCCW010000009.1, read on the forward strand.
GAAACTGGTCGAACTGGTAAAGAAATAGGCGGCCCCGATATAGGCACCCACGGCCGACGCCGCCAGATGGCCCCGGCCCGTGCGGGCCAGAGCGAAGATCACCAACAGCAGCCCCAAGGTGGCCACAATCTCGGAAAAGAAATGGGCGCCCGACGCCCGGTGCTTGGTCGATATGGAAACAGCCGCTTTGCCGAACATCAAGTTGGCGACGACGGCCCCAGTGATGCACCCGGCGACCTGGGCGGGGAGGTAGGCGGCCGCTTCCTTCCAGCGCAGGCCACCAAAGGCAGCGTCTACGAACGACACCACGAGGGTTGAAATGGCCCCCGGAAATGGGACCGAACATCAAGATGATGGCAAACAGCCCGGCTGCGGTGGCGGCCGCGTTCTCGAACAGCTCGAGTCCGACGGCGCCCGGCGACAGGTTCTAGGGCCGCGATCCCGGAGCCGATGACGGCGGCAGCTAAAAAGGCACTTCCGAGGAACTCCGCCAGCAGCCGTCTCCACAGCGGCTGCATCATGTTTTGTTCGATGCCTTGGTCGCGTAGACCTTCTTGGCTAGCAGCAAGCGGGCGAACGGCTGCCCGTGTCTTCGGTGGAGGCCGAGCAACAGATCGCCTCGCTACCGTCGTCAACGCGCATCCGGCCATCAGGCATCTCTGCGTCGGCCAGGACGGTATAGAACTCCCAGCTCGCGCCGTCCGGCCCTAGGGCCCAAACCTTGTCCTGCAGGGCGTGGCAACAGGTGACTTGGTCCTCGACCTCAGTCACGATGCCAGTCCCGGCTAGCCGGTCCTTGGCGGACGAGACCTCGGCAACGCTGTCGACCTCGACGCCCAGGTGGTTGAGCGAGCCAGGTGGTTTGCTGGCCTCCTCGATCAGGACCAGCTTGAGCGGCGGGTCGATAATGGCAAAGTTCGCATAGCCGGGGCGGAGTTTGGCCGGCCCGGCGCCGAACAGCCGGGAGTAGAACTCCACCGATTCTTCGAAGGTTGGCGACGTTCAGCGCCAGCTGGACACGCGACACGATGAGACCTCCATGGCATTGGCCGTGTTCGATGGCATCGACAGATATCAATGTGAGCGTAACTCATACATAGATCGCTGTCAATGTGCAAGTCCTGATTTATGGCCGGGCTCGGGGACAAGCCGCCCGTGGCAAGCCCCTGCTCCGGGGCCATGGGCCTGCACCTGAGCGCGATCGCGGGCAGCATGTGGACGTGGAGCCGTGTCGGGTCACGAAGAGCCAAGCACATGACTTCCTCGTCGCGAAGTACGGCCCGCTCCAGGAGCCAGAGCCACTACAGGGCGGGTTTTGGTCGTCCGCCTTCTCCTTTTCGTGCGCTGGCCGTGAACTCGTGGTCCGCTTCGGTCCAGACCAGGACTGGTTCGAGGCCGACCGGGCGGCTATGGCATTTGGTTCGCCGGAGTTGCCGGTGCCCGAGGTGATCGAGGTTGGCAGGGCCATTGGTGCCGCCTACGCCATCTCGGTCCGCCGGCACGGGGTCAACCTGGAGGATGTCAGACCTGAGCAACGGGCCGTGGCCGGGCCGATGCTGACCTCGTTGCTCGTCGCCCTCTACCAGGTGCCTAAGCGCTCAGACCTGCCGGTCGACTGGCACTCCCGGCCCCTTCGGGACAACCTCACCTGGCGGGGGTGGCTCCAGGACGGTCTGGTCGACGACGCCCAGCGGACCGTTCCCGGGTGGCGGACGACCCCGGCCGGCCAGGCTGAGGCGCGCCTCTTCGAGGCATGTGCATCGCGGATCCGGGACCTCGTCGAGGCTTGCCCCGAGCGTCGTGACCTGGTACACGGTGACCTGCTCAATGCCAACGTCCTCGTTGCCGAGGACGCCACCCACCCGACCGCAGTCTTCTCGTGGAAGTGCTCACTTCGGGGCGACTTCCTGTTCGACACAGCGTGGTGCACCTTCTGGTCGCCCTGGCACTCAGGCATCGCGGCCGCCGACCCTTGGAGCCACATCTGTCAGGAACCCTCCATCCGGCACGACACCGAGGCGTGGACCGACGCAGGCGTGCGGCACCATTGTTACGAGCTGGTGATCGGGGTCACCCATCTCAGCTGGAACGCCAGTGTCGGTGACTTGAAGGCGCTGCAAGAGGTGACTGAGCGCCTAAGCGAGGTATTGGAGCGAGGCCCACTTCAGACCGGTGCGTAGGTTGTCCTGAGCTCGTCGCGTTCAAGTTGGGGCGAGGAAGAACTTCAGGGCCAAGCCGAGGCCGGCGAGCGCGACGGCCACCCGCAGGACGTCTGGTGGCAGGCGTCTCGTGAGGTGTGGCCCGCAGGCGCCGCCGAGGAGCGTGCCCAGGCCGAGGGCCAAAGCCGCGGGCCAGTCCACCGACCCGAAGATGGCAAAGCCCGCCGCCGAGATCACGTCTGCTACTCCGAGCAGGAAGTTCTTGTAGGCGTTGGCGCGGGGGAGCCCCTCGTCTATGGCGATGAGGACCAACGCGAGCAGCATGACCCCGGAACCGGCGCCGAAGTAGCCGTCGTACAGGCAGACACCAAAGAGGCCAGCGAAGAATAAGAACCGGCTGGCCCCGCCCACGTACCAGCGGCGCCAGGTCGCCAGCCGGGGCTGGCCCAGCAGTGCCACCGAAGCCCCGACGAGGAAGAACGGGAGGAAGCGGTCGAAAACCGCCGCCGGCGTACCGAGCAGCAGCGCGGTGCCCACAGCCCCACCGGCGGCAGCCACGGGCACCAGCTGGCGGAGCCGACGCGCCCTGCCTCGCAGCTCTGGACGGGCTGCCCAGGTCGAGCCCGGCCAGTTGCCAACGACCGCTACAGAGTTGGTCATATTGGCGTGGATCGGGGAGAGGCCGACCGCCAGGAGGGCCGGGTACGAGATGAGCGAGGTGATGCCCCCGGCCGTTCCGGCCAGGCCAGCGAGCCCACCCGCGCCGAACAGCAGTACGGCTTCAGCGATCGAGGTATGGATGGCCGCAGGCTACCCGTGGCCACCAGTCAGGCGATAGCGCGTCCCCCGAGGCCAAAAATTGCGCCGGTCACCTTGGCGCCCGCGCCAGCTTGGGCTTGGGCAGGGTACATCCGGCAGAGCAGTCGTCCCCGACAACTGCCGCCATGGTGGCGGCGGCCTCACCCCTCGTCACGATGACCGATGGGCTGAAGGTGGTCGTGCCGGTCTTGACAAGCTGCTCGGACGAAGCCGAGCCGATCCCAAATGCCGCAGCCAATACGGTCGAGAGTTGCGCCTCCGTCACCCCGGCGCTGGAGTCGGCCTGAGTATTCGTGAAGAGGCTCGCCGCCTCGGTGGTGCTCACGTGGAACAGGGCGGCGAACGCCGAGGCGAGCTGGGACTGGGTTAGCGCTTGGCCTGGGCCGAACTTGTCACCGGGGGCCGACATGAGCCGCAGCCCGAGGACCTGGTCGACCGGGCCCCGCTGCGGTGAGCTCGAAGGGACACCGTCGTCCTGCTGTTCCTGCCCGATCGTGCTCAGGAGAACCCGCCCGACTTGCTCCAGCGTTATGTTTCCGGGCGGTGGCCCCGGCGCCCCCGCGTCTTGGAACATAAAGGTCCCGAAGTGCCGATCGAGGTAGATCGTCGCGGCGGTCGGCTCCGGTAGCGGGTTGTGGCATTTGCTGCACGAACCGCTCGGCGAGGTGTCATCGACATCGTCGAGGGTGGCCGTGTCAGTAGAAACCTCCTGGCCCGAAACAGCATTGGAGTTCCCGAAGGTCGTGCTAATCGAGTCTTTGGTGGTTGTCTGGTCGCCCCCGCTGAACGTTAGCGATTCTCCTGCGCTGACCGGGCTCTCGTTGATTTTGATGGACGCGCCCTGGCTCTCGCCGTTGCTCACGACATTGGTTATCGTGGTCTCGTCGGTCTCGGAGCTGGTCGAAGTCGACAGCGAACCTTGCGTGTTCTTCACTGTGGCCGTGACCGCTTGTGCATTGTCTGTCACGGGCGTCGGCGATGTGTCCTTGCTGCAATTAGACGGGGAAGAACCGCAGTCCGGGCTGAACACGCCTCCGTAGGGTAGCGAGCCCAAGATCTTGTTCCCGAAATCGGAAAGGTTGGCGTTCTGGCCGCCTGCATAGAACGGGTCCAGCGAGAGCAGGTTGGCGGCGTCGGCGGGGGTGAGCGTCAGGCAGGCCTCGGGCTCGTTTTGCGGCGCCGGGCACATTCCCTGGATGCTCTGACCTCCCAACGACCCGCTCGTATCGACAAATGACGTGGCCACAGGGATCGAGCACCACGAGTCCACGTTGGCCGGGTCGGCCCCGCGGGCGCACCCGTCGAGCTGTGCAACAGTGATCGCGGCGAAGTCTGGGTCGGCCCCGCGCTGCACGTACTCGTCCTGGCCAGAATCCGAACCGGTAGAAGGCAAACTGGGGATGCACTTCGAGCAGGAACAGGTCGTTCCAAAACGGCTCGTCAAAGTATTGCCCAGTCGGCATGATGTAATCGGCCGGGAGGCAGTTGGTGCTCGAGTAGCACTGGTCCCCGTTCCCAGGCACGAGGTTTTCGTCGGGGCCAACTGTCCTCGCTATCGACAGTGAGAAACCGGCGCTCGCCTGGTTGCTGGTGCCGTTGTTCAGCGTGTAACCCGCTTCGTCAGTTGTGCTCCAGCCGGAGGTCGAAGCGGCGTTCAGACCAAAACCCAAGTAGCTGAAGTCGAGACTGAACTTCGTCGACCCTGAGTTCATCACCGCGGTGGAGTTCGACTGTTTATTGCTCCCATTGAGGGTGAAGTTCGTGCCGAAATTGTCCGTCAAGGTTTGGGCAGACTTGCTTTGGTCTCCGGGCGGGAAGTAGAGGATGGTGTACGGGATGGCGCTCAGCTGCAGCCAGGCAAGGGGTTCGACGACGACATTGAACTTCGGGCTGGTGGCGCACTGCAGACGCTGCAGCGGCCCCGGGTTGGCGCCGGTGTACACATCGTTGATCGACGACGGGGTGGCGATGTTGGTGCTCTGATTGAAGCAGGACTCGTTGTCTGAGGGTGAGGGTAGGGCCTTCGGCCCCGCCCCGCACGCCGGTCCGCCACAGTCGTTGGAGTCTGTCTCGAACTCCGACATCACGATCTCGAACGTCCCTACGAGCTGGGTGGGGTTAAACGCCGCACCCACTGGCAACTGCAGGTCGGCACCGACGCTTTGGCCAGCAACCCGCCTGAGGGTGACGGTGTGTACGCTGCCGACTGGCGTCCATTTTCCGGGGTCGCCTTGGTAGTCGCGACATGTACTGCCCGTTGTCGCGCCCACGATTGGCCTGCACCAGAACACCTCAGCGGCGTACGTACCTCCGTTCCCGACGGTCCAGCCCTTCTGCGTCGACGCAATCGCGCCGTTCGGGTCGCTCGCCGGGGGCGCGTGCTCGGTTTCACCGGAGTCCCCGAAGCTGACGAACAAGTGCAACTCGGCGGCCGTTGTCGTGTAAGTCAGGGCGTTTGCGGGGTCGGGCGGGTTGACGGAGATCGAGTGATTGCCGTCGTTTTCTGTCCACTCCATCCCGCCAAATGGTGGATAGTTCGTGGTGCCGTCCGCGACGCCCTCCCAGTCCAAAGGGCCCGGAGATCCATCTCGCCGAGGGGGAAGGAGTAGCTGGCACTGCTCGGGACGGTCTGGCCGTTGTCGACCCCCGTCACCCCCACGGTGCTCCCTGGCACGGGCCGGGTGGAAGTCGCGTTCGGTTCATAGTCGACCGCGGAGTACGGGTCGGGGGCCATGATCGTATGACCGTTGTCGTAGACGGCAAACTCCTGGCCATGCAGGTCGAGGGGGCTAGCCGGGTCGCAGGTGGCTGCCACTACCCCTGCCAAAGGAATTCTGGGCGGGGCGGGCGACAGCTTCAAAGGGCACGGGTACTCCTGTAGGAAACCGACCCGATCTCCAGGGTAGAGAGGCCGTCGAGGCCACTGCCGCTAACGGTCACCAATCCGGAGTTGCCCACGCCGGTGGGCTCGTCGACGGTTGGACTGATACTCGTGATCGACGGCGGCGGTGCGCAGTTCGTGACACATATACGGGGGAGCGGGGGAAGCCCTCCCGCTTGGGCGGTATTGGGGGGGAGGGCGTTTACGGCCAACGTCAAGCAAACGGCGATACCGGCCCAGCGGCCGGAACGGTTGGGGCCGCGGTGGCGGCTGAATATATCGATGGCCCGATGCTGCGACAATGCGGCCATAGCTGGCATCGGTAGCCATTACCGATGTTTACAATTCTTCTTGTGCGTCTTCTCGCGCCGCAGGGGGGAGCACCGCCGAAGCGAGAGCAGCTCATCGAGCGGGGCGAGGAGCTCGGCAAACTAGGGCGCGCTCTTGCGGACGCAGCTGCCGGTGCGGGCCGGCTGCTCCTGGTGGAGGGCCCGGCCGGGATCGGGAAGACTTCCCTGCTCGAAGAAGCTCGGGTACGCGCCCGGGGGGCCGGAATGCTGGCGGTCGCCGCTCGTGGCACGGAGTTGGAGCAGGAGTTCCCCTATGGGGTCGTGCGCCAAGTGTTGGAACCGCTCGTGCTCCGCGCACCGGAGGCAAAACGGGGAGAGCTCTTCGCTGGCCCGGCTGCACTTGGTGCTCAGGCGGCGTTAGGCCTGAAGACCGCACACGCCCCCGACGATGCGCCATTCGCTACTGTCCACGGGCTCTACTGGCTGGTGGCGAACTTGGCCGAGCACGAGCCGCTGGTATTGCTCATCGACGACGCGCAGTGGGCCGACGCGCCTTCGCTGCGCTTTGTCGCCTATCTGGCTCAGCGCCTCGATGGCTTGGCGGCCACCGTGATCGCTTCTGTCCGGACCGGCGAGCGCGGGCTCAACCACGCGCTGGTTGGCGCGCTGCACGACTCTGTGGGGGCCCAGGTCTCGACCCCCTCGCCGCTGAGCGAGGCTGGAGTGACCAGAGTCCTGAGCGCGGCGTTCGGCTGCGAGCCTCACCCCAGTTTCGCCCGCGGCTGCCAGCAGGCCAGTGGTGGGAACCCCTTCCTCGTGCGGGAGCTGGCAGCGGCGCTTATCGCCGATGGGCTGCAACCTACGGTTGCTTCGATCCGGCGGATCGCGGCGTCGGCGCCGCCGAAGATCGTGCGTGCGACGCTAACTCGTCTGGGCCGGCTCCCGGAGGACGCCGTCACATTGGCGCGCACGATCGCGCTGCTCGGAGCCGAGGCGAGCCTGCCCCGGGTCGCCGCGCTCTCTCACCTCGCTGAGGAGCGGGCACTGGCGGCGCTCGACGCGCTCATTGACGCCGACATGGTAACCACCGACGTGCGTCTCGACCTGCGCCATCCGGTCTTGCGGACCGCGATTTACAACGACGTGCCACGCGGGGCACGCTCCAGTATGCACCGGCAAATAGCGGCGTTGCTCCAAAGAGAGGGCGCTGACCTGGACGCCATAGCCGGGCATTTGCTACTCAGCGAACCGACGGGCGCGCCAGGAACAATCGCGACGCTACGCGCCGCGGCCGCAAACGCCCTCGAGCTCGGTGCGCCCGGGACCGCCGCCCGCTACCTGGAGCGGGCGCTTGCGGAGGGGCCGGAACGAGAGCTGCGAGCGAGCGTTCTGATGGAAGCAGGGTCAGCGCACAAACTCGCACGAGATCCGCAAGCGACCGAATGCTTTGCACAGGCGGCCCGTTTGTCCGCGGACCCGATCGTCCGTGCCCGGGCGATGATCGAGCAGGCCACGCTATTGAGCTACAGCGGCGACTGGGAGCAGGCGGAGAAGCTTGTCGAGCGGGCCCTCGGCCAGACTACGGACCTCGACACCACCCTTGCAGTCGAGGCCGAGACGATGCGTGCCTATTTTCAGTCTTCCACTCCGGGGCGAGTCGACGACTTTCTTGTGCGCCAGCCGGTACTCAATGACCTGGTAGCTGGAAGCGCGGCCGGCAGTCGCCCGCTGGCGATGCTCCTGGCGGCCACTGCGGCGCAGCGCGACGAGCCGCTGGACCGCGTTCGCGCCCTTGCCGAGCAGGGCTGGGACGATGGTAGGTACCTGGCGGAGGGTGAAAGCGTCGAGTACCTCCCGCACGGGGTCCGTGCCCTCATTATTTGCGATCAACTCGACCGAGCCGCCGAGATCGTAGAGGAGACGCGAGCAAAAGCGAGTGCGAGCGGCTCGGTGATGCACTACCTCGTCTCTACCGCTCATGATGCGTGGATCCAGGCCCGACGAGGTGACTTGACGGCCGCTGCGGAATTGCTCCGGGCCAGCGTCGAGCGCGCCGCGGAGCATGAGCAATCGTTCCCCTTGGCGGTCACGCTTTGTTATTGCGGTGACGTCCTGCTAGAGCGGCCTGATCTCGCTGACATCGCCGCCATGGTGGAGGCGATCGAACTCCCCGGTCGGTTCAACGCCAGCCTCCCGCGCGCCATGTTGGCATCAACGCGCGGGAAGCTGCGCTTCGCCGCCGGCAGGAGCGCATCCGCGATCGCTGATATGCGCCAGGCGGTCGCCCTGGCCCACGCGTTAGGGATCAGCAACCCCATGGGAGCGTCGTGGCGCTCGGCGCTGGCGTTGATGCTGGGCTCGTCACAACTCGACGAAGCGCTCGAGTTCGTCGACGCTGAACTTGTCGACGCTCGCCGCTCCGGTCAGGCCCGGCGTGTCGGGGTGGCGCTGCGCGCGCTAGGAGTCCTTGAGCCACACCGCGACACCGGCCGCGTTTACCTCGAAGAAGCAGTGGCTGTCCTCGCTGGTTCACCGGCCCGTTTGGAGTATGCGCGCGCACTGGTGGAGCTGGGTGCGGACAGACGCCGGCGCAGCGAGCGGGCGGCGGCCCGCGCGCCGCTACGTGACGGGCTCGACCTCGCCGTCCGCGGCGGCGCCGTCCGGCTCGCCGACCGTGCCCGCACCGAGCTAGCCGCCACCGGCGCTCGGTCCCGCCGGGAGCTCCGGACCGGCCGCGAAGCACTGACACCAAGCGAGTTGCGGGTGGCGCTCATGGCAGCAGACGGTCGGACGAGCCAGGAGATCGCCCAAGCCCTCTTTGTGACCACGAAAACGATCGACACACACCTCAACCACACGTACTCGAAGTTGGGCATCAACTCCCGCAAGCAGATCAGTGGGGCACTTGCGGGGGAGCCCAGGTAACCCTTTCCCGGTCGGTAGGAGGCGTTGGCGGAGCGCGCACAGTCACGGATTACTTCTCGTCCGTGGTAGTTCAACGGCCGCGACGTCATAGCCCAGGTGGCGCTCTGACAGCGGTGATGACATCATTCTGAACGCCGCACCTCAAGGACCGGAAGCTTTTATTCGACTAGGAGCAAGTCATGACAACAGCCGCTGCACGACCATCGCCCTCCGCCGAGAGCGCACCAGCAGGGGTACTGTCCTTGCGCGAAGTGATGCGTACGGCTGATCTGCTCGTTGGGACCGTCCTCAGCACCCGGGACCCCTTGATGGCGGAAGCCGTATGCGGTTCTGCGGTCGACTTCGTGATGATCGACGGTGAGCACGGTGGGTTGGACGCCAGGGACATCACCGCCAGCATCATGGCCGCGAACATCGTCGGTACTCCCACCTTCGTTCGCCTGGCGGGTGACGACCCGGTCAAGTACATGCAGCCGTTGGACGCCGGAGCGGACGGCCTTATCGTCCCCAGGGTCAAAACCGCGGCCGACGTAAGGCGCGCAGTTGATCTCGCACGCTACCCACCAACGGGCAGCCGAGGTTATGGCCCTCGGCGAGCCGGGGGCTATGGCAGACGTGAAGCGGCGTACGTCGCAAACGCGAACGCTGAAACTGTCCTGATCGTCCAGATCGAAACGCGCGAGGCGCTCGACAATCTCGACGAAATACTGAGCACGGAAGAACTCGACGGCGTCCTAATTGGCCGCAACGATTTGTCGGGGTCCTTGGGGCTACCCCGAGACCATAAGCATCCTGAGCTATTGAAGATTTGTCGAGACGTCCTCGCACTCGCTCGTGAGAAACGGCTAGTTCGCGGTATCGCAGCCGGCATCGACCCAAAGGCCGTTCCCGAACTCCACGCCATGGGCGCGAATTTCGTTATGGCTGGCGGCGACGTTGAATTTCTTGTCAAGGGATTAGGCGACTTCCTGGCCGACGTTGGGGCGCACGGGCCGGGGAAGAGGGGGTCACGGCCAGCCTGACGAACAGGCCGCGGCGTGGGCGTGGGGCCTGACCAGGCGCCTAAAGGGGTACGGGGTGTGCCGGTGGGGGTGAGACCACCGCTCACCCCAAACCCGCACAGGGCTCACGGAGCATTACGATTGTTCAACCGTGCGCATATCTGATGCCGATCCGCTGGAAGGCCCACCGCCCGCCGAGCACCACTGGGTCACTAGCGTCAGTTCTCCTGCCGTTTCGTCGGGGTCACTGAGCCGCCGGCCGGTCCAGGCCAAGCAGGCGACGCTGGCGGCGAGGCGTTACTTCATCGACGGCTGGACGATAAAACAGATTGCCTCGGAACTCGATGTTTCGCGCTTCAAAGCGGCACGGCTGCTCGACTGGGCTCGCGCTGAGGGGATCGTCAAAATCGAGATCGTAAACACAGTTCGGGTCGACGTGGATCTGAGCGCAGAGTTGCGGTCCGCCTTTGGCCTCCGGGACGCGGTCGTGGTTGCCGCCCTCGAAGGCGCGTCCGAAGCCGTCGGTCCGGACCTGACCGAGATGGCTGCGTTAGTAGTGGCCGAGATCGTGACGGCTAGCGATGTCGTGGGTGTCTCGTGGGGTCGCACGCTCGACCTCGTCGTCGAGCGTTTGCCGAGCTTCCACGCCGACAGCGTGGTCCAGCTGGTCGGGGGGTTCGCGACGCTCGAGAGTGCCTCGGGTGGGATCGAGCTTGTGCGGCAATTGGCGGCCAAGGCGAGCACGACCGGCTACCCGCTCCTTGCGCCGCTCAGGGTAAGAGATGGCGCCGCTGGCGCCCTCCGCCAGGATCCTGTGATCTCTCAGACGTTAGGCCTCATGGACCAGGTCACAGTGGTGCTTGCCGGGGTCGGCTCGTGGGGCCAGCCGCCAGCGTCGAGGATGATCGAGTGCTTCGACCAAGACGAGGTCGAGGCGCTCCGTGAGCGGGGCGTCGTTGCTGATCTCTGCGGTCTCCTCCTAGACGCACGCGGCGAGGTACTTGATCAGCCCGAAGGCGAACGCATCGGGGTCAGTCTCGGCCAGCTCGACGCGGCCGGCACCGTTTTGGCGATCTGCGGGGGGGTCGAGAAACGCCAGGCCCTCGAAGCCACGTTGCGCTCTGGGCTCGTGGACGTCCTGGTTACTGACGCTGGCTCGGCGGGCGAACTGCTGGTGCCCAAAGCTAAAAGGTAATAAGCGCCCTGGCTGGGGCGAAGAACCCGGCGTCTGAGTGCCACCGTCCACAAGTGCTCGGGGAGACGACGCGGTCTCGATTGCGTCGGCCCAGCCTTCGGCCGCTGCGCGTCGTAGCTCTGACCCTTGACAGCGCAGACAAAATGTAGTGAGATCTGCTCACTGGAGAAGCAACACTGCTCAAACGAGCACCTCTCGGAGCAGTGCGACAGGGTGGACGGGAGGGCCTTTCGTAAATGGCAACCGCCGTTGAGATGCCAAAGCTTGGCAACACCGTCGAAGATTGCCTGCTCGCTACGTGGCACAAGCACCAGGGCGACGACGTCAAGGCCGGTGACGTTATCGCGGAGATCGAGACCGATAAGACCAACTTTGACCTGACGGCCCCGGTGGACGGGGTGCTGCTAGAGACCTTCTTCGATGAGGGTGCTCTTGTCCCGGTGTTCACTCCCATCTGCGCTATCGGCGCTAGGGGTGAAACCACGGACGGGTTGCGGCCCGATGCGACTGGGCGGACGCCGATGGGGGATGAGGGCGGGGGAGCCAGCCCAAGTGTGGAGGAGAGCGCCAGGCCTACGTCCGGGCCCGTCTCGCCGCTCGTTGACGACGGCAGCCGGGCCACCACCGCCCGGTTGAGCCCACGCGCGCGGCGCTTTGCCCGCGACCATGGGTTCAGTCCCCCGTTGACGGAAGGGACCGGGCCGGGTGGGCGGGTGCTGGAGGACGACGTGCGCCGAGCGTGGCGCTCCTCTACGAGCGGGCTATCGGCGCCGAGCGAAGAAGCCACGCGAGTTCCCCCCGAAGCCCCCGCAGTCGGGTCGCGACCGCCCGGTGTTCCACTGACCCAGGGTGCCCCTGGCGTGAGCATGTCGACGGCGCGCCAGACCATCGCCAGACGGGTGACGGAGTCGCTGGCTTCAACGGCGCAATACACCCTGCATGCCTCGGCCAACGCCGCCGGATTGCTGGACGTCAGGCAGACGATGAAAGGCCCGTCCTCCACGGTGGACATCAACATCACGGACCTCGTCGTGTTCCTGACCGTGCGAGCCCTGCTCGACGTGCCCGAGCTCAACGCCACCTTCGACGACGGCCTTGTGTACCGCCACCCTCAGGTGGACCTGGGATTTGCCTGTGACACGGACCGCGGCCTCGTTGTCCCGGTCGTCCGTTCGGCTCAGGACCTCTCACTCCTGGGCCTGGCCCGACGAGTGAAAGAACTGACGGCCCAGGCTCGGGCCGGGACGATAGCGCCAGACGACCTGATCGGGGGTACCTTCACGGTCTCCAACCTCGGCCCCTTTGGGGTCGAGTCGTTCACCCCGGTCCTTAACCCGCCCCAGGTCGCCATCCTGGGAGTGGGCGCCATTCAGGTGAAACCGGCCCGGAAACCCGACGGGAACCTGGAGTTCATTGACACCATAGGGCTGTCACTGACCCTCGACCACCAGGTGATCGACGGTGCTCCCGGCGCCAGGTTTTTGAGGGCGCTCCGGGACAAGTTCGAAGCGGCGGAGCGCCTATGCACGACCTGATCGTCGTCGGGGCCGGTTGCCAGGTCCTCGCCGTCGAACACGATGCAGTCCGTTATCAAGACGCCGGGGAGAGGCCAAGTCCTTTTTTGGCCAACTGCATCGTTAACGCCACCCGCGGGCGCCCGCAGTGGAGGACATCGGCTTGGAGCAATTAGGAGTGGACTTCAGCGCCAGAGGAGTACGGGTGGACGACCGGGGGAGGACGAACGTGCCCGGCGCCTTTCACGAAGCGGGCCTTCGGGTCAGCTAGGAGGAACAGACCGTGACAAAAGCGCTACCCATCGAGCCGGGGGCCGTGCTCTCGGCCGGTTCCCTCCACCTGTCCGACATCCCGGTCAACAGGTACCACAAGTCGCTGGACGAGGAGCTCTCCTGCTACACGACAGAAGAGCTGGTCGACATCTGGCACGACATGTGCGCCATCAGGGAGTTTGAGACAGTCCTCAGCGAGCTCAAGCTGAAGGGAACTTACCGGGGTGTCGCTTACGACCACGCCGGCCCCGCCCATCTCTCTATAGGCCAGGAGGGCGCCGCCGTCGGAATGGCCTTCACGCTCACCCCTGAGGACCACATCTTCGGCTCGCACCGCAGCCACGGGGAAATCCTGGCCAAGGCGTTCTCGGCGGTGCGCTGCCTGAACGATGAGCAACTGGAGAAGATCATGCGCACCTATCGCGATGGGGTGGTGCTCGCGCAGGTGGAAGGGCGCTATGGCGGCAGCATGGCCGAACTAGCCAAACGCTTCTTCGTGTACGGCGCTTACGCCGAGATCTTCGCACGAGACACCGGGCTAAACCGGGGTCTGGGCGGCTCGATGCACGCCTTCTTCCCGCCCTTCGGCGTCTACCCAAACAACGCAATAGTGGGCGGTTCGGCCTCGATCGCGCCAGGCGCGGCCCTGTTTAAGCGGGTCAACCGGAGGCGTGGCATCGTGGTCGCCAACATAGGGGACGCCGCCTTCGGCTGCGGGCCAACCTGGGAGGCCATGACCTTCGCGGCTATGGACCAGTTCCGAAAGCTGTGGGACCCGGACCTGGGCGGGGGCCTCCCCGTCATCTTCAACGCGATGGACAACTTCTACGGCATGGGCGGTCAAACTTACGGGGAGACCATGGGTTGTGAGCTGATCGCCCGCGTGGGGGCCGGAGTAAACCCGGAGCAGATGCACGCCGAGCGTGTGAATGGTTACGACCCTCTCGCCGTCATCGACGCGTTCCGGCGCAAGCGGACGGTGATAGAAGAAGGACGGGGCCCCGTGCTCTTGGACACCGTGACTTACCGCTTCAGTGGCCATTCGCCCTCTGACGCCTCCAGTTACCGGACCCCCGAGGAAGTTGAGCAGTGGCGAGCGCTGGACCCGATCAGCTCTTTTCGCCAGCGGCTCGTAGACGCCTCAGTGGTTAAGGCCACCGCGCTAGACGAGCGACGCGACGAACTCGCCGAGATGGTCTTTGACATGTTCCGCTTGGCCGCCGACCTCGATGTGAGCCCCCGCGTGCCTATCACCTCCGAGCTGGTGGGCGGGGTCATGTTTTCAGGCGCCCGTGTCGAGCGCTTCGACGACCGCTCGCCTGATGTCCTCGACGTCGGCGAAACCAACCCCCGCGTCGCGCAGATCCTCGGCAAGGTCCGCACGGCCACGCAGGACGGCAAGCCGGTACCCAAGATGAAACTGTTCAACATTAGGGACGCCATTTTCGAAGCTGTGCTCCACCGCTTCTCGATCGACCCCACGATGGTGGCCTTCGGGGAGGAAAACCGCGACTGGGGTGGCGCGTTTGGCGTCTACCGGGGCCTGACCGAGGCTCTGCCGTACCACCGGTTGTTCAACGCCCCTATTTCTGAGGCGGCGATAATCGGGGCCGCTGTGGGCTACGCCATGGAAGGCGGTCGGGCCATCGCCGAATTGATGTACGCCGATTTCATGGGCCGGGCCGGTGACGAGCTGTTCAACCAGCTGTCGAAGTGGCAGGCCATGTCCGCCGGACTGCTGCACATGCCGGTAGTGGTGAGGGTGTCAGTCGGTTCCAAATACGGAGCCCAGCACTCGCAGGACCTAAGCGCCCTCGCCGCCCATGTCCCCGGTCTTAAGGTCGTCTACCCGGTGACCCCTTTCGACGCTAAAGGTATGATGAACGCCGCTTTGGCCGGGACCGACCCGGTCATTTTTTTCGAGAGCCAAAGGCTTTACGACATGGGCGAGATGTTCGAGGCGGACGGTGTCCCCGAGGGCTACTACGAGATCGACCTTTCATCGCCTTCATTGAAGCGGGCCGGTCAGGACTTGTCCCTGCTCACGTTCGGCCCGGCCCTCTACACCGCCCTCCAGGCGGCCGACGAACTTTCCGAACGTTTTGGCCTCTCCGCCGAGGTCGTGGACCTCCGCTCGGCCAACCCTTTGGACTACGAGGTCTTGGTCGAATCGGTCCGGAAGACGGGCAAAGTCCTACTGGTCTCCGAGGCCGTGGAGCGAGGTAACGTTATGCAAACGGTGGCCGCCAACCTCACCCAGGCCTGCTTCGACGACCTGGACGGACCTCCGGTGGTGGTGGGTTCGCGGAATTGGATTACGCCCGCGGCCGAGCTGGAGGCAATGTTTTTCCCTCAGCCTGTCTGGCTGCTCGACGCCATCCACGAGCAATTGCTCCCCTTGCCCGGCCACCGGCCCGCCACTAACAGAACCACAGGGGAACTACTGAGAAGGGCACGATCGGGCACATGAGCCGGGCGAGGGGTCGCCGGCTCGCGACGCGGTTCAGCTGGTAGCCCGGGTCAGGCAGTGCGCTCAGCCGTTCTTTGTGGTGGCCGGGCCTTCGGGGTCAGATAAGAACTTGCACACCAGGATATAGAAAAACCAAGGAGGAGACAGTGCTAACACAACAGCAAAAGCGGTTCTTCGATGTGTTCGGCTTTTTGGCGGTGCGCCAATTGTTCTCGACCGAGGAGGTGAAAGAAATAAGCGAGTCGTTCGACACCGCAATTGAGCAGGCGCGGAACGGGATGCCATTTACGGCGGAGCGCCGACAGATGGTTATTGGTATCGTAGAACACAGCGATAGGTTGAGCGAGCTCATGGAGGATGATCGAATTTACAACATCATTGCAGGACTGCTGGGACCCGACCTGACGTGGATCACTTCGGACGGCAATCTATACGTCGGCAATACGGACTGGCACCCTGACTCACACCTACACACCTATCAACCCATTAAAGTTGCCATCTATCTTGACCCGGTCACTAGGGACAAGGGAGCACTCCGCGTAATACCGGGGTCGCACAGAGAGCCGTTCCACGGTTCGGTGACCCCGGCGCGGACAGCCAAGATGAAGGGCGTCTCCCCTGACGACCCAGGTGGCGAGGAGTCGTTCGGGGTGGGCGGACGTCAAGTTCCGTACTTCGCGGTCGAGTCGGAGCCTGGAGATGTCGTGTTCTTCAGCGGCGCTCTCTATCATGCGTCGTATGGGGGTGGAGATCATCGACGAATGTTCACGCTAAATTTCGCGGCCCGACCCAGGCAACCTGAGGAAGTCAAGTTCCACAAGGACCTATATGAAAGGCATTTAGGATGGGTCCGGGATGACCCCTACCGGCCGCGTTCGTACGTCTACGGGGAGGAGTTCCTCAGTGGCGGCGGCTCCCGCCGCCAGGCGCTGGTCCAACAGTTGCGCGAGTGGGAATTTCGCTGATGAAGAGGAAAGTGGCACAGCGCGGTTGGAAGCTCAGGTGGCGAGGCACGCTCGGCGGTCCCAGCGCCACGAGTGAGGTAGAGAGGAGTCGGAAGTGCTCACCAATCGGAAGCGACTTGCCAGCTACATGATGGCCAACGACATCGAAGCTGTCGTCTCGTGGTCGCCTATAAATGTTCGTTATCTCACCGGGTACTGGTGTTGGTTGGCCCCCTTGTTCAAGGAGTACATGATCTCCCCGGGTGGATTTGCGAACCTGGTGCAGCGCAACATTGCCCTTTTCCCCGTAGAAGGCGAACCGTGCCTGGTGCTTGAACCAGTTTGGGGGGCGAACGCCGCGGGCACCTGGGTCGAGGACGTCCGGATCGCGGGGAACGACCGCTTCATGCCCGGTAAGCCGATGAGAGAGGTACCGGAACGGATGCAGCGCGTGACCGCCCTCGTCCAGGCGGGGGGCTGGCCACGGCGCCCCTTCGAGGCTCTCGTAGATGCCGTACGGGACCGTGGTCTGGCTGCGTCGCGGATTGGGGTCGATCTTGATGGTGTCCCGGCGTGCGACCGCGAGGCGTTCCAGGCGGCGTTACCGGCCGCGCAGCTGCTCAACTGCTCTAACCTGTTGCGTCTGGTCCGTGCACAGAAGACCGAGGGCGAGATCGCGGCGCTTGGGCGAGCGGCCGAAATTGCCGAGGAGGCAACCATGGCTGTGCTCGATCACGTCCAGGGTGGTTGCTCGCTCAAGGAGCTAGCACACGAGTTCCGTGCCCGCGTCGCTTCCCGAGGCGCCGACTTCGATCACTTTTCGGTCGGGGCCAACGGTTTCGGGTACGTTACCGATGCACCTTACGAACTGCCCACGAACGAGGCGTTCTACCTCGACTTTGGATGCGTCAATGCAGGCTGGTTCTCAGATTCGGGCCTCACGGTCTGCATCGGCGACTGCGACCCGCCGACGGTGGACCAGTATGAAGCCGTGCGCGATAGCGTCGCCGCGGCTGCCGCGCTGGTGCGTCCCGGCGCCCAAGCCTCGTCGGTCCAGGCGGCGATGGTGGAGGTGCTCGCGGAACGAGGGATATCGGAATCATTTCCGCACGGCCACGGCCTGGGGCTGGAGCTCCGCGACTACCCGCTGCTCATGCCCGTGAACGGCGGGGTTATTCGCGACGACTGCGTCGAACTGTCAGCTGACCTCTCGCTCGAGCAGGGCATGGTGGTCAACCTTGAGGCGCCCGTCCTGACTCCGGGCGTCCGCTCTGTACATTGCGAGCAGACATTTGTCATCACCGCCGACGGTTGCCGCCCGCTCGTACCTCAGGAGAGACGGCACCCGGTCATGGCGAGATGACGAGAGTGACGGATTGAGTCGCGCAATGAAAACGGGCGGGAAATTGCATTCAGGAGGCCGTAACGGCGCCGAAGCGGTGGTGGAGTAAGTATGCCCGGTCGTCTCAAAGACAAGGTGGCAATCGTCACGGGCGCGGGGACGGGTATTGGTCGCGCCGTCTCCGTGCTATTCGGCCGCGAGGGGGCGCGGGTAGCACTGTGCGGTCGCACCAGCAGTACTTTGGAGGAGACCGCGCGTCAAATCGAGAGCGACGACGTGGCCGTATTCCAGTGCGATGTCAGTAACGCGGGGGATGTGCAGGCCATGGTGGAGGGGACGGTCGAGCGCTTCGGCCACGTCGAAGTCTTGGTCAACAATGCCGGAGTACGCGCCAGCATCGGGACCATTCTCGACCTTAGCGAACAGGAGTGGCAGCGAACGCTGGACATCGATGCCAAAGGGTCCTGGCTGTGCTCCAAGTCCGTGGTCCCGTGGATGCGCAAGACGGGCGGTGGCTCGATCATCATGGTTAGCTCGGTCTCCGCCCACATCGGACAGGTCAAACAGGGGGCTTACAATGCGGCCAAAGGGGCTCAGGAAATGCTGATGCGGTGCATGGCCCTGGACTTTGCCGCCGACAACATTCGCGTTAATTCCGTTTGCCCGGCGTGGGTGGAAACGGAGATGAACCGCACCCAGTTGCAAGAGATGCGAGCGCAACCGGAACGCGCTTTCCCGCCCGGAGTAAGTTACGCGGACGTAGTGGGGCTGCACCCCCTCGGGCGTCTTGGCACTCCCGATGACGTGGCCTGGGCGACCGTATATCTAGCTTCGGACGAAGCCAGCTGGGTCACCGGCACTTCGCTGTTCGTCGACGGCGGCTATACCTGTCGCTGACGCGTTGCTTAGCGCCCGGTCGCCTAGCTGTCCGGAGAACGGTACCTATGGAGGGCGGTGCTTCGGCACACCAGCGATAGACACCACAAACAGAGGGCACCCTGAAGTGGGCCGAGCACGTCCTGGCCGTCCTCCAAGGACGCCGGCCCGCGTCCATCGCAAATGCGGACGTGTGGCGTGAGCGCAGGGGAGCAGACAACCTGTAAACGGCGAGCAGCGAAGGCTTCGGGCCGTCTTTGTAAGCGCGGTCGAGCGAGTAAGGATGCTCTGCGTGCCGTTCCTGGTCGGCAACAAATGCCGACGCGGGTGCATTTCCTGATGTTTATATGGTGTGTAGCGAGGGGCCGATCGGGGAGCGGAGCACCTTGACTTGAAATGTCGTCCGTGCTAGCGTCCGTTAGGTACACGTGTAGACAGCACGAGTAGATCAGGGGGTACGCTAATGGCCCGCAGGGGTGTTGTTGCCAGAAGTTTGCTTACGACTCTGTTGTTATCAGGTCTGTACATACCTATCGAACAGGCAGGGGCGGATGCGTCGTCCAATGTCACGATCAGTCTCTGGGAGCCAGCCGTCGGCCCCTACATGAACAAGTTGTTCGCCGAGTTTAGCAAGACCCATCCAGGGCTCTCGGTAAGTTTGCTCGCGTACCCCGGTCTGGGAGACAATGACTCCTCGGGCAAGTTGCGAGCCGCCGTGCTGGGCCATAATTCACCCGATCTGGTTGATGCCGCCGTGCCCGGAGCGTCGTTCATCCAGCTCCTCCAGCCGCTCAACTCGTACATGAAGACGATCGGCGTTAGCGCGAACGAAATGGTGCCGGCGGCTTGGTCGTACGGCCAATGGTATGGCCAGCAGTACGGGATCGCGCACAGCTGGGATCCCGACACCTTGCTGTACTGGAACAAGTCGCTCTTCAAGGCCGCAGGTCTCAATCCCAACGCGGGGCCGACCACGTGGTCGCAGTTGACGGCCGATGCGGCCAAAATCGACAAGATAAGCGCCAGCGGCAAGATCGAGACGCTGGGCTTTATCCCGTGGGATGGCTGGACGAACAATGTGGTCGAGTTCGCCCGCCTGTGGGGAGCACCGTTCCCCGTTGTCAAGCACGGCAGCGGTCTGACCGTCAACGTGGAGAGCCCGGCTACGGTAAAAGCGTTGTCGCTCTATGGTTCGCTAGCCACCAAATATGGCCTCAAGAACATCCTCGATGCAGGCTATGGGAACGGGGTTAACCCAGGCGGTTCGACGGGCGCCTCCGGGCAGATGGCCGATCCCTTTGCGGCCGGGCGCCAGGGCATGGAGGTTACCGGTCCGTGGGAGATCGGGAGCTTGAAAACGGAAGCGCCGAACCTTTCGTACGGCGTGGAAGCGATCCCGGTTCCCCCCGGCGGCCAGCCCTACCTCGTCCACGACGGCTGGGAGTGGATGATCCCCAAAGGCGCACCAAACCCACAGCAGGCGGCCGAACTGATCGGCTGGCTCATGCAACCGGCGCAGCTGACCCAGTGGGACCTGGGCTGGGGGGCGACGCCCACCACCCATGCCGTGCTCCAGGAGACGGCGTTCACCAAGAACCCGGCCTTTGAGGCCATCCTGGCTGCGGATAAGGCGCTTGGCGAGGGCTCCTGGGTGCCGGGGCTGACCACCGGTAAGGAGTACCCGGACGGCGCGAACTTCGTAGACATAATGGACCTTGCCTCCGAATCGGTCGTCCTGGGCAAACGCACAGCGGAGCAGGCCGTCACGTGGGCTCAGCAGCAACTGAATGCCGCTGCGTCCACTAACCCCTGACCGCCAATAGAAGCGACCGCTGAGACCGAGGACCGCTATTCATCCGGAGGTGCCGATTTGATATCCAGCGCACCGCGCACAGCGCGCGCACCCCGCGCCGAGCGCGGTGCGCGAGCGGGCGGGCCCGGCGGCAATGGAAGACGCAGCGCAACGGGCTCCTCTTCATTTCCCCGTGGATTATCGGGTTTGCCGCTCTTGCCGTCTACCCAATAGCTATCTCGTTGTACTACAGCTTTACGAACTTCGATGGTGTCGGTGCGGCACAGTGGGTTGGGCTCGGCAACTACCAGCGACTATTCAACGACTCAACCTACCGCACGGCTGTGGTAAACACGCTGTACTACACGGCCATTTTCGTCCCCCTCAGTACGGTTCTTTCTCTGGGCATGGCCGTGTTACTCAACCAGAAGAGACGCGGGATGGCGGTCTACCGTACGGCCGTCTTCATCCCGAGCATTGTCCCACTGGTGGCGAGCGCAGCTGTTTGGTTGTGGTTGCTAAACCCGGAGTACGGCCTGTTCAACACTTTGTTGAACGCCGTCGGCTTGCCGTCGAATGCGTTCCTGCTGTCCACCACCTGGGTGAAACCGTCGCTGATCCTCATTTCCCTCTGGCAGATTGGTGGGAGTATGGTCATCTACCTGGCCGGTCTCCAGCAGGTGCCGCTGGCCCTTTATGAGGCCGCGTCGCTGGACGGCGCCGGTCGGCTCCGCAAGTTCTGGCACATTACTGTGCCCATGCTGAGCCCAGTGATCCTCTTCAATGTGATCATCGCCCTTGTCGGCAGTATCCAGTACTTCACCCAGGCCATGGTTTTGACCGGGCCACTCGGTGACCCGCTGGAGTCCTCGCTGATGTACGTGACCTATTTGTACCGCAACGCCTTCGCTCTCTTCTCGATGGGATATGCCGCGGCTATGGCCTGGATCCTGTTCCTCGTGACGCTCTTGTGTACGCTGGTGTTACTGGCCTTCAGTGCACGCCGGGTTTATTACGCGGGTAAGTAGTGGCGAACGCGGTACTACCCTCACCGGTGATCGTGGAACCGGCCGCGGGCTCGACCGTCTCGCGCCCGCGCAGCAAGGCCGCACTGAAGAGCGTGGCGCACCACGCAATATTGGTCGTAGTGGCCGCGGCGTTCGTGCTCCCGCTGTACTGGATGGTAACCACGTCGGTCAAATCGAACAGTCAGCTCTATTCGATCCCGCCCACGTGGGTCCCCCGTCCCGTCGAGTGGCACTTCTACCCAGATGCGGTCAACTACATACCCTTTTTCACATTCCTGAAGAACTCCGTCGAGGTGACGGCGCTTACGGTCGTCGGCACCCTGGTGTCCTGTTCGCTCGTCGCCTATGGCTTCGCCCGCATCCGCTGGCGAGGACGCAACGTCGTATTCGTCCTGGTGCTGGCGACGCTTATGTTGCCCTATCCCGTCGTTATGATCCCTCAGTTCCTCATCTTTAGTGATCTTCGCTGGATTAACACCTTGCAGCCGCTTTGGGTGCCCGCCTTCTTTGCGGCGTCTACCGGTTCATTAAGCTCGGCGTTTTACATTTTCCTCTTGCGCCAGTTCTTCATGACCATCCCCCAAGAGCTCTCGGACGCGGCGCGGGTCGATGGGGCAAACGAACTGACCATCTTCTTCCGCGTCGTGCTACCGATGGCCAAGCCCGCCCTCGCTACAGTCGCCATTTTTAGCTTTATCGGAGCATGGAACGACTTCCTGGGCCCGCTCATCTACTTGGACTCCGAGAAAAACTTCACGCTGACTCTCGGTATGCAGTATTTCATCCAACTCCATACCGCTGACTGGCAGATGCTGATGGCGATCGCCACGTTGATGGCGCTACCCGTGATTATCCTGTTCTTCCTGGCGCAGCGCGTCTTCATTCGCGGCATCGCCTTGAACACTATTACGTTGTAAGGCCGCCGGCGCGGCCCAAATGATTACCGGCTGGCGGCGCGCTCTTTGCCGCGCGGCTACAGCGCTCGCACGGGTACAACCGCAGTACGCGCGTTACCAACCGGTCTGTTTGATCGACAAGACAAGGAGGCATAGTGGCAGGATTGTTGGTAGACGGTCAACGGTACGAGGCGGATGTGCCGCATACCCTGGACCTGGCGGAGTATGCAGAAATCGCCCTTCGTGGGCTCACTGGGGTCCTCGATCCTGCGGGCATCCACGAGATGTACTTCATGGCCGGCTTTGCTTGCCACCCGCCGTTCATGTATAAGGACACCACCGGCTGGCCGACTAATAATCCCAAGTTTGCCGAGTCGTTACCGATGCTCCGGGTCATGACGGGCAGCGATGACCACCTGGCGCTCGAAGCGGACATGATGCGGGCGATGCAAACCGCTATAGGGCAGGACGGACTGTTCTACGCCATCGCCAGCCCGGAGCGGCCGTGGCACGAGGGGGTCGGGCACAAGTACCCGCCAACCGGTGAGGACTTCGCCAACACGTATGGGAACGCCCGCATGTTGCTGGCGCTAATGGCCTGGCACGAGCGCGACCCATCGCCTGAGTTGTGGGCCACCATGGAACGCATGGCGCACGGCCTGGCAGAGATGGCCATTGAAAAGGATGACTACGCCTACTATCCCGACGGGCGCATCGGCGAGGCCTTCAGCCGGCCGCGCAGCGGCTGGCGCGACACGAGCGAACCCGAAGTCGAGGCGATGGGGGCGGAGGGCTCGATGTTCATGTACCACGGAGGACAGATCCGGGTGCTCTCTCGTTGGTACGAGATGAGCAAGGACGACCGCATCCTCGATACCGCGACTCGGCTGACTCGCTTTGTGCTGAAGGAGAAGTTCTGGGGGGTGCCGGGGGAGCACCCGGCCTTGCACGGTGCAGAGCACGGCCACTTCGTGGGGCACTTCCACGGGCATCTCAGCCTCCTGCGCGGCCTGCTGGAGTACGGACGCGTGACCCGCGACACTCGCATTCTCGACTTTGTCCGGGAAAGCTATGAGTTCTGCCGGGTCTACGGGCTGCCGCAGATCGGCTGGTTTGCAGATGGGGCCGAGGAGGGGTGGTGCGAGGGGTGCACCATTGCGGACATGGTGGCGCTGGCGGCCCGCCTCTCCGACGTCGGCATGGGCGACTACTGGGAAGATGTCGAGCATATGGTGCGCAACCGGCTGGTCGAGCACGAGCTGATCGATGCGGACGCCCTCCGACAGGCCTCGCTGGATGGCCCTGAACGCTCGCCAAACGAATTGGTGAGGCAAGGGCACCTCCGGCCTCCCGACACCATCTACCCGCACCAGGTTGTATCCGAAGGCGTCCTCGAGCGGGGCCGCGGGGTGTTCGGCGGCCTCTCGAAACCTGACGGCATACCCTGGCCCTGGTCGATGCAGTGCTGCACGGGCAATGGTTCGCAAGCCCTGTACTACGCGTGGGAGTCGATCGTGCGCTACCGAGACGGTCTGGCGCAGGTCAATCTGTTGCTCAACCGCGCGTCTCCCTGGGTCGACGTAGATAGCTACTTGCCCTATGAGGGCAAGGTTGTCGTCCGAAACAAGATGGCGACGGCGGTGGCCGTCCGCATCCCCCGCTGGGTGGACCGGGCGAGCGTGACGGTCAGCTCGGCGGGTAACCCGGTCGAGCCTGTGTGGGTCGGCAACTACGCTCTCTGCCAGGGTCTTCGGGACGGGGACGAGGTCGTCCTGGAGTTCCCGATGGCCGAGCAGACTTCGACTTATTCGCTCGATGGGCACGCCTACAGGTGCCGGTTCCGGGGTCAAACCTTGCTGGAGATCACTCGCCATTGTGACCCTCCTAGCTACCCGATGTTTGCCGGGCGAGGCGGCATGAACGGCGCGGCACCACTGCGTACCGTTTCACGGTACGTCCCGGAGCGAACGCTGGCCTGGTAGCGGACTTGGGGGCGTCAAGTGGTCCCCGGGCCTCGGCAATTGGTCCTGGCGTCAGGGCTGTGGTTGCTCATGTGAGGCGGGGCTCCAAAAACGGGCCAGGCCAAAGGCGTAACAACCCGGCGACGGAGGGGTGGATGGCATTTCCCCTCCGTCCCGCGCGGCGTTGACAATCGAAGGGACCGAGTGGTACGTTGCTTCGTGTAGACGACACGTGTAGATGACAGAGGCCGAGGACTTAGCCTGGTTGCCGAACGGCGCGTGCCCGGGTTTCTCCTGGCTGGCGGCCACATGTTGCATTGTTTCGGAGAAGCTCACCGGTGAAAAACGATAGATAGCTGGAGAAAAATTGACCATGGCAGCCAGGACCATCCGCCTCGCCATCGCTGGCGTCGGCAACTGCGCGAACGCGTTGCTGCAGGGGCTGCAGTACTACGCGCGCACAGACGACACCACCGGATTGATGGTCCCGGACGTGGGCGGGTACGCCGTTACCGATATCGAGCCCGTCGCCGCTTTCGATATCAACGCGGAAAAGGTGGGAAAGGATCTGGCCGATGCGATCTTCGCGGCGCCAAACAATGCCTACCGTCTTCCCGATGTCGAAGTACCGCCGACGGGCGTAACGGTACAGATGGCCGACCCCCTCGACGGCGCACCTGAACATCTGGCCGGCCTGGTCCATGTCGCAGATCGGGAGCCTGTCGACGTGGCGCGCGCTCTGAACGAGGCTGAAGTCGATGTGCTCTTGAACTGCATTCCCACCGGCTCGTCACAGGCGGCGCAGATGTTCGCGCAGGCCGCGCTCGAGGCGGGGGCGGCGTTCGTCAACGGTATGCCGGAATTAATCGTCAGCACGGGCCGATTCGCAGCCGAGGCGGCGGAGCGCGGCATTCCCCTGGTCGGGGACGATGTCAAGAGCCAGCTGGGAGGCACGATCTTGCACCGGGCGTTGATCGAAGTGATGCTCGCACGAGGTATCCAAATAGACCGTACCTACCAGCTCAACTACGCAGGTAATACCGACTTTCTCAACCTGACCCATCGCGGCGAGAGCAAGGAGCGCACCAAGCGGGAAGCACTGACGTCGCTGATCCCGTACGAGACCGAGGTCTCTCCCGGGTTCGCCTACGTGAAGACGATGGGCGACCGGAAGACAACGCGCTTTTATTTTGACCTCGCGAATTTCAGCGGCGCCCCGTTGTTGTTCGATGCAAAACTTGAGGTTGAAGACAGCGCCAACTTCGCAGGTGTGGCGGAGCTCGCCATCCGCTGTTGTAAGCTGGCCCAGGACCGTAAGATCGGGGGGGCGCTAACTTCTGCATCTGCTTTCTGCTCCAAGCATCCGCCCGTCCCGATGCCCGACGAAGACGCCTTGGTGGCGCTGAACGCATTCATCGCGGGTGAGCTCGAGCGGTAGGGCACAGTCGCTGTGGAGCCCGAGATCGTGACTGTTGGTCACATCGTCAACGAGACCATCAGTTTCACGGATCGGACCGTCGGCCCGGTACTGGGGGGGCCGGCCTCCTACACTTCCGTGGTGGCGGGCCGGCTCGGTCGCGATGTGGGCCTGGTCACGGTCGTCGGCGCGGACCTGCCGCTGAGCCTGCTCGACCCCATAGAGGCCGCAGGGGTGGACATGCGGGGCGTGCGCCGCCGGGGGCCGCATACCACGGCGAGTTTGTTGCTCTACGACGCGGCCGGCAACAAGGAGATCCAGTACCCTCACAAGGCGCCGGCCATTCGCTATACGGACCTACCCGTCACGTACCGGGAGGCGGCCGCGGTCCATATCGGCGCCATGGATTGGGATGTGACAGCAGACTTCCTGGCCCGCCTCGCCGACCTGCAGGCGCTACTGTCCATCGACCTGGGCGGCTTTGGCGGCGTCCACTCCCGCGCCCACCCGACTGAGCGGGAGTGGGCCGATCCAGTCCGCTTGGCCCGCCTGGTGGCTAAGTTCCGGGTCGTGCGAGCAAGCGAGGAAGACGCCCGGTACCTTCTAGGTGTCGGTCCGGAGCGTTCCGGGGACGTGGCACGCTTGTTCATTGCCTGGGGCGCGGAGGTGGGCATCCTCAGCCGGGGTGCTGAGGGGGCAATTGTGGCCCATCGCGAGGGCTCATACCGTATCCAAGCCGCACCCGCCCGAGTCGTGGACTGTACCGGTGCGGGCGATTGCTTTTCCATGGGTTTTCTGGTCGAGTACTTGCGGAGCCGAAACCCGCTGCGGGCGGGCCAATTCGCGGCGGCCGTGGCCGCACACGTGATCGAGGGCACCGGCGGTGTGCACGTAACCCGGATGCCGACCATGGAACAGGCCATGCAACGGCTGGCTGCATTTGGCTAGCGGGTGGCCCAAACTCCATGACAAGTGGACTTCTATTTAGCTGGAGGCAACGAAATGAGCAAAACCGTAGGTTTCGCCGTCATAGGGTGCGGGAGCATCGCCCAAATTGCGCACTTCCCGTCCATCAAGCGGACGCCTGGCGCTGTCCTCGTAGCCTGCTGCGATATTGATGCGGAGACGGCCGAGCACGCCGCCCAGCAGTGGGGGGCAACGGCGTGGTACACCGATTATCACGAGATGTTTGCCAAGCAGGGCAGCCTGGATGCGGTCATCATCGCTACGCCGAACAACGTCCATCGCAACCAGGCCGTCGCCGCGGCAAGAGCGGGCGCGCACGTAATCGTCGAGAAGCCTTTGGCAGTAACGAACAAGGAGGCCTGGGATATCGTAAACGCCTGCGACCGCTACGGGGTCAAGTTGATGGTAGGTTGCGACCGGCGGTTCTGGACGCAAAATCAGTGGGCCAAAGAACTCGTCAACCAGGGTGTCATTGGCGATGTCCTGATGGCCCGGGCCTCGTTGCACGAGCAGTGGCATTTGTACCAAGATCATGTGGCCCGCACGTCGTTCCGATTGGATGCGTCGGTGTCCGGTGGAGCGGCACTTTCTGACACCGGCGCGCACGCCATCGATCTCCTCACGTGGCTTGTCGGCAGCGAGGTGAAGCGGGTTGTCGGCGTGGCCAAGAGGATGGCCGCTCCTGCGTCGTACACCGTCACGGACGACACTGTCTGGGTATTGCTCGAATACGAGAATGGGGCGACGGGGTGCGTCAGCTGCAACCGCTTTTCACCTGTCGTTTCGCAGGTCACTGAGCTCTACGGCACACAGGGCACGATTTACACCGCCAGTGATGCGACCAACCCATTCCAGAGCGTGCCCATGGCCGTGTACACCGATAAGGACTACACGCTCGAGGATATGCCCGAGATACTGCGTAACTATCGCTGGCCGCAACTGTTCTGGGTGGAAGACATCATGAAGCCTCCCGAGAAGCGTTGGGTCTCGCTCATGCCGCCGCGGGAACCCAACAACTACACCAAAATGACGCGTCACTTCATGGACTGTGTGCTAAATGGCGAACAGCCGCTCGTGTCTGGTGCGGACGGAGCGCGGACGGTGGAAGTGATGTGCGCGGTGTGGCGATCGATGGACACGGGGGGCTGGGTGGACTTGCCGCTGCACGACGAAGTGGTCCCGCCTTACTACAAGCCGCTCCCCGCCGACGAGTAGTGTCCACGGCAGTAACGCAGAGGGGGAAATCGTTCATGGACAAAATCGGTTTCGGCATCATTGGTAGCGGAGGCATCGCCACCACCGCTCACATACCGTCGTTGCTCGATATCACCGATGCACGGGTACTCGCGGTGGCCAACAGATCCATCGAGAAGGCTCGCGCCGCTGCTGCGCAAGTCGGCGGGGCTGCCGCGTACGTCGACAATCAACGGGTCATCGACCACCCGGACGTCGATGCGGTCATTGTCTCGATGCCGCCAAAATGGCACGCCGAGTGGACCATAAAGGCGGCACAAGCCGGCAAACACGTGCTCTGCGAGAAGCCCATGGCCTGCACGCTCGATGAGTGCGACGCCATGATCGCCGCTTGTAAGGCCGCGGGGGTGCAGCTAATGGTGGCAGAGATGAAGCGGTTCAACCCCGGCTTCCGCACAGCGAAGGAGCTCCTCGACCAGGGCGTGATCGGTGACGTGTTCCTGGCTCGGTACCACAACAGCTACTTCGAGCCTCATACGCGGGACGGCTGGTGGACCGATACCGCGATCTCCGGCGGTGGTGAGATGATGAACGAGCTGACGCATCAGGTCAACGTGTTGCGCTGGCTGCTCGGCCCTGTGACACAGGTGGGCTGTATGTCTAATCACCCGCAGGGGCCGATGCCGGAGGACAATGCGGTGGTCTCCCTACGTTTCGAGAGCAACGCCGTCAGCGTCGTCACTATCAGCTGGATGACCAAGTCCTACAATGTCGCCTTCCCGGCCCCCCTGGAGCATGCCTGGGACGAGCGCATCGAGCTTTTCGGCACGGATGGGTCGCTACGCATCCAAACCCCGTTCACCTACTGGCGCACGCCGATCGAGTTACTGGTATACACGGAAAAGGGCCTAGCCAGCTTCAACAGGGGGTGGAACGTGGTGCGTTGCGCCCCCACGGCGCATTATGTCGAACAACTGCAACACTTCATCCGGTGTATCCAGGGACATGAGACGTGCGAGGTCCCAGGTGAGGAAGGCCGGGCCGACCTAAAGGTGGTACTCGCCGCCATGCAAGCTGCTGAGGGGGGCCGGACGATCACGCTGGGGAGTTGATTGTGCCTACTTGACCGCCCTTTCCCTCGCTCGTCGCTGTGCACGACCGGTCCCCCTCCGGGTCCCGGTCTGATCGGCGGGAGCCGTAGCACCTCCCGAGACATGGGCATCCGCGCCGTAACGGTCACCATCTCCGTGCCGGTTGGGATCGCGCATCCCGACGGTCGACTCGCGCACCGCCAAGCGCTGAGGGATCATTACGAACCGTGGCGCCCCGGTATAGCTCCCATTCAGCCGCTCCTTCAGCAGACGCGTGGCTTCTGAAGCCTCCCGTTCCAGCTCCATGGACACCGCGGTGATGGACGGGGTCATAACAGCATAAGAACTCGGATCATCGAACACCGCCAGGGCGATATCCTCCGGCATGCGCAAGCGGAGTGCCTTTATCGACTCCAGCGCCCCGTGGGCCAAGCGGTTGTTGCTGATGAAGACGGCCGTCGGACGGCGTGGCTGCTGCATCATCGCACTGAAGGTGACAGCACCCTCGTTCCCCGGGTAGGAACCCTCCTTTATGAGAGCCGGGTCGAGCTGCAGGCCAGCTTCCGAGAGGGCACGGGTGTAGCCGGCCAGGCGGCCCGCTCCAGGGGTCAAGCTAACGGGCAGGTTGATCAACCCGATCCTGGTGTGGCCACACGAAATCAAGTGCCGGACGGCCTCGTAGCTGCCGCCTTCGTTGTCCGGCAGCACACAGTCTGCTGCCAGGTCAGGTATGCGGCGGTCTATCAGCACGATGGGCTTGCGGGCTTGCTCGAAGCGGTGCAGCGTCACCACGTTCCGGGATGTAGAAATCAACAGAAGGCCGTCTACCTGCTTGCCCCATAACATCTGTAGGTAGACGAGCTCACGTTGCGGATCCTCGTAGCTATTGCACAAGATCACACTGTGGCCGGCCGCCAGCAACTCGTCCTCCACGACCTTTGCCAGAGCGGCAAAGATCGGGTTGAGGATGTCCGGGATCATGAGCCCGATAGTGCTGGTGCGTTTGATCTTGAGGCTGCGGGCCGCGGCGCTGGGCACGTAGTTGAGGGCCTCGATGGCCTGCAACACCCGGTGCCGCGTCTCCTCCGACACGGGGCGAGGGCCGTTATTGACTACATATGACACCGTGGCCGACGAAACGCCGGCTAGCTTGGCCACATCATCGCGCGTGACGATGTTGCTGGCCTCGCTCAACCCCGGGCGCTCCGGGATGTCACGTGGAGTAGTCATGGTGCCGGTCGAACCGAGACCATTGCAGAGGAAACCGCTCCCTGGTTGTCGCGCCTGGCCCCGGGATTCTGTCCTCGGGGCTCCCGCTTGTGAGGGCAGGTGCGCGATCTCGCGCTCATCTCGGCGGACGCCCCAGGGATCGATCACAACTTTGAGGGAGTCGGGCAGCATCGACTTTTCCACCGCTGCTTTGGTCTCTTCGAGCGGATAGCGGTGCACGACGAACTCGTCCAGCGGGTACAGCTTACGGTACCGGGCTAATTGACGCATACCCGGTCCGTACGCGCCGTGCTCCTGTCCCGGTATGCCGATCAGGCGGATGCCTTTGCTGCATAGGTGACGGTGCGGCGAGATCGCCACATCTCCCAGGTCGCTGAAATTTCCCACCTCGAGGAAGGTGCCGCCTGCCCTTAGCAGATCGATGGCCACAGGCACGACCTCGGGAACTCCTGCACATTCGATAACCACGTCCGCTCCCCTCCCATGTGTGACATCGCGCACAAAGGCAAGGCGGTCGGGCGCTCCCATGGCCGTGGCGTTGATGGTGTAGTCGGCGCCCAATCGCTGTGCAAAGCTGAGCCTAGTGTCTGAGAGGTCGACGGCAATGATCGTCCCGG
Source organism: uncultured Acidimicrobiaceae bacterium (assembly GCA_963794125.1). Classification (GTDB taxonomy): domain Bacteria; phylum Actinomycetota; class Acidimicrobiia; order Acidimicrobiales; family Palsa-688; genus Fen-671. The sequence continues at coordinate 411,242 of CAWCCW010000009.1, forward strand.
CGCCCAGCAGACGTGCCTTGAGGACGTGGCATAGTCCAAGCGGCCCGACGCCGTAGACGACCACGGTGTCATCGAAAAGAAAGCCTTCAGAGGGGAACGACGCATATTGTTTGGCCCGGTCCAGCGCGACCGTGGCCGCGAACACTTCGGTCAAGACGGCGACCGATGAAGGCAGCTCGTCGGGCACACGGAAGATAAAACTTCCGGGAAGCGCGTAAAGATATTCAGCCCAACCCCCGAACAAGTGGGGCGGCGTCGCCGCCGACATGGTGTTCCCGTAGTCCCGGATATTGGGGCACAGTGTGTAGGGAAACTGGTGCCTACACTCGTAGCAGTAACCGCAGGTCACGTTAGGGCCCAGTACGACCCGGGCACCGAGCTCGAGTGGCTGGCCGTCGAAGTCGAAGACTTTGCCACCCAAAGCCTCCACGGTGCCCACGTTCTCATGTCCTTGTATTATGGGAAAAGGCGTCGAGCTCTCGACTGTGGCCGAGTACTGGGTCGTATAGCCCTGAAAGGTGTGCTTGTCCGTACCACAGATGCCGGACAGCTCGTTCTTGATCAGCGCTGCCCCCGTAGAAGGCTCAGGTAAGGGATATTCACGTATTTCGTAACGTCCTGGCTCTACCAGTACCGCTGCACGGGCTCCACGGGCTCCCATCTCTGGCCATCACCTTTGCTCTTCTATTGCCCTAAGTAGGGCTCTCCAGGTGCGGGCCGCATCCCTAAGCTGTGCACGATCTGCGCCGGCGCCTTACAAGTCGAGGCCAGAATAGCACGGATCACTGCGCTTCTACACGTGTAGAAGCAGCTCCCACGAGTGCCGAGTTGGGCCAACGCCGCATTTGTTGCCCTCGAGCACGACGCTCTCGGCCCACCAAATGTCAATATCTATTTGGGTTCCTTACCGGCGCGATGGGGAACGTCGCCAGCTGACCCTGGTACGCGAGCCTGCGGTCCAACAACCTCTGGCCCACCCAAACCCCAAAGCGTGCCTGCAAAATAGAAGCTGGTCACGGCCAAACTGGCACGTTTGCGGTCAAAAGCCTGTCCCGCAGGTCAATCCCGAGAACGCGCCTACACGAGGCGAAGGTACCTGACAGGCCAGCGGACCAGATTGCGGTCCGGGACTGCGGCTGCTCCCAGCCTGACGCACGAGGTAGGATCGCGGACCGTGGTGCTTGCCGCGGCGCACGAGCCCGCTCGAGCCAGCATGCCGGCCCCGGGTCGCTCCCGGGTGCCAGCGGTCCGCCAGGGGGGCGAGCTCGCCCGGCCCTCGCAGGTGCCGGTAACCCAGCCCGAGGATGCGGTTGAGCGCGAGGCGGACCTGCTTGCCGGTCACGGCCGCCTCCGCGGCGGCCAACGTTCGCCGGTCCCGCTCGCACCGGCGTCGGCGTGGGCCGCCATCGCCTCCCCAGGCCGTGCGCTGCTGCCGTCGGAAGCGTCCTGCGCACCCGGCCTCGACGTGGCGGCCATCCGTGTACATACGGGCAGCGTCGCCTCCGGTTCGGCTCGGGAGCTGCACGCGAGCGCGTACACACTCGGCGACCACGTCGTCTTCGGCGACGGCGTGGACACTGCATCGGCGGACGGGCGACGGATGCTGGCGCACGAGCTGGTTCATGTTGCGCAGGCTCGCCGAGAGGGCGCGCTGCGCGTCGCTCGCCGACCGATGCCCGGTCATCCTGACATGGTCGAGTTCCGCGAGGGCATCGAGATAGACGCGAAGCTTGCGAGGGCGGCCCGGGCCGTCGCCGCCGGGGGCGTTACCCTGGACGAGCTGCGCGGCCTTCGCGCCGTCGCTCTCGCCGACGAGACCATCGATCACGAGGAGCGCGGCTTCCTGGCGGGGCTCCTCGACCCGGCCAACGCCGCCCAGGTCGCGAAAGGGGGCAGGAGCTTCGCCTTCTCCCGGGCCTCAATCGCCGCCCATCTCGCCGAAGTGGCGGATCTCGACCGCCCGCGCGTCGACCAGCGCATCCTCGACGCCTTCTGGCGGAAGTGGTCGTCGGTCGTCTCGGGCGACCCGGATGCCGCGGGCCGGGAGGCCCACGAGGAGGCGACGCTGGCACACGACCAAATGCTGCGGCTGGTGAAGGGAGAAGCTCGTTGGGAGCAGCCATTCCGCAAGGTCCTCGCGTTCGCAAGCGGCCACCATGTGGAGGAGTCCGCGCTGCTCGTGGCCATGGTGTCCAGCGCGTCCGACTCGACCGTCGGCGACATGGTGCTCGCCGCCACCGCGTACGCAGTCGCCGTGTCCGCGAACCACCCGATGGCGGGCGACCTGCTGAGCGGCCGCCTGAAGGTCGATCAGCTGAGCGACGAGCACATGACGAAGGGCTTGAAGGCGGAGGCCGCGTACATGCCGACGGCCAGCGCGACTTCGGGGCTGAAGGGCGACACGCTTTACCTGAAGGAACACCTCGATATCGACGACCCGTACCGGCGCTCGAGCATCGTGCACGAGCTGACTCATGCCCAGCAGGACAAGAGGGGCACCGACGTCGCTGTCGTCGACGAGGAGTGGGAGGCCTACCGGGCGCAGGCGGCGTACCTGCTCCCGCAACTGGCCCCGCTGCGTGGTCGCGAGCGTGACCAGGCGGTCCAGAGTGCGAAGCTGATGGATCCGGTCCTTTTTCTGGCGCTCGTTCTGGAAGTCACGCACGCGGGGGCCACGGCCGATCTCTGGTCGGTACTCCTCGACATAAACGACGCAAAAGGAGAGTTCAAATTGCTCTCGCGTGAGAAACTCGCCGGCATGCAAGGAAAGGCGGACGAGGGTCTCGTAACGAGTGCAGCAAAGAACCTCCTCGCGCAACTATACAAAGTAACGCCCGACGCCGTCGAGCACTTTCAGGGGCTTACCGGCGAGTACGACCTGGAGAAGATGTGAGCCAGTGTCGGGTGGTAGTCCTGCCCACCGGGGGGCGGGGAGCGTGCGCACCACCGAGTCGTCCTGGGCGTCGACCTCAACTAGGTCGTAGTTGTAATCCGCGCTATTTTCGCCGTCGCCAACGCATAAATCGTCCCCTGTGGCGGCCAGCGCGTCGGGACCGTCGAAGCGGTACCGGCTCGCGCTCCCTAGTTGCGCTAGCGACCCCGGGTTGTTTTATCCGGCAACACTAGGGAGGCCGGGGACGACGCGATGGCCTCGTCCTGGTGAGTTTCCCACGCTGCGGACGTTGGATAGGGCGACAGGTCGCTGTTCACCGCCTCGGCGGTGATGGTCATCGTGCCGGCCGTCGGGGCCGAAAAATAGACGTGGTACGTGGGCACCTGGTAGGCGGAAGTCGACGTGGTTCGACTGGGTGAGACCAGGATTGCCGCTCCTTGATTTTCTCCGTCACTTGAGGACGCAAAATCGCAACTATCAGTGCAGCGGTATTCCACTGCTAGTACTGACTGGCTGGGCGGTGGCACGGTCTCGACACCGTTCTCGTCGATGAACTCGACGTCCACCGGACCGAGAGCACGGTCCGAAGTAGTGCTAGCAGTGAGTGCGCCGCTCGTGAATTCGAGGCCTGCGGCAGAGTCGGCGAAATATTCGGTTTGCGAGGCACCCGACGACGCGAAGCTGGTGACCTCGATAGTCGGTGCATCACCGTCCAGGGTGTCGCCCAGGGTGAAGGTCGCAGTAGAGGAGCCAGCGGGGATGGTCACCGTCCCGGTGGGCCTTCCGCCAGCGACGAAGAAGGCATTGGTGTCGCTTTCGCTGGTGTCGGTGGGCTCAACGGCGCTGAGGTCGACTTGGACCGGGCCCTTCCGATGCGACCGGGCTGCCGCCCGAGTCCTCGAGCTCGACGGTCTCGCTCGTAGTGGTGCCGCTCGATGGGGCCCCATAACGGCGGCGGAAGTGAAGGCGACCTGGCTTGGAAGGGCGGGCACGTAGGTTTCGATGTAGCTCGTGAGGTCCGCCCCGCACATCGAGACCACCCCGGCCGGGTTGGTGGACGAGGCCCCGTCCGTGCACGAAACGCTGGCGCTGTCCAGCACCGGCCAGTGGTACACGTCCTGCGAAGAGCCAGCCACCCACTGCGGAGTGTCAACCCAGCCGTTCGAAAGCGGTGGGTCGCAGCCGATGGCGTAGACGGCGTTGAAGTACCCGTTGTCGGCGGTCGGACTGGTCCAGTCGGGCGGTGACGTCTCGCAGCCATTCGGGCCGATCACCGACAAATCGGAGTAGTTGCCGAGCGCGTGCTGACCGTACGCGCTGTCCGCCGGGGTGAACAGGGGTGAGGTGACGGACGGTGACGGCCCGTAGTCGAAGTCGGTCAGCTGGGCGTACGAGACGCCGAGGTCGATAAAGCAGGTGGCGGTGAAGGTGGGTTGCTCAGACTGGGCATTCCGGTTCTCGAAGCCCGTCTTGACGGCGCCGGTGTCCGGGCAGCCGATGACCAGGTTGCTGTCGTCGGCGCTGCCGGTGTCCTGGAACCCCTCTTGGCTGGCCAACCAGGCGGCCGGGGTCTCGTTCTTGTCGGTGGTGTTCCAGACACTCAGGTAGCTCTCCGTCTGGGCGGAACCCGAGATGTTGGCAGATGTGGGGTCCAAGAGAGTCTCCAATTGGGCAGCAGTTGCCGCCGTCCATCCCGTGGCGCCCTCGTACGTCCCGCTGATCGTCGTCATGTCATAAGCACCTGCCGCCGGGCCGCAGGGAGATGAAGACGTGAGGGGGGCCGTGCATGATGAGTCAGCGTCCTGGGTGAACTGCGTGAGCGACAAAGCCACGACGAGGCCGGCGCCATTCAACACCGTGAGTATGGGGTCGGAATCGTACGGCCCGCCTCCGACTTGCCACTGGTCGAAAATGTCCTGGCGCGTGCTATCGACCACATTGGCCGCGTAGGAACAGTCCAGGTCGCTGGCCTGGGAGGCGACACAGACGCCCGAAGCGACGTCGACGGCGTCAATGCCCGGGCTCCCTGCATCGAACCACGCCCTTGTGTCGTAGGCGTCGGTCAGCATCTCCAGGGCGTCGAGCTGGTAGGCGTACCAGTACTCCTCGATCGGGAGCACTTCGTTGTGTTACCGGCAGCTCTAGGTGGGGACATAGGGGCGTGAACCGGCGGGGGTAGTTGGGGACGGAGTTGGTGGCTGGGCCCACTGGCGGGTGGGCTGGACGGCGGGTGGTGGGACTGGAGAGGATGGGGCCGACCTTGTGTTGGACGCGACAGGGCCCCGCCGCTTTGGAGTTGGTCGCTCAATCGGAGGGGGCCCAGAAGGGCTATTAGCCAATGGCCATCGTATGGCCGACGGGGCTCGGCGTCGAGCAGTACGCGACGGCCGGGCGCGACATCGACGTCCCGCGCTTGGGGTGCCCGGGCTGTAAAGAGCCGATGGGCTACTGGGGTTGGTACCAACGCGACCTGAGGGTGGGCCGGTCACGGACGCTCCTGGTCCGCCGGCAACGGTGCAAACCTTGTGCTACCAGCCACGCCGTGCTGCCGAGCTTCGTGGCCCACGGGCGCCTGGACGCTATCGGCGTCATCGGGGCGGCCCTGGAGGCGATGGTGGACGGCCATGCCCGCCGGGCCGCCGCCACCCTCAGTCTGCCCTATACGACGGTGCGGGGCTGGCGCCGACGCTTTGTCGCCCGAGCCGAAATGTTGGCGCTCGGCGCCGTCCGGGCTTGTGTGGCCCTGGGCGCGCCCGCTCCCAGGATGAGCGGAGGACCGGTGGCGGTGGCACTCGGGGCGCTGCGCTCGGCATGGCGGGCGGCCCAGCGGCGCTTTGGCCAGCCCATGGGCCGCCGATGGCGTTTCGTCAATGGGCTGACCGGCGGGCACCTGCTCACCACCAACATACATCCACCCTGGTCAACCACCTGAAAGTGGTTTTGGATGCCTTTTGGGCGTGCCGAGTGCCGGCAACGCTGCCAACAAAGGAGGCATTCATGACCAACGGTCACCAAGACAAGATTGAAGAGCTGGCGTTGTTCCGTTACCGCGTGATCTCAGAGGCGGCGAGCCTCCGGCTCAGCCCGGCCGAGCGGGGCCGCCTGGCCAGGGAACTGGCGGCGCGCACCTGGGTGACCCCAGAGGGGGCCGAGCGCCAGGTAAGCCGAACCAGCATCGACCGCTGGCTCGCCGCCTACGCCAAAGACGGCCTGGCCGGGCTGGCCCCAGTGCCCCGAGCGGACCGGGGCCGGCCCCGCGCCGGCCGCCAGTGGCTAGAAGAAGCAGCCAAGTTGCGCCGCGCCGTGCCGGCGCGCTCGTCGGCCCAGATCGTCGACATAATCGGCCGGGCGCACGGGGTATGGCTCTCCGAGCGCACCGTTCGCGAGCACCTGCACCGGCTCGGCCTGTCCCGTCAGGTCCTGTCGGCCGTCCCGGCGCGTGCGTTCGGGCGCTTCGAGGCGGCCCGCCCCAACGAGATTCTGGATAGGCGACGTGTTGCACGGGCCTTTCGTGCCGTGCCCGCGTGCCCCGGGTTCCAAGAGGGCCAAGCTGTTCTTGCTCGTCGACGACTACAGCCGCTTGCTCGTCCACGGGCGCTGGGTGACCGAGGAGAACACCCGTGCCGGCCAAGACGTGCTGCGTTCGGCCATTTCCCGGCGGGGCCGGCCTGAACTTTTATATGTCGACAACGGCGCTCCTTACGCTAACCACCAGCTGTCTCGGGCCTGCGCCGTGCTCGGGGTCGCCCTGGTGCATTCGAAGCCTTACGCCCCCCAGGGCCGAGGCAAGCAGGAAAGGCTCAACTCCTATATACGTTCTTCGTTCATAGCCGAAGTCGAGGCCCGGGGCATCGCCAGTTTCGCCGAACTGAACGACCTGTTCATGGCCTGGGCCGAGCAGGTCGCCAATACCCGGGCCCACGCCGAGACCAAACAAGCGCCCATGGAGAGGTTCTTGGCCGGCTTCACGCCCGATATCCCTTCGCCCTCAGAACTATCCGAGGCGTTCCGCTGGTCGGTCACCCGCCGGGTCACCAAAACGGCGACGGTGTCGCTACTTGCCAACCGTTACCAAGTCGGCCCCGAGCTCATCGGCCGCACGGTCGAGCTGCGCTTTGACCCCGAAGACATGGCCAAAGTGGAGGTTTACGACAACGGCACGCCGGCAGGGACGGCCGTGCCGTTCGTGATCGGCCGCCACGTGCACCCGGCCGTGCCCCAGGCCGTCCCCGAGGCTCCGCCCCCCGGGCCCGGCGTGGACTACCTGGGCCTGGTGGCCGCCGCCCACGCCGAAGCGCTGGGCGAGGGCTCCATCTCCTACCGGTCCCTGCCCGGCATGGAGGCCCGTGGTGACGACGAGGCGGCACGGTGATGGCGGGCGTCGATGTCTGGGCTGCCCACTTCGGTTTTGCCCGCACCCCATTCACAAAATCGGTGCCGGCGGACAAGCTGTTCGAGCGGGCGGCGCACGCCGAGGCGGTGGCCCGGGTCGACTACTGCATAAACCAGTCCGCCTTGGGCGTCATAGTGGGCGACACGGGGGCGGGCAAGACCGTGGCCGTCAGGGCGGCTGTGGCCGGCTTGGACAGGACAAAGTACACGGTCATCTACCTGGCCAACCCCTCTGGGGGTTGCCGGGGGCTCTACGTGGCCATCGCCACCGCTTTGGGGGCAACGCCCCGTTTCCACAAGGCCGAGGCCATAAACCAGGCGGCGGCCCTGCTCGGCGCCGAAGAGCACGAGCGTCACCGCCGGGTCCTTTTGATAATCGACGAGGCCCACCTGCTTTCCCCCGAGCAGCTCGAAGAGGTGCGTTTGCTCTCGAACGCAGAGCTTGATTCGGCGTCGCCCTTCGCCGGTGTGTTGCTCGGCCAACCCACCTTGGCCTCCCGCCTGCGCCAGGGGATGTTCGCCGCCCTGGACCAACGCATCAGCGTCCGCTACGCCCTGGGCGGCATGGACCTGGCCGAGTCGGTCGCTTACCTACGCCACCACCTGGCCCTGGCCGGTCGGGTCGACCCACTTATAGCCGACGACGCCGCCGCTCGCCTGCACCGTTATGCCAACGGGCTGCCCCGGGCGCTCAACAATGCCGCCACCGCTGCGTTGATGGCCGCCGCCACCGAGGGCAAGGGCCTGGTCGACGACACTTGCGCCAAGAAGGCGGTCGCCGAGCTCACCCGCACCTGAACACTGCCATCACGCTAGGGCGCCGGTTCCCCGGGAACGACTCGGGGCCGGCGCTGTTGCGCGTCACCGTTCAGTTATGCCGGACCGTCCTCACCCAAAGTTGCCGGACCGTTGTCAATTAATTTTGCCGGCAACACGTTGTCGTAGTAGGAAAGAGTGCCAAACGTCCCCGGCTTGGGGGCGCCACCCGCAGCGCTGATGCAGGCGGCTAAAGCACCCTGCGTCCCACCGGTCGGCACCAGCTCTTCAGTGATGGTGTCGAGCGCACTGACCAGCGAATAGGGGGTCGCCAGTTCGGGCGGTTCCCCTTCGTAGGTCTCCTGGGTGACCTGCGCAATGAACTGGTCCAGAACAGCCACGTTGGTGGCTGGGGTAGTCGACCAGGCTGATCCCTGCTGCCCGTAATCGGTTTCGTAGATCTGGTAGTCGGCCTGGATGGTGCTCACGGCGTTCTCGAGCCCGACGCCGTACTGGTCGCAGTTGAGTTGCTGGATCTCATCGGACACCAGCGACAGTGCGTTGTCAATGTCCGCAAGTTGGCTCTGGATCGCCTCCAGTTCAGATCTGATGTCGGCCAACTGGGTCGCGCTGTTGGCCGCGCCGTTGGCGAGCCCGAGGGCAGCAAGGCCCCAGTCGTACAGCTGACTGCCTGCTTGCCTTGTTGCCCCCGTTAGCAGATTTTCTCCGACGAAGAGCAATGCCTGGGAGAAGAGCGAGGCGGACGACCCTGTGCTGAGCGACGGGTACGAGCCTGTACCGAGTGCTTGGGCCGAATTCGACAAGGTCGGGTGACTGTCCAGGCCGGCGGTCTGCGAGCGTGTGGGCCGTGTTGCCGCGCTGGCTGCCGGAGCCACCCCGTACGCGATCGCGTTAGCGGCCAAGAGCCCGCTTACGAGTGCCGCGACAAGTCCCCGCCGCCAACCAGAAATCCCGCGTGGCGAGGTCCGAACAGAGCGGTCAAACATTCGTCGCGTCATCTCACGCGATTTTCGACAAAAGTGGCCCAGACTTTAGGCCGCTCCCGACTACGAGGTAGGGGAGTGGCGTCCCCGAGTCTCGGGGTCACCCGGCCTCTTCGCATCTTCACGCCCGACTGGGTGCCAGGACGGACAGCCCGTCGCGACGCTATTCAGAGAGCCAGGGCCTCTTTCGGCCGCTCTTGCGTCTTCCCTACACACAAAGTAGTGTTATCACCACATCCGGCGGGTGCTCGGGGACCTAGCCACTTGCCCTCCACGTCCGTGCGACAACGCCGAGGGCCAGCCAGCGACACTTCAGACGACTTGAGATAGGGAAACGCAGAAATGTTCAAACATTATGGCCAGGAACAGAGGCACACTAGTGCGGTCGTCGAGACCGAGCCGGCCCGAGGGAAGAGCTCCGGGTGCCACCACCAGTGGTGGCGGCGGGGACAGGGCCAGGCGCTGAACCGGACAGTGGTGGCAGGCGTTGGCACCGCCGCCATCTTGACCGCTCTCGCCGCCCCTGTTGCTGCCATGGGTAGCCCAAACCCTTACGAGAACGCCCAGGTTGGCCTCACCTACCCGGTCTACCAACCCAAAACACTGCTCGGCCTCTCTATGAGCAGCTTCAAGCTGCTCCCATGTGCCGTAGGCCAAGATGAGTCCGTCTCGGCCACTTATGGCAAGGCCTATGCGCCCGAGTCTAACTTGGGCAAACTCCCCGGTTTCTCCATCGCCGAGGGCTACCCCACGGTTTGCAACCACCCTGGCACGTCGTGGCAAGTCGGCATCTGGAACGTGGGCATCCCGAAGACGATGGTCAGCGTACGGGTGTCGGTCTATTGCAGCCCGGCAGTGCTGAAGTACTGCACGGTAGCGAACGGAGTGAAGAGCGGGTACGTCTTGGAATGGGCGCAGCCTTACCAGTTCGGCACCAGCCCGGCCAAGCAGACCCATATGTTTATGGACACCTCCCTCCTCACCCTGGCTCAGGCCTTGCACGTCGTGGCTGGCTTCAGGTCTCTGTAAACACCGGATAAGCATCCCTAGGAGTTATAGGGCGAGCATCCGGCCACAAAAGTAGCTGTTATGGCCTCCGGGTTGGTAATGGCCGTTCCCACCACCACTGCCGTCGCGCCCAGCGCGAATGCTTCGGCGGCGTCCTCAGGTCGGTGCAAACGCCCCTCGGCTACGACGGGGATCGTCACGTGGCGGACCAGACGTCCGATCAATCTAAGGTCCGCCGGTGCCGTCCGGTCGCACGCCGTAGCAGCGGTGGCGCCTGAAAGCGTCGTGGCGACGTAATCGGCACCGGCGTCGGCTGCCGCCACCCCCGCATCGAGCGTGTCAACGTCGGCCATTACCGTGACGCCGAGTGTCGTGTGAAGCATCTCGATCAGTGGCTCAAGCCGTTCACCACCCGGACGGGGCCGGAGCGTCCCATCGACGGCTACGACATTTGCCCCCGCTTCCGCTACTACCCGTGCGGTTTCGAACGTGGGCGTGATGTAAACGCGGGCTAGGCCCCGGTCGCCGCTCTTGTTTATACCGATGATGGGTACCGTCACGGCTTCCCGGACGGCTCGAACGTCATCGGGCCCGTTGACCCTTACGCCGCTCGCTCCGCCTAACACCGCGGCCTTGGCCATAGCAGCCATGAAGACCGAGCCATGAAGCGGGCTGCCCGGAAGTGCCTGGCACGAGACGATAATGCCGGAAAGACCTGCTGGTCGCGTCATGGTTTCCTTTCCCTGTGCACGGCTGTCTCCAAGGGGCCGAGGGTTGGCGCCGTCGCCATCACTTTTAGGCCGTCCAATGTCGCACCGAGGGGGAGGCCGAGGGTAAGGCGCCCCGCGGGTAAGGAGGAAAGCGACTCTTCGAATTCTTTTCGCAGCAGGGCTTCACTCGATAGGAGCCGGCCGCTCCAGGACAGGGCCATCCCCTGCGTGTCGTCCGCAGATGCCTGCCGAACGGCGGCGTCAAGCATCTCGGCCAAAAGCCGGCCGGCGCGGCGGACGATCCCTCTCGCCACGGTGTCACCGCGGCTACCGGCCTGACAGACCGTGGTGGCGAACTGCGCGATCTCGTCCACTTGGTTGTGGGCTGATCTCAGCTGGGCCGGAATGTCACCGACCGGTCCGTACCGCTCCTCGGCTGCTTCTTCTAGGCACGTCGCCGTCCCCCAGCCGTCCCTCGCCTTGACGACGGCCCGCAAGGCGGCGCGCCCGATCCAAAAAGCGCTGCCCTGGTCGCCTAGAAGTGCGCCGTGGTCGCCGACCTCCGCCAAACGGCCGTCGCTCCCGAGTGCTAAGGCCACGGCCCCGCTGCCAGCACTTACCACTCCTCCAGGGCGCAACCCCAGCGCGCCTGCGTATGCAGGTATCAAGTCCGAGCTGAGGACCGCCTCGCTCACGTCCAGTACGTCGATGGCAACCTGACCGATAGCGGCACGGAGCGCCGCGTCACGAGGCATCCCCGTGAGGCCGAGCCAGGCAACCTCTGGAGCGCCCGAATGGCCCAAGACAGCCTGCACATCGACCAGCAAGTTACGGGTTGTCCGGAGACCCTCGGAGTCATTTTGGTAGGACAGCCCGGGTAACGTATAGGTGTTTGCGACGTCGTTGCCGTCGATCACCGCGATGCGGCACGCACTCTGGCCTCCGTCGATGACAAGGGCCGGTCTCATCGCTGTCCCGCTGCCGGCGGGCGGCGGGCGCCGCGCCGTTCATTCGGGCACGAAACGCTTCGACCGCCCCGGTGGTGCTGGTCGCCGCGGTTATTTCTGTGCGGTTTGCCCAAGGATCCCACCCACCAAATGGCGTTGAAGCGCAAAGAAGGCAATCAGCGTGGGGATGGCCGACAGTACGGCGGCCGCCATCATTACAGTAAAACTCGAGCTGTAGGAGCTCTCCATCGCCGCCAGCCCGACCGGGACCGTGTACAGGTTGTTGCTGCTCTCGACAATGAGCGGCCAAAGAAAGCTGCTCCAGTTGTCCATGAAAATCAATATCGCCAGTGCCGTTACTGACGCCTTCACCATTGGCAATACCAACCTGACCAAGATCCGTAACTCACTTGCGCCGTCTATTCTGGCGGCTTCGATGTACTGGTCCGGCACCGCGACGAGGCCTTGCCTCATAATGAAGACCCCCAGGGCACTGGTGCCGGCCGGGATGATCAGACCGGCATAGCTGTCGACCCACCCCAGCCGATAGACGAATATGTACAGAGGGACGTACAGTATTTGGATCGGGATAAGGAGCGTGATCATAACGACCCCTAACATGATCCTCTTACCGCGGTAGTCGTACTTCGCTAAACTGTAGCCAGCGAGCGAGCAAGTCACGAGGTTCAGAAGCGTAACCGCCACCACGACAATCCCGCTATTAATAAAGTACCGAGTGAAATCACTAAGTTGAAAGACCTGAGAGTAGTTGGACCATTCGACAGGAGACGGGATCCACTTTATTGGCAATTGCAAAGCGCTGGAGACGGGTTTGAGAGACGTAACCACTGCGTAAAACAATGGGACCGCGATCGCGAGGCCGGCTATACCCGCGACTATGACGCCCAGCAGCCGCGCCGCTCGCGTGCGCACATAGTACGACCGCCATGTTTTTCGCGGCCGGACGACCGCCCTCGCGTGGCCTGTCATGGCGTCCTCCGATGTCGTCTTCACTCACCACCATGCCTGCGGTACACAAACCACTGTCCTATGCCGATCACGAGTAGCACCAAGAACAACGGGACCGCCAGCGCCGAGGCCTGACCCATTTGGCCGTACTCGAACGCCGTTTTGAATATGTACAAACTGAACGTTTCGGTAGCGTTCGCAGGGCCCCCACCAGTAAGCACGTACATGGGATCGAACGCCGTCAGCCCATAATATATTGCTATGATCCCGACCAGCAGGAGAGTTGGCCGGAGTTGAGGCATCGTGACGTTCCGGAAGCGCGCCACCGGTCCCGCGCCGTCCACGCTGGCCGCTCCGTATAGCTCGGACGGTATCCGCTGAAGGCCAGCCAGGAACAAGATCATGAAAAAGCCGACCTGCTTCCAGACGCTCATGATCGCCACTGCGAAGGGTGCCGCAGAGGACGTCGTAAGCCAGTAGACGGGCACCTTTATGATTGCGTCCAGCAAGCCCTGGGGCTGGAAGATCAAGTTCCAGAGCACGGCCACCGCGACCCAAGACATAGCGAAGGGCACGAACCACAATGTCCGCACGACCCCTGCGCCGGCCAAGCGGGTATTGACGGCCAAGGCCAGGCCCAGGGCAATAACGATTGTCGGCACGTATGTGAGGCCACAGTACTCAATCGTGCGCACGATCGAAGCTATGGCCTCTGGGTCGGAAGCTAGCGCCCGGTAGTTTGCAAACCCTACGAAGCTCGGTGGCTGCAGAAGGTTGTAATGGTAAAAACTGAGGTATATAACGTCGGCCATGGGGTAGAGGGCAAAGGCAACAAACAAAACCATCGCCGGCAACGCAATAACGAACCCAAAGCTCCGGTGGGACCTACTTTGCGCGTACGGGCTACGTCGCCACCCGGTCGGGTGGGGGCGTAGGCCTGCCGAACGGGACGACGGGTCGCCCTTTTCTTGTCCGCCGCGACCCGGGCTCTGGTCGGATGGAAGCGCCCCGGGTCGCTCGTACCCCGGGGCGCTTCCCAATCGTGTGCTACGAAACCTCAATGCACACGGTTCCTCAGTCGTTCACCACTCTAGACCTGGTCACTCTGTGCTTTAGCCGTGCAATACCGAATTGAGCGCCGAGTTGGCTTGTGAAAGTGCGGCGGCGGGTTTCACCCCATCCTCTAGCGCGGCCTGCCCTGCCGTTTGCAGGATGTTCTCAACTTGGTCCGGGTCCGGGAGGCCGGGGAAATCCTGTGGGCCTGATGCGTAGACCTTCGTCCATTCAGAGGCGAAGGGGATCTGGCGGGCGGCCGTCGTGTTTTGCCACCCTACCTTCGGCTGGATCTGGCCTGAGGTGGCGATGTAATCGCTGTAGTGGTCGTCCAGGAAGGCGACAAATTTCCACGACGCCTGTTGTACGTAGGACGGAGCTTTGGCGCTTACAACCCACGAGTACCCATAGGCGTAATTGACCGGGTCCTTGGGGTTCACCTGGGGAAGGGGAACTACCTTCACGTCCTTCAGTGTCTGCGGGAACTGGTCCTTGAGCTGTGCGATAGCCCAGGCCCATGTGATCGTCATCGCCTGCTTGCCCGTGTCGAAGTCGTAATAGGGGACACTGGAATTGATAGTAGCAGTGTGCGGATTGCCTGCCTTGTCGATATTGATAATGTCATAATCCTGGCTGAGCGCGTTCACACACGGCGCTGACGTTAGAACCCCTGCTGTCTCCGATTGGTTGACGACGGTGCACCCAGTTTGAGCGAGTAGCGGTTCTAGCTGCAGCGGCATCCAGGTGCCGCCGCCAAGATATACCAGATTGTAGCCTTGCACGTTGAGCTTCTTAGCAACGATGGCGCCATCTTTGCCCACTTGCTGCCAGGTAGTCGGGTAATCGTTCGGGTTGAGGCCTGCCTGCTGGAACAGTTTGGTATTGATGGCAAAGGCGGCCGCGTCGTCCTCCAATGGCATACCGTAGATGGTCCCATTAACCGTGACGCCGGAAAAGGTCCCGGGGTCGTACGCGGCCACGAGCGCAGCGTCCGACTTGTAGCCGATCGCCTGTGGGTCCACCGGCGCGAGGACCCTGTCCTGGACGTACGTGCCGGGGATGTCGCTGTTGAGCATATCAAAGACGTCAGGTCCACTCCCTGTCGTCATGCTCACCAGCATCTTGGTGAAGAACGATACGTTCGGTATCGTAGTTGTGTTGATTTTGACGTTTGGGTTCTGGCGCTCATATTCGGCTATGAGCTTGCTGTCCACTGAGACCATTGGCGGGTCAGTATGGGTCCAAAAGGTCAGCGTCACCTTCGTTGCCGAGTGGCTTAGGTCGCTGGCACTGGCGCTGGCTCCCGCAAGTGGTACGGCTCCGATCGCGGCCGCGAGGAGTGCTGCTTCCAAGCGGCGTCGGTCCCGTTTTGTCTGACTTTTCATATTGCTGTCCTTCCGGTTGTTCCTGTTGTGTGGCATCTCGATCATTTCTGCTCGAGATCTCTGAGCGCGGCACGCACCGAGCCGTTGTTGCGCTCGAGTGCTTGACGCGCATCGCTAACCTCGGCAACTGCAAGCAACGCCGTCAGAGCGGTGTCCAGGTCGCCGTCGGCGCGGTCCAGGGTTTCGGCACAGCGCTCCGCTGGGAGCTGCGCGATCTCACCCAAAATGCGGACGGCTCTTTGCCGCAGTTTCGCGTTGGTCGCCTTCATGCTGACCATGTAGTGGGAATAGGTCCTTCCCAGCGCCACCATCGTGGCCGTTGACAAACTGTTCAGTACGAGCTTTGCGGCAGTGCCAGCCTTCATACGGGTGGAGCCAGCTATGGGCTCCGGGCCAGTGTCCGGAGCGATGTGACAGTCGACTTCCTGGCCGGCCGGTGCCCCCGGGTTGGAGCTGATGAGCACCGTCGGCACACGCTTTTCCTTGGCCCGGCGCAGGGCCCGACCACGAAGGGCGTAAGGCCGCTCGCGGCAATGCCTATGGCCACGTCGGATCGCTCCAAGTTGGCGGCGGCATCCGCTCCTGCCTGGGCGTCGTCTTCTGCGTGCTCCAGGGCCTGAGAGCCAGCAGCGGCGCCGCCCGCTAGGTGCACGACGAAAAGGTCCGACGCCACGCCGTAAGTCGGCGGCAGCTCGGCGGCATCAGCAGTCGCCAGGCGGCCCGAAGTCCCCGCACCGAAGTAGTGGACGCGACCCCCGCGGCGAAGGCTGGAGACCATGAGGTCGACCGCGTGAGCCATATCTGGGAGGACCTTGGCTACGGCCAATGGGACGTCCTGGTCTTCGGCATTAAGCAGTGCGAGAACCTGCAAAGGGGGCAACAGGTCAATATCTTCGGTGCGCGCGTTCGGGGTTTCTGTCGGGATGTCGTAGCGCCTGGCGGCGCTGGCGCTGTCGGCGGGGACGACCGTCCGACGCCGATTGTCGGCTGTACTGCCAGTCATTTGCTTCAACGCCTCCCCGGGCGGCCGAGCCGCGAGTGCACGATCAGGTAGGTGGTTTCCAACGCACTACAGGTCGCATCGTAGGTGCGCTGTGCCACGCCGACGAAAATCGAGTCCACCACCGTCAACTGTGCGCTCCGGCTGGCCATGGCCGCCGAGCGGAGCATTATCTCTCTAGTCGCCGTGGTCAGGACCAGCTCGGCGTGGCGCGTAATGGACGACCGAGGGAAGTTAGTAATGGCGACCGTGGTGGCACCGTTCTCTTTGGCTACGGCCAGCGGCTCAATGGTGCCGTTGGTCTCCCCGCTGTGGGAGATACCGATCGCAACGTCCCTTGGGGTCAGTAACGACGCGCTGGTAAGCGAAAGGTCCAAACTGTCCCACGCAAAGGAGGTGAGCCCTATCCGATGGAGTTTTTGCTGCAGGTCGGCCGCCACGAGCGCGCCCGCGCCGATCCCGTATATGTCCACTCGCCTTGCTTCCGCCACCGCCGTAATCGTCTGCTCGAGCGCAACGAGATCGAGTTGGTCGGCGGTGTCCTGCACCGCTTGCGCGTTGGCGAAGGCGACCTTCGAGACGACTTCGCCCAGGTCGTCTCCGGGCAGGATGTCCCCACCGGCGAGGTGTCGTGGCGGTTGGTCCCCGGCCGCGCTCGCCAGGGTGATCCTGAGCTGCGGGTAACCGGGTAGCCCAACGGCCTTACAGAAGCGAGTGACCGTCGTCTCTGACGTATCGCAAAAGTCGGCCAGCTGGCTAATCGTGGACGCCGCCACCCTGGCCGGATCCACCAAGACCGCCTCGGCTACCCGCCTTTCGGCTGGCCGCAGCGCAGGCAAGAGCGCACGAACCTGCACTGCGAGCCGGCCGGCGGGCGAGGCCGCCCTGTCAGACTTTACCCTCTCTCTTGGAATGTAGGAAACTTTATAACTCTCGATGGAGTGGGACAACTTCTCACACGGGGGACTACTGGCAGTGGCTTTCTCGGCTCAGGCCGTAGGCCATCGAGTCAAAGAAAATGGCCTATGTGCGTCCCGAACACTCGGTCCGCCAGTTCGAAACCGGCCTTGGCCAGCGGGCGCAGCGTGCGGCCGCGGTACAGATCACTCGTAGGACGGACTGCCACGGTCACGCCATCACTGGTCTCGACGACACTGAGCCGAGCGACAGCCTGGGTTGGTTTTTCTGTCGGGGCCAAGCCCGACCCTTGTGCGCGTAAGAACAGCGAGCCCCCTTGTCCACTGGGTACCGCCCGCAGGGTGGGGCCGCCGAAGCGGGTGGTGTCGGCACGGCCAACGACTAGCTCCTCAAGGAGGTCCATCGGTCCGTCGAGGCCGGAGGTGACGAGGCTATCGATGAGCCTGAGCGGTAGCGGGCAGACCATCGCCTGGGGCCATAACCCTGCCCCCCATCTCGGGTTGAGCTCAGTGGGGACAAAGCCCAGCGGCGTGAGGACGCCATCGATCGTGAAGGCGCCGCGGTAACTGAGCTCACGGCCGAGATAAGAGGCCACTGACCGGGCCAGGGCACGCATCTCTTCTCGTTGCGCCGCCGATGGGTCCCACCACGTGCTGGTCCCGGCGTAGACGAAGCCGCCCTCGGGGCGGGCCAGAGTAATGACCTCAACCGGCCTGAGCACCGCCGCCGCGTCCGCTGCGACGATGGCGTGGATGCTGCAGGAGTCTCCTTCGAGGTAGGGCATGACCCTTACACCTCGGTCGGCGGACACGAGGGCACGGGCGGCGTGGCGGCTCTGAGTATGGTCTCGGACCCAGAAGACCAGCTCAGCATTATCAGCCGGGTGCCGGCCGGTCCGCTCGCCCGACCACACCGTGCCCTTCCCCACGTCAAGCTCCTCGGCGGCCGCGACAAGTGCGGCAATGGCCGGCTCCACTATGAGTGAGGGTGCACGACGAACGCCCATGTCGTCCCACAGCCGGTCAATGGCGGTTTTGTCCTCCAGGGCCTGCCAGGAAGCGGCCCGCCCCCCGAAGTACGGCCGGCCCCACAACGTGTCGCGATCGTAGAAACCCCCACCGAGCACGACCGCCTCACCGTTTGGGTCAAAGCGCTTCAGCTGCTCGTGCCCAGACAGCGGCGACTCCGCCAGTTCGAAGTCGATCTCTCGCGCCCCGTGATCTGGTCGGCTCACCTCTATAACCGCCCCGTTGTAGTCGACGGGTACGAGGCCGTAACCGACCACGAGAACTCCGCGGGCGCCCAGCTTCAAAAGGTCATCGGCGGTGCTGACTAGAGCACCCAAGTGGCCGACGAGGATCCACAGTCGCCCAGCTACGACCGTGCGGAGCAGGTCGTGCCAAGCGCAAATGGTTCTCTCGTCTTTTCCCGCCGACGGCGTCGGCGCGCCCCTGGTCGCGATCGGCGCTCCATCCTGTTGTGGCGGCGGTGGTCCCCTTCCGGAAAGGAGGTCACGCCTTTCCGTGGCCTGTCGGGTAATGGCTCTATGAAGCCAGCCTGACCAATAGTGGGTGGTCCCCGTAAGCAAAGTTGGCCGTCTACCAGGCCACCGTGTACTTCGAGTTGAGCGCTATGGCGTAGTCCTGGGTGGCGCATAGTCGGCGGTATTCCACCGCCCCTGGGCCAAGTTCCTCCTACCCAGGAGTAAGGTCGTGTACAGCTGACGTCGACACTGCAGGTGCCAGTCTCGTTTAGGGAGAGGGGGACGCCGTCGAACAGTTCGCACAACACGGCGCCCGAGTGGTCCACGCGTGAAGTGCGCCTGTGTATAACCGCGGGACCCGGTGGTGCGATAGCCCACGACAAATAACAAAATTGGCGCTGACGTGCCCGGACGCCGGCGGGAACTTAGCTCAGTGGTGGTGCGGCTCCGCCTCGGTCAAGTGCCTGATGGCCCACTCAGCGGTGACCGACGCGATGATGCCAACCGCCGCCAACACCAACGCAACACGAAGTTGCTTGCTCATCGTGAAGACCTCCCTGTTCTGTACTTGCTACTGGGAAATAGGACCACTCCAGGCCGGGGCGCCCCGAGCGGGCGCGGGACTAGGTGAAGTCCTTGAGTCTACATGAGAATAGTTCAAGGCGGTCTAGGGGAGCGCCCGACCAGGGGTTTTGGCGCTTCAGTGGGCCACGGTGGCCGGCCGGCCGGCTCTCGGGGTGGTGCCCTCTGCCGACAACCGAGCGGTACATTGAACTGATGTCATTATCCGTCCTTACCCGTGCCGTGCGCCTGGTCAGCGTCCCTGCAGTCGTGCTGGCCACCCTCGTCTTGCAGTCGGCCACATCTGACGCGGCCACTAGCGGGGCCCCGAAAACGAGCTCAGTGCTCACCTCGGCCAAGAGTGCCATTGGAAAACAGACGAGCGTCCACCTCGTGGTGACGTCCAGTTCCAGTTCGACTTCGGTCAAAGAGCACCTGGAGGCCGACCTCGAGAAGACCAGCGGCGTCGAGACCATCTCGGAAGGCACCGGGACGGCCATTATCAAGGTGACCCCGACGTACGCCTACTTAACGGGCAACTCGTCCGGGCTGGCCAAGATCTTCGGGCTGACCTCGGCTGACGTGAACAAGGTCGGCACGCACTGGGTGTCTGTCAAAGCCGGGACGAGCCAGTACAAAGACCTGGCGGCTTCGATGACAATTTCTTCAGTGGCGAGCGTGCTCCCCGCCGCCAAGGGTACGGCACTGTCCACCTCCACCCCCTCGGCCCAAAAGCTGTACATCCTGAAGTGGAACACGGCGGCGACCAGCTCGGAGCCAGCTTGGGCCACCACGCTCACCCTCTCGGCTATCGGGGCCACGCTGCCGATCCAAGAGACTTCGACGGCCTCGGGCGGGGGAAGCGAGAAAGTGGCTTTCTCAAACTGGGGCGAGCACGTCGTAGTCAGTGCTCCGGTCGCCGCGTCGACCATCCCCCTTTCCAAGCTCCCGAGCTAAGCGTACTGAAGCCGCAGTCCAGCGCAGGTCCCGTTAACATTGGGGTCTGTGATGGGCCGCGCATTACGCGAACTCTTTCCTGGGATTAGCGGCTTTACGGTCGAGCCGGGCTCCCTTACGGCGCCGGAGCCCGGCGGCAACGGCGGTCAGACCGGGGGCAGGTGAACTGGGTAGTGACGCGTATCTTTGATGATCCTCGGGCGTTCGCCGACAAGGCGCTCGCGGGGTTGGCGGCCGCTAACCCCGGCTATGTCATCCGAGTCGACGGCGGCATCGTTCGCGCCGCTTCGAGCCGGCCTGGTGAGGTAGCCGTAATCATCGGCGGCGGCTCTGGCCACTATCCCGCCTTCGCCGGGCTGGTAGGTCCCGGCCTTGCCACCGCAGCTGTGTGCGGCAACGTCTTTGCGTCGCCCTCGGCTGGTCAGGCTTACCAGGTGGCGTGCTCGGTTGAAAATGGCGGGGGAGTGCTGTTCAGTTACGGCAACTATGCAGGCGACAGGATGCAATTCGGCCAGGCCGAACAGCGCCTCCGGCAGGCAGGGATCGATGCGCGCACCGTCGTGGTAACTGACGACATCGCCAGCGCCCGAGCAGACCAAGGTGCGGACCGGCGCGGTATTGCGGGAGGTCTGGCGGTTTTCAAAGTCGCTGGCTCAGCCGCCGACGCCGGGCTCTCGCTCGATGAGGTGGAGCGGCTGGCCGGCAAGGCCAACAGCATGACTCGCACACTTGGCGTCGCCTTCGGCGGTTGCACGTTGCCTGGAGCTGACGACCCGTTGTTCACAGTCCCCCCTGGTCAAATGTCAATAGGCCTCGGTATCCACGGCGAGCCGGGCGTACGCGAAGTGCAAATGCCGTCGGCTTTCGAGCTGGCGGAGATGCTGGTCTCTAGCCTCGTAGCTGAAAAGCCCGAGGGTTCACAGGAGCGCGCCGTAGTCCTCCTTAATGGCTTGGGCACTATAAAGTACGAGGAGTTGTATGTCTTGTTCGGCGATGTCGCGGCTCAATTGCACAGGGTAGGCGTGGATATTGTCGATGTCGAATGCGGCGAGTTCGTTACCAGTCTGGATATGTCCGGGTTGTCTTTAACATTGTTCTGGGTTGATGACGAACTCGATGCCTGGTGGTCAGTGCCGGCCGACACGCCCGGCTACAAAAAAGCGGCCCATGGGGCCTTCGACCGCCGTGACGTCGCCGAAGTCGGGCGTCATTTCTTGTACGACGGTGAAGACGCTACCGCGGCTTCGCGGCAGCTGGCGCTCCTGGCGACGGATATGATCGCAGCTGCCGCCGAGGTTTTGCGTGCTCACGAGGAGGAGCTCGGTGGGCTCGACGCGGTTGCCGGCGACGGGGACCACGGCGCTGGTATGCGCCGAGGTGCCGACGGCGCGGCAGAGGTGGCACGGGCCAAGCTCGAGCACCGGCCGGGAGTGCGTGAGTTGTTGGCTGCGATGTCGGAAGAATGGTCCGACCGAGCCGGAGGTGCCTCCGGCGCTCTATGGAGCGCGGGGTTGCTGGCCCTCGCGTCAAGTCTTGGCAATCGCGAGGCTTATGGCGCCGAAGATTTGGTGAACGCGGCAGTGGCCGCTCGAGACGCAATGGCCGCGTTAGGCCAGGCCGAGCCGGGGGACAAGACCCTCCTCGACGCAGTTTTCCCATTTGTGGCGACGCTCGAACAGCAGCTCGGCCAGCACCAGGGCGTAGCTGAGGCCCTGCGTACGGCGGCTACGAGCGCTACCCAGGCAGCCGCCGGGACGGCACCACTTCGGCCCCGCAAGGGCCGAGCACGACCGTTGGCTGACCGGAGCGTCGGGACACCGGACCCTGGCGCCGTCTCTTTCGCCCTGGTCGTGACGGCCATTGCCGATCAAGCCGCTTTTTCCGGCAACGGTGGCCCGGCGACGCCGAACCGAGCCTGAGGAGGTGGTCGTGACGCCGAGGTGGCGGGTCGTGGTAGGCAGTGATAGCGCAGGAGTCAATTACAAGAACGCGCTAAAGGCTTTCCTGCAAGGTGACCCACGGGTGGCGTCAGTTGACGACGTCGGCGTAGCTACCGACAACGACGACACCGCCTATCCTCACGTTGCCGTCGCCGCGGCCCGCAAAATTGCGGCTGGCGAGGCGGACCGGGCGCTGTTGTTCTGTGGCACGGGGCTCGGAGTTGCCATCGCGGCAAACAAAGTGCCCGGAGTGCGGGCCGTGACTGCGCACGACAGCTATTCGGTCGAGAGGTCCGTCCTGAGCAACAATGCTCAGGTCCTGGCCATGGGTGAGCGAGTTATCGGTCTCGAACTGGCAAAAAAGCTTGTCGACCAATGGCTGGACTATGAGTTCGACCCCAACACGCCGTCGGGGGCGAAGGTGGATGTCGTCGGGTTGTACGAGAAGGAAATGACCAGAGGAAACGCGTAAAGCGCCATCCCACGGCCACGGGCGCATCCCACCGCCCCGGGCGATCAACGAACCTGCCCACGGGATGAGAGCTTCCCTATCTGGCCGTGTAACCCCCGTCGACGAGGATATCGGTCCCGTTGATCATGCTGGCCGCTTCACTGGCCAGGAACAAAGCCGTCGCGGCGATTTCGTCCGGGTACGCGAACCGTCCAGAAGGGATCAACCTCTTGAAGGCTTCGCCCTTTTCCCCGGCCCACACGGAGCGGCCGAGCTCGGTGAGGACAACCGTGGGTGAAATGGTATTGACCGTTACCCCGCGGCTACCCCATTCCACAGCGAGAACTCGCGTCAGACCGAGTAGGCCCGCCTTCGAAGCGCAGTAAGCGGCATGGCCCTCGAGCCCGACGCTGGCCGCCTGGGATGCGATATTTATGATGCGGCCACGGCCGGCAGCCAGCATGTAACGACCGACGCTCTGGCACAAAAGGAAAGTGCCTTTCAGATTAATATTGAGGGTTGATTCCCACGCTTCGAGGCTGAGGTCCACCGCCGGTTCAATGACGGCAACGCCGGCGCAATTGACCAGGACGTCGACCCGCCCGAACTCCGCCATAACTTCATCGACGGTGGTGAGTACCGAATTCGGGATCGAAACGTCGCAAAAGAAACCCCTGCTCTGGGACTTACAGGCCGCGGCCACCTGCGCCGCCTTTTCGGCTTGCACATCGAGTACGGCCAACCGAGCGCCGCTGGCGGCGAAGGTAAGAGATATCTCACGGCCGATGCCTGAGGCTCCGCCGGTCACGAGCGCGATTTTATCGTCGAGCCTGAAAGCGGCGCCCGTCAGGTCTAATGGCTCTCTTCGTTCTCTCATATCTTTGTTTACCTTTTTCATCCGCGTATGCTCCCTCGAACCAGGGTTCCGTCGCTTTCGTCCCGACGCTGACCCCGCGGCGCAGCAGATGATCTGCTTTATTCCGGTATGAGGGTTACCTTCACCGAGCTGGCGCCCTCGTCGACGAGGCGGAGCCCCTCTTGATAATGGGAAAGTGGTAACTGATGCGTGCATATTCGGTCCATCGGCAGCGTCCCAGACTCAAGCATCCGGATAGCCACAGGCCAACAGTTCGGGCCCAAATGTGCGCCTCGAACGTCGAGTTCCTTGTCGTCGCTGATTATGCTCCAGTCCACGGTGGCGTCGGCCCCGAACACGCCGTACTCTACGTAAGTACCGAGCTTTCGCAGCAATCGTAGACCTTGAGGTACGGCCGAAGCGTGGCCACTCCCTTCTAGGTACACGTCCGCTCCGTAGCCTTCGGTCAGCTCAGCTACGATTTCCATCGGGTCTTTCTCAGCGACGTTGACCGTGACGTCAGCGCCACACAACCGGGCCACTTCGAGTTTGCTATCGACGACGTCCAGCGCCACGACATGGGCTGGAGAGCGGGCCACAGCTCCGATAATCATGCCCAGGCCTATAGGGCCGCATCCGGCAACGACCACCACGTCCCCAAACTTAATGTCGGCCCGCTCAACCGCGTGGAGGGAGCATGAGAGGGGCTCGGCGAAGGCGGCGTGGTGAGGAGGAAGGTCCTTCGAAATGCGATGCACCAATGCTTCGGGTGGGAAGACCATATAGGATGCCATCGCTCCCGGGGTGCGACGTTTGAAGCCGTAAAGGTCATGCCGGCTGCACATCCAATATTGACCCCTAAGGCAGTAACGGCAACCCCAACACGGAACGATCTGCTCCGAGACCACGCGGTCGCCGACCTCGATCGCCCACCGCTCACTGGCGACTTGGTCCAGTGCAACCACCGTCCCCGCGAACTCGTGCCCGGGTATAACGTCTCGCTCTGCGTACGGCGGACGGTGCTCGTCACCCCAAAACTTGGCCGCCCCGTGATAACACTTAAGGTCGCTGGCACAGATTCCGACGGCTTCCACCTTCACCAAGATGCTCCCGGGCCCTGGCTCGGGCACCAGGACCTCTTCAAACTGGTAGTCGTACGGGCCCCGGCAGACTACGGCTTGCATCCGTTCCGCCATTAGTGTTCCTTTCTCGCTCGTAAGCCCTCACTGCCCCTCTGATGCTCCGCCAGGGCGAAGCGACGGCGCTGTCCATGATGGTCGTCGAGGACCGGCTGCGGGACGTCCATTGCGGCTCCTGGTGTGAGGGCGTTCACCGTCGCACGTTACCCCGCGACGCAACAAAGGGTGGCCAGCCGGCGCCCCCTACTGTAACGAGCCCTTCGTACGGCCGTCAGAGAACTGATGAACAAGACAGGCGGAGGCATAATCCGGCCGCTAACCGACAGGCATCCTCGGGGTTGCCGGTATTTCGCAGGTGACGGAGGGATCCGTTCCGTCAACGGGCCGGCGGCGACATTGGGCCGGCGGCTGGTTCTTCCACCACTGATCGGAAGGAAAGAGCATGACTTTTAGACAGAGGAGCAGATGGGAGCGGGCCCCAAGAACCTAGAGCGCCGCGGCTCCGCACGTCGGCGACCGTACATAATGCGGTTGTCGGCCTCTGTCGCCGCTGCCTCGCTTGTATCGCTTGGGCTGGGCGGGGGCACGGGGTGGTTAGCGACCGCCCCGGCCGCAGCGGCCGTAGTGTCGACACACGCCACTGCCGGGGTGGACAGCGACTTCGCCAAGCTACTATCCGACATGGCCGGCACGCCGGCCCGGCTCATTGGCGGCCCAGTCCGTAAGGCGTCTATTTTCGCCCAGGTCGTCCTGGCCGACCGCCACATCAACGCGCAGCCGACCGATCCTTGTGCTATTGAGCCCTCCTTGGCGCGGGTGCGTCAGGACCTCGCCAGCGCGGACAAACCCGTTGTGAGCACGGTTGTTGTCGCCCCGCTCCAGGTCACCCAGCTTGAGGCCGACATCCTCGACATCCAGAGCCTGCTGCTGTCCTCGGGAGACGCAGCGTCATGCGGCGGAGCGAGCACGCCGTCGAGCCCCGCCGGTTTCCCCCTGCCCAAGGTCGTTTCGTCGGACAATACCCAGGTCACCTTTGACATCAGCTTCCCGTCGGCCCAGTTCTCCGAGGAGGTCGGCGACGGCGTCCCGTACGTACAAATCCTGTCCCCGGGGATGGGCGACGTGTCGTCAGTGTTCTCCCCGAATGGGCGAACGAGCGACCGGGCCGGTGGGACCGCTGTGGGCTTGCCGGAGTTGCCTGTGGCGGGGGAGGAAATCGCCGTGCCCCAGGGCGGGACGGCCACTGTCCAGGTGCTCCGTACGTCCAGCTACCTGCTACCAGCGGTCCAGGCGTGGCCCTTGCAACCCGGCACCGAGGCCGCCACCATCTCGAAGTCGGGCGCTCCCTTGCCACCCCCCGCGCCTCCCTTCACCATAAACGAGGCCGCTTATAGGTCATCGGAGGCGTACCCGTCCTCGCTAGCCGTTGCCGCGCCGACGGAGTCCGAGCACGGTTTGGCGGTGGCAGACGTGGCCGTGGCAGGAGCCCAGTACCGACCCGGGCAGAGACTGCTCAGGGTCTTGACCGGCATGGAGGTACAGGTGAGCTTCGGCGGGGATAGCCAGAACGTATTTGGCACTGACCAGCTGACGACGCCGGACGTCCTACCGTTCCTTACCCTTTGGCAGTCCAGCCTGCTCAACTACGGCGCCATCGCCAAGTACCTCGGGCCTTACACCCCGCCCAACGAGGTGTGCGGAGAGGAAATGATGATGATCACGTCGCCGGCCTTGGCATCGGCGGCCCAGACGTTTGCGGGGGAGCGTACGGCCGACGGCATTTTGACCAAGGTGTTCACGACGGGGCCGGCCGACGAGGGTGGCATCGGCACGACGCCCGAGCAAATCCGGAACTTCATCGCTGGCCAGTACGACAACGCGAAGTGCCGTCCCCGTCCGTCCTATGTCCTACTACTGGGCGACACGACGGTGGTGCCGACCTTCGAGCTCTCTTTCGGGACGACAACGTCTGATGGTTCCACCAACCCGAACTTCCCCGAAGAGGTGGTGGCCAGCGACATGCCGTACGGTTTCATCCACCAGGCGAGCCAGGTCGACGCCTCTTTGGCCGCAGGCGTTGATGAGATAACCGACTACAACCCGGACCTGTTCGTGGCCCGGGTCCCGGTCCCCGATACCGATGGCGAACCGTCGGTGGCTGCTGCTGCCGCCGAACTGGCCATGATCCACAATTATGAGGACAACCCGCCCCCGACAGGATCGCCCTTTTACCAAAATGTGGTTGGGGCCGAGTTCTTCCAGCCGTGCCCGGACATCCAAAACGACTGCGGCCGCTCGGCTAGCCCTCCCAGCCCGGTCACGCCCACTGGGCAAGACGAAGAGTCCTTCCTGCGGACATCTGAATTTGTGGGGACCGAGGCCGAGGTAGCGGGCAAGACCTTTGAGCGGGTAGCCAACGACGAGGCGAATAATGACACGGGTGTCACCATAAACCCGAAGACCTTCGACACCGGGGCCCCGGTACCGTCAGGCATTAATTTCAACGGGACCGATACCGATATCAGTAACGACCTCGACGCCGGTGCCTTCCTGTTGTGGCATAGCGACCACGGTTACACCAATGGGAGCGGTTGGTACGAACCCGGCTATGGCGAAGGCGATATCAGCTCGCTGAGCGAGCCGGGTACGAGCGACCTACCGGTGGTGTGGAGCAGCGATTGCGACAGTGGGAAGTTCGACAGCAACACCTTGTCGTCCCCCTATGTCACCCCCGGCGTGACGCCCAGCTTTTCGGAGTACTGGCTGGAGGACGAAAAGGCGGTAGGGACCGTTGGCTCATCGCGCATCAGCTATATCTACCAGGACGGCTTCTTGCTCCAGGGCATGGGGACGAGTTTGTTCCCCGAGGAGGGCAATATTTTCCGGGTCCTGCTCGGAGGCTGGCCGGTCGCCCCGGTCCTCCAGCTTGGCCAGCTTCTCGTCGCCGCCAAAAGCTATATGGAAACTGAGACAGCCGCGAACATGAGCACCGACAACGGGCCCCGTGGTAGCGCCCTCGAATACAACGCTTTCGGGGACCCCTCGATGTCGATCTGGCGCAACGCCCCGTTGAAGTTCGTCAACTCTGGCGTCCAGGGCTCGTTAGTGGACGCCAATGACGTGCAGCTGACGACGAGCCAGTCAGGGCTGGACCACACCTTGGTCAGCCTGAGCCTCAACGGCACGTACATAGGCCAAGGCGTCGTTGAAAATGGCTCGGTTGTGGTCCACACCGACGTCAGCCTCAACAACCTCAACGGGGTCGAGGCGTTGCTCAACCGGGACCAGTTCGAGCCCACATCGCTGGCGCTGGCCCCCACGACTGCGCTCAGGGCTAACAGCTGAGCATTCGTTAAAGTCCTTACGACCCGGTCGATTTCGAGCCTGGGGCCGCTAGGGGTGGGTTTGTCCGACCCACCCGCAGCGGCCCCTAACCCTCTTAGGGACCGACAGGACGGCGGATCGAAGACGCGGCATTGCAGGCCAGGTTCCCGCCATCGACGGGAAGTATTGTCCCAGTGACCATGGATGCTGCGTCCGATACTAAAAATGCCACTGGTCCGGCCATATCGTCGGCCGTGGCCAGCCGCCCAAGAGGGATGCCGCCGAGCACTCGTTCGCGCAGCTTCGTCCCCGATGGGTCGTCCCGGTCGAGTAGCTCGTCCATCGACGGAGCGTCCACCTGGCAAGGCTCAATCGCGTTTACACGGATTCCAAAACAGCCCCATTCCAATGCCAGTTCGCGGACGAGGTGGTTAACGCCGGCCTTCGAGATGCTATAGACGAAATTGCCGCGGCCGGTTGCCAATTCGGCGCAAGTCGAGCTTGTCATCACGATCGCCCCTCGGATCCCCCGCTCCACCATATGGCGGCCAACGGCTTGGGCCATTAGGAAGTAGCCAGTCAGGTTTAGCTGGAGGACCGCCGACCACTCGTCATAGCTGAGCTCCTCGGGGAATGTGTGGGACCCCCGACCCGCGTTGTTGACGAGGATATCGATCTGTGGGACCTTTTCGAGCGCGGACGTCAGGGCCGCTTGTACCCCTTCGGGGCCGGATACGTCGCTAACCACGAAGTGAGCGTCACCCCCCACACTTCTTATGCTTTCTGCCGCCGCTTCTGCACTACTGGCGTTGACGTCGACGAGGACGACAGTCGCGCCCTGGGCCACGAGACCACGCGCAATCGCGCCGCCGATCCTGCCAGCACCGCCCGTGATAACCGCGTTCCTACCGTCCAGGCGGAACAGCTTGTCGAATATCATTTGCTCGCTCCTTATATCGTTCCGTGACGACAAGTCCCTCCAGTTCCAGTCGGACAAGGGCCTCCCGGACTGGGCTCCTGCTCACACGCAGTTGTGCGGCAAGCTCATCTTCGATGAGGCGCGTCCCGGCCTCGATGACACCGGTGACGATCGCCGTGCGAATGGCGTCGACGACCTCGTCCGCCAGCACTCGACGCGTTGCTGTCGAGAGGCTGGAGCGTCGGGGGCCAAGTGTCACGGAACCCTCGCGCGTGTCGGTCTGGTTCGAATGAATGCGCCTGGTCACTATGCCACAGCGACCATCTGGCCTCCTCCGGCGTCGATCTGACCGTCGGCCACTAGCCAAGCGACGGCCTCGTGGATCGCCTGCGGCGAGGTGTACTGCGGCGAGTAACCGAGCAGGGCGCGAGCCTTGTCGATGCTGATGCACGGGCTGTGACGGACATGGTTACCGGTGTGGTAGGCCTCCACTTCGTCCACTGTCTTGCACCAGTCATCCCAAGGAAGAAATACGAGGTTCGCCGAGCGACCGAACCAAGACGCCACTGCCTCTGCGTATCCTCGCATTGTCAGCGCCTTTGGGGCAACGACGTGGAACGCCTCGCCCACCGCCACGGACGGCCGGTCCAGGGCGAGCACGAAGGCTTGCGCCACGTCGTCGGCGTGGACGTGATGCAGGGTCTCGAGCCCGAAGTGCGGGAGTGCCACCGCCTCACCCCTAGCGAGTTTCCCGAATACTTCGGTCGTGAAGTTGCCGGCTGGTGTTACCGGTGCCCAGCCCGGTCCAACCACGTGCCCTGGATGGAGCACAGTGGCGCGTACCTGCCCCGCGCGCGGGCCGCCTGGACCAGCAATTGCTCGATCGCGGCTTTTTCGGACCCGTACTCCTCTAGCGGTCGCCGGGGGGTCTCCTCCGTGGTTGGCACCTCGGAGCTCGGGCCGTGGACCCAGATGGTCCCACAGTGAAGAAGGTACATCTCCTGGCCGCGCAGGGCTTCAACCAATTGCTCGGCCGACGAACGTGTGTAACACAGCAGATCGATGACGGCGTCCGGATGGAGCCGCACCACCCTCTGGGCAAAGGTGCCGTCCCGGTCTTCCTGCACTCGGTCGACTCGAACCTGCTCGACGAGGCCCCAGGCCGGGTCATCGAAATACGGCCGTCGCTCCTGACGGCTCATTGCCACCACCTCGTGCCCGGCACTCACGAGGCGCGGGACGAGGTAGCTACCGATATGGCCAGTAGCGCCCGTCACCAGTACGCGCACCTATGACCTCCTGCAGCCCGTCAGAAGCTTGCTCACTTGACCGCACCGGCAGTCAGGCCCCTCACCACATGCTTCTGCACTGCCAGGTAAAGGCATACCGGCAGGATCGAGAAAATCAGTCCGGCGGCCTGCAGTTGATAGAGCTGGATGTCTTGCTGGCCGATGAACGTGGAGATCCCCACGCCAGCTGTGTATAAGTTGCGATCAGTCAGGAACGCGGAAGCGAACAAGTAGTCGTTCCAGGCGGAGAAGAACGCGATGATAATAACGGCCACCACGCCCGGGCGTGAGAGCGGGACCAGGATGCGTCGCAGGACCGAGAGCGGTCCGCAGCCGTCGACGACCGAAGCCTCTACCACTGGGTTCGGCACGGAGTCGAACGACGACTTAAGTACCCACGATCCAAGCGGTGCGCTGAACGCGGCATAGATGAGCGGAAGGGTGAAAAGGTTGTTGGTCCAGTGAAGCTTGTCGTACAACTGCAGCTCGGGCACAATAATCATCGCCCCCGGCATGATCTGGGTGAACAGCAGAAGGAACACGAAGACCGCACTGCCGCGCCATCGGAGTCGCGACATGGCGAACCCACCGGGAATGGCGAGAGCCATGGTGATCGCAACGGCAATAGCGGACACTAGAAACGAGTGGCCCAGCCACGAGGCGATGGGTTGGTCAGCAAAGAGGCTCGTCAAATTGGTCGTCGTGACCCCCTCGAAGAAAAACGGGGGCGGGAACGTGAGGCTGTACCGTTCCGGCTGGAACGTGCTAAGGAAGATCCAGTAGACGGGGAAAAGCACGACGACCGTGACGGCCCCGATGACGACGTAGCGCACGGCGTTCTTGGCCCGCCGGCGCCAACGGGTGCGTCGCCGTCTCCTGAGCGCGAGCGCATCGACGTGAACTGGTGCACTTACTGAAGCCACGGCTATTGGCCTCCGCCCGCCCGCCGACGTGACCGGCTGCCTGCTCGCAGGGGGCACACTGGCCGAGCGGGGCGAAACTCGTGACTGCTAATTGGTCTCCACTGCCGTTCCCGATAACCGGTTCGGGTCACAGTGCTATCCCGAGGTCTTCAGCCCGCGAACGCGTGACACGGCGTTGGTACACGATGAAAACGAGGGTCCCGGCGAGGGCGCCGACCAACCCGACGACGCCGATAGCAGCGGCGTAGTTGTAGTTGAAGTAGCTGAACGCTTCGTCGTAGATGAGCAGGGCGAGAGTCTGGGTCGCCGTGCCAGGGCCACCGCCCGTGGCCACGTAAATGAGGGTGAACTGCTGGAAGGAGAAGATGAAAGCAAGGACAGCGAGCAGCGCGAGCGTGGGCTTGATGCTCGGAAGTGTGATCGCACGGAACCGCCGTACCGCTCCCGCCCCGTCCACGCGGGCCGCTTCGTACAGGTCTTCCGGGATGCTTTGCAGGCTCGACAGAATAATCAGCCCGAAAAACGGGAACCCCTTCCAGCCGACGATGGCGAGGACCGAGATGAAGGCGAGGTTGGGTGTTGTCAACCAGGCAATGTGGTGGTGGATCCCCGGGAGCCAGCCGGCGACGCGGTTCAGCACGCCGAAGTTCGGGTCCAGCATGATCGTGAAGGTGAGCACCGTGGGCACATCGGGCATCGCCCAAGGGAGGGCCAGGGCCGCCCGTACGACCGCGGACCGGGGAATGTCCAGTTCATCAGCAAGGCCACGCCGAGGCCGAAGCACAACCAGATGGCAACCATAGACAGCGTGAATTCGGCGGTCGTCTGGACAGACGCCCAGAAGGTCGGGTCGTGGACCATCTGGGCGAAGTTAGAGAAGCCGACGAACTTCGTCTTGCCGAAGTTCGTCGACTGAAAGGCGAGGATCACTCCTTTGACGATCGGATAGAACACGAACAGGCATTCGTACGCCAAGAACGGCGCCACCAACAGATATGGAAGTAACGCCCGGCGTTTGCGGCGGCGCTGTGGCCCGGCCTCTTCCGCAGCAGTGGATTCCGCTGCGGCGAGCAACCCCGGGCCTACCGCCTCAGTAGCTGTCACTACCCGCGTACCTCAAATAAGCGGTTAGTAACGGTCAACAACTCCATCCCATCGTCACAATAGGTGTGCGAGCTGCTCCGTCGCCTGTGATTGCGCTTTGGACATGGCCTCCTCGACGGTCACGGATCCCGTAATGGCCAGCGACATGTTCTGGAGCACGATCTGCTGCAGCTCCGAAAAAGCGAACACGTAATTACCGAACAAAGTACCTTCCCCGACGAAGTCACCCTCGAGGAACCCCGACGCCCAAGGCTGTGCTTTGAGGAACGGCTCGTAACCCGGCTCGAACTTGCTGAAATTGCTGTAGGGGATGATCGGGTAGCCGTTGGTCTTGTTGAGGTAGTAAAGGTTTTTCGGGGTAATGAGGAATTTCACGAATTCCTTGGCAGCCTCCACGTTTTTCGACGTCTTGAGCACCATTAAGGGGTGAAGGCGAGAAGCAGCCTTGTGCCCCGGGAACGGGAACGGGGTGCTCCTCATGTTGGGGTACAGTTTCGGGGCGAGCGTCTTCAGAGAAGTCATGCCCGCCGCCACTTGTGGCCAAAGGGGTGTCTGGTCGTTGTAGATGAGCTTTAGAATGGCAGCTTCCGAGCTACCGGCGAGACCGCTGCCGGTGAGCAGCTCCAGCCAGTACTTCATCCCATTGACAACTGGAGCAGACTCGAGCATAAGCGTGTTGCCCTTTGCCCAGACCCCGCCGTAGGCCAGCGGGAAGTTCTGCAGCTGGTTAAACCAGGTGAGCCCGGAAGCGACCGTATTGAAGAGCGTGCAGCCAAATTGAGACGGCTTGTCGGTGAGCTTCGCTGTTTGAGTGAGCCATTCGTCGAGGGTGGTAGGAGGGGCCGAGAAGCCGGCCTTCGCGAGCAGCCGCTCGTCGTACACCAGTGCGTAACAAACATTCAATACGCCAAGCGTGTACAGCTGGCCGTTCATCTTGAACGTGTCATGGGCGGGAATGGGGTCGAGACCGAGCTCGTTGACGATTGACTGGAGCGACACTCCCACGTCGTACTTGAGGATAAGCGTCGTGGCCAGCTCCGGTGTGCAAATGATGACGTCGGCAGGTACGTTGCCCGCTTGCGCCTGGGTGATGACGTCCGCAGTGTAGCTGTCTGCCGAGAAGCCGGTCCAGGTCACCCCGATGCCGGTCTGCGCAGTGAAGTCGTCAACTACCTTGAACCAGGCGTCCTTTTCCGCCGGCTCGAACTGCTCCCAGCTCTCAAAGACAAGGGTCGTCTTGGTGGCTGCCGACCGGTACCTGGTGGCTGCTGACGCTGCGCCCGCAAAGCCGCCCATCGAGGCGCTGAGCCCCAGTGCCGCAGCTGCGGTGCCGCCGACCTTCAACACCTCCCGCCGGCTGAACTTCCTCCCGCCGTCGGCGGGCGGCGCTGGAGACGTGATCGAGGTCTCGTCCTCTGTCATCGGGTTGCCCCTTCCTCTGCGGGTTAGCTGACTTGCCTACTCTTGTTGTGACCTCATGGGGATGGGTTGACCTGCTGAGACCAACCATGTGAACCGCAGACCTGATGCCGGTTACCCCCTGACTACGAGCATCGACCGCAAACTCGTCTGCGTGCCCAAGCCTGTTTATTGTATACAACCGTCTGTTCACAGTCAAGGTCCGATGGCGGTCGCCAGGGTTCCGAGGAGACTTAGCCCGACGTCAGCGCGGCGGACCGGCAGCGCGGCGGAGCAGGATCACAAGTTGACGCGAAGCGTGTTCGGGCATCTCAGTGCGATGGTGCTCCTCCAACGCGGAGTTTCTAGGATCTTTGTAGATTCAGGAAAGCTGGGGTATCGTGACAACATCCTTTCGAAGGCGGTCGTGCCTTCGAGGCGGGCCAGTGGTCCGCCGAGGCAGGAGTGCGCCGACCACCCGAGCGACAAATGGCGACCGCCTCTACGTCTAACATCGAAGCGGTCTGGCTCGGGAAATTTGCGTTCGTCTCTATTTGCGGCGGCGACATGGAAGGCGACTCCGTCACCCCGCTTTATTGTCCGGCCCCGCAACTCAATATCGCTTACAGCCAGCCTTGGGATAATAGGAATTGGGCTCTCGTACCGCAAAATCTCTTCCACGGCTGAGTGTACCGCCTTGTTCTCGGACCGCATTCTGACCGCCTGGTCAGGGTATCGCAGCAGTAGAAGCAGGCCGTTGGCGAGCAGGCCAACTGTAGTTTCGAAGCCAGCTACGAAGATGAAGACGCACAAACCCAGTACCTCCTCGTCGGAAAGGACGGCATCGTCCAGTGCTTGCACCAGGATCGTCAGGAGGTCCTGTTTTGGTTTCGAACGTCGCTCAGCTAATAGCTCTTGAAAAAGTACAGTAAGTTCTGCAAGGCTAGCTAAAGCCTTATCGGCGGCCGGGACAAGTGCCGACCCGAGATTGCCGGCAAATTCCAAGACCGCGTCGCAATGAGCCTTGAATTCTAATGTTCGCTCAGCTGGAACTCCAAGGATCTCGCAAACAACAGTCGTGGGCAAGCCCACTGCAAAGTCCGAGACTAAATCGCTGTCTGTTGCGGCGAGGTTCTGTAGTAGATCGTCGACGATGTCTCCAACTCTATCCCTCAATGTCTGGCCGAGACGGGCGTTAATTGTGATGGCAACCGTTTGGCGCATGCGCGTGTGCTTCGGAGGGTCTGTGAACCCGAGCCAGTTGGATAGATGCCGGGCTAGAGGTCGATAGGTGTGGAGCGCGTCCGGGGAGATGGGGGCCAAGTTCATCTGCGCGCGGTCGTTCGCGAAGCGTTGATCAGACAGGCCCATCAAGACATCGTCATATCGGGTGATGACCCAAACATTGAGTTCTGGGCTCCAGTGCACCGGATCGTGATCTTGAAGCTCATGGAGCAGCGGGTAGGGTTCTTCCAGCGTCCCATTGCAGAACGACGAATAAGCGTCTGTCGGTACATGGACCTCCGCTTTGGTTTGGGGCGTTTCCATGTTGGCTCTAGCGCGGCAAGCGCTTCAGGCCGCCGATCCCGAGCGAGCCGGGTGAGCCGGACGGTCCAGGGTCGAGGAGGGATGAAGGGGGAAGGCTCGCCCGTGCCGCGGCTTCCTGCTGCTGGACATAGGCCTGCGGATCCCTGTCGACCGGCCGCACTCCGGCGAAGTGCTGCGCTTCGAAGGTCACGAACCGGACGGCCAGTTCATGGCGCTGCGGCAAGCTGACTCTGCGCCGGAAGTCAGTGAGGCCCTCGCGCTCCTCCTCGGCCATGTGATCGCCGTTGGCAACGTTGACCGCGGCGATGGCCTCGCGCCAGCCGGCGCTCCCCACCTGGTGCAGGCGAACGGCCGCGATGGCGTCCCGTATCTCGTTGTGGTCGTAAATCGCGTCGGCCGTCTCCGGCTCGGCGTGGGCGAGGGGCTGCGGGCCGAGGGCCAGCTTCACCAGTTCCGGGTAGAATATCTCTTCCTCGGCCGCGGCGTGGACTTCAAGGAACACTGCCAGCCGGGCCCAGACCTCGGCGAGCCCCGCGACGCTGGCCAAGTCCATTTGCTCCACAATGGCAAAGCGACGGCGCTGCTCGTGATGGTCGTCCAGGATCAGCTGCGTGATGTCCATCGTGTCTCCTGATGCCTCGGGCCTTCTCCCTCGCACGTTACCCGGCGGCGGCCGCCTGACAACTGCTGGCGCTGGTGGCCTCGGCCAGGGCTCCAGAGACGACCCTCCGTCTCGCCAGCGTTCGGCCTTTGATGGTCCTCCCCCTTGAGAGGGACGCGGTCAACAGAAAGTTCCCCCCTGCGGGTGACGATGCAGAGGGTCTGGCGCCGGCAAGCTTCGACATCGGTGGCTATTAGCGGAGCCACCCCGAAATGGAGGTCGAGATGCCCACTAACACCCCGAGGAGCTCAGCCCGCCCGCGCCGGCTTGCCGGTCCCAGTTTTCGCCGTGGCCTTCTGGCCGCGTCAACGGTGCTCGTTACCGTCGGCTCGCTTATCGCAGGCGCAAACGCGTCCGTGGTGCACCCGGGCACCCAGCAGGTCCTACATTACTTCTCCAAGTTCGAAACTCAAGTCTTCCTGACGTCGGCTGGGAAACCGTTCAGCCCCTCGCAAAAGAACCCACCCGTCCCGGGCGATTCCATCGATAGCACGAACCTTGATTATGTCGGGGACAACGCGCACCATGCCGCAAACTGGACTGCTTCGGACCACGAACTTTGCATATTGGACAATAAGGGTGATGCTGTCTGCCAAGCCCAGGTCGCCATCGGGGGCTCGATGATCCTGGCCCACGCCAACCTTGGGCACGTGTCGGCCAGCACAACGACGTCGACCTTCCAGGTCACCGGGG
This sequence comes from uncultured Acidimicrobiaceae bacterium, assembly GCA_963794125.1. Lineage (GTDB taxonomy): Bacteria > Actinomycetota > Acidimicrobiia > Acidimicrobiales > Palsa-688 > Fen-671. The sequence goes on from CAWCCW010000009.1 coordinate 447,523, forward strand.
GCACCGGGACGTTCGAGGGGGTAACGGGTACGATCGTGGCGGTCCAACTTGACCCCAGCTCGCAAACAAGCGATAGCGAAGCCACCATCACCCTGCAGCGCCCGTGATAGGCGTCAAAGCCCTGCCGTTGGCCGTCGCTCCGGCGGCCGACGGCCAACCCCCGACGGCCTCTTTGCGCCATAAGGCCAGACCGCGCCCGGCGGGCGTTGCTATGACCCCAGATGACGGTCAGACTATAGCCACAGCCGAGAGGGGTTCTTTGTGACACGTGGGGTTTCGACACGCTGGCTGACATACCCGGTCTTCGGTTGGCGCGACGTGGGCGTCGGCGACCTCGCCTTAGCGCTGGGGCTGAGCGCGTACGGAGTAGTTTTAGCCGCGGGGCTCGTCAACCCGGCCAACCCCCACGGAGGCGTCGTCGGGTGCATCGCCGTCTTGCTCATGACCGCGCCGGTGCTGTTCGCCCGTCGTAACCCCGTGCTGGCGGCGGCCGCCCTTGCCTTCGGAGCCGCCGTCAACTGGTTGTTGCTCGAGCCGTTGGTGCGCTGCGGGGCTGCGCTACCGGCGGTGTTCTTCGTGGCCTTCGCCATCGGGCTCCGGTGCAACCGCCGTCAGGCCGTTGTCGGCATGACGTTACTGGCGCTGAACATCTTGTGCCAGGGTTACTCGGACCCGCAGTTGGCGAGCGCCAAAGCCGGCATCCTTGTCCTCATGCTGCCCATTGCTATCGGGTTTATGGTGGCCGGCTTGTTGCTGCGTCAACGAAATGAAACGGTCGCCAACCTGCGCGCTAGGAACAAAGAACTGCGAGAGCAGCGCGAACGCAACGCCCAACTGGCGGTGGCGGCCGACCGCGCCAGCGTTGCTAGCGAGTTCGATTCCTACCTCCACGAACAGGTCAGCCAGATAGCCCTCATCGCCAACGTGAGCCAGGAGGGGTTGGTGTCGCGCCCTGACCTGGCCAAGCAAGCGTTTAAAGACATCCAGGAGATCGGGCGAGCCGCCTTGGTGCACATGCGCGACGTAGTCGGGAGCCTGCGTGAGGGCGCACCCATGCGGCCCCAGCCGGTGCTTTCTCAACTGGGCCGCCTCCTCGGCGGCCTCACGAAGGCCGATACCCGGCTAAAGACGGAGGGAGACCCGTGCTTGCTCCCTCCAGGGGTGGAGCTATCCGGTTACCGAATAGTCGAGCACGCACTGCTCGCGCTCGAGAACGACCCGGCCTCTCACGTCGATGTGGTGGTCGAGTTCAGGCCGGGTTCGCTGCAGCTCACCATCGTGGGACCAAGCGCGGGGCGCCGAAGTGCGCGCCGCGTTGGGGGCGGCGACTGAGCGGGCGGCCTTGCACGGAGGGACGTTGCGCAGCGAGGCTCACGGCGCTTTACGGAAAACAGTGGTGCAACTCCCCATCGTCGCCGCCACGCATGCGTAAGCTCGGCCACCGTCTCTGGGGGTGGGGGCGCCGCCGGCCAGACGAAATTGCCGCTGCCGCGCTGACAGCCACTGCGGCGGGGATTTTAAGCGCCGGCGGCATTCTGTCCTCAGCCCTACCCGCCTCGCTCAGCGTGCTCGCCTTCTTTGCCCTTGTCGGGGCCCGTAGGCGTTACCCCATTTTTGTGGGGGTCGCGGGAGGCGCACTGTTGGCGCTGCCTACTGTCATCGACGAGGCCAGCGCCATCAACAACAGTGCCGTCGGTCTGCCTGGCCTCCTGGCCGTCTTCCTCATCGCTTACAGCCTGGGTGCCAATTGCCCATGGCGCCCGTCGTTAATTGGGCTGGCCTGCCTCACAGTTGGGGTCAACACCACCAGCAATACCGGTTTCAACCCGCTGTTTGAAATGGTGACCGTCGCTCCCTGGCTCGTCGGCTTAGTGGTCAGCTCTCGTCGCCGTCTGGGCGCCGAGCTCGAGGCCCGTGCTCAAGAGCTGGAAGCGGAACGGGAGATATTCGCCGTGGCATCGGTGCGGTACGAGCGGGCCCGCATCGCTCGTGAGCTTCACGACATCGTCGCCCACTGCATCAGCCTTATGGTGGTGCAAGCCGGGGCCGGCGAGCGTCTTGTGCAGTCGAGCTCGGCCGAAGGGACCAAGGCCTTTGCCTCGATCGCCGCGGCGGCGCTCGAGGCGGAAGCCGAGATCGGCCGTCTAATCGAGTTCCTCGGCCCCTCTGGCCCGCCCGTCCCCTATACGGGACTGCGCATCGTAGAAGACCTGGTCCGTAGAGCGCGTTCTTCCGGGGTGACCTTGAGCTGCAATTTCGTCGGCGAGTTTGAGGACCTCGCTGAAGATAGTGCGGACGCCGCGTGCCGGTTGGTCCAAGAAGCGGTCACGAATGCAGTGAAGCATGCTCCCGGGGCGCCGATTGACATCACCATCCAGGGAAATGTGGGGACGGTCTCGGTTGACGTCGTCAACGGTCCGCCTAAATCCGTGCCCTCAGCGCTCGCCGCAGCCGGAGGTGGTCACGGCTTGGCCGGCATGCGTGAGCGCGCCGCTCGCTGTGGCGGGACGTTCCATGCTGGCCCCACCGCGGCCGGAGGTTGGCGGGTGACCGCCGCGTTGCCCCGTCGTCCAGCCGTAACCACGGTCCCGACCGACACAAGCCCGGTTCGGCTATGGGCCTACGTGGGAGAGGCTTGACCTTTGCCCGACCCTCAGGGCCAGGTTTCCGTCCTTATCGTCGACGATCAGCGGCTGCTGCGAGACGGGTTCCGGGTAATCCTCAGCGGTGAGCCCGACTTAACCGTTGTGGGCGAGGCGGCCGACGGAATGGACGCAATTCGGCTCACGCGGCAATTGGCTCCCTCTGTGGTCCTTATGGACATCAGGATGCCGAACATGGACGGCTTGGCGGCCGCCCGGGTAATCCTGGCCGAGACCGAAAGCCGAGTTCTCATGCTGACGACCTTCGATACGGATGAGTACGTTTACTCGGCTCTGCGCGCCGGAGCCAGTGGCTTCCTGCTAAAGGATGCGCCGGGAGACCAGCTAGCAGCCGCGGTCCGCAGCGTGGCCGCCGGTAACGCGTTGATCGACCCCTCGATCACGCGGCGGTTGATCCAGCAGTTCGTGGTGGCGAGCCGACCTATTCGGGAGGAACCTCCACAGCTTGCCGCCCTCACGGCTCGCGAACGGGAGGTCCTTCGCTTGCTCGCCCGCGGGCTTTCGAACGCAGAGATCGCCGCGGAACTGGTCGTGGAGGAAAGTACGGTCAAAACCCATGTCGCTCGCGTCCTTATGAAACTCAACCTCCGCGACCGCGTGCAAGCGGTCGTGTTCGCCTATGAATGCGGATTTGTAGTCGCTGACGCACCCTAATCTCCAAGGCTCGGTCTCGGGTTAGAAGGGCGCGTGCGGGGGCGGGGCGGTGAAGAACGTGCCGAGGTCCTTGGCTGCCCCGGGGGCCATTTTCTGCTTGATCGACCAGTTCATCGTCGGGAACAGCTTTTGGAAGGCATTCGTCTTCAAACTGCCGGCGTAGCTGCTGTTGTGCCAGTCCTCGATCGGCATCTTGACCCCGGCTTGCTTGACTTCGCCTTTTGAGTTGTACACATCGGCTCGCACCTCCCGGGGGAAGCGGTCGACGATGGCCTGGACGGTGTTGCCACCGTCGCCACCGGTGTTCATGATGTTGACGATCGCGTCGCGTGACTTCTGCGCCGTCTCGCCCGAGTGGGCCACCCCCACTGAGGAGTTGGCGTTGAACATGTTGTCATCGCCGTAAACCGTGCCGATCAGGGCGCCGGTGCGGTCATAGACGGTCAGGCCGCCCTTGCAAAACGTGTCGTGGAGCGCATTGGTCGACTTCTGCAGGAAGGAACTCTGGATGAACTCGAGGTAGTCGTTGTAGGTGACGGCCATGTAGTCCTCTTGGCGCTCGGCCTCGGTCTTAGTGGGCGGCGCTGAACCTTTCTTGGGCTTGAGCTCGTCGCGGACGCGGAACGTGCCTTTGTTGAAGTCCTTCGGGGTGAGCTGCTCGCCCGCCCCTTTCAACGGGGCGGGATTGGCGTCGGCCGCGGCCCGGCTGTCCCGCATGCTGGCCATCTGTTTACCTCGCGTCTCCACGTTGACGTCGGAGAGCAGCACTCCGTCGAGCAGCATGTCGCCCACGGCCATTCGGGTCGCGACCGGGTTGACTCCGACCTTGCCCATGAGCGAGATGATCTCCGAGCCCTTGAGCGAGTCTGTTCCACCGCGGGCCAGACCTCGCATCTCGTGCAACAGCTTGCGGGTCGGGCTGTTGGGGTCGTTGCTGAGCGAGCGCGGCACCTGCAACCCGAGAGCGGTGAAGTTCGTCTTCCAGTCCGAGCCGTTCTCGACGCTGCGGTTTTCTACCGATTGGGGGTCCATCGCCTTGTTGGCACCCGCGCCGGTCGCTCCGTTGTAGCCCTCGACCCGGTCCTGGTCGTACTGCTGCTCGGGGGCGAGGGTCTGGTTGTAGGCGATGTTCTGGACCTTGCGCCAGTTGGCGTCCTTGAAGTAGTCCCACTGGTTGGTCTGGTCGATGAACTCGATGTAGAACTGCATGATCTGTGTCTTGTTGATCATGTGACCCGAGGCGAACGAGTCCTGCAGGTAGTGGTCCCCGAAGCCATTTACCATCAGGGCCTCGTTGCCCTTGTCCGAGGCTCTTTGCTTCTCCTCCTGGAACTGTTTTTGCAGCCCGGCCTTCTGATCGGCACCGGCCGTCGCGATGCTGGCCTTGGTTTGTTCTGACTGGGCGTACAAGGTGTACGACTCGTTGGCCAGGTCACGGGCCTTCTTGTGGTTGTCGGCCCAGGCATTCCAGCTCTCCGGCACGAAATGGCACGCATTGCGGCCCAGGCTGGGCGTGTACTTGTTGGTCTTCCCCTGGGCACCGGTGCCTTGTATCCCGCCGATGAGCTCGAGCTGGCCGAACAGGCCACTGATCCGGAAGGCGGTGGCGCCCGCGAAGCTGCCGCCCGTGTCCTCTCCCTGGAGACCAGGGACGACGAACTCCTTCATCACCTTTTGGCGGATGGGGTCCATCGCCGGGTCCTCTCGTTCCTGCTTGGTGAGGCTGTCGGCGACCTTGTTGTAGGTCTCGCTCAGGAAACCCCAGGTCTCCTCGCGGACACTCTGCAGTAACTGCCTGACCTGCTTTGCTGCGGCACCCTTGAGCACCTCGACGCTGCCGAAGTAGTCGGCCAAAGTGTTCATCTCGCCGTAGGTACAGATCAGTCCCTGCGGGAGGCGGACTGTGTACACCTGGAATTTCGGGTCGACCCCGACGGGGGTCATGGACGCGTTGGGATCAGGCGGCTTGGTCTGCTCGACCGAGCTCTCACCCGGGGGCTTTTGTTGCCAGTCTCGGAGCCGGAGCATCTCCTCCAGCAGGACGTGGAGGATCTCTGACTTGGTGATATGGAGGTCCTGGCCGCCGACCTTCACGTCGACCTGGGCCTTGTCCTGGCCGCCGCCGCTGCCCCTAACCTTCTTGTTGAGGCCGGTGCGCGTGGGCGTCGTCTGCTCGATGGCGTCCTGCCACGCCCCCACCTTGGCCAGATCCTCGGGCTTGACGTTGCCGAGCATCAGGTGCTCGAAAGACGAGTGCCGCTGCACGTGCTGGTCGGTGCTACCGCAGCTGCACCGGGCCACAGCGGCCGTCCCGCCTTGCTGGATGGTGTGGGTGAGCTCGTGGCTGACCAGATGGGCGCCTTCGCTCGTCTTGACGTCGGGCAGCCCGTCACGGAAGAAGATGTCGTTGCCGATGGTGAACGCGCTGGCGCCGAACGAACGGTTGAGCTGGGCTGCAGCCGGCCCCGTGTGCACCCGGACGCGCAGAAGTCGGCCCCCATGACCGTTCGACCCCGGCCCGGAAGTCGGTCGGGAGGGTATCGCCCCCGCCGCGCGCCCGGTTGACGCTCGCCTCGTCGGCGGCCTGGACCGCGCCCCCGCCGGCGCCGATCGGTGCTGCCTCCGGGCTCGCCGCACGGCTGATGGTCCGGGCTACCGCGGGGCCGGATCCGTGCAAGAGCAGCCCGCTCCGCAATCGCGATCGATGCGGTCGGGCGTCGGCCCGGCTGCCATCGTCCGCACGACGTCGGCCGCGACCCGGTCGGCTTCGAGCTCGAGCGGGTCGAAGCTGGCCCCGACCACGAGATGAGGTTGAGCGATCAGCATCCGGGCCGACCGGTTCCCGAGCACGGTCCGGGGATCGCGCGCCGCCACGGCATGGCCGTGGGGGATCGGCACGGGGCGACTCGTGGTCGCGTCGTGCCCGGTGGGTGACGGTACGGGTCGACGCCTTGCCCATCTGGGTACCCCCTCCGGCGCGGCTCCTGATCGCCTCGCTCCGGGGCGAAAGTGTACCACGGTCAGCCCGTCTACGCCCGCGCACCGTGGTCAGGCGTGCGCTCAAGGGCGTGTGTGCCATACTCCCTCGGTGGCGTCCTGGGGCGAGCGGTGGAGCTGAGCGGGGCCTGGTCGGGTCTCGCCGACACTTTGCTGGTGCGGGCCGCCCTCACGGCCCGGCTGGGGTGGGACCGGGCCCCCAACCCGTTGGCTGGCTACTCCCTGAGCGATGAGGAGGTAGACGCTCTGCTCCGGGCCCTCCCGGGCCTGGACCGTGAGCCGCCCGCCCTCCTCCAGGACGATGTCCGGAAGGTGCTCGATGACGCCGACGCCGCTGTTGAGGAGGCCCGCGCCGAGTTCCAGCTGTCTCTCGGCGACCACGGGCGGTTCGCCGCCATATGTCACAACGCCGTGCTTGACCTCGCCGGGGCTGAGGTCCTCGCCCTCCTCGTCGCCGTCGAGGTCGACCCCCGCCGGCAGCGCTTGGCCGGGTACCTGGCCGATGATGTGACCCAACGACGCCTAACCGTCTGGACGCTGCGTCTGGTTGCCGGCGACGAGGCCGCCGCGCTGGCCGGCCCGGGCGGCCCTCTGCGGCGAGCCGCACTGCTGGCGCCCGTCGGTCCCGGTGCCTGGGCGGCCGAACCGGTGGCGGTGGCACCGGCGGTCTCCTGGTGGTTGGCCGGCGACGACGGTCCCGACCCCGGCTTTCCGCCGGGTACTGAGGTCCTCGAGGTGCCCTACGCGGCGGACGCCCCGACGGAGACAGGGCGCATCGTGGTGAGCTCGGCACGGGACCGGGTCCGCCGCCTGCAGTCGGTCGCGGCCGGTGTGCTCCGGCCGTCGCTGTTGGTCACCCCCAAGCCGACGGGGCCGGACGCGTGGGACGCGCTCATTCGCTGGGCGACGTTGACCGGCGCCGGCGTCGTAGTCGAAATCGGCGCCGACGATGAGGTCCTCGGCTCGGAGGGTCGGGACCGCATCGGGCGGGCGTGGCATTTGTCGTGGGGCATCGCTAGCCGCGGCGACCTCGCCATCTCCGATCTTCCCCGGCGACCGTGGTTGGAAGCCACGTCCGGTCCCGGAGGTGGCTTCCCCCGACGAGTGGGCGGGCGCGTTCGGTGGCACCGCGCCCGAAGGCGCCGACGCCTACCGCCTATCCGCCGAGCAGTTGCTGTACGTGAGCCGGGCGTCGGGGGCGGTCGGTGGGGATCTGGCCGCGGCCGTGCGCCGGCTGGCCGGCCCCGTGCAGGGCACGGCGACCCGGATCCGGCCCACCCGCACCTGGGACGACCTGGTGCTCGACGCTGAGCGCCGGGAGCGGGTCGAGGAAATCGCCATCCGCTGCCGGCAGCGCCGGCGGGTCTTCGACAGCTGGGGCCTTGCCCCCCAGCCGTCGACCGGTGTGGTGGCCCTCTTCGCCGGGCCCTCCGGCACGGGTAAGACCCTGGCCGCCGAGGTGGTCGCAGCCGACCTTGGTCTAGAGGTCTATAAGGTCGACCTAGCCAACCTGGTCAGCAAGTACATCGGTGAGACGGAGAAAAACCTGTCCATCGTCTTTGATGCGGCCGAGGCCAGCAGTGTGGCGTTGTTCTTCGACGAGGCCGACGCCCTCCTCGGGCGGCGGTCGGAGGTCTCCGACGCCCACGACCGCTACGCCAACATCGAGGTCGCTTACCTCCTCCAGCGGCTCGAGCGCTACGACGGTCTCGCCATCATGGCGACCAACCTCCTACGCAACATCGACCCGGCCTTTCTCCGGCGAATCCATGTGATCGTCGAGTTCCCCGTCCCGGAGGCGCCCGAACGGCGCCGGATCTGGCGTCGGTGCCTGCCGCCGAGGGCGCCTCTGGCCGACGACTTGGACCTCGATGTGTTCGCCGACCGCGTCGAGATGGTGGGCGGCGCCATCCGCAACGCGGTGGCGACGGCGTCGTTCCTCGCCGCCGAGGAGGGGAAGCCGATCGGGCAGGCCCACGTTATGACCGCGGTGCGGCGCGAGATGCAGAAGCTCGGTCGGCTGTTCGATGCGGGTTCGGTGCAGACGACGCCGCCGGCCGAGGCGTCCGCGACTACCTCTGTCACCAGACGGCCCTAGCGCCGAGCCACCGGTCTCGCCGAGCTGTTAACATTTGTGACACCCCTACGTCAGCACGAAGTGGCCTGACCGGCTTTCTCGAGACGCTGCAGAGACGGGGCATAAGGTGTCGGCGTTGCCCGCAAAACTGACCGAGGTCGCCGAAAAAGTGGGCGTGAGCGAGGCGACTGTAAGTCGCGTGCTCAACGGGCGTCCCGGTGTCGCCGCCGCCACCCGGACAGCTGTCCTGACCGCGCTTGACGTCCTTGGTTACGAACGGCCGACCAAGCTGCAAGGCAAGCGCGCCCGCCTGGTTGGGCTCGTCCTCCCAGAACTGCAAAACCCTATCTTCCCGGCGTTCGCCGAGGTCGTGGGCGGCGCCTTGGCCCAACTCCGGTTTACACCGGTGCTGTGCGCCAGCGGCCCGAACGGCCAGCCAGAGGCTGATTACGTGAAATTGCTGCTCGACCAGCATGCCTCGGGGGTCATCTTTGCCGGCGGGAACTTCGCCGAAGCCAATTCGCCTCATGAGCACTACCATCTGTTGCGGGAGCGTTCGCTGCCGGTGGTGCTCATCAACGAGGCCAGCGATGACCTCGACTTCCCTCAGGTAGCCACGGACGACGTCTCCGCCACCGAGCAGGCGTACAGCCACCTGCGCGCCCTCGGCCACCAGGGCATCGGCATGGTCCTTGGGCCTGAAGACCACATGCCGAGCCTGCTCAAGCTGCGTTCCTTTCGCGAAGCCAGGCGGCGGGACGGGGCCGAGGTCGGGCCCGACCTGGTCGAACATGTGCCGTTCTCCCTGGAGGCGGGGCACGCCGCGGGCGCCCGCTTGATCGCCCGAGGCGTCACGGGCATCATCTGTGCCAGCGACCCCCTGGCCCTGGGCGTCATACGCGCCGCGCGCCGTTCGGGGCTTGGTGTCCCGGAAGACGTCTCTGTCGTCGGTTACGACGACTCCACATTGATGGCGTGCACCGACCCCCCGCTCACTACCGTCCGCCAGCCCATCGAGGCCATGGGGCGTGCCGCGGTAAAGCTGCTGGTGAGCGGGATCGACGGCACGGCGGCACCGAGCGAAAGGCTCTTGTTCGAGCCCGAACTGGTCGTAAGGGGCTCGACGGCTCCGCCCGGCCGCCAACTGCCGGCGTTGGTAGCGGGCTAGCCACCCGCTTCTTGCTGACCGCCCCTCTGGGGAGGGCGGGTAACGCGGGGAGCCGGTTGCTGGCGGTAAAAAGACGTACAAGTGGTGCGCCGGTGCGTCGCCGGTAGGGAAAGGAGAGCGATGGGTGGAACGACACGGGTAAGCCACGTGCCTTTCCGGGTGTGGGACCGGGATGCCGCGGAGAGGTTCTTCATCGACGTGCTTGGCTTCGAGCTCCACCCCCGCGGCGCGATCACTTACGTCCGGCTCGGGGAGGTGCTCATCGAGCTGCTCCCCGGAGACGAGCCGGAAGACCCCACGACCGTGCCGTACGTCTTCGGGGTGGAAGTCGAGGACCTCGACGCTGTCTTCGCCACGGCCCTTGGGAGCGGTGCGACGGTCGTGCGGCCGCCCTCCACGCCCATCTCGTTTTGGGGGCGCCAGGCGGTGATCGGCGTCCCGGGTGGGCCGCCGATGGCACTTCGCCAGTACGAGGCACCCGACGGGCCGAGCTTCGCCGGCTGGCACCCACGAGAGTGAGGGTTGTCCTTCTCGACGCCTAGCGAGCGCCGACAAGGGGCATGCCTGGTGCCCTTATGCCCCGATCATCCCTTCTTCTTCAACGAGGCGGCGGAGGTGCTCCAAGCACCGGGCTCGCGTTGGCCCAATGCTGCCCACGGGCATAACCAGCAGCTTCGAGAGATCCTTGTAACCCATGGGGTCGTCCGTCATGAGCAGAGACAAGAGTTCTTGGCAGCGCGGCCTGAGACGCGTCCACGCCGCCCGGACCGCGGCTTCCCGTTCTTCAGCAATTGGGCGGGCGTCTGGCTCTGGCAGGCGCCGGTCGGGCATTTCGGCCAACATTTGGTCGCCGTCTCGGTGGTACTTCGCCGCTCGCCGCAGCAGTTGTAGGCTCTCCCGGCGGGCCGTGGTCGCCAGCCACCCCCCGACTCGCTCCGGCTGTTCGATGCGGTGCAGGTTCTCGACTAGCCGCAACCATGTGGTCTGTTGCAGCTCGGCGACGTCAGAGGGAGTGAGCCGATAGCGCCGGCCGGTAGCGGCGATCATGCCGCCGAACCGGGTCACCAGCTCTTCCCACGCGCCGCCATCGCCGTTCCTTGCGTTTTCGACCAGAGCCGCCACTGAGAGCGCGCCTGCGGGGCTTTCCGCTCGCGCCGCGGCAACCTCCATCGCCGGCTCTGTGAAACCCTGGGGGGCGACCACCGCAGCGCGCTCAAAGGCCGCTAGCGCGGGTTCGCTCCCAGGGATTGTCGCCGGATTCTACGTCCGGCTCCCAGGGTGAGCCATCAGTGTGACCTATCTCCGTTGGGGAGCTCTCGCTCAGTCCTAAAACGCTCACCTATCGCCCGCCTCCTGGGTCATTGCAGTCCCTTGTCCCTTTAAGGCATCGGCCGCCAACCCAAACGGAGGTCCATGAACAGCTGAGAACCCGTTAAACCTTGGACGGCCGTCCACGGCAACGAAGCACGCAGCAGAGTCCGCAGACGGCCATGATGGTCCGCATGCAGGCCACAGTGACGGAGCTTGAAGACCTCCTGAAGGACCGCCGCGCCACGCGGCCACCGGGCTCTTACTCGACGGAGCTTTTCAACGACCCCGAACGCATCCAGCGAAAGATAATGGAGGAAGCGTTCGAGGTCTGCCTGGAACTGGGCCGGTCCCGGCCCGACCCCGGACGCGTCGTGTCCGAGGCAGCTGACCTGGTGTTCCACCTGCTCGTCGGATTGGTCGACAGCGACGTGAGCTTCGAGGCAGTCGTGAGCGAACTGGCGGGGCGGCGGCGGTGACAGCTCGCGTGGCAGTGCCGTCACGGGGCCGCCTGCGGGAGGACGTCGTGGCCCTGTTGGACCGGGCTGGGTACGGGACTTCGGCGCTCAGAGGGATAGGCGCTCGGGTCCCTGCCGGTAGCCTGGAGTTCATCGAGATGCGCCCCCGGGACGCCGCCGCATGGTTGGCGGCCCGCCGGGTGGAGGGAGCGTTCATCTCAACCGACATCGTGCTAGAGGAGGGGTTGGGCCATTTGTCTGCCCTCCCGCTCGGGATGACGCGCTCGGAGCTCGTCGTGGCTAGCCGAGACGACGATGGGCGCCAAGCGATGGAGGACCTCGACGGAGCGGTAGTCGCCACTCACATGCCAAAGGTGACGGCCGACTGGTTCGGCGCCCGCGGCATCGCGATAAAGATCGTCGCCATGGGCGGTGCCCTCGAAGGAGTCTGTGCCGCTGGCCTGGCCGACGCCATTGTCGACTTGCGGGAGACGGGGACGAGCCTCAGCCAGAACCGCCTGCGCGTGCTCGGGATTATTTCGCAGTGCCAGGCGCTCTTCGTGCACAATGGAGATGAGCGCCTGGGCAGCCTGTCTCTGCGGTTGCAGGCAGCCCTGGATGCCCGTCAACAGCGCTACGTCATGCTCCACCTCCCGCGGGCCAAACTAGAGCAGCTGACCTCGGTCTTTCCGGGCCTGGCCGCACCGACGGTCCTCCCTCTGGCCGGGCGCGACGACCTCGTAGCCGTCCATTTCGTCGTAGAAGCATCGCTGTTTTGGTCCCGACTGGCCGAGATCCAGGCGGCAGGAGCCACCGGGATCGTATCGGTCATGCCGGACGCGCTCCTACGCTGAGGCCTGGTCGTTCAAAATCAGCCGGTAATACCCAGGTCTAGCGCCAGTCTGGTGGAGCTGAATGCGGGAAAACCCGGCCCCGCTACACTCCGGCTGTGCACCATGTAGCCATCGTGACCGGGGCAAACCACGGAATTGGAGCTGCCACGGCCAGGCTGCTGGCGGGTAGTGGCGCGTCGGTGGTAGTCACCGGCTGGCGACTGCCAGTCGATGACAACACCGCTACGCCGGCACAGTACAACGTCAACCGCATGCGCGCGGCTGGTGACACGGTGGCGGAGATCGGCGCCGAAGGAGGCACCGCGGGTGCGATTGAGGTCGACCTGTTGCGGCCCGAATCCCCGGCCCGGATCTTCGATTTTGCCGAAGAGACCTATGGCCCCGTCGACATTTTGGTGAACAATGCCACGGGGTGGGCCGGCGGAGACTCGTTTGTCCCTGGGCGTTTCGACGGTGCGGGCCGATTGATGATGGCAGTGACCGCAAACGTCTTCGACAGGACGTTCGGGGTTGACGCCAGAGCTTCGGCGCTCCTCATAGCCGAGTTCAGCCGCAGGCTCCTTGCCAGGGGTGGTCGGTGGGGACGGATCGTGTCCCTCACCTCGGGAGGCCAACAAGGCTTCCCCGGCGAAGTCACCTATGGTGCCGCGAAGGCCGCCTTGGAGAACTTCACGATGTCGGCGGCCACAGAGCTCGGCAAGCTCGGCGTTACGGCGAACCTCGTACAACCTCCGGTGACGGACACTGGGTGGGTCACCGACGATCTCCGTGCAGTCGTAGCGTCCGACCCTTACCTCGTGCATATTGCACAGCCAGAGGACGTAGCCAAGGTGGTCGCGTGGCTGTGCTCAGACGATGCTGAGCTCGTGACGGGCAGCAAAGTAGTACTTCGCTGAACAGCGGGCTCAGCCGTTGTGCTTGACTAAGCCCTTCTTTCCCCGATCGAGTGGGAGCACATTTCTGCGACTGACTACGTCACGGCGGTAGCCTTCCGGCCTGTCGAGGCCGAGCGAGACTGGCCCAGGTAGCCCTCGGTCTGCAGGTGCAAGATCACGTGCTGGGCCGCCGCCTCCGCGCTCAGGTTGGTGGTGTCGATCCGGACCTCGGCCTTGGCCGGCTCCTCGTAGGGGTCAGACACGCCGGTGAACTCTTTTACGATGCCGGCCCGGGCTTTGGCGTACAGGCCCTTGCGGTCGCGCTGCTCGCAGACCTCGATGGGGGTGGCCACGTGGACCAGGATGAACCCGCCCACCGGCTCGACCATCTGGCGCACCTCCTGGCGCATGGCCTCGTAGGGGGCGATGGGGGCGCAGATGGCGATGCCGCCGTTCTTGGTGATCTCGGAGGCCACCCAGCCGATGCGGCGGATGTTTATGTCCCGGTGGGCTTTGGAGAAGCCGAGCTCGGAGGACAGGTGCTTGCGCACGATGTCGCCGTCGAGCAGGGTCACGGGCCGGCCCCCCTCCTCCAGCAGCTTGGTCAGCAAGATGCTGGCGATGGTGGACTTGCCCGCCCCCGACAGGCCGGTGAAGAACACGGTCACGCCCTGGTGGGACCGGGGCGGGTAGCTGCGGCGCAGCTCGGTGGCCACCTCGGGGAAGGTGAACCAGGCCGGGATGTCGCGGCCCTCGGCCAGGCGCCGGCGCAGCTCGGTGCCCGAGATGTCGAGCACCCGGGCGCCGGGGGGGACCTCGTCCACCGGCATGTGCTCGTCGCGGTCCTCCACGTAGACCATCTGGGCGAACGGCACCACCCCGATGCCGAGCTCGCCGGCGTGGTCAGACAACAGGGCCTGGGCGTCGTAGGGCCCGTAGAAGGGCTGGCCGGCCGAGTCCGGGCCCGGCCCGGCGTGGTCCCGGCCCACGATGAAGTGGCTGGCCCCGTAGTTCTTGCGGATGATGGCGTGCCACACCGCCTCCCGGGGCCGCCCATGCGCATGGCCAGGGGCAGCAACGACAAGGTGGCGGTGGCGTGGGGGTAGCCCTTCAGCACGGCCTGGTAGCAGCGCACCCGGGTGTGGTGGTCGACGTCGCCCGGCTTGGTCAGGCCCACCGTGGGGTGCACCAGCAGGTTGGCCTCCACCGCCCGGGCCGCCCGCAGGGTGAGCTCGACGTGGGCGCGGTGCATGGGGTTGCGGGTCTGGAAGGCCACCACCCGCTCCCAGCCGAGCTCGTAGAACCGGGACCGCAGCTGGGCCGGGGCCAGGCGCAGGGCCTTGTAGTCGTAGTGCACCGGGGGGCTCAGCACCTCGAGCTGGCCGGCCACGTACACCGGGTTGGCCCGCTCCAGCACGTAGGCCACCCCCGGGTGGGCCTTGTCCGTGCTGCCGTACACCCGCTTGGCCTCATGGGACAGGTCGGGCCGGTACAGCTCGGACACCCGCAGGGCGGCCAGCATGACCCCCTCGGGGTCCCGCAGGGCCAGGCTCGCCCCCGGGCCCAGCTCGGCCGCTTTTTCCTCGGTGATGTCCAGCACCACCGGCACCGGCCACAGGGTGCCGTCGGCCAGGCGCATGCGGTCGCACACGGCCTCGTAGTCTTCTTCGCCGAGGAAACCCCGCAAGGGGGAGAAACCGCCGTTGGCGAGCAGCTCGAGGTCACAGGACTGGCGGGGGGCCAGGTCCCAAGAGGGCCAGTTGCGGGACTGCTCCTTTAGCTCCGCGGCCCGTTCGGGGGTCACGACCAGGTCCACTAGTGCCCCGCCGTGGGGACTTATGAGCTGCTCAGGCACTTGTTCCTCCAGTTGACCATCAGGACGCAATTGCGCACTCAAATAACCAGAAATCTCGTCACTCCGATCTTGTCCAGCCGGCAGTTCCATTCTGCGGCGCCCTATTCTGCGGGCACGGTCTGATCCAGCCATTAAGACGAAGTAACAGCTTGGTAACGAACCTCCATGGTGCGCCAAAGTCCCGAGCAGGCCGAGGAAAGACCGGGATCGGGTGAACTCCGTTTGAATTTCCGGTGAAAGATTCTGCTACTCCCTGGTCCTGCACGATGCTGCACGTTACAGTCTGGGTGAGGAGCTCCTCGCGAACGCCGCGGGCGGCACGGGTGGCGGTTATCCCGAATGTCTCTTCACAGGTCAGTCCATATCAAGTCGGGAGGTTCAATGAGAACGGCCGGTCGAAGAACCTGCATTGCTCTTGCCGCATTGTCCGTACTGGGGCCAACCTGGGCGTCCGCCGGTACCCTACCTGCGTCTGCCCAACAGCCGGCACCGGTAATTCCATTACTGAGGGAGGGTGTAGTCGGGTCAATACCCACGGCTACCGTTACGAAGGATAATTTTGCGAGCTACATAGATTTCACATCGTGCGACACGTTGATGTCCTACGCTTCCGATGGCCGATTGGTGCCTGATCTTGCCACATCGGTCAGTCAGCCGAACGACGTCACCTATGTCTATGATATTCGCCACGGGGTCAAGTTTTGGGATGGCAGCCCTCTGACCGCTACCGACGTCGCATTCTCGCTGAACCTCGAACGCGCTCCGGGTTCACCATGGGCTTTTTTCTTCCCCAGTGTGAAGAGCGTGACTGCCACGTCGCCGTACGAGGTGACTGTCGAACTGAGCTACCCTAACGCGACTTGGCCCGGTGACGTCCCTGGCGCCTTTATCTTCGAGAAACGGTTTGCACAAGAACACAAAGCGACATTTGGCCAGCCCGGCACCTTGATCATGTGCTCTGGGCCATGGGAAGTGGACAGTCTCGACCCGACGACCGGAGCACAATTTTCCGCCAACCCGGATTGGTGGAGAGGGCGCGTCCCCGTCGAACACATCTCGCTCACAAGTTTTGCCAATGAGACGAGCCTCGCTCTCGCCATGCGCGCCGGTGAGATCGATGTCGACACTGGTGTCGCTACGCCTAAAGCGTTCGCCGCTACCGCTGGCTCTGAGGCGGCATTACTTAGCGTTCCCAATCCGGCATACATTGGGTCCTTCACCATGAACACGCAGGTCGCCCCTTGGGACGACATTCACGTTCGCCGAGCAGTGGCATACGTGCTTGACCGGGCGAATATCATCACTGCGCAGGGAGGCTATGCCGTTCCAAGCTACACACTGATCCCGGCTGAGTCGTTGCGGACAATTGCGTCGGAGGGCCCGATCGATGCTCTTTTGAAAACAATTAACCTTTACCCGCATAGTGTCGCCAAGGCCAGGCAGGAAATGGCGGCGTCGGACTATCACAATGGGGCCAGCACAACGATCGTGGTGTGGGCCCCGAGCGCCGTGGACCCGGCGGAAGTTATCGTGGCGGAACTTCATCAGATCGGTATAAATGCCCGCCTGCAGGTGCTAACGTTCCCGCAGTGGCTCACCGAGGCGACCGGCCCTCCGGCCAAACGTCCCGCGATGTACACGACTTGGAGCGTCGCTAATAGCGATCCAAACAGTTACATGTCGTTGCTCGGGACTGCGAACCTCGTCCAAGGACAATTCAACGTCGCGGACTACGCGCCACCGGGGCTAGATGCGCAGATTAAAGCCGGGATTTCGACCGATAATGACCCGGAACGTTTCAGCGCCTACGCGACAATTTTGAAAAGGCTGTCCCTTGACGTGCCATACGTCGGCCTGTTTGATGGTGACGCTGTGGTTGCGCTCTCAAAGGCATTCTCGTGGCCCTCGTACGGCCCGTATTCGACCGAGGGTTTTTGGCCACTTGGCGTCACGTCGGCAACGCGGTGAGCAAGGGTGATCAGCCCGCTCACAGCCCAGGCCCTGGGCCATCTTTCCTGTTAGTTCCAGCCCCACACTTCAGCGGCCGTTTCCACGATGAGCCGCAGTTTCGCGACCTCGTCTTCGAAACTGAGGCGGTTCCCCTCCACCGTCGACGAAAACCCACACTGGGGAGACAAGCAGATTCTGTTCCAGCGGCACGTACGCGCTCGCCTCATCGACCCGCCTTTTCAAGTCGTCTTTATGCTCGAGTTCTCCCCGTTTGGTGGTAACGAGCCCAAGCACTACGATCTTGCCCTTTGGCACGAAGCGGAGCGGCTCGAAGTCGCCGGACCGAGCGTCGTCGTACTCCAGAAAAAACCCGTCGACGTTCAACTCGTTGAACAATGCCTCGGCCACGAAGTCATAGCCGCCCTCCGCGGCCCAGTACGACTGGAAATTGCCCCGGCACGAATGCGTAGTGACGACCATGTCCTCGGGCCTGGCCTCGAGCGCGGCGTTGAGCTGCCTGATGTACCGAAGGTGCTGGTGTTCAGCATCGTCGCCCCGCTGGGCGATCATCCGGCGCTGGACCGGGTCGTTCAAGTAGGCGAGGGAGGTGTCGTCCAGCTGGAGGTAGGTGCAGCCGAGTTGGCCAAGGCGGCGGACCTCCTCGGCGTACGCCGCGCTCGAGATCGGTCCAGAAGTCCTCGATGTCGCTGTAGACGGTCGGGTCAATGGCCGCCGCTCCTCCCCGGTAATGGACCATGCTCGGTGAAGGGATCGTCAGCTTTGGCACCGCCGTATTGGTAATGGACTTCAAGAACCTGAACGCGTCCCCGAAGATCGTCTCGTCGAGGCGGGCCCTGTCGGCAATCTTTAGGGCGGCCGTAGTGAAGAAGGTCGAGCCCTCGCTGTTCTTGAAGGCTACCTCTAGCTGTTCGTCGCTACGGCTGATGCCGCCGAGCTGGTAAACGAAGTCCATGTGCCACGAAGTGCGTCTGAACTCCCCGTCGGTGGCGGACCGGAGCCCGATATCCTCCTGCAGGGCAACGACTTGGCGGATCGCGGCGTCTTCAACCTCTCTCAGGCCGTCAGCGTCGAGGCTGCCTTCGGCGTAGGCCGTGCGGGCCCGGACGAGCTCGGGCGGGCGAAGGAGGCTGCCGACGTGGTCCGCACGAAATGGTGGCGTAGCACGGGTAGACACGCGCCAGTGCACCACGAGGTTGATGGTCAGGTCAATTTAATGGCGGCATCACCTGCATTACGCCTAAATGCGTCCGAGCCCAGTAGATGATAAACACGGGTTGCCGATTGACATCGGGGCTCACGTCCTTGGCCCGCAGCTAGTAGGACGGCCTCAGCCGCGTATGAGCGCCCCCAGTGCTTCTGGTTCGTACAGCACTTCTGTTTGGATGAGGTGCCCGTCCAAAATCCCGGCGGGCGTACCCCGCCGGTCCTGCTTTTCGAATACCTTGTCGATCGCGATCACCCATTTCTCGTAGCGGCCCGTGCGGACCCCGCTTTCATAATCCGGTCCGGTGAGGCCGGCCGCTCTTCCCAATGAGAGGAGGTCGGGAACCGTGAAGCCGCCCGTGTGTTCTGGGGGCTGGTTGGCGAACAGTTCACGGTGCAGCTGATCGAAGTGGTCGACCTCCGCGGCTAGGGCCAGCGCGTTGTCGGCCCGCACCGACTCCGGGCCAAGGAAGCACCGCATCCGGTACTCAACGGCCACCGCACCGGCGGCGACCTCACGCGCGACGAGATCTCCGGAGACTTCCTCGAAACGCCGGCAATAGGGACATTGAGGGTCTTCGAACAAGACGAGCTGGCGCCGGGCGTTCGTCGTGCCTACGACCACCCCGCCATCGGAAGTGTGCCGGGCAGGAGTGTCTGTCGCCGCAATAGGGTCCATATCGCTTTCCTACCCGTTCGTTGCAATTTAGCCTGGCTTCTTTCGCCTCTCTGTGGGTGCCCGCTGTGGGGGAGGCCACCGTTTGCGTCGGAGGCGGACGGGCACGAGGAAGATTACGAAGAGGGTGAGACCGCTCAGCGCGAACAGCTCGGGGTAGTAGCGGTAGCCGAAGAAGCGGAACGCGACGTGGTCTGTGCCCGCGGGTACGTCGACGCCGACGAGTGCCGGCGCCACCATGCGGGTCGGTTGTCGCTGGCCGTTGACCGTTGCCGTCCACCCCGGGTCATAGGAGGCACTAAGCACGACGATGCCCGGCCGGCGCATCCGCACTGTCGCCGAGTCGTCGCCGTCATCGAGGTCCGCGTGCTGCGTGCGGACCACGCCAGCCGACCACTGGCTTTGCCCCGTCGGCAACGGGCCATCGCCGCCCTGGTCGGGGCCCCACCGGACACCGAGATAGGCGCCGTCCGCGGCTAGCCCAGAGTGGAGCAGCCGAATGCTGCGGGTGCCCACATTCGCTCGGTTGGCGGAGATCTCACCGACGATGCGGCCGGACTGGACGTAGCCGTCGCCATCGATCGTCCACAGAGCGTAGGCGCGCGCATCGCCAGCCGGGCGCCCACTGGCGGCTCCCGGCCGGCGGGGAGGACAAGGTAGCGGATCCCGAACAGCTGGTAGTCGGACGGATCGCGGTCGTCGAAGAAGTACTCCGGGTCAGTCATCAGCGATGCCGTCCGGAGCGTGTACCCGACCTCGTCGACGTCTTGGCTCTCGAGGTATTTGAACACGGGTACGGCGCCCACCGTGAAGTTCTGGCCCCAGTTCGAGGGCAGTCCCGAGTACGTCCGCCCGCCGCCGTCGCGCTTGACCACCGCGATGAGGCGGTCGAGTTCGGCGCCCTCGGTCCCGTCCGCGCGGCGCTGCGCCGCGATTGCCGCCGCGTCCTGACGGTCGTAGGAGCCGAGCTGGAGCCAGGCGGGGGCGAGCACGACAATCGCGCTTACCAGCACGACCACCCGGGACCAGCCGGGCGGCCACCCCGGGAGGCGGGCTTCAAACCGCCGCACGCAGCCGCTCGCCAGCCAAGCCGCCCCGCGCCCGGCGAGCAGCAGCGCCGAGAGCTGGACCCCCATCATGAAGCGGCGAAAGAAGATGTCGGCGCTGCCCGGGATCACGTCGACGAGCGACCCGAACGTCGTCCGACCGAACGCGAACAGCAGGCACACGCCGAGTGCGACCAGGAGGGCGCGGCCGTCGACGTTCGACGACCACGCCAGCCACGCCAAGCCGAGCCCGATCGCGGCGAACACGGTCACGACCGGTAGCCGGCTGTAGTCGAGCAGCTGCCCTGAGACCAGCCAATCGACCACGCGGTAAGCGCCGAAGCCGTTGGCGAGCCCGGTGCCTTGCAGCGGTTCGTTGACCGCGGCCCAACGGCGCTGATCCACGACGGGGACGATCACCCAGGCCACAGACAGCAACGAACCGCCGAGAAGCACTCCAGCCCGCCGCAATCGGGCGACGAGCGGCGGCCCGGCGACCAGCGGCCAAACGAGCAGTACCGAGAGCGCCAGGTAGCCCGTCTCGAAATGCAGGGCGACGGTGAGCCCCGTGAACAGGACGGCCCATAGATAACCGCGCCCGTGGCGGATAGCCCGCCAGCTGAAGCCCCACGCAAGCGGCAACGTCCACATCGCCCACAGCTGCGTCCAGACGCCGAACCCCGTCCACACATAGGCGTGCTGCTCATAACCGACCCCGGCGGCGCTGGCCAAAAAGGGGGACATCGCGGCTGAGGCGGCCGCGGCCGGCCTGCTCGCTCCGAAGCCGCGGGCACACAGGTAGACGCTGACCGGCCACAGCGACAGCAGCAGGTACAGCGACCAGCGAAACGCCAGGTCGGGGCCTATCAACAGGCCGAGTGCTCCGGTGAGGATGGCCGGCAGGCTCTGGTAGTGGAGGAACTGCGGCGACCCTTCACCAAGGAACGGGAACCAACTTGTGAGCGGGAGGCGCCCGGCGCGCAACTGCGCCGTCGCGAACCGCACCATCTGCTCGTGTAGCGAACTGTCGTTCAGGTACGCGACCCCGTCCGTGAGCGCCCGCACACTGACGAGGTTCCAGCCGACTGCGGCGGCGACGAGCAGCCACGACCAGCACGAAGCGGTCCGGGCCCCGCCGTCGCCCGGGGGCCGGACCGCTAACCGTGCTAGCACCGGCACCCGCGTCGGACGGGCGCAGGTGGTCGTCACTCGGTCAACCGTTGCCCGTATTGCCTGAGTTCCCCGTATTGGCCGAGCCAGTGCTGGCCGCGTTGTGGACGTAGCAAGCGCCCAGGTGCCAAGTGCCGGCGCCTGTGTTGCCCGAAGAGATGACCTGCGTGCCGTCAGTACCCACGAGGACCTTCACCGCTGGGCCCAGCGTGCTCGCGCCCGGCGTGCTCGCCGTACATTCGACGGGACCATTGACAGTTGCCGCCCCAGGTGCCATCTGGATCGAGATCTGCTCGTGGGCCCCCATCGAGGCGAGCTTGGCGTTCACTTGGGGAAGGGCCGAAGTCTGGTTGAGCATCACCAGTACCGACCCATTGCCATCCGTAGTGACCGCGTAGGCGGGGGTGCCGCCGCCGGTGGCCAGAATGAGCGCGACGCCGACGCCCGCGAGCCCGAGCGCGCTACCAGCGATAACGCCCGGACGGCGGAGAACACGGGCCCGGCTCGGCTCCAGTCGAGCGGCTTGAGCGAGGTCCGGGCCGTGGTCTCGCACGAGGTCCTGCCAGAGGCGGTCTGTGTAAGTGCTCATCGGTGTGCTGGTCCTTTCTCAACCTCATTGGTGTGCTGTTCCTTGCCCAACCGGCCCTTGCCCGAGACAACCGTTTCCGAAATGCGACACGGGAAACGCCGAGCGCTACCGCCGCCTCCTTCGGGGTGAGCCCCTCCAGGTCGACGAGCTCGATCGCGGCCCGCTCGACGGCGGGGAGCTGCTCCCAACGCCGCATCAGTGAGGCGCCGTGGCGCTCGGCCTCGATCCGGTCGGCAAGCTCCTCGATCTCGTCCCCGTCGAGCAGCCGACGGGCACCCAGACGGGCGACCGCGTCTCGACCGCCCGCCGCCTGCTCACAGTGGTGCGCGAACACTCGGGCGGCGATCCCGAACAGCCAGGCCCGGTCCGATCCTCGTCGGGGGTCAAACCTGGCGAAGCCGTCCACCGCTCGTACGAACGTCTCCGAGGTCAAATCGGCAACGGTCTGCGGATCACGGCACCGGCGCGCGAAGTAGCCCATCAGGACGTCGACGTTGCGCCGGTACGCTTGCTCGAACTCGTCCAGCGGCGACCTCGGCGGCTGCCCCGGCGACGGTGTTGTCACCGGGACCGGTCGCTCCCGCGTTGTCCTCTCCAGTGCTGCTGGCTCAGTGCTCACGTCTTCCAGTTGTGATCTCGCCGAAAACTGTGACATCGCCCGTCTGTTGGCGGGCGTCAGCCTGAGCGTGGCGGTTTGACTGCGGCGGAGTCACTTGGTGGGAATTGTTGTACCTGTTGGTGCGCCGGCTTTTGCTGTACTCGGCTTTGCGTCTTCAGGGCCAGTCGGTGGGCCCTGACGGTTCTTCCGCGCTTTCCTTGCTTCGTTCGCAAGATTGGCGAATAGGGCAAGTACGAGCGCGGTGACAACTCCGTCGAAAATTCCATTGTTTGTTACAGTGCCGAGCCAGGAAGGTATAGTGTTCGGCGCCGCCATCACGTGGATCATAACAATCTTGTCGATGTCCGCGCTGTTCGTAATTAGCCCGTAGTACTTCAGCTCTGAACTGATCGTTAGGTCGAGTGTAAGTTGGCCACTGCGTAGTGGCTCAACATCCCACGCCCATACGATATAGGTGTTATTGCCGACAAACGACTGCTGCGCCTGTGTCACGGGCACAACCTCGAAACCCTCTCCATTTAGCCCCGCCGTGACTAAACACCCCGTGGGCACCGACGTAATTACGGTCGTACCCGTCAAGCCCGGGACTGAGGATGGCACGGAATTAGTCGCGATTATGGCTGTCACCCTCGTAATCCGAAGGGCGGTCATCCGGGGGGACGGCTGGTAGGCTAGCTCTCGCTGAAGTTCCTGGTTGATGTTGCTCGGGCACGGCGGGGCGTGATGTGAGTGCCCTGCAGTGGTGCTGGTTGTCAAACCTGGCCTTGTGTGGGTTGTCGTTGGCACGCTGGTTGCCGTCGTAGCGCTGGTGTGGCCGGTCCCAGACCGGGTGGTCGGGGGGACATTGGTCGGCGGGGTTATTGTCGTCGTCGTTAACGGCGAGATCGTTGTCGTCGTCGCCGTCAGGACCGTCGTGGTGGTCGTTGAAAGCTTTGGGGCGGCCAGGACGACGGTGGCCGGTCGCGCCACGGCCGGCGCCGCCGTCCCGGGGAACGGCACGGAGAAGGCTGAAACGAGCAGGAGAAGGAAGCCCACAGCGGCGGCGACATGCCGGCGTCGCCGGTCCAGAGATGATCGGCTTCGTCCTACGCTAGGTGGCACGCAGCCTCCTCTCGGCGTCCGGTTATCGCACTTCGGGAGTGCCGGCGCGTGCCCCGAAGCCCGCCAAATGAGATGCACAAGGCGGTCTACCGATACGTTCCGACCCGCTTGACTGCCGACCGCGGGGCCCCGTCGGTTGCTGGCGGACCACGCTGAGTGGTCGAATGTCGTGCCGATGCCACGCTCGTGCGACACCGGCTGGCGGCTATCACGGCGAAACTGCCGGGCGCCGGCAGGTTCAGCTGGAGAATGGCTATCTCGGGTGAGCACATCCTAATTTGGTTGGACGTCGTCGCACCTGATGTGACAGG
This sequence comes from uncultured Acidimicrobiaceae bacterium, assembly GCA_963794125.1. Lineage (GTDB taxonomy): Bacteria > Actinomycetota > Acidimicrobiia > Acidimicrobiales > Palsa-688 > Fen-671. The sequence goes on from CAWCCW010000009.1 coordinate 471,118, forward strand.
GCACTATTAACGGAGGGCCACATGAAAAACCTGAGCACCACGGTTGCAACTTATAAAGATCTAGCAACGGCCGAGAGGGACTGGGCCGCGGTCGAGAAAGCGTCCAAGGATGGCCAGGTCGACCTAGCCGACGCTGCTCTCGTCGAACGGGAGGCGGACGGCGCTGTCAAAACGATCAAACGCCAGGAGTACTACGGCTGGGGCAAGGGAGCCATCACGGGGGCCCTTGTTGGCCTCATCTTCCCTCCTTCGATCATCGTGTCAAGCGTCGTCGGCGCCGCTGGCGGGTCGCTCATCACGCGACTTAGCCGTAGCCTCAGCAGGACCGACATCAAGGACCTCGGAGAGGTTATGGACGCAGGCGACATCGACATGGTCGTAGTTACACACGAGGACTCGGTGAAAGCGCTCGTCGACTTGCTGGAAGGAGCGACCAAGACGCTTACGAAGGCGAGCTCGACCGCGGAAGACGTCCGTGAAGCCCTGAACTCGGACACCGCCTCCGGCAACGCAAGCTAGTTCAATTTCCCATTATTCAGACGCGACCATCAACACTGAAAGAGAAGGAGGAAGCGATGCCTGCCAAGGGATCTGCAGAGTGGAAAGGTGACGTTCCGACCGGTTCTGGCACCTTTCTCGCAGGCGACAGCATCAGCGGGGGTTACACCTACAAATCCCGGTTCGAAGACGGTCCGGGCTCCAATCCCGAGCAGCTGATCGCAGCAGCCCATGCTGCTTGCTTTTCCATGGCCCTGTCTAACATGCTCGCTCAAGCCGGGCATCCGCCGGACTCGGTGAAGACGGACGCGAGCGTGACATTGAGACCGGTCGAAGGCGTGCCCACGATCACCAAGATCGCCCTTGTCACGGTGGGAAAGGTGCCCGGGCTCGACGAGGCTTCGTTTGTCGAGCACGCCCATGCTGCCAAGGACGGATGTCCAGTGAGCAGAGCGCTGGCTGGCGTGCCCGAGATCACCCTCGAAGCCTCCCTGGTGCCATAACCACCACGGCTCGCTGCGCCAGCCGAATTCTGGCGCCCAGTTGCGACAACGAAGTGCTCGCCCGGGGATGATGGCTCTTGTGAAACTTCGGTACCGGCGGTGGCTGCGGGTCGCGGGCCTTCTCGTGGTCGCTCTGTGGGGCGCGCTCACTGCCGTCCTCTTTGTGTGGCCTTCGGTCGATCCCATCAAGGGCGTTCGTGCTGATGCGATCTTGGTGATGGGCGGGCCCGGTCCTCGCCTACAGGTCGCGCTCAAACTCGCCAAGGAGAACGCCGCCCCCGTGATGCTCGTATCAGTAGCATCCGTCCGCTGGAACTGCCCAGATCTAGACGTTCCAGGTGTCCGGGTCGAGTGCTTTCGACCGGACCCTTTTAGCACGCAGGGAGAAGCTCGTTACGCTGCCCAACAAGCACGTCTTAATGGCTGGCACAGCCTCATCGTGGTTAGCTCGGTCCCGCAGGCGACCCGCGCCCGATTGAGGGTCGAGCGTTGCTTCCACGGGAGCGTCAAACTCGTCGCGGCGCGACCGTCTCTCGCCAGTTGGGCTTATGGCGTCCTTTATGAGTGGGGTGCTTTGGCCAAGGCGCTCGTGTGGCAGAGGTCGTGCTGAACCCCTGCTCGGCACCTTGGCAAGTGCTACCCGCAGGCGTAGTCGTTGTCGACGGGCACTGGACCGGGTGTATACGCGTACTGCACGAGCCAGGGGGTGCCGCCGGCGAACCCGATGTTTTGGGAGGCAAGAGTGGAAGGATCGCCGGCCGACTGCGCTCTTTGGCAGTACGACTGGGCGCTGTAATAGCCGTTGCCGAGACTGGTCGCGCCGGCCACCCAGATGGGCACCGGCCCTGGCGGTATGTACGAGCCCGTTATCTCGCCCCACTGGTACCAGGTGCAGTAGATCCCGGCCGTCTTGCCGGCGCCAGCAAGAGCGTCGAGCGCTCCCTGCACAACAGCCGCGTTCGCCGGTTGGGCCGCTCCCGAAGCGGCCCATCCCTCGGCCGTTTCGACGTCGAGCCACCAGATCTGAGGCTGGACGCCTTGGGCGCGCGTAAAGGCCAAGTCGGCCTCGGCGTAGTTGTAACCCCAGTCGTAAGCGGCGCACTGCTGGTTGGCGGCGGCACAGGACGACTTCGGGCCCGACATTTCAAACGCGGCCCGGCCGGATGGCGCGGGTTGGAGGATGATGTACACGGACAGCCCCTGGCCCGCCCACGTCGCTTCGGCCCCGAAACAGCTGTTGAAACCGCTGATGGTCCCGTTGTTTACCCCCACCACGGCAAAAGTTGCTGTGTTGGGAAGGGATTTTGTGAGCGCAGAGCCCTGCGCCTGGCATTGGGGCCACGAGACGTCGTAACCGTTTGACCCCGACGTGTACGTGCTGGGCAGTGAGGGCGGAGGCGGGGGCGGCGGAGGAAGGGACGAAGGACGCATTGCCAGAGGCACGTAGAAGCGCCCGGTGGACGACAGGTTGCCGTCCTGGGCCACCAGCGCGAACGCCAGGGTGCGCTCGACCGGGCTCGGGTTGGCCCCGATGAGCACCCGCGCCGAGAAAGCCCCGGTCCGACAGGCGGTGGTCGAGTTGTGGGAGTAGACAACTGGGATCGATTGGCGCGAGAGCAGCTCTAGTTGGCAGGAGCGGGCGTTCTTCACCCGGCCCGTCACGGTCACTGTGCCCCCGCTCGGGCCCAGCTCACTGGGGGTGGCATAAGCCGACAGGACCGAGGGGGCCAGGAGCGGTGCCAGGGAAACGTAGAAGCGCCCGGTGAACGACAGGTTGCCGTCCTGGGCCACCAGCGCGAACGCCAGGGTGCGCTCGACCGGGCTCGGGTTGGCCCCGATGAGCACCCGCGCCGAGAAAGCCCCGGTCCGACAGGCGGTGGTCGAGTTGTGGGAGTAGACAACTGGGATCGATTGGCGCGAGAGCAGCTCTAGTTGGCAGGAGCGGGCGTTCTTCACCCGGCCCGTCACGGTCACTGTGCCCCCGCTCGGGCCCAGCTCACTGGGGGTGGCATAAGCCGACAGGACCGAGGGGGCCAGGAGCGGTGCCAGGGAAACGTAGAAGCGCCCGGTGAACGACAGGTTGCCGTCCTGGGCCACCAGCGCGAACGCCAGGGTGCGCTCGACCGGGCTCGGGTTGGCCCCGATGAGCACCCGCGCCGAGAAAGCCCCGGTCCGACAGGCGGTGGTCGAGTTGTGGGCGTAGACAACTGGGATCGATTGGCGCGAGAGCAGCTCTAGTTGGCAGGAGCGGGCGTTCTTCACCCGGCCCGTCACGGTCACTGTGCCCCCGCTCGGGCCCAGCTCACTGGGGGTGGCATGAGCCGACAGGACCTCGGGTGCCGTCGAAGTAGCGGCTGCCGCCGTACCGCTCCAGTTGAGCACTATGGCCGCGCTGGCCAGGGCCATGAGCGTCGCAATTCGGAAGGCCGTCAGATGTGGCACCTGGGGCACCTTAGGGGACAGCTACAGCGCGATCTTGATGGTTATGTGATGGGAACTACCGCGAGGGAACCGACGGGTTGTTCGAGAAGGGCGGCCACCAGTTCACGGAGACCGTGCCCGTCATCTCGAGTTCCTCGCTTTCGGCCAAGGTTTTTGCGTAGTCCCAGGCTCGGGGCCTCAGGCGGCAGAGTGGCGAGAGCCGTGAACCACGTATTTCAGACGTGCTAATCTCGTACCCCGACTGGCCCCAGGAGGCGAAACGTTGCGGACCTCTCATTTGACGGAGCGACGTCAAGGGACACGGTCCGCTTCGCTGACCCCGCCGGTAGTTAGTCGTCGGCATGGGTCGTCCACGCTGGACCCCCTGCTTGGGCTCCAACGCCAGGCGGGTAACCGGGCCGTAGTCGGCCTGCTCGGTGGCCAATCTGGCGGCACCGTGCAGCGTGCGAACGGCCTTCAGGAACGCATGGCCGCCCTGGCCAAACAGGGCCTGTCCGATCCCAAGGCCTCGGCCGCCCTGGAGAGGCAACGTCAGGCCCAAGAGGAGGAGCTAACGGCGAAGGCCTTCCAATCGAGCACCTTCTACTACGGGACTACCGGGGGGACGGGGGTTCTCAAGAAGTTCCTCGACGCCCTCACGGAGAAGAAAAGAAAAGACCTGCCGTATTACTGGCCCGGCGAGCGAGCTAAACAGTACCTAGGCCAAAGCACGACTGGCGGCGCGGAGCCTGAGCCGGTACCAAAGGCCACACCGTCCCTTGGGGCGCGCCCAGCCCCGAACGCGGGGCTCAACTCGGACGCTCAGATGATGGACATGTACTACGGCATGGAAGGTACCAGCCTCCATCAACTCCGCAATCCCCAGATTGGCAAGTACGTGCACCAGAAGATGGGGTACCGGGGTGCGTACGATCAGGCGACCTCGGGTCGTGAAGCCTATATCGGGACGTACTCGAAGGGGATAAACGAAAAGACGGAGGGCTGGCAGTACCCTCAAGCAGCAGACGACAGCGGGAAGGTGACGCGGGGCCAGCAGAACGCCATCTTCCACCACCCCGTTACCGGGGAAGCATTGACCGGCACTATGGAGATTTCGCGCCACATAAGGGACGGGATCTTCAAGTACGGTGGCACGCTCGTATTCGAGGGGAGGTTCATATACAACGAGGGCAACTTTGTGCCCGGCGCCTACCAGGGAGACACCAACAAGGAAGCGGTCGCCCTCTTCCCTTATCTGGCTGACAACCCGGGCAAGTCTCGTGTCGCGTTCGGCAAAGGCACACTCGTGTTCCAGTACGGTGGCCAGGAGACGGTCCCCACCCAATGGTTGTTCCGTCAGAAATGGGCCTTCAAACGGACGGCGCTGCCAAAGGAAGAAGTCGCCGACGTCGTCCCCAAGGGGAGCATATTCTGGCAGTTCCCTGAAGGCGACAAGGAAATTAGCAAGACCCAGTCGCGCTGGGTGAAGACCGCTTACGACGCTGTCTCAGCTGCGGCGAAAAATAAGTCCTGACCGGACCGCCTGACGGTCCGGAGTGCCCAAGGCACCTTCCGGGCCGCTTCCAGCTACGAGGTTGCCGGGTAGGGCCGTAGCGTCACCCCGTCGGCCCTGACGCAAGGTCAACAGTCGCCGTGTGAGACCCACCCGAGGAGCCCGCCCAGGTGACGGACACCTTCTGTCCCGGGTGGAACCCTTCCAGGACATCCCGCAGGCTCGTCGAGGAGGAGATGGCGTGGCCCGCTACCGACGTAATGGTGTCGCCCATGGACATGCCGGCGGTGGCGGCTGGGGAGCCCGAGACGACGCCCACGACCGCGGCGCCGGGAACATCGGACTGGGAGCCGTTATACGCAGAAGTACTGGCCACCTCAACCCCGAGGAACGCCGTAGCCCCGATGTGTATTGAGGACGAAGGTTGAGCCGACTCGATCTGCTTGGCGATCGACACGGCTTCGTTTATCGGGATAGCAAAACCGTCGGTCCCGGAGGCATTCCCATTTTGGGAACCGGCGAACTGGAACTGGAACGTTGACGACCCGGCTGTGTCGATCCCGACGATCTGACCGCTCATATTGACCAGCGGGCCACCAGAATCGCCCGCTTGCACGTCGGCGTCCGTCTCGATCATGTTGGTCAGCTGCTCCTCGGAACCGGCTGACTCGTCCGACGCGGTTATGTCTTGACCGAGGGCGGTCACTGTGCCCGTGGCTGCCGAGGGTGTGCCGCCGACCCCGCCGGCGTTCCCAATGGCCACTACGCTCTGGCCGTCGGCCAGGCCGTCGGAGTTGCCGACCGTGGCGGTGTCGAGCCCCGACGCGTCCTTAAGCTTGATGACGGCGATGTCGGAGCTGACGTCGTAGCCCACAACCGTGGCGCTGTACGTCTTGCCGTCTCCTATGTCAGTGACCTCGATGCTCGTGGCTCCGTCGACGACGTGGTTGTTGGTCACTACCTCTCCGGAGGAGGTGAGAACGATCCCCGTGCCCGCCGCTTCGGCTTCCCCGTAATCGAGGGTGGAGACCACATCGACCAAAGCGGGATCGACCTTGGCTTCGAGCTGGGCCAACGAAAAAGTTGCTGCCGTCGCGTTGTTCGTCGCCGTGGTCCCATTTTTCTGCATCAGCTGGCCGACGCCCAGCCCGGCCAGGGCGGCGGCCAAGAGAACGGCCGCCCCCGCCGCGCGGCGGCGCTTGACGCGTCCGCGGGCCGGGGGGCTGGCTATGGCCCAGCCAGGTAGGGCCGGCGCCGCCTGCGGCGGAGCAGGCTGGCCAGTGGGCCTGGTTGTGGCGGTGCCAGCCTGACTGGAAGACGAGAGCCGTGTTGTGCCGTCCGGACCAGGAGCCCACGCACGCGCTTCGTCTGGTCCGGTTGCTCCGCTCCACTCGGGCTCTTCGGGCGGCCCGGGGCGGTCGTCGGGGACAATTGTGCTCATTGTTTGCTCCTTCGGATTCGTACCCAGTCAGCCTCCCGTCGATGCCTGAAACGCGCCTGTGACTTCTCTCAAGGCTTGCCAATAAGTACCTGAGAGAATCCGAAGACGCTCGCGCACGTTCTCAAATGACCCATAAGGGCACGTTTGGGGCCATCAGGCGAAATGTGCGCGACTACGAAGGGAACCCCAGGCAGGTAGGCCAATTTTGTGTACGGTTTGGGAATGAGAGACGGCTGCGTAGGCCGAACGGCCCATTTACCCAAGCCACGTGGCGACCTAGCGTTTCCCAGGTTGACAGCCGTCCTTCGGGAGGGGGAGTCGTGGGGTGCGACACCGCGCTCGCAACGGTCGGTGTCGCCACGAAACAACCATCCCGCCGGAACGGCTTGGAGCTAGCCATGTGCTCCGGCAGTCTGGGTGTTAGGGGTGGTGACTCTTTGCCTGTCTCATAACCTGAACATATCTACAGGCGGTAGGCGGTGTCAGGGTGGTCCAGCTTATTTACGTAAAGATCTTCTCGGTCGCGGCCACGGTCGCTATATTACTGATCTCTACGGTACCGGGAGACGCTTCTGCTACAACACTTGCGCCCAATAGCAATCTAAGCGTTGGCGCCGGCCCTGGCTGGCTCCTCTTCAGTGATGGCGGTCTGCAGATTTCAGCCAACACTTTTAAGGGCAGCAAGAGCAAGGGGCTTACGGGGGACTTCAGTGCCGGCAGATATTACGTTAATCAGTACTCACAAATCGAGATCACCGCCAACCAGCTCAGTAATGCCCAGTGGATCGGTCCCACGGTTCGGGCCAGAGCGCAGGTCAGAATTTTTACGTGGGCGTCTATGCCTTCAATAATGGTAGTCCTTACCTGCAAATCTTCAAAAGATTAGACGGTAATTGGGCACCACTAAGCAACAGATTTCCGTGTGGCGAACTTGCCGCGGGGACGAAGCTAAGGTTGGAGGTCGTCGGCGCCACCCTCGCTCTTCTCGAAAATGGTATTGAGCGGCTGACGGCCTATGACGCGCAGGCGATAACGGGCAGGGCCCAGGTATTGCCGCTTTTGGTGCATCGAGAGGGGCGAACTGGTCAGCCGGTAGAGCCGGCTTCCAAGTGAATTACCTTGGCATGGACGGCGGCATTAGGACGTACGATGTCATATCGGGGATTAACGGGTACGGCGCCAAAGATTACGTGTTCTGGTGCCGACTCATCCGACCCCTGGGGTCGAGCACAATTTTCTATACGTCCTACCGGTAGAAGATGATGATGATGTGACGGAGTACGGTGACGGTCTGACGACGTTGCAGTCACTTAATGCGCAGAATACTTATAATCTCACGATCATTGCGCCGTCCTTCGGCATTGTGCCGTGGTATGCCAACAACCCTGATGCCCCTTGGGAACAAGAGGAGACATTCATGGTTAGTCAGCTCGAACCATGGGTGACGTCCAACTTTTCTACGACCCACCGCGAGCAAAACTGGCTGATTGGTTTTTCAAAATCGGGCTATGGTGGAATGGACCTACTTCTTCGACACCCGCGTATCTTTGCAGTTGGGTCTTTTTGGGACTTCCCCGCCGATATGTCGAGCTACAACCAGTACGCAACCGCCGCCCTTTCCTATGGGACGGACGGAAACTTTCAAGTCAACTACCGCTTGACCTCGGCCTTCATCGCTGCTCGTAAGGCTCCGTTCGTTGCCAAAAACCGAATATGGATTGGCGGCTACGCGTTGTTCGGTACCGACATGAATGATTTCAATAATTTACTTGATCGCGAGGGCATCCAGCACTTGACCGAGGTCCCTACGCCAATGGCCCATAGCTGGGATAGCGGCTGGGTGCCCATGGCTCTTTCGGCGCTCTACGAAAATAGCCAAGACCTGAACGGCAAGGTCTACCCGGAAGCCCCCCCGGTATCTGCAACGTCTGGCGCCATCAGGGCTGCACAACCGGCACTGCGCTGAACGAGGAGGTCGGGCGCGTCAGTCCGTCACCGGCGCGCCGGTGCCATCGGTGGTCCGTCGGCCCCGGGCGCCTGCGTGTCCCGAGTCCCGCCGCCACCAGGGCCGCGGCCACCAACGCCATGACCGTGGCGACTAAGAAAGACAGGCGATAGCCGGCCACAAGCGAGCCGGCCGCTGACGTAGCCGGCCAGGACAGCACCAATCAGGAGCATGGCCATTACCGCGCTGCGACGGGTCCGAGAAGCGAGTATGACGGCCGGCAGCATCGGGGCCGAGACCGTCCGCTCAGCTACTACAAACCCAGCGGCCAGCGCGACGGCAACAGCCAGGGCCGCCAATGTCGCGGGCGACGTGAAACCGTGTTGCTGGCCATTGCTCAGACCAAAGATCAGGGCGCCCAGCGACGCGGTGATCAACAAAACGCCAGCGACGTCGAGGCGCTGGCCGCCCGCCGACCGCGCCCCCGGGAGCCTACGCACAAACAGCAGCATGAGGGCGATGATGGGCGGGTTGACCAGGAACACGGCCGGCCAACCCAGGTACTGAGTGAGGACCCCGCCGGCGATGATCCCGGTGGTGGCGGCGCCGGCCCAGCAGGTCCGCCAAACGGCCGCCGGCCAGCAGGAACGAACCAAAGGTCAGTGCGTAGCCAGTAACTATCCACTGGAGCTGGGCCGCCGGCATGTCCAGAGACCGCTGGATCGTGGGCAGGGCCACGTTCACGATGCTGAAGTCCAACTGGAGGACGAACTGCGCCGTGCAGATCAGGGCCATCACCAGACCGACAGACCCCGCACCTGCCGCGCCCTGGGTCGAGGGCGTTGTGTTCGAGCGGGTCACAACTCAAACCCGCGGCCAATGGTCGTGGGGTGGTGACCGTCGCCAATTTGGGACGCCGCCGTTCGAATGTGCTCATAAGCCCGCGCTTCTGCTCGGGTATCACTCGAATCGACAGGGGTGGCCATCGGTCTAGTCTTAGCCAGTGGACGTAGGGTGGCGTCCTCACGGCGGACCTTCTTCGCCGCCTACGCCTGGCTCTACAAGCTCCAGGTGCGCGTGTACGGCTGAATGCGACCGGAGGGCTGCCGCCGGGGGGGCCTTAGCGACTACTAGCCTCGCGGCGTGGGTGCGCTGACCCAAGCGGGGCGGTACGGGGGTACCCGCTCCGGCACGGCTGTCACTGGTCGAGAGGCGACGGACGACGTCGCGCTGCGCGTCGAGGACGTCCACCACGTCTTTGGGGCGCGTCGGAACACGACGAGGGCGCTGTCAGACGTGAGTTTCACGGTGGGCACCGGGTCGGTGGTTGGCCTTTTGGGCCCGAACGGGGCCGGTAAGACCACAGTGATAGAGCTCGTCTCCGGCTTGCGCGGCCTGCAGGAGGGCAGCATCAAGCTGTTCGAAGAGGGCCTCCCGGCCGGCGACCCCCGTACCAGGCACCGGCTTGGGTTCCTGCCCCAGCGGTCCGTTCTGTACGAAGACGTGTCCGTTGACGACAACCTGCGTTTCGCGGCGGACGTACATCATTGCTCGCGGAAGCGAGTTGACGAGGTGCTTGACCTTGTTGGGCTGGCCGACCGGCGTCGTTCGCTAGTCAACTCGCTGTCTGGCGGCATGCAGCGACGCGTGGCCATCGCGCGAGCTCTGGTCCACCAGCCCGAGCTCCTTGTCCTGGACGAACCGACCCTGGGGGTCGACAGCGACAACCGCCACCGGATCTGGCAGTACGTCCGGGCCGTCAGACGCTCCGGGGTCAGTGTCCTGCTCTCGTCCAACTACCTCGACGAGGTGGAAGCTCTTTGCGATCACGTCGTAGTGCTCGACTCTGGTCATGTCGTCGGGCGCATGCGGCCCGATGAGCTGTTCCGGCGAGCCGGCTGGTGGCTGGAGGCGGAGTGCCCGGACGACCGCTTCGCCGAGCTCGTGGGTGAGTGCCGCCAACAAGGAGCACTGGATCTGACCGCAGAACGGCCGAGTGTCAGGATGCGTTTCGCAGACGCGGAGGCAGCCCGCCGCTCTATGGGTGACCTTGTCCGCGGCGGAATTGTGTCGAGTATCCGAGAGCGGCGCCCCGACCTCGTGGAGATATTTGCGGCCATCCGCGATGGGCGGTGACCTGTGGGCCAGCTGCCGGGCGAGCTGGCGAGTGGAGTGGGCGCACCTTCGCCGAAGCTGGCTCTTTCTGGCCTTAGCGCTTGTGCAGGGCATGAGTTTTCTAGCCCTGGTTTCACTTTTTGCCTTGACCGGTAGCCGGGCACCGACTGCGCTCATCAATTCTGACGGGTCCGTGGTTTCACGGCAGTTTGTCAACGACCTAAAAGCGGCCCATGATTCGTTCTCGATAAGGCCGATGACGGCCGAACAGGCCCAGTCCGAGCTCGACGCCGGCAACATCGTCGCCATCATCAAGATCCCAAAAGGGTTTGGCGCCTCCATCGCTCACGGTCAAACCGCGCTGGTCCAGGTCGAACTCGACAACGTGGACACGGACATGACCGACGACATAGAGCGGGCGGTCCCGTCGGCGATCGTCCTTTTTGGTGACCACTACGATTTTCCTGGCATACGCGTGCGGACCGCCGAGCATGACGAGATCCCTCACGATACTGGCTATATCGAATACCTCGTGGTCAGCGCGCTGGCTCTCGACGTCCTGGTGGTGGCCGGCGTGGTAGCCGGAGCGGCGGTCGCCCGCGAATGGGAAAGCGGTACGGCGATGGCGTGGAAGACCGCCGGCTCAGCCACGGGTTTCGTCCTCGGCAAGGTAGCGGCGGCCGCTGGCGTGGGGGCCATTGGCGTCATCCCTCCGTTCCTGCTCGTCGTCCTGGCCTACCGTGTCGTCCCTCTCCATTGGGGTGGCGTGATAGCCACCCTGGCTGGTTGCTGCGTCCTTTTCGCATGCACCGGGGCCGCCCTCGGCGCGCTCACGAAACGGGTCGTCCCGGCGGCGGCCCTCTTATTCGGCTTGGCCATCCCCTTGTACATGGACAGCGGCGCGCTAGAGCCCGAGCGCTTCGACGGCAACAAGATCTGGACGCTCGCCCACCTGTCCCCGCTCTACTCCGTCGTAGGGGTGCTGGAGGATGTGTTCCATGGGCTGCATGTGACTCCGGAGCCGGTCGCGGTGGACGCCGTCGTAATGGGGGCGTGGACGTTGGCCATGTTCATCACGGCCGGGTGGCTGGCCGGGCGGAGGCTGAGCACGTGACGTGGTCCGCCGTCTTCCGCCTCGACCTCGCCCGTTGGCGACGGGCCCACACCATGCTCGCCGCGGCGCTTATACCGGCCTTGGCAATGGGACTGTTCATTTGGGTCCTCACCTTGTCGGTCGGGCGCCAGCCGGTGGCGCTCGTGGTCGAGGACCACGGGCCCCAGGGGACCATCATGGCCAACATCCTCACTTCGGACACCGACGCGTACAACCTCATAGAGGCGAGCTTGACAGGCGCAGAGCGGATGCTCGCCAGCCAACAGGTCGCCGCCGTCATCGTTATCCCGTCGGGCTTTGATGCTGACGTCGCCAAGGGGACAGCCACGGTCGACTTCACGCTCAATAACGTCGACATCGACTTCGGGGACGATATCCGACGCGCCGTGGCCAGGTCGGTGGCTCAGTTCGACGCGCCGTACCTCGGCTTCGGCGGAGAGCGTCTTCAAGCGGGCTTGCAGGGGACCGTCCCCAACCCCTACCGCGTCGCTATCGCTGAGCTCCCGCTGCGCAAGACGAACGTTGGGTTCTTGGCGTACGAGCTTGCTCCGGTCATTTTGCTGGTTGTGTTGAGCGTTGGGACCCTCGGCATCGGCTGGCTAACAGCAGTCGACATCGGGTCTGGCGCCCTGCAGCTGTTGAGGACCACGCCCGCATCGACCCTCGGGATTGCTTCTGGGCGGGTGGCCGCCGCCCTGAGCGTCATCGCCGTTATCGCCGCCCCTCTGGTCGGTTACGCCGCGTGGGCCGAGCATCTCAGCCCGGCCCGAGTGGCGGCAGTCTCCGGCTTTGTCGTCCTGACGGCGGCCGCGGCCGTAGGGCTCGGCCTCGTCATCGCCATTGCCTTTCGTAAGCCACGGCTCGTCGCGATGGCGAGCACCACATTGTGCTCCTACCTGTTTTTTCTAGGTGGCGGGTTCACAACTATCGCGTTCCTCCCCCAATGGCTCCAGACCCTGAGCGGTGCCGTACCGACACGGTACGCCATCGACGGTTTGCGCCAAGTGATGTTTTATGGGCGACCGGAACACGTGGCGCAGGACTTGACCGTGCTTGGGTCGGTGGCCGTGGTCTCGGTCTTGGTGGCGGCGGCGGGCATGAGGCGAGCACAGTGAAACGGGCGTTGCTCATAGCCAGCGTGGCCGTCTGTATCGGGGTAGCCGTCCTTAGCGGGTTCGCCTTTTGGGGCGGGAGCGGCGGCCGCTCGCCCGGGTCCTCGGCTGTCGTGGTCACATCGAACTCAGCGGCAACGACGCTACCCGTGGTGTCAGTACCGCCCCTGTCCTTGCCTTGCAACGTCAAGTCCGTTGTCGTCCAGTCGAACGCGCTTTTCAGGATCAGCGGTCGCTGCAACCTCGACACGGATGGCCCAGCGCAGTGCAGTGCGTCGGGCGGCGACGACTACGGCGCTTATTACCCGATGCAAACGGTGGCTGGCGACGCAGCTTATTTTTCGCTCGCGGTCGAGGGCTACACGGGGCCGAAGGTTTACAGGACGGCCAACGTCCTTTTCTTCGTGCTCTACGGCGATCATTTGGCTCAATGGCAGGCACCGCGTACCGCTATCACTATCACGGGAACTTCGGTGATCATCCCCCGGACAGTGCTGAATGCCGCCCCCGGGACCGGCGCTAGAGCCACGCTAACGGCCGAAGGGAAGCTCTTGTGTAAGCGCGGGACTTAGCCGGCTATCTGTGACGAACCCGAAGACACCTTGCCCGGGAGTGGGCGCTCGAACCACGCCAACCCCTGGTCCTTTGGCGGCAACCCCTGTAGTCCCCAAGGTGGCCCCAGCCTGGTGCTATCCGATATCAGGCAGCTCCTCCAGCCCGGAGGCGGGCACCTCAATAGCCATTTTGGGCGGCAGGGGTCGTTGGTATTCTTGACAACGTCCAGCGAGAGCATGGAGGCGATGTGAGCGAGACTGCAACCAGCGGGACGAGTTGGATGAAAAACGCTCGTTTCGGGATGTTCATCCACTGGGGCCTTTACTCGGTGCCGGCCCGGCAAATAGCGAAAAACTCGTTGGCTGAGTGGGTCAAAAGCCGCGAGCGGTTGGGCGACGACGATTATGACGCCTATTTCGCCCACTTCGACCCGGACTTGTACGACCCGTCGGTCTGGGCACGCGAGGCCGCCAACGCCGGGATGCGCTACTTCGTCGTCACCACCAAGCACCACGATGGCTTCTGCCTTTGGGACTCGCAGTTCACCGATTACAAGGCGACCAACACTCCGGCCAGACGTGACCTCCTCGCCCCGATGGTGGACGCCTTCCGGGCCGAAGGTCTGCAGGTTGGCTTTTACCACTCGCTTCTGGACTGGCATCATCCCGAGTTCCCCGTGGACGGCTTCCACCCTCGACGCGACGACGAACGCTTCAAGGCGGCCAACGCCCATCGGGACATGGCCAAATACCGCCAATACCTTAGTGCGCAAGTGCGGGAGCTGCTCACCGGGTACGGCAAGATCGATTACATCTTTTTCGATTTCTCCTACGCCTCGGGCCGCAACCCGGCGATCTGGGGCGGCAAGGGCCCCGACGACTGGGGCTCACAGCAGCTCATGGAGTTGGTGCACGAGCTCCAACCCGGGATAGTGGTCAACGACCGTCTGGGACTGCCCGGGGACGTCACCACCCCGGAGCAATACCAGCCGGTAGCACCGATGCGGCTCGAAGGAAATCAGAGCCTGTGGGAGGGGGAGCAGACCCTGAACGGCAGCTGGGGCTATGACAGCGACAACGCTGAGTGGAAACCGCCTCAGCTATTGGTAAAAATGTTGGTGGACGGGGTTTCCAAGGACGGCAACCTGCTTTTGAACGTCGGGCCCACGGCCCGGGGCGAGCTGGACGACCAGGCATTGGACATCCTTCGTCAGATCGGTGCGTGGATGCGCCGTCATGGCGAATCGGTATACGGGTGCGGCCCAGCCCCCTTCACGCCTCCGCCCGACTGCCGCTACACCATGAAAGGCAACCGCTTGTTCCTCCATATTTTTTCGCGGCCGTTTGGGCATTTACACTTGCCCGACCTGGCGGAGCGAGTCGAGTTTGCCCGCTTCCTGCACGACGGGGCCGAGGTGCAACGGGAGGTGATTGACCCCTCCCAAAGGGCGTCCACCGTCCAAATGGGGGGCCTCGCCCCGGGCACGCTGACGCTGCGCCTCCCCGTGCGCCAGCCCAATGTGCTCCTGACCGTCGTCGAGCTGTTCCTCCGTGCGGACTGACCGACGCCCTGAATAGAAATCGCGACGCTGACGAACGATGCGTTTCTCGCACTGAGAATCCTCGTATCGCTACGAGCGACACGGGGCAAGGAGCCACAAAATGCATGTCGGGGCTGAAGAGTTGGTGCCGTTCCGTATTGAGGTTCCGGACGCCGAGCTGGTCTACCTTCGCCACCGGCTCGGCACGGCCCGTTGGGCGCCCGAGCCACGGGGGGGCGACCGGGGCTATGGCGTCGCCAACACGTTCGTCCAACGGCTCGTCAAGTACTGGCGCGACGAGTACGACTGGCGGACGTGGGAAGCCCTGCTCAACCAGTACCCCCAGTTCACCACCGTGGTCGACGGGGCGGACGTGCACTTCTTGCACGTCCGTTCGCCCGAGCCCAATGCACTGCCGCTTATGCTGAGCCACGGGTGGCCGGGCTCGGTAGCCGAGTACCTAGACGTGATCGGGCCGCTAAGCGACCCGCGCAGCCACGGCTTAGACCCAGCGATCGCCTTTCATCTCGTGGTCCCGTCCTTGCCGGGGTTCGGCTGGTCGGGGCCGACGCCGGACGTCGGCTGGAGCCCACGCCGCGTTGCCAGCGCCTGGGTGGCCTTGATGCGCAGACTTGGCTACGAGCGCTACGGGGCCGCGGGGAACGATTGGGGCTCGTTCATCGCACCGGAGATGGGCCGGGAAGCACCGGGCGAGGTAGTCGGTGTCCATGTCACGCAGGTGTTCCCGGCGGGGCCGGGAGAGGTCCGCAACGCATCGTATGGTCACGTGCACGCCGAACAGCCTCAGACGCTGGCTCACGCCTTGGCTGACTCTCCGGTGGGTCTGTTGGCCTGGAACAGTCAGTGTATGGGCGATCTTGACGCTGATGCCCTGCTCACCCACGTAACGATCCACTGGGTGACGGGCACTGCCGGTTCGGCACCCCGCATTTACGCCGACGAGGACCGCCAACAGCCTCCGAGCGGGCCGACGACGATCCCGCCCGGTCTGTCCGCCCCGTTTGCCCTTGCCCAGTTCCCGAACGACTGGCCCTCAGACCGGGCCTTGGCCGAAGCCCAACATGCCAACATCGTCTCCTGGAACATCTACGACCGCGGCGGCCATTATGCGGCCAGGCAAGCGCCGGACCTGCTGGTCCGAGACATACGTGAGTTCTTTGGGAGATTGCCTCGAGGGCGATGAAAGCGGCAACCATCGCCGTGCCCTCGACTCGCCGCGCAGGGCTATCGTGAGTGCATGGCGAGCACGCGTCCGAGTCACGACCAGGTGGCCGAGGCGACTGCCTCGGCGGAAGCCTCAATGCGCCCACAGTCGGTACCAGTAAATGTCTATGAGACGCCGGGGGCGCTGGTCATCCTCGCCCCGCTCCCCGCGGTCACCGCGAAGGACGTCACCATCGAGGTGAGCCCCGGTTCGCTGCGGTTCTGGGCGCGCCTGCGCAGTGCCGGCCCTCGTGACTACCTCGTGCACGAGTGGGAGTACGGTTGTTACGAGCGGGAGATTGATCTGCCTGCGGGTTACGGCCAAGGAGTTGAGGCGACTCTGACCAACGGTCAGCTTGCCAT
The DNA here is from genome assembly GCA_963794125.1 of uncultured Acidimicrobiaceae bacterium. Classification (GTDB taxonomy): domain Bacteria; phylum Actinomycetota; class Acidimicrobiia; order Acidimicrobiales; family Palsa-688; genus Fen-671. The sequence goes on from CAWCCW010000009.1 coordinate 487,462, forward strand.
CCGCGTGCTGCGGGGCGACAACACCGGACTTCTGAGCGCGCAACCGACCACCGGGTAGGTCGTCGCGTTAGACGTCTAACGCCGGCGGACCAGAGCAATCGGTTCGTCTCCCGTCTCCTACCTCGCGCCCCAGTTTGTACACTTTGTCGCGTTTTTTTCCTACAAAGTGTACAAAGCTCTTCGAGGTGGGACAGTCAGCAAACGACGAACTTGTTTTCGTGGACCAGCGACGCTCTCTATTGGCCACCTAGGCAACCGCCGACCGGCGCCCCCACGGGTGAGGCGCCGGTCGGTAGTGAAAGCCTTATGAGTTCTGCGCCGTGGCCGTAGAAGTGAGGACGATCCCGGAGGGATCGAGCCCGTCCCCTGACTGGGCACCGTCGCCGCCCAGGTTGGTCTGGCCGGTGACAACTGCCGTAGCCGTGTCCACCACATACAAGATGCCGCTATCGAGGCCTGTGACCCAGAGTTCTGAGCCATCAGGGGTGAGCGCCAACGTGTCCGGGTTGCCCTGGACGGTGGCCGTCTGGGTCACCTGCCCTGTCGTAGCGTCCACGAAGGAGACAGAATCGGAGTCCGGGTTGGCGACGTAGACGGTCGAACCGTCGGGGGAGACGGCTGCCTGCCACGGTTCTTCGCCCACCGCAGTGGTCCGTACCACGGTGTAGCCCGTCGTGCCGATCGTTGCCAGCTCGCCTGTCTGGGTCTCGGTCACGTACACGAACGACCCGTCGGGCGAAACGGCCACCGACTGCGGCGAGCCGAGGCCGGGCACGAAGGCCACCTGGCGCTGTGAAGCGACGTTGAATACGTGGAGCCCGTCCGACGTCGTCACATAGGCCTGCTTACCCGAGGGGGAGAAGGCTACGTCCGTGGGGTCGCTGCTCAAGCCCAGCTGACGGACCACGGTGTCGGAAGACGTCGATATGACGGCCACCCCCCATATCGGCGTTGTCGAGGTCTGCGGCCCGGCCTCGGTAACCCAGACCTGGCTGCCGTCGGGGGTGACGGCAATCGCCTGCGGCATGAGGCCGACGGGGACCAGGGTCTCGGCCGGGTTGTAGTTGTTGGGGTTGAGCGTGGTCGTGTCGATGGCGGCGACGTTGTCCGTGCCTGTTACGGCGAACCAGAGCGTGGTCCCGGAGAGGGCGATCCCCTGGTCGCTGCCGTCGTAGTTGTAGTCGCTGGCGTCGCCTGGCACCGGGAGGTCGTCGACGTTGTAGGTCTGGACGACGTCGCAATTGCTCGTCTCAACCGCGCCGAAGCCTTGATAACCCGGCTCGGCGACGTAGGCGGCGCCGGTCGGGCCGCTGCAGGAGGACGCCGCCAGCGACGCCCGATGGCTCGACGCCGGCTTGGCGGCGGTAGACGAGACGGCCAATGCGGCAGCGGTGCCGCCACAGGCAATGACGCCGGCGGCCGTGATGGAGGCGATGATACGGTTCCGTGTCCTCATGTGATTACACCTCCACGCCTGCAGGAACGGGAACGGTGGGTCTCCGCCCAGGTGGCTGGAGCGGGAAGGTCTGGGACGAGCCCGGGATAGGCGGCAGCTGGAACTCTCGCACCTGTTGTTCCGCGAGCAGCAGTTCTGCGGCCGTGCCGGGCAGCCGGGGCGCCAGCATGGGCGGCCGGGCGCCGAGCACGGTGGCGAGGTTGCCGGCGGTCGACCGCCGCCAGGCGCTGATGTTCGGGTTGACGACGCCGGTGACAGTCTCCAGCAGTTGGATCACCGACGTGTGGTCGAACGTGTTATGGCTCACAAAGCCCCCGACCGTCCAGGGCGACGCCACTATGCAAGGCACCCGGAACCCGAGCCCGATGGGGTCGGCCGTGCCGTCGACGGTGATCCATTCGCCAGGAGTGCCGGCGGGCGCTGTTGGGGGAGTGACGTGGTCGAAGAGCCCGTCGTTTTCGTCGTATATCAGCACGAAAACTGTCTTTTCCCAGAGTGAGGGGTTGGCCGCGATGGCGTCGAGTTTGCTGGCGATATAGTCCGCTCCCGCGGCCGGCAGGAAGTCCGGGTGCTCGGACTGGTACGACGTCGGGATGATCCAGGACACCGCCGGGAGCTGATCGTGCATTGCGTCGTACTCGAACTGGCCGGCCTGGTAGACGCGCATGGCGTTTTGGAACAGTGGCGAGGAGGGCGATGCGTTCTGGTACTGGTCGAAGTACTCGAGGACGTTCATCCCGTAGTTGTCGACCTCCTGGTACACCTTCCACGACACGCCGGCAGCGGTCAGCAACTCCGGGTACGTTGGCCACGAGAAGGCCTCGGACGGGACGTAGTTGGAGTAAACGGGCCCGCCCATCCCGCCCTCGGGGTTGACCTGGCCGGTCATCAGATAGAGACGGTTTGGCCAGGTAGGCCCCAGCATCGAGCAGTGGTAGCCGTCGCAGATGGTGAAGGCGTCGGCGAGGGCCCAGTGGAACGGGATGTCCCGCCGCTCGAAATAAGCCATCGTGTACTGGCCGGCGATCCCGTCTGCTGCGAGGTGCGAGCTGACGAACCCGTTCATGGCCCCGTTGGCCCACGAGTCGTGTTGCGGGCCCCAGGAGTGGCTGTTGGAGGGTAGCGCCTGTGCACTCGAGTCGAAGGTGTCGATGTGGAAAGGCAGCAGGTACCCGTCTGGGTTGTCCGTGTCGGGCTGGTAAAATATCTGCTTGTTTGCCGTCGGGTCGGCGAACCCTCGCACTCCGGGCATGGTGCCGAAGTAGTGGTCGAACGACCGGTTCTCCTGCATGAGCACTACAACGTGCTCGATCTTGGACACCGACCCCGCCTGGGCCCGGCGGTCACCTGGGGAGGTCGGAGCGTTCTCGAGCAGTTTCCTTAGGTTCTTCGGCAATGCGAACGACGCCAGTACCGCAGCACCGCCCGACGCCAGCAGTTGTCGCCGCGTCACCTGCATAGCCATACCTTGCCAGCCTCCTTGTCTCCCCCGGGTCTCGGAGAGGGTCTACCCGAGCGCCCCTGAAGCCCAAGCGACAGCGCAGTGAACTTCCAATGAATACTTGGTGTTGGTTGGATGACACTCAGGAACGGGCGCGGTCCGAGAGCGGCAAACCCGACCGAGGCTGCGACCGGTGTGCCCGCCCACCGGCGATCGGTGTGCTGGGCGGCACGAGCTAGTGGCCCGGGCAGGCCGTCCCGTGCCACCGGCGCATGGGACAGCCATTCGCGCCAACGGGCGAACCGGCGCGAGTTTCGGTGCGTACTTGGTGTCGGAACAGAAAAAGCGGGGCCGCAACGGCGACCCTGCCTAATCCACAAGGCCGAGGTCCCGAGATGGGCCGGGCCTCTCACCATAGAAAGGTACCGAAATGATGAAGAACCGAGCCTTGGCGCGGCGCGCCCTTGCGCGGGCGCGCCGAGTACTCCCGCCAGTCCACGGTATTCAAGCCCAACCTACTCCGGAAAGCCGGCGCCACATCGAGCCTTGCCCTGGCTGCCCTGGTGGCAACCGGGTTGACATTGTCCCCCGTCGCTTCAGCTCGAACATTGGCACAGGTCGGCAACTCGTCTGTCATTGCCGCGGCCGGGGCTGAGGGCGGCGTCAACTTCTATTGGCAAGCTATCGGGACCTCGCCTTGGCATGCCGAGGGAGTCGCCTCCGCGGGGACGACAACAGTGACCCCGTCGGTGGCCCAGGTTGGGGGCTCTTCGGTAGTGACGGCCGAAGGGCCTGGCGATAGCCTCGACTTCTACTGGCAGACCATTGGGACCGCCCTCTGGCACGTGGAGCAAGTGGCCGGCCCGGGCACCACCTTCTCCACCCCGTCGGTGGCCCAGGTGGGCCAGTCCTCCGTGATTGCCGCGGAGGGGCCGGGGCACTCCCTCGATTTCTACTGGCAGACCATTGGGACCGCCCCCTGGCACGCGGAGCAGGTGAGCCCCTGAGACCAACGGCGCACCCCACTTGGGTGCAATTTGGGACCAAACGATGGCTGGCTCGACTTGGGGCCGGCCATCGTTCTATTTCCGCCGCGCCACGCCCACCAAGACTCGCTGGCCCGACGATGCGGGGTTCCCGTTGGCGAGTTGGCGCGTGACTGTGAGGGTCGGAAAGCTGGTCGGTGGGACGCCAGCCCACAAGGTGATATTCGTGGGCTGGTTGAACGTCCCGATGGGGACGAGGACGCCCTTTGGGTTCTTGAGCCACGCCTCGTAGAAACGCCCGTTGGCGAGGCGCGGGAGGCCGGTGGCGTGCAAACTGACCCGCCACCCCGCGGTGGTCTTGGTAAGGGTCGCTTCTCCGCGCGCGCCCGGGCTGAGCGCCGTGCCCACCAAGGCGGCCCTGAACTGGAGGGGCGGTTGCCCACCCCCGCCCACGGCGAGGACGAGGGCGACAATGACGGCGGCCGCCGCCACGAGGCCACCGGTGAGCACCGCCAACCGGTGCCGGCGGGGCCGGACCGGCTGGTCGGCTCGCGGCGCAGCGGCGGCGGCGCTAGAGGCCTCGGTGACGGCGGCGACGACCCGGTCCCCGAGAGCCTGGCTCGGCTCGGACCATACTGTCGGGTCGGCCAGCAGTACCCGCAGATCGTCAAGTTCGGCGCGCTCGTCTGGCCCGGCCTCTGCCCCGGGCTCACCGGCCAAGTAGGCAATCCGCTCTTCGTCGTTCACCGAGGGGGCTCCTCTACTATCTGGGTACGCCGCCCGGCCGCTGACGGTTCATTTGGTTCATCTCGAAGGTGGCCCAGTAGCCCGGCCAGACGGCGGTGGGCCCGGAACGACCTTGATTTCACGGTACCCAGCGGGAGGCCCAAACGCCCCGCCACCTCGATTTGTGTAAGGCCCTCCAGGTGTTGGAGACGCACGAGCTCCTTGTCTTCTGGGGGGAGTTGCTCGACGGCCCGCCGGACTTCCCAGATGTCGTAAGCCCGTTCTACCGACGGCGGCAGCTCGACCAGCCCCGGGGAGCCCTCGTCGAGGGAGCCATGGGCTTGGCGAGCGGCCCGACGGTAGACGTCTATAGCGGCCCTCCGGGCCACTGTGGCCAGCCACGGCCCGAGCTCTCTCGAGGGGTCATAGCTGGCCGCGCCCCGCCACGCGCGCACAAACGCTTCCTGGGTCGCTTCTTCGGCCAGGGACCGGTCGCCAAGGACTTTGAAAGTTACCGTGTAAACGAGTTTGCCGTACTCGGCATAGACCGCGCGGACGGCGTCCGCGTCACCTTGTGCAAACCCGATGGCGACGTCCTGGGCCACCATCTTCCGAACATTAGGTCAGGACCAACCTGCCTGCTTATCCGCGCCTAATGGCCGGGGACGGCGCTGTCCCCGGCCACCTTGGCGTCCTGGCTAGTCAGGTTGGTTCGGCGGTGGGCTCAGGGCTCACGGTGTTGGTGGGTGTACCGGTTGGATCGGCGGGTGATGCAGGGGAGGAGACGCCGGGTCGCTAGGTGGGGGTGGGACGCTCGACGGGTCGTCGAGGTTGGGGAACTCCTCGGACGGGTCGCAGTTGTAGCCCCAAATGTTCGCACTGCACGCCGCCAAGTAGACCGTCGGGTATGTCGACGGGAACTCCCAGGCGTTGATGTCCGCGTATGGCTGTCCGTTGGCGCTCTCCTCGAGCCAACTACCGTTCTCGTAGGCGTCCACACCCCCGGCCCAGCCGAGGTGAGTTTCCATAATGGTTATCCCGGTAACCTCCGGAGGCTGCTCTTGGCTGCATGTCGCCTGGAACTGCAGAGCGTACTCAGCGATCGAGCACCCGCCGGGCGGGGTCGCGGGCGCGGACCCGTCGCGGGCCAGGGTGAGGACAAAGACGTTGTTGTCGTCGGCGGCGGCAACGGCGAAGGTCTCCGTGGCGCCCACGCCGAGGTAGGTGTCGTAGACGGTCGTCGCCACCTGGTGGGAAAACGCGTTTGTGACCGCGACCATTTGGTTGAAGTTGGGTGCGGTCGGTAGTGTCGACGCCTCGACGCTCATGGTGTCCACCGTTTGGTCTGCGCTCTGCAGCGCGCTTTTTGGTACCAGCGAGCTCCCGGTGAAGTCGGCATTGTCGAAGCTCAAGCTGTCGCTCGCCAGGGTGAGCGGAGACCCCGATGGGTCACCGTCGTTGGCCGTCAGCGCACCGTCCACGTTTACGTCCACATTAAGTGAAGCGCCAAAAGTGGCACTGATTTTTGGAGAGGAAAAGGCATTGATGTTCAGGCTTACCGAATTGCCGGGCGTTACCCAGCTCAGCTCGACCTCGTTGGACGAAAGCGCGGACACCTGGAGCGTCCCGTTTGGCTGCAAAGTACATTGCCAGTTTTTCATTGTGTAGCCGCCGTTGCTCTGCAATATTTGCGCCGCTTGGCCCTCGATGTAATCCGTGCAGAGCGTGCTGCGGATGTCGTCCCAATCCGCGCTCAATTGCGACGCCAGGCTGGCCGGTACCTGAAGCCCGGGCAAGTCCTGGACGTTGTTGAAGGTGGTGCCGTCGGCGGCCCGGTAGTTGAACTCGAGCTGGGTGGCGCCATTGTCCGCCGTTATGGGCCCAGCGAACGCTGGCGCGGTCCCCACAGTGGCGATGACAGCTATAGATAAACCGGCCGCGAATGTACCAACAGATTTGGCGTACCTCATTTTCCCTCCTCGGGTTAGTGCCCCCACCGCACTGATCCCTAGGTGCGGGCCTACGGTTGTTGTCGAGAGGTACGCCCGCGCGCCGCAGCCGGTTCGCGGCGCAGGTGGTTCTCTTATGGAGGCTTAAGAAATCAAGGAGTTGCTCGCCGTTCCCGGTTGCCGGTCCAAACCAGTTCCATGCGCGCGCTACTGGCCGGGCCCTTTGTGGCCCGGCCAGTAAAGAGCTATGTGGCGGTGCGCGGTTAGCCGCTCGGTAGCAGCGCCCGGGCCTGCTGGGCCCGCTGCTGGGTGTACCAGGTGGCGAGGAACATGGCTCCTGAAGGCACGGCCATGCGCAGCACGAACGGGGCGGTATTGACCGCCCCGGCCAAGAGGAGCGAGGCGGTGCCGACCACGAGGGCCACACTCCATACGGGGAGACCTCCCGGTTGAAGGCCGTGAAGCGGGGGTCGTGCCACAGGCCTTGGGGGGCCTGGGCCCGGGCGTAGGCCGCCGTGAAAGGCCGCCCGACCAGCACCGAGCCCAAGACGAGCAAGGCGAGCAGGCCGTGGGCGCCGGCCTGGGCGTAGTTGCCCCAGGTGCCGATGTCGCCGGGGCGGGCCATTACCAGGGCGGCGGTCAAGGCCACGAACGAGGCGATCCCGGCCACCTCGAGCATGTGTACGTTATGGCGGGCGATGGCCCGGCCGAGGACCACCAGTACCACGGTCCCACCAGCTACCAGCCCGGCCCACAGGTTGACCACAGGGGTAAGGGTCATAAAGGTCAGCCAGGGGAGCAAGCTCCACATCATTTCAGTCATCAAAGGTTCCCTTTCGCATCGAGGGCACCCTCGGCTGACCGGTAGGCCGGCGCCGGGGTGCTTTCCATGCTCTCAGCGTCCCCGATGTGCGGTGCCGGGCCCCTAGTGAGACTCCCTAATCCGAAACTCCCTAGGCCGAAACTCCCTAGGACGGGCGTGCACGGGCCTTGGCGTGGCGCACGGGAGACCGGTTAGTGCGAGATGACCCGAAGCGCCCGCCGAGCGCCTTCAACGCCATCGTGGCCAAACTAAACGATACGACCCTGGGAGGCGATCGACGACGGAAGCTATTGACATGGTTGGGCTCGGGCGCCGGGTGGTGGTGGTCGGCGGTTCACTCGTAGGCCTGTCGATGGCTATCGCGCTGTCCCAGAGAGGCGCCGCCGTCACGGTGCTCGAGCGGACGCGACGAGCAGGCTACGAGGGGGGCGGGGGGCTCGGCGTCGACCTTGACCTGCTAGCCCGGGTCACTGGGCTCCCTGAGAGCCCGCCGGTGTGCCAGGGGAGGGACCGGGCCACGACCGCGTGGCCCTTGCTCGCCGGTTGGTTGGAGGAACACGCCCTGGCTCTGCCTGCTGTCGAGATCGAGCGAGCGGCGGAGGTAGTGGAAGTCGCCGACAGCGGGGCCCGTCTGGCAGACGGCCGTCACTTCTCCGCCGACCTTGTCATAGGCGCCGACGGGGCTCGCAGCACAGTGCGCCGATGGGTGTCGCCCGGCCGGTCAGAGGCCGTCTACGCCGGCATCCTGCTTTGGCGGGCCATGCTGGCGGAGGCTGAGCTCCCACCGTCGGTCCCCTGGCTGCGGCCCGACGAGCCTTCACGCGAGTACTACTCGGGCCCCTACCGGCTGGTGACCTACCTGGTCCCGGGGGCCAACGGGTCGAGCCAGCCAGGCCAGAGGCGGTTGAACCTCGTGTGGTACGACCCTGCCCGTTCCGAACTGCTGGAAGAACATGGCCTGCTTCAAGGCGCCACGGTCCATGGGTCGCTGGCGGCAAGTGATGTACCTGAGCCGATCCGCCAGGAGTTAGAGGCTGCCGCCGGCCAGCGGTGGCCACCACCCTGGCGCGAGGCGTTTGAGATCGCCTTGCGCCGTTCGGCCGTCTTTGCCACCCCCGTGGTCCAATATTGGCCCGACCGGTTGTACCGAGGGCATGTGGCATTGGCCGGGGACGCCGCCCACGCCGCCTCGCCGATGGTAGGCGGTGGGTTCCGTCAAGGCCTCTACGATGTCGCTGCCCTCTCTGCCGCCTTCGAGAACGGTCAGCTGGCCGAAGTTGCCCGCATTCTCGAGAGTTATCAACATCAACGGCTGGCGTTGGCGCAAGCGCACGTCGAGCACAGCCAGGTCGCCAGCGAAAGGTACCTCGAGCGGCGTGATTACTGACGCGCTGGTCGGCAACTCGAGACTGAGGGCCCATCCCGCCGGAGGAAGTGCCACGGGCCCATAGGTATCGGAAGTCCGGCGGTCGCTGTCAATATCGCGGTCGAGAGAAATGATCTCCCTGAACGTGTGGTTAACTCAGGCTCGGTGCGTCGCCGCGAACGACCTCAGAGGCGGTCCCGTCCGGCTCCGGCGCACAACCCGCGATCACAAAACTCGCACACGATAACAACTTTTAGGCTCAGCAGCGGCGGTTCAGGTCGCGGGCCCGCGGCGACGGTTAGCCTGGCCGGGTGCCGGCCGACCTTCGGACTTCTGTGGCGGAACGGGCGCCGCGCACGCTGCCGATGCCAGCGACGGAGCAGACCCCGGCCCGGCGCCAACGGGTGCTCCGCGTCGCCGGACTGGCAGCGCTCGCCATCCCCTTCCTATTCCTGTTGTTCGCCTCCGTAGCCCCGCTTGTCGATCAGGCCGTCGGGAGCTTGTTCAATTGGTCTGATATACACCCCGTGTCCTTCGCCGGGTTGCACTATTACGGTGACCTGTTGGCCGACCCGATAGCCACGGCTGCCATCGTCCATACGGCCATCTACGTCGGTGTTACCGTGCCCGTCGAAGTGGTCCTCGGCGTCGGCGGCGCATGGCTCGTCTACCGGGCGCGCCGGGGGCGGGCGGCGCTAACCGCACTTTTTGTGCTCCCATTGGTGATCCCCTGGTCGTCGACGGCGACGCTCTTTTCCGGCGTCCTCAATGCGACCAGCGGGCTCGACGGGCTGGTCGACCGTGTGATCGGCGATACGATCCCGCTTGCCTGGGATCTCAACCCCAGGCTCGCCTTCGGCGTGATCGTATTCGTCGGTATCTGGAAGGGTGCCCCTTGGTGCTTCCTCCTCATGCTGGCTGCCTTCAGCACCGCCCCCGTCCAGTTGTTCGAAGCCGGGCGAGTGGACGGGGCGCGGGGGGTGTCGTACTGGCGCTACGTCGTGATCCCGACGGTGTGGCCGATGCTTGTATTCGTCACGATTTTCCGCCTGTTCACCGAAGCGCAGATGGTCGCATCAGTGAACCTGCTCACCCAAGGTGGGCCCTTCGACGCCACTCAGCTCATAGGTAGTTATGCCACCAACCTCGCCTTTGGCTCCTTCCTCTTTGCTGAGTCAGAGGCCCTAGCTACAGCCACCGGCGCCGTATTGCTCGTAGTTGCACTCATAGCCCTGGCCCTCCTCTATCGCCCGAAGCTGCCGCTCGTCGCACCAATTGGGCGAGCCGTGCGATCGGCCGGTCGTGTCGTGTACCGGCCGGGGCACCAACCTGACGTCGGGGTACCTGCACCCGAAGCAATGGTCCCGCACAGGCCTCCGCGCCCGCGTCGCCCGATGGGAGCGGCGACCTTCGTCGGCTGGTTCGGTGCCTCCAAACGGCGGGCCCGTCGGCTCGCGGCCGTCGCCCTTATCGTCGCCGGAGCGATCGAGCTCGTCCCTCTGACCAGCGGGCTTCGACATGGTGCGCTGGGGCCAGTCTTTGGTCTGGCCTGGCCCGAAGTCGAGACCGGGCTGGTGAACAGTGCCATCATGACTGTCGGCACGGTGGTTGGAACGCTCGTACTTGCAGTGCCTGCGGCCTACGTGCTCGCGCAGTGCCGGTTCCGCGGCCGTTCTGCGTTATTCGCGCTGGTATTGGTGGCGATAGCGGTACCGGGAGCGTTGACGCTGTTCCCGCAAGCGCGGGGCCTCGTAATGATGGGCCTCGCCAACACGCGCCTCGGGGTCATGCTGATCTATATCTCCCTGGACCTGCCTCTCGCCATCTTCTTCCTCCGTGCCGCGTTCGCCGCTGTCCCCAGGCCGTTGGTCGAGGCCATGCGGGTCGACGGGGCGTCGACGGCACGCATCGCTGCCAGGTTGTACCTCCCAATGTCGGCCAGTACCCTCGTGGTCGTCACCGTGCTGACGGTGCTTCAAGTCTGGAACGACGCCGTCATTATGCTTGTGATGACGAACGGCCCGTCCCTCTACACCCTCCCAGTCCTTGTCGCCGCCGGGCTGGGCGGGACGGCGGCCCTTGGCGCCAGCTGGCTGTCCATCGCGCCGCCGCTGCTCATATTCCTCGCCTCCCAGCGCCACTTCCAAAGAGGTATCGCGCCCGGGCCACTTCTCTAAGTTAAGGCTTTGCCTGGGCACGCCAGACCGCCGTGGACCGTCTGAAATTTTCCCGGCCGGACGGGCAGGTCGCCCCCTCCTTTCAGAGGTTCCTGACAACAGTGGCGGGCACTCCGGCTACGAGGGTCGCTGGCGGGACGTCATGGGTGACGACCGCACCGGCCGCGACGACCGAGCCTGCTCCGATAGTCACCCCCGGCAATATCGTGGCGGCGGCTCCGACCCAGACGTTGGTCTCGATCGTAATGGGCTCCGCAGTGATGTAGGTGCGCCGTTTTTCTGGTTCAACGGGATGACCGGCAGTGACGAGGTTGACCTTGTGGGCGATCATAACCCCGTCGGCGATGTTGATCGCTGCGTGCCCCGTAAACGTGCACTCGTAACCGATGAACACAGCCCGGCCGACCTTGATGTTCAGCCCATAATCCGTGTAAAAGGGCGGGATGAGGTAGAACGGATCTCCGACCGGTTTCCCGATCAACTCCTCGAAGGCTTTCCGGCGACATACCACCGGCCACTGGGCTGGTGGTCGCCCTCACGGGAGCGTGCCCTCACGGTAGGGTGACCGTGGCCTCCTGCTCGGAGCTGGCCGCTTCGATTATGGAGGCCGCCAACTTGCCGGGGGCGAGGTGCCCGATCACTCTGCCGTGGGCGACCTCTACGGCGTATGTGCACAACGGCAGCTTCGGGGGGCGGCGAATAGCTTCGCCGGTTCGGACGTCGAACCTACCGTTGTGCTTCGGGCACTCGATGACCCCGCCCTCGAAGTGCCCGTCGGCCAGATGAGCTTGAGCGTGCGTGCAGAGCCCATCTGTTAGCGCGAACTCGTCGTCTCCAAGGCGGTAGAGGGCATAGGTGTTGCCGGCATGGTCGACCCGGCGCACCTCGCCCACTGCGAGCAAATTAACCGGGCCCAGGTCTGTCCGCTCCAGACCGATCGGCTCGGTACCACTGGCTCGAAGTAGTCCGGAGGGGTGTCGTTGGTCGACGCTGAGCGCCTCCCGGTCCGCTGGTGTCGGAAGCCCAGAGGGTTGCGCCCCGGGTACGTACGGGCCGTCGGGGAAATCAGGGACGGGCAGCTCCCAGGCCGGGTCGCGTCGTTGCCTTCGTAGGGCGTCGAAGATTTCGCGGTAGGCCGCGAACATCGACGTCCTGGGCGGGGGGAGGTAAGCCTTTATCTCTCTATGAAGTGCCGGGAGGTTGTAGTAGGGCACCGTCGGGAACATGTGGTGCTCTACGTGGTAGTTCATATTGAGGTAGAGGAAGCGAAAAACGGGGTTGATGTAGACCGTCCGCGTGTTCAGGCGATGGTCGAGGACGTCTTCGCGGAGCCCGGCGTGCTGGGTGATACCGAAGAACACCGCCAACCACGCGCCGTAGAACGACGGCAGGCCGACAAATAGTAGCGGCACTATAGATCCGCTCGCGACGGCCCCGGCGATAACTCCCACCAATATGGCGATATACGCCCGAGCCTCCCAGATCAGGCGGCCGAAGTCCTCTTTGGGGACCAGTTCCCGAGTGGTCCCGTCAATTCGGCCCACAGCGTGTTGGGCGGTCACCCAGACCATCTGTGGCCCTTTGATCAGGTTAAGGTACGCCACCGCCACCTTCCACCGCGGGGTCGGACGGGGGAACCCGATCTCGGCGTCCCGGCCCACAATGATGGTGTCCGAGTGGTGCCGAAAGTGCGACCACCGCCATAGGGTCGGCTCGCGTAGGAGCATAAACGAGGCGATGTAGTAAACAATGTCGTTCGCCCACTTTGCCCGGAATGCTGTGCCGTGGCCGTTCTCGTGCCATCGAGCATCGGCTGACCCTCCGTAGAGAGCGCCGAAGATGGCAAACGCGGGGATTGCGTACCAGGTGCCGAGAGTGATGAAAGCGGCGGTCCCGACCCCGACCAGCAATACGAACCACAAAGCGGTGTCGCGGGCGGCCCGACCATTGGTCCGTTCCATCAGGCTGCGGAGCCGGTCGGGTTCGAGAGGCGCCCGGTACCACTCCGCGTCGGCGCGGCCGGCGGCGATGGCCACCGCCCCCTCGGGCCCAGTCAGGCTGTAGTCCCGTGGCTCGGGCCGATGAAGTTGCTCCGTCAGTTGGGCCGACACCTGCTCGACACGCTTCAATGTCCCCCCTCGTGCTACGGGTTCTCCCGCAGTTTATGCGCGCAAGCAGCAAGACGCTGCTGGTCCGGAGTTAAGCCTCAAACAGGAACGCGCGGCCGGCGCCCGACTCTTCGCCCTGCGCGCCTACCGCGATCGTGTCCCCTGAGATGGCCACGGAGAGGCCGAACTCACTGCCATCTGCCGAGCTAGAGCCCGACGCCAGCGCAGCAGCTTGGTGCCACCCGATGGCCGTGCGTTTGAACACGTAGGCCCGGCCTGCGGCGGGCGCTTGAGCGAAAGTACCGACGACGACGGTGTCCCCCGAGACGGCGACCGCGTCGCCGAAATCGTCCTTGTCGACGGGGCCAGAGCCGGCCAGTTGGGCACTCTGGTGCCAGCCCGTGGCGGTCTTGGTGAACACGTACGCCCGGCCCGAGTCTGAGGCGGCGAGGCCTGCGCCCACGGCGATCGTCCTGCCCGCGACGGCCACCGAAACACCAAAGCCGTCGCCAGCGACAGTACTGGAGCCTGACAGCTCGGCGGCCTGGTGCCAGCCGTTGAGGCGCTTTGTGAACACGTACGCGCGGCCAGCCTCTGCTGCGTGCCCGAAGGCGCCGACAACGATGGTGTTGCCCGAGACGGCCACCGAATCGCCGAAATCATCCTTGGCCGCGGTGTCAGAGCCCTTTAGCTCGGTCGCTTGCCAACTCTTGCCCGGGTCCGTGAAGACGTACGCCGCGCCGGCTTTTGAGGCGTGACTAGGTGCGCCCACGACGATGGTGCCACCGGAGATGGCGACCGAGTCGCCGAACCCGTCGCCAACGGCGGTGTCGGGGCCTTCGAGTTGGACGCTCTGGCGCCAACCCGTCACGGTCTTGGTGAAAACATAGGCCCGGCCGAGGCCCGAGGAGAGAACAGAGATCGCCGGCGCACCGACCACCACAGTGCTGCCAGAGACGGCCACCGAATAGCCGAACCAGTCCGGCTCCATGGTGTCAGGGTTTTCCAGTTGGGCCTGTTGTTGCCAACCTTTGGCCGTCTTGGCGAAAACATACGCCTGGCCGAAGCCGGCGGAGAGAAGGGGTGCCGCCGGGGCGCCGACCACGATGGTGCTGCTCGACACGGCGACCGAAGCTCCGAACCAGTCCCAGGCGGCGATGCCGGAGCCGGCCAGTTCGGCGAGAGGCCGGCCGAGCGACTGTGCCGCTCGCTGCCCGACCACCGCCCCCGCAAAGGCAGCATTTGTGACTGTGGCAAATCCGATTACTGTTAGCGCGGCGACGATGAGGGCACTGACCCGGCTCTTGGTCACCACCATCTCATATTGCGCCGCTACGCGTAAGGTTGCAACGGCCAGCGCGTTGTTTCGGCTCCCATCGGCCATCACGGATGCCCGAGGGCGACGCCCGCTGGTGCGCTGCAACACTCATGAGCCTTCCGGGAATGCGCCGGGTCTCGGCGCGAGCCGCTTCGGCAGCGTCGGCTAGGCCGAGGGCCGCCTCTGGTGCTGTTCCGGCATCAACACATCGACCATCATGCGGCCGACCGGGGATTTGCTTGATGGCGCCTAGATAAAGCCATGACAAGGAGCCCAGAGCCGATTATGTGGGAAATGGCATCCCCCGCACTGCGCCGGAAAACTATATAAACAGATCACTTCGAACCCAGGTTGAGGGTTGGGAAAACCGCGAATCCTCGACGGACCTCTCGGTCGTGAGGTTCTGTCGAAATGGGCGCGCGTGACGGTGGTGCCGGTGGACGGCGGCCAGCGAGGCCAGCTCAGAGCCGTTGACAGCCCTGAGACGCCGGGCTAAAATCCGGCAACCAAGTTAATGCCTTGCTTGGTATAGGGAGGGGATTGATCAAGTGACCGAAAAAACGGGTGACGAGGGCCGGCAATTCCCGAGCCTGAGCCGCCGGCAATTCATCGGGGCGAGTGGCGCCGGCGCCCTCGGCCTCTATCTCGCCAAGAGCGGCCTTGTGCGGCCCGGGTTGGCAAAGCCGGCGGTCTCCGGGGGAAAAAATGCGTTCGGGCGTGCGCTCCCCGCGAACGCTGCCCCCGCGTCTCAACAGTTCCTGGTCTCGTACTTCGACTCGGTCGGCCAAACGTACAAGGCGATGGACTTCTACGAAACCGTCTACTCGCGCGCTCCTCTGGCTGACAACTTCAATCATTCGCTGGTGCGTATCACCTCCGACTACCAGATCGTGCCTGGGACAGCTACGCACTGGGCGCAGACCAGTCCTAGCACGTGGGAGTTCTATATCAGGCCCGGGATCATGTGGAGCGACGGCAATGAGCTAACCGCCAACGACTATGTCGAGACTCTCCGTTACTCGGCGGACCCCAAGCATGCCTGGGACTTCGCGTGGTACTGGTCGGGTGTCATCAAAAATTACACCGAAGCGGTGGCGGGCAAGGTCCCCGTCAACTCGATCGGCGTGAGCGTCGGCTCAAACAAGTACACCTTCGTAGTGACCACCGAAGGGCCGATCGCCTTCATCCCGTCAGCAATGCTCTACTCGCAAGCGCTCTCCGCAGCAGGTCTCGCGAAGTACGGTAACGGGCTCTACAACATCAACCCGGCCACCTCCATTTCGTGTGGGCCGTACATCCTGAAGACTTTAACCCGACCGCCGAGGTCGTGCTCGGCCCGAACACGAAGTACACCGCTCCCTTCGCGCCGGTGATCCAGTCCCAGGTGGGCAAGATCTATGCAGGCGCCGCCGAGATGCCGCTCTTTCAGACCGGTGTGGTCGACTGGACGACGACTCCGCTCACCAAGACCGACCTGGCCATCGTCAAGAGCAGTTCGACCCTCAGCAAACTGGAGACCTACCTCAACCCGCAGGATTTCCGGGTGTACTACGTCTTTTTCAAGACCAAGCAGGCACCTTTCAACAACCTGAAGGTGCGCCAGGCGTTTGCCCACGCCGTCGACCGGGACGCGATCATCAACGCCTTGCTGGCCCCGCTGGCCACTCCGGCGTACGGCTACCTGATGGATGGTTACCCGTTCGCCATCAGCCAGCCGCTCGAGAAGTACACCAATTACGACCCCGATCTGGCCAAAAAGCTAATGGCTGAGGCCGGGTACCCGAACGGCAAGGGCTTCCCGACCGTGACCTTCAGCTACCCGGCCGGTAATGCGTCGCTCGACAGCACGAGCGTGGAGCTCGTCGTGCAGGCGCTCTCCGACAATTTCAACAACGTCTTGTTCGGGGGCAACAGCACACTGCTCCTCTCCGAAATGGACTCATCGACGTTCTACACCAAGATGGAAGCGCTCCCGACGCAGGTCGAAATGGGTTTCGTCTCGTACGGGATGGATTACTTCGACGCCTCGAACATGCTGAGCGTGTACAAGGGTGGTGGGCGCCACGATTGGGACAATGCCCAGTACGACGACCTGCTCGCTCAGGGTGCCGCCGCGTTCGAGAAGGCTAAGCGCCAAGCGATTTACACGCAGGCGCAGATCCTTTTGACATCCCAAGCTCCCGGAGTGTTCGTCTTCCACGGCCTGGACGCCTACTTGATGTGGCCCTTCCTCCAAGGGTCGGCGTTGGCCAAGAACTACCTTGGCTATACCGGTCTGCAGTGGCCGGGGTTCGCCACCGATTCGACCAACATGCAAGACCTATACGTTGCCAACAACGTCCACAAGTACTCGCGCGCCAGCGAAAGCAGCTTCTTGTAGGGCACTAACCACGGCTGAGCAGGCGGTGTACCGGGACAAACCGGGCACCGTCTGTCTGGCTTGCCGCCCGGCGACCCGAGTGAAGTGGCCGGACGAGGCTCCCCTGAGGGCGAGCGGGCTTACCCTTGCAGAACGGTCCGCTGCGTCGGCTTTCGGTCGGTCCACGTCCGGGACCACCTCGTACCTGGCATGACGAGGGCCGTGTGGGTCGTGGCCGGGATTTCCGCGGTCGCTCCGCTGGTAACGCGCTTCCGCCTCATCTTCTTGCGCATCGCAACTGACAATGGCTACCGTCTTGACATGGCCTTTTTGTCGTCAGTGCGAGCCCGCCTCGCCGCCCCGTTAGCGATTGCGTGCGTCGCTTTCGCCGTCGTGACCCCGGGCAGCACAGCCCATGCTGCGTCGATCGGGCACCAGGCAACCGAACGTCGGCCAAGCCGTCAGGGACCGTGAACGTCGCGTACGCCTCCTCGCTCGAGTACCTCGACGAGAAGGTCGTGGGCCCGGCCTTCACGAAGGCCGACGGCTATACGTTCTCCGGGCCGGGGCGGCGCCTCCGGCGATCTGGAGTCGCGACATCGCCTCCGGCGAGATCAGCCCGAACGTGTTCGAGAGCGTCGGCGGCGACAACATCACCCCGCTCGAGCCCAAATTCACCAACTGGTACGTGCAATACGCCGGCACGTCGATCGTGGTCGCCTACAACCCGAAGAGCAAGTACGCCAGCCAGTTCGCTGCCCTCGCCAGCGGCAAGGAGCCGCTGAGCAACCTCTTCACCCTGATGGAGCAGCCGGGCTTCAAACTCGGTCGCACGGACCCCAATATCGACCCTCAGGGCCGGGACTTCATCTTCATGCTCGAGCTGGCCCAGTCGTATTACCACCTTCCGGCCGATACGGTGACGAAGATCCTCGGCGGCCCGGCCAGCTCCGCCAGCTCTCCAGAGATCTTCAGCGAGGCGTCGCTCGACGCCACGCTGCAATCCGGCCAGCTGGACGCTTCCAGCGCGTTCATTACCCAGGCCATCGAGTTGCACTTGCCCTATATCAAGCTCCCGGCCGCCATCAACCTCGGCAGCTTCGCCGATGCCGCGCTGTACAAAAAAGCCAGCGTCACGATCACCGGTGGGAAGGTCAAGAAGGGAAGCCCGCAAGTGATCGACATAACGATCATCGGGACGCCCACACCGGCCGCGGTCGCCTTCGTCCAGTACACGCTGTCAAAGACGGGCCTGGCTCAGTACAAACAAGGCGGGTTCACCTTGCTTACGCCGACCGCCTTCGGCAGCCCGGGCACCATCCCGGCCGCCATCAAGAGTGAGCTGGGCACCTGACCAAGCGGTAGCGGCGGGCGGCGTCCCCTGGGCGCGCGGCCGACCTCGGCCGCGAGCCCGAGCGGCCGGGCCGAGGTCGGCCGAGCGGCGCACCCTGGGCCGTCCACTCCGTGTCGGGTGCAGTGGCCCTGGCTGGCGCCGGGGTCATCTGGGTCGCCTTGCTCGGCCCGGTGATCGCCCTCGCCACGCACTTGTCGGGGAGCGCCATCGTCAGCTCACTCACGCGCACCCGGGGCGCTCGACCCACTTGTCGTTTCAGTCACGTCCGGGGCAGTAACTCTCGGCGTTTTGCTCGTGGTCACTACGCCTCTGGCGTGGATGATGGCGCGCGACCGGCTCCCGTTCCCCCGCATATGGGAGGCGGGTGTGCTCTGCAGCCTCCTGCTGCCGCCGCTCGTTATTGGCCTGCTGCTGATCTTCATGGTGGGGCCGTACACAGCCATCGGGCAGCTCCTGGGCCGCGTCCACCTGTCGGCCACCAATACTTTTCTCGCTCTCGTAATCGCCGAGGTGTACGAATCTGCGCCGTACTACGTCCTCGCCGCGCAAGCCGCTTTCAGAGGGGTCGACCGGGACCTCGAGCAACAGGCGGGGCTACTGGGCGACCGGCCGGTGCGTGTTTTCCGCCGGGTGACGTTGCCTTTGGCCATGCCCGGGTTAGCCACCGCTCTGGCGGTGGCCTGGGCGCGGGCGATGGGTGCCTTTGGGGCCGTGATAATCATCGCTTACCACCCGTTCGGGATACCGTTGCAGATCTATACGACTCTGCAGGAGACAGGCCTGGCCTCAGCGCTACCGTTCGCTTTGGTCCTATTAGTGGTGGCACTCCCGCTACCACTGGTGGCGTATGCCTGGAGCGCCCATGCTGGACGCCGACTTCGAGGTTGAGCGGCGCGACTTCACGGTGCGCGCTGCCCTGCAGGTAGGCCCCGGCGAACGACTCGCGTTGTTCGGGCCGTCGGGTGCAGGCAAGACAACACTGCTCGAGGTGATCGCCGGGCTGGTCCAACCGAACCGTGGTCGGGTGGTACTCCGTGGGAAGGGTGCTGACATCGACGTCGCCACCGCGTTGCGCACTGCCCCCGTGGCAGCGCCGGGTCGGTTTACTTCGCCAGGATCCCGGCCTGTTCCCTCACCTATCGGTCATGCAGAACCTCACGTACTCGCACTCGCGGTGAAGGGCCGGCGGAGGTTAAGGACCTGGCCGCGCTGCTGGGGGTGGGCGACCTGCTCTCGGTCATGCCGAGGCGGCTGTTCGGGGGGCAGGCCCATCGAGTGGCGCTGGGTCGTCTGCTGCTGGCGCCGTGCGACGCGTTGCTGCTGGACGAGCCGTACACGGGCCTGGACGCCAGCCTCCGGCGGTCGCTCACGGAGTTGGTCGTGACCTCGTGTCCAGCGCAACATCCCGGCGCTGCTCGTGGCCCACGAGCTCGTTGACGCCCAGGCGTTCGCTCACCGTCTAGCGGTGCTGGACCGGGGCGCATCTTGCAGGTTGGGCCGCCCGGCGAGGTGGTGCGCCGTCCAGCGTCACGGCGAGTGGCTGAGCTCGTCGGTTACCTCGGCTTTTGTGCCCGTCACCGGGGATCCCGGTCGGCCAGGCTGCGCCGGCAGCTCAGGTGACGGGCACCGGTGATTCCTGCCGGTGCCGGTCCTGTGGCGACGGCACGTGAGCGGACGGCTGACCGACTGGGCCGACGGCGGGCGTCCATCCTGAGCGTGTTATTGCCGGGGCGCACCCCGAGCGTGGGCTGGTGCTGGCAGGCGTCGTGACTGGCTTGCCGGCCGGCGGGCGGAGGCTGGGAGGCCGAGCATGATTGTCGCAGGGCACCACCGTCAGCTGCCGGCTGCCCGACAAGCCGGTAGCCGTCGGTCGACAGCTTTATCGTCACTGCGCTCGACCCGCCTTACTTCGGGGCAGACGGCGCCGCCCTCGAGCCCGGCTCCGTCGACGGCGGTGCCCGTCGAGCTCGACGTCGGTGCGGCGAACCATGAACGCCGACGACGGCGATGTCAGCGCCCAGGCCGGGCCGGAACCTCGGCAATTCGACCGGAGCCGGGGGCGGAGCCGAACGGGATACGGCTGCGCCTCGCTCGCCAGGGCCAGGGGGTTCTCTCAGCAGCAGTTGGCCACCATGGCCGGCGTGTCCCGCCAGGCCGTCTCTGCCGTGGAGTCAGGGCTGTCGGACCCATCGCTGCGCGTTGCGCTGGCGCTGTCGCGAGCGCTTGGGCTGACCGTGGAGGAGGTGTTCGGGCCGGTCACGTCCGAGCCGCGAGTTGAAGCACGTCTGCTGGCCCCGCTGGACAAGGGCGCGCCCGCGTGTCGCTGGCCCAGGTGGGCGATTCGTTCGTGGCCGCACCCCTCTTTGGCGCCGCCGCCACCAGGTCCGGTTTCGTCCCCACCGGTGGCCTCGCTGACGAGTGGGGCGGCACCACGAACGGGCGCGGTCACCCGGGCAATTCGGCCGCTGGGCCCGCCACGGCCGACCCTCATAATCGCCGGTTGCGACCCGGCCCTCCCGCTGCTGGAGGTCCCGCTCGGCCTGCTCGACCCACCCGTGTCGCTGCTCTGGTGGCAGTGTGCCAGCCACGAAGCGCTGGAGCTGGCGGCGAACGGGCTCGTCCATGCGGCGGGGAGCCATTTACGGGACCAGTCGGGTGACTACAACGTCGGGCACGTCCAGAAGCAATTCCGCCAGGGCGCCGAGGTGGTCCGGTTTTGCTCTTGGCGGGAAGGCCTCGCGCTGCGACCCGAGGTGGCCGCAACCACCAGTGGCGTCGCGGACGTGGCGGCCGCCGGCCTACGCCTAGTCAACCGCCAGCCAGGGTCCGAGGCCCGCCTGGTCCTTGACCGAGAGCTGGCTCGCCTGCGGATAGCCCCGGACCAGGTTCGACGGGTACGACACTCAAGCCGCGGGTCACATACAGGTCGTATCGGCCATCGCCGCGGGGCTCGCCGACGCTGGGATCGCCAGTGAGCCGGCGGCGTTGGCGTTCGGTCTGGGGTTCGTGCCCCTGGCCACAGAGCGGTTCGACATCGTCGTCCCGTATGTGCAGAAGGACACCCGCGAGGTACAAGGTTTGTTACGAGTGCTCCGCTCCCGATGGCTACGCGACCAGCTCGCCAGCCTGCCGGGCTACGACCCGACCGGGTGCGGTGAGAGTATTGCGACTCATCCGCCACTGCATGTACGCCAACCGGAGAGGCCTGCCAGAGCGCGCAAGCGTCGACAACCCAGTCGACGGTAAGACCAACCCAGAGCCCTCGCCATCCCGCGACCGGGACGCGGCCTTACCGAGGATCCTCGGGACAGCCGGCCATTGCCGTGTCCGAACCTCAAAAAACTCTCCGCGTCAAGTACTTGCAGAAGCTTCTTCCCTGTAGTAAAAGTAACGTAACCGGTTGCGTAACGGTGAAGCACGATGAGCCAAAAGGGGGTACGGGGCGGCAGTGCGGGAAGTCTCTCAAGCGGATATAGACCACTGGCATCGGCACGGTTACGTGATCGTCAAGAGCTTTCTCAGTGAGGAGGAGCTCCGGGCCGCGCGTAGAAATTTGAGCCAATACCTACCTGACTGGGACGAGTACGTCGCCCGCGCACCGCTCTTCACCAACACGACGGGCGGGTCGAACCGGTCGGCCCCAGGGTGGTGGCGGTATGAGTTCCCTTACCTCGGCGATGCCCTGAACCACGTGGCCCTACACCCTTTCTTGATCGCTTTCGTCGCCCGGCTCGTCGGCCACGACAACCTCGCTCTCAGCCACGGTGCCATCGTCGGGAAATATGCCGGCCGAGCCGATTACGACCAGCAGCTGCACGAGGACTATACGAACAACACGCTGGCCTTTCCCCCCAGTGGTACCAAGTTCCTCGATGTACCCATGATCGTGTACTACACCGATGTCACCGTCGACCACGGCCCGACCTACGTCGTGTCGAAGGAGCACACCGCAGACATGCCGCCTACCGGGCGCCGCTTTTATTCCCGGGAAGAGTACCCGGAACTTTACGCGGCGGAAGTACCGGCTACGATGCCCGCAGGGTCGGTCCTTATTTATTCAATGCGCACGGCCCACCGAGGCTCGGCTATGCGGGCAAGCGAGGGAGTCAGGTTCTCTCAGTTTGTCGCATTCCATACGGCAGGGCCCGTTGGCTCGGTTCAGACAGTTTCCAGCGACTGGGTGACCTGCCCGAGATGCACCAACTAATAACCAACGCCACTCCGCGTCAGCGCGAGCTGGTCGGGTTCCCGGCTCCAGGTGACGCTTATTGGACGGACAGCACGCTCGCCGGTGTGGCGGCGCGCTACCCCGGCATGGATATGACACCGTACAAAGAACGCGCTTGAGCCCGGCCCGTCCGTGGCCTCGGCGGGGTGAAGTCAAAGGAAAATCCAGTGTTTGGCCGTGGGTTGGCCAAGCAGCTTTGCCGCAGTCCCAGTAATCGTACATCGACAATCATTAAGGGGGTCACGATGATGGAAGAGATTTCCAGACGACGCTTCTTGACAAATGCCGGAGGCGCGCTGGCCGGCCTGACCATCGGTAGCCGCTTGAGCGGCGTGGGGACGAAGGACGCAAGAGACTTACATGGACTGCTCCGCCTGGGCCCTCAGAACGTCGTCTCACCGGCGGCCTACGACGGCGATTTGTCACCGGCGACGCTTGTTATCGCTATCCCCTCTGGACCTGAAGCTGACACCCACAACGCTCTAGCCTCAGAGTTCACGAAGTACACTAAAGGCAAGATCAAGGTGGTCGTCGAGGAGCAATCTCGTACTGATGCATTCGAAACAAAGTTCCTCACCCTGATGAACGCACGCTCTTCGGAGTGGGACGTCGTGCGGACGACGCCCCTTGATTTCCTACTCTGGGGCCGAAGGGGTGGCTCGTGCCCTTCGATAAGTTCATAGCCGAGCCGAAACTGTTCAATAACGCCGTCTTCAATCTGGATGACTACCCTCCGGCTATCATCAACCTGTTTAAACGCAACGGTGGCGTCTATTCGTTCATCCAAACAGCGAGCGCCCTCCTGCTCTATTACCGCAAGGATTTGCTGGCCAAATACGCGGGCGTGGCCGCCCCGCCAGATGAGGGCTGGTCTATTACTGAGCTGAAGGCCGTTGCGCAGAAGATGAAGAGCGCGGGTCTCGGGATGTACCCGTTCTTCTTCGAGGGTTCCGGCCCTGACGGCCAAGCGTACTGCACGTCCTACTGCCTGGCTGCGATGGGCGGTGCCTCAGCCCTTGGTGCTGGTCTGAGGCCAGATCTCGCGACCACGAGTGTGGAGAACGTGTTCAACTGGAGCACTTCTTTACAAAAAGAGGGCTTGGTCCCGCCTGGCATCGAGGCAGATGGTTACTCTCAGGGCATCCCCGTGTTCCAGAACGAACAAGTGGCAATGGGCCTCCAGTGGGACGCCGCCGCGGCGACGGTATTGAGCCAGTCCCAGTCGCCCAAGATATACAACAAAATGGGGTTCGCCTCATACCCCTATGACCTGGGTGGTCCCACTAGTCTACGCCTTTACCCGTCGGTCTGGGGCCTTGGCATATCGGCGTACAGTAACAATCAGGAAGCTGCGTTCGCGTACATCACATGGTTTACGAGCCCGGACATCGCAAAACAGTACATCTCCACAGGGGGCGGGACGACGGGCAGGCTCACGCTACTCAACGACCCCGCTATTCTCGCCATAAACCCGCAGTATGCCGCCCTGAGCAAAGGCCTCAAAATCTACAAGCCACTTCCCCCAACTCCTGCGGCACCGTACATCGTCGAGGTTTTGATGGACAACGCCGGGTCAGCGATCTGGTCAGGTTCCCAGTCTGTCGAAACGGCACTGGCCACGTACGACAAACAAGCGCTTGCGTACCTCAAAGAGGAAGGCATCACCGTTTCCTGACCCGGGACGAAGGCGTGTGGACAGGCAGGGGGCTTCCCCCGCCTGAGAGGGGCCGAGCGGGGAGGAGCCAGGGAACCGGTGCTAGCTGACGTTGAGAAGGTCACACCGGTACAAAGCCCGGACCGGACGGCAGCACCGCGCCGGTCGCACGCTAGCGGTCTCCTCCGGCGTGAGCAGCGCGCTCGGCATCGTCCTCGCCGCCCCGGCTGCCGTTGCAGTGGTGGCCATCATTGTTGTCCCCCTGATCTACGCCGTTTGGGTCAGCCTCCATCGAACTCCGTTGGCCGGGCCCACGGTCTTCGCCGGATTGGGAGAATACGGGCAGGTCCTCGGGAGCCCGGAGTTCTGGGCCAGCCTTTTGGTGACCGCGAAGGTCATTATCCCGACAATTGCGGTGGAGCTACTGCTCGGGACGGGCCTGGCACTATTGCTGCACAATCTGCCCGGAGGTAAGGTCATTCGCCTCCTTATCATCGTACCCCTGCTGCTATCGCCAGCGATCATCGGCGCGGACTGGGCGGTGATGTTGAACCGCGAGTCGGGCATCATCGACTACTTGCTCAGCCTCGTCCACCTTCCGCAGATCTCGTTCCTGACCAGTGGAACTGCCGTTCTCCCGACGCTCGATGGCGTATACGTGTGGCAGAACCTTGGTTTTACGCTTATCGTCGTCACAGCAGGACTGGCCAATATCCCGCGTGAACTGACGGACGCGGTGGTCATAGACGGAGCTACCTACGTTCAGCGTCTGCGCTACCTGGTGCTCCCGATGCTGCTGCCTTTTTTCGGCATCATCGTGTTCTGGCGGTTCGTAACCCTGATCGAGGACTACGGTCTTGTCGGCCTGCTTACGGGGGGTGGGCCAGGCACCGAGACCCAGACCGCCACGCTCTACATTTATGCCCAGTTCAGCGCGGCTGTCAATAACGGGTTTGCGTCTGCCGCCGCGATCCTGATCGCGCTGGTCACCATTTTGGTCGGCTACGTCATTGCCAGGTTCACGTTTGCGAAGAGGATGGGGTAGTCGAGATGATGAGCAATCGCTCCGGCAGTGGCAAAGGTGCTCGGCGTGCCCGGACAGTGTCCCGTTACATAATCCTCTCGGTCTTTGTGGCCGCCTCCCTGTTCCCGCTGTATTGGATCCTCACATCCTCTTTGATGCCTACCGCGGATGTGTTCCGGCGCCCACCGGTGTGGACCTTTCCTCCAAGTCTCGTCAGCTACCGGACCATCCTCGGGATGGCTAACAAGACGAGTGGTGGCACCGACTTCGTGCGTTATGCAGTGAACAGTACGGTTATCGCCGTCGGGACCGCCATCCCGAGCTTGGTGTTGGGGACGATGGCGGCCTATGGCATTACGCGCTGCAGGGTGCGCTGGGGCCGGCGTTACCTATTAGGCGTGCTCGTGGGTCGTTTGGTGCCGCCGGTCGTGCTGCTCGTCCCGCTCTTCGCCATCTGGAGCGCGTTCCGGTTGCTCGATACTCAGACCGCGGTCATCGTCACGCTCCTCTCGTTCGGCCTCCCATTCGTGATTTGGATGATGAGCGGGTTCTTTCAGCAACTGCCGAGGGAGCTTGACGAGGCAGCAATGGTCGACGGGGCATCACGTTTCACCTGTCTCTGGCGAGTGATCGTACCTTCCAGCGTCGCTGGTCTCTCGGTGACCGCGTTTTTTGTACTTCTCGGCGCGTGGAACGAATACCTGATCCCGTTTATCCTTACGGAGAACAGAGCTGAACCGATCGCGGTGGCCATCCAGTCCTATGTGAGCGGTTTCAACACTCAATGGGGTGAGTTGTTTGCCGCCAGTGCGCTGGCTTTCGTACCCGTCCTGCTCGCCGGGGCATTCGCTCAGCGTTACCTTGTCCAAGGCTTTACGTCAGGGACGGTAAAGGGGTGACCGAACCAGGGCGTCAAGGAACTCTGCCGGGTGCCACCTCGGAGCGGTCAGTCGTGTTGGCGGGCAAAACGAGCTGACGCTTCGTCCAGTGAAAGCGTCATTATCGGGTCGCCGACTTGGATGTTGGCCTCAGGCGGCGTGGACTTGCGGATTACAAGCTGGGTCGGGAGCACGACGTGACTGTTTGGAGGCTCCCGACCCTCAATGAGCGCGAACAGCATTTCGCCAGCCGCGAAGCCGAGCTCGTGGACCGGCATGCGGACCGTGGTGAGGGGTGGCGAGGTGTGATCAGAGAGCTCGAGGTCGTCAAAGCCACTGATCGCTAGTGAGCCCGGCACCTGGATATCGAGCTCACGGGCAATCTCCAGGCAAACGTAGGCGAGCCTGTCCCTGGCCGCGACGATGGCGTTAGGCGGGGGGCAAGATTTCCCCATGATTAGCTCCCGGATCTGCCCCCGCGCCGTTACCGGGTTGGAGCTCACCACTACTTCGGAGGCTGTCTCGACCTGGGCCCGGCAATCTGAGACTGCTTGTCGAAAGCCCTTGGCTCGTAGCCCGAGTGCCGACACCCGGTTCAGTGGGTCGGTTACAAACGCGACTCGTTGACGCCCAGCCGCGATCATCACGCGCGTGAGCTCATAGCACGCGACATCGTGAGATGAGTCCGCCCAGGGAACCCCGGTCGCTCGCGTACGGTGACCGATTACTACCGTCGGGAAATCCAGACCGGTCAGTGCCCGCAGCAGCTGGTCGTTCGGTGCGGCCGCCGGGAGCACTACGCCGTCGACCCGGCCGCGCTGAACTGCGTCTGTAAGCCGGCTGATTGCTGTGGAGGAAGCAATATTCAGGAGCAAAAGGTCATAACCACCCGCCTCGGCGACGTCACCGAGGCCGCTCAACAAGCCCATATGCACTGGGGACGAGGTGATCAGCTCTGAGGTGCGGAAGGGAGTAACGATGCCGATGGAGTTGGACTTGCCAATAGCGAGCTGCCGCGCCATCGCATTGGGGGTGAAGCCGTGTTGTTTGGCTAGCGCTACTATTCGTTCCCGAGTCTCGAGACCAACGCCCTTTTGACCGTTCAATGCGCGCGACACTGTTGGCGCAGAGACACCGGCAGTCTTCGCTAATTCGTGGATCGTCGTGCGTCGCGTGGCGACCATGCGTCCTTCCCGGAGAAGTCCCAGTCCTGGCCCTAAATTTCAGAATTTATGTCGAAAGGGATTTTAGCTGCCCCCGCTTGGTGGTGGCGCACACCACGAGTATTGGCACCGCGTCGGAGGCCAAGAGGTCGGTGTGAATAATGACCCGGGCGCAATCGTAGCGCGTGGACCTCGGCACCCTCATCTGCGCAGGGCGACAGGCCAACAGGGGTTTATCCGCTACAACTACTCCGGGCTGGGGTACCGCGCCACAGGTAGAGCCTCTCCGGCATCGTAGATGGCGACTGTCTAAGGCTGACGCGAGCCCTTGCCACAGTCGGTGGTGCTTGCACCTCCTGGCACCCAGGTCGCCGCTCACCGCAGTATAAAGGCCCGAAGGTCGCCGCCCCGTCTTGGTACGTTGGCGTCGTGACCACAGCCCAGACGTGGGACGACCGGGTTCGCCACGATCCGCAGGCGGTCTATCAACATCCTTTGGCGTACTTGCTGGGGCTCGAGGGCTTAGCGTTGCTTCGGGCGTTCGCGGGGGAGTACGACCGGGAGTTCACCGAAGCACGTCTCCTTGAAGTCAGCGCCCTGATGAAGTCGGTTTTGCGGCTCGACGACGGCGGCTGTGCGCGAGCACTGACGACGGCGGAGGGGTACCGTAGCTGGGCGACGACTTACGACCTTCAGGCGAACCAGTTAATCGACCTGGAGCAGCCGATCGTCCGCAAGCTACTCGACCGCTTGCCTCCGGGCACCGCACTTGACGCCGCGTCGGGCACAGGCCGGCACGCCGCTTACCTGGCCGCTCTGGGTCACAAAGTGATCGGGGTCGATAGCTCCTTCGAGATGCTGACCGCCGCTCGGGCCAAAGTGCCCCAGGGTGATTTTCGCCTGGGCGATCTGCACCATCTGCCGGTACCGGACCACCAGGTCGACGCGGTGGTGTGCGCCCTTGCCCTTAGCCATGTCCCCGACCTGATGCCAGTAATGAGCGAGTTCGTGCGTGTTCTGCGGCCCGGTGGGCACCTGGTGATCTCCGACTCCCGCGGCTTCTTCGGCACCATCACGCTCCCCTTAGTGAAAACGGGGCCAGACGGCCGTCCCGGTTACATCCCGTACCGTGACCGTCTCACGAGTGAGTACCTGGTGGCCGCCCTCTCGCTCGGGCTTGAGGTCCGCAGTTGTGAAGAGCCTCGCCGCCCGGGCCCACTGGTCGACGACGACGGAATACCTACCACGGCCACTGGCCCCGCGATGGTCCATGTGCCCGGTGCCCCGCCGAACATATGGGCCCTGCACAGCTGGGCGGCGGCGGCCACAAACGCGGCCTACCGGGACATGCCGGCGGTCATTGTCTGGCATTTCCAAACGCCCCGCTCTTGATCCCTGTTGGCCAAGCGGGTTCGGCTACAAACGATCCGACTTTGGTCCGCTCGGGCCAGGAAGCCCAGCTGTTTCGCAAACGCTCGCGCACTAGGTCTAAGGGATGAGGACGGTCCTCGGGCCGCCGGGCTCGGGAGCAGTCCAGACTGCCTCGACCTGAGCTAGCGGCACCGGATGAGCATTGACTTCAAGACGTCCGGCGTCTATCTCGTCGACCAGCTGCGGCAACTCGGATAAGTACGCCTGGGGGGAGACCGCGCCTTGGCCCTGGCCTTGGATCCTGAGGTTGGCTGACCGCAGCAGTACTGAGGGCAGCTCGATAGTGGGGCCGGTGATCGCGCCGACCTGGACCCAGTCCATCGCCCGGCTGCGGTCCTCTCGGGCTTGGAGCAGGGCAGTCATAGTCAGGACAGCTGGCTCGCCCCACAGGTAGTCAATAACGATGTCAACGTCCGCCGCGGCCGCCAGTCGCTGCGCCGTGGCATCCCGATCGTCAGTAAGCGGCACGACATGGTCGGCTCCAAGAGCGCCGAGCCTGGCGAGCCGTTCTGGGTTGCGCCCGGCGCCGACCACGCGTCCCGCGCCCAGCAGTTTGGCCACCTGCACGGCCATCGCGCCTGCGTTGCCGGTGGCCCCAAGGACCAGGACCGATTGACCCGGCTGCAGGCGGGCACGCCGTCGGAGGGCCATCCACGAGGACATGGCCGGGTTCATGGCCGCCGCCACCTTGACGACGTCGACGGTCTCAGGCAAGGGGAGCGTCGCACGGAGGTCGACGACGGCCCGTTCAGCGAGAGAGCCCCAGGCGTCGTCGGGGGAGACAAAGTACACCCGTCTACCGTCTTCTAACCGTCCGACGCCATCGACCCCGGGGATCATGGGCAGCGTGCCGCTGCTGGTGTAGTGGCGCCCCGAGGCGCCGCTGCGGACCCGAGGGTGTAGGCCGACGGCCAACACTTCGACGAGCGACTCGTGAGGGCCTGCAGGCTCAGGCGTGTCGTAGGTCTCATAGCGAGGTGGGTGGTCGAACGATCGAACCACAGCGGCGCGCATGGTCATGTCATGTTCCTTCCGGCAGGACTGGCCCAGATAGTTGGTGTCGCCATCTAGTATAGTTGGCTTCGCCATCTATATTCCACTATACTGATGTGATGTCATCTGGTAATGCCCGTCCCGTTCTCACCCCTGTCCCCGGCGAAGGCGACCTGGGGTTGGTGGACGGGCTGGCCCAGCTCACCTTTGCCGTTCAAGGCCTCCTGGGCCGGATCGCCGCCGCGCACGACCTGTCGATCGTGCAAACCCGCCTGCTCGGGATCCTCCGAGACCGGCAGCCGACCATAAAGGAGTTGGCCACCTTCCTGGGGTTGGACAAGACGAGCGTGACCAAGCTCGTCGACCGTGCCGCGCAGCGAGGCCTGGTAAGGCGTGCACCATCCCTGGTCGACGGCCGCAGCGTTCGGGTGACCATCACCGCGGCGGGCAAGAAAGTCATCGACGAAGGCACTGCGGCATTTGAGACCGCGATCGCCGACCTCGTAGCCGGCCTGACCGCGGCGCAACGCTCTCGGCTGTCAGCGATTGCCACGATTGTTGTGTCTGAAGACGCTCGGCGGCGCGGCTTCGAGCTCTTCGACGTCGAAGACGGCAGGAACCCGACTTAACTGCGTGTCGGCCGCGCCACTTCCGGGGGCCGCCTTCCCCTGGGGTAGCCCGGGCCCGGTCCACCGCAAAGGGGCTCAAAAGCGGGCCTTATGACCCCGCGTAAGGGGAAACGACAATGAGCCCACCTCGACCGGGAAGCGGCACCGCGGCGGTCCCTTTGTAGCCGTCGTTGGCCAATTGAGCCGTGGTTTTGAAAGGGAAAAGAGCACCGTGGTAACTCACGTAGACCTTCCCCGGGCTGCTCAGGAGGACGCCGGCGACCATGTCGGCGGCCATGTCAACGGGCCCCACAGAGCCACGCAGGACGTTCGCCCGATCGGAGCTGCGCACCCTCGCCAATGCGGCCGGGGAGGAGATGCCGAACGCCCGCCCCCCGGCAAAGACGTAAAACGTGCCTGACGAATCGACGATGGCACCATCGGCCCGAGTGGCCAGGGCCGTCCCCGAACCGTCGGCGACGCCTTGCGTGGTCCCCACTTTGAGGCCCGCAAGGGTCGGTACCGTAACGACCAGAGCCGCGTCGTAACCATCCCGGAAGAACTGACGCGATGTTGAGAAGCCGTGCAGTTCTCCGTCATTCCCCGTCACAAAAATAGTGGCGTTGCCGTCGACCGCGTGGGTGGAAAGAAGGGTCCCGGGGCGGGGGGGCGTCCCCACGAGGGGCACCGCGCCGGGTTCGGCCGCCATAAGCTTTGCGTGGTCGACCTGTTCCACCGCCGCCAGCTGGCCGGCGGAGGCCGTGAAGGGATGCCCTCCAGCAAAAACGTAGATCCGGCTGCCGAAACTGATGATGGCCCCGTTGGGGTACGAAAGCTGGGCGTGCGGGAAAGCGGCAAAACTGCGAACGGGGGCCGAGCTCGTCCCGCTTGTTGTTGTCGTCGTGGTCGTCGCGGGTGTGGGTGGCAGGTTGACCATCGGGGGCGGCTTGACATTGACCGTCCCGGCCACGTAAATGGTGGCGTAGTTGGCGTCGACCGCCCCCGTGCACGTGGACGGGTACGTCCCCGGTGGTGACGAACTAATGGCGGTAGTCGAGCACGGGGTGGTGAAGAAAGAGAGGCGGCGGTGTCGCCGTTGACGAAACCGGCGTAACTCGGCGTGATATTGGGGACGGCGCCGCCCGATGTGAACGATGTGCTCGAGGCGGTCACGGTGAGGGGGACGGGGGAGACAACGAAGCCATCTGTCAGGCCCACATAGGAGACTACGTAGTTAGCCGAGGCCGTCCCGGTCAAAGTGAGGCCCGTGCAGTTGGTCCCGTCGATGGTGTAGCTGCTGGCCGTCAAAGATGCGCCGATCGGTTCCCCGCCATCGACGCTCGAGCAACTGAGGGTGCCGCCCACGCTGACCCCAGGGGGCGCATTGTCGCTGTAGGCCAGTTTGTAGTTCGCGGCATCGTAGGACTGGGAACCAGAGACGCTCGCCACCACCGGCGCCGTAGTCACGTCCAGCTCGACGGGCAGGTTGGCCTGGGTCGTCAACTGCGTCGAGGGGTCGACGAAGGCGGCCACCACTTTGTACTCACCAGGGGCAAGTTCGGCGCCCCCGCCGCAACTCGTCGCCGTCGTGGGGAAGGCCAAGGTGCACAGGACCAAGCCACCGGGGCTGGTCGAGAAGCTGAGCGTGCCCGTCATCGAGGGCGGTACGCCGGTTTCCCCGAAACTGGCCGGAGTGCCGTACGGCGTCCCGCCTCAGCGCGGCTCCGTTGGCGGTAACGGAGAAGGCCAGGGCGACGTTGATGGTGACCAGGGCGGGGGCGGAGGTATAGCCAAGGTTGTCCGTGAGTGTGTAACTAAAAGAGTCCCGCCCCACGAACCCGGGGTCGGGCGTGTAAACAAATGACCCGTCGCTGTTGACCGTAACTGTGCCGTTGGCGGGCTGGTCGGGAACTTCGGGCGTCCACGACGTCGCCCCCGGGTTGTCGTCCGTCACCCCGGCCGGAAGAGAACCCGCCGGCTCGTTTAGCGGTGTGTCCTCGGTGGCCGGTCGGTCTGGTCCTGTGCCATCGGTAACACGTACTGGACGGCGCCAGCGTTGCAGGGCGCGTCCGCCAGGCTGGCTACGGCCCGCTCGTCGCTCGTCGGGCAGAGCGGGGCGGGGGTGCCGTTGAGCGTGACCGAGGTGGGGTCCGGGACCACCCCTATCGCCGGGTTGCCGGCCAGCGGCAGGATAGTGGCGGTCGGGCCGCCGTTGTCACTGAGGGGCCCCAACACGCCGCTCAAGCTCGAGCCGTTGTCGATGTCGCTCGGCCCGCCCGGCTAGGCAGGTGCCGTCGCTGCTTACGTTGTAGCCTTCGTCTTCCCAAACCCCGCCCGCCTGGTCGCAGCCATCGCTGAAAATGCTGGCGGCGGCGGCCAGGATGCCGCTGCCGCCGTTGTCGCCGTTGTCGATGGCCCCTCCGTCCGTGGCGTTATCGTCCGAGAAAGTCGAGGCACTCAAATTGAAAATCCCGCTGGCGTCGTTGTCGCCGTTGTCAATGGCCCCACCATCCGTCGCCGTATTTCCCGAGAAGGTAGAACCGGCCACGCTGAGGACGCCGATACTGAACTGGTCGCCGTTATCGAGCGCACCCCCGTCGCCACTGGCTTCGTTGGCTGAGAAAGTCGAGTTGCTGACCGTGAGCGTCCCGATCGCCACCGTCGTTGCCGTTGTCAATGGCTCCGCCATCAGTCGCCGAATTTCCCGAGAAAGTGGACGTGCTGACCGTGAGCGTCCCAATCCCGGCGTCGTCACCGTTGGCGATGGCCCCACCGTTGGTGGCCATATTTCCCTGGAAGGTTGAGCCGCTAACGGTCAAATTGCCCCCGTCTGTGTTGGAGATGGCACCCCCGAAGCCAGTAGCAGTGTCGTCACCGTCTTTGACGGTGACCCCGGCAATGTCCACATACGAGTCCCCGCTGATGGCCACTACCGGTCCGTCGCAACTGGAGGTCGTACAGCCAGTACTGCTGCCGCCGTTGCCGCTGAGGATGGGGTTGGCGATGCCGGGCGCCGGTTCGATCGTAAGCGGCTGTGCACCCGAGGTGCCCGGCGTTGTGACCGTCCAGTTGCCTATGTAGTCGGCCGCATTCGTGCCGTCGGCCGGGGGTAGCCAGGTACACCGTGTCGCCTGCGGCGGCGAGGTTGAGAGCCGAGCCGAGGGAACACTCGTCGACGAGGCTGCCGGTATCGTCAGGGCAGTTGGTCGCCGAAACCGCTTGGCCGGTGGCGAAGGCGTAGAAGTCGGCACCGGCCGCTTGTGCCAGGGGAGAAGCCACCAGGCTCAACCCGGAGAGCGTCAGGAACACTGAGGCGCCAAGAACTATGGCGTGCTGTCGCCGGTACTTTTTCGGCTCGTATTTGGTCGGCCGCTCCACTTTTTTGCCCCTTTATCGCTCGTGTTGGACTGCATACATCCGAAAGGGGCCGGCGGCGCCACCCGCCCGGCCCGGCCCCTTGGCGGGAGACGAGCTCGGGAGGGCGGCGTTCCGGCCTCGCCTTACTAGTGGCGACTAATCAGGCGCTGTGGCTGTTCGGGTTTTGGGAGGCTCAGGCCAGGGTGCCGCACTGGCCTTGTGCCCCTCCCGAGGCTTTATTGGCGGCGCCGGCGTCGCCCGGCGCGGGCGTGTTGCCGGAGCACTCCAGGGGACCACCGACCGTGTTGGCCGAGACCGTGGGGGCCACCGGGCCGCTGTTGTCTTCGACCACGGCGGGCCCGCTCACGGAGTTGGAGCTGACCACCACGGTGCCAGTGTCGTACATGACGCTGAGAGGCCCGGAAATGGTGTCGTTGCTCACGGTCACCCCGCCTGTGTCCAGGCTGATGTCGGCGGGGCCGCTCACGCTGTCTCCGCTCAGCGGTCACGGGCCCGCTATTGCTGGCCACCGACAGCGGGCCGACAAGCGTGGTGCCGTCGATGGAGGTAGAGGCATGCCCGCCAAACACGGTCACTGGCCCGTTCAGCTTGTCCTGGGCACACGTAGAGCCCGGGCCACCGCCCAGTTCCACCGCCCCCGTGGCGTCGGTCAGGGTGACTGGCCCTTGGACCGACGAGCCGCAGAAGAGCACACTGGCTGCGCCAATGGCGGTGACGGGGCCGTTGACCGATGCGCCGATCAGCGCCAGATCGCCGCCCGAGCGGACGGTGACCGGCCCCGAGAAGGTGCCTCCCTCCACGCAGGTGCTGCTGGTCACGGTGAGGGGGCCACTGCCGCCGGATGTGAGCGTCTGGGAGCACGTAACGGTCTCGGACGAGCTCCCGTTGGAGCCGGTGTAGTTGGCGTCACCGGAGTAAGTGGCGGTCAGCTGGTGCGTCCCCGGGGCCAGGTCGGTGATGGGTTGGCTCTGAGCCTGGCCTGTGTTCAGGCTGACCGGCCCCCCGACGGGCTGGCCGTCGACGGCAAAGCTGACGGTCCCCGAGGGGAGCGGTCCTGCCGTCGAGGGCGCCGATGCGGGCTACCTGAGCCGTCAAGGTGACGACCTGGCCGAAACTGGTCGAAGCGGGCGAGGCCGAGAGGCTGGTGGACGTGGCCGCTTGGCCTACAGTCACAGTGGCCGAGCCCGGCGACCCGAGGGTGTTGGCGTCACCCGAGTACGTGGCGGTCAGGGTCTCTGCCCCCGTTGACGAGTAACGTCTGGGCGCAGGTGGCGGTCCCGGACGATGAAAGGGGTACAGAGGAGCAAACGGTGGCCGTCCCGTTGGTGAACGTGATTGTCCCGGTCGGGCTGGGCCCGTTGGTGTCGGGCGCCTCCACTGCCACCGACGCCGTGTAGGTGACGGGCTGGCCCACCACCGGCGCGCTGGCGGTGGCCGACACCGAGGTGCTGCTCGAGGCCGGGTTGACAGTGACGGCTGCTTGTCCGCGGACCCGAGAGTGTCGTCGTCGCCCGAGTAAGTGGCCGTTACCGTCTCTGGCCCGGTCGACGAGTACGTCTGGGCGCAGGTGGCCGTCCCGGACGAAGAAAGGGGTACAGCGGGGCAAACTGTGGCCGTCCCGCTGGTGAACGTGATCGTCCCGGTCGGGCTGGGCCGTTGGTGTCGGGCGCCTCCACTACCACCGACGCCGTGTAGGTGACCGGCTGGCCCACCACCGCGGTGGCGGTGGCGGTCAACGAGGTGACGCTCGACGCCTGGGCTGACGTCCAGCGCCGCCTGGGCCGAGGAGCGGAGAGTGGCCGTGTCGCCCGAGTAACTGGCGGTTACCGTCTCCGGCCCCGGCGAGGAGTACGTCTCGGTGCACGTAGCACTGGCGGTGGCGGTAAGGACCAGGCCGGAGCAGAGCGGAGTGGGGCCGTTTTTGAACGTGATCGTCCCGGTCGGCGCCGGCCCGCTGGTGTCCGGCGGGCGCCACTGCCACGGTCGCGCTGTAGGTGACGGGCTGGCCCACTACCGGGGCGGCGGCCGAGGCCGTTATCAAAGTGCTGCTCGAGGCCTTCATCACCGACACGCCCGCCTGGGCCTGCGAAGCGAGGGCGGCATCGTCGCCGGAGTAATTGGCAGTTAGATTTCGAAGCCTGGGCCGGTATAGGTCTGCGAGCAGGTGGCCGTATAGGGGGCCGTCGTCGACAGCGTGACGTCTGCGCACACCGTGTTGGCCCCATTGGTAAACGTGACGGTGCCCGTGGGCGCCGGCGGGTTGGGGTCATCGGGGGCGTTCGTCGACACGGTTGCGGTATAAGCGACGGGTTGGCCTACCACCGGTGCCGAGGTGGAAGCGGACAATGACGTATTGCTCGCCGCCTTTCGAATGCTCACGGACGCTTGGCCCGAAGACCCGATCGTGTTGCTGTCTCCCGAGTACGTGGCGGTGACCGTCTCGTCGCCAGACGCTGCGTAGGCCTGCGCACAAGTGGCCGCGAACGGCGCGGTGGTGGACAGGGCTACGCCCGAGCACACGGTCGTGCCGTCGTTGGTAAAGGTGACCGTACCGCCGGGGGCCGGCCCGGCGATGTCCGGCGCGGCGGGCTGCACGATGGCCTGGTAGGTGACCGTCTGGCCGGGGAAAGGGGCGGGGGTCAGCACCAACACCTTGGTGTTGCTACTGGCCTGGCCCACGGTAACGCTCACTTGGCCCGAGGAACCGAACGTGTTGGCGTCGCCCGAATAAGTGGCTGTCACCGTTTCCGCCCCGGGCGCTTGGAAGCCGTACGCGCAGCCGGCAGTGCCGCTGGACGAGAGTGCGACACCGGAGCACAAGGTGGTGCTCCCGCTGGTAAAGGTGACGGTACCGCCGGGTGTAGGGCCGCCGGGGTAGTCCGACACCGAAGCCGTGTAATTGGCCAACTGGCCCACTACAGGCGTCGCGCTATCAGATGTCACCGTGGTGGTCGTGGCCGCCTGGTTGCTGACGTCCAGTGTGAGCTCTCCCTGGGAGGGCTCGTCCCCGTAAGTGTCGCCGCCATAAGTGGCGAAGACGTAGTGGGCCCCCTCGGTCGAGAAAGTGGTCGTACAGGTGGCCGCCAGGTAGATCTGGAACTCCTCGAGCCCGCCCGGCAGGGTGGTCTCGGTGTCGGCCTCCTGTAGAGGGACGTCGGAGCACAAAACGGTGCTGCCATCGGTGAAATCGACCGTGCCGGAGGCAATTATGTCGTCCATGGAGGCTGTGAGCGTCACCGGTTGCCCCACGCCCGGTGTGGCGGGCGAGGCGGCCACCGTCGTCGTGGTCGGGTTCAGGCTGAGGCACCCCAGCTGGCTGCCGTCGCTGCTGCACAGCGAGCTCGGTGGCGTGGGATCGGGCGGCAAAGGCGGTGCCTCTACCCCGCCACCGGTTACCGATGCCGAGTAATCGTTGCCGTCACCACCCACGAAATCGATGGTCGACGTCTCCCAACAGGCCCCGCTGGACAAGCACGTGCTGGGGTCGAAGCTGCTGCCCAGGTCAGAGTCGTTGACGACCAGGAACTCCGGGGGGTTGTCGTTGTCGAACACCCAGGCTGTGTCCTCGTTCCCGTTCCAGTCCGTGTACTGCAGGCGGAGGCTCTGAGTTGTGGCCGCCGTGCCATTGATGGTGGCGGTGTTCACGAACCAGTTGCCGGAAAGATAAGTGGTCGAGGTCAGCTGGCTGGCGGCGTCGCTGTAGGTGATCGTGGGCTGCGTGGTCGAGGTGGTGGAACCCTCAGGGGTCACCACCCACTGCGGGTCGTAGCTTGCTTCCGCAGGGACGGTTGTCGCATTGAGACAGGGCGCCTTCGCTGCCGGCGTCGCGTCGAGGCTCCCTATGACGATCCCTCCGGGATTGTTGTTGCAGCTCGTAAAATTGGGGTCGGGCTCGGTGGAACCGACGAACAGCGAGTACAGGCCCTGCGCCTCGCCGCTGTTGGAGAGCATCGACCCGAGGTCGTAGGTCGCCGTGGGCGCGCCGGCGATGTCCGCCGCCAGCTGGCCGGGCAGGGCCGCGGCGCTGAATACAGACAACCCTTCCTGCACCGCTGATGTGACCGCGAAGATAACCGCGGAAACGATTATCCCGACCCCGCTGGCGGCCACCGCGCCGGCAGCTCCGTTTACTAGCTCCAGGGCGCCCTCCGCCGCCGTCTCTGCCGCATCGGCTGCGTCTTCACCGGCCGCCTCGGCGTCCGCCACGTCCGCGGCGTCGGCATCGTCTGCTGACTCGGTGTCTTCTTCAGCCGCCTGGTTAGCGCTGGTCTTCACGTACGGGCGGTTGGCAAAGGGGAAGACAGATGTCTGGAAGGCGGAGCCGGCCAAGACCCCGCTGGTCCCCAGAGCGAAGCCCGTACCCAAACCGGCAGCGATCGAGCCCACCGTCGCCAGCCCGTCCAGTGAGCCGCTCATAGCTATCCCGTTCACGTCCGTGGCAAAGGCCGAGTTGTCGAACAGCTGGTCGTTGACGTCAGCATCTCCGTACTCGATGAACTGGGAGTAGGTCGGCATGACAGGGGGGCAGCCGAAGATGGCGGTGCAGGGCGTGTAGCAGGTCTGGGGGGTGTCGTTGCCGTCAAAGATGTTGGCGGTGTAGTCGCTCTGGTATGGCGAAGGGGACTGGTAGACGCAGTAACCGCCGTCGGCGCTAGCTGAGGGGTTGGAATAGGACCCGCCGTCCGAGTAGGGCTCCGGCGTGGCCGAGAGGAACGACTGCAGGGTGCTTTCGCTCGGGTTGCCGGCGATCAGGTCCTGGTAAGCACTGGTCCCGAGCCCGGCCCACTTGCTGTACTCGAGGCCGGCGGCTTGGGCGGCCAGCACCCCCTGGCGCAGCACGACCGCATTGAGCCAGGCAGCCGCGTTCTGCTGGTCGGTGTCGGCGGTGCCGGCCTGTACGGCCTGGATCGCCTGCACCAGCAGCGCCCACAGTTCCGCGTCGGCGTCCGGCCGGGCCAGCTATCGACTGCTTCGGTATCGGTAGCGGCGAGGGCATGGTCGGAGATGGTGTTGGCTGTGGCTTCTTGTTCGAGGTCTTGCAGGGAGGTGATCTGGGCCGAAGTGGCCGAGTAAATGCCACCGGCGTAGTAGTCGCCTGAAGACGGCAGCGTGGCGGGGAGTTCTAGGGAAGACAGGTTGAACAGGTCGGGTGGGGGGTAGCTCGTGCTGCTGTCAGCAGCAGCCACACCGCCGGTGAGTGCCAGCCCGTTAGCCAGCACCGCCAGGGTCACCAGGACGACGAGCGGGGCGCGCCAAAGCCTTGTGCGCCGGCTGGCCCCAGCAAACGACGGTGGAGGGGAGGCCGCGTCGGGTTGCCTCCGCCTGGCCAAGGAGCCAAACGCGCGACAGCTCAACGGTCTGAAGATAGAACGCATGAACTACTCCTCCGGGTTGCGGGCCGATGTGCCGCCGCTGGCGTGACCAAGCGTGGACGAGTCCTGATTATGGACCGGGTTGCTGCGTTTGACCACGGAAGAGGCCGGAACTTGACCCGGAAAAACCGAAATTGCGGGTAATTTTCGGTCGAGGCTCGGGAAGTTCCGGGCGTTATCGGGAGTTATCGGCCCCGCGCCTTCGCGGGCGAGGTCGAAGGGATCAGAAGCCGGTCGGGGGGCCGAGAGCTAACGCCACTGCGGCGTCGGGCCGCAGAAGGGCGCCTTTTGCTCGAGCCCGGGCGAAGCCATGACCGCCAAGCGCGGCGCGAGACGACTCGCTCGCCGCCTCGACGCTGGCCCACCGGTACGGTGGGACCGGCGCCTCCATGCGAAGCCGCCATTCTCCGGTTGCACCGAGAAGGCGAGCCGCAGTCTCCGGATCGGCCTCCGCCACCGTCACCCGCGCCACCTCCTCCAGAGCCGTTGCCACCTTCCAATACGGCCCCGCCGGCCAACCTAAGGTAAGCGCTTCACGCAATATGCCCTTGGCTCTTCCGTAGTCGCCGCGCTCGCAAGCCAACAGCCCCGACGAGATGATCAGCTCGAGCAACCCACCCCGCATCCAGTGGGTGCGGAAGACCTCGAGCCCTTCCCTGGTCAGCATTTCGGCGCGGGCCAGGTCGCTCTGCTGAGCGGCGGCCAGCCCCAGGTTGTTGAGTGAAAAGCCAATGCCCCACGGCCGGCCTAATTCCCGGCACCGGGCCAGGCTTTCGCCGCAGTACTCCTCGACCGCCGGTACGTCGCCCTGGTCGCGCGCAATATCGCCCAGTCCCAAAAGGGCAAACGCCACTCCCGACGGGTCGTCCAGAGTCTTGTAGCACGCCATGCACTCTTCGTACGTCGCGATGGCCTCGGCGAACTCGCACCGCTCCCGCCTTATGGTCCCTAGGCGGTACAAGGCGTAAGCGATGGCGACATCGTCCTTGGTGTCGCGCGCCAACTGGAGGCTCTCTTCGACGAGCGCGAGCGCTTCTTGGTACAGCCCCAGGGCTCGTGCCCCCAGGGCCCGCTGTGCGAGCAACCCCGCCACCCGACCCGATTGGTCTAGTTGTCGGTACAAGGTGAGGCCCTCGTCCCAACGGGCGGCCGGGACGGTGTCGTCTTGTTCATGCGCCAGCCACAACGCCCCCGTCAATGCCTCAGCGCGGATGGTCGGCGAAACCCGTGCGCCGTTGAGGTTCAAAAAGTGCTCGAGCCAGCGCCTCCCCTCGCTCAGATGGCCATGACGTTGCCAGAACGGCCACAGTGCGCCCGCCAACCGGAGCCCCAGGGTGCCGTCGCCCCGTTGACGGGCCCAGTCAAGGGCGGCGCGAAGGTTGTCGTGCTCCAATTCCAGACGGCCCAACCAAGCACCCTGGTCCGGCCCAGAGAGCTCGGCCGCGGCCGCCTCCGCCAGGCGGAGGTAATAGGCGGCGTGCTTCTGGCGGACGACGTCCGCTTCGCCGCTTGCCTCCAACCGTTCGAGCGCGAAGGCCTGCACCATCTCGAGCTGGCGGAACCGTATTTCGTGGTCGCCCATGAGACCATCTGTGTCGAATGGGCCGCCATCCCCCCTCGGGGCCCAGTCGGACGAGGCGAGCCCGGCGTTCGCTGGCCCGCCCGCCGGGGCACCGCCAGTCATGGCCTGGCTCTGCGGCCGTGGCCTCGATGGCCTGCAGGAGCTGCGCTTCCACTAGCGCGGTCAGGTCATCGAGCACGAGCAAGCCCGCGTCGCGGGGCTTGCCACTATCCTCCTCGCTCTCGGCCCCCCCGCATATGGCGCTTACGGCAGCAATGGTGCAACCCCCGGCGAAGACGGCCAATCGACAAAACAACGTCTGCCCGTCCGCGCTGAGTAGGCCGTAGCTCCAGGCCACCACGTCGCGCATGGTCCGCTGGCGGGCCGGCAGGTCACGCGGCCCGTCTCCCAGGACCCCGAGAGCCGATCCCATGCGGGATAGCAAAGCGGCGGGCGGCAACGCCACCACTCGGGCCGCCGCGAGTTCGATCGCGAGGGGCAGTCCGTCCAGCCGTGCGCAAAGCTCACTGACCACCCGGACGTTGGCATTCGTCAGGTCGAAATCGGGCCGCCGGGCGCGGGCCCGTTGGACGAACAATGTCACGGCCGGTGCTCGCGCCACCACCTCGAGGGTGAGGACGTCTTCGGGGGAGGGGAGGGCCAGGGGAGGGACGGGGTACACCTGTTCGCTCCGGAGCCGCAGAGGCATCCGGCTGGTAACCAGCACCTTTAAGCCTGGGCAGGCAGAACACA
This sequence comes from uncultured Acidimicrobiaceae bacterium, assembly GCA_963794125.1. Taxonomy (GTDB): domain Bacteria; phylum Actinomycetota; class Acidimicrobiia; order Acidimicrobiales; family Palsa-688; genus Fen-671. The sequence goes on from CAWCCW010000009.1 coordinate 528,568, forward strand.
ACTGGCCCAGCGTGACGGCCGCATCGAGCACTTGCTCGAAGTTGTCCATCAGGAGCAGGAGCTGCCGGTTTTCGAGGTAGGCGGCGACGGTTTCCGGGACCGGGCGCCCCCCCTGCTCGGTTAGCCCCAAAGCTTGGGCCATATAAGCCGGCACTAGTTCGGCCTCGCGGAGCGAAGAGAGGTCAACGAAAACGACGCCGTCACGGTAGCGCTCCCGCAGCCTGGCGGCTACTTGCAGCGCCAAACTCGTTTTCCCCACTCCGCCGGGCCCGGTCAAGGTCAGCAGGCGAACGCCCTCGTTTCCGAGCAACTCTGTCAGGGCCGCTTCCGCCTGCTCCCGTCCTATCAGGGGCGTAACCAGCCCGGGCAAGCGGGTCGGCTCGACCGGGGCCGGGTCGGCGGTGATGACTACTTCATCGGGAAGCGTGCGCAGGCGGAACCACGCGGCTAGCACGGCCGTGCGCTCGGGACCGTCCAACCCCAGTGCGTCAACGAACTCGTCGAGCGTCCGGCGCCGAGGCCGGGTCCGGCCGCGCTCGATGTTGCTTATTGTGTCGACACTGATCCTGGAACCGGTCCTGGCTGCCAGTTCCTCTTGCGTGACACGACGCCACTCACGTGCCGCCCGTAGCAACGCGCCCAATTCAGGCTCTTGTTCATCTGGCATCGGCCGGTCGTTCTCTGTGGCTGGTGGGCGTGGCCCCATCGCCTGGCCCGCGCCCCTAATGCTACCTGGGCTGAGCGGCGAAGCCCGGCGCAGCGGCGACGCTGGCCCGCCGGCTCCGGCTGAAAGCCGTCCAGTCTTGAAGCGCACGGGGAGCCACTCGGGTTAACCCCCCTGTTGCGCCGGCTAGCACCAGCCCGAAAGACGCCGACTAGCCGTATTCCACCAGGCAGGGTGGCCGTTTTATCGTTAGTAGTGATGATCACGGCACACTCACTCACCAAGCGCTACGGCGCATCTACTGCGGTAGACAACCTCACCTTCGAGGTCCCGCCCGGTGTGGTCACCGGTTTCCTGGGGCCGAACGGCTCCGGGAAGTCGACGACCATGCGCATGATCATGGGCCTCGATTACCCCGACTCGGGGTCGGCCCTGATCGGTGGCAAGCCCTATTCCGAGTTGGCCTGGCCTCTGCGGGAGGTCGGCGGCCTGCTCGACGCGAAAGCGTTCCACCCGGCCCGGACCGCCCGCAACCACCTGCGCTGGCTGGCCCTCACTAATGACATCCCGCTCCGCCGCGTCGACGAGGTCCTGGACCAGGTCGGCCTGACGTCTGTCGCCAACCGGCGGGCCGGCAAGTTCTCGCTCGGCATGAGCCAACGGCTCGGCATAGCGGCGACCCTGCTGGGCGACCCGGGGTGCTGCTGTTCGACGAGCCGGTCAACGGCCTCGACCCGGAGGGCATCCGCTGGGTCCGGCTCTTCCTGCGGGACCTGGCCGCGGAGGGCCGGACGGTGTTCGTGTCCAGCCATCTGATCAGCGAGATGGCGCTGACGGCTGACCGGCTGATTGTGATCGGCCGCGGCCGGCTGATCGCCGAGACCAGCGTGGCCGACTTCGTGAGCCAGGAGTAGCGGCGGAGCCGTCAAGCTGGTCACCCCCGACGTGGCTGCGTTCACCTCGGCCCTCAGCGCAATCGGGGCCGAGGTCGGCGACGGCGACGGCGTTTCGTTGACTGTCGAGGGGCTCGACCAGCCTCGCAGATCGGCGACCTGGCGGCCCGCGACGGCTTGCGGATCTACGAGCTGACGCCGATCACTGCGTCTCTGGAGGACGCGTTCATGGAACTGACCCGAGACGAGGTGGAGTACCGCCCGTCGACGATGGCCGGGGCGACTGCCGCCGGCTTGAAGGAGTGATCGACATGACCTATGCCATCCAGGACGGCCCGTTGGGGCACTACCGCGTCAAAAACGTAGTCAAGTCCGAGACCCTCAAGATCTTCACGCTCGCGATCGAACGCCATCATCGTCGGCCTCACAGTTATCGCCGGCCTGTTGGTGACAGGGCTAGTGGCCCGCGCCGATACTGCACCACAGTCCGCTGTATTACGTCGGCTTCGACCCGACCCAAAACTCGCTTACCGGCCTGATCGTCGCCGGCCTGACCGGCGGGGTCTTCGGGGCCTTGCTTATAACTGGCGAGTACGCCAGCGGCACTATCCGCGCCACCGTTGCTGCCACCCCGAGACGGCCCATGCTGCTGGCGGCGCAAGATCGGCGTCGCCGCCGCGGTCACCGTGTTGTTCTGTGAGCTTCTGAGCTTCGTCGTCGTTCTTTCTCGGCCAGGCCGTCCTTTCCGGCGGCGGGGCTCCGTCGGCGGGCCTCGGTTCGCCAGGAGCGCTGCGAGCCGTTGTGATGACCGGCGTGTTCATCGCTCTCATGGCGCTCATGTCCTTCGGTTTCGGGTTGATCGTGCGCAGCACTGCGGGGGCGATCGCCGCCTTCGTCGGCGTCATATTCGTGCTCCCGCTCGCCATGCACGGCATCTCGGAACCCGACCTTCGCTACGTGCCGACGAACATCCTTACCAACTCGATCATGTCCACGGTCAAGCAAGGGACCTCACCGGGGGGACCTTCACCCCTCTCTCCGACCGTAGGGTTGCTGCTGATGGCCATTTATGCCGCAGTCGCCCTCGCCGTCGGCGCTGTTCTGTTCGTCCGGCGAGACGCCTGAGCCAGGCCGGCGCCGAGGGTCGCCGGGTGCAGATCACGCTTGTCCGCTGAACGAGCCGAACAGGTCAGGCGCCTGGCCCGGCTGATCGGCCGGGAACCCTTTCAGAAGCGCAGCCTGGGCGGAGCTGGGGTATCTTCCTGGCCAGCTCCGCCCTGGCCTGCATTGTGGCGTTCGCCCTGGCTGCACTGGGGTTTGCCGGGCTGGCGCTCTCGTTCGTGCTCGTCGGCGTCCTTGTCTTGGCGGCCGGCTTGCGGGCCGCCCGGGGTCTCGGTGGGTGGCAACGGGTATTGGCGCGGCGAGTGCTGGGCGAGGAGATCCCCGGGCCAGAGCCGATTACCGCCCGTCCCGGGTTGTTCGGGTGGTTGCGGGCATCCTTCGGTGACTGGGCGGCCTGGCGGGCGGTGGGGTACTTCATCGCCAAGCTGCCGCTCACAGTGTTCGGCGTCTGGTTCGCCCTCAGCGTCTGGGTCGAGGCTCTGTCGGGCATCGCGGCTCTGCTGATAGGGGGTGGCGCACCGGCGAGGTTCGGCTTCTTCGGCCGGCTTCCTTGCCCCGGGCTACAACGGCGAGTCGGCGCCCGGGTTCGCTGGCCGCGTCGCTGTCTTCGTGAGCGGGGTCGTGCTACTGTTCGTCGCCCCGTGGGCCATGAGGCTCGTCGTCTACCTGGACAAGAGGATGATGCATCTCCTGCTCAGCCGCGACGCCGCGGCGTCCCGGGTGAGGAGCCTCGAGGAGTCGAGGTCGAAGGCCCTTGATGCCGCCACCGAGACCCTCCGCCGTATCGAACGCAACCTCCACGATGGTACCCAGGCCCAGCTGGTGGCCCTGGCCATGCGGCTTGGTCAGGCCAAAGAGAAGCTCGACCACCTGGGCGCCGAGGATGGGAATACCGAGGTCCAGGCTATCCGGCGCCTGGTCGACGAAGCTCACCGCGGCGTGAAGGACGCCATCATTGACCTCCGGGACCTGGCCCGCGGCATCCACCCGCCGGCGCTCGACACTGGCCTGGAAAACGCCCTCACGACCCTCGCCTCCCGTAGCCCCGTGCCCACTGACGTGACGGTGTCGATCCCCACCCGACCCAGCCCGGCGATCGAGGCCATCTGCTACTTCTGTGCGGCTGAACTGCTTGCCAACGTTGCTCAGCACGCCCACGCCACACGCGCCTCACTCACCTGTGCGCAACACGGGCCGTGGTTGAGAGTCGTAGTGCGCGACAACGGGCGGGGCGGCGCCGCCATTAACCGGCTCGGTGCGTCTTCGAGCGGGCTGGCGGGCCTGGCCGACCGGGTTGGGGCAGTGGACGGGTACCTGAGTGTCGCTAGCCCTCTGGGCGGCCCGACGGCCATCACCGTCGACCTGCCCGCCCGCTCCTGACATGACAGATGCCGAGGCCATACGGGTGGTGATCGCCGAGGATTCCGCCATCTTGCGTGATGGGTTGGTCCAGCTCCTCACCGACAGGGGTTTTGTGGTGGCTGACGCAGTTAGTGACGGCGCTAGCCTCGAGCTGGCGGTCGCGGCCGATCCCCCTGACGTGGCGGTGGTCGACATTCGTATGCCGCCGACCTTCACCGATGAGGGCCTGCGCTCCGCCATCCAGCTGCGGCGGGACCACCCCGCTGTCGGGCTCCTGCTGTTCTCTCAGTACATCGAGACCCGTTACGCGGCCCAACTACTCGCGGGCGGTGCGGCCGGCATCGGTTACCTGCTCAAAGACAGGGTGGCCGACGTGTCCGACTTCGTGGAGGCCCTGGTACGGGTAGCGTCGGGAGGCACTGCGCTCGACCCAGAAGTTGTGACGCAACTAATGGGCGCCTCGCGGCGCACGCACACATTGGCCGAGCTGAGCGGCCGAGAGCGGGAGGTGTTGGCGCTGATGGCGGAAGGGAGGACGAACTCGGCCATCGCGACCAGCCTCGTGGTATCAGAGGGGGCGGTAGAGAAACACGTGGCCAATATTTTTTCCAAGCTCGGCCTGCCCGTGACCTCCAGTGATCATCGCCGGGTGCTGGCCGTCCTCCGCTACCTCGAAGGATGACTAAACCCACAATGACTGCCATTGAAGAAAAGGCCGTCGCGGAAGCGGCCCATCGATTGTTCGGCTACTCCGCTCTGCGGCCGGGCCAGTACGAGGCCATCCGCAGCGTGGTCGGTGGCCATGACACGCTGGCGGTACTAGCAACGGGGAGCGGCAAATCGGCCATTTATGAGATCGCGGGACCGTTGCTGTCTGGCCCTACAGTGGTCATTTCCCCTCTCCTGGCCCTCCAGCGGGACCAGGTGGCCGCCCTTGAAGCCGGAGGTCGCGTTACCGCGGTCACGATCAACTCGACGCTCACGACCCGCCGACGACAACAGGTGCTGGACGAATTGTCAGCGGAGCGGGGTCGGCCCGACTTTGTTTTCCTGGCGCCGGAGCAGCTGGCGCAGCGTGACGTGCTGGAAGGACTGGCGAAGCTGAGACCCGTCTTATTGGCCGTGGACGAAGCCCATCTCGTAAGCGAATGCGGGCCGACTTCCGTCCGGAGTACCTGCGGATCGGCGTCGCCGCGACCGCGCTCGGTCGACCCGTCCTGTTGGCGCTCACTGCCACCGCCACCCCCGAGGTCCGCCAAGACATCATCCAGCGGCTTGGGCTGCACCAACCACAGGTACTCGTGCGAGGTTTTGGCCGCCCCAACATCCGCCTGGCGGTGCACTCCTACTTCATCGACGACCAGCACAAGCTGGAGGTTGTCTGCGGCGACGTCGTCGAAGCTGTCCGCCACCGAGGCCACGGCATTGTTTATGCCGCGACGCATAACCGGGTGGAAATCCTGGCCACCAGGCTCTCGAGCACCGGGCTTCGCGTGGCCTCCTACCATGCCGGTCTGGGCAGCAAAAAGAGAACGGAAGCAGAGCAACGTTTCCACGCCGGCGAGCTCGATGTCGTCGTGGCCACGATCGCTTTCGGCATGGGCATCGACAAGCCCGACATCCGGTGGGTCTTTCATGCCGATGTCCCTAGTTCGCTCGATGAGTATTACCAGGAGCTGGGCCGGGCGGGCAGGGATGGTGACCCGGCTGATGCCGAACTTTACTTCCGAACCGAGGACATGGCCTTGCCGCGGATGTACGCGGCCGGGTCGGGGCCGAGCGAAAACAACCTCAAAGCGATCGTGGACGCGATCGAGGCGGCCGGTACTCCTCTCACGCTGTCCGACGTCCAGGAGCGGTCCGGGCTGTCCAAGAACGGAGCCGAAGAAGGGGTCATGGCGCTGGCTGACGCGGGTGGGGTCACGGTCGAGCCAGACGGGCAGCTAATAATCACCGGAGAACTGACGGAGGCGGTAAAGAGGGCCATTGGGCTTGTACATTTGCGCCGTGGCATGGAACGTTCGCCGCGTCGAGACGATGCAGGCCTACGTCGAGGAGCAAGGTTGCCGATGGAACTTCTTGCTCCAGTACCTCGGCGAAACGACATCGACGAGCTGTGGGCATTGTGACAATGACGAACGGGCCGACGCCAATAGCGATAGCCGGCACCCAGAACGTCCTTTTGCGCCCGGCGCCCGGGTTCGCCACCACGTGTATGGCGATGGCGAAGTTATCGGTTACGCGGGAACCCACATCCTCGTCGATTTCGAGCACCAAGGGTACAGACGGTTGGACCTAGCCGCCGTAACCGAAGACGACCTGTTGGAAGACGTGAGCGAGCGTCAGTGACCGGTACTGTGGGGCCGTCGGCACGGCGCGAGCCGGTCGACGGGAGGTTTATGGCTGCAACCGAACTTGAGCCGCGGCAATCGGGATGAAGCCGTCGATCCTGTACGCGGCCGGCACTGACAACCCGGCCGGGCCGCTCGTAGACCACCGCTTCGCGGTCGACCTCAACCTCGACCAGATCTTCGCGGCGGTCAACGCCGGACGCGAGGGACTGGACCTCGCGTCCATCTTCTACGCTCCCGTCAGCCAGCTCGAAAACGTTACTTACCGTCACGAAGTGCTGGCGGACCTGGAGCGCCCCGATGTGCGGGCCGAAGTGCGAGCCTTTGGCCGAGGCATGCGCCAGTGCCGTGAGATCCTTGGCCCAGGCGCGGTCTCTGCGCAGCCGCTGGCAGCAGCAGCGCCTCTTTGTCGACGGGGTTTCTGCCTACTGCGACGCAGTTATCTCGCTGGAAAACGCCCTGTCAAACCTCCAACCCGGTTCACGGGGGATGCGCGCCTTTACGGAGTACCTCTCCGCCTACCACTCTTCGCCGGGATTTCACGGCGCTGGTCGACGAAGCCGGCGAGGTGGTGTCCAAACTCAGCACCGTCAGGTACTCGCTGAGCATCAAGGGCACCCGGGTCACGGTGGCCGATGACCGCCAGGAGGCTGATTACACCAAGGAAATAGAGTCGTTCTTCAAGAAGTTCAGCGTGGGGCCGGCGATTGCCCAGTCGGCCCCGATCCCAAACCGGCTGAACATGAACGAGGTCGAGGCCGAGATCCTCGAGCTCGTTGCCCGCCTCAACCCTGGCCCGTTCGGGGCGATGGACGAGTATTTTCGCCGTCACCAGGGGTTCCTGGACGCCGTAGTTTCCGGCTTCTACCGCGACTCGCAGTTCTATCTTGCCTATCTCGAGTACATCGAGCCCCTGCGGGAAGCCGGCCTGCCGTTCTGCTATCCACGTCTTTCTATTTCGCCCGGACGCGTACGGGCCAGTGACGCCTTCGACCTCGCCCTGGCGGCCAAGGTCACTTTTCGCCCCTCGCTCCACGCCATAGTGACCAACGACTTTGACCTCGGCCCCGACGGCCGCGTCCTGGTGATCACCGGGCCCAACAATGGGGGCAAGACGACCTTCGCCCGGGCCTTCGGACAGCTCCATTACTTAGCCAGCCTGGGGCTGCCCGTGCCGGCCCGAGAAGCCGACCTGGTACTCGCTGATGCGGTGCTCACCTCCTTCGCCCAGGCCGAACAGCCCGGCGCGGGCCGGAGCCACCTTGAAGAGGAGCTCGTGCACCTCCATGGGACGATCGGCCAGGCTTCCCCCCGCAGCGTCATCATCCTGAACGAGAGCTTCTCGTCGACGACCGTCCGCGACGCGGCTCTCCTCGGCCGAGCGGTAGTGGCACAGCTAGTCGCTCGGGGCTCGATCTGTGTCTTTGTGACCTTTGTCGACGAGCTCGCTACCGCCGACGAAGCCACGATGAGCATGGTCGCCACTGTTGACCCTGAAGACCCGGCGTTGCGGACGTACAAGATCTTGCCCAGACCACCCGACGGGCTGGCCTACGCCGCCGCGCTGGCTGAGCGACATGGGCTCACCTACCGGGCGGTGAGCGAGCAGCTGGCCAAGGAAGATCGCCCGAGCAAAGGTGAGGAAAAAAGTGATGGGTTGAGAGTCCTGCTCATGCACCCGAGCGAGGATTTCAAGCTCGACCGCGGGCTGCCGCCCGAAAGTAACGACCTGGTCGAGGACCTCGGCCTGGCCAAGCTGTTCGAGGTCATGTCCAGAGGGGACAAGTTCCTTCTTGCGGTAGGCCGGTCGGCCGTCCTTTCGCCGCTGGCTGAGCCGAGCGAGATCCTTTACCGCCAGGACGTCCTCGCCGACTGCCTGGCTCATCCAGAGTTCACGGAACAGCTGTACGGGTTGGCCACGGAGGCCGTTGAAAGCCACAAGAAGATCATGTCCTGGGGCCTCACCCCTTCCCCGGAGAGCCTCCACTACATCTCGCTGCAAGCCTTGGAGCTCCTGTTGGGCTATCTCGTCCGTCTGCGGTACATCACGGCCGAACAGGGGGCTGACATGTCTTCTTCGGCGTTCGTGCGCCTCCGCTCATTGGTCTTGAGCGAGTTCGACGAGGCTTACCTAAACCTGCTCAAAGGGCATCTGGACGAGCTCAAGCTGCAACCCGGCCTCTGGATGAGCGCCCAGCTCGGTCGCGCCAATAAAGGCTCCGGCTACGTTCTCCATAAAGCGCCGCCGCGGCCACGGCGGGGGCCGCTGTCTCGGCGGAGCGAGACCGGGTACAGCTTTAGCGTCCGCGACGACGACGACAAGCGCCTGACGGCGCTCGACGAGCTAAAGGCAAGAGGGATAACGCTGGTGGCCAACGCCCTGGCCCAATCCGTCGAGAGCGTCGTTTCGTTTTTCAGTTCTCTCCGCTCCGAACTGGCTTTCTATGTCGGGTGCCTGAATCTTCGGTCTGCGTTGGCCGCCAAGGGCGAGCCGATGTGCACCCCGGTACCAATAGCCGACAGTCCCACGTCCATGGCGACCGGCCTGTACGACCCTGGCCTCAGTCTGCGTATGGACCGGCATATGGTAGGCAACGACTTGAGGGCCGACGGTAAGACGCTCGTCGTGGTGACGGGGGCCAATCGGGGAGGCAAGTCCACGTTTTTGCGTAGCGTCGGCCTCGCTTACCTCATGATGCAGTGTGGCATGTTCGTGGCCGCCACGTCGTTTAGTGCGGGTGTGCGACGGCGCGTCTTTACTCACTTCAGGCGCGACGAAGACCGCTCCATGGCCGGCGGCAAGCTTGAGGAGGAGCTGGTGCGGATGAGCACCATCGTTTCTCATATGTCACCCGGGTGCCTATTGCTGTGCAATGAGCCGTTCGCTTCGACGAACGAGCGGGAAGGCTCGGACATCGCCCGCCAAGTCTTCCTCCCTTTGGCGAGGGCGGGGGTGAAGGTGGTCGTGGTTACCCACCTGGTCGACTTGGCGGAAAGCCTTTATGAGGAACGCCTCGGTTATGTGCTTTTCCTGCGTGCCCCAAGGCAAACAGAGGCGCAGCAATTCAAGCTCGTAGAGGGGGCACCGGAGGCGACCGCTTATGCCGAGGATGTGTACAAGCGGATCTTCGGAGAGTTCCCTGCCGGCGTTGTAGACGCGCCGTCGGGCGCCACGGGCCCGGCTTGAGGCGGCGACCGGCGGTCTTCGACGGTCCTTTCAGCTATTGCCGGAGATCACGACCGATCCCCGGACGGTGTTGCCTGAGTAGGTAAACGCTCCAGAGTTGTTGGTCAGGGACGCACTGCCGGTGATGGTGTTCCCGGTGACGCTGACCCCGCCGGTGTTGCTCGCCACTGCAAGAGAGCCCGTGATGTGGTTGTTCTGCAAAGAGACGGTGCCACTGTTACTGGCGAGCGCCATGCTGCCTCCGACCGTGTTACCGGCACAACCCGCGCCCCCGATAGTGACAGGCCCGCTCGTGTTCGAAATCGACACTGACCCGCTGAGCGTGGTCCCGCAGAACGTGATGGCCAGCGCACCACTGGAGCTGACTGATCCCGTGATACTCCCTCCGTTCACATACAGGGCACCACCCCTGGCCACGCTGACTGACCCGTTGACCTTGCCACCGCTCCCGATGCACACGACTTGGCCCTTAGCCACGATGAGCGAACTGTTATAGGAGCTGGTAATACACGGCTGGGTAAAGCCGACGGAGATCGTCGTGTTCGCCGTCCCCGACGCATAATCGGTCGAGTTGCTGGGCGTAAAGGTGGCGTTGAGTGTCTGTGTGCCGGGCTGGAGGACAGTGCCAGCGGGCGGGTCGTATGCAAAGGAACCGGGCAGTGACGCGGTGGCGTCGAGCTGAGCCGAGCTGAGCTTGGTCCCAAAGGTGATGGGCGTCGGCGTTGGCCAAGACACGGTGGGCGGGGCCTGCGCCACGACGACCTGCACGGTGCCCGGTGCTGTTGCTTCGAAGCTTGGGTCGGCACCCGTGGCGTTGAACGTGCCCGAGAGCTCTGACGTACCGGCGATGAGTACGGTGTTCGATGTCGGGCTGCATTCGCCCAAGCCGGAGTTGGACGCCCCCCCGGTCCCAGGTGTGAGGGTCATAGTGCAAATAGTCGTGGTCCCAACAGCGATTGTAAGGGCGTCCCCCCCGGGGAACGGGTCGCTATCGCTGGCGGTGACGGTCGCTGAGAACGCCAGGTTGGTCTCGGACCCGTACTTTGCCGGGCTGCCCGAAACGCTTAAGGCTGTCACTTTGGCGAGGCGAGGGCTGATCACCAAACCGAGCGGGTTGGAAGCCGAACCAGCGAAGCTGCCATTGGGGAGATAGCTGGCGGAGATCTGATGAGTCCCGGCCGAGTTGTAATTGACCGGGCACTGCGCCGTGCCCTTGGCCCCGATGGCCAAGCCGCTTTGCCCTCCACACGCCGCGATCGGGGTCGAGCCGTCGAAAAACTCAACCTCCCCGCCCGGCGCCCCTGCCCCTGAGCTGGCGGCGCCCACCGACGCGGTCAGGTCTACGGTCTGGCCGATCACGGCTGAAGTGGGGCTGGCCGAAAGAGCCGTGGTCGTCTGGTTTGTAGATATGGCGAACGACTCGGTGGCCGTGGCGTTGCTCCCGCTTGGCCCGTTGACCGTTACGGTGTGCTGACCGCTGCCGGTCACCGTCAGCGTGCCATTTTGAGGCACCGGCGTTGGTGTCGACCCGTCGAGGACGTACGTCGAGCCGCTCGGCGCAGTGATGTCGACGGTGACGGTGCCTGTGTAGAAACCGTTCACCGGGCCGGTGCCCGCCAAACCTATGGCCACGACCGGCTGCGGCGAAGCATTGAACGCTGTGCCCTCGTTGTTTGAAACGGCCACATTGCCGGCGCCGTCCAGAGCCTGGACGATGTACTGTACTTGCCCGCTTGGGGTCGGGGTCCCCGAGCCCGTCCACGTCTGGCCGTTGGACGAGGTGAGGTTGACTGCCGTCCACTTACCCGGGTTGACGCCGTCGGTGTACAGGACGAGTACCTCAGTCACGGGAGCGACGGCCGGGCTCACCTGGACGTCGAAGGTGGCCGCACTGGGCGACACGCTCGACTGCGTGGAGCCGATGGTCGGCGGGGTGAAGTCGGCTGCGTACGGGCTGGTGGGCGGCAAATAGTAAACCTGGGCGGACGATCGAGTTGAACAGGCGCTCAGTACCCGTGCCCGGGTGCCGTACTGCTAGGGAGGAACTGGCCGGCCACCAGGTCGAGCTGTGCCGCCGCTCCCGTGCCGGTGGCGGTGAACGTCCCGTACGTGGACACCCTCTGCAGCGTGCCCGGGAACGCGGCATCGCCGACTAGCGGCGGGTTGGCGTTGGCTGACCCCGCCGTCGGCAAGGAGTAGGCCGGCGTGGGGTCGGGCGAGTCAGAGGACGACAGCGCGGTCACGAGGGCGCCGTGCGGCGTCAGGCCTGGCTCGGTCACGGGTGACGCAATGAGAGGCTCGATCGGCCGGTACTCCGTGGCCTGCGTGCCGGGGTTGTAGGCGGTGGTCCCGTTCACCTGGTAGTAGCTGCCGTTGGTCGTTTGTACCAGGCGAAAGTTGTCCGGCGCCGGTCCCCTGGGTCAGGTTGACGCTCACCGGCGATGACAGGCTAGTCAGGCCGGTGCTGCCGTTTACGACCGTGGTGGGCGGCCCGCTCGGAGGCGGGACGGGCGTGCCGGCGTGGTTCAGGTTGTACATCGGCAGGCCGTAGAAGCGTCGACTCCATAAGCGCTTTCAGGTCGTAGGGGCTGAGGATGGCGTTGCCGGCCGCGTATTGCTGCTTGGCCTCGGTAAGCGCTTCGCCGATGGTGACGTCGAGTTCAAGTTGGCGGCAAAATCGGCCATTAGCTTGGCTGAATAGGCGATCGTGTCGGTGTCGGCGTAGCCGTAGCCGGTGTTGCCGACCCAAAGCGCGCCAGCGTCAGCGAAGGTTTTGGCCCAGTCGTCGACCGGCCCGGTCGCCCCGATGCTCGGGACCGACCTCGGCGTCGTCGATGTCGAGACCGGAGTGGCAACCCATCGAGAACAGGAGCCTCCCCGCGAACGAGCTCAGGGAATTGCGGATGTCCGTGGTGGTGAACAGGTTGGTGTCCTCGCCGCTGGCGTTGTCGTCTGCTGGGAGCGCCCGGGAGATAGTCGAAGTGGGCGTTGACGCTGTCAAGCCCTGGCGTCGGGGTGGCGACGAGAGCGCGTGTCGAGGTCGCTTTCCGACCAGTTCTCGTTGATGAGGGTTTGCGCCGTGAGCCCGTTGGCGGCCAGGTTGGCCGACACGGCATCGGCGCCCGAGGTCAAGAACGAGTAGCCGGTGGTGAGGTTGGCCGTGGCGTCCAGGTCGCCGTTCGAGTTGACGAAGCGGGTCAGCGCCGCCTCGATCTCGGTCGCCGACTCGACCAGCCGCCCGACGGCGAGCTGCGGCGTGTACAGGGTGGCGCTACCGACGCCCAACGGCTGCGGCGACGCGTAGGGGTCGTCGCTGAAGTAGTAGCCGAGCGAAAGGGCGTCGGCCTCGACGTTGTTCTCGCCGGCGAAGGTGGAGGCCCCGTAGTCCCGTTCGTTCGAGTCGGTGGCGCCATCTGCCAGGCGAGCGAACGGTATTTGGTCGTCGGCGCCGACGATGACGAGGTTTTGTACCGTCGGGTTGTCGCGCTGGATCTGGTCGACGACCGCAGAAATGGCGGTAACGACGCCGTTTGCAGCCGTCACCGAGCACGGGTTGGAGTTCCACAGCCGCGTATGCGGTTTGCACGCCGGCGTACGAGTCGACGGGGACAATGGCGCCGGTGACCCCGGCGGGCGAGTCCGACGCCACTGCCTGCACGTCGGGCCATGATCGTCTGTTCGGCCGCGCTGCCGAACGCGGCGGACAGCCGCTGGGTGTCGACCAGGAACAGCGTGTTCACGCCTTGCGGGATGGTCACCGGCCCGGTGGCCGCGGCGGGCATCGAGTCGGGGTATTGGATCGGGCCGCAACTCGGGGCGGTCGACCCCGCCGAGCAGGTTGGCCCGTAACAGGTACGGCTGTGAGCTGTAGGCGCCGTTGTAGCCCGACACCTGCACGATGTAGGTCCCGGCCGCGAGAGGAGGCGTCTGGATGTACTGGTCCTGGCCGTCCGGGTTATTGGAGATGGCCTGCAGCGAGTCGCCGGCCGGCGGCGTAATGGGGATGTCCTGCGACCCCGTACTCGGTTCGGTAGTGCTAGCGGGCGCCAGGGACGGCAACGTGTCGCTCACGCCCGGGAGGTCCTGGCTCGGCGTCCCTTGTAGCTGTTGGGGCGCAGGGCCGAACAGTTCGAGGTCGTAGGTGGCCGGCAAGTTCGTGAGCGCAACGCTCAGCTCTTCGCCCTGGGCCACCTGAACAGACCAGTCGTTGACGTCGCCCGGGGAAGTCAGGTAGCCGATGTTGAGGCTGCCGCTGGTGAAAGGCGGTGTGCCGGCTGTCATAGTCAACGCGGTGGCCTGGCTGGAGACCGCTGGGTCCTCGCCGTCGACCACTGCCACCGGGGCCGTCGCCGGAGACGATTGGCCGTTTATCGAAAACGTAGCGTTTGCCGATCCCAGGCCGATGCCGGCGTTGGCCTGGAACTCCAGCACGTGCGTGCCCTCTGTCAGCGGCAGTGCCCAGGTCAGCGCGTCTGCTCCCGCGGGCTCGTCGCTGGGGTCGGGGGCGGCCGCCCCATCTACGGTCGTGGTGCCGGGCACATAGGCGAATGTTGACGGCAGGTCCGCCGATATTTGCTGGATGCCCGGCGAGGGCACCGTGAACGAGGCGGTGTACGTAGCTGTGCCGCCCTTACCGGGCGTTTCGTCGGCGGCCAGAGGCAGGTCCTGACAGCGTGAAAGACTGCCACGGGAAACTGGCCGGAGGCACCATCGAAAGCAGCAGGTCCCCTAGGGTTACGGCGGGGAAGCCGGGGGCCGACGTGTTCAGCTCTTGCAGCAGTTCGCCCAGGGTAAGGCCGTCGTAGGTCGTAAGGTCCCCCAACGTCGTCGTCCCGTACGTACCGAGCTGGCCCAAGGTCGTCTGGGGCATGGTGGCCGCGATCGCGCTGGCGGGCAGGTCCCCCAGGGTGGTGCTCCCGTAGGTGCCAAGGTCGCCCAGGTCGGCCCCTGCGAGGATGGCCCCCGCTTGCGCCGCCTGGCCCAGGGTGGCGCTGGCGCACTGCCCATAGCTGGAGCAGTCGACAACCGCCGGCAAATTGCTGATTGAGCTCAACGGGATCGAACTGAGGGGTATGGAGCTCAACGGGATCGAACTGAGCGGGATCGAGCTCAGCGGGATCGACGAGAGCGGGATGGACGATAGCGGGATCGAACTGAGCGGGATGGAGCTCAATGGGATAGAGCTCAAGGGGATGGAGCTGAGCGGCGTCGACGTCAGGGTGATCGAGCTCAGCGGGATCGAGCTGAGCGGGTTGCTGGCCAGCGAGATCGAGCTCAAAGGGATGGAGCTGAGCGGGGACGAACTCAGGTTGATCGAGCTGAGAGGTATCGAGCTGAGAGGTATGGAGCTGAGAGGGATCGAGCTCAGGGGTACGCCGGCGAGGGCGAGGGTGAGCAGCGTCACGCCGTTGTCGTCAGGTCCGCTCGATGAGTCGTTGATCCCGAAGCTGGAGCAAGCAAAGTTCAGGTTTTGCAGCTCGGCGCACCAAGACGTGAGCGCCCCCGAAGCACCGGCGCTGGCGCCCGGCAGAGGGATCGAGCTCAAGGGGATGGAACTGAGCGGGATGGAGCTCAACGGGATGGAACTGAGCGGGCTCGAGGCCAGGCCGAGGGCGCCCAGGTCGACTGAGTCGAGATTGGCCAACGCAGTGCTGTTGCTGAGCACCTCTTCCAACGTGACTGCCTCGAGAGGCGAGTTTTCGTATGGCGTGCCAGCCAGGATCCCGGCCCAGCCAGTGCAGGGTGTGGCCGGCGCCGGACCGCAACCGGGCGGGTAGGTGACGGACAAATCCGACAGCAACATGCTCGATAGGGCTGCCTGAGCGGCGGCCACGGCCGTGTCTCCCGCAGCAGGGACGGCGATGGAGCTGAGCGGGATCGAGCTGAGCGGGATCGAGCTGAGGGGTGACGAGGCCAGAGGCGATCGAGCTGAGCGGGGCGGAGGCGGCGTCGCCGGCGCTGCCCGTGGTCGCACCGCTGGCAGTCGAGACCGGGAGGCCGGAGGCGGGCACGCTTTCGACCCCGGCCACGGTCGGGGAAGTGGTAGAGAAACTCGAGGTGGAGACGCCGGTAGTCAAGCTGGCGGTCGCCCACGTGGCGTCGTTTGCCGGGGCCGTCTCCGAGTCGCCACTGAGGTCCCTTTGGCCGAGGAACACGTAATAGGGGCCAGTCCCGACATCTGCGTGAGTCGCGCTCGTGACGCCGTTCACTTCTACGCTGGCGTCTCCGGCCGCGTTGACCGAAATGGAGATGTCATAGGGCGTGCCCTCGCTCGGCGCGGCGATGAGGTCTTCGCTGCCGGAGAAGCCGTTCCCGGCCGGGATGCCTTGCTGGTTGTCCCATATCCCGTAGTCAGCTCCGTTAGCCGGGTTGAGGTTCCCTTCTACACCCATCGCACTTCCGTCGCCGCCATCAACACCACCCACCAGGTAGACGGCAAATGCGCTGTCGGCCGAGGCCGTACCGGTGACCGTCGTCTCGAAATTGAACGGTGCCATATAGGCATAGGTGGATTGCAGGCCTGAGAAGTCGGCCCCATCTTGACCGCCCGAGGTCATTGCCATCCCGTTTATGAAGCTCAGGGCGGGGTCGGAATAACTGGCCTCCAGGTTGCCAAACGTGTCGCCAAGTTGAGAAATGGCGGCGCCCGGACGTCGACCAGCAGTCCGAATTAAGGGACGTATCAGCGGCGAAATCGTCGTAGAACGTACCCGAGCCCTGGGGCGAGCAATAGTCCGGGGACAGGTCGGCCGAAAACCAACCCGCCTCCGTGAACCCCGTGTACTGGGCCTGCTTAGGACTGCCCTCTTCCTGACCGAGCAATACGTAAAACGAGCCCAGCCCGACATTCCCGACCGAGAAATCGCCCAGCTCGATCGTCGTGCCGTCGGACACGTCGCTCAGGGAAACAGAGGCGTTCCCAGCCGAATCGATGGTCATGGCCACGCGTGTACGTCCCGCCTGGCGGAGCTGCGCTCAACAGCGTGCTGCTACGCCGACGGCGCGTCGGCCAGCCGGTTGCTGGCGTAGAGCCCGTAGTCGGCGTCCAGGCCATCGTCCTTCATCTGGAGCGAGAAAGTGTCCGAAGGGGTAGTGCTGTTCACTAGCCATATGCCCCAGGAGGTGTCAGCGTGGACGCTGTTCAGGTCAGTCACGTGGTATCGAACTGGAACGGGGCCTGATAAGCGTTGGCCGACTGGATGGCGCCGAACTGGTTATTGCTGTCGGCGCCCTGCATGTCCAGGTAATTGCCGTACTGGGGCCCGAAATTGTTGCCAAACCGGAGCTGGAGCGGAACGGCACTGTCGCCGAGGTCCGACGCCACTGTGCCGATCTCCTGGGTACCTGTCTCCCAGCAGTTCGAGAGCGCCTGGTCGGCGCTGAAGTCATCGGCCAGCGCCGTGGTCGAGCAATAGTTCAGCTTGGCCGATTCCCACTCTGTGAGGTTGGCGCTCTCAGGGGAGGACGCCTGGTCCGCCAGCACTTTGGCATTGGGTGTGCCCTCGTCCTGGCCGAGCATCAGGTAGAACGGCCCTGTCCCAACGTTGCCGATCGAGTACTGGGTACCTGTTCCGCTCTCGAAGGGGATGGTTACGCTGACTGTAGCGTTGCCCGAGCTATCTACCGACATGGTTATCTCGTACGGGTTCAACGCCGTCGGGCGGGCGTAAACGTCTTTGCCCGTCCCATCCGCGGTCAGGCCATCGTTGGCCCAGATCCCGTAGTCACTCCCGGCGTCCGGATTGAAGTTGCCCTCGACGGAGAATGCTTGGCTCAGCGAGGAGTTGACCAGGTAAATGCCCACGCCGCTGCCGAAGGAAAAGGCCATGTCCCCATCCCCCAATGGGAGGGCGGTCACCGAGAACGTGAACGGCGCAGAATAGGCCGCCGCCGACTGGACCGCACTGAACTGGTTGACGCCCGCCGCTCCCGCCATGTTCATGCCACCAAAGAAGCTCAGCTGCGGCGGCGTGCTGGTGCCGCCGATCTTGGCCGCGAAGCTCGAGATCAGCGGCGTCCCGGTTTGCCAGCAGCTCGATAGGGCACGGTCACTGGTGAAAGTGTCGTCGAAGGCGGTGGACGCGCAGGCAGAGGTGGCGTGAGCGGGCACAGTGGCGGCCGCCTGGACCACGCCGGTCAGGCCCAGCGTGAGCATGAGGGCGGCTAACCAAACGCGCCTCAGGTGACCGGATGAGGGCCGCCCGGCGGGCCGGTAGTGGTTTGCAGCCGAACGACGAAGCACTGACCATTGCATCAAAGAACCGGGCCCCTCTTGGAACCTGGGAGCTGGGTTCACCAGGGCAGTGTCGTGCCCACGCTCCGCGTATGTGGCTCGAATGTTAATCTCGCAGACGTTCCGCCACCAATAACTGAGGACACAGACCGCGGGTCTCACGGGGTTTTGTGCGCGCCAGATTCGCGATAAGAGACGCCAGGGCGCACAGATCGCAGGATCTGCACTGAATCGGGCCGCGAGTTCCGCTACGCCGGCGGTCCCGTTAGAGTCGCCCTCGTATGCTCGGGTTCGCGGGTCGTGGCGTCACTACAGGCCGGGCCGGCGGCGCGCATCGACCGAGGCTGACCAGAGGTGCGCTACTGATGGCCACGCTCTTGGTCCTCTCGGTGTGCCTGCTCCCTGGTGGCCACGCCAGCGCCGGCCCGACGAGGCTGCCGGGAGCCCGGGCCCCGGCGCGGTTCCTATGGTGACGACCACCAGTCGCCCAGCAAGTACCGCTGAGGCGCACGGCAGCGTGTTCGTCTCGCCCACCGCGAACATCGGTTGCGAAGTGGACTGGCCGTTCGCACACCTCGGTGCGGCTACTTTGTGCCAGACTCTGGCCCCGCCGCAATCTGTGACGATCGCCGCCAGCGGAGCCATCGAGAAATGTGCGGGAGTTGCGTGCGTGGGCCACCCGGCTAAGAACACCCCGGTCCTGCCCTACATGGCATCGACGACATCCGGGCCCTTCGTCTGCGCGTCGCGCTTCGACGGCGTTGCTTGTAGCGCCAACGGCCACGCGTTCCTCATATCGAGGTCCGGGATCGAGGCCTACGCGGTCTTGCCGCATACGACCATGGCTATCGACATGGGTTCAAGCTCTTACCCCGAGCTCTCGGTCGCAAAAGCCTTCGGCTGGGTTGTCTCGGTGGACAGATTGGGCCACAACGCCGAGGTTTTCGTGGAGTGTGGCCGCGGTTCGACGGGTAATCTCCCTCACGACCGGGTGTGGACCGTTGACCTGTCGGCGGTCAATTCCTTCGAGGTGGAGACCAACTTGGCCGATCCTGCCGCCGGCTCGATCGTCGAAGTCCCTCGAGATAAATGGGTCAGCTCAGTCCGCGTCAATGGGTGGGACGGCGACGTCTCCTTGGGCGGGAAGGACTCGTTCGTCAGCAACGGGCCGGGGAGTGTCGCCTGCCCGGGCTAAAGGGGCGGGACAGCAAACCAGCTTTACCGGGCCCGTTCATTTGATGTCAGTGACGGGGACCTCGTCCCGTCCGCCAGGGAGCGACGAAAGGAGTCGCGCCGGTTCACTCAACGGGTTTTGTGCGCCCCAGCGTCGAGATAACAGACGCTGGCGCGCACAGATCCCTGGATTGCACCGAAATCGGGCCAGGATTTCCGCTCAATGCGCCAGGTGTGCGATAACGCCTACAGATACGAGGCCGTCGAGCACGAGCTGAACGGCGATGGCAGCAATAAGGAAGCCGAAGACCTTTTCCGTCACGATCATCCGGTTTTGGTCGAGTTTGGCGCTGACGCCGTCGGCCCCGCGGAAGACCACGACATCGATGAGTATGACGAAGGCCAATACGGCTATCTCGACGGCCACCACGCTCAGCGACTTCGCTTCGGCTGAAAAAGTCACCAGGCCGACAATGCCCACGGGGTTGAGCAGATAAGGCACGGCTAGAGGGAACTGTGCCAGCTCCAGTGGCTCCTTGCCCTCGGTGAGATGGTCCTGGCCGGGCTGCCCGAGCACCATCGCTACCGCGAGTACCAGCAATATCAAGCCTCCTGCGATCGAGAGGGACCCCACACTGAAATGGAGCAAGATGCGCAGCAACTCGCCGAAGACGACGAGTGCGACCGCCACGGTCCCCGCCGTAACCAACATCTTGTGGCGTACCTGTTGTTTTGTCCGTTCGTCGAGACCCGCTGTTATGTGCAGGTATGGGACTAGAGCGAGCTTCGGCCCGATGCCGATGAGCAGTAACAGGAACGTGTCTATAACGCCCGCCGCGGTTATCGTTTTTTCAGCCATCCCCGACTCCTGCAGATTTCTCGTTATCTCGGCGGGGTCGTCCCGCTCGGGCCCCACAGACCCTAGCGTCCGACGGGCGGCGGACTTTGGGACAACTCCTCCAGCCCGGCCCAGGCTGCTTGGGGTGCCCAGGCTGGTTGGCGCGCCCAGGCTGGTTGGCGTGCCCAGGCTGGTTGGCGCGCCCAGGCTGCGCCCCGCCCGGCCAAGCTGAGAGCCTGAACTCTGAGATTCCACAAATTTGTGTTATCTCAGGAGTCTGTGTATAGTGGCGGGATGCCGAGCGACGCCGAGATCACAATCGTCGACCACGTTGGCCGCTTCTACGCCCGCCGTTACGGGATGGCACCGATGGTGGGACGGCTGCTCGGCTACCTGGCCGTCTGCGAGCCGCGCCAGCAGACGATCAGTGAGCTGGCGGATGCCCTGTTGGCCAGCAGGAGCGCCATTGCGGGTGCAGTCAACACGTTGGAAATCCTCGGGCTCATCCGGCGCTCCCGAGCGGCGGGCGAGCGGATGGACCGGGTGTGCATCGATATGTCGTCCTCCCATGCGATGGGGTTCGACGTCTCCGAGTACCAGGAGCAAAAGGAGCTGGCCGAGGAAGGCCTTCGGCTTCTCGCTGACGCCCCCCCTGAGCGGCGGGCGCTGCTGCTCGAGTGGGTGGCGTTTGCCGACTTCCTGGTGGAGCGGCTCCCGGTGCTCGAACAGGAATGGAAACAGCGACGGGAGGCGCTTCGCGCCGCAGGCGAGCTCCCTGACCCCCCGACGCCACATCAAGGAGGAAAGGCGTGACAACGGACCACAGCCAGCCAGCCGGGATCGAGGCCCGGGACGTGTGCAAGTCGTTCGGCGACCACCTCGTGCTCGACAACGTGAACTTGACGGTTGAAGAAGGAACGATCCTGTCGCTACTAGGTCCCAACGGGGCCGGCAAGACCACTATGGTCCGCATCCTGTCCACCTTGGTCCCCGCCGATTCGGGGTCCATGCGCATAGCCGGTCACGACGTTGTCACCGACCCCGATGGCGTACGCGCCGTAATCGGGGTCACGGGCCAGTTCTCCGCCGTAGACAACCTGCTTACCGGAGCAGAAAACCTGCAACTCATGGCGGATCTTCGCCATCTCGAGCGCGGCGCTGGACGACGGCGGGTGGCCGAGTTGTTGGAACACTTCGATCTCACCGAGGCCGCGGACAAACCTCTGTCGGTCTACTCAGGCGGGATGCGACGACGGCTTGACCTGGCTATGACGCTGGTGACCCTACCCCGAGTGATCTTCCTCGACGAGCCCACCACGGGACTGGACCCGCGCAGCCGCCGCACGATGTGGGACATCATTCGTGAGTTGGCCTCGGCCGGGATCACGATCCTCTTGACAACCCAGTACCTCGACGAAGCGGACCAACTGGCCGATCGGATCGCAGTGCTCGACCAGGGGCGCATCGTCGCCGAAGGCACCCCCGGGGAGCTCAAGAGCCGCATGCCGGGCGGTCACCTCCGGCTCTATTTCGCCGACCTGCAGCTCCTGCGCTTGGCGGCAAACCTCCTTCCGGAAGCCGCCGCAGACCCTGACCAGCTCGTCCTTCAGGTGCCGGCCGACGGCACGGCGGACTCCGTCCGAGACCTGCTCGACCAGCTCCACGACGCCGCCATCGGCGTCGAACGGCTATCGATCCACAACCCCGACCTCGACGACGTCTTCCTGGCCGTCACCCGCGCCCACCTCACTGGTACCCCCGTCACTGGCACCCCCGTCACTGGCACCCCCGTCACTGGCACCCCCGTCACTGGCACCCCCGCTAACGGCGCCCATCTCACCGCCGCCCACGTCTCTGGCGCCGGCGCCGATGTCAACGGCCCGCTCGACGACCGCTCAACCCCAACGGGAGCTTTACAACGATGACCAGCGTTGCCTATACGGTCAGCGATGCGCGCACCATGCTGCGCCGCAACCTCAAGCATCAAATGCGCTATCCCTCCATGACGGTGATGCTGATCGGGATGCCCATCGTGTTCCTATTGCTTTTCGTCTACGTCCTCGGCGGCCAGCTCGGCGCCGGTCTCGGCGCCCATGACGGTCGTAACGCTTACCTCAACTACGTAGTACCGGGAGTGCTGTTGGCCACCGTGGCCGCGGCCGTCCAGGGCACCTCGATCATGGTCGCCATGGACATGACCGGCGGGATCATCGACCGGTTCCGGACCATGGCCATCAGCCGCGCTTCGGTGCTTACCGGCCACGTGCTCGGCAGCCTCGTCCAAACGTTGGCCGCTCTGGCCGTCCTCGTCGGCGTCGCCTTCGGCCTCGGGTTCCGCACTACAGCGGGACCTGTCGCCTGGCTGGCCACGATCGGGGTGCTGGCCCTGTTCGCCTTCGCGCTGATCTGGCTCGCCGTGGCTCTGGGCCTAGCGGCCAAAAGCGTCGAGACGGCCAGCAATACCCCGATGTTCTTGATCCTGTTGCCCTTTCTCGGAAGCGGGTTCGTGCGCACGGCGACCATGCCCGCAGGGCTCCGGCAGTTCTCTGAGTACGAGCCGTTCTCTCCGGTTGTCGACACCGTACGGGGATTGCTCACGGGTGGCCCCATCGCCGGTCACGCCATAGCCACCGTTGCGTGGAGCATCGGCATCGCTGGCGCCTCCTACCTTTGGGCCACTCGCCTCTACAACCGACGCCGAGCGGCCAACCCGGCCTGAGGGTTACCAACCGCCTCCCAGGAGCGGTTTGGGCCGGCGACGGTCCGGGCCGGTCGTTGTTGCTACGGTGACGGCGAGGAGGTTCCGCTCATGACCACTGCGATAATCGGCACTGGAGGGCTCGGTTCGGTCATCGCCCGCCAGCTCGCTGCAGGGGGCGAGACACTGCGGCTCTCCAGCGCCGACAGTGCGTCCGCCCAAAGGCTAGCTGCAGAGATCGGACCGACAGCGGTCGTCGCCGTCGACAACCACAACGTGTTGCAGGACGCCGATGCCGTTGTGCTCGCGCTGCGGTTCACGGTGCTGAAGAGCGTCATAGACGAGATCGCCGACGCCCTCACCGACAAGGTCGTGGTCGTCCCGAGCAACCCGGTCAGTCTCGACGCAAGTGGCAAGCTAGTTCACCTTCTGGCGAAAGGACAGTCCTCTGGCCAGCTGGTAGCCGGGTGGTTGCCCGCCGCGGCGCCCTTGGCTATGGCGTTTGGGAGCATGTCGGCCGATCTCTTCAAGTCCTCTAGCAATCGGTCACCAGAGCCGGCGGTCCTCTTTTACGCCACCGACGACGACCGTGCTGGCAAGGAAGTCGAACGGTTGATCCGAACCGCCGGGTTCGAGCCGTTGCAGGTCGGCGGGGTCGAACAGTCGAGCCGGCTCGAAGTGGGCGGCGACCTTCACGATCGCGTAGTCGCCCTGGCCGAGGCCCGGTCGTTGATCGGCGAGGCCTGACCGCTTCCCCGCCCGCACAGCCGCCCCCAGGCTCCGCCACCTGCGCTCGGCACGACGCGACTGGCGATGCCTGTTTCGTCTACAAGCGGGAGACAAGCTCGGTCACGACGTCTGCGGCTGGCTGCGGCCCCTCGACGAGCGCCATCAGCCTCGACCTCGACCTATCCGCCGAGCGCAGGCCGGCCGACATTCAGCTATGAGTACGACGTCGGCTGCGACTGAGCCGTCCGCTTGTCCCAACCATGAAAGTGCGAGTAATCGCCTGCATCCCAGGCCTGGCGCAACCCCGGCGTGCTCAGGTCCCAGTCGGGCCGGATCTCACTGGACGCTGCACGCAAGTCGCGCCATAACTCGTAGAACGACGGGCGTCCCCAGAACCAATACCCGTTGTAGACGCTGTGGACCACCAGTCCCGGCTTGAGCACCAGCGTATGCGGGATCATGGGGTCGTGCTCGGGGTCGGTGTACTCCTGGATATCGAGGTCCTTTTGAACCGTCCGAGCGGGATCGGAAAGGAAAGTCCATTGGGCGCCAACTGACGCCCGGAACTCCTGCGTCGTGTGGTGGTCGTCGGTCGAAATGGTGACGATCTGGGTGTAGGCCACAGCGACCTTGGGGTAGTTCGCCGCCAGCTCCAGGTGTTGCTGGTGTTCCTTAGGGCAGTAATTGCCTCGCGCCAGCGTGAGGACCAGCGGGTCGGCGCCTTGGAGCTCGCTGAGCGTGCGCACCGTATTGGTGTGGTCCGGCAGGGCGTAGTCAGGAAAGGTGCCGCCCGGTCTGATGTCGGGTCGCATAATTACCGCCTCCTTCGTAGCCTCAAGAGTTCTAACGTTTTGAGTGGAGCCGAGGGCGCTCTGCCGAGTAACGGACGAGCCTATCGTCGCCAGGTTACCTGGGGACCGCTACGTCACTTGCTCTTCGCCCGTGCCGTCCACGGGAAAGGCACTGTTCACTGGTCCATCGGACGTCAAGAGCGCTCGAAGGGTGCTTCGATGTCGTCGTAGATGCGAACAGCAGCCAGAAGACCCTCCCGGCTGCGCTCATACACGCCAATTCCCGCCTGCGACGGCAGGTCGTGGCTGCCCCAACGGACGCAGTTGTACTCCAGAGCGCAGCGCACCCCGTCGTCGGTCACCGTGCAGTGCTGCAATCCGACGCCGCCGCCGGCGCTGAAGCACTTGACGAAGAACGACCGGAGCTCCGGTGCGCCGCGGTGGGCGCTGTGGCGGCCGATGGGTTCTCGGTAATACCCATCTGGTGCAAAGGTGCCCACGATCGCTTCGGCGTCGCCTGCGTCTAGCGCGGCCTGATAGCGACCGACCACATCCCCTGGCTGGGCGTCCGCCGTCTCGAGGATCGGCGGCCTGAGGTGGCGATGTCCATCGACTGGCCATTGGCTGCAATAGGTCCGGAACACCACCGACTCGTCATGGGGAGATTCAGCCACCACCGCTATAGGCCAAGCCAATGTCGCTCCATCGCCGTCCAGGTGGGCCAGCAGCTCTACTACGGCCCGGCCGCCGACGACCGTGGAGGCCACGGTTTCAATTTGAGCGTGGCGTTCGGCCAGCCAGGATTGGTTGTGGCGGACGAACCGCCGCAACTGGCGGTGGCCGCGGACCTCGCCGGCCCGAGGGTCGTAGACCACCACTTCGCCGGGCCACGCAGCATACAGAGCGTGCGCGTCCCCTTCGTTAAGTGCATCGAAGTACGCCATCACCGGGTCTGCCAGACCCGCGGCGCGGGTCTGGCTGCGGGCCAGCTCGACGGCATTGGCGAAGTCCGGGAACCAAGGCATCTCAACTCCTATGGTGGCTCACCACACAGAGGCAGTGACTACATACGTGAACTCCCGACAATGCAACGCGGCTCGTTCCGGGCGAAAGATCCCACAGTTCGTGGGAGAAGGCCACGGATATGCCGGCTTATCATCGTCGTCAAATGAAAGACGGACCGACCAACTTGGGCGTGCCGAGCCGGGCGCTGGGGGCCAAACCGCGCGGAGAGCCACGTCTACCAGTCGTTATCACGCTGGTCGTAGCGATGGCCATCCCGCTGTTGATGCCAGACGAGTTGATCCCGGGGTCGCGCTGGATCGTCCCGAGCATTATTTTCGTCCTGCTCGTCGCCATGCTCGTGCTCGACCCGGGCCGCATCGACCGCCGCTCGGTGCAGCTCCACTGGTTGCGGCTCGGCATGATCGTCGTCCTCGCGTTTGGTACTTCCTTTGCCACGGTCGAGCTAACACGCGCCCTGGTAGTCGGGTCAGCCGCCATAACGAACTCGCCTCAGCAGTTATTGCGGGCGGGCGCCCTCGTCTGGGTTGGCCTGCTCATAACGTTCGCCTTCCTGTTTTGGGAGCTCGACATGGGCGGGCCCGGCGAGCGGGCGCACGTTGAGCGCGAGTTCCCCGATCTCGGGTTCCCCCAGGACTTGAACCCGTCGATCGCTCCGCCAGGCTGGCAGCCGACGTTTATCGATTATCTCTACCTGGGTCTCACGAACAACCTTGCCTTCAGCCCGACCGACGTCATGCCGCTGAGGCACTGGGCGAAGCTGGCCATGGGGATGCAGTCGGTCGTCTCGCTTCTAGTACTGGGCCTGGTAATAGCGCGCGCCGTCAACATATTCAAATGACCACTGGGCGGTCATGTCCGCTCGGCGCGTAAAGGGAGCCCGGATTTCGATGACTTCGGCAGGGTTTGCCATCTAAACCAGCACGTTACGTCGCAGTCGCCAGTGCCGGGCTTTCGCTGGTCGGTTCCGTGCCCGGGCCGGGGCTGGAGGCGAAGCCAGAAAACGCCGTCTGCAAGCAGTCCAGGAGACGTTCTGGCTCGGTAATGGCAAACGGGTCGAGGGTGATCCCGATATCAAGCCGATCGTCATTGCCCAGGGCGCTGATGTTGATCGGGCACCCGAGGCGCGGCCCGAACGGATAGCTCTGCTCGACGACCGCACCGCAAATGTGGCGCGGCGCCCGCCCCCCCGGGACGGTCGTGGCAGCAAAATCGACGGTGTCTGCCTGGGCGTGGAGGGCCGGGATGAGCAGGCGGGTTGGCAACCGGCCAACCGCCATGGCTAACGCTGCAGTTACCCTCAGGGCAGGTTCGTTGCGAGCTCGCGCCAGGCGTTCGCCGACTACGCCGAACTGGGGGCCGGCGTGGCCCAGTGCGGTAGGGATCTCGATACGAAGGGGGGCGAACCAATTTCCGCCCGCGTCCCGGCCGTGACGAAGTGTGGCGGGGGTGGCGAGGCGCAACTCCTGGCACGCCTGGCCCTGCCGCTCCAGGTAGAGGCCGAGCCCACTGGCAACAGCCGCGACCAGGAGTGTGGACCGGCTGCCTCCGAGGGCGAGCGCCGCTGACCGAGCGCCCGGGAAGGAAATGACCTCGAACCGGCTCGTCACCGATCGTGCGTCGGGCCAACTGGCCAGCGGGCCGCCGACGACGAGCGCTTGGCGTGAGACCGAACTGGCCACTTCGAGGCCGTCCTGGAACCCGCGGAGCAGCGCGTCGGCTGGTTGGGTCACAAGCCTGCTGGCATTGAGGTTGGACGTCAGTGGCTGCACGAGCGGCTGCACTGCTCGGCTCAAACGGTCGACGTCGAACGTCACGGTGAGCGACGGGGGGCTCTTCCCCGATGGCACCTCGCCGCCGTCAGCTTTGTCCGTGGCCCCCGCGGAGGGCTCCGTGTGCTTGGCCGTTGCCTTGGCCGATTGCCCCCTGGCCTCGTCGAAGATCCCGTGGACGATGGCGGTCCCGCCCATTCCATCAGTGAGCACATGGTGGGCCCGCAGGTAGAGCGCCGCCTTCCCGTCCGCCAGTCCGTCGATGAGAGTGGCGTCCCAGGGCGAGTGGTCGGGCTCGAAGGGCAGGGGGTCGATCATGCCCAACAGGTCGAGGACGTTGCGGAGTTCTCCCGGCGCCGGGACCGTCGCCTTGCGCAGATGCTGGCGGGCCTCAAAAGCGGCCTCCTTCGCCCAGTAGGCGGGGAACCCCGGAAGGGCCGACTCGTGCGGGTGGGCCCGCAGCTGGGGCGCGTCCTTGGATAGGCCCCGAGACGACCGATCAGGTCCGCAGGGCTCGGAGCGTGGTCGAGGACCATGAGGTTGCCGATCGTCATCCGCAGGTCGGGGTCGTACCCGATCCGCCAGATGATGGACTCGATAGGGCTCAGACGATGGGACACCTGGAACAACCTCCTGAGACTTACTTTCGGCAGGGAACAGGACGATCCCGGGTTGCCGGCCAGGTTACCTTTTCCCTCGCTGTGGGGACAGGGTGACGCTCACGTTATGTTCCCGCTGAAGAACAGGCCGCTGGGCGCCCACGACGTGCCAGAATCGAGGGATGGCCCCTCGTAGTCGCCGAGGACGCGCCTCCGTACGCGCTCGACCAGGGGTCCTGGGTGAGCTCCTAGCGGATGCGACCGGCGTTTTGCAGTCCGTCGCGAACGAAGTGGCACCGGGGGTCGTGGGCGCCATCGATATCAACGACGTTGTCGAACGGGTCGATATCCAAGAGGTCGTCGACCGGGTCGATATCCAGGAGGTCGTCGGTCGGGTCGACCTGAACGAGGTGCTGGCCAAAGTCGACCTCGACGCTGTCTTGGCCCGGGCCGACCTCAACAGCCTCATCGCCCGTATAGACGTGAACGCTGTGATCGACAAGGTCGATATTGAACGGGTGCTCGACCGGCTCGACCTCAACGCCCTGTTATCGCGCGTCGACCTTGAGGCCTTGATACGACGGACCGAGATCGGCTCGATCATCGCCTCGACAGGCGCCGGGATCGCCAGCAAGGCTATCGACGTGGCCCGCAGCGAAGGAGTGGGCCTCGATTTCGCAGTGCAACGCTGGGCGGACAAGATCCTGAGGCGGCACTCGTCTCCGCGCCCTAACGGGCCATCGTTGCTCGTCGACGAGCCGGGCGGGTCGCTCCCATGACTCTTTTAGTCGAAGCCGAACGGGACGTCAGCCTGCAGGGCCGTTACGCCGGCCTCGCCACCCGTCTGGCCGCGTTCGTCATCGATATCGTCGCCCTCCTGGTTATCTTCGACGTTTTGGGCAAGACCGTCGAATACCTGGTGTCCACGTTCTCAGGCGCCCCGTGGAAGCTTTCCGACCTCCCGGCGGGAGGAGGGTTGTCTCTGGGCATCTTGGCCTTCCTGTACTGCACTTACCCTGTCGCCGCTAGCGGCCGCACCTTCGGAATGGCGGTAGCTGGACTGCGTGTAGTGCGGGTGGACGGTTCCCGGGTGGGCTGGTCACAGGCTGTAATCAGGATCCTGGCCCTGCCGCTCAGCTTCCTCACGTTAGGGTTCGGGTTCCTGCTCATTATCCTCCGCCAGGACCACAGGGCGCTGCAGGACCTCATAGGGGGGACGGCAGTCGTCTACTCCTGGGACGCCCGCGCCGCCCGGTGGCGGTTCCTCGCCAAGCCGGATAAGCGCGCCGACTAGCGGCTCGGGCCGAAGCCCAAAACGATCTCCTGTCCATGGTTGGTCCTGCGTCGCATACGTATGTATCGTCATGGCGAGGTCCAGGCGCCGACGGAATGAGACCTGCATGCTGAGCACAGCGGATGGCCGTTGGTCCTTGCAAGGCGCCGTAGCCATCGTAACTGGGGGGAGCCGCGGGATCGGGTTCGGCTGCGCACGGTCGTTGGCCGACGCCGGAGCCGCAGTACTACTCGTGGCGCGCACGGCCGATGACGTCGAGCGGTCGGCCGCGGAGATTGTCGCCCACGGTGGCCGGGCCATTGGGCACGTTGCTGATGTAACTGATGATGTGCAGGTAACAAGAGCTGTCTCCGCCGCGAAAGAAATGGGCGATATCCGAGTCTGTGTAAATTCAGCCGGCACTAATATCACCGGGCCCGCGACCGGATATTCAATGGACGACTGGGATACCGTGTTCTCAGTCAATGTCCGCGCCACCTTTTTGGTCTGCCGTGCCGTCGGCAAGGACCTGCTTCTGCGGGGCGTCCCCGGGTCGATCATCAATATCTCATCCCAGATGGGGTCGGTTGGGTACCCCGGACGGGCTGCTTACTGCGCATCAAAGCACGCTGTTGAGGGGCTCTCGAAGGCTCTCGCCGTCGAGTGGGCGCCTCACGGTATCCGGGTCAACTCGGTGGCGCCCACGTTCGTAGAAACTGACCTGACCAGGCCGATGCTAAAAGACGCGGCTTTTCGTGACGAGGTTATGCGCAGGCTCCCTACTGGTCGGATGACAACCGTCGACGAGATCGCCGACGCCGTTCGCTACCTTGCGTGTCCCGTCTCAGGGAGCGTCACCGGTAGTACGCTGCGGGTCGACGGCGGTTGGACGGCGTGGTGATCATTGCCGGGCTCAGGACGGAGTGACATGGAGCCGCATTGGTAAAGCCCTGGGCGAGCTTACCCACCAGCCACGACGTGGCCAAGAAAGCACGTGTCTCACAATCGACGGTTTCGCGGGCGCTCCGCGGTGACCCGCGCGTCAGCGACGCGACCCGTACTCGCGTCGTGTCGGCCGCCAGGCGGCTCGGGTACGTCCGCAGTGAAAGAGGTAGGAGCCTGTCCACTCGACGGACCAATCGAATTGGCGTCGTCGTGGAGGACCTTGAAAACCCCTTTTATCTCGACCTGGTGAACATCTTGCACACGGAACTGCACCGAGTTGACCTGCGCCTCATTATCTTCACCGCTGAACGGGCCAACGGCGAGGGCGTTGAGCGGTTGGTCGATGGCTCCATCGACGGGGCCATTTTGACCACCTGTACTCTCGCGTCCGCTCTACCTGCGGTTCTGCGCTCGTTCGGCTTTCCGGTCGTGCTCCTCAACCGGGTCGTTGACAGCGAAGCCGTAAGCTCTTGCTCAACCAATAACCAGTTGGGTGCGACGCTGATGACTACGGAAGTCCTGAGTGCAGGGCACCGTACGATCGGTGCGATCTTTGGGCCTCGCGACACGAGTACGGGACGTGACCGGGAGATAGGTGTGCGTGCCACTCTCCGGTCGGGCGGCGTCCCACTTCGTAAGAGCCTCACGTGGCGAGGCTCCTTCAGTTACGAGAGCGGGTACCGCGGGTTGCAAAATATCGTCACTGCGGCAAATCCTCCCAGTTGCGTTATTTGTGGCAACGACGTCGTTGCCATCGGCGCCATGAATGCGGCGCGATCTCTCCGATTACGAGTACCTGAAGATATAAGCATTGTGGGCTTCGACGATATCGGCATGTCGGCGTGGGAACTGTTCGACCTCACTACCGTCCGCCAGGACATGCTCAGAATGGCCCAGGTCGGTATTGGGCTCTTGCTGTCAGCGATTGCCAGCCCAACTGCGCCGGTGCAGCAGGTCGTCCTGTTGCCGGAGCTCGTGCAGCGAAGCACCCTCGGACCGCCCAAGGAACTGCGGAGGGCTCGGGAGGGCTCGGACAAGTAGCCCTTGATCCGTCTGACATACGTATGTAGCCTGATCACCTGGTGCTGAAGCGACGAGAAACGAGGCCTGCAATGCCTTAGCGCAGTGAAGGCTGCCGAACCCCAAGGAGGCCACGTCCGCCCGCACTCGTGGTGATTTCCTTCCCAGTTGA
The DNA here is from genome assembly GCA_963794125.1 of uncultured Acidimicrobiaceae bacterium. GTDB lineage: Bacteria > Actinomycetota > Acidimicrobiia > Acidimicrobiales > Palsa-688 > Fen-671. The sequence continues at coordinate 559,413 of CAWCCW010000009.1, forward strand.
CGTCGCCCTGGGCCGCTCAAAGCTGCCCCGCCCGGGCGTCCGGCCTCTCGCTGTAGAGGCGCCACGGTTGGGCTCCACCGCTTTCGGGAAGGTTGCTTGACTGACTGGTAAATGGGGGTTCGGTCGGCTATCTTTACGCTGGGAAAGGACAAAATAGGGGAAATAAAAGGCAGAGTTGTAGGCCTTCCATAGGCTTTGGGGACTTGTAAAGAAATGCCTAAGGACGGCCCATTTGGGCCGTTCGTCCGTGAAACGGAGAGGGGAAACACCACATGACAAGACGGTTCATGGCCAGGAAATTACAGCGCGGTGAGTTCAGACACCGTAAGGGTGCTTTACTGGGTGCGGCCCTGGCGGTTGGTTCAGTGTCGATGGTAGCTACCTCGGTACCGGCCGCCAATGCGTCTGGCGTCCCCACCGCGTCGATCAACGTTTGGTGGGCCTCGGGTGGTACTGACCTTGACAATTTGTGGGCCAGCATGATCAAGAACTTCGAAAGCTCTCACCCTGGTGACAAAATCAATATCGAGTACCAATCTGTCGCGGGCGAGGCCTACCGGGCCAAATTCCTCGCCGGCCTGGCCAGCTCGAGCCCGCCGGCCTTAGTGATTTCCTGGGGCGGTGGGCCTCTGGACGAGTACGTCAAGGCCGGAGTGGTGCAGCCTTTTGCCGACCCGGGTGTGAGCGATGCCGGTAACCCGTCGTGGAAGAGCAATTTCGTGCCGGTGACGCTCCAGGGTGTCACCTTCGGCGGCAAGATTTACGGGATGCCGTTCGAGGGGACCCAGCCTGTCTTCTTCGAGTACAACAAAACGGTGTTCAAGAAGTACGGGCTCAGTTTCCCGAACACGTGGCCTGAGCTACTGAGCGACATCAAGACCTTTAACTCGCATAGCGTCATCCCGATCGCGCTCGGCAATTCGGACAACTGGGAAGGCCTTATGTACCTGGAGTACCTGACCGACCGCATTGGAGGGCCGCAAGCGTTCTTGAACGTCGAGGCAGGGGACAAGGGAGCCTGGTCCGAGCCGGCTATTCAGAAGGCGCTCACTGATATCCAGACGCTCGTGAACGATAAGGCTTTCAACGTAGGTTATGACTCGATCAGCTGGACTACCGGCGCTCCCTCCGCCCTGCTCTACAGCGGAAAGGCTGCGATGCAGCTGATGGGGGTGTGGGACGTGAGCACGATCTATTCAGATGATGCGAGCTTCGTGAAGAGCGGAGGCCTCGGCCTCGCTGACTTCCCGACTATTCCCGGCGGGACCGGCAACGTCGGAGACCTCGAGGGCAACACGTCGGTCTACAGCATCTTGGCCTCGCACCTGACCAAGGCCCAGACCTATGTGGCCGAGCAGTTCATGACGTACTTTGACACCAAGGGCTATGCGCAACATTTGATCTCAACGGCCACAGTCCCGACCATCGCAGGTGTGTCCCCCCAGCTGAAGGCGTCAACGTTGGGAAGTTACCTGCAGCCGGTGTACCAGTCCGTGGAGAAGGCGCCGTACTTCCAGTATTCCTGGGACCAATACCTCGGGCCTACAATCGCCATACCTATGCTGGACAACCTGTCCAAGGTGTTCGAGCTGAGCGAAACGCCGTCTCAGTTCGCGGCCGTGATGAACAAGTACCAGGCTGGTTCCTAGGCACAAGGCGCGACTGCCCGGCCCCGCAAGCGGGCCGGGCCGCGCTGGCAGCCTGGGTTTAGCGCGAGGTAGTCCTTCCCCATGACAAGCTCTGCTGGTTCGCTGGTGGGCCCCAAATGGGCGAGCCCGCGTACCCCGGCGCGGCCCGGCGCCCGCTCTCGCCGGTGGGCCGATGTGGCGGGCCTGTCCCCGGCGCTCATACTGTACGGGGTCTTCATCGTCATCCCGATGGCCTTTGCGCTCTTTTTGAGCTTTACGAACTGGAACCTGATCGGCCGGTTGCGTTGGGTCGGGCTCGCGAACTGGTCAAAGCTTTTCTCCGACCCGCTTGCGCACCACTCGCTACTGGTCACCTTCGAGCTCGCCGGGCTCAGCTGGGTCGTGCAGACGCCACTGGCTATGGCCCTGGGGATCTTTGTCGCCGGTACGCAGCGTTACCGTGCCGTCTACGCCGCTATATACATCCTACCCCTGCTGATGTCGACGGCTGGCCTGGCCCTGATGTGGCAGGGCGTGCTCGAACCGAGCTTTGGCGGGTTGGCATCTTTGGGCTCGAGTTTGCACCTTGGGTTTTTGGACCAGAACTGGCTGGGCAACAAGAGCTTGACCTTCTTTGTGATCGTCGTCATCATTGCCTGGCAGTTCGCGCCGCTTCACACCCTTATTTACCAGGCGGGCCGGAGGGCGGTCCCCGCCGAACTGTACGACGCGGCCAAGGTCGACGGCGCCAGCACCCGGCAGGGGTTCCGGTACGTGACCCTTCCGCAACTGAGGTACTCAATCGTCACCTCGTCGATCCTGATCCTGGTCGGGTCGCTGACTTATTTCGACATCATCTACATTTTGACCTTGGGTGGTCCCGGCGACAAGACCATGGTGCTGGCCATGGACATGTACAACGTTGGGTTCACGGAGACAACGTTCGGGTACGCCAGCGTGCTGGCGGTGGTACTGGGGGTAATCGGCATACTCTTCGCCTTTGCCTTGGTCCGGTTCAGCGGGTTTGGGACCATGCGCAACAACCGGCAAGGCATCTCATGAGCTCAGCTCAGGTTATTGTTGCCCCCACCGAGGCCGTCGATCAGCGCCGCAGCACGAGCCGGCGCCAACGGGCCGTCCGCTCTCGCGGCGCGCGGGTCAAACTGGCCTCGGTCAGCAGCGGCAACGTGGCCGCTCGGGCCGGGGCCTTCGTCCTGGGCACCCTATGGCTGCTCATAGTGATCGTCCCCATTTACTACATGGTCCTGGCTAGCTTCAGGTCTCAAAGCCAGTACCTGTCAGCCAATGCGTGGGTCCCAACGGGGGGGCTCTCGCTGTCGTCGTGGGGAGCAGTGTTCTCGACCACGGATTTGTGGCGCGACTTTATCAACAGCGTTATCTACTCCGCCGGCACGATCGTGCTCGTGGTCGTAGTATCACTGTTTGCTTCTTTCCGGATTGTTCGTCGGGGCTCGCGTTTTGCGGGCATCTCGTTCAATGTGATCTTGTTCGGGCTCGCGGTGCCCATCCAGGCGTTGCTCATCCCGAACTACGTGATCATGGTAAAGCTGCGGCTTTACAACACCCTGTACGGTCTCGTGCTGGTCACGGCGGCGTCGCTCATCGCCATCTCAGTCCTCCTCACGGTCAACTACGTGCGCTTGATCCCCGAGGAGCTATATGACGCCATGGCGATCGATGGCGCCAGCGAACGCACTGTCTTGGCTCGCCTGGTATGGCCCATGGCCCGCCCTGTCCTCGGCGTGGTGAGTATTTTCGCCGGTTTGGCCGCGTGGAACAATTTCATCCTTCCGTTGATCCTCACAGATTCAAACGGCAATGCGGTGCTCCCGCTCGGGCTCTACACCGTCTCTACGACGAGCTCCGGCTATGGTGTCAGCGTCCCGATCGTCATGGCCGGCGTAATTTTCTCCGTACTTCCCGTGCTGTTCCTGTTCCTTGCCATGCGCCGCCAGTTCGTAAAGGGTATTGGTGGGTTCGCCCTAAGATAACAAGCGAATGCCGACACATCGTTAGTTCACGCGATCAACGCATCTCATTGACGCGATAGAAGGGAGCCATGACAATGCCGCACTGGCCGACTGGTGTGAAACCGCACGCTTGGAGCGACGGGTTCCAGTGGAGCGACCCCACTGGCCCCTTCTTGCGTTTGAGTGCCGACGAAGCCGCATCCTTTAGTGCCGAGGGGTTTGTGGTGTTACGCGGTGTCCTCGACCCGGGCCTGATCGCGACAGTGCGCTCTATCGCCGACGAGCTCGAGAAGGAGAGAGAGGCCGAACTGGAGGCCAAAGGCGGACGCGAAGGGATCAGCCAGCAAAATGCGATCACCTTCAGCTCACACCTCGTCGCGAAGTCTTCGGCCCTCAGGGACTTCGTAAGAAACCCGGTCTATTCCGAGTTGTGTAGCGACCTTATCGGGCCCGACGTCAACCTCTACTGGGACCAGGCTGTCTACAAGAAGCCAGAGAACCCCCGGCGTTTCCCGTGGCACCAAGATAATGGCTACACCTTCGTGCTCCCGCAGCAGTACCTCACCTGTTGGACACCGTTGACAACTGCGACCATCGACAACGGCTGCCCCCAGATCGTCCCTGGCCTGCACAAGTTCGGGACCCTCGAGCACACTTACATCGACCCACTTGGATGGGAGTGCTTCAACAACCCACCGGTCGGCCCAGTCTCGGCCGAAGTGGAGCCCGGCGACATCGCGGTGTTCTCTTCTTTGGCGCCGCACTTGACGGGCCCCAACGTTACCGGCAACACGCGCAAGTCATATATTGTGCAGTTCGCCCCGGCCGGCGCGCAGGTATTGCTCGGCAACTCAGCCGAGGGCCCTCCGACCGGTCGCCGTTTGTGTGAGGGAGGTTCCCAGTTTGCGATATTACGTGGTGGGGCACCGGTGACGGACAATTGACAACGCGTCAAAAACCTAGGTCCAGAGCTCGATCCACAGGAGAGAGCCCAGGCGGTAATTTGCGCGGTGCGAAGCAGGACCGCATGCGGTCCCGGAGGACGGAGGCGAGATGGCGCAGTCGTTGAAGGCGGCCCGGCTTAGCTCGGCCGGGAACTCCGTCGATGTGGGGGAGACGGTGGCGGCCATCATTGCCGCCGTGCGGGCGGGCGGAGACGACGCTGTCCGCGAGTGGTCAGAGAAGCTCGACAACTGGTCCCCACTCTCGTTCCTTTTGTCTGACGAGGAGCTCGGCAAGATCGTCCGGGGGCTGCCCACCACAGTGGTTGAGGATCTGGAGTATGTCCAGAAACAAGTCTGGAATTTTGCCCGCTACCAGATGGGCTCGTTGCACGACTTCGAGGTAGAGGTCTCGCCAGGGGTGCGCCTGGGGCAGCGCCACATCCCCGTCGCCGCCGCTGGCGCGTACGTACCTGGTGGTCGCTACGCGCTCACTGCATCAGCTCACATGACCATTGTGACCGCAAAAGCTGCCAACGTGGGGAGGGTGGCAGCGTGCACGGCCCCCATCCGGGGCGAGCTGCCGCTAGTAACGCTCGCAGCCATGCACATCGCCGGGGCGGACGAAGTGTACGTTTTGGGTGGTGTTCAGGCCGTCGCGGCGTTGGCTCTCGGGACCGAAACGATCGCCGCTGTCGACCTCCTGACCGGGCCGGGGAATGCTTTCGTGTCCGAGGCGAAGCGCCAGCTCTACGGCGAAGTGGGGATCGACCTCCTCGCCGGTCCCACGGAGATACTGGTTATCGCCGACGAACAGGCGGACCCTTTCGTCGTGGCTGTGGACTTGCTTAGCCAAGCCGAGCATGGGCCAGACTCACCCGCCGTGCTCGTGACGACGTCTGAGGTAGTGGCCCGAGAGGCCATGGCCTATGTCGACCAGCTCCTCCCGACCATGCCGACGCGGGACCTCGCCGGCCCAGCATGGCGCGACTACGGGCAGGTCATACTCACAGACGGTCTCCAGGAAGCCTATGCAGTGGCTAACGATCTGGCTTTTGAGCACGTGGAGGTGCTTACCGAGGAGCCTCGCGAGGCGCTCGCCGCTCTGTCCAATTACGGAGCGCTGTTCCTGGGGGCAGGGACATGCGTCTCTTACGGGGACAAGGTGATAGGGACCAACCACGTTCTTCCCACTCGCCGGGGGTCCCGTTACACCGGGGGGCTCTGGGTGGGCAAGTTCCTGAAGACCGTGACGTACCAAGAGGTAACGGATCTCGCCGCCAGCGGGCGGCTGGGAGAGTTGTGCGGGCGGGTGGCCCGGGTGGAGGGCTTCGAGGGCCACGCTCGGTCTGGAGATATCAGGGCGCGCACGGCCTTTGGCACTCCGCTCGAGTGGGCACCAGCGCTCGGCACCGATCAGTTCACTACGGGCCGCTGAATGTCGGGGCCCGTGCCGCACCCGTTCGACCACGACCCGTTATCAGGCGGGGCGACAGCTTCGTTCAGAATTGGGCGCCGGACGTTGCTTGCCTTGTCGGACGGCTTCCTCCAGATCCCCCGCACGTTCTTGGGCACCGCCCAGGATCCGGCTGCTGGAGACAACGTCCTCAGGAGCGTGTACGGACAGTCGCGGTTACCACTCGGCTGTTTCTTTCTCCCCGGGCCGCCGAACGTGCTGGTCGATACCGGCTTCGGGCCTGCTGAACAACCCGGCGAAATCGTCGGTGGCCGGCTGCTCGACAACCTTGCCCAACAAGGCGTTCGTCCGGAGGACGTCGATATTGTGGCGCTGACCCACTTGCATGCAGACCACGTGGGATGGGTCGGTGATGCGACGGGGAGGCCGGTTTTCCCGAACGCTCAGTTCGTGCTGGGCTTCGGGGACTGGCAGTACTTCATGTCGCAGGACGACGCCCTGGAGCCGCATACTCGCGAGAGCCTCCAATGGCTCGATAGCCAAGCAAGAGTGGTGCTGCAAGAGGGCGAGGCGGCGGTCGCGCCCGGGCTCACCCGGTTGTCCGCCCCGGGCCACACACCAGGTCACTCGCTATTTGTGGTGCATGACGGCGGAGCGCGTATCTTGCTGCTGGGCGACGCCGTCTACTGCCCACAACAGCTCAGCCATACGGACTGGCAGGCCACCAGCGACGTGGACCCGGCTCTCGCCCGGAGGACGAGGGAGACCTTCTTGCGCGATCTCGAGCTTCACGGCGGCGAGGCCGTCGGCAGCCATTTTCCCGGGCTAATCGCGGGCCGCGGTCTGGCCACCTCGGATGTCCCCACGTAGAGCGGTCCAACGGTACTTCCGCATCCATGTCACCCAATCGCTTCCATCTTTTGATGAAAACGCCGGTGTCGCCCCGCCAGACGTCAGTCTCCGGCGGCGGGCGCGATGGGAGCGGGGCCAAGCTCGTCAAGCAATTTCTGCAACGCAACGTACGCCTTGTTGCGATAAGCGACGAGTGCTTCTGCCTGGGGGCCCGAGGCGTCAAAGAACCCACCGCCGCTCTTCGTGCCGAACCGGCCGGCCTGGATAAGTCGCTGAAGGATTTTAGGTGCTTCGAACCGGTCAGGGAAGGTCGCCTCGAGAGACCTGTAAGAGGCGGCGTACACGTCGAGACCCGCCATGTCAGCGATCGCGAATGGGCCAAAAAATGGCAGGCGGAACCCAAAGGTGGTCCGGACGATCCTGTCGATGTCCTCTATTGATGCGACCTTGTCTTCGGCCAGCTGAGCCGCTTCCTTGAACAGCGCAAACTGTAGACGGTTCAAGACAAACCCGGTCACGTCCCGCACGCGGGCAGCCTGTTTGCCGACGCCCGCGATTATTTCTTCCACCGTGGCTAACGCGCGGGGCTCGGTCTGGGCGTGCGGGATCAGCTCGACACCAGGGACGAACGGAGCCGGGTTGGAAAAGTGCACGCCGAGGAAGCGCCCCGGGCCTCGCACCGCCTCGGCCAACGTGCCGATCGAAATAGTCGATGTGTTACTGCCGATGATCGCTGCGGACGGCGCGGCGCTGCTAATGGCGGACAGGACATCTCGCTTGACCTCGACGTCCTCTATTACGGACTCCTCGATGAACTCGGCCCCTGCAACGGCTTCGTCGACGGAGGCTACCGGCTTGAGGTTTTCCTCCAGGAGCTCGGTCGAGCCGGGGGCGAGGAGCCCGTCTGCAACGAAGGTTTCTGACTCGGCCAGCAGGCGGTCGTAGTTCTTTACCGCGACCGCTTTTGACACATCGGCGATGACGACAGCGGCACCCGAAAGAGCAAGTACCTGAGCGATCCCCCCACCCATATAACCGGACCCGACGACGGCGTATTGGCGCATCAGAGGCAACATCTCCTGGTAGCACTGGGCCGCGGTTTGGCGGACGTCCACGGACCGACGGCGCTGAGCCTATCGTCCGCCGTCTGGTCGAGGGTTGTGGACTATCGCTAACCAGGCACCCGATGCGTCGTCGCCAACCAGGCCACGATGCGGTAGGCGCCCTCGGCCGCGAGCGCCTACGTAAGGATTGGGGCCAGGGGGGAGAGGGGGCAAAGTCACGGGGACCACCCCTCCGGTACGGCGAAATGCTCGACGTCAGGCCGCTTAACGCGCCGTCGGTTGGGCCTGGACCACCCAGGTATCGATGACGTCCAGCTGCTCCTGCGGTAGCGGCACCGTTGGCGGCGACATCCCGTGCACGGCCATCATGGCCCGGACAGCCGGGTTGACGCGCTCGTCCCTAAAGCGGTCCCAGTCCTCCTCGCTGTCCCACACGTCTATGTAACGCAGACCTACCTTCTGACGCACTACCAGATGTGCGACCAGTCCCTTGGGTGTTTCTGGGCCGATGGCAGATCTCAGCTCGGCGTACTGGTCCTCGTCGATGGGGATGTCGCGGACGAACCCATAGGTCATTTTGACCCTCCTTGTGAGATTAGGTACAATGGCATGTAACTGATACATGATCATGTACTGAATGACTGTTCCTGTCAAGAGGGTTCGTAAGTACAATTCCGCACGACGCCAAGAACAGGCGGGCCAAAACCGGGCCCGGGTGCTCGGCTCAGCGCGCCAGCGTTTTCTGTCCGATGGCTACGCGGCCACTTCGATCCCGACCATCGCCGCGGACGCTGGTGTGTCGGTCGAGACCGTCTACAAAGCCTTTGGGAACAAGGCCGGCCTGCTCAAAGCCCTGTTCGACATCGCCGTCGTCGGAGACCAGGAGCCGGTCCCGCTGATGGAACGCGAGGTGGTCAAACAGAACATGGCCGAGCCGGACCCGCGCCAGAAGCTACGGATGTACGCCGACTTCTACGCCGAGACCGCGGCCCGGGCCAATCCCTACCAGCTATTGGCCCGTAACGCGGCGGCCAGCGACCCCGCGGCCGCCGCGGTATGGGCGCAGATGGTCCAGGAGCGTCTGGTGGGCATGAACCATCTTGCTCGTCACCTGAGCGACGGCGGTCACCTGCGACCGGACGTTACCGCCGACGACGCCCAGGACATACTTTGGACCTTCAACTCCGTAGAAATGTGGGAGCTGTTGGTGCTTCAGCGAGGCTGGCAAGCCCGTAAGTTCGCAGATTGGATGGGCGACATGCTCATATCTGCCCTCCTCTAAACCAAAATTGCGTCCGTTCAGATCCCAGCGGGCGCGGTTGGACATATCTAAGTTCGTGCCGCAGTCCTAAACCGGCCAAAGCGCCGCTCCCGTACACGGGCTCCGGGTTTTCTTGATTGCGGTTCGTTGGCCTATGGTCGACGCTATGGAGCTCTGGGGAGTTATTGGGTCGCCGGTCGGGGGCATGCCGGAACTGGCAGGGCAGGTCCACCGCTGGGAGGAGGCGGGGGTGGGCGGGGTGTTCGCCACCGACCACCTCTTCTTTGATATGGAAGGCTCCCGTCGCACGGCCCGTCGCCAGCCGGACCCGTACATCCTGCTGGCCGCCGCGGGCGCGGTGGCAGAACGGGCCAAGCTCGGCACCATCGTCGCCAACGCCGGTCTGCAGCACCCCGCGTTGCTATTGCGCCACTTTTCCCAGCTAGCTCGTCTTTTTGGCGGGGAGCGGGTCTACGCCGGCCTGGGGGCGGGCTGGAACCGGGAGGAGTTCGAGGCGCTCGGTCTGGTCTGGCAGGCCCACAGCCAACGGATGCAGCGCCTGGAAGAGACGATGGTGCTCGGGCGCCAGCTGTTTGACGACGGTTACGGGCAACTTCACGGCGAAGAGATCGTGGCGGACGGCCTGCCCCTCTCACCGGATCCCGGGGTACCGCCTCGGCTGATGCTCGGCGGTGGCAGTGCCCGAGCGTTGCAAATGGCCGGTCGCTACGCCGACCACGTCGACCTCAACTCGCCGACCAAGGCCGGGAGAGTGAGTGCCACCATCGGCGGCGCGGTGACCGTTGTGGAGGACAATCGCAAGCGTCTGGCCGCCACGGTGGCCGGTTTGGAAGAGAGCGTCAGCACCCTGGCGGCCGCAGCCGCCGAGGCCGGCCGACCAACGCCGACTATCAGCGTGATGCTGACCCATGTGGTCAGCTGCTCAACTGACGAGATCGAGGAGAACGAGCGGCGCCTGTGCGAGCAGTACGGACTAGCGCCGGTGCCCCTCGGCCAGTGCCCGTTCGCCCTGGTCGGCCCGCCCGAACGGATGGTCGACCTATTGGAGGAGCGCGAAGAGCGGCTCGGCCTGGCCGCGGTGATCCTGCCCAGCACCAATACTGTCGAGGACTTCGCCGTCTCGGTGTTCTCCGGAGTGAAGGCCTGACGACTTCGGGGAGCGAGGTAAGCGGAAAGCTTACCCAGGCTGGGCCGGCGTCCTCATCCGACCGGCAGTTTCATGACCGCCCCGGAGGCCTCAGGAGGCTCCGCTGTCGATCGGTCAGATCTGAGTAATCATCGGGGGCGTAATAACGCCGGGACCATGCCAGCGGCTCAGGGCTGTACTTGTAAAACACGGTCCGGCGTTCGTTGCTCCCTAGCCATGGCAGCGTCCCGTGGGTGAGCGCTTCGGTAAAGATGATGGCCGTACCGGCCGGGCCGGTCACCCGGCGGACGCACGGGTGCAGGGTGCTCAGGTCCTTCCAGTCCTCCGGGAATGGAAAGGCGGCTTTGTGGCTCCCTGGTACACAGGCAAAACCGCCGTCCTCGTGGCCCACGTCCTTCAGGTTGTAGGCGGCCACCAGGAGCCCGCTGTGGAGGCGCCCATCACCGCTCCAGTAATACTGGGCGGGGTCGAATGGGGCCGCCCCTCCGTGCAGCCGGGCGCCGATAGGCCCGAGACCTGAACGTATGACATCGATATATTCGTGGTCGAGCCGCAACTTCGGGCCTAGCAGCTTTTCCAAGAACGGGAGCACCCGTGGGTTGTCGATCAGGTCCACGAACAATCGGCTCCGCGGCAACAGGTCGCCCCAACGGCGGGTGGTTTCCTCGCCGTCCATGTCCCGGCCGACCATCTGATCGATGGCGTTGTTCAGCTCTTGAACCGTCTCTGGGGCAAGGGCGTCCGGCACGGTCAGATAACCCTGAACGTCGAACAAATAGCGGTCTTCGTCGAGCATGGCGTGCCTCCTGGCGTTTGCCGATGACTATCTCAGCGCACTCTGTCAAGGCAGAAGCGCGTAGGACACGATGGCGGCGCCGGGAGCGCTGCCCAGTGTGATCATGACGCCGTCTCCCATCAGGCTTCGTCCCGTCCTTACTTTGACCTCGCCGGAGGCAAGGTTCTTCAGCCGGTACCGGCCACCCGCGTTCAGCCCTTTCAAAGGGAACGACCGAACAGGTGCTGGGGCCCCTGGCCGGCGGAACGCCTCGACTACGCCCGTGCCCGGCTCCGGCCGGTTGTACTGGAAGGCGATCCAGACGTCTGCGGCCAGGCTGTAGTCAGTAAGAGGGTAGAAGTCGCTATAGAGCAGGTCGTCCTGGACCTGTAAGAATTCCTCGTTCACCGCTCGAAGTAGCTCCCAGTCCGACGGGACCGCGGACCCCGGGTCGACGTCCGAAATGAGGCACGGGGCCAGGGCGCTCCGGACCACGTAGCCTGGAGGGCCGTACTGACCGTCGTTCGTCTGCTGTGGATCGGACGCGGCCCCAAAGTACGGAAGCCAGAAGGAAATCCCGTAAGTTTGGCACTGGGCGCCCGTGGGATCGTACTGGTAGTCGCTGCGCCAAAGCGGCACCGCCCGCCGCATCGTCTCGATGTCGTTGCGTCGTCCCCCCGACGCGCAGCTGTCGATCCACATGTGGGGGTGACGCTGGCGTAACTCGTCCCAGAAGGCGAGGTGGCCGAGAACGTGGTTCATCTGCGTCATCCCGCGGCGCCCGGGCGCGTCGGCGGCGTTCCAGTTGTCCAGTGGGTCCATGTTGAAGTCTTGCCGTAGCACATTAATCCCGCTGCCGGCCGCTCCCTGGGTTGAGATCAAGGAATCAAAGTGGTCGACCATCCAGCTGAGCGCGTCCGGGTTCCCGAAGTCCACGAGGTAGCTGACGTTGGTCGAAACCTCCTTGGCATCGGCGACGGGCCCTGACGGGCCGAGCAGCCAGGTGGGATGGTTTTCGGCCAGCCAGGTCGAAGCCATCGCCCGTTCGGGCTCCGACCAAAGGATCGACTTCATGCGATGAGCGGCAGCCGCCGCAAATGTAGGTCTCAGTCCCTGAGGAAAACGGACCGGGTCCGGGTACCAGCTGCCGACACCGTAGAACCACGGGTCCGAGCTGTAAAAGGCATCATTCAACGGGATCGCGTACCAGCCCGCATCCACCCACCAGTGGGTATAGAAGCCCCCGTGGTCTTTTGTGGTCCCCTCGTCGACGTAGCTGCCGATCGTCCCGAGTTCCTCACCCTGGTCGGGATAAAGGTCAACGGCGCCGGATGTCGTCAACATTGGAGTGGGCAGGTCCCCGGCGTAGCGCGGCAGGTTGAACTGCCACATCCAGCGCCTCCAAGAGTTCTGCGCCACCTTCCAGTCCGTCGCTTCCCAATCCATGATCACAATCAGCGGCGTACGCACCCGCTCCCCTGGTTGGAGGGTGGTGTTGAGCAACTGCGCGTCGTCGATGTCCTGGTACGGCTGCGCAGCCGGATCTGCAGAAGTCATTCCGGCCCTCAGGACGAGGCCTTCGTCCGGGCCCGCCAGCAAGTCGACCGTCCATTGCCCGGGCCAACCGATGGCCACCATTGCCCCCCGCTGGCCCCAGTCAAGGTTGAAGTACGGCCAGGTCCCGTTGGACGGCCGTCCGCCGAACGGGTAAAGGAGCTGGCGGGCGCCGGGACTTAGAGGCGTATCAAACGGTTCGTAGTCGCTCGCCGCCTGAGCGCTGCCGTTGAAATGGTGCAAGACGTAGGTCGTTTTCGTGGCCGAGTTTATGATCGTGTCTGCCGCCAGCACCGCGCTGAGGTCCGGAGAGACCCGATGCCCCATGTTCGTGAACCAGATGGTCCACTCACGAGCGCCGGCGTCCGGGTAGAAGACGACATCGCCTTCAACGCTTAGCTCCGTTGCCGGGTCCTTCCAGGTGACTGTGCTCTCCACCCGGCCCAGGGAGGTGCGCACCGACTGCACTCGGGCCGGCCAGGCCCGGAGCAACGCGCCCGAAGTGCGACCGTCATAAACAAAAGAAAACGGCGGGTTTTCTACGAACTCGGAGATCATCGAGAAGTTCGCCGGTCCGCGACCTGCGGTTACGGTGCTGTGCCGCCTGGGCCCCGACAGCGCCGATTTCCCCATTACGCCGCCGATTAGGGCCCCGCCGACGGTAGCACCCGCACTCTTCAGGAACTCTCTCCTGGGAATGGTCTCCCGCTCTGACTCAGCCATCGCCCCACCTCGAAAGATAAACAGTTTTAATGTGCAAATTGACCAACATGACAGCATTGCGGCGACCGACCCGGCTCACTTGACGGTGTCGCCCATCCGCGCCCCCAAAGCTCAACTGCCCAGCCGTCAACAGTTTACCATGCGCCGCCATCCGGCGTCGACCAGTGCGAACGTGACGAGCGACGGCACCCGAGGACGGGTGGCCTCTGAGGGCTTATCCGGGGTCGGCGGTCTGCCCGCGTCCGGCCAGGTAAACGACCCGGCGGGCGATGTTGACGGCGTGGTCGGCGAACCGCTCGTAGTACCGCGCCACGAGGGTCATGTCCATCGTCACCGGCAACCTCATTGCCCCTGAGGCCAGCTCCGCGACCAGCGCAGAGTAGAGGCTGTTCATGTCGTCGTCTTGTTCATCGAGTGCTTCCGCCGCGGTCCGGTCGCGCTTGTACCAGGCGTCAGAAGCCTTGTCCCACATATCGGCGGCGGTATCACCCATTCTCTGCACCAGGCCCCGGGTGCGAGGCGAGAGGTCGTCGCTCAGGACGTGGGTCGCCTGCTGCGCGATGTGAAGCGCCAAACGGTGGGCTCGGTCCTGGTCGGGAAGTATGCGTAGCACCGACAGCAGGAGGCGCAGGTCGTCGGCCACTGGCGACTGGAGGGCCAGCTGCCGGTTGACGAGGATCTCCAGGTCACCGTAGATGCCGTCAATGTTGGCCTGACGCTCGGTGACAATCTTTAGGGCGCCAGCGTCGCTGTTGAGGAGGGCTCCCGTGGCTAACTCCAAATCCTCGCCCACAAGCGCGAACAGTTCGACAACTTTGCCTTCGATGTTCTGCAGCTCTTGGTGAAATTCCTTGCGAAGCTCGGTCATGCGACGAGTGTAGACAACGAGCGGCCTCACCATGAAGCCTAGAGAATGCGTGACAGGAAAGCCTGGGCCCGTTCGTTCGTCGGATTGGCCAAGACTGTTCGAGGCGGTCCCGATTCAAGGATTACGCCCTCGTCCATGAACACGAGATTATCGGCCGCTTCTCGGGCAAAACCGATCTCATGTGTCACCACCACCATGGTCATCCCCGTTTTGGCCAACGACCGCATGACGTCCAGCACATCGCCGACCAGTTCGGGGTCCAGTGCCGACGTAGGTTCGTCGAACAGCATCAACTTTGGTTGCATTCCTAATGCGCGGGCAATGGCCACTCGCTGCTGCTGGCCCCCCGACAGCTGGCGCGGGTAAGCATCGAGTTTTTCGCTCAACCCGACCCGTACCAACAATTCCGTGGCCCGCCGGACGGCGGTGGCCTTATCCTCGTGTTTCACCTTTAGCGGGCCAACGGTCACGTTCTCGAGGGCGGTCAAATGCGGGAACAGGTTGAAATGCTGGAACACCATCCCGATCTGCGCTCGTCTCAGCCCCACTTCCCGGTCCCGGAGCTCGTACAGGCGGCCGGAGTGTTCGCGGTACCCGACCAGCTCCCCGTCGACGGTGAGACGGCCTCCATCGATCTTTTCGAGGTGGTTGATGCAACGCAGGAAGGTCGACTTCCCCGCCCCGGAGGGACCAATTATGCACAGGACCTCTCCGGTCCGCACTTCGAGGTCGATGCCGCGCAGCACGTCTGTACGACCGAAATGCTTGCGGACTCCTTCGGCCCGGACCATCAGTTCATTCATGCGGGTACCCGGCCACCGGGACCGCCTCCCTATGTGCCAGCCGGCTCAGCCGGTGCTCGTCCGGGCGGATTAGAAGCCACCGCCTTAGCCGCTGCAAGGGTGTAGGGGGAAGCTGGCGGACGGCACCTCGCGCATAATGACGCTCCAGGTAGTACTGCCCGACCATGAGGACCGAGGTTACCCACAGGTACTGGAGACTGGCCACCATGAGCAACGGGATCACCTTGTAGTTGGCCGCGTATATCTGCTGAGCGCGGAAAAGGAGCTCGGGCGCGACGACGACAGAGGCGAGAGACGAGGTTTTGAGCATCGAGATGGTCTCGTTGCCGGTCGGCGGGATCACGACTCGCATCGCTTGGGGCAGGACGATCAGCCGGAGAGCCAGGAGGCGGGACATCCCGAGCGACTGGGCCGCCTCCATTTGCCCCTCGTCGACCGAAATTATCCCGGCGCGGATGATCTCCGACATATAGGCCCCTTCGTTTAGGGCCAGGCCTAAAGATGCGGCCACGAACGGTGTCAGCCAAGAGTTGAGGTCGAAGTGGACAAAGGCGGGCCCGAACGGGATGCCCAGGCTAAAACTCGGGAATATGTAGGCGGCGTTGTACCAGAACAGCAGCTGCACCAGCACGGGTGTGCCGCGAAAAAACCAAATGTAGACCCAGGAGCTTCCGCTCACGATCGGGTTGGGCGAGAGCCGCATAATGGCCAAGAGGACGCCGAGCAGCACGCCGCCGGCCATTGCCACCGCCGTCAAGGCCAGGGTTACGCCGAGACCTTCGAGGATCCCGGTGGAGAAGAAATAGTGGTTTATGACGCTCCACTCGAAGCGCTCTTCGGTGACGCCGTCTCTCTTGACGTTCGAAAAGAACAAGGAATGTACGGCCATTACGGCCAAGAGGCAGACTATCGCCGCCGCCACCCACCGGCCTGGGTGGCGCAACGGGACCACTTGCATCTCGGTGCGCGGCCGAGCCGGAGGCTTGACAGGCTCAGCCGCCACCGTTACCTCTGGCCGAGTGAGTTTGCCACCCCTAATGCGTTTGGTAGTGGCCCGGCCTTCAACGCGCGCTTTGGTGCCAACGCAAACACCCCCTGACTACAGCGGTCGCCGCTTGGCCCCCGAACCGTTGTTGCGGGAAGGCGCACTAGCTAGCGGCACCGTCTATTTGGGCCGTCGTGACGGCCCCCTGCTCGACGCCCCACTTGTCGAGGATCTTCTTGTACTGGCCATCGGACATCAAGGCCTTGACCGCCGCTAGTAGCGGTGTCGCCAGACCGCTGTTCTTGGCCACGATGAACCCATAGGGCGCGGTGGAGAACGGCGTGCCGGTGAGCTTGAATTGGCCGTTCGAGAGGTGGACGATATAGGCCGCCACCTGGGAATCAGCAAAGCCCAGATCGGCCCGTCCGTCCGATACCGCCAGATTGGCCTGGTTTTGGTCGGCGTACGGCAGGACGCTGACATGACAGGACTTGGCCTGAGTTTCAGCGTCGGACTGCTCGGTGGTCCCCGTTTCGACGGCGACCGTTTGACCGCACAGCGACTTTAGGCCGTTGAAAGTGCGGGTGCTGTTGGCCCTCTCGTAGAAGCCTTCTCCGGCCCGGAAGTAGTCGATGAACTCGACTTGGCCCTCACGAGCCTTGGTATCTGTGAAAGAAGAGTTGCCGACGTCGAATTTGCCATCAACGACGCCGGGGATGATGGTGTCGAAGGTCGCATCCACCATCGTGACCTTTACACCGAGCATCTTCCCGAGCGCCTGACCCAGGTCGGCGTCGAAGCCGACAATGTGGCCGTTTTGGATAAACTCGTCCGGCGGGTAGGTGGCGTCCATGGCCATGCGAATGCCAGACGTGTATTTGCTGGGTACATGAATTGAACTGGCATTGGCCGTGCCGGCGGCGGCGAAAGCGGCCATTGCGAGCGACGCCAGAGCCGTGATGAGGCTAAACGTTGCTCTGGTTGCTCGTGCCTGGTGCATTGGTCCCTCCAAGTGTTAGACGTCAGTCGTCGTGACGAGGAGTGTAGCTTCTCCCGCACAGCGTTTGTTGTTGCCAAAACCGTTCGTCCCCGCCGGCACGGAAAACTCTATGGCTGGAGCTGCAATAGTTGTTTGCGCCCCAGGCCGCGGCAGGAGTGAAGTCGTTAGTCAACATCGAATGGAGAAACGCTTTTCGTTCCGAGCGGAACGCCTTGCGCGGGGGACGTTTCCAGGCCACTAACGATATTGCCCGTTCCCTGGTGCAAAGGGCTCGTGGCTCCTCTCGCCGATGAGCGACCGGCCCGGGTTCTCCGGCGGTCAGGTGTCAGGCCACGATCGAGCGTTCGAGGTCGAGCAACGGGTGCGTAGGCTCCAGTCCGAGCTCGGCCAAGGCTGAGCGCGCCCGGCGTACCACCGTGAGGGCTTCCCCGCGGCGCCCTTGCTGCAGCAGGGCGGACGCCGCCCGCATGTACCTGAAGTCGTCATAGGGGGCGAACTCGATGGTCCGCTCCACCACCCGGCGCAAAGTGTCGAGGTCGCTGCGGCGAGCAGCTTCGGTGGCACACATGTCCAACAGGTCGAGCATCACCTGGCGCGCATTTTGGCGAGGCCGTTCGGCCCAGTCCTCGTAGAGGTCGTCGGGTAGGACGTCGCCCTGGTAACGGGCTATGGCCCCGCGCGCGACGGCGGTGGCGAGGGTCAGGTCGTTGTGGGCCAAGGCCTGGGCGCGCCGGGCTTCGGTCAGGAACTCGTTGAGGTCGACGCGGACCGCTTCGTTCAACACGAGCGTTTCCCCTCGCCTCTCGACCACATTGCCCGCGCTCACCCTGAGCCGGTTCAAAACGGTGCGCAGCCGGTTGCGGCCGGCCTCGCGGCCCACTTCGGGCCACAGCACCTCCATGACCTGTTCGGCGTGGGCCCTGGCGTTTAGCGCCACATACTTGAGCAGTTGGGCCTCCATGCCCGGGTTGAGGGCGACGGGCCGACCCGCCTCGGCCAACGAAAACCGACCGAGGACGCACAACGACAGGGGCAACGTGGCCGCTTGCAGGGCGAGGGCGGCCGGCTGACCGGTCGCCGCCGCCAGCGCCATCAATTGCTCGCTCACGGACCGCTCGCAGATCATCGGCAATTGCGGTTCTCCTAGGCGGGCCACCTCTTCGAACGAACGGGCCGCTAAAGCTCCCGCCGCTTCGTGCTGTCCTCGGCGGTAGGCGGCATAAGCCCGTAACAAGGTCACCCTCCACTGCTCCCTGGGGGCAATGGCCAGCCGGGATGCGCCCAGGAGCGCCTCCTCGGCCAAGGCGGGGTCCCCGTGCCGGGCCTCGAGCGCCCCCGCGCCCAGGGCCACCTGGGGACCGGAGTTCTTCGGTTCCGCCTGCGCCCGGGCCAGGTACTCCCAGGCCAGCTCGGTGTGGCCGACCCGGCTCAGGCAATCCGCCGCCTCTGACAAGAAGTTGGCCGATGCCTGAGACCACCAGTTCTCGGTCCGGTGCTGCTCGGCCTCCCGGACATGACGCAGCGTGGCCCCCCGATCACCGTTATAGGAGGCCAATATGGCCAGGCGGTGATGGCCGTAGGCCCTCAACAGGTCGTCGTCGAGCCTCTCCGCCACACGGAACACCTCGTCCACGTTGGCCGCGCACTCTTCGCTGAGGCCCAGGTTGGCGGCGACCCGTGCCCTGAAGCACAAAACATAGGCCGCTCTCCGGGGGCGGTCGGCGACCAGAGCCAGTGCCTCGTCCAGCTCAGCCAGAGCAACGGCGGCCCGGCCGTTCTCAAAGTCGACCGTCATGGCTTTGTCAATGATCACCGGTGAAGTGGCCGAGCGCATCCTTAGGGTTCGATAAAGCTCGATGGCCCGCCGGAAACATTCGTCGATCTCGGAAATGTCAGAGTCGCGCCGCGAGCCACCCGGGACGCGAGAACGCAACCAGATGGCTCGAGCCAGGGCGTAGAAGCAACGCGCTTTGGTGTAGCGCTCGTCCACCCCGGCTGCCGCCAGCACTCGGCGGCCGAGGTCTATGGACTCGTCGTAGGCGAAACGGCGGCACAGGTCGTTGACGTCCTCAGCATCGACCGCCCGGGCCAGCACGGCGTCGTTCGTTTCGGTCGCCAACCGGCGAGCCTGTTCCAGCACGGCGGCGCGCCGGGCGTACTGGAATTCGGCCCCGTGCCCACGGATCATGACCATCAGGACGCGCGGGTTGGCCTCCACCACTTCGGCCGGGAGCACGTCGAAAATGGACTGCAGCTCGAGGCTGTCCATGGCCTCGGTGTCCTCGAGAGCCGTACTGGTGAGGAAAGAGGCGGCCTCGTCCGGTTTGCCGGAGAGGAGGAGCAACGCGACGGCCGCGCCCAGTTGGCCGCGCTGGCGGTAGTCCACGGCCCCCCTGCGCATCGCGTCGACGTCCGCTGGCGCCAAGGTGCTGAGGTGCTCGCGGACCGGGCCGGGGATGTCCCACCACGTCGCTCTTCCAGGGGTGAGGGGCACACCGGCGCGCAGGGCGGTTTCGAAGAAGCCCTTCTCTCCTGTGACGACGTCGACTACCTGATTGTCGAGCAGGGGTAAGCGGGCGACCTGGGCCAATTGCGGCCACGAAGCGGGCCCCAGTCGGGCCAGGGCCTCTTCTAGGATCGTAGCCACCGCCCCGGCTGGGTCACCCTCCTCTAGCGCAGAGGCGGCGATCGCTTCGGCCGCTTCCCCTGTCCGTGACGCACGCGCCAACGCCAGCACTGTGGCCGCGGTCCACCCACCTGTGGCTGCCACCAGGGATTTTGCTGCCTCGGGCGCCACCTTTAGACCGAAGCCGGAACGGCCCAACTCCGACGCCTCTTCCCAGTTGAGGGCGAGGTCGGCGGCACTCAAGTGGAAGTACTCCGCCCTACGCAAGCGCTCCGCCCCGTGGGGCAGCTTGCGGGCCAGCACAATGAGGCGTTGGTCGCCCAAGAGATGAGAAGCGACCCGTTCCAAAAGGGCGGCCGCGTCCGGCGCGGCGTGCTGCGCATCGTCTACGACTAACGCGCACCGCTCCTGGGCCAGGGCGCCAAGCAAGGCATCGACCGCAGCAGTCGCGTCCGAGCCCGTCGCTACCGCGGTCGCGGCGGCATCGGGGAACCCCGCCTGTAATACGGCGGCCCGCAAGCGGCCCACCAGAAGGTTGGCGTCTGTGCCCGGGCGGTCGAGCTGGACCTCGACGCCAACGGCAAACCAGTCGGCGACCAGTTCGGCGCCAAGGACGCTCTTGCCGTAACCACCGCCGGCCTCTACCACGACGACCTTGTACCCGGCGCAACGCCCGGTCAGCCGATGCCGGGGGACGTGGTACGGCGGCAGGCTGTACATCGGGCCTCACCAAAACTATATAGCCGCAGCGGAGCGCCCCCGGCCGTCCCTGACTGGGCCGATCGGCCCAAATGTTCCTTACTCCACCAAATGCTGAGCCAGTGAGGCGGGGGCCAGCGTGTCCAAGGCGCACGCCCTTGAGGGGTCATCGACAAAAGCACAGCCGGGCTTAATTGGGTGGTCGGCCTCTACCGCCGAGGAAGTCCGTTGGACGAGATTGCCCTTATGCACCCCGGCGGAGGTCGAAAGTACGCTTTCCTCCCTTCGACAGGGAGGCAGCGATGACAGCCGACGAAAGGGGCCCTATCATGGTCCGATGCCTACTTCTGCGGCCGGTTTTGCCCGCCGTGTCGCTCGGGACCCGGACATGATCGCCTATTACACCGAGCTCCTCGATGTCGACGACAAACGGGCGCCGAACGCGGTCGCTTTTACCGCCAAGGAGGTACTCGAGCGTTGCGAGCAGTACCCGGGTAACTGGCGACAAATGCGTCAGTACAGTCAAGCCGTGAACGTCTTCGACCGGGCGGCAGCGAAGTCGACCGACCCTCGTCAGTCGCGTTGGTGCAGTGACATGGCCGAGGGACTGCAGTGGCAAGCTCAGGTCAGATGGCGCCGCCGGCCAAGGGGTTGGTTCGCCACGTTAATTGGCTGATTTCCAACCCCTTCGCTGCACCCGTTGGCGTGAGCCCGGCCCCCTTGAGGTCCGCCGCCGACAAGACCCGTGCCTGAGCGGAAACCCGCTTCGGGGATCCGGCGCGCTGCCTCACGGGGTGGGAGCTGGACATGCACACAGGGTTGTTTTTCTTCAACTCTTTCGACCACGACAATGGCATCAAGCAATTCTTGGGCCGGTCCAGGCGGCTAAGCGGTGAGGACATCATCACCATTGTCACCAACGAGCCCGCCTCTCACCGCTGGGTCATTGCTCGGCTCTGGTCCTGGCTGGCGTACCCGGTCACCCCCGACGATGCAATAGTGCAGCGGTTTGTGCACGGCTATGCAAAAGATCTCGACCTTACCCGCCCGCTGGAGGCGATGTTCAACAACCCGGCTTTCGTATCGGCTAAGGCCCTGGAGGGACTGGTCAAGCAACCCATCGAAATGCTGGTGGGCACCCTGCGGGGGCTCGGGCTCACCACGGCAGCTTTTTCATCGGGCACCCTCTCGTGGATGCTCGGCAACATCGGCCCGGTACCGTTCACTCCTCCGTCGGTGGGCGGGTGGGGGTCGAACGATTACTGGCAGTCGACTGGGGCCGCCGCCGGCTACATACGGCTGGCGTCTGCGTTGGCCGGCGTTGCCGACCTGACCGCACTGGAGAACAGCAACGGCCACCCGGTCGAGCAGGTCAACGCCGCGTTGGCGCTGATAGGGCGGCCTGAAGTGTCCAATCGCACGAGGTCGGCGCTCATCTCGCTGGGCGAGTCCGTAAGGACGGCGGATCGTGGCCAGCCCAGCAAATCGTCGCCTTTGCACTGCTGGCGCCCGGATACGCCATGAACTGATGGAGGCCCCGTGACTATCAACCGGCGGCGGTTCCTCACTGGTGTCCTCGGCGGCGGCGTGGCAACGCCGCCGTCTTGGGATCACTGCGGCTCGGGCCGGCCGGCCGGCTGGGTTGGCCTTCGGAGACGCGCTCACGGCTATGCCTGGCATGCTGGTGGCGTGTTGACGATACTTGGCGTCCTGGCGCTGACGTTCATGATGGCGATGTACGCGCTCGAGTCCAGAGGGCGGGGGTTCGTCTTGGCGTTCGCCCTCGGGTGCGCGCTGTCGAGTACGTACGGGTTCCTGAGCGGCGCGTGGCCCTTTGGCGCAGTTGAGGCGGTCTGGACCGTGATCGCACTTCGTCGTTGGTGGGGGTTGTCGGCCTCGCAGGTCGCCCCTGATCGTTCATGACTGCGAGCGTCCGTGACTACCTCGTCTGGCACGCATGTACTTACCCGACCGGAGGGAAGGCGGCGCCCACTGCGGCCATCGCCGCCGCCCTAAACCGGAACTGTGCGCGCCGGAGTCGCGATTAGAGATGCGGGCGCCCACAGATAGGCAATTTGCACGAAAAAACGGGGCAAAAACCGACGTTGGCCGCTCGACCACTACTTAGCTTGGACGGCGCGCTGTGAGCGTCGCCCGTGGGCCTGGAAGTAACCAGCGACGAGCTAAACCGTCTACGACTAAGACGTTGCTAGTCGGCGGCGTTTCAAGACAATGGAGCCAAGCGATGAGAAGAGGTTCACTGCGGCGGTCCAGGGGTAACGCTAGCTTTGGGTGCGCTTCCGTTCCTCGCGCCAGCAGCGGCCGTCATGTGAAGCCGATCGGCGCCGCCCCTCTGGCGACGTTGTTCTTGCTCGCGGCGGCGCTGGGCTCAGCCCCGCCTGCCGGTGCCGCGCCCGCCGGGGTCGCGTCAGCGGGTGCCTCGATAGTGACGTGGCCGAAACTCGTCGTCACGGCGATGGCGTACGCGGCGCGCACAACGCACGTGCCCCTCGAAGCGCCCCGGTCCTTGCCGGCACACAACCCCGCCTCACTAGTGGCAAACTCCGCTGCAGTAGGCGCCGGGGTACACGACTACGACGTGACATTGAAGGATTGTTCCCCGCCTGTTCCTCTCAACAGCAGTGCCATGTCGTCTCCGTCCGGTTCCTGCACATACCAGATGGCGCTGTTCGGTAGTTTCGGCGCCCAGGCCTACGGCAGTCACGAGGCCGCTTCGGCGGCGCTCGCGGCGCAAACAGCGACAGACGTGCGGCCGTTCTCGGCATGTACCCGCACGTCCCACCTCGAACTGGCCGGCAAAGTTAAGGCCACGGTGCATTCCTGGGGACCAGGTAGTGGGGGAGTGGGGCCATGCAAGGCTTCCTGGCAAGCCGACGGCTGGACTTTTGTGATCTCGGGGATGACCCCCTACTTGTGGGTAGGTGGGGTCTGGACCGTTACGGCCGACCAAATTATCGCCTCCACAGAAGACCACGCGCTGCCCGGGCAGGGCGCGATGGACAGCACTAATGCGGGCGATGGTTTGATCACGACCCTGACGTGGGCGTCGGGCGCCGATCTTTACAACACTTTCACGTACCACGGCGCGCTGCCCGCGGTAGAAATGGCAAGCTCTATGGCACCCTACCCGGGCCCCGCAAACCACTAAGCGTTAGAGGCGGCGACCCTTCGCACCCGGCGGAAGGAGAACCTACTCTCATTCAGAAATGAGAGCACAGCGCGTAACAACGATATGAGTGATCTTCAGGTGGTGCTCGACACTGCGGTGGCCGATGGCACCGCGCCCGGCGCGGTGGCGCTAGTGGCCCGCGGTGATGTGGTCGAAATCGCCGTCGCGGGCGTCGCCGACATCGACACCGCCACACCTATGGCACGCGATTCGATCTTTCGTATCGCTTCGATCACCAAGCCGATCACGGCCGCCGCGGTCATGACACTGGTGGAAGCAGGCCGGATCGCTCTCGACGACCCGGTCTCCGAATGGCTTCCCGAACTCACTTCACCAGCGGTGGTGCGCACCCCCCGCTCGCCGATCGATGACATAGTGCCCGTTTCTCGCGCCATTACCGTGATGGACTTGCTTACTAGTCGGACCGGGTGGGGCTTTCCCTCGGATTTCTCCCTGCCCCAGGTCCAGCAACTGTTCACTGTCCAGACCGATGGCCGCGAGGTGCAGCGACGGCCCGAGCCGGGCACGTGGCTGGCGGCACTTGCACACATCCCCCTGCTATACCAGCCGGGTGAAGCGTGGCTCTACGACACTTCCTCAGACCTTCAAGGCATTCTGATCGCGCGCGTGAGCGGCCAGCAGTTGCCGCAGTTCCTGGCCGAGCGGCTGTTCGACCCGCTCGGGATGACGGATACCGGCTTCGTAGTGCCGCCAGCCCAGCGCCACCGGCTTACCAGTTATTACCACCCCAGCCCCCACGCCGGGTTCAAACTGGCCGACGCCTCCGACGGCCAGTGGAGCACCCCTCCGGCTTTCCCGGCGGGGTCCGGGGGGCTGGCCAGTACCGTCGATGACTGGTTCCGCTTCGCCCGCATGCTGCTCGGTGGGGGGGCTGTCAACGGGCGCCGGGTGCTCACGCCCGAGTCGACCCGCATGATGATGACAAATTACCTCAACCCTTTCCAGCGCGAGATCGGTGCCCTGTTCCTGGACGGCCAGGGCTGGGGGTTCGGAGGGGCGGTCGATGTCGAGGCTCTGACGCCGTGGTCGGTGCCGGGCCGGTACGGCTGGGTGGGCGGGACGGGCACCAGCGCGCACGTCGTTCCTTCCACCGGCCGCGTGGCGATCCTGCTGACCCAAGTTGGGGCCACGAGCCCAACAACCCCGCCGTTGCTACGTGACTTCTGGACCTATGCCGCAACGGCACCGTCCTGATAATGCCAGCGGTTTAGGTCTGGGCCACGTTCGGCCCCGGCGAACGCACTCACTTTACGGCACCGGCGGTGATCCCACGCTCGAAGAGCCGCTGCAGCGCCAGATAAGCGACGATCTCCGGGATCGCCGTCACCACCGCCGAGGCGAGGATTTTCGTTTGGTCGTCATTGAACTCGCCCACGAAGAACTGGGGGACAAGGGTGATCGTCTGCATGCTCGTCGACTGCAGGAAGACCAGCGGCATCAGGTAGTCGTTCCAGGCCGCAATGAGGGTGAAGATTATGACGGCGGCCGCGATCGGCCGGGTGAGCGGGACGATCAGGTGCATGAAGGTCCGGACCGGGCCAGCGCCGTCGACCCGGATCGCCTCGAACAGCTCGTCTGGCAGTCCCTTGATGAAGTTGCGCGTCAACAGGAC
Source organism: uncultured Acidimicrobiaceae bacterium (assembly GCA_963794125.1). GTDB lineage: Bacteria > Actinomycetota > Acidimicrobiia > Acidimicrobiales > Palsa-688 > Fen-671. The sequence goes on from CAWCCW010000009.1 coordinate 584,591, forward strand.
GGCGAAAGGGATCTGCAGCGCGGCCAGCGGGAGGATGACCGCCCAGTACGTGTTGTACAGGTTGAGTTTCTGGTTTGTGGTGAACAGCGGGGCAAGGAGCACGACCTCAGGTAGCGTCAGGCAGGCGAGCAGCATCCAGAAGTAGACCTCGCGCCCGAAGAGCCTCAGTTTGGCGAAGCCATAGGAGGCGAGCATGGCGCAGACGTAGACAAGGGCGATAACGCTGACCGAAATGATGGCGCTGTTGAGGAAGAAACGGGCGAAGCCCGGTACTTCGCCACCGCCTTGTAGTTCTCGAAACCCTGACCGGCGAGGGATCCCTGCAGCATCACGACGAGCGGGAACAGGTACGGCAGGACCATTATCGTAACGACGACCTGGAGGAGGACCCGCTTCCAGCGCTTGCTGACCTCGAACATCACTGCACCGCTTTCCTGCTGCGCCACAGCTGGAGCACGACCCCGAACGCCACCGCGATCACGAGCAGGACGATCGAAAGTGCCGCTCCATAGCCGACATTGTCGAGCTGGATAATCTGCTGGTAGATGTACGTCCCGAAGAAGTTGGTGGCGTAGTCGGGACCGGCCGCGGTGACTAGCCACGGGATGTCAAAGGTCTTCAGCGCTCCGATTACGCTGAGGGTGGCGAGGGCGAAGGTCGTGCCGGCGACGCTCGGCCAAACGATGCTCGTGATGATCCTGAGGTTGCCCGCGCCGTCGAGGCGCGCCGCCTCGAGCACCGACTGGTCGATCTGGCTCATCGCCGCGTAGTAGAGGACGAAGGTGAAGCCGGTGAACTGCCAGATGGTGATCGCCATCAATGCCGGCAGCGCCGTCGACGTCTGCCCGATCCACGGCTGGGCCAAGGAGCCGAGGCCAATGTCATGCAGTAGCTGGTTGAACTGGCCCTCCGGGCGCGAGCATCGACCGGAAGACCGGCGCCATGATCGCCGGGGCGAGCACGACGGGGATGAAAATGATCACTTTGTAGATGACGGCCAGCCGGATCCGGGAGTGCAGGAGCACGGCGAAGGTGAGGCCGAGGAACAGTCTGGACCGTGAAGGTGACGGCGAAGAACACCACCGTGTGGCGCACGGCACCCCAGAAGAGCGGGTCGTGGAACAGCTCGGTGTAGTTCCCGAAACCGACATGCTGAGGGTTTGGGCTGATGCCGTCCCACTTCCAGGTCGAGATCAGCCCGGTGTACCCGATGCAGTAGTAGATGAGCCCGACGCATAGGACGAGCGCGGGCAGGATCCAGGGCAGCCCGGAGGCCACCTTCACCCCCGTTCGGCTCCGGCGCGCCACCGCACCCCCCGTCCGGCGGGGGCGGGCAAACCCCGAGGAGCCGGGCGCTTCGCCAGAACGGATCGCCGAGGCCCTGCTGGACCGTGGCCATGCGAAGCGCCCGCTCTCTCTAAGCCCGTCGCCTGCGCGCCTACTTGAACTTGACGCCAGAGGCGACGGCCGCCTTCTGCAGGGCCTTCGCCGCTGCTTGCGGCGTCTCCGATCCGGTGGCCACTCCTTGCGCGGCCGAGAGGATGCCACCATTGCCGTTTTGCATCGCCGAGCTGAGCAAGCGACTCGCGGGGCTCAGTGACGCTGCCGACGCGTGGCGGCCAGGTTCTTGACCGCGCTCAGCTGCAAGCTGGGGTCGACGATCCCTGCCGCGGCGTAGTTCGGGCGTCACCGACTTGAGCGAGGGCAGGTCCTCGAGCTGGTTGGCGACGTACTGCTGGCCGGACGTCGAGGTGGCGAGCCATTTGGCGAACGTCTCCGCCGCCGCGGTGTTCTTCGACTTGTTGTACACGGCTAGCCCGTAGTCAGCGTCGCCGTACATGGCGCTCGGATGGCCGCCGACGTTCGGGAACGCAATCGGCAGGATCGGGAACGGTTTCGGGCTGCTTACCCCGGCCGCCTGCAACGCAGAGGTCATGCCGCTCTTCGTCACGTTCGCCGTGTACCAGGTCCCCATCATGATCATCGCGTACTTGCCGGTGAGGAAGTCGTTATTGCCGTCGGGGTACTGCTGTACGCCGAGAGAGCCGGGCTCCATGATGCCGTCTGAGAAGAGGTCTTTCCAGATCGTCAGTGTCTTTACGATGCCGGGGCTGGTCCACTTTGCTTCACCCCTGGACGCGTCGGTCCACAGCCCGGGCTGGACCGAGTTCGCGATCGACTGCAGGGTGTCCTGGAGGAAGCCTTCGGTCGCGTTCCCCTGCACGAAGCACCCGACGCCGTGCGCCTTGAAAGCCTTACAGACGCTTACCCACTGGGCGAGCGTGGTCGGCGGTGCGAGGTTGTACTTCTTGAACAGGTCTTCGTTGACCCACAACGTACCGGCGTACACCGAGCCGACCGACAGCGCGGTGAGCTTGCCATTGTACGTGAAGCCGCTGACACCGCTTGGCGCGATCTTCGACTGCCAATTGCTGCCGAGGGCCTGTGCGGCGACAGGCGCCATGTTCGTGGCGAAGGAGTTGAACTCCGTCACGTAAGCACCCGGCTGCAACTCGAACAGGTCCGGCCCCACACCGGAGACGAGGGCGGGCCGCATCGCGGTCACGTAGTTGGCGATCGTGATGAGTTTGAAGTTGACCTTGATGTTCGGGTAGACCTTGTTGAAGGCGGCAATTTCGGCGGTGGCCTCGGCCGAATCGGTTGGCGTCCATCCCCACCAATTGATGGTCGCCGATGTCGACGACGCCGTTTTGGTCGTCCCTGGTTGCATCTGTGCCGCTCCCGCCTGCGCACCGGCCGCGAGCGGCAGGCTCAGGCACAACGCAGAGGACGCCAGTATGCGCGCCTTAGACGTGCGTCGACGAGTCATTCATTTCCCTCCCCTTCTGTAGGCGAAACTTTTCGCACTATTGAGGTACTTTACTGCCGAGCGCATTGACCCGTCAAGGGGATCCGTTGAGTTTCGACGATCAGCTATTTCTTCCCGTTAAGTACGAGAACTTTCGCAGCACGGCACCGCCGGACCGAGCGCGCCGAGGCCAGGAGGGGTTATGTTACATCCGGTGCCGAGCAGAGGTTGACTTGACACTATCTTTCGCACACATTACGCTAACTTTCGCTTTAGCCGGCACGGTCGAAATGCCGGGGTAATGCGATCGAACGGACGCAGAGGGACGGAGAGAGCGCCATGGTGATGCGGTTCGACGAGGCTCCGGTGCGGGCGCTTTACATCGGCGGGACCGGCACTATCAGCGCTTCCTGCGTACGTCTGTCTGTCGATGCAGGCATGGAAGTGGCGGTGCTCAACCGCGGCCGCAACATGGCCCAAAGGCAACTGCCCGAGACGGTTACGCAACTTGCCGCCGATGTGAACGACGCGGCGTCGGTGAAGAGTGCCCTCGACGGCCAGGAGTTCGACTCAGTGGTGAACTTCCTGTCGTACGATGCCGAAGACGCTTCCCGCTGGGCGGCGTGGTTGCACGGCCGTACTCGGCAGTACGTCCATATCAGCTCCGCGTCGGTCTACGGCAAGCCTGTACAACGTGTGCCGATAGTGGAGTCCACGGCGGTGCACAACCGGTTCTTGGAGTACGCGCGGGCCAAGCTCCGGGCCGAGCGCGCCCTGCAGCTGGCGTTCTTGGAAGAGGGTTTCCCTGTAACTATCGTCAGGCCGTCCCACACTTATGACGACGCCCAGCCCCCGCTCCCTGGAGGCTGGACGGCGGTGGACCGGATCGAGCGAGGCAAAGAGGTGCCCGTGCACGGGGACGGTACCTCACTGTGGACCTTGACGCACTCCGAGGACTTTGCCCAGGGCTTGGTCGGCCTGGTCGGTAACACGGCGGCAATCGGTGAGGTGTTCCATATCACGGGTGACGATGTCCTGACCTGGGACCAGATTTACACTGTGGTCGCCGAGGCGTTGGGAGTCAAAGCAAAGCTTGTGCACCTCGCCTCCGAACTTTTCCCGGTAGTGGCCCCGGACTGGTTCTGGTCAGACCTGATCGTGGGTGACCTCTCGCACAGCGCCGTGTTCGACAATTCGAAGATAAAGAGGTTCGTGCCGGGGTTCGCTCCGAAGCTGACTTTCCAGCGCGGTGCGTTGCGACTGGCTCGGTGGCGGTCGGAGCATCGAGCCCTGACCGGGCCCGATCTCGCCGTCGACGCCGTACTCGACCGGCTTGCGGGTGCGTTCCACGCCACCCGGGAAGTGGCTGCTTCGTGGGCGACGGGACCGTAATGGACAGGAAGGGGCGGCGCGGGCGCAGCCCATCGGAGTTGGGCTCGGGCTCAAATGGATCCGGAGGACGGGACGCCGCCAGGCGCGTGACCATGAGCGACATAGCGATCGAAGCTGGCGTTTCGGTCGCCACTGTGTCGAAGGTCTTGAACGGTAACGACCGTGTTTCGCAACAGACACGGAGCCGTGTCCAGGATTTGTTGTCCGAGCGTAACTACGAGCGGCGGCCGGGGGCACGCACAGGCCCCGGCCCGATAGTCGACCTGGTGCTGCGCGAGGTGAGCAACCCGTGGGCCACCGAGATAATCGCCGGCGCGGCGGAAGCTGCTGGAAGGCTGCATGCGACGGTTGCGGTCAACGTCCTTCCCGATACCGGTGGGCACGGGAGTTGGCTCGACGACATCTCCGCCCGGGGCACAAAGGGCGTGATCGTGCTCTTGGCCCGCCTCAGCGACCGAGAGAAGGCGCTGTTGCGCTCGAGAGGCATACCGTTGGCGGTGATCGACCCGCGCGGTGAGCCTGACCCAAGCGTACCGACGGTCGGCGCTACCAATTGGTCGGGGGCGTACGCCGCCACTCGTCACCTCGCGGAGCTCGGCCACCAACGGATCGCGATCATCTCAGGCCCTCGAGACTTGTTTTGCAGCCATGCCCGAATGGACGGTTACCGCTCCGCGACGGAGGCGGCCGGGCTACGGGTGGACCCCGATCTGGTCAGGTGGGGGGACTTCCACGTTGAAGCGGCGTTCAAGCATGCCACGGCGATGTTGTCGATGGACGACCGCCCGACGGCGATATTCGCCGGCAGCGACCTGCAGGCCATGGGCGTGTTGGAGGCGGCACGGCTCGCCCACCTGCAGGTGCCGGCGCAGTTGAGCCTGGTCGGCTTCGACGATATCCCGTTGTCGCGTTGGATGTCCCCGCCGCTCACGACGGTCCGCCAACCATTGGCGGAGATGGCGGGCACGGCGGTCCGGCTCGTCCTGTCCCATTGGGACGGAGTGAGCAAAGAAGACCGGAGCGTCGAGCTGGCCACCACTTTGGTGGTACGGGAAAGCACCGCGGCGCCGCCACGTACCGTTAGGAGGGCTTCATGAGCGCACCCACTCAGTTCGTGCACACTCAGGGCACCAAGATTGTCGGGATAGATGGCGAGCCAGTTCGTCTGCGAGGGGTTTGCCTCGGCGGATGGCTCAATATGGAAAATTTCATTACGGGCTTCTCCGCCAATGAGTCGCTCATGCGCTCGGGCGTACTGAGACGTCCTCGGGCCGAGACCGTTACGAGCTGTTCTTCGAGCAGCCTCCTTTCTCACTTCTTCGGCGACGGCCGACGCCCAGTTCCTCGCCTCCGTAGGAGTCAACTCGGTGCGGATCCCGCTCAACTACCGTCACCTCGAGGACGACGCCCACCCCTTCGTGGTGAAGGATGAAGGGTTTCGTCACCTGGACCGTGCGATTGCAGCGTGCGCCGATAACGGCATCTTCTCGATAATCGACCTCCACACCGTCCCCGGCGGCGCAAAACCAGCACTGGCACTCCGACAACGCCACCCACCGGGCGCTGTTCTGGGAGCAGCGCCAGTTCCAAGACCGGGCCGTACACGTCTGGGAGGCGATCGCCGACCACTACAAGGACCAGCCCTGGGTGGCGGGCTACAACCTGCTGAACGAGCCGGCAGACGAGTCGCGAACGGCGATCGGCCCCTTCTACGCCCGCCTCGTCGAAGCGCTCCGGCGGGTGGACCCGCACCACATACTGTTCGTCGACGGGAACACTTACGCAACCGAGTTCGACATCTTCAAGGAAAGCTGGGACAACACCGTCTACACCTGTCACGATTATGTGCGTTCCGGTCTCGGGCGGGGCGGCCCGTACCCGGGCTTGACAGACGGCGTCTACGTAGACAGGGCCACGGTAGAGCAAACGTTTCTCAAGCGCTCCGAGTACGCCCGCCAGACTGGGACTCCGGTATACGTTGGTGAGTTCGGCCCACTCTACGTTGGCGACGAGGCCGTCGACGCTCAGCGGCGCCAGATCCTGGCCGACCAGTTAGATATTTACCGCCAGTACGACGCCGGGTGGGCTCTGTGGACGTACAAAGACGTGGGCCGGCAAGGTTTGGTCACGTTGGCTCCGAGCTCGCCTTATCTCGAGCGCTTTGGCGGTTTCATTGCCAAAAAGGACCGCCTGGCTGCCGACCAGTGGGGTACCGACGGGGAAGGCCCCCGAGAAGTGAGCCGGCCGGTACAGGAGCTCATCGCCCGTGAGGCCCCTGGCTTCGAGCCTTACCCGTGGGGCCGCTTTGACTGGGTGCGGACGCTGCTGCTGAACATAACTGTCGCGCAGGCATTGGTGCCCGAGTACGCCCGAGGTTTCCAAGGCCTCGGCCACGGAGACCTGGTCGCGTTGGCCGAGTCTTTCGCATGGGAGAACTGCGATGTGCGCGAACCGCTGCGGGACCAGTTGAGCAAGGCATTGGGGGAGCTATGAACGAATGAGGTCGGGCCGCAGTAGGTGGACCGCGGCACGTTGGCCGGGCGCCCCCGCCCTTAAACGGCCGCGGCGTCGGCGGTCTGTTTAGCCCACAGCACCTCGGCTGGCGCCCGCTCGCTGGCGAGGCACCACTTTGCTCTACCTTTTCACCGGCTGGGCAGGCAGGCTTTTTGCCCTGGCTGGTAGGGTTACGGGTGGACCACCTGTCCCCCGGAAAAGGAATAGAGCACATGGAACCGACTGTCCGTTCGCTGGGGATGGTCTTGCACCCGCTTCGAGAGATAGCCGGGCCGGTCGAGCGGATCCTGAGCTGGGCGAATGGCCATCAAGTCCAAGTCTTCTGCCTGAAGGGCGAAATCGCGCGCCTGAATTGCATGGCTGTTGCTGTCTCCGAGGACCAAATGGCGGAACGGGCCGACCTGCTTGTGGCCCTAGGTGGTGATGGCACTGTCCTGCGCGCCATGCGGCTCGCCGGCCAGAACGCCGTGCCCGTGCTAGGGGTCAACCTCGGCAAGTTGGGTTTCCTGGCCGAGGTAGACGTCGCCGAACTCGGTTCGGCCCTCACCGCCATTAGCGAGAACCGCTTTACCGTTGAAGGGCGGGCCGCCTTGGACGTGTCCATTAAGGACGAGCTGTTCATCGCGTTCAACGACCTCGCGGTCGTGCGCGTGCCAGGGGAGGGGATCGCCGATGTTGAGTTGGCGGTACAAGGTAATCATTTCGTTAAGTACGCCGCCGACGCGGTCATCGTCGCCACACCCACGGGCTCGACCGCGTACAACTTCTCGGCGGGGGGGCCGATCGTCGACCCTTCCGTCGGCGCGATCGTGGTAACACCGTCTTCTTCGCACTCGGTGTTCAACGGGTCGATCATTGTCGACCCCTCACATTGCCTGACTCTGAAGCTGATGCCGTCCGCCGGCCGCTTGGCCGTCGAAGTGGACGGCCAAGTCGCCACGCATGTAGTAGCCGGCGACACGATCACCGTGACCTCTCATGCTGACGCCGCTCGGGTGGTGCGGCTGGGCAATACAACTTTCTACGAACGAGCGCGACGCAAGCTCGGGATAAGTGGGCCTCCGGAACTGACTTCCCCTCTTTAACAGTTCGCTCAGGGCCGCCTTTCCGCCGTTAGCCGAGCGTTCAGCACCGCCCCCAGAAGGATGACGTACACAGCCACGTATGTGCCGAGCATCCCAATAACAGCCCCCGCGAATACGCCGTACACGGCTGTGTAATGCTTTGACCAGTCCACGTACGCGCCAAAGCCGGCGAGAGCGCCAACCACGCCCACCGCCGACGCAATAGCTCCAGGGAGCAACGATCGGGCCCCCATGCTGGCGCCCACAGAAAACCGGTACAGCCCGGCTACGCCCGCAGCTACCACCACCAGCAACACGGGGGCAGCGATGCTGACAACTGCCGGGGCGCGAGAACGCCCAATGGTGGCCGAGATGGCGAGAGCGTTTAGGCCCAGGAAGACCACGACGGCGACCGCCCCCAGCAGAGCGCGCCCACGCGCCTCCGCATATCGCTGAGGCGTCAGGCCATAAGCAACGCGAATCGCGCGGTCGAGGTTGTAGACGCCCGCCGAAGCACTCCATAAAGCAAACACGAGTGACGCCGCGAGCCCGAGGGACAAGCTCGCGTGGTCGGTCGCCGCCACCCGTTTCAGCTGCGCGGTGACCATCGAGCCCAGCGACGAGGGTGCCCCGCTGGCCAAGTTCGCCAGGTCAGTCGCGACTTTCTCTGGGCTCACGACCAACCCGAAGAGGCTAACCGCGGCGATGGCTGTCGGGAACGCGGAGATCACCAGCCAGAAAGTCGCCCCCGCTGCTGCTAGACCGACCGCCTCGACCGACTGCTCGTGCACCACTTCGCGACCGGTCCGCAGTACCCGGGACAAGTGCGGGTGATGTCGGAGGGCATCCTCCGCGCTGGTCTCCGCAGTTGTCTCGGCGGCCTCGACTTCTGTACGGCCCTCGTTAACCAGCTTCTGCGGGTCAGCCATCCGTCACGACGCCAGTTCAAAATGCCTGGCGAAACGCGCAGGTCCGAGTTTGTTGTGCCGAGTTTGGTTTAGGCGCCTACGCATCGCCGGGCCATGCCGCGAAGACCTTTGTCGGCGTCGTGCTGGGACGCGCTCGCCAGCGCGGCGGTCACGTCTGGTTTGCGCCCTGCGACCTTGCCGAGAGCGTCTATAGCGGCAGCTCGGAGGTCGGGGTTCGGGTGATGAAGTAGTTCCAACGCTCTCGGGACCCAGCTGTCCTCCCCGGGCCGGCAGGCACCTTCCTTGCAGCGGTCACACGCCAAGGCGTGCAAGGCTCGTCCCGCGACCTGGGGGTCGGCGTCCTCCAACGTGGCAACCAGGGCGGCAACCGACTGGTCGTCGACGAGGTGGTCGAGGATGTTGACGCACTGCCGGCGGACGATCGCCTTGTCGTGGCCGAGCCCCCGGCGCACCGCCGGTACTGCCGGGGGCCCGCACGAGAGGAGGTACTGCTTGGCTCGTTGCCGGTACGACGCGACGCCCAATCGGGCCACCCATCCATCGAAGTCCAGAGGTGCAGGGTCCCGGCGCATCTTCGCGCATCGTAGGTGGACGCAGCGTGCCCGGCAATCGAGTTTCGACGAGCCGACGCCGCCTAACCTGGCAGGCAGTCTGATCCGAGGAGGGAAGATAGTGGACCTGGAAGAGGCCTTGAACAGGGTGATGGAGCTCAGTCGCGAAGAGTTGCACATCGTGCGTAAGCGGGCGGAGGAGAAGACGGCGGCGCGTGACCACGGTCACGATTACCACGAAATGGTGCAGGCCGCCGACCGGCTGGACCACTATGCACATCTATTGCGACGCCTGCACGACGGCGAGCTCGGGGACGGGTGGCGTCACGAGAGCGCGGAGGACGCCGGCAACGGTTGATCTCCGACATACTGGCTACAGGCCCCCAAAGTTGATGCTTTTGGTGACCACGCCCCGAGGAGGACCCTTATGCCTGCAGTAACCGTCCCCGACTGGACAGCCTTAAAGCGGATCCCGGCTCCTGACCGCTCATCGGCGCCCGAACGAAAGGTGTCCTCAATAACTAGCGCGCCGAGCGGCCTGGAGGGGGAAGGGTTCCCTGTTCGTCGCGCCTTCGCAGGACGGACTTTCGCGGAGCTCGACCCCTTCGTGCACATGGACCAAATGGGAGCGGTCAACTACGCTCCCGGCGAGCCTAAAGGGACGCCGTGGCATCCCCACCGAGGCTTTGAGACCGTCACCTACATGATCGACGGCACCTTCGCCCACCAGGACTCCAACGGTGGGGGCGGGCTCATTACCGACGGCGCCACCCAGTGGATGACTGCAGGGCGGGGGATCTTGCACATCGAAACCCCACCTGAAGAGCTCGTGGTCTCCGGAGGTCTGTTCCACGGCATCCAGCTGTGGGTCAACCTGCCCGCCAAGGACAAGTGGATCCCCCCTGCCTACCAGCCCCTGGAGGCCGGCGACGTAGCTCTGGCGGCCTCCGCTGACGCCGGCGCCCTGGTCAGGGTCATCGCCGGCGACCTGGCCGGCGTAGCCGGCCCGGGGTCTACCCATACGCCGATCTCCCTCATGCATGCCTCGATCGCACCCGGGTCCTTACTGGAACTGCCGTGGAACCCCGCCTTCAACGCGTTGGCATACGTCCTCGCTGGCTCGGGCGCCGCCGGTCCAGATCACCAGCCGGTCCGCACTGGTCAACTGGTCTTGTTCGGCCCCGGCAAGTGGCTGAGCGTCGAGGCTCAGCCAGGTCAAGGTTCGTCCTCGGAGAACTTGGAAGTGCTATTCCTCGGCGGCGAACCCATAGGCGAGCATGTCGAACACTACGGGCCGTTCGTAATGAACACGCCGGCTGAGATCGGCCAAGCCGTCGAGGACTTTCAGGCCGGCCGTCTCGGTCGTATCCCGGCCAACGCCCTTATGCCCCACGTCCCCGACCCCGCGCCGGTCCGGACCGAACGAACCGGGATCTGAGGGGGCCACCCATGGTCAGGAACCTCAAGGCCGATCTTTGGCTTCGCGCTCCTTCCCTTTTGGGAGAAAGCCCTTGCTGGGACGCCCGGTCGAACCAGTTCTCGTGGGTAGACCTGCTCCGCCCGACCGTGCAGGTGTGCGACGCCGAGGGGAGGCTCGTGTCCGAGTTGCGCCTGCCGTCGCACGTGGGCGCGGCGCTGCCGGCGGCGGCGGGCGGGTGGCTCGTCGCCCTTACCGACAGACTGGCCCATCTGCAACCGGACGGGACGCTCAGGGATGTCGTGCCGCTCGAGGCGCACCTGGCTGGCAACAGGGCGAACGACGCCAAGTGCGACCCCTCGGGACGGGCGTGGGTCGGCACGATGAGTTACGACGAGTCCGGGACCGAAGGGTCGCTCTACCGTCTCGATACTGGGCCGAAAATAACCTTGGTGCTCGACGGGATCGGCGTGTCCAACGGTCTGGGTTGGAGCCCCGACGCCCGCACGATGTACTTCATCGACACGGTCAGCGAGGAAGTACGTGCGTACCCGTTCGACCTCGCCAGTGGTTGGATCGGCGACCCGACGACGCTGGTCAAAGTGAACAGGGCTGACGGCTTACCCGACGGCATGTGCACCGACGACGAAGGGTACTTGTGGGTGGCACTGTGGGGTGGAGGTGGTGTACGCCGTTACGCTCCGGACGGACGCCTGGACACGATTGTGGAGGTGCCCGTCAGTTACACGACGAGTTGTTGCTTTGGTGGCCCGAACCTTGACCACTTGTTCATCACCAGCGCACGGCGGGACCTGGAAGACGACCGGTTGGGTGACCAACCATTGGCCGGCAGTGTCTGGGCCGTCAGACCTGGCGTGACCGGGCCGCCGGCCACGCCTTGGCAGGAAATCGCCGAGAGCTACTAAGTGCTTTTCATATAGCCGGTCACGTCGGTACTTCGCGGGCGGAGTGGTCGACGAGTTCGTTGCCCGGCAGGCCCGGGATCGATTCAACGAGCCGGATCGTGTGCCAACAGTTTGCGCCTCGGCCACCGCGGCTCGCGAGGGTCGGCCGTAGCCCTCGCGGAGCGTTCAGGACTCCACCAGAGCGCCCGGTGTTCGGGAGCAGGGTACTGTCACTACATGTCGAGCGCTGACGATCCGAGGCCAAGTGGGTGGCGCGCACCCGGGCCGAGCTCGGACCTTATTCGTCGGCGGTGGTGGCCGGGGAGCACTGTTATGTGGCGGGCGTGGGAGGGTTCCTAACCCGCGGCCGACACCTGGTCGACCGGGGATCGACGCAGAGATCAAATTGACCCTGGACAACCTGGCAGCGGCGCTTAACCGCGCCGGGTTCCGGCTCAATCACGTCGTCTCGGCGACCTGCTACCTGCGGCACCTAACCCCCCGCCCGTGCCGCAGTCGGCGTCAACGACCTGCCTGCCGGCGCCAACGTTGAGGTCAGCTGCATCGCGTGGCGACTAGGCGGCCCGGCTCAAGAGGTCTGAGCGCAACGGTCGCGCCTCACTGGGTCGGTGGCCAGGGTTAGCACTTTTATCCGGCGGGAGGGCAAAACTGCTGCGGGTCCGGCCGTTTCGTCGAAAAATGCCAACAGCGAGGCCCAAAAGGGGGGAGCTAACCGGTACTTTTGCCGCTCGGACGGTCGAGTCCAGTCGGGTGGTGTAATAACAACCACTCACCAACCTCAATTTCGAATTCTATAGGTCCCTTCTTAAGAATGTCAAGTAGGTAACTACTGTCTTGTGTTTTGGGCCGCGTCGAAGTAGCCGGTTGCCGTCCGTTATTTAGTTGTCAAGGTGCTTGGCGGGGATTGTCCCTATGCAGCCCCGGCCGTTTGAAGCTCAGGCTCTTGCGGCGCTAGGGCTGCTTGGCCCTCAATGGGTCGCAGGCGGGCTTTAGCCAGGCTCTCTGAGCCCATATAGCGTTTGGCCACCGCCCACTCGTCGTTCTGCTCGGACAGGACGGCACCGACCAGGCGCACAACGGCGGCCCGGTTGGGGAATATCCCGACCACGTCGGTGCGCCGGCGGATTCTCTTTATTGAGGCGCTCCTGGGGGTTATTGCTCCTCACCGCCGACCAATGCTCAGCGGGGAATGTGGAAAAGGCGAGCAGGTCCTCGGCCGCGTCAGCCAGCATCAAGGCAGCGTCGTCGAAGCGACCGGTGAGCTGGTCGACTACCCGGGCGTGCTGGTCCCAGACGCTGTCGTGGTCGGGCTGTTCGAAGATCGTGCGCACCAAGGTGGCGACCATGCCCTGGGACGCTTTTGGCACCCGCGTCAACAGGTTTCGCGCAAAGTGGACACGACAACGCTGCCAAGTCGCCCCCGGCAACACGGCGGCGATCGCCGCCTTTAGGCCTTTGTGGTCGTCAGAAGTGACCAGGGCCACGCCAGAGAGGCCCCGGGCCACCAAAGAGCGCAAGAACGCAGTCCAGCCGGCCCCGTCCTCGGTGGTGATGACGTCGAAGCCGAGCGACTCCCGCCGGCCCTCGTTGTTCACCCCGGTGGCGATGACGACAGCCACGTTCACCACCCGTCCGCCTTCTCTCACCTTCTGGGTGAGGGCATCTAGCCATATGTACGTGTAGGGCCCGGCGTCGAGCGGTCGGGAGCGGAACGCCTCGACCAGGCCGTCGAGCTCTTTGGCCATGGAGCTGACCTGGGACTTCGAGATCCCTTCTATCCCCATGGCTTTTACGATGTCGTCCACCCGGCGGGTCGATACCCCTTCCACGTAGCACTGGCAGACCACCTGGGTGAGAGCTCGTTCCGCCCGCCGGCGGGGCTCCAACAGCCAGCTCGGGAAGTAGCTGCCTTGGCGCAGTTTCGGCACCGCCAGGTCCATCGTCCCCGCCCCGCGTGTCGAAGTCGCGGTGGCGGTAGCCGTTGCGGCTGTTCACCCGCTCGGCGCTGCGCTCGCCGTAGCCAGCCCCGCAGATGGCGTCGGCCTCGGCCGACATGAGCTGCTCGGCGAAGCTGCGCACCATTTCGCGCAGCAGGTCAGGGCTATCTTGCTCGAGGTGCTTGCGCAGCCACTCGAGCGCGTCCAAGCTGTCAAAAGCCACCGCATCTCTCCTCTCGGTTGTGTGGACTTCCAAGAGGTTGGTGCGGTGGTCGCCGCCAGTGGTGGACCCTGCCCTTCAGGGCGTCCGGGTCACCTGCTCGTACACCACCCCAGAGGACTCAAACGCTCGGACCTCCGGTCTGGGCAATGGTTAGCACTTCGCCCCTCCGTTTTGGGCAATGGTTAGCACCTTTATCCGGTAAGCGGGCAAAACTGCTGCAGGTCAGGGTCGGTCGTCGAAAAATGCCAACAGCGAGGCCCAAAAGGGGGGAGCTAACCGGTACTTTTGCCGCTCGCCTCCCCCGAATGTGGCTCACGGCCGTGCCGTCGGCGCCGAAAGCCAGCTGGGCTCGGGGTGCACGAGCAATCCGCAAACGCCGCTGGGACTGATCAACCGATTCGACTCGTCCATACCGGCGGTCGACGACGACGTCGTCGAGCCCCCGCACCGCCCGCTCTACTCTTCTCCTCGGTCTCAAATGCCCTCAGTCCCAACCGCCGGGCTTGACCTCGCCTACCTTTCCCGTAAGCACCGACGTCGTAGACGACCTGGTTAGCTATGTGGGTGAGCAGGTCAACGGCGTCGAGGTCTCTTATGGGAGTGGTCCGATCAAGGTGGAACTCCTTAACGGCGCGGCAGAGGCTCGTGTTGACGGCGCTGGTCGGTGTGGTGGTCACGACGATCAGCTGGATTTTCGGTCTTTGGCCGTATGCACCGCTCATGGGCTGGGACGCCGCCGTCGTGACCTTCTCGCTGCTCACGTGGGCGGGTATCGCACCCATGGATGCCAAGGCGACAACAGAGCATGCCCGGCGAGAAGACCCGACTCGACCGATAAGCGACACCCTTTTATTAGCGGCCAGCGTAGCCAGCCTGGTGGCCGTCGGAGTGGTCCTGGTCTCCGCGAGTTCGGCCCGGTCGGTGACCCGGGGTATGTTGGCGGGCTTGGCGGTGGCGAGTGTGGCCCTGTCGTGGCTACTGGTCCATACGTTGTTCACCCTCCGCTACGCCCGCCTCTACCAATTAGCCGGCGGCGGTGTCGACTTCAACCAGGACGGCCCGCCCCGCTACATGGACTTCGCCTACCTCGCCTTTACGATCGGGATGACTTTTCAGGTGTCAGATACGGACATCAAGACTTCGGCCATCCGGTCTGCTGCACTTAAACATGCCCTGCTCTCATATCTCTTCGGTACCGTCATCCTGGCAGCGACGATCAACTTTGTAGTCGGCTTGTCCTGACTGAAGGCTTGGGGACGTCCTGGCCCTCGCTCCCCAAGGGTGCCGAGGGCCAAATCATCGGCTGTCATCGCCGGCGAGCGTCCCCCGTCCAGGGATAGGCTCCGGAGCGCCGCCGCTCGAAGGCTGCAAAACTGCTGGAATGCCAGTGAATTCGTGGCCCGCGCCGCCAGGTGGTTGGCCCCCCGGCTTGTGGGCCGTACCGTACGTGGGCGCTGCGTCGCCAGGTCGCGTGCCACCCGGCTCTTGGTTGACCGGCGCTAATTGCCAGGTGTTTGCATATGGTTTCCTGAGCCTGTTCAAGCTGGCGTGCCCCGCACTGCCTTCGTCGCAGCTTTGGGAAGACTCCGACGCAACCGCCGTGGTGGACGAGCCTCGGCCTCTCGACCTGGCATTGTTCAACGGGAGTTACGACCCGTTTGGTGCCCACCTCGGTGTGTGGATGGCGCCGGACGAGATCGTTCATCTTTGCAAGGAGATAGGCCACCCGGTGGTTTGGCCATTGGAGGAGTTCTCCCGCCGCTCCCGCTACGGCGCCATCGTCGGCTTCAAGCGCGTCAACCGCGGCGTCTAGCGCTTGGCGTCCTGAGAAGCTGGGGCGCCCCGGCCGGAGCTGCGGAGGCCGTCGGTGGGCCAGGGGGCGGACCGCAGCGGCCAAACCCCAATAAGCCGGTGCTCCGGCAATCCAGTCTCCACGAGCCTGGGCGGCCGTCCAGACCCGTTGGTGCGGCTGCTTGGCCGATAGTTGCCGCTAGAGCGGCGCGAATATCGCCTCGGCGTTACTGCGCCGCTCGGCGTTACTGCGCCGCTCGGCGTTACTGCGCCGCGACCGCCCGGGCCTGAGCGGCTACGAGCAGAGCAGGGTAATTATCGCGCCGCCCGGAACGCCTCGGCCACGGCCTGCACGGCCTCACGTTGCTGCTCTGTGATGTGATCGGGGACCGTTACACGGATGCGGACGAGGAGGTCCCCCGTAGCCTTGTCAGTACGGACTCCGCGGCCGCGGACCCTGAGGGTGCGCCCGTGCGGGGTACCGGTCGGCACCCGCACCTTTACGGTCGACCCACCGAGGGTGGGTACGTCGATCTCCGTGCCGAGGACGGCCTCGGGCCATCCGATCGGCGCCTCGACCGTCAGGTCGAGGTCGTTGCGGCCGAACACAGGGTGAGCAGCCACGCGCACGACGGCGTAGAGATCACCGGGCCCCCGCCGTTCACTCCGGGGCCACCCTTGCCCGGTAAGCGGATCCTCTGGCCGTCCTGAACCCCTGCCGGCACCCGGACTTTGAAAGTCTGCGGGCCGTCGGCCCTCTGGTGCGTCACCTCTGTCGTCAAGCCCTGAACGGCGTCGACGAAGCTCAGGTCGAGCACTGCCTCGAGGTCTTCACCCCGCCAAGCCGTCGACGCAGAACGCCCTCGACCCGCTCGTCCCATGACCCTGCTCAGGAAGTCGTCGATGCCACCGGAGTCGAAGGTGGACCAGGCAGAGCTGTCGAAGGTCGTCCACGCCTCCCCGTCGTCGCTGGCGAAATCGCCACCCTCGGGTGAGGCCCAGTTCCGGGCGTCACGGGCCGACCGGCTGGCCCCAGCTACGGCACGTCGAAACTCGTCGTACTCGGCTCGCTTGGCTTCGTCACCGAGCACATCGTACGCAGCCGTTACCTGCTTGAACCGCTCGGTGGCCTCGGGATCGTCGGGGTGGATGTCGGGATGCAGCTCGCGGGCTAACTTGCGGTAGGCGCGACTAATCGACTTGCTGCTTGCGTCTTCCGCGACCCCCAGGACTGCGTAGAGATCCTTTTCCAACCAATCGGCCTGCACGGCCACCTTTGCATCCTCCTCACTGGCAAAACTTGAGTGTACTATTGTCAACTTCTAGGAGACGCCAAAGATTCCCGGTACGCCGACCGCGTTCGCGCCCTACCCCCGGTCCTGTGCCGGGTACTTCCGCCCAGCCTGACCTCCGGGCCTTACCGCCCCGCCTGACCGCCGGGCCTTACCGCCGCCGGGCCTTACCGCCGTGCCTTACGGCCCCGGGCCTTAACGTCCCGCCTTACCGCCTCCGCTCCTTAGCGCCCTGCCTGACGGCCCCCGCCTTACCGCCCCCGTACCGCCCCCGGTCCTTCCGTCCTGCCTTACGTCCCCGGCCTCGCCGCTATTCGTCATAGCCGGGCTCTCCGCCGGGCCCTGCTGAAATTGGTGGGGGTGGGCACAGTCGGCACGCACCCCCACTCGAGGCAACCCGTGTCGACCGGTTAAGCGGCGACTGGCTCGCTAGTGGTGGAAGCGGGCTGGCCGGCGGTAACGACCTCCACCCTGCGAGGCTTCGACTGCTCAGCCACCGGGACGGTGAGGGTGAGAACGCCATTGTCATAGCGGGCCTCAGTCTGCTCGCCATCGAGGTTCTCGCTCAGCGCGAGCCGGCGAGTGAAGGTGCCCTGGGGCCGCTCGGAAACGAGTACCCGGCTGTCCTCAGCCACCGCCGAGCGGCGCTCGGCCTTGATCGTGAGCGTGCCCTTCTCGAAAGTGACGTCCACGGACGCGGGATCGACGCCGGGCAAGTCAAGCTGCAGAACTAGGTGGTCGTCCTGACGGTAGGCGTCCATCGCCATCCAGGGCTGACGGCCGTTGATCGTGACGCTCCGGGTCATACCGAAGTCACGAAAGGGATCGAAATGCATCAACATTCCTGAGTTTCCTTTCCTTGTCCCGGTTGCTCCGGGAGCATGACTTAATTTTAGTATGAAAGCTGCACTAGTGACACTCAAGTTTTCTTCGCATACAGGGGGTGGATCGTTTTGTACATTCCCACCGCGTGAGGTCCAAGCGGCCGTACGGAGCCTTCGCAGGCTGGTGGCCGCGGTCGACCGCGGTCCCCCACACGAGGGATCGACGCCCTGGACGGGTTGCGGGGCCTCCCCCGGCGCCCGCACGCCCGCCGCGCCCGGGAGAGGACCGGGAGGCCAACCGGCAGTGCGGCGCTACTTGGCTGGCGACGTTGCCGCCGGAGCGGGCGGCTGAGCGTGTGGAGGAGGCCCTGGGCGCAGCAAGTTGTCGAGCCACCCGAATGAACGCGCGTGGTACAGGGCCCTGGCACCGGCTTCGCAGTGGTCGCCCGCTCCTTCTGCCGCCGTGAAAAGGATGTAAGCCTTTTCGCTGTTCAACGCCTCGAACAGCTCGGGGGCCGAAGCGCTGATGTCGTCTCCTTCGGCGGCACACACCAGCACCGGGCAGGAGATTTTGCCAGCGTGGTCTCTGAGCGAATATTCGCGCAGGGCCAGTAGGTAGTCGAACGGGCTGGCCACTCCGTGCACAAGCTGGCCCCGTCGAAGCGTCCACCCGGCGGTCGGCTTGTTGGCTATCGCCTTCAGCACCTGGCGCAGAACGACAGCTTGCAGCCGATCGCCATGGGTAATACCGCCGGCCAGCGGGCCCGGGATCCGCCGCAGAGCGGCGGCAAAGAGGTCATAAGAACCGCAGTCAGCCACGCAGGCGGCCAGCCGGTGCTCTTCGCTGGCCGCCCGGGGAGCAAGGTAGCCACCGAGGCTAAGGCCGATCAAGGCGACCCTGGACGGGTCCACGTCGGGCCGCGCCAGCAGGTAGTCGACGACTGGCGTGATGACCGCCTCCCAATCCGGGCGCATGACCAGGCCCTGCTGGACGAGCGCGGACCCTTGTCCCGGCCCGTCAAAGGCCAAGACGTTATAACCGCGGGCTAGTGCCGCAGCGCCGTTGGAGAAGTACAGTTCTTCGGCGGTACCGTCGTACCCGCCCGTGAGGATGACGGTTGGCCGCTTAACGTCGTCGGCCCAGCTGTGAAGAAGTAGCCCGGGAGCGTGGTGCCCTCGTAGGGGATGCTCAGGATCTCGGGCGGTGCCGCGAGCAGGGCGGCGCCGCACCGGAACGCAGTGGTCTGCCGGGCATAACTGTCGACGAGACGAGGGTCCAGGGGCGCGCTCATCAGCATGACCCCCGCGGTGCGGAAATAGGTCGATGCCCGGAAGAAAGCCAGGCGGGCGCTCTCCACCCGTCCCGCGGCTTGCTCAGTCTCGGCCAGGCCCAGCACCGTGTTCGCTCGGGATGTCCACGCCGCATGCCAGCTCGTCAGGTCTGTGCCGGTCACGGCCGAGGCCGTGGTGATGCATTCAGCGATGTCGGCCCCGCCGTATGGCGCCACCCCGACGGCGCGCAGCGTCTGAGCGTCAAGCAACTCGTCCTTCAGCGCAAGATGAGTCATGTCCCCATTAGTTATGCCGCGCCGAGCGTAGCCACGCAAACCTCGTTACCGCCCAATCCGCGGTCTCCTGAGTCGGCTAGCAGCATGAACGCGAAGAGGAAGGTGCGCCGCTTATGGCCTGCTCGGGTGGGCAGGGTGGGAGGGCGTCTCTCACCGCCGCCACGCCCGCGGTTCGCCCGCCCACACTGGCCGGCGCAAATGACGAAAAATAAGTATTGATGGGTTCAGATGCGGCATCCTATTCGGGAAGGTAAAAGCGCTTATGTCCAATTTCGTTCGATCGGGGAGACAACCGGAATGACAGGCAAACTCTCTACCTCCTATCCGGTGCTGGCCGCGGCCGCACTGGCTACGGCCCTGGTTGGCTGTGTCTGGGCACAGCCAGTCTGGGCATCGTCTGCTCCTCGCCTCGCGGCGACGACCGCAGAGCAGCACCCACCAGGCTCCAACTTGAGCGGCAACCCCTATTTCCCGCTCGTATTGAACTCGAAATGGACTTACGACTACGACACCGCCGTAACCAGCTTCACCAGTTCCCAAACCGTGGCCAGCACTAGCGCGGCCGCGACGGGTACGCAGGTACAAATAAACACATCGGACAGTCTGCAGCCGGGCAAAGTCACCTCTCTGACTTACACCATCGGCAAAGGCGGGACCGTCCAAGTCGAAAGCTCGTCAGGATCGGGTTCGAGTGCCTCCAGCTTTGCGAGCAGTTACTGGATCCCCACGGAATCTCAGATCCTGAGCTGTTCGGCGTGCAAATTCTCAGGGCCGTTCTCAGCCAATTTCGCCGGTAAGTCCATGACCGGGACCCTGACTGAAACCGCGACTGCGCTCGGTTCGCACACAGTGACTGTCCCGGCCGGCACTTTTTCCACCGAAGAGGTGAAATTGATCATCGGGATGCACGCCACGGGCACGATGCCGCTACAGGCAAACCTTACTTTCCACCTATACCTGGCCAAGAATGTCGGCATGGTCGAAAACAGCGGTGGGAGCATGGCGATCAACGTCCTTGGCCACGCAGTGAATACGAACATCGGCACCGACAAACTCCAGAGTTATAAGGCCTGAGCACGACCGCTCGTATAAGGTGCGCTCTATGGAGCGCGAAGAGATTGTCAAGGCCTACCAACCCTTCGCTGATGCGCTGCGGGCGGGAGGGTTTGTAGCCCCCGATACCGGCTGGGGCGCCGCACTCGTCGGCGCCCACGTCGCCCTCAACAATGACGCCATCGTGGCAGTGGCCGAAGCGATCGCGGCTGGCGAACGCCCGTCATATGACAACGCCGAGGTGATCGATGAAGGGCGCCTGGCTGAGATGGCGTCGGCCGCCGGAAACCTAGAAGCGCTCGCAGTGCTGGTCCAGAAATCTGGCGCCCAGCTGGCCAACGTGTGGGAACTGCTCGGACCGGAAGCGGGCGCGACCGAAGTCCCAGTAATGGTTGCGGACGGGGGCCAAATCGTGGTGGACGGTCCTGTCCCGATCCGCACGCTCATTGAGGTGAACGCCACCAACCACCTGCAAGCCCATCTCGACCAATTATTGGCCCTCAAGCGTGACAAATAGCGGTCCACCCGAGGCGGGCCCGCCCGATCGGTTCGACGAATACGAACTTGTACTGCTCTGGAGCGCACACGATCGCGTGGAGCTCGAGCCTGACGTGGCCCGTCTTCTCCAACGCCAGCACCTAGGCCACCTCGAGGCGATGCGGGCGGCTGGTTATCTGCTCGCGGCCGGTCCATTGGTAGGGCAGCCTGACCCGCGGTTGCGGGGCATATGTATTTACCACACCGGGAGCCTCGAACGGAGCCGCGACCTGGCGTCCTCGGACCCCGCCGTCAAAGCGGGACAGCTGGAAATCGAAGCCATGCAGTGGCTGACGCGCCCGGGTGCGTTGCTGCGGGACGGTACGTGATAACCCGGAGGTCGTCCCAAAGCGGTCGAGCAGGTCGTAGGACCTCAGCCGGTTCCAGGCGCAACGTCGTTTTGCCCCTGCGCCAGGGCTGGGCCTGCGCCACGTGGTTTAGACCAGCCCGAGGCGGGACAAAAGGCCCTCCACCGCCCGGCGCCTGACGCGCCGGGGACCGTCGTGGGCCCGGTTCCTCGCTGCCCTTTTGGACGTTTGTGGCGAGCACTGAGCCGTCGCCGGGCTATTGGCCGTCGGCGACGGCTTGCTCTCGTTCAAAGGAGCTCCTCTCGGTCACGGGCGGAGGTACGGCATGGCGTCAAACAATCAATTGATGTTGACGCACGGCACGCTAAATGGTTACGCCGGAGCGTTTCGGCGGCGGTCATAAACGCTCTATCAGGTGCGCCTAGCGCGCTCTGCTACCCTGCCCCGAGTGCACCCGCATCATGAAAGAGCCATTGAGACGCTGGTCAGCCAAGTCCAAGACGAAGGCATATTCGACGCTGTCATCGTGGGTGGGTCGATCGCCAAAGGGACCGCCAGGGAATCGTCTGACATCGACGTCTACGTTTTGGTGGGCGACGACCTGTATGAGGCGCGCAAGGCGGCCGGCGACCTAGCCCACATCGCCACGTGCGACTACCCGGGCGGGTACGTCGACGGCAAGTTGATCACGCTTGAGATCCTGAAGGAAACGGCGGCGCGAGGACCTGAACCGATGCGCGCCTCTTTCTTTGGTTCGACCGTGGTCTACTCGCGCGTTGGTGACCTGCAACCGCTGGTGGGCTCGATCCCGGTCTACCCGGAGCAAAACCGGGCCGCGAACATGCGTGATTTTTTCTCGGCCATGGCTCTCCACGCTCGTTACTTTGGCCCGCAGGCGCTGGCCAAAGAAGACCCCTTCCTGCTTGCCCACTCGCTTTCGCACACCGTGCTCTTCGCAGGAAGGGCGCTCTTGGCTTATAACCGGGCCCTGTTCCCTTGCCCGAAACAGCTCTTGAGGACTGTGGAGAAAGTTGAGCAAAAGCCTGACGGTTACATGGACAGGACTCGAGAGCTTCTTTCCCTGCCGACGCCCGAGTTGTTTGCTAGCTATTTCCAGATGATGAGCGAGTTCACCGACTGGGGCATCCCCGAACCGGCAGTCCTAACCCGCTTTATGGAACTGGACGAGTGGCTGTGGTTGGGCTCTGAGCCCGAATTGAGCCAAAGGTGACCCTAAGCGCAACCCGGCCAATCGACAGGGTTGGCTCCGGAGTTTGGGTTTCGGGCGACGATGAGGGGTTCCGCTACAGGCCGATGCCCCGGAGGAACGAGCCCACCCCCGGACCATCTGCGAACAGCAACGACGCAGCTACCCCGGCGGGCACCGCCACGGCGTAGAGGGTGCGTTCGAGGCGGTTCGGCTGAGTCGGCACTGCCAGCACGCCGAGCACGCTGAGCAGGACCAAGCCTTGCTCGGTCGGGGTGTGGAGGCCGAACCATGACGTGAGGACGAGGTCGAGCGGGACGGCCAGGAAGCCGAGAAAGGCGACCGGACGCCGTCGGAGCACGAGGGCGGCGGAAACCAGGAAGACCGGGGAGCAGAGCACTTGCCAGCCCACGTGCCGCACCGAGAGGACGAGCCCCGTGAGCACGCCGTCGTGGAAGCGGAACGCGTACGGCGCCACGCTCAGGGGGTGCCAGACGGCGCCCGTGAACCGCCATTCGAGGAACGTCCAGGCTGCGAGGACTGCCAGTGTGGGGAAAGCGAGCACGGCGAAAGTTGACCGGATGATGTGTGGTTCGTCGCGGAAGCGCTCCCAGGCGAGGAAGGGTACCGCGACGATGAGGCTGACCGCGTACACGAGAGCGGCCGGGTCGCACAGCACGGCCAGCGCGAGGCTGAGCCCAGCAGCAAAACCACCACTCGTGCGGGCTGAGAACAGGAAATCAAGCGTGCCCGCCATGGCGACCGCAAAACAGGCCAGCCCGAGGAACCCCACGAAGTTCTCGGTGGCGTTGAACCAGAAGATTGGCGTGCCGGCCAGCCCGACCAGGAGTAGGGCCACCAACCAGCCCTGCACTCGAGCGCGGGCCAGACGTTCCCAGCAGATGTGGAGCAGGCCGCCGGCGCATAGGGCGCCGAAAACCGCGAGGGACCCAGGGCTGCCAGGGACCAGCCTGGCCAGCACCACCGGCACCGGCGGGTAGGCATGGGCGAGAAAGTCGAGTTTGCTCGAACCGAAGGTTATGGCCTGACCGGCCCGCACCAGGTCTAGATCGACCGCCGATTGCACCTGACGATGGTCTTCCCAAGCACCGAGCACCATGAACGGCAGGCACAGCAGGGCCCGGAGAATCGTGCGCCTGAGCAGCGTGGCGGGCCAACGCCTCGCGTCCCAGCGCTCAGCGAGGACCGGCGGCAGGCTGTACTGAAGTGAGGCCATGAACGGTTTTCTCCCAGTAGTGGGGGCGGACGATGAGTTGAGCTAGCGCCTTGTAAGCCGCGATCGAATGCAGCAACCAGTAGGCCGGGTTGAGCAACGCCCATAGGGCGAGGTGGTGACGCTGACGCTTGAAGACGCCCATCATCGAGACGTAAACCATCAGCGCGTTACCGAGCAGTAGGTTGGCCAGGCTCACCCAGAGCACCCAGCCAGGGAAGTAGGAAGCCAATTCCGTCGGGGGCAGCGCAAGGGAGACGGCGAGAAGGGCATAGAGCGGCATCAGTGCCAGGAAAGACACTGGGGTGCCGGCGATCAGGAGGGCGAAGCCGAGCGCCTGCTTCCAGCCGACGCTCCGAACCAGCCGGACCGGGTGGCGCAGGTTCACAAGCGTGGTCTGCAGGTACCCTTTGACCCAACGGGACCGCTGCCTGACGAAGTTGGGGTACGAGTTGTTCGCTTCCTCGAACGTCGTGGACTGGATCACGGCGACCCGTTTCCCGAGCATCGCGGCACGGATGCCGAGATCGGCGTCCTCGGTCACATTGAAGGGATCCCATCCGCCGAGCGACCTCAGAATCCTCGGTCCGGAAATGGTTCGAGGTCCCGCCGAGTGGGATCGGGAGGTCGAGCGCAGACAGCCCGGTCAGCATGTAATCGAACCAGAACGAGTACTCCAGGGTGAACATTCGCGTGAGGGCGTTTTCTTCGTCATTGAAGTAGTTGAGCGCCGCCTGCACGCACACGAGGTCGGGGCCGCCCTTGCGAAAAGCGGCTACGGCCTTTTTCAGCTGGTCCGGGTCCGGGCGGTCCTCGGCGTCATAAATGACGAGGTACTCGCCCCGAGCGAAGATGAGGCCAACGTTGCAAGCCTTGGGCTTGGTCTGGGGCTGTCCTTTGGGCACGGTGATGAAAGTGACGGTTGCCGGCGGCTCTGCCGCCATGGCCGCCACCCGGGTCTCATCGTCGTCCTCTTCGAGGAGGAGGAGGATGTCAAGCTTGTCTTGGGGGTAGTCGAGCACGGCCAGGTTGGCCATGAGCTGGGGGACGACGTTCGCCTCCCGGTAGCACGGGACGAGCACCGTGTATATGGGCAAGTTGGCGTCAGTCAGCGCCGCCACGTCCTCATCGGTCACTTCGAGCAGGTTCTCGTGGTAGGCCCCCACCAGGCAGACGACGAACTTGAACAGCACGCAGACGAGGAACCCGCACGCAATTACGGCCGAAGTAGTGACGAGGGTGGCCCGCAGCGCGAAGCCGAGGCCGTAGCCCAGGGCCAACAAAGCCGCCACCAGGGACAGCGCCTGAGGCCGGCTCAGCACCTTGCGAGCGGAGCGCTCCTCGTCGTCACGCCAGAGGCCGTAGCTCGCCTGGTCGAGGAGTTGGCCCCGGCAAATCTGGCTGAGTACGTGGAACACGCCCGACTTGGTCGTGACGGCGAGTTCTACGGGGGCCTCCAGCACTCGCTGCACCGCTTGACGGCGTTGCTCGGTCGGCTCCTGCGCGGTAACGACTACGTAATGCCCGTCTTCGTGCCGGGAGATTGGCGCCCAAAGATCTCGAGCGAGCAACTGGGCGTCTAGGCCCTCTCCCAGGGAGGGGTCGAGCCGCAGAGCGTAGGCGTCGACGAAGGGAGCTTTCGCCACCGGGGCTTCCGCTTTGGCGTTGGTAGCGGCGGTCGTGGGCCGTGACCCGCCGAGCCCCCCGGTACAATTGGTACGGAGCACGGCAGCGCCGTTGTCACGCCCGTGGCGGCCGCTAGGGCTCGCCCAGTGAACGCTCCGCCTGTCCCGGTGCCGCCTGACTATGGAACGTTTCATTTTTGAGGCCATTGCCATCCCTCCCCTCGGCAGTCCGGCTGACCCCTTGGGCCCCGTGACTTTGCGTCCCCACCTCGCAATGGGTTTGCCTTTTCGTTGAAGCCACGGCCCCGTTGTCGCTACCGATGGCAACACCTGCTGAACCCAATATCGGCCCAAATAGTCCCCGACTTGAGCTCCCGGCCGTTGACGTGGGGCAGGCCGCCTGTTCAGGCCCCTAGTGCGTGCCCGGCCACGGCCGGCGAGAGCGTCATCCCTTCACGTAGGACAGCTTCTCGGCTATTTTGTCTTCGCAAACTTTGAAGATATCGACGCCGCGGACGTGCCCGTTGCCCCAGCTATAGCGCCACAGCTGGACTACGCGGTCGGCGGCGCCGAACGTCTCTTCCGCCTCGAACCGAGATGACGGGTCGTCGAAGATGGCTTTCCAGGCCGCCCCGACCTCTTCCCGGCCCTGGTAACGGGCGCCGTCGGGGGCCGGCCCGGTGGCGTCAAATACGCAGTCCTCTGTCAGTAACGACAGCGCCCCTTCCAGGTCGTGGTCAGCCCAAAATGCACCGAAGGCCTCAACCACTTCGACAGGTGCCATACGTACCATCCCTCTCCCGGTACAGCCCGCCATCGACAGGCGTGGATTGACGTGTAACTAACTACCACTCCCGGCCTGGGAGCCGCGTCTTTATTTCCTGCAAGAGCCAAGCGTTGCCGTCCGGGTCGCTGAACGAAGCATAAGTCTGGTACGAGCGGCCTTGCGGGTCCGGCCCCGGGACACGGCCGCCGTCAAGATGGAACAGCTCGCTGACCTGGGCGCCCCGGCTGACGAGGTCCTGACGAGCGGCGTCGATATCGGAGACGACCAGCAACAGCCGCTGGGCCGAGCCGGGCTCGGCCGAGGTGAGCCCCTTCCCAAATGAGACCGAGCAGGCGGAGTGGGGGGGCGTCAGCTGCACGACCCGGAAGTTATCGCCCCTTACGATATCGGCGTCTAGCCGCCAACCAAGGCCCTGGTAAAAGCGCTTGGCCCGGTCGACATCTGATACGGGGAGGGTTACCACTTCCAGCTTCATGTCGACCGCTGCCGCCTCGGGGGGCACGGTGGAAGTACCTGCGTCGCCGCCAGTGCCACTCATCTTGACCTCCATTGGTTGATCGATAATGAGGACAAAATCCTACTCCGAGGGCCCCGTCGCACCCGTAGAAATCCCTGGTTGCTGACGTACCTGGTGCCGGCTGGTGCCGATCAGGATCGCGGCCTGCCATTGCCCCAGAACGAATGGCATTGCGAGACGACCGTTATTGGCTATGAACAACGGAGTGAAAGTGATTAATTGACGAACAATCAGCGGCCAGTGAATTCCACGGGCGAGATGGGCCGCCCGAGGTATTCACCGAGAAAGGGAAAGCGCCTTACGGTTGGCGTCGACTTTTCTCTTGGCGCTGGCGAGCGCTGGCCAGCGCCTCGTGGTAACCCAGGTCGGGGTTGGGCTCCGCCGGCGGCTGAACTGCCGCTGCAACCATGTCTCGTAACTCGTTGAGGTCGAACGGCTTGGGCAAATAGTCGTCAGCGCCGGCCGCAATGGCGTCGTGGGCACGGTCGCTCTGGCTCATGGCGCTCGTTACGATGATGTGCACCCGCTCCATGCCAGGTAATGCACGGACGGCTCGGCACACCTCAACCCCAGTGAGCCCGGGCATCATCCAGTCCAGGACCATCACTTCTGGCACCGCAGACTCGGCTGTCGCCAGCACGGCTGTCCCGTCGTCTTCGGCGGTGACCTCGTGCCCGGCCGCCTTCAATTTCCGGCATATGACGTCTCGCATCGACGGGTCATCGTCAGCCACCAATACTTTGGCCATGGCTACCTCCTTCGGGACCATTACCTAAATACACTGCGGCGCCTCGTGAAGCGCGTCCGAAAGGCCGAGGGCCGCTCGACCGTTCGGCAAAACGGACAATGTCGCCGTAACCGTGGTCCCGACACCGACCAATGAGGACAGCTCGATCGCCCCGCCGTGCTGGTCGATTATAGCCTTGGTTATGGCCAGGCCGAGGCCGGTGCCAGGGACCACTTGGTTCTCTGGCGCGCTGGAGCGGAAAAAACGTTCGAACACACGCGGGGCCTCAACCTCCGGGATCCCACAGCCGGTGTCGGTAACCACAATTGAGGCGGTCGTCCCATCGCTCGTGAGAGCCAGCTCGACGTCCCCGCCCGGAGGGGTGAACTTGATCGCATTTGTCACGAGGTTGATGACGGCACGCTCGAGTTGCTCCGGGTCGGCGGCCACCATCACAGGGGTGTCTGGTTGGCGCAATTCGAGGTGGATACGGCGGTCAGTTGCTATCGGGCGCATAGTGGCCACGACCGCCGTCATTATTTCTTGCAGGGGAACTGTGACGATTGTCATCGAAAACTGGCCAGGTTCCAACCGAGAAACCCGGAGCAGGTCGTCGATCAGGGATGCGAGCCGCTTGGCGTTGCGGTCGATATTGCTCATCATGGTGCGCTGGTCGTCCGAGAGGGTCTCGGCTCCCGGTTCTGTAAGCAGGTCGACATAGCCGATGATGCTGGTGAGAGGGGTGCGCAGGTCGTGCGAGACGCTGGAGACAAAGTCGTTTTTTTGCCCGTCCAGTTCCTTTCTCTTGGCTAACGCGGCGGCGACCTCGTCGCGCCCTGCGATCACGCGGCCGAGCATCAATAGTGCGAGCGCTCCGGCGAAGCCCAAGCAGGCCAACAGGCACCAGGAAACCCAGTCGTCGTGGACCGAGGCGTACATCGAGCGGGTCGGCAGCGTGGCGACGAGGTGCCAAGGAGTCCCGGGGACGGCCGCGACGGCGTAGAACGCCTCCCCCGCCGGCGAGCTCTCGTAATAGCCAGAGGCGCGGTGCCCCATCGCAGACGCCAGGGGTGAGTTGGCGGCATTCAGCGTCATTGCCCAATGAGTGCCGGCGCTGGCGATCACTTTCCCCGTTTTGTCGACCAGGAAGACGGCTGTCGTCGGGTGCGGGAAAGCGCTGCTCAGGTACGCCGTGAGTGGGCCATCGCGAATATCGAAGGCGGCACTGAAGACGCCTGGGCCGGCCTGGGTGGTTGTGGGTACCGCCACGGCGACGGTCGGCGGTCCCTTGACCGCCGAGGCGAAAACGTTCGACACGCTCACGTGACCTGCCCGTGCCTCCTGTAAGTACGCATACCGGGGTGCGAGACGCGTGGCCATGCGGGCGGGGCCCGGAGGGTAGGCCTGAACGACCTGCCCTTGCGATCCGAGCAGCACCGCTTCTGGGGTTCCTAAGGCTTGGGCGCTCTGCACCAGGTCCGCCGTGGTCGGGTGCGGGCCGTCTAGACCCTGGGCGACCACCAGGCGCTCGTCTGCTGCCACCTGGTCCACGTACGTGGCGATGAGCGCCGACCCGGAGCTGACCTTGTCCCGGTAGCGGACGACAATAAGGGCCCTGGTGGATGCTTGAGAACCGGACAAGGTCACGACCGCGACCGTTAGCACGGCGAAGAAACCCAGCACCGCCACCAGTCCTGGCCCTTTCAGCAGCGCTTTCAATCCCGCTCTGGTGCCGAGGCGCGAGGGCGCGCCATTGGTGCTCGTGGCCCCGTTCAGCCCCACGACGTTGGTATCGGCGCGTCCCGGGCCTGAGTAAACCAGGAGCGGCGCCATCGAACCCCTAGGCCGACCAGCGCGAACTGTTAGCCGGTGTTGCGCGGCGGCTCAGGCGTTAGCTGCCTTTCGACGTGCCTCATTATTTGGTCGTCCAGCGTCGAAGGATCGACGGACTGGCCAGCAATAAGGTCCTCCAGAATGACTTGCAATACCCGCACTTCAAATTCGGTGAGGGTGACCGTGACCGTCCGGCCCGAGGCGTTCTCGATAGGCGTCGCCTCGCCGTCGAGGTCGTACCAGTCCTCGTAATCAGTCATGCTGCGTCCCCAGTCCATTCCTGACTCTTTCCTCTTCGTCGGGTAGCTGAAACCCGCCCGGGGCGAACGCCGAGCGGTGTTGGGTTGCAGTTGGGCGTCACGAGGCATCGCGTCTGCCCGCGTTTACCCACCGGGCCGCGCCCACGATGGCCAGGTCGAACCGGTTCCTTAGGGGTGCGAGCGTAGACTCCGCCCGGACGGCCTTCGGGCGCCGGCTGAAAGGGGGGCACCCTTGTGTTGGTGGTGATCGGGGGCGGGCCTTACGGGCTCGCCGTCGCGGCCAGGGCCAAGGAAATGGGGATCGAGGTGGTGGTCTTCGGCCGGCCCCTCGGCTTCTGGACGGACAACATGCCAGAGGGCATGTACCTGCGGTCAGGGCCAGATTGGCACCTCGATGCGTCGGGGGTCCATACGTTCGAGGCCTTCCTCGAAGAGCGGGGGATCAGCGGGGCCGAGGTCGACCCTGTCCCGATCAGTGTCTTCCTCGACTACGCCCGCTGGTTCCGGCGCGAAAAAGGCGTCTTTGTCGACGAGCGCCTGGTCACGTCGGTGGGACTGGCCGGCGACGGTGGCCGGGGCGCCCAGCGGGGCCAGCGCGGTGTGGCCGAGATGACGGGTACCCCCTTCCGCTTGCGCCTCGCCGACGGGGCAGAGATCCTCGCCGACGCCGTCGTCGCGGCCCCCGGGGTGCGTTACTTCCAGACCCGGCCGGAATGGAGCGTCGACCTGCCCGATGGCCTGTGCTCCCACACCTGTGACCTGGTGCGCTTTCATGACTTCGCCGGCGCCCGGGTGCTGATCGTCGGCGGTCGACAGAGCGCCTATGAGTGGGCCGCCCTGATCGGCGAGCACGGGGCCGTAAAGGTGGACATCGTCCACCGGCACGAAGTGCCTCGGTTCGACCGGGTGAGCTGGCGCTTCACCGACGAGTACGTCGAGCGGACCGTGGCCTCTCCAGGTTGGTGGCGTTCGCTGCCGGCCTCGGAACAGGAGGCGATCGCCCGCAAGTTCTGGGAGGTGGGCCGCCTCACCCTCGAGTGGTGGCTGACGCCCAGGTTGCACGGGGAACGGTTCCACCGACGCCCCTGCACGTCGGTTGTCACCGCTTTGATGGACGGCTCGGGGGTAGTTCGCGTGCAATTGAGCGACGGGACCGACCTCACCGTCGACCGCATCGTCCTCGCCACCGGGTACAAGGCCGACTTGGCGCGCGTGCCCTATCTCACTGAGGTGCTGCCGCTCGTTGCCACCGCCGACGGCTTCCCCGTCCTGGACAACGCCTTTCAGACCACCCTGCCCGGGCTCTACATGCCGGGCTTCACCGGTACAAGGGACTTCGGTCCTTTCTTCGGTTTCACAAAGGGCTGCCCGGCCGCGGCCGACCTGGTCGTGCGAGGCCTTGGCGGGTAGAGAGCGCTGGGCGCAATTACGACGGCGTCGCGTTACTTTCGTTCCCATATGAGCTTGCTTCGAGGGGACCGGGGGTCGAAGGGCCCAGAGGTTGCACCAGCCACCGGGCGGCATTGCGTCATCGTCGGTGGGGGGTTCGGCGGGATCCAGGCCGCCAAGGCGCTCACGAGTGCCGACGTCGAGGTGACGTTGGTGGACCGGCACAATTATCACCTCTTCCAACCGCTGAGCTACCAAGTGGCGACCGGATCCCTGGCGCCGGCGGAGATGGCCATACCCCTCCGGTGGGTATTCCGTGGGGACCGGCACGTCCGGGTCGTGCTGGGAGAAGTAACCGGGTTCGACCTGGCCGCCAAGGCCATCGAAGTCGACCCGGGCTCAGGCTTGACCCCGCGTCGCTTCAACTACGACACGCTCGTGGTCGCAGGTGGGTCGAGCTACGCCTACTTCGGTCACGACGACTGGCGTCCAATGGCCCTGGAGGTGAAATCGCTCGATAGCGCCATCAACGTCCGCAGCCGGATCCTTCGCGCTTTCGAAGCGGCCGAGGTGGAGACGGACAAGAGCCTGCGCTCGAAGTGGCTAACTTTTGTTGTGGTGGGAGCGGGGCCGACCGGCGTCGAGATGGCGGGGCAGATCGCCGAGTTGGCCCGTGACACCTTGCCGCGCGAGTTCCGGGAAAGCGACCCGAGGACGGGCCGTGTCATCCTGGTCGAGAGCTCCGGTCGAGTTCTCAGCTCTTTCCCACCCAGCCTGTCCCGCCGAGCGGCTCGCTCCTTACAGCAGCTCGGCGTGACGCCGATGGTGGGCCACACCGTCGTGGATGTTAAAGCCGGCGGGGTGACGATTAAAGCCCCTGACGGCTCGTTGAGCGAGGTTCCCAGCCACACCATCATCTGGGCCGCCGGCGTGACTGCGTCCCCCATGGCCCGCGCACTTGCGGATGCCAGCGGCAGCGAGGTCGACCAGGCCGGGCGCATAACGGTGGGACCGGACTTGACGTTAGCCGGGCACCCTGAGGTCATCGTCCTCGGAGACATGGTCCGCGTCCGTGACCCGCGCACGGGAGAGGGGCGCGCCTTTCCCGGGGTCGCACCGGTGGCTATGCAACAAGGCCGGTACGCCGCCCGGTTGATCGCGGCCCGCATTGCCGGTCGGCAGCTACGGCCATTTCGCTACCACGACAAGGGCAACTTGGCGACGATAGGAAGGGCCCGAGCCGTGGCTGACATCAAAGGCCTGCGGCTGAGCGGTTTCCTCGCCTGGCTCATATGGCTCGGTGTCCACCTGTTTTATCTCATCGGGTTCGAGAACCGCGTCGTGGTACTGGTCCGCTGGTCGGTGAGCTTCTTCACCCATGGCCGCGGGTCCCGCTTGATCACCGGGAATGCTGCTCAGGGCGACCCGGCTATCACTAGCTCCCGGGCTCCACGTGCATAGCGCCCCCGCCCTCACACCGTGCCGGCGCGCGGATCCTCAAACCAGGGGTTCCTACGGGCGCGAGGGTCGAGCCGTCGGCTGCAGCATCTTCTTGGTGACGTTCTCGTGGCCACGAATAAAAGTGCCATCGCCGGACGGGATCGTTGGCGAAGGAGGAGCGGGCCTGATGTCTGTCAGAACTTCAGATATCTCGTTGAGCAAGACACTCAGCCGCAAACGATCGGCTAGGCTTCCCTTGACTCACCGATAGCTTTGGTGGCCTGGATGCTCGACCACGATACGGACAGCTACTGCAAAATCTCTCGTGGGACCCCTTCGCAGCCTGGGAAGACCCCCAAGTTTTTTCGGCAGAACTTCGCACTACTTTCGGATCGCTTCGTTGGAAGACCTGACGGATGAAGAACCCCCACAATGAAAGGAACCCCCATGCCATTTGTGACCACTTCTGACGGGACAGACATTTACTACACGGACCAAGGGACCGGGCAACCGATAGTCCTCAGTCATGGCTGGCCGTTGAACTCCGACGCCTGGCAAGTGGAACTGAAATTGTTTGCCGATGCCGGTTATCGCACCATCGCCCATGACCGCAGGGGCCATGGCCGCTCGTCGAAGACCTATTCCGGCAACGACATGGAGACCTACGCGAAGGACCTGGCTGCTGTCGTCGATTCGCTCGACTTGCACGACGTCATCGTCATCGGGCACTCGACGGGTGGCGGCGAAGTGGTCAAATACGCTGCTACTTACGGCAAGGGGCGAGTGGTCAAGGTCATCACTGCGGGGGCCGTCCCCCCGATCATGGTGAAGTCGGACAGCAACCCCGACGGTACTCCCATCGAGGCGTTCGACCAGATACGCGACAGTTTGGTGAAGGACCGGTCACA
This sequence comes from uncultured Acidimicrobiaceae bacterium, assembly GCA_963794125.1. Taxonomy (GTDB): domain Bacteria; phylum Actinomycetota; class Acidimicrobiia; order Acidimicrobiales; family Palsa-688; genus Fen-671. Next base: position 617,653 of record CAWCCW010000009.1, read on the forward strand.
GTTTTACCAGGATCTGTCCGCCCCGTTCTACGGCGCCAACCGGCCCGGTTCTCAGGTCTCGAAGGGGCTGAGGGACGAGTTCTGGCGGGAAAGCATGTTGGTGAACCTGGCCGCCGCCTACGACTGCGTGAAAGCTTTCTCGGAGACCGACCAAACCGCAGATCTCCAGGCGATCGACGTACCGATGCTGATCGCTCAGGGTGACGACGACCAGATTGTGCCTATTGCAGATGCGGCCTACAAATCCATCAAGCTGGTCAAAAACGGCACCCTCAAGGTTTATCCAGGGGCATCGCACGGTATCTGGGGTTCCTACCAGGAAGCGCTGGACAAAGACATTCTGGGCTTCATCTCCGAATAAGTCCTTACCTCTGAGTCCTCGGTAAGCGTCCGGGCGGCGCTCCTCTCCCTGCTCACGGGAGGCAGCTCTGAATTTCAGAGCGTGAGCAGCGCTACCCGGCCGCTACCTCGTGTCGTCTAGAAAGGCTTTGACATCAGCGGCGAACTCCGCGTGATGCTGGAAGAGGAAGCCATGAGCGGCGTCAGGGTAGATCTTGAGGCGCGAGTTTGGGATCAGGCCGGCCACCAGGTAGGAATAGTGGGGAAGGATCATCGGGTCGCTGTCTCCGTTGGCGATGAACACGGGTGTCGCGATCGTGCTCAGACGTTGCAAGAGGCTGTGGTTCGGGGTACCCCACCTGCAAACGGCGTCGTACTGCGCTAGCCGAGTGGCCCAACTTGTTGGTGCGTCACGGTTCTCCTTGCGGGCCAGCATGCGGCCGAGAGCGGCGACTCCGGCCGAGTGGCTCCCTTCTGAGTGGGTGAAGAAGACGTCGAGGTAGCCGTCCGGGTTGGTTTCAGGCCTCCCGACCGCATTTATGACATCGGGAGCCCATCCGTGCATCCGTTCCCCGCCCTGGGGGGCGGCGGAGGCCAGGACCGCCCGCCGGGCCAGGCCGGGTCGGGCGAGCAGGATCTCTTGCGCCACAAAGCTGCCGATGGAGAAACCCAGGATGTCGATTTGACCAAGGCCGAGGGCGTCGACGAAATTGAGCGCCCCCTGTGCCATCTCTGGGATCGTGCTCGGCGTGAGGCCGGTCGACCCCCCTACGCCGACGTTGTCGAACGCCAGTACCCTTCCGCCGCTGCTCAGGGCGTCGACCAGTGCCGGATCCCAGTTGTCCAGATTGCCGCGGAAGTGTTGTAACAACAGAAGGGGAGTGCCCGTCCCCTCGGTGTCCCTGTACGCGTACACCACCTCGTCCTTGCCAGCCACGGACAGGTTCGGCAGGTCGGAGTATGCAGTCATAAAAAATAGTCTTCACCAGACGCAGCCGTCGTTGCATCACTTAGTCGAGTGATTTTCCCTGCGCTACCGAGCTCTGTCCATGACCCCGGACAGGCCTGCGCAAGTCTCCTAGGCGCCGGCCAACGCCGTCTTGACCTTCACAGTCGTGCCACCGGTCACCGCTATGGTCACGTGGACGGTGATGGTGTGTTTCTTGGCGCCTTTTATGAACCCCTGGCCCTTCAAGTTCAGTTTTAGTGCCACAGTGGCCGTTTTCCCCTCCTTCAGGGTGTACTTGGAGGTGGCCACCTCGGTGGTGACGTCGGCCAGCGTGACTGTACCCTTGCAGTTCTCCACGGTGCACTTCAGCTTTATTCCGAGCGCGCCGGTCTTGGACACGTCCACCTTCTTGGTGCTGAGATCGGAAATGACCGGTTTTTTCAATGGCGGCCGCGTCGTCGTGGTGGTCGGCCGCGTGGTGGTCGTGGTCACTGGCGCCGCGTTGGGGCCGCTCACGTTGCTGTTGATCACCTGCAGCGTGTCAGAGCGGCTGGCTGTGCTCGGGTTTATTACGTCAGCCACCGTGACGGTGAACGCGTCACCGGAATTAACCGTGTGAGGCAACGTGAATGTCACGGTAGAGGACCCGCCGCCCGTTAGGGCGGCGGTCACCGCGCCCGAGCCGCTCGAGGTCGTGGCGTCGCTGACCGTGTAGAAGCTCGGGTTGTTCGGGAAAGTGGTCCCACTGGGCGCCGCCAATTGGATCGTCGCGCTGCCCCCTGTCAGCGTGGCTCGGGCGCGCAGGTTGGCGATGGTATAGGTCGCCACGCTGCTCGCCGTGATGGGGTTGACCGTGACCACCACGCCGGGGCTCCCGTTGGCCGCCAGTTTGTAAGGCGGGGCCGTGGCGGTCACCGGGTCGCCAGTGGTGGTGGCGGAGAAGTCGGAGATGGTCCCGGCGCCAGGTGGGTTGGTCACGTTGGCGAGGATGATATTGACCGTGTCCCCGGCGTTGATGGTACTGATCAGAGGGATTGTGGCCGAGCCGCTCGATAACGTGGCCGCCGTAGTCACAAAGTGCCAGTTCTGGGTGGTGTCGACCACCTCGGTCCCTGTTACGGTCGAGAAATTGGTAGGACCGCCGAGTTCTGTTACGTAAATGTCTCCACCGGCCGCGACGCTATTGCTCGCTTTGAACGTGACGCTATAGGTGGCTGCCGCTCCGGCCAACGTCGTCGACGGTGCTACCGAAAGACCGCTCACGGAACCACCGAAATCAATTGAGTTGGTCTTCTGGGAAGTCGCATTTCCGTTCTCGACACTGATGTCGTCCGCTGTGCCCACCGCGGTTGGGTTCGTTCCGGTGGCGGTGACCACGAAGCTGTCACCGTCCGCCAAGGCCGTCGAGAGGGTGAGGTTCACCGACGAACCCGCAGCGGAGGCAGTCGTAATCGTGTCCGGCCGGGCGCTGCCGCCCGATGGCGTATAGGTCACCGTGTACCCCGCCCCGCCAGAACCGCTGTTGAGGAAAGTTATGGTCCCCGAGCCGTGAGTGGGGGCGGCGGTGAGGTTGATGATGTCCCCGCCCGACGTCAGGTTGGCGACCGACGCGTCGCTGACGGTATACACGGTGTTGGAGCCAAAACCGTAATTGGCAGCCGTCAGCGCGGCGCCGCCGGTGCTGACCGTGACGGGGTTGGAGGCCGCGGGAGTCGTATTTTGGCTAGTCGTCACCGCAAAAGTGAACGTACCCGTGGCCGTCGGGGCGTCCGCCTCGAAATCGACCTCCGCCTTGGTGCCGCTGGCCAGAGAACAGCTGCTGCTGAGGTTGATCGTGATGCCAGTGGTCGAAAACGACCCTCCGTTGGTGCCCGCCTGGATGCAAGCGCTACCGACGAGGTCGATGCTGGTAGGCGCGGAACCGAGAGGCGTGGACGGGACCACGGTTACCGAGCCCGATGCGCTCCCGGCCAGCCCGCCACCGACCGTGAAGCTGACCCCGAAGTCGGTCGAGGCGGACACAGGCATCGCGCTGGGGGAGACGTCTACGTTCTTCACGGCGCCCGAGGGCGAACCGATCGTGTAGGCGTTGCTCGTCACGTCGGCGTAGGCAGGGCCAGGCGTAGCCGCCAGCCCGGCCGCCAGCGCCCCGATCGTCAGGGCGGTACCTGCCACCCATAGCTTGGGGTTACCGGCTGCTCGCCGATATCGCTTTCCTGCGTCTGGTCCGATTGTTCTCACCCTCGTAACTTATGCGGCTTGGCTACCCCGGAGTGCGAGGCGCCTGCCACAGAGGGCGCCGGAGGTGAAATTACACCTGGCCTTCATGCGGCGGTGCACCCCGGCTCGCCCGCTTCAAACAACGACGCCGTAAGATCGCTGCGGCCCCAAAAACGCACCATTGAGAGCCCGACGGCACGGAGGTGGCCGCGCTGTGGAAATCTTTAGAGAGTTCACGTTCGAGGCCGCCCACCGGCTTCCCAATGTCCCCGACGGCCACAAGTGCGCTCGCCTGCACGGGCACTCCTACCGGGTGGGCGTGCACGTGGAGGGAAGAATAGGGGTAACAACTGGCTGGGTCCGAGACTTTTCCGAATTGGCCGGCGCCATGAAGCCCGTCTTGGCCCAGCTCGACCACTACTACCTGAACGATGTCGAAGGCCTCGAAAACCCCACCAGCGAGGTGCTGGCCCGTTGGATCTGGGAACGGCTCCGCGACCCGCTGCCCGATCTCTCCCAAGTACTGGTCCACGAAACCTGCACCTCCGGCTGCGCTTACCGTGGTGAACCGTGACGACGCCCGACGAAATCCTGGTCCTGGCCAGCGGGGGGGTGGACAGCGCGGTCCTCGTGGCCAACCAGGCGGCCCAGGGCCGCGTAGTACAACCCATGTACATCCGGTTCGGCCTGGCGTGGGAGCAAGTCGAGGAGGCTCACCTGCGCCATTTCCTCGGCTCCCTCCGCGACCAGGGCGAAGTACGGCCCCTCGTCGCCCTCGAGTTGCCCATTTCCGATGTCTACGAGACGCACTGGAGCGTCTCCGGCGCAGGTGCCCCCGACGGGACGACGCCGGATGAGGCGGTATACCTCCCGGGGCGCAACCTGCTCCTCCTGGCTAAGACCGCCGTGTGGTGCGCCCTTCACACGGTGGGCCGGGTCGCGCTCGGGACGCTGCAGGGCAACCCGTTCGCCGACGCCAGCGCCGGGTTCTTCTCGGGCTTTGCCGACTTGGCCAGCTTCGCCCTCAGCCAACCGCTCGAGGTCGTAACGCCGTTCTCGGCGCTGACCAAAGCCGAGGTCCTGTCCCTCGGTCGTGGCCTTCCGCTCGAGCACACGTTTTCGTGTATCGCTCCTGCCGCCACCGACCACTGCGGCACCTGCAATAAGTGTGCCGAGCGCCACAAAGCGTTCGCCGAGGCCGGCATCGAAGACAGGACCACGTACTCGCGAAGCTGAGTTCGCCGAGGACAGCAGCCATGGCCCGGACTTACCTCGCCCCTATCTCGTACGGCCTGGGCGACCTGGTGGTGTCTCTCCCCGCCATCCAGGCCCTGATCTCGGACGGCCCGCCCGTCTGGCTGGTGGCCCGAGCGCCCTCGCAGCGGCTCCTCTCGGAGCGGATCGCCGGCCTGGCCGGGGTGGTCGATGAGAGCGACCTGACGTATACAGCGAGCGACCGCCTGATCGACTTGCGAGACCACCCTCTACAACGCGATTACTGGTGGGGTTCAGCCGCTTTCGAACAAGAGTGGGGCCCGCTCGACATCAACCAGAATCCTCCAGCTGATCTGCCACGACTTTGGCATCGACGCTGATTTCACCCGGCCGTTGCCGCTCGAAGCCGACCCCCGTCCGGAGCTCGGCGGGACGGTCCTGCTCATCCACGAGACCGACGGCGCTCACAAGGGCTGGGGGGTGGACCGCTGGGCCGCATTAGCAGCCGGTCTTCGCGCCGACGGGTACGAAGTGGCCCAGGTGACAAAGGGGGAGAGCACTCTGCCCCTGAGCTCCGCCGAAGTGCCCGCGCTCGTGGCGCCGACGCCGGCGGCGGCTGTGGACGCGCTTTCCAGCTGCCGGGCCGCGGTTGGCGTAGATACGGGGCTCACGCACGTCGCGGTTCAGCAGGGCACGCCCACGGTGGCCATTTGCCGACGCAGCTCCGTCTACGTGCGACCGTGGCCTAACTGCGCCATCCTCCGGGGGGACGACTGCACCGCCGAATGCGCCGCCGCCGAAGCCAGTTATGCCTACAACGAGGTGGTGAGCATGCGAGGTTTCCGTCCGGGGTCGCGCCGTTGCCCGTCGGGCCAGCGGTGCCTGGCCCGCGCCCGGCCTGAGGACGCCCTTGCCCTATTGCGAGGGTTGTTGTCCGCGGAACGCCCATGATGGGGCTGGCCCAGCGCGAGGTCGACGCCGCCGCCGGCGCGGGCGTACGCAACAGCCAGCCGGAGGGCATCGGCCGCGTCGTCGCCCTGGACGGCCTTCTGTGCTGGAACAACCTCGGGCGGAACGTCGTCTTCTCCGACCTGGAGGCCCGCCCGTACGCCGTGTTCGGGGCCACGCTGTTCCCGGGGCAAGACGAGCCCTCCCAGTACGACCTGGACGTGCACGCCATCCTGGACCTGCCCGATCTCGGGCTGGTCGGGGTGCTCAACCACATCGGGCTGGTCCGGGGCTTCCGACGGGCCGAAATCCAGCGGCCTGCGGGCGAGCGGCTGATCTGGCCGGCCACCCAGTGGTGGTTCGCGGCCGACGTTGAGCGCACCGTCACGGTGGCCGGGCGGTTAGTGGGGTCGGCGCCACGATCAGATGGTGGCGTCGGCCTCCTCGTGTCCGGTCCCCTGACGGCCGTTCCGTCGGGCGGCAATATCCCCGTAACCCTCTGCGCTACGGCCTTCGGGGAGGTGGCGGCCCTCGCCGTGGTCGAGTCCCCTCTGGGGCCCTCAATTGCCGTCGGTGGGGACGGGCGGGTGGCCTTATTGCCCGTACAGGAGGACCAGCTTGGCCCGCCCAGTTGGGAGGCACACGTGGATTTCAGGGTCGCCACCTTGGCCTACCACGGTGGCGCACTGTGGGCGGCTGGCGCCGACCGGGCCGCCGTCGACGACTACGACTGGGAGCAGCTGAGGGGCGGCGGGTTCGCCCTCCTCGCCGGGGCGGACGGGAGGAGGATCGTGTCCGGGCCGCTACCGGACGCCGTCGCCTGGGGTACGGGCGGGGTGGCGGTGGCGCCGTTCGGGAGGTTGCTGGTGGCCGCCGACCGGACTGGGTCCATGCACCTGGTGGACCCTCGAGGCGGCCCCAGGTCGCAGTCGACCACGCCCCTTTCCCGCACCTCGCTCGGCATCGCCCATTTGACGGTCGGTGCCGACCGGGTGTTCTGCGGCTTCAACCGGGGCGGCTACCGCCTCTTTAGCTTTGCTCAGCTGGCCCCAGACGGGGTCGGCCGGTAGAGCTTGAGGTGCTGGTAGGGAAGGAAACGCCGGGACCCGGCGCGCACCTCGGCCATGTAGGAGTCGAACGCCAGTGACAGTGCGGCCAGCTGTGATTCCACCGCTTCCAGCCGGTCGGCGTAGCTGGCATGGTCGGAGGAGGCGGCTCTGGTCCGGGCGCGACGGATCACAAGGACCGACATCCGGTCCAGGACCATTGCCGGGCTTTCGGTCGCCAGCGGGGCGGCGGCGTGGTCGTCGAGCAACGCACCGAAGGCCGAATCGATTTCTTGGACCAGGTGGTGCCGGCCGCTATTGAGCCGGTCGATCTCCCGTTTGACGTTGGCCACCACTGAGTCGTCGGCACCCGGGTCGCGGCTCTTGTCCTCCAGGTCCCACTGTCTGAGGTTCGAGCCGACGAGCTCGCCGACCAGCGCCGCCCAGGTCGGCGCACTATCTCGTCCTCTAACCACGACTCGTTCCATTTCGGCGACAAGCTGGGCGGCGCTGGCGCGCACCAGGCGCTCGCTGGTCTCGGGCCCGGCAGTCACCGGCTCTGTTGCACGAAGTTGAGGATGGCCCGGGATACAAGCGATCCCTGGCCCAAAGCGCTTGCCACCCTCCAGTACGCCCCGCTGACTACGTCACCGGCGGCGAACACGCCTGGGCGAGAAGTGCACAGTTCCTGGTCGACGACGATAAAACCTCGGTGATCGAGGTCGATCTGGCCCCGGAACGGCGCGGTGTTCGGGTCGCGCGGAATCTTGACGTCCACGCCGCCGGCTTTCACGGTCCGGCGCTCGCCGGTGGCGGGGTGAGCGAGGACCACTTCCTCCAGGTGCACGTTCCCGTGCAACGAAACCAGGTCCCAGCCCGCGAGGTCCTCGATCTTTTTCTCGGCCCGAAGGAGAGCCACGATGTCGTGTCGCGCGCTCAATTGCGGTGACCGGTGCACCAACAGGACCGATGTCGCGATCGGGGCCAAGGCCAGCGCGTCGAGGGTGGCGCTGTCACCGCCCCCGATGACTACTACCGTCTTTCCGGCGAAGTGGTCCGGGTCGCTTTCGATCTCGTAGGTCACATCGCCTCCGAACGCCCCGCCAGGCGCCCCTGGCAGGTGTTCTGGGGTCGAGCCACTGGCGATAAGGACCGCCCGGCCATGGAACCGTTGACCACCCGCCTCCACCCAGCCCTCCGACAACGAGGCGGCCGTGACCGGGTGCTCCAGCTTCGTCCGGTCTGCGAGGCCACTTGCCGCATCTTGCAAGGAGGCTTGCAATGCCCGCCCGTCCGCATACCGCCCGGTAGCCACGTTGCGCACCGGGTGGGCGATCTCTACCAATTGGCCGCCCAGCGTCCCTCGCGCCTCGAGCAGCACGACATCCAGCTTTATGTCCGTGCACTCCAACGCGGCGCTGACCCCAGCCGGCCCGCCGCCCACGATAACCAGGTCTCGTTGTGGCTGCGTCGTGGTCGCCGGTACCTGTGCGACAGTCGGTGGGCCGGTCGGTGGCCCAGTCGGTGGCTCGGTCGTCATGCCAATTAGTTTGCCGCCCCAGTCGGCCCGGGGCAGCCCGCTTTACGCGGGCAAAGGGACCTCGTCGACTCCCGCACACCCAGGGCGGAGGTCAGACAATGACGCCAGCCACAGTTGGAGAGGCACGCCGACGGCACTCTCGTACTCCAGTTAGCCGGTGCCCCAGTGGAACGTCAGGCATCAGGGGCCGCCTTTTCGGTGCAAACCAGCGATCTATCCGCGCCGGAGTCGATTATCTCGAGGCGATCTCAACCGGTCACCGCAACAGTTGGTAATAATTGTGCCAGCTTTTCGGAGGGCTTCAACCAACCGAGGGTCTGACGAGGGCGGTTATTGAGGCTCCGGGCGATGCGGTCGAGGTCCTCCCGGGTGTGGACGGACAAGTCGGTGCCCTTGGGCAGGTACTGGCGCAACAGCCCATTGGTGTTCTCGTTGGAGCCCCGTTGCCAGGGGCTGTGGGGGTCACAGAAGTACACCTGGACCCCGGTGGCCACGCTGAACGCGGCGTGGCGGGCCATCTCGGTGCCCTGGTCCCAGGTGATGGTCCGGAACATCTCGGCCGGCAACGTGGTGATGGCCCGTCTCATGGCCGCCTCCACCGTGGCGGCCTTGGCGTCGGCCAAGTGGAGCAACAACAAATAACGAGTGGTGCGCTCGACCAGGGTCCCCACCGCCGAGCGGTTGGCCGCCCCCATTATGAGGTCGCCCTCCCAGTGGCCGGGCACCGCCCGGTCCTCGACCTCGGGGGGCCGCTCGGAGATCATCACCATCCCCGGGATGCGGCCCCGGTGCTCGAGGCGGCCGTGGGGGCGCCGGGCGGCCCGGCCGGTGCGCAAGCAGGTGGTCAGTTCTTTGCGCAGCGCCCCCCGGCCCTGGACGTAGAGGCTCTGGTAGATGGTCTCGTGGCTTACCTGCATAAACGGATCGTGGCCGAACTCGGCCGCCAAGCGCTCAGATATCTCCTGGGGGGACCACAGTTCTACTAACCACTCGGCCACTTTCAGCCTCAGGGCCGGGCAGCGGGCCAGCTTGGCCACCTTGGGCCGGCGGGCCGCGGCCGCGGCCCGGTCGTGCGCCTGCCAGGCCTTATAGGCGTCCCGGCCGCCGTTGGCGGTCACTTCCCGGCTGATGGTCGAGGCGTGCCGGCCGAGCTGGCGGGCGATAGCCCGCAAGCTGTGGCCCCGGACCAGGCCGGTCAGCACCGCCTCACGCTCGGCCAACGTCAAGCGGCCTGGCCCCGGGCACCAGCTGGCCGCCCGCCGGGCACGGGCCACAGCCCGGCGCACCGAGCCCGGGTGGAAGCCGGTGCGCTCGGCGATGGCCTCGGCCCCCAGCCCCTCGGCCGCCCAGGCCGCCATCTGGTCCCGTTCGGCCTCGGTGATCCCCTCAGTGGGGTGGTAGTCCCCCCGCAGCACCGCCCTTATGGGCTGTGACGACCGGCCCAGCACCCGGGCGATGTCGTGCAGGCCGAGGCCCTGGGCCGATAGCCGGACCGCTTCTGACTGCTCCCGGGCGGACAGCACTTTCCCTTTGCGCCCCACAACAACCTCCTTAGTCAGACCAACCAACAATGGCCGGTGAGCTTGGCTGTTGCGGTGATCCCTTGAAACCGCCCGACGCGGGCGCGCACAGATCCGGGTCGAGGCTGACCCTCTCGGGATGGTGGCCGTCTGCTGTCTACGCCATCGCTCCGCCCTAGCGTTAGCTCCGCCCTACCGTTAGCTCCGCCCTAGCGGCCCCGCTTACGGAGATCGGACTGGCGACTCGGCCCAGGGGGGTGCACAGTGGAGTCGGTCGCGTTCCTCTAGCCGCGGTAAATCAGGAGGGCCTGTGCTTCGTCTGCACCGTCCGTTCCATAGCGGGGCAGACGCCACCCCCTTGCGGCTCCCCCTCGAAGGTGAGCTCCCGTCTTTCGACGGCGCCACCCAGTGGCTCAATTCCGAGCCCTTGTCGCCCCAGTCCCTGCGCGGGCACGTAGTACTCGTCAGCTTCGGCACTTACACGTGCATCAACTGGATTCGGTCCCTGCCCTACCTCCGGGCGTGGGCGGACAAGTACGCGGGCCACGGGCTGGCCGTCGTCGGGGCCCAGACGCCCGAGTTCGACTTCGAGGGCGACCTCGGCAACGTGGGCCAAGCGATAAAGGAGATGGACGTCCGCTACCCGCTGGCGGTGGACAACAATTACGCCATATGGCGGGCGTTCGACAACAACTATTGGCCTGCCCTTTACTTTGGCGATGCCGAAGGCCGGATCCGGCACCACTACTTCGGTGAAGGGGAGTACGAGGAGTCCGAACGGGTACTCCAGGCGCTACTGGCCGAGGCGGGCGTCGACGACGTCGACCGCTCGTTCGTGCGGGTCGAGCCCCGGGGCGTAGAACTCGCCGCCGACTGGGACAACCTGCTGTCGGCAGAAAACTATGTCGGGTACCAGCGCACAGAGGGGTTTGCTTCTCCCGGAGGGGCAGTGTTGGACGAGCGCCACGTCTACTCAGCGGCGCCTTCCTTACGGCGTAACGAGTGGGCTCTATCCGGCGAGTGGCAGATGACCTTCGCTTCCGTGGCCTTGGCCGAACCGGGCGGTTCCATCTCGTACCGGTTCCACGCCCGCGACCTTCACCTGGTGATGGGGCCGGCGGTGCGGGAAGCACCTGTGCGCTTTCAACTCCGCCTGGACGGCGAGCCGCCCCGGGCCGCCCACGGCCTCGACGTCGACGAACAGGGCCAAGGGACGGTGGTCGGGCAACGCCTTTACCAGTTGGTCCGCCAACCCGGCCCCATCATCGACCGGCTTTTCGAGATCGAGTTCGTCGATGCCGGGGTGGCGGCGTTCGTCTTTACGTTCGGGTAGCCCTCCGTACCCCTGCGCTTACCGCGGTCTGGGCGAGCGACGCCAAATCTCTGGCGAAATGGACCGCACGGGGACCGGGACCAACACAACCTCCGGACCGGTGCTCGTCCCGGCCCCGAGCCGATCGAGCAGGCGGCGCAGCGTCAGTCCCATCGAGCCGCGCTGGCGCCGTAGCCGTAATATTGTTCTCTTCATGTTCTAATCATCCGGCTATACCGTCCTAAACACATCACACGAACGCGGGTATCTGGGACGCCCTTTTTGGCCAGGTCCGCCGTTTCCTTCGCTTATCCAAGGGTATCTGACGATAAACCCGACCGTCCGAAGAAGCCGGCGATCTTCGTTAGTGTTTAGGCTGACCAAACCGCCGGCGCGCTCGGGGCCGATGTCTGCATCGACTACCGCCACCAGGATGTCGGGGAGGAGATCAAGGCGTGGACAGGGGGAGCCGGTGCCGATGTGGTCCACGACACCGTTGGCGGGAAGACGTTTACTGCCTGTTTCTCCCTGGTGCGCCCGTACGGCGACCTGGTCTCGAACGTCGAGAGCAGTTGGGAGGACGAGGCCATTACCCTTATGCGGCAACGCAACTTACGGGTCTCGTTTACCTGGATGCCAGCTCCGTCGGTATTCGGGTGGCCGGAACACCGCCGGCACCAAAGGGAAATTCTCGAACAGGCGGCGGCTTACTTCGACTCCGGAGATTCGGCGCCAGGTCGGGGCCACGTTCCCGTTGGAAGATGCCGCTGAAGCCCACCGAGCGCTCGAGGCGGGGCAGGTGATCGGCAAAGCGGTGCTGACCATGGAGTGACTCCCGCCGCCAGCGGGGTTACCAGGGGTACGCGGCCAGCGCCTCGAGTTGCGCCGGGCCGCCGGATTCAAGGTCGTAAAGACTGGCGCCGACCGTGCGCAGGTGGTGGGCTACGTCGAGAAAACGCCATATCTCCCTTGCTGTCGGTAGGCCCGGCGGCCCACCCTCCGGCCCCATGTTGTAGTCCTGGCCGACCGGGGCCACCGGGCGCATGGGTGACAGGTAGGCTACCGCCTGTTCGACCGCCGCTCCGGGCTCCGTGCAGGCCCAGTACACCATGGGGGCGAAAGCGTCGACGAAGGGGGCCTCGGCTGCGTAGGGGTAAAAGCTGAGCCAGTAGCGGTCAGGGCTGGGGACGGTGGCGATGACAGGGCGGTCGCCGGCTATGGCCCGCACCAACGAGAGGTAATAGCTGACCCGACGAGCCGTCAGGTAAGTACCCCCCGCTGCCGCCTCGATGTCGGGGCTAAAACCGTCTGCGCCGGCCGCGAACGCGAGCGCCGCGCGGGCGGCGTCCGCGGCCGGGTTAGACAGCGTCGGGAAATCCCACGCTACGACGGAGATGCCGGCGGCGTGAGCGGCTGGCACCAGTTGCCTCAGAGTGGCTCCGCCGTAGAACCCGTTTTGGCTGCTGCCCGTCCGGGCCCACAACTGGTGCAGCCCCGCCGAGCGAGCCGTGGCCACCACGGCTGCCACATTGACCGCTTCGCCGGGCCATAGCGTAAGCCAGATGCCCTTCCCGGAGATCGCCGCCAGGCTGACGTGGCGCGGAGCCGGCGGCCCAACGCGCGGCACTGAAGACTCACGCACGATAGGAGGCCCGAGCGGCCGAGGTGGCGGAGAGGGTGGGATCGGAGGCGGCGGGCACGGCTCCGGTTGTACGGGCGGCGCCGGCAGCGGGTAGGAGGTGCGGCTCCGCACCAGTGCCTCCCGTCCGCTCGTAGGGACAGTAGAAATTGCCGTGGCCGGGGCGCCGGGCCGACCGCCCGGGCTCGGGCAGGCACCGCGGTCACCCCGCCGACCACCGCTACCAGAGCGATCACGAGCCGACAACGGCTTGTGGACGACAGCGCTCCCACCGACGTTCATTCTTGCCTCATGGGCCTTGTCAGTCTGGGCATAACATCCGTCTGGCCTCAGGCCTCCTGGCCCTGGTCCGGGCGGGGAAGACGGAGGATGTCGGAAACCGTCCCGAGATGCTGGAGTTTGTCGGGGTTGACCACGCCGCGCACCGTTTGGATAACACCGTCGACGACCTCCAGGGAGAGCGCGCTGGCGATCTTGCCCTCCCGGTCGCGCGTGATGAGCCCGGGGTCGCCGTTGACCAGTACCGGTTCGAACGTGATGCCTCGTCGAGCCGCCGTTTCGAACACGCTGAGGAGGAACGCAGCGACCCGGTCCCGTCCAAACACGGGTTCGCCGAGGGAGGTCGCCTTACCGCCCCCGTCGCCGTACATAGCCGCGTCAGCCGCCAAAAGGTCCACCAGCTGGTCGAGGTCGCCCCCACGAACCGCGGCGAGAAAGGACCGAAGAAGAGCCTCGTTTTGTTCGGTCGAGGCGTGGTAGCGGGCGCGGTGGGCGGCCAGGTGCTGGCGGGCCCGGGCGAAGATCTGCCGGCAGTTGGCCTCGCTCTTGTCGACGATCTGGGCGATGTCCTCGTAGGGGTAGTCGAACACCTCTCGCAACAAGAACACGGCTCGTTCTACGGGAGAGAGGCTTTCCAGTAGCACCAGGAAGGCCATCGACAGGGAGTCGGACAGCTCAGCCATCTGCTCGGGGCTGTCGTGCAGGTCGGAGACGATCGGCTCGGGCAACCAGGTGCCGACGTAAGACTCGCGCCGGGCCCGGGCGGAACGCAGGTAGTCGATGGCTAGCCGGGTGGTGGCCGCAGCCAGGTACGCCTTGGGCGACTCGACCACCACCCCGCTCTGCTGGGCCCGCTGGAGCCGGAAGAACGCTTCTTGGACCAGGTCCTCGGCCTCTCTGACGCTCCCGGTCATGCGGTAGGCGATGGAGAACATGAGCCCCCGAAGCTCTGTTCCGTGGTTGGGCTGGGAATTGGCCATCATTCACGACCGTCCTCGATGGGCAGCTGGCGAGCTTTGCGTCCGTCCCGTCGGGCTGGCCCTCATTTGGCCACCTGCCTGGCAGACGTGGGCTTCGCCGGGATCATGAGCGCCACTAGCGCTCCGACGATGAGTACAGCGGCACCGACGCCAAAGGCTCGGTCGTACCCAGTGGTCAGTGCCGCAGCCACGACGCCGGGTGCGGCGGAATGCACGTGAACAGCGGCGGCCACGGCCGCGGTCACCGCCAAGCCGACAGCGCCGCCCACCTGGCGGGTGGTGTTGAGCAGCCCCGAGGCCAGGCCCGCCTCATACGCCGGGATGCCGGCGGTGCCCCCCAAGGTGATGGGCACGAAGGACAGGCCGAACCCGGTGCCGGTGAGCAGTTCGGGCAACAGGACGGAGGGCCAGTAGCCGTCGCCCGGGGCCAGTTGGGTCAGCCACGCCACGCCCACCGCCGCCAGAGAGAGCCCGAACACCAGCTGGCGGCGCACCCCGGCCCGGGCGACCAGCTTGGATGCCAACAGGGCGGCAAAGAGGCTCGAGAGGGCCAGGGGCAGGAACGCCAGCCCCGCCCGCAGTGGCGTGTAGTGGTTGACCTGCTGGAGGTACAGCGACAAGAAGAAGAACAAGCTGTAGAGCGCCCCGCCGAGCGCGATCGATACGCCATTGGCGGCAGACAGCGAGCGGCGGCGGAACACTCCGAGCGGCACGAGCGGCTGTTCGGCGAACCGGGACTCGATGAGCACGAACACCGCCAGGAGACCGACGCCCATGCCTACGAACGATATGGTCCACGCCGAGGTCCATGCGTGGGTGTGGGTACCCACGATGCCGTAAACGAGCAATGCCAGGCCGGCTGTGACCGAGACTGCCCCCGGCACGTCGAGGCGGCGAGCGGTGACGGCGAGCGGGGCCCGAGGCAATGCCCTGGCGGCGCCGACCATGAGAGCAACGCCGATCGGCACGTTGACGAGCAATACCCACCGCCAGTCGAGCAGTTCGGTAAGCACCCCGCCGGCCAGGACCCCGGCCGCGGCCCCGCTGGCCGCAGTAGCCGACCACACGCCGAGCGCCCGACGCCGTTGCGCGGGTTCCGAGAACGTGGTCGTGAGCAGGCTTAATGTCGCGGGAGCCAGGAGCGCGCCGCCAATGCCCTGGAAAACCCGGGCGCCGATCAGCCACGCGCCGCTCTGGGCCAGCCCTCCGACAAGGCTGAACCCCGTGAACAGGCCGAGCCCGAGGAGGAACACGCTGCGCCGCCCGAACACGTCGGCGGCCCGGCCGCCGAGCATCAGCATGCCGGCGAATGTGAGGGTGTAGGCGTTGAGCACCCATTGCTGACCGGTCACGGAGAGGTGTAGGCCGCTTTTCATCTCGGGCAAAGCCACATTGACGATAGATACGTCAAGGACGACCATGAACTGGGCTATGCAGCACAGGGCCAATACGGTCCAGGCGGGCACCCCTTTGGTTGGCAATTGAACTGGAATACGTGCCGCCGTCCGTGCCGGCGGGGAGGTGTGGACGAGGCGAGGTAGCTCGGTCGTCGGCGGTCCGGCGACTGCCTCTAGTGGTTCGAGCAAGGCCATTTTTCTTTCCCTTCCAACGGGGCCATTAGTACGCTGTCGGCGCTCTTAGACGAACAAGCGCCGTTCCCTGTGACACGCCGAGGCCACGAGTCGCGAAGGAACGGCTTGGGCGCCTGCCATTAGTCGTCAGGTGTCACAGGGGCGCGCTCTGGCTCGTCTTGGGGAGGCGGAAAGGAATCCACGACCCGTTGGAGGGAGACCTCCAAGGATGCACGGAAGGAAATTACCCAATGACTGTACGGCTAATTCGCTCCAAAATCAACGAAGGAAACGTCGCCGACGTACACGGAGCGGTTGAGAAGATAATCCAGGAGATGGACGAGACGCAGATCGCCGGCGTGCGGTACGCGTCCGGCCGGCTCAACGACGGCGTCACATTCATCGCATTGGTGGAGTTCGAGGACGAGAACGGCGGGGACAACCCGCTGTTTGCGCTCCCGACGTACGCGGATCTCCTGGAGAACCTGAAACAGTGGGCGGCGGCGCCGGCGGCGGTCGAGGAGATAACCCTCATCGGCTCGTACCGGATGTTCTGAGCCCGGCGCCGCTTGGTTCTGGCCAAATTCCGGGACTTGGGCGGGCCATTTGCTCTGATCGCGAGCCTGGCGCGCCCAAGCCCGGGGGAGTGGCCCGGGACCACCCCCTGTGGGCCGGGCTCAGTCGGGAAGCCCGCGGCCCCGTCCCTCGTAGGATGACGCGGCCAGGTCGACCCCGGGGCATCGGGGATGGCAATGGGCCCAGGCGGGGTCACATGGTGGCTTGGAACTGACGGTCCTGGACGATGCGGCTGAGCGCCAGCCGGGAGTTGACACCCAGCTTTTCGAACAGGTGCCGGAGATGGGTGTTCACGGTGTGGGGCGAGATGAACAGCTTCTCAGCGATCTCCCGGTTGGTCCTGCCACCGGCGGCCAGCTGAGCGACGGCCAACTCTGTGGCGCTCAGCGCTTCCCAACCAGCTTTGGGCCGGCTCCCCGATAAAGGTCGCCGTCTAATGCCTAGCTTGCGCAGGCGGCCCCGCACCCGGGCGGCATCCCAATATGCCCCGGCCCTGGTGGTGATAGAGAGAGCGCGGTCGAAAGCGGCGGCCGCATCGGCGATGGAGCCGTCGTCCATCTTCAACCGCCCGAATCTTCCAAGGCTGATGCCAAAGCCAAAGGGCGCATCCCATCGTCGAAAAGGGCAGTGGCCCGGCCCAGGTCATCCATGGACTTGGCCCACAGGCCCCGGGCGTGAGCAGCCACGGCGGCCAGGGACCGAACTTCCGGGTTTAGCTCCGACCGCCGTTCGGCCCCGAGGATGGTGCTCTTTGCCAATTCGTCATCTTCCATGGCGACGGCGATGCGGACCAATTGAGGGTCGTCGACAGCCTCCAGCGGGAAGAGCGGGAAAAGAGCCAGTCTTTCCTCGTCCCCCCGGGCGCATAGCCAGTGGTGAGCATTCGCTGGATCCCCTTCGTACATCGCATGCAAGGCCAGGTACCAGGCGGCGTGGCACTGAACGCCGGGCGCGCTAGCCGTGAGCATAACCTCCGCCATGCGCGCCACCTCGTGGGCACCGCTGTCGTCACCGGTATGGATCCTCAGTTTGCCGAGCGCGACCACAGAAGGGGCCTCCAGCATCCCCACAACGCGGTCCGCATGACTCACGCTGAACCGGCGTTCGAGAGCGGTGGCGGCCTCGGCCAGCTGGCCCATCTGGAGCAGTTGGCGGCCTCTCCAAGTCTCGAACATTCGTAGCGCCCAGTTCTGGCGGTCGCGTTGCGCGGAGGCCATACCGCCGTCTGCGGTCTGAAATGCCTCGTCGGGCCGGTCGAGGGCCGACAAGAACGACGCCCGGAAATTGCCCGCCAGGCGCTGCCTGGCGTCTTCGTGGTCGGGAGGGGCAAGGCGCTCCGCCGCGTCCAGGACTTCTAGAGCTTGGCTGAAGTTCGACAGTTGGTATTGGAGGCCGGACTCGGCCACTTCTAGGGCGAACCAGCCCGCCCTAGTTGGGCTGCCTTGAACAGCGGCGCGGGCCTTTGGTCTGAGCGCGAGCGCCTCCTCGGTCCTAACCGCAACGACCAGGTTGTGGAAGAGCGAGGCCCAGAGCCTGGCGCGCAGATCAGCGCCGAGGTCAGGGAGAGCCAAGGCGGTCCGTCCGTTGTCTGCCCGCACATCAGGAGAAAGGTCGAACATCCCGGCAATTGTCCAGCGGACCTCTGCTTCGTCTTCGGCTGAAAGAGCCTGCCGGAGGGCGCCGTCAGCGAAACGCTTGGCATCGTCTGCGAACCCGGCGGCGAACATGGAGATAGCTCGCCTGGAAACCAGGGGCGCTCGTAATGGGTGGTGAGCAGGAGCGAGTTCCAGGGCGCGCCCGGCCAGATCCGCTGCGGCCGCCGGGTCTGTAGGCCCGATGGCGTCGGCTGCCTCCAGTAAGGTGGAGATGGCCGCATCGTCGCCGACTTCCGCGCTGGCGGCCAGTTGGTGCGCCACTACTACCGGCAACGCGCCCCGAGCCAGGAGGACGTCCACAGCCCGCCGGTCGAGGGCGCGCCGTACCGCAGAAACAGAAGTGGCCCTGACGCCTTCCCGGATGAGGTCATGCCCGAAGGCCATAGAACCATCGCAGTCGATGAATATATCTGCGTCCATGAGCTCTCGAACGGGCCGGGGCAGATCGGTGACGAGAACGCCAGTCATGGCGGCCAGATCGTGAGCGGAAAAGCGACGGCCCAGCGAAGCGGCCAGAGTCGCCACGTGCTCGGCCTCGGGAGACAATCGTGACAGGCGGCGCTGGATACTGTCGCCGACGCGGCGGGGGAGGCCGTCTCCCACTAGTGTGGCTCGGCCCGATGTGACAGCCACCATGCCTTCGGACTGCAGGCCGCGAAAGAATTCCACGAGAAGAAATGGGCTGCCGTGGACCCACTCCGCCTTTTCGAGCAGTTTTTCGTCCGGCGGGGCGCCGAGGAGGTCAGCAGCTAGTTGGGCCACCGCCTCACCCTCGAGCGGGCCCAGGCTGATGAACTCGGCGCCAGCGTAAAGCAATTCGTTCTTGGCGTCTACAACGGACGGGAGGCCCTGGTTGGGCCGAAAAGCTATGACCCAGGCCACCGGCAGGGCAGGCGAGGCGCTCCGGGAGCTGTCGCAAGGCCAAGGCGCAGCTACTCCCGGCCCATTGAAGGTCGTCAAGGCAAATCAGCAGCGGCCCGTTAAGGGCGGCCTCCTCGATGAGCGTCTGGATATCTTGCAGGAGCCAGAAGGTTTGCTCTGCCGAAGTTTGGAGCGCGCTGAGCGCCGTGCGGCTGACGAGCGGTTCGTCCCCATCGAAAAGAGCAGCCAAAAGCGCTTCGAGTTCTACCGCACTGCGGCCGGGTTCGGCGATGCCTCGCCCCACGCGGAACGACCTTTCCGCCGCCAGCGAGGCGCATTCGTCCAACAACCTCGTCTTTCCTAGCCCGGCCCGGCCCTCGACCACTACAACCGCCCCGACGCCGGAGGCAACTTCTTCCAGGCACCGCTTTACGCGTCCCAGCTCTTCGTCACGGCCCCGCAGCGGTGGCGACAACCTACCCCTCATGACGGCGCCACCCCCGGAGTCTACGGCTGGCCAGAGCGTCAGGCCATCGCCGGTGTTCTCAGCTTCGTAATCGGAGGTCTGCCGATACCCGCGCCCGTAGCCATCATTGCCCGGATAGCTCGCGACGAGCGGCTTCAGCGATGTCAGCTCCAGTATTGGCGTGCCCGGCGATACCCCAACCGCCTTCAGGAGATTCCGTTATCAACACCCAGGTCCGACCACCGGCAGTGGGGTCCCCACTGGCCGCGGCGACAAGTTCTGTTAGCTCCTTGACCACCCCAAGTTGTTTCTCGCGGTTCAGGACTCCAATCGGGGTCAGGACCTGGACGCGGATGTAGTCGCTGTCACCGTCGACATTGGAGATAGCCGGAGCCGGCAGTTCGTGGATAAACGCCGCGGTGTTCTTGCGGAACAAGGCGAGATCGGGGACTTGTTCCCAGCGCATCACCGCGGCGGCCAGATCTCGGGCCAGGGTGTGCGGTTCAGAAAAAGTACCCTCTGGGGCATAAACATCGATCATCGGCATGCGCCGTTCCTCCAGATGTCTGTGCTGATCACTTTGGTTTCGGGCCAAAAGATCGGCCGCAATTGGCCGGCCGAGTTACGCTGCCGCCACCGCCTTCAAGATGAGCCCGGCGGCGACGTCAGGCTGAGCAATGAAGGCAACGTGCGAACCGTCCACCGACTCGGTCACCGCCTCCATCCGCTTGGCCATAAACCGCTCTGCGTCCGGGGAAATCGCGTTGTCCTTCTCAGAGACCATGTACCAAGACGGGAGCGTCTTCCAGCCGGCGACGGTGGCCTTCTCGGTGATTGCCGCCGCGCTGAGTGGCCGCTGGCTTACGGCCATCGCGCCGGCCAACCCAGCTGGCAGATCGGCGCAAAACGTCTGGTGGAACTGGGCAATGTTGATGAACAGGTCTGGCCCTCCGGCCGCACCAGGGGCATCGTAGGAGGTGCGGATCGTGGTCGTCGCCGACAACACGGGGGGGAAAGGCTCCTGCACGCTGGCGCAACTCTCACCTTCGTCAAGGGCGAAAGCGGACAGGAAGACCAACCCGGTAACATTTTTTACCGAGGGCGCCGCTTGTGAGATCACCGCGCCGCCGTACGAGTGGCCCACTAACAGGATGGGGCCGTCAATGGCGTTGGTGTACCGGGCCACTGCGTCGGCGTCAAAGGCCAGACCGCGCAGGGGGTTCATCGGCGCCCTCGACGCCAGTCCTTCAGTTTGGAGGCGCTGTATCAGGGCCGAATAGCCGGAGGCGTCGGCAAACGCGCCATGGACCAGGACGACAGTTGGGCTCGCAACCATTTCCGATCTCCTTCTTCCAAAGGACTGCCCCATCAGTGTCCCGGTTTTCGCCCCGCCCCGACATCACTCGATCGAGCGATATCTTCGCGCCGATTTACGCTTTGGCCTGATCGTCCTAAGGGATGTACGTCGTCGGCAGGTGCCAGGTCGGGGACCAGTTGACGACGCAGCTGCTATGCGCAGCGTGAGGTGCGGAGTGGGCTGGGAAGCCCGTCGCCAGGGCGTCGGCGATAGCGGCGGCGCGGATGGCGGAACCTGTGGAGGTGTAGTGGATCCCGTCCGTGGTGAACCAGTCCGGGTTGGCCAGGTGCGCCCAGTTGAACACGCGCATGTTCGGGTACGAAGGACAAGCGGCGAGCAGTGCGTTATCCCACATCTGCATGTTCGACTCGGCGTACGCCCCACTACTTAGCAGGGTCTTCACGTTCACCCAAAGCACGGGTGAGTGGCCGATCACCGACATCATGCGCTGTATTCGGGCGGGCAGGCCGACGTTAGAGCCCACCGCCACGTCGGCCGCGTCGTTGGTCCCGAGGGCTATCACCCAGCACCCCCGGTAGCCCTGGGCCACCAAGCCCTGGGCGATCTCGTACCCGTTCTGGTCTCCTGGGAGCGTCTCGACGATCGAGTTGGCGCCCACCACCTCCATGAGGGAATGGGACACACCTACCCGGGCGTACTGGGCCGGGATCCTCTGGGCGGGATCGGGAAGAAAGTCGGGCTCGACGAGGCCGTCCGACGTAGAGTCCCCGAGATGGGCAACCTGCTTGCAGTTCGTATGCAGCGGCGCGGTGCTGGCCGCCGCGGCCACCAGCTGGCCTCGAGTAGCGGCGAGAGCGGTGGCGGCGCCAGAAGGGAGGCCCGGCACAACGCCGGCCAGGCCCAAACAAGCGACGAACGTCGCAGCCGTTACGGTACGCAGCTCCAAACCGGCTCGCCCAAGCACCACCCAATCCTAGAGGTGGTTGCGCTGGGGCGCACTCCGGGCCCAAGCGGGGCGCCGGCATTTAGCAGCGATTACTCGAGTTCTAGTTCTCGCAGGTTGGTTTTAGCCAGCTCGACGAGCTCTTTTCCTTCGCCCGACAAGATGGTGCGGGTGGCGTACAGCGTGAACCCTTTGATCTCTCCGTATGAGAGTTTCGGGGGCAGCGACAGCTCCTGGCGGGCAGTCGAGACGTCCACCAGAACCGGGCCGTTCTGGTTGAACGCCCAGCGAAGAGCGGGCTCGAGGTCGCCTGCTTTCTCGACTCGGGTGCCCGATAGCCCAACCCCGCGGGCGACAGCAGCAAAGTCGGGGTTGTCGAGATCCGTGCCGTACGTGACTATGCCCGCCGCTTTCATCTCGAGCTCGACAAAAGCCAGTGCTCCGTTGTTGAAGACGATGACCTTTACTGGCAGCTGGAGCTGACGCAGGGTTATCAGTTCGCCCATCAACATGGCTAGCCCCCCGTCCCCGCACAGCGCTACCACCTGGCGGCCCGGGTGGCTGGCCTGCGCCCCAATGGCGTGTGGCAGGGCATTGGCCATACTGCCGTGGTTGAACGACCCGACCAGCCGCCGAGACCCGTTCATGTGCAGGTACCGGGCGGCCCATATGCACGGGCTGCCCACGTCAACGGTGAAGACGGCGTCACTGCTCGCCAACGCGTCGACCGTGGCGGCGACGTACTGAGGGTGGAGAGGCGAGTCGTTGCGGCGGTCCTGGGCCAGCTTGTCCATGCGGGCCCTTCGATAGTGAGCGGTCATACGGTCCAGGTGACCCGAGTCGCCCTTTGAGGTGAGCAGGGCCAGAAGCGCTGGGACCGTGTCTTTGACCGTGCCCACCAGGGGCACGTCCACCGGCACCCTGCGGCCAATGTGCTCTCCCCGCACATCTACCTGGACCACTGGCACGCCCTCAGGAAGGAACGGGCGATAAGGGAAGTCAGTACCCAGCATTACTAAGGCGTCGCAGTGCTCCATGGCCCGGTACCCCGAGCTGAAGCCGATGAGCCCGGTCATACCGACGTCGTAGGCGTTGTCGTACTCGACGAACTCTTTGCCCCTGAACGCGTGCACAACCGGGGCTTGCAACGTGCGAGCGAGCGAGATGAGCTCGTCGTGAGCGCCTTCGCACCCCGCCCCGGCCAGGACCGTGACCTGGCGGGCGGCATTGAGCACTTGGGCAGCGGCGGCCAACGACTCGTCATCGGGCCGCGCCACCGGCCGGGTGGCCCGCACGGCCACTACTTTGGCGTCAGCGGGCGCTTCGGCCAGGAAGATCTCGCCAGGGACGACGATGACGGCGACGCCCCGTCGCTGTAGCGCGGCGCGCATGGCGATCTCGAGCAGCCGGGGGAGCTGCCCGGTCGTACTCACCAGTTCGCAATAGACGCTGCACTCACGGAACAGTTCCTGGGGGTGGGTCTCCTGGAAGTATTCCCCGCCGATCTCCGCAGCCGGGATCTGGGCCACGATAGCGAGCACCGGCACGGCACTGCGGTTGGCATCGAACAGCCCGTTGACCAAGTGCAAGTTGCCCGGCCCACAACTGCCGGCGCACACCGCCAGCCCCCCGGTCAGCGCGGCCTCTGACGCCGCCGCGAAGGCGGCGGCCTCCTCATGGCGGACATGCGCCCAGGCGATAGTGCTGTCTCGGCGCAGGGCGTCGGTGAACCCGTTCAACGAGTCTCCCGGGATCCCGTACACCCGTTTCACCCCCGACGCCCTCAGGGTGGCGACCATGACATCGGCTTGAGTTCTAGCCATCAATTTCTCCTTCCCGAGAGATTTTCATTGTGGCTGGGACGGGACGCCCAATCACTCCTCCTGCTTTGGCCACCGGGCCGTCTCGTCCTCATCGTGGAGGCACCGGACCATACGTCGAACCAGGGGAAGCCCCTGGTCCGACCGGGCTGCTTTCAAAGGTCCGCGCAGAACTCCGCCATAGCCCCTAAAGCCAGGCGGATGTTGTCAGTGGAGTTTGCATATGACAGTCGTAGATAACCTTCCCCCTGTGCTCCGAAGGAGCTCCCGGCCAAGCACGCCACCCCCTTTTCCTCGAGTAGGCGTGCCTGTAGTACCGATGCCGGCAGCCCCAGTGACGTTATATTGGGAAAAACGTAAAACGCTCCCTCCGGTGTTTCGCACGTAATACCGGGGATCTCTGTTGAGGCCGTCCACGATCAGCTCACGACGCCGAGAGAACTCCGCCACCATGTCGACGACCGGCTGCCACGGACCTTCCAGCGCCGCTTTAGCGGCGAACTGACTAAAAGCGGACGTGCACGAAACGGAGTTCACTACCAGTCTGGTTACTGGCTCTATAAGAGCGGCGGGGAAAACCCCGAACCCCAAGCGCCAACCGGTCATCGCGAACGTCTTCGACCAGCCGTCCAGGAGCACCGTACGCTCCGCCATCCCGTCGACGTCGAGCACGCTGGCATGTTTGCGCTCGTAACAGAGGACCCAGTACACCTCGTCGCTGAGGACGGTTATGTCGTGGCGCATCGCGATCTGGGCAATGGCCTCACAGTCGCTCACGCTCGATGCGCTGCCGCAAGGGTTGTGAGGAGAATTGAGGACCAAGAGCTTTGTCCTCGTGGTCACGAGGCGCTCGAGCTCTTCGGGGTCCATCCTGAGCTGGTTTTCTTCCCGCAGCGGGACCGGCACCGGCCGGGGCCTCGAGAACCGCACAATTGACTCGTACATCGGGAAGCCCGGGTCGGGCAACAGTACTTCGTCGCCTTCTTCGCACAGAGCGAGGATGGTGAAGAACATTATGGGCTTGGCCCCGGGGGTCACGATCACGCGATCAGCCGGGGCGCGCAAACGGCCCGACGTCTCCAAAAACGCGCTCACCGATTCCCGCAGCGGCAATATCCCTGGTGTGGGCACGTAGCGGGTGTGCCCAGCGCGCAGTGCCTCGATCGCGGCGTCGACGATGTGCGGAGGGGTCGGGAAGTCAGGCTCTCCCAACTCGAGGTGGATAATCGTCCGCCCGGCGGCCTCCAACTCCTTGGCGCGGGCCAGGACCGTGAACGTGGACTCTGTGCCCAACCGCGCCATACGGGACGCAAGCTTCATAGCCATGACCCTAACTTCAATCCGAGGCGGTGCCCGGCTGCACACTCCATCGGTCGGCGAGCGTGCTGAGCCGGTCAGCGGCTGCACGCGGGTCGCGGGGCGGCGAGCCGGCCAGGACCAGCTCGGTTACGCCCAGAAGGGCTATGCGCTCGCGGCTTGGTTGTGCTCCGGCCAGGAGCAGCACACCGGGAGCCACGCGGGTGCACGAGGTCGCCGAGGCGGCAAAAGCCGGCGTCGCCCAGGGGACGAGCCAGGCGGTGGAAGTTCGAACTGCACCTGGCCCATCATCCCAGTTCGGTCAGCCGTCCGGCTCCCGGTTCGTGATATCGATAGGGCTAGAGTAACCCTGTCGTGATTTCGGTCAGGGAGACATAAACGTGTCAAGGGGGTCGCCTGGACCGCATGTTTGGCGTGAGCTAGAAAAGGGCCAGACCGCTCGCTTGTGCACGTTCGATGTGCGATCGGGGGCGGCGCAGCTCGTCCACGAGACTTTCGACGCAGTGATCGAAGCCCCGAACTGGACGTCCGACGGCACTTTCCTGGTCTTCAATCGGGAAGGGCGTCTCTACCGCATCGCCCCGCGAGAAGGCGCCGAGCCCGAGGTCCTTGATACGGGCGGTATCGAGGACGCCAATAATGACCACGTGCTGTCACCCGACGGGCGGTTCGTCTACATAACATCGCGAGACGGGCATATCTATGAGGTCCCAATGGGCGGAGGCAAGGAGCGTCGGGTCACCAATAGCCATCCGCACCCATTTCGTCACTATTTGCACGGGATTTCCCCCGACGGGAAGACCCTTGTATATACGGGTGCTCAGGAGGTCAACGGCAACCCGTACGGAGCGCTGAACATTTTTACCTTACTTGTAGCCGGCGGGGCCGATTTGCAGCTCACTCACTCGGAAAAGCCAGAGGACGGGGCGGAGTACAGCCCGGACGGGGCCTGGATTTATTTCAACTCTGAAATGGCCTCTTCAGTGCCCGGCCACGCGCAGGTGTTCCGCATGCGCCCGGACGGCACAGAGATGGCCCAACTTACAGACGACGAGCGCGTTAATTGGTTCCCGCACCTTTCCCCGAACGGTGCCCGATTGATCTATCTGAGTTATGCCCCCGGGACCGTGGGCCACCCGGCCAATAAGGATGTCATCGTCCGCTCGATGAGCCCCGACGGCGGTGAGCGCGAAGATCTCCTGCACCTGTACGGCGGCCAGGGGACGATGAACGTCAATGGCTGGGCGCCCGACAGCCTCCATTTCGCCTTCGTCGAGTACCCGATATTCCTCACCCCATCCCCATGAGGGAGGCGCCGAAAGTGGCGGGTGTGTTAAGGTAACGCTCGTTCGGCTCGTCGCGAGGTGGTGATGGGTGGAGGTTCAATTGAGGCTGGCCAGTCGCATTCCTCCAGACCACGGGCGTCGCTCGGCCCGCGTCGACGAGGGTGCACGGTGCGGGGGCGCCCCTTCGACCAGCCTGGTCGGCTTTGGACGGGTTGAGCGCGGCCATGGCTGAACAGGTGGTTGTGCCACCAGACCTACGCTCTGCTTCCGGCGTGGACGATGGGAACAAACGCTGGTGGATCCTGGCCGTCACGGGCCTGGCGCAGCTGATGGTCGTACTCGACGCCACCATCGTCAACATCGCACTGCCGTCGGCTCAGCGCGACCTCGCATTCTCCAATGCCGACCGACAATGGGTCGTGACGGCTTACTCGCTCGCCTTCGGCGGGCTGCTGTTGCTGGGCGGGCGCCTGTCAGACCTGGTCGGGCGGCGCCGGACGTTCCTGATCGGCCTGGTGGGCTTCGCCGCGGCTTCGGCCTTGGGGGGTGCGTCTGTCAGTTTCGCGATGCTGGTCATCGCCCGCGCCGTGCAGGGCGCCTTCGGAGCCCTGTTAGCTCCCTCCGCGCTGTCTATCCTGACCACGACGTTTACCGAGCCATCCGAGCGGGGCAAGGCGTTCGGGGTGTACGGCGCCATCGCCGGTTCGGGCGGGGCAGTGGGGTTGCTGTTGGGCGGGGTGCTGACGGAGTACTTGTCCTGGCGATGGTGCCTCTACGTGAACGTTGTCCTGGCGATGGTGGCGCTGGTCGGAGCGCTGCGGTTGCTGGTGAACCAACCGCGTAACCCTGACGTGCGCTTGGACATCCCGGGTTCCGTTTTAGCTGTGGCCGGGCTGGTGTCTTTTGTGTACGGGATGGCGGAAGCCGCCACCAGTAGTTGGGGGGCGCCTCTGACGGTGGCCCTGATCGTGTGTGGAGTCGTCCTGCTGACTGTCTTCGTAGTGGTCGAGGGGCGAGTCAAGCACCCGTTGCTGCCGATGCGGGTGGTGTTGAACCGCTTTCGAGGGGGCTCCTACCTGGCCATCGGGCTAACGGCCATCGCCCTGTTTGGCATTTTCCTTTTCCTCACCTACTACCTCCAGCTGACCCTCCATTTCTCGCCGGTCAAGAGCGGCTTGGCTTTTCTCCCCTCCATCGGCATGGTCATGGTGGCGTCCACCGTGTCTACTGCAGTGTTGCTGCCTCGAATTGGCCCTCGCCCGTTAGTCCCGCTCGGGATGCTGGTGGCTGCCGGCGGGGCCGCACTGCTGCGCCAGTTGGGCTTGCACACGAGCTACGCCAGCGGGATACTGCCAGGCCTCATCCTGGTCGGGCTGGGGTTGGGCCTCGTCTTCGGCTGTGCCATCAACACCGCCACCTTCGGTTCCCGCCGTGAGGACGCCGGGGTGGCCTCGGCTATGGTCAACACCAGCCAGCAAGTGGGAGGGTCGATCGGCACCGCGTTGCTCAACAGCATCGCCGCCAGCGCCGTCGCCAGCTACGTTCTCGCCCACGGCCGGGCGCCCGGGGTCCTGGCAGAAGCCGCCGTACACAGCTACGTCGTGGCGTTCACAGTGGTGCTCGGCATATTCGTCTTCGCTGCCATTGTGACCGCGGCGGTGTTGCCGTCGGGCGCCCCGAGGGCGGCCACCGGCGGCGCCACCAGCGAAGTCGTCGCGGTCCCGGCGTGAGCAAATGGAGCCTCCGCCTGTGACCGAGGACAGCGCTGGTCGCGAGCCTGGACGGCTGCCCGAGGCTCGCCTCATCACCATCTCGGCCGCGTATGGCGCGGGAGGGAGTGTGGTGGCCCCGGCCCTCGCCGAGCGTTTGGGCGTACCCTTCGTCGACCGCATCACCGGGCATGCCGGCGTGACCGGGCCGCCGCCCTCGGGCGAAAGGCTTTCCGCCGAGGAAGCCGGCACCACGCCCGTCCACCGCCTGCTCGGTTCCCTCAGCCACGCGATGCCGGCCGGGCCGACACTGTCGCCGCCCACCCACCGCCAGCACGACGACGAGATCCGGGACTCCTTCGAGGCCGAAGTAGTGGCGCTCGTCAGGCTCGGCGGCGGGGTCGTCCTGGGCCGAGCGGCTGCCGTTGTGCTCGGCCCCGACCGGGGCTTCCACGTGCGGCTAGATGGCCCCCCGGACCGTAGATTGGTGCAAGGCGCCGTAGTCGAGGGCATAAGCATCGACGAAGCCCGCCTCCATATGCAGGCCGCCGACAAAGCCCGTACCTCGTACGTGCGGCGCCTCTACGGCGTGGACCCCACCGCCTCGTCCCATTACCACCTGGTTATCGACAGCACGGCCGTCCCATTGGGCGCCGTTGTCGAAGTCATCCTGCTGGCGTCAGCCGTTTTCACCACGACCGGGCCGCAGTTGGCGGCCGCGCCTCAGGTCTCCCTCTGACAGCGCCGATATAGACCTTGAGGGCCGCCGCCCGTACATAGATCGCTGTCAATGTGCAACGATGGAGGTATGGCCAAGCCCACGGACAGTAAGACGGACGCCGGCATGATGAGCGACCTTTGTTGTCCCTCTTTGGTCGATACGCCGTTGGCGGAACAGGAGGCGGCCGAGCTTGGCCGCGTGCTCGCGGCCCTGAGCGACCCGGTGAGGTTACGGCTGCTGTCGCTGGTCGCATCTCAGGCCGAGGTATGTTCTTGCGACCTGGAGCGCCCTTTGGGCAAGACCCAGCCCACTATCTCGCACCACACCAAAGTGCTTGTCGAGGCGGGGCTGCTGGTCGGTGAACGGCGCGGGCGGTGGGTCTGGTGGCGGGTGGACCAGGCCCGCTTTGCCGCCATCCGCAAGGCCCTCGGCGGCTAAACCGAAGCCCACAGCCGGCGTTATGGCCCTTCCGGCACCGGCCTTGAAGCGCTATCGTCGGCGGAGGTGCGCCGGGAAGACTGGTCGGCAGATGGTAAAAATGGCTGCTCGACTACCCCTCGTCAACACCAAATCGGTCCGCGCTGCGGTGCGACAGCGCCCGCAGGGTCGATGGCGAGGCCTTCCCACCGACGCAACGACCGACCGACTTCGTCGGCTTGACCTCAGGCCCCTGCCATGGTGATTCGAGGCGAGGGGGGCCGGAGCGACAGGTCGCTTTCGAAGGCTTTGCCGAGTTGGCGGCGCGAAGCGCTGCGGACCAACTTCTGGCTGGTCCCGACCGTACTGGTCCTCGTGGCCGCAGCGTTGTTCGCGGTTACGTTCTCGGTCGATCTCGCGGCTTACCACGGCGACTTTCGATTGCCGTTTTGGATCCGGACAGGTAGCGCGGACGCGGGCCGCGAAGTCCTGATCTCCATCGCCGCCGGCATCATCACTGTGGTCGGAGTGGTGTTCTCGATCACCATTGTGGCCCTGACCCTTGCCTCCCAGCAGTTTGGGCCCCGCATGATGCGGAACTTCGTGCGCGACCTCGGTAACCAGTTCACTCTGGGCGTGTTCGTAGGCACCTTCGTGTACGCCGTGCTGGCCCTCGGCTCCATCACGAGCGAACCGCGCGGAGATTTCGTCCCGCATCTCTCGATCACCGTCGCCGAAGCGCTCCTCCTGGTCGATTTGGCCGTGCTGATCTACTTCATCCACCACATCGCCAAAACCATCCAGTTGCCCGAGGTGATAGCCAGCATCGCCCGTGACCTTATGAGGGCCATCGACGACGAGTTCCCTGATCAGTCCGATGACGAACCCGGATCGGCACCCGCTGCGGGCCCGGGGCGCTCAGTCGAGGAGATCCAGCAGCTCGTCGAGAACGCGCGGTGCGGTCGTCCCCGCCAGCACCAGCGGGTACCTGCAGTTCGTCAGTTACACGAACCTGGTGGAAGTGGCCATGCAGACCGACTCGGTTATCCGCCTCAACTACCGGCCGGGCCATTTCTTGGTGGCGGGTCATCCCGTAGCCTCGGTCTGGCCCCAGGGGGCGGCCCAACAGGTCAGCCACCAGCTGGCTGCGGCCCACATCACGGGGCCGCATCGGACACTGATGCAAGACCCCGTGTTCGCCATCGACCAGCTCGTCGAAATCGCCATCCGGGCGCTTTCCCCGGCCGTCAACGACACCTTCACCGCCCTAACCTGCATCGACTGGCTCTCAGCTGGCCTCAGCCGCGTGTCCACGAGGGAGTTGGTCGAGGGCGTGTACCGGGATAAGAACGGCCGCGTCCGCCTCATCGAGTCGGGCCCCTCCTATCCGCGCATGGTCGACCGGGCCTTCGACAAGATCCGTCAAGCCGCCCAAGGGATGCCGGCCGTTTTGATCCGTCTCCTGGCCGCCATCGCTGCCATCATGCACGACACTGTGTCCGCTGAGCAGCGCCGCGTTCTGCGGCGCCAAGCGGACATGATCTACCGAGAGGCCCAACGGTCAGTGACCGAGCCAAACGACCTTGCGGACATACGCGAACGGTACGAATTGGCGGCGGGCGGGGGCGATCAGCCGTCACAGAATGGTGGCGAGCCCGAAACACTTCGCCGCGTCCAATTCGGGGAACCGCCCGAGGTAGGGGCGTCGGGGGTCTGATCCCGTGCCGCTCGGGGTACGGTGCCTGTGTCCGTTCTTTATCCTCCGGGAGGTTAGGCATGTCGGCTGCAACTACCGCCCAAGCGGCCGGGACTATCGATATCGGTGGCGACCTGACGGTGAACCGTTTGGGTTTTGGGGCCATGCGCATCACCGGGCAAGGGATCTGGGGAGACCCACCTGACCCAGACGAGGCGAAGCGCGTACTACGCCGGGTGGTCGAGCTCGGCGTTACGTTCATCGACACCGCCGACTCTTACGGGCCCGACGTGAGCGAGGAACTCATCGCCGAAGCCCTCCACCCTTATCCTGACGACCTGGTCATCGCGACCAAGGGCGGCCTTGTGCGCCCCGGTCCCGGGAAGTGGGACGCCGATGGCCGTCCGGGGCACCTGCGGGCGGCCTGCGAGGGGAGCCTCCGTCGTTTGCGTCTCGACCAGATCCCTCTGTACCAACTGCACCGCCCGGATCCCAAGGTTCCCTATGAGGAATCGGTCGGGGCCCTTGTCGAGCTTAAAGCTGAAGGCAAGATCCGCCATATCGGCGTGTCAAATGTGTCGGAGCACGATTTGCGCCGGGCCATGGCCCTGACCGCCGTGGTGTCGGTACAAAACCGGTACAACGTCTCGGATCGCGACTCAGAAAGTATCGTCGACCTGTGCGAGCAGGAGGACCTGGTGTTCATTCCATGGGCTCCCATCCAGGACTACTCGTCCCACTCGGCTATCTCTACGGCCGCGTCTCACCACCACGCCCACCCTCGCCAGATCGTCTTGGCCTGGCTCCTGGCTCGCTCTCCGCAGATGCTGCCGATCCCCGGCACCGGCACGGTGGCCCATTTGGATGCCAACGTCGCCGCGGCGGGCATCCACCTGAGCCAAGAAGAGGTGGACGCCATCTCTGACAGCGCCCACTGAGAAACCGGGCCGGTTCTCCGGCTGGAAGCCGGGCTTTGCTCAGCACCAACAACTACTAGCCATTGGGCGAACGACAAGGAGGCTGGAAAGTGTCCACCGATAAGCAAAAGGAAGCGGCCCGTCGCAACATCGAAAAGGCTCGGGAGGTGGAAAGTGAGCGAGCGCAGGGCCAGGACATCCCGTACCCTCCTGGCCTGAGCACGGCCGAGCAGGACAGGCTCTCCGCGGATGAATTCGCGTTCCCGCGGGAACGCAAAGAGCCGCTTGTCGACGCCAGTCACGTTCGCAACGCAGTGGCCCGCTTCGACCAGGTCGAAGGCGTGACTGATGCGGAGCGCGACGAAGCCTGGAGGCGGATACAAGAGGCCGCCGACCGGTTTGGTGTGCACCTCAGCGAGCAGGACTGGCGCGAGCTCTTCGTCGGGGGCAAAGAAACGAAGCGCTAAGACGGCCCGTGCGCCGGCCGGGACCGCTTGGCGACCTGGGTTTTTGTCGACGCTGACCGGAGGTTTTCGGGCGACCCGTTCAGACTGGGTAGCGGAGCACGGCGGCGAGGCCTCCGTCCAGGGGAGGTTGGGACAGCACCCACGCCCCGGCCCCGGTGAGGAAGGACATGGCCAGGGCTACATCGACGAGCCGGGCCGAGAAGGGTTGGCCCCCTAATGGAGCCACTTCGTCGAGATCCAGGCCCGCCCCCGGCGGGTCGAGGGAAAGGAACGCAGTCCGTTCGTCGTCTAATTGCTCGTGGAGTAGCAGCGTCTCCACCTGAGCGGCGGTGAGAGAGCTCAGCACTGAGCCGGCGCCTTCCACGCCGAATGATTTCGCCTTCCCTTCCTGGAACCGGTCGAGAAGACTAGCCGTACGGGCGGCCACTACCGCGTCCACCGCGGCGTGCACGGCCTCTGGCTCGTGCTCCTCGGCCGGCTCGGGGGCTCGGCTCAGGGGCACTTCCTGGAGCAAGGGGCGCAGGCTGGGAGTTGCTTCCTGCCGCAGAAGGCCCACCGCCCGGGGATCGCCCCCGTACGCCACCAACGACGGGTGAACCCGCTCGAGGAGGCGGTCGAGGATGTCGACCACGTCCTTCGCGTTCCGTTCCCAGTTGTTGGCCACCGTCCGCTGGTAACGCGGGTACGACCACCCGCCTGCGTGTGCTCTATGCAGAAGTGGGTCATGACGGTCCCGTTCGCCGGCGGCCAGCTCAGCCGCGCCCCGGCGGCCGTGAAGGCGGATATCGGCCCCCGCCCGGTCGCACCAAACAGCCACGTAGGTAACGTCGTGTTGGCGCCACTCGATTACCGGGCCCAGCGCGGGCAAGGCGCCGATCAGGGCCAGGTCCCGGCCGGGCGAGGTGGGGCCTCGCTCGAGCAACAAGACTTCGCCTCCAGCGGCAACTACACACGTCGGCCCGGCAATCTGCTCAGTGTCCGGCACGCCGGAGATGGCAGCAGCCATGCTGTCGATGGTTGACGCGTCGACGCCTTGGGCCTCTAGATGCCGACGCATCTCGTCCCACTGCGTCTCAGTCTCGCGGTAGGCAAGCTCTGAAGGCGGGCCCGTGTCGAAGTACAGAGTCACGAACGGGCCTGAGCGGCGGTACAAGGCGGCGAGGTCTGGGGCCTCAGAGGGCCCCACCCCACGGGGAAAATATTCGGTCGGCTCCACGAGCGTTCCACTCTAGGCCGGCACCGGGTGGGCCATTGACAGAGGCTGAGGCTAGACGTGGGCTTTGGTGAGGGTGTTGCTCTACGATCCAGTCATGGTCGACGGATCACCGGCGGCGAGGCCTGTTGTCCTGAGCGACGGCCTCGTCGAAAGCCCCGTCAAACCGCGCTTACGCGGCGTGTCCCACGAGGTCGCCGCCATTGTGTTCCCGTTCATGGGCCTTGCCGCCATCCTGGTGGCCAGCTCGCTGACAGAAAAGGTGGCCGTCGGGATATACGCCGCCGGCGTCAGCAGTATGTACGCGACAAGCGCCTGCTATCACAGAGGTAACTGGGCTCCGGCCTCTAAGAGCCGGATGCGTCGGCTGGACCACTCCATGATCCTGGTGGCTATCGCCTCCACGTACACCCCGATCGCGGTCATCGCCCTTCCCACGACCACCGGCCGGGCCCTACTCGGGGTGGTATGGGCCCTTGCCATATCGGGAGTGCTGGTCAGGAACTTCTGGCCCACCTCGCCACGGTGGGTCATGAGCGTCTTCTATATGGGCGTGGGATGGGCAGCCATTGTGGTGATGCCCAGCTGGTGGACGGGCCTGGGGGTCGTGAGCTTCGCGTTGTTGCTGGCCGGCGGGCTGATGTACTCGATAGGGGCGTTGGTCATGAGCTTTCGATGGCCGGACCCGGTGCCCGCCGTGTTCGGTTACCACGAGGTCTTCCATGCTCTGGTGATAACGGCCGGACTGCTGTTCTACGTCATCGTGATCCAGTTAGTCGCCCGAGGCTGAGGTCCGGGGCCGGTGGCGTTAGGCCGGCGACCCGTGGTGGCATTATCTCGGGATGAGCGCTCTAGACCAGCTGCGGCTGCCCGACGGGCGGCGCCTAGATTTTCAGGTGAGCGGGCCGGCAGGTGGGGCCCCCCTCGTCTTCCACCATGGCACACCGGGCGCAGCTACCCCGATCCGCGCCCTGGAACGGGCCGCGCACGCTAGAAGCCTGCGCCTGGTGACCACGTCGAGGCCCGGCTACGGCGGTTCCACCCGCCAACCAGGCCGTGCCGTAGTTGACGTCGTGGCCGATACCGCCTTCGTCTTGCAGGCCCTGGGGGCCGAGCGCTGCCTGGTCGCGGGGTGGTCCGGCGGCGGGCCCACGCCCTCGCCTGCGCCGCTCGGCTCCCGGCCGCTGAAGCGGTCCTGGTGATCGCCGCGGTGGCGCCCTACGGCGGCGCCGGCCTGGACTGGACGGCGGGTATGGGTCAGGACAACACCGTCGAGTTCAGGGCCGCCTCAGAAGGCGAGGAGCGCCTTCGCCCGTACCTCCTTGAACAGCGCGAGCAGCTGAAAGACGTCACCGCCGCTGGCATCATCGCCTCGCTCGAATCGCTCCTGCCTGAGGTTGACCGAGCGACGCTCACCGGCGAGTTCGGCGAGGACCTGGCGGCTTCCATCCACGACGGCCTCCGACTGGGCATTGACGGCTGGATGGATGACGACCTCGCCTTTACGAAGCCCTGGGGCTTCGACCTATCCGAGGTCACGGCGCCCACAGCTCTCTGGCAGGGCTCGGAGGACCTCATGGTCCCATTCGCTCATGGCCAGTGGTTGTCGTCCCGCGTCCCTGGCGTGACCGCCCATCTCGAGCTGGGAGAGGGCCACTTATCGGTGGGGCTCGGCGCCCTCGAGCCTATGCTCGACGAGCTCGTAGCCGCCGCCGGGTGGGGATGAACCGCACCTATAGGCGAGGCCCAGGCGGCGCGCCCGCCCTGAGGGGCCAAATGGCTGAGGTCCGCTGGCCGTTTTGAGCGGTGGCGCCCCCCAACCGGGCCCGGCCCTTACACGTAACCGTGCCGTTCGGCCAACTTCAACGAGGCCCAGCCAACGGGGATCGTTAGCCAGAAGGTCAGCAACCGGTATATGAGGACGGCCGATGCGGCGGCTCCCACGGGCATGCCGAGCCCGGACAGCCCGGCGACCAATGCAGCCTCGAGGGCGCCCAAACCGCCTGGTACCGGGGCAATACCGGCCACCAGATTGCCGCCTAAATAAATGCCGGCCACCTGGACGAAAGGGAGGGTGCCGCCGACGGCATGAACACAGAAAGCAAAGGCCACTACCTCGACCATGGGCCAGCCAAGAGCTCCGGCCGCAATTCGGCAGACATGGCGGGGGCTTTTGGCCACGGCTGCCACGGTGATCCCCGCGGACCGCAGGAAACCCCAGACTTTCTCGCGAAAAAGACGCCTACCGGGGGGCGTTAGTGCGAACAGAGCCAATGCGATCAGGACCCCAGCGATGACCAGAAAAATCCACTCGTGGCCGCGAAGGCTGAAGTGAGCTGAAGTCCTCCGGCCCGTCGCAGTCAAAAAGATCGCAGCAAGGACGATGCTGGTCCCCGTGCTGATGATCGCTTGCAGGCCCACAGAGCCGGTCGCTGACCCGGGATCTATGCCTGCCTTTTGCAAATAACGGAAACTGAGGGCCATCCCGCCCACACCGTTGGGCGTCACCTTGTCCAGGAAGGCGCCACCAAACTCGACGGTATATGTCGGACGGAACGGCAGTTGCGCCGGGATAGTCCCCAATTGCAACAGTGTCGAGAACCCTTCTGCTATAAAAACCGCTGGTAGAGCGGCCAGGATCCACCACCAGTCGGCATTTTCCAGAGCACGCAGGGCGGCGCCGAAATTCGCCAGCTGTGGCAGTACGACGTAAATGACGACGAACCCACCCAGCAAGGCGAGCAGCTTTTTCCACGTGAACCGGGAAAGGTGCTCGGGTTTAGCCGGAGAGGTCCCGGTCGCAGACCCGACGGCGGTCCTCAGGTCCCGGAACAGGTCGGGCCGGCCCCCTGGCCTAAGTGCCCGCTCATGGCCGGTCGACTGAGCCGCCCTGGCTCGGTCGAAGGCTCGAGCTCTAGTCCTGGTCGCTCCGGAAACGGCCAAGGGCTGAACGTACGGGGCGGCGCTCTCCAGCGTGGAGGCACCCAGTCCCGCCACGGCCGACGAGACCGCGCGGTCCGTACCGATCTGGACAGAGAGGGAGACGAGCAGCTCGGCCACGTCGACGGCGAGCTGACGGGCGGTAGCGCCGAGCTCACCCAACGAAAAACCAACCAGCCAAGCGTGTTGGTTTTTGTCGATCAAGACGTTGTCGGTCCGTAACAGGCGATGCGCCAGCTTGTGTTTTTGAAGTACTGCCACGCTCCGCCACAGATCGGCCAGCACCTCTCCGGAGATATCCGCTGACTCGACCGAAGGCAGGCTGCGCCCGCCAACATCTACCCAGGCGACCAGCGCGCCCCGTGGTCCTCGACCACTGGTGACAGGGTAAGCGATAACGGCGTCTGGTACTCGGGCGTCGGCTTTGGCCGCGGTGACCATGGTGAGCATTTCATGCTCGGCGGCCGATTCCACCGTTGGACCGGCGCGGTCGTCCTCCGGGTCGCGAATTAGTAGCCACTGGTAAAGGCGGGAAAGCCGGTCGCGATCGCGGTCCTCTGTGGCCAGTACTTTCACCGTAAGTGTGGGGCCCTGCGTGGTGGTGGCCGTGAACAGGGCCGGACCGGACGTCCCGACGGCGACCTCTTTCAGCCGCGAAAGCTCAAAACCGCACTCCTCCAAAGTGGCGACCACCTGCTGCCCACTGGGCCGGTTCGTCGGGCCGCCGAACGCCAACAGGACCACGCTGCCAACGCACACTCCCAGCGCTGCCGCTGCGACGGCGTCGACAGGGAGAAAGGCCCCCACGGCTACTTCGACAACGGTCCCCACCACGACTACCCACCACAGCGCCCGCCGCCACCGGCCGGAGACTTCGGGGGCGACGACGGTCAGCATAGCGACGGCGCCTGATAGCCACGCCACAGGCGGGAACCTGACCGCAAATACCCCTCCTCTCCCGATTAAGAGCTGGGACCACGTGGTCGGATGAGACGAGGACAGGAACACGTGCGATAGGACCACTCCGGCGCTGGTGCCGGCCAACGCCGCCAGCGCAGCGCGGGCGGTCAGGCCGAACCGCCGGCCGCCCACGAGGGCTCCTACGAACAACACGGGGAGCAAGACGGCTACGACCTGCGCCAGCGCGCTCATCCAGTCACGCAAGGAAGCCGGCAGAGTTACGATCGACTCCAGGAGAGCGTGCTCGGTGACCCGCACGCTCACGTGAGCTAGCCCAGCCAGCAGCTCGACCGCGATGAGGACCGCCAACGCCACGAGTAACCGCAGGACGTCGCTCGCCCGACGGGCCCGGGGCGAGGTTGGAAGCGGCTCAATGACAACAGGATTTTGGGGCTCGTCGTGAGCCGGCGTAACTGTAGGAACGCCGGGGCCGTCAGCCCTGGTGTTGGCTTCCCCGGTCGCCGGCGCCGTTGGTGTGCCCAGCGTTGGCCCGGGCGGTGTTGGCTTCCAAGTGGGCATGCTCGGCCTCATCGATCGCCGCGCCAGCGTGTTCGGGGGTAGTCGCCTACCTTATTCGAGTTCCCCAGCGGCCGAGGCCCTGAGCTTTGTACCATTTGTCGCGCTTTGTCGCTACAAACTGTACAAACCTCGGTCCAGATGGGCGCTCACGCGGTGAGAGCTCGCTCCGGGCCCGGTGTCGTCGTCACGGCCTCCTCACTGGGCTTGTGACGGCAGCAAAGGTGGCGGCGGTCACGCCCCCGTAGACCAGGTGGGCGCTGAGGTCTTTGGCCAGCGTTTTAGCGTCGTACTTCCAGATCGGCTGGTAGACCATGGCTAACGGCAGCACTACGTAACTGGTCAGCCAAACCGTGGAGCCGAACAGCAAGGCGTGTTCCCCCCAATGGTGCCTGGACGGCCCGTTCACCAGCCCAAATTGCGCACCCCAGGCCACTCCGGTGGCCCAGTGGACCACGTTGGTCGTCGACCGGGCCCAGCGGTCCGGAAGATCGCGACCCGTGACGTGATTGACCAGCTTTTGTCCGGCGCGTCCAGGAGCGGAGACCTGGTCCCAACGGTCAACTCCATCCGCCGTCTCCCAGGCCAAGAACTTCTGTGTCCCGCCTCCCCGCCTGTAGCGCTCGAACCAGACCAGGTCCATTGCCATGGTGCCCACGGCTCCCGCAACCGCGCCGGCCAAGGCCGACCTAACTGCGCAGTTCCTTCCTCGTGATGTCACTGGGCCTACATCTCCTTTCCAAGACGACTCGCGGTGGCCCACTGTTGCACCTGCGGGCCTCGATCGCGCCCGTTAGGTCCCCCGGTCTGTAGCGCCGTCTCAGCCGGGCCCTCGTCCTTGGGACGCCAGGGAGTCTTACTGGCTCGCGGAGGCGTCAAAGCGCCATCGTCCTGGTAAGGCCCGCTCCCGTGGTGGTCCTGGCCCTTCGGCACCGACCGACGCAGCACAGAACGGACAACACAGCATGCCGGTTGATGAAGGCCCCTACAGACTGATGAAGGCGGATAACCGATGATGTGGCTGGTATCGATGAAGCCAAGGCGGACCTGACCGAGATCGTCGACTTCTTGAAGGACCCGGGCCGCTACACGCGCGTTCGGAGACCGGATGCCCCCCGGGGTGCTCTTGTACGGCCTACCCAGGACCGGCAAGACGCCCGCGACCCTGGTGCCTGACCTACTGTGGCCGGGGCGGGGACAGCGAAGTGGAGCGAGCAGAGAAGAGGAGATAATTGCCATGGCTTCTGAAGGCGAAAAACCGGTGGGCGACACGTCGGTAGCTGTACTCGGGACGGGCATCATGGGTTCGGCCATGGCGCGCAACTTGGTTGCCGCCGGCCTGCGGACGACAGTCTGGGACCGGTCGGCATCGGCCACCGCTCCGCTGGCCGATGCCGGCGCCGTAGTCGCCGGCTCACCGAGCGACGCCGTCCGGGAAGCGCGCGTAGTAATCACAATGTTGCCCACCGCTGACGTGGTCGAGCAGGTGGTCTTCGACGCGGGGGTGGCGGAGGCCTTCGCCCACGACGCCGTATGGGCCCAGATGGGGACGATCGGTTTGGAGGCGACCAGCAACATCGTGACCGGGCTGTCGAAGCAGCGGCCAGACGTGCTGTTCGTCGACGCTCCCGTATCCGGTAGTAAGGGCCCAGCCGAGGCCCATCAGCTGCTGGTGCTGGCATCGGGCCCCGCTCAGGCTGAGGCCGTCCTGAGCCCAGTGTTCTCCGCCATCGGGCGCAAAACCGTGTGGCTCGGTGAGGCCGGTCAGGGCAGCCGGATGAAACTTGTCGTCAATTCATACTTATCTATCCTTATCGAAGGAGTAGCCGAGACGCTGAAGCTGGCCGAGCAGTTGAAGGTCGACACGTCCAAACTGTCGGAAGTGATAGAGGGCGGCCCGCTCGATGCGCCTCTCGCTGATGCCAAGCTGCACAAGATGGAAAAGGGAGATTTTGCGCCGGAGTTCCCGCTCGAGTGGGCCCTCAAGGATGTTGACCTCGCCATCGAGGCCGCCGGCGGCACGGCCCCGCCCTTGCTGGGTGCGCTGTCTCTACAATGGCAACGAGCCGTCGACGCTGGCCACGGGCGGGAAGACATCAGCGCCGCGTGGCTGGCACTGGGTGGCCAAAACTGACAACCCCGAGTTTTGGCCCGGGCGTCTCGGCGGCCGCGGCTGGTAGCTGGGGCCACCGGTGCCGACGTGGCCGTCGAGCGCCTGCAGGGCCAAGACCGGGTCGGAAAGTGCGTTCTGGGG
The DNA here is from genome assembly GCA_963794125.1 of uncultured Acidimicrobiaceae bacterium. Taxonomy (GTDB): domain Bacteria; phylum Actinomycetota; class Acidimicrobiia; order Acidimicrobiales; family Palsa-688; genus Fen-671. The sequence goes on from CAWCCW010000009.1 coordinate 657,263, forward strand.
CGAAAAACCTAATGATAACGACAGTTTTCCGACCCAGTTCTAAACGGGACCGCCCAGGCGCCCTTTGCGACGGCGATACCCGGGTGAGTAGGGTTGGGGAATCTTGTGCCGGCTCCCCGCTCTTCAGGCCAGCGCTAAGCGTCGACGCGAACCTCGAGGTACGCGTTCAAAGCGCAGCCAGCGCGGTGCCGGACTACCCGCCATCGGTGCTTCGACCTTCAGGACCAGGTACTCCGGGCGCTGAAGAGGCACGCCCCGACCCCGGCGTCAGCCGGACGACGGCAATTGTCTACAGGACAGAAAGGACGAACATGAGCGACGCAGAAGACGCCCCACAACGAGATTTCGCCAACTCCCTGGGTGAAGCTGTGGCACGCCTCAACCACGCCATCGACGCCACGCTCGGGCGCGTCCGCGAGGCGTCTGCTGCAGAAGCTCCCGGTATCGCGCAGCGTGCGCTTGACTCGTTCCGGAGCGCCAAGGCGGACTTCGACGCGGATTTCGAGTCCTCACTTGTCCGGCTCGATGAGGCGGCCGCGGGCTCACACGAGCCGGTACCGCACTGACGGCTACGTCGAGTGCCGCAGCTGTGGGCTCTCGATGACCGGCGAACCCGCTGAGGCGCGTGGCAAGCGCCTGCGCCAACGGGCTCTGTTTGACGGAGCGGCGCAACTTTATGATGCCTCGAGACGAGGCTACCCGCCCGAACTCGTCGAGTTTATGGTGGCCACCGCGGGCCTTCACCCCGGGAGCGCCGTGCTCGAAGTGGGGTGCGGCACCGGGCAGCTGACTGAGCAGTTGGTCGCGTACAGCTTCGATTTGACTGCGGTCGATATTGGCGCCTCGATGATCTCTCTGGCCCGGCGCCGCGCCGGTTCCGCCACGGTGCGTTTTCAGGTCGCGGCGTTTGAGGAGCTCTGCGCGCCTGCGGCCTCGTTCGACCTCATAGTCTCGGCCACGGCGTTTCACTGGGTCGACCCCGATGTCAGGCTCGAGAAAGCGGCCCGGTTGCTGCGCACCGGCGGGTGGTTGGCACTGCTGTCGACGGGGGAGAAGTACGACGACCCCTTTGGAGCTGCGCTACTTGATATGTGGGTGGCCCGGAGCGACGACGGTGGTGCTTGGGTCAAACAGAGGAAGCCTTCCAGCACGGACATCATGACCGGCACCGGCCTCTTCGACCAACCCATCGAGCAGACCTACTCGCAAAGGATGTCGTTGGCCGCCGAAACTGTAATCGGGGTCGAGAACACCAGGGCCACGTTCCTCAGCTGGAGCGCAGACGTTCGGCAAAGTTTCAACGACGAGGTCCGTCTTCACCTCGGTCGCCTAACCGACGTGCCTCTCAGTCAGGAGACTCAGCTGACCATGGCTCAAGTAGTCGGTCGCTCATAACCTCTAGTTGGGCCGTCGTCGCGCTCATCGACTGGGGCAGAGCTGAAATTCTCGGCCAGAGCGAACGACAACGCAAAGAACATCTCGTTCCAAGAGGGCCCTTGTGCCCCGTGTTTATGATCTGCCCCTGTGTCGCCGGAAGCTGACCGTTTCGCTACCCGGCTCTGATGGCCGAGGGCGCCCTACCGCGTGGCAAAGCACGCATGAGGAACGGCCGACACCCGGGTAGGTTGCTGCCATGGACACGTGGGATGCGATACGAGCACGGCGCAATGTCCGTGCCTTTTCTGACCGGGCGATAGACGAGGGCCACCTCGAACGCATACTCGAGGCTGGGTGGTTGGCGCCGTCGGCCAATAACCGCCAGCACCGCGATTTCGTTGTCACTACTGACCGTAACGAGTTAGAGCAGCTGTCGGAGGTGTGGCAGTCAGCCCGCCATGTGGCCAGCTCGGCGGCCACTGTGGTTGTCGTCATCCCGGTCTCGAGCGATGCTCGCAGTCGAGAACTCGACCAATTCGACGCCGGCCAGGCCGTGATGGCAATGATGATAGAGGCGTCGGACCTAGGTATCGGGAGCGGTCACGCCTCGGTCGGCGATCAGGCTCGGCGCAGGATCCTTGGATTGCCCGACGACCAGGAGTGCGCCTGCATGGTGGCCTTCGGTTACCCGGCCGACCGGCCCTTGGCGCCGCTCAAGCGGCCGGATCGGCGTCCGTTGGAGGAGGTCGTCCACCGAGACAAGTGGTAGGGCAAATCTCTCATCCCTAGCACTTTTAGCCGGACTGCGGATAAAAGCACCAACCGGCGGCGGGCGTGTGTCGAAATATGCGTACAACCTCGCCAAAAAGCGGGGGGTTAGTACGGACTTTTATCCGGGCCAAAGGGTTGAGGCCAAAGGGTTGAGGCTGTGCGCGCCGCCTGGGTAAGTAACTGCGGGGCCCCAGCACCAGCCTTTTCCGGCCCGATCGACCGATCGACCGATCGACCGATCGACCAATCCACCGGTTGAGCAGTTGAGCAGTTGAGTACTCGATCCGCCAGGCTCTTGACTGTCCAGGTGAAAAGTGATATCACATTGATAGACGGCGGAGACAGCAGCGACAGCAGCGGTCGACACCATTGGTGATGGGAAGTGGCCTGATGAAACCAGCGAATGAAAACGGGGCACAACGCTCGAGCAGGGATGATGGCGGGAGCGAGGCTCCGGTGCCCTCCCGGCGGACGGCCGCTCCCGGCGGGCGACCGGCCCGGGCCGCTCGTGAGCGGCCAACGGGTATTCCGCACCGGTTGCAGACGAGGATCCGGGCCCCTCGCCACCTCGGGGCCATTGTGTTCGTGGTTGCCCCGCTTGTAGCCGTCGGGGTACCGCCGGGCACAGCTGTAGCAGCAGTAACACCCGCCCTGTCGGGGTCGTGGCCTTACCCCAATGCGGACCTTGCGAACACCCGCGACGCGCCCGGTTCGTCGATCTCGTCGGCGAACGTCGGCACTCTAAAGGAAGCGTGGACGTTCAAGATCACCGGCCCGGCGGCGAAAGGCATTTCGGCCTACGGTTCGCTGGCCGGCACCCCGATCGTCGACGACGGCGTCGTTTACCTTCAGGACCTGTACGCCAACGTGTACGCCTTGTCCCTGCAGACCGGCAGCCTGCTGTGGGAATACCAGGTCAACTCCCCGCTCAGCCTAAGTTTGGGGCCTGACGGAGTCGCCGTAACGGGCGGCGTGGTCTACGGGGACTCGCCGAGCACGGCGTTCGCCCTGAACGCGGCCACGGGGAAGCCGATCTGGGTCGACCGCAACCTGCTCCAGTCGAACCAGGGGCCTTTCGGCATCCAGCCGCAGGTGGCAAATGGCCGGGTGTACCTGGCGACTGCGCTGGGGACGGGCCCGCACGGCGGTGTCCTGCTGGGCCTGAGCGCGTCGACGGGGGCCGTCGTGTGGAAGTTCAACAGCGTGGCCAGCACCCACCCGGGCGTGTACGCAGCCGGCGGCGCCTGGGAGACACCATTAGTTGGGACCGACGGCTCCGTCACATACGGGATTGGCAACCCCTACCAGTCGGCGGAGTCCGCTATCGAGCACCCCTCGACGCTGGCCTACACGGACAGCGACGTAAACCTGAACGCAACTACGGGAAAGCTGAGGTGGTACTACCAAGGCGTCCCTGACGACTTCAAGGACTACGACATGCAGACGTCGCCCGTCGCGGTGACGATCGGCGGTAAGGCGGCGGTCCTCGGCGCCGGCAAGATGGGTTACGTCTACGCCATGAACGCCACTACAGGCGGGTTGATATGGAAGACGCCGGTGGGCCAGCACAACGGCCACGACAACGACTCGCTGCAGGCGCTCGAGCACAAGAGCACGCTCACGGTGCCGTTCACCTTTCTTCCCGGTTCCCTCGGAGGTGTTTTGACCGACTTGGCCGTGGCCGGAGGCAGCGCCTACGTGGCGACCGTCGACATCCCGTTCGAGTTCACCGCGCTGTCGCAGGTTGCAGGGGCCGACGTTGGGGCCCCGGCCGGCGCCAAGGCGACTGGCGAGGTCGAGGCCCTCAGCCTGGCCACCGGGAAGGTCGAATGGGACAAAAAGTTCTCCCAGATGCCCCTGGGTGGCGCCACCATCTCCAACGACCTCGTCTTCACCACGCTGTACGACGGGCAACTCGTCGCTCTAAACAGGAGCACAGGGGCGGTCGTCTATGAGCACGCATTGCCCACGTCCGCCAACTCGACGATCGCCATCGCGGGCAACACGGTGCTCGTCCCGGCCGGAGGCCCCCGGACTGCTGCCGGTGGTGGCAGCAACCCCCAGCTCGTGGCTTATTTCGTACCCTAGGACATCACGAGCCTGCCCTACGTGGTCTCCCCTTGTCAGGTTGCTCGTCGTCCCTCGGACGGCGCAGCATTGACCGAACCGCTGGCGGGGGACCGCGCTACGATGAGTGGCACTGCAACAACGGAACGAGAGCCTGGTTGCGGCCGAGGCCGAAGGCTGTCTCGAGCCGAAGGAAGTCTTGCGCGCTGATTGTTCGCGCTGTGTCGCACTGTGCTGCGTGGCCACTTCGTTCCGTGAGTCAACAGAGTTCGCGGCCGACCGGGATGCCGGCGTCCCGTGCCCGCATCTGGGACACGAAAACTTATGCGCCATCCACGACCGCTTACGTCCGTCGGGCTATCGAGGCTGCGCCGCTTTTGAGTGCTTCGGAGCCGGCCAGGAAGTGACACAGGTCACCTGCGCCGGGTACCGCTGGCGGGAGGGCTCGGCGGGAGCGGCAACGTTGTTCGCCGTGTTTGAGGTCATGCGGCGCCTGAAGGAGATGCTATGGCACCTGGCCGACGCGGCGACGGCCGTGGCCGACGGGCCGTTGCACCATGAGGTATCTGCGTTGCGCCGGATGGTCCAAGAAATGACTCGGAACACTGCAGGCGAGCTCGAGCGCCTGAACGTGTTCGCGCTGCAAAAGCAGGTGATGGAGACGCTCCAGCGAGCCAGCGAGGCTCGGCGTGAGCAGGTGGTAGACCCATCAAATCTCGATCTCGCCGCCGCCGACTTGACCGGCGCTGATCTCGCCCGCACGAACCTACGAGGTGCCGACCTGCGCTATGCAAAGTTGTGCCGCGCCCGCCTCATGAACGCCGATCTATTTGGCGCCGACCTGTTCGGCGCCGACCTGAGAGACGCCGACGTGCGCGGCGCCCGCCTCGCTGGGAGCCTGTTCCTCACGCCGATGCAGGTCGAAGTAATGAGCGGCGACGGCACCACGACGCTCCCGTCGGGGGTTGTCCCGCCGCGCCATTGGAGCGCCCCGCAAGAAGCGGGGTACCCCGTGACATTCGTTGTCTAGGAACACGGCTCCCGGGATCGGGACCGGGCCGACGCGCCCCCATATCTCCAGTTGAGCTGGGTCCTATGTCCGCTCGAAGTCAGGGCGTTCCCAGCTGCCGTCGAAGGCGGCCGGCTCGGCCCGTAGATACGGAAGTAGACAAACCACCCGGCGTCGGGGCGGGTTTGCGCCAGTCGGGCCCGCTGCTGCCGGGCTCGGGCGGCGTCGGTCCGAAGTAGAGGTCGACTGACTGGGCCGTCCCGGCCTCAGGAAATCGAACAGCGAGCTGAGGACCGCCTTGCCCTGGTCAGTCTGCACCTGGCTTCGGGTGCGAGCATCGTAGACCGTGACGGACCAGAAAAGCTTGCCGGGGACGGGCAGGGGCACGGTGAGCTTGTACGTCTTGGCGCCGTCCAGATAGTTGCCTTCGGCGTCGCGATGCCCGAGCCAGTAGAGGGGCCCGGCGTGGGTGTCTCCCCGGAACATAGCCGGGCTGGCCCCTATGGCCTGGAAGAACCACTTTTCGCGGGCATCAGTATCTACTGAACCGGCTCGGTCGAAATCACCGTTCTCAAAGCGTAAAGCGGCCCACTCCCATTGCCGGCCGGGCCACACGACGCGGTCCGGTCGGCGGTCGGCGGTCGGCGGTCGGCGAAAGACTGGGCCCGCATCTGGGCATTACCAATGACGGCGGCCTGCTGGAGGATCGAGCGCATCCGTTCTTCCCACCGGTCCGGAGTGGTGCCCTGTGGCCTCGGCGTGAGGTCGATGTACGTCGGCTCTCTCCAGTCCCGGCCGGGGTCGAGAGGGCGGACCTTTACCGTGGTGAGGCGTTCGCTGGCCGCGTGGACGGCACCGGCGAACGGCAAGGCCCGGATGCCGGCAAGCACGCGGAAGGTGCTCGACTGCCCAACGAAGTAACCCTCCGGCACGTCCCCCTGGTAGCCGGGCGGCAACAACAAGTGCCGCCCGCCCTGCCCCGCGTCGGGGCCAGGCAGGCCCATGTCCATGACCCATCGCTGGTTGAGGTCCATCGCGATGCAGATCAGCGGCCCAGGCGGCAATTCGATCACCATCGGGCCCGCTTGCAGGTCGAGGAGCAGGGGCGCATAAGGGGTGTCCGAGTTCAGGGTCAAGCCGACGTGCTTCGGCTGGGTTTCAAGGGTCCCGAACACCTCATTGTCGACCAGGCCCAGCACCTCGTTGCCCTTGAAGATGGCCAAGCCGGGCACACTGGCGAAGAACAACCGGTAACACTGCACCGCCCGGTTGAGGTCAGCCTCGTCGTACGCCCGCTGCACTGTCCCGGGGGTCGGGAAGCCACCGTCGAACTCGTAGCCTGCGGTCATCTGCTCCTCCCGGTGTCCCTGCGTCCGGCGCATCCTAGCCAGCTGCGGAAAACGTCCGGGACTGCGCCACAATGGCGATCATGCCGCCGCCCATCATCCTCACTGTCGACGACGACCCCGAGGTGTCCCGTTCCCTGGCTCGTGACCTGCGCCAGAAGTACGGCGAGGACTACCGTATCCGACGCGCCGAGTCGGGCCCGAGGCCCTGGAGGCGCTGAAAGAGCTCAAGCTCCGGGACGAGAAGGTGGGCCTGTTGCTCGCCGACCACCGCATGCCGGGGATGACCGGCGTGGAGTTCCTCGAGCAGTCGCGCCAGTTTTACCCGAAATCCCGCCGCGTCCTGCTTACCGCCTACGCCGACACTGATGCAGCCATAGCGGCCATCAACCAGGCGGATGTGCAGTATTACTTGCTGAAACCGTGGGACCCGCCCGCAAGAGAAGCTATACCCGGTGCTCGACGACCTGCTGGAAGACTGGAAGATGCAGGACCGGATCAAGTCGGAAGAACGCACTCGGGTCGTCGGCCACCGCTGGTCAGCGCCTTCCCACGAGGTGAAGGACTTCCTCACCCGCAACCAGGTGCCGTTCAAGTGGCTCGAGCTCGAGCGGGACGGCGAGGCGGCCAACCTTTTGGAGGCCAGCGGCGGGGACGTGGACCATTTGCCGCTCGTTATCACGGACAGCGGCCAGACTCTGCCGCCCCTTCAACGGCCGAGGTGGCGGCCGCGTTGGGCCTTTCATGTCGGCTCCCGCCCTTCCTTTCTACGACCTCATCGTGATAGGGGGTGGGCCGGCCGGGCTGGGAGCCGCCGTGTACGGCGCATCGGAAGGACTGCGTACGGTGTTGGTAGAGCGGGAAGCAATCGGAGGCCAGGCGGGCCAGAGTTCCCGGATCGAGAACTACCTCGGCTTCCCGGGTGGTATCACGGGTGGCGAATTGGCGTGGAGGGCCAGGACCCAGGCCCGCCGGTTCGGCGCTGAAATGTTGCTCACTTCGGACGTCGCCAGCCTGGACGTGTGCGGGTCGGCCCGGGTGGTCGGGCTTGGCCAACGGCAGCCAGCTGTCGGCCCACGCAGTGCTCCTTGCCACCGGTGTGGCGTACCGCCGCATGGCCGTCCCGGGCATCGACGCCTTCACCGGGACCGGCGTCTACTACGGCGCCACCGCGACCGAGGCTCAGTCGTGCGCCGGCGAAGACGTCTATATCGTTGGTGGGGCTAATTCGGCCGGACAGGCGGCGGTCTTCTTTTCCCGCTTTGCCCGTCAAGTCACCATCATGGTCCGAGGCCGCAACCTCGAGCGTTCGATGTCCCACTACTTGATCGAGCAGATCCGCCAACTGCCCAACGTGGACGTGCGGACGTGCTGCGAGGTCGTCGGGGCCAGCGGGAGCGACCACCTCGAGCGCTTGAGGATCGCCGACCGGGAAGCCGGCACCGAGGAGGAAGTCGACGCCTCGTGGCTGTTCGTGTTCATCGGCGCTGCTCCTTACACCGATTGGCTCTGCAAAGAGGTCGCCCGGGACGAAAATGGTTTCGTGATGACAGGCCCGGACCTGTTGACAGACGGGCAACTCCCGGCCGATTGGCCGCTCGAACGCCAGCCGTACTACCTCGAAACGAGCGTCCCTGGCATCTTCGCTGCCGGCGACGTACGAGGCCAGTCCGTCAAGCGGGTGGCGTCCGCCGTCGGGGAGGGTGCAATGGCGGTAACGCTCGTGCACCGGTACCTGGAGCTGCTGTGAGCGAGGTGACTGCTTCGAAAGCCGAGCTGCGAGCGTTGCTTTCTTTTTGAGAGCCTCAGTGACGAACAACTGGACTGGTTGGTCGAGCACGGCACCGTCGAAACTTACGACCCGGGTGCCAACGTGTACAACCAGGACGATCCGGCCGAATACTTTTACGTGCTGCTGGAAGGCGAGATCCAGTTGGTAAAGCGCGTAGATGGCTTCTGACGATCATATTGTCCACTGCCAACCAGCCCGGTGCGTACGCAGGGGCCACCCGGGCGTTTATCGGCTCGTCTGCCGACCAGGCTTATCCATCCAACCTGAGGACAGTTATCGAGTGCTCGGTTGTTCAAGCTCCGAGCCGATGATTTTGCCTACGTGCTGAAGACCTGGTTCCCGATGGCCGTGCATCTGCTGGACGGCCTGTTCCACGGTTTGACCAATGCCGAAGCCCTCTCCAGGCAGCGCGACAAGTTGATGGCGCTGGGCGCCCTGTCAGCGGGATTGGCGCACGAACTGAACAACCCCGCCGCCGCCGAGGTGCGGGCCGCAGAGGCGCTGGGGAGCCGGCTTCAGGAGGCGCGCCGGGTCATCCTCAGCGTGGCGCCTCAAGCTCACTGAAAGGGCGTTCTCGTGCCTGATCGAGCTGTTGGGCGACGCCATAGACCGGGCCAGGTCGGCCCCTACTCTGTCCACACTCGAATCGGGCGACCTCGAAGACGAGCTGGGCGCTCGCCTCCGCCAGGCCGGCGTCGAGGACCCGTGGGACGTGGCAGCCGCGTTGGCGTCCGCTGGCCTCGATGAGAGCTGGGTCGACCGCGTGATCGAATGCTCCGGGGACTCGGCGCCCCAGACCGTTCGTTGGCTGTCGGTGAGTGTAGAAATCGACAGTCTGGTCAGGGAGATCCGCAACTCGGCAGGGCGAATCTCAGAGCTGGTCGGGGCGATGAAGAGTTATAGCCACCTGGACAAGGGCCTGTTCGAAGAGATCGACATTCATGAAGGGCTGACCAGCACGCTGGTCATGTTCTCCCACGAGTTCAAGAAAGGCATCAAACTTGTCAAGGACTACGATCACTCGCTGCCGAAGATCTCGGCGGACGTGGGCGAGCTCAATCAGGTCTGGACCAACATAATCCACAACGCCCTGGATGCGATGGCCGGTGAAGGGACGCTGACCATAACTACCAGCCGGGACCGGGATTGCGTACTGGTCGAGATCGGCGACACCGGCCCGGGGATACCGGCTTCGATACAGCGGCGGATTTTTGAGCCTTTCTTCACGACCAAGGACGTCGGTCACGGGACGGGCCTTGGCTTGGACATCAGTTACCGCATAGTGGTCAAACGCCACCACGGAGATATCCGCGTCGATTCGAAGCCGGGAGATACGCGGTTCCAGGTATGGGTCCCCATCCAGCAGCCCATTGCATAATTACGTTTGAGGTTGACGGGGGAGACTCCGAGGGTTCCGGCCCGGACAATTGACCGGAGACCAAGTCGGCGGTCGGACAGGATTGGCGGGTGAGCGATTTGGACGGGCAACTCAGATCTACATCGTTTGGGACGGCGGCCGACGACTACGCCCGTCACCGGCCCGCCCCGCCGGCCGCGGCGGCCGAGTGGGCCGTGGGAGGCTCTCGGGCCCGGTGATCGACTTGGCCGCCGGGACGGGCAACCTGGCCGGGCACCTGGCCCGCAGGACTATGCAGGTGATGGCCGTCGACATCGACCGGCGCATGCTGGTCGCGCTCGGCCATCGGCTGCCCGGTGTGGCCGTGTCGCCGCCCGCGGTGAGGAACTCCCGTTTCTCTCGGGATCGGCCGGCGCCTTGGTCATCTCTTCGGCGTGGCACTGGCTGGACCCGGGACGAGCCTGGCCGGAAATAGCCCGTGTCGTCCGCCCGGGCGGGATCTTCTCGGTGATATCGAGCGGCCCGGACAGAAGTGTGGCCTGGGTTGAAGATGTGCTCGGCCGCCCGGAGAGGGCGCGCCCACCGGGCCGTACCAGCGACCACCCCGGTGCCCACCGATGGCAGGTCGAACTGCCGGCGGGGGCGCCGTTTTCACTGGTGGAAGAGCGCACTTTTACCGCCTCCACGCCCTATAAAGTGGCGGACCTGCCGGGTTTGGCTGCGTCTTACAGTGGCGTTATCGTCCTCCCCGATGCAGAACGGCTCAGCGTCAAAGAGGAGGTTGCGGCCCGTGCCGCCGCCCGCCCCGAACTGGGGGCGGCCATGACGGTCGACCTTCCGATACGGTGCCGGGTATGGCGGGCCGTTCGGACGTGGCCCCGTTCGGTTAGCGCGACGGCGTTATAGCTACCACCGCTGCCGAGGCAGGAGGAAATGGCGGGGGCGAGAAAAGGCCTAGTTGCGGGCGGTGAACACTTGGAACGCCAGCGGGGCGTCGAAGCGACCGTCGTTTCGCCGCAAGGGCGCCAGGTGCTCTTCACTGACGGCACGGGCCTCAGCCAGCCGGTCATCGGCCACCCCGAGATAACTCAAGTACTCATCGCTGTCTAAGAGCACCTCCGGCTCGAGGGTCACGGTTTGGCGGTAGGGCGTACGGTCCACATCCGACCAGCCGGCGGCGGCCAAGATGCCGGCGGTGTGCTCCGGGTCCGCCAAGGTGAACGGCCCCGTGGCATTCTTGCCCGGCCCCGGGGGAGGCACTGGTGGGAAGAACGGCTGCAACGACACTCCTGTGAACCAGGGGTTGTCCGCCAGGCTCTGCCAACAGACGAAGCCCAGCCGTCCCCCCGACCGCATCTGAGCCCTGACGTTGGCGAAGGCCGCCACCGACTTGTCGAAGAACATCACGCCGAACTGGCTCATGGCCGCGTCGAACGGCCGCCCATCCAACGCCGCCGTCTGCACGTCGGCTACCACGAACCGGGCGTTAGCGACCGCAGCATCGGCGGCGCGTTGGCGGGCCAAAGCCACCAGCGGTTCGGAAATGTCCGCCCCGATCGCTTCGCCGTCCGGCCCTACCTGACGAGCGGCAGCGATGGCGCTCCGACCGCCACCCGTGCCGATGTCGAGGACCTTTTCGCCGCTTTTTAGGGCCGTATGCCGGAGAAGCGTCGCCGTGACTGCCGCCGTCAGTGGTTCCCTGTGACGCCAGGCCGACAACCTGACACCGTCGTTCCATTGACGCCGTTGCGCCTCGTTAGCCGTGTCGGACATCGCCGCCGTATGCTACTTGAGCCGAATGCCGCGAACGGCTCCCGTTGCCCGGCTCACGGTCAAAAGCCGGCTACTCGCCGTGCATCTCCGCTACGGCCGCCTCGAAGCGGTCCAGGGCACGCTCCACCGGTCCACGGTTGGCGGCTGGTACCCAGGCCACGGCCCGCCGGACGCCGGCGCGCTCGAGTTGCTCGAGGGCGCGTGGATCGGCCGGCGCATTGGCCACGTGGACGTCGATCGGACGGTCAGCCCGGGCGCGAAGCTCGGCGGCACGGTCGAGCAAGTCGGGGGGCCCGTAGTTGGGGTACCAGGCATCCCCGAAGGCCAAGACCCGGTCGAGCACACGGGGACCGTACCCACCCACCAGTACCGGCGGGTGCGGCTGCTGAGCGGGTTTCGGCCACGACCAAATGGGGCCGAATGATACGTACTTTCCGTGGAAGCTCGCCTCGTCCTGCGTCCAGATCGCTTTCATGGCCCGGATCCGCTCCGCCATAACGGCCATGCGTACGGCTGGGTTGGTGCCGTGGTCGAGCATTTCCTGGCGGTTCCAGCCCGCTCCGACACCGAAGTCCACCCGCCCACCAGACATATGGTCGACGCTGGCCACCTCTTTGGCCGTAATTATCGGGTCGCGCTCGACCACGAGGCATATGCTGCTGCCCACTCGCAACCGGCTGGTGGCCGCCGTTGCTGCAGTCATGGCCACGAAGAGGTCATATGTGTGCCAATATCTGCGAGGTAAGTCCTCGCCGTTTTGGGCCACCGGGTGCTCGCTGGCCGGGATATGCGTGTGTTCGGCGAAGAGGAGCGCTTGAAACCCCCTCTCCTCCACCAGGCGGGCCATGGCCCCCGGGCTTATCGCGTCATGCGTAGGGAATGTGGCGACGCCAATGTCCATGGGCTGGTTATAACTGACGCGTCGCCTGGGCAGCAAGCTACGGGCCGGTCACTGTTCCGAGCGTGGGCATCGGTACGCAGTGCACATAGCATGGAGACCCTCGAAGCGCCCCGCTTTACGCCCGTCCTTCCGGTCGGGGCCCTTTTATTGGTGCTCCTTGGGTCGCACTTCGCGTTGAGCGGGGACCGATGAATTGGCAGGCACGTCAAGCAGGGTCTGGAAAGGTTCGGGTCGGGGAAGGCCCGTGAGGCTTGGCCGGTGGGCGGGGCCGCGGCGTGGCGCGCCGACGCCACAGCCGACAGTATGTGTTTATGGTTTTCGGAGCGCATCTCGTACTGTTCAGTCAAGATGCCGACGCTGATCGGTTGTTCTTTTCCGACGTGCTCGGCCTTCGGTCTATCGACGCCGGTGGGGGGTGGTTGATATTCGCTTTGCCCCCCGCTGAGGCGGCGGTCCATCCGGCTGGGGCCCCAGGCGCGGAGCTCTACCTCATGTGTGATGACTTAGCGGCCGAGATGAGGTCGCTTGAAGAACGAGGAGTGACCCTTTCCGAGGTACACGAAGCCGGGTGGGGCTCGATGACGAAGATCCGCCTGCCCGGGGGTGGAGAAGTCGGTCTGTACCAGCCGAAACACTCCCTCGCCATCGAGCGTTAGACGTATACGGCTCCTCCCAGTAACTTATCTCCCAGTAACTTGGCGGCGCTACATGGTGAAAGCGCTGGGCGCGGATAAAAAATCCCACTAGCCCCCCGTTTTCAGGGGGGTTGTGCGCATATTTCAACGCCCGCCCCGGGCTTGTTGGTACTTTTGCTCGCCTGGTCGCTAAAACTGCTAATGGTCCCAGATCAGGGCGGAAAACCAAGGGCTCAGGTGGTCGCGATGGCCGTCCGTACGGTCGCGGCCTGCCCCCGGACCGGCAACCGCTAAATCAAGCTTGGTCAACTGAGCCCCGACTTATCGATGCGGGACGTGATGCGCTGGGCGTCACGGCCCAGGCGCCGTAGCTGCTCAGGCGACAGGGCGTCGATCACGAGCGAGCGCACGTGCGCGACGTGCCCCGGAGCCGCCTCGACAAGGGTCTTCCCGCCTTTGTCCGTAAGGATGGCGTTGGTGAACCGCCCGTCGGACGGGTCAGGCTCACGACGCACCAACCCTCGCCCCTCGAGGCGCTCGACGAGGTGAGACAGGCGGGACAATGACGCATTGGTGACCTCGGCCAGCGAGCTCATCCGCATGGTCCGCCGCGGGCTCTCTGACAGCATGGCCAGCACCTGGTACTCGACCATCCTCAACTTCGAATCGCGCTGCAGCTGCTGGTCAATCGACCAGGGCAGCCAGGTCATCATTCTGACAACGGAGAGCCACGACTCGAGTTCTGTGCCGCTGAGCCATTTGACCGGTCGTTCCTCGGCGCCTCGGGGTACCTCTCGGGCCATTTGTTCAGGGTACCAATCACTGTACATTTCAAATAGTTCGCACTTCCATGGGCTGGCGTTTAAGGGTTGCGGGGCGGTGCCCATCACGCTCGGCCACCAGCTTCTAATGGGCTCACCTTAGACCTCTGTCGCTGGCGGTTCCAAGCACATGACTTGATACTTCATCTGACACACTACCCATCCGGGGCCAGAGAGGCAAATTTCGGTCGCGCCCCGCCACAGTCTGCCCCATCGTCCGCTAGTCGAAATACCCTTGGCTCGTAGCGTGTAGGAGCAGCCGGCTCCGGGCTGCTCGATGCTCGTCCGGCCCGCCCCCCTCTTGCACACCACGACCCGTCGTGCTAACAATATAACTTGAATCTTCAAGCTTGATGGTTCAAGTTTGGTAATGACGACAGGAGGATGTCCGCAATGAAGGTGGCACTCACCGGTCCAACTGGGTTCATCGGGTCACACGTCCTGACCGAACTACAGCAGCATGGCCACGAGGTGACAGCGCTCGTCCGGGACGACGCTCAAGCCGAAATTGTGGCTGCCCGTGGCGCCACGCCCGCAGTGGTCGACCTTTACAACCGCCCTGCGGTGGTGGGCGTGTTCAGCAGCGCAGATGGCGCCGTCCATACGGCCAGCCCCGGCGACGCCACCAGCGCCGATCTGGATAACGCCGTGGCCGACGCGGCCATTGACGCCTTCGCCGGCAACGGCAAGCCCTACATCGAGATCAGCGGCTTGTGGGTCTATGGGGATAACCTCTCGATCACCGAGGAGTCGCCCTTCAAGGCGCCGCCACTGGTGGCCTGGAAGGAGCCGATCGAACGCCGGGTCCTGGGGGCGCAAGGCATGCGGGGGGTGGTGGTCGTCTCCGGCACTGCCTACGGCGACGGCGGAGGAGGGATCCCCGGGGTCCTTCTCGGCTCCCCGCGAGACGATGCCGGCAACCTGACCATGCTGGGCACCGGGCAACAACACTGGGCCACAGTGCACGTGGCCGACCTGGCGGACTTCTTCCGGCGCGCCATCGAAAATGGCTCCGCTCGTGGCTACTACGTGATCAGCAACGGGTTGCACCCCACCGTGGCCGAGCTGACCGAGGCCGCTGCGGTAGCCGTCGGCGCCCCTGGGGCCGTGCCCGGCTCTGACTCCGAGGCGCGGCGCCCGTCTCGGCGATTACTTCGCCGAAGTCCTACTGCTTGACCAGGGCACGGACGCGGCCAAGGCGCGAGCCGAGCTCGGTTGGTCCCCGTCGCACCCATCGCTCGACGAGGAGTTCCGTCAAGGAAGTTACCGCAAGTAATTCGGATGTTCGGTTGAGGACGCGACGCGGGAAACTGGTACTTCGGCTTCCAACCACACAAGGAGAACGAGATGACAAATCTCGGCACCCGAAAGGGACGAGCCAGACCCGGTGGCGCATCGGTTGAGGACGGTCGTTCGGGTGGAGGCAGCCGGCCCCGCGAGGTAGCCGGTGGAGCGCGTGGCTGAAACAGGCCCGCTCCCACCTGCGCGACGCTGACCCGGTGCTGGCTCGGATCATCGAGGACCGGCCGGATTTCGACCCGCGTGCGTGGATGAACGAGTTGCCGCCAATGGACCTGTACGGTGCTTTGCTCTTCCAGGTCACCGGCCAGCAGTTGTCGGTGGCCGCGACGCGCCGGACCATTGCCCGCATCCAGGCTCTATTTGACGGCCATCTCCCGTCGCCGGCAGAACTGTTGACCGTAGAGCCGATCAAGCTCCGCGAGGCCGGACTGTCTTGGCGCAAAATAGGCACGCTCCGCGACCTCGCCGAACGGCTGTCAGACGGGCGGCTGAACGAAGATGACTTGCGCGCATTGCCTGATGAGGAGTTCATCGCGGCGCTCACTGCCGTCCCTGGCATCGGCCCCTGGACGGCCCAAGGCGCCCTCCTCGTCGCGCTGCGGCGAGAAGATGTGGTCCTCTCCGGCGACCTTGCGTTGCGCAAGGCCATCCAGCTCGCCTACGGGCTCGACCACCTCCCGAGCCAGCAAGAGGTACTCGCCATTGCTGAGAAGTGGCGGCCTTATCGCAGCCTGGCCACGAGCTACCTGTTCTCGGCCGCGTTCGACCAGGCCGCGGTGCCGCCCGCACCGGCCCGCAAGACGGCCGACGTAGCAAAACGGTTGCCGCGTGGTCGATGAGCCCATTCAGGCCCTCCCGGCGGTGGATGACCTGCCTCAGGTCATCCGGGTGCGCGGGGCGCGGCAAAACAACCTGAAGGACGTCGACGTCGACGTGCCGCTGTGGCGGGTGGTCGCCGTAGTCGGTGTATCGGGGTCGGGAAAGACTTCGCTCGCTATCGGGACGCTTTACGCCGAGGGCCTACAACGGCTGCTCGACGGGTTGAGCACTTACAGCCGCCGGCGGCTGACCCAGGCCCGGCGGCCGGACGTGGACAGAGTCGAGCATCTCCCCCCGGCTCTGGCTCTGCGCCAGCGCCCGCCGATACCTGGGCCACGCAGCACGGTCGGCACCATGTCGGAGGTGCTCAACGTGCTCCGCCTGATGATGTCGCGATTGGGCTCGCACCTCTGCCCCAACGGTCATCGCGTCGAACCGTCAATCGCCAGTTACGCCGAGGAGATCGTGTGCCCGGTGTGCGGTGCCCACTTCGAGCACCCGAGCGCCGAGTCGTTCGCGTTCAATTCGTACGGTGCCTGCCCCGCCTGCCAGGGCCTCGGCGTACGGTCTGAAGTGGACGTCAACACGCTCGTGCCCGACCCGACCAAGACGATTGAGCAAGGCGCCGTGCTGCCGTGGAACTCTGGCGGGCGGCGGTTGTCGATGTATGCCGCCGGAGAGCTTGGGGTCCGCCTCGATGTGCCGTACGCAGTCTCTCACCGATCGCGAGCGCAAGATCGTGCTCCACGGCGAGCCGGTCCGCCGACAGGTGGCGCTCCGATCGGGGCGGACCGGGCGGACCGTGCAACTTTCTGTCAACTACGACAACGCCGTGGCGGCGGTGGAGCGCTCGCTACGGAGCGATAACGAGCGTTCCCGCCGGCTGGTGCAACGGTTCTTGGTAACCCGCGTCTGCTCGGTCTGCCACGGGACCCGTCTCCGGCCTGAGGCCTTGACATCAATGCTCGGCGGTCGCAATATCGCCGAAATTAGCGCTCTCGCGCTCGGTGAGCTGCGCGTCTTCACGGCGAGCTTGCCGCCCGGGCTGCCGGCTGAGCTCAGCCGAGTAACTACCGGTTTGCTGTCCGAACTGGACGGCACCCTCACGCCGTTGCTCGATGTCGGGCTCGGGTACTTGACCCTCGACCGGGCCGGCGCCTCCCTGTCAACGGGGGAGCGCCAGCGCATCGAGCTCACCTCGACGGTGCGCCTAAGCACCACGGGAATGCTTTATGTACTGGACGAACCCTCGGTCGGTTTACACCCGAGCAATGTCGTGGGCCTGCGCAGGACGATCGCAGCCTTGGCTGCCAACGGCAATTCCGTGGTCGTGGTGGAGCACGAGCGCGAGGTCATCCTCACCTCCGACTGGGTCATCGAGCTTGGCCCTGGGGCCGGGGCCAATGGCGGGACTGTGATCGCTCGAGGCACCCCCGGCCAGTTGGCAAAAGACCCGCAGTCGGTCATTGGGCCGTTCCTGGCTGGCGCGGCCGCCGTGGGACGTGACCGGCAGGCGCCTACTGGTACCGCCGAGCCGATCTCCATCGAGATCAGCGCTTTGTACAACTTGCGCGACCTCACCGCCGTCTTCCCCCAACATCGGCTGACCGCGCTGGCCGGCCCGTCGGGCGCGGGCAAGACCGCTCTCGTCCTTGACAGCCTGATCCCGGCGGCACGGGCGGCGCTCAGCGGGTCGGCGCGACCCAGCCACGTTCGCCACTTGGACCTCGGCGAGGTGCGCCAAATCGTGGAGATCGATGCCTCTCCCATCGGTCAGAACTCGCGGTCTACGCCCGCCACCTACTCAGGGGCCTTCGACCAGATCCGGCGCATTTATGCTGATTCCCCGTACGCCCGGCGCCGGCGCTGGAAGCCCGGGCACTTCTCGTTCAATACTCGGGAGGGCCAATGCCCGACCTGCCGAGGGCTCGGTCATATCGACCTGGACGTCCAGTACCTGCCCGATATCACCGTCGATTGCCCGACTTGTCACGGTGCCCGTTTCACCGAAGCGGTCCTCGCCGTGAAGGTCGACGGACTGACAATTGCCGACGTACTTGGCTTGAGCGTGGTTGACGCCCTGGTCCACTTTGCTGACCGGGCTCCCGTCGTCGCCGCCCTGCGCCCGATAAGCGAAGTCGGTCTCGGCTATCTCCGCCTGGGCGAACCGACGCCGTCCCTTTCCGGCGGCGAGTCGCAACGGCTGCGGATTGCATCGAGGCTGCGCAGCAGCCAGCGAGGCGCCCTCTACGTGTTCGACGAGCCGTCCACCGGCCTGCACCCGCTGGACGTGGCCACCTTGGTAGGCGTGTTCGACCGGCTGCTCGAGGCCGGGGCCACCATCATCGCCATCGACCACGACCTGGACCTCCTCGCCGCGGCCGACCAGGTCATCGATATGGGGCCGGGCGGCGGCCCCGATGGCGGGCGCATCTTGGCCGTGGGGTCACCCGAGGAGGTGGCCCAGAACCCCAGCAGTGTGACCGGGCCGTGGTTGGCCGAGTACTTCGGCATGGCTGACGCCACGGCGAACTGATCAAGCGTCGGGCCCCGTCGCAAATTCGCCATTCTTTGCGCGCCAGAGTCGGGCGATCTCAACCGGTCACCGCAACAGTTGGTAATAATTGTGCCAGCTTTTCGGAGGGCTTCAACCAACCGAGGGTCTGACGAGGGCGGTTATTGAGGCTCCGGGCGATGCGGTCGAGGTCCTCCCGGGTGTGGACGGACAAGTCGGTGCCCTTGGGCAGGTACTGGCGCAACAGCCCATTGGTGTTCTCGTTGGAGCCCCGTTGCCAGGGGCTGTGGGGGTCACAGAAGTACACCTGGACCCCGGTGGCCACGCTGAACGCGGCGTGGCGGGCCATCTCGGTGCCCTGGTCCCAGGTGATGGTCCGGAACATCTCGGCCGGCAACGTGGTGATGGCCCGTCTCATGGCCGCCTCCACCGTGGCGGCCTTGGCGTCGGCCAAGTGGAGCAACAACAAATAACGAGTGGTGCGCTCGACCAGGGTCCCCACCGCCGAGCGGTTGGCCGCCCCCATTATGAGGTCGCCCTCCCAGTGGCCGGGCACCGCCCGGTCCTCGACCTCGGGGGGCCGCTCGGAGATCATCACCATCCCCGGGATGCGGCCCCGGTGCTCGAGGCGGCCGTGGGGGCGCCGGGCGGCCCGGCCGGTGCGCAAGCAGGTGGTCAGTTCTTTGCGCAGCGCCCCCCGGCCCTGGACGTAGAGGCTCTGGTAGATGGTCTCGTGGCTTACCTGCATAAACGGATCGTGGCCGAACTCGGCCGCCAAGCGCTCAGATATCTCCTGGGGGGACCACAGTTCTACTAACCACTCGGCCACTTTCAGCCTCAGGGCCGGGCAGCGGGCCAGCTTGGCCACCTTGGGCCGGCGGGCCGTGGCCGCGGCCCGGTCGTGCGCCTGCCAGGCCTTATAGGCGTCCCGGCCGCCGTTGGCGGTCACTTCCCGGCTGATGGTCGAGGCGTGCCGGCCGAGCTGGCGGGCGATAGCCCGCAAGCTGTGGCCCCGGACCAGGCCGGTCAGCACCGCCTCACGCTCGGCCAACGTCAAGCGGCCTGGCCCCGGGCACCAGCTGGCCGCCCGCCGGGCACGGGCCACAGGCCCGGCGCACCGAGCCCGGGTGGAAGCCGGTGCGCTCGGCGATGGCCTCGGCCCCCAGCCCCTCGGCCGCCCAGGCCGCCATCTGGTCCCGTTCGGCCTCGGTGATCCCCTCAGTGGGGTGGTAGTCCCCCCGCAGCACCGCCCTTATGGGCTGTGACGACCGGCCCAGCACCCGGGCGATGTCGTGCAGGCCGAGGCCCTGGGCCGATAGCCGGACCGCTTCTGACTGCTCCCGGGCGGACAGCACTTTCCCTTTGCGCCCCACAACAACCTCCTTAGTCAGACCAACCAACAATGGCCGGTGAGCTTGGCTGTTGCGGTGATCCCTTGAAACCGCCTCTGTTATCGCGACTCTGGCGCGCACAGGTCCGAGGCCGACCCCCGCGCCGGCGGGCGACGACCCCGCGCCGGCGGGGGCGACCCCCGCGACTCCCGCGGCCGCTAGGGCTGGTCTCGGCCGGGATTGTCAAGCGGAGGAGCCCCCCAGTATGGTGCACCAGGGTAGAAGCGGGCCGTGGGGAGAGGTTGAGCAATTTGAGGGTACTGGTAATTGGGGGGTCGGGGTATGTCGGCCAAATGGTCCTTCCCCACCTGGCCCAGCAGCATGAGCTCACGGTGTTCGACCTCGTCGAGCCGAAACCCGGGCCGTGGGGGCACGTTATCGGCGACGTGCAGGACCTCGCAGCCCTCAAGGCCAACTCGGCCGAAGTAGACGCGCTCGTTTATATGGCCATGAACACGCAAAGGAACCCCGGCAGCGCACCAACAGTAGCCAGCGCCTTCGACGTGAACGTCAAGGGGCTCTACTTCGCTCTTTCCGCCGCCACGGAGAACGGGGTGCCGCACTGTGTTTACACGAGCAGCATGAGCGTGTTCCGGGAACGGGAGGGGCTCTACCCGGACGAGTCGGGGCTGGCCGACGCGAGCGACTACTACGGTCTAACCAAGCGCCTGGGCGAGGAAGTCTGCAAGGCATTAGTGGCCGACGGGGGCATCACAATCACCGCTTTACGTCTTTGCTATCCCATCGACGACGATGCGCCGGCGCCTACCGACCCGGAATTCCGGGCCACGACGTTCACCCGGGCCAGTGACGTCGCTCAGGCCATCCTCTCCGCCCTTCGAGTACAGGAACGGGTTTGATGTCTTTACCATAAGCGGCGACGCCGCTGGGCGTATGATGCGCCTGTCAAAAGCAAAAGAATTGCTCAACTGGGAACCGACCGTCGCGCTCTATCCTCCGGTAGCCAGCCCGGGTAGGGCGTTACTGCAAGAACAGTAGACGGCGACGCGCCATGTTGTCCTCAACCTCGAACCCTGATCGCCTCCATGTCACGGTGCGGCGGCCCGAGGATTTTGACCGGTTTTGGTCCGACGTAATGGACGACGTGGCGAGGCTCCCGCTCGAGCCTTCGCTAGAGCTTGTTCCCCAGCGCTCGACCGACGCCGTAGACGTCTACGACGTGCATTACACCAGTCTCGACGACCTGAGGATCGCCGGCTGGTACTGTGTCCCGACCGCCGCTCGTGCTGCTCCGCCTTACCCCGGCTTGATAATCAGCCCGGGTTATATTTCAGAGCCGGCGATACCAAAGTCTCTGGCCCAGCAGGGCTATGCGGTGCTGTCCTGCGCCCCGCGGGGAAAGCTCCGGTCGAACAGGTCGTTCAACCCCGGCTACCCGGGGCTCCTGGCGCGGGACTTGGTCGACCGCAACACCTATGGCTACCGCGGCTTTTATGCGGACGCCTGCCGGGCGATGGACTTCCTGCTCGATCGGCCTGAAGTGGACAGTCGCCGGATAGGCGTTCATGGTGGTAGCCAGGGCGGGGCGCTGTCACTGGTGCTGTCGGCCCTGCGTTCGGGGTCGGTGGCGTGCTGCGCGGTTGGAGCTCCTTTCCTTTGTGGCATCTGGGATGCGACCCGGCTAACCCGCTCTTATCCGTACGAAGAAATAAACGAGTTCGTACGGGCTCATCCGGGTCTCGCTGCTCAGGTGGAAGCTACGGTCACCTATTTCGATGTGATCAACTTTGCGCCCATGGTCCGCTGCCCCACCCTCGTCCATATCGGATTGGTCGACGACATCTGCCCACCGGAAACCGCCCGGGCGCTCTTCCAGGCATTGTCGTGCCCGAAGCAGTTATTGGCGATGGAGGGTTGTGCGCACGACGCCGGAGCCCACTTTTTCGCCGATAAGGTCCGCGGGTTCCTGGCCGAGCACCTCCAGCCCGTTGCTATCGGTTAGTTTCCGACGCTCAACAATGACGAGAAATGCCCGATAACCCCTCGCACTTCGAGACCTACTGGGGCCGGCTCGACGAAGATCTGGCTGAGATACCGAGCCAACCGGTGCTCGAGGCGCTGCCGCAGCATTCCAGCGAGCTTTTCCAGGTTTACTCGACGCGGCTTACGAGCTGCGGCCCCTACCGGATCTTCGGCTTTTTCAGCGTGCCCAACGGGGCCGGTCCCTTCCCGGCCCTCCTCGAGGTACCACGATATGGCAGCGTCAATAACCCGCCTCACTGGAACGACCGGTGTCGCTACGCCGTCCTGACGCTCATGCACCGCGGTCAGCGCCTCGCCGATGAGCCATATGCCGCCGCTTACCCGGGCTTGTTGACCGACGGCATCGAGGACCCCGACACGTTCATCTATAGGGGCGTAGTGGCGGATTGTCTCCGTGGCGCTGAGTTCTTGCTCGGCCGCCCTGAGGTGGACGCCGGTCGTGTGGGGATCCGCGGTAACGACCTCGCCCTGCTGGTGGCGGCGCGGCGGCCCGGGTTCCGGGCCGTTCATGTCGAGGCGACGTTTTTCTACCGGGCGCTGGAGGCCCGTCATATGACCGACGAGTACCCCCTCGAGGAGCTGAACGACTACCTCCGGGTGGCACCATCTGCAGACGCGGCCCTGGCCGCCACCCTTGCCCTGTTCGACCCTGCTCACCACGCCCGCGGTGTGAAGGCCGCCACTTTGGTCGGGGTTGACACCGAGGGCGACGCAGACGGGCGGACCTGGTGGCAACCCATGCGTGAAGCCCTCGCCGGCGCCGTCGAGGTACACCGGCTGAGCGGGAGGGGCGGGGCCGACGCGGACTGGTCCGACGCCTGGCTGGCCCGCAAATTAGGGACCGAGCCGATGCGACGCTTCGAACCCAGGCCCCGATGAAGACCTCCGGCTGGTACGCCTCGCTCGGGCTGCGCCCGGTCATCAACGCGGCGGCCACGCTTACATCGCTCGGAGGCTCGCTCATGCCCCCTCCGGTGCTGGAGTCGATGGCCGACGCCGCCGGGTCGTTCGTCGACATCGTCGAGCTGCAGGACCGGGTCGGTGCGCGCCTGGCCGCACTAACCCACAATGAGGCCGGCTACGTCACTTCTGGTGCCGCGGCCGGCATAACTTTGGCCGTAGCCGCTTGCATTGTCGGTTCCGACCCGAAGCTCGTGGCGGCGTTCCCACACCTCGAAGGCATCAAGAGACGAGAGGTCGTCATAGAAAGGAGCCAGCGTAACGGCTTCGACTATGCGGCCACTTTGGCGGGCGGCGAGATCGTCGAGTTCGATGGTACGGCCGCTGGTCTCGAGGCTGTGTTATCGGAGCGCACCGCGTGCGTGCTCAGCTTCGCCGGCGCCCGGTACGGGACCGACGTCGGCTCGGTGAAGCGGGTGGCCAAGGTCGCCCATACACAATCTGTGCCAGTAATTGTCGACGCCGCCGCACAGGTCCCGCCCATATCGTCCCTTTGGTCTTACACCCGCGACGGGGACGCGGACCTCGTGATAGTGAGCGGCGGAAAAGGGCTGCGCGGGCCCCAATGCACTGGGCTGGTCCTGGGGGCCAAAAATATCGTGGATTCGTGCCGGGCAAACGGCAACCCCAACATGTCGATCGGCCGAGCGATGAAGGTCGGCAAAGAGGAGACTATCGGCTTGCTGGCGGCCGTTCAGTGGTACCTCGAACAGGACGAAGCCCAGATGACCGCCTGGTACGAAGCGGCGGTCCGGTTGTGGCTAGACGGGTTGGCCGGGATAGCCGGCGTTGATGCATCTCGGGGCTACCCGAACGAGGCTGGTCAGCCCTTCGGGCGGGCGATCGTGCGGGTCGCGCCACCGTGCCGCTGGGCCCGTGACGAAATCGTCCAGCAACTGTGGGACGGCGACCCGCGAGTGGCCGTGGGTGTGGTGGGCGAGGACGCCATCGCTTTGAACCCTCAGACCCTTGTCCCTGGCGAGGAGGAGCACGTACTGGCCAGGCTTCGCACTCTGCTCGTTTGACGGCCGAGCGCTCTGACCAGCGACCCTTCAGAATAACGGGACCTGGACCTCGAATGGGTGCCGCGTCGCCGACGCGGTTTATCAAAAAAGACTTGCATCCGATGTCCAGCTCAATTATGTTGTCTTTAAGCCGCCATCCGGCCCCGTGGGAAGTAGTAGCCGAAAAATATCGGCTCCTTTTAGTCGCGGGAATTCGCTTGAATTTAGGCGAATTTTGATTTAGCGTTCCCCGGTTATGAATGCTGTGGGAAGCGTTACGGGGAGCATCCCGACTTGGCGAAAGAACAAGCCCTTCTCGATCGTGCCTATGTCTCGTTGCAGCGCATGCGCTAACCGAGCGGAGCACTTGAAGGGTCTTGGTTATCTGGGTGGGAATGTCACTGAAGGAGGCGTGGAGACCCACGACCGCCAACAGTGGGACCGGGACAAGCAAAAACGAATAGACCAGCTAACTGACCCGGCCGGCGTCTTGTGTTTCGGGCGCATCGACCGATATTCCTCGGAGCGGTGGTACATCGGCCGCCGCCACATAGAGGACGAGGACGGCGAGGCGCTGGTAACCGACTGGCGGGCTGCCGTGGCCGTGCCCTTCTACCGGGCCACCGTGGCCGACCCAATGGGGCTCGACCTGCGCCGACGGTTCCTGGTCGAGACCCGCCAGATCGTCGACATTTTCGACGAAAACCTGGCTGAACCCGGCGCGGTTGAAGCTCGGCGCCTACGTCCCCGACCCTTTGCTGGCCGAGGTGGGCCGGGGCCGGACCGGCTCGATGCGAGACATCGTGGCCACCATCCAGGCCGAACAGGACGTCATCATCCGCGCCCCGCTACAGAGTTGCGTGGTTGTCCAGGGTGGGCCGGGTACCGGAAAGACCGCCGTCGGCCTGCACCGCGCCGCCTACCTGCTGTACGAACACCGGTCCTTTTTGCAGCGAGAGCGGCTGTTAATAGTCGGGCCCAACCGTATCTTCCTCCGGTACATATCGCAGGTGCTGCCGTCCCTCGGGGAGGTTGCCTCCGCCCAGTTGACGATCGAAGGCCTGGCCGGCGTCAAGTACCAAGTGGGTGGCCCAGAACCGAGCGCCGCGGCCCGCCTGAAGGGTGACCGGCGCATGGCGGAGGTCGTGCACAGAGCGGTCTTCGACAACGTGGGCACTCCTGGCGGCGACGTCGAGATCCCCACCAGCTTCGGCACTGTGAGGCTCCCCGCCGACGAAATTGCCGCGGTGGTGGTCACGGTGTTGGAGCGCTCCTCGCGTTACAGCGACGGGCGCCAGCTCCTGCGCGAGCAACTGGTAGACCTGGCGTGGGCGACCCATGTGGCCAAGTCGACGTCGGACGTCACCCGTCAAGCCATTTTCGAAGCCGACGTGCGTTCCAGCCACGCCCTCAAGGCCCTTCTGGACAAGACGTGGCCCACCATCACCGCATCGAGTGTCCTGCGGCGGCTCTTCGCCCATAAACCACTTCTCCTCCGGGCCACCAAAGGGCTGTTCGCCCCCGAAGAGGCGGCGCACCTGGCCCGACCGGCGGCCAAGCGCGCCGGCGACCAGAAATGGAGCCGGGCTGACTTGGCCCTCCTCGATGAGGCGGAGGCGCTCATTTCCGGGCCGAAGCAGACCTACGGGCACATAGTCGTCGACGAGGCCCAGGACCTTTCCGCAATGGAACTGCGCATGATCGCTCGCCGCAGCCGGAGAGGCTCCATCACCGCCCTGGGTGACCTGGCCCAAACCACTTCTCCCGGCGGGCAAACCGACTGGGTCGACGCGGTACACGACCTGGGCATACCCGACGCCCAGCTGGACGAGTTGACCATCGGTTACCGGGTGCCCGAGCCGATCATGGCCTTTGCCAACCGCCTCCTGCCCCACGCCGCTCCCAGCGTGCGTCCCCCCAGCTCAGTGCGCAGCGTCGGCCAGGCTCCCGTGATCGTCTCGGTCGACCCGGTACGGCTGGCCGCCGCGGCGGCTGAGGAGGCGGCCACGGTCGCATCTATCTGGCCTCTCACGGCAGTAGTCACACCCGAACCCATGCGCAAAGAAATCGGCGCCGCCCTCGAAGCTGCCGGCGTGGCCTTCGTGGACGGCGTGCAGGTAGCTGCGCTGGGAGAGCACATCACCGTCCTGCCCCCTGCCTCCACCAAAGGGCTCGAATTCGACGCGGTCGTCGTGGTCGAACCCGGCCTGATCGTGGCCGAGGCGGATGGCGACTTCCGCCTCCTGTACGTAGTGCTGACCAGATCCGTCCAACACCTTCGCATCGTCCACGCCCAACCCCTTCCGTCCGTCTTGACCAGCCGCGACGCCCAGTCGTCGGCTCAGGTAGAGGAGTAAATGGGCACCGCCACCGCAGGTGCCCAACCTGGCCCGAGACCGGCTTTCCAAACCCCGCGATGGGCGCCAGGATGTTCATCAGCGCCCGCACCGTAAAGTGTCACCCACACAAACTGCTCGCCAAGTGCGGGGTTACGTCCCGCGTAGGGCAAAGCGAGCTCTCCGCATTTCAGGCCCGGCCGGCGTGCGGACTTGACGAGCCTCATGATGGCCCTGTCCCAAGGAGTTAGTTATGAAATCGATGGTCGTCGAGGATGCAGATGTAGTTACCTACGTGGTGGTCTGCGACCCAGGCGATGAAGCAGTCGCCGCGCTGTCGCAGTTCGCCCGGGCGGAGGACCTGGAGGCCGCGCAGATCACCGCCGTTGGCGCCTTCGAGAGCGCCACCGTCGGCTGGTTCGACCCTGTAGCCCGGGACTACCGCCGCATCGCAGTGAACGAGCAGTGCGAGCTCTTATCACTGGTCGGCGATGTGGCTGAAGGCCAGGACGGCCCGAGTGTGCACGTGCACGTCGTGCTCGGACTGTCGGATGGGACCACGCGCGGAGGTCATCTCCTCGAAGCCCGAGTGTTCCCGACCCTCGAAGCCATCGTGACCGAGACCCCAGCTCGGTTGCGCAAGGTGATGCGCCCCGATATCGGGATCGCGCTTATCGATTTGGACCGGTCCGAGCCCTGAGCCACAACGGCGGGGCCACGGCTCCCGCATGAGTGGGGGACCAGGGCATCACACTGGCGCCACGAGCCCTCCAGTGCGCGAGTTTAGAGATAATGGACGCGAACTCGGGCGCACCCTGGACAAGGAGACGCTAGCGATGGAATACCTCGTCACGATGACCACGCACGTCCCGGACGGGATCTCCGACGAGACAGTGCAGGCTACGCGGGACAAAGAGGCGGCGCGTTCAGCGCAGCTGGCGGCCCAAGGGCACCTCCTCCGGTTGTGGCGTCCACCTCTGAGACCCGGCGAGTGGCGGACACTCGGGCTTTTCGCCGCTCAGGACGGGACTGAGCTCGAAGCAGTATTGAAGTCGATGCCGCTGCGGGTATGGCGTAGGGACGAGGTCACGCCGCTCTCGCCCCACCCCAACGACCCGGCGCCAGGGGCCGGTGCCGGCCAGGCCAGTGCCGGCCAGAATGGTGCCCCGCCGGGGCCCCCCGCCACCGGTGGCGCCAAGGAGTTCCTGACCAACTTCCATGTCAACATCCCGGACGGCACCCCGCCTCGGTCCGTTGACGATACCGAGGCCCGCGAAGCACGAGCGGCCCACCAACTAGCCCAGCAGGGCCACCTCGAAAGGCTCTGGACGTTACCCAGTCAGACCGGCCATGGCCAGGCCCTTGGCTTGTGGCGGTCTCAGGATGAGGCAGAGATGAAGGCGATCGTGGACGGATTGCCGCTGTCCGTTTGGATGTCTGTCGACATCACCGCCTTGAGCCCGCACCCAAGCGACCCGGTGCTCTTGAGCAGCCACGGCCGAGAGTAGGACCATGAGCGAAGCGGCGCACAAGGTGGCCATAATTACCGGCGGTTCTCAGGGCATAGGTGCTGGCCTGGTGGCTGCGTACCGCCAACAAGGCTGGGCTGTGGTGGCCAGTGCCCGCAAGATCGGACCATCTACCGAGCCGGACCTGCTAACCGTTGCGGGAGACATCTCGCAACCAGCGACCTCTGACCGGATCATCAGCGAAACCCTGGCCCGCTTTGGGCGGGTGGATACCCTGATAAATGACGCCGGGATCTACATGTCCAAGCCGTTTACCGAGTACACGCCTGAAGATTACGCAACGATTGTCGGCGTAAACCTCACCGGGTTTTTCCTTCTGACGCAGCGTGCCATCGCCGAAATGCTCAAACTGGGCGCCGGCCTCGTGGTGAATATCTCGACCACTCTGGTTGACTTCGCCAGTTCCAAAGAACCGGCCGCGCTCACCGCCCTCACCAAGGGCGGTCTGGCCGCCGTTACCAGGTCCTTGGCAATCGAGTACGCCAGTCGTGGCATCCGTGTCAATGCCGTTGCGCCTGGCATCATCCAGACCCCGATGCACTCTCCCGAGTCTTACACCCACCTCGGCGACCTGCTTCCCCCCATGGGGCGGGTCGGGCAAGTGAGCGACATCGTCGACGGGATCCTCTACCTCGAATCGGCCCCATACGTCACCGGCGAGATCCTGCACATAGACGGGGGTCAGATCGCCGGGCACTGACGGGGGCGAGACCGCCCGACGCCCCGCTCAGGAGCCGACCGGGAGGCCGACGAGGGACGCGACCACCCCGACCAAGCCCGCCCCGAGCAGGCCGATGACGAGGTTGCGCCTGAAGACCACGAGCCACACAAAGGCGGCCGCCAGCAGCCCGGCCTGCCATCCGTGAGCGAGCGCCAGCCCCAGGGGGATCGACGAGCCGGCAATCGCTCCAATGGCTGCCGGCCCAGCACCGGTGAGGAAGCCCTCGATGCGGGGGTTCGACCGGATGCGGTCAAAGTGCGGGCCGCCGAACAGCACAAAAAGGAACGACGGAGAGAAAGCGACCAGCGTGGCGAGCAACGCGCCGCGGAGATGATCGGCGGCGTAACCGACTACAGCCACCGTCAGCACGACGGGGCCCGGCGTCACCTGGCCCAGGGCCACGGCGTTCAGGAATTGGGCGTTAGTCATCCAGTGGTAGGTGTGGACGGCGTCGCCTTGCATGAGGGGCACGATGACGAAGCCCCCTCCGTAGGACAGGGCGCCCACCTTGAACGCAACCCAGCTCAGGGCGCCCAACCCGCCCACCGACGCGATGGCCCCGAGCAGGGGGAAGAGGGCGGAGGCCTGTACACCCGGCCGGCCTCACGGTGCGCCCGCCAGGCCACCTCGGCCAGTCCGGCCGCCAGCAGGACGAGGACGAGGTAGGAGCCCAGCGTGGCCGCGGCCGCCCCTCCGGCCAGGGCGTACAGGAGCCAACGGGCTCTTTCGGGACGGGCGGGCCGATCCTCTTCCAGCTGGCCGGCACGAAACCCATAGCGGCGCTCACGGCGACCGCGGCAACGGCCGAGCCCGCTCCAGCGGCGGCCCCCAAGAGCCAGTGGGGCGGGTGGCGGGCCAGGAACACGGCCGACAGGGCAAGGACGATCACAAGGCCAGGACAAATGAAGCAGGCTCCACCTACGAGAGCGCCGAGGGTACCCCGGAGGCGCCACCCGCAAAAAATGGCTAGCTGGGTCGACGCCGGCCCCGGTAATAAGTTGACCGCCGCGATGCCGTCTTCGAACTCGGTCGCCGAGAGCCAACCTCGGTCGGAGACGCACAGCTTGCGCAAGAGCGCGATGTGGGTCGGCGGCCCACCGAAACCTATGCAGCCGACCCGCCCCCACTCTCGTGCGATCGTAAGCAAACTAACGGGCGCACGCGTTGCCTCCTCGGCGCCGCCGTTGGCCGGGTCAGCCACCGCCCCGGACTATGGGCGGGAAGACGTCAGGGCGAACCGTGCCTTAGTCGGCCAGTCATTTGCCACCCGGCGGCCTCCTGTGTGCTGGTCCGGCGGCGATTTGAGCCAGGAGAAAGCCGATCCTGGCCTCCAGCTCCAGGGCGACGCTCAAGAAGGCGGGGTATGTCTCGTCATCGGTGGTCCCCTCGGACGCAGGGTCGGGCGTGCTCCAGTGTGCGGTGGTGGGCTGACCGGGGAACTCCGGGCATATCTCTTTGACTTTGTCGCAGAGCGTTATTACATGGTCGAAGCGAGTGCGGGCGAAGCGACGAAAATGCTTGGTAGGACGGCCTGAGATGTCCAGGCCGAGTTCGGCCATGGCCCGGACTGCGTTGGGGTGGAGCGGCTTAGGGTGGCTGCCGGCGCTGCGGGCCTTTACCGTGTGACCCGAGCAGCGCTCGAGCAGGGCTTCGGCCATCTGAGACCGGGCGCTATTGCCTGTGCACAGGAACAGCACCACAGGGCCCGTCCAGTGCGTCTCATCGCCTGCGGCGGGGCCGGCTGGGGGCGCAGGTAAAGTGCGGGATGAAGGGCCTACTGGCTTCCCCCATCAGGTGCCCGCAGCGGAGGAGGTCAACGCGGTAGTAGCTGTCTCGCCTGTCCGCCGAGCTTTTCCGGGCCGTTACCACGCCAGCGCGGCGCAGTTCGGCCAAGTGATAGGACAAAAGGTTTTGCGGCCGGCCCAAAATGAGGGTCAGCTCGGTCACGTTCCGGTCGCTCTGGGCTAGTTCTGCCAATAATCGCCAGCGCTGGGGGTCCGCTGCGAGTTGGAAGAACTCCGGCGGCGAAAGGGCGGCGCCTGACAGCACCTTGCCAACTTATATCAACGGTGCCTGATGTATCAAGCAAGCTTGATATATAGCGCCGACGCCCCGTTCACCTCGCCACGGGGGTGGGGGGCGTGACACGGTCAGGGCGCAGCGTGGTCGAGACCAACCATCCGCCATCTTGCATCGGCCCCGCGTGAAGTTCGCCGCCGTGGAGAGCGGCCCGTTCACGCATACCTTCGATCCCGTGGCCATTTCGCCGCGGCGCCCCGGGCGGCTGTCCGTCGTCGGTCACGGTCAGGTGCACATCGGGGGAGTCGTACGAGATCCGGCCAAACCCGACGCGCCGACGCATGGCGGAGGGAGTTAGTCAACGCTTCCTGCACGATCCGGTACAAGGTGAGCTCGGTGGCGGCGCCAAGCGGGAAGGGCTCACCATCGATCTGCAGCTGCACATCGAGACCAGTCGTCCGGATACGATCGACGAGCCCGCCCAGCTGGGCGGTACCCGGAGGCGGTGATAGTTCGACCGGCTCGTCGGTGCGCAGGACGCCGAACATGGCCCGCATGTCGGACAGTGCGTTGCGCCCCAGATCGGAGACTTCGGCCATCGCCTCTGCGCCTCGTCCTGGGTCGACCTGGTTGACGAGCGCGGCGGCGTCCGCCAAGGTGATCACGACGGAGAGGGTATGCGACACGATGTCGTGCAGCTCGCGGGCGATCCGGGTCCGCTCCGCGGCGGCAGCAATGGCCGCTTGCTGGTCTCGTTCGACCTCCAGCCGGCGCGCTCGCTCCTCCACCCAATCGAGGTAACGCCGTCCCGAGGTAACCGTTAAGCCAGCAAACAGAGCCGCCACCACGGTTGCGGTCAAGAACACCAACGAGCGCAGGACGCTCCCGGCGGGGATCCAGGTTACGGCGGCCATGACCGCCCCCACCTCGAGGATGGCCCCTCCGACTAGGGCTCGGGCACGGGACTGGTGGGCGGCCACGGTGTACAGGGCCACCAGGAGGGCGAGGTCACCGAGGAGCGGGTAGCCCAGCAGCCATTGCAGGAACGCCACCCCGCTGATGACCACGAACACGCCCGAAGGACGGGCACGTCTGAAGGCGAGCGGCACGACGAGGGCCGTCTGGACGAGGGCGGCCTGGGTGCTGGAGAACCGGGAGCCGATCAGCCACCAGGTCGACAGGAGCAGGAGGACGGCGGCCAGCAGCGAGTCAGTCAGCAGCGGGTGGGTGCCTGCGATGCGCCTACCGGTCCCGAACAAGCCGTGGGTGACCTCCGAGGGAGGCTGTTGCGGGCTCGGCCATACTTCTGGGACTTCGGTTGTGCCGTTCAAACGTTCGAACCCTCCGAGGGTGCCTACTCGAGCGTACCCCTCGTAACTCGCCGCGCCCATGGCGGCCAGGGCCGTCGCGTCGAGCCTGGCGCCCACGTCCTTGTCACAGCCACGCTTAGGCTACGGTCTCGCCTGTGCGAGTCATCGGATCGGGGCGGCGCCTTCGCCAGGGGGTCTGACAGTGTGTGGCCGGACCACGTCGACGGTGCCGCGGGACACTCTGGCTCGGCTGCTCAGCGTCGATGAGGTCGACACGGAGGAGCTGCCCATCAGCTGGAACGTAGCCCCGACCCAGCCCGTCTACGGCGTGGCCATTACCTCCGGCGGCACCCGGAGGCTGAGAGCGTTGCGCTGGGGGTTGGTGCCGAGCTCGGCACATGACCCTCGCATCGGGTCGAGACTGATAAACGCGCGGGCCGAGACGCTCGAGAACAGGCCGGCATTCCGCAGCCTCCTGGTTAGGCGCCGAGCGCTGCTGCCGTTCTCGGGCTTTTACGAGTGGCACCGGTCAGGGAACCAGCGCGTGAGCCGGAGCCAGCCCCATTATTTTTGCCGGGCTGATGGGCAGCCACTAGTTTTCGCCGGCCTCTGGGACACCTGGCGCAACGCCGAAGGACAACAGTTGCGCAGCTGCACGATCGTAACGACGGCGGCCAACACTTTGGTCGCCTCCGTGCACAGTCGCATGCCAGTGGTGCTGCACGAAAACTCGTGGGCCGAATGGCTGAGACGCGAGCCTCTCAGTCGAGACGACCTGCGGCGACTTCTTGCCCCTACGCCCGACGGCGTCTTGACATCGTGGCCAGTAGGTCTGGTGGTCAACAACGCCCGGGCGGACGGGCCTGAGCTGATCACGGCGGCGCCCGAGCAACCCGAGGCGCTCACGTTTGCGGATTTGGCTCCACCTGAGCGGCAGTGCCCTTGACGAGGGCGTGCCGAACTTCGGCGCCCCCGTCCATCGCGCCTATCTTCGGCCCTCCAGCCCCGACGCACGCTGAGTGCCCTCTTTAGGTTGAAGGGCGCGGCTCGGTTAGGCTCCTTTGGCCGTTATCGCGAACGTGGCAGTACGGGTCTTGGCCAGAGGGACGCGCAGCTGCGTAGGGGGTACAAAATGGCAAACATCGAGACGGGCGCTTCCAAACTGATTGACGAGAAGATAAAGGCGCTGGGCGACTGGCGAGGCGAGGCGCTGGCCAAGGCGCGACGCATAATCAAGCAAGCCGACCCGGACATCGTCGAGGAGTGGAAATGGGTGAAACCCTCCAGCCCCGGGACGCCGGTGTGGTCCCACAATGGGGGTATTTGCACGGGTGAGGTGTACAAGGACGTAGTCAAGTTGACATTCTTCAAGGGTGCGGCTTTGGACGACCCCGCCGGGCTGTTCAATTCTGGCCTGGACGGCAAGGTCCGGCGGGCGATCGACATCAGGGAAAGCGAAAAGATCAATGAGGGGGCGCTCAAGGGGCTAATCCGCGAGGCGGTCGCGCTCAATTTGAAGAGGAAATAACCCCCGGGCCATCTGGGTCCCGCCACTCCAGCGCGTCGAAAGATGGCAGGATGTCATCGTGGCGTTCCGCACCTGGTGGCGGAGCCGGGACCGGGCTCCTATCAGCGTTGTGCGGGCGTCCCCGCGATCTGTCGTGGTGACTGCTTTCCCGCTCAAAGCCGCTGGTCGGGCCAAACTGGCGGAGCGGCTGGGTGACGTGGAGATCCTCGACATTCGCGATGCCGTCTACGGAGCCGACCTGGTCCTGGCGCCGTCGTGCAGCCCCCAGTGCATAACCGCGCTCAGAAGCGCCTATCCAACCGCTCGCATTGTGGTTGTGGAACTGGAGGACTGGGATTTCAAGGTGAACCTGCCTGGACCGGTCAAGCGCGTCTTGAACGCGGGTGCCGATGCCTACCTGCTGGCGGACAGCATCGAACAGTTGGCCCAGCAGCTCCGCCCCCGACCGGGCCACTCGGCCGACGAAGCCGCCGAGCTCAACGAAGCCAGGCTCACTGAACTGGCCCAGTCTTCAGTGGACACAGTCATTTTCGCCAGTCTGCGAGACGTGATCGGGCGACGGCAGGGTACGTCTGCCTCGACGACAACGGCCGACGACCGTCTGCCGCCGTCCACTGAGTGATACCTGGCTCCGGCCGAAACGGGCGCGCCAAGGTCGCGGTACGAGCACCCGGCGCGACCACGTGACGAATTGCCAACCGGCCGGCCGGCGCTTGCAGTTGCTTCAGCCCGCCCGGGCTTCGGCCTGGAGGTCGGGGCGGCCGTCCTCCAGTGCGGCCGGCTCCAGCCTGAACTGGCCCGTGTCCGCATCGAAATCGAACAGCTCTCCGTAACGGCCCCAGTCGATTGCGATGCGCAGTTGCTGTCGCGCCTCGTCCTCGGAGAAACCCCGGCTGAGCACGTCGAGAAAGAAACCTTCGCCGAGAGTCCCGTCGGACGTTGCTTCCAGTGCTCTACAGATGGCTCGTACCAGAGGCGCCCGCTCGCGTGCTCGTCGGGCGAAGATCCGCTTTGACTCGAGGATGTCGGCGGCCACGAAAACCCGCCCTGCGTCCAGGATATTGAGGTCAGCGTCATCCACCTCGGCTAGCCCGAGCAGCTGGGCGGCGTCGACCAACGGCAGAAGATCATCTACTTCGAAGGTCAGTTCATGAGCTAATTGGGGAAGATCTGCGTGGCCACCCTGGGCCACCAGGATCTCGAGCAGCCCGGACATCCCGCCAACGCTGGCCGCGGGGAGGGGGGTATCGGTCGGTGTCCCCTCACCCGGATTGGCTACAGTCCACACGTGCGCAGGCGGGCGCGTGTCTCGGCCTGTCATCAACCCGTAGATCTGGTCGACCAGGGCTTGGAACTTTTCGTCGTGGCGGTCACGGGGCTGCGGGAAAAGGCAGCTGATCTCGGTACGGATGCGGCCGGGGTTGGCGCCGAGGACGAAGATGCGGTCCGCCAAGATGACCGCCTCCTCGATGTTGTGCGTGACGATGAGCATCGCCTTGGTCGGGAAGTCCTTTTCCTGCCACAAGCGCAGCAGCTCGGCCCGCAGGTTCTGGGCCGTGAGCACGTCCAGGGCCGAGAACGGCTCGTCCATCAATAGGGCGTCGGGCTCGACGACCAGCGCACGGGCAAAGCCGACGCGCTGGCGCATCCCGCCGGAGAGCTCTTTCGGGTACGCGGATTCGAAGCCATCGAGACCGATGGTGTCAATTGCCCGCAACGCCCGCTGGCGGCGTTCCGCCGGGCCTACGCCCCGCGCCTCGAGACCGAGCTCCACGTTCTGTTGGACGGTCAGCCACGGCAGCAGGGCGAAGCTCTGGAAGACCATGGCCACTCCCGGGTTGGCGCCGTTGAGGACCTGGCCGCGGTACCGGACCTCGCCGGAGGTGGGAGCGATCAGGCCGGCAATGCAGCGCAAGAGGGTGCTCTTCCCGGACCCGGAGCGGCCCAGAAGGGCCACGATCTCACCCTCCCGGATATCGAGCGATATATCGTCAAGAACGGGCAGCGGGGTGCCGTCAGCTGAAACGAACGATTTGCTGACGTGGGCAACTTCGATGATGACGGCGGTGCCGGGCCTCGTGCCCGCTACTGCGTCGGCAGACGCGCTAGTCACCATGCATCACGTTGGCTCACGGAAGTAGCGCAGGTCAACCCGTGGTCATTCAGAGCGCGTACCGGCTCTCGGCCAACCGGTAAAGGCGCCGCCAGAACAGCCGGTTGGCCGTCACCACGAACGCGCTCATGACTATGCCTCCTGCGATGAGGAGGGCGAAGTCACCGCTGTTGGACGAGTTCGCGATGCTGTTCCCCAGGCCGTAGGCGTTCAGCGTGTGGTGGTTCCAGGCCACCAGTTCAGCCACGATGGAGGCGTTCCACGCTCCGCCGGCAGCTGTGATCCCGCCGGTGACGTAGGCCGGGAATATGGCGGGCAGGATCACCTGGCGCCACCGCTGGCTCCGCGAGAGGCCGGTCACCACCATCATCTCGCGAAGGTCATTGGGGATCGAACTGGCGCCGGCGATGACGTTGAAGAGTATGTACCACTGTGCCCCGAGCATCATCAGCAGGATGGCACCGAAGTCAAGGGGGATATCGAGGTCGATGAAGATCAACGTGGCAAACGGGAACAGCAAGATGGCCGGGAAGCTGGCCAGGACTTGAACAACGGGTTGGGCGTACCGGGAAAGTTTGGCGTCCATCCCGATCTTGACCCCGACCGGTACCCAAATAATGGTCGAAATAATTAGGAGAACGACGACCCGTCCGAAGGTGGCCAGGCCCATTGCGAACAGGGCCGGCAAGTGGGAGAAGCCCAGATGGGAGTTCAGGTAGATCAGGCCGAGCACGATCACGACGACCGCGGCCGCCACCACCGCCGCCCAGAAGACAATGTCACCCTGGCGCCGGCGCTGGACGTTGCCCCGCAGCGGGTACTCAGCCAGCCCGAAGGGTCGGGTGACTTCCTGCAGGGCGCGGCCGATAGGGTGGCTTACAGAACCAGCCAATTCAGGGATGGAAGAGCGGCGCAAGAAGTTCAATACGAGGCTGTTCGGCTTGTCGGCCGACTCCGACGTCTCCATCCGGAACTTTTCCGCCCAGGCCACCAATGGACGGAACACGAAAAAATTCGTCCCTACTACCAGGATCACCATGACGATGATGGCTACCGTCACGTCTGCGTACGAACCCCGAGCGACGGCGGCCGCCATGTAGCTGCCCATCCCGGGCAGGCTCTCGACGACACCGTGGCCGCCCTTCACGAACACCGTCACGGACTCCGAGGCGGTCAGGAAAAACCAACCTCCTCCCATGGACATCATCATGTTCCAGACGAGACCGATCATCGAGCTGGGCACGTCCAGTTTCCAGAACCGCTGCCACTTGGTAAGGCGGTACATGCGGGCGGCCTCGTCGAGCTCTGCGGGCTGCGAGACGAGCGAGTGGTAGAAGCTGAACGTCATGTTCCACGCCTGTGATGTGAAGATCACAAAGATCGACGCCAGCTCCAGGCCAAGCAGGCTGTTGGGGAACAGCGTGATGAAGAAAGTCAGTGCGATGGGCAGGAACACCAGGATCGGGATCGACTGCAAGATGTCCAGGATCGGGATAAGTACCTTCTCGGCCCGCTTGAGCCGTGCCGCAGCCGTTGCGTAAACGAAAGTAAAGACGGTGGACAGCGCCAGCGCCGCGAACATGCGGAGCAAGGAGCGGGCGGCGTAATAAGGGACATGAGTGATGTCCGTCGATATCGGGACCGGGCCCG
Source organism: uncultured Acidimicrobiaceae bacterium (assembly GCA_963794125.1). Taxonomy (GTDB): domain Bacteria; phylum Actinomycetota; class Acidimicrobiia; order Acidimicrobiales; family Palsa-688; genus Fen-671. The sequence goes on from CAWCCW010000009.1 coordinate 694,313, forward strand.
CCCAGGGGTGAAGTTGACCGTCATCGACTCGCCCAACCTCACCACCACGTAGAGGACGAGCACGACCCCGACAGCCACGACCAGGTCGGCCCAGTTCAGCTTGCGGCCCCGAAGGACCTCACGTACTGGAAGTTGTCGACGGACGGCCAATTGACGGTTGCTCCAACGTCTGCACGGACGGTCTTGAAGACTATCGAAGTGCCCGGACAGAGTTCCACGGGGGTGGGAGGGGCACCGGCGCAGTGCCCAGCGGCCGTCCTCCTCGCGTAGAGGGGTGGAGCGGTCCACGACCGCGGAGTTACCCTGGGGTCGCGTGACCGACCGTCAGCTTGACCCCGATTCACACGCTGTGGACCGCCTCACCCTCTTTTCCGATGCCGTAGTGGCCATTGCCATCACGTTGCTGGCCATCGACCTACCCATACCAACAGGGGGTACTGTGGCCGAGTTCTGGTCTTCAGTACAACAGAACGCGGGTCATTATGCGGCCTTCTCCATCAGTTTCCTGGCCATCGCCGCGGCATGGGCCAACCATGGGGACCTCTTCCGGTACCTCATCAGTATGGACCCGCGCTTGCGCACGCTCAACACCGTCTGGCTCTTGACGATCGTCCTCAACCCTTTCGCCACCCGGTTGCTGACGAGCCACGGTCACGAGACAATTGCGGTGCATGCCTTTAGGTTCGGGTTTTACTCATTGTTGGAAGCCGCCACGTCGGCGTCGCTATTGGCCGTCCTGCACCATATGAGGGCGACCGGCGAGGCACCGGCGCTGCCACCGAAGGTCGCGTCCGGCACGACCTGGGGATCAGCGGGCCTTATAATCGGTTTTGGCCTATCAATACCTGTTTTTTTCGCCACCACATATGCGTGGGCGTTATGGTTTTTGGGGCCGTTCTTTGTGGCCCAGGTGTACAGGCTCCGAGGTCAGGACCGGCACAAACCAGTTCGTCCCTAACCTCTGTCTGATCGCGACTGACCCCTGTTGCATTACCGGTCGCCTCTACCGATAAACGAGGTGACCTCAGCCGGGTCTGGTACCCAGACGGCTAGTTTCAGCGACTCGGGGCTAGAGGTGTCCCCTCCTAGGCAATCAGCCCTTATTTCCTGCCCGGCCGCCATAAGCGGAGCTTAGAGCTGGATCACCACATCCTCACTACCCGAAGGGCGTAGGGGCGCAGACACTGGATCCTCGAGAGAGGATGCCAGTGGCAGTAAACCACGAGATCGAAACCAAGACGTCAAGCGGAGGCGTGGTCGCCCTCCTCCGCGCCTCGTCGCGCCCGTCGGCCCGCGATGTCTTGCGGCCTCTGGCTCCCGGGATCGGCATCACGGCCGGCGCGGCCGCGGTAGCCACGGTCATCGGCGGCCGGCTCCCGTTAGTGGGCGCGCCGGTCATCGCCATCCTCTGCGGGATCGCCATCTCGATAGTCAATAGACCCGCGGGTAGGTTCAGGGCGGGGATCGCGTTCTCCTCCAAGAAGGTTCTCCAGGCTTCCATCGTCCTTCTCGGCTCCTCGCTTTCTCTGGGCCAGGTGCTGTCCACCGGTGCCCGGTCGTTGCCGGTACTGCTGGGGACCCTGCTCGCGGGTCTCGCTATGGCCTGGCTGGCCGGCCGGCTATTGGGGCTGCGGGGTGATGTGACCACACTGGTCGGGGTAGGCACCGCCATCTGCGGGGCGTCCGCCATCGCTGCCGCCGACGCCGTGATCGACGCCGACGAGGCGGACGTGAGCTATGCCATCGCCACGATCTTCGCCTTCAATATCGTCGCCGTCCTCACATATCCCGCCCTCGGTCATGCCTTGGGGCTCTCGCAGCACACCTTCGGCCTCTGGACTGGCACCGCCATAAACGACCTCTCCTCCGTAGTGGCCGCTTCCACGGTCTACGGCCACGCGGCCGCGACCTATGGAGTAATCGTGAAGCTCACCCGGGTGCTCGCCATCATCCCGATCTGCCTTGGCCTGGCCGCCGTCCGGGGCCGGCGCCGGGGCCGGCCGGGGCCAGAACGAAACGTCGGCCCGCCGAGTCGAATTGCGCCGAATTGTCCCGCTGTTTATCGTTGCCTTCCTCGGCGCTGTAGTCGCTAATACGGTCGGCCTGGTCCCAGCCAGCTGGCACCACCCCGTGTCGGATGTCTCTACCTGGATGATCACCGCGGCCATGGCCGCCATCGGGTTGTCGACGCAGGTCGGGCGCATCCGCCAGGCCGGGTACCGGCCAATGGCATTAGGAGCAATTTTGTGGCTCACGGTGGGCCTGGCCAGCCTCGGCCTGCAGGGTTTGACCGGCATGTTGTGACCCACCCCGGCGGGCGCCAGCCTCTAAGGTCGCCTTATGCCCCTGCCAGAACCGTACCCGGATCTGGCCTCGCTGGACCTGCTCGTCAGCGTGGGCGAGCTGGGCTCGATCAGCGCCGCCGCCGCCGTCCACAACGTGAGCCAGCCAGCGGCGAGCATGCGCCTGCGGGCCCTCGAGCGGCTCCTCCAGATCACGCTGCTGGAACGGGCCACTAGCGGAGCCCGCCTGACGCCGGCTGGGATGGCCACCGTGGAGTGGGCCGGTGTCGTTTTGGGCGACATGCGGACGCTCTTGGCCGGAGCGTCGGCGCTGCGGGCGAGCCGCAGTTCCCATCTCCGGCTCGCCGCCAGCCTCACTGTTGCCGAGTACCTTATCCCCCGGTGGTTACACCTGTTGGCGGTGGCGGACCCTGAAACCAAGGTTTCCCTGGAGATGGGGAACACGGTACATGTCGGCGAACTTGTCACCCGAGGAGACGTCGACCTCGGGTTCATCGAGGGCTCTCGGCCGCCCGGCCGGCTGTCGTCACGGGAACTACTAACCGACGAGTTAGTGATCGTGGTCCCTGCGGGCCATCCCTGGAGCCGGCGGCGCCGGCCCATCTCGGTGAGCGAACTGGCAAAAACCCCTTTGGTACTCCGAGAACCTGGCTCCGGGACGCGTGAGGTGCTGACCGACGCCTTGCGCGCCCAGGGTCTCGACGTCACCGTTGCAATGGAGCTGGCGTCGACTACCGCCATCAAAGCCGCGGTGATGATCGGGGCCGGCCCGGCGGTGGTGTCGGCCCTCGCAGTCCGAGCCGAAGTGCAGGCCGGTCAGCTCGTCAGCGTCGCCTCCGAGGGCCTGTCACTCCGGCGAGCCATCCGGGCCATCTGGGCACCCAACCGGCCGCCGTCTGGGGCCGTGGCCCGACTGCTGAGCATCGCCGCTCGGCCGGACGACCGCAGCCCGGGCTAGGCCTAACCCCGGATGCCGCGGTCCGTTCGCAGCCCGCGCCTGCGGTGGGTCTCAGGCCGGAGGTGAAGTCTCAGGCCGGAGGTGAAGTCTCAGGTCAGAGGCGCGGCCCGTTGCCCCGGAGCGGTTATAGGGCGCACGAAGCCGGCGTCGAACGCGAACACCACAGCCTGGACACGGTCCCGCAACCCGAGTTTGGACAAGATCTTGCCTACGTGGGTCTTGACCGTCGCCTCCGAGACGAAGAGGTGTTCCGCTATCTCGCCATTGGATAGGCCGCGGGCCATCGCCGCCAGGACTTCCTGCTCGCGCTCGGTGAGGCCCATGATCTCGGCCAGCGCCGGGGATGACACCGCCTCCGGTGGGCGACCGGCCAGCCTCCCGTACTCCTCGAGCAATCGGCGGGTGGCCCGGGGGGACACAACCGCATCCCCTGACGCGACGGTGCGGATCGCGCCGACCAGCTCGTTGGGGCGTACGTCTTTGAGGATGAAGCCGCTGGCCCCCGCCCGAAGGGCACCCAGTGCGTACTCGTCCAGGTCGAAGGTAGTGAGGACCAGCACGCGCGCGGTCCGGCTGGCAGCCACGATCCGCCGGGTGGCTTCGATCCCGTCCATGCGCGGCATGCGGATGTCCATCACTACGACGTCGGGCGAACACCGGGCTACCACGCCGACGGCCTGCTCGCCGTCTTCCGCTTCGCCCACTACCTCGATATCGCCCTGGCTCTCGAGGATCATGCGGAAGCCCTGGCGCAAAAGCGCCTGGTCGTCCACCAGGGCCACCCGCAACATCAGCCCCGCCCGCAACGGTCGAGGTGCCCAGTCCGGCGGTGCCTACGTGCGAAGGCAAGGGGGCGGAGCAGGGCCAAGGCGGTCCGTCGTGGACGGCGGGTGAAGGAGGTCTGGTTCATGTCTCTCGGGTACCCGTCACCCGAGCGTACAGGGCGCCGCGGCCGAGGAAGGCCCAGGATCATCCTTAGGGATGAGGGGGCGGACCTATTTTCAACCCGTGGGAGGTCGGCAGCGGCGCTTCCTGTTCGTACCATCGAAATGTGACGTCGTCGCCGCGACGCACTGGCGTGCCAACGTACTGAGGAGATGATGTGCAGAGCCGGGAACAGACACTGTGGCGCGGGGCACGAGAGGTCGCTCGACGTCACGCGTGGTTGGCCCGTGCACTGGGACTCGTTCGTGTGGACTTCGAGCCGAGCGACCCTCAGCCGTCCTGGGGGCGCGTCGGAGCAGCTACCGTAGCGTCCGTCGTTTGTTCGCTATTGGCGGACGCCATCATCGTCGTCATCGCCGAAGCGGTCTTCCCATCGACGAAGGGTTACCCGCACTTCCAGTTCTCCGATTACGCCAAGCTAACGATTATCGGGGTCCTTATTGGCTGCGCGGCGTGGCCCGTAGTCACCCGGGTTAGCTCCAGCGCGCGCTGGTTGTTCTTCAGAGCGGCCATCCTGGTAACCCTGGTGCTCTGGCTCCCAGACCTGTACATCCTGGTCAAAGGCCAACCGGCGAAAGCGGTTTTCTTCTTGGCGCTCATGCACCTCGCTATCGCCGTGGTCACCTACAACCTGTTAGTGCGCGTGGCGCCGTGTGGGGAGCGGAGGCATACTCGTCAAATGGAGCTTGGCGAAGTGGGCCGGCGGCTTTCTTAGGCCGACGACTAAAGGAGCCAGACACTAGATGAAGGCGGGAAGTCACCGTGGATCTCCGAGTGATGGGCAAGTACCGGTTATCGGCCGGATCTTCCCCGCGCCAGTGGCCGCCAAGGTCCCCGAGATCATATTCCTTTTCTGGGTAGCCAAGATCCTTACCACCGCCGGCGGAGAAGCGACGTCGGACTACTTCAAGACGTTAGGCAACATCAAAGGCGGCGGGGCCGAGATCGTCCTACTCCTGATCGGCCTCGTCTGGCAGTTCGGGACTCGCCGGTACCGGGCCTTCGCCTATTGGTTCCTGGCCTATGCCATCGCTATCTTCGGCACCGGCGTTTCCGATTTCCTGCACCTCGACGTCCATATCCCGTACGCCGGCACTTCCCTTTTGTGGGCCGTCGTCTTGGCTGCGGTCTTCGGCACCTGGTACCGCAGCGAGGGCACGCTGTCCATCCACAGCATCACCACTCAGCGCCGAGAGGCATTTTACTGGGCTACGGTGTTCGCTACGTTCGCCCTCGGTACTGCGCTCGGCGACTTCACCGCAACTACGCTCGGCTTGGGCTATCTGGCTTCGGGTGTCCTCTTCGGGGTCGTCATCTTGATCCCGGCTTTGGCGTGGTGGCGCTTCGGCCTCAATAGCATCGTCGCCTTCTGGATGGCTTACGTGGTCACCCGGCCCCTCGGGGCGTCGTTCGCTGATTACATAAGCAAGCCGCACAGCCTGAGTGGTATCGGTTTCGGCGATGGGCCAACCGCAGTGGTGTTCGCGGTCGCCGTTTTCGTCCTCGTGAGCTATCTCGCCATCGCTCGCCCGGACATACAACGACCGGTCACCGCCCCCGCCGCTGCCGAGCGACCGGCGGTTTCGTCGCCCGACCTCCTGGGCACGCGTCTTCCCGGGCTCGACCCCCAATAGCGCCCGGAGGAGGGCTGACAGGCCACCTAATCCATCCAGATCGGGGTCAAAACATCCGGACCTGTTACTTGGCTGTTACTGGGCGTAAGCGACAATCGGGATATGGTCCACTCCAGGCTACGTAAAACCGGCTTCTCGGCGGCCCTGTTCGCTGGCTCTGCCTTCCTCGTGTCCACCTGGGCTGTGCCGGCCCAGGCCGACGGCGGGGGAGGGGGCGCAATGAAGATTGCTGGCGCCAGCTACACCCAGGAGCTCAAGTTCGCGGAGTGCATGCGATCCCACGGCGAGCCCAACTTCCCCGACCCGACGTCCAACGGCGTTTTCTCGTTCAACGGCATCGACCCCAACTCGCCCCAGTACCGCAGTGCACAGAGCGACTGTCAGCATTTCCTCCCCAAACCCAAACCTGTGTCACCCGCGGAGCAGGCCAAGATGCTGGCGCGAGCGATTGCCTACTCGCAGTGCATGCGTTCCCATGGCGAACCCACTTTCCCCGACCCGAGCACCAGCGGCGGCGGCATCAGTTTCAGTTTGAGGGGCGTCGACCCCAACTCACCGCAGTTCCAGAGTGCGCAGAAAGCTTGCCAGAAGTACTCGCCGTTCCCCGGAGGTGGGCCGGGAGCGCCATAACGTAGGTGGGCCAACTCGTTTAATTAGCTGGCGCAGCTTGGACCGGCGTGCAAGCTTGGCGCATGGGTTGGAGCATCAGGCCGAGGGGCGACAAGGACGAGGAGGCTGTTCTTGCGACCGTAGGGGAGGCCTTCAGCGGCCCGGAGCGGAACGGCGATGACGAGGTGAGCATCGTAAAGCGCACTTGGGCGCTTGGGGCCAGCCCCGAAGGCATGGACCTGGTCGCGGCGGACGGAGCGGCAATTGTGGGCCACGTCCTCGGGGCCGTGGGGGAGCTGGGCGGCAACCCGGCCCTCGCGGTAGCCCCCCTGTGCGTAACGCCGTCGCGCCACGGCGAGGGCATCGGCTCGGGACTGATGATCGAATTGCTGCGTCGCGCTCGAAGCCGCCGGCTGGCCATTCGTACTCCTGCTCGGTAGTCCCCGCTATTACGAGCGGTTCGGCTTTGAGCCGTCCGGGCCGCTCGGGATCTACTACCGGCCCGTTGGGCCAGGCGACCCTCATTTCCAGGTGCGCCGGCTCCGCCCGTTCGACCCGTCTTTACGGGGCGAGTTCGTCTACTGCTGGGAGGCAGCTCCCTCAAACATCGACTGAACCGGGCGTGCGCCAGACCGAGACGGTAGTGAAGGAGCCGGCGGTAAAGGGTCTGAGGTCCCAGCCGTCCCACCGTGCCTCAAGTTCCATGCCCGCCATCCTCGCCATCAGGTCTAATTCTGACGGCCACGCATAGCGTATCTGGAGCGGATAGAAACTGGTTCCGCCGCTGCCGAGCGCCACCTGCTGACTGGTGACCGTCTGCCTAGCGGCATCGTGGAGCGAGCATTCCAGGAGGACCTCGTCCAGGTCCACTCTCACGGTCCTCACGCATTGCCCGTGGTCAAATCGGTCTAGACGGGGCACGAAGGCCTCGATAAGGAAGCGCCCGCCGGGCCAGAGGTGACGGGAAACGGCCGCAAAGCAGCCAAGCTGCGCCTCCTGGTCGATGAGGGCGAAAAAGGTATTGCGGACAACAAAAACAAGCTCGAACCGCTGCCCCAGGTCGAAATTACCGAAGTCCCCCAAAGTGACTCCCACTCGTTCGCCGCCTGGTTTGGCCTTAAGTTGCGCCACCATGGCCTCTGACGAGTCGATGCCGGAGACGGCAATACCTCGAGAGGCCAGAGGGAGGGCGACGCGGCCAGTCCCGATGCCAAGCTCCAGTACAGGGCCGTCACCGGCGAGGTTGGTCAACAGATCAAGCTGACCGGGCGCAGTCCCGCCTAGCAATCCGTCATAGATGCCGGCCACCCTCTGGCCATAGGTCGTTGCGTCGTAGCTCTCCATCACCAAAGCGTGGTGGCTGGTGGTGTGCGTGGCAACCCATTTTCGTTGAGGTTGCAGTCAGATGGCGGTGGCGCGCTCAGCCGGTGAAGCTCTTGTTGGCGACGCAGAACTCGTTGCCTTCCGGGTCTTGCATGACCGTCCAACTGTGGATATCCCCGAGCGCGTGCTCGGCCACGATTGATGCCCCCAAGGACACGAGCCGCCCGACGATCGAGGGGTCAGGGTCAACTAGGTCCAAGTGCATACGGTTCTTGGCTACTTTGGCCTCAGGCACCTTCTCGAAGTACCACGCCGGTTCGGTCCGCTCGGGATCGCCAGCGCCGATAGACGCGAAGTACGGACCGCTCTGAGGGTCTAGCTGACGGCCGAGCGCCGCCGACCAGAATTGGCCCACGGTGAGCACGTCGTCGCAATCGAAGGTGATGTTCCCGACCCGCAATGCCACTAGCGCCGCCTCGTCGTTTTTTCCTTCACGCCCCGCCCGACCCTAATCATGTTGCGGTGCATGGACGCATTTTGTCATCCGGTGGAGAAGTGGGCACCACTGGTGCCACTTACCCACCTTGGTCATAGGGGGGCCAAAAACCACTGGGCGTCGAAGCTTGGTTGGTCTCCGGCCCTGGCCCTTAGGTGCAGCCGGTGCGGCGTAGTCAAAAAAACGACGTCCGCTCGGAACTCGTCAGCGGAGGTCCAGCCGCCGCTCACCGCCACGGCCGGCAATGCGGCGCGAAGCCCGGGCAGTTCGCCTTCCGCCCACGCCCCCGGTCGCAGGTCAAATGAGTGCCCGACGCCGTCGATGACCACCGTGAGCCGCGTCCCGACGTCTGTGGGCTCCGCGCGGAGCTCGCTGAGGCGCTTGGTGAAAACCGTCCGTCCAGTGCGGCTGAAGGTGACCTCAGTGCCACCCCGCGTCGGGCGGGCGTCGATAACTGGGGTCGACAGGCGCTGGAGCCGGTCGGCCAGCTCTCTTTCTGCCTTGTCGTCGGCCCCTGCCTCGCCTGAGAGCGCAGGTAACAGGTACTCCCAGATCAGGTCGAGCTGCGCCTGCATATCGGTCACTTGGGCCGTGCAGGCGATGACCGCTTCGGCTTCAGGTGCCACCACGCAAAACTGGCCGAACGCCCCGTCACCGCGGTACGCGTCATGGCGGCACAACCAGAACTGGAAGCCGTACCCTTGCTCCCAATCAGTCTTTTGCTCCCGATCAGTCTCTGATAGCCGTGCGTTGTCGACCTGTTTGCTGCGGGCTTGCCTGAGGTACGTTGCGGGCACCAGTTGTCTGCCTTCCCACCGACCGTCTTGCAGGCACAACTGGCCGAGTTTGGCCACCGACTCGGTTACCAGGTGCAGACCGGAGAAACCCTGGTCGATGCCAGGCTCGGCCTGCACCCAATAGGCCTCTTCTATCCCGAGCGGATCCAATAAACGGGGCCTCAGGTATTCGAGCAGCCGTTGGCCCGTCAGCCTGGTAATTATGGCAGAGAGAGTGAAAGTGCAGCCCTGGTTGTAGCAGAACAGCGACCCTGGCTCCTGGTCCGGCGGGATGGTCAGGAACGAACGCACAATATCGGGGCCACTCCTTGCCAACCTCGACCAGGTGTCCTCGGCATGCCCGCTGGCCATGGCCAAGAGGTGGCGTACTTTCAGGGCGTTCAAGTACGGCGACCCACCATCTGTAGGGGTCTCGTCAGGAAAGAAACCGACCACGGGGTCGTCGATCGAGAGGAGCCCTTCATCCTCGGCGATCCCGATCGCCATCGACGTGAAGCTCTTGGACAACGAGTACAGCAAATGGACGCGGTCTGGGGCGTACGGAGCCCACCAGCCCTCGGCCACGACATGTCCTTGGCGCAGCAACATTAGAGAGTGCAGGTCCAGACCCCTGTCCTCGACCGCGTCGAGAAAGGAGAGGACGCCAGCGGCGTCAACGCCTTGAGCGGACGGGGCGGAACGAGGCAGGCGGCCAGTGGTCACCCGGCCAAGGGTAACACCCTCTCGCGCGTGACAGGACAGTGGAGACCGGGCCCCTGGTCATCGATTCGTCGCCCGGTCGGGCATCATGGCCACATGTCCGAAAGACAACCAGCGACGACATCGTCGAGCCACCGTCGGCGCCGAGACTCGGCCCGAGTGCTACTCCTCGACCCGGACGGTCGGGTCTTGCTGTTGCGCGTATTGGATCCCGCGAGACAACAAGCCGGCGCTGTGGGTAACGCCCGGCGGGGGCGTCGAGCCCGGAGAGGAGATTGCCGTAGCTGCAGTTCGAGAGCTGGAGGAAGAAACTGGTCTCAGGTTGAGTATCTCTGAACTTGGCGAGCCCGTGGCCGTGTGCCGGGGTGACTGGGAGTTCCGGGGCATCCCGCTATACGGCGAGGACTGGTTTTTTACCCAACACGTTGACACATTTGTACCTAGCGATTCTGGTTGGGACGAGATCGAACGCGAGATCCATCAGGGATGGCGCTGGTGGGCACCGGACGAACTCGATGATGCGGACGAGCCCGTCCTGCCCGCCGAGCTAGCCGACCTAATACGTTCCCTTCATGCCGGCGTGGCCGTGGGCGGTGAGCCGCGGCAACTGCCATGGAAAACAGTTTGAACCCCAGGGTGCCAGCGCATTGAGCCATGGCACTGGACCAAATTATGGCGCTGGCGTAATGGTTTGACGTCGGTCCGCGTCGCCGTTTTGTGCCAATTGTCGCGCTTTTTGCGCACAACTGTTACATAGCTCGGTTGGCGCGAGCATTCGCCGTGGCCGCCGCACGAGCCAAGTCTGCCAACAATGGCGGGACATCAAGTCGAGGGACTACAACCTGGATGATCCAGGGCACCGCCGGCGCTTCGTCCGCTTCGCGCAGAGCACGGTCGAGATCGTCCTCGGTTACCACCCGGGCCGTCCGGCAAGTGCGGCCTGGCCCAAAAAACGATGGCGCCGCCGTCCAATCCCACCGCGCGATGTCGTTGTACTCCTGGTCTGGGCCGTGGATGGCCCGTTCCACCGTGTAACCGTCGTTATCGACCACGAAAATGACGGCGGCGAGGTCTTCGCGGAAAATTGTCGAGAGCTCCTGGACGGTCATTTGGGCGGCACCGTCCCCTATGAGCAGGACCCCCCGCCGGCGCGGCTCGGCCAGGCTAGCCCCCAGGAGCGCTGGCAGTGTGTAGCCGATGGATGCCCAAAGAGGTTGACCGATGAACACAACGTCGGTGGGTAAACGCCGTGTCGCCGCTCCATAAAAAGAGCACCCCTGGTCAGCCAGCACGACGTCGCCCGGTCGGAGAAAACCGGCCACCCGGTCCCACAGGGACGTCTGAGACAGAGCGGTACCCGGCCTCGTCGCCCGGCTCGCTTCAGCCGGGGCGACAATCGGGGAGACCCGCCGCGAGGAAGACTTGGCCGCCAGCTCCTTAACGAGGGCCGTGGTCGCCACGAGCGCGTCCTGGAGGGTCACGGGGGAGAACATTGCTGGGCCCACACTGGCCGTCTTGGGCCCGATTTCGATGGTCTGAGCCCGGCTGATCTGCTGCGTGAAAAAGCCGCTGTTGAGGTCCGTGAACTGCACGCCGGCGAGCACGAGGACGGGCGCATCTTCGACGGCTTGACGGACCGCAGGGTCGCTGGCGGCGCCAACGTAAACGCCGGCAAAGGTCGGCGCGCTCTCGTCGACCAGGCTCTTGCCCCAAAGAGACGTGGCATGGACGAGCGGTCCCGCGGCCAGCAGATCGCTAATCTGAGGTACTGCCGCGAGCCGGTGGACCAGCAGGCCGGCCAGGACCCTGACATCGCTAACGTCCGTCGCCGACTCGATCAGTTGACGGGCAGCACCAACGTAACCCGCCAGAGAAACCGGGTCGCTGCTGGCCCGGGGCACCTGCAACGGCCGGCTGGGAGGCGCCACGGGCGCACTAGCAACGTCGGCGGGCAACAAGATGTAGCCAGGGAGCCGTTCGCTTAGTACTGTGCCGAGTACACGGTCGATTTCGGCGTCAGCATTACCAGCTGTCAGGGCGGCACGGCTACAAGTAATGGGCTCGTGCATGTCCATGAAGTGGGAGAAGACGCCGTCTCCAAGAGAATGGTGTACGACCCGTTGAGCGGCCTGGGTGCCGGTCGCGGGGGAGCCGACGATATGCACGACCGGGACGTGTTCGGCGAAGCTGCCCGCGAGCGCGTTTATGGCACTTAGCTCACCTACACCGAAGGTCGTCATCAAAGCGCCTATGCCCCGCAGGCGGGCATAACCGTCGGCGGCGTAGCCGGCGTTGAGCTCGTTCGTACATCCCGTCCAACTCAGCCCAGCGTGGTCGACGATGTGGTCGAGGAGGGTCAGGGTGTAGTCCCCTGGCACCCCGAAGACGTGGTCGGCTCCCGCCTCGACCAGGCGGTCGGCCAGGTAGTCGCCCACCGTGTAGTGCTGGCCGTCGGCCTCTGAGTTCCGTCCGTCTGCTGAAGCGCTGAACCGGGGTCGGCGCAAGGCCGTGGTGGCGTCCTTGCCATACGAGGTTGTCATATCCTTATCTTGCAACTCTTCGCCGCGGAGCGCCCCACGGGAAATCCGTAGTTCCGAACCGTGAGTTTGGCCGGGTTGGTCGCTCGCTAAAATAGTGGCGCGGGAGGTTCCGCAAGCCCTCCTGTCAAACGGCAGGAGGCCAACAGGAGTGCAAGTTCCCCCGCTCGGAAACGTCGGCCTGGTCGGCCGGCGGCCGGAGTTGGCCGCCATCTCGGCCGCGGCGAAGGCGGCGGCGGATTACCGGCCTTCGGTGGTCTGGATCGAGGGCGATGCCGGTTGGGGTAAGACGGCCCTGTTACGCCACGCCCTTCGGGACTTGCCCCAGGATTTCACCGTTGTCACGGCGGAGGCGGACGAGTTCGCCTCGGAGTTGTCGTTCAACGTCCTCGAGCAGCTGGGAGTGCGCCAGGCCACGGCTGTCTTTCCCGCCGGCCTCGAGCTGCTCGAGTACTTGGGCCGCTTGCAGTCGGCGGGGCCAGTTGCAGTGGTGGTCGAGGACCTGCATTGGGCCGACCCGGAGTCGCGGGCTGCTTTGCTGGTGGCAGCCCGCCGCCTCAGCCAGGACAGGGTCCTTGTGGTCGTTACCAGCCGCCCCGAGCCGGCCCCAGACGATGGCTGGGAACGGTTCCGGTTCGACCCGAGCCGTTGTTTGGTCGTCCCCATGACCCCACTGTCCCTGGCGGAGGTTTCCGAAATGGCGCGCGCCAGCGGCGTCAGCCTCCCCGCCGGCGGCCGCGGAGCGGCTGTACCGCCACACCGGAGGGCATCCTTTGTACGCCCGGACCCTGCTCAGCGAGTTCTCGCCCGCGCAGCTCGCCAACTCCGACGGCAACCTTCCCGTGCCTCGCTCGCTGGCGTCGGCCACGGTGGCCCGTCTGGCGGAGCTCCCTCAAGGCGCTCGCAGCCTGGCCGCCGCCCTCGCCGTGCTCAATCACGGCGAACCTCTCCAGGTCGTGGCCCGGGTGGGCGGCGTCGTCGAACCCTCGCGAGCCTTGGACAGCCTCGTCTCCACCGGTTTTGTGACCTGGCAGGCCGAGCAGCGGCCAGGGCCTCTTGGACTTCTCTCACCCCATTTACCGGGCTGCTGTCTACAGGGACTTGGCCCCAAGCCGGCGCCAGGAGCTGCACCGGGCCGCCGCAGAGGTGACCGGTGGCCAGGCCCTGGCGCACAGGGTGGCGGCCGCCGACACGGCCGACGACGCCTTGGCTGACGAGGTGGAGGCGATCGCCGACGGACGAGGCCCACGGCCACCATTTCGGGACTGCCGCTGCGCACCTGTTGTCAGCATCACAGCTGAGCTCGGCACCCGAGCAAGCAGAGGCGAGGCTCCTGCGCGCCGCTCGGCTGCTGCTGGCCGCCGGCCAGACCGCTCAAGTCAATGCCCTCCGCCCTCGGCTCGAGGAATGCCCGCCGAGCCCGGCTCGCAGCCTCGTGCTGGGGATGATGGCCTGGGACCATGGAGAGCCCGTGCTGGCTGAAAAGCTGCTGACCGAAGCGGCCGGCTTGGGGAGTGGCAAGGAGCTCGGCCCCGGAGATGTGGCAGAGACCGCGACAGCGGCCGACGCGTTGGCCCAGCTCTCAGTGATCTACGTGGCGCAAGTCAGAGCCCGTGAAGCAGTAGACGCGGCTGCCGCTGCGCTGGCCTATGGACCGGTCGACCCGAGAACAGAGCGGACGGCCACGATGTCAGCGGCATTGGGCGAAGCCATGTTGTACGGTGCCCCGGCCGGGCTCGACCGTCTGTCTGGCCGTCTGCCTGCGGACCCCGAGCGGGCCGAGCCCTGCAGACGTCGACCTGGTCATCACCAGGGGCACGCTGCACCGCTACGCCGGGCATATGGCGACCAGGGATCACCGATCTGCGCGCAGCACGTGCGTTCGGCCCGTCACGTGGCTACGACGCTGCTCCCGCGCGCTCACCTTCACCTCTCGCAGCTCCTGTTCGACGCCGGCGAATGGGACGAGGCGCTCGTCCAGGGCCGCGTCGCCCTGTCCTTGCTATCCGATGAGCGCCGCACCTGGGTCGAGGCGCAGGTCCATGCCACGTTGTCGCGGCTGCTGGCGTCAAGGGGGCAGTGGGCGGAGGCCGAAGCGCAACTGGCCGCGGCTCAAACCGCAGCCACGGAGCTGGGCACGCCCGAGGCCTCGGGGACGACCATGAGGCAGAGGCGGCCCTGGCCCGAGTCAGGAACGAGCCCGCGAAAGTGGTCGAGGCGCTGCAAGTCCAGGCCAATAGCGAGGATTACGGTTGGTCCAAGATCAGCTCTCTGGTGTGGACGCCGCCCTTCATCGCCGCGTTGCTCGACCTTGGCCAGGTCGAGGCAGCGCGGGCACAGCTATCGCGGTTCCGCCAAGCGGCGGCAGAACGGCGCCTCAACCTCGCGGCCCGGATCATGGCGCTGGAGGCGTACTTGAGTGCCGCAGAAGGTCGAACGGAGCGAGCTGTAACCGAGTACCGGCAAGCCATCTCACTCATCGGCCCTGACGTCCCTCTGCTGGACAATGCCTTCATCCACCACGGTTTCGGCCATTTACTCCAAGCCCTGGGTGAGCGACGCGAAGCGGTGGACCAGTTTCGGCAAGCGTACAAGCTCTTTACATCCGTAGGGGCGGTCCCGTTCTCCAGGCGAGCTGAGGAGGCCCTGGCATCGAGCGGTATTGGTGCACCTGCCGCCGCCCGGCGGTCACCCTTGGACCTGACCGACCGTGAAGGTGATGTGGTCTCTCTGGTGGCAAAGGGCCTGAGCAACCGTGAAGTCGCCGGGCAGCTCTACGTGAGTGTCAACACCGTCGAGTACCACCTGCGCAATGTGTTTGCCAAGCTCGGGATCAGCTCGAGGCGCGAGTTGCGAGGCGTGCTCGTGGGTCAATAAGGCCGACCATCCCATGCCACCGGCTCTGTTCAACTCCGTCTAGGCCGGAAGTTGGGCGGGCCAGTCGACGCCGAATGCGTCCGCCAGGTAGGCGCTCGCCGCGGGGCCCAGCTGCACCACTCTCGTCCCGGGCTTGCGGCTGAAGGCACCTTTGTCGAGACGATGCTGGAGTAGGAGGGCGCCCAACCGGCCGGCCAGGTGTGGCGCCGCTCGGTCCAGTCCAGGCAGGACCGTACCAGGGGTCGCTTGGCCCCTCTTGGGGCCGCGATGTCGACGCCCCGCTCGGCGAACAGCGGGCTCACCCAGCAACCGGCTGAGGGAGGACAGGTCGGTGGCCCTCAGCATGTGCCCAGGCTAGGCAGGAGGTACTTCGGTTGCGACCGAAACGGGGCCGTAGACCGCATAGTCCTGGTCAAGGGTTTTGCTGCGGGACAGGCCGTTGGCCCACGCCCTGAGAACCGGACTTGGGCCAACGAACCCTCATGCGCTCATCTTCCTTTACGCCGTTGGGAAGACGACAGCGCGATGAGGCCGATACCCGGGCGCAGGGTTCGGCAAACCTTGAGGACGTCGAACTACGGCGCCCGACCTCATCTTGCGCTGTTCGGGACGGTTGAGTGTCGCGCTCGCTTCCCGGGTAGGAACTCGGCGTGAACGAGACCTTTGACGAGCCGCCTGACGAGAATGAGGCTTTCGAGAACCTGGACGAAGCTCTGGACGCAGTGGACGCTGAGCGAGGCTATTCGGGTGGTCCGGAAGGCGAACGGGACCTGGATTCTGACCTCGTGGTTGACCGGTTCGAACTGGAGGAGGCCGGCGCGGACCTGGACGACCCCGAACAAATCTCCCTCCTCCCGGGGGCTATGGACGACCCCGACGGCGCTGGTACACGAGTCGCAGCGCTCGAGACAGAAGACGATGAAGACGATGAAGACGTCGATACGGACGCTGAGGGCGACGAGCGGGATGGCTGGTTGGACGACGACGAGGTCGACGCTGCGAGCGATCTCCGCGACCTGGACTTACTTGACGTTGACCCGAGCGACCTGGAGGCGCTGCCCGACGAGAGCTCTGGTGGTTAGTACCGTTAGCCAGCCTCGAGCCCGACGCCGCTTAGCGTTCTGCCGGTAAGAGCTCCCCGAGCGCCGTAAGGTCGACGATGCGCTGAACGAACGGCGACGGCGACCGGAGTTGAGCACAACCCACCTCACCGGCCAGCGCCACGAGCAGAGCAAGCCCTGAGCTGTCGATGAAGTCGAGCCCGGAGAGGTCAAAGACGACAAGCCGAGCACTTGACTTTACGGCTTCCACATTGTCCCGGATGGTGCCGACATTCGAAAGATCGACCTCGCCCGCAATCGCTATCACCAGCTTGCCCGGGCTCTCCCAGTAGTAATTGATCGAGGCCATCTCGTTCTTACGGTCCAATCGAGTGATTTGCCGCTTAGCCGGCTTTCCTTTGGTGTCAGAAGACCGGCCATAGCCTCGGATGCGAACTACGCTCGCTTCAGTCTCCGAGCTATTGAGCTGGGCAGCAGACCGCCCGAAAGGGTGCGATGGGTCAAGCGGCGTCACTAGCCAGGCCTTCCGAATTGGCCACAGTCGTGCCTCACTTTCCCGACAACCGCTTCTTGGCGGGCTCCCGAAAAGCAGGGTACCCAGCCAGCAGCCTCGGTAAACCGGAGCGCGAAGGTGGGCCACCATTGGCGGACTCGAGCGCTCCCGGTCAAGTCGAAGTTCGGTAAGTCCCCGGCGTGTGGTCTGGCCGCCTCGGGTGGTCTGCCCGCCTCGGGTGGTCTGCCCGCCTCGGGTGGTCTGCCCGCCTCGGGTGGTCTGGCCGCCTCGGACGACTACCTCAACGACCCCAACGGGTAGCAGCGCGTGCGACCGAAGGGCAGACTAGCCCGATGTCTCTTCACCCGGACGCGTCCGCTGCCGTGGAGGCGTACATGCAGGACGTAGACGTGGCTCTGCCGGGCCTGATCGATGAGGTCTACGTCACGGGTTCCGCCAGTATGGGCGACTTTCATCCGGAGATCAGCGACGTCGACGTGGTTGCCGTGGGGTCCCGGGGCGCCAACGAGGCCGACCTCGACACCCTCGCAATCTTGCACCATCCCTCCCGTCCATTTGTCGATGTGCTGTACATCACCGGAGCGGACCTATTGGGCGACCCGCGCCTCTTGTCGAGCGCTTATTCGCTCGCGGGGACGTTCCATCGCCAGGGTGCCTTCGCTGCCAACCCGGTCACCTGGCGCGATCTCCAGACAAGGGCCACTTCGGTCCGAGGACGAGAACTGCGAGAATCGGACGTGTGGTTTGATGCGGACGTCCTGCGCCGGTGGAACGTGGACAACCTCGAACGGTACTGGCGGGGGCAGGTGGAGAGCTGGTGCCGGGTCGAGCCCACCGAGGCGCGGGTCCGGCACGAGTACGGCCTGCAATGGCTGGTCCTGGGCGTGCCCCGTCTCCACTTCACCATCTCTACGTTGGAGGTCACTTCCAAAACGGCTGCTGGCTACTACGCCCTCGAGGTTGTCGATCGCCAATGGCATCCCCTGATCGAGGCGGCCATCGCCCTCCGAGCTGACCAGGGCGCGCCTGTGCGGATGTCGCCGGAACAGGCTAGGGACCAGGCCGTCGAACTGGCCGTCTGGTTTATAGAGGATGCCCACCGGCTGCTCGGGGACTGACACCTCCCGCGGGGTCGGTATTTCCCGGCCCATCCGACCCGCCGCTGGGCAGCGGCTCGATGCCGCAGGACGACTGCTTGGCCGGGGATGACTTTGGCGACCTCTCCTCGGGCCGTACTAACGCGGGGGTGTGCTAAACAGCCGTACTAGACAGCTGGGCCGGGCCCGGGTTGGTCGAGTACCCAGACCATCTGATGGCGCCCTCCTCCGGGGGCGTTGGCGTCTACGTCCACAATGCTTGCCAAGCGGAAGCCAAGACGACGGGCGACGGCCGCGCTTTTCTCGTTGGCCTGATCGCAACGGATCTCCACCTGGTCGACGCCCTTGAGAGCCAGTGCCTCGTTGGACAACGCTCGGACAGCCTCTGTCATGATGCCGCCACCGGTCTCGGAGGTCCTGAGCCAGTACCCGATTTCAAGCGCAGTCGGGCCTACCCGCCTCATCAGGGCGACGCAACCAAGGACCCTGTCTTGGTCCGGCCCGAAGAGCAGATAGACGTACTCAGTCCCTCGCTCCCAGTTGGGGACGACCAGTTCGAGGCGGCGCCGCTGGGCATCTGGATCTCCGGAGGTACCGTCGGCCCACGGCATCCATGGTTGCAGCTCCGCCAGGCTCTCGGTCACAGCCGAAGCGATGGCGGCGGCGTCACTAACGCGATGACGGCGTAGGTACACGCTCTTGGCTTGGATGTGCTCGGGGGGATGGCGTTGCTCGGCCACCAGTTCAGTCCAGCACTTCTATGGAAAACTTTCTTTCAATTACTCGAAGGTCCACGTCGTCCTCGGTCCCAGACGGGCTCAGGCAGGTCGCCGCGCTCCGTCACGGTTCGGGGTCAGGTCACGGGTCTAGAAAGCGTGGCGGCTGGCCCCGGTCCAGCACCAGTACTCGACCGCCGAGATTGTCGTCGGTTATCAGTCGCAAGGTACCGGCGACGACGGCCTCCAAAGGGATTGGAGGAGGCACCGTGGCCCGTTCCGCTTCGCTCACTCGCTCGGTAGCCACCCGGTCGGGGACCAGGCAGTTGATCCTGACATTGGCCGTCCCGGTTAAGGCCGAGGTAAATCGGACCAAGCCGGCCTTGGCCGCCCCGTACTCCGGGGACTGGTACCGGGCCAAGCCGAGGCCCGCCGTCGAAGCCATATTGACGATCGCCCCCCGCCCATCGGCACGCATTGGGCCGAGCGCTTCCTGGGTGGCCCACATGGGGGCCAGGAGGTTCAGGGTGGTAAGCCGTTGCCAGTGCTCGCGTGGCGCATCAGGAAAGTGAGGCGGCATGTGCCCTCCTCCGCCGGCATTGTTCACCAAGATCTGCGGCCGCACGTCTCGGATCAGACGACCCACCTGGTGAGGGACGGTCACGTCTACCGTCACGGCCGGGCACCGCCCGGAAGTTGCCATGGCGGCCGTTTCTTGTGCCCCGGTCGTGTCGATGTCGCATATCACCACCTCGGCGCCCGCCGCGGCCAGCGCCAACGCGATCGCTCGGCCGGTGCCAATGGCGCCGCCCGTTACGACAGCCACGCGGCCATCGATGTCCATAGTGACGGTTCTAATGGCGGGGTGTGACAAGAACGCTTCCCGGGGAAGACGGGTGTTCCCGGTCCCACAATGGCTGCGCGTGGCCGTTTGACTTGAGGTTGCGGTCGTCAGGGTGGGTTAGCCTGACCGCAACGGTCGAGAGGAGTGGACGATGGGCGAACAAATATTCCAGGCGAGTGACCCCGCCCTCCGCAAGCAACTCGACGAGCAGGGCTACCTCGTAATCCGTACCGGCCTCCCGGACGCGTTGGTCGAAGCCGTGGCGGCGGACATATGGCAACACACCGGCGCCAGCCCCCATGACCCAGCCTCCTGGTACCGAGGGGACGTCGTGAACCCCCGAGCCGGCATGGTCGAGATGTACCACTACCAGTCGATGTGGGACGTACGCCAACACCCGGCCTTGCACGAGATCTTTTCCGCCCTCCATGGCACGCCGGACCTGTGGGTGTCTATTGACCGCGTCGCCTTCAAGCCTCCGGTGCGCGATGACCAACCCGAGTTCGACTCAGCCGGCTTCATCCATTGGGATACTGACATCAACCAGTACCCAGACATTCCCCTGCATGTGCAGGGCGTGCTGGCCGTTGCGGATTGCGACGCCGATATGGGCGGTTTCCAGTGCGTTCCCGATGTCTACCGCGATCTACCCGGGTTCCTCGAACACTACCGGGGTGAACGACCAGTCCCGCACGTGCCCGATTACTCCGGCTACCAGGTACGACGGGTACCCCTTCGCGCTGGGGACCTGGCCATCTGGAGCAGCACCATGCTGCACGGCAATGGGCGCAATACCTCGGACCGCGTTCGTCTGGCACAGTACGTCACGATGAACCCGCCTCCTGACGAAGCGGAAGCACGGCACGACGCCTGCGGGCAACGGCTCGCATCTTGGCAAAGTAACGGCCCGGCCCCGGGGCGCTCATTTCACGGGGACCGGCGCCAAATCGAGGAACAGCGGGCCACGCCGGCAGCCCTCACCCCTTTGGGCCGCCGGCTTTTGGGGGTAGACCCGTGGCCGCAATAATTTACAAAGTCTGCAGTTGGCACTGTGTGAAAAGAAAATTTCATGCCTGAGGACCAACCGCGTCACGCGCCGCCAGCCCCGGTCATACCGACGCAGCCAAACACCAGCGGTGAAAACGTGCGCATCGCGGACGTGCGCGCCATCTGCACCGCTCCGAGCGGTATTCGACTGGTAATCGTGAAGGTGGAGACGACAGACGACGGCCTCTACGGCATCGGTTGTGCGACCTTCACGCAGCGACCGCTGGCTGTCGTCGCGGCAATCGAGGACTACCTGCGGCCTTTCTTGGTTGGGCGCCGTGTCGACGACATCGAGGACATCTGGCAAGCATCGTATGTGAGCTCCTACTGGCGCAGCGGGCCGGTGCTCAACAATGCACTGTCGGGTGTCGACGAAGCGTTGTGGGACATCAAAGGCAAGCGGCTTGGCGCGCCTGTGTACGACCTTTTTGGAGGCCTGTGCCGCCGATTTGCCAGCGTGTACGTGCACGCTAACGGCAGGGACCACGCGGAGTTACGCGACTCCGTGGCCGCCTACCTCGAAGCTGGGTTCCAGTACATCCGCTGCCAGATGGCCATTACCGGTTATGCCACCTACGGAGCGTCAAACGGCGGGACGGCCGGGCCTACCTCCACCGTCAGTGACCGGCTCGGTCTGGGCCAAGCTCCGTGGGAGCCGCGTCCGTATTGCCTGGCCGTGCCGAAGATGTTCGAGTTCGTTCGTTCGGAATTCGGCCCGAAGTGGAATTGCTCCACGATGTGCACGAACGGGTGCCACCGATCATGGCGGTGCAGTTGGCTAAAGACCTCGAGCCGTACAAACTGTTCTTCCTCGAGGACGTTTTTGCCCCGGAGGACAACGGCTACTTCCGGGTGCTCCGGTCCCAGTCCTCTGTCCCTCTCGCCATGGGTGAGCTGTACGTCAACCAGCACGAGTACGTACCACTCATAGCCGACCGGTTGATTGATTTCATTCGCGTCCACATATCTGACATCGGTGGCTTGAGCCCGGCCAGGAAGCTGGCCACGCTGTGCGAGTTCTTCGGCGTACGTACTGCCTGGCACGGGCCCGGTGACGTGTCACCGGTGGGGCATATGGCCAACCTCCACCTCGATGTCTCTTGTCCTAACTTCGGGATCCAGGAGGCACAATTGTTCGACGACGCCTGCCGTGAGGTGTTCCCCGGCTGCCCGGAGATCAAGGATGGCGCCATGTGGCCCAACGAACGGCCCGGGCTCGGGATCGATGTGGACGAGCGGCTGGCAGCCCAGTTCCCGTTCCCGGACCATCCGTTTAATGGGGCTTGGCCGGAGATCCGTCGAGGCGACGGCACGGTCGTCCGTCCCTGACGACATAGAGTCGCCGGTAACTGTGGGGGCAAGTCCGACCTTCGCCCTGCCCTGTGCGCATCCCTTACCCCATGATGCGCCGGGCGAGGCCGATGCGGACGGCCGTCGGCGATCGAGTTCAAGTGCAAGTAAAGCGGGTGTTGTTCAGGGGCCGGGCCGCCCTCGTTTGGGGGTGGGGGTGATCTTGGTGACCGAACCTTTAGCGGTCGCCACTTTTTCCGAGGCTCGCGGTTGCCCGCGTACCTCGAGATAACCCACCAACTTGGTTCTGACCTTCTGCACCAGGTTTACCTCAGTCAAGCCAAACTCCGCCAAGACCTCTGCTGCGACCCCGGTGCCGCGGGCCAAACCGACAAGCAGGTGTTCAGTCCCGATGTAATTGTGACCCATCTCCACGGCGGAGGCGAGGGCTGCGTTATAGACCGCCATCGCCCTGGGGGTGAAGGGCAGCTTTCCTTCGGGCACTATCGACCCAGGTCCAATACGGCGGGCGACAGCTGCCTCCGCTTTGTCTGCCGATACTCCGGATTCCACCAGGATCTGGGCAGCCACACCCTCGGGTTGTTGGTAGAGCGCTAATAGCAGGTGCTCGGTCCCGATATAACCATGCCCGAATTTCCGGGCTATCGGTTCCGATGCCGCCACCACGGCCCGAGCCCGATCAGTGAAGCGGGCAAGAGTCTGTGGATTTAGGCCGAGCGACAACCTCACCGTCTGTTTCTGTTGCGCCGCCTGTTTGGAAACCCCTAGCGCTTCGCCGATCTCGGACCAGGAGTGGCCGGCGTGCCGAGCCTGGTCAACGAAATAGCCCAGGGCTGCATCCCCGATCTCGGCTAGCTCTCTGACGAGGGCCGAGGCGGTTTGTAGACGGCTAAGGGGCTGGTCATCGGCCTCAGCCTCAACCCGCTGTATGACATCTTGCAACGAAAGGCTAGTTTCTGGGCTCATGCGTCAATCCTAGCTTGACGATCAGACGTTCGTCAAGAGATACTTGACGGCGAACCAGTGAACCGGGCCACCAGACGCTGAGGCTTGTGAGGTCGTCAGCCCTGCGGCGGCTGGGAAGGTCCCGTTATTGAGTGACCACAGTCATTTGCCGAGCAAAAATCCCTGGAGCACTTCGGCACCGCAGTGCTCCAGATCCTTGGTGGCCGTGACCAGGACCAGGCCGCTGCCTTTGGCGGTGGCTCGCAAGCGGGCGGCGGCCTCACTGGCTGGTGGTGCTTTCAGCTCCTCTCGATAACGACGGGCGAAGAGCTGGAAACGCTCGGGGTCGTGGTCGTACCACCTGCGCAGCGCGGCGCTGGGAGCAGCGTCTTTCGCCCACTCGTCGAACGGGCCTTTGTCCCGGGCCAGGCCGCGCGGCCAAAGGCGGTCGACCAAAGCGTAATAGCCACCGTCTCGGCGCAAGCCGTAAACGCGCGCCACCTTGATGTCCGGCATCGGGCCTCCTGAACGTTCTGCCGTGCCCGGAAAGCCATGCGGGCGCTGGACGGGTGCCAGTCCCTCCCAGGCTGCCGGCAGCTCGAGAGCGAGGCGTTCCAGTTCTTCGAGGTGGAGTTCCGACAACGTTTCCAGACGTTGTCGACCAAGATCGGTTAGGTACAACCTGACAACTCGATGGTCGTCCTCATCGCGGGCTCGGTAGACCAGCCCCGCCGCTTCGGCCCGGTCCACCAGCCCCACGGTGCTGTGGTGGCGCAATAGTAGGTAGTCGGCCACCTCTCCGACCGTCGGGGCCGGGGCTTCACCATGCCCACGAATGGCCAGCAGGAGCTGATGTTGGGCTGGCGTCAGGCCCGCCGCCTGGGCCTGCCGTTCGCTCCACCGTTCGAAGTGGCGGAGCCCCGTGCGCAGGGCTAGTAAGCGGGCGTAGACCGAGTCTGGCAAAACCACAGCACCCATTACGATAACATCTCGCCGCGATGATTTCTCGAACGGCTGACCCGCTGGCGCCGTAGGTCCAAACCAGGGAGCGAACTTTCGGCCGCTCGCCCCCGCGCCCATCGCTGCCGGGAGACCCGTCACTATCCACGGCGAGTTATCGGCGGGTCGATGCGGTCAGACCCGGGCCCGGCCTGGATTTCCTGGCGAACCTGGGCCAGGCGGGTAACCGGAGGCTGCGCCGCTGCGACTATTGGGCTGATGATCTTCGCCGAGGGCCCGCAGCTCGCCGACAGAGACGAAGACCTTGTGGCGCGAGCGCGCGGGGGACAGGGCGGCCTTCGCCGCCTTGTTCGAGCGGCACCGGGCGCTGGCAGTGGCACTCGTCGGTCGCCTCTTGGACAGTCGACAAGATGTGGAGGACGTCCTTCAGGAAGCTGCTGTCGAGG
This sequence comes from uncultured Acidimicrobiaceae bacterium, assembly GCA_963794125.1. Lineage (GTDB taxonomy): Bacteria > Actinomycetota > Acidimicrobiia > Acidimicrobiales > Palsa-688 > Fen-671. The sequence goes on from CAWCCW010000009.1 coordinate 718,432, forward strand.
CGCTAGTGTGCCTGGACCGTCTACGGGAGCCCGCCCGCTTTGGGCCTTGGCTATGCGGGATCGCGCTGAACCTCGCTCGTCGCCAAGTGCGACACCGAGGTCGGCCACTTCCCGCTTCGTGGTTGCCCGGCCAGGCGCTCACAGAAGAGGTCCTTGAAGAGACGGAGCGGGCGGCCAAGGTGCGGGAAGTGGTCGACACCCTCCCGCCCGGGCAGCGAGCAGCTGTCCGGCTGTTTTACCTGGACGGCTTGAACGAGTCCGAGGTGGCCGCCGAGCTCGGGATTGCCCGTACTGCGGTAAAGAGCCGGCTGCACAAGGCTCGCCGCTCATTGAGTGGCCATCTGCATGAAGAAAGGAGGGCCACCGTGGCCCGACCGTCATTAGTTGAGGTCGACGTAGTCGATGTGAGAAGAGAAGGCGCCGCGGCACCCGGTGGGGGGCGGGCTCACGCAGTCGTGCTTCGTGAGCGGGACGGGGACCGCGTCCTCCCCATCTTTATCGCCGAGCCCGAGGGCCGGGCCATAGCGAGCACGTTGACAGGTCTTCAGACGCCCCGGCCGATGACCTACCAAATGGTGGTGAACGTTGTCGCTGCCCTGTCCGGGTCGGTGAGGGAAGTACGGATAGTGCGCTTGACCGAGAGCACCTACGTAGCTGAGCTTGTCCTCGACGGCCCGTCAGGCCTCCACACGGTCGACGCCCGTCCGAGCGACGCCATCAACGTGGCCCTGCTCATTGGCGCCCCGATCCGGGTGGCGACGGAGCTGTTCGACCAGTGGGCTGCGGAGTACGAGCAGATCAGCGCTGACGAGTACCCGGAGGGCGCTCAGGACATCCGCGCCGGCCTGGGCGCTTTCTTTTCCCCATCAGCGTCTGAGCAGTTAGCTCCCGACGCTGCGGCAGTCCTGGCGCTGGCGCGCCAAGAGGCTATCGCGCGGTCTAACCCGGCCACCGGGACAGGTCACCTGTTACTGGCTTTGCTGCGGCGGAGCACACCGGAACGTCTCGCCGCGCTCGGCATGCCTATGGACGCGGTTGAAGCCGCTCTGGACCGGGAACCGACTTCAACGATGCCGATCCCTGACCCGCCTCTCAGCGCCCGGTTGAAGTGGGCGCTTTTCCGGGCCAAGCGACGCGCCAACCATCGTGGCGAGCCCAGGCCGACCGCAGACGACCTGTTCACCGCGTTGATCGATGAGCAGGGAGGCCTATCGGCCCGGCTCCTTGACGACGCGTCGGTCGACAGAGAAGCCGCTCGCGCCGTGTTCGGCGGCGCCTGAACCTCTCGAACTCGGCGTCATCTCCTTCCGCCTCGTGCTAGGCACGTGCTCGTGGCCGAGGACGAGAAGCCTCTTGAGCTGCCGGACGGCGTACCTATCGGAGACCACGTGTGGGAGCCGTGGCACCCCTCGCAACTCGTTCAAATGTTCAGTGCCGTCACCGCCCCGTGGTACGTGGCCGCGGGCTGGCCCTTGACCTGTTCCGCGGCGAACAGACTCGCGACCACGAGGACACTGAGATCGGGGTGCCCAACACTGAAGACGCCTTCGGCCAGGTTCGCCGGGCGCTGGCCGGCTATGAGATCGAGGTGCCCGGCGGTCCGCTACCTGGTCGGTTGTGGCCGTTGGACAGCACGGCGTTCGATTTGCTGCACCAGACGTGGGTGAGCGAACCCGGCCCTCCGGGGCCAAGAGGCCGCGTCTTCCGGCTCGACATATTCCGGGAACCCCAGCGCGACGGCCAATGGGCGTGCCGCCGAGACGAGAACATCGTCTTTCCCTATGACGAGATCATCTACCACGACCCCGCCGGCGTCCCTTTCCTGGCTCCGCACCTTGTCCTGCTGTTCAAGGCGAAGTGGGCCCGCGACAAGGACGAAGCGGACCTGGCCGGGGTCTTACCTCTAATGGCGCCGGGGCCCCGGGCCTGGCTGGCAGCCACCGTTCAACGGTTGTACCCGGACCACAAGTGGCTCCAGCAGCTCTGAGACTGCTCTTTCGTACATCTTCGAGTCGTCCACCAAAACCCTGTGGATCGCTAAGTGCGGTCGATGTGGTGCAAAACTGCACACTGCTTGGCCGTTCAGGGCTCGCTAGTTGCATATTTCGACGGCCCTGCCGAGCCGACCGGGAACTTTATGCGTTTTCCGGGTAAAACTGCATGCGGTGTCGAAAACTGCACACAGCTTGGCCGTTCAGGGCTCCGCTAGTTGCATATTTCGACGGCCCTGCCGAGCCGACCGGGAACTTTATGCGTTTTCCGGGTAAAACTGCATGCGGTGTCGAAAACTGCACAAAGCCGGCCCTCTCACAAGGCCCGGCGCCTGGTCGCGCCTGTGCGCAACCCCCGAGCGCGGACGCGACCGTACCTCGCCAGGTGCTAGCGCAGCTCTTTGTACATAAGCGTGCACACGGTCTCATAGCGGGTGATGGTCCCATCCGGCGCTTCCTGGTCCCACGAGGCGGACTCTTTACCGTACGCCGTGTAGCCCAGTCGCTCATACAGGGCACGGGCACGCGGGTTGTCTTCCTCCACGCCGAGCTCGGCCCTGTGCAAGCCACGAGCGCCGATCCGCTCTTCCGCGGCCCCGATAAGTAGCGTGCCTATCCCGCACGACCGCAGTGGCGCCTGCACCTCCAGTTGCCAAAGCGTCCCCGAGCCGCGGGCCCTTTTGTAGTCAATGGCGCAGAGGCCCACTGGGAGGCCGGACGGTGGACAGATAGCGAGATAGTCCACTTCGCCCCGCCCTGCCCGTTCCAGTGCTCGGGCCACGCTGGCCAGATGGGTCGCCGAACCTGTCCAGCTGCACAATGGCAGGTCGTCCGGCGTCAGATCGCGGATGGTCAGCGGCAGCACGACCTCAGGCATAATCACCACTCAACACCGGATCACCACTCTAAAAGCTGAACCCCAACAACCCGACGTTCAAGGCCGCAAAGCAAGCCTGCCGGCCGCTGTCACGCCCTGCGCGGTCCCCAGCACAACCAGCCTGCCGGTCCCTATCGCCCGCCGGGCGGTCCCAGCACAACCGGCCTGCCGGTCCCCATCGCCCGCCGTACGGTCCCACCACAACCATCCTGCCGGTCCGTATCACCCGCCGGGCCGGCCCCGGATCAGTCCGGCGTTGACGCCCGCAGCCCGTTGTCCCATTTCTCCTCGATGCCCCCGAAGTGCCAGACGGCGAGGGCCACCGCCCACGTGACCACGAACACACCGACGATGACAAAGCCAGCCTTGTTTATGTCGAACTTCGCAATGAACGACCAGAAGCCGCCAGTGAGGTGCCCGTCCGACGCTAGCAACCCAAGCGCCTCGATGCCGCCGATGAAGAGGGCGACGAACACCGACAGACCGGTGATCGTGAGGTTGTAATACACCTTGCGCACCGGCTTGGAAAACGACCAGTCGTAGGCAAAATTCATAAAGCAGCCGTCCATCGTGTCGAACAGGCTCATCCCGGCGGCGAAGAGGATGGGCAGGGACAAGATGGCGTAGAAAGGCAGCCCACCTACGACGGCCGTCCCGGCCAGCACCAGCAACGCCACTTCCGTGGCGGTATCGAAGCCAAGGCCGAACAGGAACCCGATCGGGTACATCTTCCAGGGCGTGTCTACGCGGCGGGACAGCGGCCCGAGGATCCGCATCAAGAGACCCCGGGAGTTCAGTTGACGCTCCAGCTCAGCCTCGTCGAATACGCCCGTCCGCATGTGCCGGAAGATCTTCAAGATCCCGACCAGGATCACGATGTTGATGCCGGCAATGATGAACAAAAAGAAGGCGGAAACGAGGGTGCCGACGATGTTGGTGGTGTACTGGAGCGTGGAAGTGCCGTTCTTTACTTGCTCGTCGAGGCCCCGGATCCCGAAATTGAGCAGGACGGCGAGCAAGAACACCACCGACGAATGACCGAGGGAAAAGAAAAACCCGACGCTGAGAGGACGTTTGCCGTCGCTCAGCAACTTGCGGGTGGTGTTGTCGATGGCCGAGATGTGGTCGGCGTCAAAAGCGTGGCGCATCCCGAGGGTGTAGGCGAGCAAGCCCGTACCGAAGCCGAACACCTCCGTCCGGTTGATGTGATAGTGGCCGCCAGCCGCGGCCGCCAACATGCCCCAACCCACGACGTTGAGGCCCACGACCGTGAATGTCATACCCGCCATTCGCATCCACTCGGCGGGTGTAAGCGCAAGGCGGGCCTTCTGCCACCGGCTGACTTCGCTGGCGTTGCCCGGCTCGGCTTCGGTGCCAGCGGGAGAAGCCGGGACTGCCATTAGGACCTCCGTGGGGGGCTTCGTCGTTGGGGGCTTCGTCCGTCTCGGGTGGTAACCGCGTAACGCAATCTAGCCTTACTGCGACCTGGCCGCAATAGGCGCAGGAGGCGTCGTACCCAGTCCCCGGACGAGGGCCTATCCTTTTAGTTATGAGCAAAACGGTCCCGGCTTCTCCGGGCCCGGCGGCGGAGGTCTCGGTCGACGACGTTTTCGGGCTCTTTCGTGCCCACGGCGGGCGGGTCACGCCGTCACGCCGGGCGTTGTTGACCGTCCTGTTCGAGGCCGAAGGGCATCTAACGGCCGAGCAGCTCGGCGAGGCCGTCCAGAAGAAACTCCCTGAGGTTTACCTTTCGACGGTGTACCGCAACCTGGACGACCTCCAGCGCCTCGGGGTCATCGTGCATTCACATCTTGGGCACGGCCCCGCCACCTACCACCTGGCGTCAGCTGCTCACGCTCATTTCGTTTGCGAACGCTGCGGTGCCGTCGTGGAAGCTCCTGACGAGCTGTTCCAGGGGCTCGCTCAGGTGGCGCGAGCCGAACTAGGGTTCGTGATCAACCCTCACCATTTCGCCATCCTTGGGCACTGCGCCAGCTGCGAATAACGGGTCATCCCGTCCCGACGCCACTCCGCACCTCCAGGGCCGCAGCGACCATGTTGGCCAGTGCGGGGCGCACCTCCTCCCAGCGCCGGGTCTTAAGACCGCAGTCCGGGTTGACCCAGAGCCGGTCCAGCGGGCACCACCTCCAGCGCCGCATTCACCAGGTCCACCATCTCGGAGGTTTCGGGGACACGTGGTGAGTGGATGTCGAAGATCCCCGGGCCGATCTCGTTCGGGTACTCGAAGTCCCTGAAGGCACGGAGAAGCTCCATCCGCGAGCGGGACGCCTCGATCGAGATCACGTCGGCGTCGAAGGCGGCGATCGACTCGATGATGTCGTTGAACTCCGCATAGCACATGTGGGTATGGATTTGGGTCTCGTCACGAACACCAGAGGACGCCAACTTGAACGCCGCCACCGCCCATGCCAAATAGTCCTTGCGCTGCGGCGCATGAAGGGGGAGGCCTTCGCGTAGGGCCGGCTCGTCGATCTGGACGACCTTGATGCCCGCCGCCTCCAGATCGGCCACCTCGTCCCGGATGGCGAAGGCGATCTGGCGGGCGGTCACCTCGTGGGGCTGGTCGTTGCGTGACGAAAGACCACTGCAGGATGGTGATGGGGCCAGTGAGCATGCCCTTTACCGGGCGCGGGGTGCGTGACTGGGCGTACACAGCCCACTCCACCGTCATGGGTCTCGGTGCGGCTGACGTCCCCGAAGATGATCGGCGGCTTCACGCAGCGCGAGCCGTAGCTCTGTACCCAGCCGTTGTTGGTCACGAGGAACCCGTTGAGCATCTCGCCGAAGTACTCGACCATGTCGGTGCGCTCCGGCTCGCCGTGGACCAAGACATCGAGGCCCACTTCTTCTTGGAACGCCACCGCGTCGTCGATGTAGTCCCGCAAGCCTTCTTCGTAGGCCTGGCGTGTCGATATGCCCATGCCGGTACTGGGCCCGCAAGGCGCGGACCGCCGGCGTCTGGGGGAACGACCCGATGGTGGTGGTCGGCAGGACCGGGAGGTTGAGGCGGTCCGCTTGGAGCCTTTCGGCGGACGCTGTAGGGGGAGCCCGTTGCTCGAGCGCGGGGTCGTGTTCGGCCAACCGCCGGCTCACGGAGACGTCATGAGCTCGGGTGATGCGGCCCGGGACCGCGACGGCGGCGCGAGAGCCCGCGAGCTCTTCCGCGATCGCCTCGCGGCCCTCGTTGAGCCCCCGCGCCAGCGTGGTGATCTCCCCCAAACGCTGGACCGCGAACGCCAGCCAGCTCCGCAGTTCGGGGTCGATCGAGGGCTCGAGGTCGAGGTCGACGGGCAGGTGCATGAGCGAGCACGACGGCCCGATGAAGAGGCGGTCCTGGCCCAACGACCGCGCTGGACCTCTTCCAGACGGGTCAGCGTGGCGTCCAGGTCGGTCCGCCAGACGTTTCGGCCGTCGACGACGCCGAGCGACAGCGCCAGGGTGTCCGGAGCTTGCGTTACGGCCACGTCGACCTGGTCGGGATCGGCGACCGCATCGAGGTGCAGAGCGTCGATCGGAAGGCGTACCGCCGTCAGCAGGTTGTCACCCAAACCGGCGAAGTACGTGGCGACCAGGAGCCGAGCCGCGGCGATGCTTCGCGTAGGTCCCGTAGGCTCGGGTGACCGCCGCAGCGTTGCTTCTGCGTCGAGGTCCAAGGGCGAGCACTGGTTCGTCGATCTGTACCCACGACGCTCCGGCATCGGCGATGGCCCCGAGCAGCTCGGCGTAGACCTCGCACAACGCCGGCAGTAGCTCGAAATTGGTGCCGCTACCGACGTGCTTCGACAGCATGAGGAATGACACAGGCCCGAGGATGACGGGACGAGTCGTGATGCCGATGGCGGCCGCCTGGCGGAACTCGTCCACGGGTTTCGTGGACGAGAGGGCGAACCGTTGCCCAGACGCTCAGTTCCGGCACCAGATAGTGGTAGTTCGTATCGAACCACTTCGTCATTTCGAGGGCGGTGACGCTTTTCCCGCCAATGGTGCCCCCCCTGGCCATAGCGAAATAACGGTCGAGCGGGTCAACCGGGCCCACCGTCTGGTAACGATCGGGGATGGCGCCGACGAGCACGGCCGTGTCCAGGACATGGTCATACAGCGAAAAGTCGCCTGAAGGGATGTGGTCGAACCCGAGCTCGGCCTGCGCCCGCCAGTATGTGCTCCGGATGTCCGCCGCGGAGGTCTGAAGGTCGGCGCCTGACGTTTTACCGGCCCAGTAGGCCTCCAGCGAGGCCTTGAGCTCCCGGCGCGGGCCTATCCGTGGGAAGCCGAGGTTTGTTGCCAGTGCGACCATTTAGGGTTGTCTCCATAACTCGGGGCCGTGCGCTAACGCCACGACCTGGGCCCCTTGGCGCGGGCCAGAAACTGCCCGCCCGCCCGAACTGAGGTCCAGCGGCCAGGTAAACGTCGCCCGGTCACGTCGCCGGTCACAATGCCGAGGTCAGCCCTGGCCGTTGACCGAACTTCCCGGCCCGTTGCCTTTCCGACGGTACCAGTGTAGGAATTTCCAGCCCCTATACATGCTCGCCCTTCTTTGAGTGCTAACTTCGCCTCCCCCGGCGCCGTTGCGTCATGTTGCGCCCGCCTCAAAACTCCTCGTCGAACGCCACCTGCCCGGCCACGCCGACCTGGTAGGCGGACACGGTGCGCTCGAAGAAGTTGGCCAGTTCGGACACGTCCTGAAGCTCCATGAACCCGAACGGGTTGGAGGCCCCGAAACGTTTGGGGAGGCCGAGGCGGGCCAGGCGCTGGTCGGCCACGTACTCTAGGTAACGCCGAGTGTCGGCCACGGACAGGCCGGGGACGCCTTCTGCCAATATGTCCTCGGCGAACTCCGTCTCCGCCTCGACTGCTTCGACCATCATGGCCGTGACCTCGTCTGCGAAAGTCGACGTCGAAAAGCTCGGGCTCCTCGGCCCTCACCGTGTCGATGACATCGAAAGCAAAGCTCATGTGGGCGCTCTCGTCCCGGAACACCCAGTTGGTGCCCGAGGCGAGCCCGTTGAGGAGGCCCTTGGACCGCAGGAAGTACACATAGGCAAAGGCGGCGAAAAAGAAGAGCCCTTCGATGCAGGCTGCGAAACACACCAGGTTCAATAAGAAGGCCCTGCGGTCGTCGTTCGACTCGACCCGCTCGAGAGTGGCCAGCGAATCGGTCCAGCGGAAGCAGAACTGCGCCTTGGCCCGGATGGACGGGATGTGCTCGATGGCGGCGAAGGCCTCGGCGCGCTCGTTTTCGTCGGCCAGGTAAGTATCGAGCAGGGTCAAATAGAACTGCACGTGCACCGCTTCTTCGAAAAGTTGCCGGGACAGGTAAAGGCGGGCTTCGGGCGCGTTGATGTGCTTGTACAGGTTGAGCACCAGGTTGTTGGCCACGATCGAGTCGCCAGTGGCGAAAAAGGCCACCAGGCGCTTGACTAGTCGTTGCTCGGCCGGCAGGAGCCGTCGGTCGAGGTCGACCAGGTCGTCGGAGAGGTCGACTTCCTCGACGGTCCATGTGTTGCGGATGGCGGCCCGGTAGCGCTCGTAAAACTGCGGGTAGCGCATCGGGCGAAGAGTCAGGTCGAGGCCCGGGTCGAGCAGCGCAGGTCTCGGAGCACCTACGCCGACCGCTTCCAGTCGACGGCCCAACCGTCGGGGCGATAGGGGCCAGGGGTTCGATAAGCGCCATCAGTCGCACACCTCGCAGGTTTCGGGGTTTTCCAGCGAGCAGGCCACGGCGGTCGGCGTCGGTCGGCGGGCCCGGCGTACATGCGCACGACGGGCGCATCGGCCACCGGGACAGTGGCGGCCGCGATGCGGGTCGCCGGGCGGGACCGCAGGTAGTACGTGGTCTTGAGCCCTTGCTTCCAGGCGTGGAGGTACATCGACGAGAGCTTGCCGATGGTCGGGGCGGCCACGAACAGGTTGAGCGACTGGCTCTGGTCGATGAACGCGCCTCGTTCGGCAGCCATGTCGATCAGCGAACGCATGGGTATCTCCCAGGCCGTGCGGAAGACGCCTCTTATGTCGGGCGGGATCTGTTCGATGTCCTGGACCGACCCGTCTGCCGCCTTGATCTTTGACCGCATCGCTTCGTCCCAGAGGCCCGAGCCGTTGCAGCTCGCGCACCAGGTACGTGTTGACCTGGAGGAACTCGCCCGAAAGCGTCTCGCGCTTGAACAGGTTGGAGACCTGGGGCTCGATGCACTCGTAGCAGCCGGCGATCGAGGCGATGGTGGCGGTCGGGGCGATGGCGACCAGCAGCGAGTTGCGCAGCCCGAACCGGGCGATGCGGTCCCGCAACGGTTGCCAGCGCTCGGGGTCGGAGGGGCTCAGCCCCCACAGGTCGAACTGCAGCCGCCCCTGGGCGGCGTGGGTTTCGGGGAACGTCTCGTGGGGGCCGCTGAGCTCGGCCAGTTCGGTCGATGCCCACAGGGCGTGGAAGTAGATCTCCTCGGCGATCCGCCGCGACAGCTGGCGCGCCTCGTCGCTGTCAAAGGCCAAGCCCAGCTGGAAGAACACGTCCTGGAGGCCCATGACCCCCAGGCCGACGGGCCGCCACCGGGCGTTGGACGCCGCGGTGCGCGGTGTCGGGTAGTAGTTCCGGTCGATGACCCGGTCGAGGAACGGAACGGCCACTCGGACGATCTCGCCCAGGCGAGCGAAGTCGAAGGCGCCCGTCACTGACGAGACGGCCCAGGTTGATCGACCCCAGGTTGCACACCGCGGTCTCGGCGTCGGAGCTCACCTCGATGATCTCGGTGCAGAGGTTGGAAAGGTGGACCACCCGGTCCGGAGGCCGCGGCCTGGTTGCACTTGCGGTTGGCGGCGTCTTTGAAAGTCATCCAGCCGTTGCCGGTCTCGGCCAGCGTGCGCATCATCCGGGCGTAGAGCTGGCGGGCCGGGACCTGGCGCACGAACCGGCCTGCCTCTTCGGCCTCGAGATAGGCCCGCTCGAACGCGTCACCGTGGAGGTCGCACAGCTCGGGCACGACCTTCGGGTCGAACAGCGACCACACCCAGTCGTTCTCAACCCGCTGCATGAACAGGTCGGGGACCCAGTTGGCCAGGTTGATGTGACGGGCCCGGCGCCCCTCGTCCCCCGTGCCGTCTCGCAGCTCCAGGAACTCCTCGATATCGGCGTGCCAGCTCTCCAGGTAGACACAGGCCGCCCCTTTGCGCCGGCCGCCCTGGTTGACCGCGGCCACCGACGCGTCGAGGGTTTTCAGCCAGGGCACGATGCCGTTGGACAGCCCGTTCGTACCCCGGATGAGCGAGCCCCGCGACCGCACCCGGTGGAAGGCCACTCCGATGCCCCCGGCGTGCTTGGACAACCGGGCGATGTCGGCGTAGGTCTCGTAAATGGAGTCGAGCTCGTCGCGGGGTGAGTCCATCAGGTAGCACGAGGACATCTGCTGGTGGGCCGTCCCCGAGTTGAACAGGGTCGGGACTGGAAGGAAGGTATTCCAGCGCCGACATCAACCCGTAGCAGCTCGACGGCGTCCTCGGGCGAGGTCGCCAGGCCACACGCGACCCGCAGGAAAAAGTACTGCGGGGTCTCGATTACCTGCACGCGTCTCGGGGTGACGGAGCAGGTAGCGGTCGTAGACCGTGCGCAGCCCGAACAATTCGAACAGCTCGTCCCGCTCCATGAGCGATGGCGTTGTTGAGCTTTCTGGCGTACCGGGCGACGAAACGGGCGGTGCCGTCGCCGACCACCCCGAGGCGGTGACCAGCCGCGACCGACTGCGAGAAGGAATGGATGTCCTGGTTGGCCACCTCCTTGGCGATCACAGTGGACAGAAGACGGGCGGCCAGGCGGGAGTAGTTGGGCTCCTCCGCCACAAGCGCCGTAGCGGTCCGGATCGACAGCGTGTCGAGTTCTTCAGTGCTGGCGCCGTCGCACAGCCCGCTGATCGTCCGCGTCGCCACTCGCATGGGGTCGACACCATCGAGCCCGGCACAGCAACGAGAAACGGCCCGAACGATCTTGTTTACGTCGACGGCTTCCAACGACCCGTCACGCTTGCGCACCCGCATCGGACTGGGGACCAAGTCGTCGGCGTTGGCCGGGCGCGTGGTTTCCGTTAGCGTCATAACGTTCCTTCCTGCACGGTGCCTCTCTGCCCTGTGCCTCTGGCCTGTGCCTCTGCCCTGTGCCTCGGCCCTGCGCGACCCCTCGACCACAAAATGTGCCACGACCAGGTCGCGCCAACACAAGATGTAGTACAGATTACACAGCCGTAACTACGTCCCTGTCAATACCGTCGATTAGGTGCTAAATACCTTCAGGCGCCTCCAGCGCAGGTAGCTGGCAGTATCTTCGGGTCGTGCGGACTGCAGCGAGCAACCAGCGACCAGCGGTTGACGACCAAACTTTGCCGCCCGGTCCAACGGGGAGCCGCTGATGCGCTGCCGGATCGACCACACGGCGGTCGGTCCCAACGGGAGCATTGAGCTGCTCGGGCTGGCCGGGCAGCTCGAAGCCGGCCACTTACGCGACGTGACCCCGGTCCTCTCTGAGGTCGAGGCGGCGGCGCGGCAAGGATGGTACGTCGCGGGCTTTGTGGCCTACGAGGCGGCGCCCGCTTTTGACGCCGCTTTTCGAGTCAACGCCGCCGGGTCTCAAAGCCTGGCGCCGCCGGGCCTCCCGCTGGCCTGGTTCGGGCTGTTCAGGGAGGCCGTGCCCGCTCGAGCCTTGCCACCGGCCGCTCCGCCAGGACGACAGATGGCAGCGTCAGGGCCGCCCGGTTGGACGTGCGAGGCCGACGCCCGTTCTCACGCTGCGGCCATCACCGCCATCCGTGCGGCCATCGCCGATGGCGACGCCTATCTCGTGAACTACACGACCCGCTTCCGGCGCCAGTGGACGCCGGACGACGACGCCTTCCAGTTGTACCGCCGGCTGCTGGCCAGTTACGGGCGGGGCTATCACGCTTTCTTCGAGACCGATCAATGGGCAGTCGCCTGCGGGTCGCCTGAGCTGTTCTTCGAGCGCCGGGGCGACGCTCTTTTGACCCGACCGATGAAGGGGACAGCGCCAAGAGGCAGGTGGGCCGAGGAGGACATCTTTCGAGCGCACGGGCTATGGACGTCTGCCAAAGAGCGGGCCGAGAACGTGATGGTGGTGGACCTCCTTCGCAATGACCTCGGCCGTATCGCAGTCAACGGCACCGTGACTGTCCCCGCACTATGGCAAGTCGAGCAACACCCGTCACTCTGGCAGCTGACCTCGACTGTCGCCGCCTGCGCCGGGGAGGGCGTGGGACTGGCGGAGATCTTCGGCGCGCTCTTCCCCTGCGCCTCGGTGACCGGAGCACCCAAGGTGTCGGCCATGTCGCTCATCGCGGACTGTGAGACATCACCGCGCGGGGTGTACTGCGGCGCGACGGGTTTCCTGCCTCCTCGTCAGGGCCCCGTACCCGCGGTGGTGCCCTGTCGGCGCGCTTCGCCGTCGCCATCCGAACGGCGGTCGTGGACAAGACGCGAGGGGTCGCGGAGTACGGGTCGGGTGGTGGCATCACGTGGGACTCGGCCCCCGAGCAAGAGTGGGAGGAAGTCCTCCTGAAAGCCCGGGCGTTATCGGGGCCGCCAGCACCCACCCTCAGTGCGGACGAAGCTCTGATCGAGACGATGGCGTTCGTACCGCCCCCGGCCGGACCGGGCATGGCGATCGACGAAGTGAGGAACCTTGACGCCCATCTGGCCCGGCTGGCGGCGTCGGCGCGGTACTTCGGGCGAGTTGTCCCTCCTGGCATCGAGGAGATGGTCGCCGGCGCTGTGAGGGGCCTGAGGTCGATGACCCGCGTGCGGATTTTGTTGCGGGCCGACGAGGCCATTGAGCTCCAAACCTCCGCACTGGACGACGAGCGGCCGGTGTCGTCGCAACAACTGTGCATCGACTTTGAGCCCGTCTCCTCGTCGGACGTCAAGCTCTTTCACAAGACAACCGATCGAGAGCGCTATGAAGACCGAGCGCATCGGCACCCGGCGGCCGACGACGTCGTGCTCGTGAACGAGCGGGGAGAGGTAACTGAGACCACCCGGGCCAACCTGGCCGTCCGTATAAATGGCCAGTGGTGCACCCCGCCGCTGTCGTGCGGGCTGCTGCCAGGAGTCGAACGGGCTCGGCAGCTGGCCGACGGTCGCTTGGTCGAACGCGTCGTCACCGTGGAGGATCTCCTCGGTGCACCGGCAGTTGCGACCCTGAGCTCACTGCGCGGATGGCGGGCCGCCCACGTCCGGGCCAGCTGTGGCTGCGGCACCACCTTGGCCCGGGACGAGCCCGGCAACCGGCGCTGAGAACCGTAGACCTGGACGGCACAGGAGCACGGCTACCTTCCGGTGCGGGTAGAGTTTGCGGTTGCCCCGTTTGGCTTTTTGCCTGACGAGCCGGTCCCACGAGCCCCGAACTTGACAAAGTCCAGAATCAGAGCAACAGTCTAACTTGTGCTCGGGGAAGTAACCTCTGACCCGGCCGACCGGCTCCGTGAGCGCGGTGTCCAGGTGACCGCTCAGCGTTTGGCGGTCTTGCGAGCGGTGTCCAACCGGCCGCACGGGACGGCGGACGAGATCGAAGTGCTGGTGCGGGCCGAGATCGGAGCCGTCTCGCGCCAGGCGGTATACGATGCCCTGGGCATACTGGCCGAGAATGGCCTCATACGGCGCATCCAGCCGGCGCATTCGCCGGGTCGTTATGAGGACCGGGTCGATGACAACCATCACCACGTCGTCTGTCGCACCTGCGGTCGCACGGTTGACGTCGACTGCGCGGTGGGGCACAGGCCATGCCTGCAGGCTGCCGATGACCACGGTTTCATAATTGACGAAGCCGAGGTCGTCTACTGGGGTTATTGCCCCGCGTGCCAGCAGGCGGAACGCCCACGGCGAGGCAAGACCAGCGGTAAGACCAACAACATGAACAGAAAAGGAGCACGATGAGCAACGAAGACACCGGCGCCACCGCCACCATGTCAGAGGAGTCAGCGCCAGCGGCCAGGTGCCCAGTGTTGAACGACCCCTTCGTAGCTAGTGGTTCGATGGCGAACCAGCACTGGTGGCCCAACATGTTGAACTTGAGGCCGCTGGGAAAGAACTCACCGCTGATCGACCCGATGGGCCAGGGCTTCGATTACGCCACGGAATTCAACAGCCTCGATTTACCCGCCGTCAAGGCGGACATCGTTGAGGTGCTGACCACGTCCCAAGATTGGTGGCCGGCCGACTTCGGTCACTACGGGCCGCTGATCATCCGTATGGCGTGGCACGGCGCCGGCACGTACCGCATCTACGACGGCCGAGGAGGTGCCGGCGGGGGCACGCAGCGCTTCGCCCCCCTCAACAGCTGGCCCGACAATGCCAGCCTCGACAAGGCGCGGCGTCTCCTCTGGCCGGTCAAGCAAAAATACGGCCGAAAGCTGTCCTGGGCCGACCTGATGATCCTGGCCGGCAACTGTGCCCTGGAGTCGATGGGGTTCAAGACCTTTGGTTTCGGCGGCGGTCGTGACGACGTGTGGGAGCCCGAAGAGGACGCCTATTGGGGGCCAGAAGACACCTGGCTGGGCGACGAGCGCTACAGCGGGGACCGGGTGCTGGCCAACCCCTTCGCGGCGGTGCAAATGGGCCTGATCTATGTCAACCCCGAAGGCCCGAACGGCAACCCTGACCCTGTGGCCGCCGCCCGGGACATCAGGGAGACGTTTTCCCGCATGGCCATGGACGATGAGGAGACGGTCGCTCTCATCGCCGGCGGGCACACTTTCGGGAAGACGCACGGTGCCGCGGATGCTACGCAATACGTGGGCCGGGAGCCCGAGGGCGCCCCCATCGAAGAGCAAGGTCTCGGGTGGAAGAACACCTTTGGTACCGGAACCGGGGACGACACCATAACCAGCGGGCTCGAGGTGATATGGACGAGCGACCCGACGAAGTGGGACAACGGTTTCTTCTATAACCTGTTCCACTACGACTGGGAGCTGACCAAGAGCCCAGCCGGAGCGCACCAGTGGCGTCCTACCGACCGGACCGCGGATGACACCGTGCCTGATGCCCACGACCCGTCGATACGGCACGCTCCCATGATGCTCACGACTGATCTCTCGCTCAGGTTCGACCCGGCCTACGAGAAGATCTCGAGGCGTTTCTACGAAAACCCGGACCAGTTCGCCGATGCCTTCGCCCGCGCGTGGTTCAAGCTCACCCATCGCGATATGGGGCCTGTCTCGCGTTATCTCGGCCCGGAGGTGCCGGCAGAGCACCTGATCTGGCAGGACCCGGTCCCGGCTGTCGATCACCCGCTCGTTGACGCGCAGGACATCTCCAGCCTGAAGAGCAAGATCATGGCCTCCGGCCTCTCAATTTCGCAGCTGGTCGCCACGGCCTGGGCCGCCGCGTCGACCTTCAGGGACACCGATAAGCGGGGTGGGGCCAATGGCGCTCGCATTCGGCTGGCCCCCCAAAAAGACTGGGCTGTAAACGACCCGGCTGACCTCGAGCAGGTGCTGCGGGCTCTCGAGGGGATCCAGGCCGAGTTCAACGGCGCCCAGACGAGCGGGAAAAAGGTTTCACTCGCCGACCTGATCGTCCTCGCCGGCTCGGCCGCCGTCGAGCAAGCAGCCAGGAACGCCGGCCACGAGGTCCAAATCCCGTTTTCTCCCGGGCGCACGGACGCATCGCAGGACCAGACCGACTTGGCCAGTTTCGCCGTGCTCGAGCCGAGGGCCGACGGGTTCCGGAACTACTTCCGGGCCGGGGACAAGCGGCGGCCCGAGGAGCTCTTGGTGGATAGGGCGAGCCTGCTGGGGTTGACCGCTCCGGAAATGACCGTGCTCGTCGGAGGCCTACGTGCCCTGAACACCAACTTCGGGCGCTCCCGCCACGGCGTCTTTACTGAACGGCCCGAGACACTGACCAATGATTTCTTCGTGAACTTGGTCGATATGGGCACCGAATGGCGCGTGTCGTCGGCAGAGAACGTCTTCGAGGGCCGCAACCGCAAAACCGGCGAAGTCAAGTGGACCGCGACCGCCGTCGACCTCGTTTTCGGGTCCAACTCCCAGCTCCGTGCTTTAGCCGAGGTCTACGCCTGCGCGGACGCGGAGCCGAAGTTCGTGCAGGATTTCGCGGCCGCGTGGGTCAAGGTTATGAACGCCGACCGTTTCGACCTCCGTTGACCTAGGCCGCAAATTGCTTTCCGGGGTGGCCGCCCGGGGCGGGGTAACCCGCAGGGGCGGCCACCCCTGTCCGAGCGCAGCGGGTGCGGCGTTGACGTAGTCGGGAGCAGGTCAGCTTATTTGCCGTTCAAGCGCTGACCACGAGGCGGTCAGCGGGCTTGCCACAGACGACACGCACGAGGCCGGTAATAGTGGTCGCGGATAGCGGCGGGCGCAACAGGGCGGGCGACGCCCCTGGCTCGTCGAAGGCGATCCGCGCCCGTAGCGCGCGCGGCCGTACCTCGAACCGCAAAGGAGGGTCGAAAGTACGCACTTCGCCGTCCAGCGCCACCGGCAGGGCCGCAGGCCCATTGACGACCACAGAGGGAGCGCTCCACTGCCTCCAGCCTTTGTACCGCCCAGAGGCGCCGGTCGCCTCCAGGGCGACCAGGCGGTTGATGTCCGAAGCGCCATCCACGGAAAGAGCGGCTACTCCCAGGGCGCCACTGTCGAGACGAGGGCGCGAACCGAAACCACCCAAGCTCGACAGCCGGTAGGGGTTGTTGGACACCTCGATCACGCTGGCGTCCGTTACTGGGCCATCAGGCCCGTCGACGCTGAACGCGAACTTCTCCCCCGAACCGGGAGCGAGAAGGTCGGGCAGGAGCTCAGTGACTGTCTGGCGTTTTGCGTCACGGTAATCCTCGGAGGCAATAATGCTGGCATATATTCCGAGGGAAACATTGTTCACGAAGATGTGGCCGTTGACCTCGGCCAGGTCAATAAAGGTCTCACGTGCCCGCCCGAACGCATCCAAGGCCCGTAAGGGTCGGTCTCGGTCAATGCCTAGGTCAAGGGCCAGGTGGTTGCGAGTACCAGTGGGGATACAGATGTAAGGCAGTCCCGTGGCGGCTGCCACCGCCGCCACGATGGCTTGGGAGCCGTCGCCTCCGGCTACGCCCAAAGCGTCGGCTTGGTCGACCACGGCCGCTTCGGCCAGGGACCGGAGGTCGTCCCCTTTTTCGAGCATGACAACTTTTATGCCCCGACGACGAGCCTCGTCGGGGAGGTGGTACTTCATGGCTTTGCCACCACCGGACTTCGGGTTCACGAAAATGACGCCGCGGCTCGTAGCCGGGACTTCGTGCCAGCGATCGGCGAGCACACGCTGTACATCCCAGCGCAGAGCCAGAGCCCCGAGCCCCGCGGCGAGGAACATGCCGGCAATCACCACCACGACTTCTATTACGCCCCCGCGGGCGCCAATCAAACTGGCCAGCGCGCCGGCCAGCAGCAGGGCCGCCAGTGCGGCCGTCAGCCGCCGGTACCGGCGGTTGGTCAAAGCCGTCCACAACACTGATAAGCCGAGCGCCCCACACAGTACCGAGGCCAGCACGTACAGAAAACTAGAGATCGTGAACACGGCCAGTAGGGCGAGGGTCGCGAGGAAGACGACCAGAGCCCCGGCCGCGGCGACCCTCGCCCGTACTGGCGGGGCGTCGAAGCGGGCCTGAGTTGGCGCTTCGTCGAGGGCTCCACGTGCGGGTACTTGCGCTCCGGCCATCCAATCAGTTTCGCAGAGCCCGGACGTGAGGTTCAGCCCCATGGGCGACACGCAGACTTAGCCCGTCACGGCGCCGTGACGGACGACCCGGTCTGGCCCTTACGGGCGGCCCGACATCGACGTGGTCATGGGGCCGGGTTGCGCTTGACCGCTGAAACGTCCTGAACGGCGTGACCGCTCGCGCAGCGCAGTTCGATGGAAACGGGCTCACCACAACCGTCGTGGCCCAGCTCGATGGGGCCACCGTCGGGCTGCAGCCACCGGTCGCCCCATTGCATCAGGGCGACGAGGACCGGCAGGAAGTCAGCGCCCATCGGGGTGAGGGCATAGCCATAGCGAGTACGAGCCCCGGGGTCGCGGTACGGCTCCCGACGCAGCAACCCCGCCTCCACCAGTTCACGTAAACGGTCGGCGGTAACGGGCTGGCTGAGGCCAGCGCGGGCGGCGAACTCCTCGAAGCGGGTGGCGCCGTAAAACGCCTCCCGCATAACCAGCAGCGCTGAGCGAGTGTGCATGACTTCGGCGGTCTTGGCGAGCGAGCAATGCTTCGCTTCCCAAGAGCCGCGCGGGTCGAGCTCGCCGGTCAGCCGAATGACGCCACCCACATGCCTCAGTCTAGCTGACATAACTATTCTTTAGTCAGCCTGATAGGGTGCTGGCTATGGAAGCGCTAAGTCAGAGGCCGGCTCAACTGACGCGGCGAGGGTTGAGCCGTAGAGGCGACGCCTCTCCCGCGATGGTGATGGTGATCGTGTGTGCCGGCGTAGTGCTCGCCTCCCTCGACCTTTTCATCGTCAACGTCGCCCTCCCCGCGATCGCTCGCGACCTGCACCAACGCAACCTCGGCACGCTGTCGTGGGTGCTCAACTCCTACGCCATCGTCTATGCCGCCGCCCTCGTGCTCTTCGGTCGGCTGTCAGAGAGCCGACGGCGGGAGAACGGTTTCCTCCTCGGCGTCACCGTCTTCACGCTGGCCTCGGCCGCCTGCGGAGCCGCTTCCAACCTGCCGATGCTCGTGGCCTTCCGGGTCGTCCAGGCGCTGGGCGCGGCGCTATTGACCCCAACCTCTTTGAGTTTGGTACTGGCCACCACTGCACCCGAGCGGCGCCAGAGCGCGGTCCGGGCCTGGACAGCCGTGGGGGGGCTGGCCGCGGCGCTCGGCCCGGTGATCGGAGGCCTGCTTGTAACGGCGAGCTGGCGGTGGGTGTTCTACGTGAACGTCCCCATCGGGTTGGCCGCCGGGGTAGTCGGCTGGTGGAGGTTGCCGCGGGTCTCAGGCCAACCAGTCCCACGCCCTGACTCCGTTGGCGCGGTGCTCGTGACCGTGGGGACGGCTGCATTGACCCTCGGCCTGGTCCAGGGCAACAGCTGGGGGTGGGGGAATGCCCGGACGGTGGTCGTGCTGACCGGTGCCGTCATCGCTCTGGTGGCATTTACTTGGCGCTGCGCCCGCCACCGCGCCCCCCTCGTCGACCTGGCCTTGTTCCGGGTGCGCGCCTTCAGCGGTTCGTCCCTGGTCGCGTTCATTTTCTCGACCGCCTTCGGCGCCATGCTTTTTTCGCGGGTGCTGTGGTGCCAGGACGTGTGGGGCTGGTCTGCGCTGCGAACGGGGTTGGCGTTGGCGCCCGGACCATTGATGGTGCCGCTGTTCTCCTTCCTCATCACCGGCCGGATGATCAAGCGCTTCGGGGCTGGTGCCACCATCGGGGTGGGCGCCGCGGTCTTCGCCGCCGGCGCGGCCTGGTGGGCGCTGGCCACCGGGGTCGTCCCCGACTACGTCGGCGCCATGCTCGGCGGGACCCTGATGACGGGCGCCGGAGTTGGGCTCGTGCTTCCCACCTTCATGGCCACCGGCGCGGCGTCGCTGCCGGCGCACGCTTTCTCTACCGGTTCGGCGGTCATCAACATGCTGCGCCAGGTTGGCCTGGCCGTAGGCATAGCCGTCTTCGTCGCTGTGCTGGGAACCCCGGACGGCCCGCAGGCGGTGCTGTCCGCCTATCGGCTCGAGTGGTTCGTGATCGCCGCCAGCTCATTGCTCGCCGCGGTGGCCGGGGTGGCCGTCTTGTCCCGGCGGCCCGGCCGACCCGTACCGAGCCCAGCGGTACCGGGCGCCGCGGGTGCCGTGGAGCTCACGGCGCGGGCGTAGTTATCCCGCTGCTTCCCGCTCGGACAACGCCGCAGGCACACGCAGTGGTTGCCGGAAGCGAACGCCGGGAGGCGGCGACGCCCCCGTCCTCAGCAGCGCCAGGTCCCAGTCGGCCGAAGCGCCCAATGCCCAGCGGAGCGCCTTTACGGCTACGCCACCAACTTCGAGGTCCCCCGGTCGGCGCCGCACTCCGATCACGTGGAGCACCCGGTCCGGCAGAGTGGCTACCGCGGCCCTGAACAGGAGGCCGTACGCGCCACGGACACCTGGCGCCAGCGGCGGTCTGCGCAAGAACCCGACGGCGTCGACCGATCCCGGCGACGCTGTCAGCGCCGGGTGCTCGCTGAGCCATGCGGCCAGCGCCGTGGCCGTCTCCGGCAACGGGTCAGCGCCGAGGAGCCGCCCGACACGGACCTGTTCGGCCACGTAACGATCGGCGAAAGCGTCGGGGCAGGGCCGAGCACCGAAGGCACGGTACGCGGCCAGGAACGAACCCGTGAGGGAGTTGTGCACCCACGCGTCGAGGGCGGGGTCGGAGGCGTCGTAGGGCAATCCCCGGTGTGAATAGCCGCGGACCGGGCCATGCCGGCGCCGGACACGGGCGACCGCCGCTTCGACCTCGGGCATGGCCCCAAATGCCGTCGCCGTCACGTAGGACTCGGTCCGGGTGAGCCGGCCCAGCGGGTCCTCTTGGTAGCGAGAGTGCTCGAAAACCCCGGCTGCCACTTCGGGGTGGGCGGCCTGGAGCAAAAGCGCCCGAACCGCGCCGACGAACACGGAGGCATCGCCAACTATCGACCAGGTGGCCGAGCCGGGCCCGAACAGGCCAGGGTCGCCCCGATAGGTGAGCGTCTTCCCCAAAGGGTAGTCACCATGTGAAAACAGGCCCTGGGTGGCCGCAATCACCCGAGCCCGCGCCCGGTCGACGGGCGCGGGGGCCTTCGCCGGTGTCCCCGTACTCCAAACGTTCGCCACGGCCACCTTTCTATAGGCCCCGAACCATGACGAGTTCGCAGAACTGATGTCCTCGTTCGCCACAGTGGCATTGGCTGATGGCCTCGCAAGTAGGATCGTCGAGTGCGGCTCAGCCGAGAAGAAGCCCGGGTAATCGGGAGCCTCATTGAAAAAGAGCTGACGACGCCCCAGCAGTACCCCCTGACAATGAATGCCCTTGTATTGGCCTGCAACCAGACATCCAATCGCGACCCTGTAGTGGAATTCGAGGAACGCACCGTCGACAACGCATTGGCGTCCTTGAAGGCCGCTGGGCTCCTGCGTTTTGTGTACCCCTCGCACGGCCGGAGTGTTACCCGGTACCAACAACTCCTCGGGGAGCAACTGGGGATCTCTGAGCCGCAGTTGGCTTTGGTGGCGGCACTCTTACTCAGAGGCCCGCAGACCAGCGGCGAGTTGCGCGCTCGCACCGAGCGTATGACCGAGCTTGATGGCATCCCCCAGGTCGAAGACGAGCTCGAGCGGCTCAGCAGCCTGACCGAGCCCCTGGTGGCCCGGTTCCCACGCCGGCCCGGTCAGAAGGAAGAGCGGTGGGCGCAATTACTCACGGACGACGCGCCAGACCTAGCTGAAGCGCTCGTAGACGAGCCTGCGGCCGGGAGCCCCAGCTCGGGCCGGCCCGTTGATGAGGCCGAGCTGCGTACCGAGGTGGGCGAATTGCGTACTGATGTCGCCGAGCTGCGGGCCGAGGTGGCCGAGCTGCGGGACCACTTCGAGAGGCTGCGCCGAGACCTGTACGAGTAGGCCCACCGGTCGCTGCTCGCGCGGCTGCCGCTGCCCCGCCCCCGCCGCCATCGCCGCCCCGCTGCCCCGCCGCCGGCCAAATTTCCCCGATCACCTCTTGACTCTCCCGCAGGGGGAGGCTGGACGCTGGTCTAGCTGACTAACCGTGATCATCGAAACCAGAAAGGAAGTTCCGATGAGTGTTCAGTTCTTCTCCATCAGCCTTGACTGCGAGGATGCCGGCAAACTGGCCGGTTTCTGGTCTGAGGTGCTAGACCGCCCGGTCGACCCGGGCCCGACGGACGAGTTCGCCGCCATCGGCCTGGCCGGCAGCGCCGGGACCGGCCCGGTTTGGATGTTCCACAAGGTGCCCGAGCCCAAAACGGCCAAGAACCGGGCCCACATCGACTTCGTGTCTCCTGAACTCGATAAGGAAGTCAAGCGGGTCGTAGCTCTCGGGGCGGTACACATCCGTGACGTCGAGGAGGGCGGGTACCGCTGGGCCACTTTGGCGGACCCGCAGGGCAACGAGTTTGACGTCGTGGCGGTGCCCTCGACCTGAGGCCCCCACACGCCCAGGCGAGCCGGTACGGCGCGAAAAACGTCCGTACCGGCTCGAGCTTTCGGCCGCCACCAAATT
Organism: uncultured Acidimicrobiaceae bacterium; assembly: GCA_963794125.1. GTDB lineage: Bacteria > Actinomycetota > Acidimicrobiia > Acidimicrobiales > Palsa-688 > Fen-671. The sequence goes on from CAWCCW010000009.1 coordinate 740,541, forward strand.
GCCGGGCCTGGACGAGTTAGCCGGGCCTGGACGAGTTATTCGTCGTGCCGCGTTAGGGTCGCGTGCATTTTCACTGAGCGGATAATCGGGGATGCCTCCACATGGCCCACGCCCTCCAGCGTGGCTATTTGTCGGGTCAAAAACTCGAACAACTCGTAATCATCTCGGCAACTCAGGGACGCCACCAGGTTGGTGGGCCCGGTCGTTGCGGCCACAAAGGGCACCTCCCGGTAGGCCGCCAACGTTGTCCCGGCCGCCATCAAACTCGAAGGGGCAACCGACAGCCACAAAACGGCCCGGGAACGAAACCCGAGAATTTCCGGCGGGATATCGAGGTCGAAATACAGCGTCCCGGCGGCCATGAGTTCCTCAACTCGGCGCCGCACCGTCGATTCATGCCGGTGGACCTGAGCGGCAAGCTCGCGGTAGGTGGCCCGACCGTCCTTGCTCAGGGCCTGGACCAGTGGCCAGTCGTCGTCCTGCACCGCTGCGTTCGGTCGAGGGCCGTTCCCGGTCGACAGGACGACGGCAGGGGAGTGCTCTTCCATTCGCTCGACTTCGGGGGGCGCTAGCCCGACGGCAGCTGGCGCAGACGCGCCCTTGCTGAAAATGTGCAGTAGGCAAAGGGCCTGGAGGGACAGGATCTTCCGGCTGGCGGGCAACTGCTCCAGCAGGAGCGCCGTGCGTTGGCGCTCGTCGTGCGCTTTGACGGTGCAAAAGATCTCGGTCCCGCCAGAGAGCAGTTGGACCCAGGCGGTGTCCGGTCGCCGGGCCAGAGCGGTGGCCACCGGTATCGAGGCGTCAGGTTTACAGTGGATGCGCACGGCCCAGTCAGACTGCCCGAGCCGCTGTGTGTTCAACTGACCGACGACGCGGAGCACGCCCGCCTCCCGCAACTGCCGGTACCGCCGGGCCACGGTCTGTTCGGACGTACCCAGGACATCAGCTAAGCGGCTGAACGGCGCCCGACCGTCTATGTACAGCGCGTGGATGATGCGACTGTCGAGAGGGTCCAGGGTGATGGTTTTCACCCCATCTAGCTTAGATCATGCAGGAAAGAGGCAGATTTAGCCCGGAGGGCAACATCCGGCGTGTCACCCGGCCAGTCTGGTGCCATGGACAAGAAGTGGTGGGTTTTAGGGGTCGTCTGCGCAGCTACGTTCATGCTGCTGCTCGACGTCACCATCGTCGTAGTGGCGTTGCCGGAGATCCAGTCCGGGCTCCACACCAGCTTCAGCGGCGTGCAATGGGTCGTCGACGCCTACGCGCTGACGCTGGCATCGGCTCTTCTGACCGCGGGTTCGCTGGCCGACCGTTACGGACGCCGGCTCCTATTTACGATTGGGCTCGCGGTCTTCACCGCCGGTTCGTTGGTCTGTGGCCTCGCCCAGTCGTCGCTTGAGCTTGTTCTCTCCCGCAGCGCGCAAGGCGTCGGAGGAGCAATCCTGTTCGCCACGTCGCTGGCTCTCCTGGCCCAAACATTTCACGGCAAAGAGCGAGGTGTAGCTTTCGGCGTTTGGGGGGCAGTCACCGGAGTAGCTACCGGCCTGGGCCCGGTCCTTGGTGGCGTCATCACCACAGGCATCAGTTGGCGAGGCATCTTCCTCGTGAACCTACCTATCGGGGTCGCTGCGATCATGGTCACGAGGTGGAAGGTCGACGAGTCACGCACCCCGTACGCCGCCCGCCCCGATTGGGCCGGGTTCGGGGCCCTCAGCGCCGGCCTGGTAAGCCTGGTTTACGGCTTGATACGGGCGGGCGAAAGCAGCTGGGGGGACGTCGGCGTCATCGTATGCCTCGCTCTGGCCGCCGTTTTTCTGACGTTGTTCGTAGCGGTCGAGCGCCGGGCCAGCCACCCTATGTTCGATCTGTCGTTGTTCCGCATCCCTACATTTGTGGGCGGCTCGGCGGCGGCTTTCGCGATGAACGGGTCCCTGTTCGCCATGTTGGTCTACATCGTCTTGTACCTGCAGGACAACCTCGGTTATTCCGCGCTTGGCACCGGTGTCAGGCTTCTGGTTGTCACCGCTGGCAGCGTGGTGGCAGCCACGATCGCTGGGCGCCTTAGCAGCTACGTACCGGTGCGATGGTTGATCGGTCCTGGGCTCGTGCTCGTCGGTACCGGCCTGCTACTTATGTCCGGCCTGGACGGGGCCAGCTCGTGGGAGGCGCTGGTACCGGGGTTCATCGTCGCCGGGATCGGCAGTGGGATGGTCAACCCGCCACTCGCGTCTACCGCCGTCGGAGTCGTGGTGCCGCAACGTTCGGGGATGGCGTCAGGGGCGAATACCACCTTCCGCCAGATCGGCATAGCCACGGGCATCGCCGCATATGGCTCCATCTTTGCCTCGCAGGTTGCCCACGACCTCGGCCGGAAGCTGGCCGGCACGCCGGTAGTGGCCCACCGCTGGCCGGAGCTGGTGGCCGCCGTGCACCAAGGAAATTTCGCCCGGGCCATCGACCTCGTGCCTGCTGGCGCCAGGCCGGCCTTCGTCGCGGCACTGCGCTCCAGTTTCGCCAGCAGTTTGGACCTGATCCTGGTCCTAAGCGGCTTGCTGGCTTGCGCCGGAGCAGTGGCCGCGGTCCTCCTCATCAGGCGGCAGGACTTCGTTGTCTTCCGGCCGGAACAAGGCCAATCCAGGGCCGGCACCGAGACACCCGTCGGAAGCCATAGCTCCTTCGAGCCACTGGCCCCGACCCCTGTGGCCGGAGGTTGATGACCGTCACATGGGTGGAGCACTGGCCCGCACGCCACGCCATGATGGAGCGGGTGGCGGGTATCCTGATGGTCCGGCTGCGGAACCGCACCGAGGCTCGCTATCGTCGCACCAGGAAGTGTGGCCCGCGACACAGCTCACCACCGAGAAAGGAAAACCAATGGGACTGTCGATTAATGACGTCGCTCCGGATTTCGAAGCCGACACTACACAGGGACGTATCAAATTCCACGACTGGATCGGTGATTCATGGGCCGTGTTGTTCTCGCACCCAAAGGATTTCACCCCCGTGTGCACGACCGAGCTCGGCTACATGGCCAAGCTGGCCCCGGAGTTCGAGCGGCGCAACGTGAAGATCATTGGCCTTTCGGTGGACGCCGCTAGCGACCACGAGAAATGGGCCGATGATATCGAGGAAACGCAAGGTAGCCGGCCCACCTACCCGATCATCGCCGACGCCGACTTCAACGTGTCCAAGCTGTACGGCATGCTGCCGGCGAGCACCTCGGGCGACGCCAAATCGCGCACCCCGGCTGACAACCAGACCGTGCGCAATGTTTTTGTCATCGGCCCGGACAAGAAGATCAAGCTGATCCTGGTGTACCCCATGACGACGGGGCGCAATTTCGACGAAGTCCTACGCGTAATCGACTCACTCCAACTCACCGCCAAGTACCGTGTGTCTACCCCGGTGAACTGGAAACAGGGTGAGGACGTCATCATCGCCGGGTCGGTCAACAACGAGGAAGCCAAGCAGATATTCGGGGAGTGGAAAGAGCCCAAGCCCTATATCCGCATCGTCCCGCAGCCGCAGTAGTCGGATGCCCCTTTCATGGGACGGCTCCAAGGGGGTGGCCCCGGCCGCCGCTCTGCTCGAGGCCGAAGGCCCCGGTGTAACGCCGCTCCCATGGGAAGACGTGCGGTCGCGCATCGATGCGGCGCGCTTTTACTGGTTGACTACCCTGCACCCGAGCGGGCGTCCCCACACTCGTCCGGTCCTGGCCGTCTGGAACGGCGAGGTCCTGTGCACCACGTCTACCCAGGCGGCACAGAAAGGTCGCAACCTCCAGCGCAACCCGAAGTGCTCCGTGGCCATCTCCGCCGATGACATGCATATCGTGATCGAAGGCGTCGCCTCCCGCATAGAGGGCGACGCCGTCGAGCGTGTCGCCGACGCGTACCGTTCCAAGTACGACTGGCCCGTAACGCCGGTCGAAGGGGGCTTCGACGCCCCCTACGCTGCTCCTGGCGCCGGGCCTCCGCCGTACCAGCCCTACGCGGTCACACCCACCGCCGTGTACGCCATCGTGACCGACGACACACTGGGGCCCCGCCACACGCGCTTCCGTTTCGGTACGTAGATGGCTGTGGTCGGGGCGCGAGGGGCCTCACAGAACGCTGAACGTCGCCCCCACCCACCGTGCTCCGAGTGCAGTTAGGCTTTGCGCGATCCGCTATCCAATACTGCGTGATGTGCCAGTTGTCGTGACACATCCGTCGTGAGCACGCCGCTTGAGGGCCTCACTGTCGTCGACCTGACGCGGTTTATCGCGGGCTCGTACTGCACCAGCTTGCTCAGTGCCCTTGGGGCGCGAGTCCTAAAAGTGGAGGCGCCCGACGGCGACCCGTACCGCCAGCAGGGGACGGCGTGGGCGCACGGGGAGTCCGTCCTTTTCATGTCCCTCAACGCCGGCAAGCGCAGCGTGGCCCTCGATTTCCGGGTGCCCGCCGGCCGCCAGCTACTCGAACAGCTCCTCGAGGGCGCGGACTTCTTCGTCGAGAACGCTCGGCCAGGCAGCCTGGCCCGTCACGGGCTTGATTGGGCCTCGCTGCATGAGCGGTTCCCCGCCCTGATCGTTGGCTCTATATCCGGTTACGGGGAGGTCGGTCCCGACGCCGGCAAGGGCGGGTTCGACCTGATATTGCAGGCGGCGTCCGGATTAATGAGCGTCACCGGCTCCGTTGACAGCGGGCCGGTCAAGGTCGGAGCGCCCTTCCTCGACGTCGGCAGCGGCATCGCGTGTGCCCTCGGGCTCGTCGCGGCCCACGTGCAACGGCTAGCGACGGGGGAGGGTCAGCTGGTTTCGACGTCGTTGCTGGAGTTCGCCCTCGCCGGTCTCGGGAACCTTGCCGCCGGGTACCTGGCATCGGGCCAGGTACCCGGGCTGCTCGGCACGCACTCGCCCACTTTGGCCCCTTATGGCGGCTTCCGCACCGCTGACGGTTGGATTGTGATGGCCGGTGCCAATAGCGAAGAACTCTGGCAACGGGCCTGCACGGCGATCGGTGCGGAGGAGCTCCTGGCCGACCCCAGGTTTTGTGACAACGCCCACCGAGTGGCGCACCGCGACCAGCTCACCGCGGCCCTTGAGGAGGTCCTCGGGCGGGCTCCGTCGAGCCGGTGGCTCGAGGTGCTCGATATGGCCGGGGTCCCGGCGGCCGAAGTGCAAGGCCTCGACGATGTGCTGGCCAGCGCTCAGGTCGCCGCCCTCGGGTCCGTCGAGCACTTGGCCCACGCCAGGGCCGGCGAATACGCTGTCATCGCTCCGCCCGTGCGCTTCGGTGGTTCCCCGATCGGCTATGGCACGGCCGCGCCGGTACTGGGAGCGGACACTGCGGACGTCCTGCGCGAACTCGGTGTCGCTGAAGACGAGGTGGCCCGCCTGGCCCGCGAGGGGACCATAGTGGTCACCTGATGGACGTTCGAGCCCTGGCCGACGAGGTGACGGACCGGACCGTAGAGATCGCTCAGATCCCGGCCCCGCACGGAGCCGAACAGAACCGAGCGGACGTAGTCGCCCGCTGGTGGCGGGACGCCGGGTTCGCGCTGGTAACGACCGATGAGATGGGCAACTGTTGCACAGGTGCGAGGCGGGACCGGTCTTGCCGTCGTCTTGGCCGCGCACTTGGACACGGTCTTCGGTCCTGAGATCGACCACGTCGTAAACCGGCGCGGCGACCGCCTGGTCGGTCCCAGTGTGGGCGATGACAGCGTGGCCCTCGCCGCTCTCGGCGCCGTGGGCCAACTTATCGCGGCCAGTGATGGGTCTGTGCCCGTCCTCTTGGTGGCGACAGTGGGCGAGGAGGGTTATGGCTTGCTGGCCGGTGCCCGTCATGCGGTAGGTCACCCACCCATGAAGCTGGGCGCGTTTATCGCTATCGAGGGCAACTATCTGGGCCGGCTGGGGACAATAGGGATCGGTTCGCGGCGCTGGCGGTAGCGGTGAACGGGCCGGGTGGGCATGCGTGGGAACAGTCGACAGCGGCCAGCGCCGTGCACGAAGCCGGCCGCCTAGTGCATGCCCTTTCCCTTATCTCGACGGCCCCCGGAATGACCTCCCTCAACGTCGGCACGCTGGCGGGGGGCGAGGCCATTAACGCCAAAGCCCGCCGGGCCGCTTTCGACCTGGAACTGCGTGGGATCGATGACGGCCAGCTTGAAGCGCTTGACGTCCAGGCCCGGTCGGTACTGGGTTCGGCGTCAACACCAGACCTCAGTATCGAGATATCCGACGCCGGCAGCCGGCCAGCGGGCCGGATCGACCCCGGCCACACGCTCGTCCGTGCCGCCCGGGCTGCGCTCGAGGAGCGTTCGATCGCCTGGCGAGAGACCGCCTGCAGTACCGATGCCAACGCCGCCCACGCCGTCGGTCTTCCCGCCCTCGCTCTCGGCGTTACGTACGGTGCCGGAGAGCACACACCGCAGGAATGGATCGACCTCGCGCCAATAGCCGATGGCCTGGTTGCCCTGGCCGACACCGTGGCCCGTTACGAGTTGTATTACTCCGCCGATGGCGGAAAAACGTAGTAAGTGGCCAAAGTGGTAACCGCGGCAGGCTTATCTGGCTCTGGAAAGATGATGGCGACGCTGCTCGAGACCACGGCTCTCGAAGAGGTGGTCCGTGCCGCTCAGCGGGGCGACGCAGAAGCGTGGGCCGAGCTCGTCCACCGGTCCCAGGGCCGGGCCATCGCCGCCGCCTTTGGGTGGTCCGGCCAATGGGACGTGGCGGCGGACCTGGCCCAGGATGCCTTTCGTTTGGCGTACCTCCATCTGGCTGACCTGAGGGAGCCAGCGGCGTTCTCCGTCTGGTTCGGCCGCCTGGTGCGTACAGCGTGCGCACGGGCTACCCGGGGTGGACGGCTTCGGTTGGTCCCCCTCGGAGAAGTCGACTTTGCCTCTGGACCGGCCCAGGACCTCGCTCAGGGCCTCGTCGCGGTCGAGTCGGCGGTGGCCGTTAGGTCTGCCGTGGAGGGGCTACCGCGCCACGAGCGGGTCGTGGTCGCGCTCTTCTACCTGGCGGAAATGAGCTACCCCCAGATCGCTGAGTTCCTGGGTATCAGCGTCCCCGCGGCCAAGAAAAGGGCATTGACGGCCCGCCGTCGACTGAAGGAGATGATGGAAGTGACAAGCGAGCCATCGCCCCGCGCCGCCTTATCGCGACGCGTTGATTTGCCCGCCACCGTGCTGCTTTTCTCCGCCATCCACCGGGGCGACATTGGCTCGGTCACCGCCCTGGTCGCCGCCCGGCCGGACCTGGCCACCGCCCGGGAAGAGTGGAACCCAGAGCAGGCGACGAAGGCCGGCCTCGGTTACGCAGGCCAGGGCACGGCCCTGATCAGGGCCGCCGAGACCGGCCTGGTCCCGATGGCGAGAACTCTGGTGGAAGCCGGGGCGCCAGTCGACGGCCTGTGTCACTGTGACGGCGGCGAGACACCACTATGGGCCGCGGCCATCGCCGGGAAGACCGAGATGGTCCGTTATCTCCTCGAGAAAGGGGCCGATCCCAATGCCGCCGCCTTTCAGGGCGCGACCCCTCTCCACGTCGCCGTCCAGCGCCACCGGCACGAGGTTGTGCCCCTGCTGCTGGCCGCCGGCGGCGACGCGGGGCGTAAAGACGCAGGCGGTCGCAGCCCGGCCGACTGGGCCCGGGTAGGAGCCAGATCGGCCCCGGTCGAAGGGGATGAATTCCTTTGGACTGGCATCCGCGCCCTGGACCTTCTAGCCCCCGTTCGCCGCGGTTCTATTCAGTGGTGGCCCGCCGCTTACCGGCTCGGCCAGTACGTCACGACCGCCGTGGTGAGCGCCGCGCTGGCGCCCGCTGAAACGTGGTATATCGGCTTCGACCAGGCTCACGTCGACTCCTACTCCATCCGCCACGGCATGGAGGAGTGTCGCCTTTCGGCCCACATCGACCTGGCGCCGCGGAACCTCGATGCCTCGGACCGACGGCGGTATTTCAGTGATGCCGTCTCCCGGCTGGGCCAGGCCGCGTCCGGAGGGCTCGTTGTCTTCTGCCTTATCGATACTGGCCACGCCCACGACGTCGAAATCGTCTTGCCCAGGCTGGCCGCCGATCCGAGGGTGAAGACCACGGTGGTCATCGAACCCTTCGCCGGGCAGTACCCGACGGCCAAGTCGCAACCACCGGACGGGTACCAGGCGCAGGTCGCATTCGACCCTCGGCGGGCAGGACGCGGGCTTTACCCAGCCATCGACCCCTTGACCACTACGGCCCGCTCCTACCCCGACGAACGGCACCGGCACTTGGCCGAAACGGTGCGGTCCTTGCTGGCCGCCTACGACCGCTTCGACCCGCAGCTTTCGTTACCGCCCCTACCAGGCAACGACGAACGGGCCCTACCAGGCAACGACGAACGGGGCATGAGACGGGCTCAGGCCATTATCCGCTACCTGGCGCAACCCATCGCCCTGGCGGAACCGTTCACTTCGCAGCCCGCCGAGCTGACCTCTCCGGTGGAACTACTGGATGAGGTCGAGGAAGCCGCCTTAGGACTGGCCCGGTCCCTGCGTGCGTAAGCCGCAGCTGACGAGCACCTCATCCGCTCGGCGCAACGTCCGAAGCTCTGCGCCCTAGCGACCCGGCCAGGAAGAACGCGCCCAGCAGAGCCACGGCTACGAGCCACAACGCGTTGAGCAGGCCGGTGGACACGGCCAGGAGGCCGATGGCGGGCGGGCCGGCCAGGTTGGCGAAGTAGCCGATGGAGGCTACGACACTGACGCGGGCGGCCGGGTTGGGGCCACTTTCGGCTGCGGCGGACATACCGAGGGGGAAGCCCATCGAGACCCCGATGGCCCACAACAGCACGCCGATAAGGACGACCGCCGGACCGGTACCGAGGATGAACAGCACGACGCCCAGGACGCCAAGCGCGGTGGTGTACCGAATGGTGTGGACCCGGCCCAGCCAGTCGACCACTGGCCCGCCGAACAGCCGGGCCAGAGCCTCGCCGACGGCAAAGGCGGTGAAGAAAAGGGCGGCGACGGCGGCGGTCCCGCCGTGGTCGTTGTGGACGGCGAGGGTCAGCCAGTTGTTGGCGGACCCTTCGCCTAGCTCCACACCTAGCATCACGAGGCCGATCATCAGGAGCCGCCAGTTGGTCCAGCCTCGTAGCCACTCACGGAACTTGACGAAACGCTTCTTGGAGACCGCCCTATCTCGCGGCGCGGGTCCCAGCAGGGATGGCGGGCGCCATGAGCAAGGCGATCGCAACAATGACTACCGCTTCGGCCCAGAACTGTGTAGAGGGAGTGATCCTGAGCGCGGCACACGCCGCGCCGACGCCGGAACCCAGGGCCGCACCTATCGACCAGGCCGCGTGCAGGCGCGGCATAATTGTGCGCCCGGCGGACCGTTCGATGGCAGACCCTTCCACGTTGATCAGGACGTCGAGGATGCCGATCCCAAAGCCCACCAAGACGAAGGCCACCCCGACCACCGGGACTAAGCCCAACGTGATCCCGGCGCCCACCAGGGCCAACGTCACCGCGACAAACATCAACGCGCCCGACACTCCCCGTCGGCTCCCGAGCATGTGGAGGACCGGGGTCGAAGCGCCGAGGCCGGCCAGGGCCCCGACGGTCACGCTGGCCAGGAGTAGGCCGATGGTGCCCGTGTTGATGCCGAGCTCCGCTTTGATCGCCGGGAGCCGGGGCCCGAAGCAGACACGGTTATCCCGCCGAGCGCGAAGGCGGCGATGATCGCTCTGCGCCACCGGTCCAGGGCACGACCCTCGACCAGTGGCGCAGCCGTTGCATCGGTCACTGGTCAGCGACGCTCCTGACCACCTCTAAGGCGCCAAACGACCTCGATGGCAAAACGCTCAGCTCGGGGCCCGCCTTTCCTCTTGGTTTCGAGAACGTCGTGAACGCCATGACAGGTTACGTGGTCGGCTTTCGGCCCCACCCGGCTCCGAATGCTCGATGTGACATGCTGCTCCCGCAGGCGGGCAGATGCACGAGCTGGAGCGGTGCCTCAGCTAGGTTCGCGGCCGTGGTCGCGCTTCAGCTCGACGTGCTCGCGAACGTGGCGACCGGGTTCGGGCTCACCTATGCCCTCGGCTTCGAACGCCAATTGCGCGGGTCCGTAGCTGGCGATCGGACCTTTGCTCTTGTGGGCACGTCCGCCGCAGCCATCACCGCGCTAACCCATACGACCTCACCTCAGGCCATCGCCGGGATAGTTACGGGGATCGGGTTTATCGGCGGGGGCGTTGTCTTCAAGCTGAGGACCGGCTCGGTTCACGGCGTAACCACCGCAGCGACAATTCTGGGCGCCGCTGCCATCGGGATCGTCGCCGGTTACGGAGACTTGCTCCTCGCAGTTATCGTGGCGGCTGTATTACTTTTGCTACTCGAGATCCCGCAGATCCCTTTGCTCAAGTTCCTCGACGCCCGCACTTATATGGCCCACGCCCGTCCCGACCCCGACTTGACGGCCCCCGACCCTTCCTCGGAGGCAGATATGGCCGGCCCCACGTCGTATCGCGGGGAGGCCACGGCCCCAAAATGAGCCCCCAGCCACGGGGATAGAGGCGACGATGGTGGACGGCGCTCATGAATGTTGACCTGGTCACTCTCGTCGTTCGTGATTACGACAGCGCCATCGAGTTTTTTACCAAGAAGCTGGGCTTCGAGTTGGTGGAGGACTCACCGGCCAAGACCCGGTCCGGAAGGCCGAAACGTTGGGTCGTCGTGCGCCCGCCGGGAGCCGAGACCGCCCTTTTACTCGCCCGGGCCGACGGCCAGCGGGACGAGCAGGCCGTGGGCTCCCAGGTCGGTGGGAGGGTCGCCTTTTTCCTGCGGGTCAGCGACTTCGACGCTACTTACGATCGAATGAAGTCGGTGGGGGTCCCTTTCCTTGAAGCGCCTCGCGTCGAGCCCTATGGCCAGGTGGCCGTCTTCCTCGATTGTGCCGGCAACCGATGGGACCTGCGGGGGCCAAACTGAGACCGCGGCTCGGGGCTCATTGTCTCGGTAGTAGAACCTGCTGAAGGGGCGCACCGACGCCACCGCTCAGCAGCGGGCATCACGATGCCGGAACTATGCGCGCCCAGTCGCTACAAGAGACTGCAGCGCGCACAAATGGCGAAATGGCACAAAAATCGGGGCACTGGGCTGCACTGCCCGGGCCCGCACTGGGCTGCACTGCCCGGACCCGCACTGGGCTGCACTGCCCTGGCCCGCACTTGGCCCGCACTGCACCTGGCCCGCACTGCACCCGCACCAGGAGCCATCGCGTCACGGCCGGGGTGGCTTTTTTTTCGCCTCCCGCTGGCGCCGGCCTTCCTCCCGCCACGCCGCGTACTCTTCGTCACTCATCGCCTCGATGCGCTCCAGCATGCTCAATTTGGCTTGCCCATCGTTGCCCCGCTCGCGTGCCCGAGTGTAAAGCCGCACAAATATGACGGTCGCCGCCAGCGACAAGAAGACGATGATCACGATCACGCTTCGGTCCACATTCGTCAGGGTGGCGAGCGTCACAGTCCGAGGGTAAACGAGGCAATGGGCTTTCCCCAAGTGCCAGGACGTCCACCCCGGCAGCAAGGCCGTCGAGAGCCCGGTGGCGGTGGCTGGCCATAGCCTCCGGCTTCGGTCCTCCGGCTTCGGCCCCGGGGATGGAGGCTACTCGGCTCGGCGACGGCCAGGACCGCCACCTGCTCTTCCGACGACAAGAAACCGCGCCCTCTCGACGTACGTGGGGCAGGCCGATCAGTGGTGGGTCGGGCTCATAATTCCGGAGGTCCGCTATCGCTCGCCAAGGACCCGGCTCAGCTCGTCGCGTTCAGGCCACGGTAGGGCGCCGCCGAGAGTGTCGACGACGCCCGCCCCCGTTTCAGCGACAGCAATTACCGCGGCCTCGTGGCCTCCGAGGCCAAGCTCCTCTAGCGCACTCGTGGCTCGATCAGGTTCGAAAGCGGCCAACAGCGTCCCTGACGCCAGGGTGGCCCAGGGATCGGCGCCGACGGCCCGGCATACTGCGATGGCCGGCTCCCACCACAGTGCCTGGGCGCGGTTCACTCTGAGGCGGACTTTGGAGGCCGCCGCCATCTCGTGCAGCCCGGCCGCTAGCCCGCCCTCGGTCGGGTCGTGCATTGCCTTGGCCCCCAGCCGGGCCGCTAGCAAAGCCGCATCGACGACCGAAATCCCGGGGTCGTCGAGCGCGTGCTCCGCGGCACGTACGAGCGCCGGGTCGACCTCGCTCAGGAGGGTGGGACTTTCGACGGCGATCACCGCCGCGCCCTCGACGGGCGCCCGACCGATTTGAAGGACCAGGTGCCCCGGAACTAGCGCCGCCGTCCTGATGAACCGCCTGTCCTCCGCCAGGCCGAGCATCTGGCCGACGACGATGGGTTGGTTGACGGACGGCGTTACCTCTGTGTGGCCCCCGACCAGTGCGATCCCGTTCGCGCTGAGGCTGGCTTGCATGCCGGCAAATAAGGCTTCGACCGCCTCGGCCGTCGTCTCCGGGGGCAAAAGGACGGTGGCCAGGAACCACCGGGGCCTGGTACCCGTGACCGCGACGTCGTTGGCGTTCACGGTGACGGCGAAACGACCAATGTCGCGGCCGGTGAAGGTAATGGGGTCGGTGGCCACGACCAGCACCCCGCCGGGCAAGTCGATGGCGCACGCATCCTCGCCCATTTCGGGCCCCAACAGCACTTCGGGCGACGGCGCCCCGGTGTCAGATAGGAGGCGCGACATCAGGGTCGGCGGCAATTTGCCGACCGGAAGGGGCGGAGGCGGCACCTATCCAGCATCGCCGATCCAGCATCGCCGAAAAGTGAGGCGCTCTACCTCGAGGGCGAACTCGCCCTTGGAACCACGTCGCCCGCGCGCCTACTTTCGCCCCATGGCATTCGTAAGACCGAGCCACAGGAGGCGCAGCGGGCATGTCAACCGGGGTTGAAGACGCGGTCAATACACGAACACGTTCCAGCCGCTTGAAAATTACTGACCTTCGCGTCGCCAACCTGCGCGGAGTGCCGTTTCGTTCCACCATCGTCCGCATCGACACCAACCAGGGCATCACGGGCTATGGCGAGGTCCGCGACGGTGCTAGCCCGACGTACGCCCTGATGCTGAAGCACCACCTCGTCGGCGAGAACCCCTGCAACGTCGACAAGCTGTTCCGCAAGATCAAACAGTTCGGCCATCATGCGCGCCAGGGAGGCGGCGTGAGCGGGGTGTCGATGGCGTTGATGGACCTGGCTGGGAAGGCCTACGATGCGCCCGTTTACGCTCTGATCGGGGGGAAGTTCCGCGACCGGGTGCTCTGTTACGTGGACACGCCCTCATGCCTGTCGCCCGTGGAGATGGGGGAGCGCCTCCTCGAACGCCGGGCCCGGGGCTTCAAGTGGTTGAAAATGGACGTCGGTACCGACTTGCTCTGGGACGAAGCAGGCACGGTCATAGCCCCGCCCGGAGCGCGCCAAAACAGTTCGACCATGCACCCTTTCAATGGCATCCAATTGACCGGGAAGGGGATCGACCGCCTGGTCGATTATGTCGATAAGGTCCGGGCCGCCGTCGGCTACGACATCCCGCTGGCCGTCGATCATCTCGGCCATATCGGGCTCGACTCCTGCCTGCGCTTGGGCCAGGCGCTCGACCCGTTCACCTTGGCCTGGCTCGAGGATTTGTTGCCTTGGCAGCTCACGGAGCAATGGAAGCAATTGACGACCCGCATCAACACGCCAACCTGCACCGGAGAAGACATCTACCTGAAGGAGAACTTCCGGCCCCTGGTCGAGGGAGGAGCCGTGCGGGTCATCCACCCCGACCCGGCCACGGCGGGCGGGATCATGGAGACCAAAAAGATCGGCGACATGGCCCAGGAGTGGGGGGTACCCATGGCCCTGCACCTGGCCGCCTCACCGATAGCGACCATGGCCAGCGTGCACATCGCGGCGGCCACGGAGAACTTCCTCGCCCTCGAGCACCACGCCGCCGATGTCGCCCGCTGGGACGAACTGGTGACCGGGCTGCCCGTACCACTTGTCCAGGATGGCTATATCGCCGTCCCCGACGGCCCCGGGCTGGGCTTCGACGACATCAACGTCGATCTTTTTCGTGAGTTCCTCGACCCTTCTGGCCCGCAGATGTTCGAGGCCACGCCGTCGTGGGACGCGGAACTCAGCCATGACCGGCTGTGGAGCTAAACGGGGACGCCCAGCACGCGGACTGGGTCGGAAAACTGTCCTTATCGTTACATTATTCGACCCAACGACAAACAATCGCCCCAGATCTCGACATTTCTCGCCGCCATCCGCCCCCGCACGCCGCTGCGGTCTGGGCCGAGACCGGCCTTCGCCGCCATTTCTGTGTGCAAATCCACTTTCTGTGCGCGCTGGGGTCGCTGATCGCGACTCTGGCACGCGCAGTTCCGGCCTGAAGGGCGTTCGAGGCGCAGGTGCCCGCCCGGCTGGCGGACCGCCCGGCTAGCGGACCGGCCGGCTAGCGGACCACACCCGCCGGACTGCCGCACCGCGAAGCGGACTTACCGGGCCTCCCACTGGAACCACCGGATCCCGATGGCCGCAAAGAAGGCGGTGTAGCCGACGCACGCCACTATGCAAAGGGTCTCCCGAGTACCCCAGGACGACAGGTTGAGGACCCCGGCGAAAAGCGTCATCACGACGCCGACCGGCGTCCATTTCGAGATGGACTCCCAGGTGGAGCCGAGCACACCGCTCTGCCCGAAAAGGCCCAGGAACACCAAGGCCACGAAGATGATCCGCGCCGCTGCGTTCACGGTATCGACGGACTTCAGCAGGCCCACCATGGCTTGGCCGATGCCGAGGAATACGGCGCCCCCGAGGATGGATACCAGCAGGAACAACAGGTACTGACCAACAGAGAACGCCACGTTATGGATGGCGCTACCGATGACCAGGACGACGAGGGCGATGATGAGGTTGGCCACCACCTGGACAGCCAGCCGGCTCCCCATAATGGCCCAGGTGGGCGCCGGTGTGACCCGCAGGCGCTGGAAAACGCCCTGCTCGCGGTCGCGCGCCACCGTCAACCCGTAACCGAGGATCGAGGTCGCGGCCAGGCCGTAGGCAGTGCACAGGCCGATGACAAAGAACGCCCCTCCCAGCCGGTTGGTACCCTTGGCCGAGTTGGTGGTTATCAGCAACAGGAGGGGCAAGGCAATGCTGATGACCAAAGAGCGACGGTTCCTCACCAGCACCGTCAAGTCCGCCCGCAGCAAGGAGGTGAGGATGAGCTGCATGGGCGGCCTGGCCCTGGTCAATTGCGCGCTGAGTCACGGACTTCACTCCCGGTCAATCCGATGAACACGTCCTCCAGGGTGACGTCGCCGTGAGCAACGGCACGCACCCGGGGGTCGTCCTTGTGTTTGGCGATCAAGTCCAACGGCGTCTCGGCCGTCAGCAGCTTGCCGTGGTCGATGATGGCGACGCGGTCGCACACGGCTTGCGCCTCTTCCATCGAGTGGGTCGTGAGCAAAATACTCCCGCCAGTTTTGCGGATCTCCTCGATACGGCTCCAAAGCTGGCGCCGGGCCTGCGGGTCGAGGCCCGCCGTCGGCTCGTCCAGGAGCAGCAGAGCAGGTTGGTGGATCACGGCGATATACAGGGACAATCTTTGCTGTTGGCCCCCCGACAGGTGCTTGAAGGGTTTGACCGCTTCTCCGGCCAGCCCGATCACCTCCAGCTGAGCGTCGATCTCGGCATCAGAAATGGCGACCCCATAGAGACCCGCGTAGAGCCGGACGATCTGGCGGATCGTCAGCTGGGACTGGAAACTGGTGGCCTGCAGCTGGACCCCCATACGCGCTTTGGCCTCAACGGGGTCGCGCTGGATGTCAAAGCCGTCCAGTGCGACTGATCCGCTCCGCGGTTTGAGCAGGCCCTCGATGGCGCTGAGGGTGCTGGTCTTGCCGGCGCCGTTAGGGCCCAGGAGGCCAAGATCTCGCCCCGCGCGACCTGAAAGCTCACGTCGTCGACGGCTTTGAAGGTGCCGTACATTACCGAAAGGTTTCGGACTTCGAGGACGGCCGTGCCCCCGGGTTGGGGGGCCCGGACCGTGGTTTGCGTGAGGGGCGTGGCCGGCGTGGTGGAGGGCTGGAGCGTCACCACCCTCCCGGGCCCGACCTGGATTTCGACTTCATCCCCCAGGAGGTCAGCTATGTCTACGGGCAAACGAACGTTCCCGTCGTCAGACGGTAACACTTGCACTTGGCGGCGAACCCGCGTTCCGGCCATGTCCCGGAGTCTACGATGACCAGACCGACGTCCCGTTGACGGCCGCCGGGGCCGCCCCCCGCCCCGGCCCCTCAGTACTCGCGCGGTGGCGTCAACTGGTCTCGTACTCGTCGTGGCGGCGGAACCACATCCCGCTCTCGTTCCGGCCCCGAGGCGACCGGTCGAGCCACTGGTACATGCCCCAAAGGCCGTCCAAGCCGCGCGCATAAGCCGAATAGGTGTGGTAAACGGCGCCGTCTTCCAGCACGAACGAGCTCATGCCTGGCATTTCTCGCATGTAGGTGGGCCAATCGGTACCGCAGTTCATGGCATTGTCGAGCGAGGCATCTCGGCTCAAGGTCGCGGGCTCGTCGCTCGTGGTCTGCGCCGGGCGCATGTCCGAAACCCGGAAGTTGTACTCCGACGCCCCCGACTGTTGCTGCTCCTCGGTCATTGCGGCCTGGAAGTCGTAGTTGAACTCGCTGCCAAACGACGAGGCCCACGGAAATCGCCAACCCATCCGCTGTCTGTACGCCTTTATCTTCGGGAACGGGGCTCGCGAAACGCCCCACAGCATCACATCGTGGTTCTCGAGGTGGCGGGCGAACCCGTCAAATCCGTCGGCGATCGACGATCAAGCCGGGCACCCGGCCGTGTAGTCGGGCCCGAACATGAAGTGGTACACCAGGAGCTGTGAACGTCCGTTGAAAAGGTCGGCCAGGCTGGCTGGGCCTTGTTCTGTCTCAAAACGGTAGTCCTTGTCGACCGGGACCCAGGGAAGCTCCCGACGCCAACGGGCCAGTTCGTCGCCCCGCCGGGTCAGCGCCTTTTCCGCTTCCAGCAATTCCAGCCGGGCCGCCCGCCACTCCGCGCGGGTCGCCGTTTTGTGGTCCGTCATTTCGATTTCTCCTTTGTTTTTTGTTGCCATTGATCTCGGTCCCTCACATCCCCGGCGTGAGCCCGGGGACCGACAACGGCGCAGCGATGACCAAGGCCCCGAAACCGATGATCGCCAACCCCAAACCCACGTCGAGAACCGCTATGGCTGGCAACAGTTTCTGGGCGACGACGATTGCTGCGACAACCGCCATCCACGTCACGCTCATGACGCCAAGAGCCACCAACATCAGCATCAGCCCGATGGTCGACCCGACGCAGTAGATCCCGAACCCGATCCCGGAGCGGGCGCTTTCGTGGCAACGGTGCCGGAAGCGTTGCTTGAACGGCGTCAGCTCGTAGACGCCTGCAGCAATAGAAACCACGCCGGCCGCCAGAGTGCCGTGCGGGCGGTACACGGCGTAGATGGCGAGGCCCACGACGGCCCAGATAGCGAGGTAGGGCGCGAGAAAGAGCGGCACGGCCCGCAGATGGCCGTTTAGCTGCGTCCTCCTAAGGACGGCCGGGACGGCACCCGGCAGCATCATGGCTGCCATCATCAACACCCACACAGCCAGGAAAAACGGCAACGAACCGAGCCGAGTGGCCACGCCCATGTCCATACCGTTCATTTGCCGCAGAGCTAGGCCCAGGCGACGGCGGCGAGGCCGAGCGTCGCCGCCAACGCCACTACCGCTCTGGCGGGCCCAGTTCGTGAATACCCGGCACGCGTCGCGCCCGTGGCAATGACAGCGGGCTTCATTTGCACGTCCACAGCGCCGACGCCTCGCCCGTTTCCAGCAGTGTCTTGAGGTTGGCCAGCACCCTGGGCCAGCCCCCACTGATGTTTTCCAGCATGGCACTACCCTCTTCGAAGCCGTCGTGGATGACAGTCAGGCGCACCGTGCCGTCGTCTTCCGGCTCGATCTCGAAGGTCACTTTGGAGCGCGGCTCGGCCGTCACCGCGACGACGAAGTCGTCGCTCCAACCCAGGGCGTCCGCCAGTTCAGCGCTCACCGCATGCCAGGTGTACGACAGGCGGCGGGGTGGCTCAGCCTCCAGTACCACTTGTCGGGGGTCTTCGACTCGGCCCCGGACTGCGTCATCGCATAGCCGGACCCCTTCACCCACTGGGTGTCGTACGTGCGGCCCCAGTAGCGAGCCGTGAACTCCGGGTCAGTGAGCGCCTGCCAAAGCCGTTCGGGCGTGGTGCGTATGTACGTGACGTAGACAAACTCGGGCCTACCCATAAAGGGGTCCTCCAATGCTCTTTTGAGCCCCGCCAGGGCGGACACTCGGCGACGGTCGTAGCGGGTGATCCAGCGCCCGGAGATTTCGCTGATGGGAGCGGCGTTCAGGTAGTGCAGCTTCTCCCTCCCGCGCCAAACGGTTGTCACCAGGTTGGAGGATTCGAGCACGTCGAGGTGCTTGCTCACCGACTGGCGGGCCATATCCAGCACAGAGCACAACTCGCTCAGGGTCTGGCCCCCCTTCTCGTTCAGACTGTCGAGCAGTTTGCGGCGACTGGGGTCGGCTAGCGCCCTGAAAACCTGGTCCATTTCCTCCGGTCCAACATGCAGCCATTCAGCTGCCTAATATTAGGCAGCGTCCCGGCTGCATGTCAAGCGTCTGAAGGTCGACGGCCCTCCGGCGGGTCATGCGCCGCCAGGCGGACCGGGGCCACCAGGGGACGAACCGGCTCGGCCTCTATCCCCGGCGCCTCGATGAGGCCGGGAAAGCTGACGATATTCCCCGGGAAGAGGATCGCCAGGGCCCAGTCGCTCACCACACCGAGCCGGCGGGAGGCAATTGGGACTTGCATTAGGTGGACGCTGCGGGCAGCCAACCATCCGGCCAAGCCGCGCAGACGCAGTCCTCTCAGGTCGGCGATGCCTTCTTTCCGCCCCAGCGTCGCCACCTGGCCGAGAGAGCGGAAACTGTACGGGTCTAGGGGCCGTCCCTCTTGGGCCGCGATGAGGTTGGCGGCCAGCCGGCGGGCTTGACGAAGGGCGTGCTGGCTCGTGGGCGGGTCGGCCCGGTCGGGAGTGGCAACGTTGGGCACCGAGGCGCAGTCTCCTAGCGCCCACACGTGCGAGTACCCCTCTACCTGCAGTGTCGGCCCGACGCGCACGCGGCCGCGGTCGTCGAGAGGGAGACCAAACCTGGAAACGATGGGGTTGGCTTTTACGCCCGCCGTCCATACCAGCAACTCGGTGCCGAGCTCGGTGCCGTCGCTCAGGCTGACGCGGCCACTTTCAACCTTTTCCAGGCGGGTCTCGAGGCGTATGTCAACGCCCCTCTGGACCAGCAAGTCGTAAGCGTATTGGCCCAGCCCAGTCGGGATGTCGGCCAGGATTTTCGGCGCCGCGTCCACCAGTACCCAGTGCTGGCCGACGCCGTCGAGCGCGGGGTAATAACGCAAAGCGTCGTGGGCCAGGTCACGCAACTCGGCCAACGCCTCGACTCCGGCAAAACCACCACCCACGAACACAAAGGTCAGGTAGTGGCTGCGGCGCTCGGGGTCGGGCTCGACCGCTGCCGCGGCGAGTAGGCGCAGCAAACGGTCCCGCAGGTATAGCGCGTCGAGGATGGTGGTACAGCCCACAGCGTGCTCTGACAGCCCGGGGACGGGAAAAGTGCGGGGGACGGCGCCGACGCCAATTACGACGTGGTCGTACTCCATGCCGAAGCGCAGGCCTCCATCGGTCTCGACCTCAGCGCGGTTCTCCTCGAGCGAGAGGTCGGTGACCCGCCCCTCGATAACCTCGGCGTGCCGGCCGACCATCGCCAGCGGCGCCATCGCGTTGCGCATCTCGACGATACCCGCCGCCACCTCGGGCAGCATTGGAGTGAAAAGCATCGAATTTTGTGGGTTGACTATCGTCGCACCCCGCCGGCCGAGGAGCCGTGCCACATTTGCCCCTCCAAAGCCCCCGCCTATGATCAGCACCCCGCCCCGGGCCGGCCGCGGGGCCATCGATGGCGGCATGCTCACGGGACTGCCCGCACTTGTTGCCGGCCTCCGCTATTGCCTGCGGCCAGCCTCCGGCACTCTGGCCCAGTTTCCCGGGCCGAGGCGGCCCTTCCTCATCCTGATCGGGGCATGCGCGGTCATGGCCTGAGCCTAAACCGGAGAGCGCCTAAACCGGGGGCCCGAAGGTGCGTGCTTAGATAATGTACGGGCACTCTGTGTGGCGTGCCGTATTGATCGTGTGGAATTTTGTGTACCGAAACGTCACCCTAGCGAGAGGGGCGAGTGATGGCCGGCGCCGAGCAAAGGCGGTTGGAGGAAGCTACGACAGCAGGCGTCCCGTGGCGACGGTGGGGGCCGTACCTGAGCGAGCGGCAGTGGGGGACTGTGCGAGAAGACTACAGCTTTGGGGGAGACGCGTGGTCCTCGTTCACCCACGACCAGGCCCGGTCCCGCGCCTATCGCTGGGGTGAGGACGGCCTCGCCGGCTTCTGCGACGACAAACAGTTCCTCTGCCTGGCCTTGGCCCTCTGGAACGGCAAGGACCCCATCTTGAAGGAGCGATTGTTCGGCCTCACCAACTCCGAGGGCAATCACGGCGAAGACGTGAAAGAGTGCTATTTCTACCTGGACGCGACGCCCACATCGTCGTACTTGAAAATGCTTTACAAGTACCCCCAGGCGGAGTACCCATACGACGAACTGGTCGCCACCAACGCGGGGCGCACAGTGCACGACCCGGAGTACGAACTGGTGGACACGGGCATTTTCGACGACGGACGGTACTTCGACGTAGAAGTGGAGTACGCCAAAGCCACGCCGGACGACGTGCTTATGCAGGTCACGCTCTATAACCGGGGCCCCGAAGTAGCTCAGTGCCATGTGTTGCCCACCCTGTGGTTCCGTCACACCTGGTCCTGGGCGGGCGGGGACGATGCGCCGTCGCTCAACGTCCTGCCCGCCCCCGGCGGGTGCAGCAGCCTGGCAATAGAGCACCCCACCCTCGGTCGTTGGTGGGCCTACGGGGACGGAGTCGTCCCTGTACTGGTGACCGGCAATGAGACGAACAATGAGCGGGTCTTCCGCTCGCCGAACGATGAACCTTACGTTAAAGATGGCATCGGGCGGTGCGTGGTGAACGGCGAGACCGGTGCGGTTGACCCGACCGGCATTGGCACCAAAGGCGCGCTGCACTACACCCTGTCTGTGCCCGCAGGCGGACGCGCCCGTGTGCGGCTGCGGCTAACGAACCGTGAGCTCGGGAAAGCCGACGCCCCCGCCCGGGCCAGCAGTCCCTTCGACGACTTCGACGAGGTTATGAGCGCACGCCAGACGGAAGCCGACGAGTACTGGGCTGACCTCGTCGGGCCCCGGCTGAGCGAGGACGAGCGACTGGTGGTGCGCCAGTCGCTGGCCGGCATGCTGTGGTCCAAGCAGTATTACGGCCTCGACGTCGGGCGCTGGCTGGAGGAGCACGGCTCCGACATCTTCGCCACCGATGGCAACCTGCGTAACCACGAGTGGCGCCACCTGTTGGCCGAGGACGTCATATCCATGCCGGACAAATGGGAGTACCCGTGGTTCGCGGCTTGGGACCTGGCCTTTCACGCCGCGGCGCTGGCCGTGGTCGACTCGCGATTCGCCAAGGACCAGCTGGAACTGCTCCTGGACCGGCGGTACTTGCACCCGAATGGCCAGCTTTCCGCTTACGAATGGAACTTCAGCGACGTCAACCCCCCCGTTCACGCCTGGGCCACTTACTTCGTCTACGAGATAGAGAAGGCGAGGAATGGCAAAGGGGACAGAGCGTTCCTCGAGCACTCGTTCCAGAAAATGATGCGCAACTTCATCTGGTGGCTGAACCGTAAGGATATAGACGGCCGCAATGTTTTCCAGGGCGGGTTCCTCGGGCTGGACAACATTGGTGTCTTCGACCGGAGCGCGCCTCTGCCCACGGGCGGGCACATCGACCAGGCCGACGGGACAGCCTGGATGGCGCTATGCACCCAGAACATGATGCAAATTGCGCTGGAATTGGCGCGCGAGGACCGCGTCTACCTGGAGCAGGGATTGTCACTGTTCGAGAACTTTTGCTGGATCGCGGCCGCCACGATGAACGTCGGCCCCGACGGGATGAACCTGTGGGACGAAGAAGACGGCTTTTACTACGACCTGCTGCGCCGCCCTGACGGTAGCGCGGTGCCGCTTAAGGTGCGCTCGATTGTCGGGCTGATGCCATTGGCCGCGGCCACGGTGATCCCGGCCACGATCCGGACTGAGTTCCCCGAAGTAGTCGAGCGGGCGACTGAGTTCCTCTACCGCCACCCGGGCGTGATGGCCGCGCTTTGGGGCCAGGGCCGCCAGATCCACGAGACCGGGCCCGTATTGTTCGCGCTCTTTGACGAATCCCGGCTCCGGCGCATACTCGCCCGGATGCTGGACGAAAACGAGTTCCTCGGCCCCCACGGCATCCGTTCGGTGTCGCGCTGGCACCTCGAACATCCCTACGTCTTCAACGTCCACGGCCAGGACTACACCGTCGGGTACCTGCCGGCCGAGTCGGACACCGGGATGTTCGGCGGCAACTCCAACTGGAGAGGACCGGTCTGGTTCCCGATCAACATCATTCTGATCCGGGCGCTGCTCAACCTCTACGCGTACGAAGGGGACGCATTCACCGTCGAATGCCCAACCGGCTCAGGGCACTATATGAACTTGTATGAGGTGGCCCTGGAGATCAGCCACCGTCTTACGAGCATATTCCTGAAGGACGAACGGGGCCGGCGGCCGGTGCATGGTGTGCAGCCGCTGTTGCAGAGCGACCCCCACTGGCGTGACTTGCTGCTCTTTTACGAGTACTTCCACGGCGACAACGGGGCTGGCATCGGCGCCAGTCACCAAACCGGGTGGACCGGCACCGTGGCCCTGCTGCCCTTGCTGACGCACCACTTCAGCGCGGCCGATGTAGTTGCCGGTGGGCTCGGCCGCATTGTCGGCCACGCGACGCGGGGCGCAGATATCTTGACCGGGGGTTAAGCGGCCCGCCATCAAGGCGGTTACGCCGGATTGGGCCGGGCACCATAAGGAACAAAGAGCCAGTGGCGCGCACAGGTCTCGTCATTAGGCAGAGTCGGGCGGGTCGTAGGAGGTCACATGAGGATTAGAAAAGTGAGCTGCGTCGCTTATCACGGGACGATGGAGCATCCCGGGGTCTTCTGGGAAGAGAGGTTGGTCCGGCCCGTCGACATTTATCCCCAGTTCCAATCAGAGGGACCGACTTTCCTGCCCCGGTCCGGTGAGTCGGCCTACCAGGTCAAGTCGATATTCGTCCACGTAGACACCGACGATGGGACCACCGGGACGGCCGGGCCCATCACCGAGGAGCAGGCCTTCATCATCAAGACAACGATGGCACCGCTCCTGATTGGTGAGGATCCGCTGGCTACTGAGCAATTGTGGGACATCCTTTACCGGTACTGCGTGCATGGTCGTAAGGGTGTGGAAATGATGGCCATTAGCGCCCTGGACTGTGCTCTATGGGACCTTAAGGGCCGCCATTTCAGCGTGCCCGTTCACGTATTGCTCGGAGGCCCAACGCGGGCGTCGATCCCGGCGTACGCATCAGCGCTGGGCTACTCGCTCGAATTGGACGCCGTTCGGGCCAGGGCGTCGGAATTAGTCTCCGACGGGTTCCGCGCCACCAAGTGGTTCCCGCGCCACGGTCCGGCCGACGGGGTCGCCGGCGTGCGCAAAAACGTAGCCCTGGCCGAGGCTCTGCGGGAGGCGGTTGGCTCAGACGTTGACGTGATGATCGACGCCTGGATGTCCTGGGACGTCCCGTACACGTTGCGGATGGCCCGGGACCTCGAAGACGTAGCGCCCCGTTGGATCGAAGAACCCGTTATGCCGGATAAACCGCGATCTTACGCCGAGATCACCAGGCGTATCGGCAATACGATCGCGGTTTCGGGAGCGGAGCATGAGTACACTCGCTGGGGCATCCACCAGCTCATGCAAGCGCGGGCCATGAACATTTACCAGCCCGACACTTATTGGGCTGGTGGGATCACAGAAATGACGAAGATCGCCGCACTGGCCAGTGTCTACGACGTCCAGCTGATCCCTCATGGCCACTCTGTGCCGGCGAACGCCAATTTCAGTTTCGCTCAACCCGCCCCTCTGGTGCCGATGCTCGAGTACTTGGTCAAATGGAACATCCTGCACCAATGGTTCTTGAAGGTCCCGGTCCACCCCGTGCAGGGTTCAGTTACGCCCCCGACGGCGCCTGGTCTCGGGATGGAGCTGGACGAGGACAAGATCGAATCAAGGGAAGAACTCGGCTGACATCGAGAGACCGGACGAGATTAAGGGCCTCCGCTCGTACCGGGCCCGATTACCCTGTCGAGCAATGACCGAGGAATGGACCGCTCCGGAAGTCGAGCGCACTCCCGTGCCACGCATCTCGGGTGAACGTCAGGCCCTGGAGGCTTGGCTCGACTTCCACCGCCTCACACTGCTCGACAAGTGCAGCGGCCTGACCTCTGACCAACTCAAGCTACGGGCCGTCCCACCTTCGCGGCTGTCCCTGCTTGGGCTGGTGCGGCACATGACGGAGGTGGAGCGTTGGTGGTCCCGCATGCACGCGGGCCAAATTGACCTGCCATTTCCGTATGACCCTGACAGCAGCGGCGCGGATTTCGAAGCGCTCGATGACGCGGATGCGGCCGCCAACATAGGAGCGTTCAAACAAGAGATTCAACTCGCGCCGCGCCACTTTGGCTCAGAAGCAACTGGATGATGTTGTCCCCAGCCGCGGCCACCACCCCGAGCGAACCCGGGACATTCGAGGGATCTATCTACACATGATCGAGGAGTACGCCCGCCACAACGGCCACGCCGACCTGTTGCGGGAACGCATTGATGGTGCCACAGGTATCTAACTCTCACATGGAGGGAACCATGACGCAAGGTTTGCGCAGATGAGCCTCGACTACGACGTCATCGTCCTCGGAGCGGGTGCGCCCGGCGAGCACTGCGCCGCGGCACTGGCCGAAGGGGGTGTGCGAGCGGCCGTTGTCGAGCGGGAGCTGGTGGGGGGCCTCTGCTCCTACTGGGGGTGCATCCCGTCGAAGACGCTATTGCGCCCCGGCGAGGCGGCCCATGATGCCAGGCACGCTTGTGACATCGCGCAGGTCGACGTGGAGGGGGCGCTGGCCTGGCGGAACACCATGGTGTCGAACTACTCCGACACCGATCAGGTGAGTTGGTTGGCTGGCAAAGGGATCTCCCTCATCCGGGGCAGTGGCCGGCTGGCCGGGCCAGGCGTGGTCGAGGTAGACGGCGTCAGTCACACTGCTACCCACATAGTGGTCGCAACCGGGTCTGAGGCGGTGGTGCCGCCGATCCCCGGGCTGCGAGAGCTCAGTGGCATTTGGACCAACCGGGAGGCCACAGCTATGGAAACGGTCCCCCGCGACTTAATCGTGCTGGGCGGCGGCCCCGTGGGGGTTGAGTTGGGGCAAGCAGTGCGCCGCCTAGGCGGAGAGGTGAGGCTGGTTGAAGGGGCCGCCCACTTGTTGTCCAGGGAGCCGGCTCGGTTGGGCGAGGCGCTCGCGAAGGTCCTGCGGGCCGACGGCATCGAGGTCATCGTCGGCGTGTTAGCCAAAGCGGCCAGGCTCGACCGAGATGAGTACGTGCTCCAGCTCGGCGATGGCCGCGAACTTCGGGGCGACCGGCTGCTCGTCGCCACCGGTCGGCGTCCACGGGTCGAGGGGATCGGCCTGGAGACGGTCGGTATCAAGGTGGATGGCCACGGTATTCCGGTCGACTCGCACATCCGCGCGGGCGAGCGCCTGTGGGCAATCGGGGACGTGACCGGGATCTGGCCCCTCACTCACGTGGGAGAGTACGAGGGCGATGTGGTCGCGGCGAACATCTTGGGCGAGGACCGGGAGACCAACTACGAGGCGGTGCCGCGGGTCGTCTACACCGATCCGCAAGCCGCGTCGGTCGGCGCCACCGAAGCCACCTTCAGCGGCACTGCTCCTCTGTCGGGAGAGCCGAAGACCGAGACGTACACACGCGCTTATGCAGAGTCCAATGGTTTCCTGACGCTCCTTAGCGATAGCGAAAAGATAACCGGTGCCTACGCTCTCGGACCGGAGGCCGGCGAGTGGCTGCAGCAGGCCACGCTGGCCATCCGGGCGCGGGTCCCGATAGGGATCCTGCGAGACGTCATCCAGCCGTTCCCGACATTTTCGGGGATTTACAACGCCGCCCTCAAGGATCTCCGCAGCCAGATCGCGGCCGGGTCGAAGTAAATGTACAACCAGCCAGGGAGAAGGAAATGAGCAATCTCGAAATTACCGACGAAGTGTCGAAGGAGATCGCCGGTCTGGCCGACCTTTTACACGAGACGTCCGACCATCACGGGCATTACGAGGCGACCGCACCGAAGCATAACTGGTGGGATTGGTACGCGGCGTACATGTACGCCCGCCAACATGGCCGCACGCCTGAGGAGGCGTCGGCAGACGCCGGGCACTACATGGAGCAGAAGCTTGGTCGCCCAGGGTAAGCCGGTAGGCCGCTCCCACGGGATCTTCCGTTTTCCGTCACGTCCAAATTCCTGAGGTTTTCCGCCGATTTTTGATCGAACAGATGTACGATGAGACATGTTCGCGGGGCTAGCACGAGCGATCGCAGAGCTCGACGTGCCCCCGACGCTGGAATGTCTCGAAGAGGTCCTTTCCCTCCGGGACCGCCTGGACGCGAAGATCTCAACGGCTCTGCGCCAGTTTGAGGAAGACGAGGGTTGGTGTGAAGATGGTTCGCTGTCGCTGACCGCATGGCTCGCCGCTCATGGCCGGAGGTCGCGAAAAGAAGCCCATCGAGAGGCCGTAGCTGCCCGCCGGCTGGCGTCGCTCCCGGTGACGGCGGCCGCGTGGGCTAATGGTGCTCTTTCGTCCGCTCAGGTGGCCGCCGTCGTCGCGAATGTCTCGTCCGAGCGCGTTTTGCTGTACGCAGGCCACGAACGGGAAATGACGCCGTGTTTGGCCGAACTGACCGTTGTGGAAACGGCGGCAGCCATGCGTTCGTGGCGCCTCCACGCCGAGGCTACAGAGGACGGGGCGGAGCCGAGCGAGCGAGCTTCGGAGTGCCAGGCACGTCCAGTACGCATCGAGGGCCGGGCCCACCCGGCTGCCCAACCTGGTGCTGGCCTGTAGCCGGCACCACCACCTGTGGCACTCGGAGGGTTGGCAGCTCGAATTGCAGCCAGAAGGGACGCTCGAGCTCAGGTCGCCGAGAGGGTTGGTACTGTTCAGCCGGCCGTCGCCGGCGCAGCTCGTGGTTTAGCTGGTTAGGAGGGCTCACTTCTGCGCCCAGTGCAAAGGCTGTCGAGCCGCTCGAGGGTCTTGGCCATCGCATCACGCCATATGTTGCCGTTGTCCATCCCCAAGCGAGCGTCTTCGGGGACACGCCCGCAGTCATAGATCTCAGTCACGACCGTGGCGTCAGGGCCATCCGGGGTGAGCTCATAGGCCCACCGCTGGCCCCACCCGCCCCCTTTATCCGCCCCCGCCTCGGCGTCTGGGTGCCCGAGGCCGGGTTGCGGCTCCCAGCCCTTGGTTGTATGACCGGGCGCGCGGCCGAGAATCATCGGCCAGGGGCGCCTCCCTTGGTGATAAGGCTGAAAGGAGCCGCGAGTGACCGTTGTCACGCCGGCCCAGTACGTGTAACCGGAGTCTCGTCGGTCAAGCTATGTATGAACGGGCGGGCCGGCACCCGACGAACTACGGGTTTTCCGTAGGGCGGGCCGTGCCGTAATGAGGGACATTTGAAGCGTGGGCACCTTGACGTCCCCCATAGCCGACAACTACTGAAAGGCAGGCCGAAATGAACGACCTCAAGAACGAGAACGACATCGACTACAGGGAGTTGGGTGGCAGCCTCGGAGCGGGCCTGGCACCGGAGGGGAACGCGGCGCCGCGCCAGCCGTGGTGGCGGCTCGGACGAGGGGCGGCGCTCGGCCGCTTCGTCGCAGCGGGGGCGGCCACGGCGGCACTGGTGGCCGCACTCGCAGTGCCCGCATCCGCTATGGGTTCCTCGAACCCTTATGAGAACGCGCAGGTTGGGCTCACTTACCCCGTCTACCAGCCCAAGACCCTGCTTGGCCTGCCTATGAGCAGCTTCAAGCTGCTTTCGTGCGGGGCTGGTCAGGATGATTCCGTCTTCGCCACCTACGGCAAGGCCTACACCCCGCAATCGAACTACGGGAAGCTTCCAGGCTTTTCTTTTGGAGAGGGCTATCCGTTCATCTGCGCCAACCCCGGCGTGGCCAAAGACGTCGGGACCTGGACCGTCGGGATCCCGAACGGGACCGTCAAAGTCCGCGTGTCCGTCTACTGCGACCCCACACAGTTCAAGTCGTGCACTACAGCGTCAGGCGTGAAAAACGGGTACGTGCTGCAGTGGGCCCAGCCGTACAAGTTCGGCACCTCCCCGAAGAAAAACACGCAAATGTTCATGGACACCTCCCTGCTCACCCTGACTCAGGCCCTGCACGTAGTGGCCGGTGTGAGGGCGTTGTAAGACCCGGCCGCGTTCCCGTCGGCCCGGCCGTGCGCAGTTGCGCCGCCGGGCCGTCTGGCCGCCCATGAAGGAGAGTCCCGTTTTACCGCGGGCGCCGGCAGAATAGGCCTCAATGGCCCTAGGTACCGTCTTTACTGAACTTGTCGGGATCGAGCACCCGGTGGTCCTGGCGCCCATGGGTGGTTGCTCAGGCGGGGCGCTGGCCGCGGCCGTTTCCAACGCCGGTGGTCTCGGCCTGATCGGCGCCGGCCGAGAGGACGCTGCGTGGTGGCAAGAGGAGGTTGCCTTGCTGCAGGGACGGACCGAGCGCCCGTGGGGCATCGGTTTTCAGACCTGGGCGCTGGCCGCGGCCGAACTGGACGCGGCCCTGGCGCGGCGACCACCGGTGGTCATGCTGAGCTTTGGGGACCCCGAGCCCTTCGCAGCCGTGGTGCGCCAGAGCGGGGCACTGCTGATGATCCAGGTGACCGACCTGGAGGAGGCCCGCCAAGCGCTCGACCAGGGGGCCGACGTCATTGTCGCCCAGGGCACCGAGGCAGGCGGCCATGGAGGCCGTCGTTCAACGTTGCCCTTCGTCCCGGCGGTCGTTGACATGGTGGCGCCCGTACCGGTGCTGGCCGCCGGGGGGATCGCCGACGGTCGAGGGCTGGCGGCCGTGCTCGCGCTCGGTGCTTCCGGGGCGCTCATCGGTACCCGGTTCCAGGTGACCCAAGAGGCCCTAGTGAGCCCGCAGGTCCAGAAAGCTATCGTAGAGGGGCGAGGCGAGGACACGCTCAGGAGCCGGGTCCTCGACATTGCTCGCGGCGCGCCGTGGCCGGCAAGGTACCCCGGCCGGACATTGCGCAACGCCTTCCTCGACGAGTGGTTGGACAAAGAGGATGAACTCGCCGAAGCGGGCGATGTGCTGGTCAGCTATCGAGCTGCTCTGGCGGGAGGAGATCCAGCGGTCGAACCAGTTTGGGCCGGCGAGGCGATTGACCTAGTCACGGACGTGCCACCGGCGGGCGATCTCGTCGGTCTCTTAGTCGAGCAGGCGCAGAACGTCATCAACCGGTTGAACGGCAGGTAACGTCCCGGGCGGCAGGCAGCGAGAGCTAGGCGGGCGACAGCGAAACGGCCAGCGCCTGGCGTAACTGTTGGCGCCCTTTGACGCCGAACTTTACGTAAATGTTTTTCAAGTGGTACTCGACCGTGTTGGGCGTGATAAATAGCTCGGCCGCAATCTCATTATTGGTCATGCGTTTGGCCACCAGGTGAGCGACTTCGCTCTCGCGGCTCGTCAGGTCGAGGACTGAGCGTCGTTGAGCCGGCTCTTGGGGTAGCCCGCACGCCACCAGCTCTTCTTCGGTCTGGGCGACAAATGGCGTCGCGCCGAGCGCGACGTACAATTTGCTGGCTTGTCGCAAATGATCTACCGCCAGGCGGCGCTGGCCGGTCCGGCGCAAGAGACGCCCGAGCCCCAGCGACAGCCGAGCCGAGTAAACGGGGCTGTCTTTAGCGGCCTTTTCGCTGCCGCGTTGGTAGATCTCGAGGGCCGTGTCGGGGTCACCTTGTTGCTCGGCCAGCCATCCCTCGAGCCAAGTCATGGCCGGTTGGAGGTAGGTGGCGCCGTCCGCCTGGGCACGCAGCGCTTTGAGCGCCACCGCAGCGTCTTCGAGCCGGCCCGAACCAACCAAGCCCTCGACGAGCAACGGCCGCCACAGGACACCGTACAGGCGGGTGCGATCGTCCATCCCGGACTCGTCCAGCCAGTGCCCGAGGGCAACGGCCATGCCGTGGTAGTCGCCCAGCGCCTGGCAGAGCAGGGCGCGAGCCATCCCGGCGTAGAGGCGTTCCTGCCCGTAATCGAGAGCCTCTGCCGCCTCTTCGGCCAATTTCACGTGCTGTTCGGCGTCCCCGCGCGCCCCCCGTCCGGCCGGCACGCATGCCGCCGCCAGGTGGAGCAACGGGCGCTCGTACCGGCGGGGATGGATTTCGGCGGCCGAAAACGCTTGTTCGGACGTCGTTAGCACGTCGTCCCAGTCCCCGGAGAAGTACTGGGCCAAAGCAAGATAGAAATACGCCCGCAAACCGAGGGTAATGGTGGCGCCTTTGCGGGCTAGTTTGACGCCGGCGGACAGGTCGCTGATGGCCAAGGCCAAGTCGCCGGCTAAAAGGTGGAAAACGCCCCGAAAGGCCAGGCCGTCGACGTCCGCAGGGGCGACGCGGCCCGGCTCAGCGGGGAGGTGCTCCAGCTCCTTCAGCGCTCGTCGCGGGCCACCCACTTGTGAAGCTCCGATGGCCACCAAGGTCCGCGTCTGGCTCTCTGCGGCAGCATCGAGGCCGTGGGCAGCCAGCGCCCGGCGGCCCATTTCCATCACCTTTTCACCTGCGCCGAGCAGGGTATAGGTGCCAGCCAAACGGTTGGCGGCCACGGCCGCCAACCGTTTCTGCGTCGGGTCTGCTTCCGCCTCCTCCAGCGCCTCGGAAAAGTGCAGTTCGGCGTCACCGAGCCGGCCGGATGCGAACGCCATCGTCCCGAGCACACAGCTGCGCAGGGCGCACGGAGCGGTGGTTTCGACAGCAGGGCGGAGCGCCAGGCCCCGCGCTTCCTCGGCCAGCGTCAGATGGAGCGCGGCCGTGAGGAGCCGGCGTTCTCGACCGGGCCGGTCAGGAGAAATATCGGAGGCCCATTGCAGGTGCGTGGCGGCCGACGGTAGTTGGCCTTGGGCCGCCTCCTCGCCGGCCAGCTGCTCGAGTTGCGCGGCCAGGTCCTCGTCCGGGTGGTCGAGGGCCGCCACTCGGTGTGCCCACGACGCGCCCTCGTCGACGAGGGCGATGGCTCGAGCGTGCAGCTCCCGCCGCTTGCTCACCCCGAGACCGGCGTAGATGGCATCGCGTTGCAGGGCGTGGCGCAACATGACCGGGCAGCTCGGCTCAGCGGGCCACCAGTCAACCAGACCCGCCCTGACCGCCGGCTCGATAGCGGTGCTGGGCGACTCAACCGCCGCCGCCGCGCCCAGCTGGACTAAGGGCACCCGGATGTTTGCCACTGCCAGCATCTCGAGCAGCGACCGGCTGGCGGCAGGCAGAAGGGCCAGCTGGTCCCCGATGGCGGCTGAGAGCGACCTGGGGACGGGGGTGGTCCCAGGCCCCCACCGGTCGAGACTTTCCTTATCGCTCAACACTGTTTGTATATAAAGACTGTGGCCACCCGTGCTCTCGTATATGCGCTGAATGACGTCAGGCCGCAGGTCGGGGGCTCCGAGGGCAGTCGCCATGGAGGCGACGTCGTCTAGACCTAGACCGGTGAGCTGCAGGCGCAGCCGTCGTTCGACGCTCTGGAGCATCCGCCGCGCGGGTTCTTCCAAAGTGTCGCGGTCCCCGCGCACGGCCGCCACGAACAGGACGGGGTCCATCGACAGCCGGCGCAACGTAAACGAAAGGGCATCAACCGACAACCGGTCGGCCCATTGGAGGTCGTCAACCACGACCACCACGGGGCCAGCGGCCTGCAGCTCGCCGACGACGCCCAGCACCTCGGCCCCGACCCCGAAGGGCGACGCCTGGTGGACCTCCCCGCCACTTAGAAGCGGGTAGTGGCTCAAGATCCGGTCTTGCACGTCCTTGACCAGTTGCATCACGACCCCGTAGCCGAAGTCAGACTCTGTCTGGTCTGCTCTCGCCGACAGGACCGTGGCGCCGATCGACGAGAAGGCACAATGCCTGATGAAGGCCGTCTTGCCAATCCCCGAATCGCCTTCGATCGACACCAGCCACGGCTGGCCCTTCTTGAACCGGACCATTACGTCTGCCACCTGGCCCAGTTCTGCTTCACGCCCTACGAAGACGTCGTCCAAACAATCCTCCAACCAAATATCTCATCGCGAACCTTATCGGTCCTCGGCGTTCGGGACAGCTGCCATCCCAGCCCATGCCGTCCACTTGGGCAAACCACCTCCCGCCCCGGCGAAGCGGCATGCGGCTCCCTAGGTCGCGACTTCTTGAACGTCGCCTGCCAGATCCGGCATGCCGGCCGCCTGGACGGTCCCGCCGTTACGATTCTGTAATGGCGACTCAGCCGGCGTCCTCGAAGCCCGATGGCCCGGCTGCGGGGGCGCGGCCGAGCCTTCTGGCAAAGAGGTCAAGGAGATCCTGAGCTCGTTACACGACCAACTGAGCCGACTGGAGCATGCGGTCGGTCCCGGGGCGGTAGTCCACCCGCCCGAGCAGCACCACACCCTGCCAGCATGGTGCCGCGCAACTGAAGGGGAGCAGCGGCTGCCAGTGGCGCTAGCCGTAGCCGTCGCTATCTTGCTTCAGTTAGTCCTGCCGGACCATCTTGTCATCCGCCCGGCGTGGCTACTGCCGGCCCTGGAGGGAGCTCTGGGGGTCGGGCTGGTGGCCGCCAACCCGGGGCGGATAAGCCGCACCTCGACGACCCTTCGTACCGCCAGTGTGACGTTGATAGCTCTTATTTCGCTGGCTAACGCGTGGTCCACGGCCGAGCTTGTAAAGGGTTTGATAAACGGCACAGAGGGCAACAGCGCGGCCGTCCTACTGGGCCAGGGGGCCAGTATTTACATCACCAACATCATCGTGTTCTCCCTGTGGTACTGGGAGTGGGACCGCGGTGGCCCTGTCGCCCGGGCAAACGGGGCCCGGCCTTATGTCGATTTCGAGTTCCCGCAAATGACGCAACCAAATCTGGCGCCCCCCGATTGGGAACCCACGTACGTTGACTACCTGTACTTGTCCTTCACGAACGCCACCGCGTTCAGCCCCACCGATGTCATGCCCTTTTCCCGGTGGGCGAAAATGCTCATGCTCCTCCAGGCCGCAGTGGCATTGCTCACCGTGGCCATGGTCATCGCCAGGGCGGTCAACATCTTCAAGTAGCAAGGGGAGGCGATCGGCTGGCCAAAACGTTTGACGGTCGAGCGGCCGCGAGCAAGGCTAGCCGGATGACTGAGGCCACTGAAGTCCACTTGTTTTTCGAAGGCGCCCGCACGATCGTGCGTGCCGTAGGCGACCCGGCAGTCGAGGCCCACTGGGACCAGCCCTCTGTGCTGGAGGATCAACTCGTGAGCAGTCTCGTTGGCCACGTCGCCCGCGGTGGTATATGGGTCGTAGCGGAATATCTTCGCAGCGAGACCGTGACCGGGCCACCGGATTTTGCCAACGCGGCCCAGTACTTTGAGGCGGTGGTGGTGGGAGCGGGCCCTGACGGCGGAAAGTCGGTCCGAGACCGGAGCGCGGCCATCGCCGCTCTTGGAAGAGACGAAATACTCCGCCGGTGCAATGAGGAACTGCAGTGGTTAGAAACGGAGATCCCGAGGCTGCCCGCCGGCCAGTTGATCTCCATCATCGCCGGCAAAGTTATGACCGTGCGTGACTACCTGGTCACGCGCGTAGTCGAGCAGGCCGTACACCTCGACGACCTGGCTCGCAGCGTCGGGCGGCAACCATGGCCTCTCCCCGGTGAGCACCAGGCGCTCGCCATCTCTGTGGGGACCGACATCGCTTATGACGTCCATGGCCCGGAGACGACCCTGCGGGCTCTTTTCCGCAGAGGCTTCGCCGAACTGGCCTTCCCCGTCTTTTGATGGCCGTTTCGCGCCACCCGACGTGATAAAACTGGCGCATGCCGATGTTCCACGTCGTGCTCCGTAGGTCGGGCCAGCATGGGCCCGACTCGCCCGATGGAGGAACAGTCAGGCTGGGCCGAGCACGCCGACTTTATGGACGGGTTGGTGGGCGACGGCTTCATTTTTCCTTGCCACCCCGATATAGACGTGGTTGACGACCGAAAGCTCACTCCGATGGGCCAGGCCGGAGCGAACCCGGCCGTCCAACTCGTATGCCAGGCCGACACCATTAGCCAGGCTGGACAGAAACGCAATATATCGATCGGTCGTCCATACCAGCCGTTCGGTCTTCAAAACCCAGTGCGGTTGCTCGAACAATCCCGAGCGCGTCAGCTCCTGCCTCCCAGCGGCCAAGAGTTCCAGGAGGCCTTCAACATATCCTCCTGGTTCGCGGCGGAAATCTGAGAGGTCGTCAAGAAAAACCTCTCTATTGAGGCGGCGTTGCAGGTCCTCGTCGGCCAAGATCGGGAAGTTCCAGATGAGGCCCAGCGTTCCCCGCGGCTCGAGTAATCGGGCCGCCTTGGCGTAGCTGACGGCTGGGTCGACCCAGTGAAAGGCATTGGCCGAAACAACGGCAGCAAATTGTCCGTCTCTGGCCGCGAAATCCTCGAACAGTGACGCCTCCACCGTGAAGCCCGGTTGGTCCTGGAACCTGCGTTTCAGGCAGGCAGCCATGTTAGGCCCTGGTTCGAGGGCGACCACCCGAATACCGGCCTCGAGTAGCGCGCTCGTTAGCTGGCCGGTGCCGGCGCCCACCTCCAACACAAGATCCCCGGGACGCAGCTGCGCCCATGCGGTCAGGTCGCTGATTAGGCCGGCGTCAAAGCGAGTGCGACCGGCGTCGTATTGCTCGACCGACGAGTCAAAAGCCAAACGCAACTCTCGGGACGTGTTGGCCCGCACCTCAACAGTGTCCCACCCCTCGCTCGAGCGCCGCCAAACCGTCCGTCGCCACTACTCCGGGGCCACGTTGGCCGGCTTCGAAGACAATCCGGGCGGCCTCGTCGACGTTTCCGGCGACGCTGGTGAGATCCGACGACCCTGCCCGTTGGGCCGCGGCCAACAAGCGGGCTGCGTCCGCCGTGTGGGCCTGGGAAAGGGCCCCAACTACCAACGGGACCATCGAGGGCCTTCGGCCACCGGTGACTCGATCACGTCCTCGCCCGGCTCGCTCTGGGTCGAATTACTATTGTTAGCATTGGGTTGTTGGGCGCAGGGGCGATAATTCGCCCGGAGCGTTACAGCGTCAAGACGACTTTGCCGTGCAGCCCACCCTCGCGCACTAGTTCGTACGCACGACGGAAGTCGTCCAACGGCATAGTTTCCGCAACGCGCACCTGCAGTTCTCCTCGCGCCGCCTGGCGGGCCAGGGCTTCCAGCGGCTCGGGGTCGGGTTGCACCTGCACGCCCAGGGGTGCCACTCCGCGAGCCGCTTCGGGTACCGCGTCGCCCATGGTCGTAATAAACCGGCCGCCGTCGCGCACGCACGCCAAGGCACCCGCGGCCAGACCGATCGTATCCAGGCACACGTCGGCACCTCCGGGCCACTGTCCCTTCACCCTGCCTGCCATGTCTTGGCCCGTCCCCACGGTGGCCTCGGCGCCGAGGCCGAGGGCTTCGTCTACGTCGTTGTCGCGCACCGCGCCCATAACGGTCGCTCCCCGCGCCAGAGCGAGCTCGACCGTGAACCCGCCCACCATCCCGGCGGCCCCGGTCACCAAGACCTTGTCACCCTCAACTACTCCCGCCCCTTCAACCAGTTGGCGGGCGGTCAGGACCGACACCGGAAGGCTGCTGCCGACCGCCCAGTCCAGTTCGTGAGGCAGGTGAGCCACGAGCCCGGCGGGGACCACGAGGCGCTCCACCAGAGACCCCACGCCCATCCATGGCTGGGCCACGAACCCCAGGACCCGCCGGTGATCGGCCGTTTCGCCGGCAAAGTCCCAACCCTGGACCTGAGGGAACACGGTTAGGCCGCCTGCAGAGGCAAAGACGCCCTCGGTGGCCTTGATGTCCCACGGGCCCAGGGCAACGGCGCGGACCCTGACCTCCACGTCGCCCGGGCCGCGGGTGGGGTCGGGCACGTCAGCCACTGTTAGTGCGTCCAGGCCTCCAAACGAGGCGAGCGTGAGGGCTCTCATGACCTCCATCCTTGCACGCCGCTCCGACCGTTGACGCACTCAGACTGATGTGCCAGCACCCCCTGCGAAGCGCCCCCGGAGCCGCTCGCCGATGTCCCGCCCTTGTCCGCCGCGTCGTGGCTCTCGCCCTCCCCGTCGGTCATAGGAGCCCGTCAGAGGGTGGCCCGGGCCAGAGAGTCCTTTAGAAAATGCCATTTCGGGCGCGTTTTGTCATTGCGGGCTAAGCACCGAAAATGGCTGGACCACCACACACCGCGCAACGAGGCGAAAACTTCAGAACACTATAAGTGTTTGTCGCGACACCGGGATAAAACATCCCAGGTACGTGGTCAAATGGCTGATCGGGGCTCCACTTTACGTGCGATGGGAACAACCGCACGAGACCGGGGTGGCAGGTTTAACCCGTCGCTAACCCGCGAAGTTCACTACGGCAATCTCGTCGAGTACGGGCGGTTCCGAGGCGCTGTCGGCCCGTGAGCTCTTTCCAATGACACGTCGAGACGACCCCGTTCTTGTCAGTTCTGCGGGGTCAACGTCCAGGAGTTCGGCCACTTGGGTGAGCTCGAAACCGTGGCGTTGCAGCTCTTCGAGGGAGGCATTGAGGGCGTCCATGGCCTCGGCTACGGCTGATTCGGCCGCGTTACGCCGAGCCAATGCGTCAGCAGCAGCGACGATCAGCAGTTCCTCATGGGTCCTTCGTTCCCGAAGGCGGCGCGCGATTTGTTGACGAGACTGACCGGCTGACCGTGACTTACGAGGGCTCATAGTGGGAACTATAACCAGCTATCTGAACGAGAAACCTGACACAATTTGGTGAAGGCTTTCGTGCCCCGAGCATTGTGTGCGGTACTTGGCTTGCACTTGACCTGCGAGAAATGGCGCCGCGGTGGCATCTGGGACAATGCGCCGACCACGCCGACGAGCATTGCGGCCACGAGTAACGAGAAAGTAAATCATGACTTGGGGCGGCCCTTCGGCTGCCGCTCGTGATTTGCGGGGGCGCCCCGCGGCGCCCCTCTCTTATTACCCTTTCGCCCGGCGGGGGCGCCCCGCGTCACCGGCGACCCGCCCTCGCGGCGCTCTCAGTGCGCCGGATCTGAGCCCCTATACGGCGGCCCGTCCCCGCGACGGGGCCCGGCGTCCAGCAGAGAGCGAGCCAGTTCGTGAGCAATAGCCTCTGCCATTATCGGGGGGACGGCATTGCCGACTTGGCGGTACTGCGACGAGCGTTTGCCGACGAAGTGGGCCCAGTCAGGAAAGCTCTGGAGGCTGGCCGCCTCCGCCACCGTAATGCGCCGGGCGCCACCAACAGCCCCCTCTCGCGCCCCACCGCCGGCCCTGAGATGAGCATGGTACGCCGGCACGAGGCCCAAGGTGTCGACCCAGGGTGTCTTGTTCCCCCCCATGGCAGCGAGCATCGTCGGTGCTGGTCTAGCCAGGTTGATGGGCCGCCCCCCACCGTTGTAGAGGTGGCCGTGGTAGGGATCGGGCCGTAGTGACGGGTTCTTGGCGTAGGTGATGACGCTCGAGTTGGGCTCGCCGCGTGGTTCTGAGCGCACGACCTCTCCGGCCGTGATGTACGGCACCGGGCGGCCCGGGCCATACGCGGGGACCGGCCAAGCGAACTTCATCCCGGGTCGGACGCCGACCACGAAGAGACGCTGACGGTTCTGAGGCACGCCGAAATCCGCCGCTTGGACCACCTGCCAGGAGACGTTGTAGTCAAGCCTGGCCCCCCGACGGACCTCACTACCCAGAAGCCCCGACAGTGGTCTGTCACCGCCAAGCACTTGGACTACGAGATCGAACGCCGGCCTGGCTGCACCTCGGGCCAGCCCCGCTACGTTCTCCATCACGAAGGCTTTCGGCGCGGCTTCGTAAAGGCTTCTGGCGAACTGGGGGATTCCGTCCCTGGGATCAGAGTGGCCCCGGCGAAGACCCCCGAGGCTCCAGGGCTGACAAGGTGGCCCGCCCACTATCGCGTCTACTTGCCCGGCGTACTCACGGAACCTGACCCCGCAAATGTCCTCCCCATGGAGCTTCAGCAGTGGTGACCCGGGCCCAGCCAGTTGGCTGTGGTTGAAATGGTACGAGGCGGCAGAATCGGGGTCATGCTCGACCGCCATCGCGACCTGAAAGCCGGCCCGGGCGAAACCAAGAGATAACCCCCCGGCGCCGGCAAATAGGTCGGCGACGCTCAGGTCAACGATGCTCGTGCCCAATTGAGCCCCATCGGGAAGCGGTATTAGCCGTAAATTAGTACTCGAGGGCGAGAAGATAGCGGACCATCGCCCGCGCTTCTCCCGCCTTAGTCGTACAACCCCACCGCTAGGTTCGAGCCGACCCGTCCTTCGGGTCGACGCTAAGTATCGCCGCCACGGCGGTCGGAAAGCGCGTTTCGAAGTCCAATATGCGAGCTTCGGTCGGGCTAATGCCGATCCTCCCTGTCGCCGCCCCCCGTTCCTCCAGCTGAGCTATCCAAGCGCGGCCCTGTTCTGCGCCAAAGTAGCGTTCGGCCGCGGCGGCATATTCCGGCACCACGCCGTCCGTCATCGTGACCGTCGCAGTGCCGCGGATGATGAGGACGTGGTACGGCCAGGTGGAGCCGTCGATCGTCAGCGCTACGGGAGCGCCGGTGGCTAGCGCCTTGAACTTGGGCGCGTGCACCGGCGAAGCAAGCACCACTTCCGTCCCCGTCCAGTGGAACCAGATCGGGACCACCCTCGGAGACCCGTCCTTCCAGGTGTAGGCAAACCTGGCCAGCTCGGTAGAGGTCAGCAGCTCCTGGGCGACACTGTCGTTGAGCACTTCGAGCACGTTCATGTCGAGCCCTCTCTGAAGAGACTGAACAAGGATAAACCCGTCCGCCTGGGCTGCGCTGGGGTAAGGCTGCGCTGGGCTTGGGCTGGCTGGGCTGGGTTTGGGCTTGGGCTGGCTGGGCTGATTGTTGCCAGCAACGTCCCGCCTGGCGGCTTGGCCCGGCGCGGCGCGAATTCCGGTCTGACCTGGAAGCGGTCCCGTCCAAGCACGCTGCTCCCGGACCAGGCCGTCGCCTACGATCAGCTGGAGCAAGAGGCGGCCTGCCCAGCTCCCAAGGAGGGCTCGTGTTCAGCTCGAGTATGCCCAACCTGTACACCGCGGACGTCGACCGAACAGCACATTTTTACCGAGATCTCCTTGGTTACGATCGGACGTACCAGTTCCCCAGTTCCGGTCGGCCGGAGCATGTGGAGTTGTCCCTCGGCCCCTCTCGCTTGGCGGTGACGGACCATAGAGCAGTGACGGCTGAGGGCCTGCCGTGCCCGGTGCCGGGCCACGCACACGAGCTCGTGGTGTGGTGCGACCACGTCGACCGTGCTGTTGCCATCCTGCGCGATGGCGGCACCCGGGTACTGGTGGAGCCGCACCAACATGTCGCGGGCCACCGACGCGCGTACGTCGCCGATCCCGACGGCAACTGGGTAGCCATAGTCGGCGAGCATTGACCGCTAGCTGCACTGACGAACACGGTGCTGCCTGGGGCAGCGCACCTCTGACGAACGCAGGGAAGCGCTGAAGGTCGTGACGCTTGCGAAAAGGCGGCGGGCTGATGGTCCTTCAACAACAGGAAATCTTGTGTACCCGGGCTGACCAGCGTCTGAGCGGTAAAAGACCTGCTCAACCAACATTCTGGTTCAGGTCCCCGCGGCAGCCAACGTCCCCCGAAGGTTGGCTCTCACCCGGGCCCAGGAGCCAACCTCCGGTGGTCCGGTAGGCAACTTCCCGTGGTCCACCCGTCCGGGTCCTGACCCGGACGGCTACCGCTTACTCCGTAGCCAGTTCGGCCAGGTGGGCCAGGGAGTTGTCCAGATGGTCAGAGGGGAACGGGGGGAACGAGATCCGCCGGCGCACGGCCTCAGGTACCGCCGACCAATCGTAGGAGAGCGTGACCTCGGTGCCCGAAGGCCCGATCGGGAGTAGGTCGTAACGCCAGACCCAGCCTCCAAAACGGAGGTTGCCGTCGCCGGCGTCATAGCCCGGCAACCAGGATATGGCGTGGGGCGGGTCGAACACCTCGACTCGGTTGGCCATCTCGTAATGGCCGTCCGGGCGGCTCGGGTGGAACATGGCCATGGCGAAGATTTGCCCTGGCTCTGTCAGCCGTTTGGTGTCCAGAGCTTCCTCGACCCAGCCCGTGCCGTCGATGGCTGGGTGCTGAGCCGGATCGGCCAATACCGCGAATATGGCCTCGGGCCGGGCGCGAATGGTGGTGCGGGCACAAAGGCTCTCGATCGACATGCAGCGACCTCCTGGTGCGATGGGACCTGGTACGGGATGAGACGCACGTCGCACCTGGAACTCATCTCTCCTCGATTGTTAGCCGGTGCTTCGAGGACAGCCGGAGCCGGGCGGCGACCTAAAGTAGACAAAACCGGGGCGCAGCGCGGCGACCCGTATGGCGTTCGGAGCAGCGCTGGCGGCCCTTCCCGGACGGTAAGCGGTGTCAGTGCTAAGGAAAACAGCCACCCCCACGCGATAGCCGCTCGACGACCCGCGGGCCTCGAGGGCTCCGGCGGCCGCCGTCTCGAGGTTTTGACGCACCGCTACGAGTTGGTCGCCCCCATCGAGCTCTAATTCGCTCACCGCCCCGTTCGATCAGGTTGGAAACACCGATGAAACCGGCAACGAACTCGGTGGCGGGCCGCTCGTAAGCTTCTGGGCGCAGCCACCTGTTCGATCTGACCGCCCCTCATGACGCCAGCCGGTCACCCATCGTAAGCGCCTCTTTCTGGTCGTGAGTCACGTGGACAAAAGTGATGCCGACCTCTCGCTGGATCCTCTTCAATTCGGTTTGCGCTTGCTGGTGCAGTGTCAAGTTCAGGCGCCGAGCGGCTCGTGGAGCAGGAGCACCTCGGGCTCGTTCACGATGGCGCGCGCCAAGGCCACTCGCTGACGCTGCCCACCGGAAAGTCGGAGGAGTCTTCGCTGTCCAGCCCGGACAGCCTCACCATGTCGAGTGTGGTCCCGGCCCGGCGCCGCCGTTCAGGCTTCGGTATCTTGCGGATTTTGAGCGCGGTACTCGACGTTCTCGATGACCCTCATGTGCGGGAACCCATGGTCCCGAAAAGCGTGTTTTACGTTACACGCGTACGGTGGCCGCCTCGTTACATTGACGCCACCGAGCTCGACGGCACCGCTGTCAGGTCGATCAAACCCGGCGATCAGCCGAAGTCATGTCGTCTTGCCGGAGCCCGAGGGACCCAGCAAGGTGAAAAACTCGCCCCCGCCGATCTCGAGGTCCACGCTGGCCACCGCCACCGCCGGGCCGTACGTCTTGCGCACCGCGACTAGGCGTACGGCCCGGGTAAGGCCGCGGGACGACCTCGCCCGCCTCACCGCGATGGCTGCTTGGCTCAAAACGTCCTCCTCCTCCGAGGAGATTACTGTGCAGGACGTTGCCGCCAGAAGCGCCGACGGGCTGTACCGGTGCCGCACTGGCCCACGCTGAGCCGTGGTCCCGGTCGCCGTGAAGGACGTGCCCATCATTTCCCCGCTCGCTGAGGTCGAGAGCCGGGGCTTGGTCGTCATGAACGTACCTCTGGCCCCGGAAGAGTGAAGCGATGCCGGCGACGAGACAGGCGGCGATGGCGAAGTTGAAGGCTGTGCTCAGCCCGTGGCTGAAGGCCGGGCTGACCAGCGAGGGGAAGAAACCCCTCCCGGTCAGGTAAGCGGCCTGGGCCGCGGGCAGGTGGGCAAGGGCGGGGCCCAGCAGCGTCTTGATGGGGTTATAGCCCAGCAATGACGCAAACAGGACTGATACCGGGGGCAACGAAGCCACCTTCGCCGCGCTGGCTGCCGATAGGCCGTGAGCGGCAAGTCCATGGCTGAGGGCAGAAGGCAGGGAGGACGCCAGCCCCAGCACGATCAAGCTGAAGAATATGCCGATCGACAGCACCGTGGCCGAGTTCTGGAAGGTGGCCGCCATGCCTGAGCCGGCGCCCCGGCGCTCGACCGGCAGGCTGTTCATGATGGCGGCCCGGTTGGGCGAGGCGAAAAGGCCCTGACCGGCGCCGCTGAGCAGAAGGATCAAGGCGAACTGCCAGTAGACGAAGTTGACCGGCAGCAGCTCGAGCAGGAGGAACGCCACCGCGTTGAGTGCCATGCCCCCCGTGGCGAAGGAACGGGCGCCGAAGCGGTCCGACAGCCATCCCGATAGAGGTCCGGCGACCAGGAAGCCTACGGTAAGAGGCAGCATGGCTACGCCCGCCCAAAGCGGGGTGGCGCTGAAGCTGTACCCGTGCTGGGGCAAGTAGATGCCCTGCAACCAGATGATCAGGACGAACATGAGACCGCCGCGCCCTAGCGCCGCCAGCAGGCTGGCCAAGTTGCCGGCCGAAAAGGCCCTGATCCGGAACAGCCCCAGATTGAACATCGGGTGGGGGGCGCGAGACTCGATGATGCAGAACAAGGCCAGCGCGCCCACGCCACCGGCAATGCCGGCCATGACCCAGGGGTTCGTCCAGCCCATCGTGTGCCCCCCGTACGGCTGGATGCCGTAGGTAATAGCGGCAAGTAGGGCGACCAGCCCGACCGCGAAGGTCAAGTTGCCCCACCAGTCGAGGTGGACAGGGCGGCGTTGGCTGAGTTCACGCAGGCTGCTGTACGCCCACAGCGTCCCCGCCACACCGAAGGGCACCGACACCACGAAAACCAGGCGCCACTGCACCGGCCCGAGCAACCCCCCGACGACAAGGCCCATGAACTGACCGGCAATAGCGGCTACTTGATTGAGCCCCAGAGCCAGGCCCCGCTGGGTGGCCGGGAATGCGTCGGTCAGGATGGCCGCCGAGTTGGCGAATAGCATGGCGCCGCCGACGGCTTGCAGGATCCTCATGGCGATCAGCCACAAAGCCGCTGTCGTCCCGTGCATCCAGGTGACAGCCAACAAGATGGAAAAAACGGAGAAAACGGCGAAACCAAGGTTGTAAATACGGACGCGTCCGAACATGTCGCCCAGCCGGCCGAAGGTGACCACCAGAACCGCCGTGACGAGCAAATAGCCGAGGATCAACCAGAGGAGCAGGCTGGTGTTTCCCGGGAGCAAAGGGTCAAGCCCTATCCCTCTGAAGATGTCGGGCAGGGCGATCAAAGTTACGGACACGTTGACGGTCGCCATCAGCGTCCCGAGCGTGGTATTGGAGAGAGCAACCCATTTGTAGTGGGGACCGCGCCGCCACCGGCACGGGCAGTAGGGTGCCAGCGAAGGTTCGGACGGGTGACGGTCATTTTTCTTCCTCTCGTTTGCTCTCGGTCTCGTGCGCTTGGTCGCCAAGTGCATCAGCTCATCTATATAGAACAGACTATGCTTATGAGATATGCCGACGGCGCGCACCGGACGGGGAGGAGAGGGCGGTCAAG
The DNA here is from genome assembly GCA_963794125.1 of uncultured Acidimicrobiaceae bacterium. Lineage (GTDB taxonomy): Bacteria > Actinomycetota > Acidimicrobiia > Acidimicrobiales > Palsa-688 > Fen-671. Next base: position 784,372 of record CAWCCW010000009.1, read on the forward strand.
CGGGCAGCTCCGGGGAGCCGTACGAGGTCGAAGCGGCCCCCTACGGCCTGTGGGCCGCGGCGGTGCCATGGCCCCCGGGACATCAGCCTGACCGCAGCCGGGACGCTGGCCCCGCTGGAACGGACTGGCCCCCGGCGGGTCACCGCGCTCCGGTGCCCGGCGGCCGCCGACGTCCGGACGTTGTTGGCAGACTTATGCTGAGGCGGATATGACGTCGACGACTACCAGGGGTGCGAGGGGACAACAGTGACCATTGACGGTGTGGTGCCGACGTTGGCAGGGACGATTTCTGTTGTTTCCGGCGGCAGTTCGGGCATCGGGCGGGCGGTGGTCGAGCGCTTCGTCGAACACGGGTCGGTGGTGGAGTTCATGTCGAACGACCCTGATGGGGTGGCCGACCTCGAGCACCAGCTCCAGTCAAAGGGGGCCGACGCCCGGGGGTCAGTCGTCGACGCCTCAGACCCTGAACAGGTACGAGCCTTTATGGAAGAGGTCGCCTCCCGCCACGGACGCCTCAACGCCTTAGTCAACTCCGCCGGTATCCAGTTCTACGGCACCGTCGAGTCCACCGCACCCGAAGAATGGGACAGAGTCCTAGCCGTAAACGTGAGAAGCATGTTCCTGATGGCGAAACACGCCGTGCCGCTGATGCGGGTGAACGGCTCCGGCTCCATTGTCAACGTCGCGTCGGTCCAGGCCACCGCCAGCCAGCGGAACGTCGTCGCCTACACCGCCAGCAAGGGCGCCATCGTCGCAATGACAAGGGCCATGGCCGTCGACCACGCCCACGAGGGCATCCGCGTAAACAGCGTCTCGCCGGGTTCGATCGACACGCCGTTGCTCAGGGCGGCGGCGCGGGGCGTTTCTCCTGACGACCCCGGACGGGTCATAGATGAATGGGGTTCGATGTACCCCATGCAACGGGTTGGTCTCCCCGGCGAAATCGCCGACGCTGCCCTCTACCTGGTGAGCCCGCTCGCTTCATTCGTCACCGGGGCTGACATCCGGATCGATGGCGGCCTGCTGGCCGCGGTCGCACTGGTCGCCCCGGCCGAAGTTAGCGACAACAAATAGCGCCCAACAAACCTTGCTCACCTAACTCTACCTATGTAGAGTAAGGCCATGAGGGTGCGCCCGCCCTCACCCCAGGCTCAGAAGGTGCTCCAGGCACTAGGTGCGCGCCCGGGCGAGTGGCGCTACGGCTACGAGTTAGGGGCGCAGGTGGGGCTGAAATCGGGTTCGCTTTACCCGATCCTGATGCGCCTGTCAGACGGAGGGCTATTGGAATCGCAGTGGGAGGCAGCCCCACCGCTTGGCCGTCCCCCACGTCACCTCTACCGGCTGACAGCGATCGGGCTCACCGTCGCGGCCGAGACCGACAAGTCGGCCGAGCCGACGAAGCGGAACGGTCAGCGCGATTGAGCCGACCTCGGCCCACGGGCGACGCCGTGAACCGGCAGAGTTGGCGTTGACGGTCGTGGCTCGCACGGTACCCCGGTCCCCGAAGCGCACATTCCCCCTTTCCCCTGGGGAGTTTTCCCGTGCTGGTGAGTGGGGCGGTCCTCGTGCTTCTCGCCATCGTGGGTTGGTGGCGGGGCGCCAAAGGCAAGAGCGGCGTGGCCGAAGCCATTGTCGAGTTCGCGGCTCGGCGGCTGTCGGCCTCCCGGCCGGAATGGGGCGAGGCCATGGCCGCCGAACTGGCGCTCGGCCGGCGGGACTTGAGTTAATCGATGGCCACTGTCAGAACACTCGTTTGCAACCGTCGGAATGGGGTAGAAAGCGACCGGTGACTGCCGAACTTCCTGAGCTGAGGGGTCCTGACCTGCAACGTTTGTATTATCGCAGCCAGTTCGCCGTGGCCGAGACGAGTGCTGACGGCGTACGGGTCTTGTGCTTGACAGACGACCAAACAGCGGCCACTGAGATGGCCGAGGAGCTGCGCCGGCGCGGGGTGAGGGCAGGAGCGTTCCGGACGGCTCGCTAGCCCTTTTTGGCCGACATAGAGCGGCTCGCATGGTTATGCGCAGCTGAGGCCCATCCACCAACCGGCCGTACAGGGCCACGTACGATGCTCGGCAGTATGAACGGTCTCGGTGCGGGGGGCGCCTCGCCTAAACCCGCCGACGGGGCGCCGGAGGTGGGGCCCCGCGCAGCTGGCCGGGGTGCCGTTTGACTCTGGATCTCCTTGGTGCGACAGCGCCTTTCGGCACCGTGTTGGCCGACCCTCCCTGGCGGTTCAACAACAGGACCGGCAAGGTGGCGCCGGAGCACCGGCGGTTGTCCCGCTACCTCACGTTGACCGCAAAGGAGATCGCGTCGTTCCCGGTCGCCGACCTGATGGCAAAGCAGTCCCACTGCTACCTCTGGGTACCGAACGCCTTGGTGGCGGAGGGCCTGATGGTCCTCGAGAACTGGGGCTTTGTCTACAAGGCCAATCTCGTGTGGCACAAGGTCCGAAAGGATGGCGGCTCCGACGGGCGGGGCGTCGGTTTTTACTTCCGCAACGTAACCGAGCTCGTCCTTTTTGGCACTCGGGGCCGGCTGCGGACTCTGGCTCCCGGCCGCAGCATGGTCAACCTTTTTGCCACCCGCAAAAGGGAACACTCGCGCAAGCCAGACGAGACGTACGAGATCATAGAGGCCTGCTCTCCGGGCCCATTTTTGGAGCTCTTCGCCCGCTACCCACGGCCGGGCTGGGCGCATTGGGGGGACGAGGCCGCCGAAGGTGTCGTGCCCCAGGGCCGGCCGTACCCGGGCTACCGCTAGCCGCCCACGCCCCGCTCACGCTCCAGCCCCCGGCCGGCCCGTCTCCCGGTTCGACCCGCTACGAGTTCTGTCCGGCCAACATGACGGTCCGGGCCGCGAGGTCGGAAATCCGCGAGCCGTCATAGCCGAATATCGCGCTATGGATCGTGTCTTCGAGGGGGCGGACGAAATTCTCCGGCAGCGCCGCCGTCCCATGAAGGGCGCCGAACACCGAGCCCGCCGTTGCTCCGGTACAGTCCGTATCAAGGCCGGCCTCGACGGCATAACCGACGCAGCGGGCAAAATCACCGTCGCCCCAAAGGAGGGCGGCGGCGACCACCGCGGCGTTGTTTATCGTGTGCACCCAATGGTAGTGGCCGAGGCTGGCGTCGACCTCGCCCATGGCGTCTTCCCAAGAGGCCCCGCTCCCGAAGAGAGCCAACTGAGCCTCAAGGGCTTGAAAGAGACGCGAGCGCGGGGGGACAACGCCGAGGGAAATCTCGAGCGCCTCTCGGGCGGAGGAGGACGCGAAGCTGGCTGCGATAAGAGCGGCGGCCCACATTTCGCCGTAAATGCCATTTGCAGTGTGGGAGAGCGCGGCGTCGCGGTAAGCCAGCTCGGCGGCGCGCCACGGCCTCCCGGGGGAAACGTACCCGAAAGCGTCTCCCCGTATCATGGCCCCGATCCATTCGCGGTACGGGTTCTGGAAGGTGGCGGTGAGCGGCGGCGCTAACCCAAAGACCAGGTTGCGATAGGCCACTCGCTCGGCGGTATAAGTCTTCGTGAACGGGATGAGGCCGAGCCACTCGTCGCCCACCTGAGCCGTGTTGAACCCGAACCCGTACTTCTCCAGCACGTGCAACCCGAGGATCGTGTAGTCAGTGTCGTCGTCTCGGGCCATACCGCGCACGCGGCCCCGGCTGGCGACGGCCCACGACGGGTCGAACTCCATCCCCTCTGGCATGGGGTCCAGGACGGGCAGGTAGTCGGTAATAGGGTAAGCGCCAGCATTTTCGAGGTAGCGCCGCAGCTTGTCGCGGTTCCAGCCGTGGCCCTCGACCGGCTTCCCCAGGTTGCAACCCGCGCACCTACCGAGCCAGGCGCCGAGGACATGGTCGGCCACGACGTCTCCGCTGACCTCGGGCTCTGGCAATTTGTCGGGCAGCGAGGCGACGATCTCGTCGAGCGACGAAGGCTCGTAGTACGGCCAATCTTGGCGGAGGGGGCTGCAGAGCAGTTCTTCATAAGCGCGGTCGAGGGCGGCGGACCTCCGCTCCGAACCCTCGATGAGGCGGTCGAGCTCAGCCGTCGGGGCCAATTCGTGGCCGCTCTCTCGCAGTTGGGCGACCTCGTCTGAAATGAGGTCACGCGTATCGAGGGCGTCATGCATTCAGGTCTCCCTTTCCGTGTGCAGGTCAGGCTCTTCTCGGCCGATTGTCAAGTGCCTGGGCACGTTATTTGGCTGGTTATATCCGCGCCGGGACGTCGCCCGCGCTGCAGTACGAGCCGGGGCTGTGCACTGTGTGGACTACACGCAGCTCTGCACCAGTCAACGGGCCCGGCCGAAAATCGGGGTCGATCTGCCAAATGTAACCGGGCTGGCCCGGGTTGGCTCGCTCAAATGCTTCGAGCGCCAGTGGTATAAGCCGCAACCTCTTGTCAACCCACGAACGGTCCCACGGTCCTTCCTCCAGGATCTGCTCGGCCGGCCGGAACTCATAATAAATCGTGCGCCTGAGGGCGTTCCCGAGAGTTGGGGCCGAGCCGTGGACCAACATGACATCGTGGACCAGGACATCGCCCGGCCCCATGGCCACTTCCAGCGACCCGGGGACTTCCCAGGCATATCGGTCTTCGACCTCGCAGACATCGACCTTGCCCGTCTGTGAACCCGGGACCACGCGGAGGGCGCCCTGCCCCGGGAGGGCTTCGTCGAGGTAGATGTCGATATTGAAGATGCGGGACCGGCGGGGGTGTACGGCGTCCTGGTGCCATCGGATCGGCGCGCCGTTCCCGGTGTCTTTGAACACCATGGCTTCGTACGTCGGCACCATGTTCCTGCCGGCCAGGCTCTCGGCCACCCCCAGAATTTGGGGACTGCCCAGCAGCTCCAGGGAGGCAGCTCCGCCTTTATTGTGGACGTAGTCGACCCGGAACATCACTTCACGTTGGTCGCGGGTCACGAAGCGGTAATCGTCGTCCACCTGTCCGCCGTCGTGCGCCTTTTTACCGGCGCTGATCCAGTCGTTCGCCGCTCTTTGAAGCCGCGTCAGCGTCGCGATGGGGATCCAGTTGCGAAGCACCAGGAAACCCTGTTCGTCAAAAGAGGCGATTTGGTCGGGTGTGAGCAAGTACCCTGTCGCCATCGGTAGTTGGCCGCTCTGCGCCGCCATGGTCTGCTCCTTGTCGTTTGGGTTGGGTCAGCCTGGGCCACTTCAGGTACTCCCAGGTACACAACAAGAATTACGGTGTCGCAACTCGAAGTCGAAAACCTGTCGCTTGCGCCGCTTGCGCGTCCCGTCGAGCCTCTGTAACAGGCACTCCACGGCCGCCTCGGCCATTGCCCGCACCGGTTGGGCCAGCGTCGTGAGCGGAGGATCGGTCAATTCGGCCCACGGAGGGTCGTCGATGGAAACCAAGGCTATGTCGGTCCCGACGCGCACCCCGAGCTCGCGCATCGCCTGCAGTACCCCGACCGCCATCAGGTTGTTGGCCACAAGCAGCGCCGTCGCCCCATCGCGGATCAGCTCCTCTGCCGCGGCCCGGCCCCCATCGACGCGGAACTTCCCCTGGCCGACCCGAAGCGGGAGGCCGGCGGCAGCCATCGCCTCCTCATACCCCCGGAGACGTTCCTCGGCCGTCTGGATACCGGCCGGCCCAGCTATAAAACCAACCCGTTGATGCCCGCCGCCAAGGAGGTGGTCGGTCCCCAGACGAGCTCCCTCGAGGTTTGCCGGCAAGATGGCGTCAGCTCTGCGGTCGGCCACCGCCCGATCGAAAGACACCACGCTCGTACCGAGGTCGATGAGCTCGCTGATCTCGTCGGCGTCAGCTTCGGTGGGTGAGATGATGGCCCCGGCCACCCTCTCGGCGGCCAGCACGCCAAGGTAGGAGCGTTGTTTCGCAGGGTCTTCGTCCGTATTGCAAAGCAGCAACCGGTAGCCCTTCTTGTAGGCAGCATCCTCGGCCGCTCGGACCATCTGGGTGAAGTGAGGGTTTTCAATGTCGGAAACCACTACTCCGATCATCTGCACTTGCTGCCGCCTCAAATTGCTGGCCACCCGGTTGGGCCGGTAGCCAAGGTCAGCGACGGTGGCCAGCACTCGACTGCGCTTCGGTTCGGCCACTGTGGCGCTTCCGTTGAGGACGCGCGAGACGGTCGCCGGGGATACCCGGGCTCGTTCAGCGACATCCCGGATGCGCAGCGGTGGTCGAGTAAAGGTAGTCACTGCGCAGGGTGGACCCAGAAATCCATTTCAGAAACCGCTCTCTCACGGGCTTGACACAGTGGGCCCTCCGTCGCACTGTACCAGGCTGAAACCGATTTCGGAAGTCCGCGGATGGCTTAACGCCCTTACCGTCCGAGGCTCTCATACCACCGGTTCAGGCCGGAAAGTAGGTATCGGACCATAGTCCTGCTACCCATGGCAATTCCTGTGGCGGTGGGGGGCGAATTGTTTGGCTATTTGTACGGCCCCAGCGTTGTCCCATCAACGGCTTGCTCATCCACGTGCGCCTGCTAAAGACCCTGGAGTTCCTGGCTGATTCGGGGTTCAAGTGGATGTGGATAGCCGTCCCGGCGGTAGGATCGCACTGCTGTGGCGGGTGGTTGTGGCCCTCATCCGGGCGGGGATAACGAGTGTGGTATTAGTAGTCTTCATTATCTCTTGGTGCGACTCCCTAAACCCGTTGGTGCTGCTCAACAACCCGGGCCAGTACCGAGTCACCGTAGCGCTGCATACATATATTGGGCAGCCGGGGCAGACATTATGGGGACAATTGCTGGCGTGCGGGCTGCTCGGTCGTGTCCCACCCCTCTTGGTAATTATGCTGGCGGAACGGTACATCGTGCGGCGCCTGGCTACCAGCGGCGTGCGGTGAGCCGAGGCCCGGGACATGTCAGCTGACCAAGGCTCATCCATGGCCCTCCCACCCCTCCCGCCCGACGGCGACGATGCCGACAACCTCGATGTCTCCAACGTCCTCCAGTACCTTTCCGGGCGCGGCCTGCAACCCACCCCGGGTGCGGTGGCTGAGCCGCTTGGGGGCGGGGTGTCAAACATTGTCCTCGCCGTGGGCGAAGGCCGCGGGGCCATGGTGGTCAAACAGGCGCTGGCTCGTTTACGAGTGGCCGACGCGTGGCGGGCCCCGAGGGAAAGGGCACTGGCCGAAGCAGAGGCGCTCGGCCTGGCCGGCCAGCTAACGCCCGGGGCAGTGCCGCGCGTGCTCGACCGTGACCCCGGCCGCTGCGCGCTGGTGGTCGAGCGAGCCCCCGGCGGTTGGCGGGACTGGAAATCCCAATTGCTCCTGGGCCGGGCAGACCCGAAAGTGGCGGGTCGGCTCGGTGTGCTCCTGGCCCGCTGGCACCAGGCCACTCTGCACGGGGAAGGTTTGTCTGAGCGTTTCTACTCCCAGGGGCCTTTCGAGGCGCTCCGGGTCGAGCCCTACTACCGTACGGTGGCTCGCCGGGTGCCTCACATGGCCGCGCCTGTGCTCAGGTTCGCCGAAGAGATGCTGGCCACGAGGGTATGCCTGGTACACGGCGATTTCTCACCGAAGAACGTCCTGACGGGCCCGGGCCGGGATCTCTGGGTCATCGATTTCGAGGTTGCCCACCTAGGTGACCCCGCCTTCGACGTCGCTTTCTTGCTCTGTCACCTGACGCTGAAGTCGCTCCACCGCCCGGAGCTGGCCGCGGCCTATGACCGGTGCGCACTCGAGTTCACGTCCGCTTACGAGGCCGAGGTGGGGGAGGAGCTGGCCCCGACGTGGGAGTACGTGTTGGGGCATGTGGGCTGCCTTATCCTGGCCCGGGTGGACGGCAAGTCACCGGCCGAGTACCTCGGCCTAGGCGAACGCCAAAAAGCGCGGCAGCTGGGCCAACTGCTCGTATTAGAACCTCCGGGACGGCCAGAGAGGCTGGCCGACGTGCGCAGCCGGACCGACCCATGACTTACACCCAGGTTGGCCCCGAGACTGGCACCCGGGCTGGCACCCGGATAGCCGAGGTTTTCGCCTGGGAAGCGCTCGACTCCAGGGGGAGGCCCACGGTCGGCTGTCGCGTCCGCCTGACCGGAGGGGCGCAAGCTCGCGCCATCGTGCCGTCGGGCGCTTCCACGGGCAGTCACGAGGCTGCCGAACTGCGCGACAGGGATGGCCGTTTCGGCGGGGCCGGAGTGCGGCGGGCCGTTTCGAACGTGAACGGAGCCCTGGCCCCAGCGGTACTGGGGATGGACGCCCTCGAACGCGCCCGCATCGACACCGTGATGGAGGAGCTCGACGGCACTGCCGACTTGGGCCGGCTGGGGGCCAACGCCGTCCTGGCCGTATCGTTGGCCGTGACCGTGGCCGGCGCCGAGAGCCTCCGGCTCCCCCTCTGGCAAGTGCTCGACGGGGGAGAGGAGCCCCTCCTCCCGCTCCCTATGGTGAACGTCGTGTCGGGCGGGGCCCATGCCGGCGGTGCCCTCGACCTGCAGGACGTACTGGTGGTCCCCGTCGGCGCCACCAGCTTCGCAGAAGCCATCGAGTGGGCCTGGCGGGCCCGCTCCGCTACTGCCGAGCTCCTGTCGGCACAGGGTGGCCCGGCCGCCCTCGTAGCGGACGAGGGCGGCCTGGCCGGCCACCTGGCCAGCAACGAATCCGCCCTGGCCCTGGTTACGGAGGGGATCGCCCTGGCCGGTCTGGCGCCCGGCGACCAGGTCGCCTTGGCGGTAGACATCGCCGCTAACCAGCTCTACGAGCAGGGTGGGGCGTACCACCTCCGGGTCGAGGGCCGTTCTTTCAGCTCTTCCGAGTGGCTCTCGGAGCTGGGCGGTTGGTGCCAGCGCTACCCGATCGTCTCGCTCGAAGACGTCTTGGCAGAAGATGACTGGGTGGGGTGGCAAGCCGCCGTCCGCCTCCTCGGCGACGGCCGTCAGCTGCTCGGCGACGACCTGTTCGCCACCCAGCTGGACCGCCTCAGGCGGGGAGTGGCCGAGGGCAGCGCCAACGCCGTGCTGGTCAAACCCAACCAGGCTGGTACGGTCACCCGGGCCGAGGCCGTGCTCCGCGCCGCCCAAGGGGCTGGTTTGGCCACCGTCGTGTCGGCCCGTTCGGGCGACACCGAGGACAGTTGGTTGGCAGATCTGGCCGTCGGTTGGCGCTCCGGCCAGATCAAGGTGGGCTCGACCACGCGCTCTGAGCGCACCGCGAAATGGAACAGGCTGCTAGAGATAGAGGCGACAGCAGGAGACCGGGCCCGGTTCGCAGGACGCGACGCCCTGGCCACCCGGCTCGTCGCCCCTCGCCTCTAGCGGGTGACGACGCCTGGGCTAGCGGTCATCCCGCCCGGGCTCGTTCCTGGCGCCGCGATGGCCGCCGGCGGCCCGACGGTCCCGCGCCAATTGGCGCCCCCGGGGTCATCCCGCCACAGAACAGGCCGACGGCAGCAAAAAGCACCACCGCGAAAAGAGAAATCAGCAGGGCATCGAGACGATGCATCAACTCGCTTCGACTATGGCAAGGCACTCGAGAACCTCAACACCGTCTTTATGTCGTCCGGCTGCCGGCTATACGCGCTGGCCCAGTCGTCGAGTGGCACCTGCCGGGTGATGAGGTCGGCCAGCCACTGTGCACATGTCCCAGTCGCCCGCCGCGCACGCCGGGCAGGGCAGGGCTGGCGCCGTACTCGCCGTTGATGATTTCGAGGTCGGTGCTCACCGGGACCGTTGTCGTCCCCGGGCCCTCGAGAGCGGCTGCTCGGTTGCAATATGGAGACGCAACTACCCTTGTCACGGGCGCACTGGCGACGGGCATCGGGCGGTGAAGTTACCATACCGCCGGTGAGTGGTCGCATGATCTTTGCCCGGCTTTCCGAGGAAAGTCCATGAAGGTACTCGTCGTGGGCGGTGGGCCGGCGGGCATTGCCGCCGCTTTGCAAGCGCGCCAGCTGGGGGCGGAGGCGACTGTGCTCGAGGCGGACCGGATCGGCGGCACCAGCCTGAACCGGGGGCCGGCGCCCGTCCGCACCTTGGCCCGCACGGCCCGGTTCGTCCGTGACTGGTCTTCATGGGCCAGCTTCGGGTTGAAGGGCCCGAGGCCGGTGCCAAACCTGGCCGCCATCCTGGCCAATAGCCACCGCGTCGCCCGCCACGCCCACGACAAAATGGAGATAGCCCGCCAGATCCGCGAAGGGGGGGTAGACCTGGTGGAGCAACTTGGCCTGGCCCGTTTCGCCGGTCCCCACACGCTCCGCACGAGCGATGGGCGCACGTGGGAGGGCGACCGGATTGTCATTGCTGTTGGAGGCTACGCCGCCCCGCTGCGCATCCCGGGTGGCGACCTGGCACTGACGTACAACGACATCCCCCACCTCAAGTCGTTGCCAACAGAAGTCGCAGTTATCGGCGGGGCGGACACTGGCTGCCAAATCGCGTCGATCTTTGCGGACTTCGCTTGCAAAGTCTGGCTCTTCGAGGCTGGCCCCGCCCTCATTCCGACTAGCGATGCCAGCATCTCGTCCGCGCTGGGCGAAGCGTTCTCTGACAAAGGGATGGAGCTGGTGACGGGAGCCCAGGTCCAGGCGCTCAAGAGCACCGGTGACCGGGTCGGGGTCCATTTCGACCGGGGCGGGCGCGGTGAAGAGGCAACCTTCGACAGTGTGTTCGCCGCCGTCGGGTGGCCGGCCAACCTCGAGAGCCTGGGCCTGGACGCGGCCGGAGTCGACTTCACCCCACAGGCGATCCCGGTAGATCCGTACCTGCAGACCAATGTCGAGCATATTTTCGCCGCCGGAGACGTCAATGGGCGCTCGAAATTGGTCCAGAGCGCCAGGCTCGAGGGCCGCTCAGCGGCGTGGAACGCGGTCCGGGGCCCACCCTCACAGTCGGTCACGAAGTCGTGCCGAGTGGCAGCTTCACCGACCCCGAATACGGCGCTGTAGGTATGACCGAGGCGCAGGCCGCGGCGGGCCACGACATCGTGGTCGGTAAAGCCAATTATGAACAGTTGCTCCGCCCGGTGGCTGACGGCCACCCCGAAGGCTTCTGCAAGCTCATTGTGGACCGCCGGGCGCACACGGTCCTGGGCGCTCATGTGCTCGGCGAGTACGCAGCTGAGACAGTGCAGGTGGTAGCCGTGGCCATGAGCACGGCCATGACGGTGGAGAAATTGGCGGAGATGCAGTTCGCTTTCCCAACGGTGACCGAAGGAGTAGCTATGGCTGCTCGGATGGCCTGTAGAGAATTGGGTGTCGGCGAGTTCCCGACGATGTGGAGCCAGCTCGGGCACGGGCGATAAAGCCGCCTCAAGGTCGACGCGGACCGGGCTGGCGGGCATACCGCTAGCTGACCGGCGAAGTCCGGGCTCACCCGAAATCGCCCGGTCTGGGTGAGGAGCTTTATTCGCGGCGGGCCTACGGTTTGGCCGGAACTGGGTTACGGCTCCGGAGGTGACCATCGGCATTGGAGGCCGGCATGAAAAACCTGAGCACGACGATTGCGACGTATGACGGTGAGTTACCTGCGGAGAAGGACTGGGCGGCGGTGGAATCTGCTGGCCGCGCCAGTTTGATCGACATTGCAGACGCTGCGCTAGTGATGCGAGGCGCTGACGGCGCCGTCACGGCTATCCACCGCCAGTCACATCACGGGTGGGGTAAAGGCACGGTCGCGGGCGCTGTTGTCGGGCTGCTTTTCCCGCCCACAATTATTGCCGGGGCAGTGGCGGGTGCCGCCTTGGGTGGCATCATTGCCCGCCTCAATCGGAGCCTTGACCGTGGCGACATCAAAGACCTCGGTGAAGTAATGGATTCGGGGGAGATCGCAATGGTCGTCGTTACGGACGAAGCGTCAGTCGGTGCCTTGACGGAGTTGCTGGAAGGGGCGACGAAAACGCTGAGCAGGTCGAGCTCCACGGCTGAAGATCTACAAGAGGGGCTCAAGGCCGGAGCGGCAGGGCCCTCGTAGGTTGCCAGTGAGCCAGCCACCAATACGAGCCGGCGGGGGGCTCAGGCGCTATCGTCGGTCTCGTCAATCTGCGCCCGGGCGCGGAAAGGTCTAAGCGGCACTATGAACGTGGTCAGCTCGCCAGCACCAGAGGGCGGTCCTCCTTCGCTAGCCAGCCCAGCGGTGCCGTACAAGCGGCCCGGGGGTCGCATTAAGGGTTTCTTCGCCGTTCTGCTCATGATCGTCGGAGTGCTCTGCCTCTCGTTGGCGCCGCTGGCCATCTGGGGCCGCGACCTCGTCCTCAACACCAACAGTTACGTCGCCACCGTCGCCCCGTTGGCGTCCAACCCGGGCGTGCAGGACGCTGTCGTGGCTCAGGTCGACAAGCAGGTCGAGGCTAATTTACCTGTTTCCACGTACGTAAAGCAGGTCCTACCCGCCAGGGCCGCTTCCCTCCTAGCCGTGCCAATCCAGAGCGCGATTTATGGTCTGATACACACCGCCGCCACCAAGGTCGTCCAAAGCAGGTTCTTCGCCCGCTTTTGGGTGGCCGTCAACCGCCTCGGCCATCGACAGCTAGTCGCCATCTTGACCGGGAAGAAGCTTGCCGGCGGGATCCTGTACATCAAGTCGGGCCGGGTCGTCCTCGACCTGGGCGCGGTCGTGGAGCAAGTCAAGGACCAATTGATCGGTGCCGGCCTAACCATCGCCGCGCACATACCCGTCGTTAGCGCCACCCTGGAGATCGGCCAGGTGAAGGGGGTCGAGCACGCTCAACGGTTGGTAAGGGTGCTCAACACTCTGGCTGACTGGCTGCCGTGGATGGGCCTGGCCCTTGTGGCCGCCGGTGTGGCGCTGGCCCGAAGGCACCGCCGCGCCCTCGTCGGTGCTGCGCTCGGGCTTTGCGTGGCCATGATCATCGTTGGGATCGGGCTGTTCATCGGGCGTGACCTGTACGCCAACGGCATACCCACCGACGTTATGCCGCGGACCACCGCGTATTACATCTACGACACCTTGGTGCGGTACCTACGCCTGAGCGTTCGTTTAATTTTCGTGGTCGGCCTGCTCGTCGCCCTCGGCGTCTGGGTGAGCGGGCCTTCGCCGCGAGCGGTCGGAGTGCGCCGCTGGGTCCTCACCAATACCCGCCATTTCGGGGAGGACCATCCGGCAGGCCCGGTCAGTATCTTCGTCGCCCGCTACACCAACCCCCTTCGCATCGGCGTCCTCGGCCTGGCCGCTTTGGTGTTGCTGCTTCTCAGCGGGCCGACAGCGACCGCTGTCATTATCCTGGTGGTCGTGGTGGCCGTGCTGCTCCTGGCCATAGAAGCCCTGAGGGCGCCGGCCGCTCACAGCCGGGTCGATCAGGCTTAGATAGCGTGTTTAGAGGAGCCCCATGGCGCGTGCCGTGGCGACCGCCTCGGTGCGGGACGCGGCCCCGATCTTGCGGTAGATCCCCTTCAGGTGGGATTTGACCGTATTTGGCGAGACGTAGATCTTGGCGGCAATCTCGCGGCTACTCAGGTGCGAGGGCAAGTAGCCCAGGACTTGCCGTTCTCGGTCCGTAAGGGGCTCCACGATGGCGCTCGACGGGTTGGGGTCACCCAGGGGAGCGAGCTGCTCGGCCTCAGTTATCAAAAGCGCGATATATGGGTCGGGACGGTTGGCCAACGCGGCGCGGAGGAGCGGCAACGACTGCGGTAACTCCTGCAGGAACGGGCGCACATAGCCTTCGGGCCCACCCGCATCTATCGCCGTTCGCATCGCATCTTCGCCTCGCAAGACGTGGCCGAGCCGCAGTTCGACGCAGGCCAGCTGCACCAGGCGGTGGATTTCACCGGGTACCGTTGGCGATCGGCTCTTACTGAGCCGGGCCAGGGCTCGCTCCGGGCGGCCCGAGCATAAATCGATGCGAGCCAACGGGCCGGCGAAAGAGGCACCCACATGGGCCGACCGAGCCACCAAAAGGGCCCCTTCGACATCGCCGAGGGCGGTCCGACAACATATCTCGACCTCGGCCAGGTTTTCGAGGAAATGATGGGGCGCAGGGTTGCGGAGCCCGAGCTCGCGGAGGTGACCGAGGCGGCTCAATGCCTGGTCCGGGCGGCCCCGGGCCAGCATGAGGCGTACGAGGGCCACCTCGACGGCCCATACCCAATGCGTCTCGGCCGCGACCTGGCAAAGAAGGAGAGCTTCCTCGAGGCACTCTTGGGCGGCGGCGAGCTCGTTGTGCTCGAAGAGGACCTCCGCCAGGGCCAAACGGGCCTCCAGGTTGGCGAGGTCGCGAGCCCGGTTTTCGGTGCTCGCGCCTTCCAGCGCGGCGGTGGCGAGGCGGTAGGCGTCTCTCAACCGGCCCCGTCGGCAAGCGACCAAAGCGAGCAACGCAGGCTCGTGCTTCTGCGCCGGCTCATCTGGCCCGAAGTAAGCCTCGAGCAGGGCTTGGGCTTCATCGGGCTGCCCGAGCCAAAGGAGCGCTCGAGCCGTGAGCACGGGAAGCTGAGCGGTGATCGATGCGTCGATCGTTTCGTGCCAGAAGCCCGCGGCGCCGAGAGCTTCGAGCGAGCTCGACATCTTTTCGGGCGCCGGCTCCATCAGCTCTTGTGCCGCCCGGCAATGGTCAAGCACGGCACGAGGGTCAGCCAATCGCTCCGCCTGCACGGCGCAGAGGAACTCGGCCCGGGCCCTCCATAGCCGTTGGTCCGGTTCGTGGGCCGTCACGGCGTTGAGGTGGCAAAGCGCGTCGGCGGCTTCGGCCACCCGCTGGGCGCAGATCAAGGCCGCAGCGACAATGTAAACCCGGCCCGGGTCGTGCCGGCCGTCAGCCGTTTCCAGCGCCGAGGGCGCCCACAGCGCACTATCTGCCCGCCGTCCGGCGCCCAACCGCCCGACCAGGTCCGAGAAGACCAGTGAGAACGCCCGTTCATATGCGCCCGCTTCGGCAAAGTGGTGGGCGGCTGAGCGGAAATCACCGCGAGATTGGAACCAGCTGGCCGCGTCGAAGTGGGCATGGCTCCTGGCCGACGGCTTTTCGAGCTCGAACCGGCTGCGGAGCATGTCCGCAAACAGGTTGTGGTAACGGTAAACCTGCTCACCCGTCCGGACTCGGACCACAAACATGCTGCGACGAGCCAATGACTGGAGGACCTGAGCGCTGTCGCTGCGTCCACTGACGGCCTCGCAGAGTTCGGCGCTGAGACAGTCGAGCACCGACGTCTGAAGGAGGAACTTGACCAGCTCGGGGGGCTGGCGGAGAAGCATTTCGTTCTGGAAGTACTCGGTCACCGGCCCGAAGGTCCCCGAAAAATGGCGCACGAAGTCCAAGGGGTCGTTGTGCTCTCTTAGTTCTAAGGCAGCCAGATGCAAGCCCGCGGCCCACCCCTCGCACCGGTCAGTAAGGAGGGTAAGCCCGTCGATAGGGACGAACTTGCGAGCGACCAGGGCCACCAGGGCGCCGCATTCCTCCACCGTGAAGCGGAGCTCACTGTCTCCGATGGTGGCCGCCTCTTCCCTCAGCATCACCCGCTGCAGCGAGGGCGATTCGTTGCCCTGCCCGACCAGGATGACCCTGAGATGCGGCGGGAGCCGGCGGGCCAGCCGGGCGACGGTAGCCAGGATGGCCTCGTCCGTTACCAGGTGGAAGTCATCCAGCACGAGTAGACGTTCACGGGCCTCAGGCACTTGCCGCAGGATGCGGTCGATAATGTGGTCGTCGTCGAGCAGACGCCAGTGGTCAACGCTGGCGGTATGACTGGGGTGCGCTCCAAGGGCGAGGGAGATGTTCCGCCAGAACTGGCCGCGCTCGTTGTCGGCCTCTTCGACCGAATACCAGGCCACTACCCCTTCGGCAAAACCCTGCGTCCAATCGGCCAACAGCACGCTCTTGCCTGCGCCCGGCGGGGCGGTGACGATGGCTAGCCGGCGCTGGAGGGCCATCGACAGCTGGCGGTCCAGGCGGTCGCGCCTGACCAAGTGCCGCGGCAGACCGGGAGGCCCGAACTTCCCGGGCGCCGTGGTTTCATTGCGCCAAGCCTGGGCGACACTGGTCGTCGTCATCTGGCGCTACCAGTGCGGCACGAGGTGCAGGCGAAGCCGCCCACTCGCTTGCGGCCACCCACCCCATTGCGGACAGAAAGGCGAGCAAATTGCCCCGCCTCCTCGGCCTCGCCAATCTCGATTGCGTGGGAACCGATAAACGTTGCCGCGCGCGCCTGCCGGGCTAAGGCCAACCAGACGAGAGCGGCAAACGAGATCACCCAAAGGAACACGGTCACGACCTCCTCAGCTCTTCATTCGTCACGCTACGGGCTGGACGGGTCACCCGTCATCACCCGTGAGCGGGTGATCGCGGGGGACCGTTAACTGCCGTCGACAGACCAATATTCGCGGCAACTGCGGCCATTGACCGGCTGCCGCCGTGGCCCTTGCAGCGTTCACGCGAACGGCCCTTGGCCCTTCGGGCCCCTCGAGGTCGTCAGCCAGTGCGACGACGTTGCCGGCGGAGACATCGGCATCCAGGCTCAGCAGTGTTGCTCTACCTGGTCACGGTCCGGCAGCCTCGATCGTCTCACCAGGTGGGACGCGGCCTTGGAATATCACCCTGTCGAGGGTGACGACGGGGGCGTGGCGGCGCACCAAGCTGAGGTATGGGAGGAGACCCGGGACGAGAGGTTCATCTGCATTGATGATGCCGAGGACATACGAGATCACCGTCGCGGGCAAGGCCGTGCCGGCCGTTATCGACGCGTTCGAGGACTTCGACGTCATTGTCGGCACGGACTGCACCCGGCTTCGGGCCGAGCTCCCGGACCAAGCCGCGCTGCACGGTGCCATCGCTCGGGTGCAAGCACTCGGCCTGGAGCTGCTCGAAGTACGACCCGTTGAGCCGCCCCGCCCGTAACTTCCGCTTCCGCCCGTCGTGAGCGTCGACGAGAGCGAAGCCATTCTGGGTCGCTCGACGAGGCAAGAGGAGAAGTACGCGAGATATCGCCCGAGAACCTGAACACAGAGCTCGCCCACAAGCTCGGTGAACGCGAGCCCGAAAATGCAAACGAGCAACGACACGAACCTCCCCATGAAGGATGGAGGACGGCGGCCGAGGTCGCCGAAGTCATCGTGTTGGCCATCGTGGCGGTGGCTACAGCCTGGAGCGGCTTCCAGGCCACGAAGTGGGACGGACGCCAATCTCTTTTGTACGGCCACGCCAACAGCTACCGGTTCGAGGCGGAAACCGCTTCTACCTACGGCGGCCAATTGTTGTCCGCGGACGCAGGTATATTCACCGCGTGGCTCCAGGCCCACGAGACGAACGATACCCGTCTGGAGTCATTTTTCGTGCGCCGGTTCGACCCCAGTTACGCCATTGCCTTTGACGCCTGGCTAAAAACAGACCCCTTCACCAATCCGAAGGCGCCCGCAGGCCCGGCTGTTATGCCCCAGTACCACAACTCTTACTTCGCCCGGGCCACAGTGCTCAATACCCAGGCGTCCACCGCGTTCGATGAGGGTACCAATGCCCGCGATACTGCTGACGAATATGTGCGTGACACCGTGCTGTTTGCCTCCGTCTTGTTCCTGGTGGCCTTGGCGCAACGCTTAAGAGGACGCGAGGCCCGCATCGGCCTTAACGTGGTCGCCTTCGGCGTGCTCGTGTTCACGATTGTGTCGGTGCTGTCGCTGCCTCGCCTATAAGCCGCAAACCCTATTGCTCGCTGATCGTATTGCCCGCTAGTACCAACATCACAAGAGGCCGCGTGCTGGCCCGCCGGCAATCACCCGGACCGAGTGAGGCAGCCTGACCAGATAGGCGTTAGCGTCCGACTCAACGTTCCGGCATCTCTTGTCCCGGGAGGAGCTTGCGCTCCTGCAGGCGCACCTTGAAGAGCTACTGGTCGAATTGAGTGAAGACCCGACAAACGAAAGGTTAGAGACGTGCTAGCAAACTCGTACCCATTGGCCGACATCTTCGTGACCATGCTCGAGTTCTTCTTGTTCTTCGCGTGGATCTGGCTACTGGTAATCGTTTTCGGTGACATCTTCCGTAGCCGCGACTTGTCGGGGTGGGGTAAGGCCTTTTGGGTATTGTTCGTGGTAATCGTCCCACTGTTCGGCGTGTTGGTATACCTCATTGCCCGTGGCGGCAAGATGCAGCAGCGGCAGATTGAAGCGGCGCAGGCGCAGCAGCAAGCCTTCCAGCAATACGTCCAGGAAGCGGCCAGCCCTGCCACCAACGGCTCTGCTGGTCAGGTGGCCAAGTTGGCCGACCTACGGGACCGCGGCGTGATCAGCGAAGCTGAGTTCCAGCAGGAAAAGGCGAAGGTGCTCGGGGCCTGAGGGCGGCGCGTACCTGCTCCCGAGGCGGCCAGCTCCTTTAGGGCCGGGCCACAGTGCCCCACGATCTCCCGGCGAACCGATGGCTCTGCCGAGCGGACAAGCACGTGCTCATCGTGGTGCAGAGACGGCACCGGTGGCAGTTCTGGGTGAGGGTGTCTTACCTGCAGTGCCTATGTTGCTACCTCAGCCTTGGCCCCCTGCCGGCGGCCACGGCGCCATTCAGGCCCGGTGGCTCAGAGTGACGTTGACCCGAGGCTAAGCGCAAACTGGCGCGTCGCTGTCCCACCGATTGAACCGCGGCGTGCCGTCCTCCGCCAGCCTGGCCCGGGCTTCGTGCCACTGGTCGCGCCATTTATGAGCGTCACGGAGCACGGAGCCGGGGGCATTCCTGCTGCGGGCGACGAAGGTCGGGAACATAGGCCTCCCGGTCGGCTGGCCGGTGGGTTGGTACCGAAGGTCCAGGCTGATCCGGACCTTGTCCGTGGTCGTATTGTCGCAGGAGCCGTGCACGAGCCGGCGATTGAAGAACAACGCGCTGCCGGCCCGCATCGGCAACGGTTTGGCGCTGGCGCCTGGCAAGAGCCGCGGAGGGATCCCGATCTGGCCCGGCCCCTGCATGGCAGCCGAGTCGCCGGGGCAGTGTGGCACCAGCCCGTCCTGGTCGCTCTGGGGGAAGACCTGGAGGCACCCGTTCGCCTCGTCGGCATCAGTTATCGCCACCCAGCAGGTCAAGATGTCCGACTCGTCGGCCTCTGGTAGCAGTACACCCTGGTCCTGGTGGAACGGCACGCCTGCGCTCAACCCGTCGTGGGGGTCGGCGAGGGCCCGTCCAGGCAGTTTCATGCGTACGTGCTGGGTCGGGTTGGACGTGATCTCAGGCCCGATGAGGTCCTCGACCACATCGAGCAGCCTCTCCTTGGTGAGGAGCCGGAACATGGCTGGCGGCGCACAGATCGGCGTGTCGTGGCGGATATTGCGCTGAGGGAGCGAGATGTCGAAGCGGCCGGAGATGTTTTGCCCACTCTCTTCGGTCACCGCAATTAGCCGCTCCTCGAAGGGAAGGTCGTCGAACGTGGATGTCAGCGCGCCCGTCGCCATCAGTTCTGTCGCGATCTCGCTGAGCACATAGCCCCATTGGTCGTAAAGAGGAGTTAAATCTGCAACCGGGTCAAAGACATCCTCGACTATCACGTAGGAGTCTTGTTGAAGCCGGGCCTTGACGTCCATCGCTGTCCCATTCATCTGCGCCTCCAAACGTTGTCCGTAGCGCTGGGCCAGGTCCTGGCCCTCGCGCCCCGTCAGCCCTCAGGTTATCGAAAACCTCCAATCGTGATGCTCCCGGCGTGCTCCTTCGTGCTCTTCGACGGGTACAACGGTTGAACGGGCGAGGTCCGGTCCCGGGGGCGCAGGAAGCGGTGAGGGCCCCACTTAGCGAACCCCACTTGGCGAAACCCACTTGGCCAATCCCACTTCGCGGGCAACTCGGAGCCCCGGGTTGAAAGGTCCGAGGTACGGTGGGAACGATGAGCGATGGGCGGGGAGCCAATGGGCCTCTCTCGACCAGGGAGGCTCCTGGTGCCCGGCTCCAGGCGCAGGCGCCGTCCACCGCAGCACCAGCACCAGCACCAGCGCCACGCCGCCGGCGACCCCATCTGCCGCTGCCTATGACCATGGCGCTGGTCGTGGTGGCAGTCGCAGCCGTCGTCGCCGCCCTCGTCCTCACCAACCTGCGCATCTCGGCGCGACCGGCCGTAAGCCCCAGTCAGGTCAACGCCATCGTCAACCAAAAGGTGAGCACGGCGATCTCGCAATTGCAGGCGCAGCCGCCTGCGGCGGTCACGGCGTACGGGTCCATCCGGCTCGGCCTCGTCGTAATCGAGTCGAAGCACGCCGGCGCCGCGGGCACCGAAGATCTCGGTTCGGGGGTTATCATCGATACCCAAGGCGACATCCTGACCGCCCTGCACGTCGTCCAGGGCGCGTCACGGATCGAAGTCTCTTTCTACGACGGGACCACTGGTACGGCATCGATCAAGTCGGCCGACCCCTCAGACGACATCGCCGTACTGACGGCCGCGGTGCTGCCAAGGGTGGTTGCGCCCGCAGTCCTCGGGTCGGGCCCGCAGATCGGCGACGAAGTGTTTGCCGTAGGCAACCCGCTCGGCCTAGACGGTTCTCTTACCGCCGGCGTTGTCTCCGGGCTCGACCGCACCTTCACGCTGGCGGATGGGCGGGCCCTGTCGGGGATGATCCAGTTTGATGCGGCTGTAAACCCGGGCAGCTCCGGCGGCCCGCTACTCAACACACAAGGACAGGTGATCGGGATCGTGACAGGGCTCGCCAACCCCGCCGGGACAGACGGCTTTGCAGGCATCGGGTTCGCTGTCCCTATCGCTACGGCTGGCCAATCGGCCGGAGCGCCCCCTAAATGAGCCCGGGTCAGTGGGGACAGCCCAATGAGCCAGGAGGGACGAACACGCTGGGCGGCAGAGCCGCGGCCAACCCCGAAGCGTCGCTCGAGGAGGTCCTGTACCACGTAAAGCGGGTCATCGTCGGGCAGGACCAGCTGCTCGAGCGCATGGTCGTCGCCCTGGTGGCCCGGGGCCATGTGCTGGTGGAAGGGGTACCGGGCCTGGCCAAAACGCTGGCCGTGCGGACGTTTGCCAACGCGCTCGGGGTGGAGTTCCAACGCATCCAGTTCACGCCGGACCTCGTACCAGCGGACATCGTCGGTACGAGGATCTACAACCAAAAGGTGGGCGCGTTCGAGGTCTCGCTCGGTCCCATATTCGCCAACCTGGTACTCGCCGACGAGGTGAACCGGGCGCCCGCCAAGGTCCAGAGCGCGCTGCTCGAGGCCATGCAAGAGCGCCAGGTCACGATTGGCCGAGAAACCCATCCTTTGCCCGACCCGTTCCTCGTCATGGCGACGCAAAACCCGATCGAGTCGGACGGCACCTACCCACTCCCAGAGGCCCAGGTCGACCGGTTCATGCTGAAAGTGTTGGTCGATTATCCGACCCCCACCGAGGAGTTCGTGATCGTCGAGCGGATGATCGCCGGGCTCGAGGACGTGAGCGAGGTGATGGATGTCCACCAGTTACGAGCACTCCAGAAGGCCGTGCCGAGCGTCTACGTCGACCCTGCCCTCATCGAGTACGCCGTACGGGTGGCCGGCGCCACCAGAGGCCCGTCAGCGCTCGGCCTGGACGACCTGGCCCGGTATGTCACCTTCGGGGTGAGCCCCCGAGCGTCGATCTACATGGTCATCGCCGCCCAGGCCCTGGCGCTGGTGCGCGGCCGCCAATACGTCCTGCCGGAGGACGTGCGGACCATGGCCCCGGACGTGCTCCGCCACAGATTGGTCCTTTCCTATGAGGCGCTCAGTGACAATGTCAGCCCGGACTACGTGGTCAACACCATCCTGGCCAGGATCCCGGTCCCCGATGTGGTCCTCCGGGGCGTGAGCGGGTAGGCCGGTGAGCACGGTGGACGACGCCCCGCTCTTGACCCCCGAACGGGTCTTGCACCGTCTCGAGTGGCAGGTGGTGCGCCGCCTCGACGGGCGGCTGCAGGGCGACTACTACACGCTGCTGCGCGGCAACGGCACAGATTTCCTCGACCTGCGCAACTACGAGTGGGGCGACGACGTCCGCCACATCGATTGGAACGTCACCGCCCGCATGGACGAGCTCTACGTCAGAGAGTTCATGGAAGACCGTGAGTTGACGGCCTGGCTCCTGCTGGACCGCACCCGTTCGATGGCCTTTGGCGCCGTCCAGCGGACCAAGGAGCGGGTCCTGTGCGAGCTGGCGGCGACTTTCGGCCAGCTCTTTGTGCGGGGCGGCAACCGGGTAGGGGCCATTATCTACGACGGCGGACAGCACTGGGCTATCCCGCCCCGCCAAGGCCGCAACCAGGTGCTGGCCCTGGTCCATGAACTCTTGCAGCCGGTGAGCGAAGGCGCCGGCACCGACATTGGCAAACTGCTCGACGTCGCATCGAGAGTCATCCGGCGCCGTTCGCTCATCGTGATCATCTCCGACTTCATCAGCGCGCCCGGCTGGGAGCGCCCGCTGTTGCGCCTGACCGAAAGGCACGAGGTCGTTGCTGTCCGGCTCGTCGACCCCCGCGAGTACGAGCTCCCCGACGCCGGCCTCCTGCTGGTCCAGGACGCAGAAACGGGCGAACAGCTCCTCGTCGACTCCAGTGACCCCGGTTTGCGCCGCCGCCTCCGGGCCGTAGCCGAACAACAGGATGAGGCCATTAGGCGGGCCCTCGCCGGGGCAAAGACCCGGCTCCATGTCGTTTCAACCGAAGATGACCTGGTCAGTGCATTCGTAAGAATGGCTGAAGGCGGGCGCAGGCGCCGAAAGTGACCTTCGCTGCGCCGGACCGGCTCCTCTGGCTCCTGCTCCTTCCGTTAGTGGTGGCGCTGTACATGGCCTGGCGGCGACAACGGAGATCCCGGGCCACCGCCCTCGCCGCCCGGGGCCTCGTCACGACGGGCACCGGAGCGCGACGAGGCTGGCGCGAGCACCTACCATTTGCGCTGTTCCTGACGGCTCTGGCCCTTCTCGGTGTCGCCGTCGCGCGGCCCATGGCGACCATAAAGACACCCCGACGTCAGGCCACTGTCGTACTCGACTTCGACGTCTCCAACAGCATGGGTGCCCGCGACGTCCAGCCGTCCCGGATCGGCGCCGCGGAATTGGCAGCCAAAGCCTTCGTCCGCCAACAGCCCTCGGGCGTCAAGATCGGCGTCGTCGCCTTCGGTCAGGGCGCCATCATCGTCCAGCCGCCGACCTTCGACCATGGCCCAGTGGTCCAGGCCATCGACCACCTTTCGCTGGGGGGTGGGACATCTTTGGGGTCGGGCATCCTCACCTCGCTCGAAGCCATCGCCGGCAAGACGATCAAGGTGAACCCGGCGGCCCTCGCTCAGGATGCTTCGGGTGAGGTCAACATCGGGTACTACGGCGGTTCAACCATCGTGCTGTTTTCTGACGGCGAAGACACGAGCGATGCCAACCCGGTGACGTGGGCTAGGTTGGCGTCGATCGCAGGTGTCCGCATCCAGACCATTGGGGTGGGGACCACAGCAGGCACAACCATTAAGGTCGACGGGTTTACGTTAGGCACCGCTCTGGACAGCCAGTCTCTCCAAGCCGTTTCTGCGGTGACGAACGGCTCGTACCATCAAGTCGATGACCAGGCCGCCCTGATGGACGTCTCGAAGACGATCAACCTGCATTTCACGATCGTGACCCAATACACCGAGATCACGGCCATTTTTGCCATCGTGGCCGCTTTGCTCGTGGTTGCTGGCGCCACGGCGTCGATGCTGTGGTTCGGGCGCGTGTTCTGAAATGAGCTTTACCTGGCCATGGGGCCTGGCCCTGCTTTTGGCGGTCCCTCTAACGCTTGGCGTCTACTTGGTCGCGCTGCGCCGCCGGCAGCGCCGGGCCGTGACCTATTCGAGCCTGGCCCTCCTGCGGGCGGCACTGCCACGCCGGTCACGCTGGCGCCGTCATGTGCCCATCGCCCTGCTCCTGGGCGGGCTGGCCCTGCTGGCCATAGGATCGGCCAGGCCCCAGCTGACCTCGAAGGTCCCGCTGTCACAAACGACGATCATCCTGGCCATGGACGAGTCCGGGTCGATGTGCTCGACCGACGTTTACCCCGACCGGTTGGCCGCCGCCGAAAGCGCCGCCCGCCAATTCGTGAACGCTCAGCCCCGCGGGACACGCATAGGGCTGGTGGAGTTCGCCGGGTTTGCCGAACTTGCCGTAGCTCCGACCAAGGACCGCCAAACATTGGACCGGGCCATAAGCAATCTCAACACCAACCCGGGGACCGCTATCGGGGCGGCCATTCTCCAATCGCTGGATGCCATTTCTGAGGTGGACCGTCAGGTCCAACCGATCGGGAGCGCGGTTTTGAACGCCGCCGCCGCACCGTTCGCCCCCAGTGGTGGGCCCGGGAGCGCCAGTACCAGTAACCATGCGGCCCCGGGGAACCAGGCCAAACCGCCTCAGCGTGGTTACGTACCGGACGTGATAGTCCTATTGACGGACGGGCAGAACAACCGGGGGATAACGCCTCTTCAGGCTGCCCCTTACGCCGTTGCCCGAAGAGTGCGTGTTTATACCATCGGCTACGGCACTACCCACCCGGGCCCGCTTAAGTGCACGCCACAGCAAGGCGGCTTTTACCTCGACGGAGGCGCCTTTTATGGAGGCAGCAGCGGTGCCGGCGGTGGCTACGGCGGTGGCTTGGGCTCTACTTCCGGCCTCTCCCAACTGGTCGCCGACCTACCTCCACTCCAGCAGGTCTCCAAGCTCACCGGCGCGTCCAGTTACACGGCCAGGAACGCCTCCGAACTGCGGCGGGTCTTCGCCAACCTGCCGAAGACCATCGTCGTCCAGAAGGAACACCACGAAGTGAGCGCAGACTTCGTCGCTCTTGGTGCTCTGTTGGCCCTGGCGGCCTTCGCGGCGTCGACCCGTTGGAGCCCTCAGCCGTAATAACGCTCGGAACATGGACGAGACGGGCGCACCCCTTCTCAGGGAACGATCAGGGTGTTCCCTTATGGTGGGAGCAGTTCACGGCGCCGGACAATGGTGGCAGTGAAAGGAGCAGCACGATGCTGACGTTTTTGCTCGGCCTCTTCGTAGGCGGGCTTGTGATCGGGGCTCTTGGGCGCCTGGTGGCGCCCGGCCCCAACCCGATCGGATTTGGGTGGACTGTACTTTGCGGGCTCGGCGGCGCGTTGGTCGGTGGGTTGATCGGCCGTTTCCTCTTGAGCAGCGGGCTGCTGGTGTTCGCGTTCGAGGTATTAGCCGCCGCTGCGCTCGTCATCGTCGTGACGAAGCGGCGGCGCAAGGACTGGCGCCGACGCGTTTGAACTGAGGGCGCGCGGTCCGCTAATTGCGGCCGCCACCAAAATTGGCCGCTGGTCGGGTACCCTCTTTAGCGGCGTACGACCTCGAAGGGAACCTCATGCCAATACAAACGCGCGACGAAGTCGTCTCCAAGACGGCTCGGGCCTCTGCCGTTCAGTCGACGGGGCCGAAAAAAATCCAGACCGATCCAGGTATTAGGCGCCTCGTCCCGCTGAACGGCGGCGAGCATGTCTACCTTCGCGACCCCGTGACCGGCAGGTCGCCCAAGTTCCGGGTGGGTTCGGAGGAGTTCATAAACGCCATGGCCGATCTGGGCGAGCAGTGGCGGCCTCAGTTGCTGACCGAACTGAAGGAGCTGGGCTGGTCTGAAGCGTACGACGCCCTCGAATCCCGCTGACCCGCCAAGCTCAGCGCAGGACCGGGACTTTGGCCAGGTCGGCTGAGAACCATTTGTTTTCCAACCGCTGCACGGTCCCGTCGCTTGTCAACGTATGTAGTGCGGCATTGACGGGGCCGAGCAGCGGGCTTCCTTTGGGGAGAGCGATACCGTAGTGCTCCGCCGTGGGGATCAACCCGACAAAAGTCCCGTAATAGGTGGGGGCCAACGACTTGAGGGCCCCCAGCGTCGGCGCATCATAGACGACCGCTTGGCAGGGGCCGTTCTGTAGGTCCTGCATCAGAGTGGGGACGTCAACCGGTTCAATGATGGGTTTCTGGGGGGTAATGCGCGTCTCGGCCGCCGCGGCCCCCGTCGAGTCCCGCAGGGCGCATAGCTGGAGCGAGCGCAGGGCGGACAACGAGTGGGGGACGGGCGAGAGGTTCTTGGCCGTAAGCACGCCCTGGTCCACCGTCAGGTACGGCTGGCTGAACGAGACGTTACGGCTCCGCGAACTTGTGATGGTGAGCTGAGCAACGGCAATATCCCAGGGTTTTTTACCCGGCGCGAACAGGCTGCTGAACCGGCTCTGCACGAATTCCACTCGGGCGAGGTCCAGACGTTTGGCCACCGCCAAGGCCAAATCGATGTCGAAACCTTGCGCGTAGATTACATGCGAGCCCCGGGCTACCCCGACTTCAAAACCCTCGCTCGGCAGGGAGACACCAACGGTCAACTGACCGGGAGAGATTGTCGAGGGGGCGGCGTTGACTGGCGCGGCTACCGTCAACGTAAGGGCGACCAAAACGCCGGCGATAAGGGTTTTCATTTCGAGCTCGCGATCACTTTTACAGGCATCCCAATGACGGAAAAGTCGTACAGCCACTTGGCCGTTGTCGCCATTTGCCGTACACAGCCGTGTGAGGCGGCGTACGGAGGTACCTCCGGGAAATAATGGAAGGCCACCCCACCATTGAACGGCACCGCCCACAGCAGCCATTCCTGGAACGGCGTAGACCACCACTTCGCGTACTTCGCGTAAACCTTGAAATTCCCCGTCGGGGTGGGTGTCGATGGCTTCCCCGTCGACACGGGGATGACCCGGACGACCTTGTTGTTGTCGATGGCCAGTACGACCTGGCGATCGATCAATACCTCAGCTCGCTTTCCCGGTCCACCCCGGGTAATGGGTTTGGGGTACGTCGCCGTTTTCAGCCGAGCCATCGTCTGGGGGCCGAGCACGCTGGTGCGGGGGAGGCCTTCCCATTTCTGGAACGCCAGTACAGCTGTCTGGGTTTGCGGGCCGTCCTGGCCGTCCGCGTCGCCTGGCAGCAAGAAGCCGAGCGCGACCAACCGTTTTTGGGCCGACAGAAGGTCGGGGACGGCTGCGCCGGGGGCCGCCAGGGTGGCCGTCCATACCGGTACATCGGGGGTCTCGAGCTCCTTCAGAGTGATCGGCAGCGCCGTGACGATGCCCGGGAACATCCCGTACGCGGTGCCGCCATCCACGAGCAGCTGGAGCCGAGTGACGCCGTCGAAGCCACTCGCTGTATGCACCAGTTGAGATATCCGGGCGTCGAGGCTTTGCGCGTTGCCGAGGGCGAAGTCGAGGCTGAGGTCAACGGTGGCCAAGCCGTTGGCGACGGTGAGGGACCGGAGCGTGGTGCCGGCGGGGATATACGTCCGGTAACCGAGTTTGTACTCGGCCGGGGTAGGTCCTTTGAGCAGGGCCTGAACGGCGGTTCTCGGTGTGGAGCCGGGGCGGGTGGCCGAGATCATCTGCTCGCCCTGAAGGAACCAGACCTTAACGGTGGCCGCCGACGTTTGGGCCTCGGCCGCGACGGTGGGAGTCAACCAAAGCCCGAGGCTCAATACAACCAGAACAGCCGTCCGGAGCAGGGGCACCCGGGACCGGCGGCCGGCCTTAGGGCCGTCGTCCGCTGGCACGGCGGGGGTAACAGTTGAATTGAGGGGCGTAGTCACGGCTTTCCTTCACTCCGCGCAAGTGAACGCCGCGGCCGACGCTCACCGCTGACGGTAGCAGCGCCCGCGACATGGTGGCCAGGTACGGCTCCAGCTTACATGGCGTTTCACCCATACAGGCGTTTCACCCTCGCGGGCGTTTCTCGCTACTGGGACGACCTCACGCGACAATGGACCTCTCCAGCTCGAGCAGCGACAGCGGCGGGCCCAGCCCCAGCTGCGCGAAGGCGGAACGGGCGCGGTGGACGACCGCCATAGCTTCACCGCGCCGGCCTTGCTCGAGCAAGGTGGAGGCCGCCCGCAGGTAGCGTACGTCGTCGTACGGGGCGAACTCGATGGTGCGCTCGACCGCCCGCCGGAGCCATCCAGGTCGCCACGCCGGGCTGCTTCGGTCGCACACAGGTCGAGCAGCTCGAGCATGACCACCTTCGCTTGCTGGCGAGGTTTCTCGGCCCAGTCGTCGTAGCGGTCATCAGGGAGGAGGTCACCTCTGTACCGAGCCATAGCGCCCCGCGCCACCGCCGTAGCCAGCGCCAGGTCTTTCGAGGCCAGGGCCTGGGCGCGCCGCGCTTCGGAGAAGAACTCCTGGACATCGACTTGAAGAGCGTCGTCCAGAGCCAGGATCTCGCCCTCGCGGTTCAGGACATTGCCGGCGGTGGCTCGCAACGGTTCAGCACCGTGCGCAACCGGTTGCGACCGGCCGAGCGGGCCACCTCGGGCCAGAGCGCTTCGATGGCCTGTTCGCCATGCACCCGACCGCCAGAGACAGCTACGAACTTGAGCAGCTGAGTTTCCTGGCCGGGCCGGAGCGGCATCGGGCGGCCGCCGACGGTCAGTTCGAAGCGTCCCAGTACGGCCAGGGATATCGGCAAGCGCGCTCGCTCTCAGCGCCACTGCCGCCGGTTGTTCGGTGTTGGCCGCCAGGGCCAGCAGCTGTTCGGTGACGTAACGTTCGCGTACGAGGGGAGCAGGGGTTGGCCTAGGCGAGCCGCTTCTTCGCAGGCCTCGGCGGCAAGGACGGCCGCAATTCCGTCTTGGCCGTGACGGAACGCCGCGAACGCCCGCATGAGCGTGACCCGCCATTGCTCGCGGCGGTCAACCCGCTGGCTGTCCAGCGCGAGCAGGAGCTCCTCGGCCACCTCGGGGTCGCCGTGGCGGGCCTCGAGTACGGCTTCGGCCAGGGCCACCAGATGCCCGGCATCTTTCGGCTCAGCCTTGACCCGAGCCAGGTACTCTTGGGCGAGAGCCGTATAACCGACCCGGTCCAAAAGGTCGGCAGCGTCGGACAAAAACTCGCCTGAGCCCATCGGGAGCCACCCCGTCCCGAGCAGTTCGACCTGGCGGATGTGGTGGATCGTGGCTTCGGCGTCCCCTGTGTAGGAGGACAGCACAGCTAGCCTCCAATGCCCGTGCGAGCGTTGGAAGGGGCTCTTTTTCAGCTCCGCCACCCGGAACACTTCGTCCACGCTGTCCCGGCATAACTTCGTCTGACCGAGCTCGGCGGCCAGCATGGCCCTCCAGATCATCACGAAGCCCCACGCGGTCAGGCCTGTCCGCCACCAGGCGAAGGGCCTGTTCCAGGCGGTCCATGGCCCGGTTGAACTGGCCACGTGGGAAAGTCGATGTGCACCGTCCAGTCCACCAGCACAAACGAGGCCGCCGCCCGCCGGCCGAGCCCGAGGTAAAGCTGTGAGGCCCGCGCGAAGCATTCCTCTGCTTCGGCCACGGCACGTTCGTCTCGTCGGCCATCACTGTCGACCCGCCGGCAAAGAGCGAACCCGAGGAACTCGTTGGCCCGGGCACGAGTCAGTTGTTCATCCGGTCCTGCCGACGCCAATACTTCGCGAGCGGCGGCTTCGGCTCCGGCGTAGTCGAGGGCGGCCAA
Organism: uncultured Acidimicrobiaceae bacterium; assembly: GCA_963794125.1. Lineage (GTDB taxonomy): Bacteria > Actinomycetota > Acidimicrobiia > Acidimicrobiales > Palsa-688 > Fen-671. The sequence continues at coordinate 813,739 of CAWCCW010000009.1, forward strand.
TTGGCGCACCTTCGCCAGTTCGGCGCCCGCGGAACGGTACAGGACGGCATCGCCCGATCTCTGTGGCGATCTCCTGGGCGCGGTCGAGCAACTGGCAACACAGGCTGTACTTGCTGGAGTGGCCGAGACGCCGGCCAACCAGGACGAGGACCTCCGGGTGGGCGTCGACCGCCTTCGGGGGCAACTGGTCGAAGCGGGCCTGCAGCTCGAAGTTGTCCATCGCGTCTTCTTCGGGGCCGGAGGTGGCGGCCAGCACCGCCGCCGCCTGGTTGGGGTCTCCCGAGGCGAGCAACAGCTCGAACGCCGGGCCGAGCTCACCCCGGCTCTGGTAGCTCGGCTGCCTTAGCCATGGCGTCCCTGCGCACAGGCGCCAACGCGGCCAGGTAGTCGCGCACCGGCCCAGCCAGGTCCCACCACGGGCCCTGGCTCGGCGTGAAAGGGATACCCGCTTTCAGCGCCCGCTCGAACAGACCATTGTCCTCACCGATGGGATGCCCACTGACGGCGCTCACCACCTGGGCGTCCAGCAAGGGCAGACGGCCGATTTGGGCCAGGGCGAGCGGAGCGCCGGGCCGAGATCATCGAGGGCTTCTTCGAGGATGGCGGCCACGGCTCCGGCCGGGTGGCCCGGCCGCCGCCGCTTCTGCCACCGCTGTCACCTCCTCGCCGGTCCGGGCCGCCCTGGCTGCCGCCAGCACCGTCGCCGCCGTCCAGCTGCCGGTGGCTTCGTCCAGGGCGGCGGTCTCCTTCGGCCCCACCTCGAGCCCGAAGCCGGCCCGGCACAGCAACAAGGTTTCGTTCGGGTCGAGGGCCAGGTCTGCCGCAGACAGCTGAAGGTACTCGGCCCGCCGCAGACGGCTCGTGCCCCCCGGTAACCGCCGGGCCAGGACCACCAGGCGTTGGTCGCCCTGGAGGGAGTTGGCTAAGTGGTCGATCAACTGACCGGCGTCAGCGTCGACGTTATGGGCGTCATCGACGACAAAGGTGCAGTTTTCCGCGGCCAAAGAGGCGACCAGCGAGTCGAGTAGCTCCACCGGGCCCTGCTTGCCCTCGGCCGCGGCCGCGGCCTCGGTGAACCCGGCCCGGCGGACGGCTTGGTGGAACCGGCCGGCCAACAGCGGGGCATTTACGCCCCCGTGTTCGCAGGGGACGTCGATCCCCACGCTGCGCCAGTGGTCGACCAGCTCGGCGGCCAAGACCGTTTTGCCGTAGCCGGCCGCGGCCTCCGCAACGATGACCCTATACCCTGCGCTGCGGCCAGTAAGGCGAGGCCTCGGCACGTGGTGCGGCGGCAGGCGGTTCATGAAAACTCAGACCTCGACTATACAAGTGTGCTCTTTGGTCATCCGACCAGCCCTCCGTAATTACCCTCATTTGGGTGACCCCCGCGCCCCAGGCCCCCCCTATTTTGGTCGCTGGAGAACGGGTGCCGCCAAGGCCAGGGTGAACCCGAAAGGAGACCACAAAATGGGCGTCGGAATCGGAGAGGGTCAAATCATTCGGGAAGCTCGAGGACGGGCTTCGGCAGGCGAGCGACTGGTACCACTGGGGGCCCTACGTGAGCGAACGGCAGTGGGGGACGGTGCGGGAGGACTACAGCGAAGATGGGGAAGCCTGGAACTACTTCCCCCACGACCACGCTCGCTCGAGGGCCTACCGCTGGGGTGAAGATGGCTTGGCCGGTTTCTCCGACGTCGAACAGCGCCTGTGCCTGAGCTTGGCCCTCTGGAACGGCCGTGACCCGATCCTGAAGGAGCGCGCTTACGGGCTCACCGGCTCCGAAGCCAACCACGGCGAGGACGTAAAGGAATACTGGTGGTACCTCGACGCCCTGCCCAGCCACTCCTGGAACCGCTGGCGCTACCACTACCCTCAGCGCGCCTACCCGTACGACGATCTCCGGGATGAAAACGGCCGGCGTAACAAGTGGGACCCCGAGTACGAGTTGCTCGACACGGGCGCCTTCGATGACGACCGCTACTGGGTGGTGGAGGTCCATTACGCCAAGGCTGACCCACATGACCTGCTCATGTCGGTCAAGGTGACCAACTCTGGCCCGGAGGCAGACACGCTGCATGTGCTGCCCACGGCGTGGTTCCGGAACACATGGTCGTGGGATTTCGACGCCCCCAAACCCGAGCTCGCCGCCAACGGCCCCACCTCGGTCGCTGTACGTCACCCATTCCTTGGCGAGCTCGAGCTCTTCGGCCGGGCCGAAGCGGGCGGGACGGCCCCGACGCTGCTGTTTTGCGACAACGAGACCAACGACAGCCGGCTCTACGGGGTGGCAACCAGCCCTCAGTACCCGAAGGACGGGGTCAACGACCACGTGGTCTCCGGCGCGGCCACGGTCAACCCCGAGCGCCGGGGCACCAAGTGCGCCTTCTGGTACCAGGTGACGGTCCAGCCCGGTGCTACCGTCGACCTCCACCTGCGGCTGAGGCCCAAGGGGGCGACCCCGGCGGTATCGCAGGCGCTCGGCAACGATTTCGACAAGGTCATGGCGAAGCGCCGGGCCGAGGCGGACGAGTTCTATGCCGAGTTAACCCCGAAGGAGGCTTCGGCCGACGAGGCGCTGGTCATGCGCCAGGCCTTTTCCGGGATGCTCTGGAGCAAGCAGCTCTATTACTACGACGTCAGGCGGTGGCTGGAAGGAGATCCCACCCAGCCGGCTCCGCCGTTCAACCGGCGTTATGGCCGCAATTCCCGGTGGCAGACCTTCGACGCCTTCGACATCATGTCGATGCCCGACAAGTGGGAATACCCCTGGTTCGCGGCCTGGGACATGGCTTTTCACTGCGTGGCCCTGGCCCACGTGGACCCAGCCTTCGCCAAGTACCAGCTCATCCTTCTCTGCCGGGAGTGGTTCCAGCACCCCAACGGCGCTTTGCCCGCCTACGAATGGGACTTCGGCGACATCAACCCCCCGCTCCAGGCCTGGGCCGCGCTCGAGGTGTTCGCCATCGATGGAGGCCGGGATTTCGACTTCCTGAGCCGGATCTTCGACAAGCTGCTCGTCAATTTCACGTGGTGGGTAAACCTCGAGGACAAGACGGGCTGCAACCTCTTCGAGGGCGGGTTCCTCGGCTTGGACAACATAGGGCCCATCGACCGTTCTCACCTCCCCGTCGGCGGGACCCTGGAGCAGTCGGACGCCACCGGCTGGATGGCGTCCTACGCTCTGTCGATGGCCGGCATCGCCGCCGTACTGAGCCGTACTGGCAACCGGCCGACAGGCGACCTGGCCATCAAGTTCATCGAGCACTTTGCGGATATCCGCGACGCGATGGACAGCCAGGGGATGTGGGACGACACTGACGGCCTGTTCTACGACCGCCTCGTGACCCCCGAAGGTGTTGTCGTACCCATAAAGGTCCGTTCCATGGTGGGCATCATCCCCATGCTCGCCGCTGCGGTCATTGATGAGCCGATGATCGAACAGGCCATGGTGATCTCGAAACAGTTCCCGCGCCTTCTTCGAGACCAGGGCCTCGATGACCTCGAGAAGCTCTCGCACACCGGCCTCATCCACGGGGAGCCCGGCAACCGGCGGCTCTTGTTGGGTGTTGTCTCCGTCGAGCGTCTGGAGAGGCTCCTCGCCAAGCTGTTCGACGAGCGCGAGTTCCTGGCCCCGTACGGTCTGCGGGCCATTTCCGCCTACCACCTCGAGCACCCTTACCAGCTCGACGTCGAAGGCATAACAGCCTCTATCGATTATGAGCCGGCCGAGTCCACCACGCACATGTTCGGCGGTAATTCGAACTGGCGCGGGCCACTCTGGTTCCCGGTCAACTACCTGGTCATCGGGGCGCTCGAGCGGTACAGCCGTTTCTTCGAAGACACGTTCAAGGTCGAGTACCCCGCTCGCTCCGGGCAGAAGCTCACGCTGGCCGAGATAGCCGCCGACCTCAGACAGCGGCTCACGTCGATCTTCCTGCCCGGCCCGGACGGGCGCAGGCCTTGCTTTGGCAGCACCGAGCGGTTCCAGACGGACCCGGCGTGGAAGGACAACATTTTCTTCAACGAGTACTTTCACGGGGACAACGGCGCTGGCCTGGGGGCAACCCACCAGACGGGATGGACCGGGGTCGTCGCCGACATTATCCGTCGCCGCCACGGCGACGTCGGGTCCGTTGGAGAGGTCTTGCGGATGGTCGCCGGCCGGACGGCCGAGCCGGCGAACAAGAAAAGCTAGAGGGCCTAAGGCTGTCCCGCCAGGGCGCCGTCGACCCAGCTCTTCAGAGCGTGGGCCGGCAAGGCGCCCACCTGGCGGCTAACCACCTCACCGCCGGCGATAAGCAAGAGCGTCGGTATGCTCCGGGCCTCGTAGCGGCGTGCCAGCGCGGGCGAATTGTCGACGTTGACCTTGACCAGCTTCAAGTGGCCGGCGCGCTCTTTGGCCAACTGGTCGAGGACGGGGCTGACCATCCGGCACGGCGGGCACCATTCCGCCCACAGGTCGACCAGGACCGGCACTCTAGACGCCATCGCGATGTCGTCGAAGTCGTCGTCGCCCGCCTCCGTGACCCAGGGCACCGGTGACCCGCATTTGCCGCACTTCGGCATGCCTGTTGCGGAGGCGGGCACCCGGTTTTTCGTCCCGCATTGTTCACAACGAACAATGTCCGATCGTGTGGTCGTCATCACGCCATCCTGTCTCGCACCCCGCCAATGTACCCACCGTCGGGCCCATTGCCGGGCCTGTGACGCCCGTGTGACGCCAGCCCACGAAGGTAGTGGTCGTCCGCTGGTGTCCTCTCTCGAGGACGAGGAGGTTGAAAAGGGTGCAAGTAACGCCGTCCCAGACGAATCGCGCGAGTTCGGGCCAGGCCGAGCGACCTGTTCGCGGCCGGCTTCGCAGAGCCTTCGGGCGCAGGCCGGCGCTGCTACTGGCCGTACCGGTCACGGCCGCGTTGGCGGTGGCGCCGAGCCTGCCAGCCGGGGCTGCGGCCATGCCGGCTTTGCGGGCGATCGCGGCCGGCACGGCGGCGCTACCGGCCGTGGCCACCAGCGGCTGTCACCTTCCCGTGGCCGCTGACCCCTACGACGGCTTCAAAGTCGGCGTGCCGAGCGGCTGGGACGTCTCGTCCCTCCAGGGCCTCGTCAGCGTCACGGCCAATGGCGCCGGCAGAGAAGGGGCACTTTTGTACCCGGCCCTCCTGACGGAGGGCGTTACCGCGCATACTTTGCTTTCTTCGTTCCTCGGCTACGAGCAAAAGACGCTGAACAAGCAAGGTGAAACTCTGGCATACACCGAACACGGCGGCGGCGGCGCCACTTTTCAGGTCCGCGACGGCAGCACCGTGCTGGCCGGGCGGGCGGGCGTCCTCGCCCTGCCCCTCCGTACAGCGGTAACCGACCAGCTGGGGGTGGCTTTCGCGTATTGGGCGCCCGCGGCCGAACTTTCGGCCGCCGCGCCCACCCTGGCGCAGATCGGGACCTGCTACCAGCCCTCGCGAGCGGACCTGTTCCAGATTTTCAGGAACGTGGGCGCGTTTACCTTCGCCATGCCGCCCGGTTGGCGGGTTTCCACCTTGAACCAGAACTACATCGAACTGAACGGTTTCGGCACCGGCGCCAGCGTCGTCTACGAATTATGGGGCCCGTTCGAGCAAGGTGTGAATGCCACTCAGCCAATTACGTCTGTTAGTTCGGCCCTCAACTACATGTTCAACCTTTACGGGATAAAGGTGGGCCAGGTCCTGGCCAGTTATGTCCTCCCGGCGCAGGCGACGGAGTACATGGAGTTCGTCGGGACCCTTGGCGGCAAGACGGTGCATGGGATTGTCAATATGGTGGCCAGCATTAACGGCGCCACTGCCGCCGGGGTGATCAGGCTCGGCCTGGCCACCCCTGCGCTCTGGAACTCCGTAAACGGCGGGCTCGTCCAGATGATGGGTTCCATTCAGCACAACTTCAGCGGGGACCTCCAGCAAATCGCGCAGATAAACCAGCAATGGCAGGATTTCAGTGGCCAGGTAGCTGATTTTGATGACGTCTTGAACAGCCAGCAGCTCGTCCAGGACCCGTCTGACGGCAACCTCTACGAGGCGCCCTACTCGGCCTGGGACCAGGACGGCCCGAACGGGCCGGGCTATTACCTGGCCAACGGCCAACAGCTCAACCCGGTCCAGCGGCCTTGATCGGAGGCCACCAGTCCCGGTCGGGGCGGTAACATCTGGGGCGCATGCCTAGAGGTCGGTCAGCCGGGGGTCGCTCAACGGAGGCGCTACTGGGTGCTCCTGCCCCCAGGAGAGCCTCCGCTCGAGCGTCGTGCCTAGTTGTGCAACACGTGGCGCCCGAGAGGCCGTACGCCATCGCCGAGGCTCTGGTCGACGCCGCAGTGGCCGTCGATGTCCGGGTCATGTCGTCCCGTGCCCGTCTGCCTCGGGACCTGGACGGTTTTCAGGCCATGGTCGTAATGGGCGGGCCCATGTCGGCCACTTCCGACGAGGCTTTTCCCACGAGAGGGGCGGAGATCGCCTTGCTCGAAGAGGCCCTCGACCGTGGCCTTCCTGCCCTCGGTATCTGCCTGGGTGCCCAGTTGCTGGCATTAGCGGCCGGTGGCAAGGTTTACCCCGGTGCGGAGGGCCCGGAGATCGGATGGGCGCCTGTGTCCCTGACCAACGAGGCCCGGACCGACCCCCTGCTGGCTGGCCTCCCCGGTGAATTGACCGTGCTGCACTGGCACGCCGACACCTTCGACCTCCCGCCGGGCGCGACACACCTGGCATCGAGCAAGGTCTACCCGAACCAGGCTTTCAGGGTCGACCAGAACGCGTGGGGGTTTCAGTTCCACCTCGAGGTCGACGACGAGGCGGTAGGCGCGTTCCTGGCCGCGTTCGGGACCGAAGCCGAGGCTGCCGGCGTCGAGCCGGCGGCCGTTGCCGCGGGAACACCGGCGTCTGTGGCCCGGCTGGCCGACGCCCGCCGGCCCGTGCTCGAGCGGTTCGCCCGCCTGGCTCAGGCTGGTGGGGCCGGCTGATTAGACCTCCGAAACCCCAATGGTCCCATACCTTTGCGCGCCAAGGTACGGATAGCGACACCTAGCGCCCACAGATAGCGACACCGAGCGCCCACAGATAGCGACACCTAGCGCCCACAAATCCAGCGCCCGCCTTAACGCCCCGTTTTCGAGTCAATTAACGCTCTGTTACATCAGGCAACACCGTGTTGCCTGAGAGGCAACACGGGGCTAGCTTGTCGGTCAATGGCCACCGGGCGGCTCGTCAGCGAAGCAACCATCTTGTCTATTGGCGAGCGCCTCAGGGCGGCCCGGGAGCGAGCCGGCTATACCCTCGACGAGCTCGCGGCACTGACTGGGGTTTCCAAAGCACACCTGTCCCGGATCGAATCGGCGGAACGGCAACCGTCAGTGGCCACGCTATTGACCTTCGCCTCTGCTCTCCAGGTGCCCGTGGGCCGCCTGCTCGACGACGTGGAGTACGCCACCGCGGCCACGTTGACCATCTACTCCGCCGGTGAGCCCGCCCACGAGGTGGCCGGGTTGGGCGTCGTGAGCTGCAGCGGCTACCCCGGGTCGCGCGCCTTGGAGGCATTGCGGATGACCATTTCACCCGAGCGCGGTCCGGGCTTGCCGGCGCGCCACCTCGGCGAGGAATGGGTTTATGTCGTCGAGGGGACGCTACTGCTCGATTACGATGGCCGCGTCTACCGGGTCCCAACCGGGAGTTCTGCCCATTTCGATGCGGACCGGCCGCACCGGCTCGGCGCCGAGGCCTTGCCCACCGAGGTGATGGTGGTAACTGCAGTGGGCGGCAGTGCCCTCCGGAACGCTCACCGGTGACGATGCTCGACAAGACAGAAAGGGAAGCTGCCCTAATGACGGTTACCGCCACTGAAATAGAAGGTACCGGCGACAATTATGCCCTCGAAAAGATGCTCGACGTTCGCCTCCGCACCCGCCACGCTGTGTACAGGATCGCGTCGCAGATCACCCCGGGGATGGCCGAAGAAGACGCCCGCGCCATGGCCCGGGATGTGCTCAAGTCCCTCGGGATGCGGCGCGGCTGGCACCACATAATCACTCGTCTGGGACCGAACACCACTAAGGACTTTATGGCCCCGTCCGAGCCTGGCGTCGTGCTGCACGACAATGACATCTTTTTCATCGACATCGGCCCGATATATGGCGGTACCGAAGGGGACGCCGGTGAGACCTTTGTCGTAGGCCAGGGCGCGGAGCACCACCAAGCCAAGGCGGATGTGAAGGCGATATGGGACGACGTCCGGGAGATGTGGTTCTCCACGGCGGCCAGCGGCCAAGAGCTGTACGACTTTGCCCAGGCGACGACAAGGTCGCGGGGATGGGAGCTCAACCTGGACCTGTCCGGCCACCGCCTGTCCGACTTCCCCCATTCTGCCCATTATGACGGTTCTCTGGCCGATGTCGGGTTTAGGCCCAACCCTAACCTGTGGGTCCTGGAGATAGCCATTATCCACCCGGACCGAAGGTTCGGGGCCTTTTATGAAGATCTTCTGTTGACAGACCAGTCTTTTCCCGACTGGGCCATCTCAGCGGGCGGGCCCCGCCCGCAGAAAACGGGCCTCCCCTGGCGCCTGCAGGGTTTCCCTCGTCGGCAGACGGGCTGCCACTCGCTTAACAAACGGCGGCTATTCCCGGTTCACAGAAATGTAACCACCAGGCAATAAATCAGCATCAGCACAGGCGTATTTTTCACTAGGCAGTAAATTGAGGTAGTCGCGGCCTCGCCATACCCAGGCACTGATTGGTGCGTGGGGGACCTGACCGGGCGGTTGCGTCAGAGATGACGACAGCTCGGTCTGACAAAGGAGGCTGTTGCGATGGCGCTCGTCCGAACACCCCTTCTGCCCGCGACCACCCCGTCAACGGGGAAAGTGGACCACAGTTTGCGGGCAAATGCTCTCGGGTTCCCTACCGTGTTGGCGGAATCCATCGGTGTTATATCGCCGACAATGACCGCCGTCCTGATCATACCGATCGCGTTCGGCTACGCCGGCCAGGGCACCTGGCTCACCTATGCCTTCGGGACGGTGATGCTCATGCTCGTAGCCCTCAACCTGAACCAGTTCGCTCGCCGCTCCGCTTCGGCAGGTTCCATGTATGCTTACACGGCCCGAGGACTGGGGCCGGCTACCGGAGTGCTCTCCGGCTGGACGCTCATCTGGTGCTATTTGTTCATCGCTATAGCTGGGCTGACGGGGTTTGCGATATTCGCCCAGCAATTCCTGACTTCCATAGGCGTCGGGGCCGTGGTCCCGCCGGTCCTGCTGTACTTGCTCAGTGCCACCGTGTGCTGGTACGTCGCCTACAGGGACGTCCACGTCTCGTCTGCGCTGACGTTGGTCCTCGAAGCATTATCGGTCACCTGCATTGCGGTCCTTGCTTTTATTGTGTTGTTCAAGCACGGATTTACGCTGGATACTGCGCAGCTGAAGCTGCAGGGCCTCGACTTCCACGGCCTCAGCCTCGGCATCGTCATCTCGATTTTCAGCCTGGTGGGGTTCGAAAGCGCCACTGCGTTGGGGGGCGAGGCCCGGGAACCTCTGCGCACCGTGCCCAGGGCCGTTATCTGGAGCCTCGTGTTCGCCGGGATCTGGTTCATCTTCATGAGCTATGTCGAAGTGGGCGGCACGCACGACTATGGGGCGTCATGGCAGAACGCACCATTGATATACCTGGCCAAGCTGTACGACGTAAGCGCCTTCCGGATCCCGATCTCGCTGGGAGCCATGGTGAGCTTCTTTGGCCTCACCCTCACATGCCTCAACGCGGGAGCACGCATCATCTACCGCATGGCCGGACATGACGTCCTCCCGACGCCCCTCGGCCGGGCGCATCACCATAACCGTACCCCTCACGTGTCGATCACGGCCTACATCAGTTTGATCGTCATCGTGCCCATGCTGCTCGAGATTTTCACCAACCCCAACACGATCTTCGGCGACGCCGGGACGCTGGCCGCGTTTGGCTTCCTTACCGCTTATTTCCTGATCTCCATTGCGGCTCCGACCTATTTGGCCAAGCGCGGCGAGCTACGACGTCGTCACGTAGCGCTTGCGGGCGCCGCCTTGCTGTGCCTTTTGGTCCCTACCATCGGAAGCTTTTACCCGGTGCCCGCCTGGCCAGTCGACATTTTCCCGTACATCTTTCTGGCTTATATGGTTCTCGGTGGTGGGTCGTTGTACCTGGCCAACAAACGACGGCAGGGCGTCCTGGGCGACATCGCCCTCGACCTGGCTCAGCACCCCCGCACGTTGCTAGCTGGGAGCGATGACAGCGAGACGGCGGGCGTAGCGGCGCCTAAAACGATCGATCTTTCGGCCGAGCCGGGCACGAGCAGCGGCGTTGCGGGCCAGACGGGCGGGTTCGGGGACGGCCTGGCTACGGAAATGAGCTGACGCGAAGGCAGCCGCCTCAACGAGGTCCCAGCCCGGCGCGCGACGCGACCGCCCGCCGGGCCTGGGCCATGGTCGTGGAAGGCCGCTGGACGCGGCCGGGAGCCCTACGCCTGTTCTGCAGGCCGCCCTGCGCCCGGGCCTCCCGCGCCGGCGCTCGGGTTACCGGCCCGATATATGAGGACCTGGACCTTTTCCAGGGTGACCAACCCGTCGGAGATCATGTCGTCCAGAAGGGGCAAAGCCCGCTGAATGTTCTCGGCCTTGTCTACGACTTCGATAATGAGAGGGAGGTCCTCTGAGAGGCGTAGGAGCCGCGACGTGTGGAGGTGGCTTTTGGCGCCGAAACCCTCGATACCCCGGATAACGGTGGCGCCGGCGAGGCCCTCGGCCCGCAAGCGCTGGACTATGGCCTGGTACAACGGCTTGCCATGCCAGGTGTCAGACTCGCCGACGAAGACGCGCAAAAGCATCCCCTCACCCGAAAGTCTCACAGAGCCGTCCCCGCTATAGTGCCCAGCCATACCGCGACCAAGCCAGCGGTCACGGACCCAACCAGGTTGGCGAAGGCGAGCGCAATGGCGCCGCCCCGAAGCAGTTGCATGGTCTCGTACGTGAAGGTCGAGAACGTCGTGTAAGCGCCCACAAAACCGGTCAGCACGGCCGTGCGCAGCACAGGGTGCGGTAGGAACCGGCCCGTAAGTAGCGCGCTCAGGAAGCCAATGATAAAGCACCCTGAAATGTTGACCACGAACGTGCCCCACGGGAACAGGCCCGCTGTCCAACGGCTCACGACACCGTCGAGCCAGTAACGCAGGATGGCACCGACCGACCCCGCTACGCCCACCCACAGAAATAGCACTTTACGCTCCTCGTTTCAGCTGTCCAAGTAGGAGCCATCAGCATCAGCAGCGCAGTGCGGTTTGGGGCGAGCTCCATCGCCTGGTGGCCATTGTACGCAAGCCAGCCGGAGGCGGGGTCGCTGGGCGGCGCCGGCAGGCGGTAGGTCGCCGGGCGGCGCCGGCGTCAGGCGGTGGGGGCTTGGTCCTCACTCGGGCCGGGGACAGGCAGCGACAGCGCGGCCGCCGCTCCGGCGGTGGCCGCTGCGCCTGAACTCAACGCGACGAGTACTCGTGAAAAGCAAGGCAACTCCCGGCTGCGGGCACTGGTCAGCGCATCCACGCCGTCGCAGAAAGCCCCTGCAGCCAACCATCCCCGTAGCCGGGCGGGGTTAGAGATGGCGAGTAGTGCCCCACAACCGATCACGATCTCCCGGGCCGCCAGCGAACGGGAGAGGGCTCTCCCACCAGCGCCACGCCCGGAGGAGCCAACCCAGAGCTTGGCCAGCGAAGGGGCGGCCAATAACGTGACCCCGATCGCCGTTCGCAGCGACCCCAGTAAAACGGCGATGTCGCGGGCGCGGGGCTCGCTCATTAGCCGGGTCGGCTGCGGGTGCGTTGGTTCGCTAGTCACGGTGCTGGCACAGCTTCCCATCCGGCGGGGAGGTAAGGGATGACGTCGCCGTCCCACGTGAACACGAGTGGGGTCGGGAACTGGGCCGGACGGACCAGGAGGAAGTCGTAGGACTCCTTCCAGTTGCGGGCGGCAGGGGAGGCGTAACCGGCGCCGGCGATGCAGTCCGTGCAGCGAGTGCCCGCCCACTCGCCGAGCAGTTCATCCCGGTGGCCCCAGCACCCGCTGGCCGTCGGGCTGGTGCAATCGAAGTTCCAGGTGGCCTTGCTGCCCCCCCACCCGTCGTCGTAAAGCCAGCCGAAGAGGGCCGCCACTGGGTTCACCGAGTCGCCGGCCCAGGCCCCGCCGAAGGCGTACATGCCGCCTCCAGGCGGGAGCCACACCTCAACTGGGCCGTACGACGTTCGGAAAGAGGGATCCTCGGCCTGGTCGGCGGCCCGCGTGGCAGCTGCGCTCAGGTACGGCGAGAGCCCCACCAGGGGCGGGACCCCAAGGGATATGCGGGCCAAGTTGACCAGCACGAACAGCTGCCTCGTCGCGCTCGAGGCGGAAATAGTCCGAGGGGAGCGCAAACGCCGCGAGATGCTCCGCCGCCTGCGCCTGGTTGACCGCGGCCAGCAGGAGGGCCGTACAGCTCCTGGACGAGTTGTACTGGAGAACGCCGTTGGGGTAGCAGGGCGACTGGCAGCTCATCCTGCCGTGCTCCGCGTAAGTGCAGTTCCCCGTGCTGTTGGCCAGAGGAGGCAGGGGCCAATTGGTGGTCGGGTTGGCCAGCGGGTTCGGCGCCGCTGCGGTGGGACCTGTGCTGATCGAACTCGTGCCGAGGACGATCAAGACGGCACCGGCCGCCCTGAGCAAGCTGGCTGAAGCCCCGATGGGTCCCACCGGCAAGAAACGGTGCTGGCTTAGGCCTCGACCAGTTCATGAGGATGAGGCGCCCCCGTCGGCTCGTCTGTACCGCGGCACCAACCGGCGTCATCCTGGACGGCCACCCGGATGGGCCGCGATGGCAACGCCAACCGGGCCGGGCCCGCACCAGAAGGAAGGTCGGCCGGGCGGCGGGCCAGAAATCCGGCAGGGTCGTCAGGACCACGACGCCAAGCTTCGGGCCGCCCGTGTGGGCGTTCGACGCGCACAACTGTCTGCCGGCCCGCCCGGAACAGCAGCTTGCCCCCGCCGGTTTCGAACGCCAGGACTCGACCGGACAACGCCACGATGAGGCTGACGAGCCCGACTACACCCGGGCCGGCGGCCAAGACCCCTGCGGTCCGGGTGGAAAGGGCATGAAAGCCGCAGGTGCACGCCGGGTCAGGGACGGTATGGCCGTCTCGCTCCCGGTTGACCTGCCACCGCCGCCCGGGCCCCGGGGGGCACAAGCACTCAGCCACGGCGTCTGCGGGGTATGAGCCCCGGCCCGTAAGAGGGACGAAGCGGTCCCCGCCGTCCCGGGCCAGTTTGTAAGCCCAGACGACCCAGGTCCCATCAGCGGTCATCGTCAAGTTGTCTGCCAGCTCCGCCACCGCCGGCCGCTCGTACGTTCCCGCCACAAAGTCCGCCAGCAGCCGGCCTCCGCTACACATCGCCACCTCCCGTAGCTCGTCTATCCCGAGGCTACATCGGTATGCCATCGACCTAGGCCGAGGGGGCCGGTTTTTGCGGCCCCCTAGGCCCGGACGGCAGGCTAAGGCTGTCCTGGTACAGGGCGGCTACGGCAGCCGGCATCCATCCGCTGTCCCAACGGTGAGCGACATCCACCCACGGGCCCATTGTGTATTGGATGCCTTCTGAGGTTAGAAGGTTGGAGTAATCAGTGACGTCCCCCGGGTACAGGCTCCACCCGCCGAGCCAAATCCGGTTTTGCGTCTGGAAGGGGGCGGCGTGGGCCGCAACGAAGGCTTGGGAAAGCTGATAGTTCTGGGTGAAATTGGCCTCCGTCCCATAGTTGAAAGAGGCCGTGTCGCCATATTGGTCATACGAAGACATATCCGCTGGGAAATCCCAGGTGGCTGCCAGTGCGAATAAATTGGGATGTTTCAGGAGCAGGTCTTGCGCCCCGTACCCTGACTTCGAGAACCCGATCAACCAGTTTTGTTCGGTCCCGCTGGTAGCCAAGTTTTTGTCTACCCACGGCACTAGTTCTGTGGTCAGGAACGATTCGTACTGGACCGCAGGATCGGTCGGGCTGTCCGCGTACCAGGGATCGTACGTAAACGTCGGCTCCACGATGGTCAAGTTGTACTCGTCTTCGGCATCGGCCGCCTGCAGGGTGGCTAAACCGTCGCCGAAACTATTGCCGAGACCGGCCTCTACGGGGAGCACGAAGAGGAAATTGTGCGCTACTCCAGCTGCAGGGTGGGTGGGTTGTAAAACTCGCAGAGTCTGGAGCCCGTAGCCGTCCTCCGGGGACAGCACCGAATATGTGCCGATCCCGTTAGTGGTGCTCTGGTAACTCACCTGGAAACCGGAGTTGCCTCCTGACCAGTCGCCGGCAGTGGCGGTGCCACTCGCCATGATGCCCGGTGCTCCTCCGGTCAAGGTGTTGTCGGTGGTCGTAAGTACCGTAGTGCCGTTCTGGGCGAAGACGAGCGTGTTGCCCACCACCGTCAGGGTCAGCTGGGTACCGGCGGCCAACGCGCCCGTCGAGGCCTCGCCGAGCTGGATCCAGCTGCCGTTATCCCGCAAGAACAGCATCATCTCGGGACTGCCGTCGTTCCAGTAATAGAAGCCGACGTAAAGGTCCAGGCCGCCGTCCTGAGCTCGTACCGCGGGACCTATCCACTCGTCGCCGCTCAAGGGAGTAGACGTCACCTCGACCTGGGAGTACTGATCGGAAGCGTAAGCCTCGCCGGTACGGATGTCGCCGGTGTCACCACCGGCGCTGGTCCCCGTCACCTCGTCGTTGGCGATAGCCAGGCCGCCCACGGTCATGTCGGTCCAGGCGGGGCCAAGGCTCCCGTTGGGACGGTCGAAGTTGTCCGTCACAGGACCAGTGAGCCCACTCGTTGACCCCGCCACGCAGGTGACCGAGACCCCGCTCACATTGGCGGCGGCGACAGTGCCGGAGCTGTTGGTGACGGAGCAGTCCTGGCCCGTGGGGTCGGTGAGGACCACGACGTTGTAGGCAGCGCCGTTGGCCAGCAAGTTGTCGAAGGTGAACGCGCCGTTGGCGCTCACGCTCAAGTCGTCGTTGCCGTTGTCCTGGAGGATGACGGTGCCCGTGAGCCCTGAAACGGACCCGCTGACGGAGTAGATGGGGTCGTCGTCGCCGCCCGACCATTCGCCGGCGGTGGCGGTGCCATTGGCCATGATGCCGGGCGCCCCTCCGGTCAACGTGCTGTCATTGGCCGAAACCATGACTGTGCCGTTCTCTGCGAACTCGAGGGAGGAGCCGACCGCAGATAGGGTCAGTTCGGTACCGGCGGCCAGAGCGCCCGTTGAGGCGGTGCCGAGCTCGGTCCAGCCGTCGTCCAGTTTGAACAGGAGCAGCTCGGGGCTGCCGTAGTTCCAGTAGTAGATACCCGTATAAAGCTCCTGGCCGCCGTCCTGCGCCCGCACGGCGGGGCCGATCCACTGGTTGCCGGTCAAGGGGGTCGAGCTCACTTGCAGGCCCGAGAACTGGTCGTTGTCGTAGGACTCAGCGGTGC
Source organism: uncultured Acidimicrobiaceae bacterium (assembly GCA_963794125.1). Lineage (GTDB taxonomy): Bacteria > Actinomycetota > Acidimicrobiia > Acidimicrobiales > Palsa-688 > Fen-671. The sequence continues at coordinate 829,257 of CAWCCW010000009.1, forward strand.
GTATGTCGCCCGAATTACCCCCGGCGTTGGTGCCCGTCACCTCGTCGTTGGCGATGGCCAGGCCACCCACGGACATGTCGGTCCAGTCAGGGCCGAGGCTGCCATTAGCGCGATCGAAATTGTCGGTCACCGCGCCGCTGGGCGCGCCCCCGGAGACGGCGGCGCATGCCACCGAGACACCGGTCACGTTGGCGGCCGCCACGGTGCCGGAGCCATTGGCCACCGTGCAGACCTCGCCCGTGGGGTCGGTCAACACCGAGACGCTGTAGGCGGCCCCACTGGCCAGCGGCGTGTCAAAGGTGAACGACCCGTTGGCGTTCACGCTCAAGGTGTCGTTACCGTTGTCCCCCAGGACTACGGTCCCCGAGAGGCCCGATAGGGTGCCGCCCACAGAGTAAGTGGCGCTGGAAGAGCCGCCGCCTGATGAGCCGCCGCCGCCTCCCGAAGACGCGGTGGCGTCCCCTCCGGCCCAGTCGCTGGCCGTGGCCGTGCCGTTGGCCATGATCCCGGGCGCCCCGCCCGTCAACGTGCTGTCGCTGGCCGAGACCACGATCGTGCCGTTCTCGGCGAAGTCAAGCGTGGAGGCGGCGGCCGTCAGCGTCAACTGAGTGCCGGCGGCTAGTGCCCCCGTCGAGGCGGCGCCGAGCTCGGACCAGCTGCCGTTGTCCAGTTTGAACAGCATTAGCTCGGGGCTGCCCTCGTTCCAGTAATAGATGCCCGTGTAGAGGTCCTGGCCCTCGTCCTGGGCCCGCACGACGGGGCCGATCCACTGGTCACCGCTCAGGGCCGTCGCCGTAACCTGGATCTGGGAGTACTGGTCGTTGTCGTAAGACTCGGCGGTGCGTATGTCTCCCGAACTACCGCCGGCGTTGGTCCCCGTCACCTGGTCGTTGGCGATGGCCAGGCCGCCCACGCTCATGTCGGTCCACTCGGGGCCCAGGCTGCCGTTGGGTCGGTCGAAGTTGTCCGACGCCGGTAACCCGGTGCCGCCCGAACCGCCGGTGGTCGTCGCCACACAGGTGACCGATATTCCGCCTACGTCCCCGGCCGCCACAGTGCCCGAGCCATTGGCAACTGAGCAGTCCTCTCCGGTCGGGTCCGTCAGCACCGAGACGTTGTACGCCGCACCGTTGGCCAGCAAGGTGTCGAAAGTGAACGAGCCGTCAGCGCTCATGCTCAGGGTGTCGTTGCCGTTGTCCTGGAGCACCACCGTGCCGGAGAGCCCCGAGATAGAGCCGCTCACAGAGTAAATCGGGTCGTCGTCGCCCCCGGACCAGTTGCCCGCCGTGGCCGTGCCGTTGGCCATGATCCCTGGCGCCCCTCCGGTCAGGGTGCTGTCGTTGGCCGACACCACTACGGAGCCGTTCTCAGCGAACGAAAGGGTGGAGGCCAAGGCCGTCAGCGTCAACTCGGTACCCGCAGCCAGTGCGCCCGTCGGGGCGGCGCCGAGCTCGGACCAGCTGCCGTTGTCCAGTTTGAACAGCATTAGCTCGGGGCTGCCCTCGTTCCAGTAATAGATGCCCGTGTAGAGGTCCTGGCCCTCGTCCTGGGCCCGCACGACGGGGCCGATCCACTGGTCACCGCTCAGGGCCGTCGCCGTAACCTGGATCTGGGAGTACTGGTCGTTGTCGTAAGACTCGGCGGTGCGTATGTCTCCCGAACTACCGCCGGCGTTGGTCCCCGTCACCTCGTCGTTGGCGATGGCCAGGCCGCCCACGCTCATGTCGGTCCACTCGGGGCCCAGGCTGCCGTTGGGTCGGTCGAAGTTGTCCGACGCCGGTAATCCGGTGCCGCTCGAACCGCCGGTGGTCGTCGCCACACAGGTGACTGATACGCCGCTCACGTTGGCGGTCGCGACGGTGCCCATGCCGTTGGCGACCGCGCAGTTCTGTCCCGTCGGGTCCGTCAGCACCGAGACGTTGTACGCCCCCCCATTGGCCAGCAAAGTGTCGAAGGTGAACGACCCGTTGGCGCTTACGCTGAGGCTGTCGCTGCCGTTGTCCTGGAGCACCACCGTGCCGGAGAGCCCCGAGACAGAGCCACTGACCGAGTAAATCGGGTCGTCGTCGCCCCCTGACCAGTCGCCCGCCGTGGGCGTGCCATTGGCCATGATGCCCGGCGCGCCGCCAGTTAAGGTGCTGTCGTTGGCCGACACCACCACGGTGCCGTTCTCGGCGAAGTCGAGCGTGGAGGCCACGGCGGTCAGCGTCAACTCGGTGCCCGCGGCCAGCGCGCCCGTCGAGTCGGCGCCGAGCTCGGTCCAGCCGCCGTTGTCCAATTTGAACAACATCAGCTCGGGGCTACCGTAGTTCCAGTAGTAGATGCCCGTGTAGAGATCCTGACCCCCGTCCTGTGCCCGTACTGCGGGGCCTATCCATTGGTTGCCACTGAGCGGGGTCGGGGACACCTGGAGCTGGGAGTACTGGTCGTTGTCGTAGGACTCGGCGGTGCGGATGTCGCCCGAGTTACCGCCGGCGTTGGTGCCCGTCACCTCGTCGTTGGCGATAGCCAGGCCGCCCACGGCCATGTCCGTCCAATTGGGCCCAGGCTGCCGTTAGCGCGGGCAAAGTTGTCGGATGCCGAGACCGTCCCGGCCTGCGCCTGGCTGCCGGCGTAGAGGACAAGCGGGCCTATCAGAAAGCCGAGAGCTAAGACCCTGAACAAAAGGGCGAACCTCAACCGGGCTCTCTTCCTGAGTGATTTCAAGGCCATCTCCTCGCCGCCACACGACCGGTTCCCGCCATTAGAGGCCCGCCACTCGGGGGCAAAACGAGGCCAGGCCAGAGCCCGGGCCGGGCTTTGGCTCTCCCGCCACAATACGACTACGGGCGACTGCTTCCTGGTCGGGCATCCGTAAGTAGAAAAACATAATGTCGGCATCTCTGAGTGCCGCTGCTTAGCTACTGATACAAATACGCCGGCTTGGGCGTCAGAATGCGCGCGGATCGTGTATTTCGCCGATCGCCAAACCTCTACTTGTCACCGCCCTCCTCGAGCAGCGCTCGGGCCCTGGGTAATTCGGCCCATTGCTGGCGTGGTCCTGGCTGCAGACATCCGCAAATCGTCTCCCGCCTGGCCCTAGGCTCCGAACGTGGCGAGGAACGTCGAGCAGGTCCGGCCCCGTTTTCGCCGTTCTTCGTTGTGGTCGCAACCCTCGCGGGCCAAGCTCTTCGGCACCGCCGGGGGAGAGGCACGGCCCACCGCCCGGCCGACGCTTTTGTCCTTCTGGCGTCGATTTTAGCCCTGCTAGCGGTGGTGAAGACCAGCACCCCACCGTCAACGTTCTGGTCAAGGTCGGCCCAGGTCGCCACCTCATTGCCGGGATTTTTCGATATCCTTTGGCGGACAGGGCTTTGGGTACTGAGCGGGTGGGCGCTTTTCCTGGTGGCCGCGCCACTCGTCCGCAAACGGCTGGATATTCTGCGCGACGAGCTCCTGGCTCTGGTTGGCGCTGGGATTGCCATCCTCGTGGTGGAGGCCGCCGTCGGGGGCACGGCCCGCTCCCTGTGGGCTGGGACGGTAGCCGGAGGCCCACCATCGGACCCGGTCTCGGCTCGGCTCGGGTTCGCCGTAGCCGCCATCGCCACCATTTCGCCCTACCTTGCTCGGCCTAACCGGGCCCTCGGCTGGTGGCTGATGGCTGGCGGTGCTGTTTCGGCCGCCGCGGTTGGGGTCGCCGCTCCCGGCGGGGTAGTGCTGGGCTTCTTATGCGGCACCAGTGCCGCGGCCACTGTGCACCTTGTTTTCGGGTCAAGCGGCGGCCGCCCAAGCTTGGCGGAGGTCAGGAAAGGCCTGGGCGACCTCGGCGTCCCGGTACGTTCCTTGTCAGGGGCCCCCACCCAGGAGGCCGGCGTGTTCGTGGTCGACGCCGCCGACGCTGACGGTGCCCGGCTCTTGGTGAAAGCGTACGGACGCGACGCTTGGGACACCGAACTGCTGGCCAAAGCGTGGCGCGCCGTCTGGTACCGAGACAGTTCGGCGCTGTCTTTGAGCCGTCTGCAACAGGTGGAACACGAAGGGTTCTTGACGCTGCTGGCGGCCCGCAACGGAGTCCCGACCCAGGACGTGGTGCACGCCGGCAGGACCGCAGACAATGACGCCCTGATCGTCATGCGCGTGCGCGGAGCGCCGCTCGCCATCGGGGTTGGCGCCGCGAACGACGACGTGGTCGAAGCGGTCTGGGACACGGTGCTGGCGCTCGCGGCCGCTGGCCTGGTGCACGGAGACTTGCACCCGGGTGCGTTTTGGTTCGACGGGGGGCAAGCCGTTATCGGCAATATGGCCAGGGCTTCCGTCGCCATAAACCAGGACCAACGCCGCGTCGACCTGGCCCAGCTGCTCACCTTGTCGGCTACGTTTGTCAGCCCGGAGCGGGCATTGGCGGTGGCTCGGCGTCGGCTGGGGCCAGACGAGCTGGCCGCGGTGGTGCCGTACATCCAGAAAGCGGCGTTTGGCGCTCGTCTCCGTGAGGCGGTGGCTCAGGGAGGCTTGGACATCGACGACCTGCGGGCTCGAGCCGCCGCCGTCGCCGGCTCCGACGCTCCCAAGATGGCCCGGGTCAGGCGGGTTTCGACCAGGGCGCTGGTGCAGACCGGGTTGCTGGTGGCGGCCGCCTATTTCCTTATAAGCAACCTGGCCAACGTCGACGTCAACCAGCTGCTGGACGCGCTCCGCTCTGCTTCACTCCTGTTACTCCTGCTCGCCCTCATCGTCGCTCAGTTGCCGCGCTTTTGTTACGCCGAGTCCACCCGGGCCGCCTGCCCTCGGCCGCTCGCTTATGGGCCAGTGGTGTTGCTCCAGTTCACTGTTGCCTTTATTAACCTGGTACTACCGAGCAGCGTTGCCCGGATGGCATTGGACATCCGCTTTTTCCAACGCCAGGGGATCCCGCCGACTTCAGCCGTGTCGATTAGCCTGATCGACAATTTTGCCACCTACACCGTGCAGATCTTTATTATCTCGGCCGCGCTGATTTTTGGTTTCGGCCATATCGATCTCGACCTTCGGGCGTCCAGCCACCGGATCGGCGGCCTGCTCCTGGTCCTCGCCATACTCATAGGCCTGGTCGTTCTCCTCGCCATAATCGCTATCGCCGTCCCACGTGTGCGCAAGCGGGTGCTCGACAACGTGCGGCCCCACCTGGAGGGGGTGCGCGAGACCGTCGCGGCCTTGCGGTCACCCACCAAGATCATCCGGCTTTTGCTATCGAACCTCGGGGCGGAGGTACTCCTGGCCAGCACCCTCGGTGTTGTCCTCGTGTCACTCGGGACGTCGTTGTCCCTCGCCACCCTCCTGGTCGTTAACGTCGGCGTGTCGTTTTTCGCCGGCCTCATCCCCGTGCCCGGGGGGATCGGCGTCACCGAGGGCGCCCTCGTCGTGGGCCTCACTGCGGCCGGGCTCGACCAGGCCACCGCTTTTGCCGCCGCCATTTGCTACCGGCTCTGCACGTACTACCTTCCACCCATAATCGGTTGGTTCACCATGCGCCGTCTCGAAAAAACCGGCCTGCTCTGACCGGCGCCGACCCGAACCCCTCCGTCCGTCACCCTTCCCGGGCCAGGATGTCTGCGGCCGCCCTCATTTGCCTGGCCAGGTGCTTACGGGCCTCGGCTTTGGACGTCTGGCGCATCTCCTCCTTCGCCTCGCGGACGGCGCTGCGCAAGCCCTGGATTGCCTCGTGGGCTTCGGTCGTAGCCGCCTTTACCGCCTCGCGCTCCGCGCCGAGTTGCTGTACGAGCTGGGTGAGCTCGTCCCGTGCCCGGTCTGCCCGGGCGACGGTGTCCTCGAGAGATTCGACCATGGCCCCAGGCTACGCCGGTCGCAGCCCTGTCGTCAGGCTCTCGTCCTTGCTCGAAACGGACACTTGGCCCGCGCTAAGCCAGACAGCGTAGGAAGTTCCCCTAGCGCTTCTTTCCGGGCAGGGCGGGCGGACGCTCCACCGTGCTAGTGATATCAACCTGCTTACCTTCGTCGCCCGATTCGATCAGGCCGACCATTGCATCAAGGACGTGGTAGGCCAAGCGTCCACTGGCTCGGTTGAAGCCCGTTCCCGTCACGAAATCGACCATATTGGAAAGCCCTATCCCACACGTCTGGAGGTCGAAACTGTCCGTCGGCACCTCTTCCCACTCCCGTGCTCCCGCAGGGAAAAGGCGCACCGGGCCACCAAACGTGTTCGGGTCGGGCAGCGAGAGGCTGGCCTCGGTGCCATGGATCTCGAGCCGGGGCAACGCGGAGCCCCAGACGTCAAAGCTGGTGACGATCGTGCCAACCGCGCCGCCGGCGAACTCGAGCAACCCGGTGACATGGGTCGGGACATCGACGTGCAGGACCTCGTTGGCTCTCGGGCCGGACCTGATGCGGCGCTCTACCCCGACACCTCTCGAGAGGCCTGACACTCTTGCGATAGGACCGATCAACGTGACCAGAGCCGTGAGGTAGTACGGCCCCATGTCAAACAGCGGCCCGCCACCGCGCTGGTAATAGAAGGCGGGGTCCGGGTGCCAATGCTCGGGCCCGTGGCTCACCATATTGGCTATTGCGGCCACCGGGACGCCGATCCGGCCCTCGTCGATTGCTCGCCGGCAGGTCTGCAGGCCGGCCCCGAGGAAAGTGTCGGGCGCGCACCCGATGGCCAGCCCGTTCTCGTCGGCCAAGGCCAGCTGGGCCCCGCCCTCCTCCCGGTCGAGACCGAGAGGCTTTTCGCCATAGACGTGCTTGCCGTTCTGGAGGGCGACCGAACTGACCTCAGCGTGGGCCCGGGGGACCGTCAGGTTGCACACGACCTGAATGTCGCCATCGGACACCAGGTCGCTTACCGGCATCGCCTGCAGGCCGTACTTTTCCGCCGTCGCCTGGGCGCGCGTCGCTTCGAGGTCGGCGCAGGCGACGTACGTGACACTTGGATAGTTCGCGCTCAGGTACGCGTCGCTGATCTTGCCGCAGCCGACTAACCCCACCTTTACCGCCGCGCCGTCGCTCAAATTCCCACCCTGAGCCGGTACCTTCTCGCATTCATCTCGCCAGCTTGTCACGTCAGCCCCTCGCGTGCCAGGCGACCGGCCCCTCGCCTTTCCGCTCTGATCAGTAGTTTGAGAGGCGCGATCAGTGAGCGCCGCCCTTTGCCCAGCCTTGACAATGCCGCTGGTCAGTGACGACACTTGGACGTTCGCGAGGTACCACCGACGCTGAGGGAGCCGTTCATGCCACTAGCTAATAGCCCCGCCACAGGTGGTCACCGGTACCGGCACCGGCAAAGCCGCGCCGCTTTGGCCGCCACGCTTCTAGGAGTTTCCCTTGCGGTGGGGACGACCATGGGCGCGGCCACCGAAGCGGGGGCCAGTTCGAAGGGCTCATCGGGGACGCTGGTCCTGAAAGGGTTCCTGTCCGGCACCTTGAAGGTGCCCGCTTTCCTGCCTCCTGGCCAGGTGCTGACTGGCTGCCAGATCTCGCCGAGCCAAGCGGGCACGGTGGTGCTCCAGTGGGACAAAGCCAAATTGGACGTAAACGGGCGGCCAAAAATGCTGAGCAACATCGACCTCCAGGTTGATGTGCAATCTTTCGGGCACAGCTATTCCATGAACCTCAACAGCTATGGCGAATCGCTCGGCGGTGTCACGTTCCAGTCCAACATGTCTTTCGGGTGGACTTCCGTTTCAGGAACGCTCACTACGACAAAGAGTGGCACGTCAGGTTCCGTCAGTGGGACGATGGGCGCCGGCAAGCAACACCCCGGCACGGTAACGATAAAAGGCAACTGGGCCGGTTGCTCGAAGCTGAGTTAGGCGACGCTTCGAAGTGCTAGCAGTAAGGCCATATCCCAAGGATTCCCATCACGGTTAGACGTGCGCGGCACCCAGACGCTGTAAGCGCTGGTGCGCCCCCGTCATGGCCACCACACCAGCCAGGTATCTTTTCGGTATTTTGGCCACCACTGTGTAATTGGGGTCCACGACGTTGGCGACCGGCGTCTCCGCCGTCTGCGTAACTAACTGATAAGCGTCCATTACCGACAAGCCGGTCAGCTCTACCACCCAGTGGACCAGCTGGCTGTGCGCGATCCGGAATGCGTCCTCGAGCGGCCGGGCCGACCCGGCGGTCATGAGGTACTGGTCATTTTCCAGCCTGGGCCAGGGCGTCGCCTGCTGCTTAATCAAGTCGACGGCCACCACTGTGTCCATGGCCGTCTCCACTGCCACGCCGCACGTCTCACCTTCGCCTTGGCGGGCGTGCCCGTCGCCAAAGCTGAACAAGGCCCCGGCCACGTTGACCCCCAGGTAGCACGTAACCCCCGACCGCATCTCGGGGGTGTCCATGTTGCCGCCCCAATCTCCAGGGACGAGCGAGGAACGCACCTCGCCCAGGGCGGGGGCGACCCCAACCGTCCCATGCATCGGGTCTAGGGGCAGTTCGACCCGCAGCTCTGAGTCACGAGCTTCGTAACGGACGACCCGGGCATCCCGGTCGATCGTGTATACCCAGGTCATTTCGGGCAGAGGCGGGTGGAGCATGGCTGTCACGCGGGTAGCTGAAAGAGAGCCGAACAGCGGCACTGTGGTGCTAAACCCGAACGCCTCTCTCGGCTCGATCCGAGCGAAATGAAGGGCCAGGGTGTCCCCGGGCTCTGCTCCCTCCACGTAAAACGGCCCCGTCTGGGGGTTCACGTACCGAGGGTCGAGCACCTCGCTGACCTTGTCGTGCACCGAGTGCAGCCGCCCGGCGAAGGCGTCGAGCGTGCTGGTGGCGAGGATGGAACCGGGCTGGAGCGACGCCACCGGCTCCGCCCCGCCGAACGTGTAGGTCAAACTACGGGGGTCCGTGGTCGCATCCACCTCATGGCGGAGCACCGGCGGCTCAGTGGTGGAGGTCAAGCGCCCGTCCTTTCTCAAAATTTACGGTTATTATCTCGAGATTGTTGTCGCCGCTCGAGCCAGACATGGGCTGGCTCAGGTGCTTCGGAGGCTGCCAAACAGGTACAGGACCTCCAGGTAAAGCCACACGACAGTGGCGAGAAGGCCCCACGCGGCGTACCACTCCATAAAGGTCGGGGCACCGTTGCTGATGCCATTGTCGATAACGGCGTAATCGACGAACAGGTTCAGGGCGGCAACAATGCAAATGATGACGCTGATCACAATGCCGGCCGTGGTCGGGTGCGTCCAGAACAGCAAATTGACCCCGATAATGCTCAGGATCCAACCCACCAGGTAGACGATGGCGATGCCAAACGTGGCCGCCACGACGACCAGCACGAACCTGTTGGTCACCTTGACCACGCCGGTGGCGTAAAGGATGTAACAGACCAGGACGACCCCGAGGGTAGCCAGCAGGGCCTGGGCCACAATGCCGTCGTACGCCGCGTCGTACACCCGGGAGATCCCCCCCACCCACAGCCCCATCAGTACCGCGTAGACGAGACCACCGATGGGTGCCAGCCGGGGGCGGGCGATCCCGAGGAACGACAGCGCGATGAGTAGGAAGAACCCGAGCAACCACATTGGCCCAGAGCTGGCGGTGATGACCCTCGCCGCCTGGTCCCAGCCGAGGACGGCAAAGCCGCACGTGACCGCCAACAGGAACAGTCCTTTGACCACCGTCCCGCCGGCGGTCATGGTCCGCGCTGGCGCCCGCCCTTGCTCCAACTGGGCTATGGCTTCGGGCGAGAAGGCTCGCTCGCTGATCATCTGCTGGGACAACTGGCCTCCTTTCGCGCGGGGCTTACCCGCTGCAGCGTACGCGAAGGAGGCCTAGGAAGTCTCGGACGAGGACCCTCTGGCCTTCAGGCGGAGCGACGTCCAGCTGGCGTCGATAGACCAACCGCCGTCGACCGGGAGGGCTACGCCGTTTATGAAACCGCTCCTTGACGGGTCGGCCAGGAATACCACCGCCTTGGCCACGTCGGCAGGGGCGGCGAAACGGGCCATCGGTACTTGATTAATAATGTCCGTATCCGAATACGCCCCTGTGGCCTGGTCCTCGACGTCCATTTCCGTCTTTATCCAGCCCGGGCACACCGCATTTACCCGCACGCCCCGGCCGCCCCACTCCGCCGCCAACGTCGTGGTAAGTCCGACCAGGCCGTGCTTTGAGGCGTTGTAGGCGGCGCGGTGCGAAACGGCACGAAGACCAGCGATCGACGCCACGTTGACGATAGAGCCGGACCGGGCGGCCAGCATCAGGGCCCCCAGTTGGCGGCACAGTAAGAACGGCCCGGTCAAATTCACGTCGATAACCCGCCGCCACTGTTCTGTGGGTGTGTTTTCGGCCGGGATGAGAAGCGAAATGCCGGCGTTATTGACAAGGACGTCTACCCCGCCAAACTGCGCCTCGAGGTCGAGGGCGAAGCGTGACACTTGCGTTTCGTCCGAGACGTCCACGTTCGTCGGCCACGCGGCGGCACCGAGCCTCTCGACGTCCCCCGCCGTAGCGTCGAGTTCAGCTACGTCCACCAGGACGAGGTCGTAGCCCTCTTCAGCCAACGTCGTGGCGATGACGCGTCCGAGCCCTCTGGCCGCGCCCGTGACCACCGCCACTCGGCTGCGCCCTCCGGCGGTTGCCCCGGTCTGGCTCATCGCCCGCCGGCCGCCGAGGCCGCCGCCACATTGGTGTCAGTGGTGACCGGGCAGGCGACGCCGTGGCCGTCTGTACACGGTGTGGGGCGCACCACCCGTTCAGGACCGACGGCGGGGTGGGGAGGAGCGGGCTGCGGTCCGTGCTCGTGGTCGGCCCACGGGTGGGCCGTGTGGCGCAGCCCATGGCGCAACGCCAGTTCGAGGCCGCCCCAGGCCGACCACCCCACGGGGGCCAGCCCCCAGAAGCTCACGATCCGGTACAGCAGGACCACCGCCACCGCCGATGTGGCGGGGGTACCGTACGCGATCAGCAAAGCTGTCATCGACCCCTCGACGACGCCTATTCCTCCAGGGGTGATCGGGAGGCTGGCCGCTACCTGGGTCAGCCCGTAGATCACCAGGAGCCCGCGCCAAGGTACGGGCACGCCCAGGGCCTCCGTGCAGGCGAGGAGGCAGAGACAATCGAGCAGCCAGTTGGCCAAGGCCAGCCCGAAAGCCTCGGCCCATCCGAGCACGCCGGGGTGGATCATGCTCAGGCTGGCGACCGTCTTGCTGACTAACCGGCCGAGGGCACGAGCCGGCCGCACATGCCTGGCGATGGCGGCCCACGTCGACGCGAACAGTTGCCGGGCCTTCGGGCTCCGCCTGGCCGCGACGTACCCCGCCCAAACCAGGACGGGTATCGACGCCAGACCCACGGCCAACCACCGCAGGCTGGCGACCGGGCCGCGGCTTCCGGCCACCCAGGCCCCGACGGCCAGGATGACGAACACGGCGAAGCTCGACAGCGCCCCCGCCACGAGGATCACCCATCCGGCGAGCACCTTCTCGGCCCCTCGACGCCGGAGTTGTTCATAAACCCACGTCGCCGACCAGGCCGCGCCCCCTGGGAGCGTGGTCGACAGGGCGTTGCCGGCCAGCGTGATCTCCACCATCGGGATGAGGGGGACGTGGACGCCTCCCTCCCGCAGCAGCCAGCGCTGCAGCCGGGCAAACACGACCATCGAGGCCAGTTCGGCCGCTACGGCCACCAGTAGCCAGGCCACCCGGACACGGGACAACATGTTGCCTGCGGTCGAGATCTCCGAGCGGTGCTCGTACGCGCCCCACACGGCCAGGACGACAATGGCCACCGTGGCGGCCTTTCTGGCCGTCTTCACCCACGTTTTTTGGCCCTTGCCCCCAGGGCCGGTCTTTGTTTTGTCGTCAGCGCTGGTCGTCGACGTCACTGTGCCCACTATGGCTCTAAACGCTCAACCGCGAGCATTTCCTTCCGGCGCCTTACGTCCTGTCCTTAAGTGGCCGTCGGCGACGTCCGGCGTCCGTCTCGTCTTCCCGGAACCCCGGGTGCACGCCCAATGTCAGGCCGATATTGCTGGCCACCTTCTGCAGGTTATCGATAAGGGACTCTCGTTCGCTGGCGTCGAAACCCTCGCACAGCGCGGCCTCGATGACAATGCCGATCTCTACCGCTCTCGCCAATACGGCCTGGCCCGCCTCCGTCAGCTCGACGAGCCGGACCCGACGGTCGGCCGGGTCGAGCTGACGGCGCACGAACCCCTTCGCCTCCAATTGGTCCAGCAGGGCCACAATGCTGCTGGCCGGGATATGCAGGCTCTCGCCCAGCGCTTGCTGGGAAAGGTGCCTCGCTGCGCCCAGGGCGCGCATGAGGCCGAAGTGGCGCGGCTCGAGCGACAGGCTTTCCAGGTCCGCCCGGAAACGCCTGGTAACCGCGTAGCCGAGCTGCGAGACCAGAAAACCCACGGCGTGCCCGAACGGGATCGACGACTTAATGGCCGTCACGAGACCATCGGGGACTGGAGCACCCGCTTGTGGGCCGCCCGGAGGGGCCGATGAACCCGCAGCTTCGTAGTCGTCCACGAATTAAGCACTTTACAGCCCAAGTCCTCGCGAGGTAGAATTATTCGGGATCGAATCATTCTGTCCAAACCGATCTGCCCGACCCGATCTGGTACGGGACAGCCCGGTCCAGAGGAGAGCAACGCAAAGGAGCAACGGGAAATGACCACGCTGACCCGGGGCCCGCCCCCGTCCACCATCACGCGGCTGACCCAGCGCCTTCGTCCTTGGCCCGCATGGCCCGGGTCATCCTTCGTCACCGGCGGCTGGTGATCTGCGCCTGGGCGGTTGTCTTCATTGTGGGCGCGTTTGCCGCCAGCCACGTAAGCAACCGGCTCACCGTCGACTTTTCCCTCCCGGGCCAGCCGGGCTACGTCACCGCCGAGAAAATACTTGCCACCTATCACAACGGCGGGGACAACACCCCTTCGATCCTGGTCGTGTCCGCCCCGCCCGGCCAAGATATCGGTTCTCAGGAACAGGCCGTAGCCGCTGCTTTCGGCCAGTTGCGAACGGATATGCCCGCGGTGCGGGTGGTCGACTACGGCGTGACCGGCGACCGAGCTTTTTTCACCGACAACGGACGAGCCACCTTTGGTTTCCTGTTCGAGCCCCCGATTACGAGTTTCGGGACGGACACCGTCGCCACCCACGCGCAAGCATTGATGAGCGCCGCCTTGCCGCATGACCACATAGGCCTTACCGGCCTGGACCAGCTCGAGGCCGGGAACTCGTCGAGCGGCCCCGGGGTGTTCACCGAGACGCTCATCGGGGCGGCCGGGGCGCTGCTCGTCCTGGCCTTTGTGTTCGCTTCTTTTTTGGCTTTCGTCCCGCTTGTGGTCGCCGCCGTCTCGATCTTAACGACCCTGCTCGTAGTCCTCGGTTTGACGTACGTGACTGAGGTCTCCTTCATCGTGGAGTTCCTGGTCGCGCTGGTGGGCCTCGGGATAGCGATCGATTACTCATTGTTACTCGTCACCCGGTGGCGAGAAGAGCGCGCTCGGGGGGCAAGCAACGCCGATGCAGTCGTGCGAGCGGTAGAAACCGCCGGCCGTTCGGTGATCCTTTCGGGCATCACTGTGGCCATCGGCCTTATGGCACTTATTGTCCTGCCTGTCCCTGGGCTTCGTTCCACGGGCATTGGCGGGATGCTGATCCCGCTCATATCGATAATCGTGGTCATCACCCTGCTACCCGCCCTCCTCGGGGGCATTGGGCCGCGGGTCGACTGGCCGCGGCTACGGCGGGAGGCGCACGCCAGCCGGGCGTGGAGCGCTTGGGCGGCGCAGATCACCAAGAGGCGCTTCGTGGCCGCCCCGGTCGCCCTGGCCGTCCTCGTGATCGCCGTTCTGCCCGTATTCGGCTTGAAAGTGGGGGAGACTTCGGTCTCGGCGTTCTCCAAGACGGGGCCCGCTCGCTCGGCCTACGACACTCTGGTCAGCGGAGGTGTACCAGGCGGGGTCCTCACCCCCCTGGAGGTGCTTACAACCAGGTCGGAAGGCCCGCGGGTGGTAAGCGATTTGCGCCGCGTGCCCGGGATCTCCACCGTCGTGCTCCCGAGCGGGGCCAGCGGTAGCCGTGGTGGTACCTCGGACATTATTGCCGTCCCAGCCAGTGAAACCGTGAACGACACCACACTGGCCCCCGTGCGTACGGTCGAATCGCGCCTTGACGGCTCACCCGGCGTCCTCGGCGTGACCGGCGAAGGACCTATCGAGCAGGACTACAGCCACGCCGTCTTCGGTCACTTCCCTGAGATGTTCGTAGTCATTGCGGTGCTCACCTTCCTGCTACTGGCCCGGGCGTTCCGTTCGGCGGTTCTGGCCGCCAAAGCCGTGCTGCTGAACCTGCTGTCTCTGGCGGCTACTTTCGGCCTCCTTACGTGGTTTTGGCAGGAAGGGCACGGTTCGCAAGCCATCTTCGGTATCCCGGCTACCGGGGCCATCACCTTCTGGGTCCCGCTTATGGTTTTTGCCTTTCTCTTCGGCCTGTCCATGGACTACGAGGTCTTCATCCTCACCAGGGTCAGGGAAGAATACGACCGCACAGGCGACACGAACGAAGCCGTTGTGGAGGGCCTCGGCCGCACCGGGCGACTGGTGACGTGCGCAGCGCTGATACTTTTCCTCGCCTTTATGTCGCTCGCCTCGGCACCGGACACCGACATAAAAGTCCTCGCCACTGCGCTGGGCGCCGGGATCGTGCTGGACGCCACATTGGTGCGAGCGTTCCTCGTACCGGCACTGGTGGCCGTGCTCGGCCGCTGGAACTGGTACATGCCCCGGCCGTTGCGTCGAGCACTGTTTTTGAAGCCCGAGCCGAAGAAAATTGCGCTGACCGACGCCTGACACCGGGAGGCTTCGCCGGCCGCAGCCACGCCCCGGGCCGCGGCCGCACGCCCTCCACAATGACAAGTGCTTTGGTCAAATTGCGCCACCAGTTCCGGGCTTCGGTCAAACTGGGGCACGTGATCGACTCGAAGGAACTGCCCAGGAACCGGGTGTCCTACACTGCCGCGGCCAAGGCCCTGGCCAAGAACGACCCCGTCATAGCCCGCCTGGTGGGAGAAGCCGGCTTGCCTCGGCTGGGCCGGCTGCAGCAGACCCATTTTGGCGCCCTGGTCCAGGCCATCGTGTACCAGCAGTTAGCCGGCCGGGCGGCCAGCGCTATCCACGGCCGGTTGGTCACCGCGCTCGACGGCGAGGTAGAGCCCGCGCCTCTGCTCGCACTTTCGGACGAGACGCTCCGAGCCGTGGGCTTGTCTGCCAACAAGGTGGCTTCGTTGCGGGACCTGGCTGCCAAGGTCCTCGACGGGACGATCGTGCTCACTCCCCGGGGTTTGTCGAAGCTGGACGACGAAGAGCTCATCACCGCTTTGTCGAGCGTCCGCGGCGTCGGCCGCTGGACGTCGCAAATGTTCCTTATGTTTCAGTTGCGAAGGATCGATGTCTGGCCCACGGGCGACTTCGGCGTCCGTCGCGGTTACGGGCTGGGGTGGGACATCCCGATGCCCACGGCGCGCCAGCTCGAGCCCCTCGGCGACCCCTTCCGGCCCTACAGATTTGTCGCCGCTTGGTACTGCTGGCGAGCGGCCGAATTGTACGGGGGGTCGGGGCCCTCGGCCGTCACGGGGTAAGTCGCGCCCGGCTTGACCGGCCTCCTATCCCACGGCGGGCAACTGGGATCGCCCCCATCCGCTCCTGTCGACGGGGCGCGGCGCGGCGGGCCTTTACGGGTCGAACATAATTGGGCATGGCCGAACAAAAGCGTGCCGCTGGGCCGGCTAGACGGATTGCCGATCTAGAGCAGGGGGAACGACGGTGGGCGTTGGCCCGGACATTGTTGATAATTGTGGTCGCGTGGGTCGTCCTCATCGGTTTGTTTTACGTGGTGCCGGCCGGCCCGGACTCGGCCACGTGGGATGCCATCCGGCTCGTGATCGGGCTGGCGCTATTTGCTCTCGTCCTCGCATGGCAGGCCAGCCACGTGGTTAGTTCCGAGCTCCCGGAACTGAGAGCGGCCCAATCGCTGGGGGTCATCCTGCCGCTGTTCCTGGTGCTGTTCTCGTCGATATACCTGTCACTGTCGGACGCGTCCCGCCACTCGTTCAGCGAGTCACTGGACCACACCAGGGCGCTGTACTTCACCATCACGGTCTTTTCCACCGTGGGCTTTGGTGACATCACCCCCACCACCGATAGCGCTCGCATCGTGGTCAGCGCCCAGATGCTCCTGGACCTGGTGATCATCGGGGTCGTGGTCCGCTTCCTGTTCAACGCGGCCAAGCTCGGCCTGGCCCGGGGCGGGCAAAGCCAGCCCGATCAATAACCCGGTTCCCCGCGGCCGATCCGGACGGGCCGGGACAGCGCCGCCGGCTGCTTCCAATGACGGCCCTGAGGGCGCTGGCCAGCTATACTCACGCGGAGACGGCGAGGCGGTGTTTCGTACGGTCACCAGGAGGTTTCGATGCCCAGCGGCGAGAATGAGCCCGGCGGCGAGACCGACGCAGGGATGACTAATTGGCCCCCACCACAGACGCCCACCACCGGGATACCGGCAGACGCTCCAGGGACGGGGGCGCCGGTACCGGCAGGCGCTCCAGGCGACGGGGGCGCCGGTACCGGGGGCGCCAATACCGGGGGCGCCAATACCTCCGGCCTCAGGCCCGCCGGGTCAGGGCCCCCGGTTGCGCTCCCCCCGGCCCGCCGCCGAGCCCGCCGCCGCCAAGCCCGTGGCCGGTCGCTCCCGTGCGCCGGCGAGGCAGCGGGACGTACCCCATCGACGTAGGCGTAGACGTCCCGGACCGGATCGCCCGCTGGCGCCCGATCCTGCAGTGGATCCTCGCCCTCCCGCTCTACCTACTGCTTTATGTCCTGCGCATCGTGGCGGCCATATGCGTCTTTATTGGCTGGTTCGTGGCCCTGTTCACCGGCGAATTGCCAGACGGGCTGGCGAACCTGATCGCGGGTTATTACCGGCTGTATTGGCGGACCACTTCGTACAGCCTGTTCCTCCGGGAGAAGTACCCTTCGTTCGCCCTGGCCATGGGCTACGCAGACCCCGGCGACGACCCCGCCTGGTTCGACGTGCAGAGGCCGGCCAAGCTGTCGCGGTTGTCCGTGCTGCTCCGGATAATCCTGGTCATCCCGCAGCTGATCGCCCTCTTCTTTATCGGGATCGTTCTGTACTTCGCAGTCGTCCTCGCCTTTTTCATAGTAATAATCATGGGCCGATGGCCGGACGGGCTTCGTGACTTCGTGGTCGGTGCCAACCGCTGGGTACTGCGGGTAGATGCCTGGTTCTGGCTGATGGCCGGCCCTTACCCGCCGTTTTCCCTGACCTGAAGACGAAGTAGCCCCTCAACCAGTACTGACACTCCCCAGATTCCACCCCAGATCCGTCCCAGTTCCGTCCCCCGCCTCCCGAAGCACCGGCACGCAGGATCTGGGGCGAATTTATGCTCTTATCGATACAAATTTCGACCCAAAGACAAATAATCGCCCCAAAGCCGACGGCCCCTCGAAGCGGCGTGCCGCCGACGAGCTATAGGCCAAGAAGGGGCTGAGCGGTGCCGACGTCGTACACCGGCCGCCCGCCAAGGGAGCGGACGCCCTCGGTCAACTGGTGCGGGACGAGGAGACCGTCGTGCCCTAGGTGCAGGACACTCGCCCCGCGGCCGATGGCGGCGGCGTCGGCCAGCAGCCGGCGGTGGCATCGCCAATAGACAGACTCAGAGCACATCACCGCCATGCGGTTATTGGCGGCCAGCTCCAGCACCTGGTCGAGGGCGTCCCAAAACGGCTCTGACTGCATGTAGTCCGCGTAGCCTCGGAACGAGTCGTTACGCAACGCCGTGTTGGGCGAACCGGGGGCGGTCTTCCGCCAACCTCCCAAGCGGGGCTCCCATTGGTAGGCGATGCCGCTGTCTGGTACCCACTGCTCCATCTGCGCTCGCCCCACGTGCGGGTGCCGTCTGGAACCGGGGGCGGTGCGGACGTCGACGAGCACCTCGATGGCCGCTGACCTGAGCAAGCCCGTCAACTCGTCCTGACCGAGGGTGCCGTGACCGACGGTCAACAGCTCTGTAGCCGCGCTCACCCGCTCACCCGCTCACCCGCGCTCATTTGCTCTCACCTGCCCTCAGCGGTGCAGGGCCTGTTCGTGGGCGCGGTGGGTGGCCGGCTCTAGCTGGAAAGTGCAGTGCTCGACGTCAAAGTGACCAGCCAGGCACTCGCCCAACCGGTCCAGTACCTGGGCTCCGCCGCCGTCCGCCAGCGCAGGATCGGAGACCACAACATGTGCGGCGAGCACGGGAAGGCCGCTGGTCACGGTCCAGACATGAAGATCGTGCACACCGAGCACGCCGGGGATATCGCAGATGTGCCCTCGGACCAAGGCCAGGTCCACGTTTTTCGGGGTGGCTTCCAGGAGCACGTCGGTAGCGTCCCGAAGCAGCTTGGCCGTCCGGGGCAGGATTAAGGCCCCTATCGCGATGGCGGCGATCGGGTCGGCTCGCTGGAACCCCGTCAGGGCGATCACGACCGCCGCCAAGATGACGGCGACGGCCCCCCACATATCGGCCAGTACCTCGAGGAAGGCGGCCCGGACATTAAGGCTGTGGGCCTGCCCGCGCCGCAGTAACAACAAGCTGGCGACGTTGCCAGCTAGGGCCACCAGCCCGAAGGCGATCATTAAAGACGGGGTCGCGGTCCCGGGTTGGATTAACCGCATAACCCCTTCGACCAGGATAAACGCACCCAGCCCGAAGAGCAGGACCGCGTTGGTCACGGCGGCCAGGATCTCCGCCCGTAGGTACCCGAAGGTGCGAGCATCGCTCGGTGGTCGGGCGGCAAAATGCACCGCCAATAGGGAGAGGCCAATCCCCGCTGCGTCGGTGGCCATGTGGCCGGCGTCGGCAATTAACACCAGAGAATGGGCCAGTACCCCGCCGACGATCTCCGCCACCAGGATCACCACTGTTATGACGAGCACAAACCGCAGGCGGTCCCGGTTCTCACCGGCGGCGGTCGCCCCGGTGGTGGCGTGAGTGTGTTCGTGGCTCATAGGCGAGCCCCGGGACACAAGTGGCGGTCACGGCAAGGTGGCACCAACCCGTCGTCGGAGGCGATGGCCCGATGAGATGGTGTGCAAAGAACCACGTTCGACCGCTCTCTTGTTGCGGGTAGTCTCGCCAACTTTCGCACGTGACGCTCCCGGCAAGCTGTACCGGCAAGCTGTACCCGGTACCGCCGGACTGTCTTCAGGGTACTGTCGGCGCGCGGTCCTACGTCGTTGCCGTCGCGGCCGTCTCGGCCCGCTTTTTCCTGCGTCTGCGCCAGAGGACGGCCAAAACTACCGCCAGCACCACGACTACGACCACCGCCGCCCCTATCAGGACGTACCACATCATGTTCGTGGGAGCCACCGCGGGCACGTTGACGTTGGTGGAGGAACTGCTGGCCATGGTTGACGTTGACCCTGATGCGGCGTTGACCCGGTCGAGGTAGGCCTTGAAGGTGACCAGCGGGCCGCTCTGGGACACGACAACGTTCGACGCCAGGGCGACGCGGAACGTGAACGCTTCAGACGACGCCGCTGGCATGGTCGTCCCCTGTCGCGGGCCGAGGTAGGCGTCGATCACACCGCCGCCAGTCGAACCTCTAAGCCCCACCGCGGTGAAACGCCCTTTCGGGCCTGTCGTCGAGTAGGAGAGGTGGACCTGTTTGGCGTCCACGTTCGGCGCACCTTGGCCCCGGCGGTGAAAGCGAGCGCGATGCGGGCGTAGGAAAGGGGACTGGAACCGGGATTGCCGACCCGGAGGGTGAACATGGTCGGCGCCGCTCCCGCCTTGAGCAGGGTGGGGAAGGATGTTTCGATGGCGGGGACGTGCTTGCGCGTCGTCCCCTGGTAGACCAACGACTCGGCCGCCTGCCCGCCGTCGGCTTCGACGGCCAGCACCCAGCACGAGACGTTCCAGCCTGACGCCTGGTAGGTGACGCTGGTCTCACCGTTGGCGTCGGTGGTCGCCTCCGTGTGGCTCAGGCGTCCGCATACCCCCGTCCCCGAGTTGAGCCCGGTCGTGAAATAGACGTGGTCGCCCGCTACCCCTTTGCCCGAGGAGCTCAAAACCGTGACACCGACAGTGGATGTGGCAGTGGCATCGGCAGGCAACGTGGCCGGGAAGGCGCCGGCGACAGCGGAGGCGACAGTCGTCGATTGCGCTCCGAGCCCGTCGGCATCAGGGTTGTTGACCACGGCCTCGCTCGGCGCGCACCCTTTCCCGGTCCCGTACTTGGCATAGGCGAGGTCGCTGAACATCTCCTGCGTGTAGTAGGGCGCCCCGTTTATGACCTGGTTGTACTCGCTCGCATCGGGGTCCGAATGGCTGGTCGAACCGAGCGGTGGGCCGTAGACGTGCTCGCACATATCGGCCAGCTCGTTGCCCGAGGCGTCGGTCCAGGCATGCTGGAACTCGAGCGGGTCGGTGATCGCCTCGTTGAGCTCGTGGCTCAACGTGTTGACTGCTCCGTCCGCCGCCAGGTCCCCGTTGGGCGCCTGGCCGGCGTTGCAGTTCGTGCCCTCGTAAGGGAGGTCGGCGTAAACGGTCTTGTCCCCGGTAGGCCCGAACGCCCGGTGATAACCGCAGTAGCCGTCGTACGAGTTGGAGCCGTCGACGTCAACAGTTTCGATCCCGGGCGGTAAAAATACCGGGTAGAAATGGTTCAGGTCGGTGGTCAGATCCAGGTTGCTGGTGATGAGCTGAAGCTCAGCCCGCAACTGTGCGTCCGTAATACAGCCGGTAAAACCGGGGGCCGGGCTGCAATCCTGGGGCGGGAATGGGTCCGTGTCTACGATCGGGCCGCCCGCGTGCATGTGGTAGCGGATGTAAGTTTTCACTCCGGCAGTCACCTCGTAGTACTCGGTGGCTACCGAGTACACGTTGTCAGTGCTGCCACTGGCGGCGGCCACGTTCGCGATGTAACTGTCGATAATGCTTTCGTACTTGGCCGGGAAAACGTACCGCCCCCCGAGCGGCTGCCAGAAAACTGGGGTCACCGTGAGCCCCGCCGTGCCGTCGGCCTCCATCACCGGCCCGCCGTAGTAGGAAAGGGGAGGGGCGCAAGTGGAACAGACCTGAGGCTCGACTGCCGGCTCCGCGGCGCTAGAAGGCCCGGCTGCGGCGTCTCGGGTGCCCGACTGCGCAACCGCGGTCGCACTGGCATCGACCGGGCTCGTGGCAGCCGCGCAACACAACCCGGCGGCGAGCACAGCTGTGGCCAGCCTGACGGGGACCCACGAGGGTAAGCGGCGGCGGTCGGGATCCTCGTGGCCCGGCCAGGCGTGGGCCCCGCCTCTCGAAACCTTTCGCGGCCAACAGCCAAAATCCCGAGCGCCACGGGGCGTAGACGTCTTCGAGCGCGCCAATGGGCCCCCGGCAGCGCCTTGGCAGGCTCCACTACGCCTGCCTTTCAAGCTTCACGCCTACGCCACCTCGCTCCGCGTCCGCTGCTTTTCCAGATGAGTCAGGTTCATTAGCGTATTCGCACGCGGGCGCCACACCAAGGCACCCGCTGTGACCGCAAACACGGGCGCCTCTTCTTCACTTTGTTCCCGTGACTTCTTTCACATCGGCCCTGCGGGGGGCAAGGCAAGGTCAACAGCGAAGTAAGAGCAGGAGAAAATGAGGGCCGGACCGAGACAGCGCCGGGGATATGCGATTTAAGCCGGACCAGCCTCCACAGTTAATGTTTACAACGAGGTCTGGGCTTGTCGGACCGCGGCTACCGCGTCGTCAGGCCCAGTCAGAGCTACGTTCGCCACCGTGCGCCGGCCGGCTAAGTACAGCACGAGCTCGGTCGGCCGGCCGCTGAGAGCGGCCCGCGGGGCCGCACCGAAGGCGCGGCGGCGTCCGTCCGGGCTGACTAGCTCGAAGCCGAACGGCCGGACCTTGCGGGCCAACCGGCGTCCCAGCCACCCGCTCATACGCCAAGCGAGTGCGTCGAGCTCCGGGATGTCCGCTCGAGGCCCTTGACCGTTGGCCCGGCGCACGTCTTCGTGGTGGATGAAGTACTCCAGCCCATTGGCCAGAGTGCGCGCCCCGGGGATGCGCCATGGCACCAACGGTGCCCCGGCCCGTACCCGGGAAACAAGGTACGTGTACCCCTTGGCTTTTTCTTTTCTCCTCCGGTCGTCCCCCCAACGTCGGAAGTGCTCCCGTAGCACGAGATGAGCGGCCATGTCAGCGGTTGTCCACCCTTCGCACAGCGTTGGCGCGTCGGGGCCGAGGGCACCCAGGAGGTCACATAGCGCCTGGCGCTCCCGTCCGTCAATGGGCACGGCCACGCGGGGCACTCTAGCCGGGCGTACACGCCCCCATCCTCAGGCCCTCACCGGGCTACCACAACGGTCGCCGGGCACTGCGGGCACCCCGTCCGTTGGCACGCCAGCGGCTAAAACCGGGCACCGCATCGGTCCCTTTTTGCCTCAAGGGCACTTGAGGGTGTTGGTTATCTCTGTGTAAAGCGATTGGATTTGAGTCGATACCGTGCTCAAGCCTGATTGCAATTCGCTGAGCGAGCTGACGTTCGTGAGGTTCTGGACGCTCGTCTTCAACGAGTCGATTTTCGGCTCCAGGGCTTTCGCTTGTTCCGTCTTAAGTTTTTTCGCCGAATCAACCAGGTTATCGAAGGCTTTTTTGACATTGGCGAGTTCGTCTTTGGCCTTGCCGAAGTTCAAGCTCGTGACGTCGGTTTTGACGGTGTCGATGGAGTTGTGGAGGTCGGTGCGCGCGCTACAGACCTCGTCTACCGCTTTTTGGTTGGCGCTCGTGCCCCCGCAGGCCCCGAGAAGTCCCGCGCTGAGCGCCAACGCGGCCAGCGATTTGGTTATTTTCCTCATGGCTCCCTCTACCCGGCTCAGTCGGCAATAGAGGAGACGCGTGCCTTCGACGCACCCGCCTCCTCCCTCGTCCAGCGAAGTTCGTTATAAAGGAGCGCTAACCAGCCTCTTCTTCTTCGGCTGCAAGTTCCTCGAGTTCCGCCTCCGCCACCGCGATGGCAAAGCCGAGCGCCTTGGCGATATTGCCGGACGCGCTGATGACCCGGGCGGTCCCGACGATGGGGGCGACCGCGACAAGGACGTCCTGGACATCGTCGAGGGTGACCCCGACCTCGGCTGCGGTGCCGGCGTTCAACAGGTAGGACGAGGCGGGCGCACCCACCGCCACCAGGGCGGCGATCCGGACAAGCATGTGCTCGCGCGCCTCGAGGTCGCTGTTTTCCAACGACGCCGCGGTCATGGCGGCGAGGGTATCGAGTACGGGGGTGTCGTCTTCGGGCATGTGCAGTTCCTTGTGGGTCGGGCTCAAATGAGCGTTGCCTCTGCCAGCGGTGCTGCCGGCTCGATCGCCGGCCTTCACATCCTCGCGCCGACGAGCAACCACGGCATCATCCGGATCGAGTGAGCCGGGCCGGGTGAGGTAGAGGAACTTCAGGCCGGGCCGGTGCCGCTCGGGCCGGGCCGCGCGGGCCAGCTGTGAAGAGGTGTCTTGAATGTGTGAAGAGGTGTTTTGATTGTGTGAAGAGGTGTTTTGATTGTGTGAAGAGGTGTTTTGATTGTGTGAAGAGGTTGCAGGAACCGTTCCCCGCGCGGGCAGAACAAAGTTGTGGACCGATCAGGTACCGCCGTTCGCGGCTCCAATGGCGGGGGCCAGCGCCGACCTGACCATTTGACTGACGCGCCCGAAACGGGGCGCCCGGGCGCAGGCGCACAGCCAGTGGACAACCTCGCTGGCGGTGGCCTGCGCTTCCACCGGCCCGCCCGGGCGTGGCCCCTTTCGGTTGAAGCCGCCCCCATCCTGCTTCCGCCAGTACCAGCGGCTCGCCAGGGAGCCGGGGCGGGCCGCTGGCAGATGCTGCTGCCCGTCGTCGGCTCGTTGGCGATGGTCGGCTTCGCCTTCGTAGTGCGCTCGCTGCTGTACCTCATCGTGATCGGCCTCATGGTGGTGAGCATGGTGGGAGCCACCCTCGGAGCGCAGATGGCGGGCAACAGGGAAGAGAAACGTAGGTGGGCCAACACCAAGAAGCGTTATCTGGAGCTCATCTCCGGGGCCGCGGATGAGTCAAGCCGCGCCTCCGAGCTGCAGTTAGCCGGTCTGGCGGGTCTCTACCCCGGGCCAGACGACCTGTTGGGCCTGACGAAAGCGGGCGAAGGCATCTGGGAACGTCGTCGTTCCGACCCCGACTTCGGCTGGGCTCGACTCGGCCTCGGCGCGGCTGCAGCCGCCCGCCCGGTCAGGTTGGGGGACCACGGGCCCTCCGTCACGGAGCCGGACCCCGACCTGGCCGTCGCGGCCGAAAGGGTGGTCGCCACCTCGGCCACTATCCCGTCCGCCCCGGTGACTGTCCCCCTGGCCCGCCTCGGGGTACTGGCCGTGGTGGCGCCTGGAGCAGAAAACTTGACCCGGGCCAGGGCCATGGTGACGGCCTGGTTGGCGTCGCTTGCGGCCCTGCACGCGCCGGGCGACCTGCGCATCGCCGGCCTTTTCCCCGCGGGCGCGGCGGCCAGCTGGGACTGGCTCAAGTGGTTGCCCCACTGCCGGGCGCTTCAAGGTGGCGAGGGCTTTGGGCGGGCGCGGCGTTCCGTAACCACGGCCCCAAACGCCTTCGCCGAGTTCAGTAGCGACCTGGTGCGGATGCGCCTCGAGCGACCCCGCGGGGCAGGCGCAGGAGACCCGAGCCAGCTGGGCTGGGAACACGTGGTCATCGTGGTCGACGGCTGGCGCCGGCCCGTTCCAACCCCGCTCTCGACACGCTGATGACGCACGGTCCGAACGTAGGGGTCAGCGTAATCGTGGTTGTGAACGGCCCCGACGAGATCCCGTCGGCCAGCGGCGCCACTGCCGCCTTCGCTGATGATGGCACGCTGCTGTACGTCGAAGGGGGACCGGCCGGTCGGGTCGAGGCGAAGGTGCAGCCCGACCAAATGGCGCCCACCGCGGCCCTCGACATCGCTCGTCGCCTGGCCCCGTTGCGGTTGGGCTGGGAGGGTAGTTCCTCGGCTCTTGCCGACAGTGTCAGGCTCTGTGAGCTGCTCGGGGCCGAGGGACCGGCCGAGGTGGCCCGTACCACCCGCCGGGTCTCCCTTTCCGACGTGGCCAGCGCCAGCGGGCGCCAACGGCGTGAACTGTTGAGAGTGCCCGTGGGCCGAGACGAGGCTGGTAACGCAGTCGAGCTCGACCTGAAAGAGGCCGCTTCGGGCGGCATGGGCCCCACGGCATCATGGTCGGTGCCACCGGCTCCGGCAAAAGCGAGCTCCTGCGCAGCATCACCGCCGCCCTCGCCGCCCGCCACGAACCCGGGCTGGTCAACCTGTTGCTGGTCGATTTCAAGGGGGGAGCTGCGTTCGCTGGGCTCGAGCCCTTGCCGCACGTGGCCGGGCTGGTCACCAACCTCGCCGAAGAACCGGACCTGATCGCCAGGGTCAAGGCGGCGCTCGCCGGTGAGCTCGAACGGCGCCAACGGTTGCTCCGCGACGCCGGCGACCTCAGCTCTATAAGCGAGTACCACGTGCGTCAAGCCGGTGCCAGTGGAGAGCTCGAGCCATTGCCGTACCTGGTCGTCGTGGTCGACGAGTTTGGCGAACTCCTCGAGGCCGAGCCCGGCTTTGCCGACATTTTCAACGCCATTGGGCGGATGGGGCGGAGCCTGGGCGTCCACCTTCTCTTGGCCACGCAGCGGCTGGACGAGGGCCGGGTGCGGTCACTCGAGCCTCATTTGCGGTACCGGTTGGCGCTGCGGACGTTCAGCGCGTCCGAATCCCGCAGCGTTCTCGGCTCGGCGGCCGCCTACGAACTGCCTCCCGTACCTGGCCTCGGTTACCTCGCCGTCGATGAGTCGTTGACCATGTTCAAGGCGGCTATCACGACCCTGCCCGACCGGCCCGCCCGCCGGGAGCGCAGCCCGCTCGCCACCGACACCCTCCGGCCGCTAACGCTCCTGCGCCAAGACGATGTCGGGCGCGCTGACCGGCACACAGGCGAAACTTCTTCGGCCACGATGCTTACCGACGCCCCCCACCAGGGCACGGGGACCGAGTTGCAAACGCTGGTCCAGGCGGTCTCGAGCCTCGATGGCGGCCCCGCGCGGCGAATCTGGCTGCCCCCGTTGCCCACCTCGCTCACCCTGGCGGCCCTCAGCCGGGTGACCCCGGGCCGCAGGGCTTCCCAATTACCCCAGGCCTTGCCCATCCTGGGGCTAGTCGACCTGCCCCGGGCGCAGAGGCAAGAGCCGCTCCTGTGGGACTACACGGGGGTGGGCGGGAACCTCGGCGTGGCCGGTGCGCCTCGGACCGGGAAGTCGACCCTGCTGACCACCCTGGTGCTGGCGCTGGTGAAGGAGGCCAAGCCGGACCAGGCCCAGTTCTATTGCCTGGACCTCGGCGGGGGAGGGCTGTTTGCCCTGGAGGGCCTACCTCACGTAGGGGCCATTGTTGGGCCCGGTGAGGGGGAGGCGGCCAATCGCCTCGTGCAGGACATGCGCAGTCTGGTCAGTGAGCGGGCCGCTCGCCGCCGGGCGACGGCTGCCGGGGGTGTAGACGACAGGGCTCCCGCTGTTGGCCCGCCCCGGCCAGTTGGGACGGCGGGGGCACCCACATCCGGCCCCACCGAGCCCGAGGTCTTCGTGGTGGTGGACAACATCGGCATGTTGCGCCAGAGCGCACCCGAGTTGGAGCTCGAGCTGTCCGCTCTGGCTACCACCGGGCTCCATCAGGGAGTGCACGTCGTCGTGAGCGCCAATCGCTGGTACGACATCCGCCCCCAGTTGCTGGATGCCCTCGGGACGAAACTGGAACTCCGCCTCGGCGACCCGGCCGAGACCCTGTCCAAGCGCGACGCGGCCAAAGCGTTGCCCGTCGACCGCCCGGGCCGGGGCGTGACCCGTGACGGAGACCAGTTCCAGCTGGCGTTGCCGTCCTGGTCTCTGACGCCGGGCCCAGACGGTGAAGCGGTTGCGCTATTGGAAGCCGTCTCCCAGGCTCGGGCCGGCGCCGGCGCCGCTCGTGCCCCGAGAGTGGCGGCGCTGCCGGAGTCGGTGGACGAGGACGCCGTCAGCCTGCTGGCGGCCCAGGCCGGCTCAGCGGGCGTCAACCCGGCGGCCGGGTTCCTCGTCGGCGTGAGCGAGTTCCGCTCCAGCCCGGCCCAGGTAGACCTGCTGGCCCGGGGCGCTCACCTGTGCGTATACGGCGACGGCGGCAGCGGCCGGACGACGGTCGTGGCCAGGGCTTTGCGCGACACGTTCTCACGGCTGACGCCCGACGAGCTGACGGTCCACCTGGTCGACCCGGCCCGGGGCCTGATCGACTTCGGAGAGGCTCCCCACGTAGCCAGCTATGTCACGTCCTCGGGCGCGGCCGAGAAGCTGGCCCGCGAGTTGGCCGATGAACTGAGCCGGCGCCTGCCGCCTGAAGGCGCCACCGTGGCCGAACTGAGGGACCGGCAATGGCGGGGCCCGACCGTAATGCTGGTCGTGGACGACTACGACCTGCTGGTCGGAGCCATGGGGAGCCCGATGGCCCCGCTCGCCGAGGTGGTGGCCCAGGCGGCCTCGGTCGGCCTGCATGTCATCTGCGCCCGCCGCGTGGCAGGGTCGCAGCGCACCAGCTTTGAGCCGTTCTCTCAGCGCCTGCGGGAACTCCGGCCCACCGCCCTGGTGTTGTCCGGTAGCCCCGACGAGGGCGTCGTGGCCGGGAGCGTGAAACCCCAGCAGATGCCCCCAGGCCGGGGTTGGTTGCTATCGCCGGCGGGCCGAGCGCACCTCGTACAGTGCTGCCTGCCCGCCGTTACGACCGATCGCGCCTCAGGAGCACGGGCATGAGCGTGGCCCGCACCACCCTCGTGACAGTGGCCACCCTGGCGCGCGAAGTAGACGTGGTCGCCGACGCTGACGTTCCGCTGTCCGAGCTACTGAGGCCCGTCGCCGGCCCGCTCGGGTTGCGGGCGGCGGACATCGTCGTCACAGTGGCTCGTTCTGGTGACCCGGAGGAGACATTCACGATGCATTTCACCGAAACCCTCAGCCAAGCGGGCGTCGTCGACGGCGATCGGCTCAGCTTGCACCCGTTCAGCCAGCAGCCCGGCGAAGCTCGCCAGGTCACGTGGTCCGGAGCCGAGACATGAACGATGCCTCAGACCGCGCCCCCAGCAACGGCGGTTCGGTAAAGACAGCCCGCTACCCGGGCGCGCCAGCCCCCTTGGGCCGTTTCGGCGTAGCCAGCCCTGAGCAGCTCGGCCTCGACCGCGAGCCCACATCCGTACCTCGTCAAAAGCGCCGCCGGCGGCGGTGGCCCTGGGCCTGGGCAGTGTGGCTACCGCCGCGGCACTCTGCACTGGGGCCTTCATCGCAGGCCGCGTCACGAAACCCAACCCACCGCCCCCACCATCCCCGCCCGCACCGCCTGCGACCGCCGACGTGGTGGCACTGGCTCAAGCTGTCAGCGAGGGCCAGATCCTCACCCGGGGCGATCTCACCGTCATTACGCTTATCAAGCGGCCCGGCGTCCGAAAGTATTTCGCCGTATCGATGGAGAGCGACCTCGTAGGCCGGCGTGTGCGCATCGCCCTGCCCGCAGGAGCGCTGATCGTGGGGCCCGAGATCGCCAACGGCCCGTGGCCCGCCAAGGGGCAAGCGTTGGTCGGGCTCGATCTTCAGCCGAGCGAAGCCCCCACGGGGGGCGCCCTGGTCGCCGGGGACCAAGTCGGAGTGCTCTTCGTCCCGGCCGCCTCACAGCCGCCCTACCCGGCCCCGGTCCCGCTCTCTACGGCCAAGGTGGTGTCCTCTGTGGCCGGCCAGTCAGGCGACTCTTACGTAACCGTGCTGGTGCCCGCAGGCCTCGCTGCCCGCTTGGCCGCCTACGCCCAACACGACGAGGTGGCCTTGGTGCGGCTCGGGCCAGCGGTGGCATGGCCGCCTCCGACGACCGCCCCTGTAAAACCGAAGACGTCACCGCCGACTACCACCTCCCAGCATCACGGCCCTTCCACCGCAGTCAAGAAAAGGGCGGACGAAAAGACGGTTGGCAATAAGGGCGGTACCGGCAAGAGCGGTACCGTCAAGAGCGGTACCGGCAAGAGCGGTACCGGCAAGAGCGGTACCGGCAAGAGCGGTACCGGCAAGAGCGGTACCGTCAAGCGCGGTACCGGCAAGAGCGCAAGCAGCCAGAGCGGATCTGGCACGGCCCATAAGAGTGCCCCGACCACCAAGCCGGGCCGCCCATCGTCGCCCAAGTAACTCCGGCCCAAACGCAAGTGGGCCGGTTGGCCGGTCGCCCGCGATCAGCTGTACGAGTAGTCGCCGCCCCATTTCCACGGGACAGCCCGCGAAATGGCGGCGACGCGAGGCCAGGCCCACCACAGCGAAAGACAGGCGACGAAAAGAGCTAGGAAAATAGGCTCACCAAGCCCACGGCGGCCGTCAGAGCCAGCGCGGCCAAGCTGATCCAAGCCAGCACCCGCCCCTTGACCCGGACCGGAGGGGGCGCCGCCCCCCCACGCGCCCCGCCGCTGCTCGCCGCCGTGCCAGCATCGCCACGTGACGTCTCGCGGCCGCCGTCCAGCAGGCCTTGATGGCCTTCATCGGGCTGATCCCACGGGCTGCTGGCCCCCGCCGCCGGTCCCGCCCCCGGCCACGGCGGGCGGGAAAGGATGGGGCCCGCGACCGTCCTCGGGGTCAGCACTGGTGTGGGTAGGCCCAAGCCCCGCAACGAAGGGGCGTCGACCCCAGCGTGGCGCAAGAAGCTGGCCAGCGCAGCCCGAGCCAAGGGCTTTCGGCGGGCCGCCGGCAAAGGCAGGCCCACCTTGGTTTCCCCAGCAGATATGACCATGACGGGGCCATACACGGCATGCCG
This sequence comes from uncultured Acidimicrobiaceae bacterium, assembly GCA_963794125.1. Taxonomy (GTDB): domain Bacteria; phylum Actinomycetota; class Acidimicrobiia; order Acidimicrobiales; family Palsa-688; genus Fen-671. The sequence continues at coordinate 859,091 of CAWCCW010000009.1, forward strand.
TATGAGGATGCCGCTCACTTCATCGGCTCGCACTGTTACGGTCCGCCACCGCGTCCGGCGCACAACGGACATCGGGCTGACCACAAGACTGGGGGCGCCCGAGCGCACGAGGAGCGCTTCGAAGACGAGGGTCACAACAGACATCACGGTCAGGATCACCGGCCAATTGGTGGCGCCGGCCAGGGCGCAGATGACGACCACGATCATGAACAGCCCGGGCAAAACGAAGAGGGACCGCGCCCACTGGCGCCGGCCGGCCAGCTCCACCCCGGCGGGGGCCGTAGCCCGAGGGCTCTGGCCAGCTGCGTGCACGCTCATCTGCCGGCCTCACTCTGCGCTTCGGACTTCACCCAGCCTTGCGGTGTCCAGCGCTCAGGCTGGTAGTCGTTGACGGGGTCGTTGTACGTGCTCTCGATGGCGCCCGCTCGTTGGAACAGCTCGGTGTGCCGGCCCGGCGACATCGAACCTTGCTCGACGGCGACATCGGCTAGCCGGCGCAGCCAGTCGGCCGTCGAGGCCGCAGCGCCGGCCGCCACCGGAAGGCCCTCCTGCACGTTGTAGGCCAGGTTGTCCGCCACAATTTGGGTTCCTTCCAGTTGTAAGCGGGGCTTGGCGTGGAGGTTGGAGCCCCTGGCGGCCAGGTTGGCGAGGCCCGCCCCACGGTTGCGGTCGCCTTGCTGGACCTGCACCCGGGCCGCGTGGAGGGCAGCGATTACCGCAGTAACCCAGGCGCCCGCCTGCCGGGCTACATGATCGGCTTGCTTCAGCGTTTTCAAGGCTTGCGCGACGTCGCCCGCCTCCGCCGCGGCCAAACCCTGGCGCAAGGGCTGCGCCAGCTTTTCCCGGAGCTGGCCTCGGTCGGCCAGTTTGACCCGGGGGTCGTCGGGGCTGGCCCCTTTCGAGCGTCCGAGGAGCCCTTTTTCAACCGGCGGGTCATCGAGATCGTGCGGCTTCAGTGGCGGCTCACCGACAACGCCGCCGAGATGGCACGCTCCCGGCCCCTCCGGGTTGAAGACCACGATGTAAGCACCTTCAGCCAGGAGCTCGTCAACACCGTCGGGCAGGCTGAGCGTGCCGACGGCAGCCACTGCAGGTTCCAGGTCCGGGTCAGGCGAGAAGCCGAAGGGCGGCGTGGCCCAGGCCTCTAGTGCCTCCAGGTCGCTGAAGACAGGGACGGTGCGGAAGGACTCGGTGACCACCGGTCGTCCTGCCGGTCCCAGCGGCACCAGCACAGTGGCGCCGGGGAACCGGTCGGGCTGGAGGTGGTACCGAAGGCCGGCGTCCCGGCGCCGGAGCGCGAAGCGTCACCATCTCGGGGTTGGTGACGTCTCTCAGCTCTGCGGCGGACAGCCCGTTCATGGCCCGAACCTACCGCCGCCCATTACCGAATTGTCGTTGCCGGCATAGCTACCAGCGGCCTGGTTGAGGCGGTTGGACGTCGCCTGTTCGAGGGCCGAAAGGTTTGAAAGTGCCGGGGTACCTGCCGACAGGAAGCTCTCGATAGCCGCCTGGACGGCGGCGTGGCCGGCCGCGCCGGCGGCGCTTTCGCACGCTGAGCTGACCGTGCCCACACTCGACAGCAGGCTGCTGGCCAGCGACCCGATGGCCGGCGCCGCGCCTGAGAAACCGTCTGGCTCGACTTCGATGAGCACTCTTGCCTCCTTTTACCAAAACCGTCTAAAGGCCAAAGAAATGGGCTACGTCTTCAGCGCCATGAGCGACACCATCGCCGGCGTCCGCCAGGTCGTGGCCGACATCGTCTACGCCGTTGTGGAACCACTTCACGTTGTTATAGGCCCAGTCGCCCGCCAGGTAGAGCGCCGTACCGGCCAGCACTACCTGGCCCGCCACGGGTATCCAGCTGGTCGAGACGTCGACGATGCCGAGCGCCCCACCGAGAGCCTCCGTGCCCGCCCCGCCCAACATGGCGTCGGCGCTGACCACCCCGTTGGCGGCGGCCATGCCCCGGTCGACGGCACGCACCGACCCTGAGTCGTCCGGCGAGATGATCTCGGCCGCGTCCGAAACGACGGCAGCACCGGCCATGACCCGTGAGGCAGCCCGCCAATTGCGTGGCGAAGGGCAGGTCGTCGAGGCCGCCTGAACCAAAAACGCGCACGCCGTCGGCCTCGAAGAGTTTCGCCGCGACCTCTTCGCTTTGCGAGTACAGGTATGGGTCGGCCTCTTGCTGCGCGATGTTGGCCGGGTCCTCGCTCCACCCCGGCCTGAACGCTCTGACGAGGCTGCCGGTTTGGCTCCAGCGCACTCCCGCCCGAGCCAGCGGGACAAGGAACCCGAGCCCCATTGGCACCAGGCCGAAACCGGCCTTGTCGTTGAGCCAACCGATTTCCTTCGAGATTGACGACCACCCGGGGACAGCACTACCGATCTGAGCAGCCGTCCGGGCCGCCGCCGCTTCGTATTGGTCCCAGGCGGCTTGGGCCGTGCTGACGGCCAGGCTGACCTCTTGCTGCATGGTGGTCTGGACGTTTGTCTGCGCGTAAGACCGCTGCCGCCGCGGCTCCGGAGTCGTGCGGGGCGAGCGGCTGGGAATTGAGCTGGTTCATGGCCGCCGCCGCCGATGACTGCGCCTGCACCACCTGCGATTGGGCCGCCTTCACTTTGCTCTGGCATTCAGCCAGCACCGCGGCGTAAGCCGTGAGTGCACTGGAGGCGTCTGCGAGTGCAGCCGCGGCAGAGCGGTGGTCTGCCTGCAGCGACGAAACGCACGCCGCAAAGCTCATCGCGCCCTGGCCGGACCAGGTCGTACCGGACAACCCCGAGGTGGTGGAACCGAGTTGAGAGCCCCAGTCCCTCACTGCGCTCGCGGCGGCCCCAAGGCGCGCCGCGGCGCCGGAAAGCGTGCCCGGTTCCCCGGGGATTGAAGGGATCCCGCCGGCCGTGCTCCCCCCGTCCGAGGGGTACATGGCCCTATACGGCCCCGAAGGTGGAAGCTACCTGTTGGTCGTTGTTTTGGTACGAAACGGCCGCCTGGGCAGTCAGCTGCGAGATGGTTTCGAGTGCCTGGTGCAAGTTGACCTGGGCGGTCTGCCACTGCTGGAACGCGGCCAGGAAGCGCTGCTGGCCCATGCCCGCCCACTCCGCCCCAAGTGCGCTTACCTGGCCGGAGAGTTGCTTCAAAAGCGCGTCGATAGTCCCTGCGCCTTGGTTGAGCTGCCCTGAGGTTGACTCGAGTTGTTCGGGGGTGACCCTGATCAGTCCTGCCATCGCAAGTTCCTCCTCTGCTTGCTTGCTTGCGCCGTTGCCGGTTTTCCTGATCTTCAACCCGCAATGTGAAGCTGTCACAGTCATTTTGTGATGAACCTTTGATCATTCATTACGAGCCAGACCGTTATTTGGTTCAGGCGTTTGGCGCATGGCCCGCCCGCCGCGGTGCGCCCGAGTACGCCGGAGCCAACAGACGGGAGCACCGCGGGAGGGAGGGGGGCGCTCCTCAGGCCTCGGAAATTGTGCGGGCGCAGGCGGCGGGCGCCAGGCGGCAGGCGGGACTGCAGAAAGCCTGGTTAGTACGTGTAATCCGTACCCCAATTGAACGCCGCCTGAGCGGCACCATCAGCGCAGTTATAGGCGTAATAGCCGGAGCCCCAAGCCGAGGCCCAGGTGGAGCCGGGGCCCTCTTTGGTGGCGGTGCAAGTTAAACCCATCGGTGCTGTAAGGGGCGCCTTTGGCCCGGTCGGCCGCCGGCCCCAGGATGCCCGTGGTCACACTGCAGTTCGTGTTGTAGACGGCGATTTGAGCCTGGACCGAACGGTCACTGAACTCAACGGCCTGGCATTGACCATGGCCCAGCGGGGACGGCAAAAGCCGGTGCCCGGCGCCAAAAGTGGGCGTCCCTGCGTACGTCCCGCCCCCAGCGGCAGTGCCTGTAGTAGCGCCCGTCGTTCCCGAGGCCGTCGGGGTGCCGCTGACCGTGAGCAGGTACATCGAGGGCCCGGTCAGGCTGTTGGCGTTCCAAACCTGGATGACCAGTTTGTCGCCCGGGTTGACCACCCAACCGTCTTCTCCGTAGTCGGCCCGAACGAATAGAAAGTGATCGACGAATCAGTCCACGTGCTCACGGTACACGTCACGTAGTTCGGCACGTAACCGTTGACGGCGTCAGTGTGCGAGGCGCATGCGTTCCACCAGGTTTGTGGGATCTTCCCTGCATCCTCCAGCTCCTTAAGTGTGCCGTTCGGCCCGAGGTCGGTGACCCGGAAGTGCCGGCTATCGGCCCGCATGTACGCGCCACCGGTCCCAAAGCAGCTTCCCGTGATGGCCACATCCGGGGTTTTGCCCGGCCGGAACTGGCTTACATGACTGATGACGGGCTGGCACGATGACGCCGCCGGCTGCAGGCCCACAGCACTGGCGCTGGCCCCGGTAGGCAACAGGCCCAATAGGCCGAGCAACGGCATGGCCGCGCCTACCGGCATCACGGCCAAGCGCCGCCACCTCTCGCGCCGTACCGTCGGCTTACCGCCGACCCTGGAGGTCTGGCCCCCGCAGATTGACTTGATGAACACGGTTCTTCCCCTATCCCTCGGTGGCTTTTATCGACCGGCCGCCCGGGTGCGGGGCGGCCGGTCAGCTCTCTCCGATGGGGGTAGCCGTCCCAGTGGGGAGAAGCCAGGGAAAGCCTGACCGGCCACCGTCACACGGGCGGCACACTCGTCAGGCGGCAGACCGAAGATAGAGGCGATATACGCGAGCCGGGCCGGGAGAGCGTGGGTTGGCACGCTCTCCCGGCCCGGGCTGCGGGTTGGGAACAGGCTTAGGAAGCCAGGGGGAGCTCCGTCCGCCGCTCTTCTGGCGCCTCGGCAACCTCATCGGCCGCTTTGGCGATGGCGACGTCCAGCACCTGGTCGATGGTCTCGGCCAAGGTGAAGGTCATGTTCGCCCGGACTTCCTCGGGGACGTCCTCCAGGTCGGGGCCGTTGCGGGCGGGCAGGACCACTTCCTTCAACCCGGCCCGGATACGCAGCCAGACACCTTTTGCTTGACGCCACCAATGGGCAGCACCCGGCCCTGCAGAGTGACCTCGCCGGTCATGCCCACAATCGGGCGTACCGGACGGTCGAGCAGCAAGCTGACCAGAGCAGAGACCATGGTTACACCTGCCGACGGCCCGTCCTTGGGGACGGCACCGGCCGGGACGTGCACGTGGAAACGCTTGCCCCGGAAGGCGTCCTCGTTTATACCGAGTTCTGTGGCATGCGCCCGCACGTGGGAGAGAGCGATTTCTGCCGACTCCTTCATGACGTCGCCCAACTGGCCGGTGAGGGTCAGACCCTTCGGCCCGTCCATGGACGTCGCCTCTATGAACAGCACGTCGCCTCCGGTCCCGGTTACGGCCAGACCGGTCGCCACGCCCGGCACACTCGTCCGGTCAGCGGCTTCGAAGAAGAACCGCGGCCGGCCGAGCCACTTGGCCACATCGGCGGCGTCCACGACTACCGGCGCGGGCAACGAACCCGCCGCCAGCTTGGTGGCCACCTTGCGCATCAGCCGGCCCACCTCCCGTTCGAGGTTCCGTACGCCGGCTTCCCGTGTGTAGTCAGCCGATACCGTCCGCAGAGCTTCGTCGGTGACTTCGACCTCCTCAGGCCGGAGCGCAGCGCGCTCCAGCTGACGGGGAAGCAGGTGGTGACGGGCGATGGCGAGCTTCTCGTCCTCCGTGTACCCGTCGATGCGGATTACCTCCATCCGGTCGAGCAGCGGCCCGGGGATGGTCTCCATGACGTTCGCCGTAGCTATGAACAGGACCTTGGACAGGTCCAGCTCGACCTCGAGGTAGTGGTCACGGAACGTGTGGTTTTGAGCCGGGTCGAGCACTTCGAGCAGCGCCGACGACGGGTCGCCCCTGTAGTCAGAACCGACCTTGTCGACTTCGTCGAGGACGATGACTGGGTTCATCGTGCCCGGCTTCGCGCAGCGCCCGGGCCAACCGGCCGGGCTGCGCCCCGACGTAGGTCCGCCGGTGCCCCCGGACCTCGGCCTCGTCGTGCACCCCGCCCAGCGAGACACGCACGAACTTGCGGCCAAGGGCGCGGGCCACCGACTCCCCGAGGGAAGTCTTGCCCACTCCAGGAGGGCCGACGAGGGCCAGCGTGGCACCAGCGCCACGGCCGCTCGACCGGCACCAGGCCCCGCTCAGCCTGCAAAGACCGGACGGCCAAGTGCTCGAGGATGCGTTCCTTGACGTCTTTTAGCCCGTCGTGGTCCTCGTCGAGGACGCGTGCCGCCTCGTTTACGTCCAGACGGTCCTCGGAGGTGACACCCCAGGGGATCTCCAGGACCGTGTCGAGGTAGGTCCGCACCCAGCCCTGCTCGGGGCTCTGCTCGCTCATGCGCTCGAGCTTGGTGATCTCGCGTTCGAGGGCATTGCGGACAGCCTCGGGCAGGTCGCGGCCGGCGATCAAGGAGCGGTAGTGCTCGGGCGTCCCGTCATCAGCGGTGCCCTCGAGCTCGCCCAGCTCCTTGCGAATGGCCTCGAGCTGACGGCGCAGCAAGAACTCGCGCTGCGTCTTCTCCATGCCCTCCTCGACGCTGCTCTTGATCTGCTGGCGCAGCGTGAGGTCGGCCAACGTGTCCCTGGCCCAACCGAGGACCAGGCGAAGGCGCTGCTCGACGTCGAAGGTCTCGAGGACTTGCACCTTCTGGGCCAACGACAGGTCTTGCGAGTACCCGGCCAGGTCAGCCACCTGGGAGGGCTCGGTGACGTCCCGCAACCGCTCTGCGATCTGGCGGGCGCCTCGCGACAGCAGGATGTTCTCGAGCACGGCCCGGTACTCGCGGGCCAGTTCGTTCGCGGTTTCAGTTACCGGCCCTTCGTTGACGGGGTCCACCTGGACCCATAGCGCCTGGCCGGTGCCGGGGACGCCGGTCCCGATGGCGCCCCGTTCGAGGCCGCGTACGACCATCGCCGGAGGGCCGCCCGGCAGCTCGCCGCGCTCGACGATCTCGGCCACCACGCCGACAGAGGCGTAACGCCCATCAATACGAGGGACCAGCACAAGGCGGCCACCAGCCGAACCCGCGGCTTCGGCCGCCACCTTGGCCTCTTCGGTCTCGAGGGCCATGGTGAAGACCATCCCCGGCAGGATCACACCTGAGGTGAGTGGCAGGAGGGGCAAGGTCTGGGTCATCTGAGCCATCTTCTCTTCTTGTCTCCGATCTCGTGACGTCACATAGACGTCGGTGAATATATCCATATAACGGCATCTCGGCCCGATTCCTTCCCAGGCGGCCGAGCGAGCCCCTCCGCCCCCCGCCACCAGGCACTTTGCCCGCCCTTGGCCCCTTACGCCCCTAGCCCCCAGGGCCGAAGGCCCTTGGGGCCGGCCCGCCGGACCGGGATCCCGCCGCACCACGCCTGGCCTCGGCCGGCTCGTTCGCCGCCGGGCCTGGCCCCCACCTCGGCCACGACAACCTCACCATCAATGAACAAGGCCAGGGCCGAAAACCTTCCGGTGCCGCTCGGGTACTGGCCGCTCGGGTACTGGCCGCTCGGGTACTGGCCGCTCGGGTACTGGCCGCTCGGGTACTGGCCGCTCGGGTACTGGCCGCTCGGGTACTGGCCGCTCTGCCGGCCCCGCGTTTGCGGGCCTTCAGGTGATGTCCCGCCGTACGGTAGTCCGGGCCGCAACCAGCGCCACCGATACCGATACGCCGGCTACCAGCAGGGCCGCCCCCACGAAGGGCAACGGGCCTCCTCCGGAGAGGTCGTGGGCCGGCCCGAACGCGGCCCCTCCCAGCTGGGCGCCCGCCAAGGTCGTGGCCGCCGTGTACGGCAGGTAGGGCCGCACCGACGTGAACAGCCCGCCGATGACAGATTCGACCACGACGCCCCACACGAAGATGCCCATGACCCCGGCCAGCTGCGACCGGACCAACGACCCGACCCCCACCCCGACGCTGCCGAGCAGCGCGGCAGCCAGCACGGCGCCGGCCGCATGGCCGACGAGGGTGCCGGTACTGAGGGCGACATGGTCTCCCCGGCCGGCCACGAAACCGAGGCCCACCGCGGTGGCAATAATGCTGCTCACCAGACCGAAGACGGCGCCGGCGACTGCTGCCGACTACGGCCTTGGCCGTGAGCACCCTGCCCCGGTCGGGCGTGGCCAAATAGGTGAAGGTGGCGGTGTTGTGGCGGAACTCGCCGCTGGCCACGATGACGCCGAGCACGGCCGCCATGAGCATGGAAAAGCCCGTCACGGTGGTGACCATTGCCAGTCCTGAAGCGGTCGAGACCGGCGCCACGCCGCTGCCGGCATTTCCGGCCCGGGCCGCCTCGAGCGTGGCGAAAATGGCGGTGAGCATGACGGAAGTGACGAGCAGGCCGTAACTGACCCGGGCCGTGCGCAATTTCAACAGCTCGGCGCGAATAATGCGCCTCATCCGGTGAGCTCCTTTCCGGTGCTCATTAGCAGTCAAATGGAGGAAAATGTCTTCCAGGTCGGCCGGACCGGGCCATGGTCTCGAAAATGGGGATGCCCTTTTCGGCCGCCAGAAAGCCCACTTGCTCCCCGGACGCACCCGTAATCTCCAGCTGGTCGGGACCGACCAGCTGGGCCCCGATGCCTCTGGCCGTTAGGGCGTCCCGAAGATCCTCCGCCCTCGAGGTGCGCACCCGGAGTGAGCTGTGGGCGGCCGCCATCAGTTCGGCCAGCGAGGACTGCGCCACCAGCCGGCCATGGTCCAATGATGACGACGCTGTCGACCGTCTGGGCGACCTCGGCCAGGATGTGGCTCGAGACGAGCACAGTCCGGCCTTCTGCGGCCAGGCCCCGTAACATCCGGCGGAGCCAGTGGACGCCCTCGGGGTCGAGCCCGTTCGCCGGCTCGTCGAGTATGAGGATCTCCGGGTCGCAAAGGAGGGCGCCGGCCAGGCCGAGCCGTTGGCGCATTCCCAACGAAAATTTCCCCACCCGCCGGTCCGCCGCTTCGCTCAACCCGACCAGGTCAAGGACCTCGTCCACCCTGGACCGGCTTTCGCCGCCAATTGCGCTTCTACGCGCAAATGGTTGCGGGCCGTGCGTCCCGGGTAGGCCCCCGACGACTCGAGCACGGCCCCGACCACGTGCAGCGGTTCAGGCAGCTGCCGGTAAAGCTGCCCGTCGATAGTGGCTCGGCCGGACGTCGGCGCCACCAGGCCGAGAAGAATGCGCAGGGTGGTGGTCTTGCCAGCCCCGTTAGGGCCGAGAAAACCGACCACACTGCCCTGGTCGACGGCGAAGCTGAGCTGGTCCACGGCCACCACGTCCCCAAACCGCTTGGTCACACCGTCGAACTCGATCATTGCCATCTCTGGCTCCGCTCCCTCATACCGGGATTTCCCGTGTTGGTGTGCATGAGATCATCATCAGGCTTTGCCGCCTCGTCGTCGTCGGGCCAGCGGCGGCTCTTTCCCTACGCCGACCGTTGCAGATTGACCGTCCGGGGTACGCCATAGGGCGCAGCACACCAGTCGCCCGCCGGGGGACGTGACCGACGAGCAGCCCCGGTACCTTGGGGCGGCAATGGGAGAGGTGGCCGAGCGCAGGGCTCTTCGGAGCGGCCCGGCATGGAAATTGGGTCGCCGGCCGTGGGGGCTCTCCTGGAAGGCTGACTTTGCCCTGCCTGTGGTGGTGGGCCTGCTGCAGGTAGCTGCCGGCATCGGTGCCGCCTGGCACCACAACAACCACCATTTCAGCCTTGAGCGCCGGCGATTGGGCGCTCCTCTTTATCGGGCCTGTGGCCCTGGTCGCCCGCCGGCGCCACCCGGTCGCCGTCCTGTGGACCACCTTTGCCGCCACCCTCACGCCGGCGGCTGAGTGGGCCGCGTACCTGAGCCTCATCGTGGCCTTCTTCTATGCCGCCACGAGCGGGCACCGGCGGGCGGCCTGGACGTCGATCTTGGTCGGCTTTGTCTGCTCTTACTGGCTGGTGCCGCTCGTGTACGGAGGCACGGTCGCCTCGCTCGAACAAGCTTTGTTGATCGCAGGATGGCTGGCCGTGCTGGTGGTGGTGGCCGAAATCCGGCGGATGCACGAGGAAAATGCGGACAAGGCACTCGCCGCCCGGAAGCTCGACGACCGGCGCCGAGCCAGCGAGGAACGGCTGCGGATCGCCCGCGACCTCCACGACGTCATTGGCCACAACATCTCGCTCATAAACGTGCAGGCGGCCGTCGGCCTCGATTTGATGGACCTCCAGCCAGACCAGGCGCGCGCCTCGCTGGCTGCCATCAAAACGGTCTCGAAAGAGGCCCTGGACGAACTGCGTTCCATGCTGGTCGCATTGAGACAGGTGGGCGACGACGTGCCCCGCGCGCCCGCTCCTGGTCTCGAACGGTTGCCGGAGCTGATCGACCTCAGCCCGCGCCGCGGGGCTTTCGGTGACGACTGAGGTCACTGGCGCGCCGCGCCCTGTGCCCACGGCCATCGGCGTGGCCGCCTATCGGATCGTCCAGGAGTCGCTGACTAATGTCGCTCGCCACGCGAGCCCGGCTACCGCCATCGTCCGCCTCTCTTACGAGCCGGGCCGGCTGATCGTCCAAGTGCAAGACAACGGCAAGAGTACGGCTGGCAATGGCAAGGCCCCGCCCGGGAGCGGTAGCGGGATCGCCGGCATGCGGGAGAGAGCAGCCACGGTCGGAGGCCAGTTCGAGGCGGGACCGCGACCAGAAGGAGGGTTCGCCGTGGTGGCCTCGTGGCCCATCGGGGCCGAACCGTGATCCGGCCCGAAGCTGATCAGGCCCCGACCGTGATCAGGCCCCGACCGTGATCAGGCCCCGACCGTGATCAGGCCCCGACCGTGATCAGGGTGCTCCTGGCCGATGACCAGGCCCTGGTCCGAGCCGGGCTCAGGGCGTTGCTCGACGCCGCGACGACATTGAGGTGGTGGGCGAGGCGGCCGACGGCGCTCAGGCGATTGGGCTGGCCAAGACGCTGCGACCTGACGTGGTCCTGATGGACATCCGGATGCCCGTACTGGACGGGCTGCAAGCGACTCGCCAGGTCGCTTCGGACGCCCGGTTGGGCAACGTGCGCATCATCATCCTGACGACGTTCGAGCTCGACGAGTACTTGTTCGAGGCGCTGCGCTACGGCGCCAGCGGGTTCCTGGTCAAGGACACCGAGCCCGTCGACCTGGTCACGGCGGTCCGGGTGGTGGCCAAAGGCGACTCCCTCATCTCGCCCGGCATGACCAAGCGCCTCATTGCGGAGTTCGCGTCGCGGTCCAAGGAACCGGGGCCGGTCACCGAACTGGGTGTCCTGACCGGACGCGAGCGCGAGGTGATGGTCCTCGTGGCGGGTGGCCTGACCAACGACGAGATCGCTGGGCGGCTGTTCATGAGCCCGGCGACGGCCCGGACCCACGTGAGCCGGGCGATGAGCAAACTAGGCGCCCGGGACCGGCCCAGCTCGTGGTCATGGCCTACGAAAGCGGGTTGGTCCGGCCCGGTTGGTCCGGCTGATATGGCCAGCCGGCCAGGTATCTGTCGCGTCGGCGGTTGTGCTTTGATTCATCAGGCCCCGCCGGGGCTTGCGCACTGGCCTGGGGCGATCTTCCCATGGAGTGGAGTTCTGGATGACGGAGGCGACCGAACCGCAGCCCCCGGGACGAGGAACCCGACGTCCGTTTTACGTACGCGAACGAACGTACCTTCCTGGCCTGGAACCGGACCGCTCTGGCCCTGATCGCCACCGGAGTGGCGGCCACGCAGTTCCTGCCCAAGCTCGCAATAGCAGGGGGCCGCCGGCTGCTCGGGTTGCCGCTCATTGCCCTCGGTGCGGTGGTAGCTGCTGAAAGCTTCCGAGATTGGCGGGCCAACCAACGGGCCATGCGGCGGGGAGAGCCGCTCCCGCGTTCGATCATGCCGCTGGTCCTCACCGCCGGCGTCGTGGCCATCGGTTTGCTGGCTGTGGTGGTGGCCGCTTTCGGGAAAAGCTGAGAGCCAACCGCGGCGCGGCACCCAGGACAGTGGCAGGAACGGCACCCCCAGGCAAACCTACGGGAACGGGAGACCCGGAGCGTCCTCCGGTGGCCGGCTTGGCCCGTGAACGCACCGTGTTCGCTTGGAACCGTTCGGGTCTCGCCCTTGTGGTCTGCATCGCCGTACTGTTACGCCACGTCTGGCCCTTGGAGGGGGTCGGGGAGCTCATCGCCGTAGCCGCTATCGCCGGGGCCGGCGTGGTTTGGGCCGTCGGTCTGTACACCTTCAGCGCCTCTGCCGCCGGCCGGCTGGAAGATAGCGTGGCTAGCGAAAAGGTGTTCCGGTCCCTGACGATAGGGGCACTTTTGTTAGCCGTGGCCGCGTTCCTTCTAGCGTTTTTTGCCCCGCCCTGAGGGTGGTGGTCGCTTCACCCACCGCACCGAGCCCGCCCTTCTTCAGGTTTGGGCCCTAAGACTTCAACCGGTGTTCAGTTACGCGCTATCTGTTGGCCACCTCCCGGTCAACCGGCCCAGTTAGACCACGTGAGAAGCCAGGGCCGGTCTTTGGCAAAGGAGGAGGGCGCATGCACCGGATTAGGGGACGCCGAGCGAAGGCTTTAGGCGCCGTTTTTGTACTCCCGCTGGGCCTGATATTGATACGGGGGACGGCCGCTTCAGCGCAGTCGGGCGGGCCGCACAACCCCGCCTCGTCTACATATACCGCCCACATAATTCTGTCTGGGCCCACGCTCTCGCACACCTTCACCGCGGAAGGGAGCACCACTCCCACAACCGACCCGCTTACCGACCCTGACGACATCGCGCTGCTCGATAACGACATCTTCGTCGGGTTCCAAAACGGGGTCGGGCCACAAGGCCAGGCCAGCTCCGACGGCAACCTGGACAGCACGGTGGTCGAGCTGAAGTTGAACGGTGACCCCGTGGCCCAGTGGGACGTCCAGGGCAAGACGGATGGCGTTACTGCCGACCCCCAGATGGGTGACGTCATCGCCACCGTGAACGAAGACGCCAACTCGAGCCTCTACACGATCGACCCGACGGCACCCCCCGGTTCGCAGGTCGCCCACTACAACTACAACGAGCCGTTGCCCCACTTTGGGGGGACAGACGCCATCTCCATTGACCGGGGCCAAATCCTGATCAGCGCGTCGGCCCCGGGGACCACGGCTCCGGCGGGCACGACCGTACCGCAACCTACGTACCCGGCCGTGTACTCGGCGAGCCTCGACCGGTCGACCCTGACCGCCACCGTGACGCCGCTGTTTTATGACACGGCGACGGCCAATGTAGCCAACCTCGACGACAACTACGGCCAGCCGACCACGCTGGCGCTCACCGACCCGGACTCGAACGAGGTCGTCCCGCCGGGGGCGCGCTTTGGCGGCCGGTTCATGCTGACGAGCCAGGGGGACCAGGCGCAGATCTACGTCGGCGATGCCGGGGCCCCCGCCAAAGCCTGGCCGTCCTGTCGTTATCGCAGTCCGTCGACGACACGGCCTGGCCTACCACTTCCCGCGGGACGCTCTACTCCACGGATTCGACGAACGACGCCATTGACGCCATCCGGGGACCGTTCGTCCCCTTCCGGCCCATGGTCGCCGCCACCCCGTGCGATGCGAACAGTGCTCCCGCGACGTGCCCCGCGCCTAATTACCCGGCCAACTATCTGGCCACGCTCAACCCGTGGACCGGCCAGGTGACCGCCGTGACGGTCGTGGGCGCGGCTTACACGCCCCAGGGTGGGCTCCTCTTCGTCCCTCGGGCCCGTCACCAGCGGTATTAGTTACCAGCGGCACTGGGCGCAGGCAGGCTCGCTGGGCGGCGACGCTGGGAGTTAGGGTCAGGGGGACAGCGTTGAGGTCGCGGGGAAAGTCCAAGGCGTCGCCGCCACAGGGATTGCCCCGCGGCCGTTACCGAAGGGAGCACGTCTGTGGGGATAAGTATCGGGCTCGTCGGCGCCGGCCAATTTTCGGGCAGCTTTCTCCCGTTGTTCCGGGCCCACCCTGACGTGGACCGGGTTTTTGTCGCGGACCAGCAGCCCGACCGCGCGAGAGCGGGCCGTCAGCCAGTACGGCCTCGACGCCGCGTTCCCTTCGTTCGAAGCCATGTTGCAGTCCGACTGCGATGCCGTCGCCATCTTCACTCAGCGGTGGACGCACGGCCCGCTTGTCCTCGAAGCTCTCGAGGCCGGGAAACATGTTTATTCTGCAGTGCCCATGGGGATCAGCGAGGTCGAGATCCGGGAGATCCAGGACGCGGTCCGGGAGACCGGCCTCGTCTACATGATGGGCGAGACCAGTTATTACTATCCCGCCGCCGTTTTCGCCCGTCAACGACATGCGGCCGGCGATTTTGGCCGGATTTTTTACGCCGAGGGCGATTACGTCCACGATATGGACCTCGGATTTTACGACGCCTACCGATTCAGTGGAGGCGAACGGTGGAAAGAGACAGCCAGTTTCCCGCCCATGCTCTACCCGACCCATTCACTCGGAGGAGTGCTGTCCGTGCTCGGACATCGGGCTGTCTCCGTCAGTTGCTTGGCGGTCAGGGACGAACGGGGTGACGGCGTTTTCGACCGTTCAGTCAGCATGTTCGACAACGACTTCAGTAATGCGACGGCATTATTCGAATTGGCCGACGGCAGCATCGTGAGGACCAACGAAATGCGCCGTGTTGGTTACCCCTCGCATATACGCGAAACTCGTTACCGCTATTTCGGCACCGAAGCCAGTTTCGAACAACTGGCCGAAGTGAGCGTGTGGCAGGACAAGAAAAGCGTGACGGATGTCTCCGACCTCATGGTCCCCGCGTCCGTGCCGGAAGGAGACGACGGGCACGGGTTCGCGCCGGTGCACGACCGTAGCCGGCTCCCGGCCAGCTTTGCCGGCCTCCCGACCGGGCACGACGGGTCACATCATTTCCTGGCCGACGATTTCTGCGGGCGGTGACGACGGGCACCCTCCCGCCGATAAACGCCTGGGTGGCAGCCAACTTCACGCTGCCAGGGGTGGTGGCCCATCAATCAGCCAGGCGAGGCGGCGAGCGGCTGGCGATCCCTGACCTCGGCGCCCCGCCAGGCTGAACCGGGCCCGCACTCGCTCACCGCATCGGGGGCCAGACGCCCCCAACCAGGCAGCGCCCGGGCCAGATAGTGCGCTGAATTGAGACGGGCTGGTTCGTCCACTCTAGAAATGTCCCCGGAACCAGCCCAGGACGGCGAGGGTGGCCCGGCGTGCCCACGCCCGCCGAACCGAGTGCGGCCCGAAATTGGTACACCTGACCGCTCGCTGCCGGAGGCGCCTAGCCACGAACCGTGGGCGACCTCATCTGCGGCGAGTCGCGCGCTGCTGGCCCGCTTGGTGATCCACCGGGCGGGCGGCGGGCGGGAGTCAGTATGGCTGTTCTGGGACGGCCCTCCTGACCTCGCCGCCGTGAATGCGGTGGCCCGGCTCCAATTGGTGTGCCGGCAGAGCGGCGACCGCCTGCGCCTGGAGGAGGTGTCCGAGGAACTGGCGGAGCTGCTCGAGCTCTGCGGGCTGCTCGAGCTCTGCGGGCTACGCCGAGAGCTCGAGGGGCAACCCAAAGGCGGGGAAGAGCCGATCGGCTTCCAGGAACGAATGGATAGCTGAGATCCGGTTTCCCGAAATCTCTAGCACCACGATGGCCCACGGCATGAGATGGCCCCGGGCCGGGGCTTGTACTGCCCGAAGGCCGGTGAGCCATTGGCCTGGACGGGAACCAGCTTTGAACCGAGGCACCCGTGGCCAGGCCCCAACATGAACCGGCCGATGTCCTCGGAACCCTGCAACCACATGGCGTAGGGCGGCATCGACTGGACCGCGTCCTTGTGGAGCAGTCCGACCAGTTCGTCTACGTCGAAGCGCTCGAACGCGTCGACATACCGCGACAGCAGCTCCCGCTGGCTGGCGTCCATGGCGGGGTGGCTCGGCCCGGTGTCCAGTGTCGCCAGGGTGGCTCGGGCGCGCTGCAGCGCGCTGTTCACCGCCGGGACGCTGGTGTCGAGCAGCTCAGCCACCTCAGCCGCTTGCCAGCGGAGTACTTCGCACAGTACGAGGACCGCTCGCTGACGGGCCGGGAGGTGCTGTAGTGCGGCCACGAAGGCCAGCCGGATGTTCTCCCGCTCCTCCGCTAGCTCGGCGGGGTCAGCCTCCAACGGCAGCACGCGGTTGTCGGCGATGGGGGAGACCCACGACCCCTCAGGCAGGAAGGTCTCCAGCGAGGCGTCCACGGGCGGGCGGGACGGCCCCAGTTCCATGGGCCTGGCCCGCCGTTGCCGGGACCGGAGCATGTCCAGGCAGACGTTAGTGGCGATGCGGTACAGCCACGACCGCGCACTGGACCGGCCCTCGAAGCTGTCGCTCGCTTTCCACGCCCGCACCATGGTTTCCTGCACGGCGTCCTCGGCATCGAACCCCGAGCCCAGCATCCGGTAGCAGTAAGCGGTCAGCTCCCGCCGGTGAGCATCCAGTTGCTGAGGGGCGAGGGCACCGGGGCTGACGGTCACAGCGTCGCATGCTACGCCACCCCCGCGACTCAATAGAGCTGTAGCCATACCACCAGGGACGATCCTGTAGGCGCGAATTCATCGGGCTGGGGCTAACTGGGCTGGGCTCACTGGGCTGGGCTCACTGGGCTCGGCTCAGCGGGCTGGCGCACTGGGCTGGGCTCAGCGGGCTGGGGCGACCCGGCCGGCGATAGTCCTCATTCTGAGCCCGTTGGTAAGCAGCTGAGTGGCAAGCACCGCCCCCACCCCTTCTCCCGCTCGCATCCTGAGGTCGAGAAGGGGTTCGAGGCCGAGCTGTTCCAGGACCGCCCCGTGGGCCATCTCCCGGCTGCGTTGGCCGGCCACCAGGTGAGCCGCCGCCGCCGGTTCGAGCCGGACCGCGCACAGCGCAGCCACCGACGTGGCCAGCCCGTCGATTACTACCGCCTTGCCGCCTTCGATGGCCCCGAGGACGAGTCCGGCCATAACCACGAACTCGGGCCCGCCGACCGCCGCCAAAAATGCGAGGGGGTTACCGCCCGGCCCCAACCGGTCGCCGAGCGCGAGCTCAGCGCAGCAGAGACGACGGCTCGCTTGCGCTCGACGGTGGCGCTGTCGCCCCCCGCCCCGAGGCCCACCGTCTCCTGCGCCCCGAGCCCCAACAGGGCCGAACAGAGGGCGGCGGCCACGGTGGTGTTGCCGACACCGGCCTCGCCGAGGGCAAGGACCTGGGCTTGCGCCGTCCGGCCGAGCCCCCGGCCCAGCTGGAACAGCCGGTCGACGTCGGCCGCCGTCACCGCGTCCTCTTCGACCAGGTCGCCCCGGGGCCGCCCGGCCGGAAGTCGAGCGCGCCTGCCACCAGCCCGCCCTCGACGCCGGCGTCCACCGGCGATGACGCCGAAACCGGTGGCCCGGGCGGCGGCGGCGCCGAGCGACTCACCCATGACGGTGGCTTCCAGCACCTCTCGGGTGACCGTAGAGGGATACGTCGACACCGCGTGCCTCGTGACCGGGTGGTCGGCGGCCACCAGCACCAGGCTGGCCCGTTCTACGTCGTCGATCCCGAGAGCCACCAGGCGGTCCAGCGCCCGGTCGAGGACGCCCAGCGAGCCCGGCGGCGTCAGCAGCGTGTCGGCCTGGTCCCGAGCCCCAACGACGGCCGCCTGGTCGGGAGCCCGCAGCGTTCGAGGCTGGCCGGCGGTTGGCGGCCGGCGGTCCCAGCGTTCGTGCAGCACCACCGTCTCGAGCGGCGCCCGCCGGGACCAGCCCGGCCCGCTCCAGGCCGGGGGCGGGAGGCAGCTCATCGGGCCACCCCAGGCACAGCCAGCCCAGCGTCTCCACGCCCGCCGGGAGCCCGACCAGGGCGGCCAACTCTTCTGGCGGGAAACAGGGTCACCCAACCCAACCCGAGGCCCTCGGCCCGGGCGGCCAGCCACAGGTTCTCGATGGCGCAGGCACAGGACCACATGTCGGCGTCGGGAAAGGTGGCCCGCCCGAGCACGGCGGCCGGCGCCGCTCTGCGGTCGCAGCAAACGACGACCCCGAGCGGCGCCTCCCGGATCCCGTCCAGCTGAAGGTCGAGCATCCGGCGCCGGGCATCCTCGGCCAGAGAGGTTGGCCTGGCGCTGGCGCTCACGGTCGGCGATGACGGCGGCGCGCTGCGCGCGTTTCGGCTCTCGGTGACGAGCAGGAAGCGCCAGGGCTGGGAGTGGCCCGACGGACGGCCCGGCGTGGGCCGCCGCCAGTAGCCGCTCGACCAGGGCAGGGTCGCAGCGGGTCGGGCCGGAACCGCCTGATGTCGCGGCGGGCGCCGACGATGTCGTAGAAGGCCCGGCGTTCGTCGGTCCCCGAAGCGCCACGACTGCGGGTTGGCCGCCCGCTCGGCCGCAGAGGTGGGGTCCCCGACCACCGGGCACCGGGCCGCGCCCACGTCGTGCGCCCCGCCGGCCGGTGAGATGTGCGGCCGTGGGCCAGTTAAGCTCCGTCGCCGCTCGCCGCCACGACCAGGCCCGCACGTCTCGCAGGCAACGCCGGCAGCGCCGAGGACGTCGCCGGTGAAGCCCCCCAGACGCCGGCGGGCGCTTTCCAGGACCAACGCCGCCGCCGCCCAACCGCGACGACGGCCGCCGCGCCCCGCCGGCCGGCCACCGCCGATGCCAGCCCGAGCGCCGCCCCCGCCCCGGCCACGGCGGCCAGGAGAGCCGGCGTCGACCTGGCCCGGGCCGATCCGTCCCCGGGGAGGAAGGCGGAAACCAGGCCGTCCTGGCGGGCATAGGGCAGCGACCGGCTGCCGATGACCATCACGGAGCGGGACGAGCAGTAAAGCGCGGCCAGCAGAGCGGGCGACGGTTCGAGGGCGGCCAGCGCGGCCACCCGGGTGACCAGGGCCAGACCAAGGGCGACGGCGGCGAAGGAGCCGACCCCGGGCTCGGACATGATCTCGAGGCGGTTCTTGGCCGGGACGTGGGCAAGAAGGCCGTCGGCGGTGTCGGCCAGCCCGTCCAGGTGCGAGCGCGCCGGTGAAGGCGCAGTCGGCGCCGACCGCCAGCGCCGCCGACAGCAGCGGAGGGAACGACCGCCTGGCCCGCCGCCACGTCAATCCGACGAGCGCCCCCGATCGCCGCGCCCACCAGCGGGAAGTAGGCCATGGTGAGCGGCGACGGGGGTGGAGCCGGCTCTCCGGTCGGGGAGAGGCCGGGCGGGTAGCCGCAGGCCACGTTCGCCGAGTGAGGTGAAAGGGGTGAGGAAGGCCACTGCGTGCCCGGAGGTCCGACATGGCGCTCATCCGGCAGGCGCCCCGGCCCGCCGGCCAGCCCGGCTCCCGGCGCAGGAGCGGTACAACGCGGCCGGCGACGACCAGGAAGGCGTCTGCCGGCCTGTTCGGCGAAGACCGAGTTGACCCGGCCGAGGAGGTCGCGGTAACGCCGGGAGAGGCGGTCGCCGGGACGATCCCGGAACCCACCTCATTCGACACCACGATCACGTGGCCCGGCCGTTCAGCCGCGGCAGAGTGGCCACTTTCCTGGCCGTCGTCGATGACTTCCTGCATCGGTGCGGCCCGCTGCCGAGCAGGTTCGCCACCCAGAGCGTGAGGCAGTCGATGACCACCGTGCCGTCGTCGGTGGTGGCGTGAGCGCCGCTCCGAGGTCGAGCGGCTCTTCGAGCGTGGCCCATCGAGCGGGCCGCTCGGAACGGTGGCGGGCGATACGTTCCGCCATCTCGTCGTCGAGCGCTTCGCGCGGTGGCCACCAAGTGGTGGCGTGGGCCGGGACGGCCGAGCGCGACGCCAGTCTGCACCGCCAGCGCCGACTTCCCGCTCCTGGGCGCCCGCCGAGGAGGCAGGGTCAACATCAGAAAAGTCGATCCCCTTGGCCTCCCGGATGCCGGCCTCGTAGGCGTGCTTTACGTTGCGCATATCGGTGACCGTGTCGGCGATCTCGACCAGAGCCGGACGGCGCGTCCCGGCCCGTCACGAAAATGTTGACCTTTGCTGGGGCCGTGTCAGCGATCGAATTGACCACGTCGTCCGCCGGCAGCCAACCCCAATTGACCGGGTAGGTGATCTCGTCCAGGACCACGAGCTGGTAACGGCCGGAGCCGATGGCCTCCTTGGCTACCGCCCAGGCCGAACGGGCCATCTCGGCCGAGTGCTCGAGGTCGTCGACCTCCCAGGTGAACCCGTCGCCCATCGTGTGCCACTCCGCCCCGAGGTCGCTCAGCATCCGGGCCTCGCCCGATTTCCACTTGCCGGACTTCAGGAACTGGACCACGCACACCTTCCAGCCCCGGCCCAGGGCGCGCAGCACCGTACCCATCGCCGCCGTCGTCTTGCCTTTCCCGTCACCGGTGGCGATGAGCACGAGCGACGGGCCGTCGCGTGGCTTGGGGCGGCGCCTCGGTCGGTGGGGCGGTGGGGAGCACGGCCGGGAGTTCAGGCCCGGGCTCGGCTGCATTTTGGCCGTTAGAAGTGTGGCCAATTGCAGAGTGGTTCGGAGGGTCGGTCGACATCGAAGGATTCACCCCATCTTTATGGCGGAGGAGCAGGCTCGGTCGAGAAGGTACGGTCGAGAAGGCACTGTCGAGAAGGCACTGTCGAAAAGGCGGCATTGTTCAGGAGGCGGCATTGTTCAGGAGGCGGCATCTTGCTGGGCCGTCAGGCCGGACCGTACGGGTGAGACGGCCAGCCCGGACCGGCCGGCCAGCACCTCGACTTCGGCCCCGAAGAAGCGCCAGACATTGGCCTCCGTCAGCACCTCGGCCGGAGCGCCGGTAGCTACCGCTCGTCCGTGCGACAGGACCAGCAGCCGTTCGGCGAACTGGGCGGCCAGGGTGAGGTCATGGATGGCGCACAGGACGCACAGGCCCTTCTCCCGGCGCAGCTGGTCGGTCAGCTCCAGCACGAGCTGGGCGTGGCCCAGGTCGAGGGAGGTCGTCGGCTCGTCCATGGCCAGGACGGGCGCTTCCTGGACGAGGGCGCGGGCCAGGACCGCCCGCTGCGACTCGCCCCCGGACAGCTCCCCGAGCGGCCGCTGGGCGAAGGCGCCGAGCTCGAGCCGTTCGAGCACTGCGGCCGTTACCCGCCGGTCCCGGGCCGTTTCGGGGCCGAGGTAGGAGTGGTGGGCCGAGCGGCCTAAGAGCACGTAGTCGGTGACGTTCATCGAAGCGCGGGCAGCACCGGGCCGCTGCGGGACGTAGGCGACCGAGCGGGCCCGGCCTCGCCGGTCGGCACTCGAGTGCTCCTGGCCCGCGATGCGCACCTGGCCTTCGTAAGGGACGAGCCCGGCCGACGGCCCGGACCAGCGTCGATTTGCCGGCACCGTTTGGGCCGATGACGCCCGAGCCACCCGCCCCGCTCGACCCGGGCCGAGACACCGGACAGGACCGGTAGCCCCGCCGAGGACGACCGAGATGTCTTCGATGTCGAGCATTAGTCAGCATGTCAGCCAGCCTTCTCGACTGGCGCAGCACGACCAGGAAGAACGGGGCACCGAGGAAGGCCGTGACCACTCCCAGCGGGACCTCGCCCGGGCGAGATCACGGTACGGGCGATGAGGTCGGCGAAGATGAGGAACCCGGCCCCGAACAGCACCGAAAGCGGGAGGATGCGGCGGTAGCTCGGGCCGGCCAGGAGCCGGATGGTGTGCGGCACGATGATGCCTACGAAACCGATTAGCCCGCTCACCGAAACGGCGGCGGCCGTGCCGAGGGTGGCCGCGACGATGACGACCAGCCGCACCCGTTCGGCCCGCACACCGACACTGGTGGCTTCCTCGTCACCCACCGTCAGGACGTCGATAAGCCGGCGTGCGCCCGACCAGGACGGCCACGGCCACCCCGATATACGGGAGCACCATCACCACCTGGCCCCAACCCGCCGTCGACAGGCCCCCCAATATCCAGCTGTAAACGACCGTAAGGTCGCCGGGGGAGCTCTGCTGGAGGAGGAACGTCTGTACGGCGGTGAAAAAGGCGGCCACGGCCACCCCGGCCAGGAGCATCGAGGCGGCGGACCGCCCGGCGGCCCGGGCCCGGCCCAGCGCGAAAGTGGCGGCGACGGCCACGACGCCGCCGGCAAAGGCGGCCACCGGGAGGGCGTCGGCCGGGAGCTGGCCGAGAAGGGGGCCGTCGATGATCACCAGGGTGGCCCCGAGCCCGGCCCCGGAGGCGATGCCGAGGAGGTACGGGTCGGCCAGGGGGTTGGAAAAGACGCCCTGATAAGAGGCGCCGGCCACCGCCAGCATGGCCCCGACCAGGCCGCCCAGGACCATCCGGGGCATACGCAACTGCCACACGACGATGGCGCCCGTTTGGGACAAGCCGGAGTGGAGGTGGACGAAGGGCAGCTTGCTCGGCAAGTTCGGCCAGCACCGCGCCCGGGGCCAGGTCGGCCGGGCCGACGAGGACGCTCGCGATCGCCGCGGCCAGCAGGAAGCCCACCCCGAGGGCGACGTGGGCAGGCCGCGAGCTTGCGTCGGGTAGACCGCCGGCGGGCGGCGCCTCTTCGACGTCGAAAAGGCTCGGCGCTTTTTCCGCGGGGCTCAGCAGTGACTACGCCCATCAGCGCAATACGCGAGCCAATATGCCGACGAATTCCTCGATGGTGTGGGGGCCCCACTGGGACGCGACGGAGTCGTTGACCCCTATGACGTGGTGCAGCCGGACTGCGCTCAGCACGCTGAAGCCGGGCCGGCTGGCGAAGGTGGTCGGCCGTCTGATGGCAGCAAACGGTAGTCGGCCAGGAACACATAGTCGGGGTTTTCTTTCAAGATGTACTCGGCGGAGATCTGCGGGTACGCCGAGCCGTGGCCGGCGGCGTTGGCGATATCGCGCATCCCGAACAGAGAAAACTCCGCCCCGATAAAGGTTTGCGAGGTGGCGGTGTAATAGGTCGGGTCGACCTCGATGTAATAAGTCTGGCCCCGTCCCGCGCCCCCGGCACTGTGCGGCCTTGGTAGACAGGTAGGCTGGCCAGAGAAGATTGGGCTTCCTGCCGGCTCCGGCCTCGTGGCCGGTGGCCGTCCCGAGCTCCGGCTAACTGGCTGTCGACGCCGGCCATCCCCGTGGCCGGCGGCAGCAGTAATGCCGGGATGTGCAAGACCCGCAATTGCTGGATGAGCGTCCCGGTTTCGAACGCGAAAATGACGAGGTCCGGGCGCAGGTAAAGGTAGTCCTCGGCGCTCGATTCGTAGCCGGTGAACTTCGTGCGGGGCGCGTTTGGCGGATAGGTCGAGTACTTGTCGACGCCGACGACCTGGCTGCCGGCGCCGATGGCGTACAGCATTTGGGTGGCGCTGGCCGACAGGGAAAGGATCCGGTCCGGGCGCGACGGGATCCGGACGCGTCCCGTCGCCGCTATGCACCGACACCGGGAACGTTGCCGTCGTCGGCGTCGCCGCAGCGGACGCAGGCCACGGTTTGGCCGACGGCCGGAGCCGACGAGGTACCAGACTGGCCGCGAACAACACGCCCGCGGTTACGGCCAACAATGCTGGCCCTACTTTTCCTCATGCCGTAATTCCCTCTTCATTAGGTCGAGGTTGGCCCGAGGGCAGGGCTGCCCTGCGACAAGCTCGTTGCCTCGACGTGCTTGGTCACTCCCCGCTGGCCAGGCGACCTGGCTTGCCCCCTCGCCCAGTGGCGGAGGGACGACAGTTGCGGGACAGCGCCGGGTTCTCACCGGACTTCGCTGACCAGTAGGTTGCTTTCGATCCTGACTCTAGGTCTGGGGCAGACCGGGGGCAAGGAGCCCGGCGCCGGGGACTAGCTGCGGCTCAGACGGCGGCGGCCAGTTCCTCGGCCGCTCTGGTCCGCCTCCGCCAGCAATTCGGCCGAGATACCGCGCCTCGGCGTGATCACGTCGTCGATCAGGCCGTACTCCTTGGCCTGTTCCGCGGTCATGAAGAAGTCACGGTCGATGTCGCGCTCGACCTGCTCGAGGGGACGCCCGGAATGGTAGGAGATGATCTGGGCCATCCGTTTGGTGGTGGCCAGCACCTCGCGCAAGTGGATCTCCATGTCCCTGCGGCGCGCCCCTGCGTCCCGGCCGTCCCCTGATGGATCATGATCTTGGCGTTCGGAGTGGCCAGGCGCTTGCCCGGCGCGCCCCCGCAGAGGATCATGGCCGCCGCCGACATGCCCATCCCCACGCACACGCGTGGACACCTCCGAGCTGACGTGCTGGATGACGTCGTAGATCGCCATCCCGGCGTAGGACAGGCCGCCAGGCGAGTTGATGTACAGGAAGATGTCCTTGCCGGGGTCAGTGCTGTCGAGGTAGAGGATCTCGGCGACGAGCAAGTTGGCGATCTGGTCGTCGACTTCCTGGCCCAGGAAAACGATCCGCTCTCGCAGCAACAGCGAGTAGATGTCGTAGGCCCGCTCGCCTCTGGACGACTGGTCGAGCACCGTGGGTATGACGGACATGGAAAGCTCCTCCTGCGTCCTCAGGCTTTAGGCTGCCTGCGGTGTGGTCGTTGGTCCTGATGGCCATTGTGTCTTCAAGCGTTCATAGGCTTATCTGGTATCTCGAATAAGCGATGCCGATTTCGTAATATAGTGATTTGGGTGGCGATGAGCGAACGTCGGCATGACCCGGTCTTCCCGGGGTTCAAGGAGATGGCTCAGCAGAGGAAGTCGTTGGCGGCCGCCCTTTCGGCCCGGCGGGTCGAGCTGGGGTTGTCGCAGACCGAGGTGGCGGCGCGAATGGGGACGTCGCAGTCGGCCGTGGCCCGCCTGGAGTCGGGCCAGGCGGACCTGCGTCTGTCGACGCTCGAGCGCTATGCCGCCGCCCTCGGCCAACGCCTCGACTGGAACCTGTCGCTGATCGCCCTAGAGCCGGTGACGAATCAGGACACCATCGATGAGCCGAACCCTGAAGGGGCCCGAAGCTGAAGGACAAGCGATGAGCGACCGACATGAATGCGGCGGACCGTGGGACGAGCGCCCGTCGCTCGACGCCCAGCTGCTCGGAACGGCGGGTGGTGCGGCTGTGGGGACCGCTCGACGACGCCACAGTGGCAAGGGCCTGCGCGGAAATGATGGCCCTCGACGCCACCGGGGACGGGGCCGTGCAGCTCTACGTCGGTTCGAGCGGCGGCCCGCTGCACTCGGCCATGTCCCTGATCGACACGATGGACTTGCTCGGCGTCCCGGTGCACGTCACCTGCCTGGGCCGGGCCGAGGGGGCGGCCGTAGGCGTGGTGGCCGCCGGCGCGCGGCGGGTGGCCGCCCCGCATGCCCAGTTCCATCTGACCGAGCCGGAGGTGTCCGTGAGCGGCAACGCCAGCCAACTGGCGGCCTGGGCCGAGCAGCACCGGGTCGAGCTCGAGCGGTTCGTGAAGCGGCTGGCGCAGGCCACGGGCCGGCCGGCCGAGCACCTGGAGGCGGACCTGTCGATGGGCCGCTGGCTGGGCGCCGAAGATGCGCTGCGTTACGGCTTGGTGGACGAAATCTGGGGGTCGGGCCGAGGACCGGCATCCCCGTCTGCCGGCCCGGCCCGGCCGTTCGGGTTCGGCCCGTCTCGTTGAACCTGCCTCCTGCCACCGGTGGACCTAGAAGCACCAGCGCTCATTTCTCTAAAGTGCGACGAGAAAATCAGTCCACGGCGTAAGGCATAACAGCGTTAAGCTGACCTCGGACCCGTCGTCAGAGCCCGAGCCTGGGCCGCCCACCAGGAGAAATTCTCGCTTGAGCCTCCCCGAACGCTTTTTCGCTGGACTCGGCCGCTTTTCGGTCCGCTTCCGCTGGCTCGTTATCGCCGCCTGGGTCGCCATCGCCGTCATCGTCAGCATCGCGCTGCCCTCGATGGGCAGCGAGGTCAACAACGACAACTCTCAGTTCTTGCCCTCTAACGCACCCAGCCAGCAGGCAGCCGACCTGGCTACTCCGCTCATCGGCAACGTGAGCACTCAGAGCCAGGTGTATCATCGTCGCCTCTCTGAATGACGCCCTCGGCTCACCTCACCCCCGCCGACCTCGCCTACGTCAACGACCTGACCAAGCAGGTGGCCAGCGGTGCCGGGGGTGAGTAAACGCCAGGGTGGTGGGCGTATCCACCGACGGCCAGGCTGTCCGCATCCTGGTCACGACCAACGTCGGGCGAGAGCGACATCGCGGCCCAGAAGCCGATCGTCGACGACCTTCAGAACGCCGCGGCCAAAGCCAACTCCGACCCCGCCAACCCCGGCATTATCGTTCCACGTGGCCGGGCCCATCGCCACCAACGTCGCCAACCAGGCCCAGTCCAACAAGACCGGTAACCAGGTCCAGGGCCTGTCGTTCCTCTTCATCATCGTGTTGCTCCTGCTCATCTTCCGCTCGCTGCTGGCCCCCCTCATCACGCTGGCGCCCGCCGGGATCGCGCTGGTGATCTCCATGCGCTTCATCGGCGGCCTCGGCGCGCACACGGGCCTCAAGATCTCCGAGATCACCGAACTGCTCCTCATCGTCTTGATGCTCGGTGCGGGCACGGACTACGGGCTGTTCCTGGTGTTCCGCACCCGGGAGGAGATGCGGCGGAGGCCTGGAGCCCAAGGAGGCGGTGGCGCACGCCCTGGCCCGGGTGGGGGAGTCCATCAGCGCCTCGGCGGCCACGGTCATCTTCGCCTTGCTTACCCTGCTGCTGGCCAGCTTCGGTCTCTACCACGACCTCGGGGTGCCGTTGGCGCTGGGCATCGCGGTGATGCTGCTGGCCGGGCTCACACTGTTGCCGGCGCTGCTGGCCGTCTTCGGCAGGGCCGCCTTCTGGCCCTCCAAGGCCATCAAGCCCCTGACCGCCGGCGAGGTCGAACGGGACGGCTGGTGGGGCCGGGTCGCCGCCCGCCTGGTGGCCCGCCCGGGCCGCACGCTGGCCGCCGGGCTTGATCTTTTTCATCGGGCTTTCGTTCGCCGCCCTGGGCTACTACTCGTCAGGGTTTGCCGGCGCCCTCACCGCCCCCAAAGGCACGGACGTGGCGACCGGCAACGCGTTGCTGGCCAAGCACTTCCCGTCGTCGAGCGCCAACCCGGCCAACCTCGTGTTCCACTACGGCCACTCCGTGTGGACGGACGCCACCCCTGTCGCCAAGGCCGATGCGTCGCTGCGCAACTCCGGGCTTGTTCAGCCAGCTGGCCGGGCCCGCTAAACCCCAACGGCACCGCGATCTTGCCCAGCCAACTCGAGGCTCTTTACGCCAAGCTCGGCCCGCCGGCTCGGCGCTGCCGTTGGCCCAGCCGGCTTCGTTGAGCAGTATCCCGGCGGCGGAGTACAACGCCTACCGGTCACTGGTGGCAGTACGTCTCCGACGACGGCCAGACAATGCAGTTCCTGGCCAGCCTGAAGGCCGGCTCCCAGGACTCGACCGCCGCCCTGCAGAGTCACGCCCCAGGTCCGTGCGGCAGTGGACAGGGCCGGCACCGTCTCGGGCGCCGAAGCCAGCGGCGTGGCTGGCGAGGCGGCCGCCATCTACGACGTGAGCAACACGTCCAACCACGACCTGACCACGATCATCCCCATCGCCATCCTCGCCATCGGGGTGCTGCTGGCTCTGGTGCTGCGTAGCCTCATCGCCCCGCTTTACCTGATCGTCAGCGTGGGCCTCTCGTACCTGGCCGCGCTCGGGCTTATCGACGATCGTGTTCATCTACATCGGGGGCAACGCCGGGATCAGCTTTCGTCCTGCCCTTCCTCATGTTCATCTTCCTGCTGGCGCTGGGCGAGGACTACAACATCCTGGTCATGACCCGGATCCGGGAAGAGGCCAGACATATGGAGCTTCGGCCGGCGGTGATCCGCGCCGTCGGGAGGACAGGCCCGACCGTGACATCTGCGGGCATGGTCCTGGCCGGGACGTTCGCCGTGCTGGCCTTCTCGGCCGGGAGCGGCCCGGGCAGCAGCCAGGTCCGCGACATTGGCTTCGGCCTGGCCATCGGGATCCTGATGGACACGTTCCTGGTGAGGACGCTTCTCGTGCCGTCGACGGTGGCCCTGCTGGGCCGCTGGAACTGGTGGCCGTCGAGCTCTCCATCGAGCCCGATGAGCCCTGCGAGCCGCCCGGGCAGGCGCGCTCACCGGGCCAACGGGCTCGCGACGGTCACCCGGCTAGGCTCAGCAGCAGCGAGCATTCGCACGGCGCCCTACTGGCTCTTGACGGACGGGTTGCGTGAGCGAAAAGCTGGTCGCAGCCGAGGTGTGACGGTGAACAGCCAGCTCTTTGACGTCGCATCTCACAGCACGCTGACGAGCAGTTCTGGCGGGTCGACGTGCGCCACCCGGCGGGGTCGAGCGCCACCGGCACTGCGCTCGATAGCGACGACAACTTCCTGTGCTACCTGATCAAGTCAGCCGTTGCTGGTGAGACCTCGGCCTGGGAAAGCCTCGCCCGTGGGGTCAACGGCGCCTCCACCAGCCCGTTTGGTAATGCCGACTCCCTCGGGTAGCCTGGCCGACGCCCGCTGACGCCGTCCAGGCGGTGCGCCAGGGCGGCGGCCAAGTAGTCGGCGACGGTGAGGCCGCTGACGCTCTCGTCTGGTGGAACTTTGCTGTCGACGGGCTGCTCGACGTCCTCGGCGCTCACCCGGGCATACGTTGGGTGCAGTTGCCCATGGCCGGCGTAGAGCATTTCTTCGAAGCGGGCATCTTCTCCAGCCCGCAGGCCGAACGGGGTCACGTGGACGTGCGCCAAGGGCAGCTACGCCCGGCCGGTGGCCGAGCACGCCCTCTGCCTGGCCCTGGCCGGGCTCAGCGAGCTGCCCGAGCGCGCCCGGGCGCGGTCCTGGGGACAGCCGGCCGGCATTTCCCTTTTCGGCCTGCCCGTGACCATCCTGGGTGGCGGCGGGATCACCAGGGAGTTGTTGGCGCTGCTGGCCCCGTTCGGCGTGCACGCCACCGTGGTGCGCAAGGAGACTGACCCGGTCGAAGGCGCCGACCGTACGGTCCCGTCGGCCGAGCTGCACTCGCGCTCCCGCAGGCCCAGGTCGTTTTCGTCGCCCTGGCCCTCACCCCCGAGACCGAGGGCATCATCTCGGCCCCTGAACTGGCCCTGATGAGGAACGACGCCTGGCTGGTCAACGTGGCCCGCGGCCGCCACGTCGACACCGCTGCCCTGGTCACCGTCCTCGAGCGGGACGGCTATAGGCGGGGCCGCCCTGGACGTCACGGACCCCGAGCCCTTGCCGGACGGCCACCCTCTGTGGTCCCTGCCCAATTGCCTCATAACCCCCCACACCGCCGACACGGCCGAGATGTCCCGCCCGCTGTTCGCCGAGCGGGTCAAAGAAAACGTCGAGCGGTTTGCCAGCCGGCCAACCTCTCGTCGGCCTGGTCGACGTCACGGCCGGGTATTGAGACCCAGTCCGATCGAGCGTGAACCCGAGTGGCGTAAACCCCGTTGGCCCAAACCCCGTTGGCCCATGCCGGATCGAACACATCCAGCGCTCCGAGCTCCAGCTGGGGGAGCTGCTGGCCGAAGGGGGCGAGGGACGTGTCTTCGAAGTCACTGTCCGGGCCGGCCGAGCTCGGCCAGCGGCGCGTGTACAAGGAGCTGCGCCGCCCGTACCCGGTCCCGGAGCTGAGCTCGCTCGTCGCTTTCCCTCCCTCCTGGCCGCTCGGGATGCGCCGCCTTTCGGCCCGGGTCGTCTCGTCGTCGGCCTGGCCCGTGTCGCTGTGGTCGTGGGCGACGACCCCGCCGTGGCCCTCGGGACTGTGCTGCCCCGGGCGCCCCACGGGTTCTGGGTCCGGCACCGTGACGGCACGAACCGGTTGGCCAGCCTCAGCTACCTGGCCAACGAC
Source organism: uncultured Acidimicrobiaceae bacterium (assembly GCA_963794125.1). Taxonomy (GTDB): domain Bacteria; phylum Actinomycetota; class Acidimicrobiia; order Acidimicrobiales; family Palsa-688; genus Fen-671. The sequence goes on from CAWCCW010000009.1 coordinate 888,805, forward strand.
CCCGACCGGATAGCCGTCGCCTACGGGGTAATGATGCCGGCGCCGGGTGCGCCCGAGCGGGTTGCCCTCGTCTACGCCCTGGCCCGTCTGCTCGACGCCTGGCAGGCCGGCACGCGGCGCAGCCCCAGGTCGTCCACGGGGATCTCTCGGCCAAGAACGTCCTGTGGTCGCTCGAGCCGGCGCCGGCCGTGTACGTGCTGGACTGCGACGGGGCTACGGTCACCAGGGGAGGGCGACGACGAGCGCCGGCTGCCGCGAGAATGACGGATCGGCCGGTGACCGCGCTCAGGTCGGACGGCAGCAGAAGCGCCACCGGGCCACCACCCTCAACTGGGGCGACCCGGCGGTGCGCCATGGGGGGCAGCCGACCGGGGCCTCGGACCGTTACCTGCTGGCCATCACCTTCCTGCGGGTGGTTGGCGCCGCCCACTTCCCCATCCAGGGCCGCCAAAAGACGGGCCAGAAGCTGAACGTCGACCTCGAACTGCCCCGCTCCTGGCGGAAGTTGCCCGATATGCCCGGGCTCTGGGAGCTGTGCGAACGCTCACTGTCGCTGGTCAATGCCGCCGACCGCCCGGCGCCGGCGGAGTGGGTGGCCAGCTGGAAGAGCTACTCGGCGTCCTGTCGGCGGGGGAGTTGGCAGGGCCGCCCGCCAAGCGCAGGGCGACCTGCGGCCCGGGGCAGCGTCGAACGGCGACAGCGGTGCCGGTCTAGCCCACGAGCGGCCGAGCGTGACGGTCCCCGACGTCGTCGTCCGCCCCGTTCTGCGCCACCGGGCGCCCTCGACATGGCAGCTCATCAGCGCCGCCCCGCCTCTCGGGGTCGGCGGCGAGGTCCTTTCCGGTGTCAGCACCGGTCCGGGGCGGCCGGGGGAGCAGGATCGTCGGCCTGGGCGTCGCCGGTCTTGGCCGCGTGCCCCTGGGCGTAGCTGGTCCAGCGCCGTTGATCAGCCCGCCAGATGGTTGCCCGGGTCATGGTCCTGTGGGGTGGAGCGCACCGCGCCGCGGCCCGGTGGGCGCGCTCGCCAGGTCGGCGGGCGTACGGTTTGCGCCGGCTGGCCGGGGTCCTGGTGCTCGACGTGGCCGCGGCGTGCGTGGCGGTGTTCGTGTTGGCGATGATCATCAGCCCCTGGATCGGCCTCTAAGGCCCCGGGCGCACCATGTTGTCTTTGACCGGGGCCTCCGGTAGCGTCGAACGGGCCATGGCGAGCGAGCACCTCGGCACCGAAGAACGCTACGCCGTCTTCCCCTTCTACCTCTGCCTGGACGTTTCCCAGTCGATGAGCGGGGAGCCCATCGCCGAGGTCAACGCCGAGCTGCCCCAAATCCGGGCCAGCGTGGGCCAGGACCCGGCCGTGGCCGAGGTCATCCGCTTCGGGATCGTCACTTTCAGCGACGTGGCCCGGACCGTCCTGCCCCTCGTCGACCTGGCCCTGGTCGAGTCGATGCCCACGGTCGAGGTGGAGGGCCGGACGTCCTACGCGGCTGCCTTCGACCACCTCCGGCGGGTCATCGAGGCGGACTACTTCACGGGCCGGGCGACGGGGGAGAGGTGGTACCGGCCGGCCGTCCTGTTCGTCTCGGACGGGCGGCCCAACCGACCCCGAGGAACGTTGGCTCGAGGCTCACCGCCGCCTCACCGACCCGTCCTGGCGCCGGCACCCCAATATCCTGGCCTTCGGTTTCGGCGAAGCAGTGCCCGAAATCCTGGCCACCGTGGCCGAGAACAAGCCCAACCGGGCCTACGTCGCGGCCGAGGGCGCCGCGCCTTCGGCCGTCGTCCCCGAACTCATGGCCGGCCTCGTTCAGTCGATCGTCAGTTCTTCTGCCAGCGCCTATACCGGCACTCCCCAGCTCGTGCCGCCGCAGCTGCCGAACATGCAACCGATCCCGGTGGACGAACTGGAATGAGCCGGGGGTGGGCTGGCCCCGCTTGGGGCGAGCCTTCCACGGCCAGCCGAGTCGCCGGTCCCGCTGCGAGCCAGCTGCTTCCGCCGGGACAGCCTGCTACCGGGCCGATGGAGGGTGGTCACAGGAGTTCGTGGTCATGGCCGCGTTCGGTGGCCGGAGTAGCGCACCGCTTGGCCGGCCGGCGCTGCGAGGACGCCTACGGCTGGGCCAGGCCGCTGCCAGGGCCGGCTGGGGCTGGTCATCGCCGACGGTGTCAGCACGGCCGGACGCGGTGGGGAAGGGGCCGACATCGCGGTGAGCACCGTTTGCTCGTTCCTCATGAGCCGTCCTGGAGTCGAGGGCAATGGCGTCGAGGGCATTCGGCTCAACGCCGAGGGCTGGGGCGAAAAGGAGTGCCAGGCGGCGGTACAGGCAGCCAGCGCCGAGCTGGTCCGGGCCGGCGGGCCGGTGGCGTCCGAGCTGTCCACCACTCTCGTGGTGGCCTTGGTTTCCGGTAATGCCGGTAAGAGCGAAGACGCTGAGGTGGCCCTGGCCCGGGTCGGCGACAGCAGCGCTTTCGTCCTCCGCGGAACCGACGAGGGAGCCCGGTGGTGGGAACTGTTCCCGCACCCCGGAGACGAGGACTTCCGGGGCCTGCCGGTCGAGGTCTTGCCGTGGCGCGACAGCGCTGCGCTCCGCTCCACCGAGCCAGGCCGCATCGAGTCGGCTACGGTCACTCTCTCGCCTGACGACGCCCTCGTGCTTTTGACCGACGGGGTCGCCGACCCTCTGCGGGAGGGACCGGCCACGGTCGCACCTGCTCTGGCCGAGGTGTTGAGCGGCGGCCCGAGGGGCGCCTTGGCCCCCCTTGACCTTGCTTATGCCGCCGACTTCAGCCGCCGCGGCTGCCAGGACGACCGTACGGTCCTGGCGGCCTGGGCGCTCCCCCACGAGCAGCACCAGGCCCTACTTGACCGCCGGAAAGCGCTCTTCATCCGGGCGTCAGAGCCTCTTGGCCCGCGGCCGCGTCACTTTTGTCCCGGCCGGGCCTAACCCCCGACGGGCCATGCCCTAGGCTGCCGGCGTGGCTGCTCCCACCGCGGCCCCGACTGCTCCGCCGCCTGATGAGGTGCACCCGAAACGGGGCCGGCTAGTCACCGCGATCACCTCGTTCAGGCCGGTCTGGTCGGAGGCGGCGGCCTTCCGCGCCCTTCGGGTAACCCTGGTCATGCCCGCGCTGTTCGCCCTGACCAGCCAGGTGATCGGCAACCTGCAGATGGCGACGTTCGCCGCCTTCGGCAGCTTTGCCACATTGTTGTTCGCCAACTTCGGGGGCAATCGGCGGGACAAGCTCGTGGCGCACACGATCCTCGCTGTCGCCGGGAGCGTATTGATCGTCATCGGGACGGCGGCCAGTTTCAACACCGCAGTGGTCGCCGTGGTCACCGTACCCGTTACCTTCTGTGTGCTGTTCTCGGGCGCCTTTGGGCCTAATGCAGCTTCGGGCGCCACCGCCGCCCTGGTCGCCTACGTCCTCCCGGCCTCGTCCCGAGCCCCGTTCAGCGTGGTCCCCGACCGGCTGGCCGGGTGGTGGCTGGCCTCAGTATGCGGGACGGTGGCCGTCCTGGTGCTATCTCCTCGCCCTCCCGGTGACCGCATACGCGCCCTGGCGTCGAAGTCGGCCTCTACACTGGCCGACCAACTGGAAAACGCCCTGACCAGAAGGTGCATGCCTGAGGATAGCGAGGCCGCCATGGCGGCCAAGCACGCCCTCAGGACCGCCTTCGACTCGGCCCCCTATCGCCCCACCGGGCTGGCGGTCGCGGACCAGGCCCTGGCCAATCTGGTCGAGTCGCTCGAGTGGGCCACCACCGTGGTCACCGAAGCCCTGAGAGAAGGCACCGACCTGGCGACGGTGCCCGAGGTAGAACGACGCCTGTTCGCCGAGTCTGGCGCTGTCTTTCGAGAGACCGCCCGCTTGCTCAGTGGGACCGACGTCCCTGGACTGGTGGCCGACCTCAACGAGCTGGAGAGCGCGGTCGATATGGCGGCTAAAGCGGCCCTCCACGGCCGGGCCGCCACTGAAGACGGCAAGGAAGTGGCAGCTCACCTCTCTTTCCACGCCCGGCTGGTGTCCACGGCCGCCATTACCTGTGCCGGCGATGCGCTGGTGGCCACCCGGAGAGCCAGCCCGGACGTGGTCACCGCCGAGCTCTCGCGCTCGAGCCCGGGCGCGACGGCCCCGTCCAGCCCGCGCATTGCGGCCCTCCAAAACGCTCGGCGCGTGTTGACTGGCCACGCCAGCCTGCGGTCGGTCTGGTTCCAGAACAGTGCCCGGGCCGCGCTGGCCGTGGCCGTGGCCGTGGCCGTGGCGGACGTGACCAACGTGCAGCATGGCTTCTGGGTCGTGCTCGGGACTTTGTCGGTGTTGCGGACCAACGCCGCTTCGACGGGGGCGACGGCCTTGCGCGCCCTGGCCGGGACCGCCGTCGGCTTCTTCATCGGCGCCGGCTTGGTCATCCTGATCGGGAGCGACGTAACCGCTCTGTGGGTCGCCCTCCCCATCGCCGTGCTCATCGCCGCTTACACCCCGGGTACGTTCCCCTTTGCCATCGGCCAGGCCTTTTTCACCGTAACGATCAGCATCCTGTTCAACATCCTCGTCCCGGTGGGTTGGAAGGTGGGGGTAATACGCCTGGAGGACGTCGCCATCGGTGCCGGCGTGAGCGCCATCGTGGGTGCCTTCTTCTGGCCCCGCGGCGCCTCCAGGATCGTGGGCGACGACCTGGCCGACGCCTTTCATCGCGGTGGCCTCTACCTCGTCCAGGCGACCGCTTGGGCGCTCGGGATGCGGCCCGCGTTCCCTGACGCCGGTCGCGCGACCACCGCGGCCGGCACCCGGTTGGACGATGCCATGAGGGCCTTCCTGGCCGAGCAAGGCACCAAAAAAGTGCCTAAGGACCAGGTGTGGCGGCTCGTGAGCGGGACCAAACGCTTGCGCCTGACCGCTCTATCGCTTACCGCCTCACCGCGCCCCAAAACGACACCTGAACCGGCGGGCCAGTTCCTGGTCGAAGAGGCCGTGCGCCTGGCCGGGTTGTGCGACGACCTGGCTGGCCGCCTCTCCCGGACCGCGACCACGGTGGCCCAGGAGTTGGCCAGCCTGGCCGCCCCGGAAATCGCCAGCGTCGACGGGCGGGACGAGTACGTGTTGTGGGTGCGAGAGCACCTCGTGCACGTCAAGAGAGACCTGGCCACAATGGTCGTGCCGGCCACGGAAGTCTTCCAACGACGGGCCGAACCGTGGTGGCGGGGTGGCACGGCGCAGACCTCAACTCTTCGCCGCCACCAAAACTCGTGACTCGGGCGGGGCGGGCGGGGCGGGCTTGTCCCTAGCCGGGCCCACCCGGACGATCTGAGGCCCCCGTTGGCTCGGCCTCCTCAACGGTAGAAGCACTGGTCTCTGTCTTGTCGGGCGGTCCGGCCCCCCCACCGCTCCCCCCGTCCTCCCGTCGCCGCGCCGCCTCGTCCGCCCGGGCGTCTTCGGCCGCTCGCACCACGGCTGGAAGCGGCTGGCCGACCAGGTCGTCGCCCGGCTTCGGCCTCCCCTTCAGGAGCAGGATGGCGCCGAAGCGCACGACGAACACGCCAATGCTCGTCCAGTCGTTCAGGCGCAGCCCCAGGTAGCGGTGAGACGGGTCGATGCGCAGGTACTCGGTGAAGAACCGGCCGAAGGTGTAGATGGCCGCGTAGGCAGCGAACAGGTACCCGCGCCGCAGCTTGACCTTGCGTTCGATCAGCAGCACGAGGCCGATGGTGGCCAGGTCCCAGATGCACTCGTACAGGAACGTGGGTTGGAAGGTCCCGGGCAGGTAGGCCCCGTCGACGCAACGGTGGACGGTACTTGGCCGGGTAGATGTTGCCCAGCTGGGTCTGGTTGGTGATGCGCACGGCCCATGGCAGCTTGGAGGGCAGGCCGAAGAGCTCCTGGTTGAAGTAGTTGCCCCAGCGGCCGATGGCCTGCCCGAGCGGGATGGCGGGCGCGACGACGTCCAGCAGAGGCGGGAGCGGGAGGTGCATACGGCGCGCCGCCAACCAGCCGCCGAATACCCCGCCGGCTACGCCTCCCCAGATACCGAGCCCGCCGTTCCATATCTCGAGGATCTCGACAGGGTTCCCGCCGGTGTCCTGCTGCCAGCTGGTGGCCACCGAGTACAGGCGGGCGCCGATGAGGCCGGCGACGACGGCCCAGAACGCGATCGGCACCATCGTGCCGGCGAACCCGCCCAGCTTCACCCATCGCCGCTGCGCCAACCACGCCGCGGCCAGGACCCCGATGGCAATGAGCAGACCGTAGAAGTGCAGCTCGAAGGACCCAACGGTGATGCCGTTGGACGGTGGGCTCGGGATGTATCCGATCACGTCTGTGACCCAGGTTAGTGCCCGGACCACCCTGAGAAAGTGGCGCCGCCGGTGCCACCGGCACCTCCGCGGGTGGGACCGGCGCCCGCGGGCGCACCCTCGGCCGGTCCCGGCTGCGCTCGACGCTTAGCTAGCTCATAACCGGGAGATATAGAACGGGTAGCCATGGACGACAAGACTCCCGCAGCCGGGGAGGACCAGCCCCAGCGGGCGCCGCGGCGGGCGACGTACCGGCTGCAGCTCCACGCCGGCTTCGATTTCTCCGACGCCGCCGCCATCACGGGCTACCTGGCTGACCTCGGCGTGAGCCACGTCTACCTGTCGCCGGTGCTGCAGGCGGCCAAGGGCAGCACCCACGGCTACGACGTCGTCGACCCCTCTGCCGTCAACGAAGAGCTGGGCGGCGAGCACGGGCCATTCGGAGCTGCAAAAGGCGTTGGGCGAGGCCGGGCTGGGCCAGATACTCGACATCGTGCCCAACCACATGGCCGTGGCCTCGAGGGACAACCGGTGGTGGTGGGACGTCCTCGAAAACGGCCCCTCCAGCGTCTACGCCGGCTATTTCGACGTCGACTGGGGCGCGCCGGAGGGCCGCGACGGCCGCCCGCACCCGGTCCTGCTGCTGCCTTTCCTGGGCGACCACTACGGCCGGGAGCTCGAGGCCGGCCGGTTCAAGCTGGAGCGGTCGGCCGGGACCTTCGTGCTGCGCTACTACGACCAGCAGGTCCCGATCGCGCCTCGCAGCCTCGACCAGCTGGTCTCGCAGAGCCGCCCGGCACCTGCCCCGAGGCACCGATGCCGGCCGTCCGGGCCGAGGTCGAGAGCATCGGCACCGCTCTGGGCCGGCTGCCACCCTCGTGGGCCACCGACCGGGCCAGCGTGCGGGAGCGGCACCGGGACAAGGAGGTCCTGCGGGCCCGGCTGGCCGCCTTGTGCACGTGAGCACCCCGAGGTGGCGGCCGCCCTGGACGCCGAGACCGAGCGCCATAAACGCCAGCCCCGACGCCCTGGACGCCCTCTTGCAACGCCAGAACTACCGCCTGGCCTTCTGGCGCACCGCGTCCGAAGAGGGCCAGTACCGTCGCTTTTTCGACATAAACGAACTGGTGGGTATCCGGGTCGAAGACGACGCGGTATTCGCCGACAGCCACCGGCTGATATTGCGATGGATACGGGAAGGGATAATCGACGGCTTGCGGGTCGACCACGTCGATGGGCTGCGGGACCCGCTGGCGTACTTGCTCCGGCTGGAAGAGGCTCGCACCGGGGTTTGGGCGCTGGTCGAAAAAATACTGGCCCGAGGCGAGGAATTGCCTTCCGACTGGCCAGTAGCGGGCACGACCGGCTACGACTGGCTCAACATTGCTGGCGGCCTTTTCATAAAGAAGGAAGGGGCCGAGGCGCTGGCCGGCCGCCTTCAACGCATTTACAGGGTCGGAGCAGTCGTGGGAGGACATTGTCCATGACTGCAAAATCGAGGTGCTGGACGGCTCACTGGCGACGGACCTCACCCGGGTGGTCGAGGATATGGCCAGGGTGTGCGAAGGCCACCGCCGGCATTCCGACCACACCCGTAAAGAACTGCGAGAGTGCCTGGCGGAGGTCATCGCCGCTTACAGCGTTTACCGGACGTACGTCTCGCCCGGCGCAAAGCCGTCCGAACGCGACGTCGCCACCGTGACGCCGGGCGGTCGCCACGGCCGGTATCCGCCGTCCCGAGATCGACGGGGAACTCCTGACGTTCCTCCGCGACGTACTCTTCCTCGAAATAACCGGCCCAGCGGAGACCGAAATGGCGCTGCGGTTCCAGCAGGTGACGAGCCCGGTAATGGCCAAGGCGGTCGAAGACACCGCTTTTTACCGCTATATGCCGCTGTTGGCCCTCAACGAGGTGGGCGGGGACCCGGGTATCCCGGGGACCGCTGCGGACGAGTTCCACACTTGGTGCGCTCGCACCCAGGCGCGCCACCCCTTCGGGTTGCTGGCAACCTCTACCCACGACACGAAACGCTCGGAGGACGTCCGCGCCCGCCTTTCCGTCCTGTCGGAGATCCCCGAGGAATGGGTGGAAAGTGTACGAACGATGGCACGTCCTGAACCGCCGGCTGCGGGTGGCAGACCTGCCGGACCCGGCTACCGAGTGGATGTTTTACCAGACGCTCGTCGGGGCGTGGCCGATATCGCCCGACGCGTGCGCTCGCGTTCCTGGAAAAAGCGGTGAGGGAAGCCAAGCTGCACACGAGCTGGGACCAGCCCAACCCCATATACGAAGGCGCGGTGAACCACTTTGCTAATGGCGTTATGAGGTCGCGCCGGTTTATGTCCGAGCTGGAGGAGTTCGTCGAGAAAGTACGGCATCCCGGGCCGGTCCAATTCCCTCGCCCTCAAATTGCTGACGCTCACCGGCGCCCGGGGTGCCCGACCTGTACCAGGGCAGCGAGCTGTGGGACCTTTCGCTCGTCGACCCGGACAACCGCAGGCCGGTCGATTACGAGGCCCGCGAGGCGTTGCTCGGCAGAAGTCGGCGTCGGCCGACCTGCCAAGCGTCTGGGCCACGGGCGACGAGCGAGGGCTGACCAAGCTGGCGTTGGTGCACCGGGCACTCGAGACTGCGGGCGCGCAGGCCCGGCTCGTTCGGCGAGGGGAGGGGCGGCGCTTACAAGCCGCTTGTCCGCGCTGGGGACCGGCGGCCGACCACGTCGTGGCCTTCAGCCGGGGCGGCAATGTGGTGACGCGTGGTGACCCGATGGCCGCTGCTCCTCGAGCGCGGCGGAGGTTGGGGCCGGACCTCGCTGGCTTTGCCCGCCGGCGAATGGGTGGACGTGCTCTGCGGCCGGCCGTGGCGGGGGACAGTGGCGGTGGGCGAACTCCTGGCTGGGTTGCCCGTCGCCCTGCTGGAGCGAGTCGGCCGACGGGCTGCGGCCGAGACCGTCCCGTGATGACGCCGGCCCCGCGAACCGGACAAGACTGACCCGCGCCCAGCTGGGTATGGCTCGATAATGGCAACGTTCGAAGTCTGGGCTCCCGGCCGTCAGCGCGTCGACCTTTTGCTCGGCGCCGTCCGAGCCGGCTCCCAATGGAACGGGCCGAACGCGGCTGGTGGCGCGTCGAGGTGCCGGAAACCGAGCACAGGCGACACGCTATTCCTTTTCTCTCGACGGCGGGCCGGGCCGCCCCGACCCCCGGTCGCGTTGGCAACCCGAAGGCGTCGACGGCCCATCGGCCGTCGTGGACCAGGGCGCGTTCTCGTGGAGTGACGACGGGTGGGCCGGCTTCGACCTGTCCACGGCGGTCATCTACGAGATGCACGTCGGCACCTTCAGCGCGGAGGGGACCTTCGACGGGGCCATCGAGCACCTGCGGCCACCTCGTCGACCTGGGCGTCAACGGCCGTCGAGGTCATGCCCGTGGCCGAGAGCAGCGGGGCGCGCGGATGGGGTTACGACGGGGCCGACCTGTGGGCGCCGCACCAGTTCGTATGGCGGTCCCGAAGGCTTGAAGCGCTTTGTCGACGCCTGCCATCAGAGCGGCCTCGGGGTCGTGCTGGACGTCGTCTACAACCACCTCGGCCCGGCCGGGAACTACTTGAACGAGTTCGGGCCGTACTTCACCGACCGCTACCGGACGCCCTGGGGATGGGCCGTAAACCTCGACGGCGAAGGCAGCTACGGGACCCGCGACTTCGTCATCTCCAACGCGCTCATGTGGTTCTCGGACTACCACGTCGACGGGCTCCGCCTGGACGCCGTGCACGCCATCTTCGACGAGGGCGCGCTGCACATCCTGGAGGAGCTGTCGGCCGCGGTCGAGCGGCTGGCGGCCGACCTGGGGCGTGACCTGTGGCTTATTGCCGAAAGCGACCGCAACGACCCGCGGATTTGCCGGTCCCGCGAGCAGCACGGGTACGGCATCGACGCCTGCTGGGACGACGATTTCCACCATGCCCTTCACACCGTGCTGACCGGCGAGACGCGAGGGCTACTACGTGGATTTCGGCCGGATTTCTCAGCTGGCAAAGGCGTTTCGGGACGGGTACGTCTTCGACGGGCAGTTTTCGGAGTTCCGCCAGCGCCGTCACGGCCGGCCGGCGCGGCGACCTGCCGGGCGAGTCGTTCGTCTGCTGTCTGCAAAACCACGACCAGATCGGCAACCGGGCCTTCGGCGAGCGCATATCTGCGCTAGTCGGCCCGGACCTGCTGAAAGTGGGGGCGGCCCTCGTGCTCCTGTCGCCCTTCGTACCCATGCTGTTCCAGGGCGAAGAGTGGGGGGCGTCGACGCCGTTCCTTTACTTCACCGACCACCAGGACCCCGAGCTGGGCCGGGCCGTGCAGAGAAGGCCGGCGCCGGGAGTACCCCGTCCGCGATGGCGCCGAGGTGCCCGACCCCCAGGACCCCGAGACCTTTGCCGCTCGAAACTCGACTGGTCCGAGCTCGGAGCGGGGACCGCACCGGGAACTGCTCGATTGGTACCGCCAGCTGGTGGCCTTCCGCCGCAGCCAGCCCGACCTGGGCACTGGCGACCGCAAACAGGTCACGACCGCTTTCGACGAGAGCGCTCGCTGGCTGGTGGTGCGCCGGGGCCGGTTCAGCATCGTGGCCAACTTTGCCGACGAGCGCGCAGGCCGTCCCTCTCGACATGCTCCGGTTCGGTGGTCCTGTCGTCTTCGGCCGCCGGGGCCACTGTGGCTGGTGCGCCCGGCGCAGGCTCGGGCCTACAGCCGCAGGTGCTGTTACCCGGCCGTTCCGTCGCGGTCGTGGAGCATTGAACGGCGGGCAGCCACGGCGAGAACCACATCGTCATGGTCGCGTCGGGCGGTCACCGGCCGCCACGCGCGGCCGGCGCTGCTAACCTGTGCCCGTTACTCGGGCGTATAGCTCAGCTGGTTAGAGCGCATGCATGACGCGCATGAGGTCGGGGGTTCGACTCCCTCTACGCCCACCCATGTCTGAGCAGGGATTTCTTGCTCGGCAGGCTGTCCCGGAGTGACCGAAAACCTTGCCGGCCGCGTTAGGTGTGCAAACGAAAATGATGCCTCGCGGTTGGGGCACCCTTTGTCAGGTCTGTGGCGGGCCGGTCGCCGAGCGGGGAGGGGTTCGGTGGAGCTCGAGGGTCCGACCACCGCAAACCGGTGAGCTCGCCAGGGCGTAACCCGCCGGATAGCCCGACCACCAGCAGAGCCTCCATCCGCTCTCCTTTTGCCGCGACGAGTAAAACCCGGGCTTCGCTGCAGTAAATGACCGACGTTCGGTGCGCGGTCTCGTCCTCGGCATTTCCGCCAAGGCGGCCGCGTTGCGGGCCACCAGGGCGCGCCTTTCAGCATGGCGGAGAGCGTCGGCGAGGATTGAGCGCATACGCGAGACGTGGGTTTTGGCCAAGCCGGCTCGCGCTTTCGCGGCCAAGAATTCGTCAACCCTTTCCACGCTGAGCTCGTTCAGTTTGAGTTCTCCAAGCGCCGGGGCGATGTGCACGCGCACAATTTGGGCATAGTTGCTGCGAGTGTTGTCGGAGCCAACGCGGCCATCGACCACGGTCGCCAGCCAGTGCTGGAGCCACGACCCCACAGTGGTCTTCGAACCCTCAGGGTCCAGCCAAACGCCCCGCTTTATGTCTGTCTGAATTCAAGACAGCCAGGCCTGGGCGTCTGTTTTGGTGGCAAAGGTGTGCGAGGCGGCGTGACGGGCGGCGTCGTGCCAGTAAGACGCTTGCAGCGTCGGGAGGGCAGCCTGCGGAGACTGCCAAAATGTCGTCGATGATTCGCAGGCATTCTGCCGTCTACTCCGTAGCTTTCGGGTGGCCGACGGATGCGTCGGTCAACCATACGGTCCTTTGGTCTGGGTCAGGGCAGTACCACACCCTGCCCGCGCCAGTCACTTCGTACTGCCATTGTTGGAGCTGCTGGCTGCCCACCTGGCGGTGCGAGAGCCGTGCCTTGAGCGGATGCTGTCGCCTGTCCACGCGAAGGGGATCGGTGTGCAACCGTTGCCAGCATTCGTTGGTGGGCCCGGGAGCGTGACGAGCGAGCTGCTCCCAACCGTCGGCGGCGTCACTGGTGGCGAACACCACGTCCCACTCCTCGCGGGCCGGTGGGAGAACGACGCGCTCACCTCTTCGTGGGGGCGTCCGCTTCGACGGCGTCACGGTGGGGTGCGCGCTTACCCAACGGTTTCCTGATAGGGCTCGTGAGCCGGTCAGCCAGCTCAGGATCGGCCAAGATAGCGGCAGTCTCTCGCCATTGGGTCAAGTAGACCTCGAGCGGAACGAACGTGCCCAGGTCCTCGCAGTCCTGGATCACGGCCGGAAGGTCCTTCACGAACTCAGCTCGCTCGGCGTTGTCGAGATAACGGGTCCACGGCAACGCCTCAGCGACTGTCTGTGCGAGTTCGCCCGCCTTGAGGTGCGTCACCATGCGAGACAGAAGCCGAGCGAAGCCGGCCAGCTCCGTAAGGTCGCTGGCCCGACTGAGGACGAGGTCGGGCGCGTTGCGCCTCCGCAGGACCACCCTTCCCCGTTCTTCCACCACGGAGGCCACCCGCGTCGGTTGCTGGACCAGATCGGAAAAAGAGAACTCGGCGCGGGCAGCCACGTCAATAAGACTATCGCCACCTCTGAAGTACCTCAAGACTCTCGTCCCTTCAACCACTGGGGCGCCTCCCGGCGCCACCCGTCATGGAGGGTCTGGTATGGCAACTCCGCGGCCCGGCCAATAACACGCCAGCTGAGCCTAAGGCCCTCGCTCGGGAAAGCGTCTCGGCCAGCTAGCACCGCGCCGTCTTTACTCTGGCGCCTGCCTCTCCCACTTGTAGGGCTGCCACGCTCTGCATCGGTGCCGCCGTCAACGAGCGCACGTCACTCCCAGGGGGAGCCTGACAGATCGGGAACAGCCGCAGAGGCTCAGGCTCCGCGGCCACTGCGCCAACTCGTCTCGGGCTTGCGGGCATTATCGAGCCAGGCGGTTATCTCGGTTGGGTCGAACCGGATGAACCTGCACCATTTCAGGTAGGGCACTCTCTTCTCGGCGACGAGGCGGCGGATGTGGCGCTGCGTTACCCCGGGGTGCTCAGCGAGTTGTTCGATGGTGAGAAGGTGGGAAAGTGTGCCCGCCACCCGTTCCTCTGATTGGGGCTTGCGGTCGTGCACCTGGAGTGCGCCACGCTCGACGGTCACCTTTACTCCAAAGCCGTCGGCCGCGCACACGCCAGCCCGGTTGGGCCGGCCGTACGTGGCCTCGATGGCCGCGACGGCGGCGGCCACGTCGTTGGCGGCAATGCGGAGACCGCGAAACGAGGGGAAGGGTCGTCGACCTATCGAGGCGGTCGACTACAGAAGTAGCCCAGGAGTGCTCGACCCGTCTGCTGCGAATTCTAAAGGCGCGATGACTTGAGCCCGTTGTAGGTGTTCCTCAGCCACACGCAATTAACTGGGTGCCGAGGTCGCCGGGTTCTGCCCCAGACCGGACACGTGCGAGCGTCGACGCGCATGACACTGTGGCGGTTCGGAGTAGAGCCCCTTGCTAGCATCAGACTGTGACACGGTCACCCACAGTCCCGCGCCTGCATCTGCCCAACCTACCTCTCGCGGCCGCTCCTTGCACCGCTTCGACCTTACTCGTCCCGGTAATGAAGAACCCGAGCGTCGATGATGAACTCGACAAGAAATGCGACGATGATCAACAGTTCGACGTAACCCTCCAACGCAGGCCATCCAGGTCGAACCGGCTCACCCACTGGGGCACCTCCGTAACCCTGACGACACTCAGAATGGGCGATGCTAGCGCTCGAGCTGGCAGGCGAGGGTTCCGAGTATCACGGGTTCGCCCGATGAGGTTGCTGGACCAGGGCACGGTGCAGGCTGTCGGGCAACCGGATGGTGTTGGCGCGGAGGACCTTGCTTCGGCGGGATTGAGTTCCTGACCATGGACCGCGTTGATTACTCGGACCGTGTCCGATCGCCACAAACGAATCGAGTTCGATTGCCACAAACGACAGGTATGGCCATGCAGCGGATGCGAAGAGCGCGCGCTCAAATGGTTGCTCGCCTTGTTTGGCTAAGGCATCTCCACGCGCAATTGGACGAGTACCATGAGACGGTCAAGTCATTGGGCGCCACCTTGGCTCGGTTGGCACAACTAGAGGAGCAGTCGGCTGCCCGGTTAGCCCAGCTCGATGAGCAATCGGCTACCCGGTATGCGGTGGCGATGGCCCATATCGGCGCGCCGAAATGGGGGACAGATGCCGCTGTCTCGCTCATGCCGGGCGAGCTTCTGGTGCGCACCCAGTTCGGCGCGTGGCTCGTCGTGCCGGGTTACAACGTGGATGTCGGCCCCGGTATTGTCCGTGACGGGCTCATTGAGCCTTGGACCACCCGGCTCGTCCAGCGCTTGCTGCGACCTGGCGACACGTTCGTAAACGTTGGCGCAAATTTCGGGTACTACGCGGTACTAGGGGCGACGCTTGTTCAATCCAGCGGTCGAGTGATTGCGATCGAAGCCAATCCTCACGTGTTCCCATTCTTGCTCCGCTCAGTTTTGTGGAGCGGTTTTTCCAATGTAGTACGGTGCTATAACTTTGCGGCCTTTTCAAGTGAAGGCGATCATCTCGACCTTCATTTTGATCCTCAGTACATATCAGGCGGGACCGTCATGGACATCGCTAAGGTCCGCGATAATGCGCCGTCGTTGCATTTTGATAAGTTAGAGGAAGCCATTTGGAATGGGGCCAATATCGTCCAGGTCCTATCCGAAGATCGTCGTTACACCAGCGGACAGATGTATTGCACGGCAACCGCCCCCACGCAAACGCTCGACAATGTTCTGGAAGACGTCAGTGAGGACGTCAGCTTGCTATTAATGGACATAGAAGGCTCAGAGCCTCATGCGTTGTTGGGCGCGCGGCGCATACTATCTGGCCCGCGTGCGCCAGACGTGATAATGGAATGGGCCGGGGCTGATCGGGCGAAGCAGTTGTTGAACGGACCGATAATTAGCGAAGCACTAAATATGTTGCGTGACAACGGCTACTCGGTTTACGAGATCCGCTCCGATGATCCCGGCAAGCTCGATGTTTTACCTCGGTTACGTGCTCTCAAATGGGACGACGTTTCGGAGCTCAGCCACGGTAACCTCTTCGCCACGAGAGATCTGAGAACTGACGCTGAGTTCAGCTAAGTCCGAGTCCACTTCGTCCGGCGGCTCGGGCGCTATGACTACGAAGGGGCGGACATCGCGGAACCGAGCGAGGCGCATCCGCCGTGCGCAGTATGTGAAACATACGCCCGCGATAGTTAAAGCGAGCGGGCTGATAGTGCTCGATGCAGCCAATGGGACTTCCCGGCGCCCTGTTTTGAACCTTCGAGGGCCGGGAGACGAAGTAGTTCTGAGCATACAAGCGCCGCAACCGCCATCCTGAGGGCTTTTCGTGGTGGTCGGAGATTTGGGGTCAAGGGAGGGTACGAACGTGCCGGGCAAGGTCCTGGAAGGGTCGAAAGGGAGCAACACAGTTAGTGAGCTCTGCTACCCTGAGGGGAGAAAAGGCGCCGCGTCTTGGCGCGTACGGCTCGGGAGGGTAGCTCCCGCGACAGCATAAAGGGGGTCCGTTCCATTACCGCTCAGGCCTTCGACACCATGAGGCGGAGGGACGTGGCCCGCTTGGCGCAGAGGCCGCTCACTTGCCCGCCGACCGAGAAGCGCGCGCCCACGCTCGACCAGGCGGCCCGGCTCCTCGAGGCGGCCAGGGGCGAGCCGGTCGGGGCCTGGGGCGCCCAAAACCTCCGCCAAAATAAGCGTCCGCTGGCCGCCGGCGGCCAGCGGTGAGCGCGCCCGACGATGAAGTCACGTGGCAGCTACTTTCCAGTGCCCACAGGTCGTCCAAAGACGACACCCACGAGGTCCATTTAGAGGTGCGCACCTCTAGCGCCGACGGCCGCCTCCTCGTGACCGGCCTCCTCTACGACAAAGGTTCGCCGGACGCCCACGAAGAACAGGAGCTGGCCGCCGGCGTCGACCCCTACGGCGCCATGCTCGAAGTGATAACCCGGCTGGAGGCGACCGACGACGCACCGGGGGAACCAATGTGGGACTGGGACGCCCTCGGCCGGGAGTGGACGAGCGGCCTCCCGATCTGGCTGCACGCGCCCAGGACCGGGGCGCCGAGCCGGAGCCGTAAGCCGGGTCGCCGCGGACCTATTTTCGGGGCCGCTTCAAGGCCAATTCGCCCTGCGCCAGAACAGGAATACGTACACCTATCGTTCAGGCCAAGATCGGCGTCCCGTCGTTGCCTCACGCAAAAGTACCGATCCCACTGGGGTTTCCAGTATCGCAAGGCGAGTACTTGCGGCGGCCCAGTGCCCTAGCGGTTGAGCCTTGCATCATTATCGCGCGCCTCTGAGCCGGCCATCCCGGGCACTCTGGGCCCGTCTTCAAAAGCGCGGTCCTCTGATATGTCCGCAGCAAGCGGAAGGCGCCCGCAAGGGGATCCGTCCCCGTGCTTGAAAAGATTGCACATGCGTTTGATGACGTAGCGCCCACACGGCAGATAATTGGCTGAACAGTCAGGTACCGACTTAAGGGCGGTTTGCCAGGCGCACCACGTCGTCTGGGCCCTTTACGTGGGGTATGCCTCAAGCTTAGAGTGAAACTGTATACTGGAGTTATGGCTGGCGCGGGGCTGCGTGAACTCAAGAAGTCCCGTACCCGCAGGCTAATCGCGGACACCGCCGCCCGGCTCTTTGCCGAGCGGGGGTACGAACACGTTGCGGTGACCGATGTGGCGCGCGAGGCCGAGGTGGCGGAGCAGACGGTCTACAACTACTTCCCAACCAAGGAGCAGTTGGTCGTTGATCGCGAGCAACTGGTTCAAGACCGGATGCGCGATACGATCCGTTCCCGCCCGTCGGGGACGACTGCCGCCGCTGCCGTTCGCGACTTCGTCTTGGAGTCGGTCGAGGGCATTCGCAGCATCCCGCGCAACCAGTGGCGCGGCGAGCTCGGCTACTTGTCGGCCATCAGCCCGGCCGTCCACCGCTTGGCGCTGGATATGACCGACCGGCTGGCCGCCGCCATCGCCACGGCCATCGGCGACACCGCCGAGGTTACGCCGCAGATCGCCAGGCTCCAGGGGATGGCCCTGGCCGGTGTGTTCCAGGTCGTCATCAACGAGGCCGGCGAACGCACGCGCAGGGGACAGAGCCAGGCCAAGATCGCCGATGAGCTATATCCGATCATCGCGGAAATGATGGATGAGCTCGACCGGTGGTTCCAGGCCTCCGGGCCGTCAACACGGTCTAGGCCAGACGGGCGCCGTCTTCGTCGCTGAACCTGGGGGGCCGTGGCCCCGCAGATAACCGGCCTAGTAGGAGGGGATCTGGCGCTTCTCGACCCCGGCGACGTGCGTGGGGGCGTGCTTATTGATCAGCAGTTCCACACGATGGTCGGGTGAATGTGGATATGGAGGGCCCGCCGGCGTCCGCCAGCGTGGCGGGCACTTTCGTTACGCCAGGCCGATCTGCTGCCTCTGAGCCGCGGAGTCCCAGAAGGCCGAGATGACGATGAGCTGGTCACCGGCCCACTTGCTGGTCTGGGCGAACTCGAGGTCGAACTCCTTTCCGGTCGGCGGGACCACGTTGCCGTCAGGCAGGGTCATCTCTCCCGTGAACCTCCCGGTGGCGTTGGTGACCACGGTGATCCAGTTGTCGCCTCCGAACTGGACCGGGTACGGGGTGTGGACGCGGACGTCGGGGAACATCCGCACCAGCTGCTGCATCGCCGCGCCGTGGGCCTCCCGGCCGTAGATCGGCTCTGCGCTCCCGGGGATGAACGCGATCATATCCGGGTGGTGTACGTCGTCCAACGCTCGCCAGTCGCGCGCGTTGAACAGATCGTCACCCCTCCTCATGAGCGCGAGCAGCTGCTCAGTCCGATCGCTAGTTCCGGTGGGGGACGTCATCGTCGCTTCCTTTCTGGGCTGGTTGCGTAAGGGACAAAACCCTCCTTGCCCGCAGTGGTGATAAGGATCATGGTTTGAGGTTCTCCGTTCGTGCCCACCATTATCTTAGGGTTAACACTAAAATTAGTCAAGACTCCATGCCGGCCTGTAGTAAAGCGCCACGCGCGTGGTTCAAAACCCGCCCGAGGCATTAAGCCGCGAGTACGTAGGTAGGTACCAGCTGCTGAAAACTGGCCGGGTTGCTGGGCGATGTAGCGTGACCTTCGTGTCGGTCAATGCAGAGCAGGCCGAGGACTGGAACGGGGCCAGCGGGCGGCACTTCGTCGAGCAGCGTGAGCGGCATGAGCGAATGAGGCGCCGGCTGACGACGCGGTTGCTCGCCGCCGCGCAGATCCAGGACGGGGAGAACGTTCTCGACGTCGGGTGCGGCTGCGGTGATACGACCATCGCCGCAGCGCGCGCCACCCCCAGCGGGCACGTCCTCGGCGCGGACCTGTCCCGGATCCAGGTAACAGAAGCCCGCCGGCTCGCCGATGCTGCTGGCGTCAGTAACGCCAGCTTCGAGGTGGTCGACGCCCAGGTGCACCGGTTCCCGGCTGGGATCTTCGACGTAGTGCTGAGCAACTTCGGTGTCATGTTCTTCGATGACCCGGTGGCGGCGTTCGCCAACCTGAGGAAGGCACTCCGGCGCGGCGGCCGGCTCGCGTTCGTTTGCTGGCGCACCCGCGATGAGAACGCCTTCTTTACCATCGGGTTTGCAGAGGCCGCGGCCGAAGTCGGCCTCCGCGAGATGTCTGGGCCGAACGCTGCTTTCTCCCTCGCCGACGCCGGCCGGGTGGGCGCGTTGCTGAGCGGCGCCGGGTTTGCCGGCATCGAGGTCGCGAAGGCGGACGAGCCCATGCTCATCGGCCACGACGTAGACGACGTGCTCGAGTACGAGCGCAGCTCCCCCAGCGCCAGCGAGGTCCTGGCCGGGCTCAGCCCAGTCCAAGCCGCCGAGCTGGCCAGACAGGTCCGCGACCGCCTGCTGGCCTACGTATCACCAGGGGGCGTGACCATGCCTGGCGCGGCCTGGCTAGTCACGGCGCAGGCTGTGTGAAAACGGCTCATTCGCTTAACCGCATCCCCGGCGCGCGGGCCGAAAACTCGTTTTGCTCACGTCAGGAACCTCCGATCACGGACTCGGGGCGCCTGGGTAGACGGTGGGTATGCGCCCGTCGTTGATGTTCTGTGTGGGCGGCGGCGGGCGGCCCTCGGATCTCATGCAGCCCCCTCAACCGCGTGGGGGACCAGCTGCACCCTGCCGTTCCTGGGGCAATATGGGACGCGGTGCCCCATCGGGTCTCACAGAGCCAGGCGCAGGACTTCCTGGCCGTTAAGTACGGTGCCGTCGAGGAGCTGCGACCCCTCGAAGGCGGCTTCTGGTCCTCCGCCTACGCCTTCTGCCACGCTGGCCGCCAGCTTGTCCTCCGCTTCGGGGCCCACAATGACTGGTTCCAGGCCGACAAGGCCGCTATGGCCTTCGCCTCGCCGGAGCTACCCGTGCCCGAGGTAATCGAAATTGGCGACGCCTTCGACGGCGCGTACGCCATCTCAGCCCGCCACTACGGAATCAAGCTCGAAGATGTCCGCCCTGACCAGTCAGACGCCACAGGCCCATTGTTGGCGTCCCTGCTGGCCGCGTTGTTCAAGGTGCCGAAACGCCCGGACCTGCCCGTGGGCTGGCACTGGGAACCCCGGCGCAGCGACCTCACCTGGCGCGGCTGGCTCTCGGAACGGCTCGTCGAAGACCGGCGCCAGGGGGTCCCTGGCTGGGAAGCCCTGGCCGGGCACAGCGACGCCGACCCCGTCTACCGGGCCAGCGCCGCCCGCGTCCGCGACCTGATCGAAGCCTGCCCCGAGCGGCGCGACCTGGTCCACGGGGACCTCCTCCACGCCAACGTGCTGGTGGCCGAAGACGCCAGCCGTCCGAACGCCGTCTTCTCGTGGAAGTGCTCGCTGCGCGGCGACTTCCTGTTCGACACGGCGTGGTGCACCTTCTGCTCTGCCATCTGGTACCCGGGGATCGCGGCCGCCGAGCCATGGGGCCGCGTCCGCCGGGAACCCTCGATCCGGGACGACGCCGGCGCGTGGGTCGACGCTTCTGAGCGGCACCACTGCTACGAGCTGCACATCGGGCTCACGGCCTCGGCCCGGAACGTTTGGGTGGGCGATCCCGAAGCAGTACGGCAGATCACCAGGCACCTGGCCGCGGTACTCGAACGAGGACCGTTGCCAGTTGCTATATAAGGGCGAGCGATATTTCCGATTACGGGCGCAGGCGGCGAGCGTTTTCGGCTTCGTCTCGCTGACCACTGATGGCCCGGACGAGGGCGAAGCCAACTCGCATATCTTCAGCCTGCGAGGTCAGCTTTTGCCGAACCGCTGGGCGTACTCCCGTTTGCCGACGGCGTAGACCGCCCAGCCTTGACCGGAAGGGCCGACGGCACTGGAGAGCAAGCTGAGCCCGCTCGGGTTGCCGGCATTCGAGAAAAGGATCTTCGGTTTGCTCCACGTGGCCCCGCCGTCGGTGCTGTAGGCGAGGTCGACGCCCGTCGCGTTGTCGAGCCAGGTGGCGAAGATGTCGCCCGCGCTGTCCTGGGAGAGCGTCCCGTCCCCGGCGACCTCCCCGGTAGCGAGCGTCACCGCTGGACCGAAGCCGGAAGACGGAGAGAAGTGGCGGTACTGCACCATCGGGCCCGGGTTGGGCACGTGGGCCTCGTTGGTCTCGAGCAACCCCAACCCGGATGGGCCGCCGCCGACCGCAGGGTCAGCACCGTCGCAGTCGACCTCGGCCAGAGGGCGCCATGGGCTCGAACCCCCGGGCGCAGCGGAGAGCTCGGCCGGTGTCGTCGTGGGACCGATCGGGGCGTAGGCATATACCAGGGCGTCACTGGCGCTTGACGGGCACGGTGAACTGCCTTTCCCAGGCAACGTTTCGAACACTCCGAGCACTCCCGGAGAGCCAACCAGCTGAGAACCGAAGGCGCCGCCTAGGTTGCCCACCGTGTAGGCGCTGGCCGGCTGCGGGTTGAGGGTGGCAAACGGCGGCGCGTTGGCCCCGGATTGGTCGGTCGGCGCGGCGAGAGAGTTGGCCTGGAAGGCGGGGTTCGACCCGGGGACGACGTAGCCGGCGCCAAAGTCACCGCCGGGCAGCTCGACGGCCGGGCCGGCGTCCTCCGCATTGCCGCCCACAAAGCCAACGGCGTGAGGCTCGAGGCTGAAGGAGGTCCCTCCGTCGGTCGAGACCCACTCGTTGATGCCATCGATCTCGGAGCTGCCGGCGACGACATCGAGGACGTAAATGTGCCCCTGCACCAGCATCACGCTCGGCGGCCCGAAGAACTGGTCGCTAGCCGGGTCGGCCACCTCGAGCGTGACCGGGCGACAGCCCGTTGCGCCGCCAGCCAGCTTGCAGAAGCTCAGCTTTGTCGGGCCTTGCTGCCATACCACATAGGCCGTGCCCGCGGCGTCGACGGCGACGGCCGGTGGCACGCTCGGGGCGCTCCCGACGGCCAGGGGAGTACCGGTGCTGCCCGGCGATGACGTCTTGGTCGTCGTCGTGGTGGTCGTAGGGAACCCGCTGCTGGGCGGGAGGCTAATGCTCGGGGGGAGGGCGCCACTGCTTTCGGGCAAGGCCGACGCCGTGGGGCCGCCCGTCGCCGCCTGGACACGGGCCTCCGCCCCGGCCAAGCAGAGATCACGACCACCGGTGAGGCCCAGGTCGTAGACGCAGTCGGAGAGCAAATAGGAGTTGGTAACTCCTTCGGCTTTGCAGTCCTTCTCCGCGGCGGCGACGGTCTTCGGGCTCAGGGACGCTACCGTGAGCGCCTTGCTCGGGAAGGCAAGGTCGGTGAAGGTGGCCGTGCTTTGGCCCTTCGGGTAATAGAAAAGCGAGCTCTGCTGGCTGATACGCCAGCTCTGGGCGAACTGGTGGTACAACACGTCGAAGTTGCTCACGCTGTCCGAGGGGAAGGCGAGCTGGTCCAGGCTGTAGACGACCCCGTTGCCCCCGGCGAGCTGGTCATATGGTTCTCCCGGGTCACCGAGCAGCCCCTCGAGGTGGCCAACGCGCGATGGCGCCACCTTCACCATCACATTGATGTTGTCGCTGCTGTTGCAGGTGACCACTTCATGGGCGATGGCGAT
The DNA here is from genome assembly GCA_963794125.1 of uncultured Acidimicrobiaceae bacterium. Lineage (GTDB taxonomy): Bacteria > Actinomycetota > Acidimicrobiia > Acidimicrobiales > Palsa-688 > Fen-671. The sequence goes on from CAWCCW010000009.1 coordinate 911,244, forward strand.
GGTGTCCCCCGAGAAAACCTGCACCGCCGTCCCATCAGGCCACGTGACCGTAGCCAGTTGAGGCGACTCCACCGAGATCTTCCCGCCACCGGTTAGGGCACGGCTGCCGTAAGCCACGGCTCGGCGGTCGACCCAGAGCTCCAGGCGGCTCGCACTGTTCGCCGCCAGCTCGACGATGTTGTCGCCGACTCTCATCGCCGTTGCCGTGTCCAGCGCAACGTCGGCTGCTCCCGGGAAGCGCTGCTCACGGACCTGGATATCGAGGTCGTCGGTAGTCGACTCTGCGAGGGTGAACTCCCCAGCGGCTTGGAAGGCGTAGCTTGCTCCGGAAAACGTTTGCTCGTGCGGCTCGCCGTAGGAGGCGGCGCTACTGCTCCCGCTGCCCCCACCACCGCCCTCGCCGGGCGCGGCGCCTTCGCCGAACGCAGCATTGGCCTCGTTGAAGGCGACAGCCGCGAACGCGTAGCCCAACCCCGCGGCCGCGGGCTCGACCGCTTCAGCGGTTTCCGCCTCTTCAGCAAATTTAGCCCCGTCAGCGGTGGCCTCAAAGGCATCCGTGGCGACGTGCAAGGCCTCGCCCAAGGTCTCGCCCAGGCTCGAGTGCCCCTCCTCTCCGCTGGCGAAGAACCTGGCGCTGGGCTCGAGCCTTCCCGCGGCCCCGCCGAGCGCCGACGGGGCCACCGGCTGCAAAATGCTATCGGCATAGCTCGTCAGCGCCGCCGCCAGGCGGGCCTCCGGCGCGGTGACCGAGCTCGACGCCAGCGCGGCCGGCAGCACCAACGTCCTGGGCGCGGCCTGCGTCAAAACCTGCTCTAAGGGGCTCGTGTCGAGGATGGCGGCCCTCAACAACGCGACCTCGGGGACCGTGGACGGCTGGAAGACCGCCGCGGCCAGATCGAGCAAGTGGATGAACGGCGACGGCAAGGCGCCCAAGAGCTTCGCTTTCGCCGCCGCAAACTGTGCGGGCGCGAGGGTCACGCTCATTTTGTCGGCGACGAAGGCGCGGGCGACGCTCGACTGCAAGGCAGGGAAGCTACCGATCAACCTCGACGCCCCGAGGGCATATTCGGCACTGGCGTTCGCCTGGCGCACGTACCAGAGCTGTGCACCCCCGGAGGCAGCAGCCTGTGCCCTGTCGAGTGATACCCGCATCCCGATGGTGGCATCACCGAAAAGCGTCTCTCTGTCGATAAGTGCGTTGAGGGCAGCGAAGGCACCCGCCTCATTGCTCGAGGGGGCTTTCACTGCGGCTGGAAGGGTGAGGCGCGGCGTGAAAATCGTCATGTAGACCGGCTCGGCGGGCAAAGGTGTCTGCTTACTACTGGGCACCGAGCTCACCGCATGGGCGACCGGCGCGGGCGCGGCCGCGCTCTCCGCTGCCTGCGCGGCAACCCCTGAGCCGGCGAGCGTTACGGCGATCGTCGCCAGAGCGAAGAACATTTTCATGCCGACGCGGCGGCGACAGGTCGGGGTCTTTTTCGGGTCCACGGCGTCCACCTTTCGTGACTGGCAGTCCCAGTGTCGAGGTTGGCCTAACGAGTCATTATGACGTCAGGGGTTGCGCGGGGTTACATCCGGTGCCGAGCGTCCTGCTGCAGCCGGCCGGTCGCAGGCCCCGTGCGCCGCGAAACTGGCAGCTCGTGGGCGGAAGAGGCTACGAGGGCATTCAAACGGCCAAACTGGCAGCCAAAGAGTGACAGGAGGCTCCTGGGCTATGTCCAACACAAACGTCGACCTCGCTGATGTGAAAGAGGCGCAAGACGCCTTTGCCGAGTTGGTGGAGGTCCTCAACACGATCGACCTGAGCGAGTCGAACGAGCAAGACATCTCGACAGTGAACCAATTTTTCGAACGACTGGCGGCGCTCTACGGCGGCTAGTCGTTCCCGAAGGCCCACTCCGCTTGCCGAACGGTGCCGGGGGCGGGCGGCGACCCAGGGCCCTGCGCGGCAACGGAGAGCGAAACCGTCCTGCGCGTCTAGGGGGTCAAGGTTCAGGCCAGGCCGGCGTCCGGGATCCCGAACGGCACACTGTTCCGTCAGTGAGATGACGCTCTTGGTGCCGCGGCGTCCAGGCGCTGTTGAGTACGGGCGGCCGCAAGCAGGTCTCCCGGGCTCCCTCGCTGTCTGAGGCGGTCTATAACCGCCCGCCGGTGGGCCTCGTCGACGTTGCCGCCGTACTTGAACTTGGCGAGCACCTCCTCAACCGTGAGCACCACGGCCCGAATGGACCGAAGCTGTGCCGGGTGGGCTTCCTCCGGGTCAGCGATCGGTACGCCGGGCTGCAGCACGCCGAGTTGGCGGCGCAGCACTGCGGCAATAACCGAGGCCTCGGCGTGCACCTCCACCCGGCCCCGTAGCTGCACAGCGGCGTAGTACGTAGTGGGGATACCGAGCGCCGGGTCCTCGCCATCGACCACTTTCCAGTCTGAGGGGATGAAGGCCCAATCCCCGGCCACGGACATAACTGCCCGAGGGTTTTCTCCCAGGGCTCCGAGGACAGGGTTGGGGGCAGCGAAGTGACAGATCACCTCTTGGCCGTCGAGGACGAACTGAGTCGGCACGATGACCGGGTAGTCCCGCCCGGCGCCCGCGGCGACTAGGTGCCCGAAACCTTCGGCCTCCACGAACGGCCGCCACTCGTGTTCACCGGTGCTACGGTCCACCCCGGCGACGTACACCCGTCTTCCTCCTGCACTCTTGCCTTGCGGCTGCCCCGACAGTGATTGTTTTGCCCAGTCACCTTGGCCCTGGTGCCAACTATGGCTTAGCCTGCTCGGCCCCGTGAGGCCCGGACGGCGTAGACGGCGCAACCGAGGGCCGGTTCAGTTGGCGGTCCACGTCTCCTTCCCGAGCGGCGAGCAGTGCCGCCCCTACGGCCCCCGCTTTCTCTCCCAGCCGGGCCGGGACAACCTGTACCCCGCGTGCCCCTGGGGCTTCGACCAGGTCGGCAAAGGCGTCCCGCAGCGGCCCCATCACCGCCTCCTCAGCCTCTATGAGCCCGCCGCCCAACACAATCACGGAGGGGTCGAGGACGTTGCACAGGTTGGCCAGTCCGACGGCCAGCCACCAAGCGAACTCCCTGATGACTGCCAGGGCTTCTGGGTCACCGTCCAGGGCCGCCTCCGTGACGTGCTCGCCCCGTACGTCCTCCGGGTCGCCGCCGGCTGCCTTCACGGCACAGTCCAGCTTCCCAGCCAGGGCCGCCTCCCTGGCCAGCCGGCCGAGGCCGTCGCCGGACGCGAACCGTTCCCAGCAGCCGCGCTTCCCGCACGGGCAAGGTGGACCGTGCGGGTCGATGACTATGTGCCCTATCTCGCCGGCAAAACCATGCGCACCGTCGAACAAACGACCGCCCGCCACCATGCCGCCCCCGATCCCTGTCCCGAGGGTCACCATGAGGACATCGTCGAAGCCGTGAGCGGCGCCCACGGCGTGCTCCGCCCAGCAGGCAGCGGTGGCGTCGTTGAGCACCACGGTGGTGGCACCGGGGGGACGGCGCTCAGCCAAGAGCCGGCCCAGGTCCATCCCGTCCACACTGTGCAGGTGCGGGCAGAAGTGGGCGGTGCCGTTGCGGTCAAGCATGCCCGGAAAGCCGACACCGAGCGGCAGGTCGCCCGAGCTATCGCGGGCGCCTTCTGCTACCTGGGCGACGCCGACAAGCACCGTGTCGATGACGTCACCCGCGCTGACCGGGGTGCGCAACTTGCGCCAAGCCTCAACTTCCCCAGTGGGGCCCAACCGTACAGCCAGCACTTTGGTGCCGCCGATGTCAACTCCGATGGCTGGCCCCATGCTCAAGGCTCCAATGGTAGGGGCGCCAGCGGCCTACATGAAAAGCCCGGCCAGGTCCTCGACTCGACCCTGACCGCCGGTCCAGCACTTCGTCGGCGGTCGCGGCCTCCGTGCCCTGGGGCCAAGCTCAGCGGCTCAGACGGGCGAGCACCGCCAGCGCGCGCTGGTTGCCGTCATCCGAAGGCGGAGGTCGAGCTTCATGAAAAACAACGCCCTCTGCTTTTGCCACGGGCCGTTCGCAGTCACCAGCCTGGGGCCCGAGTGGTGCCCGCCGTCTGAGCGCCTGAGCGCCTGAGCGCCTGAGCGCCTAAATCACCGGAAATTCAGCTCCCCCAACGGTTTTGTGCGCGCCCGCGTCGCTTGTCGCGACTCTGGCGCGCACAGATCGGCAGATTGCCCCCAGACTCAGGACCGAGTCGGGAATCGCCTACCACTCCCCGTCAATTGAGGGCCATTGCCGCGTGCAAAGCAATACCGACGGCCATCGCCGGCTCGTCGATGACCATCCGGTTGGAGTGGTTGGGTGCCGGTCGCTCCACCCCCGGAGGGGCGGCTCCGAGGAACGCCATCGACCCGGGGACGCGCTCGAGAATGTAGGACCAATCCTCGGCGCCCATTAGTGGGCTCGACATCCGCACAACGCGGTCGTCACCCACGATTGTGCGGGCCGCCTCCAATGTTCGTTCTGCCGCCGCCGCGTTGTTGACCGTGACCGGGTAGCCCACGGGCAAGTCGTCATGAGGCTCACCATCAAAGGTCGTTTCGATTTCGGCCTCGCACAAGTGAGCCTCGGCTATATGGCGGGCAACCCGGCTGAGGTTCTCGAAGACCAGAGTGCGGGTGGCTTCAGAAACAGCCCGGACGGTGCCGTCGACAACCGCCGTTTCAGGGATCACATTGAACGTGGTACCGGCCGAGATCCTCGATACGGTCAGCACTGTGGGGTCGAAAATAGGGACCCGCCGGGTGACCATCGTCTGCAGGCTCGTTACCAGCTCGCAGGCCACGGGGACCGGGTCGATGGCCTCATTCGGCGTTGACGCATGTCCGCCCGCACCCCTTACGGTCACCCTGAACTCATCTGAGGACGCCAGAAACGCGCCCGCCCGGGTGTAGACCCACCCCGAAGGCCACACCGGGTGCAGATGGATGGCGAAGGCGCGGTCGAAGGGACCGTGGAACTCCAACAGCCCCTCGTCCAGCATGAGCGGCGCCCCGCCGTGGCCTTCCTCGCCGGGCTGGAACATGAACACCACTCGCCCGGGGACCTCGCCTTTCCGGCCAGCCAGGAGATGGGCGGCGCCCACGAGCATGGCCACGTGGGCGTCGTGGCCGCACGCGTGCATGGCCCCATCCACCTTGGAGGCAAACTCGAGACCAGTATCTTCGGGCATGGGCAAGGCGTCCATGTCCCCCCTCAACAGCGTGGTCGGCCCGGGGCGGCCTCCCTCCAGGACGGCTATAACCGATGTGGTGGCCACGCCCGTCGAGATCTCGAGGCCCAGCCCGGCCAGGGCCTCCAAGACCATCTGTTGGGTCTCCGGCAGGTCAAGGCCCACCTCGGGGTGGGCGTGCAAGCGCCGGCGCAGATCAATGGCCGGTCCCAGCAGTTCGTCTGCCGCGGTCAAAAGTTCCTTTGCCATTGCCGGCCTCCTCAGGGCTCATCGAGGTGATCTCCCGACGCTAGCGAGCGGCGCGTGGTTCCGGCCGGCCCGGGCGGTCCAGCGCCCCGAACTGCCAGTATCATCGCCGGATGAGCGACACAGGGCCCCACTCCGCCAAATCGCCGCGATACCGTTTCTCCCGTCCCGACGGGACCGAGATCGAGACCCGTGAGCTGGACAACGACGAGGTGGCTGAGATGATCGCCCGGGAGCTTTCTCGGGCACAGGAAGTGCCAGTCGTCATCGAGAGGTACGGCCACGTCGATTGGGAATACGTGACCGAGGCCGACGAGCGCCCCTGACCCTCGCTCCGCACCCGTCGGGTACGGTTCTCCAAATGGTCATGCTACCCCCAGACCAGCACCTCCATAGCCAGTGGTCCTGGGACGCCCCTCGGGGGGACATGGAGCGCACGTGCGCTCGAGCGCTCGACCTCGGGCTGAAATCAGTAGCGTTTACCGACCATGTCGACCTCACCCCGTGGCTGGTCCGGGAAGGCGGAAGCATTCCTGAAGGTTTTCGCGCCCACCTGGAGGGAGGGATCCTGTTGGCCGGCCCGTTGGACGTGGCCGGTTACCTGGAAAGTGTGCAACGGTGCCGCGACCTCTTCCCTGCGCTGAAGATCCTGTCTGGCCTCGAGGTGAGCGAGCCCCATTTACATCAGGAGGCCGTTACCAAACTTCTATCCGCTGGTCAGTTCGACCGGGTCCTCGGGTCTGTGCATAGTCTGCCCGCTATGGCCGGCCGGGGTCGGGCCGCCCGCAGCCGCGCGCCAGGAAGCCCAGAAGAGACAACGGCAGTCCCGGGCGCTCGGGTGGAGATCGGCCATACCTACGCCCAACGGCCGGCGCTGGACGTGGTGCGTAGCTACCTGGAGGAGGTGGCAAAGATGGCCGCAAGCAATATGCCCTTTTCCGTCCTGGCCCACATCGACTACCCGGCTCGCACATGGCCGGCCTACGCCGGCGAGTTCCAACCGGAGTTCGTGGAAGAGGAGTACCGGGCAGCTTTGGAAGCCCTGGCCGCCTCGGGGCGCGCCCTCGAGGTCAACACTCGGCTTCGGTTCCCATCTCAGGTCCTCGACTGGTGGCACGAGGCGGGGGGCCAGGCGGTGACGTTCGGCAGCGACGCCCACGAGCCAGACCTGGTCGCCTCGGAGTTCCAGGAGGCGACGGCCATGGTCTCGGCCCACGGTTTCCGCTCCGGCCAAGCGCCTGACGGGACGTGGGCACGGGCCTGAACACGGCTCGGGCCGTCGGCTCCCGGCCGGGCCCCGGCTAGAGGAACCTCACTAGCCCTCAGCCAGCCCCTCGCGGCTGAGCACGACGCGCTCGGCCGGCTCGAACACCAAGGTACGGCCTTCGGGGTTGAGGCGCTGGTAAGTGCCGACAAAGAGTTGCGGGTCGAGGGTCGCACCCTCGCCGTAATCCTTGTCTTGCCAAAGGCCGTAATGGAACGGGACAGCCAAGCGGCTGCCTTGCAGCCACGCCAACATGGCCGCTTCGTGTGCGTTCATGTTGCCGGTTGTGCCGTTTATCGAAATTAACGACGTGGTTACCCCACGAGTATCGTCAATTATCTCGCTGTCGTACTCCGTGTCCCCGCTGTGGTAAATGCTGACGTCGCCGACCTCTAAGACAAACCCAACGGCGTCGGGGGTGGGCTCCAGGCCGAAAAGATGGCGGGCGTGGACGGCTCGGACCGAGAGGTCGCCGAAATTCAAAACGTCACCACGGGCTACCGGCGTCGACCGCTCCCGCCCTACCCCGGCCTCCAGTACTTTTTCGACGGCCATGGGTGGGCCGACAAATTGGGTGCGTCCGTGGCCCATAAATGCCGTTATCGAGTCAGGGTCGAGGTGGTCCGCGTGGCTGTGCGTAGCTAGTAGGGCGTCGGCGTCCACTTCGGTAGGGTCGAGTGGTGAAGGGACGTTGCGCGGTAACTGGTAGGTTTTCAACACAGCGTCCGACAGATAGGGGTCGACGACAGCGATTGTCCCCCCCGGCGTTTTGAGGGCCACTCCGGCCTGGTACAACCACCACAGCGCCACCGTCCCGGGCTGCACTTCGGCCTGGCTGATCTCCTGCCAGAGCTGAGACGCCGTTTTCATTGGCTCTCCAAAAGCGGTGTTGTTTCAGCACCTAGCTCGGCCATGGCATCGCGCCAGGCGCTGGGTTCGAGCCTGAGGTAGTGGACTTTATGGTTGCGTTCAAAGGTCGGAACGCCTTTGCCCGGCACCGTTTCCAAAACGATGGCGCGCGGTTGGTCGCCCGGGGTTTCGTCGCTGGGTAGCGCCGCAAGCAGCTGGGCATGGTCATGCCCGTCGATCCGCAGAGCATCGAAGCCGAAGGCCTTGAACCGCTCGACCACGGGCTCCACGGCCATCACCTCGGAAGTGGCGCCGTCGGCCTGGATGTGGTTGTTGTCTATAAGGACGGTCAGGTTGCCGAGCCGGAAATGGCTAGCCGACATGGCCGCCTCCCACACTTGGCCTTCCTCGAGCTCCCCGTCGGAAACGAGACAGTAAACCCTGGCCCCGGTGGCCCGCAGCCGCTCGCCCAAGGCCATGCCCACCGCCTGCGACAGGCCCTGGCCGAGCGAGCCACCGGTTATCTCGAAACCGGGTGTGCCCTCGAGCGGGCTCTCCTCGATCCTGGACCCCGGCTGACCGTACGTGTTGAGCTCGTCCTGGTCGTAGGTGCCGACCTCGCCCAGGATGGCAAACAGGGCAATAGCGCTGTGCCCGGTAGACAACACGAAACGGTCGATGTACGTGCCGTCGGGCCGCCGCTTCATCACCCTGAAGAAGAGATGGGCAAGGACGTCCGCCAGCGCCAAGCCTTGCCCGGCATAACCTTGGCTCCGGCCCGCGCACATTTGGAGCACCCGCATTCTCGCTCGCCTAGCGATGGCAACCAGTTCATCAGCGCCGGGCGCGCGATAGACCACCTCGTCGGGCGGTGTCGTCGAAGTGGCCGGGTTGGCCGAAGGGGCCGGGTTGGTCGAAGGGGCCGGGGTCGGCATCTCAGCCGCGCCTCCATGAGTTCGGTTGCCAGTTGGGCCAGCGCCGTCGGGTCAAGGCCCATCCGGGACCGGAGAAAGTCAAGTGGGCCGGCTTCTCCCCAGGCGTCGGGGACACCCCGGCGGGTGACTCGGCACCCAACGCCCCGTTCGGCCACCGCCTCGCAAACGGCAGAACCGAGGCCCCCAATTATGGAATGGTTTTCCACGGTTATTACCGTGTGGAAACGTGAGGCGAACGCAGTTACCGTCTCGGCGTCGAACGGCTTCAGGGTGGGTACGTGCAATATGGCCGCCGGGTGGCCTCCAGCGCTCAGAAGGTCGGCCGCTTCAAGCGCCCAAACGGTCCCGAGGCCGGTGCCCACGAACCCGATCTCGCCGTCACCTCGGAGGAGCCGGGTGGCGCCGACGTTGAACTCGTCCGTTGGTGGTAACAGAGCGGGAACCTGGCCGCGCAACCCGCGCAGGTACACGGGCCCGACGACATTGACGGCCGCCCGCAAGGCGGCCGACAGTTCGCTGGCGTCCATGGGGTCGATGACGGTCATCCCGGGGACAGCCCGCATGATGGCGAGGTCGTCGTTGCCCTGGTGACTGGCCCGGAACGGAGTGGTGATGCCCGGGAGGAAGGCAGCTATCACAGCGGTGTGATGCCCAGTCGACAGCGCCATCTGCACCTGGTCCCCGGCCCGCCGGGTGGCGAAAACGCAATAGGTCACGGCCACCGGCAACAGCCCGGTTTTGGCCAGGCCGCCGGCGATGCCCATCATGTTTTGTTCGGCCATGCCGACCTGGAAGAAGCGCTCAGGAAAAGCCTGAGCGAACGGCGCCACGTCGGTGTACTTCGAGAGGTCCGCTGACAAGACCACGAGTTCGGGTCGCTCCTGGCCGAGCTCGACGATAGTTTTGGCGAACGGTGCCTCGACGAGGGGAGCGTTCGCCGGCGCCATGACAGCCGCGCTTTGGCGACCGGCGGCGGGGGCGGTAGTGGTCATTCTGCCGGCTCCTTCAGTTTTTCTGATTGAAATTTGCGGATTTCCGGCCCTGCGCTCATTTCGAGCACACGACATCGACGTCCGACCGGTTAAGGAACTCAGTGGAAAGCGCGGCGCCCAGCCCCGGGAGTGCTGGCGCCGTCAACTCGCCACCCTCTACAGAGAACGGTTTATCGAGGACGTCACGGTAATAACCGTCGACGAAGCCGCGGACCACCTCTACGCCTATGCAATTGGGTTGCGCCGTGGCCAGGTGCAGGTTCGCCAGAGCCGTGACGGGGCCCGTGCAATCGTGGGGGGCAAAGGGCAAGTGGTACGCGGCGGCGAGGTCGGAGATGCGCCGCGCCTCGCTGACACCGCCAGTCCAAGCCAGATCGACCAGCACGATGTGGGCGGCCTGCTGACGGAGGACCTCCCGGAAGGCAAAGCGAGAGATCAGCCTTTCGCTGACGGCCTGCGGCACACGCGTCTCCCGCACCAAACGGGCCAGATCCTCGCCACTATCCGGCTGGCAGACGTCCTCCGCCCACAGGACCCCGACGGGTTCGACGGCACGGCAGATCCTGATGGCCATATTGATGTCCCACCGTCCGTGCCCCTCCAGGAGCAACTCGAACCCGGGCCCGACCCGGTCTCGCGCGGCTTCGAACACCGCCAGCCCGGTAGCCAGGTCGGAGAGGCTGAGGTAGCTCCCGACCGGTCCCATTGCGGACCAACCGGCCGGGCCGGTCGACCCACGGGGCTGCAATTGTGGCGCGAACCTGTCCCAGGGCCATACCTTCATCCCGAAATAGCCCAGCGTTCGCAGCTCGGCCGCCAATTCCGCCGGTTCTTCCAGAGCACGGTCCCAATCGTGGTGGGGCCCGCATTGACACACGTATTGTAGGCCGGGACCTTTTGACGACAGGCGCCCCCCAGGAGCTGGTAAACGGGCACACCGACGGCCTGGCCGAGCCCGTCCCACAACGCCATATCCAGCGCCGAGAGCGCGCGCATCTCGGCCCCGGCGAAACCGAAGAAATTTGTGCACGAAAAAAAGGCCGACCACAGATGAGAAATAGCGCCGGCGGGCTCCCCCAGGAACAGCTCGGCCGCCAGGTCGTGGATTACCCGTTCCACGGCTCCCGGCAAGTAGTAAGTCTCGCCCAGCCCGATGATGCCCTCGGAGGTGCGGACGCGAGCCCAGAGCAGGTTGGGTTGCGCCCTCCAGCGGACCGTCTCGATGGCTTCGATGGTCCCGATGTTGCGCCCCTTGTCCTGCAGGACTTCAGACGCCAGGACGGGGTCGCTCATCGTGGCCGGGAACGGCTTCCGAAAACGACCGGCACCGTCGGGACAACCACGGCCCGGCGGGACCTAGAGCAGCGAGCCACCGTTGACCTGTAAGACGGTGCCCGTGACGAAAGCCGACTCATCACTGGCGAGGTACAGGACGCCGTCAGCAATATCACGAGGACGGCCCAGCCGTCCTACCAGCGTCCGCGACGCGGCGGCGGCACGGTCCGCCTCCGTTGCGGCCTGAAGGGCCGGTGTATCGATGGGACCGGGCGATATGGCGTTCACCCGGACCCCCGCCGGTGAGACTTCGCGGGCCAGCGACTTCGTAAAGCCGATTATCCCGCCCTTGGCCGCGGCGTAAACAGCCGCGGGACGGATCGAACCGTATTCGCCGGCGGTGGAGGCAAAATTGACAATCGAGCCCGACCCCGCTTCGAGCATGCCTGGTAGGACCGACCGGCAGGCGACCAACGCTGTCAGCAGGTTGGCCGAGATAGTCTCGGCCCAGTCCGGGGGTTTGGAGTCAGCAAAGTCGGAGATCTTAAACAGGCCGGCCACGTTGACAAGTACGTCCACCCGGCCGAGCACGTCGTTCAACTCGGCCACCAGCCCCGAGAAGTCTTCCATATCGGCGGCATCGCACGCTCGGCCCCAAACCGAGATGGCTCCACCGTTAAGTTCAGCCAAGAGGGTGCCGAGTGGTGCGGCAGCCATGTCGGTCACCGCCAAGCGGGCGCCCTCAGACGCCAGCAAGCGGCTGACCTCCCGGCCGATGGTCCCGGCCGCCCCGGTTACGAGCACCACCCGGTCTTTCAGTCGCAACATCGCCCCCTTTTACCGATGGCTGTAACAGTACCCACAACTTTACGCGGACAACAGCGAAGGGTCAAGCCAAGTGGCCTGGCCACTTGGTCACAAACGGCTGGCTGCCTTGGGCCCTCATATCCTATTTGCGGCCCGAGCGGCGGGCGTTGCAGGCCGGACGTTGTCCTTAACCACCTGCTCGGGGAAAATACGCCTGGATTCTCGAAGGTGGGCCACCATGGCGCGGCGAGCAGCAGCGGGATCGCGTCTTTTGATGGCGCGAAGCACCTTCGTATGAGCTGCGATCCCTTGCGAAACGGCATCTGGCGCGCTATGGCTCTCGAACATCCCCTTGACTATGAGGGTGGCCAGAGGCGCAAGGAGGGCAGGCAATAACGGGTTGAAAGTCGCTCGTGCCACGGCCACGTGGAAGCCCACGTCTGCCGCCGTGTAGGCAGCCGCGTCGTCTGCGCTTTCGATCATCGTGGCTAGAAGCCGGTCCAAGGTGGCCAGCGATTCCTGCGTGGCTCGCTGGGCGGCCAACTCAGCGGCCATTACTTCGATGGCCTGGCGCGCTTCGTAAAGGTGGTCGGCCGTGGGCCCCGGGCCTGTGGCGGCGAGCAGCAATTGATGGCCGAAGGCATCCGCAAGGTCTGTCTCGGTCGGGTGCCGTACGAATGTACCTCGACCGCTTTCGGTCTGGACGAAACCTTCTGCTCGCAGCTCGGCCAGCGCTTCTCTCAGTAAAGGCCGGCTTACACCGAACTGACCGGCCATTTTCGCCTCATTGGGAAGTCGTTGGCCGACCACGAGACGCCCTGAGGTTATCTCGCTCCTTACCTCAGCGACCAGTTTGTCAACCAGCGTTGCCCGCTTGATCGGCAACAGCTGTACGGTAGTGATGGCCTCCAGACCTCCTGAACGTTCGTGAGTCGCAGGTTACCTCACCACTGGGGAATGAAAACGCTCTGCGCCGTCATCGATGGACGCCCCGCCACGGAGCGAAGGCAAAGCGTTGGCCGCGTCCCGTTAATCGTCGGGCACCCGAAACGCCTACGACCAGAGCAACGATGAGCCCGAAGGCGACGTCGCTGGCCGCTTGTCCCAGGTCGAAGGCGGCGAAGAGGTAACCGAGCAGAGTGAGTGTCAGAGCCCCTCCGATAACGCCTATGTAACTCCCTTGGCCGCCGTAGATGGAGACCCCACCGATGACAGCGGCGGCGACGGACGTAAACAAATATGGGTCGCCCATGCCGAGGTAGCTCTCTCCTACATAGCCGCACAGCAATATGCCGGCAAAAGTAGCGAGCAAAGCGTCGAACGTATAAGCGGTGAAGATGATCTGCTTTACCCTCAGCCCGGCGAACAACGACGCGGTCTTGCCGCTTCCCGTGGCGTACAGCCGGGCTCCTGACGTGGTCCTGCCTAAGACCACGACGGCCAGGATGGCGATTACTCCCCAAGCGATCAGGATATTGGGGACGGCCAGCGTTGAGCCGCTGCCGAGCGTGCGGACCCAGTTGGGAGCGTTGAGGAACCCTTGCCCGTTAGTGAGCACCTGGACCAGCCCCTCGACAAGGCCGTTCATGCCCAGCGTCATGATGATGGGAGAGATGCCGACGACTGCCACTCCAAAACCGTTGACCAGGCCAACTGCCAACCCGCAACCAAGGGTGGCTAGGAGCCCACCGATCGATTGCAGTCCGCCCGTATGTGGGAAGTACGCGATGAGCACCGCACCCATGTTCATTGTCCACGGCAGAGAAAGGTCCACGCCGCCCAGGATCAACACGAGCTGCTGGGAAAGGGCGAGGACACCGAGGACGCTGGCCAGGACGAAAACCGACTCGATCTTGCCGCCGTTGAAAAACGCCGGGGACTTCAGTGCGGTGACGAGGTAGATGACCGCGGCCAACCCGTACACCAGGTACACGGTGTGCGACGGGCCGTCAGCCCGCACCCAGGAAAGCTTCGCCCTTCGAGACAGGGGCGCGACCGGTCGCGACGGCTCTGACGACCGGCTCAGCTACGACCACTGTGCCGCCAATCGCGAGGTCGTCCACCGGTCGATCGTCACCCCGATGCCCACGATGAGCACGGTGGCCAGGCCGGTAAAGAAGGCCTCGTAGAAGGGAGTAACGTGGGCGGCAAACAGGACGCTCGAAAGCACCGTCAGGATGAACGCGCCCACCACGCTCCCTGGGACACCGCCCTTGCCGCCGAAGACCGACGTCCCCCCGATGACAGCGGCGGCTATCCCTGGCAGCAGGTAGTTGGCGCCTTCGATGGGGTCCCCCGAACTCAGCAAGGCGGCGAAGCAGAGGCCACCGACGGCGGCAATGCCGCCGCAGGCTATGTAAGACCCCATCACCACACGTCGGTCACGGATCCCGTTCGTCCGGGCCGCCTGCCGATCGGAACCCACGGCGTAAATCCAGCGAAAAGCACGAACGTGCCTGCCAATTACGTACAGAAGGATAATTCCCGCGATGATCAACATCGCATTCGGGATATAGCGGAACGAGGTGCCCATAACGGCAGAGGAAAAGTCCGCCGGCACGGTCCCGCCCGGGCTGCCCAGCACGCCGAGAGCAAGCCCCTGTACCACTTCGAGCGTCGCGAGGGTGGCAATGAAAGCCGAGATCCGCAAGTACTCGATGAGTACGGCGTTGACCAAGCCGACGAGGCAACCAACGACTATGGCCACCAGGCTCCAGAGAAGCATCGAATGCACCGAGCCTTGCATCGTCGTCGCGACGATGACGCTCACCAAGCTTATGACGACACCTACTGAGAGGTCGATGCCGCCTCCGATGAGCACGACGGTCTCGGCAGTGGCGGCCAGAACAAGCGGCAACGCAGTGTTGGACAAAGAGACGAACGTCCCGTCAGCCAACGCTGACGGGTCGAGGACGAAGTAGGCGATGAGCATCCCCACCAGGATCAGCACCGAAGTGGCGACGGCAAGGTGCTTGGTAACCCCGGCCGTCTCGAAAAAGCGGCCTCCTGGTGAAATCACCGCGCCTCGCTTTGGAGGGTGGCGTGCGATGGGGCAACTCCGGCGGGCTCGCCCGTACCGGGCCGAAGGCTGCGCTGAGCACGTCTGCCTCAGAGATCCCGGGGGCGCGCAGCTCGGCTCGCAACTGCCCTTCGACCATGACGTACACCCGATGGCTGAGGTTGACCAGCTCGGTGATGTCGGTGGTGTACAACAAGATGCCCACGCCGCTGGCCGCGAGGTCGGCCAGCAGGTGGTAAATCTGGACCTTGGTGCCGACGTCCACGCCCCGGGTGATGTCGTACAGGATCAGCATTCTCGGGCTTTCGAGCAACCACTTGGCTATCACTACCTTTTGCTGGTTGCCGCCGCTCAGCACGCTGACGAGCCTGGTGTAATCGTCTGTCGAGAGGGCTAGTTCGTGCGCCTTGTCGTCAATTGCCGTGGCCAGTTTGAGCCGTTTGAGGAACGACCAGGTGCTGAAGCTGTGGAGCCACGGTAGAGCGATGTTAAAAGCGATCGAATTGCGCTGCAGCAACCCCTCACTGGCCCGGTCGGCGGGCACGAAACCGACGCCAAGGTCGCGCATGCGCCTCGGGCTCCACCGTCTGAGCGGACGTCCCTGCCCGATGGTCACCGTACCCTTCGCTCGGGCCAGACCGTAGAGGCACAGCAATAGCTGGTGTTGGCCTTGGCCGTCGAGGCCGCCCAGCCCGACGATCTCGCCCGCCGCCACATGCAAGCTGACGTCGCGCGGCCAACGTTGACCACTTAGGTGCTCAACCCGCAGCGACGGTTCCCCGCTAGGAGTTGGCAGTGGCGGGAACCTTACGTCGATCTCTCTCCCGCTCATGGCCGTGATGAGCTCGCCTGGAGCTGCCGCGGCCCGTGTCACATCCAGGACGACACGTCCATTTCGTAGGATCGTAATTTCGTCCGCAATCGCCGTTATCTCCGCCATCCGGTGAGAGATAAACGCCACCGCCACCCCGGTCTCGCACCACCGCCGGACCTGGTCGAGCAGCCACCCGACCATATGCTCACCGAGGGTTGAAGTCGGCTCGTCGAGGATGAGGACAGAGGGCGAATCCTTCACCGCCTTGGCGATCTCGACCAGATGACGTTGGGAAGGTGACAGCTGGCGGACCGATGTGTCCGGCCTGATGCCGACGATGCCGAGCTGATCGAGCAAGTTGGCCGTCTGCTTGTTGAGCTGTCGCACGGCGACCAGGCCGAGGTGCGACGTGACCTCACGGCGCAAGAAGACATTTTCAGCCACGCTGAGCTCATTGACGAGGCTCAGCTCTTGATGCACTACTGCGATCCCGGCCGAACGGGCTTCAAGTGGTGTCCGCCAGGCAACCTCTTCACCGCGAAGCCTTAATGACCCGGAGTCCGGTTTTTCCACACCGGCCAGTATTTTGATCAAAGTGCTCTTGCCGGCGCCGTTTTCGCCCAGAATTGCCCGGGTCTCACCCGCGTACAAGCCGAGGCTGACTTCGCTCAGCGCCACCGTGGCGCCGAACCGTTTGCTGATGTCGCAGCACTCGAGGGTAGGTCGTCCCCGGGCCCGGCCGGCCGGTACCGCTTGAACTTCAGCCACCGCCTTGACCACCGGTGGAGGTCGGCCAAGCGATTAGCGCCAACCCCGTAGTTCGACGCCGGCTCGCGCCATAGCGGCTAATCACTCTCGTAGCTGGCCCTTCCTCAGTACCCGGGAAGGGACCAGCCTGACGGCCAGAAGGAGGCGGTAGATGCATTTAACTGTCGGTCCCGTAGGGCAAATCCACACTTCTCAGTCCAACCCATCCGTCGCCTCCTTCTACCGTTGCGAGGTCAGTTGTCCCTCCGCAACCAGCTCACGAGCAGTGGCCTCGGGACCGCTACATCGCGCCTTCCACTTGTTTGAGCGTGAAGGTGAAGCCGGGGGGCTCATACGGGAACGAGAACTCGGCTGAGATGCCGGGTATTGCCGTTTGGCCCTTGACGTCGAGCTTGTACGATACGGGGCCCCATCCCGGTGTAGTGAAAGTACTGGGCAAACTCAACAGGTTGGGGTACTCGTACTGTGTGATAGGGAACGAGTAGTTCTTGGGCACGTGCTTGCCTTCCAGGACGGCTACGGCTTCCTGGAGCCCCGTGACGCTCATGTATATCGGGTTGCTGACGGTGGTCATCTTGAGCCCGGGGTGAAGAAATGGGTCCAGCATGAAGTTGTTGAAGGCGAACCCCGTGATCGGGACCAGCGGACGGTTAGCCTTCAGGAACGCCTGCAAAACGCCGTCTGCGCCGCCCTCGTTCCAGACGCCGTTGATGACCGGGTGCGTGGCCAGCACACTCGCCATGCCCGCCTCTGAGGGGGCGTCCGCCCATTGGCCGTCGAACTGGTCGACGATATGGATCCCGGGGAACTTCTTGAACGCCATGAAGGCGCCGGCGTTTTCCTGGTCGGCACCGCCGGTCCCGGTTATGCCCTCGTCCATTACAACATTTCCCTTGCCGTGGAGCTCTTGTGCCAACCACAGTCCCGAGGTGTACCCGGTCTCAACCAGGTTGGTGCCTATGTGGTAGACCTCGTTGGAGGTCGTCGGGCTGTCGATCGAAAAGACCGGGATACCGTCGCTCACCGCTTGGTTCATGACCCCGTTGAGAGCAGTTGGGCTGTTGGCGTCGATGATTATGGCGCTCACATGCGCAGCGATCATCGAATCGACCGACTGGATCTGGCCGGCCACGGTGTTGGCGGCGTTGACGATGCTGAAGTGGACCTCGTGGTTGAGAGGTGCCGTTTGCGCGGCCAGTTTGACCGCGGCTTGCATTTCGAGACGCCATCCGTTGTCTAAGGACGTGTTGCTGAGGTCTATCGTCCACGGCGCTTTGCTCGCGGATGCCGCCGGCGCTACTGCACCGGCAGGGGCCGCGGCGGCAAGCAGAGCGCTCGCCGTAAGCCCGGCAGCGACCGTAGCCGCCACCACGTGACGCCGTTTGGACGCAGTCTGGTGATTGCTGTCTTTCATGTTACCCCCATCGTTATTGACGGCCGAATAGCTCGCGGGACACCCTCCTGGCCCCTACTCGGACGTAGACACTTTAGACTCGATCAGCCAAGTGGTCAAGCCACTTGATTGTTGGTCTTTAATTGTTGGCAGAGTGGAAAAGGCGCCGGGCGGCAAGGGCGACCCTTATCATCGGAGGACCACGGGGCTCGTCTATCGAACTGCCCGGAGGCGCTACGCGTCTCGACGTCTCGACCAACGAGCCCCGCCCGCGCCGGAGAGCGGTGCGACTATTGACAAGTGGCCAGACCACCTGATTACATTCTCGGAGCCACCAGTACTTTCGAGCGTGGGGCCCGACCGAGGGGGGCCAGACCGAGGGGGCTCGCGTCAGGCGGGCCAGACCGAGGGGGATTGTCTTGTGAAGATCGTCGAGATCGAGACCTACCCGGTGGGTGCCGGCTGGAAAAACTGGCTGTTTGTCCGGGTCCTGACCGACGACGGTATTTACGGGGTGGGGGAGGCGACGCTCAACGGTTTCGGCCGCACTTGTGAGGCGGCGGTCCACGAGTTGGCCAACCTGGTCATCGGCAGCGACCCACGTCAGGTCCGCTCGGTCATCGCGCAAATGTACGACCGGGTCTCCAACGAGGGCGGCCACGTCCACCGCACCGCCATATCAGGCATCGAGGTGGCGTGCTGGGACATCCTCGGCAAGTCGCTGGGTGTCCCGGTTCACCAGCTGTTCGGAGGGCAGTTGCGCCCCAGCGTGCCTTGCTACGCCAATGGGTGGTACCGCGAGGGCAACGCCGCCGATGCCTTTGCCAGCGCCAGCAAGGCGGTCGTAGAACGAGGCTTTCGGGCCTTGAAGTTCGACCCGCTCGGCACCGCCAGGGGCTTTTTCGCTCCGGGCGAGTTGGCTCGCTCGCGCGACGTCATTGCGGCTGTTCGCTCCACCGTGGGGCCCGACGTCGGCATCCTGATCGATCTGCACGCTCGGCTGGCGCCGTCCGAGGCCGTGGCGTTCATCGCAGCCTGTCAGGAACTAGACGTGTTCTGGTGGGAGGAACCAGCTACCCGGGAAAGGGAGGAACCGACGAGCGTCGTTGCTTCGAGGACGACCGGGCGCATTGCTTCTGGTGAGAACTTCCATACTGTGGGCCAGTTCCTGACCCTCCTCAAAACCGGGGACGTTTCTATCTTTCAGCCCGAACCCATGTCGCTCGGTGGGTTCCTACCGACGCTCGCCGTCAGTGCTATGGCTGCCGCCGACGGGGCGTGGGTGGCGCCTCACCAAAGTGGCGGCCCCATAGCGACGGCCGTTTGCCTGCAACTGGGCGCCTGCGTCCCGAATTTCCTCATCCAGGAGCACTTCGACCCCTTCAACGAGCCCTGGGCGCGCCAGCTCGTCACCTGGGTGCCTGAGCTCGACCCGGCCACAGGCGAGCTGTCGCTCCCTGACGCGCCAGGTATTGGAGTAGACCTCGACCTCGATATCGTCCGTGCTCATCCGTATGACCCCGACGCCTTTTTGGACATCACCGCTCCGGGCTGGGAGAGACGCCTCGGGAGCCGCGAACGGCAGGCCGAAGGTGAGCGCTGAGCTCGCCCAGCGAACGGCTGTGAGCCGAAGCGACGGCACGGTGACCGGCGCCCGCCCTGACGCCCCGACCGGGCCGGGGCCAGCTACGCTCGAAGCTCCGCCTGTGGCCCAACAGTTCCCCACTCTCAAACGGACTTCGGTCAGCCTCGAGGCGGCCGAGGCGATCAAAGCGCTCATCGTCTCGGGCGAGCTGGCCTCTGGTGATGCGCTCCCGCCCGAGCGCCACCTGGCGGCCATGCTCGGAATTAGCCGGCCCTCCGTACGAGAAGCGCTAAGGGTCTTGACGGCCATGAACGTCGTCGAGCCGCGGCACGGCGGGGGCACGTACGTCACGTCGCTCGACCCGACGCTGCTGGCTCGGCCGATCAATTTCTTGTTGCAAGTTGAACCACGTACCTTCCTGCACCTGTTCGAAGTGCGCCAGGTGCTCGAAGTCTCCGCCGCCCGGCTGGCAGCGCCGAAGATGACCGATGAGATGGTGGCCGAGCTGGAAAGGCTGGCAAAGGACGCGGCGGGCGCCCTCAAACAGCCCAACCGGTACTCCGAGCTGGATTTCCAACTGCATACCAAGATCGTCGAGGCTGTCGGTAACCCTATCTACATCAGCCTCTACGAGAGCATTTCCGAGCTCCTGCTCGAAAGCAGGCGCCGGACGGCGCGCATAGCTGTGGTCCGCCGGAGGGCGCACCAGGACCACATGGCGATCGTAACCGCCCTGCGGGGACGCGACCCCGCCGCTGCGGCGAGTGCCATGCAAGAACATCTAGAGAGCATGCGGCGGGGGCTTGAGGAGATGCTGAGCACTGAGGACCGCCCGTGACGCCGGCTCAACGGCACCACCCCGGTCGTCTATTACTGGCCCGCCGCTTCAATTGCCGTCCATTCCGTGACCGAATTGTCTTTTTGTTAGCCCGCCAGGGTGCCGCCTAGGAACAGGCCAGGCAAAGAAAGGAGGGGAGGACTGCCCTGGATCCTGGCGTGCTTAGCGGCCTCTCACGAGGCCCAGCGAGGGAACACTCCGTTCGAGAGTGTCCCGACCGGCAAAGGCCCAATCAACGTAACCTCTAGACGACCAAAAAACGAAAACGACCCAGAAAACGAAAAAGAGCCAGAAAAGAAAAGAGAGAAAACGAAAAAGAGACAGTACAAAAGAGACAGTACAGAGGAGGAACAATGATCAGACGAACCTGTCGGCTAGGAGCACTGGCGCTCGCCACCGGCGCCGTCCTGGCTGCGGGCATGACCCCGGCCGTTGCGGCGCCCGAAGACGGCGTCGCTCCGGCTCCACGACGCCGCATCAGCCCCGTACACGATCTACTTGTCGAACAACTTCGTCGGCAATGACTGGCGTGTGCAGATGGAAAAGGAAGCCACAGTGGCCGCCGGCCTGGCCCCCTTTAAGGGCAAGGTGAAACTCACCATCACCAACGCCCAAAATACGGTCCCCGCCCAGATCAGCTCGCTCCAGGCGATCGTCGCCCGGAAACCCGATGCCATCCTGATCGACGCCGGCTCGCCCACGGCCCTCAACCCGGTGATCAACCAGGCCTGCAAGCAGGGCATCGTAGTCGTCAATTTCGACCAGGTAGTAACCGATCCCTGCGCCTACAAAATATTCTCGAACTTCACGGCCGGGGAACAACTGAGTGCTAAGTGGCTGGTGTCGGTCCTCCACGGCAAAGGCAGTGTGTTCGAAGACACCGGCCTGGCCGGCGCGCCGATCAGCGCCACGATCTCCGGCGCATGGGCTACGGTCCTGAAGAGCTACCCCGGCATCAAGGTGGTCGGTACCTATCAGGGCCAGTACGCTCTCGGCCCCGAGCAAGAAGGGGTAGCCAGCCTGCTGGCTGCGCACCCCGATGTAAATGCCATCCTGACCCAGGGTTACTGCACGGGGGCCATCAAGGCGCTCCAAGCTGCTGGCAAGCCGCTGGTCCCGATGCTGTGCCAGGCGTACAACCAGACGTTCGTGGCCCTGGCCACGGACAAAGGTGCATCGGGCTTCATAATGGCCAACCCGGCCTGGCTCTCCGTGGATGCGATGCAAACCGCGGTGAAGGTACTCGAGGGCCAATCAGTCCCGAAGTCTGACGAGCTCGTGCCGCCCTGCTTCTACAAGGGTGGTTCCTCGCCCGCGGGGGCCAAGTGCCAGGCGATCGCCGTCGGGGTAAATGCGTTCCCGTCGCTTTCCCCTGACCTGACCCTCCCACCCAGCCCTCCGTTCATGAGCATCAAGGCGGCACAGGTTGTCCCCTGATAAACAGGTTGGCCGCTAACAACAACTAACGAGGACCGCCGGTTGTCGAGACCGGTACTTGAGGTTGGCCGGATGCCGGCGTCAGGATGTTGCGTGCAGCATCCGCCGGCGTCCGGCGACCTGAAGAGAAAGAGATGAGCGCAGAAGACCCGCAGGTCCACCCTCAGCCCGGCTCGCGCCCGCCAGAGGCGCGCGGCGGCCAGCCCAAAACCGATGGCCCTGTCCAGCCCGCCAACAACTCTTCAGCGGGCCGGGAGGCCGCGCCCGGCCTTTTGGCCGTTCGGGGTTTGAGCAAGGCGTTCGCCGGAGTCCACGCCCTGTCCGATGTGAGCTTCGACCTTAGGAGCGGCGAAGTGCACGCGCTGCTGGGAGAGAACGGGGCCGGGAAGTCGACGCTGGTGAAATGCATTTCCGGTGTCATCCGGGCCGACCAGGGCGAGGTCTTCCTGCGGGGCGAACGGTTCCAACCCGGCGACCCGGACGAGTCGTCGCGGAAAGGGGTCGGGGTCGTGTTCCAGGAGTTACCCCTTATCCCCGACCTCTCGGTTATGGAGAACATCTACTTTAACCGCCAACCGCTTTCGCCACTGGGTACTGTCCGCCGGAGGCGGATGCGGGCGCAGGCGGAAGAACTTTTCTCCGACCTGAGCCTCAAAGGGGTCGACCCCACCAAGCCGGTCCGGGAGCTGTCAGTGGCGGCGCGCCAGTTCGTCGCTATTGCCAAGGTTTTGGCCGATGACCCCGCCGTAGTGGTGCTGGACGAAGCGACCTCGGCGTTGGGGCCGGCGGAAGTGACGTGGCTCCTCGAGCGGGCGTCGGCGCTGGCCGCGCGAGGCAAGGGGATTATATTCATCTCGCACCGTCTGGCCGAGGTCCAGGACGTAAGCGACCGGGTCACAGTGCTCCGCAACGGCCAGATGGTGGGGACGTGGGACCGAGGGGCAGCGACCACTGATGACCTCGTCTCAGCCATGCTGGGGCGTAGCCTCGAACAGCTCTACCCCGTCAGAGCGCCGGAGCCTCGCCCGGACGTCTTGCTCAGCGTCCGGGATCTCTCGTCTGGACGCCGGCTGCGCGATGCCAACCTGGAAGTCCGCAAAGGTGAAATCCTTGGTGTCGCCGGTCTCGAGGGCCAAGGCCAGCTCGAGCTGTTCCTGAGCCTTTACGGCATTATCAGGGCACGCGGTTCGATCGAGGTCGATGGAGTACGACGACATATCCGTTCGCCTCGCGACGCGTTGAAGGCGGGTATTGGACTGGCGCTGGTACCAGAGGACCGCAAAAATGAGGGGATCCTCCCGACACTGAGCGTGCGGGAAAACCTGTCGCTGCCGGTGCTCGACAAGCTGCACCGGTACGGGGTCGTGCGCCGGGACTACGAACGTTCCCTCATTGCCCCCGTCGTCCAGGATCTGAAGATCGGCCGGGGAGATGCCGAACAGGCCGCGGCCAGCTTGTCGGGCGGCAACCAGCAAAAGGTCGTGGTGGGGAAGTTCTTGCTGACCGGGGCGCGACTGCTGCTGCTTTACGACCTGGCCCGGGGCGTCGACGTCGGCACCAAGGCAGAGATTTTCAAGATGGTCCAGACGTTGGCTGGAGAAGGCTACGGTTTCCTCTTCTATTCAAGCGACGTCACCGAGTTGGCCAATGTCCCGCACCGGGTCGTCGTGATGTTCGACGGGCGAGTGACGGCCGAGTTCAGCGCAGGTACGTTCAGCCAGGAACAGCTGGTTGCCGCGATGGTCGGGCAGGAGCTGGTCGCCGAAGGTGCCGGTGGTGCTACGTGATCGAAGGCTACGACGTTCGCGGGAAGGCTCCGCCCGGGAAGGCCCCGCCCGGGAAGGCTCCGCCCGGGAAGGCTCGGCCCGGGAAGGGTCGGCCCGGGAAGGGTCGGCCCGGGAAGGCCGAGCCGGGCTCCAGATGGTCGGTCTCCGAACTCGCGACCCGGGCCCGCAGCAGCGATATCCGTCCGGTCACGGCGTGGGCTCTGGCTCTGGCCCTCTTCTTTACGTACGCCAGCCTGCAACCCGGGGTAATAAGTCGGGAGCAAATAGGCACCCTTTGTGCCGACACCCTCCCGCTGGCCGCCGTCGCCCTGGGCGAGGGGATCGTGATCATCACCGCTGGCATCGACCTCTCGGTTGGCGGGGTCCTGTCCCTGGGGACGGCGCTGGCGGCCACGCATTTCACCAACGGCTCGACGACTTTGTTGTGGAGCATTGTGATCCTGGCCATTGGCGTGAGCGCGGGGGCGTTCAACGGGCTGCTGGTAGGGCGTCTCCGACTTCAGCCGTTTATCGTCACGTTGGCGACGTGGTCCATTTTCGACGGCATCGCCCTGCAGGTGCTCCCGACCCAGGGCGGCTCGGTACCGTCGGGGTTCTCGAACTGGATCGACGACACCACCGTGGGCGTGCCCAACCCGGTCTGGGCGCTCATCGCTATGGCCGCAGTCTGGCTCTGGTTCAAACGGACCAGGCTGGCTCGCAAGATCTACGCCATCGGTTCGGATAGCGAGGGCGCCCGGGTGGCCGGTGTCCACCGGCCCCGGACCCTTCTGGCTACGTACGCCATTTCAGGGTTTTGCGCCGCCGTAGGCGCCCTGTTTTACGCCATGTTGACGGCCTCCGGCGACCCAACCGCGGGAGACGGCCTCATCCTCCCGGCTGTGGCCGCTGCGGTCATAGGCGGTACCAGCCTGTTCGGGGGACAGGGCGGTTTTATCGGGACGATTGCGGGAGCATTGATATTGACCCTGCTGGGTGACGTCATATTCGTCTTCAACCTGCCCTCTTATTGGACCGTCTTTGCCGATGGCTTCTTGTTGATCGTGGCCGTGCTGGTGGGCGGCGGCCTGCAGGCGCTCCAAGCCCGGACGGCCCGCAGATGAACCCGGCCCCACAGCCCGCCGTCCCGCAGCCAACAGGCCCCCCAACGGCCGGCCCCCCAACGGCCGGCCCCGGCGTCGGCGCACCCCACACGGCCTTGCTGCGTTCAGTCCTCGAAAGGAACCGGGCCGTAGTCCTGGCCTACGTCCTCGTCATTGTGCTGGCCGTCTTCGGCGAGATCGTCACGACCGGTTTCCTGAGCGTTTCGCATATCGACCAACTGTTGATCGAGGCGTCCTTTATCGCTTTGGTGGCAGTCGGCCAGACCTTTGTCATCTTGAGTGGCGGCGTCGACTTGTCCATCCCGTGGGTGCTTAACGCGTCGGCCGTGCTGCTTACTATTTGGGCGAACGGTAGCAATACCAGGACAGCGTGGCTTTTCCCAGTGCTCCTGGCGGGCGGCGCCATCGTCGGCGCCCTCAACGGCATAGGTGTGGCGTTCCTCAAAATCCCGCCCATTATCATGACGCTCGGCATGTCCTCGATGGTCGAGGGCGGGCTGCTCCTCTACACCAATGGCGGTTCGGGGGGCAACGCCCCGACTGGGGTCGTGTACCTCGCCACCCACCGCTGGGGATTCGTCCCCGTGGTCGGCCTGGTCTGGGTCGGTGTGCTCGTGGTGGCCACGGTCGTGCTGAGTGCGACCCCGTTTGGCCGCCGCTTGTACGCCACTGGCCTCAACCGTCGAGTGGCGGAGTTCGCCGGCGTCAACGTGCGCGGCGTGACCGTCGCCGTCTACGTCATCAGCGGTGTCGCCGCCGCCTTGGCCGGCATCGTGCTGTCAGGCTACGTGGGGGAGTCGTACCTCGGGATGGGTGACCCCTACCTGTTCGCTTCCGTGGCCGCCGTAGCCATCGGCGGTGCCTCCATCCTCGGCGGTACAGGCAACTACGTGGGGACTACAGCCGGCGCCCTCGTGCTGGCGGTGCTGGCGGCCATATTGCCCATCCTCGGCTTCACGCAAGCGACGCTGGAGATCGTCTACGGCTGCGTCATCCTGATTGCGGTCTCGTTATCGTCGCTGCGCCTCTCGGGGAAGCGAGCGTTGGACTAGGCGGCCCAAGAGCGGAGGTTGGTGGCGCCGGTTGTGAGCGCTCACTCCTCAACCCGACCGCGCTCAGATGGTCGACTTCCGGACGATCAGCTCCGGGTCGATGACCACCCGGTCCCGCTTCCTCGTCCCCGTGGCCAGCTGGTCGAGGAGCAGGCGGACGGTGGCCCGCCCAACCTGCTGGAAGTCCTGCCGCACAGTCGTCAGTGGGGGAGTGAAGTAACCCGATTCCGGCGTGTCGTCGAAGCCGACCACCGACACGTCCCGGGGCACCTGTCGGCCGCGCTCGTTCAGCGCCCGGAGGACGCCGAGGGCCATCTGGTCGTTGGCCACGAAAATGGCCCGGGCATCGGGGATCTGGGCCAGCACCTGGCCTGCGTCGTAGCCCGAACGGGCGCTCCAGTCACCATACAAAGGAGGGGTGACGTCGGCCCCGGCGGCCTCGAGGGTTTCCCGCCACCCCGCCGTCCGGCCACCGGCTTCTTGCCATTCAGCCGGGCCACCCACGTGAAAGACGGTCTCGTAACCGGCCGATAGGAGGTGCTGGGTGGCCAGCCGGGCCCCGGCCACCTGGTCCACCGTGACAACGGCCACATCGCCGTGCGGGTCGCCTTCGACGGCGACGACCGGTGTCCCCGTAGGCAAGTAAGCCAACGCGTGGTGAGCGGAGGTGAAGGGGGCAATCACGGCCAGACCTTCGACCGCCTGGCTGGTGAGGCGGTGCACCGCCTCGTTCACTGAGGGGCGGTCGAGCGAGTGAATGGCCATGACTGAGACGAAATAGCCCTCATGTTGCGCCGCTTGTTGTATGCCGTACAGGGTCGACGCCGGCCCGAAAAGAGTCGTGTCCAGGGCGACGACGCCGAGGGTCTTGGACCGCCCGCTGGCCAACGCCCGGGCCGCCGAGTTGGGCCGGTACCCCAATTGGTCGATGGCCGCCAGCACCCGCGCACGGGTGAGCTGGCGCACGCTCGGGTGGTTGTTCAGTACCCTCGAAACGGTCTGGTGGGATACCCCGGCCAGGCTGGCCACGTCTGCAATGGAAGGAGGCCGTTTGGTGTTTGAGAGCGCTAACATTTCACGGGTGACCTCGCCAGCGTACGCCATCGGAGTGGATTTCGGGACGGCCTCGGCGCGCACGTTGCTGCTAGACCTGCGGTCCGGTGAAGAGCTGGCCCTGTCCGAACTTGCCTACCCCCACGGCGTGATCGACGACATTTTACCGGAGACGGGCGAACGCCTTCCAATGGACTGGGCCCTCCATGACCCTGACGACTACAGGTACGTGCTGGAAGCCGGCATCCAGGGCGTGCTGGCCGAACGGCCGGAGGCGGCCAGTGGTGTCGTGGGCATTGGCATCGACGCCACCTCGTGCACGGTCCTGCCGGTGACAGCCGACGGCACCCCGCTGTGCGAGCTGCCAGCGTGGCGCCCGCGGCCTCATGCCTGGCCGAAGTTATGGAAGCACCACGCCGCCCAGTACGTGGCCAACCGGCTGAACGAAGTGGCCAACGAACGCCATGAAGCGTTCCTGGCCCGCTATGGCGGTCGGATCTCCTCAGAGTGGTACTTCCCAAAGTTGATCGAGATTTGGCTCGAAGACCGGGCTGTTTACGATGCATCAGCCGCTTTCGTCGAGGTGGCGGACTGGGTCGTCTGGCACCTGAGCGGCCGGGAGCGGCGTTCGGCTTGCCCTGCCGCTTACAAGGCTATGTGGTCCCCGGTGGACGGGATACCGAGCACGGCATACTTCGAGGCCGCCTACAACGGGTTTTCTCATCCAGCGGCCAAGCTCGGCACCGAGTTCCTCCCGCTCGGTAGCGGCGCCGGGCCGCTCCGGCCCGAGTTGGCCCGCAAATTGGGCCTGCCCGAGGGCGTGGCGGTGGCGGTCGGCAACGTTGACTCGTTCGTGTCCTTCCCCGGGGCGGGAGCCGAGGGCGCGGGCACGTACGTGATGGTGGTGGGCACGTCGATCTGCGATCTCGTCGTCCACCAGACCGAGATCACCCTCGCCGGGATAACCGGGGTGGCGAAGGACGGCATAGTGCCAGGCCTATTCGGTTACGAAGCCGGGCAGCCGGCGGTCGGGGACATGCTGGGGTGGTTCGGCGACATCCTTTCGCAACCCGGGGAAGAGGGCGTCACCGACCGGCTCTCCGCGCTCGAGAGGGGAGCGGCCGCTTTAGCGCCCGCTCAAGCGGGCTTGGTCGCATTGGACTGGTGGAACGGCAACCGCAGCGTTCTGGCCGACGCCGACCTGTCAGGGGTGATCGCCGGGCTTACCTTGACGACAACCACAGCCGACATATACCGCGCCTTGCTCGAGTCGATCGCGTTTGGCAACAAAGCCGTGCTCGACAATTTCCGCGACGCGGGTTTCGAGTTGAACGAGATCGTTGCGTGCGGCGGTATCGCCGAAAAAAGCCCGCTGCTCATGCAGATAATCGCCGATGTCTCCGGGACGACAGTCAGGGTGCCGGCGTCGTCGCAGGTGCCCGCTCGGGGTTCGGCTCTGTTCGGGGCGGTGGCGGCGGGGCGACGGGCGGGTGGCTACGGTGCCATCGCGGAGGCGGCGAAGGCGCTGCGCCCCGCGGGGGGGTCGACTTATACCCCCGAGCGCCAGGCAACCGCCACCTACGGCGAGGTTTACGGGATCTGGAAAGACCTTCACGACACGCTCGGCCGCGCCCAGCCCACGTGGCTCCATGAGCTGAAACGCTTGAAACTCGGGGCTACGCCCGGACCGGGCGTGCGATGACCAAGCCAGCCCAAATGAAGCCATCACGATGAAGGAGGGGGAATTGATAGCCCGCCAACGCCCGAAGATCGGCCTGCTCGGAGTAATGCAGGAACTGTACGACGACATGATCCCAGGGATCACCGACCACCAAGCTGCTTACGCCAGGGAGTTGGCCAGTTCTCTGTCCGGGGTGGCCGATGTCGTCTTCCCGCGTCCGGCTCGTACCCGCGACGACATCGAAGCCGTTACCAAACAGCTGCGCGACGAGGGCGTCGACGGCATCATGATCGTGATGCTGACTTATGGCCCGGCCATGCGCACAGTTCGCGCCCTGCTGGAAAACCCGCTCCCCGTCCTACTGGCCAACGTCCAGCCCGAGCGAGAGGTAAAAGACCGCTGGAACATGGACGACCTGACCTACAACCAGGGCATCCACGGGGCCCAGGACCAGGCCAATGCCTTGTTGCGGGCGGGGGTGCCGTTTTCGGTCATCACGGACGATTGGCGCTCTGCCTCCTTCCGGAGCTCGTTCGAGTCCTGGGCCAAAGCGGCGATGACTACCACCGCGCTGAAGAGCACCAAAATCGCGCTCTTCGGCTACCCGATGAACGGGATGGGGGACGTCCTGTACGAAGCCCCGGCGCTTATGCGCCGCATCGGCCCGGTCGTCGTCAACGAAAACCTGGGTGAGCTTTACTCCAAGATGCAGGAAGTGACCGAGGGACAGGTGAAAAATTTGATGGCTGTCCATCAGGAACGCTTCGCGGTCAGTCCCGCCCTGCCGCCCGACAACCACGCCTACGCGGCGCGCATGGAGGTGGCCCTGCGTTCGATGCTCGAAGAGGGGGGTTATGCCGGTTTCTCCGTCCACTTCGAGCCGGTTGGCAAAGACGGCCGTTTCCGCCAGTTAC
This sequence comes from uncultured Acidimicrobiaceae bacterium, assembly GCA_963794125.1. GTDB lineage: Bacteria > Actinomycetota > Acidimicrobiia > Acidimicrobiales > Palsa-688 > Fen-671. Next base: position 940,243 of record CAWCCW010000009.1, read on the forward strand.
CCTTGCTAGCCGCGTCTGACCTGATGGCCGACGGGTACGGCTACGGCGCCGAAGGTGATACCAACGCCGCCGCGCTGATGTGCGCCGGTCACTCATTAATCGGGGACGCCCATTTTTCCGAGATGTACGCTATGGATTTCGAGCTCGGATCGGTCCTCATCAGCCATATGGGGGAAGGCAACTGGAAAGTGGCCCGAAAGGACCGGCCCATCAGGCTGATCGATCGCCCGCTCGGGATCGGCGGCCTCGACAACCCACCGACCGCAGTTTTTTCCGCCGAGCCAGGGCCGGCCACCACTGCGTCGCTGGTCCCGCTGGAAGGGGAGATCTACCGGTTGATCGCCGGCACTGGCGAAGTGCTGAACACTCCCGAATTACCAAATGTGGAGATGCCTTATTTCCATTTCCGCCCCGATGACGACTTGCGGGACTTCATGAACTCGTGGCTCCACAACGGAGGCACGCATCATTTCTGCACCAACCTCGGCCAGCACGTCCGCCGTTGGCAGTACCTGGGCGAACTGCTCGACATCGATTTTGTCGAGATCTAGGGAACTTTTGACCCTAGCCGTGAATGGCCCGAGCATCTGAGACCGTGCTGGAAGATCTGAAATCTGCCGTGTTGGCGGCCAATCTCGAACTACCCCGGGCCGGGCTGGTCCGGCTGACCTGGGGTAACGTCTCGGGGCGGGACCCCGAAACGGGCCTGGTCGTCATAAAACCCTCGGGCGTGCCTTACGCCACCATGAAGGCAGAAGACATGGTTGTGGTGGGGCCCGACGGGGGAGTGGTGGAAGGTGAGTTCCGCCCGTCCACCGACACCCCTACTCACCTGGTGCTGTACGAGGACCTGCCCGGGATCGGTGCTGTGGTCCACACCCACTCGACCTGGGCGACGGCCTGGGCCAGGCCGACCGGCCTATCCCGGTAATGGGGACCACTCACGCCGACCTGTCCCACCTGGAGATCCCAGTTACGGCACCGCTCAGCCCGGAAGAGGTCGACGCCGGCTACGAAACTGCCACCGGGCGCGCAGTTGTGGTCGCAGTCGCCGGCCGCCCCCCGGCCGAGGTACCGGCCGTTCTGGTCAATGGGCACGGCCCTTTTTGCTGGGGTACGAGCCCCGAGAACGCGGTCGAGGCGGCGGTGACACTGGAGGAGGTGGCCAAGATGGCCTGGCTTACCGTGGGCCTGTCGCCGTCAGCTCCTCCCCTCGACGCTCACATAATCGAGCGCCATTTTTCACGGAAACACGGCCCCGGAGCCTATTACGGCCAGGGCTGAGATAATCGGGGGGCAGTGACGCAAGGGGCCAAACCGATGAGGCCAATGCGAGCCGCGCAAGGAGACGCTAAATGAGAGTGGCCAGGCTAATGGCGCCCGGGGTCGTCGAAATCATGGACGAAGCGCGCCCCGAGCCGAAGGCGGGCGAGAGCCTGGTGCGGGTCGGAGCGGTCGGGCTGTGCGGTTCTGACCTCCACTGGTTCGGCGAGGGAGCCATCGGGGATGCCGTCCTTAGCCGGCCCCTGGTGCTGGGCCACGAATTTGGGGGGACGGTGGAGGGGGCCCGCTTGACGGCCGCCGTGTCGCCGTCGACCCCGCCATCCCCGACGGCACCTGCGCGCGGTGCCTGGAAGGTAATCCCAACCTCTGCCCGAACGTCCGCTTTGCCGGCCATGGCAACACTGACGGCGGGTTGCGGGAGTACATGGCCTGGCCGACCGGGCGGCTGCACCCGGTGCCCGACAAGTTCGACGACGCTGTCGTGGCCATGCTGGAGCCGCTCGGCGTGGCCCTTCACTGCCTCGACTTGGGCCATGTCCACCTGAGCAGCTCGGCCGCCGTCGTAGGCTGCGGCCCCATCGGCCTCATGCTGGTCCAGGCCTTGCGGCTGGCCGGCGCGGCGCCAGTGGTGGCCGTTGAGCCGCTCGAGCACCGGCGCGACGCCGCCTCCCGTTCGGGCGCGGACGTCGTCCTCAGTCCCGAGCAGGCCGCCGCCTATCAGGGCGACGTTGATATCGCCTTTGAGGTGGCGGGCACCGATGATGCCGTAGCCACCAGCATGCACCTGGTCCGGGCCGGGGGGCGCCTGGTCCTGGCCGGCATCCCTGACGACGACCGCACCACCTTCCCGGCGGCGCTGGCCCGTCGAAAAGGGCTGACTATGGCAATGGTTCGGCGGATGAAAGAGGCTTACCCGCGTGCCATCGACCTGGTGGACAAGGGCCTGGTCGAGCTGGACTGGCTGGCCTCGAAGTCGTTCGACCTGGCCGATGCAGCGGAGGCGTTCGCCGTTGCCAGCCGTCGTGAAGGCTTGAAGATCCTGGTCCAGGCGGGCTAGGCCCGGCTAATCCGGGGGGATCGCCCCTTTTTTGATCAGGACGTTGCCGAAATAGCGGCGCTCGCCCGTAAGTACGACGGCGTACGCGCCCCGGGCCGCTTCGTAGAAGGCGAACCGTTCCAGAGCACCTATAGGTAGCGAGCGCCCGGCGGCGTTGTCTACGACGTCCTGGACCTCGACCTGGACTTCGGGCAGCTCGGCCACATCGCCGTCCACTGCCATCCTGCGCACCGGTTGGTCGACGAAGTCGTCCAGGGGTAACACGGACACGACGGCGCGGACGACCTCCGGCACGGAGGCGCCACCGACGGTCACCAGCCGCCCGTACGCGGTGCGGCGGGCGACGCTGTCGGCGGGGAAGTTGGCGTCGACGATTGCCACTTCGTCCCCATGGCCCATGGCCGCCAGCACATAAAGCAACTCCGGGCCCAGCAACGGGTCGAGGTTCTTCAGCATCTCCAGTCCTCTCTACCCTGTCCCTAACGGCGCGGCGAGTACTTCGTCCAGGCGCGGCCAGACGGCCCCAGGGATGTCCGCCCTCATGAAGCCGACGTTCGAACTGGCTTGGGCCGCCGTGCGCATACCGGCTACGACGCACGCCACTGCAGGGTGGCGCAAGGGGAACTGCATGGCGACCTCGGGGAGGGATGTCCCGTGATCCTGGCAAACAGCAGCCAGAGTGCGGGCGCGGTCCAGGACGTCAGGAGGAGCGGCGCTGTAATCGAAGGGCGCTCCGTCTGCGGGCCAGGGCCGCGACAGGATCCCTGAATTAAACGGGGCCGCCGCCACCACCGACACATCCCGCCGCTCACACTCGGCCAGCAGCGGCTCGCCCGAACGGTCGAGCAAAGTCCAGCGCCCGGCCAACATCACCACATTGACGTCGGTCTCCCGGACGATGCGGAGGAGCGGCGGCCAGAAGTTCATCCCGGCCCCGATGGCACCAACGACGCCGGCGTCACGCAGCTCCACCAGGGCGGGGATGGCCTGGCCGATGGCCTCGTCCATGAAATCGTCGGGGTCGTGGACGTAGACGATGTCAACTCTGTCGAGCTGGAGGCGCTCGAGGCTCGACTCGAGGCTTCGGAGCACGCCGTCGCGTGAGTAGTCGTACACACGCGTCAACCCGTCCCGCACCGCGAACCCCCCTTCGCCCAGGTCAGATCCACCAGGAGCGGGGTTCGGCACCAGTAGGCGCCCCACCTTGGTGGACACCACGAAGTGGCTGCGGGGCCGCCCCGCCAGCGCACGGCCGAGCCGGCGCTCCGACAGCCCGAGGCCGTAGTGAGGGGCGGTGTCGAAGTAGCGCAAACCGGCTTCCCAGGCTGCATCTACCGCTTCCGTCGCTGCCCCGTCCTCGACCACTCTGTAGAGGTTGCCGATCTGCGCGGCGCCAAAACCGAGCGCGCCAACCTGGAGCGAAGTACGGCCGATCTGGCGTCGTGTCACGGTCGGCCCACCCCTAACCGGCTCCCCTGTAACCGGATCCCCTGTAACCGGCTCCCCTGTAACCGGCTGCCCTGTAACCGGCCCACCCGCACCGAAACCGCGAAAAGGCTGGGATCAGGCCAGCTCATCAACGGATTGCTCCAGTGAGTACCACGCCCGGGCTGTGCCGCCAAAGACCTCGGTCCGCTCCGCCGCCGACATGGACGACGTAAAACGCTCGGCCATGGCCATCACATCCTCATAGCTAGCCGCGAGCCGGCAGACGGGCCAATCCGACCCCCACATGACCCGGCTGGGGCCAAACGCGTCCAACACCACCTCTGCGTACGGGCGGAACTGGTCTACGCCGCCCTCGGTGATGGGCCAGGTCGCGGCATCCGATTCGGTGACGAGCCCGGAGAGCTTTACGGCTACGTTCGGTCGCCGGCCCAGTTCCGCCATCTGGCTGCTCCACGGCTCGACCTGGCCGTGGGCAATGTCGGGCTTGGCCGCGTGGTCGAGCACGAAGTGAAGCCCGTCCAGTGCGGCCACGGTGTCAAGCGTCGCCGGGAGCTGGTAGTGACGGACCAAGAGGTCGTACACCAGACCGGCGTCGGCCACCGCCTGCAAGCCCTTGCGCACATCGGGGCGGCACAACCAGTTGGGGTCGGGCTCCGTCTGCACGTGGTGACGAACACCCACCAGGGACCCACCCCCGGGAAGTTGGCGCAGGGCCGCCAACTTTTGAGCGACATCCGGCGAACAAAGGTCGACCCAGCCCACCACACCAGCCACCTCAGGTGCGCTCTCCGCCAGCGCCAGGAGCTCAGGTGTCTCCTCGGCCACACAGACGGTCTGTACCACCACGGTCCGGTCGACCTCGGTGGCAGCCAGGCTGGGCCGGAGGTCGTCAAGGGAAAAGGACCGGCGCAGCCCTGGCAAGTTGGCGGTCCATGGTTGGTCGCGGACGCTCAAGTCCCACACATGGTGGTGAGCATCAACCCGCATGGGCCGACGGCTAACAGCACCTGTCCCGCTCTCGCTGGCCGCCATTTTCAGCTCTTCTTCGGGCGCAGGCGCAACCTGTCCATACCGCCGTCTACGGCCAACCACGTCCCCGTCGTCGAGCCCGCCCGGGGCGACGCCAAGTAGGCAATGGCCTGAGCGACCTCGGCCGCGCTCACCAGGCGACCGTGAGGTTGGCGGGCGGCGAGTGCGGCCCGTTCGGCTTCGGGGTCCGCCGCGGAGGCCAGTAGCCGGCCCACCCAGGGCGTGTCGGCGGTCCCGGGGTTGACGGCGGCCACCCGGATGCCTTCGGGTAGGAGGTCGGCCGCCATGGCCAGCGTTAGGGCCAGGACGCCACCCTTCGTCGCCGAGTACACAGCCCGGTCAGGGATGCCAGTCGTGCCGGCGATGGAACCGACGTTGATTATCACACCCGACGTCGAAGCACGTAGCGCAGGCAAGCAGGCTCTCGTAACCCGCACGATGCCGAGTACGTTGACGTCGAAAACGTGGTGCCACTCCTCGTCGCTGTTGGCTTCCACGCCCCCCTGCGCGCCGATGCCGGCGCAGTTCACCAGGACGTCAAGCCCCCCCAAGCGTTCGATGACGCCGGTTACGGCGTCGCGAACCGCGGCGTCGTCAGTGACATCCGCCTTGGCGTAGTCCAGACCTTCGGGGGGGACGGAGACGTCGAGCACCGCGACCCGAGCTCCTTCCTCCGCCAGTATCTGGGCGGCGGCCAGCCCTATCCCCGACGCACCGCCGGTTACCAGGGCTCGCTTTCCCCCGAAATCACCAGTACTCATTGTCAGTCAATATCCTCCTCAGGAGATGGCGGAAAGTTTTCGCCAAACGGGCCCGGCGGGGAACTCGAAAGCGCTCACCGTCTCCGGGCGCAACGCCGCGCCGGAGCCAGGCTGGGTTGGGACCTGATAGCGGCCCCGCACGACGCGCGCTGGGTACACGAAATGCTCGTGGAGGTGGTCCACGAACTCCGTCCAGCGTCCTTCCATGCTCCCGGTGACGGCCACGTAATCGAACATAGACAGGTGCTGTACTACCTCGCACAACCCGACTCCGCCGGCGTGAGGGCAGACAGGCACCCCGAACTTGGCCGCCAGCAGAAGTATGGCCACGTTCTCGTTCACGCCCGCCACCCGACAGGCGTCGATCTGGCACACGCCGATGGCTTGGCTGGCCAGCATTTGCTTGAACACCACCCGGTTAGCCACGTGTTCGCCCGTGGCCACGCGGACGGGCGCAATGGCGCGGGCGATGGTGGCGTGGCCCAGTATGTCGTCGGGGCTAGTCGGTTCCTCGACCCAATAGAGGTCGAAAGGCGCCAAACGGCCTATGTCGGTGATGGCCTGGTCAATTTCCCACACCTGGTTGGCGTCAACTGACAGGTGCACATCGGGGCCGACCAGCTCCCGCACCAACTTGACCCGCCTGACGTCATTGTCGATGTCCTGCCCCACCTTCAGCTTCAGGTGGGTGAACCCATCGGCCAACGCGGCCCGTACGAGGCTAAGGACCTTTTCGTCGGAATAGCCCAGCCAGCCCGCTGAGCTCGTGTACGCCGGATAGCCCCGGGCCAACAGCTGCCGTTCCCGGTCCGCCTTCCCGGCCGCCGCTTGGGCCAGCAGCTCAAGAGCTTCGCCGCGGTCGAGGCCGTCGGTCAAGTGGCGGAAGTCCACCAGCTCGACGATCTGTTGGGGGCTGAGGTCACTGAGCAACTTCCAGAGGGGCCGCCCAGCGCGCCGGGCGTAAAGGTCCCAGACCGCGTTTACGACCGCCCCGATGGCCATGTGCACGACCCCTTTCTCGGGCCCCAGCCAGCGGAGCTGGCTGTCGTGAGTGAGGAGGCGCCAAAAGCCGCCCATGTCTGAGAGGGTGTCGTCGACATCGAGGCCAACCACGAGCGGTTCGACAGCCCGGATGGCGGCCACCGCCACCTCGTTGCCTCGCCCGATGGTGAAAACAAATCCATGCCCTGCTTCACCACCGGTGGTGTGCACGACTACGTAGGCGGCGGAGTAGTCAGGGTCCTGGTTCATGGCGTCCGACCCGTCCAGCGCCTGCGACGTCGGGAACCTCACGTCGGTCACGTCAAAGCGGGCGAAGCGTGTGCTCATGGCTCGGCCGCCGCCTCGCCGCCGACGAAGCGGGCCAGGATAAGCGCGAACAGGATGACCGCCCCGTTCAGCGCCTCGACCCAGTAGTTCGAAACGTTGGCCAGATCCAGGATGTTTTGCACCAACCCGAGCAAGACCACCCCAGTGGCCGCGCCGACCATGTTGCCGCGGCCGCCCTTCAGGCTGACGCCCCCAATGACGGCGGCGGCGAAGACTTCAAAGATTATGCCCTCCCCGTAGCCCTGTGTCCCGGTTACCGCCGAGACCCTACCCGCTTCCATCAACCCCCCCAGGGCGGCCAACACACCGCCGGCTACGTACACCCCGGTCCGCACCCGGTTCACCTTGATACCGGCGGCCCGAGCCGCGGCCGGGTTCCCTCCCACTGCGTAAATAGCCCGGCCGATGCGGTGATAACGCAAAAAGAGCCCGACGGCGACGAAGATCACGGCGGTGGCGATGAGCGACACAGGCAACTGCCCCACGTACGCCGCCCCTAGGTACGAGAACGGCCCCGGCAGATCCGGGATCGTTTGCCCCTTGACCACCCCGAGTTGCATGCCCGCCAGGAGCACGGTCATCCCGAGGGTCACTATGAAGCCGTTGAGCCTGCCCTTTACGATCAGAAAGCCGTTTACCATCCCGATCCCTGCCCCTATCACCAGGCATATCAGGATGCCGAGGTACGGGCTCAGCTCGACCCCTTGGCCGTAGGCGGCCACCGGCACGATCAGCCAGGCGGCAACTATCGGGGCAAAACCGTACGTCCCTTCCAGGGACAGGTCGATACCTCCGACCAGAAGGATCAGGCTTTCCCCCACTACCACCACGCCGAGGGAGGAGATTCGCTGCCCGACCCCGGACATATTGGACACGGTCAGGAAAACCGGGCTGACGAGCGCCCCGACGACTATGAGCACGGCGAGGACGGGGAGGAGGGCCGCTTCGCGCACCAGCGCCATGACAGTGGCGCTCCGGGACGTGGCCCCCAGGTCAGCGGCGCGCTTTGGCGTCGGCCCCGAGCCGGCCGGGGATGGCGGGTACACGCCGGGCCGAAGGGACGTCTCGGCTCCCGATGCGGCAACTACCGCGCCGGGCGAGCCGACGGCGACGACTTCGCTTCCCTCTGTTGGTTCTGCCATGGCTAAGCCTTCTCTGCTACCCACCCGTCTGGCGCCAACCCCTCTGTAGCCAGCTCCTCCCTCGCCCTCAACCCCTCTGTGGCGGCCAGCAACGCCTCACGGTCGAAGGGCGGACGGTCGAACTCGGTGAACCTTTCCCCCCGCACCAGGACAATGACCCGGTCACATACGGCGAGGTCGCTGAGGTCGTCTGTGGCCAACAGCAGGGCGGCCCCCTGGTCCCTGGCCGCTGCGGAAAGGGCACGCAGCAACAGGGCCTTGGAGGCGACGTCGACGCCGCGCGTGGGAGTGATCGCTACTATCACAGCCGGCTTGCGGATGAGCGCGCGGGCCACCGCCACCTTCTGCTGATTGCCCCCGGACAGCTCGGCCACCGCCTGGCGCAAAGACGACGACACGACGCTCAGCGCTTCCGTGTACGGCCTGGCCGCCGCTTCCCGGCGGGCCGGGGTCACGATCCCGGTGTGCGGCGCCAACTCGTCCAACACCGTCATGGTCACGTTTTCGGCCACGGAGAGGTGGGCCACGAAGCCCTCCGCCATCCTGTCTTCGGGCACGTAGCCCGCGCCCGCCTTCAACGCCAGGTCCCTCCGGCCCGGGGTCAGAGGCTTGCCGTCGATCAAGACTCGGCCCGAGGTCCAGGGCTCTACGCCGGCTACGGCTCGGCCCAGGGTCACCACGCCGGCGCTCAGGAGCCCTGTCACACCAACTTGTTCTCCGGGAGCAATGTGCAAGGTGACGTCCCGTAGGCCCCGCGCTGGGACTCGGCCGAAAGGTGGTCCACCGTCAGGCCTTTGTCGTTGCCACTGGCCTGCACGGTGACTCGTACGGGCATTTCGGCCTGCTCCTCGGGCGCCACGCCCCCCACCATGGCCCGGACCATCTCGTCCTTGGTCAGTCGGGCGACCGGAGCGGACAGGACAGCGCGTGTAATAGTCGATTTTGGTCACGAAGGGGGCCACGATCGGGTCGCACAGGTTTTGTCACCCAGGTAAGACACGTACGCCAAACTAGGGGCGCCACCCGCGGCATGCCTGGCGAAAGCGTCATGCCTTAGCTGCGTCTAGAGCATAAGTGAGGGCGTACTGGGCGTAAAGGTTGGCGGCTGGGACTGGGAGGCGTACAGCAACGCGGCTGATCTCGCACATCTCCGCGGGTACGCGTCGTCGCTAACATGATCACGTGGTCCGCCGAACGGCAGGACCGAAACCCTTGGAAGCCAAGTAGCGGATGATGCCGTAGTCGGGACTGTCCCACTGGACGTAGATCGCTTCAGATCTTGCCGTAGCATTGATGGCGTCCTCCGCGTCGGTAACGGCGGTAGCCTCGGTCCAAACCGTGGGGTCTTTCAGGATCTTGACGGCGGGGTCGTTGGCCGCCATGCACGAGTCGAAAGCGTCAGTCCGGTAGCGCAACCTGCTTAACATCCGATGAAAGATCCGGTAATACAGCGAACAGGCGCGGGCAAGTGAAGCGTATATGCGGACAGACCCCGTAGGACCGGCCGTGAACGTCCCCCAATTCATCCGACGTTTAAGCAGTATTGTGTCGAAAGGCAGCCATGTCAAGTCGTGCGTGGCGCGCTCGGAGTGGGTGCCCGGGTTGGCTAAGCAGGTCGGGGATTACTGACATACTCGGTGGCACTGCCCACATGGGCCACGTAGAGGAGAGGACCTAGAGGACCGGGTCGTGGCGGTCACGGACAAGGCCATCGAGAAACTGAAGCTGATGATCAGCTCAGGCGAGCTACGGCCCGGTCAGAAGCTCCCGCGCGAGCCGGACCTGGCCGCCATCCTGGGCTTGTCCCGCAGCTCGCTCCGGGAAGCGGTGCGGGCGCTGTCGCTCGTTCGCATCCTCGACGTCCGCCAAGGCGACGGGACCTACGTCTCGGACCTCACGCCCGATTCACTAGTGGACACCCTCAGTTTTATCATTGAGTTCCACCATGATTCGTCGGTCCTCGAGCTACTCGAGGTACGCCGGATCCTCGAGCCGGCGGCGTCCGCCCGAGCCGCCGAAAATATGAGCGGCGCCCAACTGGTCGAGCTGGAAGGCATACTGGCTCCCATCACGGCCGAGTCGGCGGTGGCCGAGCTGGTCCAGGCCGACCTCGAGTTCCACCGGGCCATCACTACGGCCTGTGGCAACTCCGTGCTGGCGTCTTTCGTCGAGAGCCTTTCGAGCGCAACCCAGCGAGCTCGGGTGTGGCGTGGGATAACCCAGGAAGGGGCGCTGGCGCGGACCCTTCACGAACACCGGGCCATCCTCGAGGCTCTGCGTGCCCACGATGCGCAGCTCGCCCACATGTGGTCCACTATCCACGTGGCCGGGGTCGAGGAATGGCTGCGCAGCACGCTCGAACAGACGTCCTGAAGTCGCGCCGGGAGACCTCGACAGGCAGCCCCAGCTAGAGCTCGAACCAGACCACTTTCCCGTCGGCCAGCTCCTCGGTCCCCCAGGCTTTCGCTAGCTGCCCGACGATTTGCAATCCCCGCCCGCCTTCGTCGCTGGCGTCAACATCCCTCAAGGAAGGTTTCCGCCGGCTCCGGTCGCGGACCTCGACCCGCAGCCGAGGCGTCGCCTTTACCCTGACCTCGAACGGGCCTCCGGCGTAGCGGAGGGCGTTCGTCGTCAGCTCGGAGACCAGCAACTCACCTGTCTCGCGCATCTCGGGCTGGCTCACCAACGAGGCCACGAACCTGCGGGCGTCTCGCACTGAACGAGGAGTCCGGTCGAAGTCCGCCGCATGCCATTGGGGCGATTTGGTACACGGGTAATCGTGTTCCGTCATGGCCGTGAGCGCGACGCTTGGCGTGACGGCAGCGATCGCCGGCTGTGCGGCTGGGTTCCGGCGCCAGTCGCCATGCGAGCTGAAAGCGTAGAGCTTGTCGTCATATAGGCCGAGGTCGCGCCGCGAGTCAAGGGGGGAAGGGCTCCTAGACGGGTTAGGCCCGCTCCTTACGTCAGGTTCTCCGAGCCCAGCCGGTAGTTGTCGCACATCGACGATAATCGCGCCGACGGAGCTATCTCAAAATGGGCCAATTGGATCAAGACGACTGGCGCCGACGTGACTTATGGCACAACTATTACCGGCCAGCGCCCAGCACGAACGAGACGCACGGCGATGGAGCCAATAACGCGGTGGCCTGCCTGAGTCGAGGCGCCAACCACAACCGCGTCGGCCCGGACCTCGTCAGCCACCCTGACCAGCTGACCGAAGGGGTCGCCCTCGGCAATGACAAACTCCACGGCCATGCCGATGTTGGCGGCGCCCTCGGTGACCAGGCGGCGAAGGTCGTCTGACGCTTCGTCAAGCGCCTGTTGGACAGATGCCGCTCCCATGGGCGCCAGTGCCGCCATGGCCGCCCCTGAGCGTACGTAGAGGACGAACAGTCGCGACGACTGGCGGCGAGCCATTCCGGCGGCGTAGGCCGCCGCGCGCATCGAGGTGACGGACCCGTCGAGGCCGACGAGGATCACCTTCGGGCCGTCGGTGCCGAGCTCGAACTGGCTGGCGGGCACTTAGCTCACCGGGTTACTTCGTCCCGAAAAGCCGCTTTCGGCGGTACGACTCGAGTTCCCAGTTCTCGATGAAGGTCCGGAAGTCGTCATCTAGGTACTCCACGCCTCCCAAATCCAAGGCACCGGTCATTATCTTGATGGCGTCAGCGTAGACAAGGCGGGCAATGTCCGCCTCCGGCCTGGTGGCCCCCCAGGTCAACATACCCACGTCCTGGATTAGCACCACCTTCGGCGGTCCACCGAACCGCTGTGCGTAGCCTCGCAGGCCCGCTTCGAGCCGCGTGGCGGGCACGGCGGAGGCTTCACCCTCACCCCCGTCCACCCATAGCGGGAACGACAGGCAGTACACGATCTGGTCCGGCGTGAGAGGGCCACCCAGCGCCAGGTCACGTCCGTCTGCACGGGCCACGAAGTCGACAACGACATCGGAGCCGTCGAACACCACTTCCGGGTGAAGCTCGCCCGCCGCAGTCACAAAATCTGCTAGCACCGTGGTGGCAAAGCTGACGTCCCGTGGTCCCTCGGTGGTTGGCTGGGCCGGCACCGGGGCAGTAGTCGCAGCAGGGGCCCTCTCCTTTATCGTTCGTAGCTCGCCCTGCAGCCAATCGAGCTGCGCCTTGGTCTCTTCCGGGGTGTCGCCGCTCACCACGACCCCGTGGTTTTGCATGATTACGGCGCGGGGCCGCTCCTTCCCGGTCCTGGCCCGGAAAGCCCGCAGCTCATCCTGCAGCGCCTTGGCCAGGATGAACCCGGGGTCGACCAGGCCGACCCAGGCCACGTCGGAACCAAGGTACTGGCCCACCAGCGCCCGGCCGGCCCGGGCGCAGGCGAACTGGTTGACCGTAGTGGCGTGCAGATGGACGACGAACCGACCCGGCATCAAGTGGTGGAGCACCGATTCAACCGACGGGCGTTGGGAGTTGCTTGGCGACCGTCGGGCGGCCAGGAGGGCCTGTTTGAACGCGGCCTCACGCTCTACCCTCGAACTGGCGGGCTCGCTCTCGAGCACCTGCTGAAGGGCGGCCCGGTCGAGGTCCACAAAGTTCTCGGGCCCGATGTCTGATAGTGAAGCCCCGCTCGCCTTCACGAAAAGATGGCCATCCAGCTTGACCGATGTGTTGCCTCCACCGCCCAGGACCAGCTCGGGGTCCAAGCCAAAGGAGCGCGACAGGTCGACGAGCATGCCCAACGCTTTGGCCTCGCCAATCGGCCCCGAAGCCTGGCCGGTCGTGGTCATTTCCCGCTTTCGCCCGTCACTTTCGGCTCTTCCCACCCAGTCGTTAGTCCTTTAGACCGCTCTTACACTAGGCCGTCGGTGGCAATCGCTTCATACGTAAGCGGCGGTCCGTCCGGGCCGCTGCTCATCTCAAGGCCGTAACGGCTGGGAGGCCCGGGCGGCAGACCGAACTTAGAGCGGACGGCGTCCAGCCGCCGCCCACTTCGAACCTCTAGTTCGAGGAGCGGGCAACCCGGAGACGGCGCCATCGCTGCGTACGGCTCACCTTCTGCGGACACGCCATAGACCACGCACCTCGTCTCGCGGTCTCGCTCCGTGCGGCGCAGCGCCGGCGGTAACCGGTTGCCGCATGCACGCCCGGCCGTTACCACGAAAATTGCCATGCAGTGGTCCTCTGGGTACCACTCATTGAAGCCCGGGCCGAACCAGAACTCGACCACCGCCTGGTCCGGAGGATCGCTGGGGCCGGACGGCAGGCGGCGGACGGAGGCCCAGTACGGCTCTTCTGTCACCGCCATCAGGATCGGAGCTAAACGACGAGCCATTTGCTTGAAGTCGGGCATGACCCTCCCTTGATGCGGGGGAGGCGCGACGGCGCCTCGGGGATGTGCGGGGGCCGGGCTCTGAGGGCCGAGGGTGGGTGCAGGAGCCTCGGCCGACAAGCTAGCGCGTGGGCCCGACGCTTACTACTGTTCGCCACCACCGCGATCGCACGAGCCGGAGTCTGACCAGCACCCGGCATGTGCAAAAGTACTTACTAACCTCGCTGAAAGCGCCTCGTTAGGGGCATATTTCGACGGCGGCAGGCCGCCGGTAGGGAGTTTTGCCTGTTACCCGTGGAAAACTGCGATTGGTACCCGCCCGTCAGATAAAAGTACCTACTAACCCCCCACCGGTAAGGCGCATGCTGGTTGCGTTTTTCCCGTCGGAGCGCTGGGACCAACCGGTCACCCGCACAGGCAAAAGCCCATTTACGTCCCACCGGCGGACGGGAGCAATCGCCGCCAGTTCGCGCCGCCGCTACGCCTTCTTCGGCACCTCGACCCGCAAGTGAAGCTCGGCCAACTGCCCCGGCGTTACGGGCGCGGGGGCGCCCATCAACAAGTCCCGTGCCGTTTGGTTCATCGGGAAGGCGATGACCTCCCTGATATTGGGCTGGTCCTCCAGCAACATCAGCAGCCGGTCCACGCCGGGGGCGATGCCGGCGTGCGGAGGCGGGCCGTAATGGAAGGCGTTCCACAAAGCCGGGAAAGACTGTTCGAGGCGGTCGTGCGAGTAGCCCGCGATGGCAAACGCTTTTTCCATAACGTCGGGCAGGTGGTTGCGGACCGCTCCCGAGGAGAGCTCGATCCCGTTGCACACTACGTCGTACTGGAAGGCCAGTACCTCGCCCGGGCCCTTGCTCTCCAGTGCCTCCAGGCCGCCCTGCGGCATCGAGAACGGGTTATGGGAGAAGTCCCACTGGCCCGTGTCCGCGTTGCGCTCGAACATCGGGAAGTCGACGATCCAGCAGAACGCCAGCTCGTTGGGATCGCCCAGCTCCAGCTCGCTCCCGAGGGCGGACCGGACCTGGCCCAGAGTGACGCTGGCCGGGGTGGCTGGCCCGACGCAAGTGAGCACGGCGTCACCGGGGACGGCGTCCGCCGCCAAGATGATGGCCCCCATTTCGTCCGACGTCAGTCGACGGGACAGGGCCCTTGGCCATCCCCTCGCCGCTCTCGTCAACCGGGAGTTGCAGCCAGCTACCGATAACGCCGGCGGATTTGGCCGCTTCAGCGAACGCATCGAACCAACTTCGTGGCCTGCCCGCCGCCCCGGGCGCTCGCAGGGCCCGGATGGCATGGCCCTTGGCCGGTGCATCCGCGAACATGGGCAGCTCCGTGCGCCCCCCGAGCACCTCGGTCAGGTCCATCACCTCCAGCCCGAAACGCAAGTCGGGCTTGTCGGTCCCGTAACGGGCGACCGCGTCGGCGTAGGACAGCCGGGGGTAGGGAGCCGGCGCCCGCTTGGCCGAGAGCTCCGACACGAGCCGACCGAAAAGCAGCTCGACTTCGCCGAAGACGTCCTCTTGGGTGGCGAACGCCATCTCGAGGTCGATCTGGTAGAACTCACCAGGGCTCCGGTCGGCACGCGATGCCTCGTCCCTGAAACAGGGCGCGATCTGGAAGTAGCGTTCGATCCCCCCGACCATCAGCAGCTGCTTGAACTGTTGAGGCGCTTGGGGCAGCGCGTAGAACTCACCCGGGTAGAGCCGGCTCGGGACCAGGTAGTCGCGGGCCCCTCCGGCGAGGAGGCGGTCAGCACGGGTGTCTGCACCTCCAGGAAGCCCTGTCCAGACAGGTGGGCCCGGACGACCTGGCAGAACCGCGCCCGCTTGGCCAGGCGCTCCGCCAACGGGCCCCGGCGCAGGTCAAGGTAGCGGTATGTGAGCCGGGCCTCCTCGCCCACGTCGCTGTCGCGTTCCACAGGGAAAGGGAGGACATCCGCGGACGACAGCACCTCGAGCCCGCTCACTTCCACCTCCACTTCGCCCGTCAGCAGCTGGGGGTTGACGTTGGCTGGCGGGCGGGCCACGATCTTGCCGGTCACTGACACGACGCTTTCCAGCCGCAGCCGCGGTTAACGTTTCGAAGGCAACCCCGCCGGGATGGGACACCAGCTGTACCACCCGGGCCCGGTGGTCGCCCTGCAGGAAGCCGCCCGCTTCGAGCCCAGCGCCCTCGAGCCCAGCACCCTCGAGCCCAGCACCCTCGAGCCCCGTACCCTCGAGCCCCGGCGCCTCCAGCCCCGGCACCTCCAGCCCCGGCACCGGCACCGGCAAGTCGGCCTCGGGCCGGCCGGGTCCCGCAGGTCGATGAAGAGGAGGCCCCCGTGGTCTCGCTTGGCCGCCACCCAGCCGGCCAACCGGACTTGCGCACCGATGTCCGCCGAGCGGAGCGAACCGCAGCGGGCCTCCCGGTAACAGTTGGGGGCCAAAGAGACGGCGTCGTAGGTCTTGGGCATGTCGGGACGAGGTTACCTTTTTCGGTGTCAGTAGCCAGGCTCATAAGCTAGATGACCTGGAGATGAACAGGGAGAGGTGAGCAGGATGGACAGCTCGGTCAACTCAGTCGACACTTTCGGGACGCGTGGTGACGTGCGGGTCGGCGGCGAGAACGTTTTTGCGTACCGTTTGGACAAGCTCGCTCGCGAAGGCTTCGAGGTCAACCTCTTGCCCTTCTCGCTGAAGATCCTCCTCGAGAACCTGCTCCGCCACGAAGACGGCCTCAACGTCACGCCCGAGAGCATCGCCTCGCTGGCGGGCTGGGCGACGACGGCCGGCGCAGGCGCAGAGCCAGCCGACCGAGCGCAGATAGCGTTCTCGCCGGCCCGGATCCTCATGCAGGACTTCACTGGCGTACCAGTCGTAGCCGACCTTGCGGTTATGCGCGACGCCATGGCCGACCTCGGCGGGGACGCCGCCGCCGTACAACCACAGGTGCCGGCGGAACTAGTGATCGACCACTCTGTTATTGCCGACTTTTCCGGCCGGGCGGACGCTTTCGCCCGCAATTCGGACCTCGAGTTCGAGCGTAACGGCGAACGTTACCGGTTCCTTCGATGGGGCCAGCAAGCATTCGGCACGCTGAAGGTGGTGCCCCCGAACACCGGGATATGCCACCAGGTAAACTTGGAGCACCTGTCACGGGTGGTATTCCGGACAGAAGGCGGCGAAGCGTTCCCGGACACGTTGCTCGGCACCGACTCGCATACCACGATGGTCAACGGTCTCGGTGTCCTTGGTTGGGGCGTCGGCGGCATCGAAGCCGAAGCGGCCATGCTCGGAGAGCCGGTCACGATGCTCATCCCCGACGTGGTCGGGTTCAAATTGACGGGCGAGCTGCCCGAGGGCTCGACGGCCACCGACCTGGTGCTCTCGGTGACCGAATTGCTGCGCAAGACCGGAGTTGTCGGTAAGTTCGTCGAGTTCTACGGCGCGGGCGTGGGCAAGGTGGCGCTCTACAACCGGGCCACGATCGGCAATATGTCCCCGGAGTACGGGTCAACTTGTGCCATATTCCCGATCGACGAGGAAACGTTGCGCTACTTGCGCTTTACCGGCCGCCCGGCCGAACAGGTGGAACTGGTCGAGGCCTATGCCAAGGCCCAGGGTCTCTGGCACGACCCGACCCACGAGCCCATCTATTCCCAGCGCATCGAGCTCGACCTGTCGACCGTGGAGCCGAGCCTGGCGGGGCCGGCGCGCCCCCAGGACCGGGTCCCGCTGCGGCGCTCGAAGGTGGCCTTCGAGGAGTCGTTGTCGAAAATACTCGGGAAAGAACCCGCGTCAGCAATGGAGGTTCGTGTCCCTGTCGACAGCGAGGGCCCAGCTACGTTCGCTGTTGGCCACGGGGACGTGGTGATCGCGGCGATAACGAGTTGCACAAACACCTCCAACCCCGACGTGATGATCGCTGCCGGGCTGCTGGCCAAGCACGCGGTGGAGCGCGGGCTGTCCGTAAAACCCTGGGTGAAGACATCGCTGGCCCCAGGGTCGAAGGTGGTAAGGGACTATTACGACCGGGCCGGATTGACGCCCTACCTGGATAAATTGGGCTTCGAGCTGGTCGGTTTCGGTTGCACCACGTGCATCGGTAACAGCGGCCCTCTGCTCCCGGGTATTTCCGAAGCGGTGGCCAAAGACGGCTTGGCGGTCGTCGCGGTCCTTTCGGGCAACCGTAACTTCGAGGGCCGCATAAACCCCGACGTGCGCATGAACTACCTCGCTTCGCCGCCCCTCGTTGTCGCCTACGCCATCGCCGGCTCCATGGATGCCGACATCGCCAACGAGCCTTTGGGGCACAACGCCGACGGCCAACCCGTCTATTTGCGGGACATCTGGCCGAGCAGCGAGGAAGTAGCCGCAGTGATAAACGAGGCCATCGCGGCCGACATGTTCGAAAAAAGCTACGCAGATGTGTTCCAAGGTGACGAACGCTGGGCCGCTCTGGAGGTGCCCCGAGGCGAGCGCTACGAGTGGGGTACTACGTCCACTTACGTGCGCCGGCCTCCTTATTTCGACGACATGCCCGAGCAACCGGTGCCGCTCACCGATATCCACGGGGCGCGAGCGCTAGCCAAGCTGGGCGACTCGGTGACCACCGACCACATCTCGCCGGCGGGCAACATCCGCAAGGACAGCCCGGCGGGGGAGTGGCTCATCGAACACGGAGTGGCGCCTGGCGATTTCAATTCCTACGGGTCCCGCCGGGGCAACCACGAGGTGATGGTACGGGGGACCTTCGCCAATGTGAGGCTCCGCAACCAGCTGGCGCCTGGCACCGAAGGCGGCGTCACCACTTTCTTCCCCACGGGCGAGCAGACGACCATTTACGACGCCGCCATGCGTTACGCGCTCGGCGGGACCCCGCTGGTCGTCCTGGCTGGTAAGGAGTACGGTTCGGGATCGTCACGGGACTGGGCGGCCAAAGGCACCGCTCTCCTCGGCGTCCGGGCCGTCCTCGCCGAATCGTTCGAGCGCATCCATCGTTCGAACCTGATCGGGATGGGGGTCCTGCCCTTGCAGTTCCACGACGGGGAGTCGGCTGAGTCGCTCGGGCTGGGCGGCCAGGAGGTCTTCGACATCATTGGCCTGGAGGGGGCCAGCACCGGTCCGCTGCCCCAGCGGCTAACCGTCAACGCCGGCGACAAAGTCTTCGAAGTTTGGCTACGTATCGACACTCCCGTGGAGGCCGATTACTACCGCCATGGTGGCATCCTCCCTTATGTGCTGCGCCAGCTTCGTCGCCGTACCTGAGCTCGGTCGGGCTGGTCGGGACAAAGCGGGCGCCCATCGTGCGGTCCCCACGGACGCCCGCCTCCCCGGTGGTCATAAGGGCACTGTTAGCCCTTTACCCTTTGACGGCACCAGAGGTCAGCCCTGACACGACGGCCTTCCGGAAAATAAGCACCAGGATGGCGATGGGGACGACCGCCACCACGCTGGCGGCAAATAGTGTCCCGTACGGCACCGTGAACTGAGAGCCAAACTCGGCAATGCCCACGGGGATCGTCCGGTAGCTGTTGTCGATGTTGAACGAAAGCGCCATTAAGAACTCGCTCCAGCACGCCGTAAAGGTAAATACCGCGGCAGTGAAGAGGCCTGGAGTTGCCTGTGGCAATATGACCGTCCAAAGGGTCCGAAGTGGTGAGGCTCCGTCGATTCGGGCGCTCTCCTCCATGGCCAAGGGTATGCTCAGGAAATAGTTCCGCAGGATCCAGATGGCAAACGGTAAGAAGAAGGCGGTGTACGGGACTATCAGGGCCTGGTAGCTGTTGAGCCATCCGAGGTCCCGCATAAGAAGGTAGAGGGGGGCGATGACCGCTATTTCCGGGAAGACAGAGATGATGAGCAACGCCACCATCAATGGGAACTTGCCCCGGACCGGGAACCGGGCCAACGCATAGCCGGCTAGTGTCCCCAGCGCCAGTACCAGGAACGTTGCACATATAGCAACGACAGCCGAGTTTATGATGTAGCGCCCGAAAGTGTAATCGCCAAAGGCCACCTGGTAATTTGCCCCGCTCACAGGATGGGGGAAGAACTGTGGCGGGCTGGCCCCTATGTTGGCTGTGGTCTTGAAGCTGGTGGCCAACATCCAGTACATGGGTAGCAGCACGAAGGCGAGGATGAGGAACGTGCTGATGCTTAGGCCGTTAATGTAACGGCGCCAGCCGTGTCGAGTACGGTTACGCACCGACTGCCTCCTTCCCCACCTGCGCCTTGAACACCCGCAAGAAGACAACGCACATTATCAGGATGATCAGCGCGGTCGTGGTGGCCACGGCGGCCCCGGGGCCGAAGTCGAGGTCCAGGAACAAGGTGTTATAGCCGAGGATGGCCAGAGACGTGGTTGACTCTCCGGGACCACCGCCAGTCAGGACGTAGGGGAGGTCGAAGATCCCGAATGCTTGGAGGATCCGGAAAAGCACGGCGATCCCCAGCGTCGGCCGCAGCAGAGGGAGCGTCACCTTCCAGAAGGTCTCCCAGCCCGAGGCGCCGTCGACCTCGGACGCCTCGTACAGCTCTTGCGGGATCATCACCAACCCAGCCAGCACGATAATGGCCACGAACGGGGTGGTCTTCCAAACATCCGCAAATATCAACGCGATCGTGGCCGCCAGCGGGGTACCAAGCACAACCGGTTCCCCAGTACCGAAAATGTGGCTGAGGTCGTCCAGGATGCCGTAAGTGGCGTTATAGATGTAGCCCCACAATTCCGCGGATATGACCGTGATCAAGGACCACGGAATTAGCAGGATGGCCATCATCATCCCCCGCAAACGGGTGAGCCGTTCGAGCACCAGGGCGAACATCGTGCCCAGGACCACCTCGACAACGACCGAAATGACAGTGTAATAGGTGGTGAACCACAAGGCGTGATGCCAGAGCCCAGCCGTCAGTACCGTGTGGTAATTGGATAAGGTCGCCCCGTTTAGCTGGAACCCGTTCCCCGTGACGTTCACCTTTTCAAACGAAAGCACTATGGCAAACACGATCGGGAAAATCGTTACCAAGCCGATAAAGATGAGGGCCGGCGCCGTGAACACCCAGCCAAGACGCGCCAAACGCCGCTGGATCAGGTCGCGGTGACCCTTCAGCGGCGCTTTGCCGGCCGGAGCTATTGCGGGCGCCTGAGGTGCCAACTCCGTAGATGCCAATTTGGCCTCCTAGCAAATTAGGGGCCGTGCTGGTGGCCCCGCAGGTGCGAGGCTACCAGCACAATCTCCCCCGGTCTAGGGGCTCTGCGGTCTAAAAATTTGCCGCTTTACAGGCCAGTCGAGCTGAGTGCGCTCTTGATCCCGCTGGACATGGCGTTGGCCGCGGAGCTCGGGCTCGCGGAACCGGCCAGGGCCGAGTTCATATTGGTGTAAATGGCCTCCGAGATCTTGGCGTAGTCCGGGGTCTGGGCCGGCCTGGGCACGAGCTTCGTCTGGGAGAGGATCGCGAAGGGGGCATTTAGGGCCTTGATCGCGGGGTTGGACCGGACAGCTTCGTTGGTCGGGATTTGGGAGAACGGCGGCTTCGCTTCGATCGTTTGGGCCTGGGTCCCAGAGATGAACTTGATGAAGTCGAGGTCGGCCGTGAGGTTCTTGGAGTGCGGGTTGATGTAGAGGTTCCAACCACCGATGTTCGAGTAACCGGGCTCGGGCTGGCCGGCGAAGGTCGGCAGCGGGACCACACCCACCTTGCCGATAACGTCGCTACCCTTTGAATTGGAAACGCCGTACGCGTAGTCCCAGTTGCGCAAGAACGCGGCCTGTCCGTCCTGGAACGCCGTCATTGCCTGCGGTTCCTGGAAGGTGTCCACGGCCGCAGGGGAGGCGCCGGAGGTGACCAACCCGCGCATAAAGGTCAGCACCTTTGTGACGTCTGCCACATTGAGGACGGACGCGGTGTCGGAGGAATTGAGCACCTGGCCTCCGGTATCGGCGTAGTACTCCATGAAGTCACAGGTGCCGCCTTCATAGGAATCGCCCTCCCACACAAAGCCGTACTTGACCTTGCCCGCTTTGACTAGCGCAGCCGCGTCGGTCTCCAGCTGCTGCCAAGTCTTGGGCACGGCCATGTGGGCTGCGGTCAACAGGTCTTTCCTGTAGTACAGGAAGCCTTGGTCCTGGAAGAAGGGAGCGCCGTATACCTGTCCTTTGTAGCTGGCCCCGGCGACGAGGCCCGGCGCGAACTGGTTGAAGAAGCTCTTCGGCAAGTACTTGGACAGCGGTACGGCAAAGCCGTGCGCCCCGAACGTGCCGGGCCAAATCACGTCGCCCATGAAAACGTCCGGGGTTGACGCTCCACCAGAGATGGTCGTTTCCAGGTCGGCTTCGTTCGTGTCCGTATTCGTGGGCGCGGTCTGCAGGCTCACCGTTATGTTGGGGTAGGCCTTTTCGAACGCGGCTATGAGCGTTTTGCGCAGGTCGGGGCCGCTCGTGCTGATCGGGCTGGCCCACCACTGGATGGTGGTCTTCGCGGAACTGGAGTGCTGCGTGGCCGCGAAAGCACTGGGGGCGGCCATTACGGCGCCAAGGCCTAAGGCCGCGGCGGCCGTCGCGATGGCGCCGACCTGTGCGCTACGCCTGCGAATACGTCCGTGCCGTGGTCCGCCAGTTGGTCTTCCTTGGTTCATTTGTGTGTTTCCCCTTTCATTTGGTTCCTCCCGGCGTGCCGGGCCTATCCGACGATCGTCGGTCTTGTCACCAGCCTCTGCCAGTCCTCGTTCTCCCTGCTTGGCCCCTCCGGCATTCGAGAAACTGTTTCAGAGCTTACATTGCTCGCTTACTTACCTGGCACCGCGTTCTAACCCTTTAGTCGTGAACTCGACCGACATGGTTGGCTTCCGGGCCTGGTCAGGTCAAATTTCAAAGAACAAATACGACGACATTTTGTCCAGCTTTTCCAAACTGTAATCAACGTCTGGAACGGTTGGAAGTCAAGGTCCTACCCACCGACAGCAGCCCCGCCCCCTCAGAGACATCATCGGCGCGGACCACGCGGGCCCGCATTGCAGGTATCACCTCCAACCTCCTGTGCGCACTTCGCGGCCGCCAGTGGCGGATCAGCGGGGACTATAGCCTGCATCTGTCGCAGCGATCCCGTCAGGAGGCGACAATTCCCCCTTGGCCTGCGTTTCCTCCGTCGGGCGGGGACCACTTGACCGGTTTAGGTGGACGGACCGACCCACCCGGCCCCTCCAGCCGACCAGGTCAGCCCTAACGGGCCGGACCAGCCTCTAACGGGCCGCCTCGTGCAAGTGGCTGTGAGTGGACAGGAACTGCGGCACCACAGCCTCGAGCAAAGCGATAAGCGCCTGGGTGGAGGCGCTCGGCTTGCCCCGCTTGCGCAGCGCCATGCCGACGTGGCGCAGTGGGAGCCCGGCCACGCTGACCGTCTGGTAGCCCTCGGGCAGATCAGATAGGCCCTCGGGCAGATCCCAAAGAGTGGTGGCGGGGAGCAACGCCGGACCGTAGCCGCGCAGGGCGAGCGTGGCCAGCAACCGGAGGCCGTCGATGTCGGCCTTCGAGCACAGCGTCATCCCCGCCTGATGGGCGGCCTCGTCGAGCTCCTGACGGAACCCTGTGCGGGGGGCTGGCAGGATCAGGTCAACACCCTCGAGGTCTTTGATGTGCAAGTCCTCGGCGGCGGCCAACGGGTGGTCTTTGGATATGAGGAGCACGATGTCCTCGTCGAACAGAGGCCTGAGCTTCAGCTCCGGGGTCCCGAGCGGCAAGTTGACAACCGCGCAGTCGAGCCCGCCCGCGGCCAGCAGCACCCCGAGCGCAGACGACGTGGCCTCAGTGGTGACCAGCCTCACACCCGGGTGCGCTGACGCCAGCTTGTCAAGCAAGAGAGGCACCAGCCAACGGGCCGTGGTGGCGATCATCCCGAGCCGGACGCTGCCGACCACCTCTGCGCGCAGCGCGGCCACGTCCGCCACTATTGCTTCCAGCTCAGCTTGGACGGCTCGGGCGCGCGCCTCTACGGCGATACCTTCTTCCGTCAAGCGCCCTGTTTGGCGATCGACGAGTTGCACTCCGAGCTCCCGTTCCAGGCGCTTGATGTGGCCCGAGACGTTCGATTGGACCGTGTGCAGCGATGCCGCGGCTGCAGAAAAGCTCCCGGAATCGGCGATAGCTACCAGAGCCGCCAGCTGGCGCAGGTCCACATGGCCAGTATGGCTGGGAGTACGGCCCCGGCGGACCACAGGCCTGTGGCTGGGGCCGCACATCTGAACGCTTACGCCTGAGAGTGGTGGCAGTCAGGCGGACGGTGAGGCTCCGCCCGTCATCGGGGCCGCCCGGCCCCGGCCGGCGCCCGCCAAAGTGTTGCCCTGCGGCTCACGACGGGTATTTGATGGTTAGGTCATGGCATTGCGCCCAGAGCCTTTATCAGGAGACGGCCCCGCTTGGCCCGTTTCCACTTTGACCACCGGCCCCCAGATGGCTGGCCCGAGCTGGCCCGCCGTAGACCTGCGCGACAGCCCCGGACGCGGTGTCATGGCGCCGGACCAGGCTCCGGTCGGACCGCCGGACCGCGTGACGCGGTTCGAGGAGCCCTCCCGAGGGCCTGCTCCGGTCGCCCACAGCGGGCCCGTCGCTTCTTTGCAGGCGCGCTCGCTTGGAGAGCTGGTCAGCGGGGCGGTGGCGGTGGGCTTTGTGTTCGTGTTCGCGGCCAGCGTCGTGACGGCGTTCGCTCACATACCCGGACAAGGAGTGCGAGCGCGGCTACTGGTCGCCTTCAACTACGCCAACTTCCTCACGGCCGTGGCACTGCTGTTCGGGATGGTCTGCCTACTCCTTCTGGGCCGGTCTGCGGCGCGGGGCGGCCTCGCTCAGGTCGCAACGGGTCGGCCGCTCAGACGACCGGCCAAAGACGTCCTGGCTGCGACCCTGGCGACCGAAGCGGCGTTGGTGGGGATCGGCGCCTTGGCCTCGTTCTGTATTTACATTTCGCTGGCCAGCAGCCTGCCCGCTGCCGGCGTGGGGCACTTGATGGCCGAACTCGCCGTATTGCCGGTGGTGGCAGTGACCCTTTTGTGGGGTTGGGCCGGGGGGACCGCAAAACTGAGAGTCCTGTTCGGCGTGGGAGGTCCCAGCGAGGGCCAAACAGAACAGGACCGGGCGACTGGGCCGCTGGCGCCACCCCCGGTGGTGGGCCCAGCCCGCGATCGGGAGGCGGAGCCCGGCCGTCAGTAATCGGCGACCAATACCCGATTTATTGGACTGCTTTGCGGACCGCCCTAATGGGCCTGGGGGCGACGGAGATGCCCCCCTGAAACGAGGACGTCAATACCCGGAGGGCCACCGCTCTCCGCCCGCAGACGAGCGAGCCCGGGCGCCGTCCTTGGGCGAGGGGCCGAGCGCCCAAGCTCGCCGCCAGGACGACGCCACAGGGCCCGTGAGCGACGGCGTGCTGCCTTTGGCGGCCCGCCGACGGGCGTTCCACCAGTCAGTGGTCGCCTCATCGGCCAGGGCAGCAATGCCCGCTTCGAGACGGCCCACAAGCTGCCGTGGGGGTAGGTCCGGAGCAATGGGGGCGCCAAAAGTGACTTTGGTTTGGCCGACGTAGATCCTCCTCGAACCGCGGGGGAGGAGGCGGCTTGTGCCTTTTATATAGACAGGAACAAGGGGGCGGCCACTGCGGGCAGCCAGCCACGCTGCTCCGCCCCGGTGGGGCTGGCCCCAACCGTCCTGGCTACGGCCCCCCTCGGGGAATATCAAAAGGTTCCAGCCCGCAGCGATCAGCGCCTCGGCTTGGTCCGGCGATTTCCGGTTCACTCTGGCCCGCTCGATCGGGACGGCGTTGAGAGAGAAGGAGAAATAGGCGCCTTTTAGCCTCGAATCGAAGAAGGTATCGGCTGCGGCGAGAGTAACCAGCTTGTGCCGCCACGGCTCCGGCAAGACGGTCAGGACGAGTGGCGCGTCGAGGTGGCTGGAGTGGTTGGCGGCAAATATTACCGGGCTCTCGACCCCCTCGAAGCGGTCGAGGCCTTCAACGGTGGGTTGAGCTACAGCGGTCAACAGGGGCCTGGTGACGAGTTCGGTCCACACCACGCGGGCCAGGCGCACGGGATAGCGCCGGGACCATTCGGTGTCGTAATTTACGCCCAGGGTTGAAGGCTTTTTCGGTCGAGCGACCGACGTCGGCCAGGTCGGCGCGCTTAGGGGGAAGGGAAGGGGGCGCTTAATGGACATTGGCCAACATGATCGGAGGGCAATGGAAATAGGTGATGGTCGGGTCCCGGCCGACCTGGTCCTCAGCCATTTCCAGGGCGTCGGCCAGAGTGGACGCCGGTTTGAAACCCATCCGCCGCACAGCTCTCCTGTTGCCCCCGACGATAATTGTGTTGCCGGCGTACTCGAGGGCGTGGGCACCCCAGTACCACATATAAAACGGGTGAACACCGTGATAGGCGTAACTAGTGCGGTAAAGGTGGCGGTACCACTCGTCGGTGGCGAAGCGTTCTTCGTAGAGTTTTTCGATTTGAAGCGGGTCCGTTGTGGCCGACAGGACTTCCTCGAAAAAATCGATGTAAGAAGGATGATGGACGGGATGGAACGCCCAGGGCGTCGGGTGGGAGACGATGACGACGCCGCCCGGGCGTACCAGCGGCTTGCCCACGTAGAAGTTGAAAAAGTACCCGAGGCTCAGGCACATGACCAGGATCGGGTTCATGATGGAGCCGACGTTGTAGGGGCCAACATGGGGCAGGCCGAAAATTACGACGTCGCTCTGGCCCTCTACATCGACGAGCTGCTGGCGGTGGAGGGCGGCGATAGTCGAGGCGTGGACGGCTTCCACCTCGCCGGCCTGGACGCTGGTCATCTGGTAGGGGGCGAGGACGGATTGGAAAAGTGCCCTTCTTGCGGTCGGGGTGAGGGCATCGGCGCCGCGGCTGGCGGCCACGAAGGTGGCGCGGTCCTTCACCCCCCATTCCCATTCACGCTTCTGCAAGAACGCCATTTGCGACGGGAAAGTATCGTTGTTGAGCGTGGTCTCGATCTGGAAGACCTTTATTTGGCTGCCCATGAGCCGACCGATGCGCCAGGCCGAGGAATGCAGCTCGGAATTGGGCCGGTCCATCAGCGAACGACTGTGCTGCAGCGTGCGGACATTGTGGTGGTGGCGGACACTGCGGTAGCTCATCAGGCCCGTGGAGGTCGATTTATGGCCGCCGTCCATCGCGACGAGGTTTATGTTGACGTAGACCAGCAGGTCGGATTCGGCCACCCTGCGGTTGACTTCGACATCCTCGCCTTTATCAGTTTGCCCCACCATGACCAAGCCCGATGGGTCCTCGGCGTCGTGCTGGAGCAGTGCGCCGTAGGGGGCAAAGGCGTCAAAGATACGGTCACCAAGGCAGTGCCGCAATTCTGCGTCCGTCATTCGCCGGTGCAACCCCAACGCCGCGATCAGGACCACGTCGTCGACGCCGGCCTCGGCGGCCATGTCCAAAACGGCCTCTATTACCCGCTGACGGTTGTCGGGCCGGCGCATCGGGGGTAATGGCAAGGAAAGGTCGTCGAAAGCGATCGTCAGGCGCATCCCCGCGTACAGCAGTTCGGGCAGCGGGCGGCTGTCGCCGAGTGGTTCCAACAACGCTCGGCGTATGGCCGCATCCGGGTCGCCTAGCGGAGCGAGGGGCTCGGGGGCGTACACCACCCGGCTCCGCTCGGCCGGCAGGCGCTCCAGACGGAACCCGTCCCCGTGCCAGATGAGCACGGGGGGAGTGGAGCGGTCGACTTCGAGAACGAACCCGGGACGGGGCATAAACGGACTGTGTCCCCCTTTTAGTTAAACCGTATTTTCTTTTCGCCCCGTATATCGAAGGCTATTTTGATCGCGCCACGCCGGCCGGCGGCCGCCGCGTGCTCGATCGCTTCGACGGGGCGGTCGAGCGGGTAAGTGGCCGACAATAGCCTGTCAAGACGGGCCGCATCCGCGAGCTCAAAAGCAAGGTCGAAACTATGCCGCCCGCCCATCGTCGGCTCCAACCCGTACGTGTAAGCGCCGGTGAGGCGGACCTCCCGCTGCCAAAGCGGGGTGAGGTCGATGTGGGCTGGTGCCGGCATCCCGGCCAGGACGAGGGATCCGCCAGGCGCGGTCACAGCCAGGGCGTCGGCCAAAGAACTGGCACTGCCGACACAGTCGATCACGAGCGGGGCGCCCCCCGAAAGCTGGCCCCCATCGTGGATCCAGGACCCAGTAGCCCGCCGGACAGCCCGGCGCAACTCACCGGGTTCAGCGAGCGACGTGGCGCCCAACCGGGCGGCAAGGTCGCGCTGGTGAGGGTGCTTGCCGATAGCAATGACTCGGGAAACGTCCTCGCGAAAACGGGACAGAGCCGCGATTACGCACAGCCCGAGGGTGCCGGCGCCGATGACAACAGCGGTTAGTTCGTGCCCGGCGGCGGCGACGGGCGCCGCGGTGGGGGAGAGGGCGGCGTGTACGGCGCACGCGGCCGGTTCCACCAGCACGGCGGCCTCGTCGGAGAGGTCTTCGGGCACGGCGTGCAGTTGGCTCTCGTGGGCGACGAGGGCGAGCGACCACCCGCCCCCCGTTTCCCGGCAATAACCGGTCTGCAGTCCGGGGCTTATGTGCCCGCCCGTCAGGTTCACGCAGTGGCGCCGGCGCCCGTCGGCGCAAGCAGGGCACAGAGGCTGGATGCCGCGAGCCTCGCAAGCCAGGACCGGTTCGACGACGACCCGCAGGCCGTCTTCGGTTTCGGCCACAATCTCATGTCCGGGGACAAAAGGAAAGCTCACGATGGGCTCGAACCACCTGGACGATCGGGCGTCCACCGTAGCCAGGTCGCTCCCGCATATCCCGCTCAGACGGGGGGCCAACCTGTGCCAACCTGGGCCAGGCAGTTCGGGAGGAGCGACGTCGACCAGCCGGAGCGGGCCAAAGCGGCCACCCGCCCCTGGCTTCCAGCCTGACGCCACCCGCGCCATCGCGAACTTGGCGACGGTCCGCTCGACCTGCAGCGCTTTCATATGTCCCTTAGACCGGTTCGCACCGTGTTTTGGCTCATAGGCCCGAACGGCAACCACGGGCGTTTGTAGCCGGGGGCACGGGGCCAGTGCTCCACCAGCCAGCCTCGCTTGCGAGCAAGGGCGGCCAACTTGGTCTCGGGGTTCACGGCCACCGGGTACCCAGCCGCCTCGAGCATTGGCAGGTCGCTCGTGGAGTCGGCATAGGCGACGCATTCGGCGAGGTCGAGGCCGTACTCGCGGGCATAGCTGGCCATGATCAACGCTCTCGCCTCGCCGGTGGGAGGAGATTCGTCGAGTTCCCCAGAAAGTGCCCCGTCATCCTGGCCCATGTGGGCGCAGATCACGTCGTCGAAAAGGGCACGGAAGGGCTCGATCACGAAATCGAGCGCACCGGTTATGAGTAGGGTCCGGTGGCCAAGTGCCCTGTGCTCCCGCACGCGGCGAATGCCGGCAGGGAACGATTTCGCCATCAGCAGGTCACTGGTCAGTTCCCAGGACTCCTCACTAAGCTCGTCCAGGCTGGCGTCCTGGTAACGGCGATAGAACGACCGCAGAAAATCCCCTCTGTCGATCATGTCGAGAGCCAACATGCGCGGCGCTTCGAGAAGGGTCCGGGCGGTAAACCGGGCGCGTTCTCCGACGCCCATATGCCGGGTGGCAAACCAGGCGTAGGAGTCCACCACGTTGGTGGCTACGAGGGTGTTCTCGAGGTCGAAAACCGCCAGTTGCCGCTCGGGCGAGAGCACCGCCCGGCGGGCGCGGTCGTCGCGGGTCAACGTCGTTTGGGCCGGCTGCTGCCGGGCCTGGCCCGCCAGCCGGACCCGAGCGTGAGCGACGATCGCCGGGAGGTAGACATCGCGGCAGAAGTGAGGCCAATCGACGACGGCGGGGTCAAGGCAGAACTCTTCGCGCTCCTCGGCCGAGAGCGTGCTCTCGAGCTCGAGCAGGCGGTCAATGGTAAAGATCGCCTCCGTCTCCGTATAGGCGCCGTAGAGCTCTACGTAACTGAGGGCGCGCTCGGCCTCCTCTCGACGCTCCTCGATCCGGGCGGCCAGCTCCGCCTGGCTGCCCCGGAGCGGCAACGCCTGTAGCGCACGCTCGGCCCCGCGCAGCGCCCGCGTGGCCTGCCGGAGCTGGTTCTGGACCCGGCGGCGGCCCGGAAAGGACCACTCTGGCACCACTATGGGCTGGCCTTTTTCGTCCGCCAGCGGGTGCTCCGAGAACCAGTCGTGGGAAAGAGTAACGAGCTGGCGGTACCGAAGGGGGTTGCGGCTGCCCGAAGCCGTATGGACCACGTCAGGGTCGGCCAGCGGTCCGCGGGCGGCCACCGCCAGGATGGCCGCCACCACGAGGTCGACCGGGATCACGTCGACCACGCCTTCGGGGATGCCTGGGAACTCCTTCAGCAGACCGCGGCGTAGCTGATGACTATGGGGTCGGCCATCCTGAAACCCCGGATCCAGCCCGGGTAAGGCTCGGATAGGGCAGCCTCGATGATCGAGGGCCTGACCACAGTCACCGGCAAGTCGCCGCGGCCCTCCATCAAGCCCCATTCACCCAGGGCCTTCGTGTAGGCGTAGACGTCCGGCCAGCCCAGCGCCTGGGCCCGCGCCTTGCCCAGCTCGACCATGCGGTCCTCGGTCCACTCGGCCCGCAGCTTCTCCGTCCTCTCGGCCAGAAGAGGGACGCCCGCAGCTCCCAGCTCGGAACGGGCAGATGTCCGCAGCCGGGCGAGCTGCTTAGGGTCGCGACTGGCGGCTTCGGCGTCTGAGCGCGCCCGCCGGGCGGCCTCTACTTCCTCCCTCCACGGCACCCTGGCTGCGAACGGCGTCTCAGACAGCAGTGCTTCCGGTGCCGGGCCTCTCCTCATGCCGGCCACGTAGGCGGTCGAGACGGCGATCAAGTGGGGCAACAGTCCGGTGCCATTAGCTTCTCGCAAAACGGCGGCCACACGAGAAAGGCCCAGAAGGTTTACCTCCACTGCGGCGTCAAGGGGGGCGTCGAAACTGACCGTTGCCGCGGAATGGACCACGGTCGAGCAGCTGGACAACAAGTCGCGGCCGGCGTCGTCAAGGCCGAGGCCGTCCAGCATGACATCGCCCGCCAGAGGCAAGACCCGCCGCGCCGCCTCATCGGCGAACCCATCGCCCAGCTGGCGACGGAGCCGGTCGAAGCAATTGTTGCGCAAGAGGTCTCGTTCGACGCGCCCCTTGGCCCCCCGCCGGCCCGGCCGCACGATGACCACGACCTCTGTGTCGGGCAGGCACCGCAGGACGCGTTCGGTCAGCGCGGTCCCCAGGAACCCCGTCGCACCCGTTATCGCGATCCGCCGCCCGGCGAGCGCCTCTCGCAGCATCCCTCGTGTTTACCACGCTCGCATCGCGTTCCTGCAGCTTGCCGCCTTGGCGCCGGGACCGGCGCCCTGGGTGATCAGCCCCGCATTACTACGGGTGCGGGACTACGAGCGGCGTTGGCTCGCCTTCGGTTTGGACTGAGGGCGGGTGTAACGGCCGCTGTTCTGTGGCAATGGACGGCCAGTGGCGCTGATCGCAGGCTGGTCCTTTTTGCGAGAGCGGGCGGCTGAGGTGGATTGTTGCCCGCGTTGCGAGGACGACTTTTGACGGCTGCTGCTCCCCGAGGAAGTGCTTCTCGCAGAGGAGGAGCCTCCGTTGTTCTGGGCAGAAGCCCCGTGGGCCGCCAGCCAGGCTTTTTGCTCCTTGTTCATGCGGAACATCAACAACCAGAGCACATAGCCGGCCGGGACCAGGAAGGTTAGCCACATGACGTCCGACAGTCCGCTCGGCAGTGGTGCGCCGATGCCTACAGCCGCAGCGATCATGAAGGCAATCCCGGTTACGTACCGTTTTCGCCAGTAAGTCGTCGCCGCTGCCACCAACGCGACGATGACCAGGAGCACTGCCGTCGACGGGTGGACCACGGTCTCGCTGACCAGGTGCGTCTTGCCGTGGACCTTCTGGCTGACCTGCTCCACGTCCTTGCTGAAATACGACAGCAGGCCCACCGCGACCAGGAAGGCCGACACCATCCACGCCCGCTGCGGCTCGGGGTCCTGCATAGCCGAGGACGCCTTGCGGGCCTGTCTTACAAGCTCCATCCGGGAGGACTTTTGAGCTGCCTTTTGCTGGCGCTCGCCCTGCGGGGACGGGGTCGCTGGCTCGTCCGTCTCGGTGTCGGCGACGACGCCGGGCTCGTCCTCTGGCTCGTACTCGAGCTGGTCTGCGCCTGGCTCGTACTCGAGCTGGTCTGCGCCGTCGGCTACGGAGAGATCCTCTTCATCGTCCTGGGGAGGCGCAGAGGCACGTCGAAAGAGGTTCACTCTTCCTCCGCCTCGGTGTCTCCCTCGACTTGGCCGGCCGTCTCCTGTTGCGCTGCGCGGCCGGCGTCGCCCAGCAGCCAGGGGCGCACGGTGACCGTGCTTTGACGGGGGCCGAGCTGCTCCAGCTGGGCTTCGACCGGAAGGTCCATAGGAGGATCACCCGAGGTCTGCATGACGATCGCGGGCTCTTTGCGCTCCGCTTCGAACACGTTTTGCAGCCCGAAGGCGAACGCAGTGAGGACGGCCCCAGTAGCGCTGCGCTGCCGCCAGCGCTCGATGGAGTCCGGCAGGCCCGTCCGGCGCGGCGCCTCGTTTTCCCGGATCTGCTCGGTGCCCTCGGGGGCGGACCGTCGGACGTGCCGGCGGCCAAACTCGTCGACCGTCTCTACGAGCTCTCCCTCGCCGTCCTCTCCGTCCTCTTCTTCCTCGTCCTGTTCGAACTCGTCGCTGTAGTGGAAGAACTCGGCGTCCTCAGTGAAAGTCTCCTCGTCCTCTACCCAATCGCCCAGGTCGTCGGCAGCACCACCATTGCTATGAGGGGCGCCTGCGCCTTCACCGTTTGCCCGTTGCGGGTCACGCTCGGCCACCCCCCCAAAGTACAGCTTCGGGGAGCGGTAGGGTACCCACTCCTTGTTATACGGGTTGTTATGCCGCCTGGACCGTGCCCCGCCCGCCAGGTGCCGCGGCGCAGTGGGCCGGCACCGGCCCCCGCCCGGCTGGGACACGACGCCTCCCCCTCCTTGGCGTTGATAGCGCCCCGGACGATAGCCATCTGCGGCGCCCGTGTTGTCAACCCAGGTACCGGTGGTGACGCGGGTTCCCGACCGCTCGGGCACCACAGTGGCGATAGCTTCACTGCCGGAAGTCTCGGAGAACGTCGAGGTGATCGAGTTGTACGCCGAGATGGGCCTGGTCGACACCCCGTTAGCCCGACCGCCCATATCGCACTCGCTGTTCGGGTGATGACCGGGCCACGGACTATTACCTCGCACGCGATGAAGCCTCCTGTACCTCCTGCGAACAATAGGATAACGGCACCTATTACTCCGACGAAGGCAACAGGAAGCTCCACGCCTAGAAATTTACACGGCGTTCAGACGCCATTTGCTAACTCAAACTAAATGTCAAACCGGTCAATGGGAAGGTCTCAGACCCGCTGGTTGAGCAAATTTCTACGCCATATTCCAACTGAGTTGGAACGTCACTAGCCTTGGCGTAGCCATTAGCTACTTCCCATTGGTAGACAGCCAAAATGTTTACCGAACCCGACTGGACTGGGTTGACCATCGAGAACACCAGTTCGCCACCGTTATCAGGAGTGGCATTGCTGCCTCCGATGTCAACGAACATATAGTCGACGCCATCGATGGTAACCGGCGTAGCGCCAGAGCCTGTTGTGGTCCAATAAGCCTGTGACCCAGCCCACTGGTTCCAAATCATGGTCTCATTGGTCCAGTTGTTGGTCCACATGTCATAAGCCGCATCCCACGAACCGGCTGAAGGATAATTCTCCGAGAACGTTGAGGTGATCGAGTTGTACGCCGAGATGGGCTTGGTCGACACTCCGTTGGCCCGACCGCCGACGTCGTACTCGCTGTTCGGGTAGGTCTCGACCTCACCGCCGTTGTTCGTCTGGTCAGATACGGCGTACCAGCTCTGCTGGTTGCAGACATATAGGCTCTGCGGCCCGGCCGAGCCATTCCAGGCATCGTTGTCCATCCACCAGTACTCAGGGTCAGGAGAAGGGTCAAGATTGTCTGTTCCCTCGGCGTCGCTGGTTGACCAGTTCGGGTCGGTGCAATTGCCAGGAGTGCCCGTTTCCACGTCGCCGGTCGGAGGCGTACTCGGCTCGCTGGTCGACGTCGTTGGCGGCGCCACGGTCGTAGTCGTCGACGGTGCCTCCGTCGTAGTCGTCGACGGTGCCACGGTCGTAGTCGTGGAGCCCGACCCCGATTTCGCATCACAGTTAAGCGTGAAGGGGCCTGCGTTCAAATTCGCATTCAGAACTCCGTCATCGCAATTTACGACCGCGGAGTCGCCAACAGCGAGGCTCACAGTCTGGGTGGTGGACTGGGCCACCGATGTGCCAACGGCGAAACCGGTGGCGACGACGGCAGCAGCGCCTATTGCAAGCGCGCGGCGATGAAAACGTGCAGACATGGAGATGCTCCTTAGGTTTGATCGCCTTATGAATGGGTAGGTATGGCGGTTCTCCGCCGATTGGCGACCTTCCCTCCCGCCCACCGTGGCAAACCCTCCCCGCCGCGTTCTGTGACCATAGAGCCGAAAAGAAGGAAAAGGCGGTCTAAAGCTGAAAAAAGCTCAAGATTTATGTCATGCTTCCCGATTGGCTTCCAATCTCGTCGGTCTGGTGGGGTGGAACCGGGCGACCGATCTGATGTCTGCCGACAGGTCGGCAGGGATGGGTCGTCTGCACGCCCTTTGCCGCGGGCAGTGCCGCCGATGAGGCCGGCGAGCAAAACAGGGCGGCGGCTCCGTTCGAACGAGTGTACGAGTAGGCCGCCGTGGCCTGGGCAATGTCGAAGCGTCGCCCACGTACGGTTGTGAGCCGGCAATGGCTTGTAAGGTTGTAGCACTGGGATGCAAGCTGTCGGTGAGAAACGGCAGGATTGAGCAGGCCAGAACGGATCAGGGCGCTTGGCTCAGTTGGTTAGAGCGCAGCCTTCACACGGCTGAGGTCGGAGGTTCGAGTCCTCTAGCGCCCACTCAGTGTGACTAGGGAGAATGTCGCCTAGCAGCACTTATATTGAAAACGGTGGCATGTCATGGTGACTATCAGTGACGGCTCGTGCCGGTAGCTGACGGCTATTGACACGTCGTTTGTACCAGTCATGAGGCAACTCTGGTCGCGGTTCGCGGGCCGGTGATAGGGGCCATCCTGGAGGCCGGCTCTTTTGATTCCTACCGGTTGGTCAACCCGGACGCCCCACACGTCAACCTTGCTGAGACGAGCGGGTTTGCGAGTGGACCACATCTTCGTCAATTCGTTGTTGGAGCCCTACGTCACCAATTCGTACATCCTCGACGACGAAGCGCCCGTACCGCGTCTGACCACCGCCCAGTAATCACAGAGCTGATGTTTGGGCCGGGCACGACAGCCTCCGTGAGCGTAGATGGGGCAACGGCGCAATCGGCGGGTCAGTAGGTTGCCGCGTCAACCAGGCCGGTGGCCGCGACTGGCTAGCAGCGGGCCTGGCTAGCAGCGGCCTTGCCGGCAGCAACGGGCGGCGCCCTCGCAGTCATTTCCACCGCCCTAGGATCGGTCCTTTATCCTTGAAAATAACCGCTCACCCCGGCCGATGGCCGGTAGGTCGGACCGCGCCAGACAGCGGGAACCAGACAGCGAGGAGCAGGCCAAACAATGAACGAGCTAGAGCCGGAGTGACCGAGACCGCGATCAGTCCCGGACGGGTGCCGCCGCGTACCGAGCACTTTGACGTACTGGTTGTCGGCGCCGGGATCTCCAGGTCTGGGATCCGCATACCACCTTTCCCATCAGTGCCCCGATAAGACTTTCGTGGTGCTCGAGGGGCTGGAGAGCTTTGGGGGTACCTGGATGGTGCACAGGTTCCCGGGCATTCGGTCTGACAGCGACTTGTACACGTTCGGGTACCGTTTCAAGCCCTGGGTCGGCCCAGCGATGGCGACTGGGGAGGAGATCCAGGCCTACCTGGGCGAGGTCGTAGAGGAGAACCGCTTATCGGGGCACATCCGCTACCTCCACCGGGTATCGAGCGCCAGCTGGTCGAGGGATAACGATGTGTGGACCGTCGAAGCTACCCGGACGGACACCAGCGAGCCCTTGCGTTTCACGGCCAGCTTCTTGTGGGTATGCCCGGGTTATTACCGGCATGCCCAGGGCTATACGCCGCAATGGTCGGGAATGGAAGTTTTTCGGGGGCCGGTTGTCCACCCGCAGACCTGGCCAGAAGATCTCGATTATACAGACAAAGAAGTCCTGGTGATCGGTTCCGGGGCGACAATGGCTACGATAGTGCCCGCCCTGGCGTCGCGGTGTGCCCACGTTACCGTTTTGCAGCGTTCGCCGACGTACTTCCTTCCTGTAGCCACCCAGGACCCCTTCGCAGAAACATTGCGTCGGCTCGAGGTGCCCGAGGAGTGGTTCCACGCGATCATGCGCAAAAAGATGATTTACGACCAAGAGCTTCTTACGCGCACGTGCAGGGAGGACCCGGAACGCATGAAAGCCGAATTGATCGACGGCATCCGCCAGCTGCTTCCGGACGACTTCGATGTCGACAGGCACTTTAGGCCGCGTTATCGCCCGTGGCAACAACGCCTCGCCATTGTCCCCGACGGCGACCTGTTCAAAGCAATTGCTGACGGGCAAGGTATCAATGGTCACCGACGAGATCGACACGTTCACCGAAAAGGGGGTGCTGCTCAAGTCGGGCGGCGTACTCACGGCCGACCTGATCGTGACCGCCACCGGGTTAAACGTGTGCATGCTCGGTGATATCGAGTTCACAATAGACGGCACACCGCTTGACGTGGCTGAGACAGTCAGCTACCGCGGGATAATGTTTACGGGCGTGCCCAACCTGGCGTGGATTTTCGGGTATTTCCGGGCCACCTGGACGTTGCGCTCCGATCTTGTCGGCGACTTCGTGTGCCGCCTCATCAACCATATGGACGAGCTCAACGCCAAGCGAGTGACTCCGAATCTGCGCCCGGGAGACAGGGGCGAGCCTAGGCTGCCGTGGGTCGACCCGGAGGATATGAGCTCCAATTACCTCAAGCGCGGCGCCCACCTGCTCCCTAAGCGGCTCAACAAACGAGAGTGGCAGCACACTCAGGATTATTTGTCGGAAAAGGACGAGTTACCGGGGGCTGACTTAGACGATGGATGCCTGATTTTCGAATAGCAGAATTATTGCCTAGCGTTACGACGGGAAACATTCGTCTGCTTGCCATACACAACCATTGAGCCGCACGTGGACTTTTTCCAAAGGACAGATTGCGGAATTAAGCTCCGCAGCCACGGGATCTCTGGTTGGCCAAATCCGGCAGCTTCCAAGACGCTCTCGACGCGCTGACCAAGGCATCGGAACTGCATATCTGCTCGCCTTGGCCAGACTTGTGCCAAAACCAAGTGGCGGCCAGGGTTGTTATTACCAGCCCAGGATAACCGGCGAAAATCTTCAATGCCGAAACTGACTTCTTTCGGCAGGTTCCTCACGATCATAGTGCCCCAGGAGGTCTCCACGTCAGGCCACATCGAAGTCTGGCGACTCTCTCACTGACCGGCGCCGGTATCGCCGTGTTCAAGAGCTCGCCCCTATCTGAGGCCGTGCTCTTGGCGCAGATCCCAGTACCCCGATGGACCTCCGTTGAGCCGAGGCAACTCGCTCGACCTTACGGTCGTATACAGTCCCTCACACGCCATACCTAAATGCTGGGTGCCGTTTCACGAGAGGGTAGAGATGACTACAAGTGCCGAGGAGAATGTCAAGCGTCCGTCGGTGGTCGTACTTGGACCTCTGCCGAAAGAGCTTCTCGACCGCATCCAGGATCGCTGCGACGTGACCGTCGTGGAGAACCCCAGCGATCGCGCAGCGGTAGAGCTTGCGCTCAAGGACGCGAAAGGCGTTCTCCTCAGCAACCGCGTCACCGTCGATGATGCCCTCCTCGCCGGGGCCAAGAGTCTCCGCGTCATTAGCAACCACGGCGTCGGCTTGGACCACGTCGACCTTGAGTCGACTGAACGGAGGAAGATCGAAGTCCTGACAACTCCGGTCCTCATGGACGCCGTCGCCGACCTGGTCATGACCTTCACGCTCATGCTCACGCGCCGGATGCCGGAAGCGGTGCAAGCGGTCCGGCCTGGTCGATGGCGCCAAGTGCCGCTCGGGCACGATCTCCGGGACAAGACGTTCTTTGTCATCGGCTTCGGGCGGATCGGGCAAGAGGTGGCGCGTCGCGCCCTGTGCTTCAAGATGAAGGTCCTCTTCTACGACCTTCGAGATGACCTTCCTAAAATGGACGGCGCGGAACGTGTCCCCGATGTGCACTCCGGTCTCAAGGTCGCCGACTTCGTATCGCTCCACGTCGATCTCAACCGGAGCACGCGTCATCTGATCGGCGCCCTGGAGTTCGAGATCATGAATTCTTCGGCTTACCTGATCAACACAGCGCGCGGAAGCGTCGTCGACCAGAAGGCGCTCACGAAGGCACTGGCGGAAGGCCAGATCGCTGGCGCGGGGCTCGACGTGCTCGAAGACGAACCACCTTCGGTTGATGACCCGATCCTTTACGAACCAAAAGCGATCATCGTCCCGCACATAGGATCGGCGACCGAGGAGACGAGAAGGGCGATGATCAACATGGCGGTCGACAACCTCATCACAGCTGTCACTCGGGCGGCGTCGATCACCGATCGCTGATCGATGTCGTCCGGCACCAGAGGCTCAACATCAGCATCTGGTCGCATCGAGGGCGATCGGGCGGTCGAGGTCCATACTTCGGTATCGACGCGTCCGCCCTGAGGACGGTGACGGCGGAGATCCTGGCTTGGGGAGGGAGAAAGAAAGGCTCGTGAAGCGTCAGCACCGAGATCAGCTTCGGCAGTTCGTCACCCAGAAGAAACGTCCCTCGGCGCCGACCACAGTAGGACCGGTCTCCTCTCGAGGGAGCGTCGTTCGGCGGCGCCAACCTATCGACTGCCAGCGGGGTCTTCTTTGCGTACACAAGGCCTGCGGCGCGCTCGTCTGGGCTCCCTATAGCGGGGCCAAGTCGGTAATGACATTCTCGGCATCCGTCCAGTTGGCTGGGTCGAACAGGGCAGCCTGAAATTGATCTCGTCCTGATAGCCCATGCCTGGCCTGGACGCGATCACCGAACTCGGCGGGTTGTCCATGCTCCACCGTTGAACAGATCGGTGACTGCCTTGTTCCAGGTCGGCGGGTTGGGTGGCAACGTCGATTGCCGGGATGCCATGACGCGCGTTCAATCCCTTAGAGTTCGCGAACGTTTGGCCGTTCACTTCGTACCACGCTTCCCGGTTGCCGAAGAGGTAAAGGCCATACTAGTAACCGATATAGAGCCCGTGAACCGGCTCCCCATACTTCCTCGTCTGCCTTATGAGATTGGCATACAGCACTTCGAGCGTTGTGTAGTTGATACTGACGGGATGTTGTCCGTCTACTCCGCCCGCGGCCGAAACCCGAGCAGATGGTCAAGGTTACCCCTCATCTGACCGTGGTTAACCTCGACCGGTTCAACGCTGGTTTCGGTATCGGCTCTGCCGCGTTCAGCGAGGGATGGTCTGCGTTTTCCCGACCGCCCGGCTCGGCCGAAGGACGCTTAGCAAGGGCAAGCGGCCGAGCACGATCCGGGCGCGGTCCGTGACAGGACCTGACGCGCCCCGTCACTCGGAAAGCCACACGTTGGACGAGTCGCAGTTGCCGGATACCCACAAATCGATGCAGCCATGCACGGCGGATGAGTGGTACATCGTCGGGTTCTCGTACGCTACTGGGACGGCGACCGCATCGGCTGGCACGTGGCGGTCGGACTGCGACCAATCGACGGCAGCCAGGGCCAGGCTGGCCCACGCGCATAGTCCGGCTCGGTGTGGATGTCGAAAACATGCCGTTGGCGACCAAAATGGTGGGAGGGGCCGCTCCACCTGAGCGAGCAGCGAGGTCCAGGTCGTCAAGGACCTGGTGGCGGGCCGCCCCAGGATTGTCGCACTGGTCTTGGTGGCCGAATCGGAGGCTGTCGAACACGTAGAGGGTGACCGGTTTGGGGATGCGGGTTGGAACGCGGTCCGTGGGTGCGGGCTGCGAGCAGTTCGAAATCGGCGCGCCTGAAGCGGGCAAGTTTTCGATCCGACACGCGGACGAGGATCGACTTTATAGGAAGTTACAATGGATCCTTTTCCGTGGTTGGTAGAGAGGGGGAGATAAGAGCTGGGGGATTCCCCGCTGTCCCACCATGGATGTGACCAAGGGCCAATTGTATTTCTGCCCACGTCGAGCTTAGAGCAACCGTGTCCTCTCTGCGGTAAGCCGGTTTATCTGGTAGATGCATGCCGGTTGCATGAGCGGGCACCGTGCTTCCCATGGCGGATCACTACATTCACCACTACGTAGTCCCAGGCGATCCCAACAGCCCTGATCCGTATGGTTTTAACACCAACGGGGGACCAAGGTCATCTTCAAGGCGCCGGAGGGCAACGTGTACATTGCGAGCGTACCAATGGCCGATGGGTTCAGCCGACGCCGAAGTACAGCGTTTTCCTCAACTTATCCGAGGTGTTGTCCGCTATCTCCGAGTTGCGGTTCTCAATACACGACAACGCGCTGATCCCAGTGGCGTTGGCGAATCGCCTGGTCTCACTATCTGATGTCCTCAGCAGCCGAATCCTTGAGACGTTTGCGCCGGACATCGTCCAACAGTCGTCTGGACGAGCGGAACGCCTTCTATGAGTTAGCCGCGAAGAAGTGTCCGTAGCTCCGTGGGTAGAGAAGCCACTGTCTCGCCACCGTTGCTCGTATTCTCGATCGCTTCGGTAACTGGCCATCGGAGCAAGCCGGGGCGTCGCCGGCCTGCACGATCGAGCGCATCGAATTCTGATGCGGGTGCTCAACGCCGGGCCCGCGCTGCTTTCGGCGGCGGGGCGGTGGAGGGGTCCTCGGGCCAGGCGTGTTTGGGGTAGCGGCCAGCCATCTCCTTACGCACCTGCTGCCAGGATCCGCGCCAGAAGCCAGGCAGGTCGGCGGTAACCTGCACGGGGGTGCCGGCGGGGGAGAGGACCTCGACCGTGAGGGGGATCCTGCCACCGGCGATAGTCGGGTGGATCGTGGTGCCGTACAGGTCCTGGGCGCGGGCGGAGAGGCGGGGCTGATCGCCGCTGTAGTCAACAGGTAGCCGCCGACCGCTGGCCAGCTCGATGGTGGCCGGCACCAGGCGGTCGAGCTCGTGGGCCCGTGACCCCAATGCGGCGCGGATGACGCTGGACGGGTCGATGCGGGCCAAATCCGCCCGGCTCGTGGCCTTTCTCAGGGCGTCAGCGAGCCAGTCGTCCGCTCGCCCGACTAGGGCCTGATCCGAGACGTCGGGCCAGCCCTCGCCGAGGGCGCTTCGGCCCAGCCGACCCGGGCCTGGAGGGCCCGGCTGGATGTTGTCCAGCCGAGGACGCCCAGTCGGGTATCGATGGCTCGGGCGACGAGGGCCGCCGTGGTGTCGGGGCCCGGAGGGGCGGATCCCCGAGACGTGTCGAGGACGAGGGCGTCGAGGGTGCGCTCGATGACGGCGCGCAGGTCGTTGAAGGTCTCGTCCCACTCGAGGCGCACCACGGTGCGGATAGCGTCACCTCCGATGTGCTCGACGTCGTCACGGTCGAGTGCCGCGGCCAGGATGATCTGGCCGTCGGCCCGTCCTGGGCCGCCATCCCCACCTTCGACGTCGGCCGCCACCAGCCAGTCGGCCCCGGCCAGGGGATCGTGTTCCGCCAGAACCGCGCCACCACCGTGGCGGAGGCGGTACCGGCCGGTGCCGCGGGCCTGGGCGATGCGGTCTGGGTAGGCGGCGGCGAGGAGAGGTCCGGGGTCGACGTCCTCCTGGGCATCCGACGGGCGGCCAACCCGCCGCACCAGTTCGTCCGCGCGGCGGCGTACCGTCGCCAGGGCCGCCCGGTCCACGTTGGCCGGCGCCGGACCATCACCGCGCAGGACCGCCAGGCGCGAGGCCGCGTCGGCGGTGCTCGCCGAGCCATCCCGTCGGAAGATGTCACGTTCGGAAAGCAGGGCGGCCAGCAGACTAGCGGTGCGCCGGGCTGGCGGCGGGGCGGCGAGCAGCATCGCCCCCAGTCGGGGATGGAGGGGTAGGGCGGACAGCTGGCGGCCCAGTGCCGTAGGCCGCCCTCGATGGATAGCGCCGAGCTCCTCGAGCAACCCCTTCGCTTTCGCTAGGGCGGCTGGCGGCGGGGGGTTCAGCCATCGCAGTTCGCCCGGGGCCGACCCCCACACGGCTAATTCCAGGGCTAGGGCGGCCAGGTCGGTGCTGACGATCTCGGGATCGGACCAGGGGCGGCGGGCGGCGTGCTCTGCCTCCGACCAGAGGCGGTAGGCGATGCCGGGGCCTAGGCGTCCAGCCCGCCCGGTCCTCTGCTCCGCCGACGCCCTCGACGCCACCATGGTGCGCAGCCTGGTCAGACCGCTGGCCGGATCGTAGGACGGACGACGCGCCAGCCCGGCGTCGATCACCACTCCCACCCCTTCCACCGTTACGCTGGTCTCCGCGAGATCCGTGGCCAGGACGACTCTTTTGCGGACGCCGGCCCGCAGCGCCCGATCCTGCTCGTCGGCCCGGAGGCTGCCGTGGAGGGGCAGAACATCGACGTCGTCCGGATCGCCGAGGGCGCGGGTAACGGCCCGTATCTCTCCCGCGCCGGGTAGGAACACGAGCACATCCCCCGGGTCGGAGGCAAGGGCGTTTCGCACCGCGCCGGCCACCCCGGGGACCAGGCGGGCCCCGGCCGGCAAGGGCGCCCACCGGATCTCGACGGGGAATGTACGCCCGGCGCTGGTGACGACGGCGGCGCCGAGGAGGGATGCGATGGGTCCCGTGGCGACGGTCGCCGACATGGCCATCACCCGTAGGTCGGCCCGGAGCACTTCGCGGGCGGCGAGGGTAAAGGCGAGGCCCAAGTCGGTCTGCAGGTGCCGTTCGTGGAACTCGTCGAAGACGACCATCCCCACGCCCGGCAAGGAACAGTCGGACTGCAGCCGGCGGGTCAGTATCCCCTCGGTCACGACCTCGATCCGGGTGGCCTTGCCCGTACGCCGTTCGTCTCTTGTCACGTACCCGACCGTTCTGCCAACGTCCTCGCCCAGGAGAGCCGACATGCGGGTGGCGGCAGCCCGTGCCGCCACCCGACGGGGTTCCAGGACGACGATCCTCTTGTCCCCCAGCCAGTCCTCATCGAGCAGGCGCAGCGGGACCACAGTCGTCTTGCCGGCGCCGGCCTCCGCCATTAGCACCGCCGTGCCTTCACTGAGAGCGGACCGCAGTTCCGGGATGACGTCCTCTACCGGCAAGCCAGTGGGGCCGGGTCCCTCGCCGACGACGGTCACCTAACACACGCTACGAGCCCGCGGCGAGCGAGTGTCTGGCAGTGGACTGGAGTTGCGATGAGGTCGCGACTCATGCGAGGAAATGGGCGAATCGATGCCTGGACACGCTTTGTAGCGTCGGCTACCGTGAGGCGCCCGGATCGGCCCTTCGAGCCGAGCTCCACCACGACCGGCAGCCTCGTCACTGGTGGCCGTCGGCCGTGTCCTGAGGTCTAGGCCGACGACGGTCGGCTTAGGCGGGGCGAGGAGGGCTTTGTTCGCAAGAAGTCGATACTTTCCTCAGGCCATTGCTCCTCAACTCTTACAGAAGCTTCAACGTCCTCCACAAAAGGTGGCCAATGTTCGCTGATTACGCTGAAGTCGTCGGCGGGGAAGGGTAAGGCCATCGCCGGTGGCTGAGTCGTACAGGACCATGTCCGGCGAATGGCCGATCGAGGCTTGGTCCGGCGCACGCAATCCGCGACCGACGGGCGTGCGACGGATGTCGAGATTACCGATCGAGGGATGAAGGCGATAGAAGAGGCCCTCTCCGGCGCACGTGGCACTCGTCAGACGGTTGTTCTTCGACGGGCTACCAAAAGGCTTGGAGCCTTCGCTCCGGGGCGCCTTAGATGGCATCTTCGACGCCGTCGTCAAAAACGGGACCCTTCCCTTGCCTTCAGCCAAGCGGCAGTGCCATACGGCACCTCACTAGTTTCGCCAGCAAATTAAAGTGACCGTAGTATCACCCGCTTGAGGACAATCCTTCTTTTCACACCATGCTCTGGGAGCTGATCTGCGATTCAGCCACAAGTTCTCGGGCGTCGCCAATCGGTAGAAGAGTGGCGTCTCCTTTTGGCGGCATTCGGTAGCCACAGCAGGTCCGCCGCTAAACGGGACGGTCGGCGCGGACAGAGCACAGCGACGATACGGGCGCCTCTGATGTAGCGTCCTTGCTGATGCGAAAATGGCCAGAGTCCCGCAGAGTGGCAAGGCATCATGGCGCCAAACCCTGATCATGGACCGCCGGCGGATGACGACCGGTTAGCTGCTTTCGCCCTGCACGTGTGGAGGTACAAGCAGGGCGAAGTGGTTTCCCTCATGATCCACCTCGGCGAGCGCTTGGGGCTGTACCGAGCGATGGCCGGCCAGGGGCGAATCACAGCGGCAGGCCTGGCTGCCCGGACCCAGCTACACGAACGCTGGCTGCATGAATGGCTGCGGTGCCAGGCTGCCGCCGGCCTGGTCGACACCACGGACGGCGAAGTGTTCGAGTTGAGCCGGGAGGGCGCTGAGGTCCTGGCAGACGAGGAGGGAAGTTTGTGGTTCGCGGCGGGCGCTTTTCTCGGTGGTATCGCCCCGCCCGAGGTTGTGGACCGTGTCGCCGACGCGTTCCGAACGGGCCGGGGGCTGAGTTTCGACGACCGTGGGCCCTCAGGGCCCACGACGCAGAGCGGACGTTAGCCCCCTGGACGCGCCACGCCCTGGTCCAACGCGTCCTCCCGGCTCTGGACGGCGTGTGGGCGCGGCTGGAGGCCGGCGCCCGAGTGGCAGACGTGGGTTGCGGTGCGGGTGTGGCCCTGGTGGCGATGGCGACGACGTTCCCGAACTCGAGCTTCGAAGGGTTCGACCCTTCTCAACTGGCGGTCGACCTGGCCCGAGCCCGTATCTCGGAGACCGGGCTGACCAACGTGACGTTGCACCTCGGGCCGGCTACCGACCTTCCCGCCCGGCCGACCTACGACCTGGTGTTGACTCTCGACTGCATCCA
Organism: uncultured Acidimicrobiaceae bacterium; assembly: GCA_963794125.1. Lineage (GTDB taxonomy): Bacteria > Actinomycetota > Acidimicrobiia > Acidimicrobiales > Palsa-688 > Fen-671. The sequence continues at coordinate 984,794 of CAWCCW010000009.1, forward strand.
CGACATGCCGAACCCGGCCGAGGCCATGGTCGCCATCAGCCGCGCCATCCGCCCCGACGGCACTTGGCTTATCAAGGACATTCGCGCTGCTGCGACCTGGAGCGACAACCAGCGCAACCCGATGCTGGCCATGATGTACGGCATGTCCGTCGTGGCCTGTCTGTCTTCGGGGCTTTCCGAGCCGGGCGGGGCCGGGCTCGGCACGCTCGGGTTCCATCCCCAGTTGGCCGAGGCCATGTGCCGGGAAGCAGGTTTCACCGGCTTCGTGGTCCTCGACTTTGACGACCCTTCCAACCTTTATTACGAAGTCCGGCTCTGAAGCCGCGGCTCAGCGGTACGGCCATGTGCAGTGCGTTGCCGGTCCTGCCGCGGCCGCCTAGTACAGTGGGAGAGCACACCCTGCTTTTTCTCGGACGAGGCCTGAGCGGCCGGGACCACGGATCTTGGTTGCCGTGGTTTGGAGAGAGGGGTGTCACTTCGGTCCCAGCGGCATGGGTTGACCGGTACGCCCGTGACCGTCCGACGGGCACCCCAAAATAGCCCGCCCAGTTGGTCGGCTTATCAACAACTCCGTGCAAGGCCACAAGCAGGGTTACTTCGGTCCGTCATAATGTAGCCCAAGTGAGACGTCGGCGGCGTCAGGGACGTACGACCGTCCCGTCACCTCGACGGATTTCGGGCCAAGCACCATTAAACGGGTGGTCCGGGAAGGGGAACTGTGCCGCTAGTCGCTCGTCACATCGATCCCTAGCCCAGGTTCTTCATTGGGCCACATGGCGCCAGCCCGGATGGCCGGGCAACCGGGGAGCACTTCGCGGCTAGCGTCATCGAACAATTGCGCCTCCTGGATGCCGAAGTTCGGACAAGAGACATCGAGGTGGAGGTTGGCCATATGTCCCACCGGCGAGACATCGCCCAGTCCGTGCCATGCCGTACGGACGCCGAAGAACTCAGATAGAACAGCCAACTTCCTGGCCGGGCTCAGGCCGCCGATGCCGTATATATGGACACGAATAAAGTCGATCAGCCGGTCGGCTATCAGCGGGACATACGCGTGCTGATTGACATACAGCTCACCTATGGCGATCGGTACAGATGATTGCCACCTGACGACCCGAAAGTAGCCGTTGTCCTCCGGCGAAAACAGGTCTTCGAGGAAAAACGGCTTATAAAGCTCCAGGTCTTTTGCCGACTGCACGGCCATTATGGGCGGGACCGTTCGTGGACATCGTGCATCAACTCCACCTCAGGCCCGAACTCCGAACGGACAAACTCGAACATGGGGACGGCGAGGCAATACGTCTCAACCTTCACAATCACCAGTCGAATACCGCTCGGAGCGGTACAGATGGCGCGCACATCCACGATGCGGACGTTTTCGCCCTCGAGGCTCCGCTCGCTGGTGCCGCAGCGGCTCCGGCACATGAACTTCTTCGCTCTTGGGCACGGAGCCCTCCTTATAGCAAGCTAGGAACTAAGGGCTTCGTGGTCTATTGCTCCCAGGCCTCAACGTGAACTTTCGAGCGGCGAGTCGAGTTAGCCGTTAATCGCGTAGCCTCTACCAAAGCCCTATAGCCGATAGCGTAAAGGCGTCCGTAGGCAGAGTACCTTGGTCGCTCATTGCTGTCGCCTTCCACGGTTGGCACATGGTCTTGGCCGCTTGGCGGCCTGAAACGCACCCAGGATCCGGCGGCCGGCGGTTGGTTCCAAGCGGTGGATGAGGGCACCGGGTCTGACAACTGGGTCGCACTTCCGGGACGGCCATGTTCACGTCCCGCTGCAACAGGCCATCGAGACCGCCGCTACACCGGGACCAAATCGACGTGGAGCCCCGCTGCTTCGGCCAGGGCCCTTAGGCCGCCAGTATCGGAAGTGAGGATGTCGTCCCCGTCGGCAGCTAGGCAAACTAGCGCCGCATCAACGGCGTCGTCGGTCCTGCTCAGACCGAGGAGCACCCCCGCTTTCTTGCCCAAGTCCTGGTCGAGAGCCTTTACGTCGACGCCCGCGAGTAGGCGTGCCAGCTCGGCCTGAGGGCCCGAACCACCCCGCCAGACCTGGGCGACGACGCCGCCGTGGCTCAGCGGCGCGCGCTGGGCGAGTCGCTCGCGCTTGACCAGTGCGACGACATCTCGGTCACCTCGCTCGACGGCCAGGAACGCTCCCGCGTCGAGGAGAAGGCTCATGCCACTCCTTGCTTTGACTTGACCCGGTTCTTGGCTACGTTTGAGCGGACGACCGTCGCTCGCCCGCGAGACCGCCGGACGGCTTCGTCCATTTCAGTTTGACTGATAGGCCCGTGCTCGGTCTCGTAGGCCGCCAGGAACGAGTCGAGTGCCCGCATGCGCCGGTCGTGCTCGGCCTTCAGCCGTAGGGCATCGTTGACCCAAGCGCTAATGCTGCCGGCCTGCCCCTCGTCCACAGCCGTCTGCGCGGCCTCAAGCAGAATCCGCGTCAACGGAGGCCGATAGTCGCTGCTTTCCTTTCATACGCATATACTACATCACTACCAACTTTGTAGTAGAAGGCTCCTACGCAAGTTGTGGGTTGAACTTCCACGGGCCGAGATGTCTTTGGTGCGTTAGAGGGCAGCTCGGTAGACAGTCCGACAGAAGTGGCCAGTGCCATGGTCATCCGGGCGCGCTCGGACCGGCGCAGGCCGTCTCGGCGCCGACACACATCCAAGGTGGCCCGGCCTGAGGCCCTGGGCCAGGCGTCCGCAGCCCTCCAGCCTGGCCCCGAACCGTTCACCCCTACGCCGCCTCGGCAGCTCATGTCCTCAGCCGGTTGTCCAGCCTTTTCGGTCGTTGACGGCTTATAAATTCACGCAGCGGACACGCCCTTTATAGCCTGCTGGTCAAAGACTATTAGCGCGGCCTTCACACGGCTGAGGTCGGAGGTTCGAGTCCTCTAGCGCCCACTAACCCAGACACAGCACGAACCGCGGGTACGCGGGACGTTGGCCGGATGGCGGTGGCTGTCGATTTCGATGCCCTCGATGAGTGGCTGGAAGAGGGCTCTAGCAGCCGGCAGGTCGGTGTCGTCGTCTTGGGTCAGGATGTCGTCGACGAGACCCTTGGAGTTCGGCGAGGTCGAGGTTGTCGTCGGGTTGGTCGTGGACTTGCGCGGTGAACTCGCCTTCGCGGCATCGTAGGTCGGGGATTCTGGGCGAGGGCGCGGAGGCCTTCGTGCCGACCGCTTCGGGCACCGTGGCTTCGAAGGCGAGTAGGTGGGTCCAGCGGCCACCTAAAAGATAGACGACTCGTTCGATTGGCCGTTGCTGCCTCATGTTGGCGGTTAGCCCGGGGTCAACGAACGGTCCCGGTGAACCGATGATCTGAAGGCATTTGATCAGTCGGGAATCGTTTCGTCGAAGTAGAACAGTTAGTGTTCCGTACACTCTTCAAAACGCTGCCAACAGATTCCGCGGTCGCGTCGAGATCGGATTGGGCTAGAGGTCGATGACGACCTTGCCATGTACGTGCCGGCCGGCTTGAAGCTCGACCGCGGCGCGGATTTGCTCGACCCGGAAGGTTGCCGTGATGGGCACACGGAGCTGGCCCGCCGCGACCAGGCGAGCAATCTCCTCTATGGCGCCGGGGGCGGCGTTAGCGCCGTTTGCCGGTGTGATTCCGTCGATCCGCGCAGCGATGGTGGTGATGCGCTCGTCCGGAACGCTAAGTTCTCGTGCCGCCTGCGCCGTCTCCGTCCCGTATAGGTCGATGGCCGCAGTGACGCCGGCCGGAGCCAGGGCACGGAGCCGGTCGACCAAGCCGTCGCCATAAGCGACCGGCTCGGCCCCGAGGGCACGCAGGGTATCGGCGGACGTCGCCGAACCCGTCCCGATCACTCGCGCGCCGGCGAGGCGAGCGAGCTGCACGGCGAACACGCCGACCCCGCCTCCCGCGCCACCAATGAGCAGCGTGTCGCCCGGGCCGGGTTTGACAACAGCGAGCGCGGCGGCGGCTGTGCACCCCCCTATAGCAAGGATGGCGGCTGTGCGGTCGTCGACGCCGTCTGGGGTACGGTGCGCGTCGCCGCCCGCCGCGATGGTCCCTGCCACGTCTATTACTACGTAGTCGGCGACCCGCGGGAGAGGGCGCCGCCGAACACCCGGTCGCCGGCCGCGAACTCGTTCACGCCGTCACCGACCTGGTCTACGACCCCGGCATAGTCGGTTCCGAACCCGGACGGCAGGCTCAAGCCGAATCGAGCGGCGGTCTCTGCGTCGGAGGTCATGAACCAGTCCATCGGGTTCAGTCCAGCCGCGGTGACTCGCACGCGGATCTGCCCGGAGCCGGCCTGCGGTGCAGGTACCTCTCGGAGGTTCAGGACTTCGGGGCCGCCGAATGACTCAAGCTGGACCGCTCGGCTTGTGGTCGCCGACGTGCCGACGCTCGGTTTTTGCATGCTCACTTGTCTCCTTTGGCGGCGAATTAAGACAACGAGAAGCGGACTATGCTCCGCTTAGGGCACCATACCATAATCGGAGCGTGATCCGCTTTGGCAGAGTCAGAAACTCGCGTGCTGCGAGCGGATGCGACTCGCAACCGCAACCAACTCCTCGAAGTCGCGACCCGCGTGTTCGTGACTGCCGACACCGAACCGTCAATCCGCGCCATCGCACGCGAAGCCGGGGTCGGCATCGCCACGCTCTACCGACACTTCCCCACCCGCGAGTCTCTCATTGGCGCGGTCTACCGCGATCAGGTCGCGCGGCTTACCGACGGGGCCCGCGAGCTACTCGCCCAGCTTCCCCCGCCCACGGCGCTGCGACGCTGGATGGAGCTGTTCGGGGACTGGATCGCGACCAAGAACGGCATGCTCGACACGCTGCTCGCGATGATCGAATCGGGCGAAATCGCCCATGCCCAGACCCATGCCGAGCTCCTCGCGGCCATCGACGAAATCCTCAACGCCGGCCGTGTGACGGGCGAACTTCGCGCCGACGTCACCGCCGAGGACATCGCTGCCAGCCTCATAGGCATCTTCACCGTGGCCCCCCCGCCCGAACACGAGGTCAGGGCAAGCCGCCTGCTGAACATCCTGATGGACGGCCTCCGATCTACACCCTGAACCGCCTGGCCTGACCCCTTGAAAGTGGTCCACATGACCAGCTAATGGGGTCCCGTACCGCTTGCCTTGCTCCGCGTGTCGAAGATCCAAGACGCCAGCGGCGCCGGCGGCGCTTGCAAGATGGCACGCGGCCGGACCTTTTCTCGTGCTAGAAATAAGGGGTTGTTGCGGTACCGGCCGACGGCTTGGGCCTACAAATCCTTGGCGACATGCTGGCCGAGGTTGTACGCCCGCTGAGCGGCGGGGTCCGGGCCCGTATCGGCTCGCACAGCAAAGAATGTGAATTCTCCCGGATTGATGGCAATGACGACGTCGATCCAGGGCCCTTGCGGCCGAGGTCACCGGCGAAACGCGCCGCATGACATTGCATCGAGGACAATTACTCGGCAGGGCTGGTCGAAACTCGTATAGTCCCCGGTGAACTCGTCGTACCTAAGCGGTTCGGCCGTTATCAGCACGTAGGCACGGTCCTGGTTCCTCCGGGTCTCCCAACAGAACGCCAACTTGGTGGGACGACATGGTCTCCAGGCGGACGTACCTGACCGGGGGAGTGGGCTCCGGCCACAAAGACGAGTCCTTCGGCGACTGTGCCTCGCTAGCAACCAAATGAGCTACTGGCGAGTAATCAAAGTGTGCCCGGCAGCGGAGCTACCCCAGGGGGACGCTACCGGTGGTTAAGCGTCCTTAGTACGTTGGTTCTCGGCTTGTGCCCGCCACAGATAGGAGCAAAAGGCGTTCTCGCCGTGGACCGTCTCGGCGCAATCAGGTACACGACATGCCAGCCCGAAGAACTCAAGATGACCATAGGCGAGGAGTTCGCAGCGTCCGGTTCCGGTGCGTACGTAGTGACGCTCGCGGCTCGGTCCCAGCCGCGCCCGTCGTGCACTCTCGACGGCTACCCACAGGTCGTCCTCCTCGACCGCGCTGGTGCCGTCGTCGTTACCTTTCGGGCCGGGCACTCCGCCGGCACTCTCCCGCCCCTCGCCCACCCGCGGCCGGTCATGGTCAACGGGAACAACAGGGCGCAGTTCATCTTCGAAGCCGCCGATTACCGTGCTTCTGCCAATAGTGGGAGGGGTGCAGCGTGCCCCACCTCAACAGCGTTACGGGTGACGTTGCCAGGCGGCGGCCAACTGCTTGCCCATGGCAAATTCCAGTTGTGCCTGAGCGGCGGAGTTGGGGCCTTCATCGCCGCACCGGCTTTGGCCAAAGGATCTCGATAGCGGTACACGATCAGTCATGAGAGTGAGAGCGCTGGCCTCAAGCATAAAATGCCGTTATGCGTGGTCGAAAATGTGACGCTAACGAGCCGTGAGTACGCTGGATCAGTTCTCGCCACATCGGGTCAGCCCGATTTCCCTCTGATACCCTTACAGATCTCGCTAATACGTCTTCCACGGGACGCGGGCGTTCTGCGCCGAGATGCAACGGAGAGGCCCAGGCGCTGTCGATCGATGGGAACGCCGAGCATGCAGCGCCGACGTCGAACGACTGGTAACGGGATGACACGCATTCTGCTTTCTTCAATCGGACGGCAGCCCGGTCGGCTCGACGGCGTCCGGGATGTCAAATGAAAGCGCCACGAACAAACCCGGATGCGTTCGGCAGTGAATCTCTAAGCCCTCTACGCCGGGCTGCGCTACTTGTCACGGCTCGGGTCTCAGTGGGCGTGCTGGGCTCTCTTTGAGGACGATCAGCTCGAGATCGACGTCCTCGAACGGTTGCCGATCGCACCGGACATGCCGGAATCGGATGTGATCTTCACGCTCGACCGGCCGCGTTGGCCCTTCCCACGGTCTCGTACTCGGATATCTCAGTGCGTCGTCTCCGGTCCCAAGCACACCGGCTCTTCGAATGGACCTCCATCGAGGCCGGCCTGGGCGAAGCGGATCACCGCGTCGACGAGCTCGAGCAGTTCAGTAGCGCTTGGAGGAGACGATAGGGCCTGGGCTTCATCGCTCTCGTAGAGCTCACGCAGGCCGGCTACAGCGGACAGTGCCGCCAGGCGCGGGACCAGGCTGTTCCCCGACTGGCCGAGGTCGCGGCCAATGGCCTCGGCCAGCACCCGCTCGAAGGGGTAATAGCTGGCCCGGGCGCGGCCTCGAAGCTCAGGCTCGTTGTTGATGATGTGCGCTCGCAAAGCGCGCCGTTCCCAGAAGGCTCTGTCCAACTCAGGCCCGTTCGTCTGCGCTTCTGTCATGGTGGTCGCCATCCAGTCGCGCAGTGCTCCCAACGTCGTTTCGCGCTCTGGTCGCTCGGAGAGACGCCGGCTCAGGCTGTCGAGGGTGAATGGATCGGCGTCGAAGAGAAGCTCCTCCTTGGCGGGAAAGTGCAGCGTTACCGTCCTAGGTGCGACGTCGGCCCGCTCGGCGATGTCGGGGATCGTGGTCTCGCGGTAGCCGCGCTCGGCGAACAGCTCCAGGGCGGCCGCCTGGATCGCCTGCCGGGTGCGCTTCTTCCGACGCTCCTGCCGATCAACCTGTTCTGCCGCGATCGATGCACCCTACTTGACAAGAATTACTACTTCACTAGCATTATTGCCATCACTGCTCCCAGGGAGGAGCCGTGCCGTCCGTCAGCAGATCATCATCGACGACGGCTACCTAGCGGCCCGAACCACGTTCTCCGGTGAGTTCAGCGGCGTTTTCACCTTCTCACCCGGATGGGCCCGTCCACGCCGCGGACGCTCCAGCAACCAACGGCGAACACCTCCTCGGGCGAGCGCTCGACGTCAATGCTCACGGTGATCGGCGCCATTTAGCGATCTCCCGCGACGAGGTCCGAGTACCGTGCCAGGTAGAGCGGCCATCCGCCTTCGCTATCAATACCGTCCCGGAGCGACTCCCAACCCGGTCCGTGGCGATCGAGGTGGCGGTGCTCGAGCTCCAGGCGCGTCCGTTCCGGCGACTCCGCCACGAACCGGACTTCGACCTCGCTCGTTTTGTTCTCGTCCGCTTCCAGCTGCCACTGCGGGCTGATATCCCAGCTGAAGACGACCCGATCGGGCGGTTCATACACGAGGACCCGGGCCCATCGGCACTCACTCCCATCAGCAGCGCGGTCGTAGATGTGACCACCAACCCGCGGCTCGAACCGGCTCTCGGTGATCTCGGCCCCGAGAAGGTTATGTTCCGGCGGCTTGAAGTCGCCGAACCGCTCGACGAATGCGGCAAACGCTCTCTCGATCGATGTGTCGACGACGATCTGGCGGCGGACGACGGCGCCATTGTCCAGGGTCATGATTGCTCCTCTTGAGGCTTTTTGACGAGGTCCTGGTAGCCACGCAGGGTTCGGTTCCAAAAGGTGTCGAGCTGGTCGCGTAGGGCGAGGATCCCGGCTTCGTTGAGCTGGTAGATGCGGCGTGTGCCAGCCGCCGACTCGGCGACTAGCCCCGCGTCCTTCAGCACCTTGAGGTGCTGGGAAACGGCAGACCGGCTCACCGGCAGGAAGGTGGCAAGCTCGCCCACGGCCCTCGGCCCTTCACTCAGGCGCAAGACGATTGCCCGTCTTGTCCGGTCGCCCAGCGCAGCCCACACCTCTTCGTCTTGGTCAGTTGCCACTAACGGTTAGTTCAGCCTAACGGAACGGAGCTGTCAAGTCTTAAGTCGGACGGCCGACCAAGACGTTCAGCTGCTCAGTCCGGGCCAACCTCGACGCGGTCACCGTCAGGGACGCGAAATCCGACCAGGTTTGCCTTGAGGGATCCTCATCCGAGACAAACCGGTCCCTACCGCTTCGGGGTGCCCGTCCCCGCGCCTGCGTCGGCTACCTGGTCGAGGTGGCAATCTGGCTCTGAGTGTTCCGCGAAATACGGGCCTCACCGAGGGCGTTGAACCCTACATGAAGGTTGAGATTTTTTCCGACGTTGTTTGTCCGTGGTGCGCCATCGGGAAGCGTCGCTTCGAGCGGGCGGTAGACGATTTTGCGCACAAGTCGGAGGTAGAGGTGATCTGGCGGGCGTTCGAGCTCGATCCCTCGGCGCCGGCTCACAGCGAGGGCGATATGGCGGCGCACCTTGCCCAGAAGTATGGGATGACGCTCGACGAGGCGCGGGCGTCGCAAGCACGGCTGAGCGCGATGGCCTCAGTGGAGGGCCTTGAGTTCCATTTCGAGCGAACGCGGCGTGCAAATACGTTCGACGCGCATCGCCTTCTCCATTTCGCACTTGACGTGGGGGTACAGGATGCGCTGAAAGAGCGGCTGTTCCGCGCTTACTTCACCGAAGGGGCGTCGATTGGAGACACGGCCACGCTGGTACGCCTCGGCGAGGAGGTGGGCCTCGACGGGCCGAAGTGCGCTGAGATCCTCCAGAACGGGACCTACGGCACCGAGGTCCGAGGTGATGAGGACGAGGCGCGGCGCCTCGGCATATCCGGCGTCCCATTTTTCGTGATCGACCAGCATTACGGCATCTCGGGCGCGCAGCAGTCAGAGACGATCCTTCAGGTGCTGAACGAGGCGTGGTCGCGTTCGCATGCTTTGCCAACGCTTATCGGCGATGGTGCGGCGTGCGACGACGAGAGCTGCGAGATCCCTCGCTGACCAGGTTTCCAGTCGCCCAACCTGAGGACGGCGTTGCTGACGCCCAGGCGATCGAAACGCCGTCAAGAGTGGCGCTTGTCTCGCGCGGCGCTGATTAGTGCCCGGTCCATCTCGGAGGCCAATGGTCAGACAGGCAATTAGGAGACCTCAGCTGTAGCCGCGCCCTCGTCTGTCATGACGAAGACGTCCGGACTGGGGCGAATAATAGTTCTTATCATTACAAAATTCGACCCATATGGTCTTTGCCCAGTGGTGGCCGCGCTGCCAGTTGGTTCGCGCCGGCCGAATGGTCACCTAGCCCAAACTTCTGAGCTAGCAAAGAGGAATAAAGATGCGGCTTCGGGAAGTAGTCCCTACTCGGCGGCGCGAGAGGCCTTAGGCCGACTCCACCAGTGTGACTTGGCCCGCTGCTTGGCTTCGTGTGTGAAGATGATCCGGCCGCCCCCTGGGGAGGTGCTGGCGACGACCCGGAGCAGAGGTGCTCCGGGCACAGGCGAGACCAGGTTGTCCAACCTCACGCGGCTCGTGGCCGACAACAACTGCACGGCCACGCCCTTCGGGACGATGACCTCGATCTTCCCAGTCAAGGTTTGAAGGCGCAGGTCAATCTCCCTGGCGTCCCACGTGGCGCCCGTAAGATCGAGGACGACCTTCCCGGTCTTGCCGGTGACCTCGGTCTCCCGGGCCAACTGCCAACCGGTGCCGAGGTGAATTTTTCCTGTTACGGCTTCCAGTTTCAGCGGTTGCGTCAACCTCCGTGAGGCCGGGGTCAGGCGTACCACCGAAGGCAGGGCCGCCATGGCCACCTCCAGGTCGGTCTGGTCGGTGGCAGCCAGGACTTGCTCCAGGCTGGCGGCGAACCGTTCCAGCGAAAGGGAGCCGGTGGTGACCAGGTCACGGAGGCGGGCGACGGCCGCCAACCGGTCCGAATCATCCACGGGTTCTGGCGACATCGGGACCGGGTACTGTTCAGTCACAGCGGGGGCCTACTGGCGGTGGACACAACCTAGAAATACTAAAGGGTCGCAGTCTGTACCCGCTGCGCTGTAGTCACCGCCCCGGTTTGGCTAACCGCGAGTGCGGTGCTCGCGGGCAGTACAGCTGAGACATGACCGCATCTGCCCAGGGCTCGACAGGCCCGGTAGCCGGCTGTGCAGCTAACCGAGGCGGAGCCATGGCACGAAGCTGACCTAGGGCCGGTCAGCCGCTGCCGTACCCACGGCACGTACGGTCGACGGGCAAGACTGTCACCATGCGGAAATGGAGCTCGGCGGAAATGGAGTTCCGATGGACCTGATCATCCGAGAGGAGCCCATAGCGCTCATCGAAGAGCACGCGACGATCCGAAGCTCGTTTGTCGTCGAGCGGTGCTTTGACGTCTCAACCCCGAATGGTGGCCTCGGCGGCATCGTGCTCACAGAAGTTGCGGTCGAGCCGCCGTGGCTGAAGGACTACGACGCAATCAAAGGAGAGGGCCCGACCCGCTGGCCTAAGAGGTTCGACACCTCCAATTGGGGGCTCATCGCGGCGCACCGTGACGACGCACGGGTAGGGGGCGCGGTCATCGCTTTCAATACAGCGGGCATCAACATGCTTGAGGGACGACGCGACCTCGCCGTGCTTTGGGACATCCGCGTGCGCAGCGATGTCCGGTCCCAGGGCGTCGGACGAGCGCTGTTCCAAGAAACGGAGAAGTGGGCTCGTAGCCAGGGTTGTCGCACCTTGAAGGTTGAGACGCAGAACATCAACGTACCGGCCTGTCGCTTCTATTCGAAGATGGGATGCACGCTCGGCGCTATCGATCGTTACGCGTATCTGGACCTACCCAATGAGGTCCAGCTCCTCTGGTTCAAGGAGCTCGGATCAGCCCACCAGACTGGGCCCGATTTCGAAGACCAACTCGTCCACTAGCTCCCACCGTTTTCTGGGACGAGCAATTTCTGGCGGTTGCGCGACTGCACCAGCGAACCAAATAGTCTCGATGTCTTCGGTTGGGCGTTCACGTCCTAATCGCTGTTGAACGAGTTGACCGATGAGCCGAGATGGGAGCGTCTACTGCGACCCGATCTCATATCGTTCGCGCAGTTCTGCGATCCACGGACTGTCGGGGAAGAACTCGATCCCGTGTCGACGGCAGGCGCTCTCGAACCCGGTTCGGTCGCCGTCGGGCAATGCGGCGATCTCCTCAAACCATCGCTCCGTGCCGCCCGGGGTGAGCACCTCGACGATCCGCGCCGGACGGTTCCCGGCGTTCCACATGGCGTGTTGGACATTGCGTGGCTTGAGCGCCCAGTCGCCCTCGAGCGCCGTCGAGACGTTATTGCCCACGAGGACGCCGACCTCGCCCGAGAGTACGTAAACCCAGACGTCGTTCTGGTGGATGTGAGGCGTGACGAAGGCCTTGGGCACAAGCGTTTCCTCGAGAACAGCCATCACGCCGTTCGTGTGCTCCGAACGAACGCGTATAACGACCTCGAACGCACCCGGAAGGCGCTGACCGGCCCTGGGAACGATGACAAAATCCTCCATGAATCTACGGAATAGCATCGTCTGACAATTTGCAAGTATGAACCAGACTTTTCGATGGTGACGGCGCCGGTGCGTAGCCAAGCAGAGATGTGGCAAAGAGCAGTGTTCTCACAGGCCCTTGGCATCGTTAGGGTTCACGTCGCGAGCGAGCAGCGGCACGAGTACGTTCGCATCCGGGGTGCCCCAGCCCGTGACGGCATCCCAGCCCGGGACGGCCTGGTACCCCGTGATCGTTTTTGGTGGGAAGCTAACCGTGTTGTCCCCACTCGTGACGTCGTGGAACGCCTTGTGGTACAGGGGACCGCGGCCGACCCGGTAGATGGCGGAATTCACGAAGCCGAGGTGATGGCCCGCGTACTGGTCGGCCAAGGCGACCAGGCCCGCCCACATCGGCGCACTCGCGCTCGTGCCGCCAGCACCACTGATGGTGTACTGGCCGGGGCCGGTGCTGGTGACTACCGCCATCCCGGCGTGGGGAGAAGCGTCGGCAGCCACGTCGGGTACGGCCCGATAGGCGCCGATGCCGGGCAGGCCATTTTGGTAGCTGGGCCGTGAGAACACACGGCCCAAGCCGCCGCCCGACGCCTGGAACTGGGTGCCCGGGTCCCCGAACGGCAGGCCCCAGGCGCTCTCGCTGATGTAGGCGCCCGTCGTGTGGCTGGCGGTCAAGCCGGTGCCGCCGACGGCCAGTACGAGGGGGTCAGAAGCCGGCAGGTTGACCTCCTTGACCGGGGTGAAGGTGCCACCGGTCAAGCCCTTGACCACCTGGCACGGTTCGCCCGCCGCTCCTATGTCGCCTGAGGCGGCGACCACGGTGACGTGGTGGGCGGCAGCAACCTGCAACGCGGCGTGCAGGGCGGCCACCTCGGTATGGGTGGCACAATGCTCCCCCCCGGTCTGACCCGCAGCGCTGATCGAGATTACGCCTCCGAGGGAAGCCCCAAGCCTGAGGGCGGCCCCGGAGGCCGCCACCGCACTGGCGGTGTCGTTGAGGGACGTGGCGCTGACCAGGAGCTCGACGATTGAGGCGCCCGGGGCGACGGCGTGCACCATCTCGGTGTCGAGCACCTCTTCCCCGTTGGCCAGCCAGGGCGATGCCGACGGGGCGAGGCTGCGCACGACACGCAGAGGGGCCGCGGGGAGCCCGAACAGATCGTCGAACTGGGCCAGATCCTGACGGATGTCGCTGACCCGGAGCGGGAACTGCGGCTCGGCCAGCTCAGGCAGTACCACGGTCTCGCCGCGGCCGTTCGTGCCGTGCTCGAGCAGCGGAAGAACGCCGTAAGCCACCTCGAGCTGGTGGGGGGTGTAGCACGTGGTCGGGGAAGTGCAGTCAGCCACGCCCCCGTTTGGCGGTGCCGCGGGCGCTGACGCCTGGGCGGCTGGGCTCGGCAGGCCGGCGGCCGCGAGGGCGCCCGTCAGCACGATCCCCGCCGCCAAAGGCACCCGCCGGCGGCGCTCCACGTTCGAGCGAGCCCTTAGTGGTGACCTAATCATTTTTTTCCTCCGACCTGACTTGAAATTGTTGAACGGAGCCCCGGGTGGTGTGCTGGTCCGTGCGGTTCCGAATGACGCTGATACCGGCCCGGGCCACCCCGGGAGCAGGATCGTTACTCGCTACTGACAGTAAGGCTGGGGCGGGGCGGCGTCGTCACCACCAAGAGCCAAATGTGCCGTAGTTCCTCGGTTTGACGCCGCCCGCGGAGGGCCGGCGACGTCGTACCCCGGTATGACGGTCGCTGGTGTGACGACACAGGCGTTGCGTGTGCGTACCGTTAGGGCTGTGCACCTGCCGAGCCGTAGGCCGACCGGGTCTTACAACGTCGCCGGGCTGTTGCGAGCCACCGGACGCGGCCTTGTCCAGGTGCTGGCCGGCCCGGGCCCCGCGCCCGCTTGGCGCTCGCGTGGCCATCGCTGGGGCGCAACCGCGCTAACAGCCCTTGGCGTCGCGCTGGCCGTCGTCGCGGCCGCCGCATTGGTGATCGCGCTCAACCATCCTCGTCCCCCCCGGCCGTCGTCAGCGCTGGAGCTCTCCGTCGCCCTGGTACCGCTGCTTCTGGCCGCCCGCCGCCCTTTGCTGGCCTGGCGGGCCGCATACTTAGTGGCCCTGTTTGTGCCCTTCGTCCCGGGCGAACCGAGAGTTGCTGCTCTCCAGGCCGCTGTCCTCGTCGTCCTGTTCTGCGTCGCCGGGCTGCGGCAGGAGCGGTCTGTGCTGTGGTGGATGTGGGCGCTCATGTTGGTCCCCATTTGGGTCTGGGTCGGGCCGGGGTGGGAGAAACCAGCCGTGATATCGGTCTGTCTCACCGCCGTCACCTTCGCGCTCGACGCGATCGCGACCTCCCGGCGAGCACATGAAGCTCTCGTACGGCAGGCTGAGCACACCGAGCTCGAGATGGCCCGCCGGGCGGTGCTCGAGGAACGCGCACGCATCGCCCGCGAGATGCATGACGTCGTTGCCCACCACATGTCGATGATCGCCGTCCAGGCCGAGACCGCTCCCTACCGTCTCGACGACCTGACCGAGCCGGCCCTGGCCGAGTTCGCCGCCCTGAGCCGGGTGGCGCGAGGCGCCCTGGTTGACATGCGCAAACTGCTCGGCGTGCTTCGTAGCGACACTCCCGCTGAACGTGCCCCGCAGCCGCAACTTTCCGATGTCCCCGAACTCGTCGAAGCCACCCGGCGTGCTGGTATGGCGATCGAGCTGTCCATGCCCGACAGCGATGGCCATGTCCCGCCCACCGTGGGGCTATGCGCCTATCGCATAGTGCAGGAGGCGCTGTCCAACGTGGGGCGCCACGCCCCTGGGGCGAGGATCGCCGTCAGGGTCGAACAAAACGACCGGTCGGTCCGCGTCGCGGTGTTCAACAGCCCGGCCACCTCTGCTGTAGCGGGGACGGGCGCCAACCGGTCAGGCCATGGGCTAGTGGGGATGCGCGAACGCGTCGCCCTCCTTGGCGGCTCGCTCTCGGCCGGCCCGGACCAAGTTGGCGGCTTCGCAGTCTCGGCCGTCCTTCCCATCGGCCAGTGGCCCCGGCCCGGGTCGAGATGACGGTCAGGTGCCTGATCGCCGACGACCAAGCGATGGTGCGGGAAGGCTTCGGGGCGCTTCTTTCTGCTCAGCCCGACATAGCGGTCGTGGGACAGGCTGCCGACGGCGCCGAGGCCGTGCGCAAGGTCCGCGAGCTGGCGCCAGATGTCGTCTTGATGGACGTGCGGATGCCGGTGATGGACGGGCTCGAAGCCGCCCGTCAGATCCTCGGCCCATCTGCTGGCGAGCCGCGAGTACGGGTGCTCATGGTCACCACCTTCGACCTTGACGAGTACGTCTACGAGGCACTGCGCGCCGGCGCCAGTGGGTTCCTCCTGAAGGACGCCCCTGGCTCCGAGCTGGTCCGCGCCGTTCGCGTCGTCGCCGCCGGCGATGCGCTCCTCGCTCCCTCCGTGACACGTCGGCTGATCGCAGATTTCGCCCATCGCCACGCGCCCGCCCCGTCCGTGCCCGCCGCCCTCGGCCTGCTCACGCCTCGCGAGCTGGAGGTACTGGGCCTCATCGCCCGTGGCTCCTCGAACGCCGAGATCAGCGACACCCTAGTGATCGCGCCCCAGACCACGAAGACCCACGTCGGCCGTATCCTCATGAAGTTGGGCCTGCGCGACCGTGCCCAAGCGGTCGTCGTCGCCTATGAGTCCGGGCTCGTCAGCGCAGGCGATTGAAAGAACCCGAGCCCGCATGAAGCCTGGTCCGGTCGGCGGTCCGGCTGCACTACTTTATGACCAGGTCTTCAGGGACGCAGACCAAAAGGCTAGGTATAAAGACGACAGGCAGCGATTAATATTTGGCGGCAAGAAGCGCTCACCCGGACCAGAAAGGACGCTCGGGCATGGACCGAACCGGCTTTACCCCACATAAACACTCCGTCGCTCGCGCAACTGGGGGCAACGTAAAGTGAGTACCGAATTGAGCCCGGAACAGGCTGTGCGAAAGTTCTTTGATTGCTACAGCAACGGCCGTCCGCAGGATTTCGACGACGTGGTAGCACCTGACTATATGGACTATGGTCACACCCCGCCCGGGCGTGGACCGGACGGGGCGCGCGACGACTATGAGCACGCCATCAAGCTGGTCGGCGGCCTGATCCACTACAAGATTGACGCACTGGTCGTCGACGACGACGTAGTGGCCGCCGCTTGGACCGGGACGGTGCCGAGCGGAGCCCAAAGGAGCGGCCTGAGCGTCTACCGCGTCTCGGGGGGGCTTATCCGCTCGACGCGGCACGCATTGATCGGGGACATCCCCAAGTAGTCCCGCCGCTCGAACACGGCAGGTTCGGCTCCAATACGTGCAGGTTCGGCCCCGCCGCTTGATTGCGAGGCCCCCACGGTTTATGGGTGAGGGGGAGGGCCATGCCAGACTCGCGCCATGGAGCCCCTATTGCTTTACGTTGACGCGGTCACAGTCCCTGTGCCGGACCTTGGTTCCGGGATGCAGTTTTATGCCGGCGTTTTGGGACACCAGCTCATTTGGCGCAACGACACGTTGGGGCAAGCTGGTCTCAAAACTCCCCGGTCCGAGACGGAGATCGTCCTCACCACCCGGCAGGCCTACGAAGCTGACTGGAAGGTCGCTTCGGCCGACGCCGCCGCGGACATCTTCCTTGCCCACGGCGGCGAAGTGAAGCTGGGCCCAGTCGACATCCCGATCGGCCGGCTCGCGGTTGTGGCCGACCCGTTTGGGAACAACCTCGTTTTGCTTGATTCGACCAAAGGCACGTACCGAACGGACGAAGCCGGCAACGTGACCGGCGTCTCCTAACTCGAGACGGCCACCCTATTCCGGCATCCCTGCGGTTACCCACGATTGGAAGAGGGTTACGTGGTCGCTTGACCATGCGCCATCGCAGGGCATACTGCCGTCTTCCACCTTCGACAAGATGTCGTCGGAGTTATCCCGGACGTCGTCGTAGTCCCACAAGTCGAAGGCGAACCGCATGGCATCGCGGTCCTTTTCCCGGAACAGCGGCTTGATGTCGGTCTCGTAGCTCAACTGCTTCTCGGTTTGGCTCATGCCCTTTATCATGTCCGGTGCCAAACGTCTCCGCCGGTCCCGTCACTCTTCGCGCGCTAGCGGTGCGTCAGTTGACTACCCAGAAGGCGACGGCCACGCCCACTCCAACCAGGACCACGACGAAACGTAAGTAGACCGGGTTGATAATGCGCACCAGCCGGGTACCGAGAAGAGCGCCGACCATGGCGGCCGCCGCCATAACCGGCACCAGCTCCCACGCGACGTGGCCAGACACGGCGAAGAACACCGCGGCTACGACGTTGATGACAAAAGCGAGTGCCTGCTTCAGCGCGTTGACCTGCAGGAGCGGTTGTGTGGTCAGCACCCCGAGCACCGCCAACAGCATTATCCCGAGCCCGGCCCCAAAGAAGCCGCCGTAAACGGCGGCGGCAAATACGGCGCCAAGGAGGACCGGGCTCGAGTGCTCTCGTGGGACCGGCCCTTGGACCTGCTTGACCTCGACCGCCCCCGTTTCTGCCAAAGAGGCGACGCCGACGTCCACGGTCGCGCCCCTTGTTTCATCGCCTGTGGCCGCCGGACGGGGACGGTTCCCCCCGCGCAGCCGTTCGCGCAGCCAGTCCTGGGCGAGGAGCAAAGCACAGGCCAGCAAAATGAGGTACGGGACCACGACTTTGAACGCCTCTGCGGGGATCGTGACTAGAAGCACAGAGCCGCACAATCCTCCGGCGAAGGCGGCCAGCGCCAGCGCCCAGGCGTGGCGGATCTGGAGTTGGAGGTCGTCCCGCTGCGCCCAGGCGCCGGTCAGGTACCCAGGGACCAGGGAGACGGTATTGGTGACATTGGCGGTGACGGGCGGGATCCCTAACCCGACCAGAGTGGAGAACGACACCAGGGTGCCGCCGCCAGCCAATGCGTTGATGGCCCCCGCGGCGCCACCCGCGCCAGCCGCAGCCAGGTAATCGAGGGCATCGAGCACGGTGAGGCGCAAGCTTACCGAGCCCGGCCCCACCCTGAGCAGGCGTTCTACTCGGGCCGGGCGCGGTCCGGTTCGGGTGCCGAGGACGGTACTTCCAGGCCCAACGACCGACCAGCACCAGGGCCACCAGCAACAAGAGAGCGAAGAACAACGGCCCGGCTACCCTCACAACGCCCTCAAAGCCGGCCACGAAGCCGCCTACGGCCGCGTGCCACGCCTTCAGCAGCCCTGATTCCGGGTGGGGCGGTGGGGGGGTTACGACCTTCTGGGTAAAGGTCACCGCCAAAGTCGAATACGTGGTCTCGTTGTTTAGTAGCTGGAGCTGTCCCTGAAGCTGTTCCAATTGGCTCTGGAGGCTTTGGAGCTGGGCCTGGACGGCCAGGATCCCTCCGACGGTCGTCGCCTTCGTCATGATCGTGAGGTACTGCTCCCGGCTGTCCTCGAGGGCGTTGATCCTCGCTTGCAGGTCGACGTATTGACCGGTGACGTCGGTCGCGCTCGTCGTAAGCGAAGCCACGTGCCCAAGGCCGCGCACCTGAGCCAGGACAGCGTTGAAATTCCCCTCCGGCACTTGCACGGTGATCGTGCCCTGAGCCGGCGCGCCCGGCGCCGCCGACTGCGTTTGTGTGCTGGCCACAAAGCCCCCGTTACCGACGGCCAGCGTGGCCACCCGGCTCAGGTCCGGGCCGATGTGGGCAGCCGGGATAACTAAAGTAATGCCTCCGGTTTCTTCGATCTTGGCCGATTGGCCCGCGGTGACAGACGCGGGCGATGGCCCCGCCTCGGCCGTCTTTGCGGTACTGTGCGCGGGCTGGCCCGCGAAAGTCGAGAACGCCCCGAGACGCTGGGGGGTCGCGGCGGGCAACGCGGCGCGACTGGCTGCACTCACCGCCCCGGTGGTGACGCCGCCCGTCGCGAATACCGCCGCCGTAGTGCTGCCGGCCCGCCCGCCGGCCGTCGCCGCCAGGCCCGATGCACCAACCAGGCCAAGCAGGACAACGAGCAAGCCCAGCACGACCCGGCCCGGGGTAATGGGACGGGCGTGAGGGAGGGTGAGTGATATCGAGGGTGCAGTCGGCTTCATGCGCCCTTAGTGGCAGCCGACCCCGGCAATCAACCGATGGATTCGACGAGCTCGGGGGTTACGTCCTCGATGGTGCCGACTGTCACTGCAGCCAGAGCGAGGGCGTCGCCCTCAGGAGGATAGTGGTGGTTCGGTACGGCGACGACCGCCATCCGTGCCGCGGACGCTGACCGGATACCGTTGCTCGAGTCTTCGATAGCGACGCAGCGCTCAGGCTGGACGCCCAGCAGGACCGCCGCTCGCACGTACACGTCGGGGGCCGGCTTCCCGTGCTGGACCTCTTCCGACGAAACAGTCGTTTTGAAGGCGTCGGACAGCCCGCTCAGCGCCAGCACCAGGTCGATTATCTCCCGGTTCGCCGACGACGCCAGCCCGAGCGGCCACCGGGCCTCCAGTGCCCGGACAGTTCTGACGGCTCCAGGTAGCAGCGGCAACTGGTTGCGGTACAGCTGCTCCATTCGTAGGACGACGATGCGGTCGATCTCCGCCGGCGCGAGGGGTACACCTAGTTCTGTGTGGATATAGCTCGACCACTCCGGCGAGCTCATCCCGATCATCGTTGTGGGGGCGTCGTCTCGCCAGCGACCGCCGCTGCTCTCGACTACCTCCTTTTTGGCCTCGTTCCATAGCTGCTCGGAGTCGACCAGTACCCCGTCAAGGTCAAAAACGACAGCGTCCGGCACCGTCGGCCGCCGAGGCTAAGTATGTGAGGGTGCGGCTGGCGCGCCGTCGACGTCGAACAGCAGCTCGTCGTCGTAACACCACCACCAGTCCTCACGCGGCTCATACGACCTGATCAGCGGATGGTCGTGGTGCGCCCGCCAATGGCCCGTGGCGTGGCGGTTGGGCGAGTTGTCGCAGCAGCCGACGTGACCACAGCGCATGCACAAACGTAAGTGGACCCAGCGACCGCCTGTGCGCAGGCAATCTTCGCAACCGTTGCCAGACGGGGTGACGTCCTCAACGGTGTCTAGGTGCGAACATGTGGCGGCCATTTTTTCCTTTCGAGGGGGCGAAATCCGCGGCTGGTCCGTGCTGGCCGGGCAAGCACGTCCGTCCCGGGCCACAGCGGCCCAACCCAGCTTGGCCCATCGCTGACCGTAGTGCCGGGGTCAGCGGCCGGTGTTCGTTTCAAGCGCGGCCCGGTCCCAGCCGGCTAACTCTGCCGCCGCTTCGTAAGTCGTCTGGAAAAACTCGAGCAGCATGGCGTCCCGGTCCTCAGCCACCCGTACGGCCTCATAAGGCAACAGGAACTCGCCCAGGTTTTGGTCATCCTGGGCGAAAGGGATGGAAATCGGGACTTCGACCGGCCGGCCGAAGAGGGTGAGGTTTAGCCCGAGATCGCTGAGGGCCCCCGTTACCTCGCCGTAGAAAGCGGCTACCGTCTGAGGTTTGAGGGCTAGGTGGCGACGCTCGCCCGCCGATGTCCGCAGTTCCAAGACATGGTCAATGAAGTCGAACTCGATCTCGAGCCCGCCAACGTGCGAGTGCATCAGCGAAGTCGTCACGGCCGCCGGCTTCGGAGCTGCGCGTCTCCGATCGTGCCCATACGGCGGTGATTGTACTCATAACGTCCTCTAAAAGCCTCGTTCGTAGACGCCCAGCCGCAGCGCCGCGGCGCGACTCTCGGCCAGGACCACGCCTTGGCTGACGACGCCGGCAAACTGATGGGCTAGTGGCCACCTCGCCGACCGCCCTCATTTACCGCTCCAGCCGGGGCCGTTGGGTCGTGGCCGCGACCGTGCTGGGATCGGCCATGGCTGGCATCGATGCCACCGTCGTGGGTATCGCCCTGCCCACCATCGGCCGCGCCTTCCACGCAGGCGTCTCCGAGCTCCAGTGGGTCACCAACGCGTACACCTTGACGCTGGCGGGGCTTTTGCTGTTGGGAGGGTCGCTGGGTGACCGCTACGGCCGGCGGCGGGTATTCCAGTTCGGCACGGCCTGGTTTGCTATCGCGTCGCTCCTCTGCGGCGTGGCCCCTGATTCTGCGGCACTGATCGGTGCCCGGGCGCTCCAGGGGGTCGGGGCCGCCCTGCTGACGCCCGGTAGCTTGGCCATCCTGCAGGCGTCCTTCGCCCGCGACGACCGCTCCAGAGCGATCGGGGCTTGGGCTGGACTGGGCGGTGTGGCCACAGCGGCCGGTCCGTTTCTCGGCGGCTGGCTGATCAGCGCGGTGTCGTGGAGACTGATCTTTTACATCAACCTGCCCGTCGCCATTGCCGTGCTGGTCATCTCGGCTCGCCATGTCCCTGAGTCGAGGGACCCCACCATAACTGGCCGGCTGGATGTGCTGGGGGCGGCGGTCTTCAGCCTGGCGCTGGCCGCTCTCACTTACGGGCTCACCGAGGGGGCCAGCCTCGGATGGGGATCGCCGGCTACCCTGACCGCCATCGTTGCTGGAACAGCTCTGCTAGGCATCTTCGGCGTGGTGGAACTCACGCAAAAACCGCCTTTATTGCCGCTGGGGATATTCCGGTCGGCTCAGTTCTCGGGCGACAATGCGGTCACCTTCGTGGTTTACGCCGGCCTGGGCGGGGCCTTGTTCCTCTTGCCCATCCAGCTTCAGCAAGTGCTGGGGTTCAGCCCGTTCCAGGCCGGGATCTCGCTCTTACCGATTACGGTCATCATGCTCGCTCTCTCCGCCCGCTCCGGGGCGTTGGCGGCCCGTATCGGGCCTCGCTTGCAGATGTCAGTCGGGCCTTTGCTCGTGGCTGCCGGGTTGGCCCTGCTGGCCCGCGTGGGCCCCGGGGTCGGATATATCGCTGGAGTCCTCCCGGCGCTGCTGGTACTCGGTTTCGGCCTGGCCGTGACCGTGGCCCCTTTGACTTCGACTGCGCTGGCGGCGGCACCGAGCGAGCATTCTGGCATCGCTTCTGCGGTCAATAACGACGTCGCCCGCATCGGATTCTCTGGTGGCGGTGGCCCTCCTTCCGAGCCTGGCCGGCATTACGGGCAAGAGTTACCTTCACCCGGCCGTCTTTTCGGCGGGGTTCCATGACGCCGTCCTGATCGCGGCCGCCGCGTGTGTAGTCGGCTCGCTCATCGCCGTGCTGACCATCCGCAACCCGGACAAGGAGCTAAAACCGGCGCCATCTCCAGTGGAATGGCAGTGTGGCCTCGACGGCCCGGCACTATGCGGGGCGCCCGATCAGGTCCAGGCGGGGCCGGAGGGCACCAGTCGGGCCAGGTAAAAACGCTCGTCTACACCCCCCCAACTGGCCCCAGTTGGTTTATTTTTCAACGCCGCTTTGCGCATGTTTCGACGCGTCTTTAGTTTTCCTCGATTACGCGGACACCCTCGGGCGACGGCTGCAGCCGCAGGAGGGTCAACGACGCAGCCTTCCCCAGGGCGTTTCGGAGTTCGTCGGGATCCTCCGGGCCGAGCACCGTGACGGTGCCGCCGTACCCCCCGGCGCCGTTCACTTTCCACCCCGCGGCGCCATGTCGGCGGGCCACGTCGATGACCTGGCGGGCCACAGGGCTGACAAGCGCCGGGTGCAGGGCCGCTTGAGCTTCCGTGTTACTGATCATGGCTTCCCCGTACGCTTCGAGGTCGGAGTTGGAGAGCGCCGCGGCGGCCCGCTCGGCGGCCGTTCGCAGCGGGGCCATCAGTTCCTCGGCGCCGGCCATGTCATGATCGCCATCGCGACCGTCCCCCTCCGCAACTGCGTCGTGCGGTGGGCCAACTGCTGCGTCGCCGCTCAACCGCTCGATGACAGATGTATGGACGGCGCTCGAGTCGTGACGCTGCCCCAGGTACACCGTCAACACCCGGCGGCCCAGTTCCTCCCACGTCCCGGGTTTGATCTCGAGCGGGCGCACCTGGAACCGGGGGTACGGGTCGATGGTCACCAGGTTGGCCCCACCGAACGCCGCCGCCACCTGGTCCTGGACGCCACTCTGGAGGCCTAGGTCGACTGTTTCCACGTCATGGGCGCACTGGGCGACTCGGTCCGGGAGCACGATGGCGCCGCCGAGATCCTGGAGCGCACTAATGAGGGCGACGACCACCGAAGCAGAAGTGCCCAGGCCCGAACCCGGCGGGACCGGCGAGGAGACGGTGATGTCGAGCTGGCATCCGCGCGGCGCCCAGCGGCGCAACGCCGCCTCCAGCATGGGGTGGCGTCCCGGCGCCTCGTCCAGAGGGAACTGGTAATGGTCAGCGAAGGACGGCAGGCGTAGTTTCACGTTCGCCACCTCGCCCTTCTCAACGGGGCGCCGCCGGGCCACAACCTCGGCGCCGGGGCCTACGGCCAGATGACAGACGGTCCCGTACCCGGCGAACCACGTGTCGGTCCAGCCCCCGGCGTCGAGCACCCGGACCGGTGCCCGCACGATCACCGAAGAAATCACGGCCCGAAGATACCGCAGCGGAGCGGCGGGCTGCTCAGTGGCCCGTGCGGGCCAGGACCAGCCCGACGCCGAGCAGGCACGTAGACCAGGACAGCGCCATCAGGCTTCGTTCCAATGGCTGCAGGAGCGCTTCGCGCGTCACTCGCCGGCGAGAACCGTCCGCGTAGGCCCGTTCACCATCGACGGCCACGACCCTCCGCCGGACATCGCGGGCCTCGCTGCTGAGCAACCGCTGGGCCCGGGACAGCCCGTATGCGAACACCGCCCCGGCCACAGCCGCCGGGCGAATCGTCGACGCCTGCGCGTAATACGCCGTGAGCAGCGGGAACGAACCCCACGCCAAAGCGAAGGTGGTGTCGTTGTGGAAGCGACCGGCCCAGAGCTCCATGTTGTAGGCAACGACCAGCACGACACCGACGGCAATGAAGACGGCGAGGCCCCAACCCACTTGCGCGATGCCGAAAGCGCCGATGACGACGGCCCCGCTGATGGAGCCGGCGGCCACCACAGCCAGAGCGCTGGACGAGACCGTCGTGTTCAAGGGCCGTCCCCGGAGCTCGTCGAGGGTGTGGGCGCCCAAGCCGACGGCCAGGAAAAAGGCGATGAGGGTAGCGACCAGGCGTTCTACGTGGAACTCGGGCGCCATCGCCGCACCGATGAGGACATAGCTCAGGTGCCAGGCCGTGTACGGCGGGTGCAGGATGGTGAGCCAGTTGCGCCACCTCCCCGACGAAGCCGCGTACCAGGCTGGCCTGGGGGCCGCCGGCGTCCTGGCGCCTCCGTCGTCTGAGTGGGGGCGGGCCGGCTCAGCCATTAGCCGCCCCTACCGGGACGCTACTTTCAGCCGCCGGCTGCGGAGCCGGAGCGCTGCTGGACAAGGACTTACGGCCCCACATCACGAGCCCGCCGCCGACGCTCATAAGGCGGACGTGGACGTCTTCGGCGCCGGCGTTCTGCCACGCTTCTTTGTGCCAAGCGACGGCGTAACGCTGGTAATGCGAAGAAATCGACGGGCCCAGGAACCGGCCCACCTCAAACCATTCGCGGCCCCCAAGCAGGTAGCCGGCGGCCGGCAGGACGGCTCTTGTGTACAGCCACCAGAGCGGGTACCACACCTTGCCAGTTGGTACGTGAAACTCGAGGTTGGCGATTACCCCGCCGGGTTTTACCACCCGGACCAGCTCCTTCAGCGTGGCCGCCGGGGTGGTGACGTACCTCAGCAGATAGGTGAAGGTGAGAGCGTCGAAGGTGGCGTCTGGAAAGGGGAGGCGCTCCGCGCCGGCCAGTACCAGCTGCACCCGCCGTGGCTCAGGGCTAAGGGCGACGTTAGCCGCGCCCATCCGCAACATTTCGGCCGTTACATCCACCCCCGTCACCTGTGCGCTTGTGCGAGTAGCCAGTTGCAACGCCACGCCGGCCGGCCCAGTGGCCACGTCGAGCACAGAACCGGGCGAGGCGGCGACCACGGCGTCGACCATCGCTCGCCGCCAACGTCGGTTTTGGCCGAGCGATAGCACCTCTGCCAGGCGGTCATATCGGGCCGGTAAACCGGCGAACAACTGCTGGGCAAACCGGTTGGGCTGGCGGCTTAGCAGTTCTTTGGGCTCGCCTGCTTGCACTTGCCGCTCCTCTGCCGGACCATATCGGGCTGGGGCCGTTGAAAGCGCCGACTCCTGTCCGAGGTTCGAGCATAGGGCCCGGGTGACCAGGACCTGTAACAACTGGCGCCCACGCCTACGCTGTGCGCCCTGTCATTGGTGGCCGCGCTTCTCAAGACCGTGCCCGTCGAGTGGCGAGCGAACGGCTGCCGCCATGGCGCTAGGGTCGGACCTCGACAACAAAACAAGTGCCTGTGTATGGCTTTTCAGCCGGGTCCGGGAGGGCAACGCCAGGTGGACGATGTCAATGTCTTCAGTTTGGGAGGGCGGAACGCGGTGGTCACCGGAGCCTCCCGGGGCATCGGTGCGGCCACCGCGCGGGCCCTCGACGCTGCCGGTGCTCGGGTGGCGCTGGTGGCGAGGAGCACAGGCGAGCTCCACGACTTGGCCAGCGAGCTACGGCACGAACCCCTGGTCATCCCGGCCGACCTCCACGAGCCTGACGCGCCCGCCAATATTGCCCGAAAGGCGCTGGAGGGCCTTGGCCACGTCGACGTTCTGGTAAACAATGCTGCCGTTGCGGCCCGGTTGCCGACGGTGGAGACCGACCTGGCCACCATCGACGAGCTATTGGCGGTAAACGTGCGAGCCCCGCTACTGCTGATAGCCGCCCTCTTGCCATCGATGCTGGAACGCAAAAGCGGTTCGATCATCAACCTCTCGTCTGTTTCGGCGCTCATCGGTACGCCAAGGCGGGCGGCCTATGCGGCCTCCAAGGGGGCCATCGACGCGGCCACCCGTTCGTTAGCCGTCGAGCTCGGCCCGCTCGGGGTCAGAGTCAATTCGGTGGCCCCGGGCGTGGTCGACACCGCCCTGTGGGCCAGCAACAAGAGGGTCCCGGGCGTCCCTCAGGCCATCGACGCCCTGACCCCGCTCCGACGCTGGGCGGTGCCAGAGGATGTAGCCGACGTGATCGTGTTCCTTGCCTCCGACGCGGCGCGGTTCATCACGGGTGAGACGATCTGCGCCGACGGGGGCATGGCTCACGCCCTTGACCTCTATGGCGGCCCTGTCTGATCCCCGGCCCGGCCTATTGGAGAACTCACAAGGAATCCAGGCAAATCCGGTCCGGAGGGGCGATCCGCCGACCCGCCCTCGCGCCCGGACGGCTTATATGGAGGCCATGGAGGCCAACGACCACATAGCCGCGCTGGAGCGCGACGGGCACCTGTTGCTCAGCGCCGCCCAGTCAGCCAGTCTGGACGCCGCGGTCCCGGCGTGCCCCGGATGGGCCATGCGCGACCTCCTGGCCCACATCGGTTTCGTCCACCATTGGGCGGGCGGTTATGTCCAAAACGGGCGCACAGAGATGGCCGACGAACCAGACGAGGCAGGCGTGATCGCTGTCGCGCCGCCTGACGACGAGCTGCTGCCATGGGTAGCCGAGGGCCATGCGTCACTGGTCAATTCTCTAGCGGCGGCACCGGCTGACTTGCGCTGCTGGACATTTCTGGGCGCACCGTCGCCGCTTGCGTTCTGGGCCCGCCGGCAGGCCCACGAGACGGCCATCCACCGGGTCGACGCCGAAAGGGCCGCCGGCTTGGCTCCAAGCGACATCGGAACACCTTTCGCCGCGGATGGGATCGACGAACTACTGCTCGGTTTCCTCGCTCGCCCGGGTTCGAGGCGTTACACCAAAGTCCCTCCGGGGACGGTCGCTCTCGAAGCCACCGACGCCGCCACGTCATGGTCAGTCGCGGTTTCTGGCAGTGGCATCGTGACAAAACGGGGTTCGAGTGCCGGTGACCTCAGTGCCAGCGACCCAAGTGGCGCCGACCCGAGTGGCGCCGACCCGAGTGGCGCCCACCCAAGTGCCGCCGACCCAGGTGCCCCCGACCCAAGTGCCCCCGACCTGGTCGTGCGGGGACGGGCCAAGGATTTATACCTCCTGGTGTGGAACCGCCGTACCCCCGAAGGGCTCGACCTGGACGGACGGGCCGATTTGCTCCACGATTGGCGCGAACTATTCCGGGTCACATGGTCCTGAGCCCCTCGGGGGCTTCCCCGAGAGGCACGTAGGGGTTTCAGGGGCCGCTCGGGGTAGTCCCCAATTCCTCCGCAGAGCGCCCGGTGTGAGGATCACAATCATGACTACCTTTCAGTGCGGCCCATCAGTCGCGGGCGCTGTTGCCCAACCCCCTCTCACGTACCCCCCGGTCGTCGTAGCCCACAAACTGTGCCGGCGTTACGGTTCGGGCGAGGCCGCTGTCACGGCCCTCGACGGAGTTGACATCGCGTTTGGCACCGGGCGGTTTGCCGCCGTCATGGGCGCGTCGGGTTCGGGCAAATCGACGCTGCTCCACCTCCTGGCCGGCCTCGACCGGCCCACGTCCGGGACTGTGGCCGTGGACGGCACTGACCTGGGCTCGCTCGACGAACGCCACCTCACGAGGCTGCGCCGGGACAAGATCGGCTTTGTTTTCCAGGCGTTCAACCTCCTGCCTGTCCTCGACGCAGAAGAGAACATCCTCCTGCCGCTCTCCCTCGCCCACGAGCGCGTCGACCGCGATTGGTTCGACCAGCTCGTTATGACGATGGGGATCGCCGACCGGCTCGGCCACCGGCCGGCCCAACTTTCCGGCGGCCAACAACAGCGGGTAGCCGTCGCTCGCGCGATTAATCGGCCGGCCGGCAGTTATCTTTGCGGACGAGCCCACCGGGAACCTCGACTCTAGGGCATCCGACGACGTCCTGGCTCTGCTCCGTCAAGCGGTCGACGACCTCGGGCAGACCGTGGTAATGGTTACCCACGACGCCCACGCGGCGTCTTATGCCCATGACCTCGTCGTGCTGGCTGACGGTCACATCGCCCATCAAGGCCAAGTGGGGAGCCGTGAAGCCGTCCTTCAATTGGTACAGGGAGGCAACTAATGCTTCGGATCTCCCTGCGGGGTTTTTCCACTCACAAGTTCCGGGTCATCCTCACAGTTATTTCGGTGGCGCTCGGGGTGGCGTTGATGGCAGGGACTTACGTCCTCACCGATACCATCAACGCCTCTTACTCCAAGCTCGTGGGCTCGGCGTACGCGGGGGAGTCGGTGGTCATTACCCCGAGCGCCCCCTTGGGCGACAACAATTCCGCGCAGATATCGCCTTTATCGACCTCGATGTTGGCCAAAGTGAGGCAAGTAGTGGGCGTCTCCCAGGCCGACGGCGAGGTCATCACGAACGCCACGCTCCTCAACCGGCGCGGCCACGCCTTGGCGCCGGCCGGGTTTTCGTACGTCGCCAGCACAGAACCCGCGCCTTTCCAGGTCCTAAGCGCCGTTCAGGGCCATCTGCCCACGGGCCCGGGGAAGCCGCAGTCGACCTCACAACCGCCACTACGCAACGGCTTCATCTCGGCGACCTCGTCGAGGTAGCCGGGGCGGGGCCAGTCCGGCACTATCGGCTGGTGGGGACGGTGCGCTTCGCAGGCAGCGGCTCCTTCGCCGGCGCCAGTGTCGCTGTCCTCACGCTTCCCCAAGCACAAGCCGTCGCCGGCGAACCCGGCCGCTACAGCCAGATCGACGTGACCGCCAGCAGCGGCGTCACCCCGTCGCAGCTCAGCCATCGGCTGGCGTTGCTCCTGCCCCATAGCGTCGTGGTGCGTACCGGGTCGCAGCAGGTGGCCAAAAGCGTGAGCGACTTTGCCAACGGCACCGGGTTCATAAAGACGTTCTTGCTCGTCTTCGCCTATATTGCTCTGTTCGTCGGGGGCTTCATAATCCTAAATACGTTTTCCGTGACGGTGGCGCAGCGCACCCGGGAGACGGGGCTCTTGCGCGCCATGGGAGCGGCCAGACGCCAGATCCTGTGGTCGGTCATATTGGAAAGCGCCCTGATCGGCCTGGCTGGCGCAGTCGCCGGCCTCGGCCTGGGCATTGCCTTGGCCCCCGGCCTCGACGCCATTTTCAGGGCTTTTGGCGCCAACTTGCCAGACAACGGTGTCGTCGTCGAGGCCCGCACGATTCTGGTGTCGCTCCTGGTTGGCCTCGTCGTATGCGTGGTCGCCGGGTTGGCGCCAGCGTTGCGGGCCACGCGGGTACCGCCCCTGGCCGCGCTGCGCTCCGGCACGGGGGCTGAGCCGGGGCGGCCGGGCCGCTACTACCTGGCCGTCAGCATCGCTGTGTTCGTCCTCGGCGCAGCGATGGTAGCCGACGGCATCGCTGGCAGCGGGAGTGCACTGATGGCCGGCATAGGCGCCCTAGTGCTGTTCGTCGGCATCGCACTCTTCAGCCCCAAGCTCATCCCCGCCCTGGCCCAGGGCGTTGGAGCTCTGGTCAGCTGGCGGGGGGTCACGGGGCAAATAGCACGCGAGAACACTCGCCGCCAGCCCGGCCGCACAGCCATAACATCGGCGGCCCTCATGGTCGGCCTCGCTCTCGTGACTTTTGTCTCGGTCCTAGCCGCAGGGGCAACGGCAACCGTCGACAGCGCAGTCAACAGTTCTTTCGCCGGGAACCTGATAGTCGAGGCTAATGCGAACAACAGCCAGGGCATCCCTGCCTCACTCTCGGTCGCGCTGCGGAAAGTGCCGGGAGTAAAGGTCGTTTCGCCGGTGAGTTTTTCGGAAGCAGACGTGAGCGGCGTGAAAGGCGTGCAGCAGGTCACGGGGGTCGACCCGGCGGCGCTTTCCGAACTGTACCGAGTGAAATGGGAAAAGGGGACCACGGCTGCGTTTGACCAGCTCCGTGACGACCAGGCCGTGCTCACTCAGTCGTTCGCCACGTCCAACCACTTCGACCTCGGTCAAAGCCTCTCAGTCCTGACGACATCTGGCCGCCACCTTCACCTGGTGGTGGCAGGCATTGTGTCTGACCGGGCCGATTTGCTCGGGTCGCTGACCGTGACGCGACCGGTCCTCCAGCGAATGTTCTCTCAAAGTGACGACGGCGTTGACTTTGTCGGCTATGCGACAGGCGCCACTAATGCCACGCTCCAGCCCGCTGTGGACCGCCTGCTGACAAGAGACTTCCCCCAGGCCGAATCCCTCACTGCGGCCCAGTTCGAGCAACAGCAAGCTAACCAGGTCGACTCGGTCCTTGGCCTCGTGTACGTCTTGCTGGCATTAGCAGTGATCGTGTCACTGTTCGGGCTCGTGAACACGCTGGCACTGGCCGTACACGAGCGCAAGAGGGAGCTGGGGTTGCTGCGGGCGGTGGGCGCCAGCCGGCGTCAGGTCCGCCAAATGGTGCGCTACGAATCCGTTATAACCTCGCTCATTGGCGCCGTCCTGGGCCTGGTCACGGGGGCGCTCCTTGCGGTCGCCCTCGAGCACTCGATCGGTGGCCCAGGGTTCGTGATGTCCTTCCCCGTAGGGACCCTTATCATCCTGCTCATCGTCGCTGGATTGGCTGGAGTGGTGGCCGCGGCGCTGCCGGCCCGCCGGGCGGCGCGGCTCGAAATCTTGAGCGCCATCGCCTTCGATTAGCAGTTCGCAGAAATCGGACGGCGGGCACGCTCTTTGCCCGCCAGTCCGAAGGTGGCCAATGGTGGGCCCGGTCCGCGAACGGCCGGGCCCACCAGTCCACGCTTTAGCTCCTGGACGGGAAAATCCCCTGTAACGCAATGCAGTAGTTGAGCGTCAGGAGCGGGTTGAGGACTGAGATCGGCTGGTTTCCTCCGGCTGAGGCGGTGTTATAGGCGGCCATCGTCGTGCCGTCCCCGGCGCTGGCGTAGACCGCCGTCGGCACCCTCGCCATCACGGCCCCGCCCGGCCTCGTCGCCGATGCCGGGGAGTCGTTTGCGGGCGGGTTGACCGCGTGGTTGTGGCCCGGCATCTGCGACTGTGTAAGAGCCACGTTCTCCGCCCCAATTGTTTGGCCCAGGCTGTAGCTCATAAGCCCGGGTGCCTGCCCTGAGCTCACCGCTACCCTCCCGCGCAGGTCGGGAAGGGCAAAAGTGGTGACCCCATCGCCTCCGTAGGTCGTGCCGAGTAAAGCAAAAAGCGCGGTGTTCTGGCTGATCGCCATAATTTGGCCATTGCAAAAAGCCCACCCGATGGGGGCAAAATTGTACGGAAATAGCCTGATCTCGCCCAAGTACTGGTCTGACACGGTGCTTTTCCCTTCCTTTTGATTTAGCGTTAGCTGTTGGTTTAGGCGTTAGCTGTTCGTTTTGGCGTTAGCTGTTGGTTTTAGCGTTACCCACTGACTTGGCGGCCAGGGCAGCCATTAAATGCTCGTCCAGTTGCTGCGCACGAGCCGGCGGGGGCGCGCCAACAGGCTCGATGATCAACGCTGCAGGCCCTCGGCGCCTCACTCTAAGCGCCGGGTCTAGCAGCCGCAATAGAAGCTTCGAGCAGCGCCTCACCGGCCCCATGGTCACCGGGCGCCCGTCGCGGGATAACTCGACACCGTCCGGGGTGAGCACCAGGACGTCGGCCCGCACCTGTGCCCTGGTCCGGCCCACGCTCGATGGGGCCAACCCGCTACGCTCGGCGACACGATGACCGGAGCAGTCACCACCCGGGCCGCTCGCCTCCCCGAGGACACCAGGCTGTTGTTGGCCATCTTCTGTTCGACCCGCGAGCGCGGAATAGCCGGGTTCGGAGGGGCGGGGCCTGAGATATCGCTACGGCCGTGCGAGACCTCTTGACGCTGACGGCCGGCGACTTCGAGCCGCTGGTGGGGGAGGACTTCTTGCTCGCAGAAACGAGGCCGGGCGGCGGCGCCGTGGACGTCCGGTTGGTCGAAGTCCTCCGCCAGAGAGAACGGTTTGGGAGCCGCCAACCATTCGTCCTACATTTCGTGGGCCCACAGGCACCCGTGTTGTCCCAGGGTGTGCACCGCGTGTCCCACGCTGACTTCGGGGAATTGGAATGCCTGATCGGACCGGTCATTTCGAGTGCGCCCGGCGTGACGTACGAAGCCGTCTTCAGCTAGCAGGTCCACTGGTTCTCGCTGATAGTGGTTGAACGGGTGCGGAGAGAGTGCACGGCCCGCCCATTTCTCACTGCATTCCAAAGTTGACTGGCAGCGAGACCCTCATGCCGGGATTTGTATCCCCAGGGGCACTTTCGGCCTCAATTAATCGTGCGTAGACTCCCAGTGGCCGGGCCACCACTACCCGGAATGCCCTCGCCGCCAAGAGCTCACGCCAGCG
The DNA here is from genome assembly GCA_963794125.1 of uncultured Acidimicrobiaceae bacterium. GTDB lineage: Bacteria > Actinomycetota > Acidimicrobiia > Acidimicrobiales > Palsa-688 > Fen-671. The sequence continues at coordinate 1,017,124 of CAWCCW010000009.1, forward strand.
GCTAGTGGGTGTACTTGTCGGTCAAGCCATTTAGGCACCGTTGAAAACGAGGGGCAGTCAGTTGGGGTATTTGACGGCAGCAATGCGGCGGCGGGGTACTTTTAAGTTCCTGGGCGTATGCGTCGGGGTGGCAATGTTGGCGGCGCCTATGGCCTGGCTGGCTATGCCGGCGTCAGCCCAGACGACGTTCTCGAACGCCGCCTCGATCGGCCTTGAAGACCCCGCGGTGTCAACCCCTCCGGTCGCGGCCGCGGCCACGCTGTACCCGTCGCCCATCACCGTATCGGGTCTCACCGGCACCATTAGCAACATCACAGTGACCCTTTCGGGGCTCAGCTACCAATATTCGGAGGACGTCGGTGCTCTTCTGGTCGGCCCAACCGGCAGCGCGCTCAGCCTGTTTACCGCTGTCGGCTCCAACGACCAGACCACGGCCACCAACAACCTGATCGTCACCCTTTCAGACGGTGGGACGGCTCTCGCCTACAACGACTCGAGCTTTCCGACGAGCGGATCTCTAACAATGCAGCCGGCCGACTTCAGTGACCATTTTGCCGGGTACAGCCTCGACAGTTACCCTTCACCCGCGCCGACCGCCTTCTCCAAGGCCGCTGATGCGGGGTCGGGCACTCTGAGCTCGACCTTCGACGGGACGGCCCCCAACGGCACCTGGGACCTCTATGTGACTACCAACTCAGCGGGCGATGGCACCGGATCGATATCCGGTGGATGGTCGATTAATATCACCACTGCGACCGTATTGTCGTCAACGACGACAACCCTCACCTCCAGTGCGAACCCATCGTTCACTTCCGGCGCCGGCAATTCCGTAACGCTCCAGGCCTCTGTAAGTAGCTCTGGCTCACCCGTCACGGCAGGGACCGTGGATTTCGAGGACGGCGGGACGACCATCTCCGGGTGCGGCGCCGCAGCGTTACAGAGCAACGGGACCGCCACTTGCTACGACGTCCTTTTCGACCGAGGGCGACCATGACCTTTCAGCCGTTTACAGTGGCACTTCCAGCTTCGTCGGCAGCACAGGCACGCTGACTCAGGTGGTCAACGACCACACCACTGTAAGCGGCAACACTTTCAGCAACGCCGGCCCCATCAGCGTCCCGAACACCGCATCTACTCCTGGGGAATCGGTCCCTTACCCCTCAGACATCTTTGTGTCCGGGCTGACAGGGTCAATTTCCAACGTAAGTGCCACGTTATCGGGCATCACATACCCGTACAGCCAGGACCTCGACGTATTGCTGGTCGGGCCGCAGGGTGGTTCGGAAGTCCTCCTCGCGAACGTCGGCCCGAGCACGGGCACCACCAGCGCCACGGGGACCACCGTGACTGTTGACGACTCCGCATCGTCTACTTTGCCTGAGAACTCCACCCTCCCGTCCAACTCAAGCGTCGTGACCAAGCCAGTTGACTATTCCGGAGCGGACAGTTTCCCGCGCCCGCGCCCAGTAGCCCCTACGGGACGCCCGCGCCCAAAGGCACCTCCACTCTCGGGGACCAGTTCAATGGGACTAGCCCTAACGGGACCTGGAGCCTATATGTCGTCACCGATGGCGCCGCCGACGGTGCCGGCCAGATCAGCGGCGGTTGGAGCCTGACCTTCACCCTCGGCTCCGAGGCGGCCACCACGACGTCGGTCACTGGCAGCCCTGACCCTTCCTTTACGGCCAGCCCAGACCAGGGCGTCACCTTTCTGGCGGCCGTCACGAGCGGGAGCCCGGCCACGCCGGTGACGAGCGGGACCATCGACTTTACGGCTGACGGGACGACCATCAGCGGCTGCGGCGCAGCTGCGCTGGACACGCAGCGGCCAGGCCACCTGCAACACGACGTTCTCGGCTGAAGCTGACGTGACCATCCAGGCCATTTACAGCGGCACCACGTCCTTTAGCGAGAGCACCGGCTCGACGACACAGGAAGTCGACAACCACACGACCGACGTCGCCCCCAATGAGTTCGCCAACCCCGGCGCCATCACCCTCGACAACCCGACGAGCTCGGCGCCTGAACCGGCCACCCCTTACCCGTCGCACATCTACGCGTCCAACCTGGGACCGGTCACTGGCCTCACCGTCACTCTGGACGGGATTAGTTACCCGTTCGCGTCCGACCTGGACTTCCTCCTGGTCGGCCCGCAGGGCCAGTCCATCGTGCTCCTTTCGAACGTCGGCCCAGCACGGGGCTCAGAACGCCTCCAATGTCACCGTTACTTTCAGTGACGACGCGAACAGCCACATCCCACAGACCACGCCCCTCGGTGCCGACGGTTCTTCGGTGACCACGAAGCCAGTCGACTACTCGGGGGTCGACACCGACACGTTCCCGGCCCCGGCGCCCAGCGGTCCGTACGGCAAACCGGCGCCCCAGGGGAGCGCCACCCTCGCCAGCACCTTCGACGGCACCGACCCGAACGGTGCGTGGAGCCTGTACGCCGTCACCGTGGGTGAAGGCGACGGGACGGGTGCCATTACCGGGGGCTGGAGCATCGATTTCGCGGTCGCCAGCCAAACCGTCTCGTTCACGACCACCGCGCCAACGACGGCCGACGCCGGCACCACCTACGACGCCAACGCCTTGGCGTCGTCGACACTTGCCGTTGCCTACTCAATAGACAGCAGCTCCACCCCGGGCGCCTGCTCGGTTAAGGCGACGAGCGGCGTCGTCAGTTTCCTGGCCGCGGGGACCTGCACAGTGGACGTCAACCAGAGTGGTGACGGCAACTACAACGCGGCACCGCAGGCCCAACAGACGATCAACGTGGTCTCGGTCCCGGGGGAACCGACCGGGCTCAGCGCCATGAGCGGTAACGGTGAGGTAGTTCTTCACTGGACCGCCCCGACCAGCAATGGCGGGTCAGCGATTACGTCGTACGACGTCTACGAAGGCACTACGTCAGGAAATGAAGCACTGCTCGAGAACACAGGTAGTGCGGCGACGTCCACTCCGGTGATCGGGCTGACCAACGGCACCCCCTACTACTTCGAGGTCTCGGCGCTCAACGGGGTCGGCGAAGGCGGACGATCGGCTGAGACCTCAGCCACGCCGGCCACCGTCCCCGGCACCCCCACCGGGCTCACTGCCACGACGGGCAACGGCGAGGTGATGCTCAACTGGACGGCCCCGAACGACGGTGGTTCTCCGATCACCTCGTACAACATCTACGAAGGCACCTCGTCGGGCGGTGAGACGCTCCTCCAGGGCACGGGCAGTTCGGGGACGTCCACCACCATCGTGGGCCTCACCAACGGGACCACGTACTACTTCGAGGTGTCCGGCGTGAACGTGATCGGCGAGGGCGGGCTATCGACCGAGGCCTCGGCCACGCCGGCCACCACCCCGGGCGCCCCACCGGGCTCACCGCCGCACGCGGTAATGGCCGTGTTGCGCTCAGCTGGGCCGCCCCCACTAGCAACGGCGGTGCGGCCATCACGTCGTACAACATCTACGAAGGGACTTCGTCGGGAGGTGAAACGCTCCTCCACAACACGGGCGGCACGGGCACAACCTTTACGGTGACCGGGCTCACCAACGGCACCCAGTACTACTTCGAGGTCACGGCCGTCAACGGCGTAGGTGAAGGGCTCCTGTCCAACGAGGCCTCCGCCACGCCGGCCACCACCCCGAGCGCCCCTGCCGGGGTCACCGCCGCCCCCGGCGACAGCCAGATCGCGCTCAGCTGGACCGCCCCGGCCAACGCTGGCGGTTCGGCCATCACCTCCTACAACGTTTACGAGGGCACCTCGTCTGGAGGCGAGGCCCTGCTTACGAGTGTGACCGGCACCTCGTACGTCGCCACCGGGCTCACCGACGGGACCAAGTATTACCTCGAAGTCTCGGCAGTGAACGGTGTGGGCGAGGGCGTCCGCTCCAGCGAGGTCTCCGCCACACCGAACGTCCAGACGGCTCCGCCTCCGCCCACGACAACCACGACAACCACAACGACCACAACCACGACCACCACGACCACGACCACTCCGCCCCCGCCCTCACAACAGGGTTATTGGCTGGTGGCTAGGGACGGCCGTGTGTTCTCTTTTGGGGCGGCTCACAATTTCAAGCCGGTCCGAGGGCAAAAAGTCCACGCAAAAGACACCATCGGCATGGCCGTTTCCCCCGACCTTGGCGGTTACTGGATAGCCGGTTCCGATGGAAACGTTTTTGCCTTTGGCGATGCCCACAATTACGGTTCGCTCGGTGCCCAGCGGTTCTCTGTGCACAACATCGTCGGGATCGCCGCCACTAACAACGGGGAGGGGTACTGGCTAGTTGGCGCCGACGGCCACGTGTACGCCTTTGGGAACGCCCGTATTTACAGTCCCGGCCCCGGGCTCAAGAAATTCGACAACATTGTCAGCATTGTTGCTACCCCGGACGGCCATGGTTATTGGCTGGCCGGGTCCGACGGGCTCGTCTACGCCTACGGCGACGCCCACAATCTCGCTCCGCAGCCAACCAGTCGGGACCATATGACGAACATCGTCGGGATGGCCGCCACTACCAACGGCAAGGGGTATTGGCTGGTCGGCGCGGACGGCCACGTCTACGCCTTTGGGAACGCCCACAATTCCGGCTCCGTCCTCAACCTCGCGAGAAAGCTGCACAACATCGTGGGCATGGCCCCGACCGCGGATGGGCAGGGTTACTGGGTGGTCGGGTCGAACGGCTCGGTCTTCAACCTGGGTGACGCCCAAAGCGAGGGTTCAACGAACAGCGGCGTTCGTGCCGCCGACCCGATCGTGGGAGTGGCGGCCTAAACCAGTTCGGCGCGGTTGATCCTCCCGAAAAGAGCCCACTAACCCCTCAAGAGCCGAGGAGGAGAGTGGATGAAGGGGTCGAAGGTACAGCCAGCTGCGGCTGGGTTCGTTGCTGCCCTCTGCGTTTTGGGGCTCGGCCTGGCCGGCGCTACGCCAGCCAGCGCACGGGCAGATAACGGGCCGAGCGGGTCAAAACCGAAGACGAAACTCGCCGGGGCCGACCTCGTCGCGTACACGAACTGCACCCAATTGCTGGGCCAAGTCAAGGCCGAGGCGATGAAAGAGGTCGGTCCCTACGGCCTTCCCGGTACTTCAGGTGGCTACGTCGGCTTTGCGCCTGGGGGCGTGGTCAGAGGCGTAGTGCCGGTGCCTACGGCGCTGGGCGCGGCCCCCACGGCAGCCACACCACCCTCTACGGCAGCCGCCTCAGGCGGCGCCAACGGCTCGGATGGGCAACCCGGCTATTCGACCACCAATGACCAGGAGGCGGGCGTCGACGAGCCGGACACGGTGAAAACCGACGGCCAGGTCATGGTCATCTTGCGCCAGCAACCGCTCGGGGTCCAGGTGGTCAACGTGGGCGGGCGCGGCCCCAAGCTGGAAGGGTTCCTGCCCCTGCCCCAACTCGAGCAGGCGAGCGGCCTTTTTCTGGCCGGGCAGTACGTGTACGTGATCGGCGGCCAGACGAGCGGCCCGGTCCCCGTCACCTACGTCGGTGGCACCGCTTCGGCCTCCGCTGGCCACTCGGCGTCGCCGTCGACGGTGGTCCACAGTGCCCCGATAATCTCCCCGCCGGTCCAGCCTTGGGGGAACAACCCTTCGGCAACGGAGGTCGTCGTGGTTAGCTTGGCTGACCCGCAGCAACCATCGGTGGCGAGGACCTTCACCTTCCAGGGCGAGGAGCAGGGTGCCCGCCTCATCAACGGCCAGGTTGTGCTCGTCTTGACCAACGAGCCCCGGCTGCGCTGGGCCTATCCAATTACCGCTACTGCGGTAGCCGAAAGAGCCGCCACCGCCGCGAACAAAGCCGAGATCAGGTCATCGAAAGCGGCCAACTGGCTGCCCTCGGAAACGGTGGTGACGAGCCACGGGCGGGCGGCCAAAACGCTGACCCGGGAAGCTTCCTGCGCTCGCACTTACCACACCATCATCGAAGCTGGGCTCGGCACCGTCTCGCTCGTTTCCCTCGACCCCGCCACCAGCGCCCCGGGGGACGAGGTCACGGTGATGGGCAACGCTGAAAATGTCTACGCCAGCGCGACCGACGTTTATGTGGCCACTACGAATTGGCAGGACCAGGGCGTGTGGGGCTGCCCGTACGGGAACGGTGTCGCCTGCCCGATGGAGCCCGCCTACGTGGTCCCCCCGTTCGACCAGAGGACCACGACCGATATCTACGGCTTTGATATCTCGAGCCCTTCTGCACCGGCGTACCTGGGGTCGGGTACCGTACCGGGCACATTGATCGGCCAGTACGCCATGTCTGAGTACAACGGCTACCTGCGAGTGGCGACGACCAGGGGTGAGCCAACGCCCGCGCCAATCGACGGCGGCACCCCGCCGCCCACGCTTTCCGACAACATAGTGAGCGTCCTCCAGCCCGATAACGGCGTCCTGGGGACCGTCGCCGCCCTGCACGGCTTGGGCCGGGGCGAGAAGATTTACGCCGTCCGGTTCATCGGCGATCTCGGCTACGTGGTCACGTTCGACCAGACCGACCCCCTCTATGTGCTCGACCTGAGCAACCCCGAGCACCCCGTGCTCGCTGGACTGGTCTCACTGGCTGGCTATTCGTCTTTCCTCCAACCGCTGGACACCGGCCTGTTGCTGGGTGTGGGCGAAGCCGTCGACCAACAGCTGCGCACGCAGGGCTTGCAGCTCGAGGTGTTCAACGTGGCCGACCCCGCCCAACCTTCTCTGGTCTCGCGCCAACAACTCGGCAGCGGGGCCAGCTCGGCGGCGGAGTACGACCCGCACGCCCTGCTGTGGTGGCCGGCCTCCGGCCTCCTGGTCCTGCCCGTCGACAACTATTCGGGCCACGGGGCCAGCAGCGCGGCCGACGTCTGGGCCGTAACCCCCTCCGGCACCTTGCGTCAGCTGGGAGCACTGAGCCAACCGGCGAGCGGCTCAAACGGTTACCCCGAGATCGAACGGGCCGTTGTCGTTGGGGGTGACATCTACACCATCTCCGAACAGGGTGTGATGGAAAGCGACATGAGCTCGCTCTCACAGGTGGCGTGGTTGGCCTACCCGGCCACCTCATCGTGAACCCTCGCCCCGCCGGCAACCGAAGATGGTCGAGCAGGCTGCGTCGCGATGCGGGCCGCCCCGGCACTTCGGTCAGGCTGACCGGCGGGGACGGGGGGGACGTCGGGGCCAATGGGATAGCGGACGAGCTCGGCCTGGAGGCCGGGCCTTCGCCGGCACCCCTCGAACGCGAACGTGAACTGCTGGCCGCCGCGGCTGGCGGCGACGCGGACGCCGTCGGGTGGTTGCTCGACGAGGTGGCGCCGGTCGTTTTCGGGTTCCTGTTCGCCCGGGTGGGCGGAGACGAAGCCGCCGAGGACCTGCTCCAGGAGACGTTGCTCGAAGCGGTGCGGGGAGCGGCCGCCTTTCGGGCCGAGGCATCCGCGTCGACTTGGATGTGCGCCATCGCCAGGCGCCGGTTGGCCCGTTACTACGAGTCGGAACGAAAAGCAGAAGTGGCGCGACGCTCACTTAGCCTGGTCCGTGGGGAGCTCGGCTCCACGGGCCCGGACGAGGACGTCCTCGAACGCCAGGACGAGGTGGTGAGGGCGCTCGGGCGTCTGCCCGCTCTTCAGCGCCAGGTCCTGGTGCTCAAGTACCTGGAGGACATGTCCGTGGTCGAGATCGCGGGGCAGGTCAACCGGAGCCGGGTCCAGGTCCAGTCCCTGCTGCAAAGAGGGCGCGACGGCCTGCGCCGCGAGCTGTCCGGTAGCACTGGAGGCGGTATCGATGCCTGAGGGCGACAACACCAACGATATGTACAAAGCCCCCGAGGAGCTCCTTGCGGGCGCCGACCACCCGCGCCCGCTGCCCCCTCAGCTGCGTGCCCAACTGGAAGAGCTGCTGGAGGGGACGCGAACGGGGACCGTCGCCAGGCCCCTTCCTGGCGACGTGCGAGACAAACTGGAGGTCAGCCTCCTCCCTGACGAACCACAAAACCCGGAGAACCCCGAGTACCCGAAGCCCGAGAAACAGTGGCGGAAGTGGGCTCCCCGACTGAGCGTGGCTGCAGCTGTGATCATCGCGCTGGCGATCTTCGTCCCCACGCTCAGCCATGGCCCCGGCCCCAGTGCGTCGCACGTGGCCGCAGGGACAGAGTCCACCCGCTCAGGCCCTTCGATACTTCGGGCGGTGCCTCCGACGGCCAGCGGGTCTAAGGCGGCAGGTACTGGCAATAGCCAGACGTACGGCACTTCCGGCCCGGCTAACGGGGCCGCTACGGCCAGCCCCTCTACGAGCGCGGCGGCTTCCGCTTCTACCACCAACCTGGCCGAGCGGGCCGGAAGAGCAGCCGCCCCCGCCGCCCCGCCCGCGCTGCGCCCGGCCGCGTCGGCCCGCTGACGCCCGGTTCGCCCACATCAGGCTGGACAAAATCCCACGCGGGCGCCCCAGAGGCCGTCCTGGGCGCGCCCCCACCAGTTGTGAGCGGCCTGAGCCCGGCCACCGGGCCCGTTGGCGGTGGCAACTGGGTGGTTGTGCGCGGGACGGACCTTGGGGCGGCCAAGGCCGTGTATTTCGGCGGGGTGCCGGCGGCCCGGTTGTCGGCCGGTTCCGGGACGGAACTGAAAGCCATGGCCCCGGCGCACTCGGCCAGTACCGTGGACGTAGTCGTGAGTGGCCCGGGCGGACGGAGCCAGGTCTCAGCGGCGGACAGGTACTCCTTCACCCGAGTGGGCGGCTAGTCCTTGGGCGGCCCCCGAGGATATTAGTAACGTGGCACGGGAAAGATGGATGACATGGACGAAATCCACGGGAGCCTTCAGGGCAAGTTGTTGGTAGCCGCGCCCAGCCTCCTCGACCCCAACTTCGCCCGCACAGTGGTGCTCATGGTGGCCCACGGCGAGCAGGGCGCACTCGGCCTCGTCCTCAACCGGCCCACTGTCACCGCAGTAGCCTCGCCTCTGCCCGAATGGGAGGACCTGGCCACCGAACCGGCCGTGGTTTTCGTAGGCGGCCCGGTGAGCGAGGGCACGATATGTCTGGCCCGGGTGAAGTCGGAGGTGTCCGTACCCAGCTCGGGGTACATCCCGTTGCAAGGGCCGCTGGGGACGGTCGACCTGGAGGCGGACCCTGCGTTCGTGGCCCCCTGGATGGACCGCCTGCGCATCTTCGCCGGCTACGCCGGTTGGGTAGAAGGCCAGCTGGAGTCAGAGATGGACGCGGGTGCCTGGTGGGCGGTCGAGGCCACCGAGGACGACATCTTCAGCCCGGAACCGGCCCTGCTGTGGAAGGCGGTGCTGCGCCGGCAAGGTGGGCTATTGGCCCTCGCCTCGGCCTTCCCATCAGACCCGGCACTCAACTAACGGAGTAGGAACGACTAGTGGTCCCGTGCCCGACTAGTGGTCCCGTGCCCGCGCCCGCAACCGGGCCCGGTCGGCCTGGGGGAGTGTGGCCTTGCGGAGGCGGACCGACTGGGGCGTGACTTCGGCGCATTCGTCCTCGCGCAAGAACTCGAGGGCCTGTTCAAGCGATAACACTGTGGCTGGGGACAAGCGCACTAGCTCCTCGGCCGTGGACGAGCGCATGTTGGTGAGCTTGCGCTCCTTGGCCGGGTTGACATCCATATCCTCCCGGCGGGGGTTCTCCCCGACGATCATCCCCTCGTAGACGGGGTCGCCCGGCCCTACGAAAAGCGTTCCCCGCTCCTGCAGGTTCAGCAACGCGTACGTGGCGCACTTCCCCCGCCGGTCCGCCACCAGCGAGCCGCTCTGGCGGGTGCGGATCTCGCCGAACCAGGGCTCCCAGCCGTCGAGGACGTGGTGCAGCTGGGCCGTCCCCTTGGTGTCGGTCAGCAACTGCGAGCGCAGGCCTATGAGGGCGCGGGACGGCACCAGCCAATCGGTCCGGCCCAGCCGCTCCCGTGCGAGACCACGTGCTGCATCCGGCCCTTGCGTGCGGCCAGTAGCTGCGTCACCGTGCCGAGGTGGTCCTCGGGGATGTCGAGCGATACCCGTTCGACGGGTTCGTAGACCTTTCCGTCGATCTCCTTGGTCAGCACCTGCGGCTTGCCCACCGTGAGCTCGAAACCCTCCCGGCGCATCAGCTCGACGAGCACGGCGAGGGCGAGCTCGCCCCGGCCCTGGACCTCCCAGGTATCGGGTCGCTCTGTCGGCTCCACCCGGACGGACACGTTGCCGACCAGCTCGGCGTCGAGGCGGCCCTTCAGCAGCCGGGCCGTGAGCTTGGTGCCTTCCTGCCCCGCCAGCGGCGAGGTGTTCACTCCAAAGGTCATGGAGATGGCCGGCTCGTCCACGGTTACCCCGGGCAAGGGGCGCGGGTCGGAAAAATCAGCCAACGTGTCGCCGATCATCACGTCGGGGATGCCCGCAACGGCGATTATGTCGCCCGGGCCGGCTCCATTTGGGCCCGCATCAACGCGTTGCAGCGCTTCGGTCAAGTACAGCTCGGCGATCCGGGCTCTTTGCGGGGGACCGTCCTGGCCGTCGCGCAGCCAGGCCACGGCGTCGCCTTTGTGCACCCAACCCTGGTGGACCCGGCATATGGCGAGACGGCCGACGTACGTGGACGCGTCGAGGTTGGCCACCAGCGCCTGGAACGGGTGACCTTCAATGTAGGTCGGGGCCGGGATGTACTCGATGAGGAGCTCGAAGAGGACTTTCAGCCCGGGCGCGTCCGGGACTTCCTCAGCCGTGAGGGCGGCCTGGCCCGAGCGGGCGTTGCAATAAACCACGGGGAACTCGATCTGTGATTCGGTCGCCCCGAGGTCGATGAACAGGTCGTAGACGGCGTCCAGCACCTCTGCCGGACGGGCGTCGGAGCGATCGACTTTGTTGACCACGACCAGCACCGGCAGATGGGCTTCGAGCGCCTTGCGCAGGACGAAACGGGTCTGGGGGAGCGGGCCTTCGCTGGCGTCCACCAGCAAGAGGACCCCGTCGACCATCGTGAGGGCGCGTTCCACCTCGCCGCCGAAGTCGGCGTGGCCGGGAGTGTCGACGATGTTGATGATGAGGTCGCCATAGTCGATCGCCGTGTTCTTGGCCAGGATGGTGATGCCCTTTTCCCGCTCGAGGTCCGTCGAGTCCATGACCCGGTCGGCCACCTCTTCGTTGGCGCGAAAAGCCCCGGACTGGCGGAGCATGGCGTCCACCAGCGTCGTCTTGCCGTGGTCGACGTGGGCAATGATGGCCACGTTCCGAATGTCAGCGCGCTGCAGTATGTTCATCCTTTTGGGGTCGCGTGCGGGAAGGGCGACCCGCCTCGCTCATCCCAGGGTACCGGGTAGCGCGCTCAGCCCGAGGGCGGGCTCCGGCGCCGGCCCCACAACCCCCGAGGGTTCTCGCTGCGCTTGTGATGCTCCTCCATGCGCTTGCGGATCAGCTCGCGGCGGGCCTGGAGGTCGCGGTAGGAAAGTGTTTCTACCTCATCGCCAACGCCGACGGCAGCCCGTACCCCGCCCATGTCCACCGGCCGTTGCCGCGGGTCGATCCCGATGTCGTGGGCAATCTTGTCGCCATACCGGCTGGTGAAATAGTTAGAGATGGCGATCACCTCCGCGAACAGGTCCACGTCGGGTGCCAGGGTGGCCAGGCTGCCATCAATGAACAGCAGATCCTTCACGAAGAGCATGAGGATCTTCGGGAACTTGGCCCCGTACTCCAGCAACTTCTTGGTCAGGTCTCGCACCTCCGCCAGGAGGGCATCAGGGGCCAGCGTGGTCGGGTCGACGACGGGCTTGTCGAGCCCGAGGTCGCGCGCCAGCGCGTCGAGGTCGGTGTCCGGCGGTACGGCGCCCATGTCCCGCAGGGCGGCCAACTGCAAGCGCTGGTCGTTCAACGTGCCCCCCATCAACAGGCGCAGGAACGCCACCCGACGGACCTCGTCCAACCGCCCCGTAATGCCGTAGTCGAGCAGGGCCACCCGACCGTCCGCCTGGACGAAGAGGTTGCCCCCGTGGAGGTCCCCGTGGAAGACGCCGAACAGCGTGGCTCCCTCGAGGAACACAATAAGCAGGGCGCGGACGACCGCCGAGGTGTCGATGCCGGCCCGGCGCATGCCGGCGACGTCGTCCCAGCAAAAGCCGGAGAGCCGTTCCATGACGAGGACCCGGCGGGTTACCAGCTGGGGGTGGGGCCGCGGCACCACCACCGCGCGCTGGTTCGTCTCCGCCAGTACCCGGGCGATGTCAAGCATGTTCTCGGCTTCGAGGCGGAAGTCGAGCTCCTCGACGATGGTCTCGGCGAACAGTTCGACAAGGGCCGGCGGGTTGGCCAGGGTAGCGACGGGGATCCTCCCGATCAGGTAGGGGGCCAGCCAGCTCATCGCGGCGATGTCGCTCTGGACCAAGCCCGCCACCTGCGGGCGTTGCACCTTGACGACGACGTCTTCGCCAGTACGCAGCCGCGCCGCGTGCACTTGGGCAATGGACGCGGCTGCGATCGGCGTGGTCTCGAAGTGGTCGAACACCTCGCCGAGCGGCCGGCCCAGGTCTGACTCGACCACCTCGCGAACGACCTCGAAGCTCTCCGCCGGGACGTGGTCGCGGAGGAGCCGGAACTCGCCCACGAGCTCCGGCGGGAACACCCCCTCACCGGACGAAAGGATCTGGCCCAACTTTATGTACGTCGGGCCCAGGCGCTCGAACGCTTTGCGCAGCCGCCTCGACAAGCCCGCCCTCGAGATCTCCCGGCGACCCAGCTTGTCGGCTCGGCGCTTTTCGATGAGACGCCAGTTCATTATCGCCCAACCGAGCTGGGTCGTCGTGGTAAGCACACGCCGGCCCGGGGGCAAAAGCTGTCGGCGCAGCAATTGAGGGACCTGGCGCCCGGTCTCCGCCCTTAGCTCGTCTATCCCTTCTTGCCACGGGAGCCGCTCGCCGGTGAGGACCCACGGTGCGGCTTCGCTGAAAGCGCCGATGGCCAGGTCAGCCGGCCCACCCGGCACGCCTTCGGGGTGGAGGGGGGTGGTGGGCTCCTCGGCTGCTCCGGCTAAGCGGGCGGGCGTGGGAGGACGGACGTGTTCACCGGCGGCAGTCATTGATGCTTCCCTCGACCCTACCGGGCCCGCCTGCCCAGTTCGTTTGGCCAGCCTGCGAGCCGTTCAGTCTGGCCCGTCTGGCCGGCCGGGCGCGAGGCTCAGGAGCAGTGCCCAGTTGGGGAAGAGCAGGACTACCCAGAGGCTGTGGCGGCGGCAACTTCGTACACGATGAACACCATTTCCGGACCGTTCCCCTTCGACGCCCAGGACGCTTGTTTTTTCGTCACCTGTCATCTCAGCAAGAAAATTCCGGAAATAAATTGCTGGTAACTGTGATCTAGAGTATGGTGATGGTTAGACGCTCGAGGTAAAGACGGTCACAGATCGCCAGCTGTTCGAGCGTCGACCAAAGGATGCCCCCCATGTTGATGCCATTCCAACCGTACCGCGACCTCGGTCGAGCCGAGGAGATGGTCGGCCAACGCCCGGGCCGGCCGGTCGCGGTCGATGCCTACCGCCGAGGCGACGAGCTGAAGGTCGACCTCGACCTGCCCGGCGCCGACCCCGGCTCGATCGAGCTGACCGTCGAGAACGACCTCCTAAGCGTGAAGGCGACGCGCACGGCGTTCTGGGACAAGACTGATGAGGTACAAGTGGAGGAGCGCGCCTACGGCCAGTTCGGCCGGCAACTGTTCCTCGGCAAGAGCCTCGACCTGGGCCACATCACCGCCCTCTATCACGACGGCGTGCTCACGGTCACCATCCCCGTGGCCGAGCAGGCCAAACCGCACAAGATCGAGGTCACCCACGTGGGGAGCGTGGCCCAGGCCGTCGAGGCCGCGTCGGCCGCCAGCGGAGCGGGGGGCGAAGTACCGGCACACGAGCGCGCCCATGTTGGTTGGCCCACCTGGCTAAGCCCCGCCCGGCCGGGGACCACCCAAAGTGGTTACCGTTCGGGCGTACAGGGACCGTCATCAGTGCCAGTCCCTCTACTAGACCGGCCTAAGGCCGAGCCTGTGCCAACCCCCACGCCCGAGACGATGCGGTCCCCCCCGTGAGAGCGGGACCGGGACGATGACGGGCCACGCACAGGAGCGCTAAACGCCAAAAGGGCGATCTTTCCGGGTCGCCCTTTTGTCTAGGCGAGCCTCCAACACCGGAGCTCGAGAGGTCGTCACGAGCCGCAACGCCTGAGGCCAGGCCCAGGCCCGGACAACAGCCTTACCCACGAAGTAGCGCCGAGATTGGGCGCCAAAAAAGGACAACCAATGAACAACCCTATGGAACTACTCGACGACCCATCGCAGCTCACTACCCCCCGCCCGCTGCAGTGGCTGGCGCGCTCAAAGATCATGGCCGTCATTTGGACGACCATGCGGGTCTGGCTCGGGGCCGTGTGGATCCAAGCCGGCGCGGCCAAGCTCTGGGGCGCCGAGAACCCGGCCTTCCTGCACCACAACGGCGCCGGGGTCGCCGGCTTCGCCACCCATGGTGTCGCTGCCTACACCTGGTGGGGGAGCTTCCTGCACAGCTTTGTTGTCCCCAACGCCGCCCCTATCGGCGTGTTCATCGCCGTGGCCGAGTTTGCCATCGGCATCGCTTTGGTGCTCGGCTTCCTCACCCCCCTGGCCTCCCTGGGCAGCCTGGCCTTGCTCTTCACCTACGTCATGTCGGGGACGGCCAGCGTGTGTGCGTTCTATGCCCTGTTCGCCATCGTCATCCTGGCCACCTGGAGGACCTCGAGCTGGCTCGGCGTCGACGGGTTCATCGGGGGCTATGTCCAGCGCCGACGCGCCCGGCGGCTATTGGTCTCTACGGCACCGGTCCTAAGCGCAGTCACAGCCCCCGCTCGGGCGGCGTAGCGACGTGCTGCCGGCGGTCCCGTCTTGGCCCGAGCAACAGCCTCGACGGGACTGCAAATTCGACCTCGAAGAAAGTGAAAGGTAGTTCAATATGAGCGGCCCGACAGAGTTCACGATCGGGAGCGAAGTCTGCTCTGGCGACGGCCCCTGCGGGGAGCTGAGGCGGGTGGTCATCGACCCCGTCTCTGGCGCCCTGACCCATCTGGTGGTCGGCCCCGGGGCCGGGAAAAGGGCCATCTGGTACCGGTAAACCTCGCCGTCCCCACGACCGACGGAGTCGCGCTGGCGTGTACCACCGCCGAGTTCGAGGAGCTTGACGAAACAGAAGACGCCCGGTTCATCCCGGGCGGGAGTGGCCAATTTCGCTACGGGCCAGGCCAAATGCCATCGTGGCCCCACGACGGGTTAGCTGCAGCGGGGACGGCGGTGCCGGGGCCCCAACCGGTGATCAATCAACGTGCGCAAATAGGCGCAGCGGAGGTGCGCCGGGGGGAGCATGTGCTCATCACGGACGGCGCTATCGGGCGGGTACAAGGACTGGTCGTCCATCCTGGCGACCATTGTGTGACCCATGTCCTTTTGGACGAGGGCCACCTGTGGGGCCAAAAACGGGTCATCCCGATAGGCGACGTGAAAGACACCGAAGATGGCGTCCGGCTCAACCTCACCAAGGACGAGGTACGAGAACTGCCGCTGGTGGACGTCGATGACAGGAGTGATTGGGCCCGGGCCACTAGCGACAAGACAAGGGTGCGAAGCGGTCAGTACGTCAATTAGGAATTAGGCCGGCATTTCGTCTCGGCCCGGACCAGCCGAGCGCAACGGGCCCAGTGCGGGCGGCCAGTGCGGCCGGCCAAGGTGCCACCGATGACAGCTTCAGCCACGTCGACGAGGCGCACGTTGTGGCTGCGGGCATGTACCCGCAAAGCCGAGAACGCCTGTTCCATGTTGAGCCCTTGTCTTTGGGCCACCATGCCCTTGGCTTGTTCTATTACTACGCGGCTGTTGAGGGCGTGCTGAAGCTGTTGGTTTACGGCCTGGGCCTCGAGCGAGGCCCGGTGCTGAAGGATGGCGATGGTGGCCACATCGGCCAGAGCCTGGGCGGCTTCTACATCGGTCTTACGCATTTCCCCTGGCGCAACCTGGAACAGGTTGAGGGCGCCGATCACCGTGCCCCGCCAGCGCAACGGCAGGGCCTGGACGGAGCGGAAGCCGGCCGCCAGCGTCTCAGCGGCGAACAGGGGCCAGCGACTGGTCACCACGGCCAGGTCCTGGTCCAACACTGGTCCGCCACTGCGGTAGCAGTCCAGGCAAGGCCCTTCCTTGGACTGCAGCTCGAACAGTTCCAAGACGCGCATGGCCTCGCTGGAGGAGGCCATGACCCGCAGCTCGCCGTCCGGCCCGGCCAACATGAAGCCGGCGGCCCCGACCTCGAGCACCTCGACGCAGCGTTCAGCCAGCAGGGTGAGCAGCTCCACCACGTCGAAGTCCGTAACGAGCGTGTCTGCCAGCTCCACCAGCGTCCTGGCCAGCAGAGCTTCTCTGGGCATCGGACCTCCAGTCACATCGGCACGGGCCACGTAGGCCCTCCCGGCTATCGAGAACGGCTTCAGGGCTTATGCTACGACGCTCGCGTCCCGGCGGTGGCCGCGCATCGCTGACGGCTGCCACCGGATCTGCGCCAGTTACCACCTGGACGAGAAGACCGAAGTGCCTGAGCTACACGCGGCGTTGCACCGACAGCGGGCGTCGTCTCGCCCGCCGGTGAGCGAGGCGCATTAAGCACTCTTCCGTTGATCGCACCGCCAACAACGCTCGAACCGTAGTTGCCCGTCGAAATACCAATCATGAACTATGCACGGCTGGCGCACCGTTGGTGCTTGATAGCCCCACACCACCGGGTCGCGCCTACGGTGGAAGGGTAGCGAGTAATTGGGTAGGTGTGTCTGGTGCATTTTAGGCTCCCTTGGCTCCGAGCTCCTGGGCGACAAAAGTCACGCCCGTAACAAACGCATTTGGGCTCTTAAATGCGCCCCGTCCTCCTACGACTTTCACCCCTACCGAACAGCGGGCGGCGGACGGGCCGGTCGGGTTGGCATCGAGACGACGTCCCCGGAACGGCCCGCCGGGCCAGGTGCTCAAGCGGGGGTCGAGGCTGCCTCGACGGCCTGCGCCACGCTGCCTACGTGGGTGACCTCGATCTTGTGGGGTTTGGCCTGTTCGACCACGGGGATGGTGACCGTGAGCACCCCGTCGTGGTAGACGGCGCCGATGTGGTCCCGGTCCAGGCTCTTGCCAAGGAACAGTTGACGGCCGAACAGGCCGTAACCCCGCTCCTCTACTTGTACCTCATCAGTTTTGTCGCGGTACGAGGTGCGCGTCGCCTTCACGCTTAGGAGGTCGTTCTCGACGGTCAGTTCGATCGAGCCCGGGTCGGCGCCGGGCAGGTCGAGCTCGAGCTTCAGCTCGTTGCCTCGACGGTAGGCATCAACTGGGACCGGGCGGGCCCGGTGTTGGCTGGGCATCTCCTCGGCTCGCCGGTCGAGGTCGCGGTACGGTTCGAATGGCATCAGCATGGGTGAACCCTTTTCCTTGGCGCTCGAACAGTTGGCGGCCGGTGGCCGCCTTTATGTCGACCGTCTGAACTAACGATACTCTAGTTGACAGCTACTAGTAATTAATTTCTGGAATTTTCGTGCTAAAATAGCGGGCGATGACCGAGTGGAGCTTCCTAACGAACCATGCCCGGGCCCTGGTCTGTATTGCCCACGACCCAGGGGTACGGCTGCGTGATATCGCCACCAAAGTAGGGATCACCGAGCGCAGCGCCTACGCCATCGTCACTGACTTGACGGTGGCCGGCTACGTGGTCAAGGACAAGGACACCGACGGCCGCCGCAACCGCTACCAGATCCAGTCCCACCTCCCCCTGCCAGAAACGATCGGGCGAGAGCGCACGATTGGACAGGTCCTGGACGTGCTCGTCGATAGCACCCGCAGACCAGGTCGGCGGGCAAGCCGGTCAACGCCACAGGAAAACCGTTCACACCACGTGCCGTAGAGGGGTCGGCACGTCCCGCCTCAAAAGGTGTACGGTGACAAAGACACGACCAGTGCCCCAACGTGCCGAGCCAGCCGTGCGCTGGCTGGGGGCGGTACTCCAGACCCCGGTAACGCGACGTTCCCTGCAAAAGGTTGGAGAGTGCCATGGTTTCCGTCGGCTCCTCGTTGTTCGCCGTCCCTGGTAGACATCCGCTTCGGGGGGGATTTAATCCAGAGCTCGTCGTCTGGCTGCGGGGGCAGCACGACGCCTCAACTGAGAGCGCGCTATGCCTGACACTGGCACACGCCATCGCGCTTGGCGGCCCCGGCCTAGTCCTCGACCTCAGCGGGGTAGCGGTCATGAGCCCGTCGACGCTCGACGTCATCGTCCGGGCCAGACTTCCTCCGGCAACGGTCAGCGTCGTTGACGGTGCGGTCCCCCTCGGCCCACGCCCGGCGCGTCATCGACGCTTGCGGTTTGAACGACCTCCTCGGCCCCGAGCCTAAAGCAGCGGCCGGCCGGGCGGACGAAGCGCTCGGTGGTTGGGCCCCGTACCAGCGGCCGAGGCTTACGACCTGCACCCCAGTCAGCCCGCCCGGGTGCCAAGACGTGGCCCCCGCACGTCGGCGCGGGTTTGAGGACCCTGGCCTGGCGCGCTCGGACGCGATCCGTGGTCGACCGCAAGCAGAGCGCCGGCCGCCACTTCTTCAGCACCCGCCGAGGTTGGCCCCACCTACGTGAGCGCTCCTGGCCAATCTGGCCTTTCCGGTGCTCCAGGGTTTAGAACTGACCCGATGCCGGTATAACAAATTTGTGATTATTCTGCTGGTACTACTACTAGTCCTGCTATTTGCTGGGCTCGGGTTTGCCATGCACTTTCTCTGGATCCTGGCCGCGATATTTCTCATCTTTTGGCTGGCCGGCGTGGCGTTGGGCCGAGGCGAGAGCGCGGGGGACCACCACTTTTATAGGTGGTAAACCCCGTTACTTCAGACCCATCTGCTTCGGGTTCGTTCCGCCCATTCCTTGGATTGTCATGGTGGTTGCTACTGTTTTTGGTCACCGGGATTACCATCCGAGCCCCCGGGCGGTGTCTCTGCAGGCATTAGCCATTTGGTGCGTGCCAACGTGAACATCGGGCATGGCACCTGAGCGTGGCCGTGATCCCCATTGGTAGGGCGGGTACCACCAGGCCAGGACATCACGCGCCCTAAGGCGACTAACAGAAAGGAGGCGCCCGAGATGAAGGACGCCAAGATAGCCGAGCTCCTCTTGCAGGCGCTGGAAACAGAGATAGGCGGCACCCAGATTTACATGACTGCCATCAAGTGCACCACCAACGAGGACCTGAAAGAGGAGTTCAACGAGTACCTCGACCAGACCCAGCACCATGTGGAGATTGTCGAGGCCCTGCTGACCGAGTTCGGCCTCGACCCTAAGGCCACGAGCCCGGGCCGTGAGGTGGTCCACCACATTGGCAGCTCGCTTGTCGTCGCCATGGAGACTGCGCTAGCCGAAGGGCCGCCCGAGGCCGCTCAACTCGTGGCGGCCGAGTGTGTGACCTTGGCCGAGACCAAGGACCACCTGAACTGGGAGCTGATCGGCGAAGTCGCCGACCACATGAAGGGCGACAGGGCCAAGGCGCTGAAGGCCGCCTTCGAAGAGGTCGAGGAACAAGAGGACGAGCACCTGTACCACAGCACCGGTTGGCCCGGGAACTCTGGATCGAGTCTCTCGGCCTGCCGGCCGTCCTTCCTCCGCCCGAGGAAAAAAAGGACGTGAAGACGGCCATCGGTGCCGCCCGGGCCAAGCAGGCCCGCGGGCACATGGTTGAGGATTAGACAGCAGCTCGCCCGAAGATCATGAGCCACGATTTTTGCCGGTAATTGGCACGGCCGGGACCGCCCGAGAGGCCCCGGCACCGGCAAATGTGGCGCTTGCTCCACATACCCATATCGCCAGCAAGGAACCCAGGGTGAAGTTATGAGCGCACACACACGGCGCGAAACTTTAGTGTTCGCTAACCCATACCGGGCCTCCTGAAATGTGGGCTTTGTTGTCGCGTAGGTTTCGGCGGTGGGTGTTGATCGGTATTGCCCTGCCGTTAGCCCGCTTACTCGTTCACGAAGTGGCCGTAATCGCCCGCCGGCGCAACTGGCATGCGACCCTCACCCACGTGCTCGCCACCGCAGATTCGGCCATGTCGAGAGCATCGCGCCGGACCCGTCGCCACTGAGACTTGATCGCGCACTCCTCGTCGTCAGTTTGCCGCGTGAGGAGAAGCCACAGAGGGGCCATTGCTGGCTCCGGGCCGGCTCTAGCCGGGCACCTAGCCGTCGAACTCACTGGGGGAGAGGTGCCAATTGCACTGGAACTCACTCGCGCCGGGTGTTCGGGGCCGCGTCAAAACCGTTGCAATAAGCGAGAGGCCCCGGCCTCATAGCTTCCGACACTCCGGTACCCACCTAGGTTTGTAGTTAGCCGTACGCCGGTATAACTCCAAGTGCTTATCCTGCCCAGCTGCCGCTAGTGCGGCAGTTCGGTGTGCGAGGCCCCGTTTTGTCTTTCTTTGTATCTTGGCGGTGTTTTCTTTCGTTGGTTGGCCAGAGTGGCGAATGGACCGAGGCCAAAGGCGGGGACCACCGCTTTTATAGGTGGTAAACGCGAGTCCCCACCACTCCTCCTCACAACTAAGGGCATTCTGGTTTTTCTCTGCCGCTTTTCTACTTTATCGCGTCCGCGGGCTTTTGCCCCGCTATCAGATGTTCTCCGGATTGTCGCGGTCTCTTTCTGCTTTGTGTGGGCGACCCGATTTGTATTCGGCGGCGGGAGTGCCAGCGAACGCCGGGCCTATCGCCATGAGACCCACGAGCTGCAACCGCCGAACTGCCTCCGCAAGCGCAGCCGTGGCCCGACCATGTATAGGTCGGGCACGGTGGGTGACCGCCGGTGAGCGCCCCCAGCGACGTGCTATTGGTCGAGCGGGCGGCGGGGGGAGACGTTCGGGCATTCGAGGTCCTGGTGAGGCGGTATCAACTCCCCATAATCAGGTTGTGCGTCGGGATGTTGGGGGACCGGCACGCCGCTGAAGACGCCGCTCAAGACGTGTTCTTTTCAGTGTGGCGCTCGTTGGGCCGGTTCCGGGGGGACGCCCAGTTCTCGACGTGGTTGTTCCGGGTGGCCACGAACCAGTGCTTGAGGGATATCCGTCGACGGCCGGCGCACACCGCGCGGGTACCCGAGGACCTGCCCGCCACCGAAGGGTCCCCTCAGGGCGAGCTCGAGGCAGCAGAAGGGTACGCTGCGGTGAGTGCCGCAGTGGGCCGGCTGTCAGCGGAGCAACGGGCCGCGCTGCTGCTGCGCGAGGTCGAAGGGCTAACGTACGATCAGATCGCCGAGGTGCTCGGGGTGAGCATGACCGCAGTCAAAAGTCGGATTTACCGGGCTCGTACTGAGCTTGCTAATGACTTGAGCGGCCGTGGTTTGCACAGCCGGTGACAGGTGGCCTGTGGGAAGAGTTGCCGTGTGGCGCTGACCCTGAGCTCCTAGTCGAGAGCGCAGCGGAAGGGGTCGAGGCCCCGGCTGGCTCGCATGAAGCCGCGTGTGCGTACTGCCAGGCGGCGCTGCGGGAGTTTGCCCAGCTGTGGCTCCCCGTTCGGCAGTGGTCGGAGCGCAAGGTAACTGTCCCCGGTCGGTTCGTGGAAACGGTCATGTCCCGGGCCCGGCGCATTGTACAGTCACCCCGCCATGCGGTCAGCGCTTCTGGCCGGGGGGTGACGATGGTGACGTCGTGGGCCCTGGCGCTCATGGCCGCCACCGCCACCGAAGACACCCCCGGGGTCACCGCGATCACCGCTCGCTCACCCGGCCTGAGCCGCCGGGCCGTGGTACGGTGCGGCGCCGATGGCGTGGACATTGGTGCGGCCGAGGGAGGGTCCATCTCAGTGGCTGTGGCCGTCACCGCCGGGCCCGTCACCGCCGGGCCCGTCACCGCTGGGCCTGGCAACCCCTGGCCCGGCACGTCCCTGGCCAACTTGGCCGATACTGTCCGCCAAAATGTGATCGCCGCCATCGCCGACCACACCCAACTGGGCGTAGCGGCCGTCGACGTCAGCATCGACGATCTCGACCTGCCCCCGAAGTAGTCATCGTCGCCGCGGCCGCCACCAAACGCGTGCTCGACACGCACGTGCCGATGGGCCAGCTCCCGGGTCGTTAGGCCCACCAAAGAGCGACATAGCCGCGGCTGTGCGACAGACGACGCGCCAGGCAGGACGCTTCGCGGCCGGCGGTTCAGCCAAGATGGCGTCGGGGCTGTTTGCGGCGATAGAGGAGCTGTCGTAGCGACCCGAGGAGGTCCCGGTCCTGGACGAACACGACCGGCCCGGTTTGAGGCCCGGCGCCGGCTTAGCGCGGGCCAGGAGGTGGTCGCGGGCGGCGATGAGGCTCGCGACATCCGCTGCGGGATCACCCTGGCGGGGGCCGGCGATGTCGGGGTGGACAGCGCGCATCTGGCGGGCGAACGCAGCCCGGACCGTGCCGGCGTCGGCGTCGGCGGGCACCCCGAGCCGCGTGGTTGCGTCCATGACCCTGTAATCATGGCACGCGCGGCGCACGTAACATGCCCGAGGGCATCCGGCGGTCCGTTGCGGTCCGGGTCGAGCCGCTTTGCCGGGCTTCCCACGAAGGCCACGCCGCGCGCCCGACGGGGCACCCCAGGGACCAGCCTGAAGTTTTCCGGGTTGGCGGCGCGACTTTTGGGCTACGCCGGCATCTAAGACAAGTAGGCCGTGAGCAGTCGGCGTCAAAAAGTGGCGGAACGACCCGGCAGGTAGGCCAAGGAGCAACCGTGTCCCGTCCGCAGTTCGCGTTCATAGTCGGGGTGTTATTGGTGTGGTTCGCCTGGGCTGCCGGCTGGGTCGTCCTGGCCGGCATTGCTGCCGGGCTGATCGGCTGGGGCATCGTCCGGGTCTTGCAGGGCGATGTGGACCTGGGCGAGGTCGGCGAACGGTTCAAGTCGGCTTCTGGCCGCCCCCCGCGCTGACCCCGAGGCCCCCAAGCAGCGTGTCCGCGCTGTCCATCTTGTTCCAAGCCCCCATTGTCAACCCCCTAAGGAGGGACCACTGTGTCCGAAACCTCAACCCCAACGCTAAACCAAAGCCCAAGCCCAGCCTCGTCGTCGGCCCCGGCTGCCTCGGCTACCAGCCCATCCGGCCCATCTTCGGGCAAGGCCCCGTCACGCACCATGGAACGTAGCCCCAGTCCGGGTGGGGCGTCGCTGAAGACTGAGCACGGGACGACTTCGATCTCGTCGTCGGTAGTGGCCAAGATCGCCGCCCTGGCCACGCAAGAAATCCCCGGGGTCCAGGCTTTGGGGAAATCCTTGTCGCGGACGTTCGGCTCGATCCGCTCCAAGGTGCCCGGGGCGTCCGCGGCCACCGCGCAGGGGGTCTCGGTCGAGGTGGGCGAACGCCAGGCGGCGGTCGATATCGACATTGTCTGTTATTACGGCCAGTCGATAGTGGAAACCGCCGATGCCATCCGCCAGAACGTGATCGAGCGGATCGAGGGGATGACTGGCCTGGAGGTGGTCGAGGTCAACATCAACGTCGACGACCTCCACATCGACTCCGACGGCGCTGACGGGGACTCCCGGGTCGAATGACCGGCACCACCCCGACGCCGACCGCCCCGGGGCCAGCGCCGAGACCGCTCGTCGACCCCGGACGGCGGGGCCGGCTGGCGTTGGCCGTAGCCGCCGCCGTCGACACGGTCGGCGGGGTAAGGCGCACCGGCGGCCCCGGTGTCGAGGTGGCCACCCAGTTCCCAGGCGGCCGGGCCCTCGGGGTCCGGCTGGGCACCGACGAAGTGACCGTGCATGTTGTCGCTGAGCGGCTCCCGCTGGAGGCGGTGGCCGACGCCGTTCGCTCGGCGGCCCGTTCGGCTCTGGCCGGCCTCGACGACCGCCGTGCGGTGGCCGTGAGCATCGACGACCTGGAGGTGCCGTCCTTGCCCGGAGGGGCCCGCTAATGCGAGTGTTCAACCGTCTTTTCTTGCTGGTCCTGGGGGTGGGGTTGGCCGCCGGTGGGGTGCTTGTGGTGGTCGAGGCCAGTTGGGCCTGGGCCGGTTCGGGGCTCGCCTGGGCCCCCGGCCAGTGGCTCTCCACCTTCAAGGCCACTCCGTGGTCGGCCACCATCGTGGTTGCCATCAGCATCGCCGTAGCCGTCGTCGGCCTTGTCCTGGTCCTGGCCGAGCTCCGCCCCCAGCGCAAACGCCACGCTAGCTTCGCCACCGACAGTGGGGACTGGCTATTGCTGCGCCGCTCGACCGAAGCCCACTTACAACGCCGTCTGGCCGCCCAGGTACCGGCCGACGGGGTCAAGGTTCGATTGGTGCCCCGGACACTGCGCTGGCGGCTCAAGGTCAGGGCCCAGGCGGCCTCGGCTACGAAACCGGCCCTGAGGAGCGCCGCCCGAGATGAGCTCGGGCGGCTGCATGCCCCCGGCTCGTCGACGGTCGAGGTCACTACGTCCGGCGCGAAGAGGGTCTCATGAGCGACCGGAGCAACCGCGTGGTCGTGGCCGTGGTCGGGTTCGTGTTCTTGGCTGGTGGTGGCCTAGCTGCTTGTCTCGGTGCCGGCGTGTTCGGTTCGGTTCGGTCCGACCACTACGTGTTCGGACCGACCGTCGTCCGCTGGTGGGACGAGGGCGGCTGGCAGTCATTTGCGGTAGTTACCGCCATCGGCGTCGTCGCCGTGGCCCTCGGCGCCTTCTTGGCACTGGCCCAGGTGCAACGCAATGACGGCCGCCAGCGGACTCCGACGGTCACCTTCGCGCCCGGCGATGGCGCCCGAGGCGAGACCACGCTGCGCTCGGCCGCCTTGAGCCATAACGTCGAAACGGACCTGGAGTCGATCGCCGACGTGCACGACGCCCGGGTCGGCCTGTTCGGCCGGTACCCGGCGATCGAAATGCGAGCCGTACTTGCGGTTGGCGACGGTATCGACCTGGACACCCTGCCAACCCGGGTAGATGCCGCCCTGGACCGCCTACAGGCCACCACGGGGCCCGGCCCGACCCCGTCCAGGTCACTGTCCGCTTCAAGAGCGCCGGGCGGGAACGCCAGCTCGACTAGGGCCCCGCCCATCACCGGTGCCGCGCCCTCGCCCGCTCACCGAGGGCCTCGAGCACGGCCGACTCGAAGTCCATCGGCTCGAACGGCACCACCCGACGGATGCTGTCGTCACGCACCACAACCTCGTTCGTCATGGAGTCGACCAGCGACCGTCCGGTCTGCACGTCGACGTCGGTGACCAACGAAAGCCAGAGGGAGGACAGCGACGGTGACAGCAGAGGCACGGGCACAATAAGGGTCTTGCGCCCCTCCACAGCAGCAACCCGGCGCAGCATGTCGACATAGGCGAGAACGTCCGGGCCACCGATGTCGAAGACCCGCCCGGCCGACTCGGGCACTTGCAGGACGCCGACGAGATAACGGATGACGTCCGCCACCGCGATCGGCTGCGTCCTCGTCCGAACCCACCGCGGTGTGACCATCGCCGGCAGGTGCTCCACCAACTGCCGCGTTATCTCCCAAGAGATCCCGCCGTGTCCGATAATGACCCCGGCCCGCAACGTCGTGACCGGCACGCCCGCCCCGGCCAGTAGCGTCTCGACCCGACGCCTACTGCGCAGGTGCGCCGATAGATCGTCATCGTCTGTGCCCAGTGCGCCGAGGTAGATGATACGGCCCACGTCCTCATCCGCCGCAGCTTCACCGAACGCTCTTGCCGCGGCCGCATCCTTCGCCTCGAAGTCGGCCCTGGCCAACGAATGCACCAGGTAGTAGGCCACTGCGCAGTGCTGCAGTGCCGCTCGAAGCGAGGGCGGATCGGAAGCGTCGGCCCCCACCGCCTCTCCTGCGCCGCGGTACTCCCCGGGCCGCCGGGTCATCGCTCGGACCTCGAAACCGGCATCGGCCAACGCCGGGCACAGGCGCCGACCCACGAACCCCGAGGCGCCGGCGACGAGGACGGGACCGCTCACCCCCTCAGTTTGCCTTCTCGAGGAACGCGTAAGTGGGTCGCCGGCGAAGATGGGGGCGTCTCGAGGTTCCGGCCCGAGGACCCGAACGGACAATTAGGCTCGGCTCATGACTGACCGACTGCGAGCCGGGGATGAGGCCCCCGACTTCACCCTTCAGGACCAGGCCGGCCACGAGGTCTCCCTGGCCAGTTTCCGGGGCCGGAAGGTGCTGGTCTACTTCTACCCGAAGGCGGACACGCCCGGCTGTACGACCCAGGCGTGCGCGTTGCGAGACGCCCTTCCTTCGGTCGGCACGACGGCCGTGCTGGGCATAAGCCCTGACCCCCCGAAACGTCAGGCCGCTTTCGACACCAAGTACGGCCTCGGGTTCCCGCTCCTCTCGGACACCGACCACGCCGTGGCCGAGGCTTACGGCGTCTGGGTACAGCGCAGCATGTACGGGCGCACGTATATGGGCATCGAACGGTCGGCGTTCTTAGTGGGCGAGGACGGCGAACTGGAACAAGTCTGGTACAAGGTGGCGCCCAAGGCCACAGCAGAAAACCTGTTGCAGGCCCTCGCCGTTTAGCCCTACGCCGGCACCAGCACCAGGCTGGCGTTGTGGCCACCGAAGCCGAACGAGTTGGACACCACCGGCCCTGGCTCCCATTCGCGCGCGCCGCCCAGTACCACGTCGAGTTGGAACGCAGGGTCGACATTGCGCGTACCCGCCGTCGGAGGGACCCGGCCGTTTTGCATGCAGAGGGCGACAGCCACCGCTTCGATGGCACCGGCCGCCGCTAGCGTGTGGCCAATTACTCCTTTTATCGAAGTGACAGCCGGCCCAGGGGCGCCAAACACCTTGCTAATTGCTTCGGCTTCGGCGGCGTCGCCGGGCGGCGTGGACGTGCCATGGGTATTTATGTGGGTCACGTCGGCGGGGGACAGGAGGGCGTCGGCTAGCGCCAGCTCCATGCAGCGGGCGGCCCCGCTTCCATCGGGCGAGGGCGCGGTTATGTGGTGCGCGTCGGCGGTGCTGGCCGCCCCTGCCAGCTCCGCATAAATGTGAGCCCCCCGAGAAACGGCTCGGGAGCGCTCCTCCAGGATTATTACACCCGCGCCTTCGCCAATGACGAAGCCGTCGCGGTCGACGTCGAAAGGCATGGAAACGCCCGAGCGAGTCAAGGCGGTCATGTTGGCAAAACCAGCTACGCCGAGGTCGGACAACGGTGCCTCAGTGCCGCCGGCCACCATCACGTCACAGCGGCCGGTGGCGATCAGCCGGGCCGCGTTGCCGATGCTCTGGGCGCCTGCCGCACAGGCCGTGACCGTAGATTCGCAGGGGCCGCGCAGGCCGTACCTCATGGAAATGTCCGCCGAGGCGCGATTGCACATGATCATCGGCACCAGGAAGGGGCTGACTCGGCCCGCCCCTTTCTCCAGAAGCACCCGATGTTGCTCGCAAATGGTGTCGAGGCCACCTACACCGGTGCCAATTATGGCCCCGCACCGGTCCGGGTCGCCGCGCAGCGCCTCGATCCCTCCGGCGCTGTTCACTGCCTCATGGGCGGCCATCGCAGCCAACTGCACGAAACGGTCAGCGCGACGGACCTCTTTCGGCCCGAACAGGGCGCTCACGTCCAGTCCCTCGACCGGCCGCGACCGTCCTACTGGTGCCTGGCCCAGGAGACCCGGCCAAAAGTTCTCGACCCCAATGCCACACGAGGTCACGACCCCGAGGCCCGTTACAACCACGCGTCTCCCGGGAACAGCCCCCGTACCGTCCGGGGCACTCGTTACTGCCAGCATCAGAGCTTCGACGTCACCAGCTCGTAGGCCTGGCCCACCGTCTGGACGCCCTCGAGCTCGGACTCCGGCACATCGATCCCGAAGCGTTCTTCCAGCGCCATCACCAGCTCGACCAGGTCAAGGCTGTCGGCGTCGAGGTCGTCGGCGAAACGGGCTTCAGGCACGATCTTCGACGGCTCGACCTGCAAGACCTCGACGGCGCATTGCTTGAAAGCGTCGAACGACTCGTCCTCTCGGTTCTGTTCTGCCATGGTTCCTCTCTCCTGATTTGGCATCCGGATTTGCACACTCTAATGGCCGGGCCGACCGAAGGCCGTCACCGGGCTGGCCCCGCTCCCCAGCGCCATACGGCGGAGGCCCACGTCATCCCGGCGCCGAAGCCGGCAAACAAGACGACGTCACCTTCCTTCAAGCGTCCGTTATTCGCGGCGTCGGTCAGGGCGATCGGGATGGAGGCGGAGGAAGTGTTGCCGGTCCGTTCGATTACCGATGCGACGCGGTCCGTGGGCAGTCCGAGCCGCTCGGCTACTGCGTCCATAATCCGCATGTTCGCTTGATGGGGGACGAACAGAGCGACATCGCCCGGGGTCAGCTTGGCTCGTTCCAGGCTCTTGGTCGCCGAATCAACGGTAACCCTGACGGCCTTGCGGAACACCTCCTGACCTCTCATCGCCATCCCGGCACCGCCGTAATCGGAATAAAAGAGCGGTTGCAACGAGCCGTCCACCCCTATGTCCCAGCCCAGTAACGCCGGCTCGCCGGGCACCGCTTCTACGACCACCGCGCCGGCGCCGTCCCCGAACAGAAAGGCGTTGGTGCGGTCAGACCAGTTTGTGATCCGCGTCAGCGTCTCGGACCCTATGAGCAAGACCCGTTCGGCACCAGCACTGATAAAACCGGCGGCGGTGACCAGACCGTACGTGAACCCCGCGCAAGCCGCATTTAGGTCCATACCCCCGCCCTTTATGCAAAGGGCATTGGCCAGAGGCGACGAAGT
Source organism: uncultured Acidimicrobiaceae bacterium (assembly GCA_963794125.1). Classification (GTDB taxonomy): domain Bacteria; phylum Actinomycetota; class Acidimicrobiia; order Acidimicrobiales; family Palsa-688; genus Fen-671. The sequence continues at coordinate 1,045,815 of CAWCCW010000009.1, forward strand.
CGCCGGGACCATCTGGTCGGGCGTCGTGGTGCACAAGATGAGCAGGTCAATATCGTTGCCAGTCAGGCCCGCCATCTCGAGCGCGCCATTGCCGGCCTGCACCGCTAGCTGCGCCGTCGTACCCATCCCGCACGGCGGAGAGAGGGATGGCCTCGGGTTGACGAACGGGCCGTCAGCCGCCCGCCGCTGCTTGATCCCGGTCCGTTCGACGATCCATTCGTTGCTGGTGTCGAACAACGTCATTATGTCTTCGTTGGTGACGACGGTGCGCGGCAGTGCACTCGCCCACCCCGTTATCGAGCACTCGTGTTCGGCCGGCATCAGCGAGCTCGCAGCCAAGCTATCGGTTGGCCAGGTTGGACGCGTTCGCCCGGGTGGGCCAGGACGCCCATGAGGTCGCCGGCAAAGGGGCTCCTCACCTCGGTGCCCGAGACGAGCCCGACGAGGTCGCCGATCTCGATCGGCGTACCGGCAGGAGACGTCGCAGCCGTAGCGGTTCCAGTCGTGGCTGCGCCAACCGGTCCCGCGGCGCCACCCGAGCCCTGGGCCGGGAGTTGGAATATCCCGGCGCATGGGCTGATCACAAGGCGCTCGGACACGTACAGCCGCTCACCCTGGTGACGGTCTGTCCCCTCCCCGGCGGTGTCGCCGGTCAGGGTGGCGACGAGCACGTCGAGATCGTCCGGCACCTTGATGGGGATGCTGGTCGCCTCGGGCACCGTGGCTCTGACCATCGCCGATAGCTGCCCGCCGGGGCCTAACTCGAAAAAGAGGGTGTCGCCGTCCCACTCACCGGACCGCATGATGGCCGCCAACGACTGAGCGCTCTGGCGCCAGCGCACCGGGCTGCGCAGCTGGGCGGACAGCAGCGTGCGCCACTCGCCGACCTCGGAGTGGGGGAGGGCATCGACGTTGGCTACCACCGGCACCGGCAGTGGGAAAAATGTCGTAGTTTCAAGCGCTTTTCGCACTCGGGGTTGGGCCGGCGCCATCAGTGGAGTGTGGAACGCCCCGCTCACGGCCACGTCGGTCACGTGGGCGGCGCCGAGTTCTCGGGCCACGTCTCCGGCCCGGTGAGCCTCGGCGGGCCGACCGGCAATGACGCATTCGCCGGGGGCATTCGAGTTGGCCAACCAGACGTCTCCATCCGCCCGCCGGCAAGCGATGCGAGCCAGCTCGTCGTCTATGCCGTACAGAGCCAACATGATCCCCGGGTTCTCGTCGGCCGCCTCTTGCATGGCCTCGCCTCGCTCCGCCACCAGGCGGACAGCGTCTTCGAACCCGATGGCGCCCGCCGCTACCAGCGCCGTGTACTCGCCGAGGCTGTGACCAGCACAGGCGGTGGGCTCAATGCCGAGGCGCTCTACCGCATCCAGGACGACCAGGCCCATCACGAACGTCGCCAGCTGGGCGTTGCGAGTCTCAGCTAGTTCTTCGCTGCCGGCGTCCAGGAGGAGGCTCTCGATATCGCGCCCGGCGACGTCAGACGCGTCCTGGACCACGTCCCACGAGGGATGGGATTGCCATGGGCGTCCCATCTCTGGCCGTTGAAACCCCTGCCCGGGGAAAATAAACGCTGGCAACCCTGTTGGCCCTCCTTCGGTCTTGAAACAGTTTGACCTGTTTGGCCCACCGAAGGTAACAACCGGATGAACTGGCTGGCGGCGGAGCGACTGGCAAGCTCCTTCAGGTGGCTCTCCTCCACCCCGTCTGCCCAGGCAGTGACCGGTGCCGGCTCGGCGCCGGGCCCCGCCACGTCAGCCTCGGCTCACGCCGCCAGCCCACCCCGAGTTCGGCGTAGGGCCGAGAGAGGCGGGGGCCGCCCGGGGAGGCTGGCAGGGAGGGGTTGGCCCGTTTCCTCGAGGGAGGCAACGAGCTCGGCAGCCGGCCCCCGATCGACCGGCGGCGACCTGAGCCTCAATCCCGGCGGCCATGCCCAGGCAACGCGTGCCGGGCCCCTCTACTCCATCTTCGACCCGCTGCGGTCCGAGTACCTCGTCTACTTCGGCGCCGCCACCCAGTGCGTGCAACTCACCGAGGCCAGATCGCCTCCGTACTTACCGACCAGGCCGCCTGGTCACCAGCCGCCACGCTAATGCTCCCAATGGAGTCTCCGCCTTAGACCGACGACAAGGTCAGCACTACGCCCTGGAGTTGATCGCTCGACTGGAGGTTCTGGCTGTTGCTGGTTATGACCGACCCCGCTGGCAGCATAATCTCCGGGAGCGGCCCGTTGGCGACGTAGGACCCGCCCGCACCTTCTATGGGACCAAGGGGGTTGACGCCAACGCCCCAGGTCACAAAGAGCACAGCAGTACCCGAACTAAACTCCCAATAAGTGGTACCGGCGGTGAAATAGCCGGCCACCGCGCCACCGATCGTCAAAGCAAGCGAGGGGGTGCGTTGAATATTGTTGGTCGGACATGACCACTGACAAGTGGCAGCCACCAGCCGGGCCGCCGTTGGTAGCGCGTACGACCAGTTCGTGCCGGCTGGTGGATTAGAAAGACCAACAGTTGTGGCGGAAGGATAAGCCGTTTGTTCGACCGGGACGGGGTTGCTCGCGCCCAGTGGGTTGCCACCGCAATCTGCCAGGTCGACATGGACAGTTCCACCACTCCCGAGGAAGTCGCTCACGGCCACATTGATTTGGCCCGCCGCGGTAATCGGCCCGGTGATGAAGGCGCCGACAACCGTTTGAACCGCGCTCTGCCAGACATACGCGGGCTGGCCGGCCGCGGGGGAGATTGAGACCGTGAACGAAGAATCAGGGCCGCCACCGGCAAGCATGAAAACGTACAGATTGGGGGCGCCGGTGCCAAGGGTGGGGATAACAGCCCCTGTTACGAGCTGGACCCCTGAAGTCGCGCCTTTCACGGTTACGTTCATTAGTTGAACGGCCGACGACACCAGGATGGAAGTGGCGGCGGAGGTCGGGGCAACGGTCGTCGTGGTGCTGCCGGCCGGGAGGGTGCCTAGCAGAGTTACCATACGGCCAACGTCACTGCCAGCTACTGGGTTGGTCATGCCGCTCTCTTTCGGGACACTTCCCTTTGTCACTGCCCGGTTGACAAACTGCTGAGTTACAACCCCACTGGGAATGACATCATGGCCGTCTGAGCCCGCGTTCCCCATGGCGTTCTGACCGGCGACGAACAGGTAGACGGTCTCGGCCAGTATAAACGAAGACACCAACCACGAGACGTGAACGTGAGGATCAGAGGCAAAAGGAGCGATCTGTGCCACCCCAGGAGATCCCGTTCGCCGTTTTCACCACGCCTTGGCCGAACGACTCGATCGAGGGGCTCGCCGACCGGGTCCTGGAACTGGGTTTCGATGGGGCGAAAAGCCCCGTACGGCCCGGCTTTCAGGTGGCGCCGGAGAACGTGGAAAGGCGGCTCCCGGAGCTGGTTGACCAATTCGCGACTCGGCAGCTGAGTGTTGTAAGCATCGCTAGCACCCTCCAAGAACCGGTTTTCGCCGCGTGCGCGGCGGCCGGCGTGACGGTGGTCAGGGTGATGGCGCCTATCACGCTGCGCAATGGGGCCGGTACTTTACCAGTGGCCCCCACGGCCTGGCGTCGTGGCCGCGGGTGGCGGCGGAGCTGCAGCGCCGTGAGTATCGCGGCGCGGTGTGCCTCACAGCCGAGTACACGGACGAAGGAGCTGTTGACCGGCTGTGCCGTCAGGACCTGGCCTACGCCAGGGCCGTATTCGCGTGAGCGCCCAGTTAGCCTCCTTGCTGGCGAAGGTGGCTAAGGAGGCGAAGGTGGCAAAGGACCAGTAACTCAGCGAAAAAGCACAGGGAGTTGGTAAAGAGTTGGGACAGGTCTGGGTGTGCACCGTCGGCGCAGGACAGATGGCAAAGCGGGTCCATTACCCGTCGTTGGCGTCGTTTGGCGACGTTGATATCGTCGCCGCCTGTGACATCGACGAGCGGAGGCTGCACGACACGGCGGAGCGATGGGGGATCAGCCGGACGTTTGCCGACTATCGCGAGATGGTCCAATCCGTGCAACCAGATGCCGTGTACGCCATCGGTCAGCCCCATTTTATGTACGACATTTGGGTGTGGTGCCTGAGCCAGGGCTGCTATCTCTACATCGAAAAGCCGATGGGCCTTACGCTCCACCAGGCGCGCACGTTGGCCCACCTGGCCGCAGAGAAGGGCGGCAGCACTCAGGTTAGCCACCAGCGCAGGTCGAGCCCGCTGCTCCAGCTGGCCTACAGGGAGTGCAGGGTGCGCGGGCCGATCACCCACGCGGTTTGTGAGTTCTACAAATGCGCCCCCGAGGCCATGCTCGGCGCCCGGGACCACATGATGGATGATGGCGTCCACGCCATCGATACGGTGCGTTGGATGTGTGACGGGGAGGTCGTCGGGGTCGAAAGCCGATGCCGCCGCATCGCCACTCCTGACATCAATTGGATCGGCGCGGCGCTGTATTTCGACCACGGGTTGGTGGGTTATGTGCTGAACAGTTGGGTCAGCGGGCGGCGTGTGTTCCGGGTCGAGATGCACGCGCCGCGCATCGCCGTCGACGCCGAAGTCGAAGGCACCGCTTGGGTCAACGCCGATGAGGACTACGAAGGAAAGCGCTTCAATGCAAAGGAGGTCGCTCGGAGCGACGAGCAGTTCGTCTATGGGGGGTTCCAGGCGAAGCACCGAGAGTTCATCGACGTGCTCGTGGGCCGGGCCGAACGGACAAGCTCGCCGTTCAGCGACGTTGTCAAAACAATGGAAGTGGCTGAGACGATCCTGGCCCAGGCGCTCCTCGACGAAAACGCCCCGGCGTCGGCGCCGCGCCCCGGCGACGCGGGCTGAGAGGAGGTTCGTCCGTGGCCACCACTGGTGCTGGCCAGGAGCCAACGCAGGTCGGGACTTCGGCGAATGCACCCGCCACACTTTCGCTCGAGCTGCGCCGACGAAGGTTGGTGACCGACGAGCATGGTCGGCGCGTGTGGACCGACGAGGCCCGGACGGAGCGGGTGCCGGCGGCCGCGGCGGCCGTGCTGGTGTGTGATGTTTGGGACCGTCATTGGTCGAACGGCGCCTCTCGTCGCGTCGACGAGCTGGCGCCGCGCATCGATTCCTTTTGCAGACGGATGCGCGCGGCCGGTTGCCCTCATCGTCCACGCGCCATCGGACGCTATCAGCGCCTACGGAGAAAGTACGGCGCGCGCGCATTGCCGGGTCCGTTCCCTTCCCGGCACCGACGGCCATCGTGCTACCGCCACCACCCGTGCCGTGCGACAACGGCGGTTCCGACACGGTCGACAAGTTTGCCCCCGATACCGCCGTCTGGGCCCGCCAACACGCTGTTATCTACATCGACGAGGACCGCGACGTGATCACCGACGACGGTCCGGAGCTGGCTGGCTATCCCGCCGAGCACGCGAGGTCGGTGGTCTTGCTGAGCGGGGTTCATACCAACCTCTGTGTGCTCCACCGTTCTTTCGGCCTTATTGCATTACTAGGTTACGCTTTCTCTCCGGTGCTGGTGGCAGACCTGACGGACGCCATGTACGACCCCGCCGACCCGCCGTACGTCGACCATCAAACCGGGACCGAACTGGTCATCCGCTACATCGAGGCATTTGTTGCTCCCAGCACCCGCAGCGACCGCATTGCGCTGGTCTAGCTCGACTATCGGTCGAAGCCTGGCACGGCCACGACGCAAACCAGCATTTCCGCCGTTTTGGGCACCGACCGGGAGTGGGCCCACGAGCTAGACGCGGCCGTCGAGGCCTCAGATTAGACCTGGCCTCGAACGGTTGGCCGGTCGTGCATCCTTGTGGCCTCGGCCGAAACCGCCGCTGGTCCGCGGGCGCGACTTCCAAGCTGCGCGGCCAAACTCGACTGCAAGTCGGCCAGCCATACGGCGCGGCGCTCGGGTGTCATCGCCCAGTGGACCGCCAGCACAAGCGAAAGGGCCTTGGCCAGTTGGGCCGTCTCGGTGTCATCCGATATGAATTCACCTATCTTTGCTCCTGTCATGCGCACCCGCCGTCATAGAAAGAGCCCCGCTGACCCGGGGGGCACAATTCGCGGCAGGATGCCAGGCCAGCGGGGCTCGGCCAGTAGGCCGGCAGTCCAGGCCCGAGGCGCCCGCCGGCTGGGCGCTAAGGGGGAGGGCTGCCGAGAGCGGTATACCCAACGCCCCCAGCGTTCAAACGTGCCGCCACAATCGGGTCCAACCTTGTTACAAAACGGGCACAGACGACCCGGCGGCGGATAAAAGTACCCACACTCGGCCCCACAGGACGGCGCCGGGTCTGCGCTTCATTTGGTCATCGGGCCCCGGAGTGATTTAGTCCGGCTTCACCTTGGCGGGCTGGCGGCGGCCCGCCTCGGGCGCGCCGCCGGCTCTGCAAAATGAGCCGTATCAGGAACGCCGTCCCATCCCTCTTTTCAACCATCAAGGCAACTGCATGATGCGTCTGTTCGATGTCCGCAGAACGAAGGGCAGGGCCCTGGTCGTTGCCGCCCTTCTCGTCTGCTCTTACGTAGCGGTATACGCGCCGCAAGCGGCGTACGCGGCGACCAGCTCTGATAATTTCGCCCGGGCTGACGGGCCGCTGGGGCCCAACTGGACGGACATGACCGACGGTGGGATGACGATCGAGTCGGGAGATGTCGCCGGCGGTAGCTCGTCCACCAGCGGCGACATGTGGACGGCTCAGACCTTCGGCAGCGACCAGTTCTCGGAGGTAGAGACCACGTCCGCGCCCCTCACAGGCGGCGAATGGATCGGCCCGTCCGTACGGTCCCAGGACGGAGGCGCCAGCGAGTACGTCGGCATCTACTACTGGAACAGCGGCAGCCCGGAGCTGATGCTCTTCAAGCGCATCGGCGACGCCTGGACGCAGCTCGGCGGCACGTATGACAGCGGCACCTTGGCTGCCGGCACGACGCTCGAGCTGATGGCTACCGGTACGACGATCACCTTCGTGGAGGACGGGACACCGTGCATCACGGTCTCCGACAGCAGCCTGACCGGCGGGGCCCCCGGCATCATGGCGTACGGGACCGGAGAGGCTGCCGACTGGTCCGGCGGTGACGTAACGGAGGGCACACCCGAATCGGTCGGAGGGACCATATCCGGCCTTTCCGGGACCGTGGTCCTGGCAGACAACACCTCGGACCAACTGACTGTCAGCGCGAACGGGCCCTTCACTTTCGCAACCCAGGTGCCTCAAGGCTTGTCTTACCAGGTCATTGTGCAGCAAGACCCTCCAGACCAGACCTGCACCGTCACAAACGGGACTGGCACGGTCGGTACGACGGCCATAACCAACGTCATCGTGACCTGCGTGACCGAGGGGAACGGCACCGCTGCGGACGATTTCGACCGTGCCGACGGGCCGCTCGGCCCTGACTGGACCGATGCCACCGAAGGCGGCCTGGCGATCTCATCAGATGAGGTTGTGGGGACGAATGCCTCGAGCACCTCCGGGGACATGCGGACAGGAGAGGACTACAACAATAATCAGTATTCCGAAATACAAGTCACATCGACGCAGCTCACCGGGAGCGAGTGGATCGGCGCGTCCGTGCGCGTCCAGGACGGGGGCCAGGACGGCTACGTCGGGATTTACTTCTGGAACAATGGCAGTCCGGAGCTAATGCTGTTCGATCGCACCGGGAGCAGCTGGGACCAAATCGGTTCCGCTTATATGTCCGGAGCCCTGCCGGCGGGTACCACTCTAAGGCTGATGGTGGTCGGGAGTACGTTGTCGTTCCTCGAGAACGGGGTAGAGCGGATCGCCGGCTACGACCCCACCTACACCGGCGGGGATCCCGGCATCATGGTCAACGGCAACGGGACCGTAGGTAGCTGGTCCGGTGGCACCGCGGGCTTCGAGGTCCACTACCTGGGTACCGATGCAAACGGCGTGCAGTCCTACGACATGATCTCCGCCAACAACGGGTACGGGCCACAAGTGCTGCGGGTATTGACCCCCACGGATCCCGCTCCCGGCGTTCCTCACAACTTCATTTACACGTTGCCTGTACAGCCCGGGGCGGACAACACGACCTTCGGTGACGGTCTGGACACCTTGGAAGCGTTGAATGCCCAAAACCAGTACAACTTGACGATCATCGAGCCCTCGTTCGGGATCGATCCTTGGTACGCCAACGATCCCCTTGACCCGAACGAGCAAGAGGAAACCTTCGTGACCACGGAGCTGGTCCCGTGGGTGATGGCCAACCTCTCTACCACCGGCACGGAGCAGAACTGGTTGATCGGCTTATCGAAGTCGGGGTACGGCGGCATGGACCTTTTGCTGAAGCATCCCAATCTGTTCACGTTGGGAGCATTTTGGGACTTCCCGGCGGACATGTCGTCTTACGACGAGCTCGGCAGTGATCCCGCGACGTCCTACGGGACAGAGGCGAATTTCCAGACGAACTATCAGTTGACGCAGGGGTTTGTGGACACCTATAAAACGCCGTTCCTGAACAACAACCGCATATGGCTCGGCGGCTACAGCCTCTACGAACAGGATATGGAGGATTTCGACGCCCTCTTAACGTCTGAAGGAATTCCCCACACGCTCGGGCCCATGCAGGATGTCGTACACAGCTGGACCAGTGGTTGGGTGCCGGCAGCGCTGGCTGCGCTCGCTCAAGACAGTGCCAGCTTTACCGGCCCTCCTCCCGAAACCAACTCGCCCACCGTCCCCACTGGCTTGACCGCCACAACGGTAGGCCAAACCTCGGTCAACCTGAGTTGGCAGCCCTCTTCGGACAATGTCGGCGTAACGGGGTACGACATCTACCGCAACGGTGTGCTCCTCGCCACCACCACGGGCACCAGTTACACCGACACGACGGTCACTCAGGGCAGTTCATACCAATACGCCGTCGCGGCTTTCGATGCGGCCGGCAACGTCAGTGCCCAAAGCACGCCCGTAACAGTCACCCTCGGCCAGAGCTCCCAGTCGATCAGCTTCGCCGCCCCCGCCTCGGGGGTCGTGGGGGGGTCGGCCACCTTGGCCGCCACCGGCGGGCCCTCGGGCAACCCGGTGGTGTTCACCGTTGACACCTCCAGCGGGGCCGGGGTCTGCAATGTCTCAGGTACCAACGGCACCACGGTCAACTACACGGCCCCCGGCAGCTGTGTCATAGACGCTAACCAGGCCGCCAATGCCAACTATTCGGCCGCCCCCCAGGTGCAAGCGACGATCGCGGTGGGAGTTAGCCCTCAGGCCATCTCTTTTAGCGCCCCGGCCACCGGCACGGTCGGCGGGTCGGCCACCTTGGCCGCCACCGGAGGGGCCTCGGGCAACCCGGTGGTGTTCAGCGTTGACGCCTCCAGCGGGGCCGGCGTCTGCAATGTCTCAGCTACCAACGGCACCACGGTCAACTACACGGCCCCCGGCAGCTGTGTCATAGACGCCAACCAGGCCGCCAATGCCAACTATTCGGCCGCCCCCCAGGTGCAAGCGACGATCGCGGTGAAGTCCCCCGCGAACCAGGCCCCGGCCATCACCAGTGCCGCCAGCGCCAGCGCCACGGTGGGCACGGCCTTCAGCTTCACCGTCACCACCACCGGGTACCCCACCCCGACGGTGTCCCGGACCGGCACCCTCCCCACAGGGGTCACTTTCACCGCCAACAGCAACGGCACCGCTACCTTCTCGGGGACACCTACCAAGAGCGGCTCGTACACGGAGACCATTACCGCCTCCAACGGGGTGGGCACCAAGGCGACCCAGGCCCTGGTCATTGCCGTCGACCAGGCCCCGGCCATCACCAGTGCGGCCAGCGCCAGCGCCACGGTGGGCACGGCCTTCAGCTTCAGTGTGAAGACAACGGGTTATCCCACGCCGTCCATCAGCGATAACAACGCGGGCTTGCCCGCCGGGCTCAGCTTCACCGACAACGGGAACGGCACTGCCACCATCTCGGGCACGCCAAGCGCCGGCAGTACAGGTGTCTACAACCTGACGATCACCGCCTCGAACGGGACCGGGCAGCCAGCCGCCCAGTCCTTTGCCTTGACGGTCAACCAGGCCCCGGCCATCACCAGTGCCGCCAGCGCCAGCGCCACGGTGGGCACGGCCTTCAGCTTCACCGTCACCACCACCGGGTACCCCACCCCGACGGTGTCCCGGACCGGCACCCTCCCCACAGGGGTCACTTTCACCGCCAACAGCAACGGCACCGCTACCTTCTCGGGGACACCTACCAAGAGCGGCTCGTACACGGAGACCATTACCGCCTCCAACGGGGTGGGCACCAAGGCGACCCAGGCCCTGGTCATTGCCGTCGACCAGGCCCCGGCCATCACCAGTGCGGCCAGCGCCAGCGCCACGGTGGGCACGGCCTTCAGCTTCAGTGTGAAGACAACGGGTTATCCCACGCCGTCCATCAGCGATAACAACGCGGGCTTGCCCGCCGGGCTCAGCTTCACCGACAACGGGAACGGCACTGCCACCATCTCGGGCACGCCAAGCGCCGGCAGTACAGGTGTCTACAACCTGACGATCACCGCCTCGAACGGGACCGGGCAGCCAGCCGCCCAGTCCTTTGCCTTGACGGTCAACCAGGCCCCGGCCATCACCAGTGCCGCCAGCGCCAGCGCCACGGTGGGCACGGCCTTCAGCTTCACCGTCACCACCACCGGGTACCCCACCCCGACGGTGTCCCGGACCGGCACCCTCCCCACAGGGGTCACTTTCACCGCCAACAGCAACGGCACCGCTACCTTCTCGGGGACACCTACCAAGAGCGGCTCGTACACGGAGACCATTACCGCCTCCAACGGGGTGGGCACCAAGGCGACCCAGGCCCTGGTCATCAGAGTGGGATAGCCTCCGCAGCGAATTTCGGGTGGGGAACTAGCAGAGTTCTTCAGCGAACTCGGCCATGAGTTTCGCCCGCACGATGCGGAGCGCGTTCGTGGCCGAGCATGCTCGGCCATCCATGCTCGGCCATCCATGCTCGGCCACCCATGCTCGGGCCGCCACCTCAGCCGGCCGAGCGACCCGTTTCCCCGTCGCCACGTTTAGGAACGGCTCCAGACGCAGTGCGCGCTGTGCTCCGGGTGCACGGCTCGTTGGTCGGCCCGCTAGCCTGTGGGCTCGCCATAGGAACTCTCACCTCGTCGAGCACCAAACTATTGGGAACTATGGCTACGGTAGAAACGCTGCGCCTTGTCGGCGCAACAACAGACCTTCTAGGGCGCGTGGTGGAATGGCAGACACGATGGACTCAAAATCCATTGGCCGCAAGGCCGTGAGGGTTCAAGTCCCTCCGCGCCCACCCTGTTTTGGCCATAAACGACCTGGTCAGAGGCTTGCTCGGATGTCCTAGTACCTTTGTAGGCCACATCTAGGCCACAAGAAATTCGGACTTTATCGGTCTACAACGGTCGTCAACGGGCACCAGCTGGCGCTTGCGGGAGATTGTTTGGGTTTGAGTCCTCTGGGGTGGTGTACGAGCAGGTGACCCGGACGCCCTGAAGGGCAGGGTCCACCACTGGCGGCGACCACCGCACCAACCTCTTGGAAGTCCACACAACCGAGAGGAGAGATGCGGTGGCTTTTGAAAGCTTGGACGCGCTCGAGTGGCTACGCAAGCACCTCGAGCAAGATAGCCCTGACCTGCTGCGCGAAATGGTGCGCAGCTTCGCCGAGCAGCTCATGTCGGCCGAGGCCGACGCCATCTACGGGGCTGGCTACGGCGAGCGCAGCGCCGAGCGGGTGAACAGCCGCAACGGCTACCGCCACCGCGACTTTGACACGCGGGCGGGGACGATGGACCTGGCGGTGCCGAAACTGCGCCAAGGCAGCTACTTCCCGAGCTGGCTGTTGGAGCCCCGCCGGCGGGCGGAACGAGCTCTCACCCAGGTGGTCTGCCAGTGCTACGTGGAAGGGGTATCGACCCGCCGCGTGGACGACATCGTAAAAGCCATGGGGATAGAAGGGATCTCGAAGTCCCAGGTCAGCTCCATGGCCAAAGAGCTCGACGGCCTGGTCGAGGCGTTCCGCTCCCGACCGCTCGACGCCGGGCCCTACACGTACATATGGCTAGATGCCCTCACCCAGAAGGTGAGAGAAGGCGGACGGGTGGTGAACGTGGCTGTCGTCATCGCCACCGGGGTGAACAACGAGGGCCGGCGGGAGTCGCTCGGCTTCGACGTCATCACCACCGAGGACGGGGCCGGCTGGACTGCGTTCTTGCGCTCTTTGGTGGCCCGGGGCCTCTCTGGCGTGGCCCTGGTCACTTCTGACGACCACAAAGGCCTAAAGGCGGCGATCGCCGCCGTGTTGCCGGGGGCGAGCTGGCAGCGTTGTCGTGTCCACTTCAGCCGGAACCTGTTGACACGGGTGCCAAAAGCGTCCCAGGGCATGGTCGCCACCTTGGTGCGCACCATCTTCGAACAACCCGACCACGACAGCGTCTGGGACCAGCACGCCCGCGTGGTCGACCAGCTCACCGGGCGCTTCGACGACGCCGCCTTGATGCTGGCCGACGCGGCCGAGGACCTGCTCGCCTTTTCCACCTTCCCAGCAGAACATTGGTCTGCCATCAGGAGCAATAACCCACAGGAGCGGCTCAACAAAGAGATCCGCCGGCGCACCGACGTGGTCGGCATATTCCCCAACCGGGCTGCTGTAGTGCGCCTGGTCGGCGCAGTGCTGTCCGAGCAGAGCGACGAGTGGGCGGTGGCCAAACGCTATATGGGCTCAGAGAGCTTGGCTAAAGCCCGCCTGCGCCCCATCGAGGGCCAAGCAGCCCTAGCGCCGCAAGAGCCTGAGCTTCAAACGGCCGGGGCTGCATAGGGACAATCCCCGCCAAGCACCTTGACAACTAAATAACGGACGGCAACCGGCTACTTCGACGCGGCCCAAAACACAAGACAGTAGTTACCTACTTGATGGGATGCAGGAGCGCAAAACCGCTCTCGCGTGACCAGCCGAGGCTTACGGGGCTGGGCGCCTTCCGACCGAGGAGCTGGCATTGGCTGCACCACTCAGTCCAAAAGCAGGAGCCCTCACTTCGTCCGAGCGGCGGAGCGCTGGGAAACTTGGGTCTTCCACAACTACCAAGCGCCAAAGGAGGGCCCCCGTGGAAAAAGAGTACGTCGGCATCGACCTGCACCGCCGTCGCAGCGTGATCGTGCGCAAAGATGCGAGCGGGAAATTGCTCGAGTCCGTCCAGATCGACAACGACCCCATTGCCCTGGCCGAAGTGGTCACCCGTGCGGGCGAGGAGCCAGAAGTGGTGCTCGAGGCCACGTACGGTTGGTACTGGGCTGCCGACGTCCTGGCCGAGCTCGGCGCCAACACTCACCTAGCCCACCCGTTAGGCAACAACTGGGGCAACCGCCGGGTGAAGAACGACGAACGCGACGCAGCCGACCTGGTCGACCTTTTGCGCCTGGGCCGCCTGGCCGAGGCTTACATCGCCCCACCGCCGGTGCGCGAGTTACGCGAACTGGTCCGGCACCGGGCCAAGCTCGTGGCCCTGCGGTCCAACCTAAAGGCCCAAGCCCACGCCGTGCTGGCCAAAGAAGGCCTGACCGTCCCCGTCACCGACCTGTTCGGCCTGGCCGGGCGGCGCTGGCTGGGACAGGCCGACCTGGCCCCTGCCTACCGCCGGCGGGTCAGCTCCCTGCTTGAGCTCATCGAGCACTTCGACGCCGAAGTGAGCGACTTCGAGAGCCTCGTCGCTACCCACCTTGGCGGCCATGACGGTTTCCGAGCCGTCCAGCTGGTCCCCGGCGTCGGGCCCGTGCTCGCTGCCATTTTCGTAGCCGAGGTGGGCGATATCGGCCGTTTCCCCGGCCCCGAGCGCCTCTGCAGCTGGGCCGGGCTCACGCCGCGCCACCGCGAGTCCGACACCCACGTAAGCCGGGGCCACATCACAAAACAGGGCTCCCGGTTAGTGCGGTGGGCCGCCGTCGAAGCCGTCGGCCGCCAGCGGGGCCCCACCGTCATTGCCCGCCTCCACCATCGTGTCTCGGACCGCCGAGGCAGGCCTATCGGCCGGGTGGCGGCGGCACGCAAACTGCTCACCCTCGTTTACTACGGCCTGCGCGACGGGCATATCCGCTGCCTGGCTGAGCTGGGGTGAGCCAAGGCCGGCGCGACCAGGACGCGAGCTCGCCGAATGTCATGACCCCCGCACGTGCGGCGAAGTCGCCCCCTTGATTGAGCCCGCCTGGTCGCGGCCGAAACCCTCCATGCCACCACGCCGTGGCGGATAGATGACCGGCGCCCGGCCTCTCGGCGCGCCCGTGGGCAAGTAACCCAAACTGGAGCAAGGCCGTCCGCGTCCCGGCCTACGAAAACCGCGGACTGAAAACGAAAATTGCAGAGCTCTCAGGCTTCATCGCGCTCAAAACTGCCAGGCCGCCCCTTCGGGGCGCAGTGGTGCCGCCCAAAAAACCTGGTCGGCCCTCTTGACATCCGGGCGCTCCTTGATAGATGACATTCTTAAGAAGGGACCTATAGAATTCGAAATTGAGGTTGGTGAGTGGTTGTTATTACACCACCCGACTGGACTCGACCTTGTTTGGCAATCATGACTGGCGCCATTTGTATGCTTTTCCAGAGGGTGCCAACGGCCACGGAAAGTGGTGTGTTTAGCCGAGAGCGGCCGGCAGCCCGACGTCCTGGCGTGCCCGTCCGCTAGCGCCATCAAGCGCTCGGTGACGGCAGGGCGCCATTCGGTGGCTCAACTTTGAGCGCGCAGAGAAGAAACGGAGACGACAGTTCGGGTGGCTGCAGCTGGGCCTACCCAAAGCTCGGCGGCGACACCCGTCAGCCCCGTCGACGCAGCCCGCCAAGCGCACGTGCGTGGGCGACCACGCTGCGCTGTGCTTCATGAGCGTCCTCCGTGCCGGCGAGGGCCGCGTGACAATCGGGAGTTGGGCCGGAGGCTTGCTTCAGCGACCTTATGCCTTGCAAAGCGAGAAGGCCGGTCGTGAACGAGAAGCACCTGGCGCTGTGCTCGAGCGCCGAGTGGGCCGAGGCGGTCGAGCGTTGGGTCATCCCCGCGTCGTGAGCGACGTCGATCTCGGTGACGACGTCTTGGAGGTTGGTCCGCCCGGGCTTACGACCGACGTCCTTAGGCGCCCCGTCGCCCGCCTGACGGCCGTCGAGGTCGACCAAGCGTTGGCCGATACGTTGTCCGCCCGTCTAGCGGGTTCGAACGTCGAGGTCGTACACACCGATGCCACCGACTTGCCCTTCCCGAGCAAGAGGTTCAGCGCCGCGCCTTGCTTCACAATGCTCCACCACGTCCCCTCGGTCGAGCTACAGGACCGGCTGTTCGCCTAGGTGGCCCGGGTCCTCAGACCGGGAGGGCTGTTTGCGGGTACCGATAGCCGCGACGGCGAGGACTTCA
This sequence comes from uncultured Acidimicrobiaceae bacterium, assembly GCA_963794125.1. Lineage (GTDB taxonomy): Bacteria > Actinomycetota > Acidimicrobiia > Acidimicrobiales > Palsa-688 > Fen-671. The sequence goes on from CAWCCW010000009.1 coordinate 1,061,178, forward strand.
GCCAGCTGCACACCGACGACGTCTGCGTGCCGATCGACCCAGCCGGCTTCGACGACGGCCTCCTCCAAGCTGGCTTCGCCCAGGTGCAGGTCGAAACCGACGAGTACGGCTTGCACTTTCGTGCCACCGCCCCCGGGCGTGCGTGAGACCTTGCCCTACGGCCTACGAGACGACCCCGAAATCGACCCGATTACGGCGCGTGCGGCGCGGCCGCCTCGAGCCCGCAGGCTTCCCCCGACCTCTTGTCGCCATAACGGGACGGTGATAGTTGTGCCCTAGAGGTTCTGGCCCGCCGAACGAAGCGGCCGCTGCTGGGTCCTCCGGACGTCCGGTTGAAGCGGGCGTCGGCAACGGCCAGCCGAACACACGATATCCGGCGTCCCCGAGCGTTATTTGCGCACGAGTGCGACCAGCTTGGGCACGCGTTCCATTAGTGCCATGCTCGAGTTCGACGAAGCGGTGAGCTGGAGCGTTTCTTCGGCAGCCGCCGCGTGGCCGTCGCGCCCGCCCATATCGCGGAGCAGGATCCGGTGGCCAGCAGCGGCGATCACCTGCGGGCACTCCTGGGCCGCGAGGCGGCCCAGCAACACGCCTTCGTGGCCAAAGAAGCCGGTACGCACTTGGACCACGCCCTCCCTCTTGGGATCGACTCCAATATGCCCAGCCGACCTCGTAAAGAGGTTCGAGCGCGGCGACCCGCCACCGTCCGATCTCTCAGCCGAGGAGGCAAACGCGTACGAGCAGTTGACCAACATTTGCGCCAAGCACGTGGCGCGCGAGCCGGCTTCAGGTGCAACCTGCACTCTACGCACAGTGGTAGCCGCCGCAATTCAGTCAAGACCTAGCGAGTGTGGCCCGCTCAGGGGCCTTCTCCGACAGCCAATGAACTCCCTCCGATGAGCCAAGGCTCGAAGGTTTGGAACCTCGCTTTGGCATTCCGGGCCAGCACTTCGACCCTGACGCCGCCCGCTTCGTGCGGGCTAGCGTGGGCGGCGTCCCGGAAGCGCTGACCGTGCCGGGCAACGGTTGCTCACTACGCTCGCTCGTCTCGTCCGGTCTACGACTTCCCCGGTTCCGAACAGAGGAGAAAGCAACATGACCGCTGTCGAACAACCGACCGACAGTTCCGTCCGTCCGTTCCGCGTGGATGTCCCGGAAGAGGCGCTCACCGGGTTGCACCGCCACCTCGCCACGACCCGCTGGCCGTCCAGGGAGCTGGTCGCAGACCGGTCGCAGGGCGTGCAGTTGGCGACGAACCAGGAGCTCGTCCGCTACTGGGAGACCGATTACGACTGGCGCCGGTGTGAGGCGAGATTGAACGCGCTGCCGCAGTTCAAGACCGAGATCGACGGGGTGGACGTCCACTTCATCCACGTGAAGTCACCGCACGCGGACGCGCTGCCGCTCATCATGACCCACGGCTGGCCCGGCTCGGTCATCGAGATGCTCGAGGTCGTTGGACCGCTCACTGACCCGCCCGCGCACGGCGGACGCCCCGAGGACGCGTTCGACCTGGTGCTGCCGTCCATCCCCGGGTACGGCTTCTCCGCCGAGCCGACCGAGATCGGCTGGCACTCCGGTCGCGTGGCGAAGGCGTGGGCGGAGCTGATGCACCGCCTCGGATACACCCACTACGTCGCCCAGGGCGGCGACCAAGGGGCCGCCGTCACCGACGCCATGGGCCGGCAGGCGCCCGAGGGACTGCTCGGCATCCACATGAACCTGCTCGTGCCGGCGCTGGGCGGTACCTTCCCGGCGGGATCAGAACAGGAACGCGCCGCGGCGGAGGCGGTCGCCACATTCAGGGCGAGCGGGTTCGGCTACTTCCTGGAGCAGGCCACGCGGCCCCAGACGATCGGCTACGCCTTGCTGGACTCACCCGTCGCCCTGGCGGCCTGGATGCTCGACCACGACACGGACAGCTACTACAAGATCTCCCGCGCCTTCCTCGACAAGCAGCCGGCGGGCAATCTCACCAGGGACCACATCCTCGACAACATCACGCTGTACTGGCTGACGGGCACCGGGGCGTCGGCGGCCCGGTCGTACTGGGAAAGCGGGCGAGCTGCAGCCCTTACGGCCGGCCAGGCTCCTCCGGAGGTCAAGCTCCCAGTCGGCTTCACGACGTTCCCGGGCGAGATCTTCCGGGCACCCCGCAGCTGGGTCGAGAAGGCGTATCCCAACCTGACCTACTTCAACGAGGTCGACAAGGGCGGCCACTTCGCCGCCTGGGAAGAGCCCGAACTGTTCGCGACCGAGATCCGGGCCGCGTTCAGACCGCTGCGCGCACCCCAGGCCCCCGCTCACTAGAGGGGCGCCCTGCGTAAGGGTGCGCCCTCTGTTTTGGAACGGCAGTCCTGGAGGATATTGCCTGTCCCACATGGTCAGACTGCCAGGCGGTTGGTACACGCCCGGTTACAATCGCCCATTCTCCACAAGACGTTGGTTTTTTGTGCTTGGCGTGGACTGGGCCGCTTCTGACGGTCAGGTATGCGGCGATCGGTGCAGTCGACGGCCCAGTTGGAATCCGTCCGATATCCGGCGAAGAGGAGCGTCCCCAGCGCACGCAGGCGGCCGCCCACACCGGCCTCCGGGCGCCGGCCACCAGCGGCAGGGCGACGGCTCGCTCGTCGGACAGGACCCTTTGGACTGCGGTGCCCAACATTGAGACGGGCAGTCCATGCAGGAGCGGTGCCACCGCCACCACCGCGTCCCGCACGTCGAAAGTCTTCTCGGCCGCCAGGCGCCCACCGGGGCCGAGCAGCTCGTCTGCTAGCCCATCGACGAGGTCAGGTCCAGGCGGCACGTACGCTCGGCCGGCCCGCTCCACAGTGGCCGCCAGCTCAACGGGCGGGTAACCGACCTCAGCCAGCTCGGCCCGCCACCGGGGCAGGAGGTCTTGAACCATGCTGTGCTCCTTTTTGTCCCGGGTGGTGCGGGCGGCCATCGAGCGAGCGTCCCGGCCCACGGCGGCATCGATCTGGGCCGAGCGGTTGGAGTGGACCTCGCAGGCTTTTTTCGGGACACCGGAGATGGCGAAGCTGCCCAGGCGCCCCGAGGGTCCGGGGTCGGGCTCGATGCCATAGCCCAGCTCGACCGCTTTTGCTGCCGCGGCCAGGCGGCCGATGGCACTGGCGGCGTGCAGGTGGTCACGCAATAGGGCCGTGTCGAGTGCTTTCCAGCCGCCACTGGTGTCCCCCATGGACACCACGTTGGCGACCAGGACATGGTCGTGAGGCTGGGGGTCGCCAGCCCGGGTTGTGGCGTGACGGGACACGGCCCAGGTGAGCCCGTCCGTACCGGTGCGCACCTGCACCCGCCCTCGCCGCCCCCCTGCTCTCTTGTCACCTGGTCGAGGTAATTGAGAGTGGCGGTGGTTTCTGCGTCCAAAATTTGGTGCATATCATCGGGCCGGCCGATGACCCGGAGCTCGGCCACCGACTTCCCCGGGCTGACTACCAGCTCCATCCCAGGCCGCATGCAGCCCACCAGACGCTCGCCGCTTTCAGGGTGGCGGGGCCGCCGGCGCCGAACAGTGCCCGCCAGTCGGCCATGTCCACTTCGCCCTCGAGGCCGAGAAGAGGCGCACCCGAACCGCCCCAGGACATCGGCGTCTCTCCCCGGGAAGAGTAATAGTCGAGGGCGTTGGCCACCGGGTCGTCGCCCCGGCCGGCCACGGTGTGCTCGTGGTAGGCGACAGAGTGAGCCCCCATCATCCTCATCCACGCCACGTCACCCTCCTGCTCACTCCCGGCATCACCCGCATTTGGCAACGGCACGTTGCAAACGTGTCAAGGACCTTTTCGTAGTTATACCGATAATCCTCAAAGACTGGAAAGGGTTTCTTGGTGAGCGGTCAATAGCGGTTATTACCGGTAAATAGGAATATTGGGGAAATCGCTGAGGAGGTCGAAGTGGGGGGACCGGCCAAGTTAAATGACGCAACGACGAGGTGCAGAGGCGGCGCTTGATCCGGTGGCGGGGGGCCGGAGCACGACGGGCTCGTTATGCGGGAAGATGCTTGTGCAGTGGGAGATCAATCTTGGGACTGCTGGCGCCTGAAGGTGAAGCCACGCGGTTGGCTGGATGAGCGCCTCACCGGGCGGTCGGCGATGGGCCGTAGACCGTCAAGAAAAAAATATTCGTGTCTGTAGATGTCCCTAAACGTGCGTAGGCGGCACGAGACGGCAGCAGTTGTCGCCAACAGGCAATTATGGGCACCAACGGAATATCACCGGTCAAGGAAATTCTGTGCCACTATCGCGGCTTGCAATTAGTGGACCGCAGGAGGTACCAATGCCAGACACCGAACCACTCCCTCACCTGCTCACCATCGAGCAGCTTGCCGAGCACCTGGGGGTGACCCAGCGGCACGTGCGCCGTCTCGTCGCCGAGAAGAGAGTGCCCTACTTAAAGTGGCGGAGGTTCGTGCGGTTCGACCCGGCCGAGATCGTGCAGTGGCTCAACATCTCCCGTCAACCCCAAGCGGGTCCGCCCGATGGAGGTCGTCATGGTCGCACAGCCTGAGGTTATGACCCTGTTCGACGGCACCTCGGAAGACCCGGTGGGTTTCGCCTTGCGCCACCTTGAGACTTCAAGAACGGTCTCGGTCGAACGGTCACTGCAGGCAGTCTCCGAAGCTGCGAAACTTGTCGTCAGGGCGCAGGCTCGGTTCGTGGACGCTGTGAGGACAGCGCGGGATGCCGGCTGCAGCTGGCGCCGTATCGGGACCGCTGCGGGCGTCCCCTGCCAGAGTTTGCACCGAAGGCTGCACACAAGAGGCTGAGGGCGCCAAGCTTCGGCATCCGTTCCGTCCAGCCACGAAGTAAGGAGGGACTGTGGGATCAGTCGAGAAGAGGCGACAACAGCTGCCTGACGGGAAACTGGGCCAGGTTACCTGGCGAGCCCGCTACCGGGACGCCAACGGACGGCAAAGATCGCGCAGTTTTACCCGCCGGTTCGATGCGGAGCGGTTCCTGGAGGCAAACGGGACCGATCTGCAGCGAGGCGAGTGGGTCGACCCAGCCCTGCGGCGCACCTCGTTCAACGACTGGGCTGAAGCGTGGTGGGCTATCACAGCGAAGTTGCGTCCGAATACGAGACGGGGCTATGGCTGCTCCTCAAAAACCATATGCTGCCCTACTTCGGTGCCGCACGCCTCGGAGCAATCGACTACCTCGACGTCGAAGGCTTTATCGCAACGAAACTGCGGTCAGGGCACGGGCGGAAGCAGGTCCGCCAGATGGTGAGCGTCCTTTCGCTGATAATGAAGTGCGCAGTAAGGGCTAGCGCCCGGAAGGACAACCCAGCGGCGGGCCACACGCTCCGGGCCCCGCACCGTCGTGTGCAAGAAGTCCCGATGCTCACTATGGAAGAGGCAGCATCGCTGGTAGAGAACACGAGCGACCATTACAAGCCGGCGATGTGGCTCCTTATATTCACCGGTATGCGGCCGGCCGAGCTGTGCGGCCTGAGGGTGGAGGACGCTGACTTCGTACGTGCTGTCATCCACGTGCGGCGTACCTGGGCCCCGGTCCCTGGCTTCGATGGAGGCACTTGGGAGTACGTTGCGGGACCCGTCAAATCTGACGCAGGGCAAAGGAGTATCCCGATCCCACGGTGGCTGTGCGAGGAGCTGGCCGCTGGTCTCGCGCAGCGCCCCGGTATCCAACGCGACGACCCGTTAATCCTCAACAAACAAGGAAGGGCGATCAGCCGAGACACGTTCCGGGCCAGGGTCGTCCGTCCAGCTTTGCGGGCTGCGGGCCTGCCGGAGAACTTCCGCACTTATGACATCAGGCACACCCACGCGAGCCTGCTCATAGACGACGGTGCCAACGTCCTGGCGGTCGCCCAACGGATGGGCCACACGGACCCGAGCGTGACCCTACGGGTGTACGGGCACCTGTTCGAGGGAGCCCAGGAGGAACTCACACAGCGTCTGGACCGTCGTCGCCAAGCTGCGCTGGGGACGAGAGGTACAGGCGGCTCAGCGCCCGGACACCGGATCATGGATCTCCCGGATAGGCGGGCTCGTGGCGGTCGACATGTGTAAAGGGCTCCTTTGGCCGCTGGCAGGTTCGTCATATGAGCTTTCACTCATAATGAGGAATGAGTAATAATGGCAGCATGGGAGGTCGAGATCACGGACCAGTACCGGGACTGGTGGGACGAACTGACCGCCGACCAGCAAGACTCGGTCACGGACCGGGTAATGCTGCTGGCCGAGCATGGTCCGGGTCTAGGGCGGCCGGTGGTGGACCGCATCCACGGTTCCAGGCACCACAACATGAAAGAGCTGAGGGCGGCCAAGGACGGGGCGCTCCGTGTCCTCTTTATGTTCGACCCGCGCCGTCAGGTGATCTTGCTGCTCGGCGGGGACAAGAGCGAGGAGTGGGACGACTGGTACCGCTGGGCGGTCCCGTTGGCAGACGACCTCTACGACACGTACTTGGGCGAGTTGCGTGAAGAAGGGCTGATCTGATGCCGCATTCGAGGTTCTCAAAGCTGTCCGAAGAAGTCTTGGCCCGTCCCGGGGCCGGCGAGCGGCTGGCATCCAAGCGTGCCGAAACGCTCGAGGAGATTCGCTTGTACGAGTTGCGTCACACCGAAGCACTCAGCCAGGCGGAGCTAGCTGGGCGCCTCGAGGTGACCCAGGGTGCCATTTCCAAACTGGAGAACGCGGAGGATGTGCGGGTTTCCACCCTCCGCCAATACCTTGAGGCGCTCGGGGCGCGGCTGGAGCTGGTGGCGGTCTTCGACGAGGAAGACCGGCGGGTACCCGTCCATCTTGGCAAGAGCGGGACCGAACCAGCGGCCTGGAAGACTGGTCAGAACCACTCAAAGTGAGAAAATTGCGCGTCAGGTGATACGCGGTCAAAGCACCCGTAAATTTTCTTCAATAAACGCGAGGGCATGGCGCCGATAAGCGGGTCCATAATCAACGGCTTAGGCCACACGTAGGCCACAAGAGGACACGAAATAATGGTCCCCAAAGGGCTTCAACGGTCTCCATCGGTAAACTAGAAGTGAGCCTCTACCAGGCAATACATATTGCTACAAGATCGGTAGAAATTATGGTCCGGAGGGTTCAAGTCCCTCCGCGTCCACTTGATTTTGGCCAGGAACTCCCTGGTCAGAGCCTTAATCGGACGTCCTAGTACCTCTCTAGGCCACATGAAATTCGGACTTTATCGGTCGCCAACGGACGTCAAAGGCGTTAGAAGGCATTGCGGGAAACTGCTTGCCGGTCGTCAGATGCACGGTTTGCATCCTTGCTCGGGAAGTACCGACGGCCACCGATAGTGGTATTCGTCGAGCGGAGCGATCGGACAGGTCAGCACGTCCAGTCGCGCCGTCTGTCCACACGAAACGGTCGCAGCAGATCGCCACGCGGTGGCGGCTTGAGCGCCTAAACGCGGGAAGGGACACGGCACGGCTCAAGGGCCTCGAGCAGCCATGATTGGAGCCATGCCTTCGACGATGTTCGAAAGAAAGGCGATCGCCGACTTCCTCAACCAGCTGAGGGCGCAGGTCGGCGCCAAGGTCGAGGTCGCCTCGCATCCGGAGGACTACCCCGACGACCCCCTCACGGTCGATGCGATAGCGCGCGTCGACGGCGAGCTCTGGGCGATCGATCACATGCGCCTCGCTTACGAACCTACGGTCGTCCCCGCCGGTGATGAAGCGTCGCGAAAGCTCCGCCCGACCCTCGAGGAGCTGGCTAACCGTCGCGTGTGCAGCCTAATCGTCGCTGTGTTGCCGCCCCGACACGGTACGAGCACACCCCAGGAAATCGACGGCTACTACTCCCACATTCTCGCGAGAGCCGAGGCAGCGGTCACCAGTGGCCAGGACTGGTTCGACCTGGATGGTTTCACAAGCATTCGCGTCCTCGAAGGGGAAGTGCGGCCAGACACGGAAACCGTTGAAATCCAGACTTGGCTAGCTGGTACAGGAATCGGTGCGACGAGCTTCGGCTTCGTGGTCGCCTTGGCGCCCGGTCCCAAGACCAGCTATGTCGGCCAATTGGACGTGGTCACTCCTGGCAAGTGGATGTTCCAGGCAAATGTGACGAGCTTCGGCCTGACCAGCTCCACCCAGGGCATGCTCGGAGGCACGGGCAACCGGTACTGGTGGGACAGCGCGCTCAACAAAGGCCATGGGGCCGGGGCCGTGGCCAAGTCAGGGGTTAGCTATAACGCCACCGCTAACGCTGCCAGCAAGGCCATCCCAGCGTCCTTTGGGATCACCATCAGCTACACCCCGGTTTCGCCCGAGCCCACGCCTTTGCCCAACTCGTCGCCCATAGCGCTTAGTAAGCCCATAGCGCTTAGTAAGGGAGCCATCTTGGTCGGTTGAACCAAGCCCCAAACCGGGTGCCCTTGCCGTGCGCCCGTGGGACGGTGACGTCAGCCGAGTCCTGGCCAGCGTCGGGGGCTGACGACAATAAGGCTGCGCCGGCGCTCATGCTCCTGTTCGTGCCCGATTACTCGGTCGAGCTCGGCCAGACGATGAGGGACTTCGGGTGCTTGGCCAGGAAACCCGCGGGGGGTGCGCCGGGGCGCGAAACCATGGCTCCCAGAGGGTGCCAACGGTCTCTATCGGTCAGGTAGCCCCTCGACCTCAGTCAGCCAGCCGGAAGGCGAGCTCGGTGGTCCACTGGCTCATATCCTCGGGCGGCTCGAGCTCATAGATTTCAAGCCTGGCGCCCCACCGGTCGCCGCTCGGCGTTTCGGTCACGTCCCAACGATGCCCGTTCTTCGCGGCCCACTGGAGCAGCGCCTCGGTCGCATCTATCAGGCCGTCGGGCCTACCCGTGTACGACAACGTTGCGTACCGCCCCGGCGGTATGACGCCGGTGAGGACACGATCGTCGCCCGCCAGCTCACCTCCTACCGGGAACCCCACCTCCACCTCCAGCTCGTGGGCCATGTCGATGACGTTGTACTTGAAGAACGGGTCACCTGCTCTTTGGGCGCCTGCTCGGTCCAACCACATGCGTACTTCCGGGTGCAAGCCCGGCAATACGGCGCCGAGCGTCTCCATGGTGACGAAAGCTTTGATGGCCGCGTACCGTTGCGACGCGCGCTCCACCACTTTCGGTTGTCCGAGCATCAGACCTCCTTTGGTCCGGGGCTAATACAAGGCCTGCCTGGCAGGCGTCCGAGGCGTGTTTGGCCACCGACGGGGTGGTCAATTCAGAGCTCTTGCCGCTGTTCACCGAGCGGGAAGGCGACGTCGCAGATCAGCTCGTCATCGCCCACCGATTCCGGCTCCGCCAGGTAGACCTCGCGGCAGGAGAGAGGCGAACCAGGCCGGGCCGCGGCCTGGGGAGAGCATCCGACAGCGTCATAGGCGGCGAGGATCGCAGGGTAGTCCCATTGTCGCTTGGTGATCGTCGTGTAGGCCTCCGTGTGCGCCGGCTCGGTGCGAATGCCTATCAGGTCCGTCGGCCCAACCTCCGGAGGTACGCCTATCGCCGCTTCGATCGGCCCGTCGGCCTGGTCGTTGACGGGCCCGTGGAAGATCAGGGTGAACGGCCCGGTGGGCCCGACGCCACCGAGGTGGGCGCTGAACTCGGCCTTGGCCTCGGCCACGAACGCGGCCGTCTGGTCACCGCACTGGCGGCGCTGGATCGACATGAGCCGACGAGCTGGGACATGCCGGGTCTTAACCTCGAACATGGGACTTATCTCCTTTCGCAGGACCGATTGGACATGGCGGATGACGAGCCGGCGTCCGTGGTGGTCACGCTCCATTTGGTCGAACAGGGCCTCCAGCCGTCCACATGCGCTCTCGGTGCCGGCCGGGAGCGCGGCAATGACGGATTGGACTGCCGCCAGGCTCAGGTCAGCGCCGCGGAGCAACCCCACCAGCCGCCCAATGGGGATCTGCTCTGGCGCGTAGCGACGATAACCGTTCCACTGGTCGGTGCACACCGGGCGCAGGAGCCCGCTCCGGTCGTAGATCCGCAACGCTTTCGGAGTCAGCCGGGTGCGCGCCGCAAACTCGCCGATGGAGAGCAGCTCGGTTTCGTCATCTGCCATGCAACGATGATCAACCATGCCCCTGGGGTAAGGTCAAGGACGACCCACTAGGCCCATGCTGCGAAAACCCTTTCGCGTTGCCACCGACGCCGCCCCCGGGCACGGAGTTGAGCAAGACTTCAACCGGCCACTTCAATTCTCGCTCTGGCGATGGCGGCATCGCCGAGAGCAAATTCGGGACTTCAGCCCCCTCTGCCTTACCTCCCCATGCTCATTTCACCCATGTTTGCTGGAGAAAGCCGGCAGCCACCGGCGTTTCGCCGCCATAAAGTCACAACTTCTTTGTCGAGTCGCGTACTGTGCCGCCTATAGCTCGACGTTCGGGTAGAGCGGGAACCGGGCCAGGAGGTCCGCGCAGCGCGCACGGCCCGCCGTCGCGATCTGGCCGTCAACTGTGTAGCGGGCTCGTGATAGGCCGGAGGACGACGATGCCGGCCGAGTCGCCCTCAGCGCACTGGTGATTATGTCCGCCACCTCGTCCATTTCGGTGGGGCCGAGCCCGAGAGTAGTGAGAGCCGGCGTCCCGAGGCGGACGCCCGAGGTGTACCAGGCTCCGTTGGGGTCTTTAGGGACCGAATTGCGGTTGGTCACTACGCCGCAATCGAGAAGACCCGCTTCAGCCTGACGCCCGGTAAGGCCAAAACTGGCGGCTACGTCGACCAGAACTATGTGATTATCCGTACCCCCGGTGATGAGTTGCGCTCCCCGCCGGGCCAGGCCCTCGGCTAGCGCCCTGGCGTTGGCCACTATGGCGGCGGCGTAGACGGCAAATGAAGGCTGGCGCGCCTCGCTCAGAGCGACCGCCTTGGCCGCCATGACGTGGGGCAGCGGGCCGCCCAAGACCATTGGGCAACCACGGTCCACGAACTCGGCGTATTCGGCGGTGGCCAGCACCATCCCGCCTCTCGGCCCGCGAAGTGATTTGTGCGTCGTCGTTGTGACCAGGTGCGCATAAGGCACGGGGTTGAGGGCGCCGGTCAACACCTTCCCGGCGACGAGGCCCGCGAAATGAGCCATATCCACCACGAGCGTGGCACCGACCTCGTCAGCGATCTCACGGAGGCGGGCAAAGTCAGGGTTGCGGGGGTAAGCCGAATACCCCGCCACCAGGACGAGCGGCCTAAACGCAAGCGCCTGCGCCCGAACGGCGTCATAGTCGATGAAACCCGTCGCCGGGTCGACGCCGTAACTGGCCTGGTTGAACATCTTGCCCGAGATGTTGGGCCGAAAACCGTGGGTCAAGTGCCCGCCGGCGTCCAGGGACATCCCGAGCATGCGCTGGTCACCGAGCTGGTGACGCAACTCTTCCCAGGCGCCCTCGGGCAGGTCGTTGACGTGGCGGGCTCCCGCCTGTCCCAGGAACGGTTGTTCCACCCGACGGGCCAGGACGGCCCAAAAGGCCACCAGGTTGGCATCGATCCCTGAGTGCGGCTGCACGTAGGCGTGGTCGGCACCAAACAGTGCGACAGCGTGCTCAGCTGCTATGCGCTCGATTTCGTCGACTTGCTCGCAGCCGGCGTACAGGCGCCGTCCAGGGGTGCCTTCGGCGTACTTGTCAGAGAGCCAATTGCCCATAGCCAACAGGACAGCCGGCGAGGCATAGTTCTCAGACGCGATCAACTTGAGCTGGCGGCGTTGGCTGGATAGTTCTGCCCCGATCAGCCGCGCCACCCGAGGCTCGGACAATGCCACCACTTCAAGGGCTGAGCGGAAGGCGGTTTGTTCTGTTACCGGCATAGCGCGCGCGCTCCCTTCGGACGAGTTCTTTGTTCGCCCAGGCGCACGGCTTCTGGCTGCACACGCAGCCGGGCCGCTCCCCGATGGTTGTCCATCCAAACGCCAGTCGCGGCCCAACTACAGATGGTAGTACTGGGGGCTCTGCTCCGCCGTCTGTTCTGGCCCGATTTCTGTTATCGAGGCCCGACCGCACGGCCGAGCGACGGCGAACGCGCCACGCCCACGGACCGATCTAACAAACGGCGTCTGTGCTGGCGCGGGTGCCCGTCAGAAGGCGCGACACAACGTCCCAATCGACCTGACCGGGCCGCCCGTAACGAACGCACCCCTTCCCCAGGCTAAGTGCCGCCAGCTCGGCGCGATGCGCTTCGAGCACCGGCAGCTTTAAGACGTACAGCGAGAGGTAGCGCGACTGCTTCGCAAAACTCACCTCGATTTGACCGCGGCGCGAATACGCGGGCATGCCGTACACCATGGCCTCGCAGTACCCGGGCAATTGCTGAAGGCACGCAGCTCGTAGCTTCTTGAGAGTTGGTTGCCACTCGGCCGGTTGCCCTGCAATGTACTCGTCGACATTTTCCGCGCTGCTCTTCATTGCGACCTCCGCGAGACAAGCTTGACATGGCCAGATTGCCCGATCTGGTACCCCACCGCCACGGCCCCTGAGCTACAGGCGGCCCCCGAGCTTGGCCTCGGCCCTTCAGGACCCTGGCTAAGCCACGTCGATTACGCCCCGAAGTGGCCGTCGGCAGCCAGCCGGCTAGGGCTGCTCCACGCCAGTCGGGGTGTACGCCGGCGGGACGTAGATCCGTTCGGGCTTGAGGCGGACGACCACGCGCTCGGCGCCAGGCTCGGGCGGCGGGGTCGCGCCGCCCATATGGATGTCGTACATCACCTGGTGGAACGAACCGTCCGGGTCATCGGTGAGCTCGACCGTGCCCGAGACGGTGGCGTAGTCGGACCCCTCGACCGGCAAGCGGTGGACCAGCAGGTTCACGCGCGGGTCGCTCAGCATGTTGTTGGTTTTGCGCCGCCCCCTGATGGTGCTGAACAGGATGTCGTCGCCATCCTGCTTGACGAAAATGACCGAAGTCTGTGGCTGCCCGTCGGGGTTCGACGTCGCCAGGACGGAGAGATGGGGGCCAGCCAGGATCTGGCGGACCGAGTCGATTGACGCATTGTTGTTGTTCTTTTTCATACCAGTGCTGACTCGCCCCGGGGTACTCAGGAATCGCGGCAAGGACCGATTCCTTTTGACCGCGTGCTGGGTCAACAAGAATGTGGGCGTAAATAGGTCAGAGACAGGGTTCGAAGTGGTGGCGGAGCCGCTGCGCCGCGAGCTGGTCGCCTTTTGCTACCGGATGACAGGTTCGGCGCACGAAGCCGAAGACCTTGTACAAGAGACCTACCTGCGCGCCTGGCGGGCATTTGACCGCTTCGAGCAACGGTCGTCGGTGCGCACCTGGTTGTACCGGATCGCAACAAACGTGTGCCTCACCGCCCTCGCCCGCCGGCCGCGACGCCAGCTGCCCTCCGGGCTCGGGACGGCGTCGCCTGACCCGGGCGCCACCCTGGCATTAGCCCCGGGAGGTACGTCCTGGCTGCAACCCGTCCCCGACTACCTGGTACTCGACGAGCGGGCCGACCCAGCCGAGGTGGTCGCTGCCCGCCAGAGTGTCCGCCTGGCGCTCGTGGCCGGGCTCCAGGTCCTCCCGCCCCGTCAGCGGGCCGCATTCATCCTGTGCGAGGTGCTGGTAGTGCCGGCGGCTGACGCCGCCCAACTACTGGACGTATCGGTGGCGGCGATGAAGAGCCTGCTGCAGCGCGCCCGCGCCCGCCTGGCGGACGTGGCACTGAGCGACGACGAACTGGCCGAGCCGACCGATGCCGCCGCGCGACGGGTCCTCGATCGGTACATGCACGCCTTCGAGCGTTCCGACATGGCCGCTCTCGAGCGCCTGCTGGCCGATGACGCCATGCTCGAGATGACCGGCACAACAACCTGGTTTGCCGGCAAGAAGACGTGCGTGCCCTTCATCGCCGCCCAGGCCATCGGCTACCCGGGAGAGTGGCGTATGACCTCCCTCTACGCGAACGGTCAACTTGGCGCCGCCGCCTATCGTCGCGCCGCAGACGGTGCCTACCTCCCGTTCGCTGTGGTCGTGCTGGCCACCACCCGATCGCATATCACCCGCCTCTCCCTGTTCTCCGACCCCGACTTGTTCTCGCGCTTTGGTCTGCTACCTTCTCTCTCTCGGCCCCCAAACGACCACGAATAACACCGGCACACGCGCCGGGACCTCAGCCTGGGACCGAGCAGTGACCTTATGACCACCTTTGCCATCGCGATACATGCAATTCCTTCTCCGCAATTCGTTGCAGGCGGGTAGGCTCTCGCAATGCAAGTGACCCTGTCGTCTCTGTGCAGGATGCAATCTGAGCGCGACAGCTGACAACGAGGTGCCCCAAGACCGCGACTAACGCTCGCGTCCGGGGGCACTTGGCTCCACGAGTTCTCGGGCGACCTCGGCGAACGAGGCAGCCAAACCCTGACCGATTAGAACACCGGCAATCGTTTGAAACAGGAGGTCCACATGCCCCGTCCGAAGCTACTTTTGGCAGCGGTTGCGTTCCTGACCGCTGCCGCCTTTGGAGCCGCACCCGCGGCGTCCGCTTCTTCACTGGTTGCGTCAAGCGCCACCTCAGCCCAGCCCTCTGCCTCGACCCCGACGATTGTGATCGGGTCGACCAATTTCACCGAGCAAGTAATCGTCGCCACGCTTTATTCAGATGTCCTCCAGCACGCCGGTTTCAAGACTGACCTTCGGGCCAACCTCGGCACACGAGCGGAGGTAGAACCGGCGCTGGCCCATGGGGCGCTCGACCTCTACCCCGAGTACGCCGGGAGCCTGCTCGTCTACCTGGAGCCCAAAGACACAGCCCAAGCCACGCAGCTTTCGACTGACCTCCCGGTGCTGAAGCAAGTGTTGGCCGGCCAAGGCGCAACGGTCCTCAACCCGGCCCCGGCGGTCGACGTGAACGTCTTTGCGGTGACCAAGAAAACAGCCTCCCAGTACCACCTGACCACGCTCTCGAGCCTGGGACCAGTGGCGCCCAAGTTGACATTGGGGGCGCCGACCGAGTGCCCCACCTACGCGTACTGCCTGATCGGCCTGAAAAAGGTCTACGGCCTTCACTTCAAGTCCTTCACCGGGATCGAGTCAGAGCCAACGCTGGCTTCCTACCTGGCCGCCGGCCGGGTCCAAGTGGCGGAGTTCTTTTCGAGCGACGGGACCGTTCTGAGCAACGGGTTCGTCCAGTTGAGCGACAACAAGCACCTCCAACCGGCTGACCACCTCATCCCGATAATCCGCAAGTCAGTTGACACTGCCGGGGTGGCCAAGGCACTGAACGGCATGGATGCCTTGTTGACGACTCAGGTGCTTGAGAAACTGAACATCGACGTCAACGTGGACCATCAAAATGCGGCCACGGTCGCGGCGAACTGGCTGAAAAGTGAGAACCTGACTTAGCGGCAGGTTCAGCCGCTGGCCAAGAACCAGCCTCGCGAGCAAGAACGGGGGCGACGAATGCGTCTGACGGCGAGTGGCGGCACGAAGCGCCGGGCCGAGACATGAACGCATCCGTCGCCCCCTTTTCGTCCGTAGACGCGGCTTCGACTGTGCGCTAATGGGAGTGGTCGCTTCGGCCGGACCGATCGTGCAATGGAGCTGGGTGTCCTCAGAGCGCTCCATGATCGTCTCGTTGCTCGTCCAGCACATAGAACTGACAGTGATCGCCGTTGCCGTCGGTCTGGTCATCGCCGTCCCGCTCGGCATTTTTTCATGGAAGATGCCGGCATTTCGGCCGCCTCTGGTCGGCCTCACAGGGGCTATTTACGTCATCCCGTCGGTCGCCCTCTTGGCCCTCTTCGCTCCAGTTACAGGCTTCTTCTCGATCACCACCGCCGAGGTAGCCCTGGTGGGGTACACGCTCTTGATCCTGCTGCGCAACACCGTCGCCGGTCTCGACTCGGTCCCTGCAGACGCCCAGGACGCGGCCCTGGGTATGGGTTATACGCAGTTCCAGCAACTGATGAAGGTGCAATTGCCCCTTGCCCTCCCCTCGATACTGGCCGGCGTGCGGGTCGCTACCGTCACCACTATCGGGCTCGTCACGGTGACGGCCTTCATCGGGCAAGGCGGGCTGGGCCAGCTGATTATCCAGGGTTTCAGCGAAGACTTCAACACCCCGATCTTCGTCGGTCTCGTGCTGTCCGTATTGCTCGCCGGCGCGGCCGACGCTCTTATCGTCGGCATACAGCGGCTCAGCCTGCCGTGGTTGCGAAGGCGGAGGGTCGCCAGCTAAATGAATTTCCTGTCCCAGGTAGCGCAGTTCCTCACGACCGGTTCTAATTGGACCGGGTCAGACGGGTTCCTGCACCAAATTGCCAGCCAGCTCGAACTGTCAGCGGTGGCAGTTGTGGCTGCCGTAGTAGCAGGAGTGGGTCTGGGGGCACTTCTGGGCCATACCGGGCGAGGAGGTTTCCTGGTGCTCAACTCGGCCAACGCGGCGCGTGCCATCCCATCGTTCGCCCTGGTAACACTCATCGCTATCCAGCCGTTCATCGTGAGGCTGCAGCAAGGCGGTTTCGTGGCCGCCGTCATAACCATGTTCGCCCTCGCAGTACCCCCGATATTGACCAACGCGTACGTGGGCGTCCGTGACGTGGACCCGGCCGTGCGGTCGGCGGCGGTGGCCATGGGCATGACATCGGGGCAGCTCCTGAGGCAGGTCGAGCTGCCGTTGGCGTTGCCCATACTGATGGCCGGGGTCAGGACCGCCGCCGTCGAAGTAGTGGCGACGGCGACTCTGGCGGCCTACGTCGGCGTTGCCGACCTGGGCTTCAATATCTTTGCCGGCCTGGACACGAGGAACAACGCAGAGACTTTCAGCGGCGCGTTAATGGTGGCCGTCTTAGCTCTGTTGGTGGACCTGCTCCTGGCCACGCTAGCCCGGGCCGTCACGCCCGCGGGGACACGGGTAACCACGCGGTGGAGCGAGGCAGCGGGGCACGGGGTTGATGTGGCGACACGCCGGGGCCAGGGGGTGAAATAAAGGGATGGCTATGATCAGCTTCGAGGCGGTCTCCAAGCGCTTCGGCAACGGGTCGTACGCGGTAGAGAACTTCACCCTCGACGTGGACGAGGGTGAGCTGTGCGTACTGGTCGGCCCGTCAGGCGGGGGCAAGACCACCATCCTGCGCATGGTGAACAGGATGGTAGAGCCCAGTTCGGGGCGTGTGCTCGTGGACGGGCATGACGTAGCCAAGGTCGATCGGGTCGAATTGCGCCGGCGGACGGGCTACGTGATCCAACAAGCTGGCCTTTTCCCTCATTTGAAGGTGGCCGACAACGTGGCCTCAGTGCCCGCACCTGCTCGGTTGGGACAAGGCGCGAGTCGAGGCACGGGTGACCGAGATGTTGCGAACTGGTCGGCCTCGACCCTGCCGAGTTCGCCGATCGCTACCCGAACGAGCTGTCGGGCGGCCAGGCGCAGCGCGTCGGAGTCGCCCGGGCCCTGGCCGGGGACCCCCCGGTCCTGCTGATGGACGAGCCGTTCGGCGCGGTGGACCCGATCGCCCGCAGCCGCCTCCAGCAGGAGTTCCTCGGGCTGCAGGAGACGGCTGCATAAGACGGTCATGTTCGTAACTCACGACGTCGACGAGGCCGTCGTCATGGGCAACCGGATCGCCGTCATCAGCCAGGGGGGGCGTCTCCAGCAGTACGACACGCCGGCCGAGGTGCTGGGCAACCCAGCCACCGACTTCGTGGCTGACTTCATTGGGGCCGACCGGGGCTTACGCCGCTTGGCCGTCACTCCGATCGAAGTCGGCGACGTTTACGTGCCGCCCGCTGTCGGACCGAAAACGTCGATCGCCGAGGCGGCCGTGGCGGTGGCTGCCGCCGGCGACCACTGGGCGGCTGTGGTGGGCGCAGACGGGAAGCTCCTCGGCTGGGTGCAGCCGGCGGAGGTGGAGACCCGGTCGGCCGACGGCGCCGGCACCACGGTCGACCACTACCTGCGGCCGATCGGAGCGAGCGTAACGCTCGGGTCGAGCCTGAAGACCGCCTTCGCTGAGATGTTGCAACAAGATGCCGCCTGGCTGCCCGTCTTCGACGGGGACCGCTACCTGGGAGTGCTTACCCCTGACACCCTCCACGCGGCGTTGCGACGGTCGATAGGTGGACAGCCGGTACCGGTCTAGTCGGTCCGATCGGTGCAGCCGCTTTAGGACGAGCCGGAGCGCCTACGTCCACGCCGCCATTATAGGCGTCCTCGTGCTCGCTCGGGCCGCCGGGGTTAGGGCGGCTCGCTGGGCGCCTGGGATAACCGGGCGTGGCATGATCGGACAATGGCCGATGGGCACCACCGGGATGACGAGGACCAGGTTGAGGAGGCCCGGTTGAGGAGGACCGGTTGAGGAGGACCAAGATGAGAACGAGAGGCAGACCCTTATCCATTTCCTCGAGCACCAGCGCGCCTCTGTCTCTCCATCGTCGACGGTCTCGAGCGAGCAGGCATGGCACATTTCGGTTGTCCCGTCCGGCTGGACGCCGGCCGGCTTGGTCGCGCACCTGGGTAATGCGGAGCGCCACTGGTTCCAGCAAGTAGTCACAGGGTCGGAAATCGACCTGCCGTGGGACGAAGGCCTGCCCCCGTACGACCCGCGAGGCCGCCTTCGTCTGCGACCGGTCGGCGAGCCGAAGTCGTCACGTACTATCGCGACCAGTGCCGGCGATCGGACGAGGTGCTGGCCGTGACGCCGTTGTCGGCGCGACCACGGGGCCGGCATACCGGGCCGGGGCGACCAGGTCACGTCGGTGCGCTGGGTAGTGCTCCACATGATCGAGGAGACGGCCGCCCACTCCGGCCATCTGGAGATCGCTCGTGAACTGCTCGACGGCCGGACGCGGCTGGGTCTGCGCTAGTGGCGTGATGGCGGCCGTTGGCCACTTCCGACCCCCGCTGGGTGACCAGTAAGGCATGGGCATGAAGGTGCTCGTCACGGGGAGCTCGGGGCACCTGGGCGACGCGCTGGTCAGGGTCTTGCGCTCGCAAGGCCAAGAGGTAGTCGGCATCGACCTGCTAGCCCTCTCCCAGTACCACGATCGTCGGGTCGATCACAGACCACGACCTGGTCCGGCGCGGCCATCCGGGGTACCGACGCGGTATTGCACACGGCCACGCTCCATAAACCGCATATCGGCACTCACAACCGACAGGCGTTCGTCGAGACGAATATCTCGGGGACGCTGAATTTGCTCGAGGCCGCCGTGGAAAACGAGGTAGAAGCATTCGTTTTCACGAGTACGACCAGCGCCTTCGGCCGGGCCTTAACGCCGAGAATGGGCGCAGCCGGCTGCGTGGATAACCGAAGACGTCAGCCGCGCTCCCGAGGAACATTTACGGCGTTACGAAATCGGCGGCCGAAGACGTGTGCGAGCTTTTTCACCGGGAGTACGGGTCTGCCGTGCGTGGTACTCAGGGTCGCTCGGTTCTTCCCGGAGGCGGACGATAGCCACGAGAGTCCGCCAGTCGTATGACCACCTCAACATGAAGGTGAACGAGTTGTTGTACCGGCGGGTTGACCTGGAGGACGTAGTCACAGCGCACCAGCTGGCGCTGAAAATGGCGCCTCGGCTCGGTTTTGGCCGCTACATCGTGAGCGCGACCACGCCCTTCACCCCGGACGACCTCGGCGCCCTGGGGCGCGACGCACCCACCCTCGTGAGGCAGCTTTTCCCCGACTTCGAGGGGATTTACGACCGTCTGGGCTGGACAATGCTCCCGACTATCGACCGGGTGTACGTAAATGCCCGAGCGCGGCGCGACCTGGGCTGGGAGCCCCGCCACGACTTTCGTCGTGCCCTCGACTGCCTTCGGTCGGGCCGGGACCCGCGCAGTCAGTTGGCCCTGGACATCGGGGCCAAGGGGTACCACGCCGCAACCACCGGGGTATATACCTCGCGTTGATGGCGGCCCCGTTTACGGAGAGCCGCCGAAACCCGTTGCGCTCAGCGGTCGTGATGGTGCCGGCGTCGGGCGGTGAGGAAAGAGGGCGCTTTCTGCTCCGCCCCAGGCGCGCCCCTTGACCTTCAAGTTGCTTGAAGCTGTTTGCTGTCGGTATGGACCATCTTTTGACGATCGGCGGGTTCGCCCGCCGCTGCGGCCTGTCGCCGAGCGCTCTACGCTTCTATGACGAGTGCCAGTTGCTCTCGCCGGTGGCCGTCGACGACTCGACTGGCTACCGCTACTACGACATGAGCCAGGTGGGCGACGCCATCCTCATTCGGCGGCTCCGGGCCACGGAGATGCCCGTAGGCGAGGTGCGTCGGTTTATGCCGGCCACCTCTGAAGAGCGCCGCCAATTGCTCGAAGCGCATTCGCGCCGTCTCGACCACCGCGCCGACACGTTACGGCGAACGGTAGAGGAACTGCGGGCGGAGTTGGCCGCGCCCGCTCCCGAAAACCACGGCCAACTGTGTGCTGTGCCCGCTGACGCCCTTGCCGCGGGCCTGGAGCAGGTACGTTTCGCCGCGGACCCGACCGGGAGGCGAGCCGAGCTAGGCGGGGTCCTGGTCGAGGCCCGGGAGGGCACACTACGGCTGGTGGCCTCGGACAGCTACCGCCTGGCGATCAGGGACCTTGTCCTCGAAGACCCAACGGGCACGACGGTGATGCGCGGCTTCGTCCCGCTCGACGCGGTAGACGAGCTGATCTCGATTTTGAGCACTGTGGACGAGGTCGCTCTCCGTCAGCGGCCCGACGGGTCGCTGGAAGTCATTGTCGACAGCCGAGCCGTGACGATCGGAGGGCACGACGAGCGGTTCCCGGACTACGAACAGGTCCTGGTCGGCCTGCCGAGCGGGCGTCACGGCCTGGCCGATCGTCGCGCCCTCGCCCGTGCCCTCAGGGCCACGACCAGTACCACGAGCACAGACGACAAGATGACCACGATCGATTTCCGACCAGAGGCCCTCGTCGTCCGGGCCGACGGCAAAGAATCGTCCGTCGAAGTCTCCTGGGACGGCCCCGAGCTGTCCATCACGGTCAACCCCGAGTTCCTCGTCCAGACGCTGGACCTGATGGTCGGCCCCGACGTCGTGGTAGAAGCCAGCGGCCCCCTCCAGCCCATCACCTTGCGTTCCGCCGATGCGGGTACCCTCACCGTGCTCACGATGCCTATTCGCCCAAAGGCGTGACCCGCGTCGCCGGCCCTCCTTGACCGAAAAATTACTCCGCTACGTGTCGATATCCCGGGCCCCCGATCGTCGTCCTTACAAGAGGTTCTCGGAGCAGTCGCCACAGTGGAAGGTTTGGCCGGGTTCGGCACGGCCGCCGCTTTGGTCGGCTAGCTTCGAGCACCTCCTTGATGAGACCATTTGACGAGGAGGAAAATTAGATGCGTTACATGCTCATGATCTGCGAAGACGAAAACTGGCTCAACGCCTTGAGCCCGGCGGAAGAGGCGTCGATCCTGGCCGAGTACGGAGAGTTCGGCAAGGAGATGGCCGGGCGCGGCGTCCTCGAGGGCGGTGAGCGGCTCCGGCCGACCAGCGACTCCACGTCAGTCAGAGTCCGCAACGGCGAGATGCTGACCTTCGACGGGCCCTTCGCTGAGACGAAAGAACAAGTCGGTGGTTATTACATCGTCGATTGCAAAGACCTGGACGAGGCGATAGAAATAGCGGCCAAAATACCAGGAGCTCGTTCCGGCACAATGGAAGTGAGGCCGATCTGGCCCATGTGACGGCCAGGTCCGCGCCCGTGGTAACGCCAAACGGGGCGCCCATCCAGGCGCAAAATGGCCCGACGTCGGTCGAGGCCGAGGTGGCCCGGGCGTTCCGGGACGAGTGGGCCCGCGTCCTCGCTGCCCTGATCCGCTTTACCGGTGACTGGGACCTTGCGGAGGAATGTGCGCAGGACGCTTTTGCGCAAGCGCTCGTGAAATGGCGACGCGACGGCGTTCCCCGCAAGCCCGGCGCCTGGCTCACTACGACGGCCCGCTACCGAGCTGTGGACGTGGTCCGCAGGACGAGCAACGGGACGTCGAAACTCGAGGAGCTGGCCCGCTTGCACCCCGACGACGACCGAGACGATTATGGGCCAGCGGCCGAAAGTGGCATCGGCGACGACCGTTTGCGCTTGGTGTTCACCTGCTGCCACCCGGCGTTGCCCTTCGAAGCCCGGGTGGCCCTGACGCTGCGGTCGCTGTCAGGTCTGACGACGGCCGAGATCGCCAGGGCCTTCCTGGTGCCCGAGACAACAATGGCCCAGCGCCTAGTGCGGGCCAAGCGCAAAATCCGCCACGCCCAGATCCCTTACCGCGTCCCGCCCGGGCATCTCCTGCAAGAGCGCACCGCCGCGGTGTTATTCGTCGTTTATCTATTGTTCAATGAGGGTTATTCGGCCACCACCGGCGACAACTTGGTGCGGGCCAACCTGTCCGACGAGGCCGTACGCCTGGCCCGTCTGCTCGCCGAGCTGATGCCCGACGACCCCGAAGTCCTCGGGTTGCTGGCGTTGCTCCTGTTGACCGATGCCCGGCGCGCCGCTCGCGTCGACGACAAGGGCGACCTCGTGCCACTGGAAGAACAGGACCGTTCCTGCTGGGACGACGGAAGAGATCGCCGAGGGTCGCACGATCCTCGAGAGCCGCCCTACGCCGCCGCCAGCCCGGGCCTTACCAGATCCAGGCGGCCATTTCGGCCTGCCACGACGCCGCCGCTGACGCGTCCTCCACGGACTGGGGTCAGATCCTCGGTCTTTATGGGCAATTGGTACGCCGGTTGCCTTCGTTGGTTGTCGAACTGAACCAGGCCGTGGCCATCTCCATGGCCTATGGCCCCGCCGAAGGACTGCAGGCTATCGACGCGCTGGAAACCTCGGGCCGGCTGGACGACCATCACCTGTTGCACGCTGCCCGGGCCGACATCCTCCGGCGAATGGGTCGCCTGGAGGAGGCGGCCACCAGCTACCGTCGTGCCCTTCGGCTAGCGGGGAACGGCCCCGAGCGGCGCTACCTCACCCGTCGGCTCGGCGAGATCACGTCGACCAGCTGACGCGGCGCCAGCCGGCTGGCACCCTCCGACCGTCAGCAGGACCAATTCACTAGACCGATCACCAGGTCCCCGCCCACTCCCGCCGGCGCAGTTCGAACAGGGCGATGGCGGCGGCGGTGGCGACGTTGAGGCTGCCCACCCGTCCCAGCTGGGGGATGAAAGCGACGGCATCGCAGGCTGCCAGGGTGCCCACGCTGAGCCCGTGGTCCTCGTTGCCGATCGCGATGCACGCATCGGGGCCGACGGACAATTGGAAGAGGGGCACGGCATGGTCGGCCAGCTCCAGGCCCACAACCGCGAAGCCGTCCTCGCGGGCGGCATCGGCCGCCTCGGGCCCCCGCTCGAACGTCGACCATGACAAGTACCGCTCGGTGCCCAGCGCCGTCTTGCCCGCCTTGGCCGCCCCGGGCGAGGTCGTCCCCCCGGCCAGATAGAGGTGCTCCGCTTTGAACGCGGCGGCCGTCCGTACGATCGCACCCACGTTGAACGGCGAGCTCACGCCGTCCAGCAGAAGCGCCACGCGCCCCGTCGAACGCCGGGCCCAGTCCCGGTGCAGCCTCTTCAGGTCGGTCGGCCCGAGCTTTCTCACTTCTTTACCTCGTCGTGCCGCTGTCTTCGTGTTTTCGCACCTGGAGGACCCGGTACCCGGACTTGGACGCCTCTCTGCGCACGTCCCAGCCACCACCCTCGAGCCACCCCGCCAGCGAGTCGGCGCCGAGATGCCGGTTCACCACCAGCCAGGCGCTGGCGCCCCTGCCCAACCTGGGCAACCAGGTCGACAGTAAGTCGTGGAGGGCCGGCTTGCCGACCCGCACCGGTGGGTTGGACCAGATGCCGCTGAACACGATATCGGCCGGCACCCGATTGGGAGGGGCAGCCGTCACGTTGCCCAGGCTGTTCGAAGCGGCGTTGGCCGCGGTTAGCTCGAGGGCGCGGGAGTTGACGTCCACCGCCCAGACCCGGGCCGCGGGTGACCGCCGGGCCAGCGTGCAAGCGATGGGCCCGTACCCGCAACCGAGGTCGAGCAGCTCTCCGGAACCCGGCGGCAGGGGCGATTCCCTCAATAGCGCCATCGTCCCCGGGTCAACCCGGCGGCCAGAAAACACACCTCGGTCAGCCACCAGCTCGAGGTTCATGTCGGGCAGGCGCAGCTCGACCGTCACGGGTTTTGACGGCGCGGACGGCACCGCAGTGAAGTAGTGGTCGCCCATCCGGGGAGGAGCCTAGCGTTGGCCGTCCTGGCCTCGGCCGGCCCAGTTGGCCCATCGGCGTGCCTTTCACCTGCCCGTACAATGTTGCCAATGGCCCCTTACAGGATCCGGACCTTTGGCGACCCGGTGCTAAAGCGTCGCGCCGCGGAAGTTACCGAGATCGACGGCCGCATCGCCAGGCTGGCAGAAGACATGCACGTCACCATGAAGGAGGCGCACGGCCTTGGCCTGGCCGCGCCCCAAGTGGGCGTGTCCCGTCGGCTGTTCGTCTACGAGATCGGCGACAGCGGTCCGCAGACGCTCGTAAACCCCGTCATCTCCGAAAGAGAGGGGGAGTGGGAGCACGAAGAGGGGTGCCTATCGGTGCCGCAGCTCTTTTTCTGGGTGCAGCGTCCCATACAGGTGCACGTCACGGGGTACGACCTAGACGGCCGGGAGGTGTCGATCGAGGCTGACGAGCTCGAGGCGACTTTGTACCAGCACGAAGTCGACCACTTGGACGGGAGGCTCCTCCTGGAGCTGCTGGATGACGACCAGCGCAAGCAGGCCATGCGGGAGCTCCGGCAAAGAGCGGTCGAGGAAGAGCAGGCCGCCCGCAACGGGATGGGGGCGGCTGCACAGAAGTGAAACTGGCGTTCCTCGGCACTCCCGGGGTGGCGGCGCGGGACGCTGCGGGCGCTTGTCCATGCTGGCCATGACGTCCTGGTCGTGGTCACCCGCGCCGACACCCGTCGGGCCGCGGCCCGCGTTCAGCCCGAGCCCGGTGAAGGTGCGCGGCGGCCGAGCTCGGCTTGCCCGTGGTCTACAAGCCGGCCGACATCGTGGCCTGGCGCCCCGAGCTCGGGGTTGTGGTGGCCTACGGAAGGCTCATCAAACCGGACGTACTGGCTGCACGTGCCCATGGTCAACGTGCATTTCTCGCTGTTGCCCAGATGGCGCGGCGCCGCGCCCGTAGAACGAGCCATTTTGGCGGGCGACACCGAGACCGGGGTGTGCCTCATGCAGCTCGAGGAGGGGCTGGACACCGGGCCCGTTTACGCCCGGGCCACGACTCCGATCGGCCCGGAGGAGACGGCGGACGAGCTTCGGGACCGACTGGGCACGATCGGGACGCAACTGCTGGTCCGCTCGTTGGCAGCGGGGCTCGGCGACCCGGAGCCGCAGCGGGGCGACCCCACATATGCGGCCAAGGTCGAGCCGGCCGAGCTCCAGCTTGACTTCTCCTTCCCGGCAGAGGTCGTAAACCGGTCGGTGAGGATAGGTCGAGCGTGGACGACCTTCAGAGAAAAGCGCCTGCTGGTCCACAAAGCACGCGTGCTTGCTGATGGGCCGGCCCTTTTCCCGGGGCAAATCCAGGGGAACACAGTCGGGACCGCTCACGGCAGCCTCGAACTGCTGGTGGTGCAACCCGAAGGCAAGCCCCTGATGAACGGAGGGGCCTGGGCCAGAGGGGCGCGGCCGGGCCCGACGAACGGCTGGGCGAGTGAGCGTCCGGACGGACGGCCCCAGGACGACGGCACGCGGCGTCGCCATCTCGGCCCTAGTCGCAGCCGAGAGCGGGGAACGGGCGAACGTGGTCGTGCCGCGCTTGCTCACCGGTTCGGGGCTCGACGAAAGGGATAAGGGCTTCGCCACAGAGCTGGCCTACGGCGCCCTCAGGATGTGCCGGGCGTGCGACTGGCTCGTTGGTCAATTTGCCCGTGGCCACCTCGAGCCCCAGGTCAGGGCGGCAGCTCGCGCCGGCGCGTACCAGCTGGCGTTCATGCGCGTGCCGGCGTACGCGGCGGTTTCGGCGACGGTGGCGGAGGCCCCCCGCCGGGCTCGCCCGCTGCTCAACGCCGTTCTTCGACGCGTGGCCGGGCTGGTCGAGGCCGGGCCGGTGGCGTGGCCCGATCTCGGGACCAAGCTCAGCTACCCGGACTGGCTCATCCGCCGGTTGGGCGAGGACATCGGGGCCGAGAGGGCAATGGCCGCCCTCGAACAGATGAACGTGGCCGCCTCCCCCTCGGTCCGGGCCGACGGCTACGTCCAGGATCCCGGTAGTCGAGCGGTCGGGGAGTACCTGGCCGCACTGGTGCGAGAGTGCCCCGGGCCCGTCCTCGATGTGTGCGGCGCCCCGGGGGGCAAAGCAACGCTGGTGGCCGGCACCGCCCCGTTCGTAGTGGCCACCGACCTGGCGCCCGCGCGCAAGGATGATGCTTGGCAACGTCAAACGCCTGGGCCTGGGCAACCTGAGCGTGGTGGTCTCCGACGGCACCGCGCCGCCATTCCGGCCATCGAGCTTCGCCGGTGTCCTGGTAGACGCGCCCTGCACTGGGCTCGGGGTGCTCCGGCGCCGCCCTGACGCCCGCTGGCGGGTCCGGCCGGAAGACTCTGAGCGCCTGGCCGCCCTGCAGCGGCGCCTACTTTTGGCGGCCACACCGCTCGTGGCCCCCGGCGGAGTGCTCGTCTACAGCGTCTGCACGCTCACGAGGACCGAGACGGTGGACGTCGACGAATGGTTGGCCCAAGAGCTGCCGCCCGGCTGGGGTGAAGTCGTGCCGCCCCCGGGGCCGCCGTGGGAACCTCTCGGCCGAGGCGCCCTGCTGCTCCCGCAAGCGGCCGGGACCGACGGCATGTACGTGCTGGCGCTCCGCCGGGATAAGTGAGCCTTTGCGGGGGGTGAAATATTCGGCCATGATGACCCGGTGGTCGCCTCACCATTGCCCTGGCCGGCCATCACACCCGGCGTTGTGAGCACCCCTGGGCGGGGTCAGAGTTGAGTTACCAGGCCAAGGTGCTCACCGTGTCCGACTCGGTCATGCGGGGGGAGCGAGAGGACGAGAGCGGCCCTGCGGTGGCCAAAGCACTCCAGGAAGCGGGGTTCGAAGTAGTGGAGCAGTCCGCCGCCCCGGATGGCGAGGCCTCAGTGGCCGGCGATCTGACGAGGATGGCGTCGGGGTTCACGGGGCTCATAGTCACCACGGGTGGCACCGGGTTTGGCCCCCGCGACCTCACGCCCGAGGGTACGGCCGAGGTCATTGACCGCCCCGCCCCTGGTTTGGCCGAAGCCATGCGGCGTTCGAGCCCGATCGCACCGCTTTCACGCGGCATGGCGGGGGTCAGAGGGAACGCGCTGTGCTGCTCAACCTGCCGGGCTCTCCCAGGGGTGCCCTCGAGTGCCTGGCGGCGGTGGTAGACCTCTTGCCCCACGCCATCGGGATACTGGCGGGCGAGCAACCCCACTGAACTGGCACACTGAACTGGCGCACTGAACTGGCACACTGAACTGGCCTAAGGACTCGACTGGGCTAGGGTTTGGCCGTGCTTCGGCTTGTTATGCCTAAGGGTTCTCTGGAACGCGCCACGATCGAGCTGTTCGAGGCCGCGGACCTCGCCGTTTCGCGGAGTTCAGACGTCGATTACAGGGCCAGCGTCAACGACCATCGGATCTCCGACGTCCGCATCCTGCGGCCTCAGGAAA
Organism: uncultured Acidimicrobiaceae bacterium; assembly: GCA_963794125.1. GTDB lineage: Bacteria > Actinomycetota > Acidimicrobiia > Acidimicrobiales > Palsa-688 > Fen-671. Next base: position 1,088,764 of record CAWCCW010000009.1, read on the forward strand.
TCCCCCGTTATGTGGCAGACGGGCTGTTCGACATCGGCATCACCGGTCGGGACTGGGTCGAAGAGACGGGGTCGGACGTCGTCTCGCTCGGTGAGCTGTCGTACTCGAAGGCCACGTCCCAGCCCATCCAGGTGGTCCTGGCGGTCGCCGCTGGGTCCCCGTGGGCGTCGGTCAAGGACATGCCTGACGGTGTCAAGGTGTCGACGGAGTACCTGGCGTTGACGGAGCGTTTTTTCGCCAACAACGGGGTGAAGGCCGAGGTCGTCCTGTCCTATGGCGCCACCGAGGCCAAAGTGCCTGAGATCGCCGACGCGGTGGTCGAAATCACCGAGACGGGCCGGGCCTTAAGGCGGCCGGGCTGAAGGTGATCGAGACGATCCTCGTCTCGCACACGGAGTTGATAGCCAACCCGACGGCGTACGAGCGCCCCGAACAGCGAAAGGCGATGGAGGACATCAACACCTTGCTGCAAGGTGCCCTAAAGGCACGGGGCCGGGTACTCGTAAAGCTGAACGTGGAAGCGGTGGACCTTGACACTGTGGTGTCGTTGCTGCCGGCCATGCGCAGCCCGACGGTTTCTGAGCTTTTCGGCGGGGGCAGCTATGCGGTCGAGACCGTGGTCCCGAAAGAGGCAATAAACAAGCTGATACCAGAGCTGAAAGACGCTGGCGCGTCGGACATTATCGAGCTACCGATCAGCAAGATCGTCGCCTAGGGCGGGGACAACTGGGACAGCGAACGGTAGTAACGAGCCCGCAAATAGGGAGGGTCGAGCGCTTCGACAAAGAGGTGGGCCTCGGCCAGGTCCGGACGGGCGACGGGCGCCTTTATGCTTTCCACTGCACCGAGATCGCCGACGGCACGCGCAACATAGCGGTCGGGGCAGAAGTGGCCTTCGCGGTCGGTGCCGGGCACAGGGGGGTGTGGGAAGCCAAAGCTCTGGTCGTCCTGCCGGATCGGGTTTCTTAGGGAAACCGTTACATTTCCTTCACCAGATCCTTAGCCTTCCAGAGGCACTATGGCGGGAGGATGCCCGACAGGGGCCTGGTTGAAGAGAAGGAGCACGGTGGTAGCAGCGACGCGCCGGCAGTTTTTGGCGTTGACAGCGGGGGCGGCGGGCCTCGGGCTGGCTGGGCTCGCAGGTTACGAGTGGCCCAGGTCGACCGGTGCCGGTGCGGCCCCCGCGACTACATCCACTCCCACCACCCCGACGACGCGAGTACAACGCCAACCAGGCCAATTTCTTCTACTCGCGGCCCGACTTGCAACCGCCTCGGGTAACCGTCGTGCGCCAGCCGTCCCACCCGTTCGTCCCCGGACAGGACGACGGCCTCTTACTGCTAACACCAAAGGCGTACGTCGCCCCCGGGCCGGGCCAACCTGGTCTCATGGTCCTGCAGGCCGACGGGCGGCTGCGCTGGTTCCTGCCCACCGAAAAGGCATCATTTGACCTGCAACTCCAGCAGCTCAACGGCAAACCGGTCCTTACGTGGTGGGAGGGGACTGTCAGCAACGGCACCGGCGCCGGAGAGGGCGTGATCGCCGACCTCAGCTTCAACGAGGTGGCCCGGATCGGCGAGGTGGACGGGCTCTCGCCCGACCTCCACGAACTCGTCCTCACCGACAGGGGCACTGCCCTTATGACGGCCTACCACCCCGTGGCGGCCGACCTATCGAGCGTCGGCGGGCCGAAAGAGGGCTTCCTGCTCGGAGCGGTAGCGATGGAAGTCGACGTAGCCACCAAGAAAGTGCTGCACCGCTGGGAGAGCGTGGACCACGTAAAAGCGGACGAGACGTATGCCAGATTGCCAGACGGCCAGGGGACCGAGAAGACCCCCTTCGACTATTTCCATATAAATTCGATCAGCCTGGCGCCCGACGGGGAGTTGCTCATTTCGGGCCGCAACACCTGGGCCCTTTACAAAGTGGGACGGTCCAGCGGCGAAGTCATATGGCGCCTGAACGGCAAGAAGTCTGACTTCGAGATGGGCGCCGGGAGCGATTTCTACTGGCAGCACCATGTCTCGTTACCACGGGACGAGTCGGACGGCACGGGCGGATCAGCCTTTTCGACGATGGCGCCTCGCCCTGCCGAAGAAGCCCAATCCCGGGCTATCATCCTGTCGGTGGACGAGACCACCATGAAAGCCACCCTGGAAAAAGCGTTTGTCCACCCGGCTCGCCTGCTCGCTCCCAACCAGGGCAGCGTGCAGGTGATGGATGACGGCGGCGCCTGTCGTGGGCTGGGGGGCTCAGCCGTACTTCTCCCGCTTCTCGGCCGACGGGCGAGCTCGTGCTCGACGCCCGGTTCCCGACCAATATCCAGTCGTACCGAGCCTTTTCCGCCCAGTTCGTTGGCCAACCCACAGACCGCCCGGCCGTGGCCGTCGAGGAGGACCCTGTGGGCGGGAAGATCGTGTACGTCAGCTGGAACGGGTCCACGGAAGTGACGTCATGGCAAGTACTGGGCGGCCCTGCCGGGCAACTGACGCCATTGGCGCTGGCGGACTGGGCCGATTTCGAAACAGCCATATCGGTCAACAGCACCGGGCCGCACTTCCAGGTGATCGCCCTGGACCGTTCAGGCCAAAAGATCGGGAGCTCCGAGGTCCTGGCCGCGTGAACGGGCCGTCAGGCCCGGGGCCACGCCCGCTCGAGGGCCCGGGAGGCCCGGCCGCGGATGTCCCTCACGGCGCGGCCAGAGGGCGACGCCTCCAACGGCCGCGGCGCCAAAAGACCTTTGTCGCGCCGAGCGATGCTGGCCCGCCTGGCCATGGGCTCGGCCGCCGCCGGCGCGGCCGCCGTGCTGGGGGCCATCGTCGTCGACGAGCCACCAGGCGGGGCAGCCCAGCGGGCGACCCGCCTACCCGGAGGACCTGGCGCTGCCCCAACTGGCGTCGGCGGCCAGCACCGCCACCGCGGGGGCGGCCCAGGTCTTCAAGTCGCGCCCGGACCTGCGCCCCCCGACCGATCACCGTCGACGTCCGGTCCGCCGACTTCGGACCTGACGCTCGTGCTCACCGACAGCCACGCCGGGCCGGCGCAGCAAGGCCCGATGATCATCGACGGCAACGGCGACCTCGTCTGGTTCCTGCCCGCTTTCGGCGGGCTCGGACACCGCGCCTGCGGGCTTTCAACCTGCGGTCCTGGTCGTACCGGGGCAAGAACGTGCTGGCCTGGTTCCAGGGCGCCGTCGTCAACGCGCATGGCCAGGGCCACTACGAGCTGTACGACTCCAGCTACAAGAAGATCGCCGAGGTCTACGCCAAAAACGGTTACCAGGGCGACCTGCACGAGTTCATGATAACGCCCGAAGGGACTGCCCTTTTCACGTGCTACGGCCAGGCTCACGCGGACCTGTCCCGCTACGGCGGGGCCAAGCAGGGGCACTTATTTCTACGGGGTCGTGCAAGAGGTCGACCTGAGCACGGGCAAACTGCGTCTTCGAGTGGCGCAGTGACGACCACGTCTGCGTTCGACGAGTCATACCAGCCGGCGCAACCCGAAGCGCCCTGGGACTATTTCCACATCAATTCGATCGACGTCGACCCGACTGACGGCAACCTCATAATTTCTGGCCGGAACACATGGGCTTTTTACAAGGTCGAGCGCCCGAGCGGAAAGGTCTTGTGGCGGCTGGGGGGCAAGGCGAGCGACTTCCGCCTCGGGCCGGGCGCCCATTTCGCCTTCCAGCACGATGTGCGGCGCCACCCCGACACGACCGTTACGTTGTTCGACAACGAAGGCGGCCCGCCCGCGGAGGCGTCCCGGTCGCGCGGCGTCGTGCTCTCGGTGGACGAGAAATCGCCGCCAGGCCAGCCTGGTCCGCCAGTACTTGCACTCCCCGCCGGTGCTGTCGGAGGCGCTCGGGAGCGTGCAGGACATGGATGGCGGGAGACCGGTTCATCGGCTGGGGCGAATCGAGCTATTTCACGGAGTACGACGCCATCGGGCAAGGCCATTTTCGACGCCCGACTTGGCCGTCGGGGACCGAGTCCTACCGTGCGTTCAAACAGCCCTGGCTGGGCAGGCCGGCCGAGCCGCCCTCGATCGCCGTCGACCCGGGCCGACCTCGGCGCACGGTGTACGCCAGCTGGAACGGTGTCGACCGAGGTCGCCGGCTGGCTGGTCCTCGGCGGGCGCGAGCGCAGCCCAGCTCGGCCCGCTGGGCAGCGCGACCGACGCGGGCTTCGAGACGGCCATCACCGTGCCGCACCCTCCGACATACCTGGCCGTCGAGGCGGTCAGACGCCAGCGGGGCGGTGCTCGGGCCGCTCCGAGACGCCAGCACCTGCGGTGACGCCAGGCCGGCCCCTGCGATGGCGAGGCGACGGCACTGTACCCATGAGTCAGCCGCGTGCGTAAAGATGGCACCGTGATGAACACCCCGCGAGAGGATGAACCGTCGCTGATCGTGGTGCAGACTGGGCGCCAAGGCGCCGGCTAGCGGGCCGGGCGAGGAAGGCCAAGGCGAAAACCCCGAGGTCGTCGAGCAACCAGCGAAGGTGATGCGGATCGGGTCCATGATCCGCCAGCTGCTCGAGGAGGTACGCCAGGCCCCCCTTGACGACGCCAGCCGGGCCCGTTTGCGCGAGATCTACGACACGTCGCTGGTGGAGCTGCAGGAGGGCCTGTCACCCGATCTGAGCGCCGAGCTGGCCCGGATGGCGCCCCCGTTCCACCCCGAAAGCGTGCCGACCGATGCCGAGCTCAGGGTGGCCCAGGCTCAGCTCGTCGGCTGGCTCGAGGGGCTCTTCCACGGGATCCAGGCCACCATCTTCGCCCAGCAGATGGCCCAGCGGGCCCAGCTCGAGGACGCTCGCCGGCGGGCACTGCCGACCGGCCGGGGCGGGCAGCGTGACGCCGCGTGAGGACACCGCCGATGCCCGGCACATACCTCTAACGCGCAGCCAAGCCTCGGGCGGCGTGAGCAGACGTACTAAGGCTGCAGAGCGGCTGCCGGTCGCGTGGCTGCGCAAGTAGGCCGGCCCGCGGAACTGGCTACTGGCCAGTCGCCGGACGAGCGCAATGGCCCGGAGGCGCCACGGACCAGCGACAGGTGGTCACCGTCACTCCGGCGCGCTAGATTCGACAGAAGAACACCGTTGTAATCTTGTCCACAGGATAACCCACAGACGCTTGTGCATAGGACCTCATGTAAAGTGCGCGGCCGCGGTCCATTGTGGATGGCGAGGTCCTCGAGCTCGGACAGGAGACCGGAGAGGAGGAGTAGGTAGTGGCCGGACCAGAGAGCGCATCGTTTGCGCACCTGCACCTCCATACGGAGTTCTCGATGCTCGACGGCGCGGCGCGGGTCGAGGAGGTCGTGAAGCGGGCCGCAGCAGACGGCCAGCCGGCGATCGCCATCACCGACCACGGCAACATGTACGGCGTCCTGGACTTCTACAAGGCGGCCAACGCGGCCGGGGTGAAGCCGATCATCGGGATCGAGGCCTACATGGCGGCCGAGAGCCGGCTGGAGCGGCCGCTGCGACGGGGCCGCCTCGACGACACCGGCGGCGACGCCGACGAGGGCGACAAGCTCTATTACCACCTGACCCTTCTGGCCGAGAGCGACAGGGGTTACAAAAACCTCCTCAAATTGTCCTCTGAGGCTTACCTTTCGGGCTATTGGTACAAGCCGAGGTGCGACTGGGAGCTGCTGGAGCAGTTACCACGAGGGCGTAATCGCCACTACCGGGTGCCTCGGCGGGCTGGTCAGCCAGGCCCTTCTCCGCGGAGACGTCGAGCAGGCCACCGCCCACGCGGCCCGGTTGCAGGAGATATTCGGCAAGGAAAACCTGTTCGTCGAGCTGCAGGACCACGGCATCGAAAAACAGACGGAAAACCAACCCGCAGCTCGTCGAAATTGCCCGGCATATCGGCGCGCCGCTGCTGGCCACCAACGACAGCCATTACTCGTCCCGCGACGACCACCTGGCCCACGACGCCTTGCTGTGCGTGCAGACGGGCTCGACCATGGACGACGAGAAGCGGTTCCGCTTCGATGGGGCTCGAGCACTACTTGAAGACGGCCGCCGAAATGCGGGCCCTTTTTTCCGAACTCCCCGAAGCGTGCGACAACACGCTGTGGGTGGCCGAAAGGGCCGACGTCACTATCGAGCTCGGCAAGCCGAAGCTCCCCGCTTTCCCGCTGCCGCCGCAGGGTTTGTCAGCTCGGACGACTACCTGCGCCACCTGACCTTCCAGGGGGCCGAGGAGCTTTACGGGCAGCCCGGTCCCGGCCAATGTAGTCGAGCGGCTCGACTTCGAGCTCGGCGTCATCGCCTCGATGGGCTTCTCGGACTACTTCCTGGTCGTGCTGGGACCTGATCCGCCACGCCCGGGAACAAAAGATCCGGGTCGGCCCGGGCCGGGGGAGCGCGGCCGGCTGCTGCGTCGCTTACTGCCTGCGGATAGTCGACCTCGACCCGATCCGCTACGACCTGCTGTTCGAGCGGTTCCTCAACCCCGGCCGCAAGCAGATGCCCGACATCGACATGGACTTCGACGAGCGTTACCGCGGCGAGATGATCCGCTACGCCTCGGAGCGCTGGGGCTGGGACCACGTGGCGCAGATAGTCACGTTCTCGACCATCAAGGCCCGAGCCGCCGTCCGGGACGCGGCCCGGGTGCTCGGCTACCCCTACGGCCTCGGCGACCGCATCGCCAAGGCCATGCCGCCGCTGGTGATGGGCCGGGACACGCCGCTGTGGGCCTGCTTCGAAGAGGACCCCAAGCACGCCGACGGCTACAAGGTGGCCACCGAGCTGCGCGAGATGTACGCCACCGACCCCGACGTAAAGCGGGTCGTCGACGTGGCCAAGGGCCTCGAAGGGCTCCGCCGCCAGGACGGCATCCATGCCGCCGCGGTGGTGATCTCGGCTGACCCGCTGACCGAGCACCTCCCGGTGCAGCGCAAGCCCGAGCCCGGGGGCCGGCCCGAGGACGCGCCCATCGTCACCCAGTACGAAATGCACGCCGTCGAAGAGCTCGGCCTGCTCAAGATGGACTTCCTCGGCCTGCGCAACCTGAGCGTCATCGAGCGGACGCTCGACATGATCGAGGCCAACACCGGCACCCGGCCCGACATCGACCACGTCGACCTCGACGACCCGGCCACGTTCGAGCTGTTGCAGCGGGGCGACACGGTCGGCGTGTTCCAGCTCGAAGGGTCCAACATGCGGGCGCTGGTCCGTGCCCTGGCCCCCACCGAGCTCGGCGACGTCGCCGCCCTGGTCGCCCTGTACCGGCCCGGGCCGATGGCGGCCAACATGCACAACGACTACGCCGACCGCAAAAACGGCCGTAAGCCGATCACGTACCTCCACCCCGACATGGCCGAGGTGCTTGAGCGACACCTACGGGCTGATGATCTACCAGGAGTCGATGCTCCGGGTGGCCCAGCGCTTCGCCGGCTACAGCCTCGAACGAGGCCGAGACCCTGCGCAGGGCGGCGGGCAAGAAGGTCCGTGAGATCATGGCAGATGGAGCGGGAGAAGTTCGTGGCCGGCTGCGAGCAGACCGGTTACGGCGCCGCGCTCGGCTCCGCCCTGTTCGACATCATCGAGCCGTTCGCCGACTACGCCTTCGGCAAGAGCCACGCCTTCGGCTACGGCCTGGTGGCCTACTGGACCGCCTGGCTGAAGGCCAACCACCCCGTCGAGTACATGGCCTGCCTGCTCACCAGCGTGAAGGACGACAAGGACAAGATGGCCGTGTACCTGGCCGAGTGCCGGTCCATGGGCATCGAGGTCCTGGTCCCCGACATCAACCTGTCGGCCTCGGACTTCACCGCCGTCCGGGCCGGCCAGGACAGGCCGGGCGCGGCCAACGGAGGCGCATCGGCGGCGGCGTGGTCCCCTTCGGGCTGTCGGCCATCCGTAACGTGGGGGAGGGCCTGGTCGAGCGGATCGTGAGCGAGCGCGAGGCGGCCGGCGCCGTTCAAGGACTTCTACGACTTCTGCAACCGGGTCGACCCGGTCGTGCTCAACAAGCGCACCGTCGAGTCGCTCATCAAGGCGGGCGCCTTCGACTCGTCTGGGCCACCCTCGCCAGGGCCTGTGCCTGGTGTTCGAACAGGTGCTCGACCGGACCCTGGCCCGGCGGAGAGAGGCCGACCAGGGGGTGCTGAGCCTGTTCGGCGGCCCTGGGTGGCGGTGAGCCAGGTGTTCGACGACACCAGGGTGCCCGTGCCCGACCAGGAGTTCGACAAGCACAGCAAGCTGGCCTTCGAGAAAGAGATGCTCGGGCTCTACGTGAGCGACCACCCCCTGGTGGGGGCCGAGGCGGCCTTGCGCCGCCACACGGACTGCACCATCCTGGACCTGCGCGAGGAGAGCGCTCGGACGGGACGCGGGCCGCGGCGAGCGGTCGACGGCGGCACCACGGGCTGGCCAGAGCAACGGGAACGGCGCCGGCCGCAACGGCGACGGCGGGGGCGGCCACGGGCTGGTACGGCGGGCGCAGCAGCGAGCGCTGGGTGGGCGGCGTGGTCACCGGGCTCGCCCGCAGGTACACCAGGAGGGGCGAGCTCATGGCCACGTTCGTCCTGGAGGACCTGCAGTCGTCGATCGAGGTCTTCGTCTTCCCTCGCACCATGACCGAGGTCGGCCACCTCCTGGCCGACGACGTCGTCGTGTGCGTGAAGGGCAGGCTCGACCTGCGCGACGAGGTCCCCAAGATCGTTTGCTCCGAGCTCAAGCGCCCCCAGCTGAGCCTGCCGACGGGTCGGAGCCGCTGCAGGTCGTCGTGCCTGTCAACGCCCTGGACGACACCCGGGTGGAGCGCCTGCGCGAGCTGCTCCGGGAGCACCCTGGGCCCTCGCCGGTCTACCTGCATGTCGGGTACCAAAGTGGTCCGTCTGGCCCAGGAGTTCGACGTGACGACGAGCCCGGGCTTGCTGGCGGAGCTGCGGGTACTGCTCGGACCTGCCTGTTTGTGGAACGGTGGGGTCATCGAGCCGCTAAACTTGACGCTCGGTCCCCAGCTAGTGAGGAGTGATCAGCAGCATGATGTTCGATGTCGAGACCAAAGACTGCACAGCGCTTTCAGATGCCGAGCTGGCCGAGATGGCCGACATCGTGGCGGACGGCCCGGCCGGGTTGGACATCGGGTTGCTGTCCAAACAGAGAGACGAGTGGGTGTTGATCACCCAGGCCCGTGACCGGGGCCGCCTGATGGGCTTCTCTTTCTGCACACTGGAGCGCATCGGCGGCACCCCGTGCGTGCTGTGGGGTCTCGTGTCCGTCAAGCGCTGCCCGCAGCGCACAGCCATCCTCGACGCGCTGCGGGCGGACCAGTTCCGCAAGGCCGTGCTGGCCTTCCCCGACGAGGACGTCCTGGTCGCGACCCGCCTGCGCGAGCCGGGCGGCTTTGCCGCCTTCGACGGCCTCGTGGACATCTGCCCCCGGCCCGGCTACAAGGTCTCCGGCGAGGAGCGGGCGTGGTCCCGGCCGCTGGCCAAGCGCTTCGGCGCCGAGGGCCGCGTCGACGACCGCAGTTTCATCGTCCGGGGCGACAGCTCGCCCTGCCCGGTGTTCGACTACGAGCCCGAGGACGCCGAGGAGCGTCGACGACGACGTCGCCACCGTGATGGCGGCCCTCGACCAGGGCCGGCGTGACGTGCTCATCGCTTTCGGTTGGGCGATGTCGGAGGGGCTGGCTTCGGGCTTCAAGTCGTAGGGCCTCAGCGGAGGCTTGCCAGCTGCAGCGGGCTAGCGGCGCGGGACGATCGCCTCTACGACTTTGTAGCAGTGGCCGTCCACCGGCGGGGAGAGGGCGACGACGATATGGGCGCCCGGCCGCATCTGGGCGAACGTGCGCCCGCCGCGGTGCAGTGAGGCGGCCAGGCGGGGGTCCTCGCAGGCCAGCACCTGGGGCCGGCCGCCCCAGACGAAGTGGCACCACAACCGGCCCTCTTCGAGGGTGACGACAACGGGGCCTTTGGGTTTGGCCAGGGCCACCGACGGGTGGTCGGGGCTGCGTTCCCAAAACGGGACCGTCGCCCCGTAGAAGCCGAGCAGCGGCGCCTGCTCGGGGTGGAGCAGCGGCCGGATCAGCCGGCCGGCCGCCCGGCCCTTGACCCGGCCCGAGAGCTTGGGCGGGCCGGCGATCACGATGGCGTCGGGTTCTGACGGGGTCCGGGACCAGGTCAGGGTCGCTGGCCACGGTCACATCGACGACGTCGTACGGCCGCAGCCGCTGGTCGACCGGATACGCTGACCAGGCCCTGACCAGGGCGCCCGAGGCCAGGTCGATGCCCCCGCAGTGCCGCTCACCGGTCGACACGACCATGAGCCGCAGCGTCGTCCCCGGCGAGTCGTCCAGCCGGGGCATGGCCTTGACCGGCACTCTCAGTGAAGAACCGTTGCGCACCAGTAGCAATAGTGGCTGCTAGTAGCGGCCGATGGGTGGATGGTGGCCACATTCATACCATCTCGACGTCTGTCTGGATGATCATCCACTCTCATCACGAGCGAGCGCTCTCGCCGCCCTCCGGCACGGCCGCCGCCGGCTCGCGCCCTGTGCCGGCGCGGCTGGTCGAGGAGAGCGGCCAGCTCTGTCGGGGCCGTCACCGGCAGCTTGCAGGTATAGCCCTCGCAGACAAAGGCGCGGCCGGCCGCCTCGGCCCGTCCCGCCCCTCCCACAGCGGCGACGGGTACGGCTCGCCCCAGGCCAGCACGGTGTCGGGCAGGAAGCGCTGCCAGACGGGCGGACCAGCGCCTCGGCTGGAAGAAGCGACCACCACCTGCCGCCTGGGTGAAGACAGGTAGCTCGGCCGCCAGGGCCATGCCCGGGAAGGCGGCCGGCACGCGTGAGAGGGCGGGCGCCATCGAGTTCCGATGGTCTGGCGCGCCGCGTCCGGTGAACGACACTTCGCCGGTGAGCTCGCCCAGGCGGGCCAGGGCCAGGGCGGCCGTGGCGTTGGCGGACGGCGTGGCCCCGTCCTGCACGTCCTTCATGCGGGCGATCAGCTCTTCGGCGTCGTTGCCGTAGGTGAAAAAGCCACCGGCGTCCTTGTCCCAGAACAACTCGACCAACGACGCAGCCGTTTCCGAAGCGGCCGTCGTCCACGAGCTGCGGCCTGTCGCCTCGCCGAGACGGGTGAAAGCCTCTGCCAGCCAGGCATAATCGCGCGGCGTAGGCAGCAGGTGCCGCCCCGCCCCGTCCCGCTCCTATCGTCCGGTCGCTCGCCCCTGGCACTGAGCGCGCGTCGCCGGCAACCGGGCCGCCAAGACCGCAGCCAGCGCCCGTCCGAGCCGGCGCAGCCGCGCCAGCAGGACCTCGGCGGTCTTCGCCGCTTCAGCCACCCAGCCGGCTGCCCGAAGGCGGTGCCGGCATAGGCCAGGGCGGCGACCGCCATGGCGTTCCACTCCGTCAACACTTTCCCGTCGAGGCCCGGGCGCGTCCGTGCCTGGCGTCGCTCGAACAGTTGCCGGCGGGCCTGTTCGATCTCGGGGGGCCGGGCGATGTCGGCCAAGCCGTGGCCGCCACAGGATATTGGTGCCCTTCCCAGTTGCCGGCCGCGGAAGCGCCGTACCACTGCGCCGCCGCCCGTCCGCCCACCTCTTCGATTTCGGCCAGGGACCAGGTGTAAAAACGGCCCTCTTCGCCTTCGCTGTCGGCGTCCTCAGCCGACGCCCAGGCCCCTTCGGGCAGGCGGATGGGTGGCGCCAGCAGGTAGCCGACCGTCTCTTCGACGACCTGGCGGTAACGGGCCGAGCCCGTCAACTGCCACGCCTGCGTGTAGACCAGTACGAGCAAGGGCATTGTCGTAGAGCATTTTTTCGAAGTGGGGGACCAGCCAATGCCGGTCGGTGCTGTACCGGGCGAAGCCACCCGCCGAGGTGGTCGTAGATGCCTCCCGAGCTCATGCGCATCCAGCGTGCGCGACAGCGCGTCGAGCGCACGCTCATCGCCGGAGCGCCACCAGTAATGGGCCAGCAGCCTCGAGGCTCGTAGCTTGCGGGAACTTGGGGGCCGAGCCAAAACCGCCCCATTGCGGGTCGAAGCGAGCAAGCAACCCTTCGACCGCGTTCGACAGGGCGGCCGCGGTCAAACCTCCGCTGCATCGGGCGCGGAGCGCCAGGTGGCCCCGCCACTCCTGCTCCGGGCACCGGCGGCTCCGCCCCTTTGCGCACCGCTTCCGCCAAGCGCGACGCGTCGTCCTCGATGGCCGCCCGCTCGCGTTGTCCAGAGGCTCCTGACCTGCTCGAGAAGGCTCACGAAATTGGCCTTCGGTAAGTACGTGCCGCCCCAAAACGGCCGCCCGTCTGGTAGTGCGAGCACGGTCATGGGCCAGCCGCCGCGCGCCGGTCAACAGCTGGACGGCCTCCATATAGACCGCGTCGACGTCCGGCCGTTCCTCTCGGTCGACTTTCACGGCCACGAAGCCGTGCGTTGAGCACCTCGGCCACACCCGGGTCTTCGAAGCTCTCGTGCGCCATCACGTGGCACCAATGGCAAGCCGAATAGCCGACCGAGATAAGGACCGGGACGTCGCGGCGACGGGCCTCGGCGAACGCCTCCTCGGACCAGGGCCACCAGTCGACCGGGTTAGCCGCGTGCTGGAGAAGATAGGGGCTCGTTTCCGTGGCGAGCCGGTTGGCGCTGGGCACCGCGACACCTTACCTTCGGGTCACCTTATCTTCGGGTCACCTTATCTTTGGGCCGCCTTATCTTTGGCCGGCTCCGCAACTAGCCCCGGGGCCGCCCGGGAGCATGCCAACAGTCACGGAGCGCCCGCCCACGACAGGCACCGGTGGGTTGGCCTGATTGCTGGTGACGTGAGCTATCTTGCATTAGAGGTGGCGTAAGGTCGTGATGATGAGCTACGCGGAAGCCGACAGCGTCGTGGGACGCCCGGCTTACGTCACCGTGGCGATCCCCGGTGGCAGCCACGCGGGAGAGGTGCTCCTGCGAGTTCGCGGAGGGACTGAGTCCTATATCGCGTACGCCGACCAGCCGGTCGAAGTGGGGACGCAAGTCCTCGTCTTGGCCGACCGGGGAGCGCGCTCCGTGTTGGTGGCGCCGCTCTAGCGGCCAAATAAAAGAAAGGCACGTCATGTTCGGTTGGCATGTCCCATCCCCCAATGAAGCAATGCTGATATCCGGCAGCAGGAACCGCGGCGACGCCCCTTTCCGCATCGTCGTCGGCCACGGCGCATTTGCCTTGCCAGTGCGGAACCAAATTCGCTTCCTGACGCTTTCGATGCAAGAGGCCGAAGTGGCGGAGCCCTGCGTGACCCAGCAGGGCATAACGTTACAGGTGAGAGCCGTTATCGCCTTTAAAGTGGGCGACGACAACGACTCGATCGCCAACGCCGGCCGCCGCTTCCTGGACGACCAGAACGCGATGACCGAGCTGGTAGGCCGAATTTTTGCCGGTCACCTCCGCTCGGTCGTCGGGTCCATGACGGTCGAGGACATTATTCGCGAACGCCAGAAATTGGCTGTCCGAAGTCCTCGACGCCTCGAAGCCGGAAATGGCGAAATTGGGGCTTGTCGTCGACGCTTTCCAGATCGAGTCGATCGACGACGGCCAGGCCGGGTACATCAAGGCGCTGTCGCAGCCGCATATTGCGGCCGTAAACCAGGCCGCCCAAATTGCCCAGGCGCAAGCCGACCAGGCGGCCTCGAAAGTGCGCCAGGAGTCCGACCGCAACCAGGCCCAGTACCAGCAAGAGACGTCCGTCGCCAAGGCGCAGTACCAGGCTGAGATCGACCAGGCCCAGCAGACCGCGGCCCAGGCCGGCCCGTTGGCCCAGGCCAAGGCACTGCAAGACGTGCTGTCCGAACAGGCCAAAGTGGCGCAGTCCCAAGGCGAACTGCGGCGCCAGCAACTGGTGGCCGAGGTGGTCCGCCCGGCCGAAGCGGAAGCGGAAAAAGTCCGCACTCTCGCCCGGGCCCAGGCCGACGCCATCCGCCTGCAGGCCGAGGCCACGGCGACCTCCGGCGGGGTGGTGCTCGAGCGGATGCTCGTCGAGAACATGCCGGAAATCCTCGGCCGCCGCCGCCGGCGAGCTCCGCCAGGCCAACGTGACGGTCCTAAATGGCGCCGAAGGGCTGGGCCAACTGGTGGCCGGACTGGCGACGCAGGTGAACTCGATACTGGACGTCGTCCGCAACGGCAATGGGAAAGGCGGGATCGGTACCCCATCCGCCCAAGAGGCCCGCCCACCCCGTCAACCTGCCATCCCGTCACCGCAGCCATCTAGCCCGTCACCCGAAGCTGGGCCACCGTCGGGCCAGGCTGCCCAAAGCTCGGGTCAGGCTGCCCAAGGCACAGGCCAGCCTCAGCAACCGGCGACTCAGACCCCACGACCGGCTATTGGTGGCGCGGCCCCCCGCCCGGGCAAAACCGCGGGCCTAACCGTAGATAACCAGCCGTAGATAACCAGCCGTAGATAAAAGGCGAGTGAAGACGGGGCTTTTGCCCTCATAACCGGGCCCACCGGCCCGCAAACGTTCCTCAGCGCCGGCTGGGCTCGCTCAGAAGTCGTTCGCGCAACGCCTGGCGCTTCAATTTCCCAATCGATGTCTTGGGCAGGGCCTCGAGGATGACGAGTTCCTTCGGCGCCGCGAACGACGCCAACTGGTCCGCCACCAGAGCACGGAGCTCGGCCAACCCGGGAGGGCCTGGGGGACGGGCGGGTACGACGCAGGCCACGACGACGCTCGCCCCACTCGGGGTCGGGCCGGCTGGAGACGGCCACCTCGGCCACGCCCGGGTGCTGGCGGAGGATCGTTCGACCGCAGCCGGCCACACATTTTCCCCTCCGGTAATTATCAGGTCAGAAAGCCGCCCTTTTACTTGCAACCGACCGGTCCCGTCGATGGCCCCGACATCACCGGTAGCGAACCAGCCGTTTTCGTCCAACGGGACCGTGCCATCCCGGTACGCCCGCAGCAGCATAGGGCCACGCAGCCGGACCTCGCCTTCAGCCGAGAGCGAAATTTCCACGCCGTCGAGGGGGAGGCCGTCGTAAACGACGCCACTACCGGTCTCGGTCATGCCGTAGGTCGTCACCACGTTCGGAGGCAGCGCGGCGGGCGGCGCCGAGCCGCCTAGCAGGACGGTATGGAAAGCGCCCGGGTTTACCCGGGCCGAGCGCGGTCGGCACGAGGGACACGAACACGTTGTCAGCGGCCGAGGCCGCCACTTGGGCGGCGTCGAAACCATCGAGGACCGTTGAGCGGCGTGCCCGTCAGAAGCGAACGGGTGACCACAGAGAGACCGCCGACGTGGCTCAGCGGCAGGCAAGCCAGCCAGCGGTGCCTGTCGGCGTCGACCCCGAGCCGGGCCGAGGTAGCCCGGGCCGAAGCGGCGACGGCCGTATGGGTGAGGACGACCCCCTTTGACGCCCCCGTGCTGGCGCTGGTGGCGACGACGAGGGCGTCACCCTCGTCTACTGGCACCGCCCCGTGCTGCCTCTCGATCCCGCCCGGGGTGATGACCCAGGAGGGCCGCAACATGTCCAGCAACCGCTGGCGGGCGGGCGGGGCCAGGCGCTGGTCGAGGGGGGCAACGGCGTCGCCCGCGTCCCAGGCGGACCTGAGCGCGTCGACGAACGGAAAGGCCGCCGGGCAGGTCTATGGCGACGAGGTCGGGCATCTTCGCTAGTTTGCCGCCAGCGCCTGTGAGTGCGTGCGAAAGAGGTCCCGAGCAGTGGTCCAGGAGAGCCCGGTAAAGCACCCGTGGGTGGTAGGGGCGCGGCCACGCACCCTGCCCGCCTCGGTGGTCCCGGTGCTCGTCGGCACCGGCGCCGCCGTCGCCTACGGCGCGGCCGTCTGGTGGCGGGCGTTGCTGGCCGGGGTCGTGGCTCTCTCGCTCCAGGTCGGCGTCAATTACGCCAACGACTACAGCGACGGCGTAAGGGGTACAGACGCGGTCCGAGTCGGGCCCGTGAGGCTGGTCGCCGGCGGTCTGGCCACGCCGGGGGCGGTCAAACGGGCCGCGTTGGTCGCCTTCGCCGTGGCGGGCCTGGCGGGCCTGGCCCTGGCGGCCGTAGCCGGCTGGTGGTTGGTCGCGCTCGGGGCGGCCTGCGTGGGTGCGGCGTGGTTCTACACCGGAGGCCCCCGCCCCTACGGGTACGTCGGGTTGGGCGAGCTGGCGGTGTTCGTCTTCTTCGGGCTGGTGGCGACGACGGGCACGGCCTACGTCCAGACGGAGGCTGTCACTGCGCTGGAAGTACTGGCCGCCCTGCCCGGTCGGCCTCATGGCGGTAGGCCTGCTCGTCGTCAACAACCTCCGTGACATCCCCGGGGACACCGCTGGCGGGTAAGCGGACGCTGGCCGTACGCATCGGCCCCGCCGCCACCCGGCGCCTTTACGAGGCGTGCGTGCTCCTCGCCATCCTGCTGGTCGTGCCGATCGCCATAATGCGGCCGTGGTCGTTGCTCGGCCTCGCCGCCCTCCCGGTGGCACTGGTGCCGGTCCGGGCGGTAGCTACGGGGGCCGACGGGCCGGCCCTGATCCCGGTCCTCGGGGCTACCGGGCGGGCGCAGCTGGTGCTAGGCATCCTGCTCGCCATCGGGCTGGCTCTCTAAGGCGACCGGCCCATCCGGGACAGGGCCCGGCGCCAACTGGCAAAAACGGGAGATGGCCATCGCGACCTCGCGCGGGGCGCTCGAGGTGGCAGGCGTGGCCGGCTCCCCGCACGACTTCGACGTGAGCGGTCGGGCCGATCAGGGCGGCCATCCGTTCGGCGTGGCGGGTGTAGTCGTGGTCCAGCTCTCCGGCGAGCAACAGGACGGGCAACCCCCGCTCGCCGAGTCTCGCCCAGCCGGTCCCACAGCGGCTGCTGGGCACCGGCGCCGGCCAGCCGCAGGCTGGACGCCAGGCCGGCGGGCGTATTGGTCAGGCGGTCCGCCAGCCCGGCGTCGTCGTGCGCCAGGGTGGCGAACAGGGGTTGGGCCAGCCACCAGGCGAGGAACGTCTCGGTGCCCTCCCGTTCGATGCGTCGGGCCAGGGCTTCGTCCGAAGTTTGCCGCTCGGCAGCCGCTTGGCCGCGTCGTCGATGCCGGCCGACGTGCTGATAAGGACCAGGCTGGCCACCTGTTCAGGGTGGGCGAGGGCGAAGTGGAGCGCCGTCCGGCCCCCCATCGAGTAACCGGCCCACGCCGCGAGGCCAGGAGCCGTCCCGCTACTGCTAGTCAGACCAGCCAGCAGGTCCGCGGTTTGCCACAGGTCCGCTCTTACGGCGGACGACCCACCATGCCCGGGGGCGTCGGGGAGGATGATAGGGAAATGACCGTCTAGCGCCTCCAACACGGGCCCCCACGACGCGCCGGTCTGGGTGAAGCCATGCAAGAACACAAGCGGAGTGAGCCCCGGCCCCGAGGCGTGGCCGGCGTAGCGAGCCGAGAGCTGGCCTGGCTTTAGCTGTCCTGGCTGCAAAGGCACCCCGGCGCGGGCCCTGTCGGGCTAGGCAATGGGCGCAGTGGGTACTGTGCCTGATCGTGACCCACTACCGACGCGTGCTCGTCGCTGGTCTGCATGTCGTCGGCCATCGGATGATTCTGGCGCAATGACAGGTCTTCCTGCGCCCGAAGACGTGCAGGCCGCCTTCGCTAGCGTGCTGGTCGACGAATGGCTGCGGGCGGGCGTCACCGACGCCGTCGTGTGCCCGGGCTCCCGGTCGACCCCGCTGCTCGTCGCCCTCTCCGAGGCGGCCGAACGCGGCCGCTCTCCGGCTCCACGTGCTGGCGGACGAGCGCTCGGCCGGCT
Organism: uncultured Acidimicrobiaceae bacterium; assembly: GCA_963794125.1. Lineage (GTDB taxonomy): Bacteria > Actinomycetota > Acidimicrobiia > Acidimicrobiales > Palsa-688 > Fen-671. The sequence continues at coordinate 1,106,495 of CAWCCW010000009.1, forward strand.
TTTTCGCCCTCGGGCTGGCCCTGGCCCACGGGAATGCCTGCGCCGGTGGTGACGACCAGCGGCACCGCCGCCGCCGAACTGCACCCCGCTGTCGTCGAGGCCCACCACGCCGGCGTGCCCATGATCGCGGTGACGGCCGACCGCCCTCCCGAACTACATGACTTCGGGGCGCCCCAGACCGTTCACCAGGTCGGGCTGTTCGGTAGCTCCGTGCGGTGGGAGGTGGACCCCGGCCCCCCAGACCTCGGGGCGGCGTGGTCCTGGCGGTCATTGGCGTCCCGTTCAGTACACGAGGCGCGGGGTGCGTCCGGCCGTCCCGGACCGGTCCACCTCAACCTGGCCTTCAGGGAGCCACTGCTCGGTGCGGCCACCGCAGTGCTCCAGGGCGGCCCCGACGAAGCTGCCGAGGAGGTCCTAGAAACGGCGATGGGAGCCGCTTCTGGCACCGACCGCCGACGGGTCATTTCCTTGTTGCGCTGGGGTAGGCCGACAGGCCGGGCCTGGCATGAATTCCATCGGGCGGCCCTGGTACCGCCACAGCCGGAAACGGTGGAGCTCCTGGTCGCTGCGGGTGAACGGGGCCTGATCGTGGCCGGTGCCGGTGCCGGTGACCCGGACGCAGTCTGGCTCCTCTCGGAGGCTACGGGATGGCCGGTCCTGGCCGCGCCGCAGAGCGGCTGTCGCCGGCCCGGCGCGATCGGGGCCGCCGACGCGCTTCTGCGTACGCCGGTGGTCCGCCAGTGGCAGCCGGACGTGGTGCTGCGGGTGGGCGTCCCTTGGGCTTCCCGGGTGGTGAACGAGTGGTTGGCCGGGCTCGCCTGCCGGCAGTTGCTGGTTAGCCCGGACGGGACCTGGGCTGCGCCCGACCGACCGCCCGGCGATGTCATCGCGACGAGCCCCGAGCTGCTGTGCTGGGCCGCCGCGGGCCAGGCGCAGGAGTCAGGCTCTCCCGGCGGGGCGGCCAGCTCCTGGGCTCGCCAGTGGTCCCTGGCCGAACGCCTGGCCCAGGACGCCATCGACTCTGCGCTGGCCGAAGAGGCGGCATTGACCGAGCCGGCGATAGCCCGTTCGCTGGCTGGAGGGTTGCCCGCCGGGAGCGCTCTGTTCGCTTCCTCCTCGATGCCGGTCCGGGAGGTGGAGTGGTGGAGCCGCCCCCGAGACGGCCTGCAGGTGTTCGCCAACCGGGGCGCCAACGGCATAGACGGCGTGCTCTCGACCGCGCTAGGGGTCGCCTCGGCGCCGCGGGCCCCGGGCGGGCAGGTGGTGGCCTTGGTCGGAGACCTCGCTTTTCTCTACGACGCCGGCGTCTTGCTCGCCGGCGCCCGTTCCGGTGTCGACCTCGACGTGGTCGTAGTGGACAACGACGGCGGCGGCATCTTCAGCTTCCTGCCCCAAGCGTCCGGCCAGCCGCCCGAGCGGTTCGAGCGCCTGTGGGGCACGCCGCACGGGGCCGACCTCGTCGCCGTAGCCCGCGGCTACGGGCTCGCCGCGGAGGAGGTCGCGGACTTGAAAAGCCTGGCCGGCGCCATCGCCAGCGGAGGCGAGGGGAGAGGCTTACGGGTTTTCGTGGCCAAGACCGACCGCGCCGGCAATGTCGCAGTGCATAACCGCTTGAATGACGCCGTCAAGGAAACGGTGGCGGGCCTAGCCGAATAACCACCCGGAGAGCTTCGTACAAAGTGGCGCCGGCGGCCGGGTTGACCGGGCGGTTAGACGGGCGGGGCCCGGGTTAGACGGGCGGGGCCGGGTTAGACGGGCGGGGCCCGGGTTAGACGGGCGAGGCCCGGGTTAGACGGGCAGGGCCGGTTCCCCAGGGCGGACCCTGGGTTACGGGCGGACGAGGGCGGCCAGCAGGGCCTGCAGCTTGAGCTGGGTCTCGGCCAGCTCGGCGTCCGGGTCAGACCCGGCCACGATGCCGTTGCCGGCGTACAAGACGGCCCGGGCCCCGGCGACCGTGGCGCTGCGCAGGCCCAGCACCCATTCGCCGTCCCCGTCTCGGTCTACCCAACCGACCGGGCCCGCGTAGTAGCCGCGGTCGAAGCCCTCGTTGTCTCGTTGCCACTCGAGCGCGGCGTCGACGGGCAGACCGCCCACAGCCGGCGTGGGCTGGAGCAGGGCGGCCAGCTCGAGGCTGGTCGGCACGCCCGTGGAGACCGTGTGCCCGTTCCGATGGGACGCCCCGTTGCCCGACTGCCCCGATCGCGACGCCCCGTCGGCCCCCGCGCCCGAGCCGTCGGCGCCCTCGCGAAGCGTCCCCTTGATCGACGTCCCCAGGTGCGAGACGTTGCGCAGCGGCACGATCGAAGGCGCCGCCGGGACGTCCAGCGAGGCGAACGGCCGCAGCTTGGCGGCGATCTCGTCCACGACCAGCTGGTGCTCGTGGCGGTCCTTGGCCGACGACATGAGGGCGGCCACCAGAGCGTCGTCTGTGGCAGGATCGCCGCTCCGGGCCACAGTGCCCGCCAACGGGTGGCTCTCGATTTCGGTCCCGGTACGCCGCAAGAGCGTTTCGGGGCTGGCCCCGAGGAACCCGTCGACGTGGAAGACCGCACACGACGGGTACAGGTGAGCCAGCCGGGCGAGCGTATCGGGAAGGACGAACGGACGGTTGGCCACCACCTCGACCTGCCGGGCCAGGACGACCTTGGACAGGGAGCCGCCTTCCATCTCTTCCACGGCCCGGGCGACGATAGCCTTCCACTCCTCGTGGGGCATGACCGCCGTCAGCTCGAACCCGTCGGGGAGAGCGACCGGGGGGCGGTCCGGCCGCGAGCTGGGCCACTTCGTCTTCAACGTCGTGTTGGGCGAGCCTGGAGCCGGTGACGCGTGACCCAGGCCCGGCCATGACGCAGCGACCACCACCAGGCGGGGGACGGTCAGGTGGCCGGGTTCGGCCGGGTCGTAGGGCAGCGCCCCGACGGCCAAGGGCCCGCAACCGGGCACCCCGGGGCGACCCCCATTGTCGATGCCCTTACTGTCGATGCGCTCACCGTCGATGGTGGCGAGGACTTCCCTGACCAACGCTGTATGGGCCGGCGCGGCCCAGCCCGCCGGCAGCCGGAGGCGCAGGGCTTCGCCGCAGCCCAGGATGGTCACGTCGTTCTTGGCCCAGAGGTGGCGCCCGGGGGCACCGCCCGCCCTGACCAGGTCGGGGAGCGTGGCGGCATCGACCTCGACGCGTAACGGCCTGGAGCTGGCCAGCCGCGACCAGAAACCTCGCGTTCAGCCTGGTAACGAAGCGGGCTGGGCGGACGCTCGCCTGCGGCGGAAAGGCTCACGCAGCCTCCGCACGGCTGGCGGGTAGCAAGGTAGAGCTGGCTGATGCCGCCCGAGAGGAGTTCGTGCTGGACGCGCTCGAAGCCGGCCTCCTCCAGCAACTTGACCACCTCGGCCGGGCGGCGGGAGGTAGGCGAAGCTGCGGGGCAGGTAGTGGTAGGCGCCTCGGCGTCCGAGAGCAGCGACCCCACCAAGGGCACGGCGTAGTTCGACCAGAACCGGTGGCCCAGCCGCAGCAGGCCTGCCTCTGGTTCGGCGAGGTCGAGCAGCGAGATGCGACCGCCCGGCCGCAGTGACCCGGGCCAGCTCGACGAAAAGGGCGCCCAGGTCGACGACATTGCGCAGCGCGAAGCCGCTGACGGCGCCGTCGAAAGCTGGCCGCGCGGAACGGGGCGAAAAGAGCGTCGGCCAGCACCAGCGGGCCGGTGCGTGCGGGCGTGGGCGAGCATCCCCGGCGACAGGTCCACCCCGACCGGGCTGGTGAGCCGCGGGCGGCGAGTTCACGGCAGAGGTCGCCGGTCCCGCAGGCGACGTCGAGCACGAGTCGAACCGGCCGGCAGGCCGAGAGCGTCGACGCAGCGGTGCCGCCAGCCCCGGTCCATGCCGAACGAAACGATGCCGTTGACCAGCTCGTAGCGGCCGGCGATGGCGTCGAACATGTGGCGGACGGCCTCGCACCTTGGCGTCGCCGGTCGGCAGTTGCGCAGTGCGGCCGTCGAGGTCGTCGCCGGCTCAGTCGTAGTAGCGGAAGACGACATCAGCCACACAGGATGGCTTGGACGCGCCCTCGACCTCGAACGTCAGTTCAGGGTGGCCTGGCTGGCCGCCCTCGAACGTCATCGACCGAGACTCGAGGCTGGCGCCGCAGCCGAGCCTCGAACCGACCGGCACGGGGGCCGGGAACCGTGACACGGTTGAGCCCGTAGTTGACGGCGAACCGGGGCCCTTCGACGTCGAGGATCTCGCCCAGGAGCGCCGGCCCGAGCGACAGCGTGAGGTAGCCGTGGGCGACGGTGGTGCCGAACGGCCCGGCTTTGGCCCGTCGGGTCGACGTGGATCCACTGGTGGTCATCGGTGGCGTCGGCGAAGCAGGTTGACCTGTTCCTGGGTCACGGTGTGCCAGCTGCTGTACCCGAGGTGAGAGCCGACCTTGGCCCTCAGCTCGTCGAGGTCCCAGCGTGATCGTGCTCATGCGGGCAGGTTAGGCCAACCGGGCACGTTGCCGGCCAAGCCACGCGCCGGCTGCAGCGCCCGGCCCACAGCGGCGCATCTCGGACAGCGGCCCGGCGCGGTACGGGCCGGTAGCATGGCCCGCTAATGTTCGAGGCACTTTCCGACCGGTTCGAAGGTATTTTCACGCGCCTGCGGGGCCGCGGCCGGCTCAACCAGGAGGACGTCGACGAGGCGCTGCGGGAAATCCGTATGGCGCTGCTCCAGGCGGACGTCAACCTGCTGGTCGTGCGGGACGTCGATCGGCCGCCTGCGGGCGGAACTGGTCGGGGCCGAGCTGTCGCGCAGCCTCACGCCGGGCCAGCAGGTCGATGAAGGCGGTCCACGACGAGCTGGTCAGGATCCTGGGCGGGACGGCGCTCAAGGTCACCTACGCGTCGAGGCCCCCCACGGTCGTGCTGCTGGCCGGCCTGCAGGGCGCCGGCAAAACGACCATCGCAGCCAAGCTGGCCCGCTGGTTCAAGCAGCAAGGGCGCAACCCGCTCCTGGTCGGGGCCGACCTGCAGCGCCCCGCCGCCGTCGAGCAGTTGCGGGTCCTCGGCGGCCAGGTCGGCGTCCCGGTGTTCTCAGAGCCCTCCGACCCCGTCACCGTGGCCAAAAAGGGACTGGCCGAGGCCGTCCGGATCGGGCGCGACGTACTGATCGTCGACACCGCCGGCCGCTTGCATATCGACCCCGAAATGATGGAGCAGGTCCGCCAGATTTCCGAGGCGGTCCAACCCCATTACACGTTCCTCGTCATCGACGCCATGACGGGCCAGGACGCGGTGACCACGGCCGAGGCGTTTCACAAAACGCTCGACCTCGACGCGCGTCATTCTGAGCAAGATCGACGGCGACGCCCGCGGTGGCGCGGCGTTGTCCGTAAAAGAGGTGGTCGGCAGGCCGATCGCGTTTGCGTCAACCGGTGAAAAGCTAGAGGACTTCGAGCTTTTCCACCCTGACCGCATGGCCGGGCGGATCCTCGGTATGGGTGACGTCCTCACCCTCATCGACCGCGCCGAACAGGCGATAAAGCGTGAGGACGCCGAAAAAGCCGTCGGCCAAGACTGGCCGAGGGCCGGCTCACGCTCGACGATTTCCTCGAGCAGCTGCAAGCGGTCAAAAAGATGGGGCCACTTTCGGGCCTGGTGGGGATGCTGCCGATGGTCCCGAAGGAAGTCCGCAATGTGCAGCTCGACGACTCGATGCTCAAACCGGTGGAGGCCATCATCCACTCGATGACGCCCGCCGAAAGGGCCGACCCCTCGGTCATCAACGGCTCCCGGCGCGCCGCGCATCGCCGCCGGCTCGGGACCACCGTGCAGGACGTGAACGAGCTCCTCGAGCGGTTCAAGCAGGTCCAGGCCTACATGCGCCAGGTGCCCGGGCCTGGCCGGGCGCTGCACGCCGCAGCGGAGGGAAAAAGGCGGCCGCCAAGACGCAAAAAACGCCGGTGAGCTACTCGGCGGCAGGCCGCGCCGGGCTGATGCTGGTCCATTTCGCCTACACTTGCGCGGTCCAACAGCGGTTGAGCCCCGAGCGTCGCAACAGAGGAACAAAGGCAGAAAAGTATGGCAGTCAAGCTCCGCCTGATGCGGATGGGCAAGACCAAGCAACCCACCTACCGGCTGGTAGCGGCGGACAGCCGCTCGCCGCGCGACGGGCGTTTCATCGAGATCGTCGGCAGCTACGCGCCCCGCCAGCAAGAAAACAAGGTCGTCCTCAAGGAAGACCGGGTTACGCGCTGGCTACAGGAGGGCGCCCAGCCGACCGACCGGGTCCGGCGCCTCCTGGTAGGTGCCGGCCTCATGGAGGCGGCCCCGGTCCGGCCGGCACCCGCCGCCACGGCCGCCAGACCGGCCGAGAAGGCCAAGTGAGCGACCCGTACAACCGGGCGCCCGGCGGGACGGCGCGGGCGGTGCTCGAGTACCTGGCCCGCCAGATCGTCGACGAGCCCGACGCGGTCGGGGTCGAGACCGGCGGCGGGCAGCCGGGCCAGGCCGTGCGCCTCGGTTGCAAGGTGGCCCCGGCGACGTGGGCCGGGTGATCGGCCGGCGGGGCCGGACGGCCCAGGCGATACGGGCCGTGACCCGCGCCGCGGCGGCCAGGGACGGTGAAGAGGTTTTCGTCGACATAGCGGACTGACGACGGCGTGCTGCTGGAGATAGGGCACGTGGCCCGGCCCTCACGGGTTGCAGGGTGAGGTGGTGGTCGACCTGGTGACGACGGTCGAGGGCCGCGTTTGTCCCCTGGCAGCACGCTCGATTACGACGGGCGCCAGCTGGTCGTCGAGGCTGCCCAGGCCGTGCCTGGCAAGCCCAGCCCCGAGGGGCCGCTGGCTCGTGCGCTTTGCCGGCGTAGGGAGTCGCGAAGAGGCAGAGAGCCTGGTCGGGGCCACCCTGCGGGCAGAGCCACTGGCCGGGGCCGAAGGGTCTGTGGGTCCACGAACTGATCGGTGCGGAAGTGGTCGACCAGTCGGCGAGGCCACGGGCATGGTGGCGGCGGTCGAAGCCAACCCGGCCAGCGACCTGTTGGTGCTGGACAGCGGGGCGCTCGTCCCGTTGCGGTTCGTGGTGGCGGCGGAGCCCGGAAGGTTGACCGTGGACGCCCCGGCGGGCCTGTTCGGTCCATGAGGGTCGAGATCTTCACCATTTTCCCCGAACTGGTCTCGACGTGGGCCGGGGCCAGCCTCATCGGCAAGGCGTGGCGGAACGGCGCCCTCGAGATCGTCGTCCACGACCTGCGGGCGGGGGCCAACGAGCCGCACCGCAGCGTCGACGACAGCCCCTTTGGTGGCGGGGCCGGGATGGTGCTGGCCCCCGAGCCGGTCTTCAGTGCGGTCGAGGCGGCGCGGCCCGGTGAGGCCGCTTTACTTGCTCGGGCCGGGCGGGCGGCGCTTCGACCAGGCGCTGGCCCAAGAACTGGCCGGACCGCCCCGGTTTCTCGCTGCTGTGCGGAAGGTACGAGGGGGTCGACGAGCGGGTGGCGGAGCACCTCGTCGACGGCGAGCTGTCGATCGGGGATTACGTCCTGGCGGGAGGAGAGGCGGCGGCCATCGTTGTGGTGGAAGCGGTGGCCAGATTGGTCCCGGGCGTCATCGGCAACCCGGTCTCCAGCCGAGGAGGAAAGCTTTGCCGACAGCCTGCTGGAGTACCCTCAGTACACCCGGCCGGCGCAGTTCCGGGAGTGGCCCGTCCCCGAGGTCCTCTTGTCTGGTCACCACGAGCAAGTAGCCCGGTGGAGAAGGGCGGCGGCACTGGCCCGAACGCTGGAGCGGCGCCCCGACCTGATCGCCGCCCGCGGGCGGCATTTCTCCCGAGGAAGAGGCCCTGCTGGTCGAATGGGGTTTCGATCCTCTAGTCTTAACTAGCTATGGGCCCGACCGACCTGATCGACCGTGAGAGTTTGCGCGACGACGTTCCCGATTTCTCCCCCGGGGACACCGTCCGAGTCCATGTGCGCGTTGTCGAGGGCAACCGGGAACGGGTACAGGCCTTTCAGGGCGCAGTCATTGCCCGCAAGGGTTCTGGCGTGCGGGAGACGTTCACTGTCCGGAAAGTGAGCTCGGGCGTGGGCGTCGAGCGCACCTGGCCGGTCCACTCGCCGTCGATTGCCCGGGTCGAGGTAGTAACTCTGGGCGATGTGCGGCGGGCCAAGCTGTACTACCTGCGGGACCGGATCGGGAAGGCAGCCAAGATCAAAGAGAAGCGCGTAGCCCGCTGAGGAACTAGTTGCGCCCCGGTTCAACCTTTTTGCCCCCCGGACTCCGTCGACCGCGTCGAGGGCCCCCCTTTCTCAGACGAACGCGGACCGGGGGCTGTCACAAGTGAACTGTAGACAGGCCGTACGATGCTGGTATGTGGGGCTGCTGTCTGAGGCCTATATGGACGTACGTCAGGGAGGGGTGTCATGAGCGCTGAGGACTTGGAGCGCTACGAGACCGAGATCGAGCTGGCACTTTTTCAGGAGTACCGTGCCGTCCTCCCGATGTTCCGTTATGTGGTGGAGACGGAGCGGCGCTTCTACCTGGCTAACGACGTCCAGATGGAAGCTCACGGGGAGGGTGCCCGCACGTACTTCGAGGTGAAGCTGGGCGACGCCTGGGTCTGGGACATGTACCGGCCGGCTCGCTTTGTCTCGAACGTCAGGGTCGTCACCTTCAAGGACGTGAACGTCGAGGAGCTGCCCGAAAAGGAGATTTAGCCTCGGGCCGGCTTACTCGTCACTGGTGGCTGGCAGCCTGACCGCATGCAGAGCAGAAGCGGTCGATCGGTGGCCAGCAGCGACGGCCGGCGCTCAGTAGGGCGGTCGGGCGAGGGTCTGGCCGCGGCGTGGTACGAGGGCCATGGCTATAAGGTCCTGGCCCGTAATTGGCGCTGCCGCCGGGGGGAAGTGGACCTCATTGCCCGCCAGGCGGGGGTGGTCGTGTTCTGCGAGGTGAAGGCGCGCACGAGCGCTGCGTTCGGCCTACCGGCCGAGGCCGTCGGGCCGGTCAAGCAGGCGAGGCTGCGGCGGCTCGCCGCTCTGTGGTTCGCCGAGCAAGCCCGGTCGGCGGGGGGGCGCAGAGTCGGCGGCCGGCCCGGTTCGACGTGGCCAGCGTCCTCGCCGGCCGGGTCGAGGTGATCGAAAACGCCTTTTGACCTGACCACTTTGGGTAGCGAGCTCGGTTGCCGCGGCGTGGCGGCTAGTTCCCCGGTCGTCGCCGCTCGCGCATCGTCCAACACGCGGTGTGCCAATGCCGTCTCAAGTCCGGGGCATCTCTCGGTACCACCACTACGTGGGCCGTGCCCGGGGCGATCTCTTGCTGGCAACCGGGGCAGATATACGCCTTGCGGGCCTGAGAGGGGTGGATACGGCGGACGTCGAGGCCGAGGGCCTCACCAGTGGCCGCCAGGTCCGCAATCTCCTGCAGTTCCGACAGCTTGAGCGGCGCCCGTATTGGCCCCCGCCTGCGCCCACGGCGGCGAGGGACAGGATGGGCCACGCTTGACAAGCTAGTGGTGACGGGCGGGGGGCCTTGGTAGCCCCCCGGCATTTGGTCACATCCGGGTGGTAGCGTCCCCGCCGTTGCTCGTGGCCAGCACTTGGCCTCCCAAAGCCCATAACCGGCCCTGAGGCTTCCACCCGGGTCGGTCCTTGTTCGGGGGTGCCCAATGTTGGCGACTGTTTCGTCCGCCACGCTCGTAGGCGTCGATGGCCACCCGGTGACGGTTGAAGTCCACGTAAGCAACGGCCTCCCCGGTTTCTGGGTGGTCGGGCTGCCGGACGCCTCGTGCCGAGAAGCTCGCGACAGGGTGCGGGCAGCGGTAATTTCGAGCGGTTTCAAATGGCCGCAAACGCGGGTCACCGTGAACCTGGCCCCTTCCGGCCTGCGCAAGGCCGGCCCGGGCCTCGACGTCGCCATCGCCCTCGGCGTCATGGCCGCGGACGGCCAATTGCAGACTAAGTCGCTGGAGGGCCTCGCCTTCATCGGCGAGCTCGGCCTCGACGGGTCCCTGCGCCGGGTGGCGGGCATTTTGCCCCTCGTGGCGGCGGCAGGCCAAGCCACCGTTGTGGTGGCACCCGCCTGTGCGCGCGAAGCCAGTTTCGTCCAACAATCAGCGGTCAGGGCCGTCCCGAGCCTGAGAGAACTGGTGGGAGTGCTCAAGGCCAGATCCGGCTGGCCAGAGCTCCCCGCCTCGGGCGACGAAGAGTATGCGCCGCCGGCGCCCGACCTGGCAGAGGTACGCGGTCAGCCCTTCGGGCGCCAAGCCCTCGAAGTGGCCGCCGCCGGGGGACACCACCTGTTGATGGTAGGGCCGGCCGGCGCGGGCAAGACTATGTTGGCCCGCCGCCTGCCCGGCATATTGCCGCCGCTTTCCCAATCCGATGCCCTCGAAGTGGCCAAGATCCACTCGGCCGCCGGTCTGGAGCTACCCGGCAACGGCCTTTCGGTCCGGCCACCCTTCAGATCGCCTCACCACAGCGCCTCGGCCGTGTCGCTGATCGGGGGCGGCGGTGCCCGGCTCAGGCCGGGCGAGATCAGCTGCGCCCATTGCGGCGTGCTCTTTTTGGACGAGCTGGCGGAGTTCCCGGGATATGTGCTCGACAACCTGCGCCAGCCCCTCGAAGAGGGCCGCGTGGTGGTCTGCCGGGCGAGCGCGGCCGTGGCCTTCCCGGCCCGTTTCATGCTCGTCGCCGCCATGAACGCTTGCCGCTGCGGCGCCGACGGGTCGCCCGGGTCTTGTCGTTGCCCGGACGCCGCCCGGGCCAGGTACGTCTCTCGCATATCCGGGCCACTGCTCGACCGCTTCGACCTGCGCCTCAGGGTCCGGCGGCCCGACGTCGAGGCCCTACTGGGCGCCCACCGTCCGACCCCGTCTTCTACTCCCGGCACCGCCGGCGAAACGTCGGCCGTGGTCGCCGCCCGGGTAGCCCAAGCGCGCCAGCACGCGCGGGAGTCCCGTGGCGTGCGCTGCAACGCCGAGCTACCTTCGTCGCAACTCGAACAAGTTGCCCCCTTGAGCAGCGGCTCCCGGCGGCTGCTGGGACGACGGCTGCGTGACGGCCGCTTGTCCGCCCGGGGCCTCGACCGGGCCCGCCGAGTCGCCCTCACCGTCGCCGACCTCGCAGGCGACGACGGGCCGCTCCGAGAAGAACACGTCCTCTTGGCCCTCGCGCTCAGGGAACCAGAGCCCTTCGGCTCCGAACTGCAACCGGGTTCGGCGGCCGCTCTCGGGTTGGTGAGCCCATGAGCGCCAGCCCGGGCCGCGCGCCGGAGTGGCCCGTCGCCGCTTACGCGGCCGCCCTGGCTTGTCTGCCTGGGGTGGGGCCAGCATGGCTGGTCGATACGCTGGCGCAGCATGCACCCGAGCAAGCGTGGGCCCTGGTCCTCGCCGGGCAGCTCGCTCCGCCCCTCAAGGCGCGGCCGGGCGGAGGGGCGCAGACGTCGTCAGAGGCAGCCCGTCGGGTTGATGTCGGCGAGGTTTGGGACCGCTGCGAACGTAACCGGATCGACGTCACCTGGCCGGGCCAGCCGGGGTACCCGCTGGCACTGACGGCGGGGCCAGCGCCTGCGGGCGTCCTGTTCTGCGCCGGGAGCGGCGGCACTTTCGAGAGCCGGCCCTGCGTCGCCATCGTGGGGACCCGGCGCTGCACGCCCGACGGTGCAGCCACCGCCTACCAGCTGGCTTACGAGTTGTCGATGGCCGGCGTCTGTGTTGTCTCCGGGTTGGCCCTCGGCATCGACGGCGCCGCCCATGCCGGCGCTCTCGCCGCTGTGCGTGACCTGGAGAAAGGCGACGACGGTGACGCCACCGTGGCCGGTTCGACGGTAGGAGTGGCTGCGAGCGGGGTCGACGTGGTCTACCCGCGCCAGCATCGAGGCCTCTGGAAGGAGGTCGTTTCGCTCGGGGCGGTGGTGTCCGAGACGCCACCAGGGTGGCCGGCCCAGGCCTGGCGTTTCCCCTCCCGCAACCGGCTTATTGCCGGGCTGGCTCGCATTGTCGTAGTGGTCGAGTGCCACGCCAGCGGCGGGTCCTGGCACACCGTCGACTCCGCGCTCCGGCGGGGGGTCGAAGTCGGCGCCGTACCGGGGCCGGTTCATAGCTCGGCATCGGTTGGCACCAACACGCTGCTCCACGAGGGCGCTACACCCATCCGCGGCGCCCAGGACGTCCTTGACGCGCTCGGCTTGTTCGACATCGGCCTGTTGGACAGCGACAGAGCGACGCACGAGAGAGGGGCGCTCGGCACCGGCAGGCGGCCCCTTGCCGCAGGCGCTCGCCCTCGCCGGGTCAGCCCGCCGCGCACGGGGGCGCCAGGGGCGGGGCGCAACCAGCCGCCGCCGGTGACTCCGCCAACAGTGGGGCAACCCCCGCCGCCACGCCCACAACGCCGTGGCCCATGGCCTCGGACCACCGTCCACCGGCTGTGGCCAAGGCCCCGACTTCATCGGCCTCGCTGCCCGCTTCGCACCCGGCCTCGGGTCACGCCACAGGCCCGCCGTTGGGCCCTGTCGAACAACTCGTACGGGCCGCGCTGAGCTGGCGCCCGCTCTGCCTAGAGGAGATAGTGGAGCGCAGCGCCTTACCGGCCGGCGCGGTGGTCGTAGCGCTCGACCGGCTCGAGGAAGAAGGCATCGCCCAGGCGGAGGCCGGGTGGTGGTTCAGAAAGGGCACGGCAGAGCTCGGCACATGTGGTGGAGAGGACGCTTGAGGCGAGGCAAGCCGTCGATGACGGCTCAGCGGGTGGCCGCCCACCGTCTGACGTTCGACCGGGTGCCGGCGCCCTTCGGCCACCCTCAAGCCGACCTGGACTTGACCCGCGACGTTGCCGGCGGGCCCGCAGCGTCAGCGGGGAGGATGCACGATTACCTGAGAGCCCGCACGGCCTTCTTCGACCGGGTGGTTGTGCGCGCCCTGGAGGCAGGGACATCGCAAGTCGTGATCGGCGCCGCCGGCTACGACGGGCGCGCGTTCAGGTACGCAAAGCCTGGCGTCCGGTGGTTCGAGCTCGACCACCCGTCCACCCAGCATGACAAGCTGGCCAGACTGACCCGCCTCGGCGTACCGACCAGCGATATCCGCTTCGTCGCGGCCGACTTCGCGTCGGACCCCATCGCCGAGAGGCTCGTCGAGGCCGGGCTCGACCCCGGCTCACGGTGCTTGTTCCTGCTCGAAGGCGTGGCCGTCTACCTCGATCTGGCGGTCCTGGAGCGACTTCTCGGCCAGTTGCGGCAAGTTGCCGCCGACGGGAGCCGCCTGGCCATCAGCGTTTCCGTGAACTCGGCCGACGCGGCGGCGAGGGCCCGGTTCCGCCGTGCGGTGGCCGCGATGGGGGAACCACTCCGCTCAACGATCGAGCCCGACGAGGCCGGCGACCTGTTATGGCGGACCGGCTGGGAGGTCACGTCCGGCGCCGCCGGCGATAGGGACGGGGATGGCCGCCGGGACCGGCTCCGTTTAGCCGGCTTGTTGGTGGCCACCGCGGTCAGCGCACAAAGCACCGACGACGATTGAATAAGTGGCTAACCAGGCCGGGCGACGCCGATGACGGCGCCTCCGCGAATAGGCCCCGCTCCGGCCCTGCCGTCGGGTCGGAGCTGCTCAGCCGTCGGGTCGGAGCTGCTCAGCCGTCGGGTCGGAGCTGCTCAGCCGTCACGTTGAAGGTGCTCAGCCTCCTCCGCGGATGGCACCGTCAGACCGGCCTTGGTCATTCCGTGCTCGAACTCCTTCACCACGGTCTCGATCACCTTCACCCGGGCGTAGTGTTTGCTCTCGGCCGGGACGACCGTCCAGCGGGCCCTGGCCAGGTCGGTCCGTTTCAGCATCTCTTCTACGGCCGGGACATATTCGGACCGCTTGCCCCGGTTCCGCCAGTCCTCGTCGGTCAACTTCCAACGCCGGAGGGGGTCGTCACGGCGGCTCTCGAAGCGCCGCAATTGTTCGGCGTCCGAGATGTGCAGCCAAAACTTGACCAGCGTCGTCCCTTCGGCCGCCAGGCTTCTCTCGAACGAGGCGATCTCGTCGTAAGCTCGTTGCCACTCCGCCTCGGTGGCAAAACCCTCGACCCGTTCGACGAGGACGCGCCCGTACCAGGACCGGTCGAAGATGGCCATGCCCCCGATGCCAGGCAGGTTGGGCCAAATCGCCAGAGAAAGTGGTGACGCTTTTCTCTCTCAGTGGGCGCGGCATACGACTGGACCCGTACGTGCCGGGGGTCCAGCCACGCTACGAGGCGTTTGATGGCCCCACCCTTGCCGGCCGCGTCCCAGCCTTCGAACACCACGGCCAGCCCTGGCCCGAGGCGGCCGTCGCCGAGCAAGCCGGCCGACACCAGACGAAGCTGGAGCAGCCGCCGGCCGAGCCGGTCGAGGCGCTTCTCGCTCTCGGCGCGAGACATCTTAAGGGAAAGGTCAACCTGGTCGAGCCGGCCCATCGTCGCTATTCAAGCCCACGCCACTCGGTGGCGCACGCCCGCCCGAACGCCGTCGGCCCCTTAATCGATATAGACCGGAGCCGGGGGCGGCCCTGAGACCAGCCAACCCTCGATCAGCGAGGCCAAGGCCGGCGGGTAGATGGTCTCGTTCGTGGCGGCCAGTTCGTCGAGCGGCCACCAGCGGGCGCCCGTAGTAAACCGCAGCTCGAGCTCAGTGAGGGCCGTCGGCCGCACCTGGAACTGGGCGGTCCTCACCACGAAGATCGACTCATGCTGCTCGAACTGGCGCCCATCGAAAGGAAAGCTGACGTGACGTTCCCACACCACTGGCCCCAGTTCTCCCAGCCGGGCGCCCGTTTCCTCGTAGATCTCCCGGCGCACGGCCGTTTCCAGGCTTTCTCCCACCAGCTGCCCACCGCCGGGGAGGAACCAAAACCCTGGCTCCCCAACGGTCCCGGGCTCGACGCCTGACTGCAGCAGCACCGCGTCGGCTTCGTCGAGCAACGCCACCCGGCCGGCGCGCCGGCGCGACGTCAGGTGCAGCCGAGAAAGGGGCACAGGAACAGGTCGCCAACGCGACAACGGGGTCTGCGGCGAACAAACGTTGGCACGGCGCGATAGTCAGGCATGGTGGCCGCCCTTGTCAACCGGCATGGCGGACCGATCAACGGGGCAGGAAGATGATGGTGCCGGTTT
This sequence comes from uncultured Acidimicrobiaceae bacterium, assembly GCA_963794125.1. Lineage (GTDB taxonomy): Bacteria > Actinomycetota > Acidimicrobiia > Acidimicrobiales > Palsa-688 > Fen-671. Next base: position 1,121,597 of record CAWCCW010000009.1, read on the forward strand.
TACTGCGGGCCGCGCCCGTCCGGCCGCCTTTAGACAGCAAGTGTCCTCGTTCGCTAGCATTTACCACTGTGGGTTCTCTCCTTAGCACTAAGAGTGGCCGGGAGGTGGCAGATAGCGGGCACCCGAAGGGCTCCAGTTCGAGGCGCACTAGTTCGACGGGCACTAGTTCGAGGGGCACTGGTTCGAAGAGCACCGGCGCAGCCCAACCTGACCCAACTCAGGATGACCGAGCTGAGCATGACCCAACTCAGGATGACCCAGCTGAGCATGGCACGGTAAGCCTTGGAACCGACGTCCAGGAGCGTCGGGCGGCAAACACGGCGGGACGAGTGGCGGCAGAACCGGCCGAGGTTGACCCCAGATGGCTGTTGCCAGCGTGGGTCACCTCGCTCACGGACCTGTCCGATGCCAGCAAGCGGGCGTACGAGAATGGGGTGCAGGCTTTCGTAGTATGGGCTCAGCGGGGGGAGGTGCGGGACCCCGCCAGCGTGACCCGGCTCCTCTTACGGCGGTACCTGGCGTACATGGCTACCAGGCAGTACGCCCGCCAGACGATGACTCAGCGGGCGTCGGCGCTGAGGCGCTATTTCGGCTGGCTGACCCGGCATGGCGTGGTGACGGGCGACCCGACGGCGAACCTGTCGGCTCGTTCCGGCGAGTCCCGGCTCCCGCGGGTGCTGTCACGAGCCGAGTTGGGCGTGATCCTGGACGAACCGCCACCTAGGGCGACGGGGGTGCCCGAAGCAATGCGGCTACGTGACGACGCCGTCCTAGAGTTGCTGTACGGCAGTGGCCTGCGGGTGAGCGAGCTGTGCGGGCTTTCAGTGGAGGATGTGGATAGGCGGGGCCGATGGGTGACTGTGTGGGGCAAGGGGTCAAAGCAACGACGGGTGCCAATTTCCGAAACCGCGGCGAGCGCCGTTGGGCATTGGTTGGCTGAAGGCCGGCTGGCCATGATTGAGACCGAGACGGCAACAGAGGCTGATGACCCCCAGGGGGCCAAGGCGGCCACGGCCCTCTTCGTCAACGCCCGCGGCCATCGGCTCAGCCCCCGTGACGTGCGCCGGATCCTGGACAGGCGCGCCCCGTCCCCGACGCACCCGCACGCCCTCCGCCACAGCTTTGCCACCCACATGCTCGACGGCGGCGCTGATCTTAGAGTTGTGCAGGAGCTGCTCGGCCACGCCAGCGTGCGGACGACCCAGGTCTACACGCACGTGAGCAAAGAGCGCCTCCTGGCCGTGTACGACCTCTCGCACCCGAGGGCATGATAAAAATCGAACCCTGCTGGAGATAGGACCTGATGGAAACACAAGAGGAGTCCTCCGCTACTGACGAGCTGTGGGCCGAGTACAAACGGACCGGCTCGCGAGCTTTGCGGGACAAGCTGATCGTGCAGTACTCCCCCCTGGTGAAGTACGTCGCCGGCCGTGTTTCAGTCGGCCTGCCGCAGACGATCGAGCAGTCGGACCTTGTCAGTTACGGGATCTTTGGGCTGATCGACGCCATCGAGAAGTTCGACCATGAACGGTCCATCAAGTTCGAGACGTACGCCATCACCCGGGTCAAAGGGGCCATCATCGACGAACTGCGCAGCATCGACTGGGTCCCGCGGTCCGTACGGGCGAAAGCCAGAGCCATCGAGAAGGCCTACGCCAAGCTCGAGGCCGAGCAATTGCGGACGCCGACGGACGGCGAAGTGGCCCGGGAGCTCGGGCTGTCCGAGGACGAGCTTCAGGCTCAGTTCTCGCAGATCTCCTTCGTCGGCATCGTGGCCTTGGACGAGGTGCTGGCCGGCGGCGAGCGCGGAGAATCGACCACGCTGGGCGACACTCTGGCCGACCGCCGGGACGGCCCCATGCAGGCGTTCGAGGTCGAAGAGATGAAGCAGATCCTGGCCGGGGCGATCAACCGCTTGGGCGACCGGGAGAAGATAGTCCTGACTCTGTACTACTACGAGGGCCTGACCCTGTCCGAGATCGGCACGGTCCTGGGGGTGACCGAGAGCCGCGTCTGCCAGATCCACACCAAGGCTGTGTTGCAGCTGCGGTCACGGATGCTCGTGGTCGAAAAAGAGACGGCCTGAGGCTTACACAGAGACAGGGCTATGGCCCTCGGTGCCGGCCCGGTCTGGTGTGGACCGGTTCCTCCCGGGGAAGCGGGGCCAGAGGTGGCGCCTTACAACTGGCGCTGGAGGCCTTCTCGAACGATCGAGGAGCGTGCGCCCGAGCGTGTAGGCTGGTAGGGACCCCGGCTTTGCCGCGGCCTAACTTGCAACCGGGTGCCTCCACGGTCGCCCTTGGCGCTGGACTCCAGCCAACCGAGCGGCGCTAGCGCCCGGCAAACGACAACCGATGGAGAGGAGTTTGTATGGCCGTCGTAACTATGCGGCAGCTTTTAGAGGCGGGCGTCCATTTCGGGCACCAGACCCGGCGCTGGAACCCGAAGATGAAGCGCTTTATCTTCGGCGAGCGCAACGGCATTTACATAATCGATTTGAACCAGACGCTGCAACGCGTCGACGTGGCTTATTCATTCATAAGGGACCTGGTGGCCAACGGGGGATCGGTTCTTTTCATAGGTACGAAGAAGCAATCGCAGGACCCCATTGCTCGGTCGGCCTTGGCCTGTGGCATGCCCTTTGTCAACGAGCGCTGGCTGGGCGGCATGCTCACCAACTTCTCGACTATCGCCCAACGGGTGAAGAAGATGCAAGAGTACGAGCGCATGCGGTCCGCTGGTGACTTTGAAGCGATGCCGAAAAAAGAAGCGCTAATACTTTCGAGGGAACTGGAGAAGCTCGAGCGCAACCTGGGCGGGATTCGCGATATGGCCCGTCTTCCTGACGTCGTGTTCATCATTGACATCAAAAAAGAGCACATCGCGGTGTCCGAAGCCAACAAGATGGGCATCCCCATCGTCGCGGTAGTCGACACCAACTGCGACCCCGACCTCGTCCAGTACCCCATCCCCGGCAACGACGACGCCATCCGCAGCGGCACCCTGATGTGCCGAGTGATCCAGGAGGCAGTGGAGGAGGGGCAGTTTGTGGCGTCGAGGCGGGGGACGACGCCGGGGGCGGCGGCTGGTGGCCCGCTGTTCCACGTTTCCGAACCCGTCAATGTGTCCGCGCCGGCCCCCGCGCCCGCTTACCAGACGGCGCCGGCGGGCTCGGCGGCCGCGCCAGCAGGGCCCGGCCCAGCTCAGCCAGCGCGCTGCCCAAACCGGTCCCCCTCCGAGCGGCCCTCCTCCGAGCGGCCCCGCCCCAACTGGTCGGGCACCCGCTCCACCGGCTCAGTCGCCGGCCCAGGCTCCGGTCCCGTCCCAACCTGCCCAGCCCGTAGCGGCCCAGGTGGTCCCGGCTCAGGCGCCCGCCGCCGTGCAACCTGCCGCCTCGCCGCCCCCGACGGCCTCCGCGCCGCCAACGGCCTCCGCGCCGGCCGTGGCCTCCGCGCCGGCCGTAGCCTCGGCGCCGGCGAGCCCCAGGACAGAACCACATGTACAAGACCAACCCCCAGCGACCACGGCCGCCGATGAGCCGACCCCGCCGAGCGCCGGTGCCGACACCGGCACCGGCACCCCGACAGCAGCCGGGACCACCCCGGAGCCCACGGCCGAAGTTGCGGCGACGCCGGAACCCTAGAGTTAGGAGCACTTAAAAATGGCAGATTTCACCGCCAAGGACGTCCAGGACCTGCGCAACAGCACCGGGGCCGGCATGCTCGACGCCAAGCGGGCCTTGACCGAGGCGAACGGCAGCCGCGAAGACGCCGTCAAGTGGCTGAGGGAACGTGGCCTCGGCAAGGCGGCCGAGCGCGCCGGGCGCGAGAGCCAAGAAGGGGCCGTCGCAATTGCATCGGACGCGGGCCAAAACGCGATCGCCCTCGTGCAGCTGCGCTCGGAGACCGACTTCGGAGCCAAGAGCCCTGACTTCGTCAACCTGGCCGACGATCTTGCCGCGCTGGTGGCCAGCGACGGCGAGGAGGCCGTCGACCAGCGCAAGGCGGCCATAGAGGACCTCAACATCGCCCTGAAGGAAAACGTCCAGCTGGGTGAGATCGTGCGTTTCCAGGCCGCATCCGGGGACGACCTCGGGTCGTACTTGCACGTGCAGAACGATCGCGGCGTGAACGCCGTCATCGTGGAGCTGAAGGACGGCACGCCCGAACTGGCCCACGACATTGCCGTCCACATCGCCTTCGGCCGGCCCAAGTACTTGCGCCGGGAGGACGTACCCGCCGAGGAGGTCGAGGCGGAGCGGGCCACCCTGGAGGCCGAGAGCCGCCGGGAAGGCAAGCCCGAGGCGGCCATCGCCAAGATCACGGAGGGAAAGCTTTCAGGTTGGTTCAAGCGGGTACCGGGTGGGGTGCTGCTCGAGCAGCCCTATGCCCGCGATGACAAGCACACGGTCAAGGAGACGTTAGGCAAGGCGCAAGTGGTGCGCTTTGCCCAAGTAGTGATTGGCGGGTGATGGCCCGGCCGCAAGCGCTCTGGAAGCGCGTCGTCCTCAAGATCTCAGGCGAGGCCCTGGCTAGTGGCGCGGCCGACGAAGTCATCAACAGCCGGGAGGTTGAACGCCTGGCCAGGGAGATCGCTGAAGCCCACTCCGATCTGGGGACAGAGATTGCTGTCGTCATCGGTGGGGGCAACATCTGGAGAGGGGCGACCGGCTCCGCCAGCGGCATGGACCGGGCCACGGCTGACTACATGGGCATGCTGGCCACGGTTATCAACGCGTTGGCCGTTCGCGACGCGTTGGAGCGAGCCGGCCAGCCCACTCGGGTCCAGACGGCCATCGGCATGTCCGAGCTGGCCGAGCCCTACATCAGAGGGCGGGCAATGCGGCACCTGGAAAAGGGACGGGTAGTGATCTTCGCCGCCGGCACCGGCAACCCCTTCTTTACCACCGACACCGCGGGTGCGTTGAGGGCGGTCGAGATCGGAGCAGAAGTCCTCCTGAAGGGCACCCACGGCGGGGCTGACTCTCTGTACACGGCCGACCCCCGGCTCGACCCCAACGCCAAGCCGATCTCCGAGATCAGTTACGACGAGGTCATCGGCAAGGACTTGAGGGCCATGGACCTGACGGCGATCACCCTCTGTAAAGAAAACTCACTGCCCATCCTCTATTTCAGCATCATGAAGGAAGGCAATTTACGGAGTGCGCTCGACGGTGAGCAGATAGGTACGCTTATCCACTGATGGCCGACACCCTGGTTGACACTGCAGTGGAAGACTGCAAGGAGCGGATGGCACGCGCGGTTGAGCACACCAAAAGCGAGTTCGCCACGATCCGGACGGGTCGCGCCGCTCCGGCGCTAGTCGAGAAGCTGAAGGTCGAGTACTACGGGGCCGACGTGCCCCTGCAACAGATCGCCGGCCTGCACGTGCCAGAGGCCAGGGTGTTGGTCATCACGCCCTACGAGAAGGGCCCGGCGGTCATCAAGGCCATCGAAAAGGCGGTGCAGTCGTCGGATCTGGGCATCACGCCGAGTAACGACGGGTCCGTCATCCGGCTGACGTTCCCGCTGCTCACGGCCGAGAGGCGCAAGGAACTGGTCAAGGTTGCGCACCAGAAGGCGGAAGACGGTCGGGTAGCCGTGCGCAACGTCCGGAGGGCCACCAGGAAAGACCTCGAGGCGCTCGAAAAGGACAGCGACATTTCCGCCGACGAGCTCTCCGGGGCCGAGAAGGACCTCGACAAGCTCACCCACGACTACACCGCTGAGATAGACAGAGTGCTGGCCCACAAGGAACAGGAGCTGCTCACCAGTTGAGTTGGCCCAGTTGAACTGGGTGAGGGGGCGCCGCCGAGGGCCGGTCGAGGATGAAGGCCCGGTCCCGGCCGTCGTCCTCGAACCTTGGGGGGACGACGAGCCGCCGGGAGACTTCGACCCCGAAGCCGTCACGACGCCGCTCGAGCTGGCTGGAGCCGCTGCCGTAGTCAGCGCCGGGAGCGGGGCCGAACCGTCTGCGGGCCGGCCGCTAAGTACCGCCCTCCCTTTACGTGGTGTTCAAACGGGGCCGCCGCATAACGTCGGTGATGAGGCCCGGACCAGCACCGTTGTGGCAGGGAAAGGGGGCCCAGATGGCCAAGACGAGACGATCGAGACCACAATCAACGAACTCTCCGAGCAGATGGAGTACCCTCGGGACGTTGTACCAAGGGCAGAGTTGCCCAGCGCAGAGTTGGTAGCCATTGTGAGCTCAGGAGAGGGTACAGAACTTCCTCATTGGGCGGACCCGCCGACCGGCGAAGTCCCGAGTGCCATCGCCGGCCCGAAGAGCGAGGACGACGAGCTGCAGGCGTGGAGAATGCTCGGCTCAAGGGGCCTTCACTGGCGGGACGACGTGAACGATTGGTCCGATAGCCCGGGAGTGGAAGACCTCGTCGACGAAGATGACCAAAGGAACGGCATGCCAGAGGAGGGAACGGGAAGCCCGTTCTCCTTCGACGAGGATTTCGAGCGGCTGGAGCACGAGCGTTCCGGGCGCAGCGCCAACGGAGGGCCAGGCAGCACAAATGGTGACGAGACCGCCGCGCCGGCTGCAGTACCAGGAGGGACAGCCCAGGCCGGGGACGAGACCGGAGTCCTCGCTGCTAACGGCCCCGGGGGACCGGCCACCGGCGATGACCACACTCCGGCCGGGAGCGTGATCCGCACCGGCCGCCGGGCCGAAGGCCCGGACGGCCAAACGTAGCCGACCCCGTCGTCGCCGGCCCGGCATCGAGACATACCCGCGGCGTCAGGGCTCCGTACGACGTTCGGGCGGAAGGAGCGGCGATGGGGAACCGGGATGTGGGGGCCGCCCTCGTCACCGGGATAGTGCTCGTCGTCCTGCTGGTAGTCTGCGCCCTACTGGGCCCGGTCGCCTTGCTCGTCTTCTCGGCCGTGGCCATCTTCGGGTGCGCGCTCGAAGCCTTCAGCATGCTCCAGCGGGCCGGTTTCCGCCCGGCGACGCTCTTGGGGGTGGTGGGGTCTGCCGGGGCCGTACTCGCGGCCTACTGGCGGGGGACGGCGGCCTTGCCCGTGGTCATCGCCGTGGTCGTAGCTGGCAGCCTCGTCTGGTACCTGGCCCGGGTGGTGGAAGCCCGCCCAGTGGTCAACGTCGCGGTGTCGGTGCTGGCCTTCTGTTGGGTCGGCGTCCTCGGCTCGTTCGCCGGCCTGCTCCTGGCCGCTCATCACGGCTCTCACCTGTTCCTGGGGGCGGTGGTGCCGACGATCGCGGCAGACGTCGTGGCCTGGTTTGTCGGTAGCCAGTTCGGTTCCCACCCGCTGGCGCCCTCGGTCAGCCCGAGCAAGAGCTGGGAGGGCGCCATTGCTGGGGGGATCGCCGCGCTCGTCGCCGGGGCCATTATCGGCAACCAGCTGGCGCCCTGGGGCGGCGCCCGCCATGGTCTCGAGCTCGGCCTCGTGGTGGCGGTGGTGGCGCCGATCGGCGACCTGGTCCAGTCGATGTTGAAACGGGACCTGCGCATCAAAGACTCAGGCACGATGCTGCCGGGCCACGGCGGCCTGCTCGACCGGTTCGACTCGCTGTTGTTCGTCTTGCCGGCGACTTATTTCCTGGCCCTGGCCCTCCACATCGTCACATAGCGCTGTGGGCACGGTACGGACCGTCTGCATCGCCGGCAGTACGGGGTCTATCGGCACCCAGGCCCTCGACGTCGTCCGCGCCGCCGGCGGCCGTTTCGAGGTCGTGGCGCTTGGGGCCCGCTCGTCAGTAAAGCTGCTGGCTGACCAGGCGCGTGAAGTCCGCCCCAAGTGGGTCGCCATCGCCGACCCCAGCCGGGCCAGCGAGCTGGCCAGCTTGGTGCCCAACGGGACCGAGGTCTTGGCCGGCGAGGGAGCGCTGGCGGCGATAGCCGCGGAGGCAGACATCGTCCTGAACGGCGTAGTCGGTTTCGACGGCCTCCCGGTCACGTTGGCGGCGCTAAGGGCCGGGCGGCGACTGGCCCTGGCCAACAAGGAGTCACTGATTGCCGGCGGCCCGGTCGTCCTGCAAGCGCTGCGCACCCCCGGGGCGGAGATAGTGCCCGTCGATTCGGAGCACTGCGCTGTCCATCAATGCCTTCAGACTTTGCGGATCAGCAGAAATTTAGAAAATGGGCCAAGCCCGCTGCGGCGCATCTTGTTAACCGCGTCCGGCGGGCCTTTCCGGGGCCGGTCGCTCCGCGAACTAGCCGAGGTCACAGTGGACGAGGCGTTGGCCCACCCGACTTGGAAAATGGGCCCAATGAACACGATAAATTCGTCCACCCTGCTCAACAAGGGCCTCGAGGTGATCGAAGCCCATTTGCTTTTCGACGCCTCCTACGAACAGATCGACGTCGTCGTCCACCCCCAATCCGTGGTCCATTCGATGGTCGAAACCACCGATGGAGCGACCATCGCCCAGCTGTCTATGCCCGATATGCGACTCCCTATTGGCTACGCCTTCTCGTACCCTGAGCGTATGGCGAGTGCTTTCGGAGCGATCGACTGGTCTACGCTCGGCCGGCTTGATTTCGAGGTGCCCGACCCGGCCACTTTTCCTTGCCTGGCCCTCGCATACGAGGCGGGCCGCCAGGGGGGGACGGCGCCGGCCTGCCTCAACGGGGCCAACGAAGTCGCCGTCGAAGGGTTCCTAAACGGGCGCCTGCGCTGGGTCGATATAGCCACTGTGATCGACCAGGTCGTGAACCGTTTCCAGGCCACCGAGCCCCGTGACGTAGACGACGTCCTGGCCGCCGACGCAGAGGCGAGGACGTTGGCCCATGAGGCGGTGGGCCGGCTCGAGCCCAGCCAGCCCTTGGTGTCGAGGAGCCAAAATGGTTGACACCGCCACCCGCCCGCAGGCCCCGCAGGCTCCGGGAGCGCCCGGCCCCTCGGACATGATGGACCCACGCGAGCAGCGGGCCGCACTTCTCCGGTTGGCCATCGTGGTTATTGCCGGGTTGGTGGTAGCGGCGTATTTCGGTGCTCTGGCCACCGTACTGGTCGTGCTGGGCCTGATCCTAATGATCGTGCTCCACGAGTTCGGCCATTTCGTTGCGGCCAAGCGAGCGGGCATGAAAGTGACCGAGTTCTTCGTCGGCTTCGGCCCGCGCCTTTGGTCTGTTACCAAAGGCGAGACTACTTATGGCGTAAAAGCGCTGCCGCTGGGGGGCTATTGCAGGATAATCGGCATGACCAACGTGGAGGAGGTGGACCCGGCCGACGAGCCGCGTGCCTACCGCAACCAACCCACGTGGAGACGAGCTGACCGTTGCTTTAGCGGGCTCTTTCGTACATTTCCTGATCGCTTTTGTCCTTCTGGTAATCCTGTTCGCCGGCCCCGGCGACATCGGCAATTTCGTCGCCAACCCGCCGGCCAGCAACCCGATAGCGGCCGTCGACAGCTTTACCAAAGGACCGAGCCCGGCCCAGCAAGCCGGGTTGCGCCCCGGCGACCGAATTCTCGCCGTCGACGGCCATCATTTCGCCGACTGGGACGCATTGACCGCTTACCTGCGGGCGCGCCCGGACCAGAAGGTGACGCTGACCATCGAGCAAAATGGGCGCACTTTCGATACTTCTGCCGTGCTCGCCGACGGGTCGAAGGTGATCGTCAAGGGTGAGACGGACCCGGTTTACAGCAAGCCGACCGGGCCTCCTCGGGATCGAGGCCGGCCCGGTCCGTTTCGGCCTGCTGGGCTCGATCGGGCATGCGGGCCTGTCTTTCGGCGCCACGGCGGTGTCGTCGGTGACCGGCCTGGGCCACGTGGTCAGTGATTTCGGCGGCTACGCCCACATGCTCGCCAACCAGAAGGCGGCCGACAGCCCCCACGCCGAGAGGTTCGTGTCCCCGGTCGGGGTGGTGGTCCTGGCCAACCGGGCCACGCAGATCGGGATCTCCGAAGTCCTCTACCTGTTGATCCTCATCAACATCTTCGTCGGGATATTCAACCTGGTGCCCCTGTTGCCTCTCGACGGCGGCCACGTCGCCATCGCCCTATACGAGAAGGCGCGCAGCTTGGGCCGGAGGCGGCCGTACCACGCCGACGTCAACAAACTGGCCCCGGTGCTGTACGCGGTGCTGGCCGTGCTGGCGTTTTACGCCATCTCCTCGCTGTTCCTCGACCTCCGGGACCTGCTCGGCTGACGCTGTGACCTGAAATCGTCGAGCTGTAGCCTGACCGGAGCGACTGGAGGAACTGCCGTGGAGCGTTACCCGCGCAAGAAGACCCGCCAGATCATGGTCGGCTCGGTCCCGGTAGGTGGGGACGCGCCGGTCACCGTCCAGTCGATGACCACCACCAAGACGGCCGACGTGGAAGGCACCCTGGCCCAGATCTACGCCCTGGCGGCCGCCGGCGCCGACATCGTGCGCTGCACGTGCAACGAACGCGAGGCGGCCGAGGGCCTGGCCCGCATCGTGCCCCGCAGCCCCGTGCCCATCGTGGCCGACATCCACTTCCACGTCGAGATGGCGCTGGCCGCCATCGAGGCCGGCGTCGACTGCCTGCGCCTCAACCCCGGCAACCTGCGCAAGCCCGAAGAGATCAAGCTGGTGGCCAGCGAGTGCAAAGACCGGGGCATCCCGGTACGCATCGGCGTCAACGCCGGCTCGCTCGACAAGCGGCTTTACGAGAAGTACGGTGGGGCCACGCCCGAGGCGCTGGTGGAATCGGCCCAGATCGAGCTGGGGCTGTTCGCCGAGGTCGGCTTCGACGACGTGAAGATCTCGGTGAAGGCGTCCAGCGTCCCGCTCATGGTCGAGGCCTACCGCCAGCTGTCGGAGCAGGTCGACCACCCCCTTCACCTCGGGCTCACCGAGGCCGGCCCGCCGCCCGGCCGGGATCATCAAGGGCACCGCCGGGATCGCCACCCTCCTCATGGAGGGGATCGGGGACACCATCCGCTACTCGCTGACCACCGACCCGGTCGAAGAGGCCAAGGCGGGCCGGGCCCTGCTCGAATCGCTCGGGCTGCGTGAGCGCCGCAACGTCGACCTCATCGCCTGCCCATCGTGCGGCCGGGCCGAGATCGACGTCTACAAGGTGGCCCAGGAGGCCCAGGCCGCCCTGGAGTCCCGGGAGATCCCGCTCCAGGTGGCGGTCATGGGCTGCGTCGTCAACGGCCCGGGCGAGGCCCGGTCGGCCGACCTCGGGATCGCGGCCGGGAAGCACCGGGGGCACCTGTTCATCCGGGGCGAGATCATCAGGGTGGTCCCCGAGGACGAGATGGTCGCGGCCCTGGTCGAAGAGGCCGAGAAGCTGGTCAAGGAGGGGTTCGAGGCCCGCCTGGCTGCGGCCGACAAGGGCGCCGCCGCGCGAAGCGGAGGCCGACCGCCTGGCGCTGCTCGGCGATCAAGGGGTCCGACGCCAACCAGAGCGAGGCGCGGGTCGAGCTGATCAACCGGCGCCTGGACGGCGACCCGCCGGAGGGGTGAGCGGCGCTCGACCCGGCCGCAGGCTCAGGGCCAGTGGCGACCCGGGCATCGTGGCCCGGGTGCGAGAGTCCGTCTGGCAGTTCGACGCCCGGTCGAGCCGGGAAACGGCGTCCCGCCGCCGCTTTCTTCTCGAACTCGACCGGCTTGCCGCCCCCTTCGACCGGGACTGCCGACCCCGTCCATGTGACCGGGTCGGCCATCGTGCTCGGCGCCCGGGGGACGGTGCTCCATCTGCACAAGACGCCTTGGGCTCTGGCTACAGCCTGGCGGGCACGTCGATCCCGGCGAAGCTCCCTGGGAGGCGGCGGTGAGGGAGACCAACGAGGAGACGGGCCTGCTCGGGCGGCCACCCCGACGCGGGGCCGCGACTGTTCCATCTCGACGCCCACCCGGCGGGGGAGCATTTCCATCTGGATCTGCGCTACCTGCTGTACTGCGACGACGCCGACCCGGCCCCGGAGGCGGGAGAGAGCCAGGCGGTCGAATGGTTCGAGCTGGAAGAGGCCATAGCCATGGCGGACGAGGCCCTGGTGGACGGGTTGTGGCGGTTGAAAGAGTTGCCCTTCCCGGGCGAGTAGCGAGTTCCCGGCGTTTAGTCCAGGCCGCTAAACCGTCCATAATCTGTCCTGTTTTGGTGTCAAGCTATGAGTTATGCGTGCCGACCGGCTCGTCGCCTTGCTGCTCCTCCTTCAGCAGCGTCAGCGGGTGACGGCCGCCATGGTCGCCGCCGAGCTCGAGATTCTCAGAACGGACGGCTCGGCGTGACCTCGAGGCCCTTTGCATGGCCGGCCTCCCCGTTTACTCGGAGCGGGGGCGAGGCGGGGGCTGGCGGCTGCTGGGAGGCGGCCGGACTGACCTCTCTGGCCTGACCGCCCAAGAGGCGCGGGCGCTGTTCCTGGTGGCCGGGCCGGCGTCGGCGGCGACGCCCGAACTGAAGGCGGCGCTGCGCAAGTTGGTGCGGGCCCTCCCGGAGTCCTTCCGCTCCAGCGCCGAAGCCGCCGCTTCGTCCGTAGTGCTCGACCCGCACGGGTGGGGGAGGAACCGGCCCGCCTACCGACCCCGCCACCTCGACGTGCTGCAGGAGGCGACGACAGAAGGCCGGCAGGTCCGGCTCGGTTACTCGGACCGCGCTGGGAACGCCACGGTTCGCACGGTCCACCCCCTCGGTCTGGCCCAAAAGGGGACCACCTGGTACCTGCTGGCCGGCACGGACGAGGGACTGAGGACGTTCCGGGTCAGCCGCGTGAGGTCGGTCGAGGCGACCGGCGATCCTGTCGTCCGCCCCGAGGGGTTCGAACTGTCCCGGTCGTGGGAAGAGGTTGTACAGCGGGTCGAGGGGTTGCGCTCGCTAGCCGAGGTGTCCGCCCTCGCCGACCCCGATGTCGTCGATGCTCTGCTATGGCTCTTTGAGGGGCAACTGACTGTCGGCACGAGCGAGCCGGGCGACCGCGTCCCGGTCACCGTGCGCGGGCAGCGGGTCGAGATGATCACCCGCCAGCTCTCCACCTTCGGCTGTGCCGTCGAAGTCGTGGCGCCGCCCGAGGCCCGTGAGCTGTTGGCGCGCCTCGGCTACGAGCTGGTCGCCACATACGGAGGGGAGCCCATCGCTTCCACACCAGCCGGGCCACCCGAGGTGCCGGAGTTGGGTGGCGTGCCCCACTTGGCCGGCGCGGCCGATGTGGGCGGCGGGCCCGAGCTGGGCGGCATGACCGAGTTGGCCGGCGCGGCCGATGTGGGCGGCGGCGCCCGAGCTGGGCGGCGGGCCCGAGCTGGGCGGCATGACCGAGTTGGCCGGGATGACCGAGTTGGGCGGCGCGCTCAACCCGCCCGATGCACGGGCCAATACCCAGGCAGGGGCCTAGTCTCGACCGTGTCCAAGTTGAAGCTCGACCTGCACGACATCTACAACAAGGGCGAGCAGATCGACCGGGCTCTTCGGGACATGCTGGACGAGGCGGCCAGGATCAAGGCCACGCAGTTGGAGATAATCCCGGGCAAAGGCTCAGGCCAGTTGAAAAAGCGAGTCCTGCGTTTTCTCGACCAAAAGGAAATTCGCCCTCTTTACCACCGGCTCGAAAAAGACTCCGACAATTTCGGCCGGATTCTTTGTCTACTTCCGCTGGAAATAACGGCGTTCTATTTTCCGGGCGCGGCCGCGCCTCATCCCCGCCTGGCCCGGGCCCGTAATGTTGGGCGCCCGGCGGGCGCCGCCGCTACCCGTCGACCGGTGGCCCCGCTCCGGTGCTTCCCCCCGCCCGGGCCCCGGCCTGGGCCTCGGCCGGCTCCCCGGCGGGAGGGCCGTGGCGGGGGTGCCTCGGGTCCTCGGGGGGGACGAAGGCCCGTTTGCCCCGGCCCTCGACCAGCCCCCAGCCCGAGCGGGTCTTGAGGCCGTGGTGCAGGGGGCACAGGCGGTCCAGTAAGTCGAGCACGGTGAAATGCGTCTGGCCCAGTCGGCCCGGTGGTCGCTCTGGAGCCGCCCGGCCCGGGTCGGGCAACCTTCGGCGGCACAGGTGGGGTACAGCCAGTCGAGCGCACTGCGCTGGTAGGCGTTGGGCCGCCGGCCCAGGTGGGCCACGCCCACGACCTTGTGGCCGTCGGTGACGATGGCTTTTAGGAACGGGTCCATGGTGTCGATCAAGTCGATAGCGGCCTGGGCGCTGATGGGCCCATAGCCGGCGATCTCGCACACCTCGCCCTCGACCGGGTACCCCCGCAACAGCACCCCGATGTCGGAGCGGACCAAGAAGCTGGGCCGGAGCCGGGCCAGGCGGGCCTTCAGCTGGGCGGTGGCGGTGCCGTGGGCCGGGGTGCGGGCCAGGGCCGGGCCACTTTGGCCCCCAGGCTCGTGGCCTCCAGGCTCGCCGTCTTCAGCCTCGTCGCCCTCCGGCTCGCCGTCTGCACGCCCGTCCCCGCCGGTGGCCAGGGCGACCAGGGCGCCCAGGGCGTCGTACAGGTAGGCCTCGGGCCGCTCCCGGCGCCCGTCCCGGCGGGCCTGGTCGAACAGGCCGGTGGCCAGTTCGCTGAGCACGGCCATGACCTGGGCCCCGTCGGTGGGCGGGCCACAGGCGTGCAGGTGCCAGGCCCCGGCGCGGTTGGTATAGGCCCGCAGCGAGCGGGCCGCCTGTACCGCCTGGCGCTGGGCGTCCAGGTCGACGGCGGCCGCCTTGGCCCGGGCGCACGCCTCGGCCAGTTCGGCCAGCCCCAGCCGGCCGGCCTGGTCGACCAGGGTGGGGGCGGCCCCCGGGTTGAGGGCCACGGCGTCGGCGATGAGGCCGGCCTGGGGGCGTGACAGGGCCCCGGCGTGCGCCGCGGCCAGCACCTCGGGCTGGGCGCTCATGGCCCGGCCGGCTTCGATGGCCCGGCGGGCGTCGGCCAGCGACGTACCGCTGGACCGGGCCAGGGCCCGTTCGGCCTGGCGCCCGGCTACGCCACTAGGCCCCAAGCGGGCCATGCGGGCGGCGATGAGGGCGGCCAACGTGGCGGCCACCTTTTCCACCTGGCCGGCCACCTCCAGCGCCCCGGCCAGCTCGCCGGGGGCCAGGGCGTCGACGTCAAAGCCGGCCGCATAGGCGGCAATAGCTTGTCCCAGCTCGCCCAGGGCCTCGCACATAGGCCAGTTCCTCTCGCCACCACGGACGCAAAGGCCAGCCCCGAGCCGGCGAACCGTCCCGCCCAACCCGAAGGCTACGGGAACATACGTTCTACTCTAGCAGGCGGCAGTGACCGTAACCCCAGAGAAACCCCACCGCAAGCACCAAAACCAGGGCGCGCCGTAAAGACGGCCAGGACGTAGCGGGACCGACCTGGGCTATACTACTCGTCGTCACCACAGGGTGATGTTGGGCGTGGGCTTGCCTGCCTGGCAGGTTGCCCACGCTTTTGTTTGAGGGACCTTGACCGCAGAGGAGGTGAGATGGGCGCTGAAGAGCAGATCGCTGAGGCGCTGAGGCCGGCAGTGCAGGCCGCAGGGCTGGAGATCTGGGACGTAGAGCGTTCCGGCGCTACCGTGCGGGTTTTGGTGGAGCGACCTGGCGGGGTCGACATTGACTCCATCTCACAAGTGACGTCGGCTATCTCCGCCACGCTTGACCAACACGATGAGCTCGTACCTGCGGGAAGGTACATGCTGGAGGTGTCGAGCCCTGGGCTGGAGCGCCGGCTCCGCTACCCGGGCCACTTTGCCCGTTACGTCGGGGAAGAAGTGACCGTGAAGACAGTGGAACCGGTCAACGAGACGCGCCGGCTGCGCGGCACGCTTACAAGCGCGTCCGAAGAGGACATCACTCTTCGCATCAGCATTTCTCCCGGCCAGACGACGGAAATCCGTCTCCCCCTCGGCTCGGTTCAGAGAGCCAATACGGTATTCAGTTGGGGTTCGGCGCAGAAAGCCCCCAAAACGCACGGTGGTCCCAGGAAATCAGCCAAGGGACAGGGAAAAATTTTGTCGGAAATGGGAGCTGAAAGCAGTACTCAGGCCGCGGGGGAGGCCATATGTTGAAGGACAACCTCGCTTTTCTTGACGCGCTACAGCAGATCGCCAAGGACAAAGGCATTAGCGTCGACGTCCTTCTGGACGCCTTGGCCAACGCGCTGGTGGCCGCGTACAAACGCATGCCCGGCTCCGCTGAGGAAGCCGTGGTCACCATTGAGCCCGATTCTGGTGAGATCCGGGTGTACGGCCAAGAACTCGATGAGGACGGGAACGTCGTCCGCGAGTGGGACGACACCCCCAAGGACTTCGGGCGGATCGCGGCCCAGACTGCGAAACAGGTTATTTTTCAGCGGATACGGGAAGCCGAGCGTGACCTCAAGTACGAGGAGTACGCCGGCCGGGAAGGCGACATCGTCACCGGCATAATCCAGCAGAGCGACAACCGCTACACGCTGCTCGACCTAGGCAAGGTCGAGGCGCTGTTGCCCCAAGCCGAGCAAGTTCCGTTTGAACACTACGAGCACAACGCTCGGCTGAAGGCCTATATCGTCGAGGTGCGCAAGACCAGTAAGGGCCCGCAGATCGTTGTGTCGCGCACGCACCCGGGGCTCATCAAGCGCCTTTTCGAGCTCGAGGTGCCAGAGATCGCCAACGGGATCGTGGAGATCAAGGCAGCCGCCCGGGAACCGGGGCATAGGACCAAGATCGCCGTTTGGTCAAACGACCCCAACGTCGACCCGGTGGGCGCCTGCGTAGGGGCGCGTGGGGCGCGGGTGCGGATGGTCACCACCGAGCTCCGGGGCGAGAAAGTCGACATCGTCCCGTACTCGGAGGACCCCCGCGAGTTCGTGATGCGTGCTCTGCAGCCGGCCAAGGTGAAAGAGGTCATCCTCGACGAGGAGTCCGGGACCGCGACCGTGATCGTGAACGATTACCAGTTGTCCTTAGCCATAGGCAAGGAGGGCCAAAACGCGCGCCTGGCCGCCCGGTTGACCGGCTGGCGCATCGACATCAAGAGCGAGAGCCAGCTGGCCGAGGAGGAGGCCTACGCGGCCCAGGAGTGGGCCGAGGGCGAATGGGTCCAAAACGACGCCGGCGAGATGGTCTGGCAACCGGCGGGCGGCGGCGAGGCGGTCTCCGCTGAGCAATGGGAGGCAACCTCGCTCGGGAGCGAGGAAGCGGACGGCGGGGGCTTGGCCGAAGCCGCTGACGTCGCCGAGGCCGAACTGGCGCAGGCTGCTGTCGTCGCCGAGGCCCCTGACGCTGCCGCGGCTGTTGCACGCCCCTCCGACGAGGTGGACGACTCCGAAGCGACGCCCGAGACACCGGGAGAAGGGCCGGAGGCGGCCGAGGAAGCCGCGGCCTCCGGGGAAGGAGTGGGGTAGACGTCTGTCCCGGTCCGGACCTGCATCGGGTGCCGCGCCCGCAAAGGTACCGGTACACTTGTTCGTGTAGTCCTTTCCGCCGGGAGCGGCCTGTTATTTGACCGAAAAGGGCCGGGCAGGGGGGCGTGGCTTTGTAGGCTCGAAGGCACCGAGTTAGCTGAGCCCGACTGCATCAACAGGGCCGGTCGTCGCGGCGCCTTCAACCGGGCCTTGCGGGCCGAAATCCGCGCTGGCCAGGTTGAGCTGCTGTTCGGTACGGCCTCTGAACATGCGAGGATGGGACTGGGAGATGGTGCCACCACAGCTGGTGGCGAAAAGCAACACGAAGAAAGGGACTGACGAACAACTTGGCCAAGAAGATCCGGGTATACGAGCTGGCACGAGAGCTCGGCCTTACCAATAAGGAGGGGCTCGAGCTAGCCCTCTCGATGGGCATCGGTGTCACCAGCCATTCCTCGAGCATCGAGGAAGCGCAAGCAGACCGCGTCCGCCGACGGGCCGAACGCGATGGGCTGAAGCGTGCTCACCCGCCCGAGGAGGCCGCGCCAGCATCCGGGTCGACCGAAGCCACCAGGGCGCAGGCTCCTGCGGCGGCCACCTCGAGTGGCACGCTCACTGGCCGTGCCGGTGCTGGAGAGGCCGGACCGGGGCACCAGGTTGGACGCAGTTCTGCGGGGTCGGGGAGCGGGACCCCTTTGGCCCCACCCCCTGGGGTGGTCGCTCCGGGGCGAGAGCCAAACCTGCACGACAGCCACCCGCGCCACGCGGCTCCTGGCCACTCGGCTCCTGGCGACGGGGCACCTGGACAGGTGCCGGCAGCCACGGTGGCGCCCAGCGCGCCGGTCCGTGCTGGGCACGGGACGAGCCCGGGTGCGGGTGCAGGGTCGGCCTCGGCCCGCCCCATACCCCCACCGCCCGGTCTCAGGACATCGGGGCAGGGCACAGGCGCGCAGACGGCCAGGCCGGCTCCGGCCGTCGAAGCCCCATCTACAGCGCACCGTGAGGCCGCTCAGCTCGCTTCTCAGGTACCGCAGGCCAGGACGGCCCCCGCTCCCGCCAGCACCGCTCCCGCCAGCACCGCTCCCGCCAGCACCGCTCCCGCCAGCACCGCTCCCGCCAGCACCGCTCCCGCCAGCACCGCTCCGGCATCGGCGGCAGCGACAGGCCCTGCAGCGACAGCTCCCGCTCGGGCGGGTACGGCGCCTGCGAGCACCGCGCCTGCGAGCACCGCTCCGCCCGGGGTCGCCCAACCCGGTCCGGCTCATGCCGCGGCCACTCATCCGGGGCCGACTCACGCCGGGCCGACTCATGCCGGGCCTACTCACGCCGGGCCTACTCATGCCGGCCCGAGTCAAGCCGCGCCCTCAGCGGCGGCAGGTGGTGCCGCGGCCGCAGCCTCGGCGCCAGCACCGGCCGCCCCCGCGCCCGCTCAGGGCCGAGCCCCTGCAGGTCAGCCAGGCCAGGCCAGGCCGGCCTCGTCAGGCGCGCCCGGGCACAGCACAGGTGGTCATGGTCCAGCTGCTGGTCACGCGCCAACCGGTCAGGGGCGCAGCGGAGCTGCGCCAACCGGCCAGGCTCCACCGGCGCCCACCCCTGGCTCGGTGTCGCCGATGACCGGCAAGCCGATACCGCCACCCCCTGGGTTCCGCGGACCAGTGTCGCCCTTGACCGGGAAGCCGATCCCGCCGCCCGCCCGAGGCCCGGCGGGAGGCCCCAGCGACGCCCAACGGGGCGGCCGTGGCGGTCCTAACGATGGAAATGGGCAGGGCCGCGGTGGGGCCGGCGGCGGCTATAGCCGCGGCCCCGGGTCGTACCCGGCTGGAGGGCCCGGCAACGCCGGTAGCCGTTATGGGGATAGGCAGGGTCAAGGCCGTCCACCGGGGCCGGGCAGCCGCCCAGGTGCTCCGCGCGGCGGCCCCGGCGCAGGTGGCCCGCGCCCTGGCGTAGGCTCCGGCCCGGGACCTCGCACAGGTGCGCCGGGAGGCCCTGGGGCTAGACCAGGTGGCGGCGGCGCCCGCCCAGGGGCACCACGGACGGGCCCACTGTCGCGTGGTGGTCCTGACGCCACTTACCGGGCTCCCACCAGCCCATCATCGCCGTACCGGTCAGGCCCCGGCGGCGGCGGCATGGCATCGCGTGGTGGCGGCCGCCCCGGGGGCGTAGGCGGTGGCCCAGGTGGACGTGGCGGCGGCGGTCGCCCCGGTGGCAACCGGAGGCCGCGAAGCCGCAAGCGAAGCCGGGAAGAGCTGGAGGCCCAAGCCCCGTCGACCTACACCCCGTCGCACGCGCCTGTGCCAGAGGGCGAGGTCATCGTGGAGCGCGGTTCCACCGCCCAGGACTTGGCCCCGCGGCTCAATCGAAGCTCCGCTGACGTCGTCCGTTTTCTCTTGACCCAGGGGGAAATGGTCACCGCCACCATGTCGTTGTCGGACGACATGATCGAGTTGTTCGCGGCTGAGATCGGGGCCAGTGTGCGCCTGGTCGAGCCCGGCGAGCAAAAAGAAGCCGAGCTCCAGGCCCGTTATTTCGGTGAAGAAGACGATGAGGACCGGCCCGAGCTGCTGCGGCCCCGGCCGCCTGTGGTAACGGTTATGGGCCACGTCGACCATGGCAAGACGACGCTGCTCGACAAGATCCGGGAGGCGGACGTCGCCTCGGGCGAAACCGGCGGCATTACCCAGCACATCGGTGCGTACCAGGTGACGACGGCTACTGGAGCGGTCATCACGTTCATAGACACGCCCGGCCACGAGGCGTTCACGGCCATGCGCGCCCGAGGCGCGGAGGTGACGGACATAGTGGTGCTGGTGGTGGCGGCGGACGACGGGGTCATGCCCCAGACCGCAGAGGCGTTGAACCACGCCAAGGCGGCCCGGGTCCCGATCATCGTCGCCATCAACAAGATCGACCGGGCCGACGCCGACCCCAACCACGTCATGCAGCAGTTGTCGGAGCTCGGGCTGGTCCCGGAGCGCTGGGGCGGCGATACGATCATGGTCGAAGTGTCGGCCCTTCAGAACCTCGGCATCGACGACCTGCTGGAGCAGCTGCTCGTGGTGGCCGAGCTGGAGGAGCTCACGGCCAATCCCGAAGGGCGGCCGCGAGGCATCGTGCTCGAAGCCAACCTCGACCCCGGCAAGGGGCCAGTGGCGACGGTCATCGTCCAGGACGGCACGCTGCGAGTGGGCGACCACGTCGTTGCCGGCGCCGCCTGGGGCCGCGTCAAGGCCCTGATCGACGACAAAGGCGACAACATCAAGGAAGCGCCGCCGTCGTTCCCGGCCCAAGTGCTCGGCTTTGACTCACTGCCGGCGGCGGGCGACGAACTCAGGGGCGTTCCCACGTCGCGCACGGCACGAGAAGTGGCCGAGCAGCGAGAGCAGCGCTTCCGCAGCGCCGACCTACGCCGTAGCTCGGCCGCCACCAGCGGCGGGGCCAAGCTAGAGGACATTTTCGAGCAGATCCAGCGGGGCGAGGCAGCCATTTTGAACCTCGTGGTGAAGGCTGACGTCCAGGGTTCGCTCGAAGCGGTAACGGAGAGCTTGCGCAAGCTGGAGCGTGACGACGTCAAGCTGTCCTTTGTGCACCGGGCTGTCGGCGGGATCACAGAGAACGATGTCGCCCTGGCCGCTGCTTCCAACGCCACCATCATCGGCTTCAACGTCCGCCCGGGTCGTGACGCCCGGGCCATGGCGCAGGCGCAGGGCGTCGAGATCCGTACGTACGAGATCATCTACAAGCTGATCGAGGACGTCCAGGCCGCCATGGTCGGAATGCTGGCACCGGAGTACGAAGAGGTGCTCACGGGCGAGGCCGAAGTCCGGGAGATATTCCGCATCCCGCGGATCGGGGCGGTCGCCGGCTGCTATGTCCGTAGTGGTGTGATCACGCGTGGTTCCAAGGTCCGGTTCCTCCGTGACGGGGTGATCATCTGGAAGGGTGCGATCACTTCGCTGCGTCGTTTCAAGGAGGACGTGCGTGAAGTTCACGAGGGCTTCGAGTGCGGCATTGGCCTCTCGAACAATCAGGACCTGCAGGAAGGCGACATCATCGAAACCTACGACGAACGGGAGATCCCCCGCACCTGAGCCCCGTGCACGCCGCGGCTCTCCGTGTCGAGTTGCATTTGCCGCAGTCCCACTCACTGAAGGAAAAACGGGCGGTACTGCGGCCAATACTCGAGGGGTGCCGGAACCGCTTTGGAGTGGCAGCGGCCGAAGTAGGCAAGCAGGACCGTTGGCAGGCCGCGGAACTCGCCATGGCCGCCGTTTCGTCCACCCCCCGTCACGTCTCAGAGGTGCTCGATTCGGTGGAGCGGTTTGTGTGGTCGTTCCCGGAGGTCGAGGTCATTTCGTGCGAACGGCTGTGGTGGGGCGCATAAGCAACTGGACGAGGGACCACCGTGAGCCCGCATAAGCGGTCGGCGTGGCCGACCCATCGCCACTACCCTCGCATGGCTCGGGTGAACGAGGTCCTGCGCGAGGTCTTGGCCGAAGAGATCGAGCTCGTCGCGGGGACTGACTCGCGCCTTGAACTCGTGACGGTGACGGCCGTCAACTGTGATCCGGACTTGCGCCACGCCACCGTCCTGCTGGCATCGTTGCCCGACCCCGCCCGGGCCGCGCTCGGAGAAGCCCGCACCCGCTTACAGGCGGCCGTGGCCCATCAGGTGAGGCTGAAGCGGACACCCCTGCTCACTTTCGAGGCCGACCCCGCTGTCGCCCATGGTGAACGGGTCGAGGAGATCTTGCGGTCCATCCGTGCCGCCGATGAAAAAAGGGTGCCCTTTGACGGCGACGAGGGAGCGCTGGGCCCGACCGGGAGCGAGGGAGGCGGAAGCGGGGCCGCAGTTCCAGGTGCGGCCACCGAAGATGGCGGAACTTGACCCGGCCTAGCCCGTTCTGGGCGCGCCGCCGTCGCTTATCCTTACTCCGGCGCGCAAGGGTCCGTGGCGCGGCCTCCGTCCAGGGCGCTGTACGGCGAGGGCCGGCCGCATGGCCGCGTTGAACCGCCCCCTCGATGGGCTGCTCGTAGTGGACAAGCCCGCCGGTTGCACCAGCCACGACGTGGTGGCCCGGTGCCGACGGCTTTTCGGCCAGCGCAAGGTGGGCCACGCCGGCACGCTCGACCCCGACGCCACTGGCGTCCTCCTGGTCGGGCTGGGGCAGGTGACGAGGTTGATGAGGTTCCTGTCCGGGCGGCCCAAGCGGTACTCGGGTGAGGTGGTGCTCGGCGTAGCCACCAGCACCCTGGACGCCTCCGGCGAGGTCACGGGGACCTGGGACATGCGGGCAGTGACACTGGAAGCGGCGCAAGCGGCCGCGGCCACGTTGACGGGCGAAATTTTGCAGGTCCCGCCGATGGTCTCGGCTCTGAAGGTCGATGGGCGCAGGTTGCACGAACTGGCCCGGGCCGGGATCGAGGTCGAGCGGGCGCCCCGGCCCGTCACGGTCTGGTCGTTCGACGTGGGGTGGGCCGGCAACGAGGGTACGGGGCCCGTCCTGTCGATAGACGTTGAGTGCTCAGCGGGGACCTACGTGCGGAGCTTGGCCGCCGACCTCGGCGCTCTCCTCGGCGGTGGGGCGCACCTACAGAAGCTGCGCCGGGAAGCGGTGGGGGAGTTCACCCTCAAGGAGGCGGTCACGCTCGACGCGCTGGACTCCTCACCCTCGAAGTCCGAGGCGCTGCTGTCACCGGCTCAGGCCATGCGGGAGCTGTCGCCGGCGACCGTCGACCAAGCCACGCAGGCGGCCGTCGGTTACGGGCAAGTGCTCGAGCTCGAGGTGCTGCGCCGCGCCGGAGCCGTGGGCCCGGGCCTTGGGCTGTAGTCGACGAAGACGGCACCCTCCTGGCCGTTTACGAGGCGCGCGGCCCGAGGCAGGCCAAGCCGGCGGTGGTGTTGGCGGCACACGGTTAGCCCGCTTTCCAAGCTCGCCTGCGCCGCGAAGAGCGTCGGCGAGGGCAGGCTAGGCTCTGGGCGTGCCCGAAGGACTGTCCGCCGTCGAGGTCGGAAAAGGGCTCGCTGAGCACGCCGAGGCCGACGAAGAGGCGCGAGAGAAGAACCTCAACCGGGCCATCTCGATATTCGAGGCCGTCCTGCTCGCGGTGGTGGCGGTGTTGGCCGCCTGGTCGGGCTACGCGGCGGCGAAGTTTTCGACCGACTCGTCGCTGGACCTGGCCCGGGCCAGTGCGGACCGGGCGCAGGCCAACGCAGCCAGCCTTCAGGCTCTGAACGACCTCAACTTCGACCTCGCTACATTCAACGACTGGTTCACCGCTTACGTCGCCAAGGACAGTGCCTCCATGGCTATCGCCGAAAGGCGGTTCAGCCCGAACTTCGACCGTGCCTTCCACGCTTGGTTGGCGACCGACCCGGCCACCAACCCCCACTCTCCGCCCGGGCCAACCTACATGCCCCAGTACAAGCAGCCAGAAAAAGCCCTCGCGGCAAAGCTAAATGCGCAGGCCAACGCGGCCTACAACGCCGGCGAGAAGGACGGCGCGAACTCCGACAGTTATGTC
Source organism: uncultured Acidimicrobiaceae bacterium (assembly GCA_963794125.1). GTDB lineage: Bacteria > Actinomycetota > Acidimicrobiia > Acidimicrobiales > Palsa-688 > Fen-671. The sequence continues at coordinate 1,145,351 of CAWCCW010000009.1, forward strand.
CGCACCACCGTGTACCTGGCGACGGTGCTTTTCCTGGCCGGCATAGGGAGCCATTTCGCTTACCGCAACATCCGCTATGGCCTGGCCGGTGTCGGCTCCGTCATCCTGATCGTCGCCATCGTGCTCCTGGCTACCGCGCCCAAGCCTTTATAAATAAGGGCCACCACAAACCCTTCTCAGTTCGGCTTCCAGGAACCGGCCCCTCTCCGGCGGAGTTGACGAGGCGTGAAGACAAGGACCTTTGGCCCGTCGTTGGGCATTGCCCTGGCTGCCGCTTTGGCGGCTCCCGCCACCTCTGCCGCCGCGGCCCCACTTAGCCCGGACGCGGTCCCCACAGTGGCGGCGGCGGCGCCCGGCCTCGCCGCCTTCAACCCGCAATCGGTCACCTTTGTGTCACTCAGCCAGGGCTGGGCCTTAGGGACCGCCGCGTGCCAGGGGGGTGGCACCTGCCCCACCCTGCTCGAGACCACCAATGCGGGCACCGGCTGGTCCGCCCGCCCTCTTCCCGCGGCCCTGGCCACCGCGGTCCGCCGCCGCGGCGCCCCGAACGCCCCCGGCCAGTGGCTGAACGTGCGCTTTGCTGACGCCAACGACGGGTGGATATTCGGCGGGCTGGGCAACTCCGGCCCGCTCATCTGGTCCACGCACGACGGCGGTGCGTCGTGGCGACAGGTCGGCCTGACGGGGTTCCTCGACCAGTACAACCCCGTCCTCGACCTCGAAGTGGATGGCTCGACCGTCTACTTCATGGCCGTGGACAAGCACTACCGGGTCCAGGTGGACAGCTCGCCGATCGGGTCGGACAGCTGGCGCCCGGACCCAACCCCTCCACTCGACCTGCCGGCCGGAGGCGCTCAACTCACGGGGAGCATTGTCGTCCAGGGCACTCGGGCCTGGCTCGTCGCGGGGAACGACCGAGGCATCACGGGCAGCGCCGAGCTCAACAGTTTGGGGCGCTGGGTGCCCTGGCCCGCTCCCTGCGCCAGCGTGGGTGATAGCTACGCCGTCCCCGCCGCGGCCGACCAAAACAACCTGGCCGTCGTCTGCACCATCGGCGGTTTCGGGAGTTCCACGTCGAGGAGCGACCCATCAGGGGCAGCGCTTGGTTCTGATTGGCTGTATTTCTCCGGTAACGGTGGGGCCAGTTTTTCAACCGGGGCCCGGTTGCCAGCCCAGAGTTACTTCGACACCATCCTGGCGTCGCCGGCTCCCGGCACGGTCCTCCTCGTCCGCTCCGTCGGCATCGGCGCTCAGCTGGCGGCCACCTTCGATGGGGGGCGGGACTGGTCCACTGTCTACCAGCTCGGCCCGACGGCCCCGTTTTACCTGGCCTTCACCAGCCCGTCCCAGGGCGTCGGGCTGCTGTTCGTGAGCGGTACGACCAGGATGATCATGACCTTCGACGGAGGCCGGCACTGGTCGCAGGTTAAGTTCTGAACCAGTGGTGAAGTCGTAGGCACGGGCGTATAAGGCGCGACTGCCTTAGCTTTTCGCCTCCAGGTGGGGCCGATGAGGGACAGCTCCGGCTGGCCCAGGCGGTCTCGGGCCCACATACGCTGGTGCCAATAAGGGTAAATCAGCAATGGCCGGCTGATCGCTTCGAGGCGTTCGCGCTCTTCGGTGGAAAAATCCAAAGCCGATGCGGCCAGGTTGTCTGCCAACTGCGCTTCGGTCCGCGCCCCCAGGACCACGCTCGTCACCGCCGGCCTCGCTAAAAGCCACGCCAGTGCCACCTGGGCGCCGCTTACTTGGTGCGCAGCGGCAATATCACAGAGCACGTCCACCACGTCATAAAGCTTTTCCCAGTCATGAACGGGAGGCTCGGGCCACCCACCCGAGAAACGAGAGCCGGCCGGCTCGGCCGTACCGCGCCGGTACTTCCCCGAAAGGAGGCCGCCGGCCAGGGGGCTCCAGATCAACAGGCCCTGGCCCTGGTCGAGAGCAGTGGGGACGATGTCGTACTCAGCCGACCGCTCAAGCAAAGTCAAGTACACCTGGTTGCTTACGAGCGGCGGCAGGCCCCGGCGTTCTGCGATCCCGAGCGCCTTCATTACCTGCCAACCGGCAAAATTGGAACAGCCCACGTAACGGACCTTGCCGCTCCGGACGAGAAAGTCCAGTGCGCTCAGCGTTTCCTCCAGCGGGGTCTGGCCGTCCCATTCGTGAAGCTGGTACAGGTCGATGTGGTCCGTCTGGAGCCGCCGCAGGCTGGCGTCGCAGGCACTGACTAGATGGTGGCGCGATGAACCAGCATCGTTGGGGCCCGGGCCGACCGGGAAACGGGCCTTGGTGGCCAGCAACGTGCGGTCGCGCCGGCCGGCTAGCAGTTGGCCCACTACTGTCTCGGCCGCTCCTTTTGCGTAGGCGTCCGCGGTGTCCACCAGGTTCACTCCGGCGTCAAGCGCCATGTCGAGTTGGCGCCGGGCGGCCCGGAGGTCAACTGCTCCTCGTTGTTCGTTGGTGTCGCCGAACGACGCCGTCCCGAGGGCGAGGCATGACACTTTCAGCCCAGACCGTCCTAGTTGCCTGTACTCCATCACGACGGCAGGGTAACAGGTTCGCCCGACGCGGGCGGAGGTCGCCAGCGGCCAGGCCCACGCGTTTGGCAAACTCGCCTTTGTGGCCGCCGACCAAACGCCCGCGAACGGCTTAGGGTTTTCATTGCCCCGTCCACCAAACCCCACGGAACTGGCCGCGTTCTTGCCCACGGCCATCTGGGCCTGGCTCCTCGTGGCCCGTGGCCGTTACTGGAAGGCCGACACGGGCTTGGGCCAGCTGGCTCTGCACCACCAGGAAAATGGCCGTCCGTAGCGGTGATTGTGCCCGCTCGTGACGAGGCCGGCCTGCTGCCAGAGACGCTGCCATCGCTTCTGGTGCAGGACTACCCCGGAGATGTCCGGGTCGTGCTGGTGGACGACATGAGCACAGACGGGACGGCCGGGGTCGCCAGGGCAATAGCAAACGGGTCCAACGTCCCGGTCTCGGTGGTGAGCGGGGGTCCACGGCCACCGGGGTGGGCCGGGAAGCCCTGGGCCATGGCGCAGGGGACCGAGCAGGCATTGGCTCGAGAACCGGCCCCTGAATGGCTCCTGTTCACCGACGCTGACGTGTGGCATCCTCCGTCCTCGCTCCGCCAGTTGGTGACGGCTGCCGTCTCGGACCGCCGGGACGCGGTGTCGCTCATGGCTCGGCTCAGCACGTCGACTGCGTGGGAAAGGCTCCTGCTGCCGGCGTTCGTCTACTTTTTCGCCCAGATCTATCCGTTTTCCTGGGTGAACGACAGGGACCGCCGGACCGCGGCCGCGGCGGGAGGGTGCCTACTCGTGCGGGCCGGGGCGCTCCTCGCCGCCGGCGGAATTGAGGTGGTGGCTGGCAGCACGATCGACGATGTGGCCTTGGCCAAGGCGCTCAAGCGTTCCGGGCAGGCGATCTGGCTCGGGCTGGCCGGCAGGCAGGCGGCGCCGGACGTCAGAAGCCTGCGGTCCTACGCTCGTCTGGCTGATATTTGGGAAATGGTCACCCGCAGCGCCTACACGCAGCTGCGCCATAACCCGGCGGTTTTGGCGGCGACCATGGCCGGCTTGTCGTCCACTTATTTAGCGCCTCCACTAATCGGCCTTTGGGGGCTGGCCCGCCGGCGGCCTGTGATGGCCGTGGCCGGCCTTACCGGATGGGCCGCAATGGCGGCGAGCTACCTGCCGACGGCCCGTTACTACCGGGCTGCGCCCGTCACCGCTCTAGCCTTGCCCCTGACCGCCGGCCTGTACGCGGCCATGACCGTCGACTCGGCTCGTCGTCACTATCAGGGCGCGGTGGCGTGGAAAGGCCGCCCGGTACAAACGGCTGACTCGCGGCCACTCACGAGGTGACACCGGCCGGCCGCCACGACGGGTCGCGCCCGAGGTAGCGCAGCAAGGCCGCGGCGCTGCCGTCGCCGGGCTGCGAGGGGAGTTCTGCGGCGTAGACCCCGAACTGACGGAGGGGCTCGACGATGGCATGAGCCGTGGGCAGGAGGTCGGCGGCCAGCCGATCAGACAGGGGCGCCGGCTGGCCCAGCCCCATGGCAATGTCCCAGGCGTGGATGGCGGCATCTAGGGCGCAGGCCGCGGCAGCTGCGTTGGCGGGCAGTTTGCCCTGGGGGAGTGGAGTAGGCACGGCTTCGTCGTCGCTGGGCACAGCCGCCCAGGCGGCGCGGGCAGCCGTAAACGCAGGTTCGATGAAGGCGTCGACTCCAATATCAATGCGGCCCGATGGTGAAAAGGGGTCGGCGGACGGCCCGGCCCGACGCCGAGCGTCGCCGCCCACGCCAGCTGGTCCGCGATGGCGTGTTGCAGTACCTGGGTGACGGTCCATTCGGTGCAAGGAGTCGGCGCGGCGCGGTTGGCCTCGGAGATCCCGGTAGCAGCATTGCGCAGCATGTCGAGGGACTCGGTGATGATGTCCCGGGTTTGGTCTGGCATTTCAGCTATTCCCTATCCGAGCCAGGAACTGAGGGTAGGCATTGAGCCGGTCCTCGCACCGGCGCCAGTCGAACTCCCGCCACCGCGCCACCAAACGACGCAACCGGCCGAGCGGGACGCCGTAGGCTCCGTCGTCGGTCCCGGCCGGCTGCTCGGGCGCCCATCTCGTGGCTGCCAGGCGGCGCTGAAGGTCGTCCAGGTCGGCCTGCGGGACATCTACGGTAAACGGTTCGATCATCACTTGCCTCCCTCTGCGCTACATATCTCGCGTGTGTCAGATGTACGCGGTATCGGAACGGAATGAACAGTTCCACTTTAGCAGAGCAGACGGTTCCGTTCCAATGCTAATTTGGTGGGGTGCGTGAAGCCGACGGCCCCCTCAGCGGACGGCGACGGGAAGCCGCCCGCAATGACGTCGAGATCCTGGACGCCGCCCGCGCCGTCTTCCTCGCCGACCCCAACGCCCCGATCGCGGCGGTGGCCGCCAAGGCGGGCGTCGGGATCAGCGCCCTGTACCGGCGCTACGCCAGCAAGGAGGACCTGCTGCGGGAATTGGCCCGAGACGGCCTGGTCCGTTACAGCGCGGAGCTCGAACACGCCTTAGCGGACGATCGCGACCCCTGGACCGTGTACGCCGACTGCCTGGAGGGGATCCTCGATGGGGGCAGCCAGGCCCTGGCCCAGCGTCTGGCCGGGACCTTCACACCCACGCCCGAACTGACCGAACTAGCAAAACATGCCGGGATGTTGGCGAACACGGTCCATAAAAGAGCACAGCGCAGCAAGGTGCTTCGTAAAGACGTCAGCAGTGGAGACGTCGTGTTGCTGCTCGAGACGCTCAGCTCGATCAGCCTGCCGGGGGCAGACGGTGGTCGCGCTTTGCGCCTACGCTACCTGGCCCTCTTGTTACAAGCGCTCCATGCCCCGGGCGCCGAGCCGCTACCCGGTCCCGCCGCCAGGGAGGAGGAAATGGCAGCCAGGTGGCGGGCCCGCGCCTGAGGGAGCTATCCCAGCGCCGTTCATCCGCAGGTGCCCACCGGCAGTGGTGCCATAGTTTGGGGAAATGAACGAGTACCACCAAGTATGCGGGAGTGACGAATGGCGCGCCACCATGCGCGACGAAATCCTGCCCTGGCCTGGGGGATCTGGATCTCGGTGACGACGTGCTCGAGGTCGGCCCGGGCTATGGAGCCACCACCGACGTGCTGGCCGAGTTGGTGCCGAAGCTGACGGCGGTCGAGGTTGACCCCGAGCTGGCGTCCATGCTCGTCGAACGGTTCGCCGGGAACGATGCTGTGCTGATCGTTACGGGGGACGCCACCGCCCTGGAGTTCGCCAACGGCCGCTTTAGCGGCGCGGCGTCGTTCACCATGCTGCACCACGTCCCGACGGTTGCCCTCCAGGACCGCCTCTTTGCAGAGGTGTCCCGCGTTTTGCGCCCGGGGGGCGCCTTGGTCGCCGGGGACAGCCTGGCCGACCCGGAACGAGAAGCCCTCCACGAAGGAGACACCTACAACCCCGTCGACCCCAGCAGCCTTACCGCCCGCCTGCAAGCGGCCGGGCTGACCGACGTGGAGGTCAAAACCAACGAGTTTGGCTGGGCAGCCGCAGCTCGAAAGCCCTAAAGCTGGCCGTCGCCGCCGGTCCCGGACTGCCGCCCTACGTTGACGATGGAGAGGCCGAGCCGTTGCGCTCTTGTGTACTTCGATGGGCGGGCGATCACTGGCGCTCTTTCCCTATCATCGCGATATCCCAACTAGTGGAGGTGCCAAGATGGCCGAGCTCACACCGCCCACCGAGCAAATTGTCCTGGGCCATTTCATCGTCTCGGACGACGTCGAGCGTTCTCGGCGCTTCTACACCGAAGTACTCGGCGGCAAGCTCGCCTTCTCCGGCCCCGGAGGGCTGACCTACGTCGCACTGGCCAACACCTGGGTCATCATCAACGTTGGTGGAGGCCCGACCGACGACAAACCCGATGTCACGTTGGAGACGCCACAGGAACCCAACCGGGTAAGCAGCTTCATCAATATCCGGGTGGCAGACATCCACGCCGTGTACGCGGAATGGAGCGCCCGGGGGCGCCAATTCCTGACGCCACCAAAACAGCACCAGTACGAGATCCGTTGCTACATTCGCGATCCCGACGGTTATCTGATCGAAGTGGGGCAAACCACAGACCCAAGCGGGGACTGGGTCCCCCCTCATTGGCCATAGAGCACTCCCGGCTTCAGCTCCTGGCTATTACATTTCCCGGCTCGGACCTGAGCCTCGCCATCCGCCTCAATGCTGACCCTGTATGGGTATCGACGAGTGGCCTAGTCGAGCGCATCGAGTCTGTAATAGAGGACGAGGTGCTGTCGGGAGCTGGGCGCAAGGCGGCAAGCTGACGTCTGCCTCCCGGCCCGTTACTTCTCGGTGTTGACCCGCTCTTTACGTACTTTGTCCCACAAGTTTTGGGGCATGGCGTCATAGTGGTCATGGTGAGCTTTGAACCGGCCGCGCCCACCGGTCAGGCTGCGGAGGTCGATGGCGTAACGGACCAGTTCTGAGGTCGGCACAAGGGCGGTAATGATCGACTCGCCGGGCTGGCCGTTCTCAGTGCCCTGCACCCGACCCCTGCGGCTGTTAAGGTCGCCGAGCACGTCGCCCTGGTAAGCGTTGGGCACCGTGACCTCGAGTAGGGAAATGGGCTCGAGGATGACCGGGCCGGCCTTGGCCAACGCTTCCCTCACGGCCAGAGCGCCAGCCATTTTGAACGACAATTCCGAGGAATCGACCGGGTGGTGCTTGCCGTCGAACGCCGTCACCCTTATGTCCACTACCGGCCAACCGAAGTTACCCCCGTCGGCCATGGCTTCTTCCGCCCCTTTTTGCACGGCCGGGATGTACTGGCGCGGGATAACACCACCCACGATATTGTCCACGAACTCGAAACCCTCGCCCCGTTCCCTCGGCTCAATTCGTAAGGATGCCACGCCGAACTGGCCGTGCCCGCCGGTTTGCTTCTTGTACTTGCCCTCGGCTTCGGCCGTCACACTGACTGTTTCCCGATAAGGGATGACCAAGTCTTCGCTTTCCACGGCCACGCCGAACTTACGGGCCAGTCGTTCCATGGCGATGCCGAGATGGGCCTCCCCCGTGCCGGACAGGACCGTCTGGTGCGTCTCGTCGTCGCGCCGGACCAGGAGGGTCGGGTCCTCTTCCTGCAGCCGGTGGAGGGCGGTCATGAGCTTGTCTTCGTCCGCTTTGCTCTTGGGCCGGATGGCGACCGACAGGACCGGCAGGGCCGCCTCGCTCAGCCAAGCGGTGCTCCCGTCGAGGTACCCGTCGCTGCCGACGGTGGCTGACGCACCCGTTATCCAGGGCAGTGCCGGCCTCACCAGAGTGACCGGCTGGTTGCGCGGCGTCAGGGTGTCGCCCGTATTGGTCGACGCCAGCTTGGCTACCGCCCCAATGTCACCGGCCGGCACCTCGGTCAGTTGCAGCTGCTCTTTGCCCCGCAGCGTGAAAAGAGCGTGGAGGCGCTCTTCGGCTTTCGTCCTCGAGTTGAACAGCACGGCGTCGGGGCGCACTGTGCCCGAGACCACTTTAAAGAGCGATATTTTCCCGACATAAGGGTCGGCGACGGTCTTGAAGACCAGTGCCAGCGACTGGCCGGCCGGATCGAGCGGCACCTCCACCACGCCATCGCCCCCGGCCACCGGCTGCACGAGGGCGGGGGGACGCTCGAGCGGCGACGGGGCCACATCACAAATGGCGTCGAGCAAGCGGTCAATTCCTACGAGCTTGGCGGCAGAACCGCATATGACGGGGAAGACCTGAGAAGAAACGATGCCCCGGGCCAGGGTTTTGGCCAGTTCTTCGGCGGAAATCTCCTCTTCGCCCTCCAGGTAGCGGGTCATGAGGTCGTCGTCGGCGACCACGATCCCTTCGACGAGCGAGTCACGCACCGTGTGCTCCCGCTCGGCGATGCTGTCTGGTATGGAGCCTTTGGTAGCGACACATTTACCCGTCTCGTACAAAAAGGCGGAGTCGGTCAGGAGGTCGGCGATCCCATGGAACTCATGCTCCTCTCCGATGGGCAATTCGAGAGGGGCCACGCCGGCGCCAAAAGTGTCGTGTAACTGCTGGAGGACATTGGAAAAATCGGCCCGGTCCCGGTCGAGTTTGTTCATAAATATGAGGCGGGGTATGCCGAGGGCGGCCGCCGCTCGCCAAAAGACCTCGGTCTGGACTTCCACGCCATCGACGGCACTGACGACGAAAACGGCCAGGTCGGCGACAGACAAGGCGGCCAGCGCCTCGGGGACGAAGTCGGCGTAACCGGGAGTGTCGAGGATATTGACCTTGTAACCACGCCACTCGAGCGCCGCCAGGGAGAGCGAGGTGGACATGTGGTGGGCCTGTTCTTCGGGCTCGAAGTCGGACACCGACGTCCCGTCCTCGACCTTGCCCGCCCGGTTGATGGACCCGCTGCACAGCAACACCGCTTCAGTCAGGGTCGTCTTGCCGGAGCCACCATGGCCTACAAATGCCACATTGCGGACCTGCGCTGGTGGGTACGCCTTCATGCGAGCACCTCATCTTCCCCCGCGGGCCAATCCCGACGGTCTTCCCCTAGCTGGCTGGAGCCAGGCCTTCCTCGTTAGGCTATCCAATCGAATAGCCCGTGTCCGTAGGCCGGTGCCGACGTAGGTGACCGCCCCCGGCGTGGCTTCCCGAGCTGCGTCAATCGGCGTGGCGAGACCCGAGCGGCCTGCCAGCCAGGGCCTGGTAAACATGGCCTGGCCAGCGTGGGTGGTAGGCTGCGGCTTGGAACAAGCCCCCGATGGGGGGACCACCACAGGAGCAGCTACTTGTTCGACGCACGCTTCCGGAGAGCGGTAGACCGGGTCGTGAGCCCCGCCGGCCAGGCGTTGCGGCGCACCGGGCTCTCGCCGGACCACCTGACAGCCCTGGGGATCGCGCTCTCCATCCCGGCCGCCTGGGCCATCGCCACGGGCCGCCTGATCATTGGGTTGCTACTTTTCATCGGCTCGGCCCTACCCGACCTGTTCGATGGCAGCCTGGCCAAGGCGAGCGGCCGGACGAGCCAGCGGGGCGCGTTCTTCGACTCGGTGGGCGACCGCGTGAGCGACACGATCGTACTGGCCGGTTTCGCCTGGTACGTGCAGGACCGCTTCGGCGGCCACGCCGCTCTGGTACCGCTGGCTGTACTCGGCGTATCGCAACTGGTCTCCTACATACGGGCCAAAGGCGACGCCCTCGGGATCGACGCCCAGACCGGCCTCATGGAGCGGGGCGAGCGCATCGTGGTGCTGTGCGTCGCCCTTGTGTTCTCGGCCGAGATGCTGTGGCTGCTGTGGGTCATCTTCGCCCTCTCGGCCATAACCGCCGCTCAGCGGTTCGTGAAGGTATGGCGCCAGGCCAACAAGCCCCCAGCGCCGAAGCCCGTCGAGCCCACCGCCGTCGTCCTGCGCTGGCGGGCCTGGAGGGAGGAACGGGCCGGACGCGAACCGTCCTGGAGGGCCCGAGCAACCCAGGGACCGGGCGTACCCACAAACGGCTTCTTCTCCGGCAGTCGGCGCCCCGGCGGGGGAGCGGCCGGCGGGCGCTGGCACGAGCGACGAGTGGCGCGACGTAAGCGGCTGCCGGAGGGGCGCGACTTCGGTACCGAGGACGCGACCGGAGAGCGGACGCCCGACCTCAGCGACAAAATCCCCACCCGGCGGCACACGGGCTCTGGGCAAAGCTGAGGGCAGCGGGGTTTCACGACCTCGGTAAGTAGGCAACCTCGACGTGGGCAACAACGAGCTAGCCATGTACCGCGCCGGGACGGTGATCGCCTCGGCGCTGCCGGGTGTGAGCGCCTACCGGATCGGGCAAGGACTGGGTTGGGTGCTCGGCCAGCTCCCGGACTACGACGGCCGGCGCGCCGTGGTCGCCTCCCACATGGGCCGGGTGATGGGGCGTTCGTTGAGCCCCCGGGCGCAAAGACGGATGGTGGCGGACGTGTTCGCCAACTTCGGCCGCTATTGGGCCGAGAGCCTCCGCTTGCCGTCGCTGTCGCACGCCGAGGTGGCGGCGGGGATCGCAATGGTGGGCTTCGAGCACGTCGAGTCGGCCCTGGCCGCCGGCAAGGGGGCGATCATCGCCGCCCCCCACCTCGGGGGCTGGGAATGGGGCGCCATGTACCTTGCCGGGGCGGGCATGCCCGTCACCGTGGCTGTCGAGCCGCTCGAGCCCCCGGAACGCTTCGAGTGGATGGCCCGCTTTCGGCAACGCCTCGGCATGCAGGTCGTAGCCGTCGGGCCTGGTGCCGCCTCCGTCATACTGAAGGCGCTCCGGGACAACCACATCGTCTGCCTGCTGTCCGACCGGCTGGTCGGGCCGACGGCGGGCGTCGAGGTCGACTTCTTCGGCGCCCGGGCCAAGCTCCCCGCCGGGCCGGTGACCCTCGCAGTGCGCTCGGGCGCCCCGCTCATGGCAGCGGCCATCTATTACGGCCGGCCGGCCATCTCGCACACCATCGTCTTTCGTCCTCCTCTAGAGATCGCCCACGGCGAGCGCTTCCGGGGCACGGTCGAGTCGGGCACCCAGCTCTTGGCCGCCGAGTTGGAAACGCTCATCCGTGAGGCCCCCTCGCAATGGCACATCACCCAGCCCAATTGGCCGGGGGACCCCAAGCTCCACAGCCTGCGGAGATGGTTCGCGCCCGCCGACCGGGCCGACGGCGGGGCCGAGAAGCACCCGCCGGTGGGCCCATGACCCAGGCCATGATCCGAGTAGGCCCGTGATCGAGTCAGCCCGTGACCCGAGTCAGCCCGTGACCCGAGCCAGCCGATGATCCGAGTCGGTATGGTGTGCCCCTACAGCCTCACCCTTCCGGGCGGCGTGCAGGGCCAGGTGATAGGCATCGCCAGGGCCATGCGGGCCATGGGCGTCGAAGCCAGGGTCCTGGCGCCCTGCGACGGGCCTCCGCCCGAGAGTTGGGTCACGCCTTTGGGGGCGTCCGTGCCGGCGGCGGGCAACGGTTCGGTCGCGCCCATCGCCCCCGACCCATCGGCGGCACTGAGGACGATCAGGGCGCTCCGCGACGAACGCTTCGACATCGTCCACCTCCACGAGCCGTTCGTACCCGGGCCTACTCTCACCGCCCTCCTCTTCAGCGACGGGCCGCTGGTCGGGACGTTCCACCGCGCCGGCGCCATCGCCTGGTACCGGGGCATGCGGCGCCCGGGCCGGTGGGCGGCGAGGAAACTGGCCTTGCGTTGCGCCGTCTCGATGCTGGCCTTGGAAACTGCCCGGGAGGCGTTCGGAGGCAGTTACGAGCTGGTGTGGAACGGGATCGACGTGGGATTGGTCTCAGCCGCCGAGCCCTGGCCGACATTGGGGCCGACCATCCTGTTCCTCGGGCGCCACGAACCCCGCAAGGGCCTCGCCGTCCTCATAGAGGCAATCGTCCGTTTCGGCGTGGAGGCCCGGGTGTGGGTGGCGGGGGACGGTCCGCAAACGGCCGCGCTCCGCGAAGAAACGTTGGGCGATGCCCGCTTCGAGTGGTTGGGGTCCATAGATGACCACGAGAAACTGCGCCGTCTGCGAGGCGCCGATGTACTCGCGGCTCCGTCGTTGCACGGCGAAAGTTTCGGCGTTGTACTGCTCGAAGGGATGGCGGCGGGCACAGCCGTCGTCGCCAGCAGGATCCCGGGTTACGCGAACGTCGCCCGTCCATCGAGGGACGCTCTGCTGGTGCCGCCTGGAGACCCTGGCGCGCTGGCGGCCGCGCTGCGCGAAGCGCTGGCTGATGGCCCAGAAATAAAGGTCATGCGGGAGTCCGCCCTCGAGCGGGCGGTAGAGCACTCGCTGGACGCGCTGGCCCGCCGTTACCTCGACCTGTACGACCCGCTGTTGTCGCGTTTCTCAGCGTTAATACCGGAAACCTTCGCGCGAGCGGCGGGGGCGGTGCGTCGTTTTTACGATACTTTATGCCGGCGTTTCAACAAATGCAGGATCCGGATCCCCCCGACAATCCCCTGAAAATCGGCCTTTACGAACGGCGTGTTTTCGTGATAGAAATTGGCTCCGATAGTCCTTTTGGGAGGAGGGGGATCATGAGGTGACGGGGGAGCGCGTGGCTAGCTCACACGCCTCCCGTCCCCGCCTCGGCTCTGGGCCTACAGACAAGTTTTTGAATCGCGGCACCCTCGGAGGCCGGTAACAAGAAGAAAGGTCGGCCACGTGGGGACCATCCAAGCAGTTGGCATCTCTGTTGCAGCCGGTATCTCGGCTGGCGTCGTGGGGTGGTGGTCGTACACCAACCCCGTCCTTCAACGTTGGGTCGAGGAGGCTAATAAGTGCCCGCCGAGTGCGGACGGGCACGCAGCCCAGACAATTTCCTTGAGCCGTAGCGCTTGGCCCGCGGGCTCTAGTGCTGCGGCCGCGTTTGTAGCGTTGACATTGCTTTTAGGGCGAACCACGTCGTTGTGGCTCGTCCCTTTCCTCGTGGTGTGGGCGAGTGGGCTTGCCTTGCTCGCTCTCATCGACCAGGAAACCCTGGTCCTGCCGACCAAACTCATACGCATCTGCGCTCTGGTCGTTGGCTCCCTGCTCGTCGAAGCGGCGTCGGTAACCCGCGATTGGGCTTACCTTGGCAGAGGCGTACTGTGCGCGCTGCTAGCGTTGGCCGGGTACGGCGCGTGGGCATTTTTGCGCCCGAATAGCTTGGGTCTCGGCGACGCCCGCATGGCCTGCCTTGTCGCCTTCGGAGCTGGCAGCGTCTCACCGGCGGCGTGCATGGTCGCGCTGACGTGCGCACCCTTAGCGGCCGCCACCGTCTCAGTTTTTCGGCGGTCACCTGCGGCTCTGGGGCCTTTTCTGGCGTTGGCCGGGTTAACGGTCGTGGCGGCAAGTGCGATCTGAACGGGCCACTCAGCCGAGTGACGGCAGCGACGACACCATTCGGGTGCCGTCACAAGTTTCACGCTCGCGCTCGCCGTCACGACTGACCGCAGGGAGCGTTGTCCCTGTATTGCTGGCCGTCCTGGCGGCCGGATTTGCCTACGAGGCTTTGCAGGAGCGGTCGTCGATGACGAGCATCGTGGTGACCAGCTCCGTGGTGCCGGCCGGCGCGGCCCTGAACGGCCACGACACGCGCACTGTAAAGGTCCACTCGTCGGACACGGCTCTGGCTCAGGGTTTGTTGACGCCGTCGCAGCTAGGCGATGGCCTGGTGGCCACCGTGGCGGTTCAGCCCGGCGAACCAGTGACGTTGAGCGAGGTGGAAAAGCCTTCTGTGGTCCCGGCCCTGGGCGAGATGAGCATTGCCGTCCCTATGCAACAGGCCGCCGGCGGGAGGATCAGCGCCGGCGACCTCGTCGACGTCGTCGCCGCCAACGGCACGGGCGGTGCTTACTATGTGGCGCAAGCTTTACGAGTTCTGGGCGTGGCCCCCGCGTCCTCTGGCAGCGGCGTCCTTGGCGGCGGAGCCGGGAATTACTTCGTCGTGGTGGCCGTGAACAAGGAGGCTGCCCTGCGTGTTGCCGCCGCCCTCGGGTCTGATGGCGGGGGTACTAGCAACGACATCGAAATAGTTCGCTCTACCGGCGAGGCACCGACTGCAAACGCACGTTATGAGATGCCCGGGCCGGCGCGTTCGGGCCTAACCCTGGGGGACGAGGACAGGACCCGATGACGGAACTCGTCGTTGGCCTGGTGGCGACAAAAGCGCCCTGGAGCGCCGCATTCAGGTCCTACATAAGGGACCACAGCCAAGGCGTCGTGGTCGAGGTGATCATGGACCGTACCAGCTTGCTTCGCTCAGGGCCCAGGCTCGACGGGCTCCTCGTGGACGACATAATGCGGACACTTTCTCAGTCCGACATAGCTAACGCACAACATTTCGGCGCCTACGTCATTGGGCTCTACGACCTCAGTGCGGGCATGGGCCGGGACCACGTGCTCAACCTCGGAGTCGATCATATAGTTCCGGCGACAACGGCGCCGGCCGAACTTGTCGCCTTGCTCTCGGAGAAAAAACGTCTTTCCCCAACCAGGGCCGGGACCGCTCTACGAGCCAGCACTCCGGCCGACGAACAGCAAAGGCGCCTCAAACGGCGACGAGGCCTCGTGTCCGCATGGACCAAGGTAAGTGGGGGGAGTGGGCTGACCGAGGCCATCGTGGCCGCCGGGGAGCGATTGGCCAAGAGGCACCGAGTACTGGTGATCGAAGCGGACGAAGTGGCGCCGGTACTGGTATCGCGGCTGTTGCGGGCGACGGATGACGGCTTGGCCTGGGCCGTCTCGCGTGCCGGGCAGGGGCACTCGATACTGCCTCAGGCGCTGTCGGGGCCGCGCGAGGACGGCACCGCCCCCGTCGGTCATTTCGACGTGATATGCGGGACCCCGGGGGCAGCTCAGGTGGTCCCAGCAGCCGACCTTCTCCGAGTATTGGAGGAAGCGACGGCAATTTACGACCAAGTGCTCGTGGAAACGAGCTGGCTCGTCGGCGCGCCATCCGGGCGGGAGCGTTTTAGTGCCGCCAGAGCGGTGCTTATGGTGGCGGACAGGGCCGTGGTCCTGGCCTCACCGGACCCGGAGGGTGCGGCCCGCCTGGTCGAGTGGAAAGCAGCCGCCTTCGCGGCGGGCTGCAAGGCGGCATGTTGGGCGGCGTTCGGCCGTGCGCGCCCCAGCCGTTACGAAAAAAGCCATTTGGCCAACCTGGTGCAGGCAAACACTGGACGTCGCCCTTTCGAGGGCGTTTGGTTCCTGCCTGAGGACGCCACGGTGGCTAGGGCTCGTTGGAACGCGGAATTAGTCTGGAAAGGGAGTTGGCTAAAAGCCCTAAACGGGCTCGCCGATGCCGCTACCGCCAAGACCACCGGCTCTGACCCGGCTCAACCTGGCCCTCACCGGTCTCCAACCCACTCGTTGCCGGCTCCCCGTCCGCCAGAAGTGGCCGCCATATGACCGTGACCGCCTTTGACCAGCTCCGGTCAAGAGTCCTCGGCATAATCGCGGCCCGCGACCTCGATGTGGGCGAACAGCGCGCGCTTGTCCGTCAGCTCGTCGAGGCGGAAACCGAACGCTTCCAACGTGAGCTCATGCGCGGGTCGTTACCGGACCTGCATCCCTTCGCCAACCCACCCGACGTGGTCGAGCGTCTGGTGCAGGAATTGACTGGGATCGGCGCGCAACTCGACCAACTGGTGGCCGACCCGGAGGTGGAAGAGATTTACGGCGTGGACGGCGAGCTCACGGTCCGAATCGCCGGCGGGGAGACGATGTGCTCGGAGAACCCGGCCCAACCGCAAGCCGTTTTGGCTGTCTTGCAAAGGCTTATTACCAACTCCGGTGAGAGTATCGACGCCTCCCACCCCAAAGTTGACGGCATCCGCGTCCGTCTCCCGAGCGGGCGCCAAGCGCGGCTCTCTGCCTCCATACCGCCGCGTATTGACGGCGCTGTGTCTTTCAGCCTCAGGGTCCCTCAGAAACGCAATACCACTCTCTCCGACTTGGTTTCGTTTGGGTCGCTTTCGCCTCCGGCCGCCGTCTTCCTCTGCGTTCTCATGATGGTCCGCCGAGCCCGGGTCCTCGTGGCCGGGCCGCCCGGTGCTGGCAAAACCACGATGATCGAGGCGCTGCTACGGGCTGTCCCCCCTCGCCGGCGGGTGATATGTGCGGAAGAAGAAAGAGAACTGAACGCCCCTCTCCTCAATGGCGATTATTGGCAGACGTCCAAAGTGGAGACGCTGGCAGACCTGGTCCGCTCAGCTCGCGTCGCCTCTCCCGAACTCATCGTCCTGGGCGAGCTGAAAGGCCCCGAGGCTTGGGAGCTACTAATGGCGGGCACGCTGGGGATAGGCGTGGTTGCTGCCGTACATGCGGAAGATGCCGCGGGAGCTTTCGAGGCTCTCGCCGTCTGCGCGACCAAAGCGGTGCCCGCTACGCCGTTCGAGGAACTCGAAGCTCGTTTTGCCGCCATGTTCGACGTCGTCGTCTATTGCGATCTCGATGACAACGACGACGTCGTCCAGCGCCAAGTGACTGAAATCTCGGTCGTACCGCCGCAACTCTCCACGGCGGGGAACGGAGTAGCAGTGACCCCGATATTTGCACGGGATGAAATCGGTGAGCCGCTCGAACTCCGTAGTGCCGCCGTCGGGGAACGCCTGGAACGCCGCTGTAACCGCCTCCTCGCTCGCTACGGTCTCGACCTTTCAGAGGTGCTGAAGGGCGCTGAGGTGCTGTGGTGAGCCTATTGGCAGCCGTACTGCTGGGGGCGTGTGCGTGGATGGTGACCCGGAGGCTCCTCGGTGGCGAGGTGCCTGGAAGTCGCCCCGCCGGTGGGCGTATAGGCCTGCAGCGCATGTCTCGGCGCCGGAAGCCAACCCGGGAAGGCTTTCAGATTTGGCTGTCACAAGCCGGCGCGGCGGTGACCCCGGGCCAGTTCTGGGCCGTGTCCGCCGGTGTGGGGGCGCTGGCCTTCATACTCTTGCTGGCTATTTCCGGGACGTTCGTCGTGTCAGCCTTGCCGGCAGTGGCGCTGGCGGCCACACCTTATGCCTACTGGTCGGCGCAACGACGCAAACAGGCCGCAGCTCGCAGCGCGGCGTGGCCTGACGCCCTGCGTTACCTGGTGGGAGTCCTAGGCGCGGGCGTAGCCACTCTCCACGACGCGCTGGAGGAACTGGCGAAGTCCGGTCCTGAGCCATTGCGAGCGCCTATTGGTCGTTACGTACGAATGTCAGCACGCGTCGGGGACCGCCAAGCACTCGAAGCCGTACGCGCTGACCTAGCTGACCCCATTTCCGACCCGGTGCTTCTGGCCTTCGAAGGTGCGGTCGAAGAAGGTACCGAGACCGTCCTCCGTGTGCTCAGTGACTTGAGCGCGCAGATAACGTCGGACCTGCAGTTGACGGAGAAGGTCAGGACGCTGCAAACCCAGTCCCGAGCGGCTACATGGGGCTGTTTCGCCTTGCCATATGCGGTGTTGCTCTTCCTCTGCGCCACTAATAGCGCATACCGGCAGTTTTTTGCCACGCCTTTTGGCCTCGGCTTGGTGCTCGTCGGTGCCCTGCTGTCAGTAGCCGGGCTCTTAGCTTGTCGAACCCTGTTACGACCTATCGCGACGACCGAAAGGGTGTTCGAGAACAGTTCGTGGTCGCAATGAGGGTGGAGACTTTGTTGGCCGCCCTTTTCGCGGGAGGGGCCGTGTGGTGGGTCGGTTGGCGTATGGCGCACGCTCGTCGCGCGCCGGCCGCCCGGATGTCCCTCTACCTGGAAAGCCCCAGAGTCCATCTTGGCGGTAGGCCAGCGCGCCCTTCTGGCGCACCTGTCGCCGCCGAGGTGCTCCGCCGGGTCCTCGGCCCGCTGGCCGGCAACGCTTTTTCCTTCGTATCGCGAATGGTACTCACCGGTACCGACGAAGACATCGGGCTCTCCCTGCGTCGAGCGGGCATGACCATGAGCCCAGCTGCTTACCGTCGGCAGTACATGCGGTGGCTCGCACTTGCACCTGTGGCGCTCGGCGCCGTCGGCGCCCTGGCCGGAAGCGCAAGCTATGTGGTGGCTTTTTTCCTCGCCGGAATATTTGTGGGCGCCCGACGTATGCCTGAGCGAGTAAAAGCGGCTACGAAGCGGAGAACCGAGAGAATGAGGAGCGACCTTCCGACGGTTGTGTCCGTGCTCGCTCTAAAGATCGAGAACAACAAGAGCCTGATCGTGGCCGTCTCCGATGTGGCGGCGCAGGGCTCTGGTCCGGTGGTCGAAGAGCTGGCCAGAGCCGTGCACCTGATAAATGCCGGCTTTGGCGAAGCCGCTTCGTTCGAGCTCATCGCCAGGGAAACGCCTGAACCAGCTGCCGTCCGCTTCTACCGCTTCTTGTCTGCAGCCACGAGTGGAGGTATCGATGTCGGCAAAGTCCTGCTCGACCAGGCCTGCGAGCTGCGCGTACAGCGCCGTGAGGAGGTAGAGCGCAGCGCTGCTCGCCGCCAGATGTCGCTCGTGGTGCCCAACCTCGCCTTTATGGCGCCCGTCCTGTTCGCGTTTCTCCTGGCGCCGCTGCCCAGACTTCTGTTCGGAAAATAGCCACCATGCCTTCCCTCTGCCAACCCACGAAAGGACCACTCGATGACCAGCCCAGCCCAGACCGCGCCGACCTGTCCCAATTCCTCCCGTCGGCTCCGCGTGCGAAACGCGATTACGCGGTTTCGAGCCCGCCTTCAGGACCAAAGAGGCAGCCAAATAACGGACAACCTGGGCCTGATCGTTATCGGGATAGTGGCCGTCGTGGCGATCGGCGGGTTGATCGCGGGGCTGGACTCCACTGTGTTCAACTGGGTGACAAAGCAACTCGGCCTCAGCTGAACGGTCGGGGCGCGGACCCCGTCTGGTGCGACCGGGCGGATTCGGGCTCTGCCGTGGTCCCTGGGGTGGTGGCCATAGCTATCTTGATTGTCGTTCTCGTCGCCGCGCTCAACTTCATCCTCGATGAGTACGCCAAGGGAGCCATTCGCACGGCCGTCGACGAAGCGGCTCAGGCGGGCGCCACCGCCGGTGGTTCGCAGTCGGCTTGCCAAGCAGAGGCACGGCAGGTTCGAGGGAACTTGCTCCCTGGCCCGTTCGGAAACGGCATCTCGCTGACCTGTACTCAGGACGGTGAGGAGATGGTGGCCTCCGCCTCTGGCGCCTTCCCCAGTTTGCTGCCACTTGTACCGGCCGTTCACGTGTCCCTGGTCGGGATCTCGATCATTACGGAGGCACCGGCTCAATGAGGTCAGCGGGGCGCTGGGAGCGGCGGGCAAAGGTCGCCGAGTCACCGCTGGACGCTTGGGACCAGAGAGGTTCCGCCATCCCGCTCACACTTTTACTAGGTACGACGTTCATCGTGCTGCCCGTAATGATCCTCGTCCTCACGCTGCCCACCTGGGAACAGCGAGTGGTCGACGCTCAGGATGCCGCCCGCAGCGCCGCGAGGGCTCTGGTGACGGCCGACAATTGGGATGACGGCGTCTCTGCCGCAAATGCCGCGGTTGCTCAGCTGGTAACCGGGGACGGCTTGCCGCCGGCCGACTTGAGCGTGGCGTACTCGGGTTCGCTCGACCCGGGCGAAACGGTCACGGCCGCCGTAACCGTCGTCATACCAGCCGGCAACCTGCCCGGCCTCGGTTTTGTCGGGCAGCTGCACTACACCGCCAGCTCCACGGAGCACGTGGACTCGTACCGGGACTCGAGCACATGAGCGGGCCGCGGAAGATCCGTTGGACCAGGTGCATCACCGGAGATTCTGTACGGCGCGCATGGCGGGCCGACCAAGGCGACGCCATGATCGTCTGGTGCCTCCTGTTGGCGTTACTGCTCTTACCTCTAGGCGGTCTGACGATCGATTTGTGGCGCGGCATTGCCGTTCAACGTTCCCTCCAGTCAGCCGCAGAGGATGCTGCCACTGCGGGCTCGTCCGGGATAGATGTACTGCAGTACCGAACTACCGGCTGCCTGTTGCTCGACCCTGCGGCCGCAGTGCCACTGGCACAAGCAAACTTGGCCTCGCAGAGCGACCTCGGGCCACTTGCCGCCGTCAACATTTTTGTCGACCCGAATGGCCAGCAGATATCCGTAAGGCTGCAGGAAGACGTCCACTTGACCTTGCTCTCATTAGTAGAAGGCGACCGGCCGCTCGTCGTGACGGCGACGGCCTCGAGCTCGCCGGAGGGTTCCGTGGAGGGTAACCGGTGCTCATGAAGAAAGGATGTGACCCGTCATGAAGATACGCCCCAGACGAGGCTCGCGTCGATGGGCCAGCGTCGCCGCCTGCCTAACGACGGTGGCATGTGCCCTGACGACAGCCCCAGCCTTCTCCGCGCCCATCAAAACTTCGGCAACAGGCCCTTCCGTCCCCGCTATCCGGCTCATTGCCAGGATACCAACGAGCTCCGCCCGGGCGCACACCGTACCGAACACGACTTCCACCACAGTCATGGGAGGGGGCAACCCTTCGACCTGGCCGGCGGCGAAGAAGGCGGCACCGAGCCTGGCCGGCGCCTACAGCTCCAACATGAAGACCGTCTTCCTTGCTCTGGTCAGGTACTCCGACTGGCTCGGTTCGCACCCCAACCCCAAATTGGTCGAAGAACTAGCGATCGTTCCAACTTCGAACATATATCGTCGCAGCTTTACCTAATGGAACAAATGGTCAAACGCGGATGGCACATATCGCCTAAACCCAGTCAAATAGACTTCATCAAAATGTAACTCACGCCTGTAACAAAGACTTTGCCGGGCAGGAACCAAATACAGGGCGGGATCATCGAGACTGTAATCAACGAACTAAAGTATCCATACCTAAATCGTGCCGAGAAAATCGTTGGTCATACAGAGGGTGGCGGACCAACGGCCTAGGCAGTGACCTTCGTGCAAAAAGCCTACATACTCAGTTCTACATCGATCTATGGCAGCAGCTGACACCGGCTCGGGGGAGGGCTCGCCTGGGAGCACTGTGATCAAGTCCAATGAAACGAATCTTCTTTTTGGAGTTATGGCGCTCTTGTTCGTAGAATGGCGCTAATACCGGCGAATGCGCGATGTAGGCGGCGTGACCGGGAACGGTGGAGGGTTGTGGAGCGTATGGTAGCATAGGGGCTTCGGTGGACGCCGCCGTCGGTTGTCCGGGATCGCCATCGCAACCTGCCCCCAGTCAAAATACGAGACCCGAAAAGCTGGGGGCGACGAAGTGGGTGATAAGTGGGAGCCAGCCGACAACAACTTCGGCTACATAACGTGCCCGAACCCAACCGGTCCCAATATGGCGGACGCTCTGCAGGAGTACGGGCCAAACGGCAAGCCGATCGGGAACCCAACTGTCGTGTGCCCTCAGCCGGCACCAAAACCCGCAGCACCGCCACCACCCCCTCCCACCCCAGCAGAGGTCTGGGCGTCCGTGCCGCTGCCAACTCCCGCCATGGGCATCAACCCAGCGGCCGTGGGCATCACTCAGCTGCCGAGCTGGTTTTGGGTGACGGGAGCGAATGGGCCCGTGACTGTGACGGTGATCATAGATGGGTACACAGTCACCACCACCGCTACGCCAGTGGCGTACCAATGGAACTTCGGTGACGGTTCAAGCTCAACCGGGGTTGGGCCTGGCGACGAAACCAACCCTTCGGTCACGCATACGTACCATTACAAAGGTACATACATAGTGACGTTGTCAATCGAATACGCCGGCACGTTCTCATACGCGGGCTTTGGCAGCATAGGGACGGAGGCCCTTGGCGACTACGAGCAGCCCGGGCTGAGCGCTCCCTACGTGGTCCAAGAAGTGCGGTCAGTGCTTACGCCGACCGAAGGGAGTTGAAAATGTCTGCGGAGCAAACCT
This sequence comes from uncultured Acidimicrobiaceae bacterium, assembly GCA_963794125.1. Classification (GTDB taxonomy): domain Bacteria; phylum Actinomycetota; class Acidimicrobiia; order Acidimicrobiales; family Palsa-688; genus Fen-671. The sequence continues at coordinate 1,167,185 of CAWCCW010000009.1, forward strand.
TTCTAGGTCCGCTCGAGGCCTCTCGCCACGATTCGTCAAAAAAACTGACCGGAAATCCAACCGCGACCGTCGGCTGCACCGAGAAGACGGCGGTGGCAAAGGAAGAGCGTGGTCCGTCGCTCTGGCACCTAGCCGATGTCGAGGCGCGTGCCTTCGGCGCCAAAGAAGATGATCGCAAGGTCTGCCGTTTCCGGTCAAAGATGGCAATATTCCTATCTCTTACTGTGTACGAGCGCCGCACCCACCCGTCGGGGCAGGCCGTCTGCCTCCTCTCATTGCGCCGGACGCGGTTTTGCACCACTGTTGCTGGGGCCGTTGTGCTGATCTTGGCCGCCGCCGTTATCTCACCGTACGCAGGTGTCGCTCTTGCGGCGGCGATAATTGTCTTGCTGGCACCCGGAGCAGTTCGAGCAGGACGAGCGTTAGGCGCTGAGTCAAGACTCAGGCGCCTGTCTCCCCCCGGCCCCCATGTATACCTGCACTCCCTAGCCAGCACCTCGCCTGGCGCCGGCGCCGATCTTCTGCGCCAACTTGCCCTTGAGGCAGATAATAAGCGCTGGTCTCTGCTGCTCGACGCCAGCAACGAGAGACTCTCGAAGTACTACGAGAACTTCGGGTTTCTCTCGCTCGGGCCCGCGGTGCAAATGCCGGACGGCAGTTCCCATCGGCGGATGTGGCGCCCCGCACCGGCCGTGGGCAACGGCCGCTGTGAGAGAGGCACCCAAGATGCATGCCAATAGGCTTCGGGGTTACTCAGACGCTTTCTGCGTCCTGGCGTGCGAGATCGTCGCCTTCGGGTTCTTCCTGAGGGCCTCGACGCTGCTGGGCACAGTCGACTTCTCGCACCTTGGCGCGTGGCTCCACTCGACGAGCCCGGAGGTCGCCCTGACTTCGATGTTCCGCCTTTTGGGACTGGGCATCTCAGGCTGGTTGCTCTTGAGCACGTTGCTTTACGCCGCGGCGGCGTTGAGCGGCAGACGAGCGGCAATTGCCAAGTCCCGTCTGATTACCCTCCCGGTCCTAAGGAGAGTGGTCGATTCATTGGTTGTCGCCTCAGTGGCCGCTTCGTCCATCGGCTCCGCGGCCGCTGTTTCAGGTGCGGCGCCCGCGCCCCGAACGACTTCCGTGGTGCGGCCCGCCTATCCGCCTTCGGCCAGGTCGACGTCGCCAGCAAGAACGGCTGCAGTAATGGCTCCTTCGGTGCCTGCCCGGGTGAGCAGCACTGCCATCGGCCGCCACTTCCCGCACCCCGGGCGAGCGCACCATGAGCTCCCGCAAGCCGACATCGTCGAGGGCCGGGCCGAAGTTCCGAGCGTGCAGAATGGTTTCGCCGGGTTGGCCCCAGGCACGAAGGTCGTGGTCGTGCAACCTGGTGATTGTCTATCGGTTCTCGCCGAGCGGCATTTGGGCGACTGGCGGCTGGACAGTGAGATCGAGGCGTTGAATTATGGGCGTCTCCAACCGGATGGTCGTGCTCTCGTAGACGATCACTGGATATACGTGGGTTGGGTGCTCGTTATGCCGCCTAACGCGGTCGGCACAATTGTTGTGGGCGAGACGGCACCACACGACCCGGCAAATCAGACTGAATCTTTGCACGCCTCTGAAGTGCCACCTAATGGCGCGGTCCCACATGGGGACGGGCGCAAGGTGGCACGTGAGACGGCAAGACCATCGCACGACCCGGCCAAGGACGCCGACCCCGCACCCGCAAGGGAGCACCAGGACAACCTGGCCACTCCATCTCATGCTCAGCGCGAGCCGGTCATTTCAAAGGGTGTTACATCGACAACCACGACAGTTCCCGGCAGCCGAACTGCTGCAGAGGTTGATGTCCGGGACCGAGCACCCACAACGCCGGCACGAGCGCCGGGGCCCGACCCGTCAACCGTGTACCCGGTAACGGCGCCTTCCGCGCCTACCACACCTCACGAAGATCAACACAGAGACGCCAGCGCTGATCGAGCAGAAATACATCGGCAACAACCGAACGGGGCCGACGCCGCCGATCTCGCCCTGGCCGCAAGCATCGGTGCGCTCGCCGGCGCCAGCATTGTCTGGAGGCTCGACCGTTCCCGCGGGCAGTTCGGCCACTGGCGACAGAAGGGCCAAACGATGCCGCGCAATAAGATGGAGGTCGAAGGGGCCGAGCGTCGGGCACGTGCCATAGCCGACACGGAGAGGGCCCGCTGGGTAGACCACGCGCTGCGCTACCTGACCGGGCTCGTGGAAGAGCTCTCGCTCGAGGGGACCGTCACTCTGCCCTCGCCGGCGCTCGTGCGAGTTGGTGCTTGCGGCTTTGAAGTTCTCGTTTCTCCGCCCGTCCGCAGTTCCCTAGGTTGGTTTTCACCAACCGAAGACGGCAGCACATTACTGCTCGACACCGAGGTGACGCTCGAGGAACTGGAAGCCCTGGCATCAGAGCGCTGGCCAGCGTGGCCAGCGCTTGTAAGCCTGGGAGAGACCGAGGGCAGCGAGTTGCTCCTCAATCTGGAATATGCCGGTTCGGTTTCCGTCGAGGGCGATGAACGTGCAGTGACGGGGGTGTTGGGCCGTATGGTCCTGGAGCTCTCGAGTCAGCCGTGGTCCGACGAAATGCTGGCTGGGTTGTACACCGTCGGGGACTCGTCCCTGATGCCCATGCACGCAGTGCAAAGGATCGCCAAAGACAAGGCGTTCGACCTGGCCGAGAAACTGGACGTAGTTTCTGGGGCACAACAGGATTCTGACTCGTTCAGTCTCGATCTCCGCCCTACGAGCCGTTGCATGTGAGGCGCTGCCCAACGTAGTCGTGGCTTTCCCAGACACTCCGGCGGGAGCACTTCAATGCCTGGCCGAAGCCGCCGTCCCCGAGGGGAGCGGGATAGCGCTGGCGGCCGCTGGCCCCTATGAGGGAGCCCTTTGGAAGTTGCTTCTTTCCGGTGACGGGCAGGGGACCCTCCAGGGCCAACTTGGTGACCGGCCCATTTCGTTCACGTTCAAGACCGCCTGTGACCCCGAGGAGGTCGCATTGTTAGGAGAGGCTTTGGGAGCTGCTTCCGCTCACGCGGGGAGCGGGCGGGAGAGCCATCCCGAGGACATCGAAGCGGCCACTGAAGAGGTGCCGGACGTTAGCGGCAACGGCGGGTACGGCCAACACTCCGCACACGTGGGGCACCTCTCTATTCCTGAGCTGCTTCCTCCGCAACGTGGTGAGGTCGAGATTTGTGTGCTTGGGCCGGTGGACGTCGTAGGCGCCGACACGAGCGTCCTGGAACCGTCCAGACGGACGGCGGTACTGGCGCTGCTCGCCTACATGGCAACACACGAGCGTCCGATTACCGCCGACGAGATCGCCAGCGCGCTTTGGCCTCTCGACGCGGCCAAGGACGACGTCGACGGCCCACAACGAAAAACGGTACTGAATGCCCTATCCCGAGCGAGGGGCGTCCTCGGTTACAGCGCCTCCGGGAAGGCACGCATCGCTTACACACCTCAGGGCTACCGATTGGCGTCCGACGTCACGTGCGACTGGATCCGGTTCGAAAAGCTCCTGGCCAACGCCCGGCGGCAGCTGCCGGCAGACGCCATCACGACCCTCCGCCAGGCACTCGAGCTGGTCCGCGGAGAACCGTTCGCGGGGGCGCTGTCGAGCCAGTTCTTCGAGTGGGTGGCTAGCGAGCACGTGGACATGATGTTCGCAGGCAGGGCCGTGGACGCTGCGGAGGACCTCGGTCAGATGGCTCTCGAGGTCGACGACCTAGAGACCGTGGTCTGGGCCGTGGAGAAAGGGCTCCAGCTGGAACCCACACGGGAGGGGTTGTTCCGGTTGTGGATGCATGCGCTCGGCCGGCAGGGCCGCCCGGCCAAGGTCGACGACGTCTACCGCCGGTTGAAGGTGGTGCTCCGGCAAAGGCTCCACTCGCTGCAGGAGCCTCTGCCGGAGACCCGGGAAGTTTGGCGCCGCTATACCACGGCGGAGCTTTCGGGCAGCTAGGACTGAGGACGACAACCTTGCCCGCCGCCGAGGGAGCGCGGGACCGGCCAATGTCTCGCCCGCCGGGATCGGCCGAGCGTCTGGCCGAGACCGTCCTGGTGCCTCAATACGCGGTGCGCTGCTCCCACCCGGCTATGAACGCTTGGACCGCGGCGTCGCACATGACGTGTTCGCTCTTGGGGAGCGTGCAGGTCTCCATGGCGCTCCCGTACGTCCCACTGGGGGCGCGGTCTTTGAACGTCACCACTCCTGATGAGGGGTAGACCCCTCCCGATGGCTCGCCCGTCCCGAGGACGCCCGCGGGATCTTGGAAAGCGATCACGCTCGAGCTGACGCGGTTTACGCCCTGCCCAGAAGGGAGTGGGGTACAAGAGAGCTGCCCGCTGAAGTCTCGCACGAGGTCGTGCTCAGCGGCAGGGAAGAAGGTACAGGCTTGGCCCACAAAGCAGGCCAGGCATGTAGGCAGCAGGTCGCCCGTGACAGCCTGGGCGGATTTTGGCCAGTTGTGGCCCAGAGCGAACTGAGAAGTAGCCACCTCCCCTGGAGGGTAGACGGCGATCGAGTCGTTGCCGTCCGCCCCCAGGCTGGCCTGACAGGCCCAGCCCAATGGAGCCAGGAGGTAAAGGTCTCCCTGGTCATCACTGTAAAGAGCCATCTTGTTGAGGACTTGGGGCGGAACGCTCACGACCTTGGTCGCCGGCATCGGCTTTGGCCCGACGAGAGTCCCGGTTGCGGTGACGCATTCGACGAGCGGCAGGCGGGCAGCGACGGCACCCTGGGCACTCGCCACGCCAGACAGAAGGAAGGCCAGGGCCGCTAGAGCCGTGACCACCACGGTATAAACGGTCCGCACGCTGGTCGTCTTCATCCGTCCATGATTCCGGCCCTCATTATCGCGCTCGGGGCTCGTGCCCTGCCTTCGCAGCAGGCGGCTCGCGTGGGCGGGCCTTGACAGTTCAGAGGCGAACCTGGATGGAAGTCCCTTAACTTTGCGCGCCACAGTCTCCTATCGCGACTCTGGCGCGCAAAGTTCCTTCACCCGACACCTCGGATGAGCCCCGGACGACGGGCCTGAGCGCCCTAAGTGGTCGAGATCTTACAGAAAGTGCAATGGGGACAAAACTCGGCGCCTCACCGTCCCCGACCCAAGGCCTTCGGCCCCGACCCACCGCCTTCGGCCCCGAACGCCTTCGGCCCCACCCCGCCTTCGGCCCCGACCCACCGCCTTCGACCCCGACCGGCCCCGACCCACCGGCCCTGACCCACCGGGCCTGACCCGCCCCGACCCGCCGGTCCCTCGGTCCCACCTTGGCGCACCCAACCTGGCCCGCTTCAACCGGCCCGGCCCCCAGACGATGCTCGTCGACCGCAGAGCTGGCCGGGCGTGGGGCGGCTGAAGAAGGGGCCCGAAGCAGCGATCGCTGACGCCGATTTCCGTTATCTCGGGGGCGCGCAGACACGGGCGCCTTTGTCGGCTAAACAAGTAAGAGCCCGGCACAGCCGGCGCCGCTCGGAACCGGTCACGAGCCCCGGAAGGGGTGGCGAGGGCTCGTGACCGGCCCGACCCAGGGTTGAGGGGGGGCTGCCCTGGGCATGCCGCTCATCCAGCGCGGCATTGACAACTCTACCGGCCGATGGTTTCGCCGGTGCGACCGATCTGTTGCGGGCAGGTAAATTTCACCCGCCGCCCGCGGGCTACGGCTGCCCACGGGGCGGGCAGGGCCGCCGACCAGGTAGGCGCAAAACAAGAAAGGGCCGTCTGCCGGCAAGCGAACCTGCAGGCAGACGGCCAATCCCCGCTCGAGAACCGGAGAGAGGGGGGACTCGTCGGTTCCAGGGAGGATAGCGGGGAAAGATTTGGGCCTCCGGTATTTTTTTTCGGTGCTGGCCCGAGGTAGTTGAGGAGGATTTGTGCCAGCTATTTGAGGGGGGGTGCCGGGGGCTTTTTTCTTTCTCCGCCAACCAGTATCCGGGCTGCGCCTCAAGAACGCCTGAGCGCCAGCTGAGGAATCGCTGAGAGACACAGCCGGGCCTTGGCGGCAGATCCGGGCCCCATGTGGGGCCGAGCTGCACGGATATCTTGGTAAATCGTTGAACCATTGGGTGTTTATAGCCTACGCTGTTAGAAGCCGTCCCCCTTGTACGCGGGACGACCGGCCCGAGGAGGTAGTTGTGCTCGTGCCGGTCGCGTTCGCCCCTGGGTCGGTGGAGCAAAAGACCGCGAGACCTGGAGAGGATGGTCCGAAGCGACACCCGCATTAAAAGAGAGACGTGATGTCGGCGCGACCACCTTTAGCGAAGGGCTCCCCCCGATCGCGAGCGCCGACGGTCGCAACGAGGCATTAGAGCGCAAGCGCAGGGCCCGGGAGGGTTGGGCGTTTATGCGCGGGGCGATGGGCGGCCACTGGAAAGTGCTGTGGTCGTCGGTGTTCTGGGGCCTGTTGGCCGCGGGCGCAGCGGCGACCGTCCCCATATTGCTCGGCGACGCGGTCGATGATGGCCTGATATCGCGCCAGTGGGGCCGCTTCGCCGTGTACGTCGCCATCATTGCCGCTCTGGGCATCGTCCAGGGCATCTCCTCCGGCGCCAGGCGCTGGTACAACGGTGTGGCCTCCCGCCACGTCGAGTCCGAGCTCCGGCGCGGGTTCCACGACCACCTCCTCACCCTCGACGTTGGTTACCACTCGAACGTCAACCGGGGCCAGGTGCTCTCTCGGGTCACGAGCGACCTGTTCCAGATACAGGCTGTCGTGGCGTCGGCCCCCTTCTGGGTCGCTAATGCGGCGCTGGCGGTCGGCGTCGGCGTCATCTTGCTCGTCCTCAACCCGCTCCTCGGCGTGGTCGCGATAGCCACGCTGCCCGTAATAGCTATCACCTCAAACCGGTTTTCCGGCCGGGTCCGGGATGCGATCAGCGACCTGCAGCGCAAGCGCGGCGCGCTGGCCGGCGTGGTGGAAGAGACGATCTCGGGCGTAAGGGCGGTGAAGGGGTTCGGCGCCGAGCCGGCCATGCAGCGGCGCCTGTCCGATTCCGCTGACGAAGTCCGGGTCGAGGCCATGCGAGTGGTCACCACCCGGGCGCGCTACCTGCCCACGTTGAACACGATCCCCATGCTCGAGCTGGCCGCGGTCAACTGGCTGGGGGGTTACCTGGTCATACACCACGAGCTGAGCGTGGGCATGCTACTCGCCTTCAACGCCTACCTGGCCATGCTGACCGGTCCGCTGCAGTCGATCGGGGCCTACATCGTTATGATCCAGCGGGCCGTGGTGTCGGCCTACCGCTTGGACACCATAATCAAGCGTCAGAGCGCCATCATCGAACCGGCCGACCCCCGCCCGCTCCCGGCCGGCGGCACGGTCAAGTTTTCGAACGTCAGCTTCTCGTACCCGACGGCGGGCCCGGCCCTCCAAGGAGCGCTTGGCCCTTCGCGGCTTCGACCTCGAGATCGACGGCGGCGAGGTAGTGGCCATGGTCGGCGCCACCGGGTCGGGGAAAACAACCGTGCTTTCCCTGTTGGCCCGCCTCTACGACGTCGGCCGAGGTTCGGTGTCGCTGGAGGGCGTGGACGTCCGCGAACTAAGCCTGTCCGCCTTGCGGGAAGCGGTGGCGGTCGTGTTCGAGGACAGTTTCCTGTTCGACGACACCATCGCCGCTAACCTGCGGGTCGGGCGCCCAACGGCCACCGATGCCGAACTGGCCCGGGCGGTGCAGTTGGCCCAGGCCGACGAGTTCATCGACGAGCTGCCTCTCGGCTACAACACGGTGGTCGGCGAACGGGGGATGTCGCTGTCTGGCGGCCAACGCCAGCGCATCGCCCTCGCCCGCGCCCTGTTGGCCGACCCGCGCGTCCTGGTGCTCGACGACGCCACCTCGGCGGTGGACGCGGCCCGGGAGCTACAGGTCGTCCGGGCGCTGGCAGAGGCGAGGACAGGGAAGACGACGATAATCATTTCCCACCGGCCAGCCACTATTGCGGCCGCAGACCGGGTGGTCCTGGTGGACGGCGGCCGGGTCCTGGCGGAAGGGAGCCACGAGCGGCTGTGCGCCGAGTCGGCCCGTTACCGGGAGGTCCTCGGCATGGAGGACTGGGAAACCGAGGCGGGGAAGTGCGCGGTATGAGGGCGACGTCGACGGCCAGCGATAAGGGGCCCGCGCCTGGGTTCCTCAAGCCGACGCTGAAATCGCTCCGGCCCTACCGGCGCCGCATCGCCGTCGCCCTGGTCGTCCTGCTGGCCGGCCTCGCGGCCACACTCGCGGCCGGCCATCGTCGGGTACATGATCGACAACGGCCTGGTGCTGCACCACTCGATGAGGATCGTCACCATCTGCGGTGTGGCTTACGTCCTCGTGAGCGCGGCCTACTTCGTCCTCACCCGGCTGCAGACCCTACAGGTCTCCGGTATAGGCGAGTCGTTCTTGAACGACCTGCGCAAGCGCGTCTTCAGCCACTTGCTGGCCCAGCCGCTGGCGTTTTTCGAGACGGAGAGCTCGGGCCAGCTGCTGTCCCGGATGACAGCTGACATCGATGTGCTCGAGAGCCTGGTGCAGAGCGGCCTGTCCAGCTTCGTGACCAGCGTCGGCCTTTTCGTCGCCGTGATGATCGTGCTGTTCGTAATGTCGCCGTTGCTGTGCGGCATAGTCGTGATTTCGCTGGTGCCCGTGATCATCTCCGCGGTGAAGTACCGGAAGGCGTCCACGCGGGCTTACAGCAAGGTGCGCGACCTGATCGGGGACGCGCTGGCCTCGCTCGACGAGAACCTGGCCGGCGTGCGCGTGGTGCAGGCCTTCCGGCAGGAGCAGGCGGCCATCGAGCGGTTCAAAGACGTCAACGAAACCCAGCTCCAGGGTGAGCTGACGACGGTGCGGGTGTCGTCCCGGTTCTTCCCCAAGATCGAAGCCTCCGGCGTACTGTCCGCAGCAATTGTGTTGGTCGGCGGCGCCTTCCTGGTAGAGGCCAACCTCACCAGCGTGGGCGTGGTGGCTGCATTCGTCCTCTACCTGGCCAACCTGTTCAACGCCATTGTCAGCCTCTCGGCCTTGTTCGACCTGCTCCAGTCTTCGGGTGCCGCCCTGGCCACGGTGTACCGCGTGCTCGAGGTCGACCCGGCCATGTCCGACCCCGAGCGCCCTGCCGTCCTCCCCGCGCAAGGGCCCTCGAACTGCGGGCGGTCGATTTCGCCTACGGCGCCACTCTCGACGAAGACCGCGAGACCCTGGACGAGCGCCGGGTCCTGGAGGGTGTCGACCTGCGCATCGAGGCCGGCGAGAAGCTGGCGCTGGTCGGCCCGACCGGCGGAGGCAAGTCGACGCTGGCCAAGCTGGCCGGGCGGCTCTACGACCCGCTGTCGGGCTCGGTGCGCTTCGGCGGTGTCGACCTGCGCACGGCCATGTTGGCCCACATCCGCGAGCGGATCGTCGTTCTGCCCCAGGAGGGTTTCTTGTTCCGGGGCTCGGTGCTCGAAAACGTCGCCCTGGGCCGTACCGGGGCCACTGACGACGAGGCCCGAGAAGCCCTTTCCAAATTGGGCCTCAGAGATTGGGTGGACAGCCTGCCCGAGGGCGAGCAGACCGACGTAGGCGAGCGAGGCTCCCACCTGTCGGCCGGCGAGCGTCAGCTCGTGAGCCTGGCTCGGGCCGCGCTCACCGACCCGGCCGTGCTGATCATGGACGAGGCCACGTCCAGCATCGACCCCGGGACCGAACGGCAAGCCGAGGCGGCCCTGGAAACCCTGGCGGAAGGGCGTGCGGTCGTCGTGGTTGCTCACCGCCTTACGGCGGCCGAGCGAGCCGACCGGGTCGCCGTCGTACGGGACGGGGAACTGGTGGAAGTGGGCAGCCACGCCGAACTGATCGAGGCCGACGGCCACTACGCCCGCTTGTTCGCGGCCTGGAGCGGCGGCGAGCTCGAAGAATAATCCTCGCCCAAGGAAACTTGCACCCTCCAATACCTGGCGCCAAAGCGCCCGCCGGAAAATATCTTCGGGTGCGCCAGTAGTCCTTCGGCGGCCCTAACTCAGCTCCGCACCGGCCGACGCCAACGTAAGCAGGATTGCCTCGGCTAAAGCGCGGGCCGACTCGGGGTCGAGCTCCACCGCCACCCGGGCGGAGGGCCCCTGCTCAGGGTTAATGAAGTCGACGTTGAGGGTGTGGGTAGCCGGGGCGTGGACCGGGTGGTCGAAGTAGACCGTGGCCGATGTAACCGGGAACCAGCCGGACGCCCCCTTGCCGCTCCCGGCTACAGGGACGCGTTCGGTTTGATAAGTGCACATGGTGAGCGGCCCTACGCGGTGATGTAGCGACCGAAGAAATCGTGGATTCTTGTGCCACCCGTCCACCGCCGCCTCAGGCCGGTAGGCCGGCCGGTCGACGTCGAAGAAGGCATGCCCGGCGCCTTCGTAAGAGTGGAACTCGTACGTCTTCCCCTTCTCCACCAACGCTTTTTCGAGCTCGGCCACTTGCTCGGGCGAGGGGTGCTGATCTTCGGCCCCAAAAAGGCCGAGCAGCGGACAGGACAGGTCCTTGGTCCTGTCGATGATCGGTGACACTTTGAGCGGCATGCCCGCCGGCGGCGTCCCGACGACAAACCCTCCGTAACAGTCGACGGCCGCGTCGAGCTGCAGCGAGGTCGCGGCCAGAAAAGACTGACGTCCGCCCGAGCAATAACCGATGGTCGCCACCTTCCCATTGGCGGACGGCATGGACTTGATCTTCTCCATGGCGGCCTCGACGTCGCCCACCAGGCGGTCATCCGGCACGCCCCCGGCGGCCCGACCGGCTGCGGCCGCATCATCAGGGCTGGCGCCCCTGCCCTCCCGGCTGTACAGGTGAGGCATGACGGCGATACAGCCCTCATCGGCCGCAAATCGGCGGGCGATCTCCTTGGAGCTCCGGTCGAAGCCGGGCATGTGGTGGATGACTACAACCCCACCGTACGGCCCATCCCCGAGGGGCTGAGCTAGGTAGGCCTCGATCTCGTCACCGCTGTGGCCGGTCAGAGCGATCATCTCAGTTCTGATGTCGAAGGTCATGCAGGTGAGGCTATCGCCCCGTCGCCGAGGTAGCACCGTGGGCGACGCGGCGCTTTGGCCCGGGCCGGGCCGCCTGGGCGGCCCGGCAGGGAGGAGGTTACGCCGCAGAACCTCCGGTCCCTCCCGAGCCGCCCGAACCTCCCGGGCCAGTAGGACCAGGCGGCCCTGCGGGACCTCCCGGCCCTCCGGGACCTCCCGGCCCTCCGGGCCCGGTCGGGTGACCAGAGCCCCAGGACGGGTGGTTCACCTTGACCTGGGTTACATCGAGGACGTGCTGGGCGTTGATCGTGGAGCCGCTGACGAGCCCCTCGATACTCACGGTGTCGCCCACTTTCACCGAGAGGATGCCGCTTTGGCCGGGGCCCACGACCGTCGTCGAGCTCACCGTGTAGGTCTGGCTGAAACCGTCGGCGCTCTTTACGGTTATCGAGCTGGAACTGACCGCTTCTGCCGTGCCATATTGCGTATCGACCGTTTCATACCCGCCGTTCGGGCCCTTGACGGTAAAGCTGCCGTGGATGGCGCCGTTCGGGCCGGCAGACCCGAAGGAGCCGAAGGCCATGGGGCCGCCAAGGCCGCCGGGGCCACCCGGGACGAAGAAACCTCGACGCCCCGGGCCGCCACGCAGCGGGCCACTGGGGCCGGATGGAGCCGTAGTAGCTGAGGCGCTCGCTGCGGGGGTGTTTGCAGGTGGACCCGAACTGGTGGCAGAGGCTACGGCCGCCCCGCCCGCGCCCGCCCCGAGGATCACAGCCAGTCCTGCGGCCGTCTTGGTCAGCCGCGAAGTACGGCGCCGGCGTGGACGCGGAGGGGTGTCAGGCCGCGACGCGGGCGGCGTAAAGGGAAAGAGTTTTGCGTCCTTGTCGTCGGTGGTCACGGTGGGTCCTCCTCGCTCCCGCGCGACTGCGGCGGTGGGCGCCTTCAGCTCTAGTTTCATTCTCACGCATGAAGACAACCTAAAGACGGGCTGAGGTTCAGGTAGCCGAGCACCCCGCTGAGGGCGACCTGCGACACCAGGTGAGCACCCATGCGCTCTGAGCGGCGCGGCAGACCAGCGCTCGGTCTTTCGGCGGCGCGCGCCTGGAGCCAGGACCTTCCCCGGCGCGAGCTCCCGTGCTAAGCGGGTCAGCCCGGCCCGGGGCTCAATGTGAAGTCCCGGAACACCATGCCGGTTCGCGGCTTGGGCCAGAAAAAGGTCGTTTTCGGAGGCATCCGGTCACCTCCCTCGGCCGTCCGGGCGATCTGGCCTACCGTGGCTGGCCGGCACAGGACGGCGGCGTTGGCCCTGCCGGCGCGGACCTCGGCCAGCGCCCGGGCCGGGTCGTGCTCGTAGACCAGAGAGTGGGGTGGGAGCCGGTGCAGCGCGGCGTCGATCCGGCTCGAGTCGAGCTCATATCGGGCATCGGCTCCTCCGGGGCGCGGCCGCGCCAGCCAGTTCCCGCTGGAAGTGGCTACTCCCATGGCGCCCTGGCTGGCCATCTCGGCCAGCAGCGCGGCGGCATCACCGCTAGCCGGTGCGAGCTCGAAACCGTCCGCCAGAAGCCCGAGGAAGTCGAACTCGGCCGGCATACCGGACACCAGCCGGTGGATGGCCAGGACCTGGAGGTGGGCTTCGGACAGCTCGACGACGAAGGTCAAGAGCGCGTCGTAACCAGCAAGGCCTTCTGCCGGGCCCTCGACCTGAGCGGCCAGAACTTCCTAAGCGGCCAGAACTGCCTGAGCGGCCAGAACTGGTGGTAGCCACACCCGCACTGAGGCTCTCGGCCCGTTGCTCGGCTTGGTACGCCAGGGCGGTCTCGTAGCGGTGGTGGCCGTCGGCGACCAGCAGTGGTCGGGCGGCAACTACCCTGGCTACCTCCGCCTGGGCCTCGGGGTCGTATATGGGCCACAGCTCATGGAGCGTGCCCTCGTCATCCTGGGCGACGGCCACCGCGGCGGTGCCTCCAGGACCGTTGGGCTCTGGGGGGTCCCCCAGGGCGGCAGCCAAACCCAGCTCGCTGCATAGGCACCAGATCGGCGACGTGTTGGCCTGCACGGCCCGGATCAGCTCCAGGCGGTCACCCTTTGCTTTGGGCGTCGTTTGCTCATGCGGGAGGATGCCGTGGCCGGGCGGCTCCAGGACAAGGGCGCCCATCACACCGAACGTTTGCCGTACCTCGCCCGCGACGCTTACGTAGCTCATCCGGTAGGCGTAAAGGGCGGGCGCGGGTTCACGGGCCAAAGCCCCGTTCTGTTGCCACTCCCGGAACAGCGTGGCTGCCTCGCGGTAATGCCCGTTTGGCAGTTCCACGCGCGACGACGTTGAAAGGGCTGCGGTCCAGGAGCCCGGCTCGCTGCTCCTCGGTGATGATGTCGTAGGGCGGGCAGATCACCTCGTCGAGGGGACCGGTGACTGCGGTATCGGGGCGTAGCCCGGCGAAGGCCAGGAGCTGGGGCATGCGACCTGACTAGCAGCAGCCAGTGGCCGAGGCAACTCCGCCTGAGGCGGCCGCACTCACGTGCGGCCCGCGTCCATGACGGGCCGCATCTAGCTGGGTGGCAGCGCATCTGCGGCGTCGTATGCGCCCGGTATCTTGGGAACATGAAGCCAGTTGCCTCCTCCAACCCCCGGGCGGTCTGCCTGTGGAACTGAGAGTCCCCAAGTGGGGAGGCGAGCCCGAAGCGGACAAGCCGGCCTGGCCGGACGGCACTGGCCCGTCCCCAGGAGATGGGGGACTAGAAGATGGGGGACCGGCGAACGGCCAGCCGTCGCAGTGGTGGCCGGAGCCCGGTAACGGCGCCGGGGGCGGGGGCTCGAGCGGCGGCACCCACCCGGGCGCCCGATGGGGCATCGGTTCGGGCGGCGACGACAACGGCCAGGGCAGTGAGGCCGACCATGGCAGGGAGCCGGCCGCGGGCGGAGCGTTGGCGCGTTCTGGCTACTCAGCCGGCCCGCAGCGCGGCCAGGAGCCGTTCGTCATGGGCACCTCGCCGTGGACCACTGGCGGACGGCCGCCCGCCGCCAATGGCCACGCTCGCCCGGGCGGGCCCGGCTCGGGGCCGACCAAGCCGCAGAGCGCCCTGCGTAGAGCGTGGCAGCGGTTCATCACTGCGCTGGCCGCGGTGGGCGCCTTTTTAGCCAAATTTGGCGCCTTGCTGATCAAGCTCAAATACATCGGCCTGGTGCTGTCGATGGCGGTTTCGATCGTTGCCTATTCGCTGTTTTTCGGCTGGTCCTTCGCCGTCGGCATCGTCCTTTTGATCCTCGTGCACGAAATGGGCCACGTCGTCGAGCTGCGCCGTCAGGGCGTGCCCGCGTCAGCACCACTGTTCATCCCCTTCCTCGGCGCGTTTGTGAATATGCGCGGCAGCCCGAGGAGCGCCTACCAGGAAGCCCTGTCCGGGTTGGCCGGCCCGCTGGTCGGTACCGCGGCTTCTGTCGTGGTGGCCTTTTGGGCGAACGCGACGGGCTCGAAGTTCCTGATGGCCCTGGCGTTTTTCGGCTTTTTCGTAAACCTTTTCAACCTGTTGCCCGTCCTGCCCCTCGATGGCGGCCGGGCGGCGGCCGCCTTGCACCCGGCCTTGTGGTTGCTGGGCCTGGTGGCCCTGCTCGTGTTCGAGTTCCTGTACCCGAGCCCGGTCATCCCCATCGTCCTCATCCTCGGCGGCATCGAGCTGTGGCGGCGGTGGCGCTACCGCAACAGCCCGGCGTCGCGGGCCTACAACGCCTTGCTCCCCCAACAGCGCTTGGCCATCGGGGCCTTCTACCTGATCCTGGTAGCGGTCACGATCTTCGGTGCCCACGCCACCTACATCGCCCGCAGCATCTGACGTCCGGCCCGCGGACGTACACGCAACTGCGGCCTCTGTGACCTGGGCGCTCGACCTGGACGGTGTCGTCTGGCTCGCCGGGCGGCCCATCCCCGGGGCGGCCGAGGCCGTCAAAGAACTGCGGTCGGACGGGCAGAGAGTCGTCTTCCTGACGAACAACTCGGGCCCCACGGTCGCTTCGCACCTGAGCGCCTTATCCCGCGCCGGCATCGAGTGCCAGCCCGCCGACCTGACCACTTCGGCCCAGGCGGCGGCCTCGATCTTGGCCCCCGGGAGCCGGGCCGCCGTTATTGGTGACCAGGGGATCCGGGAGGCTTTAGCAGCGCGCGACGTCCACGTAGTAAGCCCCGACGAGGGCCCGGATGCCCTGGTGGTCGGGCGCACTGTGGAGCTGGACTACTGGGCCTTGAGCGCGGCCAGCGCCGCCATCCGGGCCGGCGCTCGCTTCGTGGCCACCAATACGGACGCCACCTTGCCGGTAGGCAACGCTGACCACGCCAGTGGGGGAGCGGCCGCAGCGGCACCCGCCGCCGGCGGGACAGGAAAGGCCGCGACCGCCACCGGCCGGACCGGTCAGGGTGACGGGCTCCTGCCCGGGGCCGGCGCCATCGTAGCTTTCATAGCCACGGCCTCGGGACGGGCGCCGGAGGTGGCTGGCAAGCCCGAGCAACCAATGGCGGCCCTGGTCTCGGCCCGCTACGGGCCGCCGACGATGGTCGTCGGGGACCAGCCGAACACCGACGGCCTGTTTGCCGTGCGGCTGAGCACGAAGTTCGGGTTGGTGTTGTCAGGGGTGACCCGGCCCTCCGACCTCCCGGTCGAGCCGGCGCCTGACCTCGTCGGGACGGACCTGGAGGATTTGGTCAAGCAGGCCCTGGGCCGTTCGGGGAGTTGAACCTGGCGCCGGTTTGGTCGTCCGGCCGCCGGGGCCATCCGTCACTGCTCGGCGACCCCGGGGAGCAGCAACGCCGGCAGCTCGGCCATGTCCTTGAACACGTAATCGGCGCCGGCCAACCTCTCCGGAGGCGTGCGAGCGGCAAAGCCGAACACCGTCATCCCGGCCGCGCGCGCCGCCTGTACACCGAACTCGGCGTCCTCAACGACCACGCAGTCGCCCGGAGCGGTGCCCATCTGCTCCGCCGCCAACAGGAAAAGATCAGGCGCGGGCTTGCCCTTCACCACGTCCTCCGCTCCCCACCAGTGCGTCCCAAACCGGCTCAACAGCCCGACCTTCGACAGGGCGAACCGGACCCGTTCCCGTCTCCCTGACGAAGCCACGCAATAAGCGACGCCGGCGGCATCGAGGTCGTCCAGCACTGCTTCCACCCCGGGGACGGGACGCAGTTGCGTGCGTATCAGCTCGAAAAGCGCCGTGGTGTACCCGGCCTCGAAATCCGCTGGCAGAGGCCGGCCGCTTCGTTCCTCGATGATGCGGCGGCTCTCGGTCAAGGTGGTGCCCCGGAGCGCCTCTCCGCACTCCTCGGGTGTCATCGGGTAGCCGGCGGCGTCGAGAGCGCCCGACATGGCTGTCTCTGCTAACGGTTCACTGTCGACGATCACGCCGTCATTGTCGAATATGACCAATTTCCAAGGCGAACCGCTCACTTGCCCGACGCTACCAGGCAGCCTGCAACCACTAACGCGCTCGCCTCAGCACGGTACAGAGAGGGAGCCCTACACTTTCGGTATGAGCACTGAAGACGACTTGAGACACATGGGCCAGGCCGCCGCTGCGCTCGTCGGTGTGGCGGCGGCACGCGCCAAACAGGTCGCCGAGCAGCTGCTGGGCAATCGCGACAAGGAGCGCGAAGACGTCAAACGCCGCGGCGGTTTCGTCGAAGAAGGCCGGCACGCGGCCGCGGACGTGGTCGGCGCCCTCCGGCGGGAGACCTCGGTCATACTCCACGACCTCGAACACCTGGAACAGAGCCTGCGCGCCCGGGAGGGCGGGGCGGGCACCGCTACGACCACTAGCGGCGCCACCACCGTCGTCACGAGCGGCCCGGCCGGGCCTGAGCCAGCTGCGCACACCCCGGCCACAGCTACCGGGGCCGGACCCAGCGGGGCGACGCCCACGGCCAAGGCCACGACGGGGGCGCCTACCGGCAAGCCGGCGGCGAAAACGGCCAAAGCAGACGCAACCAAGGACGCAACGAAAGCGGCCGCGCCTCGGGCCAAGGCGGCCGGAGCACGCAAGGCCGCCAGCCCCCGCAAGCCGACGGGCGGCGCAGATCGCCCCTCGAGCGAGGGGCAGGGCTGAGCTGGGCGCCAGGAGAAGGCTCGACGCCGAGCTCGTAAACCGGGGCCTGGCCACTGACCGGGCGCAGGCGAGCTCGCTGGTGGCTGCCGGGCGGGTCCTGGTAGGTGGGGCCGTCGCGGCCAAGCCGTCCCGACAGGTCAGCCCGGCGGAGGCGGTCATCGTCCTCGGGCCACCACCGCGCTTTGCCAGCCGAGGCGGGGAAAAGCTCGACGCCGCGCTGGAACACTTCGGGCTGTGCCTGACCGGGAAGGTGGCGCTCGACGCGGGCGCGTCCACAGGGGGCTTCACCGACTGCCTCCTCCAGCGCGGCGCCGCGCAGGTGGTCTCAGTGGACGTGGGCCATGGCCAAATCCTGACTCGGCTGCGCGAAGACCCTCGCGTCGAGGTCATGGAGAACGCCAACGTGCGTTACCTGCGCCCCGAAGACGTCGGAGGCCGACAGTTCGACGTCGTGGTCGCCGATTTGTCGTTTATATCCTTGATGATCGTGGCGCAAGCACTCCTCAGCGTGGCCAAGCCCGGCGGCGATCTCGTCGTCCTGGTGAAGCCGCAGTTCGAGGCCGGGAAGGTCATTGTCTCGAAGGGCAAAGGCATCGTGCGGGACCCCAAGGTGTGGGCCAGCGTTTTGTGCGACGTGGCCGGCTCCTTCGAAGCGGGAGGGGCCAGCGTTTTAGGCGGGATGGCGTCGCCGCTGCTCGGCGCGGCCGGTAACGTCGAGTTCTTCCTGCACATGCGGACGGGGAGAAAGCCGGGGTTTTCATTGATGGCGAGCGCGCTGAGCGACATAGCTTTTTCGGCCGGGTCGTCAAATTCCGGCCGCGGCGAAAGCAAACCTGGCGCTGACGGGCCAGATTGACCGTGGCGAACATTGGTTTCCTGCCCAATTCAGACCGGTCCAGCGCGGTCGAACTGGCCAAAGAGACTGCCTCCTGGCTCGAAGCCACGGGCCACGAGACCGCTCAGGTCCCGGACCACGTACCACCAAAGACGTGGGGCGGCTCGACGACGACGGCTCCCGAAGTGGACGGGCTCGACCTGCTGGTCAGCCTGGGCGGAGACGGCACCATGCTGCGAGCGGTCGGGATGGTCCTTGGTAGCGACGTCCCCGTCCTCGGGGTGAATTTCGGGCGCTTCGGGTATTTGACGGCCATCGAGCCGGAGGGTTTGCGCCGAGCCATTGAACGCTTCCTGGCGGGGGATTACCAAATCGAGCGAAGGATGACAGTCGACGCCAACATTTTGCCGGTGGGGACAAATACCCCCCGGTTTTCGGCCACCGCGCTCAACGACATTACGATTTCCCGCCCCACGGGAATGCACACGATTAATGCCAACGTCGGCATCAGGGGCGAGCGGTTCTTGAGCTACGCCGCCGACGCCATGATTGTTTCGACGGCGACGGGCTCGACGGGCTATAACCTCTCGGCCCGGGGCCGATTATTTCGCCGCTGTTGCGTTGCCTGGTGCTAACCCCGGTGGCCGCCCACATGCTGTTCGACCGCAGCCTTGTCCTCGATAGCTCGGACGACCTGTCCTTCGAACTTCAGGGCCGCTGTGGTGCGGACCTGATCGTCGACGGCCTTCCGTGCCAGGAAATTGCGCTCGGCGAGCGCCTGTTATGCCGGGCCGGCGCCCACGATGCCATGCTCGTGGCGTTCGGGAGCAAATCGTTCGAGAACATCCTCAAGAACAAGTTCCACCTGACGGACCGATAATCGGCCTGATCGTCGCAATCGCCCTGATCAACGGAAAGCGGCCGGCTCTTTTCCCGAGCCTGCAGTATGGGAGCCTGCGGTATGGGAGCGGGCGGTAAAGGGGACCAACGGGTCCGCCTTTAGGACAACGGCCCCGAGGTATCGTCAGGCTATGTTGTGCGAGCTCAGGGTGAGGCAGTTAGGCGTGATCGAGGACCTCACCCTCGTGCTTGGCCCTGGTCTAACGGCACTGACGGGAGAGACCGGGGCGGGCAAGACCCTTGTGGTCGAAGCTATCGAGCTGCTCCTTGGCGGCCGGGCCGAGGGCATCCGGGTCAGGCCCGGGGCGCCAGAAGCAATGGTGGAGGGACGCTTCCTGCTGGCCGCCACGGCGGGCCCGGCCAGTGACCAGATCGGAGCTAGCGCCGGTCCCGGGTTCGACAACCAGCGCCCCGAAGAGATCATGGAAGAAAGCGAGGTCGTCCTCGGGCGAGTGGTCCCCGCGGAGGGTCGGTCGCGCGCGTATGTAGACGGCCGGATGGCCACGCTTTCGGCGTTGGCCAAGCTGGGTCAACGCCTGGTCGACCTGCATGGCCAGCACGCGCACCAGTCGCTGTTCTCGGCCGCGGCGCAGCGCGAGGCCCTCGACGCGTTCGCCCGCGCCGATACGCGCCCGCGGGCGGCGGCGCGCCTGCGCCTGCGCCAGATCGAAACGGAAATGGCCGGCGCCGGAGGCGACGTCACCAGCCGGGGACAGCAGGCAGAGCTGCTGCGCTACCAGCTGTCTGAGCTCGACGCCGCCGGCCTCGTCTCGTCCGCCGAAGACGACGAGCTGGCCATCGAGGAAGAACGTCTGGCCAGGGCGGCGGCCCACCGTACGGCCGCCCTGCAAGCCTACGAGGACCTCTCGGGTGACGAGCAAATCCGGGACCGGCTGGGCCATCTACTGGCCAAGCTGGCCGGCCACCCACCGCTGGCCGCGCTCCACGAGCGCCTCCAGTCCGTCGGCGCAGAACTGGCTGACATTGCCGGCGAAGCGCACTCGGCGGCCGAACGACTGGAGGAGGACCCTCAACGACTGGCCGAGGTGGTGGCTCGCCGGGCCGTGCTGCGGGAACTGCGGCGGAAGTACGCCGGGCCCGGGGGCAGCTTGGACGACGTGATGACCTTCGAGCGGCAGGCCAGGAAACGCCTGGAGGAGCTGGAAAACCTGGACTCGGTGGCGTCTCGGCTGGAGGACGAAAGGGCGGCCTGGCGCTCCGAACTGCGCCGGGCGGCAGCATCGCTGGGCCAAGAGCGCAGAGGGGCAGCCCGCTCCTTTGGCGAAGCGGTGGAACGGCAGTTGCGCCTCCTGGCCATGCCCGGGGCCCGCTTCGTCGTCGACGTCAGCGGGGACGGGAGAGGCGGCCCGGCCGGCGACGACGTGCGGGAACTGGCCGGCGAGGACGTCACGTTCCTGCTGGCGGCCAACCCGGGCGAGCCGCTGCTGCCACTGGCCAAGGTGGCTTCGGGAGGCGAACTAGCCCGGGCCATGCTGGCGCTCCGCCTCGTGCTGCTGGGCGTCGCCGATGGGGATGGGGACGGGGGACCACGCCCGGATGGCGACAAAGAGCGCGACGGTGAGGAGCCGTCGACGCTGGTCTTCGACGAAGTGGACGCCGGCATCGGCGGCGAGGCCTCGCTCGCAGTCGGGAGGGCGCTGGCCAACCTGGGCCGGCGTTACCAGGTACTGGTGGTCACCCACCTGGCCCAGGTCGCGGCCTTCGCCGATGCACAGGTAGCCATAAGCAAAGTCGGACAAGGTGCCCGGAGCGTGACCGTGGCCCGCCCGGTCGCTGGCAAGGAACGGGTCATAGAACTGTCACGCATGCTTTCGGGCCAACCGGCCAGCCGCACGGCCCGCCTTCACGCCGCCGAACTGCTCGAGGCCGCTCGCGTCGCCGGCTGAGCACTCAATAGGGGACGACCGTCCACCAAATGTGGGTACCCCCTGGGGTACTATGGTGTGGCCACCAGGGACGGTCTTCTTGTAAGCACGCGGGCTGCAAGAAGGTGCGCCTCCACCGGCCGAACCTATAAGCCGAGCCTGGAGGAAAACTTGGCGAAGCACATTTTCGTGACCGGAGGAGTCGCAAGCTCATTAGGCAAGGGCCTGACGGCGGCCTCGCTGGGCCGGCTCCTGAAGAGCAGAGGCCTCCGGGTAACGATGCAAAAGCTTGACCCGTACATCAACGTTGACCCCGGGACGATGAACCCGTACGAGCACGGTGAGGTTTTCGTCACCGAAGACGGGGGGGAAAGCGACCTCGACCTAGGTCACTACGAACGCTTTATCGACGAGGCCCTGACCCGGGACTCCAACGCGACGACGGGGTCCATCTACCAATCAGTCATCGCCAAAGAACGCCGCGGTGAATACCTCGGCAAGACCGTGCAGGTTATCCCGCACATCACCAACGAAATAAAACTGCGCATCCGCCGGCTGGCCATGGAGGACGTAGACGTCGTGATCACCGAGATCGGGGGGACCGTCGGTGACATCGAGATACTCCCGTTCCTCGAGGCCGTGCGCCAGAATCCGGAACGAAATTGGCCGCGACAACGTGTGCTACGTTCACGTCACCTTGGTGCCCTACCTCGGCCCTTCCGGCGAGCAAAAGACCAAACCCACGCAGCATTCGGTGACCGAACTGCGCTCCCGAGGCGTCCAGCCGGACGTCATAATCCTGCGCAGCGACCGACCCATACCCGAGAGCTTGAAGACGAAAATCTCGCTCCAGTGCGACGTCCCCGAAAAGGGCGTCATCTCCAATATCGACGCCCCCAACCTTTATGAAATCCCTTTGGCGCTCCACGAGGAGGGCCTCGACGATTACGTATGCGAACTGCTCCGGCTCGAGCCCATCCCCGACGGCAGCGAGCCGGGTGCTCGCGGGCGGAGGACGGTAGACCTCTCGCACTGGTACGAGCTGATGCGCAGGGTCGAATCCGCCTCCAAACCGGTGCGCATCGGGCTCATCGGCAAGTACGTGAACCTACCCGACGCCTATCTTTCAGTCGTCGAAGCACTGCGCCACGGCGGCTATGCGCACGGGGCTCGCCTACAGCTCGACTGGGTGCAGGCCGAAGAGGTCGAAGGCCTGATGGCTGAGGGCCGCCTGCGTGACCTGGACGGGATGATCGTGCCCGGTGGGTTCGGGCCGCGTGGCATCGAGGGGATGATCGCCGCCGTGGGCTACGCCCGGGAGCACCAGATACCGTGCCTCGGCCTCTGCCTGGGGTTGCAGGTCATGGTCATCGAGTTCGCCCGCAACGCGGCCAACCTGGAGGGGGCCAATTCATTGGAGTTCCAACCCAGTGCCCCGCACCTGGTCATCGATTTGATGGATGACCAGCGTGAGGCCATGAACCAGTCCAACTTCGGCGGGACGATGCGGCTCGGGACGTACCCGGCCAAGCTGCGGCCGGGCAGCCAGATAGCCGACATTTACGCGTCCGAACTGGTCTTCGAGCGTCACCGCCATCGCTACGAGGTCAGCAACCGCTACCGCAGCCGCCTCGAGCACGCCGGCCTCGTTTGCGGAGGGGAGTCCCCCGATGGCCGACTGGTCGAAATGATCGAGCTGCCCGGCCATCCGCTCTGGGTTGGGACCCAGGCCCACCCTGAGTTCAAGAGCCGGCCTGACCGCGCCCACCCGCTGTTCTTCGCACTGGTGGGGGCCGCCCTGGCCCGAGCCGAAGGACGCTTACCACACCTAATCAGATCCGGATGCCCTCGGCCCGGACCCGTTCGGGACGGAGCTATTAGACGGCACCGCCGGGGGTAGCAAGGAGGCCGGCCTTGCCCTCCGGTAGCTTCCGCAAGCTCGGCGAACGCCCCGTTTTCGACAGCACCTTCCTGCACGTGGCGATCGGTACGTTCGAGGCCCCGGGCGGGGAGACGTTCGAACGGGACTTCGTACATCACCCCGGGGCCGTCGTCATGGTGCCCGTGGACGACCGGACGAAGGAGGTTATTTTCGTGCGGCAGTACCGAGCCCCCCTCGGCATGGAGCTGCTGGAGATCCCCGCCGGCAAGCGAGACGTCGCCGGCGAACCGCCCGAGGTCACCGCCGCACGCGAGCTGGTTGAGGAGACCGGCATGGTGGCCGGCCGGCTCGAGCTGATGGGACGGTTCTTCAATTCACCCGGGTTCTCCGACGAGCAGTCGTGGTGTTACCTGGCAACGGACCTGCGACCGGTCCCCGACGCCCGCCACGGGGTCGAAGAACAGTACATGACCGTCGAGCGCCACTCGCTGCCAGCGGCGCTCGAGCTCATCCGCTCCGGCGAGATCACTGACGCCAAGACGATCGTGGGCCTTTACTGGGCTCAGGTTCACCTTTCCTGAGCAATACCCGCCCTGAAGGAAATGGCGGGCCCGGACCTCCACCCCACGCTTCCTGCCGCCCGGCAGGCCCGTGCTCCCCTCAGCCTTCCATCGGAGGAGCTGCTTAGCTGGCTGGCGGTCGAAAAAGGCCGCACCCACAACACTCTGGCCGCCTACCGGCGAGACCTCATGGGTTACGAAGCTTGGCTCCGCGCCCAAGGGGTGGACCCGGGCACCCTCGACGACGGCTCTGTAGACGAAGGGACGGTGGCCCGTTACGTCGCCCACCTGCGCACCGCCGGCCTGGCCCCGGCCTCGGTGGCGCGGGCGATGGTCGCCATACGGTCGCTCCACAGGTTCCTGGTGGTGGAGGGAGCGGCCCAGGCCGACCCGGCCAGCGCCCTGCGCCCGCCGCCGGTCCCGCAGGGGCTGCCCAAGGCGTTGAGCGAAGAGGAGGTCGGCTCGCTACTGGCCGCGGTCACCGGCGACGGCGTGGCGCAGCGCCGGGACCGGGCTGTGCTCGAGCTCCTCTACGGCACCGGGATGCGGATTTCGGAGCTCACGGGCCTCTCGGTGGCGGACGTCACCTCGGATGAACAACTTGTCCGCGTCCTCGGCAAAGGCAACAAAGAGCGCCTGGTGCCGCTCGGACGCTACGCTCGCCAGGCGCTGGAGGCCTGGTTGAGCCCGGGTGGAAGAGCGGCCCTGGCGAACCGCAAGGGGCCCGGAGGGCCGATGGGGCTGCCCTTTTTCTCAACCTGAGGGGAGGGCGTCTCAGTCGTCAGGGCGCCTGGGGCATCGTCCGGCAGTACGGCCGGCGCGCCGGTTTGGACGGAAAGCTGACACCCCACGTGCTGCGCCACAGCTGCGCCACGCACATGCTTGACCATGGTGCGGACATCCGGGTGGTCCAGGAACTGCTTGGCCACGCCTCTATCGCGACCACCCAGATCTATACCAAAGTGTCGTCGGAACGGCTGCGGGCCGTCTACGATGCCGCCCACCCGCGGGCTCACGCGGCCAGGGGCAACGGTCGCCCCGCCAGCTGAACACAAGTTGACTTTGACACGTCGCGGACGGTCCGCTAAGGACTACACTGCCCACGATGGAGGCAGGTACGTCCAGTGCGCTGCGAGAAGAACTGGAGACGCAACGCTCCTCGCTCCGGCGTGAGCTGGAAGAGCTGGGGTTCGGTAGCGAAGGCCTGTCGTACGACCCGAACTTCGCCGATTCGAGCCAGGTGACCGCCGAACGTGGCGAGACGGAAGCGTTGGCCACGACGCTCACTACAAACCTGATCGACGTCGAACACACGCTGGAGAAGATCGACGCTGGCACGTACGGGACGTGCGAAGGGTGCCACGGTGAGATCGCCCCCGCCAGGATCGAGGCGATGCCGGCAGCCCGTTTGTGCATCAACTGCGCCGCCAAGCGCCGCTAACGCTCAATCGCCCTTTCCGGCTCTTCTCGTTCTGTCTCGGGGTTGACCGTCCAGATTTGGCGCGAACGCATTTTCTCGGCAATTTTTGCGCATTGACGAAAAACATGCGCTATTACTGATCTTTAACGCAGACAACGGTCAGCCGGCTTCATTTTCGAGGAGGCGTCAGCAATGGACCGTTTGCAGCTAAAGGAGTGCCTGGAAGCGGCGAGCGTGCCCGAAGACAGGTACTTGCTGGTCGGTCTCGACCGGCCTCGGGCCGTACGCGAGGGTGCGTGCATAGTGCGGCCCAACCAACGCAACTGGGAGGTCCTCATTTGGGAACCGGCCCGGCCGGCGGCGACGCTCAGCTTCCTCAACGAAGAGCAGGCCTGCGACTATGCCCTCGACCTGCTGACGGCGGCGGCAAGTGGGAGCCCGGGGCACGGGCTCGGGCCGGTGACCATCGGCCCTGTTGCCGATCTGGCCCGCGTGACCGACAACCAGAAGGCGCCGCTGAAGCTTTAGCCGGTCATCATGGCCTGGGCTTTTCTGATCTCGGCCAGCACCCGGCGCGGTTGGTGCGCGATGTCCTGCCAGCCGTAGACCAGGATCTTGAAACCGAGCAACCGTAAGGCGTTGTGACGGGCGTCGTCTCGGCGTTTTTGCTCCGGGCTCCAGTGGTAGGAATAGCCGTCGACCTCGACGAACACCTGGCCCTCTAGCTCGATGTCCAGCCGGAACTGTCCTCCGTTGACGACCGTTTCACAACGGGCCACATCCACCCGGGCGTGGTTCAGCAGGCGCAGCGCCCGGCTTTCGAGGACACTGGGGGAGGGGGCGCCCACGAAGCCCCGGCGCTCCAGGCAGGTCAACAGTTGAGCAGGGCCGGTCCGGCCCCTCCGCTTGAGGCGAGTGGCCTCGGCCGTGAGGCCTTCGACCGTCACTAGGCCCGTGGCCAGAGCGACGTCGACGGCTTCATCGAGCAGGGCCGGCGGCGCCGTCCCGGCCATGTCGACCAGGCTCCGGAGGGGGTTCGTGCTAGGGACGCCTCGCCTGAGCGAAATGGCACTACCCGAGAGGTCGCGGCTGCGGTGCACGACGATCGGGAGGGGGCTGAAGCTGTTGACGGATCCGCCGGGGGTAGGGGAGCGAACCCTGCCCGAGGGGCTTTGGCCACTGCGAACCGAAACGATGAGACGGTCGGGTTCGTACTTCAGCAACCCCCAGAGCCACGCCGCCGACGCATGAGACGCCACGCCGGTAGTTACCAGGCAGGCCGCCAACAGGCGGCGGGCATGGTCGGCTGGCCAATTGGGCAGGGCATAGACGCCCGGCGCCGCCCGGGCCCATCGGCCCTGCGCCAGCGCCACGTGGATCTGCGCTTGTGTGACGCCGCGTTTGCGAAGTTGGGTTCGTGTGGCCAGCCCGAGCTGGAGGTTGAAGACCTGACGCTCGACGGTGAGCAGGTCCTTGGGGTTCCGTGCCCTTTGTGTTGACATATTTCATACTATTTCATGCTTCTCATGCCAACTCAAGCAGAGGAGTGGCTTCAATTGGGCCCCGACGGGCCGCCACCCTCGCCCTCGTCGGGGACCTGTGCGCGCCGGAGTCGAGATAAGCGACGCGGGCGCTCACAGAACCCAAAATTTCACCGAAATCGGGGGAGAAACCGTGCGACGAGACCCGTCGTACCGGCCGAACACCGCCCGAAGCCCGAAGCCCGCGCCCCAGCCCCAGCCCGCAGCCGGCCCCGAGCGCTAGCGGGGGAGGAGCCCGATGGCCGACCGGGCCCTCTCGAACGTCCTGCTGGCCATCTCGGTCGCCCGGCTCGCCCCATCAGCCAGCACCGCCTGAACAGAGCCAGGATCCTGCGCCAATTCGCGGTAGCGCTCCTGGAGCGGTCGAAGCGTCTCGATTATGGCCTCTGCCGTGTCCGCTTTCAGCGTTCCGTAGTTCTCGTAGCCGCTCGCGATCTCGGCCGGCTTGCCCCCCTTGATGGCGGCCAGGATCTCGAGCAGGTTCGAAACCCCCGGTTTTTCCTCCACGTCCCACCGCACCGCCCCCGGTCCGGGCGGGTCAAGGTCGGTCACGGCTCGCTTGACTTTCCGTTCGATGACCTTGGGGTCGTCGAACAGGTAGATAAGGCCGGCGTCGGAGCCGGCCGACTTCGACATCTTGTGGAGCGGGTCCTGAAGGTCCATGATGCGGGCCCCTCCGCCGGGGGGCGGGATGGCGGCACGGGGGATAGTGAAGGTGTCCCCGTAGCGGGTGTTCCACCGCTGGGCCAAGTCCCGCGTGAGCTCCAGGTGTTGGCGCTGGTCATCGCCTACGGGGACGAGGTCCGTGTCGTACAGGAGGATGTCGGCGGCCATCAGGGTGGGGTAGGCGAACAGGCCCACCCGCGCCGACTCTTCACCGCCTTTGGCTGCCTTGTCTTTGAACTGGGTCATCCTCTCCAGTTCGCCCATGCTGGCCGTGCACTCGAGCAGCCAGCACAGCTCGGCGTGCTGGGGGACCTGGCTCTGGACGAACAAGATGCAGCGAGAGGGGTCGAGCCCGGCCGCCAGCAAGAGAGTGGCGACGGTGACAGTGGCCTTGGAGAGCTCTTCGGGGTCGCCCGGCACGGTGAGCGCGTGCAGGTCGACCACGCAGTAGATGGCGTTGTAGCGGTCCTGGAAGTCAACCCACCAGCGCAGCGCGCCCAGGTAATTGCCGAGGTGAGGGGCACCCGTCGGCTGGATCCCGGAAAACACGGTCCTGGTGGCTTGTGCGGTTCCCACGACAACGCAGGGTAGCCCGCCGAGCGCGCCGACCGGGCCGGCATTATCCAGCCGGGCGCTCCGTCCGGGCCGAATGGCGGTAGGGCTGGACCGCGTGCGCCGGGTGGGAGGTAGCCGCGCGGAAGGGCGGCAGGGGGTTGGGGACCACGACGGTCCGCTCGACCGCAGGCGGCACAATGACCTGCCTGGCACCAGGCAGGGACGCGCCACCTTCTGTGGGCCCCGGCCCTTGCTGTACGTCCGCCCCGGTCGCCCCTTCTCTCCCGGCGGCCCCCTCCGTCACACCTGCCTCGCCTCATCTGCCTCGTCCGCCCCATCGTCGCCGGCCCCGCCTCATCCGGCCCGGGCGCCCGCTCTGGCCCTGTCCCGGCTGGCCCTGTCCCGGCTGGCCCTGTCCCGGCTGGCCCCCCCTGGTCGGCCGCCCGGCTGCCCGGAGGCTCATCGGCGGACGCCTCACCGGTCGCCCACCCGTGGGCGGCCACTTCGCTCGTGGGCACCTCGGTCTGACCAGTCTTATCACTTGGACCAATCGGACCGCTTGGGTCGCTCGGACCGCTCGGGTCGACTTCGCCGGCCAGCACGTCCGCCGAGACTACTCGTTGCGCTCTGTCTGACCCCCCTTCAGCCCGCCGGTCGGCTTTACCCGGCTCGGCTTCGCTCGCCTCTTCGTCTAGTTCCGGCTCCTCACCGTCCTTGAGGCCGTCGTCGATCGTCGCCGTCCTCAGCGGCCGCGCCCCGCTGAGCTCGGTGATCTCCCACACGACGTAGGGCGTTGGCGGCCATCCAGAAGCCTCTTCGATGGACCGCAACGACTCCGCGAACGAGGCTGCCGTGGGGGGCCGGTCCGCCGGGGTCTTAGACAATGCCGCCTCCAGGAGGTCGGCCAAGGCGATCGGCATGGACCCCAGCGGAGGGCGGGGCGCTGTGTCGCGCAAGACCCGCAGGATCACAGCGGCCGGCTCCTCGCCCGGGAACGTCACCACCGGGCCCCGCCCCAGGAGCAGCTGGTAGATGCTCGAGGCCAGCCCGTAGACGTCCGCCGCCGGCGTAAGGGGACCATCCTCGAAAGCCTCTGGAGGAGTGTGCAAGGTCATCTCCCCGGCCAGGTGCTCGGTGGGCGCGGCGGCAGCCTGCAACGAGGCCAGGCCGAAGTCACCTAGCAGTGGCTCTCCTACGGCAGAAATAAGGATGTTCTCGGGTTTTACGTCGCCGTGCACCAACCCCGCCTTGTGGGCGGTCTCGAGGGCGCCGGCCACCTTGACGGCCATCGGCACCACTGTCGGCGCCGATAGAGGGCCGTTCCGAGCCAGCCGCTGCGCCAGCGACTCACGGCACAGCTCGGTCACCAGGACCGGCAGGTCTTCGGGGGTGAAGAACGTCCTGTACAGAGTGAGCACGTTCGGGTGTTTGCTGAGCAAGGTCAGCGTGTCCAGGTGCTCGCTCAACGGGTCGAGCGCGGACTGAGAGGCGTCGCCGAGGCGCAATAGCTTCAACGCCACCGGCCGGGACGTCCCGAGCTCGACGGCGCGGTAAACAGTGGCGAAAGCGCCGCTGGCGATGGCCACGACACTGCCGTAACCGGGGAAGGAGGCCTGCGGCTCGGGATGGAGGCGCTGCTTGCGGAACCTCATGTCCCGGACCACCGGTGCCCAGGTCGGGGTACGCGGCCAACCTCAGCGCGGCGGTCAGTGAAGTAAGCGCCGTTGGGGTGCGGCCCGGGCAAAGCTCCTCGTAGCGCCAGGCGCCCGGTCACCGGGCTGCTCCCGAAAGGCTTTGACTGGCGGGTCCCGACGCCGGCGGGTGGGGGTTGGCTCGACTGGGACGGGCGGGAGCGCTGCCCACTCGTACCAACGTCTGCGCCGCCGCCTCAAAGCCGAGGGTGCGCCGCATGGCCTTGTACAGCTGGCGCTGCGAGTCCCACGCCGAGCGGGCCCGGGCATCTTCGAGGGGCCAAACAGTGCTGAACAGGGCCTGGTCGGCCGCCGCCCCAACGAAACGGGTGGGCGGCCCGAACTCCTCTCCGAAGCGTTCGGCTACTCGGTCGGCCACCTCGCTGCTGGTCGCCGACAGGCTCACGTCCAGGCCCAGGCGGGAAAGACCGTCCAGGAACTCCAACCACGCACCGGCGGCCAGCAGCGCCGGGTCGGCCGGTTGGTGCCGCGCCACCCGACGGAGGCGACGGCGGATGGCCGGCACGAGCAGCCCGCCGACCAGGACGGCAAACACGACCGCGGCCGGCAACGCAATGCCGAGGACGAGGGCCCAGTTGACGTGGCCAGGCCCGTGGGGGTGGACCTTGGCCGGAGGAGCGATCTCGTGACCGGCGTTGTTCGTGGCCGGGAGGGCCGTCGCCTGCTTGGGCGTGGTCGTGGGGGTGGCCCGGACGCTCTCGGGCGGCGGCGACGCCGCCGTCGTAGTAGCTCCCGGGGTGGGGTCGACGATGACCCAGCCCACCCCCGCCACCGGGATTTCCACCCAGGTCCATGTCTCGCGGTCGGTCAGCTGGTAGTGGCCGGCAGGCAGCGGCTTCTGCTGGCTGGCCTCAGGCACCCGGAACCCCGTGACCACCCGGGCGGGCACACCGAGGTAGCGGGCGACGACCGCGTAAAACGTGGCGAACTGTTCCGGGGTGGCCGCCCGGTCGACGGTGACGGCATTGATCACCTGGGCCAGCGATGTGCCGGCCAGGGCGGCGGTGTTGGCCTGCTTACCACCAGCGGCGGAACGCGCGGGCACGACCCGTCGCTCTTTGGCCTGGAGTTGCTCGGCCAGGCTCTGAAGGAAACCGACCGTCGGCGAGGCGCTGGCCCGCGTCAACGAAGTCGAGAACCGCACGCCCTCGGCGATGTCGCGGCCTGAACCGGCGGGCACCGCAGTGTAAGAGGGGGAATCCCCACCCGGGACCAGGTTGCCGGACGCCACCGGCGCACTGGCGTCGAGGTTGTCCAGCGTGGCGCTGGGCGTCCGCGACACGACGACGTAGGACGCCGGCAACTTCGGGGACGCCACCAACATCCCGGTCGTAGCGTCTGCGTCGACTGACATCCCGCTCACTTGTACGGCGCGGTCCAAAGCGGGAAGGAACGGCAGCCCGATCGAGCGCAGCAGCTCATACCGTTGGACAACCTGCACCCCGCTGACTTCGGCGCCAGCCGCCGGCAACGGCACCCGGCCCCCAGTGGGCTGGAAGGTAGCCGAGAAACTCCACGAGTTACCGTCGTAGTTGTTCAGTTCAGCCACTGGGAGGTAGCCGCTCCACGTCCCGGACACGTCCACAGTGAACAAGGTCTGGGCCGGCGCGCTCGGGTCGTACCGACGTAGCGAGGCCAAGGCGTCTACGGGGTCGACCACGACGTTGGAAATGACCGGCGCAGCGCGCGACACCGTTTTTGCTTTGCCAGCGACGGAGATGGTGCCCGGCACGACCACCGCCAGGACGGCGGCCAGCACCACGGCCAGGGCCGCGCCGACCGCACCCCGGTTCAGCGAAGCCGAAAGACGCGGGCGGGGGCCTTCCACCTGCGCTTCGACCAGCGCCCGCTGTCTCTCCATGATGGCGTGGCGGACGAGCGCCCACATCATGAGGTCGCCGAGCAGGGCGGCGGCCTCGGGGACGCTGTCACCTACCGGGGCGGACGTGGTCAGCACGAAAGCGAAGACGAAACACAGAACCGGCACGAGCGCGGCGGTGGCGGCCGGGCGGGCCGGCCGGATCGACAGCTCAGCCGCCAACGCCCCGCACAGCCAGGTCAGCACCACCGGGGCGGTCAACAGATAGGCCGGACCGCTCAGCGGGAGGGTCTCAGTCAGCAGCTGGGCCGGCACGTGCGCCAGGCCGTCCCAGACTGCGCTGAAGTTGAAGGTGTTGGTGACCCCGAGCATGAGCACCAGGCCGGCCAGGGAGCCCCCGTAGGAGATCAATGCCGGCATACGCAAAGAACGGGAAAGACCGCTGGCGATGGCCACCGGGAGGGCGGCGGCCAGTGCCAAGATGAGAGGCGCCCGGGCCACCTGGTAAGCGCGCAACCAGGGAGTGGCGGCGACGAAGGTGGCCACGGCCATCGTCACCAGCAAGCACGCAACGAGCGGGCCCGTCGGCTGGGCGACAAACGCGGGGCTCTCCTCCGGCCGGGAGCCAGGGACACGGCCTTCGGTACCGGGGTACGGACCGCGCCCCCCGGCTGGGCCAGGCTGCGGCTCGGGAGGCCGAGTCAGGACACGGCTCCCCGAGCCCCAGTTGGTATTGGTCACTTCGCTACCTGCGCATCCCAGACCTCTGCCACCTCGTCAGCGTCGGTCCCGACCAGTATGGTAAGCCCGGCGTAGGCCGGCGCCGGGGTCGGCCTGGTGACGAGCGACACCAGGACCACGTGGGCGAAACTCCGTCGGAGGGCGGCCACTTCGGGCAGGGAGTCGGGCTGCACCGCCCCGGTCACCACGACCAGCGCGTTGCCCCCTTTCTCCCGGCGTAGCCCCACGAGCTGGCCTGATAGGGAGCCCTCGGGACTCGGGGCCAGGTCGGTGAGGAAGTCGACCAGGTCCTCGGGGTTCGACTTCCGGGTACCCCCGACCCGCTCCCCGGTCGTGGTCCGCAGCTGCACGGGGGCTTCCCCGAGGGCGGTAGCCGCTACGACGGAGGCCGTCACGTCCATAGCCTCCTCGAAGCTGTCCGCCGAATAGACCTCAGGGCGAAGGTCAACGAGCACGACCGTGTACGGCTGGGCCGTGTCAACGTACTGGCGGACGACGAGCTTGCCGAGGCGGGCCGTCGACGGCCAGTGCACCTTGCGCAGGTCGTCGCCGATCACGTACTCGCGCAACCGGTGGAACGTGACGCTGCCCTGCGGCGACATGTCGCTCGAAGGCCCCTCGAGGTTGCGCGACGTGCCGCTGGCGATCGGCCTCAGCCCCAGCACCCTAGGGTGCACGGAAATAACCTGCGGCTCTCCGAGCGCCCGCGCCCGACGGCACAAGCCGAAGGGGTCCGCCCTCGGCACCTCCACCGGCCCGATCTCGTAGGTGCCCCGGCGCGACGTGGGCAGGCGGTAGGTCCGCAGGCCCTGTTCGCCCTTCCGCAGCCGGGGGAGTTCGGCCCGGAACACCGTCGGCCCCAGGCGCTGCTCTATCTGCACAGAAGCGAGCGACCGCCGTGACCTGTTGGTCGCCCGGATGACGGCGATCGCCGGCCGGAGTTTCTCCACCCTGGGCGGCTCCACGGCCCGTTCGAGGTCGAAACGAGGCGAGCGGAACACATACGCGAGCGCGCCCGCCGACAACAGGACAAGGCCCGCCCCCAGAGCGAGCAGTGGTGGCCAGCCGGCCCCGAGGCCCACGCCCACGAGCACCAGGCCCGCGGTCAGAGCGCCCCACCCGAGGCGAGTCACATCCCTAACGCAGGACGGCCCTGGGGACCGGGACCGCCTGGACGGCGCGGGTCACAATCTCCTCCTGCGTCCGCCCCTGGATTTCAGAGCCGGGGCGCAAGATGACCCGGTGGGCCAGCGTAGGGACGGCCATCAGCTGCACTTCGTCGGGGGTGACGAAAGGCCGGCCGGCGGCGGCCGCGGCCACGCGTGCGGCCCGAAGCAACGCCAGGCCGCCACGCGGGGAGACGCCGAGGCTGACCTCTGGCATCTCACGGGTGCGGGCGCAGATGGCAACGATGAAGTTCTCGACCGGCGACGAAACCTCGACCGAACGCTTCACGAAGTCGATCATCCCGAGCAGGTCGTCGCGGTCCATGACCGCTTCCAGGTGCTCGACGCTCGGAGTGTCCCGCTCGGTGCGCAGCACCTCGGCTTCCGCTTCTGGTGACGGGTAGCCGATCCGGAGGCGCATGAGGAACCGGTCGAGCTGGGCCTCGGGCAATACGTAAGTGCCCTCCAGATCCACCGGGTTTTGCGTAGCGATGACGATGAAGGGCCGGGGGACCGGGTAGACAGCGGCATCAGTGGACACGGTCTGGTCCTGCATCACTTCGAGCAGGGCTGACTGGGTCTTCGGGGAGGCCCGGTTTATCTCGTCACCCAGCACCATGTTGGCGAAGACAGGCCCGGGCCGAAAGCTGAACGTGGATGTGGCCTGGTCGAACACCGTTACCCCCGTGATGTCGCTCGGCAGGAGGTCGGGGGTGAACTGCACCCGGTTCCAGGTCAGGTTGATGGACTTGCATATGGCACGGGCGAGCGAGGTCTTGCCCACCCCGGGGACGTCCTCAATGAGCAAATGGCCTTCGGCCAGGACACAGGTGATAGCGGCCCGGACCACGTTCTCCTTACCGTGGAGGACTTTGGTGACGTTGGCCACCAGGCTCTCGAACATCTTCCCGAACAGCGCTATGTCGGGCCCGCCAGGATGGGCCCCCTGTTGGGCCTCCCACGGGCCCGTTATAGGGCTCGGCGTGCTCACGTGGTTACCTCCGTCCCTCCGTAGGCTCCGAAGCGAGCCTTCGGCCTCCTGCTCAGTCCCCAGGCTAGGGAACCAGCACACACCGCGCCCGCCATTACACCAAAAGCGACCCATAGATCGATCGTCTGCCAGGCGCTCCCCGAACTGACCGTCGCGCTTGGGCCACCCCCAGGGCCTCGGGGCGGCCGGCGGCCGGGGACGAGGGCCAAGGCTGAGCTCGGGGGGCTCGACGATGGCGTCGTCGTCGGCGGGGCGGTCGTAGTACTTGCCGCCGTAGTGGTACTAACGCTCGTTGTCGTCGTCGTGCTGGGCGCCGTCGTCGTTGTCACTGCGGTCGTCGTGGTGGTGCTCGCGGCGGTCGTCGTCGTTACCGCTGTAGTCGTAGTCGTGCTGGGCGGCGCCGTCGGCTGCGTCGTCGGAGCGGTGGTCGTGCTCGTAGTCGTGGGCGCCGTAGTGGTCGTTGTCGTCGGCGCCGCCGTGGTCGTAGTCGAGCTCGGGACTGCAGTGGTGGTCGTAACCGGGCTCACCGAGCTCGTCGGCAAGCTCGTCGACGTGGGCGCGCCTGTCGTCGGTGCCGAGCTGGTGCTCGGGCACCCGGAGCCGTGCCCGCAAGTTGGGCTTGACGTGCTCGTCGGAGAAACCGTAGTGGTCGTCAAGGCGCACGGGTTGGCCCTGCGCTCCCCGTACAAGCGGTGGTCGTGCTGCCGGGGGCCGTAGGCCGAGAGGTCCTTGTCGTTGATGACGTTTTTGATGTGGTCGGCGTCGTGGTCGTCGACCCCGGAGGCCGGTTCGTCGTCTTGGTCGTCTTGTTCGTGGTCGTCGTCTTCGTGGTCTTGGCGGGTTTGGTGGTCTTGGTCGTTTTGCTCGTGGTGGTGGTGGTGGTGGTCGGGACGGGCAGGACGGCCGAGCTGGCCGACGCGTTCGTGGGCTCGCCCAAGTACACCCAGGACACCAGCACCATCGGGGACGGGCAACCGACGGGCCAAGCCAACTTCACCGGGAAGTCCGCCACCCCGGCCTCAGGGGCGGAAACGGTGCAACTCTTCTTCCCCGTCACCTTGGCTGATACCTGCCAGTCCGTACCTGCTGGCTCGCCGGTACCTGCATAGTTGACGTAGAGATCGATCGTCGAGCAGTGCCCACAAAGTTTGCCCGCAGTCACCTGGAAGGCGTACGACTGCGGCGTGCCAATGGAAAATGGGGCGGCCAGGTTCGCCGAGGGGACGCCATAGGGGTCGGGCACTAGGGTGTCCTGCAACGCGACCGAAACAGAGCAGCGCCCACCCATCTGGTCGAGGTCCATACCGGTGCTGACTTGGCCGTTAGCCACGAAAGCATCCAGCGGTAGCGCCTCCGACCCGCACGTCACTGTCCCCGACGCCTTGTACGCCCCGGCCGGTAGACCGGGGAAAGTCACCAGTACGCTGCCCGAGTTCAGGTCGGCCCCGACGGAGCCGGAGGCCTCGGCGTGCAAGTTTGCCGGCCAGGGGACGGTCTTCGAGAAGGCCCGCCCCGTGATCGTCACGGCCGCCGAAGGGTGGCCAACTGGCGTCACGACCACCGTGGGCACGTAGGACCTGGCCGCGCCCAGGCCAGGGATTTCGACCTGGTTGGCGGTCGTGGGGCCGAAAGTGTGACTGCCGACCGCATAGGTGAAGGTGACCCGGTCCCCTCCGTAAGCGATGGTCGAGCTTCCCGTCGGGACCACTTCGAGGTGGGCCGTGACCGTCTGGCCGGACGGGGTCGCTGCGGCCAGTAGTTGGATGGCGGCCGGGTCGGGAGGTTGCCAGGCTTGGGTGCAAGTGTGGTCCGACGTCGGCGCCCCCACCAGGCCGGTGCTGCCGACACCCTCCACGCTGAACGTCAGCTGGTCCCCTAGCAACTTGAGGTCGTTCCCGCCGTTGACGGTCACGCTCGTCCTGGACGCCGGGACTTGCAGGACAGGGGGCTGGCCCACGAACCCGGTACCGCACGAAGAACCGATGACCGTCCAAGTCGTGGCGGGCACGAAGCAGCCGGGCCCGGTGCACGGCGCCCAGCTGACCAGCCACCCACCCTGGCCATCGGCTCTAGTCGTGACGAACGCGGGCGCCGACGGCCCGTGCGCGGACGTCGTGAACTCCCGCGGTTCGGACTCGGTGGACTGGGTGTTGAT
Organism: uncultured Acidimicrobiaceae bacterium; assembly: GCA_963794125.1. Lineage (GTDB taxonomy): Bacteria > Actinomycetota > Acidimicrobiia > Acidimicrobiales > Palsa-688 > Fen-671. Next base: position 1,203,091 of record CAWCCW010000009.1, read on the forward strand.
GTACGCCGTCACGACGGCCTGGTAGTCGGTCCCCGGCCGGAGCCCTGTGAACAGCAGTTGCTGCTGGCCGTTGACCACCTGCGTGGGTCGCAACGGTTGGGGGGCTCCTCCCAGCGCGGTGATACTGACGGACCACGTCCGCGGCAAGCAGTCCTGTTCGGACAGCAGGTGGTAGCTCCAGGCCACGAGCGCGGACTCGTCAGACGCCGAGATCGAGCTCACTTGAGGCGCGTAGGGCTTCTCGGTCGTGTTGGCGCAGTTGGTCTGCTGAGTCACTGGTTGGGTGATCGGAGGGGCGACGGTCGTTACGGTAGTTGTCGGCGTGTTCGAGGCCGGTTGTGAGCGCGTTCTTGTCTTGAGCGGCTTAACGTTCACGTCCCCGGGGCCGACCGCACTGACAACGACTGCGTTCGACTTGTCCACGATCACAGGAGCGTGGCTGCCGTCGGTAAAGACGACCACAGCCAACAGGCTGCCCGGGTTGTTGAAGATGACCCTGGGGCCGTCGACGAGCACCTCGGCGCCGTGGAAGCTGGCTTTTTCGGTGACGCTCTTGGCTGGGTACGTGGCCGCGCCCGGCACTGGCCGCATGACCCCGCTGGTGGGGTCGATGGACCACAGCGCGGGCTGGCCGCTCTGGGCCTGGTCGAGCGTGTAGAGCTGGCCGGCTGAATAAGCGGGCACGGCGGGCTGGGCGTCCGGGCCGAACGCTGTCAGCGCCACCGGGTCAGTGATGTGGCCGCTGGGGCTAACGCCCAGCACTGACCAACCTGACGGCAACCTCGCCAGGTACCAGAGCTCGCCGTTCGCCCCGTCGACTGGCAAGAACGCCGATGCCGTCGAGATGGCGGGGTCGCTCAGGACCTCGCCCGGGCTGTGGCCCCGGAACAGCTGTACGCGCCCGGGGCTGACGAGGCCGACTACTCCTGAAGAGCTTTCCAGCGCCGCCGCGGCGCAGGCGGTGGGCAATCTGGACCGACGAGCCGCCGTCAGGCCCTGCAAGTGCAAAGGGGTGGGGGTCAGTTCGAAAAGCTGGCAGTTTGCTCCTGCATTAGCGAGCACCCACAGGTCGCCGGAACTGACTGCAGTGCCGCCCGGGAGATCGGCCAGCTTGCGGCTGAGCCGGTCGAAGCCGAGCGGACGCACGGTGTGGGCCGATCGCGACGCCAACGCCTCGGCCCCGGCTTCGGCGGTGGCCGAGTCGACGAGCGAGACCGTACTGGTAGGCCCGTACCGCACGATGTAGGTCGAGCTCCCGTCCGCAAACCCACTGGCGGCCGAAGCCCCCGTCAGGGGGCCCAGCGAAATGCCGTTGTCCGGCGGGCCGAGGACGTAGTCGTCGTTGCCGAGCATGTTGAAGGTGCCCGTGTTGCGGTTGATGAGCGTCGTCCCCGCCCCCGTCGGGACCGCTTGCACGCCGCTGTAGTTGGTGGCCCCCACTTGCGCGTAGACACCCTCGAGCTGGACCGTGACCTCGCCTGTAGCCAGGTCGATCACAGTAAGGGGCCGATAGTCGTCAAGGACGAGGGAGCCACCGAAGATGTGGGGCTTCTGCGAGGCCGGCGCCTTGCCCGTGGCCGCCGACCAGACGATCCCGCCGACGACGAGGGCGATGAGGACCGTGCCAGCGACCGTCCCGATGGCGCCGAAACCACGGCCCAGATGGCGAGAACTGGATAGCCCAAAACCGGCACGGCCTCCCCCCTTGTCACCTGTGGGGGTGCTCGACCGAGGCGATGTCATGACGTGGGGCTCATCGATATCGTATCAAAGGGCAGCTCAGGACGGCTTCATGCCGACCCGCGGCCGGGCCAAAAGGTGTGCCCCGGAAGGTCCCTTCTCGTGCAGAAGGTCGTGAAGTGGGCATCAACAATGAGTGGGCGAGGTTACCAGTAGGCTCGGGCGGGTGGGGTACCAGGTCAGCACTCCGGTATTCGAAGGGCCCCTGGATCTCCTGCTTCACTTGGTCACTCGGGAGCAGGTCGATATCTGGGAGCTCTCCCTAGCGTCCATTGTCGACCAGTACATTGCCAGCCTTGAGCAGATGCAAGCGCTCGACCTGTCCGTGGCGACAGAGTTCCTGCTCACGGCGGCCGTCCTTTTGGAACTGAAAGCGCGCCGACTGCTTTCCGACGGGTCAGAGGAAGAAGACGAAGAAACCCTGGCCCTGTGGGAGGAGCGGGACCTCCTCCTGGCCAGGTTGCTCGAATGCAAGACGTTCAAAGAGGCGGCGGCGTCCATGAACCGCCTGATGGACGCGGCCCAGCTGTCAGTCCCGCGGCGGGCCGGTCTCGAGGAGCGTTTCCTCAAGCTGGCGCCGGACCCTCTCGAAGGGGTGTCCGCCACCGACCTCCACCAGGCGCTGGTCAAGCTACTGGCCCCTAAGCCTGAGGCCCGGGTCAATACGGAGCACGTGGCGCCGGTCCGGGCCAGCGTCGCTGAGACCCTCGAGGAACTGGTGGGCCGGCTGCCGGCAGAGGGCCAGACCACGTTCAGGCGGCTGACCGCCGGCCTGCGGCAACCGCTAGAAGTTATCGTCTACTTCCTGGCCCTCCTCGAGCTCTATAAGCGAGGGGCGATAGACCTGGGCCAGGCCAGCAGGCTGGGGGAGTTGCACGTGAGCTGGCTCGGCCTCGAGGACGGCCTCGACGACGGGGGCCATCCGGGGGCCGCACTCGTGGACCAATACGAGGGCTAGACAAAATGGACGATAACTAAGCAGTGGAGGCCGTTGAAGAACGCCGGGCCATCGAAGCCGTGCTCATGGTGGCCGAGGCGCCCGTGGAGCCGAGCCTCCTGGCCCAATTGCTCGAGTTGGCTCCGGCCCGCCTGGCCGAGATCTGCGAGGAACTAGCACAGTCGTACCGGGAGGAGGGCCGGGGCTTCGAGCTCGTGCGGGTGGCTGGCGGCTACCGGTTCCAGAGCCACCCGGACCTGGCGCCCTACATCGAGCGCTTCGTGCTCGAAGGCCAGACGGCCAAGTTGTCGGCGGCCGCGTTGGAAACCCTGGCCATAGTGGCCTACAAGCAGCCCGTTTCCCGGGCGCAGGTGGCGTCCATCCGAGGGGTGAACTCCGACGGGGTGCTGCGCACACTTTGCCAACGGGGTTACGTGGCCGAGGTGGGTCACGACCCCGGCCCGGGCCAAGCGGTGCTCTACGGCACCACGCCAATACTGCTCGAGCGGCTCGGCCTGGACCGGATCGAGGAGCTGCCACCGCTGGGCGACTTCGTGCCTGGCCCGAGGTCATGGACGCCCTGGAACAGGGGTTGCGGTCGCCTCGAGGATGATCAAACCGAGGTCCAAACGGCCCGCCGCCCGAGGGGCTGTCCCTCGGGCGGCGGTGCCTACTTAGCTGGCGGGGTCTATCTAGTGGTGCCGGCTATCTAGTGGTGCCGGCTGAGGGGTGGTGCTGACTAGGCGGTAGTCCCGGCCGAACCTTCGTCGGCCGCCGCGCTGGTCCCTGACGTGCCACTTGCAGGCGCACTGGTAGTGCTGGGCTCGTTGGCGAGGATGGCGTAAATGCGCCGGCGGGTCTCGTCGAGCACCTTGGTCACTTCCTCGTACTCACGAGGGCCGCCGCTCATCATCACCTGGCGGACCACCGGCATCAGCTTGACGGCTGCCTGTCGCAGCGCCCGAGCGCCCTCGGGTGCCCCGGCCGCCACGGCTTCCCAGGGGGCCGGCCCCTTGGCTACCTCAGCCGCCGCCCGCTGGCCTTCGTCAGTGAGGGCATAGCGGCGCTTGCCGCCAGTCTCGTCGACCTGCGCGGTGACGAGGCCCTCGTCCTCCAGCAGTTGCAGGGTGGGGTAGATGGAGCCGGGGCTCGGCCTCCACAGCCCGTCGGTACGCTCGGTGAGTTCGCCGATTATTTCGTAGCCGTGCATGGGCCGCTCGGCCAACAGCGCCAGGATGGCACTGCGGATATCACCACGGCGTGCCCGTCCCCAGGCCCGGCCGCCACGGCCACGGCCTCGGCCTCCGCCGCCGCCCGGTCCGAATGGGCCGCCCTCGCCGTGACCAAATGGGCCGCCACCAAAGAACCACATCTTGTTTGGGCCACCGGGACCGCCGGGCACCGGGCCGGGAAATCACCAGGGCCGCCCCACGGGCCTCCACCGGGGAAGGCCCACTGGCCTCCACCGGCCCGGCCCACTGGCCACCCACCCAACCTCGGCCTCGGCCACGCCGGCCGCGACCCCACTCGGGACCTTCTTCAAATCTTCCTTCAAATCGTTCGTGGGAGTGCATCTCCCTGTACCTCCGTTCCGGCCAGCAACTGACGCCGGCCAACTGCAATCACTATATCGCGATATATCGCTACGCGGTGGAGAAATGTCGGCCGGCAGGAGATCGACCCGGCCTCGCGCCCTCGACAACGGCGGGAGATGCCACTCCGGCTACCGTCAAGGCCAGCAGCGAGCGCCGTAACCTGAATTGAACACGGGCTTGTGAAAGGGGTCGGTTTGGCGGCGTTTGACAAAGGGGACGAGCCGGCCGGGCAGCGCCTGCAGAAGTTGTTGGCCGGCGCCGGCCTTGGTAGTCGCCGCTACTGCGAACAACTGGTCGAAGAGGGCAGGGTAACGGTGAACGGCGAGGTCGCCCACGTTGGGCAGCGCGCCGACAGTGCTGTGGACCGTATCGCGGTGGACGGCATTCCCCTCCCGGTCCGCGAAGGGATTGTGTACTACCTGCTGAACAAGCCGGTCGGTGTGGTTACCAGCGCCTCTGACCCCCAAGGCCGCCCGACCGTGCTCGACCTCGTACCCGCAGCACCTCGTGTCTTCCCCGTCGGCAGGCTCGACATCATGAGCGAAGGCCTGCTAGTCCTGACCAATGACGGGGATCTCGCCTACCAGCTCACTCACCCGAGCTTCGGCGTAGAGAAGGAGTATGTCGTAGAGGTCGAGGGTCACCTTTCTCGAGAGGATGTGGGCCGGCTTCGTCGAGGCGTCGAGCTGGACGACGGCCTAACTGCGCCCGCCCGGGTCGCATCGCTGGGCCCGCGAGCATTGCGCATTACCATCCACGAAGGGCGCAACCGGCAGGTGCGCCGCATGTGCGAAGCGGTCGGCCACCCGGTACGGGGCCTAGCGCGGACCCGGGTCGGGCCCATCTCGGACCGGGCGCTGGCGCCAGGGCAGTGGCGCCCCCTCACCACTTCTGAGATCCGGGCGCTTTGGGAAGCTGCGGCCGGTCCTCAACATCTGGAGGTAGCGGGCCGCAGGCACGCTGACCGTAGCTAGCCCATTCGGGGAGCGTCGCCCCGAGCGCGTATCCTTGCCATTCAAATGGCTGCTCAACCTGCTCCCGCGCCCGACACCCACGTGCCGGGCACCGCTGGCACGTCAAGCGAGGACGTTCGCTCTCACCACCGGCCCCGGTTGCGGGCCTTCCGCGGGGCCACAACGGTCGACGAGGACAGCAGCGACCAGGTCACCGAGAGGACCCAAGCGCTCCTCCGGGCCATGTTGACCCGCAACGGCGTGGACCACGGTGACATCATCTCGATGCTTTTTACGGCCACGGATGACATCCACTCCATGTTCCCAGCCACGGCGGCCCGAGCCATAGGTTTCGGCGATGTCCCGCTCCTGTGCGCCCGGGAACTCGACATTGAAGGCGCGCAGCCGCGCTGCATCCGGGTCATGATGCACCTCGAGACCACCCGGGACCAGCTGCACCACATTTACCTGGAAGGAGCCCGGGGACTGCGCGATGACCTCCCCGAGTAACCCCGGCCCGAGTACCCCCGGCCCGAGCGGCGAAGACGGCTCGGCGGAGGTGCTCACGGCCGCCGGTACCCCGAGGGCAGCCGTCATCGGTACCGGTCTGATCGGGGGTTCCATCGGGATGGCCCTTCGCCGCCTCGGATGGCTGGTCAGCGGCGTCGACAACGACCCGGCCCGGGCTCAGCGGGCTCTCGAACTGGGGGCGATCGACAGGATCGGCCAGGACCTGGCCGCGTCCGCCACCTTCGTGGCGGTACCGGCCGGCGCGGTGGCTGACGTCGCCAGGTCGGTACTTTCCCAACAGGACGCCCAAGGCGCCGCCCGGGCGGCGGTGGCCTCTGCCCCAGGTCGGTCTAAAACCCGAGTCGTTACTGACGTGGCCGGGGTCAAAGAGGGCATCGTCGCCTCGATCGGCCACTCTCGTTTCGTGGGCGGCCACCCCATGGCGGGCTCCGAACAGGAGGGCGTCGAGGGGGCCGACCCGGACCTCTTCCTGGGGGCCACCTGGGTGCTGACCCCGGGCCAGCACACCTCCGGCGACGCCTACTCGGAAGTGCAGGCTTTGGTGCGGCTGTTCGGGGCCAACCCCGTGGCGCTCGAGCCTCGTCGGCACGACGAACTGGTGGCCCTCGTTTCGCATACCCCCCACCTCACCGCCGCTGCACTTATGAACCTGGCCGCCGACGAGGCCGCTTCCGACGCCATCTTGCTGCGCCTGGCCGCCGGCGGGTTCCGGGACATGACCCGCGTCGCCGCTGGCCACCCCGGGATTTGGCCCGATGTCGTAGCCGAGAACCAGGAAGCCATACTGACTGCCCTCGACCGCCTCTCCGCCCGTCTCGACCAGCTGCGCGCCGTCGTAGCCGAAAAAGACCGGGCCAAGCTCCTCCAGCTGCTGGAGCGGGCCAGAGAGGCACGCGTCAGCCTCCCCACCGGCGCCCCGGCGCTCGACCGGGCCACCGAACTGAGACTGCCGGTCCCCGACCGGCCCGGGGTGATCGCCGAGGTCAGCACCCTGCTTGGCGCGCAGGGGGTCAACATTTTCGACCTCGAGATCGCCCACTCGGCCGAGGGTGACCGGGGGGTCCTGGTACTGATAGTCGACGCCGGCGCAGAAGAGACGGCCAGAAAGGCCCTCGCCGAGCGAGACTACAGGGTGTCTGCCAGGAGACTGGAGCCGTGACCACCCCCTTACCAAGCAGGAGGAGCACCCGATGACCGACCTTCTCGTCGTCGGACCGGCGGACGGGAGGGCGTTAACCGGACGCCTCCGGGCGCCCGGGGACAAGTCCATATCGCACCGGTCGCTGCTCATTGCGGCACGGGCCGAGGGCCGCTCCCGGATTAGAGGGTTGTCCAACGGTGACGATGTCCGGCACACCCTCGGAGCGGTCGTCGCACTGGGGGCGCGGGCCGAGCGAGTTGGCGACGAGCTCCAGGTGGACGGCGGGGCCGGTCGGCTCCACGAACCCGAGGGGCTCATCGACGTCGGCAATTCAGGCACCGGGATCCGGCTCTTGGCCGGTTACGTGTCCGCTATCGACGGGCTCACCCTGCTGCAGGGCGATTCCTCCATCGCGAAGCGCCCGATGGACAGGGTGGCCGTGCCGCTACGGCTGATGGGAGCGCAGGTCGATGGGCGACAGGGAGGGCGGCTGCCCCCATTGGCCATCCGGGGCGGGCACCTCAAAGGGGTCAAGTACACGCCGCCCGTGGCCAGCGCCCAGGTGAAATCGGCGGTGCTGTTCGCCGGCCTCGGGGCCGAAGGGGCGACCACTGTTCACGAGCCGGTCGCTACTCGCGCCCACACAGAGGAAATGTTGGCCGCCGCGGGCGCCGACATCGAGGTACAGATAGAGGGGGCAGGCGCCACTGTGGTCTTGCGGCCGAGCGCGCTCCACGCCACCACCATGGACGTCCCGGCGGACCCGTCTCAGGCCGCCTTTTGGGCCGTGGCCGCCTGCATAACCCCAGGCAGCGACCTCCTGCTCGAGAACGTGTACATCGGGCGGGGCCGGGCTGGTTTCATCGACGTCTTGGCTCGTATGGGAGCCCGCCTCGAACTGCTCGACGAGGACCCGGTCCACCACACCGCCAACATCCACGTACAGGCTGGGCCACTGGTCGCCACCGACGTGGGAGGCTCAGAAGTGGCGTCGCTCATTGACGAGGTGCCGGTCCTCGCCGTGGCGGCTGCGTTCGCCGAAGGCATCACCACAGTGTCAGACGCCGCCGAGCTGAGGGTCAAAGAGACAGACCGGGTGGCCACCACCGTCGAACTGCTTACCGCCCTCGGCGCCCGGGCCGAGCCGGCTCCAGACGGCCTGGTCGTCATCGGTAACGGAGGGGCACCGCTGCGGGCGGCGACGGTCGACTCTCACGGCGACCACCGGATAGCTATGGCAGGTGCGGTCGCGGCCCTCGGCGCCATCGGCCCGGTAAGAGTGAACGGGTGGGAGGCCACCGCCACGAGCTACCCGAGCTTCGAGGAGGACATGAACCTGTGCCTGCGCTGAAACGTCCCGGCCTGAAAGTGATCGCCATCGACGGCCCCGCCGGTTCGGGCAAGTCCACGGTGGCACGGGCGGTGGCGACCAAGCTGGGGATGCCGTACCTCGACACGGGCGCCATGTACCGGGCCGTAGCCTTCAGCGCCATCCGGCGGGGCATTGACCCTGAAGACGCTCCCACTGTGGCCAAGTTGGCATCGGAAATGAAACTCGAAGTGGCGGACCGCGTGACGGTGGACAACGTCGACGCCACCATCGAAATTCGGAGCCCCGAGGTCACGCGCGCGGTCAGTGTCGTGGCGATCAACCCCGACGTCCGCAAAGAGCTCGTACGCCGCCAACGGGAGTGGGCCGAAAGGGAAGGCTCCGGGGTCGTCGAGGGGCGCGATATCGGGACAGTGGTTTTCCCTGAAGCTCCGGTGAAGGTTTACATGACCGCCAGCGATGAATCGCGCGCCCAGCGCCGTAGTCAGGAGCTGCTCGACATGCACTACGACGAGGTGGCGGCCGACATCGCCCGGCGCGACCACATCGACTCGACCCGAGAGCTAGCCCCCTTGTCGGTGGCCCCCGACGCAGTCGTGGTGGACACGACGGAAAGCAGCGTCGAAGAAGTGGTCGATCTCGTCCTGGCGTTGGCGGCAAAGGCGGGCTTGGAATGACCCCCGAGGCACCTGCGCCGGCGCCGGCTGCGCCGTTACGAACCGAGCCGCCCCTGGTAGGCCCGCCGACCCGGGGCGAGCTGGCGTGGTACCGCTTCGCCCGCGGTGCCGTGATGGCCCCGTCCTGGATGTTGTGGCGGATGAGGTTCACGGGGACCGAAAACCTCCCGCAAACCACGCCGTACGTGTTGGCCCCCGTTCACCGCTCCTACATCGACACTCTCCTGGCCGGGTACGTGTCCAACCGTAGGGTCCGGTTCATGGGCAAAGAGGAAATGTGGCGCACGCCATGGGTGGCCAAGCTGTTCAACTCGCTGGGTGGTTTCCCGGTCCGCAGAGGGACGCCTGACCGGGAAGCGCTCCGCATATGCGAACAAATCCTGGCCGCTGGCGAACCCGTCGTGCTGTTCCCCGAAGGCGCCCGCCAGTCTGGGCCGATCGTGCCACCGCTTTTCCCGGGGCCAGCCTTTGTCGCCCTGCGGGCCAACGTCCCCATCGTGCCGCTGGGCATCGGGGGCAGCGAACGAGCCATGGCCAAGGGGGCCAAATGGCCCCACCCCACTCGGATCGCCCTCGCTGTCGGCCGGCCCATATGGCCGCCCCCGGCCCGCGAGGGAGGGCGCGTTTCGCGCCGGGTCGTCCAGGAGCTCACCGACCGGCTGCATGGCGAGTTGCAGGGCGTCTTCGACACGGCCCAGGCTCTGGCCGGCGTCTGACCGTCTCGCTCCTCATCGCCACCGGGACCACGCCAACCTGAATACGGGTTCGCCCCGGGGCCGCTCCATCACAGGTTGATCACAGATCGGCCGAGAAAAGCTCACATCTCATGGGAAGTTCAAATGCAGACGCATCGCGACGTCTCGCAAAAAGTGCTCAGGAGGAGAGCCTATGACTAGGGGAACTCGAGGTAGAGGCTGGTTCGGCGCGCTCAGCGTGCTGGCCACGATTGCGACAGTGGCCGCGTCATTTGGCGCGATAGCAGCACCGGCCTCTGCGGCCGCGAGGCATCACACGTCGGCCGCGGCGGCCAGGAACGCCAGCCGCAACGAGGGCCGCAACGACCCCAGCGGCAACCCGGGCGGTAACTTCGCTGGCAATAACAGGTGCGCCCGCTATTGGGGTAACCGGAACCTCCGTGATGGCCGAGACATTTGCGTGTGCATCCGCGTGTTCGAGCGCGGTCATCACACGGCTGTTCGCTGTGTCCTGGTGCCCGCACCCAGGCGGCACCGCCGGCCCAGCCCCACCACGACCACTACGGCGCCGACGACAACGACGACCGTAGCCCCGACCACCACCACAACGGTGGCCCCGACCACCACGACCACGGTGGCCCCGACCACGACGACCACGGTGGCCCCGACCACCACAACCACGGTGGCGCCGACGACGACGACCACGGTGGCGCCCGGCGCCAACTGCGCGGCAACCATCAGCGGGACAGCCCTGGCTCGCACCGGCTGGGTGGCGAGCAGTAACGCTCCATCGTCAAGTACGGACGCGCCCGCCAACGCCCTCGACGGCAACCTGGCCACGCGGTTCAGCACCAATGAGCACCAGCGGCCCGGCTTGAACTTCGAGCTAAATATGGGTTCGAAGCAGACGTTCGACGAACTGGTGATGGAAGTCCCGAACTCGGCCACGGACTACGCCAGGGACTTTGAAGTCGAAGTCTCCAACGACGGCGTCACGTGGAACGGGGTCGCACTCTGCAGCGGCACCGGGACGCCTCAGGTCGTGAGCTTCCCGTCCCAAACGGCCCAGTACGTCCGGGTCGTGCTCACTGCCGGCGAGACCACCTACTGGTGGTCGATCGACGAGTTCTACCTCTACAACAGCTAGCACATTGGGCATCTGAACTCTGACGCCTCATAAAACGGGACCGGGCCAAAGCCCGGTCCCGTTTTGGTTAACCCGTCGCCCGTTTTATGAGACGAAAAGAGGCTCGACGCCGGCCCGGCTTAGCAGCGACTGCATTTCTTCGTCGGACGGCCGTGCGGAAAAGCGCGAAGCGGCATCGAGGACGAACGGGAGCAGGTCCATGTCGGACACGCTGTTCAAGAACACCTCCGGTCGGCCTAGCACCCACCAAACGGCGAGATCTATGTCCGCCGGGCTCTCGAGGGGTTCGTACCACGGAGCCCGCGTATGGGTACGGTCACCCCACGGCCGGGCCGCGATCGATTTTATGGTTTGCACTGCCGCGTTTCGTTGCGCACAGGTCGCGACGAGGGCGTCGAAGTTCTCCGAGTAATAATCGCTTTGCGCCGTTATGTAGTTATAAGGCAGCAGAACTGAGTCAAAATCGAAACGCTCGAGTGAGCTCCGATGCCTCTCCGCCACCTCCAACCCGTGACCGGTGACGCCGATGAAGCGCACCAATCCCTCGTCCCGGGCCGCGATGGCAGCTTCGAGGGCGCCGCCTGGGCTGAGGGCGATGTCCCACTCAATGGGGTCCACCAGGTTGTGCAGCTGCCACAGGTCGACGTGGTCCACCCCCATGCGTTCTAGCGAACGCTCGAGCTCCTTGCGGGCTTCAGGAGCGGTGCGCTCGCCGGTCTTGGTGGCCAGGAAGAACTGACCAGGCGCTCGTGCCAGCCACGGGCCGATGCGCTCTTCGGCATCCCCGTAACTGGCTGCGACATCGATGTGGTTGATGCCGGCTTCGACAACGACGTCGAAAACGCGGTCAGCCTCGGCCTGGCTAGCGGCAGAAAGTGCTGCCGCGCCGAACAGGACCCTCGTGCTTTGATGGCCCGTTCGCCCGAATGGTGCCTTCTGGATCGTCATGGCACCGTTTTAGTACGGCTGTCAGCCCAATGTGGCCAACACTTTGGCGGCCGGCACGTCGCGGCCGTCGAGCGGGGCGCTGTCGCGCCCAGCCCGCTGAGCGGCCCCGAGGGGCGCGAAGGCCACCGCTCCGAGGGCGCTGGCCACAGAGCGCAGCACCTCCCTCAGCTCGCGGGGGAGCGGGAAGTACTCGTCCTCCGGCACGGCGTGCACCTCTTCGGTCCCCGACGCTGGGGCCAGGCGCTCGATGACCTCCTCGACCAAGGCCTCTGGGGCCGAGGCGCCAGCGATCACGCCGACCACGCCGGAAAGGTCATCGGGAAGCTCGGCCGCCCTGTTGGCCCGCAGCACCCGCGCGCACCCGCACGCCCGTGCGGTACGCACGAGGGCCAGGGTATTTGACGAGTTCTCACTGCCAATGACCACGATGGCGTCGCAGCGCTCGGCGATGGCCCGCAGCGCCGCCTGGCGGTTGGTAGTGGCGAAGCACAGGTCGCTCCGCCCGGGCACCCAAAGGTCGGGCCAGCGCCGCTGGGCCGCCTCGAGGATGCTGCGCCATTCGTCGACAGCCAGGGTGGTTTGGGCCAAGAAGGCCACCGGCGCGGCGGGCTCGGGAAGGGCATCGACCTCGGCCACACTTTCCACCCGGCGGATAGCCGAGGGTGCTACCGCCATCGTGGCCATCGCTTCCTCGTGGCCCTCATGGCCGACGTAGACGATCGAGTAGCCCTTTGACGCCCGTCGTTTTACCTCGTGGTGGACTTTTGTGACCAGCGGGCAAACGGCGTTGACCACTGCGCCCCCGCTGCCCTGGGCGGCCTCGACCACCTCGGGCGCGGACCCGTGAGCCGACAACATCAGCGGCCGGCCCGGGGGGACCTCGGAGACGTCCTCGACGAAGATCACGCCGAGTTGACGGAAACGTTCGACGACGACCTGGTTATGCACTATTTCGTGATAGCAGTAGACGGGAGGGTCAAAGACCTTGACCATCCAGGCGAGCGCCTTGATGGCCATTTCGACGCCCGCGCAGAAGCCGCGAGGCGAAGCGAGCAGCACCTTTTCGACTCCGACGTCCACAACCTCGAATTTACCGGTTGAGGCCGGTGGGCCAGAAGATCGGGACGAAATGCACCGCGTGCCCGCCTCCCTCAGGCCGCTTCCGGTACTCGCGCGTGGCAGTTCCTGGCCCCGGGCGCCTAACCTGGGAGGCGCCATGGCCCCCCCCAGAGTGGTCGCGGTGACCCCCGGGTCCCCGGCTGACCGGGCCGGCGTCCTGCCCGGTGACGAACTCGTCGCCCTGGACGGCCAGCTCCCCCGAGACATCATCGAATATCAGCTGCTGGCGGACCAGGAGAGCCTGGGCCTCGAGGTCAGCCGCGGCGGCATCGAACTGTCCCTCCAGGTCGAGCGAGAAGGCGGCGAACCGCTCGGGATGGAGGTCGACGCCGCTCTCTTCGACCGGGTGCGGACGTGCGACAACCACTGCGAGTTCTGCTTCATCCACCAATTGCCGAAAGGCATGCGGAAAAGTCTGTACGTGCGGGACGACGACTACCGCTTGTCGTTCCTGTACGGCAACTTCACGACGCTGACCCGTTTCACGGAGGCCGACCTCGAGCGGGTCTTGTCGGAGGGGCTCTCACCGTTGTTCGTCTCCATCCACGCCACCGATCCCGAGGTCCGCGCCCGGATGCTGCGCAACCGCCGGGGCGCCACCAGCCTGCGCTGGCTTCGAGCGCTCCTCGACGGGGGGGTAGAGGTCCACGGCCAGGTAGTCGTCTGCCCCGGGGTCAACGACGGGGAGGTCCTCGAAAACACCCTGGCGGGTGTGCTCGACGAGTACCCCGAGCTGGCCAGCGTGGCCTGCGTACCGCTCGGCGTCAGCAAGTTCAACCGTGAAGCGGCCATGCGCCCTCACACCGCTTCCGAGGCGGCCGCCGCCATCGACCTGGTCGAGGGGTGGCAGGCCATATACGAGAGCTGCCTCGGCCGGCGGCTGGTCTACGCCGCCGACGAGTACTACCTGGTGGCCGGCCGCCCCTTCGCCGCCCTGGAGACGTACGGGGCCGTGGCTCAGCACGACAACGGCATCGGTATGGCCCGGGCGTTCGAGGCGTCGTTCGAGGGCCGGGCCAGCCGGGGGTCGAGGGCGAACCGGGGCCGAGCGGGTTCTTCCGTTCGATAGAAGGTGCCCCCGCCCTCGGCTACCGGGCGCCCCGAGGTTGCGGCGACGGCGTAACCCTCCTCCCGCGGCGGGGGGCCGGGATCACCATCCTGACCGGCGAGTACGGTGCTCGGGTGCTCGCCCCGCTCATTTCGGCGTGGCCGGGCGACGTCGACGTGGTGGCCGTGCGCAACGAGTTTTTTGGCGGCAACATCGCCGTGGCGGGCCTGCTCACCGGCGCCGACCTGGCAAAGACCCTGGCTGGGCTGCCTAAGGGGCGCCGCTACCTCATCCCGGACAGTTGTCTCAGCGGCGGAAGGTTCCTCGACGGCCTGTCGCTCGAGGATCTACCCCGCCCGGTTGAACCGGTACCCGCCGACGGCGCCTCGCTCCGCCACGCACTCGACCCCGACTGGGCGAGGGACATGGCCAGCGCCGTATGAAGCACCAGCACCGATCAGATGTGGGCCGGACATTGACCAAATGGGCTGACCACGAGACCAGCGTTTGGCGCCCAGTGGGCGTCCGATGAGCGGGGAGCGGCCGGTCGTGGCCGTCGTCGGGCGCCCCAACGTGGGCAAGTCGACGCTCGTCAACCGCATCCTCGGCCGACGGGAGGCGATAGTCGAAGAGCGCCCCGGGGTGACCCGGGACCGGAAGGTCCTCGAGGCCGAATGGGCGGGACGGGAGTTCACCCTGGTCGACACCGGGGGCTGGCAGGCGGGCGGGGTGGCGCTCGACAAGCTGGTCTCGGCCCAGGCTCAACGGGCCGTCGACGAGGCCGACGCCGTCGTGTTCGTAGTGGACGTCGCGGTCGGGCCCACCGAGGAAGACGCCGACGTGGCCCGCCTCCTGTTGCGCTCGGGCACTCCGGTCGTCCTGGCTGTCAACAAGGTCGACAACGACGCTCGCGAGGCTGACATCTGGGAGTTCGTCGGGCTCGGCTTCGCCCAACCCTGGCCGGTGTCGGCGCTCCAGGGCCGCGGGGCGGGCGACCTTCTCGACGCGTTGGTCATGGCGTTGGAGCCCGCGGTGGCCCCCGACGTCAGCGACGAAGTGGGCCTAGAAGAGGCCGAGCTCATGGACCAGGCCGATCAGCCCGAGGCCATCTCGGTGGCCATCGTCGGACGGCCCAACGTCGGCAAGTCGACCCTCTTCAACCGGCTCATCGGCGACGAGCGGGCCATCGTGCACGACATGCCCGGGACCACCAGGGACGCCATCGATACCCTCGTCGAGACGCCCGAGGGCCCGGTGCGCTTCATCGACACGGCCGGCATGCGGCGACGCACGAAGGAAGCCGAGGGCGCCGAGTACTACTCCATGGTGCGGGCATTGCGGGCCATCGACCAGGCCACCCTCGCCCTGCTCCTCATCGACGCGGCTGAGGGAGTGACGCGCCAGGACCAGCGCCTGGCCGAGCGAGTGGACGCCGCCGGGAACCCCATCGTGATCGTGTTGAACAAGTGGGACCTGCTCGACGCCGAGGCTAAGGCCAGGGTGAGGGCGGAGGTGGCCGACATGCTCGGGTTTGTTTCGTATGCGCCGGTGCTGGAGGTGAGCGCCCTGACCGGCCGGGGGGCGCACCGGCTGTACCCGGCCCTGGCCAAGGCCGTCGACGCCTACCGCCGGCGAGTGCCGACCGCGTCCCTCAACCGGGCCATTGCCGCCGCACAAGCGGCCCAGCCCGCCCCGCACGGGGCGCGGGTGCTCTACGCCACCCAAGGGGCCACGGACCCACCCACGTTCACCCTCTTTACCTCGAAGGAGCTCCCGGCCAGCTATATGCGCTACCTCGAACGCTCCATCCGGGAACATTTCGGGTTCGGGCCGACGCCGCTCAAGTTGAGGGCCCGGCGCCGGGCGAGCTAAGCCGGCGCCGCCCGCCACCTCCCAGACCCGTCTCGTAGGCCATTACGACCAGCTGCGCCCGGTCCCGCCCCCCGGGCCTGACGACCTTCTCTTGCTCGGCGGGCCGGTCTCTACGGCGTCCTCCCCGCGCCGCTTTTCTATGGGCTTTATGGTTGGGCGGGCTGGTCGGTGCCGCAGTACTTGCATTTCGAAGCGGCAATGGGCAAGTCGTCGGACAAACACGCCGGGCACGTCTTTACCGGCGCCGGGTCGCCGAAAACCGAGATACCGCGCTTGGCCTGGACGGACCTGAAAGGCACGACAATGAGGAAATAAACGACGGCTATAAAAATGAAGAAATAAATGATCGCAGAAATAAACGCGCCGAAGTTGATAAACGTGGCGGAGTTTCCGGGCTGTCCCAGCTGGACCCCCAGGCCAAAGGAATGCTTCCCCTGTACGCGGCTGATGAGCGGGTCGATCAGGTTGGTAGTAAAGGCCGCAATCAGCATGCTGAAGGCCAACGCCACGATCAAGCCCACCGCTATGACCACGACGCTGCCTTGGAGCAAGAAGTTTTTGAACCCTTTGAGCACGGTTGGCCCCTTTCAGGTCAGATTTGTGGCCAGCTCCCGGCCGGAGGAGCTCGCGTCACCGTTAGTTGTCCGCCTGAGCATAGGGCTCCCCGGTCAGCGACCGAGGGGATACGAACTCGCCTTTTTAGACCCGCCTAATGGCCAGAATGGCCACGTCGTCGGCCAGCGGAGAAGAAAAGTCCCTCGCCGCCTCCAGCAGGGTCTTGCAGATGATCGTCGTGTCCTGGCCGGGGTCGCGCCGCACGATATGGGCGATGCGCTCCTCCCCGAACAGCTGACCTCCCGAGCGCGCCTCTGACAGCCCGTCGGTGTACAACACGACGAGGTCGCCGATCTCGAGCGGCAGGTCACGGGAGAAGTAAGTGGCGTCCGGGTCGAGGGCCAGCAGCGGGCCGGTTGCCCGCAAGGTCCGCATGTCCCCGTGCTGCCACACGAACGCCGGCGGGTGACCGGCAGACGCGTGGCGCATGGTATTGGCTTCGGTGTCGAATATGAGCGTGCACACTGACACCATGTCTTCGGGCCGGCCCGACGTCGACAAGGTCTTGTTCAGCTCCTCGAGCGCCTGGGCCGGGTCCCGGTACTGGCGCAGGAAAGTGCGCAGGATGTGCTTGACCTGGAAGGCCGTTATCGAGGGTTCGATACCGTGGCCGGCCATGTCCCCGATCACGACCGCCAGCCGTTGCGGCCCGGTCGAGAAAACGTCGTAAAAGTCGCCCGCCATCATCCCGGTACCGGCCTCGTAAACGCGGCCGATGTCAAAACCTTCGTATACGGGCAGCGTTTCGGGGGCCAGACGGGCGGCCCACCGGCGGGGGGCGAGCTGTTCCTGGGCCAGGACCTCCTCGGCTCGACGTTCCAGCTGCGAGCGCTGTTCGGCCAGGCGTGCTTCCGACAAGAAGCGCGGCGCGTACCGGATCGAGAACACCGCCGGCACGCTCACTCCCAGTAGCAACAGCTCAAACCATGCCGAGGTCGAAAATGACGCCAAGATGAGCCCCGCTCCCAGCACGGCATAAAGCACCGTGGCGTGGAGATCCTTGTTGAACGCGCTCCGGGCCAGCTCTGCCGCTTCCGAGCTGGTGCCCGTGGCCAGCGATTCGTCGTGGATGCGCCGGGCGGCGCGGGCTAGCCGGGATGCAGCCCGGCCCCACACGCTGGCGGCGATAGCGCACACGATCCCGGCCGCGGCCAGCCAAGGTTGAGGGATCACGCTCTCCCACCCTGACGACGCACTTGCGATCAACGCGTGCACCGCCAGCACCGCCGTGCTCACCAACGGCATGCTTAGAGGCTAGCGGAGCTTTGTGAGAGCTAGCGGGTAGGGCTTGGTTCGGCGATCAGATGTGATGCCTCGAGACGCCACCTACTGGCCCATGGGTGAGGACGTAGTGGTGAGAGGCGAGGTCGTGGAGGCGTCTGCTGCCGTGGCCGAAGACGAGCCCGGCGTGGCATCGCTATTGGAGACGTAGCATCGCTATTGGAGACAGCATCGCTATTGGAGACAGCATCGCTATTGGAGACAGCATCGCTATTGGAGACAGCGCTGGTCGACGACGAGCTGGCCGAAGTGGAGCTGGCAGACGTGGAGACGACAGACGTTGTCGTGGACGGGACCGTCGTGCTGGACGAGCTGCTGGCGAGGGTGCTGACCGTGGTGGAAGGGATGGTGTTCGCAACGGTCGTGGTCGTAACGGAACTGCCGGTCTCGCTCGAAGTGGTGGCGCCCGAGGCCGGTGACGACCCGCCACCAGGGGATGTACTTCCACCCGGGGATTGGTTGCCACCCGGGGACGTGGTGCCGGTATTGCCGAGCCCGGTCCCGACGGGTGCCGACCCACCAGGAGAGCTCGTCTCGGGCCTTGTGGTGGGCACGGTAGTGGTGGGACGAGTGGTGGTGGGGCTGAGGAGACGGGTGGTGGGAGTCGTCGCGTGGGTGGTCGGCGAGACGGCGCCCGGCGAGCCGCTCAGACCGCCGGGCGAGGTCGAGCCGGGCGAGGTCGTACCGGGCGAGCTGATCGGGGTGGTGCTCGGCGACCTGGCGCCCGGGCTTTCCCCACCGGGCGAGTTCTGGCCGGGCCCGTTCTGGCCGGGGGAGTTCTGGCCCGGAGCGCTCGTGCCAGGCGAGTTGCTGCCCAGGCCGCTCGGTGACGTGGTCCCGGGCGAGCCGCCGGGCGAGCTGGTTGGGGTGGTACTCGGGGAGCTGGCCCCCGGGCTATTGGCGCCGGGCGAGTTGTGCCCTGGAGCGCTGCTGCCGGGCACGCCGGCACCGGACGTCGTGGGGGTCGAGCCGGGCGAGCTGCTGCCCACGCCGCTCGGTGACGTGCTCCCGGGCGAGCTGGTCGGGGTGGTACTCGGGGAGCTGGCCCCCGGGCTATTGGCACCTGGGTTACTGGCTACCGGGTTACTGGCTCCCGGGCTATTGGCGCCGGGGTTACTGGCGCCCGGCGAAGTCCCGCCCGGGCTGCCCGTACCCGGAGCACTGGTCCCCGGACTACCGGGATTGCCTGAGCCGCCCGGGCTGCCGTTGCCGGGCGTCGAGGTCGGGCTCGAAGTGGGCGAGGAGCCGCCCGGGCCGCCCGGGCTCCCGCCGCCCGGAGTGGAGCTGGTCGTCGTGGTCGAACTGGGCGTTGACGTGGAGCCCGACGCCAGGCCGCCGGACAGTACGGCGCCTGGCGGCGCGGTCGTGAACGTGCCCGACCCTGAGGCTACGAGACCCGTGATGCCTTTGACCGTGTAGGCGACGGCGTACGTCGTACCGGGCCGCAAGGTGGTGAGGGACTGCCACTCATGGCGAGCGGCGTCAAACCGGCCAGGCAACACCGACCTGATGGCCAATGACCGCACCTCGACACTTTCCAGCTGCTCGCCGGCGGCCTGTACCAGCACGACCGTGGCCGGGCTCTGGTCAGTGGAGCCGATCGCGGGCTGCGTGGTCACGTTGAGCAGCAACTCCGCCTGGGCAGGCGAATTGTGCGAGGAAGCGCCTTTGTTGCCGGCCTTATTTCCGCTCGAACTGTTCACCACCAGGATGGCGGCGACAGCGATCAGTGCCGCCCCCAGCACTACCGCCGCAGCGACCAGGACCGGTTTACGGGCCTCTGACCGGCGGCCGGGCCCACCTGGGGACGCGCCCGCCGAAGGCTCAACTGAAGGCGGCACCCGCCACCACCGAGCCTTTTGTCAGCGCTGAGCCCTGCGACCCGGCGTCCCCGAACCCCGTTACCGTCCCATTGGCGCTCACGACCCAATAGCCTCCTCCGTCCGGCGTCGGTATGACGGCCACCACCGGGCTGGAGGTGAGCCTCGTCGCTGAACCGTAAAAAGTGGCTTGGCCGAAGGCGAAGACCCCACCGTCCCTGGCCACCAGCCAGTAGCCACGGCCGACGGGCGCGGCGGCGACGCCGACAATCGGCGAGACGAGGCGCAAGTGGGCGGACGGCCCGTAGAAAGTGGCCTGGCCGAAGGCGAAGACCCCGCCGTCCCTGGCCACTAGCCAGTAGCCATGACCGTCGGGGGTGGGAGCGATGCCGACAGTGGGGGAGACCACGTGGTGGCCGGGTTCGGAACCGTAGTAGCGAGCGTCGCCAAATGCGTACACCGCACCCGTGCTGGTAGCGAGCCAGTAGCCGTGGCCGTCGCGGGTGGGAGCGATGCCGACGACCGGAGCGGCGAGGTGCGAATTGGGCTTCGGGCCATATGAGCGAGCGTCCCCGAACGGGTAGACCTGCCCGCCCGTGGTCACCAGCCAGTAGCCCCCTCCGTCCGGGGTGGCCGCCATGCTGACTACATGGCTCGGGAACGCCCGGCCCGCCACGGCGGCGTACTGGGTCGCCGTCCCCGAGGGCACCACGTGGCCATTGGCGGTGGCCAACCAGTAGTTGCCCGGAGGGCCAACGGTGCTGGCTTCGCCCCGGGCCAGGTTGACCATGGCGAAAGTAGCCCCGGTCGAGAGACCGGCCACCCGGGCGGTGACGATGAACCCACCCGCCACCTGGTTGGCGGACAAATTGGGCGCCACCGCCACTCCTTTGGAGTTGGTGAGGACGGCCACCGTAGTCCCGTGGCCGGCGAACACGCCGCTCGGCCCGCTTCCGGGGGCGCTGAAGGTGACCTTGGTGCCGGCGACGGGATTGCTATCGGAGTCAGTCACTGTCACGGCCAACGGGACGGCGAAATCGTGCCCCGCCTGCGCTTCCTGAGTCGTCCCCGCACCAGGAGCCATCGAGTACGGGCTCGAGGCCAGATCCGTGAGCGTGAACGTGGTCGTCTTGCTTACCCCGCTCACAATCGCCTGCACGGTAAAAGCGCCGGCGGTCGTCCCCGCCACCAGCAACGGGCTCGTGGCCGTACCGGCCTCGTCGGTCTGAGCGGTTGCGCTACTTCCTCCGCCGACAAAGCTCGCCCCCGCCCCGTTGGTGGTGACGACATTGAAACTGACGTTGGCATCCGCCACCGGCGCCCCGTAGGCATCGAGCACGTTGACGGCCAGCGGCACCAAGAACTGCTCACCCACCGGGGCCGACTGGTCGTTGCCGGCGCTGACCCCGACGTTGGAAGCCACGCCGGAGGTTGTGTTGGTGAGCGCGAAGGCGGCCTGGATCCCGGTGCTCGCAACCTCAGCCAGAACGCTGTACGAGCCGCTGACGTCGTTGGCTGTGAGGGACGGCGGGTTAGCGACACCGTCGCTGCCACTGGCCACGGTCGCTGTAGTAGCCGCGCCTGGGAACGTGGCACTGGCCCCACTCGTGGGGGCCACGAACTCGACGTCGACGTTGGCGATCGGGCACCCGCCGGTGTCCACGACCTCGGCCGCCAGGGGGGCCGCGAAAGCCGTCCCTGCCCTGGCGGCCTGCCCGGATCCGCCGCTCACCAAGAGCCCACCGATGGTCCCGGTACAGGTGGGAGAAGGAGACGAGCCGGCGGCCCAGGCCGGTCCGGCCGAGCCCACCATGGCGCCGACACCGATGAGCACGGCGCCCAGGACCACGGTGGACAGGGCGGCCAGCCACGAGCGGCCGTCCCTACTAGGGGATGTACGCCCCTCGAAGGAGGCGACGTGAGGTCGGTTCAACACGCGACGTTCCTTTCTCAAATGCTCCAGAGGGCCTCGGTCGGCGACATCCGGGCCGCTCTCAGTGCGGGGAGCAGGCCGGCGACGGCGCCGATCAGCAGGGCCGCCCCGAAGCCCCCGGCCCAGGCCTCCGGGGGGATGTCCACGAGCTCGCCGTTCGCCGAGGCGTAGATAGCCGTTGAGAGCGCTCCGGCCGCCACCCCGACGGCGCCCCCCAGGACCGACAGCAAGATCGCCTCTGACATGAACTGGAGCCGGATATGGCCCCTCGTGGCCCCGAGGGCGCGCCGAAGTCCTATCTCGGAACGTCGCTCAAGTACCGAGATGATCATGATGTTGGCCACACCGACCGCCCCCACGAGCAGGGACACGGCCCCCAGGCCGAGGAACAGGCTGTTGAGGGCGGCCTTGGCATCCACCTCGGCGGTCAGGGCCTGGGAGGGTTGCGACACGTCCACCTCGCTGGGGTTCTCCGGGTTAGCCGCGTTGGCCAGCACGGCGTAGACGGAGTTGACCTGGGCCGTCTGGCAGCGCAAGTAGATCTCCGACGGGTGACCGTCGAAACCGAGGTACGTCTGCGCCGCGGGGAAGCCGACGAGCACCGAAGAGTCGATCTCCGGGGTGAGCAGGGCCTGGTTGAGGATGCCGATCACGTAGAACCACATCCCCCCGACCCAGATGCGTTGGCCAGCGAAGATGTGGTCGATCCCGAGCCGCTGGGCGGCGGCCGCGCCCAGCACGACGACGGGTTCGTTCTGGTTGGCCGCGTTCAGGTACTGGCCCTGGGCTACGGTCGTCCCGACCGCCCCAGGCAACCCCAGGCTGGCCGCGTCGACGGAGAGGGCATTGGTGTCCACGGACGGTACGAGCGGGCTCTTGAACACGTTGGCATCGCTTATGGAACCGACGTCCTGGACGTCATAGACGGGCCCGATGCGCCCGATCATCCCTGGCGAAGCAACGGGTAGTTCCGCCGTCTGGCCGAACAACGTCTGGCCGTTGGTGACAGTGAGCAGGTTGGTGCCGAGCTTGTTGATCTCGTTGAGCAATGCGGCCTGGGAGGAGGCCGAGAGCCCGAGCACGGCCACGATGGCAGCCACCCCAATGGCAATGCCGAGGGCTGACAGGCCCGCCCGCAGCTTTCGGGTGCGGATACCGACGCTCGACAGGCGGGCCAGGTCCCGCAGGCGCAGGTGCGCCGGTACGGGGGGGGCTTGGTTACTCATATGCGCTGCCCCCTGGACCAGGTGGGGTGGCGCCGGGAGCGCCGTCGGAGACGACCAGGCCGTCGAGCAGGCGTATGACGCGGTTCGTCCGGGCCGCCACGCCCATATCGTGCGTAATCACGGCGATGGTGGAACCTTGGGCGTTGAGCTCTGCGAACAGCTCGAGCACGGACCCCCCCGACGCCGAGTCGAGGTTGCCTGTCGGCTCGTCGGCCAGGACGATGGCCGGCCGGCCGACTATCGCCCGGGCGATGGCCACCCGCTGGCGCTGCCCGCCCGAGAGCTTGGTCGGCAACGACCTCAGCTTGTCTGCCAAGCCCACCCTGAGCAAGGCCTGGGAGGCGGCCCGGCGCCGCTCGGGGAGCGACGCGCCGGCGTAGAGGAGGCCGTCGGCGACGTTGTCGAGGACGCTCTGGTGCTCGGCCAGAAAGAACTGCTGGAAAACAAAGCCGATGCGGGTGGCCCGCAGCGCCGATAGCTCCCGGTCGGCCAGGGTGGCGATGTCGAACCCCGTGATCAGCACTCGCCCGCTCGTCGGCCGGTCGAGAGCACCCATCAAGTGGAGGAGGGTGGTCTTGCCCGACCCCGACGGCCCCACGATGGCGAGCAGCTCGCCCTGGTGGATGGTGAAGTTCACCCCGCGCAGCGCCTGCACCGGGGGTTCGACGGCGTAGGTCTTGGTGACGTCCTCGACCTGGAGGACCGGCGGGGCGGCGCCGTCCGTAACAGGCGAGCCCGCGACCACGCTCGAGAGGGGGGGCATCAACGGCCCCGTCAGCGGGGCCGTCATACCTGGGGCACCACGACCCGCTCGCCATTGTAGACGCCGGTCCCGCTCACCTGGACGTTCCCGTCGGCGTCGTCGAACAACCCGACGGTGACGGCCTCCAGGTAGTGGGCGCCGTGGGCGGGGGCCACCTCCAGCGCGTAGCCGCCGCCTGACAGGGCTACCAGCGCGTCTACCGGGACCACGTAAGCTTCGGCGACACTCGCTTCGGTGATCCAGACGTTCACCGGTAGGTCGTCCAGGTTGCCGGTGGCGGCGGGGTCGGAGGGAGTGACGTTCACCTCGATGGTGGGCGAGCCCGAGCCGCCGTTCTGCGACGAAGACGAACTGGCCACGGTGCCCACGTAAGAGACCACGCCCGGTGTGGTCGAGTTGTCCGGCATAACGATGCTCACCTGGTCGCCCACGGCAACGTCGGATTGCTGGGAGGCGTCGAGGGCGATCTGGACCTGGCGGGCGGTAAGGGTGACTTGAAGGACGGCCTGACCCGAAGACGGGGTGGAGCCGATCGTCGGGGTGACCGAGTTGACCTCGATCGACCCTGGCTCGAACAGCACCGACCCCAGGGCCAGCTGGCCCGTCACGGGCAGGTGGTGGGCCGACTGGAACGCCTTGACCGCCGTCTCGGTCGCGGCCGTGAAGCTGTCGCCCCGCAGGTCCCTGCCGAAGTGGAGGGCATCAAGGTTGAGGTTGAGGGCGGTTACGTCCGGGCCCGGCGACATCCCCGGCATGAACGCCCGCCACGGGGTGACATTGCCGTACAGCAAGATGCTCGGCTGGCCGTCGATGGCGAACAGCTCCTGGCCCAGGCGGATGACTTGGCCGATTTGAGGAAGGTATGTATAGGTGGGGCTCCCGCTCCCGCCGGCGGTGCCCACCGCCGCGTCGGCCTGGTCATTGGCCAGCGTGGACTCGTCCTGAGAAAGGGCGAGGCGGGCGGCGGCAATCTGCTGCTGGTCCTGCTGCACAGTCTTGGCGTTGTTGGTCTGGGTCGAGGCCAAGCTCTGCTGGGCTGCGGCGAGCTGAGCCCCGGCTTGCTGAGCCGTCTTGGCATTGTTGGTCTTGGTCGAGGCGACGCTGCCCTCGGCTGCCTGCAATTGCGCCTCGGCCTGCTGTACCGCTTTCGCGCTATTGGTCTTAGTGGCGTCGACGGTGTCCTCGGCCGCCTGCAACTGGGCGTCGGCTTGTTGTACCGCCTTTGCGTTATTGGTCTCCGTAGCAGCTACGGTTTGCTCGGCCGAGGCCAGCTGGGCCTGCGCCTGCTGGACGGCCTTCTGGTTGTTGGTCTTCGTGGCCGCCACCGTCTGCTCGGCCGCGGCCAGCTGGGCCTGCGCCTGCTGGACGGACTTCTGGTTGTTGGTCTGACCGGAGGCGACGGTCTCTTGGGCCGCCTGTAGCTGGGCCTCGGCGGCCTGGCCGGATTTCTGGTTATTGGTCCTCGTGGCCGCCACCGTTTGCTCGGCCGAGCCCAGCTGGGCCTGGGCCTGCTGGAGGGACTTCTGGTTGTTCGTCTTGGTGGCCGCGACGGTCTGCTCGGCCGCGGCCAGCTGGGCCTGCGCCTGCTGGACGGACTTCTGGTTGTTGGTCTTGGTGACGGCGATGTTCGCCTGGTCGGCTTGGACCGTCTGCTGGTCAGAGGTGAGCTTTTGCTTGTCACTGGTCACCGTGGACTCGTCCTGGGTCACCTGGGCCTCGTCCGTCGAGCACGCTGACCCCGAACTGCTGCTGCCGCCGCCGCTGGCCGCCGCACCACCCGAGGCGCAATCGGCGGCCTCTTTCTGCTGGTCGGCCGACAGCCGCGCCTCGTCCGAGGCGAGCTGAGCCTGGTCGGACGCGACGGTCGTGTTCGCCACCTGGAGCTGCTGGTCAGCCTGGGCCAGCGACTGCGAGTTGCTGGTGCCGGTGGTCTTGAGCGCCAGTTGGTCCTGGCCCACCGCCTGCTCGGCCTGGATGAGCGACTGCGAATTGCTGGTTTCGGTACTCTTCAGCGCGGCCTGGTCCTGGCTGACCGCCAGCTCGGCTTGGGCCAGGGTCTGGGAGTTGCTGGTCTGGGTGTTCTTGAGGGCGGCCTCGTCCTCGGTCACCGCCTGTTCGGCCTGGGTGAGCGACTGCGAATTGCCGGTGTTTGTCGTTTTCATGGCCGCCCGGTCCTGGCTCACCGCCTGTTCGGCTTGGGCCAGAGCCTGGGAGTTGCTGGTCTCGGCGTTTTTCAAGGCTGCTTGGTCCTGGCTCACCGCCTGTTCGGCTTGGGCCAGAGACTGGGAGTTGCTGGTCTGGGTGTTCTTGAGGGCGGCCTCGTCCTCGGTCACGGCCTGACCGGCCTGGGCCAGGGACTGGGCGTTGCTCGTCTTGGTCGATCCCAGGCCGGCCTGGTCAGAGCCGCTGCTTTGCTGGGCCTGGGCCAGGCCTTGAGAGTTGGCGGTGTTGGCCAGGGCCAGGCTGGCCTCGTCGGCGCTGACTGCCTGCTCGGCCTGGGCCAGGCTTTCGGCGTTGGAAGCCCCGGTCGTTTGCAGCGCCGCCTCGTCCGCCGCGAGGCTCTGGCGGGCACTGGTGATGAGCTGTTCCTCCTGCTGGATGGTGGACGTGGCGGTCCCGGCCGGGAGGACAACGTTGGCGGTGGTGGTGCTGTTGTTGGTGCTGGCGTAGGTGAGCGTGCCCTGCACCTCGGTTTGAGACTGGAGGGGCTCGCGAGAGACGGTGGCGTACGAGATCGGGTAGGCGTTGTCGCTGACGCCGTTGCTGGAACTCGGGGCGCTGGAGAACGGGTCGGTGATCACGAGGGCGACGCCGGCGGCGGCCACCAGTGCGACTGCCGCACCGCCCGCGATGAACCAGCGCCGGCGCCGGCGCCGGTCTGGGGGCGGCGCTGGACTGGTTGGGGGGGCACCAGCACCGACGGCTTGCGTGCCCACAGCCGGTGTCTCACTTGTGTTCGATTGCGTGCTAGTCATTCGCTAGTGGACCTCCGTTGGCCATGCCCAAATGGCCGGTGTGCCCGGGAAAGCTTGCTTATTTCGCTGGCCCGTAGCCAGGTTTTACAGGACGAGCGGTTACAGGGCGGTGACAGCCGTTGTGACCGGCTTGTCACCCTTCCATCGCGTTGGGGACGGCTCGCGTCGGTGACCCATACCTTCACCAGAGGCACTTTGCCTACCGCGGAGGGCCCGGTGCCGCGGGGCGGCGATGAAATGAGGGCATGCTTCTCATGGGTTTTCGTCGGTCGCGCTATAGGGGAGCCCGTTCGGGATCAGGTTTTGGCATATATGCCGAGCTGCTTCGAACTGGGGGGTATTGGGGCTCATGCCTTGCGGCAAGTTGAAGATCCCCGGGCCTGAGAAATCGGGGTCCGGGAAGCCGTTGATCCCGTGCGCCCGCATGCACGCAGCGGCCTTCACGTAGTCCGCCTGCTGGGCCGTAGTGAAGTGCTGGGCGGCAGGCCTGACCGGCAGCAGGTGCTGGCACGCCGCTTGCGCCTTCTTGAAGTCGGGGTTGCCGGAGATGCTCGGCGTGATGGCGAGGCTCACACTGTTGCCAGAGATGGTCGGGTTGGGGAAGTTAGGTACGCCGTGCGCCCGCATGCACGCGGAGAACATGAGTATTCTCGTGCCCGCCTTGGTGGGGTTCTGGGCCCCTCCTGCCGAGGCGCCGGCGCCCGCTGCAGCGCCGGCGCCCGACGAGCCCGAATTGGCGCTGGCCGTGGTGGTCGTCTTGCCGAGGTGAGCAACCCCGTTCGCTGAGGTGGAGCCACTGGAGCCACCACCGCAAGCCGTGGCGGCGAATGCCACCATCGCAAAGGCCACGACGGCGAGCGCAGCCGTCCGGGCCCGCAGATGGCGTCGGATGAGTTCAGCGCGGCGAAAATTGGTCATGGGAGCATTGTCCTTGGTCTTCGATGAGGAAGGAATTGGGGAACCCCCGGACGCGACCCCGAGAAAACTGTTCACTCCTCGCCCACTTCCTGAGAATGTTACTGAGTATATACCCGGGAGGTTCGGCGGGTTGAACGCTTAGGGAACCGGTCTGGCCGTTCATTAGCTCGCCGCCCAGGGCCTTACGACTTGCTTGCGCCGCCGTGGGTGGCGAATTTGCCGCCACCGCCGAGGGTTTTGCCGATGATGCCCTGGCACGCGTTCTGAGCCGCCTGGAACTGGGCGCTCTGAGGGTTGAGGTCACTGCCTTGACCGGCACGTATGCGGATGGCGATGCCACCTCCCGGCCCGGACTGGGGATCGGGGAAGTCGCTGATGCCGTGGCTGCGCATGCACTGCGAGAACTTGAGCGCCTGCGCCAGCGCTGCTGCCTGTTGCGCCGGCGTGGGTTGGCCGCCGTTCGGCATGAAGTGCCGGCAGTCCTTGTTGGCGGCCTGGAAACTAGCCGAACCGGGGTTTATGCCCGACCCTGAAATGACGCCCTGGCCGTTGGGGTCGGGGAAGTTCGCCACGCCGTGCGAACGCATGCACTGCGCGTAAGCCAGCATCTGAGCCTCGCTGCCGCCGCCGATCGAGAATTGTGATTGGCCCCGTGCCACACCGCTGCCCGGCCCGGGGCTGCCGCCCGAACCGCCGCCCGAACCGCCGCCCGAACCCGGACCGTCGCCAGACGGGGAGCCGTTGTGCTGCCCTCCTGCTCGTGTGGTCGTAGTCGCGATGTGAGCCACCCCCTGGTCGGAGGGGGTGCCACCACACGCGGTTACGAGGAAGGCTCCGCCTGCTATCAACAGGCTGAAAAGAGCAGCCCGCCGCGCCTTAAGCGCGACCGGTCCCCCGGGCGGTTTGGTCATGAGCCTGGTTATAGGCGTGGCGCGGTAACAAGAGGGCAACAGGCCCTGTTAATTTGCTGTTACCCGCCATCGGGCACCCTGTCAGCAAAAGGAGGGCCTGTATTGGCGCCACGATCCTGGTTGCGTTTACCTCGGCGGACAGTCCGTCTTCGCCTGACCGCGCTCTACGGAGCCTTGTTCCTGGTTTCGGGGGCGGTCCTGCTGGCTATCACGTACGGGCTTGTGGTCAGCCGACCGCAGGTCACGGCTTTCCACGTAGTCAGCATCGGCGGCGGGGTAGTAAAGGCCGTGCCCGGGCAGGCCGCAGGAGTAGCCCGTGCCTGCCAGGCCTTTCATTTGCCGTGCCCTACGAAGGTTTTCCCAAATGGCGCGCTCGAGCGCGACCCCTGGCAGTGCCTCCGCAGGCAACTCCGTCGCAGGTAGCGGCGCCGCCGGAGGGGTCGCAGGGGGGCCGGGTTTTCTTTCCCGGTTCCCTTCCGGTCCCGCCCAAATCGTGGCTACCCTTCCTACGCCCGGCGAGCGCCATGCCCTCCTTATCGTCTCGGCCATTGCCCTGGGGATAATGGCCCTCATCGCGATCGGGCTGGGATGGCTGATGGCCGGACGCGTGCTCCGCCCGTTGCGGACTATGACGGCCACTGCCCGCCAGATATCCGAGGTAAACCTGCACGAGCGCCTGGAAGTACGTGGCCCCGACGACGAGCTGAAGGACCTCGGGGACACTATCGACGGGCTGCTCGGGCGGCTCGAAACGGCCTTCGAGGCCCAGCGCCGGTTCGTCGCCAACGCTTCCCATGAACTGCGTACGCCCTTGGCCATGATGCGCACATCAGTCGACGTGGCATTGGGCAAACCTCAAGCGCCACCTGAGGTCAAGGTCCTGGCCAGCAAGCTGGGGGAGGGGCTCAACCAGGCGGACAGGCTTCTCGAGGGCCTGTTGGTGCTGGCCCGGGCGCAACGGGCGTCGCTCGGCGAGATCACAGAGGTTTCGTTGCCAGCCCTGGTGTTCGCCGCTCTGGTCGCAGAACAGGACGAGATTTCCGCTCGACATCTCACCATCCTCGATGGGACCGTCGGCTGCGAGGTTTTGGGCAACGAAACTCTCCTGGCTCGCCTCGTCGCCAATGTCGTCAACAACGCCGTCCGGCACAACATCGACCACGGGATGGTGGTCATCACCAACGGGATGCGCCAGGGCATGGCCTCCCTCGTGGTCGACAGCGGGGCCCGGTCCTCGACGAACAAGCCGTGCAAGAGCTGGCCCAGCCGTTCCACAGGCTGGGCCCGGACCGGATCGCGGACAACAACGGCGCCGGCCTCGGGCTGTCGATAGTCAGGGCCATCGCCGCCGCGCATGGCGGCTCCCTTCGGCTGCGCGCCCGGCCGGAGGGCGGCCTCCGGGTGGTGATCGAGCTGCCCATGGCCGTAGGCGCATGAGGGTCCTGGTCGTCGAGGACGTCCGCCGGCTGGCCGACGACATTGCCGAAGGACTGCGCGACCAGGGCATCGCCGCGGACGTCGCCTACGACGGCCTGGAAGCGGTGAACAAGCTCGAGCTCACCTCGTACGACGTCGTCGTCCTGGACCGAGACTTGCCCGGCCTGCATGGCGACCTCATCTGTCAAATGATCGCCGAGAACGACGGGCCCGTCATGGTCCTCATGCTCACGGCCTCCGGGACCCCCGGCGAGCGGGTATCGGGCCTCAAGCTCGGCGCTGACGATTACCTCAGTAAACCGTTCCATTTTCCCGAGCTCGTGCTGAGGGTGCGCGCTCTGGCCCGGCGCCAGCCGGCCGCGCAACCTCGGGTCCTGCGCACCGCGGGCATCGAGCTCGACCCGCTGCGCCGGACCGTCATTCGCGACGGGAAGCAAATCGAGCTCTCGGTCAAGGAGCTGGCCGTCCTGGAAGCGCTCATGAAAGCGAGCCCGGCTTTCCTCTCCGCCGAGGACTTGCTCGAACAGGTGTGGGACGAAAACGCCGACCCATTCACCAAAACGGTCCAGGTGACCATCGGCCGGCTCCGGCGTAAGTTGGGCGAACCCCAGATCATCGAGACCCTGACGGGCGCTGGCTACCGGGTCGGTTGAGGGGGTGGCCGCAGCCGGCGATGGGCCGCAGCCGGCGATGGGGGGGCCGCCGGCGATGTGGGCGCCGCCCGCGATGGGGCGGGGCCGAAGGTTTGCACGCTGGCTGAGCTCACTGGCGTCACTGGGGTCGCTGGGATCGCTGGGATCGCTGGGATCGCTGGGGTCGCTGTGGTCGCTGGGGTCGCTGGGGTCGCTGGGGTTGTGCGCCGGCCGGATTTCCGGGGTCCAATCTCGGTTTCTGTGCGCGCTAGCATCGCTTGTCCCGACTCTGGCGCGCAAAGGTCGGGGCGCCGAACGGGCTGGATGGTGCGAAACCATCTCGGCCGAAAGAGCTGGCCGTGCTCGAGTACCTGATGTCTGCTGGCGGCCGGCCCGTCAGTGCAGAGGAACTGCTGGGA
This sequence comes from uncultured Acidimicrobiaceae bacterium, assembly GCA_963794125.1. Lineage (GTDB taxonomy): Bacteria > Actinomycetota > Acidimicrobiia > Acidimicrobiales > Palsa-688 > Fen-671. The sequence goes on from CAWCCW010000009.1 coordinate 1,233,754, forward strand.
AAGGTCTGGGACGAATGGCGGGCCCATCCACCAGTTCGGTTAGGACAACCATTTCCTGGTTCCGGGCCAAACTCGGCGACCCACCGGTAATCGATACTGTCCGGGAAGGCGGTTACAGGATATAAAGCCGCCACTCGGCTCGCTCCCGTTGTCCTTACCCTTTTTGCCCTTATGGCGCTTAGCGTTTTCCCGGCTCCGGCGTCCACTTCGCACCGCTCGTCTCAAACTAACGTTGTTTTATAGAGGAGCTTTTCCTCGTCGCCGGGATACTGCTGCTGCTAATTACGAATTTCCTCGTCAGGGGCACCACAGGGTTCTCGCACGACCCCGGGTGCCGATCTGACAGATGTCCACGGTTTGGGCCTCGCCATCGTGCGGGCGATCGCCGCCGCTCACGGTGCCACGCTCACAGCCGGAGCACGGCGGGAAGGAGGTTTGGCCAGCGAGGTCGGGTTCCCGGCTGCGTCCCCCGCCGTACCAGCTGAGGCCACCGGTCCCAACCGGGCGTTCGAGCCGGCCAATTAGTCCCGCGCCTCGGGTCTCCGCTCCGCCCGCCGGCCCGGGCTGGACGAGCCTCACCGGGCCGGTCGCTAGCCACAGAGAGCATCGATCAAGTGCACCCGGTGCTTTGTGTCGCAGCTTCGGTGCGCTTTTTATTTGGAACGCAACGAGATCGGTGCCGTGCGCCGAGAAACGGCGAGCAAATAAACGAAGAGGGGAGCGGCGTCGCCCGTGATGTGCCCGGCGGGCGTAGCCTGGGACCGTGGAGGGCACGCGTATTGCCTTGGTGTGACGACTGCAGCAAGTTCTGGAACCCACCTGAAATGGGATCTGGAGGGACGTGCCCATCGTGTAGCCGTCCCTTGGTGCCGGCCGGAGAAGGGGGCGACGGCGGCCAGCCAGACCCATCCCCGAGCGGGACCACCTCGCTGACCAGGGCCAAGGGGGCACCATGGCATTTCAAGCTCATGGTCTTCGGAGTGACCGTCTACATGGTTTACCGGGTCTACTGGTTCATCGAGTGGTTGCCGAAACACATTTGAGGCCCGGGCGCACTGGCGCCGGGTACCGGTTGGCGTTTCATGGCGGGGCACCGCCTCCAGGTGAGCTGCTAGCCTCGGCTCTCGCACCACACACGGGCGGTGGCGCAGTTTGGTAGCGCACCAGACTGGGGGTCTGGGGGTCGCGGGTTCAAGTCCCGCCCGCCCGACAGATCTGACCTGCTCTTATGTCAAAGAGGAGGTCGGCTGCGAATGGCTCTAGAGGTAGTGGGGAGCCATTCGGGAGCCATCTTTGTCCAGTAGGGTCCTAGCCTGGCCGGACCTGTTGACGGCGGCCTGTGACCGTGGCAGCATGAGCCCTCAGTGCCCAAAAATCCGTTATAACATAACGGGATTTGGCCACACGTAACGGGACAATAAAGGAGAGAACGGTGCCCAGACGCAAGGTCTCTGCCGCTCCACCGGCCGAAGGCCCCGTCGGCGACCCCGACGAGCTGAGCCAGGACGAGCTGAGCCAACCTCCAGCACCCCGCCGTAACCGCCCCAGCCTCCAGCCCCGCCCCGCGCCGCCCGCCCATTTCGACCGCCGACCTGGTGGACGGCCGTCTGCTCATCCCGGTAAGGGTGGCGGCCCGCATGATCGGCATCGGCCGCTCAAGCCTGTACGAGCGGGCCCGTGACGGTCGTATCGAGCTGGTCCGCGTCGGCGCCAAGACCTACGTGCTGCCGGCTGAGCTTGAGCGCTACCTGCGCACCGAGGTCCGTCCGGCCGACATAACCCCCCGCAGCACGTGACGGGCCACGCCCGAGCGCAGCCCGACCCTTTTCGACGACGCTTGCCAACCCCGTCATGGCGAAGCGTAGTCGTCGGGGGGGCCGACGCCAATGAGCCACCAGGCATCGCGGCGCGCTGTCGATTGGCAGGGAGGCACACGTATCCAGCGCGCCGTCCTGAGCGTGATCGGGATCGAGACGGACCACCGGACCGACTGGGCCGAGGGGCCAGGAGTGTCGCTTACCGCGCTGGCATCCAAGACCGGGTGGGCGCGCTCGAACGTTGCCATTGCCGTTGAACAACTGGTGGCCATGGGAGTGCTGGAGCGGACCTCGGGCAGAGGCGAGGCCAACAAGTACCACGTGGTGGGAGGCGCCATTCCGCCCGGCCCGGACGGCGGTAGTCCTGCCAGGTCCGAGGTAGTCCTGCCAGATAGGACTACCTGGCTGAACGAGCAGGACGGGGGTAGTCCTGCTGCAGTCCTGCCAGACAGGACGGGGGTAGTCCTGCTGCGAGGCCCTGACCAGCTAGAACGTGGCCCCTTAGAGAAGAGAGATTTAGAAGAGAGCAGGCGCACGCACACGCCGCGCAAGGAGGCGCCGCCGCTCCCGCTCACCCGAAGGGCGAGCGTCGGCGCCTGAGTCGGAACCGGGGTATTCCGACCCTGGCCCGGTACCGCCACCCTGGTTCGCCCAGGGCCGGGCCGCGCTGGCCGAGGCCCTTGCCCGCTCCAGCAGCTCCAGGGCGACGGGGGACGAGCCATGGTCGATCAAGCAGTCGCTGCGGGCCAGGCTCGGCGACGACCGGTCGTGGGAGTCGAGCCCGCTCCTACATGAGCCAGTGCCGGCGCCCGAGCCCGAGCCCGAGCCGGCCTTGGCCGCCCCGGAGCCCAGGAGCCTGAACGGGCACCGGCCCGGCCTGGTAGTGCTCGCCCCGGATCCAGAGGAGCCACCCGAGGACCTGCCGACGTGGTTCGGCAAGGGGCGGTTCCTTCCGCTGGTGCTCGGGCGGGCGGCGCCAGGGGAGACGTGATGAAGAAAAACCCAACCGAATGAAAGGAGAAATTGACCATGCCGGAAGTGCAACTGAAGCGCTTGGCCAGGGCCAAGGTCGAGATCCCGGTCGAGGGCACAGCCCCTCTGATCCAGCACCGCTTCTCGGAAAAGGCCCGCCAGATGATGCTCGACCGCCAGCAGCAGCGGGCCATCGAGCGGGAGGCCAAGGACCCCGAGGCGCTGTTCGAGGCGGCCCAGTACCGCCTGCCGGCCGACCGCTGGGGCCACCCGGCAGTGGGCTTCAAGTCCGCCATCGTGGGCGGCGTGCGCTTTTTCAAGGGCTCCAAGCTCACCATGACCGGGGTCAAAACGATGCTGTTCGTCGTCGGCGAGGGCAAGGACCAGTTGGTCGAGGTCGAGGGCGAGCCCAAGATGCGCCAGGACCCGGTGCGCAACTCGTCCGGCGTGGCCGACCTGCGTTTCCGGCCCACCTTCTGGCCCTGGTCGGCCGTGCTGCCGATCGTCTATGTGAAGAACCAGTTCTCCGTCGAGAGCCTGGTGGCGCTGGTCGATGCCGGCGGCAATGTCGGCGTGGGCGAGTGGCGCCCTGAGTTCGGCACCTTCAGGGTGCGCGAGGACGCCGAGGCTCGGGAGGTGGCGCTGTGAACCAGTGCCTGACCAGGGCGCCGCTGATCCCGGCCAACGCTTCGGTCCTCCAGGCCGCCGATGTGATCTGCGACACGTACGGCGTCCCGCTCGACTTGCTCGAGGAGTTCGGCCGGGCGCTCGTCTGCGAGGTGGCTGGAGAGGTCGCCGACTTTGCCTCCGACGCCGCCGAAGATGCTCTCGCTCGAGCGCGTGCCGGGCCTCGACCCCAAGGTCGCCGGAAAGGTCTCCGCCGCCGTGTGGAGCGCGGTAATGGTCGCCGTCGAGAACGGGGAGTGGTCGCTGTGAGCGAGGCCCGGCCCATGACCAAGGTCGAGGTGGTGGCCACCGAGCTGCGCTCCATCTGGGAGGAGCGGGGCGCCCTGGTGCCCGAGGAGGTGGTCGAAGTGGCCGCCGACCCCGCCCACCCGTTGCACCCGTACTTCCTGTGGGACGACACCGAGGCGGCCCGCCGCTACCGGCTGGTGGAGGCGGCCATGCTCATCCGGTCGGTGAAGATCACGATCGTGCATGCCGACGAGGACCAGCCCGACTTCCGGGTGCGGGCCTGGGTGCCGGCCCGAGCGCTCGGCGCCGGCCCTGGCCTCGGTTACCTCCCGGCTGAGGAGGCCCGCGCCGACCCCGAGAAGCGGGAGACGCTTGCTGCGCCAAATGAAGCGGGAGCTGAACGCTTTCCGCCAACGGTACAGCCACCTGGAGGAGTTTTGGTCGGCGCTGGCCGAGCTGGGGGAGGAGAAGACGACCGGGGTGGCCGGCTGACCAATGGCACGGCGCGGCGGGGCGCGGCATGGCTCGGCCAGGTACGGCCCGGCACCGGCGGGGCGTGGCATGGCAGGCGCGGCAGGGCTGGGCTAGGCGGGGCGCGGCATGGCATGGCAGGCATGGCAAGGCTCGGCTTGGCCTGGCACGGCACCGGCCGGGCAAGGTACGGCGCGGCAGGGCATGGCAGGCGTGGCTGGGGGGCATGGCATGGCACGGTACGGCCAGGCGTGGTCCGGCGCGGCTCGTTGGGGCGTCGGCGTGGCGTGACGGGGCAAGGCGCGGGCAGGGCAGGCGCGGCACGGCAGGGCGGGGCGCGGCGGGGCGCGGCGGGGCGGGGCCTGGGCGTGGCCCGGCCTGGCAGGCGCGGCACGGCATGGCTTTGGCGGTCGTTGCCCCTCCGGCTCACCTGGGGACAAGATGTGGACTGTGGCCACGCCTTCCTTGGAGTTGCGGGGCGACGTACCGCTCCGGGAACGGCGTCGGCGCCACCTGATCGAGTTGGGCGTGTTGCCCGACGACCCCGACGACGACGAGGAGGCGGATCAAGTGACGACGACCGAGGTCGAGCTGGTGGCCGAGGCCGAGCCAGCTCCCAACGGCTTAGGCGTCCCAGTGGTGGTGGTGAGCGAGCCCGAGAGCCCCGCCCGGAGCTGCCAGGGCTGCGGAGCACCGCTCACGGGCCGGCCGTTCCAGAAATGGTGCAGCGCCAAGTGCCGAAAGCGCACCGTGCGCTCGGCGCCAAAAGCGCAGGTCGGCCGCATGACCGCCGAGGTGCTGGGTTCCCCGTCGACCGTAAACCACGATCTTCAGAATCGAACGCCAGAGGGTGAAATCCCCAGTAACGATCTTCAGAATCGAGCGCCAGCAGACGACAGGCCCAGAGGTACCAGGACCGTCCCCCCAGCGCCTCCAGCGGCCCCACAGGCGGACGTTTTCCGCCAGCTCATCGCCGTGGCCCAGGGGTTGCCCGCTGGCGTCCAGGTGGACGAGCTCTCTCCGGCCGGCTTCACCCTGCGCTGGGCGCCATGACCGCCCGGCGCTACGTCATCAGCCACCAGGGCCAGACCTGGGAGGCCGAGGGCCGGTACTGCCAGCACACCGACGAGGACGGGGTGACCACGCCGGCCATCGACACCGACGCGGGACTGGTGGAGCTGCCGGCGGCCGCCACCGTGCGCGACCTCGACAGCGGGGTGGCCGTGTGGCCACCGTCGGCATACCTCGCCGAACTGGTCGATGTCTCCGGGGCGCAGGTGGAAGTGCCGGTCTACGACAGCGAGGGCAACCTGCTGCGTATCGACCGGGAGGCCACCTTCGCCCTGGTGCCGCGGGCGCTCCTCGAGCGAGAGCCCCGAGACCCCGACGCCCCGCCGGCCGGGCTCACCTGAGCACCGAGCACTAGCATCGGTAGCGATCCCCGGCGCGCCAGTGGGCGCCGTGGGAGGCCCAGTGGGCGCCTCAGGACGCTGAGGTTTTCAAGGCAAAGCGGGCAAAGTGCCGCCCCTGTGCGGCATTTCGCCTTGCCCCCCTGACCCGGTGCCCCGAGGCAGGTCCGCCATGGTGCCCCCTGGCGGCGAGAGGAGCAAGGCCCTTGCCCGGTAGACGGTTTCTTTCGACCTGCCCCATAACCCTTTTCGCCCTAGGAGGCACCCATGACTGTTACCCGCTCTGATTGGCAGGGCTACCCGTTCCCCCCCGATGTCGTCTCCCGGTTGCTGGCCCTGGGCCTGGCCGGCGCCCCCTTCGCCCTCAGCCTCACGGCCCAGCCGACCAACCGGGGCGTGGTGGCCTGGCCGCTGGTCGACCCCGAAGGCGCCGGCTGGGTGGGCGAGGCCCAGCAGATCCCCACTGCCCGCCTTGGCGACGACATTTACACCGTGGCCGTCGCCAAAATTGCCACCGTCATCGACCTGTCGAATGAGTCCGTGGGCGACAGTTCGTTCAACCTGCTCGGTGCCGTGGGCAATGCCCTGCGGGACTCGATGGGCCCCATCATCGACAAGGCGTTCCTGTTCGGCCAGGCCGCCCTGGAGCCCAAGGGCGTGTGGGGCGTTGCCCCCGAGGCGGAACCCCTGGGCGACCTCCGGGCCAGTGCCATAAATGCCTGGGGCGAGCTGGCGGCGGCCGGCGCCCAGCCTCAAAACGTGGTCGTCTTCGCCCACCCCACCGCCATTGCCGCTGAGTGGGGCCGCACCAACGACACCGGGACGCCGATCCACGACGACCAGGCCACCGACGCCATCACGCTCGGGCCCGGCATCCGGGTGGTGGGGGTACCCATGCTCACCACGCCGGCCGACATCCTGGTGGCCGACGTGGGCTCGGTCTACAGAGTGGTGCGGGACGATTTCTCCATTGAGGGGTCCCCCTTCCCAGGGTGGACGAGGGACACGGTTTCCCTGAGAGTAAAAGGGAGATTGACGGTCGCCGCCCCCACGCCGGCCAAGTCACTGCGCAAGGTCGTCGGCGACGGTACCGCACGCGCTGCCGCCAAGTCAGCGCCGGCGCCTACGGCCAAGAAGTAACCGGCCGGAGACCGAAGGCCCCCCTGTCGAGTGGGGGCCACCGCCATTACGAGAGTGACGCTCGTAATGTAAGAAGGCGAGGCAGGCGCATGGAGACTTTGCCCCCCAATGCCGAGGGGCCCCGGCGCCCCTGCCCCTGTGGCGTGTGTGCTGGCTTGACCCACCGGTCGGTGTCCGCCCCCATGCCCTCGCCTGCCGAAGTGAGCATCCCCTTCGGGCCTGCCCCTGTCGGGGTGGTGGCCCCGCTGCCGGCGCTGGTCCCCCCTCGGGCAAGCCTCCCCCTGAGCGGCCGCCCCCACCGGCATAAGGGGGCCGGGCGCCCATAAGCCCCGGTGGGCAGGAGACAGGCCCGCCCCCTGCGAGGGGTCAGGGCGGATCCCAGCCCCCTGCCTGCCGGCCCTCTCCCTGCTACCCCCTGGTGGTGCCCCGCCCCTGTGCGCCCTTGGAGCGGGGTGTGCAGCGTATACGCCAGCACCAGGCCCACAGCTCGGGACAAGCTGCGTCCTCGCAGGCCCCCCCAAGCTCAGGCCCCTTCGTCCCCGCCGCCCGGCGCTGGGAGAGCTGGAGCGCTCGGGCCTGTGGCGGTCAGCAGCGGACGGTGGCAGTCGGCTGTGATACATCGGCTCGCTAATACCACGGCCGACCGTAGGGCCGGCACCCAGCGACCGTGGTTGGTGGCGCTCACCGTGCCATCGGCGACGGAAGGCGCAGCGGTGGTCGGGGAGCTGGCGCCCGCAAAAGCATTGTTGTTGCTTGGGAAATTTCCGAGCGGCAGGGGAGGGGAGGCACCACCTGGCCGTGAACAACCTAAGAGAGCCAAGTTGGCCCAGCCCTTCCCGTACAGGTTTGGGCATTTTCGGTGGGACGATGATCCCGGTGCCGACCGCTGCTCCTCGCCCTTGTCGCGACCGCCTGTGCCCAGAGGTCGCCGTCAACCGGCGGGGCTGGTGCGCCCTCCACGACCCCGGCGCCTTTTCGGGCGGCCGGCCCATGCCGCGGGGCTGGGCTCAGCTGCGCGCTGCGGCCCTTCGCCGCGACGGAGGTCGCTGCCAGCTGTGCGGGGCTCCCGCCTCTGAGGTCGATCATGTGGTCCCCCACGCAGCCGGCGGGAGCGACAACCTCGGGAACCTCCGCTCCCTGTGCCAGCCCTGCCACCGGCACCGCACAGGCGTCCAGGCGGGCCAGGCCAGCGCGGCAATCCGGCGCTGAGAACGGGCGTTCCCAGAGGCCCTAGGAGCCCGCAGCGGGGCGCCAGGTCTGGAGTGCCAGCCTGACCCGCCAGCGGGGCTGTGGGCGCGCTGTGGGGGCTCCGCTTCGGCGACGCCGAGGCCGGCGCCCCCTTTCCGTCGGCGGTAGTGGTCTTTCGTTGCGCTTTTGATTGCGCGGCCGAGAACAACGAAACCCGCAACGGAACCCAGCTATGAGCGACCGCCGCTTCCATGCCGGCGACACGTTCGTCATCCCGCCGCTCGAGTACCGCGTGGTGGCCGGGAAGAAGGGGCCGGGCGACCTCCGCCTTGACTGGCGGTGGTGCTCAGGGTGGGAGCCCGTGCCGCTCGACCACCTGGCTGTGGGCATGCTTCGGGCTTCACGCCTGCCCCAACAGCTGCTCCATGGCGTCGGCGGCCTTGCGTTGTAGCTCGGGCCGGACCTTGGCGTACACATCAGCGGTGATGGCCAGGCCCGTGTGCCCGAGCGTCTTGGAGACCACCTCGAGCGGGACTCCTGCGTTCAACATCAAGGTGGCGGCCGTGTGGCGCGATGCATGGAACCTCCGCCTGCCCACCCCCGCTCGGATGGTCAGCTCATGCCACCAACGGGTGGCGTTGCGCCGGTGGATGTGGGTCCCGACCCGAGTGGTGAAGACGAGGTCGGGGTCGCCCCATACCTTGGCCGCAAGGCGTTCCTCTCCCTGGCGGGCGCGGTGGCGGCGCAGGGCGGCGACCAGGAAGGGCGGAAGGGCCACGGTACGGACGCTGGCGGTTGACTTGGTGCCAGCCACGGCTGCCACCCCGGCGTCGAGGTCCAGGTCGCCCCACCGCAGGCCGAGCGCCTCAGCCTGGCGCAGCCCCACCGCCAGGACGACCACGGCCAGAGCCTCCAGCCGGTCGCCTCGGGCGGCGTCGAGGACCTTGGCCGCCTCGCTGGCGTCCATGGTGTCGTCAAGGAGGGAGCCGCGGTCTTTGGGCGCGTCGGTGAGGGCGGCAGCGTTGCGCGGCACCCGCCCGTAGCGCTCAGCGACCGTGAGCGAGCGGCGCAGGATGGTCCGCGCCTTGCGCTGGGTAGTGGGGGAGCGGCCCTTACGCTCCAGCGAGCGCATCATGGCCACCACGTCCTCCGGCGACAGCTCCTCGAGCGGGACCTTCCCCACGTAGGGCCGGACCCAGTCTTTGACCACCTGGCGGTACTGGCCCTCGGTGGACGCGGCAACCGTACCGGGGAGGACCTCGTCAGCCCAGAAGTCGAGCCACTCGCCGGTGCTGCCAGGCGGGAAAGCTGACTTCCTAACCGCCGGCGCGGCCGCCGTAGTTGTCGGTCCGAGAGCGCTGGCGGGCTGGGGAGCAGGTGCCCGACGAGACGCGCTGGTGCCGGAGGGACTGTCCCCTCTTGGACTTGGCGCACGAGCTCACGCACCAACCGGCGCGCCTCGGGCTTGGTCTTGGCGCTCACCTTGCGCCGCAGCCGCCGGCCGTCCGGCCCCCGGCCCAGCTCGGCCGTCCCGACCCATAGGCCCTTGGACTTGTCCTTGTAGACAGCCCCGTCCCCATAGCGGTTTGCCACCTGTTCGCCCCTTTCTCGTCCTCCAGGCTTGGGGCCCCTAGTGACCCTTTGGGGAGCCATTCGGGAGCCATCTTTAGAATACAGCACTGGACAGCCTTGGACTGGACAGGACTCTGACCAGGGATTATATGGACCGGTCTGGACAGTTCAAGACCCCATGCCCATCACTGGGGGTCTGGGGGTCGCGGGTTCAAGTCCCGCCCGCCCGACAAAACAACCGAACGAACGAACAATATAAGAGCAGGTCAGTGGCGGGCACGGCGGCTCGCCTACCACCCCCAAAAGTCCCGATGTCAGCGAAAGGCACAGGCTGACCTGATCGGCCTAGGCGGCCTACGCGGCCTACGCGGCCTACGCGGACAAGTCGTGGTCGTCACACCGGCGAAACGGCGGCCAGGGTACGGCCAGCCCCCTTCCGGGTGCGCCCGATGTCGGTTGGAGGCAGGAGACTGTCGAGCGCGCTCGGCATGATCGGCGCGACATACACGGCCGCAACGCGCGGCTCAATTTCCGACGGCCCGACGTCGTTGTCCGAAATACGCCGGAGGGGGGCGATGCTCCGGCTTAGGGTTCCCTGCTATGAGTGCTGACGAGAAACGAGCCAAGTTCCGGGAGTTGCACGTCAAGGGGTCGCCGTTGATCATGCCGAACCCTGCTGATCAAGGCGAGGCCCGGGTCCTGGCCAGCCTGGGCTTTGCCGCCCTCGCCACTACCAGCAGCGGGTTCGCCGCCACGTTGGGACGCTTGGACTACGGGGTCTCCCGGCCCGAGGCCATCGGCCACGCCGCCGCCATCGCCGCATCGGTCGATGTGCCGGTATCCGCCGACCTCGAGAACGGCTTCGGTGACGGGCCCGACGATGTGGCCACGACTGTGCGCGATGCCTTTGACGTCGGATTAGCGGGTTGCTCCATCGAGGACTTCACCACTCGAACGGACCCCGCTCTGTATGAGATCGACCGGGCCACAGAGCGTGTGTCAGCCGCAGCCGAAGCCGCCCACGGCGGGCGCGGTCCCGGTTTGGTGCTAACTGCCAGGGCCGAGAACTATCTGCGCGGCCACCCTGACCTGGCCGACACCATAAAGCGTCTCCAAGCCTTCCAGGGAGCCGGCGCGGACGTCTTGTACGCTCCTGGCTTGTCTGACCTCTCCGAGATTAGCGCGCTCGTCTCCGCCGTCGACCGGCCCGTGAACGTGCTCCTCGTGCCTGGTGGCCCCAGCGTCATGGAGCTGGCCCAGGCCGGCGTCGCCCGTATCTCTGTGGGCGGCGCCTTCCATAACGTGGCCCTGGGAGCCTTGGCCCGAGCCGGCCGCCAACTGCTCGAGGACGGCTCTTGCGCCTGGATGGACTTGGCCGCGGAGGGGCGAAAGGCGGCCGCCGGCGCCTTCAGCTAGCCGGTCACCTGGTCCCCGCACGCGGCCCGAACCTTGGCCGGTCCCACGGAAAGGGCGGCGGCTGGGCCCGGCCAGCTGTCACAGACGGCACGGCTACGTCGTCTGAGAGGTCATGAGACTGAGGCGCCAATCATGAAGGTTTTCGTCGCCGGCGCTACGGGCGTCCTGGGCAGGGCATTAGTCCCTCTGCTCGTGGCCCGGGGCGACGAGGTCGTCGGGATGACGAGGACCGCCTCCAAGCAAGACCTGGTGCGCAGTCTGGGCGCCCGCCCGGTCGTGGCCGACGCCCTCGACCCCGACGCCGTCGCCCAGGCGGTGGCGTCAGCCGAGCCCGAGGTGATCGTGCATGAGCTGACGGCGCTGTCAGGCAAGGTGTCCGCACGCGACATGCGCCACCCCGATCGTTCCCCGGTGGCCATAATGACCAACCGGCTGCGCACCGAAGCCACCGACCATCTCCTGGCCGCCGGCCGTGCCGTCGGGGCACGGCGGTTCGTGGCCCAGAGCTTCGGTGCTTTCCGGTGGGCCCGTAGGGGCGGCGCCGTGCAGTCCGAGGCCGATCCCCTCGATCCCGCCCCGCCAGGGGCGCTGAAGACTGCTCTGGTAGGCATCCTGCATGTGGAGCACGCGGTGACGACCATCGAATGGGGCCAGGGACTGGTATTGCGCTACGGCGGCTTCTACGGCCCGGGGACCACGGTCAGCCGCGCCCCCGATGCGCTGATGGCAGAGGCGGTCCGCAAGCGGCGGTTCCCCATCATCGGCGACGGCGGTGGCGTCTGGTCGCACGTCCACATTGACGACGCCGCCGCCGCGACGGTTGCGGCCATCGACCTCGGCGCCCCGGGTATTTACAACATCGTTGACGACGAACCAGCCCCGGTGCGGGAATGGCTGCCCGGGCTGGCCCGCGCCCTGGGGGCCAAACCACCCTGGCATGTCCCACGGTGGGTAGGGCAATTGGCGGCCGGAGAAGCAGTGACGCTCATGATGACCGAGGCACGGGGCGCCTCCAACGCGAAGGCCAGGCGCGAACTGGGCTGGGAACCGCGTTATGCGAGTTGGCGGGTGGGCTTTACCCAGGGGCTCGGCTGAGCGGTGACCGAGGAGGAGTTCGATGAGCTTCGCCCGTCAGCGTTCGGCATCGCCTACCGGATGCTCGGCCGGGTGAGCGAGGCCGAGGACGTGGTGCAGGAAGCGTTCGTACGCTTACACCGAGTACGCCAGGCTGGCGAACGGATCGAATCGCCGCGCGCATATCTCTCGACTGTGGTTTCGCGGCTCGCGCTCGACCATCTCCGCTCGGCGCGGGCCCGGCGGGAGACCTACGTCGGCGAATGGTTGCCTGAACCGCTCCTGGCCAGCGCCGACGACGACCCCGCGAAGAGGGCCGAGATGGCAGACTCGCTGTCGTTAGCGTTCCTTGTCCTGCTCGAGAGCCTTTCGCCCGAGCAACGCGCCGCCTTCTTGCTGCGTGAGGTGTTCGACGAACCCTACGACCGCATCGCGGAGATTATCGGCACCAGCGAACAGAACGCCCGCCAGCTGGTTACTCGCGCCCGCCGCCACGTGGCGGCCCGGCGCCCCCGGTTCGAGGCGTCACGTGAGCAACGCGACCAGCTGGCGGCTCGCTTCTTCGCGGCCGCCGAGACGGGCGACCTCGAAGCCCTGGAACAGGTGCTGGCCCACGACGTAGTGCTCCACGGCGACGGCGGCGGCAAAGCGCCGGCCATCGCACGAGCGGTCCACGGCCGCGCCCGGGTGGCCCGGACGCTAATCGGCGGCCTGCGCAACGCCGCCCGCGTCGGCGGTTTCAGCTTGCGCCCCGAGGAGCTGAACGGCCAACCGGGCGCCCTCTTGCTCGACGGCGAGGGCAAGGTGGCCGGTGTCATAGTCCTGGATCTGGCCGACGGCCAGATCCAGGCTGTGAACGCAATTGTCAACCCCGACAAGCTGCAACACCTGGGACCGGTAGCCGACCTGAAGTCGCTGTTGCGGCCGCGGAGCTAGGGCGGGTCAGGCCGGCACGACGTAGGGGAAGTCGTGGGCCCGCTGGGCCTTGGTGGTGGCGGGCTTGAGCCCGGATTGCACCGCTGTGTTGGTGACGAGGGACAGCATGGCTTCGGGCGCATTGTCGGCTTGTGTCCGGCCGTTGCGGGCGGCGAAGCCGTAGGAGGCGGGCGTCCCGACGATATAGGAGAGTAAGTCCGGGAACAGGTCCCCGGCCACGGTCTGCCCGTAACCTTCCGGGTCGTCTGAGGTCCCGGCTGCCGCCACCACGGCGGCCACCTGGCCTCCGATGTACTTGGCCGCGGCGTCCACGTCCTCGGAGGGGTGGCGGGTGTTGGCGGGGTTGGAAAAGTCGGTGTCGTTCGGCCAAAAGATGGGCCACATCATCGGGTGACCGGCCCGGTTGACCTGCCGCCAGCCGCCGGCGTCGGTAGCCAGTTTGGTGGCGCACCACACACCGGCGCGGGCACCGGGCCGCAGTTGCGGGTGCTGGTGGGAGACCTCGAGGACGATCGATTGGACGGTGCTACCGGCAAAGCTGTTCTGTGCCTTCTCGGGCCGCCAGCCGGAGAGGTCCGGTGCGGTCCCACCGGCAATGGCCCCGTTGACGATGGCCAACAGCGACAGGTCGATGTAAAACGAATCGGCAATGCGCCCGGCCCAGACCCGAACTCCATTTGCGCTGGCCGTCGCGCCTGTCCCGCCCTCTAGCACGAGATCGCCAGTGGCGGAGTCCTTACGCGCGTCGTCACCGGCCAGGGCGTGTAACTGCAAGGCCTGTCGCCCGTCGGGGCCCGGGGCGGCGAAGGCCACTCGGTAGGTCAGGGTCTCGAAGTCGGCCCCGTCGAAGTGCACCTTGAACTCGTAGCGTGCCTCGGGGTGGAACCCAGGTTCGGAATGGAGGCCGTTGACGTTGGAGTTGACGTCCATGACGAACACCGTGCTGCTGTGGCCGGGAAAGACGTACAAGTCATCGATGTAAAGCTGGCCCGTCTTGGCTGCCAGCGGCGTGTCGAGGTGATGGGACGTGGGGGCATTCCTTTCTTCGGGTGGGGACGAGCAAAAAGGGCGGGCGTCGCAATCTGCCGCCGGTGGACGCTTCCGTTCCTCTGTGTAAGCACCACCGAATTGGGCGGCTGGAGACAGCTTGCAGCCTACTGGCGTGGTTGGCCCCCGGAGAAAACCCGGGTTTAGGCCAGGATCTGGGCCAGCCGGGCCCGGGCGCTAAGCGTACGCCCTTGCCTGCAGCTCGAACAGTTGGGCATAAGTGCCGGCCGCCTGGATGAGCTCCCGATGGCTGCCGACCTCGAGGATACGGCCCTGGTCGACCAGCACGATCGTGTCGGCCATGCGGACGGTGGAAAGCCGGTGGGTGACAAACACGGTTATCGTGCCTCGGGCGTGGGCCGCGGCGCGCGAGGCCACCCCATAGCCTTCGAATAGCGCCGCCTCGGCGGCGGCGTCCAGGGACGCAGTCGGCTCGTCCAGGACGAACAGCAGGGGGCTCGGGCGCATCATGGCTCGGGCCAGGGCCAGCTTTTGCCACTGGCCGCCGGAGAGCTCGACGCCGCGTTCGAACTGCCGGCCCAGCTGGGAGCTGAGGCCGTCGGGCAGGAGGGCGAGGACGTCATCAGCAGTGGCCTGCGAGAACGCTCGGAGCAGGTCGGGGTCAGATCCCATCAGGGGTAGCGCGCCGCAACCAACGCTCTCCCGTGCGCTGAACTCGAAATGAGCGTGGTCTTGAAAACCGGCCGACAGACCTTCGCGCCACTCCCATGGGTCAAGTTCACCCAGGTCGGTCCCGTCGACCGTGATCCGCCCTGCGGTGGGTTCGTACATGCGGGTCAGCAGTTTGACAAGGGTGGTCTTACCCGCACCGTTCGGGCCCACCAGGGCTACAGTCGACCCGGCGGGGATGAACAGATCTACGCCCTCCAGGACGGCCCTGTCCGTGCCGGGATAGGAGAAGCCCACGCCCTCAAACCGGATGCCGGTGTCGAGCCGGGCCGGGACCGGGTGGGCCTGGGGGCGGCGGTCTTGGCTCAGGCGTGACTCTGCCAACAGCCAGTCGTAGCGCTCGGCGGTCTCCAGCCCCTGGCTCATGTCGTTCAGCACGGAGGTCGATGTGGTGATCTGGCCATTGAGCTGGGCAGCCAGGGTGATGGCCAGGACGACCTGGCCCACTGCTACGTGGTGGGCGAGGGCGTCGTGGCCGATCAGTAGCAGGGCACCAGTAAAGGCCGCGCCGAACACGGCCCACCCAGCCGTCTGGCCCAATAAGCCTCGCTTGCGGGCACGCGAAATAATGGCGTTCGAGATATCGATCTCCTGCGTGTGGCGGGCGGCGACGTGGCTTCGGCGGCCCAGGACTCGCAGTTCCCGGCCACCCGGCTCGTCCGCCCCGAGGCGGAACAAAGCACCTTGCAGCCGCCAATGCGGCATCAGCTCGTCCCACGCCTGGTAGAAGATCTTCTGCATCCGGAACGTCCCCAGGACGGCCGGCACAGAGAACACAGGCAGCAATAGCAACCGCCAGTCGATGGTGGCCAAGACCGCGAGTGTTACGGCCAGGCGGACGACTGTCCCGAGTAGTACGGCGGCCCAATCTGGCAGGCGAGCCAGGTTTTGGTGCTGCTGGCGCAGGATCTCCAGCTTGTCGAGGTACTCCACCCGCTCGAAGTGCTCGATCCCGGCGATAGAGGTAGCGGCCGCGCCGAGCTCGGTATCGAGGGCCAAGGTGGTCCGCTCGACCATCTGGTTACGCAGTACGAAGGCAACGTAAGGCCCCCCTACCGCCCACAGTGATGACACGGCCAGCACGACCACCGCAGTGGTGGCGGCACCGGACCGTTTTTCCGTCACCGCGTCGATGGCTTCGCTCATGCCCCAGGCGAAGCTGACCACCGCCAGCTGGGACACCACCTGCATGCCCGCCGCCGCCAGCGGTCGCCACCAGCTGATGCGGAACGGGACCCGGACCAGCAGCCGGAAGGCGTGCAGCTTGGCCCTCAAGAGGCGTCCTCGTCAGCCGGGAAGTACCGGGAGGCCTGGATGCGGAACAACCGGGCGTAGCGCCCGTTGAGCGCGATGAGTTGCTCGTGGGTGCCCTGTTCGGCGATCCGGCCCGCCTCCAACACCGCGATGGACGACGCCAGCCGGACAGTCGAAAAACGGTGGGAGATGACCACCGTCGTGCGCCCGCGCGTGATTTGCAGGAACTGTTCGTAAAACGCGGCCTCCTGGCGTACGTCCATTTGTGCTGTCGGCTCGTCCATCACCAACAGGGGAGCCCCCTGCTCCCCGGCGGCCAGGGCTCGGGCCAGGGCGAGGCGCTGCCACTGGCCCCCGGAAAGCTCGGTGCCGCCGAACGGCCGGCCTAGCATGGTGCCCCAGCCCTGGCCCAGCCCGTCGACCACATCCTTGGCCCCGGCCAGCGCCGCCGACCGGACGAAGGCGACGTCCTCCGGGTCGGCGCCCGCCCAAACGTTGTCGAGGGCGGTCATAGGGTAGTGGACGAAGTCCTGGAAAATGACCGCCACCTGCGGTTGCCACCAGCGGGCGTCGAGGTCCTTCAGGTCAGTGCCGTCGACCGTTATCCGCCCCGCCGTCGGGTCGTACAGCCGGGCCAGCAGCTTTACGAGGGTGGTCTTGCCCGCCCCGTTGTCGCCCACCAGGGCCAGGCTCGAGCCGACGGGCAGCACCAGGTCGAGGTCCTCCAGGACCGGGTGGCTCGAACCCGGGTAGCGGAAGCTCACCTTTTCGAAACGGATCTCTTTGGCCGGCGGGCGCTCCAGCCGCCCGCTGCCGGTCAAGGTGAACCGCTCTACGCCCACGGCCTGCTCCAGGTCAGACATAGACGCGAACGACGACAGGCCCAGCTCCAGCCAGTTGTCCCAGGGGGTCACCAACGCGGCCGCGGGAGCAACGACCAAGGACTGCAACACGATCGACAGGCGGCCGACACTCAGTTGTCCCGAGAGGGCACCGTGAACTGCGTGGAGGGCAAGCAACGCCACTACCACGACCAACGGCACCACTCCCAGGGCGCCGGCCACCCAGATACCTCGGCGACGGGCCCAGACCCGGTCCATGGCCCGCAGCCACTCGTCCCGGAACCTGTCGACCAACCACGCTGACAACCCGAAGACACGGATCTCCTTGGCTGCTGGCACCGTCAGCATGAGCTCGCGCACGTAGTCCGAGCGGCGCAAAATGTCGGTCTGCGCGGTTTGGACCTGGACCACCGCCAGTTGCTCCACCCGGGTGCGCCGCAACAGGTTGGCCATAGCCAACGCCAGCAATAGGCCCGCCCACCAGCGGTACACAAAGACCAAGGCCAGCGCGCCCAGCCCACCGGCCCGGGTCGCCCACTGGTTGGCCAAGCCTCGAAAAGCGGCGCGAGGCCCGTACATCCCCGGGTTGGTGGCCCGGCTGACTTGGTCTCTGAGCCCCGGCTCCTCGAGATGAGCCACCGTGTCGGGCCGGCCCAAAGCGTCCAGTGTGCGCTCGAACACCCGCCCGCGGACCCTGAGACCGACCTGGTCTGCGATCACGTCATTGAGAGGGGCGACGCACTGCTGAACGGCGTACAACAACCCGAGCAGGCCCAAAGCCCAATAGAGATGGCCGGCCGACGCCGCGGGCGGGTGCGACACCGCCGCCACGACGGCGGCGACGGCGTTACCCGTAGCCAGGATGAACAGCGTCGGGAAGACACCCGAAGCGAGCAGCAGCACAGCCTGGACTGTCACCAACCCGGGCCCCGTCGACCAGGCCATGCGCAGCAATAACCATCGCAGGCGGAAATAGTCGCCAGGGCCGTAGCCCAAAGCGTCGACGGCGCCCGACCGCTCCCCCCAAGGCTCGGGCACGCGAACTTCACCGGACCAATCGCGCCGCCAGTGCGGCCTCCAATGCGCCGCCGCCCCCGGCCCGTCTCTCGACCACGACCACACTCTAGGTGGTGGTAATTCGACCTGGCCGGGCGGTGACGAGCAAGCGGGCCCGCGTCAGCGAGCGGGCGCACTTGCGCCTATCGTTGGTCCAGACGCGCTTGAGAGTGGAGGGGTGTCACATGAGCGATGTCGCAGGGACGACGGTGCGCCAGTTCGCTCGGGCCGCCCACCAAAAACGCTTACTTGGCCGTGGCGTCATCGACGCGGTAAGGGTCGCCATGGTGGCCGCCGCCACTGCCATTTTTTCAATACCAATATGGGTTGCGCCACCACCAGCCGCCGCCCTCTCTGCGCATGACGTACCCCGCTCCGGCAATAGAGCCCTTATTTCGTACCAACTGCCCGCTTCCTGGCAGGTCCAAAACGAGCCCGATCTGGAGAAGATCGGGTTCATATCGGCGCCGTACCCGGTTTATATTTCGATTGGCGGCGCCGAGCCCCCGGAATTAGCCGGGGTACCCAATCCCCCGAATAATTACGCCTTCTCGGAGACGCCGAGCCCGTGGTTCATGGCCTCCGTAATAACCGGGCCCTCAGCGGCACCGCCAGCCGACGACGCCTACCGTCTGGCGCCGGACGACGAGGTCAGGGTCCAGGAGCAACAATCCGGGCTGGTGCCCGTGGTAATACGCCTCAGTCACGTCTTGGACGTCAGCTCCGGGGGCCTCAAAGGATCGGAGGACCGTTCTGAGATCGTCGTCCCTGGCGCCGGCGACATCGAGCTCAACGGAGTCGTTTACACGAAGGGGAAAACGGTGTGGATCTTGATGGTGGGTTGCTCCTTGACCTGTTACAACGCTAATGCAGCCACCCTCGCCAAGGTCATTGACAGCGTGAAGGTGGCGGCGGGCTGAACGCGCTGAGCTGACTTTAGGCAGCAGGCCTCGAGCCCGCCGTCGAACGGCCTATTCGATACCGAAACTATTGACTTTCTCGGGGTAAATGCGGATGAACGACTCGCCGAACCCGGGCCCCAGGTTGGCCCCACCGCTGGCCACAGCCTCGGCCCGCCCGCGGATCTCCAGCATCCGGGGCCGCCACGGGTCGGTCGACGCGAGGTCGTCGATGACTATCGCTGCCCAGGGGTTGGCCTGGACGTCCCGGTACTTTTTTGTGGTCGCCATCCGCAGACCGCCGACGTCAACGGTGCCGAGACCAGCGCTGTAGCGGAAAGAGGTTGGCACTACATGTGGCTTGCCGTTGGCACCTGTAGTGGCGATCCGGCCCAGCCGCTGGCTACCCAGGTATTCGATTTGCGCCCTTGTCAATGTGGCCATAGTCATATAAACCTCTTCCAACGACCCTCTAGTCCCGGCCGGTCGGGTGGGCGCCCACTACCGAGGTACGGTAGCGGCCGGTACGCGCCACGGGAAGCGCGCCAGAAGCTGCCAACTGGAGCCCCCGTCGGTCGTAGCAATGAGCGCCGTCGTGACTGGCTCGGTGACGCCTTTGGGTACCGCGGATGTGCCCGCGACCGGGCCGAGGACGAACCCGTGGTCCGGGTCAGGGAAAGAGAAGGAGGGAGGCAGGAGGGGGACCGCGCTCAAATGCGGCGGCGCGATGGTGCCGCAACGCGAATTGGGGCCCCCACCGGGCGCTCCGGTCCAGTGGTTGCCCCCGTCGGAGGTGAAGGCCAAACCGAAGCCGCTGGCACACGCAGTGCCGTAGTCCTCCCACAGGTCAACGGCGGTGCCCGGACCAGGGACAGCCAGGGCCGCAACGGGTTGCGTCAAGGCTCCGACCGGCGACTGGACCGCTCCCAGCTGGCCCACGGGAGTCCCGGCCGTAGGCGTCAGCGAGGGGACCGAAAAGGGGTTGTGCGGCGCCGGGTGGACGCTGGTACGCCACGTCCGGCCGCCGTCCGTGCTGGCAGCGACGCCTCCGACGGTGGCCATGTTCTCCATCCAGTTCAGGCCCAGCCAGACGTCTGAACGACCAAGACAAGCGAGCGGCCCGGGAGACGTGTTGACGGTGGCCACCTCTGACCAGCGCAAGCCGCCGTCATCAGTTCTTTTGACCATGGCCGACGCACCAGGCCGACGCCACACGGCCCAGCCAGTCTGGGCGGTCCCGAAGCATACGCCGGTCATCGTCCCCGGCGACGGGGGGACGCTCCCACAATCGAGCTCGTTGGGGTCGGGGAGAGGCAAGAGGCCCCAGCTCCGACCCCCGTTGTAAGTGGCGAGCGCCCGGGTCCCGCCGGATTGGCCGCAAATCACCCCCACCCCGAACCCGGGCCTCACGAGTTGCACGTTGCTGAAGGCCCCCAGCCGACTTTCGGGCTGCGCCGACCAATGTGCGCCGCCGTCGGAGGTGGCGAACAGCTGATCAGGCGTGAGCGCCCAGCCGTCCTCGGGGCCCGCGAACGAGAACTGCTCGACCGGCTCGGCAGTGGCCATTTGCGCGGTCCAGGTCCTGCCTCCGTCGGTCGTCGCTTCTATCCCGTCCATGCCTCCCACCCAGCCGACCCTAGGGGTGGCAAAAGTGACCGTGGAAAAGGGGACCTCGGTGTTGACATTGCCAAGGAACGCGGGGGCGGAGAACTGCACTGCGGCCCACGAGTGGCCACCATCGCTGGTGCGCATCCCGGTGTCGCCGCTGCTGGCCAGGCCCAGGTCCAGCCCGCTGGAGAAACCCACCCCGCTGGCCGGCGAAGCAAAGCTGGTCTCCGCCATGCCCGGGAGGCTGAGACCCGAGCGCCGGAGTGCCCACCGCTGTCCAGCGTTGGTCGTGACGTACAGCCCTGCAGGAGCCGGCATCTCCCAGACGACCGGGGTACTGGCCCAGAAACCGGCCGGCCGGGCCAGGGAACCCGTGCCGAGCGCCGACGCCAGCGACCACGACGCCCCGTCATCGGACGTGCGGTACACGAGCACCTCGCCGGGCCGGACCGCCACCGCCGCCACCCCTTGGCCGTGGGGGAAAAACCGCACCCCCACGACTTCGGCCCCGCTCCGTGCCACGCCCGGGTAGCGCCATCTTTCCGCGGCGGCCCATCCGCCGGGTGGGGCCGGCAACAGCACCGGTCGCCAGTCCCGCCCGCCGTCGTCGCTGCGCCAGAGACCGGGCGCTGTCGCCGGGCACCCAGCCTCCGCCAAAAGCACCACACTCTCTGAGACGGCCGTGATATCGAAAGGGTCAGGAACGCTGCAACCGGTGGCCGACGCGGAAGAGAAGGTGCTGGCCTGCCAAGGCAGCCCGGCCGCCGGGACCCGACTCCAATCGCGCCCGCCGTTGGCCGTAGCCCACAAGTAGCCCTGGCGCTGCTGTTCGAAGCCGGTCGTGACCGGAGCCTCCACCCCGAAACCAAAACCGTGCTCGGCATCGGAGAAGGCGAACTCATCGAAACCCGGCGTCCCATAAAACAGTCCTCCCGGCAGCGAGAGCCCCTGGCGCCAGCTGGCGCCGCCGTCCGTCGTTTGCCAGGTGGTGGTCACGCCGGGCTGCGCCGGCCACTCGTGCTCCGTCTCCGCCCAGGCATCTTCGCCGTTGAGGAAGAACGCCCCGCTCACCTGCAGGGAAGTCTGCGTCAGCGGCCAGGTTGGCAGCATTGCCCGCCACTTGGCGCCGCCATCTGTGCTGCGCAAAATCTGCGACCCGTCGTAATCCCACACCACGCCGCCGGGCAAGGCCAGTACCGCCGGCGCCCCCGAGCCGGAAGGTGGCGCGGGCAGCGTCTGTGCGGCCTGGGCCGCCGGCACCGTCGTCACGGAGCGCAGGAACGCCGAAGCCAGGAGCGCTAACGCGACGATTGCTGCCCGGGCTGGCCCCTCCACGTTCCACTAAACCCTCCCTGGCGCCGCCTGGTTGCAACCAAGGCGCCGGACCACCGGACTGCGATTTCGCCGTCCTTTTCTCATGACCTGAGGAAAGGTGCCCATGCGCCCGGGCGCTGGTGAGGACGCACCAGCCAGCGCCCCGGGCGTGGTCCCGGCGAGGCGGGCGAGGCGGGCGGGGGAGCGCTCCCCAGAATTCGTAGCCCAAGCCGTGGGTATAGCAATTACACGTATGGTCGGAGAGGTCCCAATTCAGCTGTTAGCCCGGCGCGCCACTGACGGCGCTCGGCACGGTCACGGTGCCCGGGAAAGCCACTCCGAGGAATTGCTCGTCTACAAGGAGACTGAGACCCAATGCAAGTGAGAAATCCCTTGGCCCGTATACGCATGTTCACGCGAACACGGGCGAAAGTGGCGGCCACCGGCCTGGCCGTGACCACGGCGGCACTTGGCGGAGGGCTAGTGGCCACCGCCTTGCCCGCCTACGCAGACGTCACCACCAACGCTTATGCGGTCGGGGCGCCGTCCGGGGCGGTTAGCGGGGTATCGGCGGCGCCGAGCTCGGTGGGAGTGGGAGCCCTGACGAATTTTGCTGTCACCTTTGACCTGCCCGCCGCGCTTTCGGGCCTAAGCGACGATTCGATCACGGTTACGCCTTCGACCGCCCTGGCTTCGACGCCGACCAACGTCGACGTCGTTGGTGGCTCCTGCATCCAGGGCGGCACGGCGGGAGGGGGAGGGGCGGGAAGCGCGGCCGCCACTGGCGTGACCATTGAGTTGTCGAGCCATTGCAGCTTGAGCGCCGGCCAGAAGGTCGAGGTGGACTTTACCGCCGACGCCCCGTCGAGCACTGGCACGATGCATTTCGACGTCTCGACGTCGAAGAACGCCACCCCCGCCTCGTCGAGTGCCGTCACCATTGCTACCACCGGGCCTCAGTTGTCCGCCGGTTCTGTGGAGTTCGGGGCCAATACGGCCTACACCATCACGGATGTCCCCGTGGCCAGCGTGAGCGCCGACCAGACCACGCTGAAGCTCACGGTCGGGGTTACCACCGGTACCGAGGCGATCAGTTTCTACGGTGGCGCAGCGGGCTACACGGTCACCTACACGCCCTCCGCCGGCACGGCCACGGCGGACGCCGTGACCAACGTGGCCTTGAGCTCTTCCAACCACGTAGCCACGTTGACGCTGGCCACCGCGGTGGCCAACGGCGGGATCCTCAATATCACCGCTAAAGGGACCAACCCGCCGGCCAACGGAGGTGGCCAGGCCAACGAAATTACGGTGGCGCCCGGCAACGGGACATCGGAAAGCTCTAACTCGATCATGTTCGGCCAATCGGTAACCGGCGTAAGCGTTTCGCCGTCCAGCCGCGTCGCCGGTACCTCGTCCAATTATTTCGTCAGCTTCAAGGCCTCGGACGCCATCCCCGCCGGCGGGGACATCTACCTTTCGGAGCCGGCGGGCCAGACCGGCTTCACCGCCGTAACGGGGATCGAGGTAACCAACGCCACTCAGAACTGGCATATCGTCGTCACTGGCGCCGCTCTGGCCAACGGTTCGGCCACGATCCCTGTGTCGCACGCGGTTAATAGCGGCGACTCATTGACGGTGTTCGTGGTCGGCGTGACCAACCCCGCGCCCGGCACGGTCAACGATTTCTCCGTCGCCACCTCATCGGACGGTGTGGCGGTGGACGCTCCGCCGTACACGATCGGCGCCAGCGCCGGCGTAAACGTGAGCCTCAGCCCCAGCTCGGCCGGCGCGCTGGCCAGCTACGTCATATCGGACCTGTATGCCAGTGCGCCCATGACGGCTGGTTCGAGTGCGATCAGTCTCGCCGCCCCCACCGGGACCACGTTCCCGAGCAACCCGGCCGAGTACTCCGTCCAGGACGCCACCACTCCTTCTGGTTCCGGGACGGTCTCGGCCGCGCCCACCGGCGGTGGGACCAATAACATAACGTTCAAGGTCCCTGGCAACATCAGCACCGGCGACCGGCTGACTATCACCATCCTGGACGTGATCAACCCGGGCACTGCGTCGGGCACGTACACCATCGGGTTGACGGGCAATGTGAACGGCCCGTCGACGGCGGCGGCCCCGTTCCCGCACGCCCCTGACACGTACCCCAACGGGGCCATAATCAAATTCTCCGGCAAAGACTATGTCCTGGCCGGTGGGCACGCTTTTGAGGTCACCTCGTCGAAGATCATGACGGCGGTGCAGAAAGTCGACCATGCCACTGTGGTCACGGCCGCAGGCGGCGCCAAGCCACCCAGCGGCACGCCTCGGGCGGGGACGTTGCTGTTCACTCGCCCCGTCAATGGGGCGGCAACTATCTATGTGGTTGGCACCGATGGGGAGCTGCACGGTTTCGTCAGCCCGAAACAGTTCAAGAACGGCGGCTACGACCCCGCCCTGGTCGTCACTGTGCCGAGCCTTAGCGGAGTGAAAGTGGGCAAGAGCGCGGGGGCAGTGGGCACGGCTGGCACGGCCTTCGGCTCCAGTTCAGACGGCGCCATAATCGATTCGTCAGGGACATATTTCGTGTTCGCCGCCGGCCGGGCTTTTCTCGTACCGAGCTCGGCAGAGCTCTCTAGTTTGCGAAAGGTCGATAAAGCACAGGTGCTCGCGGGCAAAGTCACAACCGCCCAGGAAGACGCCGGCATCGCTAGTGGCGTCGAGCTGAGCGCACCCGGACGGGTGTACGTGACGTACCAGGGCAAGCTGTACCCGTTCAAATCGATCGGGCAGCTCCACACGGACGGCTACGGCGGTACCGCTGCAGTGCAGGTCCCCGGCACGGCCGGCCTTCCGGTCACCACTTACTCGGGGTCCTAAGGAAACCTGCGGATCGGGGAATTCCCCGGGCGGGAGCCGAATTCTTGGGCTCCCGCCCGTGGCTTCGGTATTGCGCTGCGGGCTGGGCGGACCGGGCCAATGACGCCGCTCTAAACCAGGCCGCTCCCGAAATAGTCTGAACGGCCCTGCAAACCCGGGGGGCAGAAAAAGTAACCGCCACCTATCGGGCTTATGTAATCGACGAGAGGTTCGCCGATCAGGCGCGTTTGCACCGCCTCGAACTGGCGCTGGATGTCCTGCTGGTAGCAGGTAAAAATGAGGCCCTGGTTGAGGTTGCCGTTGACGTCGAGCCCGAGGTCGTAGTTATAGCCACGGCGCAAGATCCGGCTGTCAGCGCTCGCCGGTGTGCGCGGGTTGGCCAAGCGGATATGGGCGGTCAAGGGGACGATGTTGCCCGCCGGGTCAGCCGCATAGTCGGGAGGGGCAAACTCGCCGTCGGCGTCCAGCGGCGCCCCTGTGGCCCGCCGCCGTCCGATCATGTTCTCCTGTTCGTACAGCGAAACCCGGTCCCAGAACTCGACGAGCATGCGGATGACGCGGACAACCTGGTACGTCCCGCCGGCGGTCCATGGCGGCTCCGGGGCGCCGGGCTGTACCCAGATGAGCTGGCCCATCTGGGCCGCATCCGACGTGTCCGGGTTGGCAATCCCGTCCTTGAACCCGAGCAGGTTGCGGGGCGTGCCCGACGGCCGGGGCGGGCTTTTGAAGCCGTCCATACGCCACCGCGGCTGCATCGCACCCCGGGTGTGCTTGGTGATGTCCCGCAAGGCGTGGACGACCGTGTCTGCGTCCCCGGCCACGATCTGGACGCTGAGGTCGCCCTGCGTCAGTGCCGGGTCCAGGTTGTCGTTCGGGAAGCTCTGCATCGTATAGAGGCGGGCCGGTTGCAGCGCCTTTAGACCGAAGCGGTCGTCGAAGAGGCTGGCGCCCATCCCGATGACGAAGCCGACGCTGCGCGACGGCACCACCGGGCCCAGGATGCCGTTATCGTCCGTCGGGGCGGCCGGCCCGTCGAACTGCGGCGTACCGCCGGAGTACAGGCTGCGCATGCGGGCCGTTATGGCCCGTAACAGGTCGCGGAATTCTGAGCGCGACCCGGCGATTACGTCGAACGCGACGACGGTGGTGGCCTGCGCCGGCTCGCTCAGGACCGCAAGCTGGTGCGGGCCTTCGAAGGACTGGAGCTGCGCTCGCTCGGCGGTGACCTTCGAGGCCCCGTCGGGGTAGGCGGGGCCGTCGCTGCCTCCCGTCCCGGAGCTGGCGGAGGCGGCGGCCCGGGAAAGGCCACCCAGGGCCCCGGTGGTGGCGGCCGCCGTACCCGTCAAGGCCCCAAGTTGGAGCAGTCTCCGACGGGAGATCTTCGGCTCGTCCTTGGTCAAGATTGGTCCCCCGTGGCCGGCAGGATCGGGAGCTCGAGGAGGTCGGGGACGACAGAGAGCTGCTCGAGCAGGCCCCCGAGCTCACCGTCGAGGTCCTCGCGCTGAGCCCGGGTCAGCGACTGGAGCGGCGTCCAGGTCCCGTCGGGGTGCTCGAAGCCTTTGAAGGTGCCCGCCATGTTTTGCAGACCCTGGCGGAGCGACGCCACCAGGCCCGGTTCGCCCTGTTGAAGCAGCGGCGCAATGGCCGCCAGGGCCAGTTGCGTCCCCTGTACGTTCGCCCAGGCGGTGGCCAGGTTGGTGTTGCTACCCTCGTCGGTCTCGCCTGTCAGTTCGAACTGGAGCGTGTTCTCCAGGATCTCGTGGGCCCGCAGGGATAGGTCGTTGGCCGGCATCAGCATCTGGGGGAACTGTTTTATAAGCCCGTGGACGGCGTTGTCGAGGGCGGCGACCACCAGGACGAGCTTGCTGTCGGGCTGGCCGTGCCACAGCCCGTACTCGAGGCGCAGGAAACCCTGGAAGTTCGGGCTGTTGACGCCCCCCACCAGGCCCAGGGGGCGGCCATTGATCTCGTCGTTGAAGTTCCCGAACGTGTCGTAGGCGGCGCCCAACCGGGAGTAATCGAGGTGAGCAGGCAACCACAACTGGCGGGCCCTGGCCAAGTCGTCTCCGTCCACCGCGGCCTTCAGGGCGTCGGTGGCCACGGCCAGGCGCCCCATCCATGCGGTGAGGGTGTTGCGGTAAGCGAGCGTCGCCAGCTGGATCTGGTCGGAAGTTACCTGGACGAAGGGGTGGGCCCCGTCACCGGGGGGCCGGTGACCCGTTCGACACGAGAGGTGAGTGTGGCCCCCGCAAACGACTCGCATTGGAAGGAATAGTCGCCCGGGGGCAGTACCGCGTCCATCTGGTCGTTCGTCCCGGGCGCCAGCATGTCGATGTCGCCGTAGACCAGCGCCTGGTTCGCGCCCACGAGGTCGATTTCAAAGATCGTGCTCGAGGACGTGTTCTTGACGGTGAAGACGGTGAGGCCGGACCGGGGTGCGGCCCAGCCCGGGGCGCATTTCGTGGCTGAGACGACGACGGTGGCAGGGTCGTCACCGCCAGAACGGCCACCAATGGCCAGGTAGCCCGAAATGGCTAGCGCCACCGCCACCACTCCGAGCGCAGCGCCTCGCCAAGGCGTCAACACCGAACGCCGCCGGCGTCGGCGTCGCGGGCTCATGGTTTCCCTCTGCTCATGACGGTATTTGTAGCTCATGAGCCTGGCCCCTCGTGTTGCTCGTCAACTGGCCGTCGCTGTCGTGCATCTACTGGCCCGGTCACGCCGTGCCGTGCGACCAGCCCTGGCCGTTCGGAACGCACTTAATCATTCGTAGCCCAGCAGCGGGCGGCCTCTCCACCCGCTGCTGGCTCAGCGGTTAGCTGCCGGAGGGCCGCCTACGACGTGTAGGTGTACTCCCCGGCGTAGTTGAGGGCCCTGGTCGTGCCCACCCGTACGGTGATCGGCACCTGCAGCCCGGCGCCGCCGTGAGGGGCGATGGCGGTGCAGGTCGTCGCCGGCGCGGAGAGCGTAGTCGACGCTGCGCAGCTGACACCGAGCGCCGGCCGATTACCGAAGAACACCTTGGTCACACCGGTCACCGTGGAGAAATTGATGCCGCTTATAGTGACGCTGGTCCCGGCCGGTCCCGAGTTGGGGGAGATCGTCCCCTCGACGGGGTAGCTGGGCTCACCGGTGGACGGGTCGAGGAACAACGGCGGCGCCAGCTGGGACCGGGTGGCGCTGAAGTTGAACAGGTCGTCGAGGGGATTGGAGACGTTGGCGAACGACCCGGGGATCTGGCCCAGGTCCCAGTTGTCCTCGATGAACCCCACGACCGACGACTGGGTTGTCTCGACGGTGCTCACGTAGTTCTGTTTGGCCCAGGGCGAGATCACTATCAGCGGGAGCCGAGGCCCAAAACCGCACCGACCCTCTTGGTTGTAGAGGGGGACGGTCGTTTGGCCGGAAGGAACGGTCCCGCACGCGTTCGGCCCCGTGAGGCTGTCAGCGGTGGTGTTCGACGGGTTGCTGACCCCGCTGTACACGTGGTCGTACCAGCCGTCCGAGTCGTCGTAAGTGACAAAGATGGCGGTGCTATCCCAGGTCGGCAGCTGCTCGATGGAGTTGACCTCGTTGACCAGCCAGTTCTGCTCGTCGATGGGGTCAGACGTGGCCGGGTGGCCGGTCTCGTACACCGGAGCCTTCAAGTAGCTGACAGCGGGGAAGTGGCTGGCCGACAACGTCCCGGCATGTATGGCCGAAACGAGCTGGTTGAACCACGAGACGTCGTAGTTGTGGTTCGCAGTATCGAACTCACCCGAGGTGGCGGTATCCGTGCCGACCACATTGAGCGAGGTCGGGGCCAGGTGGTGGGGGTTGGCCGTCGAGGCATAGAACATGAACCCGTCGTAGTGGGCCGAGTAGTCGCTATCGACCCCGTACGGGTGGGCGCCGGTGGTGCCCGTCCCGCCCACCGCCGCCCCCACGTTGTGTGCGGACGTGCAGGAGACCTTGTCGGGGTTGTTCAGCGGGTCGTAGTTGGTGGCCGTTGACACCGGCCCGCTGTACGGGGTCGTGGGCGCGAAGCCGCCCTGGAACCAGCCCCAGCTCAGGTCTTTGGAGTTGAGCTGGTTGCCGACGTTCTCGCCAGTGAGGGCGGCCGTCGTGCTGGGCGCACAGTCGTCCCAATAAGGCGAGGCATCACCGATCAGGGTGTAACCCCCGTTGGGCCCGGCCGAAACGGCGTCGCCGTCTGTCAATGTGCTGCCGCCGACGTGCTGCGGGTCGACGCCGCTCGTGTCGCCGGAAACCACGTTCAGGGCGCCCTCAGTCGAGGGGCCGAAAGTCGAACCGTAATTGTTGTCGCTCATGGCGAAATGCTGGGCGTAGTTCCACTCGGCCGTGACCGCGTTGCCGTCGTAGTAGTCCAGCACTGTCCCCGATGCGCAGTTCTGGCCCGTGGGGCTCGTGCCGCTCGCCGTCGCTGTCCCGTCCGTCGCCGTGAACTTGTTCATATTGCCGTCGTTGAACGCGTTCTGCTCGGGGGTGTAGTCATGGTTCTGGTCGCAGGTGAGGATGTCGTTCACGTTGGTGGGATCGAGCCGGGTCGGGTTCTGCCCATTGGGATTGTCAGTCAGCAAGGTCCCGGCGTTGCACGTCAATACCGTCGCGCTGGCGCAGAGGCCGTTCACTGACGGCGTCCCTGGCGCCCCGTAGAACGGCTCACCGCCTGTGTTAGTGGCGTACGGGTAAGTCCCGAAGTAGTGGTCGAAAGACACGTTCTCGTCGAAAATCACGACAACGTGCTTGATGGGTGTACTCGTGGGCGCATCGGCCGTTTTGGTGAAAACCAGGTTGGCGTGCTGTAGCTGGGCGTTGGCGACGCCGCTGGTGAGCGCCAGACCAGCACCGGTAGCGCCCAGCGCGATGAGGGCAACGCTGGCGCCGGTTGCCAATAACCGGCGAGGACCAAGCTTCATCTCTCTCCCTTCGGTGGCGACTTCAGGACGGGTTCAAGGGTTGAGCCATTCAGCCTGCGCGCCGCTCGACGACCGGCGCCGCAGTCCGGGACAATACCTATCTCCCGTAAGTTGAACGCTCGGTTACCGGATGGTGTCATCCGGGCCAAAGCCGTCTGAACTTGTCCGGCTCCAGACGAGCCTGCCGCGGAGCGTGGGCGCGTGGTCTGATCTCAGTGACCGCGCGTCGCGGGCCGAAGTGGGAAGGGTGCGAAAAATTGAGGCACCGCCGCCGCTTTTGGCGAAACGGCGGCGCAGATCGCCAAGGCCCCCTGAGTTGCCCTTACCCCCCGGGCGGGAAATAAGAGAGGCTTTTCGCCTTGTCCAGGATGTCGTTCAGGGACGCAGGCGGGATCAACTCGTGGGTCTCGAGGTGCCCGAAGGCGCCGGTGGCGGAGACGGCGACGCTGACGGCGGCGGCGGAGATGGAATCTGGCACATCGCAAATGGCGATCCCGTCCCATTGCCCGAACATCCAGTAGTAGGCGTCGAGCGTCCCGCCCACGCCGGAAAGAAGGTTGCTCACCACTCGTTCGCGGTCGCTGGGCCGGTCGACCATACCCTTAACTGTCTCGCCCTTCAGGGTGAAGAGTATTACGTATTTCGGCATCGGGCGCTCCTTTGGACGCTGGTCCTCCGGTCCAAATCCTGGCACTCCTGTGCCAAATTCACCAGGGGTGAGGGAGCGACCACAGCTAGAAGGCGAACGGCCCGCAGGGGGAGGCGCCTGCGGGCCGTTCCTGGTTTGCCCTTCGGCCCGTCCGCTTACACCGGGCCGATCAGCTTCAGACGCCAGCCGGCTGACGCGCCATCGATTCGATGATCGCCCGACAGAAAGCAGGCAGGTCCGCGGGAGTACGGGAGGTCACCAGATTGCGGTCGACCACCACTTCCTCGTCTGACCACGTGGCTCCCGCCGCCTCCATGTCGTCACGGATCGAGTAAAAAGAGGTGGCGTTGCGGCCGGGGAGGATCTTCGCCGACACGAGCACCGACCCGGCGTGGCAAATGGCTCCGACCGGCTTGCCCGCGCTGTCCATGTCGTGGACGAAGGCCACCAGGTCTTTGTCCAGGCGCATCTTGTCGGGGGCCTGCCCACCGGGGATGATGACCGCATCGAAGTCGTCGACCTTGGCTCCGCTGGCCGGCAGGTCCGCTTTGACGGAGCGATCGTGGCTCGAGAACGTGTCGGCCCGGTTGGCGCCGACCACCTTTACTTCGGCGCCCGCCTCCTTGAAGCGGTGATAGGGGTAGACGAACTCGTCGAGGTTGTAGCCGTCTTCGACGAGCAGGGCAACGCGCTTTCCTTCGAGTTTCATCTTCTGTCTCCTCCTGTGTCCCGGGTCCGCGGGCTCATGCTAACCACCGTCCGTTGTGGGCCGGGCGCCCCATGGCCCGGTTGGTTCGAGCCGATTGGCTACCGTGCCGTTTTCGTCACTGTGACGAAATCGGCCCGCTGCCGTGGTGATGTGGGGGAGCGGAGGCGGCGCCGGTGGGAGCGCCTGCCCATAACTGCCCACGTGGTAGATGAGAAAATAAGACATGCTCAGGTGCAAACCAATTGTCGCCGGCGCCTTCGCCGCCTTCAGTGTCTTGTTGGCTGTCGGCATGGCGCCCCCTGCCGGTGCGGCGACCACTGCCGCTGGCCCGGTACTGCCGGCCATAACCGAACAGTTCCGGCCGCTGCTGCCATGCAACCCGGACACCACCGTCGGCCAGGAGGGGTGCGGCGAGCGGCGCGTCGTGGCCGCCGACAAGCAACTCATGAGCGACGCCAAGCTGATCTTCCAACGGCTCCACAGCACCTCGGCCCGGCGGGACTTCGTCGTCGCCCAAACCACCTGGCTGGCTTACCGGAAGGCCGACTGCCAAAGCCAGTCCGACGCCTACCAGGGCGGTACCGAACAGCCGGTGGCCTACGTCTCCTGCCTGGCCTCCGCAGACCTCGCCCGGCGTCTCGACCTAAAAGGCTTCTACGCCGTGCTCACCCGGGGCCAGGGGCCCAACGTTCCCACCTTTCCGTGAGCTGAGGCCGCGCGACGGCGTGAGAGCGCCAAGCAGCGCCAGTAACGCCCGCAGCGCCCGCAGGTAGGTATGCACCCGCTTTTCGTCACTGTGACGAAATTGGCGGTCTCTGCGCCGGGTGGAGTGCTCCGGGAGGCTCCGTGGAGTGCTGCCGGCGCGGGTGCCGGCCAGGCAGCCTGGGCAGCCAGCCTGGGCGGGCAGCCTGCCGTCGGGTTCGTCGCCCCCCGGAACTTTGCGCGCCAGGATCGCGATAAGCGACGCTCCGACGCACAGGTCCCGCACTCGCCCCCGCAAATCCGGCCGGCGCCCGCCGCTGACGCCACGTTCGGGCCACCGCTCTACCCAACGCCGACCGGGGAACGAGAAATGGGCGAGCCAGGTCACCACCCGGCCCCGCTAGTACCGGCCCCGTAGCCCGCTAAGCGGCGACGGACTTTCCAGCCTCGGTCGTAGCCGTTCCTAGCTCAATCGCCGATAATGCCCGTTATGTAAAGTTGAGAAGGAAAAGCAGCGCTGGCCCGTAGGCAGCCACTTCGCGCCCTTCGTGTAGCCCTCAGTCAGACCGGGAGGCTCCAAACGCCCGCAACAATGCCTCTTTTATCCCGGCCCGGCTCGCGAACACGAGCAGGAAGGCGGCCTCCCGGCTGAGCCGCTCGGCTACGTCGCCGGCCATGGCAGACCTCGCCCCACGGTGTACGGCCAAGGCGTGGGCGGCCTGGACAGCGAACTCACTGGCCCGGGCCCGAGCCACCGGCATGGCCTCATCGCCTGCGGTGTCGAGCTCGGCTCGCCGCCGGTCCAGCTCGTCGTCCAGCGGTGAGGGCCCCAGCAAATTACAGCACCTCCTGGCCACACCGAGGGCAAACGACCCGTTTAGCCGCAACCGCTCCGACTGGAAGCGCCCCTCTTCGTATGGCTGCACTCTGACTGCCCGCTCGCCGGGCACGAACACCCCGTCAAAGCCGAGCCGGACGGTCGCGCTGGCATTGGCCGCCGACAGGCGCAACCGTTCCACGGCCAGCCCCGGCTGAGCCCGGGCATCGACCAGGAGTGAGACAACGGTATCGTCCGGGCCCCGGGCGACGACGAACACCAGTTCGACAACCCCCCAACCGCTGACCCATGGCGCTTCGCCCTCGAGCGTCCACCCCTCGCCCGTGGGCCGGGCGGTGAGTCGGGGCGGCCCTGGCAAAAGCCCAGTAAGGGCGACGCCGGCCTTTACCTCTCCCCGGACGGCCGGCCCCAGCCACGCGTCGCGCAATGCAGCCGGGGCCGTGGGGTCGACCATGGCACCGAGGAAACGAAAGTGCTGAGCCCAGACGAACGTGGACGCCAGGCACGCCGAAGCCAGCTCCTCCACCACCGCGCACCCCTCTGCATACCCAAGCCCCAGCCCGCCCTTTGATACGGGTGCGAATATGCCGTACATGCCGGCGGACGCCAGGGCGTTCGTGTGGGCGGCCGGCACCATGTCCGCCGAATCCACCGCGGCGGCGTCAGCAAAGAAAAGTGCGCTGAGATCCTTTACCTTTTCGGCTACAACTACACCCCCCTTGAGCGCCACCAAAGGATAAGAGGCCTCCTCCTCCCTTGGCGCCGCAGCCATCAGCTGCTCTCCTCGTGTCTTCTCGACGATCTCAGCACGGGCTGAGCCTAGGCAGAAATCCGGGCCAGGACTGCGGTTGGCCCACCCAGGGCCGGGCTAGGGGCGCGGGATATCAGGCGATATCGTGGCGGACAGCTAGCTCGGGCGCCGGCACCCGGCGACGGTTGCGCCCGCCGATGGTGGAAATCGTGCTCGGCCACCGGAAGTCAGTGATCCACGTCTCACACTCGGCCGCCGGCAACGGCCGGGCCAGGTAATAGCCCTGAGCGGCGTGACAACCGAGGCTGGCCAAATGGTCGAGGGTGTCTTTGTCCTCCACGCCCTCGGCCGTTACCGTCCGGCCAAGGTTGCGGGCCAGCTCGATAGTTGAACGGACGATGGCCGCGTCGCCTTTGTCGTGGTTCATTTCTTTGACAAAGGAGCGGTCGATTTTCAGCTCTTTGAAGGGCAGGTGCTTCAGCCGGCTGAGCGACGAAAAACCCGTGCCATAGTCGTCGATGGAAAGGTTGACGCCCAGTTCTCGCAGGTTCAGCATGGCCCGTTCCGATACCACCGGGTCCGCCATCATCGATGACTCGGTCAGTTCCAAGGTGAGGGCCGCGGGCTCCAACCCGGACCGCGCCAACGACGTCTCCACTCGTTCCGAAACCTTGGGGCTGGTGAGGCTCCGGGCGGACAGGTTGACCGCCACGCTCAAGTGGGGCAGGGACTCACGCCACGACGCCAGCTGGGCCAAAGCCTGGTCGAGCACCCACCACGTCAGAGGGTCGATCAGCCCGGCGCTTTCGGCCACCGGGATGAACTCGACCGGCGCGATCGGCCCGAACTGGTCGTGGCTCCAGCGCAGCAGCGCCTCACAGCCAAGGACTTCACCGGTGGCCAGCTTCACCACCGGTTGGTACCAAACTTCCAGCGCTTCCTTATCGATGGCGCGGCGCAGCTCAGTGGCCAGAGTCAGGCGGCGCAGGGTCGAGTGGTCTTCTGCAGGGTCGTAGAAACGCACGCCCCCGCCCGAGGCTTTGGCCAGGTACATCGCGACGTCCGCGTGGCGCATGAGATTGGTGGCGTCGCGCTCGGTGCCCGCGCTCCGGGGCGATGGCGACCCCGATACTGGCGCGGACGTCGAGCAAAAGCCCTTCGACCGCTAACGGCCTCGTCACCGTGCTCAGGAGCTGGTCGGCGGTCGTCTCGACGTCGAGGTCGTCCTCTGCTCCCGCCAAGAGCAGTGCGAACTCGTCGCCGCCGAGCCGGGCCACCAGGTTGTCGCGGCTCGAAAATGGGGCCAAGCGATTGGCTACCTCGCGGAGGAAAGCATCGCCCGTCACGTGCCCGAGGGTGTCGTTCACCTCTTTAAACCCGTCAAGGTCGATAAACATCGTGGCCACTGTGCCTGGCGCCGATGCCGTCAATGTGGTGGCCAGGCGCTCGGTGAACATCGCCCGGTTGGGTAAGCCCGTCAATGTGTCGTGGTAGGCCTGGTGCTGGCGCACCGCTACTTCCCGCCGAAGCCGTTCCAGCAGTTCGCTGCTACGCAGAGCCACTCCGGCGTTCGCCGCCAGGGTCTCGAAGAAGCGCAGGTCGGCCGGCTTGAAGCCCTCATGCTGGAAACCTCGGTCTGCCACCAGGAGGTAGCCAGCGCCCGGCTCCTCCCGTTGGAGGGGGGCGATGAGCGCCTCGGTCAGGCCCCGCTCTTTCATGGCCCCCGCCACGATGGGGTCCTCCGACCGCGCTGCGCCCAGGAGCGCCCCCCGCTCCCCTACGAGTAGGTCAAGACGGGAAAGGAGCACCCCGTCTTCGAAATGAGGAGCTCCGTCTCCCTCCAGAGTGCACCGCAGAGCCAGGCGTTCAAGCGGCTCCTCCAGGGGGATTACGAGCTGGGCGCGCCCCGCTGAAAGCAGCGCCCGTGACTCCTCGAGCACTCGGGCCATGAGCTGGCGACCCTCCGTAGGGCTGCTCACGTGACGCGTAAAGTCGTACAGCTTCTCCAAGTTGGCGTAGCGCTGCCCGGAAGTGACGGTGGCCCGATAGGCGAAGTTAGTGGCCACCGCTATAGCCATGAACAACGCAATGCCCCACGTGTTCACCCACACCAGGGAAATTGCCACCAGCGCACCCGCCGTACAAACCGCTATGTACACCCCGGCCTGGACGGATACCCGAACTAATGGGACGCGGCGGACGCGCCGCTCCACCACGGCCATCACGACTATCACCAGCACCAGTTCGAGGACCGCGATAAGCGCAACGGTCCCCACGGTGACCAACCAGCCGTGGGTGCCCACAGGGGACGCCCGGCCCAGCCAGCGGTAATAGACGAGTATGCCGGCACCCACGGAGGCGGCATAGACGACCGACTGGATGAGCATCTTGGTCCACGGACGTCGCTGATGAATGTTCGCAGCCAGGTAACCGCACGACACCGCGCCCAAAGCGAACCCCGGCCGGAGGAACACGATGCCCACCAGGACCGGGATTTCGGACAGGCCAATCGAGACGCTGGCCTTTCGGTTCCGGATCCTTACGGGATGGGCGTCGCTCGCCCATACCCCTAGGGCCACCAGGGGCAACAAGCCCAACCGGTCCCCGCCAGCGGCCTTGATCCCGGCCAACCTTTCCACGTAGAGGAACGCCACGGCAGCCGCGAAGACGCTGACCGCTACCAGCGCACGCAGGCGCGAACTGTCGCTTCTCTGGGCGGCCGGTTTGGCGCGCTGGGCAGGTTCCGGGCTCAAAAGTGGCCTTTCGCGGTCACGAGAAATCTTCACCCTGGGTGTCGGACGGCCCGTCCGCGGGGTAAAGCCGAACTGGGCCTATGAGCCGCGCGAGTCGCTCTGAGTGACGAAATTGGCGCGCATAGTCGAATATCGGGCAAACTCGGTAGTGTGCGAAACCGCGGGGAGACGCCCAGCTCTTGCGATGCGGTCTGGCCGGGTGGCGGCCCCCGGCTACGTGCACCTTTAGGGCCGTCATTGCCCTCCGCACTGCCAGAGAAAGGGGGCGAACACATGTTGCGCACGTTCACCCTCGACTGAACCGTTCCCACCCCCGGTGGTTGAAATATCGCATCACCAGCGTCGGCCCCCGTCGGGGGCCGGCTGTGATCGGTGGGCGCAGGTGCCGTGGCGGGCCGGCAGTATCCCCGTAACACATGGCGGGCCCTACTAGCGTTTGGCGTTGAAGCGCGCCCTTAACCGCGTAGCTTCCGGCTGCTCACCGTAGGTGCCAGGCTGCTACATTCTTTGCCGACGCAGACCGCCACAGGTTCGCAAAGGAGCCCAAATGCACAATGCCCTCCTTCTGGCCAGCATCAGCAAGCACACCATTGGAGGCATCGTCTTTGTGGTGATAGCCGT
This sequence comes from uncultured Acidimicrobiaceae bacterium, assembly GCA_963794125.1. Classification (GTDB taxonomy): domain Bacteria; phylum Actinomycetota; class Acidimicrobiia; order Acidimicrobiales; family Palsa-688; genus Fen-671. The sequence goes on from CAWCCW010000009.1 coordinate 1,270,184, forward strand.
TGCGTTGCTTGCCTGGGGGGCTGTGAAGATCGCGGCCAAGGCGGCTGGCGCGGTCCTGTGGCCTCTCCTTGGCGTCATTGCCATAATCATCGCCATCCTTCTGTTCACGAGGGCCGTATAAGGCCTGCCGAGGCGGTCTGTCCACGGCTTCGCGGCTCAGCCTGAGCCGCGAGCCGGCTCACACTGAGCCCCCGTGTGAGGTTCGTTTTGGCCGCCCACTAGCGTTCGCAGGGGGCTCGGCATCCGATGGATGCCGGCCGGCCAGGCACCCTAGAAACAACGAAAGCGAGGCACGCCCACATGTCGTACGAAGTCACCTCAGTCCACGCTCGTGAGATCCTGGACTCACGCGCCCGGCCCACCCTGGAAGTCTCTCTTCGGCTCGGTTCTGGTGTGGAGGCGGCGGCCGGCGTGCCATCGGGCGCCTCCACCGGCACCCGCGAGGCCGTAGAGCTGCGGGACGGGGACCCGAAACGGTTCAAAGGGGCCGGCGTCACCAAGGCCGTGGCCAACGTGAACGGCGAGATCAACCAGTTGCTCACAGGCCGCTCGTGGAAGAACCTGGAGGAGCTCGACCAGGCCGTGATCGACCTGGACGGGACGGAAAACAAGAGCCGTCTGGGGGCCAACGCCACCGTCGGTGTCTCGATGGCGGCCGCGCGGGCGATGGCGGCTGCGGATGGCCAGCCGCTATACCGCTGGTTGGCGCCGGACCAAAGCCTGCTCCGCCTCCCGGTGCCCAATTTCAACGTCGTCAACGGCGGCGCCCACGCCCAGAACAAACTCGAGTTCCAGGAGTTCATGCTTTCTCCGCTCGGCGCGCCCAGCTTCGGCGAAGCCTTGCGCGCCGGGTCGGAGGTCTACCTGGCGCTACGGGCCCTGCTGCACGCCAAGGGGCATTCGACGGGTTTAGGGGACGAGGGCGGCTTTGCTCCCAACCTCGCAACCCCTGAGGAGGTCCTCGACCTGCTGCTGGAAGCCATCGCCGCGGCGGGCTACACGCCGGGCCGTGACGGCATCGCCATCGCTTTGGACCCGGCCTCATCGGAGATGCGCGAACCCGGAGGTGAGTACCGCTATTCAGACGTCACCCGCCTTACGACGGACGAAATGATCGCCAAGTACCAAGCCTTGACCGACGCCTACCCGATATGGTCGATCGAAGACGGCCTGGGCGAGGACGACTGGCAGGGCTGGGAGAAATTGACAGCTCAGTTAGGCGATCATGTCCAATTGGTGGGCGACGACATTTTCGTGACCAACCCGGCCATAATCCGCGAAGCGATCAGCAAGAAAGTCGGCAATTCGGCCCTCATAAAGGTCAACCAGATCGGCACGATCAGCGAGACGCTCCAGGCCATCGCCGTTTGCCGGGCCGCCGGGTACACCCAGTTCGTCTCCCACCGCTCGGGTGAGACGGTCGACACGTTCATCGCCGACCTCGCTGTGGCCAGCGGCTGCGGGCAGATCAAAACAGGCGCCCCCGCTCGCGGCGAACGCGTGGCCAAGTACAACCGGCTGTCCGCGATCGAGGCCGAGGTCCCGACGTTGCCCTACGGGCTGGCCCAACGCAACTAGCGGCGGCTCAGGCCGCTCCCCCCCTCAAGCGCTCGCTGGCTCCGACCAGCGGGCGGGCGGCCTCGAGCAGCCAGCCGAGGCTGCGGGAGAGCTGCTCGAGGGAACCGTCGAGGGCCAGGTCGTTCTCGACGTCCTCTATCGCGCACGTGAGCACAAAGAGCAGGTCGTCCAGGCCTTCCATCGACTTGCGGGCAACGATCAGATCCGATTCCGCCAACCCCAGTTCACGCGCCCGCTTGCGCGCTTCGAAGTCCCTTTGGCGGCAGCTCCTTCGGCAGTACCTGCGCGGCCTGCCCGCCCCCGGCCCTGGTCGATAGGCTTACCGCACCATGCGCAGGCTGGGTATTTCGTCACTGTGACAAAACACTAATAACTAACTCCTCCACTCTGTGTGATTTGCACTGGGGCTGCGAAGTTGTACGTTGGTGCCGTGGCCCGCCGTATCGAGATCGAGCTAACAAGCGCGCGGCCTGACGGTACCTGGACGTGGCGTGCCGCGGGCGCGCTCAACCCGCGGGGGACCCTGGACGGTTCCCTGCTCTACGAGGCGGCCAAGGCTGGAGATGTGGTACGGGCCGAAGCGGAGTTCGGTATCGAAGGGATAACGGTCGTCGCAGTGGAGCCTCCTCGTCCAACTGAGACGACGGATCCCAACCGGATCGAGTTGATCGAACGGCCGACGACGGCTGGGGTTACCACTCAATTGACCGGCGGTCGAGGGCGGCCAGGACCGGACGGCGGGCCCGACAGGCGGCGCGGCGACCAGGGCGGCGGCCAGCGCCGGGGGCGACCGTCACAACGACCGACGCCCACGGGGGCCGGTGGAGGCTCCGACCAGTCTGACTCGAACGGCAACGGCAGAGGCGCTCGTGACGGGCACGGTGATTCGGCTCTGGGGCCCACGGCGCCCGAACGGACCGCCCGGCCCGTCCCGACCGTCCCACGAGACAACCACGGGCGACGGCCGGTCCTGGACGGGGCGGCGCCCGCACCCAGGGCCCAGGTGGCCGCGAAGCCAACGGCGGCCCACGAGCTGACCGAGAGGGCAGTGCCCGGCCGGACGGTGACCAAGGCGGCCAACGACGCCAACCCGCTCCGCGCCAAAAGCGGCTCAGCCCAGGTAACGCGCACCGCAATGCCATGCTCGAAAGCCTGCCGGCGGAGCAACAGCCCATTGCCCAGCAACTCCTGCGCGGGGGCATCCCAGCGGTGCGGACGGCTCTCCATTTTGACGCGAGCGCGCCCGGGAAGAGGGCCGCCCGGAACCCAGCACGGAGGGCGTCCTGGCCCTGGCCGAGTCGCTGGTCTCCCGGGTGAAGGCGGCCGAATGGCGCGACCGGGCCGAGGCGGCCATCAAGCTGGGGGACGACCTCGCGATGCGTGACTTACGTTCACTGGTCAGCGGCTCGGATGCGGCCCGAGACGAAGCGTCGCGGGACCTGGTCGTCACCTTGCGGGAAATGCTCGAGCGCCGGATCGAGGCCCACCGGACGGCCTGGTCTGACGATGTGACCAAAAACCTCGACGAACAGCACGTCGTGCGCGCCCTCCGCCTGTCCAGCCGACCCCCCGACCCCGCGGCCCGCTTCTCCGCCGAGTTGGCGAGCCGCCTTCGGGACGCCGCCAGCACCGCCCTCTCCCCCGCCACGCCCGAGGCCCAATGGCTCGCCGTCCTCCAAGCGGTTGTCGAAAGCCCGGTCCGGCGGACGGTCAAACCGGAGGGACTACCGGCCAACCCGAGCCCCGAGTTGCTCGAGACGGCCCGCCAGCACTGCGGCCGGGTCCCCGCCCTCGCGCCGCTACTCGGCATCAGCGTGCCGCCCCCTCCTGGCCCAGTCCGGCCAAACGTGCCGACGAAGGCGCCCTCTCGCGGACGGGCTCGCACCGGTCGGCCGGCACGGCGTACAGCGGCGGTACCGGCGCCCCCGACCCGTGCCGAACAGCCCGCCCAAGAGCCGGTGCCCGCCGAAGAGCCGGCGACCGCCGAAGAGCCGGCGACCGAACCTCAGGCTGCCGTCGAGCCGGAGCCTGCAGCCGAAGCGGTCACGCCGCTTACGGTGGTTGAGCAGGCACCCGAAGCCCCAGTGCCCGAAGTTGCGGCGCCCGAAGTTCCGGTGTCCGAAACCGAAGCGCCCGAGCCTCAGGCCGCCGTCGACCCGGAGCCCGAAGCCGAAGCGGTCACGCCGCCCACGGTGGTTGCGCAGGCACCCGAAGCCGCAGTGCCCGAAGCCGCCGTGCCCGAAGCCGCGGTGCCCGAAGCTGCGGTGCCTGAAGCAGAGGCAGCAGCAGGGCCTTCTCCTGGCCCCGAGGAGCCGTTGGCCCTCGACGAAGGGGCACCCGAAGGCCTGCCCGCCACGGAGGTCACTTCAGGGGCCGGTGCATCACTAGCAAACGAGCCGTAAAGCCCTCGCTCTCGAAGAAGCTTTTTACGGCCCGGCTGCCAGGCAGGGCGTTGGCATCGACGCCGGTACACCCCTCCGAGCTGCACCACCGCACCAATAGCGCGCCCATGGCGCGGCCGGCACCGGCGCGGCGGGCGAGCGGCGTGACATAAAGATCCTCGATCGACCCCACCCGCTCACCGTCAGAAAGATCCAGCATTCGGCACGTCCCGAAACCGACAATGTCCTCCCGGTCATCGTCCCGCGCCGTGACGACGACGAACTGGCGCGGATCTGCGAACTGGCGGGCAAATGAAGCCGCCAAGGGCGGTTGACGACCGCTAAGCCCGAGGAGCACCCGCCCGCCCCGCATCGGGGCCAGCTCAGCGGTCGCTTGCTCGTACAGGTCCACCAGCTGGGGGATGTCTGCCTGCCGCGCCGCCCGGGCGACGGGGGTGGCCTCCGGGACGACCGGGGTCACCGGCGGAACGCTTCGAGGACGGCGATCTCCACTCGCTACCCGGGCATCTTCAGGAGCTGCTGCGCTCGGACTAAGACGGTCCTACGGCGCCGGGTGGCGGCTTCGTAGGCCGCCACGGCCGCCACTTCCTCCCGAGACAGCCCAGCCAAACGCTGGACCACCTGTGTAGCCGACAAAGAGTCATAGCTCGGGATGGCCAGCTCACTGGCCCGGAGTTCGCCCAGAGGGGCTTGGGGGGGCCGATAGGGGGCGGCGGCGGGACTCTGGTCCGCTTCCCCCTCGACGGCCTGGGCCGGCGCCGTCTGGGTCGGCGCCGTCTGGTTCGGCGCCGTCTGGGTCGGCGCCGCCTGGGCCGGTCCCCCGGGACCGTCATGAACGCCACCGCCGTCAGCTCCGCCCGGCGGGGCGGTGTCGGCCCCATTGATCGTGTTCGCGGTCGTCGCCGCAAAAGGGAAAACGCCCCGAGATGTGGCAAATCCCACAAAATGGTTGTAGCCCTGACGGACGGCGAACTCCCCCACCGTCCGCGCCATTCCGACTTGCGGGGCCAGCCTCGCCCGTCCCTTACGCACCAGCCCTGGCACAGCCTCGACCACACTCAGCGCCAGTCCCACCGGTCCGTACAGCGCCAGGTCGAGGATGCGCTCCCCCACTGGCTCGTCAGCAGGGCCCGGGCTCATCTCAGGCCCGAAGCCCCTGTTACACGCAGTCGCGGCATAACTGGCGCTCCTCATCGGCCAGCTGGCTGCGGTTCTTGACCAGGAAACACGACTGGCATACGAACTCTCCCGGCTGTTTCGGCAAGACCCGGGTCGCTACCTCACCTCGCTCCTCGCCTTCGGCCTCCTCCTCGTCTTCTTCTTCCTCCTCCTCGTCTTCTTCGCTCTCCGAGACGACGAGGCGCGATTTCAAGATGACGTCCAGGCTCGCTTCTACGTCGTCCCCGTCGTCGTCCTCATCCTCCTCGTACTCTTCTTCTTCCTCGGTGGCGACAAGGGCCCCGGCGTCCTCATCGGTCTCTTCGGCCCCGGTTTCGTCGGCCTCTTCGACATCGATGTCCGCTTCGTCTTCGAGGTCCTCTTCGGCTAGCTCCTCGTCATCGATCTCGAGTTCTTCTTCGTCGTCGATATCTTCCGGCTCGGGGCCGTCTTCGAGCAGCTGATCGTCGAAGTCGTCGTCGTCAGTCATTGGCAGGTGTCCTTCAACCATTTCAAGCACACAGGATGGCACGTACCACGCCTTACCGGCGGGCGCATGCTAAGCGAACTACGCGAAGCTCACCAGTCGGCAAGACCGCGGCGACGTTAACGCAAGTGGAGCGACATTTATTCACAACGCCTCCGCCAGCGTGGCCAACGCCGTTCAGGACGGCCCGGGGGCCTTTGGTACCGCCAACGCACGCCCGGTAACTTTCGTACCGACAGTGCCGAAGTCGTTTTCTACTTAGCTCCCCGGGCCTCCTGGCCGAGCACTGCAGGGACGGTGCCCCGCAGGACCTCTGCGGAACATCATTGCGCACCGCGGCCCGGCCTTCAAGCGGAGTCTTCGCCCCCTGACCAGCACTTATACGCGTCCAGCCTGCTCAGCGACGTGGAAAATAAGTGAGCGCGTACCGGCTGTGCCGGCCCGCTCTCCCCCCCTCTACGGCCGGACCTGGCCCTTATCGCTGCTGGCCCCGCCGGCGAGCCTCGGCCCGACGCTCGGCCCCCAGGCGGCCCAAACCGTTTTCCTCGTAGTCCCCATGGTCGACGAACCCCATCATGGCGGCCACCGACCCGTGGCCGGCCTGATCGGCAATCAGGTCGTGCATCTTCTGGCACACTTTGCGGTACTCGGGGTGGCCCGCAGGCGTCGTCCGGAGCTCGAGCATGTGCATGGCCTCCCGGGCGTTCATCTGGACGCTATAGCGCACGCAGTGCCCGAGGGTCACGGCGTAGGCGGCAACAGTGCTACCGAATTGCTCCTCGAGCGCCTCGTACAGCGCCGCTGAGCGGGTCATGGCCTCCTGGTAGACCTCGGCTCCGCCCGCGGCCGCCACCGCCTCGGGCATCGAGTAGCCGAGGAACGGCGTCAGGCCTTGCCACTCGATCGTCAGGAGGCGGTGGCGCTGGAGGTCCCGGAACGCCCCGTAGTCCGACACGACGTCGAAGCGGTACGAGCAACGCTCCAGCGCCCGCCCCGGCCTGTGCCGCCTGTTCGTTCTGTCTCCCGCGTACTTCGCCATTATTTGTTGGCGCTCCGCGCCGGTCATTTGTGAAACCCGCGCCGAAAGCTCTTCCTCGGCTAAATGAGTGAACGGGTAGAGCATGGCCGTGACGAGTTTCACCTCGGCGTCGGGGTCCCAGTCCACCAATTTCACGTCGGGCGCATTGCCCGGTGACGGGGAGGACGGTGCGACGGCCGCCTCGCCAATAACATCCTCGGCCAGGTCGGCCATGGCCGCAGCATTCTCTTCCATATACGCAGACCAGGCGCTACCCCTGTCCGCCACGTCCACTCGGCGTACCCAGGAAGGAATTACTTTGCGCAATTCCGTCAACATAAGGTCCGCATAATCGCGCGCTTCGGGTAACGGGTGCGCTCGCATTCGCAGCAATAAAGCCTCGTATCCCTGCCCGGACCCATAAATCCCAACGTTCGACGTTGCCGCAGAGGGCAAAAGCCCGCGCAAGGTGTCAAATGCCTTGGCTTTCACGGCCCGGCGGTGGGCAAAGTCGCTCACCCCGTCCGCCCTCGGGTGCCTTTGGGCGAACCATTCGTACAGGACGGGCAATAACCGGGCGTAGGCGTCGAACATCCGGTCCATGTCACCTACGTACCTGGCCCCTAGCGGCGAGGCCAGGATTTCAGGGCTCCGGTAGTAGCGGTACCGGCCGCTGGGCAACCTCGTGTCGTAGGCGACGTACCTGGTGGATTTTTCCATATACGACATGAGCCGGCCCCGCTCGAGCACCTTGGTGAGCAGGTTCGACGCTTGCTCACAGGCCAGATGGACCCCTCCGAGCTGGGCCACGGAGTCATCGCCGTACTCGAAGAAAACCCGTTCGTACAGCTCTTCCGCCCTCGCCAAACCCACGGTGGCATCGACGCTGTGGTCCCCGCTCACGTCGAGGTCGCGTACGAACTCGTCGAGGAACAGCCGCCGGAGGCTCTTGGCCGAACGAGAATACCGGGCAAAGAGTGCCCCTTTTACCACTTCGGGCAGATTGACCAGGGCAAAGACGGGACCCTCGAGGTTGGTGAAGTAGCGTCGCAGGATGTCAGCCTCGGCTGGCGTCCAGGTCTCTGACGCATACGGTACGTCGGGGGCGTGACGGCTCATGCGACGTGTCAGCCTATGAGGCAGCCGGCGCTGGTTGGGGGATACTCAGCGGCCGTCAAGCCTTCCAGGTGCGACGCTGGCTGGGACCGCTACGCCTACTGGCCGGCGACGACGGGGCCTTCCACGATGGAGATGGCGAACCCGTCGTACCCTTTCGCGCCTACCGTCTGGAGGGCCGTGGCGGCCGCCCGGGGCAGGTCTTCTTCAGGCGCCCGGGCCATCGTCTCGAACAGCTCACGCGTGCCCACCACTGACGGGTCCGAGCTCTCCGCGTCGGCCACCTTCCCGTCCCGCACGACATTGTCCACGATGATGGCCCCACCTGGCCTGGTCAACTGGAGCGCCCATCTGTAGTAGGCCGCGTTGTTGGCCTTGTCGGCGTCGATGAAAGTGAGGTCGAAACTGGCTGGCCCCAGATCCCGAGCTACTCGGGGCAAAGACTCGAGCGCCGGCCCGACGATGACTTCGACGGTCCCGCTGAGCCCGGCGTTGGAGATATTGGCCCGGGCTACAGCGGCGTGGTGGTGGTCCACCTCCAGGCTGATGAGCCGGCCGTCGGGCGGCGGTGGGAGGGCCCGGCCAATCCAGATGGCGCTGTACCCGCCGAGAGAGCCGATCTCGAGGACCCGGCGCGCCCCCATCAACCGGGCCAAGACATGGAGGAACTTCCCCTGGAGGGGGGAGACGCTTATGGCCGGGAGGCCGGCGTCCGCGCTCGCCCGCAACGTCGCGGTCAGGACGTCGTCGTCACCAACCAGTTGCCCTGCCAGATAGCTGTCGACTTGCTCCCAGAGCGCGTTGTCCATGCGGCCATTGTTGCAGGAGAGGCACTGGGGCCGCCTACCCGCCTACTCCCTACCCGCCTCCCGGCCGGCGTTGCTCGTCAGTGCCGGAGCACGACCTTGCCGAACTGGGCACCCGACTCCAGTCTGTCCAGCGCCGCAGGGTAGTCCTCCAGCTCGAGCACATTGTCCACGACGACCGGCACCCCGTCGGCAACCAGCGCCGTCACCTCGTCGAACTCCTTGAACGTGCCCATGGTCGAGCCGATCACTTCGTGCTGGCTCAAAAACAGCCGGGCCAGGTTGACCTCGACCCCGACGCCTCCCGTGCCCCCACAGGTCACCAACCGGCCGCCAGGTTTCAGTGCTCGCATAGACAGCGACCAGGTCGGGCTGCCGGCGCTGTCCACCACCACGTCCGCCTTCACCGGTACCGGGCCGCCGTCCGAAACGAAGGCATCCAGGGCGCCGAGGCCGATGGCTCGCTGGCACTTGGCCGGGTCACGCGACGTGGCGAACACGCGCCCGCCCAAACGATGCCCTATACCGATGGCGGCGCTGGCGACCCCACCACCGGCGCCCACGACGAGGACCGTCTCCCCCGCCGACAGACGCGCTCGGCGCAGCATACGGTACGCAGTCAAACCGCAGAGGCCGTAGGCCCCTGCCTCTTCCCACGACAGCTGGGAGGGTTTGCGGACCAGGTTGGCCTGGCCGGCGACCACCGACTCGCCATGGCTACCCCAGTAGTGCTCGCCCATGATCCCCCACTGGGTGCAGAACACCGACCTATCCCCCAGGCACTCAGGGCAGTGGCCGCAGGCAAGCGACGGGTTGATTACCACCTCGTCGCCCACTTGCCAGCGGCTCACCCCCTCCCCCACCGCCGCCACCCGGCCGGCGCCGTCACAGCCAGGCACCATGGGGAACGTCTTCGGTTTGGGCAGGCCCTGGCGCAACCACAGGTCGAGGTGGTTGAGCGCGCTCACCGCCACGTCCACCCTCACCTCCCCGGGGCCAGGCTCGGGCAAGCTCACCTCAGTCCAGGTGTAGTCGCCCGGTGACTCGAGAAGCGCCCAAGCTCGCATCCAAACACCCTAAGGCAACTGCGGCCGGCCAAGGCCCGAAGGTGGCTCAGTCGGAGGCGTTGACCACCGAGGAAGCCGCTACTACTCCACGGAAGAGAGCGTCGGCGGCCTCCCGGGCCGCCCTGGCCGCACTCTCGTCGGGGAGGACCTCTCCCAGCTGGCGCAGAAGGTCGATGAGCTGCTTCATGTTCCGGACGAAATCGCCGGCCGAGATCCCGGTCGGACCGGCGGGCCAGGCCGGCCGCGACTGGCCGCGTCGGGGGGCGCCAACAGCTCCGCCAACTCCTTACCATTGGCCCAGCCGCAGGCCAGGGCCCCAAAACCGGCGTCGGTGGCCCTGGTCCTGACCAGGCCGAAGGTCTGCTCGTCGAGGTTGAGCTGCAGGGCCACCCCTTGAATGGCCCGCCAGCGTTCCTGCAACCGCCGGGTCGGCAGGGCGGCTCCCTCGCCGTCCGCTACCGCCGGGCCACGCGGCTCGTACGTGAACACAGAGGCAAGGCCGGCCAGCTCCGCTGGTTGTAACCCGTCCAGGAGACCCCGTTCGGCACATTCGGCCACGAGAAGGTCTTGCTCGTGGTAGATGCGGGCCAGTCGGGAGCCGGCCGGGGTGAGGGACCAACCGGCCACGTAACCCCAGCGTTCGAGCAACTGGAGGACGCGGTCGAACTGGCGGGCCAGCGATTCGGTCCGCCGGACCACCTGGCCTTCCAGTCGTTCGACTTGCCCGGAGAGGCGCTCCGCGTTGGCGGCCGCCTTGAGGTGGGAGCGAGCATCGCGACAAGCGGCGACGGGGTGGGTGGCGGCCGCCTCGTCCCCTCTGCGGTGACGTTCACCGGGGAAGTGCCGGCCCGGACGGGCCTCGACCAGCGAAGAGGCGACACGGCGCTGAAAATCACGGTTCCTCGGCGCGTACGGGACGGGCAGTTCGAGGTGGGCCACCACTCGTGGTGGCGAGTGGAAATCCTTGGGACCGAAAGAGACCAGCCGGCGACCAGTGGTTATGGCCCGCACGTTCAAGTCGCCTTTTTTTCGCTGCCGGGTGGAAAGAACGGCCACCCTGTCATTCGTCCTGGCCCCGCCTGACTTACGCGCCGGTACCAGCAGGACGTCTCCAGGCCGCAGCCCCTCCATGGCCGCCACAATCTCAGCCGGCTTGTCTTGGCGGGGTTGGGGGCGCTGATGCGTGCCGGCGACGAGGCGCCGGTACTCGAACACGTCCCCTTTCTCACACTGCGCCTCTTTTAGCGCCCTGTCCAGCTCCTGGCGGGAGCGGGCCAGATAGCTCTCCAGGCGCACGATGTCGGCGTCCGCCCGGTACTGCGCGAATGAGAGGTTGAGCAGGTGGTGGGCCTGGAACGGTGTGCACCGGCGGACAAGGTTGGAGGCCATGTTGTAGGTAGGCCTGAAGCTCGAGGTGAGCGTATAGCTTCGGGCGCCGGCCAGGGCGGCCACCTGGTCGAAGTTGACACCTGGGGACCACATCACGACGGCGTAGCCCACCTCGTCGGTGCCCCGCCGCCCGGCCCGGCCCGTGAGCTGGGTGTACTCGCCCGGGGTGAGGGGTTCGACTCGTTCCCCGTTGAACTTGGACAGCTTTTCGATCACGACCGAGCGAGCTGGCATGTTGATCCCGAGCGAAAGCGTCTCGGTCGCGAAGACAACCTTCACGAGCCCGGCGGCAAAGCAGTGCTCGACTGTCTCTTTGAACGGCGGGACCAGGCCGGCGTGGTGAGCAGCGAAACCGGCCTCCAGGCTCGCCAGCCACTCGCCGTACCCGAGGGCCGTCAAGTCGGCGTCAGAGAGGTGCGCCACCGCACTCTCGGCCACCTCACGGATATGACGTCGTTCCACTGAGCTCGTCAGGCGCCGGCCTTCCCGCACACACTGGCGTACGGCCTCATCACAACCGGCCCGGCTGAAAATGAAGTAGATGGCCGGGAGCAGGCCCTCCCCGGCCAGCAACTCGACTGTCTCGGTCCGCCTCGGGGCGAACAGCCCGCTCCGACTGGACGCCCGCCAGCCGCCCTCGACCCGTGACGTGACGGCGATACCCCGCGGGTTGGGCCGCCCGTCAACGAGCGTGGGCAGCATTAACAGGCGCTCGCTCCGGCGCTCGCCGACCAGGAACAGGTTGTGGAGCGGGACCGGACGACGTTCCTCGATGATGGCCCGGGTCGAGCCCCGGACGGTCCCGACCCAGTCGGCCAGCTCCTCGGCATTGGAGACGGTAGCCGACAGGCACACGAGGTCGACTTCTGGGGCGAGGTGGATGATGACCTCTTCCCAGACCGGTCCCCGGTAAGGATCCTGGAGGTAATGGACCTCGTCGAGGACTACGTACCGGAGCCCGGTCAGACTGGACGAACCGGCATAGATCATGTTGCGCAGGACTTCTGTCGTCATCACGACGACCGGGGCCTCGCCGTTGATCGCATTGTCGCCGGTGAGGAGCCCCACTTTCGACGGCCCGCAAATGCGGCTGAGGTCGGCGAACTTCTGGTTCGACAGCGCCTTCAGAGGGGTCGTATAAAAGGCCTTCGAACCCTCCGCCAGCGCCCGGGCCACGGCGTACTCCGCCACCACCGTCTTGCCCGAACCGGTCGGGGCGGCCACCACCACACTATGGCCGGCGTCAAGGGCGTCGATCGCTTCTAGCTGGAAGGCGTCGAGCTCGAACGAGTAGCCAGACAGGAACCTGTCCCGCAACGTGCCGGCCCCCGACGGCCTCTTCATTGCCTTCTTGGTGCTGACGTCCGTGTTGCCAAGATCCGTCGGGCCAAGGTCCGTGGTAATCGCGCGGGCCACCAGACCTTTGTACCGCAGATAGGCCCTAGCGCTGTTGGACGCCCAGCCTGGCGCCCCTAAAGGACTCGAAACTGCGCAGGTCCCGGCGCCCCCCCAGCGTCGAGGAAAGGGTAGACGGCCTGGGCCCGAGGCTCACTTAGCGGGCCGGCGCGCTCGACGCCTGGGCGGCGGGAGCTCGACCCGGGCCGGGCGCATGCGGTTTGCTTCGCGGCGCACGGCACCCAATAAAGCGGTACCGACCGCCGCCCCCAAACCCGCCACAATCAATGGGACCGTCCAGGCCCAGCTCACGTGGTTGCTCCCCCACCCGTCAGCGGCGTCGGCCGCCGGCGATAACTTGCTCGAACCAGCCTTCGCTGGCCAGTTCGAAATGGAAGGCCAACAAGTCGTCGTAACTGATGGCCGGGCCAGATTTCGGTTCGGACAGTTCGGCCGGGAGGTCCCAGTTGACGACCCTGACGCCGGCCGATACCAGCAGCTCTAAAACTCGCTGCTCGGCCGGTTTGTTGACGATCAACCGGCAGCTCGGGCACACAAACGAGTACGTCCCTTCGTCAGTAGCGGTGCACACCTGCACCTGCACTTCACGAGTCGTTAGCTCGACGTCCCCGCAACCTGAGCAACTGGCTCTGACTGTAGCCACCTCTGCAACTCCCTCTGTCTTAACCCAATCTCTACCCGGAGCGTGGCCCTAGAAACTAGGGCACTTTCAGTGATATCGGTTTAACCGGGAAATCGCTTGAGCGTTTGGCGGCCCGAAAGAGGCACCCGGGCGCTAAGAGTTTGCTGAGACGGGGCTCTAAAGGAAACCGAGGCGGCTCGGTGGCCACATTCGCACGAACGCCCGCCCGACTATGTAATTCGCCGGGAGAGGGCCCAATAGCGGGAGTCGTAGGAGTCTTTCCGATTGTCGCCCATCACGAAGTAAAAGCCCTTCGGGACCTTGTAAGGGTCGGGCAAATTGGACGTCCACGTGGTGCAGTACTCCGAGGAAGGGTTCTGCCAGCCTTTGGGCAGGTATGGCTGGGCTAGTTCCTTGCCGTTGATGTAAACCGCGCAATTGGCGACATAAATTGACTGACCAGGCAGAGCGATAACGCGCTTGATCAGGTCGTCGATACCCGGAGTGGTGTCGTTAGGGGGGCGCCGGAAGACAATCACATCACCCGTGTGGACAGGGTGGAAGTCGTACGCCAGCTTGTTGACGAGCACCCTGTCGCCCGGCAGCAGAGTCGGCTCCATCGACTGCGAGGGGATATAGAAGGCCTGTACGGCGAACGTTTTTATGAGCAGGGCGGCGACTAGCGCCACCACCACAATGACGACCCACTCGACTAAGACGTTGCGCCGGCCGCCGGACTGGGAGGGCTTCCCTTCCGCCGACTCGCGCTCTTCCTGCTCTTGGTCGGCCAGAGTCACCTCTTAGAGGTTACATGCCATAGGCACCCAGGAGGCGTCGTGCGGCCGCCGGCAATACACCTTCCGCACCCGAAATAATAGTCACGTCGGGCCCGGCCCGAAGCAGGAGCCTCTCCAGCCACGCTGTAGAACTGACGCGGAGCCGCACCCGGACCTTGCCGTCCTCCAGGTCCATCGTGCCCTCGTTGGGGTAACGTTCAACGACCCAGTGAGCGCCCGGCGCCAAGTCCAGGACGACGAGCGGGTCTTCGGGCCGCCCCTCGTAGACGGTGACCGCCCCGAGGTCTCCCGGGGGTTCAAAGCGGTCGTCCAACAGGACGGCCGAACGGGCTCGGTCGACACGGAACAGCCGCCTGTCAGCCACTTTTTCGCACCACGCCAGCAGGTACCAATGGCCGCCAGAGGAAAACAGCCGCCACGGCCGCACGACGCGCTCCCCCACCTCGTCCCGCCCGAACGAGTAGTAGTCGACCAGCACTTTGCGCTGCTCACCGACGGCCCGCTGGAACGTGCGCAGGACTTCGGCTGACGCCGTACCGAGCTCCACCTCCAGCGCCTCCTCGCCGCCGGCGCCGAGGACCATTTCGAGTTTGGAGACGGCGCTGGCCAACCCTCCCCTTTCGTCAAATGTCCCTTCGCCGGGGACGCCTAGTAGAGCGCGGGCAGCGGCCACGAGGGCGAGCCCCTCCGGCGGAGTGAGGCGCAGCGGGCGCCGGAACCAGTCTGCGAACCGTACCCATACCCGCCCGCCGTCGACGTCCACCTCGATGAGGGCGTCGGGCGTGTAGGGGTAGACGCCGCACATGAAGAGCAGGTTCAGATCGGCGATCAGGTCACGTTCCGAAATGCCGAACCGATCGCACGTCTCGGCCACCGTAGGGCCGTCCTGGGCCACCACCCACGGCACGATAGCCAATAGGCGTTCGAGCCGCTCGGCGGCGCTGGGCCGGCTCATAGGTGCGGGCCCGCCACTGGCTCTATGGCGCTGGGCCCTTCGTCCGCGGTGTGCCGGGGGGCGTCGGCCTGGGCGGACGAGCGCTGGCGCACTGGCGGGCGCGGGCCGTGGCGTGGCGCCGGGCCTTCCGTGCGCGCGGCGCGGGGCGAGGCACCGGCCAGGCCCCTTAGCCAATCAACAATCTCGTCCCGGACCTCGGGAGGCCCGATAACTTCGGCCCGGTCCAGCAGGCCGAGGACGAAACTGCGCAAAGCGGCCCGGTTGGTCACCGGCAACTTGAAGTCGACCCAGCCATCGGGGCTCGTCCCGGCCACGCTCTCCTCCCCCGCCAGGGAACGCACCCACCCCGCCTGGCTGGCCTCCACTCGCAGCTCGACCACGATCTCTTCATCATCGCCGAGCCGCCAGGGCGGCGGGGGCACGGAAGCCACCCCTTCGGGCCTCACGAATTGGCCCGGGGGGCCTTCCAGTTCGACGGGCCCGGTGACACGGTCGACCCGGAAAAGGCGCTCCGCCTCGCGTGCCCGGTCGAAACCGGCGAGGTACCAACGGCCCTGACGGTAAGAGAGCCGATAGGGGTCGACCTGCCTGGCCACGCCGTTGTACTCGAACCGGGCCACCCGGCGTTCGTGCACGCCGGAGAACAGGGAAGCCACCCTTTCATCTGTGGGGACGTCAGCCAATGGCGGCGCGACGCGATCGTTTCCGCCAGCTCGCGCCGCGCTCACGGCGGCCAACTTCCACAATGCCGTGGTCGCCGCCCCCTGGGCGGAGCCATCGAAGGCTACTGCCGACACGGCCAAGCTCAAGGCCAACAGCTCGTCCTCGTCGAGGCCGGGGTCCGGCAGCTCGTAGAGCTGGCGCGGGACCCGGTAGCCGGTGAGCCGGTCGGAGGGCTCGTTACCAGGCAGAGTTTCGGCGACGATCGGGATGCCCATCTGGCGGAGCAGGTCCTTGTCGCGTTCGAAATTACGGTGAAAATTGGTGGCGTCGTCGCTGTACCCGCCTACCCGTTGGCGCAACTCCTCCCTCGTAAGTGGCCGAGGGGTATCGAGCAGCGCCACCACCAGGTTCACTAGGCGCTCCAGCCGGTCCACACCAAAATCTTACGGGTGCAATCTGGCTCAGATGACGGGCCTCTACTGGAGTGCCCAGGTCGCCGACACGAAAAGGGTCAGAGCGAAGCGATCAGCTTTTCGACCCGTTCGTCGCGGGCTTTGAACGGGTCCTTGCACAGGACGGTGCGTTGAGCCTGGTCGTTCAGCTTGAGGTGGACCCAGTCGACGGTGAAATCACGACGCCGTTCCTTGGCTCGGCGAATGAACTCGCCCCGCAGGCGGGCACGGGTCGTCTGGGGCGGTTCGTCGAGGGCCCGCTCGATTTCTTCGTCTGTCGCCAAGCGCTCGGTCAACCCGCGCTTCTCCATCCGGTAGTAAAGCCCTCTCTGCCGGTTGACGTCGTGGTACTGCAGGTCCATGAGGGCCACTTTGGGATGAGTGAGCGCGATGCCCTCCCGCTCCCGGTACGCCTCGATCAATTTGCGCTTCATGACCCAGTCACATTCGCGGTCGAGCGACCAGGGGTCTTTTTCTATCCCCTTCAGGCAGTGCTCCCACATTTGCAAAGCCTTGTCCTCCAGCGGCGACAGGCCTTTTGACTGCTGGTAGCGCTGAGCTCGTTCGAGGTATTCCGACTGAATGTCGAGGGCGCTCGCCTCCCGGCCATTGGCCAGCCTCACCTTGCGCCGGCACGTCGTGTCGTGGCTTATTTCGCGGATCGCCCTTATCGGGTTTTCCAGGGTCATGTCCCTGATCACGACCGAGGAGTCCTCGAGCATACGGAGCATGATGCTCGTCGCCCCCACCTTCAAAAACGTGGCGTACTCGCTCATGTTCGAGTCGCCCACTATCACGTGGAGACGGCGGTAGCGCTCGGCGTCCGCGTGCGGCTCGTCCCGAGTATTGATGATCGGCCGGCTCCTGGTCGTCGCCGACGAAACGCTTTCCCAGATGTGCTCGGCCCGCTGGCTCACGCAGTACTGCGCGCCGCGTGCAGTTTGCAGGACTTTACCGGCGCCGGCGTAGATCTGGCGGGAGATGAGGAACGGGATCAGCACTTCCGCATAATGCGTGAAGTCGTCCCGCCGTGTCGTCAGGTAGTTCTCGTGGCAACCGTAAGAGTTGCCCGCCGAGTCGGTGTTGTTCTTAAAGAGGAATATGACCCCCCGTATCCCCTCTTCCCGCAGGCGGGCCTCGGCCGAGACCACCAGGTGCTCCAAGATGCGTTCGCCGGCCTTGTCGTGCACGACGAGGTCGCTGATCGAGTCGCACTCGGGGGTGGCGTACTCAGGGTGGCTACCCACGTCCAGGTAGAGCCTGGCCCCGTTCTCGAGGAAGACGTTCGACGAACGGCCCCAGGACACGACCCGGCGGAAGAGGTACCGTGCCACCTCGTCCGGGCTGAGCCGACGCTGCCCGCGTAACGTACAGGTGACCCCGTACTCGTTCTCTAAGCCGAAGATGCGCCGTTCCATGCCCTTTGTCTCCTAGCTTCCTAAATCCGCAGGATACCCCGCCGTTTGCACGAGAGCATGCCGGCTCCGGAGGTCCACGAAACTAGCGGCCGAGAATAGAGCGGGCCAGCCCTCCCTTTTGGCGCTAATCCCGCACGTCACAAGGTGTAGCGAGATGGGCTGCTCCCTTCTCTGAGCGCCACGGGCCCCGTGAACCCAGGTGAGGCCACACCCACGGTACGAGAGGCAGTCGTGGGGTTCGGCGTACCGGCGCCGGCACTAGGGTGACCACTATGAGCCAAGGTCTACGGATGGTCCACTTGCGTACCGTCCCGGACGCCTGGCAGGCCAGAGTCCTTGCCGCTCGGCTCGGCTCCGAGGGCATTGTCACCCACCTCCAGGGGGGCTGGGCCGGTCCGTACCCGTTCGGGGCCGTCTCGGTGCTGGTCGAGTCTGGCCAGGCCGACTTGGCCGCCGAGCTGCTCCTGGCTGACGAGGTAGAGGCCGCTTTCGCCGGCCAGCGGTCCGTGGGAGCGGGCCGGGGCGGTCAGGGGAGGCGTCTGCGGAGGACAATTTCCCCACGTTGTACGCCGGCGAGGACGCCACCGACGATCTGCTGCCCGCCAAGCGGGGCGCCGGTCGCCGGCGACGCGCCATCGCGGCTGTGGCCGCCCTCCTTGTGGCCAGCGCACCCCTGTTGGCCCACTTCGTCGGCCAGTAACCAGTAACCAGCAACCAGCAACCAGCAACCGGTAAGCGACGGGCTCGGCGGCTAGCGTCCCCGCCTGTGCGCTGTCGAGCCCACCCCGTCACACCCGGTCACGGTCACGCTGACCTGGCGACCTACCCGCCTTCAGTCGCCGATTCGTTTTCCTCCGTTGCCAGTACTTCCTCGACCGCGTCGAGCAGGGCCTCGTCCCCGTCCCCCGCCGCCGTCGACTGGCCCGGCCGCGGCTGCCCGAGCACGTCGGCCACCTCCGCCTCGAGCACCCTCCGGAACGCGCGGCGCCCGTTAGCCCGGTCGAGGACCGCCACCTCGAGGTCGCCCGCGCCCACCTGGCGCTCCGACCCGGCCAGCGCCTGGACGGAAGCCACCAGCGCCTCGTTCATCGTCCAGGCGTCCCGGTACATGGCCGCGAACCGGGCCGTAATGGTGTCGGCCTCGCCGCCGAGCACGCTGAAACGGTCCTCGTCCACCACGGTGCCGTCGTAGAGGATGTGGAACAGCTGGTCCTCGCCGGGGCGGGGGCCGACTTCAGCGACCAGTATCTCCACTTCGAGGGGCTTCATTTCATGAGTGAAGACGTTGCCCATGTACTGGGCGTAGAGATTGGCCAATGAGCGGGCGTCGACGTCCTCCCGGCTGAACTGGTAGCCCTTGATGTCGGCGCTCTGCACGCCTGCCCGGCGGAGCTGGTCGAACTCGTTGTACTTCCCCACTCCGGCGAACGCGATCCGGTCGTAGATCTCGCTCACCTTGTGGAGAGAGCGCGAAGAGTTCTCGGCGCAGATGAGGACGCCGTTGCCGTACACCGTGGCCACCAGCGGGCGGCCACGGCCGATGTTCTTCCGAGCGAAGTCCGCCTTGTCCTTCATGAACTGCTCAGGGGCGACATAGAAGGGCATGGTCATGACCGGTTGCCCCCAGGCCCGGTGGCCTCACCGGTGACGGAGATCTCGTCGCCTTCGTCGACCTCACCCGGCGCGGGTGGGAACTCGGCCGCGCTCAGCGTGGATATCACGCGGTCAAACGCAGCCGCGACCTCACCCTCAGGCACCCGCTCGAACCCCTTCGCCGTGATCGTGGCCACCGTGGGGTAGATGCCACGGACCACGTCGGGGCCCCCGGTGGCGGAGTCTTCGTCAGCGGCTTGCCACAGCGCTCGGACGCACAGCTCAACCCCTTCCTCGCGCGACATTTGTTCCCGGTACCCCAGCTTGATCGTCGTGCGGGCGTCTCGCCCGCCCGAACCGTCGGCGTGGTAGTCGGTCTCTTCGTAACGACCGCCAGTGGGGTCGTAGGTGTAGATCCGCCCCTTGCCTCGGCGCAGGTCATAACCAGCGAAGAGCGGCACTACGACGAAACCCTGTAGCGCCATCTGGAGGTTGCCCCGCACCATCTGGGAGAGCTGGTTGGCTTTGCCCTCCAGGCTGATGGCCTGACCCTCTACCTTCTCGTAATGCTCGAGCTGGAGTTGAAAGATGCGCACCATCTCCAGGGCGGGGCCAGCCGCACCGGCGATAGCCACTCCGCTGTGGGCGTCAGCCGGGTGGACCTTTTCCAACATGCGGTGGGCGATGGCCGAGCCCGCAGTGGCCCGCCTGTCGCCAGACATGATCACTCCTTCGCGATAACGCACCGCACAGATCGTCGTGCCGTGGGTCACCTGAAAGCTGGGGGCATCGCCGCGATAGCCGCCGGCAGCGGGTAACCCGGACGGCGGCGGCGCGCCCGGAACGACGGGCTCGCCGGTACCGAAAGGCCCGAGACCGAGCCGGCGCAGCACCTCGTAGAAGTTAGGGCCGGGATCTTGGCCCGGCGGGAAGATGGGAAGGGTCATAAGTGCCTACTGACCCTAGTAGCACCCGGGAACGAAGGCGCGCAGACGTTGGTACAACGCGCCTTCTGGACGCATAGAAACCGCTGACCGGCCGCGGCGACCGCCCCTACGCCCGGTGACGGCGGCCGCCGCCTCCTGCTGTGCCCTCTTACTCGCCGCCTTTTTGGACGTACGACTTGACGAACTCCTCGGCGTTGTCCTCCAGCACTTCGTCGATCTCGTCCAGGAGGTCGTCCAGCTCCGCCTTTAGCTCCTCCCCCCGTTTGGACCCGGCGGCTACCTCTTCAACCTGCTCCGGCTCCGTACGCGAGGGGGCTTGTTTCTTGATCTGCTCTCTTTCAGCCATGGTGTACCTGCCTCCTCAAGAGCCCAGCTGCTCCAGCAGTTCCGCTGGAGTGTTACAGCGTGCAAGTAGTTGGTCGACGTGAGCCGCCGTACCTCTGAGCGGCTCCATCATGGGGACCCGGCGCAAGGGGTCGTTCCCCAGGTCGAAAACGAGCGAGTCCCAGTTGGCGGCGGCGATCGCCTGGGGCCAGCGCTGGAGGCACCTCCCTCTGAAATATGCCCTCGTTGTTGTGGGCGGCTCCGTCATGGCGCGTTCGACCGCGGCGGGCTCCAGGAGCCGTTCCATACCGGCCCGGGCGAACAATGAACGTTCCGGTCTGACGTCGTGATATTGCAAGTCCATCGCTAATAACTTCGGGTCTCGCCAGCCTAGGCCATGGCGCTCCCTGTAGCCGTTCACCATCCTGTACTTGGCCACCCAGTCCAACTTATTTGCCAGGCTCATCGGGTCTGACTCGAGCCCTGACAGTACCTCTTCCCATCGGCGCAGGATGTCCTTCCCCACGTCTTCGCCACCTACAGAGACGAGGCCAACGTCCTCGGAGTACTTGCGGGCCAGCTCCAGGTGCTCCCACTGCATTTCCAGGGCGGTCATTTGCCGCCCGTCAGCTAAGGCCAGGGGTTGCGAAAGGCTGAGGTCGTAGGACACCTGCCGCATAGCCCGCACGGGGGCGGCCAGTGTGTAGTCCCGCGCGTGACGTGCAAACCAGTCGTCTTCGATCATGGCTAACACGAGGGCGGTAGCGCCGATCTTCACGAAGTTGGCCACCTCGGAAAGGTTGGCGTCACCGAGGATCACGTGCAGCCGGCGGTACTTCTGGGCGTCGCAATGAGGCTCGTCCCGCGTGTTTACGATGGGGCGCTTCAATGTGGTTTCGAGGCCGACCTCCTCCTCAAAGAAGTCGGCCCGCTGGGTCAGCTGGAAGTCCACCTGCTCCGAACCGGAGACCTCCACCCCAACCTTGCCGGCGCCCGTATAGACCTGGCGGGTCACAAAGTGGGGGATGGCGTACTGGACCACGCGTGAAAAGGGGACCGAGCGGTCCATCAAGTAGTTTTCGTGGGACCCGTAAGAGTTGCCCTTGCCGTCGGAATTGTTCTTGTACACGCTTATGGTCTGGCCGGCGGGCAGCAGACGGCTGGCGGCCTCGACCGAGCGGGCCAGGATGGCCTCGCCTGCCTTGTCGTAGAGGATGGCCTCCCAGACGGTCGAGCACTCCGGCCCCGAGTACTCGGGGTGGGCATGGTCGACGTAGTAGCGGGCGCCATTAGTGAGGACGGCGTTGACGAGGTGGGTCTCGACCTCAGGGGCTACCTGCGGCTCCCGGACAAAGCCCCTGGCGTCCCGGGCCGGCGACTCGTCCTGGAAGTCCCACTCGATGCGGCGCGCCAGGGAGGCTACATAGGCGTTGATCAACGCCGATGACGCCGCGATCGGGTTGGGCTCTCCGCCACCCCGCAGGATGATGCCGTACTCGGTCTCCATCCCGAGCACCTTCACTATGGCCACGCGCCGACGTTACCCCGCTTTCATGAGAGAACAGTGCGGTCGGGCAAAGAAGCCCGTGCTGCCAGCCAGGAAACAGGCCGGACTGGCCCTCTCCCAGGGTACCCGCCGGTGCCCTCAAACCTTGGGTTGCCTCCAGGTTTGAGGGCACGTGGCGCGGCGCCCGCCCACGCCTTTTAGCGGGCGGTTACAAGTACTGGCCAGTAGCGACCCGTTCGATCGACCGTCCACCCTTGGTCTCGTCTCCCTGGGCCGTGATGGTGCGGATATAGACGATCCGCTCACCCTTCTTGCCCGAGATCTTGGCCCAGTCATCCGGGTTGGTCGTGTTGGGCAGGTCCTCGTGCTCCTTGTACTCCTGCTTTATGGAGTCGATGAGGTCCTGGGTCTTGATGCCCTTGCCCAGCCCGGCGATCTGGCGCTTAATGGCGAGCTTCTTGGCCCGTCGGACGATGTTCTCGATCATGGCCCCGGAGGCGAAGTCCTTGTAGTACATGACCTCCTTGTCGCCGTTCTGATAGGTGACTTCGAGGAACTGGTTCACCTCTTCGTCCCGGTACATCTCCTCGACCGTCGCCTCAATCATGAGGCGGACCGTCTTCTCCCTGTCACCCCCGCCCAGGCTGCGGACCTCACCCTCATCAAGAGGCAGCGTCGCCATGAGGTAGCGGGAAAATATCTGGGCGGCAGACGTCTCGTCGGGGCGTTCGATCTTGATCTTGACGTCGAGACGGCCCGGTCTAAGGATGGCCGGGTCGATCAGGTCCTCCCGGTTGGAGGCACCGATCACGATCACGTTTTTTAGCGCCTCAACCCCGTCGATCTCCGCCAGGAGCTGGGGGACGATCGTCGACTCGACGTCCGACGAGATGCCGCTCCCGCGGGTGCGGAACAGCGAGTCCATCTCGTCGAAGAAGACGATGACCGGGACCCCCTCTTCACTTTTTTCTCGCGCTCGCTGGAACACCAGGCGGATTCTGGCGTTCCGTCTCGCCGACGTACTTGTTCAAAAGCTCGGGGCCTTTAATGTTCAAAAAGTAGCTCCGGCCTTGGCCGTCGCCCGACCGCTCGGCCACCTTTTTGGCCAGGGAGTTTGCCACCGCCTTGGCTATGAGCGTCTTGCCACACCCCGGGGGGCCGTACAGCAGGATGCCTTTGGGCGCGGGCAGCTTGTGCTCGTTGAACAGCTCTTTGTAGAGGAACGGCAGCTCGACAGCGTCCGTTATCTGCTCGATCTGCGAATCGAGGCCACCGACGTCTTCGTAAGAAATGTCCGGGACCTCTTCGAGGACCAGGTCCTCGACCTCCGGGCGGGGCAGCTTTTCCAGCAGGAGGCCCGAGCGCGAGTCCATCAGCAGCGAGTCTCCGGACCGTAGCTTCTCGCCGATCAGCGAGTCAGCGATCTCGACGACCCGCTCCTCATCGGCGCGGCCCACCACGATGGCCCGGTGACCGTCGTCCATCAGCTCTCTCATGGTGACAACCTCGCCGGACAGGTCAGATCCGCGGGCCATGACCACGTTGAGGGACTCGTTGAGGACCACTTCCTGGCCCCGGCTCAGCTCCTTGGCTTCAATGCCGGGGTGGAGCGAGACCCTCATCTTGCGCCCGCCCGAAAAGACATCGACCGTCCCGTCTTCGTTGGAGCGCAGGAAGGTGCCGTACGCCGACGGGGGCTGGGTGAGCTTGTCGACTTCTTCTCGAAGCGAGGCGATGTGCTCGCGTGCGTCTCGCAGCGTGAACGTGAGGCGCTCGTTTTGCGAGAGCGCCTGCTGGAGCTGGCCCTTGGTCTCGAGGAGCCTCTCCTCGAGCGTCCGGACCCGTTTCGGGGCGTCTGCCAACCGGCGCCGAAGGGCTGAGACTTCCTCTTCCAGGGCGGCAACCTGCGCCTCAAGCGCCCCGGCCTGGGTACCTTGGCCTCGCGGCCCCGAGGTCTCTCTGTTTTCCGCGCCGCCCCGAGCGGCCTGCTCGTCATGTTGGGCCAAGCGGGCTCACCTCCTTGTCCCGGCTCCTCATCGGAGCATCCTCGCCGTACGGCCAATTGGTTTGGCCCCAAGGTAAGGTCCTATCCGACGATACTGCGCGTCGGGCTCGCGCTGGCGTACGCCCCCCCGACCTGCGCTCCAAGAAACCTGGCCACAAGGGGGTGATTGACACTTGGGCGCCGGCGCCGGTACCTTGGTTTGTCGAGGACTCAGGTTCACACGCGCAACGCACGTAGAAAAGGGAACCAACAGCGAATGAAGGTCTGGATTGACCAGGATCTTTGCACCGGTGACGGCCTGTGCGAAGAGATCGCGCCCGCAGTCTTCACGCTGCTCGACGACGGGCTTTCGTACGTGAAAGAGGGCGACAAGATCTTCAGCGACCCTGGCGGGCACGCTGGCTTGGCGCTCGTACCTGAGGATATGGAAGACGCCACCCGGGAGGCTGCCGAAGAGTGCCCCGGGGAGTGCATCTTCATAGAGGAGTAGCACCCTCGGCGGGCCGGTTTGGCCACACCCACAGGTCAGGCGCTCGTTCGTCATTTTCTCTCGGGTAGCCGGCGTCCCGGTCGCTGCGCCAGAGAGGCCGGTCCTTGCGCGAGAGATGCGAGAGATGACTGCCGTCTGGCCGTTCACAGGCCAGCCGCTAGCATGAGGGCCTGACCACCGTCCTCCACGTCGAGGGTCAAGCTCAGGGGGCACGACGGACCAGTTGAACTCGGCATCGCCACCCCGTTCGACCGCGCCACCACCGGGTTCGGCGGCGCGCCTGAAGCGGGGCGGGGCCACGGTGGCCGTGGCGGCTGCCTACTTGGTGGCCGCCTATGCCATGTACGGCCGCCTTCGACCATTGGACCGCGCCCACCTACCCACTTGCACCTGCGGTGACATCGTGAACCAGGTCTGGTTCTTGGCCCTTGCCCTTCGCATGGTGGGGCACGGTCAATTATCGTTGTGGACCAACCTGCTCAATTATCCGGTGGGCATCAACGCGGCGGACAATGCCAGTTTCCCGCTGCTTGGGTTCGGTGTCAGCCCTATTACGGCTTGGCTGGGCCCCGTCGCCGCCTTTGCGCTGCTGGTCCGGCTGAGCTTCTTCCTCTCAGCGTTGTCCTGCTTTTTGGTATTAAAGCGACTGGTCCGTTCCCGAATTGCGGCCGCCTTAGGAGGGATCCTCTATGGGTTCTCGCCGTACATGGCTCATCAGGGTGCCTCTCATATGTTCCTGATATTCGCGCCGCTCCCGCCCGTGTTGTTTTTTCTCGTGTACCGTCTCTTCGTCACGAGACTCGTCCATGATAATTTTAGGACCGGCCTTTTACTGGGAGCTCTTATCAGTGCTCAATATCTGATAAGTAGCGAAATAGCGGTTTCCTTTGTCCTCATGACCGGCCTCACGTTGGCTTGGTTCGGCGTTCGCGCCCTCTACCGGTACCGGTCGTTGGTTGACGGGGCCCGCGTGGCGGCGACCGTGCTGGGCGGGGCGGTGCTGGTAGCCGTGCCGCTCCTGGCCTACCCGGCATGGGACGCCCTGGCCGGGCGCCAGCACGTGGCCGGCCCCACCCAATCGGTTTCGTCACCGGGCATCGAGGTGCTGTCCGCCGTGTTCCCGGTCGACCGCTTCGTCCTGGCCGGCCTGTGGCGACCGTGGAGGGTACCCCCGGTCGCCCTTCTCGGTGACACCGGCTATATCGGGGTTCCCCTCCTCATAGTCCTCATTTACATCTCCGTGCGCTACCGGAGGCGGGCTTTGGTGAGAGGAGCGACGGTGCTGGGCGTCATTTCCTGGGCTCTGGCGTTGGGCCCCGCCTGGCCCTCTCCGACCACACCACGAACATCCCGCTCCCCTTCGCCCTCCTCACCCACATCCCCGTGGTGCAGGACCTCGTCCCGAGCCGCCTGACGCTCTACACCTACCTCGCCGTAGCGGTGCTCCTGTCCGTCGGGTTGGACGAATTGTTGGCCCGCGCTCTCCCCGCTCGCTTGTGGGCCACCGGCCTCGCCGTAGGCACGGTGCTCGGGTCGGTGGCGCTTATGGCTCCCGATACGACATACCCGGTGACGGGCTTGGCCGGAGCGCAGGTGTTCTCTGAATTGGCGGTGGCCCGCCAGATACCGCGTGGCGGTGTAGTGCTCGCCTACCCGTACCCTGTCTTCCCCGACGACCAGGCCATGCTGTGGCAGGCCCTCAGCAATATGCGCTTCTCGCTCGTCGGAGGGTACGTAGTCCGCCCATTACCCGACGGCAGCGGCACCAAAGTGCCTCCGCTCCTGTTCCCGTCCGCCGTGCCCTCTTTCTTGCTCGAAGCTTGGTCCGGGCCGGTTCCAAGCGCCCAACTGGCATCCTTTGAGGACGCAAAATCCCAGCTGCGAGAGTTCGCGGCCCGGTACGACATCTCCACTGTGGTCGCACAAGCGGCGGGGCGTCGTCCCAGTCAAGTGGTCGCCATGGTATCGAGCGTCTACGGGCGCCCAGTGCACAGAGGAGACATCGATTTTTGGTTCAACATCAGGCGTGGGACGCGCCTCGAACACAGAGAACGTCTGGCCCTGGCTGGATAGGATGGCGTTCAATCAATCACCACTGGCGTGGGGCATCGTCTTCAGGGGAGGAAAAATGTCTGTCAGCGTGGATGACTTACCCGGCGCGTTGGCCCAACTCGGGGCATCGCGCCATCTGCTCAGTGACGTGGAGCGCGATCATCTCGACGAGGACGGCTTCGTCGTGCTGGCCGGCTTGCTCGACGGTGATCAGGTTGACGCGATGCGCCAACGCTATGACGACCTCGTTGCCCTCGAGGGCGAGGGCGCCGGGGCCGAGTTCCACCAGGAGACGGGGACGCATCGATTGGCCAACCTGGTTAACAAGGGCGCGATATTCGATGCATTATGGACCAATCCCAAGCAACTGGCTGCCATTGACCATGTGCTGAACGGACGCGAGATCAAGTTGAGCTCGCTAAACGGACGCACCGCGCTACCGGGCGCCGGTCACCAGGGTCTACACACTGACTGGGCCCGGGCGGTGACGGCAGGAGAATACGAGGCCTGCAATTCAATGTGGATGCTTGACGATTTCACGGCCGAAAATGGCGCCACCCGTGTCATCCCGGGCTCGCACCGCTGGGCGACGCTCCCGGCCGAAGCGTTGGCTGACCCGGCCGAAGCCCATCCCGATCAAATCCTGGTGACGGGCCAAGCGGGCAGCGTCGTTGTCTTTAACGCCCATTTGTGGCACAGCGGCCGGAACAACGGCACCGACCGACCACGCCACGCCATCCACGCTTTTTTCGTACGACGGGACGCGAAGCCTCAGACCGTCCAACGGGATTATTTGCTGCCCGAGACGGCAGCGCGTCTGCCCTCAGGTGCCATTTATTTGCTCGACGCAGCCTGAGCCGAGGATGTTAACCTCCGAACAAGCCGAGACGTTCGCGCGCGATGGCTTCGTGGCCGGGCCTGTCGTGCTCGACGACGCCAGGGTCGACGAACTTCGCCGAGAACTCGACCGGGTCATTTCCGACCAGGACCGCGCAGATGTGGCCCAGCCTGTTCGGGTGGCCAACCTCGACGATGAGGCCAAGCCCGTATGGCAGGTCGTCAATATTTGGCAGGCCAGCTCATCTTTTCGTCGGCACCTGGCTCACCCGCTCATCGTCGAGGACGTAGCCCAGCTCACTGGCGCGCGGCAATTGCGGGTCTGGCACGACCAGATCCAGTACAAGCCGCCCCGACACGGTGGCGTTAATCATTGGCACCAAGACGCGCCGCTGTGGCCTCCGATAGAGCCAATGACCCAGGTCACCGCCTGGGTCGCCTTAGACGACGTAGATGAGTCCAACGGTTGCATGAGCATGGTGCGTGGATCGCATTTATGGGGAGACCAGATGGACCACCTCAACGCCATAAGTCCCAGCCTGGACCTACCGGGCTCGTTCGACGGGCACCGAGTCGAGATTTCTCTTCGCCCGGTGAAAAAGGGCCAGGTTCACTATCATCACTCGGTCACCTGGCATTCCTCGCATGGCAACCAGAGCGACCGGCCGCGACGGGCCATAGCCGTTCACTACATGACCGGGGACACCCGCCACGTCGCCTCCGGGAAAGACCACCCGATGCGCCCCTTTATTACGGTGGCAGACGGCGAGGTACTGACCGGAGATGCATTTCCCCTGGTCTACAACGGCAAACCGGTCCCTCCGAAATAGCATCGTCAGCTTATGCCTGTCGGCTGGCTGACCAGAGATGAGGTGTACTCAATGAGCGCTCCCACGATGCAGCGGCTGCGTCTAAGCGGCAACCGCCAAGCTGCGGTTGAGGAAGTCGATTTACCCGAGGCACAGGGCGACCAAGTAGTAGTACGCGTCAAGGCGTCGGCCTTGTGCGGGAGCGACCTGCACGGGTTGTACCGTCCGGAGCAGGGCTCGCGCTTTACTCCCGGGCACGAGGTCGCCGGCGAAGTGGTCGCCGTAGACCGGGCCGTGCGGGCCCGGGTGGGCGACCGGGTGTCGTTGCACGCTCCCGCTGGTTGCGGTGAATGTTCGTTTTGCCGGAGGGGGGCACTGATAATGTGCTCTGCCGGCACCACTCTGGGCTTTTCCCGAGACGGCGGCGACGCTGAGTACGTGCTCGTCCCCGAGCGCGCCTGCCTGCCCCTACCTGATTGGGTCTCGTTCGAAGTTGCCGCCCTCATCGGCGACGGCGTGGGGACACCCTTTCGAGCGCTGATGAAAGCGGGCGGGATCCGCGCTGACCAGGCACTGGGTGTGTTCGGTCTCGGTCCCGTCGGCCTGGGGGCGTCGATGCTTGGAGTGCGGTTCGGGGCGCGGGTGATCGGCGTGGATGTAAATGCGGACAGGCTGGCATTGGCAAAGGAACTGGGGGTGGCGCACCTTGTCGACGCCTCCACCACAGACGTTGGCGCCGCTGTGCGTGAACTCACGAGAGGCGTCGGCCTCGACGTGGCCATGGAGTGCGCAGGCAGCGACGTCACCCTGCGCTACGCGCTCGACAGTACCCGGCACTTTGGCCATATTGCGCTCGTCGGCGAGCACCGCGATGGCGTAGCTACCATCGACCCTTCACGCCACTTTCTCGGCCGAGAGCTAACGATGACCGGTACGAGGTATTACCACCTTTCAGACTACGAAGAGATCCTGGCCCTGGTGGCGGACGGCTTGTCGCCCGAGAGGATGATCACGCACCGTTTCCCGCTCGGCGACGCTCCGCACGCTTTCGCCCTCTTCGATGCCGGCGAAACGGCCAAGACGCTGCTGCTCTTGTGATTTAGTCTCAACCCTGGCTGTGTAGCGCCTCGTACAGGAGTAGAGCGGCGGCGTTGCCGACGTTCAACGAGTCGGCCATACCCATCATCGGGATGGAGACTTCCAGATCCGCCGCCCGGCGCCAGAATTGGGCCAGCCCATTTCGCTCGCTCCCGACCACGAGGGCGACGCGACCGCTGTAGTCCGCCTCGCGGTAGGACAATTTCGCCAACGGGTGGGCGGCAATGACCCGGAAGTCCAAAGCCCGTAGCCATTGGAGTGCTTCCTCATGGTCCATCCTGAGTATTGGGACCGAAAACAACGTCCCCATGCTCGCTTTGACCAACGCCGGGTTCGTCAGTCTGAGACGGCCACCCGACACGATGACACCGGCGGCGCCCGATCCATCGGCGCAGCGGATTACGGTGCCGAGGTTGCCGGGTAGTTCGAGGCTGTCCGCGACTGCGATCCTGGCCGCTGTCCCCGGGACAAGGTCCGAGGGCCCTGTGCGGGAAAGCTGGGCAATGGCCGCCAACCCGTCGGGGCCGTCGCGGTCGGAAACGCGACGCAGAACGCGTTCGCTGACCTCCAACCGGTCGACGTGGCCGCCGACCCGGGCGAGGACGTCCTCAATGTCCTCGCCGCGGAGAAGGGCGGGGCACACGAAGATCGCCTTAAGGGGAAGGGACGCGGCTATCGCCGCCCTGATCGCCCACAAGCCTTCCAGGGCAACGGAAAGTTCGTTTTCGGGCCGCCGGTTCCGCTTGATGTTTATTAACTCTTGGACCAGCGGGTGCCCATACCCAGCTGGTTCGAGACTGTGTGGATGCCTGGCAGGCACCATGCACCTCCGTGCTCATGGCAGGAGGTGTACGGGCGCGGAACTACTGTCCCAGTAAGGGCGGGTTCGGCACGCCGTTTCTCCCGCCGCTTCCTCCGACGCATGGGTGGAAGCGGCGGGCGCCAAGCGTTGGCGTGAGCGCCTTCATTCGCCAGGGGCGTGGTACCCCTTGGCCACGGTGGGCCTGCATCGTCGGGGACGCTACTGCTTCGTTACGCGCCGTGCGGGCTATTTTCTGCGGCTTGGACCAGCAGCGTCTTGACCTCGAAGGGACGGAAGCCGAGGGCAACCTCGATGTCGCCCTCTGCCCCGGCGGCCGTCTCGAGACGACCGGTCACGTCCTCTACGATGTTCGCCGCCAGCACAGTCGCCCCCGCCGGTAGCCCGGCGAGACGAGCCCGGGCGGGGCGGCCCGCGCTTTCATGGAGGCGGACGACGACCGCCCCGTCACCCCGGGCGGCGTATTTCAGAGCGTCGATCACCACCGTGGACGTCTCTCGCAGATGAGGTCGGCCGGCGCCTCCTGCCTCGGGGGCCACCGCCGTGGCGTGGCCCGAAGCCACCGTGGCGCCGGCGGTTGCGCCCACCGCTCGGCCCCGCAAGGGAGTGTTGAACCCGGCGGCCAGCTCTCCCAGACGAGCGTCGCGCCAATCTCCGGCGTGCGGCACGACGGCAAACGCACACTTGGTCACGGTCCCACAGTCCGAGACCGTGTCCGGCTCGTAGCTGCTCCGCACGACGTGGGCCCGCAAGCGGGAACCGAGGGCGTCGAAGCCGTACTTGCTGTCGTTCAGAAGAGCCATCCCGTAGTCCGGGTTGCCAATGTGCGCCCAGCGCAACCCGGGAACGACCAGCCCGTCGGCGGGACGGCTATCGGCGCCGAAGGGCGTTTCGTACACTGCCTCGCACGCCGACAAGCGAGTGCCAAAGGACAGCGCCAGGTTCGGGATACCGATATGCGGCCCGCCCGGCTCGTTCCAGCTCACCTCGAGCTCGATATCGATGCGAGGGATAGCGGCAAAGAAGACCACTCTCTTGACGATGCTCGAGGACCGCACGGCATGGCTAC
Organism: uncultured Acidimicrobiaceae bacterium; assembly: GCA_963794125.1. Taxonomy (GTDB): domain Bacteria; phylum Actinomycetota; class Acidimicrobiia; order Acidimicrobiales; family Palsa-688; genus Fen-671. Next base: position 1,301,079 of record CAWCCW010000009.1, read on the forward strand.
TCTCCAGGACGACCCGCACCGGGCCGGCTTCCGCCACGCGGACCTCAGCGCCATCGATGAGGCTTTGCTCGGCATAGATGTCGTCGACGACCCACGACGACATGCCGTGCGGCCGCTCGTCGAACAGCTGCAGCACGCCGAGGCAGAGGTCGGGCCGGACTTGTTCGAAATTGACGGCCCGGGCGATGTTGTAGCCCACGAGCTCGCGGCGCGCGACTTTGTCGTAAAGGGTGGTAATGATCCCGCTCCCCCGCCCGACCATGGCGAAGAAATAGGGAGTATCTACCGAGAAGTAACGGGAATTGGCCTCTCGAACCTCAATCGCCGGAACTTCCGGCGCTTCGTTGGTGAGGCGGTAGGTGGAGGTGGCAAAGGCCGGTACCGACGCGACGAACCTCAGCCCGTCGGTCCCCCTCTGAGCGGCCACCCGAGTCCCGTGCTCGTCCACTAAGACGGCCACGCCCTCCCCGGCGAGATCCGGTACCACCACTACTTCCTGGCGGTCGCACCCGATCGGGTTGGTCACTGCTACCTCACCGGCCGGTACTTCGCGTGCCAAGGTGGCCAGCGCCTGGTCGCTTATCCCGCGGGCCTGGCCGAGTACCCGAGCGAGCTCGCCCGCGCTGAGCTGACGAGCATCAGCGATGGCTGACCCGCAAATAATGTCGTGGAACTGGTGGAACAGCGCCGTGCGCCAGAGCTCTGTTAGCTCAGCGGTATGCTCCACCCCGGCTAAGGCACACAGCGCCTCGGCGGCGACAAGCTCGTTCTCGACGGCACGGTTGTAAAACTTGACGTCGGCCTGGGACGTATAGCAACCCTCGAAGATCGTCGGCGACTCGCTGCGGTGCTCGGGCAGCGGCACGCCGGAGGCGATCACTTCCTCGGCGAAGGCTCCGACCGTGGAACAGAAAATGGACGGCAGGCCGCTCGTGCCCTGCATCTGGCGCATGGTCTCGAGGTCTCGGCGCACCGGGCCGCCACCGTGGTCGCCGACGCCGTAAAAGTAGACACAGCTAGTGAGCTCGCCCTCGCCCGTCTGCGCGAGGACGTCCTGGGCCACGCGTCCAGGCGTTACCGGGCCCAGGTAGACCGGCGAGGAGAGAGCCAGCACCCGGGTACCATCGTCGCCGGTCCACCAGTACGCTGGCCACATTCTCCCGCCTGACGCCTGACCCGGGTTCCCACGATGGTGGTAGTAGACCTTGGCCCCGGCGGAAACCGTCAGCTGGGGCAAGTTGCCCACGTGGCCGAACGTGTCGGGGGCGAGGTGGACGTGCGGGCTCGTTTTCAGGTAGCGACGGGTGAAACCCACGCCCTCGAGCAGCTGGCGCGCCTGCGCTTCGCTCGAGGGCATGTTCACGTCGCACTCCACCCACTGCATCGTGGCCGGCTCCCATCGGCCCTCCGCCACCCGGTCACATACGCCGGCGAAGAGGTCCGGCTCCTCCCGGCGCAGCACGTCGTACCCGGCCGGCTGGGAATGGGTAAAGCGCATCTCGGGAAAATCGTCCATGATGGCGAGCACCGAGGCCACGTCGCGCTTTACCACTTCTTTGGCGTCGGCCCAGGTCCACATCCACTGCAGGTCGATATGGGAGTGGCCGATGGCGTGGACCCGGCGTTCGGCGACTCGAGGTGCGATCGGCAAGAGCGCGGTTTCTATCTCGGAAAGGGCGGCTGCGAGGTCTTCGCGGCTTAGTTCGAGCGGCGCCGGGGGCACAGCCAGCACAGCCGCTTCGACGCTTTTATAGTCTTCGTCGGTTACGGCCAGAGAGGCAGCCAGGGCCAGCTGGGCCCAGGCGGTGTCGAGCAGCAGGAACCGCTCCCAGAGCGCCGGGGTAGTAAAAGACAGTTCACTGTGGCCCACTGTCTGGGCAGCTTGCGGCCTGACCGTAATGGTTAGCTCTGGACCGCTCCCCGGCTCCAGCGCCTCCCACGCCGTAAACTGCGCCGGCCCGAACGCCACCGGGGGGAGCACCTCTTGGAAGACAGCTCGACCGTTGGCCTCGACACTCACCGGGTACAGGCTGTTCATGCTCATGAGCAGCGCTTCGCCGGTCATCGGGACGCCGGCGACAAGCGCCGGCGGCTCGAAGCGGGCGCTCAGCGCCGTCGCCGCGCCCGGCTCGTAGTGGAGCGCCTGGAACCCCAGGCCGCCACATAGGACAAAGCTGTCGACCGGGGCCAAACGGAGGTCGCTCGACCGGTCCCCGGCTCGGATCGTCCAGTGCTCAGGGAACCACCCTCGTTCAGCTTCGTCGGCCGCCGCCCGCAGGATATTGAGCACCCCGACCACTGGCCCCGACAGGCCCGCAGGGTTCGTAACTTTATTTGTCATTGCTGAAGAACTCCCCTCAGCTCGTCACTCCCGGGTCACGCGTACGTAGGTCACCGCAACGACCAGCAGGAGCCCGCTCACTATGAGCGCCAGGTCGTCCGCCACCCGGTTGGCCTCGACCTTGATAAAAGGCCGGACGAGCAATGACAGGACCAGGAGGACCACGCCCACACGGACCAAGGCCTTGGCGGCCTCTCTCATCATCGCGAAGCGCCCTGGATGCTTTCGGCCAGAGTCGGGACTTTTTCGGGGAAAAGACAGGCCGCAGCATGGCCGTCCCCTACGTCTGCGAGCGGGGGCCGAGACTGGCGGCAGGCATCTTCCGCGAAGGGGCAGCGGTTGTAGAACACGCACCCGGTCGAAGCCACCTGGCCCTCAGCGTACCTTTCCAGTTCCTCGGTGCGGCGGTGGCTGGCCACCTCCGGGTCCGGCACCGGGATGGCCTCCAGCAGCAGGAACGTGTACGGGTGCTTGGGTCGGTTTATGACCTCCTCGCAGGGGCCCTCCTCGACCACCACGCCGTAGAACATGACCACGATGCGGCCACCCTGGGAAAAGTACCTGACCAGGCCGAGGTCATGGCTGATGAACACGTACGCCAGATCCCGCTGTTGGCGGAACGACAGCAGTAGGTCCAGGATGGCGACCCGCATGGAAACGTCGAGCATGCTGGTGGCCTCGTCAGCGACGACCACCCTCGGCTCGAGGCTCATCGACCGGGCGATCGCCACCCGCTGGCGCTGGCCTCCCGACAACTGGTGGGGGTACCGGGCCAGGAAGGCCGGGGTGGCGTCGAGCCCAACCTCCTGCAGGATGCGCACCAGCGCCGGCTTCAACTGGCGACGGCCGACCATCTTGTGGTGCAGCATAGGGGCGCCGAGGGTGTCCTCGATAGTGAGGCCCGGGTTCAACGAAGCGTACGGGTCCTGCTGGACCACCTGTACGGCCCGGCGGTAAGCCTTGAGATCGTTGCCCTTTAGCGACCAAAGGTCGCGCCCATCGAAGCGGACCTGGCCCTCAGTGGGAGGCACCATCCCCGCCATAAGGCGGCCCAAGGTTGTCTTGCCGCACCCGGACTCACCCACTACGGCGACGATGTCCTTGACCTCCAGGCCCAGGCTGACGTCGTCGAGCACCGGGCGCGGCCCGCGAGTGCTGGCGTAGCGGTGGGTTACGCCGTCGACTTCCAGGACTTTCATGGCACGCGCTCCCCAACTTCGACGAGCTCCCGGTTGACCACGTGGCAGGCGACGCGGTGGTCTTTGTCATCAGCGACGAGGGCGGGTTCGACCCGCGTGCAGATCTCTTCAGCCAGTGGGCACCGTGGCGCGAAGCGGCACCCCGGAGGCAGCTCAGAGAGGTTCGGCACCTGGCCACCGATCGGGCGCACCAGCAGGCCTTGGCCGAGCACACTCGGGATCGCCTCAATAAGCGCGGCGACGTAGGGGTGGCGGCGGCCCTTCTTGTAGATCTCCCTGACGGTCCCCGACTCCACCAACCGGGCGGCGTACATGACGGCTACCCGGGTGGCGATCTCGGCCACTACGCCGAGGTCGTGGGTAACCAGGATGATGGTCACCCCGAGCGAGTCCTGCAGCTCTTTCAGGATGTCGATCACCAGCCGCTGGTTCAAAAGATCGAGGGCGGTAGTCGGTTCGTCAAGCACCAGGACCGAGGGTTTGAGCAGGAGAGCAAGGGCGATGGCCACCCGCTGCTTCATTCCTCCCGACAGCTGGCTTTCGAAGGAACCCCAGAATCTTCGCCGGTTCGAGCCGGAGGGACACCAGCAACTGTTCGAAGTAGGCGCGGCCCTCCTCGGGTCTGGCGAACACGTCGGGGTGCGCCTTTAGGCTGTGCTCCACGTGGCGGCCCACGGTCAGGACAGGGTTGAAAGCGTTCATGGCGGCCTGGAAAACCATGGCAATTTCGGCGCCGCGGATGTGGTTGAGGTCGTTGAGGCTCATGCTGCGCAGGCTCTGGCCGCGGTACCTGACATCGCCGCCTACGACGCGCCCCGGTTCAGGGACGACACCCAGCAGTGAATAAGCCAGCGTCGATTTCCCGCAGCCTGACTCACCCACGAGGGCGTATATCTCACGGGCGTGGACGTCCAGGCTCACATCCGCCACGGCCCACACCGCGCCGGCCCCCTTGCCGAACGCGACGCTCAGATTGTCTACGACCAGTATCGGTTCTGCCACCTTCGGATCTGGCAGTTTCGGTACCGGTAGTTTTGTATCTGGCTGGGCCGGATCTGGCTGGGCCGGATCTGGCTGGACCGGATCCGCTAGGCCGTTGGTCGAGTTCACGGGGCTCCTATTGAACTCGCAGCCGGGGGTTGAAGATGCTGTCCAGGGCCCTCGTGAAGAAGATAAAGGCCACCTGGAGGATAACTATGGCCACCATTGGAGAAAACAGGTAACTCAAGCTCTTAGTGGTGTAGAGAGCCCCCTGGCTCAGGGCCAAGTTGATCATGACGCCCCAGTTGCTCCCACTGACGGGTGCCACCCCTAGTACGAACAGGCCGATCTCGGCGTAAATGGCCCCGGTGATGGCCAGCATGAAACTGATGGCCACGTACGGTCCCACGTTGGGCAGCAGCTGTCGGCTGATGATGTTCCGCAGCGGGAGGCCGGAGATCTTGGCCGCGTCAACGAAATCAGCCGTCCGTAAGCTCAGAGCCTGCGACCGTATCACCCGGGCCAGACCGGCCCAGGCGGTGATCGACAATACTGCGGCCAGTACCAAGGGGTTGGTGACCCTGAGGATGCTGGCGAGCACGATGATGAGCGGCAAGCCCGGGATGGTGAGGAACACGTCTACGACCCGCATGGACACCGCATCGAACCGGCCACCGAAATATCCGCTGACCAGCCCGACGACCACGCCGATGAACACCGTCATCACCGCGGCAGCCACCCCTACAACCAAGATCGGCCGGGTCCCGAGGATTATCTCCGACAGGATATCGTTGCCGAGGTTGTCAGTCCCGAGCGGATGATGCCAGGACGGCGCCAGGTACGCATCGAGGGGGTTCCCGACTCCGGGCTTTATCTGGGTTAGGAGCGGGCCAAACAGGGCGAAAAAAATGTAAACCAGGATTACGAAACCACCGAAAAGAGCCGGCTTGTCGGCCCAACATATCCGCCACAGATCCCTGAGTAACCTCATGACACGGTGCTCGAACCAATGGGCAGTATCGTCTCGACGCTGGCTTCAGCCTTGGCCGCTCTAGCCCGCCTGGCCGATTCCGGTCGGGCGATGCGGGGGTCGACCAACGGGTAGAAGAGGTCGACGAGGAGGTTGGAAATGACCACGGCCACTGTGATCAATATGAAGCAGCCCATCATAAGCGAGTAATCGCGGGCGTCGACCGCAGTAATAAGGTAATAGCCGAGGCCGGGATAGATGAAATAGGTCTCGACAAAAACTGATCCCGCGAACAAGTACCCGAGGGCCAGTGCGAACGACGTGACCACTGGCAGCATGGAGTTCCGCCCTACGTAAGACCGGGCGACCCTGGCCCGGTCCAGGCCGCGCGCTTCGGCGGCCCGCACGTACTCGGAGCCGAGAACGGATATGGCAGCACCCTTCATGGTGAGTGCCCACCCGCCGAACGCGGCCAGCACGTAGGTGGCGACGGGCAGGATCAAATGCTGGAGGACGCTCAGGATGAAGGGCAGGTTGAACCCAGGCTTTACGTTGATGCCATAGGCTCCTGACCCCGGCAGGAACTGCGCCCGGTCAGCGACGAAGTAAATCAACAGGATGGCAGTCAAGTAGATCGGTATTGCGTTCAAGAACGAGACGAACAGGGTGGCGAAATTGCTGAAGCGGGACTTCCTGAAGGCCGCTATCCCGGTCCCGATCACGACGCCGAACACGAAGCTGATCAAAAGACCGGACCCGACGGCCAGGATGGTCCAGGGGGCGGCGGCAGCCAGGATGCTCGTCACCGTCTCCCCCGGGTTGAGCACCGATGTCCCGAGGTTGCCCTGGAAGGCGTGGGAGATATAAGTCACGTACTGGTTCAGCAACGGCGCCTTCGGCTGAAGCCCGTATATGGCTTGTATCTTTTCCTGGATCTGCTGCGGCGTGTACTGCCCTTGCAGCTGCAGTTGCCCCTGGAGGTACTCCATGGCGTTACCGGGCATCAGCCGTACGATGAAGAACGACAGCGAGATGACAATAAAGATGATGACGACGGCCATAAACAGGCGGCGTGCGACGTAACTTACCATCAGGACCTCCTGTGAGCGCCCGGTTGGCCGAGTTTCACGGCCCGCTGCTCGCCTTGTCGAAAGCGTTGCGTAGGAAGGCCAAACCGTCGACTGCAATAGCGTCTTGAGTGGCGGCTAGGGGGCGCCAGATCGAAGCAGCCCTGGCAATGGACTGGTTTTCCGGCGTAAACGACTCGATGCAGACCGCGCCGTTGTAGCCGACGGCGGACAAGGCGCTTATAAACCCGGTCCAGTCCACGTGGTCAGCGCCCGGCGTGCCCCGGTCGTTCCCGCACGCTTGGACGTGAAAAAGCCGCCCGGCGGCGGCGTGCACGGCCTCCACCACCGACTTCTCTTCGATGTTCATGTGGAACGTGTCGGCCAGGAGGCCGCACGCGGTGCTATCGACCCTCGTCACAACGTCGAGCGTCTGGTCGAAAGTGTTGAGCACGCTGGTCTCGAACCGGTTGAGCGGCTCGATGGCCAGCCGGACCCCGTGTTCGCCCGCATAAGCAGCCACTGGTTTTAGGCCTTCGACCAGGCGACTGAGGTACGCCTTTCGCTCGTCTGCCGTGGCTCGCCACGCTTCACCGACCGGGGCGTAGATCGGCCCACCCACCACTGGGCCGCTCGGGAGGCCGGCACCCACACTGGCGGACAGGTCGATACAAGCTCGAAGGTAGGCCTGCGTGCTCTCGAGGACGTCCTTGTCCTCCCCGATCAGGGTCCGCTCGGGTGACATGGCGACGCAGACCGTACCCTGGAGGCCCAGCTCGGCCAGTAAGTCCACGGTCCGTCCCGTGTCCAGGTCGGCTGGGTTCTCGAGCGGCAACTCGACGATGTCGAAACCCCAGTCTTTGATGCGGGGGGCCAGCTTGGACAAGCCGGCGTCGTCGAGCGGCGAGACCCAGATCCATGTGTTGGCACCCATGGCCGGCATTCGGTCTCCCTTCGCTTTCTTGGTGGCTTTTATAGCACTCGGTTGATGCAGGTGTACTGGTGGGTCAACGCCCGGCTCCTCAGAACGCCGGATCTCCGAGCGGCGCCGCTGTCCCCATATTGCGGAACAAGTACAAGCCGTCCTTACCCGGGGCCACGATGTCGAGCCGGCCATTGCCGTCGAGGTCGCAGACCTCGAAATCGATACCAAGCCCGGTGGTAGTGCGCAGAGGCCCGTAGTCGATTACCTGCTTGGCGAACCCCTCGCCGGTCCACTTGTAGTAATAGATGCCGTAGTCGTCGTACTCGCCGGGATCGTGACCGTTGTGGGCCCGGTAACGCTTACCCGTAATGAGCTCACATTCCCCGTCACCGTCCAGGTCGACCCAGCGAAGGTCATGGAACTGGCTGTTGCCCGGGTCGATCGGGTGCCGCACCCAGGTACGGCCAGAACCTGAGACGCGCTGCTCGAACCAGTCCAGGCCGTAGTTGTGGCCCTGGCCGACGATGAGGTCAGCCAGACCATCGCCATTGACATCCGTCACGATGATCTCGATACTCGCCATGCCCAAGTCGAGCTCGGGGTGCCAGGTCCAAGGTTGAGCCCAGGGCTCTTCAGGTGCCTCGAGCCACCCGTTCGGGAGCACGATGTCCACGCGCCCGTTGCCGGTGATGTCACCGGCGCCCATGCCGTGACCCGATGGCTCGTTGCGCAACACGTACTCGGTAAACTCCCCTTTACCCCGGCCCTCTCCGTCGGTCAGCAACTTGTAGACGCGCTGCGGGTCGCCAGGCGTGTTGGGCACAATCTCGAGCACACCGTCGCCGTCGAGGTCATAACCTTTAACGACCTCGACGCTCCCCGTGCTTGCTATCGGGTGGTCCACCCAGCGGGTGTCACGGGCGCCTTTGGGGTTTTCACTCCAACGGATGCCCTTGCTCCACCAGCCCCCGGTGACCACGTCCAGGTACCCGTTCCCGTTCACGTCCAGCGGGATCTCTCCGAAGACGTCGAAGTACTCGCCCTCAGCTAACACAGGCCCGATCGGGCATTTGCGGTCGAAATTCGGTCCCGGGTACCAGTAGGCGCCGCTCACAATGTCGAGGTGACCGTCCTGATCGACGTCGAAGACGGTGGCGGACTCATAGCGCTCGTCGGCAATGAGCTGGCGTTCAAACCGTAGGGGCGGGAGGGATAGCGGCACAAAAGCTCCTAGTTCAGGCAGGGGCCGACTGGGCGCCGGCGAGGTCGGGTGAGAATCGATGGGTGATGTAGTCGTAGGCAACTGCTAGGTCCTCAGCTGCCTCCGAGACCGACGTCAGGGGCTCGGCCTCGTCCTTGCAGACCTGGACGAACCGGGCGGCTTGGGCGGCCATGGCGTCGACATAAGGGAGGGTAGGGATCTCTCGTCGCGGTGGGGGGCCGTCTTTCCGGTCCAGGTAAGCCTCCACCCGGCCGGGATGGAAGCGGGCCAGGGGAGGCGGTAGGGAGATCCGGACGTAGCCGTGCTCGAAGGCGACGAGCGCTTCCTCTTCCCACGCCACCGCCGTCTGGTAAGGGCTCATTTCCAAAACCGCCGGCAGCCCGCTCTGGCTTTCGACCACGAGCAGGATCCCCTTTGGATCGACATGGCTCACGTGGTACGGCTCACCCAGCAGGTAGCGGAGCAGGTTGACCTGGTGGATGTAGTAGTTCACGAAGCTGACGTACTCTGCCCCCGCCTTTTCGCCGAGTTCGGGAGGCGGCGGTTCGGTCCCCAACTTCGTCGGGGGCTCGTCACTGGCTAGATAGCCGGCGTTGCCGCCGCCGATCCAGTCGCCGGCCGGCATGATGACGCGGACGTAGCGCAACTCACCGGCCTCGCCGTTAGTCCGCCACCGCTGGATCTGGCCGACGGCCCAGGCCACTGCCGGGTCGGCCCGTTTGTGGTAGCCAACCATGTGGGCACATCCGGCGGCGCCAGCCGCGGCGGCCAATTGCTGTCCGGTTTGCGGCCCGACGGCGACGGGCTTTTCGGTGAGCACGTGCCTGCACCCCCGGTAAAGGTCGGGGAGCAGGCTGGCGTGCTCGGAGAAGGGGACTGGGGCCACGATACCGTCCAGCTCTTCTGCCTCGAGCATGGCGTGATGATCGGGGTAAACACGGGCGATGCCGTAGCGGGCTGCCACCCGTCGAGCCAGGTCGGGCCGGCCTTCGGCCAAAGCCACGACCTGGCAGTCGGGGGTTGCGGCGTAGCTCCGCAAGTGGGCCATTTGCCCCATAAACCCACAGCCGACAAATCCCAAACGGATCATGCTACCGGGACCTTTCCTTTGATAACTCGTTCAGACAACAGCTGGTTTACGGATAAATGTCGTGCGTTCTCGGTGCATGATCGGTACGAAAAATTACTTCGGGCTCAACTCGCCGCGCTCTTGGGCCAGGACGATATCCAGGCTCCCATTGGAAGTCTGGACCCAGAGCGGGTTGTTCGTGGAGGGCCAGTTGAAGTTCCGGCTGGAGTACGCGATCTGGTTAGCGAAGGCGGCGTACTCGAGGAACGGGACCTGTGTTTCGACGAACTTGGCCCAGTCGTAAGTGAGGGCGTCCATCTTGGCCCCGGGGACGTCGACGCGTACTCGTTGTTCAGCGCCGCGGGTATGTTGACCTTCCCGATACCGGGGACATTTTCCACGGGGCCATAAGCGATCCCGCGGTCCCCCGCATAAGTGCCGCTATTGCTGAAGTTCTCCTGCGCACCCATAGGGCTGGCGGCGAAATCCTCGAGGGGGTTGGGGCTGCCACCGGCACAACAGTACGCCGCGACCTGGAACGCCCCCGTGTGGAAGTCGTTGATGTAGGTCGTGTTCTCGACTGTGCTCTCTACGGACGGGATACCGAAGCTCGTGAGGGCGCTGGCCGCCACCTGGAACGCGGCGACCTGGTCAGTCCAAGAGGAGTCGATCGACAGGGTCAGCTTGAACGGCTTCCCGTTGGGCATCAGCCACGTGCCGTCCTTCGCCTTCTTGAACCCAACGCTCGTCAGCAACTTGGACGCCTCGGCGGGGTTGTAGCTGTACGGGTCGAGCCCGTTGATCTGGCTCGGGGTCATGAACCCTTGGGCAACCCTGGCCACGAGACCGTCAGGCGGGACCGGTGCTACCGCATGGGCGTCCTGGTCACCCCAAGAGAACACGTCCATCTTGGACACGGGGATCGCATAAGCCAGCGCCTGGCGCACCTTGGTGATGGTGAACGGGTACTGCGAGTCGTTGAAGATGACGATGCCCTGGAACGTGCCCGGCACCGCCTGCAGGTTGGCGTCAGGCGTGTGCAACCACTGGTCCAGGATGGCAGGCGGCATGTACAGCCAGCCGTTGGAGAAGTCGACCCTGCCGCTCAGTAGTTCGGCGTTGAGCTCGTTTTGGCTCGTGCCCTCGAAGATGATCTTGGGGACGGTGATCTTCGAGGCGTCGTAAAACCCGTTCCACTTGGTCAGCAAGTACTCCTGCAGCGTGGCGCTGGTGAGCTGGTAGGGGCCGTCGCCGACGATGGTCGGCGGGTTGTACGCCGCGATCTTCGTCAACACGCCTGTCAAGGTCTTGAAGGCCGGGCTCTTGGCTGCCGCGCTGGGGTTCGTGGCCGCCTCCGCGAAGTACGAAATGTCCGCTTGCTTGAGGCCGGGGGTGACAAATTTGCCCCAAACGCTCGCCGGGTAGGGCGTCACGCTGTTGAACAGGTCGTACTCCAGCGTGGGCAAGGGCTCACCCGGCTTCACAGTGACAGTGAACGAGTGCGCGCCTGCGGTAGCCAGGTTGGTGATGTCGTTCCAGATGGCGCCGCCGTAGGGACCGTCGAGCAGGATCGTATCGATCACATCGGTGCTAGTGACCGGTTGGCCGTTTTGCCACTTGGCGTTCGGCACCAGGTTGACAGTGAACGTGTTGCCCTTCAGGCTCCAGCTCGTGGCCAACTGAGGGATGTAGTTCGTGAGGCTGGGCCACGAGTCGACGGCCAGGGGCACCCATACGAAGCCATAAGCCGCTCCGACGACATTGACGTTGAACGGGCTGTTCGACCACGTCGTCCAGCTGTTTGACGAGTCGACCACCATGGTCGCATTGCTGGCATCAGCGTTGCGCGTGATAGCTGATTGCAGTGTGGCCGCATCGGCGTTCGACGCTATAGCCGGCAACGACAACGCTGCCACACCGGCCGCTAAAGCAAATATCTTTACCCGCGAGATCACTCCTCGTGATCTCGTAGTATTAGTTAACGTTTGCACGGTTCCTCCTCGATGAACCTATAAGCCAACCCTGGGTCTCTCCTGATAGTTAGTCCACATTGGTGACTGCGTCAGGTGTGGCATTTCAATTGCTAAGTGACTCGCTCTGGTTTCCAGTCGGGTTTATTGGCCTGAGGCAAGCAGTGGACGCGGCGATTGGCAGCCAGGAGCGTGGGCTCGGGCGTTCCGACACGCAGGGCCTGCGTGGAACGTATCCAGCTCTGGGTTTCGCCGACCGTCGGGGCGGGGCTTTCAACGCCGTACCTCGGGCCTGGGACGTCCGCTCTGCAGGACAGTGATTGCAAATGGCATCACGAGGCCAGCTGCCTGTCGAGCGGCCACCTCAGCTCCCAACGGCTTAGTGACGTCGTCCAAACAATGGCGACCGGTAAACATTAGACCCCCTAACTACCGTAAAAGTCACTGCCGTCTGCAAAACGGGTTACCCCCTCCTATGCGTAACAGGTTCCCGCCCCCATTGCAAGCCACCGTCTACTGTCAACCGGCTCCAGATTGCGCAGCTGGAGAAGGCCTATCATGCGTCGGCGTGCCTGGTAGTTCACTTCAAGTGGCTGCCGTGGATCCAGGATTTCATGCTTAGGCGTACAGCTTCTACTGGAACAAGCAGCTACCAGATGAGTTTTGGTCCCCTTCTTTGGTAATCGGTTGCCATCGTAGTGACCCCTCCCCCGAGTGTCAAGGTGCCGGCCACCACCCCGGAGCACTGGCGACGAGCGGATGAGCGGCGTACAGACCGTCGCGGCCAGATTCGCTACGCTAAGCCCCAGCCACAATCAGACACCGTCAGGGAGAGGTGATTAAAGGTTGGCGCGTGTTGAACCCAAGATCGCTAAAGGGCGCCGGCTTTCGGCGTCTCGTGCGGCGCAGCGACTGACGATCTCCGATGTGGCGCGTGAAGCGGGCGTTTCCACGGCCAGCGTCTCTCGGGCTTTAAGTGGTGCCCGACCCGTAACTCCGGCGGTCGCAGCGGCAGTTTTGGAAGCCAGCAGCCGTCTCGGGTTCCGGGCCAACCAGGTGGCTCGAGCATTGCGAGTCAGCAGCACGCAAACGATCGGACTGGTCGTCCCCGACATCACGAACCCCTTTTTCCCGTCGCTGGTACAGGCCATCGAGACGGAGCTGCGGTTTGAGGGCCGAGGTTTGTTGTTAGCGGACTCGCTGAACGACCCGAAGCTAGAGGCACAACGCATCGAGGAACTGCTGGACAGACAGGTCGACGGCCTGCTCGTCAGCCCCTGCCACCGGGTCATCAGCCGGCACGCCCTCGAGGCGGCCAGCGAACGGGCGGCCGTCGTACAGCTCGACCGGCAGGCTTCGACGCATGTGCCCTACGTGGGAATGGACCACGGGCTGGGCATGAAGTCCCTCCTCGACCACCTTCGTTCGACCGGTCGCCAGGTATTTGCGCTTCTCGGGGCGGATGTGAGCAACGCTCCCTCGTTCGAGCGTCGCTCCGCCTACGTCCGCTACTTCCGCGGGACAGAGGACGCCTCCCGCGTCTTGCTCGGCGACTTCACTTTTGACTGGGGCATAGTCGGGGCCAAGAAGGTCCTGACCGCCTGGCCCGATGTCGACGCCATCGTCTGCGGCGACGACCTGATCGCCATTGGGGCGCTACGAGCGCTGGGAGACCTGCGCATACCGGTCCCCAATAGGATCGCGGTCGTCGGCTTCGACGACTGCACCTTTGCCCCAATGAACCGGCCCACTCTGACTACGATCCGCCAGCCGCTCGAGCAGATGGCCAGACAGCGCGCTCTCCTTGTTGGTACGGCCCCAGTCCTCCGCTCAACCCCAGTCCTCCGCTCAACCCCAGTCCTCCGCTCAACCCCAATCCTCCGCTCAACCCCAGTCCTCCGCCCAACCCCGGCCCTCAATCCAAAAGGTGGAACTTCCAGGGGAGCTCGTCGTCCGTGAGTCGAGCGCACCGGTCAGACGGGCTAAGCATCTGGGCCGAACAGCATAATGAGCCAGCTGCTCGAACTGTCGTCGGCCGGAGGAGCGATGGCAGTCAGCATTGATGCCGCCACAGGAGGGTTGGTCGGTCTCCACTCGAGAGCCCTTAATTGGCAAGTGTTGGGCAACATGCGGGCGGCCCGCCCGTTTGAGCTTCTGCTGCCCCTGCCACAGTGTCGGCGTAACCGCACTAGAGAGGTGGCCCAGGGCCCTCCGAACATAGTTAACTCTGGTCCCGACCGGGTCGAGCTCCACTGGAGCCAGGTGCAGAGCCACCGCGGCGGCACACACGAGGTTCTGGTGACGGCTCGGTACGAGATGGACGGAGAGGCTCTTGTCTGCTCCTTGGGGCTGGAGAACCAGTCGCCCCTCGTTATCGAAAACGTGACGTTCCCCTGCCTGACAGATGTCCGCGCCTTACCGGACGATGCCCGCCTGGATTTCTTCACCTACATTTACGCCACCGCCAGGCGGAAGCGCCTGAGGCCGTATTTCGATAACGTCCCCGGGTACTTCGGCGTTGACCGGCCGACCATAGTGCAAGAGGCGCACGGTTGCACGGTCCCGAGCAGCCCGTTCGTGTTACTCGACGGAGAACCCGGAGGCCTGTACATAGGCATCGACTCGCCCCAGGCCGAGCTGCTCAGTTGGGTGGCCGAGCTCGAGCCAGGTTACAGCGACTCGATGGACTCGAGCGTCCCGGCCACCGACAGCATCGGCGGGAAAGACGTGCGGGTCGAAGTCGCACCCGTGTACCTCCCTTACGTGCAACCGGGCGAGCGACGGCAACTGCCCCCGTTACGCCTCCAGTTTTACTCGGGCGATTGGCATGCGGGCGCCTCTTATTACCGGGCGCGCCGCAGTACGTGGATGGGCTCGGCGGTCCCACCCTCGTGGGCGCGCCAACCGCACTCTTGGCAACAGGTGCAGATGAACTCGCCCGAGGGCGAGCGGCGTTACCGCTTCTCTGACCTGGCCGCGATCGGACGCGAGTGCGCTGATAGCGGAGTAACGGCCATCCAGCTAGTGGGTTGGAACGATGGCGGGCAGGACCAGAACAACCCATCTCACGACCCTGACCCCCTGCTCGGAGGGCCCGATGAGCTCCGTCAGGGTATAGCCGAATGTCAGCAACTGGGAGTAAAGGTCATCCTGTTCACCAAGTTTGTCTGGTCTGACCGAGCGACCGAACGCTTCCGGAACGACCTGGTGCGCCTGGCCGTGAAGGACCCCTACGGGGACTACTACGTGCACCCCGGGTACCGCTACCAAACGGTGACACAACTGCTGGACATCAATACAAAACGTCTCGTACCAATGTGTTTCGCGTCCGAGGAATGGGTGGATGTATGCCGCCAGGAGTTCCAGAAGGTCTTAGACCTAGGGGCAGATGGGATGCTTTATGACGAGTGTTTCCACCATGTCCCCGCATTGGCGTGCTTCGACCCGTCCCATGGGCACCGCTATGGTCAACCGGTTTACGCCCGCGACGTCGAGTTCGTGACGGAACTACGCAAGCAGTCCGACCCCGTTCGCAGCGACTTTCTTTACGCCGGGGAAGCCTGCACCGACTGGCAGCTCTCCGAGTACCACCTCTCGTACCACCGCAGCGAGTCCGTGGACCACGTCCCTCTGATGCGGTACCTCCGGCCGGATGCCCTGCTCATGACGGCGGTCACCGGCTTTGACGACCGCAACATGGTCAACCAGTGCCTTTTGTACCGCTACATCATCAGCTACGAGCCCTACAACTTTAAGGGCCGGTTGACAGACGTCCCCTTGACCGTGGCGTATGGCCAGCAAATGGACCGTCTACGCTCCGACCTTCGGGCATGGCTTTGGGACGGCGAATTCGTCGACACCATCGGTGCCCGGGTCACCGTCCAAGGGCGACCGCACGCGCCGTTCTCGGTGTTCAAAAGCGTCACGGACGGCACGCCTGCCGTCGTCGTCGCGAATTATGCGCTTGAAGCGCGCACGGTCGAAGTCCAAGTCGAGGGCCGGCCACCGACGGTGTACCGGCTCGTCGACGGGGCCGGGTGGCAGGATTACGGTAGCGGGGTGGTACTGCCACCTCGGTCGGCGGCGGTGGTGCTGGACCGAACCCCGCCCGGTACCTAAGGAGTTGAGGTGAGGGTCCTCAGCCGGTAACACACCCCTCGGTAGAAACGGCCCCGGAATGCGGGTCTGCCAGCAGCGGGAGCAACTCCGATGTGCTCAGCGCGTACGCCGTAGTGGGACGGTCGGGGGCGATCGCAAAGGCAATACCGACCACTTGCCCGTCGGCCCCGACGAGCGGAGCGCCGGAATCGCCGTACGTTAGGTCGGCCGCCAGCACATAAACCTTGCGCTCCGTACTTTGGTTGTTGTAGAGGTCCTGGCCCACGGCAGTGACTTGTTGGGCGATGGTGGCCGGCTGGATGTCCAATGGGTCCTGGCCGTTGGGGTGACCGAAGACTGCACCCTTCTCCCCCACGCTCCCGTCCCCCAATTGCAGGGGCTCCTCCCCCAGGCCAGGCACGGACAACAGCGCCAGGTCGACGTCCGGGTTGTACAAGACGACGGTGGCCGGTCTGACGGTACCGTCCGGAAGAAGCACGCTGGTGCTGCCGGAGGGTTCCCCGGCCACGACGTGCGCATTGGTTACCACCAGGGTCGGCCCTACCGCCCAGCCGCTTCCCTCTTGGATGCGGCCGCACGCCTGTCCCTCCACCTTCACCGTCGAAGCTGACACAGACGTCACCACGTCCGGCGTCAGCGGGACTGAACCAGGGGGGGCCTCGACGTCTTGGCCGGGGGTGATCTGGTCGAACACCTGGGGGAAGCCGTCTTCGCTCACCAGGCGCCGGAGGGCCTGCAACGTGTTGGGCGGGCTGAGGCCATAAGCATGCGTCTCGTTGGACAACCACCTGGTGATCACAGAACCGGTGGCGAGCTGGGAGACGGTCCCGGGCACGGCGGCCAGGGAAGGCGCCAGCAGCCACACCGCGGCAAACACGCCGACAGCACCGACGAACGCTCCCACCAGGCGGTCCAACGTCCTTATCCCGGCAAAGGGGGGCAGGACGGAATGGAGCCGAGAGCCCACCATCAGGCCGATCGCCTGACCGATGAGCGCCCCGCCGACCAGGACGCCGACGGCCAGGACCATGCGGGCTACCGACCCCGACAGCCCGACAAAACTGACGATGTTCGGCATGAAGCGGACAGCCAGGTACAGCCCCGCCCCCAGCCCGAGCCACGAGAACACGCGCCCGAAGAACCCCAGACGCCAACCCCCGAGCATGGCGAAGCCCGCCACCACCAGGATGCCGATGTCGAGAGCGTTCACGACCTCACGGCGCGAGCGCCATCAACCGTGCTGCGGTCAGGAAACCGGTGTGGCCTACCATGCGATGCTCAGGCCGGACCGACTGGCCGTCAACGTGCCAGGGGCGCAGGAGGACCTCAACCGTCTCGGCCATGCCGAAGCCGGCGTCGGCCAGCGCCTCGCGCAACGTCGTCACCTGGCCCACCGTTGGTAGATAAGAAACAATTATGCCCCCTGGTCGCATCGCACCTGCGGCATGCTTGGCCACGCGCCACGGTTCGGGCAGGTCGAGGAGCACTCGGTCGAGGGCTTTCTCCCCGATCCCTTCGTAGACGTCTCGTATATGGACGTGGTACCTCTCGAGGACGGCTTCGCCCAGGAAGGCGGTTACGTTGGCCGTTGCCCGTCTAGCGAAGTCGTCCCGCAGCTCGTACCCGACCACGTCGGCGCCCGCCCGCAGCAGTGCCATCGACAACGCCCCTGAGCCCAGTCCGGCCTCCAGTACGCGGGCGCCGGGTGAGATGTCGGCCATCACCAGGATCTGGCCCAGGTCCTTCGGGTAGATCACCTGGGCGCCCCTCGGCATCTTCAGCACGATCTCGGCCAATGTCGGTCGCACAGCGATATAGCGGGCACCAAGGGTCGAGCGGAGTATGGACCCCTCTTCCTGGCCCAGGATGCTGTCGTGGGGCACCGTGCCGGCGTGGGTGTGGAACTCGCCGCCCTTTGCCAGGAGCACGAGGTAACGGCGCCCCTTGGAGTCGAACAGCAGCGCCCTCTCGCCCACTTCGAAGGGCCGGTGGCCAGTTCTCTCAGGGCCTGGGCTCTCAGGGCCTGGGCTCTCAGGGCCTGGGCCTACAGGATTTGGGCTCACGGGGAGCTCGTCGGTAGACGCTTGCGCTGTTGGCTCGTTGCCCGCTCGACCAAGCGGCAAAAGGCACACAGTTGCGCGGCAGTGGTCGGGGCACCGCACCGCTCGCACGGGTGGAGGCCGTCGCGGCTTTGCTCGCCTGCTTCGGCCACCAGCTCCGCCCCCCTGTCCAGAAAGCCGCCGTAAAACGCCGCTTTCGTACCAGGTGACCTTTCTTCTATAGCATTCAGCGCGTCTTTGTAGCCCAAATGACGGTTGCCCGCCGCCATTGGGCACTCGTCAACCTGGTACTCGATCCCCCGAAGCACGCAATAAGCGGCCGTTTCCCGCTCGCCCAGGCGGACCAGGGGCTTGACCTTGCGCGGAAAGCCCTCTCCGCTGGGCAGGACCGGACGCTGGCGGGCCATGTAAGCGAGGTCCCAGCGCAGTACGTTGCCGAGCAAGACCGCAGCTTCATCATCCAGGTTGTGGCCCGTCGCCAGCACGTCGTACCGGCCGTCCAGCGCCGCACGGTCGAAGATGTGCCGTTTCGACAGCCCACAGGCCGAGCAAGGCACCCGGTGGTCAGCGGCCGCCCCACTACGAACGTCGAAACCGAAGTCGCCGGGCAGGTCGACCTCAACCAGGCGCACGCCCCGCTGCTGGGCGTAGCGCCGGGCGAAAGAGCCTGAGGGCTCGCTGTAGCCCAGGATGCCAAGGCCGATATAGAGCCCATCGACCTCGTAACCGAGGTCGAGCAATAGATCCCACAGCGCTAAAGAGTCCTTCCCCCCGGAAACGGCTACGAGCACCCGCTCGCCATGCGCCATCATCTCGTGCTCTTTAATGGCCCGGTCGACCTGGTTCCGGCAATGGACGAGGAAGCACTCATGGCAGAACCCGGCGTTGTGGCGGCGTACCTCGATGACCGCAGGTTCCCGACAGACACGGCACTTCATAGGGTGGCGGCCACGTAATGGTTAACCTGGCGACCCCTGTCCCGGTTGCTCTCGTTCGGGCCGGCCAATGTCACTCGTCGCCTCCCGATACGACCGGCCGGATCTCGACCTCGGATCCTTCAGCGATCGTCACGTCGCCGGTTACGAGCGTCCCGTTTACGATCACCAGTACGGCTTCTCGGTTGTACCCAAGCTGGCGGACCAATGCCAGGGCCCGATCGGGGCCCGGCACCTCGACCTCTCGCTTAGGGTTCCTCAAACAGACCTTTACGCCCACGCCGACCATTGTGGCGCTCGCGCTCGAAGTGAGCGACGAGAAGCTCTTCGCCAATGGGCACGCGACCCGAGAAGACAACCCGGGGGTTTTTCCGGTAGGCCCTGATCCCGAACTGCAACAAGAACGCCATCGCCCCGACGACCAGCCAGAACTGGTTGCCTTCGACCAAACCGCGCTGGAAACCACGACGGACCGCCCAGGACAGCCAGTTCGTCACCGTGTGCTCCTCCGTCCAGACCTTCGCGGGCGTCCGGGCCTTCTCGGCCGCCCAGGCCTACTCACGCCGGATCTCGACCAGTGTCGAGCGGGCCCGGCCATTGCGACGCCCAAGCCAAAAGGCGGCAAAGGCGATCAGTAGGACACCTCCCACAGCCACATATGTGAGCGTCGGTCTGGCCGCTTGGACCTGCCCTTCGACGCCGGATATGAGCGACTCCGCCTTCGCCCGGATGTCTTCGGGTGTGATCTGCCCACCGGGCCCGCTCCCGCGTGGTGGCGCCGCTGCGGTGGGCTGGCCTGCCTGTCCCCGCCGGGACCTAACCCCTAGCACCGGCCCTCACCTCTGGTTCCCGCGCACGATCCTCATGGCGCAAAAAGCCGCGACGAGAAGGCAAAACAGGGCTGCCGCCATGTACGGGACCCACGTCCACGTGCCGGAAAGGTGGCCCGAAGAGCCGAAGACATCGCTGGACGGGATCCTCCCCAACCCGCCGAACTCGACTTGCAGCGCCCTCACGAAGCCGAGGGCCAGCAGAATAGTCCCGGTGGCCAGCAGGACGGCACCGGCGACGCCCCTCCCGAGGCCCCGTATTTGACGCTGTACGGGCCGACCAGCTCCTGCCGGCCGTACGCGATGACGAGGTCCACCAGCTCCGCGGGGCCGTTCTGGCCGCCGGTGGCACCCGGGCGGGAGAAGGGGCTTCCGGGTTCACTACCAGGCATCCACCAAAGGTAACCGGTGACGACTGTCGTCCGCATGGTTTGTGCTTCCGTGCCCGCACCGGGGGCGCCTTATCAGGGCTCGAACCGGGCCAGCGATGGCGCCTGGGGGTACTCGGCGACAGCAACCGCGACTCGGTCGGTGAGGCCCGCCGGCGTGTCTTGTGGGCTAGGCAGCGTTGGGGCCAGGTCGTTGAGGACGGTGGCGAACACCACCGGGGCCGCCAGTCCCGGGTTGCCGGCGCCCTGGCCCTTCAGCGGCTCCACCCAACCAGAGAGCGCCTTCACATAATCGAGCGTCCCCGTCTTGGCGTAGACGCGGCCCGCAGCGACGGTGCCGTTCAGCTCGTCGACCAGAGTCCCCGACCGCGCCGCCAGCGGAAGGTCCCTAACGAGCAGGCCATTGGGGCCGGCCCGTTCCAGGAGGGCAACAAGGAGAGCGCACGTGACTCGATCCGAGCGCGACAACCCGCTCCCATCGGCGTCCACGAACCCGCTCAACGGGAGCCCATCGGCGGCGAGGTCCGCTCGGACGGCGGCCGTCCCCGCGGCCGTCGAACCCACCCCCCGCTCCCGGAGCCCCAGTTCCTTCGTCATCAACTCCACGGCGGTGTCGTCGCTGGCCCGCAACACCACTCCGAGGATCTCGCCGAGCGGCGGGGAGACCAGCTTGACCACCAGCGTCGAGCCGGGCGGGGTTTTGCCGGCTGTCGGTCCGCCGCCCACCTGGATGCCAGCCGTCCGCATCAGGTTGGTCAGGATGCCGGCCGCCTGGACCGCCGGAGGCAACCCCTCGTTAACACTGCCGCCGGCGGTGGCGAGGCCATCGTCGATGTCCAGGGCGGACAGCGGCCCCACGTCTTCCTCTTCTTCGTAACGCGCTGGCCACCCAGGCACAGTCCGCAGTGCGTCGTACCGCGTGTCGTCCCCCACCACTGACCCCGTGACCCGGTGGACCCCTACCGATTTGAGCTCTGTCACCAGTGCCGTGACGTTCGAGTACGGCTCGGGGCCGGGCCCGGGAGCGTCGCTCGGGAGGCGCAATACGGGGTCACCACCACCCACCATGTACAGGTTCCCGTTGATGACCCCGTGTACAGGCCCATGGAGAGCCATAAGGGAGGTCTGGAACCGGTACGAAGGACCGAGTTTGTCGAGCAGGGCGGTAGCCGTCACCAGCTTCATGTTCGACGCCGGGATCACCGGCAGGTCGGCGTGGTCGGAGTACAAAACGTGGCCGTCCTGGGCGACTTCGGCACAGCTGTTCGCCGCCGCTCCCGCCCCCAGCGCGTTCGGGGACATCGCCGATGCCACCGCTGCGTCTAGACGCCGGCCCGCGGCGAGCTCCTGCAAGGTCTCGGGAAGACGCGCCGGTGAGAGCAACGGCGTGCCGAGCAGGACGCCTCCGGGCGGAGAAGCGGACGACGTCGGCGCAGCAACTACGCCCGAGACCTGGGTACTCTGCGCTACCAGGGCGGCGACCAAAACGACGAGAGCTCGCGCCGGGGCGCGCCGGGAGCTGCGAGCCGGGCCGGGCACCTCCGTGAGGGGGCGGCGCCACCGGTGGGGCCGGGTTGGAGTACGCACCGCCAAGCACCGTAGGCCGTAAAGACGGCGCGAAAAAGTCGCCGTCGGTGCGCTGACGCCAGTCGCGACGCCAGTCGGGTAACGTTGGCGTCGTGCCCAAGGTCTTGGTCGTTGTCCTCGCGGGTCTGGTTACGTCCCAGTTCGCGCTCATGCTCACAACCCTCTACTTGCACCGTACGCTTTCCCACCGCGCGGTGACCATGAGCCCCGGGTTGGCGTTCGCCAGCCGGGGTATGATCTGGCTCTCGACCGGCATCCGCCCGCGAGAGTGGGCGGCTGTCCACCGGCGGCACCACGCCTACACCGACGTCCTAGGCGACCCTCATTCTCCGGTCCTCGAGGGTTATTGGAAGGTGCAGCTGTACAACGTCGGCCTGTACAAAAAAGCGGCCCACGACGCCGAAACTCTGCGCAAATACAGCAAGGACATAAAAGTCGACCGGTGGGACAAGGTCCTGTTCGACCACGGTTTTGTCGGCCTAGGCCTTGGTTATTGCATTTTCTTGGCCCTGTTCGGTTGGCGCTGGGCCCTTGTGGCCGCTGGCGTGCACGTTGTGACCTACTTGCTCACAAACTCGGCCATCAATGCCATGGGGCACCGCTTCGGCAAACGCGCTTACCCCGGTGTGGCCACCAACAACCAGTGGTTAGCCTTGCTCACGTGGGGCGAGGGGCTCCACTCGAACCACCACGCTGCTCCCACTGCTGCCAAGTTCGCTTTCACCACCCGGCAGCTGGACCACGGGTGGCTGGTAATCACGTCCTTCAAAAAGCTGGGATGGCTACAGGTGCGCCACGACGACGTGCACCTCACAGCGGCCGCCCAGCAGGGACAAGTCCCGCGGCCACCAGAGCGCGAGCCGGAGCTGGTCTGAGCGCGTCCGTAGCCCGTGCACAACCGAGCCCGTGCATAACCGAGCCCGTGCATAACCGAGCCCGTGCATAACCGAGCCCGTGCATAACCGAGCCCGTGCATAACCCAGCATTGTCATTGATGGTGGTGGGTTGGTCCCCGGTGGCTCGAACGGGGCCGGCATGGACATAGTTTCCGCCCTTTTCATCGAGAGCTTCGACCTCCGTCCGGTCCCGGGGCCGTCAACCCGGGTGGACCTTACGGGGGTGATGTTCTCAATGCCGGCGCCAAGTTCCCCGCCCGTCACCGTCACCCCGCACCTGATCGTCCTCATCCGCTCGAAACCGGACGACAGCGCCTAACGGGATATTGGAAGTCGTGTTCCGCGACGAGTCGGGAGAACAGGTGGCGCGCAACGTCTCACCTTTTAATGTCGAGCCCGGGAAGTTCACTTACCGTCTTGTCAGAGGCGAACTGGAGTACCCCAAGCTGGGCACGGTGGAGGCCCACTGCCGGCTGCTCCCGGACGGCCAGACGACGGTCGTACCGCTGACCTTGCTGGCGCCCCTCAGCTAACCCTCAAGGCGCGCCGCCGACCAGCTCAGGTTGAACTGGAAATGAACGCCAGACCTGTAGTTTCCCCCGCGATTTATATGGACTAGCTGGGTAGACGCGCTCAAGGCAGCGGGGCTGACTCGGCCCGAACGTAATGGTCGTCAGTTCCTGAAGAGCGTGTAGGTTGGGCCCATGAGCCAGACCGCCGCCGCGGGCGGCACTCCCGGGCCGGCCGTGCCCACGCAAAGCATCGAGCAGTTAGGCATAAACGTCATCCGCGGGCTAGCCATGGACGCGCCCAGGAAGGCGAACTCAGGCCACCCCGGCACCGCCATGGCGCTGGCACCTTTGGCCCACGTCCTCTGGACGCGGGTGATGCGCTATGACGCGGCCGACCCGGACTGGCCGAACCGCGACCGCTTCGTGCTCTCCTGTGGCCACGCCTGCATCCTGCTGTACTCGATGTTGTTCCTAACTGGTTACGACCTCAGCATGGATGACCTAAAACAGTTCCGTCAGCTCGGTTCCAGGACTCCGGGTCACCCGGAATCGAGCGAGCTCAAGGGCGTCGAGGTGACAACGGGCCCCTCGGGCAAGGCTTTTCGAACGGCGTTGGCCTCGGTGTGGCCGAGCGGATGCTGCGGGCTCGGTACGGGCCGGACTTGATCGACCATTACACGTTCGTCATCTGCGGCGATGGCGACCTGATGGAGGGGATCAGCCACGAGTCGGCGTCGCTGGCCGGCCACCTCGGCCTTGGACGGCTGATCTACATATACGACGATAACCACATCACCATCGATGGCCCCACCGAGATCGCCCTTTCGGACGACGCCGTCAAGCGGTTCGACGCCTACGGGTGGCACACCGAGAACCTCGGGGAAGTGGCGAACGACACGGACGCGCTGGAGGCGGCCATACGGCGGGCGATGGCGGTGGAAGACAAGCCAAGCTTCCTTCAGTTGAGGTCGCATATTGGGTGGCCGGCACCGCACATGACCGACAACCCGAAGGCGCACGGCGACCCGTTCCCGCCCGAGGAAATAGCGGCTACAAAAGCGATACTCGGGCTCCCGCCCGACCAGAGCTTTTGGGCCCCCGACGAAGTCGTCTCTTATTACCGGGCCGCGGGGGCACGCGGGCGCCCCGAGCGCGACTCGTGGGAGCAGCACTTCGAGAGCCGCCTCCCGACGGGCGGAGAGCCTCGGACCAGGTGGGACGCACAATGGCGGGGCGACGGCCTGCCTGGGTTCGAGCAGAAGCTGCCCACCTGGAAAGCGGGCGAGAACCTGGCCACCAGGGCGGCGTTGAAATCCTGTCTCAACGCCGTGGTGCCCGAAGTGCCTGGCCTCATGTCGGGAGGGGCCGACCTGACGGGCAATACGGGCACTGCGCTCGACGGCGAGGCCCGTCAGGCAACAGGAGACCCCGAGGGCCGCCTGATGAGCTATGGCGTCCGTGAGCACGGCATGGGTGGCTTGATGGTGGGGATGGCCCGTCATGGCGGCGTGCTCCCGGTGGGCGGGACCTTCTTCTGTTTCAGCGACTACATGAGGGGCGCGGTCAGGCTGGCGGCCCTGTCCAAGACCAAGGTCATATATGCCTGGACTCATGACTCGATCGGGCTCGGCGAAGACGGTCCCACGCACCAGCCCGTCGAGCAGTTGGCGGCCATGCGGGCCATGCCCAACCTCTTGGTTATCCGCCCGGCCGACGCTAACGAGACTGGCCAAGCCGTCAAGGCGGCCATCGAACACGACACGGGCCCGATAGCCCTCATCCTTTCTCGTCAGGTCCTACCCGTACTGGAGGGGACGGCTGAGCGGGCCCAAAACCTGCACCGAGGTGCGTACGTGCTGTCCGGCGACGCACGCGGGCCTGACATAGTCCTCGTCGGGACAGGGTCCGAGGTGTCCCTCTGTGTTGAGGCAGCCAAGTTGCTCGAGGCCGAGGGTGTTCACGTCCGGGTGGTGTCGATGCCTAGCTGGGAGCTGTTCGAAAACCAGGGAAAGGATTACCAGCGCGACGTCCTTGGGTCGGGTGCACCAGTGCTTGCAGTGGAGGCCGCCGCCAGCTTCGGCTGGTCGCGCTGGGCCGACGCATCCGTGTCCCTGGACCGCTTCGGTGCGTCCGGGCCAGGCCCGCAAGTCCTGGCCTATTTCGGTTTTACTCCCGAGAACGTGGCCAAACAGGCCAAGGCGTTGCTGCAAAAGACCGACAACGACCAGGAGGAAAGCAAATGACGCGTTTGCATCAACTTTACAGTGAAGGTGGCCAGAGCCCCTGGCTCGATAACCTATCCCGCAACGCAATCCAGAGCGGGCGCCTGGCCAACATGCTCGACCAAGGCATCCGCGGAGTGACGTCGAACCCGACCATTTTCCAAAAGGCGATGACGGGGACTGACGTCTACGACGCCGACTTCGCCCGCCTAATTGCGATGGGGTCCGTCGAGCAGGCGTTCTGGGAAATGGCGACCGCCGACGTCACGGCCACGCTCGAGATATTCCATCCGCTTTACGAGCAAAGCGGGGCTTCTGACGGCTTCGTTTCGCTTGAGGTTTCGCCCCGGCTCGCTTATGACACCCAGACCACCATAAAGGACGCACGCGCGTTTCACGAGCAGATCGCCATGCCGAACCTGCTGGTGAAAATCCCTGCCACTGAGCCTGGAGTACCGGCCATCAGGCAAATGATAAGCGAGGGCCGCAATATAAATGTCACGTTGATCTTCAGCCTCGACCGATATGAAGCTGTTGTTGAGGCTTATATTTCGGGGCTCGAGACGCTGGCCAGTTCCGGCGGTGACTTGTCGCGAGTCCACAGCGTGGCGTCGTTTTTTGTCAGCCGCGTCGACACCGAAGTCGACCGGGAAATCGAAGCCAAGAACGACCCGAAGCTGCTCCCCCTCCGGGGGAAAGCGGCTGTGGCTAATGCCAAGCTGGCTTACCAGCTCTTCCTCCAGCGCTTCTCGGGACCGCGGTGGGAGGCCCTTCAGTCCAAAGGCGCGCACCGGCAGCGGCCGCTGTGGGCTTCGACTTCGACCAAGAACCCCGCCTACTCGGACCTGCTCTACGTCGACAACCTGATCGGCCCGGACACGGTGAACACCATGCCGGACGCCACGATCGCAGATTTTCTCGACCACGGCACGGTGAGCCGCACAGTGGACCAGGGCGTCGACCAGGCGCGGGCCGAGCTGGACGCGCTGGCCGCGGCCGGGATCGACATGGCCAAGGTCTCGGCTCAGCTGGAGGACGAAGGCGTGGCCGGTTTTTCCAAGAGCTACGACGAGCTCCTCCAGGCCCTCGAGGACAAGGCTAATGAGATGAGAGCCAACGCCGAGGGGGGTACCGAGCCTAAGGCGTCACCGAAGCCGTGAGCACGGACGTTCTCCCGGCTAACCCTCTGGCCGAGGGGCTCGACACCGTCAGACGGGCCCCGCCGGGGGTGCTCGTTGTCTTCGGCGCTTCCGGCGATCTCACTCACCGCAAGCTCCTGCCGGCACTGGAGCGGCTTTCGCGTCGACGCCTGTTGCCCGCCGCTTTTGCGGTCGTCGGCGTGGCCCGGACCGAAATGTCAGATGACGGTTTCCGGGACATTATGGCTGACGCCGTCCCCGGCGCCGGGCCCGGTTGGGCCGAGATAATCAAGAACAGCGTTTACATATCGGGCGATTACTCCGACCCTGAGACGTTCCTCAAGCTGAGAGCGCGGCTGGATGAGCTTGACGAGGCCCTGGGCACCGGGTCCAACCGGACCTATTACCTCGCCACTGTGCCTGACGTGTTCGCGGAAGTGGCCCGGGCGCTCGGCAAGGTAGGCCTCAACCGCCCCGAGGGCGGCGGTTTTGCCCGTCTCGTCATAGAAAAACCCTTTGGGCGTGACCTCGAGACCGCCCGTGAGCTCGACGCCTCCCTGCACGAGGTATTCGACGAAGACCAGATCTACCGGATCGACCACTACCTCGGTAAGGAAACAGTCCAAAACGTGCTGGCGTTGCGCTTTGCCAACGCTATTTTTGAGCCGCTTTGGTCGCGCAATTACATTGACCACGTCCAGATCACGGTGGCGGAAACAATCGGCGTGGAAAAGCGGGGCAGCTTCTACGAAAAGGCCGGCGCCCTGCGTGACATCGTCCAAAACCATGTTATGCAGGTCCTTTCGCTCACTTTGATGGAACCGCCGGGCAGCATCGATGCCGAGGGCATCCGGGGCGAAAAAGTAAAGGCGCTTCGTTCCGTGGTTGTGCCCGCGGTGAGCGAGGTGGCCCAAATGTCGGTGAGAGGGCAGTACGACAGCGGCTGGGTGGAGGGCAAGGCCGTCCCCGGGTACCGCCAGGAGGAGGGCGTCAGCCGGCACAGCCAGACGGAGACTTACGTCGCGTTGAAGCTCCTGGTCGACAACTGGCGCTGGGCCGGCGTGCCGATTTACGCCCGCACGGGAAAACGCCTCCCCAAGCGCGTGACCGAGGTCGCCCTTCAGTTCAAAGCCGTGCCCCATTTGGCTTTCCCGAAGGCGGCGGCCACGGGGCTCAACCCGAACGCCCTGGTGCTGCGCATCCAGCCCGACGAGGGCGTTACCCTCCGCTTCGGGGCCAAAGTGCCCGGCCAGGCGTTCATGGTGCGCGACGTGCTGATGGACTTTTCCTACGGCGCCGCCTTCCTCGAGGAGCCGCCCGACGCCTACGAGCGCCTCCTGCTCGATGCCATGGTGGGGGACCCAACGTTGTTCATCCGCAGCGATGAAGTCGACACCGCGTGGACGATCGTGCAACCCATCCTCGATGCGTGGGCCAGCGATGACCCCCCGCCGCTGGCCGGCTACGCCGCCGGGACCTGGGGGCCACGCCAAGCCGACACCTTGATCGAACGGGACGGGCGCCAATGGCGGACGCCGTAACAGAACTGCCTTCACCGGAGACGACCACGGTGGCCAATCCCGAGGCCCCCCACGCTGTCCAAACGTGGGAAGGGCGCGGCGTAGGGCTGGGCGAGGTGATCGAGGCCCTCCCGGAGCTGCGCCGGCAGGCGTCGGGCCGAGGCGCCGGTACCCGCACCGCGGTCATGACCATCGTCATGGTCGTCAAGCCGGGCGATGACCCCGAGGTCATCGCCGCCCCAGTCCGAGCGCTTGGCGCCCGCCACCCATGCCGTGCTGTCGTACTGCGCGCCGACCCCGACAGCACCCCGGTCATAGATGCCAAAGCCTTCTTGTGGCAAGCCGAACCCGCCTCCGGGGGTGGCCACCCCGTGTTCTTCGAGGAACTGTTCCTCCACGTGGGGGGCCAAGCCGCTTCGCACTTGGCGTCGATCGTGGGGCCGTTCGTGCTGGCCGATTTGCCCGTGGTCATGTGGTTGCCCGACGTGCTGCCGGACCCCGCCGACCCGCTCCTGCGCCTGGCCAGCGCGGTAGTTGTCGACACCAGGGTTGTCGTGGAAGACGACGCAGCTATCGGGCACTCCTACCGGACGCTGCTCGAGTTGGCCAACCACCAGCCGGTGGTCGACCTGTCGTGGGTCCGGCTCCAGCCTTGGAGGGAGCTGCTGGCCGGCCTGTTCGAGCCGGAACACAGCCGACCGTTCCTCCAATGGATCCGCTCCGCCGCGGTCAGCGGTAAGCCGGGGCCACGCCATATTCTCGGAGGCTGGCTGATGTCCCAGCTCGACCTGCGAGCTCGAGAACTCCTGCTCTCGGATTCCAAGCACGTGGAGATCACGTTGGAAGCAATGTGCGACGGCGAAGAAGGGCTGTTCCAAGTGCGACGGGACGACGGCGCCCGGGCCGTTTGGGCCAAGGCCTCTCTGTCCAACGGCATTTCTCATAGCCAGGCCTTGCCGTTACCCGACGACTCGCTGACCTCGGCCCTCTCCTCGGCCATGTCGAACTTGCGGGCGGACCGGGTCTGGGAACGAGCGCTGGCAGCGGCTGCAGCTCTGGCCTCCTAACGGTTCGGTTAGGGTCTTGCCCGTGAACCGCGAGATGGTGGTGACTGATGACGTCCCCGGCGCTTTTGCCCGGGAAGTCATCGCGGCGTTCGATGACCGCCCGGGCGAGGAGTTCGACATCGCTCTCACGGGGGGCGAGACGGCCCGGGCCTGCTACGAGCGGCTGGCGCTCGAGGGTGGCCAGGCCGTCGATTGGCTCGTGGTGAACTTCTTTTGGGCCGACGAGCGCTGCGTGTCCCCAGATCACAGCGGATCCAACGAGCGGCTCGGCCGCCAGGCACTGCTCGAGCGGGTCGGAGCGGCCAACGCCGTCTACCCGATGCGCTGCGAGGACGGCCTCGACGCTTACCAGTTGCGGCTCGGCGAGATCGGCCAGCTGGATGTGGTCCATCTCGTCCTGGGCCCGGACGGGAGCATTGCCGGCCTCTTCCCCGGTTCGCTGGCCCTCGACGCCGACCCGGGCCAACTGGTGACGTTCAGCGAGGACCCGAGCGGAGCCAATAAGCACCTCCGCATGACGCTAACCTACGCCGGCATTGCCCGAGCCCGGCTGGCCATTTTTACTGTCGACGGAGAGTCGGCGCGCCCGGCCCTAGAAGCGGTAGTTGCGGGCGAAGATGTCCCCGCCGCGCGGGTCCGTGCCGGCCGGGTCCTGTGGCTGATCGGCAAGGACGCCGCGCCGCGGACAGTCTGAAGCCGTGGGGCTTAAGCGCGATGCAAAGGGGCGATCGTGACGCAGCAACCCGCTTCGCCACCTGAGGGGCCAAGCGAGCCTGGACCGGCCAGGAGCGGGCCTGGGGACCACCAGGCCGGCGGGTTCGGGGCGCTCCCTGTGGCGCAGCCGGGATCGGTAAGGCCTGGGAGCACCGGCGACGCCGACCTAGATAACCGTATCGAGTCCATCCTCGACGAGCTCGGCGTCACGGCCAACCGGGACCAGCTCAGGGAGCTCCTGGTCTCGGTGGCCCGGCTGGCCCAGAGCCACGCCGACCGCCTCGACTTGAAGATCGCCAGTGCGGCGTTGCGGGAGATGCGGGAGGGCTTCGAAGTCTTCGCGCCATACCGAGACGTGCGTAAGGTCACAATGTTCGGCTCGGCTCGCACGCACCCGACCGACCCGCTCTACCTGCAGGCCCGTGACCTCGCGTCTCGGCTGGCGGCCCTCAATTGGTCGACGGTGACCGGAGCCGGGCCGGGGATAATGGCCGCTGGCCTTGAAGGGGCGGGCCCGGACCACTCCTTCGGGATAAACATCCGCCTCCCGTTCGAGCAGCAACCCAACCAGTTCATCGTCTCGGATCCGAAGCTGGTGTCCATGAAGTATTTCTTCACCCGGAAGCTGTTGCTGGTAAAGGAGTCCGACGGGTACGCGGTGCTACCTGGCGGCTATGGCACGCTGGACGAGGCGTTCGAACTGCTCACCCTGTTGCAAACGGGCAAGGCTGAACCCGCCCCTGTCGTCCTCCTCGAGGTCCCCGGCGGGGGCTACTGGCGGGCGTTCGACCGCTTCGTGACCGACGACGTGGAAAGACGCGGGCTGATAAGCCCCGAGGACACCAGCCTCTACCTGATCACTGACGATGTCCTGGAGGCTGTGGCTGAAATTGTGGGCTTCTACCGCAACTACCACTCGCTGCGCTGGGTGGGCGACCGGTTGGTGATCCGCCTCCAGTCTCGGCCGACGGAAAGCGAGCTCGCCGGCCTGTGCGTGGAGTTCGCCAACATGTGCCGGCGCGGGGGGATCGAGCTGCTGCCCGGGCCATTACCGGCCGAAGTACGTGAAGCCGACCATCTTGAACTGACCCGGGTCGCCCTCCGCTTCGACAAACTGTCGTACTCGCAACTGCGCCTTTTCATCAATGCCCTCAATGCCCTCCCGAGCTCCCCTCCACCGCCGGCCGGCCTGCCAGTAGCGCCAAGCCAGCGGTCCCGCGAGTGACACGCGCTCGCTAGACGTCGCCGCAGGCCTCAGTACAGGTCCGGTCAGTACAGGTCCTGCGCTCCTCGTCGGCCACAGCGGCCAGCACTACCTCGGCCACCTCAGCGACACTGGCCAGCTGATCGGACGTGAGGCGGTCTACGAACAAGCGCCGGACCGCTTCCAGGTGGCTCGGGGCGGCGGCCCCGATCTCGTCACGACCCTTGGACGTGACGGCCACGAACGCCCCCCGCCGGTCAGAGCCGCACTTCGTCTTTTCCACTAGGCCTCGCTCCGCCATGCGGCTCACCTGGTGGGAAATTCGGCTTTTCTCCCAGCCGAGGTGGTTGCCAAGCTGAAGCAAACGCATCCGCCCCCCGGGCTGGTCCGTAAGCGCCACCAGCACGACGTAGTCCTGAAAGCTAAGGCCCGAGTGGGCAGAAAGATCCCGGGCCAGCAGGGCTGTGAGCCTCGCCTGCATGACCTGGAACGAGCGCCAGGCTCGCTCCTCGCCTTCGTCCAGCCACCTCACTACTGTTGGTTCAGGCGGCACTTCTGTCGTCCCTGGGCGTTGTACCGGAATAGTTGATATATCATCTATGTTAGCCCCTGTGAAGTGCCTTTCCATCCATACAAGGAGGACTAAGACGTGAGCACCTCTGATACGACCTCAACCGCTTTGAGTGGCAACTACAAGCTGGACGTGGCCCACACTCGCATCGGTTTCGCGGCCCGGCACGCCATGGTCAGCAAAGTCCGGGGTCAGTTCGACCAGTTCGACGGGTCCGTCTCCCTGGACGCCGAGAACCCGGCCAACTCCCACGTGGAGATAACGATCCAGGCCGAGAGCATCGACACCCGCAACGCAGACCGGGACAACCACTTACGGAGCAACGACTTCCTGGCAATGAAGGAGTACCCGCAGATCACCTTCCGCTCGACGGCGGTGGAAAAGCTTGATGACACCCACTACACGGTCACCGGCGACCTGACGATCCGCGGGGTCACGAAGTCCGTGCCCATTGCCTTCGAGTACAGCGGGACCGTAGTGGATCCCTACGGCAACCAGCGGGCCGGCTTCGAAGGCAGCGCTACAATCAACCGCAAAGACTGGGGCATCAACTGGAACGCCGTGCTCGATGGCGGCGGCGTGATGGTCAGCGAAAGGATCACCCTCGACTTCGAGGTGGAACTCATAAAGGTGGCCGCGTAGGGCGGGACCTCCAACCCGGTTTGGGCATCCGCGGCCGGCCAGTTTGGGCCGGCCGCCGTCGCTGTGCCCAGGCGGCGCTGTGCCCAGGCGGCGCGGTCCCTAGGTGGCGCGGTCCCTAGGCGTCGTATTCGGCCCCTCCGGCCTCTGGCGCGCGAAGTAGGGCAGCCGCCTTCAGTACTGCCCGCCGAGCTCGGCTGAGCCGGCGCTCGTCTAATTCGGGCGCGGCTTCCCCGCTCTCCAGCGCCTCGACGAGCTTGGCCCGGCCCAGGTCGGCCAGTTCTTCGGCGATCGCCTCGAGCCGAGAACGTAGCTCTTGCAACCGCTCCTCTCCGGGGCCCGTGATAATACTGTGCGTCATATGAGCCTGTGTACATCATGTGACAGTCGGGGCGGCGAGGAGGCTAGGGTCGCGCTGTGGACGACTTCACCCTCAGCGACTACGTAAAGCGCTCCAAGGAACGCGTACTTGGCTCGCTCCTGGACTGGCTGAAGATCCCCTCTATTTCGGCCGACCCGGCCCACGCCGCCGACGTCGCCAGATCGGCGGAGTTCTGCGCTGGCCTGATGCGCGCCGCCGGCCTCAAGCACGTGGAAACGCTGTCGGCGGGTGGTGTGCCCGCGGTCTACGGCGACTGGTTGGACGCGGGTCACACTGTGCCTACGGTCCTTGTATACGGGCATCACGACGTCCAGCCCGTCGATCCCCTGGACGAATGGGCTTCGCCTCCTTTCGAACCGGCGCTCGAGGGCAACCTGCTCCTGGCCCGGGGAGCCAGCGACGACAAGGGCCAGGTCATAATGCAACTCGAAGCGACCAGGGGCCTTTTGGAATCGCTCGGGCACTTGCCGGTCAACGTGAAGTTCCTGATCGAGGGCGAGGAGGAAGTCGGGAGCCCGCACCTCGACGAGTTGCTCGAAGTCGAGAGGGAAAGGCTGGCGGCCGACGTAATCGTGGTGTCAGACAGCACCATGCTCGCTCCGGACATCCCTTCGACCACGGTCAGTACCCGTGGCCTGATCGCTTTCGATGTCCATATTCGAACGGCGAACTCGGATCTTCACAGCGGTATTTGGGGTGGGACGGTCCCCAACGCCGCGCTCGTGGCTGCTCGGTTGGCGGCCAGTCTGCACGACTCCGACCACCGGGTCACTGTGCCCGGCTTCTACGACCGGGTGCGGGAACTGACGCCCCGTGAAGCGCGATCCCTCGCCGACACCCCCTTCGACGAACTGGAGTTTTGTCGCCAGGCCGGGGTAAGCGAATTGGAGGGCGAGGCGGGCCGGTCTGCCTACGAACGTACCGGGACCCGCCCGACAGCCGAAGTCGTCGGCCTCCATTCGGGCTACGCCGGCCCCGGGATGAAAACCATCGTGCCAGCTACGGCCAACCTCAAAATCGCCATCCGGCTGGTGCCCGAACAATCGGCCCCTGACATAGAGGCGTCTTTCCGGGCCTGGCTGGCCGAACACACGCCAGGGTACGCCGAGGTCACCACCACGACCATCGGCGGCGTGGCGCCCTTACTCACGCCTGTCGACCACCCGGCGGTACACATCCTGAGCGAAGCGATAGAAAATGTCTGGGGTAAAGAACCTCTGTTCACGAGGAGCGGCGGGAGCGGGCCGGAAGAAGCGTTCGGCCGCATCCTCAATGCGCCTGTGATTTTTCTCGGCATTGGGCTCCCAGACGACAAGTACCACGCCCCCAACGAGCGCCTCGAGCTGAACCAGCTTTGGCAAGGCATCGTCGCCGCTGGTGAGTTCCTGCTGGGCTTGCCCGCCCTAAAAAGGGTTTGAAGCCGAGGAATGGCCAGGCCGACCGGCTCCGATGGGGGGCCTACTACGAGCGGCGATCGCACCCCTAAACTGGAAAAACCCAAGCACAATAAGGGGGATGGGAACGTCAAAGGGGTCAAGGGTTGGCGCTTGGCCCCAGCCGACGCGCACGAGTGGGTCAGTTTCGAAGACCCGTCGGAGGAACGGACGTGGCGCTTTGACGTCACCTTCCTGA
Source organism: uncultured Acidimicrobiaceae bacterium (assembly GCA_963794125.1). GTDB lineage: Bacteria > Actinomycetota > Acidimicrobiia > Acidimicrobiales > Palsa-688 > Fen-671. The sequence goes on from CAWCCW010000009.1 coordinate 1,335,241, forward strand.
TGTCGCGTTGGGAATGCGTCTACGGCCGGGGTTGCCAAGGGGTCCTGACCGGACCGGCTCCCGAACTCGAACAGGGATGTTGTTCGTACGGTGCCCATTTCACCAACGACGAGGACGTAGCCCGGGTGAAAGCGGCGGCCAAGACGCTTTCACCAGAACAATGGGAGTTTTCGGCGAAGGGGCGTCATGGCGGGCTCATTCGTCGCGGCGCCGGAGGCGTGGCCGTGACCAGATTGGTAGACGGCGCTTGCGTCTTCCTTAACCGGCCGGGCTTTCCCGGAGGGCCGGGCTGCGCCCTCCACCGCGCCGCCCTCGAGCGGGGCGTGCACCCCATGGAACTCAAGCCGGACGTCTGCTGGCAGTTGCCCCTCCGGCGGGAAGACACCTCCAACCCGGACGGTTCGGTCACGTCGGTCGTCGGCCAGTGGGACCGGCAGCACTGGGGGGCCGGCGGCGAGGAGTTCGCGTGGTGGTGCACCGAGGCTCCCGAAGCGTTCCGAGGTGGGGCCCCGGTATGGCGCCAAATGCGAAATGAGCTCTCGGCCCTGATCGGGCCGGAAATCTTCGCTCTCCTGGCCCCCTATCTAGAAGCACGCGAGAAGGCGGGGACCGTGCTCCCCCACCCCGTGGTACGGCGGTCCAGCCAGAAATAAAGCACCCGTGAAGGAGGCGGCCCCATGCCCATGACCCCAAAGCAACACTGGAAGCCGACGCCCGACGAGCACGACTATCCCGCCGCCCAGGATTACCTGAGCCTCCTCATGCCCGAGGACGAGGCCGCGGCAGCGGTAAAGGCGCTCATGAACGCTCCCCTCCTCCACCGCAAAGCCAAGGACCTCCTCCGCGCCGCGGCGCTGGCCGTCCTGCCCCAAACTAACGTCCACGTGGCCAAGGACCTACAAAAGGTCAGCAACGGTGAAATGCTTTCCCCTGTCCTCTTGGTCCGGGGCGACGCGTTTCACGCCGCCGCCCTCCTGGTCGCTGACGGCTACCACCGGATCTGCGCCAGCTACTACCTCAACGAGGACGAGGATATCCCGTGCCGGCTCGCCGACAGGCCTGTGCCGCCGCGGGCCGCCAACCCGTAACGCTCAGCGCCGCGAGCGCGGGCGGCCTTCTTGGTCGCATGGCTCGGGAGGGTGGCGCCGCACGCCCGCGAGGACGCTCTGCACGATCAGGTTCACAAAACTGTCGTTGATCGGATCGCGAGAGAACCAACGGCGGAAATAGAGCGGTCCTCGCAAAGCAGCAGCGATCGCGCTCGAGGTCCACTTCTGGGGCGATCTCCCCTCTGCGCGCCGCCCGTTCCAGGGCCGCTCGCAGCGGAGCCGCGTGCCAACGTTGGAGCCGGCTGTGAACCTCGGCAATCTCTGGGTCACGTTCTGCGGCATCGACGATTGACGGGAGGATCGACGACCATCGGGCCGTGACCAGCAGTTCGGCGAGGTTCGTCAAGATGGCCGTCACGTCGCCTTCCAGCGAACCGGTGTCGGGCGGCTCGTCCTCACCGTCAGTCATCCGCAGACACGCGTCGATGATGAGCGCCTTGCGGTTCGGCCAGTGCCGGTAGATGGTGGTTTTTGCGACGCCTGAGCGTTTGGCTACGTCGTCGAAGGTGAGGCCACCCAGGCCGGCCTCAGTCAGCAGGTCGAGTGTCGCCGTCAGCACGCGCTCTCGCGAAACAACGACACGAGGGTCGGTACCTGACCTCTTGCCGTGTACCGAGGCATCACGTTCGCCATCGCCGCTCCCAACCACCCTCGTCTCCATTTCTGCCCCCGCCCCCGTGTTGGCATCGTCGTTGACATTTTCGCTACGCTACCGTAGCGTAGCGAATACACCCAACCACGAACGGGAGAGCCCAATGGACTTCGCCTCAGTCCGCATCATCACCGACAACGTCGACTCCATGGTCGAGTTCTACGAGAACGTAACCGGGGTGACCGCGGACCGGCCCGTACCCGTGTTCGCCGAACTGCGTTACCCGTCATGCACCCTCGCCCTCGGTCACACCAGCACGGCGGCACTCTTCAACAACGCAGCTCGTCCCGCACACAACCAGACCGCCATCATCGAGTGGGTGGTTGACGATGTCGACGCCGAGTACGAGCGGCTCAAGCCCATCGTCAGCGAGTGGGAGCAAGAGCCAACCCTCATGCCCTGGGGGAACCGCTCCATCCTGTTCCGCGACCCCGATGGCAACCTCGTCAACCTCTTCACCCCTGTCACCGACGACGCCATCAAGCGGTTCGAAAGGCAGTAGCAGTCCCCCGCCGGACGACCCAACTGGGACCTGCTCCCCACCATCACACCCCGCTGAAACCCGGACCGCCCGGTAACGACACTTATCAGGCCCACTCCTCAGTCAGGCCTTCCAAATCAGTGCGGAGGGCTAATAGCGTCCAGGCGCTCGGCAATCTCGTCCGTAATGAGCGGGAGGACGTCCAGTGCCCCCAGATTGGCCCGTAATTGCTCGACGGAAGAGGCCCCGGTAATCACCGTCGAAACGTGGGGGTTGCGAACGCACCATGCCAACGCCAGCTGGGCCATGTCACAACCGAGCTCGTCGGCTATTTCTTTTAACTGGCGCGCTTTGCCGTTGCGGTCCGCGTCGGTCAGCGCCTGCTTTAGCCACTCGTACCCGGGCAGCGTCGCCCGGCTACCGGCGGGCGCGCCTTCCAGGTACTTGCCCGAGAGAAGACCAGATGCCAGCGGGCTCCACGTCGTGAGCCCAAGCCCAATGTCGTTGTACAGTCGGGCATATTCGCGCTCAACCCGCTCGCGCACGAGCAGGTTGTACTGGGGCTGCTCAGCCACTGGCTGGCGCAGGTGCAACCGTTCGGCTATGTCCCAGGCGGCGCGGATATCGGCCGCCGGCCACTCCGACGTCGCCCAATAAAGTGCCTTGCCGCGCCCAATAATGTCGCTCATGGCCCACACCGTCTCTTCTATAGGAGTGCTCGGGTCGGACCGGTGGCAAAACAATACGTCGACGAAATCAAGGCCAAGCCGTTCCAAGGAACCATCAATTGCTTGCATCAGGTACTTTCGGTTCAACGTATTGCGCATATTGACTTCGTCGTAGATGCCCCAAAACAGCTTGGTCGAGATCACATAGCTATGCCGGGGCCAGCCGAGCTCGGACAACGCCTTGCCCATGATGCGCTCAGACTGCCCTCCAGCATAAGACTCCGCGTTGTCGAAGAAATTGACGCCGCCTTCACGGGCCGTGCTGAGGCATTCGACGGCCAGATCGGTGCCGATCTGGTCACCAAAGGTCACCCATGAGCCAAAGCTGAGGACGCTTACTTGCAAGCCGGAACGGCCAAGGTGTCGGTACTGCATGACGGAGCACCTTTCTTTGAGCACTTTCGTTACGTCGTACGCTGATGGCATCTCACGCTAGCGCAAGTCTTTGACCGCTGAATTCGGCACCGCATATGTAGAAAGAGCAAGCTGAGACCGACTGCCTAAACGCGCACGGGATCGACTTCCACCCTGACGCGGCCGGCCGGCCGGCCGGCGGCGGCCAGCGCATCCGCCAGAGTGGCATGGTCGGGGGCACGCACGACCCACCGCTCCTCAGCCAGCTCGCTCAACTCGACACCAGTCCAGACAGCAGCACTTGTAGTCTCGCCAGCCCCAGTGGCGCTCTGTTTTTCTAAAGCGCCCGCCAGTTCTGCCGCTCCAGGCCCACTAATCAGCGCCAGCGCTGCGAACGGAGGCAACCGGAGGGCCTTGCGTACGGGCTCCTCTGAGTGCAGCAGCCAGCCCGGGTCGGCGCGCAATGCGGCCTCTATGACCGGGTGGGCCGGCGCCCGCGTTTGCACAAGTACCTTACCGTTCTGCTTTCTCCCACCCACTACCCTCGACGCCCTGGCTATCAGGGCGAGCGCCTCTTCGCCGGCGCGGTAACGCGGCGCCAGCAGTTCCTGGTCGAAGTCAAGGAACGCCACCACCCCCACGTCGCCGTCCCGGCGCAACTCGCCCTCTCGGTAAAGGACGGTTTCAGTGCCGACCAGGACCGGGGCGTGAGGCAGTGATCGCGTCCCGGCCACAACCTCGCCAACGACGCGTCCGGCCAGCGCCTCCAGCTGCTCCCGCGCCCGGCTGACACCCACCCGGACCTGGCGTAGCCCGTCCGAGCCGCACGACGCGCAGACGACTGGCCGCACTTGGCCACAGCGCCGGCAAACGAGCTCATCGCCTTCGAGCACGATGCCCGACCCACACCGCTCACAGGTGGCCGGTGCACCACAAGCACCGCACGTAAGCAAGAGGGCGCGGCCTTTGCGGTTGAGCACGCAGACCACACGCTGGTCACTCCTGAGCAGTTCCACGAGCGGGGCCGAGTACAGCCCCTGGCGGGGGTCATCAGGCCGGCGGTCGACCACGTGTAGAGCGGCCCAACCGGAACGCTCGGCAGCCCGGCTCACCAGGTGAAGGTAGTCGGCCGACGCCACCAGCTCCAGAGTCGGGCAGGCACTGACCCAGAAGCAGGGCACACCCGCTCGTCGTGCCCGCTCGGCGGCCAGCGAGGGGGCGTCCCACGTGGGCGCAGTCTCCTGTACCAACCCCTCATCATGAGCGTCCAGGACGACGATGGAACTGACGGCAGGACAGGGCCCAACGCGGCGGCCCGGGTGCCGATAACGACAGGCGCTCCTCCGCGGGCCTGCGCCCAATCGTTGGGTAGTAGCGCGGCATCCACGCCGCGCTTGCGCAGCGTGGCGCGACCGGCCGCCGCTCGCGCCGTCGTCGGTGCGACCACCAGCACCGCGCCATGGGCGGCCGCCGCCAACACCAGCTCTGTGGCGCTGGAGTCGGGAGGGAGCCGGAGCAAGTTCACCCCTGGGCGCCAGGCTTCATCCAAAAGGTCGGTGGCGGCAACGGTCCCCGCGGCACTCCCGTTCGTACCCGTCAGAGCGGCGCTGGGCCAGCGACGAGTGGCGGGTGGCAGCCCTCTGACGGCAGTTTCAGGGGAGGCCGTGACCAGCAACGACCGGCGTCGGCCCGCCCAGCGCCACGCCGCCCACGAGGCGAGGTCGAGCAGTTCGGGCTCCGGTCCCCAGCCTGTCACCTTGGCTATGGGCCGAAGGGAAAGGCCCTCCGTCGGCGGCACCGGGAAGGCGACCACCCAACCGCGCACGCGCCGGCCCTGCAGAGGCACCCGGACGATGCTCCCCGCCCTGATGTCGCCGGCGAGGACAGGTGGTACCTCGTAGTCGAGCTCGCGTTCGAAGCCGGCGACGTCGGGGAGGACGCGAGCCACCAGAGTGACATCCTGGGCGGTACTCGGGCTCGGCTCGCCGACGGGGTCGGCCTGGCCCGAGGCGCCCTGGTGTTCAAGATGGAGATCCTCGCCGTTGCGGTCATTTACACCGAGAGCCGCGGGGGCAGCCAAGACAACCTCCCCGGCCAGGCCGGCAGGGGAGGCCGCCTCGCTATACAAACCTTCTAGAGCCCGACGGCCTCTTTGAACTCGGCCAGGCGGCTGGTCGTCTCCCAGGTGAGCTCCTTGTCCGAGCGGCCAAAGTGGCCATAGGCGGCAGTCTGCCGGTAGATCGGCCGGCGCAGGTCGAGGTCCCGGATGATGGCTGCGGGGCGGAGGTCGAAGATTTGTTCGATGGCCTTCACCACCTTGTCCGGGTCTACCTGCTCCGTACCGAAGAGCTCGACCATCACAGAAACCGGCCGGGCGACCCCGATGGCGTACGCAATCTGCAGTTCGCAGCGCTTTGCCGCACCCGAGGCGACTACGTGCTTGGCCACCCAGCGGGCGGCGTAGGCCCCCGAACGGTCCACCTTCGACGGGTCTTTGCCAGAGAAGGCGCCACCGCCGTGCCTGGCCGCTCCGCCGTACGTGTCGACGATGATCTTCCGACCGGTCAGACCCGTGTCAGCGCACGGGCCACCGAGCTCGAAGCGCCCGGTGGGGTTGGTCAGGATCTCATACCCGTCGTCAGCGTACTCGGGTGGCACGATCGGGCTGACGACGTGGTCCCGCAGGTCAGGCTTGAGCAGCGTCTCCAGGTCCACCGTCGGACGGTGCTGGGTCGAAATGAGCACGGTCTTCAACCGGACGGGCCGGCCGTCTTGGTACTCGAACGTGACCTGGGTCTTGCCGTCAGGGCGCAGATAGGGCAGCACGCCTACCTTGCGCACCTGGGCCAAACGGTGGGCCAGGCGATGAGCCAGCCAAATGGGCGCTGGCATCAGGTCGTCGGTCTCATCGCAGGCGTAACCGAACATCATCCCCTGGTCGCCCGCCCCCTGGCTGAACAGGTCGTCCTCTCCGCTCGTACCGTGGCGGACCTCGTAGGCGTTGTTCACGCCGATAGCGATGTCGGGGGATTGCTGGCCGATTGCGACGGACACGCCGCAAGTGAGCCCGTCAAAGCCCGTTTCTGAACTCGTGTAGCCGATGGAGGAGACGACGTCCCGCACAATCTGGGGTATCTCTACATAAGCGGTTGTGGTTATTTCGCCCGCCACCATCACCTGGCCCGTAGTGAGAAGAGCCTCGCACAGCGACGCGAGCTACAGGGTCCTGTTCCAATATGGCGTCCAGGATCGCGTCGGATATCTGGTCGGCCATCTTGTCCGGGTGGCCTTCAGTTACCGATTCCGACGTAAAGTCCCAGCGTCTCATTCGTTTGCTCCTTTTCTTGACGCGAGCACGCCCTTAGCGCCCAAGAGATCTGTTATGGCGTCAACGAGCATCGAGGCGACTGCCCGCTTGTCTGATACGCCGAGGTCCGTCAGCGCCCCGTTCGACACGATAACTGCCGCACTACGGTCAGTGCCGAAACCAGCCCCTTCGGCGCTGACGTCATTGGCCACGACCAGGTCAGCCTGCTTCGAAGCGAGCTTGCCCCGGCCCAGCTCGACGAGCACGTTGCCGCTCGCAGTTTCTGCCGCGAACCCCACTATGACCTGGTCCGGACGCTTGCGGGACCCGAGCGCCGCCAGTATGTCCAGGGTGGGCTCGAGCTCGATCGTCATCGGGGCGCCCGACTTCTTGATTTTGGAGGCAACAGGAGCCGACGGCCGGTAATCCGCCACCGCCGCAGCCATGACGACCACGTCGGCCGCGCCCGCCGCGCTCAGGACAGCTTCGGCCATTTCGGCCGCCGTGTTGACTTCGACGACCTCTACGTCCACTGGAGGCTCAAAGGGCTCGCCGTCACGAGGACCACCTGCGCCCCGCGGGCCTGGAGCTCCGAGGCGACAGCGTAACCCTGCTTGCCTGAGCTGCGGTTCCCTATGTAACGGACGGGGTCAACGGGTTCTCTGGTCCCGCCGGCACTGACCACCGCCTTCACCCCGTTCAATGTCGTGCCTCGTCCGGCGACCGGGCTGGGAGCGCTCCCGGCGGCACCGCCGGTAATACCCATGACCGGCTCAGAACGGCCCGGCTCAGGCCGGCCCCGGTCAGGAGCGGCCCGGCGCACTGACAAGGATGGACTCGAGCAGCGCTCACGACCTCCTCCGGTTCACGGAGACGACCTTTACCAAAGTCGCCGCCCGCCAGTCGCCCCTCGGCTGGCTCCAGGACGTAGACACCGCGCCGACGCAACAAGTCCAGGTTGTCCTGCACGGCCGGGTGCTCCCACATCTCGGTGTGCATAGCCGGGCATAAGAGCACAGGCGCGCGCTGTGGCTAGCAGCACTGCCGTGAGCAGGTCGGATGAGATGCCAGCGGCGTAACTGCCAACGAGGCGGGCGGTCGCCGGCACCACGACCACGGCGTCAGCGTGGCGGCCCAATCGGACGTGAGGGATAACCGAAGGGGCCGTAGCTGCCGGACCGCTGTTCTCCTCGGCCTCCGCCCCAGCGCCGTCGGAGCTGAACAAGGAGGTCAGGGCCGGTTCGGCCGCCAACGCGCTGAACGTCAAAGAGCCGACGAACCGGGTCGCCGACCTGGTCAGGACGGGGCTGACGATGGCTCCAGCATCACTCAAGCGGCGGCAAACCTCGACCGCCTTGTACGCGGCGATCCCGCCGCAGACGCCAAGGACAACTCGCTTGTTGGCCAGGGGGCGCGACCTTGGGCGCCAGGCTCACTCATAGCGCCCACGGTAACGTCGCCGCCCGCGACGGCTAAGCCGGCCGGACCGGCGGTATGTCCCGGGCGCTCGCCCAGTCGTGGGTTGGGCTAGCGAGAGAGCGCTCCCGGAGAAATTGACATTCCTGGTCGCCCGTTTAGCGCCTGCGCTTAGAGCCAACCGTTCGGCCTGCCGCACCCAAACAGGCTCGTAACCCCGGGGCGGCGGCGACCCGTGCTCAGCCCTCCGCGCCGTCCTGGTCCGGCACTTCCTCGCCCTCCACCTCCACCGCGCGGTGATAGGTGATCTTCCCGGCCGAGATCTCGTCCAAAGCAATCGAAAGCGGTTTCCGGGCAATGGACGTTACCTGCGGGGGGACGATAGACCCCAGACCGTCACCGAGCTGGTTGAAATAGGAGTTGACCTCCCGGCCCCGCTTGGCGGCCAGGCTGACCAGCGTGTACTTAGAGTCGACCCGGTCGAGAAGGCTCTCGATCGGGGGGTCCATCATTGTCGGGCGGCGCTCAGCCATTCAAGCCATGCTCCTGTCTTGTCACAATGCCATAAGGGCCGCTACCCTCCCGGCAGGCTTCCACTATACCGGCGAGCTCCTTGGACGCCCGTTCGAGGTCGTCGTTCACTACCACGAAGTCAGCCAATTCGCGTCCGAGCTTCTCTTCGTCCTCAGCGATGGCGAGCCGCCTTTCGATGCTGTCCTCGTCGTCCCCGCGCTGGCGCAGGCGCCGCTCCTGCGCGGCCCGGGAAGGTGCAGCGATGAAGATCAGGATCGCTTCGGGGTACCTTTCCTTGACCTGGATAGCCCCCTGGGCGTCGATCTCGAGCACCACGTCGTAGCCGGCGGGCGCCTCCAGTGTGGGGGTGCCGTAGAGGTGGCCGTTGCCGGCAAACTCCGTCCACTCCACGAAACCCCTGGCCGCGACCCTGTCCCTGAACTGCTCACGGGGTACGAACACGTACGCGTCCTCCGGCTCCGACGGCCGGCGCGGCCGGGTGGTCCAGGAGCGCGACAGCCACAGGCCATCGGAAAGGCGGAGGAGCCGCGAGACGATCGTTCCCTTACCAACACCGCCGGCGCCGAAAATTACGAAGATCAGAGCGGCGCGCTCGCGTTCCTGGTCTAACAGTCCTTTCGCCAAGCTTGCCCCGACTATCGGGGTCGGCACGCCCCATGCTGCACCAGCCCTGCTGACAACGACCCGGTCAAGGCGAGCTCCAGGCACTGGCTGCAGGTCAGCCCAGCTTTTCTAGCAGCTTGCGGCGCTGCTGGTCCCCCAGGCCCTGTACCCGCCGGGTGTCACTGATGCCAACTTCGTCCATTACCCGGCGGGCCTTGACTTTGCCCAGGCCGGGGAGGCTCTCGAGGACGGCAAGGACCTTCATCTTGCCAACTACTTCGTCGCTCTGTCCTTGGTCGAGAAGGTCTTTCAATGAGACAGAGCCCATCTTCAGGCGGTCCTTGAGCTCAGCTCGTTGCCGGCGAGCAGCAGCTGCCTTCTCAAGGGCGGCCTGGCGTTGATCTGCGGAAAGAGTGGGCGGCAAAGGCATGGAGCGCACCCTAGCGCGTTGCCAAGCGGCGTTGCGAGATCCCTCTGTAAAAACTCTGTGTCTAACCAGCCAGAGCTGAAGACAGCTCCTCGACGATGGATGCGGCCGCTGCCTCGGGGACCGTGGCCGCCGTGACGGCCCGCCCGATGACCAACATGTCGGCGCCCGCTTTCATGGCTTGAGCGGGCGTCGCGGAACGGTTCTGGTCGTTCACGGCCGTGCCTGCCAGCCTGATCCCCGGCACGACCGATAGCAGCCCGGGCGCCACCGCCTTTGCCACCGCCAGGTCGCAAGCAGCGGACACCAGCCCGCCACAACCGGCGTCACGAGCAGCCGCCACGCGGGCGCTCACCAATGCGGCGGGCGCCTCCGCCTCGCTGGTCAAGATCGTGATCCCGAGGGCCACCGGGGCAGGTAGCCCGGCCCGGTCGGCGCCTTCAGCCAAGCCCTCAACCCCCGCTTTTAGCGTGCTCTCGCCGGCGAAGGTGTGGATAGTGAGGTAGGAAGCGCCCAGAGCCCCGAGCACTCTGGCGGCCCGCCGGGTGGTCGTAGGGATGTCGGCCAGCTTCATGTCGACAAAAACGCTGAAGCCCGCCTCCATCAATTCGGCGACCACCGGCGGCCCGGCCGCGCTGAAGAGCTCGAGCCCCACCTTGGCGACCCCGAACCACGGCCGCATCCGAGCGGCCCACCGGGAGGCGATGACCGTGTCGTCGAAATCGAGGGCCAGGGCCAGCCGCTGACGAAGCAGCTCGACCCCGTCCAACTCGCCCGCACCTGTCCCGGGCGAAGCAACTGGCTCGGCTTGCCGCGCAACCGCACCGTCGTTGGCCATGAGGCTCCTAACAAGTCGTGATGGGCCGAGCTTACTCTGGCCCGCACTTGCGGTCTGGGGAAGATGGTTGCGACCTGCTAGTTCGCGGCTGCGCGGCGGAGCGGGCCTTGTGGGGCCACAGCCTTCAACCCAAGGGCGAAGAACCCCCATTTTGGAAGCGGGCCCCAGACGGTTTGCAGGCCCCCGCCCGGTTTGCGGGCCCCCAGACGGTTTGCGGACCACTGCCCGGTTTGCGGCCACTGCCCGACCCGGCCGGGACCGGACAACTCCAGTTACCCGGTCAACGCTCCCGCCGCAGCGTCAGGACCTCAGCCTCCGTCCCTCGAGCGCTCGGCTTTGCGCCAGCAGAGCGCCGCTGCGCCCGCCCCACCAACTCAGACGCATTCGACAACCCCTGCGCCCCGCACCAGTCCTTCAGCTCCCCCAACACCCGCACGGGCGCTCTCGGGTCGACGAAAGACGCGGTCCCTACCTGGACCGCGTCGGCCCCGGCGCTCATCATCTCGGCGGCATCGTCACCAGTGCTCACGCCACCAACACCGACGATGGCCGCCTCGGGGAAAGCGCGCCGGCACTCGTAGACCGCCCGCACGGCGACCGGGTGGAGCGCCGGCCCCGAGAGCCCTCCCCCGCCCCCGCCGAGGCGGGGCAGGCCGGAGGCGGGGTCAAGAGCGAGCCCCATCAGCGTGTTGACCAGGGTCAGCCCCACAGCACCGGCCGACAAAGCGGCGCCAGCAATAGAGACCAGGTCTGTGACGTTGGGGCTCAGCTTGGCCCACACCGGCAGCCCTGTCGGGGCCAGGGCCGCGACGAGTACGCCGACCGCAGCGCTGGTCGCCTCTGGCGAGTGGGCGAACATGCGTTCCCTGTCCTCCACATTTGGACAGCTGATGTTGGCTTCCACTGCCACTACCGGCCCGGGCACTACCGGCCCGGGCGCTACCGGCCCGGGCGATCCCGGCACAGCCCTTATCGACCCCCCCGCCCGCGTGGCGACCGGCCGCCGTCCTCGGCCCACCCCCGCCGCAATGTGTTCACCCACCTCGGCGTAGCCCTGGGCGCTGCGGCCCCAGACGCTGACGACAACCCGGGCGCCCGTCGCCGCCAAGGCGGGCAGGTCCTCTTCCAGCCAGGCTTCGATACCGGGGTTTTGGAGACCGACGCTGTTGAGCATCCCCCCTCGGGCCGGCACTAACCGTGGTGCGGGGTTGCCCGCCCAGGGAGCCACCGATAACGACTTCACCACCATCGCCCCCAGGAGGGACAGATCGAAGTAGGGGCTCAACTCCGCGCCATGTCCCGCTGTGCCCGAAGCTGTCATCACCGGGTTGGGCAGGACGAGGTCGCCGACGCGCGCCGTCATATCGACCTGGAACCCGGGGTCCCGGGCACCTGGCCCACTTCGTGGAGGCCGGCTCCCCACCAGGTCAGCGCGCCCCGTGGTGTTCCTGGAGCGACTTCACGGTGAAAGGACGACCGGCTCGCTCGAGTACGCCAGCCGCGGCCGCCCGGGCCGCGGCCACGGTCGTAAGCAGCGGGACCTTGTACTGACGAGCGGCCCGCCTGATGTAAGCGCCGTCGGCCCTCGCGCCCCGGCCTTGGGGTGTGTTGACGACCAAGTGCACCTTCCCGGAGCGGATCAGCTCCACCGCGTCCACGCCGCCAGCCATGTCCCGCCCGTCGCCGGCCCCGCCAACGGCCCCGGTGCCCCCCGCCTCCGGCGTCAACAACTTGGCCACCACGGTCCCCACGGGAACGCCCGCTTGTTCCAGGTAGTGGGCCGTGCCGGTCGTGGCCGCGATCGTGAAGCCGGCGGAAACAAACCGCACTGCGGCTTCCAGACCAGCCGGCTTGTCGCGGTCGGCCACCGAGAAGAACACGGTGCCGCCGTCTGCCAGCTTGTCGCCCGCCGCCAGCTGGCTCTTGGAGAAGGCGAGCCCGAAGCTCGCGTCGATACCCATTACTTCTCCGGTGGAACGCATCTCCGGGCCGAGCAGGCTGTCAACGCCAGGGAAGCGGTCGAAGGGCAAGACCGCCTCCTTGACGCTCACGTAACCCCCCACCGGCGCAGGTAATAGGCCTTCAGCGCGCAGCCCGGCCAAGGTGGCCCCGGCCATTACCCTGGCCGCCACCTTGGCCAGCGGCACCCCCGTGGCCTTGGAGACGAACGGGACGGTCCGGCTGGCCCGAGGGTTGGCCTCGATAACGAACACCTGTGCCGAACCGTGCGCCCGCTGGACTGCGAACTGCACGTTCAGCGGGCCTCTGACTTCAAGCGCATCCGCGATAGCCCGGGTGTGGCGCTCGATCACGTCGACCGTGGCCAGGCTGAGGGTCGGGGGCGGCACCACGCAGGCGCTGTCGCCGGAATGGACGCCGGCTTCTTCGACATGCTCCATCACCGCGGCGACGAGGGTTTCGCCGGCGCCGTCGCGCACCGCGTCGACGTCCACCTCTATAGCGTCCTCCAGGAACTTGTCCACCAGCACCGGCCGCTCGGCGGAAAGACCGCCCTCCCGCCCGAGCGAGCCGGACACGGTCATGGCGCTCATAGCCCGCTCGAGGTCTTCGTCGCCGTAGGCGATCTCCATGGCCCGGCCACCAAGCACGTAGCTCGGGCGCACGAGCACCGGGTACCCCACCTTGGCCGCGATGGTAAGAGCTTCTTCCAGGCTGGTGGCCGTGCCCCCGGCGGCCTGAGGGATGCGGAGCCGTTCGCACAGCGAGTTCCACCGCTCCCGGTCCTCAGCCAGGTCGATCGACGACGGGGACGTGCCGAGCACCAGTTCAGGTGGGATCGCATGGGAAAGCTTGAGCGGAGTCTGCCCGCCCAATGCCACCACCACCCCGGCCAGGTGGCCGTCGGCGGACTCGACGTCCAGGATGTTACGGACGTCTTCCGCGGTGACGGGCTCGAAATAAAGACGGTCGCTGGTGTCGTAATCCGTGGATACCGTCTCGGGGTTGCAGTTCACCATCACCGTTTCGAAGCCGGCGTCGTGGAGGGCGAAACTCGCCTGCACACAGCAATAGTCGAACTCGACGCCCTGGCCGATCCGGTTGGGGCCGGAGCCGAGGATCACTACCTTTTGTTTGGCCGACGACGTCACTTCGTCGGTGTCCTCGTACGTCGAGTAGTGGTAGGGGGTCCGGGCGGCGAACTCGGCCGCGCACGTGTCGACCGTCTTGAACGTCGCCCTTACGCCGCACTCGATCCGGGCCGCCCGGACGACGGCCTCGGTTTCTCCCCACAGATAGGCCAGCTGGGCGTCGGAGAAACCGAGCCGTTTGGCCCGCCGCCAGTCCCGCTTTTGCAAGGCGGCGGCCGCACCCAGCGACTCCAGCCGTACCCTTTCCCCGCAAATGCGGTTTATCTGGTCCAGGAACCACGGGTCGACACCGCTTTCCCCGTGGAGGCGGTCGACGGGCACGCCCCGGCGCAACGCTGCCTCCAGGTGGAACGGCCGGTCAGGCGTCGCCACTGACGCCCTGGCGATCAGCTCTTCATCGGACATGGCTGAATAGAGGCGTTCGGCCGGGTCGCAATTGAGGCCGGCCCGACCGGTCTCCAGCGAACGCAAAGCCTTCTGCAGCGACTCGGGGAAATTGCGGCCGATGGCCATGGCCTCACCCACAGACTGCATCCGGGTCCCCAGGATCTCCGGCGCCCCGGGGAACTTCTCGAACGCCCACCGGGGCACCTTGGTGACCACGTAGTCGATCGTTGGTTCGAAACTGGCCGGCGTCTCCCCGGTGATGTCGTTACGGATCTCGTCCAGCGTGTAACCCACGGCCAAACGGGCGGCGATCTTGGCGATCGGGAAACCGGTCGCCTTTGACGCGAGGGCGCTCGAGCGCGAAACCCGCGGGTTCATCTCGATCACCACCATTTCGCCATTGACCGGGTTGATGGCGAACTGGATGTTGGACCCGCCCGTCTCGACCCCGATGCGACGGATGCAGGCAAAGGCGGCGTCCCGCATCCTCTGGTATTCGACGTCCGACAGTGTCTGCGCCGGTGCGACCGTCACGGAGTCCCCCGTGTGGACGCCCATGGGGTCGAAGTTCTCTATGGAACAAATAACCACACAATTATTGGCCCGGTCGCGCATCACCTCGAGCTCGTACTCTTTCCAGCCGGCGATAGACCGCTCGATCAGGATCTCGTTTATGGGGCTGGCGTCGAGGCCGGTCTCCGCCATGGTGACGAGGCTGTCGTGGTCGGTCGCGATCCCGGTACCGCCCCCGCCCAGGATGTACGACGGCCGGATAATGACGGGGAAACCCACCCTTTCGCCGATCTCGAGCGCCTCCTCCAGAGCGGAGGCGAAACCCGAATCCGGCACCGCCAGGCCGATCTCAGTCATTGCGGCCCGGAAAAGCCCCCTATCTTCCGCGGTGGCAATGGCGGTGGCGTTAGCACCGATCATTTCCACGCCGTAGCGGGCCAGGACGCCGGTCTCGTGGAGCTTCATGGCCAGGTTTAGGCCGGTCTGGCCGCCGAGGGTGGGGAGCAGGGCGTCGGGCCGTTCCCGAGCGATGACAGCTTCGAGTATTTCGGGGACGAGAGGCTCGATATATGTGCGGTGAGCAATTTCGGGGTCGGTCATTATTGTCGCCGGGTTTGAATTGACGAGCACCACCCGGTAACCCTCCGCCGACAGCGCCCGGCAGGCCTGGGTACCCGAGTAGTCGAACTCGCACGCTTGCCCGATAACTATCGGCCCGGAGCCGATGACAAGCACGGACTCAATATCGTCCCGCCTAGGCAACGGCGCCGCCCCCTTGCTCAAGCGCGTACCCCGGCCGGGCCGGCTATTCGTGGGCATTTTCCGTCACCAAGCGTCCCGAACAGCGCTCCATCAGGTCGGCGAACTCGCCGAAAAGGTAACGGGCATCGTGGGGGCCAGCGCCTCGGGGTGGTACTGCACCGCGAAGGCGGGCACGTCACGGCAAACAAAGCCCTCTATGACCCCGTCGTTCAAGTTGACGTGGCTCGTCTCCACCGAGGCGTCGAAAGTCCCCGGGGTGACGGCATAGTTGTGGTTCTGACTGGTTATCTCGACCGTGCCAGTGGCCAGCCGCCGAACCGGGTGGTTACCGCCGTGATGGCCGAACGGCAGCTTGTACGTAGACGCACCGAGCGCTTGGGCCAGGATTCTGGTGGCCCAGGCAGATGCCGAACACCGGCACTTTGCCCACGAGGGCGCGCACGGCCTCGGTAGCACCCGGCACCGCCGCCGGGTCTCCCGGGCCGTTGGACAGAAAGACACCGTCGGGCTGCAGCTCGAGGACCTCTTCGGGGGGCATGCCGGCCGGTACCACCGTAACCGTGGCCACCTCGGCCAGGTTGCGCAAGATGTGGCGCTTGATGCCGAAGTCGTACGCGACCACGGCCCAGGGGCCGCGACCGTATTGGTACGGGCGCGTGCACGTCACTTCCGCTACGAGGTCCCGCCCATCGGTGGGCGGCTCGGCTTTGGCGGCGCCGACGAGAGCGGCCTCGTCGAAAGAGCCCGGCAGGTCGTCGGTCGGCCCGAAGGCACCCGGGATGGCGCCGGCGTCACGGATCCGACGGGTGAGGCGGCGGGTATCGACCCCCGAGACGACCTTGAGGCGGTGCCGGGCCAAGAACGCGGCCAGGGGTTCGGTGGCTCGCCAGTTGCTCGGCCGAGCCGTCAACTCTCGTACGATCAGGCCGCGACAAAACGGGCGGCGGCTCTCTTCGTCGTCGGGGGCGACGCCGTAGTTGCCTATATGCGGGTAAGTGAAAGCGATCATCTGGCCGGCATAGGAGGGGTCCGTCAGCACCTCCTGGTAGCCGGTCATCACGGTATTGAAAACCACCTCACCGGCCGCCGGGTCGGCCTGCTCTGCTTGCTTACCCGCCTCGGCCCCGGCCCCTGGCTGCTCCCAGAGTGCGCTCCCGCCGCAGGAGGGTCAAAGCCGAGCACTTCGCCCTCAAAGATGGAGCCGTCCGCCAGCGCCAGCAACCCCTCGCGCCAGGAAATAGTGCCGGGCTCCTGAGCCCCGGCGGGCTGCGTCACCTCTGGGCCTCCTCGCCGATAACGACCGGCTCGCCGGCCAGGACCGTATGCCGGGCTTTGCCCTTCAGCGCCCGGCCTGCGAAGGGCGTATTGGCGCTTCGGCTGGCCAGTGCGGCCGGCTCCACTACCCAGCGCCGCTCCGGGTCGATCACGCACAAGTTTGCTGATCCCCCCGGGACGACCGGCCCGCCATGGGTGCCGCCCAGGCCGGCGATCCCGGCGGGCTGCCAGGACATGACCGCCATCACCTTTCCCACCGGAAGGCCAAGCTCGCCGAGGACCAGGCCGAGGGCGGTCTCGAGCCCGACCAGGCCGGCCGCCGCCTCGCAGAAGGACACCTGTTTGGCCTCCAGTGGGTGGGGAGCGTGGTCGGTGGCGACGGCATCGATGACCTCGTCCCCCAGGCCGGCCCGCAGCGCGGCCACGTCCGCCGCGGTGCGCAGCGGCGGGTTGACTTTGGCCCGCGTGTCATAGGTGGCCAGAGCCTCCTCTGTCAGGACGAGATGGTGCGGGGTCACCTCGGCGGTAACCGCGATCCCTTCGGCTTTGGCCAACCGGACGGCGGCCACCGACCGAGCGCAGGACAGGTGCAAGAGGTGCAACCGGGCTCCGGTGAGGCGGGCGAGGGCCAGATCGCGCAGCACCATTACCTCTTCCGCCACGGCCGGGCGGCCCGGCAAGCCCAGGCGGCTCGACAGGGAGCCCTCGTTTATGCAGCCCGTCCCCACCAGTGATGCCTCTTCACAGTGGTCGGCCACCACCACTCCGAGGCCCGAGGCGTACTCGAGCGCCCGCCTCATAAGCGCCGGGCTCTGTATACCGGCGCCGTCGTCGGTGAAGATACGCACACCAAGGGCGGCCATCTCAGCTATAGGCGCCAGGGCTCGACCTTCCCGGCCGAGGGTCACCGAGCCCGCCGGGCGCACGTCACAACACGCCCCCTTGGCCAGGTCGAGGACATGCCTGACGACGGCGGCGGAGTCGGCCGCCGGCTCGGTGTTAGGCATGGCAATTACCGCCGTATAGCCACCGAGCGCCGCCGCTCGGGCGCCCGTCTCGATCGTCTCCGACTCCTCCGCCCCGGGCTCGCGCAGATGCGTGTGCAGGTCGACCAGCCCCGGGGCGACAAAGCAGCCGCCGGCATCGAGCACGATGGCACCGGCCGGGGCCGGCCCGAGCTTGGGGCCGACGTCGGCCACGATCTCGCCCCTCACCAGCACATCGGCCCGACGGGTGCCGGTGGCATCGACCACCGTCCCCCCCTGGACCAGGACCTGGCGTTCACGCGCCAATCGGGCCCCCGATCCCAGCAGCAAGTACAGGACGGCCATGCGCACGGCCACACCGCTGGCCACCTGGGCGGTAATGACCGAGGAGGCGCTATCGGCTACTTCGGCCGCGATCTCAATCCCGCGCCGGATCGGCCCAGGGTGCATAACCAGGGCGGACGGGCCGAGGAGGCGGGCACGCTGAGCGGTCAACCCGTAAGTGGCTGTGTACTCCCGCAAGGTGGGCAGGAACTGCTCCGTCATGCGCTCGTTCTGAAGGCGCAGCAGGTAGAAGACGTCGGCCTTGGCCACCACCGTGTCAATGTCGTGGCTCACTTCGACGGGCCAGCCCACCAACGAAGGCGGTAGCAGGGTGGGCGGGGCCACCAGGGTCACGCCCGCCCCCAGGGCGGTGAACGCGAGCACATCCGAGCGGGCCACCCGGCTGTGGCGGATGTCCCCGACGATGGCGACATGCAGGCCAGACAGGACCGCAGGCCGGCGAGGGCGGTGACCGAAGCGCCGTTCGCGTTCGCGGCTGATGGTGAAGCAGTCGAGCAGGGCCTGAGTGGGGTGCTCGTGTGCCCCGTCCCCGGCGTTGACCACCGAAGCGCTCCCAACCTCGGCCAACCAGCCCGCCACCTGCGCCGGGACCCCGGCACAGGCGTGACGAACAACGAAACAGTCCGCCCCCATAGCTTCGATGGTGAGGACTGTGTCCCGCAACGACTCGCCTTTATTGAGAGAGCTGGAGGACCCGGTGAACGTCATGACGTCAGCCGAAAGCCGCTTGGCGGCGGTCTCGAATGACAGCCGGGTGCGGGTCGAGTCCTCGAAGAACGTGGACACGACCGTCTTGCCCCTGAGCGCCGGGACCTTCGGGATCGGCCGGCGGCCGACCTCGACGAAGGTGTCGGCCATACGCATGACTTCGTCGATGCCGTCCGCTCCCAGGTCGGCCACGCTCAGCAGGTGGCGCCCGGTCGTCTTCTCGCTCGCATAAGCCGTCACGGCGCCTCGCCGGTCGCGTCGCTCACGCTGACCCCCTTGCTCACAGTGCCCCCCTCGACGATGTCGCCGATCCAGACGCCGTCCCGGCTGACGTCGACCATCTCCAGCCGGCTAGTAGGCAGGTTTTTGCCCACATAGTCGGGGCGTACCGGCAGCTCCCGGTGACCTCGGTCGACCATCACCGCCAGCTGGACCGCCGCCGGGCGGCCCAGGTCCGAGAGGGCGTTCAGAGCCGCCCGGACCGTCCGCCCCGTGAAGAGGACGTCGTCGCAGAGCACGACAACGGCCCCGTCCAGCGGGACCGGGATCTCCGTAGCGGCGGCAGGGACCACGGGCCGCAGGCCGATGTCGTCCCGGTAATAGGCGACGTCGAGAGCGCCGACAGGTACTTGCTTTCCCGCTACCGTACTGACCACTGCCGCCAGCTCCAGGCCGAGCCAGACGCCTCCGGTCTGCAAGCCCACGACGACCAGATCCTCGGCGCCGCGGTTGCGCTCGATGATCTCATGAGCTATCCGCCAGACGGCCCGCTGCACGTCCCCGGCGTCCATAACGACCGCACGACCTTTGAAGACCCCCCCCGCCGGCCATATATCGCGTGGGTAAACCAGGGCGCGTTCTCGTTGCCCCAACGGGGCTCTCCTCTCTCCCGTGCCGGCCTCACCGGACCGGCTTCACGGTTGCGCGATCAGCTTATCTTCGTCAGGCCGGAGCTCGTGGGCAATTGTGGCCAGCAGGCCGTTCACGAACCCCCCGGAGTCTTCTGTGGAGTACTCCTTGGCCAGTTCGACCGCCTCCGATATGACCACGCTGGTGGGTACGTCGCCAGACCACCCAAGCTCGTAGGTAGCCATCCGCAGCACGGCCCGGTCGACGACCGGCATGCGGTCCAGCGACCAGTCGATGGCATGTTTCGAGATGAGCTCGTCAATGCGGCCTTGATGGCGCTCGACCCCGCCGGCCAGCTCGCTGGCATAGGGCTGGGGGGCCACGGGCAGCTCATCGAGTATGGAGCTCACCCGCTCGCCTTTTAGGTCAGCTTCGTAGAGCAACTCGAGCGCCCGCTCCCGAGCCCCCCGCCGGCCACCCGGGGCAAACAGTTTTAGCTCCCGACGCGAGTCAGGTACTCGCCGCTCCGGGTGTCCACCTTGACCTTGTCGCCGGAGTTGACAAAAAGTGGCACCTGGACGGTAATACCTGTCTCGAGCGTGGCCGGCTTCCGGGCGCCGGACACTCTGTCACCCTGCACACCTGGTTCGGTCTGGGTCACGGTCAGTTCCACCGCGGCCGGCAGGTCGACGCCGATTATCTCGCCGTCATAAAACTGCAAAAGGGCGGAATCGCCTTCTTTAATAAAGTTCGCGGCGGTACCGAGCGCCTGGCGGGGAGAGGTCATCTGTTCGTAGTCGGCGTTGTCCATGAAAACGTAGGAACCGCCGTCCGAATAGAGGAACTGCATCTCCCTCTTTTCGATTATGGCCTGGTCGAGACGCTCGTCCGCCCGGTAAGTGCGGTCGATGACAGCGCCACTGCGCAGGTTCTTCAGTTTGGTCCTGACGAAAGCTCCGCCTTTGCCCGGCTTTACATGCTGGAACTCCACTACGGAAAAGAGCCCCTCGGGCAAGTTCAGGGTCATCCCGTTCTTCAGGTCATTTGTCGACACAGCAGCCATATCGCGGCCGCCCCTTTCTGGTACTCGTTAGCAAGGCCCATTAAAGGGCGTAGATCTCTTTTGGCGTCATGGTGAGGATTTCGCAACCGGTTTCGGTCACTACAACGGTGTCCTCGGTCCGTGCCCCGCCAAGCCCGGGGACGTACACACCAGGTTCGACAGTCACGACCTGGCCGGACGCGAGTATATCGTCCGACGGTCCTCGCAACCACGGCGGCTCGTGGATGTCGAGGCCGACGCCGTGGCCCGTGCTGTGCACGAACAGCGCCCGGAGACCGGCCGCTTCGATGACTTCGCGGCACGCCCGGTCGATCTCGCCTGCCGCCACCCCGGCCCGTACGGCCGAGAGCCCGGCGTCCTGGCTCGCCCGCACCACCCCCGAAACCCGGCGCAACTCGAGGCCCAGGTCGGACTGGCTCATGGCGATCGTCCTCGTCATGTCCGAGCAGTACCCGTCTACTCTGGCGCCGAAGTCAACCACGACCAGGTCGCCCAGGCCCAGCTGGCGGCGGGAGGGGCGGTGATGGGGCTCGGCCCCGTTGGCCCGGAGGCGACGATGGTCTCGAACGAGGGCCCGTCGGCGCCCAACCGGCGCATTTCAGCGTCGAGGGCGACAGCCAGTTCGACCTCCCTAGGTTGGGCCGGGAGCATCCCCATAACCATGGCCAGCGCCTCGTCGGCGACAGCGGCCGCAGCTGCGATGCGGGCTATTTCGCCTTTGTCCTTAAATTCCCGCAGCCTTTCGACCACCCGGCTCGTCGGCACCAACTCGACGCCTTTGGCCCACCCCTCGGACCACGCCCGCTGGGCCGCCCAGCTCACGTTTTCGGCCTCCACGCCCACCCGGGCTACGTCTTTTACCAGCTGGCCGAGGAGCGTCAGCTGCTCATTGGCCCACAGGGCCGCCACCTCGACTTCAGCCCCGGAAGCGGCCAGTTCCCGTGCGGCCTGCGCGCCGTAGCGGCCGTCGGTGACCAGGACGGCGTCGGCGGCGCCGACCAAGAGCATGCCGGCTGAGCCACTGAACCCCGTGAGGTAGCGGACGTTCGAGCGATTGGAAACGAGCAGGGCGTCGCAACCGGCCTCGCCCAGCCGGGCCCGTACTCGGCCCACCCGGCCAACCAGATCCATGGGCGGCAAGTGCCCCGCCGGCCCCTGCTCGACGCCGCGCTGCTCGGGCTCCCCCTCCGTCGGACCGGCGCTCACCCCTGTCATCGTGGCACGCTGGTGGCGCCATGAGCCAGAGCGACCGTGACACACCAACCCAGGCGCGGCCCACAGCGCGTCTGCTCCTGGCCGCCCCCGATCGCCCCGGCCTGGTGGCAGCCATCGCCAATTTCATCTACAGCAACGGCGGGGACGTGACCCAGGCCGACCAGCACAATGACGAAGAAGAGGGCATGTTCTTTCAGCGGGTCGAATTCCGCATGGACGATTTCAACCTCTCGCGACAAGAGCTGCAATCTGCGCTGGCCGACCTCACCCATGGCCTCAGGATGAACTGGACGGTGCGTTACTCGGACGAGCACCGCCGCGTCGGCGTGCTCGTTTCGCGCCAAGCGCACTGCCTGGTCGACCTGCTCGGGCGCTGGCACGCACACGAGCTACCGGGCCAGCCCGTCGTGGTCGTCTCCAACCACCCCGATCACGCCGACCTCGTCCATCACTTCGGCATCGATTACCACTACCTGCCGGTCACGAACGAAACCCGCGAGGCTCAAGAGGCGGCCGTGCTTGAAGTCCTGCGGGAAGCCGACGTAGAGCTCGTCGTGTTGGCCCGCTATATGCAGATCCTTTCCGCCCAGGTCATTGACGCATACAGGTTCAGGGTGATCAACATCCATCACTCGTTCCTGCCGGCGTTCTCCGGCGGTCGGCCTTACCACCAGGCGTACGCCAAAGGCGTAAAACTCATCGGCGCCACCGCTCACTACGCGACGGTCGACCTGGACGAAGGCCCGATCATCGAGCAGGACACCGCCCGCGTCTCCCACCGCGACGGCCTGGCCGACCTGGCCCGCACCGGCAGGGACCTGGAGACCGTCGTGCTGGCCCGGGCCGTCCGCCTCCATTTGCTGGACCGGGTCCTCGTTTACGGCCGCAAAACCGTCGTTTTCTGAGGTCCCCACCCCGCCGCGGCGTACACATCAAGCACGAACTCGAGCGCCCGGTACCCGTCCTCCCCGCCCACCGAGGGTGGGCGGCCGGCCGTGATGGCCGAGACCACGTCGGCCAACTGGGCGCGGTGGCCGTCCGGGCCCTTCAGTGCGCCGACATTGCCGGCCATGGCGCCGGGGCTCCCGTCCTGCAGCTCAGCGGAGACCAGGGCACCGTCCTCGAGCACTACCGTCCCCCTGGTGCCGCTGACCCGGAGCACGCACTTGTAACCGGCGTAAGCGCAGGTGGTGGCCTCCAGCACGCCGAGGGCCCCGTCGTCGAACCGGAGCAACGCCAGCGCCACATCCTCCACTTCGATCTCGTGGCCGACCGCGCCGCAGCTGGCCGACAGCACTTCGGGTTGGCCGCATAGCCAGCAAACCAGGTCGGCGTAGTGGACGCCCTGGTTCATAAAGGCGCCCCCACCATCCAGGCCCACGTACCCCGCCAACCGGCGCTGTCGTAGTACGTCTGGCTCCTCCACCAGGGGATACTGGCGGAGACTTCGACGAGGCGGCCCAACTGACCCCCATCGATGAGGGCCTTGGCCCGCTGTACACCGGGGTTGTAGCGCTGCTGCGAGATGACCGTGAGGCTCACCCCTGCGGACCGGACACCCTCGATGAGGCTCCGGGCGGCGGCCAGCGAGATGTCAATGGGCTTTTCGACCACCAGCTGGCGGCCCGCCCGGGCCACGGCCAGCCCCACCTCGGCGTGCAGGCCGCTCGGCACACACGCGCACACGACCTGGACATCAGTGCGGGCTAGCAGGCCCTCCAGGCTGCCGGCGTCGGAGACACCGTGCGCGGAGGCAAACTTGGTCGCCCGTTCGGGGTCGACGTCGGTCACCGCGACGAGGGTCGCTCCCGGGAGCTCGCTGAGGGCGGCGGCGTACGTCTCTGAGATCACGCCACAGCCGACGAGGCCGAAGCCCAATGCTGAGGAGCCCAAGGAGCCCAGTGACGAGGAGCTCATGGACCAGCCTGTAGCCATTCGCGGATTAGCCGCAGCTGAGGGCCGAGGGCCTCTTCCGGCGGCGCCAACTCCGGGTGCCACTTCTTCTCGAACTCGAGCGAGACCCAGCCGTCGTACCCTGCTCCAGGGAGCAGGTTGACGAGCTCCTTCACCGGTACTTCGCCCTCGCCGAGGGGCACCAGTTGCCACTGGTCCTCGCCCGGCAGGCGGCGGGCGTCCTTCACCTGCACGTGCCACATGAGCGGGCCGAGGGCCTCGATCACCTCGGAAGGGCTCTCACCCATCCGGTGGGGATGATGCGAGTCGTAAACGGCGCCCGCGTTGCCACCTGCGTAAGAAAGCGCTTTGGCCACCGTGTGGGCGCTGGAAAAATCGTCGTGGGTCTCTAACGCCAGGCGCACGCCATGGCCCCCGGCCACCGGCACCGCCTCGACCAAAAGGTCGCCCGCTTTCTTGAGCGCTTCGCGCCGGGCCGTGGGATCGGGCGGCAGCTTGCCACCGAACAGCCTGATCAAAGTCGTGCCCCATTGCTCGGCGATCTCGGACAGGGTGTCCAGGGCCGACAGGAACTCCTTCCGGTCTTCGGCCGTCACCTGTAGAGACGTGTTGAGCGCAGCCGCCTCCACGCCGCTGTCGCGCAGCGCCTTCGCGCCGCGTGCTCGGGAGCTCGGGCTGAGCGACGGAGTCACGACATCACCGTCGAAGAGGCGGATTTCGAGCCCATCGAAACCGTACGTGCCAACGGCCTCTACCGTCTGTTCGAAAGACCAATCAGGGCAAGCCAGATTGCTGTAACAAAGGCGCATATGAAGCGGCTCCGAGAGAGTCGGTTTTAGTTCCCCGTAGACGGACCCTAGCGGGTGGACCGGCCAGAGCGCATAATGGCGGCCACGGCCTCTATCGCCAAACGGTAGCCGTCACCGCCGAACCCCATGATCACCCCGGTCGCCACTGGGCTGATGACAGAGATGTGGCGCCAGGCCTCCCGCCGTTCGGGGTTGCTCAGGTGGAGCTCGATCACGGGGCCGTCGAAAGCGGCCAGGGCGTCGTGTAAAGACCACGAGTAGTGGCTCAACGCCCCGGGGTTTATAACGATGGCGGCGGCACGGCCCCGCGCCTCGTGCACCGCCTCCACCAGTGCCCCTTCGTAATCCGATTGGACGTGCTCAAGAGCCAAACCGTTCTCGGCCGCCACCATCGTCGCTCGAGCGACATGGTCAGCCAGGGTGTCGCGCCCATAGACTTCGGGTTGGCGTTGACCGAGCAAACTCAGGTTCGGCCCGGAAAGGAGCACTACGACGGCATCGGCCAGCCGTTCCGACCCCTCCTCTTGACGCCGGCCCGTTCTCTCTGTCCCCGCGTCCTGAAGCCCGCCGACGACGGTCAACTCCGGGCGCCCCGGCGGTTCCTGAGGTGCCATGTGACTCCTTTGCTGATGGCAAGCGCTCGCTCGCAGCCGGTGCCGCCGAAGCTTAGCGGCTCATTTCGTGGCTCCGTGGTGGCACCGACGGGCCGCTCAACCTGCGGTCGCCCATAGGGCCTCCAGACAGTGCTGTGGTGGAGCCGCGCTCAAGTTCGCTTTCTTCCGAGCCGACGACAAGCACGAGATAATTTCAACCCCAGTACCGGGCTCGACCATTGGCCCGGCTGAGCGTCCGAACGACCAACCGCAGATCCCAGGTAAAACCAGATTTCGAGAGCTACGGAGTACATCACGTGCGTTTCGAAGAACTTCGCGATGTTGATGGGTCGGTCTTGGCCCAGGGTTTGCACCCCGCGATCGCAGTTGTGGCCGCAAATGTGCCTGCACGCGAGGCCGCAATAGCGGCCATCTCTTCGGCTGGGGGCGGGAAAATCATCACTGCTCCCGACGTAGAGCACCAGTTGCAGCGGGCCACTGCCATCGCCCAGGAACAGCATGCGGCTTCGGTCGAGGAGAAACGAGCGCTGGTCACAGGCGCCGAGCAGGAGCTCAAGACGGCGAGAGACGTGGCCGCACGGGCCACCCACGACGCTTCGGTGGCGGCCGAGGACCTCGCTCGCTTCGACGATTTGTCTACCCGCCTGGCCTCGGCAGAGGAGACTTACCAGACCGCCGTCCGCGCTGACGCCGAAGCGGCCCGCTTGCTGGCGGCCGCCTTATCAGAACTGGACCGCGTCCTGGGCCAGCGCCACAGCGCCAGCGCTTCGATCGACCAGGCCCGGACCTCGAGGGACAGCCGAGGCGTACCGGCGGCGGTGATCCAGCAGGCCATCAACCTGCAGGCGGCCCTGTCCAGTTCTGAACACGAACGACGCGACGCGGTCCAACAGGCCGACGAGATCTCCCAGGCTGCCCGCGCCTCCAGCCGGGAGTCTATGGCTGCGCTCGGGTTCGCTCACGAAGCCCTTCGTTCTGGTACAGCGCTCATGAGTTCCGGTCCCCCTGATTGGGGGGAAGGGTTGCCCTTGCCTGGGCTGGTGACGAATTACCGAGACCACCTGGCTGCAGTTGTGTCCGGCACGCACGCGGCCGAGTCGGAAGCGCACGGGGCCGAGCGGTCGGCGGAGTCCGACCTGGAACAGGAAAGGCGCGACCTCGACGCGCTGGTGGCCGCTGGCCCACCCTCACTCGACCCGCAAGAGGTGATCGAAGACTGGGCCAAAAGCGATCACTTCATCAACACCGACGCCATTTTTGCCGACGATGCCTTTGACAGTTTCGAGCCGGGGGGAGCGGCGGACCTAATTACCGCTTTCGCCGCCCGGGGTAGCCAGGTGGTCTACCTCACGGATAATGCTGATTTGCTGGGATGGGCGATCGGCCTCCCGCACGAGGCCGGCGGCGCCTCCACGATCCCCGCGTGCGCGTGTGCGCACACCGCTACTTCTCGAAGTTCCAGCACAACGTGACGAAGGCACGGTGGCCGCGGCGACCGTTTGGCACCCGTAGTTCCCGAGATCTCTTGATTAGCGAATAACAGAAAAATTCCAGGCACAAGAAAGGCAACTCGTGTTCCGCCAGATCAGATCTAAATTACTTGCGGCCTTCGCCGTACCTATGGCCATCCTTGTTGCGGTCGCCGGGCTGGCCCTTTCGTCCACACTCTCACAAACCAAGACCGCGAAAGATACGAGGGAAGCCGCGCTCCTGGCCGTTGTCGGCCTGGCCGGGGCGCTGCTCGGCCTCCTCTTGGTCATCCGCGTCAGCCGCGCCGTTTCCCGGCCGCTGGCCGACCTGGCTCAACAGGCGCAAGACCTCGCCACCGTGTCCCTGCCGGCAACCGTAGAAGCCATCCTGGACGCGAATGCTACGGGACGGGATCTCCCCGAGGTGCCGACCGTGAGCGCGGGCAACCTCGAAGAAGTGGCCGCGGTCGCCAACGCCCTGGAACAACTCAACAAAACCGCAGTCGAGCTGGCATCCGGGCAGGCCGCCCTGCGCCGCAACCTGTCCGACGCGTTTGTAAACCTGGGCCGGCGCAACCAGAACCTGGTCACCAGGCAGCTCGAGTACATCACCGAGATCGAGCTGAAGGAAGCGGACCCGACCTCGCTGGAAGAGCTCTTCCGCCTGGACCACCTGGCCACCCGCATGCGACGCAACGCCGAATCGCTGCTGATCCTGGCCGGGAGCGGCCCCGCCCGTCAGTGGAACGCCTCGGTGCCGGTGATGGACGTGGCCCGCGCCGCGTCGGCCGAAGTCGAGGACTACAAGCGCCTGCGACTGCACCATTTCGACCCCGCCCTGGTGACGGGTGTGGTCACCACCGACCTCGTCCACATCCTGGCCGAACTGATCGAAAACGCCCTCAGTTTCTCCCCGCCGGGCGCTCCGGTGGACGTTTACGGCCGGTTCCTCGAAGGCGCGTACGTGATCGTCATCGTCGACACGGGCATCGGCATGTCGAGCGAGGACCTGGCCGTCGCCAACAAGCGGCTCGAAGGCGTGGGCGCCGACGGTGACGTCCCCGGGCGCTACCTGGGGCACTTCGTCGCCGGCCGCTTGGCCGTCCGCCACGACATAGCCATCTCGCTCCAGCCCTCTCACTCCGGGGGTCTGGTCGCCCGGGTGAAAGTACCTGCGTCGCTGCTCGAGGAGGCCGTGGCCGACCTGTCGGCGGGCGTTGAGGTCCGGCCTGCGACCCCGAGCCAGCCTGGCGCTTCAACCGGCGCAGACGACGTGGACGGCTCCGCTCGTGTGGCGCCGCCCGCTCCCTCGCCTGTTAGCGAGGCGCTGGTCGGGTTGGCGGCCTCTGTAGCCGTCCCGGGCTCCTCCGACAACGGCACTGCAGCCGTCCCCGCCGCGGACGAACACGAGGAGTACATCGACGAGCAGCCAGCCGTCCCCGCCGCGGACGAACACGAGGAGTACATCGACGAGCAGCCCTCTCACAACCGCTCGACCTTTGAGGCCCACGAAAGCCTCGACGTCGGCGACCAGCTGGGTACTCCGGGCGACGACGATGACGAAGACTTTGGGGCGGTTTGGGCCGCCAAACTGGCCGAACTCGTGGGGGAAAGTGGCCCACCAGGCCCAGAGACCGAAGATCCGGTGATGGAGACGGGAGCGGCCGAGGACGGGACCGCAGCCGTCGATCAAACTGTCGGGGTCGATGAGGTCGATGAGGTCGATGAGGTCGATGTGGTCGATGAGGTCGATGTGGTCGGCGGGGCGCATGACAAGGTCGATGAACCCGTCCAGGGCTTCAAGCCCTTCGATTGGGCGCCACTGGCCGCGCCGTCTTCAACGTCCGAACCTTCAACCTCCGAACCGCTAGCGATGACGGGACCGGCTCCTGGCCCGGAGGTCGGTTCGGAGGCGCCGGCCACAGCCGAGGCTGAAGCGCAGAATTCCTGCTCGGCGGCGGACGCGGGCTACGTGGATGCCCCGAACAGCGCGGAGCACGGGCGTCCCGCTGGTCCGGCGGACGTCATACCCGAGCATAGTTGGGACCCGATCGCGGCAAAGGGTTTCCGGGACGTCGTTTCCCCGGCCAGCGTCGACGTAACTTCGGCCGATGTGAGCGAAAACGACGCCGCCCTCGGCTCATCCGACCGCGCCTTGCCCGACACCTCGGACTACACCTCGTCATATGCCGGCACGCCCGACCTCAACGCGTCGGCTCCGCTGGCCGGTCTACTAAAAAGCGTCGAGGGCAACCATTTCCGGCCTGCGGTTGGGCCTTTTGACCAGGACGCGCTGGCGGCCCGCCCAAGAGGCGACTGCCGAACCGGGGGAGGGCGCCATCGGAGCCCCGGCGCTGGCCGTGTCGACGGGGCGGGCGGCCGTTGTGGGCGGCGCATCGGCCGCCGCGTCATGGGGACCGGCCGCCGTCTCGGCCCCGGCCCAGCCCACTGTCGGGCCGGCGGCACAAGCTCGCAGCACGGCTGATGCCCTGCGCAGACTGACCCGGCGGGTGCCCGGCGCTTCCCTGCCCGAGGAGGATGACTCGCTGCGCCGGCCCACCACAATGTCCACCACCCGTAACCCCCTCGGGCTCTCGGGAGCCCTTTCGCAATACCTGTCGGTCACCGTAGAAGGCCGCCCCGAAAAGGAGCACAACGCACAATGAGCACTGAGACGCTCGCTTCGGACGTCAAGAACTTCAACTGGCTGCTCGACAATTTCGTTGAGAGCAGCGCCGGCGTCTGCGATGCGGTCGCCGTCTCCTCGGACGGGCTGTTGATGGCCATGTCCCGCACGCTCGACCGCTCCGGAGCCGAACGATTGGCCGCCATTATCTCCGGGATGGTTGGGCTGTCGCGGGGGGCGGCTAAGGCTTTCGGCTGGGAGCCGGTCCACCAGGTCGTCACTGCCATGGAGGGGGGCTACCTGTTCGTTTCATCTATCTCGGACGGCAGCAATCTCGGCGTGATCGCCGACGCCGGCTGCGACATCGGCCTCGTCGGTTACCAGACCAACCTCGTGCTGGAGAAGATCGGTGCTCTCCTTACGCCAGTGCTCATCACCCAGCTGCGCGCCCAAGTCCTGAGCCAGTAACACAGAAAATCGCTCCATTGAACACTGAAGGCACGCCGGAACCCCTGGGGCTCATCCGCCCGTTCATAATTACGGGTGGCCGTACGAGCACGAGCCGGCCCGATCTGCGCTGGGAGACCCTGGTCGAAACCCTCGCCGACCGGGTCAGGCTGGCCAAGACCACGGAACAGCGGACGCTGCTTTCACTGTCGGCCCAGCCCGTTTCGATTGCCGAACTGTCCGCCTATATGCACCTGCCCAGCCAGGTGGTGACAGTACTTGTCGGCGACCTGCTGGACGTTGGTGCCATCAGGATCCACCAGACCGACCCTGTTCAGGTCGAACTGTCTGCCCTAACGAGGATGATAGAACGTGTCCGTGCTCTCTGAGAAAACGCCCAACAACCACGTGACGGCGGTCAAGTTTGTGATCGCTGGCGGGTTCGGGGTTGGAAAGACCACATTTGTCGGCGCTATTTCTGAGGTCGAACCGCTGACCACCGAGGCTCCTATGACGGTCGTGGCCTCAGGCGTAGACGACCATAGCCTCATTGCCAACACCACCAAGAGCACGACGACGGTGGCCATGGACTTCGGCCGCCTGACGGTCGACGACTCCCTGGTCATGTACCTCTTCGGCGCCCCCGGGCAGGCCCGTTTCACGTTCATGTGGGACGACCTCATCAATGGGGCCTTGGGCGCGGTAGTGCTCGTCGATACGCGGCGGGTCGAGGATTGCTTTGCCGCTGTCGATTACTTCGAGAAAAAGGGGCTCCCGTTCGTCGTGGGGGTCAACTGTTTCGACGGGGCGCCCCTTTACCCCATCCCCGAAGTGCGCGACGCCCTGGAGATCAAACCGGGGGTGCCAGTGTTCCATATGGACGCCCGGGACAAGGCTTCATGCCGGGACTCCCTGCTCGTACTACTCGAGCTGCTCGTGTCCCGCCTGGCCACCAAAGTCCCCAGCCGGGCCTGAACCGGCGATGGCCCGGGCGGCCGAGGTCGTCGCCGCCACCTTTTACTTCTGGCAGAGCTGAGTTACCTCGCTCGGTGGTCTGAGACACACCTCTCGTCCACAATGGGACTCAAGCACGGCGATGGCGGCCGGTCGATAGGGTCCAAAGGCGCGGCCGGCCGGCTACGAGCGTATAAAACTACACCAAGCTCGGCCGTTCAGGCCTCGTTAGTTGCACATTTCGACGCCCGCCCCGAGCCGGTGAGGAGTTTTAGCTGTTTCCCGGGTAAAACTGCGCCTCGTGTCTAAAACTCCACCAGGCTCGGCCGTTCAGGCCTCGTTAGTTGCACATTTCGACGCCCGCCCCGAGCCGGTGAGGAGTTTTAGCTGTTTCCCGGGTAAAACTGCGCCTCGTGTCTAAAACTCCACCAGGCTCGGCGGTTCAGGCCTCGTTAGTTGCATATTTCGACGCCCGCCTGGCCGCCCCCCGACTTTTGCCGATTTTAAGGGTAAAACCGCTGTGCCTGCCGGTGCCGTTGCCGCCCGTCGCGCGGCGCTGAACTACCGCCGAGATGGGATGAACCAAATCGTGGCTGCCCATACGGGTTCGCCGGGCCATGACGATCGGCGCCATTGATCGCTGCCTGTTCTAAGCGCCGCGGGTCGTGGACCTCGGCGCCCAGCCGCAACGGCTCCGGCCTTAGTGGATCTGGGCCAGGTACCAGTTGACAACAGGGCTGCCGGCCAAAGCGGAGAGCACGGCGCCGGCGGCCAGGAACGTCCCGAAAGGTATCGGGGTTCGCCGGCCTGCTTTCCCCATGGCGATCATCGTCATGCCCACCACCGCCCCCAGAACACTGGCCAGGACAAAACCCAGGAAAGCGTAAGCCGCTCCCAGCCACCCGAGCCCGAAGCCTATAAGGAGGGCGAGCCGGACGTCCCCGAAACCGAGGGCCTTCGGAGAAATGAAGTTGATGGTGAAGAAGAAAAGCCAGGGCACGATGCCACAAATAACGGCGACGACCAGACGGTGCCACTGGCTCCCACTGGCGGCCCCGGCGACCAGGGCCACGGCCACGAGCGGTCAACGTGACGTACACGATCTTGCGGGGCAGGAGCATATGGTCGAGGTCAATAAAGGCCAAGACGACCAGGCCGGCGGCCAGGACGGCTTCGGCGATGCCGGTCCACGTGATGCCAAAGCGCAAGCCGATGAAGGCAAACAGGACGCCAACGAGGGCTTCGACCATAGGATAGCGAGGCGAGATCGGAGCTTTACACGAACGGCATCGACCCCGAAGCAAAAGCCAGGAGATGACCGGGACATTGTCGACCGCCCGTACCCGGGCGCCGCAGGCCGGGCAACCTGAAGGCGGCTTTACGATCGAACGCCCCTCTGGCACGCGGTAGATCACCACGTTGGCGAAAGATCCAACGAGGAGACCAAAAAGACCAAGTATTACGGCGGCTTCGGGGCCCGCAGGCACCGTCATCGCAGCTCGCCCTTGCCGCTCTGCGGAGCGGCGCGCCGGAGTGCCATACGCGTTAATGATCGGCACGATTGGCCCGGCGGCTTAGCGTGCCTCGTCATGGGGCTCGACGCTATTGCAGTTCGGGGAGGGTGGCCAGGACGGCGTCCGCTGGGACGCCCCGCACCACCTCGAGCCCGTCAGGCCCGTCGAGCACGAAAGTCAACCCGCCACCGGTGACTTTCTTGTCCCGCCCCATAACCTCGACCAACGCTCCCGGGTCGACCCCGGGCGGGAGGCGCGACGGGAGGTCGTAGGCCGCCACCACCTTGTCGTGTTCGGCCACCCGGTCGTCACCGACCCGGCCCAAGTGGCGGGCCAGCCGGGCGGCGAAGACGAGGCCGATGGCCACGGCCTCGCCATGGCGCACGTCGTAACGCCCGGTCGTTTCGAGGGCGTGGGCCAACGTATGGCCGTAATTGAGCAGGGCCCGCCCGCCTGTGCCCCCATCGCCAGTCAGGTTGGCCGTTTCTCGCTCGTCGCCGGCCACGAGACTGGCTTTCAACTCGACGCTCCGGGCCACCGCCGCTTCAAGGTCGAGATCGGCCAGGTCAGGGGCGCCCAGGAACGCATATTTAGCCATCTCCCCCAGGCCGCTGCGGTATTCGCGTGGGGGCAAGGTGGACAGCACCTCGGTGTCGCAGATCACCGCCGCGGGCTGCCAGAAGGCGCCCACGAGGTTTTTGCCCTCCGGCAGGTTGACCGCCGTCTTGCCACCGATCGCCGCGTCGACCTGAGCCAGCAGCGTAGTGGCGACATGGACGACCGCCACTCCCCGGTGGTACACGGCGGCGGCAAAGCCGGCCACGTCTGTCACCACTCCCCCGCCCACGCCTACGACCAGGTCGGCCCGGGTCAATCCAAACTGGGCAAAACCGCGGCACAGTTCCTCAACGGTGCTCATCGATTTCGCCTCTTCACCCGCCCCGATGACAAACACGCGCTGCTCGACGCCTGGATCTACATCGACGCCCACGGCCGCCTGGGTGACAATGGCGGCTTTGGTCGCACCGGGCGGCACCACCTGGCCCAGGCTGTGCCTGGAACCGTGCCCTACCAGCACCGGGTACGACCGTTCCCCCACGTTGACCGTCAGTTCGCGCATGGCCCTACAAACGTAATGCGCCAGCCAGGGCGGATATCACCAGGTCAGCGGCTTCGCCGGCGGAAACGTCGTCTACATCCACGACCACGTCGGAGGCCTCCCGGTAGGAGCCGTCGCGCTCTCGGGCCAGCAGTTCCAGGGCGGCGTCAGGGCCCACACCGCTGCGGGCCAACAGTGGGCGCGTGCCCACCGCGCCGACCCGAGCGGCCAAGGTGGCAGGCCTGGCCCGGAGCCATACCACCGTGCCTGCGGCCCGTAACGCCCGGCGGTTGCTCTCGGTCAAGACCGCCCCGCCCCCAACGCTCACCACGAGCGGTTCCTCGGCCTGCTCGAGGCCAGCGATCGCCACCGCCTCTGCGGCCCGGAAGAACGCCTCGCCCTCGCTGGCGAAGATGTCGGCCACGGTGGCACCGGCGCGGCGTTCGACGATGGTGTCCGTGTCCACCCGCGGCCACCCCAGCCGCGCTGGCCAATACGCTCGCCACGGTCGACTTTCCGGCTCCCATCATGCCGACCAGCAGCACTCGCTGCCGACGGGGCCGCTCCTCCTCGGGGCCAGACGAGCTCAACCGCGCAGGGTGGCCAGGTAGGCGTCCTGGTTGCGGAGCACCTCGGCCAGGGAGTCGCCGCCGAACTTGCGCAGCGCCTCAGCCGCCAGCACCCACGCCATCATGGTCTCGGCCACGACCCCCATCGCCGGCACCGCAGTGTGGTCAGTGCGCTCCTTGAACGACACCGTCTCTTCCTTGGTCACCACGTCAACGGTCTTCAGCACGGGTCGGTTGAGGGTGGACAAGGGCTTCATGTAGCAGCGGGCGATAACGGGTTCGCCGTTGGTGATGCCCCCTTCGAGGCCGCCGGCGTGGTTGGACTCTCGCCGGTACGACTGCAGCACCGGGTCCCAACCGATCGGGTCATGGGCCACCGAGCCCCGAAGCCCGGCAATCTCGATGCCTTCGCCGATCTCGACCGCCTTTACGGCGTGGATACTCATCAGCGCCTGAGCCAGGAGGCCGTCGAGCTTGCGGTCCCAGTGCACGTGGCTCCCGAGGCCAACGGGCACCCCGTAGGCGATCACTTCGGCCGCCCCTCCGAGCGAGTCGCCGTCCTTGGCCGCCGCCTTGATGGCCTCGATCATTTCCGTCTCCGCCTCGGGGTCGAAACAACGCACAGGAGAAAGGTCCACCGCCTCCAAGTCGCCCGGGGCGGGGCGGCGCCCGGCTTTGGCCACTACCGGCCCCATCTGGACCACATGGCTCACGATCTCGGCGCCCATTTGCCGGAGCAGGAGCTTGCACAGCGCCCCGGCGGCTACCCTGGCCGCGGTTTCCCGAGCGCTGGCCCGTTCCAGGACGTCGCGAGATTCGGGGAGGGCATACTTCTGCATGCCGGCCAGGTCGGCATGCCCGGGTCTTGGTTGGGTCAACGGCTTGGTCGTCTGGCCGGGTGCCGGTGACATCTCTTCGACCCATTTCGGCCATTCGGAGTTGCCGATCTCGATGGCGACCGGAGAACCGAGCGTGCGGCCGTGGCGGATGCCGCCGAGCAGGGTGAGCTCGTCGGCCTCGAAGCGCATCCGGGGGCCCCTCCCGTAGCCGAGCCGCCGGCGGGCCAGTTCGTCAGAAATGTAATCAGCGTCGACGGACAGGCCGGCGGGCAGGCCTTCGACGATGACCACGAGGCCTTTGCCGTGGGACTCGCCAGCGGTGAGGAACCGGAGCACGACAAGTCATCGTACTGGCTGCATGGTGGCGGCCCGGACCGGGCTTGGGCAGGCCGCACTGGCAGTCAGCCCAGGAGCGCCGGAACTTGTGGAGGACAAATGGCCAGTCGCCGAGGCGCCGCTTAACCGTACGACGGAGCAATCGACGACAAAAACGAACCGCCGTGCTCGTTCTTCCTAAAGGCGCACCGTACATCGTGCCGAGACGTCCCAGGTGGCCGAGCGTCCGAATACCTATTGTCGCGTGACCCGCGCCCTCGATAAGCGGCGCGGCGAGCCGACCAAGGGACGATGGCGGCTTCACTCTGATCGAACTCGTTATTGCCATCAGCTTGCTGGTCATATTGATGGTACCGATCGCGGACGCCTACATCAGCTCGCTCAACGTCACCACCGACGCGCATACCCGAGAAGTGGCGACAATGGTGGCCGACAGCGCACTCGATCAAGCCAGGGCTGTGGACGCCACTGACCAGCAGAACGGCTGCTTGCTCCTGGCGGGGCGGAGCGCCACCGCCGTTCAAACCGAGTGGGAGAACCCGGCCCCCGGGACGAGCCAGATCCTGGGCGACACGGCCCAGGCGTCGGACACGAGTGCCGACTGCGCCATTAGTGCCGCCACTCCGCTTCCGGCTACGCCGCAAACCAAAACGGTTGGAGGCCAGACATTCGACGTCTATTACTACGTCGGTAACTGTTGGGAAACCGAAAATACCTCGAGTTCCAGCCACGAACACATGTACGGACCCGGCTAACCCGCCGTCGACGGACTACGAAATGTACCGCGTCGTAGTCGCCGTCACGTGGTCGGCGCCCCAAGGCGGATGCGGCAGCTCCGGCTGTGACTACGTCACGTCGACATTGATCAGCGCCACGGCCAATCCCTCTTTCGATGTCAACCCGTCCTCCCTTACATCAACAACACGTCAGATACGACCACTTTTACGATCGACAGCCCGGGCGCCTTCCAGTTCACGTCTACCGGCTACCCCCCGCCAACGTTCTCAGACAAGGCTATCGGCAACGGCGCGTGCGCGCCAACAACGCTGCCTTCTGGCATCACTCTGTCCTGGACGGGCTCTGTCCGGCACGCCTCAACCCGGATCCGCCGGCAGCGACTACGTGGTCTGCTCAATGCAACGAACACGAGCGGGACCGGGACCGAGACCTTCATTCTCGTCGTCGACCTGATCCCGACGTCGATGTCGCTTGCGGTTAGCAGCAACGGGTCCGTCACCTACGGCAACGCGGCCACCTTGACCGCGTCCCTGACGCCTACGACCGCCACCGGTACGGTCATCTTTCACTTCCGGCTCGAGCACGCTGTGCACGGCCACCATTTCGTCGGGGACGGCTAGTTGCTCGACATCGACCTCTTTGGCGCCCGGGACCTACTTGTGACGGCAAACTACCCGCCGGCGAACTACCCCCCCAACAACACTTAGCCGTCGGCAACGTCGAACAACGTGACGCTCACGGTAAACCCCATACCAACGTCGATTACCTCATTCAAGGTGAACGGTTCGACTTCGGCCCAGACCGTCAACTACGGCTCCACGACCACGCTGTCGAGCCTCGGTGTCGCCATCGGCGGCGCCCGGGAGCGTCGCCTTCACCTCCGGCTCTACTACCCTCTGCACCGCCACGGTGTCATCAGGGTCGGCCACCTGCTCGACCAACTCTCTTTCGACCGGAACCTACACGGTAGGTGCGACGTACACACCGAACAGCGTTGACTACAGCGGCAGTCCCCCGTCGAGCAACACGATCTCGCTCACAGTCGACCAGGCCCCGTCGATCACGAGCGCCGGCGGCGCCACGTTCACGATCGGGACGGCAGGCAACTTCCAGGTGATCGCGACCGGCTACCCCGCCCCGACCATTACAGACTCGTATAGCGGGTGCACAACCACGTTGCCCTCGGGCGTCACCTTCTCCGGCGGTGTGATTTCGGGCACGCCCGCAGCCGGCACGGCCGGCAGCTACACGGTCTGCCTGGACGCCTCGAACTCGGTCGGGACCCCCTTTACGCAGCAATTCACTCTGACCGTCAACAAGATCGCCACCACGACGTCCGCCAGCGTTAGCCCGACCACGGTCAACTCCGGCTCCAATTACACGTTGTCGGCGACGGTCTCGCCGTCGGTCGCTACAGGCACCTCTGTCACCTTCACCTCCGGCGGCACTTCGCTGTGCTCCGCCACCGTCTCCGGGGGAACCGCCAGCTGCTCGACGTTGACTGCCCTACCCAACGGGGCCAACACGGTTACGGCAACCTATTCGGGCAACAGCACGTACGGGACCTCTTCAGGCACGGCTACGCTGACTGAAGACCAGCTACCGGCGGTGAGCAGCTCCTCGGCCACATTTACGGTGGGCAGCGCCGGGAGTTTCCAGGTCACGGCGACGGGTTATCCGACGAACATTACGTTCGCAGACACTAGCTCGGGTAGCAGCTGCACAAAATCGGCGCTGCCCAGTTGGCTGACATTCTCCAATGCTGGCCTCCTCTCGGGCACACCTCCGTCCGGGAGCGCTGGCACCAGCTACAAGCTCTGCATTTTCGCCACCAATACCGCAGGGACCAGCAGTCCGGTGCAGCAGTTCATTATCTCCATTGTCAAGGCCACACCGACCGTGAGCGTCAGCGGTGCCGTCAGCGGTCAACATCTCACCTTCACAGCGACGGTCGCCGGTTCGGGCAGCATCACACCAACAGGAACCGCTAGCTCTGTCACCTGGACCGGCGTCTCCTGCTCATCCACGACGACAATAAGCGGAAGCAACGGGACAGCCACGGCTAGCTGCACCATCAATAACGCGTCCTGGCTCTCAAACATATACTGCCACGGCCTCCTACAACGGCGACAGCAACTACAACACGGCGTCGGGCCAAGGCTCACAACGCGGATGAGATCAACCCATAAACTCATGCGTCGAATTTCCCAGTCGTCAATAGCCAAGCGGCGTCCCCGACGCGGGGAGACGGGCTTCACTCTGGTCGAGCTGAGCGTAGCCATGCTCATATTCGCCATCTTCATGGTGATGGTTATCTCGGCAATGGTCCACCTGGTGAACCCGACGGTCCAGACCGAATCCATACGGGACTCGTCTGATCAGCTCGACATCGCCTTCCTCGACCTCGATTCCGAAGTGCGCTACGCCTACGACATTTGGGCGCCGTACCAGGGCACTGCCGGTAACGACTGGGACATCGAGTACGAGTCCACTTTCAACGGTGCAGCGGAGCCTACTTGCAGCGAACTTCAGTACAACTACAGTTCCGGCCAACTCTTGCAGGCGTCCTGGAGCGAAGGGGCTACCACTACGCCATCGTTCAAGATGCTCGCGGAGGACCTTACCGGTAGCTCCGACCCGTTCCAGGTAATCCAGAATTCGTCTTACGAAAAGGTGCAGCTGATGGTGACTCTTTCGGCCACGTCAGGGAATGGCGCGGGTAAAGAAACCACTAGTTCGTCGGTGACGTTTACCGCCTTGAACTCCACAAGTTACGAGGAAGCCACTAGCGCCGATACGCAGTGCACAGCGAGCTGGACGGGGGCATGAGTATCAAACTTGGGGCTGTTCCGACGGTAGGCAGCCGCCGCCAGCAGCGTGGTCCAGACGACGATCGCGGGTCGATCATCATGGTCCTGCTTCTAATAATCATGGCTTCGATCCTCGTAGTCACGGTGGCCGGGATTGCGATCAGCCAACAAGCAATTGCGCAGCGTACGGTCCAGCGCAATGATGCCCTCGAGGCCGCCGAGGCGGGACTGGACGCCGCCGTTGGCCAACTGCGAGCAGCAAACAACGGGGCTGGGAACGGTGAGCCGAGCTGCTCCCGTGCACGGGCTCCGACGGCTTCTCTCTGACCGGGTACCTCGACACGACGTCAACCGCCACCTACACTGTCACCGTCTCGTACTGGCAGAGCGTGGAACCAACGAGTACGAACATCTCGGCCGGCACGGCCGAAACAATCAATTGTTACACGGCGGTCTCCCCCGGCTACCCCGAGGCGGTCCCCTATTACGCTGTGATCGAGTCCACTGGGAAAGACGAGGCTATCGGCTCCGCCTCACCCCCCACTCGGACAATTCAGGAAATCTACGCCTTCCACGACACCAACTTGAACGTAGCCGATGGTGTCATCGAAGACTTCAACTACGCCGCACGACGACCTCTGTATGGCCGACCTGACCGCGTGGAACGCCAACACGTACTCCCGCCGCCGGCGACGAACTCGGCGTGGAGACCTGTGCGACGGCAGGAGACCCATACCAGACGTGGCAGTACAACCAGAACTTCACACTGGAGATCACATCGACATCAACGTCTTCCACCCCACTATGCGTCCAGAGTAATACAAATAACGACACGATCGAACTGTGGAACTGTGAGAGCCCTGTCCCCAGCAACCAGCAATGGGGCATCAACGACCTCGGTGAGTACGAGCCCGTAAGTTCTACCGGCGGCCCCGCATCGGAAGACATCTGCATCAACGAGGTGGCGAACTCGGCCGGAGCTCCCAACTAGACCTGTTCGCCTGCGACTCCAGTGGCTTTTCCGACGAACAAACCTGGCAACCCACACCTGCGGTCGGCTCCGGAGACGCAGGCATAGCCACCCAACAGTTCGTCAACTACGACGAGTTCGGCAACTGCATGGACGTAACCAACAGACCCTGTCCAGCGCCTACCTAATCGACTACATGTGCAAGCAGTTCCCCGACGGGGTTGAGTGGAAGGTTCCGACGATCGTCAACAATGCCGTAACTTCATCATCGGGAACAAACCCGTACGACCCCAGTTGGAACCAACGCTTCCAGCAGGTCAGTGTGACGTACGCAGGCAACAACGAGTCTTACGAGGAACTCGTAACCAACGACCAACCCGCCAACAACCCTAATACCCTCTACTGCCTGTACAGCCCGGACAACATCACCGACGGAACAACCGCCCCGACCGGCAACAACCCGTCTTGGGTCACCGTAGCGACATGCCCCACCCTCCAATCGGGAAAAATGCCGGTGGGCGACCAGGGCTTCCTCTGGACGGTCAACAGCAGCACTACATATAACGTCACGGACTACTGGGCCAATTGCCTGACAGCTGACACTGCAGACCAGCAAGTACCCGGCGGAGGCAGTTCGTTCTCTACCATCACCGTCGCCCAATGCAGCGGGAGCTCCCAGCCCAGGAATGGAATGCTCCGGCTAGCTTGAGCTACTCCGGGGTTAGCAACATGTTCGAACCGGACGTAAACGGCAACTAGCATTCGGGCCGCCCTCTAGGCAGCGGCGCGGTCAACATTGCCGCTAAAGCGCTATCTTCGCCGGTGGCGCGCAGTTGGACAGCACCAACGCCGTCGGTGATTTGAGTGCAAGCACGCCCTCGACCCCGCGCTCGAGTTACCGGCCCCCTCCGTGTCAAAATCTAATGAGGCATTCAGTAGCGCCTTATCATTGAGCTAGAGGGCGGGGAAAAGGCAATCCCCACATGGCAACCGAGACCATCACCCACTCTATTGACGCGCCCGGGAAAGCTCGCGGCGTGGACCAAGACCCTGAGCCCGAGATCCCGGCCAAGGCTCGCCGGCGGCAGTTCTCGGCCCGCCACAAGGCTGAGGTGCTGGCGGCCTATGACCAACTGCCCGCTCTGAGCGATTGGGCGTTCTTACGCCGGAAAGGCCTTTACAGCTCCAACATCACCGAATAGCGGCACCAACGGGACCGGGGCGTCCTCCAAGCACTGGCCCAGCCCTCGGGGCGGCCGGGTGACGAGGCCACAGCCCCGGGCGCTGTCTGAGGCCGAGACAGCTATGGTGCTCGAGGTACTGCGCCACCCCGACCGCGTCGACGAGACCCCGGCGACCGTGTACGCCAAGCTGCTCGACGAGGGTAGGTACCTGGTCAGAACCTCGACTATGGCCCGCATCTTGCGGGCCCACGCCGAGGTGCGCGAGCGGCCGCCAGGCGGCCCCCCGCGGCCAAGAATCCCGAGCTCGTCGCCGCCGGGCCGAACCACGTACGGAGCTGGCACATAACGAAATTGCTCGGGCCGGCCAAGTGTGGGCTGTTCTACCTCTATGTCGTTATCGACATCTACAACCGCTCCGTCCCCGGCTGGATGCTGGCCCGCGCCGAGCGCGCCAAATTGGCCAAGGCCCTGGTGGCCGACACGGTCGCCAGGCAAGGCGTCGGCCCGGGCCAGCTGACCATCCACTCGGACCGGGGCACCTCGATGGCCTCCAAGCCCGTGGCCTTCTTGCTGGCCGACCTCGGCTTCACCAAGAGCCACAACCGGCCCCACTGCTCGAACGACAACCCCTAATCGGAGTCACATTTCCGCACCCTCAAGTACCGGCCCAGCTTCCCCGCCCGCTTTGGCTCCTTCGAGGACGCTCATGGCTACTGTCAACGTTTCTTCAGGTGGTACAACGGCGAGCACCGTCATTCTGGCGTCGGCTCCCACACCCCGCCGACCCACTACGGCCGGGCTCAGTACGTGCAGGCACAATGGGGCCTTGTCCTCGACGCTACCTACGCGACTCACCTCGAGCGCTTCGTGCGCAAGGCACCCACCCCTCCGGCTCTGCCCACGACGGCGTGGATCAAACAGGCCGGACGAGGAAACGACCAGACAGTATTTCCTCGGAGAAGTTGTCTCATAAAGCTTGACACTCCGCCGGCCCTGAGAGTGCCAGAAATGGTCGTGCCGGCTACACGCGAGCACAAGGTTAGAGGGCCGCGCACGCCCAGGCCTCAAGCGAACTGTAGTGATGGGCTTCGCCCACCACCTGCGCCGGTCGAACCCGGAGGGGGGGAGGCAAGGGCATTGCGGACCACCAGGGCCGCCCAAAGAGCCGGGCTCATGCGCACGGTTGAGCCGGAGTCCCAGAATGGTTGAGCGCGCGGACTTGACGATGGGGCGCAGCTCCCGGAGCCCGGCCGAACCACGGGATTCCCTGGATTGCCGCTGCCGTCTGCGAGCCGACCCGGACCTCCGGGTCCGAGGTCGGGCAGGCCCACGATGACCGACACGTGGTGCTGGTGGCGAGCGACGATCGGCGCCTCAGTGAAATGGCG
This sequence comes from uncultured Acidimicrobiaceae bacterium, assembly GCA_963794125.1. Classification (GTDB taxonomy): domain Bacteria; phylum Actinomycetota; class Acidimicrobiia; order Acidimicrobiales; family Palsa-688; genus Fen-671. Next base: position 1,377,183 of record CAWCCW010000009.1, read on the forward strand.
AAGGAACAACGGGTACAAGTCGACCAGCGCTTCGGCTCGGCGCTCAGACACGGCCGGCGCGGGTTCTTGGCCTGGCCGAGCCGCGGGCATAGTTGGCCATCGCCCGGACTAGCGCCGCCTCCACCACTGCACGTCCAGTGCCGCCAGGTGGCCCGAGAGCTGCCTAATGCGCAGCGAGGGTCTGGAGCAAGTGCAACTGGGGAGAGCCGCTCCAGCGACTTCGGCCCATCTCTGTGGTTCCAGCAGGCAGGCGCCAGGAGCACACTACAGCCTGTCTCGGTCGAGTCCAGTCGGGTGGTGTAATAACAACCGCTCACCAACCTCAATTTCGAATTCTATAGGTCCCTTCGTAAGAATGTCAAGTAGGTAACTACTGTCTTGTGTTTTGGGCCGCGTCGAAGTAGCCGGTTGCCGTGCGTTATTCAGTTGTCAAGGTCCTTTAGGGGGATTTCGCTAGGCAGCCCCGGCGGTTTGGAGCTCAGGCTCTTTTGGCGCTATAGCCGCTTGGCCCTCAATGGGTCGCAGGCGGGCTTTAGCCAGGCTCTCTGAGCCCATATAGCGTTTGGCCACCGCCCACTCGTCGTTCTGCTCGGACAGGACGGCACCGACCAGGCGCACAACGGCGGCCCGGTTGGGGAATATCCCGACCACGTCGGTGCGCCGGCGGATCTCTTTATTGAGGGGCTCCTGGGGGTTATTGCTCCTCACCGCCGACCAATGCTCAGCGGGGAATGTGGAAAAGGCGAGCAGGTCCTCGGCCGCGTCAGCCAGCATCAAGGCAGCGTCGTCGAAGCGACCGGTGAGCTGGTCGACTACCCGGGCGTGCTGGTCCCAGACGCTGTCGTGGTCGGGCTGTTCGAAGATCGTGCGCACCAAGGTGGCGACCATGCCCTGGGACGCTTTTGGCACCCGCGTCAACAGGTTTCGCGCAAAGTGGACACGACAACGCTGCCAAGTCGCCCCCGGCAACACGGCGGCGATCGCCGCCTTCAGGCCTTTGTGGTCGTCAGAAGTGACCAGGGCCACGCCCGAGAGGCCCCGGGCCACCAAGCTGCGCAAGAACGCCGTCCAGCCCGCCCCGTCCTCGGTGGTGATGACGTCGAAGCCGAGCGACTCCCGCCGGCCCTCGTTGTTCACCCCGGTGGCGATGACGACGGCCACGTTCACCACCCGGCCGCCTTCTCTCACCTTTTGGGTGAGGGCATCTAGCCAGATGTACGTGTAGGGCCCGGCGTCGAGCGGCCGGGAGCGGAACGCTTCGACCAGGGCGTCGAGCTCCTTGGCCATGGAGCTGACCTGGGACTTCGAGATCCCTTCTATCCCCATGGCTTTTACGATGTCGTCCACCCGCCGGGTCGAGACCCCTTCCACGTAGCACTGGCAGACGACCTGGGTGAGAGCTCTTTCCGCCCGCCGGCGGGGTTCTAACAGCCAGCCCGGGAAGTAGCTGCCCTGGCGCAACTTCGGCACCGCCAGGTCCATCGTCCCCGCCCGGGTATCAAAGTCGCGATGGCGGTAACCGTTGCGGCTGTTGACCCGCTCTGCGCTGCGCTCACCGTAGCCGGCCCCGCAGATGGCATCGGCCTCGGCCGACATGAGCTGTTCGGCGAAGCTGCGCACCATCTCGCGCAGCAGGTCAGGGCTATCTTGCTCGAGGTGCTTGCGCAGCCACTCGAGCGCGTCCAAGCTGTCAAAAGCCACCGCATCTCTCCTCTCGGTTGTTGGAACTTCCTTGAGATTGATGCGGTGGTTGCCGCGAGTGGTGGACCCTGCCCTTTCAGGGCGTCGGGGTCACCGGCTCGTACACCACCCCGGTGGACTCAAACCCTGTCTCCGCCACCCGACAGATCGCTGAACACCAGGGTCAAACTTCGGGTTCGTGCTGGGCGTACCGCGTGGCCCCCTCAGGAGAGACATTTGCGATTATCGCGCTGACCTGGCCCGACGAACGGGCACGGCTCGCCCTGGGTTCCTCAGTTACCGTCTACGAGGCCAGCTGGCTGGCAATTACCCCATCTCGATGGGCCTTTTTGCGCGACAACCGGCCATGCCCAGCCAGCCCGGCGCCAGCACTAGCGAGCCGACTTCCTGTCAGCCTTCGGCTTGCGTGATGCGGCGCAGGGCTTCTGAGAGTTTGGCGTTGAGGCGGTGCCTTTAAGGCAAGCACCTCTTCGATACTTTCAGACGCGGCGGGCATAACCAGCTCTTCCACCGCTCTCGCCAGCCCCAGGATCTGTCCGTCGTACATACATTTGCGGCAAAGGCGCATAGGGCCTGGGCTACTTCGCCGCCACGGTGCCACCGCGAGCCTCACCTACCAGACGTAACTAGCTGACGACGAGTAAATCCTCGGTTCAGTCTGGGTTTGGCTATGTACGACCTGCCAGAGAGGGTTGGCAGGCCGTACCTAAACGCCTAACCCGGGAAGACCGGGCTGGATGAGCTGGCCGACTCGAAGAACATGTTCACCGAGAGGCTGGCTGTTTCATGCGTGCCGGGGAGCAACGGCCCGGCTCCTGCCGCGGTTAGAGAAAAGGAATTGACGACATATATGCGAGGTTGATGGTCCAGCGTCTTCACAAAATTAAGTACCTGCGCCTCAGTGCCGCCGATAGTAAGGCTGACGTCGATGGATTCCGGACCAGGGCCCGTCGACTGCGACGATGATCCGGTACTGACTGGACCGGAGGAGGCCCAACTTTGCGGCGTAGGCGTGGAGACGGTCCCGATCACCACACCGGACTGCGTGGCGGCGGCGTTTAATGTGTCCATCATCTCATCCAGGCTAGGCCCGTTAGGCAACGCCTTTATGAGTTGGTGGAGTGTGGCCTCGTCCTGGCCGAGTTCCTTGTGTTGGACTTCGAGGCCAAACAGTGTGCCCCGTTCCGTGGTCACCTCCTGAGCCGACTGCTGTTCTTGAGCACGGGCCGCCGCGAGATGGGCGTTCTCCGAACGCCAGAAGACGGCATACCAGCCCGCTACAACTACTACAACGGCAATGAGGGCAAAGAGCCCGACGCGACGCGTCATGACTTTCCTCCTGGAAGTAGGTCGCCCCTGTCACTCAGGGCTTGAGGTGTTACCTCTGCGGTGGCCTGGAAGGTCAGATCGGAGCGCGAGCCAGGACCACCCTCTGTCCCGCCTATCGATGTTGCACTTGCCACCCAAAGGCCGGCCAGACCCTTCACGTTTGCCACCCGGTCGACAAACTGACCCACAGATGGAGGTCCGGCATCGGTCTGCGCACTTATCGTGACCGCGCCGATATAATTCTCCCCCGTGGCGGGAGCAGGGGCCCCCGGCGAACTGGTCGTGGGCGTATTTTCCGTGAATGTCAAGCCAGTCAACTGCACACCGGCCGGCAACGCCGCCACCAAGCGGCTGTCCAGCGCCACCCAGTCGATGTCATCCGACAACGCCTCTTGCGCCAATCCTCTCCGACCGATGATGTCTTGTTGTAGCTGCGTCACAGACTCCAACTTCGCTATCTGAGCCTCCAGGGTCGCCGACGCGGCACTATTGGCGCTTATTTCCTTATGGACGGTTGCAGTGCTCGACGCTTTGGTTTCGGAGAGCGCCCCCAATAACACACAAAGGACCGCGATCCCAGCGCCGGCCCCGGCAACGGCCCTCTGCCGCTGAACTCGTTCCTTGATCTCCGGTGGCAGCAACGATGGAGCATGTACGCCGTGTGCGCCCCATAGTGCCAGCCCGATAGCGGTCGCCCACCGGGCTGAAGCCTCCTCGACCTGAGCTTCGCTCAGGTCCAACGCCGCGGGGCTGTAGCCGGCGGCTACCGCGGCCGTAGTAACCGGCACCCGAACGGACGCTGCAATCCGCTCGGCGACGCCTTGGATCAGAGCGCCACCCCCCGTGAGTTCAATCGAGGACAGCTGCGCTCCCTGCCCGTGAGAGAAGAAATATTCAAGCGAGCTGCGGACCTCCTCCGCTATGTAATCTCGCTTGCCCGCCAGGTTGCCCCCCGTCGTCGACGCCGTTCGCTCACTGCTTCCAGCCAAGGCTCCAATCTGGGCCAGCTCGGTGGTCGGACTGGTGGTCGCAGAAATAGAGACGGTACGCAAGAACCTCGGCGTGTCGCCTTCTCGTACCGCCACCACGACGAGGTGGGCACCGATCGATACGACACATTCGAGATCGTGGCCATCCCGGCAGGGAACAGCCCTCAGCAGCGCCAGCGGCGACGAGTCCACCGCACGCACACGCAGCCCGGCCCGGCGGGCGACATTGATCGCCTCCCAGACAATGTCTCGTTGCGCGACTACAGCCAATACCTGTGTCGTCCTGCCGCCGTCGCCCTTCGGCTTACCCGGTCCTAGTATGGCGAAATCGAACACCGCATCTTCGACCGGGATCGGAAGCAACTCCCCGATCTCATAACGCAAAGCCGAACGGAGCTCTGTCTCGCCCATTTCAGGCATGTCCAATTGCCTTACCATGGCCCGCTGGCTGCTTATGCCCAGAACGACGTCTTTCTGCTAAAGCCGCCTTCCGCCCACAACCGCCGGATGGCGTCGGCCACCACCGCTTCGTCCCGCACTTCTCCTTCGACGACGGCGCCCAGGGGTAGACCCACTTGTGCGAAGCGGCGCAGCTCGGCCCCGGCGGGGCCGGCGGCCACCTCGCCGGCCCGGACGGCCGAAGAGCCGATATCCAGGCCGACCTTTACACTTTTCCGGGCAATATCCTACGCTTTTCTGGCGCGCCGTCTTTTTCTTGGGCAGCAATTCGCCAAATTGGGCCCGCAGGTTAGGCACGTTCACCGTTCCAATATCGGCAGCGTCCCCGCCGTCTTGAACACCAGAATTCTTTAGGCGGCCTTGGTCACCACGCTGTGAACCAGTCAGTGGCCTAGATCGATGAGCCCATCTCGACGTGCTGCGCCGCAGTACCGGCCGCGCCATCGGTTGGACGACGGGAACGTACGTTCGTACCCGCGCATCCGGCCGAATTGTTCGAATTCGCGTAAGCGATAATAGAAACTGGCGGGCTGGCGGCTGTCCTCGTAGTCAAGATGTACAGGCAGTCCGGCGTGCTGTTCGATGCCGCTTCTATCAGTAGGGCCCCGGCCCGCCGGCCGGGGATACCTGCTGGAACGCGCCCGACGATCTATCGTCCCTGCAATCGCCGTCACCTGGCCGTCGGCTACCGCAACGGTCCCGCTCCAGGGCAGGTCGGCGTCCAAGATCGTAGCCTCGCTGCCGGTCCGTTGCCGCCCGTAAGGTCTTCGAATTTGGCGTTCGAGAGTAATACGCCTTTTCGTTCGACAACGCATTGGAAGCGTTCGACTCGGCCGAAGCGTTGTCTGCACTTGTCCGGGTGCCCAGGAAAGTCGGCACCGCAATCGCCATCAATATGCCCATGATGAGCACGACGACCATCAGCTCGATAAGCGTGAACCCTCATTTCGGGCGGGCTCGTCGACCTCTTTGTGCCGCAGGTCCCTGTGCCGTCCATCGCCAAAATAAACGACGACGGTGCTGGTCAACTCGACCCAGCACCGCCGTCCATATCATTTCTCTAGCGAAGTGAAGCTAGATAACCCAGTCCTACCAGCTGGAGGACCAGGTGGAGCCGAGGGTGGTCTCGAGCCCGAGGAAGAATCAGCTGGGGGACGGTATCGGACGGGTGCGCCACGGCGGTGCGTGGCACCGAGGCAGGCGGCCGTAGTCGCCTGGTAGCCGACGAAAGGAGCTGACGGCCTCCGTGTCCAGGATGTAGAAGCAGTCGCCCGACTTCGAAGAGCTTCGATCACGACGTCGGGGTTACCGGTGCCGAAAGCATAAGCGGTCACGGCCTCACCGTTGGCGGTGTTAGCGTCGCCCCACGGCAGAGAATCGTCCAGGTTCGTGGCCGCGGTGGTCGCAGCGGCATCGCCGGTAATGGTGCCGGCGGCCACGAACGACTGATTGCTGGCGTAGAAGGACTTCTCATTGGTGTAGGCGTTGGTGGCATCCGACTTCGCAGAGGCGTCGTTGGCGCTGCCACGGGTGCTGAGGAAGGTCGGGATGGCAATAGCCATCAGGATTCCCATGATAAGCACGACGACCATGAGTTCGATTAGGGTGAAGCCCTCTTCGTTATGGCGCCGCTGTTGGAGTTGTTGAGCACATCGGTCCTTTCTAGGGTTGGTTCGAGTTCGAGCCATCTCGGCCCGAGCAGGCCGCCCGGTCGCCCGGACTTCCGTGCTCGCCGCACCCCGTGACCATGTGCCTCTCGGCACACTGCACCCCGTGGCGCCGGCTCCCCGCTGGATGGAGAAGCTCTTTGCTGGCTCTAATGAAAATTTCGGCATTCTGCCGGTGGCGCCTTTAAGGTTTCTTTTTCTTCAGGCGTTATGGCCGTTATTTATCAAGGTGTCGACCTTGAACATCGGCAGGTACAGACAGATAACCATGCTGCCTACAGCGCCGCCGAGGATGACGATCATCAGCGGCTCGAGCAACGAGGTCAGCGTTGACCGTTCGCTGGATTTCGCCGTCGAGAAAGTCCGACGCCTTCCCCAGCATCTCGTCAAGGCTGCCGGTCTCCTCGCCCACACTCATCATGTGGTTCATCATCGCCGGGAAGACGGGGTGATGCGGCCAGGCTCCTGGCCATTGGTTCGCCACGCTTCACACTGTCTATTATCGCATCGATGCCCTTGACCACGACCATATTGCCGACCGTCGTCGCGAGTGATCTCCAGCGCTTCCAGGACCGGCACACCGGCCTCGAGTAGGGCGGAGAAGGTTGAAGCAAAACCGCGACAGGGCGGTCTTCCGCATCAACTGACCGAAGACGGGTGCTTTCAATTTGGTCGTGTCCCACAGGACTCGTCCGTTCGGGGTCTGGACGAAGCGGCGCAAGCCGATGACGCCGCACCACCACGACCACCAACACGATGGGGAAGAACTTGACCGTGATGTCCGAGATCGTCACCAGTAGCAACGTCGGGGCCGGCAACTTGCCGTGCAGCTCCTTATAGATACCCTTGAAGACGGGCACGATGAACAACAGCACGGCCGCAGCGATGACGACGACAATGCACATGGCGGCACAAGGGTAGGCCATCGCTGATTTGATTTCGCCCCGCAGCGCTGACCTGTTTTTCCATCGTGTCGGCCAGGGACAGCAGCGCCTGGTCCAGGGAGCCGCTAGCCTCGCCTGCCCTGACCATGGCGACATAGAGCCGGTTGAACACCTTCGGGTGGGAGCCAAGAGCGGCGGACAAAGAAACGCCTCGTTCCACCTGGACCCGGACGTCGGCCACTACTTTATTGAGCGCCGGGTGCTCAGTCTGTTCCACGAGGATCGTGAGCCCGCGTATGAGCGTCAGGCCCGAGCTGATCAGCGTGGCAAACTGGCGGCTGAAGACAGCCAGTTCCTTCAGCGGGACCCGCTTGCCCATGCCAGGCAGGTGCAGCTCCTTCTTCATGGCCCCGTTGCCCGATTTGGCCTGGATATTGACGGGCGTGTAACCCATCTGGCGAAGACGGCTGGCCACCAGGCTGGTATTGTCCGCCTCGAGGGTGCCCTCCAGCACCTTCCCGGAACTGTCGCGGACTTTATACGCGAATGTGGTCTGCGGCATCAGGCTCTCCCGGCTCTGGCGTTATCACGACGATCTGACTTCGAGAAAGACGAACGTCATCAGGCGGCGCCGATAAGACGGCGCAGATCCTCGACGTTGGCGCAACGTTCCTCGGCCAGTTGGCGAGTAATCAGGCCGCCTTTGACGAGATCGGCCAAGGTCTGGTCCATGCTTTGCATGCCGTACTTGGCGCCGGCCTGCATGGCGTTATAGATCTGGTGGCGTTTTGCCTTCTCGGACGAGGTTGCGGACGGCGGGGGTGGCGACCAGGATTTCGCAGGCCACTACCCGGCCCGGACCGCTGGCTCGTGGCAGCAACTGCTGGGTCACGATCCCCTGGATGGTGGTGGCCAGCTGGGTACGTACCTGCTGCTGCTGGTGCGCGGGGAACACATCGATCATGCGGTCGATCGACTGGGGGGCGTCCTGAGTGTGCAGCGTGGCAAAGACGAGGTGGCCGGTCTCGGCCGCGGTCAGAGCGGTCTGAATGGTCTCGAGGTCGCGCAACTCGCCCACCAGGATCACGTCGGGGTCCTGCCGCAGGACGTGTTTGAGCGCCTCGGAGAAGCTCTTGGTGTCCTCGCCGACTTCTCGCTGGTTTACGAGGGCCATCTTGTGCTGATGGAGGTACTCGATCGGGTCCTCGACGGACATTATGTGCAGTGGTTTGGTGGCGTTGATGATGTCGATCAAGGCGGCCAGAGTCGTGGATTTCCCCGAGCCGGTGGGGCCAGTCACCAGTACGAGCCCACGCGGCAGATCGGCGAACTGGCGTACTGACTTCGGGATCCCCAGCTGGTCGAGGGAAAGGATCTCGAAGGGGATGGCCCGGAACACCGCTCCGACCGAGTCCCGCTGCTGGAAGACGTTCAAGCGGAACCGGCCGACGTTCGGGACCACATGGGACGTGTCCAGCTCCAGGTTGGTCTCGAAGCGCTCGCGCAGTTTCTGGGAGAGGATCTCGTAGATCAGGTCTCGCACCGTTGAAGGAGTGAGCACATCGAACCCCTCCATCGCCTGCAGTTGGCCGTCGACCCGCGACTACGGGCGGGCGACCAGCAGTGAGGTGTAGGTCCGAGCCTCGGGCCTCGACGACCTTGACGAGGATCTGGTTCACGTGCAGCGCCGGCGTCTCGACCCCGGACGCCGTGGCCGCCCCGGTGGGGTCGGCAATCGGGCCATAAGTGGCCGCCAGCGCGGCGGCCACGTCGGCGCGCGTGGCCAGGCAGGGCTTCGCTTTCCAGCCTGTCGCCTGGCTGACCATCGACATAGTCCCGTCGTCGAGCGGGTTGTCCGTCGCCACCAGAAGAGAGTCACCGTCGACACCGATCCCCACCAGCACGTGCTTGACAGCCAGCTCGGCCGGGATCATGCCTTCGACCAGCGGGGAAATCGGGGTAATGGTGGGGTCCCAGAAGGGAATGGCCAACTGGTCCGCGACCGCCGCCACGAGGTCACGCTCCCCCACGAGGCCTTCAGCCGCCAGGATCTTGGCCAGAGGCACTCCGGAGTCAACCTCCTTGCGTAACGCGTACTCGAGGTCGTCTTTCGAGAGCACCTTGCGGTTCACGAGGAACTCGCCTATTTTGCGCGAGGCAGTCTGCATCGCTTACTTTTCGGCCGCTTCCGGCCTCGCCTTAATAGACCTTTCCAGGACTACGTGAGTAACTGGGCGCAATCCGCCCAGCTCCCAAGGACCTCCTGGCAAGGTGCTGGCTGAGAGGTGCTAGCCCGAAGTGCTCGGCAAGGACGGCGAACATAGGTCGCTCTCTACTGCTGATTCTGGGGCGAAAGATGTGTTTTGGGTCGAATAACCTAACGATAAGGACAGTAATTCGCCCCAGTCCGAACCCCCGGAAGGGTGAGGGGTTCGCCCAGTCCGAACCCCCGGAAGGGTGAGGGCTTGGAACTACGCTCGATCCGGTCACCCCGGACGGATTAGGGATCTGAACTGGAGGTGATCCGGTTAACTGCACGGATTCGGGGTTGGGAGTGGAAGCCTTTTCCCCCGCCCCACACCTCGCCGACGCCGGCGAAACAGCACTGCGGACCGGCCCGCTCGGCCAGGCTCAGGCTATAACCCGCAGTACCTCTTCGAGCGAGGTCATGCCCTCGGCCACCGCGACCAGTCCCGCCTGGCGCAGAGGCAACATCCCGTCAGCGACCGCCGCTTTCTGGATATCTTCGGAATGGGCGTGCTCGACGATCATCCGCTCGATTTCCTCGTTGACGTTGAGCACTTCGTGGACGGCAAACCGGCCCGCGTACCCGGTCTTGCCGCATACCTGGCAGCCAACGGCCCGAAAGATCTCGTCGGGCAGCTCGATATCGGATAGGTCCCAGCCCATTTCCACCAGTTGCCCGGGCTCGGGCCGGAACGCCTGCTTACAACGTTCACATAGCTTCCGGGCCAGCCGTTGAGCGACTACACAGTCAAGCGCGCTGCCCGCCAGGAATGGCTCGACCCCCATCTCTATGAGGCGGTTCGGCGTCGTGGCGGCGTCGTTGGTGTGCAAGGTCGAAAGAACGAGGTGGCCGGTGAGCGCCGCTTCTATGCCAATAGTGGCCGTCTCCCGGTCCCTTATCTCTCCTACCAGGATTATGTCAGGGTCAGCCCGCAGGATCGTGCGCAATGAAGAGGCGAAGGTGAGGCCGGCCTTGACGTTGACCTGGATCTGGTTGATCCCGTCCAGCTGCATCTCGACCGGGTCCTCCACCGTAATAACGTTTTTCGTGGGGCTGTTGAGGATGTTGATGGTGGCGTAAAGAGTTGTCGACTTGCCTGAACCGGTCGGGCCGGTGACGAGGATCGTGCCGTACGGCTTCGAGTAGGCCACCTCGTAACGTTCCATGTTCGCCGGCAGGAAGCCAAGGTCCGAAAGCCGGAGCCTGGCCGTCTGTTTGTCGATGACCCGCATGACGATTTTCTCGCCGTGCACGGTAGGCAGCGTGGCCACGCGCAGATCGACGGGGCGGCCCTGGATGTTCATGCTGATGCGACCGTCCTGAGGGATGCGGCGCTCGGCGATGTTGATGTCGGCCATGATTTTCAGACGGCTGATGATGCCGTTTTGGATATTGCGCGGGCTGCGCATTATTTCGTGCAGGACGCCGTCGATCCGGTAGCGGATGCGGAGATCTTTCCCCGTCGGTTCTATGTGGATGTCCGAGGCGCGGTCGCTGATGGCCTGGCTGATGATCAGGTCCACGAGCCTGACGATAGGAGCGTCTTCGTGGACCTCTTTAATGCTGCTTAGGCGCTCGTCCTGTTCCTCAGCACTAGTGGCCGACGCTTGTGCGCTTATGTGCTCGGCTTCGCTGTCTTTGCGGTGGTACTTATTGATCGCTGCGGTTACCGCTTCGGCGGTAACGACGACCTGGCGCACTTCGGCCCCGGTAAGAGTGCGGATGTCGTCGATGGCGAATACGTTGGACGGGTCCGCCATGGCCACGATCAGGCGGCCTTCCCACCAGCCGATGGGCAGGGCCAGGTACCGCCGGGCCAAGGCTTCGGTGACCAGTCGAGCGGCGGCCGGGTCGACAGGGTAATCCGCCAGGTCGACAAACTCGAGCCCCAGCTGGCCGGCCAGAGTGCCGACGAACTGTTCCTCGGTAAGCAGCCTGTCTTCGATCAGCACGCGGGCCAGGTTGCAGCCCCGTTCCCGGGCGCTGGTCAGGGCCTGGCCGAGCTGGTCGATCGTTATGATGCCGCTCTTGACCAGGACGACGCCTAATTGTTCGTCCTCGGAGAGTGCCCCCTCCCGGTCACGCAGCCTGGCGTCCATCGTTTCTCCTCGCGCGCGTTCCCACTATCGCATTGATCTTTCGGCCTGTGGAGCGCTCGAATTAAGAGGCGCTAGCCGCGAGCTGAGCCGAGGAACTTGAGCAGCAGCCCCCGGTTGACCGGTTGTCCCGCCTCTACCGGTGCCTCCTCCGGCTGGCCGTCCTCCACGGGGCTAGCTTCAACCGGCGCGGTTTCGACCTGGCCCGTCTCGTCGTTCCATACCTCGGACAGGTTGCTCAGCTCGGCGTCGCTCCAACCGTTAGTGGCAATACTTTGTTCGGGGAATTCTGGCGTCGGCGGGAAGTCCTCTTCAGCCGGGGGGGCCAGAATCCTCGGGAGGCGGAGCCGGGGCGAGCATCGTCGTCTCGGTCGGCACCTCGAGGCGGTCGACGTTCACGAGCCCCAGGTCAACCAGCTCTTTGACCGCTTTGCACCCGTCGAACTCGCCGAAGTTGCGAGCGTCCAGCACTTCTCCGACGCTGCGACCGCCGCCGATCTGGGCCACGAGGCCCCACTGTTCGGGCGAAAGGTTCACATCGGCGTCGACGGACTCTTCGAGGTCGACCTTGGAAGACAGCGATGGCACGACCGCCGATATCCCGGGCCACTGCACGAGACGCTCTTCGGCCTGTTCCATGAGCGGCGCCACTTCCTGCGGCTCGACCGGGTTGACAGGGTCGGAACCGGCGTGGAACTTAAAGCTTCCGTCCTTCAAACGCAGTAAGGCGAAAAGAGCATCGACAGTGCTGCGTTGGTTACCGACATCGAAGCCTGAAACTCGGCCGGCGTCGAGCCAAACTCTGCCTACGCCGCCGCCCGATTCGACCCGCAGCTCGCCGCTTTTGGCGGTGACTGACAAGAGGGCCAGGACATCTGGCAGGGCAATTGTTTCTAGCGTACCTTCAAGTGACACGGCGACCTCCGGTTGTAATGCAGATTACTTCGGCATCTTCGCCAACCGAGTTGAGAAATGAGGGCAAACAAGGTCCAACCCAGCACAGTCGGCGCTTGTTAGGGCCGGTAGCGAGGACTCTCGTTGAGTTCACCACCCGGCCAACGATACGCGAGGCCGGACCTCAATGATAGAGGCGGTGCGACCGCACCGCTAGGACGAGCTGCCCGGTTCGCGCAATTGCGGCAAATCGGCCAGTGTCCCTTGCTCGGCCCGTTTGCCCAGTTCCCGGAGGGCGGCGGCGGACATGACCTCGACGGATGGGCTCCGGCCGGTCCAAATGCGCACCTGGCGAGCGGCCTGGTAGATCAGCATCCCGAGGCCATTGCACGTTTCGGCGCCGCGAGAACGGGCCTCAGCCAGGAGGGTCGTCGTCGCCGGAGCGTAGATGAGGTCCACGACCAGCTGCCCTGGCCCGAGCCGCTTCGGGTCCAGCCCGAAAGGGAGGTCGCCGACCGCCCCTCCCTCGACGCCGGTCATCCCCACCGGGGTGGCGTTCACGACCAGGTCGGCGTCCTCGGCCGAGTCGACGGAGCCGACACTCCCCACCGGACCAGCCAAGGTGGCCGCTTCCTCTGCTCGGCCGGCTCGGCGGCCGACAATATCGACCCGGTCGGCACCGGCTTCCCCCAACGCCAGGACAACGGCCCGAGCGGCCCCGCCCGCCCCGAGCACGAGGCAACGCTTGCCTGCCGGTACCCAGCCCAGGTCGGCCAGCGAGTCGATGAACCCCGGCCCGTCCGTGCTATCGCCCACAAGGTAACCGTCATAGTTGGTCACCGTATTGACGACGCCGAGGCGCTCCGCCACCGGGCTCAAACGCTGGCACGCTCTGGCTGCCGCCGCTTTGTGCGGCATCGTGACGGACAACCCCCTGATCCCGAGGTCGGCCACAGCGGCCACCGCCGCCTCACCGTGGCCAGTCGCCACCGGGAAAGCGACGTAGGCCCAGTCGAGACCGAGGTCGATGAGGGCGGCGTTGTGGAGGGCAGGTGAGAGCGAGTGCTCGACGGGGTCGCCGATCACGCCGGCCAACGCAGTGGACGCGGTGGGCCATGTGCGCAACGGCCGTCCAGCATGGCCGCCGTGGCCCCACCCCCCTTCTCCGCTCAACACAGGTGCACTTTTCTGCAATCGACCTGAAGCTGGGCAAAGCCGGCCTGGGTGGAGGCGTAGCTCATCTTCCCGTCGGGGTTGGTCTCGACCCAGAACAGGTAGCTCGTCTTCGTGGGCGACGCGGCCGCCTCGAGCGACGGTATACCCGGGTTGGAGATCGGGGTCGGTGGGAGCCCCTTATTGATCAGTGTGTTATAGGGGTTTCGGGTTTCTATGTTGACGGTCCCTGTGGGGTCGCCGAGCCCGTAGAGGAGGGTCGACTCCGCCCCTATGGGCATACCCAGGGACAGCCGGTTGTAAATGACGCTGGCGATCGGGCCCCTGTCTGAGTCGAACTTGGCCTCCCGTTCGACGATCGACGCCACCTTGAGCACCTGGTAAGGGGTGTAATGGAGCTTCGCCGCCTTCGCCGTCAAGTCCAGCTCGGAGGCGTAATGGTCGAACGTGTCGACCATGTACTGGACCAGGTCGTCGGCCGTCTCGCCCTGTTGGACGGGATAGGTGGCGGGGAAAAGAAACCCCTCGAGGTTGTTGGTCCCGGCCGGTTCGTACGGCGACCGGACCTGCCCGCTGGTGGCCGCGACCACAAAGGACTGGGACGAGATGCCGATCCCGCGCAACCGGCCCACAGCCCCGGCGATCTGGTGGATAGTAAAGCCCTCGGGCACCACGAGCTTTCCGACCAGGGGAGGCGGCCCCTGCTCCAGGTCGTACACCACCTTGGAGTAAGGCTCGTTCGTCGCCAGGCGGTAAGTGCCCGGCATGAGCGGACCGGCCCCCTCCAGTTTCACGTACAGTTCGAAGACCAATGGCCCATGGATGACGCCGGCTTTAGCCAGCAGATCGCCGATCTTGGAGGTTGAGGCGCCGTTGGGGATGCTGACGCTGACGACGCGCCCTTCCTTCCCGGTCGGGTGGATATCGTGGCTGACGTTGATAAACCCGACCGCCCCGATCACGAGCAGGACGGCGACGATTATGGCAAGCGCGGCTCCCAGCCGGCGCCGGCGCCGCCGCCTGATCCCGCTGCTGCCCGAGGCGCGGTGCCCTGGGCCTTCGTACATTTGGTCGGCGGCCTGTTCGTCGGCCTCGTCGTAAGCGACCTCGTACTCGTCTACGTCCTGGTCGTAGGCGTCGTCATAGAGGTCGCCGTCAGGCGGGGCGTAGACATCCTCAGGATCTGGGTGGCCATCGGGCCCGAAGACGTCTGCTCCCTCACCAGAGCCGGTCCGGGCGTCAACGAAGCCCTCAGGCTCAGACGTGTCGCCCCCGTTTTCGGTGGGCGACCAGTGCCCGACCTCGTGACCGCTCTCGTCAGCCGGTAGACCGCCCTCCTCCAAACCGCCTACAGGTGGTGCTTGGTGTCCTGTCGCGTCAGTCACGTAGGCATTGAGCCAGCCCGGTCGTTAGCCAAAGCTGGCACGGTGTTCCTTTGGCGGTCCAGCCACGTTTGCAGGATGCCAGCCGCCGCCACCTTGTCCACCACTTCTCGCCGCGCCGGCGTCTTCCGGCCCCCCACCCGGAGAGAACGGTCAGCCACGACCGTACTGTAGCGCTCGTCGCAGAGCTCAATAGGGACCGGAAGGGCGCGCTGTAGTTCGGCCACCTCCGCCTCAACTTCCCTCGCGGCCGGCCCCGCCCGGCCCGACAGCGACAGGGGGAGGCCCACCACCACCAGGTTGGCGCCGGTCTCGGCCACCACCCCGGCCAGCTCGGCATGGTCTTGGTCATGGGTGGCGGACCGCGTCAGCACGACGAGGGCGCTCGCCACTCTCCGGTCGCCGTCCGAGACGGCTACACCAACTCGCCGGCGACCGAGGTCCAGGCCGAGCACCCGGCCCTCGGGGACGCGGCACTCCGCGACGCCGCCCTCGGGGAGACGCTGGGCCGGTTTGCCATCGGCCGGCTGGCTCACGGCTTCGACCCGTTTATCTCGGCGCGGACGGCCTCCAGCGCGTCGTCCAGGCGGCTGACGTCGCGCCCACCGGCCATGGCCAGCTCGGGGTTGCGACCTCCACCGCCGCCACCCACCAGCCGGGCCGCCGTCCCCACCAGCTTCGGCGCCTCCAGCCCGTGACCAGGTTCGACCGCGGCGACCAGCGCGACCTTGCCTTCTTCGGGGCTCCCGCCCAGCACGACGACGCGCACATTCGGGTGCGACCGCACTGCGACGGCCAGGTCGCGCAACCGGTCGGCGGTCAAACCGTCCCGGCGAGCCACGACGGCGCCGTCAATAGCGGCGCCAGCCAGCACCGCGCCCTCCCCGCCCAGAGCGGCCTGACGTGTGGAGCGGAGCTCTTCTTGCAGCTCGCGCAGCTCGCCCAGGCGGCGCTCGATGGCCGCCGCTACCTCGTCGGGCGTCGACTTCAGCAGCGAGGCCGCGTGCGCCAGGCGGGCTTCGTTGGTCCGCAACCGCTCCAGCGTGGCCGTCCCGGTCAAGGCTTCGACCCGGCGCAAGTTCGACCCGATCGAACTCTCCGACACAACCTCGACGGGCCCGATCATGCCGAGGCGGTCGACGTGCGTGCCGCCACAAAGCTCGATCGAGGCTTCACCAGCGTGGACCACTCTCACCCGCTCGCCGTATTTCTCGTTGAAGAAGGCAATAGCCCCCTTGGCCTCCGCTTCGGCGCGCGGCAGCTCCTCGGTCCAGACCGCCATGTCGGCCAGGATCTGGGTGTTGACGAGGTCCTCCACCTGGTCAAGCTCCGCCCTCGTCGCCGGGCTGTAATGCGTGAAATCGAACCGTAGCCGGTCAGGCGCCACCAGGGACCCCTGCTGCTTGACGTGCGGGCCGAGCACCTCCCTGAGCGCCCAGTGGAGGAGGTGGGTGCCGGTGTGGTTGCGCCGGATGGCGGCGCGACGTCCGCCGTCGACCACGGCCCGAGCTTCCTGGCCCGGTGCGATAAACCCTTCCGGGACCACGGCCAGGTGGCGATGGAGGCCCGGGAGCGCGGCCGTGGTGTCGAGCACTTCGGCCCGGCCGGTGGACGTAGAAATGACGCCGGTATCGCCGACCTGGCCGCCCGCTTCAGCGTAAAAGGGGGTCCGGTCGAGGAATATCTCCACCTGGCCCGGACCTTCCGCGTCAAGCACAGCCAGCACCCTGGCTTCGCCCTCGATCGTGGCATAACCAATGAACTCGGTCGGCCCGAACTGCTCCACCAGCTCTCTATAGGCCCCGAGGTTCGCGGTGTCCGTGCCGCCGGTTTGGCCCCTGGCCGCCTCCCGGGATTGCTCGCGCTGACGCTCCATAGCTGCGGCGAACCCGGCGTCGTCGACCGTCGCCCCCTGCCCCGAGGCGATCTCGCGCGTCAAGTCGATCGGGAACCCGTGCGTATCGTGCAACTTGAACGCCGTCTCGCCGCTTATCAGCACACCGCCGGCCAGCTCCGCCTCCAGCAGCGCCATGCCGGAGCGCAGGTTGGACCGGAACCGCTCCTCTTCCCGGGCCGCCACCCCCTCCACGAAGTCGGCGTTCTTGGCCAGGTCGGGGTAAGCATCGCCCATGACCTTCACTACCGATTCCACCATGCCCGGGCAGACCAGCCCCGAGGTACCGAGCAGGCTGGCCCGCAGCACAGCGCGGCGGATGATCCGGCGCAACACATAACCGCGGTCCTCGTTCGACGGGAAAACACCGTCAGAGATCATGAACGACATGGTCCGCGCATGGTCAGCCAGCACCCGCAGGGCTACGTCGACTTCGGTGTCCTCGCCGTAGTGACGGCCCGTAAGCGCTTCTGCTCTACCCACGATCGGGCGCAGCTCGTCCGTCTCCCAGATGGAGGGCACACCTTGCAGGACGGCCAGCATGCGCTCAAAACCCGCCCCCGTGTCGATGCCGGGCTTGGGCAGCGGGACCAGCTCCCCCGATGCCTGTCGGTCGTAGGTCTGAAAAACGAGGTTCCACAGTTCGACGAAGCGGTTCTCGGCCCCCCCCACCGGCCCGCCGCCTATCCCCCATTCTGGCCCGCGGTCGAAATGGAGCTCGGAGTCCGGGCCGCAGGGGCCCGTATCGCCCATTTCCCAGAAGTTGTCCTCCTCGGTCCGCTGGATGCGCTCGCGGGGCACGCCGACGGCTTCAGCCCAGATGTCGGCCGCTTCGTCGTCGGTCGTATAGACGGTCACCCAGAGCCGGTCCCCGTCGAAGCCCAGCACCTCGGTCAACAGCTCCCACGCCCAGACGATGGCGTCGTGCTTGAAGTAGTCGCCAAAACTGAAGTTGCCGAGCATCTGGAAGAAGGTGGCGTGCTTCGGGGTCCGGCCCACCTGGTCGATGTCGTCGTGCTTCCCCCGGACCCGGACGCACTTTTGGATACTGACCGCGCGGGGGAACGGGGGCACCTCTTCGCCCAGGAAATAAGGGAGGAACTGGTTCATACCCGCGTTCGTGAAAAGCGGCGCCCGGGGGTGGTGCGGGACCAGGCTGGCCGAGGGCACCTCTACGTGGCCGCGCGCGACGAAGAAGTCCACAAAGGCGCGCCGAAGCCCGTTCGCATCCATCCCGACAAGATTACCCGCCCAACTCGGGCCGGACCGCCGCTAACCCGTGGCCCGAACGGCTACGAGAGATCGGCTTCCGCCAGCACCTGGCCCTTGTCGTTCACGACCCGGGCCTCGCTCAGCCGGCCCGCAGGTTGGGTGACGCTGGCGGCCCAGGCCCCCTTGCCGCCTGATAGCCAGAAGCGGCCCAGCATGACCGTTGGCCCCTGGTCCATGACGACCTCACATCGCAGGGTGCCCTGCCAACTGGGGTCGTCCATGAACATGAACAGCCACGTCGGGTTGCCGGCGTAGACCATCACGTGGCCGACCATGCGGTCACCTGAATGAAGAGCGGCTTCGGTTATTGCGGTGTGCGGCCCCGCGATGGCCGACTTTTCATAGTCACCGTCGCCCGAGCCGTGGCCCACCAGCGCCCCCAGCCCGAAAGCAACTGCCACCGCACACGCGCCGATGGCGGCGACGACCTTCGGCCGCCACCTCAGGTTCCAGGCGAAGGACGGCCGCCAGCGCCGAGGCTTGTCTTGCAGGCCGAGGCGCTCGAAAACGCCCGCTTCGAAGCCCACGGGAGGTTCCGCAGATGGAGCCAGGTGCAACAGCTCGTCAGCCGCCGCGGAGAGCTCGTCGACCTCAGCCGAGCAACGGGCGCAGCTTTCCAAGTGAGCAAGTGCGGCCACCCTTGCCCTTCCCGTCAGGGTGCCGAGGGCCAGTTCACCCAGGTCCTCGTTGACGGCGGCGCAGGCCGGCGGCAAATTACCCCCCATACCGGCGTCCATCTCGTCTTTCAGTTCGCCGCTCATGGCAGTGCTCGTCCGCCGGTCAGGTCGTGGCTCGATGCGACCGCCCGCAGCTTGAGCAAGCCCCGTCGGATCCTGGTCTTGGCCGTGCCGAGCGGGATGGATTCCGTCTCGCTCACTTCGGCCGCCGTGTAGCCATAGACCGCCGCCAATACCAGAGCCCGGCTCTGCTCAGGCGGCAGAGACGCCAGCGCCTCGGACATCCGGGCCCGCGTGTCTTTGGACTCTGCGTTCTCATCGGGGGTGACGGCCCCGCTGACCAGGTTGGCCCACATCACATCGGTCGGGTCTGTGACCACGGGGCGGCGGAGGCGCAGCGCATCGACGGCCAGGTTGCGCGTGATCGTGAGCATCCATGTCCCTACCGAGGCCCGCCGACGGTCGAACACCTGAGCGTGACGCCAGGCTCGCAAGAACGCCTCCTGAGCGATGTCTTGGGCCAGCACCGGGTCCCCCACCATACTCACCGCCAGGCCATAGACGCGCCTTTGGTACCGCCGTACGAACGATACGCCCGCCCTTTCGTCGCCCACGGCCATGCTGGCGAGCAGGGCATCGTCACTGACGCCCGAGTCATCCATAGCGCGTGAACCCACGTACGGGGTACGTCCTAGCAAGCATGAGGGATTGCGGCCGCATTGGGGGCACCGATCAGAGGTCGGGCTCGGCGGCTTGGTCCTCCGTCCCCCGGCCTCCGTCTCCCGTCCCGGCGCCCCCCTCTCCCGTAACCCCCGCTTCCCGGCGTTGGTCGTCGCCCCTGCCCGTCGGCTCCCAGTACGTGCGGCCCTCCAGGTGCGTCGGACGGTACTGTTGCGCCACCCAACCGCCGGGCTCGTTGTGGGGGTACACGTAGCCCTTGCCATGCCCGAGGCGGGCGGCCCCTTTATAGCTGGCGTCGCGCAGGTGCTTCGGGACGGTGCCGGTGGCCAGCGCCTCCACGTCCGCCTTGGCCCGCCCGAGCGCCGCCGTCACCGAGTTCGACTTCGGCGCGTTGGCTAGGTGGACGACGGCATGGGCCAAGTTGAGCTGCGCTTCGGGCAGGCCGACGAACTCTACCGCCCGGGCCGCCGCGTCAGCTACCAAGAGGGACTGGGGGTCAGCCATCCCGACGTCCTCGCTGGCCAAAATGACCAGGCGGCGAGCGATAAAGCGAGCATCCTCGCCCGCTTCGAGCATGCGGGCCAGCCAGTACAGCCCGGCGTCGGCGTCCGACCCTCGGATGCTCTTAATGAAGGCGCTGATCACGTCGTAGTGCTCGTCGTCCCCGTACTGGAGCGCCCGGGTGCTGCGGGCCGCCTCGACGTCGGCAAACGTAACCACCGGGTGACCGGCCGCCTCCGCCAGGGCCAGCGCCACTTCGAGGCTGTTAAGCGCCGCCCGGGCGTCGCCGTCGACCAGGCCGGCCAAAAACACCAGCGCGTCTTCGTCGGCGGTCGCCTTCTCTCGCTCCAGGGCGCGGTGCAGGAGGAACAGGATGTCGTCGGCCGACAACGGTTCGAGCCGGAACAGCGTGCTGCGGGACAGCAGCGGGCCGTTCACGGAGAAGAACGGGTTCTCCGTGGTGGCCCCGATCAGGGTCAGTTCGCCCGCTTCCACTGACGGCAAGAGGGCGTCCTGCTGGGCTCGGTTGAAACGGTGCACCTCGTCGAGGAACAGCACCGTCCCGCGGCCCTGCTCAGCCAGGCGACGCCGGGCCTCCTCCGCCGTCTCCCGTACATCCTTTACCCCCGCCGAGACGGCCGATAGACCTACGAACGCCCGTTTGGTGGCACCGGCTATCAGCCGGGCTAGCGTCGTTTTGCCCGTACCCGGCGGCCCCCAGAGCAAGGCAGAGCTCAGCCGGTCGGCTTCGATCAGCGCCCGGAGCGGCCGTCCCGGACCTAGGAGGTGCTTCTGCCCCACCACCTCGTCCAAAGACTGCGGCCGCATGCGGGCGGCCAGCGGCCCGTGTTCGGCCAGCCGGCGCTCCAGGGCAGCCTGGAACAAATCAGCCGGTTCAGCCACCTACGCTCAGCCAGCTCCGGCCGGCGGAGGTTGACGCCGGCGCTCGCCGGTCCCCCGAGGCTCGCTCAAACGGGCTCAGGCCTGCCCCCGTCCGTTGCTGCCCGCGCCCGGCAACGCCCGATAGGCGTCGTACACACTGTCCACCCGTTTCAGGGCGCCGAGGACCGACTCGAGATGAGCAGGGTCCGCCAGTTCGAACTCGAACCGCATCTTGCTGATCCGGTCTGCCCCTGTATGGCTGTCGCTGCGGACGATGTTGAGATGATGGTCTGAGAGCACCTTCCACACGTCCGCTCCCAACCGGCTGCGGTCCAGAGCCTTGATCTCGAGAGCGGCCAGGAAGCTGCCCGGCTTGTCCCGGTCCCATTCGACTTCGATCAGGCGGCCTACTTCCCCGGCGGCCAGAGCGGCCGCATTGGCGCAGTCGCTCCGGTGGACGCTCACGCCCCGGCCGCGCGTAACGAACCCGATTATTTCGTCCCCGGGCACCGGCGTACAGCATTTGGCCAGGCGGACCATGACGTCGTCGAGCCCCTCGACATGAAGGCCTATTCCCTGGCGGCTGGTCGCCCGCCTGGGTTGGCGGACAGTGGACGGCAGCTGGACGTCCTGGTCCCCGCCCCGCAGCTCCCGCACCAGGCGCTGCGCGACCGCCTGACCCGATACGTGGCCTTCTCCAATGGCGGCGTACAGGCCATCGAGGTCGGCGTAGTGCATGGCTTCGCTTACTTGCTTGAGGGGCTCGCTGCCCACCAGTTTTTGCAGCGGGAGGCCCTCTTTGCGCATGGCCTTCACCAGCTCGTCCCGGCCCGTCTCCATCGCGTCCTCGCGCCTTTCCCGGCTGAACCACTGCCGGATTTTGTTGCGAGCCCTCGGGGTGACAACGATGTTGAGCCAGTCCCTACTGGGGCTGGCCGACGGCACCTTGGACGTGAAGATTTCCACGCTGTCGCCCGAGGTCAGCTTGGAGTCGAGCGGCACGAGCCGGCCGTTCACCCTGGCCCCGATGCAACGGTGGCCCACTTCGGTATGGATCGAGTAGGCGAAATCGACCGGGGTGGCCCCGACCGGCAGGGCGACGACATCGCCCTTGGGGGTAAAGACGAAGACTTCGTCCGTCTCGAGGTCGAGCTTCAGGCTCTCCAGGAACTCGGCCGGGTCAGTGCTTTCCGCCGACCAGTCGACGATCCGTTGTAGCCAGGCGACGTCGGCCGCGGAGGCGTTCTCCTTGTAGCCCCAGTGGGCGGCGATCCCCCGTTCGGCCCGATTGTGCATTTCCAGTGTGCGGATCTGCACCTCCAGGGGCTTGCCCTGAGGGCCTACGACAGTGGTGTGGAGCGACTGGTAGAGGTTGAACTTGGGGGTGTTTATGTAGTCCTTGAACCGCCCCTGCACGGGAGCCCAGGTCCCGTGGATGGCACCCAGGGCGGCCCAACAGTCCTTCACTGACTTGACGATGACCCGGACTCCCACGAGGTCGTAGATCTCGTCGAATTCCTTGTTTTTCAGGACCATCTTCTCGTAGATCGAATAGAGGTGCTTGGGCCGGCCGGTGACCTGGGCCTCGATCCGGGCGGCGTCCAACCTCTCTTCGACCTGTTCGATCACCTGGGCCAGGTAGATGTCGCGCTCGGGGGCGCGGGCGGCCACCATCAGCTCGATCTGGGCATAACGACGGGGGTGGAGCGTGGCGAAAGCCAGGTCTTCTAGCTGCCACTTCATGTCTGCAATGCCGAAACGGTGCGCCAACGGTGCGTAGATGTCGAGCGTCTCCTGGGCCGAGCGCTTCTGGCTCGCCTCCGGCATCGCCGCCAAAGTGCGCATGTTGTGGAGGCGGTCGCCCAGTTTTATGAGCAAGACTCTCGGATCCTTGGCCATGGCCACGAGCATCTTGCGCATCGTGGCTGCCTGCGCGGCGGCTCGAGAATCGAACGAGACCCGCTCCAGCTTGGTGACGCCGTCGACTATCTGGGCCACGACGGGGCCGAAATCGGCCTCTACATCGGCCAACGACAACGGCGTGTCTTCGACCGAATCGTGCAGCAGGGCGGCCGCCAGCGTGACGTCGTCCATGCCGAGCCCGGCCAACACCGTCGCCACCGCCAGCGGGTGGGAGATGAACGGTTCGCCCGAACGGCGGACTTGGCCCCGGTGCGCCCGTTCGGCCGTCTCGTACGCCTTCAGGATGACGCTCTCGTCGCCCTTGGGGTGGCGCTCCCGGTACGCCTGCAACAGCGGGCCCAGGGTCTCCTCAGCCTGGCCCTGGCGGCGCCAGGGCAATACGCGCTCAACAGTAGAAACGGCCCGGCCCCGTGGAACCCGTTCGACTGTGCTCACGACCTACCCTTCATCTTCTCTGTTTGGTGTAACACTTTGACCCATCAACATGTGCCCGGCCTGGTCAGGCCCAGTCACTCGTAGCTGACCAGCGCCTCGACCTCCAATCCTTCGAGGCGCTTGCGGCCGCCGAGGAACCCCAGCTCCAGGACGCAACCCAGGCCGACGACTTCTCCACCCAGCGTCTCCACCAGCCGGCGGGTGGCCGCCGCCGTACCCCCGGTGGCCAGCACATCATCCAGGATAAGCACTCGCTCGCCGGTGTCCACGGCATCGATGTGGACCTCCAGGGTGTCGGTGCCGTACTCGAGCTCGTACGTGTCCGAGTGCACTCGCCACGGCAGTTTGCCTTTTTTTCGTACCGGCACAAAGCCAGCTCCCAGCCGGTACGCAACGGCACCAGCGATGATGAAGCCGCGCGCCTCGACGCCGATGACCTTGTCCACCCGTTCGCCAGCGAAGCAGTCAGCCAGGGCATCAATGCACGCCGCGAAACTCTCCCGGTCCGCCAGGAGAGGGGTGATGTCCTTGAAGGTGACGCCGGGCCGCGGGAACCCGGGGACGTCCCTAACGAGGTCCTTTATGCGGGCACCGTCGTAGGCCATACGCGAAGCAGCGTACTACCCGGCTAGCGCCGGTCCCGCTACCGCCGGCGAGGGGTTTTCTTCCGCGGGCGGGGCGGAGCTTTTCGGGCACCGCTCGGCGACTTGCTACTCCCGACCTGGGCGGGGCTGCTCTGAGACGAGGCCGTGCGCGCCGCGTCGACCCCAACTGCGGCCACGGCGCCCGCGGCCGCAATAGCGCCCGCCGCGGGCACGCTACTCGCGCCATTGCCACCGTCCGCGCCGTTGCCACCGTCTGCGCCGTTAGTGCCTTCCGCACCGTTACCACCGTTGGCCGCCGCTTCGACGCTGGCGTCACTTACGTCGCCGTTGGTGACGAGCACGCCGTCGTCCACGCCTTCGTCGCTGATGGGCACGTCCTCTGCAGCCACGACCTCATTCGGTGTAACCACGGCGACCCGGGCCGTGGACTTCGTCGAGGCCGCGGGCACGGCGGCCTTGGCCCCAGGGACCAGCACGCCGTCGGCCACCATCGAGGGGGTCAGGACCTGCCGAGACTGCGGGTAAGCGGCCAGGCGCCGGCGGATCTCGACGTAGCGGGGTTCGCGCTCTTTGAGGAGCGCCAGGATGGGCGAAGCGATGAAGATCGATGAATAGGCCCCGCTCAACAAGCCGATGAAAAGAGCGAGCCCGAAGTCGTTCAGCGCCGACGCCCCCAGGATCCACGAACCGACGACCAGGATGCAGAAAACGGGCATGATGGCCACGAACGACGTATTGATCGACCGGGCCAGCACCTGGTTCATCGACAGGTTGACCACGTCGGTGTACGTCACGCGGTTGGTCGAGGCCAGGCCCACGGTATTTTCTTTGACCTTGTCGAACACGACGATCGTGTCGTACAGGCTGTAGCCAAGTACCGTCAGGAAAGCGATCACCGTGTCCGGGCTGACCTGGAAGCCCGACAGCGCGTAAATGCCAACGGTGATGAGCATGTCGTGCAAGAAGCGCGACCAATGCCGCGACGGCCATCTTCGTCTCGAAGTAGACCGCAATACAAAGGGATATCAAGACCAGGAACACAACGACGGCCTCGATCGCCTTGTTGGTGATGTCGCTCCCCCAGGAGGGCCCAATGGCGTTCAGCGAGACCTCGTCGGTGGGGACACCGCCGATTTTGGCCAGCTCAGCAGTAACGGCGTCGATTTCCACTGTTTTGCCCGTGATGTCCCCCGGCGCCTGGACCTGGATGCTGGTTTGTCCCGTGGTCCGGTTGGTCAACTGGGTGATCTGGGCTTGCGAGAGCAGCGGGCTGATCCCGCCCAAGTCGGCCCTCACCTCGGCCACCGTGGCCGTGGTCGGCACCTGCCAGACAACGCCGCCCTTGAAGTCGATGCTGAAGTTCAGGCCTCTGACGCCGAGGGCCACCATGCCGACGGCGATAATGGTGCCGGACAGAGCGAACCAGTACCGCCACCGGTTGATGAAGTCGTAATTCGTCTGCCCGCGGTACAGGCGGATGATTGGGTTGCCGCCGAGCGGTCGTTGGTCACGGCTTCGAGGCGCAGTGTTGGTCATGAGTTCTGGGCGCTCACGTGGTCAGGGGGCTCACGCCTAGGCCGCGGTTCACGCCGAGGAACCCACCCTCAGAAACCGAGGCCCGGCGGCCGATGAGGATAACTAGTGGACGGGTGAAAAAGTACGTAGTCACGACGTTGAGCAAAGTGGCCAGCCCGAGGAAGAAGGCGAAGCCACGGACATCGCCGACAGTCAGCGTGTAGAGGATAAAGGCGGCGATAAACGACGAGAAGTCAGCCGCCAGGACGGTCCTGAAGGCGCGCGTAAAGCCCTTCTCTACCGAGGTCCGCACGGTTCTGCCACTGCGGATCTCTTCTTTCAGGCGTTCGAAGTACACCACGCAGGAGTCCGCCGTCACGCCAACGGACACGATCAGGCCTATCACGCCGGAAAGGGTCAGGGCAAGGCCCTCGGTCTGGCT
This sequence comes from uncultured Acidimicrobiaceae bacterium, assembly GCA_963794125.1. Lineage (GTDB taxonomy): Bacteria > Actinomycetota > Acidimicrobiia > Acidimicrobiales > Palsa-688 > Fen-671. The sequence goes on from CAWCCW010000009.1 coordinate 1,402,832, forward strand.
GAGCAGCGTGGTTATGGCGTAGAGCAAGGCTCCGGAAACGCAGATGCTCACGACCACCACCAGGCCCAGCGCTCGGTAGTAAATGACCAGGTAAAGCAGCACCAGCAACACGGCCAGGGCGCCTGCGACGGCTCCGGCCTTCAGCGAGTCCGTGCCGATCTGGGGCGATACCGAGCTGATGTCCTGGGGCACGAAGCGAACGGGCAGCGACCCGTAGTTGAGGGAAAGGGCGAGGTTAGACGCCTGTTGCTGGGTGAACGGGTTGGAACTCGAACCACTGATCGTCGCCCCTCCGGGGAAGGACGAGGCCTCGATGGCCGGCGCTGATTGGACCACCGCGTCCAGCTCGATGGCCTGAAGGGCGCAGTACGGAGGGTTGCTCGGGTCCTGTTGGTAACACTCGTAGTGGGCCGTCGCGTACTTGTTGAACTCCGTCGAACCTCGACTGGTGAACGAAAGGTCGACCTCCCACTGGTCCGTAGACGAGTTGAGCTCGGCCGCGGCCGTCTTGATGATCGAACCTGACATCTCCGCCGGCCCGAGCACATAGCGGCCGTCCTCGAACGCAGGGTTACCGCCGGTACCCACCTGGGGCAGCACGACCGTCGACCCGGCCAGGTCCCACTCGGCGGGGGTGACGCCGTGCGACGTGCCATGAGGAGGGAAATACGACGACTGCTGCGCTGCGCTCAAACCACAGATTTGCGTCCCCAGAGCCGTGCTGGTGAGTGGGTGGGGGACGGTTGTCGAAGTGGTCGAGTGGGAAGTAGTCCCGGTGGTCGAATGCGCCGGCGACAGGGAGGCGGGCGCCGTCGTCGAACTGGTGCCCGAGCTGGTTGACGGCGTGGTCGTTGTCCCCGCCGCCAAGGGGTAGTCTGCCGACGCCAAGCGGTCGTCGAGGTGGACTGTCGGGCCGCCAGTGGCCCCGGCGGCAGCCTTGGTCGTACTGGTATCAGCCTGGGTCGTCGTTGTCGTCTTAGGGGCGGTAGTGGTAGTCGTCGCAGAATTGCTGGCGATGAACGGGGCGATGATGCAGTCCACCGGCCGGAAGAACAACTGGGCGGTCTGGCCTACCACCTTCAGGACGTCAGTGTCGTTCTTGGCCCCGGGCAGCTCGATCACGATGTTGTTGCCCTGCACCGTGACGCTCGAATTGGACACACCGAGGCCGTTGACGCGGTTGTTGATGATCTGCTGGGACTCCTGCAGGTCGGACGCCGTTACGTGGCCCTGTGGCTTCTCTACTACCGACACGCCACCCTTCAAGTCGAGGCCCAGGAGCGGCGTTGTCCCGGTAGCGATAGTGGCCCCTACACCAAGAACAGCAACGGCGATGATCAGTACAAGGCACCAAACCAGAGGCCGCGTCCGCATACTTAGCGTTCTTCGCCAGAAGGCTCGACGCCACCGTCCCCACCCGCGTTGACGTCGCCGGCGGCGCCATCTTCAGAACCGTCATCGAAGGAACCCGCTGAACCGTTGGAGGCCTCATCCGTAGCCGGCCCGTCGTCAGGTTCGGGCCACGCATTGCCATTGGGGCGGCTACCGCTGGAGCTGGGGCGGCTGTTGCTCATCGGCCCACGCAGCGCTCATCGGCCCACCAGCGCCCGCTCGTGCCCCGAAGCCCCCGCCCCCGCGGGAAGCCGGTCCGGCATTGTAGGCAGCGCGGGATTGCACCGCCCCGGGGACAAACGTGATGTTGACCCCGTCGGCCACTTCGACGTCCACCTCGCCGTCGCCGATGCGTACGACCCGACCGACCATCCCGCCCGCCACTACCTCATCGCCGACGTCAAAGGCCCGGCTTTGACGCATGGCCTGCATGCGGCGGCGCTGGTTGGGCCGGATCATCAGGAAGTAGAAGGCCGCCACCAGGGCGATGATCACAATCAGGAAAAGCGACGACGAGCTGCTGCTAGTCGACGACGTGGTCGTTGTCGTACTCGACGCAGTAAGGAATAAGAAGCTATTTGTTAGATGCATATGCAGGTGAGCCCATCCCAGGCTTGAAAACGCGGGCCACCGGGCCCCTTCCAAAGGTTTCTACATGGTATCTGTTGGGCCCGACGTCGCGGGCGCACCCGGCGGTCCGGCCCAACGGGTACCCGAAGCGGCAAGTTATCGCATGGCTCCCAACCGGGGCCGTCCTACACATCCCAGCGTCCTACACATCCCAGACGGCGAGGACTTCATTGCAAAAGTCTGCGAACCGTCCTTCCAGCACGGCCTGGCGACCACGGGCTACCAACCCCGTCAGCCAGGCCAGGTTATGGAGGCTGACCAGGCGGCCGGCGGATGGCTCCCCGACGTTGTAAAGGTGGCGGATGTAAGCCCTGGTATGGCGTCCGCAGACCGGGCAGCTACAGGTGGGGTCGATAGGAGAGCCGTCTTTGGCGAAACGACCTGCCTTCAAGGGCAAGCGGCCACCGTCGGTGAGCGCTGAACCGTGCCGGCCCAACCGCGTGGGCAGGACACAGTCCATCATGTCGACCCCGAGATTGACGGCCTGGAGCACCGAAACCGGGTCGCCCACGCCCATCAGGTAGCGAGGGCTCGAAGTGGGTAGGTGCTCGACGGAGGCACCCAGCGCGGCCCACCTCTCCTCGGCCGTTTCTCCCACCGACAAGCCGCCGATGGCGTACCCGTCAAAGCCGATCCCCACCAATCGCTCGGCGTACTCGGCTCGAAGGTCGACCTCCACGCCGCCCTGCACGATCCCGAACAGCAGCTGCTCCGGCCGGGCATGGGCGCGGCGAGCCCGCTCGGCCCACGCCAATGTGCGCTCACCTGCCTTAGTGAGCGCATCGCGGCTGGCGGGCAGTTCGGTGCACACGTCGAGCACCATCTGGATGTCGGCCCCAAGTGTTTCTTGAGCCGCTACGGCGTCCTCGGGTGTAAATCTGCGCCATGACCCGTCATAGGAAGAACGGAAGGTGACTCCGTCGTCGTCCAGCGAGCAGGGCAACGACATCACCTGGTAGCCGCCCGAGTCAGTGAGGAAGTGGCCGTCCCAGCCGGTGAAGCGGTGCAGGCCCCCCATGGCGCCGACGACGTCGGCGCCCGGGCGGAGGGCCAAGTGGTAGGTGTTGGCCAACACCACTTGCACGCCCAGGTCGTCGAGGTCCTGGGCGGAGAGCAACTTGACGACACCTCTGGACCCGACTGGCATGAAACATGGCGTCGCGATCCGGCCTCGAGCCGTTTCCAGCCACCCTGCCCGCGCCTTTCCCTCCGTCGCTTCGATGTGGAGCACAGCTGCTACTGGGCTCTGGCCACGAGCATGGCATCGCCGAAAGACAAGAACCGGTAGCCATTGCTGAGGGCGATTTCGTACAACTGGCGCCAACGCGGTCCGGCGAAGGCCTCCAGCATCACCAGCAAAGTGCTCCTCGGAAGGTGGAAATTCGTCATCATGACGTCGACGACAGAGAAATGGTGCCCGGGCCGTATGTACAGCTGGGTACTGCCCGCCAGGGCGCCGGTCGCGGCGACCGACTCCAGCGCTCGGACCGTGGTGGTCCCGACGGCGACCACCCGGCCCGCCTGCTGGCACGCCTCCCAGGTGGGCAGTGGCACCGAGTACCTCTCCGAATGCATGGCGTGCCCGTCCACCTGCTCGTCCTTTATCGGCCGGAACGTGCCCAGCCCCACCGCCAGGTCGAGGCCCACCACTCTGACCCCTCGGGTGGCACATTCGTCGAGCAGCCTCTGGGTGAGGTGCAACCCGGCCGTGGGCGCGGCCACGCTGCCGGCTCGTTCTGCGTACACGGTCTGGTAGCGGTCCGGGTCCGCCAGCGGAGCGGTGATGTAGGGGGGCAAGGCCAGCGTGCCGAAGGCATCTAGGTCGTCGACCAATGCCCGCACCAACCGGGCTCCATCGGCCAGGCGCTCCCCCACCTCCACGACGGGTTGGCCGCCGGCGCACAGCACAGTACCGGGCGGCAGCCGGCGACCGGGGCGGACGAGGGCTTCCCACGTACCGGCCGCCGGGCCGGGCCGGCGGTCCAGCAACAGGACCTCGGCCGCTCCCCCTGTCTGCTTTTGCAGCCTGAGGCGAGCGGGCACGACGCGGGAGGTGTTCACCACGAGGACGTCCCCCTCCCGGAGCAGGCCCGGGAGCTCGGAGACCGCGGCATGGTGCACTTCGGGGCCGAGAGCGACCAGCAGGCGGGCCGCGTCGCGCGGCTCGACCGGGACCTGGGCTATGGCTTCTTCGGGAAGGTCGTACTGGGGGACGTCCATGGTTCTTCCGTCGGGTTGGTTCGTTTTGCCCGCCCAGTCTGGCCGACGGCGCCCTCCGTGTACTCAAGAGGTTGAGAGGTTGAGAGGGGCCGTTTCTCCGCTCTGTGCGCGCCCGAGTACGAAGTAGCGACTCTGGCGCGCAAAGATCGGGGATCTGCGCCGAAATCGGGGCCGAAATCGGGGCCGAAAATCGGGGCCGGAGGTGCGTCAGAACCCTCTGACGAGCTGAACCGCAGCCCTCTAGCTCCTCTAGCCCCTCTAGCCCCAGAGGCTCGCAGTCTCGCCGCCCTCACTCGGCCCCTCCCCATCACCGACACCTGGTCCCCCGACGATCGGGCGGGCCGGCGCCGGGAGGCCCAAGTGGTGCCAGGCCAGCGGGGTGGCGACCCGGCCGCGGGGCGTCCGCATGAGCATGCCCAGCTGGAGCAGGAACGGCTCGTACACGTCCTCTACCGTTTCGGGCGCCTCGCCGACGGCCACTGCCAACGTGCTGAGGCCCACCGGGCCGCCCCCGAACCGGGAGCAAGTGGCCTCCAGGATGGCCCGGTCCAACTTGTCAAGACCGAGCTCGTCGATCTGGAACAACTCGAGCCCGGCCCGCGCCACCTCGAGGTCGATGTGGCCGTCCCTGCGTACCTCGGCGTAATCGCGAACCCGCCTCAGGAGCCGGTTGGCCAACCGGGGCGTGCCCCGGGAGCGTTGGGCTATCTCGCTGCCGCCTTCCGGGTCGAGCGCGGCCCTGAGCACTCCGGCGGTACGGCGCACGATCACTTCCAGATCGGCCGTCTCGTAATAGTCCAGGCGGGCGACGAACCCGAAGCGATCGCGCAAGGGCCCCGTGATGAGCCCCGTCCGGGTGGTCGCCCCGACCAGGGTAAACGGGGGTATGTCGAGCCTGATGCTCCGGGCCGCCGGCCCCTTGCCCAAGACGATGTCGATCTGGAAGTCCTCCATGGCCGGGTACAGGATCTCTTCGACCGGACGAGCGAGGCGGTGGATCTCGTCGACGAAGAGCACGTCGCCTTCGGACAGGTTGGTGAGCAGGGCGGCCAGGTCGCCCGCCCGGACCAGGGCCGGGCCAGACGTGACCCGGAAGCCGGCCTCCATCTCGTTGGCCACGATGCCGGCCAGGGACGTCTTGCCCAGGCCGGGCGGGCCGGCGAAAAGCATGTGGTCGGCAGGCTCGCCCCGCCTGCGGGCCGCCTCCAGCATGATCCCGAGGTGCTCCTTCAGCCGGGCCTGGCCGACGAACTCAGCCAGCCGCCGCGGCCGGAGCGAGACCTCCTCGGCCACTTCAGTGGGGTCGGCCGAGGGGGTCAGCAGCCTGGGCTCCGGGGGCGCCTCGCCATCGGCGGCGCCCGGAGACGGAGAGGTCAACGGCTGCCCGCCAGCTCTCTCAGCGCGTGACGAAGCAACTCTTCCACGGAGCCGTCGACCGGGAGCCGGGCCAGGACCTGGCGGACCTCGTCGTTGCCGTAGCCGAGCGCCCCGAGGGCGGCGCGCAGTTCTTCACGCTGGGCGGCCCGGTCGGCCGCGCTGGCTTCGTGGGGACCTGGCGAGCCTGGGCCGCCGGATTGGAGGTCTTTGTCCCCCACAGCCTCTGTGCCCATCTCCGGGGCCGCCTCGAAGCGTTGCGCTAGTTCCAGCACGAGGCGGGCGGCCGTCTTCTTGCCAATGCCCGGCACCAGCATCAGGGCGTCGGCGTCCTCGGACAATACGGCTCGGCGCAGAGCCGCCGGCGACAGGACCGACAGCAGGGCGAGGGCAACGGCCGGGCCGACGCCGTGGGCGCCGAGGAGCAGCTCGAAGCACTCCCGCTCCTCGCTGGTGGGGAAGCCGTAGAGGACGATGGCATCCTCTCGCACGTGCGTATGGATGTGGAGGAAGGTGGGGCTGCCGAGCTGCGCGACCCGTGACGCGCTGCTCGCCGGCACCAGGGCCCGGTAGCCGACGCCGGCCACCTCGACCAGGAGCTCGACCTGATGGTCATTGCGGACGGTCCGGTCGAGGACTGTCCCGCGCAGGGACCCGATCACGCCGTCACCGCCTCACCGCGACTGCCGGACGGCCCGACGGGCCGACCTCGCACCTCGTGGTCTCACCCCGCACCAGAGCGGGGTACCTCATTGCCCCCGCCCCCGAGCCGAGCTGCCGCTCAGCGCCGTCTTTACCGCCCGGGCCAACGGCGCGCTGGCCAGATGGCACAGTGCCAGCGCCAGGGCGTCGGCCCGGTCCGGCGGAGTCGGCTTCTCGGGCAGGTCGAGCAGCACCTGGACCATGCGTTGCACCTGCTCCTTGCCCGCGTTGCCCCAACCCGTGACCGCCTGCTTCACCTCGTTGGGGCTGTACTGCGCCACCGCGATGCCGGCCTCGGCCGCCGCCGCCAGGGCCAGCCCGCTGGCCTGGCCGACCGACATAGCAGTCCTGGCGTTGGCCTGGAACAGCACCCGCTCCACCACGACTACGTCCGGCGAGAGCCTCGAGAACAACGAGCGCAGCTCACGTAAAAGCTCGGCCAGGCGCTCCGCCAGCGGATTGGACGGCGGCGTAGTAATGACCCCGGAGACAACGGCGATGGGTTCCCCTTTTTCCTGGCGGACCGCACCGTAGCCGCACCGGGACAGACCAGGGTCAATGCCCATTACGAACATTAGTTCGGTAACTTTACCAGCCCCTGGCCCGCGGCTGGTGGATCGGAGCCGACCAGGGGTTTCCCTGCGGCTTAGACCTCGACCAGATCCATGACTTGGTCGGGGATGTCGAAGTTGGCCCAGACGTTCTGTACGTCGTCGTGCTCGTCGAGCAGGTCGATCAGGCGCAGGACCCGTCGGGCGTCGCTCTCGCTGTCGATGGGCACCGACTGAGTGGGCTGCATGGTCAACTCGGCGGAGTTAACGGACCAGCCGTTTTGCTCGATGGCCGAACGGACGGCGGCCAGGTCACTGGGCGGCGTTACCACCTCATAGGCGTCGCCGCTGTCGCGCACGTCCTCCGCACCGGCGTCCGCCGCCACCAGCATGAGGTCGTCTTCGGTGAGTTTGGCGTCATGTGCGACCATGACGTCACCCTTGCGCTCGAACTGCCACGAGACGGCCCCCGGCTCAGCCATCGAACCACCGTTCTTCGTGAATATGGCCCGTACATCGGCGCCAGTGCGGTTCCGGTTGTCCGTGAGTACCTCCACGATCACTGCCACTCCGCACGGTGCGTAACCCTCGTACACGGCAGGCTCGTAGCGGACGCCCTCGAGCTCGCCGGTGCCGCGCTTTATGGCCCGCTCGATCGTCTCCATGGGCACCGACGCATCGCGGGCCTTCTGGAACATCGTCCGCAACGTGGGGTTGCCGTCGACGTCCCCTCCCCCTCGCGCGCCGCCACCTCGACCTGGCGGATGATCTTTGCGAACAACTTGCCCCTGGCCTTGTCCAAAGCACCTTTCTTGTGCTTTGTCGTGGCCCACTTAGAGTGCCCTGACATTTTCTTTCCTTATCTTTGTTCCTTTATGCCTCATGTTCCCTGCACCGGTAGAACGCAGGAACAAGTCGTGCAACCTCGGGTCCGCTGCCAGCTCAGGGTGAAAGGAGGTGACCAGCACCGGCCCCTGGCGGCAGACCACCGGCTTCTCGGCGCCGTCACCCATGGTCACGGTGGCCAGCACCTCCACATCTGGGCCGGTCCGCTCCACCACCGGCGCTCTCACGAATACGGCGTGGAGGGGGCGCTCAAGACCATTCACACCGCCCAGCTTGACCACTCCGACGTTGGCCACATCGGGGCCAGCAACGTCGGGGCCAGCAACATCGGGGCCAGCAACATCGGGGCCAGCAACGTCGAGGTCAGCAACGTCGAGGTCAGCAACGTCGAGGTCAGCTTCAAATGAGTCTCGTTGGCGGCCAAAAGCGTTGCGGCGCACTGAGATATCGATCACGCCGTAATGATGCTGGCCCGGCCGTCCATCAAGGATTTCCCTGGCCAACAGGATCATACCGGCACAGGTCCCCAACGCCGGCATGCCGTCGGCCAGTCGTTCTCCCAAGGGCTCCAGAAGGCCCGACGTCTCCAGGAGGAGCGACATCGTCGTCGATTCGCCGCCCGGCAGGACGATAGCCTCGGCCCGTCCTAGCTCGGCGGCCCCTCGTACCTCGAAGGCGTCAGCGCCGAGGTGCCGCAGAAGCTCTATGTGCTCCCGGAAATCGCCCTGCAGGGCGAGCACGCCCACCCGCTCCGTCGGGCGCGGGAACAATGGCCGGACCACCTGGGGGCACCTTTCGCACTGGCGTCTCGCCCCTACCAGCCACGGTCCGAGAGTCGGGTAGCAACTCCACCCGCCTCTTCTCCCCGCATGGCCTCGCCCAGACCTCGGCTCACCTTGGCCACGATCTCGTAGTCGGCGTAGTGGGTTGTCGCCTCCACTATGGCCCGAGCGAACCGAGGCGGGTCCGAGCTCTTGAAGATGCCCGAGCCCACGAAGACAGCCTGAGCCCCGAGTTGCATGACCAGAGCCGCGTCGGCGGGGGTGGCCACACCGCCGGCACAAAACAGTGGGACCGGCAGTTCGCCCGCTTCGGCCACCTCTCTCACAAGCTCGACCGGAGCACGCAGCTCCTTGGCCCACGAATAGATCTCGGCGGCATCGGCCTGCGTCACCTTCCGGATGTCGCCCAGTATGTGGCGCAGGTGGTGTACCGCCTGCTTGACGTCACCAGTGCCCGCTTCACCCTTGGACCGGATCATCGCCGCCCCTTCGGATATGCGCCGCAGCGCCTCCCCCAGGTCGTTGGCGCCGCACACGAACGGGACGGTGAAGGGCCATTTGTCGATGTGGTGTTCGTCGTCGGCCGGGGTCAAGACTTCGCTCTCGTCGATGTAGTCGACACCGAGGACCTCGAGCACCCGCGCCTCCGCGAAATGACCGATACGGGCCTTGGCCATTACCGGGATGCTCACGGCCTGTTTGATGCCTTCGATCAGCGCCGGGTCGCTCATCCTGGCTACCCCACCATCGCGACGGATGTCCGCCGGCACTCGCTCCAGGGCCATGACCGCCGCGGCGCCGGCGTCTTCTGCCACCTTCGCCTGCTCCGCCGTGACAACATCCATAATGACGCCGCCGCGAAGCTGTGTGGCCAAGCCGCGCTTGAGCAACATGGTGCCCTTCAGATGCGAGCCCTCCCGGGGCTCTGACGGCCCAGTCGCCCCGGCGCTAGTTTCTCCTGGGCTGCGCGGCCCGTCGCTGTAGGTCATACCGCCCATGGTACCGCCGGCTCCGTCCCGCCTTTTCCCTTTCGCCGCCCCCCGAGGGGACCGGCTAAAGCTCCCTGAGCGCCTCCACCCGGTCCTTCAACGGGGTCACTGGCTCTCGGCCCACGCCCGGGTCGGCGAACCACAGTTGGGCCGTGGCCCGGGACGCCCCCCGCACTTGCGTGCTTTTCCCCTCCATTTTCTCGAGGGCGGCAATAAGACCGGGTGGGTAGCGGGTGAAGCTCACGGCCGCCCTGTCCATGGCCGTCACCGGCTCGTGGGGAGAGAGGAACGTAGCCCCGATGCCGAGGGTCGCTACCGTCACTGTCGCCGGCAGCATGTCTTGAGAGCGGATTCGCGTCAGTTGCTGCGCCACCACGCCCTCGAGCTCGATCCGGGTCAGCTCGTCCAGCAATCCCTGCGTCACCACCAGGGTGGCGGTCCGTCGACTGCGGCCGCAGACGGCGGCGTTGAGGCCGGGCTCGTCCCGTACCCTCACGTCCGGGTGGTTGATGCCGACCGTGGCGCACAGGGCGTCCACGAGGTTGAGCAGGCGGGCGTGCTGCTTGGGGCCCGCAGGCGTGCCGCCCAACGCCCGGCGCGCCAGTGGATCGGCCGCCCACCACATGACGGCCGCCACCGCGACGGTGCCGACCACGAAGGCGACGATCCCGGCGGGCCAACCAATTCCCCACCAGAACAGCAGCCCGATGGCGATCCCGAGCGGGACTGAGGCCGCGCCCACCAGGACAGCGGCACGCTGGCGGTTAGCCGCCGCCCGGGAACGGAGCGCGTCGGCGGGCACAGCGGAAATAATGTCATACGCGTCTTCGTGGCTTGACTTCAATTCCTGTCACCAATCCGGCCAGTCTGTGCCATCGAGCCTACCCGGAGGGCTGGCCACCCAGGCTCAGCTGCTGCGCCAGGTGCCTGTCAGGTCTCCTCGCCGCTCCCGGACAGGACGGGAAGTTTGCCTAGCTCGAGCAAGCTGGTGAGCTCGGCCGCGGGGACCGGACGAGCGAAGTGGTACCCCTGCCCTTGCGGGCACCCGAGCTCCTTTAGCAGTTCCGCCTGTTCGGCGGTCTCGATGCCCTCGGCTACGACGTCCAGACCGTAAGTGTCGGCGATGGAAAGGATGGCCATCACTATCGACAAGTCGTGGGGGTCGGGCAGCTGCGAGGTGAAGGCCTGGTCGACCTTGACCGTGGTCGCCGGCAGTTGCTTGAGGTAGGCGAGGGAGCTGTAACCAGTACCGAAATCGTCGATGGCGATGCCGAACCCGGCTTCACGCAGCTCGCCGAGAAGCGAGGTACTTGTGGTCGCGTCCTCCATGACGGCCGACTCGGTGACCTCGAGCACGATCGAACCGGGGTCCAGCCCGTCGTTCACCAACCCGCGCACGCTGTTCAACAAGGAAGTGCCCCGCAATTGCAGAGGCGAGACATTGACCGCCACTTTGAACGCGGGTGACATCTGCGACCACTGCTTGACCTGGGCCGCCGCTTCCGCCAGCACGACGTCACCGATCTCGCCGACGAGGCCCAGTTCTTCGGCTAGGGGGACGAAGTCCTTGGCCGGCACGAGCCCCCGCAGAGGGTCCTGCCAACGGACCAGGGCTTCGGCCCCGACCAGAGACCCGGTATGCAAGTCGACGATCGGTTGGTAGTGCGTGAGCAGCTGGTTGGCCTCCAGCGCCAGACGTAACAACCGAGAACCTTCCGCCCTTTTTTCCAGGTCCGGACGAGTGCGCGGGTCGTAGTGGCAAACGCTGCCGCGGGCCCGCCCTTTGGCTTGGTACATGGCGGCATCGGCCTGGCTCAGCAGCTGGGCCACGGTCGACGATGGCCCGCCGCTCACCACCCCGGCGCTAACGCTGACCCACAGTTGCCTGTCCGCCAGCACCACCGGCTCGGTGAAGGAGCTCATTATGTGGGAAACGACGACGTCGAGCTGGGCGTCATCGGTGATGTCCTCGACCAGGACGACGAACTCGTCGCCGCCCATCCGGGCCACCGTATCGACCGAGCGCACAGACTGGCGCAAGCGCGACGCTACGGCCCGGAGCAGCTTGTCGCCGACGTCGTGGCCGGCGGTGTCGTTCACGGTCTTGAAATGGTCGAGATCGAAGAACATGACACCGATGTTCTGGCCTTCGCGCCGGCAGCGTTCGAGGGCGTGAGCCATTCGGTCTTCCAGGAGGCTCCGGTTGGGCAACCCCGTCAGGTGGTCGTGCATCGCCTGGTGGGCCAGAGCACGCTCGGAAGCCTTTTGCTGGGTGATGTCCCGTACGACCTGGGACACGCCGGTCACATGGCCGGACCGGTCTCGGAGCGGGGCCAGGCTGACCGAAACTTCCACCCGGGAACCGTGCTTGCATATCCGCACCGTTTCGACCCGGCGGATGACCTCGCCATCCCACGCCCGGGCCAGCAGCGCGGCCGCCTCTATCTGCCGGTCGGGTGGGACCAATATCGATATCGAGACCCCGAGCGCCTCTTTCTCCTCCCACCCGAACAGGTCAGCGGCGGCGTGGTTCCAGATCTCGATGACGTCGCCCGGGCCGACGCCGATGATGGCCTCGTCGCATTCCTCGGCGATGGAAGCCAGCAACGCCTGTCGCTGCACGGGCCCATGCCGGGCTGGCTTACCTTTGGCCACGACGACGTAGAGCTGGTCTCCGTTGTTACCCGCCAGCGGACGGGGTTGGAGGGAGATGCTGAACGGCCGCTTGCCAACGCCGCGCACACGCCACGACGCTGCGCTGACCCGGCCCGTCCGGGTGGCCTGCCTCAGGGCTTTGCGGGCCGCCGGTCGCTGCTGCTCGTCCACGAAGCGGACCAGGTCTTGGCCGATCAGCTCGGGCGCATCATGGCCGAACAACGAGGCCAGGTCGTCGTTGACGAACACAACGTGGCCGGCGCTGTCCAGCACACCTAGGCCCAGAGGGCCGCTCCCCGCCGGGGTGGCGACGTGCATATCTATGAAGTCACCCGTGAACCCACTTGGAGATGGACGCGCCTGTATAGCCGTGGCGAATCTCTACCCGTCAGAAGTGCCTGGCAATCAGCGGCGTAGTGAGAATGGCGAAGGATGGGAAGGGAGAGCAACAACTACGTAACCGTACCGCTAGAGAGGTCCTAAATGAGATAAAGGGCCGCAAAAGGGATATGAGCCATAGAGCAGAGCCGCCGGGGGCGAAGAGAGCGAAGGCCGGGGGGGCTTCGGCTACCTCGCGGGGAAAATCGTACGTTGGTTGCTCCGGTTGGTCCTACGCCCACTGGCGGGGACCTGTCTATGACGCCGCCCTGTCCCCGAAGGAGTGGTTCTCGGATTACGCCCGGAGGTTCCGGACCGTAGAAGTCAACAACACGTTTTACCGCTTGCCGGAGCCCGCTACGTTCGACGGCTGGCGAGACCAGGCCCCCACCGGCTTTGTGTACGCCCTCAAGGTCAACCAGTACGGGACGCACCGCCGAAGGCTGCGCGAACCGCGGGCATGGCTGCCCAACTACATCGGCCGAGTGGTGTTATTGGGCCCGGCTCTGGGCCCAGCCTGGTACAACTGCCGCCGAGATGGAAGCGGGACACCGAGCGCTTGAGCCAGTTCCTGGAAGTGGCTACGTCGGGGGAGCTGGGCCCGAAAACACTGCGCTGGGCCGTCGAGTTCCGCGATCCCTCCTGGCTCCACGATGACAGCTATGAAGTGCTCCGGCACTACCACGCCGCGCTCTGCATCCACGACCTGCTGCCAGACCATCCGTGGACGCTCACCTCGGACTGGGCTTACTGCCGGTTCCACGGGCCTGACCCCCTCCACCAGAAATACTCGGGCGACTACGGCCCCTCGCGCCTGGCTAAACCGGCTCGAGCGCTGAGCGAATGGCAGGACCAAGGCTGCGACGTGTACGCCTATTTCAACAACGACGAAGGCGGGTCCGCCGTGAGGGATGCCACATGGCTGCGCCAGCGGCTAGGGTCATGACGATGCCTGTTTTGGCTGCCCTGTTGCCTACATCATTGGCCGCACTGCTGGCCGTCGGGAACAACGATGCGTTGGACTGGGTTTACGGCGCTGCCGCCAGCATCATCTTCGTGGCGGTGATCGCGATACCTGCCGCCGTGCTCAACTCCCGGGACCACAAAAGGCGCCAGCGCGAGCGCTCGGCCGGTCAACGGTCAGCCTGAACAACCAAGCGGTCGACCCTCAGCGCAAATCAGCCGCCTTCAAGCCGGTCGAGTGGCCGACGTAGTCGCCGCCCTGGTGGCGCGTCGGTTCCGCAGCGTCAAATAGAGCGCGGCGGACCACCCGACTACCAATAGCAGCCAGTAACTCACGGCTCGGTAGACGAGGGTCCCTGCGGTCGCCAGCGAAGCGGGGTCATGGAAACCGGTCAGAACCTCCACCAGTCCGCCCTCGACGAGACCGAGGCCTCCAGGGGTAATCGGCAGTTCCACGAGTACCTGGGCCGCCGCGTAGGAAATGACGATGCCTTTCCACGGGACCGGCGCCCCCACGGTGAGCAGGGCGGTTATCAGGACCATCGAATCCAGTACCCAATTGAGCGCCGCCGCCCCGAAGCAGCTCAGCCACACTCGCTCGGACGGGTTGAAGTCGTCCATCTGGCGCAGTGCCACCTGGGCCGAGCGGAGGTGACGGCAAACCGAATCAGGCAGGACGCGTTCCGCGCCACGGAGGAGCTTTCCAATTAAGGAACCCAGCAGTGACGCCCGTCGGAACAAAGCCGCCGCCACCAATGCACCCGCCAGCACGAAGGTCAGCACTGGCAATAATTCGACCCTTAGGCCGGGAGCAAAAGCGGCCCCCGCCACAGCTACCGCCGCCAACGCCGCCGTCGCCAGCGCACCGGCCGACAGCTGGGACCAGATCGCCAGCGTAGGAGTAGCGCCAAGCCACTGGTATTGACGGAAGGTATATCCCTCGGCAAACAAGGTCCCAGCCGGGAGCGATAACGAAACCGCGTTGCTGGCCAATGTCACAGGCAGCAGGTCGCGCACCCCTACGGGAGGCCCCCACCCGGAGGAGCCGCTGCTGCAACCAGGACAGCGCCACCATCGAACAGGCTTCGGCGGCGACAGCCAGGATCAGCCAGTGCCAATGCAAATGGTCGAACGCGCCCCCGACCTGGCCCAGGTTGCCTACCCTGCGCAGCAAGAACGCTGCCGCGCCGCCTAGCACAAGCAACTCGATGCTGCGGCGCACCACCCAGGCCCGCGTCCATCGTCGAGCACGAGTTTTCCGGCCCGCTACAAGCGGGCCGGCACGAGCCGGTTCAGGGGCACCGTCGTCCCCTGCGCCAGGAAGGGGCGAGGGTTGCAACCACACGCAGGCTAGTGTCGCCAGGGCTGCACGCTGGTGCATTACCCCAATAGCCGAGCGGCGCCAGGTCGATAAGGAGGTTGTTGGTAGCCCCGTTTCGGCGTCGCGCCGACCAGTACCGTAACGGAGCCTCCGTTTAAGCCGGCGCTCGACGACGGGACGACGCCCGAGGGCCAAACTGATAAGTTCCTGAATAGGGAGGCCTTACTACGGTTTGGGGCCCGAGCCGACGGGGTACTCCGCGAGGATGTTGGGAGTCATGGGCCTCCGGTTCTTCCGCCCGGCAAGCAGTCGCTCAAGCCGAGCGCCAAAACGCCGAGCCAATATCGTGGAACATCACCATTTCGAGCTACCTCGTCTGCGTGAGCTCTTCCGGCACGCCACCCCGCAAATCCTCGAGGCCATCCTCATCCCGCTGGGCCTCTTCTACGCCGGCCTAATGATCTTGGGGCCAAAGGGTGCCATCTGCACCGCTCTGGCGTGGAACTTCACCGCTCTTTTACGGCGTATTTGGCGCCGCGAACGACTCCCCGGCGTGCTCCTGCTGGGGACGGTCGGGCTCACGGCTCGTTCTGTGATCGCGCTCGCCAGTTCGAGCAGCCTGTTCATCTATTTCCTGCAGCCATCACTCAGCACCGCGCTCCTGGGAGCCGCCTTCCTGCTGTCTGTGCCGCTCGGTTGCCCTTTGGCGGAGAAGCTGGCCCACGATTTCGTCCCGTTGCCACCATCATTTTTGAAGCGGCCCAAGGTCCGCCAGCTCTTTGTCCGCATCAGCCTGCTGTGGGCCTTGGTCAGCTTGATCAACGCCGCCGGCACGCTGGCGCTCTTGATCAACGTGCCCATCGGCGCGTTCCTGGCCGCCAAGACCGGCTTCTCTTGGGCACTCACTCTGGGGGCGATCGGGCTGTCGTCGTGGTGGTTCCGGCGTGGCCTGCGTCGTCACAATGCGGAGCCGGTCCCTGCTTCTGCTGAGTGAAGCCGGTCCAGCCCGCTTCTTATTCGGACGATCCGCGTTCCCTGGTCGACTGCGTCGTTAGGTCGTCCCACCACCAGGCCAGCCCCACCAGGCCCGGCCCGGTGTGAGCCACCATTACGGGGCTGAACGAACCTACAAAGGCGGTGGCTGGCTCGCAGCGCCGGCGCACCTCCGCCAGCAGTTCCTCGGCCACCGCCGGCTCCGCGGCGTGCATGGCAGCCACGTGCAATGTCGCCCCTCGTTGGCGTTCCATGTCGATGTCGCGTGCCCAGATGTCGGTGATCCGCCGCCGGGCCTGGCGGCTCCCGCGAGCAGGCCTGAGGGGCTTCACCTTTCCTTTCCTGAATTCAAAAACCGGGTTCAGCCCGAGCCAACGGGCACCCCATGCCGCCGCTCCTGGCACCCGCCCGCCTCTCGCCAAGTAGTCCAGGGACGGCAATGTAGCCAGCAGCCTGACCCGAGCGGCGGCGTGGCGCGCCCGCTCGACCACGGCGTCAAGTGGGAGACCGTCGTGGGCGGCCCTGGACGCAGCCAGCACCACCAGCCCTTCCGCACCCGCGGCAGTCTCGGTGTCGACGACGGCCGTCTTTTCCCCCTCGAGCAAATCGGTGGCCAGACGGGCCGACTGGTAGACGCCGCTCATTTCGTGGGCCAGCGTCAAAATGACGACGCCGTCACCCTGGTCCGCCTGGCGAGCGGCTTCGGCCAGCTCACCGGGGGCGGGGCCTGAGGTGCTGAGCCCCTCCCCTACCCGGCTCAGAACTTCCTCCAGGCTGAGCTCGCCATCGCGGTACTGCTGCCCACCTATGGCGACCCACATCGGAACCACGGTTACGTCGCTCGCCCGCACCACTTCAGCCGGGAGGGAGGCGGCGCTATCGGTCACGACAGCGACGCTCAGCGTGCCGCCTCCGGGACCTCGGCGCTCGGCTTACCTCGCGTTTCCCGGTCGAAGACCAGGCGGCAAACGTAAACCGAGGGAACCCGCTGGGCGGGCGGTGCGTTACCCAACAGCCGCTTGGCGACGATGGGGACGAGCACAGCTAGGGCGGCCGTGCCCCCTCGGCGCCCGTGGGCACGAGCAGAGACCGGGACGAGTAGGAGGTCGGCGATGAAGGAACCGAGAGCGGTCTCGCCGGCCAGCTTGCCGAGGGCCAAGCCGGCCAGCAACAGGCCCGCGCCCGCGGGCGCCGTGACCAGCAAGGCTCCTATGGCCGGTGAGATACCGCGTCCGCCCGCGCCGCCGAGGAAGGGCGACCAATTGTGGCCGGCCACCGCGGCGGCACCCGCCAAAGCCTCGACGACAGGGTGGTCGCGGCCCGCCAGGACCGGGCCGACAGCTCCCTTGGCCAGCTCGAACAAGCCCACCACGACCAGCGGCCCAGCGCCCGCCACTTCGTACAGGCCACTGCCGGAGACCGTGCCGCTGCCCACGGAGCGGAGGTCAGTTCCCGCCCGGCGTTTAGCGACAATGTTGGTGAAGGGGATGGCGCCCGCGGCAAAGCCGAGGGCTATCGGGGCCACGGTTCGTAAAGGTCTCACGCAGTCCTTTCTCTCGCCCATTTCGGCGAGCCGATCGCAGCCCGAGGGTACCTGTAACCACCAAAACGGGCCAGGTGTACCGTACCCTGGTGGTGGAGCGGATGACCGACGTAAGGAGCACAGATGGAGACGTTGCTCATCGTCTTGGTGATCAGCTGCGCTCTGGCCTTCGTTGTGCAGGTGGGGCGCGGGATATGGGGTCGCACGCGCACGGGAGTGCGTCACCAGCAAGCGTTGGACACTCTCGCGGGGATAACGCAGCGGCCCGAATCCCAGGACGAGGGCTCCGCCGGGCTTTCTGAGCACCAGGCTCACGTCAGGCTGATCGGCCCCGGCGGGCAGGTATCGCCGGCAGAGCCCGCGGCGCTACCGCCGCCCCGGGCCGTCCCGGGCGTCTCCGCCTCCCGGCGCCCGTCGCCCACGTCGACTGCGGCCACTGGCAACGGGGCGGCCAGTTTCGGAACCGCTGGCATTGAGGCGCCCACCTTTGAGCCGTCAGGCTATGAAGCGACCGGCTATGAGGCGCCAGGCTACGAAGCGGCCCGGTATGAAACGGCCAGTTCTTCGGCCTCCACCCTCGCCCCCGAAGTGACCCGGCCGACGCCCGTCAGCTCACCGCTGCCTCCGGCAGGCCAATCACCGGTGGCCCAGCCGCAAAACCTGGAGCCCAGGCCACAGACCATGCCCGGCCTGCCCCCACCACCAGCTCAACCAGCCGTCCGTTCCGCCGATGGCGATCTGTTCGTCGAACCCCCGACCGTGCCGGTGCCGATCGTGCAGCCTCAAGTCTTCTATTTCGACGACCTGTCCGGGCGGTCAGAGGCACCGCAGGAATCGGGCGGGAAGCACCGCCGCTTGAGCCGCCGGCGGCGCCACAGCGACGTCACCGCGGAGCACCTGCTCCCCGTCCCGCCTCCTCCGCCCGTCTTTGCCACTGCGGACAAACCTGGCTCCGGGCATAAGTCTGGCGGGCACAGGGCCGGGGGACGGAGTGCCGCGGGCCGCGGCGAGGACGGGGGCGGAGGGCGCAAGTCCGTCGTGGGGGTAATGCTGGCCGCGGCCGCAATATGCGTAGCAGTGGTGGCGATCGGGGTGACGATCGTAGGCTTGCCCGGGCAAAGTTCCCCGGGGGCACAAACGGCGGGCAAGACCACGACGTCCAGTCCCTCCCGGTCACGCAACACGACCACTCTGCCCCCGAAACCAACGACTACCACCACCCCCCCCAAACCGGCCGTCCTCGTTTCCACCCAGAACGGCACCGCCACCTACAACCTCAGTTCGGCCTCGGCCTCGATCGTGGTCACCGCCAGCGGCCCGTGCTGGTTCGAGGTCCGGGCCAACAGCCCCCTGGGGCAGATCATCAACCAGGGGACCCTGGAAGCCGGCACCCGCTTTTCCGTGACCGGGCCGGCCTGGATCCGGCTGGGCAACCCGGCGGCGGTGGCCGTCAAGGTGGACGGGACGCCGATGACCGTGCCGGACGCCGAAGTAGGCCTCCCCCTCAACTTGCAGTTTACTTTTGGCTAATCGCGTCCCACGTGGGCACCAGAGACCTGGCCGCCCGGGCCTCGTCCGCCCGCCCGATAGGTGTGCTGGTGGGCGCGCTGGTCAGGACGTCCTCGTCCTCGCCAGCCACCTCCACTAGCGCCGCGGCCAAGGCGGCCACGGTTTCGGGGCTCTCGGTCTCGGTCGGCTCGATCATGAGCGCTTCCGGCACCACCAGCGGGAAATAGACAGTAGGGGCATGGAAGCCCTTTTCCAGCAACCGTTTCCCGACGTCAAGAGCCCGCAGTTCGTGATGGGCGCCGGGCGCTGCTTTGGTCGAGACGACGACTTCATGCATCACTGGACGGTCGTAGGGGACGGTGTACGTGCCGCGCAGCTGGGCGAGCAACCAGTTGGCGTTCAACACGGCAGCCTGCGAAACCCGGGCCAGCCCGTCGGAACCGTTGGCGATTATGTACGCCCAGGCCCGGGCCAGGGCCAGGGCGTTGCCGTGCCAGCCGTGGACCCTGCCGATCGACCGTTCCGGCGTGGCCCAGGAGTAGCTACCATCGTCCAGCCGCGTCGGGACCGGCCCCGGCAACAGCGGGGCCAGCTGGCGCGAGACGGCGACGGGCCGGCGCCTGGGCCACCGCCGCCGTGGGGCACGGCAAAAGTCTTGTGGAGGTTCATATGGACGATGTCGAACCCCATATCGCCGGGCCTGGTGACGCCGAGGATGGCATTGAGATTGGCCCCGTCGTAGTACAGGAGGCCGCCCGCCTCGTGTACGGCCGCAGCCAGCTCGGCGATGTCCTCCTCGAACAGGCCGAGGGTGTTCGGGTTGGTGAGCATGATGCCAGCCACGTCGTCGTCCAGGTGCCGGCGCAGCTCCTCCGTGCTGACCAGGCCGCGGGCATCGGAAGGGATGCTGACGGTGTGGAAACCGGCCAGGCTGACCGAGGCGGGGTTGGTCCCGTGGGCCGAGTCCGGGATCAGGATCTTGCTCGGCGTCCGGCCCCGCCCCTGATGCCACGCCCGCATAATGAGCAGGCCCGTGAGCTCGCCTGCCGCGCCAGCCGGGGGCTGCAAGGTGGCGCCGTACATCCCGGTCACGCGGCACAGGGCGTCGGTCAGTCGCCAAAGCAGTTCCAGCCATCCCTGGGCGTACGCCGGCGGCGTGGCGGGGTGCACGAGACCGAGCCCGGGTAGGGCGGCGGCTTCGTCGCAGACCTTGGGGTTGTACTTCATGGTGCAGGACCCGAGCGGGTACGAACCCAGGTCTACCGAGTACTGCCTGTGGCTCAGCCGGGTCATGTGCCCGACCAGGTCGCGCTCGGACACCTCGGCCAGGGCGGGCGGGCCCGGGCGGAGCTCATCGGCGGGGACCAGTTCTTCCGCTGTCCAATCGGGCACCCCTGTAGTGCGGAAGGAGGCGGCCCGGCGGCCCCGGACGGAGAAGTCGAAGATCGTTGGCTCTTCCTCGTGCCCGATCAGGGGAACAGAGGCGGCTCTACCCCCAGGAGCGGCCGCCGGCACTGAAGAACTTGGCCTTGAAGTGGCTGGGCTGGAAGTGGCTGGGCCGGAAGCGGCTGGGCTGGAAGCTGGGCTTGACGGGGCTGGGCTTGAAATGCCTGGGGCGTTCATGACACCACCTTTTCCATTGCTGCCGCGTAGCCGTCGATCTCGGCCCGGGTGCGCTTTTCGGTCACAGCGATGAGGAGACCGCTCTGACCGCCTGTTTCGACGGGTATGCCAGCCAAGAAACCTTCTTCTGCCATGCGCTCAACGACGATTTCGGTCGCGAGCGGGAGCTTTACGGCGAACTCATAGAGCACAGGTGTGTCTGCGAACGGCTCTACGCCTGGCAGCGCCAGCAGTGCCTCCCTGGCGTAACGGGCGCCGCGAGCACACCGCAAGGCCAGTTCTCGTAGCCCGTGAGTGCCGAGCCATGCCAGCTGGACCATGGCGCCCACGGCCACCAGCGTCTCGTTGGTGCAGATGTTGGAGGCGGCCCGCTCTCGGCGGATGTCCTGTTCCCTGGCCCTCAATGTGGTGACGTAGGCGGTCCGCCCCGAACCGTCTGTCGTCCGGCCCACCAGGCGTCCCGGCAGGCGCCGTACGTGTTCGGCGGCCACCGCGAACATGCCCAGATAGGGGCCGCCAAAGGCTAGGGGCGTCCCCATCGGCTGGCCTTCGGCCACTGCTACGTCGGCCCCCTGCTCCCCGGGCGTCCGCAGCAGGCCCGCCGCCACCGGCTCGAACGCTCCGACGAGGAGCGCTCCCGCCTGGTCCGCGGCTTCCCTGGCCCGGGAGAGAGGATCGATACAACCGAAATAGTTCGGGCTGGCGACGACCAGCGCGGCCGGCTCACCGGTCCGGGTGTCGTCCCGCCCGGGGCCGACGGCAGCCACAGTTTCCCAAGCGGTCCGGCCGTCGACTAAGGGCACGTCTACGACTTCGACGCCCTTCCCGGCGGTGAGGGTGACCAGCGCTTGACGCCAGCGCGGGTTGAGCCCGGCGCTGACCCAGACGGTCTGGCGGCCGGTGGCCGCTACGGCCAAGTTGACCGCCTCCACCGTCGCCGTGGCGCCGTCGTAAACGGAGGCGTTCGCCATCGGGAGCCCAGCGAGGCGGGAAACGAGCGTCTGGTACTCAAAGAGAGCCTGCAGGACGCCCTGGGCCACCTCAGGCTGGTAAGGGGTATACGACGTGACGAACTCGGACCGGCCGGCCAACGCCCGTGTCACGGCCGGGATGTCGTGGTCATAAGCCCCGCCGCCAGCGAAGCAAACAAGGTCGGTCGCGGGACGGTTCTCGCTGGCCAGGCGGGCCATTTCCTGGGCGACGTCGGGCTCGGACAGGCCCACGGGCAGATCGAGGCCGCCCGCCAGCCGCAACACGCCAGGGACACAGGCGAACAGCTCGTCAGCGCTTGAAAGGCCTAGATCGCCCAGCATGCGAGAGAAATCTTCTTCGGTATGAGGTACGTAGCTGGTCATTTGACTTTCGGTTGTACTTGGTCCAGTAGGACGCCGTACCAACCTAGAGGCGTACGGGGGCCTTTTGATAAGGGGTAGGCGCTTAACGTGCGCCGGAAGGTTCCTCCCCCTGGCTCCCACCTCCACGGACGCGTCCTCGGGTATTTCTGGCGGCACGAACCCCATACCTATGCCGCAGCCCAGCACAGGTGAGAAATTGCCGCTGGTCAACTCGCCCACGGCCTCTCCCCGCTCCATCAGGTTGTAGCCGGCCCGGAGGGGCTGGCGGCCTTCGCCCACAATGCCGCGCAGGATGCGCCGCACTCCGTTGGCGCGCTGCTCGAGCAGCGCATCGCGGCCAGTGAACCCGCCCGGCTTGTCCCACGCCACCACCCAGGAAAGGCCCGCTTCCAGAGGCGTGATACCAGGGCCGAGCTCGTGCCCATGAAGCGGGAGACCAGCCTCCAGGCGAAGGGTGTCCCGGGCGCCAAGTCCGGCGGGCGTGGCCCCGCTCGCAACGATAGCCTCCCACAGCTCTGTCGCTCTGTCGGCTGGTACCGCGCACTCCACGCCGTCCTCCCCCGTGTACCCCGTCCCGCCTACCGCTACGCGGACGCCCCGCCAGTCGTGCGTCTCGACCCGGAAATGGGCCACGCCCGCCGCCGCCGGGAAGACCGTGGCCAGGACCTGTCGCGCCCGGGCCCTTGCACCGCCAGGACCGCCCTATCCGCGGTGACGTCCTCTCCGCCAATGGCCGCCAGCACCCTGGAAGTGTTGGACGCGTTGGGCATGACGTCGAACAGCTCATCCCCTACCCACCAAACGATGAGGTCGTCTAGGACCGAGCCTTGCTCGTCCAGAAGATGGCTGTACTGAGCCCTACCAGGGCTGACCTTGCCCAGGTTGTTGGTCAGAGCGTGTTGGAGGACGGCTTCGGAGCCAGACCCGGCGAGGCGGACAGTCCCGAGATGGCTCACATCGAAGATGGCCGCCTGCCGGCGGCAGGCCAAATGTTCTGCCACTGTGCCCTGCGGATATTCGAGCGGCATTTCCCAACCGCCGAAAGGGACCATCCGCGCCCCATTGGCCCGGTGCCACGTGTCGAGTGGGCTATGGCGCAGCACCGCCTCCGGTCCTCCGGTTGCGCCGCGGCTTTGCCCCTCCCCTTGGCCTGGCCCAGTCAACCCCGTACTCATCGGCCCAGAATACCCAGCGTCAGCCCCCGGCCCACCAACGCGGCGCGTAGGGATTAGCGGCGGCTGTCAGCCCCACGGCGGTTAGCGGGCCGCCTCCGCCTTTTGGTCCAAGGCCCCTCCGACCGGGCCCTTGGCTCTGCTGCTGGCGCCGGCCCCAGCCGGGTGCGCGTCTGCCCGGGCCTCCCGCAGTTCGGTGATCGCAGCATCTACCTCAGAGACGATCCGCTCCATCCCGAGCACGATGCTGAGCACGCCTTGGCCCCCACGAAGCATGTCGAACAACTCTTCGCCGGAGTGAGCCAGCACGCTGCGGTCGTCCGCGATGACCAGACTGGCGCTGGCCACTCCAGCGCCTGATGCACGCAGGCATTCGATCGCCTTGCGGGTGTGCCTGAGCGAGACGCCCGCATCCAACAGCTGCTTGATGACCTTCAGTTGCAACAAGTCGGTGTAGGAGTACACCCGCTGCGTTCCGCTCCCGCGGGCGTCACTTATCGAGGGTCTAAGCAGATCCGTGCGGGCCCAATAGTCCAGTTGCCTGTAGGTGATGCCGACGATGTGGCAAACCTGGGGCCCCTGAAACCTTCCTCGGGGCCGTCCGTTGCCGGCGCCGCCGGATGCGTGCTCTCACGCCCTTCCATCTTCACCCTCCCTCGGGACCCGTAACAGAAAAGTAGTTACATCAGTGTGGCCCACTTGGGCCACAACCGCAAGCACAAGCTCGGGTTAGTCTCGCTTCGGGGATCTCCGCCCGGCTCGCGAACGGTCCGCAACCCACACCCGGCAAGGGCGGCGAACGGTACAGACATCATTCGCGGCGTTGAATAGCACCGCGACCGGGGTGCCGTCTTTGCTCATTTGTCGAAATCTTCGGGGCGCACGCCCTCAATGAACTCGTGGAACTGAGCCACGAGCTCGTCGCCATCAGCCTGGTCCTCGAGCTCGTCGCGCTGGGCGATGACGATCCCTTCCGCATCGAGCAGGGCTTCTTCGGCATAGATCGTGGCACCCGCCCGGATGGCCAGGGCAATGGCATCCGAAGGCCTCGCGGACACGACGTAGTTGTTGCTGGCTCGCCGTAACCGCAATTCAGCAAAGAACGTCTGGTCCTTGAGCTCGGTGATCACCACGTAGTCCAACACCACTCCGAGCTCGGTCAACACGTCGCGCATCAGGTCGTGCGTCATCGGCCTCTTCGTGACGACCCCTTGAAGCGCAGCAGCGATCGCTTCCGCTTCAGGACGCCCGATGTAAATCGGGAGGGTGCGGTCCCCAGAGGCCTCTTGCAATAAGAGGATCGGCGTGTTGGTCGGAAGCTCGACTCGGACGGCGGAGAGGTGCATCTCGACCATGAATGAACGTTACAGCGACTGAGGGTTCACCCGGCAGGCGCCCCCAGCCCACCAGCTGAAAAGGCACTTGTACGACACGGAAAAAAGTCGAGGGAAGGAGCCGGCTCGAGGACGCCGTCAAGCCAAGCCGGCCAAGTGACGGCAAGCGAGCTGAGGTGGTCCCGATGACGAGCGGTGCCGACGAGATCGCTTCAGTGAAGATCGGCCAAGGCCGAGCGCAGGAGCGCGGCCCGCAGCTCCCCTCCAAGTGCGGAAAGCTCTTCGACCGATCGTGCAGCGGCCTCGCGGGCGTCCGGGTTGCGTTGCCGGATGAGCGGCATGATGACCTGTTCGATCAAGCCCGCTTCCCTATCGGCGGCGCCTTTGTAGCCGCGGAGGTGCCGGGCCTCGACGCCATGGCGGGAAAACGCCACCGCCAGGCGGGTGATGGTAGCCGCCTCCCGGCTGTAATAGCGAGAGCCTCCAATGACCCTGGGTATGACGAGGGCGAACCCTTCGAGCTCGCGCACGGCCTCTTCGTCAGCACCGGTCTCCTCGAGGAGCTCTTCAAGGGTGAGTTCTTGCCCGCCGGTGCCGTTCGCCGCCTCTCCAACCTCGCTGGCGCGCTCGGCTCCTCCAGTTCTCGTGCTCCCGGCGCGGTGCGACCCCTGGGACTTCTCCGCCCGGCTTGACCTCTGCGCCTCGGGCCGGCGGTGAACGTTCCTGCCCGCCGGCCGGGGCCCCCGCTGATTGTCCCCTCGGCCGCGTTACCGACCGCAGGTGCACTCCCTGGGTCAGGTTGGCCAGCCGGGCTTTTTCGGTGCAAGCCGGGCCGGTCCTCGGACAAGACGGGCTCCGCGTAACTGTTGTCAGGGGCGGGCCCATGTCGAACAGTTGCGCGCCCAGGCCGCTCAAGGGCTGGTCGCCGGCGTCGCCCTGGCCGCTGCTTTGGGGCTCCTCGGCTACAGCACTGGGTACGGGCCCCGGGAAAGGCCCGTCCTCAGTGCCCAGGCTGCCCTCGACCGGGCCCAGGCTGGCTCCCTCCATCTCCTCTTCTGTCAGTTCCGGCTCGACGTCGACGACTATGCCGTCTTCGGTCTCGTCGTCGGCCTGCTCTGGCTGGTTGTCGAGGCGCCCCTTAATCACTTTCAGTGGCAGGAAGGCGTCCCTTTGTTGGCGCAGGACCCAGCGCAGCCGCTCGATGTCCGAGTCGTAGAACTTCCGGTAACCCGACGGCGTCCGTTCTGGATCGACCAGCCCCTGGCTTTCGAGGAAGCGGATCTTCGAGATCGTCACGTCCGGGAACTCGTCATGGAGCAGCGACAAGACCTCTCCAATGGAAAGGTGCGATCGCCCGACCACTGCCTTCTCCCTAGTACCTTTGCCGTCAGGCCTTGCCGGCACAGGTGCCGGCGTTTACAGAAGCTTCGGGGACGACGTCGGAGAGGCGGCCCCCGCCCGCTCCTGTCATGGCCGCAAAAGCCGTGCTAGCGGGCATCTTCCCGAACCTTAGTGGAACGAGAGGCCGCCGCCCCTTTGTCGCTTTGTGCCCGGTACATCTATACGCCTTGGTTTTGCGAGAGAAAGAGCAAGCGGAACTTGCCCACCTGGAGCTCGTCCCCGCCCGAAAGAGGAGCCGTGTCGATCCGTTCACGGTTGAGGTAGGTCCCGTTGAGCGAACCAACGTCGTGGGCCCAAAATTTGCTGTCCTCGTGCCGCACTTCGACGTGACGGCGCGACACGGTTATGTCATCTAGGAACACGTCGCTCTCGGGGTGGCGGCCGATGGCCACAACGGCACCCTCCTCGGGCGCCAGCACAAACCGAGAGCCCGAGTTGGCCCACGCGTCACCACGAGTACGGCGCCTCTGGGAGGTACGCCATAGAGGAGGTCGCCCGGGTCGAGCAGGAACGGCTCTGAGGCGCCCTCGCCTGGCAAGAGCACGATGGCAGGGGTCGCCGTCGTGGTTGGTTGCGGTTCGTCCTCCGCCGGGCTCGATCGCTCCAAGGGCGCCCCGCACGAGGAACAGAAATTGGCGCCCCTCGGGTTGCGATGGCCGCACCGGTTGCAGTACAAGACGTCAAGCCTCGAGGAGCTTCCGGTAATCCTCGGGCGCCAGCAGGCCCTCGAACGCCCCGGCTGAGGACGGTTCAATAAGGCAAATCCAGCCTTCTCCGTATGGGTCCTCGTTCACGCGCTCCGGCGCGTCCACCAGCTCGCTGTTCACCTCTACCACCGTGCCGTCGAGCGAGGCATAGACATCGGATACAGACTTCGTGGATTCTAACTCGCACATGGCCTGACCGACGACCGTCGTGGTGCCCGGCCCGGGCAACTGGACGTACACGATGTCACCCAGCGCGTCTTGGGCGTAATCGGTGATGCCGATCCGGACGTGCTCGCCCTCGAGGCGCGCCCACTCGTGGTCCGCCGTGTAGCGGAGGTCTTCTGGAACGTTCACGCTGGAGACGATACTGTGCGTTGGCCCCCGCCGGGAACCCCTTCGCTAGAATCCTGGCTGCAGCTTCCCCGCCGCCCGTCGGACCTGAGGCGACGGGCCACCTTGCCCCGTCAGCCCCGCAACACATTGCGTACCTCCCGGGCATGGTCCTGGGCTCTCTGCAGAGCCCCCGCCTCGCTCGGGGACTCGGCCCAGATGTGGGTCAGCGCCTCGTCAGGGTCAGGCACGACCAGGCACCACCCGTCGTCGTGCAGGATTTTCACCCCGTCGACCAGCACCGTCGGGCGCCCCTCGCCGAGGTGCATCACCGTCCGCATGACGAGGCCCTTCTTCTCCCACGGGGTGACCACCGCCTCGTGGGCACTGAAAGTCTGCGGTAACCCCGCTACCACCTCCGAGAGGCTCGCGCCGGTAGCCGCCAAGAGCGCGAAGGCGTGCACGAGAGCAGCAACCGCGTCGTAGGCCGGGAGGAACCGCGGGAAAATGTACCCCCCTTCTGGCCCAGCCGCGAACGCGACGCCCGGCCGGGAGGCGACCTCCATTAGGTGCGACGGCGCCAGTTTGGTCCAAATGACCTGTGCCCCAGCTCGCCGGCACATGACTTCAGCGGGCGTCGGAGCCAAGACAGGGAGCGCAATGTTTATTTGGCCCGCTCGGGGCCCATCCCCAAGCTCCTCCCAGAGACGGGGGCCCCCACCCCGCCCTGGGCCGTTTCGTTTCCTTGGCGAACGTGGGCCCGATCCCTAAGCTCCTCCCCCCAGGCGCGCCGGTGCCGAGGACCAGCGACAGGAGGGCCAGCAACCCTTCGCCGTCTGAAAGCACGCGGCCGTTGTCGTCGACCAGGGTGAGCCGTTCTCCGTCCGGCGCCAGGACGGCCCCAAAATGGGCACCGGCGGCCTTCACAAGCGTGGAGACGCCCCTGGCGTGCTCCCAACGGTCGAAGGTCAATGACTGCCGGGCGGCAGGGTACGGGTTGGCGGAGAGGACGTCGGCCCCCAACTTGCCAAGCACTGTGGGCATGACATACGAGGCGGCGCCGTAAGCGTAGTCCAGCACTACCTTGAACCGGGCCGCCCTTATGGCTTCCACGTCGACTTCGGCCAAGAGCGCATCAGCGTAAAGGTCAGGGGCCCGCATGGGGAAAGAAATGTCACCCATTTCGGATCCGAGCGACCGACGGAAGTCCTCCCGGTAAAAGATCCTCTCTATTTTCCGCTGCGCGGCCTCGGGTATATCGGTGCCGGCGCCGTCGAACAACCCGATCCTCACTGACTGTGCGTCGTCGGGGCAGAGGCGGACGGTCATACCGCCGGCGCTGTGGGCGGACCGAGCCGCGAACCGGGTCACGGGCGCCGTTGCCACTTCGAGGTCGGCCACGTCGACACCGGACGCATTAAGTCCCGCCACTAAAGAGTGTTTCAATATTCTCGCCGCACGACTGGTATCGCGGGAGACGGTCACCGTGGCCCGGCGCGGCACTGTTGTGGCAAAGGCCATAGCCAGACGCACCGCCAGCTCGGGAGAAATGTCGACATTAGCGAGCCCCGAGACACCCATACGCCCGAAAAGGTGCCGGGCACCCCACGATTCCCAGACAATCGACGAGTTCACGATCGCCCCGTGCTCGACGGTCTTGAACGGGTAGATCCTGACCCCGGAGTGCACGAGGGCGTGCTCGCCGATGAAGCATTCGTCGCCTATGACGGCGCCCTCTTCTACCCTTGCCCCCCGGCGCAGGTCGCTACGGCGGCCAATGGTGCAGCCCCGCAAGCGAACGCCTGCACCCAGGTGGGTATTGTCGTGGACGACAGAACGTTCCACGTATGCGTCGGCACCGACCCGTACATTGCGGCCCAGCACTGTGTACTCACCCAGCGTCGCCCCGCTTTCGACGCTGCAATAATCGCCGATTATGGCCGGGCCCTTGATTTCTGCGGTCGGGTCCACTTCTACCCCTTCGCCCAGCCAAATTCCTCTGCGCAAGGTAAAACCCTCCAGCTCGACCTCTACCCTGCCATCGAGGATGTCCTGGTGAGCACGGGCATAGGCGTCCAGCGTGCCGATGTCCTCCCAGTAGCCGTCCGTTACGTAGCCGTAGAGCAAATGCCCCTCAGCCGCCAGCCGAGGGAAAACGTCGGAGGCAAAATCTACCTGTCCCGGCCCGACAAAGTCGAATATCTCTGGCTCGAAAACGTAGATCCCGGTATTTACGGTGTCCGAAAAGACCTGGCCCCACGAGGGCTTCTCAAGAAAACGCTCCACCGTGCCGTCCTGTCGGGTTATGACGATCCCGAACTCGAGCGGGTTCACCACGGAGCGTAACCCCATAGTGGCGACAGCCTTCTTCTCATTGTGGAAGTTGACAATGGCGCTCAGGTCTATATCGGTCAGGACGTCACCGGACACGACGATAAAGGGCTCGTCCAACTCGTTCATGGCGTTGCGCACCGAACCGGCCGTCCCGAGCGGAGATTCCTCATTTGCGTACGTGATACGGATGCCGAATTCGGCTCCGCTACCGAAGTAATCCTGGATCCCGTCGGCCTGGAACCCCACAGTGACCACGACGTCGCTGAAGCCATGGCGCTTTAGCAAGGCGACCACGTGCTCCATCAGAGCCCGGTTCGCTACGGGGATCATCGGCTTTGGTTGGTTGTACGTAAGGGGGTGAAGCCGGGTGCCCTCTCCCCCGGCCATAATGACCGCTTTCATCTAACCGTCGCCAGAGGTACTGACAAGACCACGCCGCTCACGGCTCTCGGCGAGGGCGGCACACGCCCGGGGCAGGTACCCGATGGCGGCGTACCAGCCGAGGGCCAGCCCCCACGCCGCCGCCGCCCACGCCGCCCATTCTGCTTCCGCGTGCCAACGGAACGGAGCATGGCCGGCTATGAACAGCGGCAAGGCCACCATCATGCCGAAGGTGCCCGCCTTCCCTGCCCAGCTCACGTCGACCCGTGTCGTGCCCGCCAGCACCAGCGCTCCCGCACCCACCAAAACCAGCGCCTCCCTGGCCAGGACGACGGTTACCAGCCAAATCGGGACCACTCCCACGACGACAGCGGTTACCGTCGCAGTAAGGACCAGCATCCTGTCAACGAGGGGGTCGGCGATCTTCCCGAGCGTGCTCACCTGGTGGAAATGCCTTGCTACATATCCGTCCAGGCCGTCCGTAATGCCGAGCGCAGCCAGGAGGCAAGCGGCCGCCAGCCGGCCGCGGCCGTCGGGCTCCGCCATCAGGACCACGAACACGGGCAGACAGGCCAACCGGATGGCGGTGAGGGCGTTCGGGACGGTGAGGACCCGGTCCTCCCCCTCACGATTAGACATAGGCATCCTCATCGAGCATAAGTCTCTTCAACGCCCACCGTGGCCCCAAGCGGGGTCAACCGCCGCCGAGCTGGACCGCCTTTACCAGCAGAAGGCCCACGGCGATCACCAGATAACCTCTGAGGGCCCACATGGCTACCGTGCGCCCACGCGACCACTCGGGCCGGCCCACCAGGGCGAGGGGCGGCATGCGCCAGCTGTCTCGGTGGGCTCGGCTCATCGGCGCCGGCGCGGGTCGGTCCCGGAGCCGCAGCACGTAGAGGGCCCCGCTTACCGCTAAGGCGACCAGCAGGATGCCACCCATGGCGAGGCTCAAGGTGGTGACGTTTATCTTCGGGAAGACAGTGGTCGCTACGAGGATCAACGACATCACCAGTAACACCGCGATGATAAACGTGGCTAGGGCGTTGAGCCACGGCCTGTTGACCCACGGACCGAGGACCTCCCGGTCGTTGCAGAGCAGGAGGAGGAAAACCGAGGCCGACGGTAGCAGGACTCCGGCCAGAGCCTGCACGGCCACCGTTATCACGCCGAGCGGCGCCCCCGGGATGAGCACGATGGCGGCAGCCAGCGCTACCAGGGCGGCAAAACTCAAGTAGAACGGCTTTGCTTCGAAGAAGTTGCGGTGGAGCGAATGGCGTGCGCCGAAAAAGTCGCCGACGGCGTAGGACGTCCCGAGGGTAACGGCCGCGGCCCCGATTATCGAGGCGTTCAGCAACACCACTGCGTAGAGAGCGCCTGCGGCATGGCCGAGCTTGGCATTGAGGGCCGACGCCGTCGCCCCGGCATCCGAGAAGTGGCCAAAGTAGCGAGTCCCCAGGAATGCGAACGCGCACGTGACCACGATCAGGATGGCGCCGATGACCGTTACGAACGAGCCGGTCACGGTGTCGGCCCGCTCGTAGTTGATCCAGCGAGGGGTGATCCGCTTGTCCACGATGTTGGATTGCTGGAAGAACAGCTGCCACGGCGCCACAGTCGTCCCGACTATGGCGATGATCAGCAGAACAGAAGTGGAACTGGCCCCGCCGGCAATCCCCGGCACAAATAGGCCGTGAAAGACGGGGCCGGCCTGGGGGTGGCTGAAAACGACGAGCGGTATGACGAGGAAATTGCCGACCACAAAGACGAGCATGAACCGTTCCCATCGCCTGAAGCTGCCGGTCGCAGTCATTGCCACCAGGGCAAAGGCAGCTATTGGGACCGAGATGTACTGGCTGACCCCGAAGTACCCGAGGGACAAGGCGACGCCGATGAACTCCGTCACGATGGTGAGGAAGTCCAGGATGAAAAGGTCCCCAACGGAGAAACTGGCCCAGAAGCGGCCAAACCGTTCCTTGATGAGCCGGCCGTGGCCTACACCGGTCACGGCCCCAAGGCGGACCACCATTTCCTGGTTGACGATGAGCACGGGGATGAGGAGAGGGAGTACCCACAGCAAGCTGGTGCCGTAGTTTTGGCCCGCCTGGGAGTAGGTGGACACCCCGCCGGCGTCGTTGTCGCCGACCATGACGATGATCCCCGGGCCGAGGATGGCCGCGAAGGTGAGCAACCGTGCCCCCCACGTCCGCCTGGCCCCGACGTCTTGCACTCGGATCGTGCCAAACGCGCCTTCAATATCGCCTAAGTGAGCGTCGTCGAGGACAGCGGTACCACTCGTTCCGGCCTGGGGCTCATCACCCGGCCTCTCGTTGGCTGTGGCCAAGGGACCTCCCGGCTCGTAGGGACGACGCGTGCCCCTGCAGGCGCTTTCGCCAACTCCGGCTGTCGGAGGCTAGGCCAACCAGTCCCTACCTCGTCCTGTCCGGCGGCAGCGGTCGCGCCCGAGGTCTATAAGGCGATCCTGTTCCGGTACTCAGTTCTGCTCCTCGTTCCCTGTCTCGCAGTCGCTGTCCGTCGCGCTGCCGGGCCGGCTAACCCGGAAACGTCCCGCCAACGAAACAAGGTAGGCGACTGCCTGACGACGTCACTCTAGCATCAGGGGGGGACCAGCCCAGATGGCCGGCGGAAACGAAGTCGGGACCTCAGTTTTCCGCCAGGTGAACCGACGGTGACGCCACGGTGACGCTTGCTTACTCGGGTGCGTCCATTCCGTACTGACGCCTCCACCCGGTCGGCAGCAACAGTTCGAGCACGTCGTCGACGTTGATCTGCCCGAGCATGCGATCGTTGTCGTCAACCACCGGCGCCACCGTGAGGTTGTAGTCGCTCATTTTCCGGACTACTTCGTGAATATCGGCGTCCGGGGGCAACGTCGGCGGGTCGGGCTTGGTGGCGGAGGTCACGCTGTCGGAAGGGTTTGAACGCAATAAGTCGACCACCGGTGCCATACCTTGCAGACGCCCCTTGTCGTCGGTCACGAACACGACCCCCGCAGCCTGTGGGGGGGTGGGAGACGTCCTCACGGAATCGAGCGCCTCTGTCACTGTCGAACCGACCGGTACAGCCACAAAGTCCGGGTTCATCAGGCCGCCGGCCGTCTCGGGGTTGTAGCTGAGCAGGCTGCGCAACTTGACCTGGGTCGCCTGCGGAAGCCGCTGCAGGATAGGGAGCCGCCTGTCCTGGTCGAGCTCCGTCAGCAAATCGACGGCATCGTCAGGTTCCATGGCGGACAGCAGCTTGGCCGCGTCTTCGTCTGAGCGGGAGCGCAGGAACTCCACCTGGTGCTCGGGGTCGAGCTCTTCGAAGACATCGGCCTCGAGCGCGGTATCTTGACCGACCGCTCGGATGATCTCTTCGCCTTCTTCGTGGGAAGCGGCCTCGACGAGGTCGGCCAATTTGGCGGGGTGCAAGCGGCGCAGCTTGCGGAAGGGGATCTGGAGGTGAGCGGTGGGCACGTGGGCCACGAACGGCTCGATCTCCGTCCAATCCACTACCTTGCCCGCCTTGACCAGGTGGCGGAACCTTCTCGGCAGTAGCCGCCGCAAGGTTGGCCGCGAGCTGGTATCGACCCCTATGACGTGCCATGTCGGTCCTGAACCGGCCAACTCGATCTCGTTGGCCCTGACAAGACGCGCTCCTTCGAGATGGATCAAGTGCCGTGAACGCAGATCTTTGGCCAACAAGACTTCCCCGGGGCGCCGCTCGAACAGGCCCAGGTCCTTCGGGTCGGTGGTCAAGCGGGCCGAGTCGTAATCGAGGCTTTCGACCTGGTACGCGTGGGCAAACCGCTCCTGGCCGTCGTACTCGACAACCAGCCCCGTCACGGACGGGTGCCACGTGCCGGTCATGGTCTCGTTGTCCAACCGAGCGATTACGTCGACGAGCCGTCCAACGTGGTGATCTCCCGGTCCCGTGACGGGTACGCCGAGTAAGCACGACAAGTGCTGAACTTGGTGCTGCTCACCTTCCGATTGAGCATCACCCTGGGAGCGGCCCGCCGTGTCTGTGCCTGCAGGGCTCGCGCCCGCAGATCCGGTACTTGGGGGTTGCGGCTCAGGTGATCCTGGCACGCACGTCAGCCTATCTCGATCGCGGTAGCTTTACCGGGTTGTCGGTGCGCGATCGACTATGGTCACGCCAGAATGAAAAGGCAGCCGACGGCGCACCGGTCCGCCTTGTTTGCCCGTGCCTGGGTTGTCCCTGGCCTCGTCGTGGCGGGCCTGGTCGTGGCTGGCATTGCGATCGCCGCCCTTTCGAACACCGGCCCGGCTGTGGCGCAGGGCACGGTTACCACACTGCCGGCCACCACCGTCGCCACCACCGCGCCTACAACGATCCCGCCTGCGACCACGACCACCAGGGCGCGGCCAACCACGACGGCGGCCACGACATCTACGACAACAGCGACGTCGACGACCGTCACCACGACGACGACCACCACAACCACCAGCGGCGTGTCGGGCGGACGGATCGCGGCCATCATCATCATCGTGGTGGTCGGTATAGCGCTAGTCGCCGGTCTGTACTTCCTCATCGCCCGCAACCGGCAGCGCTCTCACTGGACGTCGAGCGCCCACGCTGTGTCCGCCGACGCAGCTGCGCTCGCCAGCGCCACCGAACGCGGCATCCCGCTGCTGCGCAACCCGAACACCGCCGCTCAGGTCTGGGTTGACCTGAACAACAGGGCCAACCGAGTCCGCAGCGGGTTGACCGGCCTGGCCACCTCCGCACCGGACCAGCGGGCCAGCGCGGCCACGACTCGTGCCACCCACGCGCTCGAGTCTCTCCTGGGAGCCATCGACACAGACCGAGGTCTCCGGTTAGGGCCGCCCGCGCCGACCAACGACCAGATTGCTTATTCGGAGGCGATTCTGAGCCAACGGGCAGTCGAGCTCGGGCGGGCCGCCCAGGACATCGAATCCGCCGCTACCCCCACCTGACTGGGCCTCATCGTCGGCCCTCATTAGCGGTGGCGGCGTGCGCGTGGTCGCCGCTCTCTCAAGCGATGGCCAGGCAGGCGGGTGTCGGCACATCTGCCGACGTGACTTGGTCCAGGCGGTAGTTCTCTTCATCGAACGCAAAAACAACCAGGGAATGACTGTCCTGGTTGGCAACGACGACGAAACGGCCGTCTGGGTCGAACACGAACTCGCGCGGTTCGCGCCCTGCCGTCGGCTGGACCTGCGTCAGAGCAAGCGAGCCGTCGGGGTGACCGAAGCGCAGAACGGCGATCGAGTCGCTGTCGACACCTCGGTTGGACACCAGGACGTAGGCACCCGAAGGTGAGACGCGCACCGCGGCCGCATGGCTTGGCCGGCTGAAACCGTAGGGCAGCGTCGACTCTCTAGCCGTCACCACAAAGCGCTCGCCTTCCCTGCGTAGGGCCACCAGCGTGTTGTCGAGTTCGTTGACCACGAACAAATGGTGCCCGTCCGGGTGGAAGGCGAGGTGCCGGGGGCCTGACCCGGGCGTCATTTCGATGCGTCGCTCTGGCCGCTCGAGGAGCTCTCCGTCCGACGTCAACGCGTAGACCATCACCAAATCAAGGCCCAGGTCTGACACCAGCACTTCACCACTATGAGGGTCGAAGGCGACCATATGGACGTGTGGCCCCATCTGACGCTCAGGATGAAGGCTCGACCCCACGTGTTGAGCCTGACCCGTCATTGCCCCAATGCTGCCGTCCGGCTCGAGTTCGAACGCGGCCACCGAGCCAGAACCATAATTAGCGACTAGCAGGAAGCGGCCGCCGGGGGCGAGGTCGAGATGGCACGGTTCCACCCCGCCCGACCACACAGAATTCAAAAACGTGAGCTCACCGCTGCCCAAATCACGGGCGAACGCCGATACTCCTCCGCCGGCGTGCTCGTCGAAGGTGGCGGTCTCGTGCACGGCGTACAGGTGTTGGCGATCGGCGCTGACGGCGAGGTACGTCGGGTTCCTCGTCCGGGCCAAAAGGCGCAGAGGCCCGAGCGTGGCCCCGTCGTACCGACAGGAGAGAATCCCCTCGGCCTTCCCATCGACGTGCGGCATGGGTTCTGTGTACGTACCGATGATCAGCTCGTGGCGCAAGGAATTGTGAGGTTGCACGCTCCCGCAATTTACACTTCAGGGCAGGTGGGCCAGAAGCCCCTCTAGGACTGTGCCCGCCCGCTCGGCGCCAATGCCAGCCCCGGCCGAGGCCAGTTCGCGGGCGGCCGTTTGGCGGTCCGCGTCGTCCAGCGCCAGCAAGTCGAGCAGGCGTTCTGGCTGCCAACGCAGAAGGCAGGCGCATTGGAACAGAGCACCATATCGCGTCCGCCGCTGCGAGATCCCGACCAGCTTGCGCCGTCTGCTACCCACCACCTCACCCGGCCCCAGGCCCGCGAAGCAGACCAACTGAGACCAGGCATTTCGCTCCATCGGGCCCTTCCAGACCGCAGGTTTACCGAGCCCGGCCCGCTGAAGCGCGTCCGCCCACGCCTCTCCGAGCCACCACGCCGACCGACCGACATCGGCGCACCACAAAGGGTCAGTGGTCCCTATTACGAGATCTACCCAGACGACCGACGCGGGTTCGACCAGCACTGCGCCACCCCCGCTGCGGCGGCGCACAACATCAACCCCGGCGGCCGCGCATGCGGCCAGGTCTACGGCCGACTCCGGCTGGGCACTGCCCAAAACGAGAGCGCTACCTGTAAAGCTTTGCACGACGGCAATTGGCCAAGATGTACCGGCGGTGGCGGCCACCAGGGCAGCCGACCTTGCGTGGAGCTCGCTGGCCGTCCCGGCGGTGCGCCAGGTCTCCCAGCGCGT
Source organism: uncultured Acidimicrobiaceae bacterium (assembly GCA_963794125.1). Taxonomy (GTDB): domain Bacteria; phylum Actinomycetota; class Acidimicrobiia; order Acidimicrobiales; family Palsa-688; genus Fen-671. The sequence continues at coordinate 1,439,133 of CAWCCW010000009.1, forward strand.
CAAGCTGACAGCGCAGCCGCGCCTTCCTCCACTGCGTTCAACGGCACCACCTGGCGGGGGAAGCCAAGGTACGGCTCCCAATCGGGCAGTACGGCGCCTAGCGCGGCCAACGCCCACACTCTGCCGCGCGGCGTGGACGGCGGGCGGCGCAGCTTCATCCCGGATTCCTCCAGGAAATGGTCACGTTTGCGTGCGTTGCAACGCCGGCAGGCGGCGACCACGTTGTCCCAGGAGTGCAGCCCGCCCTTTGATCTGGGCACGATGTGGTCGATGTTTTCGGCCTGGGCGCCGCAGTACTGGCATTTGTGCCCGTCCCGGGCAAAGATGGCCCGCCGGTTGAGCGCCACATGGGCTTGGTGAGGGACCTTCACGAAATATGAAAGGCGCACCACGGACGGTTCGTCCACTGTGACCCGGGATGAGTGAAAGGCGCGCCCCGTCGCGGCCAAGAGCTCGGCCTTGGCCTGGAGGACGAGCAGTAACGCGCGTCTGGTGGGGACGACGCAGAGCGGCTCGTACGTGGCGTTGAGGACGAGCGCTCGCGACATCTCGCCTACCTTTGTATGAGGTGTATGAGAGGCACGGGGAAAGGGTAGCCTGCTCGAGCTGCAGTCGTCTCTGCCGGCACAATAAGAAACTTAGCGCGGCTGCGCCTGCATCCAGCGACACCACTCGAGGTAGCGGACCAGCTCATCTGGAGAGGGCTTGACGTCGGGCGAGCCGTACATCGTCAGCATACGGAACCTGAGATATTCGCGCGAGGGCCCGAAGGCGGGTGGCCAACCGCGCCACGGAGCCGAAGGGGTCAGCGCCCGCCACTGCCGCAGTGCGGTCCCATAGAGCCAAGGCCTCCTGGCGACCGCTAGCAACGTCTGGATCACACCGCTCACGGCTTGAAAGTTTATGGGGTCAACGTTGGCTCAGCCGGCCGGCGGGTACCCGAAGGTCGGTGGCTGGGGAGGCGCGGCCACGTAAAAATGAGCCGACCAGTCGTCCTCCATCCGGCCGTTGATACTCGCTTGCCACCGATAGATGCCAGGCGCCGAGGGGGAGCCCGGTCGGCAGCTCCATCATGGCGGTGGCGTGACCAGGGAAGCCCGTCGGGACGCCGGGGGGCTCGGCACGATTATCTGTTGTTCGAGGCGCACCGACTGCACCCCGGCGGGGCCGGGTATGGCGACAACCTGCCCGTCCTCGGTCAGTAGCTCTACCTCGAGCGTCAGCGTCTTGTTGCACATGCCGAGCTCGGCCTCGATGAAAACGACCACGACGTAGGGGCCGGTGACCAAGAGCGGCGCCGGGTCGGCAGCGCTCTGCCCGGGGGGAGGACGCAGGTGGATGACCGCCCAACCCACATTGAGCAGGTTCAGGGTGCCCGTCTGGGTATTGTGTGTGCCCCTGTCCGCCAGCAGGACGTAGATTTTCACTCGCTAGCGGTCGTCGTCGTCCTGCCCGGCAGTGCGGCCCCCGCGGCCGCCCCACCACCGCCCACCTTCGGGGCCGCGCCCCCATGGGCCGTGGCCCGTGAGCGGCTCCTTGCCATTACCTACTTCTTCACCGCCCGAAGCGTGACCCCAGTGCTCCCGAGCCAGTCTTCGAACACTCTGTACCAGGGTGACGGCCGACACGAGCATTATGAGGAAGCCGACGAGCCCCAAGACCCAATAGGTGGCGAACGACACCAACAACAGCAAGAGGCCGACCATGAACGTCGCCGTCGACCGCCGGGCGTTGCGGCGAGCCTCCTGGACGTCCGCCGGCATGCGCAACGAACGGGCCAACCCCCGCTCTTGCTGGAGCTGTCGCTCGATCTGGCGAAGGATCCTCTGTTCGTGTTCCGAAAGTGGCACAGCCTATAACTCTCTGAGGGTGGGCATCGCGTGCTGCTGTTTCATTGCATAACTTGCTGCAGTCGTCGGGGTGGCCAACGTCCTCACCCCAAGCTACACCCTCGGCCCGCGGTTTTGTCCTCCCCAATTCGCCCGCCGGGCGGTGTCAGTGGACGGGCGCGTCGATGCCGACGGCGCTGGTCCAGGCTGGGCTCCGATGGGTAGTGTTTGCGCGGGACTAGCCGCCGAAGATCGCCCGCGAGGACAATGACTAATACCACCACAAACGGTCCAGATTGGCCACACGACCCCGCCATCTGGGTCGGGGTCAACTTCTGGTCACGCGCCGGCGGCCCTCGTATGTGGGCTCGTTACGACGCTGAAATTGTAAAACAGGAACTGGCCGTCTTGGCCGCTCACGGCTGTACGTTGACGCGCTCGTTCTGTTACTGGCCAGATTTCATGCCAGAACCCGAGTCGCTCGACGAAGAGGTCATGAGCCGCTTTATCGAGTTCCTCGACCTCCATAGTGAGACTGGCCTGCGGACGATCCCCACCTTCATCGTCGGTCACATGTCCGGGGAAAACTGGGACCCGACCTGGCGGAAAGGCCGCGACCTCTACCGGGATGTCTGGCTCGTCGCTCAGCAAGCGTGGTTCGTGGCCGCGGTGGCCCGGCGCACCGCCACTCACCCTGCCATAGCCGCGTGGTTGCTCAGTAACGAGATGCCTATCTATGGCCGAAATGGCGAAGAGCCGGTCGTGACGTCGTGGGCCAGGTTGCTGGTGCAGGCGCTCCGCTCCGCCGGGGCCAGCCAACCCGTGAGCACGGGCGACGGGGCCTGGGGCATAGAGGTCACAGGCAATGACAACGGCTTTTCGCTCCGGCGGTTGGCACCTATGGTCGACTTCATCGGCCCCCACACCTACCCAGCCTCAGACGACCCGGTGCGCCAAATGCTGGCGCCAGCCTTCGCTTGCGAACTGTCGGGTTCGTTCGGCAAACCGGTCGTCCTGGAGGAATTCGGGCTTTCCTCTGACATGGCGTCCGGCGACAACGCGGCCCACTATTACCGTCAGGTCTTGCACTCCAGTTTGCTGGCGGGGGCGCGTGGCTGGCTGGCCTGGAACAATTGCGATTACGACAACCTGGCCGACCAAGCACCCTATCGCCACCACCCTTTCGAGATGCATTTCGGCATCACCGACTACGCCGGCCGTCCCAAACCTCAGGCCCTGGAACTGGCCCGGTTCTCGGCTCTTGTCGCGGAGGTTTCGGCCCAGGGCTGGCAGCGTAGCGGCGACGAAGTCGCGGTGATAGTACCCGAGCACTTCGAACACACGGAAGCGTCATGGTCTTTCATTGATCGCAGTGACATCCAGCCCAACCTTTTCCAGTCCTATATCGCGGCGCGGGAAGCCGACCTGCCCGTCGCCCTGGTACGGGAACGCGACCTGCTTCACCCCGGGAGCGCCCCTGTGCCGGGGGCCAAGTTGTACATCTTGCCGTGCGCCAAATTTATGATGGCCCCGGGGGCGCAACTGCTGCTCGGGCTGGCCCGGGACGGGGCCACCGTCTACGCGTCCTATTTCGCCGGCAGTGACTGGCACCAGATTGGGCCCTGGTTACCGTGGATAAATCAGGCTTTCGGGGTGACGCACCAGCTTCGCTATGGGGTGCCGGACACGGTAACGGCCGACGAGGTGACCTTCGAATTGACCCGCGACGTCGGTGACCTGGCCGCGGGCACCAGGCTCAACTTCTTAATGGCGGGTGACGGGCCCGCTCGGGCCTTTTTGCCTGTGGAACCGGCTAGCGCTGAAGTCCTGGCCGTGGATGACCAGGGCCGTCCTGCCCTCCTCCGCAACCGGGCGGGGGACGGATGGATGGTGTTGTGCACTTATCCCCTCGAACACATGGCCGCGTCCAGGGCGACGTCGAACCCCGAGCCGACATGGCGCCTGTACTCGGCGCTGGCGGAGGAAGCGGGCGTCGACCGGCCAGTACGCGTGGACGACCCCAGGGTGGTGTCTGGCCCGATCACCATCGGAGGGAAAACAGCCTTTTTGGCGTTGAATGTTTCCGCCGCCGCCGTCGACGCCAGGCTGCGCTCCGACAACAGCGGGGTGTTCCTGGCCTCAACTATGGAGCGCGAGCCGATCGAGGTCCTTCACCTCGGGCCGTACGAGGTTGCGTTGCTCTACTCTTTATAAGGCCCAGCTCGCCGCCACGGAAACCCGGCTGGCGCCCCGATGTCTTAGCCCGTCTCTAGTGCGGCTTCAGATTAGCCAGCGCGTAGACCGTCGTCGTCGACCCGAGCCAGCCGGCGCCCATCATCGGTGTGTACTGGTCCTGCCGGCTCGTGCTCGCCGGGTAGTTGTCCCAGTAGGCGGTGCTGGCCTGGAACCAAGCACCGCTGTACCACAGCGGCACTTCCGGCAGTTCTTGAAGGAAATCAGCCTCGACGACTGCGTATATCGATCGCAACAAGGCCGTGTCGTTGATGGGGGTGACAGCAGCCTGGTCCACGAGCGCCCAAGCGGAGGGATCAGAAAAACGCTCGATGTTCAGGCCGTCGGCTTGCACAGATTGGATGGGCAAGTGGTACACGGTGTCGAAATAGCTCCACGGGGTGGGAGAAATGTCCGTATCCTGGGCGATCGCCATGTCATAATTTCCCCGGCTGAGATCGGCGTCGCGGGTGGCGAGCGACGCAGTCTTGACCGAAACGTGGATCCCGATCTTGTTCAACTGAGAGCACAGCTCGATCGCCGCCTGCATCCAGTCCGTCCAGCCTTCTGGTAGCTCGAGCGTCAGGTGCTGGCCGTTGTAACCGGATTTGTCCAGGAATTTCTCTGCCATCGAGGCCGAGTAGTAAAAGCCGTAGCTTTTGATAGCCACGTTGTTTATGAATGGGCTGAGGTACGGCAACAGCCCAGTCGGGTTAGTTTCGCCCACGGTACCGGTATAGACGCCGGAAACAACCGCGGCCGGGTCGATCGCATAAGCGACGGCTCTTCTGAAATCGACGTTGTTCATTGGGGCTCTGGCTGTGTCCATTTCCAACCAGGTCGTCCCACCGGGGAGCATGTACGGCGCACCCGGGTAGTAGGTTTTGATGCCGTAGGCATTGGTCTTCCCACCGACCAGGTTTGGCACGCCCCGGAGGAGTTCGTTACTCCAGTCCGTGCGGTTGTCGATCAGCGCCGAGAGGTCGTCGCCGCTCGAGCGGGTGACGACGTCGCACAAGTACTCGAACTTGAACGTCAAACCGAGTTGGCTCTGTGCCCACCACCCGGGGTTGTAGCGGTAACAGGCCTCGGTCGCGCTCGTACTGGCGAGCACCATCGGGCCGGTCGACACCGGGCCGATGTTGGCCCCGCTCACCCGGGCCTCGGGGGGCAGTTTCGACCACACCGCCTCGGGGACGATCGGGGCTTGGAACAAAAACTGCTGCCACTGGGCGTAATCGACCGGGCGGGTGAAGGTCACGGTTACAGAACCACCGGTGGCGGTGGCGCTCTTTACGCTGGTCACGTCGGCGTTGTAAGGGTCGGCTTTATCCTGCACGGCGAGGTTGATGGAGTACGCCACATCGGCGCCGGAAAGCGTCCCGCTGGTCGACCCACTCGGGCTGCTCACCCAGTTGACCCCCGGCCGGACCTGCAATTTGTAAGTAGTCGCATTGACCCAGTCCCCGCTGGTGGCCAGCCAGGGGATGAACTTGTCGTGCACCGGGTCGTACAGGAACAGCGGCTCGTACAACAGCCCCTGGGTCCCCGTATAAGCCTTGGACACGTCGAGCGGGTTGAAGTTGCTCGGGGGCGAGGTGGCTGTCCCGCTGGCATAAAGCGTCTTGTCGCGAGGCAGGGCGGGCGGGCCCGTCTGACCGGGGTGCTGGGCCGCAGCCGCGGGCATGACCAGGGCAGCAGCGACCGCGCCGACAGCCCAGCGCCCAGGCCGAACGCCCCCCGGCCTCACCACCCTAGATCTCACCACGAGGAACCTATAGCTAACGAGGCGGGGAAACTAGTCGTTGCCGTCCCGGAGCGAGCCCGGCACGGACGGGGCGTCCTCTCTCTCTTCCCCCCGAGGCCCCGGCCCACCAACGGTGGCCGCCGGGGCGACGGCGTCGGCTCCGAAGCGCGCTCGCACAGCGTCGACGGCCTCGCTGGCCCTGGCCCAACCCGGTTGGCCCGCTTCACTCCGCCGGTCCGTCACTGTCGGCGCGGGCGCCGCCGCTCGGCCCCCCGCTGTCGATCGGCCCAGTTCGAGCTGGAGTTGCTCGCCAGGTGAAGACTCCACGGGTTGCAGTCCCGACGCGCTCAGGCCCAGAAGGCGGACGCCATTTCTCAGGTCGAGCGCGGCCAGCAAGGACTTGGCCACGATGGCCAGGACCGGACCGCTCGCCTGCGGCCGGTCCAATGTGTGGCTCCTGGTCAATGTGGTGAAGTCGCCGTAGCGGAGCTTAAGCGTTACCGTCCGGGCGACAGAGCCATCACGACGGACGCGGGCGGCAACGGAATCAGCCATCGCCACCAACCTCCGCTCCAGGTGACCTCTGTCGACCACATCTACCGGGTAGGTCTCTTCTTGGCCGATCGACTTTACCGGCCGTTCCGGGACGACGGGGCGAGGGTCTTGCCCCCAGGCGAGGGAATGAACCAGCTGCCCTGCGGACTTCCCGAGGGCGACGACCACGGCCTGGGCCGGCAGGGCAGCCAACTGGCCAACTGTGCTCACCCCCAATTTGTGCAAACGTCCCGCGCTGGCCGGCCCGACGCCCCAGAGTGCCTCTACGGGCATGGGCCAAAGGAAATCGAGCACCTCATGCTCGCCGACGACGACGGTCCCAGGGCCGGCCAGCGGGCCTCGCTTGGTGGCCCGGGGTTTGGCTGCCTTCGACGCCAGCTTGGCTACGAGTTTGTTTGGGCCCGAACCGACGGAGCAGCTGAGCCCCACATCGTCTCGGACCCGCTGGCGTAACTGGGCGGTAGCTCGCTGGGGCGGCCCGAAGAGACTGCCGGCGTGGCTGAAGTCGAGGAACGCCTCGTCCAACCCGAGCCCCTCGACCAACGGGGTGAAGGTGCGGAGGACACTGTGGAGGCGTTCGCTGTACGCGTGGTACAGGTCGAACCGTGGCGCCAGGATGACCAGGCCCGGGCAAAGCCGACGGGCCCGCACGGCGGGCATGGCCGACCTGACCCCGAACGCCCTGGCCGCATAGCTGGCGGAGGCCACCACGCCCCGGTTGCCGCTGCCACCCACGACTACGGGCAAACCAACCAGCGACGGCTGTTCTTTGATCTCGACGGCGGCGAAAAAGGCGTCCATGTCGACGTGGAAGATGCAGCGTCGCGAGTGGTCGGGGCTGGCTTCGGCCTGCCGGGTTTCGGCCTGCCGGGTTTCGGCCTGCCGGGTTTCGGCCTGCCAGGTTTCGGCCTGCCAGGTTTCGGCCTGCCAGGTTTCGGCCTGCCAGGTTTCGGTCAGCCAGGTTTCGGTCAGCCCGACTCCGGGTTGTCCGGCGTCAGTCGCGGCGTCCCGTTGGCGTGAGGCCGGCTCGTCGGTGTTCACGCCAGGACCAACTTTCGGAATGCCTCCGCGTAACGCACGCCGGCGAGCCGGCCCGCTTCTTCTGCCCGCTCGCGCACCGCCTGGCCCAGCCACTCTCCGCCGGGCCCGACCTGGGAGGCGTGGCAGGCGAGGGCCGCCGCCTTGGCCTCTATGGTGGCAGTGATGTCGACCCACGTATCAGGCTCGAGCGTGCCCGACAGATAGAGAACGGGCACCTGATAGGCCTGACCTGCGTCAGGAAAATAGTGAGGGTTGGCCGCCGCCGGGGCGACGGCGTCGAGGATAGCCCAACCGACCATGCGGTGGTCTCTGTGGTTCACATAGTTTGGGCCGAAGAAGACCGCTGTCGGGTCCGGCGCCAACACTGCGTCTGGGCGCAGGCGACGCACCAACGCCACCAGCCGGGCCCGGAGACCAGCCGAATCGTCGACTTCCCCGTCACGGTAGCCCAGCCAGTGGTGTGCCCCTACGCCCAGCGCCCGTCCCGACGCTTCCGTCTCGTGCCGGCGGCCCCAAACGAGCGCCTCGCGGTCGACACTGGGGTCGAGCGAACCCTTGTCACCGTCGCAACACAAGCAGACGTGCACCTCGCTGCCAGCCGACGACCACCGAGCCAGCGTGCCGCCGCAAGAGACGTCGGGGTCGTCAGGGTGGGCGTAAACGGCAAGGGCACGGCGGGGAGCAATCTCGGCCGGTCGCGACTGCTGCTGATCGCCGGGACCTGGGAGCACGGCTCAAGGCTAAACCCCACCTCGCGGAAAGCTGTGCACCCCCGGGCCAAAGCGCCCGGACCGGAAGAGGAATTAGCTCGCGGCGCACAAGTAGACCTCCTCAGCCGCCCATACTTGACCCTGTGACCGAGGCACCCCTCTCTCCCTCACTCCTTGACGAGCTCGGTGAGGTCGCCCGAGAAGTGGCCAGCGGAGCGGCCCGGGTACTTCAGCAGTACTGGGAGATCCCCTTAGAAGAGGTCAGTACCAAGTCTTCGCCGACCGACCTCGTCTCTGAGGCCGACCGTGCGGCCGAGGCGTACATCGTTTCCGGTTTGGCCCGGGCCCGCCCGCTCGACGCCGTCGAGAGTGAGGAAGGGAGCTCCCGTGACGGGACCTCGGGGATCTCTTGGGTGGCCGACCCTCTGGACGGGACGACAAACTTCTTTTTCGGAGTGCCGGCCTACTCCGTATCGCTGGCCGCCCGTCGCGGCGGCCACAGCCTGGTCGGAGTCGTCGTCGACCCCTCGAGGCGGGAGACCTGGTCAGCGGTCAGGGGCCGCGGCGCGTGGCTCAATGGTACGGCGTGCCAGGTGGCCAATGGCCGTAGCAATGTTGCAACCGCGCTCGTAGCCACGGGGTTCAGCTACAGCCCGGAGCGGCGGGCCGAGCAGGCCGCCACTCTCCAACGCCTTTTGCCGGCAGTGCGGGACATCCGGCGCATCGGATCGGCGGCACTTGACTTGTGCTGGGTCGCGGGAGGTCGTTTCGACGCGTTTTATGAGGCCGGCCTAAACGATTGGGACTGGGCCGCAGGTGGGCTGATATGCGAGGAGGCCGGAGCTGAACTGGCCATGCTGCCCGGGCGGCTCCTTCTGGCCAGCACTCCTGCACTGCACGCTCCGTTGACGGCGCTCCTGATTGGCTCGCCGGCAGCGCGCTAGTAAAGTCGCCGGCCCCGGCCTTTCGCCCTGCGTTGCGACTCAAACCGGATAACGGCTGGTGGCCAACTTTAGGCTGTCATTTGACCAGCCTGTCATTTGACCAGGCCGTCAGTTGACCCAAAAAATCGGGCCTAAACTCCTATTCGGCGTCGCTGACGATTTCTAGCCAAAGAGCGGCTTTGCCACTTCTTCGTAAAAATCATGGGGGACGAGCTTGGGTTCTGAGACTGCCTCGTTTAGCGGGACGCGTACGATTTTATCCGCTTGCAGCGCCACCATCGTCCCGATACCCTCGTTATGGACCGCGTCAATAGCGCCGATGCCGAAGCGTGTCGCCAAAACCCTGTCAAATGCGGTTGGCGACCCGCCGCGCTGGATGTGACCAAGGATGGCCACGCGTGTCTCGATCCCGGTTATCCTTTCGATTTCTGCGCCTAACAAATTTCCTATCCCACCGAGGCGCACATGACCGAACTGGTCGACTTCACTCGACGTCACACTGAACGAACCCTCACCGGGAGTAGCCCCTTCAGCGACGACGACGACGGCCGCGTGGCGTCCTCGGGCGGTCAAGGACTGTACATTGGCGCACACCGAGGCGATGTCGAACGGCTCCTCCGGGATCAAGATGTCGACGGCTCCCCCAGCAATTCCGGAGTACACCGAGAATCCAACCCGCGTGCCTGCCCATCACCTCACACACGATGACCCGGCTATGGGATTCGGCGGTTGTCCGAAGGCGGTCAATAGCGTCGGTGGCAATCTGCACGGCCGTGTGAAAACCGAAAGTCACCTCGGTCGCCGAGAGGTCGTTATCGATGGTTTTCGGGACGCCCACCAACTGCACGCCCTCCGCCGTCAGCTTGTTGGCCACTCCCAGTGTGTCATCGCCGCCGATCGCCACCAGGGCCTCAACCTGTTGGTCCTTGAGAGTAGCCAGGACCTTCTCGACCCCGTCTTCGAGCTTGTAGGGATTAGTGCGGCTCGTACCGAGGATGGTCCCTCCCAAGGAGATGATGTCATGGACCCTTTCGGAGTCGAGCGGCGTGGTGACGTTGTCGACGAGCCCTCGCCAACCGTCCAGGAACCCGACGAAGCCGTCCCCGTAACGTCCTTCACCCTTGCGTACAACCGCCCTTATAACTGCGTTCAAGCCCGGGCAGTCCCCACCACCCGTCAGAATGCCAATCCGCATGAAACTTCCTTCCGTCAGCAGCGTCCTGGGGAACTCTCTCCTGTCCTGTGACGACAGCCTACGTTGGCCTCTTCGTCTCAGGGCATGTGCCCGCCAGCATGTTAGACGGCGCGAGGGACTAGCAACCCGTGCGTAACCAGCCGCTTCTCTAGCCCTGTGGTGGTCCTGACGTCGTGGCTTTTGGTCGTTGGCTTTTCGGCGTTGTCACTTTGGTCAACAGCCCAGCTTCTCTCTGGAAATCGTCTGCCTCTGTGAAGTCCTTGTAAACGCTGGCAAAACGAAGGTAGGCGACGTGGTCGACACCACGCATCGCGTCGAGGACCGCCAAGCCTACCTGCTGGCTCGTTACCTCGGGCCCCTCCAACCGCAAGCCCTCATCGATCTCCGCTGCGATCTGTTCAAGCGCCGCCACGGAGATCGGTCTGTTTTTGGCCGCGGCCTGTATGCCAGCGACTATCTTCGCCCGTTCGAACGGCTCGCGCTGACCTGATCGCTTGATAACCACAAAGGGCACCTCTTCGAGCCGCTCATAGGTGGTGAAACGGCGGCCGCACGTGAGGCACTCCCTGCGACGCCTAATAGCCGCACCCTCGTCGGCCGTGCGCGAGTCAACCACCCGGTCCTCGGATCCTGAGCAGCGAGGGCATCGCACCAAGCCGACCCTACAACTCATCTGCTCATGCCGGGTCCCAAGACCGAGCTTCGGGCGGTGAGTAAGTAGTCGGAAGAAGAACCCGCAAGACTCGCCTGTCTCACTCATAATTCAATCGGAGCGACGGGTGCGGACGGGGCCACGCGGACGGGGCCACGCGGACGGGGCCACGCGGACGGGGCCACGCGGACGGGGCCACGCGGACGGGGCCACGCGGACAGGGCCACGCGGACAGGGCCGTGCGGGCCGGGCCGGCTTCTTGGGCGTCCGTTATCGCCGTGACGTCTGGGCGGGGCCGGTGCAGCTAATTGCGGCAGTCACGGCACCCTCAACTGGTCTCCTGGTTGAAGCATTCCGCCACCAATTTGAGCCTCCAGCGCGTAGGCGAGCGGTCTGGGGTCGCCGCCGCCCGAGAACCTGATGGCGATCCCCCAAAGGGTGTCCCCGGGTCTGGCCACGTATACGTGCTGGACGGGAGGCCTGGTCGTCTGCGCGCCCGCGACACCTACTAGGCGGTCTCCGACCACCCACGCGGCGGCCCCTGTGCCCGCGATGACAACCACTACGGCCACCCGCCGCCAGAAAAAGACCCTGCGTCGCCGCTTGTAGGCATCCCGCTGTGCCCTACCCCGCGGCTCGCCCGTCGCTGAACCGTCTACCAACCTGAGAGCAACCACGACCTGCCTCCTCTCTTGGCCCGTCTCTTGTCCTGTCCGGTCCATCAAACGTATGTTCCCCTCCGTTGTACACGAACACATGTTTGCTGTCAAACGAGTTCGAGGAGCGTAGGCTGGTCAGTAGAACATATGTTTGACCGTGAGCGTGAGGTCGGTTATCATGCCTGCCAGAAGGGCTCATGCCCCCGCAGCGCGTGCGTGAAGGGGCCGTGAGGGCGTTACCAACCGGGCAATTGATCGGCCGCAGTCAACAGGCGACAGGCTGAAGGCCGTTGACCAAGGGAGGATGAGCAACTTGAACGACACTCTGACAGGCAAGCGTCGAGAGATCCTCGACTTCATCGCCGCGCAGGTAAGCGAGCGTGGGTATCCTCCCTCGGTACGAGAGATCGGCTTTGCCGTCGGGCTCGCGTCGACGTCGACGGTCCAGGCTCACCTCAATACCCTGCAGAGGCAGGGCTACCTGCGTCGTGACCCCACCAAGCCACGCGCCCTCGAAGTACGCTACGACGCCACCTCTGGCACCGCCATCGAGCGCCGGCACGCCAGGTACGTCCCGCTCGTGGGGGACATAGCAGCTGGTACCAATGTGCTCGCCTCGGAGAACATTGAAGAGCTGCTGCCACTTCCGGAGGACTTCACGAGCAGCGGGAACCTTTTTATGCTCCGGGTGCGCGGAGATTCCATGATCGGGGCCGGGATCCTCAACGGTGACTACGTTGTTGTCCGGCAACAGGAAGAAGCCGTCGCAGGCGACATCGTGGCCGCCGGCATCCCGGGTGGAGAGGCGACGGTAAAAACGCTCTCACGTCGAGGCGACGACGTCGTGTTGCTCCCAGCCAACCCCGACATGGCGCCGATGAGCTTCCCCGCCTCTGAGGTGACGATCTATGGCAAGGTCGTCACCGTTTTGCGCAGGCTTTAGACCAAGACAATTTCGGCCCTGATGCGACGGACGTCGGGGCCGGGCCCCGCTATACCTCGGTACCAGCTATCGGTCGCCTTTCAACATCTCCGTCGCCCCCGGGTCGTCCTTGGCCGCCTCCACGGGCCGCGGCGGAAGGCACCTGAGCAGCTCCACCGGGCCAAGGACCTTGGTCTCACCCGCGCTCCACGGCACGACAAAGGTGTCGCCCCGCTTCGTCTCGATTTCCCAGCCCTCCCCCTTCATGGCCCCAGCGCCGGAGTCGACCACGATCACCGCAAACGACGGCTCGAGACTGACATTCTCGCCCCCCCGGGCTCTCTGAGCGCGAAAATAGGGAGCTGCCCCCTCGGGGAGGATGTCTTCGACAGAGCCCCCTCCAGGTATGGCATTTCGGAGGCCACCGTCTCGCGGTGCTGCCGTCCCGGCTGCTTTTCCACCTCGGTGGTCGGCCTGGAGCGCCACTCGCTGAAGATCTGGGCCCCGCAAGGTCCGGTTGCTCACGCAGGAGAGGGCGACCTCCCGGTCGAGACCTAGGTAGGCGTCGGCAGGGTCTATATCAAACCCTTGCACCTCGAGCATGATGGAAAAGTCCGTCGGCTCTTGAAGCTCCAGGCAAAATACGTTGGCGCCGATGGCGTGGGCGGTCCCGGCGGGCACGAGGACAGCATCGCCGGGCTCGACGGTCAGCTTGTTCAAGAGCCCGAGCAGCGCGGCCGTACCCTGTTGCGCCACTAGCCGCGATAGTTCTGGTTGGTCGACGTCCCGCTTCCACCCGACGTAGACCAGTGCCTCGGACCCCGTCGTCCCGAGCACCACCCAGGCCTCGGTCTTGCCATGGCGCGACCCAAGGTGGCGCACGGCAAACGACCTGTCCGGATGGACATGGACGGGCAGACGTTGGCCTGCGTCCAGCAGTTTAACGAGGAGAGCGGGGTCAGTGCCGAAGTACTCCGCGTGTTCGGGGCCCAGCCAACCCTTTGGGTCAGCCTCGATCACATCCCTGAGGAAGCGCCCGTCCGGCATAACGGTCAACCCGTCAGTGCCGCGGCCGAACCGCGGCGTTGCGGAGGCGACCCAGTCCTCAGGTCCGAAGTCGCCACTTCCCGTCATTCCTCGCAGATCCGCGATCGCCTGACCGCCCTTGTAAAACTGCCGCGGCTGGTTCGCTCCAAGCTGGACCGGTTGCATGGGGAGTCACGATATACGGGGCGCAGTTGACGGTGCTCCTCGCACGACACGCCGACGGCCTCATGGCCTGTCGGTGCCGGCCACTCGGTTTGGGGAATGGTCGCTTGAGCCGGGTGGTACGGCACGGTACTGTCACCCGATGACCGCCGCAGGGAGTCGCAGCCTTGGTTCGTTTGGGGCTGGAGGCGCTTCTGGGCAGCCCGCTCCCCGCGACCCCGGTGGCGGCGAGACATCAAGCGTTGCCCCCAGCCGCATCCTGGTCCTCGGGGAGTGCCTCGTAGACCTCGCGCCAGCGGCAGGTGCGGCCGCAGACCGGGCCCTGCGTGATAGCGCCGGCGCCCTCCCAGACACTGCAGCATCGGAGTCAACGGGGTTTAGCGCGGTCGAAGGGGAGGATCTGGACCGTGGCTTCGGAACGGGTCATCCACCCCGGCAACAACTCGTGGCCCTGCCCGGCGGAGGACCGGCCAACATCGCCGTCGGGTTAGCCCGTCTGGGTATCCCGTGCACATTTGCCGGTCGGTTTGCCCGGGGCGGCTTCGGGCCATGGCTGCGCCGCAACCTGGCGGACAATGGCCTCGATCTCAGCTTTTCCGTCGACGCCGACGAGCTCGCCACTATCGCCCTAGTCACTCTCGACAGTTTTGGACGGGCGTCGTACACGTTCTACGGCCCCACGACGGCAGACTGGCAGTGGGCTTCGAGCGAATTGCCCGATCTTGGCCGGGAAGCGCCCGGCGGCGCCACGGTCCATGCCGTCCACACCGGGTCGCTCGTGCTGGCGCTGGAACCCGGGGCGAGCGCAATTACGAACTGGCTTACCGGGCTGCGCCAACGGGGACAGGTGCTGATCTCCTTCGACCCGAACGTGCGGCCCGGCTTCGTCAGCGATCTCTCCGCCTACCGCGAGCGCCTCACAGAGGTCGTCCGCAGTTCACACGTCGTGAGAGCCAGCACCGAGGACACCGAAGCCGTCTATCCGGGCATGGCCTCTCGTGCGGTGGCAGAAAAGTGGTTGACGCTGGGCGCCACTCTCATCGTCATAACCGAGGGCGCTGACGGCGCTACGGCCTACTACCAGGACGGTACAAGTACGCACTGCAGTCCCCCTCCCATAGAACTGGCTGACACAATTGGGGCGGGGGACGCGTTTACATCAGCCCTGCTGGGTTATTGCAGCGATCACGGTGTCCTCAGCCCGAGCGGTATAGGCCACCTCACCGAAGCGGAGCTGCGTTCCTCAGTAGCGCAAGCCGTAGCGGCCGGCGCTCTCACGTGCACCAGGGTTGGCGCCGACCCGCCGAACCGGGTAGACCTGGCTCGTTTCTTGGAGGAACGGGGTTGACTGGACCAGCTCCGGTCGCTCACCCGCCGAGCAGCCGGCCCAAGGTCGCTCGCGCTCGCTCGAGCGACTCCCGGCCCACCCTTTCATCAGCGGAGTGGGCCAGTTCGGGGTCACCCGGCCCGAAGTTGGCGGCCGGAATGCCGCGTTCGGCGAAGAACGCCACGTCAGTCCAGCCCAATTTGGCCGACCGCGCGCCCGCCAGCCGCGGCCAAAAGGGCGGCGAGCAAGGGGTCGTCCAAAGAGGGGCGCGCTGACGGGGCGCTGTCGGTGACCCGGAACTGATCGCCCTTCTCCAACCAGGGCGCCATCATTTCCTTCACCCACTCGGTTGCTTCACCCGAGTCCCGGTCGGGAGCGAAGCGATGGTTCAGCTCCAGGACGGCTCGGTCCGGCACGACGTTAGAGGCGACCCCACCCGATACGGCTACGGCTTGCAACGATTCTTTGTAGAGGCAGCCGTCGATATCGACTTCACGGCCCGGCCAGGTGCACACGGCCGCCAGCAATGGGGCTAACCGGTGGACTGCATTGCGCCCAGCCCACGGTCTGGCCACGTGAGCGCGCCTCCCCGCCAACACCACCTCCACTTTGAGCACGCCCTGGCAACCGGCCTCGACTGTTGCGTTGGTCGGTTCGCACACGATAGCGGCGTCCGCCTCTACGAGGTCGGGGCGGACGGCGGCCAAGGCCAATAGCCCGCTAAACGAGCGGGCGATCTCTTCAGCCACATAAAAGATGTAGGTGACGTCGCATGCCGGCGCCGAGAGGCTGGCCGCCAGGTCCAACATCACGGCCAAGCCGCCCTTCATATCGGTCGAGCCGAGCCCCCACAAGGTCTCGCCGTCGACTTTGGGGGAACCGTTGTCCTTGGGCGGGACGGTGTCAAGGTGGCCGGCCAGAGCCAGGCGACGGGGTCGGCCCAGATCTGTCCGGGCCACCACGTTGTCCCCCACCCTCACCACTTCCAACCCGTCCACCCTTCTGAGCTCGGCTTCCACGTGGTCGGCAATTTGGCCCTCATGCCTGGACAGAGACGGTATGGCCACCAGCTCGGCGGTGGCCGCAAGCAGGTCCGTCACATCCGTGAGTGGCCGGCGGCCCGGCAGCCGTCCGACCCCCCCGCTGCCACTAAAGACTCACCCCGTGCTCTCTCAGCATCTCGTTCAACTGGGCCGTCGAATGGCGCCGGCCTTCTTCCAGCCACCGCACGATAAGGACGCAGGCGAGGCCGAAAGTCCCGCCGTTATAAGTGCGAGGGCGGGTCGCCCCCACGCCGACGCACCAGGGCGGCACCACCCCGCGGGACAACTCCTGGCCAGACTCGGCGTCGATTACCGGGATACCAGGGTTCAGAATGCAACCCTCACCGAGCACGGCTCCCGCTCCCACCCGGGCGCCCTGCGTGATCATGCTGCGGCTGCCGATCAGAGCGTGGTCCCCGATGATGACGGGTGCCGCCTGGGGAGGTTCGAGCACGCCACCGATCCCGACGCCGCCGGCCAAGTGGACATTGTCCCCGATCTGGGCGCAGCTCCCGACGGTGGCCCAGGTGTCGACCATTGACCCCTCGCCTACCCGCGCCCCGATGTTCACATAGCTCGGCATCATAACGACGCCGCGGCCAATGAAACTCCCCCATCGAGCGGATGCTCCGGGCACAACCCGAACGCCGGCCTGCTTATACCCATGCTTTAGCGGCAACCGGTCGGCATACTCAAACGGCCCGAGCTCGGTGACCTCGACCGAGGCGACTTTGAAGAACAGCAAAATAGCCTGCTTCAACCACTCGTTGACCACCACGTCGCCGTCCCCACTGACGTGGGCAACGCGCGCTTCGCCCGAGTCGAGCAGACCGATCGCTTGCGTTATCAGCTTCGCCTCGGCCGTGCTGGACGGCCCGATGTCAGCGCGCCGGTCCCAAAGGGCCTCTATCTCTTTTTGCAGATCCACAGGAGGCGGATGTTAGTTCGAGCGACGACTGCAACCGGGAAAAGCCGCTTCGTGACAGCCCAGCGGACCGGGGCACGCCCTCCGGCCAGGAACGCCCTACGTCACTCCAAAGCGGGCCGCAACCAGCTCGATGCGGTCCATGGGGGCCACCGCGGCCACCCTCACATAGCCGGCTCCGGCCGGTCCGTAGAACTCGCCCGGAGAGACGACCAGGCCTCCCTCGGCAGCTAGCCGGGACGCCAGTGCCCACGCATCACCGTCGGGAGCCGGCGCCCAGATATAGATCCCGCCTTCGGGGAACGGTCCCGGGACCCCCGCGGCCCCGAGGATCTCCCGCAACCGCTGGAGCCGGCGGCGGTAGCGCTCCCGTTGCGCGTCCGCGTGGTCCTGGTCGAACAGGGCCGCGGTGCCGGCGCGCTGAACGACCCCGGGGACCATAAACCCGGCGTGCTGGCGCACGTCCCGAAGGAACTCGACAACTTCCAGGTCACCTGTGTACCAGCCGAAGCGCAAACCGGCCAGGTTGCTCCTTTTGGAGACCGAGTGCACCGCCAGCACCCCGGCCATGCCGTCCGCCGCCCCGCCGTGCCCGATGATGGTGGAAGGTTCCCCGGTCCATGTCATCTCGGCGTAGCATTCGTCGCTGGCCACGAGCACGCCGCGCTGGCGGCCCCAGGCCGCAGCCGCCGCCAGGTCGTCCAGCTGGCCCGCCGGGTTCCCAGGACTGTTGACCCACAAAAGGAGCGCCCGGGCCGCATCGGCCTCACTGATGGCGTCGTCCGAGAGCCGAAGCCGGAACTCTTCGTCGACCGGCACCGGGACCGCCCTCAGCCCCGCCAACAATGCCCCCATCTCATAGGTCGGGTAGGCCAGTTCCGGGTAGAGGACCGTATCTCGCGACGGGTCCCGGAGGTGCAACCAGTGGGGCAGGCCGCCAACGAGTTCCTTCGTCCCTATGCAAAGGGCGACGTGGGCGGGGTCGACGCGCACGCCAAATTCGCGCCCCATCCACTCGGCGGCGGCCTGGCGGGCGGCCGGTGACCCGGCCGAAGACGGGTAACCGCGGGTCGCGCCACCCTCGTCCCCCGAGGCCAGGGCGGCCATGACCGCCGCGCTGGGCGCGTCGCACGGGCTCCCGACGGAAAGGTCGACGGCGCCGCCCGGCAAGGCCGCCGCTTGGGCACGGATCGCGCCCAACCGGGCGTAGGGATAGGGAGGGGGCCGGAAACCCCCGCCGCTTTTGCCCGCCTCAGTCTGGACCGCCTCAGTCTGGACCGCTTCAGTCTGGGCCGCTTCAGCGCGCAGCGTCACCTGGCTCCTTTGCCATCGAGCCATCGGCGGCCCACTCTCCGCTGGGGGCAGCGTCAACTGCTGTTGACGTCATGAACGGGACGAACTGGGCCAGCGCCGACCCCGCCAGCTTGGCTCGTACCGTCGTCGCCTGCTCGCCTTCGGTCGTCATCAACACTTCGCCCTCGCGGTGCAGGGCCGCCAGAACGTCGCCGCGCGAAAAGGGGATCGACAGCTCCACCACGTGAGCGCTGGCTCGAAGCTGGTGCGCGATGGCATCCAGAAGGACGTCAATGCCCTGACCTGTGGCCGCCGATATCGCCACCGCGCCCGGGTTGCGGAGCGCCAGCGCCTCCGCCACTTCCGGAGCAAGGTCAGCCTTGTTGAAGACGAGCACTTCAGGGAGGTCGGCCGCCCCGATCTCACCGAGCACGGCCCGCACAGCGTCGATCTGACCCTCGGGGTCCGGGGCGGAACTGTCGACGAGGTGGACGAGGAGGTCCGCCTCGTTCACGACCTCCAGGGTGCTGTGGAAAGCCTGGACCAGCTGGTGGGGCAACTTGCGCACAAAACCGACCGTGTCAGTGAGGAGCACTGGCTCGCCGCCGGGGAGAGCGAAGCGCCGCGTCCTTGGGTCCAGAGTTGCGAACGGCCTCTCATCGGCGGTCACCCCAGCGCCCGTGAGGCTATTGAGCAGCGTGGACTTGCCCGCATTGGTGTACCCGACGAGCGACACCGACGCCACCCGGCTACTGCGACGGCCCTGACGCTGGATCCGGCGCCGACGTTCGAGCTGGTCGAGCTCGGACTCGAGTTTGTGTACCCGGCGCACGAGCCGCCGGCGGTCCACCTCCAGCTGGGTCTCGCCGGGGCCCCGGGTACCGATCCGTCCCGCCTGCTGGGAGAGCTCATGGCCCCGTCCTCGCAGGCGCGGCAACCGGTAGCGCAACTGGGCCAGCTCGACCTGAGCCTTGCCCTCTTCGCTGCGGGCGTTCTGGGCGAAGATATCGAGGATAACAGCGGTCCTGTCGATCGCCGTCCGGCCCAGGATTTTTTCCAGGTTGCGCGACTGCGCCGGCGAGAGCTCGTCGTCGAACACAACGGTGTCTGCATCAGCCGACTCGGAAACCTCCCTCAAGTCGTGGGCCTTGCCATGGCCTATGTAGGTAGCGGGGTCGGGGCGGTCACGGCGTTGGTGCACCCGGCCGACGACATCTGCCCCCGCGGTACCGACCAGTAGCTCGAGCTCGTCGAGGTGGCGCTCCGTTTCCGCTTCGGACGGCCCCGCTGGCCGGCCCGGCGGTGGCAACGTCACCCCTACGAGGACAATTTTTTCCCTGAAATCCCGTTCGATAAGGCTCATCAGCGCCCTCCTCCCCAGGTCGTCCCCCCGGCCAAGCGCGCCAGCTGGAGGCGGCACGTCCCTACTCGCCGGCTCGGCCCGGTCAAAACAGCCGTGCCGTCGGGGCGCAACTCGACTTCGGCCGCGCCCCCCGGCTGGCTAACGGTGACCTTAGGCCCCACCCTGCCCCAGTAGTGCAGGGCGGCGGCGGCGGCTACCGATCCGGTCCCGCACGCCAACGTCTCGCCCACCCCTCGCTCCCACACCCGCATGGTCAGCTCATCGCGGGCCGGGCCGAGCGCGACGAACTCGACGTTCACACCGTCGGTCGCGGCCCCCGCCTCTTGGCTGAGGGCGGGGCCAAGCGCGGCCACGTCGACAGTGGTTGGGTCAGGGCCGAGGACAACGAGGTGCGGGTTGCCCACGTCGACGAACAACTGTCCATGCCCGACGTTGCAGCGCTCGCCGTCCCCGACGATTTTCACCGTGCCCATCTCTGTGCTAGCCCAGAGCCAGCCCTCCTCGAGGTCACGTATATGCACCTCTCTGCGACCGGCAGGCGTCAGAACTCCAAAATGGTCTCCGGGCCGGCCGCTTATGGCCCCGGCGTCGATGGCGGCGTGCGCCAGGCAGCGCAACCCGTTGCCGCTCATCTCAGCTTCACTGCCGTCGGCGTTGCGCAACTCGAACGTGATCTTGTCAGATGAGCCCGGCGGTGGCGGACCGGCCCTCAGCAGGCCATCGGCACCGAAGCCCCGGTGACGGTCACACGCCAGCCGGGCCAGGCCAGCGTCGAGCTGGTGCCGGCCACCCACGTCGACCAGCACCAAAAAATCATTGCCCAGGCCTTCGTACTTGGCCAGTTCGATCCGGGCCGGGAGCCCCGGCACCCGTGGCTCGATTACATCGTTCATCTGTTCCAGTCTCTCAGCAGCGCCGGCAGTATAGCGAGGGGGTTTTCGGGCGAGCCGAACCAACGGACCCTCGGGTCTCGCCGCCACCACATCCGCTGCCGGCGAGCGAAACGCCGCGTGCGGCGCACGGCCAGGTCGACCGCCTCGGCCAGGTCGACGCCCTTCTCGACGTGGGAGAGCAGTTCGCGATAGCCGAGGGCTTGGCGGGCAGTGCGCGAAAGGCCCTCGTGACGAACGGCCAGCCTCTCCACCTCCTCGACGAACCCCGCCTCGAGCATGGCAGTGAACCTTCTCTCTACCCGCCTCGCTACTACCTCACGAGGCAGCCACACTCCGGCCAGCCGCCAACTCGTAGGTGGGAAAGCGGCTACGCCTGGGCCATAACTGGAAAAGGGACGGCCGCTCCCGATAGCAACCTCCAGGGCTCGCACCACTCGGCGGCGATTGGCGGGGTCGACCCGGGCCGCTCCCATGGGGTCGAGGTGCTCGAGCCTGGCGTAAAGGTCGGTCGTGCTGGCCGTCCCCTCCAGCCCGGCGGCCACCTCTGGCCAACGCCCGGGCACGGCAAAACGGTCGACCAATGCGTGCAAATAAAGCCCGGTGCCGCCAACAAAAAGGACGCGCTTACCCCGTGAAGCCACCTCGTCCATAACTCGGCCCGCTTCCGTAACGAAGCGAGCGACGTCCCAGTCTTCGGAGGGGTCGACTACGTCGATGAGGTGGTGGGCCACGCCGCACCGTTCGATTACGGTCGGCTTGGCCGTCCCGATGTCCATCCCGCGATAAACCTGCATGGAGTCAGCAGAAACGATCTCGATGTCGCCGAGTGAGAGGGCTGCGAGTACCCCCAGGGCTGATTTCCCCGACGCGGTGGGCCCCACCAGGGCAAACGGGCCGGGCGCAGAGGTACAAACAGCGTCGGGCTCGGTCAGCTGGCCGCCACCGGGATCAGGTTGCGATGACGAGGCGGCGCCACTACACGCACCAATTTCCCTTTGAGAAAGTGAGGCGCGGCGTGCTCGACCAATACTTGCGCCACGGTACCGGGGCGAAGGTTTTCGCCCTCCAGGTGTACCAACTTGTTTTGCCTCGTGCGACCCGAATAAACGCCGGGGCCGCCCTTTTTTGCCGTCCCTTCGATCAACACTTCCTCGGTGCGGCCGACTCGTTGTTCGTGGCGACGCAGGGCGCTACGTTCCACCACATGGCGGAGCCGCTCGAACCGCTCGGCCACCACCTCTGCGGCCACGAAATCCTCCGGGCGCGCCGCGGCTTCGGTGCCCGGCCGAGGAGAAAAGATGAACGTGTAGGCGCTGTCGTACTCAGCCGCCGCTGCGACTTCGAGAGTGCGTTCGAAATCGCTCTCGTCTTCTCCCGGGAACCCCACGATAATGTCGGTCGTTACTGCCAGATCTGGCACCGAGCCACGAGCGGCGCTCAGCCGCTCCAGGTAGCGTTCGGCCGTATAACCGCGGTGCATATTGGCCAGCACCCGGTCGCTCCCGGATTGCAAGGGCAGGTGCAAGTGAGGGCATACTGCCTTTTCGTCCGCCATAGCCTCGATAATCTCGGGCCGCAGGTCCTTTGGGTGGGGGCTGGTGAAGCGCACTCGCTCGATCCCCTCGACTCGGGCCACGGCCCGCATCAGGTCGGCGAAAAGTGGCCTGGCGCGGCGGAGATCGGCGCGGCGCCATTCTTCGCCGGTCATATGACCGTGCGCCCGCCAGTCGTCCGAGGCGCGCGCCTTCAAGGCCAGATCGCGTCCGTACGAGTTCACGTTTTGCCCCAAGAGGGTGACTTCGATGGTACCCCGGTCAGCTAATTCTTCGACCTCCGCGACGACCTCGGCAAAGGGCCGGCTGATTTCCCGTCCCCTGACTGCGGGGACAATGCAAAAGGCACAGTGGTTGTCGCACCCGACCTGTATGGTGACCCACGCAGCAAACGGTAACTCCCGGCGGACTGGCAACGCCGACGGGAACTCGTCCGCTTCGGCCGCTGCGGATTCCAGGATTTCCACCACTGGGCCTTCCGATTCGGCCCGCCCCAACAGCTGGACGGCATGACCTACGTTGTGGGTCCCGAAGACGGCGTCGACCCATGGCGCCTTGTCCAGCACTTTTTCTCTGTCTTTTTGGGCCAGGCACCCCCCCACCGCGATCTGCATGCCCGGTCTCTGCTCTTTGAGCGCCCGCAGTTGCCCGAGGTTGCCATACAAGCGGTTGTCCGCGTTTTCACGAATGCAGCAGGTGTTGAGGATGACGACGTCCGCATCTTCGGCATTGTCGGTTGCCACCAGTCCCTCGGCTTCAAGCAGACCGGCCAGTCGCTCGGAGTCGTGCTCGTTCATCTGACACCCGAAGGTACGCACTAGGTACCGGCGAGGGTCAACCGCGCTGGCCGGCGGCGGGTCGGGTCGGGGTTGCATCACGGTTAAAGCTTAAGGTGTCGCCGACCGCCCCGCAGGTTGGTTCGCGACGGAGCCCCGCCATCCAGAAGACCGGGCTTGACCAGCGCTTGCGTCCCTAAACCGGTCCGCCCGCGGCGGCGCCGACAACTTTCACGGCCTGAAGCTTCACGCCGGCATGGAGGCACTATCATGAGTCGGGTCGCTTCGGTTGAGCGGGTCCCCGCCAGCCTGCTCCCGAGGCGACCTTTGTGGGTGAGCCCCAAAACCAGCGCCGCCACGTCCGTAGTGAGGCGACAACCACGGCTAGGGCGCATTGTCGACGGCACCGCCGGCCGCTTTCATCCCGGCGGGTAGTTTCGACTACGGCTTTGTGATGAAACGGACGCGCCCGCCGGGCATGGCTATCGGCCGCCGGGCATGACTATCGGCAAGGACGAGTGAGAATGGGCGTAAATAAGGCGGACTGGCCATGATCACCGCCGGCGTCGACCTTTCCTCCCAGACCGCCCACACCGCTTCGTGCGTGATCGACTGGTCCGACGGGACCGCCAGCGTCCGCCACTTGGCGCTGGACGTGGGTGACGCCGCCATCAGCACGTTGGTCGGGAAAGTGGACAAGCTGGGCATAGACGTCCCGCTGGGTTGGCCGACGGCATTCGCCGAAGCCGTGGCCAACCACTCGCGTCAGGGTTGTTGGCCCGTCGATTATGCCCACTCCGACACCTCGGCCTACCGCTACCGCCGGACCGACCTGTGGGTGTGGAAGACGCTGAAGACATCTCCACCCCTGTCCGTCTCGACCGACCGGATCGCCCTGCCGGCAATGCGGGCGGCCGCCCTTTTGTCCCGTCTTCCTGAGCGGGTAATGCTCGACGGCTCTGGAGTGGTCGTGGAGGCCTATCCGGCCGCTGCGCTTCGCCAGTGGGGCCTGGCGTGGCGGGGTTACAAGAGAAAGGAGCAAAGTGACGCTCGGCGCACCCTCGTAGAACGCTTCTTCGCCGAAACCGCCTCCTGGCTGCACATCGAGCAGGCAGACGTGGGCCGCTGCCTGCACAGCGACGACACGTTCGACGCTCTAGTGGCTGCGCTGGTGGCTCGAGCCGCGGCCGTAGGCCTGGTCGGCCCGATCCCAGACGAGGACAAGCGGCACGCCCAGAGAGAGGGGTGGATAGCGGTACCTCTGCCCGGTTCGCTTGGCTATTTGCCAATCGACCGAGCTCCTTATGCTTGAATGACGTCTTTGGCCCGGGACGCCCAATTCGTGGATCACCTAATCCAGAGCCAACGCCCAGCCCGGCCCTGATCCACTCCCGGGATGATTTCTTCCCGCCCTTACCTGCGCCCATGGCGAAGGAGGTAACCCGATGGTCGGCGACATCGAAGATCCCCGACGCGTCGAACCGCCCTATGTCCTCGACGACCGCGAGATGATCGAGCTCTGGCTCGAGTTCCATCGCACCACCCTGCTCCTAAAGTGCGAGGGCCTCGATGACGCCAGCCGTAAACGCCGTCCGGTGGGATCGTCGCTGCTGTCCCTGCATGGCCTCATAAGGCACATGTCCGAGGTCGAGCGCAACTGGTTCCAGCGGGTCCTGCAGCGAGATCCCTCCGTCGCTTACATCTACTCGACAGACGGCAAGGACGACAACGAGCTCTTCCCCCTCGATGAGGCAGACTGGGGCACGGACCTGGCCATATGGCGGCAGGAGTGCGAGGTGAGCCGGCGAACGGCAGCTGGCCATGATCTTTCGGACACCGGCCTTCGACGCGGCGAGCCGGTGCCCCTGAGGTGGATTTATACGCACATGGTCGAGGAATACCGCGGCACAACGGCCACGCGGACCTCATCCGGGAGATGGTGGACGGCTCCGTCGGCTGGTGAAAAGCCCAAGCGAGCCAGGCCCTCCACTGGCTGCCGCCCTAGCGTGAGCTCGTGGCCCGCTGCTTCGTCGCCGTCTGGCCGCCGCCTGAGGTCATCTCGGCCCTTGGCGCTTTGCCGAGGCCGGTGGTCGAGGGCGTGCGTTGGACGACCCAGGCGCAATGGCACGTAACGCTGCGCTTCTTCGGGGACCTCGCCCCCGAGGCAGTACATGGCGCGACGGCCGCCCTGGCCTCGCTGGCCGGGTCACTAACCGATGAGCTGACCGCGCAAGGAGGGCCTGGCACTCGTTTCCTCGGGCCCGGCCTGGTGGTCTGGCCGGTCGGGGGCCTGGAAAATGCAGCCACGGCCGTCGAACGCGCCACCGCCGAGATCGGCCAGGCCGTGCCCGAAAGGCGGTTTTTCGGGCATATGACAATTGCTCGAGGCCGGCGGGACGTCGACTTGCGACCCGCCGGGTACCTTCTCGCCTCACTCGCGATGTCGTGGCCCGTGACCTCGATCTCACTGGTACAAAGCGAGCTGCATCCCGACGGAGCGCGCTACCAGGACATCGAGACGTTCCCCATTGGCGTCTCCGCCCGGTGATCCACCACCGAACAAGTGTTTGCCACTAGGCTCGGGACGCGCTACATTCGTGAAGTTACAATAATCGAGTTACAAGCAAAGAAGTTAGAGGGTGAGGATGACTGTCAGCTTGGACCCGCCCGCCCAGCTTGGTCATAACGGTCACACCCGGTTCGTAGCGTAGCGCCGGGATGCAGCACACATATCAAGCACAGGACAGGCAGACAACTGAGAGGACGGTCCCGGTGGAACGAGACAAAGCGTTAGAGATGGCCCTTGGCCAGATCGAGAAGCAGTTCGGCAAGGGTGCCATCATGCGAATGGGAGAAAACACCCACATGCAAATCGAGGCCATCTCGACTGGGGCTCTCTCCCTTGACCTCGCCCTCGGCATTGGGGGCCTGCCTCGCGGCCGCATAATTGAGCTCTTCGGCCCGGAGTCCTCTGGTAAGTCCACGCTGGCCATGCACGTCGTGGCCGAGGCGCAGCGCAATGGAGGCATCTGCGCCTACATCGACGCCGAGCACGCCATGGACCCCAACTACGCCAAGGCAATCGGCGTCAACGTCGACGACATGCTCATATCCCAGCCGGACACGGGCGAGCAGGCACTGGAGATAACGGACATGTTGATCCGGTCCGGAGCTCTTGACGTCATAGTCATCGACTCGGTTGCTGCTTTGACACCCCGGGCCGAGATCGAAGGCGAGATGGGAGACACTCACGTCGGCCTCCAAGCCAGGCTCATGTCCCAGGCATTGCGCAAGCTCACCGCCACCCTCAGCAAGTCCAACACGATCGCCCTCTTCATCAACCAGCTCAGGGAGAAAGTCGGTGTCATGTTCGGTTCGCCCGAGGTAACCCCTGGAGGGCGGGCACTCAAGTTCTACTCCTCAGTCCGCCTCGACATCCGGCGCATAGAGTCCATCAAGGACGGTGCGGAAGTGGTCGGCAACCGCACCCGCGTAAAAGTCGTCAAAAACAAGATTGCCCCCCCCTTCAAGCAATGCGAGTTCGACATAATGTTCGCCAAAGGCATCAGCCGTGAGGGCACATTGCTCGATATCGCCACTGAGCTGGGGATAGTGCGCAAGTCGGGCGCTTGGTACACCTACGAGGGTGAGCAGATAGGCCAGGGCCGTGAGAATTCAAAGGTCTTCCTGGCCGAGAACCTGGAACTCGTGATCGAGATCTCTGAGAAAGTGCGCCAGAAGGTAGGGGTGGCCGGTCCCGCTGCTGCCGACGAGCAGCCAGAGGACGACCCGCTGGTCGTCCTGGAGGACTGACCACCGTCCGCTGGCCGGCTGACCTGGGGTGCCTGGCGCTGTACGGCGCGCTAGGTGACAGTATGCTCACGGCCCCAGAAGGCGTGTAATTCCCAGTAAGCCGGCTCGGCGTGCCCTTGAGAGGACAGCAGGCGGCGGCATCTTCGAGTAGGCCAGGCTCGAGACGGCGGCCTCGCCGGTGGGCGTTGTTATTTGTTGTGAGCTTTCTCGTTTTGATTACGTCACCTTTTGAACTTTTCGCTGTACTGGTTCAGATAGAAACGATGGAACGGTCTCGCCAATAAGGGATTTTTGAAATAATCGTTCCCTTCGGCGCAATGGCAAGGTACGTTTATCACCGTGTTAACAACTCGTTCACCTGGTACCCGGAATGGCGGCGACCGAGGCGAACCAAGATCGGTGACGGGAGGTGCTGTGACTGCCGTACCCCCCGCCGAACACCAAGGTCTAGTGCTTGACCTGAGCTCGCCCGAGTACGTAGTCCAACTGACTGAGCTCGAGGGGCGGCTTCACGTCCTGGATGGCCTGCTCGACGTGTCGTCTCGGTTCCACCAAGTCAACGAGGCAATTCAGTTTGCCCAGGACAGAGAGATGGCCCTTCAGACGTTGCAGCAAGAGCCGTTCTCGTATACGTACCGGCAGGCAGAGGCGATCCTCGACATGCCGATGAGCTGGCAGAGCGCCGCAGAGGTAGAGAATTTACGAGAGGAACGTGGCCGCCTGACATCCCGGCGATTCACGCTCCGCGAAAACGTTACCGAGGTGCTGGCTTTTCACTGGTTCGGCTGAGCCTTCGCGGCGAGCCCTTATGAGGCACGTCGCCGCGGCCGGTGCGCCCCCTCTCTTACTGGCCTCCGTCCCGGGGGCGTTCGATCAAATGCCTGCGTAAACGGTCCAAGGCCTGAGTTGTGGCCCGTTCCCGGACCAATTGACGGTCGCCGCGCAAAGAGAGCTGCGTGACGCCGGCCTTCGACGTCTGATCGGCGGCCTCGCCAACTCCCGCGTCGTCGGCTAAACCGACGAACACCGTCCCTACGGGCTGGTCGTCCTGGATGGTCGGGCCGGCTACACCGGTGAGCGATAGCCCGATATCGGCGTTCAGCAACGCCTTTACCCCCAACGCCATTTCCTCCGCCGCCTCTGCGCTCACCACCGGGCCGGGGCCCACCCCAGCAGCGAACGCTTCACGTCTTCCCCGTACGAGACGACGCCGCCGGCGAACCAGTTGCTGGCCCCGGGGACAGAGGTAAGGCGGGCGGCGACCATCCCGCCCGTCAGGGACTCGGCCACCGCCATGCGCAAACCCTGTCTGGTCAGCAGTCGGGCAACGACGACCTCGAGGCCTTCATCGTCCACTCCTCCCACCGCTTCGCCGAGCAATGCCCGGAGTTCCGCTTCCTCCTGGTCCAGCGCCCGCAGAGCGGCGGCTTCGGCGTCCTTACCGTTCGCCTGGACCGTGATCCGCACCCGGATCCCCTCCCTGGCGCTGGCCAGGAACACGATGGTGGTGTTGGTCCCGGGTGCCTCGAGGGCGGCTACGCGGGGCTACCACCTCGGCCACCTGGGACTCGGTCATCCCCCAGACGCGTAGGAACCTGCTACGGATAGTCGCCTGTCGCCCCGATCGGCGGACCAGGTCGGGAACCACAAATCCCGACACCATCTCGCGCATTTCGGAAGGGACGCCCGGAACGGCGTAGATCACGTTCGCCCCCACCGGGCACACCAACCCCGGGGCGGTGCCCACGGCCAGGATCGGCGTGGCGCCCACCGGCAGGTCGGCCTGTTTGTAGTTGATCTCGGGGATGTCGCGGCCGGCGAAGCGCTCCCTCAAACGAGCCTCGAGGTCTGGCTCGCGCCGCAACTCAACCCCCATCACCTCCGCGATTGCTTCCCTCGTGATGTCGTCTTGGGTCGGGCCGAGTCCCCCGCAACAGATCACGTCGCTCCCCCGTCCGATGGCGGCGCGCAGCGCACCTACGATCCGAGCGTGGTTGTCCCCGACCTTGGTTTGCTGGTAGCACGGGATGCCGGCGGCGGCCAAATGGTCGCCTATCCAGGCTGAGTTGGTGTCGACAACTTGGCCGAGCAGCAGCTCAGTACCGATAGCCAGGACTTCGCAGTCCACTGCTCGGCGGCCCCTAAGCGCCCGTGGCTGCGGGCCGCCGCCCGGAGCGCGAGTCGACCAGGTACTGCACCGCGCTGGCCCAGGCCAATACCACCGCCAACCACAGGGCCAGGTGGGAGAAGGTGAGCCTTGCTGGCCACGCCACCGGCAACAAGAGAAGGGCCACAGTCAAAAACTCGACCAGCGTTTTCGCCTTCGCCATGCGGCGGGCGGGCACGCTGATCCCCCGCCGAGCTACGACCACTCGGTACGAGGTGATCACTACCTCCCGCAGCGCCAGCAGGGCAACGGGGCCCAGGTGACCTGGCCGAGGGCGGCCATGGCGGCGAGCGCGCCGAGGACCAAGAACTTGTCGGCCAGCGGGTCGAGGAAAGCGCCGGACGCGCTGGGCCCGTGCCGCCTGGCCAACCAGCCGTCAGCGAAATCGCTGAGTGCGAGCACGGCCCAGAGCAACAGGGCCGCCCACGACGGAGTAGCTCGCAGGACGACCAATACCAGCAGCGGGGTGGCAGCGAGGCGGGCCGCCGTCACACCGTTGGCGGCCGTCTTGAGCCTCCACGGGGCGGCGGTGGTGGTGGCCTCTGTCACGCCGGTTATACCCCTGCCGTAAGGTTAGCGACAGCGACTTCAGAGGCGATCAGGTCCGGGCCCAGCGCATCTACTATCTCCAGCATCGGCCAAGAACCGGCCGCCAGGTGGCGAGGGATCCGGATCACGCCGTCGATCTCGGGTGCCTCCCGGTGGCTCCTGGCCTGGCCGGGGGCGTCCACCAGGGCCCGGCACCTGGTCCCCACCAGAGCGGCTCTCTTTCTGGCCGTAATACCATCCTGCAGTTCGGAGCACTCCCGTAGCCGGTCGGTTACGAGCTCAGCGGGTACCCGCCCCGGGAGGCTGGCCGCGTAGGTGCCGTCCTCGAGCGAAAAGGCGAAGAACCCGACCCAGTCGAGCTGCGCTTCGTCCAGGAACTCCAAAAGGGTGTCGTGGTCTTCTTCTGTCTCTCCCGGGTAACCGACGATGAACGACGACCGCAGCGCCGCCTCGGGGAACCGCCGCCGGACCGCAGATATCTTCTCGAGGAACCGTTCCGCGCTGCCAAACCTGCGCATCCGCCGCAACAGAGGCGCCGAAACGTGCTGCAACGAGAGGTCGAAATACGGGCAACCGCTTTCGCCCATGACCTCGACCAGGTCGTCGGTCAAGCCCGAAGGGTAGAGGTACAGCAACCTGACCCGCGCCACTCGCTCGCGCACGGCGCCCACCAGGTCCACCAGGTCCTTGATGTCGCCGAGACCATCGCCGTCTCCCTCTCCTGCTCGCACCCCCCGCCTCCGGCCAGTCAGGTCTCGCTGCCACGACACAAGATCCTGGGCGACGAGCACGACCTCCTCGGCGCCGAGCCCCTCGACTTCGGCCAGGATCTCGCGCGTAGCCCGGGACCGCTGCGGCCCCCGAAATGACGGTATGGCACAGAACCCGCAATGCCTGTCGCAGCCTTCTGCCACCTTCACGTACGCCCATGGAGCGCGAGCCGGGGGCCGGGGCAAGTTCAACAGGTCGAAGCTGGGGATCCCATTTTCCTCACGTGGCTGCACACCGGGACGCATGGTCGAGTGGTGGCGAAGCCCCCTCGTCGCCGATAGCCGGACCGGGCCCCGATGCGAGGTGCCCGGTCCCCGTGAAGATGACCGGACGGAGGCGGGCCGGCGTGAAGGGGGACGCCGAAGCCGGCAACGCTGTCCGCCTCGGGCATGGCCGCGGCCAGTTCCTGGCCGTACCGCTCCGCCAGGCATCCCGTCACAGTCAGCTGGGCGCCTGGCTTCTTAGCGTTCGCCAGCTGGAGCACCGTATCTATCGATTCTTCGCGGGCGGCCTCGATGAAAGCACAGGTGTTGACCACCAACAGGTCTGCGTCTTCGGGCCGATGGGCCCGCCGGTAGCCCTCGGACTCGAGCATGCCGCCGAGTTTCTCCGAATCAACCTGGTTTTTTGGGCAACCCAAGGTTTCCAACCAGTAACTGCCACCACCCCGGACGGCCGGCGCGCGTCCCCCCGACCGGCGGCCCCACCCTTCGCTCGCCGACGGCCACCCGGCGCCGCTGCGGGCGTCGAGGGCGCGGCAGCGCTCGAGGTGAGGGCACTTTCGGGCATCTTGTCCAGAGTAGCGGGCCGCCTGCCGGGTAGACCCACATCGTGGCCGATCAGTCGAGTTGTTCTACCTGGCAGCCGCCCAGGTCTGGCTCGAGCAACAGCACCCGACCTCCCACCGCATACTCGTCCATCAGTGCCGAGGCAGCCTCCGCGACATCGCGCGGCATCGGCGGCCCTACAGATCCCGAGCAGGCTCGGGCCGGCGCCGGACCAGCACGAGGTCAGCGCCCCCGCTTCTCGCAACCCGAGCAGAAGGGCCGGTGCCTCGGGAAAAAGCACCGAACGCGGCCCCTGATGGAGACGGTCGTCGCCGGCAGTGGCGAGCAGCTGCCGGTGGTCGGCGAAACCGGCCACGAGCAGGCCCACCCGGCTCAGGTTGAAAACGGCGGCTTCACGAGTGACCGTAGCTGGCAGTGCAGCCCGGGCCGTTTTGGTCTCGAGCTCCCGCGTCGGGACCATGACGACGAACCGGAGCGCCGGGTCCAGGCTGAGGCTCCGTGCCACCGGGCCCCCATCAACGACGGCGGCGGCGACCAGGCCCCCCAGCGCCGACGCGGCCGCGTTCTCGGGATGGCCGTCGATCGAGAAGCCCCACGCCAGCGGGTCGGCCGCCCCCGCCGCGGCGGCTGCGGCCACAGCCAGAGCGGCCGACGAACCCAGCCCTCGCGCCACCGGGATGTCTGAACGCACGCGGAGCTCCAGCCGGTCGTGCCCGAGGACTTCCGTAGCTACGCGAGCGGCGAGGTGCGCAGGCCCCGTACCGAGATCGGCTCCCTCCCCCTCGGCGACCACGAGCAAGCCCGCCGGCCGAGGTTTGACTTCGACTTCGAT
This sequence comes from uncultured Acidimicrobiaceae bacterium, assembly GCA_963794125.1. Classification (GTDB taxonomy): domain Bacteria; phylum Actinomycetota; class Acidimicrobiia; order Acidimicrobiales; family Palsa-688; genus Fen-671. The sequence continues at coordinate 1,470,921 of CAWCCW010000009.1, forward strand.
GTACAGAGCCAGAGCCAGCGCCAGGGCGTCGAAACCCGGCCCCAGATTGGCCGAGGACGCGGGCGCCCTGGCGACACGGTGCACGTTCACGGTTACGGCTGAGGTGTCGTCAGCGCCCGTCGAGCTCTTCCACGGTCATGAGCACGGCCCGGGCCTTCGAGCCTTCCGACGGGCCCACGACCCCTCTTTGTTCGAGCAGGTCCATCAGCCGGCCGGCACGGGCGAAGCCGACCCGCAACTTCCGCTGCAACATGGAGGTGCTCCCCAGCTGGCTGCGCACGACCAGGTCCATGGCCGCCTCCAGGAGCTCGGCGTCATCACCAGACTCCTCGCCTCCGCCGCCCGCCACCGCCTCTACCCCTTCGACGCCCTCGACGTAGCTGGGCGCGCCCTGGCGGCGCCAATGGCCGACGACTTTGCGGACGTCTTCCTCGTCCACCCACGGGCCCTGAAGGCGCCGGGCCAGACTGGACGACGCGGTCAGCAATAGCATGTCCCCCTTGCCGATCAACCGTTCCGCCCCGGGCTGGTCCAGCACCACGCGGCTGTCAGCCAGCGACGAAACCGCGAAGGCCAAGCGAGACGGGATGTTGGCCTTGATGAGGCCCGTTATGACGTCGACGGACGGCCGCTGCGTGGCCAGGACCAGGTGGATGCCTACAGCGCGGGCCATCTGGGCGATCCGGCAGATCGACTCCTCGACATCCCTGGCCGCTACCATCATGAGGTCGTTGAGCTCGTCTACCACGACCAGGATGAAAGGCAAGCGGCTGTAGTTCTCGCCAGCGCCGGCGCCCGTTGTCTCGGCCGTCAGCTCGCCTCTGTCCCAGGCCTGGTTATAACCGGTGATGTCGCGCATCCCCAGTTCGGCCAGGAGGTCGTAGCGGTGCTCCATCTCCTCCACCGCCCAACGCAGGGCGTTGGCTGCCTTCTTGGGATTGGTGACGACCGCTGTTAGCAGGTGGGGCAGGCCGGTGTACTGGCCCAGTTCGACCCTCTTGGGGTCGATGAGGATCATGCGCACCTGCTCAGGCGTGGCCCTCATCAGTACTGAGGTCAACATGGAGTTGATGCACGACGACTTGCCCGAGCCGGTGGCTCCGGCGATGAGCAAGTGCGGCATTTCGGCCAGGTTGACGAGCACCGGGCGGCCGGCGATGTCGCGGCCCGCCGCCACCTCGAGCGGATGGCGGGCCTCCTGCGCCTCGGAAGATGAAAGAATATCCCCCAGGGAAACCGTTTGGCGCTGGCGGTTGGGGACCTCGACGCCGATCGCCGAACGCCCGGGGATGGGGGCCAGGATCCTGACTTCGGCCGCCGCCATGGCGTAAGCGATGTCACGCTGAAGGGCCGTCACCTTGCGGACCTGGACACCGCTGCCTAGCTCTAGCTCGTAGCGGGTAACGCTCGGGCCGACTGTCGCCCCCACCAGCCGGGTCTCCACGCCGTGGGAAGCCAGGGCCGCCTCGAGCGTCTGCCCGAGCACCTCCACCTGCCGCCGGTCGATCTCGGCTTGCTTGGTCCGCCGGAGTAAGGCCAGCGGCGGCAGTCGCCACGCCGGCGGCACGTATTTTGGGAACCCCAGGTCGATAGCCAGCTGTTCGCCTTGGGCCGGGCCGGCGAAACCGTCCAGTGGCACGGTGACCGGGGCGACCTCCGGGGCCGGTCCCTCTGGTGGCGCCGTAATAATCGCCACTTCCGGTCGAGCGGGCCCTTCCCGCCAGGCGGCTGGCTCGGTGGCCTCGTCGTCCTCCGGCTCGGTCTCGGCCGAGGCTGTCCCCGGACTTGAAGACGTCATAAGGGGCTGGGCGGGTGGCCCCGCCCGCCCGAAACGCCCCCGCCGCCGAAGCACCGCCCAACGAAGAGCCAGCCAACGACGGACCGGCCGTCGGAGCACTGGCCGTCGCAGCAGTGGCTGTCGGGTGACGGGCAGCTGAAGCCAGTTTTTCGCGCTGCCGGTAAAGGTCGACCGTGGCCGACCAGCACCAGCGGCCGGCCCGAGCCAGCCCCACGCCCAGCAACCGCACTTTGCCGGCAATGGCTCGCACCGGGGTGGCGGTAATGATCAGTAAGGAAATTAGAAGGACTGCGCCAAGCACCAGAGCAGCACCCCAGCCGGCCAGCCCAGCGCGTAAGGGCACGCCTTCGGCCGCCCCGACAAACCCGCCGGATCGGCCCATAGTGCGCAGCGGTTGGTCGAGCGTGTCCTTACCAGCAACGACGGCCAGGAGCCCGGCGGTGGCCAGGAGGGCGAGGCCGAGCCCGATGGCGACCCGAGCGGGCTCTGAACGCTCATGCCGCCAGATCAAGTACCCGCCCAATATGGCAAAGGCCGGCGGGAGGCCATACCGGGCCAGGCCGAGCGCGTCGCCTGTCCCCGTCCGCATTACGTGCCCGGCGGGGCCGATGACCTGGGCGTAGATCCCGAGGCCACCGAGGATGGCGATCAGCAGGAAGGCCAGGCCCCAAAGGTCGTCCGACTGGTCCTCCACCATCGAACGGAGCGTTATGCGCCAGGGCGCCGGGGTCGTTACCGGGTCTTCCCGCCCCCCCCGTGGGCGCGCGCCGTCCGGGCGTGACCTGCCCGTCCCCCGACCGGGGGAGGGTTTGCGAGCCGTTCCAGTTGCCACAGCAACCTCAAAGCTAACATCAGCCTCACCAACAACAGGTGTACATGTGCCCGACCCCCGTTCGCCAGGCCTGCGCGGACTGGTGTGCAAGCGGTAGCGGCGCGGTCTCGGCCTCAGCCATGACGATGGCTGGGTGCTGGGCCAGGCATAGCGGCCCTCGGGGGTGACAAGGAGGGCACGTCACCTTTGGCCCATTGGCCACCAGCGTGACCGGCTTTCACCCTCTTCATGCCGGTTCTTCGGTCCGTCATCTCCCCGAGAGCCAACTACTGACGATATGCCGTCCCGAGCGTCGAGAAAAGGGGTTTGTCAAGAGGGTCGTAGCTGGCGCAGCCAGGTCTCGAACCGGACTGGGGCGAAAAAGTGTTCTTATCACTACAATATTCGCCCCAAAGACGATCATTCGCCCCAAAGACGATCATTCGCCCCAAAGACGATCATTCGCCCCAGAACAGGGCTGGACCTAGCGGCCCGGGGACGTCGGCGCCGCCCTGCCTCATAGGCGTGCCGGCATCTCGGGGCCGTACTCGCCGCGGTTGTCGGCCGGAGCAGCGGAGAGACCGGCCGGAGCAGCGGCGCTCGAAGCCACCGTGGAGGCGCCCCCACCGCTCCGCACGTGGGCCCAACGCGCTCTTCCCTTAGGCGGCCTGGTCAGGCCTCCATTACGACCGGTACGATCATCGGCCGGCGCCGGGTCCGTTCGTAGACGAAGCGCCCGAGCGCGGACCGGGCGCGGCGCTTCAGCGTCTCGAACTCGGTCGTCACCGGTTCGGGCAGTTCGGGCTGTTCGATCGCCATCAAGACGACCTCACGGGCCTCGTCAAGCAACTTCTCGGCTTCCGGGGCGTGCACCCATCCCCGGGTGATGATCTCAGGACCGGTAAGGACGTCTCCCAGTCCGCGAGTCGATGGTGACGACGAGGACGATGACGCCCTCCTCGGCCAAGAGCTGGCGGTCGCGCAGGACCCCGGGACCGACATCACCGACGATGCCGTCCACGTACAGGTAGCCGGCCGGCACCTCGCCGGCGAACTCGACCCCGCTGCCGTTGACTTCGACGACGTCGCCGTCTTCGGCCAAGAGGACCGAGTCACCCGGCACGCCGAGCTCGGTAGCGAGGCGGGCGTGGTGCATCAGGTGGCGGTACTCGCCGTGCACCGGGATGAACGCCCGTGGCTTGGCCACAGAGATCAACAGCATGAGCTCGTCGCGCATGGCATGGCCCGAGGCGTGCACCGGGGCCAGCCCGGAGTGGACCACTTCCGCCCCGGTACGGCAAAGTCCGTCGATGACCTTGCCCACGTTGGACTCGTTGCCCGGTATGGCGTGTGACGAGAGTACGACGAGGTCGTCTTCTCCCGTTTTCACCCATTTGTTCTCGCCGGCGGCCATCAGCGACAGCGCTGACATCGGCTCGCCCTGCGAGCCTGTGCACACCACGCATATCCGGTCGGGTGGGAAGTTGGCGATCTTTTCGATGTCTATCAGGCGTTCTTCAGGTATTTGCAGGAGACCGAGCTCGCGAGCGAACGCCACGTTGCGGCCCATGGAGCGTCCGAGCGTGGCGATGTAACGCCCGGTGGCCAGGGCGGCATTGGCCACCTGCTGCACCCGGTGCACATGGCTGGCGAAGCAGGCCACGATTATCCGCTTGTCCGGGTTGGTCTCGAACAGGCTGAACAGGACCTGGCCGACAGCACGCTCGGAGGGCGAGTAGCCTTGCTCCTCGGCGTTGGTGGAATCGGACAGCAACAACCGGATGCCCTCTTCCGCCGCCATCGCGCCGATCCGGGTCAGATCTGTCCGCCGGCCGTCCACAGGCGTGAGGTCGAGCTTGAAATCGCCCGTGTGCAAGATCACACCCGCGGAGTATGGAAAGCGAGGGCGAAACCCTGCGGGACCGAGTGCGTCACCGGCAGGAACTCGATGTCGAACGGGCCTATTTTTCTTCGTTCGCCGTCTGTTACGGCGATGAACTGCGTCCGGTCGGCCACGCCCGGCTTCCTCGATCCGGTTACGGGCGAGGCCGAGGGTAACCTCCGAACCGTATATCGGGATGCTCACTTCGCTGGAGGAGGTACGCGAGGGCGCCAACATGGTCCTCGTGCCCGTGGGTGAGGACGCACCCTTCGAGCCGGTCCTTGTTCTCGATGATGTAAGTGAAATCAGGCAGGACAAGGTCGACACCGAGCATTTCTGGGTCGGGGAACATCATGCCGCAGTCGACGAGCATGCCCTCCGTCCATTTCGAACCAGGCACAGTTGCGGCCAATCTCGCCCAGGCCGCCCAGGAAGACGATACGGACCGAGCGGCGGAGTCGGTATCCACTGGCAATTAGCGCTCCTCGCTGGGGGACAAGTCAGGTTAAACGGCCTGCTTGAAGGGCTGCCGGTGAAGTTGCGCCCATACTTGCTCGGCTTTGCTCGACAAGCCCGTCGGGTTCCGGGCCCATCGGCAGGCGGCAGTCGCCTGCGGGCAAGCCGAGCGCCTTCAGCATGGCCTTGGTCGGCACCGGGTTGGGGGCCAGGTCGCTACCCTCGAAATCCCAGGACTCGACGAGCCGGGCGTTGAGCGCCATAGCAGCGTCGGTGTCGCCCTTGATATAGGCGGCGATCATTTCGCTCATCTGCGGCCCGGCCCAATGCGAGGCCACACTGATTATCCCGACGGCCCCGACCGCCAACAACGGGAGGGTGAGAGCATCCTCGCCGCTGTAGACCTCGAAGCTGGCCGGGGCGTCGGCTCTATCAGGGCCGCGGTGGCAGCGGGAGAACCAGCCGCATCCTTGACGCCGGCGATCACCCCATCGGCCGCGAGCCTGCGAAAGAGTCGGCGACCGCACCTCTCGCCCGGTGCGCTTAGGGATGTCGTATGCGATAACGAGGCAAGTCGGTGGCTCGCGACACGCCCGGAAATGGGCCTCGATACCCGCCTGCGAGGGCCTGTTGTAATAAGGCGTTACGACCAGTGCGGCGTCGGCACCAACGTGGGCCGCCATCTTGGTCAGCTCCACCGAGTGCGCAGTGCTGGCGGTGCCCGTATTGGCGATCACGGGCACACCTGACGACTTCGCGGACCGCTTGCCAGAGGTCGCGCTTCTCCTCGTCGGAAAGCGCCGGAGCTTCGCCCGTTGTGCCGGCCAGCACGAGGCCGTCGTTGCCGTTGTCCACCAGCCAGCGGGCGAGCCTGGCGGCGCCCGGCGATGTCGAGGCGGCCGTCGTCGTCGAAGGGAGTCGCCATAGCGCAGATGACCCCGCCAAACCGCCCGGGACTGGCATCAGAATCCCGTCCCTCTACCCGACCCAGTACTCGTTCACGTGGCCTAGCTATGCGGCGCCAGCCAGGCGACTACGCACGACCCGGCGACCGTCAGAAGCCGAGCAGGGGGTCGAGCCCGACGGTCAAGCCCGGCCTGGCGGCACCTGTTTTATCGCCAGGAGCACGCCTGGCATGAAAGAGGCCCGGTCCATGCGAATCGTGGCGGATCGTCAGCGTCTGGCCGGTCGTGCCGAAAAGGACTTCCTGGTGGGCGACCAGGCCCCGCAGGCGCACCGAATGGACATGCACTCCCGGCGCGCCTCCGTCCCACGCCGCTCGGCGCGGCGCAGTTCGTGCCGCGCGCCGCAACTGGGCCGCCGGCTTGGTCTGCATGGCCTCGGAAATACGCTGCGCGTCAACATCGCCGTCCCGGAAGGAGCGTCGAGTTTGCCGTCATGGTGCAGCTCGACGATCTCGGCGGTCTCGAAAAAGGGCGCGGCCAACTCTGCGAAACGCATCATGAGCACGGCCCCGATGGCGAAGTTGGGGGCCACGACGCAGTTGGCCTCGCTGGCCTCGAAAACGGGCCTTATCTCGGCAAGCACTGCGGGGGCAAACCGGTCGTCCCGATAACGGAGTGGACCCCATTGTCGGCGCACCATCAGGCGTTGGCTGCGGCCGCCACTGGCGACAGTGAAATCCACAGCAACCTCTACGCCTGCGTCGGCCATCGCCTCCGGTCGCCGAGACGGCTACGAGGCCGGCGGGCTCTAGTTCTCGCCGGCGTGGGCGGGGTCGACCACCGCGACCAGCTCGAGATCGGGGTCGGCGCCGACGGCGTCGCAGACCGTCACTCCCATCCGGCCGGCCGCGCCGAAGACCCCGACCTGTGGCCTCGGCCCCCCTGCACCGCTCGGCCGACCCTTAGCCCGGCCGTCCCAGTCCGGGAAGGCGTCGTCGTCGAAGGGCCCGAGCACTACCAGGCTGCGCGGACCACCGAGGACCGGTCTCGGCGACCCGGGCCACGTCGTCGTTGGTGACGGCGGCAATCTCGGCGTCGAGCTCGGCCAGCGACGGGACCCTGCCGTGGGACAGCTGGGACGCGCCCGAGGCGGCTCATCCTGGCCCCCGAGTCCTCCAACCCGAGGGCGGTGGCGCCGCGGATATGCGATCTTCGCCGCCGCCAGTTCTTCGTTGGTGAGGCCGGACGCTGCCATCTTGTCCAGTTCCTCGGTGACGAGCTTCAGTACTTCGGCGGCTCGAGATGGGTGCTGTCCCGGCGTACACGGCCAGGTCACCGGCGCCTTGGTAAGCCGAACGGTAGGAGTAGACGTTGTAGGCGAGGCCTCTTTCTTCGCGCACCGACTGGAAGAGGCGGCTGGACATGCCGCCGCCCGAGGATATGGTCGAGCACGTTCAGGACCTGGCGGTCGGGGTGGTCCGCTCGAACGCCGGCATCCCGATCATGATATGGGCTTGCTCGGTGGGCCGGTTGAGCACCATGAGCCGCTGCCAGGGCCTTTTGCGAAGGCGGTTTGCGTTCGGGTGGCTCACCGCCCAGGAGCAGGTCACGGCCCGACTTCTCGGCCGGCTTGGTCGAGCCGGCGGACAACGCCTTCGGTGACCTGGTCATGGTCGATGTTGCCGGCCGCGGTGACGACGACGTTGGCCGTGCGGTAATGGTTGCGATGGAACTCGGCTACCTGGTCGCGGGTCGTGGTCGCGGACCGTCTCTTCCAGCCCAAGAACGTCGCGGCCCAGCGGGTGGCCCGGGTAGAGGGCCGAATTGAAGAAGTCGTGGACCTCCTCGGCCGGCTCATCGCCGTGCATCAGTATCTCTTCGAGGATGACCTGGCGCTCCGCTTCGAGCTCGTCCACGCGCAGCGCCGGGCCCCAGATGATCTCCGACAAGATGTCGAGGCCGAGGTCGACGGAGTCGGCCAGCAGCCGCACATAAAAGGCGGTGTGTTCTTTGGTCGTAAAGGCGTTCATGTCCCCGCCCACAGCATCGACCACCTCGGCGATTTCCCGAGCGCTGCGCGTTGCCGTCCCCTTGAACAACAGGTGCTCGAGGAAATGTGATGCCCCGGCGATGGGGCCTGGCTCGTCTACCGACCCGGTACCGACCCAGAACCCCAGGCTGACTGAGAGCACGTCGGGCATGTGCTCGGTCACGACGGTCAAGCCACTGTCGGCCACCGTCGTGTTGACCACGTCCCGCTTAGCGGGCGTCGCCCGCGTAGCGGCCCTTCCTTGGCTCTCTACCATATGCCGCGGCGCTTCAGTGGCGCCGCCGGGGGTTTCGGCGCGGTCCTCCCTGGCTGCGCGGATCCGCACTACGTTCGCGACCGCCTCGCCCTGGGGCCCCGCTTGGTTGCGCTTCGAGCGGCGCAGTGGTCGGGCCAAGGTCGCCAAACGTGGAGCGAGCTTCTTCCTCCCAGCTGTCCTCGAACGAGACCGTTTCTAGGCGGCCCGAACCGTCTTTGCCGCCGTTACCCGAACTGGCAGGACTAGCCGAGCCATCATCGGGCGTTGCTGAGGTGGCCTCTTCGAGCGAGAGGGAGACCTTGCCAATGGGGTCGATGTCATCGACGTGAACGTCAAGCTCTTCGCCCAGCGACAGCACATCCTCCACGCGCTCGACCCGTTTGCCCCCGGCCAGCTTCGAGAGCTTGGAAATATGGACCAGGCCATCACGGCCCGGCAGGATGTTCACGAAAGCGCCGAACTTGGTGATGTTCACGACTTTGCCCCGATAGGTCCCACCCACTTCGGCCCGGGGCGGGTCAAGTATCAGCTCGATCCGTCTCAGCGCTTCCTTGACGGCCCCGCCGTCTCTCGCACCCATGGTGACGGTACCGACGACCCCATTGTCGTCCACACTGATGTCAGCCCCCGTCTCTTGCTGGATCGAGTTGATCATCTTGCCCTTGGGACCGATGACCTCGCCGATCTTGTCGAGCGGGATTTCGATGGTTACCACCTTCGGCGCGGTGTCGCGCACCTCTGCGCGCGGCTCGCTGATGACAGCGTTCATCACGTCGAGGATCACCAGGCGGGCTTCACGCGCTTGGTGCAGCGCGTCTGCCAAGACCGAAGCCGGTAAGCCGTCGATCTTGGTGTCCAGCTGCAGGGCGGTCACGAAGTCGGCCGGCCCGGCCACTTTGAAGTCCATGTCCCCAAAGGCGTCTTCGGCGCCAAGGATGTCGGTGAGGGTCACGTAACGGTCGCCGTCTTTGACGAGGCCCATGGCGATGCCGGCCACCGGCGCTTTGATCGGGACACCGGCATCCATCAGCGACAGCGTGGACGCGCACACCGACGCCATTGACGTCGACCCGTTGGACGAGAGCACTTCTGAGACGAGGCGCAACGCATAAGGGAACTCGTCGAACGGCGGGATCACAGGCAACAGCGCCCGCTCCGCCAGTAAGCCGTGGCCGATCTCCCTGCGCTTGGGGCTCCCCACCCGCCCCACCTCGCCGTTGGCCGATGGAGGCATGTTGTAGTGGTGCATGTAGCGCTTTTTTTCATCCGTCCCGATGGTGTCCAGCAGTTGGTCCATGCGCGGCATGCCGAGGGTGGTGACGTCGAGGACCTGGGTCTCGCCCCGCTGGAACAAGCCCGACCCATGCGCCGTCGGGATCAAGCCGACCATGGCCGACAACGGCCTTATGTCGCGGGCCCCGGCCGTCGATCCGTACGCCCTCATCGACGATCCGCTGACGGACCAGCTTCTTGGTGAGCGATCGAACAGCAGAGGAGATCTCCTTTTCCCGCCCGGGGAATTCACCCGAAAGCTCGTCCACGAGCGCCGTCGCCGCCTCTTCCATGGCCGCTTCACGCTCCGATTTCAGCGAAATAGTGGTGACCTTGCTGATCCGGTCCGACCCCAGCGCCTGGACCCGTTCGTAGATCTCGGGGCTGTAGTCGCGCTTGGGCTGGAAGTGCATAGGCGGCCGTGACCCTGCCGTCTCCCGCAGCTTGAGCTGGAGGTCGATCGACTCCTTGATCCAGGTCTTGGCGGCTTCGAGGCCCTCAGCGATGACGTCTTCGGTCACCTTTGGGGCGCCCTCGCTGTAAAAGGCCCAGGCCCGTTCGCCCCCGCCGGCCTCGACCATCATGATGGCCACGTCGCCGTCTGGAAGTGCCCGCCCGGCGACGACCAGCTCGAAAGTGGATTCCTCGCCTTCGGCGTAGGTCGGGTGGGGCACCCATTTACCCTCTTGCGAGTAGGCCACACGTACAGCCCCGATCGGCCCCTCGAAGGGGATGCCAGAGATCGTCAAAGCCGCGCTGGCGGCATTTATGGCTATTACGTCATGCGGGTTGACCTGGTCGGCTCCCATTACGGTGATCACGACCTGGGTCTCATTGCGATAACCCTCTGCGAACGACGGCCGTAATGGCCGGTCGATTAAGCGCGCCGTAAGAATGGCGCTCTCAGTTGGGCGCCCTTCGCGCCTAAAAAACGAGCCGGGTATCTTCCCGGCGGCATACATACGCTCTTCGACGTCTACCGTAAGTGGGAAGAAATCGATGCCCTCCGGCGCGCTCTGGGCGGCGTTAGCGGTGGCGAGGACGAGTGTGTCCCCAATCCTCCCGACGACGGCACCCTGAGATTGCTGCGCCAGTAGGCCGGTCTCGAAACTGATGGTTTTGCCGGTACCAGATACCGGTGCGGAAACAGAAACGGGCTCCCCCATTTATCTGCTTTACTCCTTTCGGGTAGTGGCCACCCGCAACAGGGGAAGCCACAATAAGAGCAGGCCTTCGGCTTTCGAAGGCCCTTTCCGGAGCGGCCGCAGGCAACTCTCGCCGGGTAACCGCTCGAGAGGTACCTACCCCCGGAAGGGGGTGTCTCGAGCGCAACGGGACGAAAGTTACTGAGGGCAGCACCTTGGAGAGGGGCAGCACCGAGCCAGTTGTCAGTTGACGGCCGCCGGCCCAGGCGAAACACGCCGGGCTGGGAGCCCTCGACTGGCAGCTGGCCACAGCCCGCCCCGCTAAAGAGCCGGCGATCAGCGGCGTAGCCCCAGCCGGCTTATGAGTTCTCGGTAGCGCTCCACGTCGTTGTCTTTGACGTAGTCGAGCAAGCGGCGGCGACGCCCGATAAGGACCATGAGGCCGCGCCGGGAATGGTGATCGTGCTTGTTGACCTTCAAATGCTCGGTCAAGTGGGCGATCCGCTCACTCAACAATGCGACCTGGACCTCGGGTGAACCCGTGTCCGTCCCATGCAGGCGGTAGGCCTCGATCGTCGCTGATTTTTCTGCCATGCTCGTGGATCCTTGCTCTGTGCTGAACTATGTGGGCTGGCCTACAAAAACTGGTCCAAGCGCCGGTCCGGGCTTGCTCACGCCCGGCACGGCGCCTCAGTTGCCTGAGCACCTGCCGCGACACAACGCCACAGCTATTTTACCAGCTGGTGGCACCCTAGCAGTTACAGCGGGTGGTGACTGGTACGCGCGGCCAGGGGCCGCGAGCTATTGGGGGGAGCGGGTCGCCAGCGTACGCCGGGTCTGGGTCACGTCGCTCGCCATCTGGTCGATCAGCGCCTCGACGGAAACGAACTTTTCCTGCCCCCGGAGCCGTTCGACGAGCTCCACGGTGCCGACCTCGTCGTAGAGGTCACCCTGGAAGTCCAGGAGATGGGCCTCGACCAGCGAATAGGGCCTCGACTCGTAAAAGGTGGGCTGGCGCCCCACCGAAATGGCCGTCTGGTGGCGGGTCCCGTCCGGGCGGAGGTACCAACCGGCATAGACCCCGTCGGCGCACAGCTGCATCTCGGTGCTCACTTCGAGGTTGGCCGTAGGGAAGCCGAGCTCGCGCCCCCGCTTCTCGCCGTGGCCCACCACCCCTCCCAGCTGGTACCAACGACCGAGGAGGCTGGCCGCCGCCAGTACATCTCCCTGAGCGATGAGCCCGCGGATGCGGGTCGACGAGATCGGCTCAGGGCCGGTCGTCTGGTCCGCTTCTCCATCGGTCCCGCCCGTGCCCAGCAGCCGGATCCCCGTCACGTCGAAGCCCATCTGGGCGCCCATTCGTTGCAAGAGAGGAACGTCGCCTTCGCGGTTGTGGCCGAAATGGAAGTCGTGGCCGACGATCACGGCCCTGGCGTTGAGGCACCCGACGAGGACCTCGGCCACGAAGTCCTCCGCCTTTTCCTGCGCCCGTTGAGCGTCGAAGCGGACGACCAGGGTCAGCTCTACGCCGCACGCCTCGAGCAGCGACAGTTTCTGGTCGAGGTCGGTGAGCAGCAACGGAGCTGACTCTGGACGCACGACGCTGGCCGGGTGGCGGTCGAAAGTGACGACCGTAGCCACCGCCCCGATCTCTCTGGCCGTCCGGCACACGCGTTCGATGAGCCGGCGGTGGCCAAGGTGGACCCCGTCAAATGCCCCAATCGTCACCACCGAGCCCTGCGGGGGGGTCGGGCACTCGCCCGGGTAAAACGCGGTTCTCACTTGTAGGAGGTTAACGGCTGCCGGCCATCTCGCAGGTGACGGCTCCTCCACGGGCTGATCGCTCGTTCCCGTTTGCAACTGAGCGCGGCTGTCACCGCCGTTGGACGGCGTCTGAGAGTAGATGGCGTCAGAGGGCGGCCGGCAACAGCGTCTCGCCGACCAGGTAACGGTCTACTGCGGCTGCCGTGGCCCGCCCTTCGGCTATCGCCCACACGATCAAGCTGGCCCCCCGGGTCGCATCGCCGCAGGCGAAAACACCCGGCACATTAGTAGCCCACGACCCGTCGTGGGCTACCACTCCCCGATCGGTCACGTCCACGCCCAAGCGGTCGAGGAGCGGCCGGTCGGGGCCGCGAAAACCCACCGCTAATAGCACCAGGTCGGCCGGCAACTCGAACTCGGTACCGGGCATGTCTTCGTACAGTCGCCGGGTTGCTTCCCGCACCCGGTGGGCCATTAGGGCGCGCACGCGACCCTGATCGTCGCCTACAAAGGCGTCCGTCAGCACGGCGAAGAGGCGCTGGCCTCCTTCTTCGTGGGCCAGTGAGTCCCGCAGGACCAACGGCCAGAGTGGCCATGGGGTGCTGTCAGGGCGCTCGTCGGGCGGTTGCTCGTGGATATCGAACTGGTGCACCGACGCGGCTCCCTGGCGGTGCGCCGTCCCCAGGCAGTCGGCCGCGGTGTCTCCGCCGCCGATGATTATTACGCGCTTCCCCTCCGCGTCGATCGGTGCCTCGGTCAGCAGACCGGCCTGGGCCCGGTTGGCCGGTACCAGGTACTCCATGGCCAGGTGTACCCCTCGCAGGTGACGACCGGGGATCTCTAGCTCCCGCTGCCAGAGGGCGCCGATGGCCAGGACGACGGCGTCATGGCCAGCCTGCAGGTCCTCGACTGCAAGGTCCACGCCGACATCGACACCGCACTCAAAGACCGTGCCTTCTGCTTCCATTTGCTCGACCCGCCGGTCGAGCAGGGCTTTGTCCATCTTGAAATCCGGGATCCCGTAACGGATGAGGCCGCCGGGCCGGTCATCTCGTTCGTAGACGACCACATCGTGGCCCGCCCTCGTGAGCTGCTGAGCGGCGGCCATCCCCGCCGGCCCGGAGCCGACGACGGCCACCCGTCTGCCGGTCCGAACGGTCGGTCGCACCGGCGTGACCCAGCCGTGCTCCCAGGCGTAGTCGATGATCTTCTTTTCGACGTCCTTTATCGTGACGGGTGAGTCGTTTATCGAGAGTACGCAGGCGCTCTCGCACGGCGCCGGGCACATCCGCCCCGTGAACTCGGGGAAGTTGTTCGTGGCGTGCAGGCGGTCGATGGCGTCCCGCCACCGGTCGCGGTACACGAGGTCGTTCCAATCGGGTATCAGGTTGCCCAGCGGGCACCCGCTCAGGCTGTTACAGAAAGGAATGGCGCAGTCCATGCAGCGCGATGCTTGCGCCCGTAACGTCGGTACATCGACGGGCTCGTACATTTCGGCCCAATCGCGGACGCGCATATGCACCGGGCGGTGTTCGGCCTCCTGCCTTTTGTGCTTCAGGAAGCCGTCAGGGTCAGCCATGCGCAGCGGCCATCATTATGGCCGCGACCGCCTCGGGTTCACCCTCGGAGGACCGGGCCGCTTCAAGCGCACGTCGGTAATCGGTCGGCACCACTTTTACGAACAACAGGGCCTGGACCGCAATATTGTCAAGGAGCCGCTCGGCCAGTTCCGAAGCCGTCTCGCCGGCATAACGGAGCAGCACGGCCGCCAGCCACTCCATGTCGTCGTCACCCAGTGGCTCGAGCTCGACCATCTCGTGGTTGAGCCGTCCCGGGAGGCGCCCGTTCGGGTCGTACACGTAGGCGAAGCCCCCGGACATGCCAGCGGCAAAGTTGCGCCCAGTGGGGCCAAGTACGACGACGCGGCCACCCGTCATGTACTCGCAACCGTGGTCGCCGACGCCTTCGACAACAGCCAGGGCGCCCGAGTTCCGCACACAGAAACGTTCTCCCACGACGCCCCTGATAAAGATCTCGCCGCTCGTAGCGCCGTACCCAATGACATTCCCAGCGATAATGTTCGCCTCGGCCAGGAAACCGTCGGGCACCTCGATCGGCGGCCTCACTATCAGCCGTCCCCCGGAGAGGCCCTTCCCCAGGTAGTCGTTGGCGTCGCCGAACAGGCGCAGCGTGACCCCCGGAGGCAGGAAGGCGCCGAAGCTTTGGCCGGCAGAACCGGTGAACTCCAGCTCTATGGTGCCCGGCGGCAACCCACTACCGCCGAAACGCCTCGTCACTTCCGACCCGAGCATCGTGCCGACGGCACGGTTGGAATTAGCTATCGGCCATGAACCTCGCACCTCGTCGCCGTTTTCGAGCCCTGCCTGGCACGCCTCGATCAGCCTGGCGTCTAGAGCCTGTGCTAGCTGGTGGTCCTGCCGGTTGATCGAGTGGAGGGCAGCCCCCCCGGGTGGCGGCAACAAAAGGCTGGAAAGGTCGAGGCGGGCCGCCTTCGGGTGGTCAGGGGGTGCTTCGGCGACGAGGACCTCGGTGTGGCCAATGGCTTCCTCCAGCGACCTGAACCCGAGCTCGGCCAACCACTCCCTTACTTCCTCGGCCACGTACTCGAAGAAACTGACCACCAGGTCTGGCGTCCCGGTGAAACGCTTGCGCAATTCAGGGTTCTGCGTTGCCACGCCCACAGGGCACGTGTCCAGGTGGCATACGCGCATCATGACACAACCCTCGACGACTAGCGGCGCCGTCGAAAACCCATACTCCTCCGCCCCGAGCAGGGCGGCAATAACTACGTCCCGCCCCGTTTTCATCGACCCGTCTGCCTGCAACACCACCCGGTCCCGCAACCCGTTGCGCACTAATGTCTGCTGCGTCTCGGCCAGGCCGAGTTCCCAGGGCCCGCCGGCGTGCTTGGTCGAGCTCATGGGAGACGCCCCCGTCCCGCCATCGTGACCGGAGATCAGTATGACATCGGCGTGCGCTTTGGCTACCCCCGCAGCAACCGTACCGACGCCAGTCTCCGAAACGAGCTTTACGTTGATGCGTGCTCGAGGGTTGGCGTTTTTCAGGTCGAATATGAGCTGGGCCAGGTCCTCGATCGAATAAATGTCATGGTGGGGCGGGGGCGAGATGAGGCCCACGCCGGGGGTTGAATAGCGGGTCTTCGCGATCCACGGGTACACCTTTTTCCCCGGCAGCTGGCCTCCCTCGCCGGGTTTGGCCCCCTGGGCCATCTTTATCTGTATGTCGTCCGCGTGGACCAGGTACTCGCTCGTGACCCCGAACCGGCCCGCTGCCACCTGGCGGATGGCGCTCCGACGGCTGTCGCCGTTGGGATCGGGTACGTTGCGATCGGGATCTTCGCCGCCTTCGCCGCTATTGCTTTGACCGCCGATGCGGTTCATGGCGATGGCTAAGGTCTCGTGGGCTTCTTTCGAGATGGCCCCGTAAGACATGGCCCCCGTGGCAAAGCGCCGGAATATGGCCGATACTGGCTCGACCTCTTCGAGGGGCACGGGTTGGCGGCCTGTCTCGCTGGCCAGGCGCAACCGGAGCAAGCCCCGCAATGTGGCCAGATGGCGCGACTGGTCGTCCACCGCCTGTGTGTACTGCTTGAAAATCTTGTAGCTCTTGGCCCGGGTGGCGTGCTGCAGCTTGAAAACGGTGTCCGGGTTGAACAGATGGTACTCTCCCTCCCGGCGCCATTGCCATTCCCCCCCCGGCTCGAGATCCCGGTGGGCCAACTCGGCCGGGCGGTCCGGCCATGCGGCTCGGTGGCGGACGAGGGCTTCGCCGGCGATTTCCTCCAGCCCGATCCCCTCTATTTGCGTGGCCGTGCCCTCGAAATACGTCTCGATTACATCGCCGGCCAGCCCGACGGCCTCGAATACCTGGGCACCGGTGTAAGAACTTACCGTCGAGATACCCATTTTGGACATGGTCTTGAGGACGCCTTTGGCCGCGGCCTTCACATAGTTATTGAGCGCTTTACGAGCCGACATTTCGGTAATGGCGCCGCGCCGCACCTGGTCGACGATGGTGTCGAACGCGAGGTAGGGGTTTATGGCCGCGGCCCCGTAACCCACCAGGCACGCCATGTGGTGGACAGTGCGTGCTTCGCCTGTTTCTACGATAACGCCGACGCGCGTGCGCAATTTCTTGTCGACCAGGTAGTGGTGGACAGCGGACATCAGCAACAACGACGGGATGGGGACGAAGTCGGCGTTGGCGTGCCGGTCCGAGAGCACGACCACGCTGGCCCCGCCGAGGACGGCCTCCTCGACCTGGGCGCAGACGTTGTCGACGGCCACTCTCAGCCGTTCTCCCGGGCTGGCCTGACCTCGGGCGGCAAAGAGACCGTCGATGGCGAAGCTGTGCCAGCCCGGTACGAGGCCATCCTCGTCGACGTACAGGAGGGTGGCCAGCTCGTCGTTGGTCAGCACCGGTCTCGGCAGCATGATCTGGTGACAGGAGCGCGGGCCCGGTTCGAGCAGGTTGCCCTCGGGGCCGATAGACGACGAGAGCGACGTGATGAGCTCTTCTCGTATGGCGTCCAGGGGCGGGTTGGTGACCTGGGCAAAAAGCTGCCGGAAATAGTCATAAAGGAGGCGCGGGCGACGAGAAAGGACGGCCAGTG
Organism: uncultured Acidimicrobiaceae bacterium; assembly: GCA_963794125.1. Classification (GTDB taxonomy): domain Bacteria; phylum Actinomycetota; class Acidimicrobiia; order Acidimicrobiales; family Palsa-688; genus Fen-671. Next base: position 1,487,914 of record CAWCCW010000009.1, read on the forward strand.
GGGTGTCATCGCCCATCGAAGCCAGGGGTTCAGAGCCGTCTTTTACCATCGGCGCCAAGACGAGGCGAATTTCCTCCTCTGTATACCCGAACTGGCGCTGGAAGCTTACGAGCCTCGAGTACTGCGGGGTCAGCGCTCGGCGCGCCGGCAGGTCCTCGAGGTGGATGAGGCCCGCCGCCAACCACGCGGCGTACGGCAACTCGCCGGCCAGCGAGTCCTTGACCTCGTCGTCGTCGACGATGCGCCCTAGAGCGGTGTCGACGAGGAACATCCGCCCCGGCTGGATCCGGCCCCGCAGGACGACCTTCGAGGCCGGCACGTCGAGCACGCCCACTTCGGAGGCCAGGATGACCATGTCGTCGTCGGTCACCCAATACCTCAGCGGCCTGAACCCGTTACGGTCCAGCTGCGCGCCAATGAGAGTGCCGTCAGTGAAGGCCACTGCGGCGGGGCCGTCCCACGGCTCCATCAGGCAGGAGTGGAACTCGTAAAAGGCCCGTCGCTCGGCCGAGAGATCTTCCTTGTTCTCCCAGGCTTCCGGGATCATCATCAGCACCGCGTGAGGGAGTGACCGGCCCCCCATGAGGAGGAGCTCGAGGACCTCGTCGAAACTCATCGAGTCGCTCCCGCCAGCGGTCACCACGGGGAAGACGCGAGAAATGTCGCCAGTTATATGCGGGCTGGCCAACATCGCCTCTCGCGTCCGCATCCAGTTGCGGTTGCCCTGGACGGTGTTGAACTCGCCGTTGTGAGCCACGTAGCGGTACGGGTGGGCGAGCGGCCAGCTCGGGAAAGTGTTCGTCGAAAAGCGGGCGTGCGCCAGCACCAGGCCCGACTCGAACAGGGGGTGAGAAAAGTCGTGGAAAAACCCGGGTAGTTGTGGCGCTGTCAGCATCCCCTTGTAAACGAGGGTACGCGCCGATAACGAAGGAAAATAAATGCCGGGTATTTCGTGCTCCGCTCGCTTGCGCACGACGAAGGCGAGCCGCTCGAGCGCCGTACCACTCTGGCCCAGATCGCCAACCAGCACGACCTGACGGAACGAGGGCATCACCCGGCGAGCGGCGGCCCCGGGGAGGCCGGCTTCAACGGGCACCTCACGCCACCCCACGACCGCCAGGCCCTCTTCGCGGGCCAGGGCGTCGAACTGCCTGCACACCTCGTCGGCTGCTCCAGGCTCGGTGGGCAGGAAAGCCATTCCGGTGGCGTACGAGCCGAGTAGGGGGAGGTCTACCCCGCAGACCTCTCGCAGGAACCGGTCCGGGATCTGGACGAGCACCCCCGCACCGTCACCCGTCTCGGGGTCAGCTCCCTTCGCGCCGCGGTGTTCCAGGTGGCAGAGGCTGGCCAGGCCCATTTCGACCATGGCGTGACTTGGGCGCCCATGTAGGTCCGCCACAAAGGCCACCCCGCAGGCGTCATGTTCGAACTCAGGCCGGTACAGGCCGGCCGGGCCAGCTTCTCCCTGCCCGTGAGGCCCCACACCAAATTTAGGGAGTGTCGCGTTCACGATCGCGCCCATGTGCCTCCAGTCGTCACGTCCAACCTTTCATGTGCAGATCGGGACGACGGTGGCCCACCCGGCACGCAACTAAGTACTCCATCATACAACCTGTGCGGGCCGCGGGACGCCGCCTAATCGCCCCCGTGGCCGTCAGTGCTCCACCTTTCTACATCGGTGCAAGGATCGATGCAGGCGTGTGCCGCGGCTAAGCTGAGGTACCTCTGAACCAACGCATTGACACCAGTCTCAGGGCCATTTAGCGGCCATGGCGGTGACGATATACGACGTCGCCAAGCATGCCGGCGTGTCCCCTCGGACGGTGTCCAATGTGGTCAACGAGTACCCCTTCGTCTCCCCGTCGACGCGCGAACGAGTGCAGGGCTCGCTCGAGGCGCTGGGGTACCGCCCCAACCTGACCGCTCGCAACCTCCGGCGCGGTCGTACCGGGATGATCGCCCTGGCCGTCCCGGAACTGAGGGCCCCATATTTTTCCGAGCTGGGTGCGGCGATCATCGAGCAGGTGTCCAAACGTTCTTATACGGCGGTTATCGAGCAAACAGACGGAGACCTGGGCCACGAACTCGCGGTGCTCGAGAAATGCACCCGGGACCGCACATTTGACGGGCTCATCTTTAGCCCTCTCGGGATCGGCGGGAGAGAACTAGCGGGCATCCCGGGCGGCGCCCCCGTGGTGCTGTTGGGCGAGAGAGTGGACCAGGGGCCTTTCGACCATGTCTTCATCGACAACGTCTCGGCCGCCAGGACCGCCGTAGAGCACCTCATCGCTTTGGGCCACGCCCGAATCGCGGCGATAGGAGACCAACCTCACGAGACCGGCCGGACCGCGCAGCTCCGGACACGCGGGTACCGTCAGGCGCTCAAGGGGGCTGGGATCAAGTTCAGGTCCGACCTTGTCGTACCGACGCGAACTTTCCACCGCGACGCCGGGGCCCATGCCATGAAGAACCTGTTATTGCGGCGCACGCCACCTGACGCTGTGTTTTGCTACAACGATCTGCTGGCGGCCGGTGCTATCCGCGCCCTCTGGCAGGCCAGCCTGCGGGTACCCGAGGACGTCGCCGTCGTGGGTTTCGACAATATCGAGGAAAGCAGCTACCTGACCCCGTCGCTGACGACGATCGCGCCCGACAAACAAGGCATGGCGACGATCGCGGTGGACCTGCTATTTCGTCGGCTCGACGGCGATAGACAAGCGCCGTTCGTCTTCGAGGTGGGATATTCCCTGGAGGCGCGCGAATCGACCCTGGCAAAGGGAGCGTCGCCCACCGTGCTGTTCCGCTGAGGTGCCTGGGTCGCGCTAGCGACCCTCGACCATCTTCTTGACCCTGTCGGGCGGCAGTTTCGGTTCCCGTTCGGCTGACACGAGCCCGTTGCACTCCTGCTCGGTGTCAGCGAACTGGGTGTAGCAGAAGCCTGCCAGCCCCGCGCACTGGTGCACGGCCGAAAACAGGGCCGCGAGCCGGGCGGCAAGGTCGTCTGGGCCCTGCACGGTGTCATACCCGTGCCACTGCCCGTCTTCGTTGGAGACCAGCGAAATACCACCGAACTCGCTGAGCACGATGGGCTGCCCACTGTCGACCGCGTCTTCGAACAGGGACGGCCTCCCCGTCGGCCAGCGTCTACCCGCGCCCAGGTACTGCGCCAGATCGCCGCCATAGCGGCGGACGAGCTCCGCCGGCGCCAGCGTGTAGTCGTGAACGCCCCAGATGTCGCCCCTTATGTTCTCCCAGCCGTCGTTGCCGATCACCGGCCGGGTGGGGTCGAGCGCACGAGTCAGATGGTAGGCGCCGGCCACGAGCTGTCGCTGTTCGTGGCGGTACACGAGCGCGGGCACTCCCCAGCTCTCGTTGAACAACAACCACGCCACTACGCACGGATGGCTCCTGTCTCGCTCGACCACCTCGAGCCACTCGGTCAGGAACCGGGCCACGGCGCGGTGCGAAAAGGCGCCGCTGCTCGGCATTTCGTCCCATACCATCAGGCCCAGACGATCGGCCCAATACAGGAACGATGGCTCCTCGACCTTTTGGTGCAGGCGCGCCCCGTTGAACCCGAGCGCCTTCATCATCGCTACGTCGTCCCGGCTGGCCCCCCGGGAGGGGGCGGCCAGATGGGAGCTGGGCCAGTACCCCTGCGATAGCACCATCCTCAATTGTTGGGGGTGGCCATTAAGGAGGAACTGCCGGTCGGCCACGCCCACACTGCGGATACCGAAGTACGAGCTGACCTTGTCTTCGCCTTCACCGTCAGCCGCCGCTAGCGACACGTCGACGGACACCAGATTGGGCCAGCTGGGTGACCATCGGAACCGGCCCCACTCCCATGCGTTCTCCAGAGCGGGGACGGCCAGTTCCACCCGGGTGTGGCGGTCGAGCACTCGCTGTTGCTGCTCGGCCAGGACCTCGCCTTCGAACTCCAGGCGCACCCGGACCGAAGCACCCGAGACGTCGCCCTCCAGCTCCAGGTCAGCCCAAACCGTCGCGGTCGCAATATCCGAACCCATTTCCAGGCGCGAAACGTGCTCGCGAGGTACGACCTCCAGCCAGGCCGTCTGCCATATGCCGGTGGTCCGCTTGTACCAGATGCGGTGGGGCTCCTCTTGCCAATCCTGCTTCCCGCGAGGCTGGTGGACGTCGGTGGGGCGGTCCTGGGCGCGAACTACGACGAGCGCTTCGCCCTGTTTGGCTGCAGCGGTCACGTCGACGGAGAACGGCGTATGGCCGCCCTGGTGGCTGCCCGTGAACTGCCCGTTGACGAAGACCATGGCCTCATAATCGACCGCCCCGAAGCGAAGGAACGCCCGGTCCCGCGGGCCTAGCGGCGGGAACACTACCCGGCGCCGGTACCACACCACTGGGTGGAAGCCCGGCTCGGCCACGCCTGACGCAGTGGACTCAGGCGGGTACGGAACGATGATCGTCCGGTCGAAGCGTCCTTGGCCTGGTTGCGCCCAGTTATCGTCCAGCCCTACGTCGTCGTCGTCGAAACCAAACTCCCACGGCCCGCACAGGTCCGTCCAGCCTTCGCGCACCAAACGAGGTCTGGGGTAGCCAGCGGCTACTAATTGGTCGAGGTCGGCCAGCTTCATTGGTTGGCTCGCACGGTTCTCCAGTCCCCTAGGCCCGTTTGCAGGGCGGCGCCACGGCGCTCATCCGATCGTCAGAAATCTACACCGATGCAAAGATCGATGCAAGACCGGTTTGGGCGGTGCCAGGAGCCAAAAAAGCAAGCAGTTAGGATGTAAATTGCCGTTCTCCCGCAAATGCTGCTATCCGGTGAAGCGACGGTAGCGCTCGACCGCCCTATCAAGGGCGCTCTGCTCCTGGACATCCAGCCCTTTGTCGGTCCGGACTTCCACGGGCGGACGGCGTGGCACTGTCCGCCAGTGGCCGAGCAGTTTCCCATCGAGCAGCACGACATTGAAAAAACCGCCGGTTCGGCTGAGGAAAGGGAACTGGGTATGGGTCGTCTGCATGACGTCCCGGCTTTGGCTGTAGGAAATGATCATTTCGTCGTAGCACTGGACGAGGTCGACCCGGGGTTTTCTCGTCCGTGGTACGTCCGCTTCGGCGAACCAAAAAGCGCGCCCATCTACCTCGCGAGTAAGGAGACGTGACTGCGCCAGCTCGAGGCCCAGGCGAGAGTCACGGGCGCTCAGGCCGGACCACCACGAAAAGTCGCGGACCGTCGCCGGGCCGCGGGTCGAGAAATACCGCCACGCGAGCTGGCCAAGCGCCTCGTCACCCTGAGGGCCGGCCTCCAACCCGGCCCGTTGGTCAAAGGAAGCATAGGTGTGCTGTTTCCCGCGCATGGGCCCGCTACAGACCACGCCGCTGAGCTCGGCATGCAAAAGCACGAACGTGGACCTCAAGCCGGCTGTCGATATCCCTTCCTTTTCGACGACCGCGGCAAGCTCTCTCCTTGTGCGGGGACCGGAGCCGACGCTTTCCCCGATCAATTCGTTGGCGCGGGCCAATGTGCGGGCGTCGAGGCCAACCGCCTCGAACTGGCGCGTACAGGCGGCGTCGACCCGTGGGCCGCTGATAGCCATGAGCCAGCGCAGGTCGGTGGCCGTTACGTAGTGCCACGTCGGCCGCAAGACGTGGGTCCTTATATAACGCCCGTCGGCGAACGCGGCGTCCACTGCCGAGCCATCGGGGGTGCCGGCCATACGTTGTGCGACGGACCATCGGGCGTGCGGGTGCTCCTGCGCCTGTAGTGCGGTCAAGTGACCCACCACTTGGCCTGGGCTCGCCATACCCTCTCCTCTAAGAAGGAGCCCGTGCAAGCGGCGCTGGATGATCCAGTCGTTGTCGGCGGAGGATGCGGTCAAGTCAGCCCGACCACTTCCACTCCCGTGACGGCCACGCCCGTGACGGCCACCCCCGTGACGGTGCGGCTCAGGCCCTGGCTCCAAGAGTGTTCAGGGTTGTGAGAACCGGTGCATCGTGTGAGCAAAAAGGCCCTTCGCGAACGCAAGCACCTTGTCCGGGGCGACGGCGAACAGCTGGACCTCGAAATCTTCGGGGTGCAGAAAGCGCTCCCCTCTGGCCTCGAACTTCCATCGCCCGTCCCATTTCTGCTGGAACGCTTCGGCAACGCGCTCGAGGACGGCGGGGTCGGTGCATGGTAGGGCGTCGCCTTCAACCACCACGTCCAATCCTGATTCCCAGCCGTTACAACCGGTCGTGACGGCGACGTGTGGGCAGGCGAGCAGGTTCTTGCTCTTCTGCTCCTTGGGCCCGTAGTGAAGTAGAGCGCGTCGTCGACCCAGACGGCCACCACTGGCGTCGTGTGCGGCCGGCCCTCCGGTCGGACCGTAGTGATCCAGAACAGCTCGGCCCGCTCGAGGGCGGCGCGAGTCTCTTCCCAACTGGTTGGCGCCGCGCTCGGGTCGCTGTAACGACTGTCCACGCTGGTGACCGGTCCTGTCATACAAACCTCCCTCGTTAGCGCTGACCCGCAGAACAGGCTCCGCCAGTTCCGACGGTTCGCGGCCAGTCCCCGACCCTCGTCGCCGCGCCCCCATCTCTGGCCTCACCATAACCAAGACCCGACCGCGCCGCAGAACTCATCGGTCGAGTTAGCCACCAGACCGCGGCGCCTTCACGCCAGGCGCAGGAGGTGACCACAGTCAGATGGGTGAGGCCCGAGCGGGATGCCAATAACCAACCGCCCGGCTCCGCTGCTACTCCAGGGTGGAGATGTCCACCCTGGTAATCCACCCGGTTATCAACCCCGGGGTTGACGACCGGGAGGCCCTCTCAGTCCGACACTAAGAACATGACCTTCACCGATTACCTGCTCGACCTAGCCCTCGTCGCCGTCGTCCTGCTCCAAGTCCGCGGCCGGCGCCTCACCTTCCGCTCCCTCATCATCCCGATCGCGATCGTGGTGTTCGCAGCGACTCAGTACCTTCACAGCGTCCCGACATCCGGCAACGACCTCTGGCTCGTAGGCATCGGCGTCACCGCTGGGACCGCTCTCGGCGTTCTTACCGGCTTGTTCACCTCGGTCCGGTCGGGTGCTCAGGGCGCCTACGCCAAGGCTGGTGTAGTTGCGGCCATCCTGTGGCTCGTTGGTGTCGGCACCCGCTTCGCCTTTCAGGTCTACGCCTCCAACGGCGGCGGCCCAGCCATCGAGCGGTTCTCTGCTCATCACGCCATCACCTCCACGGCCGCGTGGACAGCGGCACTGATACTCATGGCTTTCGGCGAAGTGATAGCCCGTACGGCGGTCCTCGGGGCCCGGGGCTGGGTGGCCGGGGCATTCCGGCCGAGCCTGGCCGAGGCATGATGGTCAGCAGTGATCCCGCTCTTTGACCCCTCTGACGGGCAACGCGGCACCCTCCTCGCAACCATGATCAACCTGGTCTGGGCGGGCGTGGTGATCTGGGGCGTGACGACCGAACTTCACGGGCGGTTTGACGGCGGCCACTTGGCCGCCGTCTTGCTTCTGGCGGTAGCGGCCACGGGGTGGCTGCTCTGGCTGGCCACCAGGGTGTGGGGCTATCACCAGCTGCGCCTCGCGTCGTGGCTGATCATGGCGGCGGCGGGCGGCGCCCTTAGCGCCTTCGCTCCCGTAGGGCTCGTGTTCGTAGGGGTGGCGTCGTTGGCGGCCGGGATGACGTGGCCCGCGAACCAGGCCGCCACCATAACCGCAGTCGGCGCGGTCGTCGCACTGGTCTCAGCCTGGGGCGCCGGCGCCACTCTGATGATGGCGGTATGGGCGACCACAGCTGGTCTCGGCGGGTTGACGCTGGGCGTCGCCCGCCGCCAGACCCAGGAACGAGCCGCCCAGACGGCAAAGACGGAGGTGGCCGAAGCCAGGGCCGACGCCGAGCAGGCTCGCGCCGAACTACTGGCGGGCCGCAACCACCTGGCCAGGGAAATGCACGACATCCTGGCCCACACCCTCTCTGCCCTTTCGCTCCAGTTGGAGGCCCTCGACGCGGTGATCGAGCATGGGCCGGAGCCGGCTCTGGAGGTCCGCAAACAGCTGGAGGGGATCCGGCGGTTGGTACGAGAGGGCCTCGATGATGCTCGTGGCGCGGTGCGTGCCCTGCGGGAGGACCCACCCCCACTCGAGGACCAGCTGGCCAAACTGTCCGGCGACCGCCACGCCGCGCTCAACGTGGACGGTGTGCCGCGACGGCTCGCGCCTGATGTTTCTCTGGCCCTGTACAGGGTCGCCCAGGAGGCACTCACGAACGTGGCCAAGCACGCCCCCGGGGCTTCCACCGAGCTCGACCTGGCCTTCGCCGACGACCAAGTGCGCTTGGCCATCCGCAACGGGCCGGGGGGCGGCCTAACGGCTCCGCCCAGCTAGCCGGCTCCGGTGCCGGCTATGGGCTGCAGGGGATCCGGGAACGTATATTGCTCATCGGCGGCCAGGTAGAAGCGGGGCCGGCGGGCAGCGGATGGAGGGTGGAAGCCGAGGTCCCGGCTTGAAGGTCTTGGTGGCCGACGACCAGCGGGTCGTAAGGGAGGGGTTGGCCACCATCGTCGGGGCATTGCCAGGGGTCGAGGTGGTGGCGTTGGCGGCAGATGGGGCCGAGGCGACCGCTTTGGCCGCTCAGCACCAACCCGACGTCGTGCTCATGGACCTGCGGATGCCCGGGACGGACGGCATCCAGGCCACCGCCGCTATCCGCAGCCAGTTCCCTGCGACTCAGGTGGTGGTGCTCACGACGTACGCCGACGACACATCGATCGTGGAGGCCCTCTCGGCGGGGGCGACCGGCTACCTCACCAAGGACGCCACCCGGGACGACATCCGCCGCGCCCTCGAAGCTGCCGCGGGAGGACAGGGCGTCCTCGACCCGGCCGTGCAAGCCCGGCTGTTGGAGGCAGCCCGGGCCGGGGTGCGGGCTGACCGGGACCGGCCCACCGCCGCCAGCGCCCCCCTCCCTGACGGCCTGACCGAGCGGGAAGCCGAGGTGCTCGCGCTTATCGCCCGAGGCCGTTCGAACGGCGAGATCGCCCAAGAGCTCTACGTGGCCGAAGCCACCGTCAAGACCCACGTCAACCGCATCCTGGCCAAGACCGGCGCCCGCGACCGCACTCAGGCGGCGGCCTATGCCCACCAGCACGGCCTCGTCGGCTAGCCGTTGGTCGCCAGGCGCGATTGCGTTCAGGCTTGGAGGGGCCGGGTCGGCCGCACCACTACACTTTGTCGCGCTTTTTAGCTACAAATGCGCCAAGGCTCTCGGCCGCGGGTCAACGGGAGGCCGAAGCAGAGGCGGAGGCGGAGGCGGGCGCCGGCTCGGGGGCGGCCGGCGGCGGCCCAGAAGAGGCGCGGTAGACGTAGCGCTTACCCCGGGACCACGAGGCGGCCGCAGCGACCAGGCAGCCCAAAGCGGCGAAGTCAAAGGCGGCGTGCAGGCCCGAGGAGAACGGCACCGCGATCAGGTGGGGGAAGAACGAGCGGCCGATGATGACCGCCCGCCGGGCCGGCGGCAAGCTGGCCAGGACGTGGGCTGGGAGCAGGTGCGCGAGCGGGTTGTAGCCCAGGAAAGCAGCAAAGAGGGTGGAGACGGGAGGCAGGTTGCCTACCTTGTCGGCCACCGCCGGGGAGATACCCTCGGCTGCCAACCCGTGACTGAGGCTCGTCGGCAGCGTGCCGGACAGGCCGATGATCACAAGAGTGAAGAAGATGCCAATGGACAGGACCTGGGCGGAGTTTTGGAAGGTGGCGTTCATACCCGAGCCGGCACCGCGGTCCTGGGGCGGCAGGCTGTTCATCACCCCGGCTCGGTTGGGGCTGGCGAAGGCCCCCATCGCCAGGCCGTTCATGAGCAGGAGGAGAGCGAACGTCCAGTAGGAGAAGTTGATGGGCAGGTTCTCCAGGAGGATGAAGCTGGCCGCGGCCAGGAGCATGCCACCGGTGGCGAAGGGCCGGGAGCCGAAGCGGTCCGATAGGGCACCTGAAATGGGCCCCGCGATGAGAAAACCCGCCGTGAGAGGGAGCATGTAGATGCCGGCCCATAGTGGGGTCTGCGTGAAGCTGTACCCATGCTCGGGGAGCCAAATGCCCTGGAGCCAGATGATCATCATGAACATCAGGCCGCCCCTGGCCACGGCGGCCAGGAAGCTAGAAAGGACTCCTGCGGTGAACGCCCGGATGCGGAACAGGGCGAGGCGGAACATGGGCTCTACGGTCTTCCGCTCGATTACGGCGAAGGCCCCCAGGAAGGCGGCGCCGATGGTCAGTTCGCCGAGTACGACCGGGCTCGTCCAGCCCATGGTGTGCCCGCCGTAGGGCTGGATCCCGTACGTAAGGCCCACCATGATGGCGATCAGGCCCAGGGCGAAGGTGATGTTGCCGGGCCAGTCGATATGCACGGCGCGACGCCGCGGCGTTTCACGCAGCTTGAAGTAGGCCCACAGGGTCCCGGCCAACCCGAACGGGACCGAGACCAGGAAGACCAAGCGCCAGTCGATGGGGCCGAGGATCCCGCCCAGCACGAGGCCAATGAACACCCCGCTGATCGCGGCCACGTTGTTTATCCCGAGAGCCAGGCCCCTTTGGTCCTCGGGGAACGCGTCCGTCAGGATGGCGCTCGAATTGGCCACCAGAAAGGCGGCGCCCACCCCCTGGAAAACCCGCCCGACTACCAGGTAAAGCGCGCCGGGCTGCCCGTGCAACCAGTCAACGGTCAGGACAAGAGAGGTGAGCGTGTAGATGGCGAAGCCCAGGTTGTACATCTTCACTCGACCGAACATGTCGCCCAGGCGGCCGAAGGAAACGACGAGCACACTGCTTACAACCAGGAAAGAAAGGATCAGCCACAACAGGTAAAAGCTGTTGCCGGGACGGAGCGGGTCCAGGTGGATGCCCTGGAAGATGTCGGGCAGGGCGATCAACATGATCGACGAGTCGATCGTCGCCATGATGACACCGAAGGTCGTGTTGGCCAGCGCCACCCACTTGTAGTCGACCTTGTGGCCCGATATCGGGACCGCCTGCTTGCCGGCGGGACTGGTGCTCACATCTCCAGACTAACCCAGATAGTTCGGCTATCGAACTATTTTTGCGACGTGGCCACGCGCAACCAGCTGGCCCGCAGTTTCGCGGCGCTCTCGGACAGCGGCTCGGGCAGGACCCGGGTATCGGCCACGGTGGTCGTAAAGCTGGTGTCCCCGAACCACCGAGGGAGCACATGCATATGGAAATGGTCGGGCACGCCGGCCCCGGCGGCCTTGCCCAGGTTGGCGCCCAGGTTGATACCGTCGGGTCGGTAGGCGTCCTTAACGGCCCGGACGGCGGCCCGCACCCCCTCCCACAGATCGCTGGCCTCCTCGGGGCCTAGGTTCTCTACGTCAGCGGCGTGACGCGTCGGCATGACCATCAGGTGACCGCTCGTGTAGGGGTAGGCGTTGAGGATGGCGAGGCCTCCCGCCCGGATGGCGCCAAATGATGTGGAGCTCGTCGTCGGGCAAACCGCTCGCCATAATCCGGCAGAACACGCACGCCGCCGGGCCCGCCCCGTCCTTGCTGGCGTCGGCGCCCGTACCGGAACTGGCCCCACTGGCCAGGAAATCTGCGCGCCAGCCGGCCCAGAGGTGGTCGAGGCCAGTCATAACGGCCCGGTCATTCTGCCCCCCTGATGGTGGCCCGATGACGACCCTGGGTCATACCGACCGGGCCGCCGAGGGAGCGGGGCGGGAGCCGGCCGTAGGGTCAGTCCCCTCGTCGAAGGCGACATCAGCCGCCAGGCGGGCCACGAGGTCAGCGACGGGCACGCCGCGCTCGGGCCGTTCGCTTCCCCGCGTGTTGACCCCGACGGTACCGGCGGCGACGTCGTCGTCCCCGACGACGAGCACGTAAGGGACCTTCTCCAATTTGCCCCTTCTCACTCGGGCGCCGAGGGGCTCGTCAGCCGGCACCGACTCAGCCCGGAACCCGGCCCCCACCAGTGTGGCAACGACCGCAGCGGCGTACTCGTCGTGACCGTCCCGCACCGGGAGCACCTGCACCTGCACCGGTGCCATCCATGTCGGGAAGGCGCCCGCGTAGTGCTCGACCAGGATGGCAAAAAACCGTTCGACCGAGCCGAACAATGCGCGGTGGATCATAAAGGGGCGGTGGCGGGTATTGTCGGCCCCCACATATTCCATTTCGAAACGGTGCGGGAGCTGGAAATCAACCTGGATGGTCGAGACCTGCCAGCGACGACCTATGGCGTCTCGCACGTGGACGTCGATCTTCGGGGCATAAAAAGCGCCTGCTCCCTCGGAAACCGTGTACCCGAGACCGGAAGCCTCGAGCGCGGCCTGCAATGCGGCTGTGGCCCGGTCCCATTCCTCGATGGTGCCGATGTACTTGTCGGGGCGGGTCGACAGCTCCGCTTCGAAGTCCGTCAAACCGAAACGGCGCAGGATCTTCAGCACGAACTGCAGCAAACTAGCCAACTCGTCCTCGAGCTGTTCCCTGGTGCAGAATATGTGGGCGTCGTCCTGGGTCATGCCCCTCACCCGCAACAACCCGTTGAGCACCCCCGACCGCTCGAACCGGTAGACCGTGCCCAGCTCGAACAGCCTGAGGGGCAGCTCCCGGTAAGAGCGCTGGCGCCCCTTGTAAACGAGGATATGCATCGGGCAGTTCATCGGTTTCGGGTAATAGGTAGCGCCCTCGAGTTCCATGGGCGGGTACATCCCTTCGGCGTACCAACCAAGATGGCCCGAAATCTCGAACAGGGTCGATTTCGCCAGATGGGGTGTAAAAACGAACTGGTACCCACCCTTTTCGTGCTCAGTACGCGAATAGTCCTCCATTATCTTGCGCACCAGTCCACCCTTTGGGTGGAAAACGGCCAGCCCGCTCCCGATCTCGGGCGGGAAGTGGAACAGGTCCAGTTCTGCCCCAAGGCGCCGGTGGTCCCGCCTTTCCGCCTCCTCGACCCGGGTGAGGTAGTCGTCGAGGGCCTTTTGCGACTCCCAGGCCGTCCCGTACACCCTCTGCAATTGCGGCCGGCGCTCATCTCCTCGCCAGTAAGCGGCGGCCAGCTTGGTCAGCTTGAAATACCCGAGTTTCCTGGTCGACGGGACGTGCGGGCCGCGACAAAGGTCGACGAAATCGACAGCATCCGAACCGACGTTGCGGTAGGTGCTCACGCTGGACGGCCCGGCCCCCTCCTCCAGCGCCTCGGTTTCCGCCTCGATCTCTTTGGTGTCGCCGGCCTCGTCGGCGCGCCTCCCGTCGGGTGTGGCCTCGACCCTCTCGATTATCTCCAGCTTGTACGGCTGGTCGGAAAAAATCTCGAGCCCTTCGGCGGTCGAGTGCTCCTCGCGGACGAACGACTGGTCTTCGGCGATGATCTCGCGCATGGTGGCTTCGATGCGGGCAAGGTCCTCGGGGGAGAAATGGGCGTCTCCGGGCAGCTCAAAATCGTAATAAAAACCGTCCTCAATGGCGGGCCCGATGGCGTACTTGGCCCCGGGCCACAGGCGGGTCACGGCCTGCGCCATTACGTGCGCCGTCGAGTGCCTCAGTACCGACCGGCCGATGTCTGAGCTCGCCGTTATAACGCTGACGCTTGAATTGTCGGGCACCACGGCACTCAAGTCGCGCTCGGCGCCATCGACCAGGCCGGCGACAGCCGCCTCTGCGAGGCGAGGGCCGATGGCGGCGGCCACGTCGGCCACTCTGGTCCCCGCCGGCAACTGGCGCGTGGAGCCGTCAGGGAGCCTGACCGATATCGAATTCGAGCTGGGAGAGGAGTCCGCGGTCACACTGTCGCCAGGGGGCATTTCGCTAATTGTAATGCCGCCTCCGGGAGCGCCGGCCCGCAGCCACCTTCGAGCGGGGGGTAAACCCGGCCAAAGCGCACGTGCGCGCCATATCTCAGAGCGCCACGCCGAGCAGTGCAGCGGCGCGAATGATGTCCGCCCGGGTCACCCCGGGCGCGGGTGAGGCGGTAACGGCGTCAATAACCGTTAACGCCCCGGGCGTATCGAGGTCGTCGTCGAGCCTCGCTCTCACCGCTTCCAGGACTGGGAGATGGTCGGAGCCCGGTCCCTCGGGACCGGGCGCGCCCGGCCCGGTCGCACGACCGCCCGCCGGCCCAACCAGGTCCCTACCGGCCCGCCAGGACGCCAGCCTTTGCGCCGCCTGGGCCAAAAGCTCCTCGTGCCACTCCCAGTCCGAGCGGTAATGATGGGCCAGAACCGCCAGCCGGATAGCAGCAGGCTCCCAGGATTTCAGCAAGTCCCGTACGAAGACCAGGTTCCCGAGAGATTTCGACATTTTCGTACCCTCGTAGCCGACCATGCCGGTGTGCGCCCAGTGCCGCACGAACGGTTGCCCTGTTACCGCCTCCGACAGTGCCGCCTCGCATTCGTGGTGGGGGAAGATGAGGTCCGAGCCGCCCCCGTGCAGGTCGACCGTCTGGCCCAACTCCCTCATGGCCAGGGCCGAGCACTCGACGTGCCAGCCCGGGCGGCCTGGGCCCAGGGGGACTCCCACGCTGGCTCACCGGGCGCAGAGGGCTGCCAGAGGACGAAATCGAGCGGGCTCAACTTGTTTGGGTCGTCGGGGTTGCCGCCCCTTTCCTTGGCCAGGCGGGTCATCTCATCGCGGCCGTAGTGGCTCACCGACCCGAAGGGCGCCCAAGAGGAGATGTCGAAGTAGATCCCGTCCCCGCCCCGGTACGCGTGGCCGTTCGCCAAAACGGCGGCAATTAAGGCCTGAATTCCCTGGATAGCCGAGGTGGCGCGAGGCTCGCTGGCCGGCGCCAGCAACCCCAGCGCGTCCATATCAGCGGAGAACGCCGCCATTTCCTTACTGGCCAGGTCCAGGTAAAAGACGCCCAACTCTCGGGCCTTGCGCAGTATGTCGTCGTCGACGTCGGTCACGTTGCGGACCAATCTGGTCTGGTACCCGAGGTCTTGCAGACGTCGCTGCACCACGTCGTAGGCGATGTACGTGGCCGCATGCCCAAGATGGGCGGCGTCGTAAGGGGTTACGCCGCAGGTGTAGAGGGTCACTGTCCCGCCCGGCCCAGCGGCCGGCGCAAACGTGGTCAGCTCCCGCCTGGCCGTGTCGTACAAGCGCATCAGGGCTCGCTCTCTCGTTTGCTCAATCGATGCCCGTTAACCGGAGCGAAGAGTGCACCTTGTAACGGCGGTTGACTTCGACGAGAGCGGCGGTGAGAGCCTCAACCGCCAAGCCCGACGCCAGCCCCCCCACATCCACCCCCCGCAACCCCGGGATGCGGTTGACCAGAGCTATCACCTCGTCAGCCACAGCCCGGGTGTCGGCGAACACCATGACATCAGCCGAAAGGTGCTGGTCAAGGTCGCCGAGCGGCCCCGCGGGCAGATGGTGGAAAGCCCCTGCCACCCGGCTCGCCGGCAGCGCCTCGGCGATGGCGACCGCCACCGAACCGGTTGGCGGCAGCAAGGGCACGACCCGGTCACCCCAACGTGCCATGGCGTTGACCATGCTCACGACTGTCTTGCCCGAGAGCTCCGAACGGAGTTCCTTGACCGTAGTGACCGCTCCCTCCCACGGGGTGGACACGACGACAATGTCGGCTTCGGCCGCCGCCCGGTTGCTGCCGGGCCATATGCCCGCGTCAATACCGCTCCAGCGCTTGGTCAGTTCGGAGACCACCCCGGCAGCCTTGTCCTCGCTCCGGGACCCGACCACGACTTCTACGCCAACGGACGCCAGGCGGGCGGCCAGAGCCGAACCGGCCGGGCCGGTCCCGCCGAGCACCCCTACGCGCATGCTACGTTCGCCGAAAATGCCCGAAGCGGATCTGCCTTTGGCCGATGTACCCTCACCGGATGTGCCCTCACCGGATGTGCCCTCACCGGATGTGCCCTCACCGGATGTGCCCTCACCGAATGTGACCGTAGCCGACGACGGCACGGTGGACACGCTCCTAGCCTTCCTCACCACGTCGTGTGCCTCGTGCAAACCGTTCTGGGAAATGATGGCCGCGCCGGGTTTCTCACTGGGCGCCCGGCTGGTGGTGGTCACCCCCAGCCGCTCCATGGAGGACGAGCGCCGCGCCCGGGCTCTGGTGCCCGACGGGGCCTACCTCCATATGGGCTCTGAGACGTGGTTCGAGTACAGCATCGCCACCTCGGCCAGCTTCGTGCTGGTGCGCAGCCCGCGGGGCGGGCCGGAGCCCTGGCAGCAAGCATGCAAAGTGCTCGGCTCCACTAGCGCTACGGATCCCGGCGAGCTGGTGGAGCTGGTCAGGCGTTGGCAGTCGGGCGACGCTTGACCCTGGGCGTTACGGCCCGATCAGGCCCCTCACGAAGGCCGCTTGGCCGGCATGCTGCAGGTCATCGGCGACGACGCTCATCAATCTGACCCCGAGGGTCACCGGGGGGTCCCAGCGTCGGTCGACAATATGGTCAAGGTCACCGCTGGTCAGGCCGTTCAGATAATCGGCCGTGTTTTCGTACACCGCTTGGTGGTAGTCGCTCAACAGCTCAGCGTCGGCCTTCACCGCTGCGACCTGGTCAGGGTTGTGCCCATAGCCGGTATCTCGGACGTCGAGGTCGAGACCGAAGCGCTCCGCCCAGCCTTGTGCCACCCAGATCTGCTCCCGGCCGGCAACGGCGCACACGTGGTCGTCCTGGATGCGGGTGAGGTGCCACACCAACCATGCGATCGAGTTGGCTTCGGAGCCTTCCCGATAAGCCAGCTGCGCCGGGCCGAGCCCGTCCAGCACCTCGAAGACGACCTCGCGGATCCGGCTGAAAGCGTCTAGATAAACGTCGCTGGTGTCCAATTACCGGCCTCTCTTCTGGGATAGCCCGGGCCAATGCTAACCACAGCGCCCTTGGGTAGTCCTACCCAATCGCATAGTTATCGTTGTCGCGCGGGGTTCTGCCAAGATCAGTCCCGTGTCAGATGCATGGTCCATTCAACCCAACGGCCCTCTTGTCGGCGATGTGCAGGTGTACGGCTCAAAAAACGCAGTGACCAAGCACATGGTGGCGGCCTTGCTCGGCGACGGGCCGAGCACCATCACCAACGTGCCCGAGGTGGGCGACGTCGAGATCACGGCGGGCATCTTGCGGGCTGTAGGCGCCGGGGTGGTCCACGAAGACGGCAAGCTCGTGATCACTCCCCCGGAGGAAGCCAAACCCGAAGTGCCGCTGTCGTTTAGCGGGCTCAACCGGATCCCCGTCTTGTTGCTGGGACCGCTGTTGCACTTGACCGGCGAGGCGTTTGTACCCGTCGTTGGCGGCGACCGGATCGGCTTCCGACCGGTCGATTTTCACGTCCAGGCGCTCGAGTCCTTCGGCGCCGAAGTCGAGGTGACAGACGAGGGCATCCGGGCACGGTGCCGACGCCTCAAAGGCGCCATCATAGAACTGCCCTACCCAAGCGTGGGAGCGACCGAGTCGGCCCTCTTGTCGGCCGCCTTGGCCGAGGGCAAGACCGTGATCCGTAACGCCGCTACTGAGCCCGAGGTGCTCGAGCTGGCCCTGTTCCTGCAGCGGATGGGGGCCAGGGTCGAACTGGCGCCGGACCGGCGCATGGTGATCGAGGGCGTGCCGACGTTACGCGGCGCCCAGACCCGGCTGCAGGGCGACCGCAACGAGGCCTTTTCGTACCTCGTTGCCGGCCTGATCACCAGGGGCGCGGTCCGGGTCATCGGCTGCGGTCAGGACCGCCTCGTCACAGCCATCACCACCCTCCTGGCCATGGGGGCCGAGGTGACGATCGACGAGCACGGCATCGCGGCGTTCGCCCCGGACGGGCTGCATGCTGCCGCCGTGACTACTGACGTCCACCCCGGTTTCATGACCGACTGGCAGACGCCGCTGATGGTGTTGTTCACCCAGGCCGAGGGCATGTCGGTGCTGCATGAGACTGTGTACGAGGACCGGTTCGTGTACGTCCCGGCGCTTAAGGCCATGGGAGGCGAGATCGGGCTGTTCGCGACCTGCCTCGGCGGGCCGGCCTGCCGCTTCCACGACACCAGCTACCTCCACTCTGCCGTCGTCCGAGGCCCGTCCAAGCTGCAGGGCACCGAAGTCGACGTCCCCGACGTTCGGGCCGGGTTTTCGAGCGTGATCGCCGCCGCGGCCGCATCGGGGCCGACAATGCTCCACGGCGTTCGCCACCTCGAACGCGGCTACCACCGGCCGGCGGACCAGCTCCGCTCGCTCGGCCTCCTGCTCGAGCCCCAGTAGCCTCTTCGAAACCCGCTACCGCGTCGAACCGCAGCCTGCGCTCAGGAGGTGGGCCTAGCCTTCGCCGCTCCCTGCTGAATGGTGTGTGCCAGCTCATGGGCCAACAGTTCTTGGCCCTGGCTGGTCCGGGGGTCGGGGAGCCGATCGCGGAAGAAGATGTCGCTGCCGACGGTGAACGCTTTGGCCTGGACGCGGTTGTTTAGCTCCGTGGACGCCGGCCCACTGTGCACCTTTACTTCGCCGAAGTCGGCCCCGAACGCACCCTCCATGGCGCTGCGGGCACCGGTGTCGAGCGCCGTACCACCACGGCGGGCGGAGTTTATAGCCGCCTCGGTGCCCGGCGGGAGGGCGCCGCCGGCCAGGCCGACTTCGGGGTCTTGGACGCTCGAAGGCGCCCGCCCGATGGTGCCCCCACCCGTCAAAGTCACCCGGCCCACCATTTCTTCGCCGTCGACGACCCCATCAGCCGGTGCCCTCGAGCCCTGGTTAACTCCTTGCAGCGCCGCGACTACGCGCCGGGCCAAGGTGTCTGCCTCTTGCTCATAGCGATCGCCGGCTGGTCCCACTTCGAGCTTGGCCTGCCCCACCGACAAGAGCTCACAAACGGCCCGGTTGCCGGCCACCCGCTGAAGCGCCTCTACGGCCGTACGTTCGCCAGTGAGGAGCTGCGCGCCGCCCAATAATGCCCTGTCAGCGGCGGCGTTGCGCAGGACGGAGGCAGCGCTCGCCTCGGCGGCGTCTTGGTGCCCCCGGCGAGATGCCTGCATGGCCCGAACGGGTGAGCGCGCTTCTTGCTTGGCCACGTCCTTGCCGCCGGTGCCCATGCAACTGAAGGTACAACAAGGCGGCCGCCTAATCTAGGGTCTTCCTGGGCCGGAACGACAGAAGGACCGGCGCAGTACGCCGGTCCTTCGTCTCGCTCAAGGGGCCGGAAGGGGGGGACCTGCCCCGAGCTGAGTCCGCTGTTGGCAGGGAGAGCCGCAGCGACTTGTTCAACTATACACGAAGAACCCGATCGGCTCCATAGTCATTTGTCAAGAGCAATATCGTTTCTACAGATGGCGACCCACCAAGACGGGCTCCGCCTCGAGCTGCACCCCAAAGCGCTCTCTCACACCATCACGAACGTCCCGGGCCAGTGCCAAGACATCTGCGGCGGTGCCTCCCTCGAGCGCCGTTATGGCCAGCGCGTGCTTGGTTGAAATGGCCGCGCCTGAACGGCGGTAGCCCCGGGCGAACCCGGCGTGCTCGACCAACCAGGCGGCGGCTACTTTCGTCCCCCCCTCGGCGGCGAACCTCGGTATGTCGGGGGCCAGTGCCTGCAGCGCGCGCAGTTCCGGCTCGCCCAGCACTGGGTTGGTAAAGAACGAGCCCACGCTCCGGCTGTCGGGGTCGGACACATCGAGGACCATCCCTTTGGCGCGGCGCAGCGCCAGCACGGCCCGGGCCGTAGCGTCCAACGGCGCGGTCTGGCCCCGCTCAACGCCGAGGCGGCGGCCCAGCTCCTCGTAGCGCACCGGGCGTGACGACTGCGACCGCATCAACCTGAACGTCACTTCGGTGACGACGTAGCGCTGGTTCCTCTTGAAGAGGCTGTCGCGATAGGAGAACCGGCATTCGGCCGGGGTCATGCGGGCCAGCGAGCGGGCCTGACGGTCCCAAACGCTCACTGAGACGACCGTCTCTGAAACCTCTTGGCCGTACGCGCCTACGTTCTGCACTGGCGTGGCACCCGCCAGGCCCGGTATCCCGCTCAGGCACTCCACTCCGGAGAGGCCCTCGGCTACGCAGTAGGCGACGAAAGTACTCCAGTCCTCACCTGCAGCCACGTGGGCCAAGACGGAGCTGACGCCGGTTCCAGCGTCAGGGCTGCCGGCCGGGGCCGGGCCGTCACGGGGCTCCGGCTCGAGGCGGACGCCCTTCATGGCTATATGCACGACTGTCCCGGCGAACCCGTCATCGGGGACCACCACGTTCGAGCCGCCTCCGAGCACCAGCACAGGGCTGTCGGCGGCCTCGGCGGCCCGGAGCGCTCCCGCTAGCGCGGCTACGTCGACCACCTCGACAAACGCTTTGGCCGGCCCGCCGACGCGCAAAGTAGTCCAATCGGCCAACGACACCTGCGGCCACGCGCCTTGACGAATGGCGGAACTCATCCCAGGTTCAGGTTATGCCGCTAGACCGGCCGCGCCGAGGGGGCGACGGCTGGGGCCCCGCCTGGCGGGCTCCAACCCCGAGAGGCACACCCGCCCGGCCTGGCTTATCGGCGTACCGCTGCACTAATGGCCCGGCCGTCCCTAGACTGGGTTTTTTGCCAGCGCGCCAGCGCATGTCGCGCACGAAACTTTCGATGTGCGTTAGGGGCCGGGGTGCATCAGCTCGAACAAGAAGTCAAGCTCGAACCCAGCCCGGGATGGTCGTTGCCGCCGCTCGGTGGGATCGTGCCCGGTGCCCAGGTCCAGCCGCTGGCCGATGTGGCGCTCGAGACCACCTACTACGACACCGCCGACCTGCGCCTGGCCCAACACCACCTGACCCTCCGGTTCCGCCGCCAAACGGAGATCGTCCCGGGGTCGCGGCGTCCCGAAGACCGCCGGACGACTGAAGTCTGGACGGTCAAGCTCCCGGCCTCGTCTTCGGACAACACCGTGCTGGCCAGGACCGAGGTCACCTGGGAGGGCGACGCAGCGGGCAGCTCACCTGGTGGCCGAAGGGCGGCCGGGCGGCGGCGGGCAACGGGCCGGGCGCTCCAGAACCGGGACTACGAGTTCGAGAAGGTCCTCCCTGAAGCGGCCCATTTCGTCCAGGCTGTCGCCCTTGGACGGCTGTTGGAACCGGTGGCCCACCTCTCCAGCATTCGCCGGCGTACAGAACTGCGGACGTCAGACGGCCGCCCGCTGGCCGAGATAGACGAGGACACCATTACCGGAAGGGACCTGCTGGCCACCCAAGAGCGGCTGTCCCGGCATGGCGAGGCTCCCGACGTCCGCTTCCGGGAAGTAGAGGTCGAGCTAGCCGAGGGCAGTGCCTTGGAGGTCCTCGACGCCGTGGTCCAGACGCTGGAGGCGGCGGGGGCGCGCCGCAGCCCCGGCAAGAGCAAACTGGCGCGGGTACTGGCCGGCGGCTCTTCCGAAGTGGACCTGGCGGACTTGCGCCCGCCGGCGCCGTCCTTGGCGCGCGGCCAGGAGGTAGCCATGTCAGACGTCCTCCAGGAGCAAGCCCGGTCCTGCCTGAACACGCTGGTGGACCACGACCCCGCCATACGGCTCGACGACCCGGGGCCCGAGCACATCCATCGGAGCCGGGTGGCAACGCGACGCTTTCGTACGATCTTGCGGGAGTTCGCCCCTTTGGTCGCTTACAGCGCGGACGAAGGGCGCGGCCATGCTCGTTCGGGCGACGTTGATTTGACCCACGGTGATCCGGCCTCCGAAGTCACCAACGCCGCCGAGTCCTGGTTAGCCAGGTTGCGGGGGGAACTGAAATGGCTCGGCGACATCCTCGGTGCAGTTCGCGACGCGGACGTGCGCCTTCAGTCGCTCGAGGGACATTCCGCCAAGCTGCCTCCCACCGATTCTGCTTCCGCTGAGCAATTGGTGAATGTGGCCCGGGACCAGCGACGGTCCGGCCACGAACAACTGCGCGAGACTCTCGGCACTGGTCGCTATCTGGAGCTCCTTCGCAACCTCGATGCCCTCGCCACCGGGCCCGCCGTTCGCTCGACCGTCCCGACGGAGTTGTGGGTCCTGCTCTCGGAGCCGGCCGCCACCGACATGCCCGCACTGGCCCACCGGCAATGGCGGACAATCGGAAAGGCCGTCCGCCGTCTCGGCCCAGAGCCGTCGGACGAAGCCCTCCACCACGTCCGCATCCAGGCCAAGCGGCTGCGTTACCTCGCAGAGGTGGCCGCACCTGTGGTCCGGCCAGCAGCCTGCCGGGATGCGGCCGCCTTGACGGCAAAGGCCGCGACTGCTCTGCAGGACGTGCTGGGCGACCTCCACGACGCAGTTGTAACTGAAGCGTGGCTCCGTCAAACGGCACCTCTGATGGCGCCTCAAGGCGAGGCGGCCAAACTGGTGGCTGCCGGCGTCGCCACGGGCCAGCTGATTGCGGTCGAGCGGCAAACTCAGCAGACGTCCCGTGCCGCTTGGCCGGTGGCGTGGCAGCGCTTGAACCGCAAGGGGCACCGCACCTGGGCCAGCGACGGCCGCTAGACCTGCTTCCGTTTTCCATAAGGCGCCGTTGCAACCGTTACCGTAGCACGGCAATATCAAGGCCATGGGGCCTGTCGATGATTAGGCGCTTGGGCGGTACGAAAAGCAAAGAGGTCCGGCTCGGTTTGGCCGTCGCTATCGCCCTTTTCTCTGTGTCTCTGTCCGCGTGCGGCGCCCAATCAGCAGAGATCACGGCACCAAAGAGCGTTTCCGTGTTCAAATTGCGCCCGCAAGAGTGCCTCAACCCACCGAAAGCCAACCCGAACCTGGCCGTTTCCAGCGTCACTGTGCTGCCATGCACCCAGCCGCACGTGGACGAGGTCTACTGCGTCCTGCCCTACAACCCCTCACCGTCTAACTCCGTCGTAGCCTGCCCGCCCACGCCACCCAGGTTCGCGGGTTCCCTCACCGAGGACTACCCCGGGGAACAGGCCCTGACCAATTACGCCAACGCCCTATGCCTCAACGAGTTCCAGCCCTACGTTGGTTCGGCCTACACGGGGAGCTCACTTTATTACACGTACTTGTACCCATCACCCCAGAGCTGGGACAATTCCCTGAAACGAGACCGAGAAATCGTGTGCATCCTGCACACGGTCGGCGCGCCCTTGACCCGCTCGGCGAAGGGTTCCAGGCTCTAGCAACAATCGATTGGCAGGTTTACATGCCTCCTCCATACGTTTCGACAGCCCAGATGCTCTGCTCGTTCGGCATCTCGCCGTCACCCCTCAACGTCCTGCCGTTCCGTCGGGTGCTGATAGAAGGCAAACCGGCGGCCACCATCGAGGACATGGTGCCATTGGTGAACATCCCGCCGTTCGGGATGTGCACCAGCCTGTCCAACCCGACAGTGGCGGCCGCTACCGCCGCCGCCTTAGGGGTACTGACGCCGATGCCATGTGTCCCAGTACCCGCCGGCCCGTGGGAACCGCCCGCCGCCACCACGTTGATAGGCGGCACGCCGGCCGTCTGCTCGGGGGCTGTTTGTAACTGCGCCTGGGGTGGGATAATTAGTGTCACCTTTCCGGGCACGGTGCAGACGATAGTCAACTAAGGCCCGCAACCGAGCACGTCCTGGTGTCAAAGTAGCACCGCCAGTGCAGTTGCGCGATGGCCTGTCAGACGACCCGAAATGACCCGGTATTCGCCATTGACGTGAACGTCCCATTTGTGCCTTTTGGTCCTCCGAGCCCCTCGATCTCGGCAATCAAAGGGAAATTTTGAAGAAGCCTGACCGCGAGCAGCGATCCGAGGCCGGCTTCGTTAAATCTGCTCTAATGTCACGGCAGGGCAGCCTGATGCCCTGGTTCCACGGCGGTCTCCCGCCGGCGGACGAGACATAACTTCACGCTCCCAAAGAGGGGAAGGCGAATGCCCACTTACGCAGCACCAGGTGTCTACGTCGAAGAGGTCCCTTCGTCCCAGAAGGTCCTGACCGCGGCAGCTACGGCTATAGCGGCCTTCGTGGGCTTTACGGGCAGGGCACCGGATGACGATCCCACGGATCCTGACGGCGTCAAACCCCGGCTAGTCACCAGCTGGACCCAGTTCGAGAACCTGTACGGCGGTTACGCACAGGGTTGCATGTTGCCCATCGCAGTGCGTGGCTACTTCGACAATGGCGGCACTATCGCATACATAGTCCGGATACCAAATACAAGCCCCTCGGGGGAGCCGTCCCAACTCGCCCTTCCTGCGGCCGACAAAGTTCTTGGGGCGCCGGTTGAAGTAACGAGCGTGGAGCCCGATGCCCCCATCTCGGTCGTTATCACCAGCGCTGAGGTCGAGCCCGACCATGAGGGGCCTAACCCGTTCAACTTGGCCGTGGTAGAGGGCGGCCAAACGGTGGAGACATTCGAAGATTTGACGGTTATGCCCGGCGACCACAACGTCGAGAAAATCGTGAACGGCACTTCCACCAAGGTGAAAGTGAAGGTCAACATCGACCCCAAGCTCGACGTCAGCTCGATGATCGACATAATGAAACCGGGGACGTTCCCGCTGGAGAAAGCACCGGCTGCGCCCGTGCCCGTGAACGGCCGCCGCTTTGCGGGCTCCGAGTCCTCCCGCACCGGCATCAACGGCCTGGCTATTGCCGAGGACGTAACGATGGTTATCGTGCCCGACCTCATTACGGCCGCGACCAAGGCGGACAAGACGGTTGACCTCAATATGTGGAAAGCGGTCCAGACTACGCTCATCACCCACTGCGAGTTGCATGGCAACCGCATGGCTCTCCTCGACGCCCCTCCCGGGATGAACCCCCAACAAATAAAAGAATGGCGCTCCGACGTAGCTATGTACGACTCGGCCTTTGCCAGCCTCTACTACCCCTGGATCAAGGTCGAAAACCCGACAGCCACCAACGGGGCCGACGCCGAAGTCCTCATCCCGCCGTCGGGCCACATAGCGGGCGTTTGGGCTCGAGTCGACGAGACGCGCGGCGTATGGAAGGCGCCCGCTAACGAGACCATCGCCGGCTGCCTCGACGTTGAGTACCCCGTTACCAAGGCGGAGCAGTCGTTGCTCAACCCGATCGGCATCAACTGCATCCGTCCGTTTGGCACCAGGGGCATCCGCATATGGGGCGGCCGCACGCTTGCTTCGGACACCGACTGGCGCTACCTGAACGTGCGCCGCCTGTTCAATATGGTCGAGACAACGATCCTCGACGGTACGCAGTGGGCCGTCTTCGAACCGAACGATGTGAAGCTGTGGGAAGGCGTGAAACGGACACTCACCGGGTTCCTTACCGGCTTGTGGCGGGACGGTGCGCTCTTTGGCACCTCGGCTGACCAGGCTTTCTTCGTGAAGTGCGACGCCGAGACCAACCCGCCCCAGTCGATCGACGAGGGCAAGCTGGTCGTGGAAGTGGGCATCGCGCCGGTGAAGCCGGCTGAGTTCGTCATCTTCCGGATCAGCCAGCAAAAGCAGACCGCCAGCTAGCGACGCTCAAGCAACCTTGGCCCGGTTGCCGTACTTCGCGTGGAGCTACGATAAGCGTGTTGTTACATAGGCAAGCGGGCCAGGGCGTGCGGAGGAAGCGCTAGGCACCGGGCTCCAACCAAAGGGAGGCACATTGCCCGCCACGAACATACTCAAGCAAGACCCGCTAGTCGCTAACCATTTCTTCCTTGAGGTCGACGGGGAGGTGATATCCCAGCTATCCGAGGTGAGCGGGCTAGATGTCGAGGTCGAGGTGACCGATATCCAACAACAGTTGCCGAGCGGTCAGTACTCCCAACGCAAAGCCTTCTCCAAGCCGAAGTGGACAGGCGAGATCAGCGTGAAGCGGCTGGCGCCAGACGACGCTTCCTCGGATTCCCTCTGGAAATGGTTCAACTCCATTCGAGATAAGGGGATGAAGATAAGCTCCCTCGACGAAGAGAGGAAGAACGGTTCCGTCGTCATCTACGATTCGACGCTGGCTGAGGTGGCCCGTTTCAACTTCTATAACGCCTGGCCGTCCAAGATCTCCACTGACAGCTTCACCGTCGGTGGCAACGACCCCGTTTCGGAAACCATCACCCTTCAACATGAAAAGTTAGAACGGACAAAGTGAACCTCGAGTGAGCGCGCTACAGACTGAGTACGAGTTTGTCCTGCCGAGGGGCTACCTCGACCAGGACGGGGTACTCCACAAGCGCGGCATAATGCGCCTGGCCACGGCGCGCGATGAGCTCGAGCCGCTTCGTGACCCGACGATCAGTTCGCCGGATGACCCCCGCCTCACGATACTTGTGCTGGCCCGGGTGGTCCGGCGGCTGGGCACACGCGAACTGGTCACCGCGGATGAAATCGAGGGCCTGTTTGCCGCCGACCTCGCCTACTTGCAGGATTTTTACGGTGTCATCAATTTTGGCACCCCGGCCGACATCGAGGCGCTCCTCGAGGCGCAGAAGGAACTCGAGCAGGAAGCGAACAAACCCGCTCCTGCCCCGAACAATTCAGCTAGCGGTTCCGGCGAGCCGAGCGGCGGGGTAGGCGGCCAGGTCGCCAACGGGCCTGCCGAAGATGAGCCGGCCGCGCCGGTGGGCCGGCGTGCGGCCATCGAGGAGGTCCCAAGCAGTCCGAGATGATGCAGTACCCAACAGAGGCGTTGTGGCAAGAGATCGTCTATCTTGCCTACCATCTCCATTGGCCCCTCGACGAACTGTTGGACCTCGAGCACGCCGATAGGGCGCGCCTCGTTCGGGGTGTGGCCTCGCTAAACGCCAGGGCGTGGGAAATGGCACGTGCGCAATGAGCCAGTTATCGAGCGATTTCAGCGGGATATTCCCGGTTACGCCAATGTTCCTTTTCGAGGTCGACGGCGTCCAGATCGGCGTCTTCCAGGAGGTGTCGGGGCTGGAACTCACGGTTGCCGTGAAAGAGTACGAAGAGGGCGGCGAAAACGGGTACGTGCACAAGTTCCCGGGCCGCTCCAGTTGGCCCAACGTCGTCATGAAGGCGGGGATCACCAATAGCGACGCCCTTTTCCAGTGGGTATCACAGTCCTCCGGTGAGGGCTTCGCTTCGGCCGGCAACAAGATCACCCGTTGTACCGGGGCCATTACTGCCCTCGGCACGGACGGTTCGCGGCTCCGTTCATGGGACATCCAGGGCGCTTTCCCTGTGCGCTGGAGCGGGCCTCGCTTCAACGCGGGTTCAAATGAAGCCCTGCAGGAGGAGCTCGAGATAGCCCACCACGGCTTCGTCTCCAACACGTTTAGCACTTCCTGAGATGCCCGGTCCCAAATTGGGCGGCGCCAGCGGGTCGCGGTCGGTCGAGCCGCCGCACCCGCTCGCCACCGAGGTCCGCCACCGTTTTGATTTCAAGAGCTGGGGACGGCCGCGGCGGCCGGCGGCCGACCTGGCGCTCGCGTTCGGCGTGGGCTCCTTGGCCATACGGACGAACGCTTTCAACGCCGTCATCGGCCGCTCGTTGGCCAGCCGCCGGATCCTGGGACAACGTTTCCTTTTACCAGTCCGAGGTGCTGCGCAGCTCCCGGTGCGCCCTCCGGAGGAGTACCTCCCGATGGCCGACGAGCGTCACCGTGTCACGGTTTCACCCTCGCCGGCCGAACAGCGCAACCGGAGCTTCGTGGAGATCCGAGAGAACATGAAAGGTGTCCGTCGCCCACGTCCCAAAGCTCTACCAATCGGGCTACCCAGGGCAACGTCGCGGGCGAGCCAATCTCGAATGGGCCGCCAGACGGGGCCTGCCGGCGCGGCGCAGCGCATGATGAGCGAGCCGGCGTACATAACCAACCCGCGCGACGTAGGGGGAGCCGGACGACTGGTCGGCCCGGGCGACCGCCTCACCGTTGCCCCCAGAAACGCGGCAGCCTCATCCACGGTCGCCGCTCTCCCCATCCCGGCTGACCGCATAACCACGGTTGTGAGGCCCCTCGCGCACTGCCGGTGCAAAGCAAATGGGCGGGTGATGCGCCCTTTCCGGGCCGGCGCCACGTCATTAGGGCCGGCGGCTGGGGCCGCCCGGGTGCACCCTTTCTGGCCCAGCGCCAGCTAAGCAGAGCCACCAACGGGGATCCCGAAGTCGCTCACCCTGGTCCCAGGTCCGCACCAATACGGGCCGCCGCACCGTCGCTCATTGTGGCCAGCCCTTCCCTCGGTGGGTGGGACCAGACCGGCCCGCTGCTCCCCCACCCGCGCCCAACCGCTCCTACGCCGGCTCCGATTGTGGCCACCGGAGGGTTTTCGGTTGGCCGTTGGGCCGTTCCGGCAGTTCCCGGTGGCCTCGTCGCCAGTGCCCTGATCAAAGGAAAATCGCGCGCCGGTCTGGCGCGGACGACAGCGATGCCCTACGTCGGCGCCTTTGGACGACACGAGGTCATCCCTGTCACACCTTTGCCGCCAATCATGAGCCTGCCGACGACCATTGTCGGCGCTGGTCGAAGCCGGGCCGGGGTAAGTGTCGCTGGACCGACAGGAAGTGCTTCCCTCGATGCCGCCCGGAGCGCACGCGCGCGACAGGGCAAAAACCTCACGGATCCGGTCGGTGCTATCTCGGTTCCTCACGTGGAGGGCTCCGTCCAGCGGCGCAGCGTCGCCGTGACAGGCGCCGGAGCATTTTCCCCGCCGCCGCGCCGATCGGTCCCCGGCCCACGAATTGTCCCCGGCGCTCGCGGGGCGGTCTCCAGCCCGATCGGTCCGCAGCTTTACTCGGGGATTACTAAACCTGCGACAGTTTCGCGCTCCTTAGGGCCGGTGCCATTGCGTCGGTCTTTTCTGATTGCAGCCGATCGGCCGGCCACTAGCTTTGCCCCGGCGCAAACGACCGGCTTCCCGTGGTTACCCCGGGGCACGGTCCAGCACCTGGCTCCGCCGGCCAGTTCAGAAGCGGCGCGAAGCCCGGCCATTCTCGGCCCCGCCGCCGACCGGGGGACGCCGGAGGGTAGCCGAGCGGTACGGCGAGCGCCTGAGCGGGGTGCGACGTTGCGGAGAACGGCCAGAGCCCCGGAGCTGGGGGCGTTGGTAGCGATGGCGGCCCGGTCGGAAGAGGCGCGAGACGCCGGGGCAGAACCGCGCGCCATCCCGAGCCCTCGCTCTGCGCTGTCGCGGATGTTCGACCGAAGGCCTTCTTGGGCCAGAGAAGCCTCTTCCACAAAGGAGGTCTCGCCCGCCAGCTCGTCCGGGACGAGGAAATCCGGGCGCCAGCGACCCGGGATTGGCCGAGCTTCAGGTCCGGTCGGGCCCGTGGTTACACCGGCCACCCGCCTCAGGCTGTCGAGGTCCGTCTTCCCTTTAAGCATCGCAGTACCCTTTGGGCCTAACCTTCCACGGCCGCCGGCGGTGAACCGGGCCCTCGCCGTCGCCGGCGAGATGTCCACTCGGGTGACCGCAGCAGGAGCGCGGGCGCGCTTGGGCGCGACGAGACCAGCACGCATGGGCACATCCTCCGGGGCGTCGGGCTTCGCGGCCGCACTGGCCTTGGCGGGTTCTGCGACATCGATCGCCAGAGCTGCGGCACCGGTGGCGACGACAGGGATCCGGCCGTTCGTAACCGCGCTGGCCAGATCCGCACTGCCGGTGGCAGCGGGTGAGAGAGTGCCCGTCGTCATGAGATGGCCGATAACTGCGAGAGAGCCAGCCGCTGCAATAGGCCCGGCCATCGCGGTAGAGCCTCTTGTTTCCAGAGTGCCTCTCGTTTCGAGGGCACCCCTCATTTCGGGAGGCTCTACCGGCACGCAAACTGCCGGACAGGTTGGGGCCAGGAGAGGAACTTCGGTCGCTGCGGAAGTTGTACCGCCTGCGATTGGCGTCCTAGATGTGCCCATGGGGGCCAGAGCAACGGCGGCGGCTGTTGCCGCCGGACCTGTGGGGGCCGTCAGGAGACGATCGGCCTCAACCGTTCGGACAACGGTCCCTTCGGTTTTCTGGCCCCCAACATCCGTTTTCGCCACCACACCCTTACCTCGCCCGACGCCAGGGCCGCTAGCCGTTTCAGGTTCTGACGTGGCGACGCCCGCCCGTCGAACTAGGGCGTTGGCACCGCTTGCCAGCCGAGTTCCCCAAGCCAAATCGCGGCCTAGTTTGAGCCGGGCGCCCGTGCCCGGCTCCACCGGTAGCCGGCAGCCGGCGGCGAGAAAGCTCGTAAGAGAGGTCGTGCCCGGCCAGGGGCCGGCCCCCCTGTCTACCGTCGGGCCCGCTCCTGGCCGAATGATCGGACAGGCGCTCGTAAGCCGTGCTTCAGGGCGCCGGGCGGTGCCAACCCAGGTTGCCCCGAACCCTCTGCAGCACCGATGGGTGGCCCGCACCGCTCTACCTCTCTTGGCCACCAACGCCCTCGGCCGCTCCTACGCCGGTCCCAGTCGCCGGGTTAGCGCCTTTCCGACCGGCACCACGCCGGCCGCCTCACTACTCGCCCCTTCCCCACTGTTCGGCCGAGTGACTGGGCGGACTGCGTCAGATAGCTCGGCGTCAGATAGCTCGGCATCAGATAGCTCGGCTCGCGGTAAGACTGTCCGGACGGCGCCGGCGTTCGCGGGGCGCTTTCCGACTGTCCCCCCGCGGGGGCCTGCTCGTGCCTCGGTACCAGACATGGCGAGAGCCGTCTCTTACACCTCTCCAGGTCGGCCAAGCCAGACGTGTACGCCGGCGCGGCCCCGCCCACTCAAGCTTTTCCCCTCTTACCTGCCGCCGACCAGTGTGCAGTCGGTCGGCCTGGTTGGCGGTCGCCCGGGCCTCCCAGATGTTCACCCGGCGACGCCGGTCATCGCGCCGGCCCTGACCACGCCGCTTTCTGTGGCCCGCCTTACCACGTCGTTCCGGTCGTCGAGCGACCAACCGCGGGCCCTTCCTCCTGGCTCAACCAACGGCCGGACGGGCGGGCGGGCGGGCGGACTGACATCAGTAGTCCGCACACCAATTCCCCTTATCAGGGCAACTCAATCTGAGGCGGACGGCGCCGTGAGCCTCGCGCCGACACCAATCAGACGTCTCCACGGCCCAGTACGCGCCACCGCACCAATGTCGTTGGCACCGGAGGCACGGGTCGCGATGGCGGGGACCAGCGTCGCGGTACGACGGGCGGCTGACGCGGCCACGATTGGACTGCCGTCCGGGCTACGCGTGCAACGCGCCCTTGTTCCCCAGTCCGGCAGAGCATCTGCACCTGCACTGACTCCGCCGATCACGTTCAGCAGCGGGCCCGTCCCCAGGTTGCCGGGCCCGGCCAGCACGGCGCGGAGAACTCTGGACAGCGCGTATGGCGAAACCGTCAACAACCGCCGAGACAGACAAAACGATGGGCTGCGGCACCAGGGCGCTCAGCAGCGTCCGACGCCTCTTCGCGCTCGACGCGCTTCAGCGCCCAACCAGGAGATCGCTTTCCCGATCATCACCAGGACCGGCCCCGCGGGTACGAGGCCGACTGGTCCAAAGCTGACGGGCCGGGGCTTGACGGGGCCCAGCTTGACGGGGCCCAGCTTGACGGCGCCCGGCCAAACGGGTCGGGGCTTGACGGGCCTCAGCGCCATGAGCCCCGGGGCGATGGGGGCCCGGCTCACCTGGCCGCATACTACCGTTGCACCACCAATTGTCAACCTCCAGCGTTCATCGACCACCGCCCCGGCCGACAGGCGGGGCGGCCAGCCGCAACCTCCGGCCGGAGCTTTGGCGCATTTGTATGCACATAGAGCGACAAATGGTACAAAGCTCGGACGCCCGCAGTCCCCCGAGGTGCCGCCTCCCCACGCTGGCCCCCATCGCAGCGCCGGGTTGCAACGAGGCGTAACGAGCCCAACCCGGCCTCCCAACGCCACCGCTTCGTACGTCACTCCTTCGTACCCCAGTCCCCTTCCGCCGGCCACTGCCGCCCCGGCCAGGGCTCGGTCCACTCTCGCCATGTCCATTGCCGGCCAGCTCGCCACCGCTCGGCCCACCACCGCTCGGCCCACCACCGCTCAACCTGCCACCGCTCGGCCCACCACCGCTCGGCCCACCACCGCTCAACCTGCCACCGCTCAACTCGCCATCGCCCGCTCCGCCGCCACTATGGGCACCAACACGGGCGAACGTCAGCCCTTCGGGACCGCAGGCTTGCCCGTCCTGCCTATCGCCGGCGCCGCTTTCGCCCTCGGGCGGCGGCAAGCCTCGGCCCAACCAATCCCTTCTTCGGCACAGGGCGCCGCCGGACGTAGCGGACCTGGAGGCGGCCCCTCCGCAGCGCCTACGATCAGTGCTAGGCCCAACACGCTCGGACGAAGCGCTACGGCTTCATCAACCTCAGCCACCTCCTCCACCTCGACCTCTGCAGCCGCCGCCCTGGCTGGGTTTGCAATGACCACCAAAGGAGCAATGAGCCCGATGCGTGCCACACCGAGTCGCTCTCAGGTCAGCCGGTTCAGCACATCCGGGATCCCGAGTGGGCTCCCTCTGCCCAGCGCCGGCGGCGACGAGGGAGGGGCCGACGGGCAGCCGTACCCGCCCACTCATTACCGGATCCCTGAAGATGCCCAGCGGGCCGAGCCCACAACGGAGCAGTCAAATGGGCCCAAGCTGTCAGAGCAGCTCGATATGCTGACGGAGCTCTTCGCCGAACGCCGTCAAGCCGACCTGGAGAGAAGAGGGCTTTTCTTGCACCCGGAGGTCTTCTGATGGCTCAGAACTCCCAAAAGGCTTTCCTGCAAACCGAAAAAGGCGACAACATCCCGTGCTTGTTCAACCCCACCGAGCTCAGCTTCAGCCGGAGCAACTCGTGGCAAGCCCCCAACATGCCCGGGAAAGGGGTACCGACGCTCAATTACTCGGGGGCCAATTCGGGCTCGATGACCTTGCGGCTCTTCTTTGACAGCACCGACGACGGCAGCCCGGTGACCAACTACACGGACCAGTTGTTGACGCTCATGGAAATCGACTCGTCGCTACCGGGCAGCAACGAGAACAGCAACAACGCCAGGCCTCCATGGGTCCAGTTCAACTGGGGCAGTATGCACTCGTTCAAGGCAGTCATAGCGTCCGCTTCCGTTTCTTTTACGTACTTTTCCAGCCAGGGCGTACCTCTCCGGGCCGACGTCGACCTCACCTTGACGCAGTACGAGGACGGTAAAGTCTTCGGCCCGCAAAACCCGACGTCAGGCACGCCGCACCCGCACCGCGCCCACCGGGTGCAGCCGGGCGAGACGCTTGACCGTATTGCAGCCACGTATTACGGCAGCCCGACCAATTGGCGCTCAATAGCGGATCTCAACGGTATCGAGGACCCGATGGCGCTCCGGCCGGGACGCATACTGGCCATACCTGAGCTCACCTGACCGGTGCTCACCTGATGAGTCTCGACCGTCTGTACTCATGCCCGCTATAACCCTCGCCCCGACCATCAACCTGGGCGGCCAGCCTCTGCCTACGGAGTGGCAAGAGGCCCTGGTGGAGTGCAAGGTGGAGCTGGAGCTGCGCACGACCGGGCAAGTTTCGCTCCGGTTGACCGACCCGGGCTATGTCCTGGCCCAGGCGGGCACCGCCAGCCTCGGCTCTGCCATCACAGTCGGTGTGCCAGGCGCAGGCACGCTCATAGAGGCAGAAGTGACCGCTATCGGCGTCGAGCAGCGAGAGGGTGAACAACCCGAGTTACTGGTGGTGGCGCTGGACAAGAGCCATCGCATGGGGCGGGGGTCGCGGGTCAAAACGTACCTCAACATGACGTACTCGGACGTCGTCTCGTCGATTGTCAGCGCCAACAGTCTGACCGCGTCGACGGATAGCACCAACGTGACCTTCGAATATCTGCTCCAGGTGAGCTCGGACCTCGATTTCCTGAACGAAATGGCCAGCCGCAGCGGCTTTGACTGGTGGACCGACGGCACCACCGTCAACTTCAAACAGCCGGCGGCCGGCTCGACCGTAAACCTCACGCTCGGCAAAGAGCTGTACAGTTTTTCCGTCTACGCCTCGGGGCAGGTCCCGGGCAGCGTCGAGGTCTATGGCTGGGACCGCGACGCGCAGCAAAGCCTGACTGGCACGGCCAGTAGCGCCACGCTTACAGCGAGCTCCGACCTGGCCACCACCGTGGCCACGCCGGACAGCGCCTTCGGCCAGGCCACGTTGGTCACGGCAGGGCTGGCTGGAAGTTCACAGCAAGAGGTAGGCCAATTGAGCCAGGCCCTCATCGACTGGGCCGTGGCGAGCTCGGTGCGGGCGGTGGGGCTGACCGACGTCGACCCGAACATCAAGTTGGGGTCGTCAGTGCAGGTTTCTGACGCTGGTCCTCTCTCGGGCACCTACCCGCTGACGAGAGTCGAGCACACTTACCGTCCTCGCCGGGGTTCCTTGACTCGGTTCTGGTCCGGCGGCCGCGCCCCTATGGCCAGCGGCGACGGCAATGGGCGCTTTGGGCCGCTTCAGGGCCCCGCCACCCACCACCCTGGCCTGGTGGTCGGCGAAGTGACCAACATCAACGACCCGAACCAGATGGGCCGGGTGAAAGTACGTTTTCCCGGGCTGGATACGACCCAGGAAAGCGCGTGGGGCCGGCTGCTGACGCCGGGCGGCGGCAGCAGCCGCGGGAGCGTGATGATCCCCGAGGTCGGAGACGAGGTCCTGGTCGCCTTCGAGCACGGTGACCCCCGTCAACCCATAATTCTGGGGGGTCTTTTCGGCAACAAGGCGAGCATCCCGGACTGGACGGTCAAAGATGGCAAGGTCTCGTCTCGACGGTTCACTTCGCGCCTCGGCCACGTATGGGAACTGTCGGACGGCGAGCAAGACGCGGACCAGTACTTCATGGTCCAGTTGGCCGGCCAGCAACACACACTGAAAATCACAAAGCAAGCCACGAACCTTGAAATCCCCTCGGGCCAGGCGCTTACAGTCAAGGCGGGCGACACTCAAGTAGCCTTTTCCACGGCCGGCGATGTGACCATAAAGGGGAACAACGTCACTATTCAGGCCACCCAAAACCTTAAGCTGTCCGGCCTGCAAGTCAATGTGTCCGCGGATACGCAATTGCAAATGCAAGGACAGAGCCAGGCCAGCCTGAAAGGCGCCGTGCTGCAATTAGAGGGCGAAGCGTCCGCCGCCTTGAAGGGCGCTATCGTTCAGATCAACTGAGGGACCGTACCAATGCCTCAACCATCCGACAACCAGGGAGACGCCACCCAGTCGAGCAACGGACGGCGGGACGGGAACGCGGCCGGCGACGGACAGGCGGGCGGCGCCCTCGTCCCGGCGACGTCGGCCCGGTTACAGGCGCTACAGGCGCGGCGAACGATGGAGGCCGCGCCCAGCGGTGTATTGGCTAGCACACGGGCGAGGGCGCCTGAGCCGGGCGTCCCCTCATTCGTCGGTCGCGGTTTCGCCTTCCCGTTGGGCGTGAACACCGACGGCGGCATCCGGATGACCCGAGGCTCCGAAGATCTCGACGCTTCTATGCGGGTTATCCTCTCGACGGCGCCCGGTGAACGGCTGATGCGGCCCCAGTTCGGCTGCCGTATCTGGGATCTGCTTTTCGAGCCGGTCAACTTCAATACCTTGGGCCAAATGGCCGAGGCGGCGGGCGACGCCCTCGCCCAATGGGAGCCGCGGGTTGACGTGCTCGGGATCGACTGCGTCCCCGACGTCCGCGACCAGTTCCTCGTCAACATCGAGATTACGTACAAGGTCCGGGCTACCAATGACCGGCGTAACCTCGTTTACCCCTTTTACGTGATACCGCGAGAGGACCACTGACCTTGTCGCTCCAGGCGCCAAACCTTGACGACCGGCTGTTCCAGGACATCGTCGACGAGACGAAGCTCCTGATCCCCAAGTA
The DNA here is from genome assembly GCA_963794125.1 of uncultured Acidimicrobiaceae bacterium. Classification (GTDB taxonomy): domain Bacteria; phylum Actinomycetota; class Acidimicrobiia; order Acidimicrobiales; family Palsa-688; genus Fen-671. The sequence continues at coordinate 1,523,566 of CAWCCW010000009.1, forward strand.
CTGCCCGGAATGGACCAACCACAACCTCTCTGACCCTGGCGTGGCACTTATCGAGCTTTTCGCCTGGATGAGCGAGATGATGCTGTACCGCCTCAACCAGGTGCCCGATCGGTTCTATACGAAGTTCCTCGAGCTCATGGGCATCGCCCCCTTCCCGCCCACCGCGGCTCAGGCGGACCTTACGTTCTGGTTGTCCACTGTCCTCGACCGGCCGGTAATGGTAAAGGCCGGGACCCAGGTGGGCGCGCCCACTCTTTCGGGCCCGCCAGTGGTGTTCGAGACGGTCAACGATCTGGTGATCGCCCCGCCCGAGTTGATCGCGGCCAAGACCGGCCGCGGCGGGGCCGGCACTGACAGCCTCGTCGACGCCTGGGACGATCTCCGGTTCCCGGGGGCGTCTATGCGCTGCTTTACCTCCGAGCCCCGCCCGCTGCCCGGCGATGCTTTTTACTTTGGCTTTGCCGCCAGCCTCGGCGGCACTGCGGTCCGTTTCCGGAACACGACGACGAGCCCGGCCGGGATCGGGATCCACCCCCAGTCTCCTCCCCTCACCACTGAGGCGTGGTCGGGCGAGGCGTGGGTGAGGGTCACCAAGTACTCGGACACGACGGGGGGCCTCAACCGGGATGGCGAGGTTATTTTATTGTTCCCGCCTATTCACGAAGCGCTGGCTCTCGGTGGTACCCGCGCCTACTGGATGAGGGTTGTACTGGTGCAGACCCCACCGGGCGCGCCCAGCTACCAGGCGTCGCCCGAAATCCGCTCGGTCACGGTGGACACCCTGGGCGGGACGACAATGGCGGAACATTCTGTCCGTTATGGGCCTGAGAGCCTGGGCCGCTCGAACGGGCTGCCTGGTCAGTCCTTCGTGCTGCGTTACTCGCCGCTGTTGGCGCGCCGTGACGATGAGCACATCAGGCTTTCAATGGGCCAGACGGTGCAAAACTGGCAGGAAGTGGACGATTTCACCGGATCCTCGTCCGAGGACCTGCACTACGTCCTCGACGGCAGCTCGGGCACCGTCCATTTCGGCCCCGCTGTCAGGTATGCGGACGGGAGCTGGCACCAGCACGGCGCGGTTCCGCCCGTGGGAGCCGAAATAATCATGCGGGCCTACCGTCACGGAGGCGGTGTCGAGGGCAACGTGGACGCCGGGATGCTCACCAGCCTGCGTTCCACCGTCGCCTTCATCGATGGGGTCACGAACCTCGCCCCGGCGAAAGGGGGCGCCGACGCCGAGACGGTGAGCGAGGCCAAGAAGCGAGGGCCGCTGAGCCTGCGGACGCGCCAACGGGCCGTAACTCCAGGAGATTTTGAGCGGCTGGCCATAGAAGCGTCGTCCGAAGTAGCGCGGGCTCGGTGCCTCGGGCCGACCTCGCCGGGCGGGCCGGTGCGCCTGCTGGTAGTACCGAAGGTGCGCCGGGTACCCGAGAGCCAGACCATCGACGATTTCTCGTTGACCGACGGGCTTGTGAAACACATCGCCGAGCACCTGGAACCCCGCCGGCTGCTCGGCATCACGGTCGAGGTCGGGACCCCCTATTACCAGGGCATAACCGTCGCCACCCACCTTCGCGCCCTCCCCACCGCCAGCGACGACACGCTTACGCGTATTCGTTCGGACGCCCTCCAGTTCCTCTACGAGTGGGTCAACCCGCTCACCGGGGGGCCCCGCGGCGAGGGGTGGCCCTGGGATACGGACCTCAACTCGGCTCCCATCGCCGAGCTCCTCCAGCAGCTGGACGGTGTCGATCGGATCGACGAAGTGCTCTTGTTCGATTGCGACCTGCGCACCGGCCGACGGTATGGCCCGGCCAAGGAGGTGGTTCGCCTGGACGAGCGCTCTCTCTTCCTTTCGGCCCCGCAGCCCGTCCCCGTCCTCGGGCAAAACGGGAACGGAGAGCGCCGCACGGCGTCGCCTAGCCACAGCGTCGTGGTGACTAAATGAGCATTGACGGAGGCCCACCCCCGTGCGCAGAGAACGGTGACGGCCAGCTGCCTGCTACCCGCGAGGTAGGCAAGACGGTTGTCCTGGCGCCCGGGCCGATGGCCAGCCAGCTGCAGCGCCGCCCCGATTGGCTCGTAGGCCAGCTCCCGGTCGGGATGCTCGACGATAATTTCTTTTATCGTTTCGTCTCCATTTTCCAGGAAGAGGCCGGCACTTACCTCGACGACATCGATAACCTCCCCAACACCATCGACCCCGCTGTCGCCCCGCCGGGGATGGTGCGGTTTATGGCGAGCTGGCTGGCGTTGCCCCCGATAAACCCGGCCCTGGATGAGAAATACCAAAGGCGGTTGGTCCTTGAGGCGTCCAAGCTCCAGTGGTGGCGGGGTACCAAGCACGGCCTGGCCGGGTTATTGGAACTCTTCACGGACGGCGCCGTCGAGGTCGTCGATTCAGGTGGCGTCTTCCGGCAAGGAGAAACGACGGCAAAACCGCCTCGGGTGACGGTACGAGTAGATCGCGTCGGCTGGCTGGCCGAAGCGGCCTTCGTGGAGCTGGTAAGGGACGAAATACCGGCGAACGTCGACCTCCAGCTGTTCGTCGGCGACCGCCAGGTTTTCCCGACCGTACAGGCCAGCCGGGCACAAGCCCCCGTCGCCACGAATGGCGCGGCTCTGAACGGCAACGAGGAAACGCGCCCGGGCGCCAGCCAGGTCAAGGAAGTTTCGGGAACAGAGTAGAGAAGAGACGGAGAAACCCATGACCACCGACGTCCTCTGCCCGACCTGCAATACCGTTAGCCATTTCGAAGACCTGGAGCGCGACGCAGACGGGTTTTGTAGTACGTGCGACTACCCGCTGTTTTGGGCCAACCGCACGGCCTTCGCCGAGCCCGGCCGGGTCAGCAACGAACGAATAGGCCTGCGCCGCCTGCCCGGCACCGAGGGATGGGCGATCCCCCAACAGATCCTGTGCCCGGTTTGCGGTGAGCCCAACCTGCTGACCGAGGATTATTGCGTTCGGGATGGAGCTGAGCTGCGGCCCAAGCCGCCGCCGCCCGAAGACGTCCCCGAACCCGCCCCGCCCGACGTGGAGCCCGTACAGGTGCGGGCCCAGCGGGACTGGTTGCCGTTGCTCGTGAGCGCGGCTTTCGTGGTCGTAGGCCTCGTCGTCTGGCTGGTTACCGCCTACGTCATTTATTAGTTCTGGCGCTGGGGGGCCGGCGAGGACACCCGGCTCTCCGCCCGGCCTCTCGGTGCGCTAGCTGAGCCCGGCGATAGCTACCACGGGGAGGTGCGACCCCAACCCGACGGGCGCCGGCTGGACCTTGGCGTCGCCGAAACCGTAGACGGCGCCGTTGGCGCCGGCCATGAAATAGCCGCCGTTATCCGGAGTGAGGGCGAGGCCCACGATATCGGTCACGTGGTCCTTCTCTCCCGGCAACGACCCGTGGTAAGACACACCTCGGCCAAACAGGAAGGCGCCCCCGTCGGAGCCGACCAGGACATAACCAGTGCCCGCAGAGGACGGCAGTATGGCCCGCACATCGTCCACCTCTACGTGGAGTGCCGGTAACGAACCGTAGAAATGGCTCGTGCCAAAGGCGAACACGCCGCCGTCGGCGCCCACCAACAGGTAGCCGCGGCCACCGGGCGACGCCACCATCCCGACGATGTCAGAGACGTGTTTTTTCACCTCGGGCACCGAGCCGTGGTAGCCGGCATCGCCGAAGGCGAAGAGCCCCCCGTCCCGGCCGACGAGCCAATAACCGGCGCCGTTGGCCGTCGGGGCGATGGCCACGATGTCAGACACTTTTACCTTGTCTTTCGGTAGGTCGCCGTGGTACGTCGCCCCCCCGAAAGCCCCGACCGTACCGTTGGCCGTCACCACCCAATAACCTCCGGCGTCGGGCGAGGCACTGATGCCGACGACGGGGTTGTCGAGGGTGGCCGACAAGCCGCCCAGGGACCTGGCCGCCCCCACCCCGAATATCCGACCGCTCCTGGTCGCCAGCCAGTAGCCCTGGGCCACGGGGGCGGGCTTGATCACAAGCTGGCTGTACAGCACCGAGGTTGAGGGAGTAAAGCCGGGTCGGCCGGAGAAGGCCGCCTGGACCAGGTTCTCGCCCACCGTTGGGTACGTGGCCGAACATTTCGCTTTGCCTTCGGCCCCCAGGGCCACGGCCCGGCAGCCCGCGACCACGGCGCCGTTGTCGGCGAAAGTGACCGTTCCTCCCGTTGGCGCGGGCACGACCGTGGCCGTATAGGTAACCCGTTGGCCCACTTTGGCCGGGTTCGGAGCGGACGACAGTGCGGTCGCGGTTTGGGCCACTCCCACCGGCGCCGGGCCGGACTCGACCAGCGCGCCCTGGGTGGCGGCGTCCTTGAAGTGGCCTACCGCCACACAACTGGCCAGGGCCACGCACGAGACTGAGCCCAGGTAGTCCCCCCCTGTGTCCGGGCTCGGGCTCTGCGCCACCGCCCAGGCCCCAATGCCGACGACCTCCACCAGGGTCTGGTCCACCCCTCCCGGCCCGCTGGCGTAACTGCCGACGATGGCACACGAACCCGATTGGGTGCACGGAATCCCGCTCGGGTAGTCGCCGGTCGTGCTCGGGTTGGGGAGGGAGGTGACGGCCCACCCGCTGGGACCGAGCGTCTCGACCAGGCCGAGGTGGGCCTGGCCGGCGGCGTAGTAGCCAGCAGCCGCACATGACGTCGGAGACCAGCACGAAACGGCGTCGAGCAGGTTGTCCCCGGCCCCGACGTTGGGGCTGCGGTCGACCGTCCAGATCCCGTCGGACAGGCTTTCCACCAGGCCCGTCGCGCCGCCCCGTTGTAGTAATAACCGACCGCTACGCACGAACCTGATGACGCGCAGGACACACTCTCCAGGTAGCTCGCACTGGCGGCCAGTGCCGGGCCTGCGGTGGCCGTCCACGACCCGTTGGCCAGGCTCTCAATGAGCACACGCGAGCCGCCGGCGGCCGAGTAAAAGCCCACCGCCACGCAGGAAGTGGCGGAGGCGCACGAGACCCCGTTCAACTGGTTGTAGCCGGTGCCCTCGTCTGGCGTGGGCGAGACGGACCACGCGCCCCCCGACCACCGCTCGACCAGGGCCTGGTCGGTCTTGGCGGTGGCGTAAAACCCGACTGCGACGCAAGCTGACGACGACGGGCATGACACCGCGCCTAGGTCATTGGAGGTCGCGCTGGGGCTCTGGCCAGGGACTGCCGCCCAGGCCCCGTTGGCCAGTTCCTCGATCAGGACCTGGCGGGCGCCGGCCCCGCTTTCGTAGCTGCCTACGGCCGTACACGATGTGCTCGTGGGACAAGAGACGTCGTTCAGGCCAACGTCGGGGGCGAGAGCATCGGCCGTCGACGTAGTCGCCCACGAGGTCCCTGACCACGCCTCGGACAGCGTTTGGGGCACCACATCGCTGTAACCGCTGATGACGTCGTTGAAGTAGCCGACCGTAGCGCACTGGGCGGATAGCGGGCGCACGCGAGACCGCAGAAAGCTGGTTGGTGCTCGTCCCTTTGTCCGGGCTAGCCGTAACCGTCCACGAGGCATGGGCCAGTTCTACGGTGAGGGACTGCGCCACCCCTTTGCTGTTGTAGTGGCCCACAGCCATGCACGATGTCGAGGAACTGCACGAAACGCCCGCCAGCTGGTTGTTATTGCCGTTGGCGTCCGGGCTGTGGGCTAGCGGCGCCCAGCCGCTGGCCCCCAATGTCTCGATGAGGTTCTGGTATATGCCGGCGGCGGTGCGGAACGTGCCCACGCTGGCGCATGAACTGGACGAGGTACACGTCCACCGCGTCCAGCTGGTTCAAGCCGGAGCCCACGTCCTGTGCAGCCGTAACGCCCACGCGTTACCAGCCAACTGCTCTGTCAAAGCTCGGTCGACACCGCCATCGTCGTAATACCCGACGGCCACGCAAGCGCCGGGTGACGGACAGGAAACCCCTTTCAGCACATTGGTCGCCCGAACCGCTATCGGGGACGCTCGTCAACGTCCAGGTCCCATCAAGGAGTTCTTCGGCCAGAGCCCGGCTCGTGCTGCTTTGGCTAGCGGCACCCTGGTAGTAGCCCACAGCGACACAGGTGCCCGCTTGCGGGCAGGAAACGCTGTCGAGCTGGTTGTTGCCCGTGCCTCGGTTGGGGCTGGCCGTTACTGTCCACGTCCCGTTGGCCAGGGTCGCAACCAACGTCTGCTGGCTAGCCCCCTTTACCTGGTAGTAGCCGACGGCCACACACGAAGTGGCCGAAGCGCACGAGACGCCCTGGAGCTCGGCCGTGTACGCGCCCGGGACGGAGGGTTCCGTCATCAAAGCCCACCCGCCGTTCCCGAGCGTCTCGGCCAGTGCCGACGCCCCAGTAGGCGTGGCGCTGTAACCGACGGCCACGCAGACGCCAGCCGAGGGGCACGAAACGGCGTTCAACTCGTTGGCCATCAGGCCGGGCGGGCTGGGGCTGGTCGCCACGGACCAAGTGCCGGAGGTGGTAGTCGCTGCGGCCGCGACGTTCGAGCCCAGGGCATTGGCCGGGCTCGGGCCTACCACCACCACTCCAAAGGCGATGAGCGCAACCGAACCTAGGCCGGGACGCAAGCTCCGCCAGGCCCGGTCGGCTCGGCCACGCACCCTGGCTGGCGGCCTGCCCCCGCCCTCGGGGCCGCAGCTCTGTCACCACCGTGGGCGCTTCTACCCTCGTCTCCGCCGCCGGTGCCTCCCTCACCGGCGCCTGCCTCGCCGGACCGCCTCTGCATGGCTGTACAACACCTCCTGCCTAGGACCAGCCACCGCCGCGTGTACATCCGGGAGCCAGCCTGCTGGGACAGCCCAAGACTAGTGGCGCCGTCCCAGCCCAGACTGGGCAGCTCAAACGCCTGGTCCGCGGGCGCGCGCAGCGGGGCGCGCTCCGTCAGCCAACAACACCGGCGGAGTTGGGCGGGCGGGACCGGGCCGGGACGAACACGCCCAACTCCGCTGCAGGAGTGGCCGAGACTTCATTGGACGGACCAGATGAACCGGCGGCGTTCGTGGCCACCACGATGAAGTAATAGGTCGTGCCGGTCGTGAGATTGGCCGCGGTGCAAGTGAACGGCGCCGTCGCCGTGGTGCAAATTGGGGTGCTTGTTTCGCCGCCCGGGGTGGTCCCTTCGTACACCTCGTACGTCACGGAGCCTCCGCCGTCGTTCGCCGACGCGCTCCACGCCAGCGCCGCGGAGTTGACGGTGGTGGCCGTGACCGTCAGCCCGGTGGGCGCCGACGGCGGGACGACGCCCGCGATGATCTGGACCTGGTTGGAAGGCCCGGAGGAGCCGGCTGCGTTCGTGGCCTCGATGTCGAAGAAGTAGGTAGTGCCGGTCGTGAGACCGGGCACAGGGCAGCCTGTCGCCGTCGTGCTGCATGCGGGGCTCGCCGACTCCCCGTCGGCGCTGGTGCCCACATAGACGTTATAGCCGGTGATAGCGGAGCCGCCGTCGTTCGCTGGCGCGTCCCAGGTCAGGCTGACGGAGGTCGAACCGGCTGTGGTGGTCGCCGCCAGCCCCGGTGGGCGCCCCCGGCAGGTTGACGCCCGCGACGCTCCGCACCTCGTTAGAGGGGCCGGAGGAGCCGGCGATGTTGGTGGCCTCGACGTTGAAGAAGTAAGGGGTGCCGGTGGTCAGGCCAGTCACAGTGCAGGTGGTCGTCGTCGGGCTGCACGCCGGCGTGGTCGACTCTCCGCCAGTGGCGGTGCCCTCGTACACGTTGTAGCCGGTGATGGCGGCCCCGCCGTCGTCTTCTGGGGCGTCCCAGGTCAGAGTGACGGAGCGCGACGCCGTCGTGGTGGTGGCCGCCAGCCCCGTGGGCGCCGCCGGCAGGTTGACGCCGGCGACGGCCTTGACCTCATTGGAGGGACCGGAGAAGCCAGCTATGTTCGTGGCCTCGACCTCGAAGTAGTAAGGGGCCCCGGTGGCGAGCCCGGTCACGGAGCAGCTGGTCGCCGCGGTTGCGCACACCGGGCTGGTTGACTCTCCGCCAGTGCTGGTGCCCTCATAGACGTCGTAACCGGTGACGGGCGACCCGCCGTCGTTCGCTGGCGCGTTCCACGTCAGGTTGACAGAGGTCGAGCCTGTGGTGGTGGTCGCCGCCAGCCCCGTGGGCGCGGCTGGGACTGTCGGCGCCGGGGGTAGAGCCATAGCCGTGGGGTTGGCCGCCCCGTTTATCGGGTCGCCGCTCCCATCCACGGTCGCTGAAACTGGGGCCGAGCACAACGAACCCAGAGCAACTTCGCAGGCCACCGCCACGAAGCTCTTTCCCGGGTAGGAGCGCTCCGTTCGCTCCGTCGTTGAACGTCGGTGTATCTATGGCGTCTACGACGAAAGTGCCGCCGGAGCCGTTGGCGCTGGATAGCGTCAGGCCGGCGTTGCCCGCGCCGCAGTTGACCTCTTCCTCGGTGGTCGCCTCGGCGCAGAAGTAAACGTTCAACGTCCATTGCGGGCCGTAACCGGAGGTATCGGTGGGCTGTGTGTACCAGGCCGTGGCAGGCAGGTTCACCACGCCGTTAGCCACCGCTTCACCCGCGACGACGTCGATGGGTGTCCCGGTCGTCGTGGCGAAACCCGGGTAACTCATTTGTGCGGTGTACTCCCCTGTCTGGTTGACCGTTGTACTGGCAGTCCCGTCACTTGCCGTGGTGGCGGCGCCGTTGGTGTTCAAAAGGGTCCCCGACGTCGCGTTCGTCCCGCTATAGAAGTTGACCGTGAGGCCTCCGGCCGGGGCGTAGCTGACGGCGCTGGCAGCGGACGAGTTCTGCAGCTGGCCGGTGAACACGATCGTCGTCGCCTGATGCAGCAGGACCGTCCCTGCGCTGACCAGCTGGCCCTCGCTCGAGACCGCTGTGCACCCCGCTAGAGCCGCACTGGCCAGGTCATCACAGAAATTGGCGCTGTTGATGCTGGCGGCCACGGCCGTCCCGTTCACGTCGATGTTGTAGTCCCCGACCGGTACGTTCTGGAACGTCGCCGCGCCGTCGTTCCCGGTCGCCGTCGCCCCCTGCGTCTCCCCACTGGTGCAATACAGCGTGCTCGCCACCGCAGCCGGGCAGGACTGGGCCGGGCTTTCCTGGCCCGGCGGGGTGAGGGCCACGCTCGCCCCTACGATCGCCAGGTTGCCCACGCTGCTGCGGACGTCTACCACCACCGTCGCTGTGTCGGCGACGAGCGTCGGGCTCACGATGAAGTCAAAGCCGGCGGCCTGAGTGAACTCGACGTTCTGCGAATAGGGCTGGAACCCCGGCACCTTGAACGTGATGCTGTAGTTTTCGCCCGGCTGGAGGAAGGTGGCTGAAGCTCCGTTACCGGTTACGGAGTACTGACCGTTGCCCTGGGCCGTTATGACGAACCCGGTCGCCGGGACGGGACAAGCCGACTGGCCGGCGTTGCCGCAGAAGTTCGGCCCGTCATCGGCGATGGTGACGTCGGTTGCCGTCAGGCTGGTGAGAGGCGCCGGCCCGTACTGCCCGATCATCTGGGAAACAAGACCGGACACGGTGTTGAGGCTCTCGGTCATCTGGACGTCCAGGGTCTTTGCGGCGGCGCCCACGTCCAGGCCGAACGACACCTTCTGCTGGGCGAAGTTGGCCTGGCTGAAAGTCGCCGCCCAGCTCCCCGGCGGCAGGCACACTGAGAACTGCCCGTTGGCGCTGGTCGTAATAGGGGCCACTTTGGACGGTTGGGCGGGCGGTGTGCCGGTGCTGTTGCAGGCGCCGCCCGTGGCCGGGCTGGTCGGCAGGGAGCCTTGGAACGTGACCGACACGCCGGGGATGGCGTTGCCGGTCGCTTGGTCGGTCACCTGACCGGTGACGGTGATGTCGTTTGCCACCATGGCGATCCCCACCGTCGTCGGCTGGCCGCTCGACACAGTCACAGGGTTGCCCATCGCCGTTGTCAGCGCCGGGTCCCAGAAGCTGGGGGCGCCGTAACCAGTCACGGACGAGACCGAAAGCGTGTAACTCCCTGGCGGTACTCCGAGCGTCGACGCGGTCGGGCTGGCAAAAATGCTGAACGAGCCGTCCGAGGCGGTGACCGCGCTGAGCCCGTTACCCGCGCTCACGGTCACACCGGCCAGGGGCGACACCAGGTTGCCCGTCGCGTCCGGGGCGCCGCCGGCGGCGCCGAGGTCTTGCACCACGCCGCTCACCTTGCCCTGGATGCAACTGGTCGTTTGCAGGGTCACGGTGTCGGTGGCCTGACCATAGGAGACGGCAAACGGGGAGACGATGGCGCCTTCACAGTTGAGGTAGACCTCGAGCTCGTAGTTGTAACTGCTTTGCGAGTGAAGGCTCAGGCCGTTGAACGTGACGGAATTGGAGCCCGGCGCCGCCACTTGGCTGGAGACGAGCGTCGGAGGCGTCGTGGCCGGGTCGTACAAGACGAAAGTGGCCCCGCTCACAGCTGCGTTAGAGCTATTTATGGCCTGCACGATGACCGAAGGGTGCTCGAAAAGGCTAACCGTGCCGACATTGACCGCCGTGCAAGGCTGGACGGTGCACGAGGTGTTGATCGGCACGGTGACCAGGACCGGGGGCGGCGAGACGTAACCGGCGGCGGAGAACGTCAGCTGATAGCTGCCCGGTTCGGCCCAACCCACCTGTGCCGCCGCCGGGTCGTGCCATACGATCTGGCCGCTGCCGTTGACCGAGGCAGTCACATTGCTGCCGGAGCCGTTCTCCGACTGGACCGCGACAGTCACGCCGCTCAGGTCGGCCGCGGCTGTGTCCGTGGTCGTGGCCCCGGTGTGGAGCACGACCGAGCCGGAGACGGCCGAGGCGAGGGCCGTCAGGCCGATATTGGGGAAAAAACCGGGAGTGCACGTTGAGGCCCTGGCCGCCGCTCCGCCGCTGGTCTGCGCAGTCCCCGTCTCAGTCGCAGTGCAAGTCGGTACGGCCACGTTGTTTTCGTCCAAAGTGGAAAACCCGCCGGCGTCGATGTGCAGGTTGACGGTGGGCGAAGCCACCTGCTCGCCGGCCGGGACATTAGTGAATTCGAAAAACCCGCTTGAGTCGATAGGCGTGGTAAAGGTGCCGCTCAAAAGGGTGGGGGGGTTAGCAGCACGGTCGTAGTACTGCCAAGTGGCGGTCACGTTCCCCGGCGAGCACGCTGCTCCTGCCGCCGCTTTGCAGCTGACCGGCATCGCTTTGCCGTCCACCTGGTAGTCCAGCGAGCCGCTGATCGTGATACCAGACGGCAGCATGACGGCCGAGTAGCTCCCGGATGAGTCAACGCTCACTTGCGCCACAGCCGGGTTGGGCGAGGTCGAAATCGGAGCGCCATTGCTGTTGGCGGCTGGCCCGAAGCAGACGTCGTAGGTACCGGCCGGCAGTCCCTGGAACAGGACCGGTGCGTTGGGAGCGCTCAGGGTCTCTGTCACCTGGCCGGTTGCCGGGCACCCCGACGTCGACGGGACCGCCGAGACCTGCGGCCCGGCCAGGTCCCTCCCCCGCCGGCTAGCTGTCCTCTGCGCCCTGAACTGGGCGGCCTCCTGCGTTGCCCCCGCAGTGGCCGAGCCGGTCGTCGAACTGGCGGACGAGGAGGTCGCGGAAGAAGTGGACCGGCCAGCGGCGGTAGCAGAGCTGGTGACCGAACTAGTTGAGGAAGCCGGCGTGCTCGGGGGCGCCGTGAAGGGGCCAGTGACCGTGATGCCCACGCGCACCTGGCTCAGGATGCCGCCCAGGCCGGGCGTCTGGGCGCCGATCTGCAACCGCCCGTCCATATCCATCGCGAAGTTGCGGATCTGGCTCTGGCCCTCCAGGACAGTCACCGTCCCACCCGTGGGTAGCCAGCTGTCGAAATAGCCGCACGGACCGGCCTGACCGGGCCCGCACGTGGCCGTCGGGTTGGGCGTACCCGGCGCGTGCAGGCTCTGGACAGCGACGTTGTAAGTGCCGTGGGCCAGACCGACGATCCGGTAATCGCCATTAGCGTCGGCCCGGCACCCCTGGCCCTGCCCGCTCGGGCCGGCCACCAGCGCCGTCGGCGACGCACTCGGGTTGGCCGCCGCCCCGCAGCGTTCGGTGCCGAGCCGTGGCGACAAGCTGATGAAGGCGCCAGCCACCGTGCCGCCGTAATTGCTCGTAATGACACCGGAGAGGGCGACCAGGGGAGGCAACAAAACCAGCGGCGCTACGGCCGTGGCATCCATGGCCACGTCGACCACCACGCTGGAGGCCTCGAAGCCCGTGGCTGTGACTGTCACCTTGTGGGCCCGGCGCCGAGGCCGGACATTACGTACGACCCGTTGTTGCCCAGGGGGACCGTAAGAGCCGGGTTGCCGTCCAGCTCGACGGCGCCCTTGGTCACCGGGCTACCCGTGGACAGGTTGACCACGTTGCCCGTTATCACCGCTTTGAGCTGGCTCGAAGGGCTGATCGGCGCCATGTTCACAGGCGGGACAACGAGGACCTGACCGGCGGAAAGGTTGACCTCCACAGACTCGCTTTGGTGGGCGAACAACGAGAAGAGCAGTACGTAGTGCCCTGGCAGCACGTTGGAGAGGTTGTAGGACCCCGCCATCGGCGAAGTGGCCGACAGGGTTTTGTACGTTCCCGACTTGCCGGTCATCATTACTCCGACGCCGCCCAGGCCGGCCCCCGGGTCCACCAGGGTGCCACTCACGCTGGCCGTGGTCGCAGAGAGCTCAAAATTGGCCGTGACCTTCCCTGACTTGGCCGCTGCGATGGTCGAGAGGGCCACCCTCTGAGTCTGCGTGATCCACCCCGGGCCGACGCGGTCAGTGTCCATGGGCCCTGTACGGGAAGGTTGGGGATTACGTACGTCCCGACCACCCCCCCGCTCAGGTCCCGCGCCCCGGTCAGGGTGGTGACCGACTGGGTGACGGTCCCGTTGGTTGCGGCGACGTTTATACCCCCCACGGCGCCCCGCGGAGAACCAACGGTACCCACGATCGAAGCCACGCCGGCCTTGACCGAAAGATTGACCCCGCTCGCGCTCTTGCCCGCTCCGAGGGTCACTAGGGTGGTCGCCGCCGCATAGCCTGGCGCGCTCGCGGTCACGAGATAGGTGTCAGGGGTGGTCAGTCCTGACACAGACCACTGTCCGACGCGGCCTTCGGTGGGCGTGCGGGCGCTGCACGTGACCGTCCCGTCGGTGATGGTCACGACGGCTCCGCCGAGCGGGCCGTCCGGGCCGAAGACCTCACCGGCCAGGCTCCCGGGGCCTGGGGTCAAGTTGACGTTGAGGTTCACCGGTGCGCCTGTCGCCGACACGACGAACTTCTGCGTCGCATAACCAGGTTTCGAGAAAGTAACCAGGTAGTTGCCGGGCGAAGCGAACTCGGCCGGGAAGGTGAAGAAGCCGCTGCCGATGGTCGTGGTTGAAAACGACGACCCGAGGGGCCCCCCGCTGCTATCCGAGGCGCCTGCGCTGGGGGGGTCGGGGGGGTCGCCTGGGCTCCCCTGAAGCTTGCCGATCGGGCCGGCGCTGACCACCCCCGGCCCAGCCGAGCTGTTTGCCTGCTGCTGTACCAGGGACGCGGGTTGCACACTGACGGTCACTCCGCTGGCACTCGCCGCCGTGACTTGCCCACTTATAGCCACGTCCTGGCCCGCGGCCGACGTCCCCGACGAGCTGGCCGCCTTGGCAGTTGTCGATGTCGTCGACGAGGAAGCCTTTGCGGCCCGGTTTGTAGTTGCCGGCCCGGTCTTGGAGCCAGCCGCGGTTGAGCCAGCCCCTGTTGGTCCGGACTTCTGACCCGTACCTGTTTTCGTGGCCCCCGATTGTGTAGTCGCAGTTTTTTCCGTGCCGGTCGTCGTGCTCTGACTGTTCTGCTGTCCGGTGCCCGCGCCGGTGGTGCCCGCGCTGGTGGAGGCAGCACCGGTAGACGGGGTGGTCTTATGGGGTCGAGTCAGCGGGACTTTGGGCACCCTCGGTTTTGGGACGGCCAACTTCACCGTTGGGGCGGCTGTAGAGCTGGGCGCATAGGCGCTGGTGATCTTCACGACGAGGAAAGTCGCCAGCGCCGCGAACACCAGCACCGTGGTCAAGATGGCGGCCCCCTTCAGCAACAAGGCCGACAGCCACGGCCTCTGCACGAATGTGCCCCCAAGGGTCATCGGAGCGCCGCGACCTTTCACCTTGACCGCAAACGGGACCCTCCGGACCGGCCCCGTGAGGGCCCGCCGGGAGTGGACCGAGGCGCGCACGCTGGCTTGGGCTCCCGGCCCCAGCCTGATCCTCCTGGTTGACCACCTCACCCGACCGACAGGACTGGACCCCGACAGCTCGACTGCTTGCGCTTCTCGGCCTCGGTTGCGGACCGACACCTGGAAGCGCCCGTGACGGGCGCCGTACACCTCGTCCGGCATCGTCGCGTCGATCAACCCGGTCTCGGCGACGCGCAGCACGATGTCGGCCGATGCCGGCCGCCCAAAGGCGGCCCCGGTCCCCGGGCCCACCGCCCGGGCATGGAGCGCGGCCCGAAGTTCGCTGGCCGGGTAACCGGCGGGCAAGCAAATGGTGAGGTGCGCCTGGCGAGTGTCTCCCGGTGCCAAACTGCTGCCGACGTCGGGAACGGTCAACCATTCGGGGTTAAGGCCGGCTACTTCGAAGCGCACTTCCACCGGCTGGCCGCTGTCGTTGCGTACGGCCACCCGGACCTGGGCGACCACGCCCGGGACGACATCGGCCGGCTCGACCCGGAGGGCAAGCGCAGGCCGGGGGCCGGTGCCGTTGCCCGACCCATTGCCATTCGGCCCGGACGGACGGCTACCGAAACCGTTCGTGCTCACCCGAGTTCCAGTGTCGTACTGGTAACCGCTGTCGTCGTGGTCACCGACGTGGTGGTAGTTACCGCCGTCGTCGTGGTCGATACGGTCGTAGTGGTCGCTGCAACGGTGGATGTTGTAGGCGGGACCGTCGTGGTCGTGGGGACCGTGGTTGTCGTGGCCGGGACCGTCGTGGTCGTAGTCAGCCCGGTCGTCGAGGTCGTTGTCGGCGTCGTCGTCGTAGTCGTCGTCGGCGCTGTGGTGGTCGTGGTGCCCGCAACCGACGTGCTCGTGCTGGGAGTGCTGGTGCTCGTCGGTGTAGGCGGCGGCCGAGTAGTCGACGACCCGGTAGTCGACGACCCGTTAGTCGCCGGCGAGCTGGTCGTCGGCCGTCCCGACTTCGGCGAGCTGGTGCTGGACGGCGCAACCGAAGGTGTGGTGGTCCGTGGTTCGACATTGGGTGCGGTGGTCGTCACCGGCCGGGTCGTAGCGGGCAGCGACGGTGGCGGCTTGGTCGTCGTCGTGGCCGCTTGCGGGACCGACCTAACTGGGGCCGACCCGCCCGTACTCAGCACCACGGTCGCCAGATGGTCTTGTTGGCTTGGTTTGACCGTAACCTCGCTGGTCCTCTGGCCCGGCGTGCCCGGGGGGTACGAAAATTGCACGATGTACTGTTCGGGCGCGTTCAGGTCGCTGAAGTAGTAGTAACCGTTGGCTCCCGTTTTCGAGGTTGTGAGCGGGAGGGACGGGTATTGGCTGGCTAGGTACAGCGTGACGGCTGCCCCAGGCAAGGGCGAGTCGGCACTGTTGGCCCGCTGGTCGACGTAGCCGTCTATCGAAGCCGCCTCGGATAGGACGGCGTTGTAAAGGAGGCGTTGACCGGCGACGAGGGTAACGACTGAAGATGTCGGCAGCGCCCCTGGCTGGTTAAAGCTGACCGTATAGGTGCCGGGCGCGATCCCGTCGATCTCGTAGCCCCCCATAACCGGGATGTTGGCGGAAGTCACGTTGTAACTCGTCATGCCGGAAACGACATTTACGCCTATGCCGGGCAGAGGCGAGCCCTTGATGTCGGTGACCTTGCCGTAGATGGCGGCCGTAGCGAGCTCCATCACCACGTCGAGGTGGCCAGGGTTGGAGGCCGTGCCCGGCAGCGAAGGGGTCGTCGTCCCCGGCGCCACCAAGACCACTTCACGGGTCTCGGCCTGGAGACCGGGGCCGGAAAAGGCAACTTCGTAGGTCCCGGGTATGGGCAACCCGGAGAACCGGTACGTGCCCGTCCCGGTCACCCCTTTGCCCTTGCTCAGCGTTTCGGTGGTTACCGACAGCGGGCCGCCGCTCACGGTCACTGTTACCCCGCCCTCCGGGGCTCCGTCAGCCAGGGTGACCTTGCCATCGATGCTCCCGCTACCCCGCGTGAGCAGGACCGATAGCCCAGTCAACTGCTCGGCCTGCGCCAGTGACACGCTGAGGGTCTGGCCGGCAAACCCCGGAGCTGTGACCACGACCGTGAACGTCCCGGGGGTGGGGAGGTTGCGCAGCACAAAGGTCCCCGGCTTGCCCCGGGTCAGGGACACCGTCGACGAAGTGACCGGGGTGCCGCTCGTGCCCCCGGTGGCGCTGATCGTAGCGCCGCCCAAGGGCCCCTTCGGACCGGAGACCAGGCCGGCCACAGACCCATCTCCGAGCTGCAGCATGATCGTCACGCCAGTGTCGGACTCACCACTGTCGAGGTTGACGGCTTGCGTCGCGGTGGCGTACCCGGGTTTGGTGACCACGAGCTGGTAATTGGCGGGGGACGGGACATTCGCCAGCTGGAACTCGCCGGAAGAGCCCGCAGTCGTGGAGGCAACCACGGCCGAGCTGAGCGCCGGGTTGGTGCTCTCCACGTCCAGCGCCACGCTCGCCCCCGAGGGGGACGAGCCCGTGATGGTCCCGGACACGCTCCCGGGTAAGCCGCCAAGCTCGACGTTGATCGCCGTCAGGGCTTGAGCCGCGCTCAGGTTCACGACGTTGGCCCCATCGGGCGTCGCGCTGTTCGGGTACCAGACCTGGGCAAAGCCGGCTCCGCTGAACTCGAGCTTGTAGGCCCCTGGCGTCAGGCCGGCGAACACATAGCGGCCCTGCGCCCGGGTGGCGGTCGAAGCGAGTGGGGTAGCCGTATCGGCCGCGGTGTAGAGGTCGACTGTCACGCCGACCACGCCCTGGGCCGGGTTCGACGTCAAGGTAACGGCGCCCCCGATCGACGCCGCGGTGGCGCCTCCCGATGAACCCGACTGCGAGGTGACGCTGGCCTGGAGAGCCTGTAAGACGGCGTCGGAATTGTTTGTCGAGGAGGCGTCGATCCGGGACAGGGCGACCGCAAGCACGGCCGCGAACACAGTGGCGGCCATCAAGAGCCCGATAAGGGCCAGGTGGCCCCGGGTCAGCCACGCTTTTTGGAGGAACGACCCGAAAGCCTGGGCCGGCGCCGCGTCTGCGGCCTTGTCACCACTGAGCCGTACGGTGAACGGCCGTACTTTCGGGCTGCCCGCCAGGGGGCGCCGGGCCTTGAGCCCCACGTCGGCCGCCCGGCTCTCGCCCGGGACCATTGCCATCTCGTGGGGGTTGAAGGAGAACCGCACCTGGCCTTCGTCGTCCAGGCCCAACAGGACCACATTTTGAGCGACATTTCCGGTATTGCTGACAAGGGCGGTCAGTGAAGCGTGGCGGCCGGCGCTGACGCTGACGGGGTCGAGCTTGATAGCCAGTGCCGGCTCGGACGGGACCTCGAGGTCGAGGTCGATGACCTCCAGGGAATAAGGCGGGGTGACCTCGGTCACCTCGAGGCTGACTCGCCGTGACCCGGCCGGCGAACCAGGGGGGAAGTTGACGGCCAGCACTGCCACCCCCGTTGTGCCGGGGAAGAGCGACAGTTCCTTCTTGTCGAGGGTCGTCCATTCGCTGTCGGCCCCGAGCACCCGTATGCGGTGGCCGCTGATCAGCTCTTCTGTATTGAAGACCTGGACCGTGAACACCGAGGGTTTGCCCGGTGCCAGGACAGCGCTGCGAGGGGTGACTTCTACCTTCATGGCAATGCAGGCGGCACAACTCTGTCAGGGCCGGCCGTGTTGGGGCCGGCCACGGCCGAGGTGGTGCCCGTTGCCGCCGACGTCATGGTCGTCACCGCCGAGCCGGCCGTGCTACTGGGGGCCAGGGCGACGTCTTGGGTGACGGTCTGGCCCGCCGTCAACTTGACCAGCGCCGTCTGCGGAGCGTAACCAGAAAGCGAATAGGTGACCGAGTAAGTACCCGAGGGCAGCTGGGCCACGGTATAACCACCCCCGGGGGTTGACGCCGTGACAGTCTGCTGCGGTTGGCCCCCGTTGGTGACGTTGACGGTAACCCCGGGCAGTCGCTGCCCCGTGCCGGCGTCCTTCACCGTCCCTTCGATTTGGCCGAGCGCCGACGACAGGGCCACGTTGACTCCTTCAGCCAGGCCGTCGGACGACAGCGTGACACCGATGGTCTGGCTGACATAACCCTGGAGCGAGAACGTGACCGCATACGTGCCGGGCGTGGGCAAGCCCGAGATGGTGTACGCGCCTATGTCGCCAGCAGTCAATGTCTTGGTCGACGCCCCCTTGGCCACGCCCCCGACAGTCACGGTGGCGTCGCCCAACGGCTTCCCGCTCGCGGCGGTCACGGTGCCCGAAACAGAGCCCGTCCCGCCGACCATCGCTACTTGCAGGTTGGTGAGGAGCTGCCCCGGGCCGAGGTCGACGGCCACACTTCGGGTGCCGAAGCCGGGCTTGGAAAAATTAAGCAGGTACGTGGCCGGGGTCGGGAGCCGCGGAAGAGCGAACCGGCCCACCGGGCCCGTGGTGGGAGTGGCGCTCGTGAACGTGTTCCCGTTGGCGGTGGCTTTTATGTTCACGCCACCCAGCGGCCCTTTCCCGCCCGTCACGGTCCCGTCGATCTCACCCGGCCCGGCAGCGAGCTGGACGGCGTTGGCCGCCACCGCCTGGCCCCCCTCGACGTTGACCTGAGTGTCTGACAGTAAGAAGCCCCGAGCGCTCATGGCCAGGGTAAAAGTAGCCGGCGATGGCAAGTTGGCCAGCGTGTACCGGCCGCCTGAATCGGTCGTGGCCGCCGCCCCGACGGGCACGCCATTGACAAGCGCCTGAACTTTTACCGGGGGCGAGGGGGTCTCACCCGTCATCACTTGCCCCGTGACCGACGCCGGGTCGCCTTTGATAACAGCGTTTATTTTGCCGACCGTGGTTTGCGCGGCCACCTGGACCGATTGTGCCTGCGCCTCGGAACCGACCTGTGGGTACCACACGGTGGTAAAACCTGGCCCGCCGAAGGCAACTTTGTAGGTCCCTGGGAAAAGCCCGATTATCTGGAAAGTCCCGTTTGGCCCGGTCGCGGCCGAAATTGGTTCGCCGGCCTTCTCGCCCTGCAGGTACGCGTCAACGGTGATGAGCCCTACCCCACCCGGCTCGTCCGGAGAAGTCACCGTGCCGGCGATGACGCCGCCCACGCCGAGCGGCGCCACGTCCTTCGGTTGGAAACCGGCAGCCGCTGCACTCTCCGCCGCGGCGCCACCAGCCGCGGTAGCCGCTCCGGCCGTCTTGGCCCCCAAAGTCGACCGGGCCGACGCGGCGGGCGCAAAGAACGACAACGGGGCAGATTTTGTAAGCGTTTGTTGGCCGAGGACGGCGTTCAGGGCAAAGATGAAAATGCCGGCCCAAAGGCCCACAATGGTCGCCAGTACCAGCGCCGTGACGACTCCGCGGGGCACCCGGGGCTTTTGCACGTAAGTGCAACGGGCCCCCAACGAGACCGGCGTGGTCTCCTCGAGGACAGGCGCCGCCGTGGGGGCCTCGACGGGAGCCTGGGTGGGGACCGGCCTGGCATAAGAAACCGGCGTGGCCGTCCCCTCGATCGTAACCTGGTGGGCGCGTTCTGAACCGAAGACATGGCGCGGGCCTTGTACGGCCAGGATGACCTCTCCTGCCGTTCCGGGTGTAAGCGAGAACCGCTCCGGTATGCATTGAAGCCGCAGCGCCCGGGCTGGGTCCGAGGCATCGAGCACCACGTCAAGAGAGGTGTTCCCGACGTTTCCGACCGAGAGCGAAAAACGCGACTTGCGCTGGGCCTTCCTGGTTAACGGGGAAACGGAAAGCGTGGCCCCGCTAACCGGCTCCACGTCGAGTACAAAATCGCACGAAGCGCTTTCCTCGGTCGATACGCGTGCTCGCGCCTCCACTTTCGCCTCGTGACGGCCGGCGGGGAAATTAGCCGGCAGCTCTACGGTGACCACAGTGGAGCCGCTCGTGCCCGGGAACAGGGCAAGTTCCCCAGGCGCCGTCTTGACCACGGCACCGGGTAAGCCGCTCACCGACACCGATACCGAGTCGATCACTTCCTCGGTGTTGGAAACTTCAAGGCCGAGCAAGAACGGCTGGCCTGGCGACGCCGTCACCTCGCTGCTTTCTAGAAGGGCACGCACCGGCAGTCTCTCTGGGGCTGGTGTCCCTAGGCGTCGTCGGCGCCGTCTTCGGCGTCGGACGGGCGGCCTGAGGACGATCCGGCTGGGGAAGACCTACCGTTGTCTTGGTCTTGAGACCGCCCTTCCATAGTGAGCATGCCCGAGCTGCGCCGGCGCCTGAGCGACGGTTCGTGTGTGCTGGGCGCCCCGGCGGGCGCGGCTGTCCCCGCCTTCCCACGGGTCGGAGCCTTCCCACCGGTCGGAGCCTTCGCATCGGTCGGAGCTGGCCGGCCGGCTGGGCGAGGCCCGTTGGCCCCCACATCCGCTGGCGCCTGCCCCATGCGCTGCGCCGCCACTCCCACGGACCGAGCCGGCGGCCCAGCAGCGACCCAGGCGAAAATGTCAAGCGGGAGGGTGACTACCAGTTGGAGACCGGGCTTGAGCCGTCCATCGAGGGAGGACCAGAACTCGCCGGTAACGCGAGCCTCTTCGCTGGCGAGGCCGAGCGACAACGACGACGAGATGGGTAGCTGCGGTGGCAGGGCGGACGCCGCAACCGACGAGTGGGCCAGGATACAAGTCAGTACCGAACCGAGCAGCTGGTGCTCATCGCGGTGCTCCGCCGCCCACGCCGTGACGACGTAGCGCAAGTCGATGACCGGGTTGGTAGGCCGCCGCTCCACCTGCCCGTCCGCCGCCTGTTGGGCCAAGCCGCCAGTAGTGCGGGTCGTGTTGCGCCGAATGTCCCACAAGAAGATGTTGACCGTCGGCCGAGTGACAGAGGCGCTCCAGGCGCGGTCTGGAGCGGCGAAGGAAATGTCTACGCTCGCCTCGGGGAGCGGGACCTCCCGACGCAAGTGCGCCTCGATCGCCTCATCAATCAACTGGATCAATCGCGCGTCCCCGTAAGTGTCCGAAACGAAGCCTAGCGGCGGGTTTAAACCGCCCCTAACGATAGTTCTGCGAACCACAGCCAGTTGGCGGCGGCACGGCACGTCGGCCCTTTGGCAACGCTTTCTTGGTTGACTAAGGAGGTGACTCGAGCCGCTGTGGACCGCGAGAGCCCGACGCCGGCCTGGACCGTGCTGGCCGACGTCTTGTTGCGAAGGGCAGCTTTGGTGGCCCGAGTTGCCTTCGACCACCGGCCTGACCCGCTGGCGGGGCTGAAAATTGACGATGAGGACTTGGAAAAACTGCTCACCGAGCTCCCGGGCTTGGCCGTCCCGGACCATTCGCTGATCGGCGCCATCGAAAGGGAAGCCGGGCCGGCGGTGGAGGAAGCCCGCACTCGGCTGCACTCAGCAATTACGCGAAGTTCCGCTAAGGAGGTTTCCGGCAACGACACGTTCTGCCGGATTGTCCGCTTTGCCCGATTATCGGCGCTGGAAGCGGAGGTCCTGGCATTGACGTGCGCCGTCGAGCTCGACCCTCGCCGCCAGCGTGTCGTCGGGTACCTGAACGATGACGTGAGCCAGCGGCGCCTGACCCTGTTTACGTTGCAGCTGCTCTTCCCTGGACAACCCGACATCGGTTTGACTGTCAGCCCGGGCGGCGGGCTACGGCGGGCCGCCCTGCTCGCCCCCACCGAGCCCGGCGTACTTGGCTCAGTGGCGTTGGCCCCCTCTCCCACGGTTTTCTGGTGGCTGGCCGGAGACCGGGCACGCGACCCTGAGCTCCCGGCTGGATGCGCGCCTATTAGCTGCTCGCCGAGCGCAGTTCCTTTTCGCAAAGACGAGGCTCACCTGTTCCTCGTACCGGGCGGCGACAAATTACGACGGCGCCAGGCCGCGGTTACCCACCTTGGGGCGCTGTTGGCCTCGCCCTTGCCGGCTTCGGCCCCCGCTTGGGCCGCCCTCGTACGTCAAGCCACGCTCGAGCAAAGCGGGGTCTTGGTCGAACTGGACGCCCCGCTGCTCCCCGAAGCTCGTCAGCTCATCGAACAGGCGGACCATCTGAACTGGGTACTGGCCAGCCCTGACGAGCTGCCCCTGGACTGCTTACCGGCCGTGCCCTGGAGAGAACTGCCCGTGGCGCCAGCACCAGCCACTGACGCCGAATGGGACGAAGCCGTCTCCAGCCTGGGCCAGCTCGACGCACTCGAGAAAGGAGCCGACGAACCGGGCGCCGCCTCGGCCGGCGGCTCCCCGGCCGGACGGTCTACGGTGGGCCACTACGGGCTCAGCGCTGAGCAGCTCGAGCTAGTTTGCCGGGCCGCTCCCGGCGTGGGCGGCATCAGCGCCGCGGTACGGCGTCTGGCGGCCGGGCACATAAGCACCTTGGCGCCGCGCACCCGTCCCGCTCGTGGCTGGGACGACCTGGTGCTCGACGCGGACCGGACCGAGCGCCTCCGCGAAGTGGTGGCCCGATATAGGCACAAACGAAAGGTCTTTGGCACGTGGGGCTTTCCCCCATTTCCTTCCGCCGGTGTAGTCGGCCTCTTTTCGGGGCCGTCCGGCACAGGAAAGACGCTCGCGGCAGAGATAATTGGTGGCGAGCTTCTATTGGACCTGTACAAGGTCGACCTGGCCGCGCTTGTGTCCAAGTGGGTGGGCGAGACGGAAAAAAACCTGGCTCAGGTTTTTGCGGCCGCCGAGGCGAGTAATGTGCTCCTCTTTTTCGACGAGGCAGACGCCCTTTTCGGCAGACGTTCGGAAGTGTCGGATTCTCACGACCGTTATGCCAACATCGAGGTGGCGTACCTCTTGCAACGGCTCGAACGCCATGAAGGTCTGGTCCTCATGGCCACGAACCTAGCCACCAATATCGACCCCGCCTTCCTGCGGCGGGTCCATATCCATGTGGACTTCCCGATGCCAGAAGAGCCCGAGCGGCGCCGGATTTGGCAGCGGAGCCTGCCTCCTAATGCTCCTCGCGACAACCTGGACCTGGACGTGCTGGCCAAGCTGTTCAAACTTTCTGGCGGCTCGATCCACAACGCAGCGCTTACCGCCGCCTTCCTGGCGGCTGACGCGGGCACGGCCATTGGCATGGGAGTGGTGGTGGAAGCAGTGCAACGAGAAATGCGCAAGCTTGGCCGCCTGCTCACCCCCGGGGATTTCGGGCCTACGCGGACCTCTTGAAAGACAGCGACGACGCGAAAAGGTAGGTAGGTTCGCGGCCATGAGCTGGCTATCACGGTTCAACCAGCCGCGGGCAAGACTGGCCGGGTTGCCGCCTTCGGGCAACGGGGCTTCGTCTTTTCATCTTTGGTGGACCATGCCCTCGCCGGGGCCCTTCAGCGAAGTAACAGCGACGCTCGAAGTACGGCAGCCACCGGTGGTGAGGAGGCTCTACTTCTGGGCCCTTCAGGTCTCTTTCGTCCAGGCGGGCCGCGAGGTCGGTGCTGGCCACACGGGCCTGCAATGGCACCCGAACGCGCCCGCCGGCGCGGTCAATTGGGGTGGCTACTATTCGGGCGGGGCGCCACCGGGGAGCGATGGCACCTTACCGGGAACTGGGTCGGTTCTTGCGCCGGTAGACGGTGGGCCGCACACCCGCCACTTCGCCTGGTCGCCCGGTCATCGCTACCGGTTCCGGGTGTGGTCGCCGGCGCCCGGCGCCTGGCGCTCGGAAGTGACCGACCTCGAGCAGGACCAGACCGCGGTGATCAGAGATCTTCTGGTCGAAGCCCACCACCTGGCCAACCCACTGGTTTGGTCGGAGGTCTTCGCCGCCTGCGACGACCCTCCTACGGAAGTGCGGTGGTCGCAACTACAGGCCGTCGACACCCAAGGCACGACCCAAGCGGCCAGGTCCGTCCGGCTGACCTACCAGTCTTATGCGGACGGCGGGTGCAGCAATACCCAGACGTACGCTGACGGTGAAAGTTTCGTCCAGGCCACTGGCCTCCTGGCCGCCAGGGCGCCGGCGCCCGAGGTGCTGCGTTTGGGTGGATAACTAACTGACCGCGTCGCTCGTGGCCGGCGCGCCACTCTCCGACGACCCACTCTCCGGCGACCCCGTGCCCGGCGACCCCGTGCCCGGCGACCCCGTGCCCGGCGACCCATTGGAAGGGGCCTGGCCATGCGTCGCCCCGTCCTGGGCCGGGCTGGGGCCCGAGCTCTCCGCCCCTCCGGGGCGGTGCGCGTAGAGGGACTGGATCTCGGCGATGCTCCGCCGCAGGTCGCGGTCCTGCACCCACGACTCACCGGCCAGTTCCATCTTGTGCAGCAAGTCGGGGTCGGTGCGCAGACGACGGATCTGCTCGACCAGCTCGGGGACGTCGCGGGCCTGGACAGCGAGGTCCCTGCGCACCATTTCTGCGGTCGACGCAGTGCCGTGACCGGCCAGGGGGGCAAAGGCCACTACCGGCCGGGGCGTCCGCAGCGCCTCCAGCACCGTTACCCCGGCACCATTGGTGACCACGACATTGGCCGCCGCCATCAGCTCGGGCATGGTCGACACATACCCGTAAACCGTCAGGCGATCGCGATGGTTGTCCGCCAGCTCGCGAAGATCCGCCTCCAGGCTGGCGTTCTTGCCACAGACGGCGACCACATGGACCGGCGGCTCGAGCTTTATCAAAGCCTCGGCCCCCGGAGCGATATCCCCCAGGCCCCACGCGCCCCCGGTGAGCAGCACTATGAAGTCGTCCTCGGACACGCCCTGCAGCGCTCGGGCCTGAGCCCGACTGAGGTCCCCGAACCCGCGCCGGACCGGGGGCGCGCCCACCCGCATCGTCTTTTCGAACCCTGGCATCCGGGCGTGCTCACTGGCACTGTCGTACATGACGAAGTGCAGGTCAACACCGCGATACGCCCAGAGCGGGTGGACATGAAAAGCAGGGATGTAAGTGACCATCAGAGTCGAGGAGCTCCTGTGCTCTCTGAGCCACTGGAGGGCCGCCGAACCAAACGGGTACGTAGAAATGACCAGGTCGGGGTGGCGACCATCGAGCGCTTTGGCCAGCCGGCGGCCGAAGAAGGCGCCCACCACGGTCTTGGTGAACTGCGCGAACCGGTCGGACCGAGAGAGCCGGTCGTAAAAGATCTTGTAACTCCAGGGCAACACGGAGAGCTGGAACCCGTACGCCCAACGCGCAGCGCGGGCAAAACGGACCCCCCGCAGCTCCATAGTGTCAAGCCTTTCGACCGTGCAGCCGGGCCAGCACTCCTCGATGGCTTCGGTGAGCGCCGCCGCTGCCGCGTTGTGACCCTCGCCCATCTCGGCAGAAATGATCACGACGCTGCGCGGTAAGTTATCTTCTAACGGCGTCATCCGCGCTCACATATCTCAAGGTTTCCAACCCCTGTCCGTCGTGCCGCCCGCCAAAAAGATGCGGGGCCGGCTCTGCGGCCAGGCGACGCCTGCCCGCTTCCTTCGAAGGCTAAGACCACCTGTTTATGCGCACTCCCGTTGTGGTAGCCACAATGGGAGTGGTCGCCATCTCTCGTCTTAGCTGGTTGCTGAAACCTCTATAAGCCATGGTGGTCATCGGTAGCCTACTCGCGCTGGTCTCCGGCTTGTTCAATGCCACCGCAGCTGCGCTCGAAAAGCGCGAAGGGATGTCGACCGGGGTGGGGCGGCGCGGGCTCCGCCTGCTAGCGGCGCTGGCTCGACGCCCCGCGTGGCTACTGGCCATGGGGCTGTCCGCCCTGGCCTGGGTGGGCGAAGCGGCATCTCTGGCGCTGGCCCCGGTGCCGGTGACGGCGACCCTGCGCAACGCCGGGCGGGGCCTGCTGGTAGTCGTCGGGGCCCGTTGGCTGAAAGAGCGCTTCACTCTCACAGAGGTCATAGGTTTTGTACTGGCCACCGTCGGGGGGGTGATTACAGCCATAAGCGTCATTGACAGCCCCGTGCCCCGCAAGCTGCTCTCGAACGTTACGGAGATCGTCGTTGCTGCTGTCTGCATGCTGGTAACCCTTCTCGTCGCGACATTGGCCAGGTGGCTGGCTGGCGAAGGGCGTTCCGCCGCAAGTGCCGTCGTGAACCCCGGCCGGGAAAGGGTGGCCGGACTGGTAATGGGCGCCGCCGTAGGTGTCCTGTACGCCGGCACGGGGATCTTTACCAAGGAGGTGGGAGACCGGGTGGCCGTCTACGGGCTGGCCACCGGCTTGAAGGCAGCCTTGCTGAGCGCCGGCACCTGGCTGATGGTGGCCATGACCGTCTGGGCGCAAAGCCTGGTGCAGCAGGCGTTCCGGCACGCCAACGCAGCCAGCGTCTCAGCCGTGAACGCCTGCATATCGTCCCTTGGGCTCATCGGTGCCGGCTTCGCCCTTTACGGGGAGAGCCTCCCGCGCGGTTTTGACGCGGTGCTGCTCGTGTGCGGCATTGCCGTCTCCCTGGTTGGCGCCGCCCTCTTGATCGCCACACGTCCTGCTGATCTGGCAGGCGGTCCGGTTGAAGAGGAGGGCGGGGCCGTTCACCAGGGAACTGGGAGCTAGAGCGACGATCGTCCTTCCGGCATACGCACGATCCCCATGTGGTAGGCCCGCCCGTCCGCCACGGTGGCCCTTATCCCGTCAGAGATGGGGCCGTCCGGGAAGATGACCTCGTCGGCCAGCGTTTCGCCGGCCACCACCCCGAGATGCTCTTCGACCGCCTGCCGAAGACCGCGGTTGTGGGCGAAATACAGCGGCAGGCGGATATGGTCGGAGACGTCGAGCCCCAGGGCTTTTCGATGCTCCTGGACCTGGCGCACCACGTCGCGTGCAATGCCTTCGCGCTCGAGTTCGGGAGTCACCTCGAGCGACAGGCTCACCACAAGCTCGTTCCCGGGGAGGGCTCTCGACGCGTCGGGGTCTTTCGGCACCAGGGAAAGGAAGTACTCGTCGTCTGCCAACACGTGCCCCGCCACTTTCGATAGCCCCGTCAGCGCTGCGCTCCCACGACCCTTGCCGGACAGCCGCGATCACCCGCTGGGTGGCGGCGCCGAGCCGCGGGCCGAGCACCGACGGGTTGACCCTCAGCACGAGGTCGGCCACGCCGCTGACATCGCTCCGAAAGCTGGACCTGTTTCACATTCAGCTCGTCGGCGATGAGTCGTTGATAAGGCGCCAGTGCCGTTACCAACGCGCCCGCCACCATGACCGAGCGGAGCGGCAGACGGGCGCGAAGGTCACGAGCCTTGCGCACAGAGTGCCCGGCCGAGCAAACGGCGCGTACCGTGTCCATGTGGGCCACCAGCTCGTCGTCGTTTGGCAACCTGGAGGCGGCTCGGCCAATCGGCTAGATGAACGCTGCGCTCGCCCGTTAGCCCTCTGTACACGGTCTCGCTCACCATGGGCAGCAGCGGCGCCACAACGAGGCAGACGGTGTGCAGGACTGTATAGAGGGTGTCGTAAGCAGCCGACTTGCTCTCATCAGATGCCTGGCTCGTCCCACCCGGCTCCAGAACCGGTCACGACTGCGGCGGATGTACCAGTTGTTGAGGGCGTCGAGAAAAGCGGTGACCGCCACACAGGCGCCATACAGGTCGTAACGTCCATGGCGCCGGTCGACTTCTTCCACCAGCAGGCGGGCCTTGGCGAGTACGTAGCGGTCGAGCACTTCCACGGCATCTCGCGCCACTTCGCTTGGTAGCCATCGGCGTTGGCGTACAGGGCGAAAAACTTCCAGGCGTTCCAAAGCGGGTTGAGTACGGCGCGGACCGCCTCGGCCGGGCCCTTGCGCTCGACCACGAGGTCCCCGCCTCGCATAACCGGCGACGACAGCAGGAACCAGCGCATGGCGTCGGCGCCGTAAACGCTGAACATCTCGTCCGGGTCGGGGTAGTTGCGCAGCCGTTTGGAAAGCTTTTGTTTGTCGTCTCCGAGCACTATCCCATGAGCCATGCAGTTCTTGAACGGGGGCTTGTCGAAACAGCGCGTCGGCCAACACGTGGAGGGTGTAGAACCAACCTCTGGTCTGGCCCACGTACTCCACTATGAAATCGGCCGGGAAATGGCCCTCGAACCAATCTGCATTTTCGAACGGGTAATGGACTTGCGCAAATGGCATCGAGCCCGACTCGAACCAGCAGTCGAGCACGTCTTCCACACGGCGCATCATGGACTGCCCCGTGGGGTCGTCAGGGTTGGGCGCGGACCAGCTCGTCGATCGCGGGCCGGTGAAGGTCCGCGGGCCGGACGCCAAAATCAGCCTCCAGTTCGTCAAGGCTGCCGTAGACGTCGAGGCGCGGGTAATTGGGGTCGTCGCTCTTCCAAACAGGGACAGGGGCGCCCCAAAAACGATTGCGCGAAATCGACCAATCACGAGCGCCTTCGAGCCACTTGCCAAAGGCACCGTCCCGCACGTGAGCCGGGACCCAGTTTATTTGCTGGTTCAGCTCCAGCATTTTCTCTTTGAACGCCGTCACCTGGACGAACCAGGAACTGACCGCCCTATAAATAAGTGGAGTATCGGTCCGCCAGCAATGCGGGTACGAGTGCTCGTAGGTCTCGTGATAGACCAAAACCCCTTTTTGCCTGAGGCCAGCGACGACCGGGCGATTGGCCTCGAACACCTGGAGCCCTTCGTACGGAGGGACTTCGGCGGTGAAGCGCCCGCGAGAATCGACCGGGCAGACCACAGCGATCCCCGCCTGTTCACACGCTCTCTGGTCGTCTTCGCCGAAGCCGGGCGCGAGGTGGACGATCGCCGGTGCCCTCCTCGGTGGAGACAAAGTCTGGCCCCAGCACCCGAAACGCGTTCGGCTTGGCCAGAAAAGAAATCGAACAGCGGGTGGTACGCCAGCCCGATCAGTTGTGCCCCCTGAATGGTGGCCACCGGTTCGGCACCCGGGAGGCCAGCTTCCAGCGCGGCCCGCAACGCTTCTAGGCGGTCCTCCGCCACCAGGTAACGACCTCGGCCGGCGCCGGGGACGTCAGATGCCCCGTCGGGAGCCTCGAGGACGGCATAGACGATGTCCGGCCCGACGGCCAGGGCGAGGTTGGAAGGCAAGGTCCACGGGGTCGTGGTCCACGCCAGCGCTCTGACGGGGCCGCCGGCGCTCCAGAGGCGGGCGGCAGGGTGGCCTTCAGCCGGCGCTTCCAGTTCGAAAGCCACCGTCACCGCCGGGTCCTGACGGGACGCGGTAGGAATTGTCCTGGCGGGTCTCGAAATTGGACAACGGGGTTTCGCACTCCCAGCAATAAGGCAGGACGCGATAACCCTCGTACAGCAGCCCCTTTTTGTAGAGCTGCCCGAAGGCCCACATAACGCTCTCCATATAGGAGAGGTCCATCGTCTTGTAATCGTTGGAGAAATCGACCCAGCGGGCCTGACGCGTTACATAACGTTCCCATTCGTTCGTGTAACGGAGGACTGACGCCTGGCAGTAATCGTTGAACCGAGCGATGCCGTAGTGGTCGATGTCCGCCGCGCGTCGGCAATTCGAGCTCTTTTACGGCCTCCATCTCTGCCGGGAGCCCGTGGCAGTCCCAACCAAACCGCCTTTCCACCCGCCAGCCTCGCATCGTCTTGTAACGAGGGACGGCATCTTTTACATAACCCGTCAGCAGGTGACCATAATGCGGGAGCCCGTTGGCAAACGGGGGCCCGTCATAAAAAACGTACTCGGGTGCGCCGCTGCGCGCCTTGACCGAGGCCTCGAAAGTACCGTCATCAGCCCAGTAGGCCAGGACCTCGCGCTCTATTTCTGAGAAGTTCGGCTTGTCTGCGACGCGAGGGTAAGGCAATCCGGCATCAGGGCTCGAGCTGGAGGCCACCCCACCATGCTATGGGACATCCTGGGGAGCCGCTCAGGACCGGCCGTCCCTCTGGTTGTAGCCGGCTACTTCCTCGTCCTCGTCCTCGTCGTCGAAGTCATCATCTTCGGTGGCCAGGCACCACGAAGCGTGTTCCGTACCCGGCTCTGCTCCGCACTCAGGGCACGGCTCGACCGTGGTCTCGTCTGTGCTCACAGCACGCTTCAAATCACGCGCTTCCTCGAAGCGCCGATGCCGTCCCTTTTTCACCATGACTCCCGACCCGAGACGTGCCAGTACAAACGCAAGTTTACCCCCAATCCCGCAAGACACGGTATCACCAGGGCTCACCAATCGGGGCCAAGCAATGCGCCGCCGTAGCATGTGCTCATGCCGCCAGACCTCGACGTCGACGCCATGCTCAGCCGCTTCCGGGAACGGGCGCGCGCCGTACGCCAACGGGGCCTGCCCCCGCTGGAAGGGCCCGAGCGAAAGCGTTTTATGGACCAGGCCCGGACCGACTACATGGACTACGCCATCATCGGGGACGCCATCGCCACTATCGACGGTGGCGTCCTCACCCTGAAGATAGACCTGCGCCCGCCGGCCGCCCGAGAACCAGGGCCAGCTGCGTCTACCTCCTAGCCAGGACGCGGCTAGCTAGCTCGCTGCTGGTCCCTGACTCGCTCCTCGAGCAGGAGACGCCCATGCCCATCGAGGGCCAACGAGGCCTCGCCATCGGCGAGCCGGCGCAAAGCCGCCCCCACCAGACCGGCCCGCCAACCCTGCCCGAGCCGGGCACCAGATTTGCCGGACAGGAAATCGATCACATCGGTACGCGTAGCCAGCAGCGCGGCATCCACCTCTTCATCTCGGCTCAGCTGCGCGACCCAGGCCGTCGCCAGCGTGACAGCTGGCCTCAGCTCTTTGCTCATGGGCTCGGACTGAGCCAAGCGCAGGTTCTTAGGCGGGAGCGCCTTACCTCTGGCCACCGCCGCCATGATCTCTTCCTCCGCGTTCCCGCGCAGGTGACGGGCATCTATGCCTCTGGTCTCGCGGAGGGCGGCCACCGTGGACGGAGGCGAATGCGCGATCGACAGCAGAGCCAGGTCGGCCAGCACCATACGCGGTTGGACATCAAGAGCCCGGGCTCTTTCTTCCCTCCAGGCGGCCAGCTCTTGCGCGATCGCCCGTGACACGCCCTGTAGGTGGCGGTTGTCGCGTAACTTCCACCACGCCTCATGCGGATCTGTCTGGGTCTGCGGGCGAGCAAGGAGAGCCGCGCTTTCCTCCTCGGCCCACCCGAGCCGGCCGCGCGCCCTCAGCTGGGCGGAGACGACGTCTGCCAGCGCCAGCAAGTGGGCCACATCAGACGCGGCGTACGCCAGCTGCGACGGGGTGAGTGGTCGGCGGCTCCAGTCAGTGAGCCGGTCGCCCTTCGTCAAGCGCACTCGCAGGAAACGCTCCACGAGTGAAGCCAAAGACGCGGACCCGTGCCCCAGGAAGCCGGCCGCGATCTGGGTATCGAACAGCTTTGAAGGCAAGACGTCACAGGCACGGGCCAGCACCTCGAGATCTTGGGTGGCCGCGTGGGCGACCATCACCGACGGTCCCGTCAGCACCCGCGCCAGCGGCTCAGGGTCGACGGCCAATGGGTCGATGAGAGCAACCTCTGGCTGGCGTTCCGGACTGGTCCTCCAGGCCACCTGGACCAGCGCCAGACGCGGCCAGTACGTCCGTTCGCGGTGGAACTCGGTGTCGAGTGCGTACTCAGACGACCCCTCCAGCCGATCGATCAGCGAAGCCAGACCGTTAACGGTGGTAACGATCTCTGCAAGCTCGGCGCGCTCTGATGTAGCTGAGCTCGGACCGACGTCGCCCTCGCTGGTGCTCAGCCCGTGACCAGGGGCCGTCACCTATGGTCGCTCAGACTCTGACCACGCCCGGAGCTGAGCGAGGCTGCGAGCCAACATGCGTGACACTTGCATCTGGGTGGCGCCGATGAGCGTCCCGATCTGGGTCTGGGACCAGCCCGCCACAAAGCGCAGGTTTATCATCATGCGTTCCCGCTCGGACAGGCGGGCCAAGAGCGGGTTGAGCAGCAAACGTCCCTCCACCTCGGCCAGGCCCGGGTCCTTCATGCCCAGCTTTCCGCTCACGTACAGCTCGTCCGAGGCCGAATTGCCCGTATCCAGAGGGGCGCTCGTGCGCAAACCGCCGGCGTCGAGCGCTTCGACTACCTCTTCCATGGTCGCGTCTATGTGCGCGGCCACCTCAGCGATGGTGGGCGAGCGCCCGTACCGCTGGGTAAGCTCGTCGATCGCCTGCTGGGTGCTTATGTAGAGGTCATGCACCCGCCTCGGCGGCCTCACCCACCAACCCCGGTCGCGGAGGTGGCGTTTCAGCTCGCCCAGGATCGTAGCGGTGGCGAACGTGGTCAACTCGGTGCCTCGGGCAAGGTCGAAACGTTCGACCGCCTTCAACAGGCCTATCAACGCAACCTGGTTCAGGTCTTCGATATCCTCGCCACGTTGGGCGAACCGGCTGGCCAAGGAGTAAGCCAGCCCCTGGTACGCAACGACGATGTCGTTGAGGGCCTCAGGGTCCCGGCTCTCGCGGTAAACGACCAGCGCTTGACGGACCTGCTCGCGCCGTTCCATGGCCTCGTCGCACCTGGTCGTAGCGAGTGCGGGGGTTGCCACAGACAGAGCTTAGCGGCAACCTGAAGCCAGATTAGGGGCACAGCCTGCTGGAACCCCTGTCCGGGAGCCCTCCAGCACTGACAAAAGTGGCTGTCGACCTGCATTTTAAAGACCCGAATGGAAAGCTGATCCGCTTGCTCGGTTTTCTCGGGCGGCCGCGCCGGTACGGCTCAGCTAGCCGCCGTAATTGAGCCTGGTGTCCTCCATGCGCAGGATAGGCGCGTCCTCGTCTGGCGCCGAACAGTCGACCACCTCGCCGACGAAGAGGGTGTGATCGCCTAGCGCCAGCTCGTGGCGGACCTCGCATTCCAGCCAGGCCGCCGCATTGACGACTAGGGGCGCTCCCGTCGTGCCCGCCCGCACTGCGACGCCCCCGAGCAACCCGGGCTCCGGGCCTTCGGTGACAGGCTTAGTAAAACCCCTGACCAAGGCCCGGTCCTCTCTTTTTAGGAAGCAAAGGCTGAACACGCGGCCCTCACGTACCAACTGGTGGGTAACAGCATCCACCTTGATGGCGACGGCCAGCAGCTTGGGCTCGGTGGCCACCTGTACGGCCAGGCTGTGCGTCATTAAGTTGCGCCGTTCGCCGGAGGCGCTCCCCAGCAGGTACAGGCCCACGGGCATCCGCCACAGGATGCGTCTGCGCAGGCGGTCGTAGCCCTCCGGGTCGGCTCCGGCCGGGAAGGGGCCTATGGGCTGGGCCGGCACGGACCGCCACCTTTAAAGTCTCGAGCCTCAACCACGGAACTCGCTCATTCGTGCCCAGTTTTGTCCCAGTCCGGGTCCAATTGCCGCAGGAACAAGGCGCATCGTTGCTCCTCGTCAACCTCACCGATCTCCCCCGCTCGGCGGCGGAGCGCATCGATGCTGCGCAGAAAGCCCTGGTTGGTAGGATTTCGCCAGCGGACGTACCCGGATCCCCTCCAGCCGGCGGCCCGCAGGGCATCCAAGCCCCGGTGATAACCGGTGCGAGCATAAGCGTACGCGGCTACGGGGTCCTCGCTTTGTTCTGAGAGCGCCGCCCACGCGGCCACGTACCGAGGCCAGCGCCAAGCCACCGAGGCCAGCGCGACCAGTGGGACGGGGGTGGACATGGCGTCCGCCAGTGCCTGTTCGGCTTCTGGCGGAGGCGGCGGCAGCACCGTTTCAGGCGGGGCTTGCCCAAGGGGGATATCGCTCATATGCGAGACAGAGCGTAACCTCGTCCCCACGCAAGAATGCATCTTTGACCAAGTCGTCGAGGGCTCGGTCCCGGCTCACGTGGTCCTTGACGAGCCAGATTTCGTCGTTTTTCTCGACCACCGTCCAGTCTTTGACGGGCACGCGCTGGTGGTCACCCGCACCCACTACTCGACGCTGGCCGAGACGCCCAAGGATTCTCCTCGGCCCGATGTTGGCCATCGGCCGCCGCGTGGCTGCCGCTCAGAAAGCGGCGCTCGGAGCTGAAGGCGCCCTGTTCCTCCTCAACGAAGTCATCAGCCAGAGCGTGCCTCATGTCCACCTCCATGTGGTGCCAAGGCGGGCCCGGGACGGCTTACGAGGGTTCCTCTGGCCCCGCCGCCGGTACGAGAACGAAGATGCCGCGGCCAAGGTAGCGGGGCTCCTTAGAGACGCATTGAAGTAACCGGGCGCCTGCTCGCCGGCGGCAGCAGAGCGCAGAAAGTCTCGCCGACCTTGCATACTGCGTCTTGTTGGTGGCCGCTATGGTCCTCAAAGGGTGATGGCCGAAGCCGCCGGGTCAACTGTCGCAGTGAACGGCGCACCGAGCGAAGCCAGCGTGACACGGTCCCGACCAGCCCGTTTGGACACGTAAAGAGCTTCGTCCGCCGCCGCCATGAGGCTCTCGCCGGCGCTCCGTTCCCCGAGGGAAGTGGCTATCCCCGCGCTAACGGTTACCTTCGTTAGGGTCGCCGCGGACTCGACGGCGGCTCTGACCCGCTCCACCACGGCCAGAGCCCCCTCACTGGCGCAATCCGGCAGCACGATAGCGAACTCCTCGCCGCCATAACGCGCCACCAGGTCGCCGTCGCGCACGCTACGGGCCATGGCCTCAGCTACTTGGCGCAAGACTTCGTCGCCCATCAGGTGCCCGAAGGTGTCATTAATGGCCTTGAAATGGTCGATATCGATGACGGCCAGAGAGAGCGGCTCGTTGTTCCGGGCGGCCCTGGCCGCCACCCGCATAAGCACTGCACTCAGTTCACGTCGATTAGCCAAACCGGTGAGGCTGTCGGAGGCCGCCAGCCGGGCCACCTCGGACTTGAGGTCGGCGTTGTTCAGCGCCAGGGCGGCGTGGGCCGCAAAACGGTTGAGCATGTCCAGGGAGCGCCGGCTCACCCGCCGGGAAAGCGGCGGCCCCGCCTCGGCGACCAGGACCCCGAGGCGTTCACGCCCGGCTCTGAGCGGCACGACTACGACATTCGTCGCATCGGGGACCATCAGTTGGAGGATGCCGTCGTGCTCGTGAGAGAGCTTGCGCACCAGGACCGGTGTGTTATCGACCAGCGCGCGGGCCGCCACTCCGTCGCCAAGCGCCGCATTTTCGAGTTCACCGAGCGGTACGGCCGAGACGGCCAGATCTGGGGCCGCCACCCGGGCCGCCACTGAGCGGCCCTTTATCTCCCACACGATCCCTGCCTGCTTGAACAAGAAGGGCTGTAATACCGTCTTCAGTAGGACGGCGGCTATTTCGTCGGGGCCGGAGTTGGCTTCCATAGATCGTTCCATCTCCGACGCCATTCGCGTCAGGGCATCGAGCTGAGCCTTCGAGCGTCGCAGCTCGCGCTCGCTCAGAGCCGAAAAGTAGGCGGTGCTGACGGCCACCGCCCACAGACCAACGATCCGCAGCTCCACCGCGCCGGGCGCCGGGGCAAGCACTCTGGACGCGCCGAGGAACTGCCCAACTGTGTCCGCCAGCCCGAGCACGGAGATCGAAATGAGCAGGACGGAGTCCCACAAGGCGAGACGTACGCCGGTGCGAGGGCTGCATAGGAGCGTCACGGCGATCAGTTGCACCGCGAACAGCAGGATGAAGTCGCTCTGTGCACCGCCCGAGGGGACCGTCAGGATAGCCAGATAGAGGGAATCGACGGGGAGCAGCATTTGCTGCAGGGGAGCCCGGGAACGCTTAGGGTGCTTGACGAAGATGTGGTCAGCGAGCTGCCCGAAGAGACAAAGGGCGAGGTAGGCGAAGCTCAGCGGCATTACCTGCTTCACCGTCAGCCCGAGCTGCTCGGGGACGAAGATGGCGGCGGCGACGACAAGACCGACCGTGCACAGGCGTACCACCTGAAGAGCTCCAAAGCGCTGCTCGAGGCTCGTATGCTCCGCGTTAGCCAGCCTTTGCTGGCCCTCCCACGCCCGCCCCACCCGTGCCCCTAAAGCGCGGGCCACGACGCCCGCGGAAAAGGTGGGCTTGCGCCGCGGGCCGTCGCCCGGCGCGGCCTCAGTCGAAGCCAATTGAGTCGTCTTCTTTGCGGGCGGGCGCTTCCACGAACTTCGGATCCCGTCTGTCGATCAACCATTGGACGACGATGAACGCGAAGACGACGCCGCCCAGGGCGAGGGGCACAGTGAGGCTGGTATCAGCCTGAAGAGACCCGCCCCGCCAGAGGCCGCTCCCAGGGACGACGCTCGCTCCGCCGACCGCACGTTCGCCGAACGGGACGGTCAGCGGGGCCCGGTCATCGCGTTATGAGTCACGGCGCTAGGGGTCACTCCCTCATGCGAAACGGCATGGCGGGTCACCGGAGGAGCGAAGCGCCGAGCCGGCGTCGGACCACCCTGAGCGGTTGGAGCGGATGCTGCTCCGGTCGGCTGTCCTTCGACAACCGGACCGCCTGATCGGCCTTGGGTCCCGGTGGTCGTTGGCCAGGTCGGAGCGGCGGCCACCGGTCGCTCCCCACCAGGCTGACGGGGAGCGGTCAAAGGACGGGTCGTGGCCGAAACCGCCGTGCCTAGGCCAGGCGACGAGGGCAGCGTCGTCGGCGAAGCTCCCGCCGGAGCTCGCTCAGTCGGGGCTCTGCTTGTTGCCGGCTCGTGCACGGGCGCCTTGGGTAGCTCGGTCGAGGGGAGGGCTCGTGGCGGGGACGTAGTCTCCGGCCGGAGCGGGGACGTAGTCTCCGGCCGGAGCGTGGAGCTCGGAGCCGGCGGAGAGGTGTGGGAGGGAAGGGTCGTGGGGGCGTCCACTCCTCCGGGCGCGGTACCACGTGCCGCGACAGCCGGAGGCGCCGGCGTTGTGAGCGGCGCGGTTGTGATCGGGACGAGCGCGACCGGGATAGGCGCGACCGGGATAGGCGCGACCGGGATAGGCGCGACTGGGATAGGCGCGACTGGAACAGATGTAGCCGGGACGACCGTGGGTCGGACAGTTGTCACCACAGCCGCTGTGGCCGGCGCGGTGGTGAACGGGCTCGGGGCACCAGGGCGCGAACTTGGCGGTTCGATGGCCGCCATCTCGGGCGTCGTAGTCGACGTAGTCGTCACTGGCGGGGCGGTGGAGGACGTCGCCTCATTGGGAGTGGTCGATGTGGCGACTGGGCGGGTCGTCGTTGTGGCCGACGTGACTGCGGTCGTAGTCGTCGGTCCAGAGCCCTGGCCCGCGGCGACTGAGTGGCAGTCGGGACCAACACTCGCTCCCGCGGGGGTCGGTCCTTCTTGGCGTTTCGACCCGACTTCGGGCGCCTGTTGCCCGTACCGACCTTTAGCATCCTCGTCGCCGGCGGGGTAATTCTCTTGACCGTTATTGAGTTGTGCTGGGCTTAAGCCCGTGAGGCTCGTCCCCCCGGGCGCGCCACCGGGTGAAGTGGGCGCGATTTCCCCAGTTACCGCCCCGCGATAGGTCCGCACAGCGCCATTTGGCCCGCCGGCGCTCGATAGGTTCTGCTGACCCGGGCCAACCGGGCCGGGGCCACGGCTCTGGACCTGGTCGTTACTTCCTGGCCCACCCCACACGGCGGATGCGGCAGGCGGCCCAGGGGTAGGGGGATTGCCCCGGTTGCCGGCATTACCCGCGCTGTCCGCGGCTCCCGGGGCACCTGAACCGCTACCGCTGCTGCTCGCCAATACCAGGCCGCCGCCACTATCCTGCGCTCCACCACCACCGATCCCCGGCCCGCCCGCAGGCCCCTGGCTGCCACCACCCGCGGTCCCACTAACCGCGGCCCGGCCGCCATATCCTTGACTCCCGCCGTAGCTTCGGCCAGTCGGACTTGCGCCGCCATAGACCGACGCCTGGGTACCGGCCCCACTGCCGGAATTCGAATTGCTGCCGTACCAACCCCCGGTCGACCCGTCCCCGTACCCGGGGGCGGCCCACGCGTCCGCGGTGGGCGCAACAACGCAGGCCAAGAGCAGAGCCGACGCCGCAGCGAACTGGCAGAGCTTTGGGCTATGACGGTCCGCCGTAGGCACCTCCCAGCTTTCTGTTTACGGCATCTCGGGTCAGGTCCTTTAATAGATCGACGGAAATGCGCGCAACTTGAGCTAGGCGCCATATGGAAGGCTCGCTCGGCGGCAACTTTGAGCCAAACGGCTCATTTCAACGGCTGCAACCCGAGCGCCGATGAGAGCTCACCGTTCGTTTGTGCATAGGGACAGCCGGCACCTAGCCTCGAGGAGCTCCCGGAGACGACGGGGATACTCGGCTGTCCCGCCAAGCCTTACTCGGCTCGCATAACCTGGCGTATGACGTTCACAGCCTGAAGCCCCTTGGGGCTCTCCTGTACGTCGAACTCAACGGGCTCGTTTTCTTCGAGGGTGCGGTAACCCTGCCCTTGTATCGCTTTGTAGTGGACAAAGACGTCGGGCCCCCCCTCTTGGGATATGAACCCGTAGCCCTTTTCCGAACTAAACCACTTCACAGTTCCAGATGCCATGTTCCAGTTCCCTCCTCTCTTGGCCGTTCCGGGCTATCAACCTCGTGCCCGTCGGCCGCCGGCTTTTGGCCGGGAGGGAACTGCTCGTTGTATCGATGCTGCACCCTCGGAGCGCCAAAGTAGCACGGTACCGCGCCGCCGCCAAACGATCCTCGGCGTCCTCGGCCACGTCCTCATGTCCCCCGTTCGGTGCACCCTGTGGATAAGTTCGGCCTCACATTCGAGGGGGTGCTTCAATGCCGAGCAAGCCGAGCCCTTTTTCGAGCACCGCCGCCGTGAGGGCGCAAAGGGCCAGCCGCGATGCCCTCGTTTCTGGGTCGGGCGCGCGCAACACGGGACAGTGCTCGTAGAACCCGGTGAAGGTGCTGGCTAGTTCGAAAAGGTACCCGCACAGCTTGTGCGGGCTATAGGTGGCCAGGCTGGTCGACACCGCGTCAGGGAAACCCAAGAGCCTTTTGGCTAGCTCGCGCTCCTCGGGCTCGGTGACACTGCGAACGGCACCAAGAGCATCGGGTGCCGGCGGGCTTTCCTCGGCCACCCGCCGGAAGATGCTGCAGATCCGGGCGTGCGCGTATTGGAGGTACGGGCCCGTATTGCCGTCGAAGGAAAGCATTCGGTCCCAGTCGAACCGATAGTCGCGCGTGCGATCGGTAGACAGGTCGGCGTACTTCACCGCGCCAACGCCGACCGCGCTTGTTACCGCCTCGAGCTCCTCCGAGTTGAGTTCGTCGCGCGGCGGCGGGCCCGTTTCTTGATCCCGCGCTTCGATCACGGCCTTGGCCCGGGCGACGGCATCGTCGAGCAACTCATCGAGCTTCACGGTGCCGCCCTGCCTAGTCCTGAACATCTTCCCGTCGGGCCCAGGACGTTGCCAAACCCGACGTGCAAGGCCTCAGTACCGTCGGGCAGCCAACCGGCAAGACGGGCGGTCGTGAACACCATCGCCAAGTGATCGGCCTGGGTCAGCCCCACGACGTAGAGGAGCAGTTGTGCCCCTAGGCGTTGTACGCGGTCCCTGATAGCGGCCAGGTCGGTCGCGGCATATGTGTAACCGCCGACCGAATTCTGGATTATCAGCGGGAGCGGGTCGCCGGCCCGGTTGGTGTACCCCGGAGGGAAGACGCACCGAGCACCATCGCTCTCCACGAGGAGGCCCTTTTCGGCCAGGTCCCTCACAATTGTGGGCAGGAGCGGGTTGTAATGGCTCTCCCCGACCACGTCGTCGCTCGTTAGTCTCGTCCCGAGACGCCTGAAGGCTTGGTCGAAATAACTCACACTCTGGTGGACGAGCAGATCCCATAGGCGCAAGGTCTCGGGGTCGCCCGACTGAAGGAGGACGACACGTGCCCGCGCTCGCTCCGCGAATGCAGGGTCGTTGTCGTACGCCGACCGGGCGGCCTGATAGAAGTGCTCCAGGTCGCCGAGGGCCCGTTCGTGGACAGCTTGCTCCTCCCCGACGTCGAGCAGGTGCTCGATGAGCATCCCGAAGGGCGCGCCCCAGTCGCCGATGTGGTTCTCCCGGACAACCTTGTGCCCCACCAGTTCCAATAAGCGCACCAGTGAGTCGCCGATAATTGTGGAACGGAGGTGGCCCACGTGCATTTGCTTGGCCGCGTTGGGCGCCGCATAATCGACAACCACCAGGAGTGGCCGGGGCGCCGTGGTTACGCCCAATGACTCCGGATCGGCCGCCATTTCTCTCAGTGCCCTGACAAGGAAATCGGCCGACAGAGTCAAATTGATAAACCCCTGAGGGGCGACCGCGGCAGCTTCGCAGATGTTGTCCAGGCCCCGTTGTTTGGCTCTTGCAAGCACGTCTTCGGCCAGCTCGCGCGGCGACCTGTCCAGGGACCGAGCCAGGGCCAGCGCCCCGTCCACCTGCAGGTCGGCATGCTGCGAGGCTCGTAACCCGCTTTTGGCGCCGGGTTGTAGCGCTTCGAAGACAGGACCGAAAATGGCGTCGACCGCGGCTAGTAAACCTGCCATGCATCCATCGTCGCGTCATTCACCGGCTTTTGGCCAGCCCGTTCCTGCGCACGAGATAGCTCCGCTAGCCTGGCGCAGTTGCCATGCCTCCTATCCGGCCTCCTGCTGAGCACCCGGTCGGGCCAGCCATTGGCCGGGGCCCACCATCACACCGGACAAGGATGAGCCCAGCGCCGCCGCTGGGTTGACGCCGCCGGTCACTAGCGCGCTCCGCTATGTCGACGTCGATTTGTACCGTCAGAGGACACCAGTGCTCTCCGGAGTCAACTGGCAGGTCGACGTGGGTGACCGTTGGGTCGTGCTGGCCCGAACGGCTCAGGTAAAACGACGCTCGTCCAGCTGGCTTCGGGCTATCTCCATCCCACGCGGGGCCACGTCGAGATCCTCGGCCACCGCCTCGGGAGGGTCGACGTGCGCGCCCTGAGGCAACATATCGCCACCGTTTCGGCCGGTGTTTCCCGGATGATCCTCCCCCGTCTGTCGGCCAGGGAGGTCGTCGTCTCGGCCAGCCGTGGGGCACTCGAACCTTGGTGGCACAGTTACAGCGAAGACGAGTGGGACCGAGCTAGCACCTTGCTGGCGGCCGCTGGCTTCGCCCACGTCGCCGAACGCCCCTTCGGGGTGCTATCCGACGGTGAGCGCCAGCAGGTCATGCTAGCCCGGGCCCTGATGAGCGAACCCCGCCTCCTACTTCTCGATGAGCCCTGTGCGGGCCTCGATATGGGTGGGCGAGAACGGCTCCTGTCACGCCTCGGCACGCTGGCAAAAGACGACGCCGCCCCGCCTATCTTCCTTGTCACCCACCACGTCGAAGAAATCCCCGAAGGCTTCACTCACGCCCTTCTCTTGAGGGAGGGCAGGGTCATCGCGGCTGGCCCTATCGCATCGACACTTTCGCCGGGCAGCTTGAGCGAATGTTTTGGATTGCTCCTCGACCTCCGGAATGACGACCATCGGTGGACCAGCCGCGCAGCCGGCGGGAAATAAGTAGAGCCGGCGCCCGGCTGCCGGGGCATTCTCTCTCAGCGGTCAGGCGAGCCGGCCTCGACCAGGCCAGACCTCAAATCTTGACCAGAGCTCAGCTGGCGGGCAGAAGCGTCTCCAGACGCTCGTTGATATCGGAGACCGAGTAGAGGTTGCGTCGCAGAGTCTCGGTCAGCCACCGCTCGACCTCGGCCCGAGCCGGGCCCTCATCCAGCCGCGCCCCAAAGGTCTAGCAAGTGGTCCTGCACGTCCGAAGCGGGGACCGAGAATCTGGTCAGAGAGTTGCGCCAACCAGGCTTCCGCCACGTCAACGGCGCTGCTCAAGGCCCCTTCACCCGAGCCTTGCTGTACATCGTCATGATCGCCGCCGGGCCCGTCGATAAGTACTTCTCTCGCGTCTTCCGTGGCTTCAGTCATGCTTCATCATACGCCACCCTCCGGTTTCCCTGGTGGCACGAAGTGACAGATAGCGATCGCTGCCAGGACCGGGACCTTACGCAGGTTCGGAGGGCTGTCATGTCACCCCCCGGCGACCGCGTCAGTGGCCAGGGCACCACTCCCGGCGCTACCAGGCACTTCACGACGGTTAACTGTCATCAACGCGGGCCCCGACTTCGCGCTTTTTGCCCCCGGTACGCCACGCATTGCACTTGCTTATGGCGCCCAATATCTGCATTGAACAGTTACCTATATATCGTCAGTTTCCGTTTCAATAACATCCCTGGTCACAATGTGAAAATGCGGATTGGCTTGACGAGTAAGCAGTCACTGCGTAACGTACTGACCTCAATAAGACAAAACTAATCACGCAGTATTCTGCGCCCGTTCGCCCGTTACGCTTGGGGACAGGGCTCAGAGTGCCGCAGGTTGCCTAAAAAGCGACCCCCCGTCCGGGCCGTTGGCCCCCGGGGCCACGTGCTCGCGCTGGTGTCGATAGTTCTCGGCCGAAATCCGGTCGAGGCAGCGGGTTTGCACACGACCAAAGGAGGCATCGTTGCCACAACGTCAGAAACGCGCGCCCCGGCCCGCCCAAGGCCGGGGCATCCATGGCGCGCGCCGGACGGTAATTTCCCTTTCGGTCCCGGCCATTATGCTGCTCGCCGGCCCCGCCAGCGCCACCACGCCGCCGACCAGCGCAACTCACCGCGCCGGTAAGCCGGCGAAGGTCCCATCAGCCACAGCGACCTCGTCTCAGGGTCACAAAGGCGCCTCCGCAACTAAGCACGCCATGACGCCCATCGAGAGCCTGAACGAGCAGACGGCTCTGGCCAAAGTCGTGGTAGCGGCGCACGCAGCCAAGACGCGACGCGAAGCCGCCCAGCACGACCCGGCTTTGGCCCCTAAGACCGCCACGGCCCACAAAGCCACTACTACCGCCCATAAAGCGTCGACGCCCGCCAAAACAGGTGCTCAGGTGGCCCAAGATGGCCACGTGGGGACGACGGTGGCGCCGGTGCACCACATCGCCCGCCAGCAGGAGCCGCCCAGCCAGCCCACTCATGTCCCGCTGGGCGTTTTCATGGTGACCTGTTATGACCTCACAGGGCCTACTGCCAGTGGTGCCCTGGCCGGTCCGGAAAGTGTCGCCGTCGACCCGAGCGTGATCCCGCTCGGCACGACTATCTACGTACCCGGCGTCGGCGACAGAACCGCCGATGATACGGGCGGGATGATAATCGGCGACCACATCGACATATGGGAACCCAGTTACGCTCAATGCGCCGACTGGGGCGTCCGCTACGTACCCATCTACCGCGTGCAGTAACGGCGAAATTCTGAAGTCTCATTGCCGCCCGGGTCAAAGACGCCCAAGCGTTGCGGCGGTTTGGCGGCCGGGGGCATAACGTGTACTACCCACGGCAATTACCCAAAGGAAATGTGTCGCCGACGCCGGAAATTGCACATCCCCCGACTGGCCCGTTCGACGCATTTATCCCCTAAAGTGCGCCGTTGGGTGGCTCTTCCCCAACCCTGCCTCCAGCGGCGGCAGAAGTGGCAGCGCCGCCCGGGCCAAAGCCCCGTGACCTGATACTGGCAGGGCACTGACTAAGGTGCCGACGATGGGCTACCAGGCGCTGCTGCTCGTATCGTTCGGAGCCCCCGAACGGAGCGAGGATGTGGTGCCCTTCCTGCGCCGGGTCACGGCCGGTAGGGGCATCCCTGAAGACCGCATCGCCCAGGTCGCCGAGCACTACTACGCCGCTGGCGGCGCCAGCCCTTTGAACGCCCGTTGCCGGGAATTGATGGAGGCCGTCCGGGCCCGCTTGCTGGTCTAGGCCTGGCCCTCTACTGGGGCAACCGGAACTGGCACCCTCTCCTCGACGACACCTTGGCCCAGATGCGAGACGACGGTGTCGAACGGGCGCTCGCCTTTGTGACCTCGGCCTACGGGGGCTACAGCAGCTGCCGGCAGTACCTCGACGACATCGCACGGGCCCGGTCCAAAGTCGGGGCCAGGGCGCCGCTAGTAGACAAGCTCCGCCTCTACTACAACCACCCCGGGTGGGTAGAGCCGTGGGCGGCCAACCTCGCTCAGGTGCTCGAGCCGACGGCTACCGGGACACGTCCGGGCGGCCAAGGCGCGGACGTGATCTTCACCGCCCACAGCGTGCCGTCGGCCGTGGCCGCCACCAGCCCGTACGTGGAGCACATAACTGAGACCGCCAGGCTCGTCGCAGAAGGGGCCGGGATCGGCTCCTGGCAGCTC
Source organism: uncultured Acidimicrobiaceae bacterium (assembly GCA_963794125.1). Lineage (GTDB taxonomy): Bacteria > Actinomycetota > Acidimicrobiia > Acidimicrobiales > Palsa-688 > Fen-671. The sequence continues at coordinate 1,567,641 of CAWCCW010000009.1, forward strand.
GCCTGGCAGAGCCGCTCCGGTCCTCCCAGGTCGCCTTGGCTGGAGCCCGACATCGGCCAAGTCATCGCCGCTTCAGCGGCAGCCACCTTCGTCGTGGTCCCCATTGGTTTCGTTTGCGACAACATGGAGATCGTCCACGACCTCGACGTGGAGGCGGCGGCCGAAGCACAGGAAAAAGGCGCAAATCTGGTCCGGGTGCCCACCGTCAGCAATAGCCCTCGTTTTGTCAAAATGGTCCTTGAGCTGGTCAGAGAACGGCTCGACCCTGACACGCCGCGGCTCTCGATGGGGAGCTACGGGCCGTGGCCGGACGCCTGTTCCCTGGGCCACTGCCCCGCCGGGCGCTAAGATGATGTATGGCTGACCCGTAGGGGAAGGGCTCGATGGCCCCGGCCTCCCGATCTGTCTTTTCAGGCGCGCCCACGCGTCCGTACGAGCAAGCGTCCACGACAAAAGGAGCCCTAATGCCAGGACCACAGGCCTCAAGCCAGGAGGCCGCCTCCGGCCCCGAACAGAACACCGGCGAGCCTAGCCCCGCGAACAACAATCTGTCTTACCGAGTGGCTGACATATCGCTGGCCCCGTTCGGCCGCCGCGAGATCGACCTGGCCGAGGTGGAGATGCCCGGCCTTATGGCCCTTCGGGCCGAGTACGCCGACGAACAACCGCTGGCCGGCGCTCGCATCAGCGGTTCTCTCCACATGACGGTCCAGACCGCTGTCCTCATCGAGACCCTCGTCGCACTTGGCGCGCAGGTGCGGTGGGCAAGCTGCAACATCTTCTCTACCCAGGACCACGCCGCGGCGGCCATCGCACAGAGCGGTGTGCCGGTTTTCGCCTGGAAAGGCGAGACCCTGGAGGAATACTGGTGGGCCACAGAGCAGGCCCTGGCGTGGCCCGACGCGGACGGCCCCAACATGATCGTCGACGACGGGGGCGACGCCACATTGCTTGTCCACCTCGGAGTCGAGGCAGAGCGGTCAGGCCAAGTGCCCGACCTCGGCCCAGCGGACAGCGAGGAGCACGGCGTCATTACAGCCACGCTGCAGCGGACGCTGCGTACGCGCCCGGGCATGTGGACAAAAATGGCTGCTGGCATAAAAGGCGTGAGCGAAGAAACGACGACCGGCGTTAACCGTCTCCGCCAGCGGGCAGAAGCGGGTGCGCTCCTCTTCCCCGCCATGAACGTGAACGACTCGGTTACCAAGAGCAAGTTCGACAACCTCTATGGGGTCCGCCACTCCCTCATCGACGGGATTTTCCGGGCCACTGACGTCATGGTGGCGGGAAAGGTGGCGGTGGTGTGCGGGTACGGCGACGTCGGGAAGGGTTGCGCCCAGTCCCTGGCCGGCCAGGGCGCTCGGGTCCTCGTCACCGAGGTTGACCCGATCTGCGCGTTGCAAGCGGCCATGGAGGGTTATCAGGTGGTCGTCCTGGACGACGTGATTGGAAGCGCCGATATCGTCGTCACTGCGACCGGCAACAAAGACGTGGTAATGGTCGAGCACATGGCGAAGATGAAGCACAATGCCATTGTCTGCAATATCGGCCATTTCAACAATGAAGTGGACATGACGGGTTTGGCCCGTTACCCGGGGATCTCGCGCAACCCCATCAAGCCGCAAGTAGACGCCTGGGACTTCCCGGACGGCCATTCGGTGATCGTCCTGGCCGAGGGGAGGCTGGTCAACCTGGGCTGCGCCACTGGCCATCCGAGCTTCGTGATGTCGACCAGCTTCACAAATCAGGTGATCGCCCAGATAGAGCTGTTCGCCAACCCGGACCGGTACCCCATCGGTGTCCACGTGCTGCCCCGCCAGCTCGATGAAAAGGTGGCTCGGCTCCACCTCGGCAAACTGGGGGCCGAACTGACTGACCTCACAGAAAGTCAGGCCTCGTACATCGGTGTGCCCCTGGAAGGCCCGTACAAGCCGGAGGGTTATCGGTACTGACGCCACGGTCAGGCGCCTGCGGCCACCTGCGCCCTTGTCGTCAGGACGGCTGCGGGGCGCCGCCGCGTCAGGTACCCGGAGACGTCATGCAGCACGGCCGCTGGGAGGTACTATCCGCGTTTGGGAACTCCTCACCATTTGACGGAGGTGGTCCGTGGCCAACTTAGAGGAGACTGGGGCCTCGCTGAGCGAGGCTGAGATTGCTGTCCATTGGCGGGAGGAGGAGTACCTCTATCCTCCCGCCGACTTCATAGGGCAGGCCAACGCTTCGGGCCCGGCCATAGACGAACGGTTCGGCGAGGAGCGGTTCCCGGAGTGCTTCCGGGAGTACGCCGACCTGCTCGATTGGGACACGTACTGGCACACGACGCTCGACACGAGCGACCCACCATTTTGGAAGTGGTTCGTGGGGGGCCGGCTGAACGCCAGCGTTAACTGTGTCGACCGCCACCTCGCTACCAAGGCCAACAAGGCGGCCTTCATATGGGTGCCTGAGCCCGAAACGGAACCAACGAAGACGATCACGTACCGCGACCTGCACGGACAGGTCAACGAGTTCGCCGCCCTGTTGCGGGGCTTCTGCGGGCTCGAGCCCGGTGACCGGGTCACCTTCCATATGCCGATGGTCCCCGAGCTACCTGTCTCCATGCTGGCGTGCGCCCGCCTCGGCGTCGTCCATTCCGAGGTCTTCGCCGGCTTTTCCGGCCCGGCCTGCGGCGGGCGCGTCGCCGACTCAGGCAGCCGCGTGCTCGTAACAATCGACGGCTACTACCGCGACGGGAAGCTCCTCGACCACAAGGCGAAGGCCGACGAGGCCGTGCTGGCGGCCAGAGAACAGGGCGTGGAGATCGAAAAGGTCCTTGTATGGAGGAGGCACCCGGGGAGGTACCTCTCCAAGAGCCCGATGGTGGAAGGGCGAGACTATTTCGTCGACGAGGTGCTTGGCGACTACTTGCGCAAAGTCGTGCCGCCGGTCTCGATGCCAGCTGAGGCGCCTCTTTTCCTCATGTACACGAGCGGCACTACCGGGAAGCCAAAGGGCGCCCAGCACTCCACCGGCGGCTACCTGTCGTACGTGGCCGGGACGTCGAAGTACTACCTCGACATCCATCCCGAGGACACCTACTGGTGTTTCGCCGACATCGGGTGGATAACCGGGCATTCTTATATCGTCTACGGGCCATTGGCGCTCGGGACGACGAGCATCATGTACGAGGGCGCTCCTGCTTACCCGGACGCGGCCCGGCCATGGAGGATCGCCGAACGCCTCGGGGTCAACATCTTCCACACCGCACCGACCACTATCCGGATGCTGCGCAAGCTGGCGCCGGAGGAACCAGCCAAACACGACTACCACTTCAAATTGATGTGCACGGTGGGCGAACCCATCGAGCCCGAAGTTTGGCGGTGGTACTACGACTCGGTAGGCAAGCGAGAGGCGGTCATCGTCGACACGTGGTGGATGACCGAGACCGGAGGTTTCCTGGGCAGCACGTTACCCGCCCTGAAGCCGATGAAACCGGGCAGCTGTGGCCCAGCGGCGCTCGGGATCTACCCAGTTATTTACGACGAGGATGGAAAGCCGATCGAAGCCGGCAAAGCGGGCAACATCTGCATCCGTAACCCGTGGCCCGGCATAATGCAGACGGTCTGGGGCCAGCCAGAACGTTTTGTCCAGACCTATTACGCGAAGTACAACCACGATAAGTCCAGCACAGACTGGCACGATTGGCCGTTCCTATGCGGGGACGGGGCCGTGCAGGCGATGGACGGCTATTACCGGATCCTCGGCCGCATCGACGACGTGATCAATGTTGCCGGCCATCGGCTCGGCACCAAGGAGCTCGAGTCTGCCGTGCTTACGGTGCCCGAGGTGGCCGAAGCGGCCGCCGTCCCGGTGATCGACGACGTCCGGGGCCGGGTGGTCGAAATGTACGTCGCCTTGCAACCTGGCCTGTCCTCGAGCAAAGAGCTCGAGGACAAGGTAAAGCACTCGATCGAGGTCCAGATCGGTAAGGTCGCCCGGCCCAAGAACGTGTGGATCGTGGCCGACATGCCAAAGACCCGCTCCGGGAAGATAATGCGACGGGTCATAGCCAGCATCTCCAATTTCACTGACGTCGGCGACATCACCACTCTGGCCAACCCGGACGTGGTCGAAGGGATCCGCCGCCACGTCTACCAAGAAAAAACAGCACGCGGCGAGGCGCCCCGGGAGCTCACCGCGCCAGAGCTCGAGGAGATCCAGTCATACGGCCGCGCTGAATAGCGAGGAGAAGAGGCCATCTGGGCTGTCCCTCCCTAAGGAGGACAGACAGATGTCAGCTAGGACGACCGGCACCGTTGCGCCCGCAGTCGCCACGGGTACCTCGACCTGCATGGTAACTGGCGGTCGGGCAACGTAAAGTTCGGGTCCATGTTCGAGGTACGCCGCGGCGGTGCGGCCCGCCGGCGGGCTGACCCCGCCGGCGGGGGTCACCGCTGCGGGCGACGTCGGACCGATCGAGGCGCCCAAGGAGCCGGCTCGGACGTCGTGGCGGTGGGCTCCGCTGGGGCTCGTAATCGCCCTGGTCGGCTGGGAACTCTGGAGTTTGCGGGCTACGACCCTCTCGGTCGCGTACCTGAACGACGGTTCTGTCCACGAGCAAATGACCCGCGTCGCGGCGCAGCTGATCTCGGCCGGCAGATTGCCCTTCAGCGCCTGGTTCCCTTACATCGGCCTGGGCTCGGCTCAGTTCCTTCACTACCAGAGCCTCGGGTCTGTGCTGACTGGCCTGGCCGGCACGGTGGTGGGGCCCAACGCAGCTTTCCGGTGGTCGATCTATCTCCTTGTGAGTTGTTGGCCGCTGGCTATTTACTCTTCGAGCCGGGTATTCGGCCTCCCGCGGGCGCCCGCCGCGGCCGCCGCCGTCTTGTCCTCCTTCATCGTCAGCATTACCGGTGTCGGTTTCGAGCACGGCGCCTACCTGTGGATAGGAGGGGCCGAGCTCTGGACCCAGCTGCTCGGGTCGTGGGCGCTGCCCTTCGCCTGGGCGACCACATGGCGAGCCATGAAGGACGCTCGCTTCATCTGGCCGGCCGCCGCCCTCATCGGCCTCACCGTGGGGCTCCATTTTATGTGCGGATATCTCGCTTTCCTGGGGATCTTCGTGCTCGGCCTGGCCGCCGACGGGCGGCTGAAGGCCCGCTTGGCCCGGGCCGGCATTCTCTTCATTTCGTCCCTGGCGGTGTCGGCGTGGGTCATTTTGCCCCTCATATTGGAGAGCAAATGGTCCGCCATTAACCAGCCCTTAGCGGGCACTAGTTACGTAAAGGGCTACGGAGCGCGCCAAGAGCTCGAATGGCTGTTCACGGGCCAACTTTTCGACGCCAAACGAACACTGCCGATAATAACGATCGCGGTGTTGGCCGGGGCCGTCCTGGCCATCGTGCGCTGGCGCCGCAACGCCCTCGGGCGGGGGTTGTTGACGTTGTTCGTGGCGAGCATGGTGCTGAGTTTCGGGTCCACAACCTGGGGGTCGCTGGCCTACCTGGTCCCTGCCCACGCCGATCTTTACTTCCGGCGTTTCGTGATGGGCAGCCAGTTGGCCGGGCTTTACCTGGCAGGCACGGGGGTCGTGCTGATCTGGCAGGTTCTGCGCCGGGTAGTGGACATCTTGGTGAGCTGGAGGCCCATGCGGTTCCTGGCCGTCGGGTGTATCGCCGCCGGCGCCATAGCGTGGCTTTCGCCGGCGGTGGCCCAAATATCCAGCTATGACAACCGGGACGCGGCTGCCATAAATGTCCAACGGGCCGGGGACAGAACAGAGGGCGCGATGATCGCCCCCCTTATCGCTTATATAAAGCAGCACGGGGGTGGGCGCACGTATGCCGGCTTGTCCAGCAACTGGGGCCAAAGCTTTACCGTCGGCTTGGTCCCGGTGTACAAGTACCTCGAGAGCCAGGACGTAGACCAGGTCACATACGTGGTGCCGACGCTGTCGTTGATGCTCGACCCTGAGACGGACTTCGACGAGGACAACCCCGTCGACTACACGTTGTTCGGGATCCGGTACATCCTGCTACCGGCGGGCGCAGGTTCGCCCGTCCCGGCCAAGCAGGTCATGGTCGACGGGCCTTACGCACTCTGGCAGATCAGTTCAAACGGCTACGTCGTCCCGCTCCAGGTCACCGGGAGCCTTTCGGCCAACCGGGCCGACATCGGCAGCCAATCGTTCGACCTGCTGTACGAGCTCGGGACCGGGGAGGACTGGTCGGTCAAATACCCGGGGCTACCCAAACCTCCCCCGTCCTCTCGGACCGGCGCCGTTAGCGGTGCGGCGGCGCCCACCGGGACAGTCGACAGCACGCGCGCCCGTCTTCCCGATGGGTACCTCGCCACCGAGGTAACCATGCATAGAGCTGGGGTTCTGTTGCTATCAGTGTCGTACGACCCGGGCTGGAAGGCCTGGGTGGATGGCAAGGCTGTGCATACCGAGATGCTGGCGCCGGCGCTCGTCGGCATCTCGCTGGCGGCCGGCGTGCACCACGTCGTGTTCCGCTACGTCGGGTTCGGCCGGTACCCGGAGCTGTGGGCTCTGGGGGCGGCCGGCTTGGCCGGTGCCTACTGGGCCGGCCGCCGTCTAGGCCGCCGGCCCCCACCACCGGTCTGAGGCCAGTAGCGCCCAGGTCGGCGGAAAAGATCCCGGAGGACATTGCGTCTCGGGAACATAAACGCGGGGCCCTGCGTTGCAAAAGCTTAACAAAGGCTAAATGGCCCCGGAAGGAACGAGCCGAACAAGACAGAAGGAGGCGGCGGACGCGATAATTGGTCCAGCTGGAAGTGAAGTGCATTTCACACTGACGGGCCAACGAACGTACCGTACTCTCCTTGTCTCTTGAGCGAAGTTTGTCCTTCTTCGGCCACGGTTAGTAGAGGAGGATAAATAAAATGAGCTCACGTTATCTTACTAACGTTCTTATCGCTGTCCTCGGTGGCACTCTAGTAGTGTTCACCCAGTCGCTCAGCACAAGCGCCGTTACATGGACCGGCTTTGGGATCGCAATTGCCGTTTTGATTGTGTCGCTGGTTGCCCAACTCGATGCCGATCGGGGGATCGCCCAGCGTGGCCTGGATGCCGTGATGGGCCTGACGTCGGCTGCCCTTATAGTGTTTACCGCTGGAACTTTCAGCGGGACCACGCTCGTATGGCTCGTTTTTGCCTTTGCCCTGGGTTTCGTCGGCGTTGCTGTCACCGGCTTGACCTTGCACGAAATCGAGAACTGGCGGGCGGCTCACAACCTGGGCCAACTGCACTGGCTGGCGCCGGAAGCGGACCGCCGGACGGAGCGGGTGGCAGCCTGATCCCATCGGTACGCGAAGTAGTCTCGACAAGGGCTCCCTCTGGGGAGCCCTTGTTCGCGTCAATCGCGCGCCACCCCCAGGCCCCCTACTGTTGACGGCGTGGGAGAGGAGCGGCCCGAGCAGCCAGTCGCCACCTCCCTGAGGCGAGCCCTCCTCGGCCCGCCGTTGCGAGCCCGAGACGTGTCCAAAGAGCAGATCAACCCGGTCGAGGGCCTTTCTGCCCTATCGCTGGACGCTCTGACGTCGGTGGCCTACGGCCCCGAGGCGATCATCGTGGTGCTGGCGGCTGCTGGTGCCAGCGCCCTCAGCCTGGTATTGCCGATAACGCTCGCCATCGTCGCGCTGCTGGCCATCCTGGTCTTCTCTTACCGCCAAGTCATCGACGCTTACCCCGGTGGAGGTGGCGCCTACGCCGTCTCTCGGGCCAACCTGGGCCAAAAAGCGAGCCTGCTGGCCGCAGCCGCCCTGGTCGTCGACTACACCCTGACCGTCGCGGTCTCGATCGCGGCCGGCGTGGGCTCGCTGACATCGGCCTTCCCCAGCTTGACCTCGGCCACGGTGCCGATCTGCCTGGGGATCCTGGCCGTCGTCACGCTGTTCAACCTGCGGGGACTGGGAGAGGCGGCCCGGGCTTTCCTGTTGCCAACGGTCATGTTCATTGTTGGCCTGCTGGTCATTATTGCCATCGGCCTGGTCCACCCTGTGGCCTTGAACGTGCCCCAGCCGGGGCGTTCGCTGCTGCCAACGACCAACCTCGAGGCCGTCGGCGTCCTCCTCGTGCTGAAGGCCTTTTCGGCCGGTTGCTCGGCTCTCACGGGAGTGGAGGCGATTGCCAATGGCGTCCCACTGTTCAAGCAGCCTCGAGTCCGGTTGGCCAAGCGCACCGAGGCGCTCCTCGGCATCATCCTGGCCGTAATGCTGGTAGGGCTGGCCGTCCTGGCTCGCCGGTGGCACGTCGGGCCGCGGTCCGGGCAGACCGTCCTCAGCCAGATAATGGCCTACGCCGTTGGCCGGCACTGGCTTTACTATGCCGTCTCGCTCACCATCACTCTCGTCCTGGCCCTCGCCGCCAACACCTCATTCGGAGGGTTGCCGGTGCTCGGCAGCCTGCTGGCCCGGGACAACTTCCTACCCCACATTTTCTCGTTGCGCGATGACCGCCAGGTGTTCGGCAGCGGGATCTGGGTGCTCGCCATCATGTCGGGCATATTGCTGATCGCGGTCGACGGGAACACGAACAGGCTAATTCCTCTGTTTGCCATCGGGGTGTTCACCGGCTTTACCCTGTCGCAAACCGGCCTCGTCGTCCACTGGCGCCGGGAGCGCCCGCGCCATTGGCGGAAACGGGCAGTGGTCAACGGCGTTGGGGCCGTGGCGACGGCGGTCGCCACTGTCATCTTCCTGTTCAGCAAGTTCACGGCCGGGGCGTGGGTGGTAGTCGTCGCCGTGCCGGTCTTCGTGTTCCTCTTCTTGCGCGTCCACGCCTATTACGTGCGGACGGCGAAATCCCTCGGGCTGGGCCAGATCCCGGCCCGGCCGGCCGCCAAACCGACGATCGTAGTCGTGCCGGTAACGGGGGTTTCCCGGCTCGCCGAACAAGCGATCTCCGAAGCGCTCAGCATTAGCCGCCAGGTGGTAGCGGTGAACGTAGTAATGGAGGACGCCGGCGCCTCGGACGAGCTCGGGGCCGCCGGGTCGGGCGGGGCCAATTCGGGCGGGGCCAATTCGAGCGAGGCCAATTCGAGCGAGGCCAATTCGGGTGGGGCCAATTCGGGTGGGGCCAGTTCGGGCGGGGCCAATTCGGGCGGGGCCAGTTGGGGCGATGGTGCCGGCGCCGGTACCCCTCAGCTACAAAAAGCCCGGAAGCTGGAGGAAGACTGGATCCAGTGGGGCCCGGGCGTGCCCCTCCGGGTGCTGCGCACCGAGTACGCCTCGGTCGTGCAACCAATCGTTGCTTTCATTGACGACCTGCGCCAACGCCAAGAGGAACAGATAATGGTCCTCATCCCCGTGGCCATCCCCGACCGAGTCCGCTACCTTTTCCTGCACAACCACATCGACCTGGTGCTGGAGCGAGCCCTACGGGCGCGGACGGACGTCGTCATCTGCAGGGTTCAGGTACCGTTACAAGGCGAGGGCGGCGACGACGCCGGTGAGCCTTAGGGGCCAGCCCCGGCCCTCAGCGCCCCTTGGGCCAACGGCGCCTGACGGGCGCCGGGGTACCTGGGTCCTACTGAACGGCTCAAGTGGTTAGGAGTCGGTCACTAGAGATTGGTCCCGCGGAAACCGTGACAAATAATGTGGTCCTACATCAGAGGAGGCGACCATAATTGATAAGGACGGCCAGAACCGAAGACCTCGAGGCAATCGCCAACGTTTGTGCCGAGGCCTTGACTAACGATGCGCCGGACGCGTCCAACTTCCCCGAGCTTCTGTGGGAGAGCCCTAACAGCGAGCCGAACCTGCGGCTAGTCGCCGAAGGCGATAATGGCGTCGTCGGTGTGTCACTGGCCGCGCTACGCAAGGAGGGCGAAGATCAGGCCGTTGGCTACATCGACCTGTTGGCCGTCGCTCCCGAGGCTCAACGAAGGGGTGTGGGCCGAAGTCTCCTGACAGCATCCGAAAACGTGCTGAGGCAGGCGGGAGCGGTGGAAGTTCGACTCGGTGGGGACGCCCCATGTTACGTGTGGCCGGGTATTGACCCGGCCTACACTTCGGCTATAAAGCTGGCCGAATCGGAGGGCTATCAGCCGTGGTATGAAGCTTTTAATATGGTCGTGAACCTAACGCCTGCCACGGTCGATGCCGCACGAGACGAGGAACGGCTTCGGGAGGTCGGCATCTCGGTCCGGCCGCTCCAGGTTTCCGACCAACCGTCTTTCTCATCCTGGGTGGCGGAGCACTGGAACCCCGAATGGGCCTGGGAGGCCAGCAGGTCCCTCAGAAGGAAGGGGGCGGGATGTTATGTTGCCACCCGTGCAGATCGTTTCGTTGCGTTCGCAGCGCGCGGGTGCGCTCGGCCGGGATGGTTCGGGCCGATGGGTACTGTGCCGGCCGAACAGAGGCGCGGCATCGGTAGTGTCCTGTTACGCCGTTGCCTCGCCGACGATCTGTCTGCCGGTATGACCAGGTCGACCATCGCGTGGGTAGGGCCTGCCGATTTCTACACGCGAACGGTCCAAGCGACCGTCGATCGGGTGTTCAAGCTGTACCAAAAGGCGGTCTAGGGGGGCTCGGAGAGCTGGCCCCGCTGACGTCGATGGCCATACGGGCGGCACCTAGCAAAGGGGCGTCGGGGCCTGTCGCGGCCTCCAGGACGGCAAGCCCGGCGCGAAGGTACGGCTGGACATACAAATCGACCGCCTTCCGCGCCTCCGATAGCACGATGGGGGCGCCAGTTATGACGGTCCCGCCGAGGGCCACGGCATCTGGGCTGAGTACGTTGACGACGTTGGCCACGGCACGTCCGATGAGCCGTCCGATGCGGGTGAGCAGAGCGATGGCCTCTGGGTCGCCGGCCCCGGAAGCGGCGACAAGCTCCATCACTGGCTGTGGTGAACGGCCATAACCAAGAGCGTCGGCGAACTTCTGCAATGCACTCCCACCAGCTTGGCTCTCGAGCCAACCGACCGCACCGGCCCTCTCATGCGTGCCACCGTTGTCGCCGACCACCATCCATCCCAGGCAGCCGCTCAGATTTTGCCGCCCGCGGACAAGACGTCCGTCCACGAGAACGCCGCCTCCGATCCCCGTGCCGACGACGACGCAAACGCAGTTATCGATGCCTTTGAGCGCGCCCAGCCAGTGCTCGCCGACGGCCGCCAGGTGGCCATCCAGGTCCATGGCCACCGGAAGCGCCGTCTTCTGACCGAGCATGCTGGCGAGCGGCACGTTCGTCCACCCGGGCAGGTTTGGGGCCCAGAGCACTCGCTCCCGCCGCTCGTCAAGGACTGAGGGGACAGCAATTCCGATGGCCCGAGGCCCATTTGAACGGCCATCGAACTCCGACACAATGGCCACCAGGCGATCGACCCATGGCCCCGGGCTATCGTCGGTACGCCACCGCCAGCGATCGCCAATCTCCCCGCGAGCATCGACTGCAGCCACCGCCGTCTTGGTCCCGCCGATGTCCACGGCGAGCACGACCGGTGCGGCGGGCCCAGCGGGAGCGCCATCAGGCTCGGGGAAAGTCAGCGGCGCTTCCTTTTCACCGGGCGGAGAGCGGGATTGCTCACTTCGTCAAAGGCGTAGTTCAATAAGGCAAACGCCGCCCCCAGGAGAGCGATACAGACCCCGGGCATGATGGCCCAGAGCGGAGACCCGGCCTGCAGGGCCTCGTCGTTTTGCGCCCAGTAAAGCATGGTGCCCCAGGACAGGGTATTGGGGTTCCCGAGCCCCACGAACTGCAGCGCGGCGGCAGCGACTATGGCGTAGACGGTGGTGGCGAGGAAGATAGCCACTATCAACGACGTCATGGTCGGCAGTATCTCGGACACGATAATCCGCCAGCGGCGCTCGCCTCTTAGACGCGCGGCCACGAGGAAATCGCGGTGGCGCAGCGACAGTGCTTGCACCCGCAGCTGGCGCGCCCCGTAGGCCCATCCCGTAAGCACGAGCACGACAATCAGGATGGTGTCGCCCCCGTTTTTAGCATAGGCCGCGATGACAACGATCAAGGGGAAGGCGGGGATCACGAGGAAGATGTCGGTCACAAGCGAGAAGCCGTCGTCGACCAGGCCGCCTATGTACGCGGAAGTCACGCCGACCAGCACCGACAGGACGGTAGCCAGCCCGCCGGCGGCCACCGCGATGACGAGCGATTCCCTGGTCGAATAGATGAGCTGGGCGAAGATGTCCTGGCCGTATTGGGTCGTACCGAGCAAGTGGGCGCTCGAGGGCCCAAGAGTGGGCAGGTAGATCTCGGCATTGGGATTGTCGTGCGCGACCAGCCCCGGGAACGCCGCTAAAAAGCAGAAGATGAGCAGGAGGATGAAGCCCGCGGTCGCCTTGCGGTTGGAGCGGATGGCCCGCACCAGATTAGCCAGAGCACCAACGCGAAGGCGCGCCCACAGGCCCCCCAGCATCGAGGGCCCGCCACCACCTAGGGCTGTTGTGGCCACCTTGCCTCCCTAAGATGAGGACCGCGTGCGTGGTCGAGCACCATGGTCACAAAGTCCATCACTAACACCGCGAACAACACCGCCATCGTTATGAAGAAAAAGAGCGTCTGCATGAGCGCGTAGTCGTCATTAAGCACGGCTTGCAGCAGCATGTAACCCACCCCGGGGTAGCTAAAGACGTACTCGACCAGAATGGCACCGGACACCACGAAGCCGAGCGACATCGCAAAGCCGGTAAGGTTGGGGAGCACGGCGTTGCGCCCAGCGTAGGCGAACATGATACGAGACGACGAGAGGCCCTTGGCTCGCGCCATCCGCACGTAGTCCTCGGAGAGCACGGAGATCATGTTGTTGCGCATGGTGAGCACCCATCCGCCGATGGCGGCAATGAGGATCACGAATGCCGGCAATAAGGCATGGCTCAGGGCGTCGCCCACGAAGCGCCACGTGAAGCCGATTGTGTCGCTGGTCGAGTACCCGAAGGCGGCGGGGAACCAATGGAGGTCGAGCGAGAACACGAGCAGGGTGATCAGGGCCAGGAAGAAGTAGGGGAACGCCGATACGATCACGAACATGGGAGGCAAAATGCTGTCGAACAACCCGGTCCGCCTCCATGCGCTCAGCATGCCGATGAGCGTGCCGAGGGCGAACGCGAACACCGTGGTAACTCCGACGAGCGCGATCGTCCAGGGCAGCGCGTTCGCCACTACTTGCGCCACCGGGAGCGGGAAGAAGGTAAGCGATACACCAAAGTGGCCGGTAAAGACATTGCCGAGGTACCCGAAGTACTGCCGGAGGGCGCTCTCCTTCGTGTTAACGCCGAAGGCGATCTCGATCGCCTTCAACGCCGAGCCGTTCAGGTGACCCTTGTAACGCGACATCATAACTTCGGCCGGGTTCCCCGGCATGAGGCGTGGGAGCACGAAGTTAATCGTCAGGCAGGCCCAGAGCGTAACCAGGAAGAACCCAATGCGGCGCAGGAAGTAGCTCACTAGCCTCCTCCTGCGCCGTAAGGGTTCGTCATTTCGTTGCTTGGCCTGCCTGTGGCAATGCCACCAAGAACCTCGATCTGCTCAACAAATCAAGGTCCCATCCATTCCGGGCGGTTATCCTTTCGGTGCCAGGTGCAGCAGCAACACCTCATTGTCGGGGACGAGGTACGGAGCAGGCAAAGCGTAAGGGTTTTTCTGGGTTACCCAGCCCGAGAAGCCCGCCGTGTTGTACTGGTACCACGCCACGTCCTCGGTCATGGGCAGCACCGGCACGTCCGACAGCATGACCTGCTGCAGCTGGTTGACAATTTGGTGCTGCAGTGAAGTGTTCGTCGTGGCGGCGTACTCGCTAAAAAGCTTATCCGTCGCCGGGTTGGAGTAGCGCTCATAGTTGGTCGTCGCGTTCTGACCTATAGCAGCGGTGTTGGCGGTGTCGAGCAACTGGCGCAGTTCGTAATAGGGCGCCGGCCCCCCCGTCTCCGAGCCGTACGCGAGCTGGTACTTGCCTGGGAAGAGCTGCGAATCGTAGGCGGTGGTCGTCAGGTCCTCAGGTGTGACCTTGATCCCGATGGCGGTAAGTTCCTGTGAGATTACCTGGACGGCAGCGACCCAGTCGGGGTACGCCCCAATGTTGATAATGCTGAACGAGAGCTGCTTTCCGCCCTTCTCGAAGATGCCGTCCGACCCGCGCTTGTAGCCGGCCTTCTCCAGGATAGAGATGGCCTTGGCGGGGTCGTAACTGTACCCGTACTTGGCCGCCAGCGAGCTGTCCAGCCACGAATCAAATGTGGGCGTGACGATGTCCGTTTGGTTCGACGGCGGCTCGTAGCCGTACTCGCCGATGGTTGAGACACGAGCACGGTCGATGGCGAAAGCCATCGCCTTGCGCACATCAACGTTGAGGAGCGGGTTGGTGTTGTTGATGAAAATATCGACGTTGCTGTATGGGGGGAACCAGTAACGATTGCTCTTATCTCTCGAAAGGTAGAACGACTTGATATTCGGGATGAACTGGCCTCCCCACCCGCCGTCGGTGGCGAGCATACCGTTTTCGGTCGAAGCGCTCAGGATCGCCGGGTACTGAACTGTCTTCACCTTCGGCAACCCCGGCTGCCAGTAGGTCGGGTTGGCAGTGTAAGTGACATTGTCAGAGGTGCACTTGCCGACTGTGTACGGTCCGGTACCCACGGGGTTGGTGTCCGCGTAAGTCACGGGGTTTTTCACCGACGCCCAAATGTGCTCGGGGAGGATGAACGTCTGATCGGCAACATAGTAAAAATAAGGCACTGCGGCCGTCTTGAACGTGAGGACAACATTGTCGCCTTGCTGCGAGGCGCCACTAAGTACGCTCCAGATCGAGTTCAGGTCGAGGGCTGGGTACTTTTTGAGCATGTCGAAGGTGAACAGTACGTCCGCCGCCGTCATCGGCACGCCATCGCTCCACTTGACGCCCTTGCGGATGGTGAACGTGAGGGTCTTGTTGCCGTTGCTCCACGCCCACGAGGTAGCGAGCCAGGGTGTCGTCTTGGCGTTTTCGAGCGTGTTCATGTAGACGAGCGGCTCGTAGACAAACCCGGCACTACCGAACTGCCATGTCAGGTTGAACGGGTTGAAAACGCAACCCCAGAGCGTCCCAAACCCGTTAATGATCGTCAGACTGCCCGAAGCAGCGTCATGAGCTCGTACAGACGACGCCGTCTTCGTGACTGCCATAGCTGCCGGGCTAGTTGAAGCAAGCAGCGCGGCGGCACCGATCGTCGCGGCAGCCGCCCTTAATCCAATTCTCCTCATAGACAATTCTCTTTCTTAGTATTAAATCTTCGTTAATTAATACTCGTCAGTGTCGGTCGTTGGTTAAGGTGTGCCCAGTTAGTGGCGTACTGCCTTAGTGAATAAGCGCAAGGCACTGCCAAACATAACCCTGCCTCCTGAATTATGCGATCGGATTGCCTCCCTGGTCATATCCCCCTCGCACCCAGGCGACTCATCATAACAACATACTGCGGCAGGGTCCAGGCATCGCGTCCTCCGCCAGGGCCCGGAACGGGAGTGTCTCAGGCCCGTAGCAACGAGGCCACTCTGGGCGTCCAAGCAGGTGATCAATTCCCGGCTATCGCCCGGGCCTCTGCCTCGTGCAACCATCGCCGGTGCGCCGCGAACACGCGGTCGTTGTCAGCCAGGGACGCCCCTGGCACAGTAGGCGAGACGAAGGTAGGAAGTGCCTTTCCCTGCTTGGCCAACATCTCTGCCGTCCTCGTCACGATCTCATGGCTGACGACGCACGCCACGACCGTGGACGTGCCGCCCACCGGAGGGCCCCACCCCACAATCTCAACCACCGCGTCGCCGACCGGGACGCCAGTGTCCACCACCAGCTCGCAAACCTCGGGAAGGTGCTTGCCTGAGGAGTGCTCGGCCGGGCGTTCGAGGTTGGCAAGGGAGGTGACCGCCACCGTCGTGAGGCCCCGCTCGTTGGCGTACAGTGCGGCATCGATGCCGGCTGCGTTGCGGCCCCCGTGAGAGTAGACGACGAGCACATCCCCCTTGTTCAGGGGTTCGTGGGAAAGGAACTTCTCGACATAGTTTTCCGTCCGCTCGAGCCACAGTAGTTCCTTCACCCCGCCGGGCCCAAGACGTTGTGCCACATCAGCCGGGGGTCGGTGAGGGGGTGAAGGCCAACGAAGCTGCCGTACCGGGGGAAGGCATCCAGCGTGGGTATAACCGAGTGGCCCGAGCCAAAAAGGTGGACGAGCCCCCCTGCACTCAGGGCGTCGGCGCACCGCCGGGCCACCTCATCCAAGACGACGTCCTGGGTTTCTTGGAGATGCTGGAGGAGGCTGATCAACTGCGTGGTGTAGGGTGCGTTTTTGGTCACCACTTTCCTTTCATGTTCTATTGCACAGCCCGTTCAAATTACCCGGCTCCTGGGTACCACGTGCCCGCTATATCTGGGCCCACGTACCGGACTGTCCCCAGGCCCCCCGTGAGCCGTCGGCCCGCAGTCTCGAAGGTTGAGCAAACCCTTCGCCTCGCCTTCGTGCTGGCTTTTCGCTGGCCGGCCCCCGGCACCCTGTGGCTCCGGGCACGGGCACAACTCAAGGGATTATGTCGTTATAATGATGTTGTGCGGGTATCCTAGCCGACGTGGTCGCACCCCTCTACCACGTGGTGGCTTCTGACTTGAGGGAGAAGATCATGGAAAGCGTATGGCTTCCCGGGTCCCGGCTCCCTAACGAGGCTGAACTGTGCCGCCGCTACGGAGTCAGCCGGATCACAATCAGGCATGCCGTCTCGATCTTGGTCAACGAAGGGCTCGTGACCCGCAATCAGGGCTTGGGCACCTTCGTACGAAGTTCGACCATAACCGCGGGGCTCCGGGGGCTCTCCTCCTTTACTGAGGAAATGTCTGCGCTCGGGCTGAAGAGCGGGGGCCGTATCCTCAGCAAGAAGGTCGTAGCCGCAGCCAGGGACAGATGCTCGGCCCTCGCCGTCCCCGAGGGCACGCCCCTACTGGAGTTGCGCAGGCTACGCACAGGTGACGACGTACCAATCGGGATCCAAACTGCATACCTACCTTTGGACCGCTTCCCGGGCCTGAATGAAAACGACCTGGAAAACGTCTCCCTCTACGCTCTTTTGCAGGCCGACTACGGGGTGCTGCTCGTGGAAGCTATGGAAACTATCCGGATAGGCAAGACCAGGGCGCTCGACAGTCGCCTGCTCGGCGTTGCGCCCTCGACCCCGGTTTTCGTCGTCGAGCGGCGCACCCTTGATCGCCGGGGCCCCTTCGAATATGTCCTCTCGGTCCTGAGAGCGGACCGGTACCAAGTCCGGCTGAGGTTGACCAACCTGAACACAACGCAAGCCCATTGAAGTGACAACAGTTTTGGCGCCCCCGGGACATCGGCGGGTAGTGGGCGCCGGTGCGGGCTCGATTGGGGCGGCCTTAGACTTGGCCCGTCCTGGAGGAGTGGTATGAGCGGAGGTCTGCTGTTAGTGGGGGCGCATGTGGGTGATATGGACTTCACGGCTGGCCACCTCGCCCGTCTCCACGTCAAAGCCGGCGACGAGGTGCTATTGCTACACCTCACAGCGGGTGAGGCGGGTCATCCAGACATGGACAGGGCCGCCTACAAAGCCCAGAAACTTGGAGAGGCAACAGCGGCGGCGGGCGCCCTTGGAGCCGAGCACCGTGTGATGATGTACCCCGACGGAGACCTGGTCGCCAGCCAGGAAGTGGCAGCAGCCGTGGCTTCGGTCATCGAGCAGGCACGCCCACGCGTCCTCGTGACTCACTGGCGGGGCTCTTTCCATCGTGACCACGCCAACTGCTACTTCGCCGTCGAACGGGCACTCGGTATGGTGACTTCGCCGCTCCCCGAGGTCTTCTACGCTGAGAACTGGGAGGACGCCGACGGGTTCCGGGCGGACAGCGTCATTGACATCGGTGACGTGTACCAGGAATGGGTCAACGCCGCCAGATGCCACGAGCTGTTCCGCGGGGGGGTTGTAACGTTCGATTACCAGGGCTACTACGAGGCGCTCACCGCGACACGGGGGCGGATGGCGGGAGTAGAGCGAGCTGCCGCATTTATGCGGCCCCCGCCCGTTTTATCTTCTCCTCTGGCCAGATTGGGCAGTCCGGGGCCGCTCGCCACCGGCGGCAGCGGGGGCTGAAATATCGACGACCTTCCCCTCCGCGTGGCCCCTCCGCGTGGCCCCTCCGCGTGGCGCAGCCTTGTACCGCTTCGGCATTTCCAGCTTTTGGTGGTGCTCCGGTCCCCACGCGGCGTCGTGGCCGAAAATGGTGACAAGGTGGTGAGGTGGAGCGGTTAGTAGGCTTGTGTACCCGTGGTCCACCTTCTAGTCGGCCGTCAAAGTACCCAGACGTCACCAGAACCCACAGACACCGCTCATAAGCAGGCTAAATGACACACCTCGACACGTGCCGGACAGCTGCGCTCCCTCTTGGGGGGTGGAACCGCTGATGCCGGCTCGCCCTACCTCCGCCATTGCAGGCCTGGCGACGACCGGGCCGGGCGGGTCAGAGCCAGCGCGCCCGGGCACCGGCGGAGAAAGCTCGCCCCCAGTGGGCAAAAAGGTCATCTTGGGTGTGAACGACCTTTCGGTCGAGTACCTCGGAGCTTCGACGATCGCCAAAGCGGTTGACAACGTGAGTTTCGAACTTTCCGAACGCGAGTTCCTCGCCATCGTGGGCGAATCCGGCTGTGGCAAGTCCACCCTGCTGTTTGCCCTTGCCCGCCTTTTAAGCGCACCCGCCGAGGTCACGGGCGGGACGGTGACCTTCAAGGGACAAAACATGGTCGCGATGACGGACAAACAGTTGCGGGCGGTCCGCTGGCGGGAGATGTCGGTGGTCATGCAGTCGGCCATGAACGCCCTCAACCCGGTTATCTCCATCGAGGCGCAGTTCTCCGACGCCATGAAGGCGCATGGCGAAAAAAACTCGAAGTACATCAGGGCGCGATCGGAGCAAGTGCTCTCGCTGGTGGGCATCGACGTCGTGCACCTCGGTAGCTACCCGCACCAGCTCTCCGGCGGGATGCGCCAGCGGGCCATGATCGCCATGGCGCTGCTCTTTTCGCCCGAGCTGATCTTGATGGACGAGCCCACCTCGGCCCTGGACGTAGTCGCTCAACGCTCGCTGATGGTACAAGTCAAACAGCTCCAAGAGGAACTCGGTTTCGCCATCATCTTCGTCACCCACGACATGTCCCTGGTCGCTCATTTTTCGGACCGGGTGGCGGTGATGTACGCCGGGCAGGTAGTAGAGGCACGCGCCACTCGCCCCCTTTTCGATAACCCGTTCCACCCTTACACCCGCGGCCTGCTTGAGGCTTTCCCTTCTGTATATGGTCCCAGGATCCCGCTTCAAGGCATCCCCGGCAGCCCCCCCGACCTCGCCAGCCTCCCGGCAGGCTGCAATTTCAACCCACGTTGCCCCAAGGCCTTATCGCGCTGTGCGACGACAAAACCGGACCTATATCAGGTCGACGGCGCGTTGGTGCGCTGCTTGTTATACGAAGACACCAAGTCAGAGTACGACCGGGCGGACAGTGCCTGAGACCAACGCACAGGTAGAGAGCGCCGGCCCGCCGCTGCTGCAGGCAAGGGGCCTCAGCCGTCATTTCCGGGTCGGCGGGCTACGGGGCCGCACGCTGCACGCGGTGGACGACCTCGACATGGCCATCGCTGAGCGCGAGATCGTGGCTCTGGTCGGTGAGTCGGGGTCGGGCAAGTCGACCGTGGCCCGCCTGTTGGCCATGGTGTACCGGCCGACAGCTGGCGAGGTGTTGTTCCGGGGCCAGCCTGTCTCCTCCCTGCGTCGGCGCCGCAACCTGCTCGCCTACCGCGGACAGGTCCCGATGGTCTTCCAGGACCCGTTCAGCTCGCTCAACCCGGCCCACACCATCGGCTACACCGTGGACAGAGGGCTCAAGCTGCACCGTCCAGAACTCAACCGCCACCAGCGCCAAGCCGAGGCTGAACGGGTCCTCGATGTGGTGGGCCTCGTCCCCCCGGCCGCTATCCTGACCAAGTACCCCTACGAGCTCTCGGGAGGCCAGCGGCAGCGAGTCGGGTTCGCTCAGGCCCTCTCCTACCGGCCGAAGCTGATCCTGGCCGACGAGCCGGTGTCGATGCTCGATGTCTCCATACGCATCGGCCTGCTCAACCTCATGGCCCACTTGCGGGAGGAAGCAGGCGTCTCGATCCTGTACATAACCCATGACATCGCCTCGGCCCGGTACGTCTCTGACCGGGTGCTCGTGATGTACGCCGGCCACCTCGTGGAGCACGGCCCGACCGACGAGGTGCTGCACCACCCCGTCCACCCCTACACCCGGCTCCTGCTCTCGGCGGTGCCCGACCCACGGGCGGAGATGTCGATTACTTCGGCTGATGTGGGCGAACCGCCCAGAGTCATCGACCCCGGCGAGGGATGTCGCTTTCGCTGGCGTTGCCCGCTCGCCATCGACGTCTGCGCCCAGGTAACGCCGCGGTTGCGCCCGACCGCCCCCCTGCACGAGGCGGCGTGCCACGTCGACGCCCCCGACCCGGCTACTGCCACTTCTGCCGCAGCCGCCACTTAATGCCGGCCCACCCTTTACTTTCTGGACCGGTTTGGACCTGCCGTATGGAAGTAGGCGCATGGACCTGATGGTCTTGGGGTCGTTATACCTCGAGGTCGTGTTCGGGGACATCGGGAAGCTCCCCGGCCCAGGCGAGGAAATCTTCACTGATGCCTTCGCTTTTTCCTGCGGGGGAGCATTGACGCCGGCGGTGGCGGCCCGCAAAGCCGGCGCCACCGCCGCCATCGCCACCTTGCTCGGTGACGACCTGGGGTCGAAGTTGGCCATCGAACACTGTCGCCGGGAGGGTGTGGACCTATCCGTCGCGCAAACGGTGGCAGGGCCGGTGACCGGCATAAGCGCCGTGCTCAACTTTGACGGCGACAGGGCTTTCATCAGCCATATGCCACCCATCCCCGCGGGGGTGCCCGCAAAGTGCGAGCGCTGGCTCGACGCCTTGCGGCAGGTACGGCCTTCGTGGTGCCACGTGCACCCGGATCCGGCCGTCGTGGCCGTGCTGGAGTCGGCCCGGGCACAGGGCACCCGGGTGGCTCTCGACGTCAACCTGGAAGAGATCGACGAGTTCCCCGAGGTCGTGGTCCGGTGCGCCCGTCTGGCCGACGCCTTTTTTCCCAACGCGGAAGAGTTGTTGCGCCTGACTGGCACCCACGACGTCGAGGACGCCATCGACCTGGCCGCGGGCTGGTGCCCGTTGCTCATAGTGAAACAGGGGGCCAAAGGCGCCATTGCCGTTGACCGACGGAAGGCGACGGAAGTGACCGAGGGGCTCGAAGACGTCGTCGTGAACGACCGCACGGGTGCCGGCGACGCCTTCGCCGGGGCCATGATCGGCCGGGTCGCCCGCGGGTCGACTCTGCTCGAAGCGGTCGCCGCCGGCAACGCCGCCGGGTCAGAGGCCGTAGCCAGACTGGGTGCCGCCGGTACCCTTTCGGTCGGCGGGCTGGTCGGAGACAAAATGGAGGATCGGTGAAGCTGGCGATTTTGGGCGGAGGCGGCGTGCGTATGCCCGCTTTTGTGCGCGCGGTGCTGTCCAGCGGGGCCAACGTGTTCGACGAGATCAGCCTCTTCGAGCCTGACCCCGTCCGGCGGCAGACCACCGGGAGGTTGGCGGTCGAGCTGGCTGGCTACCTCGGGTACCCGGGCATCGTGACCATCACGGCCGACGCTGAAGAAGCGTTTTCCGGGGTCAGCTTTGTCTTCTCGGCCATCAGGGTGGGGGGTGACCAGGGCCGGGTCATCGACGAACAGGTGGCCCTGGGACGCGGCCTGGTCGGCCAAGAGACCACCGGCCCGGGCGGGGCGGCGATGGCGTTGCGGACCATCCCGGTGGTGCTTTCGTATTGCCAGGTACTGGCCCGCACCTCACCAGGTGCGGTGCTCGTCAACTTCACCAACCCGGCGGGCATTATCACCCAGGCCATCTCCCTGCACGGCGGGGTGAGGGCCGTCGGGGTCTGTGACACCCCCAACGGCACGCTGGAGCGTCTTGGCGACTTCCTCGGCGCCGACCGGGAGACGGTCTCCTTCTCCTACTCGGGGCTCAACCACTTGGGCTGGATCTCGTCGTTCAGGGTCAATGGCGAAGAACGTGTTGACGAGCTGCTTGGGCGCTACGAAGAGCTGCAGCGCTTCGACCATCGCTTCGCCGCGTTCGACGCCAGCATGGTCCGCCAGATAGGGGCGCTACCCACGGAGTACGTCTTTTATTACTACGACCCCCGCCGGTACGTAGAGGGCGTGGCCCACGCCGGCACCAGCCGGGGCCAGGACGTTTTGCGCCTCAACGAAGAGCTCCTCGGAGGCATCGCCAGAGCGTTCGAGAAAGGCGACGTCGAAGATGCCTGGTCTACCTACTCGCTGCTGCTCGGCGTCCGGCGCGACACCTATATGCGCACCGACACGCAGGGGGACAACCATCAGCAACAGGCCCGCGCCCGCCGCGCCGCTCTGGGGCCTGCCTCCCTCGACGGGGCCGAGATTGGTGGTTACGAAGGGGTGGCCCTGGAGGTGATCGCCGGCCTGTCCTCCGTGAGGCCCGCGAAAGTGATCGTCAATACCCGGAACGGATCGGCTTTGCCCTACCTGCAGCCAGACGACGTCGTCGAGGTGCCAGCCTACGTCCACGGCGGCGGTCTCGAGCCGCTCGCTGTGAGCGAGCTCCCTCGTTCTGCCCGTAGCCTCGTCAGCCAGGTTAAAGAGTACGAGCGGGCACTGGTCGAGGCGGCCGTGACCGGGGACGCTGGGCTGGCCGAGGTCGCCTTGTCCCTCAACCCCCTGGTCCCCGGGATCAGCGCCGCCCGTGAGCTGCTCGATGACTACCGCCGGCTACACGGGCCCCCCCTGGCCTACCTGAAGTAAGCCACTCCGGTCCCGAGCGGGTGTGGCGCCGCCGGGCTGTCTATTTATTCGGTGAGCGACGGCCTCGGTAGTGGCCATCATGGATAGGTGCTCGAGGCTCAGCAACTGAGCGTGGAGGTCGGTGGGCGTACCGTCGTGTCCGAGGCGTCCTTCCTGTGCGCGCCGGCGACAAGGTCGGCCTGGTGGGCCGCAACGGGGCCGGCAAGACCAGCCTGCTCAAGGTGCTTGAGCGGCGAGCTGCCAGCCGCGGCCGGCACCGCGCACGGTGACCGGGCGGCTGGGTTCCTGACCCAGGACCCGCGCCGGCATGGCCGCCGAGGTCGGCGCCACCGGGCTGGCCCACGTCCTGTCCGGCCGGGAGCTGGACGAGGCCGCCGAGCGGCTGGAAAAGCTCCGGATGGCCATGGAGGAGGACCCCTCCGAACGGGCCATCGACCGCTATCGCGCGGCCGAGGAGCGCTTCGCCGCCGCCGGCGGCTACGCGGCCGAGGCCGAGGTGCGCCAGCTGGTCGCCGGTCTCGGGCTGGCGGCCGACCGCCTCGACCTGCCCGTCGGGCGTGCTGTCCGGCGGCGAACGCCGGCGCGTCGAGCTGGCCCGCATCCTGTTCGCCGGCAGCGACGTGCTGCTCCTCGACGAGCCGACCAACCACCTCGACAGCGACGCCAAGAACTGGCTGGTGGGCTTCCTGCGCTCCTACCGGGGCGCCCTGCTCGTCGTCAGCCACGACATCGAGCTGCTCGACGAGGCCATCACCCGGGTCCTGCACCTCGACGAGGGCAAGCTGGTCGAGTACAAGGGCACCTACTCCCAGTACCGGGAGGCCCGGGCCGCCGACGAGGTCCGCCTGGCCAAGGTCGCCGACCGCCAGCAGCCGAGATCAAGCGGCTCTCCACCCTGGCCGATTCGATGCGCCACCAGACCGCCAAGCGGGCCCGCATCGCCAAGACCCTCGACAAGCGGGTCGCCCGCCTGAAGGCGAGGCGCCGAGCGCACCGGCGCCGAGCCGGCGACGAACGCGCGCTACAAGGTCACGTTCCCGGCCCCGCCCCACACCGGCCGGGTGGTCCTCGAGGCCGAAGGGCCTGGCCAAGGCCTACGGCGGCCCGCCGGTGTTCGAGGACGTCACCTTCGCCGTCGAGCGCGGCGAGCGGCTGCTGATCATGGGCCTGAACGGGGCCGGGCAAGACCAGCCTGCTGCGCATCCTGGCCGGCTGGTCCGACCCGACCGACGGGCAGCTGGCGCACGGGGTCGGCGTGTCGCATCGGGCTACTACGCCCAGGAGCACGAGGGCATCGACGCCGGCGTCGGCGTCCTCGACCACCTGCGCGACACGTCGGACGCCCCCGAGACCGAGCTGCGGGCCTGCTCGGCATGTTCGGTCTGGTCGGCGAGATGGCCTTCCAGGACGCGTCGACCCTGTCCGGCGGGGAGAAGACCAAGCTGGCCCTGGCCCAGCTGGTCGCCGGCCGGCACAACTGCTGCTGCTCGACGAGCCGACCAACAACCTCGATCCGCCGTCGCGGGAGGCCATCGGGCGGGCCCTGTCCGACTGGCCCGGCGCCATGATCCTGGTCAGCCACGACGCCGGGTTCGTCACCGAGCTGGCGCCCGACCGGGTCCTGCTCATGCCCGACGGGACCGAGGACAGCTGGAGCGACGACCTGCTCGACCTGGTCGCGATGGCGTGACGACCGCCGCCGGCGATGCCGGACGCACCGCGCGTGGCGTGCCGGCCAGGGGTTCTTGTAATGAGCGGTCCTGTAGTCCAAACTCTTTGTCATGCTGCTGTCGCTTGGCGCTGACATCGTCAGCTTTGACGAGTTCGAGGCCAATCGCCCCAACGGGCGGATTGTTGCCACCTCGGGCGGGTACGACCCGGTTCATCCCGGCCATATCAGTTCGATCCAACAGTCCCGGGAGTACGGTGACATCGTCGTTGTCGTAGTGAACGGCGACGGTTTCCTGACGGCGAAAAAGGGCCGCCCCTTCCAGGACCTCCAGACCAGGTGCCTCATCGTGTCGGCGATCAGAGGGGTAGATTACGTCGTCCCGTTCGAGATCGAAGGGGACCGGACGGTGAGCGAAGCGCTGCGCCGCCTGCGACCGAACGTGTTCACCAAAGGGGGCGACCGCGTCAACGCCGAGAGCATCCCCGAATGGGGCGTCTGCAGTCAGCTTGGCATCGAGGTCGTGACCGGGGTGGGCGAAGACAAGCGCTGGTCGTCGAGTTGGTTCTTGCAGGCGTGGGCCAGCATCGGCACCGAGGTAGCCGCGGCGCCGCCCGCCGGTACCGTCTGAGCCGTCAGGCACACTGGCCTTTGGGCACACTGGCCTTTGGGCACACTGGCCTTTGGGCTACTGGCCTTTGGGCTACTGGCCTTTGGGCTACTGGCCTTTGGGCTACTGGCCTCCCTAACCCGGCGAGGTCGGCTGGCCGGAGGTTGTGCGCACGAAAAGGATTGCGCCACCAAGGTCGGCGGCCTCGACCCGTTCGAAACCCACCCGCTGGTAGAACTGGTGGGCGCCGGTGTTGGAACCGGCAACGATCAAATGGACACCCGGCGCGCCGGCTTTGCCTGCCGCTTCCATGAAGGCCTCGATCAGGCGACGTCCGTACCCGGCCCGCTGGTATGGGGGAAGTAAGTCGATGTGAAGGTGGGCGGGATAGCGCGCCGCCTCAGGGAGCAGCATTTCCTCTGGACGGTACAGCCGGGCCAAGAACCAGTCGCCGTCGCCGGTTGGCCAGCCCGCCGGCTCCGGGTACTTGCCTTGAAGCGTCGGGAGCCACTCATCCCGGTAGCTGCGTACAAAACGCTCGGTGTCCGCCGTACCGAGCACATACCCGACCGCCCGCCTGCCGTCGTCGACGACGAAGGCCAACTCGGGCTCGAGGTGCACGTAGGGACCGGCAAAAATGTCCGGGAGCAAATCGTCGTTCGGGTACTTCCCGGTCGCGTCGCCACCGGCGTCGCCGGTACGAACACAGACTTCGTAGACGGGGTCGAGGTCGCCGGGCTGGTAAGGGCGGACTATGGGACCGAGAGTTGCCGGCACCGCCCCAGTCTCGCGGGGAGGAGGCGCCTCGAGCGAGTTTGGCTGGCAAGCTGGGCGGCAATGGTTGCAGACCTACCCGAGCTGCTGGTCCACGACGAGGCAGCATGGCGGCGGTGGCTGGAAGACAATCACGCCGGTTCGCCCGGCGTCTGGGTCGTGTTGGCCAAGAAAGGCACAACGCAGCCCACGAGCCTCACGTACGACCAGGCCTTGGCAGAAGCGGCCTGCTTCGGCTGGATAGACGGCCAGCTGGGCCGGCGGGACGAGGCGACGTACCGTCAGCGCTTCACACCGAGGCGGCCTCGGAGCGCGTGGTCCGCCAACAACGTGGCGTTGGCCGGCCGGTTGATAGCGGACGGGCGCATGCGCCCGTCCGGCCTCCTCGCCGTCGAGCGGGCCAAGACGGACGGGCGCTGGGAGGCCGCTTACGCCGGCTCGGCCAGCATCGAGGTGCCGGCCGACCTCGCCGAAGCCTTGGCCGCCGACGCCGGTGCGCAAACGGCGTTCGAACGTCTCAACCGTTTGAACCGTTACGCAGTGCTGTACCGGGTCTCGACCGCCGCAACCCCCAAGGCACGAGCTCGCCGGGTCGACCGGTTCGTGGCCATGTTGTCGCGGGGGGAAGCGATCTACCCGCAAAAGGGCTTCGCGCTGAACAGTGAAAAGGTGAAAAGTAAAATCAGTAAAGGCGGCCACGCCGCCAAGAAAGGCGCTAGCTGCCCGGGAGGGTAATGGCGTTGACGGGGACCGCAGGCACGGGCGCGGTGCCGAAATCTGAGAAGGTCATGTACCCGGACCCCCCACCGGTCCCACCTTGCACATGCAGCATGTAAGTGGGGGGCCGATCGGCGACATAAAGTCGGCCTCCCTGGCCGTCCGTGAGGATGACCGCCTTGTGGCCGCCCCACGTGGCCGTCACAGGGAGTTTGGCCAAGTGGGCCTGACCAGACGTCAGCTGCCCAATGAAGCTCTTCGAGTTCGTGAGCTGGGCGAAATCCGAGAAGTCGGCGTTCGAAGCTGGCGCCTCTATCCACCGGTTAGCCACCAGCTCCGCGGTGGACGCGCTGCCGGTCAGCTTCAGCCAACTCTTTTCGTCCGCTTTCACATAGACGTTGTGGGCGGCGACGACGATCTCCATCGTCACCCCCGGCAGCCCCACACTGCCTCCCCCACCATTGGGCGAAATGGTCAAGTTGAGCGATGTCAACTGCCCGCTTTCGTTTATGGAGCCGAAGACGTGAAAATCCTTAGCTCCCAGCATCGCCTTTTCGGAATCGGCGAGGATCTGGAGCGCCGGCTTGCTCTGTTCGGCGCTGCTGGCGATCGCGCTGACTGACGCCACCGGCGCAGCCAGTAACGCGACCAGACCGAGCGCCAGGTTGGATGTCCGCTTCGTCACAGGCCGACGTTAGCACTGAGGCCCCGGCCGAGCACCGGTGGGACCGCGGTTTGGGGCTGGCCCGTCGACGGAGTGGTGCGGTCGAAGGGCCGGCGCGGCCGGCTGCCCCACCCCGAAAGGCGTTGGCGCTCAGCCCGGTCCACTCTTGCCGGGCCCGTTCCCGGTGGCCAGCTTGGAGCTCATCTTGATGGCCTTCACCGCCCCGGTCGCGCCCGACTGGAGGCTCACCCCGAGCGTCACCAGAATGACCCCGAGCACGAAAAAGGTGTGCGTCCCGAGCAGCAGCAAGCCCGCCCGGCCGATGAGATAGGGCGGAGTGCAGACGATGGCCCCGACGGCGCCGGCGACTGCGGAGGCAGTCAGCTTGTCGCGTCGCGAAGACGCCACCACCTTGACCCCCACCAGCCGCGATGGGACGGCCACGTAAGTGAGCATCATCACGGCGACGACGATGCTTAATGCGAATGCGAACCACCAGGTCCCCCAACGCGGTACGACCATAACGGAAACTCCGAGGGCGAACCCCACTGCGAAACCGAAACTGACCACCACCGCCAAATGGTGGCGGGCCCAGGCGAACGCTGGCCCGATGGCAGGCTTACCGGGCCTCGAAATGGCGAAGGCAAAAACCGCGTTCAGGTAGAAGCTCGCCACGCTCACAAGCGCGATTGCGACGACGGCAAGGACCACGGACGGCCCGTACCAGAGCCTGAACTCCCGCCTCGAAATGACGTGGAGCTTGAGGTCCAGCATGGCCGCCCAAATCCACATAGCAGGAAGGATTTGTATCAGCGAGAGGCGCCAGTCGGCGAAGAGCAGCTTCACCCCCTGGAACAGCATTAGGAGAGCGCCGACCGCAAAGGTGAGGGGAGCGAAGATCCGCTTGGACCGGCTGAGCTGGAGGACGGCCGCCTCCACCCGAGAATCATCACCTTCGTTGATGGCCTCGACGAGCCCGCGTACCTGCGTTACCAACCGCGCCCGACGCGTCCGCCGGGGCACCTGCTCTCGAGGGCGTTCCTCAGCTGTACTACCGGTCGTCACTTTGCTCACATCACACTGCGGGGCTCGCCAGCGCTGCTCCCCCGGGAGCTTGCCATTATCGTACGACTGCTGGCGAGACGCGCAAGACTACTCAGGCAGGAGACATCAGTGTGGGCAGTGCGATACTGGTCGCAATGACTAAACGAACGCAGACCGAAGAGGAGGGGTGGAGGAAGCCACGCGGGCTCACGCTCCGGGGCGGAGAATCCGTGGTGATGATTGTCCGCCCGTCGCGAGCGCTGTCCTTGGGCAAGTACATCTACACTCTTGGTCTCTACGGTATTTGGCGGAAGCGTCACGTGTACGTCCTTACTGATACGCGCCTGATGATCGGTAAGGGCGTTGTCAGCCGGACAGAGACCTCGATCCCGATGAACCGGGTCGAGGAGGCATCGTTCGTGCGCCGGGGCCCGGGCTCATATTGCCAAATTGTCCTCATGGCGCACGGTCGGAGGCGGACGGAACTAGTGGGCCCGCTTTTGGCCAAGGACGCCCGGCGCCTTGCTGGCGAGATCCAGGCCCGGATCTGACTATTGGCTACTGAGACCGGCTGGCGCCGGGTCTTTGAGGGGAGTTGAAATGACTGCGGTTCGGCCGGCTACGCGGGGGAAGGGATCCACCCAGGCGAGCGCGGATGATAAAAATGGGCGCGCTCACCTCACGGTGGCGGAACGCCAGCAGCGGGGCCGGGAAGCCAGGGCACGAGCCCCGCGCTCCGGCCAACGTCGGTTCGAACCCTGGCCGGGACGGCCCGACCCGGTCGACCTGCTCGAGCAGCAGGCCGAATCGCGGGTCCCGGAGCTCGTACCCGTGCGGCACGGCCGGATGGCGGTATCGCCGTTTACCTTCTTCAGAGGGGCGGCCCTGGTAATGGCATCAGACCTGGCGTCGACCGAGAGCACCGGGATAAGAGCCCAATGTTGCGGGGACGCCCACTTGTCAAACTTCGGCGCCTTCGCGTCGCCGGAACGGACCCTCGTTTTCGACGTGAACGATTTCGACGAAACACTGCCTGGGCCCTGGGAATGGGACGTCAAGCGTTTGGCCGCCAGTTTCGCCGTTGCCGGGCGCGACCGCGGTTTCTCGCTCAAAGACCGGCGCCGGGCCCTTCTAACGGTGGGCCGAGCATACCGAGAGTCGATGTCGGAGTTCGCCGCCAGCCGCCATCTCGACGTGTGGTACAGGCACTTGGACCTTCAGGAGCTCTTGGCCCGCTTCGGCCCGCAGGTCACCCTTCAAGCTCGCCGACGAGCGGAGAAGGCGATTGCTAGAGCCCGGTTGGCGGACAGCATGAAGGCCCTCGACCAGCTGACTACCCTCGTGAACGGCGAGCGCAGGATCATCTCCGACCCGCCCGTCGTCGTGCCTGTGCAGGAGCTGTACCCCGAGCTCCAGGCGCACGAGATCACAGAAGGCATGCGGGGCCTCATCCGCGGCTATCAGCGCACACTCCAAACAGACCGCCGCCACGTCATCGACGAGTTCCGTTTTGTCCAGATTGCTCGCAAGGTCGTCGGTGTTGGCAGTGTCGGCACCAGAGCCTGGGTCGTGCTCCTCTTGGGGCGCGACGACGCCGACCCGCTGATCTTGCAGGCGAAAGAGGCGCAAGAGTCGGTGCTGGCGCCATTCGTCGGTAAGAGCAAGTACTCCAACCAGGGCCAGCGGGTGGTGGCAGGCCAACACCTCATGCAAGCGCACAGCGATATCTTCCTCGGATGGGAACGGGTTACCGGCCTTGACGGAAAACCCCGCGACTTCTACGTCCGCCAGCTGCGGGACTGGAAGGCGTCGGCGAACATAGACCAGATGACGCCAGAAGGCATGGAAGCCTACGCCCGCATGTGCGCCTGGACACTTTCGCGAGCCCACGCCCGCTCCGGCGACAGAGTCGCCATAGCCGCCTACCTCGGGAGCTCAACCGTCTTCGATGAAGCCATCGGAGATTTCGCTGAGGTGTACGCCGACCAGAACGAACGTGATTTCGCCCACTTCAAGCAAGCGATCACTTCCGGTCGTATCAAGGCCGTAACGGGGGTATGACCCCGCAGATTTGACGGCGCAGATTTAACCGCGCAGCTTTGACGGCGCAGACCTCGTTACCGCCACCAATAAAGCAAGCGAAGCGAACTCACGCCAATTGGCTAAAGATCTCCCGAGGTGCGAGCGACCGCATTAGGTCGCTCGCACCTGAATTTCCGCTTCCTATCAGAGATTGTCGCTCTCTCTCGTCGCTTTTACGAACTGGCCAGAACCTTCGCCTTCTCCGTCTGGAACTCGGTCTCACTGATCACGCCCTTGTCCCGCAGGTCGCCTAGCTTTGCCAGCTGGTCGGCCGTGCTGGGCGGAGCTGAGGACGCAGTCTCCTGGACGTACTGACGGAAGGCTTGTTCTTGAGCCTGGGCGGCCTGGATCTGCCGCTCGTGCATACTGCCGCCGCGCGCAATCAGGTAGATCAAAACCCCGAGCCACGGCAAGATGATGATGCCAATCGTCCACAGGGCCTTTCCCCATCCTGACAAGTCGCGGCTCCGGAAAATGTCGCCGAACACGACGATCAGCAACCAGATCCAAATGATGAACAAGAAGATCCAGAGCATCGTCAAGAAGGCGTCGAGCAGTGGATATGAGCTGGCGATCATTTATCAACCTTTCCTAGGCGATTGCCGAGAGATCGACGACTCGGCGATCTATGTCCCATGCTTTATCTAACATGCCTACATTCTGCGTAGCTGAACGACGCGCCGAGCATACCCGAAGCGGGTGAAAACGTCGAGGCTTTGGCATATCCGGTGGAGGGCTACCGCCCACCACCCGCAACCACCTTGCGGTTGGAAATGGGCTAAACGGCATCGCACGGGCCTCGCAGCACCATTACGGACCGAGGGCCGACCGTCACCGTGGCCCCAGCTAAGAGTGCGCCCTGTGCGGAGGGCTTGTCCGGTTCGAACGTGTCGATCTCCGCGTACCACCTTTGCCCGGGGCGACTGGGCGGGATGAGGAAGTCGAGCGGCTCCCACCACGCGTTGGCGAGAAAGAGGAAGTCGTCGTCAATGAGGAGGCTGCCGTCTCGAGCGCGGTCGGGGTCGTCGGTGCCGTTTAGATAAAGGGAAAGGCTCCGGGCGTTGGGGTCGGCCCAGTTTTCTTCCGTCATGGCCGTCCCCGCAGGTGTGTACCAGCCGAGCTCCGCCGCCTCCGCACCAGCCAAGAACCTCCGCCTGCGGAACACGGGGTGAGACCTTCGAAAGGCTATGACCTTTTTCGTGAAGGAACGCAGGTCGTTATCTACATCGGACCAGTCGAACCACGAAATCGGGTCATCCTGGCAATAGGCGTTGTTGTTGCCTCGTTGGGCCCGACCGAGCTCGTCGCCGCCAAGGAGAAGGGGGACACCAAAAGATAGCAAGAGCGTCGTAAGCATGGCCCGCCGCTGCCGCGCCCGCAAGGTAAGGACATCGTGGTCGTCAGTGGGCCCTTCTACACCGCAGTTCCAGGAGCGGTTGTCGTCGGTGCCATCCCGGTTGCCTTCTCCGTTGGCCTCGTTGTGCTTGCGGTCGTAGGAAACGAGGTCGGCAAGGGAGAACCCATCGTGGACGGTGATCAAGTTCACCGAAGCGGTGGGCCGCCGGCCCCGGCTGGCGAAGAGGTCCGACGAGCCGGCGAAGCGGGAGGCGAATTGCCCGACGAGGCCGGGTTGGCTGCGCCAGAAATCGCGCATCAGGTCCCGGTACTTTCCGTTCCACTCTCGCCACAAGGGCGGGAAACGCCCGAGCTCATAGCTATCCGTCTGGCCCACATCCCAGGGCTCCGCCACGAGTTTGGCCTGAGATACCAAGGGGTCCTGGGAAACGATGTCGAAAAAGGCTGCCACCTGGTCAAATCCGCCGTCCTGGCGGGCGAGGCTGGCCGCCAGGTCGAACCGGAAGCCGTCCACTCGCATCTCCGTCAGCCAGTAGCGCAGCGAGTCCATGATGAGCCTGAGCGACAGGGGGTCGCCGGCGTTGACAGTGTTGCCCGTGCCAGTGTCGTCGAGGTAAAAACGGCGGTCTGCGGCCAAGCGATAGTACGCGGGGTTGTCCAACCCACGGAAGCACAACGTCGGGCCGAGGTGGTTGCCCTCGGCCGTGTGGTTGAACACGACGTCGAGCACGACCTCAAGGCCGGCGCCGTGGAGGGCGTCGACCATCGCCTTGAACTCAGCGACCTGGCCTCCGGACCCCTGGCACGGAGCCGCGGCCGAATACGCCTCATGGGGAGCGAAACAGCCGATCGTGTTGTAGCCCCAATAATTCGTGAGCCCCCGGTCCTGTAAGAACTGCTCGGGCACGCTTTGGTGGACCGGCAGCAGCTCGACCGTGGTGACCCCGAGGTCGACCAGGTGGCCGATGGCCGCCTCATGAGCAAGCCCGGCGTATGTACCACGAAGATCGGGCGGGACCGCCGGGTTGGTCATGGTGAAGCCCTTGACGTGCATCTCGTAGAAGACCGTTTCGGCATACCGGTAGTTGGGCCGCGGCCGGTCGCTCCATTTGAAAGTGCTGTCCACGACGACGCTCCGTGGGACATTAGGAGCCGAGTCGAGCGCGCTCGGCCTATCAACGTCGTCCACGTCGTAGCCGAACACCTCCGGCCCAAACCGGACCTCGCCGGTGATAGCCAGGGCGTAAGGGTCCGTCAGCAACTTGGTCGGGTTGCAACGGGCGCCGTTGGCCGGGTCGTAAGGGCCGGTGGCACGATAACCGTAGGCCTGGCCCGGCCCCACGCCGGGTACGAAGCCGTACCACACACCGGCGTCCTCTTCCTCCAGCGGGATCCGGGTTTCCGCCCCAGAACCGTCGAAGAGGCAGAGCAAGATGCCGTCTGGCAATCCCGGACGCCACCGCGAAGTTGGTGCCGCCGTCCCTCGGGGTGGCGCCCAGCGGGAACGGGCTCCCGGGCAGTGCGGTGAACCCCCTCTCGCCAACCATGGTCATTTCTTCAGCCCTCCAAGCGGCTCCGACCGCCGTCTGCGTCGGGTCGGCCTCGCCCTCCGAGGCCGAAGTTACTGCCGGCCAGGACCGTTCGCATCACACCGATTGGGTGGTCCTCCCCCCGCCTTCGACCGTTACGATAGGCGGTGACCCGTTCCCAGGGCCCACGGCAAGTGGAGGAGGAAGCAACGTGACATCGCTCGAGGCGAACGAGAAAGTTGAGTTCGAGTCGGGCCCGCTCATCGTCGGGTCCATACTGGTGGGCGTCGGTGGTCTGCTGGCCTTCATCGGCCTTGTAATCGGCGGGTTGCACGCCGTGAACCAGGCCATTCGTTGGTTCGCCAGCCTGGAGCACCCTCCGACCGACGTGGCCAAGGGCAAGTGGTCGCAGTTCTTGGCCGCCGGCGCCGCGGGGGCCAACGCCTGGAAAGACTCGGCTTCGTCGGTGCCCGCCCACGACTGACGTCCAGGGCGTCGCACGTGAGAGGTTAAGTGTTCGGGCCCCGCACCCTTACCCACCCCCACAACCGGCGCCCACGTCCGCCAGTTGGTTATCCCAGACAGGAAAGGAACAGCCGTGTCGTACACGCCCGTGCCTGATACGCCTATTGCCAGCTCTCTCATAGCCATGACCGCCGCCGCTCTCGAGCAGTGCGACCTAGCCGACCGGGACATCATGGTGGCCCGTATTGCCGCGCTAGCTGCGGTAGGTGCGCCACCTTCTTCTTACGCTCTGAACACTGGCGCCGCCGCCTCGACCGGCATCAGTCTTGAGGATGCCCAGGGGATCCTGGTGGCTATCGCCCCGGTCATAGGGACGGCGCGTACGGTCGCCGCCGCGTCTGCTATCGCTGAGGGGCTCGGTCTCGCCATTGCCCTAGCGGGATCGGCTGAGCAGGAGGAGAGTTGAGCCCGGCCGAGTTAAGCCCCACCGCTTCAGTGGAACTGGCCGTCATAGAGTTCCCCGGGAGCAAGTTCACCGGTGAGGTCGTCCCCGCGTTGGCAGACGTCATCGAGCGCGGCATCGTTACGATCCCCGACCTGGTGTTCATTACAAGAGATCTCGACGGCTCGATTACGAGCGACGAGCTGATCAACCTCGAGGACGAACCTGCCATCGCGTTCAAAGCGCTCGACGGCGAGGTAAACGGGCTGTTGAGCGACTCCGACCTGGAGGCCGCGGGCGCCGCCCTCACGCCTGGCAGCTCGGCTGTCTTGATCGTGTGGGAAAACACCTGGGCGCGCGAGCTCACCAGCGCCATAGGCCGGGCCGGCGGCTTGCTGGTCGCCCACGACCGGCTCGACGCCGCGACCGTACAGGAGGCTCTGGCTGCAAGCGATGAAAGCTGAAGCACCAGCGACCCGACCGCCGGCCGGGTCGCGTCAAACGGCCCAAAAAGATGTCGCTAGAAGCAGGCACAGAGAAGGCCGAGCGCCTTTTCTGCCTTAGGTCGAAAGGAACCACATGTTGATGCGTCCAGTTCGCCGGGTCGGTCGCCCTGGCCTAATAGGGGTTGCCGCCCGGACCGCCGTCGTCGCCGGCACCGCTACAGCTGTCGTCGGAGGCGTGTCCCGGCACCAAGCGAACAGACAGCAACAGGCGGCGGAGGCCGCCGCGTACGAGCAACAGCAGGCGGTGCCGATGCAGGCCGCGCCCGCACCCCAGCCGTCGTACGCTCCAGGACCCGCGGTGTCGGACGACACCGTCGCGCAACTCGAACGGCTCGGGAAGCTGAAACAGGAGGGCATCCTCACAGACGAAGAGTTCGCCGCTCAGAAAGCAAAGATATTGGGGATGTAAATCAGGCCGAATTAGTTGTCTAACCGACTATTCGCGAACGCCCCCGCCGTCGAACGATGATCGTCGGCGCGTGCAGCGGAAACCGATGTGGCTAGTTGTGGAATCCACGGCTTGTCCTTGCCGAGCGGCGGGGCGGTAGCGCAAGCAATAGTTCGGAGCGCACAAGTGGGAGCCGCCCTTAGTGACCCGCCTGGGGATACGCGCACCGGGGCCACTTTTCTCGTAGCTGTGCTCTGGTGTAGGAACCCGGGGGTTATGCGGTGCGCAACAAGGATGACGAGCCTCGCCATCGTGGGTAGGGGTAAAGAAATCGGACGTCCATTCCCAGACGTTGCCTGCCATATCAAACAGGCCATACCCGTTGGGGGGGAAACTTTTTACCGGCGAGGTGCGCTCATAACCATCCAAGAGCAGGTTCTGCCAGGGGAACTCCCCCTGCCAGGTATTGGCCATCATCCGGCCTCTCGGGGCAAAGTCGTCCCCCCAGCAAAAAATTCTGCCTTCGAGACCGCCGCGCGCGGCGTACTCCCACTCCGCTTCCGTCGGCAGTTCCTTGCCGGCCCAAGCGGCAAAGGCCTGAGCATCCGAGAACGCGACATGCGTAACCGGGTGCCGGTCGCGCCCGTTCAGGGTCGATTTCGGTCCTTCCGGGTGGCGCCAGTCCGCTCCGGGTACCCATGTCCACCAGTTCTGAATGTCGGATAGGTCTACCGGGCCGTCCGACCCGGCGAAGACCAGCGACCCGGGCACCAGCAGCTCGGGGAGGGCGTCGGGGTAGTCAGCTGGGTCGGGTGCCCGTTCGGCCCAGGTGACATGGCCGGTCGCTTTGACGAAGCGACGGAACTCGGCCACGGTCACAGGATGTTCATCGACCCAGAAGCCGTCAACAGCTACGTGGTGGACAGGTCGCTCTTCGGGATAGAAGTCTTCCGAGCCCATTAGGAACTCGCCCCCGGGGACCCACACCATGTCCTTGGGGGGCTTCTCGTGTTCGCCCGCGCCCGGCGAGGGCCCGTTTTTACCCCCCGCGGTGGGCTCTAATTGCTCGGCGGGCGAAGGGCGTTGCACAAAAGGAGAGTAACCGAAGGCGAGCAGGACCTAGCCGGTGGGGCCGCCTGGCCGTCCAAGCAAGGCCATGGCCTCTCGCAGGCGGCCCTGGGCGGCCTCCAGCGCAGGCCGGACGGAGCCAGCGTCCTGGCCGCTCCACACGACCAAACAAGCCACCTTCACATCCCAGTCGGCCGCCGCCAACGCCTCGGCGGCGCGTTCCCGCCCCGCTCCGGTGACGGCCTGTACGACCCGCACCGCTCGGTCGCGCAGCTTGTCGTTGGTGGGCCGGACATCGACCATCAGGTTGCCGTACGTCTTCCCCAACAACACCATGGCCGAAGTGGAAATCGTGTTCAGGGCGATTTTCTGGGCGGTGCCAGCGTTCATGCGGCTCGAACCGGCGATCACCTCCCCACCCACGATGATCTCGATCGGACAGTCGGTGAGGGAACTCAGGGGGCTGCCGGCATTGCAGGAAAGGCCGATTGTGGCCGCCCCAACTGAACGGGCGTGGCCGATGGCACCGACGACGAACGGGGTCCGGCCGCTGGCGGAAACGCCGATGACAACGTCGAGCTCACTCAAGTCGAGGCCGGCCAGCGCGTCAGCGCCAGCACTTCTGTCGTCCTCGGCCCCTTCGACGGAATGGCGCAAAGCCTCATCGCCACCGGCAATCACCGCTTGAGCCATGCCCGGCGACACGCTGAAGGTGGGCCCGAGCTCGGCCGCGTCGAGTACGGCCAGACGGCCCGCGGTGCCAGCGCCGACGTATACGAGCCTTCCCCCCGCGGCCAGGTGACCGCACACCAGCTCGACGGCGGCAGCAATGGCGGGGGCGGCGGCGGCGACGGCGTCAGGCGCCCGCCGTGAATCACTCGCCATGAGCGAGACCAGCCCAAACGCGTCCAGCAGGTCCAGGGTGGCCAGCTCGGGCCGCACCGACTCAGTCACCAGGCTGCCGAGGCCGAGGGTTTCGGGAGCCGCGGAGCCGGGTGAGCCGGAGACGCCGTCGGCCGTCATTGGAGCGCCTCGGCCACGAGCCGGTGGACGGCCGCTCTGACCGCCGCCTGTTCCTCCAGACGCCGGCGCGGGTGCACGCTATTAGTGAGCAGGACCACAGCCGTGCCAATTTCAGGTGCTATCAACAAGGAGGTACCCGTGAAGCCGGTATGCCATATGGTGCCGCCCGGCCAATTGCCCCAGTCGACAGGGTCGAGCCGCCACCCAATTCCCCGGATGTCGTCGCCCGCCCTCGCCTGACGGCTGCTCATGAGGGCGATCGACTCGGCCGACAAGACGCCGCCCGGCACGAGGACCTGCTGCACAAAACGGACGAGGTCCTGCAGGGGGGCGAAGAGCCCAGCATGACCGGACACGCCGCCGAGCGCGTACGCATTGCCGTCGTGGACCTCGCCCCATATGAGCCCGCGGCCCGACCTCTGGTCCCCGTCCAGCTCCGTGGCCGCAAATGTTCGCTGGTTATCAGGGTTTTTTGGCCTGAACCGGGCTTGCCTCAGCCCGAGGGGCCCGCCACCATCGAGGCGAAGGCCTGGTCCAGGCCCATCTCGAAACAGCTTTCGAGGACCCACCCGAGCAACATGTACCCGAGGTCTGAGTACCGGACCGGGCTGCCGGGCCGGGCCGACCTGGCTTCTTCGTAAATGGCGGCCTCGATGGGGCCCCGCCCGCGCATTGTGTCGTAAAACGGCCTGTGGTCGACCAGACCGGCGGTGTGGGTCAATAAGTGCCACAAGGTGGCCTGATCCTGCGGGTACTGGGCCTGCGGGTACTGGGCCTGCGGGTACTGGGGCAGCCAGCGCGCCACGGGATCGTCGAAGCTCAGCCGGCGAGCCTCGCGGGCCATGAGCGCCAGGGTGACAGTGCACACGACCTTGGTCAACGACGCCAGGTCGTACGACGTCTCGCGGGTGGTAGGGACGAGTTCGCCGATCATGCAGGCGTAGCCGCCGAACGCCTCGAGCGCGACGCCGTCGTAGTCGACTACGGCCAGGGACACGCTCGGTGGGAAGCCGGCGGACAAGAGCGCCGAGAGGTAGTCGCGCAGCTCCCTGACGGCGGGGGCCGCCGCTAACACACTGTCTGGGCGGACCTTAAACGAGAGTTCGGGGCGCAGCTGCGTGGTCATCGCGCGCCCACCCGGGGCCGGCCCGCGGGCAAACGGCGCATGCGGATTTCCTGCGCTCCGTATTGGGGCTCGACCCGCCGCGCCCCGTCCGGGACGAAGTCAAACGATTCATACAGGCGGCGAGCAGCTTGGTTTTGCTCGAAGACCCAGAGGGTCACGGTCTCCAGCCCGCTTTCCGCCAGCAGCTGCAGATCGTGGTCAAGCAGAGCCTTGGCAATCCCGCGTCCCTTGGCATGAGGAGCAACGTACAGCGAATAGATGTGCCCCCGGCGGCTGTCGGAGGGGTCTTCGCCATGACGTGAGAAGGCCAGGACATCGCCGTCCGCAGATTCGACGGCCCAGGTGGTGGGGCCGTTGGACGACGTCAGAGTCCCCAACCAGTCGGCAATGTCCTCCTCGTCCAGTGCGTCAAGGACGGCAGCGTCGACGATACCCGGATAGCCGTCGCGCCAAGCGGCTACGAAGACCCTGGCCAGCCCGGGCGCGTCGCTCACGGCTGCCAATCTGAGCCTCGTTTCAGTGGGCAGGAGTGGCCCGGCCGTAGGTGGGGGTTGCAGCCGGGTCCGGAAGCGGAACTTATCGGCCCTGTAGAAGGACCGTACGAACTCGACCGGTCTCCCGATGGCATCGAAGCTCTGCCGGCACAGCACGAGCATGGGGGCGCCACTCGGGATGCCAAGGAGGGAGGCTTCACGCCCCGGCGCCAAGGCCGCTTCGATGGTCTCCTCCGCCCACGCCAGCTCGACGCCGTAGCGGGCCCGCAACAGCTCGTAAAGCGACTGCGACTCCCCCAGCACGGCCGCGATCCCGTCGAAGCGTTTGGCCCCCAGGTGGAGCACCTCGACAGCGAGCGGCTCGTCGTCAGCCAGACGGACGCGTTCGATCTGGAGGGTTTCTTCGCCCTCGGCCAGCGCCAGCATCCCCGCCACGTCGGTGGGGGCCGGGACCCGAGTGACCCCGATCAGTCGCGACCCCGGTTCCATGCCACGGGCCCGGAACGACGCCGTGTGGCTCGAAAGCTCCAATAGATGGTCCATTTTCGGGCCGGCCACGAACGTGCCCCGGCCTTGGTGGCGGTAGATCCGCTGCTCGACCTCCAGATGGTCGAGGGCCTGGCGGACGGTCCCCCGGGAGACTCCGAACCGCTCGCATAGCTCGCGCTCCGTCGGCATACCGGAACCGGCAGGTAGGTCGCGTATCAGCGCCGCCAGTGCGTCGTGCAGCACCCGGTACTTCGGCTGCCCAGCCCCGTCGGCCCGAAGCTCCTCCACCGGAGCCTGGCCTTCTGCGCTTCTCATCGTGGCGCCGCCTCCTGATCGATCCGGCGATTGGATCGTACCAATCAAATAAGGTCTAAGTAGTCGCCAAGGAGGCGGGCCCGTCGGCGGCACTCGAGCGGCCGAAGTGGCCTGGACCAATACTAAGTGGTACCAGTCGGGGTCGGCTATGAGCGCGCCAGCCGCGACCCCGTCCGGCGACCGGTGGTATAAGGTCTGGCCAGGTCGCCCCGAGGATCGGAGCGACGAGCACGGGAGGTGTGTTTGTTGGTCCGCAGTGAAGACGCCGTCAAAGAACAACGGCCTCGGAAAAACCCTGTCCGAATCGGGGCGGCACTGGCGGCCACCGCCGGCCTGATCGCGACCTTCGGCGTGCCCGCTTCGGCGTCGGCGGCAGCCGTACGTAGCCACGACGGCCACCGGGCAGCAGCATCGTCCGGCGCCACCTTTGTCGTGGGCGACACGTCGAGCGTCCAGAAATTAGACCCCGATATCGTTACCAACTTCCTCGACTTCCAAGTACTGGGGCTGATCTACGACCAGCTCGTCCAGTACAACACCAAGCTGCAGCTGGTCCCCGACCTGGCTACCAGCTGGGCCTACGGCGACGGCAACAAGCTCCTTACGTTCCAGCTGCGCAAGGGAGTGACGTTCGACGATGGGTCGACCTTCACGTCCGCCAACGTGGTCGCCTCACTGGACCGGGCGCTCAACCCGAAGACGGGTG
This sequence comes from uncultured Acidimicrobiaceae bacterium, assembly GCA_963794125.1. Lineage (GTDB taxonomy): Bacteria > Actinomycetota > Acidimicrobiia > Acidimicrobiales > Palsa-688 > Fen-671. Next base: position 1,607,986 of record CAWCCW010000009.1, read on the forward strand.
ACGCGTCGGCGTCGTTCTTGGCCAACGTCAAAAAGATCGTGGCCACCGCGCCGTACACCGTCGAGTTCCAGCTGAGCCAGCCGGACACGTCCATCCTCGACGGCCTGACCTCAGTAAACCTCTCGATGCTGTCGACCAAAGCCATTGCCGCGGGCACCGTGGCCAAGACCCCCGACGGCACGGGCCCGTTCGAGTTCTCCAGCTGGAGCCCGGGCAACACCTTTGTCATGAAGGCCAACCCCAGCTACTGGGGCGGCAAAGTGGCTCTGGCCGCCGTAAAGATCGAGACGATCCCGTCCGAAACGTCCATCGCCTCCGCCGTCGAGGCCAACACTGTTCAGCTCGGGCTCTTGACCGAGCCTCAGGTCGCCACGCACCTGCCCTCTTCGCTCAAAGTCCAGTCCGTGCTCGACCTCACCTACCGTGCCCTCATGCTCCAGGACAAGACCGGGCCGCTCGCCAACGTGGACAACCGGCTGGCGATCGCTTGCGCTGTAAATCGCAAGCAAGTCCTTGAAGATGCCGTCTTCGGGGCGGGCCAGGTAGTCGGGCCTGTACCTCTGGGCCAGTACGCGTCCAGCCCCGTGTCAGCCGTCTGCCCGACGCCCAATTTGGCCACGGCGAAGAGCTACCTGCAAAAAGCAGGCGACGCGAAAGGCTTTTCTTTCACTGCCGTCACTTCGACGGACCTCGACCCCACCAGTGCGGCCCAGGCCACCGTGGTGCAGTCGGACTTGGCCAAGGTCGGCATCACCATGAACATCCAGAACCTGGCCGAAGACGCCTACATCCAGGACTGGTTGAAAGGCAAGTTCGAAGCCGCCTTCGCCTGGAACGGTGCCGACCCCAACCCGTACACCATGTACGGCCGCTACTTCGGGACGGGCGCCAACCTGGGCGTACCGGCCGGTTACAGCTCGATAGCGTTGCAGAAGTTGCTGACCCAAGGCGACACGGCTACGGGCGCGGCGGCGCAAAAGAACCTCTGGGCTCAGTTCTCGGCCCAGCTGACCGCCAACGCCGTCTGGATCTGGCTCTTTACGGGGCTCGACTATGCCGTGCTGGCGCCCTCGGTGCACGGGTTCACGTTGGCCCCAACGAACTCGACTTCGCTCGACTCGTTGCGCTCGACCACCTTTTCTTAGGGATCCTCAGGGAGCGGCCCAGTGATGGGAAGGGGAGCAGCAGCTACCTGCGGGACGGGCTACACGTCTAGCCCGTCCCGCAGCTGGGGCCGCTCGTGATGCGCCCGGGGTGGGCGGGTAGCGGAAAACGGTGACCGTTCTTTTTTTCCGTCCCCCGTTCGTCGCTGCTGGTACCCCGCCTGCGCCTTACCCCCGTATATCCTGAAGGTCGACCGAGGCAGACATGCTGCTAAGTATCGCCCGCCGGGTGCTCAGCATGCTCGTGACCCTGCTCGGCGTCTCGATCATCATTTTTGTCATCCTCCGATGGCTACCGGGCAACGCCGTGACTGCGTCCCTCGGCGTCAGTGCCGGTCTCCTCAGCCACGCCCAACTTGTCGCCTTGGACCACTATTACGGCGTCGGCGAGCCATTTTTCCGCCAGTACGGGTCGTGGCTCGGGTCGCTGTTCAGCGGGAACCTGGGCATCTCATTGTCGTCCCGGACTTCCGTGGCCTCGCTCATCGCCACCGCCTTCCCGGTCACGCTTGAACTGGCTTTCGCCTCGCTCATCATCGGCGAGCTAATCGGTGTGCTCTTTGGGGTGTTCGGCTCGCTCCGGCCGGGCCGGGTAGTAGACGATGTAGGCCAGGGTGTCGCCGTGGTCGGCCTCGGCATACCGAGCTTCGTTATCGGCACGGGCCTCGTCACTTTCCTGGCTTCCGTTTTCCACTATTTCCCATCTTCGGAGGGTTGGGTCAACTTCACCCAGGACCCATGGCTCAACGTGCAAGAGATTCTTTTTCCCGGCCCTGACGCTCGGCATAGGCATCGGGGCCGCCATCATGCGTACGACACGGGCCGCCATGCTGGAGGTGACCGGGCTCAACTACGCCCGCACAGCGAGAGGGAAGGGCCTCTCCAAGGGGGTTGTCACCTGGAAGCACCTTTTCCTGGGCGCGCTCGTCCCCATCGTGACGATGTCGGGTATCCAGTTCGGTTATCTGCTGGGCGGGACAGTGGTGGTGGAGGAGATCTTTGTGCTCCCGGGCCTCGGGCGCCTCCTCATCACCGCGATCAACAACCGTGACTTCCCCGTCGTGCAGAGCGTCACGTTGATCTTCGCCGCCGGCTTCATCATCGTGAACATGCTCACCGACGTGATCTACACCTTGATCGACCCGAGGACGCGTTCGTCGTGACCCTGGTCCTCTCCGAGCAAACCGGCACCGGCCCCGCGTCGGCCGGCCCGCACCGCCGTTCGCTCTTGGCCGCCCTCTGGTCCAACCCGAACGGGCGGGTCGGTTCCGTGTTGGTCGGCCTGGTCATCGTCGGAGCGGTCCTCGGCGCGCTCGGCGCCACGCCTTACTACCCGCAGTTCGAAAACCCCCTCGCGTCGCTCAAGCCGCCCTCAATTAGCCACTTCGCCGGCACAGACCAGTTCGGCCGGGACGAGTTCTCGCTCGTCCTGCAGGGTCTTTATGTCTCGCTCAAGATCGCCGGGCTGGCGGTGTTGATCGCCGGCGTCATCGGGACCCTGGCCGGGATAGTGGCCGGCTACCTGGGCCGCTGGCCCTCGGTCGTCATCATGCGAGTGACCGACATGCTCTTCGCCATCCCCGCCATCGTGCTGGCGCTGGCCATCGTCACCGCACTCGGACCGGGCTGGCTGAACAGCGCCCTCGCCATCGGCATCGGGTACATCCCGATCTTCGTCCGGGTGGTGAGGGGGCCAGTACTCTCTCTTCGCCAAGCGGGTTACGTCCAGGCCGGGCGCGTGCTCGGTTTCTCCCAATCCCGTTTGCTTTTCCGCCATGTGCTGCCGAACATCGCCGGCATCGTCACCGTGCAAGTCAGCCTCGCCCTCGCCTGGTCGGTGCTAGCCGAGGCGAGCCTGAGCTTCCTCGGGCTGGGGCCCCCACCACCGACCGCTTCGCTGGGTGAGATGGTCAGCCAATCGAGTTCGCTCGCATCGACGGCCTGGTGGACGCTGGCGGCGCCGTCAATCGCCATCATCATCGCTGTCATCGGGTTCAACTTCCTGGGCGACGGCCTGCGCGATGCCGTCGACCCCAGGTCCCGGGCCCGTTGAACATGCTCCATTCCGGGAGGTCGGCATGAGGGTGATCGGGATGATCTCTGGGACTTCGTTCGATGCCGTCGAGGCACTTCTCTGTGAAGTCCACCTCGAGGAGGAAGTCCTCGTCTGCGAGCTAGTCGAGCACCGCTCCGTGCCGTACCCACAGGATCTAAGAGACTCGATCGCGGCCATCTTGCCGCCGTCCCCGACCACCATCGAGCAGGTGTGCCAGCTCGACGTGGCCATAGGCCAGTTCTTTGCCGAGGTAGCCAAAGAACTAGCCGACAGGCACGGCGAAGTGGACGCCGTTTGTTCGCACGGCCAGACCGTCTACCACTGGGTCGACGGCAACGCCGCCAAAGGGACCCTGCAGCTCGGCCAGCCCGCCTGGATCGCCGAACGTACCGGCGCGGTCGTCGTGAGCGACGTGCGCAACCGCGACATCGCCGCCGGCGGTCACGGCGCGCCCCTGGCCAGCCTGCTCGACGTCCTGCTTTTGGGCCACCACCCCGCTGTGCCCACCGGCTCGCTCAACCTGGGCGGGATCGCCAACATCACCGTCGTCGGGCCGGCGCGAGAACCAGTGGCGTTCGACATTCGGCCCGCGAACGCGCTACTCGACGCTGCTGTCGAGTGGCTCTCCGGTGGCCTCGTGCACTACGACCAGGACGGTGCCTGGGCGGCGCGCGGTACCCCGGACGTAGCGTTCGTCGGCCGGTTGCTCGACGACCCCTATTTCGCCCTCCCGCCGCCGAAGTCGACCGGCAAGGAGTACTTCAACCTCGGGTACCTCGATCGCCGGCTGGATGGGAGCGAACTCTCGGCCGAGGACCTGATGGCGTCGGTGACGGCGGCTACGGCCGAGATGGTGGCTCTGAGCGTGCGCCCCTATACTGTTCACGAGCTGCTGGTGGCGGGTGGAGGGACCCGTAACCTCACATTGATGGGCGAGTTGCAGGCCAGGCTGCCGGGCGTGGAAATGAGGCCCACCGACGACCTCGGAGTGCCGGAAGCGGCCAAAGAAGCACTGGTTTTTGCCATTATCGGTTTCCTATCTCTGTGTGACCTCCCGGCCACCGTCCCGACCGCGACCGGAGCCCGGCACGCTTCTGTGTTGGGCTCGATCACCCCGGGGCGGCGCCGTTTGGACGTCCCCCGAGCAGTCGTCGGCCCACCCACAAAACTCGTGGTCCGACCGGGTGGTCTGTCCCGACCATGAACCCCGCCGCCCCGGCGCCGAGCGCCCTGCCTTCGGTGAACGGCCCGCTTCTGAGGCTGCAGGACGTGGCCATCGGCCTCCGCCAGCACCGGCGCTCGGCCGAGATCGTCCGGGGGGTCAACCTCGAGGTCTCGGCCGGGGAGAAGCTGGGGATCGTCGGCGAGAGCGGGTCTGGCAAGACCCTGACCGTGCTCTCTGTATTGCGGCTCCTCCCCGACCCGCCGCTCCGGCTGCTCAGAGGCGAGATCACCTTCGCCGGGAAAAAGCTAAGCCAGCTCGACGAAAAAGGCCTCGAAAGGATCCGCGGGGCCGAGATCGCCATGGTGTACCAGGACCCCATGACGTCGCTCAACCCGCTCCTGCGGGTCCGCACCCAGGTGGTCGAGACCTTGCGTGCTCATGGCGTCGACAAGGAGAGTGCGCACGCCCGTTGCCGGGAAGTGCTCGTCCAGGTGGGCCTCCCCGACCCGGAGAGGGTGGAGCGGGCCTTCCCGTACGAGCTCTCCGGCGGGATGTTGCAGAGAGTCATGATCGCCATCGCGCTGGCGGTTTCTCCTCGCCTGCTGATAGCGGACGAGCCGACGACGGCGCTCGACGTCACCATCCAGCAACAGATCCTCGAGCTCGTCGAAGACATCCAGGCCCGCACCGGCATGGCCGTCGTGTGGGTCACCCACGACCTGGGCGTCGTCGCCCGGCTCGTCGACCAGGTCGCAGTGATGTACGCGGGCCGAGTGGTGGAACGCGCTCCCACCGGCCACCTGTTCGCCAGCCCGTCCCATCCGTACACGCTGGCCTTGCTGGGGTCTCTGCCGACACCGGCTACAGGGCACCGCCAACCCCTGACCCAGATCGGCGGCGCGCCGCCGGACCCGGCCCATCTGGGCCGTGGCTGCCCATTTAGGCCGCGGTGCCCGTTCGTAGTCGAGCGTTGCGCGGAAGAGGAGCCACCACTGCTCGACCGGGGGCCGGGCGTGGCTGCGGCCTGCTGGAGGAGCCCTGACGAATGGCCTCGGTAGTGCTCAAAGCCACAGACGTCGTGAAGGAGTACCCCTCGTCCCGAGGCCCCGTGGTCCGGGCGGTGCGAGGGGTCTCCTTTGAGCTCAGAGATCGCAGCACGCACGGGATCGTCGGCGAAAGTGGTTGCGGGAAGTCCACCCTCGCCCGGTTACTGGTCGGGTTGGAGAGGCCCACCGCCGGAAAGGTGGAGGTGCTGGGCCACCTGGCGGGCAGCGGGACGGTCAGCCTGCGAACTGGCGGGACCAGTGACGAGGCCAGTGACGGGGCCGGGGACGAGGGTGACGGGACTGGCCGTGACGGGAACAAAGCCGGGACGTCGCTCGCCCGCCTGGTCCAGCTGGTCTTTCAGGATCCCTTTTCGTCGCTCAACCCCCGCCTCACCGTGCTGGCAGCGTTGAACGAGGTCCTGGCCGTACACAAGGTCGTTCCTGGTCGCGCCGCCCGGCGGGCTCGTGCTTACGAGCTTCTGGGTATGGTGGCGCTGGCTCCCCGGTTCGGCGACCGCTATCCCCACGAGCTCTCCGGCGGTCAGGCGCAGCGCGTCGCCATCGCTCGAGCCTTAGCCGTCGAGGCAAGGACGCTGGTGCTCGACGAGCCGACCTCGGCGCTCGACGTTTCGGTCCGGGCCGAGGTCATGAACCTGCTCACCCGGCTCCAAGACGAGCTTTCGCTGTCGTACGTGTTCATCAGCCACGACCTGGCCATGGTCCGGCACATAAGCGATGTGATCTCGGTCATGTACCTGGGCAAAGTGGTCGAGTCCGGGCCTACGCGGAAGTGTTGGGCGCTCCTCTCCACCCCTACACCCGCGCGCTGGCTGAAGCGGTACCGCTGCCCGACCCCCAGCTAGAAGCGCACCGTGTCACTCGGCGGGTCGGGCCCCGGGCTGTAGCCGGCGAGGCGCAATCGCTCTACGCTGAACCACCGCAGGGTTGTCCCTACCACCCGCGATGCCCGATAGCAGAGCAACAGTGCCGGGTAATCGCCCCGGAACTGCTCCAGCTGACGCCCGGGCACCTGGTCTCCTGCCACGTAGCCGCCCGCTCAGTGGCGCTGGCGGCCGCCTCAGAAGCAGGCAGCCGTCCGGAACCCGGCTAATGCTCGAGGAGGGCCAATACCTCGTCCGAGCTCATCGAGCCAGGCGCCACCCGCTCGCTCGCCATCTGGTTCGCCAACCGCCCCACCAACTCGTTGACGGGTGTGGGAACGCCGTACGTCCGTCCTAACAGGACTATCTCGCCGTTCAGGTAGTCGGCTTCGATGGTCCCCTCATAACGGGCCAAACTCTGCCACGACGAGCTGCCACCCCTCGGGTAACCGCTGACGTCGTCGCCGGGCCGCAACAGATCGTCCCTCCTGGCCCGGTCTTCCTCGTCGGACGCAAAATCGGTCCCAGCCGCCAGCAAGCAGGCCTCACCCTCGTCAGAGACCAACTTGGCCAGCCGCGTGCCGCGCTGCCCCGGCCCGCATATGGCGTCGATGGCGTTGCCCAGGTTGCGAAGCAGTTTGGTGTACTTCCAACGCATGATGTCGGCTCGGACCAGCGACTCCATTGTGCTCTCGTAGAGGGCTCGGGCCACGGCCTCCGCCAGGCCATCCACACCGGACGGGTACCGCCCGATGTCGAGCAACGCCGTTATCGGTGAGGAACTTGCCACCACCACACCCGGTTCGAGATGGCTGGCCGGGCACATGACGCAGATCCCGTAGACGTTGGCGAACCGACGCAACGCCGTCGCCTCGTTGGCTACCCCGTTCTGCATGCAGACAACCGGGACCGAAGGCGGCGCAGAACCACTCAGCTGGCGTAGCGCCATCTCGGTGTCCTGGCTCTTCACCGCCAGTAAGACCACGTCGTCTTCTCGCCAGTCGACGTCGTAAGGCGAGACCACGACCGGTATGGGCAAGACGGCTACGCCCGCAGCCGACGCCAAGGTTAACCCGGTGTCGGCAATAACCTTCGCGTGCTCGCCTCTTGCGATCAATAACACGTCGTAGCCGTGCTCGAAGAGCCGCCCACCCACGACGCCCCCTACCGCACCGGCTCCGAGCACGACAAAACGCATACCCAGAGCCTGGCACATCGAGTGCCACTTGTTCGACAACGGGACTTGGTCCGACGTCTGCGGTGGCAATAAGTGACGAACAGGGCGCGGCGTGGGTACGTTTGCACTTCATGATCGGAGAAAAGGTCGCAGCTCGGGTTGGTGGCGGCCGGCCTAGAGGCGACGACAACGGAGCCGGTCGGGGGGCTCCCTTCGCTACTGCCGTTAGACCGGGCTCTGGCACCTACGCCCTTGGTCAGGGCGATGACGGTGGTGGGGCTGGAACGGTGCCGTCATCGGCCCTCACGTCACCGTCCACCGTGGCCAAGGTCGTCGAACCCTTATTGGAGCAGGTGTTCGATGGTCGACCTCCCGTCCGTTTCGCGTTTTGGGACGGCAGCGCGACAGAGCCGCCCGGTGGCGCCGAGTGCGTCATTGTCCATTCCGCGAACGCCCTGACCAGGATGCTCTGGTCACCGAACGAGCTGGGCGTGGCCCGGGCCTTCGTGGTCGGTGAGATAGATATCGACGGGGATCTGTACTTGGTGCTCGATGCGCTGCGGCGGCACGCCACGGTTGCCACGCGGCTCAACGCCCGTTCGCTCGGCAGCGCCTTCAATGCCGCCCTCCGCCTGGGTGCCATCGGACCGCCGCCCCGCCGCCCGGACGAGGAAGTCCACCTTTCGGGGTGGCTCCATTCGAAACAACGGGACTCGGCCGCGATCAGGCACCACTACGACGTGGGCGAGCAGTTTTACCGTCTTGTACTGGGCCCGGCGATGACGTACTCCTGCGCCCGTTTCGAAACCGATGAGGCGTCTCTCGAAATGGCACAACGCTCCAAACACGACTTGACCTGCCGAAAACTCGGCCTGGCCGGTCGCCCCCGCATGCGCCTCCTCGACGTGGGCGGCGGATGGGGGTCGATGGCGATCCACGCCGCCCGTGAGTACGGGGCGAGGACGGTGGCCATCACACTGAGCCCGTCACAGTCAACTGCGGCCCGCCAGTTCGCCCAGGAAGCGGGAGTGGGAGCCAACGTCGAGGTCCGGCTGCAGGATTATAGAGACCTGCGCGGCGAAACGTTCGATGCCATTTCATCGATCGGGATGTTCGAGCACGTGGGCAGCGCCCGGATGGACGACTACTTCACCAAGCTCTTCGCTCTGTTGGTGCCCGGCGGGCGGATGCTCAACCACGCCATCTCTAAGCCAGGAGGAAAAAAGCTAAGGGGCGCCACCTTCATCAATCGTTACGTTTTCCCTGACGGCGAGCTCGTCGATGTGGCCGACGTGGTCCGGGCCATGGAGCGAGCCGGGTTCGAAGTGCGCGACGTCGAGTCACTTAGGGAGCATTACACCCGCACTCTGCGGGCCTGGGTGGCCAACCTGGAGGGGTCGTGGGATACGGCTGTCAAGTTGGTCGGTGAAGCGCGGGCGCGCGTATGGCGCTTGTACATGGCGGCGTCTGCGAACGCCTTCGAGCACGGCGCCATCGCGGTCCACCAGGTGCTCGGCGTGCGGCCTACTGCCGACGGGGCCAGCTTGATGCCGCCCACCCGGGCTGGTTGGAGCTAGCGCCAGCGGCGTGGGGCGGCCGCCATATATTGCCACCTGGAACGAAGCGCCTAATTGGTCCCCATTTACACGCTCAGCTGACCCGGGGCGTCAGAAGCTCCTGCATGGGCAAGGATCGGAACAGCAGCCGGGTAAAGCTGTTCATCGGGGCCTGCCCCAGGTCGTCGAGCGCCCACCAAGCTACGGCGCTCGTCTCGTCGTCGTCAGGGCTCGGCACTCCAGAAGTGACTGTGGCTTCGAACACAGCCGTCACGTAGGAGACGACATCGCCATTGGGGTAAGTGATCTCGAACCCGGGCCCACCCAGGGCGTCGATCAGTCGACCGAGCTCGACCACGACCCCGGCTTCCTCTTGCGCCTCTCGGACACCGGCGTCACGAGGCGACTCATCCGGCTCGATAGCGCCACCGATCGTCTGCCACTGCCTCGTCTCAATCTCTTGGACCAGCAGGAGGCGGCCGCCCGGGTCGATGGGCAGGACACAAACTGAAGGCAAGACCAGGAGGTCGTGGCCTACCTTCTCGCGCAAACGGCGGATATGAGGGGAGATCGCCACCCTGCATAAGGTACCGGTCGCAAAGTGCCCACGCAGGTGACCCTTTCCGCCGACCGCTCGTCCAGTTCGCCCGCTCGTCCAGTTCGCCCGCTCGTCCAGTTCGCCCGCTCGTTCAGTTCGCCCGCTCGCGGGGCGAGATGCTCGCCCGCGTCCCGGTGGATGGGTGGGAGCCCTGGCCCATCCGACCGGAGGGCGGGAAGGGCACCGTCCGCGACAGCCGCTCGGGTTGACGGGACCTGTTCGCCAGACGGGTACGGGCTTCGGACAACCAGGGCCAAGCCAGCATCACGGACGCGGCGCCGAGGAGCACGGCTGCCAGCACTTCTATGGCGAGGGCCAGACCGACGTAGGGAGCGCCGAAGCTATCTTGCCAGCCGAACAGCCCCCACCAGATAGATATGAGCAACGCGCCGACACTGGAAGCGGCCAGACCCGCCGCCCCTATGACCAGGATCAATCTTCGGAAAAGGGCGGTGGCGGCGGCCAGAAGTAGACCGATGATGGCCTGGGCCAGGAACAAGGGACCGATCGTCGGGATATGCCGATAGCCCTCCGAGCTCCAAAGGTGGAAGTGAAGGACAGCCGAAGCGGCCAATAACCCCGAACCGGCCCAGATCAATAGATTTACGCCATGACGACCCATAATGGTTTTCATCGCTTTGACAGCCTCCCTGTCAACTTGGGTTCGTCGGGTAATACGCACGACCACTGGCGGGAGATTTGACGAACCACAGACGTCAAGGAAATGGCGCCCAATTGGTCGCTGGTGCGGTGCAGCCTCGACGCAATCCAATTGAGCACCAGGGCCGTATCTCATAGCCAGAGGCAGCTTTCGGAGATGGTCGAAACCCACTGAGGGTCGGAGTGACCCTTTCTTTGTAACGCGCCTTGTGCAATTTGCAAACTCAAGTCGGGTCTCCGTGGCCGTACCCGGCGCATCGTCCTGTCCGTTCACGTTACCAACTGGAGGAAAACCAACGTGAAATCGAGATTTCTGTCGGCGTGCGCCCGCCGTCCCGTTTTGATGGCGACAGCGACCGGCACACTGGTCACGCTTGCTGGTTGGGCCGGGAGCGCAGCTCTTAGTGCGGCGCCGGCTACTTTTTTGTCGTCGCTTGGCCCGCCGCAACACGTCGCCTCGACGGTGCCGGGCAACGGCGACGTTAACCCTTACGGTGTAGCCGTCGTCCCTGGAAGCGGGGGCAGGTTGGTAAAGGGCGAGATCCTCGTCAGTAACTTCAACGACAAGGCGAACATCCAGGGGACGGGAAAGACCATAGTCGAGGTGTCGCCCACCGGGTCAGAGACCGTTTTCGCCCAGCTCGGCGCCCTCCCCCACCCGCTTTCGTGCCCGGGTGGCGTCGGCCTCACGACCGCGCTGTCGGTGCTCCCAGGAGGTTGGGTCGTCGTCGGCAGCCTCCCAGCAGGTCCATCGGGTGCCCTGCCCGACGTGAACCCCGCTGGTTGCCTCATTGTCCTGAACAGCGTGGGCCGCCCGGTCGAGACCTGGTCCAACCAGGACATCAACGGCCCCTGGGACATGACCGAAACCGCCACCGGCTCGGGCGCAGACCTCTTTATCTCCAACGCCCTCAGTCGCCCGGCCGGCCTTAAAGGTACCTCCCAGAGCGGGGCGTGCTCGGTCGTCAGGGTCAACGTCTCCATTGCGGCCGGGAAAGTCCCGAGCATGACGGCCACAACCGTTATAGCCAGTGGGCTCCTCTGGAGGGCGAATAAGGTTGCCTTCGTCTTAGCACCTACCGGTCTAGCTCTGGCACGGAACGGCACGCTGTACGTGGCGGAGACGCCGACCAATCACATAACGGCGGTTCCTGATGCATTAACGCGGACCGGCCCGGTCAAGGACGGAGGCAACACCCTTTCGTCCGGCGGGGCGCTCGACGCTCCGCTAGGGATGACCATGGCTTCTAACGGAGATTTGATCGTGGTGAACGGCAACAACGGCAATGCCGTTGAGATCTCGCCCCAAGGTAAGCAAGTGGCCACAAGGGACCTAATAAAGAATGGCGCCGGCGACCTGTTTGGCTTAACCACGTCCCCTGGGGGCCAGGAACTGTTCTTCGCCGACGACGGGAGCAACGCCCTGGAAGTAGCCCACGCGATGTAACCAAGTCCCGTCGGTTGGTAGCGTCAGGGCTTCTCGCCCCCTGCCACCTGGTGGGCTATTGGCAAGCCCAGTGAACCCGTTGTGGACAATCCCTCCGGCGTCTGACGATCCCCCAAGCAACACACACTTCGCCCCTGGCCACAGAGTCACCAAGGAGCGGGCCCGATTGACCGGCCGCTCCAGCTGGCGGCTAAAACTGGATGGGGCTAGGAAATGAAATAGATATGAGTGGCATTGATGACGCTGCCCCCCGGGTTGCTCGTGCCGTGCACAATGACGTGGTCACCAGGCGTGAGATCCGACATCGACGGAGGGCTCGTAACACCCAGTCGGGTGAAGAGGGTGTGGGGGGAGACCTCGATCGTGATGCGTGAATTGCCCTCCAGCACGGAGAAGCTGCTGGTGCCGACCTGCGTCACGGTGGCCGTGATGTCCTTGGGCGCCAAGGGCACGATCTGGACGTGGGTGGCCTTGAGTACATTGACAGTGCCCGTAAAGTCAGCACTTACGGTTACACGCTGACCCGTTTTCACGTCGGCGAACGTAGCCGACGTCTTGCCCGCCTCACCGTAAGTGGTCTTCGACGTTACCTGGACGGTAACGGGCTCATTGATGCGCCGGACATTGAAGGTGCCCGAGCCGACCGAAGTCACCGTGGCGGTGAACTCCAAGTGCCCGAACGAGAGGATGTAAATCTGGACGGCATCGACGAGGGTCCCACCACTGTTGCTGGTCCCGTGCACGATGATCCGGTCGCCGCTGGCCAGGCTCGAAAACGAGGCCGCGGCACCCCCAACACTGAAGGTCGTCTTCGGCGAGATCGTTACTGTGACGGGCGACGTGCCCCGTAGCGCTATAAAACTGCTCGTCCCTAGAGTGCTCACCGTGCCATCGAAATCATTCGGCAACAATGGCAGGACCTCTACGTGGTTGGCCGTGACGACGTCGATGTTGGAAGTGATCTGTCCATTGACCTCGACTCGCTCGCCCATCAGCACGTTGGAGAACGACGCCGAAGTCGCTCCCTGCTCACCGTAAGTTGTGGTCGGCGAAACGTCGACAGTGACGGCCTGATTGGCCCGCTTAACCGTGAAGCTATCGGAGCTCACCCCGATCACGGGCGCGGTAAAAGTCAGGCCTGCGACTGGTGTGGCCGCCGCTCCCGGCGCGCTTATAGCAATGAGGCCCACGCCCGTCGCTATTGCGGCGCCGAGCGAGAGAAGTGCTTTACCCTTTTGGTTCCAATTGATGATATTCAACGAGGATCACCCCTGTGATGGAGCGTCGCAGCCCCCACCGTTTCGGTCGGTGCTACGACGTATGTGCTACGCCGACATGTCAGTGAGGAACCTACCCAAACTGCGAACGGGTACCCGGTATTCACCTAACATGCATAACCGATCGCCTTTGTTCCCAACGTGTGCCTACCGCAAACCTTCTGACCGGCCCTTTCCTGTTTCGCTAGACGCCCGAGGAGTTGTTGTCGGCTCTGGCCACCCCGCCGGGACTGGTCTGGACGCCGAACGTCGACTACTAAGCGAGGATTCGTTGACCAACGTCCTCTTGTTCCACCTAGCTCAACGGCTCGATCCGCCGCCCGCCCCCCTGTGGCGGTGCCGTAGGTGCGGTGGCCTGCGAACCGGTGCTCCGGCCCCTCTGCCGGGCGCTCATGAGCGCTTCGCCTCGGCCCGACGCGGCACGAAGGTCCCGTCCTGACCAGTCCGAGGCGGGCCCAACTGGCCCGACTTGGGTCGTTGGCGGCGTAAATGGGTAAACCCCTGCTCGGTGACAGAGGACGACGTGCAACCCACGGCTTGCAGATTTCGCTGGACGGGCGTGTGAGCCATCAAGTGCTTGCCCTCCAGCCTGGACCGGGTGCACCCCGTCTGGCCCGTGAAGCGCTGAGAGCGTGGCTAGCAGGAGATGACCTGCGTCAACTCGATGCCGAGATACTGATCGTGGCCAGCGAGCTGGTAACCAACGCCGTCCTCCACGCCCGTACGACCCTGGAGCTGTCGTACGAGGCCGACGACAGCAACATAGAGGTCGGCGTGCGAGACCTCGACGTCCGTCCGTGGCGGCCGACCCTCTCCCCGCCAGCACCTGTGGCTGCGCGGACCAGCTGGCCGTCACTTTCCCTCGGCGGGCGCGGTTTGGCCATTGTCGCCGCGATGGCCGACGAGTGGGGCGTTACCGAGACCCAGGACGGAAAGCAGGTATGGGCCCGGTGGCTGGCGACCAAACGAAAGACGCTTTGAATTAAGGCCTCAGGACTGGGCGCGAGACAGGATGCCCCGGACCCACGAGGACACTTCTTCCGCGGAACCCTCCGGAGGCCCCACCCCCGTGTCCACCCGGTCGGCGATGTTCGTGCGCAACCACCGAGCAAACTCGTCCTGTTGGTCGAGGTCTCGAGCGCGCCATGGTGGCCGGGCGGCGACCCGCTGCCGACGGATTCTCGTCTGAACAGTCCAGCACGAGGAAGTAACCGGGCCCACCCACCGCCGGGCGGGCAGGTGCTCCAGGTGCTGAGGTATAAAAGGGCCCAGCAACACTGTCGGCAGTCCGCTTTGGGCGACACCATGGGCGACCGACAACCAGGCGTCGCGGAAGCCTGGCCACGAGATTTGCTGGCCGCCCGAGAGCATCCCGGCCGAATCGAGCAGCAGGTCCACGTCGAAGGTGACTGCGGTCCTCGCCAACAGACGCGCCAGCGGTACGTGCACCGATGTCTTGCCCGCCCCGGAAGCTCCCGTGACGACGAACAGAGGCATTCGGGCCCCCGACGGGTCGAGGCGGCCACAGCGAGGGCACCTGGCTAAGCCGCCATGCGGTTCCATTGGGACGGGTTCGGCGCAGGACTGGCAGTAGTGCATCCGCCCAGCATTGGCCCAGCGCCCGCGATAAACCGTCTCTCGAGCGCTAACACCGCTCCAATGAGGAGGGTTGCCACCGCGCCCTCCACCGCCGGCTCATTGGTTAAGCACCGCCGGGGCACTGATCTGTGACACCGTCACTCGAGCGTCGACCTCGGTTAGAGCTGGGCTGGTCCGGGAACCGGAGCTTTGTTGAAGACCGAGTGCGCGTCGCCACCTTGGCGTGGCGACGTTGGTGCCGGTCATAGCGCTTGGGGGGCGCGAAGTAGGGCCCCTGGAGGGCCTCGGCGGCCGCTCGGCGCACGATCTCATGTGGATTTTGCTTGGCGGCTCGTTCGATGGCTTCCCACGCCGTGCGGTCGCGGCCGGCGAGGCGCAGGAGTGTAGGGATTGCCCGCACCCTCAGGTCGGGGCTTGGATCCGTGGCCAGGACCTCGGCGATGGGGGGCACGACGTCGGTGACGGGGAGCTCAGTGGTCCTGCACGATTCGCATGCGATCGAGTGCAAAGCGGCGTTACGCACATTGTCGACCGGATCTTGAAGCGCGTCGGCGAACACATCGGTCGAGGCCTCGTTCGCGTAGTGGTCCAGGAAAAATAGGCACGCTCGGCGCACGGATGCGTCACGGTGGTGGAGCGCCACCTCCTGCAGGTCCTTCAGGGGGGCCTTCTTCAGTAACCGGGATTTTTGCTTGGCTGTGGAGGAAGAGAAGCGCTTCAAGTACTGAGAGGCCGCACGCCAAATGTCTGCCGCGGTGGTTTCGGCCGTACACGCCTCGGTCATATTGGCCAGCCAACCTCAATATCTCGCCTCACGCCAGTGGATTTCGAGCGCGGCAACCGGTACCGGCCCCCGTGCCAACAAGTGACCGTGGCCAGCGGGCCCGCTGCCATGTCCCGCCGATGGCGAGAGCACAAACCGGCAAACTGGCGGGGTGGCTCATGTCGCTGTCAGTCATGGAGTCGCTGTCAGTCATGGAAAGGTGAAGGCTTCAGCTGGTCGGAGGGTGGCACCGCCGACGGCGATCGAGGGTTCGCACTCTGTCCGATCTCTTGTGGCGGCTTCGACGTCAACTCAGAGGGCGCAACCGGTGCCCTCGAGAGAGAGGACACCTAAGTGACGTACATGATCTTGACCTTCGCTTCGCAGCAGGACTACCAGGAGATGGTGGGTCAGCCCACGGAGCGCCCGGCCTGGACGCCGGAGGATTACGCGGCGCTCGGAGCGTTCATGCACGCGTTCAACCAGCAGCTGGTGGGTTCAGGAGAACTGGTTGACACGAGAGGGCTGAGCGTCCCTGTTCACTCACGGCGGGTGCGCATCCAGGCGGGAGTCCCGGTAGTCACTGACGGGCCCGACGCGGAGGCTGAGGAGGTGCTGGCGGGCTACTGGATCGTCGACTGCGAAAGCTTCGACCGGGCCAGGGAGATCGCCTCCCGCGGCGAGAGGAGTGGGCTGGTCGGCTGGGTGCTGTAACGCGTGTCCTGTACCTGATCTTCAACGAGGGCTACGCCAGCACGATGGGGCCAGCATTGCTGCGTTTGGACCTGGTCAACGAAGCCATTCGTCTCGCTCGTGTATTACATGAGGGCCTCCCAGACGCGGACCGACCGGGCCGTACCAGCTCCAGGCGGCCATCGCCGCCGTCCACGACGAAGCCGAAAGCCACGACGCCACCGACTGGCGCCAAATAGCCGCGCTCTACTGCCTCCTTCTTGAGCTTGAAGACAACCCGGTCGTGGCGCTGAACC
Source organism: uncultured Acidimicrobiaceae bacterium (assembly GCA_963794125.1). Taxonomy (GTDB): domain Bacteria; phylum Actinomycetota; class Acidimicrobiia; order Acidimicrobiales; family Palsa-688; genus Fen-671. Next base: position 1,624,363 of record CAWCCW010000009.1, read on the forward strand.
ACGCCGTGGCGGTCAGCATGGTCGAGGGCCCTGGAGCCGCGCTCGACCTTCTTGGGCGCCTGGCCGACGACCCGAGGATAAATGGTGACCGGCGCTTTCACGCTGTGCGCGCCCACCTGCTCGAGAACGACGCCGACATCCCGGCGGCGCTAGAGGCCTACAGGGCGGCGGCCCGGCGGGCGACCAATCTCCAGCAAAAGCGCTACCTGAACCTTCAGATCAATCGCCTTCAGCGCTCGACCTGATTTCGAGCGACGGCACGCGTCCGGTCAGCGTGGCGGCCTCGACGTCTTGGCGAGCCGCACAGCCGCTCCGCCGCCGCGCTCGCGGTGCCGGGTTGGCACTGCTGTGCACCAGGGAAGCAGGATGACGTCAAATGGCCATCCAATCTTCGGGGTCTCCGAGCCGACGACCAGCCCGGCGCGCACAAACCGCCCTGATCACCGGCGGGCGGCCGGCCGATGACCCTGGCCAGCCGCTGAACGTGCCCATAGTCATGGCGTCGAACTTCCGGGCCGGCAATTTGGGCCGGGCCGAAGGGCGGGAGTATTCACGCAACGACGCCACGCCGGGATGGGAAGCGCTCGAAGAGGTCATAGGCGAGTTAGAGGGGGGCGAGGCGGTGGCGTTCGCTTCAGGAATGGGTACCGTGGCGGCGGTATTAGACCTTCTGCCGGTGGGCGCCCGGGTCGTAGCGCCGACGGATTGTTATGCGGGCGTTCGCTCCCTGTTGGCAGACGGTCAGGGGCTAGGACGCTGGCACGTCGACCTGGTCGATATTACGGACGCTCCCGTCGCTGCGGATGCGGCGAGTCACGCTGACCTGGTGTGGTTGGAATCTCCCACCAACCCGCTTCTTGATATCGCAAACTTGCCAGCATTGTGCCTGGCGGCACGCGATGGCGGCGCACTCGTCGCGGTCGACAACACCTTCGCTACTCCGCTACGGCAGCGACCGATCGCCCTTGGCGCACACATCGCCGTCCACAGTGCGACCAAATTCCTTGGTGGCCACTCTGACCTCCTCCTCGGCGTTGCTGTGGCCGAAACCGCGCAACTTGCCGAGCGGTTGCGGCACCGCCGGGAGGTGGGCGGTGCCGTCCCGGGCGCGCTGGAAACCTTCCTTGTACTACGCGGCCTACGAACCCTCGCCCTCCGGCTGGACCAGGGAGAGCGCAGCGCCGCCGACTCTGGCTCACCGCCTCGCGGATCACCCTATTGTCACCCGGGTGCGGTACCCGGGCCTCGCCGATCATCCCGGCCACGCACAGGCGACGAACCAGATGAGCGGGTTCGGCGCCATGATCGGCTTTGAAGTTCGAGACCGCGGCCGCGGCCAACACCGTATGTGACTCCTTGAGGGTCATCAGGTCCGCAACCAGCCTGGGCGGCGTGGAAAGCACCATCGAGCGCCGGGGCAAATTGCCGGGCCAAGAACACCTGCCGCCGGGCTTCTTGCGTCTGAGCGTGGGTTGCGAGCACGTCGAAGACCTTTGGGACGACCTCGCCAGCGCGCTGGGGCAAATCGGCTCTTAGGGTTTCGCGCTCAAAACGAGCCGCCGACCCCATCGCTCGCCTGACCCCAGCCGTCCTCCCAGCCCCGCCTCGAAGATCGGCCGCAGCAAGGCCAGCACGCCGGGGGCCTTGTCGGGCTCGCGTAACCAGCGTTACGGGGTCAGATGCCCTGGCTTGGTCTCCGCGAGTGCGGCCTGAGCGGCGGCGGTGGTCGCCGCACTGCTGAGGTCGTCGGAGAAGACACCGCCGGGGTAGCTGACGACCCAGACGTGCAGCATCTGGGTGGTGTACTGGTCGTGCCAGGTGGACGGGTTGCAGGTGCCGCCCAATGCGAAGTTGAACCCGGCGATGATGATCTGGTCGCCCTTGCAGACCTCCAGGTGCGAGTGCCAGCGGGTCAGCCCGCCGCCGACCTGTGGCCCGCTGACGCCGTCAGGCATCAGGTACATCGCGCCAAGCAGGATCGGCGGGTGGTCGTTCACGTTGATCGCGTACACCAGCGACGACGGGTCCTGCGGGTTGAGGCCCTGGTAGGCGGGGTCGCCGCCCTCGTAGATGAGGTGCTCTTCGCCATTGGTGGCCGCCCGGTAGGTGTAGCCGGCGGCGTACGCGTTGTTCACGTTTTGGAAGCGGACCAGGCTGGCATCGGTCTCCTTGATCAGGGTCGCGGCGGCCTCCACTTGCGCGGCGGTCGGCGCGTCCGTGTTCCCGTACATCTGCATATCCGGCCGGCCGTCGGTGGTGCCCATGTCACCCATGCCTCCCTGCAGGCCTCCCAACGAGGGGGAGGCCTGGAGGCTCCCGACGAGGGGGAGGCCATGCCGGCCGGGCCCTCCGAGCCCGCCCATGCCGGGCGTCATGACCGCGGTGGTCGCGGCAATGACGACGGCGGGCGCCACCAACACGCCGGCCAGCGACCGCGCCTGGCTGCGGAACCTGACCGGGCGGGCCAGCAGCCCCGGGCGGGCCAGTACGGTGGCGGCGACGGCGACCAGCAGGATCTCCTGGATCGCGCACACCAGGTCCAGGCCGCCCCAGGCCTCCACCGACTTGGTGTCCGGGCCGATCGGCAGGCCAATGGAGCGCGAGGAGAAGTAGATCGCCAGGACAACGGCATTTCCGGCGATCCCCAGCCACAGCCACACGACTAATCGGCGGGCCGCCAGCGGCGTCAGCCCCGGACTGCGACCAACTGGCCGGAATCGTGCGGGACGCTCTCCGGCGGGCGCCCAGGTGAGCGACGGCAGCGCGACCAGTACAGCGGGCCACACGAGCTGTGCCCAGGCAAGGACCAGGAAGAACACCCCGTACAGGGAGTACTCATCGAAGTGCTCGAACGTGACCGCAAAGTGGATGCGCGGCGGCGCCCACAGAGAGCGAGGCGAGGCTACCAAGCAGCAGTGGCTTGGCCGTCGGCGGGGCTGATGCGGACTTCTGTCCTGTCCGCAAGGACGGCGGTGCTCTATGCTCCGATGCTAGGTACCTCCGCGGCTGCGGGGCCGCAGCCCGGAGCGTGACGCGTTACCCTCCTACGAAATGACCGGTCGCCACCTTCATCGAAGTATCCGGCATCGAAGCACCCGGCATCGAAGCATCCGGCATCGAAGCACCCGGGCCAGCACGACTAGCGAGGTTCGTGTGCGAGGCTCCTCATGGGGATGCGCAACGCGGGAGGAAACGCTGGAGGCGGCGAGCGGAATCGAACCGCTGTAGAGGGCTTTGCAGGCCCTTGCCTGGACCACTCGGCCACGCCGCCTGGGCTGTACCGGAAGTCTTACTGTACAACGTCACTTCGAGCGGCCGCTGTAACGTCGGCGCAGGTCGACGACATGCCCCGCACTTTCGACGCCCTCGGGACTTCGCAGCGCCTGGCCATCGTCAGCGCCGTCGTCTTCACGGCTGGCGGCCGGGCTGACGACCGCTGGCCGGCGCCCCCGACGTCGCCCGTTTCATCGTCTCCGCCCTGGCTATCGCCGCTTTGGCCGCGGTGGTCGGCCAATCGATCGAGCAGGTCGGCGAGTACCTCGGCCCGGGCGCCGACGGGCCTGTTGCAGTCGAGCCTCGGCAACCTGCCCGAGCTGTTCGTGGCCATATTCGCCTTGCGCGAGGGGCTCACGTCGGTGGTCCAGGCGGCCCTGGTCGGCTCGGTGCTCGCCAATGTGCTGCTCGTGCTGGGCGTGGCTTTCCTGAGCGGAGGGGCCAGGCACGGGACCAGAGGTTCCGAGCCGGAGGCCCCCCGCATGCTCGTCACCCTGCTCACCCTGGCGGTCGGCGCCGTGCTCGTGCCGACCCTGGCCGCCCGGCTGGACACCCCCGCCGCCCACCACACGGCCGCCCTGTCGGACGTCACAGCCGTGGTCCTGCTGCTCGTCTACGTGGCCAGCATCCCGTTCTGGCTGGCGGGCGGGCCGCAAGACGCAGCCCGGGAGGCGGCCCGCGAGCGGACGAGGCGACGGCAGCCAGCACCGGCGCCGCACCGCCGGACCGGCGACGCAGGGTCACGCCGCGACGCTGGCCGCTCAGCATGGCGGTCATCGTGCTGGTGGTGGCCGGCGTCGCTTCGGCCGCCGTCTCGGACTGGTTCGTTTCCTCGCTGGTCCCGGCCACTCGCTCGCTCGGGATATCACCCGAGTTCACCGGCCTGGTCATCGTGGCTATCGCCTCCAACGCCGTCGAGAACTTCGCCGGCGTCCGCTTCGCCTGGAAGGCCCGGCCCGACTACGCCATAAGCACGATCCTGAACAGCCCGCTCCAGATAGCGCTCTTCCTGACGCCGGTGCTGGTGCTGGTCAGCGCCTTCATCGGGCCACAGCAGCTCACTCTGGTCTTCCCCCCTCTGCTGGTAGCCGCGTTGGCCGTGGCCGTAGTGGTGGTCGCCGTGGTCGTATACGACGGCGAGTACTCGTGGCTGGAGGGCGTGGCGCTGATCGCGCTCTACGTCATCGTGGCGGCTGCGTTCTGGTGGGGTTGAGCACTCAAGCGTCACGCCCCTCCTTCGGTCCAGCGCCTCCCGGCGAGCTACCGGTAGCCTTGCCGTTCATGCCGACGGTCCTCAGCCCCGGTGACCCCTACCCGCTCGGTGCGACCTGGGACGGCTCGGGGACGAACTTCTCCGTGTTCTCGCAGACCGCGGAGGCGGTCGAGCTCTGCCTGTTCGACGAGGCCGGCGCCGAGACCCGTCTGGAGCTGCCCGAGGTCGACGCTTACGTCTGGCACGGCTATCTGGAGGAGGCCGAGCCCGGCCAGCTGTACGGGTACCGGGTGCACGGGCACTACGACCCCGACAGGGCCTGCGTGCCAACCACGCCAAGCTCCTGCTCGACCCCTACGCCAAGGCCGTCGCCGGGACGGTCCGCTGGGACCAGGCCGTGTACAGCTACGTCCTTTCGGACGCGCGACGACCGGATCATCGACCGGACCGATTCGGCCTCGTCGATGCCGAAGTCGATCGTGATCGACGCCGCCTTCGAATGGGCCGAAGACCACAGGCCCCGCACGCCTTGGCACGACACGGTGATCTACGAGACCCACGTGCGGGGCCTCACATGGCGCCATCCTGAGGTCCCCGCCGTCCCAACGCGGCACTTACGCCGGCGTGGCTCACCCGGCGGTGATCGAGCACTTTCAACGCCTCGGGGTCACGGCCGTCGAGCTAATGCCCGTCCACCAGTTCGTGGACGACCAATATCTGGTCGACAGCGGGGCTGCGAAATTATTGGGGTTACAATTCAATCGGCTATTTCGCCCCCCATAACGGTTACGCCTCCCGGCCGGGCCAACGCGTCGTCAACGAGTTCAAGACGATGGTGCGGGCTCTGCACGCCGCCGGGATCGAGGTAATCCTCGACGTCGTCTACAACCACACCGCCGAGGGCAACCACCTGGGGCCGACGCTCAGTTTCCGAGGCCTCGACAACCCGAGCTATTACCGCCTCAACCCGGACGAACCCACGTTTTTACGCGGACACGACCGGCACGGGCAACGCCCTCAACGTCAGCAACCCGCAAACTTTGCAGCTGCTCATGGACTCACTTCGTTATTGGGTCCTGGAAATGCACGTCGACGGCTTTCGCTTCGACCTCGCGGCCAGCTTGGCCAGGCAGTTCCATGAAGTCGACAAGCTCTCCGCTTTCTTCGACCTGATCCACCAGGACCCGGTGATCAGCCAGATAAAGCTCATCGCCGAACCGTGGGACCTGGGCTCGGGCGGCTACCAGGTCGGGAACTTCCCGGTGCTGTGGTCGGAATGGAACGGCCGCTACCGCGACTCCGTCCGCGACTACTGGCGGCAGGAAAACACCTCGATCGGTGAGCTGGCGTTACCGCCTCACCGGTAGCTCGGACCTCTACGAGGCGACCGGGCGGCGGCCCTGGGCCAGCATCAATTTCGTGACTGCCCACGACGGCTTCACGCTGGCCGACCTCGTCAGCTACGACCACAAGCACAATGAGGCGAACGGCGAGGACAACAAGGACGGCACGGACGACAACCGCTCGTGGAACTGCGGCGTCGAAGGCCCGACCGACGACCCCGATGTCCTGGCCCTGCGCGCCCGCCAGGTCCGCAACTTCCTGGCCACCCTGGTCCTGTCGCTCGGGGTGCCCATGTTCCTCGGCGGGGACGAGCTGGGGCGCACCCAGCGGGGCAACAACAACGCCTACTGCCAGGACAACGAGGTCTCCTGGTACGACTGGGAAAACGTCGACGTAGACCTCCTGGCCTGGACGAGGGCCGTGCTCAACCTGCGCCGGAGGCACCCCGTGTTCCGCCGCCGGCGCTTTTTCCAGGGCCGCCCGCTGCGCCAGCTCGGCGCCGGACCCGGCGCTGGCCGAGATCGGTTGGTTCCGCCCCGACGGGCGGCCCATGACCGACGCCGACTGGGGCGTCGGCTACGCCAAGTCGCTCGGGCGTGCTGCTCAACGGCTCGTCACTGACCGAACCCGACCGTCATGGCCGGCATGGTGGCGGACTCATCGTTCTTCCTGGCCTTCAACGCCTGGGAGCAGCCGCTTCAGTTCCGCCTCCCGGGCCCGAAGTGGGGCGGGCCGTGGCGGGTGGTCGTCGACACCTCGGACGAGCAGGCCGGTCGAGAGACCGGGCCTGGTCAGGCCGGGAAGCACGGTGCAGTTGCTGGGCCACCACTTTCGTCGTGCTGGAGCTGCACGTCACGAGGCTAAGCCGCTCTCGCCACGCACCGCGCGAAGTGTCGCTTCCGGCGCAGAAAAATGCGACGCAGCGTGGCTGGAGCACCTGGCACGACTACTTTCCGTAGCGACTTTTGGCTACTCTTCGTGTTGACCACTTTCGAGACCGGAGGGCCGAAAGCTAGAGATGGGACACAAACCATGAGCGTCACGGAGGAGATGACCCCCGCCTACGCACGCCACGTGGGCGAGCGGCTCCGGAACATACGGCGCCAGCAAGGGCTGTCGCTGCAAGCTGTCGAGGAGCAGTCGGAGCGGGAGTTCAAGGCATCGGTGCTCGGCGCGTACGAGCGGGGCGAAAGGATCATCTCGGTCCTGCGCCTTCAGCGCCTGGCCCGCCTGTACGGCGTCCCCGTCGACCAGCTGCTGCCCAAGATGTCGCCTGAGCCGGACTTCGGTTCCGACAGCCGAGCCCAGCCGGGCCCGAAGGGAGCCCGATCACGATCGACCTGTCCCGCCTCGAACGCTTGGACGCCCCTGAGCGCGAGGTCCTGCGCCGGTACATCGGGATGATCCAGATCCAGCGAGGCGACTTCAACGGGCGCCTCATAACCATCCGGGCCGAGGACGTGCGGGCGCTGGCCCGGGTCTTCGAACGGGACGAGCACGCGATGCGCAACCGCATCGAAGAGCTCGGCATCAGGACCTAGAACTGCACGACGCCACGGAGCCGGGACTCGCTACCCTCGTCAACTGGTGAGACCACTCTCCGCCGCGTGGCCGATCGACTGAGGGCGACGTTCCGGACCGGCTTGACCCGGCCCGGTCTCGTGGCGACGAGCCCAGCTCAGCGAGCTCGTATGGCTCCTCCGTGCGAGAAGCCGGCGCCCTCACGGACGCCATGGCGGCCGACCTGGGCAAGCCCGAGCTCGAGGGCTGGCTGACGGACGTAGCCGCCGTCCGGCGCGACATCGAGGGCATCACTGCGCCAGGTAGACTCCTGGGCGGCCCCCCGCCGGGTGGCGGTGCCGTGGACCTTGTGGCCGGGCCGGGCCGAAGTCGTGCCGGAACCGCTGGGTGCGGTCCTCGTCATCGGGCCCTGGAACTACCCGGTGCGCTGCCTCGTACTGCCTCTCGCGTTCGCCATCGCGGCCGGCAACACCGTCGCCGTCAAACCCTCCGAACTGGCGCCCGCTACATCGGCCCTGCTGGCCGAGCTCCTGCCCTCCTACCTCGACGAGCAGGCCGTCGCCGTGGCCGAAGGCGGCCCGGAGGTCGCCGACGGCCTGCTCCAGCAACGCTGGGACCACATCTTCTTTACCGGCGGCGGCCGGGTCGGCCGCCTGGTGATGGCCGCCGCGGCTCGCCACCTCACCCCGGTCACCCTCGAGCTCGGCGGCAAGAACCCGGCCATCGTCGACCATTCCGCCGACATCGAGGTCGCCGCCCGCCGCATCGTGTGGGGGAAGTTCCTGAACGCCGGCCAGACCTGCGTGGCACCCGACTACATCCTGGTCCACAGGAGCGTCGAAGAGCCGCTGCTGGCCGCCCTGGTCAAGCACATCTAGCCGACTTCTACGGCGCCGACCCCCGTCTCAGCCCGGCCCTCGGGCGGGTCGTCAACGACGCGCACATGGACCGGCTCCTCGAGATGCTGGGGCCAGCAAGGGCCGCGTCGTCACGGGCGGGCGGTTCGGACGCAGCCGAGCGTTACCTGTCCCCAACGGTGCTGGCCGACGTCGAGCTGGGACGACCCCGTCATGCAGGACGAGATATTCGGCCCCGTCCTCCCGGTGCTCAGCTACGACAACATCGGCGACGTCTTGTCGGCGCTGAACGAGCGGGACAAGCCGCTGGCGCTCTACGTTTACTCCGACAACCCCGACCTGGTCGAGCAAGTCATCGCCGAGTCGTCGTCGGGCTCTGTATGCGTCAACCACAACGCCGTCCAGCTGGCCGTGCCCGGTTTGCCCTTCGGCGGCGTCGGCGCCAGCGGCATGGGCGCCTACCACGGCAGGGCCGGGTTCGACACCTTCAGCCACGCCAAGGCGGTGCTGCGCCGGCCACGAGCGAGGAGAGCTGCCGCTCATGTACCCGCCCTACACCCGGGCCAAGCGGTGGCTGCTGCGCAAGGTCCTTTAAGACGCTGCGCCTGTTGAGGCCCATGGTGGTGGTTGAATCAGAGGTAGAACGCAAGAGCGAGGGACGGCCGGCAAGGGTAGAGCTCGGGATGGGCAAAGGGCCGAAAGCTAGTCGCGAGCAGGGGCTTGGCGCCAGGTCCAAGCGGAGCGCCGAGCGGCACAACGGCGGTCGACCCGCCGGAACGGCCAGCGGCAGAACGGCGCCGCCCGGCCGGAACGGCCAGCCAGCACGGACGGCCGGAGCGACGGCGTCACCAGCTCACCGCTGACGCTCGGCCAGCTGGTGACGCTGTCGGGCGTCCCCGCCAGCACGGTCCACCACTACCGCCGCCTCGGGCTGCTCCCCGCCCCCAGCCGGCCAGGTCCGGGCGGTTTCGCTTACGGCGAGGACCATGTACGAGCCCTCGTGCTCATCCGCGAGCTGCGAGAAGAGCGAGGCATGCCGCTGTGCCAGATCAAGGTCGTCCTGCCCGGTCTGCTGGAAGGGACAGAGCCCCTCCCGCCGAGCCTGGAAGAGGCGGCCGGCGAGCCCCAGCAGCGCTTGATCGAAGCGGCCATCCGGCTTTTCTCTGAGCCAAAGGGCTACGCGTCAGTAACGGTGAGCGAGATCGCAGCCGCGGCCGGCATCGCCAAAGGGAGCGTCTACCGGCACTTCCCCTCGAAGGAGGCGCTTTTCACTGCCGTGGTCGAGAACCTCTGCCAGGACACCGCGGACCGGTTCGCTCAGGCGGTGGCCGAACTTGGGCGGCCCCGAAGGCCTGGCCAGCGACCCGGGCAAGACGGCGATCGTCTTCGGCCGGCTCATCACCCGGGCGATGCCGATACTCCTGGAGCTCGGTGCCCGGGCGGCCAGAGGGGACGTGCCCAGCCAGCTACTGGCCGCCCGGGTCCTGCGGACCCTGGCCGAAGCGGCCGGGCGGCCGCTCTCGGACAACCCGGTCCCGGCCGGGCTCGAGGTCATCCAAACGGCCTTTGCCACCGTCCTCCAGTGGGCCGTGGGCCCGATTGGGACACCCGGGAGACAGCCCGGCTAATCGGCCGAAAAAGCAGCGGCGGCCTCGCTTATCCCAAGAGTGAGCGCCGCCAATGTGCAGCGAGCGGTCCCGACAAGTTGCGTCCGCGGCGGGCGCATGGTGTCTAAGATGACCCGTGGGTCAGCGAGATTGCACAGAACGACCTTTGGTAGTCGACGCCCAAAAGGACAAAGGGGACTTGGCACATGACGGCAGCGGCGATGCAAGCACCGTCCCGGTTGTCGGCACGGGCCACGACCTCCCGCCCGACTACCTCGTCCTCGGCCGGGCGACCAGTGAGAACTTCCCGGTTGCGTCCCGGCTACTGCCGGCGGCGTTGCGCTCGGACCTGATGGCGCTCTACGGCTGGGCCCGCCTGGTCGACCAGCTGGGCGACGACTACCCCGGCGACCGACTGGCTGCCCTCGACGAGGTGGAGGACCAGCTGCGGGCCGCGCTCGAGCTGGCGCCCATGCCGGCCAGTCCGGCCAACCAAGAGATCCACCCCCTGGTGGCCCGGATGGCCGAGACAGCGCGGCGGTTGGCTTTGCCCACCCAGCCGCTCTTCGACCTCGTCCAGGCCAACCGGCAGGACCAGACCGTCTCCCGGTACGAGACCTTCGATGACCTCGTCGGCTATTGCCGGCTGTCGGCCAACCCGGTCGGGCGGACGGTGCTCGCCATCTTCGGTTACGCCACTCCGGACCGGCTGGCGTGGTCGGACAGCATCTGTACCGGGCTACAGCTGGTCGAGCATTGGCAGGACGTGGCCGAAGACGCCATCGTCGGGCGGGTCTACTTGCCGATGGACGACATGCGCCGTTTCGGTGTCACGGTCGAGGAACTCGTCCCGCCGCCGACCGATTACGTCGACCGGCGCCGGCCGGGCGCTCCCGGCGGGGCGTCCTTGCCGTCGCGGGCGCTCATGGCCTTCGAGGCGGCGCCGGGCGCGCCGGTGGCTCGACGACGGGATACCTCTGGTGGCCAGCCTGAACGGGCGGCTCCGGTTGGCCGTGGCCGGGTTTGTGGCGGGCGGGCACGCCGCCCTGGACGCCCTGGCCGCGCTCGACTTCGACATCTACGCCGACCCCACTCGCCCGGCTCCAAAGGCCGTTTCTTCGCCCACCTCGTGCGGCTGCTGAGCGATGCCTACCGCGGCGGAGAGCGGGACCGATGAACGACGCTGCCGTCGCCCTGGCCTACAAGCACTGCGAGCAGATCACCCGCTCGCGCGCTCGCAACTTTTACTACGGCATACGCCTCTTGCCCCCCCGGAAGCGGGCCGCGATGTGCGCCCTTTACGCCATGGCCCGCCGGATCGACGACGTGGGCGACAGCGTCGGGCCGTCCGCCGGCCCCGGCCAGCCGGCTGAGGGGCACCCGGACGCACCGGCCTGCTCAGCCGAGGGTGGCGGGCCAGAAGACGCCCGGATGGCTGCTCTCGAAGAGATCGGCCGGTCTCTCTCGTTTCTGGCGAACGCCCCCGGCGGGCTGCCGGTCGGCAGCGTGCCGCCTGGCGACCCGGTGCTGGCCGCGCTGGCCGACACTGCCGGGCAGTTCCCCCTGCCTATCGATGCCCTGGAGGAGCTGGTCGAGGGCTGCTCATGGGACCTGGCCGGCCGTCGCTACCAGACCTTCGACGAGCTGGTCGAGTACTGCCGGCGGGTCGCCGGCACCATCGGGCGCCTTTCACTGGCCATCTATGGCAGCAGCGACCCGGAGCGAGCCGAACCGCTGGCCGATTCCCTCGGGGTGGCGCTCCAGCTGACGAACATCCTGCGGGACCTGGTCGAAGACCGGGATTTCATGGGCCGGGTATACCTGCCGGCCGAGGACCTCGACCGCTTTGGCGTGAGCCCGGAGCTCGAGGGGGCGCCAGACGACTTGTGCGCTCTTATCTGTTTCGAATCTGGCCGAGCGGCGGCCTGGTACGAGCGGGGCCTCGACCTGCTGCCCTTGCTCGACCCCCGGAGCCGGGCCTGCACAGGCGCTATGGCCGGCATTTACCACCGCCTGCTCGACCGGATCCGGGCCAACCCTGAGAGCGTGCTGCGTGGCAGGGTCAGCCTTTCACCCGGGGAGAAGGCGACAGTGGCAGCTATGGCATTGGCTAGGGCAGCGGCATGAGCGATAGTGCGCATGTCGGGGCCACCGACGCCGGCCTGCCTCCCCGGGTGGCTGTCGTGGGCGGCGGCCTGGCCGGCATCTCGGCGGCACTGGCGTGTGCCGACGCCGGGGCTCAGGTCACGCTGTTCGAAAAGCGGGCGCGCCTCGGCGGCCTCACGTGGTCGTTTTCTCACGACGGGCTGGTCATGGACAACGGCCAGCACGTCTTCCTGCGGTGTTGCACCGCCTACCTCGACTTCCTGGACCGGATCGGTTCGGCCGGCGACGTCGAGCTGCAGGAGCGGCTGGACGTCACGGTGCTTCAGGGCCAAGCCGAGACGGCGGAACCACAAGGTGGAAGAGTGACGATAGGGACTTTGCGGCGCGACCCGCTCCCGGCGCCGCTCCACCTCGGCCGCTCGCTGCTCGGCTACAAGCTGCTCCCGTTCGGTGCTCGCCTTCGGCTGGGCCGCGCCGCCCTGGCCCTCGTCCGCGGCTGGACCTCGACGACCCGGCGCTCGACGAGCAGACCTTTGCCTCCTGGTTGGCCGAGCACGGCCAGGGAGAAGAGGCCATTTCGGCCCTCTGGGACCTGATCTGCCTGCCAACCGTCAACCTGCCGGCCACCTAAGCCTCGCTGTCGATGGCGGCGAAGGTGTTCCAAACGGGCCTACTCACCGAAGCGAGCGCCGGTGACATCGGCTGGAGCCGGGTGCCGCTCGGGCTGCTCCACGGCGAACGAGGCGGCGTCGGCGCTGCGCAAAGCGGGGGTCGAGGTCCGCCTCGGCGAGACCGTCAACGCTATCGACCTGACCGGCCCGTTGGCGAGCCCGCGTAGGCCGCAAGAGGACGGCACCGGACCAGGACACCAGTTCGAGGTGCAAACCGCGAAGGGGAAGATGGGCGCCGACGGCGTCGTCGTGGCTCTCCCCCACTACTGCACCGAGAGGTACTGCCGGCGGGAGCTCTGCCCGAACAAGTGCGGCCGTCCAAGTTGGCAGCTCCCCGATCGTCAACGTCCACGTCCACTTCGACCGCCGCGTCACCGACCTGCCCTTCCTGGCCGGGCTCGGGACGGAAGCCCAGTGGGTCTTCGACCGCACGGCATCTTCGGGCGCCACCACAGGGCAGTACCTGGCGGTTTCGATATCGGCGGCCGACAGCTGCATCGGCGCTCGCCCGGAAGACCTCGGCCCCGAGGTGGTCGACTCTCTGCGGGCTTTGCTTCCGGCCGCTCGACCGGCGCAGGTGCTGCGCACCCTCGTGACCCGGGAGCACCATGCTACGTTCCGGGCCACCCCCGGCAGCGCCGTGCACCGGGCCGCCACCAGGACCCGGGTCCCGGGCTCGTGCTGGCGGGGGCATGGACGGCCACCGGGTGGCCACCGACGATGGAAGGGGCGGTGCGTAGTGGGGTCAGCGCGGCTCGCGCCGTGCTCGTGTCGGTCGGCCAGCGCGATGGTCTCCCGCCTCTACCGAGAGAGGTCAACGGGACGGCCCATGGGGGTCCAGAGGGGAACGGCAGTTTGGCGGAAAAACAAGGCCGGACGGGCACTTGGCGCCCAAAATTGGCGCTGAAGCGGCAGACACCCCGGTTGGCCAAGAGGCGGCAACCAGTTTTTTGTCCCAATTGAAGAAACTCGAGGAGGTCGTGTGACGCCCACCACTGCGGTTGCCGACGTGCTCGAACGGGCACGAGATGTGACTCAGCCCCTGATGCGCGATGCGGTCGCCCGGCTCACCCCGAGCATCCGGGACGTCGTCAGCTACCACCTCGGCTGGACAGACGCCGCCGGCAACCCGACCGCCGTAAAAGGCGGGAAAGGGATCCGGGCCGCGCTGGCTACCCTGTCGGCCGAGGCGAGCTGGGCCGATGCCGTCAGTCGGCGCCCCCGGCGGGGTGGCCGTCGAGCTGGTCCACAACTTCTCGCTCCTGCACGACGACTTGATGGACGGGGACGTGGAGCGCCGCCACCGGCCCACCGCATGGGCGCTGTGGGGGCCGAGCGTCGCCCTCCTCGCCGGCGACGCGCTCTGCACCCTGGCCACCGAGGTCCTGCTCCGGGCCCCCAACCCGGCCGCACCCGCGGCTGCGCTGGCGCTGTGCGAGGCCACGGCCGAGATGATCGCCGGCCAGGCGGACGACCTGGCCTTCGAGGCTCGCCGGTCGGTGAGCGTCGAGGAGTGCATGGGGATGTCGACCGCCAAGACTGGCGCGCTGCTCGGGTGCGCGGCATCGATCGGGGCCATCCTGGCCGGCGCACCCCCCGCCACCGTGCGGGCACTCCGCGATTTCGGACGGCACCTCGGGGTGGCGTTCCAGGCCACCGACGACCTGCTCGGGATATGGGGGGACCCGGCCACCACAGGCAAGCCCGCCGGCAACGACATCCGCCAGCGCAAGAAGTCGATGCCGATCGTGGCCGCCCTCGCCGCCGGCGACGACGAGGCGAAAGAGCTCGACGCCTGCTGTTCGACGCCAAAGCGGGGCCCGGCACCCCCAGCGCGGCGCCTACGAACGGCCGCGATGGCGCCCGGTCGTCGCAGCGGTCCGACAAGCACTCCGTGACCCTGGCCGTGCCGGACTGGGCGCCGACCCCGAGCCCCCTCACGCACGAAGAGGTAGCCCGGGCCACCTGGCTGGTGGAAGCGTGCGGCGGTCGCGAATGGACCGCGGCGCGGGCCAAGGCGCACCTCGACGCCGCCCTTGGCTCCCTCGAAAGAGCCCGCCTGTCGGCCGTACCCCGTCGCGCCCTGGCCGACCTGGCCGTCTACGTGGTGGAGCGCGAGTCGTGAGCGTGCTGGCCGGCGACCCCGAGACGTTCCGGGACCGGACGGGTACGCGGGCCGGCGGCCTTTCTGATGGCCTCAACCTGCGCTCAGCGCCCGCCGTCAGCCCCGGGGTCGTCACACCGCAGCGCCGCAGATGCCCTGCGGTCAGCCACCGAGCACCTGAAGGGCCTACAGCTACCAGGGGGCTGGTGGAAAGGCGAGCTCGAGACGAACGTGACGATGGACGCCGAAGACGTGCTCTTGCGCCACTTCCTCGGCATCCTTGACCGGGCACCGCTGGCCCGGGCGGCGGCCAGGATCCGTTCGTTACAGCGTCGCCGACGGGCCGTGGGCGACCTTTTATAGAGGGCCCGGGCGAGCTGTCAGCCACCGTGGAGGCGTACGTCGCCCTCCGGCTGGCCGGCGACAGCCCCGACGACCCGCACATGGCCCGGGCGGCGGCGTGGGTACGCGAGCACGGCGGCGTCGAGTCGGCCCGGGTCTTCACCCACGTCTGGCTGGCCATGGTGGGCCGCTGGGACTGGGAGAAGCTCCCGGCCGTACCGCCCGAACTGGTCTTCCTGCCGTCCGAACTGGCCGCTTTCCATCTGGTCGTTCGCCTGCTGGGCCCGCCAGACGATCGTGGCCCTGTCGGTGATCATGGCGCACAGGCCGTCGCGGCCCCTGCCCTTCCAGATCGACGAGCTCAAGTCGGGAAAGGCGCCGCGCCGGCGCCGGCTCGGGCCGGTTGGCCTCAGCTTCGTTGGCCTCGACAAGGCGCTGCACCGCTACGAGGCGGTGGCGGAACAGTCGTGGCCGAAGCGGGTCATCCGAGGAGCGGCTCTGCGGGAGGCGGAGCGCTGGATGGTCGCCCGCCAGGAAGCCGACGGCAGCTGGGGCGGGATCCAGCCGCCCATGGTCTACTCGACCATCGCCCTCGTCCTGCAGGGCTACCCGCTCGACCACCCGGTGGTGGCGGCCGCCCTCGCTGGCCTGGAGCGGTTCACGCTCGACGACGAGGCCGGGCGGCGCATAGAAGCCTGCCAGTCGCCCATCTGGGACACCGCTTTGGCCGTGATCGCGCTGGTCGACGCGGGCGCGGCGCCCGACGACCCGGCGGTCGACGGCGGCCGTCGACTGGCTGCTCGAGAAAGAGGTGACTGTCGTCGGCGACTGGGCCGTGCGCCGGCCCGGCCTCGCTCCCGGCGGCTGGTCCTTCGAGTTCGCAGAACGTCAACTACCCCGATATCGACGACACCGCGGAGGTCGTCCTGGCCCTGCGCCACGCGGCCAGCGAAGCCGGGGCGAGACGCCGCCTGCGACCGGGCCCTCGACTGGGTGGTCGGGATGCAGTCGAGCGACGGCGGTTGGGGGGCCTTCGACGCCGACAACAACTCGCCGCTGCCCGACGCAACTGCCTTTCTTCGACTTCGGCGCCGTCACCGACCCGCCGACCGCCGACGTCACGGCCCACGTCGTCGAGATGCTCGCCTGCGAAGCCAGGCCGGGCCGCTCGGCCGCCGGCCTGGCAGGAGGCCCTGAAGCGCGGGCGTCGATTGGCTGTCGTCGCACCAGGAGCCCGACGGCTCGTACTGGGGCCGCTGGGGCGTCAACTACGTCTACGGCACAGGCGCCGTGCTGCCCGCCTTGATCGCCGCCGGCGTCCCCGCCGGAGACCCGAGGGTGGCCGACGGCGTCCGTTGGCTCGTCGAGCACCAGAACCCTGACGGCGGGTGGGGCGAGGACCTGCGCTCCTACGTCGAGCCCGGCTGGGCTGGGCGAGGAGCGTCCACAGCCTCGCAGACGGCGTGGGCGCTGATCGGCTCTGCTGGCCGCGGGCGAGCGGGACAACCCGGCGGCGGTCCGGGGCGTCGAATGGCTGGTCCGCAACCAGACCGAGGATGGCACGTGGGACGAGCCGTGGTTTACGGGCACCGGCTTCCCCTGGGACTTTTCGTTGAACTACCACCTTTACCGGCACGTCTTCCCCGCTGACGGCGCTGGGCCGCTACGTCCTGGGAACGGGCCCGCAGCCCAAGACGGCGGCCAAGCACAGGACGGCGCCGTGAGCTATCCCCCGCACTGGCCCCCGCACTCTGGCCCCCCGGCTCTGGCCCCCTCGCTGTTGACCTCCGCCGCTGTCGACCCCGAGAGCCCCCGCCCGGGCACCCAGTCGCGGCTCGTCGTCCTGGCCCCCCTGAAGCTGGAACAACTGGCCCTCGGCCCAGCAGCCGAGTGGGGCCGGCCAGCGTGGGGTCGAGCATATTGGCATGGGCCTGGCCAAAGCGGGTCAGGCGGCGCGGCGGCTGAGCGCCGGCCCCGGCTCCGACGGCCGTAGCTGTTGACCGGCCTGGGGGGCGCTCTCACCGACGGTCTGGTCCCCGGTGACCTGGTGGTCGCCGACCGTCTGATCGACACCAACGGCAACGAGGTCGTCCGTGCTCCCGTCGGCCGCGCTCGCTGGCCTCCGAGCTGCGCCGGTCAGGCCTGCGGGCCAGGACGGGCACGGTGGTGAGCACCGACCACATCGTCACTGGACCAGAGCGGGCGGCACTGGCGGCCCTCGGGGCCGACGTCGTCGACATGGAGTCGACTGCAGTGGCCGAGGCGCGGCTGGGGGGTGCCCTCTGGCCGTCGTGCGGGCCGTATCCGACTCGCCCGGCGTCGAGCTGTTCTCGCCGGCCGGCGCACGAGGCGTGCTTGAAGGCGCTGAGGGCGCTGCGTGCCTCCCGCCCGGCCCTGGCCGATTGGGCGGCGGCGGTAGGCCCCAGAGAAATTTTTCTAGCCGAGCCGCGGTCATTTTGTGCCGGCGTCCGCCGCGCCATCGAGACGGTGCGAGCGGGCCCTGGAGCGTTACGGCCCGCCCGTGTACGTACGTCGCCAGATCGTCCACAACGCTCACGTGGTATCCCGGCTCGAGGCGGCCGGGGCCGTCTTCGTGGAGGAACTCGACGAGGTACCCGACGGCGCCAACGTCGTGTTCTCGGCCCACGGCGTGGGCACGAGCGTCAGGGAGGAGGCGGCCGCCGCCAGATGTCGACGATCGACGCCACCTGCCCGCTCGTGACCAAGGTGCACACGGAGGCCCGCCGGTTTAGCGGGGCCGGGCGCCAATTGGTCCTGATCGGCCACGCCGGCCACGACGAGGTCGAAGGCACCCTGGGGACGGTCCCGGCCATCGCCCTGGTCAGCCGGCCCGAAGATGTGGCCGCACCTCGACCTCGACGCCGAGCCAGCCTACGGCGTTCCTGACCCAGACGACCCTGGCCACCGACGAGGTCAAGGGCGTGGTCGCCGCGCTGGAGGAGCGGTTCCTCGACCTTGCCCGGCCCGCCGCATCCGACATCTGCTACGCCAGCCAGAACCGCCAGGAGGCGGTACGAGAAATCGCCCCGGACTGCGACCTGGTGCTGGTCGTGGGGTCGCCGAATTCGTCTAACTCGAACCGTCTGGTCGAGGTGGCCCGAAGCGGCAGGGGCGAGGGCCCAACTGGTGGACAGCAAGGCCGACCTGCACCTTTCCTGGCTGGCCGGGGCGCGCCGGGTGGGCGTCACGGCCGGGGCGTCTGCCCCCGACGAACTGGTCGAGGACCTCGTGGACTGCCTGGCCGGGCTCGGTCCCGCCTCCGTCATCGAGCGCTCGACTCGCAACGAACACGTTTCTTTTCCTCTTCCATATGGAGGTCCGTTGACATGGGCGTACCCCTGCGCCAAAGCATAAAAGTCGGTACCTACGTCGCGCGCCAAAAACTGGCGCACCGGGACAAGTTCCCCCTCATCGTCGAACTGGAACCCCTGTTCGCCTGCAACCTCGAGTGCAGCGGCTGCGGCAAAATCCAGTACCCGACCGAGATCCTCCGCAAGAGGTTGTCGGTCGACCAGGCGGTGGCCGCCATCGAAGAGTGCGGCGCCCCGATGGTCTCGATTGCCGGCGGCGAGCCTCTCCTGCACCCCGAAATCGAAAAGATGACCAATGCTCTGCTGGAGCGGCAAACGGTTCGTTTACCTGTGCACCAACGCATTGCTGCTGGAGCGGAAGTTGGACCGCTTCAAGCCGCACCCGGCCTTTTCCTGGGTCATCCACATAGACGGGCTGAAGGAGCGCCACGACGAGTCGGTCAACCGGGAGGGCACGTTCGACAAGGCCGTGGCGGCCATAAAAGCGGCCAAAGAAAAGGGCTTCCGCGTAGCCACCAACACCACCTTCTTCAGCACCGACTCCCCCCGTACGGTGCAGGACGTCCTCGATTTCCTGAACGACGAGCTCGAAGTCGACACCATGATGATCTCGCCCGGGTATGCCTACGAAAAAGCGCCGGACCAGGTGCATTTCCTCGGCGTCAACCAATCGGCGACGCTTTTCAAGGAGGCTTTCGCCGGCAAACGCAAGCACTGGCGGCTCAACCACAGCCCCCTGTTCCTGGACTTCCTGGAGGGCAAGGTCGAGTTCGAGTGCACACCATGGGGGATCCCCTCGTACTCGGTTTTCGGTTGGCAACGGCCGTGCTATTTGCTGGCCGACGGTTACACAGAGACCTACAAGGAGCTCATCGAGACCACCGACTGGTCCAAGTACGGGCGGGGCCGCGACCCCCGTTGCCACAACTGCATGGCCCACTGTGGCTTCGAGCCCAGCGCCGTCCTCGCCACTGCGGGGAGCGTCCGCGAGTCGCTGCGCGCCATGGTCAACGCCCGCTAGTGACGGCCGGAGAACAGACCTCTTCGGCGGGTACGGCCCTTCTCAATGGCGCCGGCCCGGTCGCTGGCGGGCCTCAAGGTGCTCGTAACGGGGGCGTCTAGCGGGATCGGCGCGGCGCTGAGCGCGGTCTTGGCCGAACGCGGGGCCACGGTGTTCGGCACCGGCCGTGACGGCGCTGCGCTCGAGGAAGAAGGCGGGCACTTCGTCGCCAGCCTGGCCCGAGATCTGACCGAGCCGGGAGCCCCGGCAGCAGTCGTATCGGCCGCGTGCAAAGCCCTGGGCGGCCTGGACGTGGTGGTCTCCAACGCCGGCGCGGGATGGTCCGGACCGTTCGAGGACGATGTCCTCTGATGAGCTCGACTGGCTCCTCGACATCAACTTGCGCGCTCCTCTCCATCTGGCCCAAGCCGCCGCTCCGCACCTGCGCCAAAGCCCCGACGGTGGGCAACTGGTCCTGATCGGCTCCATTGCCGGGCTGGTGGGAGTGCCGGACGAGGTCGCCTACTGCGCCGCTAAGGCCGGGCTCCGGGGGCTGGCAGAGTCCCTGCGGGCCGAGTGGAACGGCGCCGCCAGTGGCACGGGTGGCGCGGGTGGCGCGCCTACCGTAACCCTTGTTAGCCCGGGGCCGGTGACCACCCCGTTTTATGCCCGGCGCAACCGCCCGTACATGCGCTCGTGGCCGAAGCCCGTGTCGGTCGAAATCGTAGCCAACAAGATCGTGGCCGCCATCGAACGCCGGCAGCTCGATATGGTCGTACCTTCCTGGCTCGCCCTGCCGGCCCGCCTTAACGGCGGTTTACCTTCGCTTTACTACCTGCTGTACCGACGGCAAGGGCGACGCCACCACCGGTCCTAGGGACAACGGAGAGCGTGGCCGGGCCCACTGCCGGGGGCCTTCACTTGTACGATCGCGAGCGTGGCCGACGTCGACGGTGCGGGATCGCCGAAAGATGTCGCCCGTACCAGGACCAAGACCGGGGCCACCATCGAGGACCGTCATGGCCCGAACGGGGATGGGCCGGGCGAGACCGGTCCGCCCAGGTTGGCGTGGGTCGGGGAGGATGGACCGGGCCCGTCGACGGCTGGCCTGAAGGCGGTCAGGGAAAGGCTCGCCGCCGTCGACCCCCGAGTGTTGGCCTGGGCCACCTACGTCCCGCTCGCCGTGTTGATCATCGCCTATACGGTCCATTTCAGCGATGTCACCGTGGCCATGCTCCGGGCCTTTCAACAGCCGGCGTACGACATGGCCATGCCCGATCAGGGGATCTGGTTACTGAGCCGGTTCCATGACCCGTTCCTCACCGTGGCGGGGCGCAACCTCTTCGGGGACCACCCTTCGTTCATTTACCTCCTGCTGGTGCCCATTTATTGGGTCTACCCGCACACTTCCGTGCTACTCGTGACTCAGGCGTTGCTCCAGGCGGTCGGCGCCATACCCATTTATTTGCTCGCCCGCCATCTGCTCCGCAGCTCCTTCCTGGCCACTTTGCTGGCCGCCGCCTACTTGCTCAGCCCGGTCCTTCAGCAGACCGACCTTGAACAGTTCCACGTGGAGGCGTTCGAAACCCCCCTGATCGCGCTGGGTATTTACGCCGCAGTGGTGTGGCGCCCGAGGCTGTTCCTGGTCTGCGTCGCCCTGATCCTCCTGTGCAAAGAGGACGCCGCTCTCTATACGGTCCCGCTGGCCGCCTGGGTGGCCCTCAAACGAGACCGGAATGTCGGCGTCATCGCCATTTTGGCATCCGCATTTGTCGCCGCCTTTGACAACCTCTTCCTTATCCCGGCACTAATCGGGTACGCCAGCGCGCATGGCGGCAGGTTGCCGTTCGGAGGGCTCGGCGGGACGCTCCGCGCCCTCGTGCGCCGGCCCGGCCAGCTCTTGAACTACCTCACTTCGGCAGGCCGCCCTTGGTACTTGTGGCAAATGAGCTTCAGCACGGGGCTTCTTTTCCTCATCGCGCCCGAGGTGGCCGCCATCGGCCTGCTCGAGTTGGCGGCCAACGTCATTTCGGCCTTTGGCTACCAGCACGAGATCCTCTATCACTACTCGATGCCTTTGGTGGCCGTGCTCGTTTGTGGCACCGTCTACGCCATCTCGCGCCTGCGCACGCGGGTGGCGCAGCGCAACGCCACCGTTTTCGTCTTGGTGTGCGCCCTCTGGGCGTGCGTGCTGTGGGGGGCGGCCCCGTTTTCCGACGACCACGTCGCCGTTCCCAGCACCAATACGCCGGCTTTAGCCGGTGCCCGCCAATTGATGGCCGATATCCCACCCAACGCCGTCATCTCGGTGGTGCAAAACTTCGTCCCTGCTCTCGACCACCGCACCGCCATATATATGTGGCCCAACCCCTTCCACCAGGTTTATTACGGCAACCCCAAGTACGACGGCACCGAACACCCCGTCGCCGCTCAAGTGCAGTACCTGCTGCTACCGGCCTGCATTGCCTGTGATGAAGGCACAGCTGCGTGGTCAAACGTTTTTTACCAGGTGGCACCTCAGTTCCGAGTGGTCACGCGCAGCAGCTACGACGTCCTCTACGAGCGTAAACGCGGCTGAAGCCGGCCGCGAGGCGGGGGCGAGGCGGGGACAGGCGCCGGCCATGCCCGGGCTTAGACGGCTCCTACGGCACCAGTCCCGGTCCAGGTCCCCGATCTGTGCGCGCCCGAGTGTCTTGTGCGTACTCCGGCGTGCACAGAACCGGCCAAATCGAGCTTGCCCGGCGGTGGTTGAGGCGGACGCCCTATTACTTAGCCTCTTCGCCGGCCGCTTGGTTGCTGTCCTGGCCGCCGAGCCCGCCCCCGTTGGCAGTAGCAATGGCGATCCCCGCCTCGCCAACCGCCTCCGCCGGCTGGGCCACCTCGTGGCGTGCTCGGCCCCGGCTGGTCATCACCAGTCGTACCAGGTGGCCAAGGAACACCACGCCCTCCCGCAGGGTCGCCTTCGAACGGCCGGCATGACGAGGCGCAAAATCAAAACCGACGTTGCGCACCGGGGCCGGCCGAGTGCGGACGGTGACTTCCAGCAGGATCTTGTAACCCTGTGGCCGCAGGACCACTCCTTCGAGTAGCGACCGCCGAAAGGCGAACAGGCCGCTCATGGGGTCCTCCAGGGGCCGGCTGACCGGCACGACCAGATGGACCAGCGCGCGACAAACCCGAGACACCAGCTGGCGTCCGGGTCCCGCCAGGCCGGCGTCCCGCCCGCCCAGCCGTACCGGTTCCCTGCGACCAGGGCAGCTTCCCCGGACAGGACAGGGGCCACCAGGGCCGGTACCACCTCGGGAGGGTGCTGGAGGTCAGCGTCCATCACGACCAGTACAGTGCCACGGGCCAGCTTGAACCCCTCCTGCACCGCCCCGCCCAGCCCCCCCGGCCGGTCGCCCATCTGGCGGTGGAGCAGCCGGACCGGGCGCCCCGCGTTCGTGAGACCGGTCACCACCTGTGGCGTCGCGTCGTCGGAGTCGTCGACAAATATGAGCTCCCAGCGCTCTGGCGTACCCGCCGAGAGCCGAGCTCAGGCGCTGCTCGAGGAGCTCGACGTTGGGCGCTTCGTTCCGCGTCGGGACGACGATTGACAAGGCACAAGCCGCGCCCTGGTCGTCCCCGACCTCATCGAGGACCAGGGCTCTGCGCAGAAGCCAGCTCGTTGTTGGCCCCGCTCGTCAATCGGCCTCGGGCCCCGTCGTCGCCACGAAAGTGCCTCAGTAGATGCGTACTATCCGCAGCGTGTCGGTCACCGGCTCGGGGTCATGTAGCGAACCGGCCAACACGACGACGATGTCCCCCGGCTTCACATAGCCCCCGTTGAAGCACCGCTTGTACGCCGAAATTGACGGCCTCGTCGGTCGACTTGGCCTCTGGCACCAGTACCGTGTCGACCCCCCAACTGGTGGTCAGCTGGCGGGCAGTGAGCGGGTACGGGGTGGCCGCCACGATCGGCGCCGCCGGCCGGAACCGGGCGATGGCCCGGGCCGTAGCACCAGTGTTGGTGCAGGCCACGATCACCGCCGCTTTCTCGTCCACCGAGGCCCGCCATGCAGCGGCCCCAATGGCGGCCGTTATCCTGGCCCCGACGGCCCCCTCCGAGGCGAAGTGCTGAGCCGGGAGGTTCCGGCCCCAGTGGTAGCTGTCGAACTCCATGTCGGCTCGCCTGGCTATGCGGGCCATGGTGGCGACGGCGCACACCGGGTCCACGCCGATGGCCGTTTCGCCGGAAAGCATGACCGCGCTCGTCCCGTCGAACACGGCGTTGGCCACGTCGGCCACTTCCGCCCTGGTCGGTACCGGCGAATTGATCATCGACTCGAGCATCTGCGTGGCGGTTATGACAGGGCGGCCCCAGGCCACCGCGGACAGGATGAGCTTTTTCTGGATGTGCGGTACTTCCTCCAGCGCCACCCGCACGCCGAGGTCGCCCCGAGCGACCATAATCGTGTCGCTCACCCGCAGTATGTTCCTCGATGTCCTCGAGCGCCTCGGGGGTCTCCATCTTGGCGCAAACGAGCACGCCGGAGCCGGTGACGGCGCGGACCGCTTCGAGGTCGGGGGCCGACCGGACGAAGGAAACAGCCACGCTCTCGATCCCCTCTTCCAGGAGGACCTCCAGCCGCTCCATGTCTTCCGGTGTGGGCGTGGTGAGCGACAGCCTGGACGCCGGCGCCGTAACGCCCGGGCGCCCCTGCACCTTGCCCCCCGCGATAACCCTGACCTTCATGGAACTCCCATCGCGCTCTTCGGCGATGAGCGACACGCCACCGTCGCCGAGGGCCACCCGGTCCCCTTCCTGGAGGGTCTCGACCAGCTCGGGTACAGATACGCCGATGACCTCCGCGCTGCTGCGGGGGGCGAGGCTCGCCGGGCACAGCACAACCTGGCTGCCGGTGAGCAAGGAGACGCCCCCTTCGGGGAAGGGAGTGGTGCGGATTTTGGGGCCGGGAGGTCAACCAGGATGGCGACTTCAGGCGCCGCTTTCCGGACGCGCCGCAGCCGTTCTACGGCATCGTCGATCGAGCCGTGGGCGAGAGGAAGGCGGGCGACGTCCATCCCTGCCTCCTGCATGGCGGCCAGGGTGGCGGGCTGGTCCGAGGCGGGCCCGATCGTGGCCACGACTCGGGTCCGCCGCGGGGCTGCGCCAGACAACGGTGGGAAGGAGTAGATGAAGTTGCGCCCCCAGGCAACGAGGGCCAGTCGAGACGGAGCCCGTCTTCTGTGGTGCCTTTATCGTTCACCGGGGCGGGGCTCTCTGCTTTGGCGTCGGTCACCCCACCAGCATTGCCGATCCAGCGGCCCTGGGCGTGTGCAGGCCCGGTCGATGTCACGCTGGCGACCGGCGAGGAAAAGCCATCGCCGCTATTTTTCGGCCCTGGGGCCGTATGACGCCGCCACGGCAGGGTGGACGACCTTGTGGTCGCGGACATTGATGCCCCTGGCAAACCCTGGATCTTGACGCGAAAACCCGTCCAGTCCGAGATCGGCCAAGCGGTGGAGGTAGGGCAAGGTGGCGTTGGTCAGCGCCCGGGTGGACGTGACAGGGACGGCGCCGGGCATGTTGGCCACGCAGTAGTGCAGCACATCATCGACCCAATACGTAGGCGCCTCGTGAGTCGTGGGCCTGGAGGTCTCGAAACAGCCGCCTTGGTCGATGGCTACGTCCACGATCACCGCGTGGGGGGGCATGCTCGAAAGCATGGCCCGGGTGACGAGCTTGGGGGCCGCCGCCCCGGGCACGAGCACCGCCCCTATGACGGCGTCCGACGAGCCGAGCTGCTCGATGACGCTGTGGGCATCGGACATCAAGGACCGTACTGACCCTTCGAACCGTTCGTCCAGGTACCGCAAACGTTGGTCCGACCGTTCGAGGATCGTGACCTCCGCTCCCAGGCCTCGGGCCACGCGTGCCGCATAAACGCCGACTACGCCCCCACCCAGCACCAGCACTCGGGCCGGGGCCACACCGGGCGCCCCGCCCGCAAGGATGCCGCGCCCGCCCACGGGCGTCGTCAGGTACTGGGCTACGACCTGGCCCGCCAGCCGCCCCGCGATCTCGCTCATCGGGGCCAGTAAAGGCAGGTGGCCGTCGGCTCCTTCGACCGTTTCATAAGCCACGCCCGTCGCCCCCGAGCGGAGCAGGGCGGCGGTCAGGGCCGGATCGGCAGCCAGGTGGAGATACGTGAACAC
Source organism: uncultured Acidimicrobiaceae bacterium (assembly GCA_963794125.1). Taxonomy (GTDB): domain Bacteria; phylum Actinomycetota; class Acidimicrobiia; order Acidimicrobiales; family Palsa-688; genus Fen-671. The sequence goes on from CAWCCW010000009.1 coordinate 1,649,931, forward strand.
GATGAGCCCTTCGCGAAGGAGCGCGAACTCTGGTTCGATCGGTTCTTTGACCTTGACCAGCAGATCCACGTCAGCCCAGATCTTCGCCGGGTGGTCGACCAGCAGTGCCCCGGCCCCCAAATAGGCGTCGTCCGGGAAACCAGAACCCTCTCCCGCGCCTTGCTCGACCAGCACGATGTTGCCGGCCCCGACGAGTTCAGCGGTGCCGGCCGGTGTGAGGGCCACCCTCCACTCCGCCGGCTTGATCTCTTTTACGACGCCTATGCGCATAGAGCCAACCTCCGGCCAGTGCCGCCGCAGCCTACCGTGGCTCGGTTTGCTGCCTCCACAGTGACGTGGCCACGAGGATGCTTCGAAGGCGCCCCGGTCACGCCGGTCCGACGACGATCAGGAGGTCTCCGCCCTCCACGGACGCCAGCTCCGGTACGGCCAGCCGCGCTACCGTGCCCGCCAGCGACGTCGTGATCGGGGCCTCCATTTTCATGGCCTCGATGGTGGCCACGGTCTGCCCGGCCTCGACGCGGTCCCCGGCGCGGACCGTGAGGGTGACGGCGCCGGCGAAGGGGGCCGCCACGTGGGCCGGGTTGTCCGGCTGCGCCCGTTCGCCTGGAGGACGGGCGTCTTTCACCGAGCGGTCCCGGACGGTGATGACGCGGGGTTGCCCGTTCAACCGGCAGAACACAGAACGAAAGCCCCTCTCGTCCGCGTCGCCGACCGCATCGAGAGCCAGGTACAAAGAAACACCGGCCCCCAGGGCCACCTCGATCTCCTCGCCGGGCGACAAACCGTAAAAGAAGGCTGAGGTGGGCAGGACCGAGAGGTCACCGAACTGGCGGACGGCTTCCTCGTAATCCCGGTTCGGGCCGGGGAAAAGAAGCGAATTGAGCACCTGGCGCAATTTCTGTGGACTGGACCGGGGATCAGCCAGCACCGCCTTGGCCTCCAACGGGAGGTCGAGGTCGCGCGGCGGAGCTTTTTTCCCCTGTAGCGCCTTGGTTCGGAAAGGTTCGGGCCACCCTCCGGCCGGCACGCCCAGCTCACCCGACAAGAACCCGACGACACTGTCGGGGAGGTCGAAACTGGCCGGGTCCCGCTCGAAATCGGCCAGGTTGGCGTTGGCACCGCACAAATAAAGGGCAAGGTCGCCCACCACTTTCGAGCTGGGCGTGACTTTTACGATGTTCCCGAGGAGGCGGTTAGCCTCGGCGTAAAGGTCCTCGACCATCTCGTAACGGTCGCCCAGCCCAAGGGCAATCGCCTGTTGGCGCAAATTGGATATCTGCCCGCCCGGCATCTCGTGACGGTAAACGCGGGTGGTGGGCGCCCCGGTGCCGCTGTCGAAAGGCCGGTACAACTGGCGCACCGACTCCCAGTAGGGCTCGAAAGCCTCGATGGAGGCCAGCGAAAGCCCAGTTGCCCTCGGCGTGTGGTCGGTGGCAGCCACGATGGCGCCGAGAGACGGCTGGCTAGTCGAGCCGGCCAAAGGCCCGAGCGCGCCATCGATGGCGTCAACCCCCGCCTCGACCGCCGCCAGGTAGGTCGCCAGTTGCCCGCCGGCGGTGTCATGAGTATGCAGGTGCACGGGGAGCTCGAAATTCTCCCGCAGCGCGGTAATCAGGGTGCGGGCAGCTGGAGCTCGTAACAGCCCGGCCATGTCTTTTATGCACAATATATGGACGCCGGCCGCCACCAATTGGTCGGCCTTGCGCAAATAGTAATCGAGCGTGTACAGGTGCTCGGACGGGTCGGCCAAGTCGCCCGTATAGCAGACGGCCCCCTCCGCCACCTTGCCCGTCTCGAGGATCCCTTTTATGGCCGGCAACATCTGGTCGACGTCGTTGAGGGCGTCGAAAACACGGAAAATATCTACCCCGGTCCGGGCCGCTTCTTTGACAAAAGCCACCGCCACTTCGTCGGGGTAAGGGGTGTACCCGACGGTGTTCCGGCCCCGGATAAGCATTTGCAGGCAGACATTGGGGACTGCGTCACGGAGGGCAGAAAGACGTTCCCAGGGGTCCTCTTTCAAGAAGCGGAGGGCGACATCAAAGGTGGCCCCGCCCCACGCTTCTAGCGACAACAACCCCGGCAACATGCGCGCAAAATAAGGAGCCGCCCGCAACATGTCCTCGGTCCGCAGCCGCGTCGCGAGGAGGGACTGGTGGGCATCGCGGAGCGTGGTGTCTGCGACCGCGACCCGTTCCTGCCGGCGCAGGCGCTCGGCGAAGCCGGCCGCCCCCAGCTGGTCGAGGAGCTGGCGACTGCCCGGGACCAGCCCGACGCCGACATCCCGGCCGGGCCGGCTGGCGTTGGGCGAGAGGGGTAGCGGGGGGAGCTTTTCCTTCGGGTCGGCCACTCTTGGCGCGGGCCCGTGAGGGCGGTTAACGGTAACGTCTGCCAAGTAAGTCAGCAGGCGGGTCCCCCGGTCGGCCCCACTCCGCCGGTTGAGGAGCGCGGGTCGCTCGTCGATGAACGACGTGCTCAGGTTGCCGGCCATGAAGTCCGGGTCCTCCAGGACGGCCTGAAGGAACGGGATGTTGGTGGCCACTCCCCTGATCCTGAACTCGGCCACGGCTCGCTTCGCCCTCGCCACTGCGTCCGAAAAGGTGCGTCCCCGGCATGTCAGCTTGACCAGCAGCGAGTCGAAGTGCGGCGACACGTCGGCCCCCACGTAAGTGCAGCCATCGAGGCGCACTCCGTACCCGCCCGGAGAGCGGTAGGTCGTAACGCGGCCCGTGTCGGGCCGGAAGTTCTGGGCCGGGTCCTCGGTCGTGATGCGGCACTGGAGCGCAGTCCCGGTCACCTCGATGGCATCCTGAGCGATGCCGAGGTCCGCCAGAGTGGCGCCAGCTGCTATCTGGAACTGGGCCTGGACTATGTCTACGGCCGTGACTTCTTCAGTGACGGTGTGCTCGACCTGGATGCGCGGGTTCATCTCGATGAAGACGTAGTGCCCGTCAGGGGCGACCAGGAACTCGACCGTGCCGGCGCTGAGGTAGCCGACCGCGCGGGCAAATTTGACTGCGTCTGCCCAGAGGCGTTCGCGAACCTCGCCGGCCAGGTTGGGCGCGGGAGCGATCTCGACCACCTTCTGGTGACGGCGCTGGACCGAGCAGTCCCGTTCGTAGAGGTGGACCACGTCGCCGGCACCGTCGGCTAGCACTTGCACCTCGACGTGGCGGGCTCCTTCGACCGCCGCCTCCAGGAAGACCGTGGGGTCACCGAAGGCGGTGGCCGCTTCTCTCGTTGCCGCCTCGACCGCCGCCCGGAGGTCACCCGGCCGGACCACCCGCCTGAGGCCCCGGCCCCCGCCTCCGGCCGCGGCCTTGACGAAGAGGGGGAAGCCGACCTCGTCCCCGGCACCAACGAGGTTGTCTACGTCGTCCCAGGGCCCGGCGCTCCGCAAGACCGGGACACCCGCCGCGGCTGCCTGCTGCTTGGCCACCACCTTGTTGCCGGCGAGGGCCAGGACTCTGGCCGGGGGACCAACGAAGGTTATCCCTGCCTCTTCACAGGCCCGGGCCAAATCCGGGTTTTCGGACAGGAAGCCGTAGCCCGGGTAGATCGCATCCGCTCCACAGAGCCGGGCGACCTCGATCAAGGCAGGGATGTCGAGGTAGGCCCGGAGCGGGTGGCCCCGTTCGCCTATCTCGTAACTCTCGTCCGCCTTTTGGCGGTGGAGCGAGTACCGGTCCTCGTAGGGGAAAACGGCAACGGACGTGTAGCCGAGCTCGTTGATGGCCCGGAAGGCCCGTACCGCGATCTCACCTCGGTTGGCGACCAGCACTTTACGCACTGAAGCGAGAGTATCTTGCCCTGGTGACAAGGCCAGGGGCGGAGCATTACGCCGGCACGACCTGGCGAAGCCCCTCCACGACCCATTCAGTGCTCTGCTTCGCTGCCAGCTCCGGTGGGGTCCGGCAATCGGGCTGCGGGACACGTCGTCCTTCCCGGACGGCGGCTTCCCAAACGTCCCCCCATTCCGATTCCAGCCTCACCACGCCGTCGCCCAGGTCCGTCGCTCTCCGCATGGACCCGATCAGCCTCCAACCCACCTCGGCCAGTACGGCCCGTTCGACTGCCTGCTGTGCCGGTGAACCGAGGGTGGCGCAACCTCGATAGCGGCCGAGCCACTCTCCGGGTTTGCCTTCGCCAAATGCCGCCGCCTGCAGAAGTGCCTCGTCGGCCCAGGCCCACAGGGTGCCGGAAGGCAACAGGATGGAAGTGGGCGCAAAGCGGTGACCGCCGGTATGGCTGGTGCGCCACAGCCTTACGCCAGGGTGCGTGGTCAAAAAGGGGCTGACCGAAAGTCGGCTCACCAGGTCCATCCCGCGCGCCCCGCAGCAAGAGTCGCGCCGCCCATGGGTGCAGACCAACACGTCGATGACCTCTGGGCCCGCGTAGCCGGGACCTTCGACGAGTGGCGGTCCACTCAGCAGTTCCGCTACACCCGCGGCCAACGACGCCCGGCTCCACAGCTCGTTCGGAGCGCACCAGGGGGCCGGCCCAACCGGGCCGCAGTGAGCGATAGCAGATCAGCCGGCGCACGGGCTCAGCCGCGTCGCCTTGGGTGCCGCGGTCTGGGAGTGGCAAATCCTCCTGGTCGACCGGGATGACCGTTTGCACCCTGAGCCCGGCAGAGGCGGCCAATTGGGCCGCCTCTGCCAGCTCGGGCAGGGAAGCAACGTCGAAGGGCCAAGGCAAGGGTTGCTCAATAAGGAGGAAACCCCGATAGTCACCAGCACTACCCGCAGGATCAAGGTGTTGGCTCTTGGCCCACTCGCTGCACGCGAGCGAGGTAACGGGAGACTGGACCGACCGACCGTCGCTATCAGGCATAACACCAGAGACTAGAGGCACCCGGCGACGGCCCGGCACACCGGACCGGCAGGCCAACCCGGGCCCCGTCCCAAACCTGCGCCGGCAGTGCCCTCAAGGGACCGCAAACGCATAGATGGGCATCCCATTGGCAAAGAATGATTGCGCCGGCAGGTAGGGCCCGTTCACGAGCACTGAAGTCCAGTTGCCCGGGCCGGGGCCGGAATCGCCCTCGACCGTGTCGATGGCGCCGTCGGGCCAGACCTGGGCCACCACTCCAATATGGGGCGAAGCGGCCACATTTTGCGGCCCAGTGCCGTAGAGCACCAGGTCTCCTGAGACCGGGGTCTTCGTGGCCGGGACCACCGAGGCGTGCCGGCGCGCCCAGTCATAAACGTCGCCCGCGAAGGCATAACGCGGGATCGAAATGCCCGCCTTCTCCCAAACCCAGGTGGCGAACAACGAGCACCACTCTTCGCACGGGCCGTACGGGTTGCAGTAATTCCCGCCGCCTTTGCTGGGGCCGAGCTGGCTCGCAGCAATGCCGACGATGTTATGGCTAGCCGCGTCCGGGTGGTCGAGGCTGACCGGGAAGGCCTCGGCGTCAAGGAGCCAATACCCTCCGCCGGCCGGGTTGGCCACTATCCCGGAAATCGGCGGCCGCGGCACCGCGGTGTTGTTACCACCGAGATTAGGGGCGTCGCCAAATGCTTCCACCTCACCGTTACCACATACGAGCCAGTACCCGAGCCCGTCCTCGGTGACGGCGATGCCGTCTACGGGCGGCGGTTGGCCCCTCATCCCGCCCAGCCGGGGGGCGTCGCCATACGCGGTCACCTCACCACCCCCCTGGACGATCCAGTAGCCATGGCCGTCGAACGACGGCGCGATGGCCACAATCGGGATGTTGTGCAAATTGGTGGCGCCGAGGGAGCCGTAGTAACGGGCATCGCCGAAGGCGTAAACCTCCCCATGGCTGGCGACCATCCAATAACCATCGCCATCGGGCGTGGGCGCAAAACCAACTATCGGCTCCGGTACGTCTTTTTCACCGGGCGCCCCGTAATATCTCGCGTCACCAAAAGCGTAAATGGCGCCGTCCATTGACACCAACCAATAACCGCCGCCGTCGGGCGTGGCGGCCATGGCCACAATCGGCGCGAAGAGCTTAAGGGCCGAGGTCCCGCCAAAGTACCTGGCGTCGCCGTAAGCCAGGACACCGCCATCCGCCCCGACCAACCAATAGCCCTGGCCATCGGGAGTGGCGGCCATCGCCACGATGGGCGCCGCCAGGCGCATGTTGGTCGGGCTACCAAAAAACTGAACAGAGCCGTACGTCAGGACCCCGCCGTCTTTAAAAAACCCTCCCGCTTGCTCGACGCCCGGGCGTCCGGAAGCATTTCGTTGGCCTTGGACAGGGGGAGCTGCCTTGGTGCTTGCCCCGGCCGGGCCGACAACGCGCCCGCCGGCACACACAGGGCCATCGTCAGGAAAATTGTTGATAGCGCCGCCCTAACTCCCATGGCCTAATGTTTAGCACCGGCATTGAGGGCACCATCAAGGGCGGGGCCTATTGGCGAAATTATGCCGTCGCGCCATGCCGCCCGCTTTTCGGGGCAATCGATGGAATTTGTCGCGTTTCGGGCAAAAATGGGTGCCAAACACGGCGAGAACCCCTTAGTGCGCCCAGATATAGTGGAAAACAACGTTTTTCCATCGCTTCGAACGCCGATCGTGAAGTCTTCGATACTTTCCGTTCTGAATCCTGAGAGTAACATGAACAAATGCGACAAGTGTGCCGCCGTTGGGCGGACATCAGTGGGGCGGCCCGGCAAATGGGCCGATGCAAACGGCCGTCGGCGGAAATGCCCGTCGGTCGCCGGGAGCCCGGCACCGTGACCAGCGCGACGGGCGTCAAAGGCCCCGGGGACCGCGGCTGTCCCAGTCCGCACACGCGGTAGCGGATCTCGGTAGTTTCTTTGACGTGGCACGTGTGGCACACGAAGTCTCATGGCATCGCCAATGGAAGGCGCGCCCCGTACAACTCGCTCGGGCGGTCGAAGTGAGGTCGCCCGGCGCCGGCGTCTCGGCGGCCAAAGCATCCCGCAGGACCAGCTTGTGATCGACCACGAGGTCCGGACGCACAAGAGCTCCGAGGCGTTGCCACGGGAGCAGCAGCTGGCCTGGAAGCTGGCCGAAGTGGCCACTGACGAGGTGCCGGTGGGGTCGGAAGTGGCCGAGATGGTGGTCAACCGGCTTATCGACGACGCCGGGGTGGCCGTCGCCGCCCTCCGACGACGGCCGGTGGCGAACGCTCGCGCCCAGGCCCTGGCCCACTTGCTCCAACCAGGTGCGACCGTTTTCGGCTGCGGCAGCCAAGCGTGGGTATCGCCTGAATGGGCGGCGTGGGCAAACTGCGTCGCTGTACGCGAGCTCGATTTCCACGACACCTTCCTCGCCGCCGAGTACTCCCACCCGGGGGACAACATACCGCCCCTGGTGGCGGTGGCCCAGCACACCGGCTGTGGGGGCCACGACCTGGTGAGGGCGGTGGCGACCGCGTACGAGGTGCAAGTAGACCTTTCCCGAGGCATCTCGCTGCACGCTCACAAGATCGACCATGTCGCCCATCTCGGCCCATCGGTGGCGGCCGGTCTCGGCACCCTCTTGAAGCTGCCGACCGAGGTCGTCTATCAGGCGATAGGCCAGGCGCTCCACACCACGACGGCCACCCGCCAGTCACGCAAGGGGGAGATCTCCTCATGGAAGGCGTACGCCCCTGCCTTCGCGGCCAAGGTCGCCGTCGAGGCAGTGGACAGAGCCATGCGGGGCGAGACCTCCCCCGCCCCGATCTACGAGGGCGAGGACGGCGTCATCGCCTGGCTACTGGACGGCCCGGACGCCAGCTACCGGGTGCCTTTGCCGGCGCCCGGTGAGCCCAAAAGGGCGATCCTGCGCACCTTTACGAAGGAATATTCTGCCGAGTACCAGGCCCAGGCCTTGATCGACCTGGCCAGGCGTTTGCGGGCCCGGGTCAACGACTTGAGCGAGGTCCGATCGATCAGGATATTTACCAGCCACCACACCCATAACGTCATCGGGACCGGTTCGGGCGACCCGCAAAAGTTCGACCCCACCGCCTCGCGGGAGACACTCGACCACTCCCTCCCCTATATTTTTGCCGTTGCTCTGGAGGACGGCACCTGGGACCACGAGGAGTCGTACTCGCCCGCGCGCGCCCGGCGGCCCGAGACTGTGGCGCTGTGGGCCAAAGTGACCACCGAAGAGGACCCGATCTGGACCGAGCGTTACCTGGCTGGCGAAGCCTTCGGCGGGCGGGCTGTCGTCGAGCTGGCCGACGGGGACGTCATTGAAGACGAGATCGCCGTCGCCGACGCCCATCCCCTCGGCGCCAGGCCGTTCGGGCGGGCGGAGTACGCCGACAAGTTCCGCCGCCTGGCCCAGGGCACACTGGGCACCGACGAACAGGAGCGCTTCCTCTCCTTGGCTGAGCTCCTGCCCACCCTCGACCCCGAAGAGGTGCGCGAATTGAACGTGAGAGTGCCGGGGCTTACGGACGAGACGTTGCGGGGAGGTCTCTTCTAATGTTCCACTCGGCCACCCCCGCCGGCGAAAAGCGTCAGGCCTTTCGGGACGGGCTCGCCTCCGGCCGTCTGCTGAGGTTCCCCGGCGCCTTCAACCCGCTGTCCGCCATGCTCATCGACCGCCTCGGGTTCGAGGGTGTCTACGTGTCAGGGGCGGTGATCTCTGCCACCCTCGGCCTCCCGGACGTCGGCCTCACCACCCTGACTGAGGTGGCCAGCCGTGCCCATGAGATCGCCCGCACTACCGCCCTACCTACCCTGGTCGACGCCGACACCGGCTTCGGCGAACCCCTCAACGCCGCCCGCACGGTGCAGGTGCTCGAGGAGCTCGGCGTGGCCGGCTGCCACATCGAAGACCAGGTCAACCCCAAACGGTGCGGCCACCTGGACGGTAAAGAGGTGGTCCCGGCGGACCAGATGCGGCGGCGGATAAGGGCGGCCGCAGACGCCCGGCGCGACGGGCGCTTTGTCATCTGCGCCCGGACTGATGCTCGGGCCATCGAGGGCCTGAGCGCGGCCATCGACCGGGCCAAGTCGTACCTCGACGCCGGGGCCGACATGATCTTCCCGGAGGCGCTCGAAGGCGCAGACGAGTTCGAACGCTTCAAGCAGGCTGTCGACGCTCCCGTGCTTGCCAATCTGACCGAGTTCGGCAAGACTGACCTGCTCGACGTGACCACGCTCGCCGCAGTTGGCGTGAACATCGTGATCTACCCGGTTACGCTATTGCGGCTGGCCATGGGGGCCGCCGAACGTGGGCTTCGTGAGCTTGCCTCCGAAGGCACGCAGAAAGGCTTAGTTGGGCAAATGCAATCTCGGGCGCAGCTGTACGAGCTGCTCGGGTATGACGATTACACGGCGTTCGACGCCAAGTTGGGAGAACTGTGAGCGGAACCACCGAAGTCAAACGAGGCCTGGCCGGGGTTATAGCGGACACGTCTGCCGTCTCAGTCGTCGACGAAGAGTCCGGCTCGCTGCTCTACCGGGGCTACCCGGTCCCAGAGCTGGCCGCAACGTGCAGCTTTGAGGAGGTCGCCTACCTGATCTGGTACGGCGAACTACCGAGCACATCGCAACTCGAAGACTTCGAGGCCGCAGAACGGTCCCGGCGACAGGTACCCGGAGAGCTCTCGGTCGCGCTTTCGAGCCTTCCGTTGACGTGTCACCCGATGGACATCTTGCGGACCGCGGTGAGCTATTTGGGCGCAGAGGACCCCACCGAAGATGACCCCTCGACCGACGCAGAGCTAGGAAAATCGTTAGACCTATGGGCCAAGCTGCCCACCATCGTCGCCGCCGAGCAACGCCGCCGGCACGGGCTACCGCCCATTGCGCCGGGCCCCGACCTTTCCTTTTGTGAGAACTTCTTCCACATGTGCTTCGGGCAGGTGCCGGATAAAGAAGTCGTCCGGAGTTTCGAGGTCTCCATGGTGCTCTACGCGGAGCACGGTTTCAATGCCTCGACGTTCACCGCCCGGGTCATCACGTCCACGTTGTCGGACCTTTACTCTGCGGTGACCGGGGCCATCGGGGCGCTGAAAGGACCGTTGCACGGCGGGGCGAACGAAGCCGTGATGGGGATCTTTACCGAGGTGACGACGGCTGACCAGGTTGATGGTTGGTTGTCCACCACTCTGGCTTCAGGCCAAAAAGTCATGGGCTTCGGCCACCGGGTCTACAAGCACGGCGACAGCCGTGTGCCGACGATGCGCGCCTCTCTTGAACGCCTGGCCGACGCCAGCGAGAACGGCCGCCAGTTGATGGCTGTTTACGACCGGCTCGAAGGGGCAATGCGAGAAAGCAAAGGCCTTTACCCGAACCTCGATTACGCCACCGGGCCCGGCGTATTACTTGATGGGCTTCGACATCCCGACCTTTACCCCCATTTTCGTGATGAGCCGGATCACCGGCTGGACGGCACACATTATGGAGCAAAGAGCGAATAACGCACTGATAAGGCCGCTGTCGGAGTACGTGGGGCTGCCTCGGCGCGAGGTACCCGCTTCGAGCACGAGGAAATTGGCCTGAGTGACGAGCGGCGCACCGCAGCCTCAGCGTCGGTCCGCACTCACACGGGTTGGTGAGCCGGTTCTTGGCCCCTGACACACCAACGCCGGCGCCCGCCCTTAAGCGCCCGGCTGCGCCCACCCTTGTTAATGGCGACAGCCCGGCTGCAGGAACAGAGGCGGAGAGCCGGGAGGTCCCGATCGGCGGCGCCCCAGCCACTGCCGCCCCGCTGTCACCCTCCGCCGTCCAGCGAGGCCGGGCGGGCTGGCAGGAAGTGCTCGTCGTGCTTGCTCTGTCGACCTTCCTTGCTGCACTTCTGTACCACAATGCCTGGCGGCACCCTTTCAGTACCCAGGTGGGGGTGTTCGGCGACGCCGACGAGTACACATGGTTCCTGGGGTGGGTGCCCTACGCCATCGGGCACGGCCTCAACCCCCTCGGCAGCACGTTCGCTAATTTCCCGCACGGCGTCAATCTGATGTGGAACACGTCGTTGCTGCTGCCCAGCTTTATCGTGTCGCCCATCACAGTTATATTCGGAGCGGCGTTCTCATACAATGTGCTGGCCACCGCCGCGCCCGCGCTATGCACGACCTTCGCGTACATCGCGTTCCGACGCTGGACAGCCCCGATACCTGCGCTGGCGGGCGCCCTCATCTTCGGGTTTTCGTCCTATTTGGTCGCTCAATCTGTCGGGCACCTTGCTCAAACCTTTGTCATGAGCGCGCCGCTTTTCTTGATCGTGCTGGACCGGCTTCTTGTCGTGCAGGCCAGCAAACCCTGGCTCGACGGGCTGATGCTCGGCGGGCTGGCCTGGGCGCAGTTACTGACGGGTGAGGAGGTGCTGGCCGTGGAGATTGTGGCCGCGCTGATCGCACTTTTCGTGTTGCTCGCCATCAACGACCGGGCCGTCCTCCCACACGCGCGCTATGCCGGGAAAGGGCTTCTCGTGGGCGGCGCATCGTTCCTGGTCCTGTCCTCGCCGTTCCTTGGTTATCAGTTCCTGGCGGCGCAGCGTGCAGGACGCGCACGTCCTCAATGTCTACGTCAACGACTTACTGAACTTCGTGATCCCCACCAGCTTCGCCAAGTTTGCGCCGACCGCGGCGCTGAACCTCAGCGCGCAGTTCAGGCCCCACAATATTGGCGAGCAGGACGCTTACATCGGGATCCCGCTCCTCCTGTTTGTGGTCCTTACCCTGGTCATCGCCAGGCGGCGCCGCGTCACGTGGGTGGCCTTTGCGGTAGGAGTCGGTACTGCCATCCTGTCGTTGGGCCCGTCGTTGCACGTGTTGGGCCACACCACAACCTTCGAGCTGCCCGATGCATGGCTCCAGGACTTGCCTTTGTACCGCAACCTGCTGCCCGACCGGTTCGCGTCCATGATGTTCCTCAGCGTCGGTTGGCTCGTCGCCATCGGGCTGGACGAACTCAGGCGGTTCAGCCTGCCTCTGAAAGCGCCGGGGTGGGCACTGGCCGCACTCGGCCTCGTGGCCCTATTCCCTATTACTGCTTACCCCGCAGCCTCTAGCCCGATGTACGCTGCGTTCGACAGCGGCTTGGCCTGCCCACACCCAACGTCGGGCCCGCAGTTGTCCCCGCGGCCGGTAGCACTGGTACTGCCGACCATGGATGAAATGGCACTGCGCTGGCAGGCGGAGTCGAAGTTCTGTTACGTCATGCCGACCGCCACCGGGATGGCCGGCACGAACTCGGGCGATGTCGGGAAACGGCCGCTGATGATAACGGTCGGCCAACCTGGCCAGCCCCTGCCAGTACTGACGCCCGCGGTCAGGGCCGAAGCCGCCGCCGACCTCAAAACGTTGCATATAAAAGAGATAATCGTTGCCCCTGAGTACCCCTATTCGGGTGTGCCGGCGTGGGACCCCAACAGCCAGGCCCAGCTAATAGCATGGTTGGAGGGGCTCCTCGGGCAGGTCCCGGTAAATAGCCATGACGCCTTTTTCACGTATGTCTGGAAAAACCTGCCCCCCAACAGCGACATTGCCACGGGGCATGTGGCCTACGTGCGCGGCGCCCTCTGAGGGCTCCCGGCATACCGGCTGTCAGTACAAGAGCTAAACGTGCCTAGACCGGTCCAATGGGACAGAGCGCTCAGGCATGTCGCCTGAACCTCCCCCGCCGGCGCTGCGCTTCGCCGGGGAACAAACCACCTATGGCACAACGACCCCGGTGGAAGCCGGGGAAGTCCCCGCCTCCGAGCCCCGCAGTCAGGCGCGCGAGACCCCACTCGCGCCGATAGGACCGTCCGCGGCTGCGCCGCGAGGCCGGACCACCTGGCAGGACGCGCTGGTGGTGCTGGTTTTATCAAGCTTCCTGAGCGCCCTTTTGTGGCATAACGCTTGGGCCAAACCGTTTACCACTCAAGTCGGCGTGTTCGGGGACGCCGATGAGTACTCCTGGTTTCTTTCGTGGGTCCCGTACGCCATCGGTCATGCGCTCAACCCCCTGGGAAGCACGTTCGTGAACTTCCCTCAGGGGATCAACTTGATGTGGAACACATCGGTGCTACTGCCGAGCTTTCTCATGTCGCCGGTTACGTTGCTTTTCGGTGCCCCATTTTCTTACAACCTCCTGGCCACGGCGGCACCGGCGCTCAGCACCACGTTCGCGTTCGCGGCGTTCCGCCGCTGGACTGGCCGTTTACCCGCGCTGACCGGTGCTCTGGTGTTCGGCTTCTCCCCGTACATGGTCTCCCAAACTGTCGGTCACCTCGCCCAGACATTGATAATGACGGCGCCGCTCCTGCTTATAGTCCTCGACCGGCTCCTGGTGGTGCAAGCAAGCACGCCCTGGGTTGACGGTTTGTTGTTAGGCGCCCTGGCCTGGGTGCAGCTACTTACAGGCGAGGAAGTGCTCGCCATGGAGGTGGCGGCGGCCGTTATCGCCGTGATTGTGCTGTGCGCCATAAGCCACCGCGGGATTTTCCCTCGTCTCCGCTACGCGGTAAAAGGTCTCGCAGTGGCTGGCGGGTCATTCTGTGCGCTGGCCCTCCCCTTCCTGGCTTACCAGTACCTTGGCCCCGACAAAGTTCAAGACGTCCACCCGCCCAATATCTACGTGACCGACCTGCTGGGCTTCGTCATCCCCACCAATATCACGCACTTCGCCACGTCGGCGGCCGTTCGGATCACAGATCAATTCACGGGCAATGGTTCGGAGCAAGGCGCCTACCTAGGGATCCCGTTGCTCCTGTTCGTGGCCTTTACGCTCGTTGTTGCCAGGCGACGCCGGGTTACGTGGGTCGCGTTCTCGGTCGCCGCTGGTGCCGCCTTGCTGTCGTTGGGCCCGACGCTGCACATACACGGGCGCGTCACCACCGTTGGACTGCCGGACGCATGGCTCCAGGACTTGCCGTTTTTCCACAACCTATTGCCAGACCGGTTCGCCTCGGTCATGTGGCTTGGCGTGGGCCTCCTGGTCGCGCTGGGCCTGGACGAACTGAAGCGGCTTCGCCTTCCCCTGACGGTCTCCGGATGGGCGGTGGCCTCCCTGAGCCTGGTAGCCCTCTTCCCCATCACGAACTTCCCCGCCGCTACCAGCCCCCGGTACACGGCCTTCGATACCAGCTTCGCGTGCCCAGAGGCTACGCCTTGGCCGAGATCGTCGCCGCCGGCGGCGCTCGTCCTGCCGACGATCAACGAAATGGCGTTGCGCTGGCAAGCAGAAGCGCGGTTCTGCTACGTGATGCCGAGCGCCACGGGTATGACCGGCACTAACCCGGCCGACCTCGGCCGTCTGCGCCTGATGTTGACCGTGGGCCAGCCCGGTCAGCGCCTTCCCACCCTGACCCCGGCAACGAGGGTTGAGGCCGCGGACGACATAAGGGCGCTTGACATCAAAGAGGTAATCGTGTCGCCTCTGTACCCCTTCTCGGGCATCCCGGCCTTCACCTCCAACGACCAGGCCCAGCTGGTCGCCTGGCTGGAAGGGCTGCTCGGGCAGGTCCCGGCGCAGAGCCACGACAGCTACCCCACGTACGTCTGGAAAAATCTTCCCCCCATCAACGACATCGCCTCAGGCCACGTCGCCTCCGTTAAGGGTGCGCTCTAGCCTCCTGCAACCAGACGAAGGCGGCCGGAGCCCGCGAGAGCGGGTCCCGCCGAAAGAACGGGACCGCTCTTGCGGCATCCGCCCCATCCGTGTACTCCTCGCCTTTTTGGCGCCCATCTGGTGCCGATAGACAGAGCCGGGCCCATGCGACCACCGCTATCCGGCGATACCCCGGACCCTCGCTGCGAGGCGCCAGCCGGAGGCGCGGGTCCCGACTCAGAGGCCTCACCGCTGACTGCGACCCATCGCTGTAGCCACTCGGCAACGGATGCTACGAGCGTTGCCATCGTCGACTCGGGGTGCGGTGGGAGGGACGAGTGCCTGAGAGACGGGCCCGTTCTTTTAGGCGGACCGTCGTCTCAGGCGTCGGCCCGCCGGTCGTGGATGTTGACCGCGATGGCGGGACCCGCTCTTGCGGGCTCCGTCCCTTTCAGCCTGGTCGACTGGAGCGAGGCCGCTAGGCGGTGCGTTGGCGGAGCCGCTGGGCCACCTCGACGCGGTTGCGGCCGCGGCGCTTGGCCAAGTAGAGGGCCCGGTCGGCAGCGGCCAGGACGGAGCGCCAGCTGCCGGCCGGCCCGCAGGCGACGCCGATGCTGACGGTCACCACGAGACGGGGATGCAGGCTGCTCCAGGGGTACGACCTGACCTTCAGGCGGATGCGTTCGGCAAAATCCCGGGCCGCGCCCAGCTCGACGGAAGGCAAAGCGAACACGAATTCTTCCCCGCCGTAACGGACCACGATCTGGCCGGCTCGAGCATCGGCGGCCAAGATGTGGCCCAGGGCGCGCAGCACGTGATCGCCCACCTCGTGGCCGAAGGTGTCGTTGATCCGCTTGAAGTGGTCGATGTCAGCCATCAGCAAGGCCAACTGCTCGCGGTTTTCGGCCACGTCGCCCAGCACGCGCTCGATCAGGCGCCGGTTGCCGATCCGGGTGAGGGCATCCTCTTCCGCCGACCGGATAGCCGCTGCGGTTTGGGCTTCGAGCGACCGCCGCTCTTGTTCGAGGGCGGCTCGCGCCCACACCTGCTCGACGACCTGGCCGGTCTGGCGACGGTGGATGGCCCACATCCGCCGTTTCAGTTCGAGGGCGTCCGTCAGCGCTCGCTCGAGGTCGCCTGCCTCCCGCTCGGCGGCCACCAGCTCGTCGAGGATGAGCATCGTGTCGTGCAGGTCGTCGCTCTTCTCGGCCAATTGGGCAGCGCTGCTGGCGGCGGCCACGGCCTCGGCTGAACGGCCAAGCGCACGAAGACAACGGGCTTCTGTCAGTTGGGCATCCGCCCGCCCGGCCGCCCACACGATGGCGTCCGACCCGTTGGCCGTTTTCTTGAGCACGTCGAGCGCCTCGGCCGGCCGGCCCAGCTCGACGAGAAGCTCGGCCTGGAGCCTTTGCACCCCAAGCTGGGCTTTGATCTCGTCGCTGGCTTCGTCGTCCAATCGCTGAACGACCTCGGTCGCCTCCCCGAGCCGATCGGCGCCGAAGCGGTCGTAACGACCGTCGCCCTGCCCCGAAGCGCGGTCTTGGCGCACCGCCAGCAACAGCGCTTCGGCGATGTTGTGGAGCTGCCGGCAAATGACCCAAGCGTCGCCGTTGCGCTCCGCGGCAGCGAGCGACACTTCGAACTGCTCGACAGCCCGGTCGTAGTCCAAGAACGAATAGCAAAAGATCCCCAGCCGGTTCGCCACCTCCGCCAGGACGCGATCGTCGACGATGAAGCCCAGCGAGAGGATGCAGCTGGCGGCGAGTTCGGCGGCCAGCGACATCTCGCCCAGCCGGGACGCGAACGCTGCCGCCAAGCTGGCCGCTTCTAGGGCGCCCTCAGCGTCCCCCGCCTCCTCGAACAGCGACATAGCCGCCAGAGCGTCCTGCAATACCTCGCGCGTTTGCCACCGGCCCGAGCGAACCCGCGTACGGCACATCAATAGCCGCGCCCGTTGCCAGGGTTCGTCGACCGCCGCGAGGGCCAGCTCGATATCGCGCAGGCACTCGGCCCGCTGCTCTTCCGACGCGGCAGTATCGGCGCGGTGGTACAGCGCGTCCATGTCGGCCCGCGCCTTTGTGCCAGGAATCACAAGCTACTTATCGGCACTAGGCCGTTGCTAGGTTGAGCAGCGTTCTTTAGCTTCATTTCTCCCACTCCGAGCGGCAATCCCGGGTAACGGCGTCCTCTGGTACCCAGGTGACGGCCGCGTACCTACCCTTTAGTCCTCCGTTTCAATTCCCGACGATGTCCCTACCTTGGTCCCTCCGTGGGCCTGTTCCGGGGCGCAGTCCTTTGTCTATCAACCCTTGGCGTCCGCCCAGCTGTCGCCCCAAGAAATATTCACTTCCAGCGGGACAGAGAGGAGCGCCGCCCCTTGCATCGCCTCCAGTGTGACCTTCGTCGCTGCTTCCTCCTCGTCGGGAGGCACCTCTAGGAGGACCTCGTCGTGCACCTGCAGGATGAGCCTGCTGCGCAGGCTCTCCTCCCCCAGGCGGGCGTCGAGGCGGACCAGCGCTGCTTTGAAGATGTCGGCGGCCAGGCCCTGGATACCAGCATTCATCGCTTGTCGCTCACCCGCCATCCGTACCTGGTAGCGCTGCGACGCCAGCTCTGGGATCATCCGGCGGCGGCCGAACAACGTCTCGGTGTAGCCCTTGTCCCGCGCCTCGGCCACCACCTGGTCCATATAGGCATGGACTCTCGGGAAGCTGTCGAAATACGCCTTCAGGATCTCGGCCGCCTCTTCCACTTCGATGCCCAGGCGCTGCGCCAACCCGAAGGACTCCATGCCGTAGGCCAGGCCGTACGAGACCATCTTCGCCTTCGAACGCATGGCGATGGTCACGTCGGCAGGGTCCACACCGAATATTCGGGCCGCGGTCGTGCGGTGGATGTCCGCCCCGGTGCTGAAAGCCTCGACGAGGCCAGGGTCCCGGGCCAGGTGGGCGATCACGCGCAGCTCGATCTGGTTGTAATCGGCCACCAACAGGCGCATTCCTTCCGCCGGTATGAACACTCGCCTGAGCTGCCGGCCTTCTTCGGACCTAATGGGGATGTTGTGCAGGTTGGGGGCGTCCGAGGAGAGCCGGCCGGTACGGGCTACGGTCTGGTTGAAGGTGGCATGGATCCGCCCGTCCGGCCCGACTTCGGCCAAAAGCGCGTCGGTATAGGTGGACCGGAGCTTTTCCACCTCCCGGTAGCGCAGGATGGCCGGGATTATCGGGTGCTCTTCTCGCAGCTTCTCGAGCGTCTGGTTGTCTGTCGAGTAACCGGTCTTCGTCTTCTTGCTGGGCGTCAGGCCGAGCTTGTTGTATAGAACGTCGCGCAACTGCTGCACCGAATTGACGAGGAAAGGCCCGCCGGCCAGCTCATGTACCTGGCGCTCGAGGAAATGGGCTTCGTCCGCCAGCACCCGGCCGAGGCGCGAGAGCTCGGTCGTGTCAACGCGTACGCCGACAAGCTCCATGCGGGCCAGCACCCTGACAAGAGGTCGCTCGACCTCGTCGTACAGGCGCGACATACCCCTTGACGAAAGCGCCATAGAGAGCGGCCCCACCAGGCGGGCCACTGCGCCGGCGCGTTCCGCAGCGAGTAGGGCCGGGTCACCTGGCCCAGAAAGGTCGAGCTGGCCCGCCGGTGTCGTGCCCGCGGGAGCGAGGGCGATGCCGGCGTAACGGGTGGCCAGATCTTCCAGCACGTACTGGTCGCCGGCCGGGTCGACCAGGTAGGCGGCGATCGAGGTGTCCAACTGGAGGTTGTAAAAATCGACGCCCAGCCCGGCGAGCCCTCTCATGAGGGCCTTGGCGTCGTGGGCCGACACCGCGGCACCCTCAGGGCCGAGCAGACCTGCCATCGCCCGCAACACGTCTGAGCTGGCTAGGAGCCCCTGACTGAGCCACCAGGCGGCCACGTCGGCGTCATCTTCAGCGTCACGAGCGCCCAGTCCCTCGTCACCGGCCGGCGACGTCGGCACCTGGGTAAACGCCAGGCCGGCCAAAGCCGAACGGCCCTCTCGCCCTTCCCAGGCCGGGGCGACGGCGATCGACAAGCCCGCATGCGCCCACTCGTGAAGGCGGCGGACGGCGCTCTCGGCGTCATCGAAACGCTCTAGCGCGACGTTCAGGCGTTGGCCCGGTGCAGGACTGGCAGGCTCCTGGTCCAGTTTTCCGGTGCCGGTGGCTTCGACCAGACGCTCCCATAGTGTCCTGAACTCGAGGAAGTCGAACAACCTGCGCAGCTCTGCGACATCCCAGCCGCCCACGGTGGCCTCGACCGGGTCGAGCGTCACGGGCAGGTCGCGTACGAGGGGGGTCGCCCTCGCATTGCTGCGCACCGTTTCCTCGGCGGCGACGAGCGATTGTCGCAGGCGCGGCGTGAGCTCGTCCACGTGAGCATAAATGTTGTCCAGGCCGCCATAGGTGGTAATCAGCCGGGCGGCCGTCTTCTCACCCACCCCCGGCACGCCAGGAAGGTTGTCCGAGGGGTCTCCCCGTAAGGCGGCGTACTCGGGGTACTGCGTTGGCGTCACCCCGGTCCGCTCGGCGATCCCGGCCTCGTCGTAGAGCACATAGTCGGAAACGCCGCGCCGGTTGTACAGGACCCTGATGTGCGGGTCCTCGACCAACTGGTAGGCGTCACGGTCGCCGGTCACCACGATCACGTCGTCCCCAGCGGCCGCACCCTGGGTGGCGAGGGCCGCCAGCACGTCGTCGGCCTCATAGCCGGCCAGCTCGACCACCGGTATGCGCATGGTCTCCACGAGTTGACGGACCAGGCCGATCTGCTGTCGGAGGATGTCAGGAGCTTCGGAACGGGTGGCCTTGTAGTCAGGCACCAGCTGGTGACGGAACGTCGGTTCGGGCCGGTCGAAGGCGACTGCCAGGCGGTCGGGGTGGTGGTCCTTCAACAGGTTGACCAGCATGGACGTGAAACCGTATACGGCGTTCGTCACCTGTCCCGACGCCGTGGCGAGGTCGGTGGGTAGAGCAAAGAAGGCCCGGTACGCCAGAGAATTGCCGTCCAGCAGCATTATCAAAGCCACTGTCTTACCTTCCGTCGCGCTTCTGGGAGCACCACCCGCTCTTGCACTCTTTCAGTCTGCCACCACCCTGCGACGCTCTGGCACCCTGGGACGCTCCGGCACCCTGGGACGCTCTGGCACCCTGGGACGCTCTGGCACCCTGTGACGCTCTGGCGGGCCGGCTCGCCCGCCAGACGTCACTGGACCGAATTATGGCCACTCGCAGGCGGTGGTAACAGGGGCTCTTTGGCCCATCGGAGCGCCCGAAGGCCCCGGCTTCGAGGCCCACCGGGTTCCGCCCAGCCAGAACTACGCTCGTCATGTGGTCAGCAACGGAGGACCCCCGGTCGTCCACCCTCCGAGCGAGCAGTACCTGGAAGCCATTTTCAACCTCGAAGAGGAGGGCAGCCAGGTCATACAGGCGCGCCTGGCCGAGCGGGTGGGCCACTCGGCCCCGACCGTTTCGGAGATGGTCCACCGTCTGAAGCAGTCGGGTTACATCGAGGTAGCCGGACGTTCGATTTCGCTCACGTCGACAGGCCGCCAGCTGGCCACCGGTGTGATCCGTAAGCACAGGTTGGCCGAGCGGCTCCTCACCGACGTGCTCGGGCTTCCCTGGCACAGGGTGCACGCCGAAGCGGACCGCTGGGAGCACGTGATTTCGGACGAAGTCGAGGAACGCCTGGTCGCGGTGCTGGGCAACCCGGCGACCTGCCCCCACGGCAACCCGATCCCCGGCTCAGGGGTTAAGCCGGAGCCGGCTACCGTCTTGGCCGAGGCCAAGGAGGGAGACCGGGTGCGCCTGTCCCGGGTGACCGAGCTAGTCGAGTTCGACCTGGAGTCGTTGGTCTACCTGGACGAGCATGGGTTCGTACCGGGTTCGGAGGGTGTCGTATTGGGCCGAGCCCCGGATGGCGCCCTGGTCCTGGAGGTGGCCGGTAAGACGGTGGTGCTTGGCGTCCCACTAGCCAGGCAATTGTATGTGGCCACGGTCCCCGCCGCGGCCGGAGGAACCGCCCCGGACCGGGGCCCGGCCAGCGACCTCGCCTTCGGCCTGGAGCCCTCCCGGAGCGGCAACCTTTGCCCTGACCGGGCTTGACAGCCGAGCATCCCGGGGACCTTTAGCTGGTGGGCGGGGCCGCCGGGGCCTGGGGACGAAGTGTGCCGTCCAGGATCTGAGCCGCGACGTCTTTCATCGTGCGCCGCTCGTCCATGGCCCGGCGCTGGATCCACCGGAAAGCCTCGTTCTCTTTCATGTCGAGCTCGTCCATCAAGATCCCCTTCGCCCGCTCCACCATTTTGCGCGTGGCCAGCCGCTGCTCCAGGTCTTTGTTCTCCTCTTCGAGCGCTTTCATCTCCTCGAAGCGCCCGATGGCCAGCTCGATAGCCGGCACCAGGTCGTTGCGCTGGAAAGGCTTCACCAGGTACGCCAGCGCGCCCGCTTCCCGGGCGCGATCGACCAGCTCGCGCTGGCTGAACGCCGTCAGGATCAGAACGGCCGCCAGACGCTCAGCCGTTATCTCCGCGGCTGCCGTGAGGCCGTCGCCGCCCGGCATTTTGATGTCGAGGATGGCCAGGTCAGGGCGGTGCTCGCGGACGAGCGTCACCACTTCGTCGCCGCGGCTCGTTTCGGCCACGACCTGGTAACCCTCCTCCTGGAGGGTTTCTTTCAAGTCGAGGCGTATCAGCGCCTCGTCCTCCGCGATTACGACTCTCGTGCCCACTCGACGTTTTCTTTCACTAATGCGGGCCAGGGACCAGCTTGTCGAGGAGTTCGTCGAGCTCAGCTTCCAAGCGCTTTACCTGGCCAACGAGGTTGTCACGCGCCCCTTGCATCGCCTCGGCGTGACGTTGAGCTTCCTGGCTCTCTCGGGCCGCCAGGGGCGTTTCTGATACCAGCGAACGGATCCGGGCCTCGTCAGCTACCTCCGTAAGGGCGCTCAGCTGCTCGTCTGCCACAGCCAGCTCTTCTCTGGCTTTACGGAGACGCTTGGACACCTCCAATATCCTACGCTCGACGAGGAACCGGGCCATCGCACACAAAGTAGTGCCGCCAGACCGATGCCATCGAGCAGGAGAAGGGCGGCTGGACAGTTCAGCCGGTACTTGACCTGGCGTTCAGCGCGTTCTCAGATCTAGGAGTCACACTGTGGATGAGGCAAATTTGCCGGAAGGGATCTGTGGATGAGAGTTCTTGTGGTCGATGACGAGCCGGCAGTGCGCCAGGCGTTGGAGCGTGCGTTGCGTTTCGAGGGTTACACCGCAGAACTCGCCGAGGACGGCATGGCAGGGTTGGCCGTGCACGCAGAGCGCCCGGCGGACGCAATAGTCCTGGACATTGCGATGCCACGCCTCGACGGGCTCGAAATGTGCCGCCGCTTGCGAGCGGCCGGTGACCGCACCCCCGTCCTCATGCTGACCGCCAAAGCCGCGGTCACCGAACGGGTGGACGGGCTGGACGCAGGGGCCGACGACTACCTGGTGAAGCCGTTCGCCCTGGAAGAACTGTTGGCCAGGCTGCGGGCCCTAATGCGCAGGAGCGCGCCGACGGCCGAAAACGAGATCCTTCGCTTCGGTGACCTGTCGCTGGACCCCGGGACGCGAGAAGTGCGCCGGGGGAACCGGTTGATAGAGCTGACGAGGACCGAGTTCTTGCTGCTCGAGCTGTTCCTGCGTAACCCCAAACAGGTCCTGCCTCGCGAAGTCATCTTCGACCGGGTGTGGGGCTACGATTTTGGGCTCAACTCGAACAGCCTCGAGGTCTACATCGGCTATCTGCGGCGCAAGACCGAGGGCGGCGGAGAGCCCCGGCTCATCCATACAGTTAGAGGCGTCGGTTACGTCATGCGCCTGCCCACGGAAATGAGGGGGTGAAGAGCGCGGCGCGCCCACGGCGATGGAACTGAACTGGGCCCCCCAGAGCCGCTGGCAAAGGGGAAACCCCGCCCCAGCAGATCCACGGGCTCCGTATTCGCCCGAGCCGCCCAGGGCGCCGGATTACCCCGAGGCCGGGACGGGGAAAGCAATCCCGACCGCCGGTCCCGATGTCGCGCCCGGGCTGGACGAGCCCGGGCTGGACGAGCCTGGCCTGGACGAGCCCGGCTTTGACGAGCCTGGCTTTGACGAGCCTGGCCCGTACGGGGCTGGGTTGGACGGGGATGGGGAAAAAGCTCCCGCCGCAACCACGGCCCCTGAAAGCGGCCATAAAAAGGTGCCCCGCCGGACCAGCGTCCTCCCCTGGGCGTGGCTGCGCCGGGTCAACTTCCGTACCCGCATAAGCCTCCTCGTGGGAGCGGCGGTGGGGATCGCCGTCGCGCTGGCTTCCCTAGTGAGCTATATCGCAGTCAGCCGCCAGCTCGAAGGCCAGGTGAACTCCAACCTCCAGAACGCCATCGCCATTCTTACGCCCCAGACCGGCCGGCCACTTCATCTCTTCCAGACTTCCACCGGGTTGTACGAGGTACCTACCAACGAGCTGTTGAACGACGACCAGGAAACGGGCGACTTCATCCAGCTGATCACCCGGGACAGTTTCGTGGACGGGCTTCCGAACGACAAGCGGTTCTTCGCGATGTCGGCCGGCGCCCAGCAGGCCCTCAAACAAAATCCGAGCGCCGCCGTCCCGAACTACGAGACCCTTACCGCCACCGACGGCAACAGTTTCCGCGTCGTGAGTTTGGCCTACGGGGTTCAGGGGCTAGTCCTCCAGATTGGCTATCAGCTGACAAACGTCGACAACACGCTGGCCTTCCTGCGGGCCGCGCTCATCCTCGTCGCCCTCGGCGGCGTGGCGTTGGCGGCCGGGCTCGGCTGGGCGGTCGGCCGGGCCAGCATCAGGCCAGTGGAAGACCTCACAGTCGCGGTGGAACACGTCACGGCTACTCAGGATCTCACTTCAACGATCGACGACGAGGGCAATGACGAGCTCGCCCGGCTGGCCCGCAGCTTCAACGCCATGTTGGCCGCCCTGGCCGCGTCCAAAGACCAACAGGCACAGCTCGTTTCCGACGCCGGCCACGAACTGCGCACTCCTCTCACCAGCCTGCGGACGAACATCGAGGTCCTGATGCGCACCAGAGACCTCCCCTCGGCGGACCGCCAGGAGCTGCTGGCAGATGTAGACGGCCAGCTCAAAGAACTGACAACGCTCGTCGGCGACCTGGTCGACCTGGCCCGAGAGGACGAAAGGCAGCAGCCCGAGCCGGAGCTGGTCGATTTCGACGAGATCGTGGAGCACGCCGTCGAACGGGCGCGCCGGCGGGCCACTTCGCTCGACTTCGACGTGTCGCTTCAACCCGGCCAGGTGTACGCCCGGCAGGCGCTGCTGGAGCGGGCGGTCATGAACGTCATGGACAACGCGGCCAAGTGGAGCCCGCCGGGCGGCCGGGTCGGAGTGTCACTCGAAAACAATGGCGCCTGGCATTTGACCGTCACAGACCAGGGCCCTGGCATCGCCCCCGAAGATCTGCCCCATGTGTTCGAACGCTTTTACCGTGCCCCGACCGCTCGGTCGATGCCCGGCTCCGGCTTGGGCCTGGCCATTGTAAAGCGGGTGGTCACCTCCCACGGCGGCACTATCGAGCTGACCTCTCCCGCGCACGGCGGCACCAAGGTAGAGATCGTGCTTCCCCTGGACGGAAAGTCACCGTCGACAAACGGTCACGACGCCGCCGTCTGATCCGTCCGACCGCACTAGGAAAGGCTACGAGCCGCCTTCGGCCAACCTACGTCCGGCAACCCAGCGCGTTGGGCGACAGCGGCGAACTGCGGCCGCTTTTCGGCGGGTTCGTCTTCGCGAGCCGTACGCTATCCGCTGGGTGGGTTGGGCGGCGCCGGCGGCGGTATGGTCGGCAGTGTCGAGGTCGGCGGGGCGGGCGGGGGTGGCGGCGTTGTTGCCGGAGGTGCGGTGGCGGGCGGCCGGGCATAAGTAGCCACGAGCGGTTCGGACGGCGAGCCCGAAGTGCCCCCTTCCCCCACGGGCCGACCTTTAAGCGTGGCTATTTCCCCCAAAGCCCAGACGATAGCTACGACGCCAATGGCAATATCGGCTAAATGAAGGAAGAGGTCGTCAATAAGAGGACCAAAACCATTATCGGTGAAAGCGGCGAAAAAACCGATAATCCCGATGACGACCAGCAGGGCGCCTAGCAAGAAGAACAGCGTGAGCGCCGCGTCCAGCAACTCCCGGCCGAGCCGGGTGGCATGCGGCCCCTGGAGGCGAGCCACAAGCGTCAACGCCACGACGCTGAGGGGCGCACCGATATACAACAGCGAGCTACCGAGGAACAAACTCGACACCCCGGCGTGAAGACTTATGGAAAACCCGAGGACCAGCGAACCTATGACACCGAACCAGACGGCCACCATATAAGACAAGGCCGCCATTTCCCACCCGCAGGAGCGCAAAGGGCGGTGCGCCTCGTGCACTTGGTTCGGGATGAACCTCGACAGACCATTATCTTCCACGGGTAACCTCCCACGCGCCATCGCCCCAGGCCCTCTTTATCAGTACCACCGCGGCGAGTCAAGGATTATGGGTGACCCCGCGCGGCCAGGTCTTTTTTGTGACCATCGGGCCCGGCGGTTGGGCGGGGCCGGTCACCTCGGGTGCGACAGAACCCGAGGTGGCGCGCCTCAGACTGGCGGAGTACTTTCCGCTGTCGTTTCCGGCTGTCGCACCCAGCGCCATGACGCACTGATCCGGGGACCGCATGAGGCTATTTTCGGGACCCCGTGCTCGAACAGCGCCTGGCACGCTCCTCCCATCACCAGGAGGTCGCCCGAAGCGGGGCGCAAGTCTGTAGACCGCCCGCCACCGAGCGGCCGCAAGAGGAAAGGCCGGGTCGCCCCTAGTGTCACTATGGCGACCAGGGTGTCGTTCAACTGGCGCAGCTCTCTGTCGCCGTGGAAAGCCACGCTGTCGCGCCCGTCACGGTAGTAATTGAGGCCGGGGCCACCAGCGGCACGCGGTAGATCCGTTCCAGCGCCTCCCCCGCCATCTTGAGCGCCGGATGGGGCACCTGGCCGTCGCCCTGGCCCGCTCGCCAGGTCAACCGGGGCTCGTCGACGACGCGGTTGTACATACGCCGGCGGCGCTGGCCCCATGGGACGTCACGGATCAGCTCCTCACACAAAGTGACGGACCCGAGCAACCAGTCCCGCCAAACCTCCACCCAGGCACTGCCGTCGAGCTCAGTCCTTTCGGGCACGGAGCCGTCATTGATAGTGGGCTCCCCGACACCAAAAAACCCGAGCTGCAGTTCTGACACAACCGCCCATGGTACCGGCACTCAGGGTAGTCGAGCCGAACATATGTTTGGTGAGGGCTAACCGCCCGGTATGCACCAGCCACCTCTTCGGCCGAACTATCCTGCGCCACATGGGAAAGAGCGGGGCTAGCGCCGGATGACACCGTTCTACGTCGCCGGCGTGTGCCTGGTGGCGGCCCAGCTGCTCGGCATCTATGCGCTGGTGACCCGAAAGGCCGACTTCACTTTCGCCCTCATCATGATGACGCTGGTGGTCGTGGCGCTCGCGTCGGGCGCCGACGGCGTTTACCGGCAGCTCCACTGAGGCAACTGGCACCGGCATCAGGGCGTTCGGGGTGCGCCGCCGTATATTGAGGTTCCCATCAGCAGCCCCATAGCCTGGCGGTTTGCGAATGTCGTTGCCCTCTGACCCGCCTGAGGCCGGGACCCAAAGCCTCCCCTTGCCCGGGATCGGGCTCGCGACTGAACCTCAGCGCCCGGAAGAGAGCGACCGCGACCGGATCGTCCTTGCCGGCGTCACCAAGAGGTTCCCGGCTCTGGCGGCCCCGGCGCTCGACCACGTCGACCTCGTCATCGAACGGGGTAGCTTCTTCTCCGTCATAGGCCCGAGCGGGGCCGGGAAGTCGACGCTACTGAGAGTGCTGGCCGGCCTGGTCCAGCCCGACTCGGGCCAGGTCTCGGTCTTCGGAGAGGCGCCGGTGGAGGCCAGCCGGGCCAAACATCTGGGCTGGGTGCCACAATCACCAGCGCTACTCCCCTGGCGAACGGTCCTCGAGAACGTGAGGCTCCCGCTCGAAGTCAATAAGCGGGCCCGTTGTGAGGAGCGCGACCCGGAGCAGATTCTCGAGCGCCTTGGCTTGCGCCAGGCCAAGTCCATGTTGCCTGCGCACCTTTCGGGAGGCATGCGTCAACGGGTGGCCATCGCCCGCGCCTTTGCTTTTGCTCCCCCTTTACTCCTGATGGACGAGCCATTTGGGGCGCTCGACGAGATGACCCGGGAGCACGTGGCCCACCTCTTGCTGGAACTCTGGCAGGCAGAACGGCCGACAGTCGTGTTCGTCACCCACTCGGTCGCCGAGGCGGTCGTGCTGTCTGACCAGGTGGCCGTCATCGGCGAGGGAAAGCTGACCAGCCCCGTGGACATCACCCTGCCCCGGCCCCGCCTGGACGGGGTCGAGGACACCGCGCTTTTCCACGAGCTCACCGGGGAGCTGCGCTCCCGGCTGAAAAAGGCTTTCATTGCGACGGGTACCTGACGCTTTACGGCCGGCCATATGGGCGCCCCCCCTCGTCGCCTTCGCCATCCTCCTCCTCGTCTGGCAGTTGCTCGCCGCGCACGACCCCTTCTTGCTGCCGACGCTCGGCTCAGTGGTCAAGGAGCTGGTCGACCACCCCACCACTTTCCTGACCAACGGCGGGGACACGCTTTCAGAGGCCATCCCGGGCGTCGCCATCAGTTATGCCGTCGCCCTGCTGCTGGCCCTGGCGATGACCCAGTCGCGCCTCGTGACGAGGGCCTTGCTGCCCATCGCCGTAGTGCTCAACGTGACCCCGCTCATCGCCATTGCCCCTGCACTGGTGGTCGCCTTCTCGTTCAGCCGGACGCCGAAGATCGTGCTCGTAGCGCTCATCACATTTTTCCCTGCCCTGATCAACAGCCTGGCCGGCCTCCGCTCAGCGGACCCCCTGGCCATGGAGGTGCTCGAGACACTGCACGCGTCCCGGTGGGACACCCTCTGGCGTTTGCAGCTGCCGTCGAGCCTGCCGTATTTGTTCGCCGCCGCCCGGGTGGTGGTACCCCTCAGCATCGTGGGGGCGGCGGTGGCCGAGATGGTCTCTCCCGGCGTCTCCAACGGTCTCGGCTTTCTCATCTACATGGCCTCCGAGCAATCCCAGCTCGCCATCGCCTGGGCCGGCATAGTCACGCTGGTGGTCTTCGGCCTGGTGGTGATGGCCATTGTGGTGGTCGCCGAAGGTCGCGTCTTGCACTGGCGGGGCTTCAGGTAGGGGCGGGCGGCGGGCGTGGGCGCCGACGGTGCCATCCGGGTGCCGTTCCCTCGTGCGAGCAGGCAGGTATTGTTTCGGCGGTCTCACACCAAGTCACGAGAAAGTCGCGGTTATGCCTTTTACTTCACGAACACACAGGTCAGAAGGTTCGTCGCGGCGCCCTCGCCGGTCGATACCAGGAGCCCGAGGCCGGCTTTCAGCCGTTGCTTTGGGAGCGAGCCTCGTTGTCGGCCTCATGAGCGGAGGCGGCACTGCGGCCAGTGCCTCGACCACCAGCAAACCCCTGGTGAGCGCGTCCCGCTGCGCCGCCAACCGGGCCGCCGGGACCATTACGTACTTGACCGGGTTCGGATGGGAGGCTTCGGTCGGCATCCTGGACCCGATCGCGGCCGACGCCCAGGGCTACTACAGCGCGATGTGCCTCCGGGTCCAGTTGAAGCCGGGCAACGGTGACCCGACGTCTTCGAGCCAGCTGGTGGCAGCCGACAGAGCGACAGTTACCGAGCTCGGTTCGCCATCAGACGCCATCCAGGCTTCCGCTGGCGGCATCCCTGTAGAAGCGGTGGCCACGTACGGCAATACGACGGCCTCGACGCTGCTCACCATGCCCTCGATAACCAACTTGCGCCAGCTCGACGGCAAGACGATCGGTTACAAGGGGGCCATGCCGCCCATCATCACCGCCATGCTCGAGAAGGCCGGGGTGAACATCAGTTCACTGAAGGAGGTCTCAGTCGGCTACGACCCGACGATCCTGCCTCGTGGCCAGGTCCAGGGGCTCACCGCCTACAAGTCGAACGAGCCCATCGAACTGAAGGACGACGGTTACAAGTTCCATGAGTGGGACCCGGGGGCGTTCGGGCTGAACGGCGCCTTCAACGTGTTCGACGTCAACCGCGCCTGGGCCACGGCCCACCCGGGAGCGATGGAGGACTTCTTGCGGGCCACCTTCGAGGCTTACGGCTACTGCCTTTCGCACGCCACCACCTGCGTCAACGACGCCGCTCACTACCAAATCGGCTACCTCGTCCACCAGAACGTCCAGCGCTGGCAGGTCGAGAGCGGCGAAGTGAACGGCACGTTGCTCCCCGGCCACGGGGTGGGCTACGAGGACCAGGCGCAGTGGGAGCCGGAGTACAAGCTCCTCCTGGCGGATCACCTCATCAAGCACCCCGTGGCCCTGGGTACGATCATTAACCCGACCTATGTCGACGCCATCTACCATGGCCGTTCGCTCATCTGGCCAGGGCCGTAAGGCGGCACCCTCCTAGACGGCGCCAGCTTGTAGGGGTGCCTGAGGACCACGTTGGCGCCTGTAGGCCAGCGCTGGATTAGGCACCAGGTGGGACGCCCGGCTAAGGTTTGCGGAGTCGTGGCGTGCCACCAGCCCTTTGGGCCAGCTGGGGCGCTGCGGGTGGCCGTGCGCCTCGTCATGGTGCTGGTTGGCCTCGCGGCAGCTATCAGTTTTACCGTCGCGCCTGTGGCGCCGGCCACGGCCGACCCCCTCAACTCCGCCCAAGCGACCGCGGCCGAGCTGTCCCAGGAGGTGCTCGGCGAAGCTGGCCTCGTGCACCAGCTGAGTGTGCGGTACGAGTCCGACAGGGCGGAGGCAAACTTCATTGGCGCTGAGGTCGCGGGCTCGCACGTACAGGTCGCCAATCTCGAGCGACGGTCCCACCGCACTGAGTCCCTCTTCCGCGAAGAAGCGCTGTTTTCGTACACCGACGAAGTGCCAGCAGCCAGTGCGCCAGCGCAGTTCGGGAGCAACCTCGTAGAGCTGGCGGCCCAAAAAACCTACTTAGCGTTGACTCTCGGCGATGTCTCTGCGACCGTCGTGCAGCTCCAGGGCGAGCAGACCCAGCTGGGGCTGGCCAGCACTTCTTTGCGCCGCGAATATCGCAGCCAGGTCAAGACCGAGACGATGGCGGCCCAGCAGCGCGACGCCGCCATCAGCGAGGCGGCCACCCTGGAGGACATGCTCGTCCAGGCCCGCAACCAGGTCGCACTGCTAACTTCTGAGCAGCACGCGCAGGCCGGGCTACCGGTGGGCAATGGTGTCGTGAACGCCGTCAACCAGCAGTTAGGGAGCAGTTCGTCCGGGTACCGCACCACGGCGGCCGAGGCACCGAGCACCACCACGTCGGCCCCGGCCAGCACCGTTGCCGCCACCCCGGTCACGACGACGGTCCCGGATACGACGACGGTCCCGGTGACGACGACGGTCCCGGTGACGACGGTCCCGCCCACCACGGCACCGGCCCCGGCAGCGAACAGTTCAGCATCGGGGGAACCCGCGCCGGCGGGAGGAGTCTGGCTCGAATTGCGCGAATGTGAGTCTGGCGACAACTACCAGGAGGACACGGGTAACGGTTTCTATGGCGCGTACCAGTTCGCCGGCGCGACATGGAGCGGCCTGGGCCTCCCGGGCCTGGCCAGCGAGGCGCCTTACTGGGAACAGGATGAGGCGGCTGAGCGCCTGCAGGCCCAGTACGGCTGGAAGCCGTGGCCCGCTTGCAGCGCCGCATTAGGGCTTTAAGCCGACCCGGGCACGGTTCTTCTTTAATTCGCTACGGGCTCGTGCAATCGCATACGAGGGTGCTTGACAGCGCCCTTAGCTCAATGGCTAAATAGCTAGATTGCTGTTGAGATAGATACTGGGACAACCAACGCGGTGTTCCGGGCACTGGCCGACCCCACCCGCCGCCAAATCCTCTATGACCTCCGAAATGGTGAACTGTCGGCAGGGGCAATCGCGTCCCATTTCCCCATCTCAGGGCCATCGGTCTCCCGCCACCTGGCCGTTCTAAAGTCGGCTGGCTTGATTACAGAACGAAAACAGGCCAACCGGGTGATGTACTCGGCTGTGGGGGAACGCCTGGCTGGTTCTGTAGGTGCTTTCCTGTCTGGCGTGTGCCCAGACAAGGCGGAACGAAACCGGGACAAGAAAAAGGCCAAGTCGGGGGACAAAGGGTCGACCAAGCACAAGCGCAAAGCGCAGGCCCACGAACCGCGCCCGCCAAACCCCGAGCCAACTGAGCGCGCCGCTCAGGCCAACGGCGGGGGCGGCGGTCCAGCCGGGACCGTCTACGAACGAGTTGAGGTCCCAGAAGCCAGTGAGGGCGTCGGCTCTATCTGGCCTGTCCGGGCCCCTCAGCGCCAGGGAGTGAGGGACGGGCATTCGACGCCACGCACGTGAGCCGAACGGCCGATCACCCATGAAAACAATTCCGCCGTGGTGCCGGTGACCTCGACCGCATCGCCGCTGCCGGCCACCCACCGTTGGTCGGCATCAGTGGCTGAGAGCACAACGGCTTCCCCCGGGGGCAAGCGGGAAGGCAGGCCGAGCATCGCTCTGTCCATCTCTTCGAGGACCCATTCAAACGGCCAATCTTCGGGCTTGTAGCCGTAGTCCAGGTCGACGTGGTGGACCTCTACCTCTCGCAACCTGGCCACTATCAGGCCCGGGCCGATGTGCACCTCGCCTTTCGGCCCAATTGCGGGTGCGTCCCAGATGTCGTCGCTCGACTCCCCCAGAGCAACTCGCAAGAGCCGGCAAGCGGTATCTAGCCGCAGGTGGAGCTGTTCGGCCGGCAGCGCGCGGCCGGCTTCGATCTCGGCATTGCGAGCGGCGGTACCGCCGGGGTACACCTCTCCAGTAACGCCCGTTCGGGCGGCCTCTACGGCCCGCCGTATGCCGTCGGCGTTGGCCGCCAGATGAGTCACCACCATCGAGCGGTCCCAGTCCGGAAGGAGGCTGGGACCCGCGGCGTCGGCGTCGTCCAGTTTTGAGACGGTGGTAAGCAACTTTGCCGTCGCAACGTCAATGCGCGTCATGTAGACGCTGATCATGACCCGGCACCAGTGGCGTCGAGCACCGGCACGGTAGCCATAAGCGACACGTTACCCGTCCGCTGCGACGCTCCTGGTGGCTCGGTATCGAACGGCCACCATGGCTCAGGACGCTTTTGCGTCCGTCCGGCTGACCAAGAGGCCCAAAGCGGCGCGGGCGACGGCCAGAGTGATCACCTCCGCTCCCCCGGCGGCCGACCACGCCGCGAACCCGAGCCGTTGGAGCTCCAGCGGCGAACCTCCGGCGGCGTGGCACAGAAGGTCGAGCGCCTCTTCCTCGAACTCGACCCCCCTGTCCGCGGCCGGGACTACCAGGGCCTCTCGGGCGTCGGTCTCGTCCAGCCAGCCGAGGTATGTCAGCCAGACGCACCCGGAGAAGTTCCCCGTCCGGGAGAAGCGGTGGCCGAGGGGCGGCGCGCCAGTGAACAGAAGTGCTACGGGTTGACCGGCCCGCGACAGGCTCCGAGCCAGGTAGCCGAGGGAGTCAAGTTCGGCACCGCCGAGCCGGTCTGCGTCGTCGAACATTACGAGCAGGCCCCGAGACATGGAGCGGGCGACCTGCCCGGCCCACTCGAGCACGTCCCTGAGTGCCGTCCAGGACGAGGGGCCAGAGTCAAAATGAGAGATCGCGGCCAAGCCGTCTCCTGGCTCGTGACCGTGGCGGTCGAGAAAAAGCTCGCTGGCCAGCCTGGTGGGGTCGGTGAGCCATTGCTGCTGCAGGGTCGCGACGACGGCGGCCGAGACGGCACGAAGGGCGCGTTCTTTGGCCCGACAGCTGTGAAGGGTCACCGCCCAGCCCAAGCGACCGGCAACCTCGTGGCCAATCGCCCGCAATAAGGCCGTCTTGCCCATGGCCGCGCCGGCGACGATGAGGCGGTGGAAACGCGGGTCGCACGGGCCAGCCGCGCAGGCGGCAACGCAGGCGGCGGCGATGCCGCTCGTCGATACGTCCTGGGGATCGTCTCGATCTACGAAATGAGGCGGCGACGCGCCGCGCAATGGACGGTAAGGAGGTGGGGAGCTGGTCACGAAGGCCTACTTTCTGTGCAGTTGGTTGCCGGGTTTGACGTAGCCGTAGGAGCAGGGACGACGGAGAAATAGCGATCGTCCCGACCCGGCGGATAGGCGTTCCTGGCACCCGCGGCGCGACCGCCAGCGCGGGCCTGGTCGTTCGCGTGGCGGACGGTCTTCTCCTCATCCAGCACCTCCCGCCAACCCGGGAGCTCGGATAGCAGAGGCAGCTGGGCCAGGAATGGGGGCAGCTTGGACCAGAGCAGCAGCGCCACGCCGGCTGGTAGCGTACGGATCTGGTCGGCGCGCAGGACCGTCTCGTTTTCCCACGTCGTAGTCGAGGAGTGGTCGCGGTTGTTCCCCCGCTCGTGCCGCGGTGAGTTGATATCCGCTGCACACGGCGCTGGCCGCAGATCCGCTCCAGGTCAGCGAGGTCGCTCGGCGAAGTCAGACCGCCGAGCACCGCCGTGATAGTGGTTGCGTTGCCCATCGTTTGCGCTTTCTGCGCTCCCCACCGGGTGACGGCCTGCGAGAACGACTGCATGGCATAAACGACGACGATCCCTCGGCCGCGCCCGTCGGCCAGCAACTCAGGTAGGGCGGGGACCGGGGCGATGCTCGGGGCCTCATCGAGCAAACCGAGCAACGGCGGGTCCAGGCGACGGTTGACCATCCGAGCGGCCAGCCTTTCAGCGCGGTCGAAGACCTCGTCGGCAAGAGCCGTGATGAGCGGGGCGACGGCACCGAGGCGGGAGCCCTTGCCGAGGAGGTAGAGCGTCCCGTTGTCGAGCAACAGGCGCTCAATGTCCAGTTCGTCCCCGGGATAGGGGCAACAGGTTTCGACCACGTGCTCATGGCTGAAGCAGGCCAGCGCTCTGGCGACGTACCGGAGGACGCCTGAGGTCGTCTCGGCGGCACCAGTGGTGTGGAGGGTAACGAGGTCGCCCCACCCAGGAGCCGCCCACGGGGACGAGAGGAGCACCTCCGCCGGGGTCGGGTCCTCTGGCCGCCGCGACCACTCGAGGACGGCCCGTATGTCGAGCCCTTCGAGGGCCGCCGCATGCAGGTAAGCCTTCAAGACGTCACGAGCCGAGTCACGGAAGAAGGCACCGTTTTGGACGTTTTCGTCTTCGCCGGTGGCCGCGACCAGGGCTGACGCCCTCCGTTCCGCTACTTCGCTGTCCTGGCAGCCCGCTACAGGTGACCAACGCGCCAGTGGTGCGGCCGGGGCCAGCAGGTCGGGGTCGAGAGCGAACACCGGTCCCCGCCGCTGGCGAGCAAGGGCACTCAGCTCGTAGAGGTCGACCTTCGTGGAGGTGGCTAACGCCGGGCCGGGATGCTGGCGCAGTATCGGCAGGAGCGCTCGGAAGGTCTTGCCCTCTCCTGGGGGCGCCACCAACCGTAGTGAGGCTTCCCAGCTTGGCCAAAGTACGGCACCTCGCCGCCAGGCCCCTCGATAGGCACGGCCCAAGGGATAGCCAATTTCCTCCGGGGCCAACTGGCCGTTCGGTGAGAGCGATGGTCGGGTGTTCACTGCCCGCCGGCGGGCGGCCATCACCGAAGCCTCCTCACGCAAGTGCCGAGCCGTGGCGAAGCCCTGGCGATCTCTTTGGTCGCGTATGGGTGACGTGGCGGCATAGCCCGCCGCCAGGCCTAGGCGCCATCGCGGTGCCGAAACCCCGTTTGCCCTGCTCAGTATCGGCCCGTACGCCCAAGTCGAGCGCGCGAAACGCCTGGCGCCGCTACGCCGGGTCGATGGACGACGGCGGAGAGCCGCCACCGTCGCGGCCACGCTTGCGACGACGACAGCCACTGCCGCCAGGACGGCAATACCAGGTAGGTCCGCGACCGGCGGCGTCATGCCGCTTGGGAGAGCAGAGCGCGTTCGGCTCGGGCCAAGGCGTAGTAGACAGCCTTTGGTCTCATCCCGGCCCGCCGGCCTACGTCGCTGGCCGGTAGGCCCTTGACGCGCGCTGCATAAACAAGCGTGGCCTCGACCTTGCTCAGGCGGTTAGACCGCACTGCTTCCGTCAGAGCGGCGGCCAGCCACTCGGCCGCCGAGCGCGCCGCAGACAGGTCGGCTGCGACACGGGCACCGTGGTCCGGCACCAGGAGCACGGTGCGCTCGTGGTAGCGCCGCTGGGCCTGCCGAGTGGTCCGGAGCTTTCTCGTGGCCTCCTGCA
This sequence comes from uncultured Acidimicrobiaceae bacterium, assembly GCA_963794125.1. Classification (GTDB taxonomy): domain Bacteria; phylum Actinomycetota; class Acidimicrobiia; order Acidimicrobiales; family Palsa-688; genus Fen-671. Next base: position 1,684,753 of record CAWCCW010000009.1, read on the forward strand.
AAACAAGCCGCGCCACGTCCTGTCTGTCCTCGCCCGCATGGCGTTTGACAGCGGCGAAGCACTCCGCGACGAGGTCGGAAATGGTATCCGCCGGTCGTTGCCAGGCGTCGCCTACGCCGTGACCGTACTTGGCGGTAACCACCCGCTCGGCCCGGATGCGGGGGAGCAAGGCTTGCAAGAGAGCACGCGCTGCGAACGGGTCAGCGGCCTGGCGCAACAGCGCTGCCAACACCGCCCTGGCGTCGCCGGTGGGTTGCCTCCCTTGCCAGGTGACGAGGCGGACGATGGCGCCGGCGTCGCGACAGGTGGAGAGGGCAGGTTCGGCCGCCACCCACATCCGCGAGCACACGTTCGTCTCCGCCCGTGCGGAAATACGGTCCCATTCCCGTTCCAGACCTTCGAAGAGGCCACCAGTGGTCACGTCTGGCCCACTCGATTTGGCCACGTAATCGATACTGCTCATGACGTCTCAGGCTGCCGCGACGCGTCCCCCGGAAGTTCCCCACTTCTTTCCCCGGGTGACATGTCTCCCAAGAAAGAAGGAAAACGTCTCGTTGCACGGGAACGGGCGCGAAAGCGACGCGTCGTCGGGGCGATCAACCGCCGAACCGTCGAGGGGCCAGAGCGGCCGGCTGACACGAGCCGCCGCCTCAAACGGGCAGAAGGTTACTGCTCCTTAGCGCCCGTCGAGCGCGGCCCTCATGGCCGCCACCCGTTCGGCGATTTGATCAACGGAGGCGCCATCGAGAGCGGCGCGCATCAAGGCTGAGGCCACGACGACCCCGTCGGAGTACTCGGCCGCTGCCACCGCTTGCTCAGGGCGCGAAATCCCGAAACCCATGAGGACCGGCTTATCGGTAACGGCCTTGAGCCGCTTGGCCAGCACCGACGAGCTCGACGCGAGGTCGTCGCGCTCGCCCGTGACCCCCATGAGGTTGACGCCGTACACGAAGCCGTGCGACCGTTCGCAAATGGCCGATAGGCGGTCGTCGGGAGACACGGGGGCCGCCAGGAGGACCGTTTCGACGCCCTCGGCGGCAGCGCACCCCTCCCAATCCCCCGACTCCTCGAGTGGCAAGTCGGGCACGATCGCCCCTCTGATGCCGGCACCGGCGAGCTCGCTCGCGAACCTCTTGGCCCCAGCCCGCAGCATGAGGTTGCAGTAGGTCATCACCACGAGGGGGACGTCCACTTCGGTCGACCGCAGCTCGCCCAGGACGGAGGCCGGCGTGGTGCCCCGCTGGAGGGCGCGCACGGAAGCCTCCTGAATAGTGGGCCCGTCAACCATCGGATCCGAGAAGGGCAATCCCACTTCGATGGCGTCCGCCCCTGCCTCGGCCATGGCGAGCAGCACGTCCACCCAATCGTCGCGCAGCCCGCCAGTTACGTAAGGGACCAACAGCTTGCGGCCCTGGGCCCGTGCCGCCCGCAACGAGGCCTCGACCGGCACGCCCTTCATCGAGCCGCTCCGCCCATCAACTTCATGACATGGTCGGCGTCCTTGTCGCCCCGCCCCGACATCGTCAAAAGCACGCTCGAGCCAGCGGGAACGTCGCCTGTCCCGGCCGCCTTTATGAGCCAGGCCAACGCGTGGGCCGGCTCCAGGGCCGGGATGATGCCCTCGGTGCGAGCCAGTAATTGAAGAGCCTCGAGAACTTCGTCATCGGTGGCCGACGCGTAACGAGCCCGGCCCACTTCGGAGAGGTGGGCGTGCTCGGGGCCGATCCCCGGGTAGTCAAGGCCGGCCGATATCGAGGACGCCTCGAGGATCTGGCCGAACTCGTCCTGCAGCAGGTACGACCTCATCCCGTGAAGTACGCCTGGGACGCCTTTAGGGCCGAGGGCGGCCCCGCCTGCGGCTTCGACACCCACGAGTTGGGCCGATGTGCCGACGAACCCGGCGAACGTCCCGGCCGCGTTGCTACCTCCGCCGACACACGCCACCACGTAGTCCGGCGCCGTCCCGAGCAGGCGCTGGCACTGCTCCGCCGCCTCCGCACCGATGACAGCCTGGAACTCCCGTACCATCCACGGGAAAGGGTGCGGCCCCATTACCGAGCCCACGCAGTAATGAGTCGTCTCGACCGAAGGGACCCAGTCCCTCAAGGCCTCGTTGACGGCGTCCTTCAATGTTCGGCTGCCCGAGCGGACCGGCCGCACGTCGGCCCCGAGCAATTGCATACGAAATACGTTGAGCTCCTGCCGGTCCATGTCCACTTCGCCCATGTACACCACGCACTCGAGACCGAATAGGGCGGCCGCCGTGGCCGTGGCCACACCGTGCTGGCCCGCCCCGGTCTCGGCTATCAACCGGCTCTTACCCATTTCCACGGTGAGGAGGCCCTGGCCGATGACGTTGTTGATTTTGTGGCTACCGGTGTGGTTGAGGTCCTCTCGCTTCAGCAGGACACGGACGCCCAGCCGCTCGGACAGGTTGTGGCACTCGGTCAGTGTGCTCGGGCGGCCGGCATAATCCCGCAGGAGGCCGTTGTACCGGTCCCTGAAACGAGGGTCCGACCACGCCGCCCGGAAATCCCGCTCCAGATCCTGGCAGGCCGGGACCAGAGCTTCGGGCACGAAACACCCCCCAAAGCTCCCGAAGCGCCCGCCCGGGGCCGGTTCCCCCATGAGGCTCGCGCCCATCACGTTCATGTCTGTGTCAGGGGTCAATAGTGCTCGTCCTCGGCCCAGTCATAAGGGCCTTCGAGGACACCTTGGGAAAGTGTGGCCGTCGCCTCGGCCAGGTCTGTCGCGGCACGCTTGGCCGCTTCGACGAACGCCTTTACTTTCATCGGGTCCTTCACGCCTGGCGATGCCTCGACCCCTGATGTGACATCGACACCCCACGGCTTGACCTTCGAGATGGCGGCGGCCACATTGCCCGCGTCCAGGCCCCCAGCGATAACGAGTTTTTGGCCCTCCGGCAAGTCGCCCGCCAGAGCCCAGTCGAAGACCTGGCCGGACCCTGGGTTAGGCGCGTCGAGGAGGATGGCGTCGGCGCCGTAATCGGCGGCCCTGGCCACCCGGGCGTCGCCGGCCGGGAACGCCTTTATCACCATCGGGACGCGTTGGCGGACCCAGAGCGTTTCCTCGGGGGTCTCCCGGCCATGCAGCTGCGCCGCTTGCAAGCCAGCGGAATAGACAATTTCGACCACCCTTCGCGGCGCGTGGTCCCGGAACACGCCCACCGTCATGATCTCTTCGCGCGGGAGGCGCTTTATTATGTCAGCCGCGCGCTGCTGGGCGATCTGGCGTGGCGAAGGGGCGAAAACAAAGCCAACGGCGTTGGCGCCCATTGCTACGGCTAACAGGGCGTCGTCTTCCGAGGTCGTCCCGCAGATCTTGATCAACACGGCTAGACCTGGTCTACGCCCGCAGAGCAGCCAGTGCCGCGCCCGGGTCGGGGGCACTTACCAGCGCCTCACCTACGAGAACGGCGTCAAAACCGGCGTCGGCGAGACGGCGGACGTCGCTATGAGTTCGGATGCCGGACTCGGCCACCCGGACGACAGTATCGGGCAAGCCCGCCACCACCCGCACGGCCCTGTCGGTGTCCACTTCGAAAGTGACCAGGTCGCGCTGGTTGACGCCGATGAGGTCAGCCCCGGCCGCCAGGGCCAGCTCCGCCTCGGCTTCGTCGTGCACCTCCACCAGGGCGTCGAGCCCGACCCGGCGGGCCAGTGCCAGGAACTCGGCCAGCTCGTCCGGCGACAGCGCTCCGACGATCAACAGGACGGCGTCTGCTCCCATCAGCCGGGCGTCGTAGATGTCGGACGCGCAAACCGTGAAATCCTTTCGGAGTACCGGGAGTTCCACCGCCGTCCGGGCCTCGGCCAGGTCATCGGCCGACCCGCCGAAGAAATCCTGATCAGTCAAGACGGACAGGCACGCCGCACCAGCGGCAGCGTAAGTCTTGGCCATGACGCCAGGTACAAGGTCCGGGGCCAGGGCGCCTTTAGACGGGCTGCGTCGCTTGACCTCGGCGATGACAGCCATGCCCGGACGGGCGCGGAGGGCCGCTTTGAAGCCCCGCGCCGGAGGGCACAGCCGGGCCCGGGCGGCCAGCTCATCGACGCCGCGCTCATGCCCGCGAGCGGCCTGGCGATGAGCAGCGAGGATCTTGTCCAGGTATGTGGCCACCGGGGACCAGCGTAGCCCGGAGGGCGCCGTGGCCCAGCTCATTAGGGGGGCTTCACCAAAGCCTCACACGTATCGGGCATGCTTGCTGTATGGCCAACGAGCAGGGCACGGTGGTCGTCATCGAAGACGACAGCCATATTGCCGACCTCGTCGACATGTACCTCCGGCGGGAGGGCTTCAGGGTGATCCAGGCCGGCACAGGCGAGGCAGGCCTGGCTGCCATCGAGCGGGAGCGGCCACGAATGGCCATCCTCGACATCGGCTTGCCCGGCGGGATCGACGGGATGGAGGTCTGCCAGCAGCTGCGGGCAAAGCATTCCCTGCCGATCTTGATGCTCACCGCCCGCGACAGCGAGCTCGACCGGGTACTCGGTCTGGAACTCGGCGCCGACGACTACGTGACCAAGCCCTTTTCGCCGCGCGAGCTTGTGGCCAGGGTCAAGGCGATCCTGCGCCGTTCCGATGGGCCTACCGGGCGGAGCGAGGTCCTGATGGCGGGCAGGGTAGAGGTTGACCTGGTCCGGAGAGAAGCCCGCCTCGATGGGCAGGTAGTACCTCTGGCCTCCAAGGAGTTCCAGCTCCTGCAGTTCCTGGCGGAACGGCCGGGACGGGCACTGTCCCGCCAGCAACTGCTCGACGGCGTGTGGGGGCCAGGCTGGTACGGCGATGACAGGACCGTCGACGCCCACGTGCGCCAGCTGCGCAAGAAGCTCGGCGACGCTCTCCCGCTCGGTACGGTCTGGGGAATGGGCTATCGGCTCGGGTAGAGGCCAAGAGTGCGCCGCCGACTGAGCCTGACTATGGCGGCCATGGTCGTCGGCGCCCTGGTGTTCGCCGGCCTGGCCACGTTGGGCCTAACGGACCTCAACAGCGTCCAGCAGGCGCAGTCGGAGCTGGTCACCGAGGCCAAGCAGTTGGCCCAAGGGGTCGATGAAGTAGACGAAGCGGCTACCACCGGTAAACACCACGATTCGTTGGCCGTCCTCCGTAGCACGCTCGAGGTGCTCAAGGCCCCGTTACAGCTGCAGGGCGAGGCGATAGTAGGGGTCAGCCCGAACGGTTCGTTTTACAACCCGCTAGACGCCAATGAGCGGATAGGCGCCGACACGAGTGTCACCCTGCCGGGCTCACTGAGCGTGAGTGATGTCGAGACGCCGCAGCTACTAATACAGGACCAGCCGGTGAGCGGCCACCGGGGCCGGATGGCGTGGGCGGCGGTACTCGTGCCGCAGCCAGTACCGATTTCGGCTTCACAGTCGATCAACCTCGTGGTTGTCCTGACGCGCAATGCCGCCGCCGGCGTAGGAGCAGCCGCACTGTGGTTCGCCATTGCCTCGGCCGCGACCATAGTCATCGCCCTCATCGCGGCCAACCGCCTCGGTCACCGTATCGCCCGGCCGCTCCAGCAGACCGAAGGCGTTACCCGCCGTATCGCGACTGGCGACCTCGAGGCCCGGGTGCCCGTACCGGAGCGGGAAGGACCTGAGCTCGTGTCCCTGGCTAACTCCGTCAACCAAATGGCCGCCAGCCTGGCGAAGGCCAAAGGGGCACAGCGGCAGTTCTTGATGTCGGTCTCCCATGACTTGCGTACCCCCCTGACCTCGGTCCGGGGCTTCGCCGAGGCTCTGTCGGACGGGACGACGGACGACGTGGAGTACGCTGCCGGCGTCATCAGCTCGGAAGCCCGCCGGCTGGAGCGCCTGGTTACTGACCTACTGGATCTGGCCAAACTGGAGTCGGGTGCGTTCAGCCTTCATTGCGGCCCGGTCGACCTTTCGAAGGTGGTGACGGAGGCCACTCGGGCCTTTGCCCCCGCCGCGTCCGACCAAAGCCTTTCGATCTCGCTCGAGACAGCACCACCCGGTGAAATCCTGTGCGACGCCGACCCCGACCGATTGGCACAGGTGGTCGCCAACGTCGTCGAGAATGCGCTGAAGTACGCGAAGACACGTGTCACCGTAAAGACCGGCCAATTCGAGCGAGACAGGCCGACCGTGCTGGTGGAGGACGACGGTCCCGGCATCCCTCCCGAAGACCTCGAAAGGGTCTTCGAGCGGCTGTACCAGTCGCGCTTGCCAGCCGACCGCAAGGTGAGCTCGGGACTGGGGCTGGCGATCGTCGACGAGCTGGTAAAAAGGATGGGCGGAGAGGTGCGGGCAGAGTCGCCCATCGGACCGGCCGGCGGTACACGGTTCGTGATCATGTTGCAGGGTGTCGTGCGCAAGGCGTCCGGTGTGAGGCAGACGACGGCCATCCCCACGACGGCCATCCCCTCCACGGGCGCCCCCTCGACGGGCGCCCCCTCGACCGGCGCCGCTCCGACACCGGCGCCAGCGCCGACGGACGGGAGTGTCTCCTCTTGGCCAGGTGTGCCGGCGTCGAAGTCGTAACGGCGCCCTTGTGGGCCTAGGCGTTGGCAGGCACGTCGGTACCCGGCCCTCGTCGCCGCACTACAGGGGATATGGGTCGCTCATCATCCACTACAGGAGCCGCTTCGACCCCGTCGACGACGAACCCGGCGTCGGCGATCATCTGCAGGTCGGCCGAGCCGGGAGCTCCTTCTGAGGTCAAGTAGTCGCCCAGGAATATCGAGTTGGCGATATGAAGCCCAAGCGGCTGGAGGCTGCGCAGGTGCATCTCGCGCCCACCCGCGATCCGCACCTCCACGTCAGGGAAAAAGAACCGGAACAAGGCCAGCAAGCGCAGGCAATGCGCCGGTGTCAGTTCGTAATGACCGGCGAGCGGGGTGCCGTCGAATGGCATCAGGAAGTTCACGGGCACAGACTCTGGTCTCAGTTCACGCAAAGCAAGGGCGACGTCCACCACTTGCTCGGCGCTCTCCCCCATGCCCACGATGACACCGGAGCACGGCGACAGGCCCGCCGTCGCCGCTTCCCGAACCGTCTCGGCTCTGTCTTCGAAAGTGTGAGTGCCGCATATACGGCTATAGAACGACGGCGCGGTGTTGAGGTTGTGGTTGTACGCATATGCGCCGGCTTCTTTCAATCGCTCGGCCTGGCCCGGCCCGAGGAGGCCGAGGCACGTACAGACCTCGAGCTCGGGGTGGATGGACTGGACGGCCTGGACGGCGGCTGCCACTCGCTCGATGTCACGGTCGCTTGGCCCGCGCCCGCTGGCGACCAAACAGATCCTCCTCGCGCCCCGGCTGGCGGCCAGATCGGCCTCGTGGGCCACCTGGTCGGCGCTCACCCAGTTGTACGTAAGGACCCCCGCTTGCGAGCCGCGCCGCTGGGAGCAATAGGAGCAGTCTTCCTGGCAGAGCCCGCTTTTCATGTTTACCAGGAAATTCAGCTTCACCCGGTTACCGAAGAAGGCCCGCCGCACTCGCGCCGCGGCCGCGACCACGTCGAACAGTTGGGCGTCGTTCGAGCGGAGGACGGCCAGAGCCTGTGGGCGAGAGGGGCAACGCCTGGCGAGGGCGGCGAGCGTGATGTCGTCGAGCCAGCCGAGGTCGTTCGGCTCGGCCAGGTCCTTCGGGTGCGCCGTCATCAGACGACCTTACCCGGGGGCGACAATCGCGCCCGCCGGTGGCATCAGCCGGTTGCGCTACCGTGTCCGAGATGACCCCGACACCTGCCGAAGCGCTCGGCCGGGCCGGTCGGCTCTTCGAGATCAAGGACGGCGACCGTGAAGTCGTCGTGACCGAAGAAGGCGCCGGTCTGTTCAAGTTGCGCTGGGCTGGCGCCGACCTTCTCGATGCCATCAACGACGACGGCTTTTCGGGAGGCGGCGGCCATGGGCAGTTGTTGTTGCCGTGGCCTGGGCGCGTCCGCAACGGGGTCTATCAGTTCGATGGCGAGCACTATCAGTTGTCGATCACCGACGTCACTCATAGGTCGGCCATCCACGGGTTTACCCATTGGTTGACCTGGGAGGTCGAGGAACACCGGGCAAACAAGGTCACCCTTTCGTGCCTTTTATTGGCGCAACCCGGCTACCCGTTCCCGCTGGCTTTCGAGCAGACCTACCACCTTGACCGCGGGGCACTGGAAATCTCAACCACGGCGACAAATATTGGGACCAAGACGGCGCCCGTCGGATTTGGCGCCCACCCTTATTTCAAGGCGGGGGGACAGACCGTCGACGACTCCGTGTTGCACGTGGCCGCCGCCAGCTACTTCGAGACCAACGACGACATGAGCCCGAAGCCACCGGCGGTGCCTGTCGACGGGACGCCGTTTGATTTCCGGGAACCGAGACCGGTCGGTAACACGGTCTACGACGTCACCCTGACCGACCTTGACCGGGACGAGGACGGCCGGGCGGCGGTCGAGTTCGGGTCGCCCGATGGCAGCATTTCCATTACCTGCAAATACGAAGAGCCCATACGGTTCCTGCAGATCTTCAGCGGCGATACGCTGGCCACCCACCGGCGTCACGGCCTGGCCATCGAGCCGTGCACATGCCCGCCAGACGCGTTCAACAACGGCATCGGGCTTATTCGTCTCGGTCCGGCGGGATCCGTCACGGTGCGCTGGACAGTAACCGCCGAATAGCCCGGCGTAACGAAATCCGTGATGATCGGGTTTGAGCGTGGCAAAGGCCGGCGCCTTCAGTCAGCCCTCAAGCCGGAGCGGCAGGAGCAGCCATCAGCCGCTCTCCCGGCCGGTCCTTGGGCTTGCTGGCGCGCTCGAGGACCAGGACGCCCGCCAGCGACAGGACGGCAGTTATCAAGAGGGCGGGCCCAAAGTACTTCAACCCATAGCGCTCGAATATGGCCCCAAAAAGAGCCGAAATAGCGGCGCCTCCGATGCTGGCGGCGGCAACTTGCCAGCCGATCACGTGGCGGGCCATTTCTTCGCCCACCCTGCCCGGGGTAAGGGCGACGAGCGCCGGGAACACGCCGGCCAACGCGCCTCCGATTACCACCAGCCCGATTACGGCCACCGCCGCCGTTGGGCGCCACCACACCAACAAGGCCCCGAAAATGGCAATCCCGCAGCCCCAGTTGACAATGTGCCGCTGCGAGAGGGGGCGTCGTGGCGCAGCCAGGGCGAAACGGACCAGAGTAAGCGCGCCCCAAAAGCCGAAGGTGGCAATACCGGTGGCGGCGGCCCCCAAATGGAGCGGGCCGCGTTCGAAGCTTGGCCCCCACTGCCCGGCCGATACCTCGAACCCGGTGTAAAACATGAACACGACCAGCCCCAGGGCCACCATGGTGGCCAGGCGGCGCCCGGGCCCAGCGTGGGCCGGCGCGGCGGTGCCGGCGGGCACATCGTCTGGCCGCGGGGGCGGCCCGGGGAGGTCGCCCGGGGCCGGCGCCGGTCGACCGCGGCGGCCCGCCGCCCACCACCCGCCCACCAGCCCCAGTTCGAGGAGAAGCAGGACACCGTACGCAGGGCGCCAGGAAGCAATGAGGATGGCGGCCGTCACGACCAGAGGGCCAATAGTGGTACCGACGCCGTAGGAGCCATGGAGAGCGTTCAACAGGCGGTTGCGCCCGGCCAGCGCCACCGCGGTGTTAAGCGAGCTGTCCAGCAGTCCCGAAGTAATCCCAATGGCAGTGCCGGCGGCTAAAAGGGCCCAGAACGCAGGCGCGAGGGCAACCCCAACACCGCCCAGGGCGCCTATCAGCCCGCCCAGGATGATCGTGAGCCGCAGCCCCACGCGGGCGAGGACGAGCCCGGCCACCGACGAACTGCAGACCGCTCCGGCCGTACCTAAGAGCAGGACCAGACCGAGCCCGTCCAGCGGTACACCAAACCCCGTGCGCATCGCGGGCCAGGCCGTCCCGATCATGCCGTCCGGGAACCCCAGCGCTACGAAACCGTATAACGCCATGTGGTCGACAAACCGGCGAGACCCCACCGAGCCGAGGTCCACGGGCCGCCTCGCGCTGGGTGGGGAGGCGGGGCGGGGGTCGTTCTCGAGCTCAGCCACGGGGCTCTCTCCCCCGGGCCGACGCCACCTCCTCAGGTGCCGCCCGCCCCCATCGCCCGGCCCCCTTCGTTGACCCCGGTCGTCAGAGGGCTCCGGTCATAAGAGGGCCCAGTCATTGGCCGTCAGGTGAGCGGGAGAGGCTCTACGCGGGCCTCGGCCTCGCCCTCCTCGTCGCGTGCCACCAGGGTCGAGCCCAGCTCGACCGCCCGCCCGACGTACCCAAGGGCCACCCACCCCAGCCGAGGGGACAAAGCCACAGTGGTCAACCGGCCGACCTCCTTCGGGCCATCCCCCGGCGGTTGGGGGAACAGCCTGGCACCGGCGCCGACCGGCCCCGACAGCAGCAAGCCGCGCAGGTGGCGGGGCACATTGTTGCCGCGGGAGTCGATCCGAGCCACCAGTTCCTGGCCCGTGTAACACCCTTTGGTAAAGCTCACCGCCGCGCTGACCAGGCCCGCTTCAGCCGGGATGGTACGGTCGTCGAGCTCACGACTGTGGGTCGGAAAACCGGACTCCACCCTGACCGCCTCGTAGTCGGCGGTCTCGACCGCCGTCAGCCGAGCCGGCAGCTTGGGGCTCGGCCCGAACAGGTCGTAGCCGGTTACGCCTCCCCATTCGAACGGGACATAGATCAGGGCTCCATCGTCGTCGTCCGGCCCCGCCAGGGGGAGCGCACCCGACCGCGGCCCCCTGACGGCCACGCCTCGCCACGGGAGCTGCTCGATTTCTACTTTCGTGCGGAGCTTGAAGCGCGTCAGCCGGGCCGCCAGGGGCTCACCCATGCCCGTATCGGAATCGAGGACGAACTCGTCCTGCGCCCTTCGGTACACGCGCACGAAGACGTCCAGCTTGCCCTGGGGCTGCAATATCAACGCCCAGGCCCAACCGCCCGGACTTAGCTTGGCGACGTCCTGGCTCGTTTGGCCCTGAAGGTACGTTTCGGCGTCAGGACCGGACACTCTAACCACATCTCGGTCGAGCTGGAGAGTGCCCGCGTCCTCACGAAGGGCCGTGTAACCGGCACTTATGCTCATGCTGGGCCGCCGCCGCTCGAGCCGGCAACGCTCGCCCTCGCTCCGGCAACTGACCCTTTGTCACTCGAAGCCTTAGCTGGCCCCGCTTCGTACTCCGGGCGCCCAGCCCGCGCCGCCGCGATCCGGCGAGCTCCCGGGACCGCGGCCAGCAGTGCGGCCGCCTTGTTGCGACACTCCAGGTCTTCGGTCTCGGCGATGCTGTCGGCCACGATCCCGGCCCCGGCCTGCACGCTGGCCCGCCCGTCGGCCCCCACAAGCATGGTGCGGATGGCTATGGCGGTGTCCACGTTGCCCGAAAAATCGATGTAGCCCACCACCCCCGCGTACGGTCCCCGCCGGGCCGGCTCCAGCTCGTCGATTATCTCCATGGCCCTGACCTTGGGGGCGCCCGACACAGTGCCCGCCGGGAGCGTCGCCCGCAGCACGTCAACCGGCCCCAGGCCAGGTCGCAACCGACCTGAGACCTGCGAGGTGAGGTGCATGACGTGGCTGTAGCGCTCCAGGGTCATCAGCTCGTCGACAGTCTCGGAACCGAACTCAACCACCCGGCCGACGTCGTTCCGGGCCAGGTCCACGAGCATGATGTGCTCGGCCCGTTCCTTAGGGTGCTCAGACAGCTCGGCAGCCAGGCGGCGGTCGTCAGCTTCGGTCCGGCCTCGCCGGCGCGTACCAGCTATCGGCCGCGAGATGACCTGTCCGTCCCGCACCCGGACCATCGGTTCGGGCGAGGAACCGACCACAGCCAGCTCCGGGTATTGCAGCAGGTACATGTACGGGCTCGGGTTTACCTGCCGCAGCGAACGATAGAGGTCCAGCGGCTCCGCCTCGAGCTGGAGCTCGAAACGCTGAGCCAGCACGACCTGGAAAATGTCGCCGGCGTATATGAACTCCCGCGCTGCCTCGACAGCGGCGGCATAGAGCTCGGCCGGCGTTCGGCGCCAAGCCGCGGGCAGCTCGTCGTCGCGCTCGGGTGGCTCGATGACGGGTTCTTCTATGGGTTTGGCTCCCTCTGAGGCAAACTCCTCCAGGCGGGCCAGAGCCACGTCGTAGAGGTCGTCGAGCTCCTCCCGGCTGGCGCCGGTCGGCACGGGCACGGCGTCGACCAGGGTCACCCGCTGGCGCCAGGCATCGTAGGCCGCCACCTGGCCCACCACCGACATGACCGCGTCGGGATAGCCGAGCTCGTCGGGAGGAGCACTGGGCAAGCGCTCGACTTCGCGGACTACGTCGTAGCCGAGGTAGCCGACGATGCCCCCATGCAGCGGTGGCAGCCCCGGTAGTGACGGGGCCCGGTAATGAGAAAGGACGGCCTCCATGGCAACCAGGATCCCCTGGTCCTCAGGCACGCGCGACCGGCACCGAGCCCTCCACGACCACCTTGCCCCCTCGTAGGGTCATGGTCGCTGACGGCCTCCGACCGATGAAAGACCAGCGCCCCCAAGTACTCGGCGTGCTCAACTGACTCGAGTACGAAACCGGGCTCGCCCCGCACCAGGCGAGCGTAAGCCGCCACCGGTGTTGTGAGATCCGCCAGCAACTCGCACCACACGGGCACGATCGTCCAGTCCCGAGCCAACGCGGCGAACTCGTCCCTGCTCGGGTGCACCCCGTGCGGCCGTAACTGCGACTGGCTCACCGGCCCGGCCGGCAGTCGCTAATCAATGGGGCCTGGTCAACGGGGACTGTTCATTGCACTTCGGCGACAACGTCGTCTGGCCCGAACCGGCGGTGAAAGCAGGTCCGCTCACCCGTATGGCAGGCGCCGGCCCCCTCCTGCTCCACCATCAACAGCAGGGTGTCGCCGTCGCAGTCGTAATAGGCGGCCCGGACCCACTGGCGATCGCCGGACGTGTCCCCCTTGCGCCATCTGGACTGCCGGCTCCGCGACCAAAACACGGCGCGGCCGGACTCGAAGGTCTCGCGCAGGGCGTCCTCGTCCATCCAGGCCATCATGAGGACCTCGCCCGTCCCGGCCTCCTGGACGATCGCAGGGACCAGGCCGTCAGAGTTGTACCTGACCGCGGCTAACTGTGCCGGGCTGGCGTCAATGGTGATAGCGACCGTCATATTCCTATCGTAAGCGCCAGGGAGGGTGATGCTCAGAGGTAGAGCCCGGTGCCGTCTGTAACCCTCTCGGCGGCCACGGCATGGATGTCCCGCTCGCGAAGGATCAGGTAGTTCTCGCCCTGGACCTCGACCTCGAAACGGTCTTCGGGGTTGAACAGGACCTGGTCGCCGGCCTTGATAGAGCGGACGTGGGGGCCGGTAGCGACTACCTCGGCCCACGTGAGGCGCCGAGGCACCTCCGCGGTGGCGGGTATCAGGATGCCCGCCTTGGACTTGCGTTCGCCCTCGGACCGAGGGACCTGCACGAGCACCCTGTCGGTCAGCATCTGGACTGCCTGCTTCGGTGAGCCAGGGTCGTTGGGGGCCATTGCGGGCAAGTTAGCGCCAGAAAGGCCGGACCGTCACGCCAGCCGCAGCCAACTCGGCTTTTGCCTCGGAAATGCTCAACTCGCCGAAATGGAAGATCGACGCCGCTAGCACCGCATCGGCCAACCCCAGCACGGCGCCGTCCACCAGGTGCTGCACGTTGCCCACGCCACCGCTGGCCACGACCGGGATGCTCGTCGCTTCCACGACGGCGCGGGTCAGCTCCAGGTCGTAGCCCACCCTGGTGCCATCCCGGTCGATCGAATTGAGGACCACCTCGCCGGCGCCCAGCTCCTCGCAGCGCTGTGCCCACTCGACGGCGTCTAGCCCGGTCGCCACCCGGCCCCCGTTGATGTAGACCTCCCAGGCGGTCCGCGCCCGCCTTGCGGCGCATGTCGACCCCCACCACGGTGCACTGGGCGCCAAAGGTGTCCGAGATCTCCCGTACCAGGTCCGGCCGGGCCACAGCGGCCGAATTCACGCTGACTTTGTCCGCCCCGAGCCTCAATAACCGCCGAGCGTCCTCCAGCGTGCGGACCCCGCCGCCGACCGTGAGCGGGATGAAGACCTGTTCGGCCGTCCGGGAGACGACGTCGAGCATGGTCGTGCGGCCCTCGACCGAAGCCGTAATGTCGTAGAACACGAGCTTCATCGGCCCCTTCGGTGTCGTACAGGGCGGCCAGCTCAACGGGGTCGCCAGCGTCGCGGAGGCCGGCGAAGCGCACTCCCTTCACGACCCGCCCCGCGTCCACGTCGAGGCACGGGATGACCCGAACAGCCCTCATACGGGCACCCCGCCGCGACGCCGCCACCGCCTCGGGGACGGTGAAGCGTCCTTCGTAGATGGCCCGGCCGACGATGACGCCGTCCAGGTGACGGCCGCCGCCTCGCAGTCGCGCCAGCCGGCGGATGTCGTCCAACGTGCCGACCCCCCCGGAGGCGACCAGCGGCACATCGCAGTGCTCGAGCAACATGCGGTAGCCAGCCAGGTCCGGGCCGAGCATGAGCCCGTCGCGGGATGATCTCGGTCACCATGACCGCTGCCGCGCCAGCGGCCGGCCAACTCCGAGACGACGGTGACCACGTCGCGACCCGTCGCTTCGGACCATCCCTTCACCCTGACCTCGCCTTCGCGGTGGTCGACGGCCGCCGCCACCTGGCCCGGCCACCGCTCGGCCACCCTGGCCAGGAACCCCTTCTCCAGTATCGCCGGCGTGCCCACCAGCGCCCGGGCGACGCCGGCGTCTAGCAGCTCGGCTACATCTTCGGCCTGTCTCACCCCTCCCCCGGCCTGGACCGGGATACCGACGGCGGCGGCGATGGCGGCCACTACGGGCCGGTTGGTGGCCTGGCCGGTCCGAGCCGCGTCCAGGTCCACCACGTGCAGCCAACGGGCGCCGGCTGCCTCGAAGGCCTTGGCCCGGGCGACGGGATCAGCGCCGTAGACGGTCTCCCGGCCGAAGTCGCCTTGGGCCAAGCGCACGCAGCGCCCGTCCCTGAGGTCTATGGCCGGGTAAAGCTCCATTTCTATTTGCAAACCGCGACGAAATTGGCCAGCACGCCGAGGCCGACAGCGGACGACTTCTCCGGGTGGAACTGGGTGGCCCATACAGGTCCCCACTTCCACCGCGGCGGCTACTGGGCCGCCGTAGTCACAGGTGGCCGCCGTTTCTTCCCCGATGGGAGGCGCGTACGAATGTACGAAATACATCCACGGCGTCGTCGCTCGAACCCACCAAGCAACCGGACTACCCGGCATTACGTCGAGGCGGTTCCATTGCATTTGTGGCCGCCGGACCCCGTCCGGTAACAGCGAAACGGTACCTTTGAAAACGGACAGCCCCGGTGTGCCGGGCGATTCGGACGATCCCTCGTATAAAAGCTGCATCCCCACGCAGATGCCGAGGAAGGGCTTACCCGACCGGGTGGCGTCAATGGTGCCGGGCCAAAGGCCGCTTTCAACTAGCGCTTGGCTGCAACGGCCGAAATTACCCACGCCGGGCAGGACCACGCCGTCTGCGGCGGCGATGTCCTCGGGACGGCTCACCAGGCGAGCATCGGCGCCCACCTGGCAGAGACCTTTTTCCGCCGACCGCAAGTTGCCAATGCCGTAATCGATGACGGCGATAAAGGGCCCTGACATGACGGCCTTAGCTGAGCACGCCTTTTGTCGAGGGCACCCCGCCGCCCTCCAACCGGACGGCGTCACGCAATGCCCGCGCCACCGCTTTGAAGCTGGCCTCCAGGATGTGGTGGGAATTGCGACCGCTGCGCATCCGGATATGCAAGGTGATGGCGGCCGATGTGGTAAAGGCGCGCCAGAACTCCTCTGCCAACTGGGGGTCGAAGGGCGGGTCGCCCAGAGGATAAGCCTCTCCACCCGCCCCGGGGTCGACCTCGTAGACAAGGAACGGCCGGCCAGACAAGTCGACAGCTACCTCAATGAGGGCCTCGTCGAGTGGTACCGCGATAGAAGCGAACCGCCTTACGCCCGCCTTGTCCCCCAGCGCTTCGTGGAGCGCCGCCCCCAGGGCCAAGCCGACGTCCTCGACGGTGTGGTGAGCATCGACCGCGAGGTCGCCGCTGGCTTTCAGCTCGAGGTCGAAGCCACCGTGCCGCCCCAGCTGGGACAACATGTGGTCGAAAAAAGGCAAGCCGGTAGCGACTTCCACCTGGCCAGAGCCGTCCACCCCCAGCTTCAGGGATATCGAGGTTTCCTTGGTGACCCGTTCTTTGGCCACGCGTCGTCCCGCTACGGCGGAGATCTCCGTCACGTCAGCACCTCAGCCAGCGCTGAGAGGAACCGGTCATTTTCCTCTTTGGTCCCGACCGTCGTGCGCAGGCACCCTTCCAGCCCAGGCCAGCTCGACGTGTCGCGAACGAGCACCGATCGCTCGACTAGCCCTCGCCACACCTCTTCGCCGGGCCGGCCGAGCGGTCGCCAGAGGACGAAATTGGCCTGCGAGGGCCAGACCTTGACCGGCATTTTCGATAGCTCGTCGACGAGGCGGTCGCGTTCGGCAATTATCGAAGCCACTCGTTGTTCCATTTGCCAGGAAAACCGCAGCGCCAGGCGGCCAGCTGCCTGCTTCAGGGCGTCCAGGTGGTACGGCAAAGCCACGCGCTCCAATACCTTTACGATTTCGGACGGGCCGATAAGGTAGCCGAGGCGCAAAGCGGCCATCGACCACGTTTTGGAATAAGTCCGCACGACAACGAGCGGGGTGTCCTCGCTCACCAACTCCAACGCCGACCAACCAGCGAACTGGCCGTATGCCTCATCGACGACGGTAATACCCGGTGACGCCGATACCACCGCTTCGACTGTGCCGGGATCTTCGACCAAGCCCGTCGGGTTGTTGGGTGAGCACAGGAAAACGATCGAGGGCGTTTCTTTTTCGACAAGCTCGGTCGCGACCCGCGGGGTCAAGGGTGAAATCCGGGCGCCGCTGGCCCTGCGCGATCTCAGTACCAGTGATATGGGCAATGTGCGAATGGAGGGCGTAAGTGGGCTCGAACATGGCCGCTTTCCGACCGGGCCCCCCGTAGGCCAGGCAAATCGACTGCAACACTTCATTAGAGCCATTGGCGGCAAAAACCTGTTCGGGGTGGACATTGTGCAATTTCGCCAATTCACCCCGGAGCGCGCTGGCTGAGCGGTCGGGGTACCGGTTGTAGGCGATGTCGCTCGCCTCGGCCAGCAACGCGTCAAGCCATTCGCGCGGGGGCGGGTAGGGAGACTCGTTGGTGTTGAGCCGCACTTCGACGGGGACCTGGGCTGAGTGGTACCCCTCCCGCAGGGCGAGGTCGGGGCGAGGTTCGGGCAGGGGGCTGACGAGCCTGACAGGTTCGTCGGTCGGCCGGCTCATGGGACCGACGGGGCCGCCACCCCACGACTGGGCAGGCCCGTACGGCACAGGGCGGACAGGGCGTGAGCGGCGAGGCCCTCTGCTTCCGCCAGTGCGACCACCCGAGGGGCTACCCGCACTAGTGCAGCCCGGTCCAGGCTGACGACATGGACGCGCTTCAGGAAGTCATCGGTGCCGAGGGCGCTCGAGAACCGAGCGCTCCGCGCCGTCGGCAGCACGTGGCTCGGACCGGCCACGTAGTCACCTACGCTGGCCGGGGCCCAGGGGCCACAGAACACCGCCCCGGCCGAGCGGACCAGGGGCACGAGCGCCTCGGGATCGGCCGTGATCAGTTCCAGGTGTTCGGGCGCGACCACATTGCAGACGTCGATGGCCTGGATGGGGCCCTTGACCAGGACTGACCAGCCGCCTCGTTCCAGCGTGGAGGTGACCTCACGGCGCCTGGGGGACTCCGCTACGAGGCGTTCGACTTCTTCCTCCACGGCGGCGGCGACCTCTTCCGACCAGGTGACAAGCCAGGAGAGACCGTCGGGGCCGTGCTCGGCCTGGACGACCACGTCCACCGCGGCGTAGCAGGCGGGGGCGCTGTCGTCCGCCACCACGACGACCTCCGAAGGTCCAGCGAAGGCCGACGGCACCCCTACCACGCCCTCCTCGGCCACGAGGCGCTGGGCGGTGGCCACATACAGGTTGCCGGGACCGGCGATGACCTCGACGGGTCGCACCGTGGCCGTCCCGTACGCCATCGCCGCTACCGCCTGTGCCCCGCCGATAGCGTAGACCTCGTCGACGCCGGCGACAGCCGCTGCGGCCAGCACAGCGGCATTTACGTGGCCATCTGGGCCAGGCGGGGAGCAGAGGACGACCTCGTCGACGCCCGCCACCCGGGCCGGGATGGCGGTCATGAGCACACTGGAGGCCAGCGGCGCCCGGCCACCGGGGGCGTAACAGCCGGCCCGGCTCACCGGCACCAGTAGTTCGCGGGTCGAGATGCCGTCTTGGCCGACGTGTTCGAAACTGCGGTGAGCCGCTCGCTCGGCCTCGTGGAACTGCCGTACGGCTCGGGCCGCCTCTTCGAGAGCGTCCCGCAATACTCCGGGTACGGCCGCGCCGGCCGCAACTATTTCGTCCTCGGACACCCGCAACGATGAGAGCTCCACCCCGTCGAAGCGCCTCGTCAACTCCACAATCGCGGCATCGCCACCGGACTTGACCGAGGCCATGATCTCCCGGACCGCCTTCACCGGGCCTCTCTCCACGGGCGCGGGCCGGGTAAAAGCAAACTGAGATCACCGGTGGCGGCGCGCAGATCAAGACGGGTGAGCAACCCTGGCATCGGCCACGATGCTACTCGGGCGGCCACGACGGGCTCGGGGCGGGACCGGTAGTGACTAGACAACCTGGGCCCCCTAGCGACCATCTAAGTGGGGGGTACCTAACCCTCGCGGCCCGGGCATGCTGGTCGACATGAGTGCCGCCGCCGAACTTACCGCCGTCTCGAGCACGCTCAGCGAACTTACGCGGCGTGTTACCCGCATTATCGCCGAGCTCTCGCCGGCCGACGAGGAGCGCTACGGCGCCGACCTGGCCGAAGTAGAGCGCACCCTGGGCGTGGCCAACCGCCGGCTCGAACGGCTGGTCAGCGAGGGCCGGCCGGCCCGCTAATTTTGGCCCCGAGCCCGAACGAGGCCGGGATCGGACCGGTCCACTTGAGCGGGATGGCGGCCGAAGGGCAAAAGTCGGCCATCACGCATTCGGGGCACCGGGGCCGCCGGGCGATGCAAACGCGGCGGCCATGGAGGATCATGCGCAGGCTCAGCGCGCCCCATTCGCGCTTGGGCAACATTGCGGTGACCTCCGCCTCGACCCGTTCAGGGTCCTTTTGGCCCGTCAGCGCCAAAAGGCGGCTGATGCGGCCTACGTGTGTGTCCACAGGAAAGCCCGGCAAATCGAAGGCGACGCTACGGACGACGTTCCCCGTCTTCCGGCCCACGCCTGGGAGGGTCACGAGGTCTTCCAGCGCAGTGGGCACCTGGCAGGCGAACCTGTCGCAGACCGCCCCCGCCAGGGCCACCACCGTCTTCGACTTCACCCTGAAGAACCCGGTCGGACGGATTATCGCTTCCACATCGTCCGGGCTGGCAGCGGCCAGGTCCTCCGGCGCCGGGTAGCGGGCAAACAGCGCCGGCGTGACCGAGTTGACCCGTTCGTCGGTCGTCTGGGCGGACAGCACCGTGGCTACCAATAGCTCCCAGGGCGTCGAAAAGTCGAGCTCACAAAGTTCCTTGGCCGTCCCCGGGTACTCCACGGCGAGGCGGGCTGCAGCCAATTTGGCCCGGCCGGCGGGAGTGCGCGGGCGCCCCGACGACCGGACCACCTCTACGATCTCCGTCGTGCCCGTAGCTACTACCTCCGTTGCTCGCGTAGCGCTAGTTCGCGCCGGCATGTCCACGCCCCGTCACAAACATCTGTCTCCTACTCCTCTGTTCGTGAAGCTAGTTTTTTCGCAGGCGTTGCGGGACACTAGCTTCGAGATGAGTGCCCGACATCGAGCTTAAGCGGCATCTCGACCAGGACGACCTGGCCGCAGTCACCGAGCTGCTGACGGCGGCGAGCGAGGCAGATGCCCATCCGGCCCTCGGTGAACACGCCTGGCTCGATCTTGTCCAGGGAGGGAGAGAAGGCTTTGCCGGGCTCGTGGCCTGGGAACCAGGCCATCCCCACCCGGTAGGTTACGCCCAACTCAGCCTGGGGCCCACGACGCCAGCGGAGACGGCTCCAGTTGGGGCCTCGAGGTGGTCGTCGACCCCCACCACCGGACTCCCGGCAACACGGTGGCCATCGACCTCGTCAAAGCGGCCATGAAGCTGATCGCCGACGAGGGTGGTGGGCACCTTCACTTATGGGTGAGCCAACCGGCCCCCTATCACGAGCGGATGGCGGCGGCCGTGGGACTGCACCCTGGTCGAGCCCTTTACCAGATGCGGCGGCCGCTGCCAGTGGAAGAGCACGCGACCATAGAAACGCGACCGTTTAGGCCGGGCGTGGACGAACGGGCGTGGCTCGAGGTGAACAACCGCGCTTTCCACTGGCACCCCGAGCAAGGCGGCTGGACCGAGGAAACGATCAAGGCGCGCGAGGCGCAACCGTGGTTCGACTCTGACGGCTTTTTGCTCTACGAGCCTGAGGGCGGACGCCTGGCCGGTTTTTGCTGGACCAAGGTGCACGAGGCCCACAGTGCCCACGGGGGCGAGCCCGCGCTGGGCGAGATCTACGTGGTGGCGATCGACCCGGACTTCGCCGGCCACGGCCTCGGCCGCCAGCTCACCCTGGCCGGCCTGGACTATTTGTCGTCAAGAGGCATCACCGAAGCGATGCTCTACGTTGACGCGACGAACGCACCGGCCGTAAAGCTGTACGTCGAACTCGGGTTCACGGTGAACCACATCGACCGCGCCTACACGGGCGACATCGGACCGGCCCGGGTGGGCCCGACGTCGAGCGCCTGAGCTACGGACGCCTTTCTCGCCTGACCCCGCCGTTCCCGTGCCCGTTCACAAGTTCGTCACCCGTAGCGCCCTCGGTGGCGCCCTCCTCGTCGGCCTGGGCTGGCACCACCACCTGCAGGTCAGGCGCCACCTCCATGCCCTTGCGCCACACGGAGCGGGCCACGATCTTGGACGGGTCCACCCGGTCGCGGTACTTGCTGGCAATGAGGGTGACCTCTTCCAGGAGCCCCTCCGAAAGGGTGGTCGGGTTGAGCCCGAGGGCGAGGAAGCGGTCATTGCGCACTACAAGGTCGTTCTCCGCCGCCTCGCGTCGGGGGTTAGGCAACATGACCACTTCTGCGCCCGTGATTTTGGACACCAGCCCGGCCAGGTCGCGCACGCGGTGGACTTCGGTCGTCTGGTTGAACACCGAAACCCTCTCCCCGACTTCCGGCGGGTTGTTGACCGCCAGCTCGATACAACGCACGGTGTCACGGATGTGGATGAAGGCCCGCGTCTGGCCGCCCGTCCCGTGGACTGTCAAAGGGTGCCCGATCGCCGCTTGCATAAGGAAACGGTTGAGCACGGTGCCGTAGTCGCCGTCGTAGTCGAACCGGTTGACCAGGCGGTCGTCCATTGACGTTTGCGCCGTCTGGGTGCCCCAGACGATGCCCTGGTGGAGGTCCGTGATGCGCACGCCGTCGTTTTTGGCGTAGAAGGCGAACAACAGCTGGTCCAGCGTTTTTGTCATGTGGTACACCGAGCCGGGGTTGGCCGGGTGGAGGATCTCCCTCACCAGTTCGCCGTCCGGGGTGGGGACCTTCACAGCCAGGTAGCCCTCAGGGATGGGGGCCGAACCAGACCAGCCGTAGCCGTACACCCCCATGG
The DNA here is from genome assembly GCA_963794125.1 of uncultured Acidimicrobiaceae bacterium. GTDB lineage: Bacteria > Actinomycetota > Acidimicrobiia > Acidimicrobiales > Palsa-688 > Fen-671. Next base: position 1,706,506 of record CAWCCW010000009.1, read on the forward strand.
TCCCCAGGTGCACTACGGCCGCGTCGACGCCGGAATCGACCAGGGCGCAAAGCAGGTTGTGGGTGCCCCGGACGTTGTTGTCGACCGTGTAGCGCTTAGCCCTCGGCGAACGCATCGAGTACGGCGCGGCCCGCTGCTCGGCAAAGTGGACGATGGCGTCGGGCTGGTAGTCCTGCAAGAGGCTGAGCAGCCTGTTGTACTGGAGGGCCAAGTCCAGGTTGAGGAACTCGATCTCCTTCCCAGATACGGACTTCCAGACCCGTAGCCGCTCGCCGATCGGCCTGATGGGCGTCAGCGACTCGACTTCGAGCTCGATGTCAATAGAACGTCGCGAAAGGTTGTCGACGATGACGATGTCGTGGCCCTTCGCCGAAAGGTGAAGCGAGGTCGGCCACCCGCAGAAGCCGTCCCCGCCGAGGATCATGATCTTCATCGATCACCTACCATAGTGGTTGACCTGACTTGGGTTGAAGATTGGGTGAAGGGTTCGAGAACTCTTAAGGTTCGGGCCTAGGCTGACGGCCCGTGCAGGCGGCGTGGGGAGTGAGCAGGGAAGAGCTGGCCGGCCTGCTCGAAGACGAGCCACGTTACCGCACCGACCAGGTTTGGCGAGGCCTGTGGGAAAGAGGGGCACGCCCGGCGGACATGACGGACTTGCCCAAAGCCCTGCGTGAACGCCTGGAGGCGGCGCTCGTACCCGCGCTCCACGAAGTCTCCCGTGCCACGTCGCTCGACGGGCAAACGACAAAATGGCTATGGGAGCTGGCCGACGGCCGTCGAATCGAAACCGTACTCATGGTTTACCCGGACCGGGCCACGGTGTGCATATCGAGCCAGGCCGGATGTGCTATGGGCTGCACTTTCTGCGCTACAGGCCAGGGCGGATTCGACCGCCAGCTCTCGGTCGGCGAGATCGTTGAACAGGTAGTGAACGCCCGTCGAGAGGCGCTCCCGCGCCGGCTCGCCAACGTTGTATTCATGGGTATGGGCGAGCCGCTGGCCAACTACGAGCGGGTGTGGTCCGCCGTCCAGCACATTCATTCCGACCTCGGCCTATCGGCCCGTCGTATAACCCTGTCCACCGTCGGAGTGGTCCCGGGTATTCGCCGACTGGCCAAGGAGGCTCTCCCAGTAAACCTGGCTGTTTCTCTCCACGCCGCCCGTGACCAGCTGCGCGACAAGATCGTGCCGCTGAACAGCCGCTACCCGCTCTCGGTGCTCATGGGGGCCTGCGGCGAGTACCTGGCGGCGAAAGGCAGGCGGCTTTCTTTCGAATGGGCGCTGATCGACGGTGTGAACGACTCTCCCAGGGACGCAGCCGAACTGTCCGAACTGGCCCTCCCGCTGGCGGCGCACGTGAACATCATCCCTCTCAACCCGACCAAAGGGTTCGCCGGCCGGGGCACGCCAGCCGCCGGCGTAGCCGCCTTCCGTGACTGGCTGGCCGAGCACGGGGTGAACGCCACGGTCCGGGCCAATCGGGGCACCGACATCGACGCTGCTTGTGGGCAACTGGTCGCCCGTGAGCGCCGCGAGCGGCTGGCTACGAAAAGCGCGCCGCAAGTGCCACACTGATTGGAGTGGCTAACACGCAATGGATCGACCGGAGCCAACCCCAGCCCCTCTATATGGCGAACATGCTCCTGTACATCAACGCGGTCTTTTGGATCCTCGCTCTGATCGAGGGCGCCGGCTTCTTTGGCATCCTGGCATTGGGGGCGTTGTTCGCCGGGCTCGGCATCGCTAACGAGAAGAAGGCCGGTTACTGGGGCGGGGTCGTGGTGGCGGTGCTCAACTTCTTGTTCCTCGTCTTGATCCTGTTGGTGGGCGGCGCCAACATCTTCTTGTTCCTCAACATCATCTTCGCGGCTGCGTTGCTGGCGTTGCTGCTCCACCCGTTGAGCCGAAGCTACGAGCGCATCTGGTTCAAGAAACTGTCACAAAGGTAGCCCTCGACACTTCCAGCCTTCATTGGAGCGACGAAGTAAACGTTCGCACCTGTTGGCATCGGACCTTCGTGCCAATCGATACTTAGGTTGACCTTCCAGGTTCGCCCGGCGGGCCGCCTGGGCTGGTGGCCAGCACGTCTCCGAAGGGGTGGATCTTCAGGTCAGCCGGTCGATACCGACGTGTTGTCGCTCGCATTCGACCGCACACGCCATCGCAATCTCTTCTAGGTTGCGATCCATCCTGCTTCTAAAGTTACTCCGCTGTTGTTCCACGTGGTCGGGTATGTCGTCCACCCTGCTGAGACCCTGTCTGACCATGAAGTCGATCCCTCGGTTCATGTTCGCGGGTGGTCCACTCACGGTTACCGCTTGACGCTCACGGTGAAAGGCCCAGCGGTTATGTCTGTGCTCGGGTATATGGGGGCTTGTATCCCGACGCCGTTCGTTGCTGTCACCGCATAGGAGAACGATGTCGTCCCCGGGGGTGCGAGGCCGTACACCAAGCCGAGGTTTGGCGCGATCTGAAGCCACGACGGGGCGCCGACAAGCTCATAGGTAGGCCTCGGGTCGCCCGAGGCATGGAACGGCGCGGCATAGAGTCCTAACGGCGCTGTCAGGGGCGGCGAGTTGGAGGTCCAGACCGGCCCGGCCCCGGGGACAAAGACGGGCGAGTTGTTCGGGGCGGAACTTGAACTCCCGCAGGCGTTGAAAGTGTCCGACCTGAAGGTGTAGCCCACGCCATCCTTCAAGCCCGTGAAGGTGGCCGGCTGGCCGGGGTTAACGGTGACCGTGGTGTTACCGTCGCTAACGGTCTCGCTCGCGCCTATGTAACCGTACAAACCGGCTGGGGGGATACCCCCCAATTGAAGGTGACCGTGGCCGTCCCCTTGCCCACGGTATTGACGCCCTGTTGAGTCCAGTAGTTGGGAAAGGGAGCAGTTCCGCCGGTAAACGATTGGCCACCGATGTCGTCGATCACGACTCCTTCGGCCGTGACCGGGTAAACGAGGTAGTTGTTGTAGCCGGGGTCTAGAGTCACGGAGGCGCTCGTCTGGTCCAGCGGGACGTTGGCCACCGGAAACGCTGCGCCATCCGCGACGCCATTGAACAGTGAGTTCTCTACCTCGTAGCCGGTCAGCCCCGACGTGTCTGCCGGAGCCGTCCAGCTGATGGTCTCGGTGTCCCCGGCGCAGGCAACAGACTGGGCGCTGGCAGCCGACGCTGGAAACGTGAGGATGGACGCCGCACAAAGGCCAACGAAGGCTGCACTTATGCTGTTTCGCATGCCTTCCCCTTTCGCTTGAATTGGGCCCGGATCGTACTCGGCTCGATAGATCGCCCGCCGACCAGAACACGCTCGGCCCCGGAGGGCTCGCCCAAAGTGCTACCCCTTTTACTTCAGGGGGCTAATGTCTGGCCCGAAGGATTACCTAGACGCCTGGGACGGACCCGAGGGCGCAGCCATCGCAGCTGTGCAGGGAGAACGACCAACCGGACAACTGCCCCGAGCCCATCGTGGTCTTCGACTGGAAGATCGGCCACCGAGGGCGGTGTTACTTGGGCGACGCTTGCGAGGGCAGGCCACAAATCAGAGCTGAAGGCTCGACCCCACCGCTAGGTCTCGAGTTCTAGGGCTAGGAGGCCCTGAGCAGCTCTTGTCATGACCGCCTGTCCGAACCTGCTTCAAAAAGCTAAACCGCCGATTGGCCCCGAGAGGCGTAGGCGTTGTCGGCGCCTCACTCTGCCGGCAGCAAGGCGTCCACGAACTCCTTGGCGTCGAACGTAACCAGGTCCTCGGGCTTCTCGCCGAGGCCCACGAGCTTGATGGGGATGCCGAGCTCGCCGGCGATAGCGATGACGATGCCGCCCTTGGCCGTACCATCGAGCTTGGTCAACACAATGCCCGTGACGCCCACCGCATCGGTGAACTGGCGGGCCTGGATGAGGCCGTTTTGGCCCGTGGTGGCGTCTATCACTAGAAGCACCTCGGTGACGTTCCCGGGAGGCCGGTCTGCCACCCGGCGGACTTTCTTCAGCTCCTCCATCAAGTTGACCTTGGTGTGCAACCTCCCGGCCGTATCGGCCAGCACAAGCGGTATGCCCCTGGCGTTAGCGTGCTGCACGGCGTCGAAGACCACCGCCCCAGGGTCCCCTCCCTCGTTGCCGCGCACGAAACCGGCGTTCACCCGTTCCGCCCATAGCCCGAGCTGGTCGGCCGCCGCCGCCCGGAAGGTATCGCCCGCAGCCATCACCACCTGCGTCCCTTCCTGATCCTCGCGCAGTGCCACCTTCCCGATCGTGGTGGTCTTGCCCACGCCGTTCACTCCTACGAAGAGCCACACGGTCGTCATGCCTTCGCCCGCCATATGGAGTTCGCGCTCCCCCTCCAGCCGGCTGGCCAGCTCCTCCCTCAGGGCCCCGACGAGCTGATCGGAGGTGGCGAGGTTGTCCCGCCGGGCCGTCTCTTTGAGATCCTTCAAAAGCAGTTCGGTCGTCGTGATACCGACGTCCGCGAGGATCAGCGCCTCCTCGAGCTCATCCCACGATTCCTGGTCGAGCCGCCCTCGTCGGCGCAGGCCAGCTAGTTGATCGGCCAGAAGCGAACGGGCTCGCCCCAGTCGGTCCCGGAACCGGGGCCGCTCGAGGACTTCGACGCTCCCCTCGGGCCCAGCTCTGGCCCGGCCTCCACCTCGGGCGGAACCCATTCCTCGACCTCGACCTCGACCTCGACTTCCGGCGGTGCTTCGACTTCCGGCGGTGCTTCAGCTTCGGGCGGGGCCTCAGGGCGCGGCGGCGGGACCGGACGGGGGGGCGCCTCGGGCCGGCTGGGCGGTGCTTTGAGCGCCGCCGGACTGGTCCCGGCCCCTGGCCCCCTCTCGAGACTGCGTTTGGTGCGGCCTCGGTTTAGCGCTGTAAAAGTGCCGAAGCCTGCGACAAGCACGACGACCGCGCAAATGACGACGATCAGGACAAGCAGCATGACCGGTCGAGACTACCGGCGCCGTATCGAGATGAGCACATAGCACCAGTCGCGGCGCCCCGTGTAATAGGGTTCTTCGGCAATTACCCGAGGCGGCCAGTCGCTCGAGGAGAAACAGAAAGCGGCATGTGGCTATATAAGGCCCGTGTGGAGGCCGGCCAACAGGCCGACTTCGTTCCCGCTGCGCTCGGGGAGGGGACCGTTCCGGGGAGGCACAGCCCGGCTCGAGCCCCCAAAGCGGCTCGATACTGGGGGGACGTCCTCGGTCTGGCCTGGGTCGTCCTGGTTCTGGGTGCCTACCTGTCGCCGGCCTTGTGGGACGGCTTTTCTTTTGGCCCCACCGATATTGCCAACCAACTGTCTTTCCTCACCTACGTACCCCACTTGGCGGTCCACAACGGGCTGAACGGCGACATCATCACCCAGGAGGTCCCGTGGAACTGGCTCGACTGGTTGGCGGTCCATCACGGCCAGCTGCCGCTGTGGAACCAGTACTCCGGGGACGGGATGCCTCTTTTTCTCAACTTCGAGTCGAGCCCGCTGGCCCTGCCCGCCCTCGTTGGCTACCTCTTCCCGCTGGGTGCGTCGTACCTCGTCGGGATAGCCGTCAGCTTGCTCATCGTGGGCACGGGGACCTACGTAGCCGCTCGCTTAGCCGGCGTCGGCCCGCTAGGGGCGACGTTGGCCGGGACCACGTTCATGCTCTCGGGGTCGCTGAGCGGTTGGGCTGGTTGGGCCGTCGGCGGCCCGCTGACTTGGGCGGGTTGGTTGTTGGCCGGCGTCTTTCTTTGCTGTCAGCCCGGGCCGAGGCGCTGGGCCGGGACAGTGGTAGTTGCCGGGTCGAGCGGTTTCGCCGTCTACGAGGGCTTTCCCGAGAGCCTGGTGTTCCTCGGTGTCGCCCTGGGCACCCTCGTGTGTGTCGTGGGCGCAGTGAGCGCCCTCAGGGGCAAGCCGAGCCTGGCCGGGCCGGCGGCGCTGCTCGCCGGTTTCGGCGGCGGGGCGGCCTTGTCCGCTCCCCTTTGGTTGCCCGGCCTGGCGGTGCTGAAGCAGTCCTCCCGAGCGGCCGAGAACGGTACAGGCGGGTTACCCATCCACGCCTTGGCGCTTGTGCTCGCCCAGGGTTATGACGGCCTTCCGACCAAAGGGGCGACCTGGTTCGGCCCTGCCGACTACTACGAAGCCACTGCTTACGTCGGTGTTATAGCCGTCGTGCTCGCCCTCACCGCAGTCTTGACGGGCTGGCGCCGGCCGATCGTCGTCGGCCTCGCGGTGGCCACCCTCGTTTCCTTGGTGATCATCTACGTCCCCTCCATGCAGAGGTTGTTCACCAGGATCGGCGCCGGGTCGTTCGCCACTCAGCGCATGCTCCCGATGGTCGCATTTGCCGTGGCCATGCTGGCCGGCCTCGGCGCAGAGATGTTGCAGCAACACTGGAGAGAGCGGCGCGTCCGGTCAATAGCGGTCGCCAGCGTTGCCGCGTGCGGCCTCGTGGTCGCCTATCTGTTCGTATCTGCCTCGGGTCGAGGCCTGAGCGCGGCAAACCTGTCGGTGCGCCAGCACTCGCTGTTCTGGCCGGCAGTCACTCTGGTCGGGATGGCAGCTGTTTTGGCGCTGAGGCGACCTGGCGCGCCGCGCCATCGGCCGGTTGCCGGCCACGCAGGGGGGCCCTCAACTGACGGCTTCGGCTCGGGTGCCACGGGCCACCCAACGCTCTCCGCCGTCACCGCCCGGCGCGGCGGCCCCAATTTGTACGCTGCGGCCGGATGCCTGCTGCTCCTCGCCGCCCAGTCGGCCTACCTGGTCTGGGCCGGCATCGGGGTCAATAGTTACGCGACCTCGACGTTTCCAGTATCTGCCCCCGTAGCCGAACTTCAGCGTCTGGTCGGGAACGGCCTCGTCGCACTGGACGGCACCAACAAGCACGATGTGACCCTGTGGAGCGGCGCCGGCCTTTACCCGGAGGTCAATATCGGTTACGGGATCAGAGAACTGGCTGTTCATGACCCGGTCATACCGCCGGCCTACTTCCTGACATGGCCTGATCACGAGGCCACGACGAACGCCGGCCTCGGGAACAACGTGTTCGCTCCTGCGGTCGGATCGGCGTTGCGGGCGCGCTACTACGGGGCCTCTTTCATACTTGCCACGCCCGGCAGCATCCCCAAGAACACCCGGCTGGTGGCGCGTATCCCGGTCCCCCTAGCGGGGTCGCTCGACCTTTACCGTGTTCCCAGAGCAGCGCAGTTCACGTTCGATGCCGGCAGCGACGCCCGAGTCGTCTCGGCCGCACAGACCGGCAACGCCAGTTGGCGGCTTCATGTTGACGTGCCGTCTTCCGCGGCGCTGACGCTGCGGCTCACGTACTTTCCCGGGTGGCACGTAACCGCGAACGGAAAGGCGCTGCCGGTCTCTGAGACCGGAGGCCTCTTCATCGGAGTGACCGTACCCCCCGGTACCCGCACCATCACGGTGGCCTACTGGCCCCCAGGGCTCACCGCCGGGTTCGCACTGGCGCTCACGGCCATCGCCGCGCTGTTGGTTGGCTCGGTACTGGTCCTGGCCGCTTCAGCGCGCCCCTGGTCGATCTTTTCGCTCACCACAATGGAGGAACCTCCCGGCGGGATGCTCACGCCATAAAGACAATCGGCCGCCTCCATGGTCCGCTTTTGATGGCTCACGATCAGAAGTTGCGCTTCCTCGCGGAACTCGTGGACGAGGTCGAGAAAACGGTGGAGGTTGACGTCGTCCAACGCCGCTTCCACCTCGTCCATCATGTAGAACGGCGACGGCCGGCTCCTGAACACGGCAAAGAGGAACGCCAGCGCCACCAAGCTTCTTTCTCCACCCGAGAGCAAGGAAAGGCGCCGGATGTTCTTGCCGGCGGGGCGCACCTCCAGCTCGACCCCCGACTCCAGGATATTGGCCGGGTCGGTCAGCGAAAGCGTCCCATGGCCATTGGGGAACAAGGTGCCCACGAGCTTGCCGAAGTTCTCCGATACGTCGTCGTAGGCAGCCTTGAAAACCGTAATGATCTCCGCGTCGACGGCCTTGATCACTTTGGACAGCTCCCGCCTGGCGGCTGAAACGTCGTGGAGCTGGCCCTCGAGGAACTGGTGCCGCTCCTCCAGGGCCGCGTGCTCCTCCAGGGCCAGAGGGTTGACCGGGCCCATTAGGCGCAGCTCCCTCTCGAGCTCCCGGGCGCGGGCAGGCGCACCGGTCCCGGGAGGGAGTTCTGGGCATTCGGCACCATCGAGCATCTCCGGCTCGCAGTCGAGCTCACGGCGCACGGCCTCGGTAAGTGCATCCAGTCGAGCCCGGCTCTGCGCCGACTCCAGCTCATTGCGCGTCACCTGCTCCCTGGTCTTGGCCAGCTCCCGTTCGACCTCGGCCCGCTCTCGCCGCAGGTGTTCGAGGTCCTCGCTGGCCGCCCGCAGGGAAGTGGCTTCCGCCACCCGCATCTCCCGTAACCTCTCCAGCGCGGCCTCCACGGCGGCCAGCCGGGTGCTGACAAAAGCGCTCAGCCGGGAGACGGCCGTTTGCATGCCCTCGAGGCGTTCACGTCTGTGCGTGGCCTGCTCGCGTTCGGCGACGCTGCGAGCCAAGCGCTGTTCCACCTCCTGGAGGCGGCGGCCGAGCAACCCCCGGCGTTCTTCGATAGCGCTGGCGCGAACGTCGAGGTCCCTCCGCAGCGCCGCCACCGCGGTGGCGCGATGGGCCAGGCGGTCACGAGCGGCGCGTTCGGCCGTGGCTCGCTCGGCGGCATGAGCGGCGAATGCCTCGAGCGCGGGGAGGAGCTCCTCCAGCTCGGCCGCTCTTTCCAGGTCGCGAGCTTGCCTCGCCTCCAGCTCGGCCACCTGGTGGGACAGCTCCTCAGCCTCCGCCGCAGCCTCGGCCAATTCGGGGCCCGCCCTGGTGAGGGACTCGTTGGCGGCCCGAATGGCGGCCGATTGGGCAGCGACCAAGCTCTGAGCGTCGGAACTGACGCCACGGGCTACTTGGAGGTCGGCCCTCAACTGTTTTTCGAGCGCCTGAGCGCGAGCGGCTGCTTCTGACGCCTCACGTACAGCAGTGCGAGCTTCTTCGAGGGCGGCTCCCGTGACCCCCGAACTGTGGAGCCCGGTGCGCCAGATACCGCCGGCGCAGCGGTCGCCCTGGCGGCTAACGACCAGCAGGTCAGGCCGCAGGGCGGCCAACTCGACCGCACTCTGCCACCCGTCCTCGACCACGACGGCGTGCGCCAGCAGGCGGTCCAACAGTTGCGTCACCGCGGGGAGAGAAGAGTGCACGTACTGGCGCAGCCACGCGGCACCGTCCGGCAACGAGCCCTGCACCTCGTCGCCGCCTAGGGGCCTCGAGGTTGCCTCGCCGTCCGTCGGGCTCTGGACGGGCATGACCGCCCCTGACGCCTTTTGACTGGCGAGGTGAGCCAGCCCGCTCCGAGCCGCACTCTCGCCCTCCATCAGGACGGCCGAAAGCGCCTCGCCGGCGGCGGCTTCGAAGGCGGGTTCGTTGCCTTCGTCCACCTGTACCAACTCGACCAGCGCTCCAAGTGCCCCGTCGACTGACGCCAACCGGCGTGCTCCGGCACGCGCCCTCGCCTCGTCGAGGGCTTCCGACAGCGCCTCGGCCCGAGCAGACCAGCGTTGGCGCTCAGCGTCGGCGGTGCGCCGAGCCCCCTCGGCTTCAGCGAAGGCTTCCTCGGTGGCCGCGAGCTGTTGAGCCGCCTGGTCGGCGTGCAGAGAGAGGCCCTCTGCAGAACTCGAGGCGTTCTGGACTACTGTCTCCGCCCTCTCGATTTCCTGCTCCAAGCGCCGGCGGCGAACCTCTACCGCATCGGTCGTCGCCGCGAGCCTGGACAGTTCGGCCTCCGCGTGTTCGGCCGCTCGTACGAGGGCGAGCCGCTCGGCCCGCACCTGACCCGCTCGCTCGCTCGGGCCGCCGGCGACCGTGCTGTCTTCGTCGTCGGCCGTTCGAGCCGCAAAGTATTCCTCGACCTCGGCCGCTTCCAGGATCTGGGCCGCTTCTGCAGTGGCCAGTTCGGCCTCTAAAGGCAGAAGCCCCCCTGCGTCTAGGTCGGCAGCAACCAGTTGCTCGTTCAGGCCCGCGGCTTCGGCCTCCAGCGCCGCCACGACGTTCATGTCGACTGCGGCTGCCCGCTCACGTTCGATGCTGCGAGAGCGCTCCTGAAAGGACCGCCATCAGGCCCTGTGCTCGCCCCTTCAAGCCCTCGGCTGTCGAAACGAGCTCTGACAAGTCCGATTGTTCGGCTTCGCGCCGCACATGGTCGAGCCGCTCTTCGGCGGTGCCGACCGAGGTATCCAAGCCAGCGAGGACGCTCAGTGCTGCTTCTTCGGCCCTGGTCAGGTCCGCCCTTGCGCCGTCGGAGGCGGCCAGGCGCGACTTGAGCAAACCGAGCTCACGGCCGTAAAGGTACCGCCGCAACGCGGTGAGCTCCGCAGTCACCTCAGCGTGTCGCCTGGCCGCCTCGGCCTGGCGCTCCAGCGGGCGAAGCTGCCGCCGTACCTCCTTTAGCAGGTCCTGGGCCCGCAACAAGGCGCCTTCAGTGGCCTCGAGGCGCCGCTCTGCTTTCTCTTTGCGGCGACGGTGCTTGGAAATGCCGGCGGCCTCTTCGATGACCGCTCGCCTATCTTCAGGCCGGGCGGACAAGATGGCATCCAGCTGCCACTGCGAGACGATCGTGTGCTGCTGGCGGCCTACTCCAGTGTCCGAGAGCAGCTCCTGGATGTCCAACAAACGGCACGGGGCGCCGTTGATCGAATACTCCGATTCACCGGTGCGCCACAGGGCCCTGGTGATGCACACCTCGGAAAAATCGATCGGCAACAGGCCCGCCGAATTGTCGATGGTGAGGGAGACTTCCGTACGCCCGAGACGGGCCCGCTTGGGCGTGCCGGCAAAAATTACGTCTTCCATCTTGGAAGAACGGAGGGTGCGCGGCCCCTGCGCCCCGAGTACCCACGCCACGGCGTCCACGATGTTGGACTTGCCGGACCCGTTCGGGCCGACAACGACCGTCACCCCCGGCTCGAACTCGAGGGTGGCGGTATCCGCAAAGGACTTGAAGCCCTTCAGTGTCAGCGACTTCAGGAACACGCTTCGCCAAACCTAGTGGGCACGAAGGATCGAAAGGGGGACCCCGCCCCAGAGGGGTAGGTGGCGCTGTTCAGGCGCTAACACCGCGGAAGCGCCGGAGCGGAGGCAACGTCGGCGGTGGCTGACGGCGGGGCGGCAGGTCGGCCAGGAGCTCCGCAGTGGCATCTCTCACCTTGCCCACGGCTCGCTCGAAGGCCTCGTCGGTCTGGCCGGAGGGAGACGTGATGCCGCTCACTTTGCGGACGTATTGGCGGGCGGCGGCCTCGATTTCGGTGGGAGTAGCTTTTGGTTCGAGGCCCCGTAAAACGGTGATATTGCGGCACATGCGGCCACGATACAGCGGGCAGCCGGCCCGGTTGTCAAGGCTTACAGCCGGGATTTGGCCGCCGGGATATGACCGTTCACGGCCGGGCCCCGCCACCAGCGTGTCGCGGTCGTCCGGGTTGGATTTCAATCACTTCTGGCACTTCCGGCAGAGGAAAGCGCTCTTGGCCCCGAAGTGGGCTCGTTCGATTTGGCGGCCGCACGAGCCACACTTCTGGCCCTGACGGCCGTAAACCTTGTGCTTCAGCTGGAACCGTCCCGGCGCGCCCTGAAGATCGCGGTACCCCTCGTCCACCAGGGAGGAGCCGCGGGCATCGATCGCCGACTGCAGGAGCGTGTGCGTGGCGTCGGTCAGCCGCTTCAGCTCTGCCCGTTTCAGCGAGCCCCCGGGCCGGTCGGGCCGCAGGCGGGCGGCAAAGCAGATCTCGTCGGCGTAGATGTTGCCGACACCGGCAATGACCCTCTGGTCGACCAGGAGCGACTTCAGCGGCGCCCGGCGACCCGCCAGGGTGTCGCGGAACCGAACCACATCCGCGTCGAGCGCGTCGGGGCCCAGGTGGTCGAGCTCAGCCAAGCGGCTGGCGACGAGCGGGAGGCGGCTAGCGACGAGCGGGAGATGACCGCCGGTCGGACCGGCGAGTTGCAGCGGCGTAGCCAGGAACAGCTCGCCGAAGGTGCGAGGGTCCACGAAGCGAAGCTCACCGGCTCCTTCGAACGTCAGCACTGCGTGCGTGTGGGGGGCCAGAGGGTCGCCCGGCTGGGCCGCCAGGAGTTGGCCGCTCATTCGCAGATGGACGACAAGCACCTGGCCGTCGTCCCACTCGAGGAGCAGGTACTTGCCGTGACGGCCCGTGGCGACCAGAGTGCGCCCTTCCAGCGATTTGAGCAGATCGGGCGGGTGCCGGCGCACCGTGCGACGGCCGGTGACCACGATCCGCTCGAGGCGGTGGCCCAGGTAGACCCGGGCCAAATCCCGCCTAACAGTTTCGACTTCGGGCAGCTCGGGCATGGCTAGTGGCGCTGCAGTGTAGGTCTTCTGAGCAGGTAGCGCGTCGGGCGCACAGTGCCGCGGGCGCCCAGCAGGGAACTGCCCGGTTGAGCGCCACAAAAACCCGTCCTTTGACCTCCCTCAGAGGCGGGCCAGGCTGGGCGTACGTTGCCCGCCCTTGGACCTGCGTTGAGGCCGAAACCATGCGCGCTAGGGTCGCGACAAGCGACGCGGGCGCGCACAGAAAGCGGATCTGCACACAGAATCGGGCTCCGATCCCGGCTAACGCCGGAAGATCACGGGTCTAAGCCAGGCCGCCGGGCCCGTCTCCGCCGTTTTCCGGCTCAAGCCGCCCCTCCTGCCCCCCAATCGCTACCGAGGCTACTCCTCGCCGTCCGCCCCACTGCGATCGGCACCACTGCCATCGGCACCACGGCTGTCGCACACGGGCCATTCCCGCCGGCGCCCTTGCTGTCAACACCCTTGCCGTCGTCACCCAGGCACCCGAGGCTGCCCTTCAGCGTGGACCACGCATCCCGAGCCGCCATCTGCTCCGCCTGCTTCTTCGACCGCCCCTCCCCCCGGCCCCGGGAATGGCCTCCGACCAGCACCTCCGCCTCGAACACCTTGGCGTGGTCGGGCCCGCTGTCCCTGATCCGGTACACGGGCAATTCGTCATAACTCTGAGCGCAGAGCTCCTGGAGGCGGGTCTTGTAGTCCTCTTCGCCCGGCCCCTTAGCCGCGCCCCGGAGGCGTTCCTCGAAGAGGCACAAGACGATCTTCTCGGCCACGGCGTAGCCAGAATCCAGGTAGATGGCGCCGATCACCGCCTCCATGGCGTCGGCCAGGATGGATGGCTTCAGGCGGCCGCCCGAAGCGTCCTCGCCTTTGCCGAGGAGCAAGGCCTCCCCGAGCCGCAATTGGCGCGCCGCGCTCGCTAACGAGACCGAGTTGACGACTGCGGCCCGGGCCTTGGCCAGCTCTCCCTCTGGATGGTCAGGGTACGACCGGTACAGGTAGTCGGTGACGATCAGCCCGAGGACGGCGTCACCCAGGAACTCGAGGCGTTCGTTCGGCTCCTTGCCGGGGTGCTCGGCACACCACGACCGGTGCGCCAGCGCTTGGGCGAACAGATCTTGGTCCGCCACTTCCCAGCCCAAGCGGCGGGCGAGACCAGCACGTTGATCGCCGGCGGCGCCGGCCTGCGGAAGGGCGACGTCTGGTTCTACCAGCACCGCCGCCTCAGGACGCGCTCCCCAGCTTGGTGACGACGTAGTCGACGGCGTCTCGCACCGTCTTCAAGTCCTCTAGGTCGTCATCGTCGATCCTGAAATCCCCGAACTGGCTGCCGATCTCCTTCTCGAGGGCCTCGACTAACTCGATCAGAGCCAGCGAATCGGCTCCTAGGTCGTTGAACGAAGCTCCCTCGGGAATCCGGTCAGGACTGATCTCGAGGATGTCGGCGAGCGAGCCTCGTACCAGCTCCAGTACTTGCTGGCGCCCGAAACCCTCCCGCTCCACACTGGTCTCCAAGGGCACGGCTCAGGATACCACTCGCCCGGCCGCCGGTTGATGACAGGTCGACAGCTAGTCCCGCCCGTCCTGCCCGGACGCGATTACCGCTTCGATCCTCGCCACCAGCTTGTCGGAGGCGGCATGATGACCCACCTTCACGGCGTTGAGTATCGCTCTCCTGCCCGACGAGCCGTGGCTAATGACGCACACTCCCTCTACTCCAAGCAGCACGGCCCCGCCGTAAGTGTCGGGGTCGAGTTCTTCAGCCAGGGGGGTGAGGGCGGGTACCACCACTTTGGCCGCCTCTTTGACCTCCTCGCTGCTTGTGAGGGCGCCCAATATCCCGGCGACCACCGTCTTCACGCCGCCTTCGAGGGTCTTCAGGACGATGTTCCCGGTGAAACCGTCCGTGACAACAACGTCGACCCGGTCGGTCATCACGTCGCGGCCCTCTACGTTCCCGATGAAGCGCACCTCCGGTCCGGCCGCACCGCTGGCCAACAGGCCATGGGCCTCCTTGACCACAGCATTGCCTTTGGAGGCCTCTTCGCCGATCGACAGCAAGCCAACGCGAGGGTCGACGATCCCGAAGCGCTCCACCGCAAGTGCCCACCCCATCTGGGCGAACTGCACGAGCATCTGAGCGGTGCAATCGACGTTTGCCCCGGAGTCGAGCAGGATGGTTGGAGACGACCCGGGCACCGGGATGGGGGTGGCGATGGCGGGACGGGCAACGCCAGGAAGTCGGCCCATGCGCAGGAGCGCACTTGCCATTGCGGCACCCGTATTGCCGGCGCTGACCATGGCACAGGCTCGCCCGTCCCGGACCGCTTCGGCGCAACGTACGAGCGACGAGTCCCGTTTCACCCGGACGCCCCGACCGGGGTCCTCGTCCATCTCGATGACTTCGCTGGCGGCCTGGACGGAGACGCCTGGTCCCGGTTCGCCGATGCGGGCGGGGTCGCCTACCAGCAACACGGGGATCCCAAAATCCGTGGCCGCCTGCCGGGCACCCGCCACGACCTCGTCCGGGGCGCGGTCACCACCCATGGCATCGACGGCTACCGGTAGGCCACCAAGGAAATCAACCATTTCGAGCCTCCACTCGAGGCAGTACCTGCTCGGGGTGAGACATTTCTGACTGGCCCACCGGGTATCGGGCCACTGGGTATCGGGCCACTGCGAATACGGCCGCGCTCCACCGCATCATCTGGAACTTGGTTAGCGGACGCCGCGCCATCGGGGAGCGTTTACGAGTAGGGCCGTGCCATCTGAGGCCATCCGAGGCCGCCAACCCCCCGGGCTAACTTACCTCGACAGCCTGGCGGCCCTTGTACCACCCACAGTTGGAGCAGACGGTATGGGGCACCTTGGCCTGACGGCATTGGGGGCAGATGCTGCGCGCGGGCATGCTCATTTTCCACGCGCTGGCCCGCCGGCTGCGCGACTTTGACTTCGAGGTTTTCTTCTTGGGTACGGCCACGGTCCTGCAATATTACACGCTCCCGGCCACCCCGCCGGCACAGGACGTGGGAGGCGCCAAGGGTCCTACCAGTCACCACCCTCGCTGCCGGCTTCATCGCCCGTGAGCAGCACGTTGAGCGCCGACCAGCGGGGGTCGACCTCCACCTCTTCGCAGTCGCATTCTTCGAAATTGCGATCAGTCCCGCACCGAGGGCAGATGCCCCGGCAATCCGGTTGGCACAGCGGCAAGAGGGGAAGACACGCGAACAACGAGTCGAGCACCATTTCGCGCAGGTTGAGGTGGTCGTCGCCCATCTCGTAGGTGCCTTCCTCTGCCCCACCGCCGCGGCGGAAGAGCTCCCTCACCTCGGCAGTAAGCTCGCCGTCGACGTTGGTCAGGCAGCGCCGGCACTCACCTTCCCACCTCGTCGAAACGAGCCCTGAAACCGAGACGCCACCATCGAAGGCTTCCAACGTCAGATCGGCGACGGCCTCGGCTCCAGCCGGCACCCGGCTGTCGACATCCGCCACCAGAGGCTCGTCCAAAACGCCGCTGCGCACTACGTGGCGGGTGCCCCGCGAGCCTCGCAGGTCCTTCAGAGACACCTCGAACGGGTCAACTGTCATCTTCACTGGCGATCTCATCCAATCGATCTAGCTCAACCAATCGGTCTGGCCTTTTAAATCCGTCTGGCCTTATCCGCCTGGCCTCATCCGTTGGGCCCTGTCGGTTGGCCGTGCTACTGGCCGAGACGGTCCTGGTCGAAAACGTTCTCCTCTGCCACGGGCACCTCGCTGCTGCCGGGCCCGTCGCCGGAAAGACCGGGGCTGCGGCCTACGGCCGGCGGTCCGGGTCTATTGATGCGGGCGGGGAAGTCTGCCGAAGCCGTCAACGGCCTGGCCCGGCCAGGCAGGGTGTCAATCCCACCTCCGCTGCCACCCGGCTCATCGTCCCTTTCCGGGAGGCCGGACAATTTTTGCCGCCCGGATGCCACCGTCTTGAGGGTGCGCTCCAAGACGACCTCGAACTGGGCCAGCTTTTGGTCCGCGTAATCTTCCGCTTCGAGCCGGAGCCGTTGCGACTCCTGGCGGGCCTCCTCCAGTGTACGGCGCGCCTGGGCTTGAGCCTCTTTCAGGATCTCAGTCCTCTGCACAAGGCGTTGAGCTTCTGAACGACCGGCTTCTACGAGCTCATCCGCCCGGCGCTGCGTACCCGCCAGGAACTCCTCCCGCTCCTTGATCATCCAGCGCGCCTGGCGCAACTCCTCCGGAAGACGGTCGATCGCCTCTCGTAGCAGTTCCAGGACCTCGTCCTTGTTGTCGAGTTTCACTGAGGACGACAGCGGGAGCGCCCTGGCGCCGGCGATCATGCCGGCCACTCGCTGTAATAGCACTTCCGCCTCAGGGACGGGAGCGCCTTGGCCGGCGGAATTGCTCATAAACCGAACTTCTCCTTCATCGCTGCTAGCACAGGGGCGGGCACCATGGCCCCGACGCGATCGGCGGCCCCATAGCTCATGAAATCACGTAGCCACTTGGAGGCGATGAAGGAGTACGCCGAAGAGCAGGGGACAAAGATCGTCTCGATGCCGGAGACCGCCTTGTTCATCTGCGCCTGCTGAAGCTCGGACTCGGCGTCCGAGGCGACGCGGAGGCCCTTGACGATCACGTCAGCCCCAGACCGCGTCGGCGATGTCGACGACGAGCACCGGGCTGTCGTCCCGGGCCACCTCCACGTTCGACAGGTGGGCTACGGAAGCGGCGATCATGGAGCGACGCTCCTCGATGCTGAACAGCGGCCGTGCCTTTTGGCGGTTAGGGCCGGGCGCGATGACTATTCGCTCCAGCAAACGGCTCGCCGTCTCTACGACCTCCAGGTGCCCGTTGTGGAACGGGTCGAAACTCCCCGGGAAAAGAGCTGTCCTCACGATTGGCCTGTCCTCACGATTGGCCTGTCCTCACGATTGGCCTCTACTCACGATTGGCCTGTCCTCACTTTCCGGGCCGTCAGTCTCGAGCTCTCCGGCCGCCGCATCCTGGCTGCGCCGTGCGTGCCGGACCCTACTAGCCGGACCGTGGTCACTCCGAGCCGTACTCGGCCTCATCGGTCCGGAGTGGGCGGGCCAGCGTAACAACGGTACCCCCGTACCGCTTCGACCGCAGCGCCCGCCAACTCCCAGGCAGTTCGAGCTTCTCGCCGGTCTCCGCCATGAGGAGGGGGTCGAGCGGCGCCAGGTACCCCAGCAGCGCGTCCCAGCCTTGCCAAGCGTAGGGGGGGTCGGCCGAGACGAGGTCGACCCTGGGCGCGCTTACCGTCTCGAGCACCGGGGCCGTGGTCGCCGGCGCTCCTGCCACCACGTCTTTGTCCCCGGGGGCGGCGGCGGACCGTCGGCGGACGTCAGCCCTGGTCTGCACGCCGACCCAACTGAGCACGTCGGCGACCACTACGGTCGCCTGATGGGGCCCGTAGCCCACTTTGGCCAGATTGACCCGTACGGCTGAGACCGCGTCGCGAGCCTGTTCCACAAACGTTACGTGCGCAGCGCCGCGCGACAACGCCTCGATCCCGATAGCCCCGCTCCCGGCGAACAGGTCCCATACCCGCGCTTCCTCCACCACATCCAGGCTGGCGAGCATCGAGAACGCCGCTTCCCGCACCCGGTCACTGGTGGGCCGGGTCGAGCGCCCGGGCGGCGCTTGCAACTGCTGACCTCTTTTCTCGCCGGCTATGACCCGCACCCGGGCCTCCTAGCGCCGGGACAACCGACCCTTGAAGGGCTCAGCTTTGAAGAGCCCTCAGCTTTTGAAGAGGTAGTCACGGTCGTCGTCGTCCACCAAGGCTCGCAACTCTCGGGCCAGGTCCGGATGGGACTCCAGGGCGGGGTCGGCGCCAACGATCCCAAAGGCCACCTGGCGAGCCAGGTGGACGTACTTGCGGTGCCTGCGCAAGGAGGCCAGCTTCAAGTCGTTAACGCCCTTCTGGCGTGTCCCGAGTATGGTGCCCTCGCCCCGCAGGTCCAGGTCGACTTCTGCCAGTTCAAAACCGTCGTTGGTCCGTTCGAGGGCGGTCAGGCGCGCCGAGCCCTCCGGCGTCGGCGCGTCGCTAAGCACATAACACCAGGATTTGGCGGCCCCACGCCCGACGCGCCCGCGCAACTGGTGCAGCTGGGCGATGCCGAAACGGTCGGCGTCCTCGATCACCATCACCGTCGCGTTGGGGACATCAACGCCGACCTCAATAACGGTGGTCGCCACCAGCACCTGCAGCACGCCGGCGCGGAAATCGGCCATCACCGCCTCTTTCTCCCGGGCCGGCAATTGGCCATGGAGCAGCCCAAGGCGTAAGCCGGCCAGCGGCCCCTGCTCGAGCCGCTTCAATTCGTCGCTGGCGGAGGCGGCTTGCACCCGTTCCGACTCCTCCACAAGCGGGCACACGACGTACGCCTGATGACCCTCGGCGATCTCGTGACGCGTCGTCTCCCAGGCCGCTTCCACGTCGAGCGGGCCTCGAGCCCAGACCGTCGCTACCGGCGTGCGGCCGGGCGGCAGTTCATCGAGGACCGTGGTGTCCAGGTCGCCGTACACGGTCATGGCCGCGGTGCGAGGGATCGGCGTGGCCGTCATGACCAGGACGTCGGGTACCGGGCCGCCGCCTTTTTCCCGCAATGCCGACCTCTGCTCGACACCGAAGCGGTGTTGTTCGTCGATGACCACTATGCCGAGCCGCCCAAAACGCACCGACTCCGTCAACAGTGCGTGGGTACCCACCACGAGGTCGACGTCCCCGCTCTCCAACCCGGCCAGCAACCTGGTCCGCTCTGCGGCGGTCGTGCGGTTCGTAAGCAGCTCGACCCGCACCTCCCGCTCGCCCCACAATGACCCGTTGTCGGGCACAGCCAGGCCGGCCAGCATGGCCCGCAGTGAAAAGTGATGTTGTTCGGCCAAGACTTCGGTCGGCGCCATCAGTGCGCCCTGGTAGCCTCCGGCCACAGCGGTAAGAAGGCACCACAGAGCCACGAGCGTCTTGCCCGCCCCAACGTCGCCCTGCAGTAGCCGGTGCATCGGGATGGGTCGGCCCAGGTCGGACTCGATCTCTGATATCGCCCTTTCTTGCGCCCCCGTGAGGGGAAAGGGAAGCCGATCGCGAAAACGCTTCAGCAGTTCGGACCCGACATTGTGAGCGATGCCCTGACAGTCGCGCTCCACGGCTAGTTTGCGCATCACGAGCACGAGTTGGAGCCGGAGCAGCTCGTCAAAGCCCAGCCGCCGGCGGGCCTCGCTCTTCCCGGCCAGAGAACCCGGTCGGTGTACCTCCCGGAGCGACCAGGAACGGCCGGCAAAGCCATGCTCCGAAAGGGCCGTGGCCGGGACAGGGTCTTCGAACTCGCCTGCCCACTGCAGCGCCTCGTCTATACAGGCCCCGATCTCCATGGACGAAATACCGGCTTTTTCAGACTGCGGGTAGATCGGTATGACCCGGCCGCTCCACTCTCCTTCGACCACCTCGACCGAAGGGTTGGCCATTTGACGCCGACCGCGAAACGTCGCCACCTTGCCCGATACGGCGATCTCCATCCCTGCTCTCAAGTGATTAAGGCGCCACGGTTGGTTGAAAAACGACAGTGTCAAATAGCCCTGACCATCCGAGATGTCGACGACCACCACGGGCTTGGCCCCTCGACGGGACGGCAACCGGCGCGCCCGGCGCACCGTAGCCAGGACCGTGGCTTCTTCTCCCTCTATCAGCTCCTGGATGGGCAATTGGCTGGTGCGGTCCAGGTACCGCCGGGGATAGTGAGTGACCAGGTCGAGGACAGAGAAAATCCCCATCTCTTCGAGGGCGTCCGCACGTGTCTTATCGGCACTCCCGTTTGCCTGCTTGCCGCTTTGCGGCGCCCGAACATTGCGCTTAGCGGAACGAAGTTCTCTTACCGGCGTGTAAGCCAGCTCAGCCAAGCTCTTCAACTGCAGCTACCCAATAAAGCTGGGCTAAATCGCGCTGGGCTAAATCGGGCTGGGCTAAATCGGGCTGGGCTAAATCGCGCGGGGCTTAGTCGGGGTGGGCCCAATGGGGCTTGCTTCGATGGAGCCCGGCTCGCTGGCGGTGGGGTCACTCGATACTGAACAGGTAAGGGTAAACCGGTTGACCCCCGTGGTGGACTTCTGACGTTGTGCCGGGCCGCTTTTCCCCTAACCATTCGACGATGCGCCGTGTATCGGCCGGATGAGCGCCTTCGCCTTCTATAACGGTCACTATTTCATGGTCCCCGTCCGCCGACACGAGCAGGTCGAGGAGGCTGATGGCGGCGTCGGCAGCCGTGGCCGGCGGATGGGCTACGACCTCGACCCGTTCACGCGAGATACCGAGCCAATCGCCTTCCTTCACGTTGCCGGCGCGCATGTCGGCGTCACGAGATGCCCGCGCCACCTCGCCGGCCACCACGTGCTTGGCGGCCGCAGCCATGTTGTCGGCGTTGGTGTCGACATCCGCTTCGGGGTCGTAGGCGAGCAGGGCGGCAAACCCCTCGGGGATGCCGGCCGTGGGCACCACGCGCACCTTCTTGGTCGAATGGTCGGCAGCCTGCTCGGCGACAGCGACGACATTGCGGTTGTTGGGCAACACGACCACCTCCTCGGCCGGCGCCGCGGCAATGGCGCCGAGGATCTCCTCTGTAGAAGGGTTGGCGCCCTGGCCACCATCGACGATTTGCCGCGCTCCCAGGGAGCGAAAAATGCGTTTTAGCCCATCGCCCGAAGCGACGGCCACCACTGCGCTCTTTACGGGTTCGGCCGGCGGTTCCTCCTGAGCTCCGCTGGCCTCCGCCTCTCGCACCCAGCGTTGCTCTTCTATTTGGTCGTTCAGGTCGGTCACCTGGATGTCGCGAGGCCGGCCGATCCCTATCGCCGCCTCTATGGCCGGCCCAATTTCGTCTGTATGGATATGGCACTTGTAGAGCCCGTTGCCGCCGACGATCACTATGGAACCGCCATAGCTGCCCCACACCGAGCGGAACGCCGGGATCGATTCGTCGGGCGCCTCCAGCAGGAACATCACCTCGTACCGGAAGTCTGTAGGTTCGCCCTGCCAACCTTCACCCACGCCCTCGCCCGGAACTCTCTGTGGGGCGGGCCGGCCGCTCGAGACATCGTCGGGGACTGTCTCTGCACCGTGGGCGGTTGCCTCCGGTGCTTTCTCACGAACTGACAGCGTCGGCGGAGCGTCAACTGGTCTGCCCTCGACGACCTCTAAGAAACTGTCGAGCAACAGCAGCAGGCCCGCCCCGCCCGCATCGACAACGCCGGCAGACCGAAGCGCTGGCAGCTGTGCGGTGGTGCTAGCCAGGGCCTTCGAAGCGTCGCCGCGGGCCGTTTCGAGCACCTGGGCGAGACTTGCGCCCTTGTCTGGCCCGAGGGCTCTGGTAGCGCCTTGGGAAGCCGCCTTGGCTACAGACAAGATCGTGCCCTCGACCGGGTTACTGACCGCCGCGTACACGCTGGCACTGGCGCGGGCCAGGGCATCGACAAAGTCGACTGGGCCGATCTCGGCGCCAGCGCCGTCTCGGGCGACGGCGTCCTGAAAGGCACTTGCCATGCCGCGCAACACCTGGGACAGGATCACCCCCGAGTTGCCGCGGGCCCCCATGAGGGACCCATGGCTAAGGCTCTTTGCTACGGCACCCAGGTCGAGTGGGTGCCCATCTCCGCCTGCGGCGGCTAGCTCTCGGACGACGGCGTCCACCGTGAGCGCCATGTTGGTACCGGTGTCACCGTCTGGCACGGGGAACACATTGAGCCGGTTGATGCTCTCCCGATGCGCCACCAGCGCATCCCGATAAACATGCACGACGCGCGCCAAGTCACTGGCCGAGAGAGTTCCTGCTGGTCCCATGCCGGTATCAAGACTACTTGCAGGGGTGTGACACCTAACGAGAGGCTCGCCCGAGCCCGGTCAGCGCACCATGGCTGCTATTCTGGCTCGGTCTATGGCAGCGATCTGTGAGGTCTGTGGTAAGCGTCCGTCCGTGGGAATGAGCATCAGTCACTCCCACCGGCGCACGAAGAGGCGCTGGTACCCGAACATCCAGCGGGTTCGCGCCGTCGTCGACGGCAGCCCGAGGCGGGTTTTCGTATGCACGTCGTGCATACGAGCCGGCAAAGTCACGAAGGTCAGCTAGCCGCCCTCTGCAGGCCGGCGGGCCGACCCAGCTGGCGAGTCGACGGCCCAGCGAAACGCCACGAACTAAACGCCGGGTGGCCGCCTCAGCGAGTTTGCCTCCAGGAGCGACATG
This sequence comes from uncultured Acidimicrobiaceae bacterium, assembly GCA_963794125.1. Classification (GTDB taxonomy): domain Bacteria; phylum Actinomycetota; class Acidimicrobiia; order Acidimicrobiales; family Palsa-688; genus Fen-671. The sequence continues at coordinate 1,729,129 of CAWCCW010000009.1, forward strand.
ACGTCCTCGCTGCGGAAGCGCAAGTGCCCTCCTACAGTACGAAGACAGGCCAACTTCCCAGATGCAGCCCAGTTGATAACGGTTCTTTCGGTCACGTCGAACAGGGCGGCAACTTCATGGCTTCGTAGCAAAGAGTGGCCATCCGCAGCCTGTTTGGTGCCGTTCGCGTGCTCGGTGACCGGCGGAGGAGCCGCGATGTGGTCTGTCGCTCTGTGGGCCGACAACGCACCGCTTATCAGGCGCCCGATGGCCACCATGGCGGCACGTTGCCGAGGGGCCAATTCACGTGGTTCGGTGTCTAGGACGGCGAAGATGGCGTTGACCTCACCGGTAGGGCCGAGCAGAGGTACGCCGAGCAGCCACCGGATGCCCAGCGCGGAGTGGGCCAAGCGGCTGTTGGCGAGGGCCGGGTTGCTCCCCGGGTCGGTGACTTCGACCGGCTCCCTACGGCCCGCGATGATGTCGAACAGGTCAGGGTCTTCCAGGGCGTCACGGTCGGCACCGAAGCAGAGGGTCCTCCACCCATCGGCGCTGACAACAGTCAGGATTGCCAGGGGGCAGCGGGCTGAAGTGGCCCCGACCAGCAGGAGGTCAGCAAACGCTTGACCGGCCTGGCCGTTGGCTTCGGCACGCCGGGAGTGGCCCTGGGCAGGCACAACGTCCTGGCCACTCAGACTGACAACTCCGGAGCGATGCGACCGACGGCTCACTGGAACAGGCGTCGGTCTTGTGTACGTCCTCTCTCCACCGCGTTGTAGTGGCGCGGGGTCGGACTGCAATACAGCTGGGCTTGCGTCAGGCACGTCGCCGGTCTCCTCCTTGTTCCCCGGCAGCCCGGGTGGTCCGTGTCCCGGCAGCCCGGGAAGTCCTCAAGTAAAACGTCGGTAAGTCACTCGCTCCTCTTGAGGTAAGGGACGAAGAAAACGGAAGAAGGTTATTTTGGCCCTCAGACCACATCGGGTGTTGCGACCTGCCGGCTGGGTGGCTAGAGCAGGCCCAAAGCAGGTTACACAAAGCGTCGCAGGATTGCGTGGCATTGACCATGGGGAAAAGGCCCTATTTTTTGGTCTTTTGGCCCTGTAAGTGTGGCCAAAGTCACAGGTACCTCAGAGGGGCAAAGGCATACAGACCAACTCACCCGGCCCCAGCCAGAGAGGGCAAGTCTCAGAGGACAAGTCAGAGAGTATGGTCCCACCCGCTCACCTCCAGTGGCCGTCCCGCCAGCAGCCGTTTGGACACGTCAGTGACGCAGCTACCGATTGGGTAAGGAGGATGGAGCCCGGGCGCGGGTGAAGGCCGCGGCCAGCCCGGGTCGTCCCTCGGCCCCCGGCCCGGTCGGGGGCACCGGGTCGGGGCCTGTGTCAGGCCCTACAGAGGACATCGTGAACGCGAGCACATAATCGTCACCTCCGGCCAACGCCTCGGCCAGCGTGGCGCCAGGAGCTATCGGGACGTCCGTCAGCTCGAACCCCACACCGGACAGGTCAGCCATATGGGAGAGATCGGCCACCAGACCGTCAGATACATCGATCATGGCGGTGGCCCCGGCCGCTCGGGCCAGCGCACCCTCGGCCAAGGCGGGCCGGGGACGGGCATGGGCCAGCACCAACGCGCTTTGCCCGGCCGACCACTGATGTGGCCCGGCCTGGCCCGCTGGCCCCGCTTCCTGTAACAGCCGCAGCCCGGCGGCCGCCGCTCCCAGCTGTCCGGAGACCCAGATCGTGTCGCCTGGCCGGGCACCGCTGCGCAGTACCGGCGGGCCGTGCACCCACCCGGTCAGGGAAACGCTGACGACCAGTTCGGACCCCGCGCTCAAGTCCCCTCCAACGACCGGACAGCCATACTCCGCGGCGGCTTCCAGGATCCCGGCGTAAAGCGAACTGAGCTCGTCAGGGCCGGCACCGACGACGCTGATGAGAGCGTGGCCCGGGGTGCCTCCCATGGCGGCGATGTCGCTGAGGTTGACGGCCATGGCTTTCCATCCGAGGTCTGAAAGCGACGTCAAGGACAAGTCAGCGTCGAGCCCGCCCACCACGGTGTCCGCGGTGAGAAGGAGGAGGTAGCCGTCCTGGCGCGAGCCGCCACCCGGGCAGGCGACGACAGCGGCGTCGTCGCCCGACCATATTTCTCCCTTGGGCGGGCGGGGCAGAAGGCGGGTCAGCCAGGCCAGCGTCTCGTGCTCGCTGTGCCCACTCGTGGGCGCGGTCACATGCGTGAAAGCAGTTCGCTCTTCTTGGCCGCGAACTCGCGCCGGCTGATGACGCCCCGACGGCGCAGGTCGTCGAGCTGACTGAGCTGCTCCGCGACAGTCGCCGCCGTCGGCTCGCTGGGCGTGCCGGCCGTGGCTTCCCCTGAACCAGGGCCCGCGCCGACGGCACCGACGTAAACCCGGCCGCTCCCTGTGACCGTACCCCGCGCCGGCTCAGCCCCACCCGCGCTCTGAGGCCCGGTGCCGGCGGTGAGGTCGGCCGCGTACGACGTTGGCGGCGGCCAGCCACCCACGGCTGGGCCCCCAGAGCCGCCGCCCATGCCGTCACGCTGACTGACGAGGCGGCATATCTCGTTTTGGATGCGGATGGGCCGCGGCAGGTCGACCAGGACTTCTCGGCCCTCCCGGCCGGGGGACTCGAGGAGGATGTCCCCGCATCGCAACAGCCGGTCCGTGAGTGTTTGCTTGTACGTGATGTCTGTCAACCGGTCGATGAGGATTTCGCGGCCCGAGCGCCGGAGAACGCCCTTGCGCAGGATCAGGCGTTGGTTCGTCACCACGAACGACGTCGTCACCCAGCCCAGGTAACGAGCCAGCAGCCACAACAGCGCGAGCACCACAACGCCGGCTATTGCCAGTTCCGCCCAGCGAGGGGGCTGGTAGTGCAGGGCCGCCACAGCGCCCGCCACTGCAAGGCCGACAGCCACAACCGGACGGGCCAGGTACTTCCAGTGCGGGACGACATCGACCGCCACCCGTTCGCCGGGGTTGAGGAGCTTGCTGGGGTAACCCATCGACCGTCCGGTGGAGGCTCGGCCTACCCGAGCTTGTTAGCGATCGAGGCGGCCGAACGTAAAGCCGACCCGTCCGCGCCCATCGAGCTCCACTGCACGCTCGGCCGGCGCCTCGCCTCTTCGACCATGTCGGAAAGAAGCGTGGCGAAATCGACGGCAGCCTCTCCCACCCAGAGGTACTTGGCGAACGAACCGGGCACAGTGTTCACCTCGTTCAACCACCAGCTCCCACTCTCCGGTTCCACCAGGAAATCCACTCGCCAGACGCCGCGGGCCCCGGCCAGAGCGGCAACAGAGGCCGCCGCTTCCCGCAGCTCTTTTTCGAGGCCCGCCGGAAGGTTGGCCGGGAGTTCGCGTGGGGAGCTGACCATCCCCTCTCCCCCGAGGTACTTGTCCGAATAGGAGTAGATACGGCTCGAACCACCGGCCCGCAGGGGCCGCTCGAACAAGGACAGGCCAAAAGCCGGGTACGACCGGACCGATACCTGGATGTCATCGGCGTCGGCGTGGAAAGGTTCGGCCACGACGCCCTGGAGTGTGTGCGGGCCCCCCAGCTCGACGTAGCGGAGTACATCGGCCCATTCGCCTATCACCTCAATGCCTATAGAAGAACCCCCGTAGCGCGGTTTCACGATGTAGGGCCCCTCCCAAGCGGGGGCCTCTGACCCCAGGAGCACCAGTATGCGGGGCAGAGTCGGCAGGGCCGCCGCCATCGCCACGGAGCCCAAGCCGAGCTTGTCCATGCATAGGGCGGCACCGGCCGCCGCCGGCCCCGTGTACGGCACTCCGGCCATGTCCAGGGCGGACTGCAGGGTCCCGTCCTCGCCAGGCCCGCCGTGGCAACAGTTGACGAGGGCATCGATCTCTAGGCGACGTTCCTTCCCGCCCCCGAGTACGCCGGCTTTGGTGGCAAAGAAGCCACCGCCTGGCTGCGCAACGAACCGGACTTCCCTGGCCCCCTTCGGGGGCCCATCGACGAAAGCGGCGGCTTCCAGCGTCGGGTCGACCAGGACGAAACGCTCCCCCTTCGTCCAGTAGATGGCCTCGACGCTGCTCGCCTCCCGGCCGGCCATAACCAGCGCCCGGGCCGCCTGCAGGCCGGTGAGGATGCTCACGTCGTGCTCAGGCGAGGGGCCGCCGAAAATGACCCCAAGATTTTCTGCCTGGCCTGGGCTTGTCCTGGTTGGTTCTGTCCCTATGGGGCTCACCAGCTCAAGGGTAGTGGCTCAAGGGTAGTGGTCTGGCAGGTCGTTCTCGTACAAGACGGCGTCGCCGGGGCCCAGGTTAGCCGTGACCCAATCGACGGCCTCCGCCAGGTTGCGGGCCTCCTGGGTGGGCAGCCCGGCGGCGCCGGCGCCCTTTGCCAGGGCGCGGGCGTTGGTGCGGCCCACGACCACCAGCCGGGTGGCCACGGCGGCCGCGCCGGCAGCAAATCTGGCGTTCTCGTTGGCCTGGATGGCGCCGAGCTCGACCATGCCCGGGGTCACCACCACTCTTTGGCCGTCTTTCGCGGCTTTTATCTCCAGGAGGGCGACCGCTGCGTTGGCTCCGGCCGGGTTGGCGTTGTATGTGTCGTCGATTATGTTCACACCCCCAGACGATTGCCGCGCGTTACGCCGGTTCGGTGGCCCCGGCAGTGCCGCCAGCCGGGAAGCGACTATTTCGATTGGTACGCCGAGCGAAAGCGCCGCAGCCACAGCGCAGGCCACGTTGCCCGGTTCCACCTCGGGCCCGGTGGCGACGAGCGCGTCCATCTCCCCCCGCAATGGCGAGGTCCGGACCCGCAATTTCCCTTCTTCGTGCACCACAGATACGTCTGCGTCCACGCGTTTAGTCGAACAGCGCCAGACAATCCTTCCGCTATCCTGCGCTTTTTGCGCCAAGTCGGCCAACCACGGGTAATCGACGTTGAGGATGGCAACGCGCGCTTTGTCCAGGATTTCCGACTTCGCCTCCGCAATACGTTCGAGGCTTCCCATTCGTTCCAAATGAACGGGCCCGATCGCTGTGATTACGCCTATTTCAGGCCCCATCCAGGCACACATGGCCGCTATTTCCCCGGGGCCGTACGTCCCCATTTCGGCGACGAACACTTTCGTCCCGGTGGTCAAATAGTTATTTATGGCCGTGGCCAAGCCAGGCGTGTTGTTGAAACTGGCCGGGCTGGCCACTACCGACATGCTGCCGGCAACGAGGTGGGCCACGTACCCTTTGGTCGTCGTCTTCCCGTACGACCCGGTGATGGCTACGACACGGGGCTTCACGGTGCCCAGCCGTTCACGTGCCTGCTTTATATACGGCTGAAGTAGGCGGGCTTCGGGCCATTTCATGAGCAGCAGTGCCACGTCCACGAGGAAAGGGGCTCCCATGGCGCAAAATGCGGCCGCACTGAACGCCGCGTGGAGCCCCGCGACACCCAGACCGGCGATCGGCAACGCGGCCAGGAGCAGGCTGGCGGCAGCCAGGCGGCGCAGCCGGCCCGTCCAGACCAGTTTCGAGGTCCGGCCCCGGAGGGTCAAGCCCAACGGGCCGATTGCAGCCACGATCACGGCCACAAACGCCGTCGGCGGGTACCAGATGGAGGCGAGAGCGCCGGCGGCGCCGGCCACGACGAGCAGCCGGTTGAGCGTGCCCGCGGCCCACCAGCGATAGCTGAACCGAGAGGCAGAGCCGGGCAGGTAGTGCTCGCGTTGCGCCACCCTGAGCCACCTCACGTAGGCAAGACCCAGGGCGCATAGGCAAAGCCCGAGGCCCAGGGCGTTAACGACAGCGCTGTTCACTTTGCGGCGTTCATCCTGCGGGCTGGTGACGCAGTAGCGCGGCCCGGACTTCGCCCACCATTTCGCGACTGATCAGGTGGCCCGCACCCGAGACGGTCGTGACCTTCGGCCTCGCCGACGACGGGGTCGAGCCGTCCAGGCCGCCGAGGACCCCGTCGAGGGACGCCTCCGGGTCCTGCTCCCACCAAACCAGCTCCAACACGCCGCCACCCAACGTCCACTGGCGCAAAGGCGCGATGTATGAAGCATTAGCCGTTTCGTTCACGGCCTTCACGAGGACGCCCCGCATAACCGGGCTGGCCTGCCGGTACTCGTCCGAGCCGTGCCGCCGGCGCAGTTGTTCCATGCGCTTGTCGGAGACGAGCTGAGCTCGATGTAGTGCCCGTCCTGTCCTGTAGGCCAACGAGGGGCGGGGAGGTCGCTTCCCAGGGGGCGGGGCCAAGGGAGCACCGGTTAGCACCAAAGCCTCGATATGGGAGCCGTCTTCGTACGTAGTACTACTCGCAGCGGCAGCCAAGTGGACCGCTACCCTCGCCCCGAAACTGTGGCCCAGCACCACCCAGGGGCCGCCACCCAGGTCAGCCATGACCGGCGCCACCAATTCGGCGTACTGGCGCGTAGACCACGCCTCAGGCGGTTCGGGAGCGACCCCGTGACCGGGGAGGTCGAGGGCGACGGCATCGAGCCCATCTAGTACCGCGTCGAAATCGTGATGGTCCCGGCCCCAGCCGTGCAAGGCCAGGACCCAGGGCCTTGCGGCCCCGTACCTTGCGCCCCACAGGCGGCCACCGGCGAACGTGCTGAGCGCCATAACTTCCGGCCGAAAGATTACTAGGCAACTCCACCGTCGCCGAGTATCCGGCCAAGCACCCAGCACTGGGCCATGGCCGTCCGCGTCCACGGCCGACCCGAGCCACCTGCACGGCTTTGTACCCCTTGTCGCGCTATTTGCGTGCAGAGCTACAAAGCTGTCCGGGTCGGGCGGCAACCGGCGGCGATGTGGGGCCTGGTCGGCCGGGCCATCCACGGTTACGGTCACTCCTCGCTTATAGGGTGAACTACATGCTTGTGAGTTCGACCCTGTGACTTCGAGCCCTGTGACTTCGAGCCCTGTGACTTCGAGCCCTGTGACTTCGAGCCCGGTTAGTTCGAGCGAACCCCTCGGCCCGCCCGTCCCGGGTGGGCGCCGACCTTTATCAGCCGCAGAGCTACTAGCCGGCCTGACGCCCGCTCAGGAGAGAGCTGTCACCGCCACGTCGGCCACGGTATGTGTCCTGGCCTCGGCCGGCGCCGGCAAGACGCGCGTACTGACCCGCCGGATCGGTTACCGGGCTGTCTGCGGTACGGCCGACCCCAGTCACGTGCTGACCATCACCTTCACGCGTAAGGCTGCGGGCGAGCTACGTGAACGTCTTGGCGCCCTCGGGCTGGCCCGCCCCGTGATGGCTGCTACCTTTCACTCACTGGCAGCCACCCAGCTGCGGCGCTGGTGGGCGGACCGGCGCACGCCGGAGCCAGCGTTGCTCGATCGGAAAGGGCGGCTCATCTCCGAACTGGTAGCCGGGAGGCCCGGCCTCCAGGACGCCGGAGTAGGCGAGCTGGCCAGTCAGCTCGAGTGGGCCAAGGCTCGCCTGGTCGAGCCCGCTTCGTTCGCCGCTGCGGCACGCGAGGCTCACAGGGAGCTGCCGGCCGACGCCGAAGCCATTGCCGCCCTTTACAGCCGCTACGAGGACGAGAAACGGCGACGTCGCCTGGTCGACTTCGACGACCTGCTGGCCCGCTACGCATGCGCGCTGGAAGTTGACGCCCGCTTTGCCGCCGCTCAGCGTTGGCGTTGGCGCCACATCTTCGTTGACGAGTTGCAGGACGTCAACCCGCTCCAACACCGGCTGTTGTTGGCTTTGCTCGGAGACAATGACGACCTGTTCGTGGTCGGCGACCCCAACCAGGCCATCTACGGCTGGAATGGCTCGGACGCCACTTTTCTCGCCAATTTCCCTGAGCACTGGCCGTCGGCGGACCTCGTCCACCTGGACGACAATCATCGCTCCAGCCCTCAGCTGGTGGCCGCGGCCAGCTCGGTCCTCGGCCGCCAGGCCACGCCCGTCCGCTCCTCCCGGCCGGACGGCCCACTCCCCCGGTTGCGCTGTTATCCGAGCGAGGAGGCCGAAGCGGCCGGAGTGGCCGCGGAGCTATTGGGTGCCCACGCAAGAGGGCTCGACTGGGCGCAAATGGCGGTGCTGGTGAGAGCCCACTCTCAAGCGGCTCCGATCATCCAGGCGCTACGGCGGGCCGGGGTGCCGCTGTGGGCCAAGGCCTCGGCCGAAGGGGCCGAACTCAGAGACGAGGACGGTGCCGAGGGCTTTCCCCGCGACTCCAATGAGGGTGCCGGCGGCGCTACCGGCGCTACAGACGGCACCGCGGCGGTGACGGTCTCCACCTTTCACCGTGCCAAAGGCCTCCAATGGGCCGCAGTGTGGGTGTGCGGGCTGGAGGCGGGCTTCGTACCGATCGCGTACGCCTCAACCACTTCCGCCGTAGCCGAAGAACGGCGCCTGCTTTACGTAGCTCTCAGCCGGGCCGCCCAAGAGTTGCGCTGCTCGTGGGCCCGGCAGCGGCGCTCTAGCAATGGCGCCGCGCTATGGCGTGAGCCAAGCCCCTGGCTTGGAGCGCTCGCCGCCTGCTGCGCGCTGCCGGGCGAGCGACGGGGGGAGCGCCCATCTGGCGACCACACGATCCCTCACCCCGTCAAAGAGCGCGGGAGCCTCGCCGGGCAGCGGCTTTCGCGCCCACATCCCCTCCCCGACGAGGCCACGCTCGACTTCCTGGCCTCCGCCCGTCGCCGCCTCACCAGCCGCGACCCCGGCACGGCTCGCCGAGGACCGACGCATGCAGACCCCTCGGACGCAGTCCTCGTAGAGCGACTAACAGACTGGCGCCGGAGGTTAGCTCGCGCGTCGGGGGTCCCCGCGCACGTCTTGCTACACGACTCCACGGTCAACGCCATCGCCTTGCGCAAGCCCGCCAACGAGCAGGAGCTCCTCGGCGTACCGGGGTTGGGGCCGGTGAAGGTCGCCCGCTTTGGGCCGGCGATCCTGGACGTGGTCCAAGGCGCCGCCGCCGCTACCAGCCAGGCCGCGAACGGCTAGGTCCGGCCTCAAACGCCTTAGCGTGGCTTGGCCTTTGCCTCCGCCTGTCGTCCGCGCCCAAGGCTGCCGACGTCGATCGTGATGGTGGCCGTCGAGCGGCCGAGGTTATTACGCAGGGTGTAGGTAAATCGGTCTGTCCCCGAAAAATCGAGCCGGGGCAAGTAGGTGAACGCACCGTCGCCAAGAAGCGTGAGCGCGCCGTGAGCAGGAGAAGTGTGGCCCGAGATGGTGGCGTCATTCACTTCATCTTTGGCCAGGACGCCCTTACTGGCGGGCACCCTTAGAGCCCGGCCCAGCGGGGTCGTGTAACTAGCCGCTTTGGCTACGGGCTTGCCGGCGAGCACGACGAAATCGTGCTTTGCCGATGCCGCTGCCCAGTGGTTGTTGCCGCCTTGCGTGACCACGAGCACGCACGTACCGGCGGCCAAGAACTTGAGGGCCCCGTTCGCCGCCAGCGCGCAGGCGCCTTTGGTCGAGGTGGGGTCGACGCTGAAGGCGACGGCCAACTTCGAACTGGCTGACCCGGCCGGCTTATATGTCGCGCCAACTACAGGCCGGTCGGGGCCCGAGGTGGCGAAGCTGACTCGCTGAGCGGCGAGGTGCAACGCCACACCGAACACGGTCCCGCCCAGGTCAACCACGGCCGGGCTGGTCGTGCTGGTCAGGTTCGCAGTCAGACATCCCGGCTTCAAAGAGCTGACCGCGGAAGCCGGTGCCACCGGTTCCCATTTGCCGGTCCCGGTCGCCGTAGCCGTGTCCCACCAGTAGATCTGGTCGGGATGGCCGTCCAGCCCGCAAACGGTGAACTCAACCTTTTCGAATGTGCTGTCGGCCGACACGGCAACGTCGAAGAAGTCATCGGTGGCGCTGTAGCTGTTGAACGTGGGACCGCCCTCAGGGTCCGAGCCGTACTCACCTACCGTGACGGTGCCTGACCCACCGCTACCACTCGCGGTCAGTAAACCGTCCTTGGTGCGCGCCGACCCGGGGCCAGCGCCGACGTTGTCGGCCGCCTGGTAGGCCGTGGTGAACGTCACGTTGTTGGCCCCGCTGGAGGTGACCGTCACGTCCTCGGGGTCGGCACCTTTGACTTCTATGTTGCCCCACCCGTAATCCGGGCTCGGCGTTATCCGGCTCGGGACCGAGACCTTGTAGGTGCCCGGGGAAACGCCCACATTGCACGCAGCTTCCTGGCGCGCCCCGGTCGTCCCGTCAGGTTCGCCCCCTTCGACCTGACAAGTCATCGTCGGCCCTGAAGTGCTCCCGGTGGGCTTGACCGTTACCGTGGTGCCGTCGACGGCGTCGTCGTCGTATACCGGTCCGGCGGTGGCACCGCTGCTCGACCCGCCGCCCGTGCACGTGCTGACGCTGCAAGCCGGTTCCAACGGCCCGGCCAACGTGATGCTGATGGTGGGTTCGTAGGCGCTCTTAAAGGTGACGGAGGCATTGTCTCCGGAGGTCAGCGTTACAGACTGCGGGTTTTGGCTTGTCACCAGGGCGGTCGGGATATTGACTTCGCTGTAGGGGGTCTGGATGGTTGCGGGCAACGAGACGCTATAAGTGCCCGAGGGTTCGCCAACCGTGCACGACGCGGGCTCGCCGTAGTCCACGTTGTCCCCGGGATAGCCACCTTCGAGCTCGCAAGTCTGGGGGGTACCGGTAGCCCCTCCTGTCGGCGTCACCGTGGCCGTCGTCCCGTCAACGGCGTCGTTGTCATAGACCGCCTCCTCGCCCGAGCACGTGCTGGAGGTACAAGCGGGCTCGAGCGGGCCGTCCAGGTTGACGGTGACCGTCGGCTCATAGTCGGTCGAGAAATTGACTTGCTGGTCATCGCCGACTGCCGCGCTCACCGTCTGAGGGTTGGCGCCGGTCACATAAGCAACCGGGATGCCCACCTCGCTATCGGGGGTGTCGATAGTGGCTGGCACCGAGACGCTGTAGGTGCCAGGAGGGACATTGACCGCACACGAAGCGGGCTCGCCGTAGTCCACATTGTCGCCCGGGTAGCCGCCCTCGACCTGGCAAGAGGCCGGGCTGCCGCTGGTCCCGCCCGTCGGGGTCACGGTTACGGTCGTATCGTCGACCGCATCGTTGTCGTAAACCGTGCCCCCCGCTACAGAACTGCCGAGATCCGTGCCTGGCTCGTTCGGCTCCGCCGGCCCGGCCAGGTTGACCGTGATGGTGGGCGCGTAGGCGCTGGCGAAATCGACGTTCCCGTCCTGGCCCGGGCCCAACGTCACGGGCTGCGGGTTGGCCCCGGTTACGTAAGCCAGCGCAATATCGACCTCGCTATCGGGAGTGCTGATGGTCGAGGGCATGGACACGCTGTACGTGCCCGCGACAACCGTCAGGGTGCAAGAAGCATCCTGTCCGGCGCCTATCCCGCTCGTCCCTCCGGGGCTGCCGCCCTCCACCTGGCAGCTGCTCGGCGGGCCGGGCGTTGAGCCTGTCGGGGTGGCTGTCACGACCGCCCCGTCAACGGCGTCGTTGTCGTAGGTCGGCCCCGAGCAGGTGACGGAGCCACAGTTCGGTTCGAGCGGCCCGCCCAGGTCGACCGTCAGCGAGGCCACGGGTTCGAGCCCGAAGCTGACCGTCAGCGGCTTGCTCCCGTCGGGCACCGTCAGAGCACAAGTGAGGGCGGGGCCAGCCCCGCGCACCGGCGCGCACCCCGCAACCTGGGTGACGACGTACCCGGTCGGCGGGTACAGGGACACGGTGTCCGGGGAGGAGAAGCCCTCGGCGGCCCCGTCCCACATTGCGGTGAGCGAGCACGAGCCGGCGCTTTGAGTGGTGCAGGTGGCGGGAGACGCCGTAGCGGGCTCCCCCGCCGCCGCCGGGGCGCAGGAATTGCCACTCCCGCCGGGGTAGCAGGGCTGGTCGCCGACGACTGCGCCGGTACCGCCGGCCGTCCCGGCCTGGACAATATCTGCCACCGCCCCGGGCACCGGCGTGTCGTCCGCAGTGCCGGTGACCACCGCCTCCACCGTCACCAAGGCGCCATTCACAGCGAAGCATTGGGGCTGGCCGGCAGCCCCGCAAGTAGGGGCGGCGGCAGCCGCGATCGACGGGGAGAGCGCGTTCAGGCCGTCGTAGCTGACCTCGACGACGGCCGGCGCGCTGCTGGTCCCGTCGGCGGTCAACTGCACGTCGGCGGCGTCGTTGGCGCCGTCGACTACCCCCGTCAGGGTGAAGGCCGCCGACGGCACCGGTGCCGTCGAGAAGCTCGCTTCAGGACTGTTACTTCCGGTGACGGCGCTGAGCGGCCCTTCGGAGCCGTCGCTATAGACCGCGTCTATAGGGATTTCTGCGGTCACGCCCACATTCAGCACGCACGAGCTACTACAGCTGCCCAGGCTCGATGTGTCGAGCGAAATAGAGGTGACGCTACAGCCAGTCTGGGCCGGTTGAGCGGCACACGTGCCCGCCAGGGCGATGCTGCCGGCATCGGCGGAAGCTGAGGGGGCTGTGGTAGCCACTACGGCCGTGCTGGCCGCCACCCACAGCGACAGGACGGCGGCTAGGCGCGCCAATCTCGCCAGCGTGCGTGGGCATGACTGCACTGTTTGGCCCCCGATCAAGGCGTGGTCAGAAAATGGCTAACGCCCCTACGATCGAGCGAACACTCTACTGCTGGGGCACGGGCGATAGTACGCTCCCCCGCCCGGCCGTAAAACCCCTATTTGGTTACAAATCTGCGTCGCGGAGCTGAACCCCATGTGCGGCCCTCCACCGAACAGGCGGGACGGGCAATTGTCTGAGCGGCGACCGCTCGGAACTGTTCAGTTGTTCATGGACCTGGACGGGTCCGTTCGTCAAGCGCTACACTGAGGCCCGCGATGTCAGAGTGGTATTCAATTGAGGTGTTTGATGGCGCCTCCTCAGCGGCTCTCTGGTCAGATGTCCACGGGGACGCTCTTCTCGAATCGGCGCTTTCCACTGGGGCCAAGGATTGGTCATGGCACCGGCACAGCTGGGGGGTAGTGCTGGAGCTCGAGTTCGCGGATACCAAGTCGTGGGATGCATGGAGGGCGCTCCCCCATGTACAAGCCGCGCTCGATGCGGTCCCGGACCCGATCAGCGGCTTGATCGTCTACCGCGGCCGGGGCGGCTCCAGCGGCACTTCACGGCCGCGCCGACCTCGTCCGATTAAGGGATCTGGTGCAGCGGCGCTGCCTCTGCCGTGGGAGTGGGACAACGACGACCTGACCGCGCTGCCAGCGATGCCAAGGACGCTTCTTGCGACCGGAGCCGGCGGCAGCATCGGGAATGGCACGCGCGGGTTCCTCTGCCGCTAGGCGGCCTCCTCGCTTGGCTACCGGCTAGAGCGTTACGTCCACGAACAACGGAGCGTGATCGGAAGGTAGCTTGCCCTTCCGGGCATTGCGGTCAACCAGCGCCCACGTGACCTTTCCGGCCAAGGGACGGCTCAAAAGGACCAGGTCGATCCTCATCCCCCGGTGTTCGTGGAAGTCTCCCGCCCGGTAGTCCCAATAGGTGAAAAGCTTGTCCTGCGGCCACCGCTGGCGAAAAGCGTCGACGAGCCCCCACGACTCGAGGTCCTTCAGGGCCTGCCGCTCCTCGGGCGTAACGTGAGTGGAGCCGACAAACGCCGCGGGGTCCCAGACGTCTTGGTCGCTCGGAGCGATGTTGAAGTCGCCGCAGACGGCGACACCCATGTCGGGTTGCGCCACGGCCGAGAGGTGTTTGCGTAGGCGGGTTAACCAATTGAGCTTGTAGTAATAGTGCTCCGAGCCGACGCTGCGTCCATTGGGCACGTAGACACTGCAAACCTCCACCCCCCCACAACGGGCCGATATGAGCCTCGTGTCCTGGTCAGCCTCGGCCCCGTCGGCAAAGCCCATCACCGGGTCTTCGATACCGACGCGGGACAAGATGGCGACGCCGTTCCACTGGCCCGAACCGTGGTGCACCGACTCGTAGCCGAACGCCGCGAAAGCCATATGGGGGAAAGCGGCGTCCGAGAGCTTCGTCTCCTGGAGGCAGAGCACGTCTGGCTGGGCGTAGGCGATCCACTCGGGCACCCGTTCCATCCGGACCTTGAGGGAGTTGACGTTCCAGCTGGCGATCCTCATACGGGCACCTTCACGGGGTCGCTCACGCGGTGCCCGAGCGCGGCATGGTGACGACCTGGAACAGTTCGGCCTGGCGCCCCGCGCCCAGGCCCGCCGCGCTCGCGCTGGCGGACGCCCAACCTCGTAAGCGTTCCTCGAGCTCGGGGTCGTGCCCGACCTGGCTCTCATGGCGACGAAGGGCGGCCACTTTGCGGTCGAACGTGTCCGTGATGTCGACCACCCGGTTGGGCTGGGGCGAAGCCATCAGCCAGAGCTCCGCCACTGCGAACGGTTCGAGGCCCTCCTCGAGGAGCTCGGGATGGGCGAAAGGGTTTCGGGCATCGGGGTACGCCGCGCATACGGCGGCCTCGCCCGCCGCCAGGTGGTCGGGGTGGCTGGCCCCGATCCGCTCCCAGTTGCGCTCTGGCGACTGGCACACCAGGCGTTCGGGCCGGAAACTACGCACCGCTCGGCTCACATCCCGACGCAATTCGATGCTGGGCGTCAAACGTCCGTCCGGGTAACCGAGGAAGGTTACGCTCGACACCCCCACCTCGGCCGCCGCCGCCCGTTGCTCCTCTCGACGCAACCGGGCCATATCCGTACGCGACACCGACCGGTCCGAACCGCCGGCGTCGCCGTCTGTGGCCACACAATAAGCCACCTCCAGACCGGCCTTCACCCAAGCGGCGACGGAGCCGCCCGCCCCGAAGTCCACATCATCGGGATGGGCCGTGACAACAAGGGCCCGGGTCACCCCTCGGGGTACGTCGAGCGGGAAGGCTGGGCCTGGCTGAATGGCTGTGATCGTGAAACTCTACCCAATGGGCCGACCGCCAATTGATCCTCCGCGGCCGAAGCCAAATCAGGCCGCGTAGGACAAAAATCAGCAGTGGACGTGTGGGCGCAGGCGGTCCTAGACGCGGCGTAGAGCGCTCGTGGCCCGCTCCCCCGCCGCCGTCGAGCGTGACATGAGCGCGTTGGTCAACCGGCCCGCGGGCTTCGGAGCCTCTCTCACATTCGCCGCTGTCGCCCACAGCACTGTCTTCAGTTGGAACGGCCGAAGTTCGGGGTGCTTGGCTTTGACTAACGCCGCCACGCCGGCAATGTGAGGCGCGGCATAAGAATTACCGGTGCCCACTATTCGGCCCCCGCCCCGCCATGACACTTCGATATCTATACCTGGGGCCAGGAACTCGGTGGGCGGGTCGGGGTTGTAATGAAATCGCAACGGATCTTTCGACAAGTTGCAAGCCACACTGGCGACCGAGGCGTAAAGCGAAGGGAAAGAGGGGCGCGCAATGTTATTGGCCGCGGTGACGACGAAAGAACCCTGGAAATACGCCCGGTCGCAAACCTCGTAAAAGGCAAGCGCCCAGTCGCGTCTCGATGTCCCGAGCGACAGGTTGATGACGTCGAAGCCTCGCTCGACCGCCCAGCCAAGTCCGGCCAGGAACGCGTTCGCTTTTCCCACCAACCCCGAGCCGAGGACCCGCACGCTGGTAATAGCCGCCCCCGGTGCCAAACGGTGGATGATGCTGGCGCACGCCGTGCCGTGGCCGAAGGCGTCATCGTGTTGGCCTGGCGCAACGACGACCTCGCCGTTCTGATCGAGGGTCACGGCGATCCCGCCATCGCTGTCGACTTTTCCGTGGAGGTCCGGGTGGTTGGCCTCTATCCCGCTATCGACGACGGCGACGCGCACGCCCTCCCCGCTAGAACCACCCCAGGCCCACTCTGGCGACAAATCCTCGAGCGACAGGGCGCCGGGCAGGCGGAGCACGGCCGACTCCCTCGTCCACTGCGGCCGAGCCGACTGCGGCCGGGGCGACGGCGTAACCAATGGTGAAGATGGCGTGCCAGGCGGGAGTGAGGCGGGTGGCACGTCCCTCAGCCGCGAGCGAGGAGGGCTTCGAGCACGACCGACAACTTAGCGTAGGCCACCGGGTCCGAGCTGGCTAACTGGGTCAGTTCAGCTGAGAACTCGGCGGGCGGGCGGACCGCCGGCTCGGGGCCGGACACGCTCAGGGCCGCGCCAGCGATGCCCCCCAGCAGAGTCACAAGCTCGACGTCATCGAAGGAAAATGGCTTGCCGCCGACCTTGTCTATCAGTTCGAGTGCTCCGACAACGGCATCGTCGTGCAGACAGGGGACACAGAGCACGGCAATGGGTGGTCTTCCCAGCCGGGCGGCCAGCCCATCGCCCAGCCGCGGGTCGCCGCCACTAGCAGCGATGGCGATGGGCTGGCCGGAGCTGACCACGTAGCCGGGAGTCCCCCCGCCCGCAGATAAACGCGTGCCCACGAGCTCCCCCGCCCGTTCGCCCGCCGCGGCCACAGCTTGCAACCTGTCGCCTTCAAGGGCAAGTACCCAGCCGGCGGCGGCGCCGGTGGCGTCGAGAGCAACGCGGGCGACCGCCTGCAGCACCGGGTTCATCGCGACACGCTCAGCCCGGCGGGCGCAGCTGCCCCCCGCCTGGCCGCTCGCCGGCGGAGCCGGCGCCACCGGCCCGCTCGGAAGAGGGCGACCGCCAGTGCGACCCCGGAAATGGCGCCCAGCGCGGCGCACAGCACTGCGTCGGCCAGGGTCGGCTGCTGGGCGCCCGCCAGCCAGGCCGCTCCCACGATGACGATGCCCAGGAGGGCCGTGAATATGCCCAACCCGACTGTGGCGCTGGCCCGGCGCCGCCCGCGCCAGAGCGAGCGGGCGAACTGCTCAACGTAAGCCAAGGAGAACAGCAGCAGGAGGATGAGCACGATCCCCTCCACGCTTAGCCAGGCCGGCTGGGTCAAATGGGCGACGAAGCGCCAGTACCCGGCGACCACAGCGCCGTGGGCGCCGTCTTTCACGAGATCGACCTCGGCCGTATTGTGCCCGGTAGCCACGAACCGGGCTGTGGTGAGGTCGACCCGGGCGGTGCGGGCCCCGTCGCCATCTGGGACCAGGGGCGCGTTCGACTGGAAGGCCTGATGGCCCAAGAACACCAGGGAGAGCCGCGCCGAACTGGCGGCAGGGCCACCGGCCAACACTCGGACTGCGACCGGGTCGGACAGGTCGAGGGATGGCACCGCGCCGGTCCGCAAGGGCACACCCGATACCTCTACTGACCCGGGAGGGAGGGTGCCTCCGAGGGACGACCCGCCCACACCGGTGAAGGCGAGCACGACCAAGGCGGCAAAGGCCACAACGGCGATGGCCAGGGGCAAACGAGGCCGTGGAGGCGACTTCACAATTTGCTGTACGGGTACCAGGTTGGCGAAAGAACCTGGTTGGAGATCCGTGAGCATGGCGGCCCCGGGGCGTTCCGTCGACGCCGGCCGGACGATCGTGGTACGGGCTCGCTGCAAGGGCGGCGGAGGAGGCTGACGCGCCACCGTCGGGCCCATGGGCCCGACATCGCCAGGTGCCTGACTCGCGAGGGGTGGCTGGCTCGCGAGGGGTGGCTGGCTCGCAAGGGGTCGCTGGCCGGTAGGAGTGCGCGCTGGGCCGGCCGGCGACATGCTGACCCGCTCGGTGATTGCCACTACTGACCCGGCGCCCATGACAGGGACTCGTTCGGCGGCTAACCAACCCGCGCCCCAGACCGACGTGCAGCCCTCAGCCAGAGCCACGGCAAAAGCCTCGGCGCTGGGGTACCGGTCCTCCGGTGCCGTGGCCAGGCCGCGCATGACGACAGGCACCACCGGCGCCGGCACGTTCGGCGCTTTATGGTCGAGCGGTACCGGATCCTCGTAGGCATGCTTGAACAAAAGGGCCATCGCGTCTGGTTCGTCCGAGAACGGCAATTGGCCAGATAGCAATTCGTACAGCATGGTCGCCAGGGCATAGACGTCCGTCGCGGGAGAAAGCGGGGCCTCGCGCTTGCTCCGGTGCAATATAGGCGGGCGTGCCCAGGACCTCGCCGGCCCTGGTGGCCAGGGTCGAGTCGCCACCTACCACTTTGGCGATCCCGAAATCGGTAACTTTCAAGACGCCATCGGAGGAGAACATCAAGTTCTCAGGCTTGACGTCGCGGTGAAGGACGTTCTTTTCGTGGGCGGCCTGGAGCCCGGCGGAGGCGGCCAACACCGTGGCGCAGGCGGCGGGCGGGCTGAACCCCTGCCCGCTGAAACGGTTCCAGACCGTCCCACCAGGGAGCAGTTCCATTACCAGCAAGCAAAGTCCGTCCTTTTCGACAAAATCGAAAACCGGGACAACGTGAGGGTGGTCGAGAGAAGCCAGCAGCCGGGCTTCGGTTACAAACCGTGCCCGCACCGCGGCGTCCGCCGCAAACGCTCTTGGGAGTTGCTTTACGGCCACATAGCGCCCGAGCGCCTGGTGGCGGGCAGAAATGACCACCCCCCAGGCACCCCGCCCGAGCTCCTCACCGATTTCGTAACTGGGGAGGGCCTGGGCTACCTGCTCCCGCTCCAGGGCCATCAGGCCGGGATTTCGCTAACGGGCGAATTGCCGGGGCCGTTCAATTCCTCTTCCTCTTCCTCTTCCTCTTCGTCCTCGTTCTCCTCGCCCGGCACTGGCGGGGTGGGGGTCAAGTAACCAATGACGAACCCGGCCGCTCCGAAAATGGCCAAAATTACGAACCAGTGGCCATTACTCGGGAGCCATTCTCCGAATGCCGAAAGTGAAAAGACCAGTATGGCCCCGACCCCAAGTCCAGGTATGAGAAAGCGAATACCACGCCTCCAGCGGTTCAACGGCAAGCGTCCACGAGCAAGGGCCAGCAATGCTTCGATGAACCCAAGCACTGTCAGCACGAGGATCCCGAGACCGAAAAGGCCATAAACGGAAATGATCGACCCTTTGATGTCGCTCACGAACGGCAGGCTGGCAATTAGTTGGCCCGAGGCGGTCGACAAACTGAGAGAACCCGGGACCAGTCCCGTCGCTTGCCCTTTCAGGCTGGTCGTATCCAGGACGTAAGCGAGGCTCTTCGCCTGCCCAGCGGGTACATCGAACCTGACCAGCGTGTCGAACGAGAAGAAGGTAAGGCCTGCTACGCGTCCCTCAAGGTTGACGGACCCCACGGATATCGCGTTCGTGGTGCCGTTGCGCACCAAGAGCGCGATCGTGATCGGCTGGCCGGGGGCGATTTGGACCGGGTGCGCCTCGGTGGCGTGGGCCAGGTTGGCCCCGTCAATGCTGGCCCTCAGCCCCACTGCGCCATCGGCGAGGGCGGGCGCTGGCACGAACAGCATGGCGGTCGCGATGGCGGCCACGATTAGCCAGAGGGCGCGCCTCACAGCGCAAACTGTAGACGGGCGGCCGCCGACTAACCAGGGTTTCACCTCGCCAGCCCCTCCGGGGCCCGGAGCCTCAGCCATGCCTCGGGCACCGGGTTACCGCCCCTAAGGCAGGCGCCGTCAACCACAGCGCCGGCGCCGACGCAGTCAGTTCGGCCGTTGCAGCCGGCGCCAGAACAACCCGGACCCGATAAGGACGAAGAAGATAATTATCAACACCGTCGAAGCGTCGTTGGAAACCTCGTTCGCCAGCACCACGTCCAAAGCGGCGGACAAGACGACGCCGCAATGGGCCTCAACTTGGTAGCTCCCGACGGGCAAGGCGCTGACATCGAGGGGCCCGTCAAACGCGCCGCTGGTGGCCGCCGTTGATTGCCCTACCTGCTTACCGGCGATGGTGAAAGTTACGGTCGACCGGCTCGGGCACCCGTGACCGGCGGCATCGGTCGTCCCGCCCGGCGAAATGGCGGTCGGCTCGACGACTAGCTGCTTGGGCGCTGACCGGGGCGGCGTGGTCGTGGGCGAGGTGGTCGGCCGAGTCGTCCCTGGTACACCCGTTGTGGTCGTGGGCATTGTCGTCGTGGTCGTGCGCCCGGTCGGCCGCTGGTGCCTCTTCTTCGGTCGGGCCGGCGTGGTCGTGATCGCGGTGCGCCGTTCCTTGGGCGTAGTCGTCGGGGTCGTCCCGGCGGGGACCGATGTTGTCGTGGCTTCCGCGTGGGGCGCCGGAGTGGGCGACGGGAGAGCCGGGGTGCTGCCGTTCGTAGTGGTAGCCGTGACCGCGGTACTGGTCGTTGTGCGGGGGGGCGCTTTCTTGGGCCCGTGGTTTGGCCTAGTAGCGGTCGTGGTGGGTCTAGGGCGCAGCGCCCTTGGCCTCGTGGTCGTGGTCGTAGGCCTGGGCCCGGTTGTGGTTGTCGGCACCCTTGGTCTCGGCTCCCGCCGCGCCGCCCCGGTGGTGGTCGTGCTCGAGGACAGCGCCCTGGACGTCGTCGTACTGGGCCGAGGCCCGGTGGTGGTGGTCACGTGATGTGGCCTTGCGGTGGTAGTCGTGACGGTCGGTGTCGTTTTGGGCTTTGGCCTGCTGGTCGTGGTGGTCGGCTTCGGCCTGGTGGTGGCCGTCGGACGGGTGCTTGTGGTCGGGTGACGGGAAGTGGTGGTCGTGGCCGGAGGACGGGTCGTCGTGGTCGACGGGACTGTCGTCGTGGTCGTCGTAGTCGTAGTCGTGGTGGTCGTGATGATGGTGGTGGTGGTGGTCGGGCTTGTTGTGGTTGTCGTGGTCGGCGGCATGGTGGTCGGCGGGCTGGTGGTCGTCGTGGTTGTGACCGTCGTAGTAGTCGTCGTCTGGCAGTTCAACGCGGCGATGCCGACCACACACGGGTTGGACGTCGACGCCGTCGTACTTGCCGTACTCGGCGGGAGGGTGATCGGGATTGTGATCCGACAAAGGGGAGACGTACAAATAGTCAGGTGGGGCGCTGTGGTTTGAGCGGCCGCCGTCCCGGCTTGGGGCGCCCCCGACCAATACCAGCGCCGTCCAGATGACGGCGAACACGCACCCGGCGCTGGCTACTATCGCCGGCCACGGGCGGCGGCTACCATTTCGGTGGTGGTGGCGCCGGCACCGCTTAGAAGCGACGCCGACCTCGTGACCGCGGTCCGGTCGGGCGACACAGAGGCATTTTCGGAGCTTTACCGGGCTCACGCGGGCGCCGTCCGGGCGGTCGCGGCCAGCCAGTTGCACGACCGAGAGGCTGTTGCAGACGTCGTCCAGGACACGTTCTTCCGGGCATTGCGCAACCTGGCCAGCCTGCAAGACCCGGGTCGGTTCCGGCCCTGGCTCTTGTCCATTGCCAGGAATCTTGCCACCGATCAGCTCCGCACTCGCGGCAGAACAACGGCCTTCGACGACCCCACCAGTTACGAGGTGCCCGACCCTCGTCCCGGTCCCGTCTTCCTGACCGAGCTGGGCGAGCTCGCGGAGCAGGTGAAGGGCTGTGTGGCCGGGCTCTCTACGCGTGACGCCACGGCCATCGTCATGGTCACCCAACTTGGATTTACCCCCGAACAGGTGGCCGGGGCCCTCGGCCTCAGCCCCGGAGCCGCGAAGGTGGTCCTCCACCGGGCTCGGCGGCGCATGCGCCACGCCCTGGTCCTTCAAGTGATGGTGCGCCAACCCGACCTCGCCTGCCCGGAACTGCAGCTGCTCGTACAGGACAACCCGCTCGCGGCAGCCAAGCACGTGGAGACGTGCGAGACGTGCATCTCGCGTGCCGCTTCGGAGGTCATGGCCTTCGAGCAAGGCCCAACCGAGGCCAGCTCACCCCAGGCGCCAGCCTCGATCGGGCCTTCGGCCGCGCCCACCCCAGGCGAGGCCTGACCTTATAAGTCCATCAGTCGTCCAGGCCGACGACCCGGACGCCGCCTTCGCGCAACGCTTCCCGCAGGGAGCCCGCCAGTGCCTCCGGCCTCCACCCCACCTCGAAAGGCGCGGTGGCGTCGGTCCCTGCCGATTGGAAACCCGCTACTTCGTCGCCACCGTCGCTGTAAGCGAGCGAGACACCCGGCGCCAGGAGGGAAGCGAACATCTCGCCCTCCTTGTCAGTGAGTTGGGTCGTCACGAATGTCCGCACCTTCGCGAGCAGGCTCCGCGCTACCTCCATGTCATCGCTCATACGAAGTAGACGGAGATAAGGGTGTTCCGGTTACACCGGGCCGGCGCTCTGCGCCCGGCCCGGTGCTCAACGACCACGCATTGTCCGGGTTGGGTTAGTCGACCGTCCAGGTCGTGCCCGAGTGAAGGAGAGCGGTGAGGTCGCCAGGCCCTTTGCGGGCAGCCGCGGCCACGAGTTGGTCCTGGACCAGGGAGCCATAGTCGGGCCGGTCGACGGCCCGGAACACCCCGATGGGGGTGGGCGAATAGGCCCGTTGGCCAACCGGGAAAGCGCGAAAGCCAGGCTCGGGTCAGAACGTGACTCGTCGTGGACCAGGAGGCGTTCCTCGCCGACATCCGGTACGTCTACGATGACCGCGCTGCCTTGAGCATCGATGATCACGCCCTTTTCTCCTTCGGCGCCGAAACGGACCGGCTTCCCGTGTTCCAATGGCACCAGCATCGACGGGCGATTGTCCTTGGAAGTGATCGCCTCGAAGGCGCCGTCGTTAAACACGTTGCAGTTTTGGTAGACCTCGACGAAGGCGGCGCCCTTGTGCTCATAGGCCCGACGGAACGTCTCTGTCATGTGCTTGCGGTCCATGTCGTGCGTCCGGGCCACGAAGGACGCTTCGGCTCCGAGGGCCAGAGAGATGGGGTTGTACGGATGGTCAAGCGAACCGAACGGGGTCGACTTCGTTACCTTGCCGGCCTCCGATGTCGGTGAGTACTGGCCCTTTGTAAGACCGTAAATCTGGTTGTTGAACAGGATGATCGTCACGTTGACATTGCGGCGCAAAGCGTGCAACAGGTGGTTGCCACCGATCGAGAGGGCGTCGCCGTCGCCAGTTATAACCCAGACGTGGAGGTCGGGACGGGAAACGGCCAAACCGGTCGCCAGCGCCGGCGCCCGCCCATGGATCGAGTGAACGCCGTACGTGTTCATGTAATAAGGGAAGCGACTGGCGCAGCCGATCCCCGAGACGAACACCGTGTCTTCTCGCTTAGCCCCCAGTTCCGGCATCAGCAATTGGACGGCAGTTAGTATCGAATAATCCCCGCACCCGGGGCACCAGCGCACTTCCTGGTCGCTGGTCCAGTCCTTTCGAGTGGTGACGGGTGCGGCTAAGTCTGTCATATTGCTTCCTCCGGGACGGCGTGGCCATGGCCATTACCTTTGGCGGGGGTGTCCAATTGCGAAAGGATGGCGAGCTGGACATCGATGCGACGGAACGGCAGCCCGTTCACCTTATTGACCCCCTGCGCGTCGACCAGGAACTCCGCCCGGACGAGCTTCCTCAACTGGCCCAGGTTGACCTCGGGGACGAGTACGCGTTGGTAGGCCTTGACAATTTCGCCCAAATTGGACGGGAACGGGTTGAGGTGGCGCAAATGAGCGCGGGCTACGCGGCGGCCGGTCATGCGGACCTCGCGGACGGCGGCTTGAATGGCGCCGTAGGTAGATCCCCACCCCAAAACCAGCAGCTCGGCTCCGCCGAGACCATCGGGGTCGTCATATTCCACCGTGGGGATGTCATTGACGATCCCAGCTACCTTTTGGGCGCGGAGGCGGACCATCATCTCGTGGTTGGCCGGGTCGTAGGAAACATTCCCGCTCCCATCAGCCTTTTCGAGGCCTCCGATCCGGTGCATCAACCCGGGCGTGCCGGGCAAAGCCCACGGCCTCGCCAGCGTCTCGGGATCCCGAAGGTAAGGCCAGAAGGTTTCCGTGCCGTCAGCCAGCACCTTGTTCGGCTCGGTAGCGAAGCCGAACTGCGCAGACAAGTCCGGCAGGTCGTCCACATCCGGGATCGGCCACGGCTCGGCGCCATTGGCCAAATAACCGTCGGAGAGCAATATCACGGGGGTGCGGTACTTGAGGGCGATCCGGGCCGCTTCGATCGCCATATAAAAGCAGTCGCCCGGAGTGCTCGGGGCCACCACTGGTAGAGGCGCCTCGCCATGGCGGCCGAAAAGCGCCTCCAACAGGTCGGCTTGTTCGGTCTTCGTGGGCAGGCCGGTAGAGGGGCCGCCCCGCTGGATATCAATGACCAGCAAGGGAAGTTCAAGAGAGATGGCCAGGCCGATCGTTTCGGCTTTTAGGTCCAGGCCGGGGCCGCTCGTGGTGGTCACCCCGAGAGAACCGGCATATGACGCGCCCAGTGCCGCACTGACTCCGGCGATCTCGTCCTCGGCCTGGAACGTACGCACCCCGAAGTTCTTGTGCTTGGACAGTTCGTGCAGGACATCCGAAGCCGGCGTTATCGGGTAACTACCGAGAAAAATCGGCAGTTTGGCGAGGTGGCCGGCGGCAATGATGCCCCATGCCAGGGCCGTATTGCCCGAGATGTTGGTATAAGTGCCGGCCGGCAGATGGGCCGGTTTGACCTCGTAGGAAGACTCAAAAACCTCGGCCGTTTCGCCGAAGTTCCAACCGGCCTTGAAGGCCAGCGTGTTGGCTTCTCGGACCATCTCCTTATTGGCGAACCGTTTTGCCACCCATTCGAGGGTGGGTTCAGGCGGCCGGCTGTACATCCAGCTCACGAGGCCGAGCGCAAAAAAGTTCTTCGACCGTTCAGCGTCACGGGCCTTGGTACCGCTCGGCTTCACGGCTTCCAGGGTGAGGGACGTCATCGGCACCTCGTACACAGTGAAGGCATCAAGGCTGTTGTCGCCGCGGGGGTCGGCGGCGTAGCCGGCCTTCTGCAGGGCGCGCTCGTCAAAGGCATCGCTGTTGAGCAGGACGGCCGCCCCTGGCTGCAGGTCGCCCACGTGAGCCTTCAGGGCCGCGGGGTTCATGGCCACCAAGACGTTAGGGTGATCGCCGGGAGTGAAGATGTCATGGTCCGAAATGTGGATCTGGAACGCAGAAACGCCAGCGACGGTCCCCGCGGGGGCTCGGATCTCGGCCGGGAAGTCCGGCAGGGTCGACAAGTCGTTGCCGAGGAGCGCCGAACTGGTGGTGAACCGGTCCCCCGCCAGCTGCATCCCGTCGCCCGAGTCGCCGGCGAAACGGATGACGACGCGGTCGAGGGTCGTCGGTTGGCGGCTCGTAGCTGTGTCAGCCAAAGCTGTGCCCCCTGTCAATGAGGTGTTCGAGACCCGCTGCGCGTCGAGTTGCGGTCAGCTGGCCGGGCCAGCGGCTCTGACCAGCGCAATCCTGGTGCTAAAAGGCACTACTGACCGCTTTCCTCTCGACGAGTGGTGGCGCAAGGTCGTTACACGTGGTGTTCGCACCCTTAGCTTACCGGTCGGTGCACCGGGGACTGCGTAGCCGGGCGAGCTTGCAGCTACCGCCACTCGTTTGCACCCCCCGTGACGGCGTCAACATGGACGCCCTCAGGAGCGTTGACGAGCGTGATAGTTCGTCCCTCCAGCGTCTAAGGGCCTTAGCCTTCACCCCGTTTCGCGCGGTGGCGACTGACGGGGGCCCGGGGCTGTAGCCTCGACCAGTGGTCAAAAGGGGATTTGTCGCCATGGATGGCTGGCGGGCTGCGGACCTTCCTCCCGTGCGCTTGGTCGCCACTGACCTCGACGGCACGCTGCTTCGCGACGACGGGACCGTCAGCCGGCGGACCATCGGGGCGGTCCGGGCCGCACAAGAGGCCGGCATCTACGTCATCCCGATCACCGGTCGGCCACCGCGCATTACCTGGGATGTGGCCAAGGAAGCCGGGTTCGGCCCAATTGGCGTTTGTTCAAACGGTGCCGCCCTGGTGGATACGTGCTCCATGGAGGTCATCGAGGTTCAGACCATGCAGGTTGAGGTGACGGCCCAGCTGGTCACGGTGGTCCGAGAGGTTTTCCCCGGCGCGGTCTTCGCAGTTGAGGAAATGGAGAGCTTTACCCACGAGACCGGGTTCATGGAGGCCAATTGGAACTGGGCGGACAGCTGCGAACAAGTCGACGACATCATCCATGCGGTCACCAGCCGCTGCATCAAACTCGTAGTGCGCCGGCCGGGCTGGCCGGCGGCGGACCTCCTGGCCCGCCTGCAAAGTCAGTTGTTCGAGTCGGCCCACCTCTCTGCCACGGCCACTTCTTCAGGACTGGACTGGGTCGAGATGGCTCCGCCGGGGATCACGAAGGCTCATGCCGTCCAGCGCGTTTGTGAACGGATGGGCTTCCGCTTGAGTGAGGTCCTGGCCATAGGGGACAACTACAACGACCTCACGGTCCTGGCTTCGGTCGGGCGGGCTGCGGCGCCGGCCAATGCGATCCCCGAGGTGCTGGCCATCGTGCAACAAATCCTCCCGTCCAACGAGGACGATGGCGTGGCCCAGCTCCTCGAAAGCCTGGTGGAAGAGCGCTTGCCCACACGGGCCTGACGGCTCTCCTCCGAACAGCCCGCAGTGCTGCACATCGCCCCCGGTTCATGACCCTCGGGGTTGGAGATCCTCGACAGCCCTCTCGATCGTTGGCGCCACGCCCGCCAAGGCCCGGCGAGCGTCGTCACAGTGGGAAATGGGCAGCGCCTTCTCGGCCACGACCTCGGTACGGCTCTGTGTGCTGAGCCCGACTCTGAAGAAGCGCCTTCTCACCCGGCCGATTACCAATAATCTCGCTCCGGGTTGCCATTGCAGCGCCTCGTCAGGTGCTTCGAAGAGGGCCACGGGGACGGTATCTGGTGTACCGTCGACCTGCTGGACGACGATGTCGAAATTGGCGATCGAAACGCCGCTAGGAAGGTTCCTAACCTCTACGGGTTTTACCAGGTTGCCAATGACAATTACCATGTTGAGCACGGTCGCTCCCTTTTGTCGAGCGGGCCAAAGCCCAGCCTGAGGTTTGCGGGCGCGGAGAACGCCAATGAAGCGAGCTTCGCCCAGTAACGTGGCCTGGACATGAGGCAGCCAAATGGCAAGACCGGGCGAGGCTCTTTGGTTTGCCCGACCGAGGGCTGCTGGCGAAAAGACGAATTCCCGCTATAGGAGCGCTAGCAGGGGGCGACTTCGGCCGACCACCCAGGAGGCTCGAACCTGACCAACAAGGTTGCTTCGCACCCGAGCATACCGAGAGGGTGTGACCGTTAAACGCGGGACCAAAAAATCCTTGGAACGGCGACGCTCTAGGTAGGCCGACTTCCTTTGTTCGGCCGTAACCCCAGCCGCTCTGAGCCGCTAGCCGAGAGCGGCGATACGCTGCTTTACGTCGTACGAGTCGGGGTCTATTGCCGCGATTTGCGAAAACAGGTCACGCGCCCTCAGCAGCTCCCCGGCGCGCTCGTAGAGATCCGCCAATGCGTACCATTGCCTGAGGTTTTGCGGCTTCGGCCGCGAACGACGTAGGTACGCTTCGAGCAGGTTGACGGCTCCTCGTAGGTCTCCCTGGTCAGCCAGGCAACCGGCCGCGACGAGCCTGCCTTCAGCGACGACTTCAGCACTCGGGGACGCCTGCCGCAGTTGTTCCCACGTCGCCGCTGCATCTGCGTAACGACGCAAAGCTCGGTAGCAATCGGCCATGACGGGGAACTGGTCGTAACTGCCGGACAGCTCATGATGCGCTTGTAGCTCGCGCACAGCGAGCTCCCAACGGCCCATTCTGTAAAGAGTGAGGCCTAAAAGCTCTCTGACCGGGGCCGAATCCGACGACTGCGCAGCCAATTTACGCAACATCCTGTGCGCGTCCTGGTACCGGTCGGCTGAATAAGCACGAGCGGCGTCCTCCAGTTTTGCGTTGCCTTTGTGCGCCAGCTTGTCGCCGCTCGCTGTCGTAGGAGAGGCCGCACGTCGGTAGGTCGGCCCCCGGGAGGTGGGCGGCAAGAACCTCGACGCCTCGTGCGCGCCCATCCTTTGGGCCGCGGGTTGCCTGGTTTCAGCTCATTACGCCGACCGGAAGACGGTACCGTTTCGACGAGAACTGTTTCCCAGCCGTCCAGATCTGGCTGGTGCGCCTGGGCTTTCGCGTCGACCCCGGGCCGTCGGGCCGAGGCTTGCGCAGTGGTCCTGGTCGAGTTGCGAACGGGTCGCGGCGGGACGCTCTCCCGAGCGGCCGACCAAATCTGTGAAGCCGAAGGGCCGTCGTAGCTGAGAGCGCGGGCGCCGCGACGGGCGACGCTGCCCCAGCTCGCCGGCATTTCTCGGCTCTGCTCGCGCCGCGCCGGGCTCGGTGTCGCGACCGGCCGCCCGCTTCGTCCGTAACCGCCGCTTCCAGGCCGGCCATAACTACCCTCGCGATAGCTACTCTCGCGATCGCGCCCAAAGTCCCCGCCGCGCCTGCCCGAACCTCGCCCGTCAGCCGAACTTCTGCTGGTCCTGTCGAACCTTTCACCTCGGCCGCCGGCAGGAAAAGCGGTCCGGCCTGTGCTCCTATCGCCCGTTCGTCGGTCGGCGTTCGCTCTCGGAAAAGCACGCTCGTCTCGCGACCGATAGCTTGTGGGCCTGGGGTCTTGGCCGGTGGTCCTGTTGCCCGCTCGTCGGTCAGTATTCGCCCTCGGAAAAGGACGCTCATCTCGGGACCGATAGCCAGTGGGCCCCGGGGCGCGGTACTCGCCTAACGACGCGGGCCGAGGTGCCCGTGGCTGCGCTTCGCGGCCAGCGGAACCCCGTGGACGCCCCCAGCGCGGGCCCGGCTCGTACGGTCCCCGGCCAAAGTCATCGTCCTGGCGCCGCCTTCGAGTGGGTTGTCCCGCCCTCGTTGCCGGTCCGTCGCCGGACTGCGAACCGTCCCGGCGCGGACCACGCGGGCTCGAGGCACCCCTTGAGCTGGCCGGGGCACGACCAAACTGGTCGGGCCGCGCATCCCGGGCGCCGGTCCTCGCCGGCCGGCCCTGGCTGGCCCCGTGAGCCTGCCGGCCCTGCCCCTGTCCGGGACCTTGGGACCGGGGCCGGGGAGAGCTGGCCTTGAACCCCTCTGAGGGACGTCGGCCCGGGTTACGCCCGTCGCCGCCACCAGGGCCGGCGCGCCTTACGGCGTCACGCTTAGCACCTGCCGGTGAACCTCCCGGGTTACGAGGGGCGCGTTCAGGGTTACGAGGGGCGCGTTCTGCCCGCCGGCGGGCCTCCGACGGTGAGCCGGACGCGCCACGATGATCAAAAGGGGGCCGCGACCTCGGCCCACCCGCTCGGCCCTGCCGTGAGCCACCCGCAGGACTGCTCTCAGGGGCCATCCGACCCAGCATACCCTTGCTCGCAACTTCCCGACTTCGCGCAAAAGGCCCGTGCCACCGCCACGGCACGGACCTCGCATCAATTATTCCGGCGACGTCCTACTCTCCCAGGGAGTTGCCCCCCAAGTACCATCGGCGCTGGTGGTCTTAACTTCCGTGTTCGGGATGGGAACGGGTGTGGCTCCACCGCTATGGCCACCGGAAACCTTGCTCTATTTTGCTGGCAGCCACTGCGGGCTGCTTCTCCTTGAGCGTTCCATAGCGAGCACGAGCAGAGTATTGCTCTCCAAGCCCTCGGCCGATTAGTACCGGTCGGCTGAACGCATTACTGCGCTTACACCTCCGGCCTATCAACGTGGTCATCTACCAGGGGCCTTACCAGGTTAAGCCTGTGGGAGATCTCATCTTGGAACGAGCTTCGCACTTAGATGCTTTCAGCGCTTATCCCTTCCGCAGGTCGCCAACCAGCCGTGCCCTTGGCAGGACAACTGGCACACGAGAGCTGCGTCCGTCCCGGTCCTCTCGTACTAGGGACAGCCTTCCTCAGATTTCCAACGGCTGCACCGGATAGGGACCGAACTGTCTCACGACGTTCTAAACCCAGCTCGCGTACCGCTTTAATGGGCGAACAGCCCAACCCTTGGGACCTACTTCAGCCCCAGGATGCGACGAGCCGACATCGAGGTGCCAAACCTTCCCGTCGATATGGACTCTTGGGGAAGATGAGCCTGTTATCCCCGGGGTACCTTTTATCCGTTGAGCGACGGCGCTTCCACACGCAACCGCCGGATCACTATGCCCTGCTTTCGCACCTGCTCCACTTGTAGGTGTCGCAGTCAAGCTCCCTTGTGCCATTGCACTCGACGGCTGATTGCCAACCAGCCTGAGGGAACCTTTGGGCGCCTCCGTTACTTTTTAGGAGGCGACCGCCCCAGTCAAACTACCCACCTGACGCTGTCCCCCATCCGGATTACGGACGTGGGTTAGGTTCCCGTCACATGAAGGGTGGTATTTCAACGTTGACTCCACCCCAGCTGGCGCTGAAGCTTCCAAGTCTCCCACCTATCCTACACAACACGTAACAAAAACCAACATCAAGCTATAGTAAAGGTCCACGGGGTCTTTCCGTCTTGGTGCAGCTAACGAGCATCTTTACTCGTACTTCAATTTCGCCGGGTCTGTGGTTGAGACAGTAGGGAAGTCGTTACGCCATTCGTGCAGGTCGGAACTTACCCGACAAGGAATTTCGCTACCTTAGGACCGTTATAGTTACGGCCGCCGTTTACCGGGGCTTAGGTTCAGAGCTTCGCCCTTGCGGACTAACCCTTCCCCGTAACCTTCCGGCACCGGGCAGGCGTCACAGCGTATACATCGTCTTACGACTTCGCACGCTGCTGTGTTTTTAGTAAACAGTCGCTTTCCCCTGGTCTCTGCGGCCTCCTCAGAGCTCAGGGCGCGAAGCCTTTCACCCTACCGAGGCCCTCCTTCTCCCGAAGTTACGGAGGTATTTTGCCGAGTTCCTTAACCACAGTTCTCCCGATCGCCTTGGTATTCTCTACCCGCCCACCTGAGTTGGTTTGGGGTACGGGCGCCGTGCCAACTCGCTACGACGCTTTTCTAGGCAGCATGGGATCAGTGACTATCGCCTGAACGGCTCGGTATCGCGTCTCAGGCTATATGAGGCCCGGATTTGCCTGGTCCTCGCCCTACACGCTTACCCCTGGACAACCAACGCCAGGGTTCACCTACCCTCCTGCGTCCCGCCTTCGCTGCCCGCCCCAGGGTCTGTCGGTTCGCCCGAAGGCAGCCCCTTAGTACCCCTGGATTGGGATTGACGCGGACACGGCGGTACCGGAATATCAACCGGTTGTGCATCGACTACGCCTTTCGGCCTCGCCTTAGCTCCCGACTCACCCTGGGAGGATTAGCCTTCCCCAGGAAACCTTGGGCTTACGGCGGAGGGGTTTCTCACCCCTCTCTCGCTACTCATGCCAGCATTCTCACTCGAGCGCGCTCCACGACGGTTCACACCGCCGCTTCTCTGCCCGTTCGACGCTCCCCTACCACCCCAGCTTGCGCTGAGGTCCGCGGCTTCGGCTCGGAACTTGAGCCCCGTTACATTGTCCGCGCAGGATCACTCGACCAGTGAGCTATTACGCACTCTTTCAAGGGTGGCTGCTTCTAAGCCAACCTCCTGGCTGTCTGTGCAGTCCCACATCGTTTCCCACTTAGCACCAAATTAGGGGCCTTAGCCGGCGATCTGGGCTGTTTCCCTTTCGACCAACGAAGCTCATCCCTCGTAGTCTCACTGCCGGGCTCTAGAGCATCGGCATTCGGAGTTTGATTGGGGTCGGTAAGCTTGTAGGCCCCCTAACCCATCCAGTGCTCTACCTCCGATGCTGAACACCCGACGCTGCACCTAAATGCATTTCGGGGAGAACCAGCTATCACCGAGTTTGCTTGGCCTTTCACCCCTATCCACAGGTCATCCCCCATGTTTTCAACCATGGTGGGTTCGGCCCTCCACGGGGTCTTACCCCCGCTTCAGCCTGCCCATGGATAGATCACTCGGCTTCGGGTCTACCGCACGCGACTGAACGCCCTATTCAGACTCGCTTTCGCTCCGGCTCCCCCTCACGGGTTAACCTTGCCACGCACGGTAACTCGCTGGCTCATTCTTCAAAAGGCACGCCATCGCGGCCAGCACACCGAAGTGCCGACGACGCTTTGACTGTTTGTAAACCAACGGTTTCAGGTACTATTTCACTCCCCTCCCGGGGTGCTTTTCACCTTTCCCTCACGGTACTAGTTCACTATCGGTCGCCTGTTAGTACTTAGCCTTACGAAGTGGTCTTCGCAGATTCACGCCGAGTTTCACGGTTCCGGCGCTACTCGGGTGCCAGACGGAGGCTGCATGCCTTTCGCATACGGGACTCTTACCCTCTGTGGTGGGACGTTCCAAAACGCTTCTGCTACGCAGCAACTTTGTAACTCCGTGGAGAGGCTGGTGACTCTCCTATCTGGTCCCACGACCCCGTACCGGCAACGCCACCAGGCTTTGACACCGGCACGGTTTAGGCTCTTCCCGTTTCGCTCGCCGCTACTCAGGGAGTCGCTGTTGCTTTCTTTTCCTCGGGGTACTGAGATGTTTCAATTCCCCCGGTTCCCTCTACCGGCCCTATGTGTTCAGGCCGGAGTACCGCCGTCTTGCTGCGGTGGGTTTCCCCATTCGGACATCCACGGATCAAAGCTTGGTAGGCAGCTCCCCGTGGCTTTTCGCAGCCACCCACGTCCTTCATCGGCTTCAGGCGCCAAGGCATCCACCGTTGGCTCTTTGTAGCTTGGAGAACAAGATGCTCGTGCTCGCTATGCAATTCTCAAGGAGCACCCGGAAAGCCCTGACAAAAACTGCAGGGCTCCTCGATGCGGGCGACGGCCAGGTCCAGGTGAATACCCCGCCGGCGCCGGCGCGCCATCAGCTGGGCCACGAACAGTGAGCCCAGAAAACGGAACAGAGGTTGCCCAGCTTCCACCTAGCCCAAGCCCGGAGGCAAACTCCTACGACAAGGAGGGCATCGGAGGTCGCCGAATAGCTAGTGATCAACTGGGAGATGGACTGAGTCGAATGACTCCAGCATGTACTCCTTAGAAAGGAGGTGATCCAGCCGCACCTTCCGGTACGGCTACCTTGTTACGACTTCACCCCAATCACCGACCCCACCTTCGACGGCTCCCTCCTTGCGGTTGGGCCACCGGCTTCGGGTGTTGCCGACTTTCGTGGTGTGACGGGCGGTGTGTACAAGGCCCGGGAACGTATTCACCCCGGCGTTGCTGATCCGGGATTACTAGCGACTCCGACTTCACGCAGTCGAGTTGCAGACTGCGATCCGAACTGAGACCGGCTTTTTGGGATTCGCTCATCCTCGCGGAATAGCAGCCCTTTGTACCGGCCATTGTAGCATGTGTGCAGCCCTGGACGTAAGGGGCATGATGACTTGACTTCATCCCCACCTTCCTCCGAGTTGACCCCGGCAGTCTCCTACGAGTCCCCGGCATTACCCGCTGGCAACATAGGACAAGGGTTGCGCTCGTTGCGGGACTTAACCCAACATCTCACGACACGAGCTGACGACAGCCATGCACCACCTATCGCAGGCCCTTTCGGACACCGTATCTCTACGGCTTTTCCTGCGTAGTTCAACCCAGGTAAGGTTCTTCGCGTCGCCTCGAATTAAGCCACATGCTCCGCCGCTTGTGCGGGCCCCCGTCAATTCCTTTGAGTTTTAGCCTTGCGGCCGTACTCCCCAGGCGGGGCACTTAATGCGTTAGCTACGGCACGGAACCCGTTGATAAGGTCCCACACCTAGTGCCCAACGTTTACGGCGTGGACTACCAGGGTATCTAATCCTGTTCGCTCCCCACGCTTTCGCTCCTCAGCGTCAGTACCGGCCCAGCCCACCGCCTTCGCCACCGGTGTTCCTCCTGATATCTGCGCATTTCACCGCTACACCAGGAATTCCGTGGGCCCCTACCGGGCTCTAGCCACAGCAGTATCAGATGGCGACCCCAGGTTGAGCCTGAGGATTTCACACCTGACTTACCGAGCCGCCTACGAGCTCTTTACGCCCAATGAATCCGGACAACGCTCGCTCCCTACGTATCACCGCGGCTGCTGGCACGTAGTTGGCCGGAGCTTCTTCTGCAGGTACCGTCACTATCGTCCCTGCTTGAAAGAGGTTTACAACCCGAAGGCCTTCATCCCTCACGCGGCGTTGCTGCGTCAGGCTTTCGCCCATTGCGCAAGATTCCCCACTGCTGCCTCCCGTAGGAGTCTGGGCCGTGTCTCAGTCCCAGTGTGGCTGGTCGTCCTCTCAGACCAGCTACCCGTCGTAGCCTTGGTGGGCCGTTACCCCACCAACAAGCTGATAGGCCGCGAGGCCCTCCCGAAGCGGAATCCATTTCCTCACCTGGCCATGCGGCCCGGTGGGGGCATCCGGTATTAGCAGCGGTTTCCCGCTGTTATCCCGGTCTTCGGGGCAGGTTCCTCACGTGTTACTCACCCGTTCGCCACTAGGCCTTCTCCAGTGTTACCACCGGATGAGCCCCGTTCGACTTGCATGTGTGAAGCACGCCGCCAGCGTTCGTCCTGAGCCAGGATCAAACTCTCCATCGAGATCTCCGGCCCACCTTTCGGTGGGCCTTCGAACTTTGAGAGTGTGCCAGCCCTGAGTCTCCAGGGCTGGCTGGCACAAGACGGATCTGTTGTCCGTCTAATGCTTGACAAGATTGGCGCCCCGGCTTTCGCCGGCGCACCCGCACTAGCTTTTGACTTCTCTCTGTTCCGTTTTCAAGGTCCACTACTCGCGGTAACACACGTCTGCTAGAAGCAGGCGGCGGTGCCAACCGCTAAATCCACCTCACCTAAGGGCATTGGAGCCCCGTCGTGAAGGCGTCACTCAAAAGAGCACAAGCTCAACTGAGCGGCTTGTCAGCTTAACCCACCCAGCGGACCTTGTCAATGGCACCCTGCCGAATTCCCGGCAACTGCCAACTGCAGCCCGCTGCGCACACCGATTTGATGAGCGTCGTTCAGTGTACGTCATCGGGACGGCCGACCGGCAACGGCACGACAGGAACCTCGGGGGCCCAATGGCGGTCAGCCGTTCCTGGCTCTGCCCGATGGAGCCGTCTGCTCGACCCCGAAGTGTTGCCGTCGCCCTCTCCCGCGCCAGGCTGTGGCCCGAGCTTCGGCCCCGGCGAGACCCACGGGCTCCCTTCGAGGATGTACCGCCAGGGCGAGCTGGCACCTCTCGTTAAACCGACGCGCAAGGTCGCGATCACAGTGCCACCGCTGCCCGCGCCATCGTCTGCCAAGTAAACGAGGCTGTCAAGTTTGGTCAGGTCGACCCCGTTGTCATCGCCCGTGACGCCAAAAGCCTCGCACAACCGGCCAGGCCCACGGCACAGATCGCGTTCCCGGAGCTCACGTTGGCCGTGCCAGCGGGCCGCCCTCATCGCAGGGATGCCGGCCACGGGCTGGGCCGCCCGGAGCAGGACGGCCGAGGGCGTGCCGTCCGGCCCGCACACGACGTTGGCGCACCAATGCACGCCGTAGGAGAAATAGACGTATAGCCGGCCCGGTGGCCCGAACATGATCCTGGTGCGCGGGGTCGGGCCGCGGTAGGCATGGCTACCGGGGTCGTCCAAACCCAGGTACGCCTCGACCTCGACCAGCCGGGCAGCCCGACCGTCGGAGCGGACCAAGAGCTTGCCGATTAAGGCTCTGGCTACGTCGCGGGCGTCGCCGACGAAGAAATCCGGGCTGAGAACCGCTGCTTTCAACCAACCTCCGATGGCCCGGGGTCGTCAGCCTGGGCGTCAGCGTGCCCCTGGTTTGGCCGGTGAGTTTCCTTCCCGGCGGCTCGGGGCCCATGCTGATGAGCGCCGGCCTTAGCCGAGTGCTGGGCGGTGCCCCCACCGCCGCCACCAGCAGCCGCGGTGGCCTTCGCCACCCCGACAACTCCGAAACGGTCGGCGTCCGCCCTGAGCACCGCAGCGAACCGGTCGACCTGCACGGCCACCGGCCCCGGCCCTGCCCCTCCCGGCGAGGTCCGGCGAGAGACGGCGACGCCTGGCTCGAGCAGGGCGACCGCGTCGCCCCCGAGCGCGGGGTGGGCGGCCACCAGTTCCGGCAGGGGCACCCGGCGCTGCAACGACTCCCTCACCACCGCTCCGACCAACTCATGCGCCTGACGGAACGGCATCCCTTTCTGGACGAGCCACTCGGCTATGTCAGTGGCGGCCGACGTCGGGCTGTCCGCCGCCCTGGCCATCGCCTGGGTGTCGAAGGTGGCCGTGGCCATCAGGCCGGCCAATGCTTCGAGGGACCGCTCCACCTGGTCAATCGCGTCGAAAAGAGGCTCCTTGTCTTCCTGGAGATCGCGGTTGTAGGAAAGCGGCAACCCTTTCAACGTCGCCAGCACCCCGGTCAAGTGCCCGATCAAACGGCCCGCTTTGGCTCGGGCCAGCTCGGCAATATCGGCGTTCTTCTTCTGCGGCAGCATCGAACTGCCGGTGGCGTACGCGTCGTCGAGGCGGAGGAAGCCGAATTCCTCCGACGCCCACAGGACTATCTCCTCGCCCAGGCGGGACAGGTGAGTGCCGAGCAGGGCGAGGTCGAAGAGGGCTTCGGCCACAAAGTCCCGGTCGGAAACGGCGTCCATGGAGTTCTCGAAGCGGGAGGAAAACCCGAGCTCTCTGGCCACCCAATCAGGATCAAGAGGCAGCGAGGTCCCGGCGATCGCCCCCGCGCCGAGGGGTGAAACGTCGAGCCGCCGACGGGTGGCGGCCAGACGGTCGACGTCTCTGGCCAGGCCCACCCGTGGGCGAGGAGGTGGTGAGCCAGCAGGACGGGTTGGGCGTGCTGCAGGTGTGTGTACCCCGGCAGGTAAGCGTCACCAGCCTCACGAGCGCGGGCGAGCAGCACCTCCTGGAGGGCGATCACACCGCGCCCCACTTCGCCCAGAGCACGTTTGGTGAACAGCCGCAGGTCGGTGGCCACCTGGTCATTCCGGCTCCGTCCAGTGTGCAATCGGCCCCCGACATCGCCGGCGAGCTCGGTGACTCGCCGCTCTACCGCGGTATGCACGTCCTCGTCGCCGGGATTGAACACGAAGTTTCCCTCGGCGATCTCCTCCTCGACCTGGCTCAGTGCGGCTAAGCAGCGTCGCCGCTCTCCTCCTCTGAAAGCAGGCCCGAACGGGCCAACCCCCGCACATGGGCTCGGCTGCAAGTTATGTCATCGGGTGCCAGGCGACGGTCAAAAGAGAGGCTTTCGGTAAAAGCCAGCAGCGCTTTTGACTGTTGGCTCCCGCCAAAACGGCCCTGCCAGAGCGTCATCGGCGGATCACCCTACCTGAGCTCCCTAGCCAGCCGGCTCACCCAACGCGGGCGACTCCGGGGCCTTGGGGACCGGCGGCGGCCCGCGCCCTTGTTGCCGATCTCGTCTTGGCGGGCCCTTGCTTGGTGGCCCCTTGCTTGGTGGCCCCTTGCTTGGTGACCCCTTGCTTGGTGGCCCCTTGCTTGGTGGCCCCTTGCTTGGTGGCCCAGGTCTCGATGCCGAGGCCAAAGATCCTTACGAACCCCTCGGCATCCTGGTGGCGGAAACGGTCAGCGGCTGAGTACGTAGCCAGGTCGTGCTCGTATAGGGCGACGTCGCTGCGCCGCCCGACCACGAAACAGTGCCCGGTCCCGGCCGGTGCCGTCCCCGGTTCGCAACGCAAGCGGACGTCCCCGCTCACAAAGCGCTGCGTGTCTCCGAAGAAGGCGTCGAGAGCCGTTTTCAACGGCGAAAACCACAGACCGTCATACACCAGCTCGGCCCAGCGAGGCTCCAGGCGGGATTTTTCGTGGGCAACGTCTCGCTCGAGGGTCATCGATTCGAGGTCGGCGTGCGCCATCAAGAGAGCCAATGCGCCGGGGCACTCGTAAATTTCGCGGCTTTTGATCCCCACCCGGCGGTTCTCGATCATGTCGATGCGGCCCCACCCGTACGCCCCGACCACAGCGTCGACGGCCGGCACCAGCTCCTCCAGCGACAGCCGGCGGCCATCAAGGGCCACCGGTAGACCGCCCTCGAAGCTGATAACGACCTCAATGGGCTGGCCTCCTGCCGCTTTGGGCACAGTCAGTTCGTAAACGTCGGACGGAGGCTGCACCCAGGGGTCTTCAAGGGCGCCACATTCGACCGTACGGCCCCACAGGTTTTGGTCGACCGAGTACGGATTGGCCTTGGTGGCGCTGACAGGGATGCCCCAGCGACGGGCGTAATCGATCGAGTCGTCTCGAGTGAAGCCCCAGGTCCGCACCGGAGCCAGGACCTCCAGGTCGGGCGCCAGAGCGCGGCGTCGAGACCTCAAAACGCACCTGGTCGTTGCCTTTTCCCGTACACCCATGGGCGATGGCGTCGGCACCGTGCCGGCGGGCGGCGTCGACAAGGTACTTCACGATCACCGGCCTCGAAAGGGAGCTGATCAAGGGGTACTTCCCCTCGTAGAGCGCGTTCGCGCTTATGGCGGGGGCGACAAAATCCGACGCGAACTCCCTTTTTGCGTCGGCCACCTCTACCTCGGCCGCTCCCGCAGCGACGGCGCGCGCCCGGACTGCTTCCCAGTCGCCGCCTTGGCCGAGGTCGACCGCGAGGGCTATGACTTCCGCTCCCGTTTCCTCGGTCATCCAGCGCACCAACACCGATGTGTCGAGCCCACCGCTGTACGCGAGCACGATCCGTTTGGCCATAGTTCTCCTGTCCTTTATGCGGGCTTCTCTGTCGGACCGCCAGATCCTTGGCTACTAGCCATCGCGGAGAGTTTGCGGGCCAACGTGGCCCCTTTGACGCGTTCCTTCGCCACCACCAGGACGGTGTCATCCCCGGCCACGGTGCCCACGACCTCAGAGAGGCCAGCCCTGTCCAGGGCCGACCCGACGACATGGGCACAGCCGGGCGGCGTACGGACTATCACGAGGTTGCCTGAACTGGTCACCTCGGCCATCCATTCCCCCAGCACCCGGCGCAGGTGCAACTCGGGCGCGGGCCTGTCGGTCGGGCTGGCCGGCAGGGCGTAGACCATGGCTCCCCCTGGCCGGCGCACTTTCACCGCCCCCAGCTCTTCGAGGTCTCGAGAAACCGTCACCTGGGTGGCCTCGACCCCCTCGTCGGCCAGCATCTTGACCAGCTCGGCCTGGCTCGTGACTCCCTCTTTTTCGAGGATTCTGGCTAACCCGGTGCTGGCGCTGGGTTTTGGTGAGCTTCATGAGAACATCCAGAGCAGCAGCCCCCGCATAGCCCGCAGCCGGTTGGCCGCCTGGGGCCAGACAAGGCTGCTGGGCCCGTCGATGACCTCCGTCGCCACCTCTTCCCCACGGCGGGCAGGCAAACAATGAAGAAAGCCAGCGCCGGGGGCCGCGACAGCCATAAGCGACGCGTCGACCTGGTAAGGCGCAAAGATCGCCAGCCGTTCCACCGACTCCCCTTCCTGGCCCATCGACACCCAGACATCGGTGTAGACGGCGTCGGCTTCCTTCACCGCCTCCTCGGGGGATGTGGTCTGGATGAGATTGCCTCCGAGCGAAGCCACCTCCTCGGCGGTGGCCTTGTCCAGCCGGTGCGAGGGGGGCGTGGCCATCGCTACGTCCACACCGGTCATGGCGCAAGCCAGCACGAGGCTCCGGGCCACGTTGTTGGCGTCGCCCACCCACGCCAGCCGACGACCCGCCAGTGAACCCCAATGAGACCGCAGAGTGAGAAGGTCCCCGATGGCCTGGAGCGGGTGGGCCCGGTCCGAGAGGAGGTTGACCACGGGCACGTCCGAAACTGCCGCCATCCGGACCAGTACGCTGTGGCGCAGCACCCGTGCCGCTATGACCGAGTGGTACTGGGCCAGCGTGCGGGCAACGTCTTCAGCGCTCTCCCGCTCGTCGATACCCACCTCGTCCGAACGGATGGCGACCGGGTGCCCTCCAAGCTGGAAAACGGCTAACTCAGACGAACTGCGGGTCCGGGCTGAGGGTTTTTGGAACACCAGAGCGACACCGCGGCCGGCCAGCACGCGGGGCGGGTTGTCGTCGCCGGCGAGGTCGAGGACTGCCGCCAGTTCACTGGGCGTGAGGTCATCGACGTCAAGCAAGTTGCGGCTCATGTTCCCTCCAGTACGTGGGCGAGGATCTCTATCCCTTCATCGATCTCGTCGTTGGTTATGAGCAGAGGCGGTTCCAATCGCAAGGCGGTCGCCGTGACTGCGTTTAGGACAAGCCCGTTTTTAAGACATTTGGCCGCCACTTCGCTGGCGCCCCCATGGACTAGCTCGGCCGCCAGCAGCAAGCCCAGGCCCCGCACCGAGGCGACCCCGTCCACCGCGGCCAACCTCTTCCCCAAATAGTTGCCCCGCTCGTCTGCCAGGCGGGGCACATTCTGTTGCTCCATAACCCCCAAAGTGGCCGCAGCCGCCGAAGCGGCCAGTGGCTGGCCCCCGAAGGTCGAGGCGTGGTCACCCGGCACGAAGGCGCCGGCTACTTCCGAGCGCGCCCAGCAGGCCCCGATCGGTACGCCATTCCCGAGCGCCTTGGCTATGGTCACTACGTCCGGCTCGACGCCGTAATGTTGGAAACCCCACCACCGGCCAGTGCGGCCCAGGCCGGTCTGTACCTCGTCGACCATGAAGAGGGCCCGCGTTCATCGCACAGCCTCCTCACGGCCTGAAAGTACTGTTCGCCGGCCGGCCAGACACCGCCCTCCCCCTGGACAGGCTCGAGCAGTACGGCGGCCACCTCTGGCGTAACCGCCTTCTCGAGCGCCCCGATGTCTTGCCATGGGACGTGGCGGAAGCCCTCGGGGAGGGGCTGGAAGGCTTCGTGCTTGGCCGGCTGCCCGGTGGCGTGCAGAGTGGCCAGGGTCCGGCCGTGGAACGACCCATAAGCGCTCACGACCACGTAGCGCCCATGTCCGGCCCACTTCCTCGCCAACTTGAGGGCGCATTCGTTGGCTTCGGCCCCGCTGTTGGCGAAGAAAACTTTCCCCTCTCCTCCAACCAGCCGGTCCAGCGTGCGGGCCACCTCCTGGCCCGGAACGGTCCCGAAGAGGTTGGAAGTGTGCAACAGGGTCCTCGAAGCTTGGCAGACGGCGTCGGCCACCACGGGGTGGGCATGGCCAAGCGCGGTGACGCCCAGGCCAGCAAGGAAGTCCACGTACCGCCGGCCATGATCGTCCCAGAGGTAAACGCCCTCGCCCCGCACGAAGGTGACGCTCGGCGGTGCATACGTCGGCATGAGATAAGTCGTCGTCACCGGACCACCATCGTCCCGATCCCGCTCCGGGTGAAGATCTCCAGCAGGAGCGCGTGAGGGGCGCGCCCGTCGAGGATGTGCGCCTGAGCCACCCCTCCGACCACGGCCTCAATAGCGGCTCGGGCCTTGGGGACCATGCCCCCCGCCACCGCGCCTTTGACCATGAGCTCCTCCACTTCGCTGGCGTGGAGCTGGGTGAGCAAGCTGCCCGGGTCATCTTCGTCAGCCCGGATGCCGTCAATGTCGGTGAGAAAGACAAGCTTCTCTGCGTTGAGGGCGTTGGCGATAGCCCCTGCCGCCGTGTCGGCGTTGATGTTGTAGGCCTGGCCGGTGTCGTCGCTCCCGATAGTGGCTACCACCGGCACGAGGTCCTCGGCCAGCAGTCGGAGGAGCAACTCCGGGCCGACGCTCGATATGTCCCCCACGAACCCGAGAGCCGGGTCAAGCGGCGTCGCCCGGATAAGGCCGGCGTCCTCGCCGGAGACCCCGACGGCGAGGGGGCCGTGCACGTTGATGGCCGCCACTATGTCGCGGTTGACCTTGCCCACCAGCACCATTCTGGCGATATCGAGCGTTTCGGCATCGGTTACGCGCAGGCCGTGACGAAACTCGGGCTTCTTGCCGAGCCGGGCCATCAGATCACCGATCTGCGGGCCACCGCCGTGGACGACAACGGGCCGCATCCCGACCGAACACATCAGGACAATGTCCGTCGCAAAATCGGCCAGCGTCGAGCCGTTGCCGAGGGCGTTGCCTCCGTACTTGACGACCACCACTTTGCGCCAAAAGCGCCGGATGTACGGCAGCGCTTCCACCAGGATCTCGGCTTTGGCGCCGGCGTCAAGGCCGGCCAAGGCCTCATCGACGTTCATGGGGCCAGCCCGGCGGTTGGGAGCCCGGTCGTCTCCGGCCAGCCCATGACGGCATTGGCACACTGGACAGCCTGGCCGGCCGCCCCTTTCACGAGGTTGTCCAGGGCGCACATGGTCACCACCCAGCCCGTTCTTTCGTCGAAGCGGGCAGTGAGGTGGGCGGCGTTAGAGCCCAGGGTGGCCTTGGTGGACGGAATGCGATCCGATACGACCAGGAAAGGTTCCGGGGCGTAGGCCCGGGAAAGGACGTCAAGGGGGTATTGGTAGGTGCCGGCGCCGGGACGGGCGTAACAGGTGGCAAAAATGCCGCGGTTCATGGGGGCCAAATGAGGCGTGAAAATCAGGTGGGCGCCGATGGCCTGTTCCATTTCCGGGGTGTGGCGGTGGCTGAGCAGACCGTAGGCCGTGAAGTCTTCGTCGACTGTGCAGAATTGCGTGCCCTCGGTCAGCTTTCGCCCCGCTCCTGACA
Organism: uncultured Acidimicrobiaceae bacterium; assembly: GCA_963794125.1. Classification (GTDB taxonomy): domain Bacteria; phylum Actinomycetota; class Acidimicrobiia; order Acidimicrobiales; family Palsa-688; genus Fen-671. The sequence continues at coordinate 1,771,310 of CAWCCW010000009.1, forward strand.
CTCCGCTGGCCGCGTCTACGACGATGCCGTCCCGTCCCACGGCCCCGGCCTTGACGAGGGGCGCTAATGCGAGGGTGGCGGCGGTCACATAGCAACCCGGAGCGGCCACTAACCGGGCGCCGAGGAGGTTCTCCCGCCCGAGCTCCGGCAACCCGTACACGGCCTCCGCCAAGAGCTCAGGACAACTGTGTTGCTCGTGGTACCAGATGGGGTAAAGGCCGGGGTCTTTCAATCGGAAATCAGCGGCCAGGTCGACGACATGGCCGACGTGGCCAAGAAGTTTGGGGACGAGCTGTTGTGACGTCCCGTGGGGCAACGCGCAAAACACCACGTCCACCCCGTCCGCCACGCCGGCCTCCGTGGGCGAGAAACTGAGCTCGGGGTAGGCCGCGGCCAGGGCCGGTTGCACGTCGGCAACGGCCATGCCTTCGTGAGAACTGGCCGTGGCTGCCACAACCTCGAAATTCGGGTGGGAAGAAAGCAATCGCAGCAGTTCGGTACCCGTGTAGCCTGACGCGCCAAACACCGCTACTGCCTTGGGCTTGGTCGCTTCCGTCTCCGCCGACTTGGCCCGTGGGGCGCTGGTTCCTGCCACATCCACTACTATACAGTCACCTGTATAAACATTCAAGAACGGGCCGAGCCTAGGCCTCTGGGGTCGTACCACCCTCGCCGGCGATGTCGTCGGTCGCACTGGCGTCTGGTTGCGTGCCCGGGCTGGAGGTCGAAGCCGGCCCACTGGCGGCGTCCTCGGGACCATCGGCGCCCTCGGCCCCCTCGGCGCGCAGATGTTCCGCCTGCGCATCCAACGCCGCCAACGCGGCTGTCACCGCGTCGCTCGACCCTCCGTCCCGTTGCTCGGCGTACACAGCGGCCCCGAGGTTGCGGAGCAGCGAGTCCCATTGGTGCTTGGCTTGCGCCTCCTCGATCTTGGCTTTCCCCTGGCTCACACCCTGTTGAGCCTTGGTCAAGGCTTGCGCCGCCTGCCCTTTCATCTTGTCCATCAGGCTCATCGAGGTCTCCTTGTTCCCCTTGTGAGCAGCGCCGGCAAACACCGTCGCTGCGATGGATCCTAGGACCTACCGAGAGACAAGGGACCAGGAGCAAGCAGGCCGGCACGTCCGCCCATCAACCGACGCGGAGGACGGCCTGGTGCCGCTCGAGCGCCTCGGCGGCGACAACTGCGCGAACGGCTCCGACTTCTTGCTCCGTGAGGGTCCGGTCAGGCGCCCGGAGCCGGACGCGGAAAGCGAGGCTGCGCTTCCCCTCACCGAGTGAGGGGTCGCGCCAGATGTCAAAAAGGGCCACTGATTCGGCCAGACCGCCGGCCGCCTCCCGCACGGTTGCCTCCAGCTCGGCCGTCGGTACGTGGTCGTCGGCCACAAATGCCATGTCGAGGTCGACCGCTGGATAGCGGCTGACCGGCCGCGCGTCCCAGCCCCGCCTCGGCGCCTCGAGGAGGGCGGGCAAGTCGACCAAGAGCACTGCCACCCGCCCCTTCAGGTCGTAGTGACCAGCGATCTCGGGCGCCAGTTCTCCGATCACGCCCACCTCCCGCCCGGCGGCAATAGCCGCCGCCCGGCGAACGACGTACAGAGACCCGGCCGCGGCCGCCGCGCCGCCGCGTTCAGGCCCCGTGGCCATTTGCAGGGGCCCAACGGCGGCCTTGTCGACGCGGAGGCCAGACGCTAAAACCTCCCACATCTTCGCCGCGTACCCACCGTCCACCGTGTCGCCGACCGCGACCAACCCCAACTGCTCCCACTCCATGACCCCCGCGATCAGGCCTTCCGAACCGCCGGCGACCGGGAGCCGGAAGACGCTCCCCACCTCGAAAAGGCTGAACGCGCCGGCCTGGCGGTCGATATTGAACCGAGTAGCCTTCAGCAACCCAGGCAGCAACGACGTGCGCAAGAACCGCTGGGACCGGTCGAGAGGGTTCTCCACCTCGAGAGCGACCGATGGGTCGAGCCCCGCTTCAACAAAATCGGCTTCGGTCAGGAATGTGTACGTCCAGGCCTCGTTCGCTCCCGCCCCCGCCAACACGTCCCGGCCCGCCGGCGCCCTTTTTGATAGTCGGTGAGCCCGCCGGCCGTCATGCGCCGGGGCGGGAGCGAACGAACGATGTTGTCGTAACCGTAAATGCGGGCGACCTCTTCGATCAGGTCGATCTCACGGTTACAGTCAGGGCGCCAAGTCGGCACCTTTACGTCGAAGTTACCGTCCGTCGTCGCCTCAGGCACGAACCCGAGTGATGACAGCAGCTCGGCGCACTGTGGAGGGCGCAAGGCCGTCCCGAGCACGGCATTGGCCCTCTCAGTGCGAAGCGTTATATGCACGTCGGGGGCCGGGGTTATAAGGACATCAGTGGTTTCGCCTCGCCGAACAGACGGTCCCAACAGTTCGACGAAACGGTCGACGGCCATGGCCGCTACTTCGATATCGACGCCTCGCTCGAACCGAGTGCGAGCCTCGCTCAAAAGCCCGAGACGCTGGCCGGTAGCGCCAATGGCGCGGGGCTCGAAGTTGGCCGCTTCGAGTAGCACAGTCGTCGTCTCGGGCGAGATTTCCGCCGTCGCCCCACCCATTATCCCGCCAATACCGACGGCTCCTCCTTCGGCGTCGGCAATGACACAATCGTCCGTGGTCAGCCGCCGCGTGACACCGTCGAGAGTCACGATCTCCTCGCCCTCGCCGCCCCGTCGGACGACGAGACCCCGCCCCGCGAGGCGGTCGAGGTCGTAAGGGTGGTTGGGCTGGCCGAGCTCGAGCATCACATAATTGGACACGTCGACCACTGGGCTGATCGGGCGCATTCCAGCCAGAGTGAGCCGGCGCATGATCACCGGCGCTACCGTAGCCGTGCGCACCGCCTCTATCACCGTCCCGGTGAAACGACGGCACAGCGACGTGGCGTCGGCGTCTACCCTCACGTTGGCCTGTTCTACCCCCGGAGAAACGACGTGCGGCGGGGTGGGGATGGAGAAGGGTAGCCGCATTCCCGCCGCCAGGTCGCGGGCGATGCCGGCGATCGAGAAACAATCCGAGCGGTTCGGGCTTATTTCCAGGTCGAAAACGACGTCGCCCCCCAAACCAAGGGCTTCTGCCACCGGCTCCCCTGGCGGTACCGAACCAGGGGGAGCAGGAATATAGCCGGGGTTGGGCCTTCGGGCCCGATACCCAATTCCGGCGCCGAGCAAAGCATCCCGTTGGACCACTCGCCCCGCAGTTTGCGCCGAGATATCTCGAGACCGTTGGGCATAACTGCCCCCAGCGTGGCCAGCGGGACGAGGTCGCCTGGCTTCATGTTGAAAGCCCCGCAACAGATTCTGGAGCGCTTCGCCATCGCCGACATCGACGTCCACGAGCTGGATGCGGTCGGCACCAGGATGAGGCCGGGTGGCCAGCACTCGCGCCGCGACAATGCCGGGCAGTGGAGCCTCGACAACCTCTGTGGACTCAACGACCAGGCCGAGGAACGACAACGCCCGCGCAATATCCTCGGCCGGCCCTTCGACGGGCGTGAACTCGCGTAGCCAAGAAAGAGGGGCGCGCATCTAATTGATTAAAATTGGTAGATAAAACGGACGTCGTTGTCGAGTAGCTCGCGCAAATCGGCCAGGTTGGTGCGGGCTGCCGCTAAGCGGTCTATACCGAAACCCCACGCAAACCCGGTGTAACGCTCCGGGTCTATGCCCACCGCTTCGAAAACGGCCGGGTTGACCATCCCGCACCCCCCCAGCTCCACCCAGCCTGATTTCGAGCACGTCCGGCAACCCAATCCACCACAAACCCAGCAAGTTACGTCGAATTCGGCGGACGGTTCCGTGAATGGGAAGAAGCTCGGGCGGAGCCTCACATGGCGGTCAGGGCCGAAAAAGGCACTGGTGAAAGTCTCGAGCGCGCCGGCCAGGTGGGACATACTTATGCCCTCGTCCACGACGAGCGCCTCGATCTGATGGAAAACCGGCAGGTGGCGCGCGTCCGGCGTATCGCGCCGGTAACAACGCCCCGGGACGACGACATAAATGGGAGGCGGGCGGGACTCCATCAGTCGGACTTGCACCGGGGAGGTATGCGTGCGGAGTAGGACACTCTCGGGTTGGCCCACCCTCAGGTAAAAGGTGTCGAACATGCCTCGAGCCGGATGGTGTGGAGGCATGTTCAGCGCTTCGAAATTGTGCCAATCATCTTCGACCTCAGGGCCTTCTGCCACCTCGAAACCCATGGAGACGAATATGTCTTCGAGTTCTTGTCGTACTTGAGTGACCAGGTGGAGATGGCCTCGCGGCGCGGGTTGGGCCAGCGTCTCGGCCAACGGCCCGGAGCCGGCCGCGAACAAGCCCCCCACTTCGCTCAGGTCCAGCTTCTCTGCCTCCGCCCGCTGGCGGGCCTCGCGGGCCCCCAACTCGACCGTGCGCTGCTCGAACAACTCCTCGAGGTGCGCCCTGGCCACTTGCACGGCTCGGCCCAGCTCGGCCCTATCTGCGGGAGGCAGCTCCCGAAGAGAGGCGGTTATGGTGGCCAGGTCGCTCCTTTTCCCAACCGCGTCGGCTTCGACCGCCTGAAGCTCGGCGACAGAGCCCGCTTTGTCGATGAGCGAACGACCACGCTCGAGCGCATCCTGGACCGCGTTCATTTGCCTGCCAGCTTGCCAGCTGCGGGGCGGGGATGCAGGGGAATTGTGAAGCGCAGCGTTGTCCCCTCGCCGGGCACTGAGCTGGCCATCAGCTCACCACCGTGCGCCTCGACGATCTGCCTACTGATCCAGAGCCCCAGGCCGAGCCCGTCCCCCCGACCTTTCGCCGCCCGGAAAAATTTCTCGGTGATGTGGGGAAGGTCACCGGGGGCAATCCCGTTCCCTTTGTCCGAGACGGAAATCTCGACCACATCGTCCCCCCGAGCCGATCGGAGGGTGGCAGCGACTTGGACGCCTGCGGCCGAACCGTGCTGGCCGGCATTTTCCAGCAGGTTGGCCAGGACTTGCTCCACTTTGAACGGGTCTACCAATACTTTCGGCAGCCGCGGCGACTGTTCGACGCTGACCTCGAGCTCGGGGTGCGAAATCTTCAGGCTGCGCGCCACCCGGGCGACCAGAGCCGCCATGTCGGTTTCTCGCCGCTGTAGCACTGGCGGACGGGCGACTGACCGGCTTGCTTCGAGCAGCTCATCGACCAAACACCCAACCCGCGCCGCGTTGTGGTGGACCTCCCTCAACATGTCTGTCTTGTCGTTATCCGAGAAATCGGCCCAGTGGCCAAGGAGCATTTCGGTTAGGCCGCGAATGGAAGCCAGCGGCTGGCGCAGTTCATGACTGACAGTCGCAAGGAGCTCATCGGCTGGGCGTGGGTGAGGAGCGGGCATATCGTCTTTCATTTTGGCTCGGCCGCCCCGCGCGTGCGGGCCTTGGACAGCGCGGTCGCGTCAGCCCCGGCCTGGTCCGGCGGGCCGAGACGACGCTGGCGACACGCTTCGAAGCACAGGACGGCCGCGGCCATGCCCACGTTCAGCGATTCGGCCCCTCCAGGCATAGGAATGCTGACGCAACCGTCGATGTCTTGGCTGACGAGCTCCACCGGCAGCCCGGCAGCTTCGTTGCCGAGAACGAGGGCGCTCGGCACGGTGAGGTCCACCGTCGCGTAGTCCTCTCCTCCATCGCGGACCGCGGCCAACCGCCGCAACCCCCACCCGCCGACCTCTTGGAGGACGCCGGCAGGAGGGCCGGCCGTGACGACCGGTACGTGAAGAACGGCCCCAGCCGACGACCGCACCGCTTTGGGGTTCCAGGGGTCCACGGCCCCTTCGCAAAACAGGACGGCGTCGACGCCCGCGGCCCAAGCGGACCGGACCACTGTGCCGGCGTTGCCCGGGTCACGGACGTCGACGCATACCACGATCAATTGCGGCGAAAGAGACCTGATGTCTGGCAGTACGAAGCTCGGGGTCTCGACGACAGCCACCACCGGCTGGGGCGTGACTGTATCGGTGACCCGGGCGAGCACGCCCGGCTCCAGTTCGAACACGCGGGCGCCAACGTCGAGGCAACGGTCCAGCAATGCACTGAGCCGCCCGTTTGAGCTGGTGTCCGGGTCGGCCCGTCGAGGCTGGCCTCCCGTCAGGCCGCCTTCTCCGGGGCCCTGCCTTCATTGGTGCTCCCCGCCCACGCGCCGTCGACGTACACGGCTTCGATCGGGACCTGCGAACCGAGGGCTTCCTCCAGCAAGTTGACGCCCTCGATGACGAACCTGCCTTCGTCCTTTCGCGCACTCCGGCGCCCCACCAGGCGCCGCAGACGTTGGACCCGCTGGTGACGGTAGGCCAGACCGGTCAAACCTTTTCGGTCGCCTCCAGCGATCTCGTCGTGTGCTCAGTGCGGTCGGCGGCGGAGGGCTGCCGGGCCTCATCGGGGAGGGCGTCACGGGCCAACTCGACAAGTCGCGCGAAGGCGGCCTCGTCAGTTACGGCCAGGTCGGCCAGGACCTTGCGGTCGACCTCCACTTCAGCGGCCTTCAGACCGGCGATGAGCCGGCTGTAAGAGAGCCCGTTGGCGCGGCTGGCGGCGTTGACTCTTTGCACCCACAGTCGGCGAAAGTCGCCTTTACGTGCCCGCCGGTCCCGGAAGGCGTACTGGCCCGAGTGCATGACTTGCTCATGGGCGGCGCGATAGCTCCGGCTCTTGTTGCCGTAGTACCCCTGGGCCGCCTCCAGCACCGAACGACGGTGCTTCCTACTGTGAACGGCACGCTTTACACGAGCCATCGATGTTCTCCTTTCAGCCCCGAGATCCTCAGATGCCGAGAAGGCGCTTCACGGCTCGGCCATCGCCCGGGGCCACGTCGACTTCCCGTCCCAAGCGACGCGCACGCTTCGATGACTTCTTTTCCATCAGGTGGCCACGCATGGCCTGACGCCGCCGCAACCGGCCGGTGCCGGTCACCTTGAAGCGCTTGGCCGCGCCCTTGTCCGTTTTTTGCTTCGGCACCTGCTTGCCTCTCTCTTCCGGTCTCTTCCGGCTCTCACACCTAGTTGGTCACGTCTGGCGGGCGCATTCGGCGAGCCCTCACCGTTCGTGTTGAGAGCGCGTCAAGATCACCCGCTAGGGTACCGGAGAGACAAGGTAGCAGAAGGTTAGCTGCTCTGGCCCGCCAGGTCCTCCACGGGCGCGCGGGAAGCGCTCGATGCGGCGACCGCTGCTGGTTCCTGGTTGGGCGCCGGCTCGCGCCGGGGGCTGGCGGCTCCGTTGGCCGAGGCGGTGCCTCCGCCGCTCCCGGGTACGCCGCTCGGCACGGTCGCGGTGGGTGCCGGGGCAGCGGGCCGTGTGCTGGCCGGCGCTTTGGCGGCCGGCCTGGCGTTGTCGGCGGCGCCGTCCAGTTCGGCGGTGGCCGGCTCCGTGGTAGTCGGCGTGGCGGCGGGCTCGCTGCTAGCGGCGACAGCGGAACCGGCACTGGTACTGTCCGGCCCAACGCTGGCACCCTGGCCGAGATCGGCCGTCTTGCGCGCCGCTTGCCTGGCCCTTCTGTCCGGCGCCAGCACCATGACCATATTGCGCCCGTCCAGCTTCGGCGCGGCCTCGACTTTGGCGACAGAGGAAACCTGCTCGGCCAGGTCATCCAGGATCTTCATCCCGAGCTCGGGGTGGCTCACTTCACGGCCGCGGAACATGATCGTGACCTTCACTTTGTGGCCCTCCTCCAGGAAGCGGCTCACCTGCCGCGTCTTGGTCGTGAAATCGCCGGTACCGATCTTGGGCCGGTACTTCATCTCCTTGATGCTGGTGCTGGTGGCCTTCTTCCTTGATTCCTTCGCCCGCTGCGCTGATTCGTACTTGAACCGGTTGTAGTCCATGATCCGGCACACGGGCGGGTTGGCATCCGGGGCCACCTCCACCAAGTCCAGATCCAGCTGGCGAGCGATAGCCAGGGCTTCGGGCAGGGGCTTGACGCCCAGTTGATTGCCATCGGGGTCGATCAACCTGACCTCTCGAGCGCGGATGCGGTCATTTACCCGATGGTCGCTTAGTTCAGTTGCAGTGGCTATTCGGTGTTCTCCTTCTTATGGCCTCGAACCTGGCGCATTTCGGCGCCGTCGAGGCAGGGGTTGAGGGTGGCAAATGCTTTGACGGGCCCAGGCGCCACAAACTCATCGGCGACAACGTTCGGCGCGATGGTTATGGGCACTGGATGGGATGCTGAATCTCGACAAGACAGGGAAAGTGGCTGGTCGAGCGGGCGACGTCGACGACAGGTGCTACGCAAACTGGTACAGACCACCCGGCCGCTCGGACCGGGTTAGGGAACTGCGTCACTTGGACTGGGACCAGACCCGGGGCTTCGGCGCCACCCGACCGGAAGTTGCCCTCCGCGTCAGCACTTCAGACCTAGCCCCAGCGGCTATATCAAGTGCTTCCTGCCAGGCCGTCGATGCCCGAAGGACGGACCGCAGTCTCATGACCGGCACGCTAGTGCCCGTCTGTGACCGCTATACGCTGCCAGGCTCCCACTACCCCTGTATCCCACTGGCCCGATGACGCTTGGCCTATACAGCTTGCTTGCCCATTTCATCATAGAGTAGCGCAGTGAGCACGCTTTGGACGCCGAGTGGCGAACATCCAATCCCGCGACCCGGTGACCAGGAGGGTCGCCCCGGGGCCGGCGGTGGGGCCCAAGCCAAACGGGGCCAGGTGGGCGCGGTGGCCCGGAGGGTTCTGGCTCAGACGGCAACGGGGGACAGTCGGGTGGGCCCGGGGAAGAGCCAGACGACTGGGAGCCAACGCCCGAGGAAGCCCGTCAAGCCCAGGAAGAGCTTGACGAAATGCGCGAGCAGCTCGCCCAAGCGCCGGCCGAGTTAGTCATCGCCAACCATGCCATGGGGTTGTGGGAGCTGGCCGCCCTTCACCTCTCACAGAAACCGCCTCAACTGGGCCAAGCGCAGCTGGCTATTGATGCCCTGGCTGCTCTCCTGGACGGGCTCCAGGGGCGCCTCGGAGATGACGAAAGGAGCCTCCGGGACGGGCTGGCACAGATACGGATGGCATTCGTCCAAATCCACAGCGCCGAGCAGGCTCGACAGGCCAAACCTTAGAGCCCCCAGGGCGGCCCATTGCCGGACTGACCTGCTTCAAGAAGCCCGGCCTACCAGTAGGGGTACCAGGACCTCCTCGGGGCTCAGGCCGCCGTGACGGCATATGAGCTTGGCGTCGCCAGAGTCTGTTGGGTCCAGGTAGGCGTTCCCACCGAGGGGGATGAGAGCCACATCGCCTAGACGCTCGAGGGCCTCCTGAGCGGGCACTCCACCCAGCACGCCTGCATCGACGATTTCTGCGCGGGTGGCCACCCAGGCCTCCGCGCCATAGTGAGCGTGGGCCAGTTCGGCCAGGGCCTCAGTGCGGCCCGGCCGGCCGTGCAGCCAGCGGAAGCGGGCTTCGCCGCTGAACAGTTCGCTCTCGGCTGCTACCTCCGGCGCCACCACGGCGGCGCGGGAGCCGACATCGACCTGGCCATGGTCGGCGACCACCGCCAACACAGTTCCCGGCGGCATCGACGACAGCATCTCGCCCACCAGCCAGTCGACGAACCTGAGTTCGGCGTCGTACAGTTCGCCAAAGCCGGTCGCATGCGCCACCCGGTCCACGCCCTCGTAGTAGGCGTAGACGAGGGCTTCGTCGTCAAGGAGCAGCCGGCGGACAAGGGACGGGATGCTCGACGGCACATACCACGGGACCTCGCGACCCCCCCGCTGATGGGCCTGCGTGAAGCCGCTGTTCGAAAAGTCAGCCCTGGTAACTACGGGGACGGCCACACCTTCGAACGCCGGGAGAGGTTGGACGGCACGAGGGGGCAGGAACTGCCTGGCGTCACCGGAGCGTGTACTCCAGCGCAGCGCATTGAGCACTTCGCGGCCGGTAGGCCCGTTCACCACGAACTTGTAGCCGACGATCCCATGGGCCGCAGGTGCCATACCCAGCGCCAGCGAAGTCAGCGCCGTCGCTGTCGTCGTGGGGGCCACCGAACTGATGGGCTCCCCGTCGAGGCTCGCCATCGTGGGGGTAAGGGGCGTCCGGTCCTGCAGCTGCAACCAACCCAGTCCGTCCACGAGTAGCAGTACGACCTGTTCGGCTCTCTGCAAGGGGGCCGGGAGCCAGCCGGGCCGCTGGTGGGGAGGGGAGAGAAGCGACGGCACCAACGAGTCCAGGCAGGCGCCCCCGTACGCAGGCAGGACCAGCGGAGGCGGTAGCGCTATTGGGCCGGCACCGCCGCCGTCGGCGAGCTCTGAGGTTCCTGTGCCGGTCACCGCGCGGTGGATCTGGGCCGGTATCTCGCGAGTCATTTTCGGAACGCTAATTGACCACAGGACCAAGTCCCGGCACATGATCAGGCTCTCAGCACGGGGACCGGCCGGCAGACGCCGCCGACGCCGCCGCGGGTATTGGCGACGTCCCGGCAAACTTGGGGTGCCGCCTTCACGCGACCCCTCTAGTTACAAAACTGGCCGTGGTTTTTCGCTGTCAACCACACCGTCTGACCACATCCGCACAAGGCCGGGCCCTTGGCGCCACTAGATTGGTGGATGTGAGGGTTTCGACAAGAGGTGATTATGCTTGTCGAGCTTTGTTGTCTTTGGCGCTGCACGGCGGTGACTTGCCAACGTCGGTGCGAGACATCGCTGAACGCACGGGTCTGCCACAGCCCTACCTCGAGCAGATCCTCTTGGCCCTAAAAGGCGCCGGCCTCGTCCGCTCTAAACGGGGGGTAGGAGGTGGCTACGTCCTGGCCCGAGCACCGGAAAAACTGACGCTGGGCCAGATCGTGGCTGCGGTCGACGGGCCCATCGTGGTCGGCGACTTCGGCGAACCGCACGTGGGTGGGGCTTGCAACCACGAAGGTCAATGCGCCCTGTTGTCGGTTTGGGCCGAGGTCGGCGAACATATGCGGGCCCATCTCGACTCCTTCACGATCGCAGACATGGTGCGCAGGGTGGGCGGCGGTCCGTTGGCGTTCGCAGAACCAGAGCCCGAGCCGGTCGCTCAGCGCTAGACGGTGTCCTCGGGGAGGGATAACCCGAGCGGAGCAAGTAGGGCCAAGAGTTGTTCTGGTGGTGGTGACGTAAAGCGAAGCGGCTGGCCCGTTACGGGATGTACGAAGCCAAGCACGGCCGCGTGCAGCCAGGGCCGTTCCAGCGTGGGTACGACGCGGTGCACTTGGACGGACTGTCCCGGCTTGGAGTAACGGTCGTCCCCCAGCAACGGGTGCCCAATGGCGGCGAAATGAGCACGTACCTGATGAGTTCGTCCGGTTTCGAGCCGGCACGACACAAGGGTGGCCGGGAGCGGTGAAGACGAGCGACTGAGGGCCGAATAGCGAGTGCGTGCCTCGCGACCGCCCTCGACGACCGCCATCTTCTGTCGCGCGGCGGGTGCCCGCCCGAGCGGCGCGTCCACCAGTCCCTCGTCGGCCTGCAGTTCGCCGTGGACCACCGCGAGATAGCGACGTTCGACGGTCCGGGCGGAGAGTTGGTCGATCAGCCCCTCTCGTGCTGCCGACGTGCGGGCCACAACGAGCAAACCCGACGTGCCTTTGTCGAGGCGCTGGACGATGCCCGGCCGGTCCCCCTCCGGACCGGCACTGGCGATATCGGGGAACCGGCCGAGTAACTGCTGCACCAGGGTGCCGTCACGGTTACCCGCGCCCGGGTGGACAACCAGGCCAGCAGGTTTGTCTACGACAATCACGTCGCCGTCGGCGAAGACCACGTCTGGCACTGGGGACGCCGGTTCTGGGCCGGAGGACGGCGTCAGGGCGGAGACCCCTACGGCCTCGGCACCCAGCGGTGCGGCGCCATCAGGGCCGGTAGCGGCTAAGTCAATTTCCAACTCATCGCCCGGCCGCAGTCGCCGTCGTCCCGAACTCACTTGCGACCCGTTCACTTGCGCGCGGCCTTCGGCCATCAAGCGGGAGGCATGGGCGCGGCTGACCCCGATGAGAAGAGCCAGAGCCCGGTCCACCCGCTCCCCCCCGAGAGCCACGGGTACGGAAAGGCGTACAGGCTGGCCCGGGCCTGTCTGGTCAGGAATGTCCGGCGCGCCTTCTCCCCGGGTGTTGTGCGGTCCCCGGTCACGGTACTGGTCGTCAGCGGCGTCCATGGCTACCTCCTGGGACTCGAACAGCTCGGCTTGTAATGTCGTCAGCCCGCTGGCTCGGGCTTCCAGTGAGACCTTTCTCTGACTGGATCTGGCGCTCCGCGCCCGTCGCCCTCTTGGCCGGCGGGAAGAAGATCAAGGCGACCACCACGGTCAGGGCGCCCACCGTTATCGAAGCATCTGCCACATTGAAGGTAGGCCACCAGCTGACCAGCTGGATGAAGTCGATTACGGCGCCGTGATGGTGACGGAACAGCCTGTCCCCAAGGTTTGACAGGGCCCCTCCAAGGAGGAGGCCGAGCCCAACGATCACGGCCAGGTTGCTCCGGCCCATGGCGGCGCGACGGGAAAAGGCAATCATGGCCACGACAAGGGCGATGGCTACCGCCTCGATTACAGGAGAGGCCCCCGCCCCCAACGAAAAGGCGGCCCCCTGGTTGAACGTGAGCGAAAGGTAGATCGGTCCGATCACATGCCGGCGCTCGACGTCGCTAAGTGCCCGGAGGGCCCAGGACTTGCTCCACTGGTCCACCACGACGACCGACGCCGCAATGACCAACAGAAGAGCCACCCTTAGGGCGACGGGCCGCGCTCCGTTGCCCCCCCGGTTATCCGTCCCGCGACGGCGCTTGGCCGGAAGCCCGGCCCAGCTCACTGGCGGCGGGCTGTCAGCCCTCCGCTCTTGCATGTCACGCACAGCCTGGCATGAGGCAGGGCCTCGAGGCGCGCCTTGGGGACCGGGTTACCGCAGCTCTCGCAAAACCCATAGGTGCCCTCGGCAATCTTGGCCAGGGCCGCGTCGATCTCCTCGATGGCCGCCTGAGCTTGAGCCGAAAGGTGCAAGTCCAGCTCTCTATCCACGTTGGCCGTACCGCCCTCGCCCCCCTCTTCGTCGAACTGGACGTCGCCCGGTTCGTGCTCGAGGGCGAGCGCCTCGGCCTGGGCCTTCAGCTCCTCGGCCTGGCGCGTGTAATTGTTGCGTTCGGCGCTCAGCAAACCCCGCTGGTGCTCGAGGAACAGGTCCCTCGTCTCGTCGCCGCTGGGTCCTGGTTTCTTGGGCCGGCTGCCCGGCTCATGTGCCTTCGAAGCGGGAACTGGTTCGGTCCTGGCGTGTTGCTTGGAGTGAGGCGTTTTGGTGTCCACGTCGTCCTTTGGAGCCTCCGCGGCTCCCTTTGTAGTTTTCACGCTCGTTCGCTTCGCCGCCCCCGTGCTGTCCTCGGTTGAGGCTTGCGTTCTCCCGGGCTTTGCCCCATTTACCTGCACCTGTCCAGCGGCGTCATGTTCCTGTTCCTCGACGGCTTCTGGTTGCTTGGCTCTCGGCATTTTGCTGGCACCTACCCTTCCGCGGAGCGGGGAAGCCTACCATGTGTCGGAAGTCAACGCCGCATCACCGACGGACATTCCCTGAGCGACAGGACCCCCGGCCCATCTTGCGCACAGAGGCGGAAAGGCTACCCCCGGCGTCGAGCACCGGTGCTCTCCAGCACCGTACCCACACGGCACCCCGCCCCCGAACCCGGGCACAGGCAGCGCAACCCTCTCAGGTCGCCCGGGACAGCTGCTTACTGGCGCCTTCTAAAGCGGCCGACCCCACGCTCGTCACCAAGATCTTGCTCATTGAAGAAACTGTCCAGTGCCCGCTCGTCAAAGGCCAACGTCTGGTCGCCGGGCGACGCATGTACCCCCTCACCAGCGGTGCCCTCCGTGGACGCAGTTGCTACTGGCTGCAGTTCGTCCACCTCCGCAGGGCCCCCCTGTTCGTCCGCCCCGTTGGTTGGCGGCGGCGTGGCCACGGGGTCCTCCCGAGCGACCTCATCAAGTAAGCGAGCATCCCACTCGCCCGTGGGGGCGTTGTCCTCTTCCAAGGAGTAGACCTCGGTTTCATCACTCACTTGAGTGGGGCCCACTCGGTTGAGGCCGGCTGAATTGGCGGCGGCTGAATTGGCGGCGTAGTGGCGGCGGTTGAGCTGGCGGCGGTTGAGCTGGCGGCGGTTGAGCTGTTGGTCGCTGAGGTACTTGCGACGGCGCTCGCCGGTACTGCATTCGTCGATGCCGGGTTGGCGGCAGCTTCAGTGTCAGTCGTAACCGGCACCGCTGTCTCATGGGCCGTCAGGAGCTCGGTGACCCGCGGCGGTTCGCCCAGGAGGCCACCATTTTCAATCAAGGCCTGAGCATCGCGCATAACGGCGAGAAGATGGCTCCGGTTCACGTCGACCCAACCGCGCAGAGCTTCGACCTCTTGTTCAGCCTGGCGAAGGGCCAGGGCCGCGGCTTCCATTCTCGACCGGCTCTCGGCCAGAGAGTCCTCGTACGCCCGTCGGCCTCGCTCTTCGGCATCTGCCACCAAGGAGCTCGCTTGCGCTCTCGCGGCGGCAAGGAGTTGGTCCGCTTCTTCCCGGGCCTCCGTAATGGCTTGGTCCACTGTGCGCTGGCCCATTAGCAACATCCGCTTCAACGCGTCGTCGGTGGCCGAGGCTTCTGTGGCCGTCTTTTCGGCCCGCTCGGCCCGCTCCGTGACGTCCCGCAGGCGGTCGAACAGGACTTCGGCCCCTACCGCGGCTTGCTCCAAGAACTCGTCGACATCCTCTGGGTGATAGCCGCCGCGCGCTTTCTCTCGGAACTGCACGTCGCGGAACACCTTCGGTGACAACTCCATGGGCTCCAATGCTAACAGCCACCACCTTTCCGGCTCGTGAGGCTAGGCGTTGTGGAGGGTCAACCTCCGCGTCCCACCCCTAAACGGTCACCAGGTAGAGCACGTAGTTCGTGAGGGCCCACACCACGAGCAGCGCCACCATATAGGAGATGTCGAATATCCCCAGCGGCGGTATCACCCTCCGGAAGGGGGCCAGCACGGGTTCGGTAACTACGTACAACCAGTGGTTTACCGTGCCCAAGGGAGAACCCGACTGGACCGGGAACCAGGACAGCACTGCTCGGAGCACGAGTATGAGGAGGTAGATGAGACCGATCGTGTAGAGCGGGTGATGGAGGTACACAGATAACTACTACTCCTCTACGCGGTGTCACTGACGCGAAGATCCCTAAGAGTTTGCCCCTGCAAGCTGTGCCGGTACCGGCTACCGTCGGGCACAGCGGGGCGCCGTCACGAGCGGTATAGCCCCCGCTCTTGGAGACGGCGCTTTTCCTCCGCCGACACCTCGACGTTGTTCGGGGTCATCAGGAAGACCTTGTCGGCAACTTTGTCCATGGTCCCGCCGAGGGCGTACGCCACGCCGCTGCAAAAGTCAATCATGCGGTGGGCCAGCTCACGGTAGGCATTACCGAGGTTGACTATCACAGGTTGGCCGGTGCGGAACCGGTCTGCGATTTCCTGCGCGTCAGCAAACTCCACGGGCGCGGCGACGTGCACCCTGGGCGCTGGCGCAGGGGCTGGGACCGAGCGAAGTGTGGTCGGGGCGGCCCGCAAGTTGATGGGGGAACCTGGTTCGTGCCCGTCGCGGGGCAGGGTCCTGACGGCAGGTGATGCTTGAGGGGGGGCCTCCGCCACTTCGTTGGCCCTTCTGGCGGTAGCCGCCTGTGGTACCGGCGCGGGCGCCTCGTCGTAGGCCTCGTAGTCGTCATACTCCTCGGCATCGGCCAAGCCGAGCCACATCAGCATCTTCTTGCCTGTTCCCGGCATAACTCCTCCTAAAGGCCCGCCAAACTACTTGGGCAGAGCAGAGGCAGCGGCGGGCGCCCGGCCCGGGTGCTCAAATCACGCTGCGCCTGCACCCTTAGGGGCCTGCACCTGCACGATCGTTGTAGGGATTTGCCGTTGTTTGTCTCTGTCAAGTGGTTCCTCGGCGGTCGCTCGTATCAGACTAGCCCGGTCACGCCGGCGGGCGGGACATCCGCGGTTGAGCGCTGACCGAACAAGGCGCGGCCAAGACGCACGATGGTTGCACCCTCCGCGACGGCTAGCTCGAAGTCGGCGCTCATCCCCATCGAGAGTTCGCGAAGCCCAAGGCCCCGCCCCAAGTCAGCCACCCCCCGGAAGCTCGCCCGTAGCTCTTCAACCGTGGCTCCGGGAAGACCGACCGCCATCAAACCCCTGACGTTCAGGCCGACGTCGACCGCGTGGCGCACGAGCGACGGTACCTCTTCAGCGAGAACCCCGTGACGGTGGTCGTCGCGGGAGAGCTTCACCTCTACGAGCACGGCGGCACCGGGGCACCGCTGGGCCAGAGCGTCGGCGCCGGCAGTGGTTTCGAGCGCCTGCCAAAGGTAGACGTGCGGGGCGAGGCGGGCCAGCTTGTTACGTTGCAGCTCGCCCAGGAAATGCCAGCGCACCTGGGGAGGGGCCGCACCCAGCTTGCTCAGCAACTCCTGAGCGTAGTTCTCACCGATATCCAGCACACCGGCGCCTACGGCCGCCGCGACCGCCTCCGGGCCAAACCCTTTGGTCACGGCGACAACGGTGACCGCGCCCGGGTCTGCCCCCGCCCTCAGGATGCGCTCTCGCACCTGGGCCAGCCGTTCGGCTATCACGCCCGGGCTAGTGGGCACGTCCGGGTTAGTGGGCATGCCCGCGTCCCGGTGGGAGCCATACCACCGTCGCCTGCCGGCCCCGGTCCCGGTTGGCTCGCCACGACCAGTGGTCGGCCGAGCAATGGGTGCATATCCCGGCTTCAGCGGCGAGGGCAGCGCCGACACCCTGGAGCGCCGCTCGTACCGTCTCTGGCAGGTCGAGCGCCGGGTAGCCACTCTCGTCCTCGGCCACCACGCGCTCCCCGTAACGGGCGGCCACTGGTTCGAGGTCTACCTTCGAGAACCGGTAGGCGTGCGGGGCGATGCACGGCCCCAGCGCGGCCGTCACATTGCTGGCCCCGAGCGACCGCATGGCCGACACGGCTTCTTCCACGACCCCGGCCATTAGCCCGCGCCAGCCCGCATGAACAACCCCGACGACGCCTTCAGGGCTGGCCAGCCCGATCGGTGCGCAGTCGGCTGTCCTCACTACAAGGGCGGCATCCGCGCACGCGGTGACGGCGGCGTCCGCTTCCTCTGAACGGCGGGCGCCGGGGCGGTCCACAATGACCACCCGGCTGCCGTGCACCTGGCGGAGCCAGGTCCAGGGAGCATCGGCGAGCGCGCCTTGGGCCAGCATCGAGGCTGCCGAAGAAGGCTCCGCGAAGTCACCACTACTGCGGCTGCCGGCCCGTACCTCACCGCCCCCGGGCAGGCTGGACACCCAGGTGCCCAACGGGGGCGCCGCAGGCTCTTTACTTGAGGAAGGGAGGGACGTCGAAGTCGTCCTCGTCCCCAAAGCTGAGACCGGCTCCCGCCAGCTCGACCTCGGTATCGACGAGGCCGAGCGCCCTGCGGGAGATCGAAGCCGTACGGTCGTCTCCTCCGGGTTGGGCGGCGCCGTCCAGACGATCGAAGCCGGCCGCGATCACCGTCACGCGTACCTCGTCGCCCATGCCCTCGTCGATCACCTGGCCAAAGATAATGTTGGCCTCGGGGTGAGCGGCTGAGTGGATGATCTCGGCCGCCTCGTTCACCTCGAACAGCCCCAGGTCAGGCCCGCCGGCGATGTTGAGCAGGATGCCCCGGGCGCCGTCTATCGAGGCTTCGAGCAGGGGCGACGTAACGGCCAGCTTGGCTGCGGTCGTGGCCCGGCTATCTCCCGAGGCGGTCCCGACACCCATTATCGCCGTGCCCGCGTTGCTCATAATCATTTTCACGTCGGCGAAGTCGGTGTTGATGAGGCCGGGGGTGGTTATCAGCTCAGTAATCCCCTGGACTCCGTGCAGCAGTACCTCGTCCGCCATCTTGAACGCCCCGACCATGGTGGTTTTGTTGTTGGACACGGCCAGCAAGCGGTCGTTAGGGATGACGATCAAGGTGTCGACCTTGTCCCTGAGCTGGGTGACGCCTTGCTCCGCCTGCAGCGAGCGCCGTTTCCCCTCGAACGCGAACGGACGGGTCACAACCCCGATGGTCAAGGCCCCGCCCGCTTTGGCCACCGTAGCCACGACGGGCGCGCCGCCAGTACCAGTACCGCCGCCTTCGCCCGCGGTTATGAACACCATATCGGCGCCCTTCAGCACCTCTTCGATCTCGTCCCGGTGCTCTTCGGCGGCCAGCCGGCCGATCTCGGGGTCGCTACCTGCGCCCAGTCCGCGTGTCAGCTGGCGGCCAATGTCCAATTTGACATCGGCGTCGCTCATCAAAAGCGCCTGCGCGTCAGTGTTGATAGCTATGAACTCAACACCCTTCAGACCGGCATCGATCATCCGGTTGATCGCATTGACGCCTCCCCCACCGATCCCAACGACCTTGATTACGGCTATGTAATTTTGCGTGGGGCCGGCCATTGCTGCCTTTCGTCCTGGCGCTTACCGGCCTCTAGAAGGTCGTATTTTCGCCTTGTACCGGTTGGAACCGTCGACCTAAGCTAAAGGATTAGCGTCGCCTAAGCTCTACTCGTAGTTCAACCACGTTACCTCGGATGTCACCAGGCGATCAAGTATCCTGCCGGCGCCGGGCCCTTATCTGCCTTGGTCTCCGCAACGGCTAACTAGCGCCCAAAACACCTGATGGAGACGGTGTGAGGGCGGGGCGCTCGGGCACCGTCAGATCGGCTTGAGAATAGCTGGCCAGGTTGACCCGGCTCGCCAGTTCCTCGAGCACCGCTAACTTCGGCGCCAGGTCTGAGGCCGCGCCGAGCAAAACGACGGTCTTTGCGGAGCCAAGAAAGCCAATCAACCCGGACGAGCCGGAGTAGGCCAGCCTGAACCCGCGTTGTGCCAGCGTGTCTGGGGCGGCGGCGGCCGCCGCCAACATCTCGTTCAAGTCGGACTGGCTGAGGCCGGCACCGGGAGAGATATATGAGCCCGCCGGAGCACCCTGCGCCCCCGTGATCAAAGGCACGCTGGGCATCGGGGCCCGGGTTACTTCGAGGACGCGCCCGCTCTTGTCGACCACGTCTTCGGCTCGGCTCGACCCGTTGAGCAGGAGACCGGCCACGGGCACGCGTTCTGTGAGTTTGATCACGAGCGTCCATGGCCAACGGCGCTCGAAGGTGGCTACCGCGACCCACGGCAGCGCCTCGAGCGCCCGCCGGGCACTGGGCGGCCCGGCATCGACCATCAGGACCGTGCCGTCTTGCGCGGTCAGCCCGGCTGCGGCCAACACGTCTGCCCTGGGCGTGTGGCTGTTGCCGATGACAATGACGTTGTGCACGCGGAACAGCGGCGAGTGGAGCAACCCGAAGCCACCCCCCAGCACGACCGCGACTACCAGCACGCCCACGAGGATGCGCAGGCGGCGCCGGCCTTCTGCCTTACGAGCCTCGGCCCACCTCCTCCTGAAACGAGGGTCGACTGGCGGCCCCCCAAATTCTTCCAGAGGAGAGGTCGGGTCGCTCATAGCGCTTTGTCCCCGTTGACGGCTCCTGTCAGAAGCTCTCCCGGGAGCGTCGTCAGGTCGCCGGCGCCCATGGTCAAGCACAGGTCGCCCGGCTGGAGCAAACGGCGCAGTAGTGCGACGAGGTCGCTCCTGGTCTCGGCGTACTCGACCAGCAGGGCCGGTTGCGACGCCCTCACCGCTTCTGCCACCAGCCGCCCGCTTACCCCCGGCAGCGGGTCCTCTCCGGCCGCGTACAGCCCGGTCACTACCACGGCGTCGGCCCCTTCGAAAGCGTCGCCGAAGTCCCTCCACAGCGCGGCCGTCCGGCTGTAGCGGTGCGGTTCGAACACGGCTACGATCCGGCCCCACTGCCCCTGTTGGGCGGCGCCGAGGGTGGCCCGCACCTTGCCCGGGTTATGGGCGTAGTCGTCGATGTACGTAACCCCGTCCCTCGAGCCCCGCAGTTCGAACCGCCGACCGACGCCAGAGTAGTGCCCCAGCGCCTGGCGAGCGGCGGCCGTGCTGGCACCCACTTCGGTGGCCATGGCAAGGGCGGCGGTGGCGTTGCGGACGTTGTGGAGGCCGGGGACGGCCAGCTCGAAACGGCCCAGGCTCCGCCCCTCGGCGCGCACCTCGAACCTTGAACCGGTGGCCGACAACTCGACCGAGCCGATCTGGTAGTCCGAGCCTTCGCTCGTGCCGTACGTCGTGACCAGGGGGAGAGTGTCGGCCAACAGGGATGCCGTCCGGTCGTCCCGGCACACAACCCGCGGTCCAGGGGCCGCGGTTATAAAGGCCTCGAAGGCTTTGGTCAGGTGGGCCTGATCGCCGTAGTAGTCGAGGTGGTCAGGTTCGACGTTGGTAACGACGACGCCCTGCGCCCCGAGACGAAGAAAGGTCCCGTCAGCCTCATCGGCCTCGACCACGAGCCATTCGCCGTCTGTCCAGTGCGCCCCGCCCTGCCCACCGGGGAGTTCCCCGCCGACCAGGTAGGAGGGGTCGAAGCCGGCTTCGGTCAGCACGGCCGTCAACATCGCGGTGGTGGTCGTTTTCCCGTGCGTGCCGCTCACTGCCAGTGTTTGCCGCCAAGCGCAGATGGCGCCGAAGACCGCCGCCCGGGACAGAGTGGGTACCCCTCGCCGGTGCGCTTCGGCGAGCTCGACGTTGTTGGCCCTAACGGCGCTGGAAAAGGCCACGAAGTCCGCCTCCCCGACGTGACCCGCATCATGGCCCACGAAAGTCTGCACGCCGCGAGCGGCGAGCCGCTCGAGGGCAACGGAGTTCTTCAAGTCACTGCCCGAGACGCGGTGACCCATGGCCAGCAGCATCGTGGCAATCCCGTTCATGGCCGCCCCACCGAGGCCGATGATGTGAAATTGCCACGGCCCGCCGGCCAGGTCAGGAGGTGCCGGCGAGGCGTCAAGCGGCACTCGCTCCCCCTTTCACGGCTACCTGTGCTGACGCCCGCTGGCGGGCTTTCTCCTCGACTAGCTCGGCCACATCCCGGGTCGCTGCCGGCCGGCCCAAGGCCTTGGCGGCCGCCGCCATGGAGTCCAGGACGGAGGGCGGCTTCAGCAAGGCCTCGAGTTCCTGGGCCAGTCGGGCACCGTCCAGTTCCCCGTCCGGGATGACGACGGCCCCACCGGCGCTAGCCATGGACCTGGCGTTGGCGCCCTGGTGGTCGCCAGGCGAGCCCGGTAGCGGCACCAGGACGGCGGGAACGCCAGCTAAGGCTAGCTCGGCAACGGTGTTGGCGCCCGCCCGTTGCAAGGCGACGTCGGCCGCGCCGTAGAACGAGACCATGTCCTCTTCGTACTCGACCCGCTGATAGACGAGGTCTCCCGCCGGGACGGCGACGCTTTCGAACTCGGACCAGTCGCGGCGGCCCACTACGTGACGGATGGCCACGTCTTTGCGGCCGGCCCACATGCGGGCCAGCTCGAGAGTGGCCCGGTTGATGCGCAACGAACCGAGGGAACCGCCGGACACCGCGACCACCGTCCTGTCCGGGGGCAGCCCGAGGCGCAGTCGGGCCGTCTGCCTCCCTTCAGGGCTCCGGTCGATGGCCTGCATCTCCGGCCGCACGGGCACTCCAGTGAAGACGGCCCCGGCCAGGCGCACATCGGCTGCACCTACGGCGCTGGCGGCGGCGACCCGGGCGGCCCAGCGGTTTACCGCCCCTGGGACGGCGTCGACGTTGATGACAATTATCGGGACACGCCACAAGAAACCAGCCACGACGCAACCGAGACTGGCGTACCCGCCCAATGAGATAACGACCGACGGGCGCCACTTTGAAAAGGAACTCGTAGCCATGGCCACGGCGGCCAACCCTCCGGCCACCGCCTCCAGATTGGCGAGCAAGCTGCGGGCCGAGATCCTCCGGTCAAACCCCCGGCCGGGCAGCAATGTGACCGGGAAACCCTCGAGCGCCCGGGTCTTTGCTTCGAGGCCCCGCCGCGCCCCCACAAAACGCAAAGAGGCCGGGGCGTGGCCCCGCTCGACCAGGGCGGTGGCTACGGCCACGCCCGGGTACAGGTGGCCACCAGTCCCCCCGCCCGCAATAACAGCCCACGTGCCGTCCGAATTTCGCATGAGCTACCGGGCGCCAACCCGGCCCGGGTCGGCCGCAGTGCCCGCCGAACCGGCGGGGGCGTCGGGCCTGGACCGACCAGGATCTGCCCCACGTCGGCGGGTGGAGGCGGCACCGTTGATGCCGCCCGGGACCGAGCGGCGGGCCACGTTGGCCAAGAGACCCGTGGCAAAAAGGACGATAACGAGGGACGTACCTCCGTAGGAGACAAAAGGAAGAGGTACCCCCGTAACCGGTAGGAGGCCGGCCACCGCCCCCATGTTGACTATCGCCTGCGACAGAAGCCACGCCGTTATCCCCGCCGCGACCAGGCTCTCGAAAGTGGTCGGCGCACGCCACGCCACCTGGGTACCCACGACGCCAATGGCCGCGAACAGGCCCAGTATCACCAAGCTCCCGATAAAACCGGTCTCCTGCCCAATTACTGCAAATATAAAGTCCGTGTACGGGTTGGGGAGGTAACCCCAGCTGGCCAGGCTTTGCCCGAGCCCCGTCCCCACCCAGTGGCCCCCACCCAGAGCTATCAGGCCCTGGACGGACTGATAGCCCGTTGTGCTGGCATGTGCGAACGGGTTGAGGAAGGACGTAAGGCGGGCGGCCCGATAGCTAGCCGAAACGGCTAGCACTACCCCGCCTAGCGCGCCGACGGCACTGAGGCCCATCATGGCCAAAACGGGCATCCCGGCGACAAAAAGCACGGCCGCGCCGGCGCAGCAGAGCACTACGGCGGTGCCCATATCAGGCTGTTTCATTATGAGGACGGCGAAAATCCCTAATACGATGATCACGGGGCCAGCCCGGTAGGCCCAGTCCCGTTTGCCTTCCCGGCGGGCAAGCACGTCGGCGGCAAATAGGACTAGCGCCAATTTCGCCAGTTCTGACGGCTGGAACTGCAGCGAGCCCGTCCCGAGCCACCTCGAAGCGCCCCCGGCGCTACGTCCGGCGACCAGGACGGCAAGCAGTGAGACCCCGGACACGAGCAGGAGCGGCCTGGCCATCCGCTGCCAGAACGAGATCCTCGTACCTTGGGCTACGAAGAAAGCGATCCCGCCCATGCAAAGGTAGGCAGCCTGCCGCTCGAAATAAGTCCACGGGGTACCAAAACTCCGCAGGCTGTCCACGGACGAGGCCGAGAGGACCATGACCAGGCCGGCTATGCACAGCACCGAAACGATGGCCACCAGGAACAAATAACTCGACCGGCGGAGGCGCGGCGCCGGTACGGCCGGCGCGTTCCCGACTGCGGTCACCGACGCCCAGCCACCGCGGCGCTAATTGTCACCGGCGGCACCGCTCGGGCCTCGCAGTAAAGCTTCGCTTTCACCAGGGCCGAGAAATCCTCGCCTCGTTCTATATATGAGGAGTACCAGTCGAAGCTGGCGCACCCCGGCGAGAGCACGACAGCGTCGCCGGGAAGCGCGAGGCTGGCCGCGGATTCGACCGCCGCACCCATCGAACCCGCCCGGTGTACCGGCGCCCGCCCAGCAAATGCCTCTTCCACCTGCGGCGCGGACTCTCCCACCGCCACCACCGCCCGGACGGGGGGGACGGTGCTGGCCAGCTCGGAAAGGTCGAGGCCCTTGTTGCGCCCACCGGCGATCAGTACCACGGACGAGAAGCTCCCGACCCCGGCCCGCACAGCCGCCGGCGTGGTTGCTTTGGAGTCGTCGTACCAGGACACGCCGTCCTTCTCGGCGACGAGTTGGACACGGTGCGGGGGTACAGGGGTTTTCCTGGCCGCCTCACGACAGCCGGTTTCGTTGGCCCCGGCGGCGAGAGCTACGGCCAGGGCAGCCGCAGTATTGCTCAGGTCATGCGGGAACCCCCTGACCAATTCCGCCGCGGGTACGCAGACACCGTGGGGGCCTTCGATGCCGTCCTCCAGCACCAACCAGTCCGGGACGGATGGGGCTCCGCTCTCGACGCCGTCGCCCTCCAGGACCTCCGACCGGGAGGAGCCAAACGTAATGACATCGACGCCAGCGGGAACGCTCTGGGCGGCCTGCCGGACCACCGGGTCATCGATGTTGACGACTGCAGTGGAGCCCGCCCCCTGTTGGGCCCATATCTTTGCCTTGGCATTGGCGTAATGGTCGAGGTCGGGATGCCAGTCGAGATGATCGGGGGCAAAGTTGAGCCAGCAACTTACGTCAGGGCGGAACTGCCGGGTGAACTCGAGCTGGAAGGACGAGACCTCGGCCACCAGCACCGTGGCCTGGCCGGGGGCCAGGTGGGCAGCCGCCTCCAACAATGGATAGCCCACGTTGCCGGCCGCGACCGCATTTTGTCCAGAGCACGCCAACATGGCGGCCACCAGTTCCGTCACCGTCGTCTTCCCGTTGGTGCCCGTTATGGCGACCAGCTTCGGCCACCGGTCGTTTACGGGCGCGCCGTGCGGGAAGTGCCCGACAGGCCCTCCTTGCGGACCGGGCGAGCCCTTGCGGCGCAGCTCGTCCAGGACCCACCAGGCCAGCTCGACCTCGCTCACTACTTCTACGCCTGCGGCGATGGCACCGGCAATAGCCGGGTGGTCGGCTCGCACGCCCGGGCTCGGCACCACCAATCCGCTCGAACGGGCGATCTCAGCCGCCTCCGCCGGGGTGGGCGCCACCTCGATGGAGAGACCGGCGCCCACGGCCGCTTCCCGGGCCCAGTCACCGGCCACGCGGTCGTCTTCGAGGATTACGACCTCGTACCCACGGCCGGCCAACCATCCGGCCGCCGCTCGACCGGAGAGACCATAACCGATCACCAGCGCCAGACCGGGACGGGCTCGGGTGGCCTCGGATGCCATTTATGCCGTCCCTCCGTGCGCAAGGAAGTCGGCGTAAAAAACTCCGAGCGACAAGGCCGTGAACAGCCCGGCCAGGATCCAAAAGCGGACGATCACAGTTGTCTCGGGCCAACCGACGAGCTCGAAGTGATGGTGTACAGGGGCCATTTTGAAGATGCGCCGGCCGAACACTCGATAGCTGGTCACTTGGGCAATTACCGAGAGAGTCTCGAGCACGTAGAGCCCGCCGATGAGGGGCAGGAGCAGGTCCACGTTTTCGAGCAGGGCCAGGACCCCAATGGCAGCGCCGATGAACAAGGAACCTGTGTCGCCCATGAATATTCGCGCCGGTGCCGCGTTCCACCACAGGAAACCGGCGCACGCTCCGATCAAAGAGGCCGCCATCACAGCTTCGTCAAGTGAAGCTGGGTTCCTGTAGATGACCTCGTGGCGCAACTGGTAAAAACCAATGACGGTGAAGGCGGCGAAAGCAAACGCCGATGATCCCGACGCCAGCCCGTCCAGGCCGTCGGTCAAGTTGACCGCGTTCATGGCCCCGACGATGACCAGCACGGCGAACACCACCCATCCCACCTTGCCGAGTTGCAAGCCGAGCGAGTCGTACCGGGTGAAGGAGAGGTGGGTGTCGACCCTGAGCCATTCGACCGCCACGATGGCGAAAGCCAGGGCGACGACGAACTGGCCGGCGATTTTCGCCCGCTTGTTCAGCCCCAGGCTGCGCTGGCGCGTTTGTTTAACCAGTCGTCGAGGAGGCCGACCACTCCCGCTGCGCATATTGTGACCATCCCGACCAGGCCCCTCGTGGTGAACGTAGCCGAGACGTGGGCGACGACATAACCAGCGATAGTGGCGCCCATAATGGCCAGCCCGCCCATTGTGGGCGTACCGGCCTTGGAAAAGTGCCCAGCGGGGCCATCTTCCCGGATTTGCTGACCGATGCCGCGGGCACGTAGCTGGCTAATTAGGAGGGGTGTTCCGAGGATGGCAACAAGGAGGGCGACACCGCCGGCAATTAGCAGCGCCTTCATTTGGCGCCAACCCGCCGCGGGTTGTCGCCGTCCGCGGCCCGGTCGTAGCCCAGCTCTTTCAGGACGGCCCCGACCACCTCGGCGTCGTCGAACGGCTCGACATGGGAACCGAAGTCCTGACCAGTTTCGTGCCCTTTCCCGGCGACGAGCACCACATCGCCCGCATTCGCCATCCCCAAAGCGCCGGCAATGGCCCGGGCCCGGTCAACATCGACCAGAGGCGTTACTCTCCCGTTAGCGCCGCTGGCCACCTCCTCGATAATGGCCAGCGGCCGCTCACTTCGAGGGTTGTCCGAGGTGATGACCACGACGTCCGCCAGTTCGCTCGCGACCTGGCCCATCATGGGACGCTTGGCCCGGTCCCGGTCGCCGCCGGCTCCGAACACAACAATTACCCGGCCGGGCCCACTGCCTGGAAAATGGCCGGCCTCACCCGGTGCCGTCCGAAGGCCTTCACCAGCCAACTCGCGCGCACCTCTCAAAGCCTCGGCCAGCGCGCCGGGGGTATGGGCGAAGTCAACCAGCACGCTGAAGGGTTGGCCCTGGTCGACCGGCTCGAAACGCCCCCGGACCAGGGGCACGGCCGCCAGGCCAGCCGAGATGGCATCCCAGCCGACCCCCAGCTCGCTGGCGGTTGTCGCGGCCGCGACCGCGTTGGTGACGTTGAACCTTCCCCGCAGGTTGAGCTCGAAGCGCCGGCCTCTCCAAAGGAAAGCCGTGGTGCGCTCCCCGACCGTAACCTCGCTGGCGTCGGAGGGCCCGAAGGTGACGAGCGGCGCCCCGCCGCCTGACGGGCCGGACAGCAGTTCGGCGAGGCGGGCGCCCCAGGGGCCTCCGCGGTTGACGACAGCCACTCCCACCTGGCCCCTCGTAAACAGTTGCGCCTTGGAAGCGAAATAGGCCTCCATTGTGTGGTGGTAGTCCAGGTGGTCCTGGCTCAAGTTGGTGAAAACGCCTGCGGCGAAATCAGTGCCGTCCGTACGGTACTGGGCCAGAGCGTGCGAGGACACCTCCATGGCCACCGCCTGGGTGCCTTCGTTGCGCAACCGGGCCAGCTCGCGCTGTAGCACGGGTGCTTCAGGGGTCGTGCGCTCGCCGGTCAGCGTGCCGATCACGCCGGCCGGCCACCCATTGGCCTCGAAAATGCTGGCCAGGACCGCGCATGTGGTCGTCTTCCCGTTCGTGCCCGTCACGCCTATGACCTTCATCGCTCTAGCGGGGTAAGCCCAGAAGGCGGCGGAAACGTTCCCAAGGATTTGCCGGACCGATGGGACCAGGACCTGAGGCACCGGCAGGTCGAGGGACCGCTCGCACAGCACGGCGACAGCGCCCTTCTCGACGGCCTCGCCAGCGTAGTCGTGGCCGTCGGCCCGGTTACCCGGCACGCAGGCGAACAGCGCCCCCGGGTTGACCTGGCCTGAAGCGAGCACGATCCCGGTCACCTCGGGGTCAGTTGCGGGCTCGCCGGTCACTCCCGGGGCGTCCCCCCCGGGTGGCCGAGACGAACCGACGCCCCGACAGCGTCCAACCCGGCCGCTGCGAGCAGAGTCCTCAAGCGCACACTCGGCCTCGTCAAGCTCCCCCGACCCTAGCGGACTGTCGTCGTAGTCAACGCGGACGCAGTCGCTGTAGTAGACGCGGGGTCAGTCGTCGCGGTCGACGCGGGGGCAGTCGTGGTAGTGGATCCACCGGCAGTCGTCGTGGTAGAAGAGGTCGTCGCCTGGCCCTGGCCACCGGTGGATTGGGAAGCCGGGCCGACCTGTACGTCCGGCGAACCCACCAATCCGGGCAAGGCCGGGCCGGCGGCCTCGCCCTCCTCGCCGTAAGGCGTCGCCAAGGGGACGCCGGGTACGGGCGCTACCGCTTTATGCGGTGGGATGCCGAGCTCCTGAAGTGCGTCGCGCACGATCATGGCGAACACCGGGGCCGACGCCTCGGCGCCGTACTGGTGGGTCCCCACCACCGTGACCAGAGCCGTGACGGCCGGGTCTTCGGCGGGGGCGAAGCCGGCGAAGCTCGACACGAAATCGTCCGACGAGTAGCCGCCGGTGGGCAACGGGACGAGGGCGGTCCCCGTCTTACCCGCTACCGTGTATGGCTCGAGGTTGGCTGACGTGCCGGTCCCCACCCGCACGACACCCTCGAGCATGGAGGTCACGTCGGCCGCCACAGTCGCGCTCACGACCCGCCGGGTCGGCGCCGACGCGAACAAGTGCTCTTTCCCGCCGGCGTCGATGTAGCCGTTCACCAAACGGGGCGGGATATAAACGCCCCCGTTGGCGATGGTGTTGTAAGCCGAGAGCATTTGGACCGCAGTGACGGCCAAGCCTTGCCCGATCGGGACGGTGGCTATGGTCGTCCCCGACCACTGCGACGGCACGGGTACAAGACCGGCGGATTCTCCCGGGAAATTGACGTCGGTCGGCTCTCCTATACCGAAATCGTGGACGTACTGGACCAAACGAGGCAAGCCCAGGCGTTGCGCTATTTCGATAGTCCCGATATCAGACGAGTGGGCAATGATGTTGGAAATGCTCCAGTCGAGCGTGGGGTGGGCCCAGGCATCGCTAAAAATGCTGCCGGCCACGTCATATGTGTCGGGGATATCGAAATAGTCGTCGGCTTGTACCGCCCCTGTCGAAAGGGCGGCCGAAACTGTGACCAGCTTTTCCACTGACCCTGGCTCGAAAACGGTAGTGAACGCGGAGGCGGAGGGAGCTTCCACCGGTTGATCGTTGGCCACGCTCGCCCCGCTGCCGCTGACCCCCGCACTGGTGGTGCTTGTCGAGGAGCCTCCCGGCGGGATGAACCAGACCGGCAAGGCGGGAGGCTCCTGCATGGTAGCCGGCTCCGATGGCGTTGGCATCGTGAGCTGGGCCACGGCCAGAAGCTCCCCGGTGCGGGAGTCCATTATGAGCGCCATACCGCTGTCCGCCTGAGCCGCCACGATGGCCCTCGCCAACGCCTCCTCGGTCTCGTACTGGAGAGGTTCGTCAATAGAAAGGACGAGGTCGTCGCCCCGAACGGGCGCCTGGTACTCCTGGACGCCGCCGGGGATTTCTCCGCCCGCGGGGTCCATGTCCTCCACCAGCTTGCCGGGCTTGCCGGCCAGCAGGCTGTTGTACTTGTACTCGAGCCCTGAAAGGCCCTGACCATCGATGCCGACCGCTCCAACGAGGGGAGATGCCAGCTGACCCGCCGGGTAGAAGCGTTTCGGCTCTTGCATCGTGTAGATGCCCGGCAGGTTGCCTGCGTTAAGCAACTTCTCGACCTTGGCGGCCGCCGCGTCAGGGATGGTGCGGGCCAGGTAGACAAACCCGTTGGCCTCGCTCAGGTCCGCTTGGAGCGGGCCGGCGGCCACCCCGAGGGCGGCGGCCACAGCTTGCGCCTCCTGGCCGGGGTTAGTCACCTGGTAAGGATCGGCGTAAACCGTGGTCATAGGCACGGACATGGCAAGTTCGTCGCCGTTGCGGTCCACGATGGCGCCTCTCTCACCGAGGAAGGAAATCTCGTGCACGTACTCCGAACGGGCATCGGCCAGGTACTTGCCGGCGTTTATGCCTTGAACGAACAACAGCCTTACCACGACCACTCCCAGCAGCGCGCTCATGGCTGCGGCGGTAGCGACGAAGCGAAGCCGCCGGCGCCTACGGCCGCCACCACCGCGGCCCGTCCCATTCCCCTGGCGCCCACCGCCCGCGACCCGAGCCCCGCCCGGCGCAGTTCCTCCCGGGGCGCGACGCTGCCCTGGGGGGCGGCGCCCGGCCCCGGCGCCAGTTGGCCCGCTCACGGGCTGCCGCTCAGGTACGGCTTGACCGTCGGCCAGTCCGAATCACCCTGAGGAGCGGTCACCGTTCCTGTCGTGGGCGGGTCGCTCACCACCGAGGTGGGCGAGTGTGCGTCGCTGGCCTTCTTGCCAACAACGTTGCGGGCTTGCGCACTCTTTGGCGACTTGGTTGAGGCGGCGGTGAGGGCCGGCAGGTAAGTCACAGATGCCGGCTGCACCATCCCGAGCCGGCCCTCGGCCTGAGAAACGATCCGGGCGGGAGCCTCGAGCTCCGCCACTTGCAGACGGAGTTTCTCGTAACTCGCCTGCTCCGTCGCCGCTTGCTGCTGAAGGTTGTCCAACTTGAACTGGTTCTCGGCTATCAGCACATGGAGCCCCACTAGGGCCAGGCCCACGACGGCTACGCAGACGATGGTAAGCACGACGAGCAGGCGCCGGCGCCCAGCCCGCCGCCTGGCCTGGTTCTGGACCAGCTGAAGGTGGCGCCGCTGCTCCTCTTTCTGTTCTCTTTCCGAGCCCTCTTTCTCCGGGGCGGCCGTCCTCGGCACTTCCTCGACCAGTTGGCCCACCACGCGTCCAGTGGCCTCGTCCAAACCGGGCTCAACGGGGCTCATTGAGGGCGGCTTTCCGCTACCGCCACGGCCTCCGCCGCCCGGAGCCTGGCGCTTTCCGCACGCGGGTTTGCCATGACTTCACTCTCCGATGGCTTACGGGCGCCCCTGTTGAGCAGTCGCACCCGGGGTACGGCGCCGCACACACACGGCAGGACGGGAGGGCAGGAGCAGCCGCCCGTGGCCGCATCGAGCAGCCGGTCTTTCACCGCCCTGTCTTCGCCCGAGTGGTAAGAGATGACCACGATGCGGCCTCCGGGCATTAAGCGTTCGATCGCCGCGTCTATCGCGGTCGGCAGGATCTCTAGCTCTGAATTGACCGCCACCCTCAGCGCCTGGAAGATGCGCTTGGCCGGATGGCCTCGTCGGCGGGCGGCCGCCGGGACGGCTGAACTGACGACCTCGGCCAACCTCCCCGTCGTCAGGACGGGGCGAGCGGCGACGACCGCCGCGGCAATACGGCGGGCGAAGCGAACTTCTCCGTGGTCGCTAAACAGTGTGGCCAGCTCGTCCTGGCTGCTCTCATTTACAACATCGGCCGCCGTCAGCTCCTGAGAACGGTCCATCCGCATGTCGAGTGGGGCGTCAAACCGGTAGCTAAACCCCCGTCCCGCGGTGTCGACCTGAGGCGAGCTGACGCCGAGGTCGAAAAGCGCACCGGCCAGGTGGTCGACGCCGAGACGGTCGAGGATCGGGCCCAACTGGTCGAAGCGGCCACCGACGACCGTGGCCCGTGAGCCGAACGGGGCCAGCTCAGCGGTTGCCGCCGCCACCGCCTCTGCATCGCGGTCGATGCCGACGATGTTGAGGCGGGGGTGGGCACGCAACAGAGCCAGCGCGTGGCCGCCGCCGCCCACCGTGGCGTCCAGGACCACACCCTCGGGCACGGCCGAAAAGATGTCTACTACCTCTTCGAGCATGACGGGCCGGTGCTCGAAGCGCGGCTCTTCAGCAGCGGGGCCTGGGCTCACGGATGCGAGGGACTCAACATAAAGCCAGTTTGCCGGGCTTGTGCGCAGCCCCTCGGCCAGCATTGCGCCGGGTTTTCTCTCTCGGTGCTTAGGACTGGGCGGGTGGAGAAGGGGACTCCCGTCCTGCTGGCCAAGGGGCTCCGTACGAGCCCGTCTGACTGGGGTAGCAATAGTCATACCGACCCCCCCGCCGGTGCCACGGCCGCGTCGGCCTGAGGGATGGGCGGGGGAAGTGGCTCGGAAAACAAATCGCTGGTGCCGTTGGCGATGCTCTCGATACTCGCCGCCGTGCGCTGGCGCCATAGCGCCACCTGCCACAGCTCGACGCGGCTGAGCGCACCTACGACCATTACAGGTTGGTCCGGTTCGAGGCCGGCGTACTCTCGCAGAACGGGCGGGACGGTCAGCCGCCACTGGGCATCGAACTCCGCCTCCGCCGACAGACCAGTTAGGACCCTGGCCAGGTTGCGCCCCTCCGTCCCCCGGGTCTCCATGACTTCGGCCCGAGCGAGGTGACGGCTGAACTGCGCAGGGGGCCATACGGCTAGGCAGCGTTCCGGATAGACCGAGACGTAAGCTTGCTTCGTGTCGAAATGGCTGCGTAATCGCGCCGGCAGGATGACTCGGCCCTTTGCGTCAAGGGAGTACTCGAAAGTGCCATGGAAACGCTCCACTTACCTGCTCGTCTGCTCCGTGAAGGCAAGGGGTCCCTCCCTCCGCCTCTACTTCTCGCCACTTTAACCCACTTACCCCCACTCAGCAAGCTTTTCGTCCGCCGTCTTCGTCTTTCGCGCCTGGGCGCATGGTCACAGGTCCCGTGTTGGCTTTGGGCCCATGGAACACGAAGCCCGAAAGCAGTCATTTCTCACACCGCGGCCGCGTGCGTACACAACCTCTACGGTGCCGTCGCCCGCGTTCGCGCCCCGGAGCTGACCGTGCCGCGCCACCAAAACCCTCGTCCGTTGGGGGTGGTCATCCACCGCTCCGGGCCGCTCGTGGCCGCGGACCTGATTGTCAAACACGCCGGCGGGCGCTGCTGAGGGGGCGGCGGGCGGGCGCTACGCGGTGCGGCGAGCGGCCGTGATGGCCCGCCGGACCCGTTCCTCGCTGACCGGCACCCGCGTCCCGAGCGACTGGGCGAAGAAACTGACCCGCAGCTCCTCTATCATCCAGCGCACCTCGCCCAGGGCGTGGAGCACGGCGGTGCCGGCCTCATCCACTAAGGCCTCGGCCGTCGCATCCTCCAGCTCGAGCTGCAGCGAGCGCACCCTCTGGGTCAGGGCGAGGTCCCGGCGCGGGTCCGCCGGGAGCCGCTCCAGCCGCCGTTCGATGGCGGCCAGGTAGCGCTCCAAGTCCGGAAGGCGCCCAAGGCCGACCTGGCTAAGGAACCGATGGCCGGTGAGGGCGGCCAGCTGTTGCACGACGTCGTCGAGAGCCGCCGTCATCGGAGAAGGCCCGGCCCCGGCCATCGCACCAAGCTCCCGGGTGCGATGGCCCAGGCTCTGCAGCGTGGAAATAACCCTCACGGCCGCTCGGACCGCCTGCTCGGCCGAAACCCCCACTCGCTGGCGCACGCCCGACACCAGGGTCTCGAACTCATCAGGCCCCCACGCCGGCCCGCCGTTGGCGGCCACGACTTCGTCGAGACAGGCCACGATGGCGTCCTCGGCCAGCTCCCGCGTGGAACGGTAGGGCGGGTGAGCCAGGCCCGCCAGAGCGAGCTTGGTGGGGTTGTGGATGAGGCGTTCGAGCCCATCGACGAGCTGACGTCGGGAAGGCAGGTTGAGCAGGAGCAGGCGACGAGTGCCAAGCACCATGGCTGCCCGCGACGAAGCGCTGTCCGGGAAAACCTGCACGCTAATGCTGTCGCCCTCGTCGACCAGGGCGGGATAGCCCGTCAGGCGGGCGCCGTTCCATTCCGGCTCGAACACCTTCGGCAGTTCGCCGAAATCCCACTTCGAGTGGCGCACTTCCGGGCCGCCCCCGAGCGATGCCGACGCGGCCGCAGCCTGCAGGGCAGCCAGAAGTTGTGGTTGCAGCGCCGCGTACAGGTCCGCTAATCCCTTGCCACTGGCTAGGGTTCTGCCGTCGTCACCAAAGACCTCGAAGGTGGGACGGAGGTAGGCCGGCACCTTGGCCCAATCGAAGTCCCGGGAAGAGATCGCTGTCCCGCTGGCCGCGCTCATATGGGCAGCCAGGACGGCCAGCAGCGGGCCATCCCCGGGAGAGGCCTTGGCCACGAACTCCTTTGCGTGTTCCGGCACAGGGACGAGGTGCCGCCGCAGGTCCTTCGGCAGCGACCGCAGAAGGGCCACCACCAGTTCCTCACGAAGGCCCGGGACTTGCCATTCCAAGCGTTCGCCGGCCAGTTTCCCCAATTGGGCCAAGGGGACTTCGACA
The DNA here is from genome assembly GCA_963794125.1 of uncultured Acidimicrobiaceae bacterium. GTDB lineage: Bacteria > Actinomycetota > Acidimicrobiia > Acidimicrobiales > Palsa-688 > Fen-671. Next base: position 1,804,986 of record CAWCCW010000009.1, read on the forward strand.
TGAACACCGTCGTCCTCTGTCCCCGGGTCCCACTCGTAGCGCAGGGCCAACGGCCCGGTCCCGGCGCTGGTCCAGACGTCGGGAAAGCTGGCCAGGTCGACGTCGACAAGAGACGGCCCCCAGAGCTCCTCGGGCGTAGCTACCAGGCGATCGGCGCTGTCACAGTCGCGTCTCGACCAGGCCCAGAACGCCTGGCCCGAAGTGACTTCTGGCCCCACCCGCGAGGCGTAGAACTCGAACAAAGCGTCTTCGCCGGCCAACGGCTCGTGACGCCGCGCCCGCTGCAGTAACGCCTGGGACTCGTCGACCAGGTCCCGGTTCTGGCCGACAAACGCGGGCACCTCGTCCCAGTCTCCGTCCACCAGGGCATAGCGGATAAACATGTCCCGCGCTCCGTCCCGGTCCAGTCGGGACAACTCGAGCCGCCTGCCAGCCACGATTGGTAGGCCGTACAAGGTGGCCCGGGCGAGCACGAAAGCGCCTGCCCGAGTGGCGTCCCATTCCGGGTCGCTGTACGACCACTTCAGCAAGTGGGCCGCTGCTCTTTCCACCCACTGCGGCCTGACCGGCGCCACCACACGGGCCCATAGTCGGCTGGTCTCGACGAGCTCGGCAGCCATCACCCACCGGGGCGATTTTTTGGCCAACACCGATCCCGGCCAGATGGCAAAACGGGCGCCCCTGGGGGCGGCGAAGTCCGCCCGCTCGCCTTCTCGCAGCCCGACCTGTGTCACCAACCCGCTCAGCAAAGCCTGGTGCACCTCAGCTCGACGGGCCCGACCCGAGCCATCGGCCCCGGAAGGGTGCCCGGCAGGAGGATGGGCCTGACCTTCGCCGCTGTCGGCGCGGCCCCCGCGCTTGAGCTGCCTAGATCCGACCTGACCAGACCTGACCTGGCCCAGCCTGATCTGGCCCAGCCTGATCTGGCCCAGCCTGATCTGGCCCGCGATTTCGACTAGCTGCCCATGCACGTCCTGCCACTCCCGGGCCCGCTGGTAGGAGATCAGCTCGCGGCGGCAGAGCCGGCGGAACTGGCTCGAACTGAGCTCGCCCTGGCGCTGGTCCAGGTACTGCCAAAGATGAAGGAAGGACATGAAGTCTGAGCTCTCATCGGCAAACCGGGCATGCAGCGCGGCGGCCGCCTCCCGCTTCTCTGCCGGACGTTCACGCGGGTCCTGTACGGACAGCCCCGAGGCGATAACGAGGACGTCCTCCAGACAGCCGAGGCGACCGGCCTCAATGACCATTCGCCCGAGCCTCGGGTCGAGCGGCAGCTGGGCCAACTTGCGCCCGACGGCGCTGAGGCGGGCACCTTCTCCAGGGGTGGCGCGGCTTGGGTGCCTTTCCGCCGGACCGGCGCCGTCCCGGTCAGGGCCCACACCTGGGTCGGTGGCGAACGCACCTAGCTCTTCCAGCAGGGCGACGCCGTCGGCAATGTTGCGCCGGTCCGGCGGTTCCATAAAGGGAAAGTTCTCGATGTCCCCGAGCCCGATGGCGGCCATCTGCAGGATTACCGACGCCAGGTTGGTCCGCAATATCTCAGGTTCGGTGAACGGCCGTCGAGAAGCGAAATCTTCTTCGGAATAAAGCCGCACGCACACGCCCGGCCCAAGGCGGCCGCAGCGCCCCGCTCTCTGGTTGGCAGACGCCTGCGAAATGCGTTCGATCGGGAGCCGTTGCACCTTGGTGCGCCGGCCGTACCGCGATATCCGCGCGGTCCCGAGGTCGACCACGTAGCGGATGCCCGGCACGGTAAGAGAGGTCTCGGCGACGTTGGTGGACAGGACGGCTCGGCGCCCGGTATGCGGTTCGAAATCCGGTGCTGTTCCGCAGATGAGAGCCTCCCGTACAGGGACAGGACATCCAGGCCCTTCAGGTCGGCCTTGTCCAGCGCCTCGGCCGTATCCCGGATTTCCCGCTCCCCAGGTAAGAAAACGAGGATGTCACCCGGCCCCTCCCGGGCCAGCTCGGCGACGGCGTCACAAACAGCCTGGACCTCGTCCATGGGTTCCTCGTCGCTATTTTCCTCTCCCTCTTCGGCCAACGGCCGGTACCTGATCTCGACCGGGTAGGTGCGCCCGGCCACCTCTATAACCCGCGCGTCATCGAAATGCCTGGAGAACCGCTCGGTATCGATCGTCGCCGACGTGATAATGACCTTGAGGTCGGGCCGGGACGGCAGAAGACGTTTCAGGTAACCAAGGATGAAATCGATGTTGAGGCTGCGTTCGTGGGCCTCGTCGATTATGAGCGTGTCGTAGCTCCGCAGTTCGGGGTCGCTGTGCAGTTCGGCCAAGAGAATGCCATCGGTCATTACCTTTACGAGGGTGGAGTCGCTCACGCGGTCGGTAAACCGGACCTTGTAGCCGACCGCCCGCCCGAGCGTCGTCCCCAATTCCTCGGCCACCCGTTCGGCAATACTCCGGGCGGCCAGGCGCCGGGGCTGGGTGTGGCCGATCATCCCGGCCTCTCCCCGCCCCGCTTCGAGGCACATCTTCGGGAGCTGAGTACTCTTCCCGGACCCCGTCTCACCCGCCACGACCAGCACTTGGCTGGTGGTCAAGGCGGCCACGATCTCATCTTTGCGAGCGGCAATGGGCAGCTCGTCTGGGTAGTACAGCGGGCGCGGCAGAAGGGCGCGCTCCTCCGAACGCGCCAGGGCCCTTTGTGACGAGCGGAACGGCACTTAAGCCACTATGGCGCCCAGTTGAAGGTTAGGAGGGTCGCCCTTCCAGGACCTGCCGTACGCCCCGGGCAATCTCGAGGTCCTCCCTTGCCGCGACCACGAACATCCTGACGGGCGCACCGGGCGCTCCGATCTCGTGGTCCGGATCAGCCTCGTCGTTGGCCGCCGCGTCCAGCCGGAGGCCCAGGAACCCGAGGCCGTCGGCCGCCCGTTGCCGTACTTCGGCGGACCGTTCGCCCACGCCGCCGGTGAACACCACCGCGTCGACACCCTCCATGGCAGCGGCCATCGAGGCGATACTGGCCCGCAGACGGTGCAGATAGACGCCCATGGCGAGGACGGCATCAGGGTCTTCCGCCTTCTCGGCCGCCAGCACCGCACGCATGTCGGCGGAGCCGCTGAGCCCGAGGAGCCCCGAGCGCTGTTCGAGGGTGGCGGCCAATTCGGACGGCGGTATTCCAACGTGCTCCTCCAGCCACAGCAACAAGCCCGGGTCGACGGACCCGGAGCGAGTGGCCATGACAAGGCCCTCGAGGGGAGTGAAGCCCATGGTGGTGTCGACGGAAACTCCGCCCCGAACCGCGGCGAGGGAGGCGCCGGCGCCGAGATGGCAGGTCACGATGCGGTCGGTCCCACCGCTCGGCACCGATAAACCGGTGCTCCGTTCTCGCATCAGCTGGCGGGTGCGCCGCGAAGCGTAGGAATGTGAGAGCCCATGGAACCCAAACCGGCGCAAGTTCCAGCGGCGGCGCCATTGACGGGGAAGGGCGTAAGTTGCCGCGGCCAACGGCATGGCGGCGTGGAACGCCGTATCGAAGCAAGCGACTGCAGGCACACCTACGAGGATCCGGCTGACGACGTCGAGGGCCTCCAGCGACTTCGGTTGGTGCAGCGGGGCCAGGTCGGTCAGCAGTTCGAGCTGGTGGCGGACGCTAGCGTCGACCCGCACCGGCCCGGTGAACTCCGTGCCACCGTGGACGACGCGGTGGCCGACGGCCTCGATCGGGCCGTGGCCGGACACAAAGTCTTTGATGGCCTTTTCATCAGCGCGCCCGCCAGGTGCGTCGACCTCTTCGGAGGCGACCAGCTCGTCGTCCCCATCGAGGACCGACAACTTGAGGCTACTCGAGCCGGCGTTGACGATCAGCAGCCGCAGAATCCTCTGAGCGCTCAATAAGGCCAAGTCCAGCCCACGATCTCGGGATCGTCGTCTCCGACTGCCCGCGTGTAAGAACGCGCCCGCACCCTGTCGTCCTGCATCCGCTGGCGCAGGGAAGCAGCGTGTGGGCCAAGCCCTGGCACCCGGTCGATTACGTCCATCACCAGGTGAAAACGGTCCAGGTCGTTGAGCATGACCATATCGAAAGGTGTGGTGGTGGTGCCTTCTTCCATGTACCCCCGGACGTGGAAGTTGGAATGGTTGGCCCGCTTGTAAGTAAGCCGATGGATAAGCGAGGGGTAGCCATGGTAAGCAAAAATTACCGGCTGGTCCGCTGTGAAAATGGTGTTGAACTCGGCGTCCGGCAAACCGTGCGGGTGGGCGGTCTCCGGTTCCAAGCGCATAAGGTCGACGACGTTGACCGTGCGGACCTTCAGGCTTGGCAGCTCGTATCGCAAAATGTCCACCGCCGCCAGAGTTTCCAACGTCGGCACGTCCCCGCAACAGGCCATCACCACATCAGGGACGCCGCCATCGTTAGATGCCCAGTCCCAGATCCCAATACCTCTGGTGCAATGCAAAACGGCATCGTCCATCGAAAGATAATTGAGCGATGGCTGTTTGCCCGCCACTATGACATTTACGTAATGGCGGCTGCGCAGGCAATGGTCCGCCACCGACAGCAGGCAGTTCGCGTCGGGCGGCAGGTATACGCGGATGACGTCGGCTTTCTTGTTTACAACGTGGTCGATAAAGCCCGGGTCCTGATGAGAAAACCCATTGTGGTCCTGCCGCCAGACGTGCGAGGACAGGAGGTAGTTCAAGGAAGCTATGGGCCGCCGCCACGGGATGTCCCGAGTCGTCTTCAGCCATTTGGCATGTTGGTTGAACATGGAGTCAACAATGTGTATGAACGCCTCGTAACTTGTGAACAGCCCGTGCCTACCGGTTAGCAGGTAACCCTCCAGCCATCCCTCGCACTGGTGCTCGGACAGGACCTCCATGACCCGGCCCTCGGGCGCCAGGTGGTCGTCGGTGTCGCGTATCTCCGCCTCCCATTGACGGTCCGTGACCTCGAACACGTCCTGGAGCCGGTTGGACGCCACCTCATCGGGCCCGAACAAGCGGAAGTTGGCCGGGTTCCTCGTAATCACGTCCCGGAGGAAGCCGCCTAGTACCCGCGTGGCCTCCGAGGACGTTCTCCCCGGCGTCTCGGCGGGGACGGTGTAGTCGCGGAAGTCGGGCAGGTCCAGGTCCTTCAGCAGCAAGCCACCGTTCGAATGGGGATTGGCACTCATGCGCCGGTCGCTCTTGGGCGGCAGGTCGGACAGTTCGGCGACCAGGCCGCCGTTTTCGTCGAAGAGCTCTTCGGGCCGGTAGCTACGCATCCAGGAGTCCAGCAACGCCAGGTGCTCGGGGTTGGTCCTGACTTCCGGTATCGGGACCTGGTGGGCGCGAAAGCTACCCTCGAGGGGTAGGCCGTCGACCGTCTTAGGACAAGTCCAACCCTTGAGCGAACGGAATACGACCATAGGCCAGCGGGGTCGCTCCGCGAGTTCGGCTTCGCGACCCGAACGCTTGATAGAGGTGATTTGCTCGGCGACTTTGTCCATGGTGGCGGCCATCAACACGTGCATTTCGGCCGGGTCCTCGCCCGACACCCAGTTGACCTCGTAACCGCAGCCCTCGAGGAGCGAGGTCAGCTCAACGTCACCGATCCTGGCTGGCACGGTGGGGTTGGCAATTTTGTAACCGTTCAGGTGCAGGATGGGCAGGACGACGCCGTCTGAAACCGGGTGCAAAAACTTGTTGCCGTGCCAGCCGGTGGCCAACGGGCCCGTCTCGGCTTCCCCGTCGCCGACGATGCAGCATACAAGTAGGGCCGGGTTGTCGAAGGCCGCTCCGAACGTGTGCGAAAGGGCGTAGCCGAGTTCGCCGCCCTCGTGCAGAGAACCGGGGGTTTCCGGGGCCACGTGCGAGGGGATGCCGCCAGGGAAGCTGAACTGGCGGAACAACTTGGCCATTCCCGCTTCGTCCCTGGTGATTTGTGGGTACAACTCGGTGTAGGTCCCCTCGAGGTAGGCATTGGCCACCGCGGCCGGGCCACCGTGGCCGGGGCCCATGACATAAATGGCGTCGAGGTCCCAATTGCGGATGATGCGGTTCATATGCGCGTAGATGAAGTTGATCCCCGGACAGGTCCCCCAATGGCCGAGCAGGCGCGGCTTCACGTGCTCGGGTTTGAGGGGCTCCCGCAGGAGCGGGTTGGCCACGAGGTAGATCTGGCCCACCGAGAGGTAGTTGGCGGCCCGCCAATAGGCGTCAAGCAGATGGACCTCCTGTTCCGAAAGCGCCCGCCCGCCAGGAGGGGCGATAAGCGGTTGGCCGGCGTCAGCTGTCACCTCAGTCGTCATAAGTCCTTCCTTCAGTCCCGCTCGAGGAGCACCCGCTCCCGGCCAAGCGCCATTGTCGACCACGTTATGGCCCCCTCATCAGGTACTAAATGCTCCTTAATGTCGAACCATGGCCCCTTGACATGCGACTTTGCGATGGGGGCCGCCTGGCGGTCAGCCGCATTCTTGGCGTTTGAGCGAACGTGGGTTCCTTGCTGTCTGGGCTCCGCGCGGACGAACTGGCTGTCTTCGCAAGATCTTCACAATTTGATGGCAAGCTAACCAACAACTGTGGCGAACACTTGATGAACAAATGGTGACGAAGAGGCCACGGTGGCCCGCCTTGAGGAGGGACCGGTCCCGCGATGAGTAGTTCAGCGGTTGCGACAGGCGCCAGGACGCTATTGGCCGCCTGCGTGGTCGTAGCCGCGGTGAACGTAGCGGCCGCCCCTGCCTGGGCCAGAGCCCGGCACCGTGCCTACGACACCAGTACTACGACCGGCACGACGGCCCCTACAGGTCCGACGAGCACGACGACAACGACACTCCTGTTGACCACGACAACGACTGTGGGATTCTATGCCCGCACCCACGCCGCCCGTCCCGGCGCCGCCTGACACCTGTGGAAAGGGCGCTTGGCCGTCGGAAGTCGAGGGCCGGCCGCTGTCCTTCCAGGTGGGCGACGGGGTTTACCTGTGGGACGACCCAGACGGAGGCTGGGCCATTCGTGCCACGCACAGCGGGCCCGGCGACACCACGGTTGTTTCCGGCACCCTGACCACCGGCGGCAAGTTCATCAACGTTCGGCGAGCCAAAGGGGTCAACGACATCGTGGCCCTCAGTGACAATAAGCGGACCATCTTGTTCCGCTTCGTCGATTACGGCTGGGTGGACGGTTTCGACTTCGCCACCCGTTGCGCAGCGGGTTTCTCGGCCAGCTTCTACATCGGGGGAAGCCTGGCGTCGGCAACGTCTATCCACCTCGGCGCCAGTGCCACCAGCCCGGCGAGCAACCCGTTAAAGATTCCAGCGGGGCCGGACGGCGATCGTGTCCAGCATTATCAAGCCGGTCGCGTCCTTGGCCGGCACAACGACTTTTTGACCTCCCTGTAGGGCACTCCCCTCCCTACAGGCAGGCACAGGCGTCGGCGCCCGGACAGCGCCGGCGCCACTCTTCGCGCCAGCTGCGCCGCCGCTTCTAGCAGACCAACCCGGGGGCTCAGCTGCGTTCCGGCAGCCCCTGGCGCCAGAGCAGGTATCGTTCGTCAGTAGCCGCAGCCCAGTCGGGGACCGGTTCTACCGGTGCGGAATACCTCGACCACCTGGTGGCGTCGTCCAACGAGCTCTCCTGGCCGAGGGCCATACGGGCCAGGAAGGCCCCGCCAAGAGCGGCGGTCTCCGGCACAGCCATGGGCTGCACCGGGTGGCCGAGGACGTCGGCAATGGCCTGAAGCCACGCCGGGTTGCGCGTCCCTCCGCCGCTGACCACGAAGCGCTGGGCCCGTGTCCCGGTCGTAGACGCGACCTCGAGGATGTACCGGATGACGAACCCGGTGGCCTCGAACGCGGCTCGTCGCAACGCCGCTGGCCCATGCGACAGATCGGCGCCGGCCAAGCCGATCCGCAGGGAGCGGTCGTGCCACGGTACCCGCTCACCTTTAGCCCACGGCCACCAAACCGGTACCTCCCCCGGCGACAGGCCGGGAGCGTCGTTATCGATCCGGCCGAGACCGCGGAGGTCCCCTTGGCCGCCTCCAGCTACTACAGCGCCTGCTGGGGGACGGAGCACCCGGTCTACCCAGTCTGCCCAGATGCCGCCGGCGTTGCTCGCTCCGCCCACCATGGCCTTGCCCGCCACAAGGTGAGGCACCCGCCATATGTCGGGTAGGTCAGGCGGCCAGCCCGGGACAGTGAGCCAGACGACCAGAGTCGAGCCCAGGCCAATGAGAACGTCGCCATCGTTGACCGTGCCGGCCACCAGTTGCTCGCAGAAACCATCGACCGACCCGGCCGCCAGCACCAGCTCGCCCGACAGTGTCCCGGCACCGAGAACATCGCCGCCGACCTGGCCGACAGCCTCACCGAAAACGGCCACCCGCGGTAGCTGGGAAGGTCGGAACCCGGCGGCGGCGCAGGCTGCGGCATCCCAGCCCGAACCCATGAAAAGCGGACCGGTGGCAAACGCTGACGCGAGGTCAGTCACTCCTTCGCCTCCGAGAGAGGCGTTGGCCACCGCCTGGGCGGGCCAGTAGCCCGCCGCGCCCGGGGCGTTGCGGGCGGCCCAACCGGATAGGTGCGCCATCTCGGCACTCGTCGTCGGGTCGCCGCTGCCCTGCTGCAAGCCCCTGCTGTCGCCATAGAGCAGGCCCTCGCCGAGCGGCCGGCCACTGTCGTCGACTGCTGCCACGGAAGGCATCATCGCTGAGACCGAGACCGCCTCGGCCGCGTAGCCGGACAAGAGCTGGCGCAGGACCACCCGCGGGCTTTCCCACCACGTCTGGCGCGCGTCGTGCTCGAACCGGCCACCCGGTCCAATGAGAAGCGCGCTGGCCTGCCGGGCCCGTCCAACGATGTTGCCGTCTTCGTCAGCCACGACGGCCTTGACCGAAGTCGTCCCGATATCGATGCCCGCCGCTAGTACCGAGCACCGGCTGGATTGGGACGCGCCTGACATGCTCGGACAATATTGCAACCGTGCCATCCCCGATAAGTTCAGCAGCTGCGCCCCACACAGCCTTCGTTACGGCGCCCATGCGCGGCCGGGCTCGACAAGCTCGACCGGTTGGCTCGAGTCGTGCACGAGCCGTGGACGGACCAAGCGCCACTTCGTATCTATGACGGTCCCGGGCTGGCCAAGCGGCTCATAGACGAGGATGCCGACATCCTGGTGGTCGAGGCGGATTTTGTCGACGCCTCAGTTTTCGACCTGCCGCTGGTGGCGGTGGCGGCAACGCGGAGTGACCCGAACAACGTCGACATTGGGGCCGCGACCCGGGCCGGCGTGCCCGTGATCCGGACACCAGGACGCAACGCGGACGCCGTGGCCGAGCTCGCCGTGGGCCTGCTGATCGCCCTGGCCCGCAGGGTTCTGCCGGCTGACCGGGACGTCAGAGAGATAGAGGTATTTCGAGACGGGACCATCCCTTACCAGCGTTTCCGCGGATGGGAAGTGGCGGGCCGGCGGGCCGCGATAGTTGGTTTCGGCGCCGTCGGCCGAGCGCTCGAGTGGCGCCTGCAGGGGCTCGGGATGACTGTTGGGGTCTACGACCCTTATGTCGAGGGCGCCTCCCGGGATCTGGAAGCAACCGTCCGGGGGGCCGACGTCGTTTCGGTACACGCCGCCCTTACCCCGGAAACGGTCGGCCTTTTCGGCGAAGAACAGTTCCGCTGGATGCGGCCCGGGGCGTTGTTTTTGAACACGGCGCGGGCGCAACTGCACAACATGGATGCGCTGGTCGCTGCGCTCGAGTCGGGCCACGTGGGCGGCGCCGGGCTCGACCACTTCGATGGCGAGATGCTCCCCGAAGGACATCCGCTCCTCTCGATGGCCAACGTGGTCCTCACGCCGCATATCGGTGGGGCCACGACTGACACCGAAGCGCGTGGCGCTCAAATGGTGGCAGACGACCTCGAGCTACTGCTCACAGGTGAGCTGCCGGTGAATATCGTAAACCCCGAAGTCCTTATCGGCCGGGGGACGGCCCGCCAGAGCATGAGTGGCCAAATCGAAGGCGGCCAAATCGAAGGCGGCCAAATCGAAGGCGGCCAAATCGAAGGCGGCCAACAATGAAGAGCGTCGACGACGCCCCCGTCGCCGTGCTCGCCACAGCGAAGGAAATGTTGCGCCGGGGCCTGGTGGAAGGGACCAGCGGTAATATTTCTGCCCGTCAACCTGACGGGAACGTAGTCTGCACGCCGGCTTCGGTCGACTACGCGGAGATGCGCCTCGAGGACCTCGTGGTAGTTGGGCCGGCCGGTGAAGTCGTTTCGTGTATGGACGGTCGCAGCCCGACCTCGGAGCTCCAGCTACACCTGGCCTGTTACCGGGCTTTTGACGATATTGGCGCGGTCGTCCATGCCCACCCGGTCTGGGCCACGATGTTTGCTTGCAGCCATCAACCTGTGCCGGCGTGCATAGATGAGTTCAGCGTGTACGTCGGCGGGGAAGTGCGTTGTGCGGAGTACGCCATGTCGGGTTCCGCCGACGTCGGCGAAAATGCGGTCGTGGCACTGCAGGGCCGGGGCGCTGCCCTCTTGGCCAACCATGGTTTGGTCGCCGTTGGCCCCAACCCGGCCAGAGTCTTGCACATTGTCGCGCTGGTGGAGCGCACGGCCCAGATTGCATGGGGAGCGCGCGCCCTCGGCGGGATAGTCCCCGTCCCGGACAAGGTGGTCCAGGACTTCGCCGGCGTGTACGAGTTGATGAGATCTCTATAAAAACCACAGCCGTCGGGCAGAGTCGCTACATCGCCGCGATGTAGTTGCGACAGTATTGGAGCAGATGGCCTTTACGCCGCCTCAATGGCCCGACGATGTCACCTGGCGACCGGCGCCGACCAGCCCGCCCGTAGACCAACTCTGGCGTCCCCCGTCGGCGCCCCCGGCCGTTCCTGCGCCGCACTCTGCCGCTCTCGCAACCAACCCGGTTGCCGCGGCCAAGCCGGCGGGACGCGAGGTAGCCCTCGCCGGGGGCTTGCTGCTGCTGAGCGTGGGCGTTCATGTTGCCGCCATGTTCCCGGTTTACACCGCGAGCCCTCCGGCCTCGGTGGTCTCGATGCCGTACGAAATGGCCGAATATATCTGTCTCGCCGTTGGCTGGCTGGTGGCTGGGCTACTCGTGCTCTCGAGGGTGTCGGTCCGCGGTGGAGTAGCCCTCGGAGCTGGTATTGCCGCCGTCGAGCTGGGGTTTCTCATCACGGACCTGGCGGCGTCGGTCCAGGCTTCGGGCCGAGGTACGGCGGGTCTTTGGTTGGCTTTCGCGGCCCTGGGACTGGGAGGTGCGGGCGTGCTTCTGGGCGCCAGCATCCTGCCCACCGGCGCCCCGAGGCTACGGCCTTTCAACCAGACCGTCGACGCTCGGGCGGTGATGACGGTACTCGCGGCCGTGCTGGCCGTGGCCGCATTCCTGCCGAGCTGGGACAAGTACGAGGTACTCAATTCGGCCGGCCACACCACGACGGTCACCCTCGGTAACGCCTTCGCGGAGCCGGCCGGGGTAATGGCCGGTGAGCTTGTCGCCGCGCTGGCATTGGGAGTCATTGCCATAGCGGGGGCTTTCTGGCCCCGCTTTCGGTAGGCGCCTGGATGACAGCCGGCGTTCTGGTCGCTCTTTCGTCGCAGCTCATTTCAGCTGCGGTTCAAGTCAGCCAGCCGGTCTCGACCACCGTTGCGGGCCAACCGGCGACGGTTTCGCTGACCTGGTTTTGGGCGGTCGACGTCGCCGCGGCCGTTGCATTGGCGGGACTAGCCCTTTGGTCGGGCCTCGCTTTCCGCGGGACCTCGTCCCAAACCACCTCGGCACCAGGCGCGGCGTAACTGGGCCGGGACCACTACCGGCCGGCTCTAAGCGCGTTCAGCCCTGGCGCGGCGGTGAGCTTCGCCCGCCCGGTCCACCGCCTGCCGGCCGGGACCGCCTGAGGTGGCCGGTTCCGGGCTATAGGTCCCCCCGACCATGGCCGCCACCACGGCGCCAGCGCTAGCACTGAGCGCCGTCAGGTCATAGCCGCCCTCCAACACGATCACTATCCTTCCCGGCTGAGGTAGGAGCTCCTTCGCCCTTGCGGCCATGGCCCCGAAGTCTCCAGCACTCAGGGCCAGGTGGGCCAGGGGGTCGGCGCGATGGGCGTCAAAGCCAGACGAGACGAGCAGCCAGGTCGGCCCAAATTCGTTGACCGCAGGACCGATGACCTCGTCGAAGGCGTAGAGCACGACGTCGCCAGTCGCTCCCGGCGGGAGCGGGATGTTGAGGGTCAGCCCGGCCGCCAGTGGCCCACCCGTGGCGCTGACCTGGCCCGTCCCGGGGTACAAAGGCGATTGGTGCGTCGAAACGTAAAGGAGGTTCGGTTCCTCCCAGAAGATTTCCTCTGTCCCGTTGCCGTGGTGCACGTCCCAGTCGAGGACAACGACTCGTTCACCCCGCTGCAAGAGGGCGGCGGCGGCGATCGCCACTGTGTTGAGGAGGCAAAAGCCCATGGCTCGGTCCGCTGTCGCGTGATGACCCGGGGGTCGATGGGCGACTAGGGCCACTCCGTCGTTTTCTGCCGTGAGCGCGTCCACGGCAGAAAGCGCACCTCCTACGGCCCGGAGCGCGGTCTCCCAAGACCCGGGACTGGCCACCGTGTCCGCGTCAAGGTTGCCCCCGCCTCGGGCACAAAAGTCCTCGAGCATCCGCAGGTACGCCGGCGTGTGCACTCGCTCGAGCTCGTCTCGGGTCACGGCACGTGGCGGCAACTGCACCACGGCGTCGGCTAACCCCGCTCGACGGATCCCCTCCAAGACGGCAGGGACCCGCTCTGGCCGTTCCGGGTGGCGCGGGCCCGTCTCGTGGCGGTCGAGTTCGGGCGCCGCACTAAGGAACAGCATCGGCCAAACTTACGTTTTGGCGGCTGATGTTTTGGCTGCTGGCGCCTTGGCGCCGCCCGTCCTGGCACCCGCCGCTTTTGTGGTGGCCGCTTTTGTGGTGGCCGCTTTCGTGGTGGCCGCTTTGGTGCCCGCTGCCTTAGCGGTACCTGTCTTCGCGGCAGGCGCCCGTTTGGGCGCGTTTGTGGTCCCCGCCCTATTGGTCACGGCCGCCTCGTTCGCACCCGTTTTCTTGGCCGGCTGCTTACGGGCCGGCTCCACTGTGCCTGGCCCCTTTTTGGCGACGGCCCGCTTCGCCGCTTCTTTAGTCGCCGGTTCTCTTTTGCCGACCTCCCTTTTCGCCGTCTCCCTTTTCGCCGGCTCCTTTTTCGCCGGTACCTTTTTCGCCGGTACCTTTTTCGCCGGTACCTTTTTCGCCGGCTCCTTCGCACCAGATAGGCCGGCTTTGGCCGCCGCAGGTCGAGCCGGCTCCGCCCGATCGCTTGCTCTCGTAGCCGGGCCTGGCGCCGGCTCTGCGACCGACTTCCTGGTCGCTGGCCGACCGGTTGCCTTTTTCGCCGGCGGTAGCTTCTGAGCCGTGCCCGTCCTCTCGCTGCTCGGCGCCTCGGGGCTCAGCGCCGCCCTTGCCCGCGGGCGGCCTCGCTTGCTTACGGCCTTCTGCACGACGGCGTGCTCAACCGGCGCCGGCGGAGCCGGACTTGACGCGTTGGGCCTATTCGAAACGCCCACCCGGGCGCGCCCTCTCGCCCCTGCCTTGGCCACGGGCGTGGCGCCGCTCAATGGTCCGGTCAGTGGTGGGACCGGAGCCACTGTCCCCTCTTGGCCGGCTCCTTGGTTGCCCGCTCCGGCTAGGACAGCCCCATCCGGTGCCACCTCTCCACGGTGTATCTCGGCGTCGATGGTCTCCGCGGTCGGGGTACCCGCCGGACGGACGAACCCCGGCACCGCCAACTCGATGCCACGCCGCATGGCGTCAAACGCTTGGACGACGAAGGCACGCCTTTCGCCCTTTCGCAATACCTCGCGGGCAGAACGGGGTGGTACTTCCCCCATGGCTGACAACGGCAAATAGCAACGGGCGCCATCTACCGAGATAAAGGCGCCGTGGGAGGCGAACTCGTCCACCGTGCCTTCGACCTCGTCGGCCAATTGGTGGGCCGCGATAAAGGTGATGAAGTTGAACGGTTCGTTGAGGGGTTCGGACGGCACCTCTCCGACTCGCCGTCTCCGCCGCCGTTTGCGTCCGCCTTTAGCGGGCTCGACCGCTTCCTCGACGGCCGCAGCGATAGCGCGCTGCAATTTACGGTCCCCGCCGTGGCCACGCGAACGCTCGGCGGCCATGTCCAGCCCGCTCTCGGCGGGCTCCTCGATCTTCTCGGCGTGCCTCTTGCGCTTTGCCTCTTTTACGGACTCGCGGCTCTTCGGGCCACGGACCGGGGTGCGCGGGGTGAAGATCCAACCCACCCCGGGCACGGGCTTACCACCCATCAACCGGCCCTTATCGAACAGCCACTCGTACTCACCGTGGAACTCCTGGAACGAGTCGTTGGAGAGCACAACCGCTCCTACTTTGTCGGCCACCCTCAGCAAAAAAGCGTCGCCTCTCCCAATGGCCCCGGCCGGGGGGCTGACGATCTCGCCCGCGAGTTCGGCCTCTTCGAAGCGCTCCCGCTCTTCCGAGGGGATGCGGTGCCCGAACGTAGCGTCGACGACGACCGTCACGATGTCGTCTGGGTTTTCCAGTATGTAGGCCCGCACCGACTCGTCCAGCTGTTTGAGACTAGGTAGCGAGTTACCCTCGGTTGCCATGTTGGAGCCGTCGACCACTACGTGACGAGCTGGCATCTTTCTCCTGTTTTGTCATCCCATCAAAGCCGTTACGAACGGCTCTTATTGGGCGCTCTCGCCGGCAGTACCTGCGAAAAAGCTAGCTTCCACACGCCACTGCCAGCTCACCGCTCCGCCCGTACGACAGCAGCGCTGGCTCGACGGACCTTCGCCCGGTTGCTGCCCAAGAATGCCGTCCCAGCGGACCGTCATCCTCGGCGCCAACCCGGCGAACGTTGTCTGTCGTAGCCATAGCCGCTGCCTCGCGGAGCAGGTCGGGCCCGTAGTGACGTTCACCCACGACGACTAGTGTGCCACTCCCAAGGCTCCGGTTGGCGCATCCTCCCTGGCCGCGACGTCCGTGCTTCGACGGCGGCCCACCACGTCCGAGCCGTGGCACCCGGTCGGCACTAGTGCCCAAGAGCCCTTTCCAGGATGTCCGCCTGCTCCAACTCGTGGAGCGTGTGGCTGCCGGTTGCCGGAGAACCAGAGGGAGGGCGGGCGACGTGGACGAGAGTGCGCCCAGCGCTTACTACGGCGCCAAGACGGTCCCGAACGAAGTCCCAGGCGCCCATGTTGGCCGGCTCTTCCTGCGCCCATACGATCTCGGTGGCCCCGGCATACCGGGACAGGACGCCGATCAGCTGTTCTTGGGGCCACGGGTACAGCTGCTCGACCCGTACAACTGCGACGTCGCTGATGCCTCTCTGGTCGCGAGCGACGATCAGGTCGAGGGCGACCTTCCCCGTAGCGAGCACAATACGGCGGGCCCCTTCAGCGGGGACGGTGTCATCGATAACTTCCCGGAAGGCGCCGTGTGTGAGTTCCTCCACCTGGCTGTAGGCCTCTCGCCCTCGCAAGTACCGCTTCGGCGTGAACAGGACGAGGGGCTTACCGGCCGGCACGAGGACCTGCCGGCGCAATAGATGGAACAGCTGTGCCGCCGTCGTCACATTGGCCACACATATGTTGTCCTCGGCGCTCAGCTCCAAGAAGCGCTCCACACGGGCGGACGAATGCTCCGGGCCCTGGCCCTCATAACCGTGCGGGAGCAACAGGACGAGCCGCGACGCCTGTTCCCACTTCACTTCGGACGCCACCAGGAACTGGTCGATGACTATCTGGGCCCCGTTCACGAAATCACCGAACTGGGCCTCCCACGCCACCAAGGCCTCGGGCGAGAACAGCGAGTACCCGTACTCAAAACCGAGCGCGGCGTACTCGGACAGGAGCGAATCGTAAACGAAAAACCGCCCGGGCCCTGCCGTTACTTGCCGGTCTAGGGCCGCCAGCGGGATGAACTCGTGGCCGGTCCGGTAGTCTACATAAACGGCGTTGCGGTGGCCGAAGGTGCCGCGGCGGGTGTCCTGGCCAGTCAGGCGCACGTCGCGGCCGTCGAGCACTATGGTGCCGTAAGCGAGCGCCTCGCCCAGCGCCCAGTCGACCTGGCCCGATGCCCAAAGCTTGCGGCGAGATTCGAGCAACCGGGCTATTTTTGGATGGAGCGTAAAACCTTCGGGGGCGCGGGTGAGGGCGTCCATGACGGTCTCCAGCGTCCCGTTCTCCACGGCGGTGGGTACAGCCTCGCGCTCGTGCGTTGGTGGCGCCGGCGGGGGCAGGCTCGTCATCTGGGGCGGGGCCGAAGCGCGCGTCTCGTCCAGAGCTTCTTGCAGTCGGCGGGAAAAATCGGCCAACGCCGCTTCGGCCTCTTCCAGCGTGATGTCGCCTCTGCGCACGAGGGCTTCCGTGTAGAGCTTTCTGACGCTGCGATGTTCCTTTATCAGCTGATAGAGCAGGGGCTGTGTGAGCGACGGGTCGTCCTGTTCGTTGTGGCCATAACGCCGGTAGCAGATCATGTCGATCACGACGTCTTTGTGAAACCGCTGGCGGAAGGCCAGGGCGAGACGAGCCACCCTGGTGCAGGCTTCCGGGTCGTCACCGTTGACGTGGAAAATGGGGGCCTGGACCATCTTGGCCACGTCCGTCGCGTACACCGACGAGCGCGCCGAATCGGGGTTGGTCGTAAACCCGAGCTGGTTGTTGATGACTAGGTGTACGGTGCCGCCGGTCTCGTACGCGGCCAGGGTCGACATGTTGAGCGTTTCGGCTACGACGCCCTGGCCGGCGAAAGCGGCATCGCCGTGCACCAGCACCGGCAACACCAGGTCGTGCGGCGCCAGCCCGGTCCGGGCCGGCACCATGTCGGCCGAGAGCTGGTCCTGGAGGGCCCGCGCCATGCCTTCGACTACGGGCCCCACCGCTTCGAGATGAGAGGGGTTCGACGCCAGGGACACATCGAGCTCGTTGCCCAAACGGGACCGGAACTTACCCCGGAAACCCTTGTGGTACTTGACGTCCCCCGAGCCTTGAACGCTCGAAGGGTCGAGATTGCCTTCGAACTCGCCAAATAGGTCGTGATAGCTCTTGCCCACGATATTTATCAGCACATTGAGGCGACCCCGGTGCGCCATCCCCATAACCGCGTGCTGGTGGCCCTGGTCGGCCGCCGAGCTGAACAGGGCGTCGAGGAGCGGTATCGCCGATTCGGCCCCCTCCAGCCCGAAGCGCTTCTGGCCAATGTACTTGGTCTCCAAAAAGCGCTCCAGCGCCTCGGCTGCGTTGAGCTTGGCCAGGATATGGCGGTGTTCTTCAGGCTCGAGGTCCGTCGGTACGCCCTCGACGTGCTCCTGGATCCAGAGTTTTTGCTCCGGCTCCATAATGTGCATGTACTCAACGCCGACCGTACGGCAATAAGCGTCACGGAGCAGAGAAAGCATATCGCCGAGGCGGGTCGGCCCTTTTCCGACCAAGCCCTGGGTCAGGAACTCCCGGTCGAGGTCCCACACGGTGAGGCCGTAGGTACCGGGGTCCAGCTCGGCGTGCATCAATGGTTCTTTCCAGTCCAACGGGTCCAGGTGGGCGATAAGGTGCCCCCGGACCCGGTAGGCGTTGACCAGGCGTTCAACTTTCTGCTGCTTTTCTACATAATTGCTGGCCCGCTCGTACGGGTCATTAATATCCCGCCGGTATTTGACTGGCTCGTATGGCACCCCCATCGAACGGAAAATACCTTCATAAAAACCGTCGTCGCCCAGCAATAGCCGATGCACGCGCTGGAGGAAAAGGCCCGACTCGGCGCCCTGGATCACCCGGTGGTCGTAAGTCGAGCTGAGGCTGACCACTTTCGACACCCCGAGCTCAGCCAACTGGCGGGCATCCGCGCCCTGCCATTCAGCCGGGTAATCGATCGTCCCTACGCCGATTATGGCACCCTGTCCTGCCATTAACCGGGGGACCGACTGTACGGTGCCCAAAGTGCCCGGGTTGGTTATGGTTATGGTTGACCCAGCGAGGTCGCTTACTTCGACCTTGCCCGAACGGACCTTGCGCACCAGATCTTCGTAGACCCGCCAAAAATGGCGGAATTCCAGCGCCTCCGCCTGCTTAATGACGGGCACCATCAATGACCTGCTGCCGTCCGAGCGCTCGAGGTCGACCGCGATACCGAGGTTGACGTGGGCAGGGCGAAATACTGCCGGGCCGCCACCGGCTCCTCTGGCATTGGTGCTGTTGGCATTGGTGCTCTTCCCTGTGGCGCCGTCGCCGTCGTGGGGAGGGCCGGCAAAACTCGCGTTGATAGCAGGGACGGCCCGGACGGCCTGCACCACGGCCCAACCAATGAGGTGAGTGAAGCTGACTTTGCCCGCCGTCCCGGTGCGCGCCAGCTGGTTGTTGAGGATCAGCCGGTTGACTTCGAGGAGCTTGGCCGGCACTACCCGGAAGCTCGTGGCGGTCGGCACCTCGAGGCTAGAGGTCATGTTGGAGACGACGCGAGCGGCGCTACCCCGGAGGGGGACAGTGGTGCCCTCGGGTGCACCGGGGGTTGGTGCAGACGGTCTCTCCTCGGGGGCGGGACGCGGGCCGGTGGCGGTAGTGGCGGCCCTAGCTTCGGAGGTCGGTACAGGCGTGGCAACCAACGTGGCTACGCCGCCGCTCGCCCCGTTACCGGCGCTGCCGTCCGGGGCGGCCTTGTCCGCTGCACCGTCGACCGGCGCCAAGCCCGCCGCCGCCGGCCGGGCCATTGTTCTGCGGCCCGACAGGTTTGCCCCCGCTGGCCTATAGCCCTCGAAGAACTCACGCCAGCTCTCGCTCACAGACAGCGGGTCCCGACGGAACTGTTCGTACATATCGTCCACCAACCACGCGTTGGCACCGAAACTGTCGGGGCTCGTTTGCTGTGGGTTGGTCGGTTTGGCTTCTGGCACGGTAACTCCAGCCTACGACGTAAAGGCCCTGGAAGGGCCGTCCCCCACGGTAGACCGCTTCACGTCCGGCGATGCCGGCTCATGTTGGCCCTCCGGTGGGCCGATATAACAAGGGTGACTACCGTTTCCTCCGTCCTCCCCGTTAGCCGTGCCGTCGTACGGTTCATCGAGCCCGGCAACGACGCCGTTTGCGAGCATTGCGGGGAGCAGCTCAAGTTCGTAGCCCGGTTGAAAGGGCGCCAGGTCATCGCCAACGTCTACGTCGACGCGCGCTGGGACCGCGTCGAGCACTTCCACGACTACTGCTATGACGAGGCCGGCGCGCCTTACGGCGAGCCCAGAGCCTGAGGCCCTAGCCCTCCGGCTCTGACTACCCGCCTGGCCAACCCGGCCTGGCACGAGGTGCTGCCCTGTAACATCGCCCCGTGGCCGAACTCGGGTTTGATGGGCAAGTAGCAGTCGTGACCGGCGCCGGCGGAGGGCTGGGCCGCCAATATGTGCTCGGTCTTGCTTCCCGCGGCGCGCGCGTCGTCGTGAACGACGTCGGGAGTTCCGTCAGCGGCGAAGGGGCGAGCGAAGGCCCCGCTGAGCAAGTGGCAAAGGAAGTTCGAGAACTGGGCGGCGAGGCGCTCTCCGACACGCACAGCGTCGCCACCCCCGACGGCGGAGAAGCGCTCATAAACGCGGCTGTCGACTCCTGGGGGCGCGTCGACGTCCTCGTTAACAACGCCGGTATCCTGCGCGACAAGGCCTTCCACAACCTGACGCCTGAGCTGCTCGAGCCGGTACTCGACGTGCACCTGAGAGGCGCCTTCAATGTGACAAAGCCGGCGTGGCTCAAAATCCGCGAGCAGAGCTACGGCCGAGTGCTCATGGCTACCTCGAACTCAGGGGTGCTCGGGAACTTCGGCCAATCGAACTACGGTGCGGCCAAGATGGGCCTGGTCGGCCTCACCCGAGTCCTGGCGGCAGAGGGCGCCAAATACAACATCAAAGTCAATGCCATCGCCCCTCTGGCTCGGACCCGGATGACCGAGAACCTGCTCGGCCCCTTGGCTGAGAAGCTGTCCCCCGAGCTCGTCGCTCCCGTTGCGATCTGGCTGGTACACCGGGACAACCCGGTGACGGGCGAGATTTACAGTGCCGCGGGCGGCCGTGTGGCCCGGTTCTTCATCGGCCTCACCCACGGGTACTACAACCCCGAGCTCACAGCGGAGGATGTCCGGGACAACTTCGACACGGTCAGAGACGAGCACGGCTACCTGGTGCCGGCCGGGCCGGCTGATGAGGTCGCGCAACTCCTCGAGGTCTTCGGCTCGTAGCGAGCACACAAAAAAGGCGGCCGCTAAAGGGGGATCCGGTGCACCAGTTCCCAGCTCATGCCGTCGCCGCTCATTACCCGCACCTCGGTGGCCCGGCACTTCACCGGCAGCTTGGGCCGCAAGTCGGCGGCAGCCTCCGACAACGTGCACCCGACGGCGTGGCCGGCCAGACCGACGGTCAGGTGCGGCACCACTTCGGCGAACTCCCCCTGCCAGGGTGGGGTCTCGAAGTGGTCGGCCAAGAGGGCGGTCAAGCGCTTGAAGGGATCCGCGGGCGCCGGGCCGAGCCACAGGACACGCTCGCCAAACCAGCTGACCTCCTCCAGGGAGTACTCGAAGGGCTCCTGCTCAGCCAGAACCTCTGAAAGTTCGTCCAGGTGCTCCTGCTTGATCTGTTCAGGCGCCACCCAGGGCACCACCAGGGTGACATGAGCGGGCACGCCTCTGCGAGCCGAGGGGTCGTGGAGCGCGCGCCAGGCGCCGACCACGGCTTCGGCCTCGGGCACCGGGATCAGCAGAGCGCTCTGAGCACAGTTACTGTTCGTCCCTACTCGGTGGGCAGCTCGTCGTGCTCTGATCTCCGAGATAACTGTAGAGAGAGGCCCGCTGGCTCTTGTCATCGGGGCCGGGCGCCCATCAGAGACCACGTTCGACGCCTCCCACAGCGACTGGCCGCTGTCTCTTGTCCACCTGGTTCTCAAAACTCCTCTACCCAAGCCCTCGACATCTTCCCCAAAAAACATATCTCCAGGCCGGGCCGAGTTGCCATCACCCCGGGTGGGGCAGCCAGTTCAGCCGGGAGCGCTCGCCTAACCCGGCCCCTCCCCCGAGATGACACCCGCGCCGAACACCCCGGCCAACTCCATCGGGACGGCGACATCTAGCTGCTCGTAAGTGCAGCTGGCGGCGACCCGGTCCGGGCGCCACCGCCTGAATTGGGCCGTGTGCCTGAGCCGATGTCCCTGAAGGTGCTCGTAGGCGGCCTCTACCACGAGCACGGGGCGGAGCGCTTCGAAGGAGAGGTCCTTGGTCGCGTTCCACCGGCTGCGCGCCCCTGGCATACGTGCGGCCGTGGCCTCAGGCGTGGCCGCCCACGCCGCCCACGGATGGCCTTCTTCTCGGGCTTGTTCGTTACTCAGCCTGTAAGGGAACAGCGCGTCGACCAGTTGCCGCCGTTGTTCGGCCGGGAACGCCCCGATGACCCCGACGTGGGCCAGAATCCCCGGCCGCGTCGTACAACCCCAGCAACAGCGAGCCAACCTCACTGGCGCCATCGGCAGACGACCGCTTGTACCACCGGAAGCCGCCAACGACGAACTCAGCGGTGCGTTCGTGCTTGACCTTCACCATGACCCGCTTGCCGGCCACATAGGCGAGGTCGGATGGTTTAGCGACCACGCCGTCCAGCCCGGCGCCCTCGAAGCGACGGAACCAATCCTCGGCTACCGCCCGCTCACGCGTGGCCGGCGTCACGTGGACGCTGGTTCCCTGTACTTTCGGGCTCGTCCGGCTCAAGAGGTCCTCGAGGAGCCGGCGGCGCTCGTGGAAGGGCTGTTCACGGAGGTCACGGGGGCCGAGTGCAAGCAGGTCGAAGGCGACGAACGAAGCCGGGGTCCTTTCGGCCAAGAGCCGGACCCTGCTCTCAGCCGGGTGGACTCGCTGCTGAAGGGCGTCGAAATCGAGACCGCCAGGACCGGCCACGACCACTTCACCGTCCAGGACGGCCTGCTCCGGCAAGGCCTCCAGGAGGGCTTGGACCACTTCGGGGAAATAACGCGTCAGTGGTAGCTCGTTGCGGCTCCCGAGTTCCACCTCCGCACCGCTACGAAAAACGATGCACCTGAAGCCGTCCCACTTCGGTTCGTAGATGTAGTCGCCATTGGGCAGCTCCCGTGCCAGCTTCGCCAGCATCGGGGCCAGCGGGGGTGCGACCGGCAGGTCAGCGATGCTCAAGCCGGCCTCCCCGGCCCGGCCTGACTGCTCACCTGCGGTTCAGGTCCTGAGCAATCGCCGCAGCCAACGCACTTTGCTCGATATCCTCCAGCGGGGCGGGCAGGGCCAGGCACCAATTGGGCCACTCGTCGATGGTACCTGGCATGTTGGGACGTTCCTCGACCGCCAGCGCGTCGTCGAGGGCGGCGCTCAACAGGGCACAGGGCGCGTCAGCCAGAGCGCCGTATGTCGCCTCGACGACTTCAGGCATCGGGGTGCCACCGTCGATACCGGTCCATTCGGTTATGTGCCGTCGGAACACGGTCGACCCCTCCTCATTGACCTTGACCCCGGCGGCGCGCTGATCGAGCAAGTCCCTTCCCGACCACACCCCGGCGATCGTGGGCAGGTCGTGAGTGGTGACCGCGCCTAAAGCTTCGTCCGGCCAGTCGGCTGGAGGACGGGGCTCGAACCAGAACAACTTGTAAGACAACACGCCGCCCTCGCGTAGAGCATCCCGGGCGTGGTCCTCGACGGTGCCCAGGTCCTCCCCCACGACGTACGCGCCAGCTCGCCACGCCTCGAGGCAAAGTAGTGAAAGCAGGTCCTGCCATGGATAGCGGACGTAGGTGCCGCGAGCCGGTTCCATACCTATTGGCACCCAGAACAGCCGGAACAGGCCCATCACGTGGTCGAGCCGGAGCCCGCACGCTGGCCGCAATACGGACCGCAAGGTCTGGATATACGGCTCGTAGGAGCAGGCCCGCAGTTTCCAAGGGTCCCAGGGCATCAACCCCCAGTCCTGGCCCCCGATGTTGAACTCGTCAGGCGGCGCGCCCACGTGCATCCCCGAGGCGAAAGCGTCCTGCCATAGCCAGGCGTCGGCGCCTCCCCCGTCGACGCCGACGGCGAGGTCGCTCATCAGCCGAGCTCCTCGGGACGCGCTATCCAGCTGAGCCTCGCAAATCCACTGCAGCCAAGCGTGGTAGCGCTTACGGGACTTGATCTCGTGATTAGCCGCGAACCTAGCCACCGCAGACCGGTCAGGCCGGTCATACTCGCCTGGCCAGCTTTGCCACGGATGGCCATATCGTTCGGCCAGAGCGCAAAAGGTGGTGTAGCCGTCGAGCACGTTCCCCCGCTCAACGATGTACTTGTCGAGGTGTGTGCGGCGGCCGGTGCTACCACCGTCTGAAAACGCGAACAGTGCTTCAAGAGCCTCGGACTTGAGCGCCCAAACTACGGGGCGGTCGATAAGGCGGTCAGCGTTAAGGCCCTCGCTTTACCGGCCAGCTTGGCGACGATAGGGAGCTCATTGGCGCCCGGGACGTCCTCGACTTTGATGTATAGCGGGCTGAGGAAAGAACGCGAGCTCGGCGAGTAAGGGCTCGGTTCCGGGACTGGCTCCAGGGCTGCGGCGTGAAGGGGGTTCGATAGCACAAATGTCGCCCCGTTCCCCACCGCCCAGTCCACCAGCCGGCCCAAGTCCCCAAAATCGCCCATGCCCCAGCTCTCCGTCGAACGGGTGGCGTAAAGCTGCGCCGACCAACCCCACTTGCGGCCAGGTAACGGGGACGGGCACCGAGAGGGGCAGAAAGCGATGGTCAACGGCTCCGCGCCGGCCGGGCGGCCCCCGTCCTCTCCGGCGCCGGCGAGCTCGAAATGGTGATATCCGAAAGGCAAATCTGGCGGCGGCGGCTGGCCAGGAGCGAGTTCGATGGCCCCGCCCTGCTCGACGAGAAGCGTGCCGGCTGGCAACTCCGGCCACCGTCCGCCGGGGCCCGCAGTCACCAATGGCGCCCGTGTCGGTGGCCCCCCAGGACCGGCGCCCAGCGCGGCAAATACGGCCGCCACCGTCTCGGCTGGGACGTCGGTCCAATGCCCCGCTACGTCCCAATACCCGGGTGCCACACCCCAGGCGCGTAGTTCTTCGGGGCTGCTCATGGTTTCCTCGCTCTGGCACCGCAGAGATGAGACATAGCGTGCATACTCTCACGCTGGGCGTGGTTGTACCCGCCGTTGCGGCGGATTTTCGATAAGTGTGAGTGGCTCAGAGCATCGAATTGATCGGGACCGGTCCCAAATTACCGGCCGCGGCATTTGCTGTCGCCAGCCTCATTGGGGGTGCCCCAGCGAAAATCAAAGCCGCTAACGGCTTAGCTCCGCGCCGGCCGGGACCTCGGCCCGATAACTGCACCCTCGAAGCTGGGGATGGACGGCGGGCCTTTTACCTATGCGGAGATGAGATCCCGCTCAAAAGAAATGTCTCCGTCGCCCTTTCTGGCCCCCACCGTTATTAGACGAAACGAAGGTTCCTGGAGGCCGCGCCACCCTGCGGCCTACGCTCGGTGGGTGAAGAATACTCCGGCGGTCACTTTCAGCCAACCGGCTCTGGGTGGCTCGCAGGCTTTAGCTACTCAACCAGCCTCTGGGGTCGTGGTCGGCGGGTGCCGTGTGCTGGCTGGGAGTAGTTCCTGGGCCGACCGCTCGCTCGTCCGCGACGGGAGCTTCTACCCGTCCCGTTCCCTTAGTGCAAGACAGCGCCTCCTCTACTACGCCAGCCGGCTGCCGCTGACCGAGGTAGCCACGACCTATAGGTTCCCGCCCACGCCGGACGTGGCCAGGCGCTGGGTCGCCTCGACGCCCCCCGGTTTCACAATCGATGTACGCGCCTGGTCCTTGCTATGCGGCGCCCCTACCTGGCCGGAGTCCCTGTGGGCCGACCTGCAGGGCCACGTCCGGCCGTCCCGGCGGGAAGGGGCCAAGCTCTACCGCCACCACCTGCCTGCGACGGTGGTTGAGGAATGCTGGGACCGTTTCAATCACGCGGTCCGGCCTCTCGCCGAGGCAGGGCGGTTGGGAGCAGTCGTCGTCCGGTTCCCCTCGTGGTTCCACCCCCGGCCGACCGCCTGGAGTGAGCTCATCGAACTGCCGGCCCGCTTGCCAGGCCTGACGGTGGCCGTCGAGCTGACCAGTGAGCGATGGTTCGAAGGGGACGCGTGCGAGCAAACTCTGGGCTTGCTCGAAGAGCTCGGGTTGGGTTTCGTGTGCCGCGACGGCGGCGGGCCTCGAAAACCGATCGTCGCCGCCACCTCAGAAGTCGGCTTCGTTCGTTTTACGGGCGCGGCGGGCGCTGCGGGCGGCCGTCGTGGAGCGCGGGGTCAGACCAGCGAAACCGCTGCGGGCGAGGGCGGAGTTGGGGCCTCCAGCGAGCGCGGCTCCGGAGCCTCCTTCGGCGGGGAGTCGGACGTCGCCTCCCCCGCCGGAGAGGTGACGTCCGACGACGAGCCTCCGACCAGGTTCGTGGACGAGGCGCACTCTGGAGGAAGCCCGGCGTGGGGCCCCAGGCCGGCGAGACAAGCTGGTCGTACCGGTACAGCGAGAGGGAGCTGGCGGCCTGGGCTCCTGCCATCAAGGAGCTGGCTTCCTGTACAGACGAGGTGCACCTCATCATGGACAACTGCTGGCGCACCAATGCGGTGGACAACGCGGCCAGCCTGCTCGAGCTCGTGGCTCACTGAACCAGTCGGGGATGGACAAAATCGAGGCAACCGCCGAGGACGGGACGCGTCTTGTCTGTTGGGACTTCGGCGGTCGTGGGCAACCCGTGTTGATGTTGCACGGGACCGGGCTGCACGGGCGCTGTTGGGCCCCGGTGGCAGAAAGGCTCGGTGAGGGCATGAGGCCTTTGGCGCTGGACATGAGGGGCCACGGCGCTTCCGGACGTTCTCCGGATGGTTCCTACCCATGGGAGCTATTCGCGTCGGATGCCCTGGCCCTTCTGGACCAACTAGCTCTTTCGGGGACGCCGGGACTGATCGGCGTAGGGCACTCGGCCGGGGCGACCGCGTTGCTCCTGGCCGAAGCGGCCCGGCCTGGCACCTTTTCCAGGCTCTGGGCATGGGAACCCATCATGGCCGTGCCGGGTACTGACCTGACTGCCCGCAATAGCACGCAGTTCGCCGCTTCAGCCCGCCGCCGGCGGGCCCGGTTTGCGTCGATTGAGGACGCCCGAGCGCACTTCGAAGGGCGTGGCCAGTTCGCCCAGTTCGCTCCGGGATCGCTGGAGGCGTTCTTGCAGGGCGCTTTCGTAGCCAGCGAAGAGGGTGGCCTCCGGCTGGCCTGTGACCCCGAAGACGAGGCGCGCATGTACGAGGGGGCTCTATCTCACAACGCCTGGGACCGGCTACCCGAGGTGCGCTGCGCTACTCGGCTGTCCGGCGGGGGTCGCAGCACGGCGGTCCTTCCCCAGGACCTGGCTCAGGTCGTCTCCCGACTCCCTGCGGGAGAGATGAACGTGATGCCGGCGCTCAGCCACTTCGGGCCCTTCGAGGCCCCGGTCGAGATCGCGGCCGACGTAGCAGGAGAGGCGGAAACCACCCCTGCGTAAATCTCTGTTCGGCTACCGGGTCCCACAACACGGTCGCTGCTGCTGATTAGCCTGGTCCTGATGTCGTTGCCTTTGCCTGCCTCGCTTACCCCCTCAAAGGTGACGACGTTCAAAGAATGTGCCCTGGCGTTCCGCCTATCGGCCATTGACAAGCTGCCTGAACCTCCCAGCCTGCAGGCGTTCAGGGGTACCGTCGTCCACCGCGCGCTCGAGTTGCTCATGTGGGACGAGCCACAGGGGGGGCGGACACTGCCGGCCGCCTTCGGCAAGCTCGAGCGCGCCTTTGACGAACTCCTCGAGAGCGAGGAAGGGGCCGCGCTCGCCCTCGAAGGCCAGGAGCTCGAAGAGCTGGTCGAGGACACGCACGAATTGCTGAGGAACTATTTCGTCCTGGAAGACCCCAATTCGGTCCGGGTTATAGGGACAGAGCTTCGCCTTCAGGTGGAAATCGGGCTGCCAGCACGGCGGCCCCGAGAAACAATCGAAGATATCCTCGGCGATAACAAGGACGGGAGCCCTAGCAATGACTTTGATGCTCCCGAGCCACCGGCGGACCACCCCGAGGGAGCGCCCCGCCCTCTACGCCTCCGCGGGGTTATCGACCGGCTCGAACTCGACGAACAAGGCGAACTTGTCGTCACCGACTACAAAACGGGCAAAGCCCCGGGGCAGAGCCAGGAGCAGTCGCGCCTCGGCGGCGTCCACTTCTATGCGTTCTTGTGCGAACACGTCCTCGGTCGCCGACCGGTAAAGGTGCAGCTCTTCCATCTTCGGGAGCCACTGGCGATTGGCAGTACCCCTTCAGAGCAATCGATAAACGGGTTGGAGCGCCAGGCCACGGCGATATGGGCGGCGGTTAAACGGGCGTGCCTACTCGAGGATTTCAGGCCAAAACCGGGTCGCCTCTGCGACTGGTGTGGTTTCCACGCCTACTGCCCCGCCATGGGCGGCGACCTGTCGCTGGCCCGCCAAGTACATTCGGTGGTGCTCGACCATCGCGACGAAACCGAAGCTTCCCTGCGGCTGTTCCCGCTGGCCGCCTCGTAACGGCGCTTCGTCGAGGTTCGTCCGGTTGCCAGGGGGAGAGACGGTCACGAATGAAGCGAGTTCTTGGCCGGCCCGACGACGGACCTCGCCAATGTTTGCGGTAGTGACCTATTTACCGCAGGCTCTGCCAGCCCTCGCCCGTCCCGATTTCAAAGCCATCTCCCAGTTGGACACCGCAGTCGACAATTTCTTCGAGGCACACCTGAGAGGCCGGCCTGCGCTTGACCGGCTCATGTACGCGGCCAGCGCCGTGGGTGACCACAGCGCGATATGGCTCGTTTTAGCTGCGCTGCAGGGCTGGCGTTCAGGGTCGGGGTGGCGTCCGTTGCTCCGGGTGGGAGCACTGCTCGGCGCGGAGTCAGCGCTCGTCAACGGACTGGTAAAGCTGGCGTTCCACCGGGAACGTCCAGAAAGCACTGAAGAGCGGCCGCTGCCTCTGCGGATCCCGCGGACGAGCAGCTTCCCTAGCGGCCACTCGAGCGCCGCCTTCTTCGCCGCCACATTGCTCGGCAACGGCCGCACTCGGCTCATCTACTACGCCCTGGCCTCGATCGTCGCCTCGAGCCGCGTTTACGTGAAGATCCATCATCCGTCCGACGTAGTAGCTGGAGCAGCGCTCGGGGCGATCCTCGGCCAAGTGGTCAAGGATGTCGCTCCATTGCTCCCACCTCGGGACTGACCAGAAGGACAACGAACCCGCCGCGCTCAGCAGGGGGAGCCAAAGCCGGGCACGGCGCGTCTGGGCGGGGCGAGTCTGGGCTGACACGGATCGTGCTCGTTGGCGGCGCGCCGGGAGGAGCGACGACCGCCCCCAACCAGGACTTACCTTGACTTCGGAACAAAGTGGAGGCGGTGGCCGGTTGTACCAGTTATGCCTAACTCTTTTGCAGTCACCTGGGACTACCTCTGCCCCTTCGCCCGAAATGGCCACGAGCACCTTGTTACGGCGCTCAAAGCCGGAGCAGACTGGGAAGTCAAGTTCGCGTTTTTCTCGCTTTCTCAAGCGCATGTGGCCGAGGGTGGCACACCCGTTTGGGACGACCCCGCCGCGCACCCAGGGGTACTGGCCGGGCTGGCCGGCATCGTTGTGCGGGAGCGCCAACCGGAGCACTTCCTCGATGCCCATCTGGCTCTTTTCGGGGCCCGGCATGACCAGGGTATCGATCTCCGGGATAGCGAACAGTTAGCGCGAGTACTTGACGGGGTTGGGTTGGACGGGCCTCAGGTTGTGAAGGAGGCGGGGAGCGACTGGGCAGTGAAACTGGCCAAGTCGGAGCACGAGGAAGCCGTACAGCGCTGGGACGTCTTCGGTGTACCGACCTTTATCGCCGATGACAGGGCCGTGTTCGTGCGCCTCATGACGAGACCAGAGGGTGACGCCAAGTTGGCCGAGACTACGATCGATCGAGTACTCGACATTTTTGGCGGGTTCCCCGAATTGAACGAGTACAAGTTCACCAAGGTGCCGCGCTCGAAAAACGTGGCCGCAACGGCCGAATAAGTACCCTCAAGGGCCGACCGGGAAGCGATCAGGTCAACTGGAGGCGCCAGGTGCGCTATAGCGGCATTTGAGCATCCAAGTGACGGATCGCATCCAGGTCGCGGATTTCTGGACAGCGCGCCAATGTCTCCCTCGGGACGGACCAACCAGCGGCGCCGGCGAAGAGCAGTGGCGATCACGGCGGATTAATTGTCACACCTGCCTGGCATCATGAAAGCTATGGAAAAGGACCGCATGACGGCTAGTGACCCGCACGAGCCCGGCCTCGCCTCGGCGACGGACCAGACTGCTGAGGCCGTCGCCGGTTGGCAACAACAACAGCTGATCCCAGCACCGCCTTTGAGCAGCCCCGGCCCGAAGGCAAGGCATACGGATCGGCCGAGCGACCGCCTCCGCCACGCCGGGTTGGTGGGTATCGCCCAGGCCCGTGAAGCGCTCGCTGAAGCGGCCAGACGCGCCAAGGAGCGTTCCGAGACAAAGGCGGCCTGACGGCCAGTGAAGGGCGGGCTCCTTAGTCTCCCGCGCCACCCTTCGGCCTTCGGACTGGTAAGTGATCGGGGGCGCCGGTAGTACCGTTCGGGGAGTGACATCCCTCGCCGAGGCCCTGGGCCACGCGCCCGACGCGAAACTACTCATAATTACGTGTGATGACCTCGGCGTCAGCTACGCCACAAACTCGGCTGTGTACGACTCTTTGAGGACGGGCGTCGCCACATCAGCCGGGCTGGTCGTCCCCGGGCCGTGGGCCAGGGAGGCGGCGGCGAGTTACAGGGGCGAGGACATTGGCATCCATCTCACGCTCAACGCCGAGTACGACCTCTACCGTTGGGGCCCGGTCACTCACGCCCCCTCTTTGCTCGATGGCGACGGCGGGTTCCCGAGGACCGTGGTGGACCTTTGGGAGCACGCTGACATCGACGAAGTGCGCCGGGAGTGCCGGGCGCAGATCGAACGAGCCATCTACTGGGGCTTCGACGTAAGCCATATCTCGGCTCACCTCGGAGCTCTCGAACTAAGGCCGGAGTTCTTCGACGTCGCCCTGGAGTTGGCGGTCGATTTTCGCCTCCCCCTTCGTCTTGCCGGCAGAGACCAGCAGCACTATGCGGGTTTCCCGTTCCGCCAGTTGGCCGCCGAATCGGGCGTCGTTTCCCCCGACCACCTGGTTAGGGTAACTCACGGCCGAAGCGCAAGGGTGGCCCTGGACGAACTCCTGGCGGGCACACCGCCGGGGGTGACGGAACTCGTACTGAGGCCGGCCCGGGACACAGAAGAGGCACGCGCCGTCATGCCGGACTGGGCCGCCCGGGTCGAGGACCACGACATCGGGACAGCGGCGCGTTACGTCCACACGCTAGCCGGGCGCACTGGCCTCGGGCTGACTTCCTACCGGTCGCTCCGCGACCTCCAGCGAGCCAGCC
The DNA here is from genome assembly GCA_963794125.1 of uncultured Acidimicrobiaceae bacterium. Lineage (GTDB taxonomy): Bacteria > Actinomycetota > Acidimicrobiia > Acidimicrobiales > Palsa-688 > Fen-671. The sequence continues at coordinate 1,835,505 of CAWCCW010000009.1, forward strand.
CGTCGTCGTAGGGACGATCCCGGCAACGACTTGTCCGCCGCGTTTTCACGACCGCTTCCCGACCTCCCCAGGGGCGGGCGCGGGCCGGCCATTTACAAGAGACGCCGCTCACAAGAGACGCCGCCCGACCCACGCGTCCGGCTCAGCTACGAGCTGGGCCACACCGGCCGGCAGTTCGCCTTTAACGACGTTTTCGATGGTGACGTTCTCCAGTACCGCCCTCAAGCTGGCCCGCACGGCCACCCAGGCTTCTTGCAGGTGCTGGGCGGCACCTTGGTACATCGCCGTTTCCGGGCGCAACCCTCTCACCTGGGCCAACGGCCCCTCGAGGGCTCGGATCACGTCGGCCAGAGTTATCTCCGACGCGGGGCGCCCGAGGTGGTACCCGGCCTCACGGCCCCTATGGCTGACGACGATCCCCGCCCGGCGCAGCTCGTTCAATATCACGCCGAGGAACTTGGCCGGCAGGCCCTGGTCCTTAGCGATAGCCTCGGCCGTCATTGGCTCTGACGAGGACGCCAAGACAAGGAGCGCTCGCACGCCGTAGTCGACTTTCGCGGAGATCTGCACAACGGCAGTGTAGAGGCGGTAACCGCCCGAACGCTGACAATGCCCCCGGCGAAGGAAGGTGGCTAGCCGACGCGCCCGCTCACGTATTCCTTGGTGCGAGGGTCGTTCGGCGAATGCAACACCTGTTCGGCCGGTCCCGCTTCGACCAGCTCGCCCACCCGGTCCTCGCCCATGAGGAGCACGGCGACGTAGTCCGAGACCCGGGCGGCCTGGAACATGTTGTGGGTCACCAACACGACGGTGACCTCATGAGCCAGGCCGGTGATCAGCTGTTCGACCTTGGCCGTAGCGATCGGGTCCAGGGCTGAACACGGTTCGTCCATGAGCAGCACCTCGGGCTGGACGGCGAGCGCTCGGGCAATGCAGAGCCGCTGTTGTTGGCCTCCCGATAGACGTACCGCAGGTTGGTGGAGGCGGTGCTCGACCAGGTCCCAAAGAGCAGCCTGGCGCAGGGCCAGTTCGGCTGCCTCCTTCAACACGGCCTTCTTGCGTATACCGGCAAACCGCAGGCCTGATACCACGTTGTCGAAGATGCTCATGGTGGGGAACGGGTTCGGCCGCTGGAAGACCATCCCCACCCGGCTGCGCACCAGCTCGGCGCGTGTGCCCGCGCCATAGACGTCAAGGTCGCCGACCAGGACCCGGCCGTCGACATGGCCGCCCAAATGGTCATGCATGCGGTTTACGGCCCGGAGCAATGTGGTCTTGCCGCAACCCGACGGCCCGACGAGTGTGCTCACCTGGCGAGCGGGCACTTCGAGGGTGACCCCGCGGACGGCTACGTGGCCCTTGAAGCTGACTGAAACGTCCTCGAAGCGGAGTGCCGTTGGCTGAGCCGGCGCTGGCGTCGCAGACGGAGAGGCACTCGATCGAGATGCGTCTGGTTGTGAGGTACCTGGTTGTGAGATACCAGATTGTGAGCTACTCGGTTGTGAGGTACCTGATTGTGAGATAAGAGTCATCTGGCCCTCCTAGTAAGTGACCAGGCCGCGCCTCGAGCCAGGGCGCTCAGGGCGAGCACGGCGGCAAGCAAGACAAATGCGGTGGCCCATGCCTCTTGCTGTACAGACGGGAACGGTTCGGTGCCGTTCGTATAGATGAGCAACGACATGGCCAGCGCGGGGGAAGCCAGGGTGAACAGCAACGGCGCCGTCTCTCCGGTCACGCGGGCCAGAGCCAGCAAGTTGCCCGAGATGAGCCCGGGCAGCGAGCCACGCAGGACCACCGAACGCACCACCCTGGACCGGGCCGCCCCCAGCGCCTCCCCCGCCTCTTGGAGGTCCACGGGCACCGACCTGATCGCTTCCTCGCTGGCCCGCACCATTATCGGCAGCATCAGCACAGCCAAAGCGATGCTGGCGGCCAGGGTCGAGGGGTGGTGCATGGGACGAACGACAAGTTCAAAGGCGAATATCCCGATGATTATGGACGGGACGCCGCTCAGGACGTCGGCGCTAAAACGCAGCGCCGCGGGCAGCCGGCCGGGACGCTCATATAGGAAAAGGGCCGTCAGCAATCCTGCCGGAGCGGCCATGACGAGCGCCAGCCCGATCGTCCGGGCCGTTCCCGCGATAGCAGTCGAAATGCCGCCCCCGGTGACCCCGAACGGTACGACAGGGTGGACGAGGAAACCGAACGAAAGGGCGGGCAGGGCGCGGGCAACGGTGTACCAGCCGAGGGCGACCAAGGGTGCGATGGCGGCAACCAGGGCCACGACGCACAGGGCCTCGCCAGACGCCCCCGCAATTAGACGACGGGGAAGAGACGCCTCGGCGGTCGTAAGGGCGGCGGGCAAGGGCGCTCCTGGCCCGGGCCCTGGAGCCGTACCTGCAGACACCGGCGCTGCTCCTGCCGGGGCGGCCGGGCCGGGGGGGCCAGGCGGCAGCGGCGCCATCGAACCGGGAGCGGCGCCCGCCCGCCTGAGCATCTGGCCGACGATGTTCACGGCCACGGTGAGCACCAGGAGCACGGCCCCGAGGGCGATTACCGAGCTGGTCCCCAGCCCGGGCTGCGCTTCGGCGAACTGGTTGACGATGGCCGACCCCAGCGTCGCACCCGGGGCGATCAGCGAATGGGGCAGGGCCGGCCGGTTGCCAATCACGAGGGCCACGGCGATGGCTTCGCCCATAGCCCGACCGAGTGCCAGCGTCACCGCTGCTCCTATCCCCGGCCTGGCCGTGGGGATAACGACTTTGCGCACTACTTGCCAACGGGTAGCCCCGAGAGCCATCGCCGCCTCCCGGTCTTCCACAGGCACCCCCCGGAGCGCCGTGCGCGACAGCGCCACCAGGGTCGGCAACGTCATGACGGCGAGGACGATGGCCGCGAGCAGGATGCTGGGGCCGTAGGCCGGCCCACTAAAGGCGACGCCAAGGACAGGGATGGAGCGCAGGAAGGGCTCCACATGCCTGGCAAACAATGGTGAGAGCACGAGCAACGCCCAAAGCCCGACCACGATGCTCGGGACGGCGGCCAGCAAATCGACAAAGAGCGAAGCGGCGGCGGCCACCTTGCGCGGGACCAGTTCTGAAAGGGCAACGGCCGCGCCCAGGCCGATGGGCGCGGCCAACAACATGGCTGCGCCGGTAGTGACGACCGTCCCGACGAGGAGGACGCCGGTGGCGTACTGCCCGGCGGCCGGCGACCAGGTGCCGGACCAGACGAAGCTCAGCCCGTAATGGGCGAAGGCTTGGGCCGACCCGGTCGCGATGCTGACCACGACGGCGACAACGACCGCAGCGAAGACCGCCCCGCCGACCAAGTACGCGGGCCTATACGCGCGGCCCCGCCTCTGGCCCTGGCGCTCGCGCAGCAACGACCGGGTGGAGGAAGAGCCCCATTGGACCGCCGGCTCAGGGGCGCGCAAAACCGGGGGGTCAAGGGTCACTTGCCCCCCGGCGGTGCTGAAATTACGGCCTATTTCCTCCAGGGCTCAACCTCAGCTCTAGGAAAGGGGTTTGCCGGAGCCGTTTTCGACCTTGGCCAGCGTGGCCTTGGAGAGAGCCACCACGCTCAGCGGCAGCGGAGCGTAGCCGAGCTTGGCTGCCTGGAGCTGGCCGGTGGTGATCACGTACGTAAACAGTCGCTGCAACGCCACACCCGTGTTGGCGTTGGACTGCTTTTGGTACAGCAACGTCCAACTGAAGTTGGCCAGGGGATAAGTGCTGGCGCCGGGCTCGTCGATGATATTGAAGTTGGACCAGGTCAACTTCGACGCGGCCTGGAGGCCAGCCTGGCCGATCGAGGTGGCCGTAGGCGCCACGTAATCACCGGCTTTGTTACGGATGGCGGCGTCGGTGAAGCCAGCGGCCAGAGAGTAGCCGTACTCGACGTAGCCCACGGCACCCGGGGTCTGAGCGATGTACGAAGCGACCCCGCTATTCAGCTGTTCGCCTACGCCTTGCTTTGTCAGAGGCCAGGATTTGGAGGGCGTCGACGTCCCCGTCTTTGACACCCAGCTGGACGAGTTCTGGATCAGGTAGTCGTCCAGGTCCCAGGACGGCCCAGATGAGTCAGCCCGGTGGACCGGCACGATGGGCAGGTTGGGGAGGTTGCTCACCCCCGTATCCTGTGCGAGGGCGGGACTGTCCCAGTTGGTGATGACGCCTTCGAAAATCGCCGCCAAGGTCGAGCCGTCGAGCCGGAGCCCCTTGGGCGCCCCTGGCACGTTGTAGCTGATCGCGACCCCGCCGAGATCCACCGGGATCTGCAACACCGCGCCCTTTGCTTTGGCCAAATCCTTGGCCGCCATGGGGATCTCGGAGTCGCCAAAGGCCACCGTGTTTTGCTGGATGTCGCTCACGCCGACACTGCTGCCGGCGGGGGAATAGTTGACGGTGACGTTCGGGTATTGCTTGTGGTAGTTGTAAAAGACGGCAGAAAAGAAGGGCTCGATGGAGTTGGCGCCGGCGCCGTCGAGGGTGATGTCTCGGGCTGACTCGACCAGGCGCGCGGCCGGCCGGGCCTGACTGGCGGCCACTGATGTGCCGAGGGCCAGAGGCACTGCCAGCGCCACGGCCACGATGGCGGCACGTCTCTTCATGAGCTCTTCCTCCTGCTAAATCGCATCGAAGCTATTGAACTGGCTATTCTAGTGGATCGATGGATTGAATGCAAGGAGTAAAGGCCGCGCGGACCCGGCAGGCGGTCCCCTCGAGGATTCGGGACCGCCCGGCGTCGCAGGGCCCGTTAGGAGACCGGGTGGCCGGCGCGTTAGTTGTCGGTTGTTACCGAAGTGACCTTTCGGGCGCCCAAACCGGCCTGATAAGACGATGCGTCGCCTCTCCGGGCCTCGGACTGCCAGCCGTCCAGGCCCATGGGGCGCACGCCCGACACCGTGACCCGCTGCACCACCCTGTGGGCGTCGCCGTAGTCGTTGACGGCGTAGTGCTGGGTAGCTCGGTTGTCCCAAATGGCAACGTCGCCGGGCCGCCAGCGCCACCTGACGATGTGCTCCGGTCGCGTCACGTAGCTAGCGAACACCCGCAGAAGGTCGCGAGAGACGTCAGATGGCAGGCCGACGAGCTGACGGGCGAAGCCCCCCAGCAAGAGGGTGGCTCGGCCCGTCTCAGGATGGACCCGCACCACGGGGTGCTCGGTCTCGAAAACCGTCGACGTGAACGCGTCTCGGTGCCGGCGTGCATCCTCATCGTCGTCAGACCTGAGGGCCCGGCCGTAGTCGTAGTCGTTGGTGTGGACGGCGTGCAGTTCGCCGGCCAGGCGTTGCAATGGCCCGGGCAACCGGTCGTAGGCCGCCTCGGTGCTCGCCCATTGTGTGTCCCCGCCCACCGGGGGTAGCTCGACCGCTCGAAGTATTGAGATCGCCGGCGGCTCGAGTGCGAACGTCACGTCCGTGTGCCAGTGGTCCGCCCGGCCACCGAGGAGGGAGTCGAGTTCGAGGACGAACTGCTGTCCTTCGGGAGAGGGCAGGGTGGGGTGGCCGCCAGTGAGCTCGCCCAGACGTTTGGCAAAAGCTATCTGGTCTTCCTGGCTGATGTCTTGGTCCCGGAAGAACAGCACCTTGTGGTCGAGAAGCGCCGCTTGAATGGCCGAGACAGCGCCGTCGTCGACACGGGCCAGGCTTAGGCCAGAAATCTCGGCGCCAATTTCGGGCGTTAGCGGATGGGTAGCCGCGTTCGCCTCGCTGAGGGTGTGACCGCGCTTTACGGGTAGGGACGTGGTAGTCAAAAGTCTTCTCCTTTTAGACTGTTATTGGGACGCTTTTTCGACATCGGCGTTGAAGCCCTCGTAGGAGTAGGCCACGAAATTGAACTTCTTAGGTATCAAACCGGCGCCGAAAAAAGCGTTGACAAGGCCTTGTTCGGCTCCGACGACGGCGCTCGTAATTGGGACCGGGGTTATGGATTCGTCCTTTGTCGCCTGGTCCATGACGCTGGCGGGCAGGCCCGTGCCCTGGGCCCAATTGCTGGCCCAAGCATTGGTATGGGACTTCTCCCACAAGTAAGCCTTGTCGAGGTCGGTCAAATATGCACTAATGGCGGCGGCCTTCGCCGGGTTGTCGAGGGCAGCGCGAGATGCGACGACAAAGCTGTACTTACTGCCAAAACCATTTCCGTTCACGAGGGCCCTGGCGCCGTGCTCGTCGACAACCTCTTCTATATACGGGGTCCAGATGTCCCAGGCGTCGACCTTGCCGGATTCGAGAGCCGCCAACCCTTCAGCCGGCTGTAAATAATCGAGGGTCACCTGGTGCACGGTGAGACCGGCCTTCTCGAGCACCGTCAACAGGTGGTAGTCGGCCGAGCTGCCCTCAGCCACGGCGATGGTCTTGCCCTTCAGCTCGCTGATCGATTTGATGGGCGAACCCTTCGGTACCACCAGAGCGGCGCTGTTAGGGCCATTTTCGGTCGCCCCAACAATTGCGATATCGGCTCCGCCGGCGGCGGCGAAAACGGGTGGGGCATCGCCCACTCCCCCCACGTCGATAGCGCCCGCGCCCATCGCCTGCAGCATGGGAGGGCCGGACGTGAAGTCGGACCAGCTCACTTTGAACGGCAGCTGGGAGAGCAACCCGGCCGCCTTCAGCAAGGACTCGGCACCCGTGCCAGCCTGGTCGCCCACTCGCAGGGTCACCTGGCTCAGGTTGATCGAACTACTTCTTGTGGTCGCGGCGCTGGCGCTGGCCGCCGGCACCCAGGCCGCAGTCGCGCTGGCGACGGCCAGAGCCAGGCTGGCAGTGACGGCTCCGGGACGCCGGCTGTGCTCGGGCCGCCTGACGCGCGACCGGCGACGCTGGTGTTTGCGGCCCGGGCCTCCCCGGTCAGGGAAGTGGTTGGGTTTCATAGGTTTCCTTTCTTGTCGACGCCTAGTTCGGCGAGGAGGTGGCGGCGAAGCCGGATGAGTTCGGGGTCCTCGCGGCGACGGGGGCGCTCGGCCCGGACGGGCGCCTCGTAGGCCACCCGGCCTCCGCGCAAGACAAGGACGCGGGTGGCGAGCTCCAGCGCTTCGTCCACGTCGTGGGTGACCATCAAGATGGCCGGCCGATGGCGAGCCCAGAGCGTCAGCACCAGGTCATGCATGGCCATCCGGGTCAACGCGTCGAGGGCGCAGAACGGCTCGTCCAACAACAAGAGGTCGGGCTGACGGACCAGGGCTCTGGCCAGAGAAGCACGCTGAGCTTCGCCGCCGGACAAGGTCAAAGGCCACGCCCGCTGGCGTTCGCTCAGCCCGACTTCTGCCAGCGCGCTCTCCGCCACGCCACCCGCGTCGGCGACCCGGAGACCGAGGGCCACATTGGCGAGCACGTTTTTCCACGGCAGCAATCGAGGGTCCTGAAAAGCCACTGCCACCGGGCCGTGCACGGCGACCTCACCGCTCACTTCGCGGTCGAGGCCGGCCAGAGCACGCAGGAGCGTGGACTTCCCTTCGCCGCTACGGCCGAGGAGAGCGACGAACTCCCCCGCCGTGATGTCGAGGTCGAGCGCGGAGAGCACCGCCCTCCCGTCAAAAGAACGGCCAAGGCTGCGGACCTCCGCCACCGGCGCTCGAGGACTGTGGACAGGGTCGGGCAGAGCCGGCCCGGTCGGCTCTAGGGTCAGGCCAGCAACCCGCGTCGCCACACCAACGCCCTCCTTTCCAGCAGGCGCACCAGCGCATCGGTAAACAGGCCAAGGACCGTGTAGACGAGCAAAACGACGAAGATCACGTCGTTCTGCAGGAACTGCGTCGCCTGGCTGATCATGAACCCGAGGCCGTTAGAGACGTTGAGTTGCTCGGCCACGACCAGGGCCAACCACGCGGCCCCCAGGCTTTGGCGCAGGCCGACCAGAGCCTGCGGCAGGGCTCCGGGGAGCACGACGTGACGGACGAACTCCAGCCGACTGAGCCCGAGCACGCGGCTCAGCTCGGCGAACCGACCGTCGACCCCACGGATCCCGGCGTACGCGTTGAGGTAGAGCGGCACCGCGGCGGCCAGGGCGATCAGGAGCACTTTGGGGAGCTGGCCGATCCCGAACCAAACGATGAAGACCGGGACCAGGCCGAAAAGAGGCAGCGTCCTCAGCATCTGCATGGGCGGGTCGAGGGCGTGCTCGCCGAAGCGGCTGAGGCCGGCCGCCAGAGCCACCAGCACGGCGGCAGCGGCGCCAATCGAAAAGCCGATCGCCATCCGTACGAGCGACGCCGCCATCGCACCCTGCAGGGTCCCATAGGCAGCTGTATCCGTCGTGATGAGGTGGACCGCGGTGTTCCAGACGGTCGCTGGCGCGGGGACCTTCTGGGCAGAGACCAACCCGGTGCTGCTGGCCAATTGCCACAGTGCCAACAGCACCACGGGGCTCACCCAGCGGCGCCAGGCCGGGCCGTGCAGCCAACGGGAGACGACGCCCCGCCTTTTGTTAGCCTCGCCCTCGCTCTGGCCCGGACGTTCGGCCGGCGCGGCGACCTCAGGCGCCCCCACCGGATCTGGCGCCCGGTCGAGGACGCCCGCGGCCGCCGGAGGCGCGCCGGCATCTGCCTCGGTGATCGCGATCGCCATCCTCGGCTTCAGTCGGTGGCGGCGAAGACGGGGGTCTCGACGAAGGGGACGCCCTCGACCCGGTCAGACTCTCGGCCGTCGGCCCGACCGGGACTTCGCCAATCAATGTCACCCGGTGCAGCACGCGTTCGACGTCGAGGTGGTCCAGGTCGTGGGGCGCGAGGTGGGCAGTGGCCCGGTTGTCCCAGAAAGCGACGCTGCCGGGCTCCCACCGAAAACGCACCGTGTACTCGGGCCGGATGATCTCATTGAAGAGGTGCTCCAGGATCCAGCGGCTTTCGATCGGCGACACGCCGACGATGTGGTCCACGAACCCGGGGTTGACGAACAGCGCCCGCTCGCCCGTCCGGGGGTGTACGCGTACTACGGGATGAATGGCGACGAGGCTGTTCTTTTCGACCCTCTTGTCGTAACCGTCGGAAATCCGCCGGAAGCCCTGCCAGTCGGCCCCGTACCGGTGCTCGGCCCGCAGGGTGCTGACGAAGGCCTGTACAGGGTCGGAGAGCCCTTCGTACGCCGCCACCAGGTTGGTGAAGGTGGTATCGCCCCCGAAACTGGGGACGATGTCCGCCCGGAGTATCGAACCGGCCGGCGGGTTGACGGCGGGAGTGACGTCGGTGTGCCAGCCGCTCGTGAGCGACCGGATCTGGACGCGGCGAGCCTTGGCGTCAAACCCGAACCGGGCGGAGATCCTGCGGTCGTCGACCGTGTATATCTCCGGGTAGCCATCGGGCGGGGTGTCATCGTGGGGATGGGCGTACGTGAGGTGGCCGAACCGCCGGCCGAAGGCGATCTGTGAAGCATGGTCGAGCTTCTGGCCCCGGAAGAAGACCACCCTCCAGGTGTCGAGAGCCTGGCGGATGACCTCGACTGTGGCGTCGTCAAGTGGCTGTGAGATGTCGATGCCGGAAATTTCCGCCCCGATCCGGCCGGACACAGGTTCCACCGTGACGCCCGAACGGGACACCGAGATGCCGGGAGAAGTCTGCTGAATGGTCACGCTTGCCGCCTCCTTTTAGCCGCTTCTGGCCTTAGAGCTGTTGCGCCCTGGCTTTGTCCGTAGCCAGGGCGCCGTCGCATTTTGCCTCCCAACGAATCTGATTGAATCCATCAGATTTATGGATGCTATGGCAGGCGTGCCAAGACGTCAAGGATTTTCGCGAGCGGAGCCTCGAAGGCGGGTTGAGCAGGGCCTGAGCGGAGCTGTTCAGCCCGAGGCCGGCTCAGCGAACGGTGAACCCGGTCAGCCCTTCAGGCGCCTCGGACAGGACCTCGATGCCGGTCACGTGGGCGTGCGCTGGCCCCTGACGGCACCACTCGACCAACTTGTCCACTGCCACCGGCTCACCTTCGGCGACGACCTCGACCCGGCCGTCGGGCAGGTTGCGGGCCCAGCCCGAGATGCCGTACGCCCGCGCTTGGTCTGCACACGTACCGCGGTACCACACGCCCTGGACCCTTCCGCTAACCCACACGTGCCGGCGGACCATATGCAGCCAAACTAACCTTACGCAGCCAAACTAAACAGTATGAACGAGCCAGTGCATTTCCCGGCCTGCTCGGTGCCATCCGCTGGCCGCCAAGGGAGGACCTGCCGTGATAAACGTCGCTATCGTGGGTGCCGGCGCTCGCGGGCCGGCTCCATGTACAGGTCGGCTCCCACTGGTGGCGCGGCCATAGCTACTACGACTTGTGGTGACGGGGCACGCGGGCCGAGGGCCAAAATTGCGTGGCCCTGGGAGGTCTACGCTTCCATCTCCAAAGCTAATGGCTTCCCCGAGCGCAATGCGGCCCTAGAAAACGAGCTCACAGAGTTTTACGAAAGCTTGCCACCGGTTATACACCAAGGCCATACCGGTCAGGTCGACGACGTGTTGACGGCTATCGAGACGGGCCAGCCGCCGATGGTAAACGGCTACGACGGTCGCAAAACGATCGAGATAATAACGGCGATCTACCAATCGTGCATTACTGCGGCACCAGCCCGATTACCGATCACGCCTGGCGCTCCTTTCTACACCAGGAAAGGTCTCCTCCTCAGGGCGTGAGCAACGCCTCGACCACCCTGTCGAGCGTGGCTTCGTCCGGTAATGCAGCCTCGTCGCGCGGCGGCCGGCCGTAGAGGTCGGCGGCGGCTCGGTGGAACCCCTCGGGAAGGCCCGCAGACCGGTAGGTCTTGGCTATCTCCTCCATCTCGCCCACCCAGCGCCAGCCCTTCGTTGACGCCTGCTGGCCCGCCGCAAGGCTGCGCACCTCCAGGCCGGGCTGCGAGCGCTGCCACTCTGCCAACAAGAACTCCTCGACATCCTCCGCCACAGCGAGCGAACGAGCACTCAACAGGAGGGCCGACGAGGCCTTGGACCAGGCCGCGTAGCTCATCTTCAGCGCGGAAGCGGCGGTGTCGCCCTTCGGGATGATTATGGCCTCGACGGGCGTACGTGCGAACACGGCGCCGACTTCGCCCGCTCGCGGCCCGGACAGGTAGAGACGGGGTGCTTGCCCGCCTACGGCGGGCGGACCGATGATGCCGCCGTCGACGTAGTCCCCCCCTCCGGAACGAATTAGCTCGGCCACCTCCTGGGCGGTAGCCGGGGCGATGGCATTGGCGTCGACGTACACCCCCCTAAACCCGGACATCTGTTTAGCTACATCGAGCGCGGCGTTAGGGGGGCAGACCGATAAGACCAGGTCCGAGCGTTCGCGAACGGCCTCCACCGACCGCAGGTCAACGAGCCCGGCAGACCGAGCGCGCTCTACCGACTGGAGGCGACGCCCCGCGGACGCCCAATTGACCCGATAACCCGACCTGACCAGTACCGCGCCAATGCTCGCCCCCATTTCGCCAGGATGCAACAACCCGATCGACTCGACGGCCACCGTGCCTTCCTTCCCGTTTCGCGGCGGGCTCAAGCTGGCCCCACCAGCGGCCACGTTATAGCCCTTACGTCACTCTGGCCCGGAGCCTCCGTGTAGCTGGCCCGGGCCATGCCGCCACCCAGCTCACCCGCTAAGGAAAGAGCTGGGGAGAAATGTCGGGATCGGTATAGTCCGGCACCCCGTCTGGAGTGGTCCTGACGAGATCATCGTTCGGATGGTGGTACCCACGCTCTATGTAACGGTTCGTGCCCGGCTGAAAATGAACGACAAAGGACCGCCGTGGCATTTCCCCCCGGTTCAGCCCGCTACCGTGAATGGTTTTGCAATGGTGAAAACTCACTTGACCGCGCTTGAGGCAAATTGGTACCAACTTGGCACCATATTGGCTGACCACATCATTAATGACCGAAAATCGGGCATTGCTCCAGTCGACGCTCACCTCGTCGCTCCACCGATGACTGCCATCGAGGACAGACATGGCCCCGTCGCGCTCAGTGACGTCTGCGAACGGGATCCAGGCAGTCAACATCTCTTCGCTCGTGCAAGTCTTCCAATAGAAACGGTCCGTATGCCACTTGACGTAAGCCGGGCTGTGGCCTGCGTCGACGGGTTTGTAGAGCAATTGGTCATGCCACAACCTCAATTGTGGGAACCCTGAAAGCCTGGCTGCGCAAGCTGCGATAAGGGGATAATGAGCGAGACGGTTGAGCTCGTTTATGCGCAGGGAGGTGTAGTCGTTCTTTCGCATGACGTCGCCGTGGGCAGGACGCCAGCCCCAGTGGCTATAGCGCTCAGCCGGGAAACTGTCAATATCGGAGCGACGGTCCCAATCAAGGACGTGGTCTACGTCTCGGGCGTAGAAGCGCTGCATCCCCCGCTCCGCCGCGTCGAGCACGTTGCCCGGGACCATGATCGGAGAGATCCAGTAGCCGTGCTCCTGGTAAAACCCCACGTCGATCTCAGTCACCGGCGCTGTGGCGGGCAGACTGGGCCCCGAGACGGTCACGCTTCAGTCCTCGGTACGAAACGGTAAACCGTACGCCGGTCCCGGCGACCATGTTTATCCCCGCACATGCGGCCCTCCGAATGGGTAGTGTCGGCCGTTGGCGCATTTCGACAACGGCTCGCGTGAGTTTACGCCCGGAGCACATGCGCCGCGTGCTGGTCGGGAGGGCGGCGGCAGCACTGGCATACGCAATGCACACCACGTACTGTTTTCCAGGACAGGCCACGCTTACCGATGGGAGGACCCCGGGGACATGATGAAGCTCTCGCTCCGGCGCCGTAGCCCGGGAGTGCGGCGTCGCGCCTCTAGCTCGGCCGCCGTCACAGTCTTTTTGCTGGCGGGGGCGGTGCTCACGGCGGGCGTCGTTACCGGCAACCTGACCGGCGACGTCACAGCCTTCGTAAAGTACCTTTCAACTCCGGTTAAGTGACCAACAGGCGATGACCCACGAGCGCGTTCGCATCGCGATTGTCGGGCTCGGGTTTGGGGCCGAGTTCATCCCGATTTACCAGCGCCACCCTTATGCCGAGATGTACGCCATCTGTCGGCGCGACGTCGGGGAGCTGAACGCTTGCGGCGATGCCTTCGGGATCGACGTCCGCTACTCCGATTACGGCGAGCTGCTGGCGGACCGAAACGTCGACGCAGTCCATATAAATACGCCGATCGCTGCCCACGCCTCGCACGCGGTCCGGGCTCTCAGGGCGGGCAAGCATGTGGCCAGCACTGTCCCCGCCGCCACCAGTGTGGACGAGTGCCGCCAGATCGTGGAGGCTCAGCGTTCGAGCGGCAAGGTCTACATGATGATGGAGACGGCCGTCTACACCCGTGAGTTCTTGTTCGTGAAGGAGCTTTATGACGCCGGGGAGCTCGGGGAGGTGCAGTTCCTCCGGGGCAGCCACCAGCAGGACATGGACGGTTGGCCTGCCTATTGGGAGGGTTTCCCACCCATGCACTACGCCACTCACTGCGTGAGCCCGTGCCTGGCCTTGCTGGACCGGCGGGCGGAGTCGGTCGTCTGCCATGGTTCCGGTCGTATAAACGAGCATCTCGCCGCGAAATATGGCAGCCCGTTTGCCGTCGAGACGGCCACACTCCGTCTCCTCGGATCGGATGTGTGCGCCGAAGTGACCAGGAGCCTGTTCGGCACGGCGCGCCAGTACCGGGAAAGCTTCGATGTCTACGGCTCCCGAAAGTCATTTGAATGGCAGCAGTTAGAGCACGAGCAACCCGTCGTGCACACCAAGAGCACGGCCGACCTCCCACTGGAGGAGGCACAGATCCCGCAGCGCGTGGCGGTGCCCGACTATGCCGACAGACTGCCCGAAGAAGTCCGGCAGTTCACACAACCAGGTGTAATTCAGGACCCGGGGCACCTGTCGTTCCTCCAAGGAGGCGGGCATGGCGGCTCCCACCCTCATATGGCTCACGCCTTTTTAAACGCTTGCCTCGGCCAAGCGACGCCCGCGCCGGACGCCGAGACGTCTCTGAACTGGACGCTGGCCGGGATCTGTGCACACGAGTCAGCCCTGCGGGGTGGAGAGAGAGTTGATTTACCGCAGTTCTAGGCTTTTTAGCGTCCCTGGGCACCGGCGGAAAACTTCCTCGATGGCCACAGAGGGCCGGGCCGCGGACAAGCGGCACCTGGGGCGGCCGTAAAGTCGCATGCCGGATTGGTCCCATGGTGAGGCGGGCATCGGCGAAGAAGGCAAACAGGCGGAAATGGCCGGTCGCCCCGTTGGCGGCTGTGCCAATGCTTGTCATGGGGAGCGGCGTCAATCACCCTCCCCCGGCGGTCACCACCAGCCAATCGTTCGGACCAGTCTCGGGCCTACACGTACAGCTGGACGGGGCCCCAACGACGGGCTTCCGAGCGGTGATATATGACGGCCAGACGTTTGTCACTGGTCGCGGCATGGTCGGCCCTGGGATGTGACGCTCGCGCCCCAGGGCAAGAACGAGCAGGCGGCACACCTACAGAACAGGTACACCCAGGAGACCTACTCGCCCGCCAGCGACACGCTGACCCTGTCGGGCGCCATCAACACCGTGCAAGGCGCAACGGTGAGCCGGTTCGAGAGCTACCGGTTCGTGGGGAACGAGACGATCGCCTCCACCGTCGGTATCGAGTCCGACAGAACGCTCAGGGCCTGGTTCTCCCCCTACACGGACTTCCCGCCCGGTTGGCAACCCATGTGGGCCGGGGGCAACGCGCGCCACTACAACAGCCCACCCACTGACGACAACGCACAGGACTCGCCGATCCCGGTCATCGGGGAGTCGAACGGCACTCACGTTTACGGGGTGGCGAGCGGCGCCACCTGGGATTACCCCGTGCCCGGCTTCAACACACCGCACCTGGTCATCGACGACAACCGGCTCGCCGCGCCGGCGATGGGCACACAAGCCAATCCGATCCGGCTTCGACCGGGCGTGCGGCAGCAGTGGGAGACGGTGTTCTTCCGCGCCCGTCCTTCCTTGTACGCAATGGAGCTCGGCGGCGAGGTCGCCATGGCCAAAACGCTCGGGTTCACCACAGAAAACTCGCCAGGCGTGACGGGGGCGGTCCCGGGCCGCCTGGGCCGCTCGTCGACGGCCGAACAACAGGGCACCGCCGCGGATTTCGGGCTCGTCATGCGGGCCACCGCCTACTGGCTAAGGGAATCGCCCGGGGGGACAGGGCACGCAGTGGTCCCGAGCCCTCATTACGCGCCCGGTACTTACATGCGTGACTCGTTCTGGACCACGCTGGCGCTGTCCGACAGCGGGCTCTTCGCCAGTACAGAAGTCCCGATTTTCAAGGCTTTTAGCGGTTCGGTCCCCACTAGTGGGCCAGAGGCCGGGGACGTCCGAGTGGCTCTCGGAGGGCCTTTGTACCCGGACGAAAGCGGCCTGTTCTACTTGGTCCGCCTGTACGACGACGCGGTGGTACACCACCTGCCCGTCAAGAACGTGCGCATCGCCAAACTGGTATTGCGCTACATCGAAACCAACCAGGTACGCGGCGGTGACTGGCTGACTACGGCGCCGCAAAAACATGGTCAGTTCACGATCAGCCCGGACACCTGGTTGGACGGCTACCTCTACCCGCAAGGAGCAGTCAGCGGCTACGCCCAGGGGTTGTACGTGGTGGCGCTGGAAGCGGCGCGACAGCTTGGCCTCGGAGTTGGCGGTGCCGCCATCGACCGGGCCGACCGTGTATACCGGTCCCTGTACGCGCCGAGCCTCGGCTATATGCGGTGGCTGTCGACGACCAGCGATAAAGGGCCGGACGTGCTCGTCGGCGACGCATTGTCGTTGCTGCTGTTCAACCGGCCACTGCTCCCCGAGGCCGAAGTGGCCAGCACGCTCGCGCATCAGGACTGGACCCCCTACGGCATGGCCGACGTGGCCACCCAGCACAACGCCTACTTGCCGCCACAGGAATTCGAAACGCTCGAACTGAACGACGCCCACCACGTCGTCGGGGTGCAAGAACCAGGCGGCTGGTACCAGAACGGCGGCAGCTGGTTCCTCTATGCGTACTTGGCGGAATGGGCCGCGGCCCGGCAGGGTGACGGGCGTGCCCGCAGCATGATGGCCCGGTCGATTGCCGACGAAATGATCGGCACGCCGATGTCGAAGGAGTTCCAGCTCACCTCCAACGGCCCTGGCTCCCCGAACCCACCCGGCTCCAGCGCCTTCCAGCGCCAGGGTTACGGCTGGAACTCGGCTTACCTGGCGTTTGCGAGGGCGCTGCCGCCCGGCTGAGGGGCCGGCCGTTTTAGGCGCCGATAGTTGGGCAATAGTCTGACCGTAATGTTTTACGTGCGGGTCGATTGGACGTACCGCGTCCGTACGAGTTGGTAATGTACTAATAGCCCGCGCTCCTTGCGATTTTGGGTTGCAAATTAGCCGTTTTGGCGCGCCAGGTGCTCTTATCGATCGGCCTACCTTGGCGCGCCCAGATCCGGTTTAAAGCGACGGCCCGGTGTCGGGATTAGCTCCGAGGTCGACGGCTGTCGAGCCCTCGGTGTCATCGGGCCCTGCCCAAGTTCCGCGCCAGTGTAGACCACCATGGGCGCGCCACAACGGCGAATGCCGCGCCGTCAACATACCCAACGTGCCCGCTTGTTATTCATCCGTGCGCAGATTAGGGTCCGGCATCGGTAGTGATTGGCCTCGTCGATCAGGCCGTCTCTGAAAGGGGTTCCGAATGGCAAAGTCCGCCATGGTCCGCCGTGTCGCCGCGGGCGTCGGGTTCTTGATGGTCCCGTTCATCAGTCTGCTTCCGCCCATACCCGCCAGCCCCGCCCTGGCGTCGCCCGTCACCAGCCCTCCCGTTACCGTAAGGGTCCAGGGGGCGCCGCGAGTCCCGGCAGGCGCCACCGCTCTCGGCGCAACGGCGCCGGCGCAGACATTGACGGGGGCAGTAGCGCTCGCCCCGCGTGACGATACCGCGCTCGAAGCTTTCATCGACTCCGTCACCGACAAGAGCTCACCGGACTACGGCCAGTACCTGGCGCCCGGGGAGTTCGCCAGTCAGTTCGGCCCCCTTCCCTCCACCATCTCCGCCGTCGAGCAAGCCGTGCAGGCTGATGGCCTCCAGGTGACCGGGGTCGAAAGTGATGGCCTAATGGTCGACTTCAGCGGGACAATTGGTCAGGCCGAGAACACCTTCCACACCGGCTTCGACAGCTACCGCATTCACGGAGGTTGGACGGGACGAGGTACCACCAGTGCAGTGGAGCTCCAGCTCCCATCGGCCGTGTCAAGTGCCGTGACGGGTGTGATCGGGCTCAATGAGCTCGTCCAACCCGCGTCCGCCGACATCCAGCCCGGTTCGGCCGCGGCCGCATCGTCCTTCCCGGCGGCCCAGACGGGCACTGTCCCCTCGGTCGCCGGCGCCCCGACGCCCTGCACGGACGCCCAGCAAGACGGTGTTTCGCAGGGCGGCCTCACCGATGACCAGATTGCCAACGCCTATGGTGCCTTTGGGCTTTACCAACAGGGTGACTTCGGGCAAGGCCAGCACATCGCCGTATTCGAGCTGCAGCCGTTCCTGGCCACCGATATCGAGACGTTCGATACCTGCTATTTCGGCGCCGCGGAGGCAGCTCAGATGTCTGGCACCAACGGCATCCTCGCGGGTAGCCGGCTGTCGGTAATCCCCGTCGACGGCGGCGAACTGCAGCCTGGCCCAGGTAGCGAGAACCAAGAGGCCACTCTCGACGTTGAAGACGTCTCAGCCATGGCCCCCGAAGCGAACATCGACGTGTACGAAGCACCCAACACGACCTTCGGGCTCATCGACGAGTACGCCAAGATCATCGACTCGGATACCGACCAGATCGTCACGTCCAGCTGGTCGATCGGTTGCGAGCAACTGGCGCAGGTGGCAGCGCCCGGGATCCCCGAAGAAGAGAACTTCCTCTTCCAGCAGGCCGCGGCCCAGGGCCAGACGGTGTTCGCCGCCGCGGGCGATACAGGTAACGACACGTGCAACACCTCGCGCTCTGTCCCACCGCCGGCCGGTCAAAACCTGCTGTCAGTTGACGACACTGCAGCCCAGCCTTACGTGAGTCGGAGTAGGCGGGACGACCATCACCGATGCCACCCAGCCCCCGACTGAGCACGTGTGGGACGACGGGGCCGAGTGGGGCGCCGGTGGTGGCGGGATATCCGAGGCATGGGCCATGCCTGCGTGGCAACAAAAGGTGGCGTTAACGGCCGCCAACGCCACCGATGTCTCAAACGCACAGGCCCTGGAATCCCAGGGCGCGGCACAGGAGGCCCCGTTTGCCACCCCGACTTTCTGCGACGGCACATTGGGTCTCAGCCCGGGCGCGTCCTGCCGGGAGGTGCCGGACGTGAGCGCGCAAGCTGATGAATTTACCGGCGCGGTCACCATCTTCGGGGTGTCGCTCGGCTACGGCCCTCCCAATGGTTGGGCCACCATCGGAGGGACCTCTTCGGCCGCGCCTATATGGGCAGCCATGTACGCCCTCATTAATGGGTCCACATACTGCGCTTCGGACAAGGTCGCCTTCGCCAACGGTGCCGAGGTGCCCGATGCCGGGTTCGCCAGCCCGATCCTGTATGGCATCGCCGCCAACGCCAGGGCCTACGCCGCCTCGTTCAACAACGTGACCTCGGGGAACAACGACGTCTACGGGTTGGACAACGGTCTTTCGTTCCCCGCTCGTGCCGGTTACAGTATGGCCGCCGGGCTCGGGTCCCCCAAGCTGACGAGCGCGACCGGAGGGGTCGGCCTGGCGTTTTATGCCTGCAAGTACGCGAGCACCTTCAGCCCACCTGAAGTCACCGGGTTGAACCCCGGCTTCGGCAACGCGGCCGGCGGCTACACCGTCACAGTGACAGGGTCCGGGTTTGGGACGGCCACCAGCCCTCGTATCTCGTCCGTCGAGGTGGGCGGTGGCCAGGCCACGGACGTAACGGTCGACAGCAATACGCAACTCACCGTCACGATGCCCAACGCCGTAAGCACGATCCCCACGGGGTCCCCCAACCCGACTCAGGACGGCGCCGGCCCGGCCGATATCATCGTCACCAACACCAACGGTGAGTCCAGCGCGCCTAGCGGAGCTTCGATTTTCGAATATGTGGACGAGGCCGGCAGCTCAACGCTGCCCAGTGTCACCGGGGTGAGCCCTTATGGTGGGCTCGATACTTCGCCGGCCTCCGTAACCGTATTCGGCTCGGGCTTCACAAAGACAAATGACATTGTGGAGTTCGGCGGAATAGCAGCTACGACAGTGAAGTACGTTTCTACATCCGAATTGACGGTCACCCCCCCGCCATTTTCTGACCTGGAGAGTAGCGCCGGGCCCAGTGGTGCCATAGCCGCGTGCCCAATGGACAACGGGGCCACGGGCCAGCCACTCAACCCGGAGGACGATATCTGCCAGGTGCAGGTGACGGTCACAACCGCAGCCGGCACCAGCGAAACGTCTGACATCCTCCCTCCCTACGAGGGGCCCTTCGCATTCGACAGCATGGGCGCGGAGGTCTTGCCCAGCGGGTGCGGGTGCGAGGACGAGCCCCAACCCAATGAATACGACTACGTGCCGCTCCCGACAATCAGCGGGGTGTCGACCTTGGTGAGCGACCCCAGCTCGTTGGCCAGTGAGTTCGGTGGGGCGCCGACCAACATTGTCGAGGTGACCGGGACGGGCATGGACCCGCTCACGTCGAGCTACGCCCTTCTTTCCGGGGGTGGGCCGTTCAACGAGAACTCGATCATCTACCCCCTCCAGGAGAGCGGTACATCGATGATCCTGGACATGCCGGCCCTGGTGGCGCCAGGAGGCACGCCGACCACCGAGCCCGTGGGCCTCACGGTTGGGTTTGGGTCCCTGGCGGGGACGTCGACTGAAAACGGTACCGCCTACTATGCCGGCGTTCCGGATGTAACTGGGGTGCTCAATACAGCAAACTCGCATACCCTGAACGGGGTTTACGGTGCTCCAACCACTGGCGGCGCGCCGCTACAGATAAACGGTTCCGGTCTCGCAGACGCGATTGCGCCGATTGAGTTCGTCGACAACGTGACTGGGTTCTCACTGGGTACGCAGTACACCTTCTCTATCGTTAGCGACGGCGAGGTCACCGCAGAGTCGGTGGCGCAAAACCCGGGCCAGATGGACACCGAGCTCTGCAGCAATTCCGGCTGCTCGACCCCGAACCCGGGTGATGAGCTCATGGTCTATGCGCCCGGCGCCCCCGTGGTCACCGGCGTAACACCTTCCTCGGCCCTGCCCAGGGAGGTACCGCGGTCGTAATCAGCGGCCAAAACCTCGGCTGTGCCGTGGCCGCGACCTTCGGCTCGGCCCAAGCTACGGGCGTGGCGAACGAACCAGCCCTGCTTCAGTGCGGCACGACCGGCTTGGTCGACGCCACTTCGCCTCCCGGTAAGCCAGGCTCCAAGGTCGCGGTGACAGTGGAGACGGCCGAAAGCGTCCTCGCTCCGAGCTCGCCGGTGAGCCAAGCTACCTTCAGCTACACCGGTAAAGCCGGGTCGCCGGTCATCACCAGCGCTGATTCAGCCGGTGCCGAAGTAGGTAAGTCGTTCTCCTTCACGGTCACGACGAGCGGCAACGGGAGCATCACCCTGACTGAGTCCGGGCCCCTTCCGGGGGGCGTGAGCTTCACGCCGCAATCGGGTGGGACGGCTCTCATCCACGGGACGCCGGGAGCCGGAACAGGAGGTATCTACTATCTCAACCTAATTGCCACCAGTCATGCCGGTAGCTCGACCCAGCCCTTCACCCTCACCGTCGGGCAGAACCCCGTCATCACGGTCCCGTCATCCGACAACGTGGTCCTGGGCGCACCGACGACCATCACGGTGACGACCACGGGTTACCCCATCCCGGTCGTCTCCATCTCGGCCGGTGCATTGCCGGCCGGTCTCAGCGCTAGCGACGGGACCGACGGCAACCTCGTTATATCGGGGACGGCCGAGCCGGGCTCCCTCGGTAGCTACCCGCTGACCTTGACCGCCACAAACAGTGGTGGCACAGCTACAAAGGCTCTGACCATCGTGGTCTCAGCCAGCTCGTAAACAACCCCTTTGGTGATCCCAGCCTCCGGACCGTAGCGGAGGCTGGGCTTGCTCTCGACCTTTTGGCTCACCCGCGAATGTTGGTGCGACAGCGATAACCTCCAGAGAGGAGGTCGAAGTGCGCAAGACCAGGACCGTGTCCATAAGGGCCACGCTTCTCAGCGGTGCACTGGCCCTTTCCGTCGTCTCTTCGGCCGCTCCCGGCTCGACGGCCAGCGCCGCGACTTTACCTCTCGGCTCCTCTCCCGGCTGCACCAGCGTGCACAACCCGGGCCCGGGCTACAACGGCTCGATCGGGACAGCCCAGAACGGGAAGTCCGTTTGTATGACCGTCGGTGAAAAGCTGCTCGTTTTCCTTTCTGCCCCTACGAATACTGAACTCGGCTGGTCGCATATAGCGGTGGCGCCCGCAGGTATCCTTTCGTCCGCACCTTTTACGCTGATGATCTCGCGCAACGTAACCGCCGAGAATTTCGTGGCCAAACGCCAGGGGACGGTCGATCTCACTTCCGAACGTTCAGCGTGCGCAGTCCCACGTGGGAGCCAGGTGTTCTGCGGCTCGGTCCTCCGGTGGGAGGCCAAGGTAGTCGTGGTGACAGAACGCAAAGTGCAACTGCCTCCGCCGACGCAAGGGCGCGCTCAACCAGTAGGCATTTCCCGCTGAAACTCTGTAAAAGCCATTGTCGAAGGCCCGCTCGTAGTATCGTCCGTGAGGGAGGACGAGGAGCCCACACGACTGCCTAAAGGGCCGAGTGGGCTGGAGATAAAAGGGCCGAGGTGGCCTTGAGGCGGTTGTCTCGAGTGTCAAGTTTCGTGGGTGCGAGCCGCCCCCGATAGCCATTAGGCGCCGGAAGAGAGGGACCATGGCAGACGCTGCAAACTCGACGGCTGCGACTGACCAGCTCGAGCCCGACGCTCCGCCGAAGTCGGAGCGCTACGAAGCGTTTACGCTCGAGCAACGCGGCATCGAGCTGATCCCCGAGGCGGAGCGGCCAATGAAGCCATCGGGGCTGTTCTGGATGTGGGCGGGAGCGATTTGGAACGTCGAGTTTGTCGTTTACGGGGCGCTGATAGTTTCCTTCGGGCTCTCTTACCTGCAAGCCATCAGCGCGATCCTCGTCGGGAACCTCGCGTACTTGTTCCTGGGGTGGGCCAGTCTTCCCGGCCCCGAGACCGGGACCACCACGTTTATGGTCAGTCGGGCTCCCTTCGGTCGCAATGGCAACCGGGTGCCGTCCCTGTTCAACTGGGTCACTCAGGTCGGTTTCGAGATCGAAGGCATCGTCCTTATCGTCCTCATCGTTGTGGCCATGTTCAACCACCAAGGCGTTCACGTTGGCGACCTGGGCAAAGCGGTCATCATCGTGCTCGCCGTCGCCGTCCAGTTCGTGGTCCCCTTCCTCGGCCACGCCACGATCACCCGCGTGCTGCGATACCTCTCTTACGTCTTCATTGTCTTGTTCGCCATCATGGCCGCGCTCGTGATCCCCCACGCCCACCCCAGCCATCTCCACCTACCAAAAGGCTTCTCCGACAATTGGTGGTTGTGGACTACAGGCATTGTGCTCATCGTCTCTGCGGGTGGGCTCGGCTGGACCGAGAACGCGGCCGATTATTCGCGCTATCTCCCCCGCAACACGCCCAAGAGCAAAACAGTGTGGGCCGCGGCCTTGGGCGGGCTGATCCCCTCGGTGCTGCTCGAGCTCCTAGGAGCCACTGCTTACCTGGTCAGCCCCAGCGCTTCCGCCGCCACCGGGCTCCCGGACGCCTTCGCCAGCTGGTTCTTCTGGCCGTTTGTCATCCTGGTCCTCCCCCAGCTGCTCTGCATCAACACGATCGACTTGTACTCGTCAGGCGTCACGCTGCAGGCCCTCGGGCTCCCGCTCAAGCGTTGGGGGGCCGTCATCATCGACACCGTCATCTCCGGAGCCGTTACTGCGTTAGTGATCTTCAAAGGGAACTTCTACACGGACTTGTCGGGCTTCCTCGACTACATCGTCGTATGGCTCGGCCCGTGGTTCGGGATCCTTATGGTGGACTACCTCCTGCGCCGGGGACGGTACGACATTTCATCCCTCGAGGCCAAGCAGGGCGGCGTCTACTGGAGGAACGGGGGCATCAACTGGAGGGCACTGGTCGCGCTGGGCCTGGGCATGTTGGCCGCGATGACCTGGATCGATGCGAAGTTCTACGTCCCCGCCTACAGCTCGTTCTTTTCCAACCGGACCCACGGGGCCGACTTCAGCTGGCTCTTCGGCCTGGTCGTCGCCGCCGTCCTGTACTACTTGTTGTCGATATCGTCGGTGCGTAAGGAAACTCCCGCCCGGGCCGCGACGGTTGGCCAACGACCAGTCGAGCGTTGACCCCCATCGTCGCCCGATGAATAGACAATCCGCCATTGGGACCGATCCTTACGGGCTCGTTCCCGGGTACCGCGAATGCTCGAAAAAGTGGTGGGCTTGTGGCGGGGCCGGCGATAGTGGCGCCGGCGGGTAGGTTCCTCGGCGTGCCGGACTTTGCCCTGCCGCTTCGTGAGGAAGACGTTGACCCGGACCCGCTGCGCCAGTTCACCTCCTGGTACAAGGATGCGGCTCGAGCTGGCTTGCGGGAGCCAGGCGCCATGGCTCTGGCCACGAGCACGGTCGACGGCGCACCTTCCGTGCGCATGGTGCTGCTCAAAAAGTACGACGCGCGCGGGTTCGTGTTTTACAGCAACTACAACAGTCGAAAAGGTCGCGAGCTGGAGGCCAACCCACGTGCCGCCCTGCTGTTTTACTGGGACCCACTGGGGCGGCAAGTTCGGATCGAAGGGCCCACCCAACCGACCTCAAAAGAGCAGTCAGCATCCTACGTGCGCAACCGCCCACGCGGGAGCCAGCTCAGCGCGCTGGCATCACCCCAGAGCCAGGTTATTGGGAGCAGGACCGAACTCGAGGAGCGCGTCGTCCACCTGGCCGAGTTATATGACGATGCCGAACTGCCCGTCCCGGATGGCTGGGGAGGGTTCCGGGTGGCACCAGACAGCTTCGAGTTCTGGCAAAACCGCGAAGACAGGCTTCACGATCGGCTGCTGTACACGTTCGAAGACGGCATTGGCTGGCGGTTGCAGCGGCTAGCCCCATAACCCGACAACGGCACGACGGTCGGGCAGCCCGACCCACGCACCGTGCCTCCGTGCTGATCGAGGCGAGCTTGGCTAGCTTCCACCCTTGGGATCGATCCGAAGGAGGAACCCATGGTCGTGCCGCTCTTCGCCCGTTCTGTTGCCGGCGCCGTCGGGGCGCTACTCGTGCTCGCGACGGCGGTCAGCGTGATCGGGACCTTGATCGTGCCCCGGAATGTCGGCGGTTGGCTCACCAGTTGGCTTCACCCGGTTGTCGTCCGGGCATTTCGGCGGGCGACGTCAGGTATCGCCGACTACACGCGTCGGGACCGGATCCTGGCCGCAGAAGCGGCGTCGATCCTCGTCGGTCAATTGGTCGGCTGGGTGGCCGTCGCTTTCGTTGGCTACGCCCTCCTGTTCTGGCCCTTTGTCTCGGGCGGCGTGACGACCGCGTTCTCCGCGGCGGGGTCCTCGCTGTTCACTCTGGGGTTCGCCGTCCCCTCAGGCAGCGCGCCGAAGATCATCGTGTGCGTCGCCGCTGGCACCGGGCTGCTCATCGTTTCTCTCCAGATCGCCTACTTGCCCACCTTGTACGCCGCGTTCAACCGCCGGGAGACGGAAGTGGCGTTGCTCAACTCCCGGGCCGGCGTCCCCTCCTGGGCACCGAACTGCTGGCCCGGACCCACTATGCCCTGGGATCGGGCGTGTCCACCCTCGATACCTTGCCCGATTTGTACGCCCGATGGGAGCGTTGGGCCGCAGACGTAGCGGAGAGCCACACGACCTACCTGCCTTTAGTGCGCTTCCGGTCACCCAAAGCTTTGTCCTCATGGATAACGGCCCTGTTGGCGATGCTCGACTCCGCCGCACTGTTCTTGGCTTTGTCCCCTCAATCGGCACCCGTAGTACCAGCCCGGCTGTTCTTGCGCAGCGGCTTTATCTGTTTCAACCAGATCGCTAACGCAGTGGGCATCCGCGTCCCTGAGGAACCCGACACCAATGCCCAGATCAGCCTGACCTACGACGAGTTCCTGGCCGCTGTCGAGCGGATGCGAGCCGTCAAGTTCCCGATCGAGCGGGATCCGGCCGACGCGTGGCCCGACTTCGTGGGTTGGCGGCTCAACTACGAGCACGCGGCCTATTCGCTGGCTGCGGCACTTGACGTCGTCCCCGCCCTCTGGTCAGGGCCACGTAAGACCGGAGACGCGGCCATACCCCCCATGCGCCCCCAGCAAGGGCGCCCACCCAAATAGGGCCGCGAGCCCCCCGGTGCACTACCGCGTTAGAGGAAGAGGACTTCTGGCAAAGAACCGAGGTGCCGGACGTATAGTTTCGGGGGCAGCTGATTGGCCGCCAGTAACTCAGATGAGGTGTTCGAATGTTGAGCGGCGATTTACGCCCGCTGCCAGCTGCAGTCCCGGGGTTGAACCGCAGTGACCCGCATGGTCCCGGGGTCACCCGCGAACGGGCCGACAACGGCTTCCGTTACCGCGACCCCACCGGGGCGCTGGTCACAAATGATGAAGCCGTGCACCGCATTGCCGGGCTCGGTATACCGCCGGCCTGGAAAGATGTGTGGATATCGCCCGACCCGCTCGGTCACATCCAGGCCACGGGGGTCGACAGCCGGGGCCGGACCCAGTACCTCTACCACCAGGTCTGGCGCGAGCGGCGCGACGCCCAGAAGTTCGCGCACATGGTCCAGTTCGCCCGCGTACTGCCCACCCTTCGGGCCGCCACGCTGCAGGATCTGGACAGCCACCACCTTGATCGGGACCGGGTGGCGGCCGCCGCTGTGCGCTTGATCGACCTGGGCCTGTTCCGCATCGGCGGAGAGAAGTACGCGGAACTCGACCATCACTACGGCGCCACCACCCTGCAAAAGGACGACGTGAAGTTGACATCCCGTGGCGTCACGTTCGACTACATCGCCAAGGAAGGTAAGCGGCGGACGGTCACCGTTACCGACGCGGCCGTCCGAGCGGTAGTCCGCGCCCTGGTCCGTGGTAACAATGGGCTCGGCCCTTTGTTCTCCTTCCAAGAGGCGGGCAGTTGGGCGCCACTGCGGTCGCAGCAGGTGAGCAGTTACATCGCCAGCCGCTCCGGCGGCCATTACACGGCGAAGGAGTTCCGCACGTGGAACGCCACCCTGCTGATGGCGTTGATGCTGGCGAACGCGGGCCCTACGGCGACGGCGCGGGGCCGTAACCTGACCGTCGTCGCCGGTGTCCGCGGGGTGGCGGATTTGCTGGGAGATACCCCGACGGTGACACGTCGTTCCTACATCGACCCTCGGGTGATCACCCGGTACCAGTCCGACGGCGAGTTGCCTATCCCGAGGCTGCCGGCCGTGCTGCCCGCGGCTGCCGACGCCGAGGGCGCCGTTGCGGCGCTGCTCTCGGCCGGCGATTAGCTCGTCCAGTCAGCGAGGCTCATTATGGCCCCCAGCCCACGAAGCGTCGTCCGGACTATCGGGGTGGACTACGACGGCACGGTGGCGCGCGACGGGCACCTCTCACAGGCGGCTGCCGCGGCGCTGGAGGAGGCTCGGCGAGCAGGCTTCCGAGTGGTGCTTGTTACCGGACGGATCTTCGAGGAACTCGCTCGTGTTGCCCCTGGCATAGCTGACCGGTTTGATCTGATAGTGGCGGAAAATGGCGCCGTTGCTTTCCGTCACGGTCACCTTCTGCCACTGGCGAAGCCTGTTGACGACGGGCTCGTCCAAGAACTGACGCGGCTCGGCACGGGCGTTCGCCGCGGCCACGTAATCGCAGCCCTGTCTGGCTCACATCGTGCGTTGGTCGCGGCCGCCATCGAACGCTGCGGGCTCGACTGTCAGATCGTCACCAACCGGAGCGAACTTATGATCCTGCCAAGAGACGTCTCCAAGGCCAGTGGCCTCGAATATGCCGTCGAGGCGTTGGGCGGGTCACTGCATACCACGTTGGCGATAGGAGATGCGGAGAACGACATTGCAATGGTACTGAGCTGCGAGATTGGGGCGGCAGTGGGCGGTTCAGTTGACGCGCTACTACGGGACGCGGATGTCGTTGCCGCGGCCAGCAATGGTGAAGGCGTGGCCGAGATCCTCCGGGGCCCCATTTTCACCGAAGGTCGGCGCGTCCACGGAGCCAGGTGGCACATTACCGTCGGCACCGACCCAAGCGGGCACCAATTTGCCCTCCCGTCGTCTCAAGTCAACATTCTCGTAAGCGGCCCGAGCGGGAGCGGAAAGTCTTATGTCGCCGGTCTCCTCGCCGAAAAGCTGGTCCAACTCGGCTACGACATGCTCGTGTTCGACCCTGAAGGCGACTACGCCACGCTCGCCGAACTTCCTGGTGTAATTACCGTTGGCCAACATGCAATTCCCGAGCCGGACGACCTGATCGCCTTTTTGCGCCGACGGGGAAGCCTGGTAGTTGACCTCTCGGCCCATTCGACGGAACGTCGACAGCAGTTCATGAGACAGTTTGCCTCGCCTTTGGCCGAGTTCCGCGACAAAACAGGGAGGCCTGATTGGGTGCTCATCGACGAGGCCCAGGTGCCGTACGGTCAACACTCCCCGTTGGCGGCCTTCTACCAACCATCTCTATACAGCCATTTATTTGTGTCGTACCAAGTGGCACAACTCGATCGGCAGGTCCTCGACAGCATCGATATCACCATTACACCCACAGGCGACGGTTCGACCGCCTCGGTGTCCAGAAAAGGCCCTGCGTCGGCGTCCACAGTGGTCAAGCTCGCCCACCGGCAGCTAGGGCATCTCAGGCACGAACACAAGTACGCCTCTTGGGGCGTGCCAGCCGAACGCGGCTTCTGGTTCCGGGATGGTCCTGGCCCCGCTAACGGCGCCGTCGCTCACAACCTCGAGGAACTGAAACGCATTCTGCCCACCTGCTCAGACGACGCCCTCAGGCACCACGCCAACGGTCACGACTTCTCTCGCTGGGTCGACCACGTGTTTGCCGACCATGACCTCGCGGCCGAAATGGCAACGGTGGAGTCAAAGATCCAGCTGGCCGTAGATTCGACGCAGCTTAGGCAACACAGCCGTGAGCTCCAGACCGTTATCGCCGAACGGGTTCGAAACGCACAGCCCCCGTACTGCTAACGCCCAACTGCCCCGTTCCGCTTCCTGGTCGGCTGACCGGGCGCAGCAGGCACAGCGTCGTAGACGTTGGCATGCCCGGCGGCCCTGGACGGGGTAATCCCGAAGCACTGGACAGTGGCATGCGTCAGCGGCCCGGGCACAGCGGTTACCGCTGACAACTCGGATAAAGCGTCAACCGCCGACGCAAACTTTAAACGGGAATGAAACCGAGTTGACGAAGTTGAGGACGGTCCGAACTTGTGACAGCGACGTCAACGTAGCGTTCATCCCCAACGCATGCTGAGTATTGATGCCGAAGGCGACGTCAGCCACATACCGGTCGCGGGCAGACGTGGCGTAGGTGTCCAGATGGGCAGTGACGCCGCAAGCGGTCACCTGTACCGAACTTTGCTCAGATGCGGTGCTCGCCGGGCCGACCGACGGCAGCGACGCCACGCTCGAGGCCACCGTTATGACGACCTTCTCAGTCGCTCCGGGAGCCCGGAAGGTGACCCCGGCGTGGGGTGAACCCGATGCCGACCATCCGGCTGGGAAAAGTACGTTGAACGCCGAAGACCGGTAAGCCCCAAAGTGCCCGGCCGCGCTGTAGGTCGGGTCCGAGCTGATCCAGCCGGTCACGCTCGGACCGCGGACCTTGTACCAGCCTCCGGCATGGCTCGTATAAGCCAACCGCTCCAGGACCGCGCCGGCGCCGGCGATGACTACCACCTTTGCCGATTTTGATGGCGCCGCTCTGACGTTGAGACCGATCGGCGAGAGCACAGTCTGCACTTCGCTTTCGGCCCCGTGGGCCACAGTTGTGGAGGTCGTTGCCCTCGGGTGAATGGTCTTGGTGGTGGTGGTCGGCGCTCTGGTCGTGGTCGTTGCGGCGCCGGCCTGGGCCGCCCAACTACCCGTGGCCGTGGCTACCAGCCCTGCGAACACCAGTCGAGCCACCCGGGACCGAGAACTGTGCTGCCCCCTACCGGCCGCGGAATTGTCGCATGCTAAGTCGATCATTGCATCGTAGTGCAGCCGCGTTGCTGATATGGCATAGAAGACCTCGCGAACACCTGACAGCTCGGACCGGGACCGGACCGCGTCGCCTTTGGTGCATACTCCCACGAGCGACGGCCCGACAACCGACCCAGGCTGCGAGCGGCTAGACACGACGCGGGGCGAGTACGAGACCGAGAAAGGTACATGCAACAGATGGCGGAGCAGAGCCCGATCGACCGGCGGTCGTTCCTAGTGAACGGTATAAAAGCAGGCATCGGCGTCGGGTTGGGGGCCCGGAGCGTCCATGCGGCCCTGTCACCTGGCCGTCTCCTGATCAGCGAGCTTGGTCAGCCGGTGTCACCGGTGGTCACCACGGAGCCGCTGGCGCCACCCAATTTCTCGAGGTACGTCAGTCGTCCCGACCTCACGCCGGTCACGGTCGAAATTGTTGCGACCCCGGAATTCCTCGCTCTCGGGCCAAAGGCGGGGTACATCTTCTGCGCGCCGAAGACGCCGCTGGCCGCCAACCCCGGAACTGCGACACCCGCCGCCCACGGGGCATTCCCGCAGGGCGCCACCTCCGGGCTGATGATCTTGGACACATCCGGTGACCTCGTTTGGTTCAAGCCCCTCCCTGGGCTAAGTGAGATCCCCTTCAACTTCCGGGTGCAAACGTACAAGGGCCGACCGACATTGACATGGTTCCAGGGCGCCGTGGTCGACGCACACGGGGCCGGTCACTACGTGCTCGCAGACAACACCTATCAACAAATCGGCCAGGTCGTGAGCACCGGGTACCCCTGTGACCTCCACGAGTTCATAATCACTCCGGAGGACACCGCCCTTCACACGGCCTACGACGACGCCGCCTTCAAGCACAATGGCGTCCCCGTCTTCGTTGGGCACGCCCAGGAGGTGGACATAGCCACGAACGACCTCCTCTTCGATTGGGCGAGCTACCCGAGGGTGGGCCTAGACCTGTCGTACACCCAGCCCAGCCAGACCTACTTCGACTACTTTCACATCAACTCGATCGACTTGTGGCCAGGGCCCGATCGGAACCTCCTCATCTCCGCGCGGAACACGTCAGCCGTCTACTTGGTAGACCGCCAGACCATGCAGGTCGTTTGGCAACTCGGTGGCAAGGGCAGCGACTTCACTATGGGAGCGGGCAGCCGGTTCTGGTTCCAACATGACGCCCGTGCCCTGGCCGATAGTTCGGGGCTCAGTTTGTTCGACGACGCCAGCGCTCCGTGCCCCGAAACGTTCGCTTCGGGCAAGGTGCTCGACCTCGACACGGGCACTATGACCGCCAGCCTGCGGCATCGCTACCTTCATGCGGACGGCGAAATAAACACCCCCAGTCAGGGAAATTGTCAGTTGCTGGCCGAGGGTGGCCACGTCGTAGGGTGGGGCTTCCGGCCCTACTTCAGCGTGTACGGGCCGTCGTCGGAGGGAACGCTAGGAGCGCCCTTGCTCCTGGATGGTCGTTTCCCTCGTAGCGCGGACAGCTACAGGACCTTCCTGTTCGACTGGAGAGGTGACCCTCCAGAGAGCGAAATGGCCGTCGTGGTACAGCCGGCGGCCATAGCCGGCCGATTGACCGCCTGGGTGAGCTGGAACGGAGCGACCGAAGTTGTCGCTTGGAGGGTCAATGGAGGGCCCTCGACTGCGGCGATGTCGCCTCTGGTTACCGCGCCGAAGGTCGGTTTCGAGACGGCCATCGATTTCATTGGCGAGGGGGCGAGCTACTTCGACGTCGAGGCCATGGACGTCACGGGCCAAATCATCGGCCGGACCGGCCAGGTCACGGTCACCTAGGCAGGCGCCCGTTGCCTGGGCGCCCGTTGCCTGGGCGCCCGTTGCCTGGGCGCGCGTCATCCATCCTCGTCGGTCTCGCTGCCGGAGGTAAGCGTTACCCAACTGTTACATCTGCCGCCGCATCTTGTCTCTCGGGCCGGGGTACATCTATGGGATGCACCACTGGGTGACCGTCGACAAGCACTGCTCGCGGCCCAACTTGCGAGGACTGAACCTTCCCGGCGACGGCTTAGTCCGCTCACCGTACAGCGCCGGCGCGAGCAGCTAACCGGCTCGTGCCCGACACGTGGGAGAAAGGACCGATGGACGAGCTTTGCAGTAGAGCAAGCGACGGGTACGGCTCCGAGACCGGCAACCCAGAGCCGGGCCAGCGCAACTTGACCCGCCGCCAGCTCTTGTACGGCGCCGGAGGGTTGGCCGCGCTGAGCCTTGCCGGTTTGGCGGGCCTCGACCGGGGTAGCCGTCTTTTGTCGCCAGCGCAGGCGGGCACTGAGAATATCCCCACTCGGGCGTTCCGGCTGGCGTCAGCCACGGCCGCCGACGACGTCCGCAGCTTCGTCACCCGGCCGGACCTGCAGCCGCCCGCGGTCAAGATAAGCACATATGCGCAAGGGTGGCAGGAGGACAGCCCCGGGTATATCTTCCTCGCCACCAAGGGCTACATGGGCCCTGCTCCCGGGCAGCCGGGGCTAATGATCCTCGACCGCAATGGCCACCTGATCTGGTTCAACCCCATTTCGCCTGCGTCGCCTTTCGACCTCAACATGCAGTCCTACAAGGGCCAACCCACGCTCACTTGGTGGCAAGGCAAAGTTGGCCCAGGCATCGGCTACGGCGAAGGGCAGATGGCAAACAGCCAGTACAACACGACCAACACGATCAGGGCCGGTGACGGGCTTCAGGCCGACCTCCACGAGCTGGTGATCACTCCTGCTGGCACGGCGCTCGTAACTGCTTACCAGACCACAACAACCAATCTGGCGTCCGTTGGTGGCCCAAGTAAAGGCGCGGTCTACGCCTCTCATGCCCAGGAAATCGACCTGGCCACGGGCAAAGTACTGTTCGACTGGGACAGCCTGAGCCACGTCGCGCTGGACGAAAGCCACGTAGGCGTACCGAGCGGCCCGGAAAAAGGGGCTCCGATGGACTACTTCCACATCAATTCCGTCCAGGTACTGCAGAACGGCAATCTCCTCATCTCAGGTCGTAACACTTGCGCGCTGTACCAAGTTGACCGGTCCACAGGAAAAGTCCTCTGGCGGTTGAACGGGAAGAAGTCCGATTTCACTATGGGCGCCGCGAGCACGTTTTACTGGCAGCACCACGCCGTCCCGCATGCCAACGGCTTGCTAACTGTGTTCGACGATGGCGCGTCACCGCCCGAAGAAAAACAGTCTCGCGGCCTACTACTTTTTGTCGACACCAAGGCCAAGCATGTCAGCCTGAAGCAGGCCTACCTCAACCCTGCCGGGTTCCTCGCCGCCAACCAGGGCAGCGTGCAGCTTCTGGCGGACGGGCGGGTCTTCGTGGGCTGGGGTAATCAGCCCTACTTTTCCGAGTTCGCCCCGGACGGCACTCTCTTGATGGATGGGCAGCTCCCGCTGAATGTCCAGTCCTATCGGGCGTTCACGTACGATTGGGTCGGCAAACCGTCCGAACCTCCTCAGCTTGCAGTGCGGGCCGACCCGGCCGGCGGGTTTGTCGTCTACGTGAGCTGGAACGGGGCGACCGAGGTGCAGAGGTGGATGGTACTGGCCGGTGCTGTCGCGTCGAGGCTGGAACCGGTCGGCGCTCAGGACTGGGCCGACTTCGAAACGGCCATTGCCGTCAACAGCAATGGGCCCAAATTTTGTGCCGTCGCCCTCGACAACGCGGGCAAGGAACTCGGCCGCTCGAGCGTAGTCAACGCCTAGCGCCACCTGTTGCTAACGAAGGCTGAGAACGCGTCCGGGCCGGGCCGGAGTTTGCCGGCCGTGATCAACGACTAACTGCCCGTTTACCATGACGACATCAATGCCGTCCGGGTACGCAGCCGGGTGTTCGAAGGTCGAAGAACTGTCAAGGGCCAAGAAGTCGAACACGACGACATCAGCGTAACTGCCTTTACGTAGCGACCCGCGTCCCTGCAGACCGAACCTAGCGGCCGGCTGCCCTGACATCTTGTGGACAGCTTCTTCCAGGCTCAGAGTGTGCCTTTCACGTACATGATGCACCAAGTACTCCACATGACCTCGGTACGGGAGCGGGTTAGGAGTGATATCTGCGAGGGGCGGCCGCACCGACGATGACGTCGAGTCGACGCCCAGGCTGAAGAGCGGGTGGGAGATGACATCCGCCAAGTGCGCTTCAGTGAACAGCTCGCCCACCATGCAAAGATCGCCCATGGCCCCACCGGCCGCCGCGAGTATGTCGAAGTAGCAGTCCCACTCGTCTTTGCCGGCCAGCTCGGCAATTTCGGGGAAGCGAAGCCCGGCCCACTCCGGGAACTGAGGGCTCCATTGGAGGCGGCCGCTGCCACTGTCCCCTGCTGATGAACCGCCAGTAGCGATCGCAGTCCTGGCGTAACCGTTCACGAACAGTTCTTTCAACCAGCCGAGCGGCGGCTGCCTCGAAGCCCTCCTGCAACAGCCAGTCCGGCAGGAGGCCTATCATCAGACCGAGCCCTTGGGGAAAGGGGGTGCAGTCAGCCTCGACGTCCACGCCGTCCTGCCGAGCCGCCGCCATCATTTCGACGGCCCTGAACCAGCCTTCTGGCGGGGCGCCTGTGCCCTCACGGACGTTGAGGTGTGAGATTTGACCCGAGGCGCCGCTTGACCGAAGAATGCCGAGGAACTCCTCTGCTGCATCGAGAAGGTGCGCGTCGCGATTGCGGATGTGGCTGGCGTAATACCCATTGTGTCGCGCCGCCACCGTGGCCAGTGAAGCAATCTCATTTGTCGTGGCAAAGCGTCCGTCACTGTACTCGAGCCCGGTGGAAACGCCGATGGCCCCGGCGGCCATGGCTTCCGAGACGTAGTCGACCATCGTGGCCAGCTCACCATCGGTGGCTGGCCTCGGCCCCACTCCTGCCGCCGCTCGCACTGTGCTGTGCCCAACGAAAAAGGCGAGGTTTTGGGCGGTTCTCCCTGACGACACCTCCGAGAGGTACTCCGAGAAACTGTGCCAGGTGGGACGCTTCGGGTAACCGTAGGCGCGCAACCGGGCGGCGACGATGGCCTCCGAATGGTCGCTCACTGGGGCGTTCGAGATCCCGCAGTTACCGACCACCTCCGTCGTCACGCCTTGGCGTATTGTGCTTTCAGCCCCGGGATTGGCTTGTAGCGTCCAGTCGCTGTGGCTGTGCGGGTCGACGAAACCGGGCGTTACCATCCTGCCCGTCGCATCGACCACGAGCCCCGCTTCGGCCGACGTCAGTTGCCCAACCGCGGTGACGCGGTCGCCCTCGATGCCAACATCTCGTCGTTGACGGGGGGCCCCGGTCCCGTCGATAACCAGACCACCCCGGATGAGCACGTCGAACAAGGCCAGCGCCTCCTTATAGCTCTCGACCGCAGCAGGCGCCGGGGGAGGTACCCGTGGTCATATTGGCTCGCCGCTCGGACGTCTTTCCAGCCTCGCAGTCATATGCCGCTCTACGCAGCTCGTAGACCCCCCGGGTGCAACATCGACGCATCAGCCCGTGTAGCCTAGCCACAGCGTGATTACAGAGGCCTCTACTCGAGCTACGGCCCCGAAAATATGAGGGTCTTTCGGTCTTTCACGAGGCCGGTCGAAATCGGTGAGCGGCGACCAGAGCTGCAGCCCACGAGCAATACGGTAGTACCACTGCGTACTTCGAGCCGGGACACTGCTCAGCGCTATCCGAGGCTGTTTCGAGACATCGGCGACGTCTTGGCACGAAGGGGAATAGGCACGTGAAGATCAGAGAGGTACGAGCCGCTGGACTAAGGGGTGGCACGCCCCCTGGCGGTTGGAGCGATGAACTTCGACCAGACGATGACGTCCACACGATTATCGCGGTGCACACAGACGAAGGCCTGGTAGGGATCGGGAGCGTTTTCACGAGCGAAGCGCTGGTGCGCGGCTCGTTGGATGTGCTTACGCCCCTTGTTATCGGTGAGAACCCGCTCGAGCCCGAACGGCTCACCGAGAAATTGCACCGGGCGACCTTTTGGCTCGGGCGCGGCGGAGCGGTTACTCACACGATCGGCGGGATCGACATTGCACTGTGGGATGTCCTCGGACAGGTTGTCGACCAGCCGATAGGCCGTCTCCTGGGTGGGCGCTGGCGGGACAGGGTGACCGCCTACGCATCCTTGCTTACCGACGAGCCAGACAAGCTGCGCGAGACGCTCACGGCCGTTGCCGAGAAAGGCTTTCGGGCGTTCAAGATCGGTTGGGGCCCATTTGGGCGGTCAAATTCGCGGCTCGACGAGGCGATTGTCGATGCCGCCAGGGACGCGGTCGGTCCTAACGCGGCGCTTATGGTGGATGCGGGCGCCAGCGACGGCCTGTGGGCGCAAGACTTCAAATGGGCTCGGCGCACTGCCGAGATGCTCGCCGGTTACGACGTCAAATGGTTCGAGGAGCCTCTGAGTCCCGACGCCCTCGGGGACTACATAGAACTGAGGAAGATATCTCCGGTCCCAATATCTGGTGGCGAAGTCTTCACCAGACGCCAGTCCTTCACGGCCTGGATCGAGCAACGAGCGTTTGACATCGCCCAGCCGGACGTGACGAAAGTGGGCGGCTTAAGTGAACAACGCAGGATCGCGTGGATGGCGGAGGAGCATAACCTTCGAGTGATCCCGCACGGTTGGAACACCGCGGTCGGCCTCGCCTCGGACTTGCAGTTCGCCTCTGCAATACCAGGCAGCGACATGGTGGAATACCTGGATGGATCTCCCTACATCGATGAACTTGTGGACGAGCCCTGGAATCTGGGGGACGATGGGATGCTAGCCATTCCCAGCGCCGGTGGGATAGGTATTGCTCTCAACGAAGAGGCGGTCTTCAAATACACCAACGGAGCATCGTTGTTGCGGCCATGAATTGAGTACAGCCCGCCGGGCGCGCCGGCGCGCCGGCAGCCTGGTCCGGCGTCGGCCACGCCCTGAGTGGGGACTTCAGTCGGTCGCAACACGAGCGCTCTCCCCGGGCGGCATTCCCTGAGCTACCAGCAAACGACGCAGCTCGCCAATACTTCGGCGGACCGCCAAGTGCTCGTCGTGCCCGTAGTCCGGGTGCAGATGGTCTATCTCAACAGCAAGGAGGCCGTCGTAGCCAACGTCCGCCAGCAACCCCATGATCTGCGTCATTTCAATAAGGCCTTCGCCGACGGGGGTGCTGGAGAAGAAAAACCACTCAGAGGGTGAGACGCCCCGCCGCACCTTCAAATCCTTGATATGGGTGGCGAACACGTGCTTCGCCAACTTCTCCATCGCACCTACGGGGTCGTCCAATAGGCGCAGGAAATTGCCTGTGTCGAAGTTGACCCCGAAACACGGCGAACCCACCGCCTCTACTAACCAGAGCATCTCACGAGCGGTGTAGTCGCCGTGGTTCTCCGCCGCCAGCTTGACCCCACGATGTTCAGCAGCCCGGGCGGCCTCTTTGAACCAGTCGGCCAGGACCTCGAGCCGGGGCTGGCGTGGTAAGTAACGGTAGTCACCGTCGCCCGGGCCAGGCGTCACCCGCATGACCTTGGCACCGATCCGCTCGGCGTGGTCAAGCTGCGCCATCATGTCGTCGAAGGCCACGCGGTTGGTGCCATCCTCGAGACCCTGGGGGTGCCCCCAGGCGTAGACCCGCTCCAGGCCGTAATCGTCAAGGCGTGCCTTCAGCTCGCGAAACCACGACCCCTCCATGGTTGGGAAAAAGCACGACTCCAGCGAAACACCATCGACCCCCAGCTCCACGGCGAACGCGAGAAAGTCTTCCATCGCCATGCCGCCGTCAGGCACGGGCTGGCCCTCGTAGACCTCGCCGAAAAACCTGTGGAAGCAATAGCTATCGATCCCTATCTTCATGGTACTGACCTCCGGGTGGCCGGGCTCGAGGTGTCCAGAGGGACGATAAGGTGCTCGACCAGCACGCCGTCGGCTATACGCAGTTCGCCCAAGGTATGAACTGGTTGGGCACGCCGCTGGGTAGGCGAGCCTGGGTTGAACAGGAGCTGACCCGAGTCACCCTCCTCGTTCACAGGCGTATGGCTGTGACCGAACACAACTACGTCGGCGTCGGGGAAACGGCGCCGCATTCGCGCCGCCCGGCCAGTCGCCGCTCCGCTGTCGTGGACCATCCCGATCAGCAACCCGCCCAACTCGACCACTCGGCTGGTAGGCAGCACCCCCACCAGAGAAACGTCATTGTTGCCCAGTACGGCGTGGACCGGGGCCATCTCGCCCAACAGCTCAAGGACCCCCGCATCAAGGATGTCACCAGCATGCAAGATGGCGTCTGCCCCGCGAAGGCACGCCCACGCCGCCGCCGGGAGTGACGCGCCAACGCGCCCGTCAGACCTGGCAGTCCGGAGGTGAGTGTCGGCCAGGACTACGACTCGGAGGCGATCGGACATTGTGGACGGTGTTGTCAGCGTCGCCAGGACAGGGTGCCGCGGTTGCCGGGCGTTATGGAGCCTATTTTCTCATCATTTTTGGGCGTCATCCGCCTGCAGCACCGTAATGTCCTCTGTGACGGCGTGAAGCGTCCCGTCCTCGCCCGCGACCGAGAACGTCTCGTCGACCACGACGTCGCCCTCGGTCGTCTGGAGGACAGTCGTCTCGTCGGTGGCCACGACATGGCCCTCGTTGTCGACCTCAGCGACAAGGTCGTCCACAACGACGTCGCCATACTCGTCGACGCTTTCGGTCACTACCTCAATGACCTGAGGCCCATCTTTGCCCTCGGCGGGCTCGGTGTCGTCTTTGGTGTCGCTCATGTCTGTCTCCTCAGTCTGGGGTCTCAGCGGCCCCACCAGATCGTCGCACATGGGCGTCGGCGAGGCACAGCGCTGCCCGCAGCGCGTCTCGAAGGTTGTCGGGGTCGGGCAACGGTGAGGGTCGACCGTCCCGGCGCGTGTACAGGCGACAGCTCAGGCCATATGGCTCATTTGGATCTGGAGGGAAGAGGTCGGCGGCGTTAGCCCGGTAGGTGGGTGAGCCCACAAATTGCTGCTCGACTGCAGTGGCCTCGTCCTCGACCCAGGTATAGGTGACGATCCGATCGTCGTAGCCGAGATCGGCCATTACTTCTTGTAGCATCCTCTTGGCGAGGTCATGTGACGGGCACTGGCTCCAGCACAGCAGTTCGACACGAGGGTCCGAAATAGGCCCAGAGGCGCTCAACTCGACCACTTGATAGTGCAACCCACCGGCTTTGTCGACGCGAGCTCGACCGGCCGACCGGCAAGAAGGTCATCGAGCGCGTCGCGAACCCATTGCGCGTTCAACTTTGGATTGTCATGGTCCTCGTCAGGGGCGCCGTGGTAGACAAGCTCGCCGCCACCACTGATAACGAATACATCTGGCGTCACCAAGGCCCCATACGCACGGGCGACATCCTGAGCCTCGTCATGGAGGTAGGGGCCTGCGAACTCCCCAGCTGCCACCCGGGCGGACATCTCTTCCAACGAATCGTGCGGGGACCTCTTTACATCGTTGGAATTAATCTGCAGGAACTGGACGTCCTTCCCGGCGTACTCGCGGCCCACGTCGTTGAGACGTTCGTGCCAAGCTCGGGCATAGGGGCAGTGGTTACAGGTGAAGATCACAACCGCGGGGCCGGTACCCGCTACAAACTCGATGGATTGCCCATCGGTATCTGGCAGGGTAAAACCAGGGACCTTTTCACCGATCTCAAGCGATGCCAACCTTGCCTCCTGAGTCACTGGAGCATCAGACACCCGCCCAATGCGCCGCCAGCATACCCGGCCCAGTCAAACTTGTCCTCGTAAGGAAGCAGGCCCGACGTACCCCCCGCTGTCTTCTCCCCCTGTGGCCCCACAGTTGCACTGCAGCAGCCCCACGACCATAAGCGAACGACGGTGGGGGCTGCACACGACGGCGCCTCAAGCTAAATTGTCCAGGCAAGGCCAATGCACAGGGACTACGCGGTAAGTGATGCCCAGTTGCGGGGCGGCAACCGGGGTTCACTGTCGGACAGCCAGGTCAGACAGTACGACGAGCAGGGTTACCTTGTCGTCCCCGCCCTGCTTGAAGACGACGACCTCGCCCCGGTGCGGGGCGCAATGATGGAGAAGGTCGACCAGATAGCCAACGAACTGGTGGAGGTGCAGCTCATCAAGGACCGCCTGAGGACTGAGCCGTTCGAGACCAGGTTGTCCAGGCTCTTCGAGGGCCTCAGCCCCGAGCAGTTCGTGGCCTTCACCGGGCAGAGCTGGCGTGACCGGGTACCGGGCTACTTCGCGCTCATGACCAACGCCAAGGTCCTCGACGTCGTCGAAAGCCTGATCGGGCCGGAAATCTTCGCCAACCCCGTCTACAATGTCCGGCCCAAGGTGCCACGCGTGGCCGCTGGCGAGGTCCCCTGGCACCAGGACAAATCCTATTGGCCGGGGTCAAAGAGCAACCCCGTCGTCACGGTCTGGATCGCTCTGGTCGATGCCACTTTGACCAACGGTTGCCTGCGTGTGATCGCCCGCACTCAGCACGAACCTGTCGGTGAGTTCCACTTCGAGACCTATTCCGGCACGGCCTACCGCGAGCTTGATGAGGAGAAGGTCAGGCACCTCACGAGCAAGGCTCAGGCAGTGCCCGCGCAGACCGGCACCGCCATCATCTTCAACGACCGGTTTATCCACTCCTCGGGGCCAAACACGTCCAGCCACGTCCGCTGGAGCGTTGACCTGCGCTACCAACCAGCAGACCAGGACCCGATG
Organism: uncultured Acidimicrobiaceae bacterium; assembly: GCA_963794125.1. Classification (GTDB taxonomy): domain Bacteria; phylum Actinomycetota; class Acidimicrobiia; order Acidimicrobiales; family Palsa-688; genus Fen-671. The sequence goes on from CAWCCW010000009.1 coordinate 1,875,429, forward strand.
CGCCAGCATGGAGTTGGGTTTTTAGCGCGGAGCCGCACCCACCCGGAACGAGTAGCGAGCATCGACGATTGGCGCGCCGGACGGATGGAGTCACCAGTCGCCTAACCGGAAAGACCCTCGGTTCCGCCCGGCCCGAAATATCGCCGCCCCCTGCTCACGGTTTCGCAGGCTACCAATGCGGGCTTTTCAGCTCGGGAAATAGACGGCATCATCGCCCGAACGAGCTGAGGGCCTTGCTGGGGGAAGCTGTTGTCGCTGCCGTAGAGCCGTGGACACTAAGGCTGGACAGAGGCAAACTAGCCGTCCTCTGATGTCGTATTTCCGTCGGCCGGAGGCCAACGATCAGCGGCGGTATCACTATCGACGCCGAGCTGTATCCTGGCGGCGGCCACGAACGCATCCTGTGCCGTGATGATGTCATCGACAAACAGGGCCCATCGGTTGGCGTCGCGGCGGCCGCTGGTCATGTATTCAGCCGCAGCGGCGAGGTGTCGGAGATAGAGAGCGTTCCCCGCAGACTGTACGCTCTCACTTGCAACGAGCGAGAGTTTCCAAGCTACGAGTTCAAATTCTCGCAATTCTTGGCCGGCTGCGGCATTCCGGGACCGAGAATAGGCGGCCGTAGGGCGCAAAAGGGCATCGACCGATAGGCGGTGCTTGTGACCTGCGGCGAGAAACTGTGAAACGATGGTGAGAAACTCCTGTCGTTGCCATTTCTGCAACTCACCTGCCTCGGCCAGCTGAGCGGAAAGCCTCGTGGTCTTTGTCGAAGCGCTAGCTGCGATGCGCGCGGCCACGGTAGCGCTAACGGCAGCGACGAGAGCCACGACAAGCGTCGCAACACCGAGGGCGGTACTCACTACACTGCCATGCTAACAACGGCCGCATAAGTGCGAGAACGGCGAACCCTCTCCGCTGCCCGAGCCCCATCTTCGTTTTCGACAGCGAATTACTTGACGGACGAACAAGCTGATATCGCTCATCGCGTAAACAAAGGCCCAGTGCACCTGACTGGGCGAACGGCTGCTTCTTCTTGTCAGTCCGCCCGAGGAGGTAACGACATACACCCGGCAGGCGCCCAGCTCGTTGCTTGGGATCACGCGGCCTTGGATGTTGGAGGGCCTATAAATCGTCTCGTGGGCCACCTTCACCTGGCGTACGTGCGGCCATAGCGCGCTGGGTGGCCCCGTATCGGGCTTCGGTCAAGGAAAGGCATGAAATATCATAAGATAGCTACCTCCTTCACCGTCGACGCAGTAGGAAAGAAGTTTCCCATGACCTGGGTACCTGAGATCAGCCTCCGCCAGATGCAAGCCAACCTGGCGCTAAATGGCTCGGAGCTGTACGTCGGCACCGACGGGCGCCGGCTCATCTGGGCCGGTCCTCAACAAGCACTCCTCGTCCTGGGGCCGCCCCGCTCCGGCAAGACGTCCACGCTGGTGATCCCGAACGTCCTCACCGCCCCCGGCCCCGTCCTGGTCACCTCGACCAAGCCCGACGTGCTGCAGGCGACCCTCGCTAGCCGGTCCCAACTCGGGCGCTGTTGGTTACTGGACCCGACCGGGACCATCGAGCCCCCTCCAGGCGCCAACTTGATCAGGTGGTCACCGGTCAGCCCGTCTATTTCCTGGGAGGAGGCACTGGTAACCGCACGGGTCATGACCGCGGCGGCCAGGCCGCACGGTGCGCTCGGTGACAGTGCCCACTGGACCGAACGGGCCGAAGCCCTCCTGGCCCCTTTGTTCCACGCCAGTGCAGTGGCCGGTGCCGGCATGCGCGAGGTACACACCTGGGTGCTGCGCCAGGACCTCCATACCGCCATGGCCGTGCTCGGGACGCGAGGAAGGGACGGCTCCGACGTAGCCGTCGACGTTTTGGCCGGCATCGCCGCGACCGAGGAGCGGGAGAGGAGTGGCATTTTCTCTACGGCTGCCGGTGCCCTGGCCGCCTACCGATCGGCGCGGGCGTTGCAACTGGCGGAAGAGCCCAACTTTGACCCGGCCCAGTTCCCCATCGGGGCCGACACGATCTACGTATGTGCACCTGCCCGCTATCAGACGTTGATGGCGCCGGTGGTCGTCGCCTTCCTCGAGCAGGTGCGCGCCGCTACATACCGGACCGCGGCCGACGGGACGCTTCGACTGCCCGTCACGCTGGTGCTCGATGAGGTTGCCAACGTCGCTCCTCTGCCTGACCTTCCTGCCATGGTGAGCGAAGGCGGTGGGCAGGGCCTTTTAACCCTGGCTTGTCTGCAGGACCTGTCTCAGGCCAGAGCGCGTTGGGGCGCCGCGGCGGATGGGTTCTTCTCACTTTTTGGGACCAAGGTGCTGCTTCCCGGTATCGGCGACATCCGCACGCTGGACACGGTGTCACGGCTGGCCGGGCAAGGCGATGTTGCTGTCCGTTCCGTCAACACTTCGGCGTGGTGGGGGCCGCGCCCATCCGCCAATATGACGTACTCCTCGCGCCTCCAACCCCGCCTGCCGGTGGACCAAGCCCACAGCCTCCCCGCGGGCGCGGCCATCATCATTAGCGGGGCCCGTCCGCCCGACGTCGTGCACCTGACCAACTGGTGGGACTACCCCCCATTTTGTGAGGCCAGGTGGGCCGAGCCCCCCGCCAATTGGATGGCGCCCGCCAAGGTCGTGGCCCGGGAGGGAACCGCACGGGTGCCTCTCCCGCCTGCGCCAACCACCGCGGCGCGGGCGGAGGCGAGCCCCGAGGACCCGGTGGTCACCTGGCGCGGCGTGCCTGGCCAACGACGCCTGCACCCTCCCCCGCCCCGGTTATGACCCCTCCGCCCCGTTCGCACTGGCTCAGGCCAGCAAACTGATCTTGCTCCATGCCGCCTCCTTGCTCGTCCGAGCCTTCCTTCACCCGCGTTGCGAACCCTTTCGTGTCTTCGACCCGAACCGGGCCGAACCCCACCCGGCATACTGGGCGAGTGGTCGAGGCCTCTACTCGCTACGCGGTTGTCGACGGAACTCACATCGCCTATCAGGTGATCGGCGAGGGCCCCTTCGACCTTCTGCACGTCCCAGGGTTCGTGTCCAACGTCGAGCTGGCCTGGGAGCAGCCATCGTTCGCGCACTTCCTGGAGCGGCTGGCGTCGTTCTCGCGCCTGATCATCTTCGACAAGCGGGGCACGGGGATGTCCGACCGGGTGCCCAGCGACCGGCTGCCGACCCTGGAAGAGCGCATGGACGATATCCGTGCCGTGCTCGACGCCGTCGGGTCAGAGCGGGTAGCGCTGTTCAGCCACAGCGAAGGGGGCAACCTATCCATCCTGTTCGCGGCAACGTACCCAGAGAGGACCATCGCCCTCGTGACCGCTGGCATCTTCGCCGCCAGGGTCTGGAGCCCCGAGTACCCGTGGGCCCCACGCCCGACCGGCGGGCCCGCGATATCGAACAGCTCGAGCGGGACTGGGGCGGCACAAGCTGGCTTGAGCACCTCGTACCGAGCTGTGTTAACGACGAGGCGTTCAAGCGGCAGCTGGCCACCTACTTTCGCCGGAGTGCGTCCCCGGGGGCGGCTGCCGCACTGATCAAGATGAACAGCCAGATCGACGTGCGGGCCCTCCTGCCGACGATCCAGGTGCCGACACTCATCGTCCACCGCCGCGGTGATCGGGATGCGCAACTGGCGGAAGGGCGCTGGATCGCCGCGCAGATACCCCACGCCCGATTCGTCGAGCTGCCCGGGGACGACCACATTCCCTGGGTCGGAGACGCTGATCGGCTCCTGGACGTAGTTCAGGAGTTCCTGACGGGCACCCCGCCGGCCTATTCGGCGGGCCGCCAGCTCACCACCCTGCTCTTCACCGATCTGGTCGACTCCACCGGCCTCGTGAGCACGCTGGGCGACCGGGCGTGGCGGGACCTCCTGGACCGCCACTACCGCGACGTCCGTCACCAGCTCGCCCGTTATCGGGGACGTGAACTCGACACCGCCGGGGACGGCTTCGTTGCCTCTTTCGACGGCCCGCCCGCTCCATTCAGGCCGCGATCGCCATCCGCGAGGGCGCCGACCGCGACGGCCTCACCATTCGAGCTGGCGTGCACACCGGCGAGGTGGAGGTTCACGGTGACACGTTCGCAGGCATCGCGGTGCACATCGGCGCCCGAGTCGCCGCCCTGGCCGATCCCGGTGAGATCCTGGTGTCCCGCACTGTGCGGGACCTGGTCGCTGGGTCCGGCCTGGTCTTCGTCGACCGTGGCGTGCATAGCCTCAAGGGAGTTCCTGAGACCTGGCAGCTCTACGCCGTACAGGCGTAGTGGCACAAGTCAAGAGATGACTCATGAGGTGTCAGGGGTAGTCAGTCCGCCGTGTCCCGAAGTTTGAGAATGTTCCTTGCATAAGCCCTCTGCAGAGGCGGGGCAGACTCCATCCAGACCCGCGTCGGGGGGGATGGTCGCTGCGCTTTCCCGACGCCGCGCCTAACGCGAGGGTACGGCGAGGTCGATGTGGTTGGACTGGCCCAGGTCGCAAACAGCCGCGGTCTTAAGTGTCGACCGTTCGCACGTATAGGTCTCGATATGCAAACGCTGATACGTCGCAGTGGAGAATGGGAAGGTGAGCTGGCGGTCGACGTTGCCGGCCGCGTCGGGCGGGACGTCCCAGCCGACGAGGCTGTCACAGTAGCGGGCCGCATTCGGGTAGTTGCTACTGCAGGGGTCCGCCGCACACGAGTAGTCGCCGGGGACCGTCGGGACGTCGCCGCACGCGGAGGTAATGGAGGGGTGCGATTCGAGAGCCGTCACGTTCACGACGACAAAGTCTTCAGCGGCCAGGCGGGAGGCGGAGACGTCGAGGGTGACGACCCCGTGACTGCCGGTCTGCTGTAAGTTGGCTTGCAATCCGACGCCCACTGCGAGCTGGTTGCGGACCTCGAGGCGCAGGCCGGTGTAGATGGCTACCGCGGTGAACAGCAGGCTGACGACGAGCAAAAAGATGTAGAAGTGCGTCTGGTCGGCCGGCCGGTGGAGCAGCCGACCCGAGCGCGAGCGGTGGCCCGGCTCCAGAGGGGTGCCGGTCTCCTCGGCCCGGATGAGCGCACCGGCCTCGCTGCCCGGGGCGCCTGTACCGGCCCCGTCCGGTCGGGCGCTTTCCGCCTGCGGCATTGACGCCACAAACAGAGCGAACCCGACGATCGCCAGCGCGGCTGCGACAGCCCAGCCCGCGGTCGTCTGGGCCTGACTGGTGATAAACGGGATAGGTGTGATCGCCTCTATCAACGGGAAGAGAGCGAACTGCCCGAAGATGATGCCCAGCTCCATGCCGAAGGTAAATCGCCCGGTGCCCAGGTCCCTAACGAAAATACTTAATATGGCCGTCACGACGGCAAGGAGCAGGAACAAGCCCATGAACTGCACGAGTAAGGACTGGTTGCGCATAACCGTCGTCAAGTCAGTACCTTGCAGGCCGATGTAGCTCATTACCCCGGCGAACCCGACGACGACCAGGCTCGTCACTGCCTTGACCCGGTCGATCGGGGCGCCGCCCGCAGGCGCCTCAGCCGTGCTGGTGCCCTTGGCCATTGTCGTGGTGGCAACAGGGGATGTCGTCGCCTCGGCGGCCTTTTCCTTGGCCAGGTCGATGACCGAAGCGACGACGCCCGGGATCGCCAGCGGCGGCTGGTCGCTCATGGCCCTTCAAGCCCTTCACCCATCGTCGTCTCCTCGCTGAGTCACCGCGTGACGACTGCCAGCGAGAAGTATAAAGGGTCACAACCGTCGCGGGTCGAAGATCGAAATGTCGCAACGGGCCCTGCCCGGGCGCACCAGGTGGGCCACGACCCCCCGATGGCTGGACCTTACAAGTCCCCGGACGGTGGATATGACCGTCGGCGGCGCCGTCGCCACCAGTCCCGCCGCCAAGAACGGGCCTGCGCAGCACGAGTGACGTCGCCCGGCTGCGAACGATGCGGTCTCCGCCCGACGTGGCCACCCGAAACCCTAGGCTCAACACCGGCGCTCAGGCTCGGGAGGTAGACGACCCTGGGCCTCGACCGCAGCGAGCTTGGTGCTTTCTGGTCCAAGCCGGCATGCGCCTCGGCCCGGGACTACGCGTTGGCGTCGCTGCTGGCGGTGAACGGCTTGCGCATCTCCGAGGCGCTCGGCACCAATATCAAGTACCTCAGCCAGGAGCAGGCCACCGAGTACTGAAAGTGTTACGCAAGCCAGGAAAACACGCCGAGGTGCCATTGACGCCACGTACAGCCCGGGCCCTCGACTTCTTGCATTGGCGAGCGAACATCGGGCCGATTAGGGACGCCGGATTTAGGATGGTTGGCGAATGTGCCGGCGAAAGCAATGAGATGTCGATCATGCCACGCAGTTCTATTGATGGGCGCCGAGCTGGCTGGGCGTTATGTCATGCCCGCGTGGCCGTCGGCCACAAGGGTGGACGCGGCTCGTTCAGCGCGGAGTGACGGAGTGGGGCAACAGCTCGAAGCCCCTCGCGAGCCCGCCATCTACCACAAGGACCTGGCCCGTAACGAAGCGAGCCGCGTCAGAGGCCAGGAACAGCACGACCGCCGCTACGTCCTCAGGCGTGCCTACACGCCGTAGCGGTGTGTTCATGACCCACCATTCCTCAACGGCCGCGCTCGGGAGAAGTGTCCCCCATATCTCCGTGGGGACGGGGGCGACGGCGTTGACCCGGACCCCCTTTCGGCCCGATTCGACAGCCAGGGAACGGGTCCATGCGTCGGCCGCGCCCTTGGTGGCCGAGTACGCCGGTATCGAGGGGACGCCGTGAGCAGCGACCACAGAAGAGACCGTCACGATGCTCCCGCCGCCCTGGCCGCCATTGCCGATGCTGTCCTAACCGCCAGCACGAGGGCAGACGTCAGGTTGACCTGGACGAGGTCGGTAAGGTCTTCGTCGTTCAAGGGCCCACTCGGCGACTCCCCGCCCAAAGCCACGTTGTTCACCAAAATGTCGGGCACCCCGGTCCGCTCGGACACCATGTCGAGCAGGCGAGAGGCCGCCCCCGCCACTGACAGGTCGCAGACAAAGACTTCTGGGTCGTTGGGCAACTCAGCGGCGACCTTCTCCAAGCGCGGCCCGTCCCGGGGCCGAGAGCACGACCGTTGCGCCTGCAGAGGCTAAGGCCCGGGCACAAGCCTCCCCGATCCCCCGGCTAGCCCCGGTGACAAGTGCCGTCCTTCCCTCCAAGGTGCCCACGTTCGCAGGTTATATGGGCGGGCCCGGCGCGGCTAGGGCCAAGACTGCGGCACCGTGACAGCGAAAGGGCTCGTCCTGTGAAGGCCACAGGCGAGTGGATTGTGCGGCGCGTCGAGGCGCCGGCCTTAGGCAGCCCACTCGAGGAGGCGGCGAAAGGGGCGGGCTGGGGTTCGGGGCCGAACGGGATTGACCAGAGCGTCGGGCTAACGCACCAAGGCGATTAGTTCTGACTAACTGCTCACGAATCGGCGCACTCGTTCCGAAAGCGCTCCATGGAAACCTGCAAATCACTGAGGGCGGGGCCTGCTCACCCTGCCCTGCCTGCAGGGCCTGTCTCAGGCCAGAGCGCGTTGGGGCGCAGCGGTGGCTACGGCCCCAATATCCCCGCCCAGCATCGTCGGTTCCGGACATTTGAGCACGCAGTGAATGGAGTCTGTGAGAAGTTTGTTAGGACATCGTCCTATACCATTCCCTGTCCCGACCTGATATTCGTGACAAAGAGGCGAATGTGAAAAGTTTGATCGTCGCGGCTCAAGCAGAAGTGCGAGCAGCGGGTGGCGTCGGCCACTGCCCGTGGAGCGAATATTCGCCTGAGAAAGAGACTGCCCTCTCTGTCAGCCCAAAAAGACCTACGAGCTCGGCGGCAACGCGCTCCCCATCCTCGGACCGAATTCGGCCTTGGTTGACTGGTAACTCTCTCAAGGCCCGGGCGTCACGGACCTGTGCACGGTTATGCGTACTGGGCTGCAAAACGATCCGAACTACAGGTGGCGACCCTTGTTTGCCCACGAACCCATCTCATGCCGCCTTCGCCCTTTATGAAAGTGAAATCCGCAAAGAAGCGTTGCAGAGCCCCCACACTTGGCACAACCGCCCGAAGGTGGCGGCGCCGTCGCGCAGTCCCGAGCCAGTGCCGCGGGCTCGTCGCCTCACTAAGGCTGCGGGGGTCATGTTCGCCGCCATCGTCTTCTGTTTCCCGACCATGCTGGCGTCTGCTTCGACTGTCCCGCTGAGGACGCTGCCGACGACGAATTGGTCGGGTTACGGTCTAGCTGGTAGTGGCTTCACCGGCGTGACGGGGACATTCAACGTGCCAGCCCCGCACAGGTCGGCGTCCTGCCTGGAAGACACCGCGATATGGGTCGGTGTCGACGGCCTACACAACCACGACTTGCTGCAAGCAGGAATTGCCGAAACCGGCTTCACCCAAACGGCGCCACCGGACTGGCCATCAGCCGGCTTCTCCGGTTTGGTCTGCACGGGGCGGGTCGGGGTTTACGCCTGGTGGGAAGACCTGCCGTCTGTGGCGGAGCGGGTCGACCTTCCAATCCACGTGGGCGATAGCGTCACAGTGTCTATCTTCAAAATGTCCCCCGGTTGGTGGGCCCTGGCCGTCCATGACCTCACGGCCAAGCAGAGTTTCCTCTTGGCCCAACCCTACGCTGGGCCTCAGACGTCGGTGGAATGGGTGGTCGAGGCATCTCAGGTCGTGGGGCTCTCAAGAAACCCGGTCCCCTTTGACGCGGTGCACTTCAGCGATCTAAGTGCGCAGGGTGAGGTCCGGGACCTCGAGCGCTTCAGCCCTGGCTTGAACACATTTTTCACGTCAGGTCCGAATTTCGTGGCCAGTACTGCGCAGCTCATGCGCTCGGGCTTCGCGGTCCACTAGGCCCTTTGGTCCACGGTCAAGATTCAACGGCCGAACGGCTCCTCCCTTGATAGAAACGGTCCGCACCCAGTGCGGACCGTTGTCGTTGCAAGACCCCTTGGCCATCGTTAGCGACCGTTCTTCGTGGTGCCGTTGCCCACGAGCCATGCTCGGGCGGCACTCGTCGGCCGAAGTCCGCGATACTTCAGCCGGGGAGCTATCGCCTTCCAGGCTGACCACGTCGACGCGGTGGACCAAGAAGGCGGCCACGGTGGCCGGCGCCTACGGTGGCACCGCCCGGCACCTGGCTCCAAGGCCCGAAGGGCTTTGTGGCAAGTCAAAGGCGTTTTTCAAATACTCGAGCCGTCGGAATACCACGCTCCGACCACATCGAAGGGGACATAATTGAGACCGTGGCCGCCTCAGCGGATGGCCGATGACGGTCCAACCGGTGGTACAGGTACAGCTCCTGGGCTCGTTCGTGATGTCGCTTGGGGAAAAGACGGCAGGACCGTGGCCACGCACCAGCGCCAAGCGGCTCGTGGCCCTGGTGTTGTTGAGCCCAAGGCGCCGCATCTCCAAGGAGGTTGCCTCCGACACACTTTTCCGTGACCTGGCGCCCCGCGCGGCCACTAACGCCTTGTACAACGCCCTGTCAGCGGCCCGGGCGGTGCTGGCTGGGCTGGGGGGCACAGCCGCCGGGATCCTCTGTACCGACCGCACCCACATATACATCCCCGATGACGCCCCCGTCGAAATCGACCTGGAGCTCCACGAGTCCGCCCTCCGCGCCGCGCTCGGGATGGCGCCCGGGGACGGCCGTGACGCCACCTTGGTAGATGTCCTGCGCGAAGAGCGCGTGCTGCTGGAAGACGAGGCCTATTCCGACTGGGTGCTCCGGCGCCACGAGAGCCTCGAACTGGCCCGCCAGGAGGCCCGCTTGGCCCTGGCCCGGGACCGCTCCGCGGGCTTCGGCCGGCCGGGGCCCGAGGCGGTCATTTTCGCGTGGGAAAAATACGCCGCCCATGACCCTGCCTCCGAGGAGGCCGCTGCCGCCCTGATGAGCGCCTTCGCGGCCCAGGGCCAACGCCACCTGGTGGCCCGGGCCTACCGACGCTGTTGCGATGCCTTGGAGGAGGTGGGGCTCAAGCCTTCGGTGGCCCTGGAGAGGGCCTACCAGACGACGACCCAGGAGGTGGCCCTCTTGGCCACCTCCTACTCAGCTGATGTGATCGAGCCGGCCAGCAACCTGCCCACGTTCCTCAGCAGCTTTGTCGGCCGGGAAGACCGAGCAGGCCGAGGTCGTCTCGCTGGTGCGGTCCTGGCGCCTGGTGACGGTGACCGGGGCCGGGGGGTCGGGGAAGACCCGCCTGGCCGTGGAAGTGGCCGCTCAGACGGCCGAGGAACGCACCGGCGGCACCTTTTTCGTCGACCTGGCCCCCGTCTTGGAGCCGGGCCAGGTGCCGGCGGCCCTGGCGACCGCCACCGGGGTGCTCGAGCAGCCCGGGCGACCGCTCCTAAAGGTCCTCGCCGAGGCTCTCGGCGGACAGGACCTCCTCATCGTCATGGACAACTGCGAGCACGTCATTGGCGCCGCCGCCGAACTGGCCGAGGTGCTCAACGGTCCTGCCCGCAGTTGCGGCTGCTGGCCACCTCGCGGCAGCCCCTCGGCATCGGCGGCGAGCACGTCTACCGGCTGGGGCCGCTCAGCCTGCCCGCCGAAGACGCCAGGTCTCTCAAAGACCTCGACGGTTCCGACGCCGTCAAGTTGTTCGTCGAGCGCGCCCGCTCGGATGACTCAACCTTCTTCCTTGACGAACCGGTCGCCGGGTTGGTTGGGTCCATATGCCGGACGCTCGACGGGATCCCCCTGGCCCTCGAGCTCGCCGCCGCCCGCGTACCCGGTATGTCCTTGGCCGACCTGGACCAGCGGCTGGACCGGCGCTTCCGGCTCCTCACGGGAGGCTCCCGCACCTCGTTGCCCCGCCAGCGCACACTACTGGCCACTTTCGACTGGTCCTTCGAACTCCTGTCCCCCGCCGAACAGGTGGTGCTGATGGGTTTGTCGGTCTTTTCCGGGAGCTTCGAACTGGAGGCAGCCGAAGCGGTGTGCTCTTCCGAGGCGGTAAGCGCCGGTGATGTGGCCGACCTGGTGGGCTCGCTGGTCGGCAAAAGCCTCGTAGTGGCGCAACGCTCCTCAGGTTCTCTCCGCTACTCGCTACTGGAGACGGTCCGCCAGTACGGCGTCGAGCAGCTGGTGGCCGCCGGCGGGGAAGCTGCCCTGGGCAGAGCAAGATCTGCCCACGGCGAGTACTACTTGCAGCTCGCCGAGCGCTCCGAGCCCATGATCTTGGGAGCGGACCAGGCCCATTGGCGAAAGAAGCTCGGCCTGGACTGGGATAACCTCCGGGCGGCGCTGGGCTACTTCCTCTCCCAGCCTGGCCGGTCCGAGGAAGTCCTGCGGATGACTTCCCTGGTCTTTTTCTTCTGGCGCGAAACGTACGCCCTCGATGCAGCCCGAAGCGCCCTGGCCCGGGCCGACCCAGTCCCGGACGAGGTGCGGGCGAAAGCGCTTTGCCGCGTCGGCTGCCAGGTGTTTTACACGGGGTTTTCTTTAGTTCGGTCCGAGGCCTGGTCACAGGCCGGAACCGCCATGATGAAAGAGGGCCTCGAGATGTCCCGTCGCCTCGGTGACGAGGGCCTAGCAGCAGAAGTGCTGGCGAACCTCTCCCAGGCGGCGGAGTGGACGGGAGATCGAGTCGGTGCCGTACGTTACGCACAGGAGGCGCTCGAAACGGGGCGCAGCCTGGGTGATCACCGGCTAATTGGAAATGCCCTCGGGGCTCTGGGGTTGGCCGTTCCGGGACGAGCCGAGAAAAAGCGGCTCCTTGCCCAGGCGGTGGCCCACCAGCGGCGAGCCGGAGATCTTTCGGGCTGCAGCTGGTGGCTCATCAACCTGGCTGTACTCGAGCTCGCCGACGAGAACTCCCAGGCAGCCGCCGAACTGCTCGAGGAGGACCTGGCCATCTGCCGCGAGCTCGACCTGCCCGTGGACCTGACGATGGCCTGCCGCGTCCTGGCCGACATCACGCTGTTCGAGGGCCGTTTCGAGGAGGCAGCTAATTGGTTGCGGGAGGCACTGATCCTGTACGCGCCGCCAGGGCCGACAGGACTCGGCTGTTGCAGACTTTCCCAATGCGGTCTGCTGCGTGGCACGGGTGGGAAACCTGGACGACGCCGCCCGCTTGACCGGGGCGTACAACGCAATGTTGTCCAGGCATCTTCCCCTGGAGTATTCGTTCACGGCAGAGAACCCCGGTGCGCACTTGCAATTCCTGCGCCAAACGCTGCTGGAGCAGACGGTCGCGTATATGCGCGAGGCGCTCGGCGATGCCAACTTCGAGATGCTTAGCCGTGCCGGAGCGAAGCTCAGCTACGACGATGCCATCGACCTCGCCCTAGGAGTCATCCCGACGTGCGGCATTAGGCCCGGGAAGACCGCTTCCACGACACGGGCCCAGCCGGCCCGGAATGGATGACCGTACATCATTAGCCGAGTCGTGTGCCGGCGGAACTTAGGCGGTGGCACAAGCAAGGTTCTTGGGCTCGTTGGCACGTCCCTCGGGTCCCACAACGGCGGGCCATTGTGCTGTGGGCCGTGCGTTCGAGTTCGCACGATACCTAGGTGGTGGTGTGCGGGTAGCGAGGCTGCGCCTGGTTAAATCGGACGAAACGAGCCAGATCCGCTCGGGCCGTTCTTGCCGTTCGTCGAGACCGATTGAGGCCAGCCTGATCCCGGGCGGTCAGAGATCAGGTGATGGCGTGCCCACACGTCGAGGCCATGTGATCGAGGTGGTCTCGTGCGTGCCCGACGGCGATGGTCTCCACCACCTGGGCGGTAGTAACCGGCCGCCCGCGGAGACTGCCCGAAGTGTTTAACTGTTCGTCACTGAGGTCCCTGACGATGCGCTCCAGTGCGGCACCATATATTTGCAACCGCTCCACGACGGCGGACTGACGCATATCGCCGTGATAACGAGAATCCAAGGCGTTGGATTTCTGGAAGCCCTCAAGGATGTCAGTAATGTCCAGGGCGCTCGCAGTGCGATGAACCAACGTTGCTATGGCCAAGTTTGCCATCGCAATGTGCATACCGGCCATCGACAGTGTCCATCCTTCCTCGGCTGTCTTGTATGCCCATTGCCGCCCTGAGCAACCTTCGACAAAGTTGATTACCTCGGCATTGACGTCGCGGACAGCATCAGCAAGCCCCGAACTTGTGGTGACGATCACCGGGTCCATTGGTCCTCCTGTCTTTCGGGAAGGTGCGCCCCTGAACAGGCGGAAAATGACGACAGAGGGGGGCGACTACCAATTACAGTGCGCAGCAAAGCGTCCCCATCAAGTTACCAACTTGACAGGGACAGCGCTTCGTTAAACGCCGAAGGCACGAGTGCATTGACCGAGTGAGCCTGTGCCGATCGGTGCAACTCTGTGGTTGGACGACCAAGATGCCTCCTGGCCAGCATCGAAATCATCGTCGTGCCCTCGCACGCTGACGGACTCGATCCAGCCGGCTTCTCGCCGTGCTTTGGGGCACCGAGGCTCTCGGCAAAGTTGGCGAGGACAGGCTGCGCTTCGGGCGATCGCAGAGAAAGCAATCTCAGTCCTTCCCCGATCGACCGACGCCGCAGTGTGTGCCCTGACCGCGGCTGGCTGGCTATCCTTGACTAGCTGGTCTTACGTGGGCTCAGACCCTGCGTGCAACCCAAAGGGTGCGTTTGGCACCAGTAGACGGCCACCTATCAACCGACGGCGAGCCTGAGGACAGGCGTCGAGGGGCAGCGGGACAGGCTTCGTTAGGGCTCGTCTTCGCCCTTTTGGCCTCTGCCGCCTTTTTCGACGGCTATGACGCCCAGATTCTGGCCCTGCTCCTGCCCCAGATCCAAGACAGTTTCCACGCCAGTGTCACCGCCCTTGGAGTTGCCCATGTCCCGATAGCACTCGGCCAGTTCGTAGCTTTTTTCGTCATCCGTCAGGCCGACCGGGTGGGCCGCCGGCCCCTTTTGCTCGTGACCATCCTGGGCTACACCGTTTTTACGGCGGCTACGGCCGCGGCATGGGACCTGGCGTCGTTCACTATCCTGCAGTTCGGAGCCCAGGTCTTCATTGGGGCCGAGTTCGGCGTCGCCGTCACCATGTTGGTGGAGGTCTTCCCGAAAGAGCGCCGTGGACGTGCTCTCGGCGTACTGCTCACCTTCGGCCCCGTTGGGGCAGTCGTCGTCGCGGTCCTGCTCGACGCCGGTCTCCAGGACACCGCTCTGGGCTGGCGCCTGTTCTACCTGATCGGGCTCCTTCCACTGGCCGTAGTGGCCATCGGCCGCCGCCGCCTGCCTGAGACAGCCCGGTTCGAAGCGGAACGGCGCCGGCGTGCTCAAGGCATCAGCGCGCCCAGAGTGTCATTTCTCGAACCTTGGCTCTCGCAATATCGGGGGCGGCTGGTGCTCGTCGGTTTGGTATCTCTCTTGCAAACGCTGCCGACTTCGGCGGCAGTGGCCTGGTGGGCATACTATGCCGAACGTCAGCGGGGCCTGAGCACGGAAGAAGTCGCTACTTACGTGATCTTTGCGTATGGTGCCGGGCTGTTCGGTTATTACAGCTGCGGGCGTCTGATGGACCGGATCGGTCGGCGCCCCACCGCGGTCATCTACATCGTGTGCACCGTCGTCGCCGGCATCGGCGTCTTCCAGAGCGGTCGTGGTCTTGCCAGCCCGCTGCTGCTCGCCGTGGCCGTGTTCTTCGGGCTCGGTATCGGCCCGGTGCTGTCCGCGTTTGCCACCGAACTGTTCCCCACGCGCATCCGCGCCCAAGCCTCGTCGTGGGTCCGCAACTGGTTCGCCGTAGTCGGTTCCGCGCTCGGCCCCGCCCTGGTCGGGGTGCTGGGAGACCCGTACCGCGGCGCCATCGGCAATATCGGCAACACCATCAGCCTCCTCATGCTGGTTGCCTTGCCGGCTGCTTTCCTCGTCTGGCGCTACATGCCTGAGACCAGAGGGGTCGAACTAGAGGAGGTGGCGTCTCCTGGCACGGGCGTGCGCGGCGGGAGCGAGGTGCCAGCCGGCGCGGTGGCAACGGAAAGCGCCCGGCTACGGCGACCGTTTGCCATAGGCCTCAGTGCCGTGGTGCTCTTCCTCGGAGCGGTCTTCGGCGTCGTCCTAACTCTTGGCTCCGGCCAACAGCGGCCATCGGGTGCTGCCCAGGACTGGCTTTTCGATATAGCCGGGTCCACGGCCTCAAGCGGCCGTCTCGCTTCGCTAAGTCAAGCCGCGAAGGTGGGCCTGCCCGCACTTGCTCGCCCCTTGATCGCCCTGGGGACCACCAACGAGGAGGCGTTCAGTCGCATCGTCATTGGCCGGAGCACAGTCTCTGCTAGGACCGCGTCCGTCTTCTTCACGGTTGTACGTCCTTCCCACCCTCGGGCACCGCCGTTACTGGCCGGCACTCTGACGCTCCACAGGTCAAGCTCCGGCTGGCGTGTGACGGCTGTTAGCGGGGTCCATCCGGTCACCACGGTGCCAGCGCCCGCTAACCCCGCTCTCCCGGGGCCTGGGACCGCCTGGGCCATCGGCGCCGCATTGGTGGTAGTGCTTTTGGCCGCCGCGGCGAGCCTCATTGTCAGGCGCGCGGGGCGAGCTTCCTAAATGGCAACCCCACGGCCATTGCCTCGAGCGAAGAGGGCGCCTGTAGGCCGCGAGCCAATGAAGAGAAATTGCCGCTCGGGCACGACGCCGTCGCACCCAGATGGACGTGTCGGCGCGGCCCCGCGTTTTGCTGCCCCTGAGTCGTTCAAGAGGCCGGCCAGGACGTTGAAGAAGGTAGTGACCGGCGCGTCCACGTAGTGAAGAAAGCCAAGGACCGGGTCATCTCGACCGTCGACACCGAGGCCCGCCACGGCCACAAGTCGGCCAACCGCACTTTGACGGCTACGAGTGGGTCAGTCGGTTGTGGGGTTGGCATCAGCTCGGGGCGTGGGTACGTGGCGGGTCGTTGGCCTCGCCCAGGGGCTCGGTGTGGACGGCGTCGCCGACGCGGATCCGTCCGGGGACGATGACACGCGCATTGACACCTCGCAGGTTCATAGCCCGTCCCGTCGGTGAGTTCACGAATTGAAGCGCGGTCAGGCCAAAGCGACTGGAGAACTTCTGGCAACCTGTGTGGGGCGGCGCGGTGATTTCAATAAGGGCTTCGCCCACCCGCAGCCGTGTACCCGCCCGGGCGTTGGGCTCGCTCAGGTCGAGATCGACGTGCAGTTGGTCGCCGGCCAGTGCGGCGCCGGCATCGTCACCACCGATGAGACGGGAGAACCGGGAATTGATCACGGTGAGCTGCCGTTCGGGATCGGGGCGCGGGGAAGCCCGAGGCCCAGCCCGCCTGGACCACGAGTCGCCGACCAAGCCCAGGACAAGATCGAGTACCCCGTGGTCGAGCAGTGCTCGCTCGTCGACGGAAGGGCGCGCGACGATCAACTCGAGCGTGCCTCCAGTCGCTGGGGCGTCGCGGATGTGGGCGAGCGCGGCCGCAAGCTGCGGTTCAGTGAGGATCGGCACGGCACTAGCTTCGCGCCGGCGGGGACCTGGTCGCATTTGGCATGATGGTTGAAACTCAGTACACCGACGTCGTGCAGTTGACCAACTGGTAGGACTATCCCCCATTTTGTGAGGCCAGGCGGGCCGAGCCACCGGCCCGCTCGCTGCCGCCAACGGGCGGTGTGGGCCGTGCAGGACAGGCGAGGGTGGCCCTACCGCCCTCGCCTGTCCTTACCGCGGCTTATGCCGCCATTGCCTGCCAGCGGTTGACGGCTTCGTGCCTAAAACTCTGGGGTGCTTTTGGTCCTGTACTTGTGAGCCATTGCCTTCACACAAGGCAAGGGCCGACCAGCGCCCTCCAAAACCGCGGAGGCCGGTGTCCGCCACCTCGGTCGAGCTCGCAGTTCTGCTCGTTCACGAGACCTTTGGCAGCGCCAGGGTGACAGCACCGGAGCTATAACTGATCTGTAGCGAACTGCCTCCGCCTGACAGGCCGGAGACCGGTTTGAACCTGCCGGACAGGGCGTGAGCGGTGATGACGGAGGCAGTATCGCCCGCGGCCACCTTGAGGCCGGCCATCTTGTTGACGATCAGAGCGCCGCCAAGCGAAGCAGTGCCGCCGACCGACAAAGATCCGACGCTGAAGTTGTCCCCTGCCGCACCCACGGCAAAGCTCGCCCCCGCTACCTGCGAGTAGCTCCCGGCAACGGACGCCCTGTTACCCGCCCCAAGCTCGAAAGACCCGTAGTTGTGGAAGTTCCCCGAAGCAGAGATCCCGCTATCGCCGTTGACCAGCATCTTGCCGCCCGCGTGCATTGACAAAGTCCTGCGCCGCCAGTTCGAAACTGCCGTAGGTCACGTTGAACGTCCCCGAATTGACAAACGGCCCCGTTGCGGTGAGCGCCGCGTTTGCGTTCCAGATGAGCGTGCCTTTATTGCCCGAGTGGTTCGCAGTCAAGGCGTCCCCTGGCCCGCCTACGTTATCGAGCACCCATTTTTTGGGGATGACGCCGTTGATCGTCAGCCCGGTACCGAAGACCAGGCGGCCGACCGAACTCGCCGATACCGAGGGTTCAAAGGTCACCGTGGCCGGGCCGCCGCCGAGCGAGTAAACGTCAGTGGCGGGGTTGCCCCGGAGCGAGCCACCGTTTACCTGCAGGACGCTTTTACCGATCCCGAAGCCTCCATGGTTGATGACGGCACCCCCCGCCAGGTCGAAGGTACCGGCCGCACCGAACGACGCCTTGGGCTCGATTACGAGATCCCCATCGTTGACGAACACCGGCCCGGCAATGCCCGCGGCCCCGCTCATGCCGAAGCCGGGCGCGTCGGAAGTAACCGTGCCCTTGTTGACGAAGCGGGGCACTTCGATCTGCTGCGACCATCCGGTCGTAGTGTCGGTGAACGTCCCCGAATTAACGAATGTCGTGGCGTCAGAGAACGTCGAGTTGTCGTCGTGGTCCCACAAGAACGTCCCTTCGTTGCCGGAGTTGCTCGCTGTCACAGACCCGCCGCGTGACATCCAGTGCCCAATGCTTGGGGATAACGCCCTGTAGGTAGGCGGAGCTGGTGATAGTCGATGGTCCCCTTGGACAGCGAGGGGAGATCGGTGCCGAACTTGATGGTGGGTTGCTGACAGGCCGAGGTACTGGGTCGATGTGGGCACGCCCGACGGTAACCGAGCCGCCCTCAACGTCAAAAGTCGACTCATTGGCGATTCCGAAGCTGCCCTGGGCTTCGATCGTCCCTCCTGGCGCCAGCACGAAGATGCTCCCCGAGGAGAAACTCTGCTTGGGGTCGACCTGGACGGTCCCTCTGTCGACGAACGTGCACTTGGGGCAAGGCGGGTTGTTGGCCGCCCCGGCGGTCCCGAAGGCACCCCCGGCGGTGACCACTCTCCCGGTGTTCACAAAGTCCCCGACCTCGATCATCTGGGTAAGGCCGCTCGAGTCGTCCTCGAAGGTGCCGGAGTTGGTGAAGGTCCCGCCATCGACAAAAGTGGTGTCGCCCGTGCCCAACGTGAAAGTCCCGGCGTTACCCGACCCGCTGGTAGCTGTCAAAGCCACCCAACTGGCCTCGGCCACCTTCCACCCCGCCGGGATGGTGCCGTTGAGCGTGCAATTGCCTACATACTGGCCCTTGCCGCCATTTATCCCGCCCAGCTGAAGGAAGCCGCTCGTCCCCGCGGCCAGGGTCGCCGACGAGTGCAAGGGGCCCAGGATGGCGTCGCCATTGATGCAGGTGATCGTGACGCCCGCAGTCCCGGCAGGGGGAGCCGCTTGGGCCTGCGCGATCGGCGCGGCCAGGGCGAGTACCGAGATAACCGGGACGGCGGCAAAAAATGAGCGCCCCAGGTGCCGCTGCTGAGGCCGGTTCCCGACGGTGGCACGAGGCCCTTGTGTGAGCACTTATGTCTCCTCCTCAAGTAGGCGGCCGAGCAACTTCATCGTGTCGCAACCAGACAATGACTTGCCACTCCTGGACCGAGAAATTGGACTTCGTCGTCATCGCCTCTCCGATCGTTTTGCGCCCGCTGATGCTCGTCACCGTCACCGCAGCGACTGGTTTCACAGAGCGCCGGACTGAGGGCACCCCCCGGGGGACGGCGACGGGCTGGCCGGAACGCTCTTGCAGGAAAATATGGGGCAGATGAGGGCCTCCGACGGTCTCGATGGTGGGTGGCGGGCCGTCGTACTGGACCGGCCGAGCCTCGCTGTTGCGATACACGCAGGCAAATAACGGACCTTCTGGGTCGCCGCCTCTCGTCGGCTGGTCAGCAGCGTCCCGGCTCAGAGCCGTAGGGATTCGGTCCAGCGGATCCTGGCTTGGACGGTTTCCAGGTAGCCGTCGCGTACCCAAGTGGCCTGTGGCTCGATACCCCGACGGCCGAGCGCCTCGCAGTTTTGCAGCACCAAACGCTGCTGTTCGGCGACCCGGTCAACGATGTCGTCTGGGACTGCGACGCCATAGGCATCGCAGAAGACCTCTATCCGCCTGGACCGGTCGGGCGGACCGGGATAGCGAAGCCAGCGCACGCACTCGCTGTCGTGACGGAACGGCGCCGCGTACTCCAGCGCATAGGCGAGATCGAAGAGGGGAGACGCAGGACGGGCGTGGTCGAAGTCGAGCAGACCGACGATCGACCCATCTCGCCAGACGCCGTTCCACGGCCCGAAGTCGCCGTGGCAGACGATCTCGCCCGGTCCACAGCCGCCCGGGCCGCTGGACCAGACACTTTCATGAGGAGGTTGGTAGTCGGCCACCGCGTTGTGGTAGCGGCGCAGGAACGCGGCCCAGTCGCGCAGGCCCGCCTCAGGGACGATCTTCGCCCACCCACTGGGACCGGACTCACCCTCGATCCATGACAGCACCTCCTCCTGGCCCTCGGCCCGGACGAGGCGCGGCGCGGGAAAGTCAGCAACTTCCAACTGTCCAGTCTGGGTTGATGCCCAAGGTCATGGCCCGGGCGCTCCGGGCACTGACAAGCAAATCGGCCAGTTGGGTGACCTCCATGTCGGGGCCGTACACATAGACAAGCGCACCATTGGCCGTCACCCCCAGCCCCGCTCGCCAGACGTTGGGGATCCCGCCCAGCGTCAACCCGAATTCTGACGCGTCGTATGGGTTTAAGCCGCCTAGGGCCTGGCCCCCGTCGACGAGCAAGGTCACGTCTTGTCTAACCGCCATCACCTGTTTGCACATCGAGACGTCCCGGCCCCAAGCACCCACGGTGGCGTTTCCATTGCGGTAGATCACAAATGACGCTCCGCCCTGGGCGAGTGGGCACACAAGCCTTCCCTCCGCGTAATAACCACCTCCGGAGCGGTACCTAAAGCCCCCGTTGAAAGCCGCGACTAGGGTACGGGCAGCGCTCGGCGAGATCGGGGCGGTCAGCTTCCAAGGCCCTCCTCCCGGGCTCTCGCTCCCCGAGTACAGCTGTGCCCTCAGCAGCCGTGGGTCCATCCAGGCGATGCCGGCCTCCTGCCCCGTGGCGGGGACGACGACCGTGGTTTCGTACACGCCGGGCCGGCCGTCGACCATGCGGCCAGCGGGGTCTCAGCGGCCCTGGCCGGGGCCGGCGGCCGCGTCGAACGGCACTAGTGGCGCCGGTGCCGGGAGCGGGACGAGGCCGTCGTCGGGTGGCGCGGGTTTGCGGCAACCGCGGGGAGCGCCACCGGGGCCAAGACAAAAACCAGCGATGCGATCGCTACGGCACTTGCCGACCTGCGGGCCATTCTCATAACAGACCTCTTCCCGAGGAACTCCTCCGGGCGATTGGGCAACGCTACAGACGCTTGGGTGACGATCACGATAAACAAAACTGAAATCGCCGCCTATCTGCCCGATGTTGACGCGCATTTTGAGCTTTCGTGGCCCCGTGCCAGGTGGCCATCTGGAAAATGGGGCAACTCTCCATAGGAGACTGGTGTCACCGCCACTGGTCAACCCCACTCAGCTCAGCTCCGAGCGTTAGGGCATCTTCGGCCGCCTGCGGCTGGTACCGGTCAGCGTAAGAGAAGGGGGTAGCAGGTCGACGCCATCGGGGTTGTCCCCGGCGGCGACGGCGATGACGGTGATGACGAAGTCGTCTTCCTGAGTGGCGATGATGTAGCGCCCATCGGGGGAAAAGAAGGCGTCGTCTGGTACGACGAAGGTCTGCCCAGGCGCCAGGTCACCGGGCTGCGGCCAGGTCCAGCGGATGTGGCCCTGCGGGTCGACGATGAGCAAGCGGTTGTTCAGTTTGTCGGCGATCAGCACCGGGCCCGGGAGGACGCCGGGGTCCGAACCGGGCGCCAGGTACGTCGGGCACCAGGGACCACGGACGGTAAGAACGTCGAGCCCGAGGGGTGACCGTTGGGATCTGGAGGGAAGCCCTCGGAACCTCTGCCGGCGATGGGCGTGCCCCCGCGGCCCTCCCGGGCCGTGCGAGGGTAGCCAGACACAAAGGCCGCTGATGAGCGGCGGGCGGCGGGCGCGCTGGAAGGGCGGGGGTACTTCCGAGGCACGGTCGACCCGGGGTTGACCACGGCGATGCACACAAGCACAACGATGACAGCCACGCCGATTACGAATAGCCGGCGCTGGTGGTAGATGTTTTGCGGACGTCGCCGTGGCGCCTCGGTATCGCAGCGGCCGCGAAGCCCCTGTTGGTCCCGCAACGCGCGCTCACCCCCCAGCCGGCCGCGTTCACTTCGTACATACCTCGCCAGGCGACGCGCCGACCAGTTCATGTTGGCGCAAGGCTGACGTGCACATCATGGCGCATGCCATCCGAGACGGCCACCCCCGTCCACCCGTTTTCGGCCGCGTGGGGAGCCTGCGCATCGGGCGTAAAGCACGAGATATTTGACCTGGCCATTTTGAAAGAGCGCTATCACTCGAAAAAGTGTGGTCGGGGAGGGTCCCGACGGGATCTCGCCACTACGCGCCCGCTGCCCGGAGGCGCCGTCGTAGACCCAGGCGGTGACGAGAGGCGTCCGACGACGCCTTTGGGCCAACCGCGCGCCTGAGAAGCAAATGGGGGGACGTCATTCGGCTAACAATTATCAGAGAGCCGCTCGGCGACGGAAGCGTCGGTTCCTCCGTTGGCGTTCGTTATTGCTGATCCCGGGTCTCTTGGTCGTGCTCCTAGGCGTCTCTCTCGTCGGGGCGGCTGTTTCCCCGGGCAACGTAAGTTACGAGGCCAAATGGGCCGATTGGTTGCGAGCGCACCACGCCGGTCTGATAGCGCAGAAATTCGAGGAGGTCTACTTCTCTGCGGTCGCTCCCGCCAAGGGCGGGACACCAAAGGGGCTCAACAAGATCCCGGTCACGGTGCAGGTGGCGCCGAGTACTACCGACCCCCAACAGGCCCTTTCTACGACTCAACAGGGCCCCGTTACGAGCACCTCTACCACGCGGCCTGCGACTACTACTTCGACCGTGCCTCCGGGCCTCCCACCGCCGAAGCCCGTCCCCCTCGTGGTCCACCCATCGCTCACCGGAGAAGGCAAGTGGCAGCCCACCGGCCCCCTCGTGGACGGCGTACCCGCGATGTACGTAGCCCAGTTCCGGGCCGATGATATCTACACGAGCCAGATCACGTCTGCGGTTTGGATAGACACGAAGCTGTTGCGGGTCGAACTGGTGCCCGGCTCGACCGAGCCGGGAGGGACGTGGGTGCACCCGCCTTTTGTGACACCGAAGGAACTGGCGTACCTCGTGGCCGCCTTCAACGGCGGCTTCCGTTTCGACGACGCCCGGGGTGGTATCTACCTCGAAGGCAGATGGGGTGTACCAGCCGTTCGTGGCGCCGCCTCTTTAGTGATTTACAAAGACGGGCAGGTGAACATCGGCGATTGGGGGACGGACGTTGCGATGTCCGTGGACGTCGAGGCGGTGCTCCAGAACGTCGTCCTATTAGTCGATAATGGACAGCTCGCGCCTTCGGCGACCTATACCGATAATGCGATCTGGGGATATACGCTCGGGGGCGGCTACGTGGTGCCACGCAGCGGCATAGGTGTGACTGCGGATGGAGCGCTCGTTTATGTGGCCGGGCCGGCGCTCACGGCCAGGTCCTTGGCAGAGTCCCTACAACGCGCCGGCGCCGTCCGGGCCATGACTCTCGACATAAACCCGGAATGGGTGACATTCAATTTCTATTCGCACGTCGCCGGCCACCCGCGGGAGGTAAGCGGCACTAAGCTCTATCCGGAAATGCAACGCTCCGCCGACCGCTACCTCCCGTTCGTATCGGAAGCCCGCGACTTCTTCGAGGTGCTCCTACCCGGGAGCCCGGATGGTAGCGGTTAGAGATATGTCATTGTGCGTGCCCCCGCACCCCAGTCGTAATCGAGCCGTAAGGCTCGTTCCTTAACCTGGCGCGGTGAGCACCTCTCGGGCCGGCGGTCCTGAGCCCGAAGCGTTACCGCCGCGGAGGACAGGCGCCGACGACGCGGGAGTGGAGTCAAATGCTCGGCTGACAGCCATGACCGCGGCCGTTCTACTTGTGCTGCTTGCGGTCGAGGGCGTGACCGTGCTGCGGGTGCATTCCCTTCTCTGGCTGCACGTTTTTCTCGGTACCGCTCTGGTCCCGCCAGTACTACTGAAGATCGGCAGTACTTGTTACCGCTTCGTTCGCTACTACCTGGGCTCCCCCGCGTACCGTCGCAAAGGCCCACCGCCGCTGGTGCTTCGCGTGCTCGGGCCTCTCGTTGTCGTAGCGACCCTCGCCCTCCTGGGGAGCGGTATTGCCGTCATGTTTGTAGGCGTTGGTTCGCGTCAGCCGTGGCTCCTCTTGCACAAGGCCAGCTTTGTCATATGGTTCGCGGCCATGGTGTTCCATGTCCTAGGCCATCTTGTGGAGACAGCCCGGTTGGCGCCGCGTGACTGGCTTGATCGGGCACACGCCGATATTGCCGGGGCGCGTTGGCGTCAATGGGCCGTCGCCGCCAGCGTGGCGATCGGCGTCCCGCTCGGCTTGCTGTTAATTGGAAGGGCGAACTCCTGGTCCGCATCTGCGTTTTTTCACTAATGCGGCAACTACAGAGGTTGAGAAACCACTCGCCTGAAAGAAAGGGGCCAGTTCGCGGACCTCGGTAACGGCGTCAGGCTCCCTGTCATTGCGGCGCTCGGCCTTCTCCGACGCGGTGGCCCGAAGCAACTGTCGCTTTCGCTCAGCCTGCGCCACAGGACTTCTATGCGGGCGCCGCCGGCGGGAGCGTCGGCCACGCGCCACTTCCCTCCGGTCGAACGGACTACAGCGTCCGCAATGGCCAGCCCGAGCCCCGTACCTTCTCCGCCGTCCGTCCCCCGGCGGAACCTGTCGAACAGAAAAGGCCGCTCCTCAACCGGGATCCCCAGCCCGCTGTCCTCCACCGCCAGGCTGGCGAGGTGGCCCTTCGCGCTGACGAGCACACGTACCGACCCCCCGGCACCCGCATACCTACAGGCGTTGTCCAGCAGGACGCCACAGAGTCGGTCGACCAAAGCGGGGGGTGCTCCGATAAAAATGGTCCCGGGGCCCTCAGAGACCGCCGAAAGCCCGATGGTTTTCGCCTCGGCGACGGCCGCGAACCTCAGCACGCACGTCCCGGCCAGGGTGACGAGGTCGACCGGCTCATCACCGGGCGTGGGGGGCTTGGCGTCGAACTGAGCCAGGAACAAGAGGTCTTCGACTATCTGCCTCAACCGGTTGCCTTCAGTCCCGATCCGAGCCAGCGTCGTCCGGTAACTGGCGCCGTCGCGGGGCGAGGTCAGAGCCAGGCTGGTCTCGGCTTCAATCACGGCAACCGGCGTGCGCAGCTCGTGCGACGCGTCTGCGCTGAACTCGAGTTGGCGCCGGCGGGCCTGGTCCACGGGGCGAGACGCCATAAGCCCGATCCCGAGAGCCCCGAAGAACATGGCGACGACGATCATGGGGCCGACGACGACCTCAGCCCGACCGACTACAGCCTCCTCGTCCTCAGCCTCGGCCAGGCTCTCCCCGGCCACCAGCCAACCTGCCTGCACCCGTGCCGCTATAAGACGGAAGTCCCCACTGCCGACGGTGGCATCTGTAGGTCGGCCGGAGCGCGACCAGGCACCGAAGGAAAGAATGGAGTCTCCGTCCAGAGCGACCGCGTACCCACGGCCTTTGGCCCGCCAAAACACCACCGGGGCAGTGTCGACGTCGTCGTCGACCGGCAGACGGTCATATGCCGCGGCGCCCGGAGGGCCAAACTCCGTCACATAGTGGAGCCTGTGTGCCAGGCGAGCGTCGACTTGCGCGATCAAGTGCCTCGCGTCGAGGACGTCAAACGGCAGGGTGACCCCCACGTACAACAACGCGACAAGTAGGGCCGCGATAGTCGCCACCCGGGCGGAGTGGGCGAACCGAGGCGCTCGACGTGCGTCCCGCATAACTGCATCTGTACACCTTCGAAATGAAGCGAGGATGACAGCAGGAGCAGCGCCACAATTCCCTCGGAGTGCCGGCCCTTACTGCAATTCGCTCCCTGGTCAGTCGATTGACCCTTTGGCCAGCGCTTTACTTCCGTCTGAGAGACTGATTAGGCTCATCCGAGCCGCCAAATGGCCCAGGTTTGCCAAGGACCTGGGCACCACGCACTACACCCCACCTTCGCCTGGTCGTTCATCTTGCCGTAAGGCCGTCCTCCCTACGATAAGGGCGTGATCGGCCGGCGTGCGGGTTTTCCGGATATGTGGCCGGCGTTCTCGCCGGCAACTGTGACTGGCCAGGACGCCACAACACTGTTCAGCCGGTCGGCAAGGTGACATTTGCAGACGGGCGCGGAACTCACGCATGACAGCGCACTCAGGCCAACAACGACGTCCTGGTGGGGCCGGCGGTCAAAGGGGTGGGCCTCGCAACGGTGGCCGCACCTCCTGGGTACCCTCCGGACGGTTCACTGCCGGTCTGGGAGTAGCCGCCGTCGCCATTGTGATCGGGGCCATTGCGTTGACGCCAGGCGGCCCGCCGAAAGAGGCGCAGAAACAGACCCATGAACAAGCTCAGAAAGCCAAGCCTTCCCTAACCACCGGACGCGGCGTGGCGGCCAACCGAGGACGGGTGGCCGCCGTGCGCGCCGTGGAAGCAGGGCTGTACCCCTGGCAACTTCAGGCGCCCATCAGTCGAGAAGTGCTAGTACCCGAATTTGGCCGACAGGGCCTGATCGTGGCCGGAGGTCTGGTTACCAATGGGTCATCTGCCGCCGGCGCCTTCCGTCTAGATACCGGCACAGGGAAACTGGCCGCAGCGGGAAGCCTCGCGACCCCGACTCACGACGCCGCTGCCACCGTCGTCGACGGGAAAGTCCTTGTCTTCGGCGGAGGGACCAGCGCGCCGGCGGCGACCACGCAAGACATCACCGCTAGCGGTTTTTCTCACATTTTGGGTTCACTACCCCGGCCGAGAGCGGACGCCGACGCCGTCACGATCGGTGGTACGGCGTACGTTGTCGGGGGCTACGACGGCCCGTCGCTCGACCCGGCTGTGTTGGCGACTACGGACGGCGCGACGTTCAGGACAGTTACGGACCTCTCGGTACCAGTCCGGTACCCGGCGGTCGCGGCGCTCGGCGGCTTGATCTACGTTTTCGGCGGCGAATCGGCCGGAGGACTTCCAGTCAGAGCCGTACAGGTGGTCAATCCTGGTGCCGGCACCGACAAGGTGATCGGTCAGCTCCCGCTGCCGTTGTCCGGCGCTGCTGCCGGAGTGCTCAATGGTGTGATCTACATCGCCGGTGGCGTGACGGGGAGCACTCGGCCCCAAGCAGTGGACGATGTTTTTGCTTTCGATGTCGCCCGCACCTCGTTCTTACGGGCCGGTTCCCTGCCCGTCGCCGTCTCTAACGCAGGTACGGCGGTGAGCGGGGGCCGCTTGTTCCTCGTGGGAGGCGAGACGAACGGCGGCGCCTTGACGTCCGACGTCCAAGCGGTAAACCCCAACCGCGCCTTTGGCGTGGCCGGCACGCCTGGGGCGGGCTCCCCGTATTATGGCGACCAGTTGCTGGTGGCCGACCGCGGGAACGACCGTCTTCTGCTGCTCGATGACACGGGCAAGACAATCTGGACGTACCCGTCGAAGACCGCTCCGCCGCCCCCCGGAGGGTTTTACTTCCCCGACGATGCCTTTTTTATCCGCCACGGCACGGCGATCCTCTCGAACCAAGAAGAGAACGACACCCTGGTCGAGGTCGCCTATCCTTCAGGGCGAATAGTGTTCTCTTACGGTCACCCCCGGGCACCCGGGTCGGCGCCGGGTTACCTCAACACCCCCGATGACGCGTACCTGCTCCACGACGGCGACATCACGGTCGCGGATCCCGGGAACTGCAGGGTCCTGGTGCTGAACCCGGCGACGAAGGTCCCACTCCGCCAGATCGGTACGGTCGGCGCCTGCGCCCACAACCCGCCGAACGGGTTGGGGTCGCCGAACGGCGACACGCCGCTTTCCAACGGTGATTTGCTCATTTCAGAGATCAACGGGAGCTGGGTCGACGAGTACACGACGAGCGGCAGGCTCGTCTGGGATGTAAAGCTCCCTATCGGGTATCCCTCAGACCCCCAGCAAATAGGGCCTGACCGGTACCTAATCGCAGACTACGAAAACCCGGGCGCGATCGTGGCGTTCAATCGTAGCGGGCAAGTCCTGTACCGGTACCAACCGACGGCCGGGCCGGGCGAGCTCAACCACCCCTCGCTCGTCGAGCTATTGCCATCGGGCGTGTTCATGCTGAACGACGATTACAACGACCGGATGGTAGCTATCGACCCCAGGACTGGCGCGCTCGTCTGGCAGTACGGCGAGACGGGAGTGGCGGGGACGGCGCCCGGGCTATTGAACACTCCTGACGGGTTCGACATCCTCGGGCCTGGCGGCACTACCCCCACTCATGCCTCCACGGGGTGATGCGGGGCCATTTGGTGCGCACAGTCGCCGTCCGCTGGATACAAGTACTTAACCACCAGACATTTCCAGCGCGCCCGATGCGGTTCGGCCACGGTACGCCCATTAGGACCTGAAATACGGCCGCTGAGTCTCAGTTAGGCCGCAGGTCGCCCCGGCTGCCAAGCCGCTCACCCCAACGGCGACGGCGCCCCAGGGCCCCCACTGCCCGGCCGACATGAACATGCCCCTGGCCAACGACAAGCGACCCCTCGGCGGTCGGGGGCGGCCAAAGCCGCGCTCACCAAACCGGCGGTCCGTTCCGGCGTCCGCCTCCTCCGGGCTCAGGCGCGCCCAAACCCCGTTGTCGTCCGCCTCTCGTAAGTGGGCCTCAGCTCCGTTCGACAGCGACCGGGCATCACGGCGGGACCTCCGCCGCAGCCCGACGTCGAGGCTGTCGAAGTAGGTGTTGATGGGGCCTCCCTTCACGGCGCAGTCGGGCTCACGAACGCCGGACAGGCTGAGCGTGCCAACGAAGGACCGTCTCCAGGCCCACGACCGCCAGGAAGACCACTAGGACCGCGCCACTCGTCAGGGCGGCAAACTGGGACGGGCCAGCGGCACCGGGGGTGCTCGCTACGGCCCACCACAGCGAGCTGCGGAAGGCGAGGGCCGCTACGGCGGCGGCGCACCCAGCGACACTGGCGTCGAGCACCCGGCGTTGCGCACCGTAGGACGGCCGGGAATTACGTACAAGGCCAAAATAGGAGCCGGCGGGGACGAGGAAGGCGAACATCGCACAGAAGCCGAGGCCCATGGCCAGCAGCGTCACCGAAAGGAAGTAGCCCTCCCGGTAGCCCTGCCACCCGAACACCGTCACTCCAAAGACAGCACTGGCGATGGCCGCGGCGCCAACGGGATGGCGGCGGGCCCGCTGGACGAGCCGGCACCTGTTCCGCAGCGCACGTGCCGGCCCCACGCGTCCAGGGGTGTACTTAGCCGATCGGGATGGTCACCACGCCCCCGTTGGAGTCTCCGACGAATGTCGTGTCCGAGGCGGTGCACGAACTGGTCGTCGGGTCGTTAGAGCAGCCGTCGGCGTCGAAGTCCACCGATCTGACTTCGTAATCATGGCCCGAGACCGGAGTGAATTGCCAGCTGTCCTCCGGCGTCTCGCCACAGCCCTCGTCGTCCTCCCACCCGGGCTGCAACGTGCCTTCATCGGTCCAGCCCGAACCCGCGGTGAAGTCGTTGACCCAAATCTCGAGTGGGTCGTCGTCCATGACGCAGTTATAGAGCACGAGGTCCCTCACGCCAGTCGAGGCCGGCGGCGGCGGCGGGTTGTTCGAAGGAAGCTTCTTGAACCAGTTGACGTCTACTCCAAAGGTCTGGTGGCCCTCGACGAGGAAGTCGTTGGCGGCACTGTTCCACAGAGCGAACTCGTTGCTGTCGACGGTGTTCCCCGGCGTTTCGCCCAGGATGTACCACTGGTAGACCGGTGTGCTCGTCAACTGGAGGTCGACGCCAAATGTTTGGTTGCCGTACTCCAGCCAGCCCCCGCCCCAGACCCGCAGAGCGACGGCTTCGCCGTACATGGCGTTCGGCCCGTCTTGGGCCTGGACCTTCCAGAGCGCGGCCTTGCTGGTCCACGCCAGGTTCACCCCGAAGGTCTCATTGCTCCAGACCAGGCTGTTCATGGCCCGCGCGGCCGATTGCAACGTCCCGGTGCCGTCGTTGGCGCCGCTCAAGCCGTACCACTGTTGGGTGCCATGGGGCAGGGTACCCAGAGGGAACTGGCCGCCGTCAGGCCGGACCGTGCACTCTTCCTGGCTATCACTTGCGCCTGAGGCGTTCACGGCCGCGACCATGTAGCACTGCCCGCTCAGAACGGTGTTGGTGTCGGTCCAAGAGTAAACCTCGCCGGTCCCGGCCCCGTACTTGGCTACTTGATAGAGGGCCTGCCAGTTTCCCGCGATATCGAGGCGGTAAACGGTGAAGCTTGTCGCGTTGTCAGCGCGGTTGCGCCAAGAGACCACGACGTCATATGCCGACGCTTGCAACGGGTCAAGCCCGGGAGCGGCGGGGGCGGTCTCGATGGAGGTCACGGGCACCGTGGGTAGCGGAGAACCGGGGGGACGCTCAGCTAACGGCCGAGCCGGCCCCGCCGTGCTCTGGTGGGCCAAGGACAAAACAGAGCTGACCGGCGACGGCGCGCCCGAGGCCCCCGCGGGAGGGGCGGCTGCCAGCCCGGCGATGATTACCGACCCAAGGGCGGCAACGGCCACAGCAAGAGCATGCGGGCCCGGCCTTGTTCGAAACATTCTCTTGTTCCTCTCTTTGTGGACGCGGTGTCTTTGCACGCGCCACTCGTGGTTACTTGAGAGGCGTGACGCGCCGTGACTCGCGTGCGGGCTTTTTCGCGCTCCGACAGGTGGGCGCGGAGGCTACAGACGCCGAGCCGGCCCCGCTGATACTTGGGTTTGGAACGACACGTGCGGGAGCGGGCCCAGCCATCTTGGCGTTGCGGGCTACGTGGATTGGGAAGTAGGGATGCGCCCCGAGCCCCTTCGAGGCCGAGAACTGTCCCGTCCCCTCCCCGTCAAGCTGCGAGTGACGAGGACGCCCATCCGGCGTCACGCCTCCGCGTGACACATGCACTGTCTACTGGCCGGAGTCGGTCATGGTCACGAACGGCACCTCGCCGCGGCGCTCGAACGTTCGCACGTGCGACGAGACGACCCGGAACCCGGCGCGCTCGTAGACACGACGAGCCCGCTCGTTGAAGGTCGCGACATGAAGGAAAACACGGCTTGGCTGGAAGCGTTTTCGCGGATTGAGCACGGGCTCGCCGTCGCCGTCGTAGAAGTCGTACGGCGGCGGGTATCGCCAGCTCGCGAGCAGCTCATGGGTCTCGACGGATGCCGGTTCAATTCGGATATTCACGATCGGAAGGTACTGTCCTCGGGGTGCGAATCGCACTGCCTGTATCTTTGCGGTGCCGCTTCGGGTACGTCAGCGTGGCCGCCCTAAGCGCATCTTGGTGCGTTATGCCTGCCGTTTCTTGGGCTTAGGTGGCCCGAGGCTCGGCCCGGGATCTCCGGAGCCCGAGGATGCCAGGAGTAAGCAAGTCATAGGGCTCGAGCCCGGCGAAGTGGCGCAAGCACTCGTCAACCATCAGTGCAAAAAAGCGGCGCCGGCTCTCCTCGCTGGCTCCGCCGAGATGAGGGGACAAGAAGCACATTGTCCAGATCCCGTACCGCCGACGCGAGGGGGACTGGCTCGGGGTCGAACACGTCCAGGCAGGCGACGACGTCGCCGAGTTGCAGCCGCTCGAGCAGCGCGCCGCTGTCAACCACCCGTCCGCGCGACACGTTCACGAAGAGCGCCCCGGGCATCAACAAAGCGAGCTCGGCCCGGCCGAGCAGGTGCTCCGTACGAGGGGTCAGGGGTAATAAACAGAACACGACGTCCGCACTGAGGGCCGCCTCGAGCGGACCAAATACGATGCCGTATGCTTCCGCCAACTCACGGGGAGCGTACGGGTCAAAGGCAACTATGTCGACCTCGAAAGGCCCCAGGAGCCTCGTCAGGTGCCGGGCCAGGTGGCCGAAGCCCAACATGCCAACTCGTTTGTGGCTTAGCTCGGCTTTCTCGAAGCCGGCTCGCCGCCCTACTGGGGAGGTCGCCTCGTGGGCGACGAGACGACGGAAATGGGCTCCGGCATGGCGCAGGCCCACCAGGGCCAACCCAAGCGCCCATTCAGCCGTCGGCCATGATGACCCGTGCGTAGTGTCGACGATGGGCACACCGTGGGCGGCCGCAGCATCCGTGTCGAAGTGGTAGCCAAAACGGTCTCCCTCGAGCTCACCGAGCAGAGAGAGGCGCGGCGCGGCGTCCAGTACCTCGGCGCTGACGTACGGCGAACCGTGGCAGACAACCAGTACGTCGAGGCGCTTCGCAAACTCAGCCAACTCTGACTCGGCGACGGCGTCCCGAGGCGCCGGCCCCTGGAGCCCTGAGGCCACGTCGAACGCCTGGAACCGCAACTCGGCGACCGACTCGAGCCGCCCGACGTCGCGAGGGTCGACGTAGGTGGCGCGGATATCCTGGCGGCAAACGAGACCGACAACTGGGCGCGAGGAACTCTGGCCGAGCGCCATCCATCCAACGCTCCCAGCCCGCCTGTGCCAGGGAGCTATGGCGCTCACCTGATGGCCACCGAGCCGTCCTCACGCAACGCCGGGTGGCTGAGATCGGGGGGCTCCGACGGGTGTTTGGCCAGGCCGGCGTCGTCAAGCTCGACGCCGAGCCCAGGGCGCTCGGGCGCCAGGAGGTAACCATCCCGGAGCTCGATGACACGGTCGACGATGTCGGTCGAGGGCGGGCCATCCTGGGGCAAGTGCTCTTGTAGCTCCCAGTTAGGTGTGCACATGCCGATTTGGACATGGGCGGCCGTGGCCACCGGGCCAGAGGGGACGGCGTGAGGTAGCACCCCCGCGTGTACCGCCTCGGCGAGGGCGCAGATTCTTGCGGACGTGCGTGATCCCGCCCGCGATCCCAACATCGGGACGGGCGTAGGCGACTCCGGGGCGCTCAAGGAACTCCGCGAACTCCCAGATCGTCGTGTTGCGCTCGCCTGCGGCGACTGGGATGGGCGATCGAGCGGCAAAGGTGCGCAGCGCCACCACGCTGTCTGGCGGGATCGGATCTTCGACGAAAAGCGGACGGAAACGCACGAGCTCCGCGCACAACATCAGGGCGTCCCCGGCGGTCATATTGCGGTGCAGTTCGACGCCAAGGTCTATTTGCCAGCCAACTGTCTCCCGGATGGCGGCGAAGCGTTCCACCAGGTCGGCTATTACCTCCGCCTGGCGCATGCCATGGTGCTCGTGCTGGAACAGCAACACCTTTATGGCCGAGTAGCCCTCGACGTGGACGGCGACGCGGGCGGCCTCGACGACCTGTTCCAGGGTGCCAGTCTGCAGGACCCGCATGGCTCGCACCGCTTTGCGGGCGCGACCACCGAGCAGCTGCCAGACGGGCACTCCGAAGTGCTTCCCCTTCAAATCCCATAGCGCTTGGTCGAGCGCAGAAAGCGCACCGGTGACGGCCATACCTCGGAAACAAAGTGCCCGGTACAGAGCAAGGAAGTGCTGCTCAGTATCAAACGGGTCCCGCCCCACGAGGTACGGGGCAAAGGAACGAGCAATGTCGGCTACCGCCTGGGGCCAGCCGAAGTAGGTAGATTCCCCGACACCACAGGTGCCGTCCTCGGCGCGCACCCGCACATAGCAAGCGCGGGTGGCGGGGAACACCTCCAACGATTCGACGCGCATGGACATGCCTTTCTCTTCCTAGGAAAACCCTAGAGCGGCGTCGACATCGGCCTGGGCAGCGTCGACCGAGCCGTCGGCCACCTCAGCGATACCCACCGGCCGGCCCGCTTTCTGGGACTCTGCGATGGCCCATATGATGGCCACCGCTAACAGGCCGTCCCGCCCGTCTACTTCGGGCGGACGCCCTTCGGCAACAGCGAGAGCGAAGTCGTCGAGTTCTATGCCGATCGTGGCCGCGTCGACTTCAGGGAAGGCCCGTTCGTACTCCGTCCCGTCGGAGCCGAAGAACCTGGCCGCGGCACCGGAAAGCTCAAAGCCACCGAGTTCCTTGCGCAACTCCGCTCCGGACAGCGTCCTCTCGCCCAGCTGGACCACGACCGGGCCACCCGTGCGGTCCCGGGGCACGGTCATCGACCCGGCCCTTCCGTGCAGGCTGCGCTGCACAAAATGGTGTCCCGGGCCAGACGGCACGAAGGCGAGCTGGGCCAGCACGCCGGAGGCGGCCCTGAAAATCGCGACGAGCGAATCGTCACCGGTCGCCTCGATGAAGCCAGGCATGCTCCCGGCGACCGCCTGGTCGTCCGTCGACCGCAACCGACGGAGAGGTTCGGCCACAAAGGCGGCTCCATAGGCACTTTCGATTTCGCCGAGGTAGTAGAGAAGGATGTCGCCGTAGTGCACACCCATGTCGAGAGCAATCGGGCCAGCCTCGGCCCTGTGCCGCCATGGGGTGATGATGACGGCGTCGCTGCCGCCGATGCTTTGCTCGACCATCAGGTGGAGCTCACCCAACAAACCCGCCTCGAGGACGGCCCGGGCCAGCCGGTTGGGACCGTCGCGGCGGTAATTCTCGGCCGTAGCGAGCAGGGAACCCGAGGCCTGAGCGGCCGCGACCATCTGACGGCAAGCCCGCACGGTCAGGCCCAGCGGCTTCTCGCAGATGACATGAACGCCCGCCGTGAGCGCCGGGGGGACAATGACATGGTGCGCCGAGGGCTCGGTCACCACGTCGAGCGCCGCCACCTCGCCGGAGCCGACAAGCTCCTCGTAGTCGGTGTATATCGCCGGGCGCGTCCCGAGTAGTTCCTCTGCGAGGTCGGCCGCCTCCTGGGCCGCTTCCCGCCGAGGGTCGCACACAGCTACGACGTCGAAGCGGTCGAGGCCGACGCCACGCAGGGCGGCATAGGCGCGAAGGTGCCGACGGCCCATCCCCCCGCAACCGACAAGTCCACTGCTCAATCGGTCCATGCTGAGCCCTCACTATTCGTCACTTCTTTATTCAGCTTCCTCATGTTGGGTCATTCGATTGGTTCAATTTCGTCCTCGCTCGACTGAGATGCGCTCACCGGAGCCCGGTGGGGGTCGTCGACCGCCTCCTGGTAGAACCACATCGAGCCCGACCTTGGTGGCAACGCGAACGTCAGGCCGCTGCTTATGAGGCTAAGGCCATCAACAATCCGTTGATCGCCGCTTTCGGCTTCTTCGAGCACGTAAGTTGCGTCGGCCCGCAAGCGCCGGAGGTTGAAAGTGCGGCGCTCTTCATCGCTGTGGCTGTGCCGGATCGCTTGCACGAAACCCTCACTGCCGTCGTGACTGCAGAACTGCCGCCCCACCCATTCGGAACCGCTCCTCCCGGGTGGGGTCAGCGCGTAATAGTCCCCTCGGAGCACGTAGGGTGCCGACCGTCGCCATATGGCGATCATGCGACGGGCGGTCCCGATGTCGTATTGGTCAAGCCGGCGGGCATCAATGGACGGCCCGAGCATGGGGGCCAGTGCGCAATGAAATGCAAAACTGTCTGGTTCGCCGGCCGCCATCCCTGCCGCCGCGGCTTCGGCCAGGTCCCAGGATTGCGTTGTCTCTTTGAAATAGGGAAGCCACTCGTACATGGTTTGTTGGAAATCGAGCTTCACCGGGTGCTGCCCGTAGCCGAAGTCGGTGTAATGCAGAGGCACCGAGCGCCGCATGGTCTCGAGGTCATTGCGCCTACCCCCGGAAGCGCACGAGTCGATCAGGAGCCAGCGGTGGCGCTCGAGCAGGGTGTCCCAGAAGTCGAGATGGCCTTGCACGTATAGGTTTTCCGTCGCCCCACGACGGTCGGCCACGTCGCGGGCGCGCCAAAACTCGAGCGGGCCGTAGTTGAAGTCTTCCCGATAAATACCGATGCCATAGGTCTCGATCAGCCCGCTGACCATGTCAACGAGCTCGGCTTTGCACTCGGGGTTGGACAGGTCGAGAAGCCCGGACACGTCTTGAAGCCAAAAGCTATGGGCGGGCTCGCCCGTCGGGCGCGCGGGCCGATGATCGGGCTCCCACCCCGGTCGGTCCAGCAGCCATTCGGGATGGTCCTTGGCTAAAGATGTCTCTGGGAAGACGCGTTCGGGCTCGAACCACAACAGCAATTGCGCACCGTGACGGGCGGCATTGGCGCTGACCGGTGCCAGCCCGCGGGGAAAGCGCTCTGGGTCCGCAGCCCATGTACCCGTCACGCACCAGTGGGTCTCGTCGGTGGAACTATCCCTGCACTGGTACCAGCCAGCGTCGACCCACCACACGTCGTAGTCCAGGCCGGCCTGGGCCAAGCGGTCCTGGTAATCGAGTTGGTTCTGCTCGGTCGCCCCGGTGAACTCGCCGCCGGGGCCGTCGTCAGTCGAAGCCAAGTGGAGCAATGGAGGCACTGGCTGACCGCCGGGACGAGGCATGACGTGTTCGCTGTACCAACGGCGCCAAAGGTTTATGGCGCGCGCCTCATCGCCGGACCACGCCATCAGTGTCATGCGCGGTGTGCGGATCGATTCCCCCGGTAAGAGGGACAGCCGGACGTCAGCTTGGCCGGCCTGAGCCCCCACCGCACCACCTTCGCCACGAAGCTGCGCATGCCACTGGCCCGGCCAACCCACAGCAAAGGTGATGCCGCAGTCCCTGAAAACCAATCGGAAATAGGGAAACGCGCGGTCGCACGGTCGGCCCAGGTAGGGCTCCATCTCGACCATGTCGCCGTCAGGCAGCTCGCTCGACTGCCAGGCATACCCGTCTTTGCTGGCGAAGTCGCCATTACAGTGGCGCAGCACCGGGCCGTCGCCACGGAATAACGCGTCCAGCGCCAACGGCCGCTCGAGAACGGCGCTGGGGCTGTCGTTCGGATTGATGAACCACGCCGTCCATTCCACAACGGGATAGTCGTCGTAGGAGACCACCTCGACACTGGCCTCCAGCCCGGTTGGCTCATGCCGGCCGCGGAACACCGTCTGGGTAACGGTCGAACTGACGCGTCGGGTGTGGGTGCGTGGCTGCCAGCTATCGGGTAGGCCCCGGACCGATGTCCCATCGTAGGAGAAGCTGATCGGCAAGTGCCGGGCGGTCTGGAACAAATCTTGGCCCAGGAACGTAGGCAGGCCCAGTCCTCTTCTCTGGGCGCGGGATCTTCGGGGTGCTTGGCCATCGCTAACCTGTCGCCGCCAGAGTTACCTACGCGCGGACCATCTCGCAAGTCCCGTGGCCGTGCGCACGGTCATCATTCCACGCCCGACCCCGAAATAGCGCGAATGAACGTGCGCTGCGCCAACAGGAAAACAAGGAGCATGGGCAGCGTCGTGATCATCGTGCACGCAAATGCCACGGTTTCAGGGACTGTTTGGCCTCCGGCGGAGGCGGACCCGAACACTGCGATTACCTCTGTCAGCACCTCGACGTTGGGCTTGGTCGCCGCGACGAGCGGCCATAGGTACATGTTCCAGGCGCCGAGCAACGAGATGGCCGCGTAAGCACCGGTCGCCGGCATCGCGAGCGGGATGATGACCTTGCGCAGGATTACCCTCCACTTTGCGCCGTCGACCCGCGCCGCGTCCACGAGCTCGCTCGGCAGGTTGACGATGAACTGGCGGAACAGGAGCGTCCCGAAGGCGGTCTGGGCGGCGATCGGTAGGATAAGGCCTGGATAGCTGTTGAGCAGGTGCAATTTGTCGACGACGATGAAGGTGGGCACCAAGGTCACAGTTGCCGGCAAGAACAGCGACAAACCGAGCGCAATGGTGATTCCCATGCGCCCCCGGAAACGCATCTTGGCCAGTGCGAACCCGCCCGAGATGCAGAGGGCCCACTGGATGCCCACCACCCCTACGGTGAAGATAATCGAGTTGACGAGCGTACGGGCTTCGATGTAATGCCACCCGGCGGTGAAGTTGGAGAGATGAATCGAGTTTGGGAAAAACGGCGGGGGGAACGACATGAGCTGGCTGTCCGGCATAAGCGACCCCGCAGCCAGGTAGATGAGGGGACCGGCCAGGATGAGGCCGACAACCAGGATGAAGAAAGCCCGCACCGCTCGTCGCAGGCGTTTTCGGGCGCTCATCCGGTGACGGCGCGGTACGAATGCCGCCGTGGTCTGTGGACCGGGATGAAGATTAACGGCTGCGCTCATCGGCTCACCGCCCGGTACAAGAGCCGCCCACCCCCCAGGATCAGGACGAAAAGCAGGAGCTGGGTCAGCGATAACGCGGCCGCATAACCCAGCCTGATCTGGGCGAAGGTGACGGTATAGATGTAGTAGATAAACGTCGTCGTCGCATTTATCGGGCCGCCGGCGGTCATGATGTTGACCAGGTCGAAGGACCCGTTGGAAAACGAGAGGACCGCAATTATGGC
Source organism: uncultured Acidimicrobiaceae bacterium (assembly GCA_963794125.1). Taxonomy (GTDB): domain Bacteria; phylum Actinomycetota; class Acidimicrobiia; order Acidimicrobiales; family Palsa-688; genus Fen-671. The sequence continues at coordinate 1,913,204 of CAWCCW010000009.1, forward strand.
CACGACAATTGTCATATTGCGCAAGTTCGGGATAATTATGAACCGGAGCCGGCTGATGGGCCCGCCCCATCTAGCATCGCCGCCTCGAACAGTGACTCGGGGATCCGCTGCAGGGCCGCCAGGTACAGGATGATCGCTACGGGCAGGGTGAGCCAAATGTTGATGATCGCCAGCGCTGGTAGCGCGTAGGTTGTGCTCCCGAGCCAGGCTGGTCCAACGATGCCGACCTTGTACAGGAGGAAGTCGAGGATGCCTTCACCGGGCCTGTAGATCCAGCTCCACAGCACGGCCGAGGCCGCAAACGAGACGACCGCCGGTACGAAGTACAGCGTCCGCATGACGGCGATGAAGCGGAACTGGACGTTGACGAGGATGGCCAGAAGCATGCCGAGGATGATCGTGGGCACCGCTCCCAAGAGGAGGAACAACAGTGTGGTCTTGATCGAAGTCCACACCATCGGGTCGCTGAACATGGCCCGGTAATTGCCGAGGCCGACGAAGTGAGGTACCCCGACCAGGCCCCAACTGGTGAAGCTGAGGGCGACAGCCAGCAGGATAGGGATCAGGATGAAGACCGAGTACATGGCAATGTTCGGCCCCAGGAGGCCGAGGGCCGGCAGCCAGTCCCGGTTAGCCCAACGGTCCGCCGGACGAGCAGATGTTGCCGCCTTCGTCGCTCGGCGTGCGATCCGCTCCTCGTCCACACTGAGTGGTGTCGATGTCGCCATCGGCTCCCAAGTGCCTCCCGGAAAGTGCCAGCGTCCTGGGGTAGACGTGGCCGTTACTAAAAAGGCTTGGCGGCACCGCCGCTAGTGGCGGTGCCGCCAAACCGAGGGGTGGTGAGTTACTTTGCCTGGGCGTAAAGGGCGTTCGCCTGGCTCTGGAGGGTCGAGAAGGCTTTCTGGTACGACTGGTGTGACTCGAGAACAGCCTCGACTGCTTTGGTGGCGTCAGTCTGGAAACTGGTGAAAGCCGTACCGGGCATCTCGGGTGCGACCGAGCCAGCCTTGGCTGCTATGACGTACGCCTGTGTGTTGCCCGGCGGGGCGGCCAGGCTCTCCCACAGCTGACCAGGGCTCAGCCCAGCTGGCGTTGCCGGCACCACGCCATAAGCTTTCTCCTCGATCTGAGCGCCCGTCGTGGAGAAAAGGAACTTGAGGAAGGCCAGAGCGGCGGGCACATTTTTGGCCTGCGTCGATAGGGCCCAGCCCACGCTCCCTGCTCCCGTCGGCCGGGTGGGCCCGTCGACACCATTGATGAACGGCATCGGCACGACATTCCACTGGAACTTACCGGCGGCACCGGGCCGGAGGGCCGGGACATTACCTCGGACGGATTGCTCCATGGCAACCTGCTGCGAGAGCCAAAGGGTCTGGCAGCCTGTCGAGTTTTCCGTAGCGAACGGGACAGCGTCGCCGTTGGTCAAGGGCTGGAGCATGAGCTCCCATCCTTTGAGCGCCGCCGCGCTATCGACGGTGGCTGTCGTGGCGGTGAAGGGGCCCGCCCCAGATATGCATGTATGAACGGGTTATAATTAATATAAGAGTCCGGGCCGTAGCAGACGCCCCACTGCGTTTGCACCCGTCCCTCGTGACCGACAGCTTTTTGGCGTCAGCGAGCATCTGGGACCAGGTCCAATTGTCAGTCGGCAAGGGGAGACCCGCCTTCTTGAACAGGTTTTCGTTGTAGGCGATCACGATGGCGTCCGCCTCGTTGGGCAGGCCGAAGACTTGGCCCTTCAAGTTGCCCTGATTGGGTATGTACGACGCAAGGATATTGGGCAGCCAGTAGCTCTGCGGGTAAGGGTCGTCCTTGGCCAAATAGGGGCTCATGCTTTGGTCGATGCCGTCGTACGCGAACTCGGGCCCTTCAACGTCAGCGGGATTTATGATGTCCTGCAGCGACCCGGACAGTTTCTCCGTCAACAAGACCGTCGTATAAGACACCGTACTGGTGCCCTGCACCGAGGCTGAGACCTTCAGGCTCGGGTGCAGCTTCTGGAACGCCGCGATCACAGGGGCAATGATGGGGGCCGTGAACGCTTGCTCAGATATTGTCAGCGTCCCAGTCAGGGCCGGACTGGACTGCGCTGCGCTGATGCCGCCAGAGCCGACCAGAGCAAGGGTAGTGGTCACACCAACGGCTGCCGCCTGCAACCGCCTGTGCCGTCGAGGTTGAGCGGCTCCCAAAGCCGCGGCCGATGTTCGAAAGCGACGAACGTTCATGAAACCCCCTCTGATGTGGTTGGCGGGTCCACCAGCCAACGATGTACCAATTTTGCCGCGTACTTACTGAGCACGCTCCGCGCCGCTGGCGCGGAGCCTTTTAAACCCCCGAATTCGCACCTGCACTTCGTGTTTTGAAGGTCCGTCGATTACCAGGTCGTTATGTTCGCTTTAGATATGCCAGCGACGGTTCACTGTGGATCGTTGACAACCGACAGGGTTGAACAGTAACGAGTCGTCTTCAGCGTGTCAAGGGAAAGTGCGCTGTTGGGCGGCCCGACGGGGGACCGCCCCGGGCTTCACGACGGGCAGGGCGGAGCCGGTCCGACTGACCGAACACCCAGGCCAGGGGCGACGGGCGTACTGGAATTTGCTTTTCGTAGCCCAGAACGACTCAACCATCTATCTCGACGACAGGGATAGCCGATGGTGGGGCTTACCGGACGCTCCCGATTGGTCTGGACGGCACTCGGGGCCCACGGACGTGAGTACCTGACCACATGCCTTCAACGTCCAATGGCTGACGGTCGAAGAGATATTGACTGGCCGTCGCCCCCGCTTTGAACTGAGACAAGGGGGACAGCTTCAGCGACAACTTGGCCAGGTGACCAGGTGCTCAGCCATACCTCAACGTCCTCGCTGGAGAGCGGCTCCGAAAACAGGAAACCTTGCCCGTACTGACAGCCGAGTACGCGTAAGCGACGGAGCTGGCCGGGCTCTTCGATCCCCTCAGAAATAACAGCGAGGCCCAGGCTGTGCGCCAGCGCGATAGTGGAGCGGACTATGGCGTCGCCGTCCGTGGCAGAGGTGAGGGAAGCCACGAAACTGCGGTCGATCTTCAGGGCGGCCACCGGGAACTGGTGCAGCGCCGACAGCGAAGAGTACCCGGTCCCGAAGTCGTCCAGTTCCAGGCCAATGCCTGTGGCGCATACCTCAGAAACGATCCGCTCCATGCGTTCGGGCTCCCGCATTAGGGCGCTTTCGGTGATCTCGAGGTGCACAAGATCACGAGGGAGGCCGGCTGCGTCGATGGCGCCAAGAACGTCTTCCGGGAAGCGGGGGTCGTCGAGTTGGCGGGCCGAGACGTTTATGCTCATGCGCACGCGGTCCGACACGAGCTCTGAGCGGCGCCAAGATGCGAGGGTGGCCAGAGCGCTGCGGAGCACCTGTATCCCGAGGGAACGGATCATCCCGGTCTCCTCGGCGACCGGGATGAACTCCTCCGGTGAAATTGCGCTCCAGCCGAAGGGCCACCTGGCGAGCGCCTCAAAACCAGCCAGGTACCCGGTGGCGAGATCGATGACGGGCTGGTAGTGGACACGGACGAGCGACCTCTCGACCGCCCGACGCAGGTCGTTCTCCAACAGGAGGCTATCGACGACCCGCCTGTGCATACTTTCATCGAACAATGCACAGGTCCCTAACTTGCGACGCTTGGCGTCGTACATGGCGATGTCCGCGTTCCGGAGGAGATCTGCGGCGCTCATCTCGGGCCGACCGAGGGCGATACCAATGCTCGCCGTGACAGACAACTGATGATCGTCGACGCAGAACGGCTTCGTCAGCGACCCGCGTATTCGTTCGGCGACCATGGCCGCGTGCTTGGTCAGGTGCGGCAAGGCCACGTCGTCAAGCAGGATGGCGAACTCGTCCCCCCCAATGCGAGCGACGGTGTCCCCGGGCCTGAGCACATCGGTTAACCGCTTCGCCAACATCACAAGAAGACGGTCCCCGACGGTGTGGCTGAAGCTGTCGTTGACCAGCTTGAAGCGGTCGATGTCCAAGAACAGGACTGCACACCCGACAGTTAGTTCACGAACCGAACGTCGCAGCGCGTGCTCAGTGCGGTCGAGCAGGAGCGCCCTATTAGGGAGGTCGGTTAATGGGTCATGGAAAGCCATGTGCAGCAGCCGGCTCTCGGCATGGAGACGTTCGGTGATGTCCGAAAGCGAGCCCGCCATCCTCGTAGCCTTACCATCGGTACCGCGTTTGGCCAAGCCACGCGTAAGCACCCACCGCCAGGTCCCGTCAGTATGGCGTATGCGGTGTTCTGAAAGCAGGTATCGCGTCGCTCCGCTCAAGTGGGCGTCAATCGCGGCGCGGAGCGACGGCAGGTCCTCCTCGTGGACGAGGTCGAACCATACCTCCGGGCGCTCGTCGCCGTCGGTCTGTGGCTGGCCCAGCACTTCGTGCCAGCGAGCGGAGAAGTACACCTCGCCGGTCTCGAGGTCCCAGTCCCAGATACCGTCGTTCACGGCGCTGGCCGCCAGCTCGTAGCGCTCCTCACTACGGGCCAGGTCTCGCAGAGCTTTCTGGTGGCTGAGCGCATAGCGAATGGAGCGCTCGAGCAACGACGGGTTTAGCTCTTGTTTTACAAGGAAGTCCGTCACGCCGAGCGCGGTCGACTCGAGATCGATCTGGTAGTCGCCGTGCCCAGTGAGGATGATGACAGCGGGGGCCGCGGACCGCGACGCAAAACAATCCCGCACCAGGTCGAGGCCGGTGCGCTCACCCAGGCGATAGTCGATGAGGTAGACGTCGTGGCACCGCCTGGCAATCGCCGCGGCGGCCATGGAGTAGTCCGAACACCACTCGAGTACGAACCGAGCCCGGTCTTGGCGCTCGAGCATGTCGCGGGTGATTATGTAGTCGTCCTCGTCGTCCTCAACAAGCAGGACGGTGACTGTCTCAGCGTCGCGGAAAGTCACGTGGGCTGGGGGTAAGGGAGCTCGACGAGCTCTAACCAGTAGCGCTGCAAAGTGCGCATAACCTCGACGAGCGCTTCGAAAGTGACGGGCTTCGTAATGAAGGAGTTAGCCCCCAGGCGGTAAGTGCGGATGATGTCCTTTTCGTCCCTCGAGGTCGTGAGCGCTACTACTGGGATGGTGCGCAAGACCTCGTCGGTCTTGATCTCGGCTAGGGCTTCACGGCCGTCTTTCCTCGGCATGTTCAGATCGAGGAGGATAACGCTGGGACGTGGCGCGTCGACGGCGCCGTCTGCGTACATCCCCTCGCGCCGAAGGTAATCCATCAGATCCTGGCCATCGACAACGAACCGCATTTCGTTGGGCACGCCCGCATCCCTCAGGGCGTCCCGGGTGAAATCGCGGTCGTCCTCGTCGTCGTCAGCGAGAAGTATCGTGACTTCGTTTCTCCCTCCGTCAGGCATGGGCGTGAGCCTCCTCGTGGACCACGCTCTCGTCGTCCTCCTCATGCGTGGGGAAGGTGACCTTTTCGCGACCGTACACCGGGAGCGTCACGGTGAAAGTCGATCCATGGCCGGGCTTGCTGACGACGTCGATCTTGCCGCCGTGGCGCTCAGCAATTTTTCGGCACATGGCCAAGCCGATCCCCGTACCGGGATAGTCATTACGCCCATGGAGACGCTCGAAGATCCGGAAGATGCGCTGGCTGTACCTGGGGTCGAAGCCGATGCCGTTGTCACGCACGCTGAGCTGTACCACGTCGCCGGCCAGGACGGCGTCGACGCTGACTTCTGCGGGCACGCCGTCGCGGTGGAACTTCAGAGCGTTCGAGATGAGGTTCTGCATGAGCTGGCGTATCTGAGGCGCGTCTGCGCGTACGACGGGTAGGTCTCCAACGCGGACGATGGCATTCGAGTCCTCGATCTGGGCATCGAGGTCGACTAGCACGCCCCTGGTGATCTCCCCCAGGTCTACGGGCGAGAACGGGTGGCCCTGGGTAGCGACCCGCGACAGCTTGAGCAGGTCCTCGACCAGCTTCTGCATCCTCTCCGCAGAAGCATTGACCCTGTCTAAGTAATCGCGTCCTTTCGCCGATAGGTTGCCCCCTTCGGTGGCCGCCAGCTGTCCCGCGAAGGTGCGTACCTTGCGTAGCGGCTCCTGCAGATCGTGAGACGCGATCGAAGCGAACTGGTCGAGTTCCTCGTTGGAACGTGCGAGCTCGTCAGCTCGCCGTTCGAGAGCTGCGTTCGCTCCGGCCAGCGCGCGGTTCAAGGTTTGGAGGCGCCCGTTAGCCGCTCGGAGACGATCGGCTGAGAGCAGCAACCTCAGGCCGAGGGCCAACGCGAGAATCGCTACGAGCGCGAACGCCACAAAGATCAGCCACGGCAACCATTCATGCAAGCCCGTAACGCTGGCGAACAACGGGCCATTCGGAGCGACCAGCACCATCCGCCAGCTCGAGTTCGTGAGGACGACCTCATCAAAGTAGTACCCGGCGACGTCGGCTGACGGTCGGCCCAGAGCGCGTGCCGCGCCCGGCTGCTCGATCATCCTTCCCAACGGGGAGCGCGGGTTGGTTGTCGCCAACACGACATCGTCCCCGTCGACTAAATAGTTGCGGGCGCCCTTGACGCCAGGGATCTGTTGAAGTTCCGCGGTGACAATATCGGTCACTACGCTCGACTCGAAGCCGGCTACGAGGACCCGCCTGCCATAACGAGTCGGGAGGGCAATGTCGAAATCGATCACGCCGGCCCGGCCGTAAGGCGCAAGGTCCCCCAAGGCGTACGGCCGTCCGGAGCGCACCAACGAAAGAGCCGTGGACCCGCCCACTTCTGCCCGGGCTCGAGGGCTGAAGCCCCTGGAGTGCGCCAGCACCCGGCCGTTGCTACCGAGGAGGGCCAGGTAGCCGCCCTGCTGTCCCTGGGCGGCGTCCAACGTCCCGTCGGCCACCGTGGCCGAGCTGTAGATGTCTCGGCCTTGGCCCAGGCTCTCGGGGACCGAACGAAGCAAGCTGTCAATCAACGCGCCGGCCAGCACGGCCCGCTGGTGTACCTGCGCTTCGACCTCGGCCTTCGAGTTGACCTGCGTGTTCGACAGCTCGATGGCAAAGACTGTCAATAGCGCCAGCACCAAGCCGGCGGCTGTCACTACCACCAGGTTGGCTTTGCCTAGCTTCAAACTACTCAACCCCCGTGCCTCGGACCGAAAACCTTCCAGAAGGGGGCCCGTCCCGACGTGGCGGGACCCCGGACCTACGTGACCACTTACCGGCCCGCTGGCTTCGCCAGCGTGGGCCCTGCCAACGGTGAGACGACTACAGGTACTGCGGACTCATATTACCCATTTAGAGCGCGCGGATAACCACGCGCTGCGGCTGCGACAGTGACGGTTCGCGCACCCGCCTCACCCGTGACAGATCGGTACCTGGGACACTGAGGGGTGCGCCAACGGCTGCACCTCGCCGTACCGTGAAGGTTGACTGAGTGACAAACGACACACCTGGGGTACCACTGGAGTTCAACGAAGTGTCCAATCCGTCCGTAGATCTGGGGTCTTTGCTGTGCTCCGACTAAGTGCTGAAGGTCGCCTCCCCGCTCGCCTGGCCATAGCCTGAGGCGGCTACGGTGGCCTCCAAGCACCAGGTAGTAGCAGTGGGAGTTTCGAAGGTGACTGTCACCTGGCCGTTGCTCCCGGTGGCAAAGGAACCGGTAGCGGCTATGGCACCGCTGCACGAGGCGCCCTCGTAGACGTCCAGGACAGCGCTGGCTCCGCTTATCCCCGCGCCCGAGCTCGAATTGTCGGCGGCCAAAGTTACCGGTACGTCGTAGTCCCGCCCGCTACGGGACACCGCACCGGCGGTTACGGTGACTGTCATCGTCGGCGTTGATCTCGTGGTCGAGGTCGTCGTCGTGGAGGTCGTCGTCGTAGAGGTCGTGGAGGTCGTCGTCGTAGAGGTCGTGGACGTGGACGGGCTCGATGTCGTGGTCGTCGACGTAGATGTCGTAGTCCCCCCGCCACCGGTTGAGGCCATAAAGGCGCCCACGCCGTAGGGGTAACCCAGGCCAGCTGGGCCGTTGTAGCCACTCGACAGGCTGTCGGCGGCATTGCACAGATAGGTGTCAGCGCAAGTACCGTTTGACCCCGAGGTCACCGGCACCAACCCCGGGGTTGTCCCAGAGCCGCCAGAGCTGTCCACATATAGGTATTGAGAACTGGGCTCGTACGTCCCGCCAGCTGACGCAACGGCGTAGGTGGCGCCGATGATCTGGGTCGAGACGCTGGTGCCGCCAAAGACCAGCCAGCCGCTCTCCCCGTAGGTGTCGTAGGTGGCCACGCCGGTATCCGGATCTGCGTCAGCCGATACGTCGGTCACCTGACGGCCCTGGCATATTGCCCCATTGCTGTAGGCGGCCGGCTCCTGCCACGCTGGCATGGGCTCATCGGCCGAACACCCGCTGCCGCTGCCGGACCACACTGTTTGTGACCATGCCGGCTTAGAAGCCGACCCGGTGAAACCAAGGCTGGTGCCGCCTACCGCGGTGACGCCTGGCGACGCCGCTGGGAACTCGACCCCGTAGCCATCGTCCCCCGCAGCCACCGTAATAGCCGTGCGGACACCGGAGGTATAAACGCCGTCATAAGCGGTTTCGGAGGTGCTTTCGGGGCCGCCATAGCTGTTGGTTATAGCTGCCGGGTCAAATGTCTTCGCTTCGTTGACGGCGTCCGCCAGGTTGGCGTTGCTTGCGCTCGACGCTTCGACGAGAACGATATTGCAGTCCGGGCACACTGCTGACACCATGTCGAGGTCCAAAGAGATCTCTTCAGACCAACCCGCATTAGCCCTAGGGTAACTGGTGCCACCCGACTGGTTCACCTTGGTGAAAGTGGCACAACCGCTGGTTACCGTGGAGCTGCACAGGGGCGGGACGGCGGGGTCGACTAGGCCGGTCACAGCTGACGTTGCGCCGGTCATGGCCGCCCGGTACGCGCTCAAGTTGGAGGCGGCGTCGGGGTCGTCATAAGCGTCCACGATGGCCACCGTCGGGGCGCCACTACCGGCCGATATGGCCCCGGAAGCGGTAGAAAGACCGTACGCGCTCTGCAAGTCCGCCGGGTAGTACCCAGAGCTCGGAGGGGCCGGCGTCTGGTTGGAGCCGTCATTGGTGGGACTGGGCCACGCCGTCGCGTGGACGCGAGGGCCGCTCCAATGCTGAGACGGGGCCAGTAGCTGGACAGCATGGCAGTTGTCGAAACCCGCGGGTGCCGCACCGCACACCGAGCTCCAGTAGGAGGGCCAAGACCGAACCTGCGGTGGGCCGGGAGGCCTAGAGGCCGGAGCCGCCAAGGCCGCGCCACCAAAGAGAAGTGCCGTCGCAAACACAACAACCGCCCCGGCGGTCTTCCGACGAGTAAGCACTCTTCCCTCCCGGCCCTGGGCCACAAAGCGCCCCAGAAAGCGCATCCCGGGATCGTACGTCCTCGCTTTTGCCCTCGCAATCGAGAAAGGCACAAAACGACCAAAGTGGCTAAATGCGAAAGACCCTTATCCCTTTGTCGCCCCCGCCAGAAGACCGGTCACGAGATGGCGCTGGACCGCCAGGAACAGTAGCACCACGGGGAGCGACACTAGTACGCCTCCCGCCAGGATGGTGCCGAGAGGCAACGTGTAGAGGCTAAAAAGGTCCTGCAGGGCAAGGGGTAGCGTTTTCGATGAAGTACTGGTCAGCAAAGACAGAGCAAAGAGGTACTCACCCCAGCACAGCGTAAAAGTGAATGCACCGATGGCAATAATGGTGGGACGCAGGAGAGGTAACACCATGTGCCGCACCACGGCCACTCTGTTCGCCCCGTCGCACATCGCCGCTTCCTCTATATCGCTTGAAAAAGCAATAAGCGCAGACCGCAACATATAGATCGCCACTGGCAGCCCAAGCGGCAGGTACACGATGCCCAAGCCGACCAGGCTGTTGGTCAGGTGGAGCTTCTGCAACACGACCACCAGCGGGACGAGGATCACCAGCCCCGGAATGGCCTGGCCCGCCAGTACCGCGGTGCCTATTAGGCCCCGTCCCCGGAAGGAAAACCGGGCCAGGCCATACGCCGCCAACGTGGCCACCGTGGTCACCACCAGGGATACGACAAGGGCAACAAAGAAGCTGTTGCGCATGGCTGTGGGGAAGCCCTGGGCCAAAGCCGACCGGAAGTTCTCCAAGGTAAAGCTGTGCGGTACCAGGCCGCCATTGTCAAGGTCCAGGTTGGTCCGGAAGGCCCCCTCGTAGAGCCAGATCATCGGGAACAGGAGGACCAGCACCACTACCACCTGGGCCGCGACCAGAACGGCGTGCCCGTAGGACTGCTTCCGCTGTTTGGAAAGCGTGAGCATCCTGGCCGTCACTGAGCTATACCTCGCGCCGATTAACCCGGGTGAGCGCCAGTACGAGGCCCGAGACGACCAAAAGGACCACGAAAAGCGACACCCCCATTGCGGCAGCCTGGCCGGGCGCGCCGTTCAGGAAGAACTGCTGGTAAATGAGGACGCCGGAGATCGTGGACGAGGTCCCGGGACCTCCCTCGGTAAGTATCCAGACCAGGTCGAAACTGTAGAAGGCGAGTACGCCCAGCACCACCGACATCACGATCATTACGTTTCGGAGCAAAGGCAAAGTAATAAGCCGGAAACGTTGCGAACGCGCCGCGCCGTCGATCTCGGCCGCCTCGTACAGGTGGGCGTCTATGCCCCGGCGAGCGGCCAAGAGCGCCACGGTCATAAACGGCAGGCCTTTCCAGCCACTGATTACCGTCAGCACCGGAAGGGCGAGCGTAGGGCTGGCGAGCGGGCTGGCTTGGCCCACGATGCCCAGCCCCTGAAGAACGGAGTGGATTGGCCCCCCGGTCCCGAGCAGGTACAGCCATGAATAGGAAACAACAATGAACGGCGTCACCCACGGCAACAGCAAAAGGCTCGTCATCAGGCCCGACACCTTGGTGGGTCTGCTGAGTAACAACGCCAGCGGCAAGCCCACCCCGACTTCAATTATGACAGTGCCGATCGTCCAGAACCAGGTGTGCCCGAAGGCAGACCAAAAGGCCGAACTGGAGAAAATGGCCCGATATGCGTCGAGGCCCTGGAAGTGCGGTGACGGGCTGGTCAGGAACTGCCAGTTCGTGAACGACAGCCACACCCCATATGCAGCCGGCGCAAGCGTAACGGCCACGATGACCAGCAGGGCGGGGCCTGTGAGGCCGTAGGGGGTGAGCAGCTTCAGACGGTGCCCCGGCCCCTTCGGGCGCTCTCGGATGTAGTTGTCCCCGGTGCTGGAGGCCGCCGCCAGACGTTGTCCGACCGGGCGGGTTTGTACCACGCCGCTCGTCTCCTCCTACCAGTAGTCCAGGTTGTTAGGGGTCATGCCCGGGACCGCACCGCGACGTGCCGGTGCGGTCCTGAGCACGTTAGGTAGGGCCTATTTACCGACAGCAGTATTGATAGCGCTGCAGAGTGTACTCGTCGCCTGGTCGACCGTGGCGGTCCCCAGAGCAACGGACTGAACGGCAGTTTGCACCGTGTCGGTTTCGAGCCCTCCCATCTGCGGGATCTCGGGGTGCGGGTACTGGTAGGGGAAGGCGTCGGTCGCTATCTGCTTGGAGAACACAGCCAAGCCACCACTGTCCCAGGGCGCTTGCTTGGCGGCCTGTACGTTTGCTGGCACGAGACCCGTTGCTTTCCCAAGGGCAGTGTCGCCTCCTCCAGAGCTACCGACGTACTCGGCGAACTCCTCGGACGCGGCCTGCACTCCCTGTGAGGCTGCCGCCTTCCAGACCACGAGGGGCCAGCCGCCCAAGAAGCCGAAGCGACCGGCGGGGCCGGCCGGTACCGGGGCCACGCCGATGTCGTTGTACAGCGCCGGGTTGGTAGTCTTCAGTTCGTAATAGCTGTCAGGGTCGGCTATCTCCAAGCCTGCCTTGCCCGTTACAAATTGGGACGGGAACATGGCGGACATCATGTCGACGGTTGCGTCGGGATAATCCAGGCCGTCTTTGAACACCGAGGTGTACAACGTCAGCGCCTGCTTGAACTGCGGGGTGTTGAAACCACAAGCACCTTGCGCAGTCAAGTACCTGGCCCCGTAGCCGAGGTAGACGGACATGAATATCTGGACAGTATCGTAGTCGTTTTTGGCCATGGGCGCCAGCCAGCCGATCTTGCCTGTCTTCGCTTTGATGGCTTTGGCGTCGGCCACCATCTCTGCCCAGGTCGATGGAGGTGAACTGAGCCCGGCTTGCTTGAAGATCGACTTGTTATAAAGGACGGCGCGCGTCTCGTCGATCAACGGCACCGCCCACCACTTACCGTCGAGGTTGTAGTACAGCTTGTCACCAGCGCTGACATTTGCAGTGTTCTTGAGGTTGAGAGGCAATAACTGGTGCTCCGCTACGTACTCGGCGACGATGTCATTGCCCATCATCGAGACGTCAGGCTCACCCCCGGTAGCCAGCGCCGTCGTCAGTTTCTGGGCCTGCTCGGACCACGGCACAGTTTCCATCTGGACAGTTATATTCGGGTGAGCAGCCTCGAAACTCTTGATGCTGGCCTTGAACGCACTGATGCTCGGTGTGTCCGTCTGGAACTCCCAGAAGGTAACGGTCTGTTTGGCGCTCGCAGAGGCGACGGGGGTAAATCCTCCCCCTGCGATGGTGGCAGTGATAACCCCGAGGCTGGCAAGGCTCGTCGTCACCGCGCGGGCTCGCCGGCGAGCAATGGGGCTCGTACGTCTGGTCTTATCCACTAATGCCTCCTTTGCGTTGATGTATGGTGCTTGCATCCTCGGCTCGTGGCCCCCCGAAGGGCCCTGTAGGCACACCGGAGTCGAAGGGTTCTGCTGGCCAATACCGCTCAGTCCTCCTTCCTCATCTGTTAAATCGTTGGCTCGATTTACGCCGGCGCGCTCAGCGCCTCACGCAGCACCCGCGCCGTAAATGCAACTGACTCGCTGCTCGGCATGGTGGGTTTGTATTCGAGGCCCACTGACCCGGCATAACCCACCTCCTCCAGCGCCCCGAGGACGGCAGCCCACGGGACGGTGCCGGTACCTGGCTCGTGCCGGCCGGGGTCGTCCGCCACCTGGACATGGGCGATATTTGCGCCCAGAGCGGCTACCGTAGCGGCGACGTCCTCGCCCATAACATATGAGTGGTAGACATCGAGGAGGATGCCAAGAGCCGGGTTGGCGATTTGTTCAACCAGTTCGAGCGCCGTCGCGGAACTGGCCAGCAACGTCCCCGGGTGGTCTACCTTGTCGTTCAGGGGCTCGAGCGCCAGTCTGACGCGCTCGTCTCCTGCCACGGAGGCGGCGGCTCTCAGGGCTTCGGCCACGGCCGCTAGTTGCTCATTGTCCGATGGTCCCGGCGTCAAGCGAGCGCCAGCAGTGGCCACCAGCACCGGGCTACCCAGATGAGCGGCGACGCGAGCCGAGTCCTTTACGTTGGCCAGCCATCGCTCGTGAGTGCTCGGGTCGGCAATGTTTGCCTGGGGGTCGACGACTACGGCCGAAACCCCGATGCCATTGCTTTTCAAGGTGGCGCCAATGCGATCGACGTCGCGCCGGCGCCAGTACCAGAACTCCACTTGGTGTAGGCCGTCTTTAGCCGCCGCAGCAATCCGCTCGTCTATATCGTCGGCGTCGGCAAAGATCCATTCCAGACAAGGCGATAACCGGTCGTCAATATACGCTGATCTTCGCGTCATGGTTCCTCCCGATGATCGGGTAAAGGCTTCTGCGCTAGGGCGCATAAGTCAATACGCACTGCACGACCTCGTCGTAGTTCTCGTCGATGATGGCGTACGCGTTCGCCGCTTCCTCCAACGGGAACTCATGGCTGATGAGCGGCTCGAGCTCCAGTTCCGCCAGCAACTTTGTCGCCAATCCCTTCCTTCGTTCGATGGGCCACAACGGGCCAAGCTCGAAGTTGATCCCCCCGACTTGAGAGGAAATCACGCGGGGGCGGTTGTGATGGAACTCGCCGGCGAGGTTGACTGCCGTCAAGTCCTGCCCGTACCAGGAGAGGACGACAACGAGTGCCCCATAGCCGACCGTGCGAATAGCTTCGTTCAGGGCTACGGTCGAGCCTGATGCCTCAATGACGATGTCGGCACCGCGGTTATCGGTGAGGGAACGGACGGCCTCGGCCACACTGGTCTCGAGAGGGTTGAGCACCACGTCGGCGCCCAGCCGCTTGGCCAAGTCTCGCCGGCCCTCGACCATGTCCACGCTCACCAGCAGCCCTACGCCAGTCCGGCGTAACAATTGAGTAAGCAAAAGACCGATCACGCCCAGGCCGCTCACTACCACGACGTCACCGAATACTGGTCGGGCGTCCAGCACACCGTTCAGGACCGTGTTCAGGTTGGCGACGAACACGCCGGTCCGGGGGTCCTTCAATGGTGGGAGCGGGATAGCGTCGCTCCAGCGGACCACGGCCTGGGTGGCGTGGGCCGTGTACGTGTAGACCAGGTCCCCCACGGACAAATTAGCGCTGGGCGGGACGGCGGGACCGACGTCAACCACTTTTCCGACCGAGGCATAGCCGTAGGCGAGAGGGTAGGACCATTGTGGAGTGCCAGAAGTACGAAAAAGCCCGGTCTGCGCATCGCGTTCCTGACGCCACTGGGGAGCTCTCCCCCGATAGACGTTCATTTCCGTACCTGCGCTTATCCCTGAATAGAGAGCTTCTACGACGACGTCCTCGGGCCCTCGGGCCGGGATTATCCAGTCTCGGATCTCCACCTGGCGAGGGCCGGTGAACATGAGCGCCCTTGTTTCTGTCAAGACTGACACCTCACACCTCGTAATGGTTATGGACCGGGACCGCCGGCCCGTCTGGTCAAGCAGACCAGGCGCTAGCTGCGGGCGGCCGTAACCAGGGCCTGCCCGTCGGGTTGACCCGCTAAGGCCGCCCACCCGCGAGCTGGTCCACCTGTAGCGGGCCGGCCTGGCGGCGGCCCGGTCGATTCTCGCAGGACCAGGTGCGTGCCGAGCGTAGCCACGTCCTCCAATGGTGCAACGACGGCACACCGGAACGCGGCCTGGCCGATCTCGTGCATCGGCACGGCGACGGTGGTCAAAGGGGGCGTCAATGCGGCTGCGTACGTGTCGTCGAAGCCGATTACCGAGATAGTGCCCGGTATATCGATACCGCGGGCATAAAGTACCTGAAGTACACCCGTCGCCAAAAGGTCGGACGCTGCAAATATTGCAGTGGGGGTAGTACCGCTCGCCAAGATCTCCTCGGCGTACCGCCGCCCGGGTGACTGAAAGTCCGCCTCCCTGGTCGAGTATTCGCCCAGCAGCACCTGGCTGGGGATCCCGGCGTCATGTACACCGTCCAGGTACCCCTGCAACCGTTCGGATTCCACCGATGAACCATCAGTTAGAGCATCCTCGGGCCGCTGCCCGATGAAGGCAATACTCTGATGGCCGAGCGCGACCAGATGGTCAGTAGCCTCGCGCGCTCCACAGTAGTTGTCGACGGCAACTACAGCTGAACCGGCTGCGGTCGGTCTTTCGACTTGCACGGCTCGGATACCTGCAGCTGTGGCCAAAGCGACGTTGGTCGCGTCGAGGGCCGTAGTGAAGATAATGGCATCCACTCTCCGCCGCAGTGCGGCCCGAACTGCCTCCCGTTCCAGAAGGGGCGAGTCGTCTGAGTTGTAGACCAGGACTTCGTAACCAAAGGCGGTGGCTTCGCTCTGAAGGCCACGGGCGACGTAGGAATAAAACGGGTTAGGGAACAGGCCATGGAGGATATGCGCCACTGTGGCGACGCGCTGCGTCCGTAGGCTCTGCGCTATTGCGTTGACGTGGTAACCCGTGGACCTGAGGACGGCTTGCACACGTTCACGGGTCTGAGGACTGACGTTGGGGTCGGAGCGGAGAACGCGCGTGATCGTGGCCGTTGAAACTCCTGCCAGCGAAGCAACTTCACGTACCGTGATGCTACGGTCCACCGTTCCCCCAAGCTGTTAATGTTCCCCCGGATGTTAACGTTAACAATTCAGATGTTAGTGCGCCGCCGCCCTGGAGTCAAGGGCGAACAACACCCGGTCACGACGTCTCGGCGACCGCTTCCCTGGCAAACTCATATGCCCGGTTGCGGGCCAAGCTGGACTCGCGCTGGCCAATCACGACTATTGCCATTGATATCGCCAGGCCCAAAAATCCGGCCCACCGCCAAGATGGGTACGCTGACCACAACGCGGTCAAGCTCACGACCCAGGTCCCCATCAGGAATATCAGGTACATGCCGGGGACCAGGTACTGATCAGTCCACGAGCTTTGGCCCACTCTTGGCGCAATCTTGGCCTCCCACAAAAGGACTTTGGTACCACCGAGTTTGTCCGCCTGCTCCTCGAGGAACCTCTTATAGCCTCCATGACTGTTCTGTTCGATGAGGACCTGAAAGCCGTACACGACTAGCAACAAGATCGGGAGAGGCAACAATACCAGCACAATTTTTCGGCCTTCCGCCAAGCCGATCGTGAGGCCGCCGCCGAAGATGACCGCGGCCAATGACAAGAGGCGGTCGTAAGTCGACCCGCTTTCGCGGATGAACGCGCCCACTCGGTCGAGCTCGCCTTCCACAAGGCCCAACGCTAAATCCTTCGGCTGCGCCGCTTCCATAAAATGCGCCTCCTTTTGGCCCGGCCATAACTTTTACGCCAGAGGGTAGCGCACGAGGAGGACGCATTCCCTACCACCGCGCCCCGACACCATTTTCACGACCCGGAACCCCGACAAGGCAAAGAGACGAGCTCGCTGACCCCGAGCCGCGGCCACAATAGTTATGGCTGAACCATCGGCGACTGCCTCCAGCGCGAGGCGGAACCCTGGCCCGGCCCCGGCCCTACGAGCAGCGAGCCCCGTGACCTCGATAGCGGATGACCCACTGAGCTCCCCCACGAGAGCCCGGTACGCAGGGCGAAGCAGAAGCGGGACCGGACCGTTACGCCAAAACTGGAATATCACCGCCGCCCCGCTGAAGGACCACAAAATGAGCCGCCCCACAGGGAAGACGAAGGGGGTACTTGCGGTCATGAGATCCGCGACTGCCACGGCGACCATGGTCGGGAGGAGCGTACCCAGGCGGCGGCGGGGGCCCCGAACAGGCAGTGCGCTCAAAACCGCGTTCCCATCATTGGAAACCCACGTCCACCAGGTGGCCGCCGTCAGTGTTGCGGCCAGATAGGCGTAGGCTCGCCGGAGCGATTGCGGCGCCCGCTGTCCCACCCGGGCACGGCCGCGGGCGGCCGCCCGCTCATTGGCGGCCGCGGCCAAGCGACCCGCAAGGCGGGCGTGGGACCAGGGCAATGGGCTAAGACCCCCGTGCCCTCCGGTCAGCCGCGGCCGCGGCCGCGTCCGGGTCATCGACAACGCCGTGCGACCTCCGAGGTGGCCCGGCCCAATCGGCCCCGGTCCCGGTTAGCCAGAGTGGCACCATCGACTTGCGAAGCGGCGATACTGCTCGCCTCCTTTACCGGTCCAGGTGCGGACGTGAGGCGATGGTAGCTCGCGATGTCGCTCCGGAGCCGCATTCTGCCATGCAGAGTTGGTAAATGCGCGTGCTCCACACAACGTGGATAATGAGGTTCGACCTGGGGCCTACGGCCAGATCTTCTCATCGCTGTAGAGACGGTTTACATGTCCGGCTCGATCATCACTCAGCGAGGCTCGAGCTTGATGCCCGTCTCCCGCTCGGATACTTCCCAGAGGTCGGCGATGGCCTGGTTCATCCCCACCCGCCGCAGGACCGGTTTGCGCACCGGCGGGCCGCTGTTGACGAACAAAGGGCCATAGAACTCGCCGCCTTTTGCCTTCGGGTCAGTCGCGGCCCGCAGCTGCGACAGCGCACCCTGAGCGGGAGTCATGCCGGTGCGCTGGGCGAGCATATGGAAAAAACGCTGGCTGCTACCGCCGCCGGTCTCACGGACGCTGACGGCCTGCAGGTCGGTGTGGGAGAGCCCCGGGTGAGCGATGAGGCTGGCGGTGCTCACGCCGGCTTGCGCAAGGGCGCGCTGCAGCCCCAGGCCGAAATGGAAGTTGGCCAGTTTGGCCTGACCGTAGGCGCGCCACGGGCGGTACCGACCTTCCAGGTGCGGGTTCGCCGGGTCTAGCGCACGACCCATGTGGTGCGCGGTGCTGGTCACCGTCACGATCCGCGCCCCCGGCACGGGGAGCAGTGCCGGGAGGAGCAGGGCCGTGAGCGTCCAATGTCCGAGGTGGTCGACGCCGAACTGCACCTCATAGCCGTCAACCGTCTTCCGTTCGGGGATCCCCATCACACCGGCATTGTTGACAAGCAAGTCGACGCGCTCGTGGCCGCGCCGGATTTGTTCGGCCGCCTCGCGCACCGAGGCCTGGGATGCGAGGTCCAACGAAACGGGCTCCAGCGACGCGTCGGGAACGCCCTCCTTGATGTCGTTCATCGCCTCCTGCGCCTTTTGTTGGTTGCGCACCGCCATCACCACGTGGGCGCCCTTTCGAGCTAGCTCTCGCGCCGTCTCCAGGCCCAGCCCGCTGTTGGCGCCGGTCACCACCGCCGCGCGGCCGGCCTGATCAGGGATGTCCGCTGCGCTCCAGCTCACAATGTGCCTCCCAACCTGTCTCAATGATCAGCACGCGGGCGGCGTCGAAAACTGCCCACTTGCTCGCTGCCAACGACCCCGCTGTGTGCATATTTTCGACGGCCGTCCCCGACGTCTAGCAGTTTTGCCCGAATTCCGAGCAAAAGTGCTGCACGTAGAGCGTTTTGCAGCCAGGAAGACGCCTTTCCGCTCGATCCCACGATCAGCCCCCATGGCTTCCCCCTCAGTCTCTCGGTCCTAGGTGATGTTATGCGTGGGACGGAGCGTCAAACTGTTGCCATCGGCGGATAATCGCTGCACGGAACCGATCACTAGCGCTCCGTCTGGAGCGCTAGTGCCCACTTGACCAATCCCGTCAAAAGTGATATCACTTTGATATGGAGCGCGCCGTGATGTCACTTTGAGACGGGCTGAGACAGGAAGGAAGCGAAGACCGGTGACGATGGACAAAGCAGCACGGGGTAGGGACCGGGCCACCGATTTGTCGAGGCTGTAAGGTGCTGGCACGGCTCTCGGCTCATAAATTCACCACTTGGTTCGAGCGTCCACGCCCCGGCCAGTCGTTGGCGTCTACCGACAGGCCCCCCGTCGTCACGGGCGCCAACACGCCTGAGCCTGCTCTTGTCATCGAGCACCTGACCAAGCGCTTCGGGAACCGCACCGCTGTCGACGGCCTGTCGTTGAGCGTCGCCAAAGGGGAGGTGTTCGGGTTCCTCGGGCCGAACGGCGCCGGCAAGACGACAACCGTGCGCATGCTGGGCACTCTCATCGCCCCCAGTTCCGGTTCGGCGGTGGTGGCGGGCTTGGCCCTGAGCCCGGCGAACGGGGTCGCGATCCGCCAACGCATCTCGATAATGCCCGAGTCGCCCGGGCTCTACCTCCGCCTGAGCGTGGCGGAGAACCTGGAGTGCTTCGCCGGCCTCTATGGCCTGATCGACCCCGGCCCGCGCATCCAACGTGCCCTGGAGGCGGTCAACATGTCGAGCCGGGCGAAAGACCCGTGCGGCACGCTGTCCAAAGGGCCTCCGCCAGCGGGTCGGGCTGGCCCGGACGCTGCTAAACGACCCCGAAGTCGTGTTCTTGGACGAGCCGACTTCGGGCCTCGACCCGGTGGCCACCCGCGAGGTACACGAACTCATTGATGGGCTCCGCAAGCAAGGCGTGACCATCTTTCTCACCACCCACCGTTTGGAGGAGGCGGAGCGCCTCTGTGACCGGGTGGCCATCTTCTCCACCACTTTGCGGTCGGTGGGGCGGCCGGACGAGCTCCGGGACCGGCTGTTCAAGAAGGAGCTCTCAGTGGAAACGGTGGCCCCTCTGGCTGCCCCCGGGGCCGTTTTCGGCTCGGTCGCGTCAGTCGAAGCCTGGAACACGGAGGGCAGCTCCAGGTACCTCCTGTCGGTGACCGATACGCGATCGGCAGCCCCCGAGGTAGCTCGCGCCCTGGTACGGACCGGCGCAGACATCCTGTCCATCGCCGAGACGCGCCATTCCCTCGAGGACGTCTACTTGGAACTCGTGGACGAGGACGTGGAGGTGTCACAGAAGTGAACATAAACATGGGCCGCGTGCGGGCCATCTCCCGCAAGGAGTTCCGCGACTACCGGCGCAACCGTTTCATCGTCTTCACGATGGCGATCTCGCCCGTCGTGTTCGTCGCCTGGGCGCTCATCAGCCTGTTGGTCATCCCCGCAGCGCAAGCGAGCGCCGCGCTCAACACCCAGGTGGGCCTGTCGATGCTCTTCATGCTGCTCGTCCCGGCCATTATCCCGGCCGGTATCGCTGCTTACTCCGTGGTGGGAGAGCGCGAGCAGGGAACGCTCGAGCCTGTGCTCACTACCCCGGTCCGCAGCGAAGAGTTCCTACTCGGCAAGGCACTGGCGGCGCTGGTGCCGACGCTGGCCATCTCCTACGCCATCTTCGGTGTCGTCCTGGCCTGCGTGGCGCTCTTCGCCCACCCGGGGGTGTCCTCGGCCGTCTTTCGGGCGCCGCTACTGCTGGCCCTGGCCCTCTTCACACCGCTGATCGCCGGCTGGTCCATCTGGGTCGGCATCGCCACCTCGGCCCGCACACGCGACGTGCGGGTAGCCCAGCAGATCGCCACGCTGGCCAGCCTCCCGCCGGTCGCGGTGGCGGCGCTCATGTCTTTCAGCGTGATACCGCAAAGCCTGAGCGTCGCCCTTGGCCTGGCGGCCGTGCTGGTCCTCGTCGACAGCCTGGGGTGGCGGGCCGTGTCGGCCATGTTCGACCGCGAGCGCCTGGTGACGAGGTCGTGAACGCCGGTGAGGAGGCGCTTCGTCTCGCTGCCGAGCGGGTATCGCGATGGTGAGGGCCCAGATCTCAGCTGTCACAACTGGGCCCACCGACCCGTCATATGCGGCAGAACCCTAAGGAGGAACCGCAATGCAACCGAGGATAAAGAACCCTGCTCAAAGCGCCCCCGGAGCGATGAACGCCCTGCTGTCATTGGCCAAGGTCGCCAACGAGGCAGCCGCCAACGCTGGCGTGCCGGAATCAACTGTCGACCTGGTTGAGACCCGAGCCAGCCAGATCAACGGCTGCGCCGTGTGCCTCGACATGCATAGCCGGGCGGCCAAGAAGCACGGTCTCACGGACCAGCAGCTTCACACCCTGGCCGCTTGGCGGGATTCGCCTTACTTCGACGAGCCCCAACGCGCCGCCCTGGCGTTAGCCGAGGCCGGCACCCGTTTGGCGGACCGGCCCGGCGCCGTTTCGGACGAGGTGTGGGAAATGGCGGCCAAGCACTTCGACGAGCCGGCCCTCGCCGCCCTCGTGCTGAACATTGCGCTCATCAACACCTGGAACCGGCTCAACGTCATTACCGGCCAGGTCGCCGGAGAGTGGACCGCCCAGTACTCCGGCTAGCCAGCCTCCCCGCGAGCGCGGGGTGCAGGACCGTTCGCCTTTGGCTAGGCGACCAAGGTGCCCTAACGGCCCCTTGCCGACCCGAACGTATGTTCGTATGATGAGGCCGTGGGCGAAGGGGCTCTCTACGCCGAGCTGCACTGCCACTCGAACTTCAGCTTCCTGGATGGCTCTTCTCACCCCGAGGAGCTGGTCGCAGAGGCAGTGCACCTCGGCCTCACCGCCCTGGCCATCACCGACCACGACGGGCTGTACGGAGTGGTCCGTTTCGCCGAGGCAGCGAGTTCGGCCGGCCTACCGACCGTCTTCGGCGCCGAGGTCACCATAGGCCTCACCCGGCCTCAAGCCGGCGTAGCCGACCCCGAAGGCACTCACCTGGTGGTGCTGGCCCGGGACCCGACCGGCTACGCCCGTTTATGCAAGGCGCTCTCCGTGGCCCACTTGCTGGGAAAAGAAAAAGGCCGCCCCCTGGTCGACCTGCCTCTCCTGGCCGCCATAGGGGCCGGTGCTGAACTGGATCTGTCCACGGTCTCCATGTCAGACGGTCCCTCCGCCCCGGTCCCCACAGTCTCGCCCCCCGCCGGCGCAGACTGCCACTGGCTCGTCCTGACGGGCTGTCGCAAAGGGACGGTCCCCACAGCCCTCATCAATTCGGGCCCGGCTACCGCTCGGGCCGAACTGTTGCGCCTGCAACGTTATTTTGGCCCCGCCAACGTAGGCGTGGAAATCTGGGACCACGGCGAGCCGCTCGCCTCTGCCCGCAATGACGCTTTAGCCGAAATGGCCTGTCAGGTCGGCGCGGACGTCGTGGTCACCAACAACGTCCACTACCATCGGCCGGGCCGCGCCCGGTTGGCAACAGCAATGGCGGCCGTCCGCGGGCGGCGCAGCCTCGACGACATGGACGGCTGGCTACCCGCCGCCGCCAGTGCCCACTTGCGCAGCGCGGCCGAGCAGGCCCGGCGCTTCGCCCGCTACCCGGGTGCCGTCGAGAAGGCGGCCGAGCTCGGCCTCGCCTGCGCGTTCGACCTCAAGCTGGTCGCACCCAGCCTTCCTCCTTTCCCCACCCCGCCCGGGCACACCGAAATGACCTGGCTCCGGCACCTGACCGAGGAAGGGGCCCGGCACCGTTACGGGCCACGTAATGACCCGAACAACCCCCGCGCTTACCCCCAGATCGACTACGAGCTCGACATGATCGACAAGCTTGGGTTCGCCGGGTACTTCCTTATCGTCTGGGACATCGTCAATTTCTGCAATAAAGCTGACATTTATTGCCAGGGGCGGGGCTCGGCCGCCAATTCGGCTGTGTGCTACGCGCTGGGGGTGACCAAGGCCGACGCGGTGGGGCTCGGCCTGTTGTTCGAGAGGTTCCTTTCGCCAGAACGCGATGGCCCGCCCGATATCGACGTCGACATCGAGAGCGACCGCCGGGAGGAAGCCATCCAGTACGTCTACAGCCGTTACGGCCGGGAATGTGCCGCCCAGGTAGCCAACGTGATCGCTTACCGGCCCCGTTCTGCAGTACGGGACATGGGCAAAGCCCTGGGCGCCTCCCAGGGCCAAGTCGATGCCTGGTCGAAGCAGATAGATTGGGACCCCCTTCCGCCGCCTCGTGGCGGCACCAAAAATGATGGCGCCAGCGCGAATACTGGCGCCGGTGCCGGCATTCCGGAGCAAGTGCTCGACTTGGCCCGTGAAATCCAGGATTTTCCCCGCCACCTCGGCATTCATTCGGGAGGGATGGTCATATGCGACCGTCCGGTGGCGGAAGTATGCCCCGTCGAATGGGCACGCATGGCCGACCGCAGCGTCTTGCAGTGGGACAAAGACGATTGTGCCAGGGCCGGGCTCGTAAAGTTCGACTTATTGGGCCTCGGGATGCTCTCGGCGTTGCACGTCACTGTCGACCACATCAAAGCCTTTTATGGCACCGAAATAGACCTGGCCGCCCTGCCCCAGGACCCTGCAGTCTACGAAATGCTCTCCAAAGCAGATTCCGTCGGGGTTTTCCAGGTGGAGAGCAGGGCGCAGATGGCGACACTGCCACGGCTACGGCCAAAGGATTTCTACGACCTGGTGATCGAGGTGGCCCTCATCCGCCCTGGTCCCATCCAGGGCCACTCGGTCCACCCTTACCTGCGCCGTCGCCATCACCTCGAGAAAGTGACGTACCTCCATCCTTTGTTGGAAAAGAGCCTCGCAAAAACCCTCGGGGTGCCGTTGTTCCAGGAACAGCTGATGCAGATGGCCATCGATGTCGCCGGCTTCAGCCCGGCCGAGGCCGACCAGTTGCGCCAGGCCATGGGCGCAAAGCGCAGCGCGCAGCGCATGGCCCTCCTCCGGGAACGATTTTATTCGGGTATGGCCGAACGGGGGGCCACCGGCCAGGTGGCCGACCGGATCTGGGAGCAGATGGCCGCCTTTGCCAATTTCGGTTTCCCTGAGAGCCACTCGGTGAGCTTCGCGTACCTCGTTTATTCTTCGGCCTGGCTGAAGTTGCACTACCCGGCGGCGTTCCTGGCCGGCTTGCTCGACAGCCAGCCGATGGGTTTTTGGTCCCCCCAGACCCTCGTCCTGGACGCGCGACGCCACGGCGTCGAGGTACGCCGGCCGGACGTAAACGCCAGCTCAGATAGTTCTGGGCTGGAACCCGCCGACGCGTCGGGCCATGGCGACCACGGGCCGGCCGTGCGGCTCGGGTTTTCGTACGTGCGCACGGTCGGGGCCGAGCTGGCCGAACGCATCGCCGCCGGCCGCCCCTACAGCGGGATCGAAGACTTTGTGCGCCGGAGCGGCGTAAGCGTGGCCCAGGCCGAAGCGTTTGCTACAGCCGGCGCCTTCGACTGCTTCGGGTTGGCCAGGCGGGAGGCGCTGTGGGCCGCCGGGGCCCTGGCCCAGTCCGGGGCCGGCCTGGAAGTTAGTACCGACCGTCTGCCGGCAACGACCCCTGGCGAGGGCAGCAGGCGGGCCATTAGCCTGCGGCCGGGGCCCAGGCGGGCAAGAAAAACAGAGCCCGTCTCGAAGGGCTTGTGACGGGCACCCAGGCCCCGCCCCTACCGGGCATGAGCGCCATCGAGCTCAACCGAGCGGACCTGTGGGCCACGGGCCTCTCCCCGGATAGCTACCCCACCGAGCTTTTCCGCCGGGATCTCGATGCACTGGGCGTTATGACGGCCGCCAGCTTGGCCCCGCTCCCCAATGGGAAACCGGTCATCGTCGGCGGGCTGGTCACCCACCGCCAACACCCGATGACAGCCAAGGGAGTTGTCTTCATCAACCTGGAAGACGAAACGGGCCTGGTGAACGTCATTTGTCCCGTACCCATATGGGAGCGGTACCGTCAGGTGGCACGCTCGTCCCCCGCCCTTTTGGTGCGGGGCAAACTGGAAAGGGACGGTGGGGCCATCAACGTCCTCGCCGCCCGTATCGAGGTTCTGCCCGCTTTTGCCGGGCCAACAGCTCTGCGGTCGAGGGATTTCCGGTAATCCCGCCAGCCACCCATTAGGTGCCAGCGGCGCACCATCGCCAGTTTTATCTAAAAACTAGACAAAACTTCCAACAGACGGCGGGAGCGCGTCGAAATATGCGAACAGCGGGCGCTCAAAAGGCGAGGTAAGTGAGTACTTTTGTACCGCAGGGCCGTACGATACGCAGTTCTACCTGGAAAACGGCTAAAACTCCCAACAAGCTCGTCGAGCGCGTCGAAATATGCGAACAGCGAGGGCTCATAGGCGAGGTAAGTGAGTACTTTTGTACCGCAGGGTCTCGTGGCCTCCACGCCGGGACATAAATCTCTACGGAGAGCGGCGCAGACAATACCTGATGGCGCCGGCCCACACGGGTGTCGGC
This sequence comes from uncultured Acidimicrobiaceae bacterium, assembly GCA_963794125.1. Lineage (GTDB taxonomy): Bacteria > Actinomycetota > Acidimicrobiia > Acidimicrobiales > Palsa-688 > Fen-671. The sequence goes on from CAWCCW010000009.1 coordinate 1,938,511, forward strand.
CCCTAAGGGCGTTGACCTATAGGACCACCGGGCGAACGTGGCCCGTGGGACTAGCATGCTGGCCGTCATGGAGATCGACCGGGACGCTTTTGAGGCCCTCGTCGCCGACGCCCTGGACCAGATACCCGAAGAACTGGGCCAGTACATCGACAATGTGGCCGTGTTTGTGGAGGACTGGCCCACGCCCGCGCAGTTGGGTGGCCGGAGGGGCACGCTCCTCGGCCTCTACCAGGGCATCGACCTCACCCGTCGCTCGGCCCTGACCTACGGAGGGGCCATGCCGGACCGCATCACGATCTTCCAGGGCCCGATCTCTCACATCGCTCGCAACGAAGGTGAACTAGTCAACATAGTGACGAGGACCGTCATCCACGAAGTGGCCCACCACTTCGGCATCTCAGATGCTCGGTTACACGAACTGGGCTGGGGTTGACGGCGAGCCGACCGTGCGGAGCAGGCCGATGACGTGCATGTTTTGGCCCGTCACGGAGGCCGGCCTCTACTATGGCCGCGGTGGCCCCCATGACGCACCAACAGGTGCTCGTGCTCTACCTGTCGACTTCGTCCCTCGCGTCAAGCGTCGTCGGCTGGTCGCTTTTTGACGGGGCGAGCACCGCAGTCGAAGAGGCGGGCGGGATGAGCCTCGCCCCCTATGCCACCGGGCTGGACGCGTTGCGAGACGGCTGGCGCCTTTTTCAGGCTTCGCAACTCCTCCCTCCGCCGGTCGGTGCAGAGTACGCCACCTCTTTCCAAAAATTCGAGTTCTTCTTCGAGCGGTTGGTAAACCCTGGCCCGGCGGTTAGCGAACCCAGCGGCGAGGTAGCAGGAGTAAGCGGGGCATGACCGTTACGCCCGTCTCGGTGGGGCTGCCACACGCTGGCCCGGCAAGCGACGCAGGCGTGCCCCTGCTGGACAGCGCTCAGGTAGCGCTGTTTGTGGCCAGAGGTTTTCTTCGACTTGACGAGGTGGTGCCTGCTGAGGTCAATGAGACCTGTCTGCAGGAAATCCTCGCGGACGAAGCCGCCGGGACGACTGGAGCGCCCTCGGCGGTCAAGGCAGGCAATTCCGTCGGGCTCCCGCTGTCCCGGTGCTTCCCCGAGGCTCCGGGCATCCGGTCGATGTTGCAACTGCCGGTTGTGCAGGGCGTCATCCAGAGCCTGGTCGGGCCTGAGCCAAAGTACGACCACCACGCCGTGCACGTCCGTCGCCCCGGCGAACCGGCTCAACAGTTGCACGCAGACGCCATTATCGACACCCGGCTTCGTTTCGACATACAGCTGATGTACTTTCCGCACGACGTGCCCGAGGACATGGGTGGCACGCTCCTCGTCCCCGGGAGCCATTTGCGCCGGGTCAACGAGCACGACATCTCTCGGTACCAAAACTTGGCCGGGCAGCTCACCTATTTCGGTCCCGCCGGCAGCATCCTGGTGCTCCATCACGGTATCTGGCATTGCGGCCGGCGCAATGAGCGCGACGTCCGTCGCTACATGTTCAAGCTCCGCCTCAACCCGGCCACCGAACAAGTGCGGTGCTGGGACACCCGGGACCTCGCTGACGAGGGCGTCCGCCGGCGCGTGCTCGACGTGCTGCGGGCCAAAGAACCTTGGTACGAAGCCGCTACAGGTCGGCTCGAGATAGTCAACCGGGCCGTTCTGTGGCGCTACCTGTCGGGGCAAGCCGATTTCGACATCGACCATTGGCTCGGCCGTCTCGAAAACGCAGCCCAGCCTAGCCTGGTCGAGAAATTACCCGGCCATGACCAGGCGAGCGGCTGAACATCCGGCAATGCTAAGTACCGGCCCAGGTTTATTCCTGCGGTTGTAGACCGTCCAGCACCGTATCGACGACCCTCGACACGTGATCGTCGTCGCTTCCCTCTTGGGCCACCATCTCGACGCCCAACCCAACACGGGGGGGCGGGCCGCGGACGGGCCCGGGACCTCAGGCCGAAGCCCTCAATAAGGCTGGGCGGCGGGGAGCAGGCCCCGCGCCATCGCCGTCGTCACCGCCGCCGTGCGGTCGTCGACCCCGAGCTTGGCGAACACATGCAGCAGGTGCGTCTTTACCGTGGCCTCGCCTATAAATAGAGCTCGGCCAATTTCGGCGTTTGTCTCCCCGGCCGCCACCAGAGCGAGCACCTCCAGCTCGCGTCCGGTCAGCTCGAGGTGGACCGGGGCGCGCGAACGGCTGAGCAGCTTCGCCGCTACGACCGGGGCCAGGACGGTCCCGCCATCGGCGGCCGTCCGCACCGCCCGGATGAGCTCCGCCCGCGGCGTGTCTTTCAGCAAGTACCCCTTGGCCCCCGCTTCCACGGCCCGGATGATGTCGTTGTCGGTGTCGTACGTGGTGACGACGAGTACGGCCGGAGCCGACGCAGTGCTGGTGATGAGCTTGGTGGCCGCGACGCCATCAGTGCCCGGCATACGCAGGTCCATCAACACCACGTCGGGGCGGAGGGACTCAGCCAGACGGGCCGCTTCCCGGCCGTCACCCGCCTCGCCCACGACTTCGATATCTCGCTCGCCGGCCAGCATTCCCCGCAGGCCCTCGCGCACGACCGGGTGGTCGTCGGCGATCAACACCTTGACCGTCATCACCCTGATGTCGGAGGGCCGGTAGCAGTGACGGGCTCGGGCGCGGCCGGCCGTTCGGGCTCCGGCGTCGGCGCCCGTTTGGTGTCCTCACCGCCAGTAGGGACGCTGACCCGGATGGTCGTCCCGTGACCAGGGATAGAGCTGACCTCCGCCGCGCCACCCAGCTCAGCCGCCCTGGAACGAAGCTGGCTCAACCCGAAGCCGGACGGCCGGGCTACGTCGAAGCCGATCCCGTCGTCGGCCACTTCGAGCGAGGTCAGATTTCCCCCGAACCTGAGCTTCACCGACGCGGACCGGGCCGAGGCATGGCGGCCCACGTTGGCCAGCGCTTCTTGAGCCGCCCTCAGCAGGACGATCTCGGCGTTGTTCGAAAGCGCGGTGGGGTCGCCCTGGACTTCGAAGTGGGTCACGAACCCAAAGCGCGCGCCCAGGTCCTGGGAGACGCGCTCGATAGCGCCCACCAGAGAAGCCCCCTGCAACGCCAACGGGGCCAGAGTCTCGATTAGCGAGCGCGCCTCGACGAGGCCATCGCGAGCCGCATCTTCCAAGAGGCCGAGCTGACGGCGAGCGAGGCCCAGATCGCCGCGGTCAACCGCGGCCTGCGCCGCCTCCGCCAGCATGATCACGCTCGTGAAACCCTGGGCCAGGGCGTCGTGGATCTCCCGGGCCAGCCGCTCTCGCTCCGCCAATGCACCTGCCTCCCGGCTCAGGACAGCCAGCTCGTCGCGTGCGCGCTCGAGTTCTGCGATCAGGGAGGCACGTTGAAGGCTCTGGTCGATGATCTTGGTGATGTAGGACCCCAGGAGCACTGAGAGCAGAATGGTGAAAGCGCCGCCAATGGCCACGCTCGCGACTGTGGCGGTGTTAACGCCGTTATTGGCTAGTTCGGCCGCGGCATAGACCAGGGCCAGCCCGAGCACGGCCACGAACGCCGGCCGCAACCGGAGCAACATGAAGCAGTGAGGGACAAGTACGAACAACAACAAGGCCGATCCCGGGAAGAGGGCACAAGCGGCGGCGAAAATGGCACCAGCCCCGGAGAGGTAAATGAAACCGGCCCGCCCACTTCCGGCGCCCGAGCTGGAGCCAACAGAACGAGCCAGCGTCAGCACGTACAAAACGGCGAGGGCGGCGTACAAAGCGAGTACCGCGGCCAGGCGGCCCGCACCGTGGACCTCGATGACCGCAAAGGCGGTCGTGGCCGCCAGCGTGACGGCAAAAGCCCAGTTCCACCAGGGCACGAAACCGTCCCAAGCGTTCGGGCCGGTCCCGCGGCCAGCTTCGGCGGCGCTGCTTTCGACCTTGGTGCCGGCCGAGCCGCCACAAACGCTGATCACGTTGGCGAGACGATGGCTCAGCGTGGCGGGCGGGACAGCTACGTCCTCGGCCTCGTCGGGCCCCGGTTCGTCTAACGTTCGCCGCGCCCTGTCCACCTGAACGTCCTGGCCGACAGTACCAGCCCAACTATGCACCAGATCACGAGCACAAGGGCCATTTGACCATGGTCCCATACATGGCCCGGCTCCACGTATTGAAAGTAGCTGGGGAGCAGTGCGGACTGGTAGCCCTCGACGACCCAACGCAGCGGGAAAAGGCCGGCGAAAGTGTAGAGGCCATGAGACAAGACGGTGACGGGGACGAAAACTCCGGAAATAAACTCGAGCACCAACAAGGGCAAGTTCGCCACCGGTGCTGCGGCACGCGCCGACCTGGGCACACTGCTGATGGCGATCCCGATGAGCGACATCGACGTAGCGCCAAGGAACGTGACCCAGATAAACGTCCACCAGCGCTCCAGACTGCCGGGAAGAGAAACATCGTAAACGAAATGCCCGAAGGCCAACAGCACTATCACTTCCAGAGTGCAGGAGACGAGCACCACGATCGCTTTGCCCATGAAATAAGCCGTCCTCGGCATGGGAGTACCGGCGAGACGTTTCAACCCCCCGTTCTCCCGTTCACCGGCGATGGTCACCGCCAGGTTCAAAAAACTGGTCGAAGCGAGGCCCCCCGCCAGTAGGCCCGTCGTGTACAGCTGGCTGTAACGCACGGAAGTGCCGTGAACATCTCCGGAGAAAATCGACGCCAGCAATGCAAGCAGCACCACCGGGAGAGCGAGAGTGAAAAAGACGGCGTCTTTGCTCCTGAAAAACTGCAATATTTCCACGTGGCCTCGAGCGAGGCCGGCCGTGGCCAAGGCGCGGACCGAAGAAAGAGAAGGCCTGGTTTGATAACCGGAGGCGGCAGTGCTGTTCACGTGCTGAGACCCCGTCGCAGTAATTTTTCCATTTCGTCGAAGGAACGTTCCCGTTTCGGGCGTTGCCACTATTTCTGCTCCTCTTCTCTAGCCCCGGCGCCGATGAGCTCGAGGTAAACGTCTTCCAGCGTCGGGCGCGTCACCGTAAGGCGGGGGACCTCCCCGCCGAAACTTTGTTCGAGTTGCCTTACCAGCGCTGTCGGCTGAGCGGTCTTCTCCCGGTGCCACCCGTCCGGGCCGAACCATGAGACTTCCGCCGGGGCGTCCTGACGCCGGCCTAGCTCGCTCGGCGGCCCTGTCTCGATGACCCGGCCGTGGTTGACTACGGCCACACGGTCGGCCAGCGCTTCGGCTTCTTCAAGGTAATGCGTTGTTAGCAGCACGCTCGTACCTTGCCGGGCGAGGTCACGTACTACGTCCCAAAACTGGCGCCGGGCTTCGGGGTCGAAGCCGGTCGTCGGCTCGTCCATGAAGACCAGTTCGGGCCGCCCGACGATCCCGAGGGCGACGTCGAGGCGCCGACGCTGGCCGCCCGAGAGCGCCCTGATCCGCGAACCCGATTTGGCGGTAAGGCCAACCTGTTCGATGACCTCGGCCGGGTCAGCCGGAGCAGGGTAAAAGTGGGCAAAATGGCGGACGCATTCCGACACCGTCAGGTCGACTACGTCTTCACACGACTGTAGGACGATGCCGCGCCGAGCCCTCCATGCCGCGCCGGCGCGTTGGGGGTCCTGCCCCAGGACTCTGGCTTCGCCTGCTTCACGGCGGCGGTAGCCCTCGAGGATCTCGACAGTGGTGGTCTTGCCGGCCCCGTTCGGCCCGAGGAGCGAGAGCACCTCGCCCGCGGCCATATCGAGGTCGAGGCCGTCGACGGCGACCGTGTGGCCGTACGTTTTACGAAGCCCGCCGCGCCTCGATGACAAGTTCTCGGCTCATGGGTAAAGCATGGGCCGGCCAGCCGGCCAGCGCACCAACCAGGCGGATGGTTCTCGTATCCACCGAACGGTGGGCCCAAGGGACGGTGAACGCAGCTCACCGTGACCGCGACCGGTAGCAACGCTGACCGGTAGCGACGCTAAATCAGGGAGCCGTCACCCGGGACTGGCGCGGTCAGCTGAAGAGCCGGAGCCATTGCTCCCGGGTCAACTTGGCCAGTACGGAATTGGCCCGCCTGACCTCTTCGAGGGGAGCTGACCGGGCGGGCGAATAGTGGTGGCCCGGCCACAGGACAAGCCTTCCCGGCAAGCTGGCCAAGCGTTGCAGGCTGGTGTACATCTCGTCCGGGTCGGCCCCCGGCAGGTCGGTGCGGCCACAACCGTCGATGAAAAGCGTGTCCCCCGACACCAGGTTGTCCTCCACCACGAAGCATTGGCTCCCCGGAGTGTGGCCGGGAGTGTGCAGAAGGCGCACAGCCACGGACCCAACCGGCAAGACGTCGTCGTCGTAGTGCGCGACCAGCGACGAGACCGGTGCGCCGGTCATCTCCGTCACCCACGGGAGCTCCTCTTTTTGGACGTGGACGGGGACGTCAGCCAACTCGAGCAAGTCGACCAGGCCCTGGATGTGCTCACCAAAGATGTCGCCGCCGACGTGATCGGCGTGGTAGTGAGTGGCCAACACGCCAGTCAGTCGAAGGTCGGCATCGGCCAGCCAGCGCATTAGAGCGGCCACATCGTACGCCGGGTCGACCAGGAACGCCTCACGCGCGGCGCTGTCACCGATCACGTACACGTGGTTGCGCATGGTGGTAGCGAACTGGTCGCCAACCGCAAAATCCTCACCCGCCTGGAGCTGGCGGAACAGTAGCTCGCCCGGCACTGGCCCCCATCGTAAGCGCCTGGTCGTGAGCAAATGCCGTAAACGACCGCCAAAACGGTCACTCACAGCCCTTATCTTGGTGGCATGACGCAAGAGTTGAGCCTGCTGGCCGTCCACGCCCACCCCGACGACGAGAGCTCGAAGGGGGCCGGGACGGTAGCCAAGTACCACTCCGAGGGTGTCCACTGCGTGCTCGTCTGCTGCACCGGCGGAGAGGAGGGCGACATCCTCAACCCGGCCATGAACCGGCCGGAGGTGGTCGACAACCTACCCGCCATCCGGGCCCAAGAGCTTGAGCGGGCCGCCTCGATCATCGGTTACGACGAGGTTGACATGCTCGGTTACCGGGATTCGGGGATGCCCGGCAGCGAGGCCAACGAACGTCCCGACTCGTTCGCCAGAGCACCCCTGGACGAGGCGACCAGCCGGCTGGTAGCGGTGGTGCGCCGAGCCAGGCCGCAAGTTATGGTCATTTACCCGGCCCACCAGACGACCTACCCCCACCCCGACCATATCCGGGCCCATGACGTAGGCGTGGCCGCGTTCAATGCCAGCGGCGACCCTGACGCGTTCCCGGAAGCCGGGGCCGCCTGGCAACCTGAGAAGCTCTACTACATGCTCTGGTCGAAAAAACGCATGCTGGCGCTGGCCGAGAAGTTCGTCGAGCTGGGGCTCGAACAGCCGTGGGGTGAGGAACGGCTGAAGAAAATGGCCGACGCCCCTCAGGAGGAAGTAACGACCGTCATCGACGTCGCACCATGGGCGCGGGTGAGGGAAGCAGCCCTGCTGGCCCATGAAACCCAGGTGGACCCGAACTCACCCTTCTGGTTCGGGTTGCCGGCCGACGTAGCTGACGCACTGGGCCATTACGAGGAATATCACCTGGCCCGCAACTTCACGGCGTCCCGGCCCCCCGAAGACGACTTGTTCGCCGGCGTGCGCCAGCGCGCCTCCATATGAGCACGCCAGTGCCAGCACCTGCGGGTTCGGCGGACGCCGTGGCCGCTGCGCCCAGCCTGGTCGCGGTCATCGTCGGCGAGGTCAGCCGGTCCGGGGCCTCGAGGTCAAAGTCTCGCCCAGGGGCCAGCCGGGCCGGGGGCGGAGACGGTAAAGGAGCTACCCAGTGGTGCTGCCGGTGGTCAAGCGACGGGCCGGGACCGGTCGTGCCCGGATGCGAGGGAGAGCCCGACCTGACGCTCACGATTAGTACCGAAGACGCCCGCCAGATCCGGGACGGCGAACTGGACCCCAGCGTGGCCTACATGCAAGGCAAATTGAAGAGCACCGGCGATAACGCTCTGCTGCTGCGCATACTTGCGTGGGCCACCACCCCGGAGTTCGGAAAAGATTGGCGCGGTGGTCGAAGGAGGCGCAGGGATGACGGGCCCGGCCAGCCGGCGCTAAGCGCTGACCTCGTCCAGCTGTGAATCGTGGGCCGCCAAGACGTCGTCCCAACTTCTCCGGCCCCTGATCGCGCTGCCGCCAAAGGCCACGTTGATCTCGCGCTCCGCCTGGACGCGGCGGGCGTAGAGGACGACCACCAGGTAAATGCCAAAGACAGGCAACATCCCGACGAAGACCCACCAGGCGGCAGTGGAACCCGTGGCCAAGGCCACGAGGGCGGGAAGGGCAATAGCCCCGAGGAGCAGCCCTAATGCTCGGCGCCGGCGGACTGCAGTGTCGGCCCCCACCTGGGGCGGGACGCCCGTCGGCGATTTGGCCCCACCTTCGAGCCCGTCCGTCCTCCCACGAGCAACGCGTGACCACGATCGGTAATCAGGCACAGCACCAACTCCCCTTTATCAAAAAGGCAGCTGCGCATCGGCGACAGTGGCGGTGCAGCAACCCAACCGGCCTTACAAAAGACCGCATTTCTTGGACTCAAAGGAAGCTAGTGGGCCCGTCGTGGCGCGTCAAGCTTTCAAGTCTCGACCATTATCGTGACAGGCCCTTCGTTTACGAGGCTGACGCGCATCGTGGCGCCGAACCGCCCGGTCGCCACATCAGCCCCGGCGCTACGCAACCGGTCGGCCACCCGGTCAACCAGGACGTTCGCCAGTGCGGGTGGGGCTGCTCTCACGAACGACGGCCGGCGACCTCTGCTTGTGTCGGCATACAGCGTGAACTGGCTGATCACCAGGACAGCCAGGCCCAGCTCCGCCGCCGAACGGTTCAGGTTGCCGGCTTCGTCAGGGAAAACCCGCAGCTGCCAGATCTTGGTGGCCAAACGGTCCGCCGCCGCCTGGTCGTCGTCCAGCCCGACTCCGACGAGAGCGCATAAGCCCGGCCCGATGCGCCCTACCACTTCCCCGTCGACGCTGACGGATGCCTCCGAAACTCGCTGCATTAGGCCACGCATGGCGCGAATCATAATTCGCGGCCGCGGCCCGCCCAGCCGGGGCTTCAACCCACGACCGGCCGGGCTGGAGGAGCCGGGGCGGTTCGGGCTGCACCCATGAACGCACCGTAAACTTGGCCGCCATGGCCGTTGCCCGAGAAGAGGACCTGACCCCTCCTCCGGACCGGGCCAGCGCAGTCGCTGCTGTGGCCGAGGGCCAACCGGGCCCGGGCTCGGGCTCGGCTACCCTGACGTCGCCCGTCGGCGGTGCGGTAGCAAAGCGCAGCCCGCTCGTGCTCGAGTTGGCCGTGATCGCTTTTTTAGGGTGGATTGACGACTGGCTACAAAACCTGGCCCCCCTGCGGCTGGACCAGGCGTTGCGCCACGGCCAGGGCATACTTTCCTTCGAGGAGCGATTTCACATCTCGCCTGAGCGCTACCTCGACAACTGGCTGACGCACCACTACGTGCTGGCCTACATCTCGTCGGATTTCTACGACAACGCCATCTTCGGGGTGACTATCGGGCTGGCGGCGTGGATATGGTGGCGGCGGCCCGACATCTACCGTCCCCTGCGCAACGACCTGGTCCTGGCCAACCTGATCGGGTTTGCCGTTTTCTGGCTGTACCCGGTGGCCCCACCGCGGATGCTGCCCGGTTTCACGGACATAGTAGAGAAAGTGGGCGGCCTCGGTTCCTGGCACGACACGCTCATTTCGGCCGCCGACCAACTGGCGGCGATGCCGTCCATGCACCTGGCGTGGGCCGTCTGGTGCTCGTTGGTGGTGTGGAGGTTGGCCAGCGGGCGGGCTTGGCGCCGGGCGGCGCTGGTCGTCGGCATCGCCTACCCCCTGAGCACCGCCTTAGTGGTGATGGCGACGGCCAACCACTACCTGCTGGACGTCCTGGCCGGTACCGCCACTACTGTCCTGGCCGTCGCCCTGGTTGAACTAGGCCCAAGGCCATAAGACGGGTGAAGGCCGCCGCCTGGCCGGCCCTGGCCCAGCGTTAGTGTCGCCACCCGTCGACCTCAGACCTCAAACCAGCCGCGCTGGTGTCGCCCTTACGGTAGCTCTTCCCGCCGGCAAAGGTTGCGGCACTCCCCGAGGCCCACGACCCGGCTGACAAGCAGGTTCCCGTTTTCCAGGTAGCGAGGAGGGTCGCGCCAGTGCCCCGAACCTCCTGGCGTCCCGGTCGCGATGACGTCGCCCGGGCGCAGGCTCATGGTGTGCGAGATGTACGAAACCAGCGCTCTCACCCCGAAAAGTAGGTCCGAAGTATTGGCCTCCTGCACCACCTCGCCGTCTACCTCACAGGACAGGTGCATGCTGCTTTCGTCCACGGAGGGGTCGTCTCGGGTAACGAGCCACGGCCCGAACGGGGTGGCTTTGTCGTATGTTTTCCCCTGCAAGTACTGGCTGGTGCGGAACTGCCAGTCGCGCATCGTCACGTCATTGATCACGGCGTAGCCGGCCACGGCCGACAGTGCCTCGTCCTCGCTGGCCCTGAACACAGGCCGGCCTATCACAACGGCCAGCTCTACTTCCCAGTCCACCTGGTCGGAATCGCTGGGCAGGACGACCTCATCGTACGGGGCGGCCAAGGCCGAGGAGAACTTGGCGAAGAGGGCCGGGTAGGCCGGCGCCTCTAGGCCTTGTTGGGCGATGTAGGCCTCATAGTTCTGGGCCACACAGACGATCTTGCCGGGTCGGGGGACGACCGGGGCATAGTCGACCTCGGCCAGACTGTGCCGGGTGCCGGCCGCGACGGCCGCAATCTGAGCCCAGTCAGCTTGCGCCAGCAGTACGCCGACATCGCTGGCACTGACTTCGACGGCTTCGCCGGCGTCCTCTTCGACCCTGGCCGCAGTGGTGGTGGTGTCGAGCCTTAAGGTGGCCAGTTTCACGGGCCAACGTTAGGCCGGGCTGGTCGCGAGTAACAACCAATAGGTGGGATGACCATCAGTCATAGATGGCCTCCACCCACCATCGTCGTCGTTCGCGGGTCAGGAGGTAAGCAGCACCGTCAACTGTGCACACTTGGAAACGGGCCCGCCGGCGCCCGCCCCCGTCCCACCACCGTTCTTCTAGCGGCCAGGGGCCGGCCCAAGCACTAATGGCTTGGGGCTGGCCCTTGCCGACCACAAGCTGAGCCGGACGGGCACTTGCCGTCCCTCGGCTCCCGACGCTAATGGTTTCACCCTGCTCGTCCATCACTTGCGCGGGTAACGACGGGTGATGTACCACCGCTGGCGCCAGGCCAGGGAGATGCCCGGGCCACGGAGGGGCCTCACCTTTCGCGCCTGTGGCCGCTCGTGGCTCCCCCCAGGGGACAAAGAGCACCTGCTCTGTATAGTCGCGGCCACCCTGCAATACCCCGGTCAAGGCTCCCTCCGGCCCGAGCAGGCCTTGTACACGGGCTAAGGCGCGGGCGGCTCTGGCCCCCGCAGCGGCGTCGTGGCCCCAAAAACCGAGCTGACGGCCCACGTCAGGTCGCACCTCTTCGGGGATGAGGGTTAATTTGATGATCCCCCCGGCACTGGCGGCCTCGCTCGTCCGGGTGCCCCGACCTGGGCTCCCTCCGGCGCCCACGTCGTCCGTTAGGGCCCACCCTTCCAGCTGCCAGCGCACTCTTTCGCCAATGGCGGCCGCACTGAGGGCACCATCATGGCGCCAGCTGCGACGGAGTGTGGTGCCGTACTCGGTCTCCACCTCGATAGCCAGACGGGTGCAGACAAGCCCGGTCCCACTGAGACGGCTGTGCAGTTCCTCAGCCAGGGCTCTGCCTACAAAGGCAGCGGCCTGCAACTGGTCGGCCGGCGGGTCGAGCTCGGCGTAGACGACCCAATCGGGAGGAGGCAAGCGGGCCCGCACAGGCCGCTCCCCCAGGCCCCTGGCCAGACGGTGGGCTAAAAGGCCCTCGGTGCCGAACCGGCCGAGCACAGAGGGCGCTGGAAGCGCAGCGAAGTCCCCCAATGTCTTCAGCCCCAGCCGTACCAGCAGGTCGGCGAGGCCGGCGAGGTCGCCACTATTTACCCCGTCGGCCGGGCTGCCGAGACCCGGGAGCGCAAGCACCCTGACGGAGATAGGAGCCAGGAACTGAGGGCTCCTGCCTTTGGGCACCACCAGGGGCTCGCCGCCAGATGCCTGCCGGGCGGCCAAACCAGCCGTAAAAAGACCGTCAGCCACACCTACACGACAACAGCCGGCCCAACTGTCCCCGCTGGGCTGGCTGGCCCAACTGGCCTGGCTGGCCACCACCGTCTCGATCGTGGCTGCCACCTTGGCCGCCAGCGCCTGGTCGCCACCGAAATACCGGGAAGGTCCCCGGGCGCCAAGAGCAAGCTGGCCAGGTTGGAGCACCTCAGCTCCCGGTGCGAACGCCTCGACCGCCGCCACGGCCGGCTCCCAAAAGCGCGCTTCGGCGGCAACGTCGCTCGCCAGGACATCCAAACCTGGGCAGCAGGCTTGGGCTTCCCGGCGGCGCATCCCGGCCTTGACCCCAGCAGCTCGAGCGGCTGGCGATGCAGCCACCACCTGGTGGGCCGACACGACAGCCACCTCGCACGCCGGGAGCCGTCCCGCGGCTATGACAGCCCAGTCGGGGCAATAGGCCACCAGGGCCCTTGGCTGGCTCATACCGCTCACCCGGCAATGCCGATGCTGGCTGGCACTTCATCGGGACCGCCGACCACCAGCTCGAGCTTGGCTGCGCGCCCGAGCTCAGGCCGACCGAGCTCCAGCGGGCCGAGCTCAGATTGCCCAAACCAGATCACCGCCCGTCGCGGGCGAGAAGCAGCACCCCTGCCGCTGGCCACTACCTCGATCTGACGGCCCCACAAGTGCCCACAACCATCCTCCAGCCCACACCACCGCCCGGCGACGACGTCAAGGCGAACAGTGGCCGAACCCGGCCAGCCGTCCCCCATCACCGCGAGCACCGACCCACGCTCGCGGGCACGTGCCTCCAACTTGCGGGCATCCGAAAGGGTTGTCTGACCGGCGGCCCGCAGGAGTACTACGTCGAAGCCTTCGAGCAACGCCGCTGTCACCGTGGCCCACTTTGGACCGGGAGAAGGAACGACCGCCAGGCGCTCCAGGTCGACACCAACTTGGCCGGCAGCCACCAACCCCAGGTCAGGTGCTCCTACCACTGCGCACCAGGCGCCGCCGGCACAAGGCCCGCTGAGCAGGGCGAGCGCCAAGGAGGTCATACCCGGCGTACCTGCACCGGGCGAAGCGCCTCGCCCGATCACCACGGTGCTCCCCTGGCGCAAACCTCCTTCAGGGAACAGCCCGGCCAATGGAGCCAAAAGCGGCAGCAGTCGGTCCCCGGCCATGACGGCACCGGGCGTAGCTCCTAAGGCCCAGTTGTCAAAAGGCACCGGTCGCTCGTGGCCCATCGCTGCAGCATAGCCAGAAATGGGAACATACGTTCGAGCCCGACCTAGGGTTGCGGGAGCCCCCAATCGGCGGCCGCCGAAGCGTCAGCGCCTACAGCCTCCAGTTCGTCATCAGCCACGTGGCCATTGCCATTGGCCGCTTCAGCCACCAGTTCCGGCGCCCACTCGACCGGGTTCGGCAGGGGGACGACCACCCGCTCACGGTTGGAGTGAGCGTTGGCGATGCGCTCGTGGTAGTCATCAAAGATCTCCACGAACCGCGAGACCTTGTAAACGCGACCGTCAATGCCACGGCTGGCCTTGCCCTCGATTACGGCCTCGATATCTTCCCCGCTCAATGTCTTGTGGCTTTCGAGGGCGTGGGCAACCGCATAAACATCAACTTTGCTCTGGTCGATCAGGTCGTTCGTCCGCGCCAGCAGCTCGCTCAGCCTGTCCTCTACCTTTTTGCCCAGTTCACCACCCATCATCTCGCCACCATCACCCGGGCCCGGCGGCCAACCACCAGTGGTCCTGCGGGCGGCGCGAGAAGCGATCGTGCTGCCCATACCCCAGTAACCCTCCATCAATTGGGCGATCGTCGTCGCCGACTCCAGGTCCCCGGAGACGCCCGAAGAGGAGTCGCCGGCGAAGAACATCCGCTCGCCGGCCAACGAAGCCAGGCTCACCATTACGTCAGCTTCGTACTCACTGCGCCAGCTGGTGAAACGGTCCTCGGGCTTTATCGACGAGACCATCCCGAGGTACGTACTGCCTTTTTCGATGGTCGCCAGGTCGATCTCTAGGTGCTTGCGCACTTTGTACGCCACCACCGCGTGGCACGCCTCGTGTATGGCAACGGCATGGCGCTCGCGCTCGACATATTCCACCTCTTCGGGCGGGCCCAGCTCTTTAAGCCTCTTCGCATCCAGCACGTCGGCCCACGTGATCACATCGTGCTTGTTGCGTAATGCCACGATGAGGGATTCGTTGACCAGGTCCTTTATCGTGGCGCCCGTCGCGTAAGGGGTTATCGTGGCCAGCTTGTCGATGTCCTGGACCGTGAGCTCGTGCCTGACATTCGCGAAATAGCCCTCGTAAGTGCGCACCCGCCCGGCCTTGGAGGGGTAGCCGACCCGGAAGATGCGGTCGATACGCCCTGGCCGCAGCATGGCCTCGTCCAGCGAGTTGGGCATGTTGGTAGCCATCATGATCAGGATCCGGTACTTCGGCGGCGGCTTCGGCTTCATCCCGAGGATGCGCCTGACAAAACGGTTCATGAACCCACGCGGTTTCTTGAGCCCCGACATCTCGCCCAGCATTGCCTGGAGGGTGCCCATCCCGCCTCCGCCGCCCATCATGCCGCCCATCATCATCCCCCGGTCACGGGCTCCCCGCCGGCCATCGGGGACAGATGACCTGTCCGCCTGCGAAGCCACCTGGTACGAGCTCAGCAAAGCCGAGACGCTGCTCTCGGACAGGTACGAGCCGCCGTGGCAGTCGCTAGTCATCCACGGTCCCTGCTCCTGCATGCCGCGCACGCCACCAGGGCCGAAAACGCCCGGGCCACTGATCATCCCGCGGTTGCCGAGGGAGTCGGCCTCGTCGAAGAAGACGATCACTCCGCCATAACGCAGCGCCAGCTTGCGCAGCTTGCGGAACACAGACTTGACCTTGAGGACCCCGACACCCATGAACATATTGATGAAAGCGCCCGGGTCGACGAACACGAACGGCTTGCCCGTCTCGCCGGCCACCGCTTCGGCCATGAGGGTCTTGCCTGTGCCGGGCAGGCCCCAGAGCAGGATGCCCCCGGGGACATACCCGCCCCGCTGCTCGATGGACTCCGGGTCCTCCAGGAAGACCATGCTCTCTTTGACGTGCTGCACCACGGCGTCCTGGCCCCAAACGCTGCTAAAGCGCGTCTTGATGTCGTCTGGGAAATAAGTGTCGACACCGCCCCGGGAGAGGAAAAAGAAGATCGCTGCAAATTGGCCGACGACGAGCAGCAGGATGAATACTACGTAGACGATATAGCCGGCCAGACTGACGAGCTTCGAGGGGATAAGGAACAGGCCGTTTATGGGGCTTGTGTCGAATGCCGCCCCGGCGATCACGGCGGCCAGGGCAATCAGGATGAGGATGGTGAAAATCCGCTTGGCCCGGTAGCGCGCCCAGTCGCTCATGCGGCCTTTGGGACGATTGGCGGCGAAAACCCTGTCCGCCCAGAAATGGTTGTAGACGCCCCAGTGCTCGGAAATGATGTAGTGGATCTGGCGGATCAGCTCGGCCGCAAAAAGGACCGCCAACCACCACTTGGAGTTCCACGTCTGGACCAGCCCGTCGTGGACGCTGAGGAGCGGGTCGGACGAGAGCGCATACCAAAACAGAAGCCCCCAAATGGCGGCGATAAGGATGAGCAGCCGACTGCGCAACCAGAACGAGCGCGGTCTTCTCGTCTCGTAACGGGGCAACACCTCCAGAGGCGGCTCATCGCCCGGGGTCGGAACTGAACCGGATCCGGGGACAAATCCGTTGCCGGCGCCGTCCCCGCCGGCGCCGGGGAATGGAGGAGGCGCGGGCTGGCCATGGGCGCCGACCATTTCCAGTGGCCCTGCCCCGGCTGGTCCTAGCGCGCCCGGTTGGGACGAACCCGCCACCGGCGCGCCGGCCGCTACGGGAGCGCCGCCCCACTCACCGGGCTGCCATGGTTCGGGACGCCACTCCGATGGCCTCCACTCAGTCGGGCTGGCGGGTTGAGGAAGGGGCGCCACCGGCGGTTGACCGTTGCCCACCGGTTCCACGGGCCTGGTCCCGGCGGTGCTGCCCCAGCCTGCATTGCCACTGCCATTGGCGCCGTCAGCGCCATCTGCACCGCCAGAACTTCCCGCTTGCCCTTCACCCAGCGGCACCCCGCCTGGCGGTGTGTTGTCAGCGCCGGTGACCTCGTCCGGCCCACCGCCTGTGGGGCCGGCCGCAAGACCGTCGGGCGCGCCAGGAGGCTGCGGGCCTTGGGCCTCGGAGGGATCGGAGGGAGTTGTCATTTATTTCCCCTTGTTGTCTGGAACGAGAAAGCTGCTCATGACGCTGCTAATGGCGGACTGTTGTTGCTGGAAGCACGAAGGGGAACAACCGACCATCAGCAACCATACCTTGCTCGTGGCGGCATTGACCCAGGTCGACTGGTCGTAGGCAATCTCGCCGCCGGATGGCCCTGCAACTGGACCGAGAGCACAATCCCGTGCAGCGGCCCGTTGACCTGTTCTGTGGGCTGGGACAAAAGCTGGACGCTGTCGCCGAGCTGACTGAGCTCGTCCACCGGGACGAGCACGTCGCTCAGGCTCTCCAGCGACATCTGGGACTGTTCGGCGGTGGTGAGGGGCCTTACCAGGGCGATGGCCCACGGGTAATGCGACGAACTGAAGGCGTCGGTGGCGCGGGGGCGGGGGCTAGCGGAGGCGACCTCCAGGAAGGTCGGTTTGGTGGTGATCAGGGAATGCAGGGGCTTGTCGCGCGATAGCGAGGCCGAGCCGAACACCTTCCAGCCCGAAGGCAAGCTGGCATAGAACTGCTGGGAGCTGCTGGCTACGGTGCGATTGCCTGAGCATGCCGCCAAGCCGGTGGCCAGGGTCAGCGCGGCTGCCACCACGAGGGCGGGGCGCCCCCTCCTCCTGTTCAGTAAGGCGCGGGGCGACCACGGCAAGTGACTAGCTCTCCTGTCCCGTCACGGTGAAACTGCCTACGATCTTGTCGATAGTGGCCTTATGAGCCTGGAAGCACCCTGGTGAACACCCGACCGCCAGCACCCACACCTCGTTAGTCGGGCTGTTCATCGAGCGCGACTTGCTCGAAGGCTACCGAGCCAGTCTGGCTCTTGGCTTCGTAAGCAACCCGGCTCCCGCGCAAATCACCCTTAACCAAGAACTTGGTCGCGGCCAGCTGCTGGGCATCCCCCTGCTGGGCCAAGGTGTCGACCGGCAGCACCAGGTCGTTCAGGCTGCTCAATGAGATCGACTCCGCGTCAGAGCCACCAAGGGACTCGACGAAGTTGTAGGCCCACGGAGACGACCCCGAGAGGTCCGGCCCGCCCTTGACCCCCAGACGCGGATTGGGGCTGGCGAAGGTGACAGACAGCTGATAACTGTCACCAGAGGCCTGTGCCTGCGAAGTCTGAGTCGGGTTGACCAAGCCCATGTCCTGGAGAGCCGTCTGGTCGTAGACCTTCCAGCTGCGGGGCAGTTTGAAGAACACGCCCTGCGCGGAGCTTCCTGCATAAGTCACCGAAGTCGAGCAGCTGCTGAGCGATACCGCCAGTAGCGCACCAAACGCGACCAAGCTGGCGACCACAAAACTGCGGCCGTGGGCCCCGGAGTACTTTCGGGTCACACGGGCGTGCAAAGGGTTCAAGTACATCAAGGGTACGACAACGCCCGAGTTCGGGATGTCGCCAGTTCCCACTTTTTCCTGAGCATTAGCTAAGTACGTCGCTGGTCTGCCTTACCGTCAATAATATTGACCGCTTGAATGCTGGAACATTGGAAGCGAGCGCTGTTGCGTGCCCGTCACCGACCGACGCTTATACCCCGGATCACCCGTCCTTAGCCCTGCTCAGTAAGCCTGCGCTCGGCCCGGCCGCCTCGGAGCCAGGGCCGTGGCCAGACACCTGTAAGGGCGTGCCAAACTGGACCCAATGACTATGCGGGAAGACTGCCGGCACTTCCAGAGCCGGACGTATTCGACCGGAGAGGTAGCCCGGTTTTGTGTCCTCAACCTTGCGCCTGAAGCGCCCTGGCGTTGCCCTTCGACCTGCCCGCGCTATCAAAAGGACATAATCGACGGCAGCTTCGTCGTCGGCTCCCTGAGCCGACCGCGTGTCGAAGAAGAGCCGGACATCCCGGAAGGCGAAGTGGCCAGTGTCTTGGATGCCGCCGACCTCATCGTGACCGCGGCCGGCCCTGAGATCCTGAAGGAGATCGAGCGCAAGCGGGAGACGAAGCCGTGGTGGAAGGTCTGGAGGCGAAAAGAGGACGGCGGGTTGGGGTTGAGCGCCCGCTGACCATGGCGATGTCCCTCGCGGCATAGTTCCGTAGGAACGCCTGAGCCGTGCCCACCGTCGACCGTCGCAAGCTTGTAAAAGCCACAACGCTTTCTCTCCTAGCGGGCGCTGTGGTGGCCGGTTGCGGGGGCGGGCCGTTGCCCCGATCGTCCAAGGTCACGCCATCTACGGTGGCGCAAGCGACAAAGCCGGCCTCGTCTGCTCTTTACGATTGGCAACGGGACACGGATGCCTCGCTCGACCTTGGCGGCGGTGCCACCAGCACACTGTCGAGCCTGGTCGCACCCGGAGCCGGCGGAAAGTGGTTGATAGCGGGCACTCAGTTCACTACTAACGGCCCCTCCCTGGCCACCGTGTGGACCTCGCCCAACGCCACCAACTGGTCCAAAACCAGCCTCCCAACCCCGCCAGGAGCGACCCTGACCGCCGCCGACGCGGCCACCAATTGGGGGGCAGGCCAGATCGTGGTCGGCTCGGCGGGGGCGGGTGACACCCGGAGGGCGGCGGTGTGGGTTTCGCCGGGGGCCGGCCAAGCTTTTATCTCCGTGGCGGACAGCCCGGCCTTCGAGGCGCAGTCGCCGGGCGGGGCTGGAGACCAGGCGGGGGTGGTCATGGACGCTGTGGCTGCAGGCGCACTGGGCGTGTTCGCCGCTGGAACCGTCGACGACCAGCCCACACTTTGGTACTCCACTGACGCCCGGCATTGGCAGGTGCTGAGCAACGCCGACAAGATTATCGGTCAGGCTCCGGGGGCCGTGGTGAACAGCCTCCTTTCTACCCCGTCCGGCGTGTTCGCCGGTGGGTCGTACGCTTCCGGCACCAGCGTTTCGGCCGCCCTTTGGTACTCCCCTGATGGCATCCACTGGACCACAGTCCGTGACAGCGTTACTTCGCCTTTTGGGCTTGGAGACCAGTTCATCACGTCGCTCGTGGCCATTGGGCCGGTCACCGCCGGCGGTATCGCCGGTATCAGCGGCGTTGGCGGGACCGCCAGTACTGGCAGTACCAGTGGCGGTGCGGGGCCCCAAAGCAGCCTTCAGACCGGCCTGCTCGCGGTGGGCGGTGTGAGAACGGGCTCTACGTGGCAGCCCGCCTCATGGATCTCGCCCAATGGTTCATCCTGGAGCCAGACGTCAGAGAGCTTTCCGCTCGACGCCGAACCGTCCGAGAGCCCGGGGGCGCTGGCCTACGCGGCAGCCGGCGCCGGCGGGCACATGTTCGCGGTGGGCGGCAGTCCGAGCCATCAGCGCCTCTGGGAGTCGACCGGTGGCCTGGAGTGGACCGAAGTGGCCTTGCCAGCAGCCGCGGCCGGCGACCCGGACTGGCACCTCGGCCTGGTGGCGGCCGGCCAGGGTGTAACCGTCCTGGCCGACAATATGCCGGGCCAGCCGTACGTCCTCGTACGGCGGGGTGGGACCTGGTACCAACCCAGCGCCAACGGTGCATTTGGGCAACCGTTACCGACTGCCGCCCCGACCAGCCTTGTAGACGACAACGGGGCCTTGGTTATGAGCGTTCAGTTGTCGAGGCCCAGCCAAACGCTGGGCGACCGGACGACATCCGTGGCCGTGCTGATGTCGACCGGCGGGCGGTCTTGGCGAGCCGTCAACGAGGGCGCGTTCCATGATGCGACAGTCAACCAACTGCTGGCCGTAGCTGGAGGGCTGATGGCAGTGGGATCCGCCCCATTGTCAGTCTCGGATGCCAGCGCACTGGGCGGCGACACGGGCGCGTTCGCCAGCTTGTCCGCCAACGACGGGGCCACGTGGCCGCGAGAGCCCATAACGCCGGACAGTCTGGGCGGCCCTGGATTGGCCGTCGACGGGGCCGCCGGCGGCGGGCCTACCGGTGCGGGGATCGCCGGTGCGGGGATCGCCGGTGCGGGGATCGCGGGCGTCGGAACTCTGGGTGCAGGGGCTACTTCGACCGAAGGGTTAGCGGCCGGCGCCGGGGCGGTCGACACCACTTCGCTGACCGGGCCCTTCACCGCCACCGCCGCAGGGCGGCTCGGCAACAGCGAGTACGTGATCGGCGACGCCGGCCGGCAAGCGGTCGGTTGGTATAGCCCCGACGGCACCACATGGGAAGCGCCCCAACCTCTCGATACAAGCCCTCAACTGAGTACAGAATCCCCCCTGGCGACGTGCTCAGCCGGCTCGAGCGCCGTCGTCGTCGGGACCACCACCTCGACGGCGCCGGGGAGTATGCCGGCGGCGTGGGTCAGCACCGACGGCACGTCGTGGACCAGCGCCACATTCTCGTCTTCGTCGTTGCCACCGGCGGGCTCCTCGACCTCTGTCAACGGCTGCTTCTCGACCGGTAACGGCTTCATCGGGTACGGAGGGACGACGGGCAAAGGTACGGTCGAACAGCCGGCCCTGTGGAGCTCAGCCAACGGCGCCACGTGGCAACAATTGCCCGCCTCGTTCGATGGCGCCAGCGGCGACCCGCCCAGCGGCCCGGAGGTCGCGCCTCTGGACGGTATTGCCCTGGGCACCACCACGTGGTTGGGCCTGAGCGGACAGGGCGACCTTTCGTCCGAGGTCTGGCCCGCCCCGGTAGGGGGGTCGGCGGGGCCCAGCTGACGCCCGCGGGCCTGTGGGCCTCGGGGAATGCCGGCAGCTCTTGGCAACAGCTCGACACGACGGTGCCGGCGTTCGGCGCGACGATCTACGCCCAGGCCGACGAAGCGGCCTACGTCGGGCAGGACCCGGTGGTGGCGGGCACTGTCGATGGGCGGTTGGCGATTTGGCTAGGCACGCCGGCGGTCAAGAGCGCAGCCGGCTGAGTACGGACGCCTCGGCGTCGTGGATTTATGGACGAGCGGCGAGGCCGAAGCACCCTGGCGTCTAAAAGTACCTACTTACCCCCTCTTTTACGGCCTCGCTGTTGGCATATTTCGACGCCCGCCCGGCGCCGGTTGGGGTTTTGCTCGCTTTCCGGCTAAAATTGCACGTCGTTCGGCTGGTTTGGCAACCCGCTAACTTCGGTAAGCGTGATTTCGGCCGCAGTGTGCGCTGGTAGCCGACCGCCGGCACTACGTGTCGTGGGTTTATGGACGAGCGGCGAGGCCGAAGCACCCTGGCGTCTAAAAGTACCTACTTACCCCCTCTTTTACGGCCTCGCTGTTGGCATATTTCGACGCCCGCCCGGCGCCGGTTGGGGTTTTGCTCGCTTTCCGGCTAAAATTGCACGTCGTTCGGCTCTGCCAGCATTGCTCTCACGGAGGCAAGCATGTCTTCCGGCGACATGGCCGCCGTCAGGTGGCAAACTCTCCAACCGGCTACGCCGAGGGCATTCAATTTGCGCCGTTCTCGGTCGAAGGCGGAAAGAGACGCCAGCCGGTGCGCCCGGCCCACGACCTCGGCTGCCACATTGCACTCTGGCCACGCCACGTCGAGCACGTAAACCCGGGATCCGATAGCTACGGCAAAATGAACCTCAAAGGGCCTCAGCGGGGCGAGCGCCCTGAACGCCTTCGCCTCTAAGACGCTGTCTGCACTTGGATCACCTCCGCGCTGCCGCAAGAGCCGTTCGAGGAAGTCTCGACCCGTGATGTTCGTTCGCGCACGGTGAAGGCATTCCTGCAATTGCACGACTGTCCAGCGACGGGCGATCAAACCTTCGTCGACGAGCTTTTCTGTGAGTACCGGCCCCAGACGGCCGGCGAGGTCGACCACCGTGCGGCATGGCGAGGTGACGAACACTCCGCGTTCCGTCACGACGTCTTCCGGCCTCAAATCCGCTGCCCGGTGGACGACCACGCCGGGGGGCCGGACATAGCTGCTTCGCCGCACCGTTAACTCGACGACACCGGTGCCGCCGTATTCGAAGCCGTGTACAGCCGCGGCGCTGGCGTGGGAGACGACGGCTCCGGCACCTGCAGCGAGCGCCGCGCCTACGATGTCATCCCAGCGCGAGGGAGGAACTCCCACAGGCGCGTAGACACCACGCCGGAGGCGCCGCAGGTGGCCAGCGGCCTCCGCACGCAACAACTGGGCGTTGGTCACGCCGATCCGTTTAGCTTGCGTCACAGAAAACAGCCCCCGCTGGCGGGCTGCGACTTCGCCAAGTGCGGCGCGTGTCGATTTGTCCATGCAGGAGAGTCAACTCGGAGCTGGTGACGAAAAAGGTCGACTGGTCACGGCAGCTGGCCGCTCCCTCGTCGGTGGGGGTTCAAGCAGGACCGCTGGCCAGGGACCGAAGGAAAGTCTCGACTTCGGCTCGAGACCTCGTCCGTCGCATGGGCGGCAACGAGTCGACCAACTCCCAGCGGTAGCGGGCCTTCCCGAGACGCCGATCGAATACGGCCACCACTCCACGGTCATCCCGCGACCGGATGAGGCGCCCGGCCCCTTGGGCCAGCAGCGTGGCCGCCCTCGGCAAGTCGATCAGCTCGAAAGCCCTCGCTCCCAGAGCGTCCCGACGGGCGCGCAAGAGAGGGTCGTCCGGACGGGGGAACGGTAACCGGTCGATGGTGACGAGAGACAGTGACGGCCCCGGCACGTCGACGCCCTGCCAGAAACCCATGGTGGCGAACAAGCAGGAGTGTTCGTCAGACCGGAACAGACTGATCAGTTTGACCTTGGGCAGGTCCGACTGCGTGAAGATAGTCCACGAGACCCTGTCGCGGACCACCTTCGCCGCCGCCTGCATAGCCCGCCAGCTGGTGAACAGGGCCAACGTCCGACCCTGTGCCGCCTCGATGAGGGCGACCAGCTCTTCGTGCGTGGCGGCTTCGAAGCCCTCGGCACGAGGGTCTGGCAAGTGGACCGGGCAGTAAAGCAACGCTTGTTCGGAATACGAAAACGGGCTGCCCACGTCCTGTTCGTCGTACGAGCCGGCGTCCAGTCCGAGCCGGTCGCCAAGATGAGGCGGGATGGTGGCGCTAGTGAGCACAGCCGTCGGAGCCGCCTCACCCTGCCAAAGGCGCTGGCGGAGAGCACCGCCCACGTCGACCGGGGCGACGCACAGGACCGGAGCCTGGTCTGGGCCTTCGACCCACGCCACTTGCCCATCTGGCAGCTCCAATATTTCGTTCAGTTCGTCCACTAGGAGCGAGGCAGCTTTTTGCGCCCGCACCTTTCGGGCGCCTCCACTGGGCTTGCCTCCACTGGGCTTGCTCCCCTCGGCACCGCCGTAGCTGGCCCCGCCACCGCGCTGACCCGTCGCGGAGGCCAGTTTCCGGCCGCCCGGTCCCCCAGTCTTACCGCTCCCACCGTGCCCTCCATTGCTGGGCTGGCCGGCAGTTCCGGCCCCTCCGCTGCTCTCGAACGCGTTACCGCTACTCTTGCGCAGCCCCTCCAGCAGGAGGTTGGCCCGTTCTCTCAGCAAACTGACAACGTGAGCTACGTCTTCTTCGAGTGGGCACTGGAGAGGTTGGTCTTTGTGAGCTCGAAGCACCCCTCCAAGCAGTGCCGCGCCATCTTCCACGGCGGCGGCCACAGAGCTGTCCGCCAGTAGGGGCCGGGCCAACCGAGCGAGCGCCACCAGGCGGACCTGGCTCACCTCGAAGCCGAACGCCGCCGACGCGATGTCTTCGAGCTCGTGGGCCTCGTCGAAAACGACGAGGTCGTGAACAGGCAACAGCTCCGCCTCGTTCATGGCCAACGACGACGCGTAAAGGTGCGTGTTCACGACGACAACATCGGCCCGAGCAGCCCGTTGGCGGGCGGCCTCAGAAAAACAGTCCGCCCCCGACGGGCACTCCCCGGCGCCCGGGCATTCTCGCCACCCAATACTCACTTGTGACCAAGCGCTCTCGCTCGGCTCCCACGGTAGCTCGGCTCGGTCCCCGCTAAAGCCCCCCTCTTTCTTGCCGCCTGCGCCTTTCTCGCCTGCGCCTTTCTCGCCTGCGCCTTTCTCGCCTGCGCCTTTCTCGCCTGCGCCTTTCTCGCCTGCGCCTTTCTCGCCTGCGCCTTTCTCGACCGTACTGTTATCGCCTGGGGGCTTTTCATCGGCACCGGACCTGGCCCAGGCCACCAGCCGCCGGACCTCCCGACCGAGGGGGCCAAGCTCCCGGCGCTCGCCCTGCCGGTCGCTTCGTCCTCACTCAGCAGAAGTTGCTCCGTGGCGCCCGATAGCTCCTCTATCCGTTGCCGGCACAGGTAGTTGGAACGGCCCTTCAGCACGGCGTACCGAAAACGCATACCGAGAGAGCGAGAGAGTTGTGGGAGATCACGATGAGCCAGCTGGTCCTGGAGCGCCTTGGTGGCCGTGGACACAACCACCCTTTGCCCGAGTGCTAACGCTGGCACCAAATAGGCGAGGCTTTTCCCGGTGCCGGTACCGGCCTCGACTACCAGGTGGCGCCTTTGTTTTATGGCCGCCCCCACCGCGAACGCCATCGCCCGCTGTTGCGGCCGGTCCTCGTGCTTGGGCAGATCGCGGGTAGCACGGGCCAAAGCGCGCTCGATAGCCCGATCTGGCAAAGGCGTCGGCGCCGAGCCCTCAGCGGTTGACATGGACTTGCCCCCATTCTCCTGGGACGGTTGGAGTTGGCAGGAGCCGGGGTGGGCGGTTACGCCCGTTTGTAGGCTCGAGTGGCAAGCGGGATGAAAACGATGAGGGTGCCGGCGATCCAGGCCAGGCTCTGCCACAGGGCCGAACCCAAGGTCTGACCCACCGCACTCTCCACTGAACGGCCAAGAGCGAGTATGCGCAGGGCGTTGATTACTACCGTGAAGGGCTGGTGGCTGGCAAAACCTTGCAGCCATGAGGGCATAGTGGAGATCGGCACGAAGGCCGACGAGACAAAGGTCAACGGGAAGACCCAGATCAGCCCGAAGGCCTGCACCGATTCTTCATCCTTGACCGCCAGGCCGATATAGGCCGAAACACAGCAAACGGCTAAGCCGAGCAGTTCCGCCAGCACGACCATGCCAAAAGCCCCGGCGGCCCCGCCGGTGAAACGGAAACCCACTAAATAACCGACGGCGATCATTATCAAAGTGGTGACCAGGAGTCGAAGCACGTCTGCTGTCAGGCGGCCGGTCAAAAAAGCCGATCGGGCCGTCGGCATGCTCTTGATGCGGTCCACGCCACCGCGCTGGAGCTCCCGGGCCAACCCGATGGCGGTGCTGAACGACGCAAACCCCGCCGTCTGAGCGATGATGCCGGGGATCAGCCAGTTGACGTACCCGCCCGGCACCGGCACTTGGATGGCGCCACCGAAGACGTAACGGAAAAGCAGCGTGAACATTACCGGCTGCACACAAGTGAAAAAAATGTACGACGGGACCCGCATCCAGACGATCAAGCTGCGCTTGGTGATGACCAGCGAGTCCTCGACGGCCCACCGGGCTTGTTGGAACAAGCTGGGAGAGGGCGGGACCCCGCTTCCGGGCCCAAAGGGCGCCTGGCCCACGGTCGTAGTAGACGCAGTCATGCCGCCCCCAATGTTACGGCCCTGATGTTGGCGCCGGCGTGGCCCGGTCGATCAGGCCGTTCACGTTTTGCCAACGCTCGGGTTGCCAACGCGCTCGGGGTGCTAGCGCTCGGGTTGCTAAGGCTCGGCTCAACGGCTCACTGCGCCTTCCGTCGGCCGCCGCGCCGTCCGCCGCCGCCGCCCGGGCCCGCTCCGTTCCCGGCCGCACCGTCGTCATCCGCCAAATCCTCTGCCCCATGGCCGGTCAGGTTTAAGAACACGTCGTCGAGCGACGGCCGGCGCACCCCCAGCCCGGTGGTGTGGATACCAGCGGCGTCCAGTGCCCGAACTGCTTCCACAAGCACTTGCGAACCCTGGTCACCGGCGTGGATCTGGACGGCCCCGCCCTGAGCGTCGGTAGTGGGGTGCGACTGGCCCAGCACGGCCACCGCCTCGACGGCGGCGTCCAACAACGACCGGTCCGTCACAGAGAACTCGACCACATCGCCGCCAATTCGGTCCTTCAATTCTTCAGAGGTCCCGGAGGCGATCACTTGCCCGTGATCGATCACGACTATGTCGTCTGCCAACTCGTCGGCTTCTTCCAAGTACTGGGTGGTGAGCAAGAGCGTCGCGCCTTGGGTTACCAACTCGCGGATAACGGCCCACATGCCGAGCCGGCCCACAGGATCGAGGCCAGTGGTGGGCTCGTCCAGGAACAGGACTTTCGGTCGCCCGATCAAGCTGGCAGCCAAGTCGAGGCGGCGCAACATCCCCCCCGAGTAGGTCTTGGCCTGCCGTTTGGCCGCGTGAGCGAGGTCGAAGCGCTCGAGCAACTCATCGGTCCGTTGACGCGATGTCGCCTTACCCAGGTGATAGAGACGGCCAGCCATCTCCAGGTTTTCGTAGCCCGTAAGGTCCGGGGTGATGGCCGTGGCCTGCCCGGCGAGGCCGATAACCCGCCGGACTGCCCCCGCCTGGCGGACGACGTCAAAACCACACACCGTCGCCTTCCCGCCGCTGGGCTCGAGCAGCGTCGTGAGTATCCGCACGGCTGTGGTCTTTCCAGCGCCGTTCGGCCCGAGGACGCCAAGGACCTTGCCTTCGGGGACGGAGAAATCGACGCCGCGCAATGCCTCGACGGTGCCGAAAGATTTCCGCAGCCCCTGGACATCGATTATCAGCTCAGGCTCACCTCCGGTCCCCCTTGCACGTCGTATTCGGCCGGTACCTTTTCGGCCTCGGCGTCATACTCGCAGTCCTCGCCCACCTCGTCGAACCGATTTGCGCGCATGTCCCAACTCAGATGGTCCATAAAGACCCATGTTCGCCGGTGGATAGCGCACGGCCCGTACGCCTGAAGAGCCATCTTGTGGCGCCAGCAGGGGTAGCCCTTGTTGTCCTGGAACTCGTAGTGCGGGTAGTTCGGCGCCAGTGCCCGCATAAGCCGGTCACGAGTGACCTTCGCCAGGATCGATGCAGTGGCGATCGAAAGGCAGCAGGCATCGCCACGCACGATCCTCACCACGTTGCCAGTGCCGGCAAAGTCCCAGTTCCCGTCGATCAACACCACGTCTGGCTTCAAGCCGAGAGCATCGAAGGCCCGCTGCGTCGCCAACCGTTGCGCCGCCGCCATCCCGAGCGTGTCGCATTCGACCTGCGACGCGGCCCCTACGGCCCAGGCCTCACACCAGCCGGCCACCCGGTCGAATAGGGCCTCGCGGCGTTCTTCGGGCAACATTTTCGAGTCCCGGACCCCGTACACCCGCCTGCCACGTGGCAGCAGCGCGGCGCCAACCATGAGCGGGCCAGCCCAGGATCCTCTGCCCACCTCGTCGACCCCGACCACCATTTCGTGGCCGGCCGCCCAAGCCTGACGCTCGAAGGCGAGCGAGGGCGCACTGCGATTCGTTGCCTTGGGATAGCGGGCCGGGTTGGGGATGCTCGCCATGCTGGGCCCGGGCTACGCCAAAAGGGCGATTTGATCGGCTTCGGATCCGTCCGGGGCGGTCCCGAAGAAGGCCTCCATGACCTCGTGGCCGACCTCGGCCGTCGTCAGGCGGAGGCTGAGGGCGAGGACGTTGGCGTCGTTCCACCGGCGGGCGCCGCGCGCCGTCTCCGCATCGACACATAACGCCGCCCGGGCACCGACGACTTTATTGGCTGCCATCGCCACGCCTGTTCCTGTAAAGCAGCACACCACGCCGGCGTCGGCGTCTCCGCCGGCGACCGCCGAAGCCACCGCTTGACCTGCCTCTGCCCACCGCAACGGGTCCGCGAGAAGGAGCACATCATGGCCGAGGCGAGCGAGTTCGTCTTTCAACTCCTCGGTGACCGGGGTGCTCTCATCTGTGCCGAAGGCCACTCGCATCCTCTTCACGTTAGCAACGTGACTGGCTACCGCCGGACTGGGCTTCGAGGGCTCGGACCGGGAGGGATGGTGACGGGACCAGATCGGCAGCGGAGCCCCAGCCGGTAGGGCGCAGGCGCCACCGTATTATGGCGAAGTGAAGCGAGGGCCTCGTCGGCAGACACCTCCGGAGTTTGGGCCGCAGAGCACTGCGCCCGTCGACGGTGAGCCGACTGATAAGAGCCACTCGAGCACGCCTCCCTTGGCAGCCGCGGTCATGCCGGTAAAAGCCTTCTCGAGAGCGAAGATGCGCCTGGCCCCTGTGCTCGGCCCGGAGGCTCGGGCGGTGCTGGCGCGGGAAATGGCTGAGCATGTCGTCAACGCGGCAAGGCCATTACCCATGGTGGTGGTCTGCGACGACGAGGATGTGGCCAGATGGGCGGAGGATCTGGGGGCGAGAGCCCTGCGAGAGCCCGGCTTGGGGCTGAACGGCGCCGTAAACGCAGCGGTGGCACAACTGGACGGCGAGGGCTATGAGCGCCTCGTCGTCGTCCACTCAGACTTACCCCGCGCATCTCAACTGGCCTGGTTAGGCGAACTCGAAGGCATTGCCCTGGTTCCCGACCGACGCGACGATGGGACAAACGTGATCAGCTTGCCCGCGGGCTGTGGCTTCCATTTTTCCTATGGCCCTGGGTCGTTTTCACGCCATCGGGCCGAAGCGGAGCACTCCGGTCTCAAATGGACCGTGGTCCGTGACCCGGACCTAGCTTGGGACGTAGACGTCCCAGCCGACATCGCCGCCCTCAGCCCTTAGGACCGGGACGCACAGGGGGAAACTGCGGCCTCGACCGAACGGACCGCAAGCGCCCCCTCTCTAGAGCCCTACTTTTTAGTGGCGCGGGACGACTTTGCCGGTGCCTTGGCAGCCTTTGCGGTCGCCTTCTTGGCCGGCACCTTAGCCGCCGTGGCCTTCTTGGTCGTAGTTGCCGCAACGGCCTTAGTGGCTTTTGCCGGCCGGCCCGGCGAACGAGTGGGCGTCGCCTTCACCGCAGCGGCGCTTTTGCGCCCCGGCGCCTTGGTGGTCGCGGCCTTGGTCGTCGTCTTCGTTGCCTTGGTGGCTCTGGTGGTCGTAGCGCGTCCGGCCGCCTTCGCCGCCGCGGTCTTCTTGGCCGCGGACTTCTTGGCATTGAGATCGGCCTTGAAACCCGTAGCCGGGCTGAAGCGAATGCCCTTGGATGCGGCGATCTTCACGGGCTGCCCCGTACGGGGATTGCGGCCGGTGCGTGCCTTGCGCGCCGTCGGGTTGAAGCTACCGAAACCGTAAATCGTGACCTTGCTACCCGACCTCACTTGGTCGCCGATGGTGACTACAAACGAGTCGACGGCTTCCTCGGCTTGGCGCTTGGTAAGGCCTGTCGTGGTTGCTATCTCTTCTACCAGCTGAGATCGGTTCAACGCCACCTCCTAAGGTGTGCGGGGGAAGTTAAGGGAGTTGCGCACTTCTAGACACATCATCAAATACTGTTTCGCACGCTGAGTCAAGCATTTCCTCTGGCCAGCCCGCAAGAACACCTTCACTTGCACTTGCTAGAGGTGCAGATCTGCCAAGATAGCCGCCAATGAGCGCTCTTGCAGCAGGCCCCGGCAATGGCCGTCCCGGCGGGGAAATCTCGGAATGGGGACGGCTCAGAGAAGCCGATATTTACCAAGTGCCGTGGAGAAAATGGGGTCCCTACCTGGCCGAACGAGCATGGGGCACCGTGCGCGAGGACTACTCGGCCGACGGCGATGCGTGGGACTACTTTCCTTGGGGGCAAGCGATTTCTCGCGCTTATCGCTGGAACGAGGACGGCATGGCCGGTATCTGCGACGACCGCCAATTGGTCTGCCTCGCTCTCGCCTTGTGGAACGGCCGCGACCCCATTGTGAAAGAAAGGGCCTTTGGGCTGACCAACTCTCAGGGCAACCACGGCGAGGACGTAAAGGAATGTTGGTGGTACCTGGACGCCACCCCGACCTCTTCCTGGATGCAATGGCGCTACCACTACCCGCAAGCTGCCTTTCCTTACGAGGATTCTGGTGGCGGAAAACGGGCGACGCGACCGTCACGAGCCCGAGTACGAGCTCGTCGACACCGGCATTTTCGAAGACAACCGCTACTTCGTCGTCAACGTGACGTGGGCCAAAGATGGCCCTGAAGATCTCCTTTGGCAGATCGAAGTAACCAACGCGGGGCCAGACGCCGCTCCTTTGGACGTCCTTCCCACCATCTGGTTCCGGAACCGGTGGAGCTGGGACTTCATGAGCAGCCGGCCGTCAATCATCGCACGACCGGGCACCGACCAATTCCTGGCCGTAGATTGCGCCGGGATCGGGTCGCGGGTCCTGGTGGCGAGCCCGGGGCCGGATGGCAAGGCGCCTCAGCCACTGTTCTGCGATAACGAGACCAACACACAAAAGCTTTGGGGCACACCCGGCCCCGCGTACCCGAAAGACGGGATTTCCGACTACCTCGTCCATGGCACCGCGTCGGTGAACCCGGCGCTCACCGGGACAAAGGCCGCCCTCCGCTACCACGTCGAACTCGCTCCCGGGGCGTCGGTCAAGTTTCGTTTGCGCTTTGCCGACGAGTCTCTTGACCTAGGAAGTGCTTTCGACGCTGTGCTGGCTCAGCGCAAGCAAGAAGCAGACGAATATTTCGCCAGCATCGCCGCGCCCGATGCGACCCCCGAAGAAGCGATGGTTTTGCGCCAAGCGGCGGCGGGTATGCTCTGGTGCAAACAGTTTTACCACTACGACATACCGCGATGGCTGGAGGGCGACCCGGCACAGCCGCCTCCTCCTCCGCAGAGGCTGGGAGGGCGGAACCATGACTGGCGCCACCTGGACAACCTCGAAGTCATTTCCATGCCCGACGCCTGGGAATACCCCTGGTACGCCGCATGGGACCTCGCCTTCCACACCATAGCCCTGGCCCACCTCGACCCTTCGTACGCCAAGGCGCAACTCCTGCTGCTTTTCAAAGAGTGGTACATGCACCCGGACGGGCAACTGCCGGCGTACGAGTGGGATTTCAATGATGCGAACCCGCCCGTACAGGGATGGGCGGCGATGGCCGTTTGGCAGATCGACGCCCAGCGCAGGGCACAACATGGCCTACCGCCTGACACCGACTTCCTGGTCCGGGTCTTCCACAAGATGCTCATCAACTTCACATGGTGGGTCAACCGCAAAGACGCCGAAGGGAACAATGTCTTCGAGGGTGGCTTCCTCGGCCTCGACAACATCGGGCTTTTCGACCGGTCCCGGCCGCTACCAGTTCCTGGCGTGCTGGAACAGTCCGACGGGACGGCGTGGATGGCCATGTACTGCATCTCTTTGCTGGAAATCGCGTTGCGCCTGGCCGACACCTATCCAACGTTCGAAGACATCGCGATCAAGTTCTACGAGCACTTCGCATATATCGCGTCCGCGATGGAGACTCAGGGGCTCTGGAACGTTGAAGACGGCTTTTTCTACGACGTGATGAAGTTCCCGGACGGTCAGGCAGTTCCCATAAAAGCCCGGACCTTGGTCGGCGTCGTGCCTCTGTTGGCCGTAACGACTTTGCACCCTGAGCTCGCCGCGAAGCTGAAGGAGTTCGTCGACCGCACCGAGTGGTTCGAGCGCAACCGTCCCAAACTGGCAGCCGCCATCGCGCACACCCGTGTCCCGGGGATGGGTGACCGGCTCCTGCTCTCGGTGGCCAACGAAGAGGCTCTGCAACGGGCGCTCAGACGCATCCTCGACCCCGAGGAGATGCTTTCCCCTTACGGCGTGCGCAGCGTGTCCCGGTACCACCTGCAACATCCCTTCGTGATGCAGGTGGGCAACGTTACGGCAGAGATCGATTATGAACCCGGCGAGTCCACGACAGGGCTGTTCGGCGGCAATTCCAATTGGCGCGGACCGGTGTGGTTCCCGATCAATTTCCTTTTCATCGAGGCCCTCTACCGTTACAGCAGGTACTACGGCCCCGACTGGAAAGTCGAGCACCCGGTTGGTTCCGGCCAGCAATTGACCCTTGTGCAAGTGGCGCAAGACATCACCCACCGCTTGGTGGCGTTGTTCCTGCCCGGCGCCGACGGCCATCGCCCCGTCCACGGCGATAACAAGCTCCTTCAGGAGGACCCCGCCTGGCGAGATCTCATCTGGTTCCATGAGTACTTCCACGGCGATACGGGCGCCGGCCTGGGGGCCTCCCACCAGACCGGGTGGACAGGGCTCGTGATCCACCTGAT
This sequence comes from uncultured Acidimicrobiaceae bacterium, assembly GCA_963794125.1. Taxonomy (GTDB): domain Bacteria; phylum Actinomycetota; class Acidimicrobiia; order Acidimicrobiales; family Palsa-688; genus Fen-671. The sequence continues at coordinate 1,970,957 of CAWCCW010000009.1, forward strand.
AGCCGCACGAGGTTTGGCCGTCGACGAACGCTGATGTGCCTTGCGGCGCGCGGTCAAACGGCCGCCGGTAGCCTCGCCCCGGTCAGGACGTCGCCGGCGCCGACGACCCAGCCATCACCGAGGACCGAGAGGTCGTTGACCAGCGCGCCTGGCCCCACGACCACGTTTCGGCCCAGGACCGAGCGGTGCACGCACGCCCCAGCCTGTACGTGGGCGCCTTCGAAGAGCACAGCTTCGTGGACGACAGCCCCTTTTTCGACCCTGGCATCAGCGTGCAGGACGCTGTCGACGACGTCGGCGCCCGAGTGAGCACCCGGGCCGTACCGGGCGAGGGCCCTTCCCGCTTGGCCCACGCCAGGTTGGCCTCGAGGTATTTGGCGGGGGTGCCCATATCGGTCCAGAGCGCCTCTGACCCTAAGGCATAAAGCCTGCCTTCTGCGGCCAATGCCGGGAACACTTCCCGTTCCACGGACACTCGCCGGCCCGTCGGCACGCGTCGCAAAAATGACGGCTCCAGCACGTAGACGCCCGCATTGATCATGTTGGTGGGGGCCAGATGGGCCGGAGGCTTTTCGATGAAAGCCTTCACCCTCCCGCTCTCGTCGACCGGGACGACGCCGAAAAACGAGGGATCCTCCACGGGGGTGAGGGCGATGGTGGCCTCAGCTCCCCGGGTGCGGTGGAACTCGACGAGCGCCGTCACATCGATCTCGCTCAGCACATCGGCGTTCATAGTGATGAAAGTCCCGCTCTCGACGCCGCCTTCTCGAGCTGCGAAGGCGATCGCGCCGGCAGTATCGAGGGGGCTCTCTTCGACTGCGTACTTGAGCGCGACGCCGGCGCAGGTGCCTCCCGGGTACGCGGCAATGAAGGCATCGGGGCGGTAACCGAGGGAAAGCACCACCTCATCGACACCGTGGCGAGCCAACTCCTCCACCACCCGCTCGATCACCGGGCGGCCCGCCACCGGGAGCATCTGCTTGGGTGTCGAGAAAGTCAGTGGTCGGAGCCTTGTCCCTTCTCCTCCTGCAAGGACCACGGCCTTCACCAGCACCGCGAGGAGTGCGCGCTTCACCACCTCTCGTCAAACCCATCCCCCAACCCTAGCCGCCCGGCCTGCCAACCCTTTTCCCAGTGTCACAAGGCCAGTCTCCATTAGAGTGCCCGATGTGAGGCGCGGTATACAGCCGCTCCGCATCCTTATCGTGTCGGCGACGGTAGGTGCAGGAGACGCAGGCAATGCCCGCGAACTGGCGCGCCGTTTAGTCGACGAGGGCCACGAGGCGGAGGTCCGCGATTTCTTGGAAAGTCCTCCGCTCGGTATCGGAAAAGCTCTTAGTAAAGGGTACGAAGCAGAGCTGCGCCACGCGCCGTGGGCCTACGAACTGGCTTTCAAGATCTGGTTCTGGCTGCCTTTCCTGCTCCCGCCGATGGCCCGGTTCCTGACTTTCTTCACTCGTAAGAAGGTCCTGTCCTGGGTGCGGGAAACCCACGCCGACATCGTTGTGTCAACCTACCCCGTGGCTACTCAAGTACTTGGCGAGCTGCGCCGCCGGGCCCACCGGCGCTGGCGGGCCCACTCGGGTCTGCGGGTGCCGGCCGTGAACTTCATAACGGATTTTGGGTTCCACCCGTTCTGGGCGCACCGCGGTATTGACCTCAACGTGGCGGTCTCGCCCGGCACCGTCGAAGCTGTAGGCCGGCGGACAGGACGATTGAGCATTGCCTGTGGCCCACTGGTCAGCCCCCAGTTCTCCACGGCGCCGGAAAGGCGGTCGTCCGAAAGGGCTCAGCTCGGCCTGGACCGCGACGAGCTGGCCGTCCTGATCTCATCGGGTTCGTGGGGCGTGGGCGATCTGGAGGAGACGTTCGAACTGGTGGCCAACCAACCAGGGCTCGTCCCCGTCGTCACCTGCGGGCGCAACTCAGAGCTCCGCGACCACCTCGAGGCGCTGGCGAAAGCCAAGGGCTACCGTGCCCATTTGTTCGGCTGGACGGACGACATGGCTGGTGTGATGGCGGCATGTGATGTCCTAGTGGAAAATGCCGGTGGACTGACCTCTTTCGAAGCCATGAGTGCCGGGCTGCCCCTGGTGACCTTCCGCCCTATCCCGGGCCACGGGCGTAACAGCGCGGCCGCCATGTCGGCGGCTGGCGTCAGCTGGTTGGCCCGCAATAGCGAAGAGCTGGTGGCCAGCCTGCGCCGCTTGGGCCGGGCCGGAGTAGCCAGGGCGGCCCAGTTGGCCGCGGCGGCCGCCCTTTTCTCAGGCGACGCCGCCCACGCGTTGGCCGAAATTGGAGCCTTTGGTGTCCCACCTCAGCCTCGCCTGCGCCCGGCAGCGCGGGCGGCTCGCGCCGCGTCGGCTGCCGCGCTGGCCGCGACTATCTCCTGGGTAGGTCTTACGGGTGGTGTAGGAGTGGCGGCGGCCGCCGGGATTGGCGTCGCCCACCCACCAGACGGCACGCCGGACGTGATCTATCTCGGAGTCCGGTTGAGCACTCAGGAGCTCCCGGACCCGTCCGTGCAGACGGCCTTGGCCCGATTGAACGCGAGCGCAGTCGTGGACGTGAACACCGCCGACGCCAGTCGCGATGCGCTCAAGGCGCTCGCCAGTAAAGGCGTCGACTTGGAAAGTGGGGGGCTCAGTGACGTCCCCGGAGCGAGCGACGAGCCTGTCGCCCCCTGGGCCGTGGCCCGGTCGGACTCCCAGTCGGTCCAGGTGCTCTCCGGGATGGCCGGCGTACCTGTAAATGCGCTTGTGCCAGACCGCAGCATCAGTGCTTTCGACCTGGTGGACGCCAGCGCGGCTCACCTCTTGATGGTCGTGCCCGACACCACGATGCCTGTGCCTCCGAGTGGACCATTCCCCCAACAAGAGCTGGCCTTGCCGAAGTTGCAAGGCGATCAGATTTATCTTGTAAACGGCCTGCGAGTGACAAGTGGTCAACTGGTCGTCTTGCTTTCCAACCTCGAGGCCCAATTGTCTGGCATCGGGTTGTCCAGTGCCCCCCTAAGCCACCTCCAATGAACCCGTGAGCAAAGGCATCGGGACAGCGGTGGCCGCCGGCCTGGCTGCCACGGTAGCCGTTGGAGGATTGGCACAACTATTGCCCGCCGGGTCGAGCCTGCGCCGTTTGCGCAACCGGTGCCTGCCGGACTTGGCGGGCGTGGGCGAAGCCGGCCATCTTGCCCTCACGTTCGACGACGGCCCGGACCCGGTGTCAACATTGGCTTTCCTCGATGCGCTGGACAGCCTCTGTTGGCGGGCGACCTTTTTCATGCTCGGCGAGATGGCAGCCGCCCACCCGGATGTGGCAAAGGAGGTAGCCCGGCGCGGTCACGAAGTGGCGGTACATGGTTACGCCCATTCGAGCCACTTGCACCACGGGCCGCTCTGGGCCAGTCGCGACATCATTGCCGCCAGGGACACTGTGGCCGAGTTGAGCGGCACGGAACCGCGGTGGCTTCGCCCGCCGTACGGGGCACTGTCTACCTCAACGCTTATCGCCGCCAAGCGGGCTCGGTTGTCCCCGGTGTTATGGACGACCTGGGGCCGCGACTGGCGGGTGGAGGCGACGCCAGGCTCGATAGTCGACGACATTTCCTCGACGCTCGTCCCCGGGGCCACCGTGCTCCTCCATGATTCCGACTGCACGTCCGCCCCCGGGAGCTGGAAAGCCACCCTGGCCGCTCTGCCCGTGCTGGCAGAGCTATGGCTAGCCGCCGGGCTCGCCGTCGGCCCTCTGTCCGAGCACGGGTTGTAACCGGCCAGACGGGCGCGAATTAGGGCTGGCGTAGCAGAGCCCGGCCGGTCCCCTAGGCTCAGGCGTGTGGACCAAGCCAAAGTGGCGTTCCTTTTCGGGGAGCCGCCGGAGGGCTTCGACGCTGACGACCCGGACGAGCGCGGTGCCCTCTTTTCCGAGTTGTACGATGACGACGACGAGATGACGCCTGCCCGTCTCGCTCTTTACGAGATCGTGGCGAACCAGGTGGCCGACGACGACCCGCCCGAGGTGTGGGGAACGGCACGGCGACTTCTGGCCCTCGGCCTCGGCCGAGAGCAGGTCTTGGGACAGCTCGTTATGGCAACGATCCCCCAAATTACGGCCGCCCTTGCCGATGAAGAGCCCTACGACCTCGATGCTCACAAAGCGGCCCTCGCCGCTTTACCGGTCCCAGGCGCAGACGAGGTCCTTGCCGTCATGACCTCGGTGGTCAGGGAGCGCCAGCCGGTGCCCATCAGCGAGCTCCTCAGCCTGACCGCCGTCGCCCTCGGTATCCCGGCCCAACAAGAACCTCACTGGGGGTTCATGGAACACGTCCTGGACCAGGATGTAGAGGACGAAGAACTGGCCGTAATACTCAGCAACCTCGTCGTAGACCCGGCGACGCTCTGCGCCGGGGCCGTGTTAACGCACCGCCTCGGCGCCGACGAGCTCGACGGCGGCTACTTCGAGACCGAAGTGGATCTGACGGTTTCGGACGAAGCCGAAGAGGTGCGGGCCCGGGTGGGGTCGAACTCGAGGACTATTGGCTCAAAGATGTTGGCCTGGCTTGGAAAGGCCCCCCAGGCTGGCTGTCTGGGTTTGACGTGGGCACGGTTTTTGCCGCCAGGTCGAGTGAGGACGGTAGCTCCGTTTCGATCGAAGCCCTCGCCACCCCACCCGGTCCGGACGAGACCGCCGCTACGGCGATGAAGGCGGCTTATGACAAATGTAACGAGGACATCAATTTGCCTGTTTCCATCAAGGAGCTGGTGCTGACGTTACTGGCCAAGGACCGGCATTTCTTTGACGAGCCCAGGCCGCCGGTACGCGAGCTCGTGGCCGCGGCCGGACTCGAGCGGAGGGGCAACGAAGTCGCTCACACGCCGGAACTCTGGCGACGGGCAGACGAGATGGACCAGTACCAGAGGGTCATAAGCAGGTTCGAGAGCCGGGAGGAGGCCGACGCAGCCCTGTCAGTCCTGAGCATTTTCAACGAAGGTGACTGGAGCGATCCCAAGGGCATGCGGGACGCGCTCGTGGTGCTGCGAAACGACCCCGACCTCGCCGAGGTCGTGGCCGACGAGCTGCTGGGCCCGGAACTGGAAGAGCGGCCTGCGGTTGCGGCCCAGGCGGCGCTGGCGAGCAGGTTTGCCGAGCGGTTGTTGGCCGTGGCTCGAAAACCGCTGGAAGTTGCTGTGGCTCGCTGGCTGATGGCAATGGCAGACGAGCGGTCCGGTGACGTCTTCGGCGCCGAGGCGCAGCTCCGCATCGCCGTCGAAACTTTCGACGACTGGGAGCCCGCCGTCGACCGGCTCGCCTGGTACCTCTCCGACAAGGGTGAGGCTGTTGATGCGGCCCGGCTCTGGCGCAGCCTCGGACTGGAAGAAGACGACGTCAGGCTTTCCGGTCTCGAAGCCGTCGCCGGGCCGTCGATCTCACCTCCAGGACGGAACGATCCCTGCTGGTGCGGCTCGGGCCGGAAGTACAAGACATGCCACCTCGGCAAACCGGCTCTAGCGCCCCTGCCGGACCGGCTTCGTTGGCTGGCGGGAAAGTCTGTCAATTATCTCAGGCGGATGGGGCCACAGGCCCTACCTGACATTTTGACCATCGCGGCGGCCCGGGCGGGCGGGGACACCAACCCAGAGGCGATCGCCAGAGCCCTATCGGACCCGCTAACTCTCGACCTGGTGCTCAACGAAGGCGGCTGGTTCGAAAGGTTCCTGGAGGACCGTGGTCCGCTACTCCCAGGGGACGAAGCCCTCCTGGCGGCTTCATGGACCTTCGTTGACCGGTCGGTTTACGAACTCGTAAGCGTCCAGCCCGGAGTGGGCATAAAGGTAAAGGACCTGCGCACCGCCGAAGAAATCGAGGTCCGGGAACTGAACTACAGCAATTACGCCTCCGCCGGGATGCTGATATGCACCCGGGTGGTGCCGGACGGGCCAGGTCATCAGTTCCTTGGCGGCTTGTTCCGAGTCCAGCCCGGGACTGAGGCCGCCGTGCTGGACTTACTTGACGACGGGGAACCTGAGGCCATCGCCGCCTGGGTGGCGGCCCTCGACCAGCCGCCAGTACTGCTCACCCGGGAAAACCAGCCCACCGTCATATGCAAAGCGGTCGTGGAAGTCCCCAATGAGCTCGGAGCGCGCCGGGTACTCGACCGTCGCTACCGCCGCGGAAAAACGGGCGGCTGGGAGGAGTGGTACGAGCTCGAACCTGACGAGAAGATACTTCGGGCCACGATTGGGCTGAAAGGTTCGCGCCTCACCATCGATACCAACAGCGAGGAACGCCTGGAGCGTGTCCTCGGCGTATTGAGAAATGACATACCGGACCTGAAGCTCGTAACCGACGACCGCAAGCCGTTGGATCTGGCCAAAGCTCGCCGCTCCACCGAAATCGGGACGGTTGGCGATGGGGAGGGCGCGGGCCTCGGCGGGACAGACGACCTGGACGGTGGTGCCCCTGGCACTATCGAGGAGCTGGCCGCTCTCCCCCCAGAGGTGCTCGAGCAAATTCAAGAGAGGTTCGAGCAGCGTTGGTGCGACGAGCACGTACCCGCTCTCGGAGGCATGACGCCCCGGGAAGCGGCGGAGGACCCGACCCGGCGAGAGACGCTGGAACGGTTGCTGAGGGACTTCGAACTGAAGAACCTTCGTCAACCTGAAGGAACCATCGTTATGCGTCCCGAGCGGCTGCGTGAAATGCTGGGGCTCGCTTAGCCGAAGCCCTGCGCGTCCGCAGGGCTTCGGGTGGACTGAGGACCTCCCGTCGCTTGGGCAGCTGTTGCGACTTGAGCGTGAGCGGCCTGCGCGCTTGTCTGGCCCAATACGGTATGGGTACTTGCGATCATTTTCTGAGCCCAGGCTTGGTCATTTGCACGAACAACCATTGTGAACAGGCCTTCGCGTTACCTACGGTCCAGGTCCGCCGGCATGGATGCTGGCACCTAAAGGAGGTAGGGGGTAAAGCCGGCATGCCGGCCAACCCCTCCCTCCGACCAGTTGGCCAACGGAAGGAGAGAACGTATGGAGGTAAGGAAACCCCGAGGTCTGTGGGTCAAAGGGGCATCGGTGCTCGTCGCCGTAGGGACCCTGACCACGATTTCGCTCACGACCGCTGGTATGGCGTCCGCGCAGCCACCCAATCAGTCTGTGAGCGGCATCAAGGTCAGCGCCACGATCGGCGGCAGCGATTCCGACGCCACCCCCACCATCGAATGCTCGTGGGCCCTGACCGACGACAACCTCGCCGGTGGTGGTGAGACCCAGCAGTACAGCTACGCCATCGGTTCCGATATCGGGCCGAGCGCGTCACCCAGCTACACCAACTCCACGCAACCGGCGCAGAGCCCGGGCGCGCCGGCATCGGGGAGCCCGAACGCGCCGTCTTACGGCGGCACGCCAAACTCGGGACAGTCGTTCACCTATGGTAACGACGACAACCCGTCGGACTACCTGACCACGCCCAACTGCACTTCGACAGGCGCCGCAACCAGCCAGCCGACGCAGCTTTCAGGGTCGCAGGCCTCGCCCATATCGACCGGCATCCAGGTACTGCCCAACGCCTTCGACAGCCCCGCCGCCCGGCGGCTGGAGGTTTGGGCGGCCGTCGACAACGCCACCGCTGTCAATTTCAACGTCTTCTACCCTAACGGGACCGAAGACACTGACCTCGGTGCGGTCCAGATCGGCGGTTCCACCACCGCCTGCACCAGCTACGGGACGTCAGGAAGCTTGCTGACCAACATGTTCGGCGCGGCCGGCCCCGCAGGGGCTAGCTCTGATGCGTCCAACCAGATCAGCGCCACTGCCGTCCACAATGCAACGGGGACCGGGATCGTCGACCTGTGCAACGACAACGAGAAGAGCCTTTGGTACCAGGCCTTCACGGTGTCCAAGGACGACCCCAACGGCACCTATACGGTTGAAATCCAGGCCGTCAACAGCGCCGGCACGTCGGATTCCTGGATCAGCTTCTACGTGATCCCGTTCTTCGACCTCGCCGCGGACTTCAACTCGGTGACGTTCACCAGCAGCCAGACGCAGCCGCCGACGTACTTCGTCAGCGGCGACACGACCTGGGCACCTCCCAACTCCACATTCCCGACCGTCACTAATGGTGGCAACTCGGGAGAAGAGATCGGGGTGGACTTCTCGACGCTCGAATACGTGCCGCCAGTAGGCAGCCCGTATTACATCTCGAGCTTCGACGCCAACCTGGGTTATAACGCGGCCACGGTGCTGGCCACGGATGTGCCTGCCACGGCCGGCACGACCGCGTTCATTAGCAACAACGGCAGCTCGCCGGCGACCGGGCCACAGGTAGTTTGCCCTAATGACACCCCGAAGTTGGACCTGTCACTATCACCCCCCAGCAACGCTGCCACCGGGACGTACACCGGCACGCTGAGCGTCGTGGGTGAGAGCGACATCCAGACGTCGGGTGGTTGCACAACCGACAACGGGGCACCGTACGTCCTCCCGGGGCCGCCCAAGGCTTTCAAAACCCTGACTGACCTCGATCCAGGAACCCCGGTCCGCGCTTCATAGCAGGGAGAACATAAGCGCCGGCTCCGCTCCGGCGCTGTGAGAAAGGAGGAGGGCAGTGTAGCCCTCCTCCTTTCGCGCCCGCCCATATCGGGTCAGAATTTCATCAATTTTGACGTTGTACGGCCCAACTTCCTGGTCCATTCTGGGTCACCATGAGCAGGAGGCTCACAGCTCTGCTCGGCGCCCTTGCGCTGTGCACATTCGTCGCCATGCCGCTCGGCGGTACGGCGTTGGCAAGCACCCCTAAACCGACCGCAAAAGCCATCCCGGCGCCGCCCGAGGCGGTGGGCATTTACCCGACCGTAGTGAATTTTAAGGACGCGCTGCGCAGCGGCCAGTACCTGGAGACCATTGGGGTCCTAAATGGGAGCTCTCAAGGCGCCTACTTCCACTTCAACCTGTCTGGCACCGCCGCCCCCTGGTTGCACGTGGTCTCCTCGGAGCAACACCTGACCCCGATAACAGAGCTTTGGGCGCCCAATGGGGCGGCTCCGACGACAGCCGTACTCGAGCTCCAGGTGCCGGCGACCACGGCGGACGGAACGTACACCGGGTTGATCACGGTTTCGTCGCCCCCGAGGAAGACCACCAAGAAGGGACAAACAGCTGTCGGCCTCGGCGCCCAGATCGGCGTCACCGTCGCGATCACCGGGACCGAGGTCGTCGCCGCCAAGTTGCTGAACGCGTTCACGTTCCCGAAGATCGAGGTCGGTGAACAACTGCCGGTCTTCGCAGTCATCAAAAACCTGGGGAACGTCTCTCTGCAGCCCAGGTTCCACCTCGAGGTCACTAAAGCAACGGGGCGCACTGCGGTCTTCACGTGGCACGGGGTCGGCGGGGCCGCCACCCTCCCGGGGCAAACGACGACGTACCAATTGGAGTGGCCTGCGTCGGAAACCGAGACCCAGACCCTGGGCAAGTACACCGCCGGTTTGACGGTCAGCTTCCCGAGCGGGAAGAGGCTCGGCTCCTGGAGCCTTCCCTTCCAGCTCTACCCGTACGGTTCGCTCCATCGGGGCGGGAAACTCCTCAGTCTCAAGCTCTCCAACCGCCCGGCGCTGGGGGGGACGGCGATCGCGCATGCCGCCGTGGTCAGCACCGGTGAGGTCCAACAGGAAACCAACTTCGTTGGCACTCTGTACCGCGACGGGACACTGGTCCAGGCCATCAAGTCTCCTGTCCCTGTCCTGCTCGCCCCCAAGAACGAGAACGGTGACAGCGCCAGCATCGCGGTGCCCTTCACAGTGTCCAAAAATGGCCTTTACCGCCTTACGGGATCGGCCAACTTTGCCGGTGCTCAGAGCAACACCGAGACTCTCACCTTCCGAATCGGAGCCGCCCCGATCCCGATCGTGTACGAGATTGGCGGCGCCGTGGTGGTACTGGCCTTGATCGCACTCATCGTCGGGCTGGTCCTGTGGAGACGGCGCGGTGGCGGGCCACCGAGTTGGCCCGAGCGCCGGCCCACGGCTCCGCCGAAGTACGCCGCCGCTCGGGGCGGGACACTGCACGTACCCCCGCGCACCCCTGTAGGGAGCCCAGGGACACGAAGCCAGCCGGCTCGGCCCCAGCCGAGTGGCGGAGAGTAGGACCGATCATGAGCACCCAACGAGACTGGCGCCGAGGTGAGACCGCGGACGCGGCCGCGGTCGACAGCAAACCGTCGCTGCTCCCTGAACCGCCATTAACGCAACGAGCTGCTCACGGTCTCCTGGACCCGTCGCTCAAAACGATCTTCGACGACCTCGTCGAGGGAGTCTTGGTAGTGGACATCGCCGGGCACCGCGTGTACGCCAACCCGGCGTTGAACGACCTGGTGGGCGGGAATGCCTGCCAACCGCAAGGGACACCCGACCCACCTTCGTACATTCCATTGGACCAGCGGCAAAGGTACTTCCTGGCTTTGAAGGGCACCTCTTCTCTGCTCACCATGGAAGGTTCGGGGGCGGCGTCGACGTGGCTCGAGCTCACGACAGCCAGCCGGGCGCGGGTGCGCACCCGCGTGACTATTAGTTCGTTTACCGGCACCCGGGGATGGCGCTTCGCCGTTTGGTTACTCAACCCGGAACTGGCCCAGCCAGTCCCGTCGAGGGCGTTCGGGGCGCCGGGCGGCTACGCAGGCGGTCCGGCGGCTTCCGACGCCTTCCTCGGGTGGGGCCCGCTGTCTGCTGTCGACACCTTGACGAAGCGAGAAAAGGACGTCCTACAGCTTTTGATGGACGGTCGTCGGGTCTCGTCCATAGCTAGGGCCCTCTACCTCAGCCCCCAGACGGTACGGAACCATTTGAAAGCCATATTCCGGAAGTTGGGGGCACACTCTCAGGCGGAACTACTGGACACTCTTCGGGCCGCGCAGGAGGCGGCAGCGTCAGGGCAGGCACACGATGGGGCCAACCCAGCACTGCCCGGATTGCCAACCTCACCGCCCTCCAGGTCCTCAGTGCCCGGCCTCATGTAAGGGGGCAACACATGCTGATAAGGGAGCCAATGGTTGCGCAGGAACCAGACGGCCAACCCGATGAGCGGGCGGCGGGGCAACAGAGCCTCGAGCTGACGCGCGCCGTGGTGTTGGTGGTCGAACAGGACGCGGGATTCCGACGCCAGCTACTTCAAGCGATCCCGCAGAAAGCGGGCGCGCAGGGGTTCCCGGGGCTTGATGAGCTCGACGGGGCCAAGTTCCGCCCCGGTAGCCCGCTTGTGCTGGTACTGGGGCCGTCGCAGGCGACGGCCGACGCGCTCGAAAGGGTGGGTTCCCTCCTGAAGGCGACCCGGGGGGCGGGCGCCGTGCTGGTAGTGGAGCACCCGTCGGCCAAGCTGATGAGCCTGGCCTTGCGGTCCGGAGTCAACGACGCCATCGAGCTGTCAGACGTTGGCTCCCAACTGGTGGCTGCTCTCGGCGAACTGGCTTACCGGCTGGACGCGGAGTTGGCGGCGCCCCCACCCAGGCACGAGCCGGGGTCCGCCGGACGCCGTCGGGCCTTCGTTACCACCGTTTTTTCGCCAAAGGGAGGCGTAGGAAAATCGGTCGTTGCCGTCAACCTGGCCGCCGCTCTCGCCCGCCGTTCGGGTGAGCCGGTCGTCGTGCTCGACCTGGATCTCCAGTTCGGCGATATTGCCGTCATGTTGCGATTGCAGCCTGTGCACACGTTCACCGACGCCATCTCGGCGGGCGACCTGCTGGACGAAACGCTGCTTCGTAGTTTCCTGGCCCGGCACGAAAAAAGTGGCGTCTACGTGCTCGCCGCGCCCACGTCGCCGTCGGAAGCCGACCACGTCGACCCTGGCGCTATGCTTCGGGTGCTCGACCTGCTGAGAGACATGTTCAGTCATGTCGTGATCGATACGCCGCCGCACTTGAGCGAGGTTGTCCTGCAGGCGGTGGCCGAAAGCGACATGGTGGGGTTCATCGTCGCTATGGACGTCCCGTCAGTTAAGAACGCACGGCTCGGGCTACAGGCCTTCTCCCTCCTGCAGCTGCCGTTGACCAAAGTGGTGCTCCTTTTGAACCGGGCGGGTTCCAAAGTTCACTTGGCCCCCCACGACGTAGAGAGGGTCCTGGAAATGAAAGTTGACCTTTCTTTGCCTTCGGACGTGAGTGTGATCCAGTCAGTAAACCAGGGGGTGCCCGTGCTCCTCGAGTACCCTCGCTCTCCGTTTTCCGGCCAGGTCGGTCAACTGGCCGACCTGGTGCTGACCCGGGCCGACGAGCCCGGCCCGGGAATGGCGGCGGCGAGGCGATGAGCCCGGAACCACCGAACGCCACGAGGCCTCCCTCTTGGGCGGGAGCGAACAACGGTAACGGGAACAGCACTGGCCCGCACCCCAAACAGAATGGCCCTACCAAACCGCCCGGCAATTCGGGCCTGTACGGGCGGCTCCAGGAGGGAATGGGCTTCTCGGACCCGAGGGCAGAAGCCCTCGAGGCGGTGCGGGTACGGGCCCATCGCCGGGTGATCAGTGAGTTAGGACCCGTTTTCTACAACAACCTCGTGGACCAGAAGGAGTTGCGCTCGCGAGTCGAGCGGATCGTGCAAATTGCGCTTCGGGCCGAAAAAACGGCGATGTCGGCGGCGGAGGCCGCCCAGGTAGCCCAAAGCGTAACTGACGACGTACTCGGCTTCGGGCCGATCGAGCGACTGCTTAACGACCCCACCATCTCCGAGATCATGGTTAACGGGCCGGACAAAGTCTACGTCGAACGGAACGGCAAAATCTTGCCCACCAAGGTCTCATTCCTCGATGAAGCCCATTTGCGCCATGTCACGGGACGAATCGTGGCCGAAGTCGGCCGTCACATCGATGAGTCGTCACCCATGGTAGATGCTCGTCTGCTGGACGGTTCTCGCGTAAATGCCATTTACCCGCCACTCGCAGTTGGTGGCCCATTTCTCACTATCAGGAAATTCGCCAAAGACCCTTATACGCTCGACGATCTGGTGTCCTTCGGCACTCTTACGCCGCCCGTTGCTGAGTTACTGAAAGCTAGCGTGGAGGGCAAGGTGAACATTATGGTGTCCGGCGGGGCAAGCACGGGCAAAACCACGCTGCTCAATGTCCTCTCGTCCTTCATTCCCGAAGATGAACGAATCATCACCATTGAAGACGCCAAAGAGCTCCAGTTGCGCCAGCGCCATGTCGTGTCCCTGGAGGCGCGCCCACCCAATACCGAGGGAAAGGGTGAGGTCTCGATCCGAGATCTCTTACGCAACGCTCTGCGCATGCGTCCGGACCGGATCATCATCGGCGAGTGCAGGTCCGGCGAAGCCCTCGACATGCTGCAAGCAATGAACACTGGTCACGAGGGCTCGCTCACTACAGTGCACGCCAACAGCCCCCGAGATGCACTCTCACGAGTCGAAACCATGACGCTAATGGCCGGCTTCGACCTACCCATGAGAGCCGTCCGGGAACAACTCTCTTCTGCCCTGGACCTGATGGTGCACCTGTGCCCGTTTGAAGGACGGGACCCGCCGCGTAACCCATGTAACGGAAGTCGGCCACATGGAAGGCGAGATGGTGCTCCTGCAAGACATCTTCGTTTTCGACTTCCGCATGGGAACAGAGGTCGCTGGCCGTTCAGTCGGCCAGCTGAAAGCAACCGGGCTGCGGCCCCAGTTGACCGAGCGGCTCACAGACCGAGGCGTGAAAGTGGACCCCGGCATCTTCGAGCCGGGGGCCGAATCTCGAATGGCGTCCATTAGTCGTCATTCGATGCCGAGCCCAGTCGCTTTGGCCCCGATGACCACAAGCTCCACCGGATGGGACCACACCATCCTGGTCCATCTGGACCGTCTCCGGAGCCCTTTAGGCGTCGCCTTGCTGGTTGTCGCCTTCTTGCTTTTGCTGACGCTCTTGTTGATCCGCCGTCGGCGCCGGGTCAACAATTTGACCAATGTCCGTGACCGAACGGCTGTATTAAGAACCTACCCTCACCCCCGCCCGAACGGCGGGCAAGGGCTCGCCGAGGCAATGCACCCGCAACTCACTTACGGCTCGGGCAGCAGCGTCATTCGGCCGTCGGCGGCCCGCCGACTTAACTGAGATACTGGCTCCGTACCAACTAACGCCGCTCGAAGGGCAAGGAAGCGCCGACGACGTTTGGACACTGCTCACCCTCCCGGTCTTCAAGCGAGTTTTCGACCACGCTCGAGAACCTCGTCTCTGAAAGCGACGGGCCGGCCGGTGGCTCAACAACATGATCGAGAGGTCCGGGGCGCGGACCCGTCTTGGTGAGCTACTCGTGATCTGGCTCATTGGCAGCCTCACCCTGCTCCTCCTCGCCTGGGTGCTGGCAGGATTACTGGGGGTCTTTATCGGCCTCATCGTGTTGTGCCTAATGCCGCCGGCCGCCTTGCAAGCCGCGGTTGACCGCCGGGCGAAGCTCTTCGCTTCTCAGTTGCCAGACGTGCTGAAACTGACCGCAAGTTCCTTGCGGGCCGGCTTTTCTCTCCTCCAGGGGCTCGAGGCGGTTACCAAACAGCTGCGCGAACCTTCCGCCGGCGAGCTCCAGCGCGTCCTCGCCGAAGCTCGCCTGGGACGCCCGTCGAGGAGGCCCTCGAAGGAGCGGCGGCCCGCATACGCAACCGCGACTTCTCGGAGAGTGTGGCCGCGGTGCGTATCCAGCAGGAAGCAGGAGGCAATCTAGCCGGTCTCTTTGACACCCTGGCGGAGACAATGGTGCAACGCCTCCGGCTTCGTCGTGAGGTGCAACTCCTCACGGCCGAGGGTCGCCTAAGTGCATATATCCTTGGTTGCCTTCCTCTAATTGCCTCGGCATCTTCATCTTCGCCATAAACCGGTCGTATATGCAGGTGCTTTTCCAAAGCGACGGTCGGAAAGGCCTTGCTCATCGGCGGTCTCCTGCTGCAAGTGGTGGGCTTTTATTGGATGTACCGAATCGTGGACATCGAGACCTGACGTGCCCGCCCTCCTTCAAGCTCGTAATCCTCGCTCGTTTTAGCCGCGGTCTTCGTTACCGCTTCAGTGGCCATATGGCTCCAGCGATCTCCTCGACGGGCAACACTGTCTACCCTGAAGGTGGCCGTCGCGCAGTTCGAAGACCTCTGCCCGCAAGAGGCAACCTACTGGCGGACCTGTACTCGCCACCGACCACTGCCAGTTCCGACGAAACATTCTGCCCTGCAACGAGTGGCTCGTCCGTGATCGATGCTATAGCCAAGCTCGCCCGCCGGCTTAGCCCGCCCACGCTACTTGATCGGTGTCCAGCGCCGTCTGACTCTCGCGGGCAAAGACCGCACTCGAGGACCTAAACCAGTTCCTGGCCTTGCGGTTGACCTCGCTACTCCTGATAGTGCCGGCTTTCCTACTCCTGTCACTCTCGAGCCTGCCCGGGCTTTACCGGTTACTGACCTTCTTCTTTTTCGCCTCGCTGCTGTCTCTCGGTCCGGAAGCACTCCTAAACCGCGCAGTAAGTGACCGCCAGGAGAAGATACGTCGCGACCTCCCCATCATGGTCGAACTGCTAATGATCAGCGTCGAGGCCGGACTTGGCTTCGACCAGGCACTCGGCAAGGTCGATCGTTTCGGTCTCCGGCCCCCTCGGCGAGGAGTTCTCCCGGTTCCTCGGCGAGGTGCGTATGGGCGCCGACCACAGGGAGGCGCTGGAGGCCATCGACCGCCGCACCGATGTGGACGAGCTGCGCTCCTTCCTCATGGCTCTGGTGCAAGCCGAGACATTCGGCGTCCCGATCGGACCGATCC
The DNA here is from genome assembly GCA_963794125.1 of uncultured Acidimicrobiaceae bacterium. Classification (GTDB taxonomy): domain Bacteria; phylum Actinomycetota; class Acidimicrobiia; order Acidimicrobiales; family Palsa-688; genus Fen-671. The sequence goes on from CAWCCW010000009.1 coordinate 1,986,721, forward strand.
TGCGCTCCCAGGCGAGCCGAGGCGCGTATCGCCCAGCGCCAACTCGTCCAGGAGAAAGCTCAAAAGGCGCCCGTCAAAATGCTATTCCCGATGGTCTTCTGCGTCCTCCCTGCGCTCTTTATCATCGTCATCGGTCCAGCAGTTATCCAGGTCTACAACCACATAATCAAATGACGGGACAGTATCGGCGTGAAGCCCTGGCGGCGATTGTCCGGTCCCGTCGGCCACATCGCCCTCGTCGTCGTGAAGAGGCCGGCGCCTCACTCGTCGAGTTTGCCATCATCCTCCCGGTCTTCGCACTCATGCTCTTCGGCATGATCCAGTTCGGCCTGGCCTTCGCCGGGTGGGACCAGCTCCGTAACGCAGTACAGACGGGCGCGGATCGCGGCGAACGGGCCGACCACATCACCTGACGCTAATTGTGGTCAAATCGACCCTGGTCCCAACATGGTGTGTCAGATCGCATTTCTCATCGGCTCACCCATCGACACCAACCCCAGCCCGGTTACCTCTCCTGTCCGATCTCCACCACCTCCCCATCGGAATATGCGTGCAACGCATCGCTCACATCATGTGCAAGCTACGCATGGCTGGACGGTTATTATATTTTCGCCAGCGGCGCGTGGCTCCAGATCGTCAACGACTCGGCTGGCGCCGGTCAGATCCCCGACAGTCAAGCGTTTCTCAACGTGGCCCCGGCAAGTGGACGTGCACCGACGCTCCGCCACCAACTGTACCCCAATGTCCACCAACGTCAACGGTCAAAACCAGGCCGCTCTCGGTAGCGAAAGCGTAACCATCAGTGTCGACACCATTAACAATCCTGGAGGTGTGTGCCCAGCGCCAGGTCATTTCGTTCACGGCATTTCCCGGCCTGCAAGACATCCACCTTTCAACCTCCAGCACCTTCTCACCTGAAATCCACCGCGTCCGTCCTCGGGACCTATCCGGTCGGAGAGTACTTGTGGCTGAGCACAATACGCAAACCCGCAGCGAGAGACGACGGAGTCATCCTCGTCTTGTGGGCACTGTTCCTTCCGGTCCTAGCTGGCCTGGTAGTCGGCGTAATCGCCCCTCGGCAACTTGCTGCAGTCGGCCGACAACGCCCAGAATGCTGCCGATGCAGGCCGCCCTTGCTGCCGCAGGCTCCCTAGTAACAGCGCAAAACCCGCCTCCGATGGTCGTCAACAGTATCCCGATTCCCTGGAGCCGACGAATGTCAGGTTGGGCCCAAAGACACCCTTACGACATGTACAGGCACGACAGCTAATGAAACCCAGTGTCCACATTATAACTGGTTGTGTGGGTATGCCATATACGAGGTTGACACCTGGGTCCTGATCTGGACCGATCCAGACGCCACGAAGGCAATCGATTACGCAGGTAGCGCCTGGACTTGCGGGCAAGTCAGTACGGGGCTTGGCCATCATCATCATCATGGGCAGCCTTATTGCGTAGAGCTCAACATTTACCCACCCGCGCCCCACCGTATGGCGCTAATAGCTCATTGAGTGATTACAACACAGTCAGCGTCGCAACTATCGCCACCCGGGAGGCCATGTCCGTCGAAGCCAACTACGGCTTTACTAGCTATTCGGCTTGCGCTCCACCACCAGACTTCTTCCTCGCAGTCGGGCCGACGATTACTTGCATAGGGTATGACGCGGAAGGGACCATTTGGGTCAGCGTCCCCGATCCGCGTATCTTCCCTGGCAGCGGGTTCGGAGCGGCGGTGAAATCCGCGTGGGCTACATGGGCGGGCGGTACTGCCGTGCTCTGTCGCAATCCCCACCCACCGCGTCTTGCCCCTGAGCAAGGGGCCTTTCGTCGGCGGCAGGTCGGCCCGGTACACCGTGACCTCGTTCTAGGGAAGGACCACCGACTTCGTCTCCGGCTTTGGCGTCCAGCTATAGGCCCAAATCCCGGAGCCCCGGACAAGTACGGTCGCGGTCCAGGTCTGCCTTACGTATCCAATGGCCCGACGCGTCTCTGCAGGGATGCCCTCGGCTGTGCCCTGGATCGGCGCCAGCACAAAGATGACGGGCGATCCAGTTATTGCGTACGTTTCTCGGCTACCGTATGCCCAGTAGGAGAAAGCGGTACGACCCGCGCCAAAACGCCCGATCAACCCCTGTGATGCGATGACTTCGGCATCGGAGGGAATGCTGCCTTGCACCGCCGCCAGCTCTCCGGCTGCCCCGGGGCTTACCCTTTCGATGTAACCCGGGATGTCGCCTAGGAAAAAACCCGTGACTATCCCTGCCAGCACGAGACTACAGCTTCCTAAAGCGTACACAACCCACCCCGGGCCGCGTGAGCCTCCGGAGAGCCTCCGCAACACCAGGGCGTACCCGATGACGAGGAACAACATCGCGGGCCAGCTTTGAAATGCTTGAGCGAAATGGATGATGTCCGTATTCGCGTTCAGCGCACTCGGGTAGCAAAACGATCGCGGAGATTAACGCCCCCCATCGAGACCATAGACCGATGACTCCAGATGACGCAAGGTAGACGAGCACGTAGCCAAGGTGCGACTCGAACATGTTGAACGCTCTAAGTGGGTTGGTTTAAAAGGCCCTGGACTAAGTTGAGATAGCCGAAGGAATGGCTTCCTTTGGCTGACAGATAGCCGTACATCGAGCTAAGGTCAAGGCCCTGACCGACGTCGTTGAAGCGCATGGCGCCCAACCCGGCGGCCAAAGCAAGCCATACAATGCCCGCTGCTGTAACAGCCAAGCCGACCTGGCGTGCTTTGCCGCCGCTCATAAGAGCCGCTAATCCCACGCCCACGACCAAGAGGCCACCGCTTGCGGCCGACGACGCCAATATTAGCGGCACCCAGACAATGAGATGCCGGTACCGCGCCGCCCGAAATGGCCCGCGCCGCCAGGAGAGCAAACAGGACCGTAAAGGCCTCGAAGTGGAAATCGAACCCAATAGTGAACCAACTCCAGGGCGATAGCAGCAGAAGGGCGGCGACCAGGGCTAACAGCGTCGCATCCGTCGGCTGCTGTGTTTGTGGCGCCTTATTATGTCGCGAGCCCACACGAGGACCACCAGTTCTCCGCCGAAGATAGCCATATCCTGGAGCCACAATAGGGTTACACCGTGCGGATTGACCCAATAAAACACGGCCAGAGGCCACATCAGTAGCTCAAAATCGTTTCGCCAAAAAGGAACCCCTAGTAAGCTCGAAAACGGGCTCAGATGGCCGTTTGCTATAGCTGCCCAAGCCTGCGAGTAAAAAGCAAAATCGGTGGTCAAATTGAACCGCTCGTACTGGATAGTACTGAAGGCAAGCATCCCAATGAGCTGCAGGATTAGCAAGCAGAGCGATATACGCCACACCAGACGAAGACGGTCAAACGATACGGGGCAGGTGCTGGTAGTGGAGTCCGGCGATTGAACCACTTTCGCTGCGGCCCCCCGCCGTTATCACGACGCCACGTGCCCGCTCGGTGCTACCGTCGCCACAGCTTTAGGAGGGGTCGGCGATCGTATCTCGCCGACCGGCGCCGACCTGGTAGCGCGTTTTAGTCGGAGCTGTTCTAGCAACCACAGAGTTGTGGCGACGAGGAGCACTACGTTGCCGCGCCATGGCCACCGCGGTAGGTAAGTAGAACCCTGGCCCCCAAGAGTTCGCCTCCACGTAGAGCAGGGGGTATACGAGCGTGGTCAATAGGGCCGCGACCACCCAGCCACGCCTTATGGGCCAATAGGCCCAAAGTGGCGCCAACCAGATAAGGTACTGAGGGGCGAAGCTCTTATCTGAGAGCACGGCCACAGAGAGCGCCGCCAGACTCACGGCGACGACGGGCAGCTGCCCCCGGGCGGCGAAAAGCCAAACGAAAAAAAGGGCTGTAACCATTACGAGTGCCACGAGAATCGAAATGGTGACCTTCCCGGGCCCAATAACCTCAATAGAGCCAAAACCGGCAACCCAGTGGATATGCAACGGATCAAGAAGAAAGGTAACGCTTCCCTGCAAGCTGGAGAGTTCGAAGCCGCGGTCCAACTGGTACCTGAGCGGAGACAGCACGCTTTTGGCTGAGAGCGCAAGTTGAGCAATCGTGAGGACGGTTACTGTAACGAATGCGGCCGCAATTCTGCGAAGCGCCCACTTGCCGGTTTGTGCTCGCTCCACCAACAAGAAGCCTGGAAGCAATAGCAACGGGAACAGTTTGAGCAATCCGCCCAGCACAGCCCACGCCCAGGCCCGACCCCATTTTTCTTGTCGTGCTCCCTCGACTGCAAGCACCATCGCCAGAACTGGGAACACGTCGTATCGGCCGAACACGACTGCCGCCGTCCCGATGAGCAAGTAATAGCAGGTACGTCGGGACCAGCCGGGATATTCCGCTAGGCCATCGCTCGAAAGCACGAGGACGATACCGGCCAGCACGGCCAGGAGTAGAAGCCGAGAGCGTAGGGTACCGGAACAGCCAGGGGCGCTAAAAAGATGGCGAGCGCCAATGCCGGGTACTCCCTCGGCATGGAATGCAACAGCGGCGAAGCGAGGGCGGCGTTGGCGTAGTGATCGTAGAGAGCCACGTCGGACGAGAACGAGTCGGTAATCTTATGTGAAGCTCCTCCGAACAGGACGCCGGCCACCACCAGAAGTGTAATCGGTCCGCGCACCATTCCACCTCACCACTGCCTGCGAGAAGCGCTTGCTGTAGCTCACCCCTGACACAACGAGCCCGTAGCCACATTCAGAGTAAAGTTCAACTGGCCCGTGGCGCCGGTGCTGTCGGTCACAACCAAGGAGATGTCGTAGGCGCCCGGGTCGTCTTTGCAATTATCAGGTTGGACAGTGATCTTCTGATCCGGCCAATCCGGGATCACGAAGGGCGGCACGCTCCCTTGGAGCTGGTACGTGTAGGGCTGAGTTCCTCCAGTGACCTGAAAATGAATGACTTCCGTTTGCCCGTTCATCTCCATGGGGTCCGTACAACCGCTCTCGCCGCTAGCGCACCAGGCTTTCACGGGCGTACCCGTTGACGTCCCGGCTATTGGAGCCCCCGCCCCGCTCGCAGCGGCGTCGCCGGATACGTTGTTACCAACATTGTTTGCCACATGGGCAGGGCTCCCACTCCCACTTCCCAGATAAACGAGAGAGCCAAGGGCAATCATGGCCACCAGCGCAACGAGTAGGACATACTCAAGTGTGCTTACGCCGTCTTCCGTCGACCTACAGTGTCCCACCCGAGAATACCGCCGGCCGAGAGAAACCCAGCGTTGAACCTACCGAGGAGGCCCTCATGCCAAGCCGGCCCCATCTAAGCATGAGTATTCGGTACATGTCCGATCCGTTCAGACATTCGACCGGGCATGGTTCGGGTCAGCTTAATTAGTGATAGTGGTCCTTCGCGGCCCAGGACGACCGCCGGGTACGGGTGACCTATGGCGCGTTCTGGTTGATCACGCCGCCCACGTGATTGAGCTGGTTATTGACCGCCCCCCGAGAAAGGCAATGGCCCCAATGGCGACCACAGCGATCAGGGCCAACAACAAGGCGTACTCCACGAGACTGGCCCCACGCTCGCCTCTGCCAGCGAACTTCCGCTGAGCCCAGTCCACGAAGAACATGGGCCAAATCATGATCCGCTTCAATCAGATCTCCTCTATTAATCAGGCCCACCGAGGACTGACAGGCCCGCTCCCGCTTCTACGGGGGTTAGATCAAGTCTTCACTGAAGGTGGCGCAACTTCCATGGGCCAAAAGGCTCATTTTCCGGCCGTAGACCTAGCGCTGCCTGCGGATCTGCTTTAGTCTTGCCAATGACGCATTTAGTAGAAGATGGGCCGGTCCGAGTGACTCTAAGTGAGATTTCGACGGCCGAACTCGACAGCGGGGAGGTTGAGACACGCTGCCGCACCGGTCAGAGCACCGGGATGCACAGTGGCGATCGCGCCACATTACCGCGCTTGCACCCTGCGCTGATAGTGGTAGCGGGCGCCTGCGCAGTCCTGTTTCATCAGATGATGAAGGCGGACTTTCTGGCGACGTGTTTTACCAGCTGGTGGCGGGTCAGTGGATGCTGGCCCACCACGCCGTGATCCGCCACGACGTGTTCTCCTACACCGTCGCTGGCCGGCCGTGGCTCGCCGAGGAGTGGGGCTTCGAGGTGCTGCTGGCGTGGACGGTGAGCCATATCGGCGCCATTTCATACTGGCTCGTTTCAGCCGGGGCCTGCGCCGCGGCCTTGCTCGGCCGGTGTCGTGCGGTGGAGGATGACAGGTGCGGGGTGGCTATGGACGGCGGCCCTATCGGTGCCTGGCGGCGGCTGGACTATCAGTCGGGCTGGCGGCCCGCCCCCAGGACCTCAGCTACTTCTTCTTTGCTCTATTGCTGCTTTTGCTCACCCTGGGCGACGGCGCCACGCCTGGCTCTTCGCCATCCCGCCTCTGCTGCTCGTGTGGGCGAACGTCCACGGCAGCTTCCTGCTCGGCTTGGTGATCCTCGGCTCTGGAAGTCGTCTGGTCATTCGTGCCTCGCTCACGGGGCCGGTTGGCAATCTCTCGCACCGCTTCCGAAGAGCCTGGCCGGGCTGACCCTGGCCTCAAGCTTCGTGGCCACTCTCGTAAACCCTCACGGGCCGGCACTGATCGGTTATGCGCTCAAAGTCAGCACTTCTCCCCAACTAAGCGCGGCGATTGCGGAATGGCAGAGCCCGAACTTCCACTCATACCTCTTCCTCGGCGTAATTATTGGCCCCGTCCTGTTGCTCATCGGCCCTTTTGGCTCGTTCAGACACCCTCTTCGCGCTCGGACGACCTGGTCATAGCCGGCCTCATGTTCCTGGCCGCTCTGCATGCCGTCCGCTTCACTCCCTACTTCGCGCTGGCGGCCTGTGCCGTGTTGGCCCCCTGGAAGCCAATAAGGAACGAAACCATCCGGCCCAACGTGCTCACACTGCCGTTGGCGGCCGTACTCGTCGTTGCCATCCTGGCCGGCTCGTACGTTTCTCCTGGAGCGACGGCCGAGGCGGGTCCCTCGGCGCGCCGGTGGCGGCTACCAATTTCCTCGAGCACCAGAGCGGCCGAGTGTTCACGACCTACTGGTGGGGCGATTATCTGATCTATCGCCATATCCCCGTTTTCGTCGACGGCCGTACGGACCTTTACTTCGGCACCGACATCTTGCAAACCTACTTAAACGTCTCAGGTCTTACTGTCGACCCAGACACGGTGTTCAAACACTGGGACGTCCGCTGGGTGATGTGGAACGGGGGCTCCCCTCTCAGCATCTACCTCTCGCACGATCCTCAGTGGAAAATCGTGGACAAGACAGGTGCCGCCCTTGTCTTCGAGCATGTAGGGAGCTGGTAGCTACGACCTTCCGACCACCTGAAAGGCGCCCCTCTTGACATCTCCCTAGTCGGAGCGGCCAACATATCCTGACCGTCAATCTTGGGTCAGACAACAGCGAGCGCCACACTTCCCCGCCGAGATATTTGTTCGATTCTCAGTGACAACTTCAGATGAAGGCGGCGGGCTCGTCAACGACGGCAGCGAAGTCCAATAGACATGTTGCCGCACCCGGAAGCATCTCAGGAGCGCGATCGCAACTTACACGTTACCCTGGAGCACTCGCCAAGGCCCACGCTCAGCCGATGCGGACAATCCCTAACCGAACGGCCTTGGCCACGGCCTGCGTCCGACTGGCCGCCCCGAGCTTCGAGTAGATGTGGGCCAGATGATTTTTCACGGTCTTGCCACTGATAAAAAGCTTTTTGGCCACGTCGTTTGAGGAGGCACCGTTGGCAAGCATCTGCAGCACCTCGACCTCGCGGCGGGTGAGGACCGTAGGAACCCCGTCCCTCTTCGACCCGCCTCCGAGCAACAGGCTGCGCACTGCGCCACCACCGATTTCGCCATAACCGTGTGCCACCGACGTAACGGTGGAGACCATCTCAGCCGTAGAGCAGTCTTTTACCAGGAAACCCACGGCGCCAGCGGCGTAGGCGGCGCTGTACGGTATTTTCGTCGGCGAACATCGTCAGAATAACTACAGGTACGTCTGGCAGGTACTGTTTGAGCTGACGGGTGGCCGCAATACCATCTTGGCCGGGCAGCGAGAGGTCCATAAGCACCACATTGGGCTGGCTCCGACGAGCCGCCGCCAGTACCTCATTGCCGTCGCCTACTTCGGCCACCACGGAAACGCCGTTTGCCTCGAGAGAGCGACGGAGCCCTTCCCTCAGGACAATGTGGTCGTCTACCAGCATCGTTTGCACCATGGTCAATTTCGGCGCCTCCCGTTACTAACCGGCTGCCCCAACTGCAGCCGCACCATCGTCCCCTGACCGGGCGGCGATGTAATCCCGAACTGCGCCCCTATAGCGTCGGCGCGCTCCCTCATACCGAGGATCCCGAAGGCATCGCGACGGAGGGGCGCACTGGCAGTTAAGCCTTTACCGTCATCAACGACCTCGAGTTCTGCCCCGACTGTATCGCAGCGCCAACGAACGTCTATGTGATGGGCGCCGGAGTGACGTTCTGCGTTGTTGATCGCTTCTTGTGCTATCCGCACGACTTCTCGCTCTGTAACCGGAGAAAGAGCGCCCCCGCCGTCAGTGCGCAAAGACGTGACGATCCCTGATCGCTGCTCTACACGTTCGAGTAAGCCGGCCAGAGCTTCGGTCAGGTCTATTTCCTCGGTCACGTCGACACGCAGGTCGGTCAGCTTGCTCCGCACGTCGCGCGTCGCCTTCCTCACCTCGCCCGCCAGGTCTTCGAGCTCATCGGCTGTTTCTTGCCAGCCTGACAGGCTCGTGCCATTCCTGGACTCGGTCGCCATTCTGTCCAGCGAAATAGCGACGTAGGCAAGTGACTGGCCCAGCCTGTCGTGCATTTCCCGGGCGATCCGTCCCCGCTCCTCTTCGGCCCCGAGCGTTCGCAGGCGGCGGAACCAACGGGCATTGTCTATGGCCAACCCGGCGTGGCGAGCAACGCCGGCCACGATATCGGCGTCGGCATCGGTGAAAGGGTCTGAATTTTCAACCCGTTCCACGGCCAGGAGGCCGACGAGAGTGTCGCGGGCCCAGAGCGGCACGTAGAGACCGGAGATGGCCCCCAACGTCACGCCCTCACCTTCGGCAAGCTCGGACCGCAACAGCGTGCCAAGGGAAGTTGTCGCCTGCTTCATGGCATCGGGTAGCTCTCCTTGTCGAACCGAAGCCGGCAGTTCGAGGCCGTCGGCCACTACCACCTCCCAGTGGCCCCGCTCGGCCGTCGGGTCGGCCAGGAACAGCACCACTACGTCCGGCTGGAGCAGGTCCCGCAAGCGGGAGATCGTGTTGGCCACCGCGGCTTTCAGGTTCAGCGAAGCGGGCAGGGCGGCGGCTCTGGCATGAAGCTCCAATAAGAGGTGATTAACTTCGGACAGGGCACGCAGTCGTTCGAGTTCACTGGTGTTTTCTCTCATACCGAGGCGTAACAGCCAGTCGCTGTAGGAAGCCACCATGGCCAACGCCCCGAGAAAGGCGGCCCGCTCGATACCCGCCGAGGCGAGCGAGTGACTGAGCAACCCATCCAGTCCTGCGGCTCCTAGCCCGACGATCGAACCAATCGTGGCGAAAGCGAGGACGGCGGGCGAGATGCGCAGACCGGCGATGAAAACGGCCGCTCCCAGGCTCAAAAGGAATGGCGACGCCACCGTCCCGGTGATGAGGACCACCGCCACACAGAGTGCCACCTCGAAGGTTACGTCCAGGATCGACGGCCTTTCGGCCAAAACCTGCCGCCGCGACGTGGAAAAACTGAACCGCAACGGCCAAATCGTCCGCGCGATGGCATAAAACGCCAAGACGCCGCCGGCGACTACCTCTCGCTTGGCCGGAGCCCCCAAAATGACCACCATGGCCAGGAGCGAAAGGCACAATGCGGCCCAGCGAAGGGCCACCACCAGCTCAGTGAGGCCCCACTGCGAACGGCGCTTACTGGCGTTCACATGAACCTCAGGCGGACGCTCGTTGGCCCGCAGCGGCTCGCAGGTCGCCCTCGGGCTCGCGGTCCCCGGGACCAGACCAACCGCTTTGGTAGGCCAGCGCAACCGCAGCTAACTGCGAGGTGACCCCCAGCTTGGTCAGGATCGACCGGATCTGGCTCCGAACTGTGGGCATGGAGACGAAAGACTGCGTGCAAATATCTCGGGCTTTGGCCCCTCTCATCAGCGCAGATAGGACTTCTTCTTCTCTGGGCGTAAGCCGGTCAAATTCCAGGCGCTGCTTGCTCATTAAACGATCTCGTCCCTTTTCAAGGCCGCGGGCCACCAACGAGGTGCGTTGCACGCGCCAACAGCCAGCACTGTGTGCCGGGCCGGTTTCGCTTCGCTCCCCCTAGCCCAAGCGACCAGTTACGGGCTAGAGATCTACGCTTCCCGATGTCTGCTTCGGGGTTGGATGAAACTTGGTTAGGCGGCTCACCTACCGGTGACCAACAGTGAGCCTTTTCCTCCTGTCCAGTGTTGCTTACCGGTCAAACAATTTTCCATGAGCAAGGGCTCAGGCAAGGCACAGTAGGCGGCGTAGGCGCCCAGTGTCCATAGGGGTCCACCCTAATCTTTGCGACCAGAAGTGCCCCGTGACCCTAGGGGTCCGTTTAGCCCATTCTAGGGTGGTCCGCTCAGGTGGCAATCTTGGCGCAATTTGCTGGATTTTGTCCCATTCCCGTGTGACAAAAGTAACACGCGGTCATCTGGCTCCGTCAGTAGGGGGCGACGCGCCGAAGCCGCCAGTCGACGAATGATGTTGCAGGCGTTGACAGTTTACGGTCCTCTGCCACTGCCTGTGCCGACGTGCCCGCGAAGAGTCTCAAAGGCTTTTCTCGCAAATCCACAGGCGGGGCCAGCTGGCACGTGGCAGCTACGCCAACGAGAGGCTCTACGAGCTAGAGCTCGTCTTCCAGGGCAAAGGCGCGCAAGGCCAGCTCTCTGCGTGAGGAAATGCCGAACTTGGCGTAAATGTGGGTCAGATGGTACTCGACCGTCTTCACGCTTACGGCTAGCTGCCTGGCGATCTCGGCGTTCGAAGAGCCTGTCGTAGCGAGGCGGACCACGGCGTCTTCTGTAGGCGTCAGGAGACCCTGACGCCGGGGCGATCCCGCAGCCCGACTGATGCCGATCTTCTCTAGTGAACGGTCTGCGATTAGAGCGAAAGCTTTTGCGCCGCAAGCTTCGAACCTCTCACGCGCCGCCTGTAGTTCTCGAGCCGCAATCTTGCGCTTGCCGGAACGCACGGCTGAAGCACCCCAGGCCAGGTGAGCAAGGCCGCTGGCTAACGGCATCGCCAGCTCTTCGGCCGCAGTCACCGCCTCCCAGAAAAGTAGCTCGGCTCGGTCCCAATCTCCCTGGGCCGCGGCCAAGAGCCCGCTCACGCGTGATGTGGACGCCATGGCCGAGCGCCGGCCGGACGCACGTACGACCACCGCGAAATCCTCTAGCGCCGAGGCTGCTTCATCTAAGCGACCCATGCCAACAAGAGCTTCAGCGAGCACCGGGCCGAGCGCATGCGAGCCGGGTTCGCGCGAATCGCACGCCTCGTTGAAGTCGATTGCCGCCAGGAGGAGATCGTCGAGATCCTCGCGTGCCAGCGCGATGAAGGCGCGCGCCGCGCTGGCGTAAGCGAACGAAGACTTGACCCCCATCACGCCCGCCCATCGTGTGGCCAACTCCGCATGATTTTCGGCCTCAGCGAACTCACCCAGCGCCGCCCGCGGCAAGGCGGCCAGCCCGTGGAGCATCGCCAGCTCCCACGCGCGCCCGGCCTCGGTCGCAATTGACACGGCCAGCTCAGCTTGCTCTACCGCTTCGTCCAGCAGACCCATCCTGAACGCTGCCTCGCTCAGGAAACCTACGGCCTGGCTGACTCTGAGCGGCTCACCCACCTGTTCGTTCGCGATCAGTTGAGAAAGGTCGGCTCGTGCCCCCGACAGATCGTCGGTCCAGAGCCGCACTATCCCGCGAGCCATGAGCCCGTCGACGCCCTTCAGCCCGCCCGTTTTCTCTATCCGCTCGAGGGCGACCAGCGCCTCGCTGGCCCGGCCAGACAGGGCCAGGCCCAGGAGCCTGGCCAGCCACGCAAAACCCGTCACCCAATCGTTCGAGGCTTGTCCTTGGACTGCTTCGTCGCCGAAGCTCACCATGGCGGCGTAGTCGAGCCGAAGCACAGACAGAATGGCGAGCAGGGAAGCAATACGCACCGCCAGGTCCGGAGGCGAACCGTCGCTGGTACCGCCCTTCTGCAACGTCCGCCACGCCCGCATAAGGAGCCCCTCAGCATCGGCAATCCGGGCCGACAGGAACGCCAGGTAGCCCTCTATGTAGTCCGACCAGGGGTCGTCCGGTAGCGCAGCCAGGTCTTCGGCCAGCGCCGCCGCCCCAGCGACATCGCCCGACTCGAGGAGCGCCTCAGCCGCGGCCAATAGACGGGCCCTGCGGGCTGGTCCGGGAGGGGTGAGCCCGAGAGCCATCCGGAGCTCGATTGCACCTCGTTGGAACCGGCCAGCGGCGATATCCTCTCGAGCAAACTGTTCGGCCTCCGCGGCCAGTCCCGGGTCCGGGCCGACGAAGGCGGCGGCGCGGTGTTTCAACGCCGCTCGGCCGACAAGAGATAATGCAGCGATGGCGTGTAGTTTGCGACGTTGACGAGGCGGCAAGTCCTGATAGACGGCCGAGCGTTCCAGGACGTGTGGGAAGTTCACCTCCATGCCGTCGGTCCCGGGGACTTCTCGGAGCAACCCCGCCTCGATCGCCTCGCCGAGGGCCTCAGCGAAGTCCTCGGGCTCGAGCAGAGCGTGCAGGTCGACAACCTTGCACGTCGTCCCCAGAACGGACGCCAGCCTCACCACTTCCCGGGCCGGCCCACTGCACGAACTGAGGCGGGCCAGGACCGTACCGGCCAACTCGGCCGGCGCTGGCAATGGGCCTTCGCTGCGCTCGAGGATGTCCGGAGGTAGTTGCTCGAGTAGCGAACGAGCGTACAGGGGGTGCCCGGACGTCTGCTCGAAAAGCCTGGTCGCCGCTCGCCTCGAAAGGGTTAGACCGGTAACCGCCTCGGAAAGTTGAACCAGTTCGGGGACAGCCAGGCCTCCCAACCGTAGCCGCACACCCCTTTCGACAAGAAGCCTCCGCCACCCCTCGCCGAGCCGGCCCGCCTCTTCTGGCCGGTACGTCAATAACACAACGACTTGACCGGGCGGTAGACGGCGGAAAGCAAAACGAGCCGCCGCCAGCGAGTGACGGTCCGCCCAATGGGCATCGTCGATGACCACTAGGGCAAGGCCGTGTTCTCCGACGAGCCGCAGCAAGCTAGACCCAACCAAAAATGGGTCGGTTGCTGGGTCTGGTTGCCCCAACACGTCAGCGATGTAAGGGACGCCAACCGCCTTGGCCGTTTCCGCCAACTGGGTCAGCACCCCCCAAGGGAGGTCGACTTCGTCCTGGTCGGCGCTGGACCAAAAGACTCGCTCAGGGTCGCCGAGCCCAACGAAGTGGCGGACCAATGTGGTCTTGCCGATGCCCGCGATACCCTCGATAGCCACGATTTGCGGCGCCCCTTGCCGCGCCCTGACCAGCACCTCTTCAAGTAATGCCAGCTCCGGCCGCCTTCCGACAAACGCGCCGTGGTCGCCGTACCACTGCGTTGACCGTTCGTCGTCTACCTGAGCCGCGCGCCAACCCGAGGCCGGCCGTATGTGGGGCTTGGCCGCCCTCAGTCGTCGGATCCGCGCCTCCGCTCGTGATTGACCTCCGGTGGGGCCGGGGGTCAACTGCCCGCGGCAGTTTCTGGCCCAACTGGCCCAATCCGGGTATAGCCTGCCAGGCCAAAAGTGGCCACGGCGCCAGATCTGCGATGTTCAGCGGCGCTCCGCGAACGCCCTGCTCTCCAAACACCCGATGTAGTCATGTGAACGCCCAAACGCGGCGGGAGCGGTTCCTTGATCGACCCGGCATCATGTAATCTCTGCGCGTCAGTGTCTGCAGATCGACTGGTCCCAGCTGGCGGGCTCGATAGTAGAGCGTTCGTACCTCATCGTCGACTTCAGAACGGCGGCGCGATTTTGCTCTGTTGGCAAGGGGTCATTCGCTACCGGTTGGACGTACACGCTTACTCAGGGACCGGCTCCCCATCGAAGAGGGCGCACCAGTGCTGTCGAACGTTACGATGGTATAGGTGCGTCGATATTGCGCTCTGCCTTTCTGGCGGTCAGAGGTGGCCGGCCCACAGCCATCGGGGGCCTGATGCGCTACATAACGTTCGCGGGGTGGCGGCTGTCCAAGGTGGGACTAGGTACCTCCCAGTTCGCGAACCCCGGCTGGGGTTACGGCGCCGACTACTCGCCGCAGGAATTGGTACAGCAGGCGCTGGCCTTGGGCGTCACACACTTCGACACGACGGACATGTACGGTGCGGGCGGCAGCCAACGAATCCTTGGAGCTAGTCTTTCGGGGGTTGAAGGGGTTGTGGTTGGGACGAGCCTTTTCAACGTTCGCGCCGAGCTCTCGACTGGTCGTGGCGCGAGCCCGGGCGAGCGCAAAGCGCCTGGGGCGCCCGCTGGATCTCTGCTACGCCCTTTGGCCCAATCCCCTTGTCAGCGACCGGTCTCTCATGGCCGGAATGCGTCGGCTGCGCGAAGAGGGTTCGATTGCAAAGGTCGGCGTGAGCGACTACGACCTGGACCGATGGCAGAGAGCTGAGCAGCAACTAGGCTCCCCCGTGCTCGTAAACCAAGCCCTGTACAGTCTTCTTCGCCGCGACGCGGAAGAGACGGTACTTCCATGGGCCGCCGCCCACGACCGCCTAATTGTAGCGGCCCAGCCTTTGGCAACGGGCCTACTCTCTGGGGCCTACCATCAAGGCAAGCGAGTCAGCGGGGCCTGGCGCACGGGCAATCACCTCTTTTCTTCGGACAACCTGGACTGCACAAAAGACTTAGTGGAAGTTGCTAGTAAGGTAGCCAGGGCCCACGACGCCACCGTGGCGCAGGTGGCGCTGGCATACGTGTTGCGGCCGGCAAACGTGGTTGCCATTCCTGGAGCCGCCACGTCTAGCCAGTTGGCCGAAAACGTCGCAGCGGCTGATCTTGAGCTGAGTGAAGACGAGTACCGACGGTTGGCCGATGCGGCGAGAAGGTGCGGGGAACAGCGGTTGGCGAGAGAAATCCAGATCGAGGGCGGCTGGAGCCCGAGACCTTTTAGGGTCCGCTAAGCACTGGGGCCGGGGTACAAGGCTGCTTGCGGCTACCGCACGCGCAGATTTCAGATACCGGCGGAAACCCTAGAGCTCAGCCCGGCCGTGGAGGTCGTCCCTCGGATTGTTGAAGTACAGGCGGTGGTCCCCCATCTGAGCACTGCCGTTTGGTAGGTCTCGGGTGTCCTAGCACGACAACCCAAGGAGGACCACCGTTGAAGAAGGAAGTACCCGTTGCCACCGTCGCGGAGCCGGAAGAAGCCGCTCAGCTGGCCGGGCTCCCCTTAGAAGCGACGGTCGCCCTCGCTGACCTGGCAACGGCCGTGAAGGACGGCCTGCTCGGCTTTTGCGCCGATGTGGGCCTCATGGTCATGCGCCAAGTAATGGACGACGAGCTCACCCGCCGTATCGGCCCAAGCACACCCGGCTCCGGGGACGGACGGCTAACTGGCACGGCACCACGACTGGGAGCGTCGTGCTGGGGGGCCGCCTGCTGAGCGTTGAGCGGCCCCGGGGCCGGGCGGTCGACGGCGAAGAAATAACCCTGGACAGCTGGGCCGTCTTCAGCTCCAAGGACCTGCTCGACCAGCTGACGGCCGAGCGGGTGCTAACGGGGGTGGCGACGCGCCGGTACGCCGACGTCTCTGAACCGCTTGGCGCCGAAATAGACGAGCAAGCCAAAGGCACTGGGCGCAGTTCAGTGTCCCGGCGCTGGAAGCAGGCCACCGAGGCCGCCCTGGCCGAGCTCATGGCCCGCGACCTGTCGGCCCTGGACGTGGCCGTAGTGATGGTCGACGGCATCGACGTGGCCGGCCAGTGCTGCGTGGCGGCCCTGGTCATCACCAGCAACGGCACCAAAGCCGAAGTGCCCGTCGGGTTGTGGCTCGGTGACAGCGAGAACAAGACCCGTCGTCGCGGCGCTGTTGGCTGACCTCGTCGCTCGACGCCTCTCGGTGGAGGCAGGGGTGCTCGTCGTCATCGACGGGGCCAAGGCCCTGGCCGCCGGCGTGGCCAAGGTCTTCGACGACAACGCCGTTGTACAACGGTGTACTTTGCACAAACGGCGGAACGTCAGAGGTCGCCTGCCCCAAGAACTGGGCGACAAAGTGGACCGCCGCCTGGCCCTTATTTTCGCCAACAGCGACCCCGCCAAGGGCCTCGAGGCGGCCAAACGGCTTGTCACTGAGCTGAAGCCTAACCACCCTGATGCCGCCGCCAGCTTGCTAGAAGGCCTGGAGGACATGTTCGCCGTCCGTCGCCTCGGCCTAAGGGGCAACCTGGCCGAGATGCTCACCTGCACCAATGCTGTCGAGTCGATGATCTCGGTCGCCCGCACGACCATGCGCAACGTAAAGCACTGGCGTGATGGCGAGATGAAAAAACGCTGGTGGCTACCGGGATGCTCGAAGCCCAGCGGTCGTTCAGACGTGTACGGGGCTACAAACAAATGCCCGTGCTGGTCGCGGCTCTCTGCCACCATGCCGGCATAACTGTCACACCCACCAACTACGATCAGGAAGCAGCCTGAAACCAGTGGGGCTGCCGCCAAAGTTCAACAAGAAACGGGACATCCTCCGGCCGTGTCGTGCAGTTGTGAACAGAATGCTCTCGCGTCACAACATGAGAACTAAAGTTTGGCCTACCAGCCTCGGGGAGAACTCGCCTTGACACGCGCCACTTGCCATGGCGAGTTGGGAAATTTCCCTGGTCGCAGAACCCCGGAAAGCAATTAACTAAAGCGACAAGGCGATCGACCTTCAGCCCCGCTGGCGCTCAGCTCAAGTTGAACGTTAGGCCCGTCATGGGGAATGTCTCGGCGCCGTTGGTCGAGCAAATCTCCACGCCGTACTCCAGCTGCGACGGCACATCGGTCGACTTTACGACGCCTTGCGACACGAGCCAGTTCAACGCGGCGAGGATGTCCACCGACCCGGAATTAACCATCTTCTGACGGAAAAAGATGTTCTCGGTGCCTAGTTTCTGGTACCAGTACCGCACTCCATCGAGGGTGACGGTAACTGACTTTTCGGAAGGCCAGTACAACTGTGTACCCGTCCACTGGTTCCAGATCATGATCTCGATGCCCCAGTTGTTCAGCCAAAGATCGTAAGCCGCGTCCCAGGAACCTGCGGATGGGAAGGTTTCAGAGAACGTCGAAGTTATCGCGTTGTAAGCGGAGATGGGCTTGGTGGGCACTCCGTAGGCCCGGCCACCGACGTCGTATTCGGTATCCGGGTAGGTCTCGACTTGGCCTTGCTTGTTGGGCTGGTCGGATACGGCATACCAGCTGGACTGGTTACAGATGTACAGCGTTTGAGGACCAGCGCCGCCGTTCCAGGCGTCGTTATCCATCCACCAGTACTCCGTGTTACCGGGATCGAGGTTATCGGTGCCCTCAGCGTCGCTGGTCGACCATACAGGCGCCGTGCAGTTCTTCGGCGCGGCCGCTGTGCTCGTTAGAGGCAGCCCCGCGGGAAAACTTAGAGCTATACCGCTTACCCAAGCCACGGCCTTCTGACCAACGACCTGCCCGGGCGCCGGCCCGCCCATGAGCTGGGCGTCGCCGAAAGCGAACACGCCCCCGTCCCGAGCCGCGAGCCAGTAACCCTTGCCATCGGCGGTAGGGGCGATACCCACGATGTTGGCTTTGAGGCGGGCCCCGGCCATCGAGCCGTAGCTATGGGCGTCTCCGTACGCCAGGACCTTGCCTTTTGCGGTGGCGAGCCAGTAGCCCTTGGCGTCGGGGGTGGCGGCCATGCCGACCACGGCCGAGCCGAGCGCGGCGGCCAGCTTGGCCGGCCCAAAGGGCACGTCCCCGAACCGCAAGATGCTCCCGGCCCCGGTGGCGAGCCAGTAACCCCGGCCCGCCGGGGCAACGGCCATACCGACCACGGGCGAGCCCAAGTGGTCCTGGGCGGCCGAGCCGAAGTAGCCGGCGTCGCCGAAGGCGTACACCCCGCCGTCGCCGCCGAGCAGCCAGTAACCCCTGCCGTCCGACGTGCTCTTGATGCCCACAATGGGCTTGACCAGGTGCTTAGCGGCCATAGAGCCGAACACCTTGGCGTCGCCAAAGCCGTACACCTGGCCGTTAGCCGTGGCCAACCAGTAGCCGCCAGCGTCGGGGGTAGGGGCGATGGCGACCACCGGGCTCGAGCCCTGGGCACTCAGCGACCCCAGGTGCTCGGCCCCGCCGTAGGCGCTCACCACCCCGCTCGAGCTGGCCAGCCAGTAGCCAGCCTGCTCCTCGGCAGAGCTGGCCGAGGCATAGGGGGCCACGACCATCGACAACGACGTGGCCGCAACAAATACCGAGAGCAGGGCTATGCGCTGCTTGGGGGCCTTGCCGGCACGAGCGAAACGGAGCGACACCACTGTTCTCCTCCTGCACGGACGTGGCCCGCCTTGTGCCCGGTCACGTCGACTAAATATGGCAACCATTGGGACTTATCGTCCCCGTTTTCCCAGACGGATCGTCTTGAAGACGACTCACCTGAAGCGATTACCCCATCTGACGGTACCACGGAACACGGTCAGGTAGAGTTCGCCTCTCTCTGCCGAGTGCTTGTTACCGACTGAAAATACATGCATCAAGCTGAGAAAGAGTGCGACTGGAAGGTTGTCCATGAAAGCACTCCCCCGCCCATCAGGGTTTGGCCTGCTCTGCCAAGTGGCCAACCAGGTGCTCGGCGATGGCGAGGGCCGAGGTGGCGGCGGGAGACGGTGCGTTCCGGACAGCAACAATCGACTCGAGGAAGTTGACCTGGAAGTCGTCGACCAGGGTGCCATCGGCCGCGACAGCCTGCGCCCGGACACCTGCTGGACCGCGCACCACATCTTCCGCGCTCAAACTTGGTATATATCTACGGGCGGCGGCAAGGAAGAAGTACTTCGAAACTGAAGTAGCCAGTTCGCGCCCGCCCGCCCGCCAATGACGGCGAGCCAACCGACGGAAACCGGGCCACGCGATCGTCTCGTGCAAGTCGGCAAACCTCAGGTCGCGCCAACTGTAACCCTCTCGGGCCAGCGCCAAGACGGCGTTCGGCCCTATATCGACGCCCCCGTTGACGCGGCGCGTGAAGTGAACTCCGAGGAAGGGGTACCGAGGGTCCGGGACAGGGTAGACGAGCCCTTTTACCAGGTACTCACGGGCGGGCACGAGCCGGTAGTACTCGCCGCGGAACGGGACGATGGCTGGGCCCACGACGTCCCCTGCCAGTCTTGCCACTCTGTCACTCTGCAGACCGGCACACAACACAACTCGATCAGCGCGTACGCTGCCGCCAGCCGTGAGGACCCGGCCCTGACCCGTCAGGTGTGAAACCGGTCACTTCGGTGTTGAGCATTACCGTCCCACCCGCGCCTGGAAGTCCTCCATCAGGTGGCGGGCCACCCTGCCAAAGTCGACGATCGCGGTGCACGGTGAGTGAAGAGCGGCGACGCCATTAACGTAAGGCTCTATCTCGGTTATGGCGCTCCCCTCGAGCCAACGCAGGTTGGGCACTCCATTTGCGAGTGCCCTTTGCTCGAGCCTTCGCAGCGCAGGTAGATCCGAATCGTCCCGGGCAACGATGAGCTTGCCGCACTCCACGTAAGGCAAGTCCCATTGTTCACAGGCTTCTTTAAGGAGTTGTCGGCCCCTGGTGCACAGACGCGCTTTGAGCGAGCCGCTGGGGTAGTACACACCGGCGTGCACAACCCCACTATTGTGCCCCGTCTGATGGAGGCCAACCTTTGCCTCTTTTTCTATGACGGTCACGGCCGCACCGGGCCACAGCTCGATCAGGCGGCGAGCGATGGCCAAACCGACGATCCCACCACCCACGATGACGAAAGACTCCGCCTGCGACTTTGGCTCCGCCTGCAACTTTGGCCTAGCGCTCGTCCGTCCGCCTTGAGCACCGGAGTCTTGATGTAGGCCGAAAGGCTCAGATGCTCCCGGCCCGATGTCTGTTTTACCTTGAATAGTCATAGCTGTAGTACTGGATTAGAGATCCCGACCAGGCCGTAGATGCCACAACTGGCATCGGCCTGGCTTTGTAAGAACCACGACGAACTTTCGGAAACTGGACGACTGCCAGGGTGCACATCCGACCGCGAAACGTGGTGCGCGCCCAGCGGCACACCTCTGGGTGCTCTTTTTTCGGGTATCAGCAGCAAAGTACCCTTCTCGTATTTCGTAGTACGAAAGGCCCCTATTGGGTAGATGGGCCCATGGATCGAAACGAGTCATGAGCCCTCGGTCGACTGTGGGCCGAAAGGACTAGGATTTCGGAAAACAGAAAGTCCCATCAAGTTCTCCAACACTAGTTGTGTTGACGGGGGCACGCACAGTTCATAACTTTCCAGGGTGTCTACCGCTCCCCGCCGGCAACCGTTACTGTCGCTTCGTGCTCCCCTCCCGCCTTCGCCTACTGAAAGCGCTCGCCTCAAGTCGAGCGAAGACGTCATCGACCTCAGAATCTCAAGCCCTAGAGCGCTGGGCTGAGGACGCCACCAATAGTGAAGTCGCGGGGAAGTACTCTGGGCCCCCGCCCTGGGGGAAGCAGAAGCTGAAGCGCAGCCTTCCACTGCGCTCGTCAACAAAGAGGCGTCCGAAGACGGCCATCACAGTGGTAACCCAGGTGCCGGGTCGTCGGTGCGCTCGTCCACAGTCGCCGCCCTGGTCGAAAAGGCGCGCCACGGGGAGGCGTGCGCTTGGGAAGAGCTCGTAGCCCGTTTCGGCGGGATGATCGCCGCCACCGGACGACGTTACCGGCTCACACCGGCCGACGTCGCCGAGCTGCAACAGACGACCTGGCTGAGACTTGTCGAAAACCTGCACCGCATCGAGCAGCCAGAACACGTCGGGGGCTGGCTTGCTACAACGGCCCGCAGAGAGAGCCTTCAACTGCTCCGGCGAGCGGGCAAATACCACTCGGGCGCAGACCAGATGCTGGCCAACATGCCCGATAAGCACTTGCCTGACCCTGACGCCCGGCCTATCGCCGAAGAACGAGAAACCGTGCTCCGGGCGGGTTGGGGCCGGCTCAAGCCGCGCTGTCAAGAGCTCCTCTCTTTGCTAATCAGTGACGACCCCGTAGGGTACAAGGATCTGTCCAAGCTGTTGCAGATGCCAGTGGGAAGCATCGGACCTACCCGGGCCCGCTGCCTAGAGCACCTCCGCCGGCTCGTCGAAGAAGAGGGGATGGCCGGCATTCGCGAGTAGCGGCTGTCGGGTTCGCGACCCCCTGAGGAACGTATCTGCCGAAGCCGTCGTCCCTCCTACAAGCTGATGCTATCTTCTTGGCGCTGCGTGGCGCCGTGCGCGGTCTCTCCCGGCCGCCTTGCACTCGTAAGTGTACGTGACCGGACCAAGGGCTACTCGATCGCGTCGATTGCGAGCCTGGGGTGAAAATCCTTCAAGTCCACAATCGGTACAGGGCTTCGCCCAGCGGTGAGAATATTGTCGTAGACAACGAAGCTTCCGCGCTCCGCCAAGGCGGCCACACGGTTGAGCGCTTCGAGCGCCTCAGCGAGGACATCGGAAACTGGCCAGTGCGCAAGAAGCTGCTCCTCCCGGGCCAAGTGGTATGGAGCTACAGCTCCTTAAGGCTCTCAGACAGTTTCTGCGTGATACGCGCCCCGATGTGGTACATGTGCACAACACCGTGCCCCTGTTGAGCCCTTCCGTCCTTCCGCGTGCTACAAGGAGCGGGTCCCGGTAGTTGCCACTCTGCACAACTACAGGCTTGTGTGCCCAGCCGGGACATTGTTCCGGGACGACTCCATCTGCCACGACTGCGTCAGTCGGGTGTCGGTGTCAAGCATAAGCCATGGGTGCTACGGCGGGTCGCGTTCCCAGACGTTTCCCCTTGTCGTCTCGACGGTCGTAAACAAACAAGCGTGGCGAACCCAGGTCTCTGCGTATATATGCATCTCCAAATCCCAGCGGGACATAATTAGCCCGATCGGGCTACCCCATGACCGCGTCTTCGTCAAGTGGAACATGGTGCCACCAATTGCCCGAACGCAAAATTCTGAAAAACGTAACATCATTGTCTTTGTTGGCCGATTGACTGGTAGCAAAGGGGTCCCCGTTCTGATGGAGGCTTGGGATCTCCATTCAAGAGCGTCAACTAACGGCGCGCTTCGTTTGGTCATCGCAGGCGCAGGGCCGCTTGAGACTTCGGTCGCCGCTTGGGCGCACGCCCGGTCGGACGTTGATTTTGTTGGTCTTCTCAGCGCGACGGAGTGCAGGGAACTACTAGAAACAGCCCGCGCTGCCGTGATCCCATCGCAATGGGAGGAGCCTTTTGGCATGGTCGTGGTGGAAGCGATGGCGGCCGGCGTGGCGCCAATCGTATCGGCACACGGCTCTTTCCCAGAAATGGTGCTGGATAATCACGAGGGGGCTCTCTTTCCTCCAGGTGACGCGAAGGCTCTCGCCAGTGCTTTCCATGACGTGGAGACAAAACCGGAACGCTACGAAAGCTACGGCCGCAACGCGCGGAAAGCCTACGAGACGCGGTTTGACCCCGCCGAGAATATTCGGCAGTTGGAGTCGATTTACGAGTTCGCCATCGCGCACCCCGTCTGGGAAGATCCCGAGGTTAGACTGAACGCAGTAGCCTCCCCCCGGCCGCCCCCGACCTGTCCCGAGCCTAAGCATTACAACAAGGCCCAGTCGGATGGTCGGCAATTGGGATTGTAGACACTCCCTGAATAGATGAAGTGCCCAGACGGTGAGGCGGCTTTCGGCTCAACAATGTTTTCTTTTGTGACTGTTGAGGCCTATAGGGATCGTGATGGTGCCCTGTTCATGCGGTCAAGAGGGCCAAAGCGGCCGAGCTTGTCGAGGTTGAGGGCGGCCATCCGCAACTTGAGCCAGGCGTTCGCTTTTCGCAAGCCGCGCCGAGGCAGCAGCTTGGCCCGACGAGACTTGAGCTGCGCGTTCTTGTGTTCCACTCGTGCTCTTTCGCGGTAACGCCGCGGAACTCGGGGGCCCGGCGGCCTGGCGGGCGGCGAACAGTAACTCCTCGTCTTGGCTGACCTCGATGGTCCGCCCGCCAGGCCGTTTGGTGCAACGGTCCCGCAACGGTCAGGTCTGCGAAAGCGACCCCTGCAGAAGTGCCGTACCCCTCACTCTCTCAAGTCAAGCTGACCCCATCCCAAATCGGTATTGCTCAAGGCCTTGAGCTGCGACTTTCCGACCAGCCTCGTCGAGGGACCGGTCAGCTCTCGTTTTTAGGCCCGCCGTCGGGGGAGCAGGCTCTGCGCAGCTATCGCCCTTTGAGCTTCCGTCCCCAGGACGACTTCTATTGCGGTTCAGCCGGTGGTCCCGTGGTCCCATGGGAGCCTTCTATTGCGGCTCAGGCCGTGGTCCCAGGGGAGCCCCGCCGGTAGCGCCCTCATGAGCCACTTGCGAGAGCCGGTGCCGCTTCCATCGATGGTGTACCAGTAATCGCCTGGGCGTAGTGGGCGAACTCGCCTGAGCTGTAGTCGGAACTCGCCTGGTCGGTGGAGCTCGCCTGGTCGGTAGCGCTCGCCTGGTCGCGCCGCGCCACGATACGAGCCGCAATGACCTGACCAACCACGTAGGCCCCCATCCCGATAGCGAAGGCGTACGCTGCGCCGATCAGGCCGAACTCCGGTGTGAGGATTACACCGCCAACGTGGCTGGGACCAATGCCGCCATCGAGACGAAAAACAACAAATGCGTTTGCTTGGTCGTCTTCAATTTCATCACGGCACCAAGGTTGCAGACCGAGATCAGGTACCCGACAGCCATCACGACCGCCACGGGCGCGTAGCGGCCGAATTGGGCCCCGTAGAAGAGGCTTAAGAGGAACCTGCCGAAGAAGATCGTCATTACGAGCACGAGGCCCACACAGGTCACGCCCGCCGTGGTCACCACGCGGGCAATGCGGTTCAGGCCCTTCCACCCGCTCTTATCGTAGGCACGCGATGCCTCGGGGAGCCCAATGCTCCCTCCCGCTTGTACGAGGACAACGCAGGGCCCCTGGACAAGGCCCTGAGCCGCCTTCAAGCCGCCAAGTCCAACCGGCCCAAGGAACACCGCCGTAAAGATGCCGTAAAGCTGGAGGAAACCCCACGACGAGGTTGAGGTGGCTGCTAGCCACCCGCCGACCTCCCACTTCTTCCGGAGCCACATGAAGCCGCCCGAAGAAGGACGGCCAGACCCGGAATTGCCATAGCCCAAGGATGGCGCCCCCCAGGGCGCCAAGACCCCAGGCGGCTATCGCCAACGGCGCTGAGTGGATGTGCGCAACGAATAAGAGGCCAAACCCGGCCGCCTGGATCAGGTCAAAAACGAGGTCATTGACGAGCGCCTTCCCCGGCTTGCCCTTCATAAAGCCTATCCACCGCCAGTAATCTTGCAGCAGGAGGACAATTATCCACGGGGCCATCGCAAGCTGGGCCACTCCAAACGACACTTGCCCGGCGGCGACTAGCACCAGCCCCAGCAGCGCCATGATTAGACCGGCACCCAGCCCGAGGAGGACCTCGGACGCGAAGCCTCTCTTGATGTTGGCCCGTGCATCGGTTGGGTGACGCGCATCGCCGGCGATGGCCATCGGATTTGTGATCAGGGACCGGTGCAAGGAGGCAATAAAGACCCAGGCCGCGTACGCCAGCGAGAATGCCCCCAGCCCTGCGACCCCGGATACCCGGGCGACCACAACTCCGACGGCGAAGTTGGAGCAGGACGATATGCCCTGGTCCATCGTGGTTATAAGTGCGCGCGCGGGAACGGAGCGAGTCGTGTCGCCGAGGCACTTAGTCCGTCCATATACAGCCCGGGCGAGATTTGACCCCTCACCGCCGGACGGAAATTGACCCTTCCGGCGTGGGTCCACTGTCACGCTGAGTGGCCGATGTTCCCTCCTTCCGGAGGCGTGAGTCCTGCGCACAGTTAACAGTGGTCCTCTGGTGAGAGTGGCACCGTGCGCCGCGAGGGCGCCATGGTACCTCCGAGACTGTCCAGCTCACGGCGCGCGTCGGCACGACCGCGTACTGGGACGCGGCGCGCCAAACCGCCTTGAACTGGCTCTCTGGCTTCCATCTGGGAGGAATGAGGCCGCCAAAGCCTCAAAGATACAGCCTTACGGGGGGTGGCCGGGCTGGTGCACGGGTCGCTGACGGATAGGGCATCCCAGGTATCAGAGGCGGTTTCCCATAGCTCCTATCGTCGTGCGGGTCATCTCCTTACCCGTCGATCTCCCGAGAAAAGGTGACAGCAATGAGGGTCTTGGTAGCAGGCGATCGTGGCTACATCGGAGCCGTTATGGTCCCGTTCTTGCGCCACGCGGGCCACGAAGTAGCTGGACTAGATATCGGCTTGTACGAAGGGTGTGACCTCGGGCCCGCTCCCGAGGACGTCACAAACCGGCCGCCGATCGACATACGGGACGTCGAGCCGTCCCACCTCTCCGGCTTCGACGCTGTGGCGTGCCTGGCCGCCCTGTCCAACGACCCGCTGGGCCATCTCAACCCGGCCACGACGTACTCCGTCAACCTCGAAGGGACCCTGAACCTGGCCCGGGCGGCCAAGCAAGCCGGCGTCGAACGGTTCGTTTTTGCGTCATCGTGCAGCCTGTACGGCGCGGCCGGCTCTGGTGGGGTTAGCGAAGACGCCGACCTGTTCCCGGTGACACCATACGGTGAGACGAAAGTCCAGGCAGAGCGGGAACTCGCGCTTTTGGCCGACGACGGCTTTAGCCCTACGTACCTGCGGAACGCCACGGCTTATGGGGCCTCGCCCAGGCAGCGCCTCGACATCGTCGTGAACAACCTGACCGCGGTCGCCATGACCACTGGTCAGGTGCGTCTGGAGAGCGACGGGTCGCCCTGGCGACCATTGGTCCATATAGAGGACATATGCCGGACCTTCCTCGCCGTTCTCGAAGCTCCAAAGGAGCGTGTCCACAATGAGGCGTTCAACGTGGGCCGCCCCGAGGACAACGTGCAGGTCCGGGACATCGCAGAGATGGTCCGCGAGGCGGTGCCCGGATCGAGGGTGTCATTCGCCGACGGTGCAGGACCCGACCTCCGCAACTACCGCGTCGACTTTTCGAAGCTATCAGCGACCTTCCCAGACCTGCGCCTGCGTTGGGACGTCCGAGCAGGGATCGATCAGCTGAAACGTGCCTATGCCGAGTACGACTTCACCTACGACGACTTCATGTCATCTCGTTTTGTTCGGCTCCGGCGCATATCTGAACTACTCAGTGCGGGGTTGGTTGATGAGATGCTGCGCCGGCAAACTCCTGGGTGGGTGCCGGCACCGACGGGCAAATTCGCCCACGTAGCGAACTGATGAACACTACATCACCGGTACACGTCGGCCTCTTCGGGCTCTTCGGGGGAGGGAATATCGGTAACGATGGCTCGCTGGAAGCCATGCTAATTTACCTCCGGAACGAGCACCCTGAGGCCGTCTTGGACGTGAAGTGCCCGGGGCCAAAAAGGGTCGAATCAATATATGGCGTTGCCGGCACCCCAATGCGCTGGTACACCCAGTACGCTCAGCGGACATCAGGCCTCACTGCCGCAGTGCTTAAGAGCCTGGGCAAAGGTATCGACGCAGTCCGGACTATGTCCTGGGTCCGGCAGCAGGACGTGGTGATCGTGCCCGGCACCGGGATCCTCGAGAACACTCTTCCCCTCCGCCCTACTGGCACGCCGTATGAGCTGTTCCTCATGTGCGCCTCCGGCAAACTGTTCCGGAAAAAGGTCGCCCTCGTGAGCGTGGGGGCGAACCGTGCCAAACAGCCCCTGACCCGTTGGCTTTTCAAGTCCGCCTCGCAGTTCGCTACGTACCGCTCGTACCGGGACTCACAATCCCGGGACGCCATGAGCCAGGCGGGCCTCGACACCAGCCAAGACGATGTCTATCCCGACCTCGCCTTCAGTCTCGAATGCCCTCCCAATCCATCCTTCGACCGCCGGACCGTCGGAGTATGTGTGATGGCATACAACGGCAGTAGTGACGACCGCGGCCAGTCCTACGAAATTTACACCTCCTACGTGGAGAACATGACGCTCTTCGTCCGTTGGCTGGTGGACACCGGGCACTCGGTCCAAATGTTCTGGGGCGATGACGTAGACGAGACAGTCGCGCAGGCGATCCTGGCCGCCCTTCGTGAGTGGCGGCCCGATCTCAGCGCTGCGACTGTCAGCGCCAAGCCTTCCGCCTCTCTGGGCCAGCTCATCCAGCAAATGGCCCAAGTCGAGACCGT
The DNA here is from genome assembly GCA_963794125.1 of uncultured Acidimicrobiaceae bacterium. Classification (GTDB taxonomy): domain Bacteria; phylum Actinomycetota; class Acidimicrobiia; order Acidimicrobiales; family Palsa-688; genus Fen-671. The sequence continues at coordinate 2,014,154 of CAWCCW010000009.1, forward strand.
CGTTGGGACCCGTTACCATAACGTCCTATGCGGGGTCAAACTCTGCAAGCCCACTATATCCATCGGCTATTCCGCCAAGCACGATGCCCTGATGGCCGACGCCGGGCTTTCAGAGTTCTGTCAGTCCGCCCGTTCAGTCGACATAGACAAGTTGATCGAGCAGTTCACACAACTTGAACAACGTTCGGAGGAGATACAAAATCTCTTAGCTGAACGGAATGCACCAAAGGCGCCCGAGCTCGACCGCCAATTCGCCGCGCTCTCCTCTTTGCTGTTCCCAACCCCGGCAGACGCGGGGAAACCAGCCGGTCCAAGCGATCACGTTCGCTCGGCTAACAGGCAGTTCGCATAGGAACGCATTACTAAGGACAGGATTCTTGTGAACGACGCATATGGAAAGCCGAATATACCTTCGGTCGAAGCCACTACTACCGCCGTGGCCACTCCGGTCGCTACCCCGGACCAGTACAACAAGGACTTTTGGCTCGGCGAGAGCCCGAAATTTGCCAGGCCCCACTATAGGCTAGAAAAAGGGGCTCAAGTTATAAATGCACTGGCTGGCGGTCGGGACTGCACCCTCCTCGACGTCGGTTGTGGCCCAGCTACTCTGATGACACTTCTCCGGCCGAACATACATTATTTTGGGATCGACATGGCGATACCAGTCCCCGCGCCTAACCTTCGCGAGATCAATATTCTCAAAGAGCCGATCGCTTTCGACAACAAGCGTTTCGATATAGTTTCGGCGCAGGGCCTGTTCGAGTACCTGTCCGATCAACAAGCCAATAAACTGGGTGAGATCGCACGGCTCTTGGGCCGAAACGGCACCTTCGTAACTACGTACACCAATTTTGGCCATCGCAAAAGCGACGTTTACGAGGCCTTCAGTAACGTCCAACCACTTCCGGCTTTCCGGAAGAGCCTCGAGCGCTACTTCAATGTCGATAGGTCATACCCTGTCTCCCACAACTGGCAGCATGGTCAGCCCGTCCGCACGTTCATGAGAGCGGCCAACATGAGGCTCAATATCAATATTCCGGTGGTCAGCCCCGCTCTCGCGGTTGAGTATTTCTTCATATGCTCTCCTCGCCAGGATGATCAGTTCTAGAACCGACCGACTACACGGAACGGCAATGTCGGCAACAACTGGAGGACGCAATGAAGGCCAGCGAAGTTAGTCGCATCGCCGGTGCGCTTTTGTTTACTCCGACGCCTCACGTCGACGAGCGGGGCTTCTTCTGCAGGACCTTCGACGCTGACATAATTGGCGCCGCGGGATTAGATCCATGTTCCTTTGTCCAGGACAGCGTGTCACGCTCGGCCAAAGGCGTGGTACGGGGCCTGCATATGCGCCAACCGCCTGGCGAGGCCAAACTGGTCCGCTGCTCATACGGTGCTGTCTACGACGTCGTCGTGGACCTCCGCCCCGACTCCCCCACCTACGGCAACTGGGAAAGCTTCGAACTGCGGGGCGACGAGCAGGCGACGCTGTTCATCCCTGCTGGCTGTGCGCACGGGTTCCAGGCTCTGACCGACCCGGCCGATGTCTCCTATCGCATCGATCGTCGGCACGCACCCGGCGAAGACATCTCTATCGCCTTCGACGATCCTCAACTCGCTATTCCTTGGCCGTTGCCTCTGTCAATCATGTCGACGCGCGACCAACGGGCCTCGAGTCTCGAGGTTGCCCTCGAAGAACTCGCTCAACGACCTGTCGGGTAGCGAGCGAGCCCATCCAGGCTGGGTGTCGCCCCGTTCTAGCGACTTCGAAGGTGTCTCACTCCAATGGGGCTGCGCTTGCTAGTTGCGCTTGCTAGTTGCGCTTGCTAGTTGCGGGCGTCGGGTGCGGCGGCCGACAGAGAGCCGATGATCGCCTTCGTACAGGTAAACGCTTCTGCATAGTGCGCCCGGCACTCCATCCCGCGCAACCGGGCCAGCCCCAAAAAGACCTCGTCGTCCCACCAGTCCCGGCCCCGTTGCGACGGGAAAGACTTATGGAGCAACTCGACCTTGCGGTGAGCCAGAATCCTCGGACAGCGGTACGTAGACCGATGGACGGCCAAGATCGCCGTCCCACTTCGGGATCTCGTATGCGAGCTGCAAAGCATCTCGGAACACGGTGGGCACGATCTCGGCGATCGTCCTGTGGTCCTGATGTGCATCGTCTCGCCCGGGGGCGATTATGAGGTCGGGAGAGCCATTTCGCGCCACTCCTTCGAGGACGTCCTTTACGCGCTCCCAAACGGCGGGCAACCGGCCCTCCGGCAGGTCGTGGAGCTCGACCGTCAACGAGGCCCCCGGAAGGAAGGCTTCGGCGGCGTTACGCGCTTCGAGCTGGCGCACGGGGGTCCCTGTCAGGACGACGTAGCGGGCTTGCAAACCGGGACGAGCTTCGGCCAGCCCCAGTAGAGCTCCCCCGGCTCCTATCTCAATGTCGTCAGGATGTGCCCCAATGGCAAGTACTGAGAGCGGTCTTCCCGTCGTCGCACCTAGATGTAGCGGAAGCACGGTCCAATTACCGTGACGCCGTCACAGGTGACGCTTTTGACGAGCCATTACCGTTATGGCCATTACCGTTATGGCTTGGCAAGATGCTCTTGACGGGTGCTGCCCCACCTGAACGCTCGGGATCCCAGATCATCCAGGGGCAGTTTGCCCGGGCATAGAGCTCCTCCAGCTGGACCCGCTCTTTCACTGTGTCCGCGGGAGACCAATAACCCTTGTAAGGATAAGCAAGGACACGGCCCTTGCGCGCCAAGCGGACGATGGCGTCTTCAACGAGGTCTTCGTCCTCGTTTAGCTCGTCAAAGATCTCGGGCCGGAGGATGAAGTAACCACCGTTCTCCCAGTGCCGGAGGTCCCGCATGGGAGTGACTTGGGTAATGATGCCGGTGTCGTCAATGTCTACAGCGTGATGCGAAGATTGCGGCGGTACCGCCAGCAGGCTAGCCACGGCATCGGTCGCTTCGAACCGCTCGATCATGTCGGGCAACGACGCGTTCGTAAGAACATCGGCGTAGTTGGCCATAAACATCGGTTCTCCCTCGACGAACTTACGAACTCGGCGTAACCGTTCGCCGATCGGGGAATTCAGGCCCGTGTCGACCAGAGTGATGCGCCAATCAGATATATCCGTCCGGAACAGCGTCACTTTGCGGTCGCCGCCTTCGAGGATGAAGTCGTTAGACCGAGTCTCGTCGTAAGTCAAGAAGAAGTCTTTGACCGCCGACGCGCCGTACCCGAGGCAAAGGACGAAATCCGTATGCCCGTAGTACGCGTAGTACCGCATGACATGCCATAGCAACGGACGCTCGCCGACCGTCGCCATAGGCTTGGGGGCATTCGTCACACCGTCGCGCATACGCATGCCAAGGCCACCACAGAAAAGGACAACTTTCATCTTTCAGTCAACCTTTCAGACAATTTCCAACTCAGGGATCGGGAACACAAGACGGCCTCCCCACGAGCGGACGTACTCAAGCTGGTGGCTGACCTCGTCCTTCAGGTTCCAGGGCAGGACAACGATATAGTCAGGCCGCGTCTCGGCGAGACGTTCGGGCGGGTGGATGGGGATGTGGGTGCCGGGCAGGAACCTTCCCTGCTTGAACGGGTTGCGGTCGACCGTATATTCGAGGAGGTCGGATCGGATACCGCAGTGGTTGAGCAAGGTGTTGCCCTTGCCTGGTGCGCCGTAGCCGGCCACCGAGCTCCCCTCGCCCGCTGCGTTGAGGAGGAAAGCCAGCAAGTCGCTCTTGATCTTGAGCACTTCTCGGGCGAAACCGACGTGACCGGCCAACGTGTCCAGCCCGGCGGACGCTTCGTCGTCCAGTATTTGCTTGACCCGTGTCGACGGCTCGCCCGCACTTTCTTCGGGGCGGGCGTGGACGCGCAGGGAACCCCCATGAGTGCTGAGCTCATCAACATCAACGACGCGTAGCCCGGCAGTTTGGAGGACACGCGAAGAGGTAAGAAGGGAAAGGTACGAGTAGTGCTCGTGGTATATCGTGTCGTACTGGCGCCGCTTCATTAAGCGAAGCAAGTGCGGGAATTCGAGAGTCACCAGACCCGTCTCTTTTACAAGAGCACGAAGGCCGGCGGCGAAGCCCCGGATATCAGGGACGTGAGCGAAAACGTTGTTGCCCGCCACTAGGTCAGCCTGGCCGTACTCTTCCGCAATCTCGCTGCCCGTCTCGGGCCAGGAACTCGACGACCGTCCGGATGCCACGAGACTTGGCCACCTCGGCCACGTTGGCCGCGGGCTCGACCCCGAGCACGGGGATCCGCTTCGCCACAAAATGTTGAAGGAGGTAGCCGTCGTTACTCGCCACCTCCGTAACGAGGCTATGCGGGGTGAGGCCAAGCTGCTCGGTCATCGCGTCGGCATACCGTTTCGCGTGCTCGACCCACGAATCGGAGTACGACGAAAAGTAGGCATAATCCGAAAAGATTTCCTCGCCGGGTACGTAGGCGGGGAGCTGGACGAGCAGGCAGGAACTGCACACCCGCACGTGAAGAGGATAAAACGTCTCTGGTTCGTCGAGGCGTTCGTCGGGCACGTAGCTCTCGCAGAGCGGAGACATCCCCAGGTCCACGAAGGTTTGGGTAAGGTTTGCGCCGCATAAGCGGCATAGACGATCAGAAGACATGACTTCCTCAGGCTTGGCGTTATCCGAGCACCAAGAAAGAGGCGGCCACCGCTCTTATTGATACGACTATTTGGGGATGGCCCTCCTACCCGGAGAGCGTCGAGCCAGCCCCTCTAAGGTCTTGACGAGGAGGCACCTGGCGTCCAGACACCGAGTGCGTCGGCGTTCACCCACCGGCCCCCGGAACCTTCAACTCCGGGAAAACTGCTGCGCACCTCTTCTAGCAGGTCAGGGACGAATAACAGGACGGAATCTGGTCGACGCTGCTCAAGCTCAGTTGGGTTGCCGACGGGGATATCTGTCCCGGGCATCCGCAGGCCCTGTTTGGCCGGTGATGCGTCTACCACCATCTCCAGGAGCCCCCGGTCCACTCCGGCCCCGACCAAAAGGGCGACGGCTCGAGAGGCTGCCCCGTACCCGAGCGCAGTTTTACCTGCGGCGCGCTCAGACTGCAGCCAGTCCCGCAACATGTCACACCGGGACCGCGCTTGTCCCTGGAGGCTGCTGACGACATCAGGGTCCCGAACGCCCACCCGGGCATCATCGTCGACTAGCAACTGAAGCGAGACGTCGGGCTGGACGGGGCCGTCCGCTTCTCGCCTCGCTGCCAACAGTACCGTGCCGCCGTAGAGGTCGAACTGCCAGGCCATCCAGGGTTCGAAACCTTTCGTACGCAACATGCCAACCAACGCAGATGTCGAGTAGTAGGCATAGTGCCCGTGGCGGAGCACGTTCCACTGTCCATGGCGGACGATGGTGTTGAGCGAATGGAACTGAAGGAGCAGTACGCCCCCCGGCCTTACCCGGGCCGCTCGCTCCATCAGAGCTGAATACTGGTCCGCACTGTGCATCAGGCCAAAGCAGTCGAGGACTATGTCGGCGGGCCCGGCGTCTACCTGCGTGAGCCCTCGGTCTGACAACAGTCCCAACCAGGACCCGCCGTGCGGGCTCCCGTACTCTGCCACAGTGGCGTTTGCCGCCAGCACCCCCGCCGCCGCGACACGCTCAACTGCGTCAGTGGCTTGGGCGACGAGTGCCGCGGGCTCGGTACCCTTTGGCTCCTCGGGGACCGTAGGGTCCGCCACGAGCTGCGCCAACCCACAAGAACCGCACAGCCACATCTGTAACGGGTACACGGGGTCGGGGCCGGGGTCTTCAATGCGAGGAAAATAATCGCACGCCGGCTGCTCGCCGAGGTCCAACACCAACCGACCCGAGCGTCCACGACACCAACGGCAAGCAGGTTCTGCCATTTCGGTCCTCCTCGCAGCATTCGATCACAGCGGCCACCAAAGGCCGTCGTCTCGCGCCAGGCCAAACGGTTACGAGTTTGCCTGGTGCGCTCCGGGCGTACTGCGCCGCCGGCCACGACAGTCGTCTAAGCTATCACTAGGCGGGACCGACGGCGACGCCGGCACCAAATGCCGGCTAATGGCTGATGGCGTCGGCCAGCGACGCAAACGCGGAAGGGGTGTCGAAAGCTTGGTACGCCGCCCTCTGAGCTGCCGGTATGTCCGGGAGCAATCGAAAATGGAGGTGCCCGCCAGCTCCATGGCCTGTGGAAGGATGGGCTCGAACTTGCACCGACGAGGCGCCGGAGGCCTCTCTTAGGCGGTCGGCCGCCTTGGTCAACCCGGCCAGGACCGCAGCCATCTGCCAGGACGGCAGCTCAGTAACGACGCTGGCGTGTGCAGTGGTCACGACGGTCACGTAGCCGCCACGGCGACGCCAGGGACCTTCCAAGACCACAAACGCAGCCTCCCGGTACACAACGTCGTCGCCGCCTTCAGCCAAACGGCACCAACGACAGGACTTGGCCCGAGAGAGGCTTTCGCCCGCGGCGAGATTCACCTGATCATTCTGCCCCACGTATCAGGTGGTCAAACAGCGTGCTCCTCAAAGTACCGCTCACCATAACCGTACGCACGCTCTTTCACGAGAGCGTTGCAACATCGGATTCGCGCCAAGGAAGGGCAATGACTTCTATAACGCGCCAAGTTCCCGGCGAACCGGAATCAGTAGATGTGCCGCTAACCGTGGCACGGGGCACGATCGCCCTGGAGGACGACATCCTGATTATTCAGGATCCGCCAGGCTCACAGCCAACGGCCGTCGAAGTTTCCGCGCGCTCGCAGCGCGCTTTACCTCACAGAGCGCGCGCTAGTCGTAGTTTACGAAGAAGGCTCGTGGCCGGCGACATCCTGGCCCTCAGCCTGGTGTGGGGCATTCAAGCCGTCAGTCGCGGCTCTGGCGGGTTGGGGCGCCAACTCGCTCTTGGCGCCTTGGCCGTCGTGGTCACTCTCTTTGTCATGCAATGTGAGGGTCTTTATCGGTCGCGCGTCTGCGCACTGCGATCTCTGGAGGCCTTTCGGGTCGTGAGCGCCTCGGCCATCGGGACGGCAGCCTTCATATCCTGCGATGCAATCATCGAGCACGTCAGCGTCGTTGGCCCCCTCGAAGCCGGTGCCGCAGCCGTCCTGGCCATCTTGTTGCTGCGTTGGCGCTTCAACCGCTGGTTGTCGGCCCGACGGTCTGCCTCCAAGTTCCTCCGTCCCGTGGTTATGGTTGGCACTAACAAGGATGCCGAGGGGCTCTGGCAGTTGCTCAACGATGAGCCTGAACTCGGGTACCAGGTGGCTGGCGTAGCCGGGGAGCAACAAAAGGACGCGCCGTGGGAGGGCTTGCCCAGTACGCCGGTCGAACGACTAGGCGAGTTGGCCAGGGAGGTCGAAGCCAACGGCGTGATCATCGTCGCCAGTTCGCTAGTCGGGAGCGAGCGCAAAAAAACACTGGATGATGCTCTGGCTGCCGGCCTGCACGTCCAGGTGTGGGCCGGTCTCGACGGCTTTTCCTCGCGACGGACCCGTATGGCCCCGGCATCAGCCGTACCTCTTCTATACGTAGAGCCAACGGACCGGCCTGCTTGGCAGCTCGGCGTCAAGCGGGCGATGGACATCATCCTGGCCGGCCTGCTGCTCTTGCTGACGGCGCCTCTGATCGCCGCGGCGGCCCTTGCGATCAAGCTGACAGACCGGGGCCCGGTGCTGTACCGCAGCCAGCGGGTGGGGCGGTACGGCAAAATCGTCATGATCCTCAAACTCCGCACCATGGTCCCTGACGCGTCGAAGATGATGGTGAATGTGGCCGAGTTGAACGAGAGGAAAGGTGGCCCGCTCTTCAAAGCCACCTCAGACCCCCGCGTTACTAAGATCGGCCACCTGCTACGAGCAACGAGCATCGACGAGCTCCCGCAACTGTGGAACGTCCTGAACGGGACCATGAGCCTGGTCGGGCCCCGCCCCGCCCTGCCCCAAGAGGTCGAGCAATTTGACTCGGAACTGATGAGACGGCACGAGATGCGACCGGGTATCACAGGATTGTGGCAGGTAGAGGCACGCGATAACCCATCGTTTAGTGCGTACCGTCGTCATGATCTCTCCTATGTTGACGATTGGTCGCTGGCTCTCGACATGGCCATTGCGGCAGGCACCGTCCATCAGCTCGTCGCCCGTTCAGTTAAGGCTGTGGCGCAGCTGGCGAAAGACCGAAAAGCACCGCTTGGAAACGAAGCGGCGACCACTTCCGCCACAGCGGCGACTTCCGCCGCGACATCCCCAGGCGAGCTGGCCGGGGAATCTAGCTGATCGGAAGCGTGATGCCGGTACGGAATTTCGAGATGTCCAGGTGCATCGAACCGGTATCTTCCAACTTGCCGCTATCTCCTCAAAACGTATGGCAGTAGCGCTTGAACATCTCTTTGGCGGCGAGCCCTTCGCTTCAGCCCACGAAACCATAGGAGCTCGACTGTGTGCGGCATAGCTGGCGCCTACCAACAGTTCGACGGTGAATCAATCGCCCGTGTCATGGGACGTAGCTTGGCGCACCGTGGTCCCGATGACGAGGGCATGTACTCCTTCGTTACCGAGACGGTCAGCACCCACCTGGCTCACCGCCGCTTGTCGATAATTGACCTAGAGCATGGCCATCAGCCATTTGTAAAGCATCACTTAGCTTTGTCTTACAATGGCGAGCTGTACAATTACCGCGAACTGAGAGCCGAGATCTCGGCCAGAGGGGCAACGTTCCAGACATCCTCCGATACTGAAGTGGTGCTGGAGGCATGGAGACAGTGGGGCCCGGGTTGCCTGCGCAAGTTCCGAGGAATGTTTGCTTTCGCCATATTCGACGAGTTGAACGGCTCGCTGTTCCTAGCTCGAGACCACCTCGGCATAAAGCCCTTGCATTTTATTCGCCGAGAGGGCGGTGTGGCCTTCGCCTCGGAGCTCAAGGGTCTTGTCGCTGCGTTCGGCCACGAGCTGGAAATCGAGCCGTCTGCGCTGATCGCATCCATCATGTATTACTGGGTCCCTGACCAACGCTGCTCGTTGAGCGGCGTCGAGAAGCTCCAGCCGGGTACTTGGGCCGAGTTCCGCCCCGACGGGACATATCGTACGAAAACATACTTCGATATAGCGGAGGTGGCTGCCGCGGCCGCAGCCGGGCCGCCAGTCGACCTGCGCGAAGTCGTCGAGTCGTCCGTGGCCGCCCATCTCGTCGCCGATGTCCCGATATCCAGTTTTCTTTCCGGAGGCCTCGATTCGGGGATCGTGACCGTCCTGGCCAAACGTAGAAATCCCAACGTCGATGCCTATACGATCAGCTTCCGGCCAGAGGACCATCGTTTGGAAGCAATGCCGGACGACCTGATGTATGCCCGCAAGATTGCCCGGCGGCACGGTATTAATTTGCACGAGGTGCAAATTACGCCCGATGTAGTGGAGCTGTTGCCGAGGTTGATCGATATACTCGATGAGCCCATCGGCGACCCAGCCGCCATCAATACCCTGCTGATGTGTGAGGCAGCGCGAGACGCGGGAGTCAAGGTCATCCTGTCCGGCATGGGCGCGGACGAACTGTTCGGCGGCTATCGCAAACACTTGGCATGCGTGATGGCAGAGCGTTACCGTCGGCTACCTCGCTTTGCGCGGCGAGCCGCGGCTTCGACGGTCACCCGCCTTCCTGTTGCTGCCGGTGGGCGAGGTTTCCGATACGCGAGATGGGCCAAGCGCTTCCTGACCTTCGCCGAGCTCCCAGAAGAAGCGGCCTTTCGTCGCAGCTACAGCCTTTACGACCCGCTCGAGCTGGCCGAGCTCATCAGCCCTGAGCTCGAACCGGACGTCGGCGACATATTGGGAGAACACCTGGAGATCTATTCCGACAACTTCCTGCCCGACCACGTCAACCGGATGTGCCTGGCGGATTCGAGGATGTTTTTGCCGGGGCTCAACCTCACCTACACTGACAGGGCCAGCATGGCAGCGTCCACCGAGGTCCGAGTGCCCTTCGTCGACCCAGTCGTCTTCAGGGCCGCCTTCTCTTTAACAGGCGATCTCAAGGTTTCGGGGCGCAGCGGGAAAGTCGCCCTCAAGCAAGCGGCGCGTGCCTGGCTACCAGACGAGATCATCAACCGGCCAAAGGCGTCTTTTTCGGCCCCTCTCAGAGCCTGGGTAACCCGCGACCTGCGAGAGCTTATAGACGACGTCCTCGTCGGAGGAGAACTGGTGGGGACGGGCTTCATTCGTTCGGAGGCACTGGACGCTCTTATAGCGGACGACCGCGCCGGACGGCAGGACAGGTCCAAGCAGATCTGGCAGCTGCTCACACTCGAACTGTGGTACCGGCAGGCGAGAAAAGCCGGCGTCACCGTATAAATACCAATAGACGCTGTTCGGGGTTCTTGGACGAACTTTCCCGAGGCTAACGGAGAGGAACACTCGATGAAACAAGTGGCGCAGAATTATCGGTCGGGCGAGTTGGTTGTCCTGGACGTGCCTCCGCCAGCGTGCGCTCCCGGAGGAGTGCTGGTCCGTTCTCTGTACTCCCTCATCTCGACCGGTACCGAGCTTATGAAGCTCGGGGAGTCGAAGCTGTCGCTACTGGGGAAGGCTCGCGCCCGCCCCGATCAGCTTAAGAAAGTGCTCGATACAGTCCAGCAGCAGGGGCCCCTGAACACGTACAGAAAGGCCATGAACCAGCTGGACTCGTACACACCTCTTGGGTACTCATTGGCTGGAGTGGTCATCGAGGTTGGGCGCGGAGCGGAGGAGTTCCATGTGGGCCAACTCGTCGCCTGCGCCGGGAACGAGTTCGCGCTGCACGCCGACATCAATTGGGTGCCTGTCAACCTATGCGTCCCGGTGCCTGACGGCGTCGCCCCCGATCAGGCGGCCTTCGCTACCGTGGGTTCGATCGCGCTTCAGGGTATTCGCCAGGCCAACAGCAAACTGGGCGACACCGCCCTCGTGATCGGTCTCGGGCTCGTTGGTCAACTGGTCGTTCAACTGTTGGTTGCCGCCGGGGTAAGGGTGGTCGGAGTCGATGTGGTCCCGGAACGCTGCCGCCTCGCCGAGAAGGCGGGCGCGATACTGTGCGGGGGACCTGAAGGCGCAGATCTCGCCGCCGTCGAAACGGCCCTGGCCAAAGTATCGGGTGGCCAGGGGGCGGACCAGGTGTTCCTTGTCGCCGGCGGCCAGTCCAACGGACCAGTGGAGCTCGCGGCGCGCCTGGCGCGCGACCGAGGCACCGTGGTCGACATCGGCAAGTGCAAGCTTGACCTGCCGTGGAACGCCTACTACGAAAAAGAGCTGGACGTCAGGTTTTCGCGCTCGTATGGCCCTGGCCGTTACGACCCGACTTATGAGGTTGAGGGCGTCGACTACCCGATTGGCTACGTACGGTGGACCGAACGGCGCAACTTGGCTTGCTTCGTTGACCTCATCGCTGGCGGTGACATCGATCCCGAACCGCTGGTATCGGCCATCTTCCCGGTGGCAGACGCCACTCGGGTATACCAGGACCTGCACTCTGGCGAACTTCGCGGAGTGGGTTTCCTGTTCAAATATGAGGAAGTCGCAGAACAGACGGTCTCGCGCCCAACGGCCACTGAACCGGAGGAGCTAACTGGGCCTAGGCCGGTTGCGGTCTCGGTGCGTCGTAAGCCGCCTGCCCGTCGACAAGGCCGTCCGGGTGGGCTTTTTGGGCGCAGGCAACTACGCCTCGTCGATGCTGCTCCCTCATATCACCGGTCGCCCCGAGATCGAATTGGCCAAGGTGGCAACCCGCCGGTCGTTGTCTGCGCTAAACGCGAAACGCAAGTTCGCATTCATGGATGCCGGCACCAGCACCGAGTCCGTCCTCCACGATGAATCGATCGATGTCGTGTTTATCGTGACTCGCCACAGTTCTCACGCCGCGCTCACCTGCCAGGCGCTCGAAGCGGGTAAGACTGTTTTCGTCGAAAAGCCACTTGCGCTTACCTATCAAGAACTCGACACTGTCCTTGGCACAATAGAGGCTACCGGCAACGATAGATTGATGGTCGGCTTCAACCGGCGGTTTGCTCCGATGCTGCAAGACCTCCGTAAACAGTTTGGCCGGATCTCGGGACCAGTATTGGCAAGGTACTTCGTAAACGCCGGGACGCTCTCGGCCAACAGCTGGTACCGCGACGCAGACCAAGAAGGGTCCCGGTTTGTAGGCGAAGGGGGGCACTTCATAGACACTGTCAGCTGGTGGATTGGTGCCAACCCTGTGGAGGTCACTGCCCTGTCGGCGGGGGACCGTGACGACCTGCAGGTCAGCCTCCGCTACGACGACGGCTCCCTGGCCACCGTCACGTACTTCTCTAACGGGCACCCTCGTTTCCCGAAGGAAACCTTGGAGGTCGTGTCTGGCGGTCGCGTCGCCCGCCTGGATAATTTCCGGAAGACGACGCTATGGTCAGGTCGCCGGACGAAAGCAAACCGGTCCTTCGGGGCGCCGGACAAGGGGCAGCGGGCAGAGCTTGGTGCTTTCTTCGAAGCTGTCCGTAGCGGCGGGCCGATGCCAATATCGCTTGATTCTCTTGTCGCCACTACCCGCGCCACTATCGCAACGGAAATGAGCCTCACCAGCGGGACAACTGAGCACCTATAGTCCACGCAGCACGGTGATCATTTCGCAGACGCCCCTCCGTATCGGGCTGGCCGGCGGTTGCACCGATCTACCTGATTACTACATGGACCACGGCGGCAGGGTACTCAGCTGCGCCATCGATAAGTACGTGTACGTCATTGTCAAGCGTCGCTTCGACGACGGGATCTCCGTCAACTATTCGAAGAACGAGACCGTGCTTGAAGTATGCGAGCTTGAGCACGACCTGGTAAGGGAAACGATGCTCATGACGGGTCTCCGAGGCGGCGTCGAGATCACAATCTTGTCTGACGTGCCGTCCGGGGGCTCGGGCCTGGGATCATCTTCGTCCCTCACCGTCGGGCTACTTCACTCGTTCTTGGCCTTCCAACAGAAATGTGTACCAGCCGAGGAACTGGCCGAGCGAGCCTGCACAATCGAAATAGAGCGCTGCGGCAAGCGGATCGGCAAACAAGACCAGTACATAGCCGCGCTCGGAGGGATCCAGGACTTCTACTTTGGCCCGGGAGACAAGGTAGTCGCCACGGAACTGTGCTTATCAGCACCCGAACGGCGTTGTCTCGAGAGCCAACTGATGCTCTTTTGGACCGGCGTGACCAGAAGCGCCACACCCATCCTGGCTGAACAGTCCCAAAATGTTGCGACTCGGCTTCTGCAGTTCCACCGTCTGCGGGACCTGGCCTGCTCTGCTGTGGAACAACTTCGAACAGGGGACCTGGGTGCAGTAGGTAACACTGTGCGTCTGAGCTGGGAGGCAAAGCGGTGTCTGGCGGACGGGGTGACGAACGCCCAGATTGATTCGGTCATCGAGCGGGCTCTCGGTGCCGGCGCGACGGGTGCGAAGGTTACAGGGGCCGGGGGTGGTGGTTTTCTACTTGTTGTCGCCCCGCCGGACAGACAGAGCTCGGTGCGCCAGGCCGTGTCCCAGTTGCAGGAGTTCCCGGTGAAGCTAGACCGTTTCGGCTCTCGCGTCGTGTTCAGCCACGTGGACAGCCTCTGAAGCTAGATCGTTCCGGCTCACTCGCTGGGATCAACCTATACGACAGACATCTGGGGCCGAACGACGCTATTTCACCGCCGTCGTTCCCACCGAAGGTCGGTGGTCCGGTTACTCCAAACTTCCTCGCCGCTTGCCTGCGCTCCCGTCGGTAGCGCCGGTCGCAACGGCTCATCGCCGACAAGACCAACACTACTGTCCTCCCGGCCCGCCCCGATCAATATTGCCGAGGTTGGCACCACCCCCGCCTGGCGCAGGAGTTGAGTGGTAGACGCCATCTGAGCGTCCGTCGCCTTGCCGGCCGTTGCGACAACGACAGCAGTGTTGGCCCAGGTCCCGATATGGTCGGCGCCCACGGCGGGGTTCACGCTCGCCAAGACGAGGACGGCTTCGTCCTCTTCGAGCACCTCCCCTATCATCTCGCCGGGATCCTCCGGTGCGACGATCAAAGTCATCCATAGACCATCGAAATTGACGACCTGACGCGAGCCGGGAATCCGCTTGGCACGGAAGAGGGGCACAAGGGACCGGCCATCTGACATGTCAACGAGGAGTACGTGCTTGCCCTCCAACGCCAGCCACACTGCGAGGGTGCCAACTCCCAGAGCAGCAGGCTCAGTGGGACCAACCGCTACCGTCGCTAGTCTCGAGCCCGGCGCGGCGTCGACCTGTGCGCCCAGACGGCGCGCCATCATGCGCATGGTCAGCCCTGGCCACTTGAGGCTTCGCCGCAGTCGGATCTGGTGGAAGAAGAAGGGGGGGTGGTACCGACCAACGCTCAGCTCTACCGGCACTCCCAGAGTCGCAGCCACCTCCGACCGTCGCCGGGGGCGGTCCGAAATGATGCCGGCCACGATCACAAAACCCATGCTTAGCGCCAAACCGCCCACAAGCCCGGTAAGGCCGTCTGTGACAATCACCTTCTTGTCAGAGATCTGGGTAGCGGCGGCGGGGTCCAGCACCTGGCTCCCTGCCACGGTCGCCTGTTCGGCCACCTGGTCCTGCTGCTGTTGCGATTCGAGCTGGGAAATTTGCGACTGGTCGTTGCTCCGCTCGTCGACGAGCGTCGTTTCCTGGTTGGCCGACTGCGAGTTCGCTGCCGTGTTCGAGACCGAATTGATGGCGCTCGAGATGTCTTTGATCGCCGCGTTCAACGAGTTGACCTGTTGGGTCAGACCGTTTACTTCAAGCTGGGTCTGGAGAGCCTGCTCTCGTGACCACACGCTCAGGAATGCATGGGCAATGGCGTTGTCATAACTCACGGCCTGAGCGGGAGTTGAAGCGCTCAGCTTTATGGACAGGATGTTGTCGCTCACCGCGGTGCCCAGGTAGGTCGACACAAAATTGCCGGGGTTTTGCTTGAGGTGGAGCGAACTGAGCGCCTGCGCCGCTACCGACCGCGTCTCCAGGAGGCTCACATCGTCCTGCATGCCTGCCGTCGGATCGGACCCTGCCGGCTGAGAAATGTACAGATCTGTTACCGCCGCGTACTTGGCGGGTACGAACAGATGAAAAGCAGACCCAATAACGAGACCGGCCAAGGCGGCGCCAACCCAGAGCTTTCGACGCCTGGCTAGCGCTTGCTTCATAAAGCTCAGATTTATCATTGGGCCCGAGTACTCGTCGGGCATCTCTGGGTCTACAACGGCTACTTTCGATATTGGGACGCCGACGCCATCCATGTCGGCGGTCATGTCACTTAGCGCGCTCACCTTGACTGTCCTACTGAACGGACCGGGCTGGGCCGGTGGGAATTGTAATTGGCCAGGGGGCGAGGCTCGCCCCCTATAGGTACGACCCCGGCCGTGCTGTCGGTCGGGTCGGGATTGACCACCACGATCCCGACTAGCGAGTGACCGCTATCGGTTGCCGCTAACGCGACTCGCGCTAAGGCCTCCCCGGTGGAATACCCCGCAGAAACGGCCAGTAGGGAAGCGCCCCCGGACACGGACACGATTGGCTGTCGCTCTTCCACGGCGGCTACCACAAGTGTCAACCGGGCTTCGGAAAAGTCCTCGTCAGAATTTTCGCCCTCGATCTCAAAAGCTCCGTCAGGCGAACCCGCAGGCCCGAGTAGGGCGCAGGCCGCCCGCAAGGACGCCAGCGTGGAATGGGCTCCGGGCACCAGTTGTGTCTCGATACCGAGCTCGGCAGCACATCGGGCAAATTGCACCGAAACGGCCAGAGCGGGCGTGTCGCTGGCGAACGCAATGAGGTTGAGCTGAGCCCCGCGATCTCCCTCGCTGGGCACGAGGCGATGGAGAAGACGGCGGAAGTTCCATGAGTCGACCGGCGTAGGCTGGTAGCCCTCCAGTAACCGCCTCCAGTCCTTTACGGACCCGGCGCATGCACAGTCGATCGAGGCCAGAACGGGCAGCCCGATTGCCGCAGCTAACTCGTCTCGATAGCGCAAACGACGGTCTCGGCGGGAACGCAGGAATATGACCAGGCTCCCCACGAGAAGCCCTGCGATCGCACCCGCCACAGGGTAAAAGGCCAGCTGCGTCTTGGATGTTGGGACTAGCGTGGCCGCTTGCAGCACATGCGTCGCGTCTGCCGACAGGCTCCCGGAAAGCTGGCTACTGACGATCTCGTTGTTAACTCCGTTCAGCTGAAGAGAGACTTCCTGTTCCTCGGTCCTCAGGGAACCGATAAGAGTGGCGTCGCGCTGGCCCGCCGCAGAATTCGGGTTCTCTGCGGACAACCTTGCCTGCGTCGAATTCATCTGATGCTGCAGGCTCTCGATCTGGTTGGACAGCCCGGAGGCTTCGCTGCGCAAGGATGATAGTACGCCTCCGGTGTTCGACGTGCTTGTGTCGTTGACATAAGCGACATAACCCGTAGCTTCAGCGTTAGCCAGCTTCTCTGCTTCAGCGGCGCTGGGAACGCTCACCGTGAACTGAAGCACCTGCGGACTGAGAGCCGCAGCCGTCACGTGACTTTTGAGTGCGGTTGGGCTTATCGGTGGAGAAACGGAGGCGCCTGCGGCGGCGAGCACCGGAGTGCTCATGGCGATGATGATTTGGGTAGGTGCGTCGTCCAGTGTCGCCCCAGACTCGGTCGATATCGAGGCCGTCGGGATGACGACAAGGGCGCGGGCGCTCGGTAGCGGGGGCCGAAGGACCGCATGGGCCACGCCGCAAAGGAACCCGAGGAGGACAAAGGCCACGACGACGAGACGGTTCCGCCAGAAGACCTTCAAGAACCTCTTCAGGTCCAAGGGTTGTTCGTTCATTGCCCTCGCCCCGCGCTTAGGTCACGTCGGTACGTCACTACTTCGCCATCCACGGGTTTCATTATGACCGTCAATTCCTTCGCACAGTGGTCGGGCCGCACATTCACCGCGCGCCTCGTGGCCACGCCGGGAGCTCCCAGCAGTCGGGGAACCCGTCGCTTCCATCCCATCCTCAATTGAAGAGCAGCTCAGGCCGTCGGCAATACATCGCAACCTGAGGTATCAGGGTCATTTGGCGGTCAGGACTGCGTGACAAGCAACTAGACGAAGCGCGGGCGATCCCCAGCGCCGAAATAACGGAAGTGCATCGCGACACAACCGTACCCAGGAACGACGAGCTCCCCCGGTTGTCGGCAAAATCTGCCGCCTGGGAGCCACACTCGACACTCTGAGCGTTCGGACCTTTCGACGCGAGCGCAGTGGCCCTCGACCGGCCCATGCGAATACTGACCGGAAGCCAGAGCTCCCCGCCCGCATGTGCCAACTTTGTGGGCGCCCACCCCTACAAAAGCGGGAACGACGTATCAACCAGCTTTGCTGGGGCCTCGTGATTGCGCCGTCGCAGATGTGGCTGTCATTGAAGCCGTCTTGCGAAGCAGGCTGCCGTTGAAGGAACCCGAAACGTACGAGGAAGTCCCTATGAGCGTAGCAGCACCCGATAAGAAGGTCCCAGAAGGCAAACCGTTCGCCGGGCTGCGCGCCTTGCCGCAGCTCCGGGCTGAACGACGCGAGCCGGCCCGTATCCTGATCATCGTCCAGAACCTCCCGGTTCCTTTCGACCGGCGGGTTTGGCTCGAGTGCCAGACGCTCACGGGAGCCGGTTACCAGGTAGCGGTAGTGTGCCCAAAAGGCCCAGGCGATGCTCGGTACGCAGTTTTGGACGGTGTAGAGCTCTACAAGTACCGTCCCTATGCGCCCGGCGGCAACAAGGTCTCCTTCGTGGTCGAGTACCTGTACTCGTTTTTGGCCACGTTATGGCTGACCGCCAAAGCGGCCAGGAAAGGACGGTTCGACGCCATCCAGAGCGCTAACCCGCCGGACATTTTCTGGCCTATCGGGATACTTTTCCGTGCTCTTCACGGCTCGAAGTTTGTTTTCGACCACCACGATCTGTGCCCTGAGACCTACCAGTCGCGTTTTCCAGGAGGATCGAAACTGATCCTGCGGGCATTGCGTTTTCTTGAGCGGCGCACTGTACGGAGCGCTGACCACGTGATCTCCACGAACGATTCATATAGGGCGACTGTCATCGAACGCGACGGGGTCAGTCCCGACGCCGTCACCGTCGTGCGGACCGGTCCAGACCCGCGAAGGTTGAAGGCCGTCACCCCGGATCCGGCTATGCGCCGAGGCCGCGCCCATCTTGCCGCCTACATTGGGGTCATGGGCCCACAGGATGGCGTGGACATCGTCTTGATGGTGGCGGACACGGTGGTGAACAAGTGGAAGAGGACTGATATTGCGTTTACGCTCATCGGCTCGGGCGACTGCTTTGACGATCTCATAGCGATGAGGGAGCAACTTGGGCTCGAGGACTTCGTGGAATTCACGGGCCGGGTGCCTGACAAGATGGTCGCCGCCATCTTGTCGACGGCGGACGTAGGCATCTCGCCCGACCCGAAAAACCCGCTCAACGACCTATCGACCATGAACAAGACAATGGAGTACATGGCGTTCGGGCTGCCCGTAGTCGCGTTCGACCTGCGGGAAACCCGGGTGTCGGCCCAAGGGGCGGCAGTCTATGCTACCCCTAACGAAGTTGGTGAACTGGCCCACCTGTTGGTTGAGCTGATCGATGACGACCAGCGTCGTCGTTCCATGGGTGCTGCCGGCCGCGCTCGTGTCGAGGACGAGCTTGCATGGGCTCACCAAGCCCCTCGTTACGTGGGCGTTTACGAGGACTTGGTCGGGTCGCCGGCGGAGCCGGCGCCCATAGCTATCGCGAGTTGAGGTAGTTCTCCCTGTCCCGCGCAAATACCAAGGTCGGCTGGTACTACCGGCGGTTGCGGGCTATGTCAGCGTCAGAGGTGCGCTGGCGAGCCGAGGACCAGGCCAAGAAGTGGGCTTGGCGGTCCCAGCAGGTGCGCCCGGGCGTTGACAGCTTTACGCTGCCGTCACGAGCCCCTTCTCCGCCCCTGCGGGGCGGGAACGGGCCTCGGTTCCGCGCCACACTGCCCACCATAAGCTGGCAGGACATCCCGTCGGCGGCCCTAAACGCTGTGATCGCCGCCGCTGATGAGGTAATGGGCGGCAGCCGGACCCTCCTGGGTGCGACGCGGTACGACATGGACGACCCCGACTGGTTCTTCGACCCGGTCACAGGCAGAACCGCCCCGAGCTCTGAATACTGCTTCCGGATCGACCACCGGTCAGAGGATGTTACAGGCAACGTGAAGCAAGTATGGGAACTGTCGCGCCTGCAACACGTCTCTCTTCTGTCCGCCGCCTTCGCCGTGTCCGGAGACGAGTCGTACGCGGAGAGGGCAGCGTCGCATCTGCGCTCCTGGTGGGCCAGGAACCCCTTCTTGTCAGGTGTGCACTGGACAAGTGGGATAGAGGTCGGGCTGCGCCTCATCACCTGGGTATGGGCGCGGCGCCTCCTCGACGCGTGGCCGGGGGCCGTCCAATTGTTCGAGGACAACCCTGATGCGGTCGCTCAGAATCTGGTGGCACCAGCGGTACCTGGCTCGCTTCCGCAGCCGCGGTTCATCGGCAAATAACCACGTTATTGCCGAAGCCGCAGGTCAGCTGATCGCAAGCCTGGCGTTCGATTGGTTCGAGGAGAGCGAGAAATGGGGCACAGAGGCGCGGGCCCTTCTCGAAGAGGAGATCGCGAAAAACACTTTTGATTCGGGGGTCAATCGGGAAATGGCCTTCGAGTACCACGGTTTTGTGGCTGAGCTGGGCTTGTTGGCAGCTCTCGAAGCCGATCGGGCCAACCGGCCCCTTGACGAACACACCTGGCAGGCCCTGTGCCGGATGGTCGACGTCATTGCAGCAACCGTCGACGCCAAGTTCCAACCACCCCGGCAGGGCGACGGCGATGACGGCAAGGCCCTGGTCCTCGGGCCGACAGTCACAATAGATGGCAAGGCTTGCTTGCTCTTGGGGGCCAGTTGTTCGGGGCCCTGGCCTGGTGGCCCCCTTGCCCACCTGATGTCGGCAGCACGCTCTTGGCATCTCTCGGGCGGCATCACGATGTGCTCGCTCGACCGTCGCGGCGACCTTGTCACTTCGCGGACGCCGGCCTGACGATCCTTCGCGCCCAGGTGGGCGACGGTGCCGAGATTTGGTGTCGCTGCGATGCTGGTCCCCATGGCTTCCTGTCCATTGCCGCGCATGCACACGCTGACGCCTTGGCTGTCGAAGTCCGCTATAACGGGACTGAAGTGCTGGCCGACCCGGGCACGTACTGCTACCAGGGCCAGCCAGACTGGCGGAAGTATTTCCGCTCCACCCTCGGGCATAACACTGTGGAACTCGCCGGGGAAGACCAATCCTCCTCAGGCGGCCCGACAATGTGGATCCGCCACGCTCGGACACACCTGCTTGAACTCGAGCTCGACGAAGACGGCGAAGCGGAAAGCTGGTCCGCAGAACATGACGGATATAGCGTCCTGGACCCCCCGGCCCGCCACCGCCGCACGGTTCGTCTCGTCAAAGAACAGAGGCGGATCCTGATTCGTGACATCGTGGAAACGGAGGGCCACTATCCCATCCGGGTTGCTTTCCACCTGGGGCCTGATGTTGTGGCGGAGAGTTTGCGGGACCGGTCCGTCGAGATCAGCTGGACCGACAGCGACGGCGACCTCCTCAAAGCGACAATGTGCCTGCCGGAGGGGCTGACTTGGTCTGTCTCGAGAGGAGAGACAAGTCCTGTTCTCGGGTGGTACTCGCCCCGGTTCGGAGAGAAGCAGCCGTCAACAACGATCCTGGGTCAAGGCATCTGCGCCGGAGGGGCCAAGCTCGAGACGGTCTTGCAATTCTCCTTTTGATTTGTCCAGGATGTTGCGCCCCGACCCGCCCCGCTCAGCAGCGCGCGCCGGTCAAGAGAGCCTTGGCCAGGCCGACCCATTCATACATCACTTCGAACGGAAAGTGGACCAACTGAAATGGTGCGGCCACCAGGACAATCTTTCCGGAATAACACCGCTTCATGAGCAACCGGGCACGTGTTACCTGAGCACGTCCGGACACAATCATCAGACTGTGCCAGTCGTGCCGCCTGGCGTAGTCGGCGGCAAAACGGACCTCGCCTACAGTTCGACCAGGAACTGGCCAGAAGCACACTACTTTGACCCGCGGGACCCTTGGGCACAGGTCCGGCCCCTGGGAGAACAACAGCACCGGGGCGAAGCCCTTCTCCGCTAAGGAAATGGCGGTACTCTCCCGCGCCGCTTCATCCGTACCATTCAGGCTCAGGATTGCATCCACGTGCGAGGGACTGTCAGTGGCAGGCCAGACGAACAACACAGAGCTGGCCGTCAAGAAGCCCACGACAAGAATGACAACGGTGGCTAGTAACCACCGCCGGCCCACGCGGTGCCTGGCGGCGCGTCGGCTTGTCGCCGAAGATGTCTGGCTGGGCCTGGGCTCAGGGTCGACCACGTCGGCGGGGGGACGGGCCAGTGCGGTCGCTCCCCTTTTGACGAAACTAATACAATTCCTCGGGCCGGGATATCGCTCTTCTCCCCAGCCACTCCGCCAGATAACGATAGCACTCTCGGCGTTCTGAGGTTTGAAGCGGCGCTCGTCGTACAGCATCGACATACGCCCAGACATACTCGCCATATAGGCGAACTACGGGGTGACGCGACCGGTTGGCCCGGCGGGGGTCCATGTTCGCGCATCGAGAGCGCACCGTAGAACAAGCCCGCTCCGCCCTGTCCGCATGATCTCGCCGGAAATAAAGCCAGTCTTTAACTTGGTGGAACCGGCCATGCAAGGCCAGCTCAGCGATGATCGTATGGTCGGCATGGTGGTAGCTGTTTTTCTTCGCCACCCGGCGGAGGACGTCGGTACGGATCACACCGCCGTCGTCGTCACCCTGGACGTCGAATAGAAGGCTACGGAACCGCTCGGGGGCATGTACCGACGACGTCTTCAACGAATACTCCACTTTTCTGGTCATGGCACCCGAACCGTCGATCCTGGCCGTCCAGGAGTGCGAAAGCACGGCGTCCGGGAACTCGTCCAGGGCATCTACGCACCGCCCGAGCAAGTCGGGAGCGTAAACGTCGTCGTGGGAGGCCCATTTGAAGAGTTCCCCGCGGCCCTGGTCGACCAAAAAGTTGTGGTTCCCGGCCAGGCCGACGTTTTCCCGTTGCCGGAACACTCTGACACGGGGGTCACGTCTCTCATAGTCATGGCAAATGTCAGGCGTGCCATCAGTGGAGGCGTTATCTGAGATGATCAGCTCGAAATCAGTGTAGGTCTGACCGAGCAAAGCGTCGAGCGACTCTGCGAGGTAGTTCTGCCCGTTGTAGACCGGCAGCCCGACTGTCAGTTTTGGCTGGTTTCACGTGTCCAACGCCTCCTTTGCGACGCCATTGACGGCGCCGCGCCGACTGGGACGGGGAAGTCCTCCAGGACCGAGCCCACCTGGCCAACGGGCACGGCGCCACGGGTTGAACCGGACGCTCCCGCCGCTTCCTCCCCGGCCGCGTGGCGCTCGCCACGCCCGGCGCGCTGGCTGGGACCGTCACCGCGTTTTGCCCGTACCCAGGCAGCACCGATACCATCCCCGGGCCACCAGTGGTCATTAGGGCGCTCGCTGAAGAACAAGTAATGGCGCCCCGTTCGTTCTGCCCAGTCCGCCAGGGCAGCCGAATCATGAGAATTATCAGAGAGAACGAATGCGTCCTCACGCAAATTTGCTTCAACGGCAGCAAGCTCTTTGCTCTCATATCCGTAAGTGTGAAGGCTGTCATGAAGGAAGATATCGACGTCCTTCAACTCCGCAAGTACGTCGATCGAACTACCCGTGCGGCGCTCGATGACATCTGCCCACCGACCGCCAATGAGGTACCCCGCCTCTGGGTCGACGTCGATGGTGGTGAGGCGGCCGTGCCCGTTTCGCAGCAAGGCTGCAGCTATGGCGCAGGACCCGAGGCCTAGATGAGTGCCGGTCTCAACGATGTTGTCGGGCTGGATGGCCCGGACAAGCGCATACCATCCGAGCCGTCGCGCCCAGTGCGGCTCCGTTGGCGAAATACCACGGCGTGGCCCCGACGACAATCGGTTGGTCAAGTGCGTAGAGAGGTCATGGTCATTCTCGAGTTCCTCCATCCAGACCCGCACTTGCCCGACTTCTGCTCCGGAGATAGCGGAAACAAACCAGGAAAGCTGGTCACGGTTGAGTGGGCTCAAGTCGTACGTGAAATTGGTCGTCTCACGGCCGTGCAGGAGCCAGTCCACGGACCGGCCAATGATACGCGCGTCATAACGCGCCACGATCATGGCGCGGAGGGGAAAGGCAGCACCTCGGGCAATAAAAGAGTTGGCTAGATGGTGCCTAAATTTCGACTGCATTACAATAGCTCTCCTCGTGACTTGTAGATCGTGGGTTCACGTCGGTTCGTAAGCCGTGTTCAACTTGACACGCTTTGTCGCTCCAACTGGGCTAAGGCCCGCTTATCGCCGCCTTGACCGGAGGGATTATCTGCGCTCGGGCTTCGGGCACGGTCGCTCCTCGCACCAGGGATAAATAGGGACCCGCGAAAAAATCGGTTCGCGGTTAACGGCCCACCTCGGGGCACGAGGAGAGACGCGGCCAAGGACAGATCGAGCAAATAAATCGACGCCTCGCCCATCCCGGTATCTGTATACGAGGCGAAAAGGCAATAGACGATGAGATAGAGAGCGAGCGCTCGCGTCGGTCCCCGGGGTCTCAACAATGCGGTGAGGAGCAGCACGAGGAACATGCACCCTTCGAGCACGCAGCCGACAACTCCTTGGTTTTGGTAGGTAGCGACCCAGCTGTTGTCAATCGGAAGCCCTGCAAGTCCAGGTCCCTGGTTAATGACACCGTCATTGGTCATTCCGGACCCAAGGATTCTGTTTGTCTCCGGGCGCGATTCGGACAAAACGGCGGCCCACGCGGTTGTACGCCCCGACAAGGAGCTGAGGGCCTGTGAAGACTGACCGCGGTCCAGCCAGGAAGTCACCAAAGGAGCTAACGGCACGACCAAGGTCACGATCACGACGACGCATATGGCGAAGGCGTGACGAACGCGTCGCTTGCCAAGGAAGAGGCTTAATCCGGCTACCAGGAGGCCTACGACCAAGCCCCCCAAAGCGGTGCGAGTGTGGGTGGCGATCAACGCCAGTAGCCCACCGCCGATGAGAATGAGGGCCAGTCTGCGCTTAAGCATGCCGGACAGCCAAAGGATTATGGACAGACCCGTGAGCTCGGCCGTGTAGTGCGCGGCCTGCGGTGCGGTCATCGGCCAAATGACGCCGTCTAGCCGGGCACTGTTGTAGTTCAAGGCGAAGGCCTGGCTTGGTGAAATGATCGTACCGAGTATCAGCGAAATGAGGATTACCGACAGGACGGCAAGTTGGCCGGAGTAAAACCAGTCCCCGGTCCCGCCACCACGGCGTAATGAGCCATACAACTGCCAGGAAGGCAACCACACGAAACCCTCGGTATGTCGTCCCCAGACCCACGAAGCGAATGCTCATCATGAGTGAAATGATCCCCAGCAGACTGTATAGACCTAAGAACCAGCTCGGACGGATGAAACATTTCGGGTTGAGCGATAGGGCGAGCACGAAGGCCAGCACAAGTGCGCCCTGTGTCAGCGCTTGACCGACGGCATGGGGCAGCGGAAGGAGAAGAGTCGGTTTTGCGAATGTGGCAGTATTCAGAAATAGGAGCGCCCATACTATGGCCACGCGCCGAATACGCTTATCCGGAGGTGCCTGCTCAGTAGTCTGAACTGGATGCTCAGCAGTCTGAACAGGAAGGGTAAGCGAGGTCACCGGCTGCCTTCTTCGGTGTAACTGATGGAGTCTCTAAGCATGGTCTGAACAGGCCCTTTCGCTCTGTATAGAGCCTGTGGTCATCGGCTTGATACCTGGCACTCGGAGGGACTGCTCCACTTGGAGCAGCTGCCTGGCGTCTTCTTCCGTCGAAGCTCGTCTTTCCCGCCCAAGGCTCCATGCCGGCAGCCATGGGGGGAGCTTTCCGTTACCTTAAGAGGGTGGCGGAGCTACAGTTGTCTCGACCTCTCGGGCAAGGCGGGGTTAGCCAGGATGTGCCTTCGGCCAGCATCGGAATGAGCGAACGGCATTGGTCCCGTTCGGCTCGGCGAGCCCTGTTGGCTTCGCTGGCGGGCGAGTACGGGGCCAACGCCGGTCCTCCCCTCTCGTCGCTCGTGGCCGCTTGCGACCAGGAGGAATTGGTGTCCCTGGCGCTGTCCGAAGGGGTCGCCGGGCCGGCTATCGACAAGCTCGGACCACTTCTAGCACCCTCGGCGCGCACAAAGACTGCTTATAGTGGTGCGACAGCATGCTGCCCGCCACCTGGGTCGGTTGGCGTGGTTGCAACGGTTCGGTGAGGCCTTCGAGGCCGCCAATGTCACGTGGGTGGCACTGAAAGGCCCCGTGTTGGCCGAATTGAGCTACCGGGGTGTGACAAGGGCGTACGCGGACCTGGACTTGATGGTGCCAGCCCGCCGGCTCCGTTTGGCCATCGACGCCCTCAACGGTGCTGGCGCAGTGGTTGCCGACCAAGATTGGACGTTCCTCCTCCAGATTGCCAAGGGCGAGTTGACCCTGGCTGTCCACCGGTCACCAATGATCGACCTGCATTGGCATCTCATCTACCTTCGAAGTGCCCGTGAGCGGCTCATGATTTCGACTGAAGAGCTACTCGAGCGCCGGCGGAAGGTTCAGCTTCGCGGAGATCAGCGCGTGGGCTCTTGACCCAACGGACTTCGTTGCCCACGTGGCGCTGCATGCGTCGTCCCAGGGTTTCCAGCGTCTGCGCCGCCTGTTAGATATCGACCGGACACTCGCCAACCAGCCTCCAGACTGGGAGGCCCTGGTGCGACGATGCCCGGCTTGGCGGGTGGCACTTCCTGTCGGTGCAATGCTCAATGCAGCTAGCCGTACTCTTGGTACGCCGGTGCCCGAGGCGGTAGTCAGGGATCTTGCCGGCGGGAAGCCCGAGCTCCTCGTCATGCGGCAACTCAGTGGCTGGGTCCCGTCGGGCCGGCTCCCAGGACGACGTTCAGTGAGGACGGGGTTGTCGCGCTCCCTGCGGGACACCTTGTTCGCCACTTGTCTTGAGTTTGTGAACGAGGGCCGGCGCGCGCCTCCGCAGTCTCGTCAGCGGTCGAGTGACCTCGGCCGACGGGCCAGACGGAGACATTGACCCCGCTCGACTCGTCAGGCTTCGAGCGGTATATGAAGATGGTCAGCAGCGCCGACCGCTATGGCCATTCTTTGAGGCCGGGTGGGACCTTGACGTTACGCAAGGTGAGCCAAGGGCGCACGCCGCCGCGGCGGCGGCGCCGTCCGCCCTGGTTCAGTTGCTAAGGCTGAACGTCAGCCCCGTCAACGGGAACGTCTGGTTGCCGGTGGTCGAGCAAATCTCCACCCCGTACTCGAGCTGGGTGGGTATATCGGTGGCCTTGGCGTAGCCGTTGGCCACTTCCCAGTCGTAGATAGAGAGGATGTTCACGGAACCGCTCTGCACCTGGTTGTCCATCATGAAGATGAGCTCGTCGCCATTATCAACGCCCTCGGGACCGCTGCAGTCACCGTTCGAGCCGATGTCGCAGAAGTGGTACGCGACGCCGTCGATGGTGACCGCCTGGTACCCCGAGGCCGTGTACCAATAAGCCTGACTACCAGCCCACTGGTTCCAGATCATCGTCTCGTTGGACCAATTGTCGGTCCACAGGTCATAGGCGGCGTCGAAGGAATCACCGATGGTCGGGTAATCCTCGGAGAAGGTCGACGTGATGGATTGAAAAGCCCGAAATGGGAGTCGTGGAGCATTGCCACGGCCGCCAACGTCGTACTCCGTGTCCGGGTACGTCTCCACTTGGCCCTGGTTGTTAGTTTGGTCCGATACTGCGTACCAGCTTGACTGGTTGCACACGTAGAGCGACTGTGGACCGGCTGAGCCGCTCCAGGCGTCGTTGTTCATCCACCAGTACGCCCCGTCATTGGGGTCGAGGTTTTCTGTACCCTCGGCATCGCTGGTCGACCAAATCGGAGCCGTGCAGTTTCCACCCGCCGCAGGCGCGACCGTCGTCGTAGGCGCTACCGTCGTCGTGGGCGCTGCCGTCGTCGTAGGCGCTACCGTCGTCGTGGGCGCTGCCGTAGTTGGAGGCGCTGCCGTAGTTGGAGGCGCTGCCGTAGTCGGGGGCGCTGCCGTAGTCGGGGGCGCTGCCGTAGTCGGGGGCGCTGTAGTAGTTGGGGGCGCTGTAGTAGTTGGGTGCGCTGCCGTCGTCGGGGGCGCCGCCGTAGTTGGAGCCACCGTTGTTGTCGGCGCGGCCGCCGTGGTTGGGGATGAGGTTGGCGGTGTCGTAGTCCGCGTGGTGGCCGTAGAACTCGTGCTCACCGCAGAAGTAGCGGTCGTCGCCGGGGCACTGCGGCCTTTTCTATGTCGATAGCCGTAGCTATAACCGCTGAGTGCTATCCCGCTTACCCAAGCCTGAGTTCTCGGGCTGGTCTGATGGGAAGCTGGAGCCATCGGTCGCGCGAACTCGCCGCCCATGAACTGGGCGTCGCCGAAGGCGAAGACGCCCCCGTCTCGAGCAGCGAGCCAGTAGCCCTTGCCATCGGCGGTAGGGGCGATGCCCACGATGTTGGCGTTGAGACGTGCCCCGGCCATCGAGCCGTAGCTATGGGCATCTCCGTACGCCAGGACCTTGCCTTTGGCGGTGACGAGCCAGTACCCCTCGGAGTCCGGGGTGGCGGCCATGCCAACCACGGCCGAGCCGAGCGAGGAGGCCAGCTTGGCCGGCCCAAAGGGCACGTCCCCGTACCGCAAGATGCTCCCGGTCCCGGTGGCGAGCCAGTAGCCGTGGCCCGCCGGGGCGACGGCCATGCCCACGACCGGGGACCCGAGGTGGATCGACCCCGCCGAGCCGAAGTAGCCCGCGTCCCCGAAGGCAAACACCCCGCCGTCGCCGCCGAGCAGCCAGTAGCCCCCGCCGTCAGGTGTGCTCTTGATGCCTACGATAGGCTTGGTCAAGTGCCGATCGGCCATGGATCCGAGCAGCTTGGCGTCCCCAAAAGCATGCACCTCGCCACTAGCCGTAGCCAGCCAGTAGCCGCCGGCGTCGGGGGTAGGGGCGATACCTACCACCGGGCTCGCGCCCGAGGCGCCCAGCGACCCCAAATGCTCGGCCGCGCCATAGGCGCTCACCACTCCGCTCGAACTGGCCAGCCAGTAGCCGGGCTGCGCCTTGGGCGAGCTGGCCGAGCCGTAAGAAACAACGACCATCGACGCTGACGTGGCCACGACAAATATAGAGAGCAGGGCTATGCGCTGCTTGGGGGCTTTGCCGGCACGAGCGAAACGGAGCGACACTAGTGTTCTCCTCCTGTGCGCGGACGTGCACCGCCTTCCGCGCGGTCACGCCAGCCAAATATGGCCAAAAAGTGGGGTTTCAGATACTCCGTCTGCTCAGATGAAATCGTCTAAAACGATCCACCTGAGGTTGCGCAGAAGCGTGTATAGCCCGGATGTGGTCACGTTGTCGAATCCTGTGAGACAAGCGCCCCAAAGCGGGTCAACCTATCTCCATCAGTTCGACATGGTTAGCCATCCGGCGCTTCTCCTGGGACCATTAGTCCCTTTTGCATGGGTTGATTTGCATTCCAGACACAACTCCCAGAATGGTTTACCCAGTTCTGATGCCAGGGAAACAGCGCCAGAGATTTCTTTTCGACCTGAGCGTGACTTCGAGCTTCGCTTCGGTCGCAACAGAGACGTCGGACAACGACAATAGACCTCTTGGTCTCGGTCATGCCTTTCCGGCGCAAGCGCCTCTTACCAATTAGCACAAATTGGCGGGGGCTCACACAGAGTAATGGCGAGGCACACAACCGCCACACATCGTGCTTGATTTCAAAACGGGACAGTCGCCAGAGCCAAGTATGGAACTTCGCCGTGGCTGCACGGCTACCCGGGGCTCTGGCACCGCGCCAGTTGTGAACCAATCATGTTCAACTTGTGAAGAAACTGTGATGGAGCCCTGCGAGACAGGGCGAAGGTGGTGCGCGTGGCTGCCCACGGACCTCCGCCCTCAGCTCATTTGGTGCCCATAGGTCCCGATTTGACGCAGCTGAAATCTTTGGTCAAGAATTCTGCTCATTAGTTGCTTGGCACGTCGGCCTTGGGAGAGCAGTTACGATTTTCGCGGCCACGGAGAGCGTTGAAAACTTCTGATGAGCACTCGCCGTCAAACTTGAACGGCGAGGTTGCCACAAGTTGTCGCTAAAACTGTAACGGGACGGCAATCGAAACGCGGCCATACTTAGCTGGCACGAAGCCGGCGTAACCCGGCCCGGCAATTAGCGCATTGTCGGCTGTTCGGGATCGCTTTGCCGTCGGAGACGCTTGGAAGCGCGACGCTGCGTCGCCACATCGGCTACCCGCCGGAGCCACGCCAACACGACCTTGAGGTCGCGGTCATCGAGGAGGTACGCCACGACGCCGAACCCGATGATGGCGCAACCGGCTGCCGGCAGTGCGACCGCAAATGCCAGCAGTTTGTGATGTATAGGCACCGCCGCACTGACGGCCACGCCGAGCGCGGCACCCACGGCACCCGCCGCCACGCCCGCCAGCGCGGCGCGGCGGAGGCCCTGCAGTGCTCTCTGGCCACAGATCTTCCGAGTGAGGATAACCATCGGGACGACCACTACGGATTGCCCGATGGTGGTACCAAGGGCGAGAGAAGCGACCACCAGCCGGGGCGGGACCAGCTGGACGAGTAGCACGTCAGCCACGATGGTGACCAACCAACTTCCGGCCAGGGCAGCCGCGGCTATTTTTAGCCGCCCGATGACGAACATCATCCGCGATAGGTTCGCGGTCAGGGCCAAGCCGGCGACGCCCGGGGCGAACAGGAGAAATGCCTCAGTCAACTCTGGGACCTGAGCCGGTTGCTTCGCCAGGACATGAGCGGCGGGGACGGCAATCGCGGCGATGACGGCGGTGCCCAGGCACGACATGAGCATGACGGCTCGGGTTGATCCTGCGCTCGTCCGCTGGAATGCCGAGCCCTCGCGCGCCGACATCACTGGGAACGCGCTCACCACGATGGACAACGCGAGGATGGCCGCTATGGAGTTGAAGACTTGCGAGGCGTAGTTGTACAGGACGATCGCGCCTGTCGTCCCGTGACCGTTAGCCAAGGTTATGGCCACGACGTTGGCCACGTCGATGGCGATGAGCTCGGCGACGCCTACGAGGGCCAGGCCTCCGGCACGACGCGCCACCCCGGGAGGGAACCGAAGAACAGGCCGGAACCGAAGCTTAAGCCGCCAGGTGGGTGGTATGGCCACGACAACCAGCGCAGCGATGCCGAGGGTCGTCCCGACCGACAGCACGAGCTCAGCGGCGAGCGGGAGCTGGGCCAGCGAACGCCCGCCGTTCAACGGTACGAACGCCAGGTAGCAGGCGATGAGCACCAGGCTGGAAATCCCGGGGCCGATGGAGGGGGCGGCGAACCGCCGGTAGGACTGAAGTAGTCCGTACAGAACGACGGAGATCCCGTACAGCAGCGCCTGGGGGGCGAAGACCCGCAACATGCTGCCCGTAACCGAAACCATGTCGCTGCGGACGCAGTGCGCGTTGGGGTTGACGGGGTTGAGCAGTGAGGCGATCGGCCCGGCGACCGCGACGATGATTAGGGCCAACGGTACGACGATGATCACGGACCAGGTCAGCAGGGCTGAGGTGATGTCGCCGACCCGCGCCTTCTCCGCCGTGTCCTGTGACGCCTTCTCCGCGGAGCGGGCCAGGACCGGGACCATGGCGCTAGTGAGGCCCCTCCCAGGATTAGCTCGTACAGAAGGTTGGGGACCTGGTTCGCGGTAACGTACGCCGTGCCCAGGCAAGTAGCCCCGACGGTTTGTGAGAACACGAGCGTTCGGACCAGGCCCAGGACCCGGGACAACATCGTGAGCCCGGCGACGATGAACGTGCCACGGGCGATCCCGTCACCGAGGCGCTCCGCCAGGCCCGGGCCTGATGGCTCCGCGACGCCGGTCCTGTCCATGGTCTGCACAAGCAACTCCTGATCCGTTCAGCACCCGTTCAGGCACCGCGCCGTCGGCTAATGAACCCGAATTCAGCTCTGTCTCTGGCCCACCTCTGGTAGACGAGGCGTTCCTGGTCTCACGAGTTCCTCGCGGTCAGGAAAGATACGCATTGCAGGTATCAGGTGCCACACCACAAGCTCAGCCGGCCATCGCCCACAGCGATCCGGTCGGTGCCCCGGTTCGCACTACAAGCAGTTGCTCGAACGCGCACTGCGCCCAGCGGTGCGGTTGCACCCTTTCCTTCAGGACTTTGGCGCCGACCCGTATCAAGACCTTCCGATGTGCGCTCTTTTTGGTCTGGAGTTGAGAGACCCGCCTGTGTGGTTGGTGAGGCAGGTCAAGGGCGCAATGCGCTGTCCCGGACGACGTTTTGGATGCGGTACCGAACACACGGTCCATTGGAAACGGTGGCATAAGGAGAGGATCAGGATGGAGCAGTCTCGCCAGGAGTACGCCACGGATACGAGCCAGTGGGCGCGCCAAGGACAGGACGAAGCGTCAACGACAGGGATCTTCGAGGCACGCGAATCCGCCGTGCGCAGCTACTGCCGGACCTGGCCGAAGGTCTTTGATCGGGCCGTAGGCAGCTGGCAGTACGACGAGGAAGGCCATGCTTACCTCGACTTCTTCACCGGGGCCGGGGCGCTGAATTACGGCCACAACAACCCGGCCCTCAAGCAGGCGCTTCTGGACTACATCGCCAACGATGGCGTGATCCACTCGCTGGACATGCACACCGTAGCCAAAAGAGAGTTCCTGACAGCGTTCGACGAGCTCATCCTGCAGCCCAGAGGGCTGAACTACCGGGTACAGTTCCCTGGCCCGGGTGGGGCAAACGCAGTAGAGGCGGCGCTTAAGCTGGCCCGCAAAGTCACAGGGCGTACCGAGGTGATCGCCTTCACGGGTGGGTTTCATGGCATGACGCTGGGCGCGCTTGCGGTTACCGCCAATAAGTTCCATCGCGCGGGCGCTGGAGTCCCCTTGCCCTATGTCACCCCTGTCCCGTTCGGCTGTCGCCTGGACGACGATCACCCGGGCTCGCCGGGCATCGAGCGCGTTCTGCAGGACGCTGGCACCAGCCTGGACCAAGTGGCGGCAGTGATCGTCGAGACAGTGCAGGGCGAGGGCGGGATCAACGTGGCCCCGCTGGGCTGGCTTTCCGGTCTCGCCACGCTATGTCAACGACATGGCGTCCTGCTCATCATCGATGACGTCCAGATGGGCTGTGGGCGCACGGGACCGTTCTTCAGTTTCGAGCCGGCCGGGATTGTGCCGGACATGGTGTGCCTGTCCAAGTCGATCGGCGGCTACGGCCTCCCACTTGCGCTCACCCTGATCAGGGACGACCTGGACATCTGGAAGCCGGGTGAGCACAACGGCACTTTCCGTGGCGTCAACCCAGCATTCGTAGCCGGGGCGGCAGCGCTGCGCCTCTATTGGCGGGATAAAGCCCTGGAAGAGGGCACACTAGCCAAAGGTCAGCGGGTGGCGGCCGCTCTCAAGGGCCTGGCGGAGTCTGTGCCAGGCACCGTAATGTTGCCGCGCGGCCGCGGCTTGGCGCAGGGCTTGGCATTCGAGTACGGCGACCTCGCCAAGAAGGTGTCCTCCGCAGCCTTCGAGCGCGGGTTGCTCGTGGAGACCGCCGGTCCCGATGATGAGGTGGTGAAGTTGCTGCCGCCGCTGACGGCGAGCAACGCCGAAATCGACGAGGGGCTTGCGATCCTCACGGACGCCGTTCAAACAGTCTGCTGAGGCGCCTCTAATGGCCTGGAGCGGGACGCGCCTCCAGAAAGTCGTCCGCCTGACCCGTACATTCGCAGCTGATCCAGTCGTCGTAAGCCGCGCTCTGCCAGGGGAAATACGCCAGTGGTACCAATGGCACAGACGTAACGAGGACCCGGGGTTGGCGGCGGACGACGCCTGGAATGAGCACATGCACGGGTTGCTGCGGGCACCTTGGCCTTGTCCAAGAGACCGGCGATTAGATGAGGTACTGGTCGACATCGGTGCGGCGCTGGACGCCAGAGGATGGGGCTTCGGCCGCGACACGTACGGTTGGTATGCGGACGGCGATAGTTCGCTATGCAGTGCCGTATGGTGCGTGGCGCTGCACACTCAACCCGAGGTGGTTATCGAGACGGGCGTAGCCCATGGCGTCACAAGCAGGATCGTGCTCGAGGCACTGGCACTCAACCGCCTCGGTCACCTCTGGAGTATCGATCTGCCGTTCCCGTTCGATCACCGCCTTCACGGAGAGACGGGCATAGTCGTTACGGACGCGTGCCGACCCCGATGGTCGTACCTGGAAGGCTCGAGCAAACAACGCCTTCCTCCGCTAATCGGCGAGGTCGGCCCCGTGGGGATGTTCATTCACGACAGCCTGCATACCGCGGAGAACACGGTGTTCGAGATGGAGCAGGCGGCCACCGCCATGTCGCCCGGCGGCGTAATGCTGGTAGACGACATCGACTCGCACATGGGGTTCGTGACCTTTGCTCAGCGGCATCCCGAGTACCAGACCATAATTTGTCCATCGACGGACAGGAACGGGATGTTCGGCATCGCGGTTAAGGCTGCTAACGCCTGAGGTGCGACCCACCGCTCGAGCGCTTGGCAGCTCCAGGTGACGAGTCTAAACCCATCGGTTCCCCGACGGACCGCGCACCGGGACCACTGCCGGTCATCGCTAGCTGGTCGCCGTCGCCGGCAATCGGTCGACGAAATACTTGCGCTTGCCGCTCGGGCTCCGTTCGATAGCAGAGACATACTCGAACTCGAGTTTGGCCACCGGGATGCGGTGTTCGAAGGCCTGTTGGATCTGGTCTCTATCTGCACCCGGGTTCATGACTACCCGTAGGCGTAAACAGCCTGGCTTTTCCTGGACGAATTGAATGTCTCGAATCTGGTCATAGAAGGCGTCGTGGTCAAGGTCGCCGAAGGCGTAGCCAAACAATGACCTCCTTCGGCCCGAGCTGTCCACGAAGGTCTCCTGTGATCTTCCGACGATGGCGCTGGAATGCAGGAAGTTGTCCCGGGCGCAGCCCGCAACTGAATCGACGGCCAGGTCACCCGTGTCATATCTGACGAACTGGGTGCCGATCCGGTTGAACGAGGTCGCTACGATACGCCGGCACCCCTCGGTATCAGAAGGGAGGATCTCCACATAGCCGTACGTGGGGTAGAAGTGGAAGCCCCGGCACTCCCGGCAGCAATACGCTAGGACGGCGTATTCGCTGTGACCGTACCAGTGGGCAATTTTGATCCCGAACCCTTGCTCAAACCTCACTTGCTCGTCTGCCGGGAACATTTCGGAAGCGGCGATGACGCCCCGGATGGGGAGGCTACGGAACAACTCTTCCCCTACCAGGTCGATAAAGGTGTAAAGCGAACTCGGGTACACATGAAGGAAAAAAGGCGGTAGCGTGCGGAGCCACTCCCGGAAGCCGTTGAGTTTCCCCTCTAGGGTGGCGCCAGGTGAGACGACCCATACGTTCTCGAGCCTGTTATAACGGAGCATTCCACCGTGGAAGTCGCCCGCGTAACGGACCCTGAGGTCGTACGGCGCGTACCCAACCTGAGACCAGATGTCGAAGAGATAGGCGCGCTCTTTCTGACGGCGGGCAAACGTATCAGCCGTGAAGCGAAGTGGCTGGCCCGATGTCCCACCCGTCCGCACGTCGCGCGTGAGCGGCGGCACAGCCCAACGGGTATACCGACCGAGGTCCTGCCGGTAGTCCTCTTTCCCGGTGATCTCGTCGCCGTAGCGTCGGGTCAGTCTCTCGTAGCGCGCCCCTTGGTACTCTTTGATGTCGCCGGACGACCAGCTCTTGGACTTCTTGATCAGCTGACGGTGATAAAAGTAGCTGGGACCGAGAAGGCTCTCTCTGACCCCGCTCATTGTACCTCGCCGCATGTGACCCTGGCCACTCCCCCGGCCCGCGGCGAGCTAAACCAAGAGGGCGCAAAGTTCGCGCTCGGAACGGCCTTGTAAAGGCCTGGCAGCTTTCCTCTTGCAGGAGAATCTCATAGCCTTCCTCCCATACAAAACCTCATAGCGAGGAGCTTCAGCGGTTGGCTGTGATACAACGTTGACTTTGGCCGACGCTGATGAGCCGTCGTGTCGGAAACGCACTGCTTAGTGGCCCGGCGGTGGGGCGCTTCACCAAACCGGGCGACCATGGCAAGAGACGTTACTCCCCGCGGACAGGGTGCTCGGGCGCAAGCTGCCCGACCGGAGCGATCGGTCTCGACACCCGCGTATCACAGAAGGGCGGAGTAGCTCTTCTGGAGAGGGTTCGAACTAGACAAGTCGTACCTGTACCCCGTTAGCGTTAACAGTCACTCGGGGTGGTCGTCCCACGTCAGCGAACGTGCAGTTCATCTGCACCAGAAAGGGAGCATTACATGCGATCGAGCGAGGTGCTCATTATCGGTGCTGGCCCCTACGGCCTGTCGATCTCTACGCACCTTCGTCAGCGGGGCATCGACCATCTCGTCGTCGGCCGCCCGATGGATGCCTGGCGCAACCACATGCCGGCCGGCATGTACCTGAAATCTGAGCCCTACGGAACGGACATGTCGTGCCCGCAAGCCGGCTACGATCTCGATGGCTACAGCCGGTCGGAGGGGATCGATGGCATCGAGCGCGGAACGCCGTTGCCGCTTGACCAATTCCTCAGCTACGCCGACTGGTATATAAAGCACTTGGTGCCTGACGTCAGTGACGTTACCGCAACTGAGGTCAAAGCCGTGGACGGCGGTTTCCAGGTTGCATTCGACGATGCCGAGCCCGTTGCGGCCAGGAGCGTCGTGCTCGCCACCGGTGTCCTGCCTCACTTCTATATCCCCACCGTGCTGTCGAGCCTGCCGTCCGACCTTCTCTCCCACACCTCGGACCATCGTCACTTCGACCAGTTCCGCGGCCGCCGTGTGGCCATTGTTGGGGCTGGGTCCTCGGCGCTCGAGACGTCGGCTCTGGTAAATGAGGCCGGAGGCGAGGCGATACTTGTGGTGCGGTGCCCCGATTCTCCGATCTGGGGCACGAGGGCGGTGCCGCTAACGCCCTTGGTGCGCATTCGGAACAACAAGCTTTGCGAGGGATGGAAGTGCCCGTTGTGGAATTCTCCAAGCGCCTTCCGCCTGCTGCCGCAGGACATGCGAGTTGAAAAAGCGCGAACCGTGCTGGGGCCGCTTGGGGCCTGGTGGCTCCGGCCACGCGTCGAGGGCGTCGTCGAGATGCTCGACAAGACCCATGTGCGCTCGGCCGAGCCCAACGGAAGCGGGGTCCGGTTGTCACTCGACGGCCCAGGCCAATCCAGTCTCGATGTCGACCACGTGATCGCCGGTACTGGCTTCCGCATTGACCTCGCTCGGCTCGCGTACCTGCCGGAAGCACTTCGGAGCCGCATCGACACTCGCGGCGGGTACCCCATACTTACGCGGGCCGGTCAGTCCACGGTCCCTGGGTTGTATTTCGTCGGGGCCTCGGCCGCCTACGGGTTAGGGCCCTCAATGCGGTTCATCGCCGGCACGCACAACGTCGCAAAGCAGCTCACCCAGTCGGTCGCGCGCCGGGCAAAAGCCAACCGGGGCGGCCCGGTGGCAGTTACGTCGAGCCCTCAAGACCAGCGTTCCAACCCGGACGTTGCGTTTCAAAAGACGGCCTAACCGTCCACTTCTCAGCCGCGCTATTCGTCGCCAGCCGCTGACATCTTCGCGGCTGGCGACGCAATTGCTCAGCATCGCCACCTGCGCCAGGCAAGCTTTCGGGCCTGGTGCGTCCTATCACCGTCCTCATGAGCGGTGCAGGGGTGCTCTTGTCACCGCCGTTTGGGTCGTTTGAGCCAGCCTTTTGAGGCTTGCTGAGACGCACAGAGCAGATGCAGGCTGGTATGGGTAGTGCGACAGCGGGCATCGCCACCCGTACCCGACCACCCGACCGACTAGACAACTCTCGAGCGAGACCTGGGGACAAGGCAGGCGAAACCTCGTCCCGAGCCGAACTGCGCCTCCACGATGACGGCTACGGGACGGTACTTACGGGAGCCGAAACCCCCCGGTGGGCTAATCGACCCGTGGTCGGAAACCGGTCGTCCTCCGGTACCGAGCCCGCGCACATGGTGGATCTTGCCGGCCCTACAGTCGTCGAGCCTCAGTGTCGACCCTGCAGCCCGCAGTTCACGGTTGTCCCGTTCCCGAACTTACCGACACGGTGATGGGGCCCAGCGAGCTCCCCGGGTCGAACTGTGAGCTCGCTAAGGACCCCCATCCGCGCCTGATGACGGGCCGGCGCGGGCGACGGCTTGAAGGACGGGCAATCCGTTTCGGGCGCCCAGAGTGATGGCCCGATCAGGCGTGTTCGATCCTGCGCTGAGCGTGTTGGCGGACGCCGTTATCCACGAAAATCAAGCTCAAATAGACGCCCTGTCTTGCTCGCAATGCACTCACCAGCCACAATGTACGTAATGACAAGGCCAGATGCTATAACGACCGAAACTGAATACGAGGCCCCGCAGCTCGTGTGCCAAGGGCGGCTCAGTGACCTCACGGGCGGTCTCGAATTATCCGGCAACAATCAGGACTTTTGGGGCTGCTGGACCTCTACCTCTTAGAATGCAGGGCGAGGGGAGACGATATACGAGCGTGTCGTGCGTATTTCTCCCGCCGACATTCCGCTATGCGACAAACGTATTTTCCGAACCGGCCCTTGCTTTAAAGCGAAGCGGGCGTGAAAGTTGGGCCATAATGAAAGAAACTCCTGATGCAATTACGTGCTGACTCCGTAGCGTGGAACGCGGTGGGTGACGACGTCGTGGTCCTCGACCTGGCCAGCTCCACCTACTTTTCGACCAATGCGACCGGCACGCTCCTCTGGAAGCTACTGGCCTCTGGGGCAAGTAGGGACGAACTTGTCGACGCGCTTGTCGAACGGTTCAGGCTCAGCAGGGAGACCGTCGAACGCGATGTAGACGCCTTCGTTGCTGACCTTGGGCGGGCCCAGCTCCTAGCGACCGAAGGCTAAACGTCGGCTAGAAGCGCTAACAACGCTGCGAGGGCGTACCAACGGAGCAGTTGGCGCCTCTTCGTTTGGTGATGGTGGTACAGGCCGAAACCGCGGGGGCCGCGATCCCTTACCGGATGAACGACTGGGAGGTCCTGGTTGGGTTTGTACGTCCCACGCCCCCAATTCGGCCCAGGCCCTTGCCGCCAACAGGCCCGACACCGCGGGCTGCGCTCGAGGAGGTCTTGGCCGCGGAGCTTGTCAAAGGGCCATGTTTTGTGAGCTTCTCAGGCGGACGTGACTCGTCTGCGCTCCTGGCTGTGGCCCTCGACGTGGCCCGCCGCCGCGGGTTACCCGAGCCCGTCGCCCTTACCCTGCGCTACCCGGGGAATGCCGACACCGAAGAAGCTTCGTGGCAGCAACTCGTGATCGACCGCCTTTGTCCAAAAGTATGGGAGATTGTTGCGGTCGACCGGGAGGCGGCCGAGTTCCTCGGCCCCGAAGGCACGGCTTCTCTCCGCGCCCACGGCTTGCTCTGGCCGCCGGCGTTGCATCTGGAGACGGCATGGATGGGCCGGGCGAGCGGTGCCACAGTAATTACGGGCGAAGGCGGGGACGAAATCTTCGGCGCCCACCGAGCAACGTCACTGCAGCTGCTCCTCAGGTCTCTGCGCGAACAGCGCGGCGACGTCCGGCCAGCGCTTCGCAAACTGGCCCGGGAGGCAGCTCCTGCCCGCATCCGGTTGCCGTCGGCTCGGCGCAGGATAGCCGGGGCCGGCCACCTCACCTGGCTACGACCGCCCCTCAGAGACCAGGCGTTGGACGACCTGGCCTGCATCGCCGCCGGGGAGCCCTGGTCGTGGTCCGAAACCGTCCGCGCCTACGCTCGTACGCCGGCTCTGCGGCTTGGTCTGGCCAACCGCGACTGGCTGGCCACATCTTTCGGGGCGAGGTTTGCCCACCCGTACCTCGAACCAACCTTTGTGGACGCTGTCGCACGTCAGGGTGGCCGGCTCGGCTACGTGGATAGAACCGAAGCGATGCGACGGCTATTCGGTGACCTTCTGCCTGACGCCCTATTGGCACGCACGACGAAGGCCTCGTTCAATACGGCCTTTCACGGCGATGCCACAAGGGCCTTTGCTAGATCGTGGGACGGGAGTGGCGTCGACCCCGACATCGTGGACGTCGAGGTCTTGCGCTCGTCCTGGCTAGCCGAGCGGGTTCACCCCGGTACCACCCCCTTGCTGCAGGCGGCGTGGCTGGCTACCGCGGGGATCTCGCCCAGGACGGCTACGCTCGTCTGACGACACAAGGCCGCCATTTCACATCCCGGTTGACCCGGGAGGGCTCTCCATGACCGCAAAGACCCAGACGATCAGGCTGGCACGGTGGCTGCGCCGGCCGGAACTGGTCGTCGCTGTCGGTGAATCCGTGTTCCTGCTGGCGGGCGCTGAGATTTCCATTCGCCTGGCGGATTTACGCCAGGTGGCCCGGTGGTTCGGCGCCACGCTGGAGTTCACCGACGCCACGCCCAGCCTGGCCGTCGAAACCCTGGGCCTGTCCGTGTCTGAGCGCCGACGGCTGGCCGTGTTGAGCAGGGTCGCTCAGCGGTGGCCGCTTGCGCCCAACGGAGCGTGCCTGCGGCATTCCCTGTCGGCGGCCCACGTCGTACGGTCACATGGGCCCCGTCTACGGCTGTCCGTGGGAAAGGGTGAACTTGGCGCCATTACTGCTCATGCCTGGATCGAGGTCAACGGGACCGCCGTCACCGACCCCGGTGACTTCGAGCCGCTGGTTCGCGGTGGAACCTCGGGCTTGAGGTTGGGTTCCTCGCCCGAACCCGGCCCGAACGTCTCGCCGTCCCCCACTATTTCGTCCACGGACCGACACCAAGATAAATAGCCGGTCGCGCAGGCTCACGTCATGGTCTCTTTGTACGAGGCCACTTTGCGAAGTGCGCTCAAGGACCACACCTCGATGGCGACGCCCCGATGGCGACACCCCGATGGCGACGGCGCCCAGGAGTTACTGCCAGTCGCATAACCCCGTAACGAGGTCACCCTTGGGTCCGGCCGACCTGTCGGTCACCGGTTCACCCCTCGATTGGCAGTCGTCTTGAATCTGAAATTAACTCTTCGGGAGGGGTGGGGGGTCGCTGCCTACAAGTTTGAATAAAACTCCCCACTCTTAGCAGTTTTACCCGGAGACCGGATAAAACTCCTTACAGGCGCGGGACGGGCGTCGAAATATGCAAATAGCGAGGCGTTTAACGACGGGGTTAGTGGGTAGTTTTGCGCAGACCACACCGACGGCGGTGCAGACGTGCCCCAGGCGGCCCGGTTTGCTGCCGGCCCGCACCGAGAACGACCTTGCGTCATCCTCAGTAGCGGCCGGCACGGCTAGCCGAGCCCTACTAGCTCCTACTAACGGCTAGCCCGGCGCCGACGGCCGCTCACGAACCAAATCCCGCCACCCAGGAGAACCAGCACCAACCCGAAGCCCGCAATCTGCGAGGAGTTGGACCCGGTGAAAGCCAGCTGCGACGAAGACGTTGGCGTAGTAGTCGGAGGAGCGGGAGCCGGCACGACCGTCGTGGTTGTAGTCGTCTGGCCCACCGTCGTGACTGTCGTGTGAGGCACCGTCGTGGTCGGCGAGTGAGGGACAACCGTTGTCGTTGTTACTCGTACGCCCTTTGTGGCCACCGTGGTCGTGGTTATGAGAGGGACCGTTGTGGTCGTCGTGTGGGCGCCGGCAGTCGCCAGTGTCGTCGTAGTCACGAGAGGCACGACTGTGGTCGGCGTGGTCGACGGACCCGGGCTTCCAGGCACCGTAGTCGTAGTGGGCGCCGGCTGGCGGTGATGGTGATGGGGGACGGAGGTGGTCGTCGTCGGCACTGTAGTCGTGGTGGTCGGCCCTGTAGTCGTGGTGGTCGGCCCTGTGGTCGTGGTGGTCGGCCCTGTAGTCGTGGTGGTCGGCCCTGTAGTCGTGGTGGTCGGCTGCGTGGTGGTCGTTGTCGGCCCTGTAGTCGTGGTCGTCGGCGCTGTCGTCGTGGTGGTCGGCTGCGTGGTCGTCGTTCTCGGCCCTGTCGTCGTGCTCGTCGTCGGCTGTGTGGTGGTCGTCGTCGCGGGTTGAGTGGTCGTCGTTGTCGGCCCTGTCGTCGTGCTCGTCGTCGGCTGTGTGGTGGTCGTCGTCGCGGGTTGAGTGGTCGTCGTTGTCGACCCTGTCGTCGTGCTCGTCGTCGGCTGTGTGGTGGTCGTCGTTGCGGGTTGAGTGGTCGTCGTGGTCGGCTGTGTGGTGGTCGTCGTTGCGGGTTGAGTGGTCGTCGTGGTCGGCTGTGTGGTGGTCGTCGTTGCGGGTTGAGTGGTCGTCGTGGTCGGCTGCGTGGTGGTCGTCGTCGCGGGTTGAGTGGTCGTCGTGGTCGGCTGCGTGGTGGTCGTCGTCGGCCCTGTCGTCGTGGTCGTTGTCGGCTGCGTCGTGGTGGTCGTGGGCTGCGTGGTCGTAGTGGTGGTGCAGGCGCAACTTGGCGCTGGACCAGCAATCGTGGTGGCAGCCGGCACCTCGCCAGTGAAACTTCCGCCTATGGTGGCAGCATAAACGTAGCCATCGAACTGGCCTCCGTCCATGGTGACAGCACCATTGGGAGCGAGCACGTTGGCATTCACTTCCACGCCGGAGAAGCTAACGGACGTTGCACCGGAGAAATTGAGCCAGGTATTGGCCGCGATGGCGGGGCCGTTTGAGTAAATAACGCTCGTCAAGGGCAACGGTGCGCTGCTTATAGCGCCCTCCACGTTGACGAGGACCTGCGTCGTCCCCGCCGGGACGTTAATGGTCAATGTCTGCGCACTCGCAAAATCCGATGCCGGTACACTGAAGACCTGTACCGTCGAGGCCGTGCCGGTCAGTATCAGATTATTGGACGACAGTTGCTCTGTGCCGTTCGATGGGGTCGAGGACCAGCCGCTGCTAATGGTGCCGATATCCGAGCTAATGAGCTGAAAGGCGCTCGCCGCCAGGTCGGGGGTCTGCTCCAGGTAACCGCACCCCACGCCGGACTGCACGGTGCTGGTGCCGGCGTACTTACCATCGTTGGCGGTCCCGCCAATGCAAACCGTGCCGGCGCCCGAAATATCACCATCGACATCGAGGACTGTGCTGTTGGATTCTCCAGTCCCTACAGTCAATGTTCCTCCGGCGGGCACGGTGAGGTTGCCGGCAACAACAGCTGTGCCTTCGATTTCGGCACCCGATGAAGTGAAAGTAGCGTCCCCGCTGCTGTACTCGCTATAGCCAAATACGGCTGGCGTCGTGCCCAAAGAGGTCGGGTCCGCAGCGGCCGCGTCAGTCACCGCTTGCACTGAACCAATAGCGACGAGGACGCCCCCGAGTACACCAAGAACAGCGGCCGCCGAAGATCCCCAGCGACGCCAACCCTGCCTGCGCGAACTAAACGCTTTTCTCACCGCGTGCTCCCTTCGAACCCGTCACTGTGTCGAGGGAGAATACCCAGCGAAAGTACCCCTATTAGTGCGATGGGTAAAAGGCGTTACAAAGCAATACGGAACGCGTTCTTCAGCCCACAGGTAGCGATTCGAGTTCCGCTACGCTCCCACCAGAGGAATCGTCGAACGAAAAGCGGTAAAGGACGAAACAAGAAATGCCGAAGGCCGTGTTCGAAACGCATTTGGCGGTTCTGTGCGCGACAGCGTCGCTTATCCAGACTCTGGCGCGCAAGGTCCTTCGTTTTTGGGCAACAAAACCCCACTCAGGCCGGGCGATGGCCCGCTCGCGCTGACGTTTCGTTGATTTCGCAACGCCGATCCGACCCGAGCGGTGAAATGGTGTGGAATGCGAAATGACTACTACTGCGGGCACCTCCGCGGCCGCGATACGAGAGCGGCACGGGGGGCTGGGGCGGCGCAGGGGCTGGGGCGGCACGGGGGCAGGGCCGGCACAGGGGCTGGGGCGGCACAGGGGCTGGGGCGGCACAGGGGCTGGGGGGCTCGCTCGGGGTTGACCCCGAGCGCTCCTCGGTCATAGGAGTACGCAATTGTGGCCGTTTGTCCACACGCAAGGTGTTCGGGCCTACGCGGAGAGGACGTAGCCGCGCCCGCTGCCCAGTGCCAGATATCCCGCGCCAGCGCGCCCCACCTTGGTCGGCCTCCCATTTCCCCGGCCCTTATTCGCAGAAGCCCGGCTCGCGCTGAGGCCTGCTGCGGCTTCATGGCGGAGATGACGTCTGTCGGCTCCGCGTATCTCAGCGCATTGTCTTGCTCATGGTGGTTTGCCCGGGGCTGTCGGCCAACCTCCCGGTGGGTACCGATGATCTACAAAGAGTGCGCCTGGTAGCTGTGGCGGCCTTCGGTCGGCCGCTGTTCAGCCCCCTCGGCCTCAGCGGGTCCGGCATTTGATCATCGGTGCCGTCCCCGGGACATTCCTTGGTGCCGGGATCTGGAACCGGGCACCTGATGTCATCGTACGCCCCATCATGGTGACGCTGGTGGCTCCTTCTGGCCTGGTGTTACTGGTCAGAAGCAACGCCGGCTGGCGTCGGCCCTCGGGTCGTGGCGCTG
Organism: uncultured Acidimicrobiaceae bacterium; assembly: GCA_963794125.1. Lineage (GTDB taxonomy): Bacteria > Actinomycetota > Acidimicrobiia > Acidimicrobiales > Palsa-688 > Fen-671. Next base: position 2,057,871 of record CAWCCW010000009.1, read on the forward strand.
TGTGTGGGGCGTAGGCGCCGCCGTGCACCCGTCCGAAGACTGTCGCGCCGCCGGCCACGACCGGACGACCTTCGTCGCCCTGGTGGGCATCGGGCCCGTCCGCATCGGCTTGGTGGCCAGCGCGGGTTTATGCGCTCAGGATCAGGCTAGGCATAGTAGCGGCGGCCAGCCCCGGCACCCCCGACGACACCCGGCTCGGGCCGGAAGGCGGTTTGTGGCCGCAACTGCTGAACTCAGCGGAAGAGGCGTTGGCGGCTGTAAATCAGCTCCCATCCAGACGCCTCACGCGCCGAACCTGCGTGCGAAAGGACCAGCTCGACTGTGCTTTCTTCAGCTGGAGGCGCGGGCGGCTGGGGGACCCTCATGGGCAACGCCTCTGCTTCTTTTTCGCTCGCCATACGGGGTTGACTGGCGTGGCACAGGGCGTCGGCCAAGGTCCCGAGAAAATGCCGGGTCGCGGTCTCGGCTTCGGCCATCGAACCGCGCTTGGCTAAAGCCCAGCGCTGACGGCTCTCGGTCAGTTCCACGAACGGCTGCCATCCGCCGTCGACCGGGACGATGAAAGCATCCGAGATGCCCAGTTGAGCCAAGGAGCGCCACACCTCTACCGGTGCCAGGTCCTGGCCCGCCCGTTTGGCACGGTAAATCGCGATGTTGTCCGTGTTTAGTGCGAAGCGGTAGAGCCACCGCCCGCGGTCTATATGGACTGAGCTTTCACCGTTCACGCCGCTACACCTCCGGGGACAGGGTTAACCCTTTTTGGGCCACCCCCCTTTTGTTTTTCCTGCCTTTTGTACTTCAGCGGTTCCCTGCGGGATATCAATCAAGTTAGCAAGCCGAGTTGCAAGCCCGGTATAGGTTTCTGGCGTTAGCGCAATAAGCCGCTCTTTCACGTGCTCAGGGAGGTCAAGCCCGCGCACAAAGTGATGTAATTCCTGCGAGGTAAGCGCTTTGCCCTGCGTCAATGACTTAAGCTGCTCGTACGGTTCCGCTATACCGTAGCGGCGCATTACCGTCTGCACTGCCTCACTGAGCACCTCCCACGCGGGTTCAAGGTCGGCGGCGAGAACTGCCTGGTCAGGCCGGGTACGGGCCATCCCTCGGCGGGCCGAGAGGACGGCAAGGCCCGAATAACCAAACGCACTGCCAATATTGCGCAAAGCAGAAGAGTCGGAAAGGTCCCGCTGCATCCTGGAAATAGGCAACTTTTGAGAAAGATGGCCCAACAGCGCTGAGGCCAAACCTGCGTTCGCTTCGGCGTTCTCGAAATCGATCGGGTTCACCTTGTGCGGCATGGTCGAGCTGCCGACCTCGCCCTCCAAGGCCTTTTGGCGCAAGTACCCCAGGCTTATGTACGACCACATATCGCGGCAGAAATCGACCAGAACCGTGCCAAAACGACCCATGGCGTCGAAGAGCTCGGCCAGCCAGTCATGGGCCTCCACCTGGGTGGTCAACGGGGCCCAGGTGAAGCCCAACCCGGTGACGAAGTCACGCGCCATGGCCAGCCAGTCAAGGTCAGGGTAGGCCACTACATGAGCCGCCAGGGTGCCTGTCGCGCCGCCCCACTTGCCGAGGATTTCCACCTGGCGGATGGCCCCCAGCTGCCTGTCCCAGCGGGCTACGAACACGGCCAATTCCTTCCCCAGCGTCGTGGGCGTGGCGGGCTGGCCGTGCGTGTGGCCCAGCATCGGTAGGCCGGCGTTCTCTACTGCGACCGCCCGCACTTCGTCGACCAAGGCGTCGGCCGAGGGCAGCCAGATGCCGTCGCGCCCCTGGCGCACCATCCCCGCGTAGGCGAGGTTATTGATGTCCTCCGATGTAGCTGCGAAATGCACAAACTCGGCTCGCGCCGGGGACCACCCCAGCTCCGCCACGAGGCGCTGCTTCAGGTAGTACTCGACGGCCTTGACGTCGTGGTTAGTAGTGGCCTCAATCTTTTTTATAACCTCCCCGTCGGGTGCGCCAAACTTGGCCACCCAGTCGTCCAGCGCCGCTTGTTCTCGACTGGTGAGGGGGACCAACTCCGTGATTTCGGGCCGCGCGGCCAGGAACTTCAGCCACCTGACCTCGATCGCGAAACGTTCCCGGATCAGGGCGCCTTCCGAGAATGCGGCCGCGTACGGCTTCAACTGTCTCCCGTAGCGCCCGTCCAGTGGGGACAGGGCCTGCAAGCGCCACTCGCTCTCTTCCATCGATAATCCCTCCTTCGCCGTTGACACTACCGGTGAGCTGGCAGTACGCCGATTGGGCGAGGCGGGGCGGCCCGAGGTGACCGGTATCATCGGGCCGTGCGTGCGCTGAGGAGAGCCGGGCTGGCTACCTGCGTCTGGGGAGCCGCCGTGGCCGCCGTGGGCTTCGGAGCCACGCCCCTGACCACGTTTTCGTCACCGCTCGCGGCACAAGCCGCACCCCAGCCCGAGGCCAACCCGTCGGTGATCGGTTTGGCCCTTTCGGGCGTTGGCGCCAGCCTGCATCCACCTACCAGCCCGACCGACAAGCCGTACACCCCCAATTGCCACCTGCTCGTCGACCCGGGGTTCAGCGGCAGATGCGTGGTCGCGGTGGCGCCGACGGGGACGGTGGCCGGGGTCGTCGAACAAGAAACAGCCGTGCTCGCGGCCAGACCGGCGCCGGGCTCCGCCAGCAAAGCAGCCAGCAAAAAGGTGGGCCTCAGCAAGGAGGGAGGGACCAGCAAGAGCGGCCCCGGCATCCAGGAGCGCGACCTCGTCTGGCGCCGGGAGGGCAACACCTGGGCCCTCGCCCTCGTGCATGTTTTCCAGAGCCTTGGACCGGCCTCGCTTGTGTGGGCTGACGACCTCGAACGCGATCACGACCCCAAGCTGGTGTTCGTGACGCCGTCGGACCGCGCTGGTTTCGGCACCGAGCTCGACCTGGTCGAAGGCAGCGGCACCGTCACGTTGTACCGGTTCCTCGGGCAGGGCTTCGCCAACGTTCCCGCCGCTGGAGGCCTGGTCACCTATGTCCCCGGCTGGACTGAGCAACACGGCCCCGCGGAGGCCTACGACCAAACGCTCATTGGCTACTCGGACGGGTCCTGGCGGGTGTTCTCGGAGCAGTACGTGCCTGACGGCGCCGCCCTTCGCCAGCACAGGGCCGCCTTCTGGGACAACCGGGCTGTAGCCGCCGGCTAGACCTTTCCCAACGGGCCTTTCGTCCACCCGCCCGGGGGGCGACCTACGGGCGAGTCTGCCGGGCCGAGAGAAGCCAGTTCGGGCGGCTCGTCTCCCTCGCTACCCTTCTGGGAGGTGGCGGCCGCTACGGCCAGGCGGTCCACGAGGTCATTGAAAGGATCGCCCCCGTGGCCTTTCACCCAGCGGAACCGCAGCCGCCTGGGCGGTGCCCGGTACAGGTCCACCAGAGGTTCCCAGAGGTCCCGGTTGGCCACGGGCTTCTTCGCTGAATTGACCCAGCCCTTCGCCAGCCACCGCTCCCACCACCCATCCCGAAAGCAGTTGACGACGTAGGTGCTGTCGCTCACGATGTCGAGCCGGCCCGGCAACGAACGAGCGGCCTCCAGGGCCGCCGTTATCTCCATCCGCTGGTTGGTAGAGTGCCCCGCCGCTCCGCTTTGCCAGCGCCCTCCCGGCACAGCCCAGGCCCAGCCGCCCGGGCCCGGGTTACCAAGGCACGCCCCGTCTGTATAGACGGTCGTCTCATTCGGGGCCCCATCCTGCATCCTTCAAGCATGCCCGAGCCGAGGTACTGCAGTGGGGCATGCTGGTATTGGCACAAAACCGCAGCTCAGGTGCCATCTTGTGACAAAGGTCACAGGATGGTTCGTCGTCCTACTACCGACAACCCACGGTTGGCGCGACGATGTAAGGCGTGATCTTCGACGGCATCTCTCATCAGCTCCCCGATATCGACCCAACAGAGACGGAGGAGTGGGTCGACTCCTTCGACGCCGTCCTCGAAGTTCATGGCAAAGCCCGGGCCCGCTTTTTGCTAATGAAGCTCTTGGAACGAGCCAAAGAAAGTCAGGTCGGCTTCCCGGCCACGGTTTCGACCCCGTACGTCAACACCATCCCGGCCGGCCAGGAACCATGGTTCCCCGGCGACGAAGAAGCCGAGCGGCGCATCAGGCACTACATGCGCTGGAACGCCGCGATCATGGTGGTGAGGGCAAACCACATTGCCGAGGGGATCGGCGGCCACCTTGCCACTTTCGCCTCTTCAGCGGCGTTGTACGAGGTCGGGTTCAACCACTTCTTCCGAGGCAAGGCCGGCGGCCAGCCGGGCGACCAGGTCTTTTTTCAGGGGCACGCTGCGCCCGGGATTTATGCCAGGGCCTTTCTCGAAGGCCGCCTCAGTGAGGGCGAGCTCGAGCATTTCCGCATGGAGCTGTCGGGTGCCGCGGCCGGCACCGGGGGCCTCTCGTCCTACCCCCACCCCCGCCTCATGCCAGAGTTCTGGGAGTTCCCAACCGTTTCCATGGGGATCGGGCCGCTCAACGCCATTTACCAGGCCCACTTCAACCGGTACCTGCACAACCGGGGCATCGTCGACACGAGCGGGTCCAGAGTGTGGTGTTTCGTGGGCGATGGGGAGACCGACGAGCCCGAGACCCTGGGCGCTCTGAGCCTGGCCGGTCGTGAGCAGCTCGACAACCTCATATTCGTGGTCAATGCCAACCTGCAACGGCTCGACGGCCCGGTACGCGGCAATGGCAAGATCATCCAGGAACTTGAAGCGGTCTTCCGTGGTGCGGGCTGGAACGTCATCAAGGTTATTTGGGGCTCGCGTTGGGACGAACTGCTGGCCCGTGACGTGGACGGCGTCTTGCTCAACAAGATGAACACGACGGTCGACGGCGAGTTCCAGAAGTACGCCACCGAGGACGGCGCCTATATCCGGGAGCATTTCTTCGGCCCCGACCCTCGGCTGAAGAAGTTGGTAGAGCACCTAAGCGACGAGGACCTCCGCACCCTGCCTCGTGGCGGCCACGACTACCACAAGCTCTACGCGGCTTACAAAGCGGCCACCGAGACGACAGGCCAACCGACCGTGATCCTGGCCAAGACGATAAAGGGGTGGGCGCTCGGCCCCACCATCGAAGCCCGGAACTCCACTCACCAGATAAAGAAAATGAACACGGTCGAGCTGAGAGCGCTCCGAGACCGCCTAAAACTACAGGCCGAAATACCGGACGAGGCGCTCGAAGCTGGCGAACCCCCGTTTTACCGGCCGGCCGAAAACAGCTACGAATTCGAGTACATGCTCGAGCGGCGCAAACAACTGAACGGGCCCCTCCCCGAACGTGTCGTCAACTACGAGCCTCTCCCCTCCCCCGACCCCAAGATCTTCGCGGAGTTCGACAATGGGTCTGGCAGTCGGGAAGTTTCCACAACGATGGCCTTTGCGGTGATGCTGAGGGGGCTATTGCGGGACAAGGGCATTGGGCGGCGGGTAGTGCCAATTATCCCGGACGAAGCACGGACCTTTGGAATGGACGCGCTGTTCAAAGACTTCAAAATCTACGCTCCCCTTGGCCAACTTTACGAACCCGTCGACTCCAAACTGATGTTGTCATACTCGGAGGCAAAGGACGGCCAGCTAATAGAAGAGGGGATAACTGAGGCGGGCGGATTGGCCGATTTCACTGCGGCCGGTACCGCTTACGCCACCTTCGGCCAGCCCATGGTGCCATTTTTCATCTTCTATTCCATGTTTGGTTACCAGCGGGTGGGCGACTTGATCTGGGCGGCGGCGGATATGAGGGCCCGTGGGTTTTTGATGGGCGCCACTGCCGGGCGTACCACCCTACTGGGCGAGGGCCTGCAGCACGACGACGGCCAATCTCACCTCTTGTTCTCAGTGGTCCCGAATGTCCGGGCTTACGACCCCGCCTTCGCCTACGAAACAGCCGCGATCGTGCAGGACGGCGTCCAACGCATGTACGGCGAAGGCGGCGGCGAGGACATCTTCTATTACATAACGCTTTATAACGAGAACTACGCCATGCCGCCCAAACCGGAGGGTGTGGATGAGGGCATTCTTCGCGGGCTCTACCGTTTCGCAGAAGCGCCCGAGGGGCCGGCCCGGCGCGTCACCATCGTTTTCTCCGGGTCGGCCAGCCAAGCTGCGCTCGAGGCTCGTCAGCTCTTGGCCGAGCACCACGGCGTGGCCGCGGAGCTGTGGAGCGCCACCAGCTATAAGGCTCTCCGCGAAGAGGCGTTGGAAACGGAGCGCCACAACCGCCTCCACCCATCCGATCCGCCCCGCATCCCGTACGTCACCCAGGCGCTGGCCAACGCCGATGGCCCGATCGTGGCCGTGACGGACTTCATGAAGACCGTGCCCGACCAAGTGGCGCGGTGGGTGCCGGCGCCGTTCGTATCGCTTGGCACGGATGGCTTCGGGCGGAGCGACACCCGCGCGGCGCTGCGGCGGTACTTCGAGACCGACGCTGCTCACGTGGTGGTGGCTGCTCTCGACGGTCTGCGCCAGGCCGGCGAAGGTAAGGCTGAGGAGGTCGAGGACGCCATCCGGCGTTACGGCATCGACCCTGACCGGGCCGACCCGACCCGGGTCTAGACACCGTGCCCGCCCCGCGGCGGGCGGTCGGCACTACGCTTCTTGGCGTGTTGCACCTCTCAGGCGACCCACAGGCTGACCAACTGCTGTCAGACGATCCGCTGGCCCTCCTGATCGGGATGGTGCTGGACCAGCAGATCCCGCTGGAGCGCGCATTTAGCTCTCCACGGGACCTACAGGAGCGGCTCGGAGGCAAGCTCGAGGCGGCGACGATAGCGTCGATGGACCCTGGAGAACTGGCGGCCATTTTCACGGAGCGGCCCGCGCTGCACCGTTTCCCCGCCTCCAACGCCGAACGCGTCCAGCAGCTTTGCCGCATGATCGTGGAAAACTACGACGGGGACGCGGCCCAAATCTGGGGAGGAGCCACGACTGGCGCCGAGTTGCTCCGCCGTGTGAGGGCGCTGCCGGGCTTCGGGGACCAAAAGGCCAAGATCTTTGTGGCTCTCCTGGGCAAGCAGCTGGGCGTCCGTCCCCCAGGCTGGCAGGAAGTGAGCCAGCCCTTTGGTAGTCCGGGTACGCATCTCTCCGTCGCCGACATCACTGACGCCGAGTCGTTGGCCCGGGTCCGAGCGCACAAATCTCAGCTGAAAGCGGCGGCCAAAGCCGCAAAGCTGGCGGCGGGCACTACCTAACGCTCAAACCGCCCACCAACGGAGTAAAGACCGGTCAGGTGGGCGGTGCGCCGAGGTGGCGGTCGAACCAGCCGAGAAGAAGCGCGATGGCCCGGGGATCGTGCAACAGCATATGGCCGGCACCCGCGATGACCCTCAGCTCCGCCGATGCGTCGGCGGCGTCCGCCAGTTCCCGGGCGTCAGTCATCGGGACCACGTCGTCACTGGCGCCAGCGACGATCAGCAGCGGTCGGGGCGGGACCTTGGCCACGAGCTGAGTGGGGCGCAGTTGTCGCAACTGCCGCGCCCAGGCCCCCGGGTCTGGAGGGTAGCCCCTGGTCCGGATCAAACCTGAAGCCCTGGCCTGGGCCACAAGGCGGCGGGGGTCGCCCCCTCTGTCGGCAAACTCAGCCGGGGGCGCGAGCGCGCCACCCCGGCCACCGACGGGTCTTCAGCGGCGGCGCAAATGGCTAAGGTCCCCCCGGCGGCAAAACCAACTAACCAGATTTGCTCGACCCCGGGGACCTCGCGCAAAGCGTGTACCCCCTCCCCCAGGTCGGCCCGCCACCCGTCCAGGGAGAAATCGCCTCCGGACGCCCCGGTACCCCGGAAATCGAAGGTCAGCACGACGGCACCGGTCTCGGCGGCCAGACGGGTGGCTAGCTGAGGGAAACCATAGCTGGGCATCGCTGACTTCTGTGTCGTTTCGGGGAACCCGTGGGCCAGGACTATGCCATGCCGGCCGGCACCGGACGCGGCCGAGAAGTTAGGCCTGGCCAGGTAACCAGCCAGCGCCGGGCCACCGGGGGCGGCGAACTCGAGCGATTCGAGGGCGGCCCGGCCGTTCCCCCAACCGTTGACCTTGGCCGGCGCTCTCTTCGACCCGCTCGTTCCTCCTGGTCCACGGGCCGGCCCCCCACCTTCGCTCGGCCCGGCGGTAACTCCTCCAACCAGCAGCGCCCGTTGCGCAAGACCAGGCAACACGGCAGCCCGCTCACGAAAGACCAGCCCGCTGTTAACGCCGGCTCCCTCGCGTCGCCCCATTAAACAAACTAACTGCCCTCGACCAGCCAGGACAAAGGCGGCCAACAACTAGAAGAGGGAACGCGTCCTGACGCGTTCCCTCTTCTCATTAGTGAACAGCTGAAAAAGGCAGGTGGACCCGTTTGGGTTGCCAGGGGGGACCAACTCCCGGCCGGGATCACCCGGGTGTCTGGCTTGGATTACCAGGCGGTCCAGCAGGCCGCTTAGCGGCCAGCCACCTCCGAGGTCCCAGGTTTACTACTACTCAGGTGGACCACCTCCTTTCTTCGGTACCCCTATATTATCGCGGCCGACTTTGGTGTGTGGTGGATATCCGCCGGGGCATTTTCTCCTATCGCCGTAGTGCTAATAGCGCCAAGTCGAATACCATGGCGTCGATGCCCGCTGACGCAAATCAAGGAGCAAGCGGCCAGGCTCCGTTGTTCGAGGTCCGCGACCTGCACGTATCCGTTCAGGGGACGGAAATCCTGCGGGGCGTCGACCTCGTCGTACCGGATGGCGAGCTACACGCGCTCATGGGCCCGAACGGGAGCGGCAAATCGACCCTGGCCAAGTCGCTGCTGGGCGCCCCTGGTTACGACGTGACCAGAGGCCAGATCCTGTACAAGGGGGAGGACATCACCGGGTGGCCGCCGGAGACGCGGGGCAAGGCGGGCATGTTCCTGGCCTTCCAGTACCCCGAAGAGATCCCCGGGGTCCCGCTCGTACAATTCTTGCGCCAGGCCCTATCGGCGCGAAAAAGGGGTGGACTTGTCCGTGCTCGAGCTCCGCTTGAACGTCATGGACTGGATGCGCAAGCTCGATATGGACTCGTCTTTCGGCGACCGCTACCTTAACGAGGGCTTTTCCGGCGGCGAGAAGAAACGCAACGAGATCCTTCAGATGGCTGTACTGGAACCAGATTTCGCCGTTCTCGACGAGACCGATTCGGGGCTCGACATAGACGCCCTGAAGGTCGTGGCTTCCGGCGTCAGGGAGGTGCGAGCGGCCCGGCCCCAGCTGAGCGTGCTCGTGATCACCCACTACCAGCGGATCCTCAGCCATCTCGAACCGGACGCAGTCCACCTGCTCGTCAACGGGCGCATTGTCGAAAGCGGCGGGCCCGAGCTGGCTCGTCGTCTCGAAGAGGAAGGTTACGAGGCATGGAGGTGAGCGCAGTCAACCCCCCGCTCGATGTCGCTCGCGTCAAGAAAGACTTCCCCATCCTCGAACGGCAGGTACACGGCAAGCGTCTCGTATACCTGGACTCTGCTGCTTCTGCGCAGAAGCCAACAACGGTGATCGACGGGATGAGCCGTTACTACGAAACCACTCACGCCAACGTCCATAGAGGCGTCTACGAGATGGCGCAGGAAGCCACACGGCTCTTCGAGGAAGCGCGGGCCAAGTTGGCCGGGTTCATAGGGGCGTCTTCGGCGGAGGAGATCGTGTTCACGAAGAACGCTACCGAAGCCATCAACCTGGTCGCCTATTCCTGGGGGCGCAACAACCTTGGCCCTGCGGACGTGATCGTCACCAGCGAGATCGAGCACCACGCCAACTTCGTCCCCTGGCTGCAGCTGAAGGCCGAGACGGGGACCGAGCTGCGGTTCTTGCGGCTCGGCGACGACGGGATGCTCGCCCTCGACGACCTCGACCAGCTACTCGACGGGGCGAAACTACTGGCCGTGACCGCGGCGTCTAACGTGCTCGGCACCCTTCCACCGGTGCGAGCGCTGGCAGACGCCGCCCATGCCGCCGGCGCCCTCGTCCTCGTGGACGCCGCCCAGTATGTGCCCCATATGCCCACTTCAGTGACTGACCTGGGAGCAGACTTCGTGGCCTTCACCGGGCACAAGATGCTGGGGCCAACCGGTATCGGGGCGCTCTGGGCGCGCCGGGAACTACTGGAGGCGATGCCGCCTTTCTTGACCGGGGGCGAGATGATCCGGGACGTCCGCCTCGACGGTTTCTCGACCAACGACGTCCCTTGGAAGTTCGAAGCCGGCACGCCGCCTATCGCCGAGGCCATAGGTTTAGGGCTGGCGGTCGACTACCTGAGAGCCCTCGGCATGAACGCCGTCAGGGCCCACGAAGAGGCCTTGACTGCCTATGCCATGGAGGCCCTGAAAGAACGCTACGGTGGCGACATCGTCATCCACGGGCCCGCCAGCGCCTCAAGGCGGGGGGCATCGTGAGTTTTGCTTACAAGGACGTGCATGCCCACGACATGTCCCAGATCCTCGACGAGGCCGGGGTCTGTGTCCGCGCCGGCCACCACTGCGCTAAACCGCTGATGCGGCAGTTAGGTGTTAGTGCCACGGTGCGGGCTTCATTTTCCGTCTACAACGACGAAGCCGACGTCGACACCCTGGTCGACGGCATCGCCGAAGCGGACGCGGTTTTCGGCTGATCACAACAATTCGGCACCGACAGTTCGGGTACTACGGAGGGAGCTTCAACCACCGCCATGCCAGGCCTTGAAGACCTGTACAGAGAGATAATCCTCGACCACTATCGCAATCCCCGGAACCGGGGCGAGCTCGAGTCACCACCGGCGGTGCGGACCGAGGGGTTCAATCCTCTCTGCGGTGACGAGGTTGTCGTTTTCATTGATGCGGAGGACGGCGTCATTGCCGATATGAAGGTCTCGGGACAGGGGTGCTCGATCTCGCAGTCGTCGGCGTCGATGATGACGGTGGCCGTGAAAGGCAAGACCCTCGCCCAGGCCCGGGCCACCATAAGGGCTTTTAGGGCCATGATGTCGCTGCATGGGCAGCAGCTGGACAGCCCGGCCATCGACCAACCTGACGGGTCGGAGATCGCCGAGGACGAGCGGAGCGCCGCTCAGGTGGCGGCTGATGAAGGGGTGGCTCTGGGTGACCTCGAGGCGTTGCAGGGAGTCGTCAAGTTCCCTGTCCGCATCAAGTGCGCGACTCTGTCTTGGCACACGCTGGGCCAAGCCCTAGACGAGGCCGAGGCGGCGCAACCCGGCTGAAAACTGGCGTTCGCTCTTGGGGCGGTTAGCCCGCCATCAGGACGCCGGCACTGCCCATCCCATCTGCTCGGCGATCTCTTTGCAGGTTGGGCACAAGGGGTACTTCTTCGGGTCACGTCCCGGCACCCAGACCTTGCCGCACAACGCCCTCACCGCGGTGCCATTGACTATGCCCTCTACCACCGTCGGCCCCGCCGAGAGGAACTCGCCGTCGTCCGCCGTCACGCCCTCGAGGACGATATGGGCCATTCGTTCGTGGTCGCCGTCCAAGTCAGGTTTCGGCGGTGCGACTGCAACCTCGGGCGTAACGCTCATAGGAGGGAATGGTACCGCTAAGGGCTGGCGCTGAAACGGCCCGCTGAGCGCGAAATGGCTCTCAAAGCAGCGGGCGTGGCACTGATTGTGCAGATACGGCGCGGCGTTCCCGGACGGGACCTATGCGGGCCCACCAGGCTTTTTACCAAGTAACCTTTGGGGACAGGAGAAATACGTCCGCCGCTGAGAAATGTCACTAACTGCCTGAGGGGAGACGGCATCGCCTCTTTAATGCGCCATCCGGCCACGCGAGAATTAGCCACTCCCGGCACCGTCCCCGAAGCCTCGAGTGGTTCACGACGTGCCAATCAATGGGGCGCGCTGGCGGCTATTTGCCTCGCCACTTTCGTTGTGTTGACCGATTTCATGGCGGTCGGTATAGCCCTACCGGCCGTGCAAACGGGCCTCAACGCGTCTTTTCCTGAACTCCAATGGGTAATGGAGGCGTTCGTCGTCGCTCTGACGTGCGGCGTCCTGGCCGCCAGCTACGCAGCGGGCCGGGCGGGCCGGCGCCCGGTGTTCCTGGCCGGATTGGCCGCCCTCGTGTTCGGTTCGTTCCTCGCCGCGTTGGCGCCCTCTGTTTACGTGCTTATCTCAGCCCGGGCCGTTCAGGGGGTCGGGGGGGCGATGTTGTTAGCAACAGGCGCGGCGATCCTGGCCGAGCTCTTCGGGCACTCGAACGGGCGTACCCGTCCCAGCGTCGGTGCCGCCGTCTGGGGCACCGCCACCGCCTTCGCCGTGGTGATAGCACCGGTGCTCGGCAGCGTCATCGTCACCTACCTGGGATGGCGCTGGGTCTTTGGCGTGGCCGGCGTAGCGTCCTGCGTGGCGTTCCTGCTCCTGTCCAGCGCACGCGGTCCACAGATGAACGAAGTCAGGGACAGAGGCGGCCTGGACTGGCAAGGTTTGGCGCTTTTCACCGCCGGCACCACGGTGCTCGTTATCGGGCTGGTCAGGACCACGACGACGCTTGGAGGCTGGGCCAGAGCGGGGTCCTGGCTTGCCTCGCCTGCAGCGTCCTGCTCCTGGGTGCGTTCGTGGCCGTCGAGTCCGTCTCCCCCAGCCCGGTGCTCGATGTCTCGCTGTTCCGCCGGCGGACCTTTGCCGGAGGCGCAATTGCCGCTTTCGGGTTGTCGGCGGCCGTGCTCGGGCCGTTTATTTTCCTCGTCCTCTACCTCTCCTACAACCTCGGTTACTCCACCCTCAACATCGGCACCCACCTGCTCGTGCTGACCGGGATGACCCTCGCCCTCCTCCCCCTGGCGGGATGGCTCGACCGTTACGTGCCGGTCAAGCTCCTGATTTGCACGGGCCTAGCCCTCGTGGGGTTCGGTTTGTGGCTCATGAGCAGGCTCCCCACTCATGCCAGCTGGGCTGACCTGCTCCCGGGCTTCGTCGTGGCTGGCGCCGGCCTCGAACTGGTCAACCCCCGCCTAGATCGGGTAGCGACCGCCTCGGCGGGGCCTCAAGAGCGGTCCGTACTCGCCGCCGCGCGCGCCAGCACTGTCCTCCGCCAGCTCGGGACGGCCATAGGGGTGGCAGTGCTCGGCTCCGTTTTCGCCACCCGTCTCACCGACGAAATCTCCAGCCGGGTATCGACGTTCCCACAATTGAGCGGCCAGGGCCCCGAGGTCGCCGGGATAGTGCTCGACGGTCGCACGAGCGCCGCCATCAGGTCGGCCCCCGCATTGGTCCGGCCGGCCCTGCACTCCGTCGTCCAGACGAGCTTCACGCAGGCCATGCACCAGGTCTTTTTGGTCGCCGCCGGGGTGGCTATCGTTTCGGCCGTCCTCGCCCTTTCGATCAAGTCAAGCGATGTGCGCAACCAGGCAGAGGTCCTGGAAGGGGTGGCCATCGTCCCCGCTCTGGCCGCTCTGAGCGCCGGAGAAAAACCCCGGGCCGAACTTGTCCCCGGGCCATCTGTGCCAACGGAGCTTCAACCGGCAGAGTTGGGGCCGTCAACGGTTACTCCTGCGGAAGCCCTGGTGGTCGACGTCGCGCCGAAGGAAGTGGTGACGGTCGACCTGGCCACCATTGACCTCGCGTCGAGGCCGTCGCCACCTGCGGCGCCCGTGGGCGCGGAGTTGGCTACGGTGCCCGTTGGCGGCACTCCTAACCAGGAGACGACACCCACAGACGTCACCCTGACCAGAGGTAGGGCCGGTGACGTTCTGGAGCTGGCCGGCCTCGGCTCGCTGGCGGTAAAGGTGACCAGATCGAAGGACGGGTCGCCGCTCAAGGCCGAGCTGGCCCTTCTCAGATCCGCGACGGACATAGTGCTGCGGCATTGGACCGACGGCGACGGAGAGCTCATCGTGCCCGATCTCCCGGCCGGCCATTACGAGCTCGTTGTTCAGAGCATCGGGTACCAGCCGGAGACCATGCCGGTCGCAGTCACTGAGAGCGGTACGCGGTCCGTCAACGTCGGTCTGGTCGGCGTGGGCCACATCTACGGAGCCGTTTCCGGGCCCGGTGGCGGCTGGTTGCCAGGCGTATTGATCACTTTGGCTGACGGGTCTGGCGCCGTGGTGGCCACCACTACGAGTGACGACGCCGGTAGTTTCCGTTTTACGAGGGTGCCGGAAGGTTCCTACACAGTGGCGGCGCCGGCTTGGGCAGGCGCCGACGCGCAGGTCGAGACCGGTCCAGGGTCGGTCGTCGCCGCTGATGTGGAGTTCGCAGCGTGGCGCGAGGAGAATGATGGGACAATGCGTCCTCTAGAAGGGGGAGATTGATGCCCCAGGCAGTCATCGTGGCCACCGCCCGCAGCCCTATTGGGCGAGCGTTCAAAGGCTCTCTCGTGTCGCTGCGCCCAGACGACATGTCCGCTCAAGTCCTGTCCGCGCTAATGGCCAAGGTCCCGCAGGTTTCCGGCGCGGACATCGAGGACGTCATCTGGGGCTGCGCCTCGCCTGCGGGCGAGCAGGGCTACAACGTGGCCAGGGTAACGGCATTGCTATGCGGCATGACCGAAGTGCCGGGCACCACAGTAAACCGGTACTGCTCTTCGTCCTTGCAGGCGGTGCGGATGGCCGCGCATGCCATCGCCGCTGGCGAAGGCGATGTCTTTGTCGCCGGTGGGGTGGAGTCCGTGACCAGGTTTGCCAACGGGTTCGCCGACGAAATGCCCGGGACGCACAACCCCCGTTTCGAAGAGGCCGAACAGCGTACGGCCTTGCGCGCTTTGGGTGGCTCGTCAACGTGGGAACCTCTTAGCGGGTTGCCCGACATGTATATCGCTATGGGTCAGACGGCCGAAAACGTGCGCGAACTGTGTGGCGTCTCGCGCCAGGCCATGGACCGATTTGCCCAGCGTTCTCAACAAAGGGCCGTCCAATCGCAGGACGATGGGTTTTTCCACAGGGAGATCGTCCCCCTCACGCTGGCGGACGGGACTGTGGTGGACACGGACGACAGCCCGCGCCGGGGGACAGATCCGCGGCAATGGCCGAACTGAAGCCGGCTTTCCGCCCCGACGGCGAGGTTACCGCCGGTAACAGTTGCCCGCTCAACGACGGCGCCGCGGCAGTGATGGTCATGAGCGACGAAAGAGCCAGGCAGCTCGGGCTAAAGCCCGTGGCCAGGGTCGTGGCCAGCGCCGTCTCCGCTCTTGACCCAGAGATCATGGGCCTTGGCCCGGTCGAGGCATGCCGTCGCGTATTAGCCCGGGCGGGCATGACGATAACTGATATCGACCTCGTGGAGATTAACGAAGCGTTCGCCGCCCAGGTCATTCCGTGCGCCGAGCAGCTCGGGATCGACGAACAGCGCCTCAACGTCCATGGCGGGGCTATCGCCCTCGGGCACCCGTTCGGCATGACGGGCGCCCGGATCATGACGACTCTGCTCAATGGCCTCGAATCTGCTGACGCCACCCTCGGGCTGGAAAGTATGTGTGTGGGCGGTGGCCAGGGCATGGCCATGATCGTGGAGCGGGTTTAGGCGACAATCTCAAGCCTCGCCTCAGGAAACCGGCTCCGCAACGGCCAAAAACCTCAGTAGGCCAAGAAGAACTCCAGCATCGAACAGACGTCGTCCCTTGCCGGCGAACCAGAAAAGCGGTCCCAGAACGGAAAACCGGCGCCAGACAGATTGTCTACTGTCTACGATGACCACTTAACGTGAGAAAAATGTCACTAGCAGTACGTTCTGCGGAAAAAAACCTTAACGCCACAACTACTGGACCAGGTTCCTTGACCTGGACCACATTCTTCAAATAGGGTTTCGAGGCGTTGTGACGCCGCTCATTTTGCATCTACGTCGCAATGCCGCAAAGGGGGCAGCGATTGTTTTGGCTGCTCTCTCTGCCGGTCTCCTTGCGGTGGTGCCGTCGGCCAGGGCCGACCAACTTTCTAACGACCGCGCGTATGCCCAAAATCTGACCGCCCAAATTGCGGCACTCGGCCTACGTGAAGCGGCGCTGGGCGAACAGTACGATGCCGGCGTCGTGGCTCTCCAGCAGGCCAACGGGCGCGTGGCTGCCGCCGCTAAGGCCTTGTCTGGCGCCAAGCTGAGCCAACGCAAGACCGTGGTACTGCTCAGGCAGGACGCCGTCCAGGCCTACGTCGGCGGCGGGCCTGCGCTCCAATTGGCCGGTCCTGTAGTTCTCTCGAACGTCAACCAGGCCCTTTTGCGGCAGGAACTCGAACAGACTTTCGCTTCTCACGAGACGGACGCCCTCGACAGCTTCCAGTTCGCAGCGGCCGAAGAGAGCACAGCCCAGGCGGCTTACGTGCTGGCCAGGAACGCAGACCGGCAGCGCCTCCAGGGCCTAGAGCAGGACCGCCAGCAGGTGGCTGCCGCCCAAAACCGGCTAGTCGGCATCCAGCAGCAGGTCAGAGGGCAGATCGCTACTCTGGTGGCCGAAATCCAGCGGGAAGAAATGCTGGCTGAGCAACGGGCAGAAGACGCCCGTTTGGCCAGGGAAAAGGCAGCCGCCGCGGCGGCCGCAGCCCAAGAAGCCGCCGCTGCCGCCGCTCAGGCGGCGGCTGAGCGGGCCGCCCAAGAGGTTGCCTTGCAGCAGCAGGAGCAGCAACAAGCCGCTGAAGCGGCCCAGCAAGCGGCTCAGACCAGGCAAGCAGCCGTAGTGCAGGCCAACACGAGCGCGGTCGAGAGTGCGACCACTACTACGGTGCCGGCTGAGACGAGTTCGGCCCCGTCGCTACCAGCGCCGTCTTCGGCCGCCGCCACTGCAGTAGCCGCCGCGGAGAGCCGGGTCGGTGACCCGTATGTCTGGGGTGCTGCGGGGCCTGACGAGTTCGATTGCTCGGGTCTGGTGATGTGGGCCTATGAGCAGGCCGGCATCGATTTGCCGCACTACAGCGGCGCTCAGTTCTCGGACACCACCCAGATACCGATGTCTGACCTGGAACCAGGAGATCTGGTGTTCCCGGCTAACCCCGGCGAGCACGTCGCCATGTACGTCGGCAACGGCGAGATTGTACAAGCGCCTTACACCGGAGCAGACGTCCAGATCGTGCCGCTGGACCCAGGGTTCTTCGTCCTCGCCAGCCGGGTCGGTTAACTCGGCCGGCTAGGCTGGCCGGTCTCAAAACCGCTCGCCGCTGGCTAGCGAATTGCTCAAAATTCGTCAAATGGGCGGCGCAGGGCGGGGCGTGTTCCCTCTTAAATGCACCCTTTTACAGGTGCTATAACCCGTTCTAGTTCCCGTTGACTGCAGAAATTTGGTCTTGTCCCCCGTACTCCATCTCGGCGGCGACATAGGGGCGGGGCGCAAATTAATTTGCCTTTTGCCCAGCTCGGCCCCAACGATGGTCACTCACCACGTTTGACCACAGGAGGCACGAGTCTTGCAGGTGGGCGGAGCCCGCTCCAAAATGGCTGAGGCCCCGGTCCTGGCGCCCCTGGTCGTAGCGCGCGGGCTCGAGAAGCGCTTCGGCGACTTCGTGGCCGTCGACCATATCGAGTTCGAAGTCCGCGCCGGCGAGGCGTTTGGGTTCCTCGGCCCGAACGGGGCCGGCAAGAGCTCGACCATGCGCATGATTGGGGCGACGTCCGGGCGCAGCGGGGGTGAACTGGCGATAATGGGCAAAGACCCCGACCGCGACGGGCCGGAGATCAGGTCCCGCCTCGGGGTCGTCCCCCAGGAAGACAACCTCGACCTCGAACTGTCTGTAGCCGACAATCTGTACGTCTACGGGCGCTACTTCGGGATCGGTCGGGCAGAACTGAGACGCCGGATCGTAGACCTGCTCGAATTCGCCCGCCTGACCGAACGCGCCAATGACCGTGTCGACAACCTGTCCGGCGGGATGAAACGTCGGCTGACCATAGCTCGGGCCCTGGTAAACGAGCCGACGATGATGCTCCTGGACGAACCGACCACCGGGCTTGACCCCCAGGCCCGTCATCTGCTCTGGGACCGGCTGTTCAGCTTGAAGCACGAGGGAGTGACCCTGGTGCTCACGACTCATTACATGGAAGAGGCAGAACAACTCTGCGACCGGCTCGTGATAATGGACAAAGGGCACATAGTGGCCGAAGGGTCGCCTCGGGAGCTCGTCGACGCCCACGTGAGCAAGGAGGTGGTGGAGCTGCGGTTCCTGGGCGGTGAAGCGCCCAGCATGGCGGGCAGGGTCAACGGCATGGCGGACAGGGTCGAGGTCCTGGCGGACAGGCTGCTGCTGTACACCGACGATGGGGACAACACCGCGGAGGAGGTGGCCAGGAGCGGTCTCTCGCCGGTAAGCGTGCTGGCCCGCCGAGCCAGCCTTGAAGACGTCTTCATGCGTCTAACTGGGCGCCACCTGGATGATTAGCGCCCATCGAGAGTGGTCGACCCCAATTCATCCACCCCCGACACTTGACCAACCAAAGTTCACGGGCCCAAATTGGCAAACACCATAGAAATACCTGCCTCCTTCCGACCGATCACCTTTTTCTGGGTCCAGTTCCGCCGTACCTGGAAAGCAGACATAGGTACGACTTTCCTCACCCCCGTACTTTTCCTGGCCTCGCTTGGGCTCGGCCTCGGCGGGTTGATTGGCCACGGCCACGCAGTCCCCAGCCTTGGAGGACAAAATTATTTGTCGTTCGTGGCCCCCGCCCTTCTGGTGACGACCGCCATGCAAGTAGCCATGATCCGGGGCACGTACGAGGTCTGGGGCTCCGTCAACCCCTGGAGCGGCGCTTACCGTTCGATGCAAGCCTCACCGATCGGCGTAAGGCAGATCGTGACCGGCCACTTGACCTGGATAGCTTTTCGGGTCCTTTTGGCGTCGGCCTTCTACCTCGCCGCAAGCGCCGCGTTCGGCACCGTCCACTCTCCCGCCGCCGCAGCGGACCTGTTGGTCGGCCCGCTCGTGGGGTTGGCGTTCGCCGCCCCCCTCGCCGCCTACTCGGTAACCGCCCGCCACGACCAGCCCTTCAGCATGATATTCCGAGTGGTCATGATCCCTTTGTTCCTCTTCTCGGGGACCTTTTTCCCGCTCTCCCAGCTGCCCGTCGGCCTGCAGTACCTGGCTTATGCTCTGCCCCTTTGGCACGGGGTCGAGCTGTCCCGGGGCCTCTACGCAGGCCACCTGGACCTGGCCGTCGCCCTCGGCAGCGTCGCCTACCTGGTGATCGTGACAGTAGCTGGAACCGTCGCGGCCCGTTTGACCTTCGAGTACCGGCTGGCGAAATGATGGCGGCGGCCAGCGGCGTTGGACGCCAACTCACGTCCGGGGCCAACCGGTGTTAGCCGTCCTGTCCAGCCGGGCCCGCCGGCCCGAATCCCTGGTGGCCCGCAACTTCTCGGTGCAGGTCCGGGCCGTGCCGTACGTATGGGCCACCGGGCTCCTGGAACCCATCTTCTATTTGCTCTCGATAGGGATCGGTATCGGTCACCTGGTGGGCACGGTGGCCGGCCCGAACGGGACAGAGGTCCCGTACGCCGACTTCGTCGCGCCCGCATTGCTAGCTACGACGGCGATGAACGGGGCCATCTACGAGTGCACCACCAACATTTTTGCCAAGCTGCACTGGACCAAGCTCTACGACGCGGTGATCGCCACGCCGCTGTCGCCGGGCGACATTGCCATCGCCGAGGTGGGTTTTGCCGTCCTCCGGTGCATGTTGTACGCCGGGGTGTTCCTGGCCGTAATGGCTGCTCTCGGCGACACCAGCTCCTGGTGGGCGTTGATGACGGTCCCCAGCGCCACCCTGATCGGGATAACTTTTGCGGCCGGTGGTTTTGCTGCCACGTGCTTTATGCGCTCCTGGACGGACTTCGACAAGATCCAGCTCGTGAGCCTGCCGCTGTTTCTTTTCTCCGCCACCTTCTACCCCCTTTCAGTCTTGCCGCGGTGGCTCCAGCTCATCGTGGAATGGCTCCCGCTCTACCCCGGGGTGGCGCTCTGCCGGGCGTTCTCGCTCGGCCAGTTGTCCTGGGGGATGGCCGGCCAGGGGGCCTACCTCCTGGGCCTGGCCCTCGTGGGCGGGGCCATCGGTCGGCGGCGGGTTACCAAGCTCTTGACGCCGTGACCTCGAGCTTCTGAGATGACCTTCTTTTTAGCCCTAGCTAAATGACTTAGTTCAAGGTGACTTGACCCACGCCAACGTCCAGGGCTACGCTCTGAGACCGGGTGGGCAGCCGAGGGAACTTGCCTGCCGGACAGATAGGGACGACGCGATGCTTGTCGCCAGGGGCG
Organism: uncultured Acidimicrobiaceae bacterium; assembly: GCA_963794125.1. GTDB lineage: Bacteria > Actinomycetota > Acidimicrobiia > Acidimicrobiales > Palsa-688 > Fen-671. The sequence goes on from CAWCCW010000009.1 coordinate 2,078,030, forward strand.
CTCAGCCGGGGCGTTATTTGGGGAGTTCAACACCGGTCGGCGACGTTGCAGCAGCTTTTCCGAACCGCCCAAGGCCGGACCGGCCATCCCGGCGGGCCCAAGGTCAGTGACGGCTTCGGGACGATAGCCAGCCCCTACTTACCACCCAAGAGAGCAGCCGTATGTTGAGGAGGACCAACTCATCTGAGGAGGGAACAAATTGACAGCAAAGACATCGTTACCGCGCAAGGCGCTCGCCGTGGCCACGGCTGGGATTTTGAGCGCAGGACTGGTAACAGTGCTCCCGGTCGCTATGCCTTCGGCTTTAGCGAGTTCACGGCCATTGATCATGGAGAGCTCCCCTGAGAGCACTATTACTCAGGACTTCAACCCGTTCGTCCCAACGGGGTCCCCTTGGGGCATGGGCGCCACCGGGCTCATTTATGAGCCACTTATCCAGTTCGACATCGCGGCCCCGCCCAAATATTACCCGTGGCTGGCCACGAAGTACGCCTGGGGCAACGGCGGCAAGACGATCACCTTCACCATCCGTTCGGGGGTCAAATGGAACGACGGTACGCCCTTTAGCGCCGCTGACGTGGCGTTCACTTTCAACCTGGTAAAGAAGTACGCCGCCGTCAACCTGTCCGGACTGGACATCTCGAATGTGAGCAGTTCGGGCGACACTGTCACTCTGACGTTCCCGACCAGCCAGTACACCAACCTGGAGAACATCGCCGGTCAGGCCATCGTCCCCGAGCACATCTGGAGCGGCGTCGGGAACCCGGCCACCTACGTGGACGCCAACCCGGTGGGCACGGGACCATACATGCTCAGTACCTTCACCCCCGAAGGTTTTACGCTCAAGGCCAACCCGGCCTTCTGGCAAGGGGCACCAAAGATCCAATCCGTGTACTTCCCGGTCTACACCTCGAACACGGGCGCCCTGACCGCCCTCTTTGCGGGCCAGATCGACTGGACCGGTAACTTCATCCCTGGCCTGCAAAAGGACTTCGTCGCCAAAGCACCTCAATACCACGGTTACTGGGAAGCAGCCGGCGGCGACGAAAGCCTCGAGGGCAACCTGGCTAAATGGCCCACCAACCAGCTCGCTGTCCGCCAAGCAATAAGCCTGGCTGTGAACCGGACCTTGCTCGCCTCCGAAGGCGAAGCCGGCCTCGAGAACCCGGTCCTCAACGCGACCGGGATTACTCTGCCCACTTTCTCGGCCTGGAGCGCACCAGTGGCGTCGATGACGAACTCAGCCACTGGCAATATAGCCAAGGCCAAGTCCATCATGGAGAAAGCCGGTTTCACGCTGAAAGGCGGGTACTTCTACAAGGGCGGACAGGAAGTTTCGCTTAGCATCATCAGCCCATCGGCCTATACAGATATGTCCGACGTAGACACGATCGCCGCGCAAGAAATGAGGCAGGCCGGTATAAACGCCTCATTCCAGGGTCTGACGGTCAGCGCATGGAACCAGGATGTGGCCGGCGGTGACTTCCAGCTGACAGAGCACTGGTCCAACGGCGGTCTCACGCCTTACAACATGTACAACGGGTGGCTGAACAGCAGCCTGGCGACGGGGAACGCCGCCACGGGCGACTACGAACGGGTCAACAGCTCGGCCCTTGACGGCGACCTCGCCAAGTTGGCTGCCGCCGAGACTGTCGCCCAACAAACTACGGCCCTGGTCCCCCTCGAGGACTATGTGGCCGCCCAGCTCCCCGTCATCCCCGTGACCACTGCTTCGGAGTGGTTCGAGTACAATTCGCAGTACTTCGTCGGATGGCCCACCCAGTCCAACCCATACGAGACCGGCCAGCCTTCCGGAACCAACAATGGCCCCGGGAGCGGCAGCGACGAGGTGGTCGCGCTACACCTGTCGCCTCGATAAAGGCCGCATAAACCCTGAGGGTACTTTGCCCGACGGGCACGTTTTACGTACGAAGGCATGCCCCTGGCCGGCCGCCGGCCAGGGGCTCTTCGTAAAAATGCTGTGGTCGGGTGGTTATTGTGCCATCGTCCGCATAAACCGAACCGGGAGGTTTCGTGCCGGAGCCCCAAAATGGCGCCAATGGCAAGTTTTTCTGGGGCGCCGCCACCGCCGCCTACCAGGTTGAGGGTTCGCCGCTGGCAGATGGCGGCGGGAGCTGTGTCTGGCACGAGTTCTCCCATACCCCGGGGACTACCTTTGCCGGCCAGACTGGCGACGTAGCCGCCGACCATTATCACAAATGGCCCGAAGACGTCGAGCTGATGAAAAGCCTCGGCATCAACGCGTACCGTTTTTCCGTCCGGTGGCCACGCATATTTCCTGAGGGTACCGGTAATATCAACCAGGCCGGGATCAGTTTTTACGACCGCCTGGTCGACGGCTTGCTGGCGGCCGGGATCGAACCGTTTGTCACTCTCTTCCACTGGGACCTCCCGTCGGCTCTTTCTCGTCGCGGCGGGTGGTCCAACCGCGACATAGCCGGTTGGTTCAGTGATTACGCCACCACCGTTGCGCGCGCCCTGGGTGACAGGGTCAGGTACTGGGTCACCCTCAATGAGCCGTTTGTCGTATCTGCCGAGGGGCACCTGGTCGGGCACCACGCTCCCGGGCTGCGGAACATCTACGCAACGGGGCAGTCTGTCCACAACCAGCTGCGTGCTCATGTCGCCGGGTTTCAGGCGCTGAAGGCGGTCGACCCGCATTCTTCTGTCGGGCTCGCGCAACACGACGCCGCGGTGTGGCCCGCGAGCAGCTCCGAGGAGGACACGGCCGCCGCTGAACGGGCCCAGGCTTGGCACAACTTCCCTTTGTTCACCGACCCGCTCGTGTACGGTCACTACCCTCCAGAGCTCATCGACCGGTTGGAGCCGTACCTGCCCCGTGGCTACGACGACGACATGAGCTCTCTGAAAATCCCACCCGATTTCGTCGGCCTCAATTACTACCACGGCTACTACGCCCGCTATTGCTCCGAGGACTGGTTGGGCTTCAAGAGCGTAGAAGAACCGAGCGCGCCCCGGACCAATATGGACTGGGCTATCCGACCCGAAGGCCTGCACCGGGTCATCACCCAGGCTCACCACCGTTACAAGTTGCCGGCGATCTATATCACTGAGAACGGCGCTGCTTTCGATGACGAACTGCAAGGTAATGCCGTCCATGATGAAGCTCGTAAGGACTATCTCAAATCCCACGTCGCGGCCGTCCTCCAGGCCAGAGACGACGGGGCGCCCGTCCAGGGCTACTTTGTCTGGTCGTTCCTGGACAATTTCGAGTGGGCCCTCGGGTACTCGAAGCGCTTCGGCATCGTCTACGTGGACTACGAGAGCCAGCAAAGGATCATAAAGGACAGCGGCGTGTGGTACGGCGAACTGGCCCGCGCAGGTGACCTCCCGCCGGGGTAAACGCCTCGACTTCGATCGACCACAATTTTTGCATCGTCACAGGGGCGACAGGAGGGCCGGCGCTCGGGGACGAAAAATACCCGTTAGCCCCGCCTAAGTAGCCTGGTCTGTCAGGGACTTTTCGGCGGGCGGCAAGGGCGTCTGGCGGAGTTCTGTCCGCTCTTCGGCCAAAACTGCAAATGGTGTCGAAAACTGCACGGAGCTCGGCCCTGGCACCCCGCGCTTTGTGCATTTATCGACGGTGGCGGCCGAGCGGCGGCGGTTGGTCACGGCGGGCGGAGATGACCAACGCCCTTTCCCGAAGAGCTGCTAGGGCAAGCGCACACCCTGGAATTTGCTCTGGCCTAGGACGGGCGGGACGCCCCCGTTCGTCAGTAGCTCGTCCACGACCAGGGTGCACGCCCCCAGGGCGACCGCCTCGGCCCCGAGTTGGCCTACCTCTATGCTCACGCGGCTGGCGGTGTATTCGAGGGCCTGGTCCCGCACAGCCTTCCGGATCTGGCTGAGCAGAGGGGGGCCCAGCTTCAGGCCGAGCCAGCCCCCGATGATGATTTTCTCGGGGTTGAACAGGTTGACGAGGTTGGCGGCGGCGGTGCCCACATAAAAAGCGGCCTGCTCGAGAGCGGCTTCAGCCGCCTTGTTGGACCCGGCAGACTCGAGAAAACGGTCGACCCATTCTTCCGAGTCGGGGTCAGTTATGGGGCCGGCCGACGGGTCGGTGCGATGCCATTCTTCCAGGAGCGCCGAGGCACCGATGTAAGCCTCGACACAACCGGCCCCGCCGCAGCGGCAGCGCTTGTCGCCCACCTTGATACTGGTATGCCCCCATTCGCCTGCGCTCGACGTAGAACCCTGGTACAGCGATCCATTGGTAAAAATGGCGGCGCCTACCCCCGTGCCCCAGAGAGCCACGACGGCGTGGCTGGCGCCGCGGCCCGCCCCGAGCCACATTTCCGCCTGGCCGAGCGCCTTGGCCCCATTATCGGCAAAGACGGGCAGCCCGGCTCTTTCCCGGATGAGCCGTTCCAGAGGCACATCTCGCCATCCAATGTTGGGGGCGTGCACGCGAGCATCGTCGCCGTGGTGGGCGACGACGCCCGGCACCGCCACCCCCACCCCTATAAGGCGACGGCCTTCGGCCGCAAACTGACCCTGCAGTTTCTCGATGGCCACGATGATCTGCTCGACCACCACTTCCGCTTCGTGGTGCTGGGGGTGCAGCGAAACCTCCGCCATCCCTGCTATGCGCATACGCATGTCGAAGGCTTCGACACGGATACGGGTCTCACCCACTTCTACGCCGATCAGCCCACCGAACTCGGGGTTGACCTGCAGCAGTACTCGAGGGCGCCCTCCGTCGGACTCCTCCAGGCCTACTTCAGCGATCAGGCCCTCCTCGAGCAGGGCCGACGTCACGTTCGTCACGCTGCCGCTGCTGAGCCCGGTCAACTGCGCCAATGCCACGCGATTGAGCGGCCCTTCCAGGAAAAGCCGCCGCAGTACTGCAGCCCGGTTCACCCGGCGCAAGTCCCGGACGGTGGCCCTCGCTCTGGCTGTCAACGGCGTGTCTCACTTTCCTTAGAACTTATTTCAACATTGTGCCACAGCGACGTCCGGCTCCGCCGGGCGTGTTAACCGTTGACGCGATCGGGCCCGACGCTGTCGACCGGCGTTACTCGTTGTGGGCCGCGCTTGGCTCGCCTGAGCTTTCGGGCACGGAGGCCGAGGGATCCTGCCAATCCACTGTCCCTTTTTGCGCCACCGTGGGTTTGCTGGAAGTGCGAAGGGTGGGGCGTTGCACTGGTATCGTGTCCGTCCCCCAGCGACGCGGCCCTGACCACGGCGCCGGCACCTGATCAGTTCGGTAAGCCAGCGCGTACGCCAGCGCCTCATAATTTACGCGCCAGCCCCGGAAATGAGGCCACGCTTCAGCCGCATCTCGCTCTACAGGAAACCCAACAGTGCGCAATTGGTCGACCGCGGCGGCGAACTCTTCGAAACTGAGGGCGATATCCGAATCCGGGTCAGGGTCAGTGTCAACGGACATGCCGAGCGCAGTTGCGATCTCACGCAAAGCCGTGAAGCCCATCCGGATGGCGCGCCTGGGCTCGATGCGGTCTTGCGAGGGGCGTACGGCGAGCAGCATTGACGCCGAGTCCATGACCGACAGTAGGCCTACGAGCCACGAGTCGAGGGAGTGGGGCGAGCGGAAACGGACCAATACTGGGTAGTTGGAATGGCTCTCGGCCACATCAGCCGCCCACCTTTCCCACCGGTTGTAAAAGGCAGGCAGGTCGTCGGTCCGCACCGCCACGCCGTACCGGGTCCGTAGCAGGAGCTCTGGGCCCCAAGGAGGATGGCCAGCCCGGGCACCTAGCAGCGTGACTTCTGTCTCCCGGCGGTTGAAGGCGCCGTACAGCGTGGGCAGGTAGGCAATCTGCAGCGCCACGACGATCATCCCCGTAGCGGCCGCGATGACATCGACGGAGGCTGGCTCGTTCCCGTGGGTGTAGATGAAACCGAGCGTGAACATGGAGCTGCCTGCCTCCCTCAGCGCCGTGCCGAAGGCATGCACGGTTGGGACCAGGAGCAAGGCGTAGGCGAGCTCGTAACCGACCAGCCAGGTGGCCAACTGGGCCAGGACCACCGCCGCCCCCTGGCCGGCCAGCAGCCGGTCTTTGCGTTCATAGCTACGCAGGGGCCGAGCCGCCATCCGGAAAATAAAGTCGATGCTGGCGTCGACGGCGTCAAAAAGCACCGTCCGCCGGGCCCGGGCTATGACGAGGGTCCTCACGATGTTCGCCGTGATGGTCAAAGCCAGGAGCACCCCGGCCACCACCGCCACAACGTCCCAAGCGTTCACGACCCTAAGTTTGGCTCGCCGAGGCGAGGATCGGACGGATCAGATCGATAGACGTGGCCCGTTATGCAAGTGACGGTGCCACCACCGACCCAGATGGTCCCGTCGTCGTCTCGCTCGACGTACACGCGGCCTCTTCGCCCGCGGGCGGTCCCCTGGCTAGCGACGTACGGCGGGTTCACCCACCCCGCCGACGTCAACCACTCCGCCAACGAAGCATTGAGGCTCCCCGTGACGGGATCTTCGACGGCGCCACCGTGGTTGGGAAGGAAAGCTCGCACTTCGTAGGCCAGCTCCTCACCTGGTGAGTAAGACCCGACGACACCCACCGGCATCTCCACCGCCCCCGGCCGGACGGCCAGTACGGCGGCCGCATCAGGCAGCATGAGCGCCACCCAGCCGGGCCCGTTGTCCACCCATTGTGCGCCGAGGACCTGGTCGCGCTCGACGTTGAGCATGCGAGCCAGCCGGCCGACCAGTTCGTCGTCGACCGGGCCGGACCGCACCAAGGGAGGGGCGGCAAACGCCAAGCCACCTAGGCCCCGGTGCACCCGGACGAGCCCGCTGGGGCACTGCTGGGTCAGCTCCTGCCTGTCCTCGCCGGAATAAGCCAGCCACGCGTGGGCCGTGCCTAGCGTCGGGTGGCCGGCAAAGGGCAGTTCGGCGCCCGTGGTGAAGATCCGTACCTGGTAGTCGGCGGCAGTGTCGGCGGGCGGGAGGACAAACGTCGTTTCCGACAGGTTGGCCCACGCCGCCACTTGCTGCATTTCCTCGTCGCCGATGCCGGTGGCGTCGAGTACAACGCCTACCGGGTTGCCAAGGTACGGCGTCTCAGTAAAAACGTCGACTTGCATGAATGGTCGCGCTCTCATTTGCGCCTCCGTTGGGTGCACCAGGTTTACGAATTAATCACGGTGGATATCTTCTTTGTTGGGTATGCAGCGTAGGGTACCGATTAGCGCCTCGCCTGAGGCCAGGTCACCGTCCGGCGGAACTGATGCCCATGAGGGGCTTGGGAGCGACGAGCGGTACTTCGCTCGCGTCGTCGGCACGGCACGGGAAGCGAGGGCGGCCGTACTCGGAATGCCCCTGGACGACGATCTCAAAGATCGGGCTGCCCTCGTCGTCTCGGAGCTAGCCACAAATGCCATCGTCCACGCCGGCGGTGTGCGGTACCTACAGGTTTTCCGCAGCAATGGCCACGTCCGCGTCGAAGTGGCCGATGCATCGCAGAGGATCCCGCGCCGGGTGAGAGTCAACCTCACCAACGGGCGCGGCCTGCAAATGGTTGGGGTCTTGGCTACTTCGTGGGGGTCCGAGGTTCAGCCCTGGGGAAAGGTCGTGTGGGCCGAGCTCGATTGAGAGGTGGTCAGCCACGGCTCGCTATTTCGGTCGACACCTCCGGTGTGTCGCCGTAACGCTGTCAAATTATTACGACCACAAAATCCTCGGGGCCTCCTCAGCCAACTCGGTGACGACCCCGCGTACGTAATTCTCGGTCCGGGACCGGAGGCCGTTATTTGGGGCACGGCCTCGGTTACCGCTGCGCCCAGCCGTGTTACACGCACGATGATTCGTGGGAGCGGCGGGTACGGCCACGGTCACCGTTGTGAGTTGCTGGCTCGCTCCCCTCGTCTCGGTCCGGCGCTTCATCAGGTTCGATACCTCTCTCCTCCATCCCGTTGAGCTCTATCCCCCTGCCCGCCGCAGGTCCGCACACCCTGCGAGTTACAGTCGTGGGTGACCCGACAACGCACTGTCTCTCTTTCGCCGAGAAGGGGGCCGCGCCTCAGCGCCGTCAGCGAAGGTAGTGGTCCCCGACCGGCAGGAGGCCTATCTTGCCGCCGAACACCGCCGTAGGCCCGCCGCCGGGGCCTCCGGGGCCGCAAGTGAGGGGCGGCCTCAGGCCGCGGCAGGTGCCCTGGCCACCCCGTCTGACGGACGAGCCGAAGCGCTCCTCGCCTACGTACCCCGTCTGGCTCTCGATTGGCTAAGTTCAGGCGTCCCTGAAGGAACGCCCGCAGACGATCGCCAACACAGCGAGGGACGTCCAGACTGGCATCGTCGAGTCGACGGCACGCTCGTCTTCGTCGACGTCTCCGGCTTCACGGCGCTGACCGAGCGGCTGGCCGCCAGTGGCCGGGCCGGGACCGAAGAGATCGACGAGATCGTCAGCGCCACCTTCGGTGAGCTCGCCGCCATCGCCGGCCGATTCGGGGCCGACCTCCTGAAATGGGGCGGGGACGCGGCGCTCCTGCTGTTCCAGGGGCCAGGTTCTGCCCCCCGAGGGGCGCGGTGTGGTTGGCTGATGGCTCGAGCGATGCGCCGGCTCGGGCGGCTCAAGACCTCCGCCGGCAGCGTCCAGCTGATGGTCTCGGTCGGAGTGCATAGCGGGACCTTCGAATTGTTCCTGGTGGGCGAGTTACACCGAGAGCTCGTAGTCGCTGGCCCTGGCACTACCACAACCACTGAGATGGAAGCCGCCGCGTCCGCTGGCGAGGTAGTCGTCAGCCCGGCCACGGCCGCCCAGCTGGACCCGGGCGTCATCGGCGAAATGCGAGGCGGCGGCCTGGTGCTGCGAGGGGAACCCCGGGCCGAAGAACATCCCGTACCCGTCGTCCGCGTCGGGCGTCCCGAGGACGCAGCCGCACTTGTCCCTCGACGAGCGCGGCACTACCTGCTGTCGGGGGACGAGCAAGCCGAGCACCGGCCGGTAACGATCGCCTTTGTCCGCCTATCAGGCCTCGACGACATCGTGCAGCGCTTCGGCCCGGCCGTCGCCTTGAGGGCGCTGGGCCCTTCGGTCCGGGTCGCACAGGAAGCGGCTGAACGTTACGGGGTTAGCTTTCACGGCACCGACGTCGCCGCCGGTGGAGCCAAGATTTTGCTGCTTGCCGGGGTCCCGACGCTGGAGGGCAACGACACAGATCGCCTGGTGCGAACAGTCCTCGAAATCGTGCGCCCACCCCTCGCCCCTCGGGACGACGGACAGTTCGGGCGCCTCCCGGGCCAAGGCGCGGCGACCCCGGTGTTAACTCTGCAAGCCGGAATGAACGTCGGCCACGCGTTCGTGTCCTCGGCCCTTCGACTGGGTCGCCGGCGGGTTTATTCCGTTACCGGGGATGCGGTCAACCTGGCAGCCAGAGTCGTCGACGCGGCCCAACCTGGACAAGTGCGCTGCACCGAACCAGTGCGGGCCGCGCTCCGGTCGCCGTTTGTCCTGACCGAGCTGCCACCTTTCACTGCCAAGGGCAAAGCCAGCCCCGTGATCACTTACGACCTGGGCCGGGAAGGCGCCGGCCCGGCTCAACCCGGGCAACCAGCGCCTACTTTCATCGGCCGTGAAACGGAGTTGAACTCCCTGCTCGGCGCCGCCCTCGGAGTCGGCGCCGGGGAGGTCGGCAAGGCCATCGAGCTGGTCGGGCCAGAAGGAATTGGCAAGTCGCGGCTCATCAGTGAGGCAGTCGAGAGATGGCCGCTGCAAACCGTGCATGTGACCTGCGACTCCTTCAGCGGGGGGCGGCCGTACCGGCCCCTTCGGGCTGCCGCCCGGCATTTGCTCGGCCTGGATGATGACACCCCGGCTGGCGAAGTCGCCTCGGCCTTGATCGCCGCGCTGGAGAAAAGCGCGACGATGCTTCTGCCCTGGGCATCCCTCCTGGGCGAGGTGTTCGGCGTAACGCTGCCCGCGACGCGCGAAGTCGGAGAGCTCGAGCCCCGTTTCCGCCAACGACGGCTCGAATCTGCCTTCGTCGAACTGATCGGGATGTTGGTGACCGGCCCAGCCGCGTTCGTGTTCGAAGACGCCCACGCCCTCGATCAAGCTTCAATGAGCCTGGTAGTACGGATGGCCGAGCAGGTGGAAGCGGCCCCCTGGCTGGTAATCGCCACTCGGCGCCAAGACAGCCCGATCTGGGAAAGGCTTACGGGCAAAACAGTGGTCGAGCTGGGCCTCTTGACGTGGCCTCGTCGGAGCACCTGCTGACTGAACTGTCCATCGAAGCGCTCGACGCGCACCAACGCCGGGCGCTACTGCGAAGAGCCGAGGGCAACCCGCTGTTCCTTGTTGAACTGGCCCGGGCCACGAATGCCACCGGCTCGCCCGAATCGCTGCCCGACACGCTCGAGCCACTCCTGGCCGCCCAGGTCGACCGCCTGGCTCCGACCGACCGACGAACCCTGCGGGCGGCCGCGGTACTAGGAACCCGGTTCCAAAAGGAGCAGCTGGCCCGCGTCCTCGAAGGCGACGTACAGATAGACGAAGAACAGTGGGCCCGGCTGTCGCAGTTCTTGCTCGAGGAGGCGGACGAGCTGGTGTTCGCGCATGCCCTGGTCCGCGACGCGGCCTACGAAGGGCTTTCGTTCCGCCAACGCCGTCAGCTCCATGCTCGTGCGGCAGAGGCGATCGAGGGCCCAGCGAACGCTGCCGAGGTCGCCGTCGAACTCCTCTCGCTCCACTGGCTGGCGGCAGAACGCTGGGACCGGGCCTGGGAGTGCGCTCGCCTGGCGGGCGAGCGGGCCGCCGCTCTTTACGCCAATTCGGATGCCGCGACCCAATTCGGCCGGGCGCTCGACGCCGCTTCGCACTTGCGCGCACTGCCGCCCGAGGAGCTGGCCCGGGTGAGCGAACTCCTGGGTGACGTCTGCGAGCTGGCCGGGACCTACGGACGGGCACGGGACGCATACGGCGCGGCCTATTCGCGCCTGCATGACGGTGCAGACCGAGCGCGCCTGCTCCGGAAAATGGGTGTGCTCCAAGAACGACGGGGCCGGTACCCACAGGCACTGCGCAGCTACACGAGCGCGATGAGGCACCTCCACGATGGCGATGATGGCGACCTGGTCGAGAGGAGCGAGCTCCGCCTGGCCAGGGCCGGGGTGCGCCATCGGCAAGGGAAGCTTCGCGAATCGGCCAACGACGCCGCCGCCGCCGGCCAAGACGCAGCCCGCGCCGGGTACCGGCACGGGCTAGCCCACGCCCTTTACCTGCGTCACATCAACTCCGTGTACCTGGACGAGCCTGACGACTCGCTGGCGGAAGAGGCTCTGTCGATCTTCGTGGACCTCGGCGACCTCGTCGGTCAGGGGAACGTGCTGAACAACCTCGGCATCAGCGCTCACTACCGTGGCGCCTGGCCCGAAGCACTCGAGCGTTACCGCGCCAGCCGCGCCGCGCGGGAGCGCACCGGCGACCTGGTAGGAGCCGCCACTGAGGAGAACAACATCGGCGAGATCCTTTCCGACCAGGGCCATTACGTGGAAGCCGAGCGCTGCTTCATTTCAGCTCAGTCCTCGTGGCACGCGGCCCGGTACCCCATCGGCGAGGCCCTGGCCACGTCCAATCTCGGGCGGTTAGCCGCCCGCACCGACCACACGGTGAAGGGCGCGGCCCTCCTCGGGCAGGCCAGAATCCGCCTTCGAAGCCATACACGCTGGCTCCTACGTCGACGAGACCGACTTGCGACTGACAGAATGCGCACTGCTGGCCGGCGATCCCCAGCGGGCCGCGGAGATGAGCGTGGCGCTCATGGGGCGCTTCGCCGGGCGGCGGGACTACGAACGTCTGTACGGCACCGCCTTGAGACTACGGGCAGTCGCCTTGGCTCAGCTGGGTGACACCGTTCAGGCTGCGGCCTTGCTGGACGACAGCGTGAGCCGGTTGCGGGCCGTCGCCGAGGGGTTCGAGCTGGCCCAGGCGTTGGCCGCGCGCGCCAACGTGAAGCGGCGGCTGGGAGCGGTTGGGCGGGTGGAGCCGGGCGGAGGGGCGGCGGTGGGCGGAGGGGTGGAGCCGGGCGGAGGGGTGGCGGCTGGCGCGGAGAGGGAGGCCGAGGCCGACGAGGCCGGGGCGCAGGCACTATTTGACCGCCTCGGCGTAGTGGCCGCTACGGCCTGGTAGCCAGGGGCGAACCGTGCCCGGGGAGCGCACTGTGCCCGGAGGACGTCGGTGCGCCCCAGTTGTCCTCGCTGTGCTCGGCGACCCGCGTCACTTTGTACACATTGCGCTTTATGCATACAAAGTGTACAAAGCTCAGACTTCGATGTTGCTCATCACGTGCTTTATGCGCGTATAGTCCTCGAAGCCGTAGACGGAGAGGTCTTTCCCGTAGCCGGAGTGCTTAAAACCCCCGTGTGGCATTTCGGCCACCAGCGGGATGTGCGTGTTTATCCAAACACAACCGAAGTCGAGGTCACGCGCCATACGCATGGCGCGTCCGTGGTCGCGTGTCCAGACACTGGCCGCAAGCCCGTACTCGACCCCGTTTGCCGATTCCAGCGCTTCGGCCTCGTCCTCGAACCGTTGCACCGTTATAACTGGGCCGAAAACCTCTTGCTGTATCATTTCGTCCTCCTGGCGCAGGCCGGCCACGACCGTCGGGGCGAAACAATAACCGCGCTCACCTACCTGCTCGCCGCCCGTAAGCACCTGAGCGTGGGCGGGTACACGCGCCAGGAAACCTTGGACTCTCTCTAATTGGTTGACATTGTTGAGCGGGCCGTAGTTGGCGTCGTCCTGGCCGAACGGGCCAACTATGGTGCCTCGGGCTTGATCTACGAGGGCATCGAGGAAATCGGTGTGGACCTGCGGGCCGACGAGGACGCGGGTGGCCGCCGTGCAGTCCTGCCCGGCATTGAAAAAGGCGGCTACGGCAATGCCTCCCGCCGTGGGCTCTACTTCGGCATCGTCGAAAACGATCACCGGCGCCTTACCACCGAGCTCGAGGTGGACCCGCTTCAAGTCCGCCGCCGCAGAGGCGGCCACTTCGACACCCGCCCGCACGCTGCCAGTGATGGAAACCATCGCCGGGATGGGGCTCGTGACGAGGGCGCGACCCGTGTCGCGGTCGCCGCAAATGACGTTGAGGACGCCGGGAGGCAGGTACTCGGCCAGGATCCGGCCCAGGAGCAGCGTACTCACCGGCGTGGTCTCCGACGGTTTGATGACCATCGCATTTCCGGCCGCGATGGCGGGCGCCCACTTCCAAACGGCCATCATCATGGGGTAGTTCCACGGGGTAACTGCCGCGCACACCCCGACTGGCTCGCGTCGGACATACGAGGTATGGCCGGCCATGTACTCGGCGGCAGCCCGGCCCTCGAGGAGACGGGCGGCGCTGGCGAAGAACCGGATCTGGTCAACCATAGGAGGGATCTCTTCCGACATGGTCAGGACAAAGGGCTTCCCTGTGTTTTGGCACTCCGCCCGTACCAGCTCCTCCGCCCGCCCCTCGATCGCATCAGCCACGCGGAACAATGCCAGGCTGCGTTCCGACGGGGTTGTACGCTTCCACGCCTTGAACGCGTCCTTCGACGATAGGAGAGCGCGCTCAATGTCTTCGGCAGTAGACACGGGCGCCTCGGCAAAGGCCTCTCCCGTGCTCGGGTCGATGAGCGGGGCCATCTTTCCCCCCACGGGTTCGACCTCTTCCCCGTGGATAAAATTACGCAATTTTTGCATCTCTAAATCCCCCAACATCGCCGAACTGAAATTATCGCTATCTTCCGCACCCGAAGCGGCGCAAATATCCTAGTGGACCGGGTGCAGGTCAGGGCCGGTGGTAGACGCCAGGGCCGGCCCTCGAGTCAACACACCCGCTCGGTCCGCCGACGCTACTCCCACCACCGAGTGTGGCTCCCTGGACCGGCCTGTTTATGCCGGCGCCCCGCCGCCGGCACCCCGAAGTATCGCGCTGCGGTCCAGCAGCCGCCGACGCACGGCACGTTCGAAGCCATGAGGAAGGGCCCGTCTGGACATACCTCCGACGGCGACTTCTGTGCGCTCGGTGACCCAGGGCGTATGGCGGCAAAGACCACATCCGTCCGCTGAGATAATTATCTCTCATCGGTATCATCACCGCGTGGTACGATTAGATCTCGATGAGCACTCGACCGCGTTAAGGAGGAAGCGAGATGACCAACAACACGACCCGTCCACAACCTTTGGAGTGCGGCGGCGTCTGGTGGGGCCTCGGGGCAGCGAATGCCCGGTCCAGGCCATCAGGTCAGGCCGCCAGTTCGCCCGCAGATAACAGCGCCAAAAGTGACCGCCCAGACTGCAGGGTCTCAGACGCCGAACGCCAGGCGACCGCCGACCACCTGAAAGCCCACTTCGCGGCCGGTCGACTGGACATCGACGAGTATGAGGAGCGGCTCCAGCGGGCGCTCGCGGCCCGTACCCGCCGTGACCTCGACGACCTGGTCGGGGACCTACCTTCGACGAGCGCCATCGCTCAGGCGCCGCCACCTCGGACCTTTTTTGTGCCCGTCCTCTTGGCCCTTGCGGTATTTGCCGTATTCACCGTGGCGCTCAGCACCCTGCATTGGTTCTTTTTCCCGTGGTGGCTAATCCCGATCGCGTTCTTCGTGCTGTCCCGGCGCTGGCGTCATGGCTGGCGCCCTGTTTACTCGGGACTATCGAGATAGCTGATCATCGGCCCACGCCCACATCGGTGCTCTCGTCGTCTTAGGCCTAGCCAGACGCGGGCGCAAAAGTTACTCGCGCCGGGCCGGGCGAGACGAGGGGTACCGCCCCGACAAGCCTGGGTGCACTCCGGGCGGTCCAGCGTAAAGTGGGTGCAATTTGCCCAGAAGAGCCAAAAGTTCCGAGCGCTCGGCCGGAGTGAGGCCAGCGCACAGGGTGTCCTCAATATCGAGGGCAATTTCGAACGCCTTTTGCAATGTCCGCCGGCCTTTGGCCGTTAAGGCAAGTGCGTACGCCCGGCGGTCCGTGGGGTGCGGGCGACGTTGTACAAGCCGAAGGCGTTCGAGGTCGTCGACGAGCGCAACCATTCGGTTAGGGTGAATATCCAGAGCCTCGCCGATCGCACGCTGGGATTGGCCTTCGTTTATGGCCAGCGCCCGTAACAGCCCGAAATGCCGTGGCTCGATGCCGAGCGGAGCCAAGCCCTCAGCCAGCCGGTCGCCGACTTCGAAACCCAGCCTGGACACCAGAAAGGCAACACTAGGTGGGGTGGCAGCTGGACCAACAACGTCCCCGCAGTCGGGCTCTTCGGGCATCTGTTCGATTGTAGTCTTGCGAGACTAGTCGCCGACACTATTGTCCCGAGGCAGAACTATCGTAATGTCTTCTGCGTGGGTACCCCAGGATTCTGGTCACTCAACGGCTTTACGCTTTCTCATTAGAGTCCCCGGAAAGCACCGTCCGGCGCCGATGCCAGCCACGGTCCACAAACCTCTGCGCCAGCGCCCGCAGCGTGCTTTTTCGCGCCGAAAAGCCGCTATCCCTTAGTACTTTGGGGTCAGCCGCGAGCAGTTCGGCCGCCGACGGCATGTGGCCCCAAATTGTTGCTGCGATCGGGAGATGATCGCCCGGGTCGAGCGGACGGACAGTTGCTGGCCGGCAACCTCGAAGATGAGCATCCCGAAGGCGTCGAGCGGAGGAAGCTCGTCCATCCACGCCCGAGGGCGAAAGTCCGGCCGCGCGTCGATCAACCGAGCGAGGACCGGGTCTGCCGGCCGAAGAAAATGGCGTGCTTCGGGGGCGGCCATCCCCGCTCTCTTGCGGGGCCTGGCATCCGCCGTCATCGGTGGGCCCGACCGCGCCACACGCCCTCTAATTCCGCGATCATCGCTGTCGCCCTACTTGGTCGCCCGTGGCATATGACGGCTGACGCGGTCGTAGGAGCGCCCAACCTGAGAGGGTCACACCGAGCGCGACAAGGATGGCGAACCCGAGAACGGTGTTCGGGATGCTTGCGCCTTGGTCAAGTGCGATCCCGGCTCCGACCACCGGGATCGACAGTCCCACATAAAGCACGACGAGCAGAGCCGATGTCATGGCGAGGCGGTTTTCGGGGGCGGCGGCCTGGAGCACGATCCCGGTGGTCCCCTTGAACACCGCACCGACGCCGGCGCCGATCAGCGCACCACCGACCAGGAAGAGGGCCAGGTTGGGGGTCGAAAGCAGCACCGAGGCCACCAGGAGTACGAGGCCGACGAGCATGGAGACGGTGCCAAGGGCAAGAACGCGGGATGCCGGCAGCCTGGTCATTGCCAGCTGCGAGGCCGCTCCCGAGAAGTACACCAGGAACAACGTTGCCCCCGACAGTGCGTGCGATGGATGGCCGAAGGTGGTGGCCAGGATGAGCCCGGCCAGCCCAGCGAACAGGCCGCTTGCCGCGAAGGCGGCCAGGGTCCCGGCCGCGGCGGGGACGGGTAGCCGGGCCGGGCGTGAACCCTTCGGCCGTCTCCCTACCACCCCTCCCGGAGCCGGCGTACCGGTCTCGGGCACGCCGAGCAGGCCGACCAGGCCGACCAGGCCGACCGCCCCGAGGGCGAGGAATACCAGATAGGGCAGGGTGAGCGGCCATCTCGCCCACTCCGCGAGACAGCCGGCGATCAGGGGGCCGACGCCGAGCGCGCCGACGGTAATGGCGGTGCCGATGTTGCGGGCCCAGACCATCGATGCCTTGGGATCGGAGCGGAGGCGCAACTCGATCAAGTACGTAATCGCAGTCCCGGCGGCCAGGCCCACCGCTACCCCTGCGACCAGACGCCCAATGAGCAAGCCCGGCAACGCTTTCCACGCTGCGAGTAATCCCGCGGCCGCCATCATGATTGCGACACTGCTGAGCATCACGCCCCGCCGTCCAATGCGTGCCGCGATGCGAGGGACCGCCAGAAGCGCGGCGATTGTGCCACCGGCGAATATGGCGAAGACAACCGTGATCATTAGGGACGAAAGGTGATCTCGAGTTCGGTACAGGCCGAAGAGGGGGCTCGGCAGGGTGGCAAAGGCCATTACGATCAATAAGGTGTACGCGACCGTCCAAAAACCGGAACGGTGCCGGCGTTGGTGAGCGGGCGCCGCCGTGTCAGCGTCAACGGTAGTCATATTTCTTGCCTCCGTCTGGATGGTCGTCCGGGTCACCAGACCTTCATGCCGCCGTCCACGACCAGGTCGATGCCGGTCACATAGGAGCTCTCGTCGGACACGAGGTACAGCGCCGCGTTAGCGATGTCCTCCGCCTGGCCGAACCGGCCGAGGAGCGTCCTCGAGATCATCTGGCGACCAAACTCGGGGTCCCCCAGTTCGCCTCGAGTCGAGTTGGACTCAATGAAGCCCGGCGAGATCGAGTTGACCCGGATCCCGTGCTCGCTGCCTTCTAATGCGAGCTGGCGGGTCATCCCGATGACGCCGGCCTTGTTGGTGGTGTGCGCCAGGGAGGGCAGGAGTTTGAAGCTGAGCGACCCGTTCAGGGAGGCCATGTTCAACACGACGCCACGGGTAGCCTTTAGGTGGGGCCACGCGGCGCGAGTGAGGTAAAAGACCAGGTCGACCTCGTCCCGGCGGGCCGTGTCCCACTCCTCGTCGGTGAATTTCTCGATCGGGCTGAAATGGGACTTTGCCGCCAGGTTGAACAGCGCGTCGATCCGGCCGAACTCGCTGATCGCGAGCTCGACGAGTCGACCACACTCGGAAGGCTCGCTAAGACGGCACGGCTGCAACGACACCATCTGGCCACCCGCGGCCTGGACGAGGGCCACAGTCTCTTCGGCCAGCCCGATGGCCAGATCGCAGCCGACGACCGAGGCGCCCTCGCGGGCAAAAGCCACGGCGGTGGCGCGTCCCATGCTCCCGCCCGTCCCGGTGACGACGCACACCTTGCCGGACAGCCGGCCCGCCATCTCAGTGCGCTCCCGCTGCCGCGGCGGCCAGCTTCTCCGCCTCAGCCACCCCGACCAGATCGGTGAACTGGGGGATCTCGTTGAAGTACCAGTAGATGACGTCGCGGGCCGGCCCTGCCAGCGGTGACGCCCAGTCCCGGAAGAGTTCAGTCACCACCGAAAGCGACGTGGTCGGGACCGCCCCGGCATGGGCCAGGCGTTCGATGGCGGTCCGGTGGGCGACCTGCGACCGCCCGCCAACCGCGTCGGTCGGGTACAACACGTCGTAGCCGTCCTGGAGTGCCTGGACGGTCGCAAACGTGAGGCAGATCTCGGTGTGAAGGGCGCCGATTATCAGCCGCTTGCGTCCCGCTGCCTTTACGGCGTCGCGGAAGGCGCCGTCCTCGAAAGCGTTCATCGAAGACCGGTCGATCGGTTCGATCCCCTCGAGCTCAGACAGGATCGATGAGACGGTCGGCGAGTTGAAGCCGTACCCGACGCCCACCGTCGACAGCACGATCGGCATGTCGAACGCCTTCGCCGCCCTGACCAGCAGCCGCACATTCAGCTCGACCAACTCGGCGTCGATTTCCGAGCGGATGACTTCGAACATCTCGTTCTGGTAGTCGATCAGCACAAGGGCGCTGGCATCGGCTGTCCAAACCCCCAGATCCTTTGTAGTCATGGGGTTTTCTCCTTTCATTCCGTTCTTGACTGGTTGGGTACCGGAGTTGTATGCGGGCCGTGTGGTGCTGCTGTTAGGGATGCACCTGTGACCCGGCCCCCTGGTCGAGGCGCATGGACTGAAGGATCATGAAAGTTGTGCTCCGGGTGAATTCTTCGATGTCGGCCGCCGCAAGAACTCCGGTGTACTTGTTGACCACGGGACCCGTCGCCGCGTCAGTCACTGCGTCGAGATAGCCCTTCACGGCGGCCCAGACGTTCTGCCCATATTTCGCCCAGTACGGGGTGGGGTCCACCGTAGAGAGCGCCCGTTGCGCGCTTTCGACGATGTCAGCGATGTACGCCTGGTGACGTTCGATGTCCTCCCGCGTCCCGAGCCTTCCCAGGTGCCCACCGATGTAGGTCTTCCACGGATAGGTGAGCGCGGTGGCCGGTGCGTCGATGTACCCAGGAATGTCTTCGCTGAGGTTGCAGTTGTATATCGGCACCCAACCGGAATTCACGATGTCGATGAGCATGAGCGCGTCGTGGTCGGGAAAGTGGATGAAGATGTTGTCTGGGGTGTGGTTGGGACCGCGGAAGGCCAACTCCACGCGCTCGCCGCCCACCCTCAGGGCGTAGGTGTCCCGGAACGTCACCTCTGGGGCAGGCCTTGTCGGATCGTTGTCCCGCAGGAGCAGACGGCGTGTCTCCTCGTGGCCGATCCTGACGAGGTCGTTACCGAATAGGTCGGCCGCGCCGGCATGATCAGCGTGATGATGTGAGTAAACGAGGTGCGTGACCGTGTTCGGGACGCCTTCGGCCGCTGCCATCTCGTCGACCGCTCGCCGCAGGTTGTGGCCGATGGTCGGCGGGGCGTCAAAGAGGACGACACCTTCACCCGTGAGCAGGAACGCAGACTGGTAGGTGCCATCAGTGACCCAGAAAAGGTTCCGTTCCACTCGGCCGACGTAGTACCCCTGTTCATTCAGAGCGGGGCCTAGCGCGGACTGTGGCACCTGTGCGTAGTCGGGCAGGGTCGTAGCGCCCTTCGGGCTTGCGCCGCTGGTTGCAGCCATTGTGTCCTCCCTTTGGTGATGAGCACGGCCGTCGGTGTAGTCGTTTGGGCCAGTGGGATCAAAGCTATCCAGACTTAGATGCTTGCGCAAGCACTTTTCTCTGAGTTCGATAACGCTTGGGAGTCAACGGGACATTCACAAAGCCCCGAGCCCCGGCAGGTACGGCTTGTCTTCGAGTCGCGACCTCAGACAAAGCGGGTCAGCGTCATTCACGATCGCGGGGTCGAGGCGGTCGAAGACCATCGCGCTGATGCTGGATGTTTGAACGATTTAGGCCGCCTTGCGCATCGCCAGTTCGGGCAGAGTCCTTACGCATCGCGAGCTCGGCCAGCGTCAGGCTCGCTGCGTAGCTGTGCGCTGAGGACGCTTGACAGGACGGAGATAGTGGGATAGAACTTCGCTTGCGCAAGCAGTAATAGGCGGGCTCGTATCCTCCTATTCGAAAGGTTCAGACCATGAGCACTCGCACCGCGATCGTGGCTGGTGCCGGCAGCGGGCTCGGCCAAGCGACCGCCCTCGCGCTCCACCGGGCCGGGTTGACAGTCGTGGCTGTCGACCGCACCGAAACCGGGCTAAAGCAGCTCCCAAGCGGGGTCTACCTGGAGGTGGCCGACGCCACCGACCCGGCCGTGCCACGACCTCTCGTGGACCGGATCGCCGCCGAGATCGGCCCACCGGACGTCCTGGTCAACACCATCGGCACCTTCGGGCTCGGCGACGCGCTCTCCGTGACTCCCCAGAGCCTCGGGCAACTCATGGACGTGAACCTCGGCGCCGCACTGTGGCTGACCCAGGCGGTCGCACCTCACATGCAACAAAAGGGCTCTGGCGTAATCGTCCATACTGCGGCCAGGCCGGGCCTCGAGCCGACCGCCGGCTACGCCGCGTACAGCGTGACCAAGGCCGCGGTCGTGCACCTCGTCCGCATCCTCGACGTCGAGTTGCGACCACACGGCATCCGGGTGAACGCCGTGGTCCCCCAGCTCATCGCCACAGAAAAAAACAAGTCGCTGTTCCCGCCTGAAGTGCTGGCGAGCGCCGTTGAGCCCGAAGCAATTGCCGAGGTGATTGCGTTTCTGGTCACCGATGCCGCCGCCCCGATAAGCGGAGCCCTCGTGCCAACCTACGGCGGATGAACCGTCAAGGTGGTGCGGCGATCGAAACCGCCGGCCGCCAACACTGGTGCATGAAAAACGTCGCCACGTCTCGCCGGGCCGCCGACCTTGCCAGCTATTGCTTGTAGCAGCAAGTTAAGCTGGTCGCTATGGCGAACCCTAAGCCGCTGACCTCCACCGAAGAGATGCTGTGGCGCGCTCTCATGCGCATCGTCATTTGCTTGCCTCGACAGCTCCATGAGGACATGGTCCGAGCCGCTGGCATAACAGCCAGCGAGTACACGGTGATCATGAACCTGTCTGAAGCGCCGAACCGCCAATTGCGGATGGCAGACCTGGCGGACGCGACCGGACTGTCCGCCAGCCGTACCACACGGCTGGTGGACGGCCTCCAGTCGCGTGGGTTGGTAGCCAAGCGGGCCAGTGCCGCCGACGGGCGGAGCAACCTCGCCGAGCTGACCTCACAAGGCCTGACCAAGCTGCGGTCTGCCTGGCCAGTCCATGTAGCAAGCGTCCGAACTCGTGTACTCGACCACCTCCCTCCAGGTACGCTCGTCAAGACGGCGCAAGCCCTGGAGACTGTAGCCACGCAACTGGGGGGCAATCGCAGCGACACTGCGTAGAGGCCAATAGCGAGCGCCTGACCATAAACCCCTCGGATGAGTTTCGAACGGTACCAGCATTTTGATGAAGCCGAATTAATTGTCCCCAACAAGGAGAACTGCGCTAACCTCCCGCCCGCATACCCAAAGCAACTGGCCGATGCGCTAACGCATGGTCATCAGACGGTTGCTTGGGCGTGAGGCCTCCACCCGATTTGTTGGCCACGACCGGGTCACCAGCGGTCGTGACGTTCTTCCGACTTCAGCCAGATAGCCTTGCGCCCCCGGTCCGATTCGAACGGACGACCTGCGGTTTAGGAAACCGACGCTCTATCCCCTGAGCTACGGGGGCTTTGCCCTGTCTACCTGCGCTACTCGATGCTTAGCACCTCTTCCAGGCTACCAGCACCCACAATGGCACCCATAATCTGCGCTACGCTTCACATCATGGCACGGATCCGAGCGGTCGTGGAAGTGGACGGGCGAACGGTGACACTGTGGACGCCCAAGAAGGGTGGCCGGCCGCCGGCGATGGCGACCTGGGAGGTAACCGTCTCGGTCGGCAAGGACTCGACTGGCCGGTGGCGCCAGCGCTCGGAACGGCTACGTGGCACGAAGACCAACGCTCTGGACAGGGCCGCGCAGATGGAGGCGAAGTACGGCGGCCGTGCTCCGGTCGAGGACCAGGGCCGGACCCTCGGCGCTGCCGTCGAGGCCTACATCACCCACACCGAGGCCATGGGAGCCGCTCGCAAGACGGTGCGAGGCTACCGCTCGATCGCCAACGTAATGGCGCTGAAGCGGGGTTTCGTCGCCACGAAGCTGCGCCGGCTGGGAGCTGCCGACCTGAACGCCTACTACGACTGGCTCCGGACCGTGCAGGGTCGTGAGCCCATGACCGTCCGCCACCATCACATGCTCATCAGCCAGGTGCTCAACATGGCGATCAACAACCGCTGGATGGAACCACCGAGCCCGGCCGCCGGTGCCAAGCCGCCATCAGTCGAACAACCGACGCCCTACTCGCCCGCACCCGAGGATGCCCGGCACTTCATCGCCACCTGGGCCAGCAAGCCCGAGACGCGGGACAAGGCGGCCATGCTCCTGCTGGCCGGAGTCTCGGGCTGCCGGCGCGGCGAGTTCTGCGGCTGGCGATGGTCGGACTTCGACCAGGACGCCGGAGCGCTGGTAGTGCAGCGCTCGATCACCCTCGGCGACCACGGCCCGGTAGAGAAGACCACCAAGACCAAGCGCGTCCGGCGGATCGCCGTGAGCGCCGGCGTCATCGCCGTGCTGGCAACCCAGTGGGATACCTACGCCTCGGCCTGCCGGGACGCCGAGCTTGTGCCCGACTGGGACAGCTACGTCTTCTCGTGGCGTCTCGACCACTCGGCGCCGGTTCGCCCTGACGGTTTGACCCAGGCGTTCCGGCGATTGCGCGAGCGGGAAGTCAAGAAGTTGCGGGCAGCCGCAGCCGAGCTGGATGACAACAACCTGCGGACGCACCTCGAGCGCCGAGCGGATCGCCTGGGCAGAGTAAAACTCAAGCATTTCCGGTCGTTCGCCGCCACCCAAATGGCGGCCGGCCACATTGACGTCAAGACCGCGTCGGCCCGGATGGGCCACGACGGCAACGTTTTTATGCGCCACTACGCCGCCGTGATCGACAGCAACGACCAGGAGGCCGGCGCTCTGCTGGAAAGCCTTTTACTGCCCGCCCTGAGTAACTAGCTCCTCCAAGATCGAAGCCTCAAATTGAGGGGACAACCACGTCTCCCGTCGTGGCCACCGATGTCCACAGCTGAGGACAAACGACATGGCTGCTGGACCTACGAGATCCACGGGTTTTACCTCTAGCGGCCCACAGCCACACCACCATTACTATTTCTTTCCAGTAACACCCAAATCCACGTGACCGTCACTCGTTTGCGCTTACATAGCAGTGACGGTCACAAACTCTCTCGAAAGGAGCACTGCTTGTCGACGCAGCAACACCCGGACCCGGACGTCTATACCTTTATGGAGGGCGCCGCGAAACTCCGGGTTTCCCGATGGACCTTGGCCAAACGGCTCCAGGGCGACGACATCGTCTTCCCTGACGGACGGCGCATCAAAACGTTCACCTTCGGCGGCCGGCGGCGGTTTATCCCGCGGGCGGCGCTGGAGCGTTTCCTCGAACAGCCAGCCGCTTGACCTGCCCGGGCTGCCTCAAGAGCCCGGGCAGGTTAGCCGCCAGCAGTGACCGTATAGCCGGCGAGGTTATCTCACGAATCGTAGCCGTTGAGACCGCGTCCCTGGCTGTCTGGCTCGGGTATTGCACCTTCGACGACATCGCTTTATCCCTGATAAAGCTGGCACAATCGGCTCGGCAGCACGCCGAGGTCGCAATGTACGAAGCCGAGGGACTCGCCGCGTGAGCCGAGTCGTTCAGGTCGACCTCGACGTTCCAGACGTTGCCACGCTCGAGGCCATTTGGGCGGAGCTCCACAAGCGGCACCGGTCGCGCGAAAGCGACCCACGACTGCATGATTTGCTCATGAAGCGGCTCGAGACGGTCGAGCTGGCGATCGCCGAAGAGATCCGTGCACAACTGGCTCGAGTGCACCCGGCCGCCGTGCTGTATGCCTACCTCGACGTGTTCATCCCGCGTGACATGCCGGCGCTGGGAGCGTTCCTGAAAGGAAAGAATGACCAGCGTTCAGAATGGTAAAACGGTACTCAACGCTGGCGCCGGCGCAGCCCTCCTGGCGGAAACCTCTGTCTTTCTCTCACGGTTCATCGCCTATCCCAGCCGGGAGACGCTGCTGGCTCACACGCTTTGGGTGGTACACACGCACTTCATGGACGTTTGGGAGTCGACACCGCGGATCGCCTTCCTATCGCCAGAGCCGGGCAGCGGGAAGAGCCGGGCCCTCGAGGTCACGGAACTGCTTGTGCCAAACCCGGTCCACGCAGTCAACACGACAGCGGCGTACCTATTCAGGAAAGTGTCTGACCAGGCCGGACGTCCCACCATCCTTTATGACGAGGTCGACACGCTGTTTGGCCCGCGGGCGAAGGGTGAGCACGAGGACATCAGGGGCATGTTGAACGCTGGGCACCGCAAGGGCGCCCTCGCAGGTCGTTGTGTCATCAAGGGGAAGATGGTAGAAACCGAGGAGTTGCCTGCATATTGTGCCGTCGCACTGGCCGGGCTCGACGACTTGCCGGACACATTGATGAGCCGAGCCGTTGTCGTGCGCATGAAGAAACGTGCGCCAAACGAGCAGGTCGAGCCATTCCGGCACCGAGTCCACCGCGACGAAGGGTTCGCGCTCCGCGACCAACTAGCCGCTTGGGCGGCCAGCCAGCCAGAATTGCCCTGGCCCTGCATGCCCGATGAGATAACCGACCGGGCAGCCGACGTCTGGGAGGCGTTGCTGGCGGTGGCGGATGCTGCCGGCGGCCCGTGGCCACGGCAGGCCCGTTGTGACGCTGTGACGCTTGTGACGGCTGAGTCGAAGGCAGCCCCGAGCATCGGCGTGCGGCTCTTGGCGGACCTCCGGCACGTCTTCGACGCCTGGGACAGCCTGTTCACCGAGGACATCCTTACGGGACTCGTGAAGATGGACGAGGCGCCTTGGGCGAACTTACGCGGCGCCCCACTCGACCGCGCGGGGCCTCGCCCACCGCCTGGCGAAGTACGAAGTAAGGTCAAAGACCATCCGCATTGGCGACCGGACAGCAAAGGGCTATGCCGCGGCGGACCTATACGATGCATGGTCTCGGTACCTGGGACCGTCTGCAATAGAAGCCGTCACAAGCGTCACAAGCGTCACGGAGCAAGAGGAGCAGGCCGTCCTCGACCTCAATGCTCGAGTAGACGACGAACCGTTCTGAAGCGAGACATTCACCGTTCCTAGCTCTTGTGTGATGATGCATGAAAACAAGGAACGAAACCGGGTTTCGGCATGTGATGCACAGCTAGGCACGAGAAACCCTGATAAGTACAGCAAAAACGGCCGGTACCGTACATTATGTAAAGCTGGCTGACGCTGGCGCTCAGAAGAACCCGAAGAAACGGACTTAAAGGGACGCTGACCCGATCATGCCGAAGCCGACGGGTGTACTCTTCGGCAGCACGGTGATCGTGAGCACCTGGGAGATACCGTCGGCCTCGTCCCGCCACCTGAAAGGATGGAGTCATCATGCCTGGCATGGTTATGGGTATTCGCAAGTCCCGTGACGCATCGTTTGTGGTTGACGGTGAGCGCTCTGAATGGTTCCGGCGGTCTCAGATGGCCATGCACCGGGCCGGCTTCGGCGCCATTACCGTGGACCCCGACCTTGGCTTCATAACCGGGCAATTCTCGAAACCCACCGTTTGTGGTTCGCTCGAGGTCACCCTGCGACCGACGACCGGCGGCACTGAGGTGGTGATGCACGCGACAGCGGCGTACGACAACATCTTCGCCTTGTTCAAAAGCCCGACCGAGAAAATAATGCGAGCCTTCCGGGACCAGCTGGTCACTTAGTTACGTCCGAGCTATCTTTTGCTTCGTGCCGGCCACGGCCAGCGCGTGGATGTTGCCCGGAGCGAAGGCCGAGGCGGCGTTCGATGATGCCTGCAGCAGTTTCACTGCGGCCGCCTCCAAGCTGTTGGCCGCGCTGTTGAGGTGCTCGCTCGAGTTGTTGGCGGCGTTTGACGCAGAGTCGCTCTCGTTCGCCGAACTGAGCAGCTTGGCCACCGCTTCCGACTCGGTCTTGGCGGCTGCCGTGATCTGGTCGGCGCTCATGTCGTAGTGGTCGGCGGCGTCCTTCTGTTTGACGCCGGCAGCGACCAGCTGGGCGGCGGCGTTGGCAGCCGCGCTGTCCTGCGCCGAGGAGGTCTTCAGGCCGGCCGCATGTTGGAGCGCGGCCAGGAAGGTCGACGCCGTCGCCGACGAGACGCCCGCCACACCCGCTACTCGGTCCGTGACCGCCGAGGACGTGACCTCAGACTTGGTGGCGGCTGTCATCTTCAGGTTGAGGAGCTTGTTGGCCGCCGCCACCTCGGACGTTGCCGCTTTGGCGATCTGAGCGAGCCCGCTGGCGTTCTGTGCCTTGACCCCAGCCACGACGAGCTGGACGACGGACCGGGAGGCAGCGCTGTCCTGGGCCGAGGTGCCCTTCTGTTTGGCCGCCGCCGACATGGCCTCGACGAAGGCAGAGGCGGTGGCTGACGAGACGCCCATCCCGCTCGAGACCAGGTGGCCTTGCGCTGCCTCGGCTGCCGCCAGTTGCTGCGTCAGTGTCCTGTACGCAACGCTGGACATCAACGCCGCCTTCGACGGTCTGCCCCCGAGGCCCATGCCGCCGCTCGTATATAGAGCCATCTGACGTTGCACGTCGGCGACTTGCGTCCTGGCCGCGGCCAGTTGCTCCTGCGGGCTAAGCCGGTCTCCGTGCAATACCGAAGCGATGGCGCCGACGCCAGCGCCCACGCCTGCCCCGAAAAGCGTGCCGACGCCGGGGATGACGCTGGCGATGGTCCCGCCGATGATGGCACCGTGGGCGATGTCGTTGGCGGTCCGGTCCTCCTGGGCGGTCAGGTACTTCTTGAGCTCCGGCTCGGCCAGGGCGTTATACCCGTATAGGAGCGCCGCCCCAAGGGCTGCCTTCCCGAAGGTGCCTTTCGCGAAGGTGTAGAGGCTCTTGCCGCCCAGAAGAGCACCCCCTCCCGCAGCCTCCTCCGCGTCGGTGACGCCCGTCCCAACGGCGCCGGCGCCGAGGCCGCCTTCGCCCGCCCCCATGAGGCGGTCAGCGGCCAGTTGCAAACTGCTGCCGGCCACGGTGAGCTTGCCTGCGGCCACGTCCAGCGGACCGGTGGCGCTGGCCGAGGTCCCGGTGACGAGGGCCTTGAACACGTTGCCAACACTGGAAGCGACCTTCTCGCCGACCGAGATCGTCTTCACGATGGCGGCCGCGCCCACGACCAGCCCAGCCAAACTGCCGACGGCTTCGAGCGCCAGCTTGTTCTTCCCGAACCAGCTCCCTACGGACAGCAGCCCCTCGCCGAAGGCCGTAAGCGCCGGCGTGACGTCCTTGCCGATCTCGATGGCCAAGTTGTCGACCTGGGCTTCCAGCTTGTGAAAAACGACGATCGGTTCGTGAAAGGCGAGTGCAAGGGCGGCGGCATAGGTCTTGGGCTGCTGCCCGGTCGTGATGGCGCTGAGCTTGCCCATATAGGTGGTCTGCTCGTTCATCAGCTGCATGATGGCGGCGCCGGTGTGGCCACCTCCGAACATGCCGCCAATGAGCGACGACTTGACGCTCGCCACCGCCTCGGCGCCGGTGGTCCCCTTGGCGAAACCGATAGCGGCGAGCTGGGCCGGCGTCATCTTGGCGAAAGCGCTGACGCCTCCGGCGCTTTCCATGACGGCGCCCTGGGCGGGCGTGAAGCCGAGCACGCGCGCAGGTACTCGCCGGCACCTGTCCCGACGCCCTTGGTGCCACCGGTGAGCGAGCCCAGTCCGCCGCCGTAGAAGGCGCTGGCGAACGTCGATCCGGTCACGTGCCCGGTCGTGAGGTTGTTCAGGTACGTGAGCAGGGCGCCGAGCCCTTTGGAGCGCAGCGTGCTGGCCGCGGTGGTGACGTTGCCGCCGAACAGTTCGTAGGCCTCGGACGCCTTGCTCGAGGGCGAACCGAGCATCCCGAACGCCGTCTTCAGCCGGGTGCTGGCAGCGCTGGCGTTCATGGCCGGCGCCAGCACGTCGAAGGCGGCGCCGAGCTCGTTGAGAGAGATCCCGTACGTCTTGGCCACCGGCAGGATGCCGGTCCCGAGGGCAGAGACGAGGTCGCCCATCTTGACGTCGCCGTGGCCGGTGGTGGCGAGCATCCACTCGTTGATCGACTTGCCGCCGGCGGCCGAATAGGTGAGCGGCTTCCCAGTGGTCGTGAGCGGGATGGCATTGGACACGATGGCGCCGTAGGCCCGGGCGATCGAGTCGTAGTCGCCGGTGTTGCCGGCCAGCACCACGAGGTTGCCAGCCTGGGCCGCCATGGCCTCCATGGACGCCGTCGTGATCTTGATCTTCGGGTTGGCCGAGGCGATCCGGTACATCATGTCGCCGACGTTGGTGGCGGCGATGCCGGTGGCGTCGCTGACCTTGATGGCGGCCGCCGCGAACGCCGGCAACTGCTTGGCGCTGACGCCGGCGTCGATGCCCATTTGGGTGATCTGCTGGTTGAAGGCGAGGTACTTCTTGACGCCCTCGTAGACCATCACGCCGCCGATAACGCCGGCGTACTTGAGGACTTTGGTGGCACCGGCCACGGTCGTGTCCCAGGCCGCAGCCGTGGTGGCGGCCGCGGTCTTGACGCGCGCCGTTTCGTCTGCTGCCGCGGCGGAGGCAACGTCTGCCGCCTCTACTTGCTTCGCCGCTGAGGCCGCCGCCGCATCTGCCGCTTCTGCTTGGGCGGTGGCGATCGCCTCTTGGGAGGCGACGATCTTGTCCGCTGCGGCCTCTATCGCGGTGGCGGTGGTGGCCGACGCCTCTTCCATGTCGCCGGACGCGTCGGTGACGGCGCTGGCCGACTCCTTGGCCGAGTCTGCGATCTTGTCGGCCGAGGCCTCGGCCAGTTCGGCGGCGCGCTCCTGCTCGTCGTTGAAAGCCTGCAGCGACTTCGTGGCCGCCTCGAGGCCGGCCCGGAAGGCATCGCCGTCGAGGAGTACTAGTTGGGCGCCAACCTGTTCAACTGCGCCGAGGTCGCTCATGCTGCTACCTCTCTATTGCCCATGTTTGTTCGTCTTTCTACGTGCTATGTAAAGATTTCCCTGGAATTACCTACAACACTTTGAGCGTCGGGTTTCTGCTTCTATTGGGCAGCACTTCCTCGACGAGCAGGTGCCACGCCAGACCGCCAACGACAGCGGCCAGAAGAGGCCCGACCACCGAATGGCGTAGCCCGGCTCCGAAGGTGCCGCTCATGGTGGGGTGCCCCGTCCGCGACGCCCACAGGTCGTAGGCGCCGGCGCTGCCGAGCGTTATGCCCCAGCCGACGACGCCCGGCCGGTACTTCATGGTGTGAGTCGCCCGTCAGGATGAGGTGCGACACGATCGCCTCCATGGTCGTGCTGAAACCGTTGACTATGCGTACGAAGGCGTCGATGTGCTCCTGCTGGATCGACGACCCGACGTCCGTCGCTTCGAACATGGCAGCGTCGCTGGCGATCTGGGCCGCGAAGGCGGACTGTTGACCCAGGAGGGTGGCGATCGTCGTCTGAGCGGTAGAGATGGTCGCCCCCGCAGTGGCCTCGGCGTTCTCCGCCACCGCCTGCGCCGCCTGCACTTCGGCCAAAGTGGCCTGGCTGTCGTTGTCGGGGAAGACCGCGGGGCTGGCGTTGGGCGAGACGACCACTACCGAGGGGAACACGGTAACTGCGCCACTCGGGTCGCCGATGACCGGCGCCGCGTCGAGCTCGGCCGCTCGGGCTGGTGGTCCGGCGGTAGATGATGTCCCGTTGGCGAGCACGTACCAGGTGCGCATTTCAGTTGACCTCCAAAGCGATGATCCCGGTGACCTGAACGGCAGCGCTCACGCGCCTAGCCCCACAGGGTGACGACGATGCCGGTGGCTTGCACCGCCCCGACGAAGTTCTGCCACTTGACCACGACCCCGCTGGCATTGGCGTCGGCGTAGAGGTAGAGGGTGGCCCCCCCGAGACGCACGACCAGATGACGGAGGCCGAGATGGAAGCCCAGCCGCCGGCGGGGATGGTCACCGAGCCCGAGGCATTGGAGCCGGTGCTCACGCCGTCGGTCAGGTAGGCCGACACCGTGGCCGCGCCTAGCCGGTGTTCTCCAGGCAACATTGGAACGTGGCCAGGTACGTCTCGCCGGCGGTGCCCGGGAAGCTGGCGACCCCGGTCGAGCTGTTGGCCGTCAGGGCGACATCTTCGACGGTGAATGTCTCGCCCAGGGACGCCTGATGGCTGTGGTCCGACCGAGCGGGGCTGCTCGCTACGCCGTAGTAGCCGCCGGTGCCAGCGAAGCTCTCCCGCCCGTGCTTATGGTCCTGTCGGGCCGCCGCGGTTGAGGTGCCGACAACAGGGGAGTCACCCACGGCCGAGTTCGTGACCGAAGCGGCGAGATCGCCCAGCACCCCTGCAGACCCAGCGATGAGGTTGTGGTTGGTCCCGTCGCACACGAAGATGGCGAAGTCGCCCTGCCCCGGCAGCGAGAGCGACGCCGTGCCGTAATTGCCGGGCAGTTCGAGCACGCCGCTGGCCGGCACCACCGTTACGGCCGTCCCCGATCCCGCGTTCGCGACCCCCCACATGACATTGGCCCCCGCGGCCGGCGAGGTCACCGTGTAGGCGCCGGTCATTTTCACGAGCTGGCCTATGGTGGCGGCGTAGTTGGCGGTCTTGTTGACGATCGACAGGCTGAACAGCAGCGCATCGACGTCGTTGGCAAGTCCCTGCATGTCGCCCGGGATATTTGGCGAGTCGGTCCCCAAGGGGTACTCGATCCCGAAGCGTGAGGTGGCACCTGATCCCATGGTGTTATCTCCCTAAAAAATGGGCCCGGGCGTGCTGGAAAGGGGCTTCCAGATTCAGCACGCCGGGACCGGCCGGGGAACCGCATCGACGGGGCTCCCCACAGGGCGCAGATTCGCCATCGAGCCGGAAAGACGGCCATAGGAGCGCCCAAAGAAGCGCCCCGGCGGACCCTTTAACGCCCGGGTCATGAGAGAGGTTGGCCCCCGAACGGTACGCTCATCGCCCATCCGGTGAGACGCTGGCGAACTCCTGGCTGCCCTCAAGCCTCGGCATGGCCACCAGTTCGGCTGACGTCCCGTCCGTGAAGCCCGGGACGGCCGCATCCTCGGAGATTCGGTCGGCCGTAGCCGCGAGCGGTAGGGCGAAGAATGGCGATCGAGCCGGGCCGAGCCTACCGGCCACAACGGCCTCGCCGAACGGGTGGCGAGAAGTCGTTTCGGTCACAGGAGCGGCGGCGGCGGCACGTTCCCGGATCGCCTGTTCGAGGTCGGCTTGTTCTTCTGCTGTGAGAGCCCTCCCTACAAGGAGCCGCCCTACCTGGCAACGCTGCACAAGCTCTGCCCTAATGGCCTTTTCGTATGCTGGGTCTCTCTTCGCCGCCACGGGCGCCGAGGTGGTTGGGGCCGCTTCGGTGAGAGTTGCCGCCGGGGGCGTCGTCTCGGTAAAGGCGCCGCAGCGCC
>CAWCCW010000010.1:0-194897 GCA_963794125.1 uncultured Acidimicrobiaceae bacterium
TAGAGGACCCCGCCCTCGGTGCGACCCGGGCACCTCCCGGCGCCACCCTGGTGGGCCGACATCGAGCTGGTGGAGGCGCTCGGCAACGAGCTCCAGGTCCACTTCCTGGCTCGACGTGACCAAGGCCCGCTCCGAGACGACGGCGGCTGCCACCGAGACCGAGGAGCTGGGCGACCTGCCCACCTTGCAGTCGGGCGAGGCCCGGGTCGATGGCGTGGCCCGCATCTCGCCCCGCAGCGACTTCAGGGCCGGCTCCCGGGTCACCTTCACCGTGCGCACCGCCCAGCTCCACTTCTTCGACCCCGTGACCGGCCGGGCCATCTGGGACTGAGAGCGGCCAGCTAAGACCTAAGCCCAGTACCAAGGCCTAAGCGCAGTACCGGCCTTCCTGCGGGGGCGCCGGCCCAATTGTGGCGTCTCCCGCGCGAGCTGCACCTGAGCGCGACGAGGACCGCTTACTCCACCGGGGGCGCCCTGGACTCGCCCCGTAGCCCTCCCATTTATCTCGTCTATCGCGTTCTATCCCCTCTCGCTCCACCCATGCCAGCAAATACCGCACCTATGCCATCAAATACCGCACCTATGCCAGCGAATACCGGCCGCTCCCGCCCCGAGCTACTTTCGCCGGCGCCCGGCTCCTGGCACCACGCCGCCCCCGCCTCCCGGCACCACGCCGCCCCCGGCTCCCGGCACCACGCCGCCCCCGGCCCCATCGTCGTGGCTTGCGGCGGGCGGCCCGTCCAGGGCGCTGCAGCTGGGCGACGAACTTGTACCGGTCGCCCCGATAAAACGACTGCACGAACTCGACGGGCCGTCCCAGCTGTCGCGGCTGTGCCGGGTGAGCAGCAGCATCGGGTACCCGACCGTGGTGTTGAGCAGCGCGGCCTCCTTTGGCGGCGCGGGGACCGTCTCGATGGTCTCCTCCGCCTCGGCCAGGTGGACGCCGAACTCGGTGGCGAGCAACTCGTAGAGGGAGACCGAATCACCGAGCCGGCGAGCCAGGCCGGGGAAACGGGCGGCGACGAGGTGCGTGGTCTCGATCGCCATCGGCTCTTCGCTGGCGATACGGAGCCGTTCGACTCGGAGAATCCGGGCACCATGCCGGACATCGAGGCGCCGGGCCAGTTCTTCGTCGGCGCCGACCTGGCCGACGGAGAGCAGCTGTGAGCGGGACGCGAGGCCGCGCCGGCGCATGTCCTCGGTGTAGCTCGTGAGCTCGAGCGGCTGCGCGATCTTGGGTAGAGCGGCAAAAGTGCCGCGCCCTTGCATCCGCACGAGGCGCCCCTCGATGGTGAGCTCGTGCAGAGCCTGGCGGATGGTGGTGCGGCTGGTGGAAAACTCTCGGCCAGGGAGCGCTCAGGGGGCAAGGCCTGGCCGGGGGCGAGCCCGGCCAGCATGTCGGCCAGATGCCCTTTGACCACGTAGTACTTGGGGTACTGCCTGCTCAGTTGGTCCTCTGCGGCCGGCGGGCGCCGGGGCGGGGCCGGCCGCGGCCGTCCTCATGGGTTGCCTCCTGGCCAGCCCAGCGGCTGGTGGTTGAGTGAGCCTGCTCGATGTTAGAGATTGCGACTGGACATCGTAGGCCGTATGCGCGATCATCTGGTCTAGACCATATTGGTCTAGACCAAGCGATTAAAGTACCCCCGCACACTAGGAAGTTTTTAAATTGAATTGGAACTAGACGCTGATGGCTGCACGCGAGAGCTATGTAATTTCGTATACGTTTTTGTTTTGTAAATTTTTGTTTTGTTTGTTATTATGTTTTGATTTTATGTTGTGATGTGATTGCGCGAGCATTCATGGTCTAGACCACATTGGTCTAGACCAGGAGCGCCACGCCCACCAGGCAACCTGAGTGGACCCGAACAAGCACAAGGAGCGCACGTGAAGAAACGCTTTATCGCTCCCACCGCTATCGCCCTCGCCGTCGCGGCCGGGGTGGGCGGTGGAGCTGTACCCGATGTCGGCCGCTTCGGCCTCGGGCGGCACCCTAACTGTCTGGCTGATGACCGGCGACAGCACTACCGCTGTCACCAACGCGGTCGCTGCCCAGTTCGAAAAGGATTACCCCGGTTGGACGGTCAACGTCGAGGTCCAGCAATGGAGCGGCATAACCGCCAAGGTCCTCACCTCCCTGGCCAGCTCATCGCCGCCGGATGTCATGGAGCTCGGCAACACCGATGTGGCCGAGTACGCCGCTTCGGGCGGGCTGACCAACCTGACCGCCGACAAGAGCCAGTTCCAAAACAGCTCTAACTGGTTGCGGGCCTGGAAGGGCCTGCCGAGTTCGACGGCGGGCTGTACGCCATCCCCGAGCTCGGTGGCGACCGCGTCGTCATCTACAACAAGGCATGTTCAAGGCAGCCGGGATCACCAAGCTCCCGACGGACCTCACCAACAGCTGGGCGACGGCGCCGCGCTGAAGGCCCACTACTCCAAGGTGAAGGACTTCTCGGCGTTCTACCTTCCCGGCGAAGAGTGGTACGCCGAAATGCCTTTCGTGTGGGCTGAGGGCGGCCAGATCGCCGTGGAAAAGGGCGGCAAGTGGCAGGGCGACCTGCAGGCCAAGCAGTCCATTGCCGGTCTGGAGGAGTACCAGGCCTTCCAGAACTTCATGTCCACTCCAGCTTCCCGGACATCAACGAGAACACCCCGTCCGACGCCGCGATCTTGGCCGCCGGCAAGGCTGCCATGTTCATCGATGGCACCTGGACGCTCGGGGACCGAGGTCGCCGACAACAAGGCCTTCCCCGCCAGTGACGACGGCACCTTCATCCTGCCGGGCGTCACGCCGGCATCGCAGGCCCCGGTGTTCATGGGCGGCTCCGACCTCGCCATAGCAAAGAACAGCCCCAACCAGGCGCAGGCGCTGGCACTGGGTCAAGATCTTCACCGGCACCAGAACCAACTGCTCCAGGGCCAGGACGAGGGCTTCATCCCGAACGCCACCAACCTCGTCCCCAGGTCAAGGTCGCGCCAACGTCGCCAACTACTTCAAGGCGGCGGCCGTGAGCCAAGACGCCGCCCGTGCCGGGCTGGGCAACGGTCGAGGCCGACAACGTCATGCAGGACCTGTTCGCGCCGGTCGCCGAGGGCAAGCAGAATGTCCCGACCATCGCCAAGGAATACGACCAGAAGCTCGACAGCCTGCTGAACGCTCGTCATAACTCGACGTGCGACCGCAACAGAACAAAGTAACCCAAACATGGCTGCGCCGAGCTTCCGGAGTGGCCCAGACGGGACATCCCCCGGCGCCCGTCCTATAGTCGGCGCGCCAAAAGCTCGCAGCTGGCGCCGCTCCATGCGGCGCCAGCTCTTCCCCATCCTTTTCCTCCTGCCCGCCCTGGGCCTGCTCGGCTTTGATCGGGTTACCCGATAGGCAGGCTGGTAGCGACTTCCTTCCAGAACCTGGGACCGTTCCAGCTGACCAGCCACAAGGTCATCTGGGACGGCTTCGCCAACTACAAGACCCTTTTCGCAGCGGCAGCACCCTCGGCACCTCGGTAGCTGCAAACAGTGGTCTTCGTCTTCGCCTGCGTGGCTTCACGATGCTGATCGGCACCGGCGTGGCCCTCCTCCTCGGCCGCATCGGCACGGTCCTCCGCACTGTTTGTCACGGTCTGCATGCTGCTCGCCTGGGCCATGCCGACCGCGGCCGCCTCCATCGTCTGGACCTGGTTGTTCCAGCAGGAGTACGGCGTAGTCAACTACATGCTCAGCTCGCTTCGGCTTCTCAGTTTCGGCAACCACAACTGGTTCGGCAGCGAGATCTCGGCCTACGGCATCATCGTCGCCAACATCGTCTGGGGGGCGGTCCCGTTCGTGGCCCTCATGATGTACTCGGCCTTCACCCTGGTGCCGCGCGACCTCTACGAGGCGGCGGCGGTCGACGGGGCCTCGGCGGCGACGGCCTTCCGCAAGGTGACGATGCCCATCGTGCGGCCCATCTTCGTGCTCCTGACCGTGCTGTCGATCATCTGGGACGCGAACGTGTTCAACCAGGTCTGGTACCTGACCCAGGGCAACGCCCAGCTCCTCAACGTCATCCCTCTCGGCGTCTGGCAGTACATCGAGGCGTTCTCGACAACCAGTACGGCCTGGGGGCGGCCAGCCGCCGTCATCATGGTCCTGCTGCTGGTCGCCGTCACCGGGCTATTACATCCGCATCATGGTCCGCACCGGCGAGGTAACGGCGGGAAGGTCCAGGGCATGACCGTCACGCGACGCGTCGATGGCGGGTACGCGATACGCGGCGGTACCGGGCCATGACTTGGGTGTGGCGGGCGGTGGCCATTGTCTTCGCAGTTGTCACCATCTTCCCCGTCTACTGGATGGTCAATCCGCTTTCGAGCCCAACAGCGAGATCACATCGCTCACGCCGAGCTTTTTCCCCGTCCATTTCACGTTCCACAACTTCGCCAGCGCCGTCAACCAAACCAGGGGCTCGGGCAGGCGTACTTCTGGGACGACGCCCGCAACAGCCTGGTCGTGGTGACCTCAGCGGTGCTTATCACCGTGGTCGTGGGCGTTCCTGGCGGCGGCGGCGATAAGCCGGTTCCGGCTCCGGGGGCCGACGGCGTTCCTGGTCCTCATCCTGGTCGTGCAGATGGTGCCGGGCACGGCCCTGATAATCCCCACGTTCCTCCTCCTCAACAACCTCCATCTGACCAACAACTACTTCGGGCTCATCCTCGTCTACGCCGCCTCCACGTTGCCCTTCACCATCTGGGTGCTGCGGGGCTTCGTGAGGGGAGTGCCGATCGAGCTCGAGGAGGCGGCCATGGTGGACGGGCTGAGCCGCTTGGGCGCCTTCTGCGGATCCTCTTGCCGCTGGTGTTGCCGGGCCTCATAGCCGCAGGCATTTTCGCCTTCATCACCGCCTGGAACGACTTCTTGGTCGCCGACGTGATCATGCAGCCGAACAACCACCAGACATTGCCGGTCTGGCTGTTCAGCTTCACCACCAACACCGGGACCGACTACGGCGGCCTGATGGCGGGCTGCACGATGATGGCGCTGCCGGTAGTCATCTTCTTCCTCTTCGTCCAGCGCCGGATCGTTTCGGGGTTTACCGCCGGGGCAGTGAAAGGTTGAACGAGATGCCCACCGTAGGACCGACCGTAATTCGCGACCCCGGCAAGCGACCGGGCCAGCTCATGGCCTCGGAGATGGCCGAGCAGCCAGGTCGCTTGGCCGCCCTTCTGTCGCGGCGGGACCAACTGGGCAAGGACGTCCGGTCGCTGGCGCCGCCCAAGCTGGCCGGCACCGTGCTCGTGGCCCGCGGCTCATCTGACCATGCCGCCAAAAGCGGGGCCTATCTGCTCGAAATGGCGACGGGCCGGCCGGTGGCGCTGGCGTCGCCCAGCGTCTTGACGCTGTACCGGTCGGGGACCGACTACTCGGGTTATCTGGTACTGGCCGTCAGCCAGTCGGGCCACACGCCCGAGATCGTCGAGGTCGTCGAGCTGGCCCGGGCCAACGGCGGGCGCGCCATCGCCATTACCAATGACCCCCTCAGCCCATTGGCGGCCGCCTCCGACCTGGTGATCTCGCTCGAAGCCGGCCCCGAACTGGCCGTGCCGGCGACAAAGACGGTCACTGCGCAGCTGGTTGCCTTTGCCATAGTCGCTCAGGCGCTGGGTGAAATAGGGCTCGATGACCAAACGGCGGCCCAATTGCCGGAGCAGGTAGCCAGCGTCTTGGCTGACCAGCTCCCCATCGCGGAACTGACTGGCTGGTTGCGGGAGACAGACCGCCTGGTCACCGTGGCCCGGGGCATCTTGTACGGGGCAGCCGCGGAAGCGGCGCTGAAAGTGGCCGAGACAACGTCGTTTTTGACCGCTGCCTTCTCAGCGGCAGACCTGAGGCACGGTCCCATCGCCATGGCGTCCAATAGCCCGCCAGTGCTCGCATTTGCTCACCCCGGGCCGGCCAGCCGGGACGTCGTCGAGGTCGTCGCCGAGCTCAGGCACCGAGGCGCCAGTGTCCGTTTAGCCGGGCCGGTCGAAGGTAGTGACCTGGGTTGGCCGGCGTCGGCCCCGGAGGCGGTGGCGCCCGTGCTGGCGGTGGTGAGAGGCCAGCAGCTGGCGCTATCGCTGGCCTTGGCCCTGGGGCGTGACCCGGACGCGCCGGCCGGCCTGATGAAAGTCACGCCGACTTGAACCCCTCCCGCACTGGCAATGGGGGTGTCACGCCGACGCGGTACGCGCTGACCGCCAAGCGGTTGGCCACGCCGAGCGAGATCCTGGAGGACGCCTTCATCGTCGTGGAGGGCGGTTCCGTGCGGGAGGTGGGCCGCGGGTTCCCGCCCGCCGGGGTCACCGGGGTTGACCTGGGCGACATGTTGATCGCCCCCGGCTTCATCGACGTGCACGTTCACGGGGGCGGGGGCGCCCAGGTGAACTGCGCCACCCCGGAGGAAGTCGAATCGTCGGTCCGGCGCATGGCCGTCTTCCATGCCACGCATGGGACCACAGCGCTCGTCCCCACCACCGTCTCGGACAGCCCTGAGGCTCTGCGGACCGCAGTAGAAGGGGTCGCCGCTGTAGCCCGCACCTCCACCCTCCGGGCCGCCGTCAGTGGCTCCCGGGGAACAGGCCCCTCAGCCACCAACTCCGACCTTGGCGCCGTCGTTCTCGGCTCCAACCTCGAGGGCCCCTGGATCGCGCGCTCGAAGGCCGGGGCGCATTTCGTCGCCGCGTTGCGGCCTCCGTCGATGGCCGAGTTCGACGACCTGGTCGGCCCGGGCCGAGGGGACCCTCCGGGTGGTCACGATCGCGCCCGAGCTCGACGGCGCGCTCGACGTTATCGCCGCCGCTGTGCACTCCGGCGTAGTCGCCTCGGTTGGGCATACTGATGCGGACTACGCCACCGCCAAAGCGGCCTTCGACGCCGGGGCCAGGCTGGCCACTCACCTGTTCAACGCCATGGCGCCGATCCACCATCGCCGGCCCGGGCCGGCCGTCGCCGCGCTATCCGACCCCAGGGTCTCGCTCGAGATCATCGCTGACGGCGTCCATATCCACCCGGCACTGATCTCGCTCGTGGCCAGGGTGGCCCCGGAACGACTGGTACTCATGACCGACGCCATCGGCGCCACCGGTACTGTCCCCGGGCGCCACCGTTTGGGCCCGGTCGAAGTCCAGGTGGCCAACGGCCGGGCCGTCCTGGTCGGCCACGAGGAAACGGTGGCCGGT
This sequence comes from uncultured Acidimicrobiaceae bacterium, assembly GCA_963794125.1. Taxonomy (GTDB): domain Bacteria; phylum Actinomycetota; class Acidimicrobiia; order Acidimicrobiales; family Palsa-688; genus Fen-671. Next base: position 7,197 of record CAWCCW010000010.1, read on the forward strand.
AGCGTCCTCACGATGGACCGGGCCCTCCACCTGGCCGTCCAGGTGGCGGGCGTCCCGCTGTTGACCGCTCTGCAAGCCACCTCGCTCCACCCGGCGCGCGTCCTCGGCGAGGAGCGCAAGGGCCGCCTGGCGCCGGGGGCAGACGCGGACGTGGTGGTCCTCGACGAGGACCTGGCCTTGGTGGCGACGATTGTCGGTGGGCGGGTGGTGCACGACCCCCGCGGCCTGTTCAAATCGATGGAGCTGGCTCTTTTCCAAGCGCCCCAGCCATAAGCCTGTGACCACTGTCCTGGGGCTTGACGTGGGCGGCACTCACAGCCGGGCCCGCCTGGTCCGCAACGGCGAACTCGTGGCCGAAGCGGCGGGGCCGAGCGCCAGCCTGGCCGCGGCCGGCAGGGAACGGGCCTCCTCAGCCATGGGAACGATCTGGGCGACCTGGCCCTGCGACCAGGCGCCGCCCTTGACGCTGTCTGTATCGGGACCGCCGGCACCAGCGCTCGCCAGTCCGATGCCTTCTTCCTGGACCTCCTCTCGCCCCTCACCTCCACCGGCCGCGTGGTCATTGTCAACGACGCCCGGCTGGTGCTGGCGGCGGCCGGAGTGGCGGACGGCATAGCCTGCATCGCCGGTACGGGTTCGATTGCGGTCGGGATGGTGGCCGGTCGGGAAGAGAGAGCGGGCGGGCTGGGCTACCTGCTCGGCGATGAAGGGAGCGGCTACTGGGTGGCTCGCCAGGCCGTGCGTGAGCTGGCCGTGCGCCACGACTCTCACCTCCCGCTCGGTGTGCTCGGGGCGGCGCTGCTCGAGGTGACCGGCTGCCCCGACTTCCCGTCGCTTTTCCAGCGCTGGTACGACCGCCCCTCGCCCGATGCGTGGGCGGTCCTGGCCCCGCGTGCTCGACTGCGGGGACCCCTTCAGCGCGGAGGTGAGGGAAGCGGCGGCCACCGCCCTGGCGGCTATCGTCACATCCGTGTACGAGCGTCTCGACCCCCCTCCAGGCTTGCCCGTGTTGCTGGCGGGTGGCCTCCTGACCCACCACGACGGCCTGGCCACCAGCACCGTCGTCGCTATCAATTCCATCCTCCCGCAGGCCAGGCCGAGCGTGGCCAGCGAGCCGCCCGTAGCCGGTGCAGTGCAGCTCGCCCTCCAGGCCATCGGGCACTCGGGCCAGTCGTGACGGGCCAGCCGTGATCCCCCGACCCGAGGTCGTGCGCCGGCGTGGCGCAGGCACCGTCCTCTCAGACCGGATGGTCGTGACCGCCGACGACGCCTCGGAAGGAGTGGCCTCGCTCCTGGCTGCAGAGCTAGAGGCGGCCACGGGGTGGCGCATCGGGCGCGACACCCCGGGTACCAGCAGCCCTAATGGCACCGTCCACCTCGAGGTGCGCCCGGAGGGCGGGGACGGACCGGGGCGCTCGTCCGGGGAGGGCTATCAATTGCGGGTGAGCGACCGTGGGGTCGAGATCGTGGCCCCCTCGGCGGCGGGGGTGTTTTACGGCACCCGGACGTTGCGCCAATTGCTGCCGGCGGAGCTGTTGCGTTCCGCTCCCTACGGTGCTGGCCGGGGCCGGGGCGTCGACGGTCGCACATGGCCCGGTGGAAGTGGAAGGGGTCGAGATCGAAGACGGCCCCCGCTTCGCGTGGCGGGGAGTGCACTTCGACGTCGCCCGCCATTTCTTCCCCAAGAGCTTCGTGCTCCGCCTGGTCGACCTGGCCAGCTTGCACAAGCTGAACACCCTTCACCTCCACCTCACCGACGACCAGGGTTGGCGGTTCCAGGTGGACCGTTACCCGCTGCTCACCGAGGTGGGAGCGTGGCGGCGCGAGTCACCTGTCGGTCATTACACCGACGGGCTCGGCGACGACACCCCGCACGGCGGCTACTACACCAAGGCCGACCTGGCCGAGATCGTGGCCTATGCCGCCAGACGGTTCGTCACCGTTGTGCCCGAGGTCGATATGCCGGGGCACATGCTGGCCGCCATTGCTTCCTACCCCGAGCTGGGCAACACCGGGCGCCAGTTCGAGGTCTACACCCGCTGGGGGATCAGCGAGCATGTCCTCAACCTGGAGGAAAGGACCATCCGGTTCTGCACGGACGTCCTCGACGAGCTGACTGAGATCTTCCCGAGCCCGTTCATCCACATAGGTGGGGACGAGTGCCCGACGACCGAATGGGAGGCCAGCCCGAGCGCCAGGAGGCTCCGGGAGTCGCTGGGGCTGACGGGGGCGCATGGGCTCCAGGGCTGGTTCAGCTCCCGCGTAGCCGCGGCATTGTCGGCCAAGGGGAGGGTGACGGTCGGCTGGACCGAGATCCTCGAGGGTGGGGCTCCGCCGGGCGCCGTCGTGATGGTCTGGAGGGGAGAAGATGCCCGCCAGGTCGCCGTCGAGGCGGCCGATGCCGGCCACGACATCGTGATGTCGCCCGAGACCTGGACCTATTTCGACTGGGCTTACACTGACCGTCCCGAAGAGCCTCTGGCCATTCGGCCCGCCATCGACGTAGCCGACGTCTACGGGTTCGAGCCGGTGCCGGCGGGCCTCCCGCCCGGCTTGGAGGAACGGATCCTGGGTACCCAATGCCAGCTGTGGACGGAGTACGTACCGAACAGCGAGCACGCCGAGTACATGTACTTCCCTCGAGTCTGTGCATTTTCGGAAGTGGCCTGGTCGCCCAGGGAGAAGCGCTGGGACGAGTTCGAGCCCCGGCTCGCATCTCACCTGGCGCGTCTCGACGCGCTGGGGGTCAACTACCGTCCTTTGAGCGGCCCCACTCCGGGCCAGGCCCGCACCTGGGCGGCGCGGGTCGGTGGCCCGCTCTAGCGGCTACCGGACAGCCCGCCGCCGGACAGCCCGCCGCCGGACAACCTGCCGCCGGAGAGCCCGCCGCCGGAGAGCCCGCCACCGGCTCCTTCTGAGCGCCAACTTACGTCCCTCCCAGGAAAAACCCAGCTTGTCGTCATAGCGTTGAGTGATGGGGACGGCCGAGCGACGTGCTTTGGACCGGTTTATATCGAGAAAATGTCTTAAACCTGGCCAAGCTGCGCCCTCAGCGACCGGCGGGGGCATTCAGGTGCCGCGATGACGCTGAGGGCCCGGCTGGTGGCCGGCCTTTTCGTCTTGATGTCGGTCGGGCTGGCCATCTTCGGCGTGACCATGTACGAGCTCTACTCGGGGTCGCAGTACGGGAAGCTGGCCAACGACCTCAACCACGCCGTGCCCCTCGTCTCCCAGGAGTTAGCCAACAAGGCGGGCATCGACCTGCCGTCGACCGGTACGGGCAGCCCGCACGACAGTTACAGCCCGAGTTCCGGCTACGGCCCGGGTGCTGGCTATATGCCCACCGGTAGCAATAACTCGGCCCCCCGAACCGACGAGACCTCTGCCGAGACCGGCACCCCCGGTGGGGCGGTCGAGGGTGGCCCTCCGCCCGACCACGGCGGCGCCCGGGGCAACCCCTTCCTGGTGGCCCCCGGCACCTATGGGGAGCTTTTGGGCCAGTCAGGCACGCCGGTGACCTCAGTGCAACTGGAGCGGTCCACGGCTGTGCCGAGCATCCCGGCCAGGCTGTTGACGAGCGCCGGGGCCAAGGATCTGGTGCACCTGGGCTCCGTGAGCGGGTCTACCGGTTGGCTGGCGGACATCGGTGCCCGTTTGAGCAATGGGGACCGCGTGGTGGTGGCGTTGCCGACCACTGAGGTCACGTCCTCCCTGGACCAATTGGTGCTGATCGAGTCCCTGGGCGCGGCGTCGCTGCTGCTGATCCTGGCTGTAGGCGCCGGTTTCGTACTGCGCCGGGGTTTGGCCCCGTTGGAAAGGATGGCCGATACGGCCAAGGACATCGCGGCCGGAGATCTGACCCAGCGAGTCGAAGTCAAACAGCGGAGCACAGAGGTGGGCGAGCTGGCGAGTGCGTTCAATACGATGCTCGACGAGATCCAGGACGCTTTCTCCGCCCGCGACGCCACCGAGGACCGCCTCCGCCAGTTCCTGGCCGACGCCTCGCACGAACTGAGGACGCCGCTCACGTCGATCCAGGGATTCGCCGAGCTGTTCCGGCTCGGGGCCGACAACCCCCGCGTCGACAAAGGGACGATCATGCGCCGCATCGAGGAGGAATCGTCCCGGATGAAAGGACTGGTGGAAGACCTGTTGCTGCTGGCCCGCCTGGACCAGGTACGACAGGCGGAGCGAGCGGCGGTAGACCTCTCGGTACTGGCGGCCGACGCCTGCACAGACGCCACCGCGGCTGCCCCGGGGCGGCCGATCACGCTCTACGCGCCTCAACCCGTCGTCGTCCTGGGCGTCGAAGCCCACTTGCGCCAGGCTCTAGGCAACCTGTTGACAAATGCCCTCAACCACACCGCTCCTGGCACCCCCATTGAGGTGTCGGCCCGGGTCGAAGCAGGGGGCGCGGTAGTAGTCGTGCGCGATTTCGGCCCTGGGCTCGACGACGACGCGCTGGGCCACGCGTTCGACCGTTTCTGGCAAGAGGATCCCGCCCGCGCTGGCGCGGGGGCGGGCCTCGGGCTGCCCATCGTGGCCGCCGTGGCCGCTGAACACGATGGCATCGTGTCCGCCGGCAATGCCCCCGACGGCGGCGCCGTCTTTACGGTCCGGTTGCCTTTGGTGCCGTCAGGCCCGCTATCCCTGGCGCTGCCGTCCGGCCCGCCCTCTCTCCCGGTGCCGGCCGACCGGGCGCGGGCGGTCAGCCTCCGCGGGGCAACCTGAGCGTATAACCCACACCTCTCACGGTGTGGATGAGGCGCGGGCCGTCCGAGTCCACTTTCTGGCGCAGGTAACTGATGTAAGTCTCGAGCACGCTGGCGTTACCGGAGAACGTGTACTCCCACACGTGCTCGAGTATTTGGTCCCGAGTCAGTACCCGGCGAGCATTGGCCAAAAGATAATGGAGCAATTTGTACTCGGTCGGAGTTAGTTCTATGAGTTTTCCGGCCCGCCAAACGTCCCGTGTCTCCAGGTCCATCTCGAGGTCCGCGAACTCCAGGCGGTTGGCACCGGGCCCAGGCCCGAAGAGCGCCGGAGTACGGCCTTTACTCTCTCGACGAGTTCTTCGACACTAAAGGGTTTTGTCATGTAATCGTCGCTCCCCAGGCGGAGGCCCTCGATTTTGTCGGCCGTGGCGTCCCGGGCGGTCAAGAAAATGACGGGGATCCGCGTCCCTGCGCCCTCGGCCTGGCGGAGCCGCCTGGTGACGTCGAAACCGTCAAGGTCGGGCAACATCACGTCCAGCACCACCAGGTCCGGACGGCGTTCGTCGATGGCTTTGAGCGCTCCGCGCCCGGTGCCGGCCCGCTCGACCTCGAAGCCGTTCATCGACAGGCCCATCGAAAGGAGCTCTGTTATGTGCTCCTCGTCGTCGACCACCAGCACCCGCGGGACGTGTTCCTGCATCGTTACCTCCAGCCCCAACTCTAAGCCTCGTCCATCGGTGTTCGGAGGCAAACCCAAGGAAAAAGCCCGACGATCAAGACATGGCTATCAGCATGCTCCCCCGGGCCGCAGATGGTACGGCCCCCATTAGTACCGAAGTACGGCCTGGTCCGGGCCGGGACGACGGCCACGAAGGCCCGCCTAACGGTCGCTTTCGGCGCGCGCTGCGGGCTGTGGTACGGGGGCCGGCCCGCGACCCGGTGTGGGCCAGACCGGCGTTGCTGGTGCTGCTAGCCGTAACGGCCGGACTTTACCTGTGGGACCTGGGCGCCTCGGGCTGGGCTAACAGTTTCTATTCGGCTGCGGTTCAAGCCGGGACCAAGAGCTGGAAAGCGTTTTTCTTCGGCTCCTCCGATTCGTCGAATTTCATAACGGTGGACAAACCGCCGGCGGCGCTGTGGGTAATGGAAATATCGGCCCGCATTTTTGGCCTCTCGTCGTGGAGCATCCTCGTCCCTCAGGCCCTCGAAGGGGTGGCCACGGTGGCGGTGCTGTACGCCACTGTGAGGCGGTGGGCTTCCGCGGGCGCCGGCTTGATGGCGGGCGCGGTTATGGCGTTCACCCCTGTGGCGGCCTTGATGTTCCGGTTCAACAACCCCGACGCTTTGCTTGTCCTGTTGTTGACGTGTGCTGCCTATGCCACAACGGTGGCCATTGAAAAATCCAGCACTCGTTGGCTCGTCCTGGCCTTCTCATTGGTGGGGCTCGGGTTTATCACCAAGATGATGCAAGCTTTCTTGGTTGTCCCGGCGATGGCTGCGGCTTATTTCCTCGCCGCGCCGGCGCCGCTATGGCGTCGCGTGCGCCAACTGGCCACTGCGGGCGTAGCCATGATCGTATCGGCGGGCTGGTGGGTGGCCGCCGTTGTGCTGACCCCGGCCGCCGACCGCCCCTACATCGGCGGTTCCCAAGACAACAACCTGCTCAACCTCATTTTCGGTTACAACGGTTTCGGCCGCCTGACGGGTAACGAATCAGGCAGCGTGGTCGGCGGGGGCCGGACCGGCACCGCGGGCCAGTGGGGGCCCACCGGTCTCACCCGCTTGTTCGGTAGCGAAATGGGCAGCCAAATCTCATGGCTATTGCCCGCGGCTCTGATCTTGCTGGGCGCCCTCCTGGTAGCCACCTTGAGAAGGCCACGCACGAGCCGCACTCGGGCCTCCATGGTCCTGTGGGGTGGCTGGCTGCTCGTCACTGGGCTGGTGTTCAGCCTGGCTCAGGGCATCATCCATCCTTATTACACCGTCGCCCTCGCCCCCGCGATCGGGGCCATCGTCGGCATCGGGGCTTGGTTTTTATGGTCGCGGCGCTCAGCCCTGTGGGCCCGCCTGGTCCTCGGGTCGGTCGTCGTCGTGAGCTCGGTGTGGGCCGCCGTCCTGCTCGACCGTGTACCGGAGTGGCACCCGTGGCTGCGCACCGCGATCATGGCGACGGGCTGCGCCGCCGCGGTCCTGCTCGTCCTGTTCCCCTATCGCGAGCGCATTTTCTCGACTCAGCGATATCAGAAAGGCGTACGGACAGCGGTGGCGGGCCTGGCGTCGATGGCGGTTCTCGCCGGCCCGTTTGCTTACACCCTCTCGACGGTGGCTACTCCGCATTCGGGTGCGATCCCGACCGCCGGGCCTTCTTCCGCCGGACTGGCCGGGTTCCCTGGAGGGGGCGGTTTTGCTCCCGGCCGGGCCGGTGGGACCGGCGGGGGAGCCGGGGCGGGCGGTTCGTTCCCGGGCGGGGGGGCCGGCGGGTTCGGCCCCGCCGGTAGTGGCGCTGGCACGGGCAGCACTGGCACGGGCATCACTGGCACGGGCGGCACTGGCACGGGCAGCACTGGCACGGGTAGTCGTACGGGGCAGTTTTTCCCAAGGGGTGGGGCGCCCTTTAGCGGAGGTGGCCAAAATGGCGGGACCGGTGGGGCCGGGTTCGCCCCTTCGGGGACGAACCGCCAGCCCGGCGGAGGCGGCGGAGGCGGCGGAGGCGGCTTGCTCAACTCGAGTGCCCCAGACGCCGCCATTACGGCCGCCCTCAAAGCCGACGCTTCCAGGTACACATGGGTGGCGGCGGCGGTCGGTTCGAATGAAGCCGCGGGTTACCAGTTAGCGGCGCGGGAACCGGTGATGGCCATAGGAGGGTTCAACGGCACCGACCCGGCGCCCACACTGGCCCAGTTCGAACAGTACGTGAAGGAAAACAAGATCCACTACTTCATCGCCTCTGGCTCTGGTTTCGGCGGTTTCGGCGGGGCATCGGGGTCGGGCAGTGACGACGCGTCGCTCATAACGTCGTGGGTGGAAAGCCATTTCACGGCCACGACCATTGGTGGCGTCACCGTATACAACCTCACCGCGGCGGAGAAGTAGGGCCATGTCTCGAAGCCAGTTCTCAGCCATGTACAACGGTCAGCTGACCTATGGCGACAACGCTCGCGGTGCAGCGGCCACGGCCACCTTGACGGTCGAGCCCTCGCTCCGCCAGGTCGCCCCGGACGTGGAGATCGTGGTCCCCGTGTACAACGAGGCCCAGGACCTGGTCACCTCCATCGACTTATTGCACAGCTATCTGGCGGATAATTTCCCTCTCTCGTGGCTCATCACCGTGGCCGACAACGCCAGCACGGACGGGACCTGGGCCATCGCCTGCCAGCTGGCCGGAGAACTGGACGGGGTGCGTGCTCTTCACCTGGCCCAAAAGGGACGGGGCCGCGCCTTGCGGACGGCATGGTCGCAAAGCGACGCCACCGTCGTCGCCTACATGGACGTCGACCTGTCCACTGACCTGGACGCGCTCTTGCCGTTGGTAGCACCACTGATGACCGGGCACAGCGATGTAGCCATCGGGTCGCGGTTGGCCCACGGTGCCCGGGTGGTGCGGGGGCCTAAACGTGAAGTCATTTCTCGGGCCTACAACCTTCTGTTGCGGGCCACTCTGCGCAACGCGTTTTCCGATGCCCAATGCGGTTTCAAGGCTATGCGAGCCGACGTCGCCCGCCAGCTCCTCCCGCTCGTAGAAGACAACGCGTGGTTCTTCGACACTGAGCTGCTCGTCCTGGCAGAACGCAACGGGCTGCGGGTCCACGAAGTGGCGGTGGACTGGGTCGACGACCCCCGTTCAACGGTCGACGTCGTCCGCACCGCCCAGGACGACCTGAAGGGGATCGTGCGCATGATGCGCCATACGGCCAAGAGCAAGGCGGAGATAGTCCGACCGCCGCGCCACCCGGCGGCCGGGCAGCGCCCCACGCCCAGCCCGGCCGGAGAGCTCGTCCATTTTGCGGGCGTAGGCATAGTGAGCACCTTCAGCTTCGCTGTTTTGTTCGCCCTCCTTTACGGGCCGTTGGGCGCGGTGGGGGCGGACGTAGTGGCGCTGGCGGTGAGTGCGCTCGGCAACCTCATGGCGAACCGGCGGTTTACGTTTGCCGCGACGGGCCCGAGCGGGCGGCGGCATTACTACGCCACCGGTCTCGCCTTGTCTTTACTGCCTCTCGTTTGCACCCTGGGAGCGCTAGCGGCGATGTCTGCCACCGGGGTGGTCAGCCTCCCCGTTTACATCGTGGTGCTGACGGCGGCCAACCTGGCCTCGACGCTGGTCCGTTTCTATTTCTTGCGCCGGGCGGCCCGGAGCGCTCGATGAGGGCGTGGTTGCGCAAGCTCTCCCGGTACGCGGCGGTTTCGTTGATATCGACCACCGTGACGCTGAGCCTGCTGGGTGCCCTGGTTTATACCAAGGCCCTGTCCCCGGGGTGGGCCAACGTAGTGGCCACCGGTGTCGGTACCGTCCCGTCTTTCGAGCTGAACCGACGCTGGGTCTGGGCCAAGAAAAGCAAGCGTTCATTGCTGAAAGAGGTGGCGCCGTTTTGCGCGTTATCGTTCACCGGGCTCGGGCTCTCGACGCTCGCCGTCCGGCTGGCCGCCGCCTGGGCGACCGGGGCCGGGCTGGGCGCGGGTGCGGTGGCGCTCGCGTCCCAGGCGGCCAACCTGGTGACCTTCGGCTCGCTCTGGGTGCTCCAGTATTTCCTTCTCGACCGTGTCCTTTTCGGCCGGGGCCCACACCAACCCGAGCGCCAGCGAGAGCGGGCCGGCGCCCCGGCCTGAGCGGGGCCGGGTTGCCCAAAAACGACCGAACCTTGCGCGCCAGAGTCGCCCGACGCTGGCGCGCACAGAACCCCTCAGCAGGGGGTCTTTTGAGCCCGAGGAAAACCCATTCGTGCGGGTCGCTTTCTGAGGGCGGGCGCTAACCTGGCGCCCCGTGGCCGGGCCGCCGAACTTGCAGGGTTTTACCGTTGCCATAACCGCTGACCGCAGGCGGGAAGAGCAAGCAGTGTTGTTGGAACGCCACGGCGTCGACGTCCTCACGTTCCCGCTCCTGCGGACCGAACCCGAGGACATGGGTGCCCTTCAGGCGCTGACAGACGAGATGGTCAAGAGCCCCCCCGACCACTTGCTCGCCAACACCGGCTACGGGGTACGGACCTGGATGGCGGCGGCCGCCGAGTGGGGGCGGCAAGACGCCCTCGTGGCCGCCCTCCGGTCGAAGACGGCCATCGCCGCCCGTGGGGCGAAGGCGCTGGGCGAACTACGGAAGGTGGGGCTGGACGCCTGGTACAAGGCACCCGGTGAGACTCTCGAAGAAGCGGTCGACCGCTTGCTAGAGGAGGACCTGGCCGGAAGGTCCATAGTCGTGCAGCTCCACGGCGAACCGCCGGGGCCAACGCTGGCGGCCTTGGAACGAGCCGGCGCCATAGTGAGCTACTTGCCCGTGTACAGGATGGGCGGCGGCGGTGCGGAGGCGGCGGGGGCGCTCATCGAGACGCTCCTCGATGGAGGCGCCGACGCAGTCACGTTCACGGCTGCGCCCCAAATCGAAGCCCTGACAGCGGCGGCCGAGGCCGGAGGGTCCCTGGGGGCCGTGCTCGACGGGTTCAACCGGGGCGGGGTCGTGGCTGCGTGTATAGGGCCGGTGTGCGCCGCGGCCGCTGGCCTGGGCGGCATATCGGCACCGCTCGTCCCCGAGCACCCCCGGCTCGGGTCACTGGTGCACGCCCTGAACGACGAACTGTCTCGCCGCCAGTTCGTCGGCGCCGGCCAGCACGGGCCCGTCGTCGTCTCTGGTCGCCTCGTGGAGGCCGGAGGCGGACAGCGTTGCGTTACGGGGCCGGAACGGCGGGCGCTCCGGGCGCTATGCGCTCAGCCGGGTGCTTGGGTAAACGTCTCGCCGCCGGGGGAGGACCCCGCCGAAGCCGACCCTGGCGCGGTCCTATCAAACCTGACCGGTGTGCTCGACGGCGCCGTCGAGGTCGCCGGTGGCTCGGCCCGGTTGGTCAGGACGTAGATGAACGCTGGCCCGGTCCCCGGAGCGTGAATTCGAGCACCCCGCGGCTGCCCGACGAGAAGAGCTCGGTCATCGAGGTCACCCCGTCGACCATGGTCGAAGCCGCACCCATGCTGGGGTGAGCGCCGTAGTCCCCCAGTATGTTCTGCCGGTGGTCCCAGCACCCCGTTGATGACGGGTGGTCGCAGTCCACGTTGGGTGAACCGGGGCCGTCGTCGTACATCCAGTCGTAGTCAGCCAGGAGGGCGGAAGCCTCGCCACCGGCCCAGTTCGAGCCCCAACTAGCACCCGCCGGTCCGACCGGGTCGGAATTGGTGGACGCCCCCACCTGTGCGAGGGAGTCGAGTTGAGAAGAGAGGCCCGCAAGGCCCGGCAGCCCCCGGTCAGTTCTTTCTATATCCGCCACTACAAACAGCTGTTGGGCCAGGGTGAGGCTGCCGTAATCGGCGGGCAGGTCCAACGGCCCCAGCCCTTCGGCGCTGCGCGCCCGGTCGATGGCGTGAAGCACAACCGCCTGGCAGCTGGGCCCGGTGCCTTCCCCGCATGCCGCGGCCATCGCCTCTGTCCGAGGCACGTTGGCTGGCGGGTCGGCGAGCGCCCGCCCCGGTTGTGCTTGTGCGGTCGCCGCCGCCAGGGGAAGGGCGCCGAGCGCGGTCACGAAGGTGAGGGCGGCCCCAGACAAGCGGCCTTTCATCCGAATGTGGTGATGCGCTGACGAGGGAGAAGACATAGTCTCAGCTGTGCCTCCGGCTCATAGTCCGATAAGGAAGATGTCGGACGAGCCGGCCAGGACTTTAGTGTGATAAAAGAAAATCCGCACATGCGAGCCGTAAAGGCGGTTTAATGCCGAAGGACAGGAGGTTGCGCGGCGGATGAGCGAAAAGGGCCAGCACTCGAAGCGACCCGCACCGGACCGGCGCGGCCGGTCTCGGGTGGTCCTCCTGGCGTCTGGCGTCGTCGTCCTCGCTGCCGCGGGGGGCGTGGCCGCTGTCACCACCACCGGGCCGGGGCGTCACCTCCTGGCCATCGGGTCGCCTGGTGAAGGAGGTGGTGGGGTAGTGCCAACGACGATTGCCGTCCCGGCCACCACTGAGGTCCCCCTTCCGAAGGTGGTCTCGGTCAGCCCCAGTCCGGGCTCCGCCGCAGTGGCTTCGGACGCCCCGATCACCATCGACTTGTCGCGCCCCCCTGCGCCGGGCGCGCCAGTGCCGACCCTTACCCCTGCCGTCCCGGGCCAATGGTCAGTAAATGGCACGACGCTCACCTTTATCCCGACGGGGCGCTACCAACCGTGGTCGGTGGAGGATCTGACGGTGCCGGCGGGGCTGGCGGACCCCGAGACGGCCAGCTTCGACGTGCAGGGTGTGTCAATTCTCCGTACCGAACAGTTGCTGGCTGAGCTGGGTTACCTACCGCTCAGTTTCACGCTGACGGACGGGCAGTCGGCCTTGAGCAGCGAACCAACCGTCGCTGCGGACATCAGCCCGGCCGCCTTGCCAGGTACCTTCGCGTGGCGCTTCTCCAATGTCCCGTCGTCTTTGTCCTCGCTGTGGGCCCAGGGACAGGACAATGTCGTGCTCCAGGGTGCAGTGATGCAGTTCGAGTCGGACTACGGGCTGACAGATGACGGCGTGGTGGGGCCTGAGGTGTGGAAGGCGCTCACCCAGGCGGCAGCCGCCCGCCAGACGGACAGCGCGCCCTATGACTACCTGGTCGTCAGCGAGGCCATTCCCGAGCAGCTAAGCGTGTGGCGTGACGGGGACTACATCTACAGCAGCGCGGCTAATACCGGCGTGGCCGGGGCGGCCACGGCCACCGGCACGTTTCCTGTTTACTCTCGTTTCCTCACCACGACCATGACGGGCACCGACCCGGACGGCTACCACTACGTTGCCCCGAACGTGCCCTGGGTGGCATACTTCAACGGCGGCGATGCCGTCCACGGTTACCCCCGGGCCAGTTACGGTTGGCCGCAAAGCAACGGTTGTGTCGAACTTCCGATCTCCAACGCCCAGGTCGTTTGGTCCATGGACCCGATCGGGACGCTCGTCACGGTCGAGTAGGCCCCGCCCCACCCGGCCCGACCGGCCCGCACCGGCCTCACCAGCATCACCGTCGCCCGAGCCCGCGCCCGCACTTTTCGTGACCTCCGTCCACACACGGTCGGCGATAGCAAAGGCGGAATTGGCCGCCGGGACGCCGGCGTAGACGGCCGTTTGCAGCAGTAGTTCGCGTAGCGCGGTCAAGCTGGTGCCCGCCCGCAGTGCCTGACGGAGGTGCATCTCCAGTTCGCCGTGGCGTCCCAGGGCCACCAGTATGGCGATCGCGATGAGCCGTCGCGTTTCGACGTCGAGGCCGGGCCGCCCAGACCTCGCCCCACGGCCACAGGTTAAGCATCTCCTGGAACGGCGCGGTCAGCTCCGATGCCCCGCTCATAGAGCGCTCGACGTGGTCGGCGCCGAGCACCGCCCGTCTCACGGCCACCCCACGCTCGTCGGGGCGCCCGGCGAGGTGGGCCAGGACCGCGCTATTGAAGGCGCCCGGTTGTTCGACGTTGGCCAGGTGAGCGGCGCCGGCGAGTACGCAGAGGCTGGCACCCGGGATGGCGGCCATGGTGCCAGCCGCGGACTCAGGAGGGACAACGGGGTCGTGAGCGCCGCCCAGTACGAGCGTGGGTGCCGTTATTTGACCGAGCTGTCCGGACACGTCGGCTGCGGCCAGGGCGTCACAGCACGAGGCGTAACCCTCGGGGTCGACGCCAGAGAGCATCGAGCGGTAGCGGGCAACTACCTCGGGATGGTGGCGCCAGAAGGCGGGCCCGAACCACCGGCCCAAGGCGGCTTCGACCAGCGGCGCGATGCCCTCCGCCCGGACCTTTTCGGCCCTTTCCACCCACATTCCAGAAGGGGCAAAGCGCGGCGCACTGCAGCACACCGCCAGGCGCGCCACCCGTCCGGGGTGGTCGATCGCCAGTTTCATGGCGATCAGCCCTCCCAGTGAGAGACCGGCGAAGTGAGCGCTCTCGACGTCGAGGGAGTCGAGGACTCCGATGATGCGTTCACCAAGAGCCTCAAGCGATCGAGCGCCCATCGGCGCGCTGGGGCCGTAATGGCCCGGGTGGTCAATACGCAGGACCCGGAACCAGCTGCTGAACGCCGGCACCTGAGCCTCCCAAACCCGCCTGTCGGTGCCGAGCGAAGCCAGCAGGACCAGGACAGGCGCTGGTTCGGTCCCGGTGAGGTCGTAGGCGACTCGTTCGCCCTTCACCAGAGCCTCAGCCATCCCCGTACGCTTTTTCGTACAGGTCCAGGGCCCGGTCGACGAACACCTGGGCCGAACCCGTCCAGCCGGCGGGGTCGAAGACGCCGGGCGGCAGCCGGCGCATCACCTCGGCCATGCCCGGCTCCCGGGCCAGCGCCTGCTCGAGCGACATGGCTTGCTCCGAGGATGTCGAGGCCATAGCCGTCTCCTTGCTGGCCTTCTCCACGACCCGCCGGGCTTCGGCGTACCCGACCAGCGGGGCCAGTTCGATGGTCAACCGTTCGGCGAGGACCAGGCCTCGCGTCATAACCAAGTTGGCCGCCATGCGGCCGGGGTCGATTTCCAGGCCGGCGAGCACTTCGGCGCTGAAGGCAACGGCGCCGCCGGCGGCCCGGGCCAATTCCGACACCGTCTCCCACTCGGCTTGCCACGCGCCGACGGCCCGCTCGTGCTCCTGAGCCATCCCGGCCAGTACTACGCCCGCCAGAGCCTGGGCGCGCCGGGCGGCAGCGAGGATTTCTGCCGCCATCGCCGGGTTGCGTTTGTGGGGCAGGGACGACGAGCCGCCCCGGCCGGAGGCGCTGGGCTCGAACACCTCACTCACCTCCGTCTGCATGAGCAAGGACACGTCCAGGGCGATTTTGCCGGCCACTCCGGCCGCCAAGGCTAGCGCAGAGGAGATCTCAGCCACCCTGCTGCGGTCGGTGTGCCACGGGAGCACCGGCGCGGCCAGGCCGAGCTCGGCGGCCAGTGCATCCACCACCCCCGGCCCGCGTGGGCCGAGTGCGGCCAGGGTCCCGGCCGGCCCCCCCAGCTGCACTGCCAGCCGGTGCCTACTGACCTCTCGCAGCGCCCGGGTGGCCTCGACCGCGGCTACCAGCCAGCCGGCCGCCTTGCGACCGAAGGTGGTCGGCGAGGCGTGTTGCAGCAACGTCCGGGCGGCCATCAGGGTAGAGCGGTGCCGATCGGCCAATTCGGCCGCCGCTCCCGCCAGTCGGGCGAGATCATCGAGCACCAGGCCCAGTACGCGGCGCAACACCAGCATGAGGGCGGTGTCGAGCACGTCCTGGCTGGTGGCCCCGAAATGTGCCCACCTGGCCGCATCTGCGGGGAGGCCTCGGCGCAGCTCGGCTACGAGGGGGATAGCCGGGCTGGCGCCCAGGCGTCCGGCCCGGCCCAGCGCCGCGGGGTCGACGTCGATGTCGTGGCAGCGTTGGACGATGACCGCGGCTATGTCGGCCGGCACGAGCCCCACGCTGGCCTCGGCCAGGGCGAGGGCCGCTTCGAACTCGAGCATGCTCGCCACCCACGCCGCGTCCGCGGTGGCGGCGATCAGCTCGTCTGTGGTGAAGATCGAGCTGAACAGCCCCCCGGCGGGGTCACCAGGGGGCAAAGAAAACGGTCTCCTGCTCGCCCTGCAGCCTGATGTCGAAGCGGAGCGAGCGGTTGCCCTCCTCCCGGGACGCCACCAGCCGGCTCGCCAGGGCGGCGTCACCCAGGCCGGAGAGCACCGGGTCGCTGGCGTTGAGCGCCGCCTCGTCGGGGAAATAGAGGCGGGTGACCAGCCTCTGCAGCAGCCCTCTGGCGAAGATCGAGATATCGACGTGGGGCGCCTGCGTCTCGCCGCTCGGGCGCGGGACCGGTCCGGGCTTGAGGGTCACCAGCCGGAAACTCCCCTCCCCGTCGGTGAGGGCGCGGGCGAAACCGGTCCACGGAGGGGTGGACGACGAGCCGTCAGCGGGGGCCGGGGCGGAGGGGAAACGGCCCTCGGGGTCGGCTTGCCAGAACTCCAACATGGCGTCCGTGACCGGCGCTCCCGCCCCGTCGGTCACGCGTCCCACGATCGAGCGCGCGCCGGGGGTGCTCTCGGGGACGACGAGCCCGGTGGAATTCCACTCGGTGCCGATGCTCACGAACGGGCCCGCTGTCTGCGACGGCGTCGGCACCAGTTGGTAGGTGTCGGGGTCAGTAGCCATGGTCCTGCTCAACCTCGGGCCAGCTGCTCCGGGGGGGTCGGGCACCTCCCGCCCAGGACGATGTCGAAGACATAGCCGAGAGCCCAGTGCTCGACGGTAGTAGCGAGGTCGAAGCGCGAAATGAGCAACTCTGCCGCCCGCCGGTCGTTGATCGCCTGGTACATCGGGTCGAAGTCCAGTAACGGGTCGCCTGGGAAGTACATCTGAGTTACGAGCCGTTCGGCGAAACACGTCCCGAAGAGGGAGAAATGGATGTGCGCCGGCCGCCACGCGTTTTGGTGGTTGGCCCAGGGGTACTCGCCCGGCTTGATGGTCACGAACCGGTAACGCCCCTCGTCATCGGTCAGGCAGCGGCCAGCCCCAGTGAAATTAGGGTCGAGCGGCGCATCGTGGGTATCGACCGCGTGGCGGTAACGGCCAGCCGCGTTGGCCTGCCAGATCTCTACCAGCTGGCCCCGCAGCGGTCGTCCCGACGAGTCGCCGACGCGCCCGGTCACGATAATGCGCTCACCGATCGGTGGCCCGTCCGGGCTACGGGTCAGGTCGCTATCGGAAGCGTCAACACTGGTTTCACCGAAAAGCGGCCCCCGACGCTCGGTTTCGCCCCGAGGCATCGGTAGCAAAGGGCGCTTGGGCGACCGCAGCCGGGTCGAACGGTAACCGGCGTAGTCGTACGGCGGGTCGACGCTTATGGCGGCATCCTGGCCGTCGACGTCGCTGTCCAGGTCGGCGTCGGCGTCGGCGTCGGGGCCGGCGCTCAAGCCCGCTCTCCCTGGGCACGGCTCGACGGGAGCGTGGCGGTTAATTGCCTCAGGGCTGATAGTTCTTCCTGGGTCGGGGGCTCGGTTCGCTCCAGCGCGGGCGAGACCGCCAGCTCCCAACCGGTGGCGTGCCGGGCCTGCTCCAGGCTGACGCCGGGGTGGAGGTGGGTGAGCTCGAGATCCAGGTCGCGCTGTCGCGGCCGCAGGAGGCCGAGGTCGGTTATGACCAGAGTGGGCCCTCGGCCTTTGAGCCCGAGCCGTTCCCGGTCCCCGGGGCCACCGAGGTAGCCGACCGAGGTGATGAAGTCGAGTTTTTCGACGAAAGTCCGCTGCGATTGCCGGATGACGATGATCACTTCAGACATGACGCCGCAATCTCGGGTGCCCCGCCGGCCCCCGGCAGGCGGACCGATGGCTCGTCGTACGACCCGATAACGGTGCTGTTCAAGTTGGCGTGACGGTCCAGCTGGGCCGCAGACAGGAAGCCGACATCGATCCGGCCCGCCTGCAGCCAGTAGTTGAAGATTTCGGGCACCGAGACAACGGTGTCAGCAGTCTCGGCCAGTTCGGCGTCCCCGATCGACAGCGGCAATCGGCTGGGCTTGGCGCCGATGGTCCCGGACTCGTAGACGAGCACGAGATGGGGGGCGTGCGTGGTCCTGGCCAAGTTGGCGGCGGTACTCGGGAGCCCGATGCCGACGAAGCAGACCAGGCCGTCGCGCAGCGCCCGCGACGCCGCCACTGTCATCATCTCGTCCGAGGTGAAGGAAATGGGGCCCTCTATGTCTTCGGGGGTTGAAATTGAACTGGCCAATGTCATTCTTGCCTCGGTCGTCCTCAGAACGGGAACGGGTGGTGCCCCTGCTGGAGCGTTACCCAGCGAAGTTCGGTGAAAGAGTCCAATCCGGCCCGGCCTCCGAACCGACCATAGCCGGAGTCCCCCACGCCGCCAAAGGGCGCCTGGGGCTCGTCATCGACCGACTGGTCGTTGACATGGACGATGCCGGTGCGCAGCCGGCGAGCGACGTCGAGCCCACGGCGTACGTCTCGAGTGAGCACCCCGGCCGTTAGCCCGTAGGACGAGGCGTTCGCCGCCGCAATGGCTTCGTCCTCATTTTCTACGGCGATGACCGTGCACACAGGGCCGAAGATTTCCTCAGTTTCTATACGCATTTCCGGCGAGACCGCCGGAGAGGACCGTCGGCGGGTAAAGCGCTCCGTCGGGGCGGGCCGCCGCCCGCCTGGACCCTAGCACCGGCCGAAGCCGCCTCGTCCACCAGTCCCGCCACCCGGGCCGCCGCCGCGTCGCTGATCAGGGGGCCGATAACGGTGCCAGGGTCGCGCGGGTCGCCGAAGGGGAGCTTCGAGGCCTTTTCAGCTAACCGCGAGGTAACTTCGTCGGCCACTGAGTTCTGTACGACTATCCGGTCGGCGCACATGCAGATCTGGCCCGAGTTGCAATACGCGGCAAACGCGACCGCGTTGACGGCGTAATCGAGGTCAGCGTCATCCAGGATGATGACGGAGTTTTTCCCGCCCAGTTCGAGGACGGCCGGGGTCAGGTGGCGGGCGGCCAGTTCGCCGATCTGGCGGCCGACTCTAGTGGAGCCGGTGAAGCTGACCCGGCGGACGCGGGGGTCGGCGATAAGCGCCTCGGCCACCGCCGCAGCGTCTTCGGGGGCCGTCGTTATCACATTGCAAACCCCCGTCGGGAAGCCGGCCTGCTGCAGTACATCGGCGAGAAAAAGACCGGCTGACAACGGGGCTTGTTCGCTCGGTTTCATCACCACCGTGTTGCCCGCAGCCAACGGAGCGGCCACCGATCGGATGCCGAGGATTATGGGCGCGTTCCACGGGGCGAACGACGCCACGACGCCCGCCGGTTGGCGAATGGACAGGGAGATGGCGCCCGGAGTCGAAGTCGGCAGCACCTCGCCTATGGGTTGCGTGACTGATGCCGCCGCCTCGCGGAGCATTTCGGCGGCGAGGTGGACATTTAACATCCCCCAGGGGGCGACGGCACCCGTCTCGGACGTCATCAGTTCGACGGCTTCTTTGGTGCGGGATTCGAGCAGGTCTGCGGCGCTCAGGAACAGCTTTCGTTTTTCCGCCGGGGCCACCGAGCCGCCCAGTGCTCGAAAGCCGCGGCAGCGGCGTCGACGGCGCGGCGTTGCGTCCGCCACCCCCCCGGCCGAGACGGTGGCCACCAGCTCCCCTGTGAAGGCGGCTCGGTCCTCGGTCCGTTTCCCGGACACCGCGGGGATATGTTCCCCGCCTATGAAAAGTTGCCTTTCGATAGTCATGGGCGGTCCTTTCCTTGCCTGTCGCTTCGTTGCTCTGTGGGATTAGGTCGAGCGCTTGGCCCCGAGGTGGAGCCGTCGTAGGCCCCGGCGGGGTGCAGTCCCGTCGTCCGTGTGCACGTAGTAGCCAACCGGGAAAAAGTGGACGGGCACTCTGGCCGAGATCAGGCCCCAAATTCCGTGCCGGGCCCAAATGGCCATCGCCATGGCTATCCCGCCCAGGATTATCAGGTACCAGGCGTTGTACTGGGCCAGGGACTGTTGGAGCACGATGAAAACGACCGAGCCGATTACTGGCCCCTCAATGCTGCCCAGGCCACCGATCAACACGGCGAAGATCATGTACGCCGTCCACTGGACGTTGAAAACATTGCCGGGCTCGACATCCAGTTGGCTTATGGCGATGACCGCTCCGGCGGCTCCGCACCCGGCGGCCGCCAGCACGTAGACCGCCCGCTTGGCTGCGCCGACGCGAGAGCCAATGCTGCGTGCCCCCGTTTCGTTGTCGCGCACGGCGGTGAGGACCAGGCCTAGACGGCTTCTGAGCAACATGTACACCGAAATGACAGCCAGTACCGCTACTCCCAGGGCCAACCAGTACGTGTAGTTCAGCAACAGCGACGGCCCGAAACCGTCGAGCCCAGGCACAGGGGCTCCGGTACCGCCGCCGAGCGAGCCGAAACGTTCGACGAACAACAGGGCCACTTGGGCCAGCGCCCACGTTGCGATGGCGAAATAGGCACCCGAAAGGCGGAAAACAAGCCACGAAGACGGGACCGCCATCAGGGCTGAGACGACCACCCCCAGAGGGACGGCGACGAACGGGTCTATGCCGTGTTGAGCGGCCACCAATATCGTGTAGGCGCCAGCTCCGATGTACATTTGCTGGCCCACGGAGACCAACCCGGCGTAGCCGGCCAGCGCGTTCCACATGGTGGCCATGGCTAAGAGAATGAAAAGGTTCACCAGGTTATTGGTGAAGCCTGCGCTCGCGAAATAGGGCAGTAGGACGAGCACGATGATCCCGGCCGCGCCCACCGTCACTTCGAGCGTGGCCGGTCGCCGCGAGCGGGTCACGAGGAGGACGGGACGGGCCGCCGCCGGCGCGGGCGGAGCCGGCAGAGCGTCAGCGGTCATGCTGTCGCCTTCTTCGGGAACAGGCCCCGCGGGCGCAGGGCGAGCACGAGGAGGAAGACGAGATAAGGGGCCATCGAGCCAAAATCGGGGTCCACCAGGGCGCCCACGGTCGAAGCGACGCCGAGGACCATCCCTCCGACGAGCGTGCCCCACAACGAGCCCAGCCCGCCAATAACCACGGCGGCAAAACCGTAGAGCAGGTAGGACGGCCCGGTGGTGGGGTCGACCGACGTGTACATGCCGAGGGCCAAGCCGGCCAGGGCTACGGTCCCAAAGGCCAGACCAGTGGCAATGCCGAAGAGATGGCGGTAGTTGGCGCCCATCAACTGCGCCGTCTCGCGGTCGTCCGACACTGCGCGTACCATGCGGCCGGTGCGGGTGCGAGCCAGGAACAGCTGGAGAGCGGTCAGCGCCACCAGCGCCGTGCCGAGGATTATCAGCGACAGGTACGGGATGAAGATCTGGTTGGAGATCTCGAACGAACCGGACACGAGCGTGCCGATGTTCAACGATTGGCTATTGGCGGTGAAGGCCTCCAGGAGCCCGTTCTCGAGCACAATGGACAACCCGAAGGTAACCAGCAGCGTGGTGACAGCGCCCGAGTCGAGGCTCCGCTGTATCAGCAACCGCTGGAGGACGTAACCGCCGACAAAGAAGACGGGCACGACCAGCACGAAAATCCACAAAGCGGGGATGTGGCTGGCCGGGATCAGGACGATGGCCAGGTAAACGGCGGCCACGGCGACGTCGCCGTGGGCCAGGTTGATTACGTCCATTACACCGAACATGAGCGAAAGGCCGCAGGCGAACAGGGCGAACAAACCGCCGAGCAGGATCCCCTGGACCAGGGCGTTCACGACGTTCACGTCACTGGCCTCCGCGTCACTGGCCTCCGCGTCAATGGCCTCCGCGTCACTGGCCTCCGCCTCCGTCCCCGGCGCTGACCAGTCCCACTTTCACGCCCCTTCGCTCCGTGCCATGCCGAAATAGGCCGCCTCTATCTGCTCGAGGTCGAGCTCTGACGGCACACCGGCCAAGGTCTGGCGGCCCTCCAGCAAGCACTGGATGCGGCTCGACGCCTTCAGTGCCTGGCGGACATCCTGTTCCACGAGCAGCACGCCCAGCCCCGAGCCCACCAGCTCGGGCAAAACGGCGTAAATGCGTTGCAAAGGCAGGGGAGCCAAGCCCAGCGAGGGCTCGTCGAGCATCAGCAACCTCGGGTTGGCCAGCAATGCCCGGGCGATGGCAACGGCCTGCTGCTGGCCGCCGGATAGCTGAGAGGCGGGCTGACGACGACGCGTAGCCATCCAGGGGAACATGGCGAACACGCGGTCCATCGTCCACGGCCCCGGCCGGGCACGGTAACGGCCCGCCAATAGGTTTTCCTCCACGTTGAGCGACCCGAACAGATGCCGTCCTTCCGGGACGAGGACCAGGCCAAGGCGGGCCCGCTTTTCGGGCGGCAGGCGCGTTATATCAACGTTGTCCAGGAAAATTGCCCCTGATGACGGCTGATTGAGCCCGGCAATGGTGCGCAGGAGGGTCGATTTCCCGGCCCCGTTGGCCCCAATTATGCCGAGGACCTCACCCGGGCTCACCGACAGGCTAACCCCGTGCACCGCTTCCAGTTGCCCGTGGCGGACGGTCAGTTCCCGCACCTCGAGGAGAGGGCTCATCGCGCCTCGGAGCCAATGCCTTGGACAGTGGGCGGCACCGGGTCATTGGCTGAGCTCTGGACGGGGCGGTCGTCGGGAGCCAATGGCTCGTCGGTGCCGAGGTAAACCTCTTTCACCCTCGGGTCGGAGAGCACGTCCTCGGGCCGGCCATCGGCAATGATCGCCCCCTCGTCCAGGCATATCAAGCGCTCCACGGTGCTGGCCAAGGCCCGCACGACGTGCTCCACCCATACGACGGCCACACAACCGCCCGCGGCCGGGTCGCCGCGCGCCCGGCGCACGATGTCGATCACCTCGTCGACCTCGGGGTCGGTCAGGCCAGCAGCCACTTCGTCCAGCAAGAGCAACCGGGGCGCTGTCGCCAGCGCCCGGGCGAGCTCGAGCCGCTTTCGGTCGAGTAACCCGAGTTGGCCGGCGGGGCGGTTGGCATCGCCGGCCAGCCCGGTTTCGTCCAGAACTGAGAAGGCCTTTTCCTGAGCGGGACGGCGACGCAGGCCGGCTCCGGCCTGGGCGGCGACGAGTACGTTTTCGAAAACGGTCATTTTTTCAAACGGGCGGGGCACCTGGTACGTCCTCCCGATCCCGAGACGGCAGCGTGAGGCGGCGTCCAACCCGTTCACGATCTGACCCCCGAACAGCACCCTGCCGCGGTCGGGCGCCAGGTCACCAGAAATGATGCTGAACAGGCTGGTTTTACCGGCCCCGTTCGGGCCGACGACCCCGATTACCTCGTCCCTGCGGACCTGCAGACACAGCTCATCAGCCACAGGCACGCGTCCGAAGCTCTTGCTGACATGGTCGAGCTCGAGCACAGTCGCCGGGCTGGCTCGGCGCTCCACTGTTCCGCTTTCCCGAGCCCAGTTCGCGGCCGACCACTCAGGGGTTGGTCGGCTCCAGCGTCCCGTTTAAGGGCCAGGCCGGGGCATCGGAGTTGTCCACTACGTACATGGCATAGGGGAAGTCGGTGAAATTGCCGGGCTTGCCTTTTTTCCACTGCACCCCGGCGGCAGGGATGATGGCGACGCCCGGCGCCGGCCCGCTCGAGAAGTCGACCAGCCCGTTCATGCCCTCGTATTTCAGGCCGTGCAGTTCGTTGGCGACGTCCTGGTGGTCGTGCGGGTCGCTCGGCCCCTTGAACGCCAGTTGGGCAACTTCAAAGGCAGCGTATGTGGAACCGATGGCCTGCGTCCACTGCTGGCCTGTCGTCTTTTGATAATCGAGGGCCAGTGCGGCCGCCGTCTCCCCGGTCAGTGCGGACTTATATGGGGCGAACGGGGACCACCAACTGTCGGTGGCGATGTTTTCCACGAGGGCGCCCAGCGCCTTGACGTCCGCCGGGAACAGCAGCACCTTAGCCACTGTCGCTAGCTTCGGCTTGAAGCCTTGCTGGGCCGCCTCTTTCCAGAACGTGTTGAAGTCGGGCGGGAGGGGCACGTTCACGAATATCTCGCAATCATGAGATTTGAAGTCCGAGATCATCGACGTGAAGTTGGTCGTGCCATCAGGGTACGCCCCGCCGTCGACGGGGGTGTAGCCAGCCGCCCTTATCATGCCCGGCCATGCCGCCCGGAAGGCGTTGCCATCACTGTCATTAGGGAACATCTCGGCTACGACTTTATTGGTGCTCACTCTCTTCCACATGGGTATGAAGCATTTGCCAAAGCCCTCCAGGCCGAAGAAGAACATCACGTTGTACTCGTACTTGGTGGTTGGCTTCAACGGGTCCCCGCCGAGACCGGCGTACCAGGCCTGCCACGGCACGACAGTCGAGACGCACGGCACCCCTTCGGTCTCGCAGATCAACGCCACCGGGTTGTCCGTCTCCGGCGTCGAGCTGGTGATGATCATGTCCACGTGGTTGTTGAGGATCAAGTTGCGGGCGACCTCGGAGGCCCGGTTGGGGTCAGACTGGCTGTCGGCCACGATGATCTTGACGGCGTAGTTTTTGCCCCCGACCGTGAAACCCTTGGAATAGGCGCTTGTCTGGCGGATCCGGCTCACAGCAAAGTTGTTGGACGTGGCGAAATCGGCCAGGTCCCCGGTCTGGGGGCTCACAAAACCGATCACGATTTCCCCGGTAGAGGCCGACGCTACGCGCCTCGCGCTCGCGCTACGGGAGCCGAGCAGGCGACCGGCACTGAGGATCGCCATCCCCGCCCCTGCCCCTTGCAGCAACTGCCTTCGGGACACCGGCCTCCCCGACATCGTTTCGATAGACGTCGTCTCGCTGGCCCCTTCGGATCCGGCCGCTCCGGGTGCGCTCCCTGGCGCCCCTCCGTCGCCGGCCCCATCCCGTTCTACGGCGCGTCCCTCATCCTGAACCCCTCTGGACACTGTCCCCTCCCCTTCCAAAATGTTCGGATACCGAACATTGATTCGTGGTACGCACACAATATAACATGGCGGTACGGGAGAGAAATAGGGATGGCAGAGATCCTGGACCTCGAATCGGCGGTCCAACGTCTCGTACACGACGGAGACTGCGTGGCCCTCGAGGGGTTCACGCATTTGATCCCGTTCGCCGCCGGTCATGAGATCATCCGTCAGGGCCGCCGGGAGTTGAACCTGGTGCGCCTTACCCCTGACCTCATCTTCGACCAGATGATCGGGATGGGCTGCGCCCGGGCCCTGGTATTTTCCTGGGGCGGTAACCCGGGGGTCGGGTCGCTCCACCGGTTGCGGGACGCCATCGAGCACGGCTGGCCGAGACCGCTCACGATCGACGAGCACAGCCACGCCGGGCTGACCAACCGCTACGTCGCGGGCGCCGCCGGCCTGCCTTTTGCCGTGATGCGAGGCTACGTAGGCACCGACCTCTTGTCCCATTCTCCTACGGTCGCCATGCTCGAGTGCCCGTTCACCGGTGAGCGGCTGGCTGCTGTCCGGGCGATACAGCCCGACGTCGCTGTCATCCATGCTCAGCAGGCCGACGCAGACGGCAATGTCCAGTTGTGGGGCATTACCGGGGTACAGAAAGAGGCCGTGTTGGCGTCAAAACGCTCGCTCGTGACCGTAGAGGAGATCGTGGACGAACTCGTCCCGCGGCCTGGCGCGTGCGTCTTGCCCTCGTGGGTGGTGACCGCCGTCGTGCCCGTTCCCGGCGGCTCTTTCCCCTCGTATTCGCTCGGCTACTCCGGTCGCAATAATGATTTCTACGTTGCCTGGGACGCCATAAGCCGGGACCGGGAGACCTTCCTCGGCTGGATGGGTGAGCACGTGCTTGCCGGCACATCTATGGTCCGGCCGTGACTTTGTGGCGCCGAGCGGGGACCGTCGTGACTGAACCCGGCACGACTGGGGCCGACCGGACTGGGCAATTATGACCGGGCGACCATGACTGGGCGACCATGACTGGGCGACCATGACTGGGCGGCTATGACTGTGGCCGGGGCAAGCCCAGAGCAGGAGAGCCCGGGCGCCAGTGTTCCCTACGACGAGCCCGTCGCCTACGACGACCCGGCTACCTCCGTCGTGACGGGGAACCCTGACTTCGTGCGGTCACTGGCCCGCGGGCTAGACGTGATAAAGGCATTCGGGCCCGACAACCCGCAAATGACGCTTTCCGAAGTAGCTCGGGCCACGGGGCTAACCCGGGCTGCCGCTCGGCGGTTCCTCATCACCCTGGCTGAGCTCGGCTACGTACGCTGTGACGGGCGAGACTTCTCGCTGCGGCCGAAAGTGCTCGAGCTCGGTTATGCCTACCTCACCGGCCTCAGCCTCAACGAAGTAGCCGCCCCGCACCTCGAAGATCTCGGTGGCCGCGACGCGGGAGTCCTCGTCTGTGGCTGTGCTCGACGGCGAAGAGATCGTCTATGTCGCCAGGGTGGCCACCAAACGGATTATGACGGCTTCTATTTCCGTGGGCACCCGCTTTCCTGCTTATGCAACCTCCATGGGTCGTGTCCTCCTCGCCTACTTGCCGGACGACCAGCTGGGAACGTACCTCAACAACGCCCATTTAGAGCTCATCACGAAGAGGACGTTGACGGACGCCGAGCGACTGAGGGAGTTACTACGGGCTGTTCGCGCCCAAGGCTACGCCATGACCGACCAGGAACTCGAGGAGGGCCTGCGGTCGGCGGCCGTGCCTCTGCGGGACGCCAGTGGCGTCGTGGTGGCGGCTATGAACGTTTCGGTCCACGCCTCACGGGTCACCATGGACGAGCTGCGCCGCAACCTCGTGCCCCAGCTCATGGCGACGGGCCGCTTGATCGAAACGGACCTGGCCGCGCGCGAAGGCCACAAGAAACCTTAGGAAGTTCGCCAATGATTGTTGACGCTCATCGTCAGCCGGTAGTCCTGTCCGCTGTGCGCACGCCGGTCGGACGCTATGGCGGTGCTCTAGCGGGAGTGCGGCCCGATGACCTGGGCGCCCTCGTGGTGCGCGAGGCGGTCGCCCGTTCTGCCGTCCCCGCCGCTGATATCGAGGACGTCTACTTCGGGGCCGCCAACCAGGCCGGCGAAGACAACCGCAACGTAGCCAGGATGGCCGCCTTGCTCGCCGGTCTGCCCCAGTCTGTGGCCGGCGTGACCATAAACAGGCTGTGTGCGTCCGGGCTTTCAGCCATTGTGGCTGCTTGCCACGCCCTCATGGCGGGCGAAGGTGACGTGTTCGTCGCCGGCGGGGTCGAGTCGATGTCGCGTGCTCCGTTCGTAATGGCCAAGCCCACCAGCGGGTTCCCTCGCGGCGACCGCCAGCTGTACGACACCACGCTCGGATGGCGGTTCCCGAACCCCAGCCTGGCCGAGCTGTTCCCGCTCGAGTCGATGGGCGAGACGGGTGAAAATGTGGCCGAACTATATGGGATCTCCCGTCAAGACCAGGACGAGTTTGCCCTCCGGTCTCAGCGGCGCTGGGCTCAGGCGGCGGCCGCGGGCCGCTTCGACGACGAAATCGTGAAAGTGAACCGCGTGGGCCAAGACGAACACCCTCGGCCCGACACGACACTCGAAAGACTGGGAGAACTGAAGGCGGCCTTCCGCGAGGGCGGTACGGTGACGGCGGGAAATGCCTCAGGCATAAACGATGGGGCCGCCGCAGTGGTGATCGCGTCGGCCGAAAAAGCCCGCCAGCTCGGGGTCGAACCGTTGGGCCATTTCGTAGGGAGCGCCGTCGCCGGTGTCGACCCCCGCCTGATGGGGATCGGCCCCGTCCCGGCGGTACGCAAGCTATTGGCTCGGACCGGGGTCGACCTGAAGGAGGTCGACCTGGTCGAGCTGAACGAGGCTTTCGCGTCGCAGAGCCTGGCCGTCTTGCGGGAACTGGGGATCGAGGACGAAAAGGTCAATGTCAACGGGGGCGCCATCGCCATCGGCCACCCGTTGGGGATGAGCGGCGCCCGCCTGGTCGTGTCGCTCTTGCACGAACTGCGCCGCCGGCAGGGCCGCTATGGCCTGGCCGCGTTGTGTGTGGGCGTAGGCCAGGGCCAGGCGGCCCTGTTCGAGCGATGAGCCCGGTCTGGACGGTGCGATCCGCGGTTGGGCTGTGGGACGCGGTTGGGCCGTGGGACGCGGTTGGGCCGTGGGACGCGGTTGGGCCGTGGGACGCGGTTGGGCCGTGGGATGCCTGTTGGGCCGCGAGAATCGGTCGTGCCGTGAGAAGCGATCGGGCTGTGAGGTGAGGTGGGCATGAGGGCCCAGGTCGCCATAATCGGGGCCGGGCCAGCCGGGTTGACCCTCTCGTGCCTATTGGACCGGCACGGGATCGATTCTGTCGTGCTCGAGAACAAGACCCGCGATTATGTCGAGCACCGGATCCGGGCCGGTGTCCTGGAGCAGGGCAGCGTTGAGCTGCTCGAAGAGGCGGGCGTGGCCGACCGCTTGAACCGCGAAGGGCTGGTGCACCAGGGGATCGGGCTGCAGTTCGACGGCGAGCGTCACCGCGTCCCTCTGAGCGAACTGACCGGGGGGGCTTCCATCGTCATTTACGGCCAAACGGAAGTAGTGAAGGACCTGATCGCGGCCAGGCTGGCCAACGGGTCGCCGTTGCTGTTCGGGGTGGAGGACGTGGCGGTGGACGAGGTCAGTTCTGACCGGCCCAAGGTGACATTTCGGCACGAAGGCCGCGAACAGCAGCTCGAATGCGACGTAATCGCGGGCTGCGACGGGTTTCACGGGGTTTGTCGCGATGCCATTCCCGGCGGGGCAATAAAGACCTACACCCGGGAATACCCATTCGCCTGGCTCGGGATCCTGGCCGCCGTGGCGCCCTCCAACGATGAGCTCGTCTACGCCCATAGCGGGCGGGGCTTTGCGCTCTTGAGCATGCGCTCGCCAAAATTGAGCCGCCTCTATTTGCAATGCCGGCCCGAAGAGGAGATCTCCAGTTGGCCGGACAACAGGATCTGGGACGAGCTGCAGTGCCGCCTGGGCCTTTCGGGCTGGGCGCTCGCTCGAGGGCCGGTGCTCGAAAAAGGTGTCACTCCGATGCGAAGTTTTGTAGTCGAGCCCATGCAGTACGGTCGGCTTTTCCTGGCCGGTGACGCGGCTCACATAGTCCCGCCCACGGGGGCCAAGGGTCTCGAATCTGGCGCTTCGCGACGTCAGCGTGCTGGCCGAGGCCCTGGGGTCGTTTTACCAGACCGGCTCCCGGGCCTTGCTCGATGCCTATTCGGCCCATTGTCTCCGCCGGGTGTGGCGTTCACAGCATTTCTCATGGTGGATGACGTCGATGTTGCACCTGGCCCCCGATGGCGACGCATATGAGGAGAAGCTTCAGATCGCGCAGCTCCGGTATATCGTAAACTCGCCGGCGGCCGCCACCACCTTGGCCGAGAACTACGTAGGGACGGCGAGAATTTGAGGTGGGCTCTCCTCTGAGCCTCGGCCGGAAGAGCCGCGCAGCCGGACAAGACGTGGTCGTGGGCGACCGGGGGCGTCGGTCTCTTTACCTTTTCGGCCTGCTGTGGCTATTAGGCGGCAACCTGCGGATGAGCGTCCTGGCGTTGCCGCCCGTGCTGCCGGACATACAGCGCGAGTTCCACCTGAGCGAGACGGCCGTCGGTGCGCTCACCAATCTCCCGGTGCTGCTCCTGGCTCTGGGGGCCGTGGTGGGTTCGGCGGCAGTGGCGCGCCTCGGGCCGCGCCTCGCACTTGTGGTCGGGCTGGTGATCGTCGGCGTGTCCTCGGGCGGGCGCGGCCTGGGCGGCACGGTGGGGCTGTTCATCGCCAGTGTCGCCCTGGGCCTTGGCATCGCTGTTCTCCAGCCCACCATGCCGAGTATCACCAGGGCATGGTTCGCGACGCGGGTTGGCTTTGCCACGAGCGTGTACAGCAACGGCATTGTCGTCGGCGAAGCGCTCGCCGCCTCGCTGACCCTGCCCCTCGTTGTCCCGCTGACCGGTTCGTGGGAAAAGGCCCTGGCCTTTTGGGGCTTGCCTGCGCTCGTGGCCGCTGTTCTCCTGGCTTTGCCGATGGTCCCCGTCCCGGTGCGCTCGACCATCGGCCCGCTCAAGTGGTGGCCCCATTGGGCCGACCCGGTCACCTGGCGCACCGGCTTGCTCCAGGGGGGTGGCTCCGTGCTGTACTTCGGCACCAATGCCTTCCTCCCCACCTACCTCCATGCGGCTGGCCATCCCGGGCTGGTTGCGCCGTGCCTGGCCGCGTTGAACACGTCGCAGCTGGCGGCCGCCTTCATTGTCGCTTTCATGGCCCGCCGGGGTTCGTCGCCATTTGTCCTGCTGGCTATCTGCGCTGCGGGCGCAATTGTCGGCCTGGCTGCGATCGTTTTGGCGCCCGGCGCAACTAGCTATTGCGGGGTCGGCCGTGGTCGGCATCTGCTCGGCGGTGGCCTTCATCGGTGTCATTGACGATGCCCGCGTTGCTGGCTGGCCCCGACGAAGTCCACCAGTTGGCCGCCGGCATGACCACCATTAGTTATATGTGTGCGTTCCTGTTCCCGCTGTTGGGCGGGATCGCATGGCAAGTCACCGGGAACTCGGCGTTAGCCTTCGTCCCCGAGGCGCTGGGTGCGCTCTGCTTCGGCACCATCCTGTTGTGGCCGGGGCAGAGTAGCGGGCGTCGTTTAGCGATAAAGATCCAGTGAGGGAACAACATGGATGAAGCAATGGACGGGTCAGACGTCCGCCCGGGGCCACCGGGAGCCAGCTATACCGTCACGGTGCGGGTGACGGCTCACCCCCACCCGGCGCTGTTGCCCCGCCTGGGCCAGGCGGTGAGCTCGGTCGGCGGAGTCGTGGTCGGGATGGACCTGGTCGAGGTGGGGGCGACGGGCACCACCGTCGACCTCACCCTGCAGGCCACAAACGAAGAGCACGTGGCCGCGGTCACAGCCGCTCTAGAGCGGGCCGAGTGGCGGGTCCGTCACGTCTCTGACCGCACGTTCCTGTACCACCTGGGCGGCAAGATCGAGGTCACGCCCCGGGTGGCAATGCGCACCCGCCAGGACCTCGCCCTGGCCTATACGCCGGGGGTGGGGCGGGTGGCCAGTGCCATCGCCCGCCGGCCTTCCGACGCCTGGACGCTCACCGCCAAGGGCAGTTCGGTGGCCATCGCCACCGATGGAAGTGCCGTGCTCGGCCTGGGGGCGCTCGGGCCATTGGCAGCCCTGCCCGTCATGGAGGGAAAGGCCCTGTTGTTCAAGCACTTCGGCGGGTTGAACGCCTACCCCATCTGCATGGACACGGCCACCCCCGAGGCGCTGGTCGACGCGGTGGCGGCCGTGGCTCCCGGGTTCGGCGGCATCAACCTGGAGGACATCGCCGCCCCGGCCTGCTTCTGGGTGGAGGCTGAGCTGCAGCGCCGGCTGGACATCCCCGTCTTCCACGACGACCAGCACGGGACGGCAGCCGTGGCGTTGGCGGCGGTGCTGAACGGGTGCCGGATGACCGGCCGCGACCTCTCGGACGTCCGGGCCGTCCTGGTGGGCGTGGGCGCGGCCGGTACAGCGGTGGCCGAGGCCCTGCTCGATGCCGGTGTGGGCGACCTGATCGCTTTCGACGTCGACGGCGTCCTCAACGCCGGGCCCGGCGCTCTGCCGCACCACGCTCGGCTGGCGGCCCGGTGCAACCCCCGCGGGGTACAGACGTTGCGGGCGGCCCTGGTAGGGGCCGACCTGTTCATCGGCACGTCGCGCCGAGGGGCGGTCGAGCCGTCCATGCTGGCGGCCATGGCTCCCCGTCCCCTGGTCTTCGCCCTGGCCAACCCGGACCCGGAGGTGTTCGGGGAGGAGCTGGCCGAGGGAGCGGTGGTGGCCACGGGGCGGAGCGACTTCCCCAACCAGATCAACAACTCACTCTGTTTCCCTGGCTTTTTCAAGGGGGCCTTGGCCGCTCGGGCGGCTTACGTGACACCGGCCATGAAGGCGGCGGCTACCCGGGCCATTGCCGGGTGTGTGAGCGACGAGGAGCTGGCGCTCGGGGTGATCGTGCCCTCCATGTTCCAGGCCCGGGTGCACGAGCAAGTGGCCGCTAGCGGTGGCCGCCGCCTGGGAACTGGAGCACCCGGGTAGCCCCGGCCCGTCCCCGCTGCCCGGGAGCTTGGCGGGTTGGCCGGAGGGAGGGCTGTAGGCGTGGTTGGCCGGAGGGAGGGCTGTAGGCGTGGCGGGTGCTCCTGCATGCCATGCAGGGCTCTACCTCCTGCCGCGCCCGGCGTCGTCGGATCTGTGCGGGCCAGAGTGCGGATAAGCGACTCTGGCGCGCAAAGTTCGGGCACTCAGCGGGCGAACTGACGGCTCAGCTCGGTTTCGGCCCGGTTTCGGCCGGCTTTCGGCCCGGCAGGCGGTGACCGGGCCCGGTCCGGGCGGGACCAGCCAGCTCCAGCCAGCCCCAGCCGCGTGCCTAAGTCGCGTCCAGCGCGCCTCTACCTGGCCTCTGCTCGCCCTGCGACCAAGATTGGACCGATGGGTCGAAGGCCGACTGGGTGCTCATGCCCTCGCCACGACCGCCCGTACCAGCACCGGCGCCGGCGCTAACGCCGGCCCCCGAGGTCGGGACAGGCACGCCACCGACAGTCGGGACCGAGGGCGCCGACCCGGCAAGACCACTCTCTGTCGAGGCCAGACCGGCCGCGACAGGCACCGCCGCAGGATCGGCTGCGCCGTTCACTGGTGCGCCACCCT
The DNA here is from genome assembly GCA_963794125.1 of uncultured Acidimicrobiaceae bacterium. Classification (GTDB taxonomy): domain Bacteria; phylum Actinomycetota; class Acidimicrobiia; order Acidimicrobiales; family Palsa-688; genus Fen-671. The sequence goes on from CAWCCW010000010.1 coordinate 39,162, forward strand.
CCGCCAAGGCCGCTGGCCACTTCTTCAATTCGACGTGGGGGATCAGCCAGCTGGCCAGGAAGGCCAGAGCGCAGATGGGCACGGATACTTCGAACACCGTCTGGATGGTCTGGGCATAGGCCCCCACCAGACCGTGATGGACCAGCGTCGGCAGGTGAGCCAGCAGCCCGGGGGTTATGTCCTCGGTATTGAACCCGGGCGGGAGGCTAAGGCCGTGGAGGTGGCTGGCCAGGTTGCCAACCAGCACGTTGGCGAAGATGGCGCCAAAGATCGCGGTACCGAAGGACCCGCCGATCGACCGGAAGAAGGTCGCCCCTGATGTGGCCACGCCGAGCTCGCTCTGCGGGAGGGCGTTTTGCACGATGATCACCAGCACCTGCATGACCCCACCAAGGCCGGCTCCGAGGATGACCATATAGAGCGCTTCCAGGGCGGCTGACGTGCCCGGGCCCATCGTGGAGAACAGGTACAGCCCCAGGGTTGTAACCAACGTGCCCGCGATGGGGAAGAAGCGGTACTTACCCGTCCTGGAGATGATCTGGCCCGAAGTGATGGACACGACGAGCAGCCCTGCCATCAGCGGCAAAAGCTCGACCCCCGACGCCGTGGGCGAAAGGCCTCTCACGACCTGGAAGAACGCCGGTAAATAGGTGATGGCGCCGAACATGGCAAAGCCAATGATGAACCCGACCACGCTGGTAGCGGCAAAGGTGCGGTTCTTGAACAAGTGCAGTGGCAGCACAGGCTCGGTGGCGTACCTCTCCACCAAGGCGAACACGCCGACGAGCACCACCCCGGCGACGCCCAGGATGATTATGGGTGCTGACCCCCAGCGATAGGTGGTGCCGCCCGAGGCTCGTGAACAAGACGAGCGCACTGGCCGCCAGCGTGAGCGTAACGGCCCCGAGGTAGTCGATCACGTGGTGGACCCGGCCGAGATGGCCCGGGACCTGGCTAGCCACGACGACCAGGGCAATGGCGCCGATCGGCAAGTTGATGTAGAAAATCCAGCGCCAGGACAGGTCGTCGACGAACACGCCCCCGAGCAGCGGGCCGACGATGCTGGCCACGCCGAAGACGGCGCCGAACAGGCCGACGTAACGGCCCCGTTCCCGGGGGGAGACGACATCACCGACGATGGCCTGGGCGCCCACCATCAGGCCACCACCACCGAGGCCCTGAACGGCCCGGAAAAGGATCAGTTCCATCATTGAGTGGCTGAGGCCCGAGAAGATGGAACCGACCAGGAAGATCACAATGGAGGCCTGGAAGAAGACCTTCCGGCCGTACTGGTCCCCGAGCTTGCCCCATAGAGGCGTCGAGACGGTCGCCGCTAGCAGGTAAGCCGTGACCACCCAGGCAATGTGGGCGCCACCTCCCAGATCGCCCACGATGGTCGGCAGCGCCGTCGAGACGATGGTCTGGTCGAGGGCGGCCAGGAGCATGCCCAGCATCAAGGCCCCGATGATGAGCAATACCCGCCGATGGGGGAGCCCCATGATGGCCTGGCCGGGTTGAGGGGCGATCACCGTGGACTGCTCAGGGCCTCCGGCGGCCCCGCCGTTACTAGGAGAGTTGGTGGTCGAGCTCACTCGGCAGAGTCCTTTTCTTGTTCGAGTCTTTTAGAGCGGGAAATTTAAAGCGGGTAATGCAGTACGGCCCCAGTCCGCCGGGAGGCCGTCGGCGAGCGCCTGAAAAGCGGAATCAGTAAGGCTGTCGAGGGTCACCGCTTCGCCCACGTTCGCCCAGATGGAGATGACGGCTCTCATCAACCCTACCGCTGTGCTGGCGAGCAGCACCGGGTAAGGGTCTCGCCTGGGGTCAGTCCCTAGACGCTCGGCCAAGCCGGCGACGATGGCGTGTTCGAGCTGGGTCATATGGGCGGCTTGGGCCGCCCTTAGATGGGGGTCGACCATGGCCATCTTCATCCGGCATATCCAGGCGGCGGGCTCTCCCCCAGCTCGGCCAGCTCCTCAGCCAGCCAGCGGATCTCTTCCACCATGACCGAGCGGAGCGCTTCGAGCGGGGTCTTACCCGCCGGCTCGTCGACGAGACGTTGGCGCAGTCTTTCGGTCCGCTCAGGATCGGCAGCGATTAACGCCGCCTCCTTGGACGCGAAGTAATTGAAGAAGGTCCGCGGGGAAACATCGGCCGCTTCGGCGATGTCCTCCACGGTGACCCGTGAATAACCTCGCTCCGCCACCAGGTCTAGGGCTACCCTCTGAATGGCGCGCCGAGTGGCCAGTTTCTTCCGCTCCCGCAGCGAGGGGGAAGTGCCCGTTACCGCCGTCTCGTCGCTTACTTCCTTCATCTTGCAGCCACTGTATCATTGCAGCCGAGTAAATGATGCACTGATCGCAAATTATGGCCTTGGCCAGGCCGATCGGAGCATCCTCACGCGTCAGTTGCCCCGCCAGCCGCATCCCTGACGAGTTGTTCGATGGGGCTGGGCAGTCGGGTCACGAAGTCGAGAACCTTGGCCCAGTATGGCGTTATCACGATCCGGGTCATCTGCTTGTACAGTGCCCGCACCCCTTCCTCGAACGTCTCCCACTCAGTGGCGGGGACCGCTTTCCTCGATGCCTCCAGGAACTCGGGGGGAACGCCAGCGACTAATTCGGAGGTGGCCCGCCCCCGTACGAGGAGCACGTTCGGAGGGAACGTTTCCGTATCGATCGTCAGGGCCACGTCCGGTCGCGCCGCCAGTGCTCGTACCTTTGGCGCCGTCGGCACGGTGCACACGACGAAATTGGCGCCATCCCAGTGGAAACCGATCGGGATCGCTCGGGGCCGGCCGTCCTCGCCGGTGTATGCCAGTCGAGCCGGTATGGACGAGGCCAGTAGTTGCTGGGCCAGGGGGTCGTTCAGGGCCCGCTTGACAGTTTCTTCGTTCACTAGATGCCCCTTTGGTCAGGTGATGCTGCGCCCGGGCCTGCCGCGAGCGAGCGGCGTTGCCGGCCGCCGAGCTGAGCTGCTTTCGTGGTGAGGTAGTGCTGCTCGCGCAAGTTGGTCGTGTGAGCGGCGGCGTACTTGAACTCAGAAATGGCGTTTTCTTCATCGCCGGCCAGCTCGAGGAGGTGCGCTCGTACAGAGTGCAGCCGGTAGTGGTGGCCGAGGGGCCCGTCGATCCCGTCGAGGATCATGAGGCCGGCGCCAGGCCCTTGAGCCATGGCTGTCGCCACGGCCCGGTTCAGGGTGACTGTCGGGTTGCCCGTCATGGTTTCGAGCAGCGTGTACAGCGAGAGGATCTGCGGCCAATCGGTGCCCCTGTAGCCGGGCGCCTGGTCGTGCAGAGCGGCGATGGCCGCCTGGACCTGGTATTCACCCAGCTGGCCTTGTTTCATCGCCGCGGTCACCAGCCTGACCCCCTCGCCGATCAGGTCCCGGTCCCAGAGCGCCCTGTCCTGGTCGGCCAGCGGCACCAGCTCCCCGTGCTCATCAGTGCGAGCGGGCCGCCGTGCTTCGGTGAGCAACATGAGGGCTAACAGCCCGGTCACCTCGGGGTCTTCAGGCAAGGAGGTGCGGACGTTACGGGCCAAGCGGACCGCCTCCAGCGCCAGGTCAGGCCGCCCGAGCTCCGGGCCGCTGCTGGTGGCGTAACCCTCGTTGAACATGAGGTAAATGACATGTAGAACTGACTGCAAACGCCCGGCGCGCGCCTCCGGCGACGGGAGGCCGAAGTGCGCGCCGGCCGCCTTGATGGTCGACTTGGCCCGGCTTATGCGCTGGGCCATGGTCGCCTCAGGGACGAGGAACGCACCGGCGATCTCCCGGGTCGCCAGCCCGCCGACCGCTCGGAGCGTGAGGGGTATGGCCGACGCAGGCGTCAAGGCCGGGTGACAGCACATGAACATGAGGACCAACGTGTCGTCGGAGCCAGAGGTCGGCCCGGGCGCCGCCAACGACCAGGACGCGGCCAGTTCTTCCCGTCGTCGGCGAGCTTCCTCGGCGCGGTACTTATTGGCCATACGCCGGCCCGCGACCCGGACCAACCATGCCAGCGGGTTGTCGGGCCGGCCGTCAGCGGGCCAGTCGGTGGCGGCGGCGACGAGGGCTTCCTGTACCGCGTCCTCGGCGTCGGCAAAGTCCCCGTACCGGCGCGCAATGACACCGAGGGCCCGGGGTGCCAATTGGCGCAGGAGGTCCTCGGTGGTCACTGGCCTGGCTACAGGTCGGGGTCGGGAGCGCTCAACACCTCGCGGACCTCGATCGGTTGTCGGATAGGCAGCCCTTTTGCCCCCGGAGCGGCGGAGGCGCGGGCGGCGATCTCGAGCGCCCGGTCGGCGCTCTCGACGTCGATGAGCCGATAGCCGGCGAGAAGCTCCTTCGACTCGGGGAACGGGCCGTCGGTGATCACAGGTGCGCTCGCTCCGTCCCAGACCACGAACTTTGCCCCCTCGGGTGCGGCCAGGCCCTGGGCGTCGACGAGCTCGCCCCGCTTGGAGAGCTCGTCGTTCAATACCTGCTGGAACTGTATGTGCGCTCTGATGTCAGCCGGATCCCACTCAGTCATAGGGGGGCATTCCGGCTCGACCTCGCCGTAGTTCTGCAACAGCATAAAACGCATTTGACGATCCTTTCGTTGTACGGCGCCCCCTCGGCGCCGCTCCCTTAGATGTCACCGCCGCCAGCGCGTTCTCGACACGAACCTAGCCACACGCGCAAACATCTCGTGAGCCGCCGATCACCCGCTTCGCGGCGACGCCTCAAATTTGGCTGAGGTGCTCGAGGGGGAACGGCGGCCGGGCCAGCGGCCTGACGGCCAGGCGTAGGAGCAGGAGCGGGTTGTCGTCGCCAGCGCTCCGGTTGAGGTGTACGACATCGCACGCCAGGCACCTGTGTACCAGTACCCACTCGCCGTCGCCGCGCACCGTTACAGCAATCGGCTCCATTGACGACCCGCACTCGGCGGTGCGGTCGCCGGGTACACCCCCGTCGAGGTGGCGGCTCCACAAACAGCCTGGACAGTGGTTGCGGTGCTTGGTGCCCGGCGCATCTGCTGGTACGTCGAGCTGGCAGTGACGACAGCGGAACGACCCCCTGTCGTGGGGGCGGGCGCGCTGCCGAGAACCTTTGTAGGACAAGGTAGGACCTCCGAGAGAGAGACAGGACGTTGCCCCCGGAGCGTTCCCTCCGGGACTAGCGCGTCTCGCTTGGCGGCTGTTGAGTTCAGCCGATGGCGAGGCGCAACACAACGACGGTCTCTGGCACGGTCATTGGTCACCACCTCTCGTCGGTTACAGCTAAAGGGCTATCGGCACGCTTAAGGGAACCTTGCATGTCCCCGAGGGCGCGCTTCTCTGCGGTCCGCCGGATTTCGCACGGCGTTACGAAAGTAGACAGCGCCAGTGCTGGTACGTCAAGCGAATTACTGGGCCAGCTGGGCGCGTTTCCACCCCGAGTTGTCCAGAAGGTCCCGATCCTGCCTCCCAAAGCTCAGTGCTGTAGCCGGCAATGCCCGTCGACCGAAAGGCCGCCGACGACTCTGGTCAGGGGCACGCCATCGCCCGCAACGTGCCGGGACGAGACGCCGGGTGGGCGGAGGGACCGGGGGATATTGGGGCTATCGATCGCCCGCCTCTCGAGAGTGGGTCGAATAATTGCTCTTATCACTATATTTTTCGCCCCAAAGACGATTATTCGCCCCAGAACAGGCGGGCGGCCGCGAGGAAAAAGGGCAGGCCCGGTCCATGCCGTCAGTTTGGCCGCAAGAACGAAGCAGCGCTGCCCTCCCCAATTGCGTGACGTTCACTGTTTCGGACTTGACGGGGCTCCTGCCGTCAGCGGCGAAGAGGCTCCTAGAAATGCGTACCGCTAAAGGGGAGGAGCGGGCTACGAAAGGCGGCGTCTGCCCGCACCAACGCCCCCGGACGGGCTTCTTCGACCAGGCCGGCAGTAGCTAAAACAGAAGGCGAGCACCCACCAAGGAAGATGGCGCCCAGCTGGCTGAGCCCGAGCACCAGGTCGGTCCGCTCACCGTCGCCGGCGCGACGACAAGTTGCCCCAGTTGCGCCTGTGGCCAGCAGGAACCGTTCAGTGACCGGGCCCTCGACTTGCAACACGAGTTCTGTTTCCGCGCAATAACCACGAGCGGACAGAGCCGTCGGGATGTCCACCAGGCGCGCCCACAGGCAGTCCGCGATGCTGGTCGTCCGTAGCCGGCGAGGTTCGGCCAGTCGCCAGCGCAACGGCTCGTCAAGCGGTCTCATGTCCGCTGTTACCTCCTCTACCAGGTCGACGTCCAGCACAAAGCGCCAGAGCGCCGCGTCAGCAGGTGAGGAAGTGGCATATATGTCCTCGACGGCGATGGTGTGCCCCGGGAGGTGCTCGCTCCAGTTATGGCGATAGCGGTAGCTGGCATAGCCATCAACAGTGCCGTCGGCCTGCTCGTGCACCACATACGTCTTCGGGACGGCCCCGTGCCGCAGCTGGCCCGCGTCGCGGAACCGCGCCGCCCAGGTTTCTTTAGAACGATTGACCTCGCCTGGCCTCAAGCGCCGGGCTTGTTCGTGGACGGCCGGCAAAATGTTGACCGCCTCTGCCGCAGATACCAAGCGCATGCGCCCGCCCAGGCCGAGCCCATTGCTGTTTGGTGACTGGACCTGAGCCGGTGGCTGGACGAAGGCCGACCGCTTGGTGGCGAGGCTCACAGACTGGAAGCTCGTGGCCAGCCCGTAGCCGTAACGGCCATAGATGATCGACTCCGAGGCCGTCAGGATGGCAAGCGGTGCTTGGCGCTGGCGGAACTGATCGAGCTGGAAGGCCATCATCCGGTTGAGCAGGCCTCGCCGCCGATGAGTAGGCAGCACGGTGACCCCCGTCACACCCGCCACTGCCAATACCGGGAACGGCGCCCCCGTGCCGGCGGGCAACGTGAGCTCCATAATGTTGGCGCTGGCAGTGGCGACTAGTTGGCCGTCGTCATAGACACCTATGGCCCACTCTGGGTCGAAAAGCGCGGTAGCGGTTTCCTCGGCCTCCTGGTCGGTGGCGACGCTGCCGAACCCCAGCTCCACCACCCGGCCAAAGGTCAGCGCATCTGACGTCGGCACCTGCCGCACTTCTAGCCCAGCCACATGGAGGAGTCTCCCCCACAGCGCCGGGCACAAACCAGCGATTTTCGACACCCACTCCCCGCGGCCAACCGACTGCCACTCGGGATCGGAGCGCCTGCGTTTGACGTCAGACCTGGTCCTACCGGCCCCCCTGCGTCACGAACCGGGGCGAGCCTCGGGATGAGCGGAGGGAGTGGGATTTGAACCCACGGTGGGCGTACACCCACAACGGTTTTCGAGACCGTCCGATTCGGCCACTCTCGCATCCCTCCAGCAGCTATTTTGTGCCGCCGCGCCAGGCCCTCCCAAACTCTCGTCGAGAGCCAGCGTCGGCGTCCACGTGCTAAGGATACGGGAACGAGCGCCCGGCGTCTGCGAGATCACAGTTTCCACCGGTCGACGGGATCCCGGACCTGGGACGTACAGACAGGTATACCGGACCGTGCACGCCACGGCGCGGCGACCAGGAGCCGACGGCTTCCCAAGGCTCGTCGAAGTGGAGGCGGCAAAGATGGTCGCGGAGGTCGACGTGGGGGGCGGCTACCCGGATGAGCGGCACGTACTGGGCGAGCTGCTCGACGAGTACCTCGGTCACCAGCCAGCGAGGGGGCGTGCACCGAAGACCCTCCTGGAGCGCGGCGCCCGACGGCACGGATCAAGATAGACCCGGTCCCCTCCGGGCCTCCAATGTCAGCCAGTAAGGCCACAGATCGCAGGCGATTTGCCGAGCGTCTTTCTCTGTCAGGGGTTGAACAGCTTCCAGTGCCCTTCGGAGACGACCTCAACGGTGCCGTCGACCACTTTGACAGCCGTCTCATCGTCTATTGCGTACGTCGGCACGGGTAGCCGACCGGCCCATTTTTCTGCGTTCGCCACGTCTTGGTGATCGTCGTATTCCACGTGCGGGATGATCGCAAAATCAACAAGTCCCACACCCTCAGCCATGACCAAGGTCATGGTGATTTCTCCCTCGGGTCGAGCGAACACGATGTCTTCGGACGAGAGCCTTTCCCCGCTGCATTTGGGCGGGCTCAAATAGGTCTCACCGAACGTGGAGGTCATCGCGATGCTCCCGGCGCTCACTCCTACGTAAACCGTCTCGGGCCCCAAGGACGGCAAGAGATTTGCCAGTCCCGAATGCTTCATCCAGTAGGACAGGTAAACGGGGTCGCCGCCCCAAACCAGCAGGGCGTCTGACTCCTGGACCGTTGCGACCCAAACTTCTTTATCGATGCTGGCCAACGCGGTGAGTTCCAGTATTCCCATCGACTTCCAACCCAAATCGCACAACGGGCTCTTGGCCTTTCCGGAGATCGCCTGGAATGCGTTGCGGGCACCGTTAGGGAAGGGGTAGATCGCGGTCGGGACGAAGAGGGCGCTGGATTCGGCGATCGGCTTGCCCAGCAGGTCGACGAGTGTGTCGTAGATGCTCGGGTTACTGATGCCTGAGGAAGTGAGCAGAAGTTTCATGAAGCCTTCCCTCCTAGGACCGCGGTATGACGACGATGATTGTGTCATTTGCGGTCAGATGAGTGATCCTCTGGACATGCCGGTGCCAAGGGAACCTCACGTTAGTTAGCGGCGGCTCGACATCGTCATCGTGGGCTCGACTAAACGACCCCCCACAATAAGGGGAGTTTCTGGGCTTGCTCTACAGGCTACGACGCTCGACCACCTGGCCCTTACCTATCAGGGCCCTGAGGCCGAGCAGTTCGCCGAGCTGGTCCCTCCCCCTTTCGAAGCGCGGGAAGGTCCCGGAGATGGATTACCCATCACGGGGTTGACCTCGCGGCGTCGGACAACGGCGATCAGCCGCGATGTCCGCCACCGAGATGGGCGAAAATGGTGTGATGCCTGCTTGGATCTGCGCCACATGCGCCGTGCAGTACCCCGACACCGACGAGCCGCCCGCACACTGCCCGATCTGCGAGGACGAACGCCAGTACATCGGCTGGGGCGGCCAGCAATGGACCACCGTCACCGACCTGGTCAGCCATCACGCCAGCGAACTGCGCAACGAGGAACCTGACTTGATCGGCGTCGGCATTGAGCCGAGATTCGGGATCGGCCAACGAGCACTGCTCGTACGCACCCCACACGGCAACGTCCTTTGGGACTGCGTCCCGCTCCTAGACGACGCGGCCCGCCACCGGATCACCGACCTGGGCGGCATCGACACGATCTGCATATCCCACCCCCATTTCTACGGGGCCAACATCGACATCGCTGACGCTTTCGATGCCCGCGTGCTCCTCCCTCGAGCCGACCAAGACTGGATCCAACGTTGGTCCCCGAGGATCCAGCTGTTCGATGACGAAGTCGAGCCGTTACCGGGGCTCACGCTGGCCCGGATCGGTGGTCACTTCGACGGCGCCGCCGTCCTGCACTGGCCGGCAGGGTCCGACGGGCGCGGGGCACTGCTTACCGGGGACACCATTACCGTTGTTCAGGACCGGGACTGGGTCAGCTTCATGTGGAGCTACCCCAACCTCCTACCCCTCGACGAGCACGCGGTGCTCGACATCGCCGCCCGAGTCGAGCGGTTCAAGTTCGACCGCGTGTACGGCGGCTGGTGGGGTCAGGTCGTCGTTGAGGACGGAGCCGGCAAGGTACGGCGCTCGGCAGACCGCTACGTGGCACGCATGCGCGGGCAACGGCCAGGCGACACGACTCTCCCGGCCGGAAGTTAGATTCGCCGGCGAGGCGTGACAGCTGCGGCGACGACGGCGGTCTTGGCGATCGGCGCCGGCCCGGGGGTAACGGCCTTGGCCACTACCGCCGTTTTTGCCACCGGGGCGCGGATGACCCCCACCCTTCCAACGCGTGCTGGTCGCACTGGCATTTCAGTCTCCTACTGTCGCAGTTTTTTCGTCAGCCTCGATAGAGGCGATGATCGCCTGGATGGGGATCCGCCCGTCGGCGATCAGTTGGCCACCTGAACGGCGCGCCGCAGATGCGAACGGCGCCGCCCATAGGTTCTCCCACATGAGCACCCCGGCCGTACTTCCTGCGTCGCTCCGCCGCACCGCCGGGCGCAACGTCGAACCACCGGAGGCAGCGCGTCCCTATTATCCGGGCGATCATCGTCGACCATTGACGCCGGCCGGCCCCACCCCGTAGGCTCCGAGAAGGTTTAGCGCCTGGAAGCTTAGACACCTGGCTTTCCGTGCGCAGGGTTTCGTGCGGTCAGAGCCGCCCGAGCTGCTGGGTGGTTCAGTGGCTCGCTTCCAGCGAATGCCGTGTGGTTGCATTCGCGACGAACACAAATGGCGTTGTCACCGGAAGACGGGTCAAGGATGTCGAAAAGCGATGGGAACGGGGAGCTTGGTCCTCGTAGTCCGCGGTTCCCGTCCTCGAAGTTCTCTCCCCCAAGGGCATCGCCTCAGCTGGTGCACCGCCCCAGGCTGCTCTACGAGCTTCAACGTGGAGAACAAGCCCGCCTCACGCTGGTGGTCGCCTCGCCGGGGGCCGGCAAGACTGTGCTGCTCGGCGACTGGGTGGCCAGCCACCCCGAGCGACGATCGGCTTGGCTCAGCTGTGACGCAGCCGACGCCGACCCGGTCCGATTCGTCGCTGCGGTCATAGAAGCCCTGCGTCGGGCCGGCGCTCAGCCCGGCATCGGCGAGGACGCACGCCAGCTCTTGAGCCTCGATGGCGTCGTATCCGCGGATGTTGTCGCTGCGCTGGCCGACGACCTGGACCGGCTGGACGGCCCGAGCGTGCTGGTGATCGATGATTTCCACTTAGCCGGCTCGCAGGCGACCGAGGCGCTCTCTCTCTTGGTCGGGTGCCGGCCGTCGTCTCTACAGCTAGTGGTCGCCAGCCGCGTAGACCCGCAGCTTCGGCTCCACCGGATGCGCACCAATGGAGAGCTGGTCGAGCTCCGCGACCGGGACCTGTCCTTCTCCGCCGAGGAGACCACCGCTTTCCTCACCGGGTTCGGCGTGCAGTTGAGTGACCCTGACTTGGCCGTGGTCTACCGGCGCAGTGAGGGCTGGGCGGCGGGCTTACAGATGGCAGCTATCTCGATCAAACAATCGCCTGACCCCGTCGGCGCCGCCGGGCGAGTTGACCTTCATGGCCATACCGTCGCCGGCTACTTCTTGGACGAGGTCCTACACCGCCAGCCACCGGAGGTCGTCGACTTCATGCTGGCCACGTCGGTCCTGGACGAACTGTCGGTGCCCGCTTGTACCGCACTTTGTGGTCATGGCTCGGCCGCCCTGCTCCAGTCGATATACAGCGGCCACATGTTCGTGACGGCACTAGACGACGAGGCCGGCACCTATCGGTACCATCAGCTGGTCAAAGAAGTCCTTCAGGCTGAGCTGCATGCCCGCGACCCCGCCCGCGAGCGGCTGCTGCGCACTGCCGCGGCGGCCTACCTGGCCGACGCTGGCCAAGTCGGGCTGGCTGCGCGCCACCTGTTGGCGGCCGGGGATCCGGCCGCCGCTTTCCGTCTTCTCAGCGAGCGGGTAGTACGCGATTACTTCGTCAACCCGAGTACCGGCAGCGCCCTCGACCTCGACGAGGTACAGCCCGACCTCTTTGCCGGCGCGCCTGAGATCCTGGTGCCCTTGGCGGCCGAACTGCTCCTGCGAGGCGCGTTCGAGCGCGGTTCGCGGGCACTCATGCTCGCCCAGGAAGCCGGTGTCGACCCGGGCCGGGAACCCGAACTGGCCATGAAACTGGCGCTCATCAGTGCGAACCACTGCGCCCTCGTCGGTCGCCTGGACGAATCGTTGGCGCTCCAAGACCGGGCGCGACGCTTGGTGGACGTGGTTGTCGGGCTCGAGGAATGGCAGGTCGGCCAGGACGTGTTGGCCATGTACTGCTACACCTATTTGGGTGAGTTCAGCAAAGCGCGTGAGGCTGCCGCGGCCACCTCCGCTCGTTTCAGCCCTGCGCCGGTAACCGAAGTGCTGTGCCCCGGCATCACGAGCCAGGTCGCAATGAGCGAGGGGGAGCTGACCGAGGCCGCCACGCTGGCCAATGGCGCCGTCGCCGCGGCTCGCCGCCTCGGCCTTGACCGTCAGTACCTCGCCTTCTCAGCGTTCCGTACTGCTGCCTTGCTCGCCCTGGAGCGACGTGACCTGGTTACCGCCACCAACCTGACCGAGCACGTCCTGGGGATGTTGGGGGGCGGCCGTCCCATTTTCGACTACCTGGCCCAACTGGACCGGGCCCGGATATGGGCGGCGGGCGGTCACATTGACGAGGCCCTGGCCTCGCTGCCGGCGGCGCGTACGGGCGCTGAAGAGCGACCATTCCGAGGTCCTCCCCCTGGCAGACGAGCTCGAAGCCCGTTTCCGCCTGGCCCTCGGCGACCGCCATGGTGCCGCGGGCGCCGCCGAACGGCTGCCCGACGACCGTCGCGTCGTCCTGTCGGCGGTCCTCGCTATCGCAGCCCGGGACCCAAAAGGCGCTGCCCACGCCCTTAGCGATGCCCCCGCCCAGGGACCGACGACTCGTGCCGACCTAGAACTGCGACTGCTGCGGGCGAGTACTGCCATCTTGGAGAACTCACACCAGGCGCCTCAATTAGTCAGAGAAGCTCTGGCTATCGCCGACCGCCACGGCTTCGTCCAAACGGTACTGGACACCGCCCCGCCCGTTGTGGACGAGCTGGTCTCAGGGTCGGCCCGCTACCCGAGCACGGACAACCTGAGGGCGTTGATCGGCGCCGGCCTCCAAGCCCGGAAGTTGACGCCGGCCCGTCCCGGCAGGGCAGGGCTCCGCGACCCGCTCACTGACGCCGAAATACGCGTCCTGGAGAAACTGCCTCAGCGTTTGACGTACCTCGACATGGCATCGGACCTGCACCTCTCCCTCAACACGGTAAAGACCCACCTCCGACACACCTACATGAAGCTCGGCGTCACCTCCAGGTCCTCCGCCGTTCAGCGGGCTACCTCGCTTGGGCTTCTCTAATCCGGCCTCCGCCTCGGCCCTCAGCTCCCTCGCATCCACTCAAGCGTTTTGTGTGTTATCGCATCGGGAAATAGAAGCCGACCCGGTGCTGCACCGGGCGCCCAGGTGCATTCGCCGCAGCAGGGTCTCGGCGGTCAGGGTGGCGTGCCCTCCAGCGGTCCGACGAGCCTGACCTCGAGCAACTCCAAATCCAATGCTCTCAGACGGTCGAACACACGATAAAGGACCGCCTGGTCAACAAGTTCGGCGCGTAGCGTAGTGTCGCCGGCGCTCGCGATGACGTCGAACTCCTCGAAAGCGCCAATGATGGCTGGGACCGCCTCGCCGGCGAAAGTGATCTCATATGTCCTCGGCGTCATTAGCGCTCATCGATCCTTCAGGCAACGCAGCTCATGGCATACCTATCAGCGCGCTCGGCACCGGCAGGTTTGTGGTCACCCCTGTGGCGAACGGCGCCAGATCCCTCAGCTCAGGAACTCAAAGAAGATGACCTCTCCCGGGATCACACCCGAGCTGGGCCTCAGCGTTCCCGTCGGCGTTCCCGCCGGTGCATGCCGGCGGCGGAGACGGGTGACAACGGACGGCCAAACGGGTCGATGAACAATGCACATGGCCCGGTGGCGGTTGGCACCGTGCCGTCGAGGAGCTTGATGCTGTACGCCAGCGTGTCGCCATCGAGGTGTGGGTCCTGGATCACCACGACGGCGTCCTGGGGAAGCCTGTCGTCTGGTTCCGCAAATGAGAGGACAGCATTCGGCGGGTTCTGAGCGAAGCTATTGTCCCCGTCGTCCCACACGTCCACGAACTGACGGGTCGACATGTGGCCGACCTCGCGCTTAGGACGGTCAGAGAAGTACAGCGTCGACGGTGACAGGCCCTTTAGCGTTATCGTCCGGCTGTCGCTGGTCATGCTCGCGGCTGTCTGCACGAACAGTGCCTCCATGTCCTCAAGCTGTTGCTCGGTGACGTGGCTCATAGTGTCTCCTCTTGGCGTCGCCTGGCTGGGTGTGTTTATCCCCGGTCCTTGGGCTCGCCTTTCGTCGTCCACGATGTGCGCCCGAGGCCCGGCGCGCCTCACCCCAAAGAGGGGATCCTGGCCGTCGAGGTGCCAAGGGCGGGAGCTAGATTCTACTAAATCACTTATCTTGACAGATTCAGTCAGGTTTACTAAGGTCCAGTCAAGGCCGTACCTGTCATCACCCCTCAAATCAAGCCCATCTGGCAGAGCCGGCCAACGCTGCGCTAGCAGAATTGACCTGACCTCAATGAAAATAGCTTGGTCTTGCGCGCCAAGAATTAGCTGTCCGGAGTTGTCCGTTGCCAATCGAGATCCGATCACGTATATCGCCGTCACCAAAGCTCTTGCCGTCGCTCAGGGCATCGTTCTACCGCCACACACCCGCTCGCTACGGTGCTGGCCCCGACTTCATCGTCGAAGAGGCGTCAAGGCTTGAAGGGGACGGCTTCGACAGCGCCTACGTGCCGCAGAGCAGTACGTGGCCGGACGTATTCTCAGTCACGGGATGGGTGTTAGCGGCCACCGCGAAAACCAAATTTATATCCGCCCATCGCGTCGGTTTGCAAGCGCCAACTGCGGCGGCGCGAGCACTGGCAACACTCGACTGGTTGTCTGGCGGGCGGGCCGGTCTCCACGTCATCTTGGGCCTCTCGAGCGACGATCAAAAGCGCGACGGTGACCCTCTCCCAAAGGAGGACCGGTACCGAAGAGCCGATGAATATCTCACGGTGCTGCGCCAATGGCTAACGAGCGTCGACCCGTTTGACTTCGAGGGCGAGTTCTACCACGTAAAGAACGCTGAGCGGGGTGTTGTCCCAGTCCAGGAACCGCACCCTCCCATCTCATACGGCGGGGCATCTGACGAGAGCATCGCTCTGGCGGGGCGTCACGCTGACGTTTATGGGCTCCTCCGTGAACCCTTGGACACCACGGCTGAGCTCATCGGGCGGGTCCGTGAGGCCGCTGCGTCGCAGCACCGGACCATCCGTTTCTGGCAGACCGGGGCGTACATCCTGGCAGAGACCGACGCCGAGGCCTGGGGCAAAGCAGAGGCCGAGCTCAGGGCCGTAAACGAGGTGCAAAGAGCTGATGGTAACAAATCGACGCATCAGCTAGAGGGTGTACTGCAACAGCGCGTCCAGGCGGTCTCTCAACGCGGGGACCATCACGATAAAGCCTTATACACGGGGATTTCAGCGGCCACGCTAGGAAGCAGCACGCCCGTCTTGGTCGGCACTCCCGAGACGGTAGCCGATGCTCTCCTTGACTACTACGACCTGGGAATTGAGATCTTCGGCCTCGTCCCTTCGTCCGGAGCTACCGAGGAAGAACGGCCTTTGAGCCGCCAGCTCTTCAAGCTCTTGCGGGACGAAGTGGCAGAGCGAGACCGTCGTGGTCCCAGTAAGAGCACATCTGGTGCGGTGGCCTTGTAGCGCTGATGGCGAGTGGGGTGACGGTGGCTACGGGACCTTTGAGCGAGTTGGCACGACATGATCACGACGTCAGTTTGGAAAGGCGACCGGATGACGGGGCGCAGGACCCTAGCGCGGTGGGCCTTGGAGTTCCGCAATGTAACAAAGACGTTCCCCGACGGTACTCAGGCTCTGAGGCCGGTGAGCTTCGGTGTGGCTCCGGGGGAATTCATTTCGATCGTCGGTCCCTCGGGTTGTGGCAAGTCAACCTTGCTGCGATTGGCCTCCGGCCTGGCGCCCCCGACTTCAGGAGGCATCTTCGTGGACTCGGACCACCTCGGTTACGTGTTCCAAGATGCGTCGCTTCTTCCTTGGCGTACCGTTCGCGGCAACGTTGAGCTTTTCGCCCAACTGAGAGGAGTAAAGCGCATTAAGCGCCGGCAGCTTGCCGAAAAGGCAATAGCGACGGTGGGCTTGACAGGGAACGAAGACAAGTACCCCCGAGCCTTGTCCGGTGGCATGAAAATGCGTACCTCCCTGGCGCGAAGTCTGACGATCGACCCAGACGTTCTCTTGTTTGACGAGCCGCTTGCTTCGCTGGACGAGATAACTCGCCAGCGCATAGGGGAGGAGATCCTCGACTTGTTCGCTAAGCAGCGGTTTTCAGCACTCTTTGTCACTCATTCGGTGTCTGAAGCTGTCTTTCTCAGCTCACGCGTGGTGGTGATGTCTAGTCAACCGGGCCGGGTCACCTCTCAGATCACCGTGCCTTTCCTGTACCCGCGTCCAGGTTCATTGAGGTACACGGCTGAGTTCGCCCAGTTATCGGGGATGGTAAGTGAAGCCTTGCGGGAGGGTCACTCGTGACGGCCGGCTATATCGCCATACAAGACGACGAGGGCGCGACAGCCGAGCGCGGGGCGCCGCAGGCCATCAGTGCGCCTCGGAGCCGACGGCGTTCGGTCGACGTATTCCTTACCAGGGTCCTGCCCGTGCTGGTGGTCTTCTGCCTTGTGACCGGTCTTTGGAGCTTTATCAGCTATGCGCTTATAGGGTCCTCTCGGCGGTTCCTGTTCCCGCCGCCCCTGGAGGTGCTCAGTGTTGGCGTCCTCACATGGACCAATTTCCGCGTGATCCTCGTGGCTGCCCTACTGACGGCCCGCGTGGCCGTAGTCGGGTTTGCCATAGCCGTGGTCCTTGGCACGGTGCTCGCCGTCCTCATGGCACAGGCAAAGTGGATCGAGCGATCGCTTTTCCCCTACGCAGTCGTGCTTCAGACGATCCCAATGCTCGCCCTTGTCCCCGTGATCGGGTTCTCGATTGGGTTCAGTTTCCGTAGCCGGGTCCTAGTCTGCACCGTTATATCGATCTTCCCCATCATCACAAACGTGCTTTTCGGCTTGAAGTCTGTCGAGTCGAACCTTCAAGACCTTTTCACCTTGCAAAGAGCCTCCAGATGGACACGTCTAAGGCAGTTACAGGGACCCGCAGCGTTGCCGTCGTTTTTCACCGGCTTGCGCATATCGGCAGGTGCCTCGGTCGTCGGTGCCATCGTCGGTGACTTTTTCTTCCAGCAGGGCGAGCCCGGGATCGGCGCACTTATCTACAATTACAGTCAGGAACTGCAGTCGGACCAGCTGTTTACCGCAGTCATCATTTCGTCGCTCCTAGGCGTTCTTGCCTTCACCGTCATTGGTGTCGTCGCCCACCGCGTGCTGCACGCTTGGCACGAGTCCGAACTGTCAACCGTCACGTGAGACGAAAGGTATTTGCATACCGGGCGAACTGAACTATGCGACCTCGCGCTTAGGCGCGACCCAAAGGTACACGACCAGTTCCGCCGTACCAATGACCAGATTGAGCCCGGCTAAAAGGCTCAAGCCTGCTCCACCTATCCCAGCTAGCAACGCCGCGACTGACTAAATGAAGGAGAACTCGACCATGACTCGCAAAACGCCCCGCGCACCGCGGGACCCTAAACTGCGCATAACTTTGACGGTTGTCCCTTTTGCGGCCGTTAGCTTGGTAGCAGCGACGGCCAGCCCAGGTGTGGCCGCGACAAGACCGCCGGATATAACGCCGACCACGGCTGCCGTCCCGGCATCGTCATACTCGCTGAAAGGCGTGTGCCCGTCGACGGTCACGGTCCAGACGGACTGGACTCCCGAGGTGCCAGGCCACTTCGCCCTATTCGAACTAGCTTCTCCGAACGGGACGGTCAATGTGGACGACAAGTCCTACACGGCGCCGCTCATAGCCCATGGCCACAATACCGGAGTCAATATCCAGATCCTCACGGGAGGAGCGGTGATCGGTTTCCAATCAGGAGGCGAGGTCCTACGTGAGCACTCGGACGTCTTGTTGGCCGAGGACTCTACTGACACCAACTTGACACAATCTGCTACTAGCCCTCTGGTGGACCTGATCGCGCCCGATATCGAAGACCCCCAGGGCATAATGTGGAGCCCACAGGTCCACCCAACCTGGAAGAACATAGCGGACATAGGCAAGTCCAGTGCCACCATCATTGTTTCCAACAGCAACCAGCTGGCCTTCGATTACCTCATCTCGAAGGGGATCATACAGCAGAGCCAACTGGTCAAATCGTACACAGGCAGCCCGGCCCAGTTTATAGCGGCAGGGGGCCAGGACGCTCAACAAGACATAGCAGACAATGAACCGTGGCAATACGAGCATTCGATCAAACAATGGCTCCGTCCCGTCGATTCGGAAAAGATCTCGGACTACGGGTACGACCCTTACGATTCGATCGGTACGCTACCGTCCTACGTAAACAAGTACGCAGCTTGCTTCACCAAGCTTATCCCCGACATCCAGCAGGGTATCGTTGACTACGTGGCTAACCCAGGCCCGACAAATGCCCTTATCGTCAAGTTGGCGTCCGCATATGGCGGGGTCACTTACCCATTGGCTTGGGCAACCTGGGCCGGTAAAGAGATGTTGACGATCGGTGCTGTGGCCAACAGTCCTGACGGCGCGATAGGGAGTTTTGACCTCTCCCGCGTAACGGCTTTCCTCCAGCAGTCGATCCCCCTTACCAAAGCACAAGGGATCACTACGGTTCGCGCCGGCATTACGGCGAACGAGCTCGTCACGAACCGGTTCATTGACCTGGCTATTCACTTGCCGGCAGGCGAGTAGGGCCAGGTCCTGGGATTTACCACGTTTGTCCGATGTGGCCTCGGGGGCCGAATTGGAGTGCATTTAGAAAACGAGTTCCACCTCGGAGCTCGGTCGGTTCACTGCAACGGCCGTCTGGCACTGGGCATGTTCGGGACTTGTACGAACCAAGCTAAGAAACGCCGAGAAAGGTGAGGTCGGATGATGACCCGCAACCAACTGCAGCAAGGCACCGTGCTGACGAGTGGGGCCGAGGTTCTCCTCGTCGCCCAGGACCTAGCGGAGAAGATTCGTTCGGGTGCCGCCGACAGAGACCGTTACCGGACATACCCGACAGAGGAGCTGGAGGTTATCGCCCGGTCAGGTTTCCTGGGTGCCCCCGTCCCACGTGAGTTCGGCGGCCCGGGCGCCTCTCGCAGCACGATGATCGAAGCGTTTCGCGTCCTGGGGCAAGCAGACCCGTCAATAGCCCAGATACTGTTGATCCACTTTAACATCCTTGAAAGCCACCGTCTCGGGACAAGAGACCCCGTCACAGGGTTGCTGTTCTCGAAGGCATTGCACGGGGGGCGGATCTCCAATGCCGTAGCAGAGAGAGGGACCAAAAAAGCGACTGACCGACGGGCCCGCCTGGTGGAACTGCCAGGTGGCGGTCACCTTCTGAGCGGGAGAAAGTATTACTCCACCGGGGCCGAGGGGTCATCAGTGCTAATGGTCCATGCGCTCACGCCGGAGGACGCGTTGGCGATGGCGTTTGTGGACACAAACGCTGACGGCGTCAAAGTCCTCGACGACTGGACTGGCTTTGGCCAACGCTCGTCGGGAAGCGGATCTGTTATATTTGAACACGTCCGAGTTCCGTCCGAGCGTGTTGTGGTGGCGACCAGGACCGGGCCGAGTCTCTCCGCCGCCTCCAGTCAAGCGCTTCACGCCGCCATCGACACGGGGATCGCCCGTGCCGCCCTCGTGGACGGGTTGGCCTTTATTCGTGAGCGGGCACGCCCGTTCTCTGACTCCGGCCTCGAGCGCGCCTCGGATGAGCACCACGTAATTTTGCGGGTGGGCCAGCTAAATACTCGCCTATCCGCCTTGGAGGCGCTGTTGCGCTCGGTTGCGGCCGACATTGATGCGGCCGAGCGTGTCGATGTCCTAACTCCCGAGCTGAGTACAGAGATATCGATCGCAGTGGCTCAAGTGAAAGCACTTTCCGCGGAGGTATCGCTGGATATTTCTACACAGATGCTGGAGCTCTGCGGCACCAGCGCTACCGACGAGGAAGACGGGCTGGACCGTCACTGGCGCAACGCTCGGACCCACACCCTCCACGACCCGGCCCGTTGGAAGTACCATCACATCGGGAACTTTGTCTTAAACGGCTCTCCGCCGCCCCGCTCGCACCTTATCTGATCGATGGGGACCCCGTCATGGCTGGCCGAGCTTTCAAGGGAACTGCGGTAAGTGGCCAAGGCATATGTGTTTATGGAGTACGGTGGGCCGGACAAGGAGAGATTCGCTGAGATCCCTCGTCCGGTCCCCACGGAGGGTGAGCTACTTATTTCGGTTAAGGCCGCTGGAGTGAACCCGGTCGACTGGAAGATCCGCGAAGGCCTTTTGGCCGGCTACCTCTCGCTGCAGCTCCCCGCCGTTCTCGGTCGTGAGGCTGCGGGTGTGGTTGAGGAAATAGGTCGAGACGTCAGCGGGTTCGAGATCGGTGACTCGGTGCTAGGTGCAGCCAGAAGCGGTGGTTATGCCGAATCGTCCTTAATTGCGGCGTCATCTTGCGTCCTTAAGCCACCGGAGCTTTCGTTTGTCAGTGCCTCATGTCTAACCGTTGCGGGAACGTCGGCGTACGACGGGATCGCGCAGCTCGGGCTCGAACAGGGTGAAACCCTGCTCATAACGGGCGTCGGCGGTGGGATCGGTCTGATTGCTGCGCAACTTGCGGTTGCTCAGGGGGCCAGGGTGGTGGGAACGGCCAGTGCCGAGAAGAAAATGATCCTGGAATCGCTCGGCATAACTTATGTTCCGTACGGCGATGATGTGGCAGATCGACTACGAGCGCGAACCGAAGGAAGGCTAGATGCGGTCTATGATCTTGTCGGCGGGGATCCATTGAGGCAGATTGCAGGTTTGCTGCACAATGGCACTCGTCTGGTATCGGCCGCGGATCCGGCCACCGCGGCTGAACTGGGCGGTTCCAGGCTCGAGCACGGCAGCCCACGAGAAGCCCTCGAAACCTTGGCCGCTGCCGTCGCTTCCGGGAAGCTCGACCTTTGTGTGACCGCTGTATTTCCCTTCACGGAAGCGCCGCGAGCGCTTCGGTCGGTGGAGGCCGGGCACGCTACCGGAAAGACGGCCATCACTATGGACTGACCCTCATTGAAACCTGGACGGCTCAGTCGCAGCTCCAGCACTGTTTGGGGGCGGTGCCCGGTGCTCGATCGGCCCACCTTTCGATGTTCGCCGCAGAGTTGCCTTCAAAAATGGGGTCCGGGTTATCGAGGTGCACACACAACGCGAAGTCGACTAGCCCCATCGCCCTCTCGCTCCCAAGCGCCATGCCGCTACCTGGCGGCACGAACCGCACTTTCCATTCTGCGTCGCAGTTGTGGGGCGTCGTCGCAATGCTCCCGGCACTCACCCCCACGTACACCATGTTCTCCAGCGACGGTAGGAGGTGTGGAAGGCACGACTGTTGCATCCAGTAGCTCAGGTACGGGACGTTGCCACCCCAAACGAGGAGCGCGTCAGTCTGTTGGAGGGTGGGGACCTAACTCTCTCGTTGAATGTTGGGCAGCGCGGTGAGTTCCAGCACTCCCAACGACTGCCAGCCGAGTTCGCATAGGGGCTCCTCGCTTGGCCACACATCGCCCCCCACGCCTTCCCGCTACCGCCGGGAAGGGGCAGATCCCGGTGGGAATGAACAGGGCGCTCGACTCGGCAATCGGCTTGCCCAGCAAATCGACGTGCCGTGCCCGTGAGTGGAGAGCGATCGATCCTGGGTCCCAACGGCCCCGGGCATAGTGTTGGTCCATGGCCGAACCGTCTATCCCTCCCTCGCACCGTGACCTGCTCGACGCTCCGATCCCCGTGGCGTTGGCCACCGTCGGCCCCACTGGGCATCCTCAGGTTACGGCCATCTGGGCCGTCTTGGCCGGCGACACGGTTGTGACCTCGCTTGCCGGTGTTCGCCAAAAGCTGAAAAACCTCCGCGCTCGCCCACAAGCCACGATCTTTGTCATCGACCCGGCAAACCCTTACCGGACGCTGGAGGTCCGCGGCGACATCACGATCGAGCCCGACCCAGATCTGGCCACGTTGACCGCCGTGCTGACGGCTTACGGCACGGACTTGGCGTCGTTTCCGGGCCCGCTCGAGGGCCGCACGACGGTCACCTTGCGCCCCACCCATGTCGTCGCGAGGGCTGAGCTCTCCCCGCGCCCTTAGTTTCCACGTCGACAGAGGCAAGACGCTCGGGCTTGGGGGGTGCAAATTCCTCTCGTTTTTCTCGCACGATTTCGAAAGGTTTCCTATCGCTATTTCGACGGACTGTGGCTGCAAACCACGTGAGAGCTTCGGGTTACCTTATCGTTACTGAAAGTGCTGCTGGCGCGGGCGCCGCAGACAGGAGAGGAGGGGGGGAGGACCACTCCTGTCCGCTGCAGCCCCCGGCCAGGGGGGAACTGGCCGGTTCTTAGTGAGGACGTTATCCTCGCCTGTGTCCGACCTAAATCTATCATATCTATAGTACTAGATGATTCAAAGCCTGCCCCCTTCTCCGATCGGCCGGGACCTCAGAAGGTACCTACTGAGTCCATTCGATTGATGGATACTATTATGTTAGTGTGTCTTGGCCACATCGCGTCTCAGCCGACTTGGCAGGGATCCGCAAAGGTCGCCGCGGCGGCGGCGCCGTTTTTACTCGGTGGAAGAGACCATGTCACAACAAAAAGAGAGAGGACATGAGATGGCACTGCAAATTGGCTCCACGGCGCCGGACTTCGAGGCGGACACTACTGTCGGCAAAATTCATTTCCACGACTGGGTCGGCGACTCATGGGCGGTGCTCTTCTCGCACCCCAAGGACTTCACCCCCGTCTGCACGACCGAACTCGGCTACATGGCGAGGCTTAAGCCTGAGTTCGATCGCCGTGGAGTAAAGGTGATCGGGCTTTCGGTTGACGCAACTGCTGACCACGAGGCTTGGGCCAAAGACATCGAAGAGACCCAGGGGGAACGACCGAACTACCCGATCATTGGCGACGCCGATTTCAATGTGTCGAAGCTTTACGAGATGCTACCGGCGACCACCTCCGGCGACCCGAAGTCCAGGACACCGGCTGACAACCAAACCGTGCGCAACGTGTTCGTAATCGGGCCCGACAAGAAGATCAAGCTGATCCTCGTCTACCCGATGACGACGGGTCGCAACTTCGACGAAGTCCTTCGTGTCATCGACTCGCTCCAGCTCACCGCTAAGCATCGAGTGGCGACACCGGTGAATTGGAAGCAAGGCGAGGACGTAATAATCGCCGGCTCGGTGCCGAACGACGAGGCCAAGCGGATCTTCGGCGACTGGAAGGCGCCAAGGCCCTACATTCGTATCGTTCCTCAGCCGAACTGAGGTCTTGCCAACCCGAAAGCCCGCTCGTACCCAAAATGGGCCGCACCATGTCCCAGGGCCAACGTCGGTGGGCGAAGGTTGCCGAATTGGTGGGGAAGGCGATCGATGACCGTCTGGTTAAGGGACGCGGATGCCGTTAATTAGAGCGGTAGAAGGGCCAGTCCTAATTAGCCACGTCCCAAGGCCGGTCAGAGACCAGCACGATCGAAGCCCGCCAGAAGCGCGGTACGCGAACCGGCTCCGAAGGGATCCGAACCGATGGTTAAACAAACACCGCTTCAATTACCTCTTGGCCTGTTTTCCTCCGGAAGCACTTCAATGCGCTTGGCCAGGTTGACGGCGTGGTCCCCTAGGCGTTCGTAAAACCGGCCAATGAGGGTGACCTGGGCAGCCACCGAAGGTGGCATCGCCGCGCTGGCCACCTCCTTGGTGAGCCGGTCCCGCAAGATATCCAGTTCTTCGTCGGCTTCGTCGAGGAGGGTACCGGCCGGCGTACTGTGGCTGTAGCTCTCCGCCGCTTCACGCCACATCTCCAGCGCGACCTCGGACATGCGCTGGACGATCCCCCGACTGACAGCCGACATGTCCGGGCCGAGACCGCTCACCGCTCGCTGGGCGATGTGCTCGGCCAAGTCGGCGCTTCGTTCTAGCTCGGGCACTATGAGCAGCAGGCCTACGAGGCGGCGCAGCTCGTCACTGGCCGGGACGAGGCGGTCGAAGTTCTCCCAGATCCGCTCGCTGAGCCGGCCAGACAGCTCATCAATGGCTTCGTCGGCGGCTACCACCCTGCTTCCCTCCGTGGCCTCCGCCGATAGCAGGGCATCAGTGGCGGCCGCGAGAGCTTCGCTCACCAGTGCAAACAGACGACTGACGTCCCCGTCGAGCCGGCCGGAGCCGCCATTAGTAGAGATACTCACAGGTCTAGTCGCTGCCCGCCCTTTGGCAAAATTCGCCTCTCGTCCACCGGCCATCGATCTCCAGTCCAACTGTGACGTCAGGCGGCATTTACGTGGGGGCCACCACGGTGGAAGGTGTTGGTTGTCAGTTCCCCGGGACGGGGTACCCCAAACTCCTCCAACGGTGGATGAAGAAGGATTGAGCGGCGAGTCGATCTCGAGTTACCCTCATGGACCAGAGCTGAGTGGTGAGGTGGGACCGAGGAACCTGGCATTCCGCCCCATCGCCTTTGGTACGCACGAGACGGCCGCAATTGCATTGTGCCGCCATTCCCGCAACACAATCACCTATGCCTTGACGCCAACTGCGCTCTCGGTGCTTTTGTCGTCTCCCAAGGCGCTGCATGTGGGGCAAGGCCGAAGGACCGTCACTCCGTCATGCAGGAGGAGCCAAATTAGGAGCTGATGGCGTTGGCGTCGCCGGCCACCACGGCGTCGACGTCGTCGAGCTCGGAGAGCGCGGCCGCTAGATCATTAACGGAGGCCCGGCCATGTACGTGCATGGTCACCTCGACAGTCCGGCCGTCATGGTCTTCGTCACCGCCCAAACCTGGTCCGAGCCGCGGGCGCTGAGCGTCAGTCGACAACTCGTCGATGGCGAAACCTTGTGATGTCGCCACCTGGAGGAGCTGGCGCAAGATCCCGCGGCCATCCGGGTACCGGACTCGCAGCACGGATATGGCAGTCGGAGAACGCGGCAAGCGGCGGGCCACCTCCGGGAAGGCCAGGGCCACGACGAAGTAGATGAAGGTGGCGGTGGTAGCGAGCACGGGTAGGCCGGCGCCGGCGGCGGCGCCGATCGCGGCAGTCACCCAAATGGACGCCGCCGACGTGAGCCCACGCACTGAGTCCCGCCGGACGAAGATCAGGCCGGCCCCAAGAAAGCCCACCCCCGTTACGATCTGGGCCGCGACCCGGGAGGGGTCGAGGATGACCCGCCCGGTTTGGAGTACGTCGTTAAAGCCGTACTTGGAGACCAACATGAAAAGCGCAGCGCCGACGCCAACCAGTGTGTGCGTACGCAGCCCGGCGCTCTTCTGGCGGACTTCGCGCTCCAGCCCCACGAGGGCCGAAAGCACCAAGGCCAGGCCTAGCTCACCGATCTGTAGCCATCCCTCGATGTTGGCAGAACCGGCTGCGGGCGTGAGGTGAGCGCTTGCGGCGGTCAACGGCGGCATAGGCCCCAAGGTAACGAAAAGATGAACAAAAGGTGAACTACGGGTAACGAGGCCCGTGCATTGGAGGCCGCTAGTCTTTCCTCGTTGTTGCAAGTCAGGCCTCCCTCGGTCGTCCAAGCACGCCACGGGGGGCCCGTCTTCTGCAGACCCTCGATGTACGCACGCACCGAAGCGCTTATTCTCTCTGCCCGAATCACGCCAGGCGTTCCCTCGAGGAAACCTGCTTGGCGACGTGACCGGTCGTTCCCGCTAGGACGCCCGACTCAGTCGTCCGCCATGGCCCTCCGTTTTACGCCCCGGGCTTCTACCGCCACGCCGACATGTCCTCGACCGCCGGCTCCCACTACGGTGTCTAGTGATTCTGTTGAGTCGATAGGCATACTTGCTATGCTACGGCTCAGGCCAGGTCGCCGAGCGGCAAATGCATGAAAGCGAGGACCGTGCTGTCCCGATGAGCGCGAAAATCCTTAACAGGAGGCCAGAAGTAATGGTGGACGAGTAAATGGCCTTCACTTTGGAAGGTTTTGCCCCGGACGAGCCTGTTACCTTGAGCGCGTCGCGGGAAATCGGCCCGGAAACGAGCCGGCCGCAGCCCGGAACAATGCCTCGCCCCTGGCCATCACAACGAACGACTGAAGCCGTCCAATAAATAATTCACTCCGGGGAAGGAGGACGAGATGTCGTCCGCAAGGAAAAAGCAGCTCAAGCTGGGCCTAGCCGCCTACGGCACGGGCTGGGACCAGGACGCCTGGCAGCTACCAGATGCCACGAACTCAGGCCTGATCGACCCGAGCGTGATCGCCGACCTGGCCACGATCGCCGAGCGGGGCAAGCTCGATTACCTCTTCGCCGGCAGCTCCCTTGCCACCGAGCCCCTGGTGCTCCAACGCATATTCCGTTGGGATAGCGCAGTGTTCGCTGGGTACGCCGCCGCTCGGACTGAGCACGTCGGCTTCCTGGTCAGCTACAACTCCTCTTTCGAGCACCCTTACCTGGTCGCCCGCCAGCTGGCAACCCTTGATCGCTTCAGCCATGGCCGAGCGGCGATCAACACGGTTTCCGGTATCGACCGCGAAGGCGGCCCAATGGAGAACTTCAAGGGTGTCGCGCTACCCAATGAGGAAACCAAGTACCAGCGGGCCAAGGAGTTCACGGAGGTCCTCTACCGCCTCCTGTACGAGAGCTGGGACGACGACCTTCTCCTTGACGACAAGGAGAAAGGCACGCTCATCAAGCCCGGCTCCTGGCACGAGATCGGCGCCCGGGGGGAGTTTTTCAGTGTGCGCGGCCCGCTCAACGCGCCGCCCCCCGTGCAAAAACACATCCCCAATGTGCACGTCGGCGAATCAGCGGCATCGCTCGACTACGGTGCCCACTTTGCTCAAGCGCGGTTCTCACCGTACTACGGGTTGAAAGAAGGCAAGCTACGCTATGCCGAGCAAAAGCGCCGTGTGGCAGAGGCTGGGGGCAATGCGGACACCTTCCTCGTCTTGCCCGGGATTACCTTCTACGTAGCCGGGACAAACAAGGAGGCTCGGGCTAAATATCGACAGATCCTGTCATTCCAGCAGACCGTCGAGATGCCCGCGGCATTTGCTCGGGCCTTCAACCTCAGTCCCGACGAGGTGCACCCCGACGACAAGATCCGGGACGTGCTCGGCTCGACCGGTCTCAGCCCCGAGACCCTCGGAGGTGCCCTCGCCGGTACCGGGACCGTGGCTCCTCCCAGCCACCGGACCAGCAGGGACCGCGACCACGCTCAGATTGCGCACGAGGTACTCGCACTTCTCGGCGACGACGAGGATGTTACCCTGGGCGACCTTTTCCGGCTCGTGCAGAAGCAACGAGCGAGCCTGGGCCGGTTCGTGGGGGATCCGCAGGAGTTCGCGGACTGGTTCGAGGAGAACCTGGAGGAGTCGGTTTTCGATGGCGTGCAGCTTTTCCCGCCCTACCATCGCGGCCCGGCCGACTTCTTCGTCGACCACGTAGTGCCGGAACTGCAGCGTCGAGGCATATTCCGGAAAGAGTACGAGTCGACGCGCCTCGAAGAGAACCTCGGCCTGGTGTAAGCGAAAGGAGCGCACGCAACAGATGTCAGTCGTCCAGCTTCGTCGCTACCAGCTCGCTGAGGGCACGCTCTCTGACTGGGTGTCCCACTGGCGAGAGGACGTGGTCCCCCTACGCCAGAACTACGGTTTTCGCATATTGTTCGCCTACGCGGACCACGTAAATAGCCAGTTCGTTTGGGCCGTTTCCTTCGACGGCACCGCGGAAGAGCTCGCCACCTGGGACCGGGAGTACCACAGCTCACCCGAGTGGGAAGCGCGGAACGGGGGAAGAACAAGCCCATTTTGGGCACGACCGTCTCCGTCTCCGAGGAGGTATGGGCACCAGGTCCGTAGTCGCCCCCTACAGCGGAGGCTTGGGCTGGAACCCCTTGTTCGACCCTGGAAGATTTCGTCGCACAAAACTCAGCATTAACTGCCAGCCATCAGCAAGTGACCGAAAAGTCCGCCAGTATTAGTGAACACTAACGCCCCACCCACGCGTCTGGCGCCGCTACCAGCTGCGCCACTTCTGGGGGAAAGTCCCCCTTGACGACGTCTTCGAGGTTTGTGTGCTCGAGCACTCCCCGTAGACTGGCCCTGAGCGCCACCCAGACCTCCTGTAAGTGTTTGGCGACCCCCTCGTACTTCGCCGATTCAGGTCTCACGCCTCGGACCTGCGCGAGTGGTCCTTCTAAAGCCCGTATTACATCGGCCAGGCTGATTTCAGCAGCTGTACGTGCCAAAGTATATCCGGCCTCACGTCCGCGGTGGCTTATCAAGATCCCTGCGTGTCTCAAGTCGTTCAAGATGACTCCCAGGAACTTACTGGGTATTTTCTGGTCAGCGGCAATGGCTTCAGCGGTCATCGGCTCGGGGGAAGTGGCTAAGACAAGGAGAGCTCGAACTCCGTAATCGACCTTCGCTGAGATCTGCATATCGCCAGCTTATTGTCTTGCCGGTACGCAGACCGCTTTTCCGCCGGGCACTGCCGCGACATCGAGGCGACAGCGCACTGAGGGGCTCACGGTCCCGCCTCGGCCCGCGAGCCCGGGTCTCCGAAGGCGTGCCACCTGTCGATTTCCACCCGCAGGATAAAGCCGGGGACGTCATGATTGGGGTACGGCGCGCCCGTGTAGTGGCCGGCCAATCTGTCCACGAAGGAAAAGTCGGAGTCCTCAGTGATCTCGACCACCCGACCCAGCAACGATACGTGGTTGTACCAGCTGTCGCCAAGCACGGTGAGGGCGAGGCGAGGGTCGCGCCGGACGTGCCGGAGCCGTTGCCCGGTGGCCGCCACGGACAGCACCACACCGTCTCGCGTGAAGAGAAACCAGGTGGCCGCCGTTACCGGCGAGCCGTTGTCCCGGAGCGTGGCTACAACGGCGGGGCGGGGGGCGGCCAGGAAGTCACGAAGGTCTTCGGGCAATGGCGCGCTGGGCACGTGTGGCTCCTACCGGCCTGTCACCGCAGAGGCGGAGTTGGTTCGGTCAATTTCGTCGTAGGAGAGCTTCAGCTGGCGGGCGGGATGAGAGTCCTTGAGCCTGGGGCCGCGTCCAGGGAACATCTTTTCCCGCAGTGTCCCGGGGCGATAATCCCGCTGCATTAGACCTCTTTCTTGGAGGACCGGCGCGACGTGGTCTATCAGGTCGACGTAGGTCCCGGGCAAAGTGATGTAGATCACGTTGACCCCGTCGACGCCGGCGTCAGACCACCTCTCCAACTGGTCCGCAATCTGCTCCGGTGTGCCTACGACCCGTTGCGACCACGCCCAGCGCGCCAGTTCGCCAAATGTCTTGGACTTATCTGGGGCGCTTTCGGCCAGGCTGCGGACCACGCCCTGGACCCGGCTCGACGTGAAGTCGGAGATGGGCTGGTCGAGGTCGATAGCGCTGAGGTCGACGCCGATGGTCCCGCTCATGTGAGCCAGCATCCCCTCGTCGCTCAGCCATTGGTCGAACTCTCTGCTCTTGGCTCGCGCCTCCGACTCGGTGCTACCTACGACGAAAGTCAGGCCCTGGATGAAAAGGATATCGCCCTGGTCCCTCCCGCTGTTCATCGCCCGGAGCCGAATGTTTCGGACGACCTCTCCCGCAGACGTGGGGTCGTGGGCCGCGATAAAGGTCGCTTCGGCATGGCGAGCGGCAAAGGCGCGTCCGGGTTCGGACGAGCCGGCCTGGAAGAGCACCGGGGTCCGCTGCGGGGAGGGCTCGGCCATATGCGGTCCCTCGACCTGGTAGCGGGGGCCGCGGTGGTTTATGGCGTGGACCTTGTCAACATCGGTGTAACGGCCGCTCTGTTTGTCACGGAGTACGGATCCTTCCTCCCAGCTGTGTTCCCAAAGGGCGTAGACCACCTCGGTGTACTCCTCCGCCCAGGCGTAGCGCTCAGCATGTGCGGGCATGTCGTCGAGCCCGAAGTTACGAGCCTCGTGGCGGCGGGTGCTGGTCACAATGTTCCAGCCGAAACGCCCTTTGGTGAGGTGGTCGAGGGTGGAAGCGCGACGGGCGAAGGTGAAGGGGTGTTCGTGAAGGATTGAGCTCGTCATTACGAAGCCGAGGTTGTCAGTTACCGCAGCCATGGCCGTCAGCAGCACCACCGGGTCTCCGGACGGTATTTGAAGGGCCTCCAGGACCGATGTCCGCCAGCCTCCCCTGTGCTGGTCGAAAGTGCCCAGCGTGTCTGCGAAAAATACAGTGTCGAAGAGGCCGCGCTCCAGTGTCCGAGCCAATTCCGTCCACATCGCCAGGTCCGTGTACTCAGCCTGCCTGGATGCTGGGTGCCGCCACATACCATGATGGATATGAGAAATGCTGTTCGTCAGGAAAGCGTTGAAAAGCAACGGCCGCCGGCCGGCTTTGCCATTTTTCTCGTCCTGTCCCGGCTGCGTCATCCCGGAGGCAACAGACTGTTCGTATAGTCGTCCGCCGCTGACGGCGGGGTCTTGCCCTTGAACAGCCCTCCTTGCACCATGATCCGGGTTATGCCGGCGAAACTCGAGTTGTAAAGAGTGCCCCACCGTCCTGACGCAGTCAGGAAGGTAGGGGCGGTAGCGTTGCCAGCGGCCACTATGATGTTTTGACTGTTAGCCAGGAATGAGCGATTGTATTTTATAAGGATCTGTTCCGCCTGAGCGGGGTGACGAGCCGAGTAAATGTAACCTTCCGATAAAGCTGTGAGGCCGGCACGCAACAATGGCGCTTCGGTTTTTATCTCCTTGTCACTGGCCACCAAGGAATCGTCGGGAAAACTAGCGGCGCTCCCGAGGTAATTGCGGACCGGGAACACCCGCAGCTTGGCCCCGGATAGCTCAGCGGTAACGTCATCGACCCCGCCGAACATGGTCGTGTACGCTACCCGGCCCGACTCGAGGGCTTGGTAGGCCGAAGTGTTGAGGACGACTTGGCGGAACGAGGGGTGCTTGACCCCGAGCTTGGTAAAAATAGTATCGATTATCGGCTGGTCGCTGGGAACACCGAACCCCCCGTACAGTGTGCCGCTCAGCTGGGCCGGGCTCGTATAGGGCGAGGACTTGAGCACGGCCAGCTCGATAGTGTTCTGCTGGGCCAGGCACGCCACCGCCCGGTACTGCAACCCCGATGCACGGTAGGCAGGGATGTTAGGGGGATATGTGAAGGCAAGGTCGGTTTTACCTGCGCCGATCAGCGTCTCGCCAGGGGTACCGCCGTAAGGGATTATGACCGGCTTTATGCCGTCCTTGGCGAAATAACCGTTGTTAATCGCCACGTATATTCCCAGGAAGTCTACGTTTGGTGTCCAATCCAGTGCTATACGTAGCGGTCGCAACGGGACCGCCGCAGATGGGGCGACTGAGATGGCGCTCGAGGCCAGCACAGGGACCAAAAGGGACGCCAGCAGGATGGCGGAGGTGCGGCGGCTTCGTCCGCGCATGGGTTCGTCCTCCTCCTGGTCCGTGGTTCAAGCCTTTCTTGCGCTTGTGGTAGCGGGGTGGCTGACCCGTCTAGCTCTCTACGCCGGAATGCTACCATAAGTCGAATGGAATTGATAGAAATAGGGGCAACACACCTAGTATGTGGGCCAAGTGACTGTCACGATGAGCTCGCCAGAGGTTCTTGAAGGTGGCGCGGAAGTCCTCACGCGCTTAGGGGTTCCCCCGCGGCCCCGGAGGGCCAGGCTGAGCATCCGTCGGCTACTCCCGCCCCTGATGGTCGCGGCCATGGCGCCCTCGTTCAGCTTGTTCGAGGCCCTACCGTGAGACAGCAGCGCGTCCTGGTGCTCGGTGACGCCGTGGTGCCCCTGGGTGGGCGACAGACGGTGGCCGATGGTGCGGTCGTCGTGGTTGGCGACCGGGTGGCTGAAGTAGGGACGCGCGCCGAACTGGAATGTCGGGGGCCCTTCGACCGGATCGTAGGGGGCTCCGGGTATTTGGTGATACCCGGCTTTGTCAACGGCCACTACCACACCGAGTGCTGGACTTCGAAGGGGCTCATCGGCACCATTTTCGAGGTGTCCAACCTGTTCGTCGGAGCCGGGCCGCCTGTGGTCAAGGAAGAAGTACTTGAACTGTTGGCCACCTGGGGACTGGTCAACGCGGCAAAGGGGGGCCAGACCACAACTCTCGACGTCTTTTATGGCAAACCAGCGATGGATTTGTTCGGCGCGGAACCCGTCCTGCGGGCCTACGAGCGGGTTAGGTTGCGCACCGCGCTCGCTCTCTCTGTGCGAGACCAGAACCGCTACGCCCACGAACCCGACGAGGTCTTCCTGTCCCGGTTGCCGGTCGAGCTGGCGGCGGAGGTGAGGGCGTCCCCGCTCGGTTACGCCTGGCCGGTCGAGGAAGTCTTGACCGCCTTCGCCAAGCTCGTAGCCCGCTGGGACGGTCGTGACGACAGGGTGCGCCTCCTGCTGGCGCCGGACTGGACGCCAGCTTGTTCGGATGAGCTGTTCCGGCTGTGCCGGAGGACGGCGGACGAGTTTGCCACGGGCCTGACCACCCACGTACTGGAGACCCGCTCCGAGCTGATGTGGAACGTGGAGACGCACGGCAAACCTGCCGTCCGCCGGCTCCTGGACCTGGGCGTTCTCGGCCACGATGTGAGCTTCAGCCATTTCGTCTGGGCCACCGACGAGGACATCCGGATCGCCGGGGGCGAGGGGGTCAATGTGGTGTCCAACCCGGGCTCCAACCTGCGGCTGTCTTCGGGTATCTGCCGGGTGCGGGACCTGGTGACGGCGGGTGTGCCCGTTGGCTTTGGGACAGACGGCATTTCGTTCTCCGACCAGGAGGATTTCTTTCAGGAACTGCGCTTGGCGGCCTACCTGCAGCGACAACCCGACGTGTTCAGCGAGCACAGACTGGCTTCCGCGGCGCTCCTCACATCGGCGGGCAACGCCGGCGCGGGCGCCACCGGCTACAACGGGCGAATCGGTCGTTTGGCCGCTGGCACCTTTGCCGACCTCGTAGTAGTGCGCACCGAGCGCATCCTGTTCCCCCCGGGGCGCTACGACAGGACGCCTCTGCTTGACGTTCTCCTGGACCGCGCCTCGGCTGGTGACATCGACACGGTGATGGTCGGAGGGCGGACCATCGTTGAGCGAGGCCGTGTGACGACTGTCGATGAAGACGCGCTCCGCCGCCGCATCGTCGAGCTAAACGACCAGCTCTATCCGGTCGACGCCCGCTCCTCGCGCTGGGGGGAGATGGCAGCGGAACTCCTGCCCCACGCTCAGTCGATATACGACCGGTGGTACGGTCTGCCCGTCACTTCCCCAGGGTCGGTCTACAACGCCCGCCGGCCCCCCACGCCAACGGGGAGTGGGCCCACGGGGAGCGGGACAGCCTCAGTTCATCCCGTGACGAGGGGCAGGTCGGGGCCTGCGCTCCACTCCGTGAGGGATCCGTCGTAAAGCCGGGCTGGCTCCCACCCGGCCAAGTACAAGGCGAAGACGTCCACTGTCGCTGAGATCCCGCCGCCGCAATATGCCACCACCGGCTCGTCTCGGGACAGGGTAGCTTCCCGGAAGGTGCTGGCCATCGTCTCGGTCGACACGAAGCGGTTGCTTTTGGGGTCGACCAGCTCTGACCACGGGAGGCTGATGCTCCCGGGGATACGGCCCGGACGGGAGTACGCTCCCGGGCCTTCCCCCAGAAAAGCCGTCCTGGGCAGGGCGTTCACAAGTTGAGCCGGAGCACCCTCGACGATGGCTTTTACGTCGTCCAAGGAGGCCAGCAGCTCGCGCCGAGGACGAGCCGAGAACGACGTCCTCGGGTACGCGTGGGTCCCCTCTTCCACGGCCCCGCCTGAAGCTATCCAGGCCGGCAGGCCGCCATCGAGGACGCTGGCGCCGTCGTGGCCGAAGTAGCGAAGGAGCCACCACAGGCGTGTGGCCCACATCGGTGATCCCTGTGAATAGGCCACCACATGGTGGTTGTCCCCAATCCCCAGGCGCCCAGCGGCGTTGGCGAAGTGCTCCGCGCTCGGGACGGTGAAGGGGAACGGGGAGGCCGGGTCTGACAGTTCCCCCGAGATGTCAGCGAACGATGCCCCCGGCAGGTGAGCCTGCTCGTACTGGTCCCGACCGGGCGCGATTGTGTAGGGACCGTTCTCCGCGTCCCGGACCAGGAACACCGTGGCGTCAAAGACGCGGGCCCGGTCGTTGTCGAGAGTTTGCCGGAGAACCTCGGGGCTGACGAGGGGGGGCAGCATAGGTATGCGTTCCTCTTCTCTTGTTGACCAAAGAACCAACTAATCCGATGGATAAGGTTATCTCCGACGGGTCAGCCTAGACGGCGAGGCCATCGAGGTAGCACCGGGCGAGTTCGCGATACGGGCGTCGCCCAGGCGCCTGATAACCCTCTGGGCGGTTCCAGGAACGTCCTGGAAGGCCTGTGGCCCTGGCGGAGGGCCGGGCCTACTCCCGTACCACCGGGAAGGGTGGTCAGCTCTGAGCGACGCGATTTGCGACACCGCTCACGGACTGATACAAGTAACATCGAATAAATAGGTTCTATTGAAATAATTACCTTCAGCACAATGCGGCCGGTTCGTTCGTTGTTGGACCTCCGTCGGAGGCCGGGCCCGTCGTAGTGCCGGCCCCGAACCGTTCGGAAGGAGGGAGCAAGTGTTGCCCAGGTTCGGACGCGCCAGGTTAGCGACACGATCCACGTCATCCACCAGGGCCAGGTCGTGGCGGTCCGACGCGCGAAGTGTTGCTCGCCCCGAGAGACGATTGGCTGATGTCGCTTTACGACGAACTTGAAGAGATAACGATCGGGCAACTGCTCGCCGGGCTGCGGAAAAGAAGGTTCACCGCCCACGACGTGGTAGCCGAATACCTCAAACGCATCGACGAGCTGGACAGGAGCGGCCCGGTCCTCAACACTATTACCGAGGTTTCGAGCACGGTTTTGCGCGAAGCTGACGAGCTGGATCGTCATTTGGCGAAGACCGGCACATTCCAAGGATTGCTGCACGGGGTCCCATTGATAATCAAGGACCAGCTCGAAACGGCCCGCCTGCGTACCACCTTCGGGAGCGTCCGTGCTAAGGACTACGTCCCTGATCACGACGCTACGGCGGTCGCACTGCTCCGAAAGGCGGGAGCGCTCATCCTGGCCAAGTCGACGCTCCCAGACTTCGCCACCTCGTGGTTTTCTACGTCGTCGGTCTCGGGCGTGACGAAGAACCCCTACGCGCTCGAGCGCGACGCTGGCGGGTCAAGCAGTGGGAGTGCTGCCGCAGTCGCAGCCAACCTTGGGGCTGCCGCGATCGGCGGGGACACCGGCGGTTCGATACGTCTACCGGCTTCGTTCAATTGTGTCGTGGGGCTACGCCCCACTGTGGGACTGGTCAGCACCGCCGGCGCATCCAGCTTTAGGTCGGGGTCTGACACCATCGGGCCGATCGCCCGTACGGTCGAAGACGTCGCCCGACTATTGGATGTGCTGGCGCGGCCGGACTGGCGCGATCCACTTACCGCGTTGACCGAAGGGCACCGCAGGTCAAGAGCCGACAGCTACCTCGACTTTACGACCGCGGACGGCCGCGGAGCCGGGGGCGGTCAGGTGATAAAGGTCGGCTTGGTGACCTCGCTGATCCCAGTGAACGGCCCGGATGCCGCACCAATCCGTGCCGTGGTCGACACTGCCGCAGCTTCACTGCGCGCCGCTGGAGCCGATGTCATAGACCTCGACCTACCCGATCTTCTTGACCGGGTACGACTGTGCAATGCCGCTTCCTCCCTGGACGATATGGACGCCTTCATCAAGAGCCGCCCGGGCATCGCCGCCGAGTCTGTCGGAGAGATCTATGACGCCGGCGATTACCACGAGAGGCTGACGATTTTCAAGCGGGCCGTCCAACAATCGCATGCCCCTTTTACAGCCGAGGAGCGGCTTTCGGCCGAGGACGCCCGACAGTCACTGCGCGAGTACGTCGCTGGCATCGTCAGCTTTGGCGAGTTCGACGCTCTCGTCTACCCGGACGTTCAAGCGCTGCCTCCGTGCCACGACGACATTGTCACTGGCCGGGTTGACAGCACCGAATTCCCGACCAACACCATTCTCGCCTCGGCGCTCCGCTTCCCGGCGATCTCCGTGCCGGGCGGGTTCACAGGGGACAGCCTGCCGGTTGGGTTGGAGCTGCTCGGGCTGCCGTTCGGCGAAGGGCCACTGCTGCGGGTCGCAGGCCAGGTCGAGGCCATCGTGCGCGGTCGGCGCAAGCCGCCACTTTGACGCGGAGTTTGGTTTGGGCGGGTCTAGCTGGCATCTCTACTATACCAATGGCTACTATTAAAATAATGGTCTCGACGCCTCTCGACTACCCTGACGCGGGTTTGCGCTCGCAGGTGTTTGTAAGTGCTCAGGAGCTCTACGGGCTGTCTCGCTTCCGAGCGGCCCCGGTCGTGCTTGACGTCCGCAATCAAAACGGGGTGCCGGATGGCCGCCCCGAGTATCAAAGGGGTCACGTCCCGGGAGCTGTCTATGTTGACCTGGCACGCGAATTGTGTGGGGTTAGCGACGCTCGAGGCGGTGGCTGCCCGTTACCGCCAATAGCTGACTTTCAAGACTGCGCCCGCTCATGGGGCATCAACAATGGCGACGCTGTCGTGGTGTACGACAATGTCTTCGGCACCAAAGCTGGGCGGGCCTGGTTCCTGCTGCGCTGGGCCGGCGTGACCGATGTGCGGCTGCTTGACGGCGGCTACGCGGCCTGGGTGTCCGCCGGCTACCCGGTATCGACGGGCGAGCCCGTGCGGCAACTAGGCGACGTGGCACTTACCGAAGGGCACCTCCCGGTCATCGACGCTCAGGGCGCCGCCGCACTCGGGGAGACCGGGGCCCTCCTCGACGCCAGGGGCTATGAACAGTACGCCGTCAACGGGCATATCCCTGGTGCGGTCGCCGCGCGACGTGCGAAAACCTTGACCGTGATGGTCTTCTTTTGCCCGAGGCCCAGCTCCGACAGCGGTTCGCGGCACTGGGTGTCGACGGCTCCGAGCCGGTCGGTTTGTACTGCGGGAGCGGGGTCGCTGCCGCGCACGAGTTTGCCGTGCTGGCCAGCCTGGGCTGGGCCGTCGGCCTCTATGTGGGTTCGTTTTCTGAGTGGAGTACCGACCCTGACAGACCGATTGCCACCGGCCGCTGACGCAAAGGAGCTTCCTGTGCCGAACGACAAACCTCCCGCTGGCGACGGCCGTCAGTTGCATCTCGGCTACAGGCACGTGCCGAACGGTGCCCACCCGGCTGGATGGCGCTACCCCGGGGCCGACCGGTCCCGAGGTTTCGATCCCGACTACGTCGTGGCAGTAGCTCGAACGGCGCAGCGAGCCAAGTTCGACTTCTTCCTCCTGGAGGATTCGCTGGCCACTGGCGCGCAACAACCGTACACAGGGGCGTCGTCGACGGCCGCGCTCGAAGCTTTCACCACTGCCGCTTACCTGGCCACTCTGACAAGGGGGATCGGCCTGGCTGTCACGGCCGACTCGGCCTACTACGAGCCGTTCAACCTCGCCCGTCTCACGGCATCGCTCGACTACGTGACCCACGGGCGGGGGGCATGGAACATCGTCGTCGGCTCCGACCAGCGGGCCGCCCACAATTATTCGCTTCGCGAGGCCGCCGACGAATTTTCCCTTTACGGCAGGGCATACGAGTTTGTGGACCTTGTGCGAGCGCTGTGGGATAGCTGGGAAGACGACGCCTACGTCCGCAATAAAGACACAGGCGAGTTCGTCGACGGTTCAAAAATCCACCCGGTGGACCACGACGGCAAGATCTTCAAAGTCCGTGGGCCTCTGAACGTTGCCCGACCACCGCAGGGCCACCCGCTAACCCTCCACGAAGGTAACTCGGAGCTGGCCCGGCAGTTCGCGGCTCAGCATGCCGATATCGCCATCGGAGGCGGGCCCACGATCGCGGAAAGCCAGGCCTACTCAGCCGACCTCCGGCGACGGGCGGCGGAGCTTGGCCGGGATCCGGCCGAGATCTTCGTGCTGCCCGTGCTCACGCCCATAGTGGGCAAAACGTTCGAAGAGGCACGATCACTTTACGACGAGCTCAACTCGTGGCTCGTCCTCGATCGGGGCGTTGCTGAAGGCGCCCTCGAGGCGCTTTCGCGGCATATTGCCTTCGATGTCACCGACCGGGACCTCAGCTCCGTGGTACCGCTAGCGGCGTCAACCTCCATTGGGCCAGCTGGAGTAACACTTGTCTCGACGGCGTCGCACCGCACAGGCAGAGCGGCCGGGACAGATTCTGGTGTGGCGGGATGTGCTCAATGCGCACATTGTTGGTGACGTGGTGGTTGGGGGCCCGGTGGAGGTAACTGACCACATCGAACGGTGGTTCGTGGCGGGAGCGTCGGACGGTTTCATTGTCCAGTCTACTTTTTTGCCCCAACAGCTGACCGCCTTCACCGACCTCGTTGTCCCCGAGCTGAACCGCCGCGGGTTGTTCCGTACCGATTACGAAGGGTCGACGTTGCGCGACCATTTCAGGCTCGGTCGCCCTGACAGCCGCTTCGGTACCATTCAAAAAACGACGGTGGCGTAACCCTGATCGCCCGACCAGCCGGTCGGGTTTTTGCGTTGTCCGATGTCCCGGCGTGCGCCGCCAGTGACCGGGCCGGCCGCCCAGCTCACGCAGGTAGTCCTACTTGGACAAATGTAACCGGGGCGATCATTTCTACTAATCCAATCTAATTAGTTGACACGATAGAGGAGCTTGCTTAGAATCACCCCATGACTGACCTCGCCCCGGGTTACAGGACCGTCGGCCGTTCCGGGCTGGTGGTGTCCGAGCTCGGTATAGGCGCCAGCACCTTCGGGCGGTCCGGGATGATCGCCACCAGCCAGGAAACTGTCGACGAGATCGTCGGTCGGGCGCTCGACCTTGGTATCACTTATTTCGACATTGCCGATGTGTACGGGGACACAGCCGGCCTGAGCGAAACTCTGCTCGGCAAGGCGCTCGGCTCGCGCCGTGACAACGTGGTCATCGGCTCGAAGTTCGGTGGCTCCCTGCGCGGGTTGGCCGGTCAGGACTGGGGCGTACGTGGTTCGCGTCGATATGTTCGCCGCGGAGTGGAGGGGTCGCTGGCTCGCCTCAGAACCGACTGGATCGACCTGTACCAGATCCACATGCCTGACCCCTTTACGCCGATCGAAGAGACACTGTCCGTACTGGACGACCTGGTACGAGAGGGAAAGATCCGTTATGTCGGGAGCTCTAATTTCGCCGCCTGGCAAGTGGTCGAGGCGGAGTTCACGGCCAGGGGCGGTGGTTGGTCCCGTTTCATTTCCGCCACTAACGAGTACAACCTCTTGTGGCGAGAGCCCGAGCGGGAACTGCTACCGGCACTCCGAGCTTACGGCATCGGCTTCATACCGTATTTTCCGTTGCAGAACGGCCTGCTCACGGGGAAGTACCGTCGGGACTTTGCCCCGGCGGACGCAAAGATCACCAATCTCAAGGCTCATTTGCTAAACAGCGCGCCTTGGGACGCTCTCGAGCGCTATGCCGAGTTCGCCCGCCAGCGGGGGGTCACCCAAACGGCGTTGGCGTTGGCGTGGTTGCTCGCCCAACCCAGCGTGGCCACGGTGATCGCGGGTGTAACCAGGGTGGGACAACTGGACGAAAATCTGGCCGCCACGCGCTGGAGGCCGACAGCCGAAGAGGTGGCAGAGCTGAGTGCGATCCTGCCGGGAGACCTGAGCGGAGGTCCGGGG
The DNA here is from genome assembly GCA_963794125.1 of uncultured Acidimicrobiaceae bacterium. Lineage (GTDB taxonomy): Bacteria > Actinomycetota > Acidimicrobiia > Acidimicrobiales > Palsa-688 > Fen-671. Next base: position 78,732 of record CAWCCW010000010.1, read on the forward strand.
CGGGTCACAGGCTCGGTGGTTCCGACCAGGGCTTCGCCACCCAGGAACGGGACAGCGCTAAGAACAACCCGTGACCTACAAGGCCAGTCGGCTCGATGATGGACCGGGAGCTTCACTTCGGCCTCATGTTCTGGGCCACGGGCACCCACCCGGCAGGGTGGCGGTACCCCGGGTCGAAGGCCGATGGCGCTTACGATATCGAGTTCATCCAGGAAACGACCAAGGTCGCGGAGCGGGCCAAGTTCGATTTCTTGTTCCTGGGCGACCGGTTGGCCACCGACCCCGCGTTGGCGGCCACCAACCCGGCCCAAATGTCCCGTCTAGAGCCGTTCGTCGCCGGCTCCGCCATCGCCGCCGCCACCAGTCACATCGGTATCTGCGTAACCGCAAACCCCACATATTACGACCCGTACACATTGGCCCGTCTCTTCGCGTCGCTGGACCACCTGAGCAAGGGACGGGCGTCGTGGAACCTGGTTACTGGCGCTGACGCCATCGCGGCGGCCAACTTCAGCCGCGACGAGCACTGGGACACCGAGAAACGCTACGACTGGGCGGACGAGTTCGTCGATACGGTACGCGATCTCTGGGACAGTTGGGAGGACGACGCCTTCGTCCTGGACCGAGAAACAGCGTCGTACATCGCCGGCTCCAAAGTGCACGCCATAAACCATCAGGGCAAGTTCTTCGATATTGCTGGCCCTTTGAACGTGGCTCGACCGCCCCAGGGCCATATCGTCCTCCTCCACGCCGGGACCTCCGACCGCTCGCGAGAGCTAGGCGCACGGGAAGCAGACGTCATTTTCTCGGCGGGACCGGACATCGATACGGCGAAGGAGTACTACGCAGACATCAAAAGGCGGGCGGCCGCTTATGGGCAGCGCCCCACGAGGTACAGAATCTTGCCCGGCCTGCAGGTGACCGTAGCTGAGACAACGGCAGAGGCCAATGCCGTCCGGGACCGGCTCGAGGAGCTCAAGCCGAAGGTTGTCCAGAGCGTGGAAGGCCAAAAGGAGCGCGCCGGCGCCCTTGGCCAGCAGCGTCCGGGCGCCGCCGGCGGCTCTGGACGACCGGGGGGTGCCCCTCGCGGCGTTGTCGGCAACCCCATCGAGGTGGCCGATCACATCGAGCGCTGGTTCGCCGAAGAGGCCTGCGACGGCTTCAACGTCTTCCCTAACTTTGTGCCCGGCGCCGTCGATGCTTTTGCCGAGCTCGTCGTCCCCGAACTGCAGAGGCGGGGCCTGTTCCGCAAGGAGTACACCGGCAGCACCTTCCGGGACCATCTCAACCTGCCGAAGCCACCCAACCGTTTCGCCAAGAACGGCGCCTGAGCCCGCTGCAGCCAACCGAAGCTGCCGGCCGGTGGGCCGCCCGGTAAGACGAGACGGCTCAGATTGTCCCATGGGACAATGACGACAACGGCCGCCCCCGAATAAACAAAGCAAATAAAAGAAAAGGAGAAATGACTCTATGCCAGCCCCAAGGGCTAAACGAACTACCACGTCGTTTCGGCGAGCCTTAGCGGGCGTCGCATTGACGGTGCCAGCTCTGGCGACCGCGGCGGTCACGGGGGCGCCCCCGGCGTCTGCATCGTCTCATCATGTAAACGGCGCCGCGAGCGGAGGGACCGTGACCGAAGGCATCGTCGGCGTCGCCCCCGCCTACGTCTTCCCATTGGCACCGCTAGGGGCCCCCACGTCGGGCACCAACACCGAGCGGTTCAACTGGCTGATGTACCCCCCGCTCTACCGGCTCGGCAACGCCGGTATTGACGCTAGCGGGAGCCTGGCCGACCTCCCCGTTTACAGCAATGGCAACAAGACGATCACTATCCACCTCCATAGCTTCAAATGGTCGGATGGCCAGCCGGTCACGAGCCACGATGTGGCCTTCTTCTATAACCTGGCCAAAGCTAACAAGGAAGACTGGCAAAGCTACTTGCCCGGCCAGTTCCCGGACGACGTGGCCAGCTTGACAACGCCCAATTCCAGCACCGTCGTCGTCCAACTGGTCCGGCCGTACAGCCCGACGTGGTTCACGGACAACCAGCTGTCGGACTGGTTGGCGCTACCGCAGCAGGCTTGGGACAAGACTTCTGCCGCCGGCGCCATCGGCAACTACGACGAGACCACGTCGGGTGCCAAGGCGGTATGGAAGTTCCTCACGTCTCAAGCCTCGGACACGGCCACGTACGCCACCAACCCGCTGTGGAAGGTGGTCGACGGCCCCTGGGAGATCAAGAGCTTCCAGCCGACCACCGGCCCGAACGTTTTCGTGCCGAACCCGGACTATTCGCCGCAGCCAAAGATCAGCGAGTACCAGCAGACGATCTTCGCCACCGATACCGCGGAGTTCAATGCGCTACTGGCCGGCAACGAGATCAACATCGGGACTATCCCGCCCGAAGACCTGCCCGAGCTGCCCAGGCTCTCGAGCGATTACACCCTGACCACGTCACCGTACTGGCACATCGGTTTTGACAACCTCAACTTCAAGAACCCGGTAACCGGGCCCATCGTGAGCCAGCTCTATTTCCGCGAGGCCCTCCAGCACCTGGAGGATGGGACCGGCCAGGCCAACGCCTACCTCGACGGGGAGAAGGCCGGGTACCCGGTGTACGGGCCGATCCCGCCGCAACCGCCCACGCCTTTCGAGGCGGCCACGCAGAAGACCAACCCTTACCCGTTCAGCATCAAGGCGGCCCGGTCGCTGCTCACAGAACATGGCTGGAAAATTTCCGGCAGCGGGCCTGCCACTTGCGCCCGGCCCGGAACGGCAGCCAACGAGTGTGGCGCCGGCATCCCCGCGGGTCGCCAGCTCGTGTTCAAGTTCGAGTACGACACCGGCCAGTCGTTCCTTACCAGCGAGGTGGCCAACTTCAAGAGTGACGCGGCCCAGGCCGGCATCGTCCTCAATGTCTCGTCGGCGCCGTTCCAGACCGTCATCTCCGACCTAACAGGGTGCGTGGGGACCACGACCGCCTGTCCGGCCAGCAGTTGGCAATTGGGCACCTGGAACGCGGAGGGGTACTCCTGGGGTTTTACCTCCCCCTACGCGGTGGGTGACTGGGTCACCTACAACACCAACTGGACCAGCAACGAGTTCGAGTCCCTGCTGAACGCGACGGAGACCTCGGCCAACGGCCTAACTGCCATCCAGGCGTACGACACCTTTGTCACCAAGAACCTGCCGGTCATCTGGACTCTGACGACCTACGGGCTCAACGTGGTAAGCAACAACCTGAAAGGCGTTGTGTTCTCCGCTAGCGGCTTCGAGAACACAACCGATTGGTACCTGTCTAAGTGACAGGCCCGGCGCCTGCCCAATTTGGGTGGGCGCCGGGTACTTTTGGACTTCTCCATCTTCCAGAGGCAGTTGAAGGGGGAAGTGGCAGGCGGCCTGGTGACCGGGCTCATTGAAGGGGCGCAGCGGCGGCTCTTCTGTGGCGCAAATCTCCGCCGCTCGTGGGCACCGGGTGCGGAAACGGCACCCGGTGGGGGGGTTTTTGGCCGAAGGCAGTTCACCTCGTACGGGTGCCTCCTCGGTGCGCCGGCCGATGCTGGGCGCGCCAGCGGGGATCGAAGCCAGCAGCCCGGCGGTATAGGGGTGGGCCGGCCGGTAGTAGATCTCGTCACCAGTGCCGATCTCGACCAACTTGCCCAGGTACATGACGCCGATACGGTCGGCCAGGTAGCGCACCACGGAGAGGTCGTGCGAGATCACGACATAGGTCAGGTCGCGCTGCCTTTGCATGCGCTTCATCATGTTGAGGACTTGAGACTGGACAGAGACGTCCAACGCCGAGACGGGCTCGTCCGCCACAATTAGCCGCGGCTCCACGATAAGGGCCCGAGCCAGGCCGATGCGCTGGCGCTGGCCGCCCGAGAACTCGTGAGGATAGAGATCCATCGCTCTGGCCGGCAAGCCCAGTTCACCGAACAGCGCCAGGGCGCGGGATTTCTGCTCGGCGGCTGACCCGATCTTCAGTGAGGCCAAAGGTTCGCGAACGATTGACTGGACCTTCATTCGTGGATCCAGGGAGGAATAGGGGTCCTGGAACATGATCTGGAGATCCCGGCGTTTGCGCCGCAACGCCTCCCTGTCCAGCTTCGCAATATTCTCACCCTCGAAAGTGATGCTCCCCGAGGTCGGCCTTTCCAGGGCCATGATCAGGCGGCCTAGCGTTGTCTTGCCCGAGCCCGACTCGCCCACGACACCCAGCGTCTCACCTCGGAAAACCTCGATGGTCACGTCAGAAACGGCCTTTACGGAGCCGACCTGGCGTCGCAGCACACCCCGATGGACAGGGAACTCTTTGACCACATGGTCAAGGACCAGCAGCGGCTCGCTCTTGGGTGACCCGGTCGCACCCACTACTTGTCGGCTCTGGACCTTCACGCCTACGCCATCACTGTGGGTTGCGCCCCCGTCAAGTGCCACCAGGGTTACTGGGAAGAAACACGCGAATTGGTGATTGGGGTCGTCACCACCCAATGGCGGTACCCCGTCGCGGCAGCGGGACTGCGCGTACTGGCAGCGAGGTGCAAACCGGCAACCGGTCGGTGGGTCTGCCAAATCGGGCGGGAGGCCGGGGATGCTGTAGAGGTCGCGCTGGCGGTCCGTCGCCAGGTGGGGCACCGACTTTAGGAGGGCCTCCGAGTAGGGATGGCGGATCTCGTTGAACAGCGTCCACGTATCGCTCGACTCCACGATTTGGCCGGCGTACATGACCATGACCCGGTCCGTCCTGTCTGCCACCACCCCCATGTCGTGCGTGATGAGCAGCATGCCCATATGCAGCCGCTCTTTCAGGTCATCGAGCAAGGTCAAGATCTGAGCCTGGATGGTCACGTCCAGCGCGGTCGTGGGTTCGTCCGCTATCAGGAGGTCTGGTTCGCAGGCCAAGGCCATGGCGATAACCACCCGCTGGCGGAGCCCGCCCGAAAGGTGATGGGGGTAATCCTTCAGCCGTTCCAACGGTTTGGGCATGCCCACCAGGTCGAGGACCCCTGCGGCTCGTTCCAGCGCCTCTTTCTTGCTCACATTGAGGTGCACTTCCAGCGGCTCGGCAATCTGGTCGCCGATCGTCATGGTGGGGTTGAGCGAAGTCATTGGGTCCTGGAAGACCATCGCCACCTTGTTGCCCCGGACCTGGCGCATCTCTTTCTCGCTCAACGACGTGAGGTCCTGGCCGTTCAGCCTGACCGAACCCGAGACGATCTCGCCTCCGAGCGGTAACAGGCGCATAATCGACATACCGGTCATTGATTTGCCGCAGCCGGATTCGCCGACGAGCCCCACCGTTTCGCCCGCCTTTATCCTGAACGAGACGCCGTCGACCGCTTGCACCGTCGTGTGGCGGGCCCGGATCTGGGCGCGCAAGCCTTGGACCTCGAGCAAGTCGCTCATAGTGCCGTTAGCTTCTCCTGGCCCGTAGTCGGACGTCGAAAGCATCGCGTACCGCGTCGCCCACTAGGTTCAGGGCCACCACAGTCACTACTATGCAGATCCCCGCCGGGTATATGAGCCACCAATAGCCGTCATAAATAAAGTTGAGGCCGTTGCTGAGCATGTCCCCCCAGTTTGTCGACGGCAAGGGCGGACCGAGGCCGAGAAAGCTCAGCGCAGCCAACAACAAGATGGCGTTGGCCATCTCCAGAGACGTCTGGACCACGACAACGTCGACGAGGTTTGGTACAACGTGGCGCACGATTATGCGCTTTTTGGTCGCCCCCCCAGCGGTGGCGGCCGCCACATATTCGCGCTCTCTCAAAGATAGGCACTCTCCGCGGACCAAGCGGGCGGTGATCAACCAGGAGACGATGGCGATAATGGCGATCACGACGGGAACGGTGGGGACAAAGATGGATGCGGCCACGAGTATCAACAACAAGGGCGGCACTGCGAGCATGGTGTCGAGGACGCGCATCATGACCGCGTCCACCCAGCCACCGAGGAACCCCGCTACTGCCCCGAACGTCGTCCCGATGAAGCTGGCGATCAAAGCGGCCGCGAAACCGATCTCGAGGGTCGACTGGCCAGCCGTCATCAGCCGGCCCAGGACGTCGTACCCTTGTTCGTCGGTGCCGAGGAGGTGGGCCGAGCTGGGATGGAGCGCCACCGCCGACAGGTTGGTCGTCACCTGGTTGGTGGGGTACAAGAACGGGCCCACGAAGCTGAACAGCGCCATGAAAACCAATAAGCCGAGGCCGACGAGGCCGCGGCGAGTTTCGGCGAAAGAGACTGCGAAAGCTCTGAGGTTGCTGGTATGCGGATCGCGCCCGGCCTGGGCAGTGGGCTCGACGACGGCCGGCTGCGGGACGTGAGTAACAGGCGGGGACGGGGCCGCCTCACGTGTCGAGGCTGGGCTAGCCGGGACTGCGTTCGATGCCACTGGGCTAGCCATAGTGCACCCTCGGGTCGACGACGGCATAAAGCACGTCAGCCAAGAGGTTGCCCAGCACGGTGGCGACGCCAGCCACGAGGGTTATCCCCATGAGCAACGGGTAGTCGTGAGAAGTCGCCGCCTTCCACAGGAGCAGCCCCATGCCCGGGTAGTTGAAGACAGACTCGACCACGATGGCGCCGCCGATCATCCAGGGCAGTGAGAGGCCGATAATTGTGATCAGTGGGCTGAGGGCGTTGCGGAGCAAGTGCTTGTGCATCAGCCTCATGCCCGAGATACCTTTGGCCCGGGCGGTACGCATGTAGTCCTGGACCAAAACGGTAGTGGCCGACGACCGGATGAAGCGGCTGAAGAGCGCTACCGCCACCAAAGTGAGGCTGGCCACCGGGAGGACCAGTGCCCTCGGGTCCTTGAGGGCGGCAGATACGGTGGCGCCCTGGGGAGCTTCCGACGGGAACAGGTGAATGTCGATGGAGAACCAGAGGATCAACAACGTCGACAGCCAGAACGTCGGCATCGAATAGGCCACGAACTCGGAGCCCGTGAGGATGTGGTCTCCCACCGTGTTGGACCGCATGGCCTGGAAAATGCCAAGTGGGACCGCGATCAGGATGGTGGCGACAAGGGCGAGGCCGAGCAAGAGCACCGTCTTTGGGATGTTGTCTGCCAGCAACGAAGACACGCTTTGGTTATAGGTGTACGAGAAGCCGAGATCCCCGTGCAGCAGGTGGCCCATGTAGTGCACGTACTGCACGAAGACTGGTTGGTCCCAGCCGTTCTGGATGGTGAACTGGCGCACCTGTTCTGGCGTGGCCGTTACTCCGAGCAGCGCCCGCGCCGGCCCACCCGGCAGCAGGTGGATGAGCACGAACACGATAACCGTAACGCCGAACACCACGATGATTGACTGCACGACGCGCCGGGCGATGTACGAGGCCATCGGGTGGCGCCCTCAACGAGGACCAGAAGCGGTCGCACCGCCGCCTAGCCCGCTCATTTGGTCAAGTACCAGCTGGTCGTGTTCTGATAGCCGCTGGGCCCGAAGGTTATGCCCTTTAGATTGTTGCTCACAACGTTCAACCAGTACGTCGTGAGGGCCCAGATCACGGGCAGGTCGTGCGTGGTGTACGTGTCGTAAGCCTGCATGGCAGAGACAGGCGAGGGCGACGTCTCCGTGGTGGCCAACAAAGACAGGAAAGTGTCGCTCCTATAGTTTGAGAAAGTCGTAAAACCCTGCCCGGTGGTGTAGGGCGACCCGTAGCCCCAGTTGTACCCCCCGGCGTTCCACGTCCCCATCTCCCAACTATCAGCAGGGCACTTCGCGGTCCCTACGCACTGGACGAGGTCGCTTACCACCGTGCTAAAGGGGGCCGACGACACATTGAACACGATCCCGGCCTGGGCGGCATCGCTCTTATAGTTGGCTACTTCACTCTGGAGGAACGTCTCACCCGTGTCGTAAATGAAATTGAACGCGAGCGGCTGGCCTGGTTTGATGCCGGCGCCGCACTCGTTGGCGGCCGGGCCGGGACGGGTGCATGTCGCCGGCCCGCTCCCTGGGATTTTCCAGCCGTGCTCCAGCAGCAACGAACGGGCCAGGCCTATGCTGAACGGGTAGGGGTCGGTCTTCTGGGCCGCCGATTCGTACGGCGAGGAAGGCAGGGGAGGGATCGGCCCATAGTCGGCGTAACCGGCTTCCCCGTTGTCGAGGTAGGCCCGCACTTGGCCTTGCTCGTCCATAAGGTGCTGCAACGCTTGGCGTATGTAGAGCTGGCTGACGAGAGGGCCTGTCACTGGGTTTTCGAAGTTGAGGCTCACAAACCCGATCTGCCAGTGAGCAGAGGTGAACAGGCGATAACTAGCCGACAACCGGCTCATTTCGGGCAGGTCCTCCGGCGGGATGGTCCCTATATCTATTTCGTTCCCGGCCAGCAAGGCGTTGAACTCAGCGCTGTCCGAAGTGAACACGTCCTCCACGAGTCGGCTGATGTGCGGCTCGGGAGAATATGTCGGGTTGGGGACGAAAACGTCAGGGCCGTTCGGCTCGAAGCTCTTCAGCTCCCAGGCGCCGTCAACTACCTTCCAGATCGGGTTCGTGGCGTACGTGGACGTGTCCTCCGACTGCCCGGCTAGGTACTTGTAGACGGCCTGCGCTCCTGCGGCGGTCTCGTCATAGTTACCGATTGCTCCATTGGCCGAGGTCTTGTCCCAGGCATGTTGGGGGAAGGCGTATAGAGCGCCCAACTCGTCGTCGGTGAACCAAACCGGGTCGTACGACCGGTCGAGTTGGAGCACCACCGTGCTCGTGTTGGGGGCACTGAAGCTGCTGACGTTGTCTGGGAACTCGCCGGGCGAGTAGGAGGCCCAGTCCGTCTTGTTCGCCTTCAAGAGGTTGAGGTAAAAAGTGACGTCGCGGCTTGTCAGCGGGTCCCCATCGGACCATTTTCGGTTCTTCAAGTGGATGGTGACCGTCTTGTCTGCATTGCTGTACACGGGCGGCTCGGCGAGGCTCTCCTCAGTTACGAGCGTCGAGTCGACCAGGTAGAGCGGCAGGTACATGAGCGAGTGGAACTCGACCACATTTGTGCCGGAGTTAGTGGCAGGCGTTGGGAAGGGGAGGATGTAGCTCGGAGCCACACCGACGATGGCTTCCGTGACGGTGCCCCCTTAACTGCTTCGGCGTGGGCTGCCACCGACGCTGACGCCGGGGTAGCCAGGCTCGCTCCGGCCGCCAGTGTTGCTGACAGCATGGCGGTAAGCCCCACTGCCATACCGAGCCATTTCCGCACTTGAGTGGGCCAGCCCACGAAAGCCCACCTTTGCGGGGCCAAATGGCATGCATCTTTCTGGGTGCTCCTTTTTAACGCGGCCTAGCCGCGGGAGGACGATCTGCCCGCGAGGTTGGTACGGAGGAAGTCAAGGATCTCTGGCCACGCGCTGGTATTGGCATGGGCGTTGCCGACGAGCGAACCCCCGTATGCGTACACGTTGCCGTCCACCGGGTGCACCGAGGCGCGGGGCACGGGGAAACCGGCGGGCATCGTGAAGCTGTGCCCGGCATCCGGGTAACTCAAGTGCCTGACGGGGAAACGGGCACCTCGTGCCTGGGCCCGCTGCACTGAATATTCGGCCAAAGCGACTGATGGCCACATGGCGTCGTCTTCTCCAGATAGCAGCAGCGCCGGGCCACCCAACCGCTCGACCGGGATTTCGTGAGCGGAAATTTCCTCCGCTGTGGCGGCGGCTAACTGAGCCTCGAACGCGGGAGTGAGGACGATGGCCCCGTCCCGTTTGGGCAGCTCTTCTCTCGGGGTGGTCTCTCCCCTGAGCGGCTCCACAGGATGCCCCTCCAGCGTCCAAGCGGGCTCGTGGCCGGCCCGGTCCTTGGTCAGGCCGCCCCACACGATCCCGCTCGGCACCTTGGCCACCACGGCAGAAATGTCGTCAGGGTAAGTGGCACCGAGCAGTAGAGATAGCTCACCACCGCGAGACGCGCCCATTACGGCGACGCGTTCTCCGAGCGCGGGCGCAGTTTTCCGCAGCCAGTTGATTGCCTCATGGAAATATTCGAGGGGGATGTTTCCGAGGTCGGGCGGCAAGTCCTCGTACCTGAAATAAGCCAGGGCAAATGCAGCAAAGCCGTGGCTGGCCAGGAGCGCAGCCGAGGACTCGACCCCGCCCAGCCCGCCGAGCCCACCCCCGGAGCCCGAATAGACGAGTACCGACGGGAAGGGCCCGTCGCCCTCAGGGAAAAAGGCAATGCCACGGAGCGGGCCTGTCCGCACGCTTGTTTTCCTGACCGACGGGGCCACTTTCCACCTGACCAACGAACTCGAAGTCTCCCAACCTGCCCCTTCGGCGGTAACCGAAACCGTCCAGGGGACGAGCGGGTCGGGTTCGTCTGGCACCTCTGCGAGGTCGATTGACCACCACAGCCCGTACGCCTCGACTCCCGTGTAGGTACCGCCAATGCTCGGCTGCTTGGCCGGCTCGACCACACCGCTGGCGGGGGCGACGAACTGGGCCTCAGTGCGGACCGTTTGCTGCCCGATTTCCCACGATGCGCTAATGCTGACCGTCTCGCCGAACGCACAGCCCTCCACTGAAAACGCCACTGGCTCGTCTACCAGTACTTCGGGCCTGTCGATAGATATCTTTGCGCTCATCGGGAACCGGCTCCTCGCACTCCGTGTGGTGGCAGCCGGCCTCGGGCACGGGCTGGCCTCGCCAGGTACTCTATCAAGTTCATCCATGGAGTCAACAGAGTCACTAGTTACAGTAGGAACATCCCGGGTGAGGCGGCCACAAGGGCTCAGTCAGGCAACGACCAAACGTTGGTACCGCCTTGATAAACGGCCGTGATCTGGGCCAGGTCTCTGATGTCCTCGAGGGGCCGGCCCGAGCAAACGACAAAATCGGCGAAGCGGCCCGCCGCGATAGCCCCGACGTCGTCGGCCCAACCGAGGTAGCGAGCGGCGTCCGCAGTGGCGGCCCGCAATACCCTTGCCGGCGCCAGGCCCGCCTCCACCAGCAGTTCCATCTCTTGGTGCAAGCTGGCTCCGGGGACGAGGAACGTGAACGGTACGTCGGTCCCGACGACGAACGTCCCGCCAAGCCCGGCGAACCTGGCCACTACCGCCTTAACTACCTCCAGGGCATCGCGTGCCACCTGCAAGTCGTCGGCTGACCAGTCGGCTACGAACCACTCCGCCGCCGAGACCCACCGTTCGGAGATGGTCGGGTCAACCTGGTCCGCCAGGCCGCGCAAGCTGTCGGGGTCGGTGGCCCAGTCGACCATACGCTGGAAGACGACCAACGTTGGGTCCAGGGCAACCTTGTGCTCGAGCAGAGTACCAAGGACATCGGCGGTGCGCCCTGCGTCCGGGTCGACCAGTGCCCAACCGCGAAGGAACTGTGCCCAAAAGCGGGACTGCCCGAGGGACCTGCGTTTGTCCCATTCGAGGACCTGGTCCGGCGAGACGATGCTCGAATAAAGGGCCTGAGGTGCGTGTTCCAACGAGTCGACTCCAGCCTGAGCGGCTTCCAGGCACGACGTGGCGCCGAGGTGAGCCGTGATGGGGACCTCCGCCGCGTGGGCGGCGTCGACGGCCGCCGCCAGCTGCGCGGGTGAGATGCCCATGTACAGCTTGATGCCGTCGACGCCCGCTCCCACCAGGTACTTCACCGCCGCCGTGATCCCGGCCTCGTCCTCCACGCTGAGCGAGGTGGCGGGGAAGATAGGAGGGTCTCCGTCGAGCAACGGCCCCGCGCAGTGGATGCGGGGCCCCGGGCGGTCCCGTCGGACGTGGTGGCCCGCAGGCCCAGGACGGTCTGCAGGTCGTTCCCGACGTCGCGGACAGTCGTCACACCATGGTCGACGAACAGGCCCAAAGACGCTTCGTTGAGGTGGGTGTGCATGTCGATGAGGCCGGGGTAGACGGTATGGCCACGACAGTCGAGCACTTCATACCCTTCGGGTACCGCGAGGTCCCCAGTGCCTACGGCCTCGATCCGCCCACTGTCGTCGACGAGGATGGAACTAGTGCTGGCGGAGAGCCCCTCGGCCCGGCCGTCGGTGATCATGGCGTTGAGGAAAGCCTTCATTTTCCTATGCCTTTCGCGGGATGTTTCAGGAGGCCAAGATGATGCGCTGCCCCGTCGGGCCGATAATCTCGGCGCGGAGAGCCGGCGCCGGAGAAGCCACGACCTCCCACGGGCCCTCGAGCCCCAGGGCTTCGAGCATTTCCTGCAGCTGCCGAGGGGCCGGCGTCCCTAGCACGTAGCCTTCGACTGCCAACCCAGCCGGGGAAGTCGTGGCCGGGTGGGGGCTGTCCCCCCAGTCGATCAGGAACGGGAGCACCTCGGCCCTGGGATCGCCAAAGGCTCGGCCCGCGCCATCCTCCAGGAGATCTCCTGTCCCTCGGGCGTGCGCCGCCTCCCTTCAACGGGAGGGGAGAGGCGATGCCCGAACCGCTCTGTCGACGCGAGGGCCATCATGATGTTGCCAGAGCCGGCCGCCCATGCCCGCAGCGATGGCAACCGCAGCCAGTCGACCCCAAAGGGCCGCGGCTGGTCGGGAGCCGGCTGCTCGGGGTCGGCGCGACGAGTTCCACGTAGGTACGCGCTCCGAGGGACAAGAGGGCATTACGCGTCCCAAGGCCCGGGTGGTGGCCGCCTGGTGCCGGGGCGACGCCCGTAGCCTCGGCGACCCAGCCGCACGTTGCGTCGAGGTCCGGGCAGGCGTACACGAGGTGGTCGATGGTGGCGGACATGCGTCTTAGCTGGCCGCCGCGGGCACGTTGTCCGGGACGACTATGACTTTGCCGACCGCCCGCCGTTCTTCGAGCTCGGCCACCGCGCCGCGCACGTCTGAAAGGAAGAAAATGCCGTGGATTTCTGGCTTCAGCCGCCCCTGCCGCACCTGGCTTATGAGGGCAATGAGGTCCTGGCGCCTCCACCCGTCCGAGCCAACGATGTCGAGCTCGCGCGTCCATACGTAACGCAGGTCGGTCTCGGCCAGGAAGCCCGTGGTTGCCCCGCACGTAGCCAGCCGGCCTCCCCGGCGCAGCGCTTTTATCGAGCCAGCCCAGGTATCCCGGCCCAGGTAATCGACCACGACGTCAGCCCCCATGCGGCCGGTGAGCCGCCACACGTGGGCAGAAAAGTCTTCGGTGGCAGTGTCAATGACCTCGGTGGCGCCGAGTCTTTTCAGGTGCGCCAATTTCTCCGGCGAGTTTGAGCAGGCCACCATTTTCGCCCCTACCGCGCTCCCGAGCTGGAGGCATGCCACGCCGACGCCGCCGGACGCCCCCAGTACTACGACCGTTTCGCCTCGTTGGACGCGGGCGCGCTCGAACAGCATCTTTCGGGCTGTGCCGTAGGCAATGGGCAGAGCGGCGTACGGGGCCACCTCGGAGGGCGCCACGTCGAGGGGGATGAGGTTGGCCGCCGGGACGACCACGTACTCAGCCAGGCCACCGGGGAAATGCTCCCCGAGGGCCTTGCCCTCGATGAGCGGGTCAACCAGCGCAAGGGTGCCGACCGGGGGTCCCGTGACTCCCTCGCCAAGGGCGTCGACCACGCCGGCCACGTCGCCGCCAGGGATGTGGGGGAGCTCGAGGTGCACACCGGGCATGCCGCGCCGGACAAAGACGTCCAGCATGTTGAGGGCACAGGCCAGAACCCTGACCCGGGCCGAACCCGCCTTGGGCTCGGGGACATCTACCTCCTGGTATTGGAGGCACTCGGGCCCACCGTGGGCGGTGACCACGGCGGCACGCATCTTGCTCATGGCCAGGGCTCGCTCCTACTGTTCGCCGTCGGTGCAGGAGCGGGTGAAGACAAAGCCTCCGGCTCGTGACCAGGGACTTCTGCAGCGGCGGACCGCGCCAGCTGCGTCAGGGCATGGCGGTCGATCTTTGCCGCTCCGTTGAGGGGGAGCGCCTCGACGAACTTGATCACCCGCGGGTAGGCGTAATGTGGTCCGTTAGCGTGGAAAAACGCCGTGAGGTCTTCGGCGCTGACCGGGGTAAGTGGTGCGGTCACGACGAAGGCCACTGGTACCTCCCCTTTCTCGGCATGTGGCCCGGCTACAACGGCCACGTCGCGCACGGCGGGGTGCCGCAGCAGGATTCTGCTCTACCTCCTTCGGGTAGACGTTTTCCCCGGCCACGTTGATCAGGTCGTCGGTCCGCCCTACAAAGTAGTGATAGCCGTCGGCGTCCCTTCTCATCAGGTCCCTGGTGGCCAACCAGCCGTCCCGGATGCGTTCGGCTGTGACGCTGGGCAAGCCGTGGTAACCGGGAGTGATGCCCGGGTTGCGCACCCATAACTCACCCACCTCGCCGACGGGGACCTCGTATTCGCCCGAGGGGTCACGTAATTGCACGTCGCCTCCGGGGAGGGGCAGGCCCAGCGAGCCGAGTTTGTTGGTACCCCATCGAGGGGTGGCGAGCACGATCGGGCCGCCCTCGGTCAAACCGTAGCCCTCGACGATCGCGGCGCCGAAGACCCGGGTGAAGTCTTCCAGCAATTCGGTCGTGACGGGGGCGGACCCAGCGGTGGCCAGCCGTACCGACGACACGTTGCTGTCACCTAATGTCTCGACCTCGTTGAGCAGCCGCCTGTACATGGTCGGCACTCCGCTCAGGTACGTTACGGAATACCAGTCGATGGCCTCCAGGAACTTAACAGGTTCGAACTCGTGGAGGACAACCGATGACCCGCCCACACGAAGCATGGCCTTCATTTCCATGGCGGCGTTCTTGTGGTACATGGGAGCGGCGAGGAGCGCTCGGTCCGTCTCGTCTAGGAGGTAGCACTTGCTGTAGGTGTCGACGTTCCAGATTTGCCCGCGGTGGGTGAGGGGCACCCCTTTTGGCCGGCCGGTCGACCCTGAGGTGTAGGGCTGCATACAGATGTCGTCGGGGTGGTGCGGGACGCGCTCCGGAAGACGCTGAGCATGCTGCGGCTCCTCGGGACCGGCCAGGAAGCGCTTTGTCGCCGTTGAGTGTGGGCCGTTGACGAGTGCCGCGCCGCGGTCCAAGAAGTTGGGAGAGACGAAAACGCCCACGGCGTCCGAGTCGTCGAGCACGAAGGCAAGGCTGTCATCGCTCTGGCGGATGTTCATTGGCACCGCGACGGCGCCGGCCCGCATCACCCCCAGGAACTGTTCGACATAGCGGTAGTCGTTGTCCCATAACAAGCCAACGTGTGCGGCTGGTCGCACGCCGTGCGCGACAAGCCACCCCGCCACCCTGTCGGCGCGCTCGTCCAGCTGCTGGTAACTGACGACGACGTCGTCCTGAAGGAGCGCGGGTCGATCAGGTACGAGGCGCAAGGCTTCGTCGATGAGGTAGCCCAGATGGTCCAACTGAGTCATGGGCCGGCGCCCATCGGCTTCCGTCGTTGTACGGTCAATGTAAAAAGTCTTTCCATAGGAACGATTAGTTCAATTCTATTAACGGGTACGACAGGGGCACAAAACGTCCCTTGGTTTGAAACCTCGCTCTCGAAGCGGCTTTGGTCGAGAAGCTCATGTCACCGCCAGTGTTACTATAGTCTCCATAGAGAAAGTTTGATCTAAGTCTTGATTGCAGCCTCACAAACGGAGCTGGACGGAGGAGCACGATGACCGAAGTGCTACCCAGGCTGAAGCGGCTGGAGGTCATCTCCTACGACGCCGAAGGGCTGGGTGACCGAAGCTACCTAATCCACGACAGGGAGAAAGCAATGGTCGTCGACCCTCAACGCGACCCTGCCCCTTACCTCCAGGCGGCCGACGACCTCGGTGTCGAGGTCATTTTGGTTCTCGAAACACACGTCCACAACGACTACGTGAGTGGAGGGCTCGCCCTGGCTCGTCGGGCGAGGGCGACGTACTGCGTGCCATCGGGAGAGCCGGTAGACTTTATTTTCGAAAGCGAGGGCTTGCGAGAGGGCGATGTCCTGGCGGTCGGCGGCTTGACCCTGACCGTGCTCTCGACTCCGGGGCACACGCCCCATCACCTCTGCTTCGTGGTCGAAGACGCCCTGGGGGCCAAGGTGGCGTTGACCGGGGGGTCTCTTCTTGCAGGAGGGACGGGCAGGACCGATCTCTTTGGCGCCCAGGCGACCCAGGGACTGGCGGAGGCCCAGTGGCACTCAGTGCGCCGCCTCCTCACGGAACTGTCCCCGACCACGGTCGTCTTGCCCACGCACGGCTTCGGCAGCTTCTGCTCCGCTGGACCGGCCCCCATTCTGGCCGGGACGGAACTGACAATCGGCGCAGAGCGTGACAGCAACCCGGCGGCTCGCTTCGGCATCCATTGCTTCGTCGCCAAGCTCAAAAGCGAAGCGCTCCCTGTGCCGGCATATTACGCGGCAGATGGCACCCCTCAACCGGGCCGGGGCAGAAGAGCCCCGTTACAGTCCGCTGCCCTGGTTCGACGCGGACGCGTTGCCGGACGCCATCCGGCGGGGAGAAGTGGTCGTCGACATCCGACCGCGCCGGGCGTTTGCTGATGGCCACCTGCGCGGGTCGCTGAACATCGAACTCGGTCCCAACCTTTCGACCTACCTCGGTTGGCTCGTGCCCGCCGGAGCTGACTTCGTTATCGTCGCGGGCGGCCTTGAAGAAGTCACCGAGGCCCGCCGACTACTGGCGCGGATCGCCAGAGAAACTCCGAAGGGCTGGGCGCGATTTGACGCTGCGGCGCCGCGGGGCGAGGGGCGGGGTGGCCGTTACGACGTGTGCGGTTTTGCGGAACTTGCCGACCGGGGCAAGCGAGGGCCCTCCCCTTACGTAATTGACGCCCGTTTTCGGAACGAGTGGGAAAAGGGCCACATAAAAGGCACGCGCAGCGTCCCGCTCCCAGAAATTCGCTCAGTCCTTTCTTCCTTACCGCATGTGGAAGAAATCTGGGTCCACTGCGCCGCGGGGTACCGAGCGGCCATAGCTGCTTCGGTGCTTTCAGGCCACGGGTTCCATCCTGTGCTGGTCGACGACCTGTTCGACAATGCCCCGAGCGTGGGTCTGGAGATCGTCACGCAGTGAGCGTGTTCCTGAAGGATGTCCAATGAGCCTGGCTGACTCATTTGAGCCCCTCGTGTTGCGCCGGGTATTCGGCATGTTCCCAAGTGGCGTAGCCGCGCTCGCAGCTTTAATCGGGGACCGGCCGCGAGGCATCAGCGTGAGCTCGTTCACGCCGGTGTCGCTGGACCCGCCGATGGTCCTTGTCTGCGTCGCGCACACGTCGACAACTTGGCCCTTGCTCGCCGAAGCTGAAAGGCTAGGTATCAGCATCCTCGGTGCCCAACAGGAAAAGGCGTGTCGGCAACTAGCCGAACCGATCGCCGATCGCTTTTCGGGCCTCGACTGGCACGCAACCGACGATGGGGCGGTGTTCCTGGACGGGGCCAGCGTGTGGTTCAATTGCAGCCTCGACCAGAGATGTAGGGCGGGCGACCACGACATCGTGGTGTTGCGTGTCCACGACCTGGACAGTGACCACACCGTGATGCCGCTCGTCTTTCACGGTAGCCGGTTGCGGCAGCTGCACCCCGAACCTAAGGAGGCTCCGGCAACGAGGTGAATCAGAGGAGCGCGCCCTTTCGGCGAGGTCCGACGGATGGGCTGGTCGCTCGCCGATCCCGTTGAAAGTACGACTTTGCAACCGACAAAGCGCGCGCCAGGCCCTTATTGACGCCCCCGGCTCGATGCCGGGTGGTGATTTGAGCGTCCCGCCGGGCGGTGGGAACCCGGCAGAACTTCGGTAGTAGGCAGGTGCCGTACCTTGGTGGTACTGCTCTACGGCGTCTTGGGCCAGCTACAGGTGCGGCGCGACGGCATAGCGCTCGACCTCGGAGGTCCCCGCCAGCGCGCCGTGCTAGCCCGGCTCCTCATTGACGTGGGCCGGGTGGTGTCCAGCGATGCCCTTATCGACGCCGTTTGGGGCGAGCGGCCGCCGGCCACCGGCCTGAAAACGTTGCAGAAGTATGTGGCCGAGCTCCGCAAGGTCCTAGGACCGGGGACGCTGCGCACCGAGGGTCGCGGTTACGTGGTCGACCTCGGCGCCGACGAGGTCGACGCCCAGGGTTTCGAGTGGTTGGTCGAGGAGGCCGACCGCGCCGCGGGTGCAGGAGAGCTCGATCGCGCCGCCGCCACACTGGCACAGGCGGAAGGGCTGTGGCGGGGCGAGGTGCTCGCCGATTTCCCAGACGCTGAATTCGCCACGGGCGAGCGCCTCCGGTTAGGCGAGCTCCGGTTTTCCGCTATCGAGACTGCCCTTGAGCTCGGGCTGGCCATGGGGAGCTACGCCCAGGTGGCCGCGAGAGCCGCCGAACTGGTCGAGCTCCAACCGCTGCGCGAAAGGTTGTGGAGCGCGTTGATGACCGCCTTGGCCGAGTCCGGCCGCACCCCTGAAGCGCTTCGTTGCTACCAGCGGTACCGCAACCTCCTCGCCGACCAGCTCGGTCTAGAGCCCTCGTCGCAGCTCCGCGCGCTCGAGGACCGCGTTCTCCGGGGGGAGCTGCCAGCAACAGTCGAGGTCCCCGCCCAGGCAAATCACAACCTGCCCTCGCCGCTGACGACGTTCATTGGGCGGGGCGCTCTCCAGGCCGAGATCGAGGATGCGGTGGAGCGCGGCCGGCTCGTGACACTGGTTGGGATCGGTGGCTCCGGCAAAACCCGGCTCGCGCTCGAGGTGGGGGCGCGGGTGGCCTCGGGGTTTCCGGGCGGGGTTTGGTTGGTCGAGCTGGCACCGGTCACGGACGCGTCGCAGGTCGCCCGCTCCATCGCCGATGTGCTGGGTATCCCAGGCCAACCCGAACGAGACCTCGTTGACGTGGTCAGCGACGCCGTCGCCTCGCGGCCAGCCACCCTGCTCGTTCTCGACAATTGTGAGCACGTCGCTGGAGTTTGCGGCCACCTGGTCACCCGCTTGCTCGGCAAAGCTGCCAGCCTGAATGTGCTTGCCACCAGCCGTCGGCCGCTCTCGGTGCCCGGCGAGGCCATCTGGCCGGTACCACCGCTCGATGTGGGGACTGACGCCGTGGCCCTGTTCCGCGACCGCGCCCGCCTGGCCCGCCCCGACCTCGCCGGTCTCGACGATGGGAACGCCGTGGCCGAGATCTGCCGGCACCTGGATGGTCTACCTCTGGCTATCGAGCTCGCCGCCGCCCAGGTCCAGGCGTTCGACCCTGCTGATATCGCGGCGCGGTTGGGAGACCGTTTCCGGCTCCTCCAACGACCGTCGACCGAGTCAGACCGCCACCGCAGCCTTCGCGCCACTATCGCTTGGAGCCACGACCAGCTCTCACTCGGCGCTCAGGTCGTCCTCCGGCGCCTAGCCATTTTCATCGGCTCGTTCGACCTGGGTGCCGTCGAGTCGGTGTGCGCCGACCCGGGCCTCGACACCGCTGATGTCGTATCCCTCCTCGGCGAACTGGTAAGCAACTCGCTCGTCGTGAGGGACACTGCACGAACTGATCGCTACCGGCTGCTCGAGACGGTGCGGGTTTACGCCCTCGAGCGTCTCGATGTGGCCGGCGAGCGGCAGGCCGTCAGTTCAACCCACGCGGCGTGGTGCCTCCACCTGGCTGAGACAGCTAGCACCCAAATCCCCGGGCCGAACGAGGTGACGTGGCGGCGACGCCTCGACCTCGAGGTCCACGACCTGCGTGCTGCGCTCGCCTTCGACCAAGCGGACAACCCGGGGAACGGCCTCCGGCTTGCGGTTGCCCTGTCTCGCTATTGGCTTATGTGGGACCGCGCCGACGAGGGCCTCCAGTTCCTACCTCCCCTGTTGGCGGCGGCTGCCGACGCGCCCGTCGATCTCCGGGCACGGGCCCTCGTGGCGGCCGCTGAACTCGGCGCGGACCACGGTGAGGCCCGCCAAAGCTCGGAATGGGCGGAGGAAGCACTCGACCTGTACCGCATGGTCGGCGACGTGTACGGCGAAGCACTTGCCCAGTGCGCTTTGGCGTCGGCCCAGCAGAACCGGGGCCACCTCGAGCGTGCGGCCCGGTTGCTCGAGGTCTGCAGCGAACGGTTCCAGGCCGGCGGTAGCACCATCGACGTAGCGCGTGCCGCTTATGCGCTTGCGTTCGTGGCGACCCAGTGCGGCGACTACGACGGCGCCGAAGGCGCGGCCCGCCGGGCACTGTCGGCCTGGGAGGAGGTCGGGAGCCCCTGCGGTCGGGCCAAAGCGCTCTGGCTGTTGGCCAGCACCGCCCGGTACAGAGGTGAGCTTTCGGCGGCGGCAACGCTCAGCGAGGAGAGCCTGAACGGCTTTGCTGACCTTTCTGATGCCCTGTCAGTCGTCCATGTACGGCTGACGCTGGCCGACGTAGCCCGCCTCAGAGGCGAAGCCGACCACGCCACCGACCTGTACGAGCAAGCCCTGCCTGAGCTGGAGCGGATCGGGGACCGGCGGTGCACCGCGTCGACGCTAAAGAACATCGCTACGCTTGCATTCGAGGCGGGCCATGACCAGCGCGCGGTCGACCTGTACACCGAGAGTATTTCCATCCGCCGCGACCTCGGCGACGAAGGCGGCCTCGCCGAATGCCTGGAAGGGCTGGCGGCGATCAGCACGGCAGCAGGGAGAACCGAGGAAGCCGTCACTCTGCTCGGTGTGGCGCATTCCATCCGGGAAACGTACGGCGTGGCCGCCTCTCTTCCGGAGCGCACCGAGGCCGTCGCCCAGCTCGATGCCCTACGAGCGGGCCTTGGTACCGAGACCTTTAGGAGAGCGTGGGAAGCGGGTATCAAGCTGAGCACTGAGGAGGCGATCGACCGATGCTTGCGCCTCCGTACTGGGCCGGCATGGCAGTAGCTCGGTGGCGGTTCACTGGCGGTGTCCTGTCGGCGACCCCAGCGGTCCTCCTCTCCATGTACGTCGAGGCTAACTAGGCGCGCTGTGGCAATTGGTCTGGCCCCACGAGAGGTAAGACCGCCCCAGCGTTGACGAGATTTCGCTGTCCGCTCTAACCCCTGTGATGGCGCGGCTTTGGGGGACCAGAGGTTTTGCTGGATGACCAAGTGGAGGTCCAGGTGCCCAAAAATGCCTAGCGTGCGGGAATGCTTGATGACATCTGGATCCACAACATTGTGCTCGACCGGCGCTGGAAAGGCGGACAGGACCCATACAAGATGGTTGCTCGCCTGGCCGAAGAATGTGGCGAGCTGTCTGCTGAGGTTCAGCTTTGGGAGGGGGCCGTAAACAAGTTGCAAAACCGCGGGAGACCAGTTCGTGAACACACGGCGAAAGAGGTCATGGACGTAATAAGAGTTGCACTACAGATCTGTTCCTATTACGGCCTCGAGCGCGACCTCGAGGGTTGTATCAGCCACGCGCTGGAATTTGCAGTGCGTGAAGGCACGATAACTGAGGAGGAGATCGCTGCTCGACGAGCCGAGATCGCACGAACGAGGTTCGGCGACAACATCTAGCAGTGGTTTAGCTGGGGCCAGCAGCGACCTTGACGGCGTCTCATAAGAGTGCGCGTAATCGTGGCCGTCTCGGATTCCCGCCTGCTCTCGTGGACGAACCTAAATGGTTCCCGAGCCTCCGCCGAGCGTTTTCGCCCGGAACACGCAGTCCCCCGGGCCGAACCGAGCGGGTATGCCGTCGCCGTCGTGCTGTGTCGTTGCCAATACCGTCAGGGGAAAACCAACAACGAGAGCCCGCCTACACCGCCTCTGCACACCAGTTTAGCACTAGTGGAGGGCCTTGCCGCAAGGGGGTACCGCGGTGCAAGACTCCCTCCATTTCGTCCATTAGATGGGCCAAAATCGTCTTAGAGGCGGCCCGAATCGTCGTAGAGGTGAGTGCTAATGGGGGTTGTCGAAGAACTGCGGGCTGAGCAGGGTCAGGTAGACCGGGCTTACGCGCGCTTGGATGAAATGCGCTCGAGCGCGTCGGCGCTGGCGGAGGATGTGATCGGCCTCGGCCGAGGAGGCTCGTTAGCGGACCGGGTTGACCGCGACGCACGTGTCCAGCTCGCCCTGGCCCGTCGGGCTGCTCTGTCTGTGGGAGAGCGGCCCTTGTGTTTCGGTCGGCTCGACACTGAAGAGGGAGACCGCCTCCACATCGGGAGGCTCGGCGTCTCCGACGAGGAGGGCGAGCCATTGATGGTTGATTGGCGGGCACCGGTTGCCGAGGCCTTCTACCGGGCGACCAGCGCGGACCGCCGAGGAGTGGTCCGGCGTCGCCACATCCGCATGAAAGGTCGGCAGGTCGTGGGCGTCGACGACGAGCTGCTCGCTCGTAGCGTAAACGGGGCTGGACGCGGGCTAGTGGGCGAGGCGGCCTTGCTGTCGAGCCTGGATCAGGCCCGTACCGGTCGCATGGGTGACATCGTCGCCACCATCCAGGCCGAACAGGACGCGGCTATCCGGGCGCCCCTGTGGGGGGCGCTCGTGGTTCAGGGCGGGCCCGGTACCGGCAAGACCGCGGTGGCGCTGCACCGGGCGGCGTACCTCCTGTACGCCCACCAGTTCCCCCTGGCCAGCCAAGGCGTGCTGGTGGTTGGCCCCAACCCGGTGTTTTGCCGGTATGTCGGAGACGTGCTGCCCGGCTTGGGGGAGACGGGCGTCCGCCTCTCGACTCCGGCCGAACTTGTCGCAGCTCCGCCGGGAGCAGAAATGGTGGCCGATCCGGAGGAGGTGGCGGCGGCCAAGGCGGATCTGGCGATGGCGGAACGCTTGTCGCACGTGGTCCTTTCTCGTCAGCGCCCCCTCGACGGGGTGGCCCGGGTCGGTTATTCCATCCATCGGTTGGCGGTAACGCCCGCCGATAGCGCCCGCATGGTGGCCTCGGCCGGCTCCGAACCGACATACCGGGCCGGTCGGGCCAAGCTCGAAGGCCTCCTGCTCCGTTACCTGTGGCGCCGCTTCGAACGGTCCGAGCAGCGCGCCAATCGGTCGGGGTTGGTTCGACGACCCCTATCCGACCAGGCACACGTGATCGACCAGCTGCGGCGTTTGCCCGCTGTGGCCGCTCTCGCGGACCAGATGTGGCCCCGGTTGACCCCGGAGATGGTGGTACACGAAGCGTTGCGGACCGCCGGTATCGAGCCATCATCAGGCTGGAGCGAGCACGATCTTGCACTATTGGACGAGGCTGCCGCCTTGATCGGGCCACCCGTCACGAGACCCAGAAAGCGTCGACCGACAGCGCCGGCCCTCGACGAAAACCTGGAGCGCACACTGTCGTCTCTCGGGCAGTTGCCGGAGTGCCCGTCGTGCGGGTCCGAGCTGTCGTTCGTGGCTGGCCGCTGGCAGTGCGGAGAATCGATGTGCCAGAGGACGTGGCGCACCTCGCAGGTTATGTCGCCGGAAGCGTTCCAGCGGCTGCGAGAGATCGCCGAGCGCGTGGCCGAGACCCATCACGAGGCGGGTACACCAAAGCCGACCGCCGAGACCTTCGGCCACGTCATCGTCGACGAAGCCCAGGACCTGACGCCGATGCAGTGGCGGATGCTGGCCCGTTGCTGCCCCACCGGGTCGATGACCCTGGTCGGCGACCTCGGTCAGGCCAAACATCCCTGGTCGGCCACCAACTGGTCTGCAGTATGTGCCCTGGCCGCTCCTCAAGTACCCCACCGGGTCCTCGAACTGACGGTCAACTACCGGACGCCGGAGGAGGTTATGCGCCTGGCGGCTTCGGTGCTGGCCGAGGTCGCTCCCGACCTGAAGCCGCCCGTCGCCGTAAGGAACTCTGGCCAGCAGCCGATCATGATCTCCGCGTCTGCTGACCGGCTGGCCGAGTCGGCCCGGAGGGCTGCCCAGCGCGAAGCCTTGGCAGTGGCACCGGGGAAGGTGGCGATTATCTTCCCGCCGGGCGTAGTGGGGGATGTGGGGGCCGACGTCCTCGACCGCAACGTGGCCGAGCTCGACGTCGAGCGGGCCAAGGGCCTGGAGTTCGACAGCGTGGTCGTGGTGGAACCAGCAGCGCACTCCGCCGGGGAGCTGTACGTGGCCCTGACCCGCACGACCCGCCGCCTCGTCCTCGTCCACTCACAACCCTTGCCGGCCCGCCTCGACCCCAGCCCCACGTCAATCGCCGGCTAGACGCTCGTCCCGTGCCAGCGCCGGGTCGGAACTGTCACCGCCTGGGACTGCGCTGATGCTGGGACTGCGCTGATGCTGGGACTGCGCTGATGCCGGCAGGCGATCGTGGCCCCTATTGAGCCGCGGCGGGCTTAGCTTTCGAGCGGGCAATCGACTAGGAGCTTGAGCGATCCGTCGGCCTGTCGAGCGAGGACGACGACGTACTTTCCCGGGCCTACTTCGCCGTCGACCGTCCAGGTCCCCACATCGACGACCAGATCGCCAGACTCCCAGGACCGGACTGATTGAAACCCAAGGGTCACGGGTTCCGATGCAGCCTGGTCGCGTAGCCCGGCGACGATCGCGTCGGCACCGTGCACCAGTGGCTGCCCTTGCCATACGGCCATGGCGTCATCGACGTACAGCGCTCGCAACGTTCGAAATCGAGCCCACGATAAGCATCGGCAAAGTCGCGGTTGAGAGCCGCAATATCGTTCTCAAGTGGCATTTCTACCTCCCTATCTTGAGTGGTACCCGTTGTCTTGGCAGGGTGCCCAAGCAGGTCGTGCGAATGACTGCAGTCCTGCGAAACCTTAGCGCTACCTTGTCCGATTCGCGGACAGCGTGGGCGTCAAAAAACCCTAAAGTCCGGGGCGCAAGCTGCCGATCCATCACAGATGCGCGTCGCGCGGCGGACATCAGCACTGCGAGGCATACGGCCTCAGTGACGGTTGTCTCATGCGGCCCGTCTAACCAGTACCGGCGGGGCTCCCGAGTTCACGGCCGCCCATCGTCCTAGAAAGGATTGACGCGTGCGGCAACCGTGGCACCGTTTAACCGCCGTCGTGGTAGCGCTCGTAGCAGTTGTGGCTGCACCTCTCGCTTTCGCGCACACCGCCTCGGCGAGTGAGATCATCGAGAACTTCACAAACCCCGACGACAACGCGTACGACTCCGGGGCGACGGCCAGCTTCAGCCTGGACGGGATCACCTACACGATCACCAAGACGGGGGCGTTGGCGGACAACACCGTAACGGAGGACCCAAACCTCCAGTCGTTAGCCGACGAAGACGCGTCCGACAACGCTCTGCTCTTCGACGAGGACGGCACTGGCGGCATATCTGCCATCACGCTGACGATGTCGAACGGCCACTCGTTCGACATCCAGAGCCTCGATATCGACGCCATCGCCAACGGATCAATTACCTTCCTGGCCAGCGGCCAGTCGACCGGGGTGGGCGTCGTATCGGACGGTGGGTTCGCAACTCAAACGGTAGAGCTGGCTTCGGCCAACTCTGCCTTCGCCGACGCCACCAGCGTCACCATCGAGGGCGGGAACCTCGAGCCCACCTTGGGCCATATCGTCTATTCCGAAATCACGCCTCCGATCGTCACCACGACGGGTGGCGCCACCACTTTCACCTCGGTAGACAGCAGCACCGCCACGCCGGTCGTTGTCGACTCGGGGGTCACTGTCTCCGATAGTGAGAGCTCGACGCTGGCTTCGGGCACCGTGTCCATCACCGGCAACTTCGTCTCGGGCCAGGACGTCCTGGCCTTCACGAATACGAGCTCGACGCTGTTCGGCAACATTGTGGCCTCCTTCAACTCCTCGACGGGCGTGCTGACCGTGACTAGCTCGGGAGGCTCGGCCACCGTGGCCCAATGGCAGGATGCCCTGGACGCTGTCACCTACGTGGACACCGCTGCCGAACCCAATACTTCCGCCAGGACAATCAGTTTCTCCGTCAACGACGGTCAAGCCAGCAGCGCCGCGGCGACAAAGACGGTTGACGTCGATTCGCCCCCGATCGTGACGACCACGGGGGGGACGACCAGTTACCCTGCGGGCACTACCGCCGCGACGGTCGACGGCGGGGTAACCGTCACGGACCCGAGCCAGAGCACGCAGGCGTCCGGGACGGTGTCGATAACCGGCGGGCTCCAAACCAGCGACACGTTGGCCTTCACCAATACGAGCTCGACGCTGTTCGGCAACATTGTGGCCTCCTACAACTCCACGACCGGCGTGCTGACCCTGACCAGCAGTGGGCGTACCGCAACTGACGCCCAGTGGACCAACGCTCTCGATGCCGTCACCTTCTCCAGTGCACACACCACGACCGGCGACCGCACCGTCTCCTTCGTCGTCAATGATGGGACAGACAACAGCGCCGCTGCGACAAAGACCGTCGACGTTGAGTTTTCCGGCCCAACGTCATTACCACCGGCGGCAGCACCGCCTTCACCCAAACCGACGACACGAGCTCTACGCCGGTCGCAGTCGACTCCGGGGTCACTGTGACGGACCTCGGCACCAGCGAGCTGGCTTCGGGCACGGTGTCGATCACTGGCAACTTCCACTCGGGCCAGGACGTCCTGGCTTTCACCAACACCAGCTCGACCACCTACGGCAACATCGCCGCCTCCTACAACTCCTCCACGGGCGTGTTGATTCTGACCAGCTCGGGGGGCACGGCCACCGTGGCCCAGTGGCAGGCGGCGCTGGACTCGGTCACCTACGCCGACACCGCCAGCGTCCCCAACACCGCCATCCGGACCATTTCGTTCACGGTCACCGATGACAATTCGCTAACCAGCATCCCGTCGACCAAGACGGTGACGGTGGCCGACGTCGACCAGACGCCGGTGGTCAGCACGACCGGTGGTACCACGGATTACCCGGCCGGTACCGCCCCGGTCACGGTGGACGGCAATGTACAGGTCGCTTACGGCGACAACTCCGTGGAGGCGTCGGGCACCGTCTCGATAACCGGCGGGTTCCACAGCGGCGACACGTTGGCCTTTACCAATACGAGCTCGACGCTGTTCGGCAACATCCAGGCTTCCTACAACTCCACGACCGGCGCGCTGACCCTGACCAGCAGTGGGGGCACTGCCACCGACGCGCAATGGTCCAACGCCTTCAGCGCAGTGACCTTCTCGGCCGGCCCGGCGGCGACGCCGGGTGACCGCACGGTTTCCTTCGTGGTCAACGACGGTGTAGGCAGTAGCGCCGCGGCTCCGGTTGACACCGTCGAAGTCCTTGTGCCCCCGACAGTTACAACCGACTCAGGCTCTGCCGCTTTCGTGGCCGGTGACAACGTCACCTCCACGCCGGTGGACATCGACGGTGGGTTAACTGTGACCGACGGCGTAAGTTCGACGCTGGTATCGGGCGCCGTGTCGATCACTGGCAACTTCCAGTCGAACGAGGACATGCTCTCCTTCAGCAACACCAGTGCTGCCAACTACGGCAACATCGCCGGCTCTTACGACATAGCGACGGGTGTGCTCACCCTGACCAGCCCGGGCGACTCGGCCACCCTGGCCCAGTGGCAGGCGGCTCTGGGCTCTGTCACCTACACCGACACCGCCATCACGCCGAACACCGCCACCCGGGCTATTTCCTTCACGGTCACCGACGGCGCGTCGCTGACCAGCAATACGGCTACGAGGACCGTCACAGTGGCCGACACCGACCAGACGCCGGTCGTGACCACCAGCGGCGGCACCAGGAACTACCTGGCCGGGGCGGCCCCGGTCACGATCGACGGCAGCGTGGGGGTCACCGACCTCGACAACGCCACCCAGGCGTCGGGCACCGTGTCCATAACCGGTGGGTTCCACAGTGGCGACGCGCTGGCCTTAACCAATACCAGCTCCACGCTGTTCGGCAACATCGACGACTCTTACGACGCCACGACGGGCGTCCTGACGTTGACCAGCGAAGCGGCGACGGCCACCGCTGCACAATGGGCCAACGCCCTCAGCGCGGTCACCTTCTCGACCCCCTCAGGGGCGGCTCTGGGCGACCGTACGGTCTCGTTTGTCACCAACGACGGCACTGAGGACAGCGCGGCGGCGGCCGACACCGTAGACGTCCTGACCGGGCCCGTCGTCACCACTACCGGTGGCAGCACGGCCTTCAGCTCGGGTGACAACGCCACCTCCACGCCGGTGCCTGTCGACCCTGGGCTCATCGTGAGTGACGACGAGAGCGGCACGCTGGCTTCCGCCACAGTGGCCATCACGGGCAACTTTCAGCCGAACCAGGACGTCTTGGGGTTCACGAACATCGACGCCACCACGTTCGGCAACACCGCCGCCTCTTACGACACAGCGACGGGTGTGCTCACTCTGACCAGCCCGGGCGGCTCGGCCACCCTGGCCCAGTGGCAGGCGGCCCTGAGCTCTGTCACCTACACCGACACCGCCATCACGCCGAACACCGCCGCCCGGACCATCTCGTTCACGGTCAACGACGGGACCGCGACCAGCGTTGCCGGCACCAAGGCGGTGACGGTCAACGACACGGACCAGACGCCGGTCGTGACGACGTCCGCTGGTGTTACGGCGTTCGTGGCCCCTTACGCGGCGGCCGGGACACCGGTCCCGGTCGACCCCGGCGTTACGATAAGCGACCGGGGGGACCCGACCCTGGCTGCAGCGACGGTGGCCGTCACCGCCAATTTCGGACCGGGCCAGGATGCCTTGGCCTTCACCAATACGAGTGCGAGCACGTACGGCAACATCGGCGCTTCGTATGACTCGGCGACGGGTGTGCTGTCCCTGACCAGCACGGGAGCGACGGCCACACTGGCCCAGTGGCAAGCCGCCCTCAGGTCTGTTACGTACGCTGACACTTCGGCGAGCCCGAGCAGTGCTACCCGGACCATATCGTTCGGGGTCAATGACGGGGCGGAAAACAGTCTGCCTGCGACCAAGTCGGTGACCCTTTCGCAGTCCCCGGCTCCTGCGGCTACCCCGACGACAGCCACCACGATAGCCACCACGGTGACTGTCAGCTCTTCGACCAACCCGGCGAACTTGGGCCGGCAGGTCACGCTTTTGGTCACGGTCAGCCCCGTCCCCGGTGGGGGCACCGTCACCTTGACCGCGGGTGGCGCGACCCTGCCGGGGTGCGCCCTCCTGAGCCCGAGCCAGACAACGGGCAGGGTGGACTGCAGCTACAAGCCCTCGACCCCGGGGACCGAAATCATCGATGCGACATACTCGGGGTACGGGGCATTCGAAGCGTCGACCGGCTCGCTTAGCGAGACGGTCGAGAGATCGTCCAAGACAACGACTCCTCCGCCGGCGTCGTCGGCCTGTGCCGGTACCGGCCAAAGCACGAACGCGGACTTCGTCTGCCGGCTGTATGAAGATTTGCTTCACCGTGCC
The DNA here is from genome assembly GCA_963794125.1 of uncultured Acidimicrobiaceae bacterium. Taxonomy (GTDB): domain Bacteria; phylum Actinomycetota; class Acidimicrobiia; order Acidimicrobiales; family Palsa-688; genus Fen-671. Next base: position 107,856 of record CAWCCW010000010.1, read on the forward strand.
CCCGATACGGCTGGGGAAACGGCGTGGTTACAGGTGCTCCAGGGTGGAGCCTCGAGGACGGAGATCGCGGAGGACATTTTGGTTTCGGCCGAGTACCGACAGGATCTGGTGGCCGGTGACTACGACCATGTCTTCGGCCATCCCGCTCCCTCGGCCAGCCTCGGCCCTTGGCTGACCCACCTCGACAACGGCGCCAGCGATCAATCCGTCCTCGCCGGAATGCTGGGCTCCGACGCTTATTACGCCACTTCTGGGGGGACGCCAGCGGGGTTTATACGCGCCCTCTACAAGTTACTTCTTGGCCGCTCTGTCGATGCGAGCGGGTTGGCCTTCTGGGAGAGCCAGTTGTCGTCCGGCGCCACCCGCAGTTCAGTAGCGCTTGGCATCCTTTCGTCGGTTGAGTACTCCCGCGATTTCGTGGCCACCCAGTCCGAGCGTTTGTTGGGCCGGGCCCCCAACCGGGCGAGCTGTCACTCTGGGTCGTCGACCTTGCCCAGGGAGGCTCTGAGGAGTCAGTCATCGCGGGCATCGCCGGCTCGACAGCGTTCTACAACGACGTCAGCCAGTGAGAGGGTAAAAAGCCAGGCTGCCTACGGGTTACCGTCTCGCTCCCCGCCCCCGGGTCTGGGACCGGCCTGCGAGGACCCAACCGTTGTCCGGTTGCCCAGCACCCCTCGCACAGCCACGACAAGCTCCGCAGCCGCAGCCGCAGCCGAGGTGTCCGCGGACGTCAAGGCAAAGGTGGCGGCGCCGGCTCCCGACGGGGGGACAACGGCATCGTGCTCATCGTAGACGGCTGCCAGGGACCCTTAACCCGCTCTTCCGAGTTTCGTCTTTGGCCCTTGCGGGGAAGTTACTCGTCAATACGGAGAACGGTGGTGCGTGCGCGCCTGGTTAGAAGTCTCTCAGCAATACACCGGCGGATGTTGCCCCAAGGTTCGCGCCGTGACGAGCCGGCAACAAGCGAGCTGGACGGCACACGGGGTGGCATTAGAAGCTTCGCTCAGCAAGGGGCAGGCGTTGCTGCCGGCCCCACGTTGTAGCCTGTGCGCAGTGCTGGCTACACGCACATCAGCTAGAACGCGACCCGCAGGAAGCACCCCCACGGCGGTGAGGCTTTCGGCAGCGTCGTTGCCAGTTCGCGGCCGGCGCCGAATTGGACCGGCGTTGTTTCTTTGGGCATGAAAGATTCGTGGGAACAGACGGGTATCCCGAGTCGGGAATTCGTCGCGGACGGGGAGATGGAACGGGCCGTAACGGAGTTCGACTGGTCAAAGACGCCACTCGGCCCCGCCGATACGTGGTCACCAACACTGCGGACGATGGTGCGTCTTATGGTGGCCAACCGCTTCCCGCTCCTTTTGTGGTGGGGCCCGCAATACGTGTCCATCTACAACGACGCCTACCGCCCCGTGCTCGGTACGAAGCACCCATGGGCACTCGGCCGACCGGTAAGTGAAGTGTGGCACGAGATCTGGCCCGTTCTTCAGCCGCTTATCGATACACCGTTCCATGGTGGTCCTGCGACGTGGAACGACGACCTTTTCTTGGAGATCAACCGCTACGGTTTCGTGGAGGAGACGCACTTCACAGTCGCCTACAGCCCCGTCCCCGACGAGACGGTCGCTGGCGGCATCGGCGGCGTCCTGGCCACGGTCCACGAGATCACTGGCAAAGTCGTGGCCGATCGCCGTGTGTCAGTACTGCGCGACCTCGGAGCCCGCTCCGTCGAAGCCCAGACGGCCGAGGAGGCGTGTGCCACCGCGGCCAAAATCCTGGAAGGGCACGCCAAGGATATTCCTTTTGCCCTGTTGTACTTGGTTGACCCAGATCGAAGAGCGGCCCGGCTCGTCGCAGGGGTGGGTGTGGTCACGGGCATTGAGGCCGTCCAGCCGAGCCTCGCCTTGGAGGGCGAGGGTAGTGATTGGCCGTGGCCGTTGGCTGAGGCGATGCGCAGCGAGGTACCGCAGACCGTGACGGGCTTAGCCGGTCGTCTGGTCGGCGAAGTGCCTCATGGCCCTGGACCGACGGGCCAGATACGGCCGTAGTGGTCCCTATCCCTTCCAACCGGGCCCACCATTTGGCCGGCTTTCTGGTGGCAGGGATCAGCCCACGGCTGGCGTTGGACGGCTCTTATCGCGACTTCCTCAATTTGGCGTCGGCCCAGATTGCGACGAGCATCGCAAATGCGCGCCAGCACGAACAAGAAAAAGAGCGCACCGACGCACTGGCGGAGATCGACCGGGTCAAGACCACCTTCTTCTCGAACCTCAGCCACGAGTTCCGGACGCCATTGACGCTCATCCTTTCGCCGCTCGAGGAGGCACTGGCCGATGAGTCAGCTGTCTCCGCCCCTTCACAGCGCGAGCGGATCGAAACTGCGCACAGCAACGGCCTGCGGCTCCTCAAGCTGGTCAACAACCTCCTCGACTTCACCCGCGTAGGCGCCAGGAGCGTCACGGCCGCCCCGCAACCGACCGACCTCTCAGCGTTGACAGCGGAATTGGTCTCGGTGTTCCGATCGGCGTTCGATGCGGCGGGGATCGAGCTCGTCACGGCGATCAGCCCGGTGGGGACGCTCGACGTTGACGTCGACATGTGGGAATCGACTGTCCTGAACCTCGTTTCCAATGCCCTTAAGTACACGCTGCACGGGTCGGTCCGGGTTGAACTCCGCCGGCTGGACCACGCCGTAGAGCTGTCCGTCACTGACACCGGTGTCGGCATCCTCCCCGACGAGAAGGACCGGGTCTTCGAGCGGTTCTTCCGGTCCACGAACCAGGTGGGCCGATCGTTCGAGGGCAGCGGCATCGGCTTGGCGCTCGTTTCCGAATTGGTGCAACTCTTCGGCGGTTCTATTGCGGTCGACAGCACAGCCGGCTCCGGCTCTACCTTCACGGTAACCTTGCCGGTCCAGGCGAGCAGCGCCAAGACAGAAATCGACATATCGCACCGGACCTCCGGGGCGCGTTCAAGCGCGTTCGCAGCCGACGCGCAACGTTGGACCGAAGACGTCGTGCGGGAGAGAGCGCCCGATGGCGACGACACCGGGCGCCTGTCGGTCCTGGTGGTAGACGACAACAAGGACATGCAGCGGTACCTCTACTCGCTATTTGACCTCGAGTGGCGGGTGAGGTTGGCGTCGACCGGCCGCGAGGCGCTCGACTTGGCCCGTCGGGCCAGACCGGACGTGATCGTGAGCGACGTGATGATGCCCGATATCGACGGGCTTAACCTGGTGAGCCAATTGAGGGCAGACGTCACCCTCAACGACGTCCCCGTACTGCTGCTCTCGGGCCGCGCCGGCGAGGCGACAGTCAGCGGACTGGCCCGAGGTGCCGACGACTACCTGGCCAAGCCGTTTTCGGCGGACGAGCTGCGGGCGCGCGTACGCGCTCTGCTCGAATCGAGAAAGCGGGCCTCGCGAGTGACCACGGAGGCGCTTGCTGGCCGCCGCCGGGCCGAAGAACTTGCTGCGCTGTCGGCTGCGCTCCATTCCTCGAGGACGCTTCAGGCGATCGTCGACGGCTTATTTGGCTGGCTTCGTCGTACTTTGGACGCCCACCTGGTTGCTCTCAGCATCGTCGAGCGCGATGAGCCGATGCTCAGGCGCTACTGCGCCGGCACTGCGGTTTCAGTTTCGGTCCTCGCCCGCTATCTGCGAACGCCCCTGGCCGACGACACGCATTCGACGCGAGCCGTCAAAGACGGGGTGGCGCTGTGGTTCGAAGACTTCGATACCCAGGTCCGCGAATTCCCGGCTTTGGCAGCCGACCTCGAAGCTCTCGGGCTCAATGCGCTCGCCGTCATCCCGCTGCGCCTCGGGACCAGGGCCCCCTTCGCTGCGCTCGGGATCGGCTGGGACCGGCCCCTTCACTTCGATGCCGAGCTCAAGGCCACGATGCACGATGTCGCCACGGTGGTAGCGGCGGCCGCCCAACGCGGTCAACTCGTCGAGTGGGAAGAGTCTGCGATGCAACGCCTGGAGGAGAACCTCCTTGGGATCGACACCCGTTCGACGGGCGTGGTCGTCCGGGCGCGCCACCAGGGCTCAGATGCGGGCATAAACGTCGGCGGGGACTGGTACGACGCTGTCGACCTGAGTGATGGGCGCGTCGCGGTTGCCGTGGGTGACGTCGTCGGCCACGGCCTAAACGCGGTGAGGACGGCGGTCCGGTTGCGCGACGGGCTCGGGCTCGCCGTGTTCGACACGAGAGACCCGACGGAAGCTCTAAGTGCCCTTGACCGGTACGCGGCCACCGTACGCGGCGCCCAGAGCGCCACCGTCGCGTTGGCGGTGGTTGACCCTGCCCGCGCCGTCGTGTCCTACGCTTGTGCCGGCCACCCGCCACCCCTTCTTGTGTCCCCGGATGGCCACGTGAGCTACCTCGAGCAGGGTCGGTCTTGGCCGCTCAGCGTCGACACGGCGCGGCCGCGCCGACCCGGCCGGGCGCCGTTCCCTCCGGGGTCTTTGCTGCTTCTTTATACGGATGGGCTGGTCGAGCGCCGGCATGAGTCGCTCGACGCGGGGCTCGCCCGATTGGCGCGGGTGGTAACCGAACACTGGTACCTCCCGTTGCGGCGCCTCAAGCAGGCGCTGTTCACGCAGCTGGTCGGCGACGGCGCCGAGGATGACGTCGCGCTCGTGGCGGCGCGCAGCGTCGGCGCGTGCGCGGACCTGTACTGCGACGCGTTCGAGGCGCGTCGCGAGGAGCAGGGTCGGGCTCGGCAGCGGCTGCGAGCCTGGCTCGACGGTATCGGCATCCCGAGGAAGGACCGCGACGCTGTCCTGCTGGCCGTCGGCGAGGCCGTGTCCAATGCCATCGACCACGGCAGCCAGGGCGACCCCACCCAGATAGTCACCGTTGAGCTGGCCCGGCGGGGGCCAGAGCTCTTGGCCAGTGTCGGCGACCGTGGGCACTGGCGGCCGGGGCTCGAAAGGCTCCTCATCGGCCGCGGCCGTGGCCATCTCATAATGGGGGCGCTGGCCCATGAGGTGGACATAGACCTCCAAGAGGCAGGCACGGTGGTGACGCTCCAGTTCGGCCGCCACGATAGGCAGCCGGCGTGACCTCGCCACTTGTCCACATTGAGCGCGATCAGCAGTTTGGGGTCGTGGTCGCTCACCTGCGCGAAGACATCGACTCCTCGAATGTCGCTGACGTCATGCTGCCGCTCGCTGACCAGGCAGACGGACAGACCCTCGTCCTCGACCTAACCGACGTGCAGTACCTCGACAGCGCAGGGATGGCCGCAATAGAGACGCTGCGCACTCGGACCAAGCTCTACATCGTGGCGCCGCGCGCTTCCGTGGTCCGTCGCGCCCTTGAGATCGGCGGCGTGCAACACCTCGTCCCGCTCCTAGAGCGGCTCGAAGAGGTCCCGCAGAAAACTGAACGAGGGTTTATCTGACCCACGAGTTGCGCAGGATTAGGCAAAGAACCGGGGGGGGGGGTATATTTGTTGGTTGCGGGGTCGCGCCAGGGTCACACTGTAACGGGAGTGAGCGAGGAGAGCCGGCTCCTCCCTGGCAGCGACCGAGGTTTTGGCTCGGCCGCTTGAGTGTGTGGTCCGGCGACCTCGTTCGGGGTCGGGTTGGCAATATGGGCGCCTCCGGAACCCTCTTGGAGCTCAGCCACTCTGTGGGCCGCGGGCCCGGGCGATCCTCCCATAGCGGTCAAGGAGGTTTCCGAAGTGCGTTATCTCGGGTAAAACGAAATGTCTTCCGAGTGGGGACATTCACTTTTGAGAGCAAGACGCAGGAGTTGAGCAATGGGTGCACAATCAGATGACACCAAGGGCCGCGTCAAAGAAGCGGCCGGAGCCTTGACCGGTGATGATCAGCTCAAACGGGAAGGAAAACTGGACCAGGCCGGCGGAGCGGCCAAGGAAAAAGTTACGGAAGCGGCTCAGAGACTGAACGACGTCATCGACTTAGCAAAAGAGAAGGCGGAACGAGCCGCAAATAAGCCGGCGAAAGACACGTAGTTATCCAGGTAACTGGACAGGCGGCTCGCGCAGCGAGGTGATTATGGCTGGACCGTCCCCTCAGCCAGGAGGGCGAACGACGACTCCGCTCGAAGAGCGGTCCATTACGACTGAGCTGCCGGGCCGCGTCGGGGCGAATGAAGCGCGAGCCCGTCAGCGGGCCATACGCCGCTTGGGCCAGCCGTTCGACCGGAGGAACCCGTTTGTCGTCGGTTTCGTCGCGACGATGGGTGTCCTGCTGGCGCTGGCCTTGGGTGCCGCCATCTACTCGGTCCGCGCCACCCTGGTATTGGTGTTCCTGGCTCTCTTCATTGCCGTGGGGCTCGAGCCAGCGGTAGCATTTTTCACCCGCCACCGTGTGAAGCGCCCGCTCGCGGTATTAATCGTCGTGCTAGTCGGCGCTGGCGCGGTGGCGGGGTTTGTCTTTTCAGCCATATCACCAATTCAGCACGAAATAAATGAGCTGATCAAACAGGTCCCGATATGGCGGTCAGAGATAAACTCCGGAAAGGGTACCGTCGGCCACCTCGCCAAGGAGTTGCACCTGAGCAACTACCTGGGCGGCAAGAGCACCGGCAGCCTGGCCCAGGACGTCGCCACGGGTGCCCTGGGGGCGGGCGAGCTCGTCTTGACGCGGTGAGCAACTTCCTTATTGTCATCGTGCTTACCATCTATTTTCTCGCCGCCCTGCCTGCTATCAAGAACTTCTTTGCGCACTTAGTGCCCGAGAGCCGCCGGCTACGCTTCGTGGTGTTGTCGGACGAGGTCCTCGCCGGCGTCGGAGGCTACCTGCTCGGTAACCTGTTCACATCGCTCGTGGCCGGTTTGGGCACTTTCGTTTGGGCCACCGCGCTCGGCATCCCTTACCCGATACTGCTCGGCCTGATGGTCGCTTTCTTCGACCTGATACCAGTGGTGGGGTCAACCATCGCCGGGGTCATAGTGAGCCTGGTAGCATTAGTCGTCTCGCTGCCGGTCGCCATCGCGACGGCAGCGTTTTATATTGCCTACCGTTTCATCGAGGATTATCTCTTAGTGCCACGGGTTATGCGCCACACGGTGAACGTTTCCCCTGTCGTCACTCTGCTGGCCATAATCATTGGCGCCGCTCTGCTCGGGATAATCGGCGCATTGGTGGCGATACCAATCGCCGCCGGCATAAAGCTCATCGTCGAACAAACTGTCTTTCCTCGGTTTGATAATTCTTGACGCGTCCCCCTGCTGGCCTGCTAATGGGCAGGCGGTTTGCGTGGTTGGCGGCGAGGCCGGGCCGCCGCGGTACGCAGCAGCAGGAGGGAGCGGGCCTCGAGCGTGATCGTGCCCTTCGGCGTTATAGGCGGTGTATCATCCGGTCCTCCCGTAGTGAGAACAGCTTCCCACTGGGCTCGGCCCGGGGGGATGGTGAATTTGACCGGCTCGTGATGGGCATTAAGTCGTAGCAAGAACCGCTCCCCGGCGGTGGCGCCATCAGCGGCTGTAATTTGACGGCCGTCGAGGGCAACAGCGAGTGTGCGCATACCGGGGTCCTGCCAGTCCTCGGCGCTCATTTGCTGGCCATCGGCCCGGTACAGCACCATCTGGGCGGGACCACCCTCTGGGCCGCGCAAGTACTGCGAAGGCCGCAACGGGGCGCTTTGGCGCCGCAGCCTGAGCGCCGTCTTGGTGAAGGCGAGCAGGTCCTCGTCGACGTTGTCCCAGTCGTACCACGTCACGTCATTGTCTTGGCAGTAGGCATTGTTGTTGCCTTGCTGTGTGCGCCCGAGCTCGTCCCCGCCGAGGACCATAGGCACTCCTGCGGATAGCAGGAGCGTGCCGAGGAGGTTCCGGCGCTGCCGGTTGCGGAGCTCGAGCACCCCTGGGTCGTGGGTAGGACCTTCTTCGCCGCAGTTCCACGACCGGTTGTTGGCTTCGCCGTCGGCGTTGCCTTCGCCGTTGGCCTCGTTGTGCTTGTCGTTGTACGCCGTGAGGTCGGCCAGGGTAAAGCCGTCGTGGGCGGTGACGAAGTTAATGCTGGCGGTAGGTGTGCGCCGCCCCGACGAGTAAATATCGCCGCTGCCAGTCAGGCGCAGGCCGAGCTCGCCAATGGTCCCGTCGACACCGCGCCAAAAATCGCGCACCGTGTCGCGGTACTTCCCGTTCCATTCCGACCAGCGGGTTGGAAAGCCGCCGAGTTGATAGCCGGCCACGTCCCACGGCTCCGCGATCATCTTGACCGGGGCGAGAACTGGGTCCTGGTAAACGAGGTTGAGGAAGGAACTGTGGATGTCCAGCTCGCCGCTCTGCCGGGTGAGGGCCGTGGCGAGGTCGAAGCGGAACCCATCAACGTGCATTTCCGACACCCAGTACCGGAGCGAGTCGAGGATAAGGCGCAGGGCGGCCGGATGACCGACGTTGAGGCTGTTGCCCGTGCCCGTGGTATCGAAATAGTGCGCCCGGTCTTCTTCGACCAGACGGTAATAGGCCGGGTTGTCAATGCCTTTCATCGACAACGTGGGCCCGAGGTGGTTACCTTCGGCCGTATGGTTGTAGACGACGTCGAGTACCACCTCGAGCCCAGCCGCGTGCAGGGCCCTCACCATCGATTTGAACTCGTCGACCTGGCCCCCCGACCAGCCCGTTGAACTGTACGCTCCGTGCGGCGCGAAAAAACCGATGCTGTTGTAGCCCCAATAGTTGCGCAAACCCCGCTCCAGCAAGTGCGAGTCCTGGACGAACTGGTGCACTGGCATCAGCTCGACGGCGGTCACTCCGAGGTCGACCAAGTAGCTGGTTACCGCGGGGTGAGCCAGCCCCGCATAGGTACCCCGAAGGGGCTGTGGCACCTCAGGGTGGCGCTGGGTAAGCCCCTTTACGTGGGTTTCGTAAATGACCGTTTCATCGAGAGGGATACTCGGAGGTCGGTCGCCCTGCCAGTCAAAGTCGGCGGCCGTTACCATACACCTGGGCATGTTGGGTGCCGAGTCCGAATCGTTCCTTTCCTCGGGCTCATTGAAGCGGTGACCAAAAACTGATTCGTCCCAGTCGACTTCGCCTTCCACCGCGGTGGCGTGGGGGTCCAGCAGTAGCTTGGCCGGGTTGCAGCGCAGGCCCTCACCGGGGTCCCAAGGCCCATGGGCCCTCAGCCCATAACGCTGCCCCTGCCCGACCCCGGGAAGGAACCCATGCCAAATGTCGGCTGTATGTGACGGCAGTTCGACGCGCTCCTCCGCGCCGGCGTCGTCGAAGAGGCAAATCTCGATGGCATCGGCGATCTCTGACGAGACCGCGAAATTAGTCCCATCGGCCTCGAGCTGCGCGCCAAGTGGAAAAGGACGGCCGGCGAGCGCGCCAGCCATTAGCGGACCTGGGCGGCTATCGCGGCCCCCTGGCCGGCGCCCCCGAGACCCGAGAAGGAAATATGACTTCTTCGTATTCCTAGCGGCTCTGGTCGGTGGTCCATCGCTCGACCCTAGCGAAGCGTCTGATTAGTTGATTGCCAGCCGGCCCGGCCTTTGGTATCAGGCCGCCGCCGGGTCTACAACGTCGGGTGGTGGTTCGTGAGTAACTACCTCCCAGGCGACGGCGGCGGTCCGAACGGCTAAAAGCCTGGCCACGCCGGCGGCTACACCTGTGGCCGCCGCCCAACTGAGCGCCTCCACCCATGGTGAGCGTCGGTCTGCCGGCATAGGCGGGGACGAGGTGTGGCGCAACCTCGTCCATACCGCTTCAAGTAGTCGCTGAGTGACCAGCCCCGCCAGCGCGCCTGCGCCGAGGCTGACCGCCTTCCAGTCAAACGTTTTGTTGTTGTGCATGTGTCGCGCTCCTCACCGATATTGCCGGTCTTACCCAATGCTGTCCGCGCTTACACGGGCACCGGGAGAACCCTCGGTGCCATATGAGGCCGGGATTATGTCGCACGGGGCCGCTATCGAAAACGTTGGCCGGACCAGCCGAGGTTGCTGTGGAGCAACTCGTCCGCACATCTCACGGGGGCATTAACTACGGTCTTCCCCGAGCTCAGAAGGGCTGGTCTTGGCGGAATTCCGACCGAAACGGGTTGAGCCAGGGGGGGCGGGGAGCTACACCGTAGGCATGCCGGTACACTGGCGTCCCTGATGATGCACGGGCGGGAGACCTCAGGCCCCAGGCGAGCCCCGTAGGTGAATGTCATGGCGCCACACTTTGGGTCTGCGCCCTTCGTCGTGGTTGCCAACCGCCTACCCCTCGACCGGGTCACAGAGGCCGATGGGTCCGTAGATTGGCGCCCCAGCCCTGGCGGGTTGGTCACGGCGTTAGAGCCGGTCATGGAGCGTAACCGGGGCACCTGGGTGGGCTGGTCGGGGGCGCCCGGCGAGAAGTTGGACCCCTTCGAAGCCGCCGGCATGCAACTCGTGCCGGTGACCCTCTCCGATGAGGAGGTGGGCGACTACTACGAAGGGTTTTCCAACGCAACTCTGTGGCCGCTTTACCACGACCTGGCCGCAGCCCCTCAGTTCGAGCGCCGATGGTGGGAGGCCTACCAGGAAATAAACCGCCGGTTTGCGGACGTCACGGCTGATGTGGCCGGGGAAAGGGCGGTGGTATGGGTCCAGGACTACCAGCTCCAGCTCGTCCCCAAGTTGCTCCGGGACCAGCGACCTGACCTGCGGATCGGTTTTTTCAACCACATACCTTTCCCTGGTTTCGAGATCTACTCTCGGCTCCCGTGGCGCCGTCAGCTCGTCGAAGGTTTGCTGGGCGCGGACCTGCTCGGCTTTCAACGCCGCGACGACGCCAGTAACTTTCTGCGCGCCTGCAGGCGGTTGACCGGCGCTAGCACCCGCGGATCGGTCATAGAACTGCCAGCCGAGGCCGGGGCCCGTCCGGGGGGCGGTACCTGCGCGCCGGGTCGTTCCCGATCTCCATCGACACGGCGGGCCTAGAAGCACTCGCCCGCCGAGACGATATCCAGGCGCGGGCCCGCCAACTCAGAGGCGAGCTCGGTGACCCGGAGGTACTGCTGCTCGGGGTAGACCGCCTGGACTACACCAAGGGGATCGTGCACCGACTTCGAGCCTACGGTGAGCTGCTTGACGAGGCCGAGCTCGATCCCGCTTGTGCTGTGTTGGTCCAGGTGGCCAGCCCCAGCCGTGAGCGAGTCGAGGAGTACCAGCGGCTGCGCGACGAAGTTGACAGCATTGTGGGCCGGATCAACGGCGATCATTCTTCGGTCGGCAAGACTGCCATTCATTACCTTCATCAGTCCTTTTCCAAAGAGGAAATGGCGGCGCTGTACCTAGCCGCCGACGTCATGCTTGTGACCCCTCTGCGAGACGGCATGAACCTGGTCGCCAAGGAATATGTGGCCTGCCACTTCGACCTCCGAGGGGCGCTGGTCCTCTCGGAGTTCACCGGTGCGGCCGACGAGCTTCGGCAGGCATTTCTCATCAACCCGTACGACATTGACGGGACCAAGGCCAGCATCCTGCAGGCCGTACGGGTGTCGCCGCGAGCGGCGGCCCGCCGCATGCAGGCCATGCGTCGGCGGGTCATCGAGTTCGACGTCCACCACTGGGCCAACACATTTCTCGGTGCCCTGGACATGGTCACTGAAATGCCCCCGGCCCAGTGAGCTAGCTGGCCCCTAAGTAGCTCTACTATCCAGGTGCCCCCCGTAACGGCTCGAGCGCTCGCCGAGCGGCTCCGTCCAATTACCAGCGACCCTGCGCACGGCGCGGTGTTGTGCGACATTGACGGGACGCTCGCCCCCATTGTCGAGCGGCCCAGCGAGGCCCGAGTGCCCGAGGACGTGTCGCGTCTGCTCGGCACCATGCGCCGGCGCTACGCCTGCGTGGCCTGCGTTTCGGGGCGGCCGGCGCTGGAGGCGCGACGCCTGGTAGGAGAGCCAGCCATCTCGTACGCAGGCCTGCACGGCGCCGAGCTGCTCCTCCCGGACCAGGAAAAGCCACGGATGGACGCCTTATTCAAGAGCTGGCAACCTGCGGTACAGGATTTCACGGCGACGCATAAGAGGGATCTTCAGAGGCTCGGGATCCAGTTTGAAGACAAGGGCCCTATTGTGGCGCTCCACTGGCGAGGGCTAACGGACGAAGAGGCGGTGCTGGCGCAATTAAGGGGCGTGGCCGCCGAGGCCAAAGACGACGGGCTAAGCACTCGCTGGGGTCGCAAGGTGCTTGAAGTGTGGCCGCCGGTCCTGATTGGCAAGGGGCAGGCGGTGTGCGAGCTGATCGGTGCCAGCCAGGCGCGGACGGCACTGTACGGCGGCGACGATGCCACCGACCTCGATGCGTTTAGCGCGCTTGAAACCCTCGTTGCCGACGGCCGTCTGGAAACGGCAGTTCGCGTTGGAGTGCACTCCAGGGAGAGCCCCGAGACATCATTACTCGCGCAGATATCGTGGTCGAAGGCGTGGTGGGGTTTAAGTGGGTACTGGAGCGGCTCGCAAAACCTCAGCCGAGGCCCTTCAGGACGCCGGCGGCGACAACGCCGTAAGGCATGTGGGCGGAGACGTGAGCTCTTAGTTGAGGACGCGACGCAGGCCGTCGCGGCCCGCCGTAGTTTTCCCGTTGAAGGTCTTGCCCACGCGCGCCGCCCATTCCTCTTCGCCGATGGCGTGCGGGTTGGCAGGAAGGTAATGGGTGAGGATGAGCTCACTGACTCGGGCGCGGGAGGCCACGCCCCCGACCTCTGTCACGTCGGTGTGGAGCCCCGCCATATGTTCGAGTTCGACACCCGTGGTCCCATGTCGCTCGAGGTAGCCGAGGTCGGCCACGCAATGAACCAGGATGTCCGCCTCCTTGGCTAGGGCGATGAGACTGTCGTTGACCGTGGTATCGCCGGAAAACACGATTGAGCCGTCCGCGGTGTCGAAACGGTAAGCCAACGCGGGGACGGCGTGGCCATGGGTGACCGTGGTCGCAGTGACCCGTACGCCATCATCGTCCATGACGACGACCGGCTGTGGGGCCTGACCATCCTGCGCCTCTCGGACGGGTATGTCGATGGCCCGAACCAGCCTTCCGGGATCGGGCATCCGGGCATCGAGGGGCATGACGTTCAGGTGGTAGGCGTAGCCAGCCAGGATGTTGCGCACCAGGTCGGTTGTCCCCGGGACCGGTTGGTCAGGGTGGATCGTCGTCTCTCGATGGAACGTGGCATCACCGCTGGGCAGAGCCCCCGGCGAGGCGGGGCCATATACCAGGATCGGTGGTAAGGGACCGTCCGGACCGCTTCGGGCCCCCCATGGGTAGAGCAGCATGCCAGGGAGGTCGCCGACGTGGTCGGCGTGAAGGTGGGTGACGAACACGGCCTCCAAGCGCCGGAAATCGAGGTCTGCGTCAACGAACGCCGATGGTGTCCCGCGACCGCAGTCGATAACAAAAACGCGGTCGCCGACAATGAGCGCTGACGCCACCCCCCCTCGGCCGGCGACCGGCATGGGCGCGCCGGCCGTCCCCAGGAGCACCAGTTCGGTCGTCATGCTCTGCCCGAAGTAGGGCCGGAACGCGTCGCTGACGTGTTCATGTCCATGGTGTCAGCTCCTTTGGGTAGTGCAGACCGTTGCACTGCAACGTTATGGCGAAGCAGATGGGCCCAGGGTTATATCAGTAAAACGACAACGAAAACCACGGCCCAGGACACGCGCCAGCGGTTGGGAGCGTCAGGTTCAGCGGGTTCGGTTCGTCACGGGGTAGCCCGGTCGAACGGCCCCGGAACCTCGTCCCGGGGCGCCCACGACAGCCCCTCGACGGGACCACACATCGGGACTTGCCCGCCATTTTATCTCGACGGCCCGAGGCAAGATGTGAAAGTGACCTATTACCGCGAGGATCTCGCTCGTGTTCATCATGAGGGTTTTGGCTTCCACGCCGACCTATGCCGCGCCTGGCATTCTTCGCTTGCTCGAACCCGTCCTAGCTCGTGGTGGTGTAGTACTCGAGCTCGGCTGTGGGAGCGGTCTGTTGACCCGCTACCTCGTGGAGGCGGGGCATCGCGTGATCGCCACTGACGCCTCGCCTGCGATGCTGGCACTGGCGCGCAGCTATGTGCCGGGTGCCGAGTCAATCGAACAGTTGACACTTCCTGACGACGACATCCCCGACGCCGATGCAGTGGTATCTATTGGCCACGTCCTTTGCTACCTTCCGGACGAGCGAGCCGTCTGGCGGGGACTGGAAGGAGCGGCCAGGGCGGTCCGCCCTGGCGGCGTGCTAGCTGTCGACCTCTGTGACCTGGAGTGGGGTCGCGCCCGCCAGGACGCCCCCGCCCACGGATGGGTGTCTGATGACTGGGCTCTGATCACGCACTTCTCCACGCCGACGCCGACCCGCTTTGTCCGCCAGATGGCGATTTTTACCCGCAACGATGATGGCACTTGGCGTCGGGATGACGAGCGCCATGCCAATGTGCTGATCGGAACGGCCACCATCCCTGCGGTGCTTAGTGCACACGGCATGGAAGCCATCGTGAGCGGGTCCTTCGGGGGGGAAGAACTTCCCACTGGTCTGCGGGCGGTGATTGGCAGGCGTCCTAGCCTCTAGCCCCCCGCCATCAGCCAAACCGATAGCGCAGGCTGCACCCGGGCGCTCCACAATGCCGGCATGAGGGCGAAGTTGCCTCTGCGGCACCGCGCCTTCTTCGGAGGACGGAGCATCTCTATGGCCCTCCCGGCTCCCTTTGGTAAATCTCAACCTCTCGGCCATCGGGGTCGAGAAGGCGGAGCCTCCGGTCCTCCTCTCGTTGGACCTGATAGCCCATGGTCTTGGCCCGTTGTCGCACGCCATCGAGGTCGCCGGTGGCGAACAGCACGAAACCACTGCTGGGAGGACGGCCGTGTGCCGCGTCGATGCACAAAGGCGATCCTTCAAGGGCAAGGAATTGGTCCTCGCCTTCAGCCACCACCCCCAACCCGAGGAAGTCGACGTAGAAATGGCGACAAGCGCGCCATTCGTTCGAGTACAGCGTGATCGAGCGGCACTCCATGGACGTCACGGTAGCCCGAAACCACAAGGTGGTGCCGGTGCGGCGCGGCCCACGGAGTATCTCGGACGCGGGCGCAGATATCAAAGGCACTCGATTGACCACGTTCGGCCGTTCCGTTGCGCTTCTCCGGGTTTTGGGTGCAAATTAGTCGCTCTCGCTCGCAGGTGAGGGTGTGCGACGATGGTGGCATGGAAATGCCCACTACGGCCCCCGGCAGTACCCCGGACTTCTCAGTCTCTGGCGTGGTACTGATGAAAGGCCATCCGCGTCACCCGGTATTGCACCACCACCAGCTTGCTGACATTTCGGTTTCCTCGGACCGGGTAACGTTGCTCCGCTACCACAGCGACGAGGAGTTGGCGGGGTCTCCGGCAGCAGACATGACGCTTGGAACTTCGAGTACCCTGAAGGAGTTCGGCTCCATCCTGTTCGTGGACTTCGGTGGCGAGTCGGTCCCACGTCACGAAACTCAGTGGGCTGTCGACTTCGGACTGGTCAACGATGTCCAGCGCGTTCTTCACCCTGACGGCACGGTGAACCACGAGCGCCTGCTGGAGTACCAGGTCCTGCTCTCGGTGGAAGACGTCGAGGCGGGGGTCCGTCTGCGGCAGCAGTTCAGGGACATAGTGACAGCGCAAGGGGGACGGTACGAAGACGAGTCGACTCACTTCGAGCACCTGACCGCTAAGTGGCCCTTATGAGCGCGGCCTCCGGTACGGAAGTGGCGTCGGAAGGCGAGCACACAGACCCGATTATGACTGCGGTGGGAGACAACGTGAAGAGCGCCGCCGCCCGCCTTCGCTCGACGAAGCGAGGCGTTCGGCGCACCATCGTGGTCCTGGTGCGGGTCTAGCGTGCGAACATGCAAGAGGACCACCACAGCCACGACAACCTCGGCACAAGCGCGCTGTCCGCGCACTGGGACGCCAGGTACAACGAGCAGGAAGGGGCGATTTGGAGTGGTCGGCCCAACGGGCGCCTCACCGCCGAGGCCGCTGGCCTGACCCCAGGTCGCGCGCTCGACGTTGGCTGCGGCGAGGGCGCCGACGCCATCTGGCTCGCCCGCAACGGCTGGACGGTCACCGCGATCGACATCTCCGGGGTGGCGTTAGACCGGGCGCGACAGGTTGGGGAACTGGCCGGCGTCACCGTCGAATGGGTGGCCGGGGACGTCTTGGAGCTAACGCTCCCAGCTCGCTCGTTTGACCTTGTTTCGCTGCAATACCCTGCGCTGCTCAAGGCCGCCGGCGACGAAGCCGTACGCCGGTTGCTCGACACAGTGCGCCCTGGGGGGTTGTTGCTCGCCGTCTACCACGACCTCGACGACGAACACGTCGAGCACATGAGATCGCGGGGAGTCGACCCTGACGACTATGTCGGTGGTGACGATCTCGCCCTGCTACTGGGCAATGAATTTGCGGTCGAGTTGCATGCGGTTGAGCCTCGGATGGACCCGCCGCCCGGCACCTCCCATGTAGCCGATGTCGTGCTGCGTGCCCGGCGCCGCTGAACCGCGCTGGCTCCGAAACGGGTCAACGTGGCGCCGGGGCCTAATCGTCGTACGGTCCCGGTACAGTTTCGACGTCGAGCGCTTGCCTCAGTGATTCGGTGAGCACCTCCAGATGATCGGCTAAAGCGGTGGCTGCGCCGGTTATCGCAGCCTGTTCTTGGGTCATGGCTTCGAAGCCATCCCTCCGGCAAAGTAGTAGCTCGTCTCGCCGGGCTCCTCCGGGCAGTGCCGAGACCTGACGGGCTAGGTCCAAAAAGCCTTGCCAAGCAACGTCAGCTCGTAGCGCTTCGGGCGCGGACAGACGTTTCACGGAGTCTCTGAGCGCCTCCAGGTCGGTGCCAAGGTCCTTTAGTACGGATACTGCGATCCCCTGTCCCAGCTCGAGCAACCCCACCAGTAGGTGCTCCGTGCCGATGAAGCGCTGGCGCCAGGCCAAACTCACAGCCAGCGAACGCTCCAGGGCCGACTTGCCCCGCGGCGTGAAGGGAGGTTGGTTCTTCCTATCGGGCAGGGCACCTTCCCCGAAGGCGGTCTCGACCGCAGTGCGTACCGCGTCGATATCTATGCCGATGGCGGCCAACGCCGACGCGTCGTCGACGGCAGTTACGGGGATGTACCCGGCGATCTCGGCCAGTACCTTTTCTCGCACGCGGGCCAGCCCGACGTCCTGTTCCTCCAAGGCGATGGCTGCCAGGCCGGTGCCTTCCCGCAACATGCCAATCAGTAAATGTTCGGTCCCGATGAAACCAACCCCTGTTTCTACGGCTTCGGCCCTAGCCTCGATCAGGACCGTCCGGGCTCGGTCAGTGAACCGCTCAAACACCTATTGCTCCTTTTCTGTCGCTCTGTACCGGCTGGCGTGTTTCTCGTGCACCGACTGGCGGCTCACGCCCAGTTGGCGGGCTATGTCCGCCCACGACCAGCCTTGGTCCCGAGCGCTGTCCACCTGCAGGCGTTCGATCTGTTCGAGCATCGAGCGCAACGCCGCCACGGCGCGCAAGCCGACAGCGGGGTCCTTACTACCCAGGTTCCCGGCCAACTTTGGCGCATCCGCCGCTCGCACCTCTCCGCTCACATTGTCAGGTTATCCTGACGGGGAGAGAACTGTCAAGGTACCCTGACGAGCGAAGGGAGGGCGGGCGCGGAGAGGGCCCGCGCTCCGGCCTAGGACTGCTGTAGGCGTAAGAGCGAGGAGGACTCCAAGATCAGGGGCCGTTCTGCTTGCATCCCTGCTTTGTCAACTTGGCGCCAGGCTTTCTACGTGTGCCGTGACCGCACCGATGGCTCTATGTAGGGCGTGCGTATCCTCAGCCGCCAGAACCAGTTCTGCCTGCACGCCGAGGCCAGCGCGCCCCACCATGCCTTTCTCGTTCAGCACCCACTGCTTTTTAAGGGCCAAGACGGAGTGAGCGGCTTCGATCAGCCCACGCGAGCAGTTGGCCAAGGCCACAGCCAGGTCGCCCCGGCTGCGCAGGGCCGCCGAAGCATAGCCGAGGCTTGCAAGTGCGTCGCTGTGCCAGCGACGACCGGCCGCGGCCGCCAACGTCTCTGGGTAGTTGGGGCGGGGCAGGCTGCCCGCCAGCACCCGGTTGGTAGCCAGCTCCGCCATGACGACGTAGGTCGGGATACCGGCCACGTAGAACAAGAGCAGCTCTTTTTTGAACCGCCCCGCCGCAGCTTCGGCGCACCAGTACTCAACGTCGTCAAGGTCGCGGTAATGGATGTCAACGCGCCTGGCGTCGATGTTCAGCCAAGCGCCTCCGTTCATGACACCGCCACCCCATCCCCCCACCTTTGAGACTTGGCCGGGCCAATCCTTGGCCCGAAGGCAACCTGGGTCAAAGACCCCGCGGTAGTACACTGCGAAGTCCCAATCGCTGTCGGGCCGGTGCGTGCCTTGAGCACGCGACCCGCCTAGAGCGACGGCCAGCACACCTGGCAGTGCGGCCAGCTCTTCCGCTAGCCACCCCTCAAATTCGACGTCTTCCACGCTCGCATACTCGTCGGTTGTTGACCCCAGCGCTAATAGAACGTTTACCAGGGGTCGAGCCCGAGCAACCGCCGGCCCAGATCGTCAAGGGCTGATAACTGCGCGTCGCTGTAATTCCGAGGCACCAGGTAGTGCTCCGCGTAGGGGTGGTCTTCACGTATATAGCGTAAGAACACAGCCAAACGCGCTTCGGGCCGACGGTTGTGGGACGCGGCGTGGGGCATGAGGTGGTGCAGCATGGCGAAATCGCCGGCTTGCCCGATAACTTCCACCGACTTCCGTTCTGGGAGGCGTTTCCAGTCCTGGTAGAGCTGGCGGCCGCCTGGCCCGTTGGCCGCGGCGGTCTCCAGCACCCATCTATGACCACCGGGGACGATATGGATCCCGCCGCCGTCAGGCCGCACATCCGTCAGGTACAGACAGCCGCCCACCTGTAGTTCTTCGGCGGCGCCCGAGAAATCGTCGACTTCTGTGGGCACCGACGCGTCTACGTGAAGGTCCTGGCTCCGGGGGGAACCGCCGGACAAATTGCGCATCGTGATGCCGACCGAGCCGTCGTAGATGCGCACCCGGGGCGACCCCAGGAGCTGGGATGCCACTTCGTATAAACGCCGGTTGCAAAAGAGCGGCAGCAGCTCTGGAATGTCGACGCAGTCGTCACTCGAGCCGTCAGACCGCCGTCGGTAAGGCTTGAAGCGGGCGGCGTTCGCACGCCAGTCTTCGGGGATGGTGAGGTCCCGCGGTAACAGGTCGAGCACGGCGCGGGCGTAGGCCGTGACTTCTTGGGCGCCAACGGCGCCCTTTATGTTCACGTAACCCTGGTCGAAGAAATGCGTGACTTCGGCTTCCGACAGAGCCTGGGCTACGCCAGGGACGTTGGGTGCATACGTGGCCATGCAACTATTCAACCGCGCCCGGTTCACGCTGGCGAGACCGGGCCGCTACGGCCTCGTCATCCGGGCAAATGTTCAAGCCGTCATCACTCACAAACAAAGGGACCAGATGGTCCGTAAATCTCTTGCCGGCGGCAAACGCTGGAGCGAACCGATCAGGAGGGACTGCCGGCCATCTGGCTAATACCAAGCACTCGAAGTCAAAACGCGGGTTCCAGCGGCCGCCTCGTGGTCCCACAATCGTGTCCCCCGAGTCCAGGAGTAACCCGCGTAAACGCATTTGTGTGGATCTACCGGTACGCTCCGATTTCGCGTCCTAATGTTCAGGGCCAACGTACGTCGGCTCGGGGTCTCGCCCGCGAATTATCATGCCTTGTCCTCGGGAAAATGTGTGCGCGTCCGATGTGGGCTTGTCCGCGGGGTCCCTGACCTGCACGAGCCAAGTGGTCCTGGCTTCGTTGCTCTGGTTCACCCCCGAGCCATGCACGGTCAGGTAGCTGAAGATCAGGACATCCCCGGCGTCCGCCTCGACCGGCTCGGCCCGGCTGATCGGCCACACATCAAGCGGCAGGTGCCAGTTACCGTCCTCTATGTGCTCCAGCGGTCCCAGGTTGGGGCTACCGCTGACCACCGTGACGCACCCCTTCTCCTCTGGCGCAGCGTCCAGATGGAAGATGCAGGCTGCGACCCGGTGCAAAGTATGGGGGAAGAACGGGTAGTCCTGGTGCAGCGGGAACGGCGCCCCCTTTTCTGGGGGTTTGACGAACGCCTTGGTGTGGTGCAACTGCAGGTTTTCCACGCCCAGCGCGGCTGCGGCGGCGTCGACAAAGCGCGAGTCGACGAGCATCCGGCTGAAGACCGACGAGTAGAACTGGAGGTCGTGCATACCTTGCAGTTGCTGTTTGTCTTCAGCGCCGGCGACCTCCCGAGCTGACCCCCACGCCCCGCTGCGCCCGTCCAGCACCTTCTGGAACAGGCCGTGCACCTCTTGTCTCATGTCTCGCGCTTCTTCGGGGCTGATCAGCCCCTTTACCAACACGTACCCGTCCCTCTGGTACGCCTCGTGGATCGCTCCCTGGTCGGTCGGAGCGCTCACTACAGTCGTCATCTCTGTCTCCCTTACCTTGGGTACGTTGGTTCGGCAAACCTTCCCTGCTCCATCCTTGGGGCTCGGCGGTTGGATGGACAAGTCGGTCCCGTCAATTATGCAGCCTGGGTGGCGTCGCGCCGGCCCGGCGGCCTCTGACCGTGCCGGCCAGAGGCACCCCGGCCTCGGACCAGCTGGTCGGCACGGGCTGCGCGTCGGTGGCGCCAGTTGGCCTGGTCGGACAGCGGACCAGCGCCCTCGGGCCGCTCATGAGAGCCGTCTACGGCGAGCGGCGATGCCCGCGCCCGGGATGCACACGAACATGAGCATGTACGCCGGCACGCACCACCACCCGAGGTAGACGTCGGGTGCTATCCCGACGGTCAACACGACGGTGCTCAACACGAGGCAGCCGACGCCGCCCGAGTTACTTCGGCACTGTTGCTGTCTCTGTGCGTAGCGGTTACCCGCCATCGAGTACCGTCCAAACAAGGCAGCACCTCTGCGATGATGACCGCCGCCCGTCATCTCCTCTAAATCTCCTGTGCCTGCGCCCGTTGCGCTGTCCCTAGCACCCAGGTGCATCGTCGACCATGAGCCGTTCCCGCTGTAGAAGCCAGCCGCCGTCGTGAGACAACAACGAAGTCGGGCAAGTCGCGCACATCCCGCTTTATCAAACGATGGACCGCCGCTATCCGCCGTACGTACCCTTCCGCACTCTCAGCAAAACCCTCGAACCGCCTCGCCTCACTCGCGACACCGAACAAGGCGGCGGCTCGTCAAATGGCAAACGGCGCCATCGCGCACATCATTGTTCGTTGACTACTGACGGGCCTCGGCGCCATCGGCGTTCCCCGTGGCCATATCGACCACCGAAGTGCCCACCGCCACGGCCGTGGTGATCCCTTGCTCCGACGCCCAACGGCCGAGGTCGCGGCGCTCGATGGCTGCTGCCATGAGGTCGGGGAACAGGTCGGGAGTACACGCGAAAGCGGCCACCCCCATTGATGCCAACGCGGCGGCCACCTGGTGGTCGTAAGCAGGGGAGCCGTCGTCGTTCAGCGCCAGTAAAGCCACCACTACGACGCCCGCTTCGACCAGCGACGCCATGCGCGTTATGAGTTCGTCGCGCCGGCCCCCTTCAAGCAGATCGCTCAAGAGCACGAAAATCGTGTCGGCGGGGCGCGTTATGAGGGTCTGGCAGTAAGCGACAGCCTGGTTTATGTCCGTGCCGCCGCCCAATTGGGTGGCGAACAATATGTCAACCGGGTCGTCAAGCTCCTCGCTGAGGTCCACCACGTTGGTGTCGAATGCGACCACCCGTGTGCGCACGGCCCGCATGCCCGCTAATACCGCGCCGAAAACGCTGGCGTAGACGACTGAAGCGGCCATCGAGCCGCTTTGGTCGATAGCAAGCACGATCTCGCGCTGCATGACCTGCTGGCGCCGCCCGTAACCAATAAGCCGTTGCACGACGAGGGTTCTTTGCTCGGGTTGGTAGTGCTTGAGGTTGGCCTGTACCGTCCTGGGCCAGTCGACGTCTTGGGGACGTGGCCGTCGCGTCCGGTTGGCGCGGTTGAGGGCACCCGTTATGGCGGACTGCATTTTCTGGCGCACGCGCGCCTCGAGTTCATCGGTCACTTTGCGCACCACTGCCCGCGCCGTCTCCCGGCTGTGCGCGGGGATCACGTGGTTGAGGCCGACGAGGGTGGCCACCAGCGCGATGTCCGGTTGCACGGCGTCGAGCATCTCGGGCTCGAGCAGGAGCTGTCGCAGGCCCAAGCGGTCCATGGCGTCTTGCTGCATGACGCGGACGACGCTGGTGGGGAAGTACGCACGGACATCTCCGAGCCAGCGGGCCACACTGGGGGCTGACGCGCCGAGGCTGGCTGAACGCGGGCCAGCCTTCGCCCGGTTCTCAGGGGGCGAAAGGGCACCCGCTCCCGGCCCCGAGGCCCCGTACAACATCGAAAGGGCCCGGTCCCGGCCGGCGTCCTCGCCTGTCAGCGGAGTGGAGATAAGGCCCTCGCCCTCGGCCCCGAGGACGAGGCGCCACCTGCGGGCTCGATCGGCGATTTCGGGCTGGCTGCTCACCGCTGGTCACCCCCGTCATCGCTGGCTGACCCGCTTGGCTCCGGTCCGCCCCAGGTGGGATCCTCGCGACCGAGCACGAGCCTCAGCAACGGCAGCACGGCGCGAGCGCGTTCGGGGTTAATGCCGGGGTCGACATGATCGGCCGGCCCTCGTACGGCAAGCTCGGTGCCGCCCCGCTCCCAAGCGTGCTCGCCGGGGCTCCGGCCGTCGAGGCGGCCTACGGCCCGGGCGATCTGCCGTTGTTCCCCTTGCTCGAAGCGGGCGAACGAGCGTCGTAGCAAGGGCAACATGTCGTCGAAAACGTCGTCTCTTACGGACGCCAGCCAATGGTCGATTACGGCCAGGAGTACGGGGTCGTGTACGAGCAGCAGGCCGCTGCCTGACACCAGCCCCTCGACCCAGTAGGCGCCCCGCCTCGGCTCCTCTCCCGGCGATAACGCCGCCGCCAGCCGCCGGACCAGGTCGCCGGGCTCGATCTCGCCGGCGTCGAACAGCAGCCGGCAACAGCGCCCAATAAGGAGCCCGTGGAACGTCGTCGATCCGCTGAGGCGTTTCAGCGCATCGAACCATTGTGCCCGCAGCCCCGCGTCGTCAAGGGCGGCCAGCGCGGCTAGACACAGACGTGACTACCGTCGTCATCGCCGCAGCAGCATCTTCGTCAAGGCTGGCGCAGGCAGGCACGATGCCGGCGGCTGCTCGGGCCACCAAGCCCCGGACGAGCCCGGTCACGGCTTCGGCGTCTGTTCGCCGCACGCTGCCGTACCGGGCGGCTCGGGCCAGCGCGGGGACCGCCTCCAGCAATTGGGCGACGTCACTGGTGACGGCGGCCCGGGCAACTAGGGCTGCCATCACCGGAGGTAGGGCCGCGGGGAGGTCGGCCAACAGGCACGCTTCAATGACCTCAGTCACGCCGGCCACTTCCCTGGCCTGGCCGGCTCGTTCCACTGCGCGGCTGCCCGCGGCCGCTTCCACCGTGGTGCCGTAGATGCTGGCTTCGATGACCCTGACGGCCAGCTCCGGCTCCCACCCGAGCATCCAGGTCTCCCTGAACGTGCCCGTGCCTCCCCCCTCGGTACTCGCCACCCCCCAGGGCACGCCCAGAAGGTTGAGCCGGTGCAGCAGGTGGCTGCGCTGGAGGTCGGTCTCCTTGCGCAGGTCCAGTTCGGTCCGCTTGAGGGTTGCTTCGGGTTTCATCCGCAGGCGGCGCTGCATGGCCGCCAGGTCGGCGGCCAGAGCCACCATAGGTGTCTCAGGGGGTACCTCCCCGATGACATCCCCGATCACGAGCTTGCGCGCCACCAGCCCCAGGACCTGGTCATTGCCGCCGGTGAGGGTGGCCCGCACTGCATCAGTGCACTCGGACAAGCCGGCCAGCGGTCGTTGCCTGATAGTGGCCAGGGCGTCAGCCAAGCGGACGGCGTCGATGACACTGGCAGGCGGGGCGTCGACGCGCTCCTGGCGCAGCAGGGTCGCCACCTTTACCATCCAGCGCTCGATGGGCCGGTCGGGGCTCACGTACAGGTGCTCGTACCATCCGGGCGAAGCCAACCCGGCGCCGTAGCCACTGGCGAAGCTGAGCCGACTGTAGGTCCACGGGACCCAGGTGACCGCAGCCTTGTCCCGGGGCAGCCCCGCCAGGAGCTCCTGGTCGCGCTTGGCCGGGCCGCGCTCAGCGAGTACCGGGGCGTGCCAGGCACCACAGACAACGGCTACTCGGTCGTGTACTTTCTCAGCCGCCCGGATGTGCTGGCGCATCGACGCTTCGCGGCGCGCTTCTCGCTCGTCGGGTTCGGCCGAACTCGCCCGTAGTTCGGCGATGGCCTCGATAATGGCATCCCAGGGCTCCTCGCCCCGGCGGTGCTCGATCATGTCCTCCCACCAACGCTCGGTGTCGTCGTAGCCGGCCGCCTCGGCCAGGCGGGAAAGCGGGTCGCTGCTGTCCAGGGTGCGGGGCTCTTCGCTTTGCAGCATGACGCCGGCAGGAAGGTCGATCATCTGCACTGGCACCCCGGCCGAAAGTGCGAATTGGAGGGCCACCCACTCTGGAGACCAGGCGGCCAGGGGGTAGAAAGCCGCCTTTGCCGTTCGCCCGGGCAGGTACCCAAGTAACGCCACTGGAGGGCGCATCCAGGCGGACGCAGCCAGTCCGAGGACAGGGCCTGCTTCGGGTGGGCCCTCGATGAGGACGGTGCCCGGTTGCCACGACGCCAACGCCGTCGCGAGGGCGCGAGCTGACCCTGGTCCGTGATGGCGGATCCCGAAGATCCTTACGCTCATACTCGGTCAGCCGAGGGCACGGCAGGCGTCGTAGAGGTCGGACCAGCCTTTGCGTTCTTTGGTCACGGTTTCCAGGTACTCGTGCCATGCGACCTGGTCCTGCACCGGGTCCTTCACTATCGCGCCGACCAGCGAGGCGGCAATGTCCTCGGGCCTCAACTCGCCGTCACCAAAATGGGCGGCCAGAGCCAGGCCGTTGGTCACCACTGAAATAGCTTCGGCCGTGCTCAACGTCGCCGTCGGTTGCTTGACTTTGGCCCGCCCGTCGTCCGTCGCCCCGTTGCGCAATTCCCGGAAAACCGTGACGACTCGACGGATTTCTTCCAGGCTGGGAGCCGCCGGTGGAAGCTCGAGCGCCCGCCCGATCTCGTCGACCCGCATGCGTACGATCTCCACTTCGTCTTCGAGGAGCGCTGGGAGGGGGAGCACGACGGTATTGAAGCGCCGGCGCAATGCAGACGACAGGTCGTTGACACCTTTGTCCCGGTCGTTGGCGGTGGCGATTATGTTGAACCCCTTTTGAGCCTGGACTTCAGTGCCGAGCTCGGGTATGGGCAGTGTCTTTTCCGACAGGACGGTGATGAGGGCGTCCTGTACATCAGAGGGGATGCGGGTCAACTCCTCGACCCGGGCGATCGAACCTTCCTGCATGGCTCGCATCACCGGGCTGGGCACGAGAGCTGCTTCGCTCGGGCCTTCGGCGATGAGACGGGCGTAGTTCCAGCCGTAGCGGATCGCCTCTTCCGCAGTACCCGACGTCCCCTGCACGAGCCCGGTCGACTTGCCGCTGATGGCGGCGGCCAGGTGTTCACTCACCCACGTCTTGGCCGTCCCGGGTAGCCCGAGCAGTAACAAGGCTCGGTCGGTGGCCAGCGTGGCTACTGCCACTTCCATGAGGCGGCGGGGCCCCACGTACTTCGGAGTGACCACGGTGCCGTCGACCGCCGCCCCGCCCAGCAGGTAGGTGACCACCGCTTGCGGCGAAAGCCTCCACCTCGGCGGCCGGGGGCGGTCGTCAGAACGGGCCAGGGCCTCGAGCTCGTGGGCGAACTGCTGCTCGGCGTGCTGGCGCAGGACCGCGGGGCCGTCAGTCGAGGACATTGGCGGCCGGTTCGGTCATTTGAAACTCCTGATGTAGGGCACGGCGGAAATGGAGGACGGCGAGCATATCGGCCAGGCGTTTTTCCCAGAACCCTCGCACCACCTGGCGCCGGTCGTCAGGCACCTGGCCAAGTGCGCGCATGGCCCCCTCGGCGGCTGACAACTGGCCGGGGTCGGCGGCCAGGGCCACGGCCGCCAGCCGGTCCCTGACGACCAGGGCGGGAGCCGTGTCGCCGCCGCTGACCAGGCGTGCCAAGGAAGCGAAGAACACCGCACTGAGGCGAGCAGACCACGGCCTCGGGTGGCCCACCAGCGTTTCCATGGCGCCTTGGAAGCTGGGCTGGTCGGCCAGCCTGACCATCGCTTCCTCCACCAACTGCGGGCGGAGGAGATGGCGCAGTTCAGGTAGCGGGGCAGCCCGTTCAGCGAGCAAGGCCTCGGCCCACTCGCTGTCGGCCTGGGCGATAGTGGCGCGCCCCCAGCCTCGTACCAGGGGCTGGTCCGGGATCCCGGCCAGCCTGACCAGATCCGGCGGGCCAAGGCCGAAGTGAGCCGGCCAGGCCGAGAGTGGGGTGGCGGCGACGAGGTCCTCTAGGCCGGGCACCTCAGTCACCTTGAGGCCCGGTGGTACCCGGCCCTCGAGGTGGACGGCGGCGGTGGCCCGCGCCTTGGCCTCTTCCATCACCCGGCTCCCGGGCAGGACCGATAAGAGGGAGATAGCGGCCTGCTTGACATCTTTTAGGCGGTCGCCGGCGGCTCGCTCGAGGAAAGCCTCGTCTGCCAGCGACAATCCGTCCGTGAAGGCCAGGACCATGGCCGCCTTGGTGGCGTTCGGCTCGTCGGGCCACACCCTTTCCAAGAAACCTCTGGCTAGCTCGGGGTCTTGGCGCCGACATTGACGCCAGGCGCTCAACCTCTCCGTGTCCGCCAGCGTCCACTGCGCGTTGAGCGCCTCGGCCGTCCAGGGGCGCGTTTTGCGCGTTTCGTCGTCATCGTTCGCCCGGAAGTCGGTCACCCAAGCCCAGTCCGAGTTGAGCTCCGCTAGCCAACCACCTAAAGGTCCGGCCACCGAGGCCATGCCGGCGGGGTCGTTGGGCGGGCCGGCATCGAGCAGGACAGGTACCAGTTCGGCTGGTAGCCGGCCACCGTGGTCAACGGCCAGCCGCAGCCACTCGGGTAGCACAGGCCGGAACCGGCGGTCGGTGAGCAGGGCGCCAAGCGCGGTCACCGCTCCGCTGGGAAATAACGGGCGTCCGTCGAGGGGTGCGGAGGCGAGCTTAGGGCCGGTGATCGGCGATGTGCCTCGGCCGGCTTCTCGCAAGGCCCACACGGCCGCGACCATAGCGATGAAGCTCCCGTCCAGGCTTTCGAACTCGGCTACCACGGGCGCCGCCGGCGCGTACGGTCGGCGTTCCGTACCGAGCACTGCTATGGCGACGAGTTGGTCCCAGGCCGAGGCGTCGAGGACGGCGACAGCGCCGGGGCCACCGCTCACGCCGCTCACGCCGCTCACGCCGCTCACACCCCTCACGCCGCTCACAGGACCACCAGCCCTTCGTCTGCCCAAATGGTCAGGGGGACCACCCCGTCCTCGTCCCATTCCCCGGCGAGCTGGACGGGACGGCCGGCCGAGAGAGCGAGCAATTGCCACGACGCTGGCGCCGCGACCAGCAGCGGGAGGGATCCGCCGTCCCGGTCCACAATGGACCACTGTCCCCGGCTGTAGTGAGGAGTGACAGCTTTTACAGACAGAGGCCACCGCTCGAGCCAGGGGTCTTTACTGACAGCCGAACTCCGCGCCGCGGCCGCCTCGTCGAAAGAGCCCCACGCCGGGGGCGCTCCGGCGGGCACTGCGGCCGAACCGCGCTCGGCTACCAGGACGCGCAGTGGGAACGAACCCGGGAACCTGGCCACCTCCGCTCCGATGCAGTTGCCCGGCCACAATTCCCAGGCGAAAGCGGCCCCGGGACGGGCAAAGTCGACCACCACCGCCAACTTCGCGCTGGTCAACCCCCACAGCCAGGTGCGTTGGGCGCGTACCTGTTCGTCCTCGGTGACGCTGCGGGCGATCACGTACCACTGGTCGGACTCGTGCGGGCCGGCTAGTACCTCGGCGCTCGGCCACGGCCACCCGGCGGCGGTGCGCAGGTCGGCCCGGCTCTCAGCGGGCAGCTGCTCATAGCGAGCCCATCCAGCTGCCAACAGGTGTAGCCGAGCCACCTGGCTGAGCAACCGACCCGGCCAACCGTCGCCGCTGCGCACTAGCCCGGGCAGGCGCCGGACGCGAGCGGCGACCGCCGGTGCCTGGGCGTCGACCAATCTGGCGGCCATAGCGTCCCAAAACCGGTAGGGCTGGGCTTGGGCCTGGCCGAAGCCGTGACGCACCAGGTCGCCCAGCCAGCGGTCCAGCTCGGCCATCCCGGCCACGATCTTCCGGGTCCGCTCGACCACTCGGGCGGCCGCGGCCTCGGGGTCCGCCACTTTGGCCCTCGCCCCCGCCGGCGCTCCGACTTCGGTGCCATCGGCGACTTCGGGAGAGCGCTTGGCGCCGGCGGCGGCGATGCCACCACTGCCGTTGTTCTTCAGTTGCCGGCCCGCCAGCCAGGCGGCCGTGTCGGGTGGGGGCGCCCCGGGTGGTACCGCAGGCGAGGCCCCGGCCCACAAAAGCAAAAGGGCCAAAGCGTGCTTACAGGGGAACTTCCGGCTCGGGCAGGTGCAGCTGTAGGCCGGCCCCGCTGTGTCGCAGATGACCTGGTAGGGCGCTTTGGCGCTGCCTCGGCAGGCACCCCAGACGCCGCGCTCGTCATACCCTGCGCCGGACCAGGGTTCGGGTACCGCCAGGGCCAGAGCAGCTTTCAAGCCCGACGCATCAGGCGCCAGTGCCTTAACTTCCTCGGCCGAGGGCCTGCTCACGGGGGGCACGCTAGTGCCGAGGGGTGACATTTCCGCCGGGGCGCAGGGGGACTGGCTAGGGCTGGCTGGGCGTCAGTGCCCAGCCAGGCAAGTGCGGACTTTTATCCGCCCGGTGGGTACCCCTCGCAGTTTTCCACGGAAAACCGACAAAACTCCCCACCGGCGCCACCCCGCCGTCGAAATATCCACCTAGCGAGGCGGTTGGGGCCGGGTAAGCGCGGACTTTTATCCGCCCGGTGGGTACCCCTCGCAGTTTTCCACGGAAAACCGACAAAACTGCAGGTCCTCGGCCGCGTCAGCCAGCATCAAGGCAGCGTCGTCGAAGCGACCGGTGAGCTGGTCGACTACCCGGGCGTGCTGGTCCCAGACGCTGTCGTGGTCGGGCTGTTCGAAGATCGTGCGCACCAAGGTGGCGACCATGCCCTGGGACGCTTTTGGCACCCGCGTCAACAGGTTTCGCGCAAAGTGGACACGACAACGCTGCCAAGTCGCCCCCGGCAACACGGCGGCGATCGCCGCCTTCAGGCCTTTGTGGTCGTCAGAAGTGACCAGGGCCACGCCCGAGAGGCCCCGGGCCACCAAGCTGCGCAAGAACGCCGTCCAGCCCGCCCCGTCCTCGGTAGTTATGACGTCAAAGCCGAGCGACTCCCGCCGGCCCTCGTTGTTCACCCCGGTGGCGATGACCACGGCCACGTTCACCACCCGGCCGCCTTCTCTCACCTTTTGGGTGAGGGCATCTAGCCAGATGTACGTGTAGCGGCGTCGAGCGGCCGGGAGCGGACCCCACCGGCGCCACCCTGCCGTCGAAATATCCACCTAGCGAGGCGGTTGGGGCCGAGTAAGCGCGGACTTTTATCCGGCGGCACGCTCGGCGGTGGCTGGGCGCACCCGAGGCGGCCACCCGACGTCACCCTTTCGGCCTCGTTCCGTCGCCGTTTCCCCGGCACCTCTCGGCACCTCTTGCCTCGTCTCGAGGGCTAAACAAACGGAACTTTCGCAGAGGTATTAATCCATCTCGCCTGTCGGGAGTCACCACTATCGTGCTCAGGTTGTGGAGTCGCTGCTCCGTCGGGTGGACGCCGCGTGGGCTGAGGACCTGGGGTGCTCCGTAGAATCTGTTGCACGCCCCGGGAGCCCACCTTGTCCCAGGCGGAGCTGACCTGGCTGGCTACCGGGGCCTGTACATGGCCCGCTTCGACGGCGTGGTGCTGGTTTATAGCCCACCCAGTCACGAGGCGGCAGCCCGTCGAGTGCTGCTCAACGCCGCGCCGGACGAGGTTTTCAGCGTGAGGTCGTGCCAGCGGATGGCCGGGGCGGAAGGCCTGGTGGTTCTGGGCCCGGCGTGGCATGGGTTCGTCGACGTCGCTGCGTTCCGGCCCGTGGAAGACGCCAACGGGCAGCGCGTCAAACGCGAAGGCCCGGAGCTAGAGGTGCTCCGTCAGGCTTGCCCCGAGAACGAGTGGCTGGAGGCCGGCTTCGGCGACCCTGACGGGATCTGCTACGGGCTCCGAGAAGGGAGCAATTTGGTCGCAGCCGGCAACATGACCAGTTATCGGGGAATGCCGGCCGACGTGGGTGTAATAACGCACCCGGCTTTCCGCCACCGCGGCCATGCTCGACGGCTGGTTTCGTATATGACCACAGACCAACTGCCCGCTGCAGGGGTGGTGCGCTACCGCGCTCTCCAGGCCAATCGCGGGTCGCTGGCCATCGCCCGCTCACTCGGGTTCATTGGAAGAGGGGAGAACCTCGCCATTCGCCTGCGGTCTTGACCCGTCCAACAGGGACTCGAGACTGCCATGCTTTCCGCTTTTCCTGGGGGTTACCCGTTTTCCTGGTGGTACCGGCACCTACCGCACGAACGCGCGGGCTAGCCGCCTGAACGGCTAAACGCCTAAACGGCTAAAGGATATTGACCCGGCCCGTGCGCCGGTACGACGCCAAAACTCGCCTTACGTCGCGGCGGACGACACGGTCCGGGTCGTTCCACAGTTCGTTGACCGCGTCGGCCACCTCGACCGCCCGCTCACACGGTGACCCATCAGCAACCATGTGAACAACAGCACGGCGGACGGTCGCGTCAGGGTCATGGACCATCGTGAGGACACGGTCCCAAGCGGCCGGGAAATTGGCCCGCACATGGCACGGGCACAGGTTGATAACGGCAATCTTCCTGGTCCGCGGGTCGGGGTCGTATGACAACTCGACGAGTTCTTCCACGTCTGTCTCAGAGCGCGACGTGTCGCGCTCACCCGGGACGCCCCACCCAGTGCGTTCGCGAACTCTGTCGTACTTGCCCAGGCTTGCCATTTTAATCCGGGAGCTCGCCCCCCAAAAGTGAATTGCGAAGGTCAGCTTCGCGTCCGTAACGACCGGGTCTGCTCAGGTCGTGTCGACTCGCTCGACGAGATGCTGGGCGATCGACGCCCTGCCGGTCACCTCGAGAGCGTCGATGTCGATCCGGTTATAGAGCGCCAGTAATAGGTCCGAAGCCGTTCCGCGCAATGCCACGTCCGCCACCGCATGAGCGCGGTCGACCCTCCCGTCCCGCTCGATGAACCACTCGCCGGGGACGTCGGTGCAGTGGATATGTACGGACCCCGACATCGGTTTCGACTCGTTCACGGCAAAGGGAACGGTGATGGCCAGGAACTCGTCTATCGAGTCGGACGCGATCTCCGCGTCGATCGCGTCAGGGATGGCGTTGCTGGCGGCGCTTTGGATGTCCCAGCGGTGCACCCCGACTTCCTGGGCCTGATGACGGCGAACAAAGCCGACGGTGTGATCGGGCTCTCCGAGCGCCCATGTCCACACCGCAACGTCGTCGGGTGTCGACTCGAGGGCCTGGGTCAAATGGTCCAGTTGCGACCGGCCCCAGGCGATCACGTCCGTGTACGCCTTCGGCCGAGCGGGCTTCCGCCTTTCCACCTGTTGGGGGTCGCTGGCGCGCTCTTCGACGTCGGTGGCCCAGAACCAGTGCACTTCGCCGAGGTGCCACACGAGGTCGCTTACGGTCCAGTCGGAGCAGCACGGTACTCCCAGGGAGGGGTCCACGGTGACCACGGTCGTGTAAAAGAGCTCACCGTCGCGACGGATCGACTTGAGGTAGTCCATCCACTACGTATACCGCGATCACCGCGGTCGGCACGACGTGGAGGGCGGTCCACCCCGGTGAGGCGTTGCGGCGGGCCACCCGAGGTTCAACGCGGCCGACGGGCCAACCGTCCATCGTCAGCTCGAGGCAATCCCTTTGCGGCGCCCGCCCGTACTAGGTACCAGCAGGCCAGATCAGACGGGTATCGTTGTTACCAGGCCAGACCGGAGGAACAGCATGTGGGTTCGTGGTATCGCCGGGTTGGTCTTGTGCGCCATCGGACTGGTCTGGATCCTCCAGGGCGTCGGCGTACTCAATGGTTCGTTCATGACCGGCCAGAGCCAGTACACGGCTCTGGGGGCGGTGACCGCGGTACTCGGGATGGCTCTGTTGGTTTGGGCCGCCCGGGTGCGACACCGAGCGCTGAGGAGCACTAACTGATGCCACCGGACCGCGGATCCGGACCGTCCGACCAGCTTGGGGAGGCCAGGTCGGGCTAAAGTCAAGCCCCAGGAGGGGGAGCGGTCGGCCCGACGTTCTCCCGGTGATCCGGCCGGCACCTTGCCCCGCGGCCCGGCGTCAGAACTCCCGCCCCGCACCCGTGAAAAACAGATCGGTCGCCGAGCCGTTCTGACTATCCTCGGCCTCGGCGCCCTGGGCATCGCTTACGGCGAGAAGGTACAAGACGGGATCACGTCACTCCTGACCCCCCTCCGCAGTACGGGATTGGCCAACCTCGTGCCGGGTGGAGGCGGTTTCGTCCTTTACACGGTGACCGGTGGTTACCCGGCCGCCCCGCCCAACTACCAGCTCACGGTCGACGGGATGGTCGCTCGGCCGCTCAGCATGAGCGTCTCGAATCTCGAGGCACTGCCCGCCACCCGGATCGTCCACAACTTCCAGTGCGTGACGGGCTGGCTCGTGCCCGACGTCCACTGGGTCGGGGTCCGGCTCACCGACTTGGCCAAGCACGCCGGGGCCAGCCCTAAAGCATCGGCGTTTTGGTTCACGTCCTTCGACGGGGTCTACACCGAGAGCCTCACGATGGAACAAGCCGAACAAAGCGGCGCCATCGTGGCCTACTCCATGCTCGATGCTCCGGTCACCAGGGACCACGGCGGCCCTGTCCGCCTCTACGTACCGGGGATGTTCGGCTACAAGTCGATCAAGTGGTTGTCTCGCATCACGCTTACCAACGAGCTGGAGGAGGGTTACTGGGAGCTCAATGGGTACCCGGTCAACGCCTGGATCGACGGTCACCCCCCCTCTTCCTTCAGGCACCCGTCTCAGATCCGGGCGCACCTGTGACCGCCACCGCACCCGATCGCGGCGCACCGGATCGCGGCGCAGCTGATCGCGGCGCAGTTGATCGTGGCGCACCTGACCGTGTCGGGCTGCTGGCCCGCTTCGACAAGGTCGAGCGAGCCGTCCACTGGACCAACGCCACCCTCTTCGCCATCCTCGTCCTCACCGGCGCGGCCCTGTACTTTACCCCCCTGATCGCTCTCGTTGGCCGCCGTGAGCTGGTCGAACGGATCCATCTCTATGCCGGCATCGCCCTTCCGGTCCCGCTCATCATCGCTTTGTCGGGGAGCTGGGGCCAAGCTCTACGGCGCGACATTCGTCGCTTCAACCGATGGAGCGAGGCCGACCGGCGCTGGCTGCGGGTGATGTTCCAGGAGAAGCCCCGCCGGAACCATACGCGTGCCCAGCTCCGGACCGGGAAGTTCAACGCCGGCCAAAAGCTCAACGCCGCTTTCACGGTTGGCGGCGGGCTGGTCATGCTGGCGAGCGGCCTACTGCTGCGGTGGTACCGTCCGTTCCCGCTGTCGTGGCGGGCTGGTGCGACCTTCGTGCACAACTGGCTCGCGGTGCTGTTCGTGGTCGTCATCACGGGCCACGTGCTCATGGCCCTTTCCGACCGGGAAGCTCTGAAGGCCATGCTCTTCGGGCGTATCAGCCGCGTTTGGGCAGCATCGTCACGCCCCGGCGTGGTTGGACGAGGTCGACCACGAGGCGGAGCCGGCTGACCCGCTGGTGTCAGTTGGCTCAGGGGCGCAGCCCTCAGGGGATGACGCCGAGGCCTGACAAGTCACCGCTCGATGGGGATGGCGTGGACTTCGGGGATGGCTGCACATACAGCCTCCAAGGTGGCATCGTCCCACGGCGCGCCGGGTGACACGATGACGTGCTCGATCCCGACCCCCGCCAATTCGGCCAGGTGGTCCAGCCAGCGCTTGAGGCCGACGTCATGGTCCTCACCGAGGTCCACAAAACTGGCTGCCGTCTTTTCGATTTCGGCGTAGTCGCGGCCGACTTCGTCGCAGTGGCGTCTGAGCACCGACAACTTATGGGCCAAGTTGCCGTCAAAGCGGGTCCCGGGGAGGTCGAACAGGTTGCAGGCGTCGCCGTACTGGGCGACCAGGCGAAGCGTTTTCCGTTCACCGCTGCCGCCTATGAGGATCGGTGGGTGAGGCCGCTGCACTGCGTTGGGAGAATTGAGCGGCCTCGGCAACTGGTAATACCTTCCTTCGAACCGGGATTCGTCACCTCGCCACATGTGGTGAGCGATCTGGAGCACCTCTTCGAGTCGGTCGAACCGCTCGGCCAAAGACGGGAACGGGATACCCAGGCCGTAGGCCTCGAAGTCGGTCGCCGAGTAGCCAGGGGGCAGCGCGTCCCAGGGCGCCCCGGCTCCAACGCCTAGCGTGACCCGACCGCCGGTAAGGACGTCGAGCGTGGTCACCGTTTTCAGGAGGATGCCCGGGTGGTGGTACGCCACCGACGTCACCATCACGCCGAGGCGGGCACGCTGGGTTAGGCCGGCCATATAGGAAAGAGTGGCGTACGCCTCCAACATCGGCGCCTCGGGAGGTTGCCCACTGAGACGATCTGGAAGAAATGGTCCATTGTCCACAAGCTGTCGACGCCGGCCTGGTCAGCTGTCTCGCGATGTGCGCCACCCTGCGCCCGATTTCCTCAGTCGGTGGGGGCCAGGAAAAGTTGGTAACGGAGATACCGAGTTTCATTCGTGTTCTCTCATTCATTAGCCGAGCAATGTTCTCAGCGCTGACATTAGCCGGGTAACTTTAGCCGCGCAACGATCGGCCTTACTCGAACACGACGAAGTCCCAAAAGCTCACCCAAAATGGCAATGGAAACAGTGCCGAGGTCACTTTCAGCACCCCGACGACCGTCCAATGTGTTCAGCTGCGAATTAGTGAGAGCTCGGTCGAGCCACCGAAGCGGCCTAAACCGCTGCCGAAGGGGGCGTACGCTGTGCGTACCATGGCCAAACAAGGCGGGCAGGACTTCCAATCGGTTTTCTGGGAGACCAAGCACACGCTGGCCGTGGCGTCGATGGTCGCCTTCTCCCGCCACGGCGTCTACGAGGGCCAGCAGTACATCCTGCGCTGTCTCTGGGAAGAAGATGGCCTAGCCCCTGGGGAGGTGGCCCGCCGGCTGGGTCTCTCCACCCCCACGGTGACCAGGGCTGGTACCAGGATGGAGGCGGCCGGCCTGCTGCAGCGCCAGCCTCACCCGAAAGACCGGCGTTTAGTGAAGTTCGTCCTGACAGACAAGGGGAGAGAGCTCGAAGTGGTGATCGGGCGGGAGATGGACCAGCTCACCGAACGCGCGCTGGCGTCCTTCTCGGCGACCGAACGCGCCGCCGTCGTGACGTCCCTGCGGAAGATCCAGCGTAACCTGAGCGACCCGCGGCCCGGCAATTAGAGAGACCTGCCCAAAGGGTATGCGGAACCGGCGCACCGGGGCCGTGGTTATATGGGTCATGATCACGTTTAAACACACGTGCACTGCGCTCCTGGTGGGCGCCACTAGCATTTTCGGTCTGGCGCAGGTGGCGGGAGCCGCTCCCGTCCCGGCGAACTTCGAGCCCGGCTCGGTGAGCTTCGTGTCGGCGTCCAAGGGTTTTCTGCTCGGCACCTCCCATTGCGCCCACATCCCTTGCACCGCCGTCTTGACCACTTCTGATGGCGGCAAAGCATGGACGAAGGCGGCCGCTCCGAGCGCTTCGTTTGCCTCGTCGGCGTCCCGTTACCACACGTCCGTCAGCCAGGTCGTGTTCGCCAATGCCTCGGACGGCTGGGCGTACGGCGACTCGTTATGGGCGACCTACAACGGGGCCGGCAAGTGGCAGCAGGTGAGCCTGGGAGGCCCGGTGTTTTCGCTCACTAGTTCGGCTGATATGGCCTATGCCGTCGTGGGGGATTGTTTTCCCAGCGGGACGACCTGCCCAGACCCCGTCCTCAAACTGGAACGCTCCACCGTCGGTTCGCGTAGTTGGCAGGTCGTCCCCGGCGTTACCGGTTACGGGACGTCCGCGCTGATTGCAGTTAGCGGGCAAAATGCCTGGGTTTCGCTCACACCGAAGGACCATGGGGCGGATTTGCTGTGGGACACCTCAGACGGCGGGGCGAAATGGCACAGCCTGCCGGACTCGTGCTTCCAACCGTCGCAGGCCACGGACCTAGCGGGGCTGGCGTCGCCGGGCGGCAATGTGGTCTTCGAACTTTGCGCAGGGGACCCTGGTGCCGGTAGCGAGGGTAAATCCCTCAGAATCTCGAGCAACAGCGGGTCGACGTCGCACCTGGTCAGCCATCTGCCTTTGGGCGGTCTCGTCCAGGGCATGGCCGCTACTGGCGGTCAACAGGTCTACGTGACGGCGGTGTCCGGGGCCAGCGACGTTTACAGCTCGCTTAACGGTGGAAAGTCTTGGTCGGCTCGGGTATTCGACGATGGGGGCGCGGGGCTGAGCGATATCCGCTTCACGACGCCATCTTTCGGGGCGGCTATTGAGGGGCAGCCGATTACCGGCAACACCGATAAATTGCTCATCACCGACGACGGCGGGGCCAGCTGGTCAGTCGTCAAGAGCTGACGGCGCTCCGCCTTTCCGCGAACCACTCCACCAATAACTGACGGGCATCCTCTTCCAGGACTCCGTGTTCCACTGCGACCTCGTGATTGAGGCGGGGATCGGCACAAAGGTTATAAAGCGAACCGCATGCGCCCGACTTGGGGTCGGGCGCCGCGAAAACTAACCTGCTCACACGGGCCGCCACCAGAGCACCGGCGCACATCGGGCACGGCTCCAGTGTCACGTACAGGGTGGCTCCCGTTAACTGCCAATTCCCGACCACTTTTGCCGCCTCACGGAGGGCCACCAATTCGGCGTGGGCTGTCGGGTCGGCCCCGGTGACCCGGGCGTTGGCGCCTCTGCCGATCACGTCGCCCCGATAAGTGACGACGGCGCCCACAGGTACCTCGCCAGCTTGTCCCGCTGAGCGGGCCAGTTCTAGCGCAATTTGCATGAAGCTGGCGTCGGGCACGACATTGCTGCCGCTCACGACCCGCCTTCCCCGCCCGGAGAGAAACCTCAATATTTCTTCATGGACCAGCCCATTGGTCGAGACGGCACTGCCCCCATCGAGACGGGTTCGCCCCAAGAAATCGGTGAACTTCCCCCCCGCTTCCTCGACTATTACTTGAAGAGCGGCGACGTCCCACACGGCGACGACAGGGTCGAGGCCCACTTCGCAGGCGCCTTCGGCGACCAGCATGTGAGACCAGAAATCACCAAAACCGCGGTCGCGCGATATCTTGCTCGTCAATTCAATGAGCCGTCCCGGTTCGGGGAAATCGCCCACAGTGCCCGAGGAAATTGTGACGTCCTCGAGTTGGCTAATTCTGGAAACGTTTATCCGTTCTCCTGCATCCCCCGGCGCGCCAGCAAACGCGCCCTTTCCTCGTTCCGCCCACCATCGGCGCCGCAGCGCAGGTGCTGACACGACGCCCACCGTCATGACATCGTCGACCTCGAGGCCAATAAGAGTCGCCCAGACTGGGATGCCGCGGACGAAGTTGACGGTGCCGTCGATCGGGTCGAGCACCCAGCGCCGCGTGCTACCCCCGGCGCTCCCCATCTCCTCGCCCAGGACCGCATCGCCAGGCCGTTCTTGCGCCAGCAGTGCCCGGATGGCTGCCTCAGCGGCTCTGTCAGCCTCGCTGACCGGCGTCCTGTCCGGCTTCGTCTCAACCACTAAGGACGGTCGGCGAAAGGCACTGAGAGTGACCCGGTCGGCGGCGTCGGCCGCTCGCAAGGCCAGCTCCAGGTCAGTTCCCATTTCAGCGACGAACGCCTGACGTACCTAAGAAACCGGGCTACGGAGCGCCCTGGCCGCCGCTTCTGCCACCCGGGCGACCTCGGTAATGGGCAGGCCGAGCTGAGCGCCGGCCCGGGCACAGTCCTCATACTCCGCTTTCGCCCTGTGGGGCCCAGCCTTGACCCGTACGTGCAGCCCTCTCACCTCGACTTCTAGTACCTCGCGAGCCAACGCAGAGCGGGCCACCCGATGTTCGCGATAGCCAAGCGTGCCCGTCTCCTCGACCAGCACCTCGGCCAAATCAGCCACGACGGCCGGCTCGGCCAGGAAGGACACGATGTGTCCCGGGCGCCCCTTTTTGGCCAGGATAGGGACGAGCCACGCATCGAGCGCTCCGGCGCTCATGAGCGCCTCGATGGTGTGGCCCAGGACCTCGCCGGTCACATCGTCGACGTTGGCTTCGACTACGACCAGATCTTGGCGCTGAACCGACCCGGGAACGGCGCCTGGTTGGAGGTCGCCGATCACCACTTGCACCACGTTCGGCCGGCCGTCGAACTGCCGAGTGCCCGCTCCGTAGCCGGTCGCCGTCGCCACCAGGGACGGCATGGGCCCGAACCCCTCCGCTAAGCCGGCCAACAGCGCCGCCCCGGTGGGCGTAGTGAGCTCGGCTGCGTCTTCGGTGCCATAGACCGGCGCCTCCTTGAGCAGTTCCACTACAGCTGGGGCCGGCACCGGCAGCAGCCCGTGCGCTGTCTTCACCGTGCCACTACCGAGGGCGATGGCGCTAGCAAAGACCGAGGCGATGTCGAGCACCTCCAGCGCCAGGCACGTGCCCACCACATCGACGAGGGCGTCCAGGCCCCCCACCTCGTGGAAGTGAACCTGCTCGGGGGGCACGCCATGAACGCGGCCCTCGGCCGCGGCCAGCCGGGAGAACACGGTTTGAGCCCGCCGGCGGGCCCGCTCGGGCAACCCGTCGGCTTCGTCCATGGTGGCCCGGATGGTAGCCCAGGTCCGGCTGCGCCCGTCCTCTGCTCGGTCGACTTCAACTCGCAAATGGGTAGCGGCCAGGCCGCTGCGCGTTGTCTTGACTGCTTCCAGGTGCCAGCCGGGAATCGGGATCTTCTCGAGACCGGCCATGACCTCGTCGAGATCAGCGCCAGCATCTAGCAAGCTGGCCAGGGCCATGTCGCCGGCTATGCCCGAAAAGCAATGCCACCAGGCGACCCGGGTCACCTGGTGGCCACACTGTCTGGGACCACGGCGCCGAGGGCGCCGTCCGCGGGATCGCCCTCAGACTGGCCGCTACGGCGCATGAGTATGCGGGCGACGGCCCACGCCGCACCGAAGCCGTTGTCGATCCCCACCACGCAAATGCCGGGCGCGCAGCTGGCCAACATGGCCAATAGCGCCGTCACCCCTGCCAGAGATGCGCCATAGCCGGTACTGGTCGGCACCGCGACCACCGGGGCCGGGGTCAGGCCGCCCACCAGGCTGGCCAGCGCTCCCTCCATCCCGGCGATGACAACAACGGCGTCGGCCGACATCGAGCAGGCCGGCGTGCTCGAGCAACCGGTGCACGCCGGCCACTCCGCAGTCGGTGACAAGCACTGGCGGGAAACCAAGCGCTGCAGCGTGGCAATGCATTCCTCGGCGACTATCAGGTCGGCGGTCCCGGCGGCAAACACGGCCACTTGCTCGCCCGGGCGGGCGGCCGGGCGCCAAGACGACCGTGGACCCGCAAAGCTCACCACCGGGATGGGCTTCAAGTGACGGCGGCGGACTGCTCCTCGTTGGCCCGGGACAGGATAACCGGTCCCCCATCCGGTTCGGCGAGCAACTCGCCGACGATCTTGACGCAATGGTCAATGGTTTTGCCGGGCCCGTAGACCGCCTCGGGGAGCCCCTGGCGCAACGTCCTGTGATGGTCCACCCGGGCGAAGCCGAGGTCTGCGTACGGGAGGCGCCTGAGCCGACGCACGACATCGTCAGCGCTGACCGACCCGGCCTTGAGCTCCTCGAGCAGCCGGTAAAGAGAAGTTTCGTCCATTGGCCTCCATGCTGCCACGCTTTTGAGGCATCGCTAGGTGGGCGGGCCAGAGAGGAGCCTCAGGAGTGCCGGACCGGAGCCCCGTCTACGCTGTCGGATCAGGCCGCGCGCGGTGGGCTTCGGTCAGTGGTGGGTGCGGAAGCCGTCGCAGAGGACGCCGACCAGGCGTTGGGTAGAGCCCGCACAGCCCTGCTGACCGGCGGCCATGCAGGTACCCATCACCAACGTGGTGAGGTCCGTCCGGTTGACGTCCAGCCTTACGGCCCCTGCTGCCTGGGCGCGCTGCAGCAGCATGTCGAAGCCGCGGTGAGGCGCTCCTTGACCCGGCTATCAGTTCCTCGCTGTTGACGCCAGCCCGGGCTAGTTCGTCGGTTAGGTCCTTCTTCTTGACGGCCAGGTCGACCAACTCCGTGATGAAGGTGAACAGGGCGTCCCGGGGTCGTCCGCAGTGCACAGCTCTTCGGCTCGTTCGACGAGCGCCTCCAGGCGGGCAACGACGATGGCCTCAAAGAGCGCTTCCTTGGTGGGGAAATGCCGGTAGACAGTGCCGACACCAACTCCAGCCCGGCGGGCTACCTCGTCGATGGGCACGGAAATGCCCTCTGAGGCGAAGACCTCCTCGGCCGCCTGGAGCACCTTGGCCCGGTTGCGCCGGGCATCGGCCCGGAGAGGGCGCAGGAGCTGGCCCAAAGGACATAGGTCATCCCGGGCTCCTGTACTCTCCTGGCTCGTCGTTGTGGATGTCTGTCAGTGGCCATCGCAGATAAATTCCTTGACAAACGGAACCATAGCTCCGTATACTAGTAAACGGAATCCCCGCTCCACATCGTACAAGATCCCACGAGCGCACGTAAAGTGGCCACAGGATGACCAGTTTGCAGGGTCAGTATGGTCTGGCGACGTAACACAGAGTCACGACCACGAAGGAAAGTCCCAGATGGCAACCGCATCTACCGAACCCACAGCGAACGTATTCCTCACCCAGGCGGAAGAGCTCGACCCGCAGAGGTTCCGCGCCCTCGGCGTCATAGCCATAGCCCAGCTCATGATCGTGCTCGACGCATCTGTCGTGACGATCGCCCTGCCGTCGGCCCAGCGGGCGCTGCACATATCGGTCGCCAACCGCCAATGGGCGCTGACGGCCTACACGCTGGCTTTCGGCGGCCTGCTGCTGATCGGCGGGCGCTTGGCCGACTTCCTCGGCCGCAAGCGTATGTTCATCATCAGCCTGCTCGGCTTTGCCGCTGCCTCTGCGCTAGGTGGGGCGGCCCAGGACCAGGCGATGCTCTTTGGCGCCCGCGCCCTCCAGGGCGCCTTCGCCGCCGTAATGGCGCCGGCTTCGTTGTCGCTGCTGACCGTCACCTTCACCGAGGCCAAGGAGCGGGCCAGGGCCTTCGGCGTCTACGGGGCCATGTCAGGAGGCGGGGCCGCGATCGGGCTGGTGATCGGCGGAGCGCTTGACCACGTACGCCTCCTGGCGTTGGACGCTGCTCATCAACGTGCCGATCGCCATAATCACTGCGTTTTTCGCGACGCGCGAATTGCGAGAGAGCGAGTCGACGGGCGAGCAGGAGCTACGACATCCCGGGAGCGATACTGTGACCGCGGGCCTGCTATCCCTCGTCTACGGCTTCACCCGGGCCGAAACTGACGGGTGGGGTTCGCCGACCACGGTCTGTTCCTGCTGAGCGTCGGGGTGGTGCTGCTCAGCGCCTTCGTCCTGATGGGAGCGCACGGTGCGGCCATCCCACTGCTCCCGCTGCGGGTCGTCATGGACCGCAACCGGGGCGGATCGTTCCTTGCGTCACTATTGGTGGGTATCGCATCTGTTCGGGACGTTCCTGTTCCTCACGTACTACCTGCAAGGCACGTCCTGGACTACTCGGCGCTGAAGAGCGGGTTCGCCTTCCTGCCCTTCTCCGCGGGGATCATCTTCTCCGCCACCATGGCTAGCCGCTGCTCCCACGGTTCGGCCCGCGGGTCCTGATGAGCTGGCGGGCTCCTCATCGGGGCGATCGGGCTGGCGTGGTTCACCCAGATCGGCGTGCATACGAGCTACTTGACCCACGTGCTGCCCGCCGAGCTCATCGTCAGCATCGGCCTCGGGTTCGCTTTCGTCCCCTTCAGCAGCACGGCCCTGATCGGGGTCGCTCCTCATGATGCTGGGGTGGCGAGCGCCCTGGTCAACGCCACGCAGCAGGTCGGCGGGTCGCTTGGGACGGCGCTGCTCAACACCGTTGCTGCATCGGCTACGGCCAGCTACCTGTTGGCGCATCACGGCAACCCGGGTGTTGCCGACCAGGCTCTGGTGCACGGTTACTCGATGGGCTTTACCGTTAGCGCAATCGTCTTGTTGGTGGCGGTGGTCGTGGCTGCCACCCTGATCAGGGCGTCGCGGCACGACCTGCCGGCAGAGGAGCACGCGCTCGCTGGAGCTGAGCGGTTCACGGGGCTGCCAACCACAGCGCGCCGGTTCACCGGCGCGCTGTGGCGCGTCCGGGCGCCGCTCCCGATGGACCGCCTGCCCCGGCACCTCCGATAATGCGTTAGGGCCGGCTGGCTCGCACCTCTATGCTTGCGCAATGCAGGTTCCGCCCACGACGACCGTCGCCTACCTGGGGCCGGAGGGCACCTTCACCGAGGAGGCTCTTGGCAGCCAGGCTGACCTGCGCCCAGGCGCACCGGCTGCCCTTGGCGAGCTTCTGGGACGTCCTCGAGGCCGTCGGCAGAGGCAGGGCCGACATCGGCCTCGTCGCCGCTCGAGAACTCGATCGAGGGCACCGTCAACGTCACTCTCGACCAGCTCATTTTCGCCCACGACCTCTGGATCGTGCGGGAGTTGCAACTGATTCCGTGGCCCAATGCCTCGTCGGTTTGACCGGGGCACGGCTCGAGACGGTGAAGAAGGTCATCTCGATGCCCGTGGCCACCGCGCAGTGCCGGACCTGGCTATCGCGACCACCTCGCCGGGGCCGAAGAGGAGGCCAGCCCTTCGACGGCCGATGCCGTCCGGCGAGTGGCGGAGGCCCAGGACCCCCAAGTCGCCGCCATCGGCACCAGCACGCAGCGGCTCTTTACGGGCTGGAGGTGCTGGCGTCGGGGATCGAGGACCACGACGGCAATACGACGCGTTTCGTCGTCGTCGCCCGGCCGGAGTGGGGCATCCCGGCGCCGACGGGCCACGACAAGACGAGCATCGTCTGTTTCCAGTCCTCGGACCGTCCCGGCAGCCTGCACATGATCCTGGGCCAGTTCGCCGCGCGCAACCTCAACCTGACCAAACTCGAGTCCCGGCCGACGAAAAAGGCACTGGGCGAGTACTGCTTTGTGATCGACATCGAGGGCCACATCGCCGACGAAGTCGTTGCCGACTGCTTGCGAGACCTGCATGCCACATTGCCAGAGGTGAAGTTCCTCGGCTCCTACCCGGCCGGCTGGCGCGGACGGCGAGCAGCGCCGGCGGGCGGCCAGCGACGCCTGGCTGGCCGCGGACAACTGGATCCAGGGCCTCCGCCGTCACCTGGGCTGACGGTCACTCTGATGACCAGGTTGGGCGAGCAGGCGTGAAGGCCCCTTCGTTCTGGGGCGAGAAATTGTCTTTGGGTCGAAAAACATAGTGTTTAGGCCAGTTATCCCCCCCGCTCCGGAGCGGGGAGACGGTCGCGTCTAGCTCGTGTGGACCAGGTGGTCCCCAGACGGGACACCGAGCACGGCGGGCGGGGCGCAAGGCTCAGGCCCGGTCCACCGGTTTCACGCCGCCCCTGGCTTAGGTAAAATCGAGTTCCCGAATATGGAGGGGTGGCAGAGCGGCCGAATGCGAGGCTCTTGAAAAGCCTTGGGAGTGCAAGCTCCCCGTGGGTTCAAATCCCACTCCCTCCGCAGGTCAAGGGCACGTTCTTGACTTTCCGACGAAGCCGTCAGAGCAGGGCAGTTGGCCATAATTGACCAGCCGAAACTGGTTTCGCCGTTGTCATGCGAGGCAGTATCCGCCAGCGGGGCACCGAGAGCCGGAAGGTGAGAGTCTCCGCCGGGTGTGACCCCGAGACCGGCCGCTACCGCTACGTCGGCCGGTATGTGCAGGGCAACAAAACGAGAAGTGCGCGTCCCGGCCAACCCGAGCCTGACGCGACAAGCCGTGGCCCTCCCAGTCCTCCAGCGTGGTCTCGAACACGGTCTCCCAGAAGCGAGCGGCCCGGTCGAGCTCCTCCCTTGACCGAACGCCGATGTTCACAGCCACGAGCCGAACGTCATCAGCTAGGGGCGTGCCGCTTTCCTGCTTGCCGAGCAACCTCTGGGTGGGGACGAGCATCGTGTTCACTTAGCCGCCCGAGTAGCGGGAAACGACGCTGAGGCCGCGGGTGCCGGGGACGGGCACGGCGGCGGTACCCGCGTAGCCGTCGTTTGCCAACTGGGCCATGTTCTTGAACACGTACAGTTCGCTCTGGTAGCTCACGAACACCTTCCCCGGGGCGCTCAACAGCGCCCCGCTGGCAACGGCGGCGCTGGTCTCGGGCCCTCGACGGTGCCCGCAAGGGGCGTAGCCCGGTCGGTGGCCCTCAGGGCGACCAGTGCCGCCGGCGACGAGATGCCAAAGGCCCTCCCGCCGGCAAAGACATAGAAGGTGCCGCCAGAGTCGGCGATGGCCCCGTCCGCCCGGGTGGCCAAAGCCGTGGCGGTGGCGCCTTCGCTGCCTGCCGTCGCCCCGAC
Source organism: uncultured Acidimicrobiaceae bacterium (assembly GCA_963794125.1). GTDB lineage: Bacteria > Actinomycetota > Acidimicrobiia > Acidimicrobiales > Palsa-688 > Fen-671. The sequence continues at coordinate 152,649 of CAWCCW010000010.1, forward strand.
GCTGGCCCGGCCGAGGCTGGGGACGGTCACGACCAGGGCGGCGTCGTAGCCGTCCCGGAAGAACTGGCCCGGGGCGGAAAAGCCGTGCAGCTGCCCGTCGGTGCCGGCCACGTAGATGGTGGCATTACCGTTGACGGCCCGGGTGGTCACCAGGGTGCCGGGCCGTGGAGCGGCATCAGTGGGGGCGGAGCTGGCGCCCGGGGCCGAGACCACTTTGGCGTGGTCGACCCTTAGCAATGCCACTAGCGCGCTCCCCCCGGCGGCGAAGGCCCGCCCACCGGCAAAGACGTAGTCGCTGCCCCCGAAGCTCACTATGGCCCCGTTGGGGTGGGCGATGTCGGCGTCGGGGAAAGCCGGCGGCGTTGTCGTGGTGGTCGTAGTCGTCGTGGTGGTGGCCGGCGCTGGTGGCGGGCTGGGGGTAGAGGCGGCGTTTACGGTGACCGTCCCAGCCACATAACTGATGCTGTAGTTGGCGTCCACAGCCCCGCTGCAGGTGGAAGCGTACGTACCCGGGGGCGAAGAGCTAGTGGCGGCGGTCGAGCACGTCGGAGCGGTGGTCAGCGACGCGGCCGTGTCGCCGTTCACGAACCCGCTGTAGCTTGGGGCTATGACCGGGACGGTGCCGCCGTAGGTGAAGGCGGCGCTGGAGGCGGTGACGGTGAGGGGGGCGGGGGCCACCGTGACCGAACCCGCCACGTAGCCGATGGCGTAGTTGGGGTCGGCGGCCCCGCTGCAGGTGGCTGAATAGGTGCCCGGGGGCGAGGAGCTGGTGGCGGCGGTCGAGCACGTCGGCGGCGTAGTCAGTGACGCGGCCGTGTCGCCGTTCACGAACCCGCCGTAGCTAGGCGATATGACCGGTGCCGGCCCCCCGTAGGCCATGGTGGCGCTGGTCGCGGTGATGATGAGCACGGTCGTGCCTACGCTCACCGAACCGGCAGCGTAGCTGATGGCGTAGTTGGGGTCGACCGCCCCCGAGCAACTGGAGGGGTAGGTGCCCGGAGGCGCGGAGCTGGTGGCCGTGGTCGAGCACGTGGGCGGCGTCGTGAGCGACGCAGGCGTGTCGCCCGCCACCAAGCCACTGTAGATGGGGGTGATAGGAGGCACCGCCCCGCCGTGGACCATGGCCGGGCTGGAGGCGGTGATGCTGAGCGGGGCCGGGCCGACGGTCACCGAGCCCGCGTTGTAGCTGATGTCGTAGTTTGGGTCGACCGCCCCTGAGCAGCTGGAGGGGTAGCTGCCTACAGGAGAAGTGCTGGTAGCGGTGGTCGAACACGTGGGTAGCGCAGTGAGCGACGCAGGCGTGTCGTTGTTGACAAAGCCACTGTAATTGGGCGTTATGGCCGGCACGGCCCCGCCGTAGGTCATGGGCGGGCTGGAGGCGGTGATGGTGAGCGGGGCCGGGGCCACGGTTATCGAGAGGTCCTGGCTGGCGGTGAGCGCTGTCGGGGTGCTCGAGTCCGTCACCTTGGCAGTGAAGCTGTATGCCCCCGCCGCCGTGGGCGTGCCGGAGAGCACCCCCGAGGAGCTCAGGCTGAGACCGGGCGGGAGCGACCCCTGGGAAACGGACCAGCTATACGGCGAGGTGCCGCCGATGGCACCGAGAGACTGGTCGTAGGCCGTGCCGTACTCGCCCCCGGGCAAGGTGGTGGTGGAGACCTGGAGCGGCGCCAGGACGTCGACGCTGGCCGTACCGCTGGCGTAGTCGCCCGAGCCGTCGGTGGCGTCGGTAACGGTGTAGGCGAAGGTGTCGGTGCCGGTGAAGCTGGCCGGTGGGGTGTAGGTGAACCCGCCGTCCCCGTTGGCGTCGGGGGTCACTGTGCCTCCCTGGGCCGTCGTAGTAGAGGGCACTGTGACGGCCAGGGTGTCACCCGTCGGCCCCGAGGTGCCGGCGCTCGCGCTGCTCAGACCGGCGGCGGCCCCAATGACCAGGGCCTGGCCCGAGACGGCCTCAAAAGAGGGCGTCCCGGTAGTCACCGGGTCGGCGTAGGAGATGACCGCCTCGCCATTGCCCGATAACGACGAAGCCTGGAGCGTCGGGGTGTCATCGACGCTCGGCCCCGAGACCCCGGGGCCAGCCGTATAGGAGGAACCACCACCGCCCCCGCCAAAGGCGGCCGAGTCGCCGCAGAAGTCAAATGCCCCCTCGGCCCCTTGGCCGCCGCCGTAGTGACCACCACCACCGCCACCGCCAGCATCGGGCGCCCCGCCGCCGCCGGCTGCGAGGGACCCCGGGTTACCAGGGCTGCCTGTAGCGGTGCCAAGGCACGTTGAAGTCCCCGTGGCCGTGCCACCGGCCCCGGCGGTCCCACCCGCCGACTGGCCCCCGGCACCACCCCCGCCGCCGCCCCCTAGGGTGGCCCCGTCGGCGGTCGTCGAGCTGCCCGCCTGGCCGGCCGTATCAGCGTTGCCGCCGTTCCCACCACCCAGTATCGGGGGTCCTCCGCTTAGGTTGTTACCAAAATTGCCGCCGCCCCCGCCGCCCCCGGCGACCAGGACCGGGGTGGCCCCTTCAGAGATGGTCGTGGCCCCCCCACCCCCGCCGCTGTCTACTTCGCCCCCATAGCCACCGCCGCCATAGCCGGCAAAGCCGTCCGGGCCAGCTACGCCGCTGCCTCCAACGTTGACAGTGAGGGCGCTGGCAGGGCTGGACGAAACGGTGGCCTCGACCCAGGCGCCGGAGCCGCCGGTAGCGCCGCTCGCGCCCCCGCCGTTGGCGCCGTAGAGGGTGACGCTCAACGAACTGACCCCGTCGGGCACCGTCCAGGGCTCGGCGGAGCCCGTCTCTGGGAAGGTCACCGTGCAGGTGCCGGAGGCGCAGGTGGGCGCCGGGGTGGTCGCCCCAGCGACCGGCGCCCCGGCCAGCAGCACGGCGTTAGCCCCGACCAGGCCGCCAGCAAAGAGGCCCACGGCGGCGAGGAGCCGCGCCGACTTGAGCTGTCCCGCCCACCGACCGGAGCCGCCTCCGGACGTCCGAGCTGCACGCCGGCTCTCCGCCGGGCTGGACGCGCTCCCGCGGCCCCTGCCGGCCCGCGCGGCGTTATCGGCGCCCTTGCCAGCAGCTGCGGTAGTGTTCGCGCCAGGCTGCTTCGAGCACATTTCGTAGCCTCCCCTTCGGATCGTCCGTGCGTTGCGGTCCCACAGCTTATGGACTGCGCCGACGCCTTGACCAGCCCCCCGCCGGGCCGCAGGTCCCGACCCGTCGATGGTCGAGGCGCCGGGCGGCTGGCTCATTGTGCTGACGGACGTCGGCCATGGGTGGCTTGCTTCGCGGGCGCGGGTCCTTCTTAGCTGGGGCGCCTTTTGGGCTCGGCCTGGAGCCCTGGCCAGGCCAAGTCCAGCAGTCGGTCTGCCGCGGTCGGGCCGTTGGACCGGTGCCCAACGAGCAGGCGCAGCCACAGCGGGCCATTGAGGATATCGAGAGCATCGTCGATGTCGAGGTCGGGCCGGAGCTCGCCGGTGGCGACCCCGTTGTCCAAAGTGGCCGCGCCTTTTATCGCGTACCCACTATTCGAGGCGTGCGTGCCGACCAGGTCCCACCCCGGCACCGTGAGGAATGGTGCCGAATTGTTTATTTATGCCCGGCATGATAGGCACTGCGATCGCCGCTGGCGTCGACGTTCTCTGAGCCCACCCCGGCTGGGGTCTGCGCATGCGGTCCTCGTGTGCCGGCTCTATTTTGGATGAAATTCGTTATCTGTGCGTGGCAGGTGCTCTTATCGCCCGACCTTGGCGCGCAAAGTTCCGTCAGTCAGATTTACGCGCACTGTCAGTACTCTTATCGCGTGCCCGCTGTTTGGCGCGTGCATTGGTAGAAAATACCGTGAGTTCCTGCCGGGCGGTCGGTGCCCCGCGAAGCGGGACCGTTCTTTTAGTCGGTCCCGTCTCGCGGAGGCCCGACCGTAAGCCGGGCCGCTTGCGTCCTATTCAGGCGGCACGTCCCAATCCGCGGACGCCGAAAATGTGCTCGCGCTGGCACTCGCCGCGGCAGGCGCCAGAGTCGCGGTGAGCGGTCGCGACAAGGCGAAAGGCAGGGCCATCGTTGACGCTGTTCCCGCCGGTGAGGGCTCGGTTGTCTTCGTGGCCGCCGACCTCGTCCACGCCGATGCCACCCTCGACCTCGCCGCCCGTCCTACCCAGGCGCTCGATGGGCGAGTCGGCATCTTGGTCAATAACGCCGGGATGTTCCCCCTTCGGGCCTACTGAGCCCCACGACGAGGCCACTTTCGACGCCGTGTACGCCCTAAATGCGAAAGGCCCCTGGTCCCTGGTGGCCGCCCCTGCCCCGTCCATGGCCGAGCGCGGCAACGGCGCCATCGTCAATGTCTCGACTATGGTGGCCGGGTTCGGAGCGGACGACATGGCCCTTTACGGGTCGAGCAAAGCCGCGCTGGAGTTGCTCACGAAGGCATGGTTGGCCGAGTTCGGGCCTGGCGGGGTGCGGGTGAACGCCGTCAGCCCTGGGGCCACCCGGACCGACTGGACGGCGGCCATGGGTGACGCCCTCGACCAACTGGCTTCGCTCGCGCCGGCCGGGCGACCAGCCAGCGCGGAGGAGATCGCCTCAGTGATCGTTTTCCTCGCGAGCGATAAGGCCGGGGCGTAATGCTCGCTGGCCGAGACACGTTGTCGCTCCGGTAAAACCTTCTTTCGCGGATTACCCACCCTAAAGCGGGCGGGCTGAACGGAGGGGGGCGGCTTCGAAGCTCGTGGACTTGGTGAAGAAACGGGCGGACGAGGGATGGCCGTAGACGACTTACAAGACGACCGAGCGCCCTGGCGCCCTTGCCGTAAAAAGGAGCAGTATTGAGTGGAATAGATCAGAAATCGGGTGGATGGTTGAGGAGGTCGGGTCGCTGGGACGAGCGTCCCGCCGCGGGCGTTTCCCCGGCCACGAGCCACGAACAGAAGATCGAGGGAGCCGATGTGCGCCGCCGGCCCGGCGATGGTGGTGATGAGCCGGGGATCGTGAGCGCCTCCGTAGCCGTTGGCACCGAGCTCGGCCGAGAACTCCAGTCCCCGAGCGCGGCCGCTGGACTACGACGAGAGTTCAGCCCGGCGTGACCACCAGGCCTCGGCGGCGGTCATTGCGCTCTCGGCCTCGTCGATGCCGTCGCCCACGAGCCCTGCGGTGGCAGCCCAGTGCAAGGGTACAAGGGCGAGAGCCCCGGGGAGCCAACGGTGCTCGTCGCGAGTCAGCGGTTCCGGAGCCGTGCCTTCGTAGGCGTCGAGCAGTCGTCGCGGCTCGAGCAATGCGCCGCCCTGTGCGATGTGGTTCAGGCTGCCCGCGATGTCGTACAGCCGCTCCCTGACCCTCGCAAAATCCAGGTCGAAGGTGGCCCATGAGCCGTCTGACAGTTCTCCCGCGTTGCCCAATTTGTAGTCCCCATGAATCGGGGTGCATGGCAGTTCGACCTCCTTCCGGAGCTTGGAGAGCTCGCCAGTCAGTTGGCGCATCCGATGCACGACCGGCTCGCTGCGGGGCCCGAGCCTGCGGCGGGTGAAGCCGACCGAGTAACGCAGTTGGCCGAGGGTCCTGTGGTCGTCGAGGGGTTCGGGCGGGCTGGGCTCCCAGACTGCTTTGAGCGCAGTGTGAAGGCGTCCGAGCTCTTCGAACAGGCGGACGTAGGAGCCCTCGTCCGCCCGTGGCTGGACGTGATCGATGAACTCCTCAATCTCAGCCCAACGATCAGCGACCCTCAGCAGGTCGCAGCCGGAAATCCGAACCGGCCGAGCGACGCGGACTTGCGTCCGCTGGAGCCGCTCCCGCAGGCGCCGCAGTCCCGCTACCCGGCCGCGGCGGGCCCAGGGCCTATGAACCCGGAGGACAACCGGCGGCTCAACGTCTATCCGCACGTTGAGGTTGAACCCACCGCCAATGTCTGCCCATCCGGCCCCTCGCGCGACGCGGGCGATCAAGGCCGAGACGGCCGGGTCATCTGGGTTGGCTCTAGGTCCGAACCAGCGCGGCAAGGGAGGGGGAGAGGTCGAAGCTTCGGTCCCGGTCATGGCAATAGCCCACCAGCGCGCCCGAGGAAGAGCCCGCCGGCGAGCATGGCGCAATCTTGCCGCGACGTTATGACGGCCCGCCAGCCCTTTCAGCTCGCCTGATCACTACGGTGGAGACGAGTAGCTGGTCGGTCGAGCCACTGGGCACTAGCTAGTCGTTAATGCCGGCTACATCGCTCCCGTGCCAGCAGTCGCACCGTCCGGTATCGCTCCGGGCGGCGCCACCGATTCGGTGATCACGGGTTCCTCGCCGATGCACACGAGATTGCGGCCCATCTGTACATAATGTTCCCGAGCTTCAACGAGAACCTGGTTGCGCGTTCTGTTCGGACTGAGTTTGGAATTCGCCCACTCCGCGCGCACGAATAGCCGTCGTACTGTGCGACTTCCCGTTGAGAATCGGGCGTTTCTCAACCACACATAAGAGGGCGTTCGGGACTCTCAGGCCGCATCGTCGTCGTCCGTCTTCTATGTGCCCCTCACAAGTACGCGCTGCACTCGGCGGTGCACGCGCTCGTCGACGAGCAGCACCCTCATGCCACGGAGGATGAGGTGACAGGACGGTAAACTGGGCCTGTAACGGCGCTGTAACCGCTCCCTCCTTACAATGTCGTATGGAGAAAGTGCATGTCTACCCGCGGCTCCATACGCACGCGGCAGTGCGCCTACCAAGAGCCGTCCAGGTGACCTTGGCCGTTGGCGTCGTCGCCTTGGTTGCGGCTGCCTGCGGGGGCGGCGGGACGACCCCAGGTGTGGCCGCTCTCAAGAGCAAGGGTGCTCAGACCACCACGACGGGCCCGACTGGCCCAGGGTCCCCGAACTTCCAGGGCCAACTGCTCGCGTACGCGGCCTGCATGAGGAAGAGCGGCGTGCCCAACTTCCCGGACCCGCCCGCCTCTGGGCCTATCAGGTTTCCCATGGACCCATCTTCGCCCGCGTTCGAGGCGGCACAGGCGAAGTGCGAGAAGCTCCTGCCCGGCGGTGGCCCACCCGGCCCCGGCGCGGCGCTGCACCCTTCCGCACAGGCGCTAGCGCAGATGCTGAAGGTTTCGCAGTGCATGCGTCGGCACGGCATCTCCGAGTTCCCGGAGCCGAGCTCCTCGGTCCCGTCCAACATGGCCGGCATCCGCGTGGTCACCGACATGGGCGGAGTGATCCTGGCGTTCCCGTTCTCGCTCGACCTGTGGTCAGCGGCGTTCGCGCAGGCGGAGGCCGCGTGCAATTTCGGGATGCCGCTGCCAGAGCGCGGCCCGGGGCCAACCGGCTAGGGCAGCCCCCACAGCTTCGAGCTGGCGCCCCCGTAGAAAGGTCCGGGCCGCGGCCAGGTCGGTGCGGCCGGGTGGAGCACGACTACGCTGAACGCCGTTTGGGCTCAAACGTTCGAGGCAAGCACCGGCTGGTCCGCCTGGTCAGGTAAATGTCCTTGGCCGCGTCGCCCTAAATGGAGGCCATGACGACTCCACCCCTGCCTCGTCGTAGCCCGAGTTGCATCCTGAGCCGCCCATAATTGGGAATATCGCTCGCCAATGCGTCGGCCTTTCGCTGCCGGCCGCATAGCAGATATTGGGCGATATCGGAAATCAAGGCCGCATGACCGCTATCGCTTGACGGGGGCACAGAACGCCGGGCGCGATCGGACATTATGCAGGCGGGATCTGCATTGTAGATGAAACGAAGTTGGCCCAAGTCATGGCACGCGTAGCCGTCGGTCGGCGCTCACGAAGGGGTTCGGCTCAGTCCTGGGCACTTGTCCCAGATCAGTTGTTCAGGAGGACGTCCACGGAGTGGTTTGAAGGAACCATGCGTCGACCGCAGTGGGCGGTGTGCGATGATTGGAGTGGTGACCCAGTCGTTCGCAGACCGGTTCCGGGCGGTGCGGGCTCGGTTCGGGCCTTTGGTCTGGGGGCTCGATCCCTCTTCCAAGGTTCTGGCTGATTGGGGCCTTCTCGATGATCCCGATGGGCTGGACCGCTTTGTGGACATCGTTATTGGTGTGGCCGGCGAGGCGGTCGGTCTGGTGAAGCCGCAGTCCGCCTTCTACGAGCGGCACGGTTGGCGAGGCATCCGCTCTTTGACCCGACTGTGCGCTGAGGCGCGTGCGGCGGGCCTGCTAGTGATCTTGGATGCCAAAAGAGGTGACGTGGGGTCAACCAACGACGCCTACGCGGAGGCCTACCTCGGCAAGGACGCCCCTATCGAGGCTGACGCGTTGACCGTACATCCCTATCTCGGGCTGGCGGCCATGGGCGCCTTCGTACACCGTGCGCACGAGGCCGGTAGTTGCGTGTTTGTGGTGACTCGCTCGTCGAACGACGAAGGCCGTGACATTCAGGCGGCCCAAACGAAATCTGGGGTGCCCGTCGAGGTGGACCTGCTCCACCAGATTGGCCAACTCAACCTTGAGCTTGCACCCGGTCGGATTGGACCGGTCGGGGCCGTCATCGGACCGCGGGAGTGGGGAGCGCCTCTCGACCTGGTCTCCCCCAACGCCGTTTATCTTGTGCCTGGCGTCGGCGCACAGGGAGCGACGTTGGACGACGTCGCTCAGGTTTTCGCCGCTTGCGCCGATCGGGTGATGCCCTCGGCATCTCGATCACTGCTCGCCCACGGCCCGGACCCCGAAGCTCTTCGGGATGCAGTCTGCTCGCTCGCAGAGGAGTTCCGTGCTGGCCTGGCAGGCAGCGGCGAGTCGGTGGATTGCTGATCCTCCCGGTGGTAATAGATTCCCCTATGCTCTTCGGCACCGGTTCGCTAATTGTTGCACGAGAGGACTGGCGCGGTTACCTCCATTCCGCCGTACCGCGCCTAGTCGTCATCGGCCAAGGAACTGCCCTGGTCGACCGCAGGGAACCTGCAACATCCGGAGGGTTATTGGACCGTCCGTCGGCACGCGCGCGGTTCGGCGACCTCGGAAATCACGGCCACAATGGCGCTATCGCTCGACGCGGGCACAGAACGCCAAGCGCGCTCGGGCAATATGCGCGCCGGATCTGCGTTGTGGATCACCCGAAGTTGGCCCAAGCGATAGCACCGTTAGTTCGGCTCGGGCTTGGCCCGGTTGCCAGCAAGGCCGCGGCTGGGCCACAACAATCGCTCCGCTCTTGCTGCCGACCGCTTCAGTTTTCCGGGAACTGATGGATGAGTCGCGTGCCTGGCTAGGTCAGTTATCGGTCCGCCGCCAGGTGGGGTCGCGGCGTAACCATTGCAGGTCTCTTAGGTACCCGGCCCCGTGCCTCCACGGTTGTGGTTGTCCCCACTGCTGAGCCCAGCCGGGCCGGTCCTCGGCGGCCCAGGTCTTGGCCGTGAGATAGGCGGCCTCGACCCGGTCGGGGATGGCTGCGATCACGTCGGCCCACAGCGGGGCGGAGCAGCCGTAGCTGTCGCGCACGAGCTTCATGCGGGGGCGCACCGCGGGGTCGGCCGGACGGCCCATGGCGGCCCGGTTTTCGGGGGCGGCCAGAGGGACCCAGCGGTAAGCGAAGTAGGCCAGGTCCCACGCCCGCGTCCCGGGCGCCGCCACATCCCAGTCGACTAGCCCGGTAACCCCGTTGCCGTCGCAGAGGAAGTTCCAAGGGGCCAGGTCGTTGTGGCAGACCAGTTCCCCACCTACCTCGGCCCCCGGCGCCCGCTGCCAGCGGTCAGCGGGGTAGCTCCAGCCGACGACCAGGTCGTGGTAGCGCCGGATGAGGCGGACAGCACTGACCATGAGCGCGTCGCCGTCCAACTCCGGGCCCAGGCAGGGCCGGCCCGGGAGCTCGGAGAGGATCTCTCGCCCATGCCCGTCGGTGCCCAAGAACCGGGGTGAGCGGTCGAACCCCGACGTTTCGAGGTACCCGAGCAGAGCATGGACCGCCTCTGACCACCACCCGGTGGAGCGGCGGATCGTCCCGTCAACCCTCGACACTGCGGTGATACCGCCGCCGCCGACCTGTTCGTTGACCATCGTTGCGACGATATTCGCGGGCGGCACACGCGTGGACCACACATTCCAGGCCTCGGGGGCCATCTCCTACGCCTCGGTGAAGTCGATCCTGGCCCAGAACCTGGACCGGGCCCCGCTGCCGGCGATGTCGGTGGCGCCGCCGCTGGTCGAGCGCGAGAACCTGCGGCGGGCGGGCTATTACGCCGACACCGGCAGCGAAAAGGAGGCGTAAAGCTCATGTTCTCCAACCAGACCATCGAGAAACCAGAGGCCCTCGGGCTGCATGCCATGGCCGCCGGCCTGTCCGAGCAATTGTCTGCAGCGGGCACCTACGACGAAGTGCCCTTCGCGGACCGGTTGGGCCTGCTGGTCGACAAAGAAGCCGACGCCCGCGACAGCCGGCGCTTGGCGGCCTGGCTGAAAGCAGCCAAACTGCGTTATCCGGCGGCGGTCGAGGACATCGACTTCCGTTCGCCCCGGGGCCTGGACCGCTCGGTGATGTTGGCGTTGGCCCAGGGGCATGGGTGCGCCAGCACCACAACGTGCTCGTCGCCGGGCCCACCGGGTGCGGCAAGAGCTTGCTCGCCTGCGCCCTAGCCAACGCGGCTATCCACCAATGCCATACGATCTCGCCAGGGATAATTGTACACGGACGGTTCTCGCAGCATGGGGGAGGCCGGTTTTCCTGTCAGCACGTACAGATCCGCCGCCATATCATTACGCGAGACGACGCCGTTCTGCGCCTCGAATTAAAGGGAGAGACCGAACACGTTCGCTTCCCGGAACGGTTGCCGATTCCGCGCCGCGGCATTGCCACATCGTTGTGAAGATCACATCAGTCGCTGTATGGCTTTGGAAGATTCCTCGACGGTCATTCTCTCGGTATCCACGCGGATACCGAACCCAACGGTGTCGAGCGCGGCTGCCTGAGCGGCAGCGTCTGCTGCAGCGCGTTCGATCTTGTCTGGCGCGGCTCCCCGCAAAGGATCGCCGGGTTGGGGCCAGCTCCCACCTTGCTGGCGTGCCTGTACCCGTCTTGCCAGTTCGCCCGGGCCGGAGTGCAGCCTGAACCACTTGAACGACGCCTGGGGCAGCACCGATTCGTACACGCCGGCATCCTCACCATCACGGACGGGCCCGACAGTCACCAACGTCTCGGCGCCAGCTGTGCGATAGTTCTCCCAAACAGCCGCAAGGTTGCGGGCTTTCAGCCAGTGATTATCTGGCGCGACGGCACAGAAGCCGACCTGGTCGGCGTCGATGTAGCCGGCCGTGAGCCCAGCTCGCAGGAGTTTGAGGTACAAGGCGAAGCCGATCGTTGACTTGCCGACCCCGCTCGGTCCACACAACCAAGTTACCTGGCCGCCGGCCGAGCTCGGTGGCTGGTCAGATAGTTCGACCACTGGTTCAGGCTGCCCGCCATCCGGGGCCCACGCGGAGGTCTCCAATACAGCCTGCACGGTTTGTTCGACCGTCAGATCAGTGTTGTCCACTAGGGTCTCGGCAAGCCGCGAGCCGTCCAGCCTCACGGCTTCGGCGATGGCGTCTTCAACCACAGCGAACGAGCCACGCCGAGACTGGAGCCGTTGGCGCAGCTGGTCGGGATGGGCACGCAAGCGACAGAGGACAACCTCGACACCCGCCAGCTCGGCGATTTCGGTGCCGCCAACGGGGTCCATTACGCCTGACACCACCACGCCTGCGGTACCGGCATCAGCGAAGTGGGCCACCATGGCGGCCAGGTTCTGGTCTTTCAAGCGATACCGGCCCGGGTCGGACCTCGGCTCGGGGTAGCAGATGCCGAGTTGGTCGATGTCCACGTACGCGCACTTCCGGCCGCCCACGTTTAGCCGCCGGTAGATGTCCCACCCAACCGTGCTCTTGCCGACACCCGGTGGGCCGAACAGCCACAAAACGCGCATTGTCCGTTTCCGGCAACCATCCACCTTCAATCTGCCCGTGTTCGCGCACCGCGTAGGCGTTCATAAAATCGAAAAGGGACGCGCCAGGCGGGTAGAGCTCCTCCTGGGTGAAGGGCAGGGCCGGGGGTATGGGTTGCCTCAGCCATCTTCCGGGCCCCGGGGCCTGCGTCTAGGGCGCTGGCAATTCGTGTAGCGAGAAGCTGGGTGTCTTCCGGCGGCGCCACCAAATAGCCGTCCTCTTCATGCATGAGCGCCCGGAACTGTTGCTTCTCGTAAGGGACACCCGGCGGCAGGGCCGCTACATGCCAGTGGACGTGGGAGTTGCCCTGTTTGCTCCCGAGGCTCAGCAAGTAGAGGCGTTCGGTGGGCAGAACCGAGCTGACCGCACGGCCCACCCGGTAGACGAGGGACTGCAGCCGGAGGTATGCCGCCTCGTCGAAGTCGGCGACGACGTCTTCTTTGTGTTCGAGGGGCGCCACTAAGACGTAGCCAGGCAGGGTCGGGTAGCGGTTCAGGAAGGCGATGGCAAAGTCGTCCCTGTACACGATGGGATGGGGACGAGCGCCGGCGACGAGCTCACAGATGAAGCATGGCCCAGTTTGGGCCCTCGCTACGTAAGCCTCCACATCGAGAGGAACCCTCTCGTCTGGCAAGCAAATGAAAGACGCCCTAGTCGGGACCATCTGACTGCCGGCGTGTGCCTACGCCCGCAACAAGCTTTGGGACTTGGACGCGGCCCAAGGTGCGGTCGATAAGAGGTCAGCCAGCCCGGCGGGATGCGACACGCACTACGTGTTCGAGTTCGGCCCGGGGCACCCTAACTCCTCGATGAACGTGCCAGGGTCACCATCGGCCTGGAAGCACTCCAAGATATCCGCCACCTTGGGACGGCGCCGAGAAGATCGGCTAGCCGAACGACCGTGCGGGGTCAGCGACGGGCGCGACGGCGGTCGAACTGAAAAGCATGGGCAACGCACCGGGCATTGACCGGACATTTACCGTAAATATGTCCTTCTTTCCTGGTCACGACGAGGGCCTCGGCTGACACTAGGTGCGAGAGAGGCCTCCAGCACGGAGCGGGGCGATCCTAGCCACCCTACCCACCAATACGGGAAGCGAGTGAGAAACGGTCATTCGAAAGACGCGTTTTCTTCGCCCGCGCCACAGAGGAGAAGCAGGAACCAATGACGAACTGGCCCAAAACGCACCAGGTGCGTCGTGCGGGTGAGACGCGGGCCCGCCTCTTCTTGCCGCTGGTCGAACTCACGGGTGTCGGGCGGGTTCTCCAACCGGGCCCTCGTCAATGTTCACCGGCCAATCGATCACCGCAAGCGTAACGAGAAAAGGAGAAATCAGTGATGAATTGGAGCGCGCTACACCGCCTACGTCCCGCTCTAAAGGCGTGGCGCCGGGCCTTGGTGCCCCTCCTGGTCGTTGTCCTGCTCACGCCCATCGGGGTCATCCCCCAGGCGCAGACGGCCAGCGCGCAAAGTTCTGACTGTGACGTCACGAGCTGTCCGCCCCCCGACCTACTCAATTTGAACCAGCCCCTCTACGCCCCGACCGCCGTACAGATGAGCTCATTGGAAGACCTTGAGAACCAGGCCGTCGACAACATCATCGGGGCCTACGGCCTTAGCGCGAGCGACACCAACGCGATACTGAGCTGGGGGCGCGCCGACGCCGACGCCGAACTGTACGCGTTGTTGCTGCAGGCCATCACGACCTCCGCTTGCACAACTGGCCAGACGCCAGGAACGGGGTGCCGCACGACCGACCAGCAGAACGCGGTCGACTGGCTGGGCACCGTCGTGCAACGCCAGGCCGTGGCGGCAGCCGAGGATGCTGGGCTCGAGTATGTCGAGTGGGCCGGCCTCGACACGAGCCAGTACCAGTCGCTGCTCAACAGCAATGCCAGCGAGAACGCTCTGACCGCCTTCCTGTCCGGTACGCCCGAGGACTACAACTTGATCGGCAGCAACGGGGCACCGCTCGCCCCGTCCCAGTACGCACAGAGCGCCGGCGGCTGGTGCGTGTTCCAGGCACCTGCGCCCGATGCCGGCGAGTACACAGGCAGTACCGACCCTACGTGCACCGGCGTTTCGTGCCCCGAGGCGGTAACCTGCAACCCGCCGACGCCCAGCTACAACCAGTTCATCGACTGGGGCGAGGCGGACGCGAGCTACTCCTTGCTGGACGGCGAGGAGTACCAGAGTGCTGCCACGAGCATCGCTATTGGCCTGGGTGTCGCCCTGCCGCTGGCCGCTGCTGTGACCGCCGCCGCCCCGGGGAGCGTCATAGCCGCCCTGAATGCCTCCGAGGCCGCCTTCAGCACCGCCGCCGACGCGCTCGTAGCTGCAGGAGCGGCTTCCGCAACGACAGGTGGGACGGCAGCTGCGGAGGCAGCTGCGGCCGGAGTGGACGCCGCCATTTCGGGTGCCGCCGGCCTGGGCGCCGCCGCCGTCAGCGTGGTGCTCCTTGCGGTTGTCAGCGCGGTCATCGAAGGCATCAACGTGGTCAACGCCGCCAACTTGCCGGGCGAGCTTGCCTCGCTGATCGCCTCGACCGAAACGCCACCTGCCGGGACCTTCGACCCGGCCAATGTCCTAGCCACTACGGGCGGCGGGACCACCCTCTACAGCCTGTTCGTCGGAGCCACGCTGCCCACACCTCTTAACGAGACGTGCGACAACACTCCCCAGGTGATTGGGTCGTCCAACCTCGGTCCCGTTTACGGGACCGCCGGCAACTGCCTCAATCCCACGCCGATCCCGCCGGCCAGCCCCTCCGACCCCCTCTTCCTGGTACAGGCGCCGGGTTCGTCGACACCCCACACCTCGCCCACGATCACCTGGACGGACGCCGCCTCCGGGACTACATCCACGGCCCGGCTGCATGAGACGTGGTTCATCGAGAACGAGTCGGTGCAGACGCTGCACATCACCTACACCGACTGGAACGGCAACGAGCAGAACGCCTGGCTGCTGGGCAACCCCACCGACGGCTATGAGTTCCTGAACTTCTCGGCCCCGACGGGTGCGAGCACCTCGGTAGACCCCTCCACCTGCGTGGCCGATGGTACGTGCTCCTACTCCACCTCCATCGACTACGTGGACAATGGGCAGGACTACTCTGCCTCGGTGCAAGGCTATGTGCCATCTGTCGGCGCACCGACTTACTCCACTGCCGTCGAAGGGAGCCCCATCACCTTCAATGCGAACGGCTTCGCGCCGGCGAACGCTACCGGCCCTGTCACCTACGCGTGGGAGTTCGAACTTACATGCCCCGGCAACTGCACCGTTCTGCCAGTAAACGGCCAGGAGCCCTATAGTTCGCCCGTCTCAGGCGCCACGGTCGGCTACACCTGGCAAAAACCGGGGGTGTTCGATGTCAGCCTGACGGCAACCGATGCCACCGGGACACAGGTAAACGACACCTTCACTATCACGGTCGCCGACGTGCCGCCCACCCTCGTGGTCCTTCCTACGTGCGGGGCCATTACGATCTCGTGTACCCCACAAACGGGGGTCGTCGGGACACCCATGGGCGTCACCGGTACGGTAACCCACACCGGTAACCAGGATGCTGAGGACGTGACGGTGAACTGGGGTGACGGGACCAGCACGGACTACGCAGAAACCGGTGGTTTGCTCATCGACGCTAACAACATCGTGGTGACTCCGCAGAGTGATATGTCTTTCACCTTCTCCGATACGCATAGCTATGCGGAGCCCGGGACCTACATAGTCACGGTCACGGTGTCCGACGGGGCCGGCAACGGGGCCAGCCAGACGTTCACTGACACAATCCAGGGCCCGCAGTCCATCGAGTTCCCGAGCGTCCCCCCGCAGACTTATGGCGGTGCCCCGTTCACCATCTCGGCGACCGGCGGCGGCTCGGGCCAGGCGGTGACCTTCGCCGTCACCAGCGGTTCCTCGGTTTGCAGCCTTTCTGGAGCCACCAGCGGGACCGACGCCAGCGGCAACGGTACGGGCACGGCGAACGTGACGGTGCTCGCCGCCGGCACGTGCGCCATCACCGCCAGGCAGGCCGGCGCGGGCGCCTTACTGGCAGCCCCGAGCGTCACGCAGAGCTTCACCGTGGAGCCGGCGCCGCTGGCGGTCACCGCCTCCAGCCCCTCCATCACGTACGGGGCCAGCGTGCCGGCCATCACGCCCAGCTACACCGGCTTCGTCAATGGCGACTCGGCGTCCTCCCTGACCACGCAGCCCACCTGCACTGTGGCGCCGAACAGCGGGGCCGCCGCGAGCTACCAGACCACCTGCACCGGAGCGGTTGATCCCAACTACAGCTTGAGCTATGTGCCGGGCACGCTGACGATCGCGCAGGCGCCGTTGACCATCACCGCTAACAACGAGAGCGTGGTCTATGGCGGCCCGGTACCAACCTTCGCCGCCAGCTTCAGTGGCCTGGTCAACGGGGACACCAGCAGCACGATCAGCGGGCTGACCTGCGGCGCGGTTGATGGCAGCAACGACCCCGTGAGCGGCAGCACGCCGGCCGGCACCTACACCATCACCTGCTCCGGGGGCACTACGGCGAACTACAGCATCAGCTACCAGCCCGGCACTCTGACCATCTCGAAGGCCAACACTGCCATCAACCTGGCCTCCGTCCCGGCTTCTTCGGTCTTCGGCCAGCCCGTGACTATCGCCGCCTATATCGCGGTGCAGAGCCCGGGTGCGGGGAACCCCAGCGGCACCGTGGCGTTCCAGGACGGCGGGACCGACATCAGCGGCTGCTCCGCCCAGCCGGTCAGCACGACCACCGAGACAGCCTCCTGCACCACTTCGTCTCTGAGCGTGGCAACGCACACCATCACCGCCACCTACAGCGGCGACAGCGATTTCAACGGGAGCAGTGCCACCGCACCGTTGTCTCAGCCCGTAACCAAGGCCGGCTCCGCCATCACCCTGGGAGCCCCCGCGCCCATCACCCTGGGCCAGGCGGCGACGTTTACCGCCGGAGTGACAGCGGCGGCACCCGGGGCGGGGACGCCAACAGGCACCGTCACCTTCTACAACGGCACCACGAGGCTTGGCACCAGCCAGCTGAGCGGCTCCAACGGCACGGACCGGGCCACCTTCAGCACCAGCAGTCTCGGCGTCGGTGCCCATACGATCACGGCCAGCTACGGGGGCGATGGTAACTTCACGGCCAACAGCACCGCGGCGGTCACCGAGTACGTCAACACCAACCTGAGCGGCTACCCCAAGCTGTCGAACGGCGCCTACAACCTGAGCAACGCCAACCTCAAGGGCGCCTACTTCGTGGATGTGTCGCTGGCAGGGGCCCAGCTAAATAACGCCAACCTGGCGGGCGCGGTCCTCATCGGGGCAAACCTGACGGGCGCCACCCTGGCCAACAGCAACCTCAATGATGCGAACTTGGCGAACGCCAACCTGACGGGCGCCAACCTCACGCTGGACAACCTGGCCGATGCGAACCTGACCGGTGCCACCCTCAGCGACGCCAATCTGAGCGGCGCCACCCTCAGCGGTGCCAACCTGACCGGCGCCACCCTCACGGGCGCCAACCTCACCGCGGTGAACCTGAGCGGCGCCAACCTCAGCAACGCCAATCTGACCGACGCCACTCTCGCGCTGGTCAACCTCGCCGGTGCCAACCTGAGCGGCGCCACGCTCACGGGAGCGACCGGGCTGAAGACGGCGACGCTCAAGAACGTCGTCTGGAGCGATACCACCTGTCCGGATGGTACGAACAGCAACAACGAGGGTGGGAGCTGCGTGGGGCATTTCTAGTCACAAGCATGCCGATCGGCAGCCGCCGGGGCCACCTGGTCCCGGCGGCTTCCGTTGTTCAGACACCAAGAGTCTCGTATCACGAGGTCAATAGTCCCGGTCAGACGAGTGGAGACGAGAGGGCTCGGACCCACGACCCCCTGCGTGCAAACTTGGGCCAACACGATCATCCTGGATATTGACGGACGAAGAGTGCCGGTGATGAGGTCGCGGTCAGGTCTTGCGCGCCAGGTAGAACGCCCAGACCTGGAACGTCTGGACCCGCATACTTCTCTCAGCCGGGTTGTAGCGGGCCCGGCGGTCTTTCACGAAGACCGCTTCACGTCGATCTCCGGCATCCCTGAGCCAATTGTCGTCGCTGACCGTTTCGTCGGGACGCCGTAGCGCTCGGCCAGGGTTGCGAGTCGTAGCCCAGCCGCCCGCAGCCAGACCGTCTCCCAGCGCACGAGCTCGGCTTACCGGCCGGGGCGCTCCCGTCCGTGACTCAAGGCCAAGCACAAAATGGTGCATAGGCTGCAGGTGGCCGGGTGGCGGCCGTCCACACCGGCCCGACCAGGGGGCCTGATCTTGGCCGAGCACGGCGGGCCCATCCGGGGGCCGTCAAAGTGCTCCGCCTCGCACTCGGCCGTTAGACCGCTTGCAGAGTCACCGAACTCGGGTGGCCGCAAACTTGGCCATAATTTCGAGCCGACTCAGGCCGATCCAGGCCTCCTGGAGCGAGACGCGTGCCACAAAAGTCCTGTTCAGGCGCGGTGCAGCCGATTCCAGCTACAAGGGGCGAGGGGCTTGAAAGCCTTGGGAGTGCAAGCTCCCCGGGGGTTCAAATCCCACTCCCTCTGCTGGTCAGAGGCACTTTCTTTTGGCTCTCGAACGAAGCTGTCAGGAGAGGCAGTTGGTACTACGCCCAGCTGGGCCGAACCGGTCTTACGCCGCACAGCGTCCGCAAGAGCCACGCCATCCTCTCCGCCGCCATCAACCAAGCTCTGCGCTGGGGTTGGCTCGACTGGGGCTCTCATCCCAAACATTCAACGGAGGTTAACCGAGGAGAATCGGCATCTTGTTGTCATCGCTGGCCGCCGGGCGCCTGGCCAAGAGGTTCCAGCAGCGGAGCCTGATCCTGACCGGCTTGTGATCACCATACCGGGAATCATTGTCCTGGTGGCGATGGTGAAGGGCCACCGGGGCGCCTGGTAGTTCGCCCCGGGGCTGTTCCTCATCGGTGTGGGACTGGGCGTCATGCTCACGCCGTCGGCCAACGTGGTGCAATCCGCCTTTCCAGAAAACTTCAAGGGGAGATTTCCGGCCTGTCGCGCAGCGTGTCCAACCTGGGGTCGACCCTCGGGGTGGCGATCGGTGGCACCATCCTGCTGTCCGGCCGCGCCGACCCGAAGCGGTCCTACGGTGTCGCCATGGTCGTCTTGGCGTTCATCGGGCTCATCGGTCTGGGCGCAGCCGTCCTCCTGCCCACTAGGGAACCCACACCAGTGGCCGACGTTTCTACCTGACACCCGAGAGGGGCACCGCTCGGCAGAAAAAGAGGGCTGTACGTGATGAGAGGGCGGTTACGCCGGCTACTACGCCGGCGAAGACCTCACGGCTGGATGCGTGCTTGGGTCATGCCTCGAGCTTCGCTTCATGTACTTGGCTGGCTACCTGGCTGAGCACGCCTGCGAACTGCCGTCGTCCAAGCAGCTTCGCCTCCGCTGAGGACCTGCCGCCAGCCTCGCTCGATCGCGTCCTGGAGCACGTCGACGGGCTAGGTTCTGTAGCGGTTCAGAAGTCTTTCAACGAACGAGTGCAACCGGATCCCGGTCTCGCGGCTCGAGATGTGTACGAAGGGGTTCTGATTTTCGGGCCAGTTGATAAAGGTAACTCAGATATGCCGGTAATCGTCATGGTTCCTAATCACGGCGGCCAGGACTCGATTACCGAGATGATCTGGCATTAGGCGGCCCGCAGGGCGAAGTGATCTTTGATCACCGGCATAACGGGCCTTGTGCATTCAGCGTTGTACTGCTCATCGAGAAAACGAGCTTGGCTTCAAGGGGAGAACTCCTCGATGATCCGACCAGCAACCGAGTCCAGTACACCGATGTCGGCGTAGGGGCGTGAGACCAGCATCGCTCCTTCCAGGGCGGCGATCACGGCGCGAGCAGCGTGGTCAGCGGAACCGATGACGCGTAGGCCACCACTGTCCCTACCATGTTCGAGAAGGGCCGACAGCCAGGCTTGGTTCTGGTCGAAGAACGCGATGACGGCCTCGCGCATGGTATCCGGCAGGGTGTCGTACTCCGCGGCCAGCATTCCGCACAAGCACATCCTGTGTGCTGACAAGACAGTCCCATAAATCTCGCAGTAGGACCGGAGCTGCTCTATGGGAGGCGTCGTGCGGCTATCGATCTCGGCCAAGGCTGCAGCGAAGCGGGCCGCGTAGCGGGCGATGAGGGCCTCACCCAATTTCGCCTTTCCGGCGAAGTGGTAATGCAGCGACGCCTTGGTGATCCCGAGGTCGGTCGCGATGTCGGCGTACGAAAACCCGTTGAACCCGCGACGCTGTACCAACCGCTCGGCGATGTCGAGGATGGCGGTAGCGGTGCCAACCGAGCTGGATTGTTCGACCTGAGCCATCTGCTCTGCCCTTCCGTCGTCTCTTTCACTCTACCTACTAGTAGATAATCCCTTGACACCCTACCTACTAGTAGGTAAGGATAGTGAGGAGGTCCCGCTCGTAGGCCAAAGGAGGAGCAATATGGCTCAAGGCACCGAGCATCGCAGCTTCGAACGACCCGACGAGGTTCGCCAGTTCCCCCACGGCCGGGCCGAGATCCCTAAGGTGGGCGGTGCCGAGGTTGGACGTCTGGTCTTCCAGCCCGGTTGGCGGTGGTCCGACGACGTCAAGGCGATCGCCGGCACCGACAGCTGCACCGCTCCGCACTTCCAGTACCACGTCTCGGGTCGGCTCGCCATCCGCATGGACGACGGGACCGAGCTCGTGGCCGAACCAGGCGACGTGACCTCACTGCCGAGTGGTCACGACGCCTGGGTGGTCGGCGACGAGCCTGTGGTCACCGTCGATTGGTTCGGGGCGAGCAACTACGCCCGGTAACGGGTTGGCCGACTCTAACGCCTGTCGAGATCTTTGGTTGAAGGCCGTTTTACCACCGAGAAGCAAGCTTGTTTGAAGCACAAGTAAGCCGAAGATGTCCATCGATAACTTGAGCGTCGATTCCCCGGACCAACGCTCGATTAGCTAAAGGAGACATGCCGTGAGCAGAAAGATCGCCGACTGTCGGGATTTCCCGAGCGAGAGCGGCTGCACCCTGACCATCGTCGGCGAAGAGGACGAGGTCATCGCGGCCGCCGCTCAGCACGCGGTGGCCGTACACGGTCACGAAGACAACGAGGAGCTCCGCTCTTGGCTTAAGAACAACCTCAAGGACGAGGTGTTCGCGTAGCCGAGCTTACTCCCCGATTGCCCCGCCCTCACCAGCGCCCCGCTTGCCTCTTTCCACTGCAGCGGCCGGAGTCTGCCGTCGTGGCCCAGGTACGGTTGTCTCAACTTGCTCGATCGAGGCGGCGGCAACCAGAAGTCAATGCCGCCGAGTTCTGAGGCCGGGCGCAATTAGCGCTATCGAGAGCGAGTTGGTTCATGGGCCTACAGGACGTTTCCCTCGAGCGTCCCTGGACGACTTCTAACCGCTTATCGGGTTTGGGCGACGGCTTAGGCTTAGGGTAACGCTGCTGCCCGGGTGGACTTGGACCGAACGAACAATGGTCTCGGTCTCCGGTAGCCGTTCCCACCAGGCCTCAACCCAAAGTGATGCCGAGGGGTCACAATGTTGACAATGGCCAAGTAAGGTCCGCACTTTTGGCCAGGTAAAGTCGCCACTCCTCGGTGTGTTTACTCGGGCGGCTTCAATTGACCCGTGTCTATCTCGAACACAGGGCAACCTGGCCGGGCTTGCTGGCAACGGCTCGGTCGCCGGAGTCGCGTGGCATGCCCGCGATGCCGAACCGGCCCGGCTATGGCCGACGTACGCGAGTATCACGCTTGGCCTCGACCGCATGAGCGCCGGTATCCTCCCGGCGGTCGGCATGCTTGCCAGCCGGTCGTCCTTGATCGACGATGGCGAGCTTGGTCCAGACGCCGCCCACACAGCGACCGCAGTGCGCTCCGTGCTTGCCACCGAGTCACGGCTCGACCATGTCCTGGCCCGACCCCTCCATGTGGCGGAGGCCCACACCGGCACCCCTGGCCAATCGACCAATGCGGCCCAGGCCCGAAAGCGATCTCAAGGCGGCTATGGAAAATTTAGTCAGCAGATGCCCCGTGAGACGCGGGCCTTCCCTTGCCCGACGCGTGTCGGGGACACCTCTCCCGTGCTGTCGCGTTCCCGTATGAGGTTGCGCCTCCCAGGCAGGTGCAGCGGGCTTACCGCCCTTGTCGACGCTGGAGCGAAGATGGCACCTGGCATCGACAAGTCCTGGATGTTCAGTACCCGTGCCTCGGCCTCATAAAGGTCGGGCCACGGTGCATAGGTGTTCACCAGCGTCTTCCTGATATGCCAGTACTTCTTGCCGAACTCGCTGGGCCCCTTCGCCATGTGGCCGGTCTCCCGGCCTCGGACTACTAGGGGCCTTCCGTCCTGTCCCCGGCTCTTCAGCAGACGACGTGCCTTGCCGCTGCCAACCTGGTGCGGAAAGTGGAACGCTAACAAGCGTGTGGGCCTTAATCGGGATTTATGCCTTTATCGGGATTTATTCAGTACCGGCAACAGACCTTTCTTAGTGGCGGCCGCCGTCAGCAATAGTGGCGGGACCCCATTCGCGAGTGCACGTACCCGACACGTCCGTTTCGGTGGTACGTCGCGACGTCTTCGCGCTTGTAACGGCATCCTTGTTTGCGCCGGGGCCGGAGAAAAGTGTCCCCAGGAGGTGACCTGAGGCGAACAGGAGCGTGTATGAGGCCGAGAACGTCGTTCTCACTGACCTCGCTTTAGTCGGCCGTTTAGCGTGCTGGGAGTTGGCTCTTCAGCCTGAGCACTGAGGCGTTCCACCTCGGCCTGCAGGCGCCGGACTTCGGCTTGGAGCTGCAGTACCCGTTTGATACCGGCGATGTTGAGCCCGCCGTCGATGAGGACGGCGATCTCACGCAGGCGGGTCACGTCGTCGCCGCTGTAAAGGCGTGTGCCGCCGGCGCTGCGCCCCGGTTCGACTAGCCCCTCCCGCTCGTAAATGCGCAATGTCTGGGGGTGCAGGCCGGAAAGCTCAGCGGCCACCGAGATGGCAAACACACCGTGGTCCAGCTGTGGCCACTCCATCAGGCCCTTCGCCTCGGCTCGAACAGGTCGGACAGCAACTGCGCCCTTAAGGCTGTCCTCACCTCTTCTGGTGTAACCGGCGTAGGCGCCTCAGGCCGGCTCGAACGGACGTGGACCGGGCCAACAGCGAGCGTTGACCCTGGCGTACTAACTGGCCCAAGGCCGAGGAAAACGGGCGGGCCGCCGGCCGCCGGCGGCGGGGCAAAGACCTGTCCAGGCGCCCCCGACGGGCTCCCGGCAGGTGCCCGAGAGGTCTCGGTCACCCGGGCCTGATCGTGGCCGCGGTCGTAGCGCGCACGCCGGGCGGGGTCGCCGAGCACCTCGTAAGCCTCGGTGATCTCCCGGAAACGGCGCGGGGCGTCGGGGTCACCCGGGTGGGCATCGGGGTGGGCGTCGTGGGCCAAGCGCCGGTAAGCACGGGCGACCTCATCCGGGCTGGCGCCCGGCAGCACCGCCAGCCGGAGGTAAAGCCCGTCACCGTCACCGTCGTGTTTTGAAATCATTATCTGAGTTGAACCTTGCAGATCTATGCTGTATGTGGTTATCATAACAGTTGCTGCCCAGTGCACAATGGGAACCGCCCTGGGGCCAGCAGTTCTTTCTAATGGACCGAGGAAGGAGGACCATAAAGATGTTGATGCGGACCGACCCGTTCCGGGACCTCGACCGCCTGACCCAGCAAGTCTTCGGTACGGCTGTCCGGCCGAGCGCCATGCCGATCGACGCCTACCGCAAAGGCAACGCCTTCTATGTGCACTTCGACCTCCCGGGTGTCGACCCTGCCTCGATCGACCTCACGGTGGAGCAGAACGTGCTGGCCGTGAAAGCCGAGAGGCCCCCTATCGCCCCCGACGGGGCGGAGATGATCGTGAGCGAGCGCCCGGCGGGCACCTTTACCCGCCAACTGTTCCTCGGCGAGACCCTCGACGCCGACCATATCCAGGCCGACTACAACGCCGGCGTGCTCACCCTCACCATCCCGATCATCGAAGCCGCTAAGCCCCGCAAGCTGGCCATCACCACCCACGAAGACGGCAAGCAGCTCAGCGCCAGCGCGGTCACTTGACCCGAGCCTAGGCGTTGCAACCTGCCGGAGGTGGGGCGGCCGGGCCTCGACTAGCGAGTCCGGCCGCCCCGGGCGGGTGTCGGCCGATTGGCTGGTAAGAGACGGCGCCTGGGCACGCTCTAGTGAGCAATGCCCCGCCGGCGCCCCACGATAAGGCGCGCGGCCCCGAGCCGAAGCGGCTGGTAGCAAGAGGACGTGGGATAGTTGGGTGTAGGGCAGAGGGGTATTTGCAGTGAGCCCGCAAAGAAAGACGCGACGGTCAGAGGCTCGGCGACCGGGACAGGGGCGCGGGACGTTCAGCGGTGCACAGCGGGCCGGGCTCGACGCCCGTCAGGCCGACCAAGACCGCACCCTGGCCGCCATGCACGCCCTGGAAGCGGCACTGGGCGCAGCGGCGCCTGGCCGTGAGCAGGACTGGCAGGAGTCAGTCGCCTTCGCTCTCGCCGTGCTGGACGAGGCCACCACCGAGGAGGCAGCCAACGCGGAGCGTCCCGACAGCTTGCTTTCAGACATCGCCCATACCCAGCCCCGGTTACGCAACCGGGCGCGAGGCGTGCGCCTGCAGTACCGCCACTTACAAGACGCGTTGCAGGGCCTGCGCCAAGAACTGGGCGAGCACTCAGGAGCAGCCTCCGACTTCTCCGATGTCCGCCAGCGTCTGGGCTGGTTGCTGGCCAGCCTGCGCCACCAACGGGCCCGTGAGTCGGACCTCATTTACGAAGCGTACTTCGAGGCTTTCCGAGCCGACCTGGCGGCCGAAGGTGGCGGTAATGACCGGTCTGCCCACGAAGAAAAACGACCTGGGACTTCCTAGGCAGGCTGGCCATGGCCCGGGGGGCCGCTAGTGGCATTGCGTAATTTCGAAACCCACAAAATTGCCACGGGGGGACGTGTTGAGCCGGCGGTCACCCTGAGTTCGCGGTTGCACCCTGGTGGCCCCTACCGCCTGACCTGCCACGGAGGCGCCCGAGCCGGCAGGCGCCGGGACCACGCCCCTCGGCTGGTCGGGTGCTCTTTCATAAATCTCTCAAATTCATTTAAGATTTTCTAAGGTTAGCGTCCCAATATTTCCTATAACGACGCAGCAATGCGGCGGCCACAGGATAGGAGGCGACGGGACCTCGGCTCGGCGTTGGCGTGCGGCCGAGGTCGCTAGGACATAAGGAGGGCACGATGATGCTCACTGACGGCTTAGGCGTACCTTTTCCGGGAAGGCTCACGGTGGGCCTCGGTCACGACAGCTCAAAGTGGTACCAAAAGGCAACGGTGGCGCTGGCGGGGTTGCTCAGCAGTACGCTCGTGGCCGGGACCGCAGCGCTGGCGGGGCCGGGGCTGGCCCAGGCGGCCACCCCGGCCACGGCCGGAGCCACAACCAGCGATGCGATCAACGTGGCGGCGGTGGCGGCGGCCGCCGACCCGGCCGTAGTAGACGTAAACACGGTAGTAGATGCCCTCGAAGGAGGCGGGAGCGGGGCTGGGACGGGTATGGTCGTCAGCCCCGGTGGCCTGGTCGTGACCAATAACCACGTGGTACAGGGGGCCGACACGGTAACCGTCGTGGTCTCGGGCCACGGGAGCCACCCGGCCAGTGTCATAGGCGCAGACCCCTCGGCTGACATCGCCGTGTTGAAGGTCTCCGGGCTCAGTGCCCTGCCGACGGTGAAGTTCGGCGACTCGTCGGCTGTGACAGTGGGGCTCCCGGTCGTAGCTATTGGCAACGCGCTCGGCCTGGGCGGCAGCCCGACGGTGACCCAGGGCATCATCTCCGCCACGGGCCGGACCATCACCGCATCGGACGAGACGGGTTCCAACTCCGAGACCCTCCACGGCCTGCTCCAGACCGACGCCCCGATTGCGCCGGGGAACTCGGGCGGGCCACTGGTCGACGCCGCCACCAAAGTCATCGGCATGGACACGGCGGCCGCCTCGGCCGGCACGGCGGGGGCCAGCCTCGGCTTTGCCATACCGGCCAACACGGTGCTGGCCATCGCGGGCGAGATCGAGGCCCACAAGGACCTACCGGGCCTGGTCTACGGCCGCCAAGCGTTCCTCGGGGTCGAGGTAGTGGACAGCTCCGAGGCCGGCGGGGTGAACTTTGGCTTTGGCCCGGCCTGAACCCCATAGCTTCCACGCCCAACGGGACCCCCGGGGTCGTTATTGCCGCCGTGGACCCGGGGACCGCTGCCGCCACTGCCGGCCTGGTAAGCGGAGACGTCATCACCGCCGTCGACGGGCAGGCGACAGCCACCACTTCGGCCTTGTCCAAGGCCATCGAGGCCAAAAAACCTGGACAAGTCCTGAGCCTCAAGCTCGCCACGCAGGCCGGCACCCAGACGGTGAAGGTGCGCCTGGGCCAAGGCCCTATCGATTAGCCGACCGCTCCCGAAGCCGGAAACCGCTCCTGGGCTGTTCCCCGTGGGCAAGTCGCCTCCACAACACCTGCAACGCGAGCGCGGTGTCCTTCACCAGGCTGGCAGGCACAGAGGCAAGCGGCGCCAACCACTCGACAAGGGCCCGGAACCGAGTTGCCGCTTGGTGCGAGACCAGTTCGGCGAACAGGGCGCCCATGGCCGCCACCGCCGCCCCGGCCAGGAGCTCCGACAGCGCGATCGAATCGTCGACCCACACCTAGAGGGCCATGAGCAGCGTCCACCAAATGAGCCAGGACCCCACGCGGCGCAGGACGGGCACTTCCTCGTGCTGCCCGCGTGGCTGGCCTGCGCCTGCCAGCGGGACGTCCAGGCTCGGCCTTTTGGTGGGCCATCAGTTGGCGCGAGTTGCTACCGGCACCTCTGTTCTTTTACCTAGTCGCTAAGCGTTCAAACTGGGCTGGGAGCTCTGCGCTCGTCGAATTGGCCGAACCGACGGACGCCATTTTGCGCTGATAGGCGCCGCATTTCCGTCCAGGTCGACGAGACCAAACTCTGAGGTCCAGGGCTACCCGCAGGCAAGCAGCCTCACCAACGCCCCGTACCTGACAGACGGTCCCTCGCCTACTGCGAACGGTGCGCAAGAGTGGACTGGTACGTCGTGACGCCGTACCGGATCGTCGGCGTGGGCTGAAGCCAGACTACAAGACGAGTCAGTGTCGTTCGAACCGAAGGCCCTGAGTACGTCACACACGGCGAAGCACGACAATACAGCAGTCGTCGTACGGTGCAAGACAGAACTCGCCCACGATCGCAGTAGCTAGAAATTCAGCGCTGGCATCGGCGTGCCCCGCGACCAAGTTGCTGAACTGTTCGAGCCCATCGCCGATATCGGCTCCGCGCCGTTCGACTACTCCGTCAGTTATGAGGACGAGCCCCTCGGCCGGCATAATTCGGTGTCGGCTTATTGGAGGCTGGCTGAGCATCTGGGCCCCAAGCGGAGGGTGCTCGGCGAAGCTGAGCCAGGACGCCGCTCCCGCGCCGAAAGCGAGCGGCGGGATGTGGCCAGCCGAAGACCACAGCAAACTTCCCTCCTTGGGGTCGAGCGACCCGTAAAGGGCAGTCGCAAAGCCATGCGCGTCGTCCATCAGTGTCAGCTCATCCAGGCCCCGGATGATGTCCGCCGGCCCGCTACCGGCGATCGCCAGTCCGCGGGCCGCGTTGCGGAGCTGGGCCATCAACGACGCGGCGCTGATCCCATGACCACCTACATCGCCGATGCCCACGAGGACGCGACCCGAAGGTAACCGGGTGACGTCAAACCAGTCGCCCGCGACCCGCCCCTCAGCGGGGATGTACCGGCTTGCGACCTCATAGCCTGAGATGTCCGGGAGTTCACGAGGTAGCACCGCTTCGCTGAGGAGGCTGGCGGTGGAACGCTCGAGGTCATAACGGTGGGCGTTGCTCAGTGCCACGCCGGCGCGGCCGGCGAGGCCCTCCGCCGAATGCCAGGCTCCAGACGGTGGTGAGCCACCCCAGTTGTCGGACACGAGGCTCATGACCCCGATCACTTTGCCGCCCGCCTTGATGGGCACGATGAGAGCGGTCCAGCTGGCCCGGGCCGACAGGAAACGCTCCCTCTGCGCGCGGCTGTAGCCGCGGACCTCTTTTTCGGTTACCCTCGGGACAACTTGGGCTTTGCCCGTGCGATAGCACAGGCTCAGCGGGTTGTCAGCACCGATGTCGACAGCCTCGAGGCCCCGCAGCTCTTCGGCCAGGTCGGTGTTGTCGCCGATCTCGATCGCCACTCTTCGCAACATCGTCCGCTCGGCGACGTAGACGGCACACCACGGCGCCAGGCGCGGGACGGCAAGGAGCACTAGCTTGCGTACGACGCTGGCAGGGTCGAGCTCGCTCACCATGACCCGAGTTCCTTCGCTCATGAGCTCGAGGGTCTCTCGCTCGCTGCGTTCGACCTCTTCCAGGCGCGCCCGGTCCACCGCGATGGCGTACTGGTGGGCGATGACGCGGAGGAGGGCCGAGTCCTCCCGGCCAAACCGTCGCCGATCGGCCCATCCCACCGACAGCACTCCGAAGGTCATCCCATGGGCAGTAAGCGGCAAGATGGCCCAGGACGGGCACGAGCTCGGGAATCCGGCATAGTCGGGGTAGTCGCGATTGCGCTGGTCCAGCGTCGACCAATAAACCGGTTCCCCGCTCGCCAGTACCGCTTTGGCCGGCCCGTCCTCGAACGGTACGCAGCCCTGGAGGAGGTCGTGGGTACGTTGCGACGTCCCGGACTCGTACAGCGTCACCAGACCATTACCGTCAGCACTTAGGACGTTGAGGACCACCGCGCTGGCGCCCAGCCCGACGTCGAGCGACGAACCGATGGTGTCCGCCACCTCGGCCAGCCCATGGCTGTCGGCCAGGCGCGTGGCCACTTCTTCGATAATGGAGAGGCGAGCCGTGATCGAGAGCCCTCGTGGTCGCCTGGCTACCTCGGCGATATGTGCCCACCCCCCCTCAATTACCACCGCCAACGGCCTGGGCAACGAGCGGTGTGCGTAATACAGCCCGAGCCAAAGCTTCTCGAGGGTAGGGCGCTCCCCTCTGACACCGGCCCGAGGGGGCTCGCTTGTTGCGCCCGTGCCCGGCCCAGCGCGTGGCCTGAGAGCGGCCCGGTACGAAGGCGGCGATAGGGGGAACAGTACTTATGACAACAAGTGTTGGGACACAGACTTTGGCAACGGCGGGCGATTTCGAACCGGCGGCGTTTTTTCTTCCCGAGCTGTCCAGCGCGGGGAGAGCGCGACAGTTTGTGCGACGGTCCTGCCCGGCTTGGGCCGACGGCGCGGTGGTCGAAGTAGCCGCGCTGCTTACCAGCGAGCTAGTGGCAAACGCTGTGGTCCACGCCCACTCTCCGGCCGTCGTGGCCCTGAGCGTGTCCGAGGGCACGTTCCGCGTGGCTGTGACCGACATGGGTGGCAGCGCGCTGGTGATGGACCGGGACCGCCAGCTTGGTGAAGGCGGCCGGGGCCTGCCCCTTGTCGACGCCCTATCCGTCTCCTGGGGCGTCACGCCTCTCGCTCTCGGGAAGACCGTATGGTTCACTCTCCGCGCACCGCCCCCAGCCGGTTAGAGGCTCTCAAACGTTCTTCTTTCTTGGTACACACGGGCTTGGAGGCCCGAGCTCCTGCAAGCTGAGCTCAAGGGGGACAGATCGAGCCGGCCCGAGCCCAGATCGGTTATGGCGTCGTCGATTTGGGCCCAGTCTCCCGGGACCGGCCGGGGCCACCGGGCCTGACGCGGTCCCTTCCGGGAGAGACCGCCCGGCTGGCGCCCCGGGAAGGTCGCTGCTGTTGTGCAAAGCGGTGCTACCGCTCATGTCAACACAGGTTAAGCCACCCGTTCCGGGTGAGGCCTCACCCATTTGAGTGATTTCCGGAGCTCGACAGCTCGATACTAAACCCGATGATGTGGGTACCGATCAAGAGGTGCGCCAAGGCAGGGGCAAGGGAAATGAGGTTCGAGGAAAACCCAGCGCCTCAACCCTCCAGGTGGCGATAGTCAACGACTACGAGTTGATCGTGGCGGGTGTTAGAGCAATGCTGGCTCCCCACCGCAACCGGGTTGACGTCATCGAGCTGGACGTGGACCAGGACCCTGAGCACGCGGTGGACGTGGCCTTGTTCGACACGTACGGGCAGCCAGGCCTAGGCCTCCATCGCGTCCGCTCTTTGGCGGCGGACGAGCGAGTGGGAGCGGTTGCTGTCTACACTTGGAGCCTCACCGAGACCAGTCGGGCGGCGGCCTACAACGCGGGCGCCCGAGGCCTAATTGCCAAGGCCCTGTCTGCCGAGGAGCTGGTCGGCTCCCTCGAGGCTGTCGCCCAGGGCCAGGTCGTTGAGACTGGAGGTTTTCGAGGCCCGGTCAAGGCGCAATGGCCCGGGTCAAGCTGGGGCCTAAGTGCCCGTGAGAGCGAGGTATTGGCGCTCGTGGCGTCGGGGCTCTCGAACCGCGCCATCGCCGAGGCACTATTCGTGAGCGAGAACACGGTCCGCACCCACCTCAAAGCGGTGTTCCGTAAGCTCGGTGTTACGAGCCGGAGCCAGGCCGCCGCTCGAGCGTTGACGGACGCGAGCTTTCTCGCCCGCCACTCCGTCCGCGCCGCACCAAAGATCCGTCGGCGACCACGAGCCGCTCGGCCAAGTACGGCCTCGGCCGATGAAAAATACAGAAATTAGCGGTCGCGGAGGCCAGACACCCACCCGTCGCCGAGCTGGCGTCCGAGTTCGACGGTCGAGGACGAGAAGACCACGGACATCCCTCGCCAACCAGCGCCAAGGCGGCCAGGGGGGTGCGGGTATGTGGTGCTTGCCGGACAGCTATCGGCACACTTCTCACCGACGACGACAACCTGGTCGAGCGGCCGACGTGCCCGAGGGCCGTCAAAGTGCTCCGGCTCGAACTCGGCCGTTAGACCGCTGCAGAGTCACAGAAGTCGGGTGGCCATAAACTTGGCCATAATTTCGAGCCGACTCAGGCCGGTCCAGGCCATCCGGAGCGACACCCGCCACAAAAGTCCTGCTCAGACTGAGTGCAGCCAATTCCAGCCACAAGTGTCCGAAGCCCTTGAAAAGCCTTGGGAGTGCAAGCTCCCCGCGTGTTCAAATCCCACTCCCTCCGCAGGTCAGAGGCACTTTCTGGTTCTTGGACGAGCAGTCAAGTAGGGGGACATGGGGCAAACGAACGCACATCCACAGTTGCTCTCAAGCTCGCAAAGCAGTTGTGACGTGACCGCATCTCGAGCGAGGCTAATGCTCAGTCGTGGTGTAGGAAATGCTCGCATGTATAGACCGCATTGTACCAAGAGGCCCACAGATGACCGATTCCGACATATATATCAGAATTGTAGCCATTTGAGGTGCAAACGTGGTTTGGAATGAGGTCCATTCGCTCCCAAAGCAACGTTGTTCCTACCAGGTTTGTCCAATACCAGTCCACTCCGATGTAAAGGTCAACCGTGCCATTGCCTCCGCCCACCCCGCACCAGGTAATACCTGTGGTATGGGTTCCGTGGCAGTTAACTTTACCGTTTATCCATACCTGGCTATTGCTATACGTAGAGTGAGCGGACATATACACACAATAATTTAAGTGATTTATGCATCGTTCTATGGCACTAAAGGTGTAGCTGTTGGCGAATGCGGTGCCTGCTGTCTCGGGTGCTCCGAGCACCGCTGCCGTCACTGCCAATGCCGTGCCGGCCGTTTTGAGCTTCCTCATCCTCGCAACCTCCATTTGTGTAACTATGGCTCTTCTGTCGAAGGGTCTTTACCCGGGCGCTGCGGCCTTAAGGCCGTGGACAACGGAAAAACAGGGCCACCATCTTCGTGGTCACATCGCACACCTACGGGGTCGGAGGGCCGGGCTCTTCTGAAATGGTGCCCAGTCATTGTGGGCGTATTACTCGCATGCAACGTGCCTGTCCAAGCGAATCCTCCCAGCCCCATTGGTAGAGATAATTTCTACAACATGCGCATAACGCCGCCACGGCGAAGTAATTGGTGTGTTCATGTGGTGCAACCGCCCTCTCGGTTTCATCCCAGCACATGGGGGAGGTGGCGTCAATTACCGTGGATGGCTGGGGCCGCCGCCAGGCCTGAGCTTTCCCAACCCAGGAGCACCGCAGACCACCTTGGTGCGCGGAGGCCCAGGGAGCCTCGAGTGTGGCAGCTTTGCGAGGTTCGCAATAGCTGGCGCATTGCACAGCTCTGCATGGGCTCGGGTAAAGCCGGGGACCCGATCGCGAGTTGAGCGCTCGATCATTGCCCGAAGTTGGCGCCGACCTCGGCTGTGCGCAGCGGTGGGAGCCGGCTCCCGTGGCCGCGGACCTGGGCTTGCGGCGCCCGGGAAGTGCCTGTACCTACGAGTTTGGACGGCACATGCGAGCAGACCGGAGCGGACTGGCGCTGGGGCAAGGCGCAGAGGTCCCCGATCAGGTAACCCGCGGCCGCTTCGGCGTCCTTTGAGACGCTGCTCTTTCCCGATGTCATGATGGCGACGGCATTTTTGAACTTCCGGTTGGAAATGGCGCTGGCGTCATATTGGGCGCCAACTTGCAGGAACCTGCCGCCGATATAGGCGAAGGGTAAGAGGCCGTCCTCGGCACTATACGGGGCGACATCCCACGTGTTGATCAACCTCAGCTCCTGCAGCGTAGGCGCTTGCAAAAGAGGGTACTCGCCTGCGGCGGAATTGTAGGCGCTCGTCTCCTCCTCGTCGGTGACGATCGTCAAGTACTTGCTCGTGTACTTAACGCCGTAGAAGGAAAACGTTGGCGTGTTGGGGTCCTTATCGACGCTGGACGACGTCGTGCGGCTCAGTTTGCTGAACGTCCCGAACTTGGACAGCGCCATGACCATTGCCCAGCGCTCGTCGGCGCACAGTCGCCAGTACTCGGCGCAGACGAAGATGATCTCAGGGTGGCCGCCCGAGCTCAAACGCGGAGCGCTCGAGGGCAGCTTTTCTGGGGGCCTTGCACCGCCGGCGGTCGCTTCCTCAGCATTTCGGACGAGGTCGCGCACGGGTACTCTTTCGACTTGGGCGAGGAGGTCGGCAGGTATCGGATAGGCGTCCGGCGCAGTCTTTCCACCGTTGGCGTCCCTGCCGTTGGCACCCAGGACACCCACCAGGACAAAGGCGACGATCACCACAAGGATGCCGCCGACGCTCGCCATGTAGATGTTGCGCCGTCGGTGCCGGGGCACCACCCGGCGGGGCAAAGCCCGCCCAGCCTGCCCCGCGACCCGCCGGCCAAGTACTCCTGACCCAGAAGGCCAGTTGGCCGGCCGCGGCGCCGCCTTGCCTGGTCGTGATGGTACTTTGCCGCCGCGGGTGGAACTGTCGTTCGTACCGGACATCAACACCTTTTTTCCCACGTCTATACCCTCCCAACGGAGAGTTGGACCACATACATGGCGGACGGTGCGGCGCCTTGGGTTCAGCCTGAGTGGGCGCTCTGGTCGTCGTCGGTCGCAACTGCCGAGCAAACTTGCCAGCTCCTTGCCACCGATCGAACGAGGAAGGCCACTCAACGACCAGTTTGCCGCCGACGGTACCACCTCCGCGAGGGCCACCGGGGTCCTGCCCGTCGCGTAAAGGAAGCGCAGCCACGACCGGGCCCTCCTCGTACTCGCGGAGTAGAACCTCGGTCGGGTCTTTCGGCTCGATCAATTCGTCGGCCATGACACCGTCCCCGAGCAGGAACTCGATTATCGGTGGCACAGATTGCCCAACAGGCACATTGCTCGGACCGGCGCCGTTTAGCGCCGACCCCGCCAGCACGGAGTCCGAGCTAGAAAAGTAGTTGGTTCCTGATTACGAACCAATTTGGTTCTGGCAACGGAACCAGAGTGGTTCCAAATCTGGAACCACTCGACTATACTTTGTTCTCGTGATCAACCCCTTCCAGGTAACCAAGCCCGTGGGCCCGAGCGAGGTGATTGATCGCGACCAAGAGACCAGTCGCCTGGTCGACCTGGCACTCGAAGGAAACAACGCGCGCCTTGTCGCGCCGCTTCGGTAAGACCTCACTTCTCAACCGCGTGCAGGCACAGCTGGAGAACGAAGGGTGGATCCCGGTCTACGTGGACCTGCTAGGGATCCTGTCCGCTGACGATTTCACTGCTCGGATCGAGCGCGCTTACACCCAGCAACTCACTGGGCCGGTAGCGCGTTGGTGGGCAGGAGTGCGCCGAAGCCTCAAGCCCTCCGCTTCAGCAGGCGGTGGGCTGGTCCCCGGATCGATCTCTGTCGATCTCTCTGGCCAATCGAAGGAGGCATTGGCCGAGCGCTTGGACCTACCCAAGAGAGTGCGGGCCAAGACCGGGGACCGGGTTCACGTGGTGTTCGACGAGTTTCAAGAGCTCGACCAGTTGGCTCAGAAGAACGTCGACCAGGTTCTGCGGAGCGTCATCCAGCATCATGGTGACGCGGCCAGCTACGTCTTCGCGGGGTCAGAGATCCACATGATGGAGATGATGTTCGCCGACCCGCAGCGAGCCTTCTACGGCCAAACCCAGAAGGTCGCACTCAAGCCTCTCGCCGACGAAGCCCTGGCCGAGTACATCGTGAGCCGCTTCGAGGGCACTAATAAGACGCTTCGCGGTGAGGTGCTTGACGCGCTCCTGAGGCTTGTGCTGGGACATCCTCAACGGGCGATGGCCGCTGCTCACGCTCTCTGGCAAAAGACCGACGATGAGGCCGATCTCGGTAACTGGGAGGAAGCACGTGCGGCCCTTTTGGACGATATCGAGGACGAGATGCGGGTTCTCTGGACGGGAACCGATGTGGCAGAAAGGGAAGTGCTTGTGCTCGTGGCCGCCAGTCGTTCACCGTACTCCCGTGCCGGTCAAAGAGCCCGCGGCGGTAACACAGTCAGGGCAGTCGATGCACTCACAGCAAAGGGCGTGATAGCGGAAAGGGAAAATGGGGACCGCCACATCGTTGATCCCCTGTTCGCACAGTGGATTCGAGGCCAACGTGGGCAAAACGATGGCTGAACTTGAAGACGAGGGTCACCCCCACGAGGGAGGTCTTTTCGGAGGCCAGCGCCCACCCGTCGCCGAGCTGGCGACCGCGTTTGACGGTCGAGGAAGAGACGACCACGGAGATCCCCCGCCGACCAGCGCCAAGGCGACCAGGGGGTGCGGGTATGTGGTGCTTGCGGAATAGCTATCGGCATACTTTTCACCGCCGATGACAACCTGGTCAAGGAAGGCCGACGTTCCCGGCGGCCGTCAAAGTGCTCCGGCTCTCGCTCGGCCGTTAGACCGCCTGCAGGGTCACCGAACTCCCGTGGCCATAAATTTGGCCATAATTTCGAGACGACTCAGGCCGATCCGGGCCACACGGAGCGAATCGCTCCTCACAAAAGTCCTGTTCAGGCTGGGTACAGCCGATTTCAGCCACAAGCGGCGAGGGACCTGAAAAGCCTTGGGAGTGCAAGCTCCCCGTGGGTTCAAATCCCACTCCCTCCGCAGGTCAGAGGGACTTTCTTGCCTCTCGAACGAAACCGTCAGGAGAGGCAGTTGGCCATAATGTGGCGCTGCGTCACAACTCGAAGCGAGTCCCGACGCTGTTGGGGATGAACGCCTCGCCGAAGCGGGCGCCCATGGCGTGCTGGGCCCGCCAACCGGTGCAGTGGGCGGGGACGACGACAGAGGGAGCCAAGGCGCTCAGGTCGTCGAGGACCCGGGGGATGAGCGGCTCGAAGATCGGCCCGTTGAGATGGAAGCCGCCCATCACGGCGTACAGCGGGCGGCCCTTGGTTATCCGTCGGGCGTAGTGGCAGATGTTGACGATGCCTGCATGGCCGCAGCCGGTAATTACCAGGAGCCCCTTTTCCTTGATGTTCACAATGAAGCCTTGGTCGTCGAGGACCAGGGGGTCTGGCTCCCAGCGCCCGTCCACCCAGGCCTGCTGTGGGGGTAAACCCGGCTCGTACCCGGTGGTGCGGGGCACTTCGCCGGTAACCAGTACGGAGCGGTCGAACAAGAAGCTGGGCTGCTGCTCTTCGATCACCTCGAACCCAGCGTCGACGAGGGCCCGGCGGCTGGTAGTGGGGATCTCCATCGGATCTCGCCCGGGCAGGCTCACCCGCCGACGGCGCCAGAACTGGGGATGGATGAGCACCGGCAGGTTGACCCTTCCGAGCCGCCGGATCAGGCCGTCCAGCCCAGTGGTGTGGTCGAAGTGGCCGTGGCTGCAGATAATGGCCTCGATGCCCGACGGGTCGACTTCCAGGCGGCGCATGTTCTCGACCATCCCGTCGGGGGTGGTGCCGGCATCGAAGAGGATCTGGTGCTGGGTGCTGTCTTTGGTCCACGTGACCAGGACCGAGAAGCCGTGCTCAGCCAGCAGGGCCACAGGAGCGTCTCCGCCTTCCATGGTGGCGGCCGGCTGGCGTCCGCCGACCCCTATAGGTGCGCGGTGGGCGGGCCCTGATCTGGCATGAAGATGTCGGTGACGTTGTCCATGAGCGTGGTTACGGTCACCGAGTCGACCGGCTCCAAGTCGAAGAGCACCCGGGGCTCGAAGTCGTGCAACACCTGCGGACCGGGCTGGTGCAGATGCGCTGGGCCTATCTTGTCAGTGCACATTAGAAATCACTCTCCTGCGGATCAGGCTTGACGCCCATAGTTGACGACGTGAAGGGCGTCTCGACGCCGACGGTGTGGCCTCGTCCCGGTGTCCGGGAGACGAGCGTGAGGGTGTTGCGGTCCCGGTGGGGGTGGCCACCGCGAGGAAGGCCGGCACACCGTCAACGAGCTGATCGACCGATGGATGGCCCACATCGAGGCTCAGGGACGAGCGGAGTCGACCCTCGCCCGTCTGAAGAACTTTTAGCATCATTGAGACTTTCAAGAACCACAACACAATATGAATGATCTGCGACCCGTAGTAAGCCATAGACGGGCACGGCGTGCTTTGGCGTCGCGCGAGTGCCGAGAGACGTACGCTGGGCCCACGAGCAAGTACCGCGGCCTGGGCGCTCGGGTCGAGGCACCGCCAAGCGACGACAAGCCGGCCGTCGGCACTCTTTGCGGAAAGGTGGGCGCTCCGGTTGCTTCGAGCAGGGTTCGGACGACCACGAACGATTTTCGGGTCGACTCTCGAAATTGGCTAAGGTTTATCGCTCTCCTTTTGTCGTGGATAAGGACAGGATCAGCCAGCAACACCTGCCTTCGCACCGGGACAATCCCCCCGTAGACCCCTTGACTTTTACGATCCCGATGCCATTGACGAGGCACGAGGTTTCCTCGGGTGGGCAGCCATGGAAGCGTTGGGCGCGGGCGGGCCCGGCACGCGAACCGCTTGGAGGTGCTCGCCAGAACCCTGTGGTCCCCGATCCGGTTGTGGTCGGACGGACGGGCTGACAGAGCGCGGTCCGAGGGCAACGGCATAGGATTTATCGTGCGATGCCGTCAGCCCGATCAAGATGAACTACGAGATCCACGGCAACACCGTCCCCACCTTCACGTGCACCTATTTCCTCGGGCCCCGACGACCCTTATGTGGGCGGGCCGCTGAACCCGCCCTTTGCGGGACCTGCCGACGAGGCAGCCATCCACGGGCGCTCCGATTACCTACGGTCGGCGCCAAGCATCGTGGCGCCAGCAACGAGCACACTGCCGCCCGCGAATATCGTCGCAACGATGGTCAACGAACAGGTCGGCGGCGGCGGTATCACCGCAGTGTCGAGGGTTGACGGGACGATCCGCCGCTCCACCGGGTGGTGGTCAGAGGCGGTCCATGCTCTGCTCGGGTACCTCGAAACGTCGGGGTTCGACCGCTCACCCCGGTTCTTGGGCACCGACGGGCATGGACGAGAGATCCTCTCCGAGCTCCCGGGCCGGCCCTGCCTGGGCCCGGAGTTGGACGGCGACGCGCTCATGGTCAGTGCTGTCCGCCTCATCCGGCGCTACCACGACCTGGTCGTCGGCTGGAGCTACCCCGCTGACCGCTGGCAGCGGGCGCCGGGGGCCGAGGTAGGTGGGGAACTGGTCTGCCACAACGACCTGGCCCCTTGGAACTTCCTCTGCGACGGCAACGGGGTTACCGGGCTAGTCGACTGGGATGTGGCGGCGCCCGGGACGCGGGCGTGGGACCTGGCCTACTTCGCTTACCGCTGGGTCCCTCTGGCCGCCCCCGAAAACCGGGCCGCCATGGGCCGCCCGGCCGACCCCCCGGTGCGCCCCCGCATGAAGCTCGTGCGCGACAGCTACGGCTGCTCCGCCCCGCTGTGGGCCGACGTGATCGCAGCCATCCCCGACCGGGTCGAGGCCGCCTATCTCACGGCCAAGACCTGGGCCGCCGAGGACCGGCCCGGCTGGGCTCAGCAGTGGGGACAACCACAACCGTGGAGGCACGGGGCCGGGTACCTAAGAGACCTGCAATGGTTACGCAGCGACCCCACCTGGCGGCACACCGATAACTGACCCGGCCAGCGTCTGGCAATCTCATGCCCGGTACCGGGTACCGGCGTGCGAGACAGGTGCGCCAGGAGAGCGGGCGAGGTTACTCGGTCACTCGGGTAATGAGCTCTGCTGAACACATACAACTCTTGGGCAACAATTGCTCTTCGGCGTAAAGACGCTCCTCAGCGGTGGGCGATGAATGCCGCCCAGATCGTCCGGGACTCGATTTGGCCCTCGTTTTCAATCGTCGCCTCGGCAACCCGTTGAAACGCCTCGGCCAGTTGCGATCTGCGCTCCGGGTCGATCGATTGGTCCGACACAACGTCGTTATACCGCCCACTTTTCAAGTAGATGGCACGATGGCGCTGGCATCTGTAAGTACTGACCTTTCGTCGAGCAGGTTCACGTCGACCGATGAGAACCAGCGCCGTAACGCCGGCTCACCGTTCTCAAGGGAAAAGCTCGACCTCGGTTCTGGTGGACGTCCGATGCCAAGTGCAGCCAGCGCCAGACGGTGGAACTCGATCAGGGGCACTCTGGTCAGATCAGAGTACGTTGTGGCCAGCAGTTGGGCCCCAGGGCGAAGGACGCGGGCTAGCTCGGCGATCGGCACAGCGACATCGGTGAACTCGTAGAGCATGTGGTTCGCCATCACGATGTCAAATGACTGTGGCGCAAAAGGCAGTCGCCGCGCGTCCGCCACAACAAACGCAGCCTCGACACCACTGATCCCGAGCGTGTCCCGCCCGCCAATGCTTCGAGCTCGGTCGCGTGAGGGCATCGCTCGCGGTTGACCTGGCCGGGGCAGTGATTGCTAGGGGACCGCGGCGGTCTGCAAAGCGGTCTCGCAGTGCGTTCTTGGAGGCAGGATGGGGAGCCCGCCGCCAGTGGCCGCCGCGCAGTCGCACGGCGGCCACCCTGAGCCGGCTCGCCAATCTGTGGCGAGGCTCACTCTTCGACCAGGCACGCCATCCCCTCGCAGGCGGCTGTCCCGCCCGCGCCGCTGGCGGTCTGGGCGTTGGGGTCGACAAGGATAAAAGTCGAATTGCCCTGCGCAACCGGCCACTGCGTAACGGGCAGCTCGGCGAGCGTCGAGTCGTAGCCGTCGATGTTGTCGACCGCCGCCGACAACACTGGCGTGTTCGACGTCTGCCACTCGTTGGCTACGAGGGAGGCCAAGCTCTCAATGACTGTCCCTGACGAGATTGGTGAGGTCTGCATCGTGGTGAGCATGGTGTAGTCCGACCCGCCAGCATCGTTTTGGCCCTGGTAGGTGGGGGCCTCGGCGATCCACAGCTGGTTGGTCTGATTGACCTGGTTGGGGTCGCACCCGTAGGAGTCGACGTTCGTCCAGGCGGCGCCCCCACCACCATAGCCATCCAGGCAGGTGGGAGCCGACCCGTTGAAGTTGATGATCCGGTAGACGGGGACGTTTTGCACGGAAGTATATGAGGTGTCCGAGACGGTTCCGTACTCGACCTCGCCCACCTCCACCGTCCCCACGAGCTGGAAGTACCAGGTCTGGGAGGCCGCGCCGGTGCTCGTCGCCATCACCACGGGCGTACCCCAAGCCGTCGACCCGCCCTGGACGCTGAGGTCCTGGTTGGGTTCGTTGGGGATGAACATCTCGGTGGCGTTGCCGAGGGTCCCCAGGCCCGTCGGCAGCAGGTCGCCGCCGGGCTGGTACGCCGGTGCCGATGTTGGGATCGGGTAGGTCCCGAGGTTGACGCCGTTGCCATTCGGGAGTGTGTCGGCGTGGGCCGCGCCAGTCCCGACGGCGCCGGTGACGGCCATCGCGGCGGCGGCGAACACCGTCGCGGCGGCGACACCAGGTCGATGCCACCGTGACCAGGGCTTTTGGGCGTGTTTCATTAGTTTCCTCTCCTTTGGGTTCGGGTTCCATCGCGTTTGCGACCCGCTCCTTGATCATCATCCGGGCCTCGCGGAAAAGCCCTACGGAAACTCCGGAGGTCTCTCTCCGTGGTCAGATAACCACTTAACGAGAGCTAGCGAACGGGCTTCATACCACCCCAACAAACGCGACAGCGGTGCTGTTTACCCAGCCTCGATGCCTTCGATATAAAGCTGGCAGACCTGCCCGAATTGCCCATGCCATCAAAGGTCGTTGCCCGCGGTGACAACGTCATCCAAGCGAGCTATGCGACTCCGCCATGCAACCTCCGCCCGACGGCACTTAACGTCGCCACGCAGACTAAACAGTGGCCCTTCCCGCGGTACTTCGACGAATTCCCCGACCCGGGCGAACCACAGGATTTGCACTGGTAGCTGACAATCGCGCCTGACTCACTATAACCCTTGTAGTCCAGGGCACTTTCCAGTTTCGTTGCACCGAGAACATTTCGCCAACTAAACTCGCTCCTTCTAGCCTGAATAGCCTTCCGGCAGTCTTGCAAGGGCGGCACGATCTCGTCCTCCGGTCGACCCTTGAAGTGCGACCTCCGATGCGTCTTGCTAAAAGCGATCGTCACACAACGCTCCCAGCGAACAATTCATCCGCATAAAAGGCAAACCCGAACCCGAAATCCCAACGGACAGCCGCGTATCCTATTGTGCAATCTGAGAAAGCAAGTCTGACACGACCCGATCGCCACGCTCCTAGCGTTCCAAAACCGGTAGAGAGCTTGGGCATTATGCCCGATGCTTTGGCACATGACGCTGTACGAAGGTGTCAACCTCAACCGTTGGGCCAACCCCGACCGCACGGGTCAAGACGCTGTGGTGCGGGTGGTGGGGAGGGCATCCTCCTCGGTTACTTCACCGCCAACCATCGCGGTAGTGACAATGTGGACTTCGGTCAATTGCTGCAGGTTCACCACCCCGGACCAGATAGGCGCGGCTGCCGCCGACGTCCGTGATAACCAGACGGCCTTCGTGCGTCAAGCCTGCAGCACACACGGTTGACCCATTCCCTCGGAGGCCTTCGCTCTCAGCGGCCCGCTCGAAGATTGTTGTGTTCGCCGCCCTTAGCTCGTCGAGGGACTGCCCAGTGAAGGCGGCTTCACGATAGCGACCGCCAGCGACGACGCACTGATGCCACGCGGGCCGCCTCCCGTGCCGTCGGCCACCGCAACGAGGCGGTTACGGCAGACCATGGCGCCCTGGTTGGTTTCTCTGACCTGGCCGGCATCGGTTCGAGCGGACGATCTCAGGTTTGGGCATCGGTGCTCAGGGGTCGAAGGGCCTCGTTTTGCCGAGTAACTGGCGCAGCGCCCCGAGGAGATGACGTCGTCCGGGCTCACCGTTCGGCGGCTACCGAGACAGGTCGGGCCAAAAAGCTCGTAAGACATTGGTGGCCCTTCGAAAGAGAACTACGCCACGAAGAATGGGTCCGTGACCGAGTACCTGCGGACCGCCCAGGACATCCTCACCGTACTGGACGCCCCCGTGCCGCCCGGCGCCTATCCCTCGCCTGACGGGCCGAGCCATCCTTCTGGCCGATCGCTGGACTTACCCACCGGTCGAGCGTCTGGCCCGCCCGTGGCTCGGCCTAGCCGGCGTCCACGTTGACCCGGCCCTGGGTGGCCGCCGCCCGGATCGACGCCATTATTGCCATGACAGTCGTGGCCGTCGAGGATGCCACCACCCAGGTCATTGGCGTACCGGAAGGCTCGCTGCTCGGCCCGCCGCGGTGGTCGCCCGATTCGAGGCGGTTTCCACGTTAACCACGAAGCGCACCCAGGGGATCGAGCTATGGGTGGGCGACGCCCGGACCGGTGCTGCCTGGCAGCTACCCGACGTGGCTGTCAACGACATTATCGCCGCCGTGGCAGCGGGCGCGCTCCGCTTCCAGGCCACCCCGCCGGCGTTCGCGTGGTCACACGACGGTCAATGGCTGCTGGCTGCGGTCCGGCCGGC
>CAWCCW010000011.1:0-100585 GCA_963794125.1 uncultured Acidimicrobiaceae bacterium
CCAAGCAATTGGCTATGTTGTGTCTCTTCGACGTACTCGTCTTCGATGTATCTAGCTAAGTTGCCGGTCCAGCACTTGGTGGGAGCGCGATGGCACGGTGCACCGCGAGAGCAGTAGTGCAACTCTGGTCTCATGAGCGACAACAGACCGTCAGATGAGCTAGATGAGCGCCGCCATCCTGAAGTCGAGGACCCTACTGGTCGCCTCGGTGCCTACCTGGCCAGGACCCGAACGCCGCTCGACCTGCTGGCGTTACTCACATTGTGGATCGTCGTTGTGCCGTACAGCGACTTCGGCAGCGCGCACCATATCTCGACTTTCGCGGTGGTCGTTCGGATCGGCGTGTCGGTCATTTACGCCGTCGACATGGCAATCCGCGCCGCCCTAGCTAAACGTCACTTTTTTTACCTACTGACTCACCCAATCGGCGTCCTCTCGATCCCGTTCCCGCCAGTGCGCTTGATATTCAGCCTCCGCCTGCTCAGATCCGTTTTCAGGCGTGGCAACCTCTGGCGGTTCTTGCTGGCTGCGTCGGTCCTGGTCATAAACGGCGCCATCATCGTCGACCTGTTCGAGCGACATGCACCCGGCTCGAACATCCACACGTTTGGCGAATCGTTGTGGTGGTCGCTGGTGACGGTCACCACCGTCGGGTACGGCGACTACGTCCCGGTCACGTCCGAAGGGCGGGTCACAGCGATCTTTATCATGGCGATCGGCATCCTGACGCTGGCGGTCGTAACTGCCCAAGTGTCATCGAGCTTCGTCGAACAGGCGGCGCGGCGAAGACAGGAAGACTCCGCCGCCGGCCCGGCTACGACCGACATCATGTTGGCTGAGCTCGACAAGCGCTTGGCCCGCATCGAGGCGCTTCTCACCGCCAGCGCCGAATCTATCCAGAA
Source organism: uncultured Acidimicrobiaceae bacterium (assembly GCA_963794125.1). Classification (GTDB taxonomy): domain Bacteria; phylum Actinomycetota; class Acidimicrobiia; order Acidimicrobiales; family Palsa-688; genus Fen-671. Next base: position 903 of record CAWCCW010000011.1, read on the forward strand.
CGGAGACGAGGTCGACGATGCTTGACCCAATTCGTTGCGAAGGAAGTGAACAAACCGTGGCCAACTCCGCCTCAGACAATTACGCCTCAAGGTTGGAGTTACTACTCCCATTATCTTCAAGCAGTAGTTGGGACATTGGCTGATGATCCCTGAGGCCTCCGGGACGAGGACAGAGCCCGCTCGGTCATGATCGGCCCCGCGCTCACTAGCCAGTTCCTCGTTCGAAGATTGCGCCAGAACGGGTGATGCTGCTGTCGGCCAACCCGTACAGGTTGGGAGTTTCGTGAGTTCTGTCAGTCGAGTCCAACTGTCGCGCACTCTCGCCGTACCATAGACGGCCGAAGATGACGGGCAGCACGCGTTACGTTGGGCTTAGCCGTCGAAGTTCTCCGTTCCCACCGCATGGCCCCAGCCGGTGCACCGCTCGAGGCTGTTCGCCCAGCTTGACCGAGGAGAACAGGCTCGCCTAACCCTGGTGCTAGGTTCGCCGGGGGCCGGTAAGAGTGCGCTAATAGCCGACTGGGTCGCCACCCGCCCTGCCCCGCCCTTCGCCTGGCTCAGCTGCGACGTCGCTGACGCCGACCCCGTCCGGTTTTTGGGCTCCAAACCGATCCGCGGAAGTTAGCAGCAGCCAGCGGCGTCGCAGGTTAAAGCACGGCCAGTGCAAACCTCGTCAATTCGACCCGAGAGGTTGACATGATCGGTGGCGAGTTGGCGTCAGGCGCCCAATGCCGCCCTGGAGGTGTCCCGCCCCGCATGTCAACACCGGTCGAGTTTTGACACTAACTCCGGTGCCCATGAAGGGCACGTTTTTCAGCGGTCGCCTCTCGCCCGTGAGTGCAAGAAAGGAGTGTCCATGACGGCGCGTGGATCTCGAACCTCCCCGGGAGATCGACGGCTTGGCCGAATGTCACCGTCGGCCGGAGCACAGTTGGAATATTGACACGTCAATGACCCGTTGTAGTTGACACGTCAATGAGGTGAGGTGTTGCGACAGTGATGAGTGGGGAAGTGATGGAGGCGAAAACAGCGGCGGTGGCACGCCGGACAATGAAGTCGAGGGAGCTGGCGATATGGCGCGCCCTCATCGAAACGACCGGCGAGCTGCAGAGGATCCTGGGTGCGGACCTGCAGGAGTCAAGCTTGTCGCCGGGCGACTACCAGGTACTGCTGGCGTTGAGCGAAGCCGATCATCGGCGGCTGCGGTCGTCACAGCTGGCGGAGACCATCAACTGGGAGCGGAGCCGGCTGTCGCACCACTTGGCGCGCATGGAGCAACGCGGCCTCATACGCCGCGTCGCGTGCACGACCGACAGTCGCGGCGCCGAGGTCGCGCTCACTGAAGACGGCGCCCGGATGTTCCGCCGGGCCACCGCGCCTCACATGAGGGCCATCAAGCGGCACTTCGCTGACGCACTGACGCCCGATCAGTTCGAGGCGCTGGCGGGCGTCCTGCAGGCCGTGCAGCTCCATCTCGGCCAAGAGCTTGTCGGCACTGGCACCGGGGGTGACCGTCTGTGACCGATCAAACGTTGCCCCGTGGTGACTTGCCCCGCATCGCCGTCCTCGGTGCCGGGCACGTCGGCCCGGTTATCGCTCGCGTCGCTGTGGAAGCTGGGTACGAGGTTTCGCTCGCGGCTTCCGGTGACCCGGCGACGATCGCCCTCATTAGCCAGGTGTTGGCCCCGGGGGCCGAGGCGCGGTGGGCAGCCGACGCCGTGAGGGACTCAGACATCGTCATCTTGTCGATCCCGCTCCACAAGTTCGCGACGCTTCGACCCTGCCTTGGTGGCCGGCAAGCTCGTCATCGACACGATGAACTACTGGCCGCCGACGGACGGCGTCCCGGAGATGTTCGAGGGTAGCGAGCAAGGCAGCAGCGAGATCGTCCAGCGCCGGCTGGCCGGCTCGACTGTTGTCAAGACCCTCAACCACATTGGCTACCACGAACTGGACGAGCAACGCCGACCGGCAGGCTCTCCGGGCCGACCGCGCCCTCGGCAGTAGCGGGCGACGACCGGGATGCTGTCGCGGTTGTGGCAGGAGTTATCGACCGCATCGGGTATGACGCCGTCCGACTGAGCAGCCTGAGCGCGGGTCGGCTCCTCCAACCGGGCGGCCCACTTTTCGGCGTACCGCTGGACCGAGATGAGCTCGAGCAGGCCGTGACGCGCCCAGGGCCGCCTAGCCGGCACACCGTCCTTTACCCGCTCCAGACAAGGAGAATTACATGGCCACATCAGCTTCAGAAGCTGGACCAGCCCGCGCCGATGGACCGGCGCCGTTCCCAATAGTCCTCGGCCTCGACACCTTCGGCGACGTCACTCACGACGACGAACGACCGACCCCTGTCCCACGCCCAAACGATCCGCAATATTGTCGAGCAGGGGGTGCTGGCCGACCAGGTGGGCGTGGACTTCTTCGGGATCGGCGAGCACCACACCGATGACTTCCCGTTGTCCGCCGGGGATGTCGTGCTGGCTGCGATCGCCGCTCGCACCAGCCGCATCCACCTCGGCTCGGCCGTCACGGTGCTGAGCTCGGACGACCCGGTCCGGGTGTTCCAGCGCTATTCCACCCTCAACGCCATCTCCGGCGGCCGGGCCGAGGTCATCCTGGGCCGAGGTTCGAGCATCGACTCGTTCCCGCTGTTCGGCTACGACCTGGCCGACTACGAGCAGCTTTTCGAAGAGAAAGCCAACCTGTTCGCCGAGCTCCTCAAAGGCGGGCCGGTCACCTGGCAGGGCAAGACCCGCGCTTCGCTTTACGACCAGGACGTCGTGCCCGCACACCGAGTCCGGGCCCTTCCCGGCCTGGATAGGCGTCGGGGGCAACCCGAACTCGGTCATACGCGCCGCTCGGTACGGCTACTCCCTGATGCTCGCCATAATCGGTGGGAGCCCGGCGCGCTTCGCCCCGTTCTCGGAGCTCTTCCGCCGAGCCCTCGAGACCCTCGGGAAACCGCAGTTACCGGTCGGTGTCCACTCGCCCGGGCACGTCGCCAGCAGCGATGAGAAAGCTCAAGAAGAGTTCTGGCCCCGCTACCTGGAGGTCATCCGCCGCGTCAGCGCCACCCGCGGGCTTTCCCGTCCCAACGCCGGAGTCGTTCGCGTACGAGGTCGGGCCACAAGGGGCGCTCTACGTCGGCTCTCCCGAGACGGTGGCGCAAAAGATCGCCGCCAACCTGAAGGTCCTCGGCGCCAACCGCTTCGACCTCAAGTACGGGATGGGCGGTCTCTCGCATGAAGCGCTAATGACCAATATCGAGCTGTACGGTACGCAGGTAATACCCCGGGTCCGTGAGCTACTGGCAGGCTAAAGAACGCTGGCACGCTCACCTTTCCTGGCTCGACGGTGGGCGTGCTGGTTGAAGACAAGGGCACGAAGTGGTCGCAACCGACGTCGCTCGAGTGACGGCAATGTGGCGTGCCGGCAGGAGCTCTTGAGCGCCAACGGACGAGTCAGGGTTCTTTTCCATTCGGCCACTGCGGGATAGCTCTCGATCGCGGTGGGTCCTTTCCGTGGCGCTTTATGTGTACGGCCGTTCTGTCGCTCTTTTCGGTCTTGTTCAGCTCCCCTTCGCGCAGCTGGTGCCCACTTTCACATAAAGGCTCGGCGGGCATGCTGGCCTCACCCCAGTGGCATGAGATCGGCCGAACGGCTGAGGCCGTCCACCGGTCGGCACGGTGCTTAATTGCGAAGCCGGCCGCGCGAGTTCGCCCGGACGTCAACGGTCCTGGTCTGCAAGAAGCACCTAAGAAGTACAAGCGCGTCGGCAGGCCGTTGTAGTGGCCGAGGAGGGCCGCCTCCTCGTCCGAAAGGAATGTGATGGGCACCGCCATACCGTCGCTGGCCCGACGGGTGACGACACGGCTAACCCCGACGCTCGTCCTCGTCAGCTATATCCGTAGGGCCAATGGGGGGCCGTCCGCTGCTGCTGGCGCGCCTCGACAGCTTTGGTCCTCGCCCGGCAGAGATGGCGTAGGCGCTTAGCGCCGTTTTCTGTTGCGGTGTTGCTCGGGGCCCGCAGAAGTCATCCGCGGTTATGTGCCCTTCATCGTTGCGTCGACGCGGCACGCCGAAACCTCCGCCGAGGGCTAGCATCTGCCGTGAGGACTCAAGGCCCCTCAACACGCACTAGGCATCCGATGGGCCGTGCCCGCGCTCGGGGACCAAGACTCGCGCAGTGCGCCAGCCAGGGGCTGCGGCGTCCGCATCGTTGACTGTCTGTATTGGAGCTTGCAATGACACTCATATCGAGCCGTTCGCCGTCGCATGACGCGTTGTCCGCTTACACCCAGCCTCGTATTCAACGCGGATTGCTCGACATAGTCACCTCCGCTGGGGCGTACCTGGCGCTGTGCGTGGCGATGTACCTGACGCTTCGCGTCTCTCCTTTGCTCGTGGTTGCGCTCGTGATACCGACCGCCGGGTTCCTGGTCCGCGTCTTCGTCGTGTTCCACGACTGCGTGCACGGTTCGCTGCTCCCGTCCAAGCGAGCGAACATCTGGGTCGGCACGGTTCTCGGGCTGCTCGTGCTCACGCCTTTTCGGCCATGGCGCTTCGAGCACATCGGGCATCACGCCACTTCAGGGGATCTTGACCGCCGCGGGGTAGGGGATGTCGAGACGTTGACGGTCTCCGAGTACCAGGCTCGTTCGTGGCGCGGTCGGCTTGCCTACCGGCTGTTTCGTCATCCAGTAGTGATGTTCGGCCTCGGGCCCGTGTTCGCGATGATCATCCAACCGCGGCTCGTGGCCCGCGGCACACAACCGCGTTTACGCAACAGCGTGCTCGGGACCAACGCTGTGTTGGCGGTCATCGTCGGAGCGCTGTGCTGGCTGATCGGCTGGGAGGATTTCCTGATCGTGTGGGCGCCGGCGGGGTTGTTGGCAGGGTCGGTCGGTATCTGGCTGTTCTACGTCCAGCACCAGTTTGAGGGCGCCTACTGGCAGCGCCGGGGTGAGTGGAGCTACGCCGAGGCCGCGCTGCGTGGCAGCTCGTACCTGCAGCTCCCGAAGCTGCTGCAGTTCTTCACCGGCAACATCGGTCTCCATCACGTCCATCACATCAACCCACGGATCCCGAACTACAACTTGCAGGGCGCCCACGACGCCAACGCCATCTTCGCCGCCGTCCCGACTGTCTCAGTCCGAGACGGTTTTCGCGCCGTCAAGTTCAAGCTCTGGGACGAGGATGCGGGCCAACTCGTGACATTCGCCCAAGCCAACCTCCAGCCGCAACGGCTGCCCACGTGATCTCGCTCGAGCACCCATCTCGTCGACGACCTGCGCCACTAGCTCCGGCTCGCTGCACTTCCGGGAGCGGCTGCTCGAATTGGCGCACCGCCTGCCCGGCGTTGCCGAGTCGGCCGATTAGTTCCACGATGCGGAACCGCATGTTCAGGGTGGTCGGGTGTTCCTGGCCCTTCACCCGTTGCTCATCCGGGAGCAGGCGCCTTCGCAATGAACGGCGGTTAGGAAAGCCACGATTGCTGCGACCGTCTGGCTTGACTCTCCCCCTTGGGGAGGCCGCACACTCGATGTGTCGGGCTGTCCGGCTCGACGACGAGGGAGTATGAGTCGTGGAAGAAGTCAGCATTGGCGAGTTCGCACGGCGGTCGCGTCTGTCGGTTAAGGCACTCCGCCTCTACGACGAGCTTGGCGTGCTGGTTCCCGCGCGTGTTGACGAAGCCTCTGGCTATCGCTACTACGACGTCGCGCAGCTCGAAGCGGCGCGCCTTGTCGCGATGTTGCGCCAGCTCGACTTGCCGCTTGCCGCGATCAAGGAACTGCTCGTATGCGATCCGGTTGATGCCGCAGAGCGGATAGCGGCGCACTGGCGGGAGGTCGAGTCCGTACACGACGCGCGCCGCGAACTCGCCGACTACCTCGTCAACCGACTGAGTGGAAAGAGGTCCGTCATGTACGAAGTCGCCACACGAGAGATACCCGAGCGGAGCCTGCTCTGCCTGAAGCGCAATGTCGACGAACAGGGCGCGTGGGCGCTCGGCAAGGAGTTCATCGCGATCCTGCGCGAGCGACCGCTACCGAAGATGGAGGGGCGCGAAGGCGCGATGTTCTCCATCTACTGGGGCGAGGTGAGCGCCGACAGCGACGGCCCCGTCGAATGGTGCAAGCCGGTCCCGGAGTCGGACGCGCAGGCGCTTGTGCACGCACTACCCGGAGTTGAGCTTGCGGACCGAACCCGCACATCGCGAGGCGTACGTCGCGCTACCGAACGACGCGCTACCGACTGGCCCGGGAGGGAACCCAGGCGTGCAATGGCAGCTCGCGTCGGAGGCTTTGCGAGGCCTGGGCGGAGGAGAACGGTATCAACCCGGAGAGTCTTACCCTAAAGCCCGAGGATCTTGGCATGCGAATTACCTATCTCGCGAATGGGCCGGTCACAGAGACGAGCGCCCCCTACTGCGATTTCGCCGTGCCGTTCGCCTGATCGTCACCCCCACACGGGCTTTGAGAGGGCTTGCATACGGTGTGCTGTCCGGTCGAGATGTTCCATGCCTACAACGCGTTTCTCGGGACCTACTCACGCTGCCCGTGCAGGGCGACAGCGCGGACGCAGCCCTCGCGCTGCGACTTCTAATCGAGTCGTCGGATGGCACGTGCCTGCATGTGGCAGGGCGGCAACCGTGTATGCCATCGAGAACCGCACGGTGATCACCGCCATATACGGGCTACTGATATTTGCATTGTCGGTGATAGCTCTCTCCAAACTGACTCCACGGCAGACGCGGGCAGTCAGTCGCGAAGGACGTTGGCGACCCGTTCGGCTGCGGTGAGATCCGGGGCCTCGAACGATCGCTGAGTCAGTTCCTCAGCCAGAAGGATGTAGCGGGTTGCGGTCGCGAGACGGACCTCGTCGGTTATGACTGGGGCCTCTCCGTCGCCGCGGAACCCTCGCTCGACCATCCACTCTCGCAGCGGCTCCTTGTCGAGTGCTCGCTGGTCCTTGTTCTTTCGGAAGAGCTCGTCGTAGGTGTCTGCGTACCAGTAGCGCGAGCTGTCAGGCGTGTGCACTTCGTCCATGAGCACGATCTCGTCACCGAGCAGGCCCAACTCGTACTTCGTATCGACCAGGATCAGGCCGCGTTGGGCCGCGAGTTCGGTGCCCCGAGCGAACAGCTGGAAGCAGACGTTGGCGCACCGGTCGAATAGGTCCGCGGTCACGAGACCCTCGCCGATGGCGTCGTCGCGAGCGAGGTTTCGATCATGCACTTCGAACTTGGTCGTCGGGGTCAGGACCGGAGCCTCCAACCGCTCGTTCTTGCGAAGCCCGTCGGGCATCAGGTTGCCGGCAATGTCCCGCGCGCCCGCCTCATAGTTGAACCACAACGATGTCTTGGTCACGCCCGTGATGTAGGCGCGAACGACGAACTCGAGCGGCACCGGAGCGCACTCGCGGACGCGCACGACGTTGGGGTCGGGGACCTCCAGGAGGTGGTTCGAGACGATGTCGGAGGTGGCGTCGAACCAGTAGTTCGCTATCTGGTTGAGGACCTGTCCCTTGAACGGGATAGTCCCGACGAGCCGGTCGAACGCCGACAACCTGTCGGTGGTCACGATGGTGCGAACGTCGCCGTCGACGTAGCTGTCACGCACTTTGCCCTCGTGGCGGGTACCGAGGTGACCGAAGTCCGTTCGGTCGAGCGTGCCCAGCAGTTCCCTCGCAAGCCTCTCGTCTGAGAGCATTGGCATCCCTTCTCCGGTCCCCAGCGGTGGCTCCATGACGTCCTCCCTCTCGATCATCCGGTCCATTGCGTCGACCCGGCCAGCCGCCAGCCGGGCCGCCTCGGTCAGGCGTCGACGGTGCTCGACCAGCCGCGCCCGTCGCCCGCCTAGATCAGGGGCGTCGACGATGGCAGCGACGTCCTCCAACGGCATGCCGACGTCCCGCAACGCGGCAAGGGTGCGCGCTCGCGGCAGCTGGCGCAGCCCGTAGCGGCGGTAGCCGGTGCGATCATCGACCTCGACCGGCACGAGCAGGCCGACCTGGTGGTAGTGCCGTAACGTCTCAACCGGCAGCCCCGACAGCTGCGCGAATGCGCCGACACCGACCAACTCGCCTGAGCCCACACCAGCAGTATCCAACCCTCGGCCGCCCGAGAGTCAAGGCGGGACCGGTTAGGCCTGGACCGTTCCGCAGGTCGTTGGCTCGGCCCGATTGCTTGGGTGGCGGGCTGAGCGGGTGGCGGGCGTGAGCGCGATGATGGCGTCTGGGTCAGGGGCGAGGCGGATCGGTGGCGTGCCCGGCCGGGTATTTCGTGGCGGGCGGCGGCCGATTGCCGCCGGGGGCCGCGGTCAAGCTCGGCGCAGCACCCGTTGGGCGGCGGGCGAAGCTGTCGGCCAGGTCGTGCGCCCATGGCCGGGCGGCGTTGATGGCGAACGCGGCGGAGGGGAACTCTGACAATCTGGTGTCTTTGTGCTCGCAGATCTCCCGGACATAACCCAATACCGCCTCCCCGCGAGCTTCTGACTCGAGGCCGCCACCGACTCCCTCGGGTGCTTCTCATAGCCGCGTAGCAGCTCGCCAGCAGGCCTGCGGCCGGAGTAGGAATGTTCCGCTAAGAAGGCCGCCATCCGTTTCTCACCGAGCGCAGGGCACGAGCCGGGGTCGGGTGACGCTCCAGGAAGGTAAGGGCGATATCACTGCAGACATCTACAAAACGGCCTTGGCACCCGGCCAGAAGGCGTCCAAACTACGCTTCCAGTTGGTCACTAGTCCACCATGTCTTGTTGTGAGATGTGTCAGCCTTGGGAGGTGGTCCTATGCTGTTGGCGGAACTCAGTTCGAGGTGGTCCCATGTCGCTGGCGGCCGACACAATGCTCCGGCAAGAGGGTTCTCTGGCGGAGCGGCCATGCTGCCGGTTGCGATTTGCTGTCGGCGCAAGTCAAGTCAGATGAGTCAAGACTGCGACACCGGACTCAGGCAACCTCAAAATCGCTCGGTGTCCACGACGTCCCACCTGACCGGAACCCGTCATCGACGGTGGAGGTTGGAAATCGCCTTGGCCCGTCTCGACAACCCCAACGGTAGTTCGCAAGTTCGAAAGGCAGAGACTCATGTCCTCTCACGGATCGTCTGCTACCACGACTCGTAACGTCGTGCTCGTCCACGGCGCCTACGCCGACGGTTCGTCGTGGTCTGAGGTAATCGAGCGGCTACAGGCCGCGGGGCTCACAGCTACGGCCGTGCAGAACCCGCTGACCTCACTGGCCGACGACGTGGCTCACACTCGTCGGATTCTGGCGCTGCAAGACGGGCCAACAATCCTCGCTGGGCATTCCTTCGCCGGAACCGTGATCTCGGAGGCCGGGGTCGACCGACAGGTCGTGGGCCTCGTGTATGTCGCGGCTCGCGCGCCCGACGTAGGCGAAGACCACGGCGTGCTCGCGAAGGGCTTCCCGACGCCGCCTGCCAGCGTTGGACTTGTCTATGAGGACGGGTTCGGGAGGCTTACCGAACAGGCGTTCATGAACGACTTCGCCAACGGCGTGGACCCGGTCAAGGCGCGCGTCCTGTACGCGGTGCAGGGACGAGTGTCGGACACGTTGTTCGGCGAAAAGACCACTGAAGCAGCTTGGAGATCGAAGCCGTGCTGGTATGCCGTCTCCCGCCAGGACCGCACCATCTCGCCGGAGTTCGAGCGCTTCTTGGCCACGCGAATGGACGCCTCGACCATAGAGATCGACGCCGGCCACCTCTCGCTGATCACCCATCCCGATCAGGTCACCAACTTGATCTTGCATGCCGCTCGAGCCAATTAGTACGAGTCACGCTGTAGCCCGTTTTGTACTCGGGACGCGAAGGGCGTCATGCCCTTACGGCTCAGGGGGAGCACGACGTCGAGCCACAATGTGACGATGCTGGGTGGTGACGACCGAGGCCGCGGGCGGCTGCGGTTTCCTCCGACGTGTTGCGGGCCTTCCCTTGGTGCGTGCTCCCACAAGGGGCGCCTTCGGCCCAGACCCAAGCGGATGGCCCCCCATGTCGCTGCGTTATTCGGACGGCTGGTCGCCGACGGCTTGTACTTGCACTAGTTCAAGGCCGAGGGCCATCAGGCGTTTGAGCGTGCCGTGAAGGGCGGCCTGGTCAGGGAGCTGGGCGCGTAGCGTGGTGGTCCCGGCGCCCACGCTCACATCGAAGTCCTCGAAGGCAGCGACGACGGTGGGGACCGCCTCGCCGGCGAAGGTGATCTCATATGTCCTAGGGGTCATCATCAATCGTCATGAATCCGTGACCCGACGCCGCTCGTACCAACTGAGGGTGCTTGCTTCCCGCCAGCTCCTGTCGTCACCCTCGCGAGGTGAGATAGCTTCGGGTTTTACCCGTTCGCACCCAGAAGTAACCGCCCTGCTGTGCCGCGAAACTATCCGGGGCGCCGTTGTCACGGGAGCACGAACCTTGATGTCCGAGACGAAGGCGAACGTTGTGGCCCCTCGTAGCCCGCGGTTCCCGTCGTCGAAGTTCGTTGCTCCCAGGACGGTGTCCCATCTGGTGCACCGGTCGAGGCTGCTCGACGAGCTGGACCGAGGAGAGCGGGGTCGCCTCACGCTGGTAGTGGGTTCGCCAGGGGCGGGCAAGACGGCGCTGCTCGCCGATTGGGTGGCTACTTCTTCGCGGCGACCATTGGCCTGGCTCAGCTGCGACGTCGCCGACGTCGACCCGGTCCGGTTCATGGCCGGCATCATCGAGGCCCTCCGAAGCGCCGACGGGCAGCCCGACGTCGGTGAGGACGCTCGCCAACTCTTGGGCCTCGAGGGCGAGGTCTCTGCCGATGTCATGGCCGCGCTGGCCGACGACCTGGAGCGGCCGGACGGGGCGAGAGTGCTGGTGATCGACGACTTCCATATGACCGGCACGGCCGGTGCGCAAGCCCTGGGGTTGTTGCTCGACTACCGGCCGCCGTCGCTGCAGCTGGTCGTGGCGAGCCGGGTCGACCCACAGCTCCGGCTCCACCGGATGCGCGCCAATGGAGAGCTGGTCGAGGTCCGGGAGCGGGACTTGTCCTTCTCAGTGGTGGAAACCGAGGCGTTCCTCTCCGGTTTCGGCGTGCGGCTGAGCCAGCCCGGCTTGGCTATGGTCCACCGGCGCAGCGAGGGCTGGGTGGCCGGCTTACAGATGGCAGCCATCTCTATCCAACGCGCATCTGACCCGGTCAGCGCCGCTGCTCGGGTCGAGCTTCACGGCCATAACGTCGCCGGGTACTTCTTGGACGAGGTCCTCTACCCCCAGCCGCCCGAGGTCGTCGAGTTCATGTTGGCCACCTCGGTCCTCGACGAACTGTCGGTGCCTGCTTGCACTGCTCTATGTGGCCAAGGGTCGGGCGCCTTGCTCCAATTCGTGTACAACGCCCACATGTTCGTGACGGTCGCCGACGACGAAGCTGGCACCTTCCGCTACCACCAATTGATCAAAGAAGTCCTCCAAGCCGAGCTCCACGCGCGCGACCCGGCCCGAGAGCGGCTGTTGCACACAACTGTGGCGGCTTACCTAGCCGACGCCGGCCAGGTCGGCCCGGCGGCTCGGCATCTGTTAGCCGCCGGGGACCGGGCCGCTGCCTCCAGCCTCCTGAGCGAGCGGGCCTTTCGTTACTACGCGGCCAACCCGAGGATCGGCAGTGCCCTCGACTTGGACGAGGTCCAACCTGACCTCTTCGCCGACACCCCTGAGGCCCTGGTGCCCTTGGCGCTCGAGCTGCTCATGCGGGGAGCTTTCGAGCAGGGTTCGCGTGCGTTCATGCTCGCCCAGCAGGCCAACGTCGACCCCGGGCGAGCTCCCGAACTGGCGTTCAAGCTTGCCATTCTCAGGTCGGCTTACAGCTACCTCACCGGGCAACTGGAGGAGTCATTAGCGCAAGTAAACCGGGCGCGGGAATTGGCGGTAGAGGCCCCCGGCCTGGACGACTTGGCGGTCGGCCTCGACGGCCTGGCCATGTGGTCGCACACCTACTTGGGCGAGTTTGCCCAGGTTCGCCGCCTTGCCGATGGGGTGGCTTCGGGTACGGTGAGCCGCTCACCGTTTGCCGAGGTTTTTAGTCCCGGCGTCACCAGCCAGGTTGCCCTGGCCGAGGGAGCCCTCAGCGAGGCCGAAGCGCTGTCCGGTCGCGCCCTCGCCTCAGCCCGCCGGCTGGGCATCGAGCGGCACTATTTCGCCTTCCCCTCGCTACGGACGATGGCGCTGCTCGCTCTGGAGCGACGCGACCTCGGTAGGGCCGCAGATCTGACCGAGCGCGTCCTGGGCATGCTCGTCGCCGGCCGCCCCATTTTCGATTACCTGGCCCAACTGGACCGGGCTCGGATCTGGGCGGCCAGTGGCGACTTTGACGAGGCCCTCGCTTCACTGCCAGCGGCGCGGACGGCGCTCAAAGCTGACCACTCTGTCCTCTTCTCCCAAGCCGACGAGCTCGAAGCACGCTTCCGTCTCGCTCTCGGCGACCCGAGCGGCGCCCTAAGCGTCGCCAAACGACTGCCCGACGACCGTCGCATAGTCGTATCGGCAGCCATTGCTCTTGCAGCGGCGGACCCCCAGGGCGCCGCCGCAGCTCTCAGCAACGCCCCCGCCCGCGGACCAACGAACCGTTCCGACCTAGAACTGCGACTGTTGCGCGCCAGCACCGCGGTCATCCGAAACTCATATCAGGCGCCCCAATTGGTCAGAGAGGCCCTGGACGTCGCCGACCGCAACGGCTTCATCCAAACTGTCCTGGACACCGCCCCGCAGCTCGTCGACCAGCTGGTCTCAGGCTCGATCAGCTACCCCAACACCGGCAACTTGAGGGCGTTGATCGCTATTGGTTTGGAGGCGCGAAAGCTCACGCCAGCTCGACCGCACAACGGCGATCTGCCTGACCCACTAACCGATGCCGAGATACGCGTACTCGAGAAGTTGTCTCAGCGGTTGACCTACGCCGACATGGCATCTGACCTACACCTGTCGCTCAACACTGTGAAGACCCACCTTCGCCATGCCTATATGAAGCTCGGCGTAACGTCCCGGTCCTCCGCCGTCAAAAGGGCGACGTCGCTGGGCCTTCTCTGATCCCCGGGCCGAGGGTCGCCGCCGGCCCTACTTCTAACTCTTTGGGCTGCGAAGGGTGGGCCAGTCGTACTCACAATCGAGGCCACCAATACAATCTCCGTGCACACGGCGACCAACCCAGTCTCTGTGCAGACCCACACGTCGGTCACCAAATTCCCATTGGGCCCGTTGCACGTGTCTTGGAACGTCACTCTCAGGTCTCAGGAAGGACAACAGCGTCAGCCGCTTGTAAACGGCCTTCTCACACACATAGCACTGGACGACAATGTTGAGAGCCCCGACCTCTCCGAAACGTGGCGATAATGCCGAGATAGATGGCCGGTCGTACTTTTGCCTACCCCTTCAGCTGGATGTCGAAGCCGAGCTTTTCGAGCACGCGCACGGCACCGCTCTTGCCGCGACTTCGTGATAAATTCGCCAGGCGCCAGGCCGCTTCCCTGTGGCGAACTCGTAGGCGGTGCCAAGGAGTGCTTTCGGCGGGTACCGTCGCTAATTTCTGCCGATAACTTCAGTGTCGTACGTCAGTGGCGCCGATAGCTCTGACACCTCGCCGACGGTAGCGGTGCGCGGCCTAGCACTTCTCTGGGCGCGAGGGCTGGTCCCATACTCGTCTATTGCTCGTCACAGACATGTGGCGTGAGTGAAACAACTTTCCCAGGTGACCATCGGTGCCTTCTCCTTCTCTGTGCTCGAGAGTTGCCGCCGTGTCTCCAGAGGCGGTGCTGCTGGCGGCCCTGACCCCGCAATTTATCAGAATTGGCGCCGCGACAACCTTCTTGCCTGACAACTGTCAGCTGGCGGCGACGCCTCAATCTCGTGGGCCGGTACATGCAGGCCCGACGCCTCTTCTGAGCACTTCAAAAGAAGGAGGCAATGGCATGGGTATCGTGTTGATTTTGGTCGTGGCAGCCGTCGTAATTTTAGCGTTCATGAACAAAAGACGGAGAGGCTCGTTTTTCTTCTGGCAGGGTAAAGGCCGCGGGGACAGTTAAGGCGGGGGGAAAACCCGAGGCGTCATTAACCGGCAAAAGCGTTTTCTGAGCCCGGGGCCTGACCAAGGTGTAGCGTGTTGCTAGCGCCCCAATGTCGTGGGCCCATTGACGGTTCCGGCTCCGGACCCCGGTCTGACCTGCTCAGGGCATTTGCCCGAAAAACGCGGCAAAGGCTACGCCGCCGACCCTAAAGCAGGCCGGTACCAAAATAAGGAGCAATTCAAATGGGAGCAGCACGTACGTGCCTGACCCACGGCCACGGGCGACGCTCGTTCGCCCGCGGCCTCGACCGTCTCTGCCGCCAGGTGCAGACGACTACATCCGGGAGGCGGGCAATTGGCTGAAGAACCGCTGCACGTCGTCTTCGGCACGGGGCAGGTGGGCCTCAGCCTGGCGGCCACGTTGGCCGCCTCCGGTACCGCAGTACGCTCGGTGTCGCGCCACCGCCCAGCGGCGCTGGCCGACGGCGTCGACTGGCGGGCGGCGGACGCCACCGATCCCGAAGCGACCGCCGACGCGGCCAAGGGTGCGTCAGTTGTCTACCAGTGCCTGAACGCCCCCTATACACAGTGGCCGAAACTTTTCCCGCCGCTCCAACAGAACGTGCTGAGGGCAGCCGAACGGGCCGACGCCCTTTTGGTCGCCATGGAAAACCTGTACGGCTATGGCCCGACGGGGGACAAGCCGATGACCGAGGACCTCCCCCTCGCCGCCACCACGTCCAAAGGCCGGGCTCGGGCGGCCATGACCGCAGAGCTCTTGGCCGCCTCCACAGCCGGACGGGCCCGCGTGGCCATCGGACGGGCATCGGACTTCTTTGGCCCCGCCGTCACCGAGTCCACTCTGGGCGAACGGGTCTTCGGCAAAGCAGTGGCCGGTAAGCGGGCCGACTTCATCGGCAACCCGGACCTTCCTCACACCTACAGCTACGTGCCCGACATCGCCGCTGGGCTCGCCACCCTCGGCACCGACGAGCGAGCTGTCGGCCAGGTCTGGCACTTGCCCGGCCCCGAAACGGTCTCCACCCGGGCACTCCTGGACCTCGTTGGCACCGAGGTCGGCCACACAGTCGAGGTCCGCAGCGTCGGAAAGATCGCCCTGCGCGCCTTGGGGCTGGTCAACCCCCTGATGAGAGAGCTGGCCGAAATGTCCTATGAGTTCGAGGCCCCCTTCGTCCTCGACACGTCCAAGTACCAGTCCACCTTCGGGAGCGGCGGCACGCCGCTGCCCGCCGCCGTGTCCGAGACAGTCGCCTGGTACCGGGCGCGGGGGAGCCAATCATGACGGTCTCCGTGGCGCCCACGGGTGCCGGACTGGCCCGGGCCGCCTGGTCGCGGCGGGTGCGGCGGGTGGGAGGCTTCATCCAGCTGGCCTTTGCTGCCTTCTGGCTCGTGCGTGGCGCTCTCAACGTCGGTGGCGGGGCCGGAGCCGCCCTGACGGGAGCCGCCTTGGTCGTCGCCATCGTCGTCTTGGCTTACGGCGTCCGGGTCACAGCCGGGACGGGCGCCCGGCCCACCGGCCCCGAAGCCAAACGCATCGAGCGGTCCGTAACCGCCGCCACGGTTATCGAGCTGGTGGCCGCCTTCGTCCTGCCTGTCATCGTTATCGTCGCCGGGCACAGCGACTGGGTACTACCGTCCATCGCCATCACCATCGGGCCGCTGCTGCTCTGGCTCGACCACCTGGTCCGCATCCCTCGCTACCGTCCCGTGGGTTGGGCCCTGACCATCGGTCCGCTGGTCCTGGTGGCCACCATGTCCGGTACCGCCCTCGCGGCCACGACCGGGCTCGCCGCCGGTGTGCTCCTGCTCGGCACGGCCGCGGCTGGGTTCCACGACCTTGCCTCCCTTCGGCCCCACAGCTCGCCAAAGACTGTCCCGCTCGCAGCGCAAACCACCCCGTGACCGTCCCCGACGCCGACAGCCGCCCACCCAGGTTCCGGTCTTTCTTCAACCCCGCCACCGGTGAGCACATCCAGTACACGGTCGTGGCGGCGGACAGCAACGGCGAGGTCGTGTGCTTCAACTGGCGCAGTGTGCCCGGCGGGTCCATAACCGAGCACGTCCACCCGCACCAAGAGGAGCGCTTCACTATCATCTCGGGCGAAGCGCGTTTCACCCTCAACGGCCAAGAGCACCTGGCCCGAGCCGGCGAGACCGTGGTCGTCCCCGCCGGCGTACCGCACTCGGAGGGGAACACAGGGACAGCTGACATCGAGGGCACGGTCGAGCTCCGTCCGGCCCTGTTGGCCAAAGAGCTCCACGAGGCGTTCGCCGGCCTGGTTGCCGACGGCAATACCACGCCCAGAGGCGCGCCGAAGAACCCGCTCCAGCTCGGCGCCACCTTTTGGCATTTCCGCCACGAAAGTCGGGTGACGTCGCCGCCCATATGGGCCAGAACCTGTTCCTGCCCCCGCTGTGGGCGGTCGCGAAGATGTTCGGCGTCCGCTCCTACTACGACCGCTGGGACAGCCGGATGTCAGAACCCAGTTGACAGTCACCCGCACTGCTCTTCACCCAATGCATCTGCCTTGATCAATCAATGTCTGTTCAGATTCCGATTTGCTGGTGGCCAGATGCCAGACCTGGAGGTCAGCGCCAATGGGCTCTCGGAGAGCGAGCTCGTCTCGATTGATGGCGATCGGACTCGCGCTCGGCGGCGAGCTCTTAGCCCAAGCTCGCTCCATGAGGTGGGAGTGAGAGTGCGGCGATGAAGGCGCCGAGGTCTCGGCACAGGCGGCGCTCCTCGGTAGCGGAGAACGAGGTGAGCATCTGTCTCTCCACGGCACGCACCTTTGCGCTGGCGTTTTGGAGGCGTCGACGCCCGGCTGGGGTGAGTCGGCTAGGCAGTGCTCGGCCGCTCGGCGCGGTCACCGGACGGGCAACGAGCCCCCGGTCCTGCAAGCCGCGCAGCACGCCGTTCATGGACTGACGCGTAACGAACGCGCCCCGAGCGAGGTCCGCGTTGGACAATCCTGGTAGCTGTCCGAGTAGCTCCAGGCAGGCGTATTGCGGTACCGACAACTCCAGAGGCCTTAGTGCGGCGTCCATGGCAGAGCGTAAAGCGGTGGCGGCCTGCTTGAGGAGATAGCCCACGGACTCGTCCAAGGGGCCCACGGTCTCGACTTGCGACATGTCAACATCCTGACATAACTTGTCCATGTCAGGATATTGACATCGATCGGAGGACCCCATGACAGTGACTGGACCGGATTTCGTCGCCTTGCAGGTACGGGACCTCGACCGTTCCGCGGAGTTCTACGAGACCCGGCTCGGGCTGCGGCGACTCCCAACAAGTCCGCCCGGCGCAGTGGTGTTCGACACCAAGCCCATGCCGTTCGCGGTCCGAGAACCCCTGCCAGGCACCGACCTGGACGCTGCGACCCCTCGGCCAGGCGTCGGGGTGTCGATGTGGCTGCACGCCGACGGCGCCCAGGACCTGCATGATCAGCTTGCGGCTGCCGGCGTCCCGATCGCGTCACCGCCGACGGATGGACCGTTCGGCCGAATGTTCACCTTCCTGGACCCCGACGGGTACGCACTCACGATCCACGACCGAGCCTGACAACGAGGGGGCGAGATGATGAGGCGCCGGGAGATTGTCGTCGAGGTGCTCGGCCCCTGGTCACTCGAGACGAGCAGAGCGGTTCTGGGAGGGGTTTGCGCCTGCCGAGCTGGCCACCCAGCAGCAGGCCGACGCGTTGCAGACGGTGTTTCGTGCCGAGGGCGACTGGAGCCTCGCCGAAGTCCACGTGACCCAGCAGGGCAGCACTGCCTCCCTAACCGTGTTGGGTGACGGTGACCTCGACCAGGCAGCCGCACAAGCATGCCGGTTCCTCTCCGTGGACATCGACGCCCGCGGCTGGCCCGATATCGCTCGGCTCGACCCCGTAATAGCCGACGCCCAACAGCGACTTGCCGGGCCTCCGTCCGTGCGGCTTCCATTCGCCATACGAGGCGGCAGCTTGGGCCGTGCTGTCCCAGCGGTTACGGATCGTGCAGGCCGCACGGTTGCGAGACGATCTCGTCCGTCGCCACGCTCGTGACGGTGCATTCCCTGCTCCCGACCTGCTGCGCATCCTCGATCTCGATCTACCCGGGCACAAAGCCGAATATCTGCACGCGGTCGCGGATGCCGCCCTAGAGGGGCGACTTGACGGCGCCACGCTGCGCTCGATGGAGCCCGACGATGCCTTGCGCGCTGTTCAGGAAGTGAAAGGGCTCGGGCCGTTCGCAGCCGAACTCGTCGTTACCCGCGGTGCCAACTCTCCGGACATCGTTCCCCTGCACGAGCGCAGGTTGGAGGACGAGATCACCGTCCGGTACGGCCCCGACCACAGTCTCGCCGACGTGTCCGAGATGTGGCGGCCCTTCCGCACCTGGGCCGCGGTTCACCTCCGCATACTTCGCGAACAACGCACCCACGAAATCAGCGGACGTCCAACGCCCCGCAAGTCTTAACCGACTAGTCGGTCGCTCCCTTCGAGGCCGACTTGGACGAGGCGAACCACGTTTTTGCGGGAGCCACGCTCGGCAAAGAGCTCGGAAGTGGCCATCTGGATCGCCCGCCGCGTATGCCTCTTTCGTCGCTCCTGTCGATCAACAACTTCTGCGGTCATGGGATCTCCCTACTTGACAAGCACTATTGCGAGGATAGTATTATTACTATTCGAGCATCTGGGAGGTCCCCATGCCAGGCTTCATATCTGAGAGTCCACTTGCCCGTGACCTGATCCGCATCGGCGACGAAGCGATCGCTCGTGAGGACGCCCCCGCCCTCCGCGCCTATTTCACGGAGGACTACGTCTTCCACGGACCAGGCGCCGACCTGGGCTTCGATGAACTAAGCGCGGTACTTCGCGTCCCTGCGGGCCGCATTCAGCGGCCTGCGACTTGTCCGTGAGCAGATCATCGTGGAGCACAACTTCTTGGCGGCGCGCACGACGTTCTCTGGTGACTTCACCGGGCTCTTTACCTACTCGCCCATCGGCCCGGTCGAGCCCACCGGGCAACACCTCGAGTGGGAAGTGATCGGTATTTTCAGGTACGACGACGAGGGCCGGCTGGCCGAGGAATGGCTGCAGACTGACTACCGCGGCTTGTTGGTCAAGCTCGGAGTCACGACCACCGAGACCGCACTACAGGGGTCGTAGTCGGGCGCGCATCGTCCGACTGTCTAGACACCACGACGATCGCGCCCGATAGCTTGGCCGCCGTCTCGGCGAGCACAGCTCAGGACCTCGCCGTGCGCAAGGCCCGTCGGCGTTGGGCGGCGACCACCGCCTTTGGGGAAACCGGCCGCCCGCCTGGCGTCACCGGCTGGGGTCAGCCGGCCGGGTAGGCGGACCGGTACAGCTCCACGACCCGACGGTGCGCTCGGGTGTACCGCCCGGACTTCCAGGTGCTGTTGGGCTCGTTAGCCAAGTGCTGGCTGATGACACCGAAGTGCAGACTGGAAAGCACGACTAGGCCATTGTCGGTGTCCGCGCCGGCGCCGAGCTGACCGCGCCCGACCGCGGTCCGGACGACTTCGCGCAGCTCGCTCACCAGTTGTTCGGCCGGGGCCATGGCCTGCGAGCTCGGACGATAGTCCGGCACCGGCCGCCAAAACAGCAACTGGGCTTCGACGGGGTGGGCGACAGCCCACTGCGCCGTCGCGGTCAGCCCCGCGAAGAGGGCCACAATCCCTGGCTCGTTGCCAGCCACACCGGCCCGGAAGGCCTCCAGGTTGCCCTGCTGGCCCCGGGCGAACACCGCGTCGTAAACCCCGAGTACGGACGGGAACCACTTGTACAGTGACGGCGGCTTAATACCCATGGCCTCGGCCAGGCGGGTCATGGTCAACCCAGCCACTCCATGGTCGGCCATCACCGCCACCGCCCGGTCCAAGATGGTGGCGATCGTGGCCTCCCGGCGCAATGCTCGGAAGTTCGAGGTCGACATGTGAACAACAGTGTTGCATGGGCGGCCGGCTCTTGACAGGCTATGGCTATTAGCCGTAGCCTTAGTCCTTGGGAGGTTTACTCATGAACTTCGTCGCCGTATCCACTAACACCGGGGACCCGGGACGCTACGTCGCCGCCGAGACTCACGCCCTCGACGAACTCATCCACGATGGGGTCGTCGAGCGGGTGCTGCTCAAGGCCGACTACTCCGGCGCAGTCCTACTACTGAAGGTCACAGACGAGGCCACCGCCCGAGCAACCCTCGACGCGCTCCCGATCGCCGCCCACGGGCTCACTCGGTTCGCCCTCATACCAGTAGTCGACCTCGGGCAAGACCCTTCCGAGAAGACTTCCGCCTTGGCACGATAAGAGGCCGCCCATCGGCTCCTCTGAACCTGCCCCAGTGGTCGCAATTATGACCGGTTGACCAAGGCGGGACCGTTCATGGTGCCCCAGCTCGTGCCGCGGGAGCTCCAATATCGTCAACAGATGCACCATGAGTTCCATAACTTCTTTCCGCAACAATGAGCAGGGAAGAATGCATTGGCGCGATTTTCCGGCTAAATCCAAGGCCGACATTGACGGATGCGGCCGGTTCGAGTACGAGAAGCAGAAATGACATCAGCCGAGCTACTGATGAATTGTCAAGAGGTACGCCCGTCGGAAAGACCGACTATCCCATTGTCCACGCTCGAATTGTAAGGCATATCTCGTCGAAGACGGTCTGTCCTCAGCCCCTGCGACGATTTGACGGCCCGGTGAAAGGGGGGTGAGGCACGGTGTGGCCGCACGTGGCGCCCTTCACCTGTCAGGACTCCACCACCCAGACCAACTAAGGGCATTTCCCGTCGGGTTAGTATTTCCCCGGTCGCAACGTATCTCCGTTACCATCAACCGTATTTTTGACGCAAGGAGTGCGATGTGAGCAGATCGCAAGGATCCTCCCGGGTGACCAAGGCGAGTCGTTCGCGAGGACCCAAACCCCTAGCCCGTAGGGTGCTGCTATCCGCGGCTGCTGTAGGCGCTATGGGGCTTAGCTTGGCTATCGCGCCCGAAGCCTTGGCCTGGGCCGAAACCGGGGTCGGAGGGACGGTCATCAACTCAGCGGGCAAGGCTTTGGTGGGCCTCAGGGTCACGGTCACTGCCGTCACCTCCGCCCGCGGTGCCCTGTACGGCTCTGTCCAGTTCCAGGTGACCACCAACAAGTCGGGGCACTTCATGGTCCCCCGTCCGCCGGCCGCCTTGGCCGCCCTGTCGTGGAAAGCAGAGGCCGCCTTCCCCTGGTACGGAGGGACGTGGGAACGCTATTTGACCACGGTGAGCGACCAGGACCCCGCCCGCCTCGTGTTCCGGTCGGACTTGAGCAGCGGTCGGGCCGGCTACGCGCAATCGGCCACCGACGGTTCTATCCTCCGTCTCTACGACCCAAACGGATGTGGCGCCTTTGGCTACCCCGGGAACACGGCCAATCCGGCCACCGACCCGCGCACGAGCTCGATATTGGTAACCCTCACGCCCGACGGGCGCATGCTCGATGGCTCAGTTGGCCACGCGTATCGGGTATCCGTCCCGTCCAATTGGCTGTGCTTGAGCAGAGATTCGATAATCGACGTCCCTGCCGGTGCCTGGTACCTTACGGCTTTCAACAATATCGGCCGCAAAATATCGTTCTCGTTCCCGACAAATAGCCGGGTGGCGGACACGGCCATCGTGTTCAACGAGCCCGAGGGGCAGAACACTTCCCCGGTACAGGAAGTGGACATCCACTTCGCCGACCAAACGGGCGGGTAGGCGCAGCGACCCTGCGCGGCGCCGAGTTTGACCACCTTAGGTTGACCTTGCCCCCTGGCGGAAAGGCGACCCGCTGGGCATGATCGGCACCGTTACCCGATGGCTTACGAGGCTGAACGGCTGGCGCGAACCGCACTGAGAACGGCATTTCCGAGCACGCTAGCTTGATTTACGTCGGTCCCTGTTTAGCAATTATGCGTGGAGCATTCGGGCCATCGGTGACCGGACCGCAAAGGTGCGGCCGTGCGCATGTTCGCGGACACGCCGAGCGTTCGCTATGGTTCGCGTCACACGGGAAACCCCGACCCTCTAGGAGGTACTGCGTTGAGCAAGTACAGGACGTCTCGCGACCGTTGGGGACGCGCCGCCGGTGGAGCCATGGTCAGCACTGCGGTAGCGGGCAGGCTGCTGTTATCGGGTAGCACCCCGATCCTGGCCCGGGGCGTCCCTGCCGGCACGGTCGCGAGAGCTGCCGCTCCCAGCGGGACTGGCTATTGGCTGACCGACTCCGCGGGGCATGTATACCCCTTCGGAGGTGCCGTTAACTACGGGAGCATGGCGGGCGAGCACCTCAACGCTCCGATAGTGGGGATAGTGGCCGCCCCGAACGGGAAGGGCGGCTCATTGCTGGTCAGAGGGCGCCCAGCCCCGCGACCTTGGAGTTCCCAGTTGGCCGGCTAGTTCCCCTCGATCTGGTCAGCCCAAACGGTCATCGACTCAAGGACGGGCGCGCCGTACGTCGTCACCATGGCCACGTCGAGAGCGTCGCGGCCACGGCCGATCACCACCCGGCCACTACGAGGCACATTGTTGCGGGGGTCGAAGGTCCACCAGCGGTCCTCGAGGTAAGCCTCGAACCAGGCGCAGAAGTCCATTGGTTCATCGGACGGAGGTACACCAATGTCGGGCAGGTAACCGAAGACATAGCGGGCAGGGATGTTGAGCGCCCGGCAAAAAGTAACGCCCAGCTGGGCGAAGTCGCGGCAGACCCCGGTCCGGTTTTGCCAGACGTCGAAAGCCGTGGTGAGCGGGGTGCTGCTCCCGGGCTGGAACTCGACGTTGCCGTGAGCCCAATCGCAAACCGCCACGACGCGAGCCCATCCCGGTTCGGTGGTGCCGAAGAGGTCCCAGGCCTGGTCCCGTAACATATCGGAAAGGCAGAAGCGGCTGGGCAGCAGGAACACCATGGTCTCATCAGGCAGCGACTCGACCGGTACCTGGCGGGCGTCTTTGTCGGCGTCGTCCAGGAGGTCCGAAACGTCCACGTGAGCTTCGTAGCGCAACGCCATTTGGCCCGAAGGCATCGTCAGCCGGTCGCAGACGTTACCGAAGAGGTCGTGGTAGGAAGACCAGGCCACATTTGGCTCGGTAGTAAGAGATTCATAAGCCAGGCTCTGTACCCGATCAGCACGAGGCCTGACCTGCCAAACCGAGGGAGTGGCAATGCCAGCGCCGAAATTGAACTCACAGCCCACCCTGACCCGCATCAGGCTGACCTCCCGGTCTGTACCACGTCGACCGAGACGTGGAGCTCGTTCTTCTTGCTCTCTGTGAAGATGATCCCCTTGAGCGGCGAAACATCGCCGTAATCGCGGCCATAAGCGTTCGTGACATAGCGATCGGAGACAAAACGGTTGTTGGTCGGGTCAAAATCGACCCAACCTGCGTCGGGGACGAACACAGAAGCCCAGGCGTGGGACACGTCGGCCCCGACGAGCCGGGCCGACCCGGCGGAGGCAAAGTTTCGAGGTAGCCGCTCACATATCGTGCAGGAAGCCCGAGCGAGCGCAGGCAGCCGATCGCCAGGTGAGCGAAGTCCTGACAGACCCCCTTGCGCCTCTGGAGCAGCTCACTAAGCGTGGTGCGAACAGACGTCGCCCCCGGCGCGTACTCGAAGTCAGCGTGGATCCGCGCCGTGAGCTCGGTCAAGGCTTCGGTGAGCGGCCGACCGGTGGGGAACGACCCGGCCGCGTACGCGGTGACTGCGGGCGACACGGTCACTTTGGGTGAGTCGAACTGGAAATCGTAGATGCTCACGGCATCGACGGTCGGGTCGAGGCGAAGGCGCTCGCGCACTATTTCCCAAGGCTGGTCGACTGGCACGGGGACGCTGGCCGCTCGGGTGACATCGACGAAGCTTTCGGCTGTTACGGCGAGCCGGGTGTGGGGTTCGAGGACAGTGAAATAGGCGACGCGGTTGCCGTAGAAGTCAGACCGCTCCCGAAAGTCATGTGGCTCCGGCTCGATGAGCACATTGGAAGAAGAGCAGACCTGGCCAGGGACATCGCGCGGCAGCAGGTACAGCTCCCCGTAGCTCGAAGAGACCTCCGAGTCGTAGAGGTACTCCGTCCGGTGGACGACGCGGTAGGTCAAGAGCCGAGCAGCGCCTGTTGCGGCGGAAGACGGACGAAATGGTCCGCGTCGATGGCGTCGGCAGCACGGTAGAGCAACTCCAGGAGCCGCGAGAGGAGGTTGTCGAGGTCGCGCCGAGCACCGTCCTCATGGGACTGGGCCAACACCGCTGTATCGGCCAGGTGGATGGCTGTCGAGGCCTCTAGGGCCAATCGCTCCGGCTCGCTCAGGCGAGCGGCGTTGTTCCTCCTCGGTACCAAACGCATGTCCACGGCGAGCTGGTCGAGCTGGTAAGCGAGCGAACGGGGGTTGTCGGCGTCGGTCAAAAGAAGGTCGAGCAGGGTCTCGAGCTGGGCGTGCGAACGGTACCGGCGGCGATAAGTGATGATGCTTTCGGCCACAATGAGGACAGACTCGAACAGCAGGCTGTCGGTCGCATTGCTGCGCTCGACGGTAATGGTTGCCCGCAGGAGGGCGAGCAATTGCTGGCCCCGTTCGAGGCGCCGGCCCGCGTCCATAAACCGCCAGCCGGGGTCGCGTACCATGCCCTCTCCAAAAAGGCCGGAAAGAGCCAGCAGGCCCTGCATGATCCGCCCCAAAGAGTGTTGCACGACCATCAGGTGATCGGGGTCGGAAGCGCGCAGCTCCTGTACCTCGCGCTCGATGATGCCCATTGCCATCCAGATGTCGGCCCCCAGCTGGTCGCGCACGGCTTGAGCGGCGCCTAACAGGTGCTGCACTGCATGGGCCAGAGTGCCGGGCCGGTCCTCGTCGACCACCAGGTTGAACAATTCGGCACCCGGGGAGGAAAGCCGATCGCTCGCACCCTCTCCCACGAACCCCGGATAGGTGGAGCTGACCCGGGTGAGAGCGCCGAGCAGCACCTGAAGGCATTCGGTGCCGGCAGGGTTGGCTGCTCGCTGGAAATCGTTGCGCCGGTCGTGCGCGGCCCGCACCAGGCGGACTACGGCTTCCGCCCGCTCGGCGTAACGACCCATCCAGAACAAGTTCTCTGCGGCCCGCGACGACATCGACGCCGCCGGGTCGACCGCCGCCACCGGGGGACCAGTCGACAGCCAGAACCCCGAAAGTTTCTCCGGCTCAGAAGCCAGCACCCAGGTGTCCTTACTGATGGCACCGGCCTGGTTGGAGATGCGGGGGCTGCGCCCAAACGCGACAGCGTCCGCCAGAGCCGGTGACGCAGCCACCCTGGTCAACCCGCCGGGCATGGCGGAGTAGGAGTCCTGGCGGGCGACGGCGAAAGCTCGCAGGACGCTCTGCCGGGCCTCCAGGCCGGTCGAGGTGAGCGTCGGGGCCGAGGCCAATTCAACGGTTTCCTGGCCCACCCAGGCTGCCGGGTGCGCTTCGATGTCGCGCCGCAGGTCGTCCCGACGCTCACGGCTGAGCTCCCAGGGAAAGACTGACGTCGGGCCGTTACCGCGCGCGATCGGCTTGATCACCAGGCTGTCGAGGTGGGCGAGCACGTGGCGGCGGCTTTCCTCATCTCCGCACCACCACGTGGGTACGGACGGTAGGAGAAGTTGCTGGCCCAGCAGGTGTTGAGCCAAGCGGGGAAGATAGGGCAACAGGCCTGGGTTTTCGAGCACACCACTGCCGAGTGTGTTGACAATAGAGACACCTCCAAGGCGGGCCACCTCGAGCAGGCCGGGGACACCCAGCTTTGAATCGGCACGCAGCTCGAGCGGGTCGCAGAACGACGCATCAGTCCGGCGCAGGATGACGTCCACACGCTCTAGCCGGCGCAGCGAGCGCATCCACACCCGGCCGTCCCGCACCGTCAAGTCAGTGCCCTCGACCAGCGGGTAGCCGAGGTAGGAAGCCAGGTAGGCGTGCTCAAACGCGGTCTCGCTCCAGGGCCCCGGGCTCAACAGCACGATGCGCGGATCATCGGCGTCGGGGGGCGCCACGCCTTGCAGGGAGGCTCGCAGCGTACGGAAGAAGGGGGCGAGCCTATGCACCTGCGAGTCGCGGTACAAGCTTGGGAGCACCCGCGAGACGACGACCCGGTTTTCTAGTGCGTAGCCCGATCCCGATGGTGCCTGTGTGAAGTCGGCCAGCACCGTACAGCGGCCCGAAGCACCGCGGGCAATGTCGACGGCCATAGTAAACAGCTGTTGGTTGCCCGGCAGTCGGATCTGGTCGCATTGCCGGAGGAACCCGGCGTGGCCGAGGACCAGCTCGGCCGGCAGCACCCGCCGCCGCAGTAGCTGACGGGGACCGTACAGATCCGTGAGGACCAAGTTGAGCAGCTCGGCGCGCTGGATAAGCCCGCGCTCGACACCAGCCCATTCATTGCTCGCAAGCAGCACCGGGACGGGGTCCAGGGCCCAGGAGGCCGCCGCTGGAGCCGTTATTCCCGCATTGTCAGGGCCGAAGATGGTGTAGGTGACGCCGTCGTCGTCGAGCAGGCGGCGCGCCTCGGAACGCCGGTGGAGCAGTTCGTCCAGGCCGAGGTTCCCTATTACGTGCGCTGCGTGCTCCCAGTGTTCGCGGATCCGCCCGTCCGTCGTGAACATCTCGTCGTACATGCCCGGCAATTGACGGTAGGAAACAAGGAGGTCGCTCGGGGGTGCGATCGTCATTACGTAGGTTGTTTTCCCGTCATTTGGCCGTTGGCCGTGGGTGCTTGCCATCGACTGGGGCGCGCCTCAGGTCCAAGGTCCGAGGGTACTCCTGGCTGTGCGTCCCCAAGCCGCCGGGCGCCGAGCCGTCACCAATGAGCGCTTCGACGTCGACCGGGCCGCCGAGTGTGCCCGCCGGCGGAAAAACGACTGGCGCGCCGGGCCTCCGCCTCGTTGGCGTTGACGGGGAACCGCTCGTACGCCAGCCCGCCAGGGTGGCTCACGTGGTACGTGCACCCTCCGAGCGAGCGCCCGTTCCACCGGTCGACCAGGTCGAACACCAGGGGGGCGTGCACGCCAATGGTGGGGTGCAGGGCGGACGGCGGCTTCCACGCTCGGTAGCGCACTCCGGCGACGTAACTACCGGGAGTACCGGTGGTGTGCAGCGGGACGGGTACGCGGTTGCACGTCACCAAGTAGCGGTCGACCGTGAGCCCTTCGACGCTCACCTGGAGACGCTCGACAGACGAGTCCACATAGCGAGCGGTGCCCGTGGAGCTCACCTCTTCCCCAAGGACAGACCATGGTTCGATGGCGGTGCGAAGTTCGAGGGTCACGCCGTCGACCTCGACCGAGCCAATGCGCGGGAAGCGGAACTCGAGGAACGGTGCCACCCAGGAGACGTCGAAACTAAAGCCGTGCCCGGCGAGATCGTTCACCACCTCCGTAATGTCGGCGGCCACGTACCAGGGAAGGAGGAACCTGTCATGGAGCTCGGTCCCCCAACGCACCAGTGGGGCGGCGTAGGGGGCGGCCCACAAGCGGGCGACCAGGGCTCGCACCAATAGGGCTTGCACGAGCGCCATTCGCGGGTGGGGTGGCATCTCGAAGCCACGGAGCTCGAGGAGCCCTAGCCGGCCTCGTTCCGAGTCAGGGCTGAACAACTTGTCGATGCACAGCTCGGCCCGGTGGGTGCTACCGGTTATATCGACAAGTAGGTGCCGGAACAAGCGGTCGACGAGCCAGGGCGACACACGGTCCCCCTGGGCCAGCGCCGTCTGGCGGTCAAGCTCGGCGAAGGCGATCTCGAGCTCGTAGAGGCTTTCGTGGCGCGCTTCGTCGACACGGGGGGCCTGGCTGGTGGGGCCGATGAACCGCCCGGAGAAGAGGTACGAAAGCGAGGGGTGGTGCTGCCAGTAGGTGATAATGCTACGGAGGAGGTCAGGCCGGCGCAGAAGCGGGCTGTCGGCTGGTGTCGGGCCGCCGAGGGTCAGGTGGTTGCCCCCACCAGTGCCGGCGTGCGTCCCATCGAGATGGAACTTCTCAGTACCGAGCCGGGTGGCACGGGTGTCGGCGTGGACGCCCGTTGTGATGTCGACCAGCTCCGGCCACGACGAGGCGGGCTGGATATTGACCTCCAGGACGCCCGGGTCGGGGGTGACGAGGAGCTTGACCAGCCTGGGGTCGAAGGGTGGGAGGTACCCCTCGAGGACGACGGGGCGCCCGAGCTTGACAGCGGTGGCCTCGACCACCCCGACCAGCTGGACGAACTGTTCGAGACGTTTGACGGGGGGCAGGAAAACGAACAGGCTGCCCTGCCTCGCCTCGACACACAGCGCCCCCCGCGGCACGTCCTCGGGTTTGACCTCGTTGACCTTGTGGCGTCGGCGGGCCTTCCGGCTAGCCAGCGGGGGCAGGTCGTCGAACGGCGAGAGATCAGGGTCGTCCTCCGGCGGCGGCCGCCACGTGAGGGCGTCGAGCGGCAGGCGGAGCCCCAGCGGCGAGTCGCCAGGGACCAGGGCCAAGTAACCGCGCCGGAACGTCCAGCGGGTCGTCGCCCAAGCGGGCTCTTGCTCAGTCCCGGGCCCAGCCTCGTCGCCGTTCACGGGGTGCAGCGGGATCACCCAGCCAGCCGGGCCCCGCGGCCCTGCTCGTCGAGCGCAGCGAGCTCGGCTAGGCGGCCTTCGCTCGAGCCGAGCGACCTGTCCGTCGGAGTGAGGTCGACGGCCGGTGGATCCCCGCCAGGCAGGCGGGCCTCGGCCAGGAGACGGTGGAGCGGATCTCATAGGCGGGGACGCAACACCCCTCGGGCAGGCCGAGAGACTCGGCGATGGCGCTCGCCAGTGCGGCAGCGCCCCTTGCGAGTGCGTCGAGACCGCTGGCGGCCCCAGTCTGCAGCTCCGCGGCAAGCACGGGATCTGCGAGGAGGGCTAGCTCATCCCAGAGCGGCTCCCCGTCGGCCCGCCAAAGCAGGGCTATCTGCCACCGGGGCAGACGCTCGCCCGGGTACCACTTGCCCTGCCCGTGGTGGATGAGGCCGCCTGGCCCGAAACGCGCGAGCAAGCGCCTGGCCAGGGCCTCGGCCCGGGACCGCTTGTCAGCGCCGTCGGCCGCCGTGGTCCACTGCGCGTCCTCCATGTCGTCGGCCGCTACGAAGGTGGGTTCTCCCCCTAGCGTGAGGCGTGCGTCTCCAGCTACGAGCGCTTTGTCGACCTCGTGGCCGAGGGCGTCGATGGCGCTCCATTGCTCCTCGGAATAGGGCAGGGTGACACGGGGCGGACCGCCAAGACGGCGCACTTTGTTGGAGAACTCGAAGGTGACCTCGCACGGGTCGGTAGCCCCGGAGATCGGAGCCGCCGTCGCCGGGTGCGGCGTGCAGACCAGGGGGATGTGGCCTTCCCCGGCCAGCAGGCCCGAGGTGGGGTCCAGACCGATCCAACCCGCGCCGGGTAGGTACGTTTCTGCCCAGGCGTGCAGATCGGTGAAATCGGCGACGGGGCCGACCGGCCCGTCCAGAGGCGCTTCGTCGGGGCGCAGCTGCACAAGGTAACCCGAGACGAACCGAGCGGCCAGCCCGAGCCGGCGCAGGACCTGCACGAGCAGCCACGCGCTATCTCGGCACGACCCGATCCCTTTTTCAAGAGTCTCGTCGGGCGTTTGCACGCCCGGTTCCATGCGAACGGTGTAAGCCACCGAGCGTGCCACCCGCTGGTTAACCTCCACAAGGAAGTCGACGATGCGCCGCCCATCGGGCCCCCGCGATGGCAAAGCGCTCATGCAATCGTCGGTCCAGTTGGCCAGGAGCGGGCCAGCGTCGTCTACTGGAAGGTACGCCGCCAGGTCACGCTGGAGCGTGCCGTCATAAGCGAACGGGTAGTGCTCGGCCGTCTCCTCGACGAAGAAGTCGAAGGGGTTGATGACAGTGAGGTCGGCGACCAGGTCGACCGCGATGGTGAGCCGGCGGGCCGGTTCAGGGAACACCAGGCGCGCCACGTGGTTGCCGAAGGGGTCCTGCTGCCAGTTGAGGAAGTGGTCGCTTGGTGTGACCTTCATCGAGTAAGCAAGGACCGGCGTGCGGCAGTGGGGCGCCGGCCGCAGGCGGACAACATGAGGTGAAAGCCTTACCAGCCGGTCGAACTGGTACGACATGTGGTGCTCCAGAGCGACCCGGACGCTCATATGGGCATGAGCGCTGTGGAAGAAGACGGCTCCATCTGGAAGTAGGTGGAGACGAGCAGTTCATGCAGCCTGCCGAGACCCTGCTGCAGGCCGTCGGCGTACTCGTGCAGCGCGGCCGCGGAGGCTCTGTCCGCGCCGAACGTGCCGAGGTCGGCTCGCTCGAGCAGCTGTTGCACCTCGGCGCTGCCCGCCATCGGTTCGTCGTGCCGGCACAACTCGAGCAGGGCACGGGAAATCTCGACGAGGCAACGCTCGACCGAGCGGGGGAACTGCAGGTCGCGGAGGAGGAAATTCAGCGTCGCGGGGCCCGACACCATCGGCCCCGCGATGCGGCGGAACATCTGAAGGGCGCAAAGCGAGCGCAGCACCCCCATCCACATGAGGTCGGCGTAAGGGTTGGCCCCGTCGCTCCTGGCGATCAGCATGCCGGCCTGAACGTCGAGGACCCGGGTAGTCATGTCCGCCCGCTCGAGGTCGCGGCCGATCACCAGGAAAGAGTAAGTTTCGTCGTGGCTCATGGTGCCCTCGAGCAAGCCCGAGAAAAGCTGGCACTGGCGGATCAATTGGTCCGTCCAAGCAAGGCGCGTCCGCCGGTCGACGGCCCTGTTACGGGTGCGCCCCGCCCACAAATGGAGCCGGTGCAGCACCCCCCACGCTTCGCTGGGCAGGATCGCCTGCGTCACCCGGAGGTTGGCGTGGGACTGGGCGATGGACGAGACGATCGAGCCCGTGGTTCTCAGAACCGGTGGCGAGGAACTCGACAACCTCTTCCTCACTCGCCCTGGTGTGGCGATCGTGAAAGGTTTGCCCGCTCCCGGTGACCGCCAACAGCGGTGCCCAATTGACGCCGGCGGCTTTCGGCAAGTCCAAGAAGAGCTCGGTGTGGACGTGGACTAGCCGGGCAGTGGCCTCTGCGCGCTCAAGGTAACGCCCGGCCCAGTACACAGACTCGGCGACCCGTGACAACAACATGGAACCCTTCCGCGTGTCATAACTGCCACTGGTCCTGTGCCTGGCCCCGTGGTGGTAAGACGGTGGGGTCGATGACCCAGGTGTCCTTGCTCCCGCCGCCCTGCGAGCTGTTCACGACCAAGGAGCCCTCCTTCAGGGCGACCCGGGTGAGCCCGCCCGCAGTCACGTACGGGTGCTCACCGGAGAGGATGAAGGGTCGCAAGTCGAGGTGGCGAGGCACGATCCGGCCGCTCGAGAGCGTCGGGGCAGTTGAAAGCCGCACGATCGGCTGAGCGATGTAGCTGCGAGGATTGGCCTCTACCCGTAGCCGCATCTCGTCCCTAGCGGCCTTGGTAGCCATCGAGCCAACGAAGACGCCATTGCCCCCCGACCCGTTGGCCGGCTTCACGACCATCTCCTCCAGGTGGGAGAGCACGTGGCTGCGTTCCTTGTCGTCATGGCACAGCCAGGTCGGGACGTTGGGGATCATCGGGTCCTCGTCGAGGTAATAACGGACCAGCGCGGGAACGTAGGAGTAGATGACCTTGTCGTCGGCCACACCCGTTCCCGGCGCGTTGGCAATGGCGACCTTGCCGGCCCGCCAGGCCCGCATGAGCCCGTGAACACCGACCATGGAATCGGCCCGGAATACCTCGGGATCGAGGAAAACGTCGTCCACCCGACGGTAGATGACGTCGACACGGACAAGGCCACCGATCGTGCGCATGTAAACACAGTCGTCGCTCTCGACCACGAGGTCATGGCCCTCCACGAGATGGGCACCCATCTGCTGAGCGAGGAAAGCGTGCTCGAAGTAGGCCGAGTTGAAGATGCCGGGCGTGAGTACCGCAATGACCGGTGCCGCCCCCGCTCGGGGTGAAAGATCACCAAGGAAGCTCGCCAACTTATTGGGGTAGCCGTCGACCGGGTGGATGTCGAGATCTCGGAACAAGTCGGCGAAGACCTGTTTTGTAAGCTGACGATTTTCGAGCATGTACGAGACGCCCGACGGCACCCGCAGGTTGTCCTCGAGCACATACATGGTGCCGTCCGCGTCACGGACGAGGTCGCTGCCGCAGATATGGGCCCACACTCCCCCCTGCGGTCGTACTCCTTGGCACTGGGGAAGATAGTTGATTGACGAAGCCAGCACCTCGGCCGGTAAGACGCCATCGGAAACGACCTTGGCCTCGCCGTAGAGGTCGTTGATGAAAAGGTTAAGGGCGGTCAGCCGCTGGATGAGCCCGCGCGATATCCGCTCCCACTCCTGGGTTGAGATCACGCGTGGTATCACGTCGAAGGGCCAGGGCTGGTCGATGTTGGCCGATTCACTATAAACAGTAAAGGTGATCCCCATCGACCGGACAGCCAGCTCGGCCGCCGCCTGCCGCCCCGCCAGCTCCTTGCCGAGCAAACCCAAAAAACGAACCACCCCGTCGCAGGCATAGCGAGGACGCCGGTCGGCCACCAGCTCGTCCCAGCACCCTGGGCTATCGTAACTGTCCCACCACATCGTCCGCTCGGGTGCTGCAGCGACGGCGGTACGCCCGCTAGGCATGATCCCCAAGGCTACGGCGCCCCCTGGCCCCCGCGAGGACCAGGCATGTTACTGTCCGATGAATTCGCTGCCCGTCCTCGGTACGCTCAGCACTCCGGTCGACGCGCCCAACGCAGCCCCGCAAAGGCGTCTGTGAGGTCGTACTGAAGAGTTACGGGGAGCCATGAGTCGCGCAGGCCTTCTCAACGAGCCACGAGAAGAGACGTTTGCTGGCCGTCTCGACGGGCAGGCACTCGGGGTGCCACTGCACGGCGAGCACTTGGCCAGTGAAGCCTTCGAGTGCTTCGATCACCCCGTCCTCGGCGAAGGCGCTGGCACGGAGCCCGGGCGCAACCCGCTCGACCGCCTGGTGGTGGACCGAGTTCACCATCAGGTGTCGCGCCCCGACGGCCGAGGCGAGAACAGTGGCCGCTTCGACGTCGACGCGATGCACCGTTTCGTACCGGCGTTCGGGCCATCGGTGGCGAACGGGCCCGTCATCGGAGATGTGCTGTCTGAGTGTCCCGCCGAGCGCAACGTTGAGTAGCTGAGCGCCCCTGCATATGGCCAGGATCGGGATCCCCATCGCCCCAGCCTGTCGCACGAGCGCGAGCTCCGACTCGTCTCGTTCCTCGTCGACCTCACCGCTCGCCGGGTCGGTCTCCTCCCCGTAGCGGCACGGGGCGACGTCGCCACCACCCGTCAGGAGGAGGCCCGCTGCCGGAGAGAGAACCAAGCCAGCTGCTGCGGCCGGAAGAGGCGGGACGAGGAACGGGATGCCGCCCGCGGCAACTACCGATGTGACGTAGTCATAGGGCGCGGCCGCGAAGACGCGCCCGCCGACGCTCTCACGGCCGATTGCGAGAGCGATGAGCGGAGGGGGGCGGCCCATGACTGCCATCATGCCATGAGCACCACCTCCGGCAGAATGCCGATGGCTTTCCAGTGTCGCCGATGCTGACTGCAGTCGAGCAAGCTCGCTTGGCTGTCTCCGCGCAGGCACGTGGCAGATCCGCTGCCCGCCATCGAGACGTACCCGGGCGCCGGCGGCGCCTTTGGCCTACCCCTTCAGCTAGATGTCGAAGCCGAGCTTTTCGAGCACGCGCACGGCACCGCTCTTGCCGCCTTCGAAATCGCCAGGCGCCAGCCGCTTCCCTGTGGCGAACTCGTAGGCGGTGCCAAGGAGCGCTTTCGGCGGGTACCGGCGTTTTTCCCATATTAGGTCGTACGTCAGTGTCGGGCCGAAGCCGTGCTCGGCGTAGAACTTCTCTGGGCCGAGCCGGTCATACTCGTGTATTGCTCGCACGACATGTGCGTGAGTAACACTCTCCCAGGTGACCATGGGTGCCTTCTCCTTCTCTGTGTTCGAGAGTTGCCGCTGGCTCGTATAGCTCTCGGCCCCTACCCCGCATTTATCAGTTGCTCCGCAATGGCATCTAGGTCGTCCCCGACGTAGCCCGGCCGCGGGCCGACATCCAGAGGTGCATTCCCCGGGCGCAGTATGAGTGCTGCCTGCCATCCCGCCGAGAGAGCACCAAGCGTGTCCCACACATGGCAAGCGACGAGGCAGATATCGGCGGGACCGGCACCTAGCTCAGCGGCGACGAAGTGGTACGCTTCCTGGGCTGGCTTGTGCCGCTTCACCGTCTCGTCAACGCTGAAACGCCTTTCGAAGACGTCTATCACGCCTGCCTTCTCCAACTGGTGCGCCGAAATCTCGAGGGTGTTGTCGGTCAGTGTGAACAGGCGGAACCCGTGGTCGCGTAGACGTCTCAGCGCCTCCGGGACCTCTGGATAAGGTGGCCTCGACGCGAACCGGTTTGTGAGCTCTGCCACGTCCGAGGCTTCAATGGTTTTGCCCATGGTCGAAGCAAGCATTCGCAGGACCGCACCGCCGATATCGGTGAACGGCACGTAGACCCCGGCCAGCGTAAGAGCCTCCGAGTAGGTGATCAGGTGGGCGAACCACAGGCGCATGGCCTCAGGTTCTTTGAATATCCGGTCAAAGACGGGACGGATAGAGCCGAGGTCGAGAAGCGTTTCGTTGACGTCGAAGACGATGATCTCGGGTTTGCCCACCGGGGCCTCCGTTCAAGAAAAACTATAGAGAAAGCTGGAGGGCCGACCAGACGTCACTGTATGTCCTCTGGCCTCCCAACCTTCTTGCCTGACAACTGTCAGCTGGCGGCGATCCCTTCCATGGGCGCCGATAGCCCTGACACCTCACCGACCTGGGTCAGTGCGCCTCCTGAGCCGACCTGGAACTCGTCGACCGCGCCTGTCCCACCCTCTTCCACGTAAATGTCGCGACCGTCGGAGCTGGCGGCCGAATCAGTTGCGCCGGAGGTCAGAGAAGCAGCCACACCGACGAGGTCGGGCGCTCCACCCGAGGTCTCTGCGAACTGGCTCACGTTCGCACTACCCGCGTTCGATCCATAAAAGTAGCCGTCGACCGCAGTGACCCAGCAAAGTGCGGCTTGCCCGTCCCCCGCAGACCCAATTTCCGTGACAGTCCCTCCGCGTGCGACGAGGTAAGAGGTCAGATCGCTCGCGCCGGCTTCTGTGACGATTAAGTTGCCCACGTCGTCGAAGGTGAAAGCAAAGGGGACCGGGGCCGCGGCGGCGTTGATTGTTGGCTGGTCGCTGAGGTAGCCGAACTCACCCACCGAATAGACATCGATGTCGCTTCCACTGTTCTTGGTGGTGACGATCAGTTCTTGGCCGTCAGGCGTGAAGCCGACCTGACCAGGCGAGTCCAAGAAGAAGGGCGGGCTGCTATTCGACAGCCCGAGCGACCGGTTGGAGCCCCAGAGGGGAATTAGGCGGCCACCGAAGAAAGAGAACCCCTGTAAGGATCCCGCGCCCCCGGAGTTCAATATGTACACGAGGTCCCCGCGGACCGCGATAGATGCCGGGAACTCTCCGCCCGAGCCCACCACCTGGGACAGAACCAGCCGACTTCCAAAAACCCGGAACACGGACACGGTGCCGCTCCCGGCATTCACGGCTAGAAGAGCCCGGCCATAATTGGCAAGGACGAGAGAGCCTTGAGAAGAGAGCGGGTCAACCGCCGAACCCGACGTGGCGGCACCGTCCCCTCCGGTGTTGTACTCCTGAGGATCGCCGAGGGCCCCATTTGGAGCCCGCTCGTAGGCCACGATCTGGTTGCCGGCTGGATTGTCTGTCTGTACGAAGACGGCCGCTTGGCCGGGCGGCGCAAAAAAGCTGGGCGCAGCCAATGCTGGCGAAGCTGAAACAGCGCCCATACCGAATGCGGAAACCGTGCCAGCCAGGGCGGCACGCACAACTCTGCTCACCTGGTTCTTCAAAGTTGGTACCCCCATTTACTGGTACGTGGTCTTGCTTGGTCAAGAGAATCGTGCCGCCCGCAGGTGAGGAAGGCATCCCCCAGTGGGTAGCCGAACCGGGCAGTCCGTAGTTGTCCCGCGGAAACCGAGCGATGTCAATCCCGCTATTCGAGGTCGACCTCGGGTGCTTACTCGGGCCGAGGCTTTTGTGAGAGCTGGCTCCGCGAGGTGATGCCGAGCTTGGCGAAGACCTTGCGCAAGTGGTAGTGGACAGTATGAGAGCTGATGAAGAGCCGTGTGGCAATCTCCGGATTGGAGAGCCCGTCGTTCGCCAATCGCGCGATCTGGGCCTCCTGGGCAGTCAACTGCGTTGTCGCCACGGCGCTGATTCGCTTCCGGACACCTTCGCCGGCGGCCCGGAGCTCCCCACGAGCTCGACCGGCGAAGCCCTCCATTCCCATCGCCTCGAACATGCGGTAAGCAGTCCGCAGCTGCTCGCGTGAGTCAATCGACCGGCGTTGACGACGTAACCATTCTCCATATACGAGGTGAGCCCGAGCCAGGTCGGTGCGCATCCTCGTCAACGAGAGAAGCCGAATGGCTTCGCGATAGTGCTCCTCGGCTTCGGCGTCTTCAGACACGAGGGCCTGGCAGCGCGCCCGGAGCCCGAGCGCCCAGGTCGTGTCAACAGCCACCATCATTGCGGACAGGCGGCTCAGAACGAATTCGGCGGTCTCGATCTCTCCGGCTCGCGTAGCTGCCTCGATTAACTCGACGCTTGGCCATATATTCGAACCGATGTCGCCGTCGTAAGCGATGGCCTCTTTAGCGGCCGCAAGCGCCTTGTCGTACTGCCCGAGCCCGTTGTGAAGGATAGCGTCGGCCCACCTGGCAAAGGTTATCCCCACGCCCTCACCGCGCCGTGTGACCTCCTTTATGGTGGACTCGACGAGGTCAAGAGCCTCGGCTTCGCTGCCGCGCAGTGCGGCGAGACCGAATGCTCCGTAAGGGGCGAGATTGCTCCCGATCGCCTCGTTAACGGCCCGCGTCTCTTGGCTCAGTGCCTCGGCCGCGGATAAGTCGCCAGAGAAGAGCAGGACGTAAGTCCGCCCCAGGAGGGCCAGCGGTAGTTGGCTCAAAGCGCCAGTCTCGCGAGCGAGTCGGACGTAACGAGCAGAGAGCCGGTCCCACTCGTCATCGTCCCAGGTTCGCATCGCAGCCACGATGGCGCACCAAAGCCAGCGGAACTCCTCGTCAGGAGTCATGTCCTTGCCGAAGTTGGAAAGGGCGGACCGCAATATGGGCGCCCCCAGTGCGTACCCCTTCGTCCCGATCGTCGCCAGGCCGTCGAGGAGCAAGTCCAGTGGTCCAGAGGTACGGGGATCCTCTTGCGTAGCCGTTGCCAATGCGGCCACGTCCATAAAGCCGGCGCCATCATTGGCGAGGCGACCAACGAAGATGGCGGAGGACAACGCATCCAAATAGGTCGCCCGAGAAAGCTTCCAATCGATGTTTTCTAGTCGTTTCGCAGCCGCGAGCAAGAGGGGAGTGGCGTCGCTTCCCCGCGTGGTCATGGACGCCAGCTGTGCCCGGACCAAGTCCACCTGCGCCTTTTCCATCTCCGTCAGCGGCCCGGACTCGGCGAGGGCAAGAAGCTTGGCCGCCTCCTTGAAAGCACCGAGACGGATCTTTCCCTGAGCCGCGACGAGCGCTCTTCCTCCCCTTTGCGCAGGGTCGTTCGTAAGGGCGGTCGCTCGGTGCAAGTACCGCGCCCGCGGCCGCCAAGCAGCCGCGTGCCAGCGCCAGGTCAGCGGCACGTTCGAGCTCGGCTGCCACGTCATCGTCGGGGCCCTGGGCTGCTTGGGCTCGATGCCAAGCCCGTCGCTCCAGATGGAGCTCGGGGTCCGTTACTTCGGCCAGCGCCCGGTGGACCGCACGTCGCTCCTTTGCCGGCCCGGACCGGTAAGCGGCGGACCTCGCCAATGGGTGCCGGAACTGGACGACGGTCGAGAACTCGGCGATCCCGGCGTCGGTCGCAGACTCCGCCGCTTCCCGACTGATCCCCAAGCGTTCAGCGGCGCGCCAGACGAGCAGCGGATCCCCGGTCGGTTCGGCGGCGGCGACCAGAAGCAAGCGTCGCGTCTCAGAAGGAACCGTCATCAGCCTCTGTCGGAAGCTCTCCTCTATGGTGCTTTCGAGGGGCATTAATCCAGGCAGCTCGAACCCGATTGCGAGGTCTGCTGCGGTCAACCCGCGGGGAAGCTCCAACAGTGCGAGCGGGTTCCCTCGGGTCTCGGCGACAATCTGGTCGCGTACCCGGGAATCGACCTTTGCCGGCAGTACAGAGTCCAGCAGCGCGTGGGCATCGGAGTCGGGGAGCCCGTTGACTACCAACTCAGCTAATCCAGCGAGATGCTCGGTCATGACGCGCGTCGCCATGACCACGCCGACCGATTCCGCGCCGAGCCGTCGGCTGGCGAACGAGAGAACTAGCGCTGACGCGAAGTCAAGCCACTGATAATCATCGATGATGCATACAAGAGGTTTCTCGGCGGCCACTTCAGATAGCAGGCTAAGGACGGCCAGGGCCACCAGAAATTGGTCGGAAGGTGGTCCCGTGCTAATGCCGAATGCCGTGCGAAGGGCGTTACTCTGCGGTTCGGGAATTCGTTCGAGCCGGTCCATCATCGGTGCGCACAGCTGGTGCACGGCTGCGAAGGGCAGCTCCATCTCCGTCGGCACCCCAGATGTCCGCGCGACGCGGCAGCCCGGCGCGTGCTCAGCCAGGTAGTCCAGCAAAGCCGTCTTTCCGATGCCCGGCTCCCCATGGAGCACAAGCGCACCGCTCTCGCCGGAGAGCAGAGAGGACACGAGTTGGTCGAGCACCCTCCGTTCGATCTCGCGGTCGCGTAGTTCGGGCGGCGAGGGCCATCTCAGCTGCGTGAGAGACCTCGACATGCCAGGAGCATACTGGGAAGGGGGGCGCCCAGAAGTGGGTGACGATGAGAACCGCCCCCAGCGGGCCAACTACCCGGGCCGCTGCCCATCGGGGGATGCTCGGGCCTTTGGAGTGGCGTAACGATGGCCATGATGGCTTCGAGGGATCCAATGGGTCATGCCCAGGCGTACGGAGAACGAGCTGTCGCGAGTG
This sequence comes from uncultured Acidimicrobiaceae bacterium, assembly GCA_963794125.1. Lineage (GTDB taxonomy): Bacteria > Actinomycetota > Acidimicrobiia > Acidimicrobiales > Palsa-688 > Fen-671. The sequence continues at coordinate 40,033 of CAWCCW010000011.1, forward strand.
AGCGGGGGGTGGAATGACGGACGTTCATCACCGGTTCGCCGTCGTCGGTGGTCATCGACTGTTCTATCGAGAGTCCGGTCCCCCCGGCGGCCCCGCGGTCGTGCTCTTACACGGCTTTCCCACCAGCTCGTTCATGTTCCGCAACCTGATCCCGCAGCTCACCGATCGATACCGGGTCATCGCGCCTGACCACCTTGGGTTTGGACTTTCCGATGCACCGTCCGTCGACGACTTCGACTACACGTTCGACGCTCTCGCCGACCTGACGAACCTTCTTCTGGCCGAGCTCGGGGTTGACCGCTATGCCATCTACGTCCACGATTATGGGGCTCCCGTTGGCTGGAGGTTGGCGCTCGCGAGCCCGGAGTCGATCACTGCGATCGTTACTCAGAACGGCAATGCCTACGAAGCCGGTTTCGAGCAGGCCTTCTGGAGACCGGTTCGCCAGTACTGGTACGAGCCGAGCGCGGCCACCGAAGGAGCTCTGCGCGGGGCCTTGACTCTCGACTCGATTAAGTGGCAGTACCTCAACGGCGTAGCCGATCCGAGCTTGGTCAGTCCGGACACTTGGTACCACGACTACGCGTTGATCTCTCGCCCGGGCAACGACATGGTGCAGTTACGGCTCTTCGCCGATTACGTTACGAACCTCGCCATCTATCCGAAGGTCCACTCCTATCTCCGAGAAAGCGGAGTGCCGGTCTTGGCTATCTGGGGAAGTAACGATGAGATCTTCGGTCCTGCCGGCGCACTCGCCTTCTGTGACGATGCCGTCGACGCCGAGGTTCAATTGCTCGACGCGGGTCACTTTTTGCTGGAAAGCCAGCTCGACGTAGCGGTCGCCTACATTCGAGGGTTCCTCGGGAGGACACTGAAGTGAGGCAGCAGCTCCGAGATGGCAGGGGCCATCAGGTCATTTGATCCGGGAACAGATGGAAACGACAAAACCAAACTCCCGACGGTCCAGGCCGTCCTAACGAGAGAGGAACTTACGGATGAACATAGACTTTTCAGACCAGAAGCTTGTCGTCGTGGGTGGCAGTAGCGGGATGGGCCAAGCCGCGGCAATGCAAGTCGCAGCCCTAGGAGGGCGCGTGGTCGTGATCGGCAAGAACAAGCATCGAGTCGATGAGACGGTCAAGATGCTCAGCAACCACAATCCAGCGTACGGGATTGCCGCCGATCTGGCCGACCGGAAGATGGTAGAAGATGTCCGTAAGCAACTCGCCGATGAGCACATGGATGCCAACTTGTTGGTGAATGCCGCCGGCCTCTTCGTGCCGAAGCTTTTCATGGACCACGACGGAGAGCTATACGACTCGTTCCTGGAACTCGATCGGGCCATCTTCTTCATTACGCAGACCGTGGCCCGTGGAATGATGGATCAGGGACGAGGCGGCTCGATCGTCAATATCGGGAGTATGTGGGCCCATCAAGCGGTTGCCGCGACCCCTTCGTCGGCGTACTCGCTTGGGAAAGGTGGGCTGCACGCGCTCACTCACAATTTGGCGATGGAGCTGGCGCCCTACCAAATCAGAGTTAACGCCGTAGCGCCCGCCGTAGTGGCCACTCCGATCTACGAGGGGTTCGTCCCGAAGGACAAGATTGAGGAGACGATGCGCAGCTTCGACAGGTTCCAGCCTCTCGGCCGGGTCGGGACGGCTGACGACGTCGCGAACACAATAACTTTTCTGTTGTCTTCTGCTGCCAGTTGGGTTACGGGCGCCATCTGGGACGTTGATGGCGGGGTTATGGCCGGGCGTAACTAAGCGGGCGATGGGTGGAGCTACTTCAACGGCAATGCCCATCAATGTCATCAAGGTTGAGACTTACAACTCTTGACCTCGATGGTTGCTGGCTCTGTGGCCACAGAGGGTAGTCACTCGAATGGGTGAGAGTGAAAAAATAACGTTGGTGCTGGCGCGCAACTTAGCCGCCTGACTACTTTAACAAGTTTTCGAACTTGGACTCAAGCCCGAGCACTCCGAGGGTAATCCGCGACCTGGGCGTCCAAGCGTTCAAGGACGCCCCAGAGGCGTCTGTCGGCGTGGCGGTAAAGTCGCCCACGGCAAAAATCGGCCATCACCTGGGAAAGCTCCGCCGGCGCGGTGGCCCTTCATTTCCTTCTCTTTCCCTTCTGAGGTGAGCTCACTCGCAAGAGCGGAGGGCGGAGACTGAGTGTTACAGCGGCGGTCGGATCGGCGGGATCGACTCGGCCCCGAAGCGCCGAGGACCTGACCACAGCGCCGGCACGGCATCGATCGCGTTGGCGATGGCGTAGGCCGCTTGCTCGTAGTTGACCCTCCAGCCGACGAAGTCGGGCCATGCCTCTTGAGGGAGGCGCTCGACTGGGAAGCCCACCGCCCGCATGTGGGTGACACCGTCAAGGAACTCTTCGTAAGTGAGGCTGACCCCTGAGGCGGTACTTTCGTTGCTGCTCGATAGTCCCATGGTTGTCGCGATCTCGCGAACGCACAGGAACCCGCTGCGTAGGCACATCCGCGCTGGAACAGTTGGCGCTTGGGAGGGCGCGAGGGTGAGGACCAGGGCCGCGGAGTCCAGGACTGCTAGCAGTGCTGTAACCCAGGACGACAGTGGGACCGGCGAGCGCACCCGCACTAAAGGGGGGTACGTGGTGTGGCTCTCCATCACGTCGGCCGCCCACCGCTCCCAGGTCGCGTAGAGCTGCGGCAGCGTGTCAATGGTGGAACGCCCCGATCCGAGCCCGTAGTGGGTGCGGGCGAGCAGCTCCGGCCCCAGGCAGGCAATCCTGCCCGGGCGTTGAGCAGGGCAACCTCGGTGGCGCGGCGGTTGAAGGCAGAGTAGAGGGCCGGTAGGTAGGAGATTTGCAGTGCCACGGTGATGAGGCTGGTCAGTGCGGCCGCATCCATTACGGCCCGTTCGGGAGCTCCGTGCGCCGTGGCCCCACCGACATTCCAGAACGCCGACCCTGCGGTCGAGAACGCGCCAATGATCCCACCGTGGAAAAGCGGCCAGAGCAACAGTGAATAGCCCACGAAAAACAGCAGTAGCCAGGTAATCAACTGGCAGATCACCAGGGTTGCCGCCTGGGACGCCAAGACCCGATCGCGCGTCATATAGCTGATGGCCCACCGGGTCGCTCCTCGGTAGGCCACGTCCACCACGCGGTCGATTTCCCGAGGCAGTCTGCCAGTTGCAGGGCGGGGGGTAATGACGGTCCCGATTACGCTCGTCGCCGTGCCAATTACGACCAACAAACCGGCGAAAGCGACAAGATAACGGGCCCACTGTGGCACTACCATTGGCATTCTTTCTCCGAGTGCCGACGGCCCCCCGCCGGTAACCTTGCCGAGCCCGCCTGCTTTCCGGCGACAGTCGTTCCGGCTTCATTCGCGGCTTCGCTCACGGCTGGCCGTGGGGGTTAACTTCCTCGACTGTAAGGTTTCGATCGACGCCATGGGCGATGACGTCCTGTCCTGGCGATAGCTTGAGCCGTCCGCCGTCGAGGGCCACGGAGACCTCGTCCGGCTCGAACGACAGGACGTTCGAGATCCGCTCGCGGCACGTACCAGCGAGGGGCCAACCCAGACTCCACACCGAGACCGCACCGGCCTTCGCACCTTGGAAGTCACCAGTCGAACCGATGACGTCTGAACGAAGCGTGGCCAACGCGGTCGTCATTTGTCCCTCCCGGAGTCATTGCCGGCGTTCGGTGATGCTCCCAGCCCGACAACGTCATCGATGCTGGGCGTCACGTCAGCGGTTCTCCCCCATCAACGCGGAGGGTGTGGCCAGTGAGAAACGTGTTGGTCATGGCAAAGAGCACGGCGGCTGCAATGTCGGCTTCTTGACCGATCCGCCTCACGGGGTTCCGCGCACTGATATCGGCGAAATAGTCGGCCTTGCGCTGTTCGCCGAGAGCATCCCAAGCACCGGTATCGATCACGCCCGGGGAGATCCCGTTCACCCGAATGGGGGCCAACTCCAGAGCAAGGGACCGAACGAGGGTGTCGGCAGCACCGTTCGTGATGGCCACGGCCATGGTGCCCACCTCGATCTTGAACGCGGCGACACCGGAGAAGATGACAAAGGATCCCCCCTCGTTCGTCCGAGGGGCGAGATGCTTTGCCAGCATGAGCGGGCCGATCACTTTCGTGTCGAAGGACAGCCTGACGGCATCGCGGTCGAGATCCTCAAGGCGGCCCCGTGCTCGTGCGGAAGCGGTCGACACGACGTGGTCCAATAACCCGAGCCGCTTGCCGAGCGCCTCGATGGACGCGTCGTCGGTGAGGTCGATGAACTCAGCAGTTACGTTCGGTTCGCCCTCGTAGTCGGCGGCTAGTCGACCCTCATCGAGACCCGCAGCAACGACGCGGGCTCCCGCGTCACGGGCCGCAATGACAATGGCACGAGCCAGGCCGCTCCCTCGGCCGACTACCAGAACGGTCCGATCGTCGAGTGGTCCCATCTTGTCAGCGTCCTTTCCAGGTATGGTCAGATCTGTTCGGTTGGCGCAACCAATTCATGCTTGAGAAGCAGGTGGCGTCGGCCCTCGACGCTCGTATAGCGGCGATGAACAGTGGTCACCCGAGGTCTCCATATTGGGTTGCCCCGGGCCCCATCCCTGCCCTCGAGGCGGTCAGGGGCTGTTACTTACCAGATTGCGCCACCAAGGCCATCACTAGCATCCCCGAGTGGGTAGTTGTTTGGGCAGTTGCCGAAGTCAGTGCCGGTTGCTCTATCAAGCCGCGTCTCGTCGCAGAACTCCTCGATGCGTAGGAGATCTCCTCGAGGCAGTCCTCGGTGCGAGATGGCCGGGACCAAGCCTGACCATCACCGGCAGAGGAGGTCTCTGAGCTACACCTCCCCGGGCACCTGGTCGGCGGAGCGCTGTTCAGCGGTGCGAAGGGCTTCGGTCGGGCCCCTACGCGATGTCGACCAGGACGCGCCCAGGCGGTCCCGCTTCTACCAGCTCATGCGCGCTAGCAATCTCTTCAAGCGGGAACCGGGCGGCAATGTCGGAACGGAGGCTTTTGTCGAGGAGGGCCTCGGTGAGGACTCGAGCCGCAGCGGCCTTGGCCGCCGGTGGGAAATCGTCGCTCCCAAGTAGGCGCAGCGTTGTGTCTTTGAACCCGAGCGCCCAGTAGGGGATCGCAGGCTGGTCGGCGGACGAAAAATAGGAGCAGACCACTCCGCCGATAGCGAGGATGTCGGCATCGAGGTCGATGTGGGCCGAGAAGTCGACCTCAGCGACCCGGTGTACACCGTCCGGGGCCACCCCCCGGACGTGCTCGGCCAATTTCTGGTCGTCGGCCAGAAAGGCATGATGAGCGCCCAATTGTCGGGCTTTGGCGAGCTGGTCGTCCTTCCGGACGACGGCCAAGACCTGGGCGCCGGCGCGCCGGGCCAACTGCGTGGCGATGGAGCCCACACCTCCGGCAGCACCGTGGACGAGCACGGTCAACCCGTCCACCGGCCCGTCCGCGAAAACCGCCCGGTGGGCGGTGATGCCGGCGATCCCGAGACAGGATGCTTGCTCGTCGAGGTCGCGCCCATCGCTGGTTGCTGTCGGTCCCCCGAAGGGCACGGCCAGGGTTTCAGGGACGACAACATACTCGGCTGCCGTCCCGAAAGGACGGTAGGACTGGGCGCCGTAGCACCACACCCGCTGGCCTAGGCGTCCGGTGCTCACGCCCGGGCCCACCATGTCGACCGTACCGACGCCGTCGCTGTGAGGGACTACCCGCGGGTAGGTCATCGGAGATCCTTGCCATCCACTACGTTTCTTGACATCGCCCGGGCTGACGCCTGAAATGGCGACGGCAATTCGGACCTCATCGTCGCCCGGCACGGGGTCGGGCATATCGCCGACAACCAGGCTTTGGCGGGCGCTCCCATGGTGCTCGTACCAGGCTGCACGCAAGGCGGGCCCTCCTTTTTCGAGTCTTTGTTTGGCGAAGGCCCGCTGCAGCCCCGGGTTATTGAGGAAAAGGAGGGCGGTCCGGCGGCGGCCACGTCGCTGGCTGAACTCTACATACGCTTGTCAGTGGGAACACGAAACCGTGACTCTGGGGGTTCGATCGAGGATGCGGTCACACGGCGGCGCGCTCCTCGACGGGTCGGCGGCGAAGGTCGGCGTGTTGGAGGGCTGGAGGCAGGTAGGCCTGGTCCAGGGTGCCGACGTCGGTCCCGGGCGGGACGATCTCATCGATCCGGTCGAAGACCTCGTCGGTGAGCGTGACGCTCATGCCGGCGAGCAGGTCGTCGAGTTGCTCGGCAGTGCGGGGCCCGAGGAGCGCGCTGGTCACTCCGGGATGAGCGATGGCGAAGGCCATTGCGAGGTGGGTCATCGGCAGGCCCGCCTCCTCCGCCAGTGGGACCAGGGCCTCGACGGCGTCGAGGCGGCGCTCGTCGTTGAGATGGCGGAAGAGGCCGGCCCGGCGCAGGTCATTGCGCTCGCCCTTGCGCACCCGGCCGGTGAGCAGGCCCTGCGCGAGCGGGCCCCATACGAGCGTGCCCATACCGTAGCGTTGCGTGACCGGGAGCACCTCGCGCTCAATGGCCCGGTTGAGGATCGAGTAGGGCGGTTGCTCAGTGCGGAAGCGCTCCAGGCCGCGGCGTTCGGCGACCCACTGGGCCTCGACGATGTCGGACGCGGGGGTCGTCGACGAGCCGATGGCGCGGACCTTCCCGCTGTGGACCAGGTCCGACAGCGCCGACAGCGTCTCCTCGATGCCGGTCGCCGGGTCGAGCCGTTGTACCTGGTACAGGTCTACGTGGTCGGTCTGCAGTCGGCGCAGCGAACCCTCGACCGCGGTCATGACCCAGCGCCGCGAGGTGCCCTGCCGGTTGGGGTCGTCGCCCATCGGGCGCCCGAACTTGGTCGCCAGCACCACGCTGTCGCGGCGCCCCTTGAGCGCCTTGCCCACGACCTCCTCGGAGTCGCCGTAGCCGTCCGCAGTGTCGACGAGGTTGATCCCCGCGTCCAGCGCCTTGTGGATGACGCGGACCGAGTCGTCGGGATCGGGGTTGCCGATGGACGTGGCGAACATCAACGCGCCGAGCCCATAGGGGCTCACCTTGATGCCGGTCCGCCCGAGGGTACGGTACTGCATGCGGCTTCTCCTGGGGTAGTGGTCGAGATGTGGCCGGTGCCGGGAGATCCGGTCCTGTTAGTACTAGTCGTTTGGACCGCTTTCGTCACAGGCTGAGGAAGGCCAGCACGATGCGTCCTCGTCCGCTCCGGTTAGCGAAGGTCTTATACGCCGCTCTCGCGTCGTCGAGGTCGAAAACCTTCGGCAATGCCTAACTGTTCGACTCCGACCGGTCGCACCGTGGCCTCCTCTATGTGCGCGGCTTGCGATCCCGCTTGGCGTTGGCGACGTTCTCTTTTAGCTGGGCCAGGTTCTGGTGCGTAACGAACGCTTTCTGCCCGGCGTCGACCCGCCAGCTTTCGTCCAGCCCGCCCATATCCAAGGCATCGAACCCGAACTGGTTGTAGAGGTGGGCGACGAGCGCCTTGGCTTCGGCGTCGTCGCCCGACAGGGCCAGCGCCCGGCGTTTAGGGTCGCCTGCGGGGTGACCGTCTCCGGACATGTCGGCCGCGTCGATCATGCTGAAGGCGCGCACCACCCGGCTCTTGGGCAGGTGTGCCTGTAAGAGCCCAGGGGCGGTGGTACTGCCGTTGTCGATCTCGGCGATATGTCCCAGCCGTTCTGGGAAGTAGTTGATGGTGCAGATGACCACTTTGCCCTCGAGGGGTTCCACGGGCACCTGGTCGATGGTGGCGATGGGGATGGCCACGACGGAGAAGTCGCCTCGGGCGGCCGCCTCGGCCGGAGTCGCCGCACTGGCGTGCGGGCCCAGCTCTTTTACTACCCCGGCCAGCGAGGCGGGGCCCTGGTTATTGCTGAGGACAACGTCGTAGCCATGGGCGATGGCCGCCTTGCCTAGGTTCTGGCCTACGTGGCCGCTGCCGATGATCCCGATGGTTGTCACTGCTGGCTCCCTTCCTTGCATGCGTACTCGTTCCTCCCGGCTCAGCGCACCAGGGCGAGCTTCCCGTACGGGTGCTTTCCCATGAGAGCGGCGACCGCCGATGGGGCGTCGTTTATCGAGAAGGTCGTGGCGATGCGGACGGTGATTTCGCCGCGCGCGGCCATCTGCAGCAACCGGGAGCGCTGTGACGCACGGTAGGGCCCGCTCTTCGGGTTGGAGCCGCCGATCCACTGCAGGCCGTCGGACTTGGCCCGTCGCGGGGCGGCGATGGTGACGATCCGCGTGCGGTCGGCGACTGCGAAAAGGGAGACGTCTATCGCCTCGTCAGTCCCAACGGTGTCCAAAGCGGCCGTGACCGGGCCAGGTGCAGCCGCTCGGACGCGCTCTTCGAGCCCGGGGCCGTAGTCGACTGGCACACCGCCGAAGCGAGCTACCTCGTTGAAGTTGGCCTTGCTGGCGGTACCGATGACGGTGGCGCCGATGAGCCGGGCTTGCTGGAGCGCGCTGGTGCCAACGGCGCCGGTTGCCCCGTGGAGGAGGACGACGTCGTCGGTGCCGACTGCGGTGACATGCAGCATTTCTGCCGCGGTGGTGCCGACCAGCAGGAGGTTGGCCGCCTCGGGAAAGCTGAGCTGCGTCGGTTTGGCGAACACGTCAGACGCCTTGACCGTGACGTGGGAGGCGTACGCGCCTGTGATCTGGAACGCCACCACCTCCTCGCCAACCGCTCCGCCTCCGGTGGCGATCTCGGCCTCCGGGCCTAGGGCCGAGATAACCCCGGAAGCCTCGTACCCGATCGTCAGGGGCAGCAGCGAACGATCTTGCCCAGGCGCGAAGTGCTTGTAGTCGGCCGGGTTCATGCCCGCCGCGTGGACCTCTATGGTCACCTCGCCCGTTTTGGGCGGTCCCAGGTCCATGGGGACCTGCTTCAGGACCTCGGGCCCGCCGAAGTCAGTGGCTAGCCATTGCATTGCCATTTTGCCCGTCCTTGAGTCGCTAGTTCGACCTTCAGCCCAACTCGCCGTTGGTTTCTATTGCGCGAAGCCAGCGTTTCGGCCGCGAGCGATGAGCGAACGACCGCTCCCCGCTGTGACACTTAGACCAGCTCAACTCGTCGACCGTCGGTCAGACTGCAAGACGTGTGACGATGCTGACCTCCAGTCCCCCAGCCGGAAACGAACCGTACGCCTCAAGTAATTCCCTTGCCCAGAACCCAGTCGAATGGGTGTCCCGTCTTTCATCGTCCAGACATTGGGAGCCGAGGACAATCGGGGCTCTCGGCACGTGATCGTTCCTTTCGGATCTCCGGGTCGCTCACTCCGGCATGCGCGTGTGCAACTGTTCGTTTGTCGTGGACGAGGAAACTGGGCCTGACTCAATTCATTAGGCCCTCGCTAGGTCTGGCGGCCTCATCTGCGGACGGTAGTTCACTGCGGTAGCCTTTTCTAAATATCGTAACGCTGCACCTGGGCAGGGTCCATGACTGACACGCCGGAATCCTTTGCAGATCGTCCAGAGGCGGGCGGTCCGTCCATCGCCGACGGAGAAGCCGCCTACCATGCCGATCTCCTGTCCGGACTGCTACGAAGCGTCAGACTTCGCGGTGAGGAGATTTTCTGTTGCGCACCGGTGGGGGCCTTCGCAATCTCCTTCGACCACCCAGGGGGGACGATTCACATCCTCAACGAGGGCAAGTTCGAACTCCAGCTCGACGGTCAGCGACAAGCGCAGCGGTACGAACAGGGTGACGTGATCCTCCTGCCGGCCGGCGCGGCGCACGTGGTCCGAAGTGGAAGACGTGTACCACGCCGTCCGCTCGTTGAACGGGACATGCGCGACGAAATCGTTCGGCACGGCACCGGCACCCGCTGGTTGTCTGGGACTTTCTCGTTCGACGACTCCCGCGGAGGCCGGCTACTTCACGCTCTGCCTCCCGTTATCGACCTACGCGGCGCTCGGGACCAGTCCCTTGTGTGGTTGGACGTGAGCACGCAGATGCTGATGCAGGAAAAGGTCTCTCCATCGGAGGGATCAGCCGAAATGATCTCGAGGATCCTCGACCTGCTGTTTATCAACGTGCTTCGAGCGTGGGCGGTGAGGCCGGACGCGACCGCAGGTTGGCTCACCGGAGCTATGGACTCTGTGATCGGCGACGCCATGACGGCGATCCATGCCAACCCCGGCCACCCGTGGACGGTCAAAAGGTTGGCCGACAAGTGCAACCTCTCACGCTCCGCATTCGCTGAGAGGTTCGTCAGGACCGTGGGGCAGCCGCCGGCTGCGTACATCGCGCAGGTGCGACTGGAGAAGGCCGCTGACCTGCTCCAGTACACGACTGAAGCCGTCGGCGCCATTGCAAGGGAGATTGGCTACGACTCGGAAGCCGCCTTTAGCCGCGCATTCAGCAAACGACATGGAGTGCCCCCAGCGAAGTGGCGACGCCAGCCAGTACGGCGTGAAGTTGACCCCTCGGCACCAGGCGTCAAATGAAGACAGGGGAAGTTGCTCGACTGCGGTCCCTTGTTCTGAGGCAGCTGCGTGCTGAAACTGCCTTGAAGACCGAAGGCGGAATCGGCTGCGGTGCCGGTAGTGCTACCGAACGGATTACTTGTGACAACCGGAAGTGGGCGTCAGTGTCGAGGAGCTGTTACCGGAAGAACGCGGCCGTTACGAGTTTGGCGAGTACCTTCGAGGACGGATTGCCTTAACGGCAGAATGCTCGGGGAAGTTCGATTTCTGTCGTCGACCGTGGGCAAGCTCCCGGTGGCGGGACAAAAGTTCCAATCGGGAAAGAGACCGACCATGACTAAGACACTTATCACCGGTGCGAGCCAGGGCCTCGGACTCCATACCGCTCGGCGCTTGGTGGCCCAAGGCCACGAAGTATGGGTGACCGCTCGTGACCCGAAGGTGGGCGCCGAGGCAGCTCGCGAGAGCGGAGCACATTTCGTGCAGCTCGACGTCACAGATGACGCATCGGTATTGGCTGCATCCCAAGCTGTGGCCAAGGGCGGCGGGGTTGACGTCATCATAAACAACGCGGGAATCGCGGACCGCACGCCAGTGCCGGGCACAGACGCCGACACCGTCCAAAGAGTCCTCGATACGAACGTCCTAGGGCCTGTCCGGGTGGTTCGGACATTCGGCGAGTTGCTTGACGCATCCGCCTGCCCGGTGGTTGTGAACGTGTCCAGTGCCCTGGGCTCGCTCACACTCGCGAGCGATCCGGACGGCCCTTACAGTGATATCAACCTACTTGCCTACCCGGTGTCGAAATCCGCCCTGAACATGCTCACCATTCAGTGGGCAAAAGCGCACTCCCGTTGGAGAGTGAATTCGGCCGACCCCGGGTTCACGGCCACGAACCTGAACCAGTACAGAGGGACTCAGACCGTCGAAGAGGGTACCGATGTCATCGTCGAGCTTGCCGGAGTCGGCCCTGACGGTCCAACCGGCAAGTTCTTCGGTCGCGAAGGATTAGTGCCATGGTGAGTTGGCATGGTTCGCGTATTTTCCTGATGTTCGGTCGTATTTTCCGCGTGTTTCGAGCGGCAAGTTCGTACCGTTCTGACTTCTTCCTGCGGCTGGCCGCCTGAGCACTGTCCGAGACCGGCTAACACTCGACGAGTCCTGGGCACCGGCGTCCCCGAACCCGGTCACCGTCCCACTAGCGCTGACGACCCAGTCGTCATCAGCCAAAGGGGCCAGGGACGTGACTAACTGGGGGGACAGCCCAGCGCCCGAGCCCCGGGGCCACGGTGTGTAAGGGGTCAGCATCAAGGATCATGATCGGCCTCGAGCCAGTTTCGGTCGCAGTCGCTGAAGAGTTCTCTACCAAGGGTGGGGTCGACCCGGACGCCGCGGGGGTGTCGGTTTGCTGGCTGGCCAGCCAAGAGTGCGCGTCCGTCCCGGTCGGGAAGGTCACCGACGGCTGAGGTTACGTCTGCTTGGCTGGCTGGCCCAGAGTGGGGGTATCGACGATGCCGTAGGATCCGCCTCGTGTATCGCGAGATCGCCAGCAACAAGCGACGCAGCGTCATTTTCATCGGCTTGTTCTTCGTGATCTGGCTGGCCATCGGAGCTGCTTGCGGCTTCCTCTTCAAGGCCCTCTACCGCCCCTCGGTCAACACCAGTGTCGCTGGCGTCCCACCGACCCACTACGGTTGGGCCCCGGTCATCATCGGCATGGTGATCTGTGGCGTCTTGGCGGTCGGTGGGATCCTGTATTCCTTGAACGCCGGCGCCGGGCTGGTGCTCCGGGTTTCCGGGGCGGTGCCGGCCGACCCTGCCCGGTACCCGCAGCTGCACAACCTGGTGGAGGCCTTGGCCATCGGCGATGGGATCCCCAAGCCCGCCGTCTACGTGATCAACGACCCCTCTCCCAATGCCTTCGCCACCGGGGTCAGCCCGGACAAGGCCGCTATCACCTTCACCACCGGCCTGCTGGCCATCATGAACCGCGAAGAGCTCGAGGGCGTGGCCGGCCACGAGATGAGCCACATCAAGAACCACGACATCCGGCTCGTGCTTGTGGTTAGCACCATGATCGGCCTGGCCGCCCTGCTAGCTAGCATCCTGTGGCGGAGCGCCTTCTTTGCCGGAGGTGGGCGGGGCCGCGACAGCGGCAACCAGCTCGTCCTCGTGGTCCTCGCTGCCGGCACGCTGCTCGCCATAGTCGGCTTCGTCTTCGGCCCACTCATTCGCCTGGCCCTATCACGCCGTCGCGAGTCGTTGGCCGACGTGAGCGGCGTGGAGCTCACCCGCAACCCGGCGGGGTTGCTGAGCGCCCTCAAGAAGCTGCAGCAGAACGACAAGCCGTTCAAGAGCATGAACCACGCCACCGCGGCAATGTGCATCGACGACCCGTTGCAGCACCACGAGGCCTGGTACCACCGCCTCTACGACACCCACCCTCCCATCGAGGAGCGGATCGCTGAGCTCGAGAAGATCGCCTCAGGCCAGGCCGTCTGACCCGGCCGGCCCGTGATCTCAGCTGGCGGGCGGCGGGCCCTCGGCGCCGCCGGCCAGCGGCGGCCCCGACGGTGCCTGGCCAGTTGCGCCTGGGCCCGGACCGGAGAAGTTGACCTGAGGCACCGCACGGTCCTCTTCGTCGGCGGCGAAGAACGCCACCGCCTTGAAGCCGAACGGCCCCGCGATCAAGTTGCGCGGGAACGTCTGCAACGCGATGTTGTAGTCCCGGGCGCTGGTGTTGTAGTAGCGGCGGGCGTACTCGATCTTGTCCTCGGTGGCAGTTAGCGTCTCTTGCAGCTGGAGGAAGCTCTCGACCGCCCGCAGCTGCGGGTAGTTCTCGGCGACCGCGAACAGCGAACGCAGCGCCCCGGACAGAGCGTTCTCGGCGGGGGCGATCTGGGCGGGGTCGCCGGTCGCGCCGGCAGTAACTGCGTTGGCCCGGGCCTGGGTGACCGCCTCGAAGGTCCCCTGCTCGTGGGCGGCGTAGCCCTGCACCGTCGACACCAGGTTGGGGATGAGGTCGTGGCGGCGTTTGAGCTCGACGTCGATCTGGGACCACGCCTCCTGGGTCCGGTTGCGCTTCTTGACGAGGCCGTTGAATGCCGCCCACAACCCGAGGATGAGGAGCACGACGATGACGATGACAATGATCAGCACTACCATTGTGGAGCGGACCTCCTCGGAGTTGCCGTGGCGCGGAGTCTACCGGCTGTGCTCTTGAGCGGCTGAGGAACCGCAGGTCCAGTCATCTCGACAGCTGCGGATAGCTCTAGCATGCTGGGGACAGCAGTGGTGGGTAAAGACCCGCTCCGAAGGCGCGCGCGGCTCACGTGCCGACCTGCGAGCGCTCCGCATCGAGGTCCTCTATAAGCCAACATGGTGCCTGTGCTCGAAGACTGCCCGGTACCACCTCTGGACGGGGTTGATGAAGAGGACCGGACCGCCGCCATCGACCGGCTCCACGGCGCTGGTCCGGGGCGGCAGCCTGTCTCTTGAGCGTTTCTCCGCAATCCTGGAACAGGTCCTTGCCGCCGTCAGCCACAGCGAACTCGAGGCGGTAATGTTGGCGCTGCCGGCCCTCTCTGGTCCGGCTCACTCCCGCCTCGCAGCGGCTGGGCCAGCCGCTCGTATTGCAAGCAGACGGCGATCTGACGCTCGGCTCGGGCTGGCAGCTGGCCGCTCAGACAACCATTAGCGTCGCTTTCGGAACGGCCCGGCTCGATCTCACCGCTACCAGCTGGGACGCCAATCTGATCAACCTTCGCCTGGAGACCCGGGCGGGCGCGATGGAGGTTATCGTCCCCGAAGGTGTGGTCGTACAGATGCTCGGAGGGTCAGGACGCGTCCAGCTTGAATCGCTGTCCCCTCCGGTCCCGGGCGGGCCGGTCTTGCGGATCTCCACCTTCGGGCCAACTGGGGTGATCCGCATTCGTCACCCGAATAAGCGCAGGGCCGGGCCAGTCACACACTGGAGACGAAGGCGCGCCGCAGCCAGGCGCAGCTCGGGGAGATAGGCCACTCTCCTTCGACCTGCTTTCTGGTCCTCTTTGACCGTTCTGGCACAGCCCCGTGCGGCGCGGGCGTCGCTTAGGACCCGCGGAGGCCGGCGAAGGGCCTCGTACAATGCCTCATTTTCGTTGGCAAAATTGTCTCACCCGCACCCAAATTGCTTGTGGGCGCGGTAAGGTTCGGGGGGAACATTTGTCGTGCCCCAGCTGTTGCCCCGGTCCCCGGTGACGCACCCGTGGTCGACCGTTTGGCGGGTGGCCACCGAGCAGGGGAGGTTCTGGCTCAAATACAACGCGCCGCTCCATCGTGCCGAGGGGAGCGTCCAGGCGCTGCTGGCCGAAATGGCACCAGGCCATGTAGATGCGCCCCTGGCGATAGACCCGGGCCACGGGTGGGCCCTCACCGCTGATGGCGGGATGACGCTCCTCGACACATTGCCCGCGACTGGGGGCATCGACGTGGAAACGCTCTGTCGGGTGCTCCGAGATTACGCGCACCTTCAGCGCCTGACTGCGGGCTCGGGCGACCGCCTGCGACGAGCTGGTATGGAGAGCCTGGGCCCGCTCGATGCGGCCCGCCGGGTGCGAGACCAGGCCGACTGGATGGCCCAGGTGGCCCGCGGCGACCCCCGACATATCAGCGAGGAGGACCACCAACTCGTACTGAGGGCCGTCCCTGCGCTCGAGGAAGCCGGCCAGGCGCTCGACGCTGGCCCCGTCCCACTCCTGTTCGACCATGGAGATCTGTGGCCGGGCAACGTTTTCGTACCTCGGGCAGGCGGCCGGTACCGGGTGTTCGACCTCGCCGATGCCGCGTGGACCCACCCGTTCTGCTCGTTAGTGATGTTGCTGCACGAATGCCTGTACCGTTGGCGTCTGCCGAAAGGCCAACACGTGCTCGATCTTCGTGACCCAAGGATCCGGACGATCTTCGACTCCTACTTCGAGGGCTGGACCGACCTCGCCTCCCTTGCGTCAGTGCGCACGCTCGGCCAGTACGCACTTCGCATCGCGGCGCTACACCAGAGCCGAGCCTGGTTCCGGCAACTCCAACTCGCCGGTCCCCGCACGCTCGCCACACAAGGCCAGCAACCGTGGCACTGGCTCCAAGACGTGACCAAAGAAGTACTCCTCTGAGCCCACCAGTGAACACCGTCACGGTGGCCTGCTGATGGGCCGCAAAACGAGAATACGACGACTGAAGTTGACCTCAGTGTCCGGTTGGCCGAGGTCAATCATTGGGGTCTTACGGACGATTATTTCCGATCCGCCGGTGCGGTCCTGGTGACCACAACGGGGCTCAACGGCCGTGTTCACGGGCGGCCAGCTCACCTGCGCCGCGACGGGCCCCGGTTGGTAGACGCCTTCTCGGCCCCCTGGTACCCTATAACTTCGTGGGTGCGGAGCGGGACAGGCCGGAGGGCCGCTCTGAGGAAAGGACGCGAACGGGCCCCGACACGCACCGAGCGGCCATATGCACTCCCACCCGGTCGAAGGTTCCAGCTCAGTCCGGCGTCATCACAGCCTTAGCCTCTCGTTCTGACCTCCTCCGTCTCCAGAGGACAGCGGGCAACTCGGTTGTGTCCGCCGCCCTTGTCTCCTTGGCGCGAGCGCCCCGTGCTATGAATCGCCCGGGGCCTTCGGCACCCCTAATGGTGCAACGCGCTCTCGAATTTCCTATCCCGGACGACGTCGACCCAAAAATCGTGCGGAAGGATTTACTTGCCTATGTCGCTGCCGTAAACGAGGCGTTGGGGCTTCAATCTGACCCCAAGATCCGTTTCAACCTCGCGCCCTTCTTCGGCAAACCGCGGGTCGAGGTCGACTACAGCGCACAGCAACTTCTCGACCAGTACCCGAGGTTCCTGGCTTACTTGAACCAGAGTGGCAAGGTCGTCGACGATTCGGCCCTGGCCGACGCGGCTGGTCACAAAACCGGGATGCCTAAGGTCTTGACCGAGCAATTCGGTGGCTTCTTCGATAAGCGAGCCAGCCAACAGAATGAGGAGGCCCACAAGGAACTGCTGGGGCAGGCGGTGGCGACCGCCAAGGGTCTCGACTACTCACATGTGGACGAGCGCGTCCCATGGAGAGCGGCGGAAAACAACTACGCCGAGATCAATGAGGCAACGGACTCGACGGCGGGCGTAATCAAGCTGCTGAAGACCGAAGAAGGCGTGATCATCGGCGAGAACCACAGCGACGACGAAAATCGAGCCTTACTTGTCGCGCTCCTGCCCCACCTGACACAAAGCGGCGTGACGACGATCTACCTGGAGGCCGTCCGCGCCGACTACCAGGAGCTGGTGGACGCCTACCTGAAGGCCCCGTCCTCCGCCCCGATGTCCCCCGAGCTCTATCGGTTCCTGCGAGGCAAGGGTGAGTCGAAATCCTCCTATCTTCAGGTTCTCCAAGCCATCAAGGCCCAGGGGGGTTTGGCAGTCAAGGCGATCGACTCGCTCGCGGCGACCAGCCGTCCGTACGGCGGAGACAGCAACACTCGGGATATGGCCAGGGAACTGGCCATGAACCAATATGCGGCAAACACGGTCCGCGGGGACAAGGGTCGCTCGAAGGGATCCAAGTACATCATCCTCGCTGGTCGCGCCCATTCCAATACCCAGGAGCACCGTGGCAATACTCTCGGGATGACCGACGGGGTCCCCGGCCTGTCCCAGCTTCTCGGCGTCCCGGCCGTCCATACTGAAACAGGGGGAGCCGTCCCGCAATTTGACCCTGAACACAGGAAGAACCGGGTCGACCCGACATTGATAGCCAGTGCGCGCGACCAACTGACGAAAGAGGCCCTACCGCTGTCTTCCTCCGCTGGCGACGATGTCGGAAAGCAGGTGCCCGCCCGGGCCGAGTACGCTCCAGGTTCGGGCAGTCGAGAGATGGACGGTGAGGTCGGCGGGCGCCCTGACGTATCTGAACTCGAGGTCGGCTCCTCGGGCATTGGGGCTCGCGCGCCGATGGGGATGGAGGCGTTGAATGCGGTGGAGCCGAGTGCTGCAGTGTTCGACTTTCTGAACTCGCTCGATCCGCACTGGGAGGAGGCGCCCGCCGGGGCTGACGGAGACCAGGGAATGATCGTCGGGCAGGGGAGCGGGGTGATGCTGGGTTCCGCTGTCAAGGCGAAGGAGGCGGCGCCGGTGGGGCGTGCGGTCCGCTTGCCCGGAGAGCTGCGGTTCCTCAACAATGATGGTAGCGGGGCGCTGTGCTTCGTTTACTCGGTCGTAATGGGCCTGACGGGTCGCCGGCAAGGGGAAGTCGAAGAGACCGTAAGACGAATTGTTGAAGTGGCAGGGGTCAAAGAGGGATGGATCGCTTCCGACAGCGATGCCGCCCGCCGGGTGTTAGACGCCGTACAAGTCGTCTTCGGCCGAGCTATCCAGGTGGTCGAGCTCCAGAACTCGAACGCCGGGTTGATCATTTCGGGGCGCTCCCACAACGTAGCGAGAGTCGACAGGCTCCCGGTGGTGGTCCGCAATACCGGTGCACATTATGACGCCATCGTCTAACCATTCTTCCGACCAAGACCCGAGCGTGTGGAGGTCAGCTCAGACGGCTCCTCACTCCTCTGGTATGGTTCTTATAAATTACGACCGGGAGCCACCCCTGGCGTGCAGCGTGGAGGGGTGATCTGCCAAGTAAGGTCACTCTGATTCATTTCCTTACGACCTTCCTGCAGCTGGCAGAACAATATTGGTAGTTACGCGTCGCCTGTCTTCAAGACGCTAGTTTAGAACTGGCGTTCGACCGTTGTGAGCGGCTGCGGGGGAGCTTGGTCCAGCGAAGGGGGGAGGTACTTCGCGCTCGTGTACACCAGCGATAATGGGCGGCCGATGAGCTGCCCACATAAGCCAGTGGCGGTTGGGTGGAAACGAGGCGGGGGAGGGCCGCTGGTACCTCGTAGACGCCTGCGAGCAGCACCGCACACAGCTCCAGGCGACTAGGGACACCCGTGGAGGAGCATCGCCGGGAGAATGTGAGGCTCTACTTTCGGGCCAAATGCGGGCTAAATGCGGGCTAAATCGGCACGGCGATAGGTGGCAGCCAGCGTCACGACGCGAGCAGAAAAAGTCCTCGTAGAGTAGCCTGCACCAATCTGGTGCCAAAATGGGCTGTCCGGGATTATCCTTCACCGCGCACGGGGATCCGGCTAAGTTATGCTCGCTTGCTTCGAAACGAACCGCGTGCACCCCGCACACGAGATCATTAAGGGGCTGACTTTTCTGTGCGCGGAGCTTCGTTTCGATGTCGGTTTGGATGACTAATTAGGTCGACGGCGACTCAGCTCAGACGGCAACGAAAGACACCGTCGGTACCTTCACCCGAGCGGTGGGGCGTCGGCAAGCTGCGCTTCGGGGAGCATCGTGGCGAGGCCATCGAGCACTCGCTCGAGACCCAAGTTGAAGCCGTTCTCGAGGCGGTTGGGATCGTGGGGGGAACGAGCGTCGAGGACGACGCGAGAGAGAAGTGGGTAGTGGCCGCTGTCGATCAGGCTTTGAACGTAAGGGGTCTGGCCCCGCATCCATTCCTCTTGGCTGAGGCCGGAACGACGGGCTGCCTCCTGCTCCGAGAGATCTTCGAGGGCGCGACCACGGACGAAGGCGTCGAGCGTTTCGATCATGACTAGCATCTCGTCGATCCCGAGGCCCAGACCGTCGATCGCGCCGAGGACCTCCTCGTAGCGCCGAGCGGTGTTCGGTCCCAAATTGCGCCGGCCGCCGCCGTGGACGGCCAACCAAGGGTGGCGCAGGGTCATCGCCCGCAGCCCGCAAGCGACTGAGCGCAGGTCGGCTCGCCACTCGCCGCGGATCTCGAAATGGAGGTCGTCACCCATCACCGCGTCGACCATCAGGTCGATCAGCTGGTCCTTACGGGTTACATAGCGGTACAGCGACGCCGCTCCGACACCGAGCTCGACCGCCAGGGCCCGCATCGAGACCGCCTCAATTCCCTGAGTGTCGGCCAGCGCTACTGCGACGGCGGTGATCTCGTCGCGCGATAGCGAAGGGGCCGGACCGCGGCCGGCCCGCTCGGGACGTTCCCAGATGACTGCATGGCTCGAAGTCATTGCGAACAGTGTACTCAGTCTGTTACGATGAACAACTGCGAACGGCGTACTCAGTTAGGAGTCCATGATGGGAACCGATGAAGTCGTAGGAGTGTTGGACCGAGCCGAGGGGGCGACGACCGCCGAATGTGGCGGCGGTTCGCCAGCCGTCCGCAACCCGCTCCGCTGGTTTGTGTTCGCGGTCGTGATCGCCGCCAACGTCATGGATCTTGTGGACGCGACGATCGTCAACATCGCCGGCCCGTCGATCCGGGCCGCGCTCGGTGGCAGTGCCTCCACCCTGCAATGGCTGCCTGCGGGCTACACACTGGCGTTCGCCGTGTTCTTGATCACCGGCGCCCGTCTCGGCGACATGTTCGGTCGTCGCCGACTGTTTCTGATCGGCTCCGCCGGCTTTACGGTGATGTCCGCAGCCTGCTCGGTGGCCCCGTCGATGGAGGTGCTGATCGTCTTCCGCGTGCTGCAGGGATCGTTCGGGGCGCTCATGATCCCCCAGGGTTTCGGGATGATCAAAGAGGTCTTCGACGAGAAAGAGATCACCAAAGTGTTTGGCGCCTTCGGTCCGGTGATGGGCCTCTCGATCCTGGCCGCCCCGATCCTGGCCGGTGCGCTGGTCGAAGCCAATCTGTGGGGGATCGGGTGGCGGCTGGTGTTCTTGATCAACGTGCCGATCGGCATTGCCGCCTTGGCCGGGGCCGTCCGGGTGCTCCCGCGGACCGTCGCCCATCCAGGGATCCGCCTCGACATCGGCGGGATGGTGCTGATCGGCATCGCCCTGACGGCGATCATCTACCCCCTGATCCAGGGCCGCACCGAAGGGTGGCCGGCCTGGACATTTGTCTTATTCGCGGTCGGTGCGGTGCTGCTCGGCGTCTTCGTGCTGTGGGAGCGCCGCCTTCACGGCGATCCGCTGGTTGAGCCCGGGCTGCTCGCCAACCGCGCCTACACCAGCGGCATCCTCGTCGCACTGGCCTTCTTCGGCGCATTCGGCGGTCTATTGCTGTGTGTCTCGCTGTTCGCCCAGCTCGGCGAGCACTTCTCGCCCGTCCACGCCGGATTGACCCTGATGGCGATGGTGGTCGGCATGATTGTGGGGATGGGCGTCGGGTTCGCCCTCGTCGGCCGGCTCGGCCGGCACCTGCTCCACAGCGGCATCGTGGTCGTCGCAGCGGGGTCGGTCGTATTGGCTCTCACAGTGACCGGCGCCCGCTCGGCCTCGACGCTAGACCTCGCCCCCGGGCTGTTCCTCATTGGACTTGGTGCCGGCTCGAGCATCGGCCAGCTGTTCGACTTCATCCTGGCGGGAGTGAGCATGAGCGAAGTTGGTTCCGCCTCCGGCGTGCTCGAAGCCGTCCAGCAGCTCTCCAGCGCACTCGGCGTAGCCGTACTTGGGACCATTTTCTTCTCGACGCTCGGGGGACATCTCCCAACCCACGCGCTGGCCATCACCGCTTGGGCGTGCCTGGTGCCGCTGGCGGCCACCTTCCTGCTCCTGTTCAAACTGCCGATGCGCGCCCGCGAGCCACAATCCCTGACCGAGGCCGGGGGCGGGATCAGCTGAGGTCGGACGGCATCACGACTCTGATCCCGTCGGGCGCTCCATCTTGGGACGGCAGCCAGGTCGTGATCCCCCTGGCCCGAACCTCGCGGGGCCGGATGTCTACGTCGGCGTCGTCGACCGGTTCGACAAGGTGATCGAGCGTGGAGTCAACACATGTGTGATGCCTACGAGCTGGTCGACGACTGCTCCACAACTGTGAGGGTGACGAGCGCCGGTTTTTCGGGCCAAGCCCATCGGGCCCGTCACCTCCCCGCTCTTCTACGTGGACGCCGCCTGACTCGCAAGGCGAAGGCCCTCGAGCGCAGCCTGGAGAATCGGCTCGAGATAGCGCGAGTCCCCGTAGATCTTGGCGATAGCGACGGCCATGTCGGTGATTTGTTCGAGGGTGAGGTCGCTACGAACCTCGTCTGCGCGCTGTGCCTCCTCGAGCAGTGGTGTGAAGTGGACAGGGTGTCCAGTTACGGGGACATCTGATCTGACTCACCCGTCGCGACGAGGTCGCGGCCGACAAAGAAGGGACTTTCTCCATGGAATACCGACCTCTCGGACGCACCGGCGTAGTCGTCAGCCAGATGTGCCTGGGCGCAATGATGTTCGGCGCCTTCGGCAACCCAGACCACGACGACGCGGTGCGGATCATCCATCAGGCGCTCGACGCCGGGATCAACTTCATCGACACCGCCGACGGCTACTCGGCCGGCGAGTCGGAGCTCATCCTGGGCAAGGCATTGACCGGCGGACGTAGGGACAACGTCGTGCTCGCCGTCAAGTTCGGCGTTCCTTTCGGCGACCAGGGCCCCAACCATCGTGGAGCGTCACGGCGCTGGATCACCGAGGCGGTCGAGGGCTCCCTGCGCCGGCTTCAGACCGACTGGATCGACCTCTACCAAGTGGGCGTCCCCGACCCGTCGACTGATATCGACGAGACGCTGGGCGCGATGTCTGATTTGGTGCACGTCGGCAAGATCCGCTCCTTCGGCGCCTCAAAGGTCCCCGCCTCCCAGATCGTCGAGGCGCAATGGGTCACCGATCGCCGTGGTCACGAGCGGTTTCGTACCGAACAATCTCCTTATTCCTTGCTGACTCGGGCGATCGAATACGACTTGCTGCCGACCTGCCAACGCTTCGGGATGGGCGTCATGGCTTACAGCCCGCTGGCCAGTGGCTGGCTGTCGGGCAAATACCGCAAGGGGCAGGAAGTCAGTGGTCCGGGCTCCGCCGCTCGACTGCAGCGCTGGCCGTGGCGCTTCGACGCGAGCAACCCCGAAAACGCCCCCAAGCTCGACGCCGCTGACGCTCTCGGCGCTCTCGCTGATGAGGCCGGGCTGACGCTCGTGCAGATGGCGGTGGCCTTTGCTGTCCGCCACCCCGCCGTAACTTCCACGATCATCGGTCCGCGCGCCATGGAACACCTCGACGGCTACCTCGCCGCCGACGGGATCGAACTGTCAGGGGACGTGCTCAACCGCATCGACGAGATCGTCCGACCGGGGTTTACGGTCAATGTGGTCGACAACATGTGGAACGTCGGCACGACCGCGTTGGATGTTGCTTCCCGTCGTCGGTAGACAACTCCGCCGGGCCGCCGTCGCGCCCGGGACGCGACGCTGTGGAGCAGGCTCGACCACCCTGTTCAATTTCCGCACACTAATGGTACGTACGAATTAGCTAGAGAGATTGCCCCACCGTGCCTCTGTCCGAGAGAGCGTCTAAGTGCCAATCCTTTTACCGAGAAGGAGCGTAACCCTGGTCTGGAACGGCGTCGTGACTGCGGGCTGATAAAGCCGCTTTACGGCCGGACCTAAAAAGAACCTTATAAAAACCCGCAGGAGGAAGAAAATGGAAAACTCTCAGCCGACACCCCGCTCACGGCCCCGGCGACGTCCACGCCCGGCTTATTTCGCCACCGCTCTAGGAGCGGGTGCGTTCGGGTTGGCCGCCGCCCTAGCGGTTATGGGCGGCCCCGCCAGCGCTACAGGGGCGGTAAAAGCTACCACCGCCACCAAGGTGGCAGTCGACGAGGTCAGCGTGGCCAAGTACGACAAGGTGCTCGTCGACCAGAAGGGCCTGGCCCTCTACTACGACACGGCTAACAAACCCATGCACTTCGCCTGTACCGGCGCCTGCCTCAGCGCCTGGCCCCCGTTGGTGCTGGCCAAGGGCCAGACGGCCGCGCTGGCGGGTCCGGGGGTCACCGGCCTGGGCACCGTGAGGGGGCCGTCCGGCCTGCAGGTGACGTGGCAAGGCAAGGCCCTGTACACCTTCGTCGAGGACACCAAGGGTACGGTCACGGGCCAAGGCATCGGTCACGTTTGGTTCGTAACCCAGCCGTCTGCCGCGATCACTAAGGCTCCTGCCGCTACCACCAAGGCCCCCGCGCCCGGTGCTGCGGCCCCATCCACCACGGCCCCGTCCACCACGGCCCCGTCCACCATGGTCACGCCCACCACGGCCCCGTCCACCATGGCCCCATCCACCATGGCCCCATCCACCATGGTCACGCCCACCACGGCCCCGTCGACCTCATCTAGCTGGGGTTAGCCGGGTGCCCATCGCTCGTATGCACGCCGCAGAGCGGACCGCCGCAAAGTTGTTGACCGGGGCGGACTTATTGCTGGCGGTGGGCTCCTACGGCCTCCACTACCACCTTTGGGCCAGCCTGGGCTACTGCCACCTCCTCACCATCGGCCCGCTATTTGTCGTACCAGCGGTGGTGGGGATGGTGCTGGCCGTCCGGGCCGGTGCCTTCGGGAAGCCGCTGCTGCTGGCCGCGGAGGCTGGTTTCGCCCTCAGCAGTGCGAGGCCGATACGTGCCGTGCCCACGGGCCGAATGGACGATTATGGTGCGGCCGTCGTAATTCAGAACATGACAAAAACCTCAACCCTTTGACCGAGCGCACTTTTTCGCGTCCGGAGCCGGTGTAACCCGTTCGGCTATCAAATTGCAGGTTAATTGAGGCCAGGTCGTCCAGAGCCAGCATGCCTCTTCCGGCAGACCAGTGCCGTCTCGCTTATCGCCCCGCGACAACCACGGGCCGGTCATCAGAAAGGAACCCAAGTACATGTCTATGTTTCCGCCCATAAGTGACTTCTCCGGCCGAGCACACCGGTCAAGAGGCCCACTGTCCACGAACCCCAACCACGCCGAGCCACGTGCCACTGGCGAAGAGGAGCAACAAATGAGTTTGGTCGATCAGGAAGCTATAGCAATTCCGGCGCGGCAGCGCCCCGGCCGGGCCAGGAGGCGCAAGGGGGCGAGGCTAGCTCTGATGAGCTTCTTCGGCGTTGCGCTAATCACCGGGACGCCCGCCTTTATTGGTTCCGCTAGTGCTCAATCGTCCGGGACGGCGACCAGCGCCCACAACGATGCGCGGCGCGGCCACTGCCCCTGCTGTCGTCGACGTGAACACGGTGCTCGACGGCCTCGAAGGTGGCGGGGCGGCGGCCGGCACGGGGATGGTCGTCAGTCCGGACGGCCTGATCGTGACCAACAACCACGTGGTACAAGGGGCCGACACGGTCTCTGTGGTGGTCCCGGGCCACGGGAGCCGTACCGCCACCGTCATTGGCACGGACCCATCTGCGGATGTCGCGGTGTTGAAGGTCGGGGGGCTGAGTGCGCTCCCGACGGTGCAGTTCGGGGGCTCGTCGTCGGTCACCGTTGGGGACCCGGTAGTGGCCATCGGCAACGCACTTGGCCTCGGTGGGAGCCCGACGGTCACCCAAGGCATCATCTCGGCTACAGGCCGGACGATCACCGCCTCAGACGAGACAGGCGCGAACCCCGAGACTCTGTACGGGCTGCTGCAGACCGACGCTCCGATCGCGCCAGGGAACTCTGGCGGCCCGCTCGTTGACGCGGCCGACAAGGTGATCGGGATGGACACCGCAGGAGCCTCGGCGGGTACGACGGGGACGAGCCTCGGCTTTGCCATCCCGTCGACAACGGTGCTGACGATCGCGGACGAGATCGAGGCCCACAAGGACCTGCCCGGCCTGGTCTATGGGCGCCAAGCCTTCTTAGGCGTCGACGTGGTGGACAGCTCGCAGGCCGGAGGCGTCGGCTTCGGCTTCGGCGTTGGGTCAGTGGCCTCCACCCCCAACGGCACCCCTGGGGTCGTGGTCGCCGCCGTGGACCCCGCCAGCCCCGCCTTCAGCGTTGGCATCGAGAGCGGTGACGTGATCACCGCGGTCAATGGCCGGCCCACGGCAACAACCACCGCTTTGTCCAACGCAATCGAGGCTAAACAGCCCGGACAAGTCGTGAGCCTTAGGGTGAGCAGTCAGTCAGGCACTGGGACAATTCAGGTACATCTCGGCCAGGCACCGGTCGATTTTGAACTTTCGGTCCAGCTCTAGGCTGCATCCAAGAAGGGCACCTGTCGGCCACGGGGGCACACACATGAGAGCCGGCGCGATGACGGGCCCGTCCCGCCACGCTCAGGCGAGTACCTGGGCCTCGCTGACCTCCCACAGCCTGCTTCCCACACCGGGCTCCTTCGCCCCTGGGGGGACGTCGCGGGGTTTCATGTCGAAGAAATACCCGCCGCTCTGGTCGGCCACGTCCGTCGACTCGGCCAACCAGAGCAGTGTTTCTGCCCCTTTGGCCGGCGAACGGGAGAACGGCTTGGTGAGGGCCATGCCCAAGCTCATCAGGGGGCCATTGTTGTGGTTGAAATTGGTGGCGACGTTACCGGGGTGGTAGCAAAAGGCGCTCACACCGCTACCTTGGGCGCGCCGGGCCAGCTCCATAGTGAACACGATGTTGGCCAGCTTGGTCTCGCCGTAGCGCCGGAACCCCTGGGCCGGCCACGTGCCGCTCTTATAGGCACGCTCCCCGCCGAGGTCGTCGAATGGGAGGTGAGAGCGGTCCCCGGCGTCCGAGCTCGTGGTGATCACGCGAGCAGCGCCGGCAGCGCCGAGCTTCTCGAGCAGCAGGCTGGTGAGGAGGAAAGGCGCCAGGTGGTTAAGGCCAGGTCCGTTCGATGCCGTCGCCAGTGACCCGACGGGCGTTGAACATGGCACCCGCGTTGTTAACCAGGACGTCGACCGCGGAGTACCGGGCGGCGATGGAGGCCGCCAACCGACGGACCTCGGCCTGCGTGGTCAGGTCAGCTATGAGCACGTCCACGGCGGCCTCCGGGCTCGGGGCGGCAGCGCGCGCCCGGCCCGCCGCTTGTTCGCCACGCGCCTGGTCACGGGCGACGATGGCCAGCTGAGCGCCTTGCGCCGCCAATGCTTCGGCCGCGGCGAGGCCGATCCCGTTAGTAGCGCCGGTCAGGACGACCCGTTTGCCGGCGACGCCGTCCCATTGCGGCGAGGTCATGGCTGAGCCCTCCGTTCTGGCTGACGAGCAGAGTACGCCCTCCTGGCGTGTCTCCGGCACCCCGGGACCACGCTATATGGCGCGGTCATTGTCGTCCGCGGGGCTCTTGATTAGAAGTAGCACTGTCCACACCACCGTGTACCCCGCTCTGTCGTACGCGGAAAACGTGGTTGGACCGAACACGGTCAGTGCATTGTCGGAAACCACGATTGCGGCGCTGGACGATCATAGGACGCTGGCCCGAACAGTTGACCAAGGACTGGACGATGCCGAGACGGTCCTGCGCACATTGACCGAGGTCGGTGTCGATCTCGACGAAGTAGGCCCCACAGTTGAGGAAAATGCCGTCTCTGCGTGTTCCCGGTCCCAGGCCAGCTCGGAACCCTTCGGCCGTGAGATCCTCGCGTCGGGGCGGTTGCCGACGCACGGCCTGAACGACAAGCGGTGCCTGGCCATGCTCGAAGTGTGCCCTCAGGCCAACTAGCAAAAGGCCGGCCCGGGCGGCCTCCAAAACGCGCTCCACGAACCCAGGCGGGGGGTCGGCCTCCGGGGCCAGGCGGGACAGCGTGCCGGCCACGGCCACCAGGTCCTCCAGCTGGGCCGCGCAGGTGCTGCAAATGGCCACATGCCCGACCAGCGCGGCTGGTCCTGGCCCGCCCAGGCCGAGGGCCAGCCCGTCCAGGCTCAGCCCGAACTGTTCGTGAGAGACCGCATTGGTTTTGCCGTTCGTGACCATCACCCACGTAATAGGCGGGCGGGTTACGGTTCTGGCGGGCGGCCGTGTGGGCCAGCCGGGCTAAGCGAAAGTGGCGGCGCCGACCAGGGCGCCGCCCGGGGTGACGAGCCTTGCCCCCCGGAGCCGGCCGAAGTTGACCCGGAGCGTCCTTGAGAACTGGCCCACACCGTCGTGGACCTCGAAGGCGCCGGCGGCCACGGTCGACCCGCGGTCGTTGCGCAGCATGCAGACGATGCGGCCGTCGTAGCCGGCCACGTCCACGTTCATGAACACCCACGACGGGTGGCCGCCATAGGCGACGATCTGGCCCACGGCCCGGTGGCCTGGCGTCTCGAACGTCGCCGTGCGCAAGACCTGCCCGTGCGGGGCCGCCACCGCCACCGGGGCCGCTCTTCCTTGGTCCAGGGCCTCGGTGGCGGCCGCCGTCCCTGCCACCAGGACCACGCTGGCTGCTACCGCGACCAGGGCGGCGCGCCCGCGGCTGAACTTGGCCGGGCGGACGTTGGGCCCCAGCTCGGGCCTGGCTCGGCTAGCCAGCTCCTCGTACAGGCCGGACACGAACTCCTCGTCGGGTTGGGCGTCGCCCGGTCGGGCCGCTCGTAAGGCGATGGCCGTGCGCAGCACTTGGACGTCGTCAGGGCCGGCCGAGAAGCGGCCCGGACGGCGCCCAGAGACCAGGGCATCTATGAACGCCGAGAGGCGTCGGTTGGTCATTGGCCGAGGTCCTGGGCGACCTTGGCCGCCATGTGCAAGGCCCGGTGTTGGAGGACCTTGGCGTTGCTCACGCTGACGTCCATGGTCCTCGCCACCTCCTTGATCGAGCACGCCTCGAGGAAGCGGAGCTCGAGGACCCGCCGGTAGCGCTCGGGTAGCGCGGCGAGGATGGCCCCGGCCCGCTCGGGCGCGTCGCTGGGCCCGCTCACCGCCGACGGCTCGGCCAAGTAGGGCAGGTCCGCCGCCGGGTCGATGGCCGTCACGGCCAGGCCCAGGCGGCGGCGCCAGTGCGAGGCCAGGACCGTCCTGGCCGTGACCAGCAGGTACGACTTCACCTCTCCCTTCGACGAGGCCAAGCGCAAAGGCCCGAGGGCGGTCCTGAACACCTCGGAGGTGAGGTCCTCGGCGTCAGGGCGGTTCCCGACCCGGGCGTACATCAACCGGTAGAGGCGCTCGACATTGTCCCGGTAGACCGACTCCCAGTCCGTGTAGGCGTCAGCGTCTACCAGTCGGAGGTAAGCGCCAGCCCCCTCCGGCGCGGTGGCGGCTTGAGCGTCGGGCCTCGAGGGCCGCTGATGGGCACGGAACATCTCGTTAGACAATAGGGAGGCGGGTTACAGTCCGGCCCGCCAAGGCGGTCCCGACTCGCCCCGCGTGGCCGCTCCCGGTCAGACAGCTGACTTCAGCATCTCGTGCATTAGCATCGAAAGTCCTCTCAACTTGCGGCCAAGAGTTACACGGGCGAGGCCCCGGAGGAGCGTACGGCTCGCTCGACTTCGGGGCCTCGGAACTCGAGGTTTTCAGTAACGGTAGCTTCCCGATGTGGTGGCGGTCATGGCCTGGGGCGCCTGCGCACTGCCGATGGCCTTCAGGCTCGGAGTGGCAATGAAGAAATCCTGCACCCCTTGGCCGTTGACCTGTCCCGGGCCGTCGTCAGCGAACGTATATAGGAAATGACCGTTGTAGGCGACTTGGTCGCCGTTCGCGTCCTTCACGACGGTTAGCCTGCCCGCCGCCCCTGCCTCGGTGGGGCGCGCCGCCACCAGCGGCGGCCAGAGCTGGGCAAGTTCCCCCGTCACCAAGGATTTTTTGGCCGTGTCAAGCTGGTAGTAGTAAAGGGGGAGACCACGGGCATTGACGAGGACCGGTTCTGATCTTCCGTTCACCTTGGCCGTGGCCGTGTGCAGAGTGGCCATTTTGACGGCGCTCTCGGCTCGGCCGGCCCGTTGCCCGCTGGTCGAATGGGCTGCGGCGGCATTATGTGTGGCCGCGGCGGCGGAGCCGACACCGACCGCGGAAAGGGCGACGGTCCCCGCAATAATTGCAATTGTGGCACGATGGCGAGCCATTATTTCACCTTCCAAGGGATTTTGAGTTGAGTTGTTCGTTGCTTTCAGGAGCTAATACGACGGCCGGTTACAGAGGCTCCCGCCGCGGCTCGACAAGCCGGGCCAGGGTGCCCGACAACGTCCCCATTGGGAGCCCGTCGATCGACCGGTGCCCTGACGTGGTTCGACGTCGGGCAGGACCGGGGGCGAGTGTAACGATCAGCCCTATACATAGGGGAGATGACAACGAGCCTCAGCTGCTGGCGCTCCCGACCGGAGAGCGACGCGGGCGAGGGCCCTGCACAAGATCCTCGCCGCGTTACAAAAGAAGTACCGCCGCGTCCGCGCGCTCTGGTTCCTGGCCGGCCACTCCATCGAGGAGGCTGCCGCACCTCATGGCGATCAGCGTGAGCAATGCCAAGGTCGTACCGCGCTGGCCCCGGCGGACGACTGCCCGGCGGGCACCGGAGGCCCGATGACCAACCACCGCGTCGAGGCCTTCGTCGACGCCATATTGGCCGACCGGCCTCCAAAGAGGTTCTCGGCCACCCCCGACGACGCCGACCTCCTCCGCCTGGCCATCGAGCTCCACGTCAGCCGGTCCGAGAAGACCGGCCCGACCCCCAGTTCGTCGGGGAGCTCGGCGGCCAACTGACGGCCCCAGACGCCGGGGACGCCCGCCTCCTCCCCCTTCGCACCGGGCCCGAGCCCGGCGGGTGTGAGCGGGCACCCTTGGTGCCCGGGGCACGGCCGTCCCCGGGCCGCGTTACCCGTCGACGGGTCAGCGCCATCGGTACCGCCGCGGCGGCCTTGGTCCTGGTCGCCGGTACGTTCGGCGCCGTCAATCTGGTGCGGCCTTCGTGGCGAGCTCCCGTGGCGCGTCAAGGTCCTACTGTCGCCGCCACGGAGCGCTCTGGCACCCTGCTGACCAGCCAAGGCCACCCCGTAGGGCACGCTTATGCCTACAGCGGGGACCCGTCGTGGGTCATGATGGACGTCGTCGACCCCGGTTACACGGGCGTTTACCACTGCGAGCTTCAGCTGGCGGACGGCGCCATAGTGACGGCCGGGAACGTGGTGGTGCGCCACGGGACCGGGGAGTGGCGCCGGTCCGTGCCCAGGGGGACCAACTGCGCCGGGCGCTGCTCGTAACCTCGACCGGGGTCACCGTGGCCACGGCAACTTTTTCCTAACCGCTCCGCGACCTCGCTCACGTTTGTCGGGACGTTGGCCGCCCTGGCTGGTTCGACGCTCTGGATCCACAACTCTCTGAAAAATAGGCGCTTTTGCCCTTGCCTCGTCGAGGAGATATAGCGGGCCGAGTTACGAGGCTCGGCGGTGCTGCGGTGACTTGTGACTTGAACGGGTGAAAGCGGCCAGTAACTCAAGGACCTATCCATCCCCACCAAAACAACAATGAGGAAAGCCCGATGATGAAATTGCTCGACGTCTCCATTGTCGAGCAAGTCGCATCCCCGCGCCACAGGAAGGTCCATTTGCGCCATGACCCGTGGGAGGTGTTGGCGCTGTCCCTCCGGCTCGTCGCCGTGGGCCTGCTGAGCTGGGACGGCTGGGCCCACTTGCATTTGTGGCAGGACGGCTATCGCCATATCCCGACCATCGGCCCGTTGTTCGCGGCCGGTGCCGTCAGCGCCCTGGCTGTCGCCGCCGGCCTATTGCTGAGGCCGAGCCGGCTGCTTGGCCTGGCGGGGGCCGGAGTGGAGATAGACATGTTGGCCGGTTTGATCGTAAGCGTCAATTTCGGCTTGTTCGGGTTGAAGGAATCACTCTCCGCCCCATTTGCCGTCGGATCAATTGTGGCGGAGACGGCGGCGGTCCTCACCTTGGTGGGCTGGGTAATGGTCGACCTGATGAAGGGCACGCACCCAGCATCGGCACCAACGGCGCGGTCAGCGGCCGCCACCGTCCAGTCGACGCTGGCCACCTACTGGCGCCGCCGTATTGGCGGCGAGGCAACGAGGATCGAACTGGCCGCCACCGCGCAGGGCCTGCAGTAACCTCAGCCTGTCGAGCCGCCCCGGACGTCTCAGTTCTGGCCCACGGGGGATCAGACCTTGGAACTCGGGGTGCGACCAAGAAGCGCGGCTCGCTACTCGTGACCCGCGCCTCGACCGGCGCATCGTCAGGCCTTATGCTCGCTGAAGGCCGACGTTCGGCGTTCGGACATAGCCCGCCGGGACGCAGTCCACCATCATCTTCCTTATGCTGTCGGCGTTGTTGGCCACTGCTCTCAGGTCAACGACGGCCAAGACCTCTGCAAACCCAGCGTTTGTCAGCATTTCTCCCAGGTGATCTCGGAGCTGGGTCACGAACCAGTCCAACGGGTCGCCGAGCGCGGCCCGGTCGAAGGCAATCGGGGGCCCATCAGCCAGGTGATAGTGGGGGGCCTCGACGAAGTCGTCTAACCGGAGCATCTCCTCCTGCCCGCCCGCCGTTGGCCCGAACGCTCGCAGCGTTGCCCCCGCTGGTGCTCGGAACGACGCTTCGAAATGCAGGCCCCCGATCTCCAGTTCGGTCGGCGTCCGGTCCGAGGAGTTTTGATGCTGGGAGTTCGAATCAGTCATGGCGCCCCTTCCGAGGAGAAAGTCGAGATAACCCACAGTACTACTTATCATAATCTACGTCTCTTTACTTACGCGCTAAAAGCTACGGTGAGACAGCGCTTTTATCTGATGGACATGTCGCCGACGATGGTCGCGGCCGGGTGAGGTTGTCTGATCGTTCGGCACGGAGCTGTCGGGCAAGCGGTCATTGAGGGGACGGTTCTCGGCTCGTAGGCAGACGATATCTTCTTGGCAGACGAGGAGCTGTTCGCGGAGGGACTCGATAGTTGGCGACTGGCCCCGTGGTCGCCACTGGGGCTTGGCGGCGGCTCGCTCTCGGTGGCGTTGCATTTCGGCGCGTAGTTCGTCTCGGCAGCAGGGCCAGGACCGGGATAGCCTTCACGAGCCGACCGAAGGTAGCGACGCGCCAGAGGCGGCGAGGCCGTGGGGGCGTCCCTCGGCCCGGTCCGGGGTGGTGTCGTGACGGGTTTGGGGCTTGTTGAAGAGCCTCGACGCGAGCAGTAATTCTGTGGGCCCCGCGTCTTCCTTGCACCACGGTTTGTGCTCGCGTCGTCGGTCAACAGTTTTTCTTGGCGGCCGCCTTCTGGTCTCATCTGCACTCCAATTGCGGGCTCCGATCGCGTGATTTGGCGCATTTACCGATAAAAAGTCGCGCTCTAGCTCGCCGCGCTCAAGATTTCAGAGCCGCTGGAGTTGGCTACGTGTGAGACTTCTGGGGATACCCCCGCTGCTACCGTGTCCGCTCAAGAGCCGAAATTCTTGAAACTAGGTTTAAGTCCTGTAAGAAGGTCCGGCGAGAGTTGCCAGCTCCGTCGAGAGGGAGGTTGTCAATGTTGCACGGGGGCACTGGTAGCGCGCGCGCTCGTAGCCTTCAAGCGGTATTTGCCGCTGTGTGTGTCGTGGTAATGACGATGTCGGTGAGCGGCCCGCCCGCCGTCGCGCAGTCGTCGGGGTCGCCTCTGGTCGTCTCGACCACGATCCCATCCGGCCTTGCCGACTTGGCGGTCGACTCGTCGACGGACACGGTCTTCGTTACCTCGACCACTGCGAGCGAAGTCACCGAACTCGATTTCAACGGTGACGTCCTCGGCTCGGTGGCGGTCATTGGCGCTTCGGGCATCGTAACCATTGGGAACGACCTGTACGTAGCGTCATACGCCGGGATCACGGAAATCGACGGGTCGACGCTTCAGGTAATTGGTTCTGTTCCATTATCGCTCACCGCATCCATGACGCCCCTGGTTTACTCGGCGGGCGCGTTATGGACCACCGCCATCGGCCCGCTCCTGGTCAGAGTCGACCCCGCCAGCCTTGGTTCCACTACTTACCCGGCGTCGCTCGGCTTGCTCGGGCCATACGGGGGCACTAGCGGACTATCTGGGGGCGACGATTATCTCTTTAGCTACGCCACAGGCATATCGCCGGTGAGTATCAATGAGCTCACGGCCACCGCGTCGACAGCGGCCCCGACGGTCGTCGTCCCTGATGTAAACGAGGGCAATATCGTCCCGGAAGGTATTTCCAACCTTGAAGACGCCGGGTTGACGCCCGACGGGACGACCCTCGTAACGGCGGCCGGTTACCCGTACGAGTTCACGGGTATCAACACCTCTACCCTCGCCAGCATCAACGTTATCTATCCCGGGACCTATTATCCGAGCGCGGTAGCCCTAACCTCCGCCGCTGGTGGTCTCGTTGCCGGAGGGACCGAATGGACCGACGAGGTCTATGTTTACAAGCTGGGGCAGCCGTCGGACCTGGTGCTCAACTACCAGTTCGCAGCAGCAGGCCTCGGGTTGGTCCCGGAAGTGGACCCACACGGCCTCGCCTTCAGCCCTGATGGGAGCAGGCTCTTCGCTGTCACTACGAATACCGCGGGGCGACGCTGTTCGAGGTCCTTCAAGTTGGCGGCTGGCACCGCCCCTCCCGCCGGTTATGGCTCGATCTCGGGCGTGGTTACTGCATCAGGGACGGCAGTCGCAGGAGCTTGCGTTTACGCCTCAGCAGTGCATGGCTCAGCCGGCTCTTTGACAACGACCGCGAACTTCGGCCCTGTCACCAGCGGGAGCGACGGCAGTTATGACTTGAACGTGCCGCCGGGTACCTACACCGTTCTGTTTGACCCGACTTGTGATGGCACTAAGACAAGCCCTTACACGTTCCAGTTCTACGCCAACAACCCAGATTTGGTTCGGCGGTCCCGATTTCCGTTACTGCTGGGAACAATGACATAGACGTAAACGCGCAACTCACGAGCGGCGGGAGCATTTCTGGCACCGTCGACGGAGGAACTCAAGCGACCGCTGGAGTCTGCGTAACAGTACTGTCCAGCGACGACTATGTAATGAACTCGACCGTGTCCGGCGCCGATGGTAATTACTCCGTGGGGATCCTCCCGGCTGACAAGTACGCCGTATTTTTCGACCCCACCTGCGCCAATACGCAGACAAGCGCCTACGCCGCGCAGTATTACGACAATGCCCCGGACTGCGCCGCGGTGATCGGGTCGCCGAGCAACGAGATCACGCTCGCCAGCGGAGGGTCAGCCAGCAATATCAACGATACGTTGACCCTACAAAGTGTGATCTCGGGAACAGTCACGGGCTCCGGGTGCCCAAGACAATGGAGGCATCTGCGTCTACGCCGTCGACTCAGCCGGGTACCTCGTCGGCTACGACATCACCGACCCAAGCGGCAATTACGACATCGGTAACCTGGCCGCCGAGGACTACACCGTCGCGTTTGACCCTGCGTGTGCGTCAGTGGACCTGCAAACGAGCGACTACTCGAGCGTCGACTACGGAGGGATAGTGGACCTCGCCGCCGGTCAACAGCAGGCCAACGTGGACGCGACACTGACCCTGGCTACGAGTGTGACGCAGATTTCGATCATGCCGACCTCTCTGCCTGCGGGAATTGTCGACTCTGCTTATTCCGCTCAACTGGAGGCCTCCGGCGGGACGGGACCGTACACCTGGACATCGAGCGACCTGCCGCAGGGATTAACTATCAACGCCACAACGGGCCAGATCACGGGCACCCCGACCGCCGCCGGCAACTTCGCGTTGAGCGCACAGGTTTTAGACTCGTCCGTGCCCCCAATGACTGACAGCCAGACGTACACCCTGTCCGTCGGGCCCACAGTACCTCCGACGACGGTTACTACGACGACCACATCGAGCCCGGCCTTCGGCGGGGGTGGCGGGGGCTTCCCAGCTCCCGCTCCGACTACAACCACTTCGCCGGCATCAGCCCCAGGTACCACGACTACGACGGCGCCTCCTCGCCATCCTTCGCTGCCACCCGGGACACCGTTGGGGGTCTACTCAAAGGCGGGGGACACGTTTTACGGCTCACGTCCAGTGGCCGCAAAGCAGTCGGCGTGGCGACAAAAAACGGGGTGGCGACGGTCAGTTTCGCCGGCGACCCGGATTTCGTCGTGGCAAACGTGCCTCAGTTGGCCAGTGTTCCGGCCACCGCCGAACTGAAGGGTTCGAACATACAGGTCAAGATCAACTGCTCCTCAACGGTCGAATGTGCAGGCAGTGGAATCCTGAGCGTTGCGGCCAAGAAGACAGGCGGCGTCGCCCACGCCACTGAACTGGCGCACGGGCAGTTCGTGCTTGACGCCGGCCGGACGACTGTCGTCTCGTTCGCGACCACCCCGTTCGGCCGGGAGTTTTTGGCCGCGGCTGGCGGTCACTCGTTCGCAGTTAGCCTCTCCATATTGCTCACGGGTGGGAAACAGGCCTTGTACCGGTTGGTGGTGCCGTAGCCATCTTGACCTGGTCTGACTCGCATTGGAGCAAGCGCTGCGAGAGCGTCGTTACGGGGCCATTTCGAGGCCGCGACGTCCAGCGGTGATCGGGAGGGTGAGGCGCGAGAGAGCATTCGCGCCCCAGTGGACGGTTTGGACGGCCGGTTCGTAGCCCGCCACCGTCCCCGGGACTGCGCCAGTCGAGGGGTTTACGTCGAACCGGGGGAAGTTTGAAGACGAGATCTCCAGCCGGATGCGGTGGCCGGGAAGGAAGGTGTGGGCGACGGAGCCGAGATCGACGGCCACAGTGGCCGCTTTCCCGGGTGTGAACGAGGAGCGCTGTACCGAGTCGAGCACGTTGAAGGCTGCTCCCTCGGGGTGGACGTCCACGAGCTTGACGGCCACGTCCGCCGAACAGCCGGAGGTCTCGAACCTGACCGTGCTATTCACCTGGCCCATTATCGTCACAGCCTCCAGCACCATGCCGGAGCTGTACACCAGAACGTCGCCCCGCGCCTCGACTTTGCGCTGGTCGCACGGCCCTGCGAGGGGCAACCAAGGCCCCACGATGCGTCCGCCGTGTGTGGGCACGGGGCTCGACGGGTCGTGCAGGAAACGGTCAGTGCCGCAGTCCCTGGACACGGCAGGCGTCAATCGGCCGTCGCCATACGCGCTTCTCGCGCCGCGCGTTGCGGACAGGTACAGATCGAACGGCTCGGCGGGTGGCGGCCAGTCGTTGAGTTCAGCCCACCGGTTGGCGCCCATGACGAAGACCCGGGCCCCGCCCTCAACCTCCTCGCCGTTGATGGCGCGCCGCAGCCAGCGAACCGACTTGTCGCGCAGGTCCAAGCCGTCCGCCTCAGGGCCGAAGTCCATTTCGGGAGTAGCCCGTAAATAGAGCCCGGCGTGGGACCAGGGCCCACGATCAGGCGTTGGCAACTGCGCGCCCGCTCAGTGGCAGCTTGGTGGCGCATACCTCGCCAGGCCCGTAGCGACCCCTCGCAGAACACGTCGTACCAGCCGGCCACGTGGAAGCCAGAAAAGTCGAGACGTTGGAAATGGGGCCCGATGTCGTAAGTGGCCCTGTAATCGCTTTCCCCCGGGCTCAGCCAGTCCGCGTACGGGGGGAAAAGGTCGCGAAGCGACTGCGCCGCCAGGGGAGAGCCGAGCAAGTCCTGCCAGTTATCCGCGAGGTGCTCGGCCCTGGAGCGCTCGGCTTCCCCTAGTGTTGGGCTGGTGGCCGCCACCCTCGCAGCCCAGGGAGCGACCAGGCCCAGGTTGAAGGCCCCCCCCTCGTAGAGCCACGCCCGCAAGGAGTCCGGCGCTGCGGCGGGCGCCAGCGCCTTGAGGGCGGGTGGGCAGGCGATGGCCGCCGCCCATTGGGTAAGACCCAGGTACGACCCCCCGGCCATGGCTACCCGGCCGTCGGACCACGGCTGGCTAGCGCACCAGGCGATCGCGTCGGCGCCGTCGGCCGCGTCGTGGAGGAGCGGCCAAAATTCTCCTTGCGAGCCGCCCCTTCCTCGAACGTCCTGCAGGCACACCGCCCAGCCCGAACGGGCGACGCCTACGACGTCCAGGACCTGGTATACCCGCGCGGAAGTACGGCGTCCGCAGGAGCAGCACCGGCTGGGGCCTGTCGCCCTCCGTGCGGACCACGTCCATGGCGAGCAAGGTGCCGTCGCGTGTCGCCACGCGGCGCTCTTCCACCACGACGTTGCCGTCAGACCTTGTCACCGATGCCTCGCGCCGGGACCCCTATCCCGAGCTACCCTTCGCCATTCTGCCCATCGGCCTCCCGGTAAAGCGCTGCAGCACATCAGGCCGAAGACGGACGCGCACCCTGCGAGTGCAGCCAACCCCACGTCCAATTGTTGACGAGGAAACGACTTCTGCGAATTCGCCAAAAATTGGCCGCCCTCACGATGCGACGCTCAACCGAGGCAAATTCCACGATGGGGAGACTGATTACTTGTACTTCTGCAGATTGACGTGGTTCGTTTGTGCCCATGTCTGTGCCGCACCGGTTAACAAGGACTGCCATTGAGAGGCGAAACTCGAGTAGCTAACGTCGCCCCCGATGAACTCTTGCAAGAGACGAACGCCTTGTGTGTAGGCTGAAACAGATAGCAAGCTGGCCAATATGGGGATGACACCGGTCGGTACCTTCCCGGTCGGGAGGAGGTTCGTGAAGCCGGGTATCGACGCGGTTGGTGCCGTCGGCTCGGTCGGTATGCAGCCATCATTTTCGGCCTTGATCCAGTAGCCGAGGTTGGACGGGGATTGCAGCCACGCCAGGAAGTTCATGACCACTTTGGTCTTGGCCGGGGTCATTGTGCGGTCGGCCTTTTCTGAGGTAATCGACCACTCCCCGACGCCGTTCGGCCCGCCGATCAAGCCCTTGGTCACGGTCCCGGTCGCGTAAGGGCTAGTTGCCTTCGTGATGGTCGGCTCGGGGAAGACACCGAACTTGCCGCTGAAACCCACTGAGTTGAGCTCTGGTATCGCTGAGGTCAAACCCCAAATGATCGCCACCTTGCCCTGCACGAGCAGAGAGTTAGGGACCAGGGGAGGCGTCACCGCGTTGGGGTCGGAACACACGTTGTAGCTGCTTGCCCCGCTGGCGAAGTACGGCTTCATCTGGTCTAAGAGCTTCCAGCCGGCTGCGTAACTGGGGTTGTCCATACTGATGATGCCCTTTTCGACCCCCACGGCAAGGTCGAGCCCGGTGGCGATCGCACCAGGCTGGACCATGAAACTGTGTTCTTCGTTTACGAGGAACGACGAGGTTACGAGCCATTCGTACCAGCCCTCGTCGCAAGGGTTGCCACCGCCGTCGGCGAACATGAACGGCGCGATGCCGACGGCTTTTAGCTTGGCGAGGT
Source organism: uncultured Acidimicrobiaceae bacterium (assembly GCA_963794125.1). Classification (GTDB taxonomy): domain Bacteria; phylum Actinomycetota; class Acidimicrobiia; order Acidimicrobiales; family Palsa-688; genus Fen-671. The sequence goes on from CAWCCW010000011.1 coordinate 78,464, forward strand.
CCGTCATAAGTGCAGCCCATGTTGTCGGTACGGAAGCGATGCCGGCCTTGGAGAACGCCGCCTTACTGTAGATCATGGCCGTCTCGACGTCCGAGCCGAGCACCAGGTAGATGTTGCCGTTGGCCGCGGTCATATAGGGCACCGTCGTGTTGGAGTAAAGCGACAGCCAGCTCTTGTTGCCTGCAACGTACGGGTTGGGTTCTTCGAGGTAGGGCTTGATGTTCTGGAGCAGACCTGGGGGGAAGGCGGATCCATATTGGTTGCCGACCAGGTCAGGGGCGTCGCCTCCCGCTGCTTCTGTTTCGACGGACGCCAATTGCGCCACATTGCCATCCCAGGTGTAGGGGAGCCACTCGACGGTGACGCCGGAGTGCGCCTTCTCGTACGCCTTGGTGAGGCTGAGTAAGCCGGCATTGTCAGCGGCGGTTATATTGCCGGTCCCAGGTGGCAGTACTGCCTTGATGGTGATGCTCTGCGCCGACACGTTGGCCGGCTCCGCGCTCGAGCTCATAGCCCCCAAAACGAAGGTTGCGGTCATAACTGCGCTTCCCGCGACATAGCGCGTCCGCCTGCCGATCATCAACGTCCGCCTCCCTGTTATTGCTCGGAAGCTCCCTCCCCGTATTGCGTGGAAGCTACGGAACCGAGTCTATGAACCAACCTAGCAATCGCTTCCCGATCCGTCAAGCATGGCTGACTTGGCTCGGCGAAGAGACCGGTCCCTGAACTGCCACAGAGTTTTACCAGGTCCTGTGGGTTCCGGTTTCTGATCGGGTACGAGGGCGACATGCCCATCGAGCCGGAAAGGACCCGGCGAGGTCACCAGTAACGTTGGAGGATATAAGGGTGTCATGATACCTGACCGGTCGATTGACGGTCAGACAGGTCACCTGTACGATTGTTGGCTGTGTCGTTCAGCGTCCCTCCGTCCGAAGAGGCTCGGGTTGTATCATCGTTGGCTGTGTCTTTCAGCGTCCCTCCGTCCGAAGAGCTCGGGGTGCTCAAGAGGGTCCGCGCCGAGACGTTGACTGAGCGCGTGGGCAACGAACTTCTGGACTACATCCAGAAGTTGGGCTTGCAGCCAGGGAGCCTCCTGCCGGGCGAGGCCGTCCTGGCGGACCAGTTCGGTGTGAGCCGACCGGTGGTACGTGAAGCCATACGCAATTTGGCTGGCAAGGGAGTCGTGGAATCTCTGAGCGGGCGGGGCACCATCGTGCGTCCGATCGACAGCGGACCTCTTCGCTGGTTTTTCGACCGGGCGATGGCCGTGGGGGACGACGACACGGTGATCGAGCTGTTGGAGGTAAGGCAAGGTTTGGAGGTGGCCGGCGCCATGCTCGCCGCGTCGCGACGAGACGACCGGGCGCTAGCGCACCTCCGTCAGCTTATGTCGGAGATGGCCAGCGCTGTGGACGACGAAGAACGTTATGCCGACTTGGACGTCGAGTTTCACCTCGAAGTTGCTAAGACAACCGGCAATACCATGATGGGCCTCCTCGTTGAGTCGATCCGCGATGCGCTGCGCGCCGGGGTGCGCCGCGGCCTCGAGCTCAGGCAGAGCCATGCTCAGCGCATACAGGTGCAAACATTGCACGAAGCGGTCCTGGCCGCCATAGTCAAGGGAGATCCCAACGAGTCGGCGATGGCAATGGCACAACACTTCGAGATTGCGATTGCAACCGTCGCCGACAACCTGGCGAACCAGGCTGTCGTAAGTTCGCGTTCCATTCGCCGTCGGCCGGTACCGGGCCCTTCACGGGGACGATAACCCTCAACACCGCGAACTGTACGGTAAAGCCGACCGCGGCTCAGAGTTTGACGGGCATGGACATGTAGCCGGGCGCTTTGCCTCCGGTTCGCGACGGTGCGGCGGCTGCTTGCGGTGCACTCTGTTCTCCGGCGATCTCGTCGGTCAGGCCACACCGTTCGCGCTCGTAGCGGCCGTTATGCGTGCGCTTGGGCGTTCAGGGCAACTTCGCGTGGGTAACCCCGCTCAGAGTTGAGCGATATTTGGAAGGGGTCATGCCGTGAGCCGCGCGGAACCGGCGGGCCAGGTAACTCGGGTCATCGATACCGACCCGCGCAGCTATGGCGGCGACGGAGAGGTCGCTCTCGAGCAGGAAGTGCGCAACGATCTCGAGGCGGTACCTGTCCAGGTAGCTCATCGGGCTAATGCCAAGCTCGCGTGCGAAGCACCGGCACAGGTAATGCTCCGAGGTGTGCACCCGCCGGGCGAGCTCGCCTAGGGTCCAGCGCAGCGCGGGGTAAGTGTGCATTAAATCTGTAGCAGCGCTCACCGTCGGGTGGACCAGCCTCGCTTGTTCTTCCCGCTCGACGACATCGGGCGCCTGCGCGATGTGGCCAAGCACTACCAGAAGATGGCCGAACCGGGCGAGCTCGTTCCCGGCACTGGCGGCCGGAGGCGAATTGAGGGCGAGTAGATGTGGTTCGATGACCTCAATGTCTATGTCAGAGGAGGCAGAGGCGGCCAGCCTGCCGGTGAGGAGCGAAGTGACCTGGGGGTGGGCTCTCAGTGCGGTGAGCTCGCTGGCGAGTGTCTTGGGCGCTATATAGAGGTTCCACACAACTAGGTCCTTCGGCTCGTCGTATTTATGCCACTGGCCGGGACGGACGATGCGGACCGCGCCGGCGCCGATCCGGGACGCCCCTTGCTGCGTCCTGTGGAGTCCTGACCCCGACTTTACGAGGACCAGCTCCATGAACGCGTGGCCATGCGCTGGCCAGTCGGCCTGGATGGCCATCACCTCCGCCGCGACGCCGGCCCCGGAACCGGCGGGAAGATCTCGCAGCATCTTCATACCTAGTACATAAATACTGCGAATGATAGAAGTCAAGATCGTCCGGGTAGAAGCGACTTGAGTGCTGCCGAGGTGGACGAGCCGGTGTCTAGGGTGGGTCGGAGGAATCTTTTCCGCGAGGGCGATTGGTGCATCTGGGCCTGCCAGAATCCCTTCAGGAGGAAGGAGCAGGGGTGCGGAGCCAGCCGACAAGCAGCGAGAAGGAATTCTACGACGACAACGGGTTTTTGTCGGTCCCGGAGTTCCTCGGGGAAAGGGAGTTGGACCGCTGGCGCGAAGTGGTGGAGGCCGCGTTGTCCGCCCGTGGGAGTCAGCGCCTCTCCTTCGCACCGAACGAGGGCCCGGGTGGGGTCTTCACCTGGCGGTCGCCAGAGGACCAGGAGTACTACGAGGGCGTCTTCACCCAACGCATAAACCTGTGGCAGACCAACGAGGTGGTTAAGTCTCTGATGTTCAATGAGGCGCTCGGCCGGTTCGCCGGCAACCTGGCTGGCGTGGACGGGCTCCGAATTTGGCACGACCAGGCGCTCGTCAAAGGACCCTATGGTAACCCGACGGGGTTCCACCTCGACGTCCCGAACTGGTCCTTCACCTCACCGGACGCGATCACCATCTGGGTAGCCCTCGACGACGCCACTTTGGAGAACGGTTGCCTGTATTACGTCCCCGGTAGCCATAAGGCAAAAAAGTTCGACAATGTGACGATCGGCAAGCACATCGGAGCACTCTTCGACATCTACCCACAGTGGCGGGAAGTGGCGGCAGTGCCATGCCCCGTGCCCGCCGGCGGAGCCCTCTTCCACAACGGCCTTACTTTTCACGGGGCCGCGCCAACATGACCCCTGGCCGGCGCCGGGCGATGACCTGCGCCTACATGCCCGACGGGGCGATCTTCAACGGCCAGCAAAACGTCTTGCCCCCGGAATACTTCAAGTCCCTGAGGGTGGGCGACATGCTGAACAGCGATTCGCAAAACCCCCTGGTGTACCAAGCCAAAAGCGTGGCTTCGATCTCATGATATGTGAGTCATCGACGGAAGTACGTTGGTGCCCGCCAGTCTCGGGCAGTACCAGGGGAGGACCGCACCTCAGGGCTTGTGCGCACTTGGCGCATGAAGGCAAGGCGCGAGAAAGCCCTACCCAAACTTCGCCGGATAACTACCGGTCACGCCTGACCAAGGAGGAGCGATGAAAGCCGTCGATAGCGAAGACGAGCGCCACTTCTACGCAAACAGGAGAGCAAGTGCTTAGTAAGAGCCAAGTCGAGTCCTATCGTGACCATGGCTACCTGGTCGTTGAGGGTGTGTTGACAAACGCAACGATTGCGGCCTTGCGCACTATCGCGGATAGCTGGGTCGAGGCCTCTCGAGGGGTGAACAAGGCCGACGACGTCTTCGATCTGGAGCCGGGACACTCGTCCGAGGCACCCAAGGTGCGTCGGGTCAAAGACCCGGCGACGATCGACGCGACCTATGCCGAACTGGCGTCCAGTCCAGCCGTCCTCGATCTCGTCGAGCAGCTCGTCGGACCGGACATCACGAGCTTCGGGTCAAAACTGAACATGAAGTCCGCCGGGTTCGGTAGCCCGGTTGAGTGGCATCAGGACTGGGCCTTTTATCCGCATACTAATGACGATTTGTTGGCTGTTGGCGTGGCGATCGATGGGATGAACATAGAGAACGGTTGCCTTCTGGTGGTGCCTGGCACCCACAAAGGCCCGGTCTTAGACCACCACGCCAAGGGAAGGTTCGTAGGCTCAATTGAACCCGAATTGATCGACTCGGCGGAGGCAGTACCCCTGGAAGCCGCCCCCGGGTCGATCACTATCCATCATGCGCGGTTGGTGCACGGATCCGCGCCGAACACGAGCGGTCAGTCGCGAAGGCTCTTCCTGAACCAGTACGCTGCCGCAGACGCCTGGCCTCTCGTCGGCGGAACCTGGGAGGCCTTCACTGCGCGAGTGGTGCGCGGCGTAACAAGCGTAGCTCCGCGCATGGAGGCCCTTCCGATCCGCTTGCCTCTTCCGCCACCAGAGAATGTCGGCAGCATCTACGAGGTGCAAGCCAATGAGCCCTCACGGCGAAGTCATTTCGCTGTGAGGCGCTGACTGTCCGGTGCTCTTCATCAGGTACCCGTTCGTTGACATACGACGAGGGATCCTTTTGTCGAGCTTTGGCCGGTGGGCGAAGTGTTCGGGGGGCCAACCGTGGCCCTGACCGCCTGGTCCACCACGCCGAGGTCGTCGCCCTAAAGGGCGACAGCTACCGGCTGAAGGACCCGTGGCTTGGAGAGCGTGCTTAGCGACGACAACCCCTGACGGGCCTAGGAGGGCCAATCTTCAATTTCGCAAAAGGGCGTCAAGGTTCGGTTTCAGCTGCCGGAGCCAAGCCGATGGGGACCTTACGTTCAAACTACGAGATCACCCTCAATGGTGACAGAAGTCTCTGATGCATACCCCACGGACAAGGAGCGAACAATGTCAGCTGAGATTCTTGAACGCCTATCGCCCTGCCTCGAAATGCTATTTGCGGAGGACGACCCCGACATGGCAAAACGTGTCCAGGCCACTGCGAGCGCAGGTTTGCGGCATGCGGACATGTGGAATTGGCGGAACCGTGACATGAGCCTTCTACACGACCAGGCGACGAGCCTCGGGGTGCGTATCGAGTCCTTCCTGACGGACAGGGCCGACCTTGGTGACCCTGCGAACCGCGAAGGCTGGCTCAAGGGGGTGGAAGAGTCGCTCGAGGCCGCCCGTGGGGTCGGAGCCCGAGCCCTCGTGGTCACGACAGGCAAGCGGGTACCGGGCTTGCCCTTGGCGGAGCAGTTCAACTCGCTGCATCAGGCGCTACTAGAAGGCGCAAGGATCTCGGCCCGAGCAGGAATACCGCTGGCACTGGAGCCACTGAACGACCGGGTTGACCACCCTGGTGCGCTCCTGACAAGCAGCAAAATGGCAATGGAGGTACTTGACGGGATCTCGCCCGATGCGGCCGGTGTCCTCTGGGACGTTTACCATAGCGGTGTCATGGGCGAGGACTTGCCCTCGGTCCCAGCGCTCCTGGGCGATCGCCTCCTCTACGTCCAACTGGCCGACGACCCTGGGCGCCACGAGCCAGGTACCGGTCACATTGATTGGGGGTCCGTACTAAACGCCCTCGATCGGGCCAGTTACACGGGGCCGATCGGCCTCGAATACCGACCGACCGTGCCGAGCCAGGAGTCCGTGGCCCAGGTGGCCGAACTACTAGCCAACGCCGCTGAGAGAGCCGAGCAATGAGCCATTCCAGGCATCAGTGCCTCTAGGGCTAGAGGCGATCTTCCGAGACACCACACCGACGCGGAAGCGGGGGTGGCCATCGCTGTCGTCAAGATGGTCCCTGACGTACTGATATTCGGTCCGGTGGGGAAGTATTGGAACCTTGCGGGCTTTTGCCCGCTGCGCTTGAATGAAACTGGTTTTGCGGCCTGCCTGGTCGAAGCATAATAAGGACATGGGGACAACATGGTACTGAGGATCGTCTTTACTGAGCAGGACAAGGTCGAGCTAGAGGAAATCGACCCTGAACCGCTGCGACTTGGCTGTGTGCGGGCCCAACGACGACGTCCCTAATGAGCGCCGGGACAGAGGGCATCGCGCTACACAAGCGGTTCGACGAAGGAAGCTGGTGGGCATCTTACGTAAAGTACCCGTTCCTCCCCGGGTACGCGGCTATTGGCGTGGTGGAGGAAGTAGCGCCAGACGTCACTAAACTCTCGGTTGGTGACCGCGTGGCCAGCCGGTCTAAGCACGCTTCAGAGCATGTGCTGGAGGCCGAAAAGTGCACGGTGGTACCCGATGATGTCCCCACGGACGCCGCAGTTTGGTTTGCTCTGGCCAAGATCGCGCTTGTCGGGGCGCGAGTAGCAGAGTACAAGCTTGGTGACAGTGTGGCTGTCGTGGGCGCTGGCCCGATTGGGCAGATGTCCGTACGTTGGGCGGCGGCCGCTGGCTGCAAGTCGGTGATAGCTATCGATACTGTGGCATCGCGGCTCCAGCACGCAGTCCATGGCGGAGCGAGCGCCGCTGTGCTTTTTCCCGCCGCCGAAGCCAGAGATAGCGTGTTGACAGCTGGCGGCGGAGCGCTTCCCCGCGTCGTGGTTGACACCACGGGCAATGCCAGTGCCTTCGCCAGCTCGTTAGGGCTAGCGGCCGATTTTGGGCGCCTGGTGCTTTTGGGCGACACCGGGACACCGGAAAACCAATATCTGACGTCTGCCATAGTGCACCGCCTTGTGACCGTTGCCGGCGCCCACGATAGCTACAACCGAAGGGCCCCGGGCTGGGAGTCTGACGAAGAGATGCATGAACTGTTCTTCAAGCTCGTGGAAGCGAACCGCTTCAACGTGGAAGATCTCATAACCCACAGGTTCTCTCCAATTGACGCCAAGGCTGCCTATGAGTTGGCTACGGTCTCGCCCGGCGATAGCATGGGTGTGGCCTTTGACTGGTCGGCCACGTGACTGCGGAGGCCTAGCTGGCTGGCCCCGTGCCGAAGTCGGGTGGCTAGCCCATGCGCAGTGTCTTCGCTCCTCCATTGTCCCGTCAGCGTTCTCCGGCTGTTGCAGCCGCCAACTTGCCAAGGCCGAGGTATGCAACCACCCTGCCGTCGGCGACCTCTACGGGATATGTGCATAGGGGGAGCTTCGGGGGACGCCGGATGGCTTCGCCCGTTCGGACGTCGAACCTACCGTTATGTTTCGGGCACTCGATGACTCCGCCTTCGAAGTGGCCGTCTGCCAGGTGAGTTTGAGCGTGCGTGCAAAGCCCGTCTGTCAGCGCGAACTCGTCGTCTCCCAGACGATAGAGGGCATAAGTGTTGCCCGCGTGGTCGATGCGGCGTACCTCCCCGACCACGAGCGAGCTGACGAGGCCAAGGTCTGTCGGCTCCAAAGCCGCGGCCTCAGCGCCACTGGCCTGAGGTGGTTGAGGGGGACGCCCATTGTCGACCGCGAGTGCCCCGGGTCCCGGAGGTGTAGAAAGCCCCTTGGGTTGCGCCTTGGGTACGTACGGGCCGTCGGAGAAATCCGGAACGGGAAGCTCCCAGGTCGGGTCGAGTCGTTGCCTTCGTAGTGCGTCGAAGAGTTCGCGGTAAGCCGCGAACATCGACGTCCTGGGCGGGGGAAGGTACGCTTTTATCTCCTTATGGAGCGCCGGGAGGTTGTAGTAGGGCACCGTCGGGAACATGTGGTGCTCTACGTGATAGTTCATATTGAGATAGAGAAAACGAAAAACGGGGTTGATGTAGACCGTCCGCGTGTTGAGGCGGTGGTCCAGGACGTCTTCCTGAAGCCCTGCGTGCTGGGTGATGCCGAAGAACACCACCATCCACGCCCCGTAGAACGAGGGCAGTCCGACAAACAAGAGGGGGACCACAGAGCCGCTGGCGACGGCCCATGCGATTACTCCGGCCAAAATGGCGATGAAGGCGCGAGCTTCCCAGGCCAATCGTCGGAAGTCTTCCTTCGGCACCAGTTCCCGGGTCGTCCCGTCGATCCGGCCCGCGGCGTGCTGGGCGGTCACCCAGACCATCCGCGGCCCCTTGATCAGATTGAGGTACGCCACAGCCACCTTCCACCGCGGGGTCGGGCGGCGAAAACCGATCTCGGCGTCGCGTCCAACAATGATGGTGTCGGAGTGGTGCCGAAAGTGCGACCACCGCCATAGGGTCGGCTCGCGGAGGAGCATAAACGAAGCGATGTAGTAAACGATGTCGTTTGCCCACTTCGTCCGGAAGGCGGTGCCGTGCCCGTGCTCATGCCATCGAGCATCGGCTGACCCTCCGTAGAGAGCGCCGAAGGCAGCAAAGGCCGGGAGCGCATACCAGGTCCCGAGACTGATGAATGCGGCGGTCCCGGTCCCCACCAGCAGGACGAACCAAAAAGCAGTGTCGCGGGCGGCCCGCCAATTAGTACGTTCCGTCAAGCTCCGGAGCCGGTCGGCCCCAATGGGCGGCCGGTACCATTCCGCATCGGCCAGCCCGGCGGCGATGGCGACCGCCCCCTCGGGACCGGTGATGCTGTAGTCCCGTGGTTTGGGCCGAGGAGCTTGTTCCGTCGGTTGGGCCGGCGCTTGGTCGACGCGCTGCAATGATCCCCCTCGCGGTGCGGGTCTCCTGGCAGTGTACCCCGCAACGGGTAAGACTGCCGACCCGCGCTTCACTATTCGTGTAACCGTGGGCTCTTGTAGGCGCAGTAGTGGCATGCCCGAACTCTGCGATGGGAAGCCCCTATTTCGCATGGTCACCGTGGCCACGGCGGAGAATCGGACCGCACTGAGGATTTGAGGACCAGATGGCAGACAGGACACGGCGCCAGGCGCTTGAGGTCAACCGCGTAAGCCGGAGGTGCGGCAGGGAGTCGCGACCGACCTTCGCCACGGGTCAAATTTCTCAGGAGCGGCTTACGATGCAACGCGGCCGGCTTTGCAGTTCCATGGTGAGATCGTAGAAGCTTTTCGCAGGTCGGGTCCCCGTGGTTCGGGGTCAACTCGACTCCTCCAATGCGATTGTTGCCCGAGAGGATCCACTCGCGTTACGGAGCATGTAGCCGATCTAGTGCGCTCGGTCGGCGCAAGCGACCGTTCGTTGCGAGCCGGTCATAGTCTTGAAGAACCAAGGAGCCACCGTGGCCGCGGGTACCCTGACGCACTCCAACATGGCGTGGTGGTACTGGGCTGCGACAAAGTCGCGCCCCCCGCAAACCAGTTCCCCCCCCAAGGGCGCTAAATAGCAGCTTGGCTGCCACCCAAGTCCACGGCTGCTCCTGACCTCAAAGGTCCAGTTCAGTATCTTCAAAGCTATCAACGCCAGTCACCGTCAGCTCGGGTGAAGGGTTCATCGGAATTTACTTAGGCGGAGCGTTGTCACCCGGGCCAGTCGGTGCAGCCCGTCAGAGTTTCAGGGCGCCTTCAGTGAGGCCGGCTACGAAGTAGCGCATGGTCAGGGCGACGAGCAGCAGCATGGGCAGGCTGGCCAGGACCAGGGCGGCAAAGACCGCCCCGGCACCGTTGGCGTTCAGCCCAAGGGTGTTCACGAACTCCTCTATGCCGGCTGAGATCGTCGTGTGCTGAGTACCCTGTATGACTATCGTCGGCCACAGGTAGTCTCCCCAGATGTTTATTGTCATCAACACAACCCCGGTCAATAGGATGGGCCGGCTCAGGGGGACGACAACCCTCCTCAGCACCTTGGGTTCGGAGCAGCCGTCCACTCTTGCGCTTTCTAAAAGCTCGGGCGGTATCTGCTCGAAGAACGCACGGAATATGATAATGAGGAGAGGCTGGGCGCCCGCGGCGTAAGGCAGGATCAGCGCCCACCAACTGTCGAAAAAGCCGAACCCTTGTATGATAAGGAACAGCGGGATCAGGGTGAGCGTCCACGGTATCATCAGCAGGCCCAGGTACGCCATGAACAGCACGGACTTGCCCCGGAACTTGAGCTGCGAAAAGGCGTAGGCGCCAAGCGCAGCGGCGGTCACGCCTATGGCGATGGCGGCCGCGGCCACGATCACCGTATTGAGGAGCTGGCCGGCGACGCCGTCCCAGGCGGTGATGTAATTGCTGTAATCGAACTGGGTAAAGAGGTCGAACACGCCGTTGGTGGAGATGTTCTGGCCGGTCCTTAGGGAGTTGGACACAACGAACAGGATCGGGAAGTAAGTAAGCACGACGATGACGGCGCCGGCTATGAGGGTGACGGCCCATTGGCGGCGCACCCTACGGGCGGTCGCGCTCCTGCCGGCGGGGCGCTGTCTATCTCCGGCCAGGGCGTAGGTGGTGTCCATCTTTTGGGTGCGCTTCTCTTCCTGGCTAGCCGGTACGGGGGCGCAGGGCGCGCAAGACGACGGCCGTGAAAATGAGCATCACGATGAAGAGCAATGTGCCGATAGCCATGCCGTAGCCGTACTGGTCGTTTTGGAACGCCGACTGGTACATGTCGAGCCCAGGGACGAACGTGGCCGTGCCGGGGCCGCCGTTGGTCAGCAACAGGATGGGGACGAAGTTTTGCACGGCAAAGATGCCCGACAGCACGACCACGATGCGGAACTGGGGGAAGAGCATGGGCACGTCGATGGCGAAGACACGCCGGAGCGTGCTGGCCCCGTCCAGCCGGCTCGCCTCGAGGATCTCTTTCGGGACGTTCTGGAGGCCACCCAGGAATATCAGGAAGCCCAGGTTGGAAATCCAGGGGAACCCGATGAGCAATATGCTCACCAAGGCGAGGTGGGGAGAGCTGAGCCACGTGGGCTGGGGCAGGCCCAGGGCGCCGGCGAAGCGGTCTATGAGCCCGGTGTCGGGCAGCAGCAGGTACGCCCACACCTCTATGACGACTATGGGCGGCAGGACGATCGGGGCTATCAAGATGTACTTGGCCACGTTGCCGAGCCGCCTCGGCATGTGGGAGACGACTTCTGCTGCGCCGAACTGGGCGACAACAGTGATGAGGATGGTGCCCCCGACGAGGATGGCGAGGTTCTTGACCTCAGGTGCAAATGTGACCGAGTGGAGATAGGTGTTGAACTGAGCGAAGCCGACGTAACTCGGTGGGGAGAAGCCGTTCCAAGCGTAGAAACCGCCGATCAGGCTCTTGACCGCAGGGTAATAGCTGAAGATGCCGATCAAGAGCATGCTGGGCAGGAGCAAGGTGGCCAGCGCCGGGCGCCCGGCCCGGAGCCTGCTAGCCAGGCGGCGGGGGGCCGACGCCGAGGCGACGTCGGCCCCCTCCAAGTAGGCGTAGCTGGGGTTGTCCGGCCCCGCCGGGGGGCTGATTACTTGTACTTCTGCAGATTGACGTGGTTCGTCTGTGCCCATGTCTGTGCCGCACCGGTTAGCACCGTCTGCCATTGAGAGGCGAAACTCGAGTAGCTGATGTTCCCGGCGACCAACTCTTGTATAAGGCGACCGCCTTGCGTGTCCGCTTGCACAGACAACAAATTACCCTCTATGGGGAGGAGCATGGTCGGCACCTTGGCGGTCGGGACGAGCCCCGTGAAGCCGGGCACCGACGGGGTCGGTGCTGCCGGTTCGGTCGGTATGTAGCCCCCATTGGTGATCTTGATCCAGTAGCCGAGGTTGGCCGGCGATTCCAGCCACGCCAGGAAGTTCATGACCACTTTGGTCTTGGCCGGGGTCATTGTGCGGTCGGACTTTTCTGAAGTGATCGACCACTCCCCGGCGCCGTTGGGCCCGCCGATCAAGCCGATGGTCTTGGTCCCGGTCGCGTAAGGGCTAGTCGCCTTCGTGATGGTCGGCTCGGGGAAGACACCGTACTTGCCGGTGAAACCCAACGAGTCGAGCTGGGGTATCTGCCAGCTCCCGCCCCAGAAGATCCCCACCTTGCCCTGTATTAGCAAAGATTCGGGGCTCAGCGGAGGGGTCACCGCGTTCGGCTTGGCACATGCGTCGTAGCTGCTGCCCCCGCTGGCCAAGTACGGCGTCATCTGGTCTAAGAGCTTCCAACCGGCCGCGTAACTGGGGTTGTCCATGCTGATGATGCCCCTTTCGATGCCCACGGCGAGGTCGAGAGGGGTGGCGACCGCTGCGGGCTGGACCATAACCCTGCTTAGCTGGTTGGCCAGGAACGACGAGGTGACGAGCCGGTCGTACCAGGAGGGGTCGCAACCGCCGTTGGCGTCAGCGAACATGAACGGCGCTATGCCGGCGGCTTTTAGCTTGCCGAGGTCGGTCATGAACGCGGCCCACGTCGTCGGTACGGAAGTGATGCCGGCCTTGGCGAACGCGGCCTTGTTGTAAAACATGCCCGTCTCTACGTTGGAGCCGAGCACCAGGTAGATGTCGCCGTTGGACGAGGTCATGTAGGGCACGGTGGTGCTGGAGTAAAGAGACAGCCAGCTCTTGTTGCCCGGAGCGTACGGGTTGGGCTGCTCGAGGAAGGGCTTCATGTTCTGGAGCATGCCCGGGGGGGTGGGGGCTCCATATTGGTTGCCGATTATGTCAGGAGCGTCACCTCCCGTCGCTTCTGTTTGGATGTCTGACAGTTCCGTTACGTTGCTGCTCCACACGTAGGGGAGCCACTGGACGGTAACGCCCGGGTGTGCCTTCTCGTACGCCTTGGTGAGGCTGAGCAAGCCGGCGTTCGCAGGGTCGTTTATGTTGCCCCCAGGTGGCAGTATTGCCTTGATGGTGATGCTCTGCGCCGACGCGTAGGCCGGCGCCGCGCTCGAGCTCATTGCCCCCATAACGAAGGCTGCAGTCATAACTGCGCTTCCCGCGACATAGCGTGTTCGTTGGCCGTTCATTGGCGTTCCCCTCCTTCTATTGCTCGGAGCTCCCTCCCTTTATTACGTGGAAGCTACGGAACCGAGTCTATGAAGAAACACTAGCCAGGCCATTCTGGTGCGTCAAGGCGCCCCCACGTAAATCGGCGCAGAGACCGTACCATTGCCTGCCGCCAAAAGTTTCGCCCGGCCGTTGTAGGCGGTTTGCCGACCGGATGTAACTCGACGAAAGTGATAAGTGTCCCGGGAGCGGCTAGCGTGCCAACCACCCGCCGTCGACCGGGATGACGGCACCGTGAACGTAGTCTGATGCCCGCGAGGCAAGAAATACGGCGGCTCCTCCTATGTCGCTTGGCTGGCCCCATCGGCCGGCGGGGATGCGGTCCAAGACTTGTTGGGCCCGCGAGGGGTCCGAGCGCAGTTCTTCGGTCGCCCGTGTAGCTATGTACCCGGGCGCAATCGCGTTCACATTTACACTGTGCCGTGCCCATTCGTTGGCCAGCGCGCGCGTCATGCCCGCCACGGCGCTCTTGCTCGCAGTGTAGGCAACTACATTTACGCCACCAGAGTAGGACAACACGGATGCCACATTTATGACGGTTCCACGACGGCTACCTTCACTGACGTCCATGCGTGAGAGGAAGTAACGGGCCGTTGCTTGCGTTAGTAGGAAGCCGGCCGTCAGGTTGATGTCGAGTACGGTGCGCCAATGGGCCTCCGAGACGTCGAGCGCGGGCTCCCGGATTATGGTCCCAGCATTATTGACCAGTACGTCAATGCGTCCCCCGGCAGCCAAAGCCTCGTCGACGGCCCGAGCACCGCCATCCGGGCCTAGAGTCTCCAAGTCGACCCGTATTCCGACGAAGTCGCGGCCCCGCTTGTGGACTTGCTGCCCAACAGAACCAACAGTACCAGCCTCCCCATGGTACAACCCCAGGATGTCCGCGCCCGCATCGGCGAGCGCCAGGGCCACGGCAGCACCGATGCCTCTGGTCACCCCAGTTACGAGGGCGACCTGTCCATCAAGGCGCAGAGGGTCTAACGCGGTCACTGCCCAACATTACGACATGCAAGGCTGCCATAACGTCAGACCTGTTGTTTGACAGCCAGACAGGTGCCCTGTACCATACCGTTCGTGTCGGCCAGCGTCACTCGGTCAGAAGACCTTCGGCTGCTCAAGAGGGCCCATGCTGAGACTTTGACCGAGCGCGTGGGAGATGAGTTGATGGACTACTTCCTGAGGTTGGGGTTACAGCCAGGGGGGTCTCCTGCCGAGCGAGACCATCCTCGCCGACCAGTTTGGTGTAAGCAGGCCGGTGGTACGTGAAGCCATCCGTTATATCGACTTGGACGCCGCGTTCCACCTCCAGGTGGCTAAGACGTCGGGTAAGACCATGATGAGCCTCCTCGTCCAATCGACCCGTGAGGCGCTGCGCGCCGACGTACGCCGTGGCCTCGAGCTTAGGCGAGACCACGCGCAGCGTGCCCAGGTGCAAACACGCCACGAAGCGGTCCTGGCCGCGATAGCCAAGAGAGACCCCAACGAGTCGGCGCTTGCGATGGCACGACACTTCGAGAACGCGATCGCCACGATCGCCCACAGCCTGGCGAACTGAGGTCATGACCCCTTACTTCGAGCAGCTCTTGCTTCAGGATGGTGTCAACCACCTCCAGCACAACCCGTGCGAGCTTCTCGATTTCGAACTGCTCGTCCTCCCGGCGGGCGAGTCTTATGCCTTCTCCACCCACGAGCGGGAGTACGCGGCCGTGATGTTGGTTGGCACAGCTTCCTTCAAGGTCGGCGGAGCCAGTTTTCCGAGGGTGGGAAGCCGCCAGGACGTCTTCGCCGGCAAACCCTCTCTCGTGTACATCCCTGCCGGCTCCGAAGTCTCGGTCGAGTCCGAGGTCGCCTGTGAAGTAGCGCTGTGCTCGGCGCCCGGTGATGTCAACACCCGGCCGTACTCGGTCCAGCCCGACCAAGTCGTTTCAGGGTCTTGGGGGACCTTTAACAACGCCCGTGACTACGATTTCCTGATCGGACCTAGCACACCCAGTGCTCGGCTCTTTATTGCCGAAGTAAAGGTCAGCAGCGGCAATTGGGCGACCTACCCGCCGCATCGCCATGAGGTCGACAATCTTGAAACGGGAGAACGGTTTCAGGAGGAGACGTACTTCTACAGGGTTTCCCCTGAGCGCGGCTTCGGCCTTGCCGGCCTCTATGGTGAGCGTTTAGGGGGCGACCATGCCTTCTTGATCCGCCATAATAGTATTCAAAAGATGCCGGCCGGCTACCATACCTTGGCCGCCGCACCGGGGTACCGGCTGTGGTACCTCGCGCTCTATGCCGGCAATACCAAGTCCGCCAGCCCTCGATTGGACCCTGATCATGCCTGGTACCAACAAGCCGAGACCGTTCTCCAACACCGTAGCCGCGTCATCTGAAATAAACGCGGCATCCAAATCAGACGGCGCCTCTGCGAACCTCGTTCGCCGGCGCCCACGGGGTGACGACGACCTTTTCGAACAGGTCCGCGCCGAACTGTTTACGGCTGTGGTTGGCGATGTGATGGACGTGGCTGGTCTCACCAACCAGTTTCTTCCCCCCACGATCCGGCCCTTGAGGCCGGATATGGTCGTTGTCGGTAGGGCCATGACCGTGCTTGAGTCCGACTGTGCCGACTCATACGTGGCTACCGATGGGGTCAAACGACCGTTTGGGCTGATGCTGAGGGCGCTTGACGACCTCATGCCAGGCGAAGTTTACCTCTGTACAGGTGCCTCCCCCCGTTACGTGCTCTGGGGGCACCTTATGACCGTACGCGCTCGCGCGCTGGGCGCCGTAGGCGCCGTCGTCGACGGGTACTCGCGTGATACTCGCGAGGTCATAGAGTACAGCGACTTCAATACCTTCTCTCGTGGCGGGTATGCGCAGGACCAAGGGGTCCGTGGTCGGGTCATCGATTATCGCTGTGCCATCCGGTATGCCAACGGCACTGTGGCGTGTCCGGGTGACCTGGTCTTCGGTGACCTGGACGGGGTCTTGGTCGTGCCACGCGACCACGAGGAGGACATTATTGCGGCGGCGTTGAAAAAGATTCGAGGTGAGGACCTAGTCCGTCAAGCCATCGAGTCTGGGACCTCCGTGTGCGATGCTTACGAGACCTATGGAGTGATGTGACGAAGGTATGCCGAGCGACAGCCGATGCCAATAGGTGAGCGGCTCCCAGAGAGAAAGGGAAAGATGGACCAGTTTAGAACTTGGGCAGATCGGGAGCGGTTCCAATGAGGACGGAGAGGATCGTGCGCGTCGAGTTCGGAATGCTCGAGGGCCGGCGGCCGCTTCCGATAGGCAGCAACGCTCGCCGCGGTCCCCACGGAGCAAAGGTGGACGTCCCACTGTGCCGGCTGACGACTCTCGACGGCGCAACTGGCTTCGGGCTTGGGCGCCCCACCGAGGAGTTGGCGTGCCAACTTACGGGTTTGCCGCTCTCAGACGCGTTCAGCGTCGAGAGCGGCACAACAGATCCGTTCATGCCGGCTGATCACGCCTTCTGGGACCTTGCTGGCCGTCGCGCAGAGGTTCCCGTGTACCAGCTCGTCGCGAGCGAACCGACAAGCGAGCCCCCCACGGTCGAATGCTACTACACCAACCTATTGTTCGATGATCTCGACGATGCCGGTCTCGACGATGGCGGTGTGGGAGCCGTAGTTGAGAGGGCGGCGTCAGCACTCGATGCTGGGTACCGCTGTTTCAAGGTCAAGGTGGGTCGGGGCGGGAGGTGGATGGAGCCCGAGGCTGGTCTCGATCGTGACGTCGCCGTTATCGAAGGTGTACGCGAGGCCGTCGGCGACGACTGTGGGGTACTGGCCGACGCCAACAACGGGTTCACGTTGAATGGGACGCTCAGGTTCCTGGACCGCACGCGGTCCTCCCGGGTCGGATGGATCGAAGAGCCGTTTGCAGAGGACAACGTGCTACTCGCTGCGCTGCGGGACTGGATTGCTGCCGAGGGATTGGGAGTGCTCGTTGCGGACGGTGAGACCGCGACAACAGGCGAAGCGGAGGGACTGGCGCGCCAAGGGGTGCTCGATGTCGTGCAATGCGACATCCTCCAGGTGGGGTTTAGCGGATGGCTGCGGTTAGGCCCGACGCTCGACGCATTAGGGATCGCGAGCGCACCACACCACCACGGTCGCTACCTGGGAAATTATGTCACGGGCCATCTTGCTCCCGCCGTCAAAGGTTTCCGGTATGTCGAGTGGGACGAAGCGACCGTGCCCGGGTTGGCGCCTCGCGGTTATGCGTTTAGTGAAGGACGCTTGCGGCTGTCGACTGAGCCGGGGTTCGGCGTTGACTTGGACGAAGAAGCGTTCTCCCGGGCTGTGAAGGCGGGGGGGTTCGATATTCGGCTCACGGGACTGCACTAGGCAATATTCGGGACCGCAGATCACGAAAGCCAACCGAGCCAGCGGCTAGCCTTGGTACGCGGCCCGCCGGCGTTGGCGGCACGAACCCTCGTGGCTTTGCGCTCGGGCCACCCCTTCTTTCCCCTAATTGGCGAGGGACGAGTTCACGCCCCTTTTGCGGGCTTGTCGAAGCCGACGCACATTCGACCGAGGGTAGGTTCTCTCAGAGAAGGAAAGGCGATCTCAGCAATGAAACGTTGGACCGAGGCCGAGGCGTGGGAGTGGTACTGGCGTGCAGGCCTCCAAGAGGGCTTTAACTATATACCACGTAATTGCGTAAACACGACGGAGCTGTGGCAGAGCCAGACCTTCGACCCAATAGAGATCAATTGGGAGCTTGGTTTGGCTCATAGCCTCGGGTTCACGAGCGTGCGTGTCTTCCTGCAGTACATCGTCTGGGAGGACGACCCCGACATGTTCGAGCGACGCTTCGATACGTTCCTGACACTTGCGTCTGGCCGGGGCCTCAACGTGGTACCGGTCCTGTTCGACGATTGCAGGTTCGCGGGTTCTGACCCTTTCCTTGGCTCTCAAGATAATCTCGAGGCGTCTCCGGGAAACGGGGGTTGGACCCCGAGCCCCGGGCACACGCTTGCCACCGACCCGGGGCGTCGCCCGGCGCTGCTCGACTACGTGCTGGCCGTGACCGCGACCCATAGCCGTGACAAGAGAATCCTGGCTTGGGACCTCTACAACGAGCCTGGTAATTCCGGAATGGGTGAGGCGGCGCTACCGTTGCTCGACGCCGCCTTCGGTGCCGCCCGGGAGGTTAGCCCCTCTCAGCCGCTCACCGCCGGCGCCTGGCGCACCGACACTCCCGAGGACCCGGTTGGCGAGAGGTGCGTGGAGCTCTCCGACGTCGTCTCTTTTCATACTTACAATCCCCGACCGCAGGTCGAAGGCCAGATCTCCCGGCTTCTGTTACACCGTCGGCCGTTATTTTGCACCGAGTGGATGGCACGACCGAACAACTCGCGGGTTGGCACCCTCCTCGAGATCTTCAGACGCTTCGGTGTCAGTTACTACAACTGGGGCCTCGTGAACGGCCGCACTCGGACGCACTACGCCCTGGGCAGTGCCGAAGGCGATCCCGAGCCGGAGGACTGGCCAAGACCTAGCTCTCAACGACGGCTCAGCGTACCGCTCGGACGAGTGGTATCTGCTGCGAGCAGCGGTCCTTGGGGGTGCCCGTCCACAAACAGCCGGATGACCGACCCACTGAAACCGACAAAGGAGAGGATCACCCCGGACGTTCAGGCGAGGTCACCCTGGCCACTACGCCGCTTAACGGAGCCCGGTCACCTCGTGTTGACCAAGCGGCGGTGCAGGTTTGGTATTGGCGCCGGCACCGGCGTGATAACCAGGGCTGGTCACGCCGACGGTAAACAACAGGTGCCCGGCCGTGACGTACAGCGTCCGGAGGTCTGAACCGCCGAAACAACAGTTGGTTACCACATCCTGGGGAATTTCGATGATATCGAGGAGCACTCCGCCAGGGGTTATCAGATAGACGCCCGCAGGATTTTGGTTTGTTTCCCCAGCTGAACGCGGCTCGTTGACGCCCACGCATACGTAAAGGGTGCCCTCGCTATCCAACTCCATACCGTCGCCGCCACGACCGGGGGCGAAATCATACACAAGACGTTGTCCTATGGTGTTCCCGTGCCGGTCGAGTTGAAATGACCATACCTTGCGGTTACCGCCGGCAGCATTGTTCGAATCGACAACGTACAATTCATTTGTATCCGGAGTTATAGCTAGACCGTTGGGGCGTTCGACGGCTCTCTGGTCTAAGATCAGGTGCAAGCTTCCGTCTGGGTCCAACCGGTAGACACCCTCGACCCCCAGCTCGAGGTCTGACCTGTCCCCATAACGCGGGTCCGTGAAAAACAAACGGCCTAGCTCGTCGCATGTCACATCGTTCGGGCTATTGAAGCGACACCCCTCAAAATGTGAGGCTAGCTCGGTCACTACCCCAGTAGCCAGGTCGGTGTGCACCAACCTACGCCCGTCGTTAGCCCCGTGCTCGCCCCCTTCGCACGTGACCAACCGGCCCTCGAGGTCGAACGTGTTTCCGTTGGCGCGGCCGCTTGGTTCTCGGAACACTGTCAGCGCTTGGTCTGGCCACAAACTGTAGATTCGGTTAGCGCGGATGTCGGAGAAGAAAACGACGTCATCAGGGGAAGCGGCGGGCCCTTCAAGAAAGCTCACGAAGGTGGCCTGGGTCACTCCCATACGTACATCTTATATGGGCGAGGTCTTGGTTATCGAGGTTTTGACTCGGATAGGGAGCTTTAGGACTGGCCTTGCCTCCCTTCGACGGGGATCCTATTTCACTTCGGGATATTAAATGAAACGCGTCCTAAGCGACTCCCGTCGTATCGTGCACTCACAGGCTTGAGAAATCAAGGAGGACTTTACTCGATCGGCCCGCACCGCCAGCCTGGGCGAACGCCTCGAGAACGTTGTTCACGGGCAGAATATCGCTTACAATTGAGTCGACGGCGGTGCTGGCTAAGGCCAGGAAGGCGAGCGCGTCGGGAAATTCGTCTCTGAGTCGGAGGGAACCGGCCACGGTCACCTCGGCGGTCACGAGCGTACTGGCCGGAAGAGGCACATCTCCGGTAGGAATGGGCCCACGACGACCACCCTGCCGCCTCGTCGCACCTGGCGAAGCGCCGTCTTCAGCCCGGCGACCGACCCCGACGCCTCAAAGACGACGTCGGCGACGACCTCCGCGGAACTTCCTGCCAGTCCGTAACGGTTAGGGCCCGGTCGGCGCCAAGCTGATAGGCGGTTCGGAGCGGACGATCGTGGACGTCGACAACAGTTATGCCACTGCCCCGCGATGGACCGCCGCCGCTGTTCGAAGGAGACCGATCGGTCCGGCTCCCACAACCAGGGCACCCGCGCCAGCTATCCTTCGTCCAACCGCTTCCGCCCGATTTATAGCGTGCCACGCGACAGTTGCCGGTTCGGCCGAAGCCGCACGGCGCAGATCAAGCTGTTCGGGAAGAGGCAACAGACGCCTGGTGGGCACGGCGAGGTGATCGTCGAACCCGCCATCTGTGTGAGGCCGAGCGGCGCTCCCAAGATACCGACAATACTCGCAAAGATTACTGAGGCCGGCGAGGCAGCACTCACAATGCCCGCACGTTTCAGCCGGATTAACCGCCACGGCCTGGCCCATGGAAGGCCCCCGCCCCGTCGGGAGCGGCGACGGCCACGGTACAGACGATCTCATGGCCAAGGGTTATCGGAGCTCGGAGGACTGATGCGCCTCCAGCTCCGTCCCGCCAATAGTGGATATCGGAACCACATATGCCACCGTACCGAACTCGAATAACAGCTCGATCGAGATAAGCGACGGGTGGTGGAACGGTGTCCACGCGCAGATCGCCGGCGCCGTGCACACGTACAGCGAAACGTCGCCGCCTGCCGTTGGCACCTGGTCGGGACCAGAGTCGGACATCACCACCGCTCGCTGAAAGGCTCGCCGTTCAAAGTGACGCCGTGAGGCCGCCGTCGACATAGATCGTCTGGCCGTTGACGAAGTCAGACGCGGACGATGCTAACCAGACGGCTGGACCAACCACATCGTGGACGGTACCCCATCGTCTCGCCGGGGTCCGCTGTATTACCCACGCATTCATGTTGGGGTCTGCCAGGAGGGCGGAGTTAAGGTGGGGTCTATGTAGCCGGGCGCCGACCGCGTTCGCTTGCACGCCGAAGGCGCCCCACTCCGAGCACATCGCCTCCGTAAGGGTGCCCAGGCCGGCCTTGGCCACGGCATCAGGAGCGATCGTCGCGCGCACCAGTAGGTTCGCCACGGAGCAGACATTTATGATCTTCCCTGCACCTCGGGCTACCATCCGCACCGCGACTGCTTGGGCCAAGACAAAGCAGCTGGTGAGGTTCGTCAGGGCAAGAACCTGCTCCCAACCGGATCGCGGAATCTCGAGCAGGGGCCCTCGAAGTTGCATCCCGGCGTTGTTGACTAAGACGTCTAGACTTCCCATCCCCTCCTCCAAGTGTTGGACCGCTGACACCATCGCCTCGTAGTCGGTCACATCGAAAGCCACCGTGTGCAGGTCAGCGATCACGCCCTGGGCTCTCAGTTCCTCGTCGAGGCGATTTCTTGCCGTTTCCACCTGGCCTATTTGCCGACCGTGGAGGACTACCGTCGCACCGGCCCGGGCGAACCCCAAGGCCAGGGCGGCACCGATCCCACGGGTGGAGCCGGTCACGAGGCCACGACGGCCATGAAGGTCGAATGAGGGAAATTGACCGGGCGGCGCGGGACGGGCCGGGGGAGGTCATTACTCGAGCCGGCCCGCACGTGCTAGACCGGGCACCTCAACAACGCGGCCGTCCTCGGCCAGCGACTGCGTAGCAGCGACAACAACGGCAACGTCCTTTCTGGCTTCATCGGGCGTCACTACGGGGACGCCCCCGTGCCGGATGCACGACACCCAGTCGTCGATGATGACTCGGTGCGTGTCGAAGTGATTCTCGGGTGGACTTATTGCTACGGCGCTTTCCCCTGTACCGCTGAAGCA
>CAWCCW010000012.1:0-546451 GCA_963794125.1 uncultured Acidimicrobiaceae bacterium
TGGGAACTGCTTATGCTCGCCCTGTACCGGGCCGGACGCCAGGCCGAAGCCCTGCGGGCTTACAGCCAAGCCCGTGACCACTTGGTCGATGAGCTCGGGATCGACCCCGGCCCCGCCCTGCGACAACTCGAGGCCCGCATCTTGGCCCAAGACCCCTCGCTCGCCGCCGTCAGTCCAGCACGTCAGACGGTGGCGGCGCCAATGGCAACGGGGAACCTACGGGAGCGGTTGAGCAGCTTCGTTGGCCGCAGCGCCGAGCTAGAAGAATTGAAGGAGGTTGTCCGCTCTAGCCGGCTGGTGACCCTGATCGGTCCCGGTGGAGTGGGCAAGACCCGACTGGCGCTGGAAACGGCCGCCACCCTGAGCGAAGAGCACCGGGACGGGGCCTGGCTCGTCGACCTGGCCAGGGTTACCGAAGCCGAGAGCGTTGCGCCGGCGATGGCCGGTACTTTCGGGGCGGCCGCCGCTGGCCTCACTGGCCCCCTTTCGCCGAGCTCGACCGTGGAGCTCATCGTCCGCTACCTGGCCGGGCGGTCGCTCCTGGTCGTCCTGGACAACTGTGAACACGTGATAGCCGAGGCGGCTTCCCTGGCAGAGACATTGGTCGGAGCGGTGCCGGGTCTGCGCCTGCTGGCGACGAGCCGAGAGCCCCTCGCCGTCCCCGGCGAAGTCCTGGTGCCAGTACGCACGTTGGCCGCGCCGGCAGCAACCGAGCTCTTCGTCGACCGGGCTCGGGCGGTACGGCCCGGGTTTACAGCGGACGGGCATACCCGTCCGGTGATCAACGATATCTGTCGGCGCCTGGATGGCCTTCCCCTGGCCGTCGAACTGGCCGCCGCCCGCCTCCGTTCACTTACAGTGGCCACGCTGGCGGAGCGGCTCGACGACCGTTTTCGGCTGCTCACCGGGGGCGCCCGCACGGCTCTGCCCCGCCAGCAAACCCTTCGAGCGGTAGTGGACTGGAGCTACGACCTGCTGTTCGAAGACGAGCGCCGCCTGTTCGGGCGGCTGTCGGTCTTCGCCGGGGGCTGTGACCTGGAGGCGGCGGAGGCGGTCTGCGCCGACGACCGGGTGCCGGCCGGCGAGATCCTCGACCTCTTGAGCCGGCTGGTCGACAAGTCCCTCGCCGCGGCCCCCGACGCCGGTGTTGCCGGCCGGTTCAGCCAGCTCCAGACGCTGTGGCAGTACGGCCGGGACCGCCTCATTGAAGCCGGCGAAGTTGAGGCCACGCGCGCCAGGCACGGCGCTTATTACGGGCAGATGGCGGAGAAGGCCTATGACGGCCTGCGAGGAGCCCTGGGGCCGGTCTGGCGGGAACGCCTCACCTCGGACCTGGGCAACCTGCGCGCCGCGCTCGACTGGTTCATCGCCGGAGAGAATGCCGATGCGGCGCTGTCGTTGGCGTCGAGAATGGTGTGGCTGTGGTTCATCAACGGTGACCCTGTCGAAGGAGCGCGCTGGCTCGGTGACGCGCTCTCGGCGAGGGGGCCGCGCCGTCCGGAACTGGAAGCGACCGCCCGGGTCTGGCACGGCTATTTCGTGTCCATGGCGTTCAGCCCCGCGGCTCAGGTGCTCGAGTGTGAAACGGCGGTCGGCGCGTTAAGTACAAGCCAAGACCGGGCCCGTCGAGCGGACGCGCTGATGTGTTTCGCCACGGTGTTGCTGCGCGTGCAGGAGTTCGAGCGATCTCTCAACGTCCTGAGCGAGGCGCACGACCTGCTGGACCCAGCCGTCCACGGCTGGCTGCTGGCCCTGCACGACTGGATAGGGGCCGAGAACCTGGCCTTGTTGGAGCGGTTCGACGACGCCGAGCCCGCCGCCTGCGCCAGCGTCGAGCGCTTCAACGCGGAAGGCGAGGTCTTGTTGTCTGTCGGCCCGCTGAACATCCTGGCCGGCATCGCCGAGTCCCGAGGCGACCTCGATGGGGCGTCTGCGACCTACGAAGCCCTCCTGGAGCGATGTCGCGCTGGGGGGCAACGTTCTTTTATGTTTTTCAGTCTCCAACGTCTTGCCGCCCTGCGAGCCAAAAAGGGCGACGACGCCGTCGCCGACAAACTGTACGAGGAGCTAGTCGCGTCCAACTACAACCCGTTGGTGTCGTTCGACTCCATGGTCGGCCAAGCCGTGGTTGCCCGCCGGCTCGGCGACCTGCCCCGGGCGCGCGCTCCTCGACGCGGCAGGCAGCTACTACCGAAGCATTGGCCTTCCCGCCGGCCAGACCGGTGTCCTCGCCGGCCTGGCGTGGTGGGCACTGAGCGCGGGCAAAGAGGAGGACGCCCTGGTCTTTGCCACTGAGGCGGCCCAAGTCGCCCCTGCCAGCGGGGACCCGGTAATACAACGCCTCGCTGACACTGCCTTAGCCGCAGTCAAGACGCTCGGCGACCCGAGCAGTCTAAACGTCGAGACCTTCCTCGCCCTGGCCCAGCTGGCCACCCAGGGTTTGCCCTACCGCACTCACACCACTCTCACCGACCGGGCTGACGTCGCCGCGCTGGCGGCGAAGCTGGCGCCATCGGCCTGCTGACGAACAGCGCCGCGGAGACGGCTCAAGGTCGTCGAGGCGTTGGACCTCAGTACCACCTCAGCGCCGCCTCAGGCCGCCCGGGCAACCTGGTGCCCATGGAGCCCGAACCAGTTCGGCCGTTTAAACGGCGTGATCACTCGGAGGCCCAGGGGCCCGCTGTTGAGGACCACGGCCGCGCGGTTACCGCAAACTGGGAGGCCGCGGCGCGGTACCGCCAAGCACAGCGCGCCGTCGACCGCCGCCTAGCA
This sequence comes from uncultured Acidimicrobiaceae bacterium, assembly GCA_963794125.1. Taxonomy (GTDB): domain Bacteria; phylum Actinomycetota; class Acidimicrobiia; order Acidimicrobiales; family Palsa-688; genus Fen-671. Next base: position 2,773 of record CAWCCW010000012.1, read on the forward strand.
GCTATAGCACTGAGCCTTGCCGTCGAGTCCGATCCCGTCTTCGAACTCGCCCTCGCAGACCTCGAGGCGATCACCGGGGCCTCAGCCCCACGTCCCAGTCACCAACAGATGACGTGGGAGCGCCACCACAACGAGGTCGTGCGCATCGCGGCCTCCGGCGACAGCAAGCGAGCCGTCGACCTTCTCCGGGAGCACCTCGCCGGTGTCGGCTGCGACCCGCTCGCCTTCCGCATCGTCGCCCAGCTGCGCCAGACGGAGGGGACGGACGACGACTTCGAGAACTTTGCAAGCCAACTCCCGGGGTGCCACCCATCCCGATGGCCGAGCTCTCCATAACGCCAAGCCCGACCCCACCCTGATGAACGGAGGGGACGTCGTCGGCGTTGCCGTATATGCAACCAGGCCCTTCAAGGGGGCCGGGGTCGCCGCGCCGGTCCGCACCTTCGCACAGCTACAAGCGACGGCGGGGCATTGTCGAAGGCTGGCTACACGCCCAAGGCGATGGACCGCTCCGCCATCTGATGAGGACTTTTTGTTTGTTTGTTTGTGGAGGCGATGGGAATCGAACCCACGAACCTCTTGCATGCCATGGAAATTGTTGACCGTCCAAATCGTCTTTTGCGTCCGTTTCCCTTAGTAAGGGTATCGGCTCTTCTCACTCGAAAAACGCTTGTCGCAAGGGGTTTTGCGTCTTGTTGGCATGGCGCTGTCCATTTCGTGCGCTTCTTCACTCTCCGGTTCCAAGACTCGTGACCGGCGCGGCTTTGGCTACGTTCCTGGCTACGTCGAAACGGATCCAGTCGAGGACGGACGTCGCCCACGCCGACACCCGACCCCTTGCCTAAGGGTTGCGCAGTCCCACGTGACACCCGGCTCGCCGCGGTGAACGGCTAATGGCCTAACGTAGCCGGGAACGTAGCCACCTCACAGGTGCCCCTCGGTCCTGGTCCCAGGTTGGCATTGCCTTACGGCAATGGGTCTGCATAGGCGCCCCGTCTATTGCCTCCAAAGCGGACCCACTTCGTCGACTGCCCAGCCGGCAGGGCGACCCTCGCAGTAGTAATCAAAGCGAACTCGCGCGTCTGCCGGGATGAAGGGACCCTCTGCTCTCGGTGCCGAAGCCCGCGCGCCTCACGCCAATCAGCACGCAGTTGGAACGCCAGGTGCTCAAGATGACCGGGACCGTCCGGGGCGTTGGCGCCTAGGTGCTATTGCGTCGTTGACCAGGCATTTGTGTGTCCAGCCTGTCCATCTATTCCGCCCCATCCGGGCTGTTCCCGACTGTTTTGTGTCCAAATCTGTGTCCACCTTGGGCGTGCCCGGCTGCAGTTCCGGGGAGAAACAGGTCCCGATTGTCGTAACCGTCAGAGGTCAACGCCACGGTCCGTGGATAGGGCCCGCCGACGGCTCCTTAGCGGCAGTGGCCCCATCGCCATCTGCCATTGCCCAGCCATCTGGCGCAGCCGCGCCCGGTCTTGTCGGTTAGGGCTCGGCTCCCCGGCCATGAACACGAACGCCTGCCCGATCAACGCAGCAACCTGGGCCGGGGTGCGCTGCGACGCTGCCTTGATGACGGCGGCCGCACCCCCGGCTCCGGGCAGGGCCAGCAGGGTGTGCATCTCTTGACGGTCCTTGCGGCCGGGCAGGCTGTCGGGCCGGCCCTGCAGAGCACCTCGTGCGCTTTCGCCGGCCCAGGGCTGAACCGCCTTTACGTCACCACCGCCACGGAAGGCTGGAGCGACGACGAGCGTCGCGCCCAGCCCGAGGCCGGGCTCGTGTACCGGTTCGAGACGGACGCAACCGGGCGGCCGGCCGAGCCGTTCCGGCCCGACCCAACCTGGTGGGCCAAGGTGACCGCCAAGCTCTGAGACGGAAGCATCCCCGGGCCGCTCCGTTGCGGGTTCGCTGACTTCGTTCGTTACCGTGAAGCCATGCGCGCCGTAACTGTCATACCCGGCCAGCGGGGCTCCGTCGCTCTCACCGACATGCCCGAACCTGACGAAGACGACGGGCCCATCCTGGTCGAGACCCAGGCGATCGGTGTCTGCGGCACCGACTTGGAGATCATCAATGGCGACTACGGGTGGGCACCTCCAGGACAGGAACGGCTGATCATCGGCCACGAGTCGCTGGGCCGAGTGTCCGAAGCCGCACCCGACACGGGCTTCATGGCCGGGGACCTCGTGGTCGGGATCGTACGCCGGCGTGACCCCGTACCCTGCCCGGCCTGCGCCGCTGGCGACTGGGACATGTGCACCAACGGCAAGTACACCGAGCGGGGCATCAAGGCCCGCCACGGCTATGCCTCCGACCGGTACCGCATCCACCCCGAGTACCTCGTGAAGGTGGACCCCGCCCTCGGGGCCCTCGGTGTCTTGCTCGAGCCGACCACCGTCGTGGCCAAGGCCTGGGACCATATCGAAAAGATCGGCCGCAGGGCGACGTGGGCACCCCAGAAGGTGCTCATTACCGGCGCCGGGCCGATCGGGTTGCTGGCCGCCCTGCTGTCGGCTCAGCGTGGCTACGACACCTACGTCGTCGACCTGGTCACCGAAGGGCGCAAGCCGGAGATGGTACGCCGGCTCGGGGCGACCTATTTCCAACCGAGGAGAGCTTGGTGAAGCAGCCGCCGAAGCGGACGTCGTCATCGAATGTACGGGCTTCATCGGCATGCTGCTCGACATCGGCCCGCAGCACGTGCGCCAGAGGGTCATATGCCTCACGGGCGTTTCCGCCGCCGGGGCGGAGTCCACCGTCGACCCCGGCGTCCTCAACCGCAACATGGTCCTGCAGAACTCCGTCCTGTTCGGTTCGGTCAACGCCAACCGGCACCACTACGAGCTCGCCGCCGACGCTCTGGCCCAGGCCGACCCGGCGTGGCTGGCGGGGCTCATCACCCGCCAGGCGCCTATCGGCCGATGGGCCGACGCCTACACCCGCCAGCCCGACGACATCAAGACCGTCCTCAACTTCTCGGACGGAGCACGCTAGTTCTGGCTCCGCGGTTCAGTGCACGACGTGCGCTATGACCCCGGCCGATTCGAGGCCGTCGAGGACAAGTTGGACGCCGATGGCGGCGATGAGGAAGCCGAAGACCTTCTCGGTGACCAGCATGCGGCCTTCGTCGAGCTTGGCCCCGACCTGGTTCGCCCAGCGGAACACCGCTACGTCTATCAGCAAGACCACCCCGAGGATGCCGACGGCCACGGCGAACACGGCCACGGAGTCCAGCTCGGCTGAGATCGTCACCAGGCCGACGATGCCGACCGGGTTGAGCAGGTAAGGCACGGCTAGGGGGAACTGAGCGAGCTGCAGGGGGTCTTTCCCCGCCGGTAGGTGACCGGGGCCACCGTCCTGCCCGAGCACCATGGCCACCGCCAGGACGAACAAGATCACGCCCCCGGCGATCGACAATGCCCCCACGGTGAAGTGGAGAAAGGCCCGCAGCAGCTCGCCGAGCGCCATGAGCACCAGGGCTACCGTCGCCGCCGTGACCAGCATCCTGCGCACCACGAGCCGCTTGGCCGCCGGCGTCAAGCGGAGCGGTGATCTCCAGGAACGGGACCAGCGCGAGCTTGGGCCGATGCCGATCAGCAGCACCAAGAAGGTGTCGATCACACCGGCGGCGGTGATCGATGTCTGCGCCATCCACCAAGTGTGCCGGAAACGCCGCTCGGCCCTCGTCGGTAGCTGGTCAGGTCCTGCTCGCCGAGCGGCCTCGAGCCTGCCGCGGCCCCGGGTGGGCGTCGCGGCCCGGCCCCTACGGCGAGCGCGACGAGGGGGCCTAGGCGGTTATCGGCGTCTGCGGCCGGGACGGTAGTGTCGGCGACGTGGGAGCCAGGCCCGCCCGGGCGGAGCGTGGGGCCGGTACCGTCCTCCTGACGCTGGCCGCCGGGCAGTTCCTCATGGCGCTCGACAGCTCGGTGATGAACGTGTCCATCGCCACCGTGGCCAGCGACCTCGGCACCACCGTTTCCGGGGTACAGACGGCCATCACCCTCTACACGCTCGTGATGGCCATGTTCATGATCACCGGCGGCAAGATCGGGGGCATCGTGGGCCGCCGCCGCGCCTTTTCTATCGGCTGTGTCATATACGGCTGCGGTTCAGTGACGACATCACTGGCCCCTAACGTCGGCGTCTTGATCTTCGGGTGGTCGTTCCTCGAGGGCATGGGCGCGGTACTGATCCTGCCCGCCATCGTCGCTCTGGTCGCTTCCAACTTCGCCCCCTCGGAGCGGCCCCGGGCCTTCGGCCTGGTGATGTCGGCGGGAGCGATAGCGGTGGCGGCGGGGCCGCTGATCGGCGGCCTGGTCACCACGTACCTCTCATGGCGATGGGTCTTCGTGGGCGAGGTCTTGGTCGTAGCCGCCATACTCGTGCTAGCCCGCAGGGTGGCGGACGCCCCGCCCACGCACCGCCCCCACCTCGACCTGGTCGGCACCGTGCTCTCCGCTGCCGGCCTGGGCCTGTTCGTTTTCGGCGTGCTCCGCTCGAGTGCCTGGGGCTGGGTGCAGGCCAAGCCCGGGGCGCCCTCGTTGTTCGGGGTCTCCGCCACGGTGTGGCTGGTCCTGGCCGGCGGGGTCGTGGTGTACGGGTTCCTGGCCTGGGAGCGCCACCAGGTCGCTCGGGGCGCCGAGCCGTTGGTCGACCCCGCCATGCTCGACAACCGCCAGCTGCGGGGAGGCCTCACGATCTTCTTCTTCCAGTACCTCCTCCAAGGGGGGTTGTTCTTTGTCGTGCCCCTGTTCCTCTCGGTGGCGCTCGGGCTGACGGCCCTGCAGACCGGGGTCCGGTTGTTGCCATTGTCGGCCACGCTGTTGCTCGCGGCCGCCGGTGTCCCCAGGGTCTGGCCCAAAGCATCGCCCCGGCGCGTCGTACAGGTCGGCCTCCTGGCCCTTCTGGGCGGGATCGTCTCGCTGCTGGCCGCCCTCGACGCCGGCGCCGGCCCCGAGGTAACCACCTGGCCGATGCTCCTGGCCGGTCTCGGCATCGGCGCTCTCGCTTCACAGCTGGGCGCCGTCACCGTGTCTTCGGTCCCCGACGAGCAAAGCAGCGAGGTGGGCGGGCTCCAGAACACCTTCACCAACTTGGGCGCCTCGCTCGGCACGGCCCTGGCCGGGTCGGTGCTCATTGCCAGCTTGACGGCGGCGTTCCTGAGCGGCATTGCGCAGAACCCGGCCGTGCCGAAGGAGGTCACGACGCAGGCGACAACGCAGTTAGCAGCGGGCGCCCCGTTCATGTCCGACGCCCAGCTCCAGGTCGCCCTCGACAAAGCCAACGTGCCCCCCAATACGTCGGCCGCCATCGTCGACGAGAACTCCAAGGCACGGATCGAGGCGCTACGCGACTCGCTGGCCGTGCTGGCCTTCCTCGCCGTCCTGTCGCTGTTCTTCACACGGCGCATCCCCATGGAACAGCCAAGCGACATACCGACGACGGCGAGTGCAGGGGCGGGCCCGGAAGACGGCTGAGATCATTGAGGAGGGGCGCGTAAAGAGCACCTCGTTATTACCTCCGTGACCGAGGTATGGATAGCGCCCGGGGTGGACCTGTCACCTGGCGCCTTAACCAGCGGAGGCTGTTCGTAGAACAATTGTGCATGGTTCGCATTGTTGACCCGCTGGAGAAGCGGACTAGGAGCAGCACGGAACCCGGGTTTTAGGGCAGCAGTGTCCGCCGCGCTGCCCAGGTTCTCCCACAAGATCGATCGGGTGCCAGACTGAACGGCCCAAGTGGTCTAAGCGCGACACAACGAGGGTGCCGCCAGGTCGCACGTGGTCGAAGAGCCTCAACGAGCTCCGGCCGCTCATTAAGGGACCTCGAGGCGGTGTCCGACCACACTCGCTGGCAACATGTTGCCTTCAAGGCGTCGAGTTGCATATCTATCCGTTGGTCACCCGTCGAGACAATTGCGCACCCAGCAGGTCGCCGACGCGCCGACCGTTCCGAAACCCCTCCCTCGACCAGTGGATGAACCGTTGATTTTAACACTGGGTTTGCGCCTCGCTCACCAGGCCGATGTGCCACGTGGCAGCCGGGGAGACGGCGGCTCACTAACGACCCCTTTCGGTCCGGGCCAAGATTTACACGACGGTGCCTTCTCAGGAAGTCCCAACCTCGTCGAGGCCACGAGCGAGCCGTCATGCAACCCAACGGGTCACCGCTAGCGTCTAAACCGGATCATTCGCAGCCACGTTTATCCTCTCCGCACCATTACCCCGAACACTCAAACCGCCAAGCGGAGCATCAGTTCTCAAGTCGTTATGGGCGCGTATTATGCGCTTTCTCCAAATTGATCACTAAATGCAGATCGAATACGCGCTGACAAGAGCCATCGTCAAGTTTACCGGGCGGCGCTATTATGGAGTGCCTCGCTAACGTGGCGCCTATGGCGGTCGGCTATGGAGCCACCAGCCTGGGACCACGCGAAGCGGCAGCGAGAGGCGTACGGAGACGATCGGCGACAGGCCGGACGAGCAGCGTGCCAGTATCCACCACCCGGGCTGGGGATGGGGTTATCGGACCTCGGTCTCGCCCGCCGCCAAATCAGACTCCTCGAGTCCAGCTGAGACACTGCTGGCGGGGGCTGAGCTGCTGTCGGCTGACCCGCTTGTTTGGCGCTGTCGTCCCATCTGCACAGCGCCAAAGATGACTTTCAGACCGAACCCCAAGAGGATCAGGTCGGCGAGCATCTGGAAGATGACCAGTACGCGAGCCCCTTCGCTCTTGGCCGTGATGTCGCCGTACCCGACGGTGGAGAACGTGGTGACGGTGAAGTACAGGGCATCGGTACGCGACAGGGATTGGCTGAAACTGCCGGGCGTGGCCTGCTCCGTGAGGTAGTAGGCGGACGCGAACAGCATTAGAAATAGCGGGGCGGTTATGGCGAGGGCCTCAACCGCTTTGACCCCCGGATGCGCTGCCTTGAGGATGGCTCGGATTTCCCATATGACGATTAGGATCACGGCCAACATGCCGACCACCAGTAACACGACGGACCTTGCCTTGGAAACGTCGCTGAACGGCAACAGGTAGTAGGCAACTACCAGGAGCGTCGTGGCGATCAGGGCCCGGAGCAGACCGACGGCGATGAGCCGCCGTCGCTCGGCCGGCGCGAGATCCTGCAAGGACATCATCTCTGTGGCGCCCATCCCCACGTCGAGTTGCAACACCGCGTTGAGGTCGCAACCGTCCTGTGAGGGATGGCCGTCTCGGCGCTAGGAGGCGTTCGGCTAGTCATCCAGCGGCTCCTCCTGCCCGGAGCCGGCGGTTTTGCAACTCATCGCCGCCGCGCCTGTGCGGCCAGGCTCTTGTTGCCCATTTCGCGGCCGTGTACCGGACGTCGACCCGCTCGATCGTGCCGTTGAATCTGAATTGGGCTTTGTCATAGAAGTCCAGCGGCACGGGGAGCCGAGGGCGACGCCAATGTCGAGGCACTCGTTGGCGCTGAATGCGATCGGGCACGTGACCGGTGCCGTGCCTTCGGCGACGAGCTCGCCGTTCACCTTCATCGTCACGTTCAGTGGACCGCGGGGCAGGAAATCAGGATGGTTCGTCTCGATCTCGATGGTCACCTTGCCAGGGGGACGCTGTTGCTGGGCGCGGATCTTTGTCCGCTGGATCTCGAAGAGGTCGTACTCGTGGCAGCGGGACCTGCCCGCCCCGCCCTGACCTGCACCTCCCGAGCCCCGGCTCTCCGTCCCCGGCCACGGCCCGCCTGCCCCGACCGCAGAAAGGCCCGCAAAACCGACGAACCCCGCGCCACCCGCTGGGCCGTCAGCATGCCCGCTACCAGACATCCTCGCTCACCAAGATCATTTACCGAGGCCGCGGTCAGATCACCGCGCTTTTCGCGGAAACGGGTCTGAGGCAGAGCCTGACGCGTGTTGGTGCACGCCGATTAAGCGTTGGCGAGCGAGTGAAGCGCCCGCAGACCGGGGAACAAGACGTAGGCCCCTCCTTTGACGGTTGTGAACCGGGGCAGGCCGTGCAGTGTCTTCTTGATCGGCTTGTGCTGGATGGTCATGTTGTAGGTGCCGTCGTGGTCGCCCGCGATCGGATCCTTGTCATGAACCAGTCCCTGGAACTTGGGGGCGTTGATCCACTCCTTCTGCACGAACTCGAACTGGCGCTCGAGGTCGGCGCAGCCGAAGAAGACCGCTAGCCCCCGGTCCATGCCGTCATCGGGGCTTTCTTCTGGGAGCAGCGGGCCGTAAGGCAGTCCCTGGCGGATCAGCCGCCGCCGCCGCATGTTGGTGATCGTGTCGCGTGGGTTGACGCGTCGGATGTGCGCTCCGATGGGGCAGGCCTGTCCTCGCGGGTCCATCTGGCCGTAGTCGAAGTTGTTGCTGCGCCGCGGGTCGGCGACCAGATCCGGGTCGTCGTGTAGCGGCGCCAGCACAAGGGGGGCGCCGCTGCGCCAGCGGCCCATCAACTTGGCGGCGAGTAGTTCCTGCTCGTCAGGCGTGGGAGCGTTTTGCCGCAGGAATTGCCGGAAGGCTGCGACATCTTGGTAGAGCCGCCGGTAGGCGAGAAAGCTGCCGTTGCCGGTGAGCCACTCCGGCCGGGGAAGGGTTGGGACGGAGCCCGTCTCGTCGGGGTAGCCCAGCACGAACTCGCCGGGCTTGGCGGCGGGGCCGCTGCCCGGCGGGGGCTCCATCCCGGTGCCCTCGACGCAGACCTTAGAGATCCCATCGTTATAGCCGAAGTGTTCGCGCCATGTTGGCGGGACGTCGACATCCAGCTCGGACAGGACGCACACGCCCGTGGACGAGCCGAGAAGTGACCCATGCTCTTCGACCCGCCGCGCGCGTTCAGCGGGATCCTTGGCGAATAGCAGCATCAGGGCATGGAGGTCGGGGCTCGCCAAGCCACCGGCCCAGTGGTCGGGATGGCTCGCTCCATGATCGCCGAGCTCCTGTGCCCGTGCTGGCATGCCCGCCCGGAACGCTTCGGGAAAGTCGCCAGTGAGGCCTCGTCGATGCCGAGGGCGCGCAGCCCGTTATAGGTGAGCCCGAGATAGACGTATAACGCGGGGGACGCGCTCGCTGTCCTAGCCGAACTCACCTCGTGGACGACCCGTGAGAGAAATACCCGTCCCCGGCCAGGGTCACGAAACGTGAGAAAGCTGTACCGCCCGCAGAGCATGAGCCCTTGGGTGAGCAGCAAGGCCTGAATGTCGTCGAGTTCTACCATGGATGGCCTTTCACAGAACGACAGCTGATCCGTTTGTTCCGAGGCTCACTGTCAGCGACCCGCGGAACGGCCGAACAGGAGCACCTACAGCCATGGGTCTCCCGTCGGCGGGTGGCCTGCAAAGCACTTCGGCGCCAAGGTCCCCGTCCATGCTCATCGTCGGTACCCGGCACACGATGGACACGCCGCTCGTCGGCTCACGGGCCGGCCCGGAGCTAGGGATGCCTCACGTCCCGGCGCGTGAGGTAGCACCAGCCGTCGTTCACTGGAAGTCTTCCAGCACGGCCTCCATGTTGCGCCGGATGCGGACCGATTTCTCGATCTCCTTGTTGGTGACCCCCGGGTAGGCGCAGTACACGCCGAGTTCCTTGATCCTGTGCGAGTTCCAGAAGTTCATGAACCCCTCGCGGTCGCCCGGGCCGGGCCAGTCTTCGCAGTAACGGAAAGCTAGGTCGAATAGCGCCCCGTTGCCGCTGATGGTGAAGAAGTCGTCGAGATATGCTTGCCCGTCACCGTCGAAGTGACTGGCGAAGAGAAAGCGGTCCCCGTCGATGATCGCTACACGTGCGAAATGCACGGTGCCGACCTGCTTGAACATTTGGCTGATCGGCCCGTCCGGATCCCCCAATGCCTCTAGTTCCGCTCCTATCTCGGCACGAAGGGCGTCCACCTGGCCCGGTTTGATCTGAGCGATCAGGAGCCAGGAGTCCGAGGTCGGCACCGATGTATCGGCCGACGCGGTTTCTGTTAGTTGGGTGCCCACGTCTCCTCCTAGTTAGTTAGCCTTGTCGCTTGCGGCTCCACGCCCCCTCGGGCGGGATGGCGGGGTTTCTGGTAGCCGGTGGGGGGACATCGGGCCAGTGACTCCCTCCACCCTGGAGCGGCACTTCTGCTGCCGCGCTCCAAGTTCCAGCGCCGGCGCCCCTGCCGGAGTTCACCCGATCTCCGGCCTGATGAAACAGATTGATCTTGGGTGTCAGGAGGTCGCTCCGACCGATGGCTCCATCGCCACGGTGGTTCGCAACCTTGGCCGTGAGCGGCATCGTCGCAGTTCCTACTTCGGCTCCGCGTAGGCGACATGGACCCGATCGATCGTGCCGTTGAATCTGAACGGGGCTTTGTCGTAGTAGTCGAGCGACACGGGGGAGCCGAGGGCGACGCCGATGTCGAGACATTCATTAGCGGAGAATGCGATCGGGCACGTGACCGGTGCCGTGCCTTCGGCGACGAGCTCGCCGTTCACCTTCATCGTCACGTTCAGTGGACCGCGGGGCAGGAAATCAGGATGGTTCGTCTCGATCTCGATGGTCACCTTGCCGGGGGGAAGCTGTTGCTGGGCGCGGATCTTTGTCCGCTGGATCTCGAAGAGGTTGTACTCGTAGCAGAGGATGCCGTCCTCGACGAAGCAGGTGACGCCGCCTGGGAACCCGCCCAGCTTGTAGAGCACACCGTTGGCGTCGGCGGGGATCGTGGCGTCGATGCTGACCACGTTGGGCCTGCAGCCCAGAGCGGGGGCGGAGAACTCCGGCACGCGCACGGTGTCGCCGAAGAAGGTCCATTCCATATAGGGCGGGGCCGGCTTCAGCTCCGGGTGGAACAGGGGGATCCAGAGCCCTCCGCCGATCGGGAACGCACCGTTCTTGGCGGCTTCGATCAGGAACAGCTCCTTCAGGTGCTCGAGCTTCTCGGGCATCTGCGCTGCGAGGTCGTTGGCCTGGCTCCAGTCTTCGTCGATGTTGTACAGCTCCCAGGTGTCCTTGTCCGGGGTCCATTCACGGATGCCGGGCGGCAGTCCTCGGACCCACGGGGCGCGGGGACCGAACGTCGACGCCATCCAACCTTGGTGGTAGATGCCTCGACAACCCAGGATCTCGAAATACTGGGTCTGCAGTCGACCTTCGGCGGTGGGGTCGTCGAAGCTGTAGGCGAAGCTCACGCCATCGATCGAATCCTGCGGAACGCCGTTCACCTCGCGAGGCGCCGTGATACCGAGGATCTCGTAGATGGTCGGCACGACGTCGTTGCAATGATGGAACTGCGGGCGCGGGATGGGGTCGGGCTTGACCCGGGCGGGCCATCGGATCGCCATCGGGTTGCGCGTGCCGCCGAAGTACCCGGCCAGGATCATCGTGCCCTTGTACGGCGTGCTGCCCGCCCACGCCCATCCGGAGTGGTAGATGGGGTCGCTCTTAGGCCCGCCGAGAACGTCAAGGCCGCCGAGCCCCTCCAGCGCCTCGAGCTGCTGTTCGATGGTGGTGACGATGCCGTTGTGCGCCACCAGCTCACTGATCGTGCCTTCCTGGCCCTGCGCCGATGTGCCGTTGTCGCCCCAGATGTAGAAGATCAACGTGTTCTCGCCGTAGCCAAGCGCCTCGATCTCGTCCACGATGCGTCCCGCTTGAATGTCGGCGTGTTCGCCGTAGGCGGCGCACACTTCCATCAGCCGGCTCTGGAACGGCCTTTCGATCTCGGGGATACTGTCCCACGACGCCATCAACTCGTGCCGCGGGGTCAGTTGCGTTTCGGGAGGGGATCCAGCCTTTCTCCTTGGCCCGCTCGAACACGCGCTCCCGGTAGGCGTCCCAGCCGTCGTCGAACTTGCCCCGGTACTTGTCGATGTACTCCTTGGGCGCGTGGTGGGGGCCGTGGATGGCGCCGCTCGCCCAGTACATGAAGAACGGCCGGTCCGGGGCCAGCGCCTTGTGCTTGTGCAACCAGCCGATGGCGTCGTCGGCCAGATCCTCGTTCAGGTGGTAGCCCTCCTCCGGGGTTTTGGAGGGCAGCACGAACGTCGTGTTCCGAACCAGGTTGGGCTCGAACTGCGACGACTCCCCGGCAAGGAACCCGTAGAAGTACTCGAACCCCGAATTCGTCGGCCAGTACTCGAACGGGCCGGTCGGGCCCGCCTCGATGGCCGGCGTGTTGTGCCACTTGCCCCAGCCAGCCGTGGCGTAGCCGTAATCCTTCAGCACTTCCGCCACGAGCGCACTGCTCTTGGGGATCCGCCCCGAGAACGCATCCCAGTCGTTCGCGAACTCGGTGATCACCCCGGTGCACACCTTGTGGTGATTGCGCCCGGTCAGGAGCGACGCTCGGGAGGGCGAGCACAGGGCCGTCGTGTGAAACCGGTTGTAACCGATCCCCTCGCCGAGGATGCGGTCCAACGTCGGCGTGTTGATCTCTCCACCGAACGTGGACGGCTGCCCCGGGCCCGCGTCGTCCATCAGCACGATGAGAATGTTCGGAGCATTCTCGGGGAGCCGGCGCGGCGTCACCCGCGGCTCGTAGACCGACTCCTGCATCGAGAGGCTGGCCGTACCAGCCATCGGCGTCGGCGGGAACGGAAGGGACTCCTGCTTCTCCAACATGTCGTGCAACATGTCGTGCGGATCGGACATACGATTTTCTCCCTTAGTACGTGGCGGCTGGATCGTTAGATGGTCGAGGTGGTCGCTGGAGTCGGCGTCTGGTTGGGCACTGGTGCGTCGGGTGTCGTGTGGGTGCAGGTTGAGGTGAGAAGTAGGCGCGGCCCACATAGGCGACAACGACGGCGACGATGACGAGGGGTATGACCCCGGCGCCGTCGGAGCCGAGAAACAGCGTGGTGAGGAGCACGGAGGTCAAAGGTAAGCCGAGGATGGCGCAGGGCATGGCCGCGATGCCCAGCCCGCGCCGGCCACCATTGGTAGTCCAGGTAGGTGCGACCGACCTCCGTGGACTCGATGCAGCGTCCGCTCCAACCCGACCATCGAGGACTTTCATTGCGAACCATGGAGATCCGAGCGACTAGGCCCGAGGTTCTCAAAAGGCCGGCACGCCGCAAGGTTATCCGCACTAGGGAATTCAAGCCGGGAAGCACGATCCGCGTCGTAACGATGTCTCTTCGTTCGGGCGATGTCGGGCTGGTAAGGCTTCGTGCTGGGCGTAGTGCTCATCTTGCAGGGTCTGGTTGCCGAGCAGGTCCGGGTCGACGAAGGTCGCCCTCCCGCCAGCGAGTCGACGGCCGGGGTTGGCGGTGGACCCCCGTCGTCCTATTCGACCGCGGAAGCCAGGAGGGTGGCGATCTGGTAGCCAGTTTCTGCCTAAGGTTGGCGTCGCACATTGACGACCTCCAGCCCGAGCTCCTGGATGCGTTGGAGGACGCCGTGAAGGGCGGCCTGGTCCGGTCGCACTCCGGCTAGGACCGTCGTCTCGCCTATGGCGGTCACCTCCAGGTCCGCGAAGACAGTACGCACTGCGGGGCCGGCGACACCACGCAGTGTGATCACGTATTGGTCTTCGGTCGGGTCGTCCGGAGACGCCATGCCCGTAGGTAATCGCGGAACCGGGTGAGGTGTCTTCACCCATTCGGGTGCTCTTCGCTCGCTGCGGCGCACGAACGGTAATCGGCCACCTTTGGCATCAGAATCTGGGGACCTGGTTGGATGACAGGCGGTATGTCCGTACCGGGCACTCGTCGCCGTCCCGCAGGCATTCGGCTCCCGATCGTGGCTTCGAAGTTCGGATGCCCTGCGCTTCCCTTACACGCGCTGGCGCGCCCGCGACTGACCAGGATATTGGCCGATCCCGACTGGCGAGTGGCTTTGGTGACCGGCGCCCCGGCCTGCGGCAAGACCGTGATGGTCGCCCAGTGGTTCGCGGCTTGTCAGGGCGTCGCCCGGGAATGGGTGACCCTCGATGCCGGTGACGACCGACCGGAGAGGTTCTGGCTGGCCGTGGCCGCGGCGTTGGAGCGAGCCGTTCCAGCCGGCTTCGCTGGCGCGGTCGAACTGGCAGGAGACGCCCACCACCCGGGGGGAGAGTTTCTGGACCGGTTGCTGATCGAGATGTCGGCCGTCGAGGGACCGCTCGTGTTGGTCCTCGACGACCTTCATTTCCTGCGAAACCCGGCCATCGCCACGGATCTCGCCTCGGTGGTGGAGCATCTACCCCGGGGAACGCGACTGGTTTTCACCGCTCGGGTCGAACCGCGAATGCCCGTGGCGCGCTGGAGGGCACGGTCCTGGCTGGTAGACATCCGCCAGCGCGACCTTGCCTTCACGTTGCCCGAGACCACACTGCTGTTCGAGGCGCTGGAGGAACACCGGCTGGCCCGAGCGACCTTGAGGAGCTTTGGCAACACACCGAGGGCTGGGTGGCGGCCTTGCGGCTGGCTGCGACCGCCATTCGTGACGATCTCGACGTTGCGGCCGCGGCGGCGGCGTTCTCCGGACGGCATCGCATGGTGGCCGACCTTCTGGTCAGCGAGGTCCTCGATCGCCAACCACAGGAGCTAGCGGACTTCTTGTTGTGCACCTCGATCGCTGAGGTGCTTGATGCCGATATCTGCGACACCCTCTCGGGCAGAAGCGACAGCGCGGCGGTGCTGCAGGGCCTGGAGGCCGACCTGCCGTTCCTGACCGCCACCAGTGCTGAGCGGTCCAGCTACCGCTACCACCCGCTGCTGGTCGAGATGCTGCGCTCCGAGCTAGAAGCCCGCCGCCCAGGGGCGGCGCCAAAGCTTCATCGGGCGGTCGGCGATGTTCTTGCCGCTCGCGGCGATGTGGTCGGCGCTGTCGGCCACTTCCTGGCCGCCGGGGAGACCGACCGGGCATTCTCGCTGGTCGCTGCCGCTACGTGGGAGCGTGCCGATCACGGCGACATGCGTGCCGCCGCGGCGTGGATCGACCTATTCCCGCCGGAGCTGGTGGCCGGATCGGTGTCCCGCATGCTGACGCAGGTGCTGGCGCTAGGGATGGTTGGTCGGGCCGAGGAGTGTTTGGCCTGGCTGGAACGGGCGGCGCTGCGCATCGGCGAGGACCCCGAGCCTCGAGCGCAGGATGTCGCCGGGTTCGACGCCTTGCGGCTCCTGGCCTTCACCGTCAACGCCGCGCCCGACGATGGCATCGAGCCCGGTCGTCGCGCCCTCGAGGTCATCGATCACGGCCTCGACCTGGGGTATCCCGGAGCCCGGCTCCGACCGAACCTGGTCCGGGCGTACCTGCTCGTGGACCAACCCGACGAGGCCGAACGGGTCCTTACCGGGGGGCCCTGGGGGACGAGGTGGCCCGCCTGGTGCTGGGGCCGGCCGTGGCGGCGCGCCTCGCCTGGCGACGGGGTCAGCTGGCGGAGGCCGAGTATCAGGCCAAGCGGGCGTACGCCGCGGCGAAGGCGCTGGGCATGGAAAACCACCCCGCGACTGTCGACGCGGATCTGGCTCAAGCCGGGGCGCTGACCGACCGCGACAAGCTTGCCGAGGCGGAGGCTGTCCTGCAGCGCTCGGAGCAGATGTTCGCCGACAACAAGGTCGCAGTTGTCTACCAGGTCCTGGTGCGCGTCGAGCGGGCCGAGTCGCGGCCGGGCGCGGCGGCCTCGATGAGGCATTGGCGATGATCGAGGAGATCCGTCGTTTCATCGACGGTCGCCGTTCCGCGCTGCTGCACCGGATCATCGACTCGGTGGCCGCTCGCTGGTACATCGAAGCCGGCGAAATCAAACAAGCCAAAGAGTTGATCAGCAGCCTTCCGATCGAAAGCCCCTCTGGCGTCCTCCTGGCCGCTCGTCTCGACCTAGCGTGCGGGCGGCCGGAGGCGGCCACCGGGCGACTGGCGTCAACGGACTTCGCCAACCTGCGCGACCGGCTTACCTGCGAGCTGATCCTCGCTCGCGCCGCTTTCGAGTCCGGTCGTCCCAGCGCTGTGCACCACATGGCGACCGCCGTCGAGCTGGCGGTCTCGGAAGGCTTCGTCAAAGTCTTCTTGGAAGAGGGGCCCATCGGAACTGGCCTGGCCAGAGCCGCGGCGGGGCCCTGAACACGCCGGCCGGCGACCAACTAGCGGTGGCGCTTGGTGCTCCGCCCCATGGCCGCCGGGCTGGCCCACCGACGGTGATTCTCAGCGAGCGTGATCGGGCCGTCCTTCGGTTCCTTCCGAGCGGGCTCACCAATCAGGAGATCGCTAAGGAATGCTTCATGTCGGTAAATACAGTCAAGACGCACCTCAAAAGCATCTACGCCACGCTCGGGGTGTCGTCGCGAACCGGCGCCGTCGAGCGGGCCCGGCTGCTGGGCTTGCTCTAACCCCGTCGGGGCGATCCACCCATACGGGTGAAGCGAGGTCCACCCGCGCCGACGGTCTACTTGCATCGCGGTCCGAATCAAAGGGACCCGTCGTGATCCCAGCAGCAACGAAGGACACGATATGACGCCCACGCTGCGGGGACCGTCTGCGCGAGGGTGCGAACAGTTGCGAGCGCGCCCGAACTTTCCATCTTCAGCCCGCAGATCAGGCGCCGCGGCACCCCAGGGCAGTACGGAACGACGGTGATGCGGTCGCCTCCCGGCCCCGGCTCGACCACCGAACGGGCCACATACCGTCACCGGCTAGTAGGTGCCCCCAGCCCCGGGTGGATGGGACGTTACCGCACGAGGAAGTGAAGGCTCGTGGGCGCGCGTCCGCCATGAAGCTCTGTCCGGGTCTGGCCATGGCCCCGACCCGTTCTCAGTTCCGGTCCCGGCTACAGGCTTAGCTCCGGCCCTTGTTGAGCCGCGTCTCCCATACCGCGACTGGGCTGTACCTGTTGCGCTGGTGCCAGCAGCCGGCCGATCGTCGCGCGCGCGGTCACGAGGCGCTGCGCCTCATTGCGGAGGGCAGCGGCCTGTCCGGCGAGCTCGGCCCAGGCAGCCGGGTCAGCCAGGTCGACGCTGGAGTGCAGCAGCCGGTCGGCAATGGCGACCTCCTGCCGGGCTTGTCCCATGGCCGGGCTCCGGCCGGTGGGCGGCGGGCTAAAGCCGTCGTTGCGGTCGAGGACAGCCTCTATACCGGCGGCATGGTGGCACCACACGGCGCGAGCGGCGGATGAGCTCGGCACTGGCCCTAGCCGCTCGACCAGGTAGGCCGGCGGTTCGTCGGCCACGGCGCGGACGCGGTCGGCCCGGGTGTGGTCGAGCGCGGCGTCTAACTGCGCCAACGTAGCCTTGAGCTGGTTGCGCCCGGCGTCCGCAGCCGCGATCGCCTGCTGGCGCTCCTGTTGATGTTGGGCCAGCGAGGCCAAGCGTTCCCGCAGCTCTCCTTCGGCGACGGCCACCCGCTCCAGGTGTTGCTCGGCGAAGAAGACGCCGGCTTTGGCCGTGGTGACCTCCTGGTGGTCTTTACGTGCCCACCGACGGCGCCCGCTCTCGTCAAAGGCGGCGCGTGCATTCCCGAGCGCCTCTTCGCTTTGTTGTCGCGCCCTGAGGGCGTCGGCGAGCTGCTGGCGGACGTCGTCGTGTTCGGTGGTCCGGTCGACCGGGACCGCGGCGTCGAGGTCCCGCAGGTCCCCGGCCGTGGTGGCGCGAGCCTGTCGATCCCGTAGGCGAGAGGGTCGTCTGCAAACACGCAGGCGGCGACCACCTCGGCCCAGTGGTGGTCAAGCTGGCCCCGGAGGCGTGATATGTCGTCCCAGCGCCATCCCTCGGCCGCCTTGAACCGGTCGAGCATGTCTTGCTCCCGGCGCAGACGGGAAGTGCGGCGGGCCACCTCGTCACAGTTGTCCTTGGCAGCAGCAGCACGTCCAGCGTCGGACGCCAACTTGCCCTGCAGCAAGCGGCGTTGCTCCCTGCCCCGTCGGGTCAACCAGTCGAGGGGTCCGACCGCCGCCAGTTGCTCGGCCGTGTGCGAAGCGGTTGCCTCTCTGTCCGCCAGACAGCTCTCGGCTGCCCGGAGGTCCTTGGCCGCGGCGATAAGAACCTCTCGGCGGTCCGGGGGCCGGGCGGCCAGCGCCCTTTCGTGCTCAGCGATCCGCTCGCGGAGCTGACGGTCTCGTACCCAGGGGTCGCTGCGTGCCGCCAGGGATGGGTCGGGCTGGCGGGCCAGCGCACCGGCCACCTGTTCAGCCGCGTCCCGCTGGTCGGCCAGGGCACCGCCGTGGTCGACGACCGCGACTCGGGCGGTGTTCCAGGTGTGGGTGGGTTGGCGGGAACGGGACTGGCCGGTATAGCCCCGGTAGGCGTCCAGGGCGGCGCTGCCGAGCAGGTGGCAGGCTTCCCAGGTGCCGCCCTGCGCCCCATCGACCGTGCGTACCCAGGCGTGGGAGAGGTTGGGCGAATCGTCCTTCGGGTGCCCTGCACGAATGCCGCTGGCAGGCTCATAGTTTCCCCGCTACCGTCGAGCCGGACGGCCAGGCCGTCGCTGTTGACGGCGGTGACCGTGGCGGTGGCGCCGTTGACCGCCGGGCTGCCCGAGGGGCCGCAGTGGGCGTGGAGGAGCACCCTGTCACCTGCCCGGTACTCCCGTTCGGTCGTCCACCCCGGGCCGATAATGGCCGGGCCGTCGAGGCCGCCTGCGGCCCCGAGGCGGGCGCGGACGCCGTCGGCCAGGTCTTCGGCGTCGGTGTGCGAGACGACCAGTGCCGCGACCTGCTCGGCCCCGTAGCGGTCGATGTCGGTGCAGACGCCGTCGGCCATCATGCGGCGGGCCTCGGCCGGACTGGCCAGCTCGTGCTCCCAGCCATGCTCGGTGCGCAGCTGTTGGGACCCAGCCGCATCGCCCCGGCGGAGCATTCCCAGCGCCTCCTGGTCGGCCGGGTCGACCTGGCGGCGGTTGACCGTGAGCCGCGCCGAAGGGACAAGGCCCTCGTTGGCGAGCCTCTCGATGTGGTCGGCGACCCCGCCGGCGCCGACGGGCTGGGACTGGCGGGGGTCGTCCAACACCCATACCGACCCGCCCGGGCAGGCGTCGACTGCGGCCAGGACGGCTTCGACCTCGTGGGTAGGGGTCTGGGAGACCTCGTCCAGGACGACGACGGTGCCCGCTGCGAGCGGCCCGTGGGCCAGGTCAAGCCGCAGCCGGGCGATCGTCCTCGCGTCCAGGCCAGCACCGGCCAGCTCGGCCACCGCCTTGGCCGTCGTGGCCACGGCCACGACCGGGCGGCCGTCTCCTGCCGCGGCCTGGGCGGCGGCGTGGAGCATGGTGGTCTTCCCGTACCCGGCCGGGGCCAGCACCGCCCTGAGGCCGCCGCCCTCGCCCGCCAGCACCTTGACCGCCGGGGCCTGGTCCTCCCCGAGCGCCGGCTCGGCCGCGAGAGCTGCTTCCAGGGCCGCGCTTTCGATGCCAGGGACCTGACGGCCAGCCAGCGCGCCCATGAGGGCGAGCGCGCGGTCCTCCATATCCCTGTGGGCGGCGGTCGACCACTGCGCCGGCGCCGCCCCTCCTCCACGTCGGGGGTCAACCGCACCGCCAGATCAGAGGCGAGGAAACGCTCGGCCGTCGTGACGACCTCCTCGACACTGAGCCGGCCACCGGAAACAGCGCAGATGTGCTCGACCACGTCGGCTTGGGTGAAACGGGCCGACCGGGAGCATAGCCCGACCTCTGGGTCAAGAAGAGCGGCAGCGATTCCCTCCCACGTCGGCGCGTCCATCGGCGGCTCCTTCCAGCACACCGCCTCTACCAGCTCCGTGCCCGTGGCGAAGCCGACGGCGGCGACCTCCTTACGCCAGCGGCCCTGGAGGAGCGTGGGCGTGAGCGAGTGGTCCTTTCTCGTCCTGGTAGCAAGCGAGGCCTCGTCGTCGGCTTTCATACGGAGCGCCGCTGACTCGTAGAGCGCACCCTTGGCCTCCAGCTCGGCCTCGACCTGGACGCTGCGCTTGGAGAACGCCCGCAGCTGGTCGCGGCTGAGCCGAGCACCTCTCTCGTGTTGTGGCGGTCAGGGCCCCATACGACCCCGAGGCGCAACCACAGGCTGCGCTGCAGATGGTTCTGGTACACAGACCCGGCCGCCCTGCACCAGTCGAACAGCGGGCCGGCGTCCAAAGCCACGTAACGACCGTCGGTTTTTCGCCGCACCAGGTTGGGGACGAGACAGTGGCTATGGAGCTGGGGGTCGCCTTCCCGGCTCGTACGGTGCCCGAAACCGGCCACCACCCAACCCTCGGTCTCGACCCGGCGGCGAACGCCACCGGCTTGTACCCGGGCCACGGCGGCCCGCTCCTCCAGGAACGCCAGCGCCTCGGCGACGGCCCCCCGGTGAGCGGCGGCCACCACCTCGGCCACCGGATCGGTGGCGAAGGCCCACAGCAGCGAGACGCTCTTGGGCGCCGAAAAGGTCATGTCGAAAGCCCGCACCGAGCGTCGTCGGTTCCCCGCCAACAGTGGCTCGCCGGTGCCCAGGTCCCGTCCTTCAACCAGTGCCCGCAACTCATCCGCCTCAACTACGCCAGACAAGCCAAGCGCCTCTGCCCACCGGCCCGCCCAAACCCGCGGTGACTCGCCCACCCCGGCGTAGTACTCGTCGATGCTCAACGCCACCGACGAGATCAAGTACTCGGCATCGGTCAACGCCGTCAACGTCAACACCCGCCACCACCATCCCAACCGACAATTACGGCCCTGACCCTCAACACCTCACCAACCCGGTCATCATCAACTCCCACCACCAATCCCCGCCACCACCAATCCCGTTCCCCAACCAGCCCTCTAATACCACCCCACCATCACGGCCCCCACTTTCATTACTCCCGCCAACACCACCACCAAACGGCCCAGCACCAATCTGCCCGCCAACCAACGCCCCACCACCAGCCCCCGCAACGAGACCCCTCCACCAACGAACCCTCCGCCACCAGCGCCCCACCACAAGCCTTTCCCAACACCGGACCACCCGCCCCCAAGACGCTCCCCCAACTACCCCCAACCAAGCGCACGCACGCACAGACACTTGCCACCCCTCCGGGGAGGCAACCCTGGCGGCACTCACGCGAGGCCTCCGTCCAACTCCAGCATCTGCTGGCCGGGGCCTTGCAGGGCGGGCGAGACCGACGGCGTGCGGGGTTGCTAAGCGATCGGCCCGCTCGGGCGCGTCCGGTGGCATTCGACGCGACAGGTCCCGCGCAGACGCCATGTGGGAAACCGCCGTTCGTGGCATTGCCCAATAGGTCTGCTCCGTATATCGAACGTCCATACGGGGCGACGCCACGACAGATGTTGCCACGTCAGTCGTTTCCAGCGAAGCCGGCGCCATAATTGGTGCCTCACCACCTGGAGCAAGGACGTTGAGACCAGCCACTGTGCTCAGCACATATACCGACAGGCCGAAACGGCCCACCGGTCCCTTTTCCCGCTCCAGGACGAGCAGCCCTTCTTGGCGCAGGACGCGTAGGGCGGCGGCCGCGGTGCCGGGGTCGACGCTCAGAAGCTCGGCCACCTGGCGCGCCGAGGTGCGCGCCACCAGCCGGCCGCACTCGACAACCGCGTCGAGGGCGACCTCCTCCAGGACCATCCATGTCAATGGTCGCAAGCGACGGCGCAGTGGCCGGCATTCGACCGACACCACCACAGCACGGTCATGGAAGGTGCCCGGGGTCACGCCATTCTGTCTTCACTACCGAGCTGGCAGCCAACCGCGGCGAGACGGTCAACCGCGGCCCGGGGGATCAGGATGGAGCGCCCCAGGCGTACGGCCGGAAGGCCGGTTCGCCCACCAGAGTCGAGCCAGGCGTTCGCCAATCCATAAGCCGCCGAAACCGAGATCCCCAGCATCGGCGCGGCTTCCCGTACCCGAAGGAAAGCCCGGTCTCCCTGCATCACAACACCTCCCAGACGTGGAACCATAACGCAGGGATTATATCAGTGGGAGTGTCTCTAAGTTATCTTTACATGGTCTGAATGTAATACTATGGTGGCGGACGTGGTCGGGCGCAAGCGGGCTCCAGCGGACGAAACACACAAGGTTCTGCCGCAAAACCAGGGCCAAGCGGACCTCAACCAGATCGTGGCCTACAACTTCCGCCAGGCCCGCGAGCTGCGGGGCTGGACCCAGGACGAGGCCGCCATTGCCCTCGAACCACTCCTCGGCCAGCGGCTCCCGCAAGCGAGCATCTCAGCTATCGAACGGGCCTACGAGGGCGAAAGGCGCCGAGAGTTCGATGCCCAGGAGATCCTCGCCTTCGCTCTGGCGTTCAACCTGCCGTTGGTGTGGTTCTTCCTCCCGGCGCCTGGCGACCATCGCACGCTCGAGCGCACGAGCAATATCGTGAGCGAGCTTTACGGCATCGTCTTTGGGCGCGAGGACCAGCTCGGGCCCGTTTACGACCGCCTTCGTCAGCTCGGCATCGACGAGCCCGACCAAGTTGACAAAGCAATCGAGAACATCACAGGGAACCCGAGCGCAGCGCGCGAGACGGCGTACCGCGAGCGGCGCAAGGAGATGCTCCTCGCCCTTCTCGATCAGTACAGCGACGACGTCGATCGCGCCGCCGATGAGATGGGCGCCTTTTTCGACCACCTACGCCAAGTTGGCGTCCGCGGGTTCGTGGCCGAACGTCTCGACGACCCGGACTACGTTTACCGGCCCGAGCACCGCCAGAGCGCTAAGAAGCAGAGCAGGACGACGAGAGGCTGAGCCCCGCCCGGGCCGTGGCTATCGGGTCGCCGGGGACTTGCTTCGGGCCAGGGCATCCGAGACGGACTTTGGGGTGACGGGCAGCAAGTCGAGGACCACAATTGGGTCCTCGTCACTGACCTCGAAGTCCCAGGCGACGACCTTGGCGAGGTACTTCCCGATCACGCTTCCCATGACCACGGTTGAGCCCGGGGTCACGTCGTTCACGTTCCGGGCACGGCTGAGAACGGTCCAGTTGTACCCGTCGTCGTCCTCGGCGTGGGGGTCACTGATGATGTCGACGCCCATCTCGACGGCCTTCGGGTAAGGCACGTGGGCGCGATCGAGCCGCTCTACGACGGCAGAGGCGACTTCCTCGACGTGCCAAGGCTTGTCCCAGGGTGCGCGCATTCAGCCCTCCTTCAACGGCTCGCCCGTCCCTCCAGCGTAGGACGGGTTGGGCTGCAACTCTCCGGCGGCATCGAGAAGACGGGTGGCCGCCGCCCGGAGCTCGGCCTCGGAGGGGAGAACGTCGGGCTCAGCCACGCCGGCAATCAGTTGAACGTCGAAGTGGTCTGCGTCGGTGCCGGTCGGCACGACCTCGAAGCCGGCTGCCCTGACCGTTCCGACGGGTGCCTCCACGAACATCGGCGCTCTGGGGAACCGGCGCAGGACGTCGGTCGCATCCCCGCCCGATCGACGCGCGAAAACCGACGCGCCATAGAGCAGGTGCCGCCGCCCTGATTGCTCGACGACATAGACGCTCGCAGAGAGCTGAGCGCGGTCAACCATCTCCTCGACTGCAGCCGACCGTTGGGCAGGCATGGCTCTTATCACGAGCAGAAGGTCGTCCGGCACGTCTTCGGGGCGGACGAGCCGCGTCTTCCTTCCCCGGGGCGGCGGCGCGGTCACGTGCGGCGGCCTACGAGGCGGTCGGTTGCTTGGCGAGCAGCGCCTCCCAGGCCTCGATGGCGTGGGGCAGTGAGGAGCGGACCGGGTGGCGGTACCCCTGGGTCGTGCGGGGATCCCGGTGGCCAGCAAGGTCAGCCACCTTCACCAGGTCGTCGAGCTGGTCGGCCACTAGTGATACGAACGAGTGGCGTAGCTCGTAGGTCGTCCAGTCACTGCCGAGCCCAGCCCGCTCGCACAAGTGACCGAAGTCGCGGCGCATGTTGCGCAACAGGAACGGCGTGCCGTTGCGGGTGCAGAACACGAAGCTTCCCGGGTCGTAGAGACCGAGCATCTGCATATCGTGGCGGTGACGCTGCAAGGCGGCGACCAGGAGCGGGTGCGAACCGATCCGCCGGCGGGACTTCTTGGTCTTGGGGCTGGCCTGGCCCACGTACTTCTGGCTCACCTCCTGGGCCCGCTCGGCCACGTCGATGGCCGGCTCCTCGCTGTCGATGTCGACGAACGGCCAACGCAACCCAGCCAGCTCGCCCGGTCGCAACCCGCACATCAACCCGGTCAACCACATGGCGGGGTTGCGGTCGTCGGGGATGGCGTGGAAGAGGATCCGCCTGGCCTGGTCGACCGTCAGGGCCTTGCGCTCCTTCGGCGGGCGAGCCTCGGGCAACAGGGCGTCCTGCACCGGGTTGGTCCGGACCCGCTGCCGGCGTAGGGCGTGGCGGCACGCCTGGTTGAGGTAGTCCCAAGTGTGGTCGATGGTGCTGGTGGCCAGGCCAGAGCCTCCCATGCAGGCGAACACCTTCTCGATCCGTTCAGTCCGGGTCCGGTCGACCCACAACACCCCGATATCAGGGCGGACATGAGTCGCCAGGAGCCGCCGGGCGTTGTCGATCGTGGCCCCGGACTTCTGCCTGGCATGACGGGTGCGGCCGCCCGGGGCCGCGCTCGGGCAGCCCGCCTCGAGCCACTCGTCGAGCACTTCGTTGAACGACACCAGCCGCTCCCGACGGGGCCGCGGATCTGCGCCAGCGGCTCGGAGGGCCAGCAGCTCGTTGAGGTCGGACTCGGCATCGGCCTTCTCGACCCGCTCTACCTTGCGGCGCGACCCGTCCGGGAAACGCACCCATGACATCCAGCGCTATTTCGCCTCGTTCCACCTGACCGTCGCCCTTGGCGCCATGTTCCAGCGAGACCTCCCGGTTCAGGCCCCGCTCTGAGCGGGACGTAGCCAACCAGTCGAAAGGCTACGCTAAAACTGGCTACGTCGGGTGGGTACATGAAGAAGCCCTGACCAGAAATACCTTCTGACCAGGACCTTTTGGTGGAGGCGATGGGAATCGAACCCACGAACCTCTTGCATGCCATGCAAGCGCTCTACCAACTGAGCTACGCCCCCGAAGCCTCCTCTGAGGCTAGCAGAGCCGGCTTCCGCCAAAACCGACCGATGGAGCCACGGGCCTCAGCGCGGGGGCAGCAGGGTCAGGTCGGTCCGGCTGATCAAGCCGGTAGCCAGTGCCCACTCGGCCAGGTACGGGAGGGCGTTCTCGCCCAGCAGGTTGGGCACGCCGGCATTGGTCAGCCGCGTCCGCAGGTACTCGACCCTCTTCACGAGCGTCGTGCGGGGCCAGTCCAGGCGGGCGGCGGCGTCGGCGTAGCTCTTGGGGTGGGGGTCGTAACGGGGGAAGGCCTCGAGGTAACCGGAGAAGAGGGCTACCAGCGCCAACTTGTCGGCCGGGGTGATGGAGACCTCAGCGGCGGCCTGGGTCGGGTTTCCTTCGATCTGAGCCGTTGGCACCCCGCCGCTCCCGAGGCGGTCCAGGGCGCTCTCGGGCAAGTCGACGGTGAGGGCGTGGCGTCTGGTGGCCCCCTCGACGACAACCGTGATCGGCGCGGTCAGGGCTATGCGCCGGCCGGGCGGCAGTACCGTCCGGATGCCTACGTCGTCGACCACTTCCAGCGGCCTGACGCCGCTCTTGTTGACCAGCCACCAAACGCCCGCGTCGGCCTCGACCGACCCGGCAACCCTGGAAATCCCCAGGTCGGAGGGGTCGAGGCAGAGGTTGTCCGCTGCGAACGGCCAAAGGTGAAGGCGTCGCCCTCGACGACCTCGAAGCGGTCGTCGCCGAGCCCGATCGTGAGGCTGGTACAGCCGTCTGCCACAACAGGCAAGGTACAACAGCCCCGGGCAGCGAGAGGAGCATGCCGTCCACCGGGGATGCCAATGCCGGGGCCGGCGCGGGCCACAGCCATAGAACCCCCGCCTCCCACGACGCCACAGCCAGGCCCGGAAACCCTCACAGCGGGCGGTACACCTCAAGTAGCCTGGTAGGGACCATGAGCAACGCGTACGACGCCCAGGCGGTCGAGAGCCTCTGGCAGGCCCGCTGGAGCACCGAGCACGCCTACGAGGTGGACAACGACGACCCCCGCCCGCCTGTCTACCTGCTGTGCATGTACCCCTACCCGAGCGGGCCGGCTCACCAGGGCCACGTCCGCAACTACACCTTCGGCGACCTGAACGTCCGCTGGCGGACGATGCAGGGGTACGCGGTCCTGAGCCCGTTCGGCTTCGACAGTTTCGGGCTCCCGGCCGAGAACGCTGCCATCAAGTCCGGCATGCACCCCCGCGTCTTCACGGACGCCCGCATCGCCGAGCTGTCGAGTTCGCTGGTCCGGCTGGGGGCGGTCTATGACTGGCGGCGCACGGTGCGCAGCCACGACCCCATCTACATGAAGTTCAACCAGGTTATTTCTCAGCGTCTCTGGAGGCGGGGCTGGCCTACCGGAAGAAGGCGCCTGTCAACTGGTGCCCCGGGTGCAACACCGTCCTGGCCAACGAACAGGTGCGCCCCGACGGGACCTGCGAGCGCAGCGGGGACCTGGTGGTAAAGAAGGACCTCGAGCAGTGGTTCTTCCGCATCACCGCGTACCAGGACGACCTGCTGGCCGCCTTGGAAGACTCTGGACTGGCCCGAGCGGGTCAAGACGATGCAGCGCAACTGGATCGGGCGCTCCGAGGGAGCCCAGTTCGAGATGGCTGTCGCCGGCTCGACTGAGAAGATAGAGGTCTTCACCACCAGGCCGGACACTGCCTTTGGCATGACCTTCGTGGTCCTCGCCCCCGAACACCCGCTGGTCTCATCGATCACCCGGCCCGAGCAGCGCCAGGATGTGGGGGCGTTCGTCGAGCGCGTCCGCCAGCAACCCGAACTGGAACGCCAGTCGGCCGAGATATCGTTCGAAAAACGCGGCATATTCACGGGCGCCTACGCCATCAACCCGTTCAACGGGAAAGAAGTCCCGATTTACCTGGCTGACTACGTGCTCATGGGCTACGGGACCGGCGCCATAATGGCCGTCCCGGCCGAGGACCAAAGGGACTGGGAGTTCGCCACCGCGTACGGCCTGCCGATAATTCGCACGGTCCAGCCGCCTGAGGGTTGGGAAGGCGAGGCCTTTACCGGCGACGGCCCCAGGATAAACAGCGAATGGCTAAATGGCATAGTCGACACCGCGGAAGCCAAGGAAAGAGCCATCGAGTGGGTGGAGAAAGAGCGCATCGGTAAGCGCACCATCCAGTACCGCTTGCGCGACTGGTTGGTATCGCGCCAAAGGTACTGGGGTTGCCCGATCCCGGTGATCTATTGCCCGGATGACGGTATCGTCCCCGTCCCGGAAGCTGACTTGCCTGTGCTATTGCCCGACGACGTCCAGTTCCTGCCTACGGGCGAGTCACCGTTGCGCAAAGACGAGAACTTTCTGTGGACGACTTGCCCGCGCTGCGGCCAGCCGGCTCAGCGCGAGACCGACACCATGGACACGTTCGTCGATTCGTCATGGTATTTCCTGCGGTTCTGCAACCCGTGGGTTAGCGATGTACCCGTTGACGAAAAGGCGGCTGAGCACTGGATGCCGGTCGACCAGTACATCGGCGGGGTCGAGCACGCCATCCTGCACTTGCTGTACGCCCGGTTTTATACCCGCGCTCTGGGCGATTTGGGACTGGCGCCCAAGGACGTCAGGGAACCGTTCAAGCGCTACTTCGCCCAAGGCATGATCCGCATGGACGGTACGAAAATGTCCAAGTCCAAAGGCAACCTGATCGCGCCGGAGAAGTACTTCGACCGCGTGGGCGCCGATTCATTGCGAATTTTCCATTTGTTTGTCGGGCCGCCGGCGGACGACTTCGACTGGACCGACCAGACGGATGATGTGATCGAGGGGTGCCGGCATTTCCTCGACCGGGTGTGGCGGCTGGCCACGGGAGAAGCCGAGGGTTCGGCGGGCACGGACCGAGCAGCGGGGCCGGCTGACGCAGAGGTCACAAAGGCGACGCACCGCTTGGTCGATCGCGTGACCCGGGATTTCGAGCGCAGGTCGTACAACACCGCCGTGGCGGCGCTGCGCGAGCACACCAACCTCCTGTACCGGTACGCCCAGTCGGAAGGCGGGGCCGAAACGACGACCCTGGACGGGTCCATCGACGCGCTGTTGCTTTTACTGGCCCCGATGGCGCCCCACATAAGCGCCGAGCTGTGGGAACACCGCCACGGCGAGGGGGCTCGCGTCCACGCTCAGCCCTGGCCCGTCCCCGACCCGACGATGTTGGCTGAGGAGTTGGTGACCCTGGTGGTGCAGGTAAACGGCAAGCTGCGAGACAGGGTCGGCATCTCGCCGGCGGCGTCGGAGGACGAGGTTGTCGCCGTCGCTCTGAGCAGCCCGAAGGTAGCCGCTCAACTCGACGGTCGTCCGCCGAGACGGGTCATCGCCCGCCCGCCCCAGCTCGTGAACATCGTGATCTGAACCCATCAGGCGGGGTGGGCGCGCTCAGCGCGTCTCACCCCGAAGGAACCTCTCGAGTTCGGCCGCGATCTCGTCCCCCGTAGGCAGGTGGGTGAACTCGGTGGCGGTAAGGCCCAACTCGTTGTCCTGCTGTTGCTCGAGCTGGCGCACCATGGCTGAGTGCTCCTCGCTCGCCTCGATCAGCGCCTGGATCTGGTCCCTGGCTTTGCGGCCCGCCTCACGCAGCGCTTCGGTGTCGATGCTGATCCCTGTGAGGTCGGCCAGCTTGTCGAGCAGCGCCGCGGAGGCCTCGGGGTAAGGGGTACCAGCGGCATAGTGAGGGACGCGGCCCAGACGCCGATGGACGGCACCCCCGCCTCACCGAAGGCCACCTCGAGCACGGCCTGCGCCCCGGCCGGGACCTCCATCGTGGCAGGCAGGAAGCCGACGCGACCGGCCAGTTCCTCGTTGCTGGCGGTGGCGGCCAGGCGGACCGGCCTCGTATGCGGAGCGGGGGCGGGAAAGGCGCCGAGCCCCACCACCAGTTCCACCCCGAGGCGCAGCCCGAGGGCCACGACTTCCTGGCTCCACTCGTGCCAACGCAGATCGGGTTCCGGGCCGGCCAGAACAAGGAGGCTCCGCCCGCCGGTGTCCGTGGCGGACAGCAACCGCAGTTCCGGCCAGGTAAGGCCACCGTGGACCCCGTGTGAGACCCGCAGGACTGGGCGCCTCGAGCGCTGGTCGAGCAACGCGTCGGAGTCGAAGGTGGCGACCACCTCATGGCGGGCCGACTCGAGCAAGGCGTTGATGGCGGTGGCGGCGGCATAACCGGCATCTACCCAGCCTTCTAGCCCGAGCACGAGCGCAGGGCGCTCCAGGCTGGGCCAGCTCTTGATCGACGCAAAAGTCATGTTCCTCCCAGGGGTCGGGGGGACCAGGTAGACAGTCCTAGAGACCACGGTAGGAGTATTTCGTCTGGTCGAGGCCCCGGGAATGTCACGCTGCCTTTGGACGCTATACGTACGGGCCTGAAAGAGTGGGCCGTTGAGGCGTGTACCGCCGGAGGAGAAATGAACGCAGCTATAGACGTGACCGACGCGACCTTCGAGGCAGAGGTCCTGGAACGCTCCACACAAGTGCCTGTCATTGTTGACCTGTGGGCTTCGTGGTGCGGCCCGTGCCGCACGCTGGGGCCCATTTTGGAAAAAGTGGTGGCCGAGAGGGAAGGCGAGGTCGTCCTGACCAAGGTGGACGTGGACGCGAACGTGCGGGTGGCCACCAGTTTCCAGGTGCAATCGATCCCGGCGGTTTATGCCATCCGTGACAAGCGGGTAGTGAGCAGTTTCATAGGTGCGCAGCCGGAGACGGCCGTACGGGCCTGGCTGGCGGAGGTCGCGCCGGCCCCGACGGAAGTGGACCTGCTGGTCGCCGCGGGTGACGAAGCGTCGCTGCGCAAAGCGCTGACGCTCGAGCCGGCCAACGAAAAGGCCATAGTTACCCTTTCTTCGGTGCTCATCGACCGGGGCGACAATGAAGGCAAGCAGGAGGCCCTCCAGCTCCTCCAGCGACTGCCAGAAACACCCGAAGTCCGGCACCTACTGGCTGAGGCGCGGGTCGGCGACGAGGCGGCTGCGGGTGATGGAGCCGTCGACGCCAAGCTCGACGCATTGCTGGACCGGGTAAAGGACGACCCTTCGGCCCGTCAGGAGTACCTTGACCTCCTCGAGCTCATGGGAGACGACCCGAAAGTGGCGGAGTACCGCAAGGCTCTGACGTCAAAGCTGTTCTAGGGAGCGGCGTTAGCCTCTCTCCCGTCATGGCCACAACAACGACGCCTGTGCTGGAGCTCGGCCACCACCACTACGACGTTTCGGCTCGGGCGCTGGTGATGGGGATACTCAACCGGACGCCAGACTCGTTTTTCGATAAGGGCGCCACCTGGGCCTGGGACGCCTTTCGGGCCCGCGCCGAGCAGATCGTGGCGGAGGGCGCCGATGTCCTTGACGTCGGCGCCGTGAAAGCAGGGCCGGGGCCGGAAGTGAGTGAGGCTGAAGAGCTCGACCGGTTGATACCTTCCGTGCAGGGGCTTGTGGCTCGCTTTGACCTGCCCGTCTCAGCGGACACATGGCGCGCCTCGGTGGCGGCGGAGGCGTTCGCGGCCGGCGCCGTGGTCGGCAACGACATCAGTGGCTTTGCCGACCCCAGGTACCTGGAAGCGGCGGCGGCCGCCGGCGCCAGCGTCGTGGCCACCCACATCCGCCTGGCGCCCCGCGTCCCCGACCCCGAGCCGCTCTACGGCGACCTGGTGGCCGAGGTCTGCGCTTTCCTGGCTGAACGGGCCGGCCGGGCACTGGAGGCGGGCATCCCGGCCCACCGCATACTCGTCGACGCCGGGCTCGACCTGGGCAAAACCGCGGCCCAGTCAGTCGAGCTACTAAGGGCGTCGGGCACCCTGGCTGGGCTCGGCTACCCGGTATTGCTCTCGGCCTCCAATAAGCGGTTCCTCGGCGACCTGCTCGGCCTGGAGATAAACGAGCGCAAGGACGCGACGACAGCAGCTCACGCCCTCGGCATCTCGCTCGGGTGCCGCGTGGTGAGGGCGCACGACGTCGTGGGCACGTGCCGGGTGCGGGACATTCTGGCCGCCATCATGGAAGCCGGATGAGCGACGCTGAAGGGGCCACCCGGCCGACCACCAGCCGAGGAGCGAACAGGATCCCGCGAGGCGACGCCAAACGGGCCAATACTCGGAGCGCGAGTGAGGCGCAGAGCGGTACCGCTTCAGACACGGCGGCCTGGCTCGTGACCGGAGACGACGCCGCCCTGCTGGGACAGAGAGTGGCCGACCTGGTGGACGAGCTGGTCGGGACGGCCGACCGGTCCCTCGTGTTGGAAGATTTCGCCGGCGAGGAGCTGGACGTAGCCGCTGTAGTCGGGGCCTGCCGGACGCCTCCGTTCCTCTCCGACCGCAGGGTGGTGGTACTGCGTGAGGCGGGCCGCTTCACCCTGGACCAGCTTCAGCCGCTCCTTTCCTACCTTGAAGAGCCGCTGGCCACCACGAGGCTCGTCGTAGCGGGGGGAGGCGGAACGCTCCCGGTCAAGTTCGTCAACGCGTTCAAGGCGCTCGGCGCGACGGCCGTGATCAGCACCGATGTGAGCGGCCGGGAAGCCCATAACTTTGTCAGCGAGCGCCTGGCCCGCGCCCCGATCAAACTCGCACCGGGGACAGCCGCCCTGGTCGAATCGCACCTCGGCGAGGATCTCGGCTCGCCTGGGCGCCCTGCTCGCCACGCTCGAGGCCGCCTACGGCCCGGGGGCAACGATCGGCCCGATGAACTCGGGCCTTATCTTGGCCAACCCGGTTCGGTGCCGCCCTGGGACCTCACCGATGCCATCGACAGAGGCGAGCCAGAAGTCGCGCTCACCGTGCTCCACCGGCTCATCGAGGCCGGCGCCCGACACCCGCTCGTCGTCCTGGCCATCCTGCACCGCCATTTCGGCAACGTCCTTCGCGTGCAGTCGCCGGAAATTGCCTCAGAAAGCCAGGCCGCGGAGGCGCTGGGCATCGCCCGGGGGCGGAGCACTTTCCCGGCCCGCAAGGCCCTCGACGCCGCCCGCCGGTTGGGGCCACGAGGCATCGGCGACGCCATAACCGCCCTGGCCGACGCCGAACTGGCCCTCAAAGGCAAACTCGACTGGGAACCGGAAGTCGTGCTCGAGGTCCTGGTCGCCCGGCTCTGTCGGATCTCTCGAAGCGCCCGGGGCGCCCCCCAGGTAGCCCGCAGCGGTGCTGGCCGCGCCCGGCGCTAGGCGCCTAGTCTTCTTACTCTTCTGGCTCTTGGGTAGCGGCGCCGCCCGCGCCCGTAACGGCCGCCAGCTCTGCTACCCGGCGCATCAGGGCCGACTTGCGGTTGGCCGCCTGGTTGCGGTGGATGATGCCGCGCGCCGCTGCCTTATCCAGCCGTTTCACGGCCAAGCGCAGATCCTCGGCCGCGGTGGCCTGGCCCGCCGCTGCGGCGTGAACGGCGCCCTTGATGCGGGTCTTAACCTCGGATTTGGCCGCCTTATTACGAAGACGGCGCTTCTCATTGGTCCCGATACGCTTTATCTGGCTCTTTATATTTGCCACAGGGCCACATACCTTACCAGGTCAGGACCAGGTTACGGGAGCGCCGGCGCCACCGGGAGCGTCCTCCGGCCAACGTCCCACACACCCGGACCGCGGCCATACGCGCCCGAAAAAGGCTCGCCGCTGGCCTGAGCCCCGTTTGGGCCAGACTGGTAACTGCAACCATGAGCACCCTTAGCCCTGACAAGATCCGCAACCTGTCGATCGTGGCCCACATCGACCACGGGAAGTCGACTCTGTCCGACCGTATCCTCGAACTGACCGGCGCCGTCGACCCACGCGAGATGCGCGACCAGTACCTCGACTCCATGGACATCGAGCGCGAGCGGGGTATCACGATCAAGGCTCAGAACGTCCGCGTCCAGTGGAAGGGCTACACCATCCACCTCATCGACACGCCGGGCCACGTCGATTTCGGTTATGAGGTCAGCCGCAGCCTGGCTGCCTGTGAGGGGGTGGTCCTGCTCGTGGACGCGGCCCAGGGCATCGAGGCCCAGACCCTGGCCCACGCCTACCTCGCCCTCGAGCACGACCTCGAGATCGTCGTCGTCCTCAACAAGATCGACCTGCCGGCGGCCGACCCGGAGCGTTGCGCGGCCGAGATCGAGGCCGTGCTCGGCATCCCCGCGTCGGAGACGCTGCGGGTTTCGGCCAAGACCGGTGAGGGGGTACCCGAGTTGCTCGACGCGATTTGCGACCGCATCCCTCCTCCAAAAGGCGATGCCGAGGCGCCGTTGCAGGCGCTCATCTTCGACTCGCTCTACGACCAGTACCGCGGCGTGGTCAGCTCTGTGCGGGTCGTCAACGGGGTGCTTTCCTCGAAGGAAAAGTTGCGGTTTATGCAGACTGGGCGCGTGCACGAGGTCGAAGAGCTGGGTGTCCGCCTGCCGGCGACGACCGAAGTCCAGAGCCTCGGTCCGGGCGAGGTCGGCTATTTGATCGCGGGCATAAAGGACGTCGGTGAAGCCCGGAGTGGCGAGACTGTCACCGAAGCCGCCCGCCCGGCGGAGAAGCCGCTAGAAGGCTACCAGGAACCAAAACCCATGGTCTTCTGCGGCCTTTACCCGGTGGACGGGGACGAGTTCGAGGATCTCCGGACCGCACTGGAGAAATTGCAGCTGAGCGACTCGTCGGTCACGTACCAGCCGGAGTCATCGGTCGCCCTCGGCTTTGGTTTTCGCTGTGGTTTTCTCGGGCTCCTCCATATGGACATCGTCCGCGAGCGCCTGGAGCGGGAGTTCGACCTCACCCTCATCGCCACCGCCCCGAGCGTCGAGTACATCGCCCGGTTGACCGACGGCACCGAGCTGCACATGCACAGCCCGGCCGAGATGCCACCGGCGCAGAATATCCAGATGGTCGAGGAACCGTTCATACTGGCGACGATCCTGTTGCCTTCGGATAACACGGGGACGGTGATGGAACTCTGCCAGAACCGGCGAGGCGAGATGGTGCGCATGGAGTACCTGTCTCCCGAACGCGTCGAGCTGGTCTACCGGATGCCGCTTTCCGAAGTGGTCATGGACTTTTTCGACGCCCTCAAGAGCCGCACCAAGGGCTACGCCAGCCTCGATTACGAACCGGCCGGGTTCTCCCCGGGAGAACTGGTCAAAATAGACATCCTGCTGAACGGCATGCCCGTGGACGCCTTCAGTGCGATCATCCACCGTTCGGAAGCGATGGAGTACGGGCGGCGGATGACCGAGAAATTGCGGGAGCTGATACCGCGCCAGCTTTTCGATGTCCCGATCCAGGCCGCCGTGGGGGGCAAGATCGTGGCCCGCGAGACGGTGAAGGCGAAGCGGAAAGACGTCCTGGCGAAGTGTTACGGCGGCGATATCACCCGCAAACGCAAGCTCCTGGAAAGGCAAAAAGAAGGCAAGAAGCGGATGAAGAACATCGGTCGGGTCGAGGTCCCACAGGAGGCGTTTATCCAGGCGTTGCGGTTGGAGAGTTAGGCCGTAGGCCCGAAAACCGGGCCTTTTGCTCTTGATATACGGCCGCTCACGGCAGAGGGACGCTCTGTGCGAAATGGAAAACGTCATCAGGATCCCATTTAGCCTTGACCTGTTCGAGCCGAGCCAGGTTGGCTCCGTAGTACGCTTGCTGCCAGTTGGAAAGGAAGGGGTCGATGTAGTTTTGGTACGCCTCGCCGCTTACGAACGGGCGGAGCGTTGCGTACCAGCTGTTCAGCCAGGACTGGGCCTGCTGCACGGCCGCCGGCGCCACGCCTTCAGCAAACGAAGCATCGTACTGCGCCGACGCCACCGCCTTCCTGTGCACGAACGCAGTGGCGTCCGCCGGCACCCGGTTTATCGCCCCGCCCCATGAGTCGTACGCTACGGCCCCGGGACCGCCCTGGCTCTGGCGTTCCTCGATGCCGGCCAGCACCGCCTGGACCCCTGAATTTCCGAGCGGCCCATTGAGGATGTCCGACTTGGCCACCGTCACCGTCCGGGGAAGGGTGCCGCCGGGGGATTTGCCGGCCAGGTGACACGCCGCCTGCGATAGCCCGCGGCAACCGGCCTCGATGTACATGGCTTCTTCGTAGTCGTGTTGGCCGTACGCCTGGCTGGCCGGCGGCCCGACTGTCCGGACAAGAGCGGCGACCTGAGCTCTGGCGTCAGCCACGTTGCCCGCCCACACACCGCCCACCTGCACGGTGGGGGTGGTGGAGCCCAACTGGGCCATCAAAAGGCAATTGGACCACATAGGGTCAGGTTGGGAGGAGGACCAGTCGAGCCAAGCCGGCAGCACGGTGGCCGCCGCGGCCCACGGCCAGCGGAGGCCGAACAAGGCCACTTGGGCCGCCGGGAACGTCGAAAATTGGAACATCGTGACCACGCCGAAGTTCCCCCCTCCCCCACCGCGGCAGGCCCAAAACAGATCGGAGTTGGTATTTGCGTTGGCGTCAACGGTGGTGCCGTCGGCGGTCACGACTTTTAGACCCACGATGTTGTCAGACGTCAGGCCGTGGAGCCGGCCCAGCACTCCAATCCCGCCGCCGAGCGCCAGGCCCGCTATCCCGACCGAGGGGCACGACCCACCCGGGAGGGAAACCCCGTGCTGCGGCAGGGCGGAGTAAATGTCAATAAGGCGAGCGCCGGCGCCAACAGTGGCTACGTTCCCCGTCACCCCCACCTGGGACATGAGGGTCACATCAATGACGAGCCCGGTGGTGGTCGAGTAACCCGCATAACTGTGGCCACCGCTCCGGGCCGTAAACGGAAGCGCGTGCTCTCGGGCGAAGGCCAGCGAACGGGCCACGTCGCTGGAGCTGGTGCAGTAAGCAATGCCTGCAGGGTGGATGTTGTCGTAAACGGGGTCGTAGAGCTCCAGGTCGACCGGGTAGGTCGGCCCGCCTGGCCGGGACAACTGGCCCGTGAGGGACGTGGCCAAGGCCTTCCAGTCGGCCTCGGTCGGTGCCGAGACCACCGTGGTGGGGACGACCGTGGTGGTCGTGGTGGTAACCGCGGTGGTTGCGGTCGTGGCCGGTAGCGTGGTGGTAGTAGTGGTGGCCGCGCTGGTTGAACTGGTGCTGCTAGTTGTCGCTGTGGTCGGTGGCTCGGTGGTGCTCGAGGAGGAAGTGGCTCCCCCGCCGCTGTGCCGGCTGGCGCCACAAGCGGCGGCAAGAGCGGCCAGACCGCCCATCGCACCGGCCCGAAGCAGCCGGCGCCGGCTTAGCTCGCCACCCATACGCTGCACTACACTACGGCGTGCGGTAGGGGCGCCACTCAGTGACCGCCACTCAGTGACCGTCGTTGTGCCGACAAGACGCCTCGGTCGGGTTGGTTTGTCCGAGGAGATCGCCGGTCACCCGGGTTTAGCGCTAGGACCGCTCGGGCAGGGGGATGCCCTGGGCGAACTGGAAAACGTCGTCAGGATCCCATTCAGCCTTTACCCGCTGGAGGTGCGCCAAGTTCGCACCGTAATAAGCGTGCTCCCAGTCCGGGAGATCCGGGTCGATGTAATTCTGGTACGCCTCGCCGCTGACATAGGGCCGCAGGGAACGGTACCAACCATCCATCCATTTCTTGCCCGCCAGGAGAGGGCCGGCTGTCACCCCGGGCGGAAAGGCGACCTCGTACTGTGCCGAAGCAATCGCCTTTCTGTGTACGAAGGCCGTGGCTTCCGGCGCCACCCGGTTTATGGCCCCGCCCCAGGAGTCAAAAATGACATCCCCTGGGCCGCCTTCGTCGTGGCGTTGCGCAATGCCGCTGACCACCGCCGTTATCCCTTTGTCGCTCAGTGGTTCGTTCAATATGTCTGACCGCAAGATCCGCTGCACCCGGGGCAATGTCCCTCCCGGGTACCGGCCGGCAATATGGCACGCGGCTTGAGACAGGCCGGCGCAACCGGCTTCGATGTACATGGCGTCGGCGAACCCGTTCGCGCCGGACACTTGGCTCAGCGCCCGGCCGGCCAGTTTCTCGAGGGCCTGCAGTTGTGCATTGGCGTCGGCGAGTGTCCCGGACCATACCCCTCCGACCATGACCGTTGGCGCCACCGCTCCCGGGACGGTCTGGAGCAGGCAGTTGGACCACAGCGGGTCGGGGCTGTTCGGCGCCCACTCCAACCAGGCCGGCAACAGGTCGGCGACGGCCGACCATGGCCACGTGGCGCTGAAAAGAGCAAGCTCCGTGGTCGGGAAGGTGGAGAACTGGAACTCGGTGACAATGCCGAAGTTGCCCCCTCCCCCACCCCGGCAGGCCCAGTACAAGTCGGGGTTGGTGTGGGGGTCGGCGCGGACGACCTCTCCCGCGGCCGTCACCACTTCGAGGCCCACCGTGTGGTCGCACGTTAGGCCGTGCAGCCTGTCCATGACCCCGATCCCCCCGCCCAGCGCCAGGCCGGCGATACCGACCGTCGGGCAGGACCCTGCCGGGACGGAGCGGCCTTCCCGGGCCAGTTCGGAGTACATGTCGATCAGGCGGGCACCGGCACCGACGATGGCAACGTCGGCGTTAACGGCCGCGTCAGACATGAGGCTCACATCTACAACCAGCCCTGTAGTGGTCGAGTAGCCGGCGTAGCTGTGACCTCCGCTCCGCGCCGCCAACGGCAAATGGTGGCTACGGGCAAAGGTTACGCAGCGGGCGACGTCGTCGGCATTGGCGCAATACGCAATCGCCGCGGGCCGGGAGCCGTCGAATTGAGGGTCGTAAAGCTGCAGGTCCACTGCGTAGGTGGTCTTGCCCGCCAGCACCAGCCGACCGGTGAGCTTCTCGGCCAGGGCCGTCCAGTCGATCGCGGCGGGGCCAACGCCGTGGTCTCCTACGCTCCGGCCGGCCCCCGCGAGGGCGAGTGCGCCGGCCGCCGCCGCCTGTAGCAGCCGGCGCCGGCTCAGTGGCTGGCCTGGCGCGCCCATGGCGAAATGCTCGGTGCCGACGACCGGCACCCGCAAATACTCGAATACCACCTTCTCGAAGATGGGCCAGTCGCCGTTACCGTCATCCGCTCGCTGCCGCGATCGAACGCAATGCCCCATCGACGAGTGACTGTGCCGCGTCCGGAGTAAAGCGGGCACACCCCACTTCGTAGCCATCGCTCGGGAACTCCGTCGCCACGGGTATATAACCAATGGCCTCGTTCGCATACCCAGCCACAAGTACGTTCGGTATGCCGCTCCGACGGCGGATTTCGTCGCCGATTTCTGGGAACGGCTCGCCCGGCAAGCCAACGATGACGGTGTCATTGCCGAGGCGCAGCGTCTGCACTTCGACGAAATCCCCCTCGGCCCACTCGCATTGTCCGCGTCGCTCCGAACGGCGTACTGGTACGGGTGCTCCCTGTAGTACAACTCCATCCGCACTGCCGCCCTCCGGGCGAGCAGTGCCTTTCGGCGCTCGGGGTCGCTCTGGCCGCTGAGCTCGGTTTCAAGGTCGGAAAGTTCCGACCGGGACTTCTCGGCCGACGGTCGAGACCGGGGCGAGAGCCTCACGGTCACGGAAGATCCGGCCAATGGGCCTTCGGTGACAACGCGACAGTTGGCCGGAGGGGGCTTGGCCACGTCCGCGGCCAAACTGAGGTTTACTGACCACTGGCCCCGCCCGACGGGGAGGGCCTCTAAAACGGTGCGGGCCGTGGCGAACCCCAAAATGTTCCCAATACGCCTGGCTTCGTCGTGGTCGTGGCGCATCCACACCGGGTTTATGCTGCCGGCGC
Organism: uncultured Acidimicrobiaceae bacterium; assembly: GCA_963794125.1. GTDB lineage: Bacteria > Actinomycetota > Acidimicrobiia > Acidimicrobiales > Palsa-688 > Fen-671. The sequence goes on from CAWCCW010000012.1 coordinate 41,291, forward strand.
AGCCCTGTAGGTAGGCGGCCTGGCCACCGACACACTTCTCCACCGCCCCCGCAACGGCGCCCGGGAAATCCGGCGACAGGGCAAGGTTGTCGTACTCGAGCACTGTCGCATGGCAGGCGTAATTGACGATAGTGGCCAACGGGTGCGGACGATCAGCGCATTCTGCCATCAGCAGACGAGCCGTCGTCTCGATCGGCCCGTCCGGGTCCCGTCGGTTCTGGCTGATCGTCGTGACTGGCACCTCGGCGTACTTGACCGAGGCGGGCTGGAGGTGGCCACAGGCTTCCTGGACCGAGCCCGCGATCTTCCGGCTCACCGTTTCGGTGAACACAGGGTCCATGCTCATCGTCAACCCCGCCGGCCCCGAGTGGGTGTGAGTGGCCGTAACCATTACGGAACCAGCCGGTAGCCCGAGTTCTTCGGCCACCAGCCGGCGGGCCAGACTGGTGATGTCGTGGGTCACGAAGACCAGGTCGCACACGACCAAGGCCAACTTCGACTGTCCATCGTCGAACACAAAAGCCCGACAATATAGCGGGGCGGCAATGCTTTGCGCCCGTCCTTTACGAGCTCCATAGCCGCCCATAATGCAACCCACCGGCGGCGTAATGTCGGCTTTGGCGGCGGCCGATGAGAAAGTCATTATCGTGGCTCCACTTCTCGGCGTGACGACTGCCGATCGTCGTCGGCGGCGCCCGCCACTTTTCCGCAATCACACTCGCCGAATTGGCCATCCTCGTCCACTGGGCCCGCCAACTGGGCAAGAGGCCGGTTTTCTTTTCCCGGTCCCCGCGCCCATCGGCCCTCACTCATAACCCCGAGGCAATTAACCTGGCTGTCTAAAAGCACGAGGTCGGCCTTTTGTCCCGGCTCGATGCGGCCGATGCGATGGTCCTCGCCCAGGGCTAGGGCGGCGTTAGTGGCGGTCACGGCGGCCAGCTCGACAAAATCGGCGCCGGTAAAGCGGACGTAGCGGCGGGCCGCTTCGCCCATGGTCAGAGTGCTGCCCGCCAGAGTATTGGTCCCCCGCAAGAAGACGGCCCCGTCGCGGACCTCCACCGACCGGGTATCTGACGCATAGTCGCGGTCTGGCTCGCCCGCCCATCGGCTGGCATCGGTGACGAGGACCAACCGGTTTTGGCCGACCAGGCTCCGGAGCATGCGGACGAACGTCGGGTGGACGTGGACTCCATCACAAATGAGCTCGCAGAAGACGCCGGTGTCGACGATCGCCTCCATTGGCCCGGGTGCCCGATGGAGGACCGGCCGCATCGCATTGAAGGTGTGTGTCAATGTCCGGGCGCCGGCCTCAATGGCGCTCAAGAGCTGTGGTCCGTCAGCGTCGGTATGGCCGGCGGCGAGGACGACGCCGGCGGCTCGAGCCACCCGGGCGAGGTCGCCGAAACCCGGCAATTCTGGCGCCGCTGTCATCAGCCGGATCCGGCCCGGAGCGGCCTCGAGCAGGGTGGCCAGCTCCCCTGGATCCGGCGGCCGGATCAGCTGCGGGTCATGCGCACCTCTCCTTGCGGGCGAGATGAACGGCCCCTCGAGATGCACGCCCAGAAGTCGTGAGGTGGTCCCCGGCTCGTCGGGCGTGGTCGCCAGTCGTTGCACAGACTGGAGCAAGGCCCCAGGCGGGCACGTGCTCAGGCCGGCCAGAAGCGACGTCGTGCCGCCCAACAGGTGGAACTCGAGGGCTCGACGCACCGACCCGGCATCTGGGCCGAAACTGCCGCCTCCACCGCCATGGACGTGGATGTCGATAAAGCCCGGCAGGACGAAGGCCCGTCCCGCACTCGTCTTGACATCGGCCGGGGGCGGCCGGCGGTCGCTTGCGCCCACAGCGCCGATAAGACCGTCTTCGATAAGGACCCAGCCCTCTGGCACCAGCGCGCCGCCGGTGACGACCTGTGCGTCGGTGACGAGCTCACTGCGGCTCATGGCGCCTCGCCGATTTGGCCCGACAAGGGCCGCCTCAGGGCGGCCGAAAGAAGGCGCATGCCGCCGACGATCACGCTGTCGTCGCCGAAAACTGACGTCCTGACGGTTGGGCCTCCCCCGGCGAAGCCACGCTCGCCGCGGAGCGCCTCGAGCAGCCGCTGGCTGAAGAACTTGCTCGTCATCAGGCCGCCGCCGACGACGACCAACTTTGGGTCAAGGATAAGTTGGACCATTTGGACCGCGCCAATGATATATGCGTTCGCATTATCGATAATTTCCAAGCAACCCGCGTCTCCTCGCTCGGCGGCGGCCACCACCGCTGGCGCGGTTACCCCGTCGGGACCGGCGGTCCCTGTGGCCAGGAGCGTGCCCCCATTGGCCGCGAGCAACTCGGCCCCCAGGGAGGCGATGGCCCGCCCAGACGCGTAGGCCTCGAGACAACCGCGGCGCCCGCAACCGCAGACGCGGCCGCCCGGTACGACCGTCACATGGCCCAGCTCCCCTGCGTACCCATGGGCCCCGACGACCAGTTCCCCGCCGACAACGGACCCCATGCCAATCCCCGTTGACAAGGTGATGTACACGAGGTCGCGCATTGTCCCTGCCGGGCCTGCCGAAGCTTCGCCGACGGCGCCGCAGTTGGCGTCGTCTTCCAGGATTACGGTGACGTCGTCGAGCCCGTGGCTCAGGACCGAGGTCAACGGGAAATCGCAGAAGGGTAGGTTGGCCGCACTGACCACCACTCCTGCCTCGCGGTCAATTGTGCCGGGCACGGCGACCAGGGCGCCCTCGAGGCATCTGCCCACGCGCTGCACCATCTGGCGCGCCGCTGAAACGACGTCGGAGGCGAGCACCTCGGCGGCGAGCCCTCGGCTCTCCAGCCTGGTACGAGCCACGATTTCACCGTCCAGGATGAGCACCGCCATCACCTTGGTCCCGCCGATGTCGACGACCAGGCCGCACCGGTCGCCGGGGGCCCGGTCGCCAGCGGACTGGTCGCCAGCGGACTGGTCGTCAGCGGACTGGTCGTCAGCGGGCTGGTCGCCGAGCGCGCCGGCTGTCACCGTGACCGGCCTACCCCACGTTGGCACTTACGAGGACACGGACCGGTTGCTCGTGCTCCAACAAGTAGCGGATGACACCCATGTTGAACATCTGCGCCAGCAGCCCGAACGACACCGTCGATGCGGCGCACGCCGTACCCAGGCCGGGAACGTCGACCGTAGCATCGCCGACAGGGCAGTGGTTGTCGACGACCGCATCGGTCACCTCCAGCAAACGACGCCCGGACTCGTGACGGGAAGCCACGGCCATCGAGTGCGCACGGGACGTGAACGCGGCCGTGTAGATGCCCCTGCGCCGGCACTCCAAGGCTAATTCGACGATGGCCCCGTTCCGTCCGGAGTTGGACGCGATCAAGACGACATCGCCGCCAACTACGGAGTAATAGTCCAACAGTCGCGGGCCGTTGGCCGGATCTCGCTCTGGCTGTGAGTCGCCGAGTTGCATCCCGGCATCCCGTTTATCCGCCCGCAGGTCTTCAAGGTTCATGTCGACGACGAAGGGCAAGCCGCCGGCCCTGTGGTGAAGCTCCATGGCGAACACCTGGGCATGGCCCGCACCCACTGCGAACACTCGGTGTCCCGCCACGACGGCCTCCGCCGCCCGTTGAGCAACAGCCGAGACAGTTTCGGCTTCGGCCTTCGCCGCCACTAAAGCGGGGGCGAGCACCGCGTCGGCGGCGTCCGCCACGCTCGGCAAGGCAGCCGAACTTCGAGGTGCTTGGGTCGGCTGATCGCTCGTGGGACCGTCACTCATGGCAACTGGCCTCGGTGCGAGCAGTACAGCCTGGCACTTCTGTAGTCATTGAGTCATCCTTTGGCCTGGAGGAACCTGTCGGCCGGTTCAAACTACCAGGCACAGACAGGGCCCGGCCCCACCGCTCCGCCCAGACGCGATGCGACGGACGCCTCGCCCGCCGCGCCAGAATGCGCCCCTTGGCCGGAGCGCGCCCGGGCCCACATGCGGCCCTGGTCACCGTGAGCGCGGTCTAGACCATATTAACTGCTTTCGCAGCGACCGATTCAAATTGGCTCCCGGGGAGGATTGACAGCTAGCCGAGCCAACAGTACGATCCGAACGGTGGTCGTTTTCAAGCGAAGCCAATGACGACAAACCGGATGCTAGAAATCGGGACCAGTAGGGGGGTAACAGCAGCTTGGCGCCGTTAAAGGAGCCGAGAACATGCGAGGGGCGGTCCGCGTACCGCAGTTATGTTGCCATTTTGTTTCAGCATTGTTGCCAGTCAACAATTGCTATGGCGTCGAGCGGGACTGCCCGGGCATGGCCATCAGGTACCCGCCGGTGGCTAAAAGAAAGGTAGGTAATCAAGATGTCACATTATGAGGGTAAGAAATCACGCTCCTGGCTAAAGGGAGCGACCGCCATTGGAGCCGCTGCGCTCACTGCGGCGGGTGTCACAATTCCCAGCACCGCGTTCGCGGCGACGAGCAAGATTTCCGGGACACTCAAGATCATAACGTGGGTGAACCCTCCGGCTGTTACGGCCCTGACCAAGATCGACAAAGAATTCGAACAAAAGTACCCCGGAGTAACCGTCCAGCTGCAAACAGAAGCGAACGACACGGCGGGCTACGCCACGTTGCTCGAGACGTCCGTCGATTCCGGCAGCGCGGACATAGTCACCGACGTCAACTCCATCCAGCCCCTCCCGCTCAATGCGAACCGCACCACCATGTCGCAGACCGAGTTCTGGGCGTCAAGCAACGCTTACCTACCGCTCAATAACCAACCGTGGATACACGACTTCTCGTCCACGGCCCTCGCCCAGGAGACTTACAAGGGGCAAATATACGGCGTGCTCTCGGGCCAGTACCAACGAGTCCTCTTTTACAATAAAGCCGACTTCGCTAAGTACCACTTGAGCGTGCCCACCACGTACAACCAGTTCCTGACGGTCCTCCAGACCCTGAAATCCCACGGTGTCCAACCGTTGTGGCTGGGAGTCGGCGGGGGGGCGGCGGGCTATGTGCAGCAGTTCTTCACCAACGCGCTGATGGAGGAGCTCTGGCTGCCACATGTGGCGGGCCAAAACGTCAACACCGACCTGCAGACCGGGGCCACCACGTGGACCAGCCCGTATTTCGTGCAGGTCGAGCAAGAAGAAGCCGCGATCGGCAAGTACCTCGAACCGAATTACACGGGGGCTTCGTGGGAGGCCATGCCCCAGGACTTCGCCAGCAACAAGGGTGCCATCCTGGTAGATGGCTCCTGGGACCTGGCTACTGTCCACCAGGCCAATCCATCGCTGCAGGTGGGGAGCTTCCCGCTGCCGGGTAGCAACGTCGCCAGCCAGAACCAGCCCCAGCTCCAGCCCGACTTGAACTTCGAGGTCCTCAAAAAGGCGCAGAACATTCCTGCCGCCCTGGCCTACCTGGCCTTCTTCGCCAGTAAGCCGATCTACGAACAATACGTAGACATGACAGGGATCTCGCCCAGTGAGCCGAGCGGGACTTACTCCAACTTCGCTGCCGGCGTGCTCGGGCAATGGCTAGGTAAGGGGATCGAATACACATCGGCGTTCCCAAACCTCACTGCGACTCAGGGCTATTACGACACGGCGACCGAGTTCCCGTTGCTGCAAGAGAACGTGATCTCGGGGTCGACCACACCGCAGAAGGCCGCTCAACTCATCGAGAAGAGCTGGAAGAAGTAAAAGACCTTGGCCCGGAACGGAGGCGCCTCCAAAGTAGAGGAGGGGGCGCCTCCTGCTGCCCGTCCACCGCGAGGGCGCTCACCGGGGCGAGGGGCAGGCCCTGATGCGGCCCAGGCCGAAGAGGTAGCCGAGGGGGCGGCACCAGTGGCCAGAGGGAGGCGCCGGGGCAAATCTCCTGCCGCACGGTTACTGTCGCTCCCATCGCGGCTGTGGATGTGGGCCGGTATCGGCCTCGGCCTCGGGTTTTTTATCGTGTTCGGCATAGTGCCGACAGTGGCCAACCTGGTTATATCGTTCACCAATTATTCCGGGCTAGCCGGGACGCCGACGTCTTTCACCGGGTTGTCCAATTACACGCAGCTGTTCACATCGCAAGGCCCTGGGTTTACCGCCAGTATTCTCGACACCCTAATTTTTGTGCTTGGTGTCACCGTGGTCCAGAACGTCGTCGGGATGGCGTTGGCGCACCGGCTGTTGGACGATTCCAAGAACGGGTCGGTACTGCGCATCCTGGCGTTTTTCCCCATCGTCCTCGGCGTTACAGTCATCGGCATTGTCTGGCTGCTGCTCTTCGACCCTTTCTCGAGCCCCGCCGCCTCGTTCTTCGGCCTGTTTGGCCTCCATCCAGGGTTCTTCGGGTCGAACAGTTGGGCTATGCCTCTGGTCATCACCGTCCAGGTATGGCAAAACCTGGGCTTCACTATGGCGGTCTACATCGGGGCCCTCAAGACCATCCCGATGTCGGTGTACGAGGCAGCCATGCTTGACGGGGTCAGCCCGTGGCAGAGGTTCACCAAAGTGACATGGCCACTGATGGCCCCGGCGGTTACGGTGAACGTCTTGTTCGCCGTGATCGGCTCATTGATCACCTTCAACCTCATTTATATCCTCACCGACGGGGAGTTCGGGACCAACACGCTCGGCATGTTGGCCTTCAACACTGCCTTCGGGCAGACGGCCGACCTCGGCCTCGGCGCAGCAGTAACGATCGCACTTTTCGTCGTGGCGGTGGGCGTGGCCATCCCGCTGGCCGCCCTGCTCAGGTCGCGCGAGCGGAGGCTCCTGGCATGACCGTGATGGACGTGCGGCTGAGCAACCCCCGGCGCATGCGCCGACTGGCCACCGGCATATTGATCGCCCTGTTGTTCTTGGTCCCCATCCTCTACGTGGTCATGATATCGCTCGAGTCTTCACAGCAGTTCCTGGCCCACCCCCTGGTACCGCCGGTGCCCCCCAGCTTCGCGAACTTCGGCTCGGCGTGGCAGCAGGGCGACCTCGGGCCCGAGATCGTAAACACGATTATCTACTCCCTGTCGGCGGCCGCAATATCAACCGCGCTCAGTTTGCTGATCGCTTTCCCCGTGGCCCGCCGGCTGGTCCGGTGGCACTCTCCCCTGTTCGTTTCGTTCGTCATCGGGCTTTGTCTTCCTCTTCCGATCATCCCGCTCTTCATCGAGTCACGCGACCTCGGCCTTTATAACAACCGCATCGGCTACATCCTGCTCCACGTCGAACAGGGCCTCCCCCTAGGCGTCATCTTGTTGACCGCGTTTGTGTACTCGATCCCGACGGAGCTGGACGAGGCGGCGTGGATCGACGGCGCCAGTTACCCGCGTTATATCTTGCGGTTCATAACTCCATTGGCCTGGCCGGGCATCGTGATCACGTTCCTCTACTCGCTATTGACGGTTTGGAACGACATCATCGGGCCCGTCGTCTTCCTCGCCAACCCCAGCCTCTTCCCGGTATCGCGCGGGGTCTACAGCTTTTACAGTTCCAACCAGAGCGCTTATACGCTCCTCGCGGCGGCGGTGATCATCGTGAGCGCGCCCGTGGCCTTCCTGTTCGTGATCTCGCAACGCCAGTTGCTGAGGGCGACCATGGGGTTCCGGTAACACCGCGCTCGAGGCCGGGCCGGGCAGTTAAAAAACGCTTAGCGATCAGTGCCCACTGCCGCGGTCCAACGGCGGAGATATGTGCCTGTCGGCCAAAGCCAGTACCTCAACTACCTGACGGCCAAAAGTGACCCCGCAAGGGTGCGACGGGTCGCTCCGCTCGATGCAGTCGACCAGCTCCCGGATGGCCACCCTGAGCGATTCCCGCGAGGGCACCGCACCAGGGGGCTGGCTCGTGCGACCCCCGGCTCCCCAAAACGTGACCTCGTTGAACGCCGCGTCGCTCGGAACGGTCAGAGTAAGCGAAACGGTGCTCGTGGCCCCGCTCTGATGCGCCAGTACCAGGTGGACCAGGTCATGGTCGCCGCGGACGGCAGTTACGGCGGTCACGGGCCCGAGTACTGGCCACAGAGTGGCCAGGGCGTGGGGCCCGATGTCCCACAGCGGCCCTTTCTCCCGCCGCCAGACCGACGACTCGAAACGGCTGCCCGGGGCGAGGCCATCGGCGATCCACAGAGACGACGCCCCCCGCCAACCACCTTGTTGTTGGACCGCGTCCAACCATTTGCGGTGGGCCGGCTCGAAGCGACGGGTGAAGAACACGACCGAGCTAACCCCGGACCGGGCCGCCGCCGCCTCGAGCCGGACGGCCGCCTCTACTGATGTAGCAATCGGCTTTTCCAATAGGAGATGTTTCCCGGCCTCAGCGGCTCGAGTGGCCAGTTCGGCTTGCGCGTCCGGCTCCAGGGAAAAGTCCACCACGTCGATGTCCGCCAGGAGGGCGTCGTAGTCCTCGTAAGGACGGGCGCCGTGCGCAGTGGCGAGTGATGTGGCGCGACCAAAATGGCGCCCCCATACCCCGACGAACTCGATCGTCGGTTCGTTCGCCAACGCTTCAGCGTGAGTATGTCCCGCCCAATAACCGGTCCCAACCAGACCGAACCTCACGGCCGGCCCCCACGCTTCCGACCCCCGGGGGCGGGCCAGAAGGTGGTGCCGACGACTGGCGCTCCTCGCGCTCCTTGCTGGGACATTGGGCGGGCGGGCGAAGACTGGCCTAGGCCGGGCCCAGGTAGCCCTCGGTCTGCAGGTGCAAGATCACGTGCTGGGCGGCCGCCTCCGCGCTCAGGTTGGTGGTGTCGATCCGGACCTCGGCCTTGGCCGGCTCCTCGTAGGGGTCAGACACGCCGGTGAACTCTTTTACGATGCCGGCCCGGGCTTTGGCGTACAGGCCCTTGCGGTCGCGCTGCTCGCAGACCTCGATGGGGGTGGCCACGTGGACCAGGATGAACCCGCCCACCGGCTCGACCATCTGGCGCACCTCCTGGCGCATGGCCTCGTAGGGGGCGATGGGGGCGCAGATGGCGATGCCGCCGTTCTTGGTGATCTCGGAGGCCACCCAGCCGATGCGGCGGATGTTTATGTCCCGGTGGGCTTTGGAGAAGCCGAGCTCGGAGGACAGGTGCTTGCGCACGACGTCGCCGTCGAGCAGGGTCACGGGCCGGCCCCCCTCCTCCAGCAGCTTGGTCAGCAAGATGCTGGCGATGGTGGACTTGCCCGCCCCCGACAGGCCGGTGAAGAACACGGTCACGCCCTGGTGGGACCGGGGCGGGTAGCTGCGGCGCAGCTCGGTGGCCACCTCGGGGAAGGTGAACCAGGCCGGGATGTCGCGGCCCTCGGCCAGGCGCCGGCGCAGCTCGGTGCCCGAGATGTCGAGCACCCGGGCGCCGGGGGGGACCTCGTCCACCGGCATGTGCTCGTCGCGGTCCTCCACGTAGACCATCTGGGCGAACGGCACCACCCCGATGCCGAGCTCGCCGGCGTGGTCAGACAACAGGGCCTGGGCGTCGTAGGGCCCGTAGAAGGGCTGGCCGGCCGAGTCCGGCCCGGCCCGGCGTGGTCCCGGCCCACGATGAAGTGGCTGGCCCCGTAGTTCTTGCGGATGATGGCGTGCCACACCGCCTCCCGGGGCCCGCCCATGCGCATGGCCAGGGGCAGCAACGACAAGGTGGCGGTGGCGTGGGGGTAGCCCTTCAGCACGGCCTGGTAGCAGCGCACCCGGGTGTGGTGGTCGACGTCGCCCGGCTTGGTCAGGCCCACCGTGGGGTGCACCAGCAGGTTGGCCTCCACCGCCCGGGCCGCCCGCAGGGTGAGCTCGACGTGGGCGCGGTGCATGGGGTTGCGGGTCTGGAAGGCCACCACCCGCTCCCAGCCGAGCTCGTAGAACCGGGACCGCAGCTGGGCCGGGGCCAGGCGCAGGGCCTTGTAGTCGTAGTGCACCGGGGGGCTCAGCACCTCGAGCTGGCCGGCCACGTACACCGGGTTGGCCCGCTCCAGCACGTAGGCCACCCCCGGGTGGGCCTTGTCCGTGCTGCCGTACACCCGCTTGGCCTCATGGGACAGGTCGGGCCGGTACAGCTCGGACACCCGCAGGGCGGCCAGCATGACCCCCTCGGGGTCCCGCAGGGCCAGGCTCGCCCCCGGGCCCAGCTCGGCCGCTTTTTCCTCGGTGATGTCCAGCACCACCGGCACCGGCCACAGGGTGCCGTCGGCCAGGCGCATGCGGTCGCACACGGCCTCGTAGTCTTCTTCGCCGAGGAAACCCCGCAAGGGGGAGAAACCGCCGTTGGCGAGCAGCTCGAGGTCACAGGACTGGCGGGGGGCCAGGTCCCAAGAGGGCCAGTTGCGGGACTGCTCCTTTAGCTCCGCGGCCCGTTCGGGGGTCACGACCAGGTCCACTAGTGCCCCGCCGTGGGGACTTATGAGCTGCTCAGGCACTTGTTCCTCCAGTTGAGTAACGAATTCTGACTACTTTAGTCAACTTTCTCGCCGGGGGGCCAACCGTGCCCCTTCGACGGGCCGGGTAGGCCCGTGCGGCTGAGTTCTTATCTAGGCTAATCCGGCGGCGGCAGCTCCCCGAGCACCCCGGTCACGGCCGAAAGCGACCGCAGCGGCGCGAGCCGGGCTCCGGCGCTGGGGTAACCTTAAGTGCCAGAGATGCTGGACGATCGCAAATCTTCCATTCTGCGCGCCGTTGTGGAGTGCCACATCCAGACGGCTCAGCCTGTCAGCTCGGCATACGTCGCGCAATTGGGCGACCTCGGCGTTTCGCCGGCCACCGTGCGCAACGAGATGGCCGTCCTGGAACAAGAGGGGTACCTGTACCAGCCCCACGCCAGCGCCGGCCGGGTACCGACGGACAAGGGTTACCGTTTCTTCGTCGATTCGCTCCCCGCCCGTGCCGCCCTCAGCCCGCCGCAGTCGGAGTTGGTGCGGATGTTTTTCGCCCGGACCCACGTCGAGCTCGAAGGGATGCTCGCCGAAACCACCGGCCTGTTGTCCAAACTCACCGACTACGCCGCCGTGGTGGTGGCGCCGGCGGCGCCCGAGCCCGGGCAGGTGCGTTCACTCCAGCTGGTGAAGGTCGCTTCCCACATGGTGTTGGCCGTGGTCGTCCTGGCCAGCGCCGCCGTGGAGCGGCGCCCACTCGAACTCTCCCAGGAGCTAACGGAGGCCCAGGTCGAGCGGGCTTCGACGAGCGTGGCCGCATTCCTGGTGGGGGCCAGCCCCGACAGAGCGGGTTGGCCCGCGGGGACCGGCGACCCGGCCGCCGATGGGCTGGCGAAGGCTGCAGTCCAGGCTTTGCGAACTTCCGAACCGGACAGCCCGTCTAGCCACGTTTTCGTCGGCGGCGCCGCCCGGATGGCAACTGCTTTCGAAGCGGTGGGCACCATCAGGGCTGTGCTCGGCATCCTCGAGCAGCAGTATGTCCTGGTCGCGTTGTTGAAAGACGTCCTCGACCGAGGCCTGACGGTAGCCATCGGGGCCGAGCACGGGCTGGTGCCTTTGGCCGATTGCTCGATAGTGGTCGCCCCTTACGACGTCGACGGCGAACGCGCCGGTACCGTGGGTGTACTGGGGCCGACGAGAATGCATTACGACCAGACACTCGCGGCCGTGGCCGTGGTATCGAAGAGACTGAGCAAGGCGCTGCGGGACGTCGGCGACGGCGCCGGGAACCGGGCCGCCCAGGCTAGAGAGAGGCAAAGGAGCTCCAGCCTTGGCTGAGGAAGACTATTACGCCCTCCTCGGCGTCGGCCGCACCGCCACCGAGGACGACATAAAGCGCGCCTACCGGAAGCTGGCGCGCGAGCTGCACCCGGACCGCCATGCGGGCACGCCGCTTGAAGCTGAGGCGAACGAGGAGCGCTTCAAGCTCATCAACCGGGCCTATGAGACCCTGAAAGACCCTGAGCGCCGACGGCAGTACGACATGTTCGGGCCGGACGGCGAGCGGGGCGCGGACCCCTTCGGGGGCGGGTTCGCTGGTGGTGGCCTCGGCGACATATTCGACGCCTTTTTCGGCGGTGGCCCCTTCAGCCCCCGGAACAACGGGCGTTCGGCCCCCCACGGGGCGAGAACATCGAGGCCGCGCTCGAGGTCGAGTTCGCAGAGGCAGTGCTCGGTACGCAGCGAGAGGTCTCCATACGGACGGCCGTGACCTGCGAGACGTGCACCGGGACGGGCGCCCGCCCAGGGACTATCTCAATCACTTGTTCGACGTGCAATGGGCTCGGGGAGCTGCGCCGGGTGCGGCAATCGCTGCTCGGGCAGATGGTCACCTCGACACCGTGCCCCCGATGCGGCGGCTCAGGCGAGGAGATCCCGTCCCCCTGCCCCGATTGCAGGGGTCAGGGCCGGCGGATGGAGGAGCAGGCGTACACGGTCGACGTCCCGGCCGGCGTAGACGATGGTTCGACCTTGAGATTGACCGGGTGGGGCGCCGCCGGGCCGCGAGGAGGGCCGTCAGGAGATCTGTATCTTCACTTGAGGGTTAGGCCACACGCAAGCCTGCACCGGGATGGCTTTGACCTGCGGACAGCCCTTCGGACGACGATGGCCCAGGCCGCCCTGGGCGCTCAACTGAAAGTGGAGACCCTCGACGGCCCCGAAGAGCTCACGGTGCCCCCCGGGTGCCCGACCGGTCACGGAGATCCGCCTGCGGGGCCGGGGCGTCCCTCATCTCCAGCGTCGAGGGCGCGGGGATTTGATCGTCACCGTCGTAGTCGACACGCCCACAGAGCTCACGCCCGCCCAGGAGGAACTGCTGCGCCGCTTCGCGGCCGAACGCGGCGAGGACGTGGCCCCGCCGGAGGCGGGCCTCTTCTCCCGCATTCGCAGCGCGTTCAAGTAAGGGGAAAAATGCGCCGGGCGGTGGCGCACGCTTTCGTCGACGACCTGGACCGGCCGGCCTTAGCGGACAAAGACGTCCATCATTTCGCACGCGTACTGCGCCTACGGCCAGGCGAGGTCGTGTCGGTTTCAGACGGGCGCGGCGGTTCGAGGTTGTGTGAATGGTTGGGAGGCTCGCTCCGCCCGTTGACCGACGCGACTTGGGCGGCGTCGCCCTTCCCGAGGGTCACCGTCGGCTTCGCCCTCACCAAGGGCGAGCACCCCGAATGGGCTGTTCAGAAACTTACAGAGGCCGGCGTGGACAAGATGGTCGTCGTGGTCACCGACCGTTGCGTCACCCGTTGGGCACCGGCCAGCGAGGGCCGCCACCTGGAGCGTCTGCGGGAGGTAGCCCGGCAGGCGGCGATGCAGAGCCGGCGGGTGTGGCGCCCACCGTCGAGGGACCGCTGGCGTTTTCGGGGGTGGTCCAGGACGCGGGGGACGGGACCATAGCGATGTGGCCCTGGGTGTCCCGGGCGGCGCCCCGCTCAACCTGAGCACCCCTACGGTGCTGGTCGGCCCGGAGGGCGGCTGGAGTGACTCGGAGCTCGCCGCCATACCGAGTTCTCGTCACATCGGCCTGGGGCCCAACGTCCTGCGAGCGGAGACCGCCGCGCTGGCGGCCGGTTTGTTATTGGTGGCGCTGCGGACGGGGTTGGTCCTTCCCGTTGGGCCGGCTACGGGCGCCCCCGCGGGGCCCGCGACTGCGATTAATCGTCGGCTTTCTTCACCACCTGCACTATGCTTGCACCCTGCAGAAAGGTAAGGTTCGTCTGAGGCGGGTCACAGATAGCGCGCAAAGGGCGAACTCAGGGTTGGTCTAGTGCCGAATGGGTAGAACTTGCCCAGTCGGGCCGGGTGGCGCGACAAAACCGTTCGACACGGAACAAACCTTCTAGCTGGGGCGTTACCAATATCACAATGAATGATTTCAGCCGTCGCACTGCCGCTAGGGGCGCCATTGGCGCTGGACCTGACTTGCTCGGCCTCTATCTCGATGAGGCCGGGAGCTTTCCCCTGCTCACGAAGGCTGACGAAATGCGCCTCGGCCAGGTTATCCAGGCCGCTCAGGCGGCCCGCGAGGAGCTGGAGAGCGGCGCTGACCTGACGCCCAAGCGCAAGAAGGAGCTCCGCAAGGCGGTCCTGGCTGGCGAAGACGCCACCACCCAGTTCATCAACTCCAACCTCCGACTAGTTGTTTCTGTCGCTCGCAAGTACCAGTGGTCCGGGCTGCCGTTGTCAGACCTCATCCAGGAGGGCAACCTCGGCCTGATCCACGCCGTCGAGAAGTTCGACTGGCGAAAGGGCTTCAAGTTCTCGACGTATGCCACCTGGTGGATCCGTCAGTCGATCGGCCGGGCCATTGAAAACACGGCTCATACGGTCCGCATCCCTGCCCACGTGGGCGATGAGATACGTCGCGCCCGCCGGGTACAGGGGGAGCTGGAAGCCAAGCACGGCCGTCCACCCACACTGGCCGAGCTGGCCGAGGCCCTGGAGATCGAAGAGAGCGTCCTGGCCGAGCTGCTCCACTATGACAGCGACCCGGTGAGCCTCGATGCCGCCGTGGGCGAGGACGGGGACACCAGCCTCGGGGACCTAGTGGTCAACCACTCGGCCCAGTCACCGTTCGAGACCGTGGCGCAGGCTTTGTTGGCTGGTCAGATCGAGGATTTCCTGAGCCGCCTGTCTGAAGACGAGCGTCGTGTCCTGTCATTGCGCTATGGCCTGGACCGCGGTGAGCCGCGGACCCAGGGCGAGGTGGGCGAGCTTCTCGACCTCACGGCTGAGCGGGTCCGTCGGATCGAGCGTGACGCCTTGACCAAGCTGCGCCGGGCTCTAGCGGGCAGCGATGCCCGCGACCTCCTCGCCAGCTGAGCGCCCCTCCCGCTCAACTGAGTAGGGCCGTCAGCGAGCCTGAGCGGGCTGGCCGGCGGCCCGCAACATGCGTCGTTAGAGCGGACATCCACCACTGCAGGCGCTAGCTTGCTCTCGTGAGCACCGTCCGGGCCCGTATGGCCCCCTCGCCCACTGGCTACTTCCATGTCGGCAGCGCCCGCACGGCGTTGTTCAACTGGCTGTTCGTCCGCCAACAGGGCGGGACCTTTATCCTGCGGATCGAAGATACTGACGCCCTGCGCAACCGGGCCGAGCACGCGGAGGGTATCGAGCGGGCCATGCTGTGGCTCGGCCTCGACTGGGACGAGGGGCCGTACTTCCAGTCAGAGCGGGGCGAGCTCTACGAGGCTGCCATCGCCCACCTGTTGGCCAACAACCTCGTTTATGCGTGCGACTGCGACGGTGCTCAAATCGCCGAGCGCAACAAGGCCGGAGGCTACGACGGCTATTGCCGCAACCGCGGCCTGGAGCCGACGCAAGGACGTCTGCTGCGCTTTCGCACCCCCGACAGCGGGACCACCTCTTGGCACGACATCGTCCGGGGTGAGGTTGTGTACGAGAACTCCTCCATAGAGGATTTCAGCATTCGTAAGTCAAACGGCCAGCCACTGTTCATTTTGGCGAACGTGGTCGACGACGGCGACATGACCATGACCCACGTCATCCGGGGCGAGGACCATGTGTCGAACACGCCCAAGTACATCTTGCTGTGGGACGCGCTCGAGCTCGGTAAAGCGCCTTTTTTCGCCCACCTGCCCCTGCTCGTAAATGAGTCTCGGCAAAAACTGTCCAAACGGCGGGACAAAGTGGCCCTCGAGGATTACCGGGCGGAGGGCTACCTCCCCGAGGCCATGTTCAATTACCTGGCCCTGCTCGGCTGGTCGCCGGGGGAAGACCGCGAGATCCTCAGCCGGGACGAGCTGATCGAGGAGTTCCGCCTGGAGAACGTCAAATCGTCGCCGGCCTTTTTTGACCAACAGAAATTGGCGTCTGTCAATGCCATTTACCTACGGTCACTTTCCCCGGACGAGTTCGTGACTCGGGCCAGCGAATGGCTCGACGAGCGCTGGGCGCCGATCGCCCCGCTCGTCCAGGAGCGAGCCCGGACCCTCTCGGAGATCTATTCGATGGTCGATTTCCTCTATTTGCCAGAGGTGAAAATCGACCAGGCCGAGTGGGACAAGGCCAGGCGCCAGCAGCCGGCCTTTGTCGCCGTGCTCGAAGGCGCCGCGGCCCGCTACGTAGACTGCGAGTGGGAGGCGGCCGGGATCCGGGAGGCCACTGTGGAGGCGGGCGCGGCCGCCGGAGTCAGCGCTCTTGGGAAGGCGCAGGCACCGGTCCGTTTGGCCGTGACCGGCAGGACGGTGGGCCCGCCCTTGTTCGAGTCCCTCGTCCTGTTGGGGCGGCAACGCACCCGCGCCCGAGTCTTAGCCGCCCGGGACCGGGCCGTCGCTGAGGACCGGGCCGTCGCTGAGGACCGGGCCGTCGCTGAGGACCGGGCCAAGGCGGGCGGCTAGCAGCGGGCACACATACTCGTCACGGTTGGCCCGTTCGGGGTGGCGGCCACGCGTCCGCTAGCATGATCGTCGGCCCGTTCGGGGGTGGTGTAATCGGCAACACAACAGGTTCTGGCCCTGTCATTGGGGGTTCGAGTCCTCCCCCCCGAGCCAATCTTGTCGGACATTTTGCAGGCCAGACGGAGATCGAGGGCGGTCGAAGGCCCCACTCAGAGGCTGTAGACCACTGCTTGGTCACAGCGGCCAAAAGGGGCCGTCAGAGGTGGCGGTGGTTGACTTCGAACGCCAGCGTGGCGGGACCGAACTCGTAGAGAAGACTCCCGAACTTGACAATGTGGAGCGCTAGCGAAAGGCTGCCCGTCGGGCCGGCCAGCTCCTCGGTGCAGTCACTGGGGTTTGGTCGCGCCAAGGTCCGGTCCGCAAGTCGTGGTGACATGATCTCGATACAACCTCCGCTAGTCAGGGATAGGAGCCGATGATGAAGATCCTTTGCGTGCTCTATGACGACCCCGTCGATGGCTACCCAAAGGCGTACGCCCGCGATTCGATCCCGGTGATCGAGTCCTACCCGAGCGGCCAGACGGTGCCGACCCCGGAGTCAATTGACTTCGTGCCGGGCGAGTTGCTCGGAAGCGTCTCGGGAGAGCTGGGCTTGAGGCGGTTCCTCGAGAACGCCGGGCACACACTCGTCGTCACCTCAGATAAAGACCGGCCAGGCTCTGTTTTCGAGCGAGAACTCCCCGAGGCCGACGTCGTGATCTCCCAGCCCTTCTGGCCCGCCTACCTCACCGCCGAGCGCATAGCCAAAGCCAAGAAGTTGAAACTGGCGATCACCGCTGGCATCGGATCGGACCATGTCGACCTGGCGGCCGCCGCGGGGGCCGGTGTGACGGTCGCGGAAGTGACGTACTCCAACAGCATCAGCGTCTCCGAGCACGTCGTCATGATGATCCTGTCGCTCGTCCGAAACTACCTGCCGTCGTACGGGTGGGTGCTGAAGGGGGGCTGGAACATCGCCGACTGTGCCGAGCGGTCCTATGACCTCGAGGGAATGGTGGTGGGGACTGTGGCGGCCGGACGGATCGGCGAGGCCGTGCTCAAGCGGCTCAAGCCGTTCGACGTCAAGCTGCATTACACCGACCCACACCGGCTGCCCCCCGAGCGCGAGAACGAGCTCGGGGTCACGTACCACTCGACCCCCGCCGAGATGGTCCCTCTCTGCGATGTCGTCACCATCAACGCGCCGCTGTACCCGGGGACCGAGGGCCTGTTCAATGACCAGCTCATCTCCACCATGAAGCGCGGCTCGTACATCGTCAACACGGCGCGCGGCAGGATCTGCGACCGCGACGCCATCGTCCGAGCCCTGGAGAGCGGGCAACTCGCCGGGTACGCCGGTGACGTCTGGTTCCCTCAGCCCGCTCCCCCTGACCACCCCTGGCGGACGATGCCCCACCACGGGATGACTCCTCATATCTCCGGCACGTCCCTTTCCGCCCAGGCACGCTACGCCGCCGGCACGCGCGAGATCCTCGAGTGCTGGCTCGCGGGCCGGCCGATCCGCGACGAGTACCTGATCGTCGATGGAGGCAATCTCGCAGGGGCTGGTGCCCACTCTTACAAACTCTGAGCTCGGCCGCCTTCGAACACGGCCCAACTGAGGCTCACGTTACGCGGCCCTCCATTCCCGTACGCGGTCGATTATTTGTCCGAGCGTCGTTCGGTTATTGCGATCACGGCTGAAGGCGTGAGCTTCCTCGCAGTCGGTTTTCCATGCAAATGCCGTAACCATTAGCATTTTTAGCCGGAACGCGGGGAAAAGTACTAACAGGCCCCGGGCGGCCGTCGAAATATACACCCAGCCTCGGCTCTAAGCGGGGGGTAAGCGGGGACTTTTCTCCTCGCCCCGGCGGCTATGCGCTGAGCGCGGAGGGCCACCTGTGGCCTCGGCCGCACGCCCTCAAACCGGACGGACCGGTATGGTGGCCGACGCCATCCTCTCCTCGTTTTCCGTACAGGACGGTAGGTCAGCAAGTCACTGACCCGCGGCATTGACGCCGCTCAGGATAAGACGATAAGCGGGCCCTGGCCCTTGGCCCCGGGCCCGCTTATTTTGGGGCACCGGGACCTTTGACCCGATTGGTTGTATCAGGGCCCCCCCTCTCAACTTCCGGTTCACTCGATACGTATTTGTGGCGCAACGGCAAACGGGTCATGCAAAAGCCCACGACCAGGAGGCGTAACTCATGCCTGCTCCCTCGCAGCGAAGGTCTCTACCCGGCACCGCCCGGCCGCCGGTCCCAGGCGCTAGCCTCGTCGGGCCGGTCGAGAGGAAGGAGCGGGTAGCCGTCACATTGCTGCTCCGGGTGCGCCACGACGCCCCGCACCATCCGGACCTGGCCGACTGGCAGCAGCTTTCACCAGGCCAGCGCCGTTTCCTGTCCGCCGACGAGTACATGCGAGATTACGGGTCGACCGACGAGGACCTCGGTGTCGTCCTCGATTACCTGCAGTCCCAGGGCCTCCAGATCCTTGCCAGCAGCGCTGGACGGCGCCGGCTCGTCGCCGAGGGAGACGTCACCCAGGTCAACCGCGCCTTCGGGATCGAGCTGAATTGGTACCGCGCCCCTCATCCTGGCTCAGACCGCCCGGTACCGGGGCCAGGTGGTACGCACGCGGGGCCGCCACGGCGTCGCGAAGAACTGCTCTACCGGGGCTTCGACGGCGCCGTCTCGCTGCCGGGCGCCGTCGCAGATGTGGTCGATGCCGTCATCGGCCTGGACAACCGCCAACTGGGCCAAGCCATGGCCACCGGGACGGGTGACCCTCCGAGCGCCAATTACCTGTCCCCGGTGGCGGTGGCTCAAATGTACAAGTTCCCCAATACCGGGGCAGCCGGGCAGACGATAGGCGTGTTCGAGGACGCGGCGGCGGGCGCCGCCTACCTCCACTCCGACATCCACTCGTTTATCTCGAACCTGCCGGCGGGCTACCACACTCAGCCAAACCTCATCGACATCGGGGTCACGGTGGGAGCGACGACTTATTCCAACAACGGTGGCCTCGTAACCTCGAGCCCTAGCGGTGCGGTGCTGGAGTGCGGCGGCGACGTTTCCATCGCGGCCGCCATTTCGCAAGGCGCCAACATAAATGTCTATTTCACAGACACTTCGGAGGCGGGATGGGAGGCGTTTTTCGACCGGGCTATTTTCCCACTGGCAGGGGACTTTCCGCCGTCGGTCTTGACCGCGAGTTGGGCCTTTTCGCTCCAGGACGACGTGGGTACGATCGGGAGCCCTGCAACGCCAGGCACCACCGCCAACGTACTTTCGGGCAAATTGAGCAGCGCGGCGCTGCGCGGCATCACCGTGTTCATGGCCATAGGCGACTGGGGTTCTGCCGACTTGGTCCTGGACGGGAGGTGCCACGTCCCCTACCCCAACGGAGACCCGGGCGTCACCGCCTGCGGCGGGACGATCGTCGGCAACGTCCATTCCCTATGGTTCGAGGAGTTCACCTGGAGTGAAGCCGGGACCGCCTCGCCGTTTCAGAATTTCCCTTATGTGGCTACCGGAGGCGGGGTAAGCGACACTTTCCCCGTCCCGTCTTACCAGACGACCGCCTCGGTCTTGCCGATCTCTAACAACGACGGTAATTCGCGTCGCGGTGTGCCCGATGTTGCCGGCATGGTCGCCATGGACGGCTTCTTTTTCGGTGGTTTCGGCGGCCCCGGGGCGTACCCGTCGTTCGGCACCAGCTGGGTGGCCCCGTTCTACGCGGGGTTGGTGGCCGTGGTCAACAAGTTCCTCGGCCGGAACTCGGGTTTCCTCAACCCCACCCTGTACACCCACGGCCCCTCGATCTGCCGGGACGTCCGTTTTGGGGACGACGACGCCGGGAACGGGCCTGTGCCCCCCGACGTGCCGGTATACCACGCCGGACCGGGCTGGGACGCCTGCACCGGCTGGGGCAGCATCAACGGGACGAGGCTGCGGGCCGCCCTGGCTCCGGCGCCCATAATCGTGACCGCCATCCCGGGAGACGGGCAATTCGTAGACACGTGCCAGGGATCGTTCGCGGACCAAATCCTCACGGTCAACAACACTGGGTTCAGCCCCTTGTTCATCGGGGACATCACCTCTTCGTCCGCTGATTTCCTCGTCCCTACCATCAGCTCCTACCCGTTGGTCGTCGGTCCCGACGAGTCCCTGGACCTCGTGCTCCGGTTCCAGCCCACGGCTCCTGGTGGCCACGTTGCCACCATCACTCTTTACAGCAACGACCTGCTAGGCCCGCACACTGTGCCCGTCTCGGGCACGTCGCCGTCTGGCAAATTGGTGGTCACAGGCTCGACCTGTTTCGGAGGCGTAAAGGCATGCTGCTGCGCCGAGCGCACCATCCAGATCTGTAACATCGGCGACTGCCAATTGCGCGTCACGAGCGTGGCGTTCCGCCATCCGAGCCGGCACTGGAGACTGGTCCGGGACCCGTTCCCGGCCGTGCTCCGTCCAGGGTCGTCGCTCGACCTCGTCATCCAGTACCGGGCCACGGAGCGCGTGCCTCATTCGTGTGACTTGGTCATCGAAAGTGATGACCCGACGAGACCGGTCGAGATCATCGAAGTAGAGGCGTACACGATCTGGCCCGGCTCCAGCTGCCGCACGTGCTGCGGCTGTGGGCGCGGGACGTGCGAGCGCCCACATTGCGAACCTTCCTCCTGCCCGGACTGTGGCGACGGGTGCCGCGAAGATGACGAAATGGGTTAGAGAAAACCCAGTGCCAGTGCGCGCTCGATAGCAGCCGAGCGTGAGGTCACGCCGAGTTTCATGTAGACGTGGTTCAAATGCGTCTTCACCGTGTTCACCGACAGATGCAAGTCAGTGGCGATGTTGACGTAGGTGCTGCGCTTGGGCAGGGCGTGCAGCACCCGTATCTCGGCGGCGGTGAGAGGGTCGGGCAGCGTGCTGGTGGCACGGGACGGACTTCGCTTACGGGTTTCGAGACCGCTGGCGACCAAGACCTTGAGGTTCTCGGTGCTGTGGTAAAGGTCAGAATGGGTAATCAGGTGGTCGACCAGTCGGGGCGCCGTGTCCAGCACCGTCTGGACGAAACCGTGCCGTTCGGTGATGGCCAAGATTTCTTTTACCAGTCGAGGTGATGGAGGCGCGCCCTGGGCGATCGCTGTACCGGCACGCAGCAGGCGGAGTTCGAGATCCGCACGGATGGTGGTGTCGTGGGTGGGCACTTCGCTGAGATGTTCTGCCGCTTCACGCGGATTTCCTGACGCGAGCGCGATCTGTGCCAGTACGACCCGTCGACGGTCGTCAGGTAACCGCTGGGTCACGCTGAGCGCCCCATTTCGGTCCCCCAGAGCAAGGCGTGTACGCGCTTCGAGCTCGTCCGCTGGCACGAACAGGACGGAGTGGTCACAACGGAGGGTGGCGCGCGCCGCTGGCAGAGACGACAGGGCGGCGTCGAGACTGCCGCCGGCGGCCCAGATCCGGGCTCGGTCCAGTTGGGCCAGATAAGACTGGTTGGGCCGGCTGGCGCCCAAGCGGTCGAGGATCTGTTCGGTCAGTCGTTCAGCCGTGTCCAGGTCGTGCCGCTCGAAAGCAAGCAAAGCCGCTGTCCGCATGGCCCAAGTGGGGAAGAATTCACGCTCGATCCCGAGTCTGCGAGCCGACGCCAACGACCGTTGCGACAACACCTCTGCCTCTTGCAGGGCTCCCTCGGTCAGGGCGACCTGGCTGATCACGCCGGGGCATAGCACCTGGACCAGCGGTGCCCCTGTCTGGGCGGAGGCGACAGTGGCGGCCATCTCTCGAGCCCGGGCGAGGTTGCCGGCCATTGCGTGCGATTGCATCGTTACGACGTCGAGGCCGTCAAGCCACTCGTCGACGCCTAGAGCTGGCGAGGCCAATTGGCGGGCGCGGTCTCTCAGTGCGAACACCTGGTCGAATTGGCCAGTGGCCCCACAAAGTAGGGCGTTCGCGAACGCCAGTCTCACGGCCAGCTCGGGCTGTTGGTCGGGGTCGACGTGAGCCTGTTGCGCGAGTGCGAAGGCTCGCAGCCCTCGCTCGAGGGCACCTCGCAAAAACAGTTCGGTAGCCAGGGGGACCAGGATTTCCGGGTTCCCGGCGAACTGTTCCGGTTGGACGTCGTCGAGGTCAAGGGCGCTGCCGGCCTTCGGGTTGAGGTAGTAATTGCCCACGACTCGCTCGCTCAATAACTTGAACGCGGCATCGGCTTCCCCGGCGGCCAAGAGGTGGCGAGCGGCCGAGCTGACCTCACCCACCTCCACGAGGTAACTGGCCGCAGTTGCATGCAACTGGCGCTGGCGAGCAGGGTCGCGGAGGTGCAACTCGGCTCGGAGCACCTCTTTGATCAGGTGGTGGTAGCGGTACGTCGGGCCGTGTTCGTCCACCAGTGTCACGAAAAGGTGGGTGCGGTAAAGCTGTTCCAGGAGAGGGGCTGATCCGGGGCCGCACAGCGCGTTGCAGCCCGCCAGTGACAGTTCGTCGAGGACAGAGGTGGCCAGCATGAAATCGACGACCTCTGGCGGCTGGCGGTGCAGGACTTCGTCCAGGAAGTAGCCAACGATGGTGTTGCCGGGCACGCTGAGGCGGTCGGCGGCGTTGGCGGGGTCGGGCGAGTTGTGCATGGAAATGGCAGCCATCTGCAGCCCCACGGCCCATCCCTCGCTGCGCTCGCAGACCAATGCGAGGTCTTCGTCGCCAATCTGAACGCCGAACGCGGACAGGAACGACCTGGTTTCGTCGATCGAAAAGGAGAGGTCGCGATCACGGATCTCAACCAGTTCGTCATTAGCCCGCATACGTGCCAGCCGAAGCCGCGGGTCAACCCGGCTGGCCACCACCAGTTGCAACGACGCCGGCCAGTACTCGAGCAGGAGCGCGAGAGCGTCGGCCCCCCGCGGACCGGCCAGGTGGAAGTCATCGATGACCAGCAGCTGGGCCCCTTCGGGTCGTTCGAGGTCGTCGGCCAGGGCCGCGACGACGTCAGCGGACACTTCACCATCGAAACTCAGCAGCTGAAGGGCGTCCTCGCCGATCATCGCTTCCGGCCCGGCACGTCGGAGAGCTTCGATGATGGCAATCACGAACCGCACCGGGTCGGCGTCGGCGTCGTCGCAGCTCAGCCATGCGGGCCGACGCTGTGGCCGCTGCGCCAGCCAGTCCGCCAACAGGACGGTCTTGCCAGCTCCTGGCGAGCCGACCACCAAGGTGAAGCGGTGTTGCTGTCCCCGGTCCAGCCGGTCGAACAACCTGGCCCGGGCCACGAGACGCGACGGCAGCTTTGGAGTTGCGAACTTAGAGGACGGGAACCGTGGGAGCCGAACGGTTGGCCGGTCCGTGTCCAACATCCTGCGATCCTTCCTCGACGGCGCCTGCAAGAAGTGGTCCCGTCGGGCCGACGACCACCATAAGGAGACCCCTGACAAGGGGTGCTCATAGGACTATGTCACGAAAACGAGGTAATCACAACGATTCTGGCAGCATCAGCGGGAAGCACATCTTATGTTGGGATCGACGGGTCGTCAACACGCACAGTCCATGCATGACCACTGTTCGCCGCTTGTCCGCGCATACGCAGGCAGTGACCTTGCGGGTGCCTCCCGGCAGGCACGCTTCGGTCGTTAGACGGCTGCCACGGCCGTGTACGCGGCCAGGCCCACGAGGATGACGGCTGTGACTTTGCGCACAGTCGAGATCTTCACAAACCGCATCAGCGTCTGGCCGCTGGCCACAGCAATGCCGGCCACGGTCCATAGCGCCAGGACGGCGGCCACACCGACCTCTAACGGCGCGTGGTACTTGGCCGCGAGGTTGGCGGTGAGGAGTTGGGTCAGGTCACCCCACTCGGCGACAAAAATTACGATGAAAGCGGTGGCCACAGTCCGGTGCGCCGACGTGACGGGCCGGACGTGTACCTCGTTGCCTTTCGTCGCCTCCCACCACGAGTAGGCCGCACCCAGGAGGAACAGACCGGAGACGACGGCGTCGACGGCATGTTTCGGCAGGATGGCGAACAACGCCGCACCCACTGTGACGGCGATGGCTACATGGACCACGAAGGCGGCCGCCGCCCCCAGCCAGACCAGACGGGGCGGCCCCTTGGTCGCCATGACCAGGTTGGCAAACATCGTCTTGTCCGGCAGCTCTCCCAGAAAGACCACCGAGAAGCAGAGCAGCGCAACGTAGACACTCACTCGCTCTTTCCTTCCCGCCAGGCGAGGGGCTGACCGCCGCCCGGCCACGACAACATGGCTCAGACGGAAGGTCTCGCCCACCTGCTAGACGCAGGCCCAGGGACCGGGTGCTCATCGCACCAGCATGTCGATCTCCCGGCGGTGGGCTACTCCCCAACCAACTTCCAGTTTAGACCACGACCGGCCTGACCGCGATCAGCCTGCTCGGCGTGAACAGAAGTGGACGCTGACCTGAGGTGAGCGCCGGAAGGCCAACTGAAGGCAGCTAGGCCCAGCCTCCTCTTTACACCCAGGTGCCGTAGGGCCCGCAACCGCCGCGCCGCCCCCAGCCGGGGCCACGTGGGCCCGAACGCCCTGATGAGTGCCACATGAGCGGACGCACGAAAAAGAAAAAGATGAGCGGTACAGCGATCCAGGCGCCAGTGGCACCGCTCACGGCTAGCAGTACGGCAATCAGGGCTATCCAGGCAATCGCCGGTACTCGCCCGCCCCGGCGTCGCCCTGCGTACCACTGCCTGCTGCTCCAAGCTGGCCCGGCTACTGCCGCGGGCGCACCTCGGAACGATGGCTCCGCGCCCTCTGGCAGGTCGGTGATCAGGCCGTCGAGCTGTGCGTACGTCTTGGCCTCCAAGCACCGACCGTAACGGTCGGCGTACTCGTCCGCGTCCAGACGGCCTGCCACGTGCTCACGGCGAAGTATGTCCCCAACAGCGGTGCGGTCAGCGTCAGAGGCCCGCAACTCCCGGTTGGCCGGCATTCGCCTCGAGTACTGGTACGTCTCCTCGGCCATCTTTGCTCCTTTGCTCATCGACCAGCTGCAGCCACACTCAACTCCTTAATAACTTACGACACTCACGGTTTATTCGCCGTCACCCGAAAAATCACCCTCGTCCGGCCGCTACGGCCCCGGCGCCACTCAGGTAACAGGACGAGCCTCCGGTGGCGAGAACCTCACCGGCTCGGGTCGCCGACGCCGGGCTCGCGCTCGCCCGCCCTCGTCGGCCGGCATCGTGCTAGGCCCTCAAGGGCCAACGCCCCGGGCGCAGGCCACTCGCTGTCCCGGGGGCCACGCCGTCTCATGCGCCGCTCTGGCTCACCAGCTTGGCTACGAGCGCCGTCCACCCGGTCTGCTGGCTCGCTCCCAGGCCCGCCCCGGTATCTCCGTTGAAGTACTCAGGAAAGCCCACCTTGTCCCGCCACGCCGAGTCGAAGTCGAAGCGGTCGTTGCCCCCGTTCACCGGCCTGCGGCCGCCACTGTCCGGAAGGAAAATACCGATCAGCCGCCGCGACAGCTCTCCTGCGACCGAGGCCAGGTCGAGCTCGCGCGTAGAACCCGTCGGGAACGGGACTCTCCACTCGTTGCCGAGGAACCAATGGTATTTCTGGAGCGACTCGACGATCAAAAAGTTGATCGGGAACCACACCGGCCCGCGCCAGTTCGAATTCCCGCCGAACATTTCCGTTGTCGATTCCGCCGGCTCATAGTCGACGCGGTGAAAAGTGCCGTCGATATCGATCGAGACGGGTGAGCCATTGTGGGCGCGCGACATCGAACGGATCCCGTGCGCCGACAGGAACTCCGACTCGTCAAAAAGTCGGGTGAGGACGCGGCGTAACCGGTCCTGGCTCAGCACTGAGAGCATATGGCGGCCCGTCCCGCCTTCTCCGTCTTCCTCTACGGTAAAGACGCTGTTCCACAGCTCGGGCCGGTGGCGAGCGAACCAGCGAGTCCGGGCGTAGAAGTCGGGTAAGCGTCGCAGCGTCGAGATGGCGATGGTCTCGACCGCGAAGAGCGGCACCAGGCCTACCGCAGAGCGCACTTTCAAGGGCACGGCCTCATGGCCGGGCGCCAGCAGCAGGTCATAGAAAAACCCGTCAGCGTCGTCCCACAACCCGAGCGAGTTAAGGGCGTGCGCGATGCCCAGAAAATGCTCGAAGAACTTGGTGGCAATGTCCTCGTAAGTCCGGTCGTGTTCGGCCAACTCGAGTGCGATCGCCAGCATATTGAGGGCGTACATCGCCATCCAGCTGGTGGCGTCGGCTTGTTCCAGCCAGCCGCCCCCCGAGAGCGGTTGGGACCGGTCAAAAAGCCCAATGTTGTCGAGCCCTAAGAAGCCACCCGCGAAGACATTGTTCCCCTTGGCATCTTTCCGGTTGACCCACCAGGTGAAGTTCAATAGCAATTTGTGAAAGACGCGTTGCAGGAACTCGTAATCTTTTACACCTGTGGCCTTGGCATCGATCTTGTACACCCGCCAGGCGGCCCAGGCATGGACGGGTGGGTTCACGTTGTCAAATCCCCATTCATAAGCAGGCAGCTGGCCGTTCGGGTGCATATACCACTCTCGGCACAGGAGGACGAGCTGTTCTTTGGCGAACGCAGGGTCGACCAGGGCCATTGGCAGCATGTGAAAGGCCAGGTCCCACGAGGCGTACCACGGGTACTCCCACTTATCGGGGACCGAGATGATGTCGCTATTGGCGAGGTGAGCCCAGTCTGCGTTCCTTATTACCTTGTGCGGCTCCGGCGGTGGTGGCGTGGCCGGGTCCCCTTCGAGCCATTCGCTTACGTGGAAGCGGTAATACTGCTTGGTCCACAGCAACCCGGCAATGGCCCGCCGGAAAAGGGCGGCGCTCTCCAGGGACCGTCCGGCCGGGAGGGCATCAGCAAAGAACTCGTCCGCCTCGCGCTCCCGGTTGCGGAGGGTACGTTCAAACGCAGTCCCGAACATATCGCCGGCCGGCGGCTCATTGGCCAGCCGGAGCGAAATGGACTGCGTAGCGCCGGGACGGAGGGTAATTCGGTACCAAGCCGCCGCCTTTGTGCCCGTCCGGGCCGGGTTTACGGTCCGGGCCCCGTTGACGACGTGGTCATTGATGCCGTCTTTCACATGATGCGACGCATTTGCTACACCAAAAATCCGCTGCTGGTTCGTCTCGTTATCGGTGTAAAGCAGCGTTGGCGTGGCCGCGAAGTTATCGCAGGACAACCAGAACCGCCCGAGGGTCCCGTGGCTGAGGGCTACGGTGAGGTCGTCGTGAGCGTGAAGCGCGGGCCGCCTCGGGTCCCGGCCCCACGCCCACGTGTTGCGGAACCAGACCGTCGGAAGGACGTGCAGCTCCGCCGGTTCGGGCCCGACATTAGTGCAACGGACACATATGCAAATGTCGTCGGGCGCTGACTTCGCATAAACGATTTCCACGTCAAAGAAACGATTGCCGTCGAGGACACCGGTGTCCACCAGTTCGTACTCTGGCTCCAACCGCCGGCGGCGGCGGTTCTGCTCGATCAGGTCCTCGTACGGGAAACGGGCTTGAGGGTAACGGTAGAGCCAGCGCATGAACGAGTGGGTGGGCGTCGAATCAAGCGGCCACCAGTACTCCTTCACGTCCTCGCCGTGATTGCCCTCGTGGTTGGTCAGCCCGAAAAGCCGTTCCTTTAGGAAAGGGTCGTTGCCGTTCCACAAAGCAATCCCGAAACACAGGTGCTGCCACCGGTCGCATATAGCCCCAAGGCCGTCCTCGCCCCACCGGTACGCCCGCGACCGGGCCTGGTCATGAGGGACGAAACGCCACGCGTCCCCGTCCGCACTGTAGTCCTCGCGGACGGTCCCCCACTGCCGCAACGAGACGTATGGCCCCCAGTGCTTCCATGCGGCCAGCCCGTAAGCATCCTGGGCCAGGCGCGACGCTTCGGCGCTAATACTGCTCATGCCACCGATTATTGAGGAGCCAGAGTTCCCGTTGCCGGGTCGCGGCGGGTGACGCAATAAGTCAAGCCCGTGGGGTCACGCAGAGTGGTCCAGGACGGCTGGGCCACGGTGGCCGCCCCCAGGGCCACATGACGGAGGCGCTCGGCGGTCATGTCGTCGCAGGCGATGTCGAGGTGGGCTCGGCCAGGGCCGTGCTCATGGTCGCCATCGAGACGCTGCAAAAGGAACCGAAGCGGGATTTCCATTGGCCTCACGAGGTACTCGAACTCGGGACGCGAGCCGGACCGGCGTTCCCATCCCGTCAGGGCCGCCCAGAACGTCGCCTCGTCCGCGTACGAACCCGGTGCGACGTCGATACATACCTGGTCGACCACGCTTTGGTGGCCCTCAGGCCAGGCCTTCGGGGGCGGTCGCTCGAAGCCGTGGCCCGTGTGGGCCGCCACGAGGCAGAAGGGGAGCCCAGCGGGAGAGGCCAGAACGCAAAAGCTCGGCCGGGCCTCCTGGACCGCCGCACCGAGGGCTGATGCCCGCAGGGCCGTGGCCTCGACGTCGTCGACGTGGAGGTCGATATGACAGCCGGGCCGATCGCTCTCAACTCGCTGAACGCGCAGGTAGGCGTCACCGTCGGGCGGTTCGAGCGTGGCGAACTCGCCTTGTCGGCCTCGCCGGGGTGACAGGCCATAGCCAGTGACACCCTGCCAAAACGAACATCCAATTTCGAACGTGGTGGCCGGGAAGTCCAGGAACGCCGTCGTCCAGCGCACGGTCATGGGCGACTGTACGTCTTCACAAGACGACCGCTTTCACGGCCCTGGTAGGGGAGGGGGTGGCTGCCCGGTCTCGGCCCGCGACCCTCCGGCGAGGCGGTGCCCTTGCCCGTTGGTCGGAGCCGACATGACCGTCGTCGATTGACTGGGAGCACGGCGCCGGGCGGCTCGGCTTTGCAGTACCAATTGCTCGAAAAGTCGGTCCGCTTCGTCGACGTCACGGTCGCGCAGTTCGGCTCGCACCCCTCGGCCGGCCGCGTCCAGGTTGACACTGGCCAGGTGGAACGCACGCTGCAGTGGCCCCTGCACCCGCCGGACACTCTGGGCCTTTTCGAACGGGACCCATGTGGTGACCTTGCGGAGCCGGCCCGTAGTGGCTGCCACCACGGAGCCGTCCGAGCCGGAAGCCAGGAAATGGTAACTGATCGGGGCTTTCCAGGCGGCGCGCTTCGGTGGCGCGGACAGCTGGAACTGCCTGAGCCCCAGCAATGAATACAGCAGCTCGTCGGCCATCTCGACCTGGCCCACGGGAAGGAGCGACTTCGTCATGCGTCTTGAACGGGCCCCCTGTTCCTGGCCCGCCGAGCCAGCCACGTCGACTTCGAGCCGGCACCACCTGAGCGGTCTCCAGAGCAGTGGCTCGAGCTTCCTCACCGCCTGCACCCTGGCGTACGGGATCGTCTCGGACACCGTCGAGAACAGCCCCCGCTGGACCCGGATCCCGTCCTGGGCCACGCCGACGGCGAAGCCGTACTGGTCGACCACCCTTCGCCAGATCTGCCTGACAAAACCGATCAGGTAAACAATGAGGAACCCGACCGTCGCCGCCGCGGCGGCGTGCGAAATCTCCGGCAGCGCAATGATGGCGGCAACCAGAAAGGCGGCCACAAACGACGTCGGGGCCAGGACGGCAGAAATGACGAGCTGGTTGGCGGGCACCGTCGCCACGGGTCGCTGCGCCGGCTCCGGGGTGGCCAGGTCCAGGCCGTGCTGTCCGGCCAAGAGGCGTGCTCTCAGGTCGACGGCCACCGGTTCGGCCAGGTAGGCCAGGCGGCCGTTGCTCCGGCCCGACCCGGCCAGGCGCACCCGGAGTTCGGCCAACCCGAAGACGCGGGCCAGGAACGGGCGGACGACGTCGACCGCCTGGATGCGGGTCAGTGGGAACTGGCGGGCGTCGCGCCGGAAGAGACCGGTTTCGACCCTCAGGGTGGCCCCGTCCAGGGCCCATCTCGTCACCAACCACTTCACCACGCCGTAGACCAGGACGACCCCGAGCAGGATCAACTCGATGACCACCGAGGCCAGGTTGCGAGCGCCCCGGAGGGAGTCCTCCGCCAGCACGATCAACAGCACCACGCCTAAGCGGCCCCCGGTGACGATCGGCGTCAACGGGTGCAGCTTCTGCCATCCACCTACCGGAGGAGGAAGGGTCAAAGCCCGGCTGCCTTGGCTTCCCCGAGGGCGGCCAAGCGGTCTCGCAACCGCGCTGCTTCGGCTTGCTCCAGGCCGGGGATGCGAGCATCACTGGCCGCCGCCGCCGTGTGCAGCTTGACCGTGGACAGCTTGAAGATGCGTTCGACCGGTCCGGCCGTCACGTCGACGAACTGCATCCTCCCGTACGGCACCACCGACTGCCGGCGGAACATCACACCCCTGGCGACGACCAGGTCGTCTTCGCGCTCCTGGTAGGCCCAGGCGTGGAAGCGCCGGCGGGCGGCCACCAGGCATGTAGCGCCGACGACTACGACCGCACCGACTCCAATAGCCACGAAGGCGCCGTCCGAAGCGGTAATGGCGGCTACAACTGCGACAGCCACGAGGGTCAGGACGACCACCTCCGAGGAGCGCATGAGCCACAGCTTCGGGGAAGGGGTCATCCATCCAGGTTTGTCCAAGTGCAATACCTCAGTGCTGGTCGTTTGTCTCTTGAAGGTAGCAGCGGGGCAAGAGCCGCTGGTTGGCCGAGCCGACGCCTTGCGATGGCCTGCCCCTCGCTTATCGCCACTCGCCGCCACTCAGCTCAATGGGACACATGGGAGGGCACGCCGGATTTCGCTGCGGCTCGGTGATCCTGTGACATTGCAAGAGTCGAAAATGCATGAAACATAACTAAAACAACTCGTCGCACCAAAACCGGTCCCAGAACACCAAGAACGGTCCCAGAACCAGGAGGGTCAGGCGGCTTTCGGCTTCTTCACCGCGTAATCGATGAAAGTGGCGAAGGGAGACTGCCGAACGCCCTGATGCTCGAGGTCTAGAGACTGGCTAAAGCCGTCGAAGAGACGCTTTCCGGCGCCGAGCACCACTGGCGCCAAGATGATCGAGAGCTGGTCGACGTACCCGCCGGCGAGTGCTGCACGGATCGTCTCGGCCCCTCCCATCACGTACACGTGCTTCTCCCCCGCCGCGGCCTGAGCCCGTTCGACCGCCTCGCCGATCCCCCTCACGAAGGTGAAGTCGTTTCCCGGAGGCTGCTCCTCCGGCCGGTGCGTGACGATGAAAACGGGCACGCTCCAGGGGTTTTTGTCGCCCCAGTGGCCCGCCGCTTCATAGGTCCCGCGCCCGGCGATGACCGCGCCGTTGTGGGCCAACGTCTCGTCGAACCACTCTTTGTCTGCCCCGACCGGCTGCCCTCGGTCCGAGTCGTAGGTCCATGGCCCACCGAACACCCAGTAGTGCAACCGCTCGCCCCCGGTGCCCAGACCTTGGCCGGGACCGTCCTCTGGCCCCGTGATGTACCCGTCGACTGAAGTGGTGATCCCGGCGATGACCTTGCCCATCGATGGCCTCCTTGACGTCTCGCTTCCGGCAGATAACGCCGGCTCGCCGACGGGTACGACCGTTCATCCGGCTGAAATTCATCTGCGGTCATCGCGCCGAGTTTTACTGGCTAGGCCGGTAGGCCAGTCAGACCGGCCTAAGTACCCTGATCGACGCCACCATCGCGCCGGCTTCCACTCGGGCGTCGTAGGTCACCAGCCCATCCAGGTCCTGCCCCAGTTCAAGGGCTGCGGCCAAGTGGATGGCGTCGAGTGAACGAAGCACGAGCGGTCTAAAGCGGCCAGCAGAAAGAAATGTTGATGGTGAGGGCGTGATCAGCGACACGACTTCCAACGCTTGGCTGGCGACCTGTTCGTCAATACCCAGGCGGCTCGCAGCCCTCAGTGCCTCCGTGCGCAACAACTGTGACGACCAGCACGGCTGGGCGGTGCTCAACCAGGTGCGCATAGCCGGCGTCTCTGGCTCGGCAACAATCAACTTTAGGAAGGCCGAAGTGTCGAGGTACCAAACCACTCCAGGTCAACGATCGCTACGGAGCTCGTCTAGAACTTCGTCGCTTCCCCTGTCTACTGGCACCGGCTTGGGCAGGTCGTCGGGCGGGCGACGGGCCGGCTGTACCCGTCCGGCGGCCATCAACGCTCCAGCTCCGGTCGCCGCCGACGCAGGCGCCAGGATTGCCACTAGTCGGCCCCGGTCAGTGACACCGATCGTCTCGCCGCGCTCGACGCGACGTAGCGCAGCCGAGGCGTGCTGCTGCAGCTCTCGGACCCCGATGGTCTCCATGTACGTCAAATGTAGCACAAAAGGTCATCCCTTGCCCGCCGCGCCTTGAGACTCGGCGCTGTGCCAGGGCCGTCGGCGGTGAAGCCCACCACTTCGCGTGCCGGCCAACACCGCCAGACCCTGCCCGATAACCGCCGGCAGCGCCGCGCCGGCGGTCGTCTAGACTGCCTTCGTTTGGCCCCATCGTCTAGCGGCCTAGGACACCACCCTCTCAAGGTGGAGGCACGGGTTCGAACCCCGTTGGGGCTGCCAGGGGTTAGCCACAGAACTAACCCGCTCATGACGACAAAACTCGCTCGCCATGAGGCATCACGGTGAGTATCGCGTTGACATGTGACCGTTATCGGCTCGCTGCGGCGGGGTGAGCCCGGCAGGGCCATGGGGATGCGTGCCTGAGCGCCGGTGCGCCTGCCCGGTGACGAACGGGAAAGTCCGTCAGGCCGGTGGGGCGTAATCAGCCAGGCCCACTCGTCGGCGGCGGGCACGCGCAGCCACCTCGTCAGTGGTGCGGTCGGCGACAAGTTGGCGGAAGGCAGTGATCTTCCTGAAGTTCGCCGCCATTAACAACAACCCTACGAACAGGCTCTGGGCCGCGATGCCTCGCACCCTCCGGCGCCCGGGAGCGGCCAACGCTTCGTGGGCAGTGTCTTTCACGTACCCGTTCCAGCCCTCGATGGTGTTGCGGTAGGCGGCGTAAGTGCTCGCCCATTCCTCGCTGCCAAAAGCCAGGTCCTGGCGGTGGCGGGCGCCGATGTCGGGGGCGATGGTGACGGCCGTCTGGGTGCAGACCTGGGCGGCACGGCCGGCGGGGACAGCACCGGCACCTTCCCCAGTGCCAGGGCCGCTGCCTCGGGCCGCAATGGGCAGCACAAGTGGGGGTGGTGGCCTTGGGCCGGGCAGGCGAAACGCTCGTAGCCGTCGGCGTCGGGGCCGGACTTGCGCACCAGACGCCAAGCGGCCCGAGCCGAAATGCGTTCGCTGTAGGTCTTTTCGTCGATGGTGCCGGCCCGTTTGTCGGTGCTGGCGGTTATGAGGTCTTCGGGCAGGGCCGGGCAGTAGAACGTGCCGTCGACCATGGCCGCGCCCTGGCTGTTGGCCTGCCGCCCGAGCTCGGTGGCCTTGTAGTCCATCACCAGGGAGTAACCGAGCGACCGCACCGGCAGGTGGAAGCGCTCGGGGAGCCCCTGGGTGTAACCGCGGTCCGCGCCCAGGTACTTGGCTGGCCAGCCCCGGGAGCGGACAGAAGCCAGCACCCGGGCGCCAGTGCCGGCAGGGTCCTGGCCCGGCCGGCCGAGCACGGCGCCGAGGACCAGGTTGGGGTAGGCCGGCACCGAGCCGGGCGGCCGCCCCATGGTGACGATGGTGGCTTCGAGCGCCCAGTAGATCTTCCGTCGTGGCTTGCCCTCGGGCCCGGTCCCCTCCCGGTGGTCAGCCTCTCGCACGTACCAGCCCCCATCAGGGTCGCTGGCGCAGGTCCCCCGGCGCACCGACGCCCCCGCGACCACAGCGGCATCGGCGTGGCGTCGAGGCCCACCGAGCCGTCAAAACCGGCCAGCTCGTCGGCCGAGCACACCCTGACCGAAGCTTCGACCAAGTCGGCGAGCACCTGCTCCAGCCGGGCCTGGCGGGCCGCGACCTCTTTGGTGCTCAACTTTTTTCGCCGGCCCGCCAGTTCTTCTTCCGCCAGCACCCTGTCCTTGGGCCCGGGGAAGGGTCGAGCGCAGACAGGGCTAGGTGGTGTCGCGGATCACGGAAAATGTAGGTCCGCGATCACTGAAAATGTAGGTGCGGCCTGAGCCCGTGGGTGGCTTTTGGGCGATCATACGTCAGTCTTTGAGCACCACCTCCTGGTCGAGCAGTTCGGTGACGGCGACGGGCTGGTCACAGTGCGGGCAAGGCCCGCCCAGGCCGAGCTTGCGCATGAAAGTCCGGCAGTCCTCACAGCGTTGCTGGGCCACTGCCCTGGCCCCGCAGCCGTCGCATTCATAAACCGTGATGGGCCGGCGGGGTCGGGCAGGGGGCAGGACGATGCGGGGAGGCGTGCCTTGGCGGCGCCGGCGCCAGGCGGCCGCCTTGCAGGCCGCTGAGCACCATTGGCGCTTGCCTTGGCGGGCAAATGGCTGTTGGCACACCGGGCAGGTGACCGTCGCGCCATCGTCGCGCCACGGGGTGCCGGGGACAGCTGCCTCATCGGCCATTGCTGCCCACCGCCTTCCTGGTGGCCTCGGCGCGCGCCCTATGCGCCCGCATCCGGTACGAGGGGCCGTCGATATTTATCACGACGCTGCGGTGCAATAAACGGTCGAGCATGGCGCTGGCTACAACCGGGTCGCCCGTCACTTTCGCCCAACTGGCGATGCCGAGGTTGGTCGTGATGCAGGTGCTGCCCCGGAGGTAACGCTGGGTCACGACCTGGAACAGCGCCGCGGCCGCCTCCTCGGGCAATTGCAAATAGCCCAGCTCGTCCAGTTATGTGGACATCGGCATAGTTGGACCTATACCGACCCTGGGGCTATGCCGACCATGGCGGGGCTCGGCGGTGAAAAAAGCTTGAGGCGGCAGGGGTTCTAGGGCTCAGTGACAGGCGGGCAGTCGGCATAGTCCCAAGGGTTTCCTGCACCCTTCTGTTTGCCGGAGCACCGTGCTCCGAGCAGGAGGGAGAAGGCCATGTCAGGGACAAGAAGGAAACCAGGCCGCATGAGCGCGTACATCGCTGGCTTCGGGGGGTGGCTGCTCGTCGCGGCGTACACGCCGGGGACTGTCAGGAACATGCTGAAAGACGCCTGCCACCTCGGGCGCTGGATGGAGCGGACCGACATCGAGGCGGCCCAGCTGGACTGGGATCTCGTCCAGGCGTTCCGACGCGCTCGGTCGGCCCAAGACGCTCGGCGCGTCCCGGGCGTACGCGCTTTTCGCCCGCTGATGGAGTACTTGGAGGCCGAGGGCGTGATCGCGCCCGCCATGTTTCCGTCGACCCCCGTTAGCGAGGTCGTGGCGAGCTATCACACCTGGCTGGCCAGGCGAGGGCTGGCCCCTGCGACCGTCGTTCGTTACGAGAACCTCGCCCGTCGGTTCTTGCAAGAACGCTACGACGGGGTTGGCGCAGAGTTCGTGGAGAACCTCGCCAGCCCGGACGTGATGGCGTTCTTGCTTAGAGAATGCGGGCGCGTGAGCCTCGGTGCCGCCAAAGGCCGGGTCGGCGAGCTGCGGGCACTGCTGCGGTTCTTGTTCGCCGAGGGCTTGATGCCGAGGGCCTGGCGGCGTCGGTTCCTCCGGTGGCCGGATGGCGGGACACGGCGCTCCCGGCCGGGCCGAGCGCCAGAGAGGTGCAGATGCTGCTCGACGGCTGCGACCGGGAGGACCCCGTGGGCGCCCGGGACCACGCCATCTTGATGCTGGTGGCCCGTCTCGGCCTGCGCTCTATAGAGGTCTCCCGGCTTCAGCTCGACGACATCGACTGGCGGGCCGGTGAGATCGTCGTGCGAGGCAAAGGCCGCCGCCAGGACCGCCTCCCGTTGCCATGGGATGTGGGCCAAGCCTTGTCCACATATCTTTATAAGGCTCGGCCGCAGGCACCGCTGCGCCAGGTCTTCTTGGCCTGCAAGGCGCCCAGGCGGCCGATCCGGCCAGACCTCGTGAGCGACGTGGCCCGTCGCGCCTGCCAGAGAGCAGGGCTGGCCCCGGCCGGCGCCCACCGCCTGCGCCATGCGTTGGCCACCGAGATGCTGCGCCGTGGCGCCACGCTCGTCGAGGTGAGCCAGGTGCTCCGCCACCGGGACCTGGCGACCACCGCGATCTATGCGAAAGTCGACCACCTTTCATTACGTGAGATCGCAAAACCCTGGCCAGGAGCGGCAAAATGAGCGCGCTCGCTCAGGCGGCCCAGGAGTACCTGCAGCTGCGTCGCTCCCTCGGGCACGACTTGGCCGAGGCTCATCGGCTCCTGCCCCGCTTCGTCACCTATCTCGAAAGCACGGGTGACCCCACGGTCACGGTCCAAGCCGCCCTCGCCTGGGCCCTGGCGCCCGGGGTGGACCCGGCCAGCAACAACCCGGCGCGACGCATGACGATCGCCCGCGGCTTCGCCCGCTACATGGCCGGCCTCGAGCCGGCTACAGAGGTCCCGCCCCTGGGGCTTGTCCCCAGCCGCCAACGTTGGCGGCCCCCGTACATCTATAGCGCTGATGACATTGACGCCCTGATAGCCCAGGCCCATGCCATCCGCCAACGCTTGGCCGCCGCTACTCACGCCACCCTCATCGGGCTGCTGGCAGTGACCGGCATGCGCGTCGGCGAGGCGCTGCGCCTCGACCGAGGCGACATCGACTGGTCAGACGGGGTCGTCTTGGTCTGCAAGTCCAAGTTCGGCAAGTCCCGGTCGGTCGCGGTCCTCGGCTCGACCCTGGACGCCCTCGGCTGCTACGCCGAATTGAGGGACAGGCTTTGCCCCCGGCCCGTGACGCTTAGCTTTTTTGTGTCGATGCGCGGCACACGGGTCATTTACCCTGTCGTGCAACAGGTTTTCCGACGCCTCTGTGACGAAGCGGGCATCGGGCGTGGGTCACCCAGCCCGCCCCGGGTCCATGACCTCAGGCACAGTTTTGCCGTCAGGACCTTGCTGGACTGGTACTCGTCCGGCGAAGACGTCGAAGCAAAGGCGTCAGTGCTCTCGACCTATTTGGGCCACCGGGACCCTACGAAGGGATCGCAAACCGTCTTTACTTGACACTTCGCCCCCCGGGCCTTCAGTAGCGTCGGACCATGGTGGCCTGGTTCTGTGACGGCGGTGCCCGTAGTCGGGGCGACGGCCGCTGTCCCGGGGAGGTCCCCCCGGGTCTTGGTCGAGGGCGATCCGCAGGTGGATCTCGACTTGCCAGCCCGTGACGCTCACGTGGTCCACGATAAGGCGGAGCAGCTGTTGGCGTTGTTGGAAGCCGAGCTTGTCGATCCCGATGGCGGCTCGCCGGGCGAAGTCGCTGACTCGCTGTTGCAGGCGGTTGTCGACGGCGAGCTGTTGGCGTTGGGCGACCAGTTCGTCGCGTTGATCGGCCAGCGAGCGGTGCCGGACGTCGATGTCGCGTGCCCGCCGTTGCACTTCGCCGAGCTCCAATAGCCCGGACTGGTACAGGTCAGCGAGGCGCCGGCGCTCGGCCCGGTTGGTATCGAGCTTGCGCGCCAGCCGGCTGAGCTCGGCTGCGAGAAGCTGGTCGTCGGGGGACGGTGCCGCCGCAGCGACAGCCGCTTCACCGGCGCACAGCAGCTTGGGGCTGAGCAGGGCGGCTCGGACCTGCTCGAAGACAAAGCCGTCGAGCGCGTCGGCGCGGATGTTGCGTTCGGGGCAGCGTTGCTGGCCCGGGACGCCGTTGCTCGCGTGGTTGTGGCACCAGTAATAGTGGTGCACCTTGCTTGCCTTTTCCATCTTGTGGCACTCGACGCTCGTGTCGCAGGTGCCGCAGCGGACGAGCCCCCGTAGCAGCCACGCCTCTTCTTGGAGGTGGCGCGGGCTCCACCTCGAGTTGTCGCGGCTGACTTTCTGGGCTGCCTCGAAGAGCGCTTCGTCGACGATCGGCGGGCAGGGGACCGGGATCCACTCCTCGCGTGGCCGGCGCCGCTGGGCCGTGGGCCGGCGGCCGCCAACGCGGCTTGGCTGGCACGGTCTCGGTCTGGTTGAAGTAGACCCGGCCGATGTAGGCCTCGTTGGACAGCACCCGGCACACCGTCGAGTGCCACCACTCGGCCTTGCCTGTGGGCGTAGGCACCTGCTCGGCGTTGAGGGCCCGCATGACTTGGCGGACCGAGCACCCGCCGTTCACGTAGTCGTCGTAAATCCGGCGCACAACTTCGGCTTCTGGCTCGAAGACTTCCAGCCGTGCTGGCCCGGAGGCGTCCCTTGGCACCCGCCGGTAGCCATAGGGAGCCTTCCACGACACCACCTCGCCGGCGCGCGACCGCCACAGCCGGCCGCGACGGTTGCGCTCTGCTATTTTCGCCCGCTCGTATTCTGCAAATGCACCTTGGACCTGGGTGAGCAGGCGGAGCTGGGGGTCGTCGCCGATGGCCGGCGCGTCGGCGAAGACGACCCGTACACCCAGGCGCTCCAGCTCGTCCAAGACGAGCACCTGGTAAACATAAGCACGCGCCAAGCGGTCCGGCGACAGGCACCACACGGCTTCGAAACAACCGGCCTCGGCTTGGTCGCGGAAAGCGTCGAGGCCGGGGCGGTCGATGCGTGCCCCCGACCAGCCGTCGTCGCAGAACTCGGCGACGAGCTCGTGGCCTTCGGCGGCGACGCGGGCACGCAGGACCTCGAGCTGCGAGCCGATCGTGCCCCGTGCTTCTTGGGACTCGCTGGAAACCCTCGCATAAATGGCGACCCTCATGGCTTTCCTCCCTTTCTGGCCTTGGCTTTTCGCTCACCCCGCAGTGCGGGGGCTAACAGGGACATGTCGACCAGCTCCTCTATTGCGACGGGAGAGCCGCACTCGGGGCAGGGCCCGCCCAGGCCGACGCGGGCCATGAACGTCCTGCAGTCCTCGCAGTACTGCTCGCCGACAGCCCTCTCCCCGCAAGAGGCGCATTCGTAGACGGTGACAGGCCGGCGGGCTGTCCCTGCCGGCACCACCACGGGCATCTGGGGCCCCTGGTGGCGGCGGCGCCACGCCTTCTTGCGGCAACCGTCCGAGCAGTACCTTGCCCGCCCCGACGGCGAGAAACCTTGCCCGCACACCGGGCAGGGCACCGTCGCGTCATCGTCGCGCGACGAGGCGGTCCCTGCCGGCGCCGGTGCCGTGAGCACCCCTGGCCCTTCGTCGCGCTTTCGTCGCGTCACGGTCGCGCCGCTCACCGTCCGCCTCCCTCGTGCGGCTGTCGCCCGGTGCACTCCAGCACCGGGCTGGCGACGTCCAGCAACAAGGCGTAGCCCGCCGCAAGGGCATCCAGGCGGGGGTCGGCGTGCGGTGCCCAGGGGGGCCGCCCCGCACCGTGCAAGGAGGCGACGAACACGGGCTCGGACACTGGCCGGGCCATGAGGCCGACCAGGCCGGCGCGGGCGAAGCGCACAGCCCTGGTGTCGGCCAGGGGCGTGCCGGCCAGTACCGCAGCCCGTAATGCCTCATAATCGGCTTGGGCGGCTTCGGCTGGCGGCCAGAACACCCTCACCGTCGCCTGGCTCTTTCCGCCGTACGCCGGTGCAACGAGACACCGAACCGGGCTCCCACTTCGCGCGCCAGCTCTGCTCCAGAGCGCTCGAGCGGAGCTTGGCGCAAGAACTCCACGATCTCGTCGTTCAGCTTTGTCGGGCCTTTGC
Source organism: uncultured Acidimicrobiaceae bacterium (assembly GCA_963794125.1). GTDB lineage: Bacteria > Actinomycetota > Acidimicrobiia > Acidimicrobiales > Palsa-688 > Fen-671. The sequence goes on from CAWCCW010000012.1 coordinate 81,091, forward strand.
GTCCTCGGCGCTCGTCGGCCAAGCCGGCCATGCCTCGCTCGGCGAAGGCTTTGGCCACCAAGTAGTACTCGGCACGCGAGTAGCCATGTGAGCCTGCCGCTGCCACCACTGTCACGCCGTCGACGGCGACGGCCCGCAGCATCTCGTATTTGACTTGGGCTTTGTCCGCGGCCAAAAAGAAGCCGTTGCCCGAGCAGAACAGCTCCGCGGTGACCCGGTCAGGACGAGGATGGGCCAACCCACTAAGCTCCAGCGTCTCTAATCGCGACTCTCGGCTCACCAGCCTCACCTCCATCACTAGCAACACGACACTGGCGTGACCAGCGAGTGATGTCAAGCATTTCGAGCCGCATTAGTCATTTCACCGTTGTGTCGGTCATCAAAATCTATGACGTTCAGCTTGAATTACAACATTTCTCGCTTCTAGTGCTAAACATCTGCGGCCTGATGGACTGACACTGCGGCAGAGAACGCTAGGCATTCTGGGTGCCTTGTCGGGGAGAGCAGCGAGGCCGTTTATACAGGTCCGCGTGTATATAAAGACCTTCGACGCGCTCGAAATGGCCCGAGCACGGCCGTCAGGAACAGTTTTGCGATCCGTTGGTGCCGGCTTCTACCTACTGGTACTTGTCGGCCTCGCCGCAACTGCTGGCCGCGGCGGTTAGCCGCCTGGAGCCCGGCGATGAGGGGTCATGACCGCCCTGGCGCCCACGCTGGAGGCGTTCTTCACCGAACGGCTGGCCCGTCAGCGCAATGCCAGTCCCAACACGGTGGCCGCTTATCGCGACACCTTCTGTTTGTTGTTGCGTTTTACCGAGCAGAAGAAAGGAAAAACGCCGGCTTCGCTGTCGGTTCAAGACCTCGACGCGCCACTGGTGGGCGCCTTTTTGGACTACCTGGAGGCCGAGCGGCATGCATCGGTGGCGACCCGCAACGCCAGGCTCGCCTGCGTGCACTCGTTCTTCCGCTTCGCGTCGCTGCGACACCCCGAGCACGCCGCCGTTGTCCAACGCGTACTCGCCATCCCGGCCAAACGGACCAGCCGCACGCCGGTCAGTTACCTGGACAGCGCTGAAGCTGACGCATTGCTGGCCGCCCCTGACGTCTCCACCCGCACCGGGAGGAGAGACCGAGCGTTGATCGCACTCGCGCTCCAGGCGGGCCTGCGGGTCTCCGAGCTTGCCGGCCTGCACCGCCAGGACGTGAGCTTCGGCAAGGGAGCCCACGTGCGCTGCACCGGCAAAGGCAGGAAAGAGCGCTGCACGCCGCTGACTTCCCAGAGTGCCGCCCTGTTGCGTGATTGGATGAACGAGTCCGGTGGTGGGGCGGAGGGCCCGTTGTTCCCAGGGCCGAGCGGCCAGGCCCTCAGCCGTGACGCCGTGGCCAAGGTCGTGGCGAGGCACGTGGCAAGAGCCGGAGAGTTATGCCCCTCGATATTGGCCAAAAAGACTGGACCGCACACCCTATGGCATAGCTGCGCGATGCGGCTCTTGGAGGCGGGCGTCGACGTTTCCGTGATCGCCCTTTGGCTCGGCCACGAGTCCGTGCGGACGACCGACATTTACCAGCACGCCAACATGGCATTGAAAGAACGTGCGCTCGCCAAGGCGGCACAAGGGCGCGCTGTTGCTCGCGGACGCTACAAGCCTCCCGACTCATTGCTCGCGTTCCTCGAGTCCCTGTAATTATGCCGACCACTCGTTTGCTGCGAGGGGCGCCGTCGGCAGCTCAGGGGCGCACAGACCTCCGCCATTCTGCATAACCGCGCCTTCTACATAAAAACTGAGGCCCGCCGTAATATCTCATTGGCACGCCTCAGCCCCTTTGTTCTCTTGCTCGAGTGCCTTCATCTTCTCGGCGTCGGTTGTGCTCGTCCCCGGCTTTACGCCTTGGTCGATGTCGGCCTGCTTTACCCAGGACCGGACCGACTCTTCCCCGTAGCCGAGCTGGCGGGCCACACGGCCGACGGTGCCCTGGTCGGTGCCGAGCTCCTTATGCAACTGGCGGACTAGGCGGACGGCCTGCTCCTTCTCTGCGTCGGTGTACCGGCGGGTGGTGCCGCGTGCTTTGGGGGCTCCTTCGTTGACATAGCTCCATCCTTTCTCCCAAGGTATGGAGCCTCCAAGGAACCGAGGGCGCTTCAATTTGCTCTGCTTACACTGCAATACTGCCAGCTGACAAGCTCCCGGTGCCGGACTCGGCCGATACTTGGAGTCCCGCTCAAAACATTGCTATAGGGTTCACTGGGCTGCCCGTGGCACCTTCCATCAGGAGCACCGGCAGGGCCAGCAAGAACGACCAGCGCTCGAACCGCTCGCAAGTTGCCCGAAGCTCCTCGGTGTTCATATTGTCGATCAGCCACACGCCCATCGCCACAAGGCATACCGCATGCACTGGGTAGGAAAATGACGAATAACCAGATGGAATGACGTCGTTGGCCATGTCCGCACCGATCATCGAGACTTGGCGTTCATAGAGCCACGGAATACACGCCACATGCCAACCGGGCAACCCCTGAGACAGCGGGACGATACCCTCCTCCGTGATGCGACGGCAATGCCCGGTGTGCAGCAGCACGACATCCCCTGACCCAACCCGGACCCCCTGGCGCTCCTCAGCCGCTTCCAGGTCCTCTGGGAACACTGCCTCTCCCGATCGGAGCCAGCGGACTCCCTTTGTCGAGGCGACGTCTAGCAGTACGCCCCGCGCGATCAATGAGGCCCCACCAGCAGTGACGCCCAGTTTGGTGGCTCCAGAGAACGCCGTAACAGAGTCCGCAGCGAAGCCGTTGTACATGCGGGCATCGACCGAGTTGTGGCACAGAGCGTCGACGTGAGTAATGGTATTACCGTGGAACTGCATCCCTACCCATTCCGCGGCCATCGCTGACCGTCCCTCAAGGCGCAACCGCGCCGCACTTAGCCCTTCCCCTGTCGTATGCATCAGCCGCATTGGCGTGAACACGTCGTTTGTCCGTTGCTGGTTCATCACTATTGGCCATGAGCACGACACAGTCACGCCCTCGGTCACTTCGGCTGCTGCTGCTAGTCGCGTCTCCCGCGTTATCAGGTTGAGGGCACCGAGCTCGTCGACTGGCGCCAGCGGCCCCAATTGGAAAACCGCTCAAAGTACGCAGCTAATTCGTCGTCATTCGGTACCTCCCGCACCAAACCCTCCGTTCAGGGCCAGAACTACAGACAACGGCCCCAGGCTAACCTCTCGGTGGCAGCTGGGCCGCCACATAGATCGCATCGAGGACCCTCATGTTGGCTATCGAGTCTTCCCCATTAGTTAGAAGGTCTTTCCCACGGGTAACTGTGTCCACGAATGCCTGCAGCTGGAAAAAATACGTCGGTCGCATATCGACGCTCTCATCGACACAAGTCCCGTCTTCCAGTTTCGCCGTCACCCGATGGCCGACTTGGGGCATCATCGGGTTTGCGACGTCTAGTGTTCCTCGGGAGCCCTCAAGGTGGAGATATATCGACTCGGGGAACCCGCCGACCTGCCGGGTCATCGAACAGCGTATGCGGGCTTCTAGACCGGAGGGAAAGGCAAGTTCGGCGTCCATGTCGGAATCCACACCAGGGGGATCTTCGCTCGCCACCGCCCTCACGACAACAGGTTCCTCTCCCGCCACTGTTCGGAGCCAGTGGACGGGGTAGCAACCAAAGTCCATCGTCACCCCGCCGCCTAGGTTAAGGTCAAACCGGATATTGGGGCGCGGGACGATGGCGTCGAACCTGCATTCCGCCCGCTCCACCCTACCGATCCTGCGGGCCAGTTCTAGCATTCGGTCAGCCAACGGGTGATACCGCCAATGCATGCCTTCCATCAAACACCGTCGAGCGTCCCGCGCAGCGCCGACCATCTCCACCGCCTGTTCCGCGTTGGCCGCTAACGGTTTCTCGCAAAGGACGTGACGGCCTGCACGCAACGCCGCAACAGCCCACTCCGCGTGGTAGCTGATGGGAAGTCCCACATACACTGCGTCAAGCGTCTCGTCGCCCACCAGCTCGACATAGTCTGTGTGGACCTTCGGGATATTGTACCTCTCTGCGAACGCCCTCGCTCGCCCACTGTCCCTGGCTGCAACAGCCGCCACCTGCACGTCGGGAAGGAGCTCCGCCGGCTCAACTATTGCCTTCGGAGCTATTGTCGATGCGCCCAGCAGGCCAATCCGCATTCAAGCTACCGCCTTGGCGGTCCTGCGACTGGACCACCGACCTTCTCTTCCCTCGGCGTCATCCCCCCGTTTCGACCCTGTGCACGGTGGCGCAGACGACGTTGGCCCACGGCGGGACCAACCCGACGAGGTGTGGCCGCGACCACCGCCAGACGGCCACTTCGCCTCGTCTCCGTTGAAACTGCCAGATGAGCTCATGACCTGGCACATTAGACGCCCAGTCCAGCGGTAAGGCCGACGAGCATGCGCTTACGACCGACCAGATAGAGCAGCAGCAGCGGAGCGGCGGATATAGCGACACATGCCATAATGTTTGGGACATTAGAGAAATGTGTACCCTCGAAATTGAAGACCGCGAGCGGGAGCGTAGCGTTGCTCGAGCTTTGCGTCAATATCAATGGGAAGAGAAAGTTGTTCCATGCGGTCACGAAGTCAAAAATAGCCACGGTCATGACAGCAGGCAACGTTACCGGCAGGACCAACAGTCGGAGGACTTGCAGGGGAGTTGCCCCGTCTATCTGCATGGCGTTCATGAGCTCACGAGGCACGTCCCGAAGGAAGTTGACGAGTATGAGCACAGTTATAGGCAGGCTAAAGGCAGCCAGAGGAAGTATTAACCCGATCAGGGTGTTGTACAGGTGTGTCCTGAGGATCTCTACGTAGAGTGGGATAATCAACGCCTGGATAGGCACCGCGAACCCGATGAGGAACATACTAAAGATGAGCCCTGTGGGCCTGCTCACTCGATAGACCACAGCGAACGCCGCCAATAAGCTTATGCTTATGGATATAAGCGTGGCACCACCGGCGACAACCACACTGTTCCGCAAATAGGTCCAAAACCCGCTGTTGAACACGGCCAGGTAATTCTGGAGCGTCACGCCTTTGCTCGGGTACCAAGGGTTGGTCACGAGGAAGCTCGACTCGGGCTCCAAACCTACGATCACAGTGTAATAGATAGGCGCTCCTACAATGACAAGCCACGCGAGCGGCGCTTGCGAGGACGAGCCCCCGTCTGCACGTCGCCATAACGCCGCCGGCTGTGAGGGGCCTACCTCTCTTCCGACGCGCCCCCGGACTTGGCGACGGGCCACTCCTGCGGCGCCCCGACGTGCTCGCTCGAGCCCGCGCCTGTTCGCCTGAGGCCGAAGTCATGCACCCTCCGCCTGGCTTCGCATTTTACCAAAGCCGGTAACACGGATAAGGACCAGCGCTACGGCGATTCCAATCAACCCTAAGACGACCGCGAGCGCGCTTGCGTACCCAAATGAGAAGTCCCCAAACCCCTCAAGGTACTGGTCCAGTGCCAGCACCGTTGTACTCTCACCCGGGCCGCCCTTCGTCAGGGTGTATATAAGGTCGAACACGGTCAACGAGCCGACTATGTTGAGAACGGAGGACGTGACAATCGTATGCCGTAGCATAGGCAGCGTTATGTGCCAGAACTTCTGGAAAGGTCCTATGCCGTCGAGGGCGGCCGCCTCGTAGAGCGAACCTGGGATGTGCCTAGCACCCGCCTGGTATAGGAGCATATGGAACGGGATGAACTCCCAAGCGACGAGGACTATCACCGTGCCGAGTACCAGGTGAGGGTCGCCCAGCCAGTCCTTGTTTAGAAACCCCAACCCGAAGTGGGCACCCGCATACTGGACGCCCCCACCGATAGGAGACAGAAGGTTCGACCACAGGATTCCGAGGGCAGCGGCTGAAATTACCAACGGGATGAAGTACAACGTCGTGAAAACGGCACGGTACCTTTGGCGACCGGCCGCAAAGACCCCTAACGCCAGGGCGATCGGTTCTTGGACGAGCCAAGAGAACAGTACAAGCAGCCCGGTCCGCTCCAACGCCGCAGCCGCTGCCGGGTCGTGCAAGAGCTCCCGCCAATTGCCGAGCCCGATGTACTGGATCGCCCCGGACCCGTTCCACGAACTAAAGCTCAGCAGTACGGCGAGGACTATCGGTACCAGCACCATACCCACGAAAAGCACCACGGCCGGGAGCATGAACCAACCAGCCCACCACACCACCCGTCTCTTCGGTCTCGACCGCACCGGCGCCGGGAGCTCTACTCCCCGTGCCGGTGCCATTTGGGCCGTTGTCCCAACCACAACCAAATCACCTCCCCGTGCCTGCCCGGGCAATCCACACGGCCTATTCGTAGCCATCCCAAAACCCCCGATCCCCTGGCCCGTTGACCGGTCTGCTGGACCGATCCGCTACCCAGGGATCCTGGGCCTTACCTAAGGGTTAACCGCCGCACCCGCTACCACGCCTACTTGTGCAGCGAGGCCAGCACACCATCTAGGTTCGTTACGAACTTCTGCGGTGTGATCGTGAGCGTAAACAACTCTCCAATATCGGTAAGCATTGGCGTTATCATGGCGCTTGGAAGATCTTGGTCCCAGTACGGCTGCAGGTACGGGGCCGTGGTCCCGAGTTTGTAGAGCGAATACAGAAGCTTACCATCGGCGATCTTGCCTGACAGCAAGACGTTGGCTGCTGCAGCTGTTATGGGTGTGAACCCGTTGTCCTCCAGGTAGTTCACATTGTACGCCATCGAGGTTGTCTCATATTTGAGCCACGACAACGCTTCCTTTTTGGCAGCTGAGGACGCGTAAGAGGAGACACCATAGTACTCCGCCGGTTGGCCCACGAGGTCTCCCGGGTTGCCAGTCCCGCCCGCAACCGCCGGGAAGTTGAAGCCTACATAGTTGGGCGACGCCGCAAAGCTTGGGTCGTATACTCTCATGTTGGCCTCGTCATAGTAGAGCTGCGCTTCAAACCCGGCTTGTCCTGTGGCAAGGAGCCGGTCCGCATCACCCGAGGCGAAGGTCACCGCGTCGAAGCCGGGCTCAAACGCGTTCATTTTAGCAAGCTTCTGCACGTCGGCCGCAGCTGCGAGGATCGCCGGGTTGTTCCACGACCCCGGTGTGAGAGCGTTGATCCGCTCAAAGACGCCTGGACCGCCGATGCGAAGAGTCAGGTACTGCATCCAAATCATCTCCGGCCACAAGTCGTTCCCCGCAATAGTGATCGGCGTTACGCCACTAGCCTTTAGTTTGGATACGTCACTAAGTAGCGAGCTCCAGGTCGTCGGCGAGGCAGCTAGACCCGCCTTCTTGAGAACGCTGGTATTTTCCCACATGACTTCGAAATCGGGACCGTTAGCGGGGACGGCGTATATCCCGCCCTTATAGGATGCTAAGGCCCAGACGTTCCGTGCTGTGTAGTCCGACTTCCATGCTGGATCGGCGGCAAGAACACCGCTTAAATTGGCCACATCCCCCGCCTGGATCCATTGGTCGAATAATGCTCCACCAAAGGTATAAAAAATGGTGGGAGGCTGGTGGGCCGCCATAGCGACGGCTATCTTGGTCTTCCAGGCCTCGCCGTTGCCTTCCCAGTCGATCGAAACGTTACCTCCACCTGGGTACGTCTTATTGAACTGCGTTATTAGATTGTCCACGACTTTTTGGACGCTTGCAGACTGATCGATGGTCCAAATAACCACCGATGGCCCAGAGCTGGCGTTAGCACTTGAGCTAAAGGATAGTAACGGGACTGCGACGGCCGCGGCGGTGCCAACCGCAATGGCTTTTCTGAGCGACATGAAGTTCCTCCCCTGGACAAGATCTAGATATTAGGTTTCACTGGAAATGCACTGCGGGACGACAATGAGGGTGTGGCGCGGGATCAGCTGTCTGCAGGCGTCGGGAAAGCTTGCAGGGTTCGGCTTGTATCAGGCGAACTCTTGGGTGTGTTCACCGTCTATGCACGCCAGGCGGAAAATGTTTTGCAGGTGCTCGGGCCAGGCCTCAAACACTCCTCGCCCAACCCGGACAGCATTAAAGCGGTACCAAGGACGGTTATAGGCGATGGAGAGCATTGGACGGGCCGCAGTGGACCGATTTGGGCTGCCCCGGTGCCACATGCGAGGATCTCGCATGAGAAACGAGCCTGCGGGCATCAGTACACGCTGGGGCTGGAGCTGTTCTGCAAACTGCTGCACATCCGTTTTGCGCTCCTCCTCGGCGGAGCGTAGCAGGGCACCCGCATCGCTCGGCTCGACGTTGGCCAGCAGGTGCGTCCCCGGCCAGACTTCAAGGGGCCCGTTGTCCTCCCGGAAGTCAACGAGGGGTATGTTGAGTTCGAACATATAGGGTGGTAGGGTTACGGCGAGGCCGGGGAACAGGAACTTCCCGTCGCGGTGGGCCGGCTGATACTCGGATCCTGGCAGAGGTGTATCGGACGCGAAATAAGAGCAGACGATGTCCCCGTCAAGCAAGTCGGCCAGGATATCAAGCGCCAATGGGTTGCCCAAAACTTCTGGATCGGAAAAGGGACGGTCTATGGGTAGAGCGACCCCGCCCTGGCGCTGCTTGCCGCGGTTCGCCCCAATCCGGTGGATGTTTTGGTCGAGCTTGACCATAAAGGCGGAATGCAGCGTTCCGACGAGATCGGGAGACAAGGCGCGTTCGAGAATTGTATAGCCGACGACCTGGAGTTCTCGTACCGCTTGTGAGTGGTGCTCTTGGGAGAGCTTGTGCTCATGAAGTTCTTGAGTTGTCAGCTGTAGCACATTAGTTGCCTTATCACAATGACTTCCTTTTTCTTACCACAATAACACTCGGCATGGAGCAGGCCGTTCGTCAGCTTGCAAATCTGTGCCGTCGCGCTGTAACCGACGTACGCCGGTCACAGGGTGACTTACCCGTTAAAGCCTTGGCTATCGCGGTTCCCGGGAGCGTCGACTCCAGCCGCCGGACTATAATCGACACTCCGAACCTCAAATGGAGGACGTTTCCTCTTGCCCATGCCGTAGCAGATGCGCTTGGTTGGTCCGAGTTACTTTCACTTCTCGAAAACGATGCAAACCTTGCCGCCCTAGCCGAATATTGGACTGGTCCCCACTCGGGCACGCGTAATTTCATCTACCTCTCTGGCTCCGTCGGCATCGGCGGCGGTGTTGTGGTCGATGGCCGTCTAATCAGCGCGGCTGGACGAGCGGGCGCGGTAGGTCACATGATGGTCGAGCGTGATGGCCCCATGTGTGGTTGTGGACGTCGCGGCTGCTGGGAAAGCCGTATTGGGCTCAATGCCTTTCTGCGCTCCGCCCATCTCCCGCCCGTAGGTGACTGTGGCCCCGAGGCAAGCATTCGAACCGTGATCGATCAAGCTCAGGAGGGCAGGCAGTCAGTCCTGCGCGCACTGGCCGCGCTCGGTGAATGGGTCGGCATCGGAGCAGCCAACCTGATCAACCTCCTGGGATCTGATGTTGTAATTCTGGGTGGCTACCTCGCAGCCGTGGCTGAATGGATACTCCCCTCCGCGGGGAAATCTCTCCAAGAGCGGGTAGCTGTACCAGTTCCCGGTAACGACCTAATCGTAGCCTCGACGCTTGGGATGAGCGCATCGGCGAGAGGTGCGGCGTTGGAGGCGTCGAACATGGTTATCGCCAACGCCCTGGAGGTCCGAGGAAGCTTTATTACCTCTCTTCTTCCAACGTGAGCACCGCCCCTGCATGTGCTACGTTGGTTCGCGGTTCTGTCCCCAGTGAGTTTTGAGCTTGCCGCACAGACGGGACCCGTCGGTATCGCCAAGGTCGCCCCGCAAATGGCGCCGTTCGCGCCAGCGATTGGTTCTTCTGCGCGGTCCGGATCTGGCGAGCCGCCGAGCCCGCTGCGCCTGTCAGCGACCACCACGAGCCGACGCTGGTCACTGTCTGATGCCTCCGGGATCGTCCGTAAGCCGCTTCGCGAAACGTCATTGCTTCATGCCGGACCGGGAGAGCATCACCTCTCCACAGGCGAGGACGGCGACCGGGCACCGGAGTCGTCACGAGGTCTGTCTGGCGGTGCATGCGATGTCGTCACGCAACCCGTCTCTACCACCTGCAGCTGCCGTGCTGGCGGGCGTTTTAGCTCTGTCACAGGCGCCGGTATGTCGCCAGCTAGGGGCGACGTGCAGGCGCCGGGCAAATGCTCTGTTTTGTCCGCAGTGCTCTCGAGAGACGGGTACGTATAGATGGTTGGGCAGCCGATCTGCATACTCCTGCGTGGAAACATCCAACGGGTGATTGCTCGACTGGAGCCAGGGTTCAGCGACACTGGCGGGTGACATCCCCTTCCGACCATGCTGCCCTCTGCAGTCCCCCTCCCCCGGCGGCGGAGGGCTGGGTGCACGAGAGCAAGCTCGACGACTACCACTGCCTCGCCCAGGTGCGGACCTCCCGGGCCGGCTGTGGTGTCGGGCCGGGAGCGAGTGGACCGAGCGGATCGGCGAATTGGCCAGCCTTACGTCGCTCGGTGAGGTCGTCCTCGACGGCGAAGTCGTCGAGGACCAACCCCGAGGGGCGGGCCTCGGGCCGTCGCCGCCTTGGCAGAACAAACCCACGACAAGCTCGGCCTGGCTGGCCCCACGAGGTGGCGCGGCCCAGGGTGCAAATCGTGGCCACCGGCAAGGGCCACGAGCCGTTCGAGGTGGGTGCCTCATAGGCAGACGAGCTTGACGAGTTCGGCTTGCGAGTCCTGTACGGCGACCGGGTTGGGATGTCCGCCGGGGTGAAGTTCGGGGACGCCGAATTGCTGGGGTCGCCGCTTATAGTCACGGTCGGGCAAGGCCCGGCTAAAGCAGTAGTACAAACTCGCGGCCGTTGGAGCGGCGAGAGGGACGACGTTCCCCTGGAGAGCGCCGCCGGGGAGGTCGCCCGGCGCTTGGCCGCCCAGCGATGAAGTCCCAGCCGAAAATCAAGTCGGTGCCAGTTCGGGCCTGTCTTTGCCTCCCCATTTTCAGGCGAATTGCCCTGCGCCCCATAACCGTCGGCTGACGACGGGCCCTTTCCCGCAAGTTGGACTGCACCCAGGGCGCTCAAGCCGTTGCCGGGCGTGCCGATGCTTCTCGCGCAGAGTGTGACCAAGGGCGGCTAACGTCCCCTGTCGGAGGGGGCGGCCATTGGTACGGCCGCAGCAGGGAGGTGTTGGTGCCGAACAGTTAACAGCAACTGGAAACAGAGAAGCGGGCGACTGACCTCTCCGTGGCAGTCTCCGCACGGAGCACCTGCCGGGATCTCCTGAGCAAAGCCGTCGGGCTATTGACTGGGGCAGACGGAGCTATTTATATGCCGGATGGGGCAAAGGGCGTCAAGCTCGTGGTCGCCCTTAGGGATAGCAGTGGCTGGGTATCCGGCCCTCTCGACGAAGCCGCGCAGGCCATTGACAAGCGAGCGACCTGTGCTCTCGGCAGTCGAGCACCACCTCGAGTCGCAGCTTGTGGACCGGACCGAGGGCGACCTCGCCGTCCCGCTCGAGCTCTCGGGCGAGACGGTTGGTGTGGTCGCTATCAGCGGTCCGGCCAAGCCTTTCAGCCACAACCGCTGTCGTACCTGACCCACAGACGCAGTCAAGAACAAGATCACCCGCATTAGAGGAAATGTTAATGATCCGCTCCAAAAGAGCCTCGGGTTTCTGGGTGGGATAGCCCAGACGCTCAACAGCCATGGAATTGACAACCGTGATATCAGTCCACACGTCCTGGATTGGAACTCCTGGCATTTCATCGAGGTAACGCCTGTATCGGGGGACCGCGCCTGGTCGGGGCCGGACGATTCGTCCAGACGCGATTAGCTCCGCCATCCTTTCTTTGCTGTAATACCAATACCGGGTTACGCCCATGACCTCGTAGTCGGGTTACCCTTCGACGCGCCTCCTGGGCCCTCCATGTTGTGGAGCATGTAACGCCGTCCCGTTTCCGACTCCAGGGAGCTGTATTTCTTTGCGTAGCTATCTTCGTACGCGCTGTGCTCTGGATTCGAGGTCCATACCTGCCCCTTTGTATAGAAGAGCAACACATGGTTTATACCGCCATACTGACGACGCCCCTGTCTAACATCGCAGTGGGCGGTACCCCGCTTCCAGATGACCTCGCTGCGAAAATGGTCGCGTCCAAATGCATCAGCAAGAACGCCTTTTACATAATGAGAAACGGCGGGATCGTCTTCGGGGTACTGGTGGGTAACGAGATGGCCTATCAGGGAGCGCCCCGGTGGTTGGCTGCTCGCACGGACGGCTCGCAACGCTGACTCTGTGCCCGTCAAGGATCCTGGCCTGTTGTTGACATAGCCGCCCAGGTCCGCCAAGTATGTCCGTGAGCCACCTGACGTCGCTCGCCAACAAGCCCGGCGTTCCTCGGCAGAAGCCATCGTGCCGAGCTCGGCAAAGGAGGTGCTCGGGTGAGGGCAGAACTGGACAACCTGGTGAGAGGCGCCCTGGACGGAGACCCCAAGAACCCCGAAACGTTGCCAACCGCGTTGCGTGACAAAAACGCAGCGGCAGGGAGCCGACGTTCTGGTCTCGCCCGGCGGGCGGCGGTACGCCCGCCAGTTCACAGCCGCGGGAGCAATGTGCCATCCTCGGGCGTGAGCAGTGATCGAATCGAGCGTTACGCCGACCTGATCGTACAGGTGGGGGCAAATGTCCAGCCCGGGCAGACGGTTTACCTGGCCGCTGACGTCGCCCACCTCGAAGTCGCACGGGCCATCGCCGAGAAGGCCTACCAGGTGGGGGCACTCCGCGTCATACCGGAGTTCCGCGACGACCGCGTGCGGCTCTCGGCGCTCCGGCACGCGCCGCTCGAGGGCTTGACGACAGCAACCGATTGGGAATGGGCGCGGGTTCGGGCTCTGGACGACGCCAGCGTCGCTTCCATCGCGTTGACCGGGGCGACGGGCCCTCACCTGTTCGACGGCGTCGACCCGCACCGGCTTGCGGCCATCCCGGTCGAACTGGCGCACGAGCGGGTGAGGGCGGTGTTGGCCGGCAACCTCGCCTGGACGGTGGCGGCCGCTCCCAATCCCGGGTGGGCGGCTCAGGTTTTCGGCGAGCCTGACGTAGAGAGGCTGTGGGAGGCCGTGTCGGTCCCCCTGCGCCTGGACGAGCCGGACGTTGTAGCTGCATGGCAAAGACATCGCGACCTGCTCATGCAACGGGCGGCGGCGATCAGCGCCCTCGACCTCGACGCGGTGCAGCTTCCGCGGTGACGGCACCGACCTGACAGTTGGCCTGTTGCCCGGAGCGCAGTGGCTTGGCGGCAGCCTGACGACTACTTCCGGGGTGGTGACGATGCCCAATATCCCGACCGAGGAGGTGTTGACCAGCCCCGACCGTTCTCGTGCGGAGGGGACGATCCGCCTGACGCGCCCGTTGGTCATGCCCCGGACAGGCGCACTCGTGGAAGGGCTGGAGGCAACCTTCGAGGCGGGCCGGATCGTCGGGGTGCACGCCGAGCGTGGTGGCGACGTCGTGGAGGCGGAGCTCGGGACAGACGAAGGGGCACGCTCGCTGGGCGAGGTGGCCCTGGTGGACAGCAGCTCACGGGTACGAGCCGCAGGCGTTATCTTCCATGACACCCTGTACGACGAGAACGCTGGTTCCCACGTCGCCTGGGGCCACAGCTACCCGTTCGTGCTGCCCGACTGGCGCCAGCGGTCCGCCGACCAGCTCTTTGCAGCGGGCCTCAACCGGTCAGCCGTCCACACCGATGTCGTCCTCGGCGGCCCCGGTCTGGACGTGGAAGGGCTAACCGCTGACGGCACCGTGGTGCCTCTGATCACCGACGACCACTGGGTGTTGCCACTCTGAGCCCGAAGGCTATCTTCGGCGCTGAGTGTGCCCGGCGGCGAGGCGAGCGAGCTCAGCCAAGGGGCAACGTAGTGTGTTTTTTTCGAGTGAACTGGCCAGGTGCTCGCGACCAGGTGTGCGTCCGAGCTCTCGGGTTGCGACCTGGTCGAGGATGCTTGGGGACCCGCAGGGCAGGGTGGTGGCTAACGGCCGGTCGGCGCGATTTGGAAAACAGTACCAGGGGAAAGAAACCGCCGATGGCGGCGCCGGTGGCCGCAGCCACAGGTAAGGATGAAAGAGTGCGCTAAGAGCGCACCAGTGTCCGTAATGCACGACAGCGACGCCTACCCGATGAGCGATGGGGAAGGGCTATCAAATTGGCAGAGGCAGGAGACTCAGTGAGCAACTACCGTAAATAAGGAGATTGAGACCGCTCTCGGGGACAGTTCCGTCTGTACGTTGTCGAGCCGTCGCTCGAGAGTGCACTGGGCATTGGGAGGTTCGCCTCGGACAAACCCAAGAGAGTCGTACCGCAGGTTGACCTTGACGTGATTCTGCAGTGGTCCTTCACGCGAGGAAGGATGGAGCCGAGCGCTACTTCAGCGCCGCCGAACTGGTCGAATCGCTCTATCGGGGCCTGGCCGACAACTCGGTCGGGCGGGTCATCGAGTCGGCCATCGGGAGCCATTGGCCCTTCGAGGACTGGAGCCGTTTCCTGCCCAACGAGACGACCGCAGTGTCGCTCCTGGACGGCCTGCGGCACCACGGCATCGTCGTCGTCACCGACGGCCCGTCGTTCTGCATGCGCGAGGCGCGCAAGAAGGGAGGCTCGCTCAAAACGGCCTGAGCAACCCCCTTCGGGGTGGGGCGTTTTTCTGGCCACCAGCGGGGCGTTTAACTTGGCCATTGACAAGCCGTCGTTCCGCAGTTGGTCCGGGTCCAGCAGGCTCGAGGTTCGGGGCGCACGATCTGCGTGCGCGATTGTCCCAGACCGGCACCATGGAGAGACCCCGGGCAGTCTTCAGTGAACCCTCACGGGTCACAGCGTGGCGATGCGGTCGGCGACCATAAGCATCTGCCGTCCCAGCGGCTGCAGGTCGATTCGGGTGCACCGCAGCCCGCTCGTCACCCGTTCCACGACGCCCCACTCCCATATTGCCGTGGCGTTTAACCGGCAGCGCTCCGCCAGCCAGCGCGCCCTGTCCCAGGGGTCGCCGTCGAGGAGTTCCATCGGGTCGTTCCGCATCATGACTCCAAGGTCACACTCGGCCTCGGCGAGCAGCCCGTCGGGGTCGATGAGCTTGAACGCGGCACGACCAGGGACTTGAAGGGCGTTCAACTGATGAACGTCGCCGTGCACTAGACCGGCCCGCTCGTCGTCGTGGGCGCTTATGCGCCGTGCCGCGCAGGCCAGGACGTGGTCGACGGCCGCCTCGGTGCACGGATGGTCCAGCTCCTCCCACTGGGTGGTGACGAAATCGATGAGCTGACGTGCTTTGTCCGCTCCAGTCGGCAGGCCCGAACCCGCCGCCGGTCGCCACACTGTGGTCACCGTCGCCACCAGTATCTCCAGGCGTTGGGCGAACGGTCGGCCCAGCTCGTAGAGCGAGGCCCCGAGGCGTTCCAGCAACAACGCACCCCGTGCGGCGTCGTAGCGCAACAGTCCGACGCAGCCCTGACCCCCAACCAGCCGGAGCATTGTGATCTCGTGACGAGTGGATGCGCTGTCCTGCGGAATCAGAAGTTTCAGCACTGCCGGCGTGCCGTCACCAAGACTGGCCTCGGCGACGAAGGCCTCGCTGGCGTGCGCGTAGGGCCGTTCCACCGTGATAGACCAATCGGCCTCGAGTTCCCCGACTAGGAGCGGGAGGTCCCGCAGCCACCGGTCAGCTCCGCAGGCCGCCGCAGCGTTGGCCACCACCTCGGGGACGTGAAGCGTCATTTCTCAAGGTTCGCACAGGCGCCCGCGGGTCCCCGTGCGCCACGGCCGCCACTCACATAAGCCGCTCTCTGTTGACGAACAGATGCCCGTAACCACGATGCCACTGGTGGCCAAGGTGGCCCCTAGCCTGAAGTGATGCCGTCGAGCTTGATTTCCGCTGAATGCTCGCAAGGATCAAGCTCCTGTGTTCTCTTGCGAGAGGATCGCCTTAGCTTCCACGTCAGTTCCTGATCGTCGCCCGTGCTCGGACGCAGCGAGCGGCTTGTGGGCCGTCTGCTGGCGGAACGGCCCAGGTGACGGCGGCGTCGAGTGCACCGCCGCAGGTAAGCTCCAGGCGGCGAGCGCTGATGCGGGCCAGGCGTCGGACCCGAGGTCCGCCTGGATGTCGACGTCCTTCGAGTCTGTGCCGATGACAGTCCAGCCACTCCTGCCAAGCAGCTCTCAAAGGTCGCGACCGATGCCCTGCGCAGAAGCGGTCATCACGCGGGCCGGGTTGCGAGCCCCGCCACTCCCTTAGGTGGTTGGCAGGGTTTGTAGATCACGGGCGAGGATAGGCCGGACAACACCGTCCAGGCGATTCTCCGGGGCCAGCCAGAACGCCTGCATCGGAACATTTCCCCGCGCTCGGCTTCTCAGTGGTACGTACGGCAACAGACCCTAAACTTGAGATCGGCATTGCTCGAACCCGATGGCGACGTCCAGGTGCAAGATGCTGTGTGGGCTCGTGCTCAAATGGCCGTACATATTGAGCGGCTTCACACCACACGCTACTCGACCTTATAAGTATGCCATTGCTCGGTCACCGGCATCCACGAAGCGACCACCTTCGGTAATTGACGAGCGTACAGCCCTCGGGCCGCGAGGATGTGGCAGATCCGTCGGGTGAGGACCGGTCAGCGCTTGCGCATGTCGGCCCACGGTTCCTCGGCCGAGACGTCGACCGGCCCGTAAGCCGGTCCCTCGGCCCGAGAGAGGAGGCGAGGACCCACTTGGGACTGTTCCATTGCGAGGGCGTCCGCGGTGGCTGGAGGAATCCTGCTGCCCCGGCAGACCTACCTGGGCTGGTCACCGAATGCAGGTCTGGGAGTGGCCCGAGGCCCGCCACGAGCGTCCACAGCACGCTGTCGACCCGTCCTGGAGCCCCCCGTCGGGGCAGTGACGTCTCTCAGACTTATAGCCATGGACTGAGCTACCTCAGCTTCGCTAAGAATGCGGGAATGAACAATGGACCGTTTGAGACCTCGGTTATCGACCGACTACTAAGTACAACTCGCTCAGTCCGAAAGCGCCTTGACCTGGAAAGACCCGTCGACTTGGACGTTGTCGTAGAGTGCCTTCGGCTGGCAGTCCAAGCTCCGACGGCGAGCAATTCGCAAAACTGGAGGTGGCTTGTACTTACCGACCCTGCGAGGCGCGCCGCCGTGGCAGAGTTCTATCGCCAGGGCGGACAGGATTACCTCATCGAGCAAGCCACGACTTCACTCGGCCAGACGAAGCGGGTATTCGATAGCGCTGTCTACCTGCTGGAGCACCTCCATCAGGTGCCCGTTCTCGTCATCCCATGCGTCCTCGGACGACCCGAAACTAGATCACCCGGGCAAACTGCTGCATTGTATGGGTCAATAATCCCAGCCACCTGGAGCTTTGCGCTCGCCCTCAGAACTCGTGGTCTCGGCACTACTTGGACCACCTTACACCTCCGCCGCGAACGTCAGGTTGCAGACCTGTTAGGCATCCCTGACGACGTGACCCAGGTTGCGCTGCTGCCTGTGGCGTACACCATCGGGCAAGACTTTAAGCCGGCCATCCGCCCGCCCGTCGAAGGCATTACGTTTTGGGATAATTGGGGCGAGTCAACCCGACCGGGGTAGCCTTACTGTGGAAACGCAGCACCCCACACCGGTCGGCACTCGATAACTGGGAACGGTCCAGCCGCCCGAGGCCGTGAAGACGAAGGGCCCCGGCGAGTACGGTCTGCCGGCGCCAGATTACCGGTAAACGCGCGAGCCGAGGACCGTAGGAGACGACTCCACCAACCCTCATGGCCTACCCGTTGACAGGAGAACCGAGCTATGCAATGGTTTAACCGTAGAGCTAATCGCACTGGCTTAGAAGGCTAGGAGAGGCCACGAAGTAGCCCATTCGTGGTGTTTCGCAGACAGAATCCTGGGGGGATTGTTATGCAATGTCCAGGCAAGGTGCCATGAAGCTCTGGGAGGAGGATGCGTTCTGTCGACTTGGGCTCGAGCCTGGTCGAGCTGATAAATTTCTTTGCGGCCCTATGAGGCAATCCCTATTCGCGGTGGATTATCGTCAAGCAGCACGTCCCAGGAGTAACCGCCAGCATCGACGAGGGGGACGAGGTCGACAACCGTACATATACCCTCCGTGGTCCAAGGTCGGCGAGCATCAAGGGGTGCTTGGCAGAGGCCAACGTCGAGAGAGCCAGCCCTTTCCACGCTGCGTAGTTTGAACCGAACGTACTTATCGATATGGATGGGCGGTGAGGAGATGGTTCGCCCGCCCGGTAAGGTAGTCTTCTGTGGCTGAGGGCAGATATTCGGATGGTCACCAGACTGTCGGTCGACGGTCCGAGCGACCTAGCACATCGGAGGGTTCACACGACGGTCGTCGGCAGCCGCACGGTGGACTGCCAACAAAAAAGCGAGTGACCATCACAGATGTCGCCTCAGCTCTAGGGGTTTCCACGGCGACGGTAAGTCGGGCCCTGAATGGGGACCCCGCTATCAGTTCCGCCACCACTCGTGCCGTAGTGGAGATGTCAGCGCGCGTTGGCTATCGGCCCTCGGCAGCGGCGCGACGCCTTCGGACGAAGGCCACCTCCCTAATAGGCGTAGTGGTCCAGAGCGTGGGGGACGGCTACATAGGAGACGTGGTCTTAGGCGTTCAGAGCCGAGCGCGAGATTTCGGTTATCAACCACTCCTTTTTGCTTCTGACGGTCGGGCGGAGCTTGAAACAGAGGCAATCGAGGTATTCCTTAACGAACAAGTAAGCAACGTCATTGCTGTCTCTCCGGTGGCCAGTCCTCGCTTATTGCGGTGGGCGAGCGAGGAGGGATTACATATCGCCATCGTCAACTGGGACGTGGCGGTGCCGGAAAAGCTCTTCCAGGAAGTTGTGGTTGGGCCATTAGACCGGGCGGTTCGGTTTACACGCACGGTCAACAACCACCCAATGTCAACTATTACGTTTGATGATGAGGGTGCCGGGCGTCTTGCCACGTCACACCTCTTGGAGCTTGGTCACCGCAGTTTTGTCCACCTTCGCGGTCCGAACGTTCGTTCGAGCCTGCTCCGGTTCCTGGGATACCGCCGAGCTTTAGAGGCGGCTCATCTTTGGCCTCAACCCGTTCTGTCGGCGCCGCTGCCTACTCTTGAGAGCCGAGGGTCCACTCTGGCGGAGTACCTTCGCGACGCCGTTCCTCCGGTCGGCCTGGTTGCCTACGACGATTTGTCTGCCGTAGCGGCGTTGCGAGTCGCTCAAGCCGGGGGTTGGCGTGTACCACAAGATTTATCGGTCGTCGGGATCGACGATATTCAATTTGCCGCCTATACGAACCCCGGTCTCTCAACCGTGGCGCAACCTAAGCAGGAGCTGGGAGCACTCGCGGTTGAGCTTCTGCTCGACCTTCCGGTAAACGGTCCGAGAGCTCGACTACTTGACGGACGGCTCGTGGTACGAGAATCCACTGCCTCACCTGCAGCGCTCAGCTTGGACCGGTGAACGAGACACCGGATCGGGCTGGGTTGGCCCAGGGCCTTTCTCGGAGCGAAGGTGTGACGTAATGGAGACAGGTGGACAGTCAAATGGATGGTATTTGGGCGCGGACGTCGGAGGGACCTTCACAGATCTCGTGCTGGTAGGCCCACGCGAGGTCCTGATTAGGAAGGTGTTGTCGAGCACAGACGACTTCTCGCGTGCCATCGTTGCGGGTCTTGGCGAGCTGTTGCGCGAAGGTCGTGTCAGTCCCGATGCCTTGGCGGGGATTGCTCATGGAACCACCATTGCCACGAACGCGATTTTGGAACACCGCGGGGCGAAGACGGGCTTGATTACTACAGAGGGGTTTCGAGACGTCCTCGAGTTGCGGCGGCTTAGGATGCCCCGGCTCTACGACATGGGATGGGTAAAACCCGATCCGTTGGTGCCGCGGGAGCGGCGGAAGGGGGTGCCGGAGCGTTGCGACGCCCGCGGTAATGTGCTGCTCAACCTCGACGAAGAGGCGGTGAAGGGGACAGTTCGCGATCTACTCTCTCTTGGTGTCGAGTCAATAGCGGTATCTCTGCTTCACTCATATCAGTTCCCGTGGCATGAGCGTCGCGTAGGGGAGATCGCCCAATCGGTTGCGCTTAGTATGCGGGTGCCCTTGGACATCTCTCTGTCTGTAGACGTGCTTCCTCAGCGCATGGAGTACGAGCGAACGTCTACGACTGTAATCAATGCGTACGTCCAGCCTGTGGTCCGCCGGTACCTAGGGTCACTTTCGAAGAGGCTTACGGCATCGGCTGTGACGGCGCCAGTGATGGTGATGCAATCGAACGGAGGCCTAACAAGCGTCGATGCGGCGGTGCGTAAGCCAGCTGGAATCATCGAATCTGGTCCGGCGGCTGGGGTAGTTGGTGCAGCGGATTGGGCGCGATTGGTCCGCCTAGACGACATGATTGTGTTCGATATGGGGGGCACGACCGCCAAGGCATCCATGGTGGAGCGCGGGTCGCCGACGATCGCTGCCGAATACGAGGTCGGCTCGGAGGTCAGCCTAACGTCGAGGTTGCTCCGCGGAGGTGGCTATCTCCTCCGCATGCCAGCCATCGACGTTGCCGAGGTGGGCGCCGGAGGCGGGAGTATCGTGTGGGTTGACTCGGGAGGCGCTTTACGAGTGGGCCCGCAAAGCGCCGGGGCGGAGCCTGGGCCTGTGTCATATTGCCGTGGCGGTAGCGCACCAACGCTCACCGATGCGAATGCCGTTCTCGGTTATGTATGTTCGCTTGCTGGCGGCGAAGTGGTCCTTGACCGCGAGGCCGCGTCGCGCGCACTGTCCGACGAGGTCGCCAGGCCGCTCGGCCTGTCCATCGAAGAAGCTGCGTATGGGGCGCGCCGTGTCGCTGTTAGTACGATGGTGCAACTCCTCCGCGCCATAAGCGTCGAGCGTGGTCGAGATCCCCGAAAGTGCTCGCTCTTCGCCTTTGGCGGCAACGGTCCCCTGCATGCCGCTGAACTTGCGGATGCCATGGGTATTAGAAGTGTTGTCATTCCGCCCCTGCCCGGCGTCTTCAGCGCCGTCGGCCTGTGCCTAGCTCCTATCTCCCAGCACTTCCTTCGGTCGCACACATTGGAGCTGACTGCCGTCTCCGGGCACTCGCTGATGATGGCTTGGAACTCCTTAGCGGAAGAGGCGTCCTCGGCGATGGAGAAGGAGAGCATCGGGCCAAACGAGTACACCCTAACTCACTGCGTGGCCCCGAAGTATTCCGGCCAGGACGATTCTCTGATGATCGATGACGTGGATCCGATCGTGACGGCGGAGCATGTCGATTCGCTCGTAGAGAGATTCCGCGCTGAGCACCGCAGAGCGTACGGGTACGATGCCGGCTCTGGCGGGATCGAAGTGGTCACCGTAGGAGTGATCGCCACCTCTCGCCGGCTTATGCTGCCCGAGCTCCTAGCCAGCGCCACCCGGCACGCGCAGCGCCAAAGGGTTGTCTCCCGTGGCGAGCGCCGCGCCTACGTTGGTGGCGACCACAAGCGATGGCAACTGCTGGAACTCCATACAGAGCCCACAGACTTTGCAGAGCCTCAGAGCGGTCCTCGCATTCTGGAGCTCTACGACGCCACCGTGCTAATCCCCGAGGAGTGGACAGTGAGACTGGACGATAATGGGTATATCTGGCTCAACCGTTAGCGACGGAATCGATCCCGTAACTCGAGAGGTGGTCCGCCATGCCGTGACCTCGATCGCGGACGAGATGGCACTAATCATTGTCAAGGCCTCTCGCTCGGGGGTCATAAAGCACAATATGGAATTTTCGACCGCCATTTGCGACCCGGCAGGCCGCATGGTCGTGCAAGGCCTGAGCCTCCCTCTGCACCTCGGTGCGATCCCGGATGCCGTTCGCGCCGTGGCTGATGAGTTCGCCGACGCAATGGGTCCCGACGATGTCTTTCTACTGAACGACCCGTACCAAGGTGGCATGCATCTGCCGGATATATTCATGATCAGGCCCCTGTACTTCCGAAATACAATGCTCGGTTATGCTGCGTGTGTCTGTCACCACACCGATGTTGGTGGCCGCACTGCAGGCAGCAACGGGAGTGACTCGACCGAGATCTACCAGGAAGGCCTGAGGATTCCTCCGGTCTACTACCATCACCGGGGGCGCGTAAACGATACGCTAATCCGGATCATCGAGAAGAACACGCGAATGCCAACCGCCGTCCGGGGAGACCTTGGGGCGCAACTTTCGGCATGCAAAGCCGCAGAGCATCAAATGCGCGAGCTCGCTGCCAATTATGGTAGAGAGCAGCTCTTATCTTACCTGAGTGCAGTGCTCGATTATTCCGAGGTTCGGACGCGTGCCGCTATCGAACAGTGGCCGGATGGACAATACCGCTACAGTGATTACATCGACGATGACGGTATCGATGACGAACCCGTGCTAATAGCCGTCACGATCACGGTTAGTGGTACCGAGCTGACCGTTGACTTTACGGGTACGTCGGAGCAAGTCAAGGGCGCGATCAACGCCACGCTCTCGTTCACTCGAGCCGCTACTTACGGCGCGATCAAATATGTTCTTGGTGGAGACATACCCGCGAACGATGGCTTTTTTCGACCTATTGGTGTCGTGGCGCCCGCTGGCACCGTTGTAAATGGCCTTCCGCCGGCTGCTTGCGCCGCAAGAGGCGTAACGGGCTTCAGGGTCGGTGACGCAGTGTTTGGGGCCTTATCGCAGATCCAGCCGCAGTCGGTCTTCGCAGCTTGTGACGGCGGGAACACGTGCGTTTCAATAGGCGGTTATGACGAGCAAAGGAGAGCGTTTGTGTTTGTCGAGTTCTCCTGCAGTAACTGGGGCGCGCGTCCCAACGATGATGGCATTGATGGGACTACTGACCCGCTTCAAAACCTAGCGAACCAGTCCATTGAGGTTATAGAGTCAGAGCAGCCCTTGCGGATCGAACGGTATGAGTTCCTTCCCGACTCAGGGGGGGCTGGGTGCTTTCGCGGGGGCTTGGGCATTGTTCGAGAGTACCGGCTTCTGGCTAAAGAAGCCGTTGTCCAGGTGCGCTCAGATAGACGCCGCTGGCGTGCGTACGGGCTGTTCGGAGGCCAAGCCGGAGCGCCTTCCACAGTTCGACTTTCCTCGGCATCGGCTCTTTTGCCGACCAAGTTTACAGGCGCTATGCACGAGGGCGAGGTGCTCACGATTAGCATAGCTGGTGGCGGAGGACACGGGTCGCCGACGGAGCGTGACCCGCAACGAGTACTTGAGGATGTACTTTCTGAAAAAGTGACCGTCGAGGCCGCACGGAGGGTGTACCGAGTGGATATCGATCTCACGGAAAGATGTATTAGCGAGACCGCCACCCGGTTGCTTCGGTCAGAGGTGCGCCCGCAGAATGCGACATGAGGGTGGGTTACGGTTCCGCTATTGGGCTTGAGATAGGTACAGCATATTTGGCAAGTGTTCGAGGCAGTGTCCGCGAGTAGAGATTGTTGGTGTTGATGCAGTAATGTCCTGAGCTATGGATCCAACGTCAGATGATGTCTCCGTCAGAATGGACGACCTCAAAGGGGGCGTTGAGCGCAGCCTACCTGAGGTTCAGGAGATTCACGACGCTACGTTGCGCGAGAAGGTCATTACTGTTTGGGCTCTTGCTCTTTCGGAGACGGAGTTTGAGCGCATCGAAGAGATCCGAGCGTCGGGGTTCCCGGACAGCGAGCCCATAACGGGTGGCACGCAAAGCGACCATTTGCGCGGTGTGGCGCGTATGGCGATCGGGATAGCGGACGCTCTCGAAGCAACAGTTCCCGGCTTCACGATCGACCGGGATTTGCTAATTGCGTGCGCCCTTTGCCATGACGTTGGCAAGCCCTTTGAATTTAGTCCGCGCAATCAAAGTCGATGGCATTCGGGGGCACGAGCCACCGGTTTGCCGGCAGTCCGCCATCCCGCGTACGGGGTGCACCTTGCGTTGACGGTCGGCCTGCCGGAGGTTGTTGTCCATTCGGCCGGGTATCACTCGGGCGAGGGCGAGCTGGTGGAACGCAGCCTGCTTGTCACGATCATCCGCCACTGTGATCGTGCCTTCTGGGATATCGTCCGCCATGCCGGATTGCTTGCCGAGGGTGTAACCGCGAATGACTAGAGAAGTAAGTGCGCGAGAAGACGGTTGTTGTCGCTAAATCTTTTGGAGCGCGCGTCGTGGGCGCTGTGCCTCAATCAGATGTCGGGTCGAGTGTGCGACCACGGGCTCGCCACGCCGCATGCGCGCATCAAGATCGGCGAGCTGGTCCCGGTACGTCTCGACAGAGAAGTCAGGTACCCACCAGACACACTTGCGAAGAATCCACACAATGGCGCCCACGTCATAGAACTCCATGCGGCACCGCGCGGTGCGCAAATCAGTGACGACCAGGCCGGCTTCTTGCGCCGCAGCGCGCTCACCATTGGGGTCCCGCTCGGTGCCTGCCTGCGGCCCGCGGAAGTGCTCGATTAGTTCGAACGCCGAGCGGGGCCCGACGTGCTGCGCGAAGTAGTGGCCACCCGGGACGAGGACGCGGTGAATCTCTTGCCAAGCAGGCCGAACGGGGTGTCGGGCTGTCACGAGGTCGTATGATTCATCCGGGGCGTCGTTGACGGTCGGGATAACCTGAACACCGCGTGGCCCAAGCAATTCGAGGGCGCGCTGAGCATTTGCCGGCCAGGCCTCGGTAGCCACCATCCGTGGTGGGAACATCGGCGCCTGCGCGAGGACTTCGCCTCCGCCGGTATCGATGTCAAGGGCCGACTCGACCTGGCCGAGCCGATCGGCGAGCAGCCTCGCGTAGCCCCAAGCTGGCCGCTCCTCGGTCGCCCGCCCGTCGAGCCAGTTGAAGCCCCAGCCGACGACATCAGCTGCGGCGGCTTCTGCCACCAGGTCATCGAATGTCCGCACGGTCACAACATCCCACTTCTCGCTCCCCTTATGGGTGTGTCAGACACCGTGATGAATGTGATGAGAACGTACCCGGTGTCATTGGTTTTGTGGAGCGTCGTCAGAAGATTGTGGCCATCGCGCTCGGTCCCACCTGACGACATCTGGGTCGTGTACCGTTCCCGCCATGTCGCCGGTCTCAGTCCACAGTTCTTGGAGGCGGTTAGCCAGGTCGGCGAGCCCATCCGCGCGACTGGCTAGCCAGCCCAGACGCGACTGGCTAACATCGCGAATGCGCTCCTGCGTCGACTGGTCGACAGCGAAGAGGGGGGCTGCGGGATCGGTTGGCATCGCGATATTTCTGATCGCAGCACAGATATCGATGCGCAACCCATCGGCACGTGTGGCGACGACAAGCGACTTCGACCCGAAAGCGACCACCTCGTCCGCTCGGCGACAGACAACACTGACGGTTAGAAGGCCCTCGCCCAGTAAGGGTTTTAGGCGCAAGACTGGCGTATCTGCCGGCCCAAGGATCTCCGCTCCGGCGACGGTCCACTGGAGTTGGAGACCGTTGGCCCCGACGCGGTCATGCAGACTCGCGAGGTCGACCCATACGGCACACTCTCGTCCTTCGACAAGCTGCGCCAATCCTGCATCCTCAGCCTGAGCAACCGGGCCGACGATACGGACCGAAGGCACCCGCAGTTGGTCAATCACGTTGCGAGTGATCCGGCCGACGATGGGATCGCTGCCGACGTACATCGGCCAGTCCGTGGTCGATCCTACAAAGGTCATCCCGCCAGACTGGCTGGTCATGAAGCCCATCGTGGCGCAGGGCTTGGGCGCCCGAGTCACCCATCCGGGACTCAGGGGGCCCGCAGCCAAGATCGTGAGGCCACTTTGTCGACCCTCGGAGTCAATAGCGATCTTCGTGCTGCCCTGTTCGCGGTAGGCTGTCCCGTCGACTTCGTAGCCGAGCAGGGGCTTGCCATCGTGCAACCCGAACACGTCGCCGTCATTTAGGCCGGTGTCATCGTAGACCCAATGGTGGGAGTGCTGCACGACATACCCGTCCATAGCACGGAACCCGTCCCACCAACCGCCGCCGCTTCCCGTCCCAACACCAGTGGCATACGCTTGCTTGTCGAGGGCTCGCCAAGCGTGGCTCTGATGCTCGACCAGGCCTTGACGACCAGGATATTGCTTTGAGGTGAATATAGCCGTCCCGCCGTCGGCGAACCCGATCCTCCATCCGACCAAGTTCCCGCTAAAGTAGGCGACGTTTCCCCCTTGCTCGACGAATTCGACAATTCGGTCGCGCATCCCGTCGCTCCAGTACTCGTCGTGGCCGACGGACAACACCAGCTGGTAGCCGTCCAGCACTGTGGGGTCACGCTCCAGATCAAAGTCCGTGCAGAAGTCGCAATCGATACCCTCTCGCTCGAGCCATTGGACGAGCGGCAGGTCCCAGTGGGCGAATGTCTGGCGACGGGAATCTGGGCGGTAAGGATCGGGCGCCTCGCCGCACATCACGATGCTGCCCAACCCACAGCCGGTTCGTCTCAAGGTGACCTTAAACCCGCTTCCGTCCGGGCCACGCCACCAACTAGCGCGGCTATAGAAGCTGGCGCCGCCCGCTTCGTTGTACGCGTGGTACGTTGCGGCAGAAATCTTGTAGAGGATTCGCGCCTGGGGCCCGCCCACTGCCGGCCGGACGACGACCAATGCGTTGCCCTCCAGCCGCGTGAGTGGGTCGCCTGCCGGCTCTGACTCTTTGCCGTCGGCATCAATCTCGGTGAGCATCGCGATATAGGGACCGCTCGGCAGGTCCTCGGGAATTGAGATATCGTAAGCGGGCCAGCCCCAGTCGTCAGATGGTGGCCCGCTGGGGACGTTGTAGCCGGTGAGCACGCTGGTGTCCAAAGAGGGGATGTGCTCGAGCTGCTGACCCTGTCGGGAGAACCGAACGCGAAATCGGGGTGCATCGGTGGACACGCACAGCTGAAGCGTCTCGCCGGCCCTTACACTCAGATCGCGTGAATATGCCTGAATGGTCAACCTTCTTCCTCCATTTCCCCATTGGCTTCGCCAATCCGAATGCCTAAACGATGACATCGCTGACCTTGATAGGCCCCTCGCCGCCGACCACAGTTCGGCGCACCACTACGTGCGGCCACTTCCCCCTGCTCAACGCGGCTCGACTGCGGCGTTGGAACCATGCTTAGTTCCAGTCACTACGTTGCAGCCCCCAACAGCTGCACGTCGGGTACTAGCAATCGAGCTTTCTGCCTCGGGCTCCAAGTCACTGGCAGCTACCTAGTTAAACCATTGCACAGACGCAACCCCGGCGTCAAGGAGTTCGCGTGATATCCTTGTAATTGGCGGGATGGCGACAGTTGACGAGATGCCCAGATTATGCAATAGTTTAACTGGTTTGCCCGACCAGTCGTTTGTAGGGGGACGGCAGCGGAGGAGAACTATTGCGTTACGACCTCGTGTTGAAGCACGGGCTGGTTGTTGACCCGGAGGGTCTCAAAGCTGAGATGTGCGACGTCGCTGTTGCAGCCGGCGTCATCAGTGCAGTGGCCCCCGATATTGAACCTGGGGGGTCACCGACGGTGGACTGCAAGGATCTCGCCGTCGCACCTGGGTTCATTGACTTGCACAGCCACGCGAACAGCATCGCCGGACAGCGTCTACAAGCGTGCGACGGTGTCACCACTGCGCTCGACCTTGAGGGCGGCGAGTCTCCCATCCCGGTCGCGTACGAGCTCGCAATCAACGAGGGACGGCCGATTAATTTCGGCTTCTCGGCATCGTGGGCATTGTCCCGCATGGCGGTCATTGGCGGGGTCGCGCTGTCCGGACGGCCGGGCGTCTTCCGCCAGAACATTGCCGCGCCGGCTTGGCAGCAGAGCGCAGGGCCGGCAGACGTGCGGCGCCTACTAGATTCGATCATTGTTGATCTCAAGGCGGGCGGGATCGGCATCGGCCTCTTGCTCGGCTATGCGCCTCGCGTCGACCCTTCCGAGTATCTGTCCGTGGCGAACCTGGCATCAGAGGCGGGCGTGCCTACGTTCACTCATACGCGCGCTCTTGTCGAACTCGCACCCGACATTCCGATCGACGGCGCGACAGAAATTACGAGGGCCGCGGAGGTGAGCGGCGCTCATATGCATTACTGCCACATCAACAGCACCTCTCGGCGATTCCTCGAGCGCGTGTACGATTTGGTGGACCGGGCCAACGCGACGGGTGCGACGGTGAGCACAGAGGCTTACCCCTACGGTTCCGGAGCAACTGGGATTGGCGCCGGGTTCCTTGATCCGGCCAATCTCGAGCGGCTCGGGATCAAGACAACCGATATCACCTACGTCCCGACGGGGGAGCGAGTCCGTGACGCCGACCGGCTAAGGCAGTTGAGAGCCGTCGATCCCGGCGGTCTCGCTATACACGACTTCCTTGACGAGGCAGTGCCTTCGGACCGAGAACTGATTCTGCGGCCCCTCAGGACATCGGCGACGATCGTCGCGAGCGACGCGATGCCGATCGAGTGGCGAGGCGCGGAGCCCGACCCACGTACGTGGCCGCTGCCCCCGAACGGGGTGACGCATCCGAGAACAGCGGGCACCTTCTCTCGAGCGATACGGCTCCTGACCAAGGAGCTCGGTTTCCCACTCGTGGAGGCTGTGCGCCGCATGACGGTCGCTCCCGCTCGGGTGCTGGAGCAAGCCGTTCCGGCGATGCGCAAGAAAGGCAGGCTGCAACCCGGATGTGACGCTGACTTGGTCGTCCTCGACCCGGAGTCGATCTCGGAGCAGTCGACCTACGCCGCCAGCACGGTTCCGTCGCGGGGCATTGTACACGTCATGGTCGACGGGACGTTCGTCGTGCGTGACGGTCATATCGTTCCGGACGCTTTTCCGGGCCGCCCGATCAGAGCGGGAGCTAAGCGGTAGTGACCGTCATATCGCCCAGGGGGATCTGCGTTCCCGCCGTCAGCTCAGCGCGATGAGCCGCACCGCCCAGCGCCAGATTGCCCAGTTGTCGACGCCCGCGCTCTTGATCGACTCCGACGCTCTGGCACGGAACCTCGCGACGATGGCAGCTGCGCTGCCCGGCCCGCGACTGCGACCTCACGTCAAGGCCCACAAATGCACCGCTCTTGCAAAGCAGCAAGCGCTCCAGGGTCATCGAAACTTTACCTGTGCAACGATACGAGAGTGCGAAGGAATGGCTGCGGCCGGCCTGGGCGAAGATCTGCTATTGGCGAACGAGGTGCTAAATGAGCAGCGACTAGGCCAGCTCGTGGCGTCCGGGGCGCGCATTACCGTTGCTGTCGATTCCCCGGAGACGGTCCGCGCGGCCCGTGCTGGTGGCGTGCGTGAAGTGCTTATCGATGTTAACGTTGGTCTTCGTCGCTGCGGATGCCTGCTCGAGGACGCCGAGCGGCTGGCGGATCTGGCAAGGGCAGCTGGTCTCAGTGTCCGCGGCGTTATGGGCTACGAAGGGCATGCTGTCGGGCTCGAGGACAGCGTTCAGCGCGAACGAGGGTGCCGGGAAGCGATGGAGATCCTGCAGGCTGCGCACGCCGCGGTTGGCGGGGAGGTGGTGTCGGGGGGAGGAACGGGCACCTACGCGTGCAACAGATGGGCGAACGAGATCCAGGCCGGGTCGTACGCGCTGATGGATTCCGCATATGGTCGCCTTGGCCTGCCCTTCGAGCAGGCAGTCAGCATTCTTGCGACCGTCGTCTCGACGTCGCGCGACTGGTCGGTCGCGGACGCTGGTCTTAAGGCGTTCGGAATGGACCACGGCAAACCCGAGATCGACGGCACGACAGTCCTTTCATGCTCCGACGAGCATGTCGTCTTTGCTCCACCTCGGCAGGTCGGTCAGCGGGTCCGGATCGTCCCGG
Source organism: uncultured Acidimicrobiaceae bacterium (assembly GCA_963794125.1). GTDB lineage: Bacteria > Actinomycetota > Acidimicrobiia > Acidimicrobiales > Palsa-688 > Fen-671. The sequence goes on from CAWCCW010000012.1 coordinate 110,914, forward strand.
CTCACATCGACCCGACGATGGCATATCACGAGCGAGCCTACGTTGTGTCCGGAGAAACCGTGATCGACGTTTGGCCGATAGACCTGCGCGGCTGGTAGCGAAGGTCTTTGTTGACTTTTCGTGGTCCTCAGCCGTCCCTGTTGCCGCCTCTCACGCGCCAGGAGATATCTGCGGCGCCGTCTCCTACCAGCCCTAGCGTCTTCTCCACGGTTCCTCCGCCAGGATGGACGATCGCAACCCGCCCACAGATAGAGCAGCTTGAACGCGCCAGTTCTCTAACCCCCTCCAGAAGAGAAATGACGCCCCCTTTCGATGTGGGCGCCCTCGGCGTCGTAGCTTCCAGTTTCACCTGAAAGGTACTCTTTCCAGTACCTTCTCGGTGTCGCGGCCAAGGGGGCCCGTGGGCCAGCCCCAAGGTCAAGTGGAAGCGACGCTCCAGTCTCTAAGAACATCGACGAGGCTTACAGAGTTTACTGGCGAACAGTTACCAGCCTCGATCACGCAAATACTGCCTGTTCTCGACCTGGTCGGTGCGAGCACGGTCATAGGCGGCCTTGCCTCTTGGCAGCACGTCTTGCTCGACGACAACCCACCCTGAGTAATTTCCGGCTCGTAAGAACGCGAGTGTCTCTTCGATTCGACCATTACCAGCGCCGAGCCTGCAGAAGACACTCTCATCCCAGAGTTTCATTGCATCCTGGTATGAGGTTCCGTTTGGTACATTGGCGTCCTTTAAGTGGACGTGGCTGATCCGAGCCGACCAGGCCTCCAGCACCGTGACCGGATCTCCGCCGGCGGCCACGAGATGGCCAGTGTCGAGGCATAGAGAGACCGGGCTCGAGGTCAGTGCCCGTTCGATGTCCTCTTGGGTGGCTATCTCCGTGCCAACCTCGTTATGCAGGCAGGCTTCAAATCCCCTCCGGTGGCACCTTTCTACGAGCGTGCCCAATGTCTTTTCGATGCGTGCCCATGACTCAGCCGATGTCTCTGCTCTGGCCCGCTCTTCGCGGGCGATGAGAGCGACGGTAGGGCGGGGGAGCAGCACTGTCTCGACCCCGCCAGACACTTCCTGGAACTGGTCGCATGCTTGTTCCAGCTCCGCGAAGCCTCGCGCTCCCGCCTCTTCATTGGACACGTCGATCTCGACGTAGCCGCCCGTCAGCAACAAATTGCGAGAAACCAGTGCTTTCTTGAGGTCCTCGCCAATGCCCAGGTAACCCAACGGCCCAAGATCGATACCCTCGTACCCGGCGGCCTCGACCGCGTCGAGCACCTCGGGGGCCGTCGGCACGTTTTCGTCTATACCTACCGTTACCTCGAAGGCCCCATAGCTCACGGGGGCGTTGCCAATCTTGATCATTCCAACTCCTTTTGTAAAGCCACGATGGGCCCGGCTCGACTGGTCTGCAAAAGCGCTGGTGAGGCATTCGTCAACCGCTGATGGTCACCCACCTCCTCTCGTCTACCGAACGCTCCATCGCGTCGCAGACGACTTGCACCCGGAGGCCGTCCTCGAGGCCCGGTAACCAGGGGCCGTCGGGCCAATTCTGCAGGAGGTCGGCGAAGAAGTTAACGAAGCTGCTGCCGTACCCGACACCTTGGCCGATGGCCCACCAGTCGCACGCGTAGGGGTGGGAAGGGTGCTCGGCACGGACAGTGCGCCGCCCATAAAGGAGGGCGTCATCATCGACACGCCCTATCTGCAGTTCATTAAGCCTGGCGTAATCGAAGATAAGCGTGCCGCGCGTCCCGTTCACTTCGACCGTGAAGTCGCACGGCCGCCGCGCGCACGTACGTGCTACCTCCATGACCCCTCTTGCACCATTGGCGAACCTGATAAGGGCACTTGAAGCATCGTCTATTCCGACGGGGACGGTACCACGGCCCGCCGCCTCAGACCGCTTGGGGATGAAAGTGGCCGATTGGGCGGATACCTCCGCCATAGGGCCGATCATCCACTCCGCCATGTCGACCAGATGGCTCCCGAGGTCCCCTATCGTCGTGCCGCCCATCTGTCGGTCGAAACGCCAGTCAAAAGGTATAGCCGGGTCGAGGAACTCGTCAGAAAGCCAGACGCCCCGCCATAGCAGCACATCACCGACATCGCCTCTATCCACGAGCTCCTTCATCAGCGCAACTGCAGGAAGGCGGCGGTAATTGAAGCCGATGGCGTTCAAGACCCCGTTCTTGTTTACGGCGTCCACCGCGGCCGTGGCCGAGGCGACCGAAACAGAAAGGGGCTTTTCACAAAAGACGGCCTTACCGTTGGAAGCCGCCGCCTCTACGATCTCGGCGTGCGTCCCGGGCGGCGTGCAAATATCGACAATATCGATGTCCGGCCGCTCGACTATAGAGTGCCAATCGGTTGTCCAGCTTTCGAACCCGTAGGCGGCCGCAGCGGCCGCCACCGCCTTCTCGTTCCTGCCTGATATGACAACCAGCTTCGGGGTCACCGGCAGCGGCCTGATGACCGGCACGGCGGTGTAACCGTAAGCATGAGCCTTGCCCATCGCCCCGTAGCCGATAACGCCAATCCTGACCTCGTCCTTAGGCCGCGCCATTCGTCATCGGCTCCGCTCGCCGGCTTCGGCCTGGGCGCGCTCGGCGACCTCCAGCGCCACGACAGCATCACGTGCCGTCGCCCCGGTGCTCCGACCGTCGCTCACCATACGGGCGAAGTCCTCAGCCTGGAGACGAAGCGCCTCATGGAAGACTGCGTCACCCCCCGACGGCGGAAGGAAACAGGAATTGACGGTCCCTTTGGTGCCGTAGACGTCGACGCGGCAGATGTCCCCGGCCGGGTGCCAGCGGCCCAGGCTGACCACGGCCGTAGCTCCTCCCGTGAGCGTCGCGGCCACGTGGCCGCAGTCAGCGTCACCCGTCTCCGGGTCGGCGGCGGGAGGCCCCGATGTCACCGCTTTGATGGCCTCGAACTCGCGCCCGGTGAGCCAGCGGACCTGGTCGAACTCGTGGACCCCCATGTCGACGAAGACCCCTCCGCTCCTCCCTCTGAAGGCAGAAGGAGGCGGGGCGGCGTCCCACTGGGCGCAGTGGACCGCAAGTAACTCTCCCAAGTCGCCGGCCATGACCCGCGCCCGGAGCGAGTTGAGTTCGGGGACGTAGCGCCGCCAATACGCAACCTGAAACGGGATCCCGGCCCCCTCGGTGACCGTGACGCACTCTCGGGCCTGGTTGCTGCTGAGGCCGCAAGGCTTCTCGCAGAGGACCGGGAGCCCGGCACTAGTCAGCTGCTCCACAAGCGCCCGGTGCCGGCCCGTGGGGGCCGCCACCAAGGTGCCGTCCACTCTTTCCTTTTCCAGCAGTTCCTCCACAGAGGTATAACAGTGAACTGCCTCGGCTGAAAGCTCCTCGCGCACCTCGGGCCTGGGCTCGACCGCGGCGGTGACGACAACCTTCGACGAGGCCTTTAGTGCCTCAAGGTGCGTGCGCCCCATCCGGCCCGCACCGACAATCGCAAGGCTGAAACTACCGGTTACTGAGCTCATCTCAAGTCCTTTGAGGAGAGGTCTGTGGGCTTGGCTATGGGTCTCGCAAGCGTCGCGCTGGCGATGACGTTCTCGCACAGGGCCACGTCACGCAGGCCGTCCAGCCCGGTCGTGTGCGCCTCCCCCCGGGCGACGACGGCCCCGTGGAACTCGACCAGTTCCAGTTTGAACGCCTCCTCGTAAGAGGTGACCTCACGGGCCACAGAGGATCCGGCGGTCCCTTCGACACCCGTTTCCAGGTCGACGAGCGTCGGGGCGCTCCTGAGGAAGGGGGACGGGAAGGCGAGCCGGACCCGCTCCGCGGGTCGTAGAAACACACTTCCATTTCGTAGCGGGCGATGCCCGGCAAGTCGACCCAGACGACCGAACATTCCACGCCGTTGAAATCAATAATCACGTTAACCGTCGTATCACGCATGCTCACGAACTTGAGCTCGGACGGCTCGCCCAGGATGCCTCGCAGCAAGTTGAACTCGTGCACCATACTGTCGAGGAGGACCAAGTGGTACGTCTTGAGGGCCAGTTCGCTCACATCGCCGACCGCCGCCCTGAGACGCCGGTCGTTGTCGGCACCCCACTCGGCAAGCTGAGCCCGGCCAATGTCGTCGCCCCTTAGGAGCGGGTAATGGGCCACGTAAGGCTGGAAGGGGGACTCCATGGTCGTCAGGCGAACAAAGCGAAGATCCGTCAACTTCTGGACCTCGTCCGCCGCCCGTCGGTACGCAGGGTCGTAGCGCTTGGGGTAACCGACCATAAGGGCGACGTTCGCTTCGCCGGCCGCTCTCAACATCTCGTTGCCCTCGGCGACCGAGAAGCACATGGGCTTCTCGACAAAGACATGCTTGCCCGATTGCGCGGCCGCCACCGCAATGGGCGCGTGACTGCCGGAGGTAAGCACCAGCACAGCATCGAGTTGCTCTTCCAGGAGCTCGCGCCAGTCAGTAAACGCTTTTTCGACGTGGAACCTGGCGGCGCAGGCGTTAGCCACTTTCCGTGAAGCATCGCAGACAGCCCGGACCTCGAACAACTGGTCCAGCTCGGTCAAATAGGGCAGGTGCATAACCTGGGCTATGAGACCCGCACCGATTACGCCTACACGCACCTTGCCCGATTTCATCTCTTAGCCCCTGTCTTCTTTGTGACCAACGACGTCTCCCTTTGCCTGCCTGTCGCAACTCGCGGTCACGCCGCCACGGTCACCGCGACCCCGGCACCTGGTCAAGGCCCGCTTCAGTACGTGCCACGCCCCGTCTTCCTGTGCCGCTGTTAGGCCCTTCTCGCCACCTTCGAGGACGAACTCCTGCCTCACGACCCTGTCGACCGGCAAGGAGTGGTCTCGGTTGGCCTCCATGAGCTTCATCCATGGCAGGTGCACGCGAACCTCTCGCTAGCGTCGTCTGCGGCTGTTTCCCGGGATGACTCGCCCTGGCTCTCGGAAGCCGTGGCTTCCCAATCCCACTCATTCCATTGACTTACCGCTACTTTGACACATCTTCTCTTACTTTGACACATCTTACTCCTCCAAATCCCTTATAGACAAGAGACACACAATTGCTCCTAACTCATCCACTAATACGTGCTCCCATCCAAGCCCCTTACCCAACTACCGCGCCTCCACTAACCATCATTGAGCTCATAATACGCTTCCGGCTCACGAGGAACAGCGCTACGACAGGCAGGATCGCCACTACCGACATCGCAACCAATCCGACATAGTCAGTAAAGTATGTACTATTGAAATGCTCTAGCCCAAGCGGGATCGTGTACAGCTGGGGACTACTCACGACCACCAGCGGCCAGAGCAAGTTGTTCCAACTGCCGACAAAGGTCAAGATGCCCACGGCCGCCATAACAGGCCAGCACAACGGGACAACAATCGTTACAAAAATGCGCGACTCTCCCGCACCATCCACGCGCGCCGCCTCAAGCAACGCATCTGGGAAGCCGAGCAAATATTGTCTCATGAGAAATACGCCGCCGGCGCTCAACAGACCGGGCACTATTAAACCCGCATATGAATTGACGATGCCCAATTCACGCGCGAGCGTAAACACCGGCACGACGATCGCAGGGAAAGGCAAAAGAAGGATACTTAAGATGGCGGCGAACAATAGCCGTCGTCCGGGGAACCGTAATTTCGCAAACGCATAGGCTGCCATTAACCCGAACACTACCGATGCGAGACTAGTCGCAATGCCCACGATAGCGCTATTCACCATGTCCGTTCCGAACGACACCGTTCGCCAACCGCTTGCGTAGTTTGACAAATGCGCCGCCGGCAACCACTCGAAGGGGGCTTCAAACAGGTTCGCGTTAGTGTGAATTGATGCGCTCACCGCCCAAAGCAGAGGGATCACGATTAGGACCGAAAACGCAATCAGCACGATGTAGGCCATGGCCTGCCCCAGGCGGCGCGACATCGATTTCCCAGGCGCGTCTCCCCGTGCGACGATCATTTTCTAATATCTCTCCCAAGTAAAGTGAACTGAATTACAGTGAGCACGGCCGTGACAGCGAGGAGCACCAGCGCCATGGCCTCTGCAATGCTAGGTTCCGAGAAAAGAAACGTTGTATTATAAATATCTATCGGGAGGGTGGTGGTGTCGGTCCCCGGCCCGCCTTGAGTCATCACATATATGGTACCGAAATTAGTCATGACGTATGCGACAGCCGTAACACTGCAAAAAAGGATTATCGGACGTAGTAACGGAATCTGTATACTCCACACGCTACGCAGGCTTCCACATCCGTCAACACTACCTGCATCCAATACTTCGGAAGGGATGGACTGAAACCCCGCAAGAAAGATGACGACATAGAACCCGAACAGTGTCCACGCAGTCGCCATAGACACTGCGGGGATGGCGTACTGTTGCTCTGTCAACCAAGGGGGGTGTAAGTGTAGAAACTCATTGAACAGCCCTCCAGGTTGGAACAGCAATTCAAACACGACCGCGCTGGCGACCGTCGGTATGACGTAGGGAAGGAAAAATAACGTGGCAAAAAACGATGCTCCGCGTCGCAGCCGATGAATTAGAAACGCCGCAATGAATGAAAGAAGAAGCGTTGCAGGCACTACCTCCAAGAGATAAAGGGCTGTAACTGTGACTGCGCTCCACCACGTAGACTCTCCGAAAAGTGTGCGAAAATTGGCCAAGCCGACGAACTTATAGCCGGGAACGAAAAACGAATAGTTCGTCAGGCTTAGCCATAACCCATAACCCGCGGGATAAAAGACCCACATGATAAAATAGGCGGCCGCAGGAAAGACAAATATTATTCCAATGGCAGACGATAAAAGCTTTCTTTTACTGGTGGGCCAACTGCGCCCAGGGAGTGTACGTACAACCTGACCCTCGGTACGAGTGGGCGCTAGCTTCTCGGCCGCGTCAGCCACGCGAAAGCCTCCGAGCAAATTCCGCTGGCTCAGTATTCGACCCACCGCGTGTCCTCGAGCGCAAGATTACTCCTCTAGGATTCAGTTTTCCCGCGTTTAGGATTGAGTCTTCCCCGCGTTCGGCGACGCATACAGCGAAAGGGCAACACGGCAACAGGGCAACAGCTCGGAAAGGCGTGACAACATAACCAAACCCACTCATGATGACCCCGAGGTCGCCAGCGCGACACGCTTCTGGCGACCCCGTAGACCGTTAATCCACATCAGCGCCAGCACGAGAGTAATCCACCGGTAGGAGACCAATCCTCTGTTCTCTTCTGGCCAGTTGCACCTTAGATCACTTTTACTCGGACTTGGTGGGGCGACCGCCCTTTGGACCCTCAACATGCGAGGCTGAGATTGTGCTTCAACTCTTATTAAGGAGTGGCGCTATTTGAGACTGAAGCCCAGCCAGAGCAGACGTTACATTCGCGTCGGTTGTAATAATCTTGACATAGGTGTCAGTTAGGTCAGTATCAATTTGATCCAGATTCACTAGTTCGGGGAGGAAAACGCCGACCTTGAGACTTGGCGCCCAGACTGTGTCCCAGAACGGGTAGTTCTGTTTTGCCACGAAGCCTGCCTCCGACTTCAGGCCATAGTAGAGACCCCCTAGGGTCAATGCCTCTTCGGCCACTTTTTCGGTGTGTAAGAATTGCATGAACTTCCAGGTCGCTGCGGGATCTCCGGCGGATCTGTTGACAACATATTCGTACTCATATTCAACCGAAACATGGGGTGCGCCTGGATTAGACGGGTACTCGGTCACCGTCGTCTGTTTCCACACGGACGGGTAGACGTCCTGGAGAGTCGGTGTATACCAGGATCCCACGTCTAGAACCATGGAAGCTTTCCCCTGGCCATATTGTACGCGCTCGGAGGCCGGCACAGTACCGGTCAGTGCCGGTGAGGCCGCGTGACACTTGTACACCAGATTTTGGACCATTTGGAAAGCGTGCACGACCGGGTTGGACGTTAGGTAGGACTTAGTTCCACTGCTGTTGAAGAGTGGCGAGCCGAATTCGACCGCAAGGGCACCCATTATATTAAGGATGGCGCCAAAGTCAACCGGGAGACCGAGCTCTTCATGGGTCACCACTCCGTCCTTCATCGTCAACAGCTTGGGTCCGTCGGCACACACTTGGCCCAAGTGGTCGGTATACTCAAGCCAGCTGCGCTGTACTGCGCTTTATTGATGAACGCGCCGTAATCCGATACCTGTTCGGGAAACCCGTACTGCACTCCTTTGTACGAGAGGGAAGAAACTACCTGAGGGTTGTTATACTGGGACACAAGCTGGTTGTAACCAGAAAGACCCATGGCCTTATAATCCAGAGGGAGTAAGGCACCTTCGTCCATGGGAGCCGCGACATCAGCGCCGCCCGCACGGTATACGATATTTTGATTACCTCCTCCAGCCACGAGAGTCTCGAATGTCGGCGCTGCAGTGGTGGGTGGGCGGTCGAGCGCGATTTTAATACCTGGGTTGGCAGCTTCGAATTGTTTCACGATAGTGTTATTAAAAACGGTGTCCGAAGTGTCGTAATTCTTGAGGAGCGTCACCGTCACAGTCTTCGTACCGTTGGGGAGCTGGGTAGCGGCGTACGCTGAAGATGCGGGAAGCGTCAACACGGGAATAATGATCGTCGCGAGTACGGGTTTGGTGAAGCGACCACGCCTGCGTGGCGCCGGGTGGGTTCGTTGCATAGAGTGTCCTCCCTTGTTGTCTGTAGTGTCCTCTCGTTGTCGCATTTATAGGTCTCGGCGCATGGGTATCGAGGTAGCGGAAAATGCCAGTCCCGTAAGGGATACAGTGCACGCCGCGTCGGGTGGGGAGCTGCCTTCTTGCGTGGATAAGGCCCACTTGGTCGCAGTGACGGATTTGCAATCCAGTTGGCACGTTTTGACTGAAGGTTTTGGTGTGAAGGGGTTCTGGGCTAAATGGCACGGACGGCTGAAGGTGCGTAGGCGACAGTGGCGATCTCGGACGTTTCAATGAGATCGCGGGGACAGCGCCGTGAAGAGTTCGGTGGTCGCACGACAACAATCCCCCTTTCCGTCGCTTCCCTGACGATGATCGGATCGGCGGTCCAGCGGCTAGGAAGCGACGGCTCCTGATGGCCGTATCTTGAAGGAGCCGTTCGCATCTTGACGCTGGTCCTGAGCTTGCCGTTAGTCGAATTAATTTGTTCATTGGTCGAGTAATGCCGTTAGCCGCCTAATCTCGATGGTTCGCAGATAGATTGAGGTGATTGCCGGCCCGCTGGGCGCCGAACGCCTATTAGGCGCCGTCATTACTTCGAGGGCGGACACGGCTGAAGTATTCATATGGACGTGCAGTCTCACCCGGTCAGGGCCTTAACTGTCCTATTTCCGTTGCACTGACGGCTCAAAGGCCACGCCATCGGTGGGCCTCTAACTCGGGTACATCGCCGAACTGTTAACATTTGGAGAACAACCTGTGGCGGGTGGTCACTCGCGGCTCCTCAACAGGATAAACGCCTGGCCCCCCTACCGGCTCAGACCGACTTTAGTTAAACCATTGCACAGATCGGACCGGCTGTCAACGGGGTGTCGGCCGATTTCACCGAGGGAGCGTTGGTCTGGTGTTGACGGAGGGCACCGCCGCGTGCAAAGGTTTTAACCGTGGTCGTCGGCGCGAACGGATCTGGTTCGGACGTCCCGTGCGGCAATTGCCCGTTCTGTCTGTCTGGCGCACCATATTATCTTTTCGCGCACATCGAGGACTGTGGCAACAGCCTGAACTGCACTAAACCGCCTACCTTTTTGGCGGTTGGCCGGAGTACCTGTATCTCCCGCCGGGCATGCCGATCTTCCGGGTACCAGTCTGGTAGATCGTCAGGCCCCTTTGTTCGCGTAAATGCGCGCATAGGCAATCAGGTACAACTGCGGGTTGGACATCTGCCGTACAGCTCATCAAGCGGCAAGCCACGCCTGCCGCGTTCACGTAGGACATCCAGCACCGCTTTGGTGTTCTGCATTACTCATACCCCCTGGCGTTCGAATGTCCGGTCACCTGGCCCCCTTCGCCTTGTGGACGGTTCCGTCCTCCTCGCTCGGGCGTGGGTCCGACGACCACTACGAGGCCTCGTCGCCAATTGGGCTCGCGCCCCGTAGGCGATCCCACGTTCGTCCCTGGTGCACGTAGAAGCGTGACGTAGGCCCATTCATCTCCTTGAATGCCCTCACTGGGCATCGCTCCTAGCTCCGAGGGTTTGCGGTCGCTATATTCCTCGGGTGCCGCAGAGCCCGCCCCGGTTCCAGGCGTCTTCCGGGCGGATGTGAACTTCCATCCTCCTGGAGATTGGGCTTCAAGCAATCCAGCCTTCGCCATATCACGCGGGCCCCACAGCACCGACCCGTACGACTGGGCACGACCTGTGGTTTCCTGGCATGCTCTTGTTCCCTTCCCCTTTCGGGTCTAGGTCAGCCATCGGGGCCAGGGACATCCCCCCGGGTTTCCCCGGCTATGCCGGGGATGCAACAACGCGACTCGTGGCGCACTGGAAACGCTCGACCTTGCCACAGGTCTGGGGGTGGTGGGGCCGGGAGTGCTTGTAGGCCCCCCCAGGCGTACAACAGCGGACCAGGGCGCCCCGGCCGCCACGGCTCTCAGCGTTGAGTAATGGCCCCGTTGTCGGTGAGCAGCGAAGCGGGCATGCCCAATAACTGGGCCGCAGCCTGGAAGACCCTGACCACGTCCAGGCCTTTGGCCTTGAACGCCTGGGCTGCGACGAGGTAACGAGAGTGGTCGTCCAGAAAGTTCAACAGGTGGTACTGGACCGTGTGCGCCCCGGTGTCCAGGCCCTCTTCGGTCAGTGATTTCCTGAGCCCCACTATCTCTTCTTCGAGTTCGCCGACCACCTGCCGGAGCGGCGAACGGGGGCGTTTAGAACGAGGCTCTAGCCCCTCCTCCCCGCCGTCACGGTAGCGGGCCACCAGCTCTTACAGCCAGCTCTTGGACACCCAGTGGCCTGGGCCACCTCCCTCACCGAGCACCCCCTCGAGCACCACGGCGTTTACGACATAACCAGCGAGTTCCATGCGCACACCTCTTCATGTTGTTGTCCGCTATGTCTCGCGCCATGTGTCCGGTATATGTGTTGGAACCAGACACCCCCTCCGACACCGTATGCCCTCGAGCTACTTCAACGCCCATCGATGACCTGGTCGCTTCGACAAGGACGGGTGTGGTTACGCCGCTTCAACTCTTGGATAATTGGGTTTATCCCGTCCAACTCGTCGAATTGAGAGCTTGCACCCTCGAGAGTTAGGACCCGGTCACCGCGCCGGCCACGTCGGAGACAGCTACTTCAGCGCTACGGCGTTTGCGCACGATCCGATGCCGCCGGGCGCGTTGAACGGGGCACTCACCAGGAACGCCTCGTACACTCCGTCCGTAGCGCAGTCGTTCGCAAGGTCGGCAAGCCACCACAGCTCACCGAGGGCCATCCCAAGCTGACCGATGAGCATTCGGTGCAGGAACCCCATCGGGGAGCCCGAGGCGCTCCGCTCGGGTGGCCAGACCTCGACTGCGTAGTTGTCGCTCGCAACAGCTGAGACATGCCTGTTCCACAGATATTCGCACACCTCCTCGGTGTGCGCGATCCCTGGTATAGAGGCATTGACCTGCAGTCGTTCTCTCGTGTCCCCGCCCTGGTCAAGGTACCAAGCGGTAAAGCCTGTGTGGAGGAGGATCGTGTCACCCGGGGCAAGCTCCACTCCCGCGGCGCGACGGCCCAGCTCGAGCTCCTCGACACCGAGCGCGATGCTCTCGCCAGGGTGATAGTGACGTCCGGCCTCCCTCATGGCCTTCGGCATGTCCAACATGACGGCGCGGCCTGCGATCCCGTGCCGGCTCCAATGCTCGATCGTGTTCCGTCGCCCTGATCGCACGTCTTCGGCTCTCGCCCCGTTGTAGAAGCGGTCCGGTGCATATCCGATGTGACCGAGAGCGTCCCACTGGCTGGAGGCCTGCGGATAGAAATTGTCGTAGACGTCGTCGAATCGGGTGGAACCCTCCTCATGGAGCACGCAGTGCCGAGGGGTTCCGCGTAGCTTGGAAAGCGCTGGCGAGATGGTCCCGAACGGCACGTCGAGCGGAAAGATCGCTCCCTTCTTCACCAACCTAGCGGCGGCTGCCACCCGCTGTGGTGTCATGAGGTTGACCAGGCCGAGGTTGTCCTCGCTACCAAAAAGACCCCACGCGGACCGCCCGCCAAGGTCGGCCGGCGGAAGTTCGTCGTAGTCGGGCAGTTCAGCGATCTGCTTGCTCCTTGCATAGTCGTCACGGACTAGCAGCTTCGTCGCCCGCGAGCCAGCCTATACGGCTCGCCAGCAACGCAGGTCGATCTCCGACACGTCCAGCACTTCCTCCTCTCTTACGAGGTACGCGCGCTCATGGTAGGCGACGGTCGGATCGACATGGGCCGGGACGAGCCGCACACGCTCCTCGACGGGTGGCCGCGGTTCGAAGGTGGTGTGCTCGTCCGAGCAGCCGAGCACCGAGGCGCCGGGGAGGTCGGGCTTGCCGTGATTCATCCCGAATGCCTTGAGGCCCGCATCGAAGACGACCAGCCGGGCGAGCTAGACACCACGGTGGCCAGGACGAAGACCGCTTGTTTCAACGGGAAGCCCAGTCGACCGTAGGCGGAGTCGCGCGCTCGACCAGGGTGCCGATGGCCGAGCGGTTGCCCCTGCCCATGGTCAGGTCGCCTTTCCAGTGCCCAGGCACGCTGCGGTCAGCGACCTCGGCGGGACGGTCACAGATCAACGTCATCGGCGCCCTAAAACGGGAGCGCCGCTCGTCAGGCCGGCGCGGACGCTTGCGCCGGGCGCGGCGGGTGTGTATCACCTTGGCCGGGTTACGGAGCAACCCGCCCCGGTGTGGTTTATAAAGCGCCTGGAGGAGCGTCGAATCGGGGTCACGGATTTCCGGCCCATGCAAAGGAGATTTCGGCCCACCGGTACATAATGCTGAAGAGCTCCAATGAAAATCTGATTGCACATTTTTGGTCGGGCTCAGGCGGGGATTCGCCCATGCCGCGCCCACGAATAGCCGTCGATCGGAGTGGTTTTGCCCGCCCTGGGCCCGCCGTTCTCAAGCGCTAATAGTGGCGCATTCTCTGCCGGACGTTGCCACTCTCTTTCGAAGTGGTCTCAGCTTTACTCAATCCCCCAAGATCCCACGTTCGTTACCAGCTGTCCAGCCGGGCTTTACCCGCGGGGGTAATGCGCTGGCCGGCTCCCCGGAGGATCTACAAAGCTAAGGCACGCCCGGCTGTCCCTCGCTGCCGCCATGGACGCGAGGGGGACCACCGCCGACCTGTTCCGCCGGGCCCCGAGCTGCGACGACACCCGCTCGGTCGCCGGCGCACTACCACAATGGGCGCATTAGATTCCCAGACATGTGTACATCGCCCTGGTTCGGAACTGGAGGCTTCATTGTCTTATGATCTGATCATCCGAAATGGCACCGTCGTCGACGGGTCCGGAGGAGCGCCGTATCGGGGGGACGTCGGGATCTCGGGTGACCGAATCGCCAGCATCGGTCGCATCGACGAGCGGGGGCGGCGAGAGATCGACGCCGAAGGGCACGTGGTCACACCCGGTTTCATCGACGGTCACACCCACATGGACGCCCAGCTGTTTTGGGACCCGCTGGGTAAGAGCTCGTGCTGGCACGGTGTGACCTCGGTCGTGATGGGCAACTGTGGCTTCACCCTCGCTCCGTCGTTGCCCGGCAAGCACAAGTACGTGGTGGACAATCTCCAGGAGGCCGAGGAAATTCCGGAGTCGGCACTGTCACAGGGCATCGACTGGACGTGGGAGACGTTCCCTGAGTTTCTCGATGCGGTCGCGCAGACTTCGAAAGCGATCAACTACGGCGCTCAGATTGGGCACTCCGCCTTGCGCATCTCGGTTATGGAGGAGCGTGCGTTCGGCGGTACCGCCACCGATGACGACATCGCCAATATGCAAAGGGTCCTACGCCAGGCGCTCGAAGCCGGCGCGTTCGGCTTCTCCACATCGATCAGCGACCACCACGTGACTCCTGACGGCCAACCGATCGCCTCCCGCTCAACATCGTGGGAAGAGCTTGGCGCCCTGGTCGGCGTCCTCGGCGAGTTCGGTTCGCGCGTGTTCCAGCTGGCGGTTGATACCGAGCGCGCCGAGTCGAACGACCGCGACTTGGCCCTCGAGTTCTACGAACAGTTGCGTGCATTCACGGTCGCGACCCGAGTGCCGACAACGTACGGGCTACGCCGGCAGCACCTGCAGGACCAGCTCGACACGATCGACGCAGTCGCCGAAAGCGGCGGCGTGCTGTTCGGGCAGTGCCAATCGGTATCTGAGGCCGTGTGGTCGTTCGCGACACTCATGCCGTTCGACAACGATGCGGCCTGGCGGCCGGTCCGCGCCTTGCCTATCGACGAGCAAGCTGCGATGCTGAGCGACCCCGACCGACGCGCAATGCTCATTGCCGCTACGGAAGCGAGGAAGGACAGCAGGGCGTTCTACGACAAGCTCATTCCGATGCGAGAGGGCTCGCGTAAGACCGTCGGGCAGATCGCTGCGTCTCGGGGCACCAGTGCACTCGAGGCACTGGTTCGATGTGCCCTCGAAACTGGGATGACCACGCCCTTCTGCCGTGCCGAGGATCCTGAACGGGAAAAGGACTTGCTCGTGGCGATGCGCCACCCGCGGACGGTGATGACCTTCGGCGACGCCGGCGCGCACGTGCGCCGAATCTCTGGTGCCATCCAACAGACGAGCCTGCTCAGCCATTGGGTGCGCGAACGCCAGGAATTCAGCCTGGAGGAGGCGGTGCGAATGATCACGCTCGACCCCGCGCTCGCCTGGCGGGTTCCCGAGCGAGGTCTGCTTCGCGAAGGGATGGTTGCCGACATCAATGTCTTCGATCCTGAAATTGTCGCACCCGGCCTCCCGACGATCGAGGCGGCCCTTCCCGGGGGCCTGAACCGGGTCGAGAACCGTGCTCTCGGGTTCCGCTCGACGATCGTCGCCGGTGAAGAGGTCTTCGTCTCCGGTGAGCACACCGGGGCATTTCCCGGGGCACTCATCCGCGGGCCGGTTACGTCTCGGAAGTAGTAAGGAGCAATCGGCGTCTTACCAGGGTTCGGCGGACGGCGGCGTGGATACACCTTTGGGGGAGCCACTCACGGAAGGTCCTTTCCCAAGTCGCAAAAGTAGACCCGTCGGACTAACGGGCCGGTTAGGGCGGTCCTCGAGACGATCCTCCCCCGGGGCACCTTCCGTTCTGGTGAGGTCCGGCCTTTCGTCACCTGGTATCCCGCTCGCGGCTCTAGCGTGCGGCTGATGGCTTCAGCAGTCGCCCGGTACGACGGGTATGCGGACTGGTACCTTGGCCTGCGCCCGTAGCGTCGCAACACCGCCGACCCACCGTGGAAGCAAGTGCTGCCCTCCACGCCGGCTTCTTGGCTGTCGGCCGCCTCCGCCACCGGCAACCAAAAGGCGCCGGTGGGACCTCCCACATAAGTCAAAGCAAGTCGCCCTTTAGCTTTTCAATCTCCTTAGCTTTCACGTCCACCATTCGCACCCAGGTTCGAATGAAGCGGCGAGGTGTATCTTTAGTTTTTTCCACTACGTCCACTACTACATTCTCGTTCACACTATTTGACCTCTTCCTCTGCGATAACGTTGGCGGTACCTGTTTCATGCTCTTGCTTCCCACTTTCGGATCCTCCGCTATCGCTTCAGAGGGCGCCAGCGTCGTCGGCCAGTCAGTTTTTGCTCGAAGATTGACATCCTGTTCGAAGCTCGCCTTGTCGTTCGCGTACAAACCCTTCCAGGCGGCGACCGCCCAACTTTCAACGTCCCGGACGGAAAACTTGCGTTGCGCTAGCCAGTTGTGCAGGAGGGCCCCTTTGAATTCGCCCAAGGTCCCGAGCAGCACGATCCAAGTGTTCCTGATATCACGCCAGAGAAATTTTATCTCAAGTTCTTCCTCCAGCAGCTTTTTCTTCGCCGGGATGGCCTTGTTCTCCGTATCCAAGATCTTGTACTGTTGCAGGTGTCCCTTGGCTTCTTCTTTGGTGACGGACGGGTACGCTAGGGGGTTAGCCTGGTAGCCATTGAAGAACGCAAGGTACCGAGGGAGAAGGCCCGCGAGTTCCTCGAGGCGAACCTCTAAATCGGCCAGACCTTCTTGGGCCGTTCTGATGGCCTTATTCAACTGTTCTTCCACGCGAAGGTCGTCGTGCTTTGAAAGCGTTACGAAGTCATCGTACGATTCGATAACCTCCTCTGGGGTACGCCTTTCCCTCTTTTTCGGGTAAGGCGTCGCGTGCCACACGGCATCATCCACCCATGAAACATAGCTATATTCCCCCTTTGTTAGCCCGCCGCCGATGTCGCTGCTCCGACCGAACATATAGAGACTGGCCTGGCGCAATACCTCGAGTTCTTCCCTATATTTTGGAGGTTGCAGTTTCTCCTGGTGCTCACTAGTCTCTTTACCTTGCGGCTCCACGTCCGGGAACCACTCAGTTGCCGCGATCTGGCTCTTGTTGTCAAATATTAGGTTGACAAATATATTGTCTCCGGCCGTATCCTTATGGAACCCGAGGATTGATTGGCTTCCACTTCTATCGCTGTAATAATTGAGCTCGATCCCGATTACATGCGTGCCACCCGTATACCAGCCTTGAGCCTCAATGTAGGGCCATTGCCCGTTGGCGACCATGAAACCCTTCAAGAACGCCACTACTTGACTCACCAGGTCAGGGTTCTTCTTACCCTGATCCCCTAGATCGATTTTCCCGTTCTTATTTTTCGGAGAGTAATAGACCGTGCAAAGCTCGGCGGGATAGCCCTGGAAGTTTTTGGGAAGTTCCTCGGTGAGCTTTTCCCACGTAGCACCAGACCCATCAACTTTAAGCTCCTTCAGAGAACCAGTCTGCATCATCAAGGAGCCCAGTGTCCTCTCACCTTGCCAATTTTGAGGGCCATGGAGAGCAGGGTGTAGTTCAACAAGCCGTTCGTTTACGGTGTGTATATTGTTCGACCCGCCAAGGCGAATGCGGTAGTTCCCGTCAACGTCGTCCGTCTCAACGACCTCTCCGTACCATCGTTTCCCATCCTGGAAGACTTGAACCATCTTGTTGGCCGGTATACCTTTTCTCCGTTGCACCCTCGCTTTTGGCGTAGGCCGCGAAACGGGCAGAGCGGCCACCCCGTTAGCGCCCGACGTCGACCTGAAGGACTCGGAGCTCACAGCCGATGTGGGGCCGCTTGGCCCGGAAACCGGCCCCGTTCCGCCGTTGGTGCCGAGTGGGTCGTTGGGCGTCGCACCCTCGCCGGCCAGCAACCGGCTGGTGGCACGGTTCCCCAGATGTCGTTGGAGCTGCAGCAAGACGGCGCGATGTTGTTGCGGCGCCTCAACGACTTGGTTCACGTCGTCAAGGACCGCTGACAGCCCTGTTGGTTCAGACTGCTGCCGGGAAGGAACGGCCGCTCGCGTCGGCCCTCTGCCTTCATTGTCGCCGCTAAGTTGACGAGCACTCACATGACACCCCTCTCATCGTTGTGCACCGGCGAGACCAGCTGCCGTTGATCGTCGCCGAGGCCAGGCACCGGACAGGGACGGCTGCTCATATTTGTGTGACCAGACCGGGATTGGACGAGGTGGTCATCCGGCGTCCTCCGGCAACACTGCAAGTCGAGCAAACGCGAGGTCCCGAGGTCTGCGGGCACGTCTAGGGGGGGCGAACACTGCAGCGCTCCTGTCCCCGGGGTGCGGCCCCCTCATTGCCACTCTCTGCGCGTTCGCAGCCACATCATACCAATGAGACCTGAGTGGCAGCTACGGGCCCATCTTTGAAGCACCGGTGTCCGGGCTAAGTGCGAATGGCTCGTATTGCTTTAGCGAATAAGCCGCGATTTCCCCCAAGTACAGCAGTACCAAGCCCCTCAGCGAGGCCCAAGAAAAAGATAGGCAAACGAATGGACCTCCACCGCACCCTCCGCGCCCGAGGCGGCTCCGCCGCCCAGGCCCCGAGCTCATCAGGACCAGCCGGCCGCCGTAGGTCCGGAGGTCTTGCCCGGTTTCCTCTCGGTGCTGCGCGCCAGCACGGCGTAACGCACACGCTCTGCCCTTTTGTCGTAGTTCACCATCACCACGAGCTGGATTGACCCATTGGTTGGGCCCGCTGCTCGAGAGTTGGCGGACTTGAAAAGCAACCGAATTGAAGTGCCCCTCCCCCTAGCGGTCCCTCCGCCTGTTCCAGTTCCGCCACACCACCCGGTGGAGGGGGACGATCTCGGGGATATCCCGCAAGCCAGGCACAAATGGCAGGGCCAGGAGCAGGATGGTGGCCGCGCCGGTCAGGTAGATGGCGATCAGGTCGACATTGGCGGAATTGTCGAAGCCGGGTACCTGGTACCAGAGGGTATAAAGCCACAGCCACGGCTGGCCCGGGTAGCTGCCCGTCTCGTTCATGACGCCCCACTGGCTGCCTGTGAGGTGTAGGGCAGTGGCCTGCTCGGCGAAGTACTCGCCGTCTTCCAGGAACAGCAGAGGTTTGGTGAAGTTCGTGCCGTAGAAGGCCTGGTTGGCGATCAGGTTGGCGTCCAGCGCCCCGCTGCGGGCCAGGGACAGCTCGGTTGCGATCATCACGGGGACCGGCCCGTCATCGGCCGCTGGGACGACCGGCGTGCCGTCGTGGAACCTGACATGGTCGAGGGCCTTCAGGTACTCGTCCTCCCATGCCGAGCGGGTGCGGGGTGGCGCCGCTAAGTAGCGGTCAAGGGCACGGGCCAGGGCCGGGTCTGTCGGCGCCTCGTGGCTTAAGGGGTCGAGGACGAAGTCAGTGGCTGTATCGATCGGTATCCTGACCCCGGCCAGTTGCTGCCAGGAGGTCCCGATGCGCTGGACGCTGGCGGTGCCGTTGTTGTAAGGCGGGCCGTATATGGCCGTCTCGCTCGTCCCGTCCAGCTCGCTGACCGTGGTGCCCATGAAGTCCGCCGGGGCCAGCCTCCCCCACGTGGCCAGGCTCACCGCCGGCACGTCAGGAGAAGACAATACGGCGGCCAAGATGAAGATCAGGACTGTGACGATGCCAGTGGCTATGACCGCTTCCTTCACTATGTCGTAGACGCGGGTGGGGCCGGTCCAATCCTCGGCGTCGGCTGCCGCCGCGTTGCGCCGCGCCGCCCGTCCACGGGCTCTGGGGACGGGGAGCGGGTGCGACACGCCGCGTACCCTCACCAGCAACACGTGCGCACCGACCAGGGCCACCAGCACGACGGGGAGGAGGACGACATGCCAGATCAGCATCTGGCCGAAGTTCAAGAGGTTGAAGAAGCCACCCAACCCGGTGGCGTTTATGGCGTCCTTCCCGCTCGTCGATATCCACTGGGAGTCGAAGTTCTGTTGGGACACGTAGCCGGTGAAGCACTCTGCGATCGAGGCCACGAAGGCGAGCACGCCGGTCATCCAGGTAAGGGCCCGACGTCCCCTCCACGCCGCCATCCAGAACTTGCCCCATAAGTGGATGACAATGAACGCCATGAACATCTCTACCGACCACAAGTGCAGGCTGTTGAAGAAGTGGCCGACAGGGTTGGTGTGCCACCAGTCCGGCCCGCCGAGGGCGATGGCGAAGCCGGACCCAATGGCGAGGACCAGGGCGGCCAGGCTGGCCACGCCGAAGACGTAGATCCACGACGCCACGTAGGCGGGCTGACGACCGGGTAGGAGCTTGCCCGGCGGCAAAGTGCGCAGGCCGAAACGGCGCACCGCACCCGTCCACGTCTGGTCCCCGCCATTGGCGCCGGTAGCCGAGTACGAGCTGGCCGCCCCGGCGTCGGCCTCTACGCCGCCGGTCGCAGGGTCATCTGCGAGCGGGCCTCGAGACGTCTCATCGGACCGGGGACGGTCGGGGAAGGGCAGGAGCAACGCAGCGGCGAAGATCAGTACCATCACGGCGATCAGGACCAGGTTCGCCAGCGAGACGGTGAAGACCGACCAGTGCAGGTAGCGACCGGGACCGTTGAGGTCGATGGCTGCCACGGCCTCCAGGGTCATCGAAGTCCCAAGCCTTGACGGCACCCATCTCGCCTCAAGGCTGGCAGTTCAAGCGGCCATCCTCTTAGATGTCTGTCGTAGCCGTCCGGGGTACGAGGCATACCCTAACTTAAGACCGTCCCTGGTGGGGCTCGTTAGGGCCTTAGGGCCTCTTTTCCGGCCATCTGCCTGCGTCTCTCTGCCGGCGTGTTGGCCTTGGTCGGCTCGTGGCCGGGTTAGGAGTACTTCGGCGCTGGTGCCGAGGTGTAGAGCCTGCGCCGGCTGAAACAAAACGCCGGTCGAGCATAGAGATCCGGTGCTCTTTCGGCCCCGGGGGTCTTGAGCAGCGAAGTTGACCGGGAGTGTCTCGGGACGACACCCCCGCGGTCAGCACCCGCTACCCGCCGAGGTCTGGTTCCTTCAATGGCTCCGAGCACCGGGCTTCGCCAATGGGCTCGAGCGCAGCGTCGTGCCCCCGGGGGAACCTGGCCCAGACGCGCCGGTGCCCCGGCTGGGGGTTTCCCAGACCGGGGCTCCGGTGCGCAGGGGCTGTACTGGCCTGTCGGCCGCTCTACGAGGGGCTGGCGGCCAGCTTCTGGGCGGTGGTGGTGCCGGCCCCGAAGTTCGGGATCTCCTCTTCGGCCGGGACCCGGCGGGAGTGCCAGAGCCCGAGGCCCGACAGGACCAGGGTCACACCGGCCAGGACAAAGCTCACGATCGAGGCTATAAGGGCGATCTGGCCCATCTGCCACCAGCCGTAGGCGTTGAGCAGCATGCTGCGCAGCGTGGTGCCCATGAACACGGTCTGGACGGTGGCTTCGGCTGAGGTGTAAGCGGCGCTGCCCTTGGGCAGGGCCAGGGCCGCCCCGCTCAGCTCCGAGTAGGTCTTGCCCTTACCGATCTCTTGGAGGTGGACAGCGATGAAGTGGTTGGCGTAGGCCTCCGCCTGGGCGCCCGTGGTCATCTGCTCGCCGGCGTACTTCTGCAGGTAGGGGATCATCCCCGGGGTGACCTCGGTGCCCGGCTTGGCCTGGGCGAAAGCAGTGGCGGCGGGGAAGGTGATCCTCTGGGCCGAGAGCTGGTTGGTGACGCTCGAATTGGCGAAGCTATAACCCCAAAACAGCAAGGCGCCGGCGGCCACCAACGCCACGGTCAGCAGCAAGCCGCCCACACCCACTATTACGTCGAATGATTTCCTGCGCATTTGGCTTCCTTTCGTTGTGACTGCTTGGTCTGGTAGTCATCATGCGCCAGGTGGCTGCCCGCTTCGTAGGGCCGAACGTCCCACCGTTGGCACCCTAAAGTCAGGGCTTGGGTAGGGCCGAGCTTCCTCCTTGGCGCCAGCCAGACGACGACCGTCTCGTTTCCCACTACCTCGACGGGACGTCAATGGCTGATCGCGACCCCCGGGTCATGGGGTCACGACCATCATCTGGATCTCACGTGTCGGTCGGACGGGCAGCATCTATCGACTGTTCAGTGCCCGTCACCAAGAAAAGCCGCCTTTTGGCCAGAAAAATGGGGCGGGCAAACGCATGGGTGGGGATGTGGCCGAGGTCCTCCGGGTAACCACTGTCGCCGCCTAATGGGTGCTCGCAAGTGCCTATCCTGGCCCTGGCCTCTGCGTGGCCTCGGTGCCAGCGAGGACGTCACTCAACCAGTCCCGCACCGTGGTGACGGAGCGGGCGGGCAAGCCATGAACCTGACTTTCGGCCCTATCGCTTGCATACTCGGCGGCGATAGACATGTAAGTGAAGGTTTTCGAAGTCGCAAAGGAGGTGGTGCAACTGGTCAGCTGGATTTGTACAGAGCGCCTCTTGGGGTTGAGTAAACTGGCGATTTGACATTACCGGGCCCGAACCCCGTGGAAAAATGGCGACAGTGAGCTGGGCACGCCCAGTCCAGTCGCAAAGATCAAGGCATCTCGAGCCGTTCCCGGGGGCTCCACCAGCCTCTTGAGGCGCCAAACTGCTTGGCACTGACAACGCCCGCCATCCGCTTAGGGACAGCGGGCGTTGTCGCGAGAGGCTCGATCCCTTTTTACTCTGGAGTCACGTCTCGGGCCGAGGCAATACTTGGTCAGAGAAGCGTAATTGTCTTGAGTTGGTACACGGGCAACAGTGCGAGGTTAGGAGGCAGCAATGGGCGTGGTCGACACAGCACCGAAAAGAACTAATTAATCGCTGCCGGAGTCGTGAGGCTGGCGGCGTGACATCTGCGCCCTGGACTGAGCTCAACGCCGTGAGATGGCAAGTAAGTCTCTGGCAGGATTGCCCTAAGTGTTTACCCAAGCAGCACGTCCCAGACCCAACTGGCTGCGCACACGCCTCGGTCCCGGGGAGGCCCCGGTCCACTCGAGAGGTCAGAGCCCACTCGGTTAGTACCGGTCATGTTGCTGGCCCGAGTCGCTCGCTTGGAGGAGGGTGTTTGATAAATCGCCGGCTTCGCCTGAACAGCCGCAAGGGGCCGCGGCCCCCTTCCTGCCGCAGCCCCAGGCCCACTACCCCAGCAGCACCCTCTGCCGGGCAGCCGAATCGCGTAGAGCCCTCAGGCCCGGGAGGTCGCCCTTCTCGATATACTCAAGGGACGCCCCCCCGCCGGTCGAGAGGTGGTCGACCCGGGAGGCCAGACCGAATTTTTTCAAGGCACTACCAGTGTCGCCGCCCCCCACTACCGTGAACGCGTCCGTCGACGCCACGGCCGTCGCCAGAGCTCCTGTACCGGCGCCAAATCGCGGGTCCTCGAAAACGCCCATCGGCCCGTTCCAGAACACGCTGCCCGCGGTGCCGATCTCGTCCGCAAATAGCCTGGCCGTCTTGTGGCCGATGTCGAGGCCCATCCATCCGGGGGGTACATCGGCACCTTCGTAACTGACATCACCGCTCTGTTCCTCGCCCGGCCCAAACGTACCCCCAGGCGAGAGAGCGAGGATGTCGATGGGGACCAAGATGCGCTTGCCCCTCGCCTCGGCCGTAGTCAACAGGGACCTGCAAGTCTCGACGTAATCGACCTGCAGCATGGAGGCACCCGTGCTATGGCCCTGGGCGGCCAGGAACGTGAAGCACATGCCGCCACCGACCAGCAGAGTGTCTACGCGGTCCAGCAACGCCTCGATTACACCCAGCTTGTCTGATACTTTGGCCCCTCCGAGCGCAGCCACAAATGGCCGTTCGGGACGCTCTAACAACCGGTCCAGGGCCTCTACCTCGCGAGCCAGGACGCGGCCAGCCGCCGAGGGCAAGAGACCGGGTGGGCCGACGATCGACGCGTGTGCGCGATGAGCAGCACCAAAGGCGTCATCAACATAAAGATCCTGGCCTTCTACCAGCGAGGCCACGAACGACGGGTCGTTCTGTTCCTCCCGGGCGTCGAAACGAAGGTTGTCCAGGAGCTCAACGCGCTTTGCATCAGCTCCCTGGGCCTCCAGTAGTTCGTACAGCCGGCGTCGCACGGGTGCCATAGAGTACCTGGGCTCCGGGCGGCCTTTGGGCCGGCCGAGGTGGCTACAAACCGTAAGCCTCTCGGCTCCCTCGTCGAGCAACCATGCCAGGGTCTCGATGGGCAGACGGATACGGAGGTCGTCGGCAATGACGTCGCCGGACATGGGGACGTTGAAGTCACAGCGGACCAGGGCCCGCTTGCCCTCGATCGGCCTCAGGTCTTCTAACTTAGGTAGTTGCACGGTCTTCACCCCAGTCCTGTCAGGCCCGCCCAACGATCATGGTTAGGTCTACGAGCCGGTTGCTGTAGCCCCATTCGTTGTCGTACCAGCCGAAGACCTTGACCAGGGAACCGCTGGCCATGGTCAGCCTGGAATCGAAAGTGCAGCTGGCCGGGGAGCCCACGATGTCGGAGCTCACGATCGGTTCGTCGGTATAGACCAGGACCTTGGCCAGCTTCCCGCTCGTCGCTGCCGCCTGGAAGGCATGATTGACCTCCTCCACGGTGACCTCGCGGCCCAGTACCCCGGTGAAATCGGTTATCGAACCGTCCTGTACGGGCACCCGGAGGGCAGAGCCGTCTAGGCGGCCCTTCATCTGGGGCAGCACCAAAGCGGTGGCCCGGGCGGCGCCCGTGCTCGATGGCACTATGTTGTTGGCCGCCGCTCGGCCCGGCGGAGGTCCTTGTGCACGAAATCCAGCAGGTTTTGGTCGTTCGTGTAAGCGTGGACCGTGGTCATCAACCCTTTCTCCACGCCGAAGGCATCATCAAGGACTTTGATCATCGGCACAAAGCAGTTCGTAGTGCAGCTGGCGTTAGAGATTATGTGGTGAACCGCAGGCTGGAACGTATCGTCGTTGACGCCCACGACGAACGTGGCGTCGACGTTGGTAGCCGGAGCTGAAATTATGACCCGGTGGGCCCCCGCTTCGATGTGGGCCGCCGCCTTTTGGCCATCGTTGAACTTGCCTGTCGACTCGATTACTAACTCAGCACCCAGCTCTCCCCACGGGATGGCCCGGGGGTCTTTTTCCGAAAGGATCCTGAAGCTGTGCGGCCCGACGGCTAGCGTGTCCTCCGAGACCTTAAGCTCGTACGGGAGCCGGCCAAACGTTGAGTCGTATTTCAATAGATGCGCGCTGGTGGCCGGCGGCGCTAAATCGTTAACCGCCACCACCTCGATGGCGGCATCCTGTTCCAGGACGGCGCGCAAATAGTTACGCCCGATACGGCCAAACCCATTTATCCCAACTCTGACAGTCATAGCGCTCACTCCTAGGTGGTCTGTGTCGTCTACTCTCACGATATGAAGGCTCACCGTGACGCTCTAGGAGGACGACGTCACAAGTACACAGGTCTTTCGGCCCTAAATTTGTGAGCTCAGCCCCACCGCTGTCTTCTTCCGTTGGCCACCCGGCATCGAAGCGACTGGTTTACAAATGGCGGAGCGCTGCTGAGGCCGTGAATGACACCACCGGCCGGCCTACCCCTTACTCCAGTACTTATCGGCTTGGACCGGCGAATATTTGATGTTCGCTGCAAATGGCCGACTTCTCACCACAGACGCGCCAGTGCCCCGGCTGGGGGTTTCCCAGACCGGGGCTCCGGTGCGCAGGGGCTGTACTGGCCTGTCGGCCGCTCTACGAGGGGCTGGCGGCCAGCTTCTGGGCGGTGGTGGTGCCGGCCCCGAAGTTCGGGATCTCCTCTTCGGCCGGGACCCGGCGGGAGTGCCAGAGCCCGAGGCCCGACAGGACCAGGGTCACACCGGCCAGGACAAAGCTCACGATCGAGGCTATAAGGGCGATCTGGCCCATCTGCCACCAGCCGTAGGCGTTGAGCAGCATGCTGCGCAGCGTGGTGCCCATGAACACGGTCTGGACGGTGGCTTCGGCTGAGGTGTAAGCGGCGCTGCCCTTGGGCAGGGCCAGGGCCGCCCCGCTCAGCTCCGAGTAGGTCTTGCCCTTACCGATCTCTTGGAGGTGGACAGCGATGAAGTGGTTGGCGTAGGCCTCCGCCTGGGCGCCCGTGGTCATCTGCTCGCCGGCGTACTTCTGCAGGTAGGGGATCATCCCCGGGGTGACCTCGGTGCCCGGCTTGGCCTGGGCGAAAGCAGTGGCGGCGGGGAAGGTGATCCTCTGGGCCGAGAGCTGGTTGGTGACGCTCGAATTGGCGAAGCTATAACCCCAAAACAGCAAGGCGCCGGCGGCCACCAACGCCACGGTCAGCAGCAAGCCGCCCACACCCACTATTACGTCGAATGATTTCCTGCGCATTTGGCTTCCTTTCGTTGTGACTGCTTGGTCTGGTAGTCATCATGCGCCAGGTGGCTGCCCGCTTCGTAGGGCCGAACGTCCCACCGTTGGCACCCTAAAGTCACTCGTAAGGACAGTGAGCGAACAACCTTGGGGATAGGGAACGAGGCGGCGGATACCTCAAGCTGGTTGTGACTTTGGCTGCTCGCCGTGGTCAAAGCCAAGCTCGACGGTGGCTTTCAGCTGTCGGCAAGAGGAGGCCCATGACACTGATGCAATGGCGCGTCAGTGTGCGAACTGCGCTGGCCCGAATAAGGCGGGGGCGGACGTCGTGCGCCGCAACGACCGGGGCAAATTTCTAGACATGAGACGGCTGTGACGCCAGCTACCTGGGTGCCGCGTCCCGAGCGGAAGTGGGCCCTTCGCATCTCACTTCAGCTCTGACAACTCCGGCCCGGGGGCGACTGTCCACGATATCTTCTGGTCGCATCTCAGGAGCGCGACGGTCAACGCCTCAACGGATTTTGGCCGGTCGTTTCAGGGCCGCTTCGACCTGATCGCAGGCAGCGCAAACTTGCCCAGCGCTCACGATCTCGCAACCCTCCATGGCATAAAGCAAGGCCTCCGCTGGCCTGGCCGCGTCCGGCTCGACTTGCTCTGCCAGCGCCCATACGCCTATAAGTTGGTCGGCAATAGGCCCAGTCCACAAGATCGGGCTGTTCAAGGATGCCCGCAACCGAACCATGGACGAAGCGAGTTGGTCACGAGGTTCTTTTGAATATGGCGTGGCGTTACTCCGGGCTTCAGCGTCCAGGAGCCGCATGACTCCAGCCCAATCGCGCGCCCGGAACAGGGTATCCTTGGTTTCGGCGGGGCCCTGCTGTCCTACAATCCATCGGCCGGTGACCGCCAGACGCGCTCCGTAATGGTGGTGATGCGCCTGAAGACCGAACGGCCCAGCTCGATTTTTCTTCCAGAAGTGCCTCATGTAGCCACTATGTCCAGACAGCACGGCCACGGGCCAGGGCACAAGGTCATGCTTGCGGGCACCATTGATCCCATGTAGGCGCCACAGAGGACACAGCCGACCCGGTAACGACCTGCTGACCTCTTCCGCAGAGCGACCAGATCCCCCCGAGGCCAGACGCGGTTCCGGGCCAGTGCTGGAGCGGTGGGCCTCAGCTAACCTGGAGTTCAGTAACCTCGGAGGAGCCGGTGCCAATAAGAACCTTCCTGCTCGACGACCACGAGATCGTCCGGCGCGGCCTGCGTGAGCTGTTCGAGGCCCAAGAGGACCTCGAGGTTGTCGGGGAGGCTTCCAACGCCGAGGAGGCGATGGCCAGGGTGCCTCCGACCCGGCCGGACGTAGCGGTGCTGGACGTACGCTTGCCTGGTGCCAGCGGCATAGAGGTCTGCCGTGACCTGCGGGCGGCCATGCCAGAACTCAGATGTTTGATGCTTACCTCGTTCGCTGACGACGACGCCCTCTTCTCTGCAGTCCTCGCCGGGGCCAGCGGTTACGTGCTCAAGCAGATCCGGGGGCAAGACCTGGTGACTGCCGTCCGGCAGGTAGCGGAGGGCCAATCTCTCATCGACCCCGCCCTTACGGCGGGTGTCTTGGAGCGTCTCCGCGGGAAGCAGGAAGACGAGCGCATTGCCAAGCTGTCGCCCCAAGAACGCCGCATCCTGGACCTGATTGCCGAAGGCAAGACCAACCGCCAGATCGGCGCCGAGATGTTCCTAGCCGAGAAGACAGTAAAAAACTACGTGTCCAACCTGCTCCAGAAGATGGGTTTTTCACGGCGCACAGAGGCGGCCGTCTACGCGACCCGCTCGAGGAGCGGACAAAAACCAGAAAGCTGACACCGAGGCGTGCGCCCCACCGCCTAAACGACGCGCCACGCGAACTGAGCCACTAGCCGAGGGAGAGCCAGTTACTGGCAAAGTAAACCCTCGTAGCCTACTGGGCGATAGAACAGCGAGGTTCGGGTGTCGTGGACACTGGCGAGCGAAATGATGGTGGGGCGAAATTTCGCCCCACCATCAATCTTCGGTGGCCGATCAGCACGAGGCGCTCACGGAGCGGGCAACCTCCTTTGGCAGGGCCGCTCTCCCGGCCTCCAGTCGTGCCACCGGGACCCTGAACGGTGAGCACGACACATAGTCCAGGCCGACGTCATGGAAGAAATGGATGCTCCGCGGGTCACCCCCGTGCTCGCCACATACCCCGAGCTCGAGGTCAGGGTTGACTATTCGGGCGGTCGTCGATGCCATCCGCACCAGGGCGCCCACTCCTTCTTGGTCGAGCGTCTCGAACGGCGAGGTCCCGAATATCCCAAGGTCTATGTACCGAGGGAAGAAGGAAGCCTCGCAGTCGTCGCGAGAGAACCCCCACGTGGTCTGGGTCAGGTCATTGGTGCCGAAGGAGAAAAAGTCAGCTGCTTCGGCAATTTGGCGGGCCGTGAGGCAAGCTCTCGGCAACTCGATCATCGTCCCGATGACCTTCTCCAGATGTACCCCGGTTTCAGCTGCCACCGCGTCGATCACCGCCTCGGCTTCCTCTCTCACGTGCTCGAGCTCCTGGACCGAGCTCACGACAGGCACCATGACCTCGGCTATCGGGTTGCCGCCCCCTGGCGCCGTTGGGCCACGGCTTCGGCGATGGCCCGCACCTGCAGCTCGACGAGGCCGGGCACGGCTAGACAGAGCCTCACCCCGCGAAGGCCGAGCATCGGGTTGGCCTCGTGCAGCCGTCGCACGGCCGGCAAAAGCCGCTCGGCTTCCACGTCCGGCTCACCATTGGCCCGAGCGACGGCCGCCCGCACCGACAGGTCGGTAATGTCAGGGAGGAACTCGTGCAAGGGCGGGTCGATGAGACGGATGGTTACCGGGAACCCGTCCATTTCCTTGAGGATTTCGACAAAATCGGCCCGCTGCAGTGGTAGCAAAGCGTCAAGGGCGGCCTTGCGTTCGACCTCGTCTTCGCCTGCCAGGATGAGCCGCTCGACCAGGAGCCGCCGCTTACCGAGGAACATGTGCTCGGTACGGCACAGCCCGATCCCGGCCGCCCCAAAGGCGCGTGCGCGTCGCGCGTCCTCGGGCATGTCGGCGTTGGCCCGCACTGCCAGGTGACGTCGGGCGTCGGCGTGCTGAAGGAGCCGCGCCACCGAAGAGACCAGGTCACCAGTTTCGGGGTCAGCCTTGGCGGCGTCAAAGGTGCCCTCGAAAAACTCGACCAGAGGGGAAGGGACCACGGGCACCTCACCGCCATAAACGGCGCCACTTTTGCCATCTATGGAGATGACATCGCCTTCCGAAATAATGGGCCCCTCAGGGGTCGTAAATTGCCTGGCCTTGGTGTCGATGCGTAGCTCCTGAGCGGCGACGACGCAGGTCTTCCCCATCCCCCGGGCGACTACGGCGGCGTGGCTCGTCTTGCCTCCGCGCCGGGTGAGGATCCCCTTGGCCGCCACCATCCCGGGTAGATCGTCGGGGTTGGTCTCTGTGCGGACCAAAATAACGGCATCACCTTTTGCCGCCCGGGCCACGGCTGTTTGCGAGTCGAAGACGACCTTTCCTACGGCCGCTCCCGGGCTGGCCCCCATCCCTGTGGTGAGGCGAACAGCGACGGCCGATTCGTCGAAGCGGGGGAACATCAGCTCGGCCAGTCCGGCCCCGCTCACCCGGCCTAAGGCCTCGTCGATCGATATTACGCCCTCGTCCACCAGCTGGGTGGCGATCCGGAAAGCAGCGGCGGCGGTGCGCTTGCCCACCCGGGTCTGCAACATCCACAGCTTGCCGTTTTCTACGGTGAACTCGATATCGCATAGGTCCCGGTAATGGCGTTCCAGGGTGGCCATTATGTCCAGCAACCTGTGGTAAGCGGGTTCGTTCAGCTCCTCCAGGTCCTGGAGCGGCATCGTATTGCGGATGCCCGCCACGACATCTTCGCCCTGCGCGTCTTGCAGGTAATCCCCGTAGACGCCCGGGTTACCCGAAGCCGGGTCACGGGTGAAGGCCACCCCGGTGCCGGAGTTGAGGTTGAGGTTGCCGAAGACCATGGCCACCAGGGTTACTGCCGTCCCCAGGTCGTCGGGTATGCGCTCCTGGCGCCGGTAAATGCGCGCTCGCTCTCCGTTCCAGGACTTGAAAACGGCCAGGATGGCCGCGTCCAGCTGGTCACGAGGCGAAACGGGGAAGCAATGCCCCGTTTCTTGTCTGACGATGCCTTTGTAAATTGAGACCAGCTCCTGGAGGTCATCGACTTCCAGGTCAAGGTCTGTCCCTGCCCCCTTTTCTTCCTTCAGCTCGGAAAGGGCTTGCTCGAAGAGGCCACCGTCCACGCCGAGCACGGTCTTGGCGAACATCTGGACCAAACGTCGGTAAGAGTCCCAGGCAAAGCGCTCGTCGCCTGACTGCTTGGCCAGCCCCTCGACGGAGCTGTCGTTAAGGCCTATGTCGAGCACGGTGTCCATCATGCCCGGCATGGAGAACTTGGCCCCGCTCCGCACCGATACCAGCAACGGGTCTACGGGGTCGCCCAACTTCTTGCCCATGTCGAGTTCGAGCCGGGCCAAGTGCTCGTCGACCTCGTGGTGCAGACCTGGAGGGGCTGACCCGGTGTTCAGGAACGTCCGGCAGGCTTCGGTGGTAATGGTGAAACCGGGTGGGACGGGAAGGCCCAGGTTAGTCATTTCGGCCAGGTTCGCCCCCTTGCCTCCCAGCAGGTCTACCATTTCTTTCCTGCCCTCGCAAAAGTCATAAACGTACTTAACCATGGGCTTTCTCCTCTATCTTGAAGTCTTCGACCACCTCCGGCCGGAGCGTTATTTATAGTGTTAGTCCAATTATCCGGCGCGGCAACAGGACGGCCCTAGGGGACAAGGGCCCAATTCGTCCCGACGGCTCGGGCACTCGGTCATGTACCTACGTGGATGCACTCGCCGGCGCATTGTGCCTCGGCGTCGCCGACGTTGTCCTCCAAACCTTCTGGCACCAAGACGGCCAGCAAGCCGCCTTCGACCCCAGCGCTTTGCCCCTTTACGTGAGCCAGCCCGTCGTCACCCATCTCGAACACGTCCGGGCAGAGATCGGCGCACAAGGCGTCGCCAGTACAGTAGTCCTGCTCGATCCAGACTCTCATTTCAGTTCCTCTTTCCTTGTCTGTGAAATTGCTCGCGACCTGACATTCATTGGCCGGCCGGCCGGGCCAACCTCCACTAATCGTGTGCAGCCGGGGAGATAATCCTTGGTGCCACGACAGGAAACGTTCGCCCGGTTGCCGTCGGCGGTGCCTATTACCCGAATTGGGGTTTGCCGAAGAGGCGACCGGGCGAACGTTCCTGGAGGTAGCACTAACTACCACTTCTAGCGTTGGTGGCCTGGTAGGGCCTAGGGCACTTGGTCCCTCAGGAGGGGCCGAAAGGCTCCATGTCGTCGGCGAAGCTCATGCCCAACAACTCGAGGCCATCAGTAACTTCGCCGACATGCCCGCACCCAGGGCAGATGCTCATGTGGCCGGCGAGGTGGTCGTCTGCCAACTGGCCTTGGTAACCGCACGCGCAAGCCAGGTGCACGGCGACAGTCTCCACCTTCAGCTCGGCAACGACCAAGCATCGGTCAGTGGCCGCAATCGCCAGCCGGTGGGCGGCGAAGGCAAAACCATCGCACAGTTCCTCGGCGTCCACACTGGCCGGGCAACGCACCCGCACGGTGCGGACGGTTCTTCCCCCGGCGCGACCACAACAGGTCGCCACCAGTTCCTCTACCAGTGACAGCTCATGCACGAAGAACTCGCCCGCTCTCTCGCGTTACGGGCTCACTGCCGTCCTGCCAAGCAGCGATAGCTCTCTCCACCGCACCAACTGCGACCGGGACGGCGGCCGAGACGACGGGGGACAAGCCCACCCCGGTCGTCGGCGCATCCACGGTCACGGTAACCAACACGGCCGGCGGGGCGGCGCCGAAGAGCTCGGCCGACAACGAGAGAAGGGCGGTTGGGCTCAGGTCGACCCAGCACCCCAAGGCCCCGGCAACCTGACCCACCCGGTTATTGGCAGCGATCTCGTTAGCAAGCTGGCTCAGGTGCACCGACCCCGGCGGGCCGCCGTCATAGGCGGCGTCGACAAATACGGCGAAGCCGGCGCCCGACAGGTCGAGCGCGATTTCGGGCAACAGCTGCGCGCACCAGATGAAGGCGGCCCCGGCCAGGGCGGGTATGCCGTGACGCTGTGACCATACCGCCTCAGCCACCACCTGCCCCACGCCGTCGTCCCCCCGCAGTTCGTTACCGAAGCCAACCACCAGCGCGTGACCTGGCTGCATCCCGGGCCTATCAACTGCTCGATCGAGACAATTTGCGCACCACATCGCCATTTGGCCCGACGAGGTCTATTTCGAGCGGCATTTGACCGACCGCGTGCGTCGAACACGACAGGCACGGGTCGTAGGCCCGGATAACCGCCTCGACCCGGTTGAGCGCCCCGTCGCCCACCTGGTCACCCTTTATGTAATGACGCGCCACCTGAAGGACGGCCCTGTTCATGGCCAGGTTGTTATGGCCCGTAGCTATAACCAGGTTGACCCACTGCACGATCCCGTCTCCGTCCACGCGGTAGTGGTGGAACAGGGTGCCCCGGGGCGCCTCCGACACCCCGACGCCCTCCTGGCGGTTTATGGAGGCGCGGGCCCGCACGTCGGGGCCGAGGATACCCGGGTCGGACAGGAGATCCTCCAGCATGTCAATGCAGTGCAGGATCTCGATCAGCCTGGCCCAGTGGTACTGGAAAGAACTGCTCGGGTACCGCCCCAGGCGAGCCCGGTACTCGGCCAGTTCAGCATCGGCGGCGGGCGTCCCCAGTTGGTCGACCACGTTGAGCCGCGCCAACGGCCCCACCCTGTACAACCCGTCCGGGTAGCCGAGCGGCTTGTAGTACGTGGACTTCAAATATGACCACGGTTCTACCGCCTCGCCGATGTAGTCCCAATAGGGCCTGGGGTCGGCCCGGTCCATCAGTACCAGGCCGTCGGCGTCGATGACCCGCAGCTCGCCGTCCGAATAGGCGGCCTTGCCGTCCTCGTGCACCAGGCCCATGTACAGGCTGGGGAAACTACCGAAAACCGAGGCTTCTTCCACCCAGGAGGCCAGGTTGGCCTTGAACCACTCGAGCGTCCGCACGGCCCGGAGGCGAGCGTCAGGCAGGGTGGCCAGTATGGCCTCTCGCTGCCCCGGCTCCAGTGGGGCGCTGACACCCCCTGGCACCACCCACGCCGGGTGGATGCGCTTGCCTCCGAGACGCTCGATGATCTCCTGCCCGAACTTACGGACGGCGATGCCATCTCTAGCCAGTTCTGGTGCCCGCTCCGCTACACCCAGTATGTTGCGGCTCGTCGGTTCGTGGTCGAAACCCAATAGCAAATCGGGCGATGAGAGGTGGAAAAAGCTGAGGGCGTGCGATTGCACTATCTGAGCCAGGTTCATGACCCGGCGCAACCTGACCGCCACCGGGGGGACCGATACGCCGAGGATCTCGTCGCACGCCTTGGCCGAAGCGACCAGGTGGCTCACCGGGCAAATGCCGCAAATACGTGCCATCAAAGCCGGCATCTCGTACACCGGGCGGCCCTGGGCGATCCGCTCGAACCCACGGAACTGGGTCACATGGAAATGAGCGTCCTTCACCTCGCCCGCTTCGTCCAGGAACACAGTGATCTTGGCGTGGCCCTCGATCCGTGTGACCGGTTCGATAACTATCTCGCTCACAATTGCCCCCTCTACCTCATCCGAACCGTGACATTTTGGCGGCCTCGGCTACTTTGCCGTCGAGTAGGCCCAGGATCACCTCGAGGATGCGGTCAGCCGACGGGGGGCAACCGGTGATGAACACGTCCACGGGTACCCAGGCATGCACCGGCAGGGATTCAGCCAGGAGGGCGGGCACCACCTCTGACGGCACCTGCTGGTGCAACGTGGCGTTCTCCAGGTAGGCCCGGTCCAGCGCCGGCCGGGGCCCAAAAGGGTTCCGCATCCCAGGGACATTGCTCGTCACCGCGCAGTCGCCCAGGGAAACGAGAATACGAGTTCGTTGGCGGACCTGGCGGATCTTGCGCAGGTCGTCCTCGGAACTGACGGCCCCCTCGACCAGGGTTATGTCCACCCCTTCAGGGAACTCCTTGGCGTCGACGAGGCACCCGTAAACGAGGTCAACCCGCTCAGCCAGCTCGAGCAATCGCTCGTCCATGTCCAGGAACGACATATGGCAGCCCGAGCAGCCGTCCAGCCAAATTGTAGCCAGTTTGGGTTTGCCGGTGCTCATGGCTCCTGCCTTTTGGCCTTGAGCAGGTACGGTAAATAGGGCCTCCGGGACTTGGGTTCAGACACCGAGCGGCCCTTTTCGAACAGGGCGCCGGTGGGGCACACCTGGACGCATTTGCCACAGCTCGTGCACGTGGTCGAACTGCCCCATGGCGTGCCGAGGTCGCACACCAGACGAGCATTCGCCCCGCGGCCCTGGATGTCCCAGGTATGCGCGCCCTCTATTTCGTCGCATACCCGTACGCAGCGAGTGCACAGGATGCACCGGTTTTGGTCCAGCACAAACCGCTCGTGGGTGGCGTCGACGGTCAGTTCGGGGTGGAGCGGCGGCAATTCGAAGTGGGTCAGCTGCAGCTCCCTGGCCTGGTCCTGCAACTCGCAATGGTTGTTGGCCACGCACACGGCACAAATGTGGTTCCGCTCGACAAAAAAGAGCTCCACTATGTTGCGGCGGTAAGCGACAAGGCGCTCCGACGACGTCGTGACCTTCATGCCCTCCTCGACCCCGGTGGAGCAAGCGGCGAGGAGCTTGGGGCTACCCTCCACTTCCACCACGCACAACCGGCAGGCACCGACATCGCTGAGCCCTTCGAGGTGGCACAGGGTAGGGATGCGGATCCCGTTTTCTTCGGCCGCCGACAGCACGGACTGGTCGGAGGTGGCAGCCACGTCTTTACCGTCTATGACAAGGGTCCGTACTTCGCTCATTGCCCTCTTCCGCCGCTCATTGTGCCGCTGCCAGCCAACTCGGTCTCGACGGCGCCGGACGAGTGCCCGGCCCCGACCGGGCACACGCCCGCCGGGCACACCCGGTCGTCTATATGGGCCAGGTACTCGTCCCGGAAATAGCGCAGCGTGGAGAAGACTGGGTTCGGAGCGCCTTGGCCGAGGCCGCACAGGCTGGTCGCTTTTACCATTGTCGCCAGATTTTCCAGTTGGGCCAAGTGGCCCCGAGTGGCCTGGCCCGTGGTTATCCTGTCGAGCAACCGGTACATCTCCTCGGTCCCCACCCGGCACGGGAGGCACTTGCCGCAAGATTCCTCCCGGCAAAAGTCCATGAAGAACTTGGCCACATCTACCATGCACGTCCGGTCGTCCATAACGATCATGCCGCCCGACCCCATTATCGACCCCGCCTGGGCCAGCGTCTCGTAGTCGACGGGCATGTCCAACAGGCTTTTGGGGATACAACCGCCAGACGGCCCGCCCGTCTGGACGGCCTTGAACCGGCGGCCTTCGGCCAGGCCACCCCCGATCTCGAAAACGATCTGGCGCAGAGTCAAGCCCATCGGCACTTCGATGAGCCCCGTGTTGATTACCGACCCTGTGAGGGCAAAGACTTTCGTCCCCTTGGAGCGTTCGGTCCCTATAGCGCTCAGCCAGTCGCCGCCCCGCATTATCACCGCCGCGATGTTGGCGAAGGTCTCGACGTTGTTTATCAGCGTGGGGCAACCCCAAAGGCCCGAGGCGGCCGGGTACGGGGGCCGTGGCTTCGGCGTGCCCCGGCCCCCCTGTATCGACGCGATAAGCGCCGTCTCCTCCCCGCACACAAACGCGCCGGCACCGATCCGGACTTCGACCTGGAAATCGAAGCGGGTCCCGGCTATTTCTGACCCCAGGTGCCCGTCCCGTTCTGCCTGGCGGATGGCGCTCGACAGACGCTTGACGGCCAGCGGGTACTCGGCCCGCACGTACACGTAACCCCGCTTGGCGCCCACCGCATAACCGGCAATAGCCATCCCTTCCAGGACCTGCTGCGGGCAGCTCTCCAGCACACTGCGGTCCATAAAAGCGCCCGGGTCACCCTCGTCCGCATTGCAGACGACGTACTTGCCCTCGGCGCCGTTGGCCTTGGCCACCGTCCGCCACTTGAGCCCGGTCGGGTAGCCCGCCCCGCCCCGGCCTCGCAACCCGCTGCGAACTACCTCGGCGATCACGTCCTCGGGAGCCATAGTGGTGAGGGCTTTGGCCAGCGCCTCGTAGCCTCCGGTGGCGAGGTAGTCCTCCAGCCGCTCGGGGTCGACGGTGCCGCACCTCTCCAGTACCACCTTGACCTGGTGGGAAAAAAACGGGTCAGTTGCCACCGAGCGCCCACCGAGGGTCTCACCGGCCAGGCTGCTCACCAGTTCTTCTGTACGCTCCGGCTCACCGGGGTGGGCACGCTCAAAGAGCCGGCCCAGCTCCGGGACCTCCACCAGTGGCCCGGCGGCGCACAAGCCGAGGCAACCCACCCGCCTGATGGCGACATCGTCCAGGCCTCTCGCCAGCACTGCTTCACGAAGGGCTTCGAAGAGCTGGTCAGACCCCATCGACAGGCAGCCCGCAGCCTGGCATACGTTCGCCGACGCCCTGGTCGGGCCGTCAGGGATGAGCGGCTCAGCCGGACGCCGGCGGCGGGCCGGGGCCGAAGTGCCGGGCTCGTCCGTGCTCACAGCTTCTCCAGCACGTCGACCAGCTCTGCGGGCACCGCATGGCCGTGCACCTCTCCGTCGACCACCACCGCCGGGGCCATACTGCAGGCCCCCAGGCAGCGCGCTTTTAGCACCGACACCCGCCCGTCCGGCGTGGTGCCCCCCGGCTGCGCCCCCAGCTCCTTGCCTATGGCGGCCAGCAGGGCGCTGGCACCGTTTATGTAGCACGCCGTGCCCGTGCAAACCACGCAGGTATGCAGGCCCTGGGGTTTGAGCGTGAAATGCGAGTAAAAAGTGGCAACGCCGTAGACCTTGCTCGGGGGCACGCCCAGGCTCTCGCCTACATACGACAGCGCCTCGTCGTCGAGGTAACCAAAGACCTCTTGCGTGGTGTGCAATACCTCGATAAGACCATCTGGGCGGTAGCCGAGCCGGCGCATCCGGACGTCCACCTGGCGCCACCTCTTGTCATCGTTTGGCGCCGACCGACCCACAACTGCGTTGGTAGCCAATTAGAGCCTCCTGGCACCTGACCCGGTTCTTATGAGCCAACATAGGCCAGACGGGATGACCGGCGCTGGGGCCAAAGGTCCCATCGATCGGAGCACCGCTGCCTGCGACCACCGGAAGCATGAGCACGAGGCAGGGCCTTTTGGCCCTGGGTGCGGCCACCCGGGCCGGGTTACGATGAAAGATCATGTGCCTCGGGATCCCCGGGCTCATAACCGAGCTCGACAGCGTTGACGGCCAGTACGCCTGGGTGGACGTCGGCGGGGCCAGACGGCGGGTGAATATAGCGTTGCTCACCGATGAGGCAACCAGGCCAGGCGACTGGGTCCTTATCCACGTCGGCTTCGCCCTGGCTCGCATCGACGAGGACGAGGCGCAGGCGACGTTGCGCATGCTCGAGGGCATGGCCAACGCCTATACCGACGAACTCGCGGCCATGGCGTTGTCTGCCTCACAGGCAGCCGAGACGGCGGAGAAACCGATCACATCACCACCGGCGTCGGCGTCACACTTGGGCGCCCGTTCAACCGCCGAGGGAGAGTAGCCAGTGCGCTTTGTCACCGAGTACCGAGACCGAGGCAAAGCGACCGCTCTGGCGGGCGCCATCGCCGAACTGTGCGAACCAGGCCGGCACTACAAGCTCATGGAGGTGTGCGGAGGCCACACGCACACGATCTACAAGCACGGCCTCGAGCACTACCTCCCGGAGGCCGTTGAGCTCGTCCATGGCCCGGGTTGCCCCGTATGCGTGATCCCCATGGGGCGGGTCGACGATGCCATATCGATCGCCCACCAGCCTGGCGTCACGTTGGCCTGTTTCGGCGACATGATGCGCGTCCCCGGAGGTAAGGGCTCTTTCCTCGACGCCAAGGCCGCCGGCGCAGATGTCAGGGTCGTGTACTCCCCCATGGACGCCCTGAAGTTAGCTATCGACGAGCCCGACCGGCGCGTTGTCTTCGTCGCTATCGGTTTTGAGACAACGGCTCCCTCGACGGCTCTCACGCTGCTCCGGGCTGAGGCCGACCGCATTGGGAACTTTTCCGTCTTCTGCAACCACGTCACCATCATCCCCCCGCTCAAGGCCATCCTCGACGCCAACGACGTTGATATTGATGGGTTTATTGGCCCCGGTCACGTGTCGACCGTGATCGGCTGCCGGCCCTACTTACCTATCGCCACAGATTATGGGAAGCCTTTGGTCGTCTCAGGTTTCGAGCCCCTCGACGTCCTGCAGTCTGTCTATATGGTCATGCGGCAATTGGTTGAACGCCGGGCCGAGGTCGAAAACCAGTACGGGCGGGTGGTCGGCTGGGAAGGGAACACGACGGCCATGGCCGTGATGGACCAAACCATGGAACTAAGGCCTCATTTCGAGTGGCGAGGGCTCGGGTCGATCCCCTTTTCTGCGTTAAAGCTGAGGCCGCACCTGGCTGAGCACGACGCCGAGGAGCTGTTCGAGATCCCCGGGGTGCGGGTCAGAGATCCGAGGGCGTGCCAATGCGGCCAGGTGCTCCGGGGCCAGATCCGCCCGTGGGAATGCCGCGTCTTCGCCAAGGCGTGCACCCCCGAAAAGCCCATCGGTACGTGCATGGTCTCCAGTGAGGGAGCCTGCGCCGCTTACTACAACTTTGGTCGCCTCGAAGCCCCCCGCGCCCAGGCCCGGCCCGGTGCCCGGACGGCAGCGCGGTCGTGACGAGCCACGCACACTTGGCCAGAAAGGCCCGGGCACCGTCGGGGGCCATTACCATGTCGCATGGCTCGGGCGGCAAGGCGACTCACGCCCTCATCGAAACGGTCTTCCTCGAAGCCTTCCACAACCCCGCCCTTGCTTCCCTGAATGATGGAGCCGTCGTCCAAGTGGCCGGGAAAGAACTGGCTTTCACCACTGACTCGTTCGTGGTCTCACCGATCTTCTTCCCGGGAGGCTGCCTTGGTGACCTGGCTGTGAACGGCACCGTAAATGACCTGGCCGCATGCGGGGCTCAGCCACTGGCCCTGTCAGCCGGGTTTGTCATCGAGGAGGGCTTCCCGCTTACCGACCTCGGCCGCGTAGTAGAAGCGATGGCACACGCTGCTCGCCACGCCGCGGTGCCCGTGGTGACTGGTGACACCAAGGTCGTGGAACACGGCAAGGGCGACGGGTGCTACGTGAACACCTCTGGTATCGGCCTGGTCGACCACCGGGCGACGGGGCTGACAGCGGCGGCGGCCCGGCCCGGCGACAAGGTCATCGTATCGGGTTATATCGGTGATCACGGCACCGCCGTGCTCTTGGCCCGGGGCGAGCTCGGGATAACTGCGGATATCGTTTCTGACACAGCGCCTTTAAATGGGTTGGTCGCCGCACTGCTCGATGGCGTGGGGCCTAACGTGCACGTACTGCGGGACGCCACCCGTGGTGGCATAGCCACCGTGCTCAACGAGGTGGCGCTGGCCAGCGGAGTCGGGGTCGTGCTGGCCGAAGAAGCGCTCCCGGTGCGGCCGGAGGTTTTCGGGGTGTGCGAAATGCTCGGTATCGACCCGCTTTACGTGGCCTGTGAAGGACGTATGGTCGCCGTCGTCGATGGCGAATATGCCAACGGCGCGCTCGCCACCATGCGTGCCCACCCCATGGGACGCGACAGCGTTGTCATAGGCGAGGTCAGAGAGCAGCCGGAAGGCCTCGTCCTCGAAGATACAGGCTTCGGGGGCACCAGGGTGGTCGACATGCTGGTTGGCGACCCCCTGCCGCGCATCTGTTAGGCAAGCCGGCGTAGGCCGCCATGACCCGGAAGAGCCGTCTCTCGGTGCGCGTAGAGGGCGTGGTCCAGGGGGTCGGCTTCCGGCCCTTCGTGCGCAACCTGGCCCATCGGCTCGGCGTGACCGGCTTCGTCGGCAACGACGCCAGCGGAGTCTTCATGGAAGTCGAGGGGGACGGCGACCAGCTGTCCGCCTTCCTGGCCGACCTGGAGGACAAGGCGCCTCCCCTCAGCGCGATCGACCGCGTAATAACGAAACCGCTGCGCGCGAGAGGGACGGTCGGGTTCGAGATAGCGGCCAGCAATGCGACCGGCGAGCGACAGGCGCTCGTCCCGGCGGACACCGCCACCTGCGCGGACTGTTTGGAAGAGCTGTTCGACCCCGCTAACCGCCGTTATCAGTACCCCTTCATAAATTGCACCAATTGTGGGCCGCGTTTCACGATCGTACGGGACGTGCCATACGACCGTCCGAACACGACGATGGCTTCGTTCGAAATGTGCAGCCGAGTGCCGACGGGAGTACGAGGACCCGGACGACCGTCGCTATCACGCCCAGCCGACGTGCTGCCCGAACTGTGGCCCCACGTTGAGCCTCACCGGCCCTGAGGGTGACGTTTTGGCCGTGCGTGATACCGCTTTGGCCGGCGCGGTTGACCGTCTGCGGTCACAAGAGGTGGTGGCGATAAAGGGCCTGGGCGGTTATCACCTGGCGGTAATCGCTTCATCGGAAAAAGCAGCTGCCTCTCTGCGCGCCCGCAAACACCGGGAGGACAAACCCTTCGCCGTCATGGTCAAGGACCTCGACACCGCACGGTCGTTATGCGAGCTGGGCGTCACAGACGAAGAACTCCTCACGAGCGCCGGCTCACCCGGTCGTCCTGGCCCGTCGCCAACAAGAGGGGCGGAAGAGCGCCGGCATCGCACCATCGATCGCTCCAGGTAACCGGTACCTCGGGCTCATGCTCCCGTACACCCCGTTGCACCACCTCATTGCTGGCGCCGTCGGCGAGCCTTTCGTGCTTACTAGCGGGAACATTTCTGACGAGCCCATCGCTTGCGAGGACGACGAGGCGCTGAAGACGCCTGGGCGGGATCGCCGACGCCTTTTTGGCCCACGACCGGGCCGTTCACATGCGGACCGACGATTCCGTCACCCGGGCCGCTGTTGGGCAAAAGCATCGTCGTGCGCCGCTCACGAGGTTACGTCCCTCAACCTCTTGCCATCCCGTCTGAGCTCCCCCGCCCGGTGCTCGCCTGCGGAGCGCAACTAAAGAACACTTTCTGCCTGGCCAAGGGGAACCGGGCGTTCGTTTCGCACCATATCGGCGACCTCGAGAACTACGAAACACTGCGGTCGTTCCGTGACGGCATCGAGCACTTCTGCCGGCTGTTCGATATCTACCCCGAGATTGTGGCCCACGACCTCCACCCCGAGTACCTGTCGACAAAGTACGCACTCGAGCGTGAGGGAGTGGACCTGGTCGGAGTGCAGCACCACCACGCCCACATCGTCTCCTGCCTGGCCGACAACTGCGAGACCGGCCCGGTCATAGGCGTTGCCTTTGATGGCCTCGGCTACGGCGACGATGGCACCCTCTGGGGAGGGGAAATCCTCGTCGCTGATCTCGCTCA
This sequence comes from uncultured Acidimicrobiaceae bacterium, assembly GCA_963794125.1. Classification (GTDB taxonomy): domain Bacteria; phylum Actinomycetota; class Acidimicrobiia; order Acidimicrobiales; family Palsa-688; genus Fen-671. Next base: position 152,226 of record CAWCCW010000012.1, read on the forward strand.
CTATCAACGAGCCGGCCACCTGGTCCCGGTGCCCATGCCAGGCGGGGCCGCCGCCATAAAACACCCCTGGCGCATGGCGGCCTCTTATCTTGACGTTGCCTTCGCGGGGTCGCCTCCTGCGGCCCTCAGCGTCTTTACGCGCCACGAGGACCAGTGGGGGCCCGTGGCAATTTTGGCCCGCGGCGGCACGGCCAGCCCGATGACGTCGAGCGCCGGACGGCTTTTCGACGCCGTGGCCGCTATTGTCTGCGGCCGGGACAGCATAAATTACGAGGGGCAGGCCGCGATGGAGCTCGAACAGATGGCCGACCCGGGGGAGATGTCCGCTTACCCGGTGCGGGTCGAAGGCACGGGCCCGTCGAGATAGTCGGGACCGAACTCGTACGATACGTGGCGGAGGACATGGTCGCCGGCATATCGCCGCCCGTCATTGCCGCCCGCTTCCACAACGCAGTGGCGGCAACCATTGTTGCCGCTTGTAGCGAAACCCGCAATTTCGCCTCGAGCGTGGCCACGGTCGCTTTATCGGGGGGCGTCTTCCAGAACGTGCTGTTGACCGAGCGAGTTGTAACCGGGTTGCAACAAGCGGGTTTTCGCGTCCTTCTCCATTCTCGCGTCCCGACCAACGACGGTGGCATTAGCTTCGGCCAGGCCATAGTGGCCGGAGCTCGGGACGTCGTCCGCTGAGCCTCTCGCGTTCGTGGCCGCGATTCGGGCGCGAAAAGGTAGGTGAGACACCTCTTTTCACCCACGGCCAGGGAAAGCCTGCTTTGCCCTCGGCCTTCGGCCCACCCGCAGTGTCGAGCTAACGCAGGTGGCGGGTGTCGTCGACTAGGTGCGCCGCACCCGGGTCGATCCGTAAACGAGCGTCCACCACCAGGGCGCCGGCGGGAGTGGCGATGACAGGGTTACAGTCGAGCTCGGCCACTTCGGGCAGCTCTTCGACGAGCTGGCTGACCCGGTGCAGCACCTGGACAAGGCTGTCGACGTCCACCGCCGGCTGACCCCTGTAGCCGGCAAGAAGCGCCGACCCGCGCAACCCGGTGACCATCTCCCGAGCATCGGCATCGGTCAGAGGGGCGAGCCGCGTCACGTGGTCTCCCAAGACCTCAACCGTGATCCCGCCCAGGCCGAACACGACCAGCGGGCCAAAGGAGGGGTCTTGAAGGCCCCCCACGATGGTCTCGACGCCGCCAGCCGGTACCATCGGCTGCAGCACGGCGCCGGTCATTTCCCCGCCAAGGTTGTCGGACATAGCGTTGTAAGCGGCGACGACGGCGTCGTGGCCGACCAAGCCGAGCCGCACTCCCCCGCCCTCGCTTTTGTGCACCGGGCCCAGCACTTTCAGCGCCACCGGTCCCCCGATCTCGTCGGCCCACTTTCCCGCCTCTTCGGCGCTATGGGCCTCGACGGTACGGACTACCGGGATGCCGAAGGCGGCTAGCACGTCCATGGCTGCGGCCCCCGTCACCCAACCCGGGGCCAGGCCCGCCTCAGCGCCCCCGACTTCCAGGTGAGGCAGCCGCCGGCGGGCCTCGTTCACGTCGGCATCGGGGAGCACGGGGACGGTCCCGCTCGGCCGGGCGCGCCACGCCGCGTACCGAAGAGCGTGGGCCAGCGCTCGCACCGCCGTTTCCGGGTAGGCGTAGCTGGGCACCGGGAAGCGGGCCGAGCGCAGGATGGCCGGCCCACACTCATCAGCGCCGAGCAGGCTGGCCACAACGGGCTTTCGCAGCTGAGGGCCCTGGGCACCGGCGTCGGCTGCCGCCACGCTGCTGTCTACCGCGGCGACGATGGCGGCCGCCACTTCATCGGTACGCCGGTTGACCAGCGGCGGGGTGAAGTTGACAACCACCGCGTCGATTTCTTCAGAGCCAAGCAGGAGCTGGAGCACTTGTTCGTACATAGGGGCGCTGGCCTCAGCCCCGAGGTCGATAGGGTTGCTGGCGCCGCCGTTCCGGGGGCAAAGATCGACAATCTGGCGTTGAAGTTCGGGGGAGAACTCCGGGACCTGAAGGCCGTTGCTCTCACACGCGTCGACGGCCAGTACCGCTGGGCCGCCCACGTTGCTCAAAACCGCCACCCGGAGGCCGTTAGCCAGGGGTTGGCCGCCGACGACTTGGGCCACGTCGAACAACTCCTCGATGGTGTCCACCCGGATCACGCCCGTCTGGTGGAACAGAGCGGTGACGGCATCGTCGGAGCTGGCCAGGGCGGCGGTATGAGAAGAGGCGGCCCGGCGCCCTACGGCGCTCCGGCCACTTTTCACGGCGATAACGGGCTTGGAACGGCTGAGCTCCCGGGCCAGGCGAGCGAACCGGCGAGGGTTGCCGAACGACTCCAGGTACAACAGGCCGACACGGGTGGCGTCGTCCTCAGACCACCATGAGAGCAGGTCGTTACCACTGACGTCGGCCTTATTGCCCATGGAGACAAAGCTGGAAAGGCCTATACCCCGCTTCTTGGCCTCGGCCAGGATGGCTATACCGAGCCCGCCGGACTGGGACGCGAAACCCAGGTTGCCGGCGGTGGGCGTGTCCTTGGCGAAGGTAGCGTTCATGGAGATGGCGGGGTCGGTGTTGAGGACACCGAAGCAGTTCGGCCCTACCACTCTCATCCCGTAGGAGTGGGCCAGACGGGCCACCTCGCGCTCCAAGGCCGCGCCGTCGGCGCCGTCCTCGGCGAAGTGCGACGAGACGATAACCAGGCCACCCACGCCCCTGCGGCCGCATTGGTGGACGACCTCGGGCACCGCATGGGCCGGCACGGCCACGATGGCCAAATCGACTTCAGAAGGGATCTGGTCGATGCTTTGGAAGCAGGGCAAGCTGGCGATATGAGACGCCGTCGGGTTGACCGGGTAGACCGGGCCTTGGAAGCCGCCGGCGACCAGGTTCCGTACCAGCTCGTGGCCCACTGTCCCCGGTGAGCGCGAGGCGCCGATCACGGCCACGGAGCGGGGCCGGAGCAGACGCTGCATCGAGCGGGCGGCCGCCTTGCGGTCGCGCTCGTAGAGGGCGTGGAGAGCCTCGGTGGTAGGGGAAATGTCCATCACGACCCGGATGAGGCCATCCTCTGACTGGGAGTGCTGAGTAAAGCCGGCGGCCTGGAAGACGCTCACCATCCGTGCGTTCTCGAACAAGATGTCCGCTGCGAACCGCTTTAACCCGTAACGGCGTCCTTCACTGGCCAGGTACTCGAGAAGGAGGGTGCCAATGCCGAGCCCCTGGTGGGCATCGTCCACCACAAAAGCCACTTCAGCTACGACGCTGCCGATGATGCGGTCGTACTGGGCCACGGCCACGAGGTGACCGGCACGCTCGGCTACGAGGGCGAGATGGTCAAAGCCCTCTTTTTCGACTAGCCCCAATAGTTCGCGTTCAGATAGGTGCGGGTGAGCCCCGAAGTAGCGCAGACGCACGGTGTCTTTTGACAGCCGGCCGTGTAGCGCCTTTACCTCGGGGATGTCGTCCGCCGAAATGGGCCGGACCCGGGCCGTCGAACCATCGGTCAATATCACGTCCCATGCCGGCTGGCGCGGACTGGAAGAGGGCATCAATAACTCCTTTTGGTCTAGAGAGCGGGCTTGTACTCCCACCCCGTCAGCAGCTCCAAGGTGAGGCGGAAGACCGTCGTTAAGGCCGGGTTTGTGAGCAGTAACCGAGGCGGGACATCTGAGGCGGAGCAGCGCACAAGTTCCGCTCTTCCTTGCACCAGGACCTCCCACCTGCAGGTCCCGTCCGTGCTAGGGATGGTCGTCCCGAACGCAACGACCCCCGGTTGCGCCGTGACCCGGTCGAGTGAGCCTGGCCCCGCCCGCATCAACAGTGAGTCGGCGTCGAGGGCGCAGCTCACCGGTACCACGATCGGAAGGGCGTCTCGCGATAGCGCCAGGTAGCCCTCTGTCGCCTCGCTGAGCAGGGAGCGGCAACGTTCGGGACCGAGACGAGAAGGTGTCGTCAGCTCAACTGCCGTCTGAGGCATCGCTATGGGGCTACAGGCCATAACAAGAATGGTGGCCCAGGTGAGCCGGCCTGGGGCAGGGCCAAAGGGCCCGAAAGCCCAGTCGGAGGGCCCCAAGCCGACGGATTAGATTTGCGTTGTGATGGGTCTGGGTTATGGGTTCCACTAAAGGTGCCGATCCGCAGGCCCCGCTGCCTCTGGGCACGGGGATGCTCGAGACGTTCCTGTCCCTGATGCCCGACGCAGCCGTGGCCGTGGACCGCGATGGCACCATCGTGGCTGTCAACGTCCGCACTGAGAGCTTTTTTGGGTACTCCACCGAGGAGCTTGAAGGCAAACCAGTCGAAGTACTCATCCCCGAGCGTTTCCGCCACTCTCACCGTAGGGACCGGCGCCAGTTCTCGCTGGATCCGCATGCGCGGCCGATGGGGGCCGGCCTCGACCTGTACGCCCGCCGCCGCGATGGCACCGAGTTCCCCGTGGACATCAGCCTGGCGCCCATAGGGGACAAAGAGAACGCTTTGGTTGTTGCGGCGGTTAGGGACATAACCGAGCGGAAGGCAGCTCAGTCTGCCCAGGCCCAGTTGGCCGCCATCGTGCGCTCGTCCACTGACGGCATTTTCTCGATGACATCGAGCGGGATTATGACGAGTTGGAACCAGGCCGCGGAGGAGTTGTTCGGCTATTCACGTGCCGATGTGATCGGCCATCATGTCAGCCGGTTCTTCCCCGAAGACCCCGCCCTCGAAGAGCTACTGGACGCGGCCCGGTCCGGCCGCGCCTCGGCCCCCCGCGACACCCACTGGTCCACCCGCGACGGCACGCCGGTCGACGTCGCCATCTCTGTGTCTCATCTCGACATTGGTGAGGACGCCGGTTATTCAGTGCTGGCCCGGGACATAAGAGTGCGCAAGGCGGCCGAGGTCCAACTGCAGCGCCAGGCCCGGTGGCAGACTGCGGCGGCCGAAATCCGGCTGAGCTTGTTGTCTGAAGGGTCGCTCGGCACATCTCTCAGCCTGATATGCGAGTGGGCCGTCGACCTGTCGAGTGCCAGCGCTGCCGCCCTGGTGATCGATGAGACCGGGCGCCGCAGCCTGGCGGCCACGGCTGGCGACGCCGCCGTAGTGGCCCGTCTGGCCAAGCAGATGAGCGACCTGGACAACTTGACCGAGAGCGCCACGGTGAGCCTTGGTGACGGTCTGACCAGCACCACCTTCCCCATTTCATTCCCCACGGGCGAAGGGGCCAGGACGGGCGCCTTGGTCGTCGTGGAGCTCGACGGAGGCGTACCCGAGCCGGCTACGGACCAAGTACTGGTGTCACTGGCCAGCCAGGCTGTCCTAGCTTACGAGCTCGCAAGTGTTCGTTCAGAGCGCGACCTCCTGCTCATATCGGCCGATCGGGAGCGCATCGCCCGCGACCTCCATGACCTCGTTATTCAGCGGTTGTTCGGCGCTGGTCTTCGGCTCCAAGGGGCGCTAGCAATGATCGACAACGTGACGGCTTCAACCCGTGTCGCCTCCACTATCGACGATCTCGACACCACGATCAAAGAGATCAGGGAGGCGATTTTCGCGCTCGAATCAGCACCTGGCGCCGGGTTGCGGGCCCGGGTGCTCGACGCAGTGACGGACGCCAGCGAGGGGCTGGGCTTCAAACCAGCCGTTTCCTTCCACGGGGCGGTCGACCGCGAGATCGCCCTTCAGGTACAGCTCGAAGCCGAAGCTGTCTTGAGAGAAGCCCTGTCCAACTCCGCTCGTCACGCTCATGCCAGTCGGGTCGAGGTGCACATCACCGTAGACGACGAATTGGGGATCCTGGTGGTCGACAACGGGGTCGGCGTCGGGCGACCCGATCGCCTGAGCGGGATTGCCAACAGTCGGGCCCGAGCCGAATTGCTCGGTGGCCATCTGGACCTGACCACGCCGGAGGGCGGCGGGACGGGCTTTGACTGGCGGGTCCCGTTGACACCCGCGGCAAGCGACGCCTCCTAGCCGGGAGATCTTGCGCGCTGGCCTCTGGGCCCATTGGAACCCCTCGTTGTGACTTTTGGCCCTCCCGGCCGGGGCGGCTCACGTGTGATCCTGGGAACGTGGCCGCCGCAGGGCGTCACGAACGGCGGGTAGGTCCGCCCAAAGGAGGTTGTCATGTGGGACGCTGCTCTCGAGCCGATCGACGAAGAGCACTGTTTGGAACTGCTGAAAGTGGTTGAGTTCGGCCGGGTGGCGGTTGTGACTGGAGAGGGGCGCCCGGAAATATTCCCCGTCAACTTCGTAGTTCATGGGCACACTGTCGTTTTCACAACCGGTTCGGCCGTTATGCAGGCGTGGGCGCCCCTCGGCCATGTAGCGTTCGAAGCGGACTACATCGACCCGGCGACCCACGAAGGATGGGACGTAGTGGTAACCGGGGTAGGGGCCGACATCACCGATTCACGGGATTCGCTGTCATTGGCCGCTCGTGGCTACGACATAAAGTCGTGGGCCCCGGGGCGTAAAGATAACTGGATCTCGATACTCAACGCGCATTTCAGCGGTCGCCGGCTCTACACTCCAATCCCGTGTAGCACGTACTACTAAGACTGGTGGTGCCGGGTGCCCGACTTCGACAATTCGGCCAACGTCCTACCTGGCCCGCCCTCGCCACCTGCCGTGGCGCGGGGCGCCCTAGAGGATGGACAACCACCCGTCCGAGCGAGATAGAAGACGAACGGGAGAGCTGTCGGAGAAATGGCCGAACGGGTGGTGCTGATCGACGCACGTGCCGAGGCCGATCATGCAGCGGGGAGGATGCCGTCAATATGGCCACGTCCAGTCTCGTATCTCGGGACTGTCGTCCCCCTCGGAACGAGTGTAGCGGGTGCAGTGCAAGATGGCATCTTTCATTGGGAGATAATTGAGCGAGGGTTGTTTCCCGGCCACGATCACGTTTACATAGTGGCGGCTACGCAGGCAGTGGTCGACCACCGACAGCAAGCAATTGGTATCGGGCGGTAGGTAGACCCTGATGACTTCGGCTTTCTTGTCCACGACGTGGTCGATGAACCCTGGGTCCTGGTGGGAGAGACCGTTGTGGTCCTGGCGCCATACGTGGGACGACAACAGATAGTTGAGCGAGGCCAGGGGGCGGCGCCACGGCACCTGACGGGTAGTTTTCAGCCATTTGGCGTGCTGGTTGAACATCGAGTCCACTATGTGTATGAAGGCCTCATAGCTGGTGAACAGGCCATGCCTGCCGGTCAACAGGCACCCTTCGAGTCAGCCCTGGCACTGGTGCTCGGACAGCATCTCCATCACCCGGCCCTCGGGCGCCAGGTGGTCGTCCGTGCTCAGACGTTCGGCTTCCCACTGCCGGTTGGTGACGTCGAAGACAGCTTGTAGGCGGTTGGAGGCGACTTCGTCGGGGCCGAACAGCCGGAAATTGGATGGGTTGGCCTTCATAACGTCCCGCACGAACCCGCCCGCCACTCTCGTCGCCTCTGCGTAAGCGGTCCCCGGCTTTGGCACTGGCACGGCGTAGTCGCAGAAGTCGGGTAGTTCCAGGTCTTTGAACAACAACCCACCGTTGGAATGCGGGTTAGCGCTCATGCGGCGGTGGCGTCTCCGGCGCCACATGTGAAGGAATGCCACCAGGGGAACTGAACTGGCGGAACAGCTTGGCCATGCCGGCTTCGTCAGAAGTGATGTGAGGGTACACCTCGCTGTAGGTCCCCTCGAGGTACGCGTTCGCGACTGCAGCCGGGCCGCCGTGCCCCGGTCCAATCACGTAGACCGCGTCCAGGTCCCGGTTGCGTACCACCCGGTTAATGTGGGCGTAGATGAAGTTGATCCCCGGTGTCGTACCCCAGTGCCCGAGGAGCCTGGGCTTGACGTGCTCGGGCTTCAGGGGCTCTCGCAGTAGCGGGTTGGCAAGGAGATAATCTGGCCGACCGAGAGGTAGTTTGCCGCTCGCCAATAAGCGTTGGTCAGACAAAGCTCGCTATCGGAGAGGGGCCTCCGTTCACCGACGGTGTCGTCCCTAATGATCATCTTGGGTCATCGTTGCTCCTTGTTTTCCCGGAGTTGCAAAACGAAATCATTCGGACCGCCGGCGAGGTCGGCAAGTGGCGCCCGCTCGCACCCTCTTGGCCGGCAACCAACAACTCGCCCCTGCGGGAGTGGCGCCGGGCCCTGTCCGCTAGCCGGTACGAGCGCGGCGAGAAGACGAGTCGCCGCGGCAGACGAATTCTAGGGCTGCCGCTCGTGTGAGCCGGCAGACCAGAGGCGACGGGCCGATAAACCGACCCGGTGGATATGGCCTCCCACACAGCTTCCGTTCGAAGAATCTACGGTTCTAGAGAATTGCACCGTGCAAACTCAATACAAACAGGGACCCCCCTTCAGAGGAAACCTTGTCCACTAATCCAATCCTGGCCGCCTAAGGGTAACAGGTCATGGAGCCAAGCCATCAGGCAGTTTTCCTTCAATTGACCCCTTAGCTGTAGAGGTGCTCCAAACAGCCTGCCTGCAGACCGCCACCAGCTCCTTGGCTATGCGCTCATGCGTGAGCTCTGTTAGTTCCCATGCGCCGACCCGACCACTAAAGTTGCCGCCAGCTCCGCGCCACATGTTGCCCTCGTCGACTTGGATTGTTCAGCTCTCGACATCCGCCTCTAACAGTAGGTAAGGGTACCGGTCGAGGCGTGGCTCTCGGGCCCTTTAGCGACATCCACAAGGCTATTCGGGGTTTGTGGAAGCGCGGCTCGCCACCTGGATGCTCTTCGATGAGCCCGTCGCCATCAAGCTCCTGGAGGCGTTGGAGAACGGCGAGCATCGCCGGTCGTACCTCGTTCTCGCACGCCTTGGCGAAGTCGTCTAAGAAGTTCTGCGCTAGCTCGGCCCGCTCGGTGGCGAGCTCAGCAGACTCGTGATCCCACTGTGCCACCGCCGCTAGGATTGGCCCGAGCTCAGCGAGCGGGTCGGTACCCATGGAGAGTCCATTAGCCGCTGCGCCCTCCGCCGGGCCGTCCGGGCGAGAGGCCACCTCGACGTCAGACGGAACTCGAGTTGCAGGTCTCCGGACCAGGCTCGGCTCGAGGCCGTCCACCGAACGAGCGGTGTCGGCTGACGGGCAGGGCGAGCAGCGTTTCCAGTCGCTCCTCGGCTTCTTCCTCGCGGGCGGACGCCCGGGAGGTCCGGAACCGCTGGTGCCGTGCCCTCGAAGGTGACTTCGACCGTCTGCGCGCTCAAGTGGCGCAACTGCGCCAGGGTGCCTTCCTCGACCAGATGACCGTTTCGCAGGATGCCAACGCGGTCGCAAAGTGCTTCGACCTCGCTGAGGATGTGCGAGGACAAGAACACGGTCTGGCCGCGATCCTTGGCTTCTTGTACGCATTGGCGAAAGACCATCTCCATTAGCGGGTCCAAACAGACGCGCCGGTGCCCCGGCTGGGGGTTTCCCAGACCGGGGCTCCGGTGCGCAGGGGCTGTACTGGCCTGTCGGCCGCTCTACGAGGGGCTGGCGGCCAGCTTCTGGGCGGTGGTGGTGCCGGCCCCGAAGTTCGGGATCTCCTCTTCGGCCGGGACCCGGCGGGAGTGCCAGAGCCCGAGGCCCGACAGGACCAGGGTCACACCGGCCAGGACAAAGCTCACGATCGAGGCTATAAGGGCGATCTGGCCCATCTGCCACCAGCCGTAGGCGTTGAGCAGCATGCTGCGCAGCGTGGTGCCCATGAACACGGTCTGGACGGTGGCTTCGGCTGAGGTGTAAGCGGCGCTGCCCTTGGGCAGGGCCAGGGCCGCCCCGCTCAGCTCCGAGTAGGTCTTGCCCTTACCGATCTCTTGGAGGTGGACAGCGATGAAGTGGTTGGCGTAGGCCTCCGCCTGGGCGCCCGTGGTCATCTGCTCGCCGGCGTACTTCTGCCAGGTAGGGGATCATCCCCGGGGTGACCTCGGTGCCCGGCTTGGCCTGGGCGAAAGCAGTGGCGGCGGGGAAGGTGATCCTCTGGGCCGAGAGCTGGTTGGTGACGCTCGAATTGGCGAAGCTATAACCCCAAAACAGCAAGGCGCCGGCGGCCACCAACGCCACGGTCAGCAGCAAGCCGCCCACACCCACTATTACGTCGAATGATTTCCTGCGCATTTGGCTTCCTCTCGTTGTGACTGCTTGGTCTGTAAGCCATCATGCGCCAGTGTGGCTGCCCGCTTCGTAGGGCCGAACGTCCCACCGTTGGCACCCTAAAGTCAGGGCTTGGGTAGGGCCGAGCTTCCTTTGGTGCGCGGCTCGCGGCTGTGCGGCCAATACCTTCGACTAGGACCAACGGCCTTCTCAACTGTGGTCGTTTCTTGCCGAAACCCTTTGACAGTCACCGGCCCTCACGACGTCGCTACAATGATTTGTATTCGAATATGCGGTTAACGAGCTGCCCGTTGGGTTGCACTTGGAGACGTATGCCATCGTTCGGTATAGCCAAACCCTTGCTCGGAGCCGTTACCGTGACTTTTCGTTCCGTCGTTCGACAAGAGCCGTCATCGTTGGGGACGCTCGTGACGACCGCGACCCGCCGCGCCTGGGCCGGGGTGACCCATTCGGTCATGGATGGTACGGGTGGATGGCGCGGCAACACAGCGCTCAGCCCCTTTGGCCACCGGTGGACCTTGGCCGAGACGCTCGCCGACGTCGCCTCCGCTGAATGGGGCAGGCGACGAGACGATGACACGATGAGCAAAACACCGGCTCGGTAGGTGAGTTACATGAGTCCCGACAGAACTCGCGCAGCACCCGCGACAACAGGTTTTCAAGGGTCATAATGATCTGTAGACGACGGCACTCCTCCGCCGGTCGAACCACCATACGACTTGGGCGTCGCCCGACGAGGAATCGGCTTTGCTCGTGCACAGATCGCCCATTCGGTGGGCCCGAACCCGGGCTCAGCTGTCGGAAGACATAGTGCGGATCGTCGTCGTCGGCGCCGGGGTCATCGGCAGCATCTACGGTGGCCGTTTGGCTAGAGCCGGACACGACGTAACCCTCCTCGCTCGGGGCGGGCGGCTCTCGGACCTGCAGGACCACGGTTTGGTGTTGCAGGATGCGCAGTCAGGACAACGCACCGAGATTTCGGTCCCATTGTTGACAGAACTATCAAAAGATGACCACTACGAGCTCGCACTCGTTCCTGTGCGCTCCGCGCAGCTATCGCGGCACGCTTCCGGTCCTTCTCGCTATGGGCGGTCGATCCAGACGTCCTTTTCTTCGGTAACACCACCGGACGTCAAACCGAACTGGTAGGGGCACTGGGCGAGCGGGCGCTTTTCGGGCTTCCCGGCGGCCGGTGGTGTCCAGGACGGCCGGGTCACCAAGTACGTGCTCATCCACCAGCAAAAGACCATGCTCGGCGAGGTGAGCGGGGACGTCGACGCCGCGGATCCGCCGGCTGCGCGGGGTGTTCGCCAGCGCCGGCTTCGCCGCCAAGATCAGCGCCAACATCGACGGCTGGATGTTCGGCCACACCGCCTTCGTCGTACCCATCGGGTTTGCGCTGTATCGACTCGGTGGCAACCCGACCGCGCTTTCCGCCGACCCGACCACACTGCGGTTGATGGTACGGGCCACCCGGGAGGCCTTCGAGGCGTTGGACGACCCGGAGATCCCGGCAAACCTCCGGTGGCTCTACGTCCGCATGCCCACAGCCTTCGCCGTTCGCTACTGGCGCCGGGTGCTCGCCAGTCCCCGCGGAGAATTGTGGTTCGGTGCGCACAGCTCGTGCCGCACCCGACGAGATGCACGCGCTCGCCCGCGAGCTGCGGGGGGCCATCCGACGAACCGGTCGGCCGACGCCGCACTTGGACACTTTGGCACCCGGTCAATAACAGGCGGTTTCTCTCAACCCGCCTCACAATGGCGATGCGCCTGCGCTCGCTTCTCAGCGTCTCGAAGCGCGCCCGAACTGCGTCAAGACGAAAGCTAATGGGCAGACACCAATGGCTGGTGTTGCGCAACCGGTCGTCCGTTCATGCATGACATCGGAGCGGTCGCCGAAGATCGACAGGGCATGGGTGGCGCTGGTGCAGGCGGCCACATGGATTACCGCAGGAGTGAGTTCTCTGGCGATCTTGAACATGTTGGGCACCATTGACAGCAGGCCCTGCGAAGCAGTAAACGTGGTGGCCAAGGCCCCCTTTTGTAGGGCGCCGTGGAGCGTTCCAGCCGCGCCGGCCTCTGATTGAATCTCGATGACATCGGGAACTTGGCCACAGAGGTTCGCTTTGCCCGCTATTGCCGGGTCGTCAGCCAGCTCGCCCATTGGGGACGCCGGGCTGATGGGGTAGATGGCGATCACTTCAGAAAGGGCGTAAGCGGTCTGCGCAGCGGCCTCATTGCCGTCGACACACACTTATTGGCGAGCGTCCACAGTGCCTCCCTCGTTCATGGAGCCGGCGTTCCTGCGAGCCGCCGTCATCAATCGGTCCACTCCGGTACCGCCCGATGAGATGTGTCATGACCTTTTAGACGGCGGCGCCGCGTCTGGCTCGAACGGCCCCAGCGAGGGTGGCGCCCCAGGCGACAGCACGGGTCACTTCGCCCGGCAGGAGGCTGCCGTTCTTGTCGACGAGAAAGCTCTCAGGGGAGGCCACGATAGACATCCCGTGACGGGCCAAGCCTCGGTTGATGGCTTTGGAAGCCCGGCCAGTGATGATGGCCGGCCCATTGACGCGGGTGTCGAAGGCAGCAGCGAAGATGGTGTGCCGCCCGAGATGACCTATCCACTCCCGCACGCCAGTCGCGTCGTCAGCGCCCGGTTCGAGGACGAGGTCGCCATCATGCTTTTTGGCGTAGCTCGGCGCACCTTTCCGAGTGCCGGGCCGGGACATACTCCGAACGTGCGTCGGGCCTCCCACGACGACAAGGTCGGCGTCGTAAAGGACAGAGCCACCGATCTCGCTAGCGGAGACGACGGTCCTCTCGTCGCACTCGGCAAAGCCGCTGGCGACTGCCTCCGCGATCACTCGCGTGGCGCCGAACGTTGACTCGTAGACAACCACTGGTCTCATTTTCCACGACCTCCGAATAAACTTACATCCACGTTCCTGCCTCGTACGAGTTACGAATAGGGCCAAAAGTCATCATTTCGAATTGATCGATCTAGGACGCTGCCTTGCGCCATTGGCCCCTATTCGAAGACGGCAAGCAAACAGGTATGGCCGGTCCCCCAATGGCTTGCTCCGCGAGTACTTCCCCAAGGGCACCGACCTGAGCGTGCCATCAACTGAGTGCTGCTTCGAGCCGAAGCGTGCCCACAGTGCAAAAGGGCCTAGTTCTCGACGAAGGTGAGAAATGTCGGAAAAGGGGGCTCCGGGGTGTCTCGTTGACGCAGCTTTGGGCAAAGGCACGCACGATAACCGCGCTCGGTTGGCCCAGCACGATATCTACCCGAGGGGGACGCACACTTTGACAAGCGTGCTACGGCACTACCAGCACAGGGCGGTGGCCCATGGCCAATAGTTTTCGGGGCACTCCACCCAGGCGCAATGCCGGATGGCGCGAACGCCCTACAACGACCAGGTCCGCCCGGCACCTCTCGGCCTGCGCTTCCAGCTCGGACGCGATGTCACCGTCAAGGCAGGTGAACACGCCTTTCACGCCGGCCACCTGTAGTTCCGCGGTTGCCCGGTGTTCCAGTTCTCCGCCATCCTCGTCCACGGTCAAACCCGGCGCCGCCATCGTCGAGGGTGCGACCGTCGCGGGTGCAGGGACGTGATAAACGAAGCTCACATGTATGAACGCCTTCTCCCTTTGGGCAATACCGACGGCCCAGAAGAACGCACGCCAGCTGGCCGGCGAACCGTCGAACCCGATCACAATGTCCATCAGTGTGAACGCCTCCTTCGGGCTGGCGGGAGGGCTGAAGTCAGTATTCAACGGTTCGCCCGTCCCTTCGGTCAATAAGTCCCTATTGATTTCCAACCGGCGGGCTACCGAAGGACCCGCGCTGCGACGACTCCTGATTCACGAAGCGGTGGTCACGCCAGCGAGGGTCGTTAACTGCTTGCCGCGGCGGCGCCGACAGCTTCACGCTTGCCAACAGCCGCACCTTGGCTTCCGTGGACCACTACGACAGGGCAACTGGCGTGAGTCGTGCAGTATTCGCTCACCGAACCTAGGAGGATGTCGACGAACTCCCCGTGCCCCCGGGTGCCGACGACGAGGAGATCGGCGTCTCTGGCCGCAGCGACCAGTACCTTTGCCGGGTCCCCTTCGATCGGGACAGCAGAGACGGCGACGGCAGGGTGCTCGCCGGCGAACTCTTGGACAATTCCGCGGAGGGCTCGGTCATAATAGGGGCCGAGGTCGAAATCGGTAGGCATCGGCATGCCAAACTGGTACGCAGCGGTGGCCTGCTCCCAGGCCATAATGGCTTCGACCGAGGACCCCGTCCTCCCCGCTTGGCCTATTGCCCATCGCAGTGCATCCTTGGATGCTTCTGAACCGTCCACGCCGACAACGATCCGCCCACTGTGGTACTGCCCGGTGTGAGCTGCCATGACTGCTCCTCTGTTTGGTCGGCTTCTCCTTATTGCCATGATCGCCCAGTGACCGCTGAAAACTCAGGGCCGGTTGGCCCTGACGACGAGGGCCTTTGGTCCCAAGAGTGCATGGCGATGAGGCAGCGCTCCCTTCAGATTCTCTTTGCCTGCGGTCGCTTTCGGGCGAAGCCAAAGGTCACAGCAGTCGCGACCTTTGCGAAACCCATGGGTCGCCGTTGCCTGTGCGTCTTCTACTCGCCGGCCTAGTTGTGACTTTCGGCCCTCCCCTCCCGGCCGGCTCACGTGGCATCCTGGACACGTGAACGCAGGAGAGCACGTCGAACAGGGCGGCGAGACCCGTCCCAGGAGGAGGTTGTGATGATGGACATGGCAATAGAACGGATCAACAAGGAGCAATGCTTGGAGCTACTCAAGGTGGTCGAGTTCGGCCGTGTGGCGGTCGTGACGGGCGATGGCCGTCCGCAGATATTCCCTGTCAACTTCGCCATTCATGGGCATACCGTCGTATTCATAACGAGCTCGCATGTGATCGAGACCTGGGCTCCTTTAGGTCACGTGGCTTTCGAGGTGGACCATATCGACCCCGGCACCCACGAAGGGTGGGACGTAGTGGTAACCGGCGAAGGTGCTGACGTTACTGATGCTCGCGACAAGCAGGCTCTTGTAGCCCGCACGTATGCCATCAAGTCGTGGGCACCCGGCGAAAAAGAGCGTTGGATAACCATTCTCAACCCCCATTTCAGCGGTCGACGATTGTACACGCGGTGGCCTGCGGATGCGGCTTGGTAGCGGCACTGGGGGTGCTAGCGAGTGGCGCGGCTGCCTTTCGTCGTAAGCAGCGGCGTCGCTTGGGCTTTTTTTCAACCTCATGAACTTCGGCCAAATGCTCCCTGGCACATCGTCATGACCCCTCTCGTGCCAATCGCCACCGTCGGCGCCCACGTCTTGCTGGTCCGGCCGAGGCGTATCCCATCCGCTCCCGGTGCCTCGAGCCGGGTCGTTCGCCCCGTCTCGGGCATCGATGTTGCTTCTGGTGCGCCGGCTTTAAAGCCGGGCCCGCATCGGTTGAGGGTTCATCTGGTACGTGTACGGTGCAGATGGGGGGGTCAAGGTCTTCGACGGAGGGTCGTCAGGCTCCTGTTCGGTGGCGTCGAAGAGCGCGAAGACCCGCTCGGCCGAGGCGACGTCGGACCCCGACGCGACAGTGACGCTGACCGCATAAGTGGCTTGGCCTGTACCTGTCGACGTTTTTTGTAGGAGCGGAGACGTGGCCTTGAGACCCCGCGTGGAACTGGGAGACGAGGCCGACGAGCCAGAGTGCCCCTGGTCCTTTCCGAGGAGCCCAGCGTCGTGCCGACCCAACGCCGCCGCCACGCCGACAACCACGATCGCGGCGGCGCATAGCACCACGAGCAACGTCCGGCGTGCTCGTCCCCGGCGCCTGACCAACGGAGGCAACGGCCCAGACCGTGCCGGGGGTAACCTAGGACCAGAGTTGTGGGCCCACTGTCTGCTTCGTTGCGAGATATCGGGAGAACCAGGGGCTGAGCGAGCAGGAGAGTTTTCCTGTGGGCCGACCAGCGGTAATGGCTGAGTCTGAGCCAGAGGTTCGGCCTGTGCAAATTCAGTGCCCCACTGTCTGGCGTAGGACCACGCCCGCAAGATGTCCGAGGTCTGCGTGCCTGGGGGGGAACCCTAGGAACGTCCCGATCCGCCCGACTGTCGTGAGAAGGTCGGCCTCGTCCCGGAACTCCGTGGTGTGGCCGGCCTCGAGGCGGAGGATTAAAGTTGTAGGGACACGGCATGACGCTGCCTCCTGGGCAGGGGACAATGACCGAGCGAGGCGGGCTGCCTTGAGGGCGACAGCCACCCCCGCGAACGACGCCAAGCAAGATGTGCTCGGCGCCGATGAAGTTGTGCCCATACAGGCCGGCCTCTTCCTGCGCCAGCACCAAAACCTTTCGCGCCGGCTCGGTGAAGCGCTCAAACATGGCTGACCGGCTCTCGGTCTTAAGGCCCTCAACTGTAAAACTGTGAATGGTGGGCGCCGACCTCAGTCATCGCTGTCCCGGGCCCGTCGTACAGCCTTACTCTGATGTAGAGGGGGGGTCGCGGTATGTGCCGGGCCAGCGCTTATGCCGCTTGTTTGTCGTGAGGCACCACGACCACCGGGCACGTCGCGTACCGAATGCACTGCTCGCTCGCTGAGCTGAGTAACATCCTGACGAGCGCACCGTGCCCACAACTGCCAACTACCAGCATGTCAGCTCCCTTGGCCGCATCGAGTAGAGCAGGTACAGGGCGACCTTCCAATACGGTGGTGGTCAAGTTCGCCGATTGCATCCATGGCTCGCCGCGGTAAGAACCGCCCAGTACCTCACGGATGACACCGTGAAGCCGATGTCCCGCTTCTATCGCGTAATCCGGGTCAGGTACTCGTATTAGTCGCCCGTATGACCGAAACGGCATCTCCGACGCCATGACCACGTCCAACGATGCCCCTGTCAGCTCGGTCTCGTGTGCCGCCCAGAGCAGGGCGCCCTTAGATGCCTCTGAGCCGTCAACTCCGACAACAATACGCCCCCTGCCATCTTTGCCAGTCATTTCTGTCATGGCCATCTCCCATCGTCACTCTCTCTAAAATGATCGTCACTGACGTGTAAAAGCGCCAGGGCCGAGTGCCCGTAAACCGAAGGCCATTGATCACAGATCTACTTCAGAGGCGCAGCGAGCGCGAAGCTCTCAAGTGGGCGACATCCCGGGAACGTCCTGTGCGAGGTAAGCGTAGGAGCTAAGTGCGATCAGCCAGAAACGGGCCTAGAACTGCCGGTTGGCCCAAGGTCGTCTGGGGGCGGCTGAGGTTACGTCTGCTTGGCTGGCTGGCCCAGGGGGTATCGACGATGCCGTAGGGTCCGCCTCGTGTATCGCGAGATCGCCAGCAACAAGCGACGCAGCATCATTTTCATCGGCTCGATCTCACCGCTACCAGCTGGGACGCCAATCTGATCAACCTTCGCCTGGAGACCCAGGCGGGGGCGATGGAGGTTATCGTCCCCGAAGGTGTGGTCGTACAGATGCTCGGAGGGTCAGGACGCGTCCGAGCTTGAACCACCGGCATTCCGGGACCGTCCTATGCGCCGGGGCGTCATGCACGTCCGGCGGAGGAAACGACGGGCCCCTCCTTGCGGATAGCCGCATCCCGGCCATGGCGGATAACCACGACGGGACAGGTGGCGTGAGTTGTGCAGTACTCGCTCACCGACCCCAGCAGGATGCCGACGACTTCGCCATGTCCCCGGCTGCCGACGACTAAGAGGTCAGCGCCCTCGGCGGCAGTCACCAGAGCCTGTCTAGCGTCCCCTTCGGTCACGACCTCCGAGACCTCGACGCTTGGGTGCTCCCCGGAAACTTCTTGGACCGCCTGGTGGAGGGCTTTGTCACAATAGGGGACGAAGTCGTAGGCGGTGAGTGGCATCGACATGCCAAATGCATAAGCGGCCGTGGGCAGTTGCCACGTCATAATGGCTTCCACAAGCCAACCAGTGGCCTCCGCTTGGCGTACTGCCCAACGCAGTGCGTCCTTGGACGGGTCCGAACCGTCCACGCCGACTACGATCCGTCCGCTGTGACGTTCCCGGGCACTCTGTTGTTGCCTGGCAAGATCTGTCATGAATCTCCTATGTTCCGTGGCTGCTTCGTAATCCCATGATGTTCGGGCGACCGCCCGAAGGATCAGGACCGAGCGGCACCATAAATAGAGCCCTAAGTCCCAAATGCCTCGCCCGAAGATCCTGTCCTGCGCTTGGCGTTATGCCCTGGCCTCCAACAATTCCGTCGACGCCAGGCATTTTGCGACTGACATCGCCAAAAGAACAGGCGCCGTCCACGTTCGCATGTAAACAGGCTGACAAGCTCAGGTCAGTGACGCCCCGGGCCGTAAGTCATGCCCGTCCTGCCGACGGGGGCCTGAATCAGATGGGTACCCGCCACTCTACAATCGTGCCCGTCTGTTGGCGCCGAGACACGGTGCAGCCGAGGTTATTAGCTCGGGCCGACATGTTCCTGAGCCCCTGCCCAGCTGGGGGGCATCCGTGAGCCCCGTGCCGTCGTCCTCGTGCCAGCGAGCAGGCTCTGGGTCACCTCGTCTACGGCCCGAAGGCGGTCGATGCTACTTTGGCGCTCCCGGCCATCTCGGACAAACGCGGCAGCGTAGCGCGTCCCGCCGACCTCCACCGGGGCCAAACTGAGGCTGCTTGCACGGGTTTCCTGACTGGAACTGTTCACCCACGGCCTACGGCGAGGCCGCGTGTACCTGCCGCCCCAAAGCTCAGGATGTGGCCAGCGCCGCCGCGCTGGCTGTACTTCGCTGAAGGTCGCCCCAGGCGCTTCAAGTGACAGTGACCGTGGCGTCGAAGTTGCTCTTGGGCACCAATGGTGCCCACCCGGACAGCGTCGTAGTGATGCTCGAACGGGCAGTGGCTCATCACCGCGACGGGTGCGGGCAGCCGACCGGGATGGTCATCATGCCGTAGCCCGGCGATAGAGGTTCAAAGAAATCACGAGGAACACCAAGAAGATCCCAATGCTCGACAGCACGGCCTGCCACAAATCGTGGTAAACCGGCCCACCTTCGAACAGCGCCCGGACGGAGTCGATGGTCACCGAGGCCGGCTGGTTTCGGGCGAAGAGTTGCAGCCAGCCCGGCATCGTCGATACCGGGACCAGGGCGGAGCTGGCGAAGAAGAGGATGAACATTGGCAGGATGGACGTCATCTGGGCCGTCTGAGGATCCTTGACGGCCAGGCCAATGGCGGCGTAGACCCAGGTGAACGCGTAGCCGAACCCGATAATAAGCCCGATGCCGGCCAAGCAAGCGACCACCCTGTCGTGGAAGCGGAAGCCCACCAGGAGCCCGAGGCCGATGATGAAGGCCAGGGCCAGCACGGCTCGGCAAAGATCGGCCAGTGTGCGGCCGGCGAGGAACGCCGAGCGGGCCATCGGGAGGCTGCGGAAGCGGTCGATCATTCCCGCTTGGAGGTCGGTGGCGAGCGCCAGCGCCGTCGTCATGCCACCGATGAGCACGGCTTCGAGGAAGATACCGGGTACCACGTAGTCGACGTAGTCAACCCCTGGCACGTTGATGGCGCCCCCGAGCACGTAGCGGAACAGCAGCAGGATGATCGTCGGTTGCACGAGGGTCATGAAGAGAAGCTGGGGCGTACGGACGATCCGGAGGAGGTTCCGCTTGGTGATCCCCTTGATGTCACGCATGGCGAGCCCGACGTGAGAGGTGCGGCGTTAACCGGTCGCCGCTGGACGGCCACGTCAGCCATCTGTTGCTCGGGGGGGCGACGTGCCGCCGTTGGGACCGGGGAGTGCCGTATGGCCGGTAAGTGAGAGGAACACGTCATCGAGCGAGGGGCGTCGGATGCCCAGGTCTTCGAGAGCGATCCCGTCGTCGTCTATCGCTCGTCCGGCTGCGATCAGTACTTTGGTGCCGCCTTTGATCGGAAGGCTGACCTGGTTGAGGTCTCGGTCGACCCGAGGTGGCGCGCTGCCAAGACCCTTCGACGAGCGACGAAACCCGCTCCAGGTCGACCGGGTCCGTCACTTTGATCTCCAAGACATTGCCGCCCATCTGGTCCTTCAGCTCATCGGCCGTCCCGCTGGCCACGACCAGCCCGCCGTCCATCACGACGATCCCATGAGCGAGGTGCTCAGCTTCCTCCATGTACTGGGTCGTGAGCAGGACGGTCGTGCCCTCGGCCACCAGCTCCTCGATGAGGGCCCACAGGTCGTTCCTCGTCCGCGGGTCGAGCCCGGTGGTGGGCTCGTCGAGGAACAGGACGGGAGGCCGGCCGATCAGGCTGGCCGCCAAGTCGAGCCGGCGCCTCATCCCGCCCGAGTAGGTCTTGACCGGCTTGTCACCGGCCCCGATGAGCGTCATCCGCTCCAGGGCCTCTTTGGCCCGACGTTGGTACTCCGTCTTGTCGAGGTGGTAAAGGAGCCCGACCAGCTCGAGGTTCTCACGACCGGTCAGCAGCTCATCGACTGTGGCGTATTGGCCGGCGAGGCCGATCACTGTGCGGATCGTCTTGGCCTCCCTCTGCACGTCGAAACCGCCAACTCGGGCTCGTCCACTGTCGGGCTGGAGCAGGGTCGTCAGCACCCGCACCAGCGTGGTCTTACCGGCACCATTGGGTCCGAGGAGAGCCAGGACTTTCCCGGGGCCGACGGTGAACGAAACGTCATCGAGCGCCCGAGTGGTGCCGAACTTCTTGCTCACATGCTCGACTTCGATGGCAGCGCCCACCGCGGGAGCTCCCGGCATTTCGGTACCGGCAGGGGCACCAGGCGCTGGACGCTCTGGCCCTTCAGCCTGAGCGGCGACTTCAAGTGCTTTCACAAGCCACCTCCTCGGACCGGCCAGCCACTCCCCCGACGGAGAGGGTGGGCCTCGCGCGGGAGTCCGGCACTTCGGCCGCACGCACCTCTTTTGTGATGATTGTCATGACGCCTCCTTGGCTCTTGGCTCAGTCTGGGCTGTTCCTGGTGCCACCCCGAGTGGCTCAAGGGCAGCTAATTAAGAGCCTTTGTCCTCTTTTCGGGCCCACTACGGACCCGAGAAGGCAGCCCTTTTCGGGGGGCCTTCGTCCCTCTTCTTATTTCGGCGCGGCTCTGCGCTGACCGAGGTACCGCTACTGGCCCCACTTCCAGTTACGGACTTCGGGCATGTCTTGGCCGTGTTTGTCGATGTACTGCTTATGCTCGATCAACTTGTCCTTCATGTCCTGCTTCAGGTACGCCCCCTTCGCGCCCAATTCCGGGACCCTGTCGATCACGTCCATGACCAGGTGGAAACGGTCAATGTCGTTTTGCACCCGTAGGTCAAAAGTGGTCGTGATCGTGCCCTCTTCCTTGTAGCCGCGCACGTGCAGGTTCTGGTTGGCCCGGCGGTAAGTGAGCCGGTGGACCAGCCACGGGTAGCCGTGGAAGCCGAAGATAATGTGCTTGTCCTTGGTGAAGATCGAGTCGTAGTCGGCGTCACTCAGCCCGTGCGGGTGCTCCGTGCTGGGCTGGAGCTTCATAAGGTCCACAACGTTGACCACCCTGACCCGAAGTTCGGGCAGGTGCTCGCGCAGGACCGAGGTTGCCGCCAGGATCTCCAGCGTGGGGGTGTCGCCGCAGCAGGCCAGCACGACGTCGGGCTCGGTACCCTGGTCGTTGCTGGCCCACTCCCAGATCCCGATACCCTCCGTGCAGTGCACCACCGCCTCGTCCATGGTCAACCACTGGGGCAGCGGGTGCTTCCCGGCGACCACGACGTTAACGTAGTTGCGGCTGCGCAGGCAGTGGTCGACGACTGACAGCAGACAGTTGGCATCGGGCGGGAGGTAGACCCGCACCACGTCGGCTTTCTTGTTCACGACCTGGTCGAGGAAGCCGGGGTCCTGGTGGGTGAACCCGTTGTGGTCCTGTTGCCAGACATGCGAGGCGAGGAGGTAGTTGAGCGAGGCGATCTCCCGCCGCCACGACAGTTGCGAGGTGACCTTCAGCCACTTGGCATGCTGGTTGAACATCGAGTCGACGATATGGATGAAGGCCTCGTAACAGTTGAACAACCCGTGCCGT
Source organism: uncultured Acidimicrobiaceae bacterium (assembly GCA_963794125.1). Lineage (GTDB taxonomy): Bacteria > Actinomycetota > Acidimicrobiia > Acidimicrobiales > Palsa-688 > Fen-671. The sequence continues at coordinate 174,344 of CAWCCW010000012.1, forward strand.
CCGGTGAGCAAGTAGCCCTCCAGCCAGCCTTCGCACTGGTGCTCGCTGAGCATCGAATCAAGGACGCGTCCCTCGGGTGCCAGGAACTCGTCGTTGTCCACGATGCGGGCGTCCCATTGCCGGTCGGTCGTCTCGAAGAGGGCGCCGAGCAGGTTCGAGAGCGTCTCGTCGGGCCCGAAGACCCGAAAATGCCTAGGGTCTTTGTTGAGTTTAACCACGTCCCGGAGGAATTCGCCCAGCACGAGCGTGTCCTGGCCGTAGACAGCGCCCGGGGAGGGTACGTCTAACGCGTAGCCCCGGAAATCGGGCATCCGAAGGTCGCGGCGAAGCAAGCCGCCGTTGGCGTGGGGGTTGGCACCCATTCGACGGTCGCCCACCGGCGCCAGCTCGGCGAGCTCCGCCCGGAGCTTGCCGTCCTCGTCGAAGAGCTCTTCGGGCCGATAACTCCTCATCCAGGCTTCGAGGAGCTCGACGTGACCAGGGTGCTCGACATCCACAAGGAGCGGGACCTGGTGGGACCGGAACGTACCCTCGTTCTGTAGTCCATCGACGACCTTGGGCCCGGTCCAGCCTTTGGGTGAGCTGAGCACGATCATGGGCCAGCGCGGCCGAGCGGTGGCCCCGCCGTTGCGTGCATTGCGCTGGAAACTCTGGATATTGGCGATGGCCTCGTCCAGCGCCACGGCCATTAGCTGGTGCATGGTCCCGGGGTCGGCGCCCTCCACAAAGTGCGGCGTCCAACCACAACCACGCAGGAACTGCTCCAGCTCCTCATGATCTATGCGAGCCAAGACGGTCGGGTTAGCGATCTTGTAGCCGTTCAGGTGCAGCACTGGCAGCACCGCCCCGTCGGTGGCCGGGTTCAGGAACTTGTTGGAGTGCCAAGCAGTCGCCAAGGGGCCTGTCTCCGCCTCGCCGTCGCCGATGATGCAAGCGACGATTAGTTCTGGGTTGTCGAACGCGGCCCCAAAGGCATGGCTGAGGGAGTAGCCGAGCTCTCCGCCTTCGTGGATCGACCCCGGCGTCGTGGGCGCTACGTGACTAGAGATACCGCCGGGGAACGAGAACTGCGTGAACAGCCGCTTCAGGCCGGCCTCGTCTTGGCTGACGTCGGGGTAGATCTCGCTGTAGGTACCTTCTAAATAGGTGTTAGCGACCAACGCGGGGCCGCCGTGCCCTGGGCCGGCGATGTAGAACATGTCGAGGTCGTACTGCTTGATCAGGCGGTTCAGGTGGACGTAGATGAAGTTCTGGCCCGGCGTAGTGCCCCAGTGCCCGACAACGAGGGGCTTCACGTGCTGGAGTTCCAGGGGCTTCTTCAATAGAGGGTTGTCGTACAGGTAGATCTGGCCGACGGACAAATAATTGGCGGCGCGCCAGTAGGCGTCCATTTTGAGGAGCAGTTCGGGAGCGAGAGGTCCTGTCATCACGGGCAACGTACTCCTTTTCCTGAAATGGTGCCTCCCGTCAACGGAATCAGTCTCCCCCGGGCGATCTCGAACTAGTCGACTGTCGTCCAGGAGTGCAGGGTCTTCAAATAGTTGGCCCGTTCAAAAGCGCTGGCGTCATCCGAGTTTGCTTGGGACATCGAGCCGCGGAGCTCGGCCACCGAAGCGTAGTCGTGCTCGGCTAACCAGGCGCGAAGTTCGGACTCGACCGCGCTCACGTGCGCTGCACCGAACTGAAGTAAGGCCGAGGTCATCATGGCCACGTCAGCCCCCACCGCGACGGCCTTCACGACGTCTGTTCCGGTGTGGACCCCCGAGGTGGCGGCCAACGACAGGCCCGGCCCCAGCTGGGGCCGCAGGATGGCGATCCAGCGCAAGGGCAAGCGCAGTTCCCAGGCCCGGGACAGCTCGACCCTCGGCATAACGTCCATCGTTTCCAGGTCCAGATCGGGCTGGTAGAAACGATTGAACAGGACTAGCCCGGCCGCCCCGGCCCTCACCACGTTGGCGGCGAAGCTGGCCATGGCCGAGTAGTACGGCGACAACTTCACCGCTACCGGCAGGGCCACGCTGGCGCACACCGTCTCCACCAGCGCCAAGTCCATCCGTTCCACCTCTCCCGCAGCCAGCTGAGGGTCAGTGGGGACCCGGTAAACGTTCAGCTCGAGCGCGTCGGCGCCAGCGTCGGCGAGCAGTTTGGCATAACGGGACCAGCCGCCGGACGACGATGCGTTCAGGCTGGCGACGACCGGTACTGCGACAGCTTTCTTGACCTGTTGCAGCAGCTCCAAGTACCGGTCCGCAGCGCTGGTGAAATTTGGGGCCGCGGGAAAGTACCCAAGTGCCTCGGCGAAATGCTCGCTCCCGGCTTCCAGGGCGAACGACAGCCCCACCTCCTCGGCGACGATCTCCTCCTCGAACAACGACGGCAGCACGATGGCGCCCACCCCGGCGTCGGCCAGAGCCTTAGCCCCACCGACGTCGGCGGCCAGCGGCCCAGCCGAGGCCACGATCGGTGACGACAACTTGAGCCCCAGGTACGTGGTCCTGAGGTCCACTGCGGCCGGCTCAGTCGTCACTTGACCTCCTCGTCGTAGCGGTACCCGGCATCGGAGCCGACATCGGGCTCGACGTCGGAGGCGGCCTCAGGAACGGTGCGTTGCATACCGGCCAACTGCTCGTAATAGCGCCATCGCTCGGTCACGTCCGCCTGTGCCAGTTCCGACAGTCGGGCGGCCTCGTGCGGGTGGGTACGGGCCAACGTGGCAAAACGGGCCTCGGTGGCGGCGAAATCGGCCAACGGCACCGACGGGGCCTTGGAGTCGAGCGAGAAGGGATGACCATGCCTCGGCCTTGGACGGGTGGAACCGGTACAAGGGCCAGTACCCCGAGCGGACGGCATCTTTTTGGTGGGTCATCGATTTGGACATGTCGATACCGTGGGCGATGCAGGTCGAATAGGCGATCACCAACGAAGGGCCCGGGTAAGCCTCGGCCTCGAGCAACGCCTTGGTCGCCTGTAGGTCGTTGGCCCCCATTGAGATCTGGGCCACGTAAACGTTGCCATAGGCCCGGGCGACGGCGCCGAGGTCCTTTTTGGCCGTCTCCTTCCCGCCGCGGCGAACTTGGCCATGGCGCCGCGTTGGGTCGCTTTTGACGCCTGGCCGCCGGTGTTCGAATAGACCTCTGTGTCAAGCACCAGGACGTTGATATCGCGGCCGGAGGAAAGGACATGGTCGAGCCCGCCAAAGCCGATGTCATAAGCCCAGCCATCGCCACCGATGACCCAGACGCCCTTGCGGACCAAAGCGTCAGCGAGCACGGCCAGGTGACGGGCGCCAACAGCGGTGACCCTATTGTCCCCACCAGCCAGCCTGTCCAGCTCCTCTTTGAGCCGGGCGACCCGTTGGCGTTGGGCGAACACGCCCTCCTCTTGGTCCTGGTCCGCTTCCAGGACCGAAGCGGCGAGCTCGGTCCCCACTTCCGCGGCCAGTGAGCCGAGCAAGGCTCGCGCCGCTCGTTCCTCGGCTTCGAGGCCCATCCGGATGCCGAGGCCGAACTCGGCGTTGTCCTCGAACAGTGAGTTGGCCCATGCCGGCCCACGTCCCTCGCTGTTGGTGGCCCACGGGGTCGTGGGTAGGTTGCCGCCGTAGATCGACGAGCAGCCCGTGGCGTTGGCCACCAGCATGCGGTCGCCGAACAACTGGCTGACCAGCTTGAGGTAAGGCGTCTCCCCGCACCCGGCGCAGGCTCCTGAGAACTCGAACAGCGGCTGGAGGGCCTGGGCGCCCTTCACGGAGTCGTGGGGCAACAGGGAGCGGTCCAGCTCCGGGATAGCCCTGAAGAAGTCCCAGCGCGCTCGCTCGCGCTCGCGATGAGCGGGCGCTGGTCCCATGTTGATCGACTTGTGCTTGACCTCGGTCTTGGACTTCGCCGGGCACACGTCTACACATACCCCACAGCCGGTGCAGTCGTCAGGGGCCACCTGGATCGTCATGAGGTGACCGACCAGGTCCTTGGACCGGAACGGCTTGGACAAGAACCCTTCAGGTGCCCCGGCAAGCGCTTCGGGAGCGAAGACCTTCATGCGGATAGTGCCGTGCGGGCAGACGCTGGCGCACTTGCCGCAATCGATGCAAATGTCAGGGTCCCAGATCGGGATCTCTGCCGCAATGGCTCTTTTTTCGTAGCGGGCCGTCCCCGACGGGAAGCGGCCGTCCGCCGGGAGCGCTGAAACGGGCAAGAGGTCGCCTTTGCCCGCCATGATCGCTGGCCGTTACGTGCCGGACGAAGTCCGGTGCAGACTCGGGGATAAGGGTGCCGAGCGGCCCGGCGGCTGCCGTCACCTCGGGTACCTCCACCTGCGCCAGGTGGGCCAGGGCGGCGTCGATGGCGGCGAAGTTGCGCTCCACGATGGTGCGGCCCCGCTTGCCGTAGGCCTTCTCGACCGAGGCCTTGACCCGGGCCACCGCCTCATCCGTCGGCAATACCTTCGAAAGAGCAAAAAAGCACGTCTGCATCACGGTGTTGATCCGGTTGCCGAGCTGAGCGTCGGCCGCCACCCGGTCGCCGTCGATGACCCAGAACTGGATGTGCTTGTCCCGCAGCTGGCCTTGTACGTGGCCAGGTAGCCGGTCCCAGACTTCGAGGGGCCCATAAGGGCTGTTGAGCAGGAAGGTCGCCCCGTCCTTGGCCAGGTCCAGGATCTCGACCCGCTCCAGGAGGCCAAAGTGGTGGCAGGCGACGAAGTCGGCGTCGTTCACGAGGTAGGTGGAACTGATGGGCTCGGGCCCGAAGCGCAGGTGCGACACGGTCATGGCGCCCGACTTCTTCGAGTCGTACACGAAGTAGCCCTGCACGAAGGCGTCGGTGGCGTCGACGATGATCTTGACGCTGTTCTTGTTGGCCCCAACCGTGCCGTCCGACCCGAGGCCGAAAAAGACAGCTTGGACTTCGCCGGTGGGCCGAGAGGGACGGAACTCGCGGTCCCAGGGGAGGCTGAGCGATGTCACGTCGTCGAAAATGCCGACGGTGAAATGGCGTTTAGGGCGGTCGCGGGCGAGCTCGTCGAGGACAGCCTTAGCCATCGCCGGCGTGAACTCCTTGGAAGACAGGCCGTACCGGCCGCCGATAACCCGGGGCGCTTTGGCGAAGGGTGGCTCGGCGCGTCCATCGCTTCGTCCACGGCGGCGCGGACGTCAAGGTACAGAGGCTCGCCGATGGAGCCAGGTTCCTTGGTCCGGTCGAGCACGGCGACGGAGCGGACGCTCGGTGGCAGCGCGGACACCAACTGCTCGGCGGGGAAGGGACGGTAGAGGCGGACGGTCACCAGCCCGACCCGTTCCCCGTCCTCGACGAGGGCATCGACCGCCTCGCGCGCTGCGCCAGCACCGGAGCCCATGAGCACGAGCGACACGTTCGGCGTCAGGAGCGCCGTGGTACTCGACAAGACGGTACTGGCGCCCAGTGCGCTCTGCCAGAGAGTCCATCGTTGCCTGCACGATCCCGGGGACGGCCAGGTAATAAGGGTTCGACGCCTCCCGGCCCTGGAAGAAAACGTCAGGGTTCTGGGCCGTGCCCCGCACATCGGGGGCGTCCGGGCTCATGCCCCGGCGGCGGAACTCGATAACGGCATCGTCGTCGATCAGAGCGGCCATGTCCCCGGCCGTGAGAGGGACTATCTTCGCCAGCTCGTGGGAAGTCCGGAACCCGTCGAAGAAGTGGAGGAACGGCACCCGTGCCCGCAGCGTGGCAGCATGGGCGACCAGGGCGAAATCGTGCGCCTCTTGCACAGAGCTGGAGGCGAGCATGGCCCAACCCGTGGTCCGGGCGTGCATCACGTCGGAGTGGTCGCCGAAGATCGACAGGGCGTGGGTGGCGATGGTCCGGGCGGCCACATGGATCACCGCCGGGGTCAGCTCTCCGGCGATCTTGAACATGTTGGGCACCATCAGCAACAGCCCTTGCGAGGCCGTAAATGTCGTGGCCAAAGCGCCCTTTTGCAAGGCGCCGTGGAGGGTGCCTGCCGCGCCGGCTTCTGATTGCATCTCGATGACGTCGGGCACTTGGCCCCAGAGGTTCTCTTTCTGCGCTGTCGCCCAGTCGTCGGCCAGCTCACCCATGGGGGACGCGGGCGTGATCGGGTAGATAGCGACCACTTCAGAAAGGGCGTAGGCCACTCGGGCCGCGGCTTCGTTGCCGTCGGCACACACTGACTGGCGGACGTCCACAATTCCTCCCTGGTTCATCAAGTCCTCCTGGTTCATCAAGCCGTGGTCCCACGAGCGGGGTCATCAGTTCGCGCCGTCGGACCAACAGCCTCGCTGTTGCGGACAACTACGTCTCCGGTGGGGTCATAGCGGAAGCGTGGACTACGACTGTCCACTAATCTCTCACCCCGTGCGCCAACTGCGTGGCGAGAGCTTCCCGGCTGCCGGGACCTGAAGACCCACTGGTGACTGGAACTTGCTCCGAGAGGCCCTCCGGTGTAGAGGTCTCGTCTTGGCCAAGGAGCGGGTGCCCGAACTCAGCGGCTATGTGATGGCTCCCGGCTTCACTCAACCGATCGACCATTTCCACGTGGGCGCCGGCCAGTGCGGCCCGCTCGATCACCCTGTCGACAATGTCGGGCACCACAGCGTGTGAGCCTTCAGCGTCCAACGGGAGAAGTCGTTTGCCCCCGTCGGCCAGCTTTCCTGGTAGCCAGTAGGCCCGTTCCACCCACACACGCTCAACTTGCCCTGTGAGTACGGCGTCCCAGACCTTGTCCAGGCCCCACACCACGGCGCCGTGGCCATCCGCCTCGGCCAAAGCGTCTAAGTAGCTTTGCGCGTGCTGCTCCCGCCAGGCCCGGACGAGAGGGGCGGCTAGCTGCGCCACCGATGTTCGGGAAAGCATCGAACCCCAGGCGGGGGCCTCGCCCACAACCGAGGCGGCATGAGCGGAGCGCTTGCGGAACTCGTCGAGGAGGCGTTTGCGGCCGACAACAACGAGGGGTAGCCGGCCACTGATGGCGACCCTCACACCGACGGCGCGGTCGGCTTCGTCGAGAGCGGCCCGCCGGCGTTGACCTGTCGTCCATGCCGATGCGCGGGCCCGCCACAGAGACGGGTTGGGCACCTGCCAGTCGAGAACATCGCTCAGCCGTTCACCCCGGCCTTCGAGGAGCCGAAAGCCCGGGCCTCGCAGGACCAGGGCACGGTACATGGGGAAGGTCTGCAAAGCGTCCAGCAGGTCCCGAGTGGCAAAAGAATGGTTAACTACTGCCCTTTCCCGGGGTGAGAACGGCAACGACACTACCGCGGTCTCAGTCGGGCTCACGAACACGGCCAGGCCGTGGTCGGTGGGGCTGTGCTCGGCGGCCCGCACCGCTTCTTCCAGATGCGCTCCTATATGCTGACGGGCTTGGGCGCTCAGGTCTCCCGTAAGCCGCTCGAGGGCAGACCCCGCTTCCTGCTGCAGGTCAGCGGCGTCCGCCGCCGTCATTACGGGAGCCGGTGTGGTCGATAACAGCAACGATACCGATGGGCCCCCATCTGCGGACTGCAACCGCCGCAGCAGAGCCCAGTCGAGCACAGCCTGCCTTTCTAGCTGCCCGGCTAGACCGGCGGTCCGCTTCAGACAGTGAGCTTCACGGACGTGCCAGTCCAGCTCGGAGTGGAAAGCGAAGTCCAACCCGCAAACCGGGCAATGCCAAATAGCCATCGCTGGCCTCCTTTAAGGCTAACTTCAGTTTGGCAACAGCAGGCTCTATTGCCGTAGGGCCACAAGTCATGTATTTGCTGAAAATGGTCCCAGGCTGTACTGCGCGCGGCGACGTGGCCGGCGGGACGTCGGTTTCATCCGGGATGTCTGGGCCCGACCAGGCCGTAAGTTACAACGGGTAAACAGCCCAGGTTGACCGCGGCTCCGCGGTGGCCATCACGCCTCTCTCGGAAAAGGGGATAAGGGTGGCGATGGGAGGTCGCGTTTCGAAACGAGGTATCCAAGGCTAGGCCGCCCAAAGCCAAGGCACCATGTGCCAAACGGGGGCCGGGCTCGTGACTTTGTGCCCTGGCCTCGTGCAAGTCGGCGGCGGGATGCTAGCTGTATGCGGCTCTTTTGGACAACGCACCAGAACTCGGGTGACAACCCTCGCGCCTCCGGTCGCCCGACCGGCGTCGACGGCAATGGCCCGTCTGGACCGTTCAACGACGATGATGTTACGGTTTTGCTCGAAGCGGTCTTCAATGACGAGGACTGGGACGAGATCGTTAATCTCCTCTCGCGCGATAACCAGCTCAGTAGCTCTTCCCAGTGGGGGCAGTCCAAGACTGCAGTCACCTCGTCGCTCGCAGAGTTACGGGCGTCCATCGGCCAGCAGATCGTGGCGTTGGGACCAGTTTTGGCCCGGTTGCTCGACCTGTGGGCCCTCGTGCATCGGGTTGACCCCCTCGCCTCGAGGCCCCTAGAGTCCGTTGGCCGTTGGCCCGTGGCCGGTCACAACGCGTCCCTGGTCATCGACCACGAACAAGGCCCCGCCAGCGTTAACGTCGACAGGGGGCGAGCCTGATGTACCGTGCCGTTGAGGAACAACGCGAATTGTCGACCTCGACTTACAACTCCGTCGACCGAAGCCATCACGCCCACAGGCAGATCGTGGTTGGCGTCGACGGTTCTGAAGGATCCAAATGTGCGCTGCGCTGGGCGGCGCGCCAAGCAGAGCTCACCGGCGCCTGTTTGGATGTGGTAATGATCTGGGAAGTCCCCGTCGTTCCTTACGGGGTTTGGACGGGTTACGACGCCGGCGGTCGAGCTCACGAAACGCTGGACGCGACGGTCCAGGAGGTCCTCGGCCGCTCCGATCGGAGCCACGTCGTGGCCACCGCCACCGAAGGCCGACCACAGTTCGCGCTTTTGGAGGCAGCGAACCAGGCCGACCTCCTGGTTGTCGGCAGCCGGGGCTATGGGTCATTTGCCAGTCTGCCCCTCGGGTACGTAAGCCAGCACTGCGCGACGCACGCCTCGTGCCCGGTGGTGATAGTGCCGCGCTGTCGATAGCTAGGCGCGATCTCGACGGTCTTCCGGCCCGTCCCCCTCGTCCAGGGCCACCCCGTAGCGCGGGCTGGAGGGAGTGGCCGTTGTGAGCAATGGGCTTCAGTTCTCCAGGCACTCGGCCTGGTGCTTTTACGCAGGTGCGAGGACTATGTGACGTAGAGCAAATAAAGGAGACGGCCATGACAGAAATGACGGACCAAAGTGGCCAGGGATGCATCGTCGTCGGCGTTGACGCCTGGGCAGCATCCGAGGAGGCGCTACTCTGGGCCGCGCCGCCAAGATGCTCGTTGTTGGCAGCAGCGGGCACGGAGCCCTCATCGGCCTGCTGCTGGGCTCGGTCAGCGAGCACAGCGTAGGTCACGCCAGTTGCCCGGTCGTCGTAGTGCGGCACTGCGAGAACGCCGCCTAAGATAAACGGACGACCATCGGGTCGCGTTGCCCGTCGGGTCGTCGGCGAAGGTCGGCACTCTGGCAGCCCCTCCCCCGTTTTCTCTCGGTAACCGCGACCAAATCGCATGACCGGATAGCCAAGCGCATCCCTTTTGTCTTTGCCTGCCCAGCTCACTGTCGTCGACTGTCCCGCGAGGTTCGTCCCCGTAGTGTCGACATCGCGCGGACCTAGCGGTCAGTTGACCTGTAAAGACGCGGGCGGTCTTGCAGGGTTTCACGGTGCGGGTACCCGCCTCGTCCGCTCTCGCCGCCGTAGCGTCGCTGGCTGAGCTTAGCGCGCCCCGTCCAGAATGGCTCGAGCGCCACTCCCGTATCACCCGGCGGCCTTGTCTACCTCGCTTGACGATGGGCGCGACACACCGAGCCACTATGTGAGGGTCGGGCTGAAAACCGGCCATGTCAGACCCACGACGTGTCCTGTTCTTTCATCAAGCAACCCTGTCGCTGCCCGCTGGCCTAACTTCAGGCTTTCTATCTCCTGGGCCTGGGCACTAACGGTATCGCTGAACTTCTCGAGAAGTTCCGCCAGCGCGATGGCAGCCAAAAGGGCGTTCGCCAGACTGTCGCGCTGCACTCGGATCTCTTGCTCGAGCCTCTCAATGCGCTCCTCGTGGTCAAGCCCGTCTCCCGGCTCCCTGTGAGCCGCAAGTTGTGCCGTATTTGCTGTCCGGTCACCCATGGTGCCGCACCTCCTCGTGGTTTTGGAGCCACACCAGCGGACTTGGCCGTCCGCCGCCTCGTTCAACTCAACCGTCCCCACGGGACCATTTCGCTCTTCGGCAACCGCGTGATAGTGAGTCGCTGAAATCATTGGCGAGCTTTGCGAGCCAGCCGACATCGAAGGTCGTTCATGGCGCATTGTCAAACCCGCCGGCCCTGCGGTGAGGAGCGCCCATGCGGCCGGCCAATTCGCACCCAAGCCGTGCCCGACGGAGTGCCTGTGAGCGGGTGCAAACTTGAGACGGACCGCCGTGGGACCGTCCTGTTCGGCCAGAGCGTCGATGTGGAACTCGCAACCTACGTTCATCGAGCCCTCCTAAGGGTTCCATCTTTATGAGAACACGGTGGTCCCAGTTTGGGACGGGGCCATTGGTCACAAAGGCGGGGGACTTCGGGCCACGCGGGCGCGCTCGCTACGCGCTGGCTCAAAACGTCCCTGCGCTGCGCAGTACAGGGGGCAGCCTGTCTGTTCCTTGCGCCCAGTCAGAGCAGAGCCACCGATGTTGGCGTTACATTCACAAGGCCCCATGGCCAGCTGGCCCGCGCCGAGCTGAGTGACGACCGCGACTCCGGAGAACATGAACACCACAGCGCCCGCAACGGCGTGATTGTTCTCGTGGAGAATATCCCTGAGAAACGTAGGCACTAGCGCGTTGAAGATCCCAAACAGGCTGAACGCCGCGAACCCCGCCACTCCGCCTACTGCCTAGACGGCGAAAATCAAGGTAATCACCGCGGACGAAAAGTGCCACCGACTCTGGTAGATCACGTACAGCGGAGTGGGCAACGTCGTCCCCATCCATCGCCAGGTGAGCAGACGCCAATGAGGTCTCGACGCCAAGCGGCCCGCAATCGCCGATCTTGTTCGCGATTTGAATGCCAGCCTCCAGCGCTTCTTTCGCATCCGGAGCTACCTTCCGCACTTCTCCCATACGGTATGCTTCTTCGGCGCTCCAGTGATCTCCGGTCAGGATGAAGCGCATGGCATTTCCCCAGCCCACTTCTCGGGGGACCGGACGGTCGAACCTCCCCCGGGAAAGCGTCCGTGTGTATTCTCATCTTGGCCGAAGCGGGTGTCAGCTGAAGCAATACGAATGTCGGCGACAAGATGGAGCTCGTGGGCCATATTCCAGGTATCGCCATGAGTAACCACGATCAGAGGCTTGGTCAGGCGCGGAGCGCGCTGGGCCAGAGGGTCTATCGTCCCCGCACTCGCGATCTAGGGCTTGCCCGTCCCTGCGAGCGATCTAAACCCGTCAACGTCGATCCCTCTGGAAAAGTTCTCTGCGTAGCCAAATAAGATCGCCGGCGCGCAGGGAGGGGTCGCGGTCGTATCGGTAATATGCTTCGGCGAGCTTTTCGTAAGTCTCAGGGTCAATGCGGTTCTGGATGTAATGACGATTAATGCCAAAAAGGACGATCCGCACTCGCTGCTTTATGGTCAGCTTTGCTCCGGAGCTCGAGCGTACCTCCTCAAGCGTTATGGCTTGGGTGTCAGTCTGTAATGCCGTCATTGTATGCCGAAGAAAGTGGTGACTACGTGCAGCACACTGGGGCCGTGATGGACATAGGCTTTTGCTTGCTGTTCTATGGTGACCTCGATGGCGCCGAAGAGTGGCTCACAGATGCGTTTCGGATGGCCGAGCGCAGCGGAGAGACGATCCGGCTCGCTCTCTGTGCCTGTTACCTAAATCTGGCCGCCCTTCGTCGCCATGACCCAGCCGCAGTCACTGTCCTTGCCCCTCGGGCCATGGAGGCGGCGTTCGCGGCATCGAGGCCTCAGTACGTGGCGACCGCCAAAGCCAGCGTGGCCTGGCTGGCGTGGAAAACTGGTCACCTCAGCGAGGTCGAGGGTCTGGCCCAGGATGCACTTTCATCTCGGCCGGCCAACAGTTGGCCGCCTTTCCATTGGGTTTGCTTATGGCCCCTCATTGCCGCCCGGTTGGCGGAAGGCCAAGTGGCCGTGGCCGTCGATGCCGGCCGCCAGTTGTGGCGCACGAGCTAGCCCAACGGCTTCGGTACGCCTGAAGCGGACGCCACCAGCCTCGAGCGTCCCTGTCACGAACTTTAGGACCGGAATGGAAAGGCTAACGAGGTCTTAGCGGCAGCCGCGGTAGGCGCGTCCTATCCGCCCCCGGCCATCCGAGAAAGGTCAAAGACCCCGAAAACATTTCGCTCACACGGCGGGCTTAGACCGGCCGCGCCGGCGACAAGGCCGACCCTGTCCGAGAGATAGCCGAAATGAACAAGAGGACTGTCGGTGTGCCGGGCCCGCGTAGCCCGTGCAAGAACTCCGAAATGGTGACCAACCGGTCCCTACAAGTCAAGCCGTCCCCACCGATCCGGTCAAGCTGGGCGACCGCGATCTGGCGCATCGTCAACTCCGGCACGACCCCGCTTCCTGCGAGCGTGCCCCGCACCGAAGCCGCCAATCACAGGCACGCATCAAACCGGGTGGACCACGCCGTGGCGCTGGCTACACTCTTGACTTCAATAGTCTCAACCTGGCCAACCTGTGAAACAACGACTGCTTTGGCTCAAGGTCGTTGGGCAGAATACTCCAGCCAGGCAGGGCGTATTTCCTACGAGCTCCCCTCCGCCTGGAATGTCCAAAATGAGGACAACCTGCAGAAGGCGGGTTATCTAACCGCCCCTTATCCAACATACACCCTGATCGGGGGCGCTGAACCGGCAAGACTGAGTGGCGTGCCTAACCCTCCCGACGGTTATGCTTTTTCGGAAACTCCGAGCCCCTGGTTCCTGGTAGTGGTGAAGACGGGGACGTCAGGGGCTCCGTCACCCAGCAATGCTTATCGGCTCGCCCCAGACGGAGAAGCCAGCTTTCAGGAGGAGCAAGGACTGGATCCTCGTGTTGTTAGCCTCACCCAACCTTTACATGTTAGCTCAGGCGGCCTTCAAGGGTCAGAGGACCGGTCAGAGGTCATCGTCCCTGGTGCGGGCGACATCGAGCTAAACGAGGTCGTATACGCCAAAGCTGAAACAATTTGGATGGCGATGGTCGGTTGTACCGTGGCGTGCTACAACGCCAACGCCGCAACGCTTACCCAAGTTATCGACAGTGTGAAGGTTGGGACCGCTGCTCTCAGGGTTCGGACCTGATCTCCTGTCGGGCCCGACGGTCTCGCTCCGATTGCCGAGCCGTGACACCCACGAACGTTCGCATGCGATAACCAGTGGCAGGTACCCCGCTGAGCGCGCCAAGCGCCGGCGAAATCTACGAAAAAACTGACGAGAGGTTAGGACGAGAAGGAATGTGGCGCAGCGCTGACTCATCCTCCTCGGCTCGCCGCACGCCAGGGCGTATTAGAACGCAGGGATGTGTCTCTACCAGGGAGGCTCTTCTACGAAAGGAAGTTCCATACGCGGCTTCGCCAAGTGACGGGCTCTAACCGCGTTAGCGGTCTCCTTGGGCCTGCGCCCACTTGCTCGTCCTCGGCGGTTACCCCTCCGAGCTCAAGATTTGAAACCAAGCAAAAGCAGGAGAATTAATATTGTGAACCTTGCGGAAATTTGTAGATGTGGCCACACGAAACTTAGCCACCTTTTTCTGAGTAATAAGTGCTTGAAAGGAAACTGCGACTGCAACACGTTTGCGCCGGAAGTAACCTATGTCGGAGCTACTGATAAACCAAAATGACGACACCGTGCGGGCCGGCCCCGCTCAAGCTCGACGTGGACGCCCGCGTTAGCCGGGGACCCGTCTGAGTGGCCGCCAACAGCTCCCAGAGCCAGTCGGCGCCTTCGCCGCTATCGCGGGAGCGCGCCGAGATGCCACCTCCGACATCGATCTAGCAAGATACTTTGCCAGTGAACGACGATGGTCTCCTCGCCGAGCAGCAAGCGTACTACCGAGCTCGTGCGCCCGAGTACGACGAATGGTGGCAGCGGCGCGGCCGTTACGACCGAGGTCCGGGCTTGGCTGAGGAATGGCACCGACAGGTTGCGCAGGTCGCAGATGCGCTCGAGACCTTTGGCGCTACGGGTGACGTCTTGGAAATGGCCGGGGGCACCGGATGGTGGACGGCTCGTCTGGCCCGCACTGCTGGGCATCTGACCGTTATTGACTCTTCCCCCGAGGCCCTGGACCTCAACCGCGACCATGTAGGGCGACCCGATGTGGACTACCTCGTTTCCGACCTGTTCACATGGCAGCCGCCGAGGACCTATGACGTAGTGTTCTTCTCCTTCTGGCTCTCTCACGTGCCGCGGTCACGATTTTCCGGCTTCTGGTCTTTGGTGCGGTCCTGCCTTGCACCGGGGGGCCGGGTGTTCCTCGTCGACAACCGCAACGACCCGCACCCAACTGGCGAGACCAAGGACCCCTACGTCGTCCAATGCGGTCCGGATCTGGAGCTACGCCGTTTGCACGATGGAAGCAAGTACCAGGTCGTCGAGGTCTTCTACGAGCCCAAGGAGTTGCAATCACTTCTTGGCCATCAAGGTTGGACGGCACGGCTCGATGCAACGCGCTGGTTCATCTTCGGAGAAGCGTGCTTGGCTGAGGCCCGGCCGCCCGACGGGCCGGACGGGCGGGCGTCAGCGCCCGGTTAGGTCGATCCCGGATTTGCCTGGAACTGTGTCTCGCCCGGGTAGGGCCGGCCCGACCGCCTCGCTCAATTTCCCACTGGTAATTGTCCTGCTGATCACCGCCAAGCTCATCGATGGCGAAATCGCTGGAGTCCCAGCTGATTTCCCTATCCGCGCAGCGTCTTAGGCCGTGGGCGGTTCGCGCAGATCCGGTCAGAGCGGTTCACCCGGAGCACGCTGGCCGCGCTCGACGTAGGTGCTAGGACCAGACCATGGCTGAGACGCCGAGTACCACCAGGACCGGGACGCAGACCATCGAGAGCGACCTGGCCGTCGCCACCATCGTCGCCCTGATCCCTAACCCAATACACATCCCCGAGTGGGCGCCCACCTTCGCTGACTCGGTCTCGAGCGACATCGGCGGCCTGGCTACCGGGCAAGGCGGCGACCCCACGTGCGACCGAGCCGACATGCCGTCTCCGGTACCCTCACTCAGAGCTCCTGGCCTGGAAGCCCACCCACACCGCCCTCGTCGCGGACCTCGGACAGGGCCACTACTTCATCTGCCCAGCCCAGGACGGCAGGCGACCCTCGATGGTGGAAGCTCCCGCTCAGGGTCGCGGATGCACCACTAATACCGAGAAGCTCCCGCGGGCGATCACAGCCGCGGCAACGTTGCCGTGAAAGTGCCCCACGAGGCCGCCATGGCGGTGAGAGCCCAGCACGATGAGGCTGACTTGGTGCTCCTCGGCGACCCCGACGATCCCTTTCCAAGTAGGGGCTGCCTGGACGGTCGTTCCCTGCGCCCGGAACCCGGCCGCGCGTGCTAGTGACGCTCCGTGCTCGGCGGTCTCCTCCGCGGCCTTGCGTACTTCGGTGGCCTGGTCCGCGTCGAAATGGCGCTCGCCGACGGGCACGAACCCGACATCTACCGGCTGCCACACGCACAGCACCAGCGCATCTCGCCCTGTCGCCAGCTGTCTCGCGGCCTGCCCGATGGCGAACCCAGCGAGGTCGGAGCCGTCGTAGGCGAACAGCACCGGACCGATCGTCTCGGCTGAGCCCGCTTCAGTCGACGCCATCTCAATGAACGCTTTCGGGTTCGAGGGCCCGGTCGGACGGGCCGAGCCAAGTCTGGCCAGAAGGGGTGGGGAGTACCATGCCGGCGCTGTGCCCGATAAGAAACGGTTAAGGTCGGGCGCCTGCGGTCGCGCACCGCTAAGCGCGTAGACGGCGACTCCGCAGATAGCGCCGGCGATTGCGAGCCCGATGCCGACCAAGAGCATTATCCCGGCACCTTCGTCGAGACTGCCGGAGATCGTCGAGGCGAAATAGATAAAGATCGGTGCGACCATGAACGCGGCCACCGCTCGCAGGAGTTCGACGATTGCGAACACCCGTTGCAGGTTGGCGGACGCCAACGAAAAGCCGGCGACAAAGAGTGCCGGTGCGACCGTCGCCCCGAGCCCGATCCCGGTCAGGGCCGAGCCCACTAGTGTCAGCGCTTGGCTCGGAGGCACCTCGACGCGGAAGACCGCGATACCGGCAGCGAGCACGATCATGCCGACCAACGGGAGATAGTGGATGGCGCGCCGCTGGAGGACCAGCCCGAGCACGATGGCCGTGATCACCGCGCCTCCGACCTCGGGGAGGAAGAGCACCCCTATGCGCAGCGGGCTGTAGTGCCCGGTAAGAACTTCGACGGTGAGTGCTGTCGCGGATACCGACGCGGCCGCTGCAAATAGCGCCAAGGTGACGCCAGCGACGGGTATTGAGCTGGTCAGCATCGTGCGGATAGTCAGCAGCGGCCGCTTGGCGCGGTATTGGTAGACGACTAGGACGACAATCGTCGCCAGGCCGCCCACCATCGGCACTATGGCCACAGGGTCCAAAAAGCGGTGGGTCGTGAGCTGTGCGGCGCCGAAGAAAGCGGCCACGCAGCCGACCGTGGCCAGCCCGATCGCCCGCAGGTCTCGAGGCGAGTCGGGGTTGGCGGGGGGCGCGTCATCGTAGGTCAGCACGACCAGTAGCAGTGCCGCGACCGATATCCCGGCGACGATCCAGAACAGGGGTCGCCAGGCGTTCGCCTCGGCTTGTAGGCCACCGATGAACGGGCCGAGGGCAACCGCCCCGAAGATGCACAGGTTCATGATCACGGCGGTATCGCGGAGCTTGTCCCGCGGATACCCCAGGGCTAGGGGCGGAACTGCGGCGATCAGCAACAGGCTGGTGCATAGGCCCTGGATCACGTGACCCACGATGAACATGCCCGCGTTCTGGGCGGCTGCTGCCAGCACAGACCCGATGACCAGCAATACCGCGTAGGCCAGCATCATCCTGCGCTGGGGAAGATGTTGGGCCAGTTGGACCGCCAGCACGGTGCCCACCGCATAGGCGGCGTTAGCCAAGCCGGCGCTCAGGCTCATGGTCTGAAGGTTGGTGTGGAGCTGCTTGGCGATGATCGGCGTCAGTGGGTTGAGCGCAGCAGATATCGCCAGGTAAGGGATCAGAGCGCACATGACCATCGCCGCCACCGCGGGGTACCGCCCGGCGAGTGGGCCCTGGCGTATCAACATCCTCGACCTGTCTCTGCGATGGGAGACCACATACGTCCCCCGGTGGCAGCGACGCTTGAGTATGCCGGTTGCCGCCCCGCCGACACCGTCACGGCGCGCCTTGGCCGGTAAGGTGTCGACCCGGGGGCAGACGGTCGGGACGAGCCGTGCATCGGTCTCCTTCTGGTGTCGGACAGACGGAGCCGCGCTTCTGCCGATGCGGCTTGCTCCGGTCACATTGGGTTTAGCAGCAGATGGACGGACATATCCAGTTACTTTGTTGGAGTACGTGCCCAGACCGTACGAGCAGGCTGTTTCTGCCGGGCTGGGCCGAGCCGCGAGGCTGGGCTCGAGGTGCGGTGCCCGGATGGGCCCTGGAGCCATATTGTTCGCCCTAACCCCGAGGTGGCCATACTGGAGGGCGATATTTCGGGCTAGAGCGTCGAGCGCCGCCTTGGACGGGTCGTAGGCGACACGGGATGGGAAGGACATTCGGCCATGGATAGAAGACACGCAGATAATGTTCCCGCTCCGGCGCCGGTTACGACCGCGCTACGACGCGTCATGGGCCGATCTGGCGAGGCGTTCGATCGCTGATGACGCTTCTGCTGCGAGAGCTTCCAACGCCCCGCGGTCAACCAGGGTTTGCCAGCTGGAGTAGGAGCCTGTGTTGAACGCGTCCTCGGTCGGAAGATAAAAGAACCCTGGGCCGTTGCACAGGTTCGCGACGATGACTCGGCTTGGGCCGTAAATGTGCCTCAATTGGCGCTGGAGGAAGGAATAGGCCTCGCCAGGGTGGGCTACTAAAAAGCAATTACCGATCCGCCATACCCACAGTGGATAAGACAACTGGGTCGCATTACCGTAGGCCGCTCGGAGGGACCGAGCCCGGGTCAGCCGTTCCTCGAGGCTCAGGGGGTCGATGCCCGCCCATCGCCGGGCGAGCGCCTCGAGGCTGGGCAGTTTCTGCATCGGCAGTTCAAGGGTGCATTCCGCGGCAGAAAGCGATCCAGGGTGTGCCGTTGCACTTGACTGCCACATGGCGAGAGGTGCGCCTGACTCGACCGTTCCAGCGCGGACCAAGCACGTGGCCGGGCTCAGCATGCCAGACAGGGTGGACATGACTGCATAGCCGAGCTGACGACCATGGCGGTCAGCAAGCGCCGTGTCACCGACATATTGCTCCCTTGGGGCGAGCTCCCCTGACGCACCCTGCAGGAACAGGCACGGCGAGCCGCCGGTCGCCGCCTCGACCACCTCGCGGGCCGCGCCTACGTAGTCGGGCGACAATAGCCGGTTCTGCCAGGCCAGCGTCGTTGGGTGACAAGCATAATTCACCACTGTTGCGACCACGGTCCCACTGCCGTCACTGACTCGTCCAACGAGCAGGCTATCGTCGGCGTCGACAGCGGGGTTGTACCCGACCAGGGATCGTCCGCCTTCCCAAAGCTCACGGTTGGTGGCCAGCGAGCACGAGCCGACCGCCCATTCTATGACCGCCGGATGCCGCTCCTCGATCGCTTGGCGACCCGCCGAGACGGCCGCGCCAGCCAACGTGTCCAGGTAACTAGCTACTTTGTCCCCACCCGGGCGGTCGACCTCGTCCGTACTGAGGCTTGGGCCGGAATGGGTGTGCACGAGGTGGAACAGGACGCGCTCGGAACCAAGCCCGAGGTCGGAGAGGATCCTTCCCCTCACGCGCCATTCGTCCTCACCACGGCGAAAGAACGGTAAGTCCGTAGAAATGAGAAGGAGCGGGACCCCCCCGTCGGCGTCCGCTAATGCCAACGCGGTCAGTGTGAGCGGCCGATGAACGCCTTCGGCCAGGTCGTGACGGGCCGGCCCCCAGTTACGGGCACGTGCGCCCGGGTCAGGGGTAATATCCCGCCGTGCCACGCCGATGAAGCCCGAGAAGCCCGGGTGGCCGAAGCGTACCTGGTCAGTCATCGGTACGATCGTGGGACCGAGACGACAACTTCGTTAGCTCCGCCCATACCCGAGGCGTGCCGCAGGGGCTCGGTCACGCCTTGCGCTAAAACTTCGACATTGTGCGGGGCCCACGTAATCATGTCCCTCCGCACCAGTAAATCGCGACCCGGCCGTCGAGACAATGACGAGATCATAATCTCTAAACCTGCCCCTAAAGCACCTGCGGTAGATGATCAAAATAACACGGTTTCAGCAGGTGGAGGTTGGTTGCGCAGTGCGTAGTGAGTGTAGCGATGGCAAGGTTCATTGGCAAGCGTTCCCCAGGCATCGACCCTGCAACTGCGGCCTGCGTGCGGGCGGTTGGCGTCCCGGTCACCCAGGACGCGTGGCCGCGTCAGCTTCACTCAGAGCAAGACGTCTGCGCAGCTCGGCGAGACCCCCGGCCACAGCTTGCAGGATGGTGCCGTCTCCCTCGAGGGCCATGCGGGCCCAGCCCTCGCCGTTAGTTGGCCCCACTGCTTCAGGCCCCTCCCCCACCGCGAGTACGAAACCGAAAGTCCTGTGAGCGCCGAGCACTGCCGGCCCATCCCAACCACATGCTGGCCCGCCCACCTGCAACTGTTGCCGCAAAAGGGGGCCAGTTGGTGCATCGACGTCGAGGCGCAGGTCGAGGGCGCCTGGAACCTCACCGTGGCGGCCCAACACGACTTCCTCGACCCACCGCAACCGGGCACCCGGCGCAAGTGAGGCCCGCGCCCACTGGGTAAAATTGCACAGGCCCGAGGCGACCAGAGGTTGGAGGTGCCAGTCCAATGAAGCGCCCGGGCCGATCTCCACATCTATGGAAAACGACGACCCGGTGCCGGCCCACGCAATCATCGAGGCCGCTGAGCGAAGCTTCAGCCGCGCATCGCGCTCCAACGTCACTTTGAGCGACACGGCGTCATCTGCCACAGGCGAAGCCGCTGTCCCTACCAAGTAGACGGCTTCTCCACTGCGCCGGAACGCCAACGGCGCCGATTCCCGCGCCCAGGTGACGCGGCATACACCTGGCTGTTGCAGGGAGGCAGAAATGACCAACTCAGTTGAGGCGCGCAAGGGAGTTGCCCTCCTACGACAACTGCACGAGCTGGTGCTCCAACCACTCCGCTACGGGTCGCCCCAGCGGGTCGGCAGCAAGGCTAAGGAAGGTGAAGGGGTACTGGCCTCGCATGGCGAGTGCATCGCTCCGCATTACTTCAAGATCGGCCCGCACGAGCGGGGCCAGGTCGGTCTTATTTATAACCAGGAGGTCCGAAAGTGTTATCCCGGGCCCACCTTTCCGAGGCACTTTGTCCCCGCCGGCCACATCGATCACGAAGATCTGCGTATCTACCAGCCCGTAGCTGAAGGTCGCCGTCAAGTTGTCACCGCCGGATTCGATCAACACGAGGTCCAGGTCAGGGAACCTCGCTTGATGAGCTTCGACAGCTTCCACGTTCGCCGTAATGTCGTCACGAATCGCGGTGTGGGGGCAGCAGCCGGTTTGCACCGCGCTGATCCGTTCGGGTGGCAAGACCGTCTCTTTCAATAAGATGGCCGCGTCCTCCTTTGTGTAAATATCGTTGGTGACGACAGCAGTCGACCATTTGCTCGACAGGGAGCGGCAAAGCGCCGCCACGAGTGCCGTCTTGCCACTGCCTACCGGGCCACCGATCCCGACTCGAAGTGGTTTCTCACGACGCAAAGAGCCGCACCTCCCAGGACGCATGGGCTTCGGCACCAACCTCGAGCAAGGGAGCCCCGTAGGCGGGCAAAAACGCCAGATCTTGGCCGCCCGCTTCGAGGACGGCGCTCCCGGCCGAGTCGTCGAGACCCTCGCAGAGACGCGCCAGGCACCGCGCCACAGCCAGAGGATCGAGCCCTAGCAGGCGTGCTGCCGCCCAGGCTGGCCCCGAGACGCACCCGTAGAGGCTAGTGAGCGCACATTGTTCAGGACCAAGGCCCAGGTACTTCGCCACGGCGCCGAGAGTAGTCGCGAGCATTAGTCCTGTGGGGGGCAATTGTCTGGGCGAGCCATCCGTTTCTGAGCCGAACTGGACGCCCGTGTTCAGCCCCCGAGCGGCGCGCAACAGGCCACGCGCTGGGCCCTGCTGGCGGTCCTAAGCGCCAGGGATGGGCACCGGGCCACTAGTTCCCTGTCAACTTGGCCCAGCTGCATGGCGGAGGGTGCGGCGAACCATGCGGCTGCCGACAGCACCGCCTCTGTCCGACCGATAGTGCCGACCCGCCCGACCAGAAATGCTTCCAACTCGTGGACATCCCTCACCCGCCCCGCTTTTACAGCCTCCTCTAACCCACCCGAGTGCGCATAGCCACCCGATGGAAACCGCCCATCCGCGAGTAGGAGCAGGAGCGCGTGCATCGCGTCAGAACATGAAATACCGCTGCGTCATCGGCAGCTCGAGAGCCGGGGACTCGGTCACCAGCTCCCCGTCGACCCAAACCGCAAAACTATCCGGGTCGACCCTGATCTCTGGCAGGGCGTCGTTGAGCGGCAAGTCCGCCTTAGTGAGTTGGCGCGTGCCACGTACCGTCACAAAGCGCCTCATGGCGCCGACCTTTTGGGGTAGGCCGGCCTCCAGCGCGGCCGGAGCCACAAAAGCAAGCGAAGTGGCCGCCGCCGCTTGAGGTGTTGCGCCGAACATAGGCCTAGCCAGAACAGGTTCCGGAGTCGGCACAGACGCGTTGGCATCGCCGATTTGTGCCCAGGCGACGAGGCCACCTTTGATCACGAGGGATGGGCGCACGCCAAAAAACGGCGGTCGATAAAGCACCAGGTCGGCCAGCTTGCCCACCTCGACGGAGCCAACCTCGGCGTCGAGGCCATGGGCAATTGCGGGGCATATCGTGTACTTGGCCACATATCGCCTGGCCCGCAAGTTGTCCGCCGGGCCGTCACCCGGCAAGGCCCGGCGCCGCTTCCCCACGTGGGCCGTTTGCCACGTCCGGAGCACGACCTCTCCGGCGCGCCCCATAGCCTGTGAGTCGCTCCCGATCATCGATATAGCGCCCATGTCGTGGAGAAGGTCCTCGGCTGCGATGGTCGACGGACGGATCCGGCTTTCCGCGAACGCAGAATCCTCCGGGACCGTGGGGTTGAGGTGGTGGCACACCATAAGCATGTCGAGGTGCTCGTCGATCGTGTTCACGGTATGTGGCCGGGTCGGGTTGGTTGACGATGGCAGAAAGTTGGCTTCGCCCGCCACTCGGATGATGTCAGGCGCGTGACCGCCCCCTGCGCCCTCTGTATGGTACGAGTGGACGGTCCGGCCGCCAATAGCAGCCATGGTGGACTCGACAAAACCCGCTTCGTTGAGCGTGTCAGTGTGCAATGCAGCTTGCACGCCCGCCGCGTCACAGACCCGGAGGCAAGCGTCGATTGCGGCAGGCGTCGACCCCCAGTCCTCGTGCAGCTTGAAACCAGCAGCGCCACCGCGCAGCTGCTCCCAGAGGCCAGCCTCAGACACTGTGTTCCCCTTGCCTAGCAGAGCGATGTTCACCGGCCAACCGTCGAGCGCCTCGAGCATCCTGGCCAGGTTCCATGGACCGGGTGTCACGGTTGTGGCTCGCGTACCCTCTGGTGGGCCGGTACCACCGCCGATTATGGTCGTAACGCCTGACGCCAGGGAAACGTCGAGCAGTTGCGGGCAGATAAGGTGCACATGGCAGTCGACCGCACCCGCAGTCAGGATCTTGCCGTTACCGGCCACGACCTCGGTCGATGGCCCTATCTCGAGACCCCTGGTGACGCCATCCATGATGTCAGGGTTGCCGGCTTTGCCAATGGCGGCGATGCGACCGTCCTTGATGCCGACGTCCGCTTTGGTTATCCCCCAGTAGTCAAGGATTATTGGCCCGGTTATGACGAGGTCGGGCGCACCCTGGGCCGACGTCGCCCGCCCCTGTCCCATAGATTCCCGAATGACCTT
Source organism: uncultured Acidimicrobiaceae bacterium (assembly GCA_963794125.1). Taxonomy (GTDB): domain Bacteria; phylum Actinomycetota; class Acidimicrobiia; order Acidimicrobiales; family Palsa-688; genus Fen-671. The sequence goes on from CAWCCW010000012.1 coordinate 197,501, forward strand.
GCCGCCTCCAAAGACCACCTCGTCACCGGCCCTGCCGGGCCCCCACACAGGTCTTCGGCCACCTCGATGAATAGGTCAGTGTCTGCGAGGCGGACGCGGTCGCCCACCGTCGGCCCGTACAGAGACGCGTAGCGAGAGCGACCGAGCTCAGGCATCCAAGTAACCGTTTATTTCTCCTCGGAAACCAGCCGCGTAGCGGTCACCGGCGAAGGCAACGAGCGCCACCTCTACCGCAATCCCGGGCTCGAAGCGGGTGCTCGTACCGGCGGGTATGGCCAAGCGTTTGCCTCTGGCGGCCGCTCGGTCGAAACTAAGGGCAGGGTTCGCTTCTGCGAAATGAAAATGCGAGCCCACCTGGACGGCCCGGTCGCCCGTGTTCTCTACCCACAACCTCGTAAGTTGCCGGGTTTCCAGGAAGCGGACGGGCCCCTCCCCATAGACGATTTCTCCAGGGTTCACAGGTTGCCACTTGTCTCGACCGACACCGCCCCGTACCTCATTCTCCCTCCCCGTCAAGGGACGGGCTCGTGCAGCGTCACCAGTTTCGTCCCGTCAGGGAACGTGGCTTCGACCTGCACTTGGTCCAACATTTCCGGAACGCCCTCCATCAGTTGGTCGCGCCTGAGTACCTGGCGGCCAGTCGCCATGAGATCGCTTACGGCTCTGCCTTCGCGAGCCCCCTCCATCACGAAACTCGAAAGCAGCGCGACCGCTTCCGGGTAGTTGAGCTTCAAGCCACGCGCCATCCGGTCCCGAGCGACCATTGCTGCCAACGCGACCAAGAGCTTGTCGGTCTCGTGCGGGCTCAACTGCACAACCAAGGATATATCTCGTCAGCGCTGGTCTGGGCGATCAAACCAGGGGTTGAATGTTACGACGATGTTAAGTGATTGAAAAGCTGGTCCGGCGATTATGGCCGCCGCGTGCCGTGGCGATGTCATGTGGTCTCTAGCCGCGCTCGCTTGACGGCGCCCGGCTCGCCAGGTACTTCCTCCACCCTCCAAAGACCGTGATATCCACTGCCCCTGGGCTGGACACGAGGTCACCCTCGCCGAGCATCCCCTCGACCTCTCTGCCATCTTCCAGCTCTACGGGGCCGCGGTACAAGCCCCGCGGCTCATTGTCACGGATACCTGGCCAGACGTCGTCCGGGACTTCATAAAGCTCGGCCGCAATGGCCGCGCCCCCTTTTGCGCACTTAATCATGGCCGGGTACTGGTCACGGATGGAATATAGACGGTACGTCGGAGCAGTCCGCACGTCTTCCAAGAATTGCGCACCTTTTAGGTTGTCATGCGCTGGTTCCCCGCGCATCACTGTCCCGTTGAAGACGACCGAAGCCACTCGCCTCCTCCCTTCGAAAGAACATAAGACCCCTAGACCTTCTACTTGACCGGCCCATAACCAGTTACGTTCAGCTAAAATACAACCCCCCATTTACGTCGATAACAGCTCCGGTCACGAAGCTTCCCAGGGTCGAAGCCAAGTACAAAACGGCTCCAGCACAGTCCCCCGGCTCACCAGGGCGCTTAAGGGGCGTAGCCTCGACCGTGGCCGCTTGTGACTCCGGCGGCGTAAAGGTGGCGTGGAAGGGCGTGCCCAGGATCAACCCGGGGGCAATGGCGTTAACTGTTATACCTGAACTCCCCAGCTCCTTCGCCAGGGCTCGAGTGAAGCCGCAGACCCCCGCCTTGGCGCTAGCGTACGCAACTGAGCCGCGTCCGCCGTTTAGGGCGGCCAACGACGAGATGCTTACGATACGCCCGCCGCTGCCCATATACTTGAGGGCCGCACGTGTACAAAAGAACACGCTTGACAAATTGACGTCCATTACCTCGTGCCAATACGCGTCGTCCATTTCGTCCAGGGTCTTGTTGGCCACCAAACCCCCCACGTTGTTCACGAGGATATCGATATGACCGCCCAGCGCGTCCGCCGCCAAGCCGACGATGCGCTCGACGTCACCGCCCTCGGTTGCGTCGAGCTGAAAGGCGGCCGAGCGGCGGCCGAGCGCTCCGATCGTAGAGGCCACAGAGCTACCATCGTGGTAGTAGTAGCTCAGGGCGACATCGGCACCCGCCTCCGCCAGCGCGACACATACTGCCTTGCCGATGCCAACGCCGCCTCCTGTCACAAACGCGGTTTTGCCAGTGAGGTCAATCATACAAATTGCACCCGAACCTTCCGTCTGCCGGTCCTAATTTCCCAATTGACCGCAAGCGTCAACGAACGTCGCTGAGGTTGTCGTAAACCCGATGGCTGTCTCGACATATGTGACCCACCGCTGTGTCCAGCTCCCCGGCACATCAATCCCCGGGAGCTCAACTGCATAAGTACAGTCCCGCAATAACAAGACCCTATAGTTACGCCATAGGGCGTCCATCATGGTAGCGCCCAGGCACATGTCCAGAGCAAAACCCATGCAAATTAGGTTGTGAACCCTCAGATTACGAAGCAAAGTGTCCAGACGAGTGTCGAAAAAGCCACTGTGCGTATGTTTGCGTACAAAGTAATCGCCTGGGTGAGGCCGGCTGAGCTCTGTGTATTTTAGAGCATCGGAGTCGCCAAAATGATACTCGCGCGGGTCGACGGTATCCTCGCTGTAGAGGTCGTCCTTATCGACGTGCTGTGTCGCCCACTTCTGTTCCCAATAAGCCGAATGTTTCAGGGCGATTCGTGGAGCACTGTTAGCCACGTAGACCACAGCCAGTCTAGCCTCTCGTGCGGCGTCCAGGGCTGGCCGTACAGCAGTGGCAATTATCTCTTGCGCTCGCGCATCTCCGTATTCCGCACCCATCCCGCTGTGAGGACGGTTGCTGGGGCTCTCCAAACCGTAAATGTCCACCACCAGTACCGCGGTCTCGTCTCTGGGCAGATGGAGTTCTCTCTCCGAGAAGCCCTCGAAATTGCCTGGCGGGTATTGGCGGTAAAAGCGGCCCGAGATCACCAGTTCGTCGCTCACTGTCGGACCGATCGCCGACCCAGGCTCGGACCGAGCTCATTTCGCTTCACCGGTTCACCCCTCTCCAGCTGGGATCGCGCCCCAACGGTTATCAAAAAAGCCCCATTCTCTCACTCGTTCGCAGTCGTACACGAGGTAGTCGGGTAATAGCTGCCAGTTGAGGTGCGCTCCCGCCGTACTCGCGTCAGGGCTCGTCCCGCTATGGACGGCGAGGTACCCCGGCACACCGCTGGGAAATGGGACGACGGCGATCAGGCCTAACCCTTCGCCTCTAATGTCCCTTTCCCCGATGCGGACCATACCGGGCTCAGCCCATACTGCGGTTTCCTCTGCCACCTCCGCCAGCAACTTGTTGGTACGCGGGGTCCCATACGCAATGACGTTTCGCCCCGTCTCACTGGCAGAGCCCGACTGTGAGAGCCATTCCACATCGGTTATGACCTCGAGGTCGACCCAGTTTTCGCCTGGTATCCCTCCTCGGTGCACGCCCCCGTTCCACTGCTTGAAGAAGGAGGCGGCGTCGCGCGCGCACCAGTTGTTGAAGAAACTCTCTTCCGCGCCGCCGGCCGTGCCGGTCACGAGTTGCGTCTTTGCATAGAAGAGGTCCCCGAACGGCCCAGACAGGTGCGGACGCTTCTCGGCTCGGGGCGTGTCGACCGCGAACGCCCAACCGCCCCCATCATCACGGAACAGAACCAAGTCGTGCTCGTCCGGTGAGACGACGAGGCTCGTCCCGTCCACTAGAAGCTCTCTTTTGTGATGGGGCCGCTGGGGCGGGGTGAGCCGAAGGCGACGGACGTTCTCGGTCCGAAGCACCATGGGCTCTCCTGGACACTCGGCCATCACCGTAGACACGGTCCCGTAGTGGTCCTGTTGTTCGACCTGCAGCCAGTAGGCGCGGGCGTGGCGCAGTTCGCCCGTGCTCAGGGACACCACCGCGGGCTCGGCCGGCCGCTGTTGCGTGACTAGCCATTTGAGCACGTCCGCGAAGAGAGGTTCGCTCATGAAACGAAAATCGTGCCCTATGTCACGAAGCTCCGTGTACTTGTACGGGATGCCGAGCCGTTCCAGTGCAGTCGCCGCCCGGCGTGAGTGCTCCACGTCGACTCCGCCGCCGACCGCCCTGTCCCAGCCGCCGTGGACCATCCAGACCCCCACGTGGCGGAGGTTCTCGAAGTGGAACGCGGCCGAACGCGACTCCCATGATGGCACTTCCCATGGCTGCAAGGGGAAGGTCATTCCTCCAGGGCGACGCCATAGCCGGAAATCGTTATATCCCCCGAGAGGGGCAATGGCGGAGAACCTGTCGGCTAGGTGGCTCCCTAGGTACCAGACCCCGGCACCACCCATCGAGAAGCCAAACAGGCTGACCCGGTCCTGGTCGATTGGGTACCTACCCTTGGCGGCCTCGATGGCCTCCAGGACGTCGACTTCGCCGTAGCCTTGGAACACCGTACCCGGGCCGCGCCCTCCCGGGCGGAGCCATACTGCCGGCTCGTCGATCATGGTCAGGTACCGTCGACCATCCTCGAGAGTCCTTTCGAGGTCGAATATTGAACCGGGCTCGAGCTCGACCAGCAATGGCAACAACTCGCTGGCAGTCGCAGTAGGACCGCAAAGTCCGGCCGCCTGCTCGCTCCCGTCCAGTCCCGAGCGAAACCGCATGACCTCAGAGCGCAACTGGCGCGTCTTTGTCACTGCCACTCCTTATCTGCCTTGCTCATGGCACTACTGCCGTCCCTCTCGCCCGCCGCCCTTTGGCGGGCAGCTTCGCCGACGCTGGTGATCACCCTGCTGGTAGTCCAAACCTGCCCATAAACACGCGCCAAGGCTGCCAGCGATGCCCGGTGATGCTCCTCATGGTACGTGGCAGTCGCGTCTTCAACAACTATTACGCCGTAGCCCCGGTCTGCAGCATCACGGCCAGTGGTCTCCACACACATGTCGGTAGCGGTCCCTGTCAGCACGAGAGTTTCGACGCCTAGGTTTCGCAGGACCTGATCGATGCCCGTGCTGTTGAAGGGGCTGGAAGAGTTCTTGTCGATCACCAACTCGCCGGCCACCGGCTCGAGGTCGTCCACGATCTGGTGCTCATAGCTCCCCGATGGCCACAAGGTAGGCCTACCTGTGACCGAGACCGCATCTGCGTTGCGCATCTGGCGCCACTGGACCAAGTCGCGTCCGTTCGGCAGAAAAGGGCCGTGCCTCGTATATATGACCTCACGGCCGTCGCGCCGGAACGCAAGGAGGAGACGACGGATATTAGGGACCATGACCGTCGTGACTCGGCCGATGTAGTAAGCAGCAAAAGGGGAACCCTCCGTCAGCAGCAGCTCGGCGACCCCTGTGAGTGGATTGCAGCTGTAGTTCTGTACGTCGATCACAAGCAACGCTGCTCGGTCCCAGTTCGCCTTGACCCTCGGCCAAGGAAGCACCCAGTCATCAAGGGCACCCTACCCGGCGGGCCGGGCTCTCCGGCTGTCACGGCCTCATCTCTCTCGTCCTGGCTCACCTTCACAGCTTTGCACTTCAAGTCCCGACCGGAAAGAAACACGCAACCTGATGACCTTTGCCGCCCGCTGGCCCCAGAGCGGGTATTTCCTGTGAGCATTGCTCCTGGGCGTTGAAGCACCGCGTACGGAACGGGCATCCCGAGGGGGGGTTGACCGGCGAGGGCACTTCCCCTCTCAGGATCACTGGTCGGCGAGCGCCTTCCAACGCCGGGTCTATCTGCGGTACAGCCGAGATGAGTGCGAAGGTGAATGGGTGCCTCGGCTCCCGGCAGACCTCTTCGGCGTCACCTACCTCTACAACCTTACCCAGGTACATGACAGCAATGCGGTCTGAAATGTAGCGCGCTACCGCCAGGTCGTGGGCGACAAACAGATAAGTAATTTGGTTATTGGTCTGCAGCTGTTTTAGGAGGTTGATGATCTGGGCTTGGATGGAAACATCAAGCGAAGCGATCGGCTCGTCGCAGACGATAAAGCTCGGGTCGGCCGCCAGTGCTCGCGCCACGCCAACTCGCTGACGCTCACCACCTGAAAACTCGTGGGGGTACCGGTGCGCCATTTTTGGGTTTAGCCCGACCGCCCGTAACAGCTCGTTAGTACGCTCCTGACGCTCGCGGGCGCCCGACACCAGACCGTGAATGCGCAACGGCTCCTCGACTATATCGCCCACGGTCTGCCTCCCATCCAAGGAGGAGTAGGGATCCTGAAAGATCATGGCCATCTTGCGTCTCCGGCGGCGCATCTCTCCGGCAGGAAGTTGGGTCAGGTCCTCTCCCTCGAAAATTATCTCGCCCTCGGTTAGCTCGACGAGGCGCAGCACGCTCCGGCCCAGAGTCGTCTTGCCACTCCCGGACTCGCCTACCAGGCCGAGGGTCTCCCCGCGTTCGATCGTCAGGTCAACGCCGTCTACTGCACGCACGTGGCGCTTGGGCTGCCACGGCGCGTTTCGGGGTACGGGGAAGTATGCCTTCAAGTTGCGCACAGTGAGCAAGGCTTCTACACCGTCGCCGCCAAACGGGGCAAGTGCGCGCCGGGTCACAACCGTCCTTTCGTTCAGCTGTATTTGCTGAGGGAGAGCCGACTTTCGCAGATCGAGCCCGCCCGGAGCCAGCCAACAGCGCGCCATGTGCCCGTTTCCTATGGCCAGGAGTGGAGGCTCTTCCTCCAGGCACTTTTCCACCCGAAGGGCGCAACGTGGATGGAACTTGCACCCCTGGGGAGGGTTGGCGAGGTCGGCAGGTACTCCTTCCACCGTCGCCAGAGGCTTGGCCCGGTCTGAGCTAAAAGACGGGACCGCGCGCAGGAGCGCCGCCGTATACGGGTGCCCGGGGTTAGCGAAGACCTCACGAGTGGTGCCCTGCTCGACGATGCGACCGCCGTACATTACGAGCACGCGCTGACACGTGCCGGCCACAGCGCCGAAATTATGGGATATCAAGATCGTCGCGGCTCCAGATACTTCATTGAGTTCCCGTAGCAGCTGCAGGACCTGCGCCTGGATTGTCACGTCGAGCGCCGTCGTAGGTTCGTCTGCGATAATAAGGCTCGGCCTGTTGGCCAGCGCCATCGCTATCATTACTCGTTGACGCATGCCGCCGGAAAGCTGGTGGGCGTATTGTCGTGCGCGTACCGGTGCGTCCGGGATCCCTACCTCCTCCAGCAACTTCACCGCTCCGATGTCTGCTTGCGCCCTTTTCGAGCTCGAGTGCAAACGCAGCGCTTCTGCCACCTGCCAGCCAATTTTGAAAACCGGGTTTAGCGACGTCATCGGATCTTGGAAGATCATGGCCATCCTTGAGCCGCGCAGGGCTTGCATTTGCGGTTCCGTGGCCCTCAAGAGATCGCGACCTTCGAAAACGAGCCTTGTCGCTGTCATACGTCCGGGGAGTGGGACCAGCCGCATGAGCGACAATGCGGTCATTGACTTGCCAGAGCCGGACTCACCCAGAATCCCGAGCGTGTCGCCCACCTCAAGGTCAAAACTGACCCCATCGGCGGCGCGCACCACTCCGCGGGAGGTGGGAAATTCGACTCTCAAGTCCTCGACCGCGAGCACTCGACTCCTCCCCTGCGACGGGCCATGGCGTTCGGCTGCGGTCACGCCGGGGACCATTTTTATCGTCGCCGCGCCCTTGGGTCCAGGGCGTCCCGGAGGGCATTGCCCAGCAGGTTCATGCAGCCGACCGTCAGTAGGATTATTGCTCCGGGGAAAAGCACGACCCAGACTGATTGGAACAGGTACCCCTGGGCGGCGGTGAGCATGTTCCCCCAAGAGGGGGTGGGCGGCTGGATCCCTATGCCAAGGAAGTCGAGCGCCGCTTCTATGAGGATGACTTGGCCCACACTTAGCGTGGCGACGACTATGAGGGTGGGCACTACGTGAGGGAGGATATGGTGCCACACGATGCGACGATTGCTTGACCCCAGAGAACGCGCCGCCAGAATGTGGTCCCCTGTCTTCAGGGAGAGTACTTCCGCCCGCACCAGCCGTGCCGTTGCGCACCAGCTAACGGACGCGATGATGATGGCCAGGGTCAGTGGGCCTGGTTGAAAAATGATGGCCATTAGCATCAGCAACAACAGCGCGGGGATGGCCAGGACCGAATCGACCAAGCGCATGAGTATGTCATCTGCAGCGCCGCCCCCGTACGCCGCGCACACCCCAACGGATACGCCGATCACCAGGGCGAACGTAACTGTGAGGAAAGCCACCCCGAGCGAAACGCGACCACCGTAAAGAAGCCGCATAAGAGTATCACGACCTAATTGGTCCGTGCCGAGGAGGTGCTTCCACGACGGCGCCGCAAAAAGATCAGTTAGATCCTGCCCATCTGGGGTTTGGTGGGTCACATCGCCCACCAACGGCGCACAGATCGTCAGCACGCTAAAGATGATCAGGACGCCGGTGGCCGCCAAGCCAATTCGGTCCTCCCGGAACCGCCGGGCTGCGCCCCGCCAGTACCCTGTCCTTTCCGACGCCCCCGTGACCCCCGGTTCCCCGGCCGGAGCGGCGGGAGCGGTGAGCACGCTCATCTGTACCGGATCCGCGGGTTGGCCACGCCATAGACGAGGTCAGCGACGAGATTGCTCAATACGACTAGCAGCGCCGCAAAGATCGTTATGCCCATGACGGTCGGGTAGTCGTAATTGATGGTGCTGTTGTAGGCGAGCTGGCCAATGCCGGGCCAACCAAAGACCACTTCGACCACCGCGGCGCCACCGACCAGTGCCGGCAGCTCCAAGGCGATAAGGGTGACGACCGGCAAGACGGCGTTGCGTAGTGCATGTACATAGACAACGCGTTTTTGGCTCATGCCCTTTGCCCTCGCCGTCCGCACATAGTCACTTGCGAGCACTTCGAGCAAGCTCGTACGGATGAACCGCGACCATGTTGCCACGTAGGCAACCGCAAGCACGGATGCGGGCAGCACTAGATGCGCGAGCCGGTCGCCGATGGAGCCATCGAACGGCGTCTGGTCCCCCGTCGCAGGCAACGACGGCAGGCCCCACTGGCTGAAGTACACCGAGAACAGCAAGACTCCAACGAGCCCAAGCCAGAATTGGGGTGTGGCATACCCGACGGCGGTGGCAAAGGACGCCACGCGATCAAAACGACTGCGAGACCGAGTGGCTTGGGCCACCCCTAGCGGGATACCGATGCATAGGCCGAGCAAGATGGCCGTCGCGACCAGCTCGACGGTTGCCCCCAAGTGTCCCAGGATCAAAGTGCTCACGCGCGTGCCATAAACCAGCGAGTTGCCGAAGTTGAGGGTCAGCACATGACGCAGCCACGATGCGTACTGGCGGTACAAGGGCTGGTTGAGCCCCAGGTTGGCACGAATCTGGGCAATGCCCTCCTTAGTAAGGTGAGCATTGAGTGCTAACCCGGGCACGGCGCTGCCGGCAACCACGTGCAGCAGCCCGAACGTGGTGAGAGAGACGACCAGCACGACCGGTACGATGGCCAGGAGCCGTCGCCCCGCATACGTCAACAAGGCGCCCGCCCCGGCTCTGCAACGACGTACCGCATTACGCCACGGCCACGTCTTTCATCCAGGTCCTGGCCCCGAGCTGCTGGAACTGGTTGACGTCGAAACCCTTTACCCGCTTGCTAAGCGCCCACGTATACGTGAGGAACCACAACGGCAGCGCGGGGACCTGCGCCGCCAGCACGTCTTGGAATTCCTCGTAAATAGGCCTGCGCTGGGCCTCGTCGACATACTGGAGCCCGCGGTTCATGAGCTCGTCCGCTTGCGCGTCGGCGAACCCCGGGATGTTGGCCGCTGACGTCGATAACCAGAAGTTCGACTCGTCAGGCTCGGGGCTCTCGTTGTTGACATTGAAACCGATGATGAAGGTGTCGAAGTTGTGCTGCGTAATGAGAGTGGTGATGAGCTCGGGGAACGTTACGAGTTGGACGCTGACGTGGGCTCCTACAGCTTGCCAATCGTTCTGGACAATTTGTGCGATCGTTACGTGATCTTGGTGCTGGTTGTCCGTGATGAGGTTGAAGCTCAGGGGAACACCGTCCTTCTGGCGCGTGCCTTTACCGGACCGGGCCCAACCTGCGGCATCGAGCATGGCGTTTGCCTTCGCCGGGTCATAGTTGTACACCGGCTCGACGTTCGGGTTGTAGGCCCACGACGAAGGCGGTTCGCAAGAGTTGGTCAGCTTGGCCAGGCCGAACTCGGCGGCCCGATCATCGCTGACCGGTTCAGTGCATGGCACAGCGCCTGCCGGACAGAAAGGTCCCCGAAGAACTTGGAGGCCGGCTTGCCCGGCCTGAGTTGGAACCCGACCACCGTCGTTTCGTCACTCGGGATCTCCTTGAGGACGAGGTTTGACGCGGTTCGTAGGCTGGAGACTTGAGAAGCCTCCACTTGGCCGGCGATGTCGACATCGCCCGTTCGTGCCGCCGTGGCTAGGACAGTGGCGTTTTGGAGGATCTTAATTACATAGTTGCTGAGAGCTGCCGGTCCTCGCCAGTAATACGGGTTGGCCGCATACAGTATTTGTTCCCCCGTAGTCCAGCCTGACCCCGTCAGTTGGAAGACCCCGTTCACAGGGGCTGGGTACGTGTTGAAATCGGCGGTGTTCAGCTGCGCACCGGTCAACGAGCTGAGGGTGTGACTGGGCAATATGCACACCTGACCGAATGTCAAAAGGAACGGCGCGTACACCTTGTGCGTAGTGACCACCACAGTTTGGGCATTGGGCGCTTCTACGGAGGCGATGTAGCCCACCGCCAGCGACCGGAGGTAGGAGTTGAACCCCTCGTACTTCGGCTCGTATAGCAGTTTCAATGTGTAGGCGACGTCCGCCGAGGTGAGGGGGGCACCGTCGGACCATTTCAGACCGGGCCGGAGCTTGAAGGTGTATGTGAGACCGTCTTTCGAGATAGTTGGGAGGCTCGCCGCCAACGCCGGCTCGAGTGCTCCCGTCGGGCCTTCCACCAGGAGCGAGTCGAACAACAGTCGGGAACAGATAACGCCGACGTTTGTCGACGCTAGCAATGGGTTTAGGGACTCGGGGTCAGAGTTTATGCCCTCAACGAGATAACCGTGGCCCCGCCGGGTGCTGGCGGCGGCCGTCAGAGGTGCCAGTGAGTTGAAGGCAGCGAGTGACCCGACGCCCACACCGGCCGTCTTCAGAAATGAGCGTCGCGAAAATTGTGTCGTAAAGGGCACCCCGCCCGGGCCCTCTGTCCGGGCAGCCGACGCGGCCTCGTCCCGATCGTCCTTCGTCATTGGTCAAGCCCTCCTGAAACGTAGTCCCTACGATGAACGGCCTTATCTCCAAAGGCCTCTTAACGGCCGCGCGGTTCAAAAAGACGCCCCAACACGGCCGCCCGTGGCCACAGATCACCGGGTGGGTCGGTACGAGACGCCGCTATGAGTCATCTGTCCATGCAACAAGTCACTGTCTTATAAGCGTGAAAACGATTCTCCGAAGTTAGTTTACACACGGCGCCTCGGAAGTCAAGACAGTGGCCTGGGGGCAGTCAACCCGAAGCGGGCAGCGGTCGTAGGCTCGTCGCCCGCTCGTGTGTTTCGTGAGTGGGCTCAAAATGGCGAGCCATCTCTTCCTCGGTGCGCAGGGGCGGATCAAGATCCAGTGCCTAATACCTTCATTGTTTCCTAGGTGTTTCGAGAGTGTTACGATTGGCATATGTTTGATCCAAGCTCTTGTCGTCCCTGCTGCACGCAGGACGGCCCAGCCGAGACCTCGGTCGCGATGTAGGTCGAGATGGCCACCACGATCCGTGACGTTGCCCAAACGGCCAATGTAGCTCCGTCAGTGGTGTCGCGTCTGCTAAATGACGACCCCACCTTGCGAATACGACCCGAGACCGAGGCAAGGGTCAGGAAAGCCGTATCTCGACTTAATTATCATCCCAATCACGCTGGTCGCGCTCTCCGCAGTACCAAAGCAACAACAATCGGCTTATTACTCCCGGACGTAACTAGCCCCGTATTTGCCGACACGATCCAAGGTACGGTTGAAGAAGCGGCAAATACCGGCCGAGTTGTGCTGATCGGCCGTACGGACGACTTAGACGCCTTCGCCAGTTCGTACCGGAGGTTGATCGCAGAACGGAGGATCGACGGCGTGATCCTTCAAGTCAGCCCCCAATTGAACAATAAAGCGATGACAAATGCGATTGACGCGAGTGTCCCCACGGTGCTCGTGAATTCTCGTCTCGATAATGTCCCGGGTTCCGTATGTATAAACGACAAACGGGCGGCGTTCCTGGCTACACGGCACCTGGTCGAGCTGGGGCACCGCCACATTGGTATCCTCGGCGGGCCACGGCGGATGTTCATCTACCGACAGAGGGAGCTCGGCTACAAACAGGCCCTTGGCCAGGCCGGGCTCGAGGTCCGTAAGTCATGGGTGACGCACGGCACCTACGATGTCGTGAGCGGAGAGGCTAACATGCGAGAGTTGGTAAGGCGGAACAGGAGGACGTTGCCCTCGGCCATATTCGTTACAACGGTAACGGGCGCCGTCGGTGCACTCCGAGTCGCCCGTGAAGAAGGCATCGACGTCCCCGGTCAGCTGTCGATTGTCAGCGTGCACGACTTCTGGTTCGCGGAAGACACGACGCCCCCACTGACTACCGTGCGGACCCCTCAATTCGCGTTAGGTGTCGCCGCAATGCGCGCCCTCGCAAGTCGCATCGACGGAAGGCCCCCGGAGGACATAATCATCGACGACCCGGCAGCCGAGCTCGTGATCCGTGGTTCGACGGCCCCCCCGCCCGCTTGAGACACTGGCGTTGCTGTTCTGGCGGACTTCTTCGTAGGACCGTCTCGCGAGTGCGCACGCCCAGGAGTGCCGGTCGGTACAGAGGGAGCTCTGCCTCTAGGTGAAGGCTCTTCGAGTGAGCGCACGGGGCTGGGTCGCCCTCATGGCTTGGCGGGCCGCAGCGCACGCTGGAGAGCGCTGATAGAGCGTAGAAAACTGTCCGATGGCGTGCGTTTGGGGTCGATGAGCTGGTGGAGACGGAACCCGTCCTCCATAGCCAGCAGCATGGCCGCTAATTGTCCTGAGTCGAGCAAACCGTTGTCGGCTGCCGACAGCCCGGTCCCTTCGACGATGTCCACGATGATCTGTCGCCGTGCTTCGAGGAACTCCGCGAGGTCATGCCGGCGTTCAACGGCTCGAGCCGCGTAGAGAAGAAGTTCGAGATGGAGCAGTGGTGAGCGGCCCAGGGGATCCTGAGTCCGGCGGTCGACGGCCCGAAGTGCGGTCATGAAATCGTCAGGGTTACGATGGCGAGCGAGCAGCTCCACGTGCCGGCGAACCGTTTGCTCAACGTGGTCGGCGAGCATGGCGGTGACTAGTTCGTCCTTGTCGGCAAAATTGGAGTAGAACGCGCCGCGAGTGAACCCCGCGGCAGTCGTGATCGCTTCGACGCTGGCTCCAGCAATCCCGTGCTCTGCGAACACTTCGGCGGCCGCCTCGAACAGACGCTTGCGGGTCTCTTCACGAGGGGGCCGCACTCTGGGTCTTGACATACTCAACACAATACGCGATCGTATCAACTCGATGCAACTACGTATCCAGTCAGCCAGCCCCCCATGCATGGCCCGGTGCCAGGCCACCGAGACGCAACCTGAAAGGCACGCGTGACAGCCCTGAAGGCAACCGAGCTCCGGAAGTGCTTTGGGGCGGTATCCGCGCTCGACGGGTTCGACCTCGAGGTCGCCGCGGGCGAGATCGCCGGCCTGGTAGGGCACAACGGTGCAGGCAAGACGACGTTCGCACGTGTCACCGCCGGCCTGGTGCTCCCCGACACCGGGTCAGTCCAGGTGTTGGGGGTCGACGTCACTCGCGCCAAGGCGCGGGCCGATCGCTCCTGGGGCTCGCTCCACAAGAGCTTGCGCTCTATCCGACGGCCACGGCGCGGGAGAACCTCCACCTCTTCGCCGGGTTGTACGGCCTCCGGCGATGCGAAGCCAAGCGGCGAGTGGGCCAACTAGCTAACGATTTAGTGCTCGACGACGTCATGGACCGCCGAGTCCGCGATCTTTCCGGGGGCCAGCAACGCCGGCTCCAGACGGCCACGGCCATGCTGCACCACCCACCGGTGCTGCTGCTCGACGAGCCCACCGTCGGCGCCGACCCCGTCACCCGCGACGCCCTGCTGAGGGTTGTGCGGGCGGCGGCCAACGAGGGGGCGGCAATCGTCTATACGACTCACTACTTGCCCGAACTCGACACCCTCGAGGCCACCCTGGCCGTCGCCGACCGGGGCCGGGTCGTGGCCCGAGGCGAGCGGGCCACTTTGCTGGCCACCGTCCCGGGCCACGCCGTGATCGAATTCGACTGCCAGCCCGTCGCTCTGGCTGTCCCCACCGGTGGCGCGCTCGACACTCGCCGAAAGGACCGCCGAGTGACCATCACAGCTCATGAGCCCGCGGCCGCGCTCGCAGCGCTACTTGCCGCCCATCCCGACGCGACCGCGCATTTGCGAGCCATCGAGCTCCACCCGCCCACCCTCGACGACTTGTACCGCCACCTGGTCTGCTCATGACACGGTCAGCGCGCACCCGCCTGGCCGCCGAAGTGCGCCACCAAACGGTGCTCATAGCCCGCGATCCCGGCCCCATGATCGGCTACATCGTGATGGGCCTACTCCTGATCTCTGTACTGAGGCCCCTCTACGCCGCACTCGCCCAAACCGTCAAGCCTTCGACGTCGTCCGGGACCGACCAGGCGGCCGCCGGGATGGCCGTTATGTTCTCGCTGTTTGCCCTCAAGGTCGGGGCTGCGCACCTGCTCAACGAGCGAACCTGGCACACCTGGGACCGGCTGCGAGCCAGTTCGGCGGGGTTCGGCGAGATCCTGGCTGGGAAAACCTTGCCGATTTTCGCGGCCATCGTCACGCAGCAGACGGTCCTGTTCGGGTTCTCAGCCATCGCCTTCGGCTTAGACCCTCGCGCCGGATGGTGGGCTCTCGCCGTGACCGCCCTCGCTTGGTCGGCCTGCGTCCTACTCCTCGGCGTCGGCGCGTCCACCCTCGCACGTAGCCCTGCCCAGCTCAGTGCGGCCGGCGACATTTTCGCCCTCGTGACCACGGTCCTCGGCGGGTCGCTCGTCCCCGTTGCCCTCCTTCCAGCCTGGCTGCGCCACGTAGCTCCTGCCTCGCCCGGCTACTGGGCACTGGACGCCTACCGTAGCGTTCTTATCGGCAGCCCGGCCCAACTCGGACGACCCCTTTCTATGCTGGGCCTCTTCGCTGGCTTCGGCGTGGCTACGGCCGCGCTCATCGGCGTCTGGCCACGACTCGTAGGCATCCGTCGCAGAGCGTTAACGGCTCGGCGAAGTCTTCAAAACAGCGACGAACCCTGAGCTCAGTATCGAGACAGGGGCACGGCTCGAGCGCGCCCGCCTCGCTCCCGGGACCAACCGCTTCTCGACGTCAGCCCAACGGGCTTCGGGCCACATCGACATGCCCCCGAAGCGCAACTCAGCCACGGAACCCCCGTCGAGGGTGAAAGTTACCTGTTCACCGGGCGACCCGAAACTGCTGGTGTCGGCGATGCGCCACACGTTCGCCGGGCCGGGCCCGCCGGCCGTCGGTGTGAGCGCTTCCCGCTGCTTGAAGGGCTCCCAAGTGTCCGGGGACGTGACGACCAGGTTGGCCCCGGCCCCGACCAAGTCGCGCACCCCCCACAGGTTGGCGTACCGCCCTTCCAGCCCGCGCCAACGGGCGCGGGGTGCGGGCGGGTGCTGCTCAAAGAAGTCGAGCACCTTGAAAATCCCGCGGGTAATCTGAGCCGCGGGGCCATCGGCACAGTTCGTAAGGACAACCACCACTAAGCCCGAAGCGGGGTCGGCCAACGACCGGGTGATCTGTCCCGGAAAGCCACCCCCGTGGCCGAAGGTCGCCCGCCCGTTATCGAGCCTCTCCAGGTCCAGCCCGAGGCCATAGTCGCGGAACAGCTCGGAACCCGGGTCGTAGACGTGCCAGTGCACGCGTTGCATTTCCCGCTTGGACGCGTCACTTAGCAACTGCTTCGAACCGGCCATGTGAGCCGTAAAATAACGGCAGAGATCCTCGGCGGTCGAGTAAAACCCCGTAGCTGCCGCCATGGCGCGCGTATTAACCACAGGCACGGCCCTCCGATGGCCGTCGGCGCCTCGGCGAGTATGTCCCGTAACGGCGGGTGCTGGTCCCCGCCCTTCCCATTCGGGGCCGGTCGAGGGCAGCCCGAGAGGACGGACGATATGTTCTTTTACATAGTCGTGGTAGTCGAGCCCGCTGACTTCTTCGATAACCCTACCGAGCAAGCTGTAGCCAATGTTGGAGTATTTGAGGGCGAGATTGGGCTCTGTCACGAGGGGCGCAGCGAGGACCTCATCGCGCAGTTGACCGGCGTCGAGGAAAGGCCGCTGGAGCTGCCAGAAATCACAGTCGCGACCATCGCGGACAACGCCGGCGCCGTGGCAAAGGAGTTGACGCAACGTGACCCGCCCCATGCGGCGGTCTTGGTGTTCGTTGAGGCACTGGAGAAAGGCCGCAGCGGGGTCGTCAAGGCGTAAGCGGCCGCGCTCGGCCAATTGCATCAATGCCGTCGCCGTAAACGTCTTCGAATGCGAAGCGACACGGAAGATGTGAGCGGGTGTGAGCGCCACTGGCCCGTTCAGGTCGGCGTAGCCGAACGCCTCGTTGAAGACCAGTTCGCCGCGCCATGAAATGGCCACGACGTAGCCGGTGACGTTTGCATACGGCTGCCGGTAGGCGAGCCATGAGCTCAGGTACTCGACCGCCCGGTCGAGCGAACGCCGGTTGATCGCCATTGTGCCTCCTTGTCGTGCCAGGTTCCCACTGATTCCTAGCTCTTGCCGAGGCGTATGGGCGACTTGCGCTGGTCACAGCACGCTCAATTACCGTCGGGGGCGAAACCGTTCGGGACGGGGACGAGGTGATGGGGGCCTACGGCCCGGCACCAAGCGGCCGGCACGTGGTCCGCGGTGAGCCCGTTACCGCTTTACCCGCCGCTGGTCCCCGCCGCCAAGGGAGGCAAGGTGGGAAGGTATTCGCTCCCTGGTGTCGAACGTCAATCGAGGTGAAAGACCTCTTCCGCCGGAGCCCACTTTTGGCCTGCGGCCGCGCTGGGTAAAGGGACCTGGCACGGTCCCGTAAGTTTCCACCACTCTTGGGTAATTTGGTCGGCGGCTATCAGGGCGCTATCAACGGCATAATCATCGCCCCAGTACTCGAGATAGCTGAATAAATACCCCTCACACAGAAAGATCGAGTAATTACTGATATTCGCTTCCTTCAATACCGCCAACACCCCCGGCCACGCGGCCGCGTGCAAGCGTCGGTACTCAGCCTCTTTCTCGGGCCTCAACTGAGTGACAGCTGCCATGCGCTGCGGTTTGGGGGACAACGGCGGCCTAACCTGCACTACCCGGGACGATCTCCATCCCCCCGGCGACGTGGGCGCGAACGGCGCGACGGGCAGCGCGCGAGTCGCGGCGCCGAACCGCCTCAAAGATGGCTTTGTGCCCCGGCTGGGACTGGCGTACATGTTGCAGGCTTGGCGTGCCGTACCTCGGATAAGCATGGGATGGTTCCAGGATGGCAAGGACTACCGCCCGACCGAGCTCATTTCCAGACGACCTCATTAGGGCGTTGTGGAAGCCGTGGTCCAGACGCACGTAGTGATCAACGTCGTCCATTGAGCACGCGAGCTCCGTCAGGATTTCGCCCATGTCGCGGATCTCCGCCTCTGTCGCGACGGCGGCCGCTTGAGCCGCCATCTCACCCTCGAGGGCCATCCGGACGGTGATGAGGTACGGCAGGAAGTTGAGTTCGCGGTCGTGTTGCATGCGGGCGGCAAGAACGAGCGGGTCCAGGAGGTTCCAGTTATCGTTGTCGGTCGTCCAGGTGCCTTTCCCGTTGTGCACCCGGACAAGCCCCTTCTGCTCGAGGACTTTGAGGACCTCCCGAATTACGGTCCGGCTCACGTCAAAGTGTTCGCACAGGGCAGCCTCTGGCGGTAAAGGACTACCCGGAGGTAGCGATCCGCTGACGATTTCGTCGACGAACCGTTGGATTACCGGCGCAGACAGTCTCCGCGGCGGGCGCAAACTGCGGGGGTCGGGGCCCATCGCCTGCCTTAGCAGCGGGTTGCGGACGAGAGACCCTTCCACGGGATCCAATGTTATCAGGGTCTTGTGGGCCGCAGGGCTATGTGCTATGACATAGGTTACGAATGGTAGGAGGGTAAAAGCTGCCGCGACCCGGAGCTTTCCGCCCTGCCAGCAAGAAAATAAGGCCGTCGTTGCATCGGATATAAGGGGAACCGTATGCCGGGCAGGGGGATCGTCGTGAAGGTTGTCGACCTCAGAGTCGGTGCCTTTCCGGGCTCCCATTGTCGTTCAGGTCTATTGCACCGTGGCCCGGTGGCCCGCGGCCAAAACCCAGGCTTCACCAGCAGGCATATTGCGAGTCAGGTCCGTTGATTTTATCAGTGCACCTGGTGGGGTCAGTCCCAACAAGGCCGCAGGGTTGTCACCAGCAAAAAGCCGTCATCGGCCACCATACCGAGGGGAGAGTTCGTGAAAATATCTCGGGTCGAAGTTGAGCGGTTCCGTATCCCTGCCCGCACACCACCTTTCGTGTGGCGGGCCGGCTTACCCGGTTCCGAGCCTGAGCTCGAAGGCGGCCTACTTCGGATCTCCACGGACGAAGGGGTGGAAGGATTGGCGCAAGCCCGCAGGGGCGTGATCCTTGAAGACCTCGTCAACCGGCGCATACGGGATGAGCTCATCGGCGAGGATCCGCTTCGCCGTGAGTGGTTGTGGCACCGAATCTGGGAGCTTGACCGGATCGAGGAGTTCCCTATTTACATCCTCGGCCTGGTCGACATCGCGCTCCACGACTTGGCGGGCAAGGCCCTCGGGGTGCCCGTTTATGAAATGCTGGGCGGGTTTCGGACCGAAATCCCGGCTTACGCTTCCACGGTCACGTTCCCCACGATCGAGGAGTACCTTGACGTCGCCGACCAATGCCTCGGCCTCGGTTATCAGGCGATTAAATTGCACACGTGGGGCGACGCGCGGCGCGACGCCGCGCTGGCCGGCGCACTCCGGGCGCACGTTGGCCCTGAGCTTGACCTCATGTACGACGGGTCGGCCGGCTTCGACCTTCCGGACGCAGTCTACCTGGGCCGGGCTCTCGCAGAGGCCGGGTACCGGTGGTACGAGGAACCGATGCGTGAGTTTAGTGTCACCGCCTACAAATGGTTGGCTGAGCGGGTCGACGTCCCTCTCCTGGTGGCGGAGACCGCCGACGGTGCCCACATGAACACGGCCGATTTCATCGCATCAGGTTTAGCGACCTACGTACGGACGAGCGCAGGTTTGAAAGGTGGAATTACCGGGGCGCTTCGGATTGCGCACACGGCTGATTCCTTCCGCCTCCGGGCCGAGGTCCACGGCGGCGGCATGGCCAACATCCACTTGTGCATGGTCATCCCCAACACCACTTACTACGAGTCGCTCGTGATGGAAAACCCGGTCGTGAAGGACCCGATCGTCGACTCCCATGGCCTTGTGCACGCCCCGACGGAGCCCGGCCTGGGTTCGTCGCCCAGCTCGTGACCTGAGCTGATAATGAAATTACCGGGTAGTAGCACCATCCGCACCTAACGATACTCAAGAGAGGGGGAGTACGATTTCCATCTTCAGGAGATCCAAGAACACGTCGTCGCGCCACCGTCGCGGCGTCCGTCAGCCCATAGCCACCGGCACGGCCGCCCTAACAATGGGGTTGCTGCTATTCAGCCCGGGCACCGCCAGCGCGTCGCCCGGGCTTTCATCGCAGGCCGTTTCTGTCGCCGCCGCTCGACCTGCTTCGAGTAGCAGTTGTGGCTCGCTTACAGTTATGACGGACGCGACGCGTGTGCCAGCAGTCCAGGACTACGAGAAAGCCCATCCGTGCGTCAAGGTCACGACCACCATCTTTGGCTACGCAGGCAGCACGTTGCAGACCAAGATAGGCCTTTTCAACCGGGAAGGCAGCGGCTGGCCGGAGCTTATGTGGGACCCGTCGACGCCTGATGCTGGATGGCTCGACTCGCCTACGTACCACTACGCTGCCGTGCTCAATCACGGTCTCGTCCCGCAGTCAGAGATCAACCAGTGGGCCTTCAACTCGCTGGACGTGTGCTCGTCAGGCGGCAACGTCTATTGCTTGCGCAACGACATCGCCGCCAACGTCCTCTGGTACAACGCACCGCTCATGAAGAAATTTGGCTACGCGGTGCCGACGACCTGGCAGCAGTACGCCACGATCGGCCAAGAGGTCGCCAAGCAGCACCCCGGCTATGTCATTGGCACCATCGGCGATAGTTATGACGACGCCATTTACTTCTGGGGTACCGGCTGTCCGACGAACGACCTCCTCGGCACCATGAAACTCGAGATAAACATGTCCGCGGCGCCGTGTAAAACAATCGCCGGTTTGTTGGACCCGCTCATCAAAGATGGCTCCATGTCCACCCTGTCGGTCACGAGCGCTGACTATGCCAAGAAGTACGGGGTGACCGACCACACGCTAATGATGGTTGGGGCCACCTGGTACGGCCAGTACATATTCGAGGCCGACTTCCACCCGGCCAATCGCACATGGGGCGCCGCTCTCCCCCTGAGCTTGGGCAGTTTTCACGACACGGGCGACATCGGCGGTGGCATCTGGGAGGTTTCCTCGCACGCTTCCTCGTCGACCCAGAAGCTGGCCGCGCAGGCCGCCTACTGGCTGACGACAGCACCGGCCTACCAAAAGACGGCGCCGACGTACCCGGCCAACACCAACGCGGCCAAGCTGTGGGTGACGACGCTCGACTCCAGCGGCCTGTTCGCCAACAGCAACATTGGCAGCGTTTTCGAGACGGCGTCCAACGAGATCTGGCCCGGGTATGGCTTCCCCCTCTTCAACCCGGAGCCGATCTGGGCTTCGACTGTCGTTCCCGCCCTGGTCGGCGGGAAGTCGATGACCGCCGAGATGAGCGCATGGCAGACGGCCTTGAGCGACCAGGCGAGGACGTTCGGCTACCAGGTAGTGAACAGTTAGGTAACCAGTGGCGCTCGCGGTCCCAGTGCGTGCGCCGAGGGTAGCCCCCCGGCTCCGGCGGTCGTTGGGGGGCTACGCCTTTGTCTCTGCGTACGTCGTCCTGTTGTTAGCCATCGGCGTCTTCCCCACTGTTTACGGGCTCTCACTTGCCTTCAAGAAGCCCTCGGGAGGTTTTGCCGGCTTCAGCAACTTCATAAGCACGGGCAAGGACTACCGCTTTCTCCCGGCGTTCGAGAACATCGGCGAGTACTTGGCGGTGTGGTTGGTCGCGACCGTGGTCCTCGTCCTTGGCCTGGCCTTGCTTGTACATAGCGCCAGCCGCCATTTTTCGACGACACTGCGCTTTATTTATTACCTTCCGGGGGCGCTCGTTGGTGCAGCCAGCGTGGTGTTATGGCTCTTCGTACTAGACCCGGTGGTCAGCCCGATCGCCCCGCTCCTGAAGGGGCTCGGTTACGGGAGCTTCGTCAAAGTCATCGCGCCGAGCCACCTCCCGGTCGTTTTCGCCATCATGGCGTTCTGGACCGGGGCGGGTGGATGGATACTCGTCATGTACGGAGCGCTCAACAACATCCCCCACGAACTGGTGGAGTCCGCCCGGCTGGACGGCGCCAATGCCTGGCAGCTGGCCATCCGGGTCAAGCTCCCCCTGATCAAAAAGTGGATCGCCTACATGGTAATCCTTTCGATCGCCGTGGGTACGCAGCTGTTCGTCGAGCCAACGCTGGTCGGGGCCGCCAGCCAGGGCCTGGTTAACCCGAGCTGGTCGCCTCAGCAGCTCGCCTACAACTACGCGTTCCAGCAGTCGAATTTCAACGGGGCGGCGGCCATTTCGATCGACCTGCTCGTGCTGGCACTCGCTTGCGCGGCAGTCATCGTTACTCGCTCGGGCCTGTTCGAGAGGAACTGACGTGGCCAGCTCGATCGGCGTCGCACAGCCACAGGCAGGTGCAGTTGAGCGAGAAGAGCCCAAGGCCGCGGCGGCGCTCACTCGTGGGGAGCGCAACAGGGATCCCCGCCGGGTCGTCGTAAGGACTCTCGCCATCATGGCGCTGCTGACCGTGGCCCTTTTCTTCATAATCCCCGTCGTCTGGCTGCTGCTCGCCCCGACCAAGACGGACAACCAGCTCGTAACGTGGTCGCCGCTCGCTTTCGGGTCGTTCTCCCAAATCACCAAAACGTGGCACAATCTGTACCAGTTCGAAAGCGGCGCCATCCTGGTCTGGATCCGTAATTCGGCCATTTACTCCGGGGCCGCCGTCGTCCTGGCGGTCGCCATCTCAATCCCGGCTGGCTACGGCTTAGCCGTCACGAGGTTCGTCGGTCGCAAGGCGCTCCTTGTGATCACTCTTATTGTCATGCTCGTGCCGTCCAACGCCGTCGTGCTGCCCTTGTTCCTGGGCATGAGCGACGTCCACCTCATCGGCAATGCCTTATCGGTTATCTTGCCATTCGCCTTTTTCCCGTTCGGCGTCTACCTGTCGTATATATACTTCAGCACAACAATCCCGAGCGACCTGATGGCCGCCGCCCGGGTAGACGGGTGCTCGGAGTGGAAGACGTTCCGCTACGTCGCGGTGCCGTTGGCCACCCCCGTGATCGGTCTGGTCGCGTTCTTCAACTTCGTGGCCAACTGGAACAATTTCTTCCTGCCGTTCGTCATGTTGCCGCAGACGAACCAGTTCACCGCTTCGGTGGGTCTCGAGAGCCTGCTGTCGAGCTCTCCGGCCTTCAACCCTTCTGCAGGCGGTCAAGACCTCTCCGTGCTCCGTCCCGAAGTCGCCCTGGCGGTATTGCTCACGATCGCCCCAGTGATGCTCGTCTTCCTGTTCGCTCAGCGGACGCTCGTCAAGGGACTTCTGGCCGGGGCGACCAAAGGATAACCGGCGCGGCAAAGCCCAGGGCCAAATACGCGCCGACCTCTCGAATTGATGGGACAATCAGGGTCACGGACTGCTCAATAGGGCGACTGCTCAAGCAGGTCGGCCGCCTCCAGGTCCTCGTAGAGCTGGTCAGGGACTGCCGAACCGAAGTAGGTCAGGTCCTCCGCGACCTCGGAGCCCCGGCGCGCCCCGACCACCGCCGCTGTTACAGCCGGGTGCCGCAGCGGGAAGTGTAATGCGGCAGCGCCGATAGCCACTCCGTGCGCGGCGCATGCAGCACGGATCCGTCCGACGCGCTCACGGATCTCGGGGCTTGCCGGTTGGTAACGGTAGCGTGCCGCAGGGGACGGGTTGACAAGTATCTCGGAACCGAAGACGCCGGCAGTGAGGACGCCCACGCCGCCCTCGACGCATTTAGGCAAGAGCTCGCGCCCCGCTTCCTGGTCGAGCAGGTTGTACCGACCAGCGACGAGGATACAGTCGACGTCGGCCTGCTCGATTATGCGGACGAGCGGAGGGCAGTTGTTCATCCCGGCCCCGACGGCACCGATGACGCCCTGCTCACGTAGGTCGATCAAGGCCGGGAAGGCGCCGGTGAGCGCCTCGTCGAGGTGGTCGTCGGGGTCGTGGACGAGCGCGATGTCAATGCGGTCGAGCCCGAGCCGCTCGAGGCTTTCCTCCAGCGAACGTCGCACTCCGTCAGCGCTGTAGTCGAGAACGCAGCGGGAACCTGCCTTGCCGACGAAGCCCGGGGCCGACGTAGTCACGGAAAAGTCTTCGACTAGCAGTCGACCAACCTTGGTGGACACGACGAACTCATGTCGCGGACGAGTGGACAGGAACGCCCCGACCCGCCGCTCCGAGATCCCCAGGCCGTACAGGGGGGCAGTGTCAAAGGCGCGCACACCGGCCGCCCACGCGGCCACGAGCGTCTCCTCCGCCTGCCCCTCGCTGACGTTCTCGTACAAGCCGGCGAGCGGTGCGCAGCCGAGAACGAAGCGGCTGACAGCGAGCGAAGTTCGTCCCAAGGGCACAACAGGCAATGCGCTCATACCATTCTCGCTCGCGTCCGTCACGGCTGCCTCCTCAGAAGGCCTCCTGTCCCGGGCTCGGGCAGCAAGCCTAAAACTCTATACACGGGCAAATTTCTGGACCCGGTGGACGCCGGATGGGGCGTACCCTCGTGCGATGGCCCAGACGGTCGGCACCTCTCCAACGTAGATGGCACCGTCACCGTCTACGCATATGCTATGCGGCGACGTAAAAAACCCTGGTTTCGTTGCGTCCGCGTCGGACCAGCGCAGTAGCACGTTCCCGTCTATATCATAAATACTAAGGCGCGCCGGCAAGTACTCGTTTGTTACCCCGAGCCGACCGGACCGCTCGCCGGGGAACCAGCTCAGCTCCGCCACGTAGACGAGGTCGGCATCATCTACAAAGATGTCCTGGGGCCGACGTACGTCCGTCCACTCCGTAATGTACTGACCATCGGGCGTGAAAATCTGGATCCTGTCGTTCTCCCGGTCGGCGACGAAGATGCGGCCGTCGCGGTGCGCCCATAGCCCGTGGGGTGTACGGAACTGACTTGGGCCGGTACCCGGTTGACCCCAAGACTCGATCAAGTCCCCCGAGGCGTCGAACCGGTGGACTCGGGCGTTGCCGTAACCGTCTGAGACGTAAATGTCGCCACTCTGGGCTACGGAGAGGTTCGTGGGCCGGTTGTACGGCGGCCCTCCACGCACAATCGAACCTTCAACACCCGGCTCATACCCGGTGTCGCTTTGGACGCCGACCGGCCCAATCGTAGCTAGCAGCCTTCCGTCCAGTGAATAGCGCGCCACCCGGCCCAGCCCGTCGTCCACCAAGTAGAGCTCGCCGCCCCTGGACATAAAGGCGCCATGACTGCGCGGGCTGAACTGTCCGCCTTCCCACGAGGTGAGCAACTGTCCATCCAACGAATAGATGGTCACCGGGTGTTCACCCCGCGCATAGAGGACCACGCCGTCATCTACGGTAGTGCACACGCCGGCTATGTCCTCGATGGGCCACCCCTCAGGACGCTGCGGCCACCCCTCTACCAACTCGAAGTGGAGCTGCTCAGCGCGAAATTGAATTGCCACCTCAACGCCTCCATCTTTCGCAGACCGTTACGTCAAATTACCGTCAACCTGGCGTCAGGGTTGCGAATACCCACCACAACTTGTGGCTGCGAGGGTGACGACGGAGAATGGAGGGTCAGGTCTATGGCTGCTGTAAGGGTGACGGTCGAAGGTGCCCTCGACCTCGGTGAACTAGAGCGGATCTGGCTGGGCTTTGGGTACGACGAGCTCAACTGGACGGCCACACCGCGGGGCGCGCCAATATGGCCGCGTTGCGCGAGATCTTTGGGGGCCCGCGGTCGTGCGGGCACACAACCTGCTCACCAGTGGTAATGGGCGCGCTCTGCCTCATTGGAGCAGCGGCAATGTTTACCACGAAGATGCGCAGGGCGGACCAGTGTACGATTGGAGCCAGGCTGACGCCGTCTTCGACGTATGGGTCGAGCACGGCATGGTCCCGATAGTCGAGCTCGGGTTCTGCCCCGTGCAGCTCAGCAGACCGTCCCACAGGGCTTTTCGCCCCACGCCTTCGCTTTATGGCGAGTACGAGAGCTGGGGCTGGACGTCAGTGCCGCGCGATGAGGGGCGCTGGCGCGATCTCGTACACGCCGTCGCGGAACACTTTTCGCGCCGTTACGGGGCGGGCAGGACGTCAGAGTGGTATTGGGAGTTCTGGAACGAGCCGGACATCGTCTACTGGGACGGCAGCGTTGAGGAATACTGCCATTTCTACGACGTGACCGTAGCGGGTGTCCGGCGCGCCCTGCCCCGTGCGCGAGTAGGCGGCCCGGCGACGACGGGGAACGGGCCGGCCTTCCTCGAAAGGTTCTTGGAGCACTGCGTGCACGGGGCCGGCGCGCCACCAGGCCAGAGGGTGGGGCCGCCTGACTTTGTGTCCTTCCATACGAAGGGGGCGCCGGGATTCGAACGGACTTACGGGCCTATCGGCCCCGGCGGCGCTGCTGGTGACCAGGACCGGTCGCCGAGCACTGCGAAGATGCTACGAGAGATAAGGGCCAACCTCGACCTGGTGCGGTCGTACCCTGCGTTGGCTGACGCTCCCGTGCTCGTGGACGAATGCGACCCCGGGGTCCCAGCTCACATGGGAGTGTTCGACAATCGGAACTACCAGTTCCGCAATACTGAGTACTACCCCGTGTTCCAACTACAGCTGATGGGCGCTCTCCTCTCTGACCAAACACCTGGGAGCAAAGGGGTTTCGCTGGCCACGGCGTGGGCTTGGTACATGGAGGGAGACCGGTACTTCGAAGGGACGAGGAGTTTTTTTACCGCTTCGGACATACCCACGCCGATGGCCAACGCCTACAGGATGTTGGCGATGCTGGGGCATCGGCGGCTTGGCGCTCGGGTCGAGCAAACTGGTACCGGGGCACCAGAAGGGACGGTCGGCGCTCTCTCCAGTGTAAATTCCGAGGGCGGCATTTCTGCCATTGTGTGGCATCACAACGATGACCAGTACGTCCGGGGCACGAAGCCGCTGGAATTAGTGGCCCGTGACCTGCCTTGCGTCGGCCGTCCCGTGCAGGTGACGCACTACCTATTAGATGCAGAGCACAGCAACAGCCACACCGCATGGCTCGAACTCGGTGGTTCGCAACACCCGACCCCGGAAGATGTGTCGTCCATAAAACAGCGCTCGTCACTGGACGTCGTATATGACGAAAGGCTCGATCCCTGCCCGGGATCGCTCAGCTTCCACGTGAGCCTGAGGTGCCCGGCTGCTTTGCTCGTGAAAGTCACGCCCACTGGTGGCGCCATCCCCTAGCGCCCGGACGGCACCGGGGCTGTCGCCGCGATGAGCCCCTCGTCTCGTAGCCGCTCCCAGAGTGCGTCCGGCAGCCGGCGCTTCAGGTGCTCGACCGTCTGGCGGACCTGGTCACCATCGAGCGCCCCGAAGAGTACCGACCGGACAGCCGGGTGCCCGTACGGGAACTGGATAGCGGCCGCGGCCAGCGGCACTTCAAGCTCCTCGCAGACTCGCTCGATGCGCTTCGCCCGGTCTAACTCGTCGTCGCCCACGGTCACCGGGCTGGTGGCCGAGTGGGCCTTCGTGCCCATGGCGAGGAGCCCGTGGCGGAATGGTGCGCCGATGACCAAGCGCACCCCCGCCTGCTGGCAGCGCTCGAGTTCGCTCTCTAGCGTCGTCTGCTCGAGCAGCGTGTACGGCCCGGCGACGAGGAAGAAATCGAGGTCGAAGAGGTCGAGGAATTGGGGGATCTGCCCCGGGATGTTCACGCCGCAGCCGATGGCCTTGATCCTGCCATCGGCCCGCAGGTCCCTAAGGGCCTGGTACCCGCCGGTGATGAGTTGGGCTAAGTACGCGTCGTAATCGGCGCCGTGCGGAAAGTGCATGCGATCGAGGTCATGGATGAGCAGCAGGTCGACCCGCGCTAGCCCGAGCCGCTGCAGGCTGTCCTCCCACGAACGCACCACGCCGTCGTAGGAGTAGTCGAACTGGACCTCAAAGTCCGGTGGGCCGATCCATGAGCCGCGGTGGTGGCGCTCGTACTGTGGCGTCGTCCACGGACGGAGGACACGGCCGACCTTGGTCGAGACCACGAAGTCGCCCCGGGGTTTCTCCCGTAGAAAAGCCCCGACGCGACGCTCGGAGAGGCCGATCCCATACCACGGCGCGGTATCGAAATACCGGATCCCGGCGTCCCACGCGGCCTCTAAGGCGGCGCGGGCGGCATCGTCGCTCACGACCTCCGAGGAGTTGCCGATCGGGGCACAACCGAAGCCGGCCTTCGTCATCGGCAACTCGTATTGTCCGATGCTCACCCGTTGCGTGAGATCCACGGTCTTCCCCTCTCATGGCGAGTGAGACGTCCTCGGCCCGGCAGACGGCTGTGCCGGGTTGCCAGGGTGCACTTCGACGTTACCTGTCCTCTGACGCGAACGGAGGTGGGGCTCCCTTCACAAGTGTGATAGGACACCTTCGAATGAGGACCACCGGCAACACCCGGTCTCCAGATCGAGGAGGAGCACCATGATGGACGGTTCCGCAGGGCACGAGGGAGCACCCCGGGAGACGACCTCGTTCCCACCTCTGCGCAGCGTGATCCCGATCCTCGTGACCCCCTTCGCCGAGGACGGGTCCGTTGACCTGGCCCAGTTGGACGCAGAGATCGACTTCCTGGTCAACGTGGGGGTCGGTTGGGCCGGGTTCGGCTTCGGCAGTGAATCACCTCGTCTGGCCGAGGAAGAGCTGGAGCGAGCGACGGCCCGGGCGGTGGCCACAGCGTCCGGTCGTCTCGGCATAGTAGGTAATGCCGCGATGACGAGCGTGGCCGGCGGCGTCGAAACCGTGCAGCGCGTCCGTCGGGCGGGCGCACAGCTCGCCATGGTCCGCCCGAGCAACCTCGAGGGCGTCGGAGAAGAGGAGTTGTTCGAGACGGTGGCGGCGGTGGCCGAAACCGGCGGCCTGCCGCTCGTGGTACAGGACGCGCCGCAGAACACAGGCGTTCAGATGTCTCCCCGGTTCCTGGCCCGTCTTCTTCGAGAAGTGCCGGGAGTCGTCGCAGTGAAAGTGGAGCCTCCCGGCCCTGCGCCGAAAATGTCTCAAATTGTCGAGGAGCTTTCCGGTGCGCCGGGAACCATTATCGGCGGGTCCGGAGGTCTGGACTACGTGCACGAGCTCGAGCGAGGGGCGGTGGGGACCATGCCGGGGCCGGCGTACCCCGAGATCTTCCGCGCCGTGGAAACACTGCATGCGGCAGGAGAGCGTGGCGACGCGTTTCGTATCTTCTCCCGCATGCTGCCCCTGATGACGCTCTGTAACCGCAACATGGAGACGTTCCTCTATGTACAAAAGTACGTGTTGGCCCGTCGTGGCGTCCTTAGCACGACGTACCTCCGGCGGCCGCACCGCCCCATCGACGGCCGGCTCTCCGCTGAAGTCGATGAGCTCTTGGACGTGCTGGCTATCCTCGAACTGCTCGATCAGTGCCGAAACGCCGCCACCCTGTAAGCCGCACTCAACTCGTCATGTGGATCCGAAGGAGCCCAAGTGAAGATCTCTGATATCACGGTGAAGACGTTCCAGACATACGCAGACCGATGGGACGCCGGGCACGCCCAGCTCCTGCCGAAGGTCGAGCTGCAGCAGACGGTGCTCCAGATCCATACCGACGAGGGAGTCGTGGGCAACTACTTCGGTGGTGGCGCCCACGGCGATGCGGAAGGCCTCAGCGTGGTCGATCAGAGCCTCATCCTGGGCCGGATCAAGGACCTCCTCCTTGGCTGCGACCCCTTCGACCGGGAGATGGTCTGGAAGTGGCTGTGGGTGGCGAACATTTCCGAGAACGTGGCGAGCGCGGTGGACAACGCACTATGGGACCTGGCTGGCCAGGCGACTGGTCGCCCGGTCTACAAACTGCTCGGAGGGGCGCGTGACAGAGTCAAGGCGTACGCGTCGACGTACCCCAACATCGGCAAGCCCGAGGTCTATGCCGAACACGCCCTGCAGTGCCGCGACGAGGGATATATCGGCTACAAGATCCACCCGCACTACTTCTGGGACCCGGAGACGGGGCAACCGACACCGGGGCGCCCCTCCAACCTCGCCGCCGACATCGAGACCATCCACCTCGTGCGCGAGGCGGTGGGGCCGGATTACGTGCTGATGTACGACCCATGGGGTACTTACATGTCCCTCGAGGAGGCCATCCGGGTCGGTCGCGAGCTGGAGCGGGCGAACTACTACTGGTACGAACACCCAATGCCGGAGTATCGCGTGGAGAGCTACGTCCGCCTCTGCCGTGAGCTGTCCATACCAGTGCTTTCCCCGGAGATCGCCGCCGGAGGCGTTTTCACCCGCGCCGAATGGATCCTGCGAGGTGCCGGGGACATGAGCCGAATCGACGTCAACCGCGGTGGCGTGACTGGGGCGCGAAAGACCGCTGTTGTTTGCGAGGCATATGGCGTCCGCTGTGAGGTGCACATGTCGGGGTTCGGCAACCTTCAGGTTCTCGGCGCCACCTCCGAGGACACTTCGGAGTACTACGAAAAGGGACTGCTTGCGCCTGGTCTGGACTATGACGCTCGCCCTCCCTACCTGCGCGCCAGTTGTGACCCCATTGATGGGGAAGGCTTCGTCGCGCTGCCGACTGGTCCGGGGATGGGTTATGAGGTCGAGTGGGACTTCATCAACGACAACCTCATAGAGCCAACGCTGGCCCGAAGGCGAGGGTGGTAGGTCTCGACGTTCAAAGGTCGGCGCTGACGCGGCCTTTGACCCGGTCCAGATGGCGCTCGACCGCCTTGCGCGCCCCCTTGGGAGAACCTCGAGCCAGGGCGTCAAAGATCTCCTCGTGCTCGTCGATACCGAGGAGCATGCCGGCAGGAAGTTCCTGGTGGTCGAGAGCGATGTGCCGGGCCGAGAGCAGCATGGGCTCGAGAAGGTCGAACAACTTCACCACTAACCGGTTACCGCCGAGACGCAGGACCTCGCGGTGAAACTGGAGATCGTGAAAAAGGTACTGTTCGCGTTCGTCCGCCAGGTTTTTCATAGCGATCAGGTGAGTGCGCATCCGCTCGAGGTCGACGGGGCCAACGCGTTTCGCGGCCACTTCCGCCGCCCGGGCTTCTAAGACGGCTCGCAGTTCGATCACTTCAGCCAACACCTCGTCGGCCGTGCCCGTCTCGCACCGGGCGACAAGTAGTTCTGGGGCAAGCTCGTTCCAGTGGGCTTCGCTCAACAGGACAGAGCCTTGGCCCTGGCGGGTCCGCACCATTCCCACCTTGGCCAGGGTCTTGACCGCCTCGCGGACCACCGGCCGGCTGACCCCGAACCGTTCGCAGAGAGCTTCCTCGGAGGGGAGGGTGTCCCCTGGCTTGAACGCGCCCTGCAAGACCGCGCTCATGAGCTCGTGTGCCAGCTGCGAGGCGAGAGGCCGGGCGTGGACGGCGTCCGCCGAACCGAGGACAACGCCCACCTTCGCCCGTCCGCCACGCGATTGGTGCCCCGGCGCCGTCGGAGCAGTGCCGCTCATCAGGCCCGGCGCCCCACCATGGCCGCGCCGTCAGCACGGGCATGAGCTCACTGGCCTTGGTCATTTCCCGCTCGACGTCGTCGAGGTCGAGGGGAGCGTCTGCGGTTAGGACTTCCACTCCCCCGTCGGTGACCACGACCGTGTCTTCACACCTGATATACGCCTGCTCCTCGTGGGCCCAGAGCATGGGGTCGATGGAGAACACCATGCCTACCTCGAGAGGGCCGTCGGTGTAGTCGCCAACATCATGCACCGACATACCCACCGGGTGCGACAAATGGCCGGTCCATTGCAGCGCCGCCAGCGCTCCCTCCTTATAGGAGGCCGGGAAAACCGACATCTGTTCTAGACGGTCGCGCATCGTCGCCGCCGCCTCTTCGAGGATGGCGGAGGGGAGCGCCCCGGGGCGGACCAGCCGCAGGAGTTCTCGGTGGTAACCGACGATGAACCCATAAACAGTCCGCTGGAGGCGGCTGTATGTGCCATTTACGGGCCACATCCGCCCAATATCGCTTGTGTAATAAGCGACATCGGGAGCATAGTCCATCAGC
The DNA here is from genome assembly GCA_963794125.1 of uncultured Acidimicrobiaceae bacterium. Taxonomy (GTDB): domain Bacteria; phylum Actinomycetota; class Acidimicrobiia; order Acidimicrobiales; family Palsa-688; genus Fen-671. Next base: position 229,118 of record CAWCCW010000012.1, read on the forward strand.
ACAAGGTCGCCTGCTTGCAACGGCGAACCAAGCCGGCCGTAGTGCCCCAACCAGGCGTTCTTGCCCCCCGCGATGATGGCGTGGTAGCCCTCGCCTCGAGCGCCACCGGCGGTGAAGCATAGGTTCGCCACGGCAGCCAGTTCGAACTCCATAACTCCGGGACGGGTGCAACGCATGGCTTCCGTCACCGCTAAGGCCGTCAGGCGGCCTGCGGTGCGCAAAAGATGAAGTTCCGCCTCACTTTTCACCAGCCTCAGCCGGTCCAGGAGGGGCGAAAGGTCGGCGATGGCGATCATCGGGAACCGTTCCCGGAGCCGCTGCACCAAGCGCGCTTCCCGAGTAGAAGCCGTCTCCCATGGGTCGGAGGCGGCGCTGGCGGCGGCTCGCAGCAACTGGTCGCGCATGGCGCGTGCCTGCTCCGCCGGGCTGAGAGGCGTGTAGCAGCGAATGGGCCCACGCTTCAGCACGAGGCGCTGGAGGTCCACCGAAAGGGACTCGTAGCCCTGGACAGACTCGATACCGGTGAGGCGCTCCGCTTCCTCGCTATCTTCGGCGCTCAGCCGCCGGCCCTCACTTCTCTCCAGTGCCGCGTCGCGATGTGGAAGGTACAGCGTGGTCGTCCGCGTCCGGCCGTCGAGCATGAGGTAGGCGTGGGGTACTTCCACCCCGCTCAAGTAATAAAAATCGTTGGTCTGCCGGAAGTACTCGGAGGTGGCAGGCGCCGGTGCTCCTTGCAAGAGCGCGATATCGTCAGAGCTGATCCGGTCGAAAACAGCAGATCGCCTGGCCGCCAGCTCCTCAGCGCCAAAATTGGTCTGGAACAGCTCGGGCAACGGTTCAAAACCGAGCTCGCGGTAAAGGTCGGTCAAGGTCGGCATGGCTTCAGAGCTCCGACCTGAGGCGGACCGGTTGCCCCCACGCTGGCAGCGTTATTGGCGGCTCTACCAAGACACCGGGCTGCGCCTCGGGAGACAACGTGATGTCATAGCTCGCGCCGGCTTCGGTAGCAAAACTACGGTCACCGCCCGGTGACAAATAACTCTTGACGGGCTGGCCTTCCTGCTCGACGACAAGGCAGGCGGCGTCGAGCAGCACGCAAGGCAGGCCGCGTCTGGACCTTAGGGTGGCGTTGGACAGACCACCGTGGCGCCATGACAAGTCAACGCTGTGCCCACCGCGGGCGCGAAGGCCGCGGACCGAGCCGTTGGGCCAGGCGACCGGGAGGGCGGGCAGAAGGCGGATACCGCCGTCATGGGATTGCACTAAAAGCTCACAAAAGGCACCGACCGCGCCCAAATTGCCGTCGATCTGGAAGGTCCATAGCGGGTTTGTACCCCCTGGCGGCGAGCTATCCATCAAGTTAGGTTCCGTGTGGTCTCTGAGCAGGTGAACCAACTGCTCGTAAGCGAGGTCACCCTCACCCAAGCGAGCCCACAGTGCCGCCGCCCACGCCCGGCTCCAACCCCCTGCGCCACGGAAATTGACCAGCCGGCGCGCCAGTGACGTCCGGGCCGCCTTAGCCAGGTTTGGCGTGCGCCTCGGCGAGATGGCATCGCCCGGGTAAAGCGCGATCAAATGAGAATAGTGGCGGTGCCCGGGCTCCCATTCCTCATAGTCTTCGAGCCATTCCATCAGCTGGCCGTAACGACCGGACCTTAGGGGAGGCAACGCCGCCCGAGCCGCTTCAAGCTCGGCGCAAATTTCGTCGTCGATGTTGAGCTGTGCAGCGGCGTCCAGGCAGCGGGCGAAGAGCGCCGAAGCGAGCTCGACATCGCCAGTGGCGCTCATCGTGAGCGCTATGCGCACTCCCGACGGGTCTTTGTAGGCATTTTCGGGGGAAAGACTGGGGCCGAGCATCAGGCGGCCACTCTCGTCGCGCACGGCCAGGTCGAGCAGGAAACGGGCCGCTTCTCTCATAATCGGCCATGCTCGCTCCGCCAGGAAAACGTCGTCCGGTTCGAAGGCGTAGTGGTCCCAGAGGTGCAGCGCCAACCAAGCCGCGCCAAACGGCCACAGGCCGCAGTTCACGTTGTCAAGCGGGGCGCAATCCGCCCAGGCATCCGTGTTGTGGTGAGCCACAAATCCCCGGCAGCCGTAGTGGATGCTGGCGACACGTGAGCCGTGGTCGCGCATCCGGTCAAGGAGGTCGAAGAGAGGCTGATGGGCGTCCGGGAGCGCGGCTGCCTCAGCCCCCCAATAGTTCATTTGCGCATTTATGTTGATCGTGAACTTCGAGTCCCACGCCGGCATGAAGGACTCGTTCCAGATCCCCTGCAGGTTGGCCGCCAGGGTACCGGGACGGCTGCTGCCGGCCAAAAGGTAACGGCCAAAGGCCGTGTAGAGCTGGAGAAGGCCGAGGTCGTCACCGCCCTGACGCATCCGGAGCAAACGGGCGTCGGTAGGAAGATCCTCGAGATTCTGGGAGAGTCGGCTCGAGCTCAGCCTCAAAGCCGGCCAGAACCTGGCGATGGTCATCCAGGTGGCGGTTGAGCAATTTTTCCCAACCGATGGCGCTGGCGCGGTCAAGGGCACCAGCCGCCCGCTCGGCCAGGTCCAGGCCGTGGGCGTCCATTTTCAGCCCGGACAGCTGTGAAAAGTCGCTCTCGACGGCCAAGAGCACCGTAACCGCCCCCAGCCCCGTTATATGGAGGTGGTCACCGACGGCCGTCGAGGTGCCGTCTTCGACCAGCACGCGGCAGCGGGCCACAAAACTCGTCCCATTTGCCCCACAACGGCCACGGAACTCGAGCTCGTCGGGGCCTACGGCTTGGCAGCGCCCGTCGAAGCGCCGCCACAGCTCTACCCCGAGCTCGATCGGGGCGGCGGGGCTCGACTCGAACCGCACGGCTATCACCTGGTCCGGGGCGCTGGCCAAAAGTTCCCGTCGGTGCTCGACATCCTCCAACTTGTAGCGGAGCCGGGCCACACCGTCGCCGAGGTCCAGGCTGCGACGATAATCGCAGGCCCATTCCTCGTGATGTCCAAAACGCAGGAAGGTCAGATGACCGAGAGTTTGGTAAGCGGCCTGCGAGCGAGGGACCCCGAACGAGCCCAGTTCGGCCAGAAAGTGCGCCCTTCGCCCGTCCCCATCGAGCAACGCCTGGCGTACCGCCCCCAGGCGCCCGAGGGAGAGCGGGTTCTCGCGGGGCCCGAATGGCCGCGTCCACAGAGTTTCTTCGTTGAGCTGGACGACCTCTTTGTGGACCCGACCGTGCATCATGGCGCCCAGCCGTCCGTTCCCAACGGGCAGCGCCTCCAGCCAGCGCGCGGCGGGCTGGGAGTACCACAACGTTCCTGAGTTATCCATGGACCATCCTCTCGTCGCGAGCGTCTCCCTGGCCAGGGATCGACTCGATGAGCCTTTTGGTGTACTCGTGTTGCGGGTTGTCTAGGACCCTGTCAACCGGGCCCTGCTCGACGATCTCGCCGCGCAGGCAGACGTACACGCGATCGACCACCTGCCGCACGACGGCGAGGTCATGGGTAATGAACAGGTAGCTGAGCCCGAGCCGCTCCCGCAAGCGAGCGAAGAGGTTGAGCACCTGGGCCTGGACAGAGACGTCAAGCGCCGAAACGGGCTCGTCACATACGACCAACGAAGGGTTGACGGCCAGGGCTCGGGCGATGGCCACTCGCTGCCGCTCACCGCCGGACAAGGTTGAAGGCAAACGGCGCTGGTACGCCTCGGGCAGGCCCACCTCGATAAATAGCTCCGTGACGCGCTCGCTTACGCGGCGCCGTTCACACCCGTTCACCCTCAATACCTCGGCGAGCGCTGAGCCCACCGGCTGACGCGGGTCGAGCGAGGAATACGGGTCCTGGAAGACCATCTGCACCCGACGATGAAGTGCCGATCGATCGCCGGGTTTGACCCCTTCGACATAAACCGAGCCCGCCGTGGCCGACTCCAGCCCAACGACGCAACGGGCCAAAGTCGTCTTACCCGATCCCGATTCGCCCACCAGCCCCACGCTCTCTCCCCGACCCACCTCGAGGTTGACACCACGGAGAGCTTCAGTCGGACGACCGCCACGGTTGGCGAAGACTTTGCGCAGCCCGACGACCCGGAGGACGGCGTCGGCGGCATTAGGGTCAGGAGCCAGTACCGCGGCCTCACGGCCCCGGAAAGCGGTGGCTTCCGTGGCCAAGTCAGTGCGTAACTCGTCGATGCGCGTGCACGCTGAAGCTCGCCCTGGGCCGACGGCCACCAGCTTCGGCCGGCCAGCGGTGCAAGCGGGTGCGCACCATTTGCAGCGGGCGGCGAATGCGCATTGGCCGGCAACGCTGTCAGGCAGGGGCACCGAACCTTCGATGACCGGCAAGGGGAAAACGCGGTGCCGTACTGGCGGGTCAGAGCCGAGCAGCCCGAGAGTGTAAGGGTGCAGGGGCTGCGCTTCGAGGGCAACCGCCGGCGCAGTCTCGAGGACTGACCCGGCATACAGGACATAGACCCGCGCGCACACCGAAAAAGCCACTCTGAGGTCGTGGGTTATGAGCACGAGCCCCATGCCCCGTTTTTTCTGCACCGAGGCCAGCAACGCCAGCACCTCGGCCTGGGTCGTCACGTCGAGCGCCGTCGATGGCTCGTCAGCGATCAACAGGGCCGGGTCGCGGGCCAGTGCAGCGGCGATGGCAACGCGCTGACGCATCCCGCCTGACAGCTGGAAAGGATAACGTTCCACGACATCGGGGTCGTCGATGCCCACTTCGGCCAGGCGCCGCACCGCTTCGGCTCGCAATCGGCCGTGGCGGTGACGACGGGCGTTCCCCCCCGGAAGCCCTTCCGCAATGTGGTCGCCGCAAGTGAGCAGTGGGTTGAGCATGGTGAACGGGTCCTGGTACAGGATCGTCATGCCGCCCCCGCGCAGGTTGTCCATTCGCCGCCGCCCGAACCCAAAAACGTCCTCTCCGTGGAAAAGGACATGCCCACTGGCGAAAACATTGCGAGGCAGGAGCCGCACTACAGCTTTGGCCAGCATCGACTTGCCCGAACCGGACTCGCCGACGATGCCGACAGTCTCTCCGGCGTCGACCTCCATGTCCACGCCCATCAGGATGGTTGACGTCTTCCCGGTGTCGCGGGCGCGGTGTTCGATGCGCAGGTCGCTTACCTGGAGGAGCCCAGCGCCCGGTGGGACGACAGGAGCGCCGTCCACCCCGGCTTTTTGGCGTTCGGTCACTTCGTCCCGTGCTACCACAGCACCGCTTGGCCCAACCACATCAACGCCGTTCGGCGGCGACCGAGCGCCTTTCGTAAAGCCAGTCGCCGATCAGATTTACGGCCACGGCGAGAAGGACGATGGCCAGGCCGGGGCCCAGCGCAGCGAACGGGTTCTCGAACAGGATCGTCTGCCCCTCGGTGAGCATCGTGCCCCAGTCAGGGGTCCCGGGCGGCGCACCCAGGCCCAGAAAGGCGAGCCCGGCCAAAGCGACTAGCGCCCCGGCGAAGTCGACCGCGAAGTCAGCCAGCAGGATCGGCAGGATATTGCGGGCGATATGGCGGTACATGATGCGGGCACTGGAAAAACCGGCCACCTGTCCGGCTTCGACATATGCCAGCGGGCGTTGTTCCAAGGTGGCCCCCCGGACCAGACGCAGGTCCCCCTGCACATTGAAAAGGGCGATCACCAAAACGGCGACCCAGTAACCGCCTTGCACGACAGTGACAATAACGATTGTGAGCAAGAGCGCGGGTAGAGCGAACATGAAATCGACGACTCGCATTGTCACAGTGTCGACGAGCCCGCCCAGGTAACCCGCCGGGATGCCCACCAACGCGGACACTACGAGACCGCTCAGGGCAATAACCGACGGGCCTAGCAGTGCCGCCCCACTCCCGGCTACCAGGCGTGCTAACACATCGCGGCCAAGATCGTCGGTGCCGAGCCAGTGCCCCGCCGACGGCGGGCTACCTTGATTAAGCGGGTTCAATGCACTGGCATCTTTGCCGACAAAATGGGGGCCAACGACAGCCGCACCGATCACGATAAGGACGAACAGGATGCAGAGGGCAATGCCGAGCGGCACCAGCTTGCGTCGCCGGAACGACACCGCTACAGGAGGAGAAATGACGGTCATCGAGAAGGTCCCAGGCTCATAGATTGTCGTTCTCGGGAGATGGCCGCGTCCCGGTCATGCGGGGTCATGACCGCTTAGCCCCAAAGCTCACCCTGGGGTCGACAGCGACATAGCAAAGGTCGATCACGAGATTGGCCAGCACGACCCAGACGGCGACAAACAAAACGAGCCCCTGGATTACCGGGATGTCAGTGTTGTCAGCCGACGTTACGAGCAGGCCACCGAGCCCCGGTATGCCGAAAACGTCTTCCACAAAAACCGTCGCCGTGAGGCTGGTGGCGATGATCAACCCGGACGCCGTGAGGATCGGGATCATCGCGTTGCGAAAGATGTAACTCGTATAAACGCGCCGACGTGGGACCCCCCTCGCTCGAGCGAACGCCACGTAATCGGTGGAGCGTTGCTCGAGCATTGACGCCCGGGTGATCTTGGTGATGAAACCGAGCGACGCTAACGCCATGACAAAGCAAGGCAAGATCAAGTGGTAGGCCTCACCGGCAACGCCGTTACCAAGGCCCTCGAGGGGGAAGATCGTAAAACGGATAGCCAACAGGTAGACGAGGGCGATGGCCATGACAAAATTTGGTGCGCTCGAGAAAAAGATGCCGGTGCCGACGCCGACCCTGTCAAGCGCGCGGCCGCGGTGGGCGGCCGCGGCCGAGCCAAGCGGGATCCCGATAAGAAGAGCAATAAAAAGGCCGACGACGTTTAGTGTGAGCGAGATTGGCAGACGGGACCAGATCTCGCTCGCCACTGGTTGACTGGTGAAAATCGACTGGCCCAGATTGCCATGAAGCACCTGGTCGGCCCAGGCTATGTACTGGCTCCACAAGCTCTCGTTCAGGTGGTACCGAGCCTTAAGGGCGTCGACGGTAGCCGTGTTCGTAGCGTGGCCTCCGATCAACGCCGCCACCGGGCCACCGGGGACGAGCTGGGCCAACAGGAACACGACTACCGACAAGACGAACAGGAGCGGGATGAGCAGCAGCACTCGTCGCAGCGCGTAAGCGAGCAGCGAATGCTGGCGAAAACGGGAGATCTTCGCCGGTGCTGACACTGCGGTCAGGCTGCTCATGCCGAGCCGGTCCTCCGAGCCAGGCCTACCTTCCAGCCCTTAGCCCTTGATGTCCTCGGTCCAGTAAGTAGCGGGCGTGAAGGCCTGCAGGCCGGGCAGCACCCAGCCCTTCTGAAGAGCGACCACGCCGTCGACCCACGAAAGAGGGATGATCGGCACGTACTTGGACGCCGCGATCTCGGCCTCGATCGAGTATTTCGCCGATGCCGATGGAGCGGCGGCGGCTTGGGCCTGGTTGATCAGCGAGTTTATAGTGGAGACTGTCAGGTTGGAGGAATTATTCCCGTTGACTGCGGCCTGTTGGCTCGAGAAGTACTCCCACGGCATCTCCACCGGGTCAAGGGCGTCGGGCACGTTGCCGATGATCTGGACCCCGAGGTCCGGGCCGTGGTTCAAGATAATTTGGAACCGCGGGCCACCCGGCATGAGCCTGATGCCCAGCTTCACACCGATCTGCGCCCACTCGGTCTTCAGGATCTGGGCCGTGAGGCTGTCCGTCGGGTCGTCCTCAGGGACATTCAGGGTGGTGGAGAAGCCTTTGGGTACTGATGACATGGCTATCTGTTGCTTCGCTTTGGCAATGTCGTACGGGTACGTCGCTATTTGCCCGTAGAGGCTGCTGACTTCTGAGGCGGATAGCGCACCGGCATAAATGCCGGGTTCATTGACCGTGGACGAGACCTCTGCCACCCCTGCCCCCGTCGCCTCGGTTATTAGCGTGCGGTTGGTGGCAAGGTAAAGCGCCTCCCGCACGTGGATGTCGGAGAAGGGCTTTTGGGTCATATCCAGCGTCAGGCCCTGCCATATCAGGCCCGGGTAGTGCTCGAGGCTGGCGAACTCCGCGAATTCTTTCAGCTGAGTGTTGTCGTACAAGAAGCTGCCGTTGATCTCACCCGTCTTCAGCGCCAGCAGCATTGTGTTCGAGTTAGGGATGATCTTGAACACGATGGACGAAAAGTGGGGCTTGGGGCCGTAGTAATACGGGTTACGCACCAGGACGATCTGGTCGTCCGGCACGTATTGCGACACCTTGTAAGGTCCCGCGCCAATGGGGAGGACCTGCGGCGTGCCGTAATCAAGGAGGTTCTTTTGTACAGAAGACTGCTCGTAGACGAGGCCGCATATCGTAGCCGGGAGCTGACGGACGAGAGCGTCAGGGTGAGAAAGGTGGATAGTGACGACGTCACCTGAATAAGTGATCGACTTCACGTTGACGAACAAGCCGCCCTCTTGTGAAGCGAGTTTAGGGTTGAGCTGCATATTGAGCGTATAGGCGATGTCGGCGGCCGTCACCGGGTTGCCGTCAGAGAACTTGACCCCGGGCCGCACTGTGTACTGGTACTCGAGCGGGCTCACCGTCTTCCACGAGGACAAGATGGCCGGCTCTAGCTGTTCTTGGGCCCGTATGTGAGCATCTGGCCCTGAATAAGGGTCATGACCAGCTCGGCTTCGGACGCGTAGTCGCTTGGCCCGAACAGCGTCCGCGGCGTTGAATTGAGTCCCCAGGTCAGGGTGCTCGGCAGACCGGCTGGGCGTACGCTGGCCGCCGCCCCCACCTGACTGGTCCAGCCCACAGCTCCGACCGTCCCTAGAGAGAGAAGGGATGCCGCACACGCGGCGCGCCAGCGCGCCAGGGGGCGGGCACGCGATGTGTGGCGGGCGGACGGAGCGCGGTCAGAACTCCGGACAGAACTCATGGCAGCTCCCTTTTTGCGTTAACGACCCGGCACGTCGGGTCCTCGGTAGATGGGAAGTTATCGAACAAGTGGACGGCTGTCAACACCGCTGCCTGTAGTCGCAAGCCAGGTCGGCTCGACCTCTCACTCAGCACAGTCAGCGAACTCTGTCCCATGAAAAGTGTTCTACAGTAAAGATAAAGTGGACAAGCCGAGGTTCGTCGTCCGCCGCCTGTAGTAGGCTACAGCGACCAGAGCTAACCTCTATCGCTATAGAATCATTTTACAAGTTTGTAACAGCGCGGCGGCCTAGCGCGGGAAGGGAGACTGTGTGATCGAGAGCGCCGAGGGCTGCGTCCTGAGAGAGGTACGCGTTTACTCCTACGATCTCAGTTACGCCCATGGCACCTATGTCATGTCGCAGGGCCGCGAAGTGTCGACGCTTCGCAGCGTCGTCGTTGCCGTGACCGCCCAGAGTGGCCAAACGGGGTACGCCGAGGTCTGCCCGCTTGGTACCACCTACCTTCCCGGCTTCGCCGGTGGCGTGATCGCCGCCCTCGAGGAGCTCGGGCCGGCCGTCCTCGACGTCGACGTGTCTAGCTTGGCATCGGTGGGCGAGGCGATGGGCTCGGCTCTGCGGGGCCACGGTTACGCCAAAAGCGTGCTCGACATGGCCTGCTGGGACCTGCTCGGCAAGATGCTCAACGTGCCCTGCCACGTACTGCTTGGCGGTTTGCGCCAAGAGCGGTTCCCTCTCTATATAGCCGTGCCTCTCGGACGCCCGGAGGAAATGGCCGAATTTACCGAACGAGCTCGGGCGGGTGGGATCCATCGTTTCCAACTGAAGATCGGCGGGGACCCGGCCGAGGACGCGGAGCGGGTGCGCGCCGTCGTGGAAGCAACCAGCAACGAAGACGTGATCGTCGCTGACGCCAATGGCGGTTGGCGCCTCCAGGATGCCACCCTGGCCGTGCGTATGCTCGACGGCCTGCCCCGCGTCCGTCTCGAGCAGCCGTGCCCGACGATCGAAGAGTGCATCGTATTGCGTCACCGCACTTCTATGTCCTTCGTGCTCGACGAGGTGATCACCGACGTGGCGTCTTTGCTCCGCTGCCACCAGGAGGGCGTCATGGAGGCTATCAACCTCAAGATCAGCAGGGTCGGGGGGTTGGCCGGCGCCCGCTCGATCCGCGACCTGGCTGAAACTCTGGGCCTTCGCCTGACTATCGAAGACACCTGGGGCGGGGACTTGACCACGGCGGCGGTTAGCCAGTTGGCCGCAAGCACATCGGCAGAGGCCTTCTACGCGGCGTCGTTCATGAACGACTGGACCCTCGAACATTTGGCCGGTCACGAACCGAGCTCCAAAAATGGGTGGGGAGGCGTGGCGCCGGGGCCAGGACTGGGTGTACACGTCGACGAGTCCTTGCTCGGTCAGCCGCTGCGCGTCTACCGCTGAGGTCTGGACCTCCCGTTGCCAGACCTGCCCCTCGGTCTCTCGAGGGCGGCTCAGCCTGCTTGGGGCCGCGGCAGAGCGTTGTCGACATAGCCTGGGCCGGTGGCACACGCTCGGCAGGCTTCGGACTGGGAAGTTGACCTGGCTGCGGCGCGCGCAGTCGAGCGTCAAGTATTCCAGGCCCTGGCCGCCGAATACCGCATCCGTGATCTTCAGGACCGCACCGCGAGCCTCGCTCAACTCGATTTCTCCTTTACGTTCCGGGGCCGTTCGATCACCCTCGACGTAAAGGAGAAGCGTCAGCATTACTCGTCAGGAGTCGGGCAGCTCTGGGGCCAGGTCCTCGAAAAGAACCTGTTCGTCGTGGACGAGACGGTATTCCGCCGGGTGGTTTGGCAGGGGGGCGGAGGTTACCTGGCTATCCGCGACATGCCCGGCGGGAAGTGGTGTTACTTTGGCCCCTGGGAGCTCACCCTCGGGGACCACGTGCGCTACGCCAGATGGGGGAAGCGTTATGACCGCTCGTTCTTGAAGGGCAAGCTGCTGGTTAACCTGGAGGGCGCTGCGGCCCAGACCACCGAACTCGACGTCACCGAGCTGCTAAGAGTGGTCGAGAGTTCGGAACGGTGGCGTGACAAGCCCGAGCCCTACCCCATCCATGGCGCCCGGCTTCGTGAAATCGGGGAGCGTCCCGAATAGGTCGCCACCCGCCATCCGCATTACAACCATATATCCGCATAGTCGAGCCAGGCCGTCCAGTCCTGCTTGGTCACTCGGTGCTTCCCTTCGCGGATAAAGTACCCTAACCGGCCCGTAAGCACCTGGCCCACGGTGGGAGCGTCCACGTCGCCAAGCCCATCGCCTGCCACCAACTTATAGACGGCGTCCGCCGCTTTGACCATTTCAAACTGCCCGTAAGGGTTGGCCCACACGTCCTCGGTCGCGGCCGGTACGAGAATTGGTCGCGGCGCGCAGAGGGCTATGAAGGAATGCTGGTCGAACGGTAGCTGGTCGACATGATCACCGAAGTACTGGAAATTGGGGCACCACCAATGCGGGAAGGTCCGGGAGGCAAACTCGACGGTCTCGACGATCGGCTTACCCGACGGGCCGAGTTTAGTTAGATGGGGTGGCAGCCGGCAGGGCGCGGTAGCACCATTACCCGCGTGGTGGGGAACGATGAGCGCGAATCGCTCGTCGTACACGCCCGCGATCATTGCCGCCATCCCGTTGCGGGAATGGCCGAACACGGCGATGCGGGATGAGGAGATGCGGGGTTGGTGCGCCAGAACGTCGAACGCTCGGCTGAGCGCCCACGCCCGCAAGCCAAGCGCACTGACGTCGTGGCCCCTTCTGGGCGTCCCTGCTCTTGACGGATCCAACTCGCAGATTACGCCTGTGAGCCGCTCCTCGGCCAGGTCCACTCGGTCCGGCACGACCTCGCCGTAGAAGGCCGTAGCTACGCAGTACCCGCGCTCAACGCACTGGAGCAAGTCCCAGGCGTCGCTCTCCCGGCCCCGGTCTTGCCAAGTGGCGTACCCGCGCTGCTCACTGAACCCCTCATTGACCCAGGCGGTCGTGAGGGCTATGCCGGGATCGTCGATGACTGCGTGGTTGCCGGCGAAATTGAGGCCGAGCAGGCACGGCAGGACGCCACTCAGGAACCTGGGGGCAATGAGGAGGAGGCGGAACTCTACCGTCGGGCGTGTGCATCTGACCAGAAATTCACAAATTGTGGCCTTCCCGCCCAGTGCCTGGTCGTTCCGGTACACGACTACCCACTGCAAATTGTCCGGAGGTGGCAACATGACACCATATTCGTACTGCTGAAACAGCCTTAGCAGTTCAGGCCTACGCTTTGAAAACCAATCTCCACGATCGAGTACGACCGAACCATCCAACATCCGGAGCGAGTCAGGCAGGCCCGGGACATGCGGGAGGTCTCCGGGGGCCGGGAGGGCATCGAAATCAGAGGCCGTTGGCCGGCCTTCTCCCGCCACTGACGCCACTACCTGGTTCTGTCGTCGTCGAGCTCACGTCCTTCGTTTGGTTCGGCGGCTAGCCGACTGTCGCGCCGCCGATACCGCCGAAGCGGAAGTACTTCGATGCGGCCACGAACAACAGTACTGGAGGCAGGAGCATGATCACGGCCATCGCCATTACCGCTCCCCACTCGGTCGAGTACTCCTGGAAAAACGTCTCCAGCCCAATAGGCAAGGTGAGGACCGAGTTGGACCTTAACATCACATCCGCTACGAGGTAGTCGTTCCAGCTCAAAAGGAAACTGAATATCGCCACCGATAGGAGAGCCGGGCCGGCGTTTGGGAGCACCACCCGACGGAACGCTCCGACCAGAGAGCAGCCATCGATTCGTGCTGCTTCTTCAATTACGAACGGTATGGCTTCGAAGTTAGCCTTCAACATCCAAATGCCAAAAGGCAAGCTCCCGGCGGTATAGACGATCACTAGTCCTTGCAAGGTGTTGTCCAGGTGGAGCGGCACAAAGAGCAAAAAGAGCGGTATCACGAAGACGATGGTCGGGAGAGCTTGGTACAGGAACAGGCCCAGTGAGTAACTGGACAGGTCCCGTCCTACTCCACGGGCCAGGGCGTAGGCGCCGGGTGCACCAATGAGGATCGTAAGAAAGGCAGTCGCGCACGCCAGGATAAGGCTGTTACGCAAGTACAGCAACACCGTCGTTTGGTCGAAAATGTAGCGGTAGTTGGCACTGGTAAAACCATGCAACAGCGTCAGCCCGCCGCTAGTTAGTGCGGCCGGAGGAAGGAAGGAGTTGATCAGTATGACGACGATGGGGACGAGGGCGAGGAGAGCGAAAAGGCTAACTAGTACTAGGCGTACCCATTCAGCCGCGACGGCGCTTGCGCCGGGGCGGGCGCACCGAGACCGCGATAGCTTGGCTGCGGGGAGCGCGCCAAGGCGGTGCTCCCTCTGGTACTCATTGGGCAGCCACCCTTCTCCGCCTAGTACTGGCCGCGTTGATAAACCGGAACAGTACGATAGCCAAGAGCGCCGTTGCCAGCGTCGTGAATATGGCTACGGCGACCCCCTGCCCGGTCTGGAACTCCTGGAACACGAGTTGGTAGGAGTACACAACCAGGCTCTGGGTGGCCCCCAAGGGCCCTCCGCCGGTAAGAAGCCAAATCGTGGAGAAGTCGTTCACTGAAAAGATGGCCATCAAAATCCACGACATGACACTTATGGTGCGAAGCATCGGCAGACTGATGTGACGGACCGAGGACCACCAACTGGCGCCGTCGACTCGGGCCGCCTCGTACAGAGCGGGGTCGACCGTGTCCAGCCCGGCACTGAGCACCAGGAACATGAACGGGAAGCTCTCCCATATCTTGACGGTGCATACCGAGATGATCGCCAGCGTCGGCGTGGCTAGGAACCCAACATCACCCAGGCCCAGAGCGTGGGTCACTTGGTCTCCGAGGCCCTGTGGAGTACCGATCAACCAGCCCCAACTGGTCATCGACACGACTACCGGCACCACCCAGGGCAACAGGAGCAGCGGTTTGACGATGCCCGCCCCGGGGAACCCCGCCTGGAAGGCAAGTGCCAGTGCTAAACCCACAACATAGCTGCCGATCACGGCGGCCAGAGTGAAGATCACCGTGAACTTGAAGCAGCTCCAGAAGTTGCTGCTGGATAGGACCGCACTGTAGTTGGCCAGCCCCACGAACGAGCCGGAAGAGGTCAAACTCCCATTGCGAAGGCTCTGCCAGACGGCGTAAACCAAGGGGTAAGCGCCTATGAGCCCGAGCACTACGACAGAAGGGGTGGCCAGAGCGCGTATCGGGACCGTGTCGCGGTGCATCTTCCGTCGTGGCCCGGGGAGCGCCCGGTGGGGGCTCTCTCCTCCCTCGGCGGGTACGCCCGTCCTTACTGTTGCTACCTGCACGAAGTCCTCATCGATGTTGGCTACCGGTAGCCACTCCTGCAATGCTATTGAGATCGGGGGTGGTTCACCAAAACGCTTTTCTTGTCCGTCCTGTCTCTATTGGCGCGCCAGCTCCGCCGCCACGTCGTCGAGAGCCTTTCGAGTACCGTCGACCATCTCGTCGATCTCCGGTTCGGTAACGATAAAAGGTGGAGAAAAGGCGATGGTGTCTGCGTTAGACAGAGCTCGGGTTATAACGCCGTGGCCCCGACTAGCTCTTGCGACGCGACCGCCGACCCGGGCCGACGGGTCGAACCGTTCGAGCGGAGATCGGTTTTTGACGAATTCAACGGCGGCAATATGACCCTCGCCTCGAACCTCGCCGACGAGCGGGTGGTCGGCAAAACTCTGTTGTAGGCGATCACGGAGATAAGCGCCGCGCTTGGCAGCCTGCTCCACGAGGCCCTCGCGTTCGATGATGGCGAGGTTCGTGAGCGCCGCCGCCGCGGCTAATGGGTGGGAGGTATAGGTATAACCGTGGCCGAACACACCGTAACGCTCGCTCCCCTGGGAAAGCACATCCCAAACGCGCTGCGACACCAGGCTCGCCGACATCGGGACATACCCCGACGTAACGCCTTTTGCCAGCGTTATTAGGTCCGGGTGCATACCGTACACCTCGGTACCGAACCACCGGCCAAGACGACCGAACCCGCACACGACCTCGTCCGCGATCAACAGCACGTCGTAGCGGCGGAGGACCTCTTCGACGGCGTGGAAATAACCCGGTGGCGGCACGACGACGCCACCGGCGGCCTGGACCGGTTCGGCAATAAAAGCGGCCACCGTTTCGGGCCCTTCGGCCACGATAAGGTCCTCCAGCTCCCGTTGAAGGTCGGCCACGAACTCCGCGTCGCTCGTCCCCGCGTTTGCCTCCCAAAGTCGGTAGGGGGCACGGACGTGGCGGATCATAGGCAGGGGGACGTCGAAGCCGCTGTGCAGGTTCGGCAGCCCGGTCAGCCCGGCGGTCGCTACCGTCACTCCGTGATAGCCACGAATGCGAGAAATTATCTTCTTCTTTCCAGGCCGCCCGAGGACATTGTTGTAGTACCAGACCAACTTGATGTTCGTGTCGTTGGCGTCGGAGCCGCTATTTCCAAAGAACACCCGGGCCATCGGGACTGGGGCTGACATCACCAGCTTTTCGGCCAACAAGCTTGAGACATCGTTCGCCATCGACGCGAACGAGTGGTAGTAGGAAAGGCGGGCCACCTGCTCCCGGATCGCGTCCGCCATCTCGAGGTTCCCATAGCCGATGTTGACGCACCATAAGCCGGCCATGGCGTCGAGGTAGCTGTTGCCATCGCTATCCGTGAGGCGGCAGCCCTGGCCCTCGACGATCACGAGAGGCCCGGTGGCATCGTGGTCGCGGATAGACGTGAAAGGATGGAAGGCGTACCTTCGGTCCAGCTCCTGCCAGTTGAGAGCTCCGGGGCTCGCCTCGTCAGGTGGCTGCATCGTCCTCCTTCCCCCGCCGTGTGGAGCCGTCCGGTATGCAAACCGGGCGCTCTACCGGCGAACAGGGCTGAACATAGTAGCTCGCCCCCACTGACGGCAATACCCCCGGTCGGTCGGCTGCAGTCCGATCGGCGTATGTCGCCAGTTCGCGAGGCGCTGGCGGGCTCCCATGACGACCGCTAGATCGGCCGTCCGAATGGTTGGCCGAATGGTTGGCCGAATGGTTGGCCGCCGCCCTCGGTGCCCCGGCTCCAAGCGCACAGCCCGGGCGCGCGGCGAGCGGCGAGATCAGAGGGGCGGTCGGTTTCCCCTGCGGCTCGGCGGACTGGAGCCGGTCCTGTGCGCGCCAGAGTACGGATAAGCGACGCTGGCCCACACAGAACGGGTGGAACTGGGATGCTCGTCGGTGCAGCAATCCCAAGTGCCGGGACCTAGTAATCGGAAAAGGCTAGAAAAAGGTCTCGATGACCTCGACGACGGTGTAATTGTCGTCGACCATCAGTACCCGTCGCCACTTGTCAAACGCTGTGCACGGGTGGCGGATGCCGCAGATCAAGCGATCTCCAACCCGGACCTCGGGCGCCTTACTGGTATCGATATAGGCGTGCTGGTCATTGAGCTCCGTCACGGAGCCGACAACTTCCACCGGTGGCCGTGGCTCGCCCACCGGGACGCGAGACAAGACAACCGGCAATCCGGCGTCGAAGGGTGCGTCGCGCCTGCCAAAGCCAGCGATGGCGCGGTCCGGCTCGGGCGCGCTGAGGACCTCGCTCCACAGTTCGAGCGCCGGCGTAAACCCCGGCTGCTCAGCCCGACCCGTTAGCGGGCCCGGACCTCCGTAGTCGCGGTGGTCGTGAGTTACATAGCAACCGCTGCGCAGTACGACCCGGGTGGGCCGGTCCAGGCCCGTCGCGCTCAAGACGGCCGCCACGCGGTCGAAATACGTGCTCCCACCGGCAGTTAAGACGACTTCACCGGTCGGGCGGAAAAGGTTTTCCGTCTGGAGCCGCCGCGCCAGCGTCTGCATGGCCTGAAGGAAACGATCGACCCGGGCCAGATTTTCGGGCACCCTCGTCGCCCCCAATATGCCCTCGAAGCCTTCTACGCCGGCGAGCTCGAGGAATGGGCTGTCCAAGACACAACCAGCAACCGCGACGGCCTCGTCCACCGTGCGGCAGCCAGCGCGGCCTCCCGCGGCCCGAGCTCTACCAAAACGGGGAACGGCTTCGTCAACCCGCTCGCCCGCAGCCCATTCGAAAGGCTCTCGACTCCTGCTGGGGAATCAACGAGGCAGAACACTTCGACGGCCCCGTCCCGAGCAGCCAGCTCGGCGCCGAGCCATTGCGCCGCCCGGGCGTTCACCAGCTCATTGGCAACCAGCACCCGGGGTATGCCCCATTCCAAGCACAAGCGCAGCTGGTACATCGTGGCTACGGTCATCGCCCAGGCGCCGCCTGACATTTGGCGCCGGAGGATGTTCGGGGCCATCGTCGTCTTGGCATGAGGCGCCAGAGATACACGCCGAGCCGTGCAGAACTCGGCCATGGCCGCGATGTTGTGGTCGAGAGCAGATCGTTTGATGACCAGACGAGGGAACTCGAAGTCGTGGCCCAGCAGGCTCGTACCAGCGACGCTCGAGACATCCCCCACGTCACGGAAGACGAACGTCATCATTAATTCACCCTCACCCTCATTACGCCGTCCCATTCCGCTTCATCGATGCCGGTCCAGCGTACGCGCCCGGCGCCCCGACCCTAAGCGACGAACTTCAGTGGCACCAGCCCAGCTCCAAAGCGGTCCCAGGGCAGCCGAGGGGGTCAGAGTCCGCCCGGCCCGCCTCAGCCAGTGCCGCGCTTGTGCGACGTCGCCCAAAGCGAGCATGACCGCCGCGCTGGACATCGCTTGGGCCAGCCGGGGCGGACCTAACGCGATCGTCGTGACATCACGGCAATTGCGGCCAGGATAATGGCCACGCCCGCGACGACAAATTGCGCTTTGCGTAGGCCAGCGCGAGCCCGCTCCGCGGCCACCTGGACTTTTTCCGCTGCCGCTAACACCGCCCCACCTCATCCAGCACCAGCTGGACGTTATGCAGGTAAGCGTCTGTTTGGTCGACGTCCTCTTCGGCCAATTTGATATGGGCGGCGGTGTCGCTCAACGCTGCGCTGCCTTCTTGCTCCTCCGAGCAGCTGGCGTCCTACTCATTGTGCGGCCGGGTTTGTTGCAACCACAACGGCTACGCCCGTTGTTGGGTTATTTACCCCATTTGTACCTTTCGTAGCTTCGACAGGCGCCTGCGAGGTGCAGTCAACCCGAGGTTCATGGCTTACCGAAGCGGTAGCGGTCGCTAATCATGAACCAGTGCACGGCAGGTTGATCAGGGTGGGCCCAAGCGCCTAGCTCGGCCGTCTTTATCGGCACCATTTCCCCGCTTTTGCTCATTGCAACGACCGCGGCATCGACCGGGCGGACGATCCCCGTCGCCCGCAAGGACGGCTGATTTGCAAGTCCTGGCCTCACCTGGCGGAACGCTTCATTCGACGGCCCCGTTCGCTCCCAAAAGCCACGCCAATGACCTTCCCGGCGAACGGCTCAACCGCAAATGCTTGACAGAAGCTCCAGTCGATATAGGCTCGGCCCAACTCCTGCCGCGTTGTCGGCGCGAGACGCACGCCACCAAGCGGTTTGGTCGCACGGCCGCGGTAACGAAAGGATCTCGTCACAGATGCTCGCATACTCCTATCCTTTGCTCGGCGCCTTCCTGACCGTGCTCTGGATCTTCTTGTTCGTCATATGGATCTGGTTGTTGATCGCGGTCTTTGCCGACATCTTCCGGAGCCACGACCTCTCAGGGTGGGGCAAAGGCTTGTGGGTGGCGGGGATCATCATTTTCCCGTGGCTCGGGGTGTTGGTCTACTTGATCGCCCGAGGGGGCAAGATGCACGAACGAGAGATACAGGCTGCGCAGGCCCGACAGCAGGCCTTCCGTCAGTACGTGCAGGAGACTGCGGCTTCCACACCAACGACAGGGGCAGCTGACCAGGTGGCCAAGTTAGCTGACCTCAGAGACCGAGGTATCATCACCGAAGCTGAGTTCCAGCAGCAGAAGGCCAAAGTATTTGGGGGTCAAAACGCGACCCAAAGCCCCTCCTAGGCGAAGGAGGACGTTGTCTGCCTCGGTATCTACCGAGTGCCCCGACCCGGTAAGGCTCGTCCGAGACGGCTCGCTCTAGGCAGGACAACTGATCACATGCGTTGTCGGTCCGTTTACGCCCACCGATACGGCGGCGTCCGCCGCCGTATCGGCTCAATGGGAAGCGATGTTCATGAACCGTTGTTGGAGCTCCGCGCTATCGACGAGCGGGACCGGGGCGCCGGCGGCGGCGTAGGCGGCCAAGATGACCGGCCAATGGTTGGCAAGATTTACGGCCCCCGATGGGCCGCACAAGCACACCTCTCCAGTACTTGGGTTGCGGACGAACACATCTCCCTCCGGGTTCGCGCTCGCGTGCGTTTCAGTAATAGCCACGGACACCTGGGCTTGACCCAGCGCGCCGTGCCGAACCTGGACAACGGCCTGTCCCGCGGCGCCCACTGCGCTCCTTAGCCACACTGCTCCTGCACCCCCGGTGGCGCCAAATTCAAACGTCTTATCACCCAGTAGTACGCCCGGCCCCGTCAGGGACACGTCAACCGGGCCGGTTACATAAGGCCGCGGGGCGCCGTAACGGTCCACCGCCAGGAACCAGATGCGGGTCGCATCGCAACCGTCCGCCAAGATCAAGGCGTCGTCGGACTGCACCAACAAGTGGTCGCCGGCGGTGCTGCCGGCAAAGCTGCGGGATAACACGAGTTGGTCCCCCACGTACCCATCGAGACGGAGATCCGGCTGCGTCCCGGAGGGGACCAAAGTAGTGTCGAGGTAAAATGGCGGCCAGCGCAGGTACGTGAACTGTGGGGCGGTTACGAGGCTACCGATCGGCGTGTCGTCGAGGAACATCTCGAGCCGCTCACAGTTCGAAAACACCAAGGCGTTGGGGCCGAGGCGCGTCACTGGAGAGGTGGCACTGAAGTCCCAATAGAACGCCGGCTGGATAACGGGCCTCACTTGTGGGTCCACCTGCGACTGGTAGATGGCCGCACCAGGCTTCGGGATCCGGAACGTGTCGGCCACCCCTGGGGTTTTGAGGGTCTGCCATCCTGGCCCCATCAAGGAGGCGTAGTCGAAGGCGCACCAGCCGAGCAAACCAGCGTAGGTGAGGGCCGGGTCCTGCGCTTGGCTATGGGCCATCCCGTGTAGCCTGGCCTGAGCTTGCTGATCGATTTGGTCTATCGCCCGGCGGAAGATGTGAACGCCCTCGATAGTGCCTACGCTCTCGCTGACCAAGTAGGGCTTACCCGGGACCGGCGGGGAGAGGTTGGGCACAACGTCAGGCCCACTCCCATTCCTCGGCAGGAAGTTGTAATCGTCGTAGGCGAGGACGTCCTGAACGTAGTCCTGCCACTTGTACTGGCTATTGCTCCCGGAGCTCGGGCGCCCGGGGTCGACGGCCTGGGCTAGGCCCTTGGCCCTGGTCGCCTGGGCCACCGTCGGTTTGCTTTCGTTCGGCTGGACGCCCCAGACAACGATGGACGGTCGACTGCGGTCGCGGGCCACCATGTTGGAGACATTGCCGAACCACAATTCCTGCCAATTGTCGTCGCCGATGTAACCCCAGCCCGGGGTTTCTTGCCAGACGACCATGCCGAGCTCGTCGCAGGCGTCCAGGAACGCCTTGGCCTGGGGGTAGTGGGAGCAGCGGACCGCGTTGCAGTTGAGCTCGTTGCTCAAGATCTCGGCATCCCGTCGCTGCACCCTATCGGGCATAGCCATACCCACGAAAGGGAACAGCTGGTGCCGGTTGAGCCCGAAAAGCAGAACCCGCTCGCCGTTGAGGAAAAAGCCCTCAGGCGTGAACTCGGCCTGGCGGAAACCAGTTCGGGTCGACATCACGTCGACCACGCCAGTGGCGTCGATCAGAGTGACGTCCACGCAGTAGAGGTTGCACTGACTGAGGCTCCAGCGCAGTATCCCCGAGAGGTTGTCGAACGAGATAGTGACTTGTGCGTCCCCGGCCCCTGAAACCGAGAACTCTGAGCCCGCGCTGGCCACGGTCAAAGCTGAGCCCCAGGCGCGCAGCGTGGCGCTCACGCGATACCCCTCTACGGCGGCCGTAGTGCTCACGCCGACTACGACGGTCACCGTAACTGGGCCCGCCGCCGGCACCGACGGGTCCACGAAGACGTCAGCCAGGTAGGCTGGCGTGGGGACGAGGCGCAGCCCAACTCCCCGGTAGAGGCCGGCGGGCTCCAGATAGTCGATCGTCGCAGCCGGGTTCCCCCCATGCGGGGGTCGTCCTCCGTCGGGTGGGACAGGCTGCCACGTCCCGTCGACAATGACCGCGAGGTCGTTGGTGCCCGGGTGCACCAAGTTCGTCACGTTGTAAGCAAGCGGGAGATAGCCGCCCTTCTGCTCAGCAAGGGCGGTGCCGTTGACGAACGGCGTCGTTGAGGTCATGGACCCTTCGAAGTCGAGGAAGACTTCTTGGTCGGTGATGTTGTTTGGCAGCTCTACGGACCGACGGTAAATCCACTCGTCCTGCCACGTTCCCGGGCCCAGTTGCTCCACGACAAGGGGACCACGCAGTGCGGGAGGTTGATCGCCGTCCAGCCCGAGGTAGTTGAGCCGGGCACCTCCATCCCCGGTTTATAGATCCCGCCGAAGAGCCACCCAGCGTTGAGAGATAAATAAGAACGGGTGCCCACCGTCGTGCCGGACGGGTTGGGCGCGCTCACCCCGCCAGCCCTGTCAACGAAGTGCCTTCGCTATCACCCGCCACCTCCGGGCCTGTCCACCAGTTGGTGTAATGAACTACAGCCCGATATTCAGCGTAATGGTGACGTAAACCGTCGTCGTGGTACTTGGCGGGGAAGTCGTCGAGCCCGAAGTGCTCGTCGTTGGTGTTGTCGTGCTGGTTGTTGGGTCTGTAGTGGTGGTCGTCGCCACGGTTGTGGTGGTCGTCGGCTCTGTTGTTGTAGTTGCCCCCGTGGTCGTGGTCGGGCGTGTCGTGGTCGTGGTCGGGCGGGTCGTGGTCGTGGTCGAGTGTGTCGTGGTCGTTTTGGGGCGCGTTGTGGTTGTTTTGGGGGGCGTTGTGGTTGTTGTCGGGCGGGTTGTGGTCGTGGTCGGGCGGGTTGTGGTCGTGGTCGCCGGGTCGGAAGTGCTCGTAGCTGGCTCGGTTGTCGGGGTCGTGGAACTGGGCGCGGTAGTAGGCGTCAACGAGGTCGGAGGAGAGGTTGTCGGATCGGTCGTCGCAGGTCGCGACGTCGTGGTGACCGGCTGCCGAGCCGTGGTTGTGGTCAATGGCGCAGGATCCTTAGTCGTCGTCGAGACTGCTCTCGTCGTGGCCGTACCAACCAGCGGCGCCGAAGTAGCCGAAGTAGTAGTGACACGCGGCCTCCTCGCCGGGGAGGCGGCCGTGGTGCTGGGTGCCGTCTGCCTCGTCCTCCTCTTGACCGTGACGGTCGCCTCGGGCCGCGTAGTGCTGGTCCACGCCGCCCTCGTCGTGCTCGTGCTCGACCGGGTCGTGCTGGTCGTGACGCGCGGGGCGGAGCCGGTCACACCCGACCTGGCCGCCCGTGGCCGTTTGCCTCGCGTTGTCGAGGTGGACCTGGCCGGCACGTCCGTGGTTGGCGGCGAGGCGTCGGTGGTACGGACAAACTTCACTTTGGGGCCCGGGTCTGGCGTCGCAGGCGTTGCCGTCGTCGATGAGGGAACGGTACTGGCGCGGCGGCTCCTGACGGAGCTCGGCCTCGACCTGGTTGGAGCACCCGCGAATGAGGCCGGGGGGACGAAGCCCGTGGAACTGGGGGTGGGAGGCAGCGTGGTCCTGGGCTCCAGCGTGGTGTGACGCCGGCCGGCGGTCGCGACCGTCGTTGGCGTTTCGACCGCGGTGGTCGTCGTTTGGCGTAGCGGCGCTGGGTCGTTCGACTTGCCTCCACCGCGCGTGCTGCCACCGTGGTTGCCTGCACCGTGGTCGGCTCCACTGTGCTTGCCTCCACCACCACTGTGCTTGCCTCCACCGTGCCCGTTAGTCGAGGTCCGCACGGCCGGACGCTTGTCCCGGCGGGAGCCGGCCGCCTTGGAGCGGCTCTTGCCGGCAGAGGCCAGAGAGAGTGCCTTGGCCGGGCGGGGGACCGCAGTCGTGACAGTGGTCACCGTCGAGCCGGCTTCAGCTATCGAAACCGTGGTGGCCGCGGCGACGGAAGTAGTGGTGACGGAGCCGATCGTCGACGGGGGTGCTGCGGTTCGTCGGCCTAACACGTCGTAGAGGCCGAAGCCGGCAAGAGCGACAAGAACGACGCCTGCGACCACGTAGGTAGCTATGCGTTCAAAGGCGCTGCCCCAGCTCCTCACCCGAAAGTGCCTCCTTCGCCTGTCACCCGTGCCGCTAAGCGGGCGGAGACGTCGGTACGCCCCGCGCGCAGCATAGAAGTACTGATGCGCCGGCGCCCGTCCTGATGCATCAAACCGAGCTGGCTCCGCGAAAGGCCTGCTTAGAGCCGTCCGTCGCCTTGAGACGCCCCCGGCCGTCTGCGCCCAGGAGGTGGCCGCCGGCAGGATTGGCCTGCCCACTCGCAGGGGCGGCCGGCATCTGGCTTCCCGCGACTTCAGGTACTCGCTGATCGATAACGTTGCCAGGGCACCCAGGAGGCGCGGGCACGGCACCGGCCTCGCCAGTCCCGATCTACCGCCGGTCGGCAGTATCCCCCATCTGACAGACCAGCCAGCAGGACCGTAAGTTGTAGACCAGGTGACTGCGGCGGCTCGGCTGCCAGCGATGTTGTGGGCCGCAGCGGTGCCTGACAGGAACTATGAGAAAAAAGGGAGACAAATGCCAGGTACAAGTCCCTTTTTCAATGTCAGGGATTTCGGCGCTACGGGTAATGGTACGACCGACGACACCGCAGCAATAAGCGGGGCGATAGCCGCAGCCGCTCCATCCACAGCACCCACCGGTGACACCGTGTTTTTACCGGCCGGCAAATATCACGTCACTTCGGCTCTCACCGTGCCGCCCGGCGTCACGCTGCAGGGAGCGGGCTGGAACACACCGGGGTCCCAGGCCAATGTCTTCGCAGGTACGTGGCTCTACGTCGAAGAGGGTGCCCCCTTCAGTCCGGTCACTATTTCCGGCAGCGGAGGGACAGTCAGCAAACTTGGCTTCAATGTCTTCAACCCAAACGACGCCGGTGCACCAGCCGCGGCCCAACCGATGGTCCACATTACTGGTAACAACGCGCTCGTCGAAGACATCTGTCTGTACAACCCCTACGCGGGGATTTACCTGGATGGTGCCGCCCAGGCCGTTATCCGGCGCATATTCGGTCAACCACTCTATTACGGGATCCTGGTCGACCGATCTTATGACATCAGTTACATCGACCAGGTCCATTTTTGGCCTTATTCACACCCCGTCAACACTGGTCCCGCCGCTTACCAGGTCAGCCAGGGCACCGCGATCGTCCTTTATCGCTGCGACAATCCTCTCCTCAGCAATATCTTCGCACTCCACTACAACCGGGGGCTAAGCATGTCTGGCTCGGCTGCCGGCCGGCCACACAAGGTCCACCTTGTGAACGCGGACTTCGATGGCTGCGTCACGGGGATCCACATGAACTCACCCGGGCACGAAGGTTTTTCTTCTATTCAGATGGCGAACGTGACCACCCAAGCGCCCAGCGAGGGCGGCGCCCCCGCCGGTCACGGCATTTGGGTAGAGGCCACTGCGCCCAATACAACGATCCAGGCGTCCAATCTCCGCGTGACCAATTCGGGGCTGAACGCCATACAGGTAGAGGCCGACAATGTGTCGTTTTATGGGGAAAATGTCTCCATTGAGAACTGGCAGGGAGACTGCGGTTTCTATATCGGTTCTCGGTCCTCGTTCGCCTGCCTGGGCGTAGGCTTTGCGGCGACCCCCGGTCGGACGCCCTATGGCCCGAAGTCGCAGTTCCGGATGCCCAGGCTGGCGTAGTAATTCATGCCCCGAAAGGTAATCGTCACCGACTACGCATGGCCGTCACTCGAAATCGAACGCGCCATCCTGGAAAAGGCGGATGCCGAGTTGGTCGTGGCGGACAGCGGCGACGAGGCCGAGCTGGTGTCCCTGGCCCCGTCCGCGCACGCTATCCTGACCAATTGGAAAAGGGTACCTGTGGCTGCACTTGATGCCGCCCCGGAATGCCTGGTCGTATCCCGGTACGGGATCGGCATCGACAACATACCTGTCGAATATGCGACAACGCTGGGTATTCTCGTTACTAACGTCCCCGATTTCTGCCTCGAGGAAGTCTCCGACCACTCGATGGCCCTCCTGCTCGCGTGCGCTCGGCGCGTCACCCGCTTCGACCGTGCGGCGCACAACGGGCAGTGGGACCTGAGCCTGGCCCGGGGCCTGCCCCGGCTGCGCGGCCAGACGCTTGGGCTCATCGGGTTCGGCAACACGGCCCGGGCCCTAGTACCAAAGGCTCTCGGCTTCGGCCTGCGCGTGCTGGCCTATACACCCCGCCTGCAGCCAGGGCTCCAGGACGGCGCAGAGTTGACGAACGACCTGGAAAAGCTGCTCTCGGAAGCAGACTACGTCTCGTTGCACGCCCCGTCGACGGCGGGCACGAAAGACCTGATCGGCGAGCGTGAGTTGCGCGCCATGAGGGCTACCGCCTATCTCATCAACACTTCACGCGGCGCGCTGGTGAACGAGACCGCTCTTCTCCGGGCGCTGGACGAGGGCTGGATTGCGGGGGCCGCTCTCGATGTCCTTGCCCAAGAACCGCCGCCCGCCGACCACCCGTTTTTGGCGTGCGAAAATGTGATCATTAGCCCGCACGCCGCCTTCTACTCGGATGCCTCCATTGCCGAAGTCGAGGCCAAGGCGGCCAACAACGTGGCCGACGTCCTGCTTGGCCGGCTGCCCGTTAATGTCGTCAACTCCGTTGTGGTGCAGCAGAGCAACCTCCGGTTCCCAGGGAGGAGACTATGAGGCTCGGGATCTCGACCTGGAGCCTCCCGTGGTCCGTCGGCGTGCCCGGCTATCCCCAGCCCGAGCGCCCCCTCGACGCCATCGACCTGGTGACCAGAGCATCGGACCTGGGGGTCGAGGTCTTGCAGATCGCCGATAACCTTCCTCTCCATACGCTGACGGAGCCCGAGCTCGCGCATTTGGCGCAGGCTGCCCGCCGCCACGGGATCGCCCTCGAAGTCGGTACGCGCGGCCTTGACCACGAGCACCTCGTTCGTTACATCGACATTGCCGCACAGGTGGGGGCCCGAGCCCTCCGCACTGTCCTGCCTGGGGCCATGTTGCCTGCAGATGACGTCGCCACCGCCGAGATGGCCATCCGCGCTGTAATTGGCGCACTCGATAAGCACAACGTCACCCTTGCCCTCGAGAACAACGAGGCTTTCAGTGCTCTTCAGTACTCGCAGCTGACGCAGCGGATAGCGGACCCTCACGTCGGGATTTGCCTGGACACGGCCAACTCGGTTGGTCGGCCTGAGCCACTTCAAACGCTCGTGGACCAGCTGGGCTCGTTCACCGTCATGCTCCATGCCAAGGACTACGACATCAAACGGGTGGGCACACGAATGGGGTTCTGTGTAGTCGGACGGCCCGCCGGCTCGGGCCGGGTGGACTTTGACCACTTGTTCGACGACTTGCGAGCACGAGGTCGCAACGACATAAGCGTGATCATCGAGCATTGGCCCCCCTTCGAAGGCACAATTGAGGCGACGGTCCAGCTCGAAGAAGAGTGGGTGGCAACCAGCGTTGAGTTCCTGAGGTCCAAAGTCGGAGTATAAACGGTAAACAATTACTTATTGAGCACTGAGGAGGAGCGAATGCCCAAGATAACGATTGTGGGAGCCGGAGGGTACGTGTTCCCATTAACTCTGGTGCGCGACATCCTTAGCTTCGAAGCCCTGCAAGAAAGCGAGCTCTGTCTCTACGACCCCGACGCCAGCCGGGTGGCCATCACTTATGACGGTGCCCGACGGCTGGTCGAAGCGCACGGCCTCGGGGCCAAGGTGGAAGTCCCGAGAGATCGAAGGGAGGCACTGGACGGCGCCGATTTCGTCATTTGTACGTTCCAGGTCGGCGGCATAGAAGCCTACGGCTATGACGTGAACGTCCCGCGCCAGTTCGGTGTCGACCAACCCGTCGGCGATACGCTAGGGCCAGGTGGCGTCTTCCGAGGTCTTCGTTCGGTGACCGCTCTCAAAGAGATCGCAGCCGACATCAACCGGTACTGCCCCGCAGCCCTCTTGATCCAGTACGCCAATCCCATGTCTATCAATTGCTGGGCCACCTCTGAGCTGGGGGTCAAGACGGTGGGCCTTTGTCATAGCGTCCAGCACACCTCAAAAATGTTGGCCGGCGAACTCAATATCCCTTATGAGGAGGTCACCTTCGACTCGGCCGGCGTAAACCATACTGCCTGGTTTACCACCTTTCGCCGGGGCGACGAGGACCTTGTACCCCGTATCCGGCAGGTAATGACTGAGCGTCATCTTCGCGCGCCGACCGACGGGGTGGGGTCGGACGAGCTTTATGCCGGTGGGAGCGAACGTGTCCGGACCGAGCTGATGGCCCTCACCGGGTACTTCCACACCGAGTCGAGCCACCACGCCAGTGAGTATTGGTCCTGGTTCCGCAAGGCCCCGGATTCTGGTACACCAGTACCTGCCCCGTCGCTGGGATTATTACGAGATCTGCTCAGCACATTCGCCCGACCATAACGTGGACGAATTTGTGGAGAAGTCTCGGGAACAGGGCTTGTCGGCCTCGCAGGAATATGGCGCTTACATCATCGACTCAATAACGACAGGGGCGCGTCCGGTAATCTATGGGAACGTCCCCAATCAAGGGCTGGTCTCCAATCTCCCCGGGGATTGTTGCGTGGAGGTGGCGTGCCTGGTGGACGACCTCGGCCTACGGCCGGTCCGGTACGGTGCGCTCCCGGCCGCCTGCGCGGCCCTCAACAATGTCCAAATCAACGTGCAGAGGTTAGTCGTGCGTGCGGCTCTTGACGGCGACCGGTCCCTCGTCTACGCCGCCGTTGCGCTGGACCCGCTAACGGGAGCGTTGCTTACCCTCGACCAAATCCGCCAAATGGTCGACCGGCTTTTCGAAGTGGAACAGCCTTGGCTCGGCCAGTTCATGTAGCCGGTCGGCCAGCAGGACCGTCCCCACCGCTCGACGTGACGGTTCGTGGCCCGGCTTGAAGCCGGCTCCGCATTTGGTTTACGGCCGCGGTGTAATCGTCACCGGCGAAGACGCTCGACGTGCCACATACAAACAACGAGGCACCGTTCTCGTACGCCAGCAGGGCGTTGTCTTCGCTCACATTCCCATCCACGCCTATCTGCACATCGCTGCCGAGCGAGGCTCTGAGCTCGTGCAGGCGTCCGGCAGTGTGAGGGATCCAAGGCTGACCGGCAAAGCCGGGTTCCACCGACATCACGAGAACGTTGGGGAGCGGCAAATCAACCAGCGCCGCGAGGGGCGTGAACGGGTTGATCGCTACGCCGGGCTTCATCCCTGATTCATTGATCGCTGACGCAAGCCGAAGTGGGTACGGTTCCGCTTCAATATGGAAGTAGAACAAATCAGCCCCAGCTTGGGCGAAGGCAGCTACATGGCGGACGGGGTTGCTTACCATCATATGAACATGAAGGGGCAACCGCGTAGCTCGCCGCAGAGCTCCGACCGTCCCCGGCCCGAAGGTAAGGTTCGGCACAAAGTGCCCGTCCATAATGTCGACGTGGATGGAGTCCACCCCGGCATCCTCGAGCCGCTTCGCCTCCTGGCCCAAGGCGGTCAAGTCTGCACACATTATAGAGGCGGAAATATGAGCCGGTGGCAAAGAGAAATTGTTGTGCATATTGGTCATAGGCGACGTAGCAGTACTGATAGCGTACCCAGTCGTACGTCTATGTGAGGCGAGGGCCAAGATCCCGCCATCACGGCGACAGACGCACACTCGCGGGGATAACAGGGCTGGCGCCACGCTGCTCGGTAGTCGTGGAGCCAGCCTCGGTACCAAACCTCACCGCTGTGGCAAGCGGCTCGCCGGCCGCCAGGTGGGCGGCCAATGCCCCCACGAAGGCGTCGCCGGCGCCAGTCGTGTCGACGGGTTGCACTTCCGGCGCGGCCACGTGGCTTTCTTCGTCAGGGGTGACCACCAGGGCGCCTAGAGGCCCAGGGTGATGACGACGGCGCGCGGCCCCCGGCCGAGGATCAACCGCGCCGCCCGCCGTGCGCTTTCTAGGTCTTCGAAAGGTTCGGCGGTCAAGGCCGCGGACTCGCTCTCGTTCGCCACCAGGACGTCGACCCGCCGTAACAGGTCGTCAGGGGTGGGGCAGTAAGGGGCGTAGTTCAGCACTATGAGGGGGCCAGGCCCGGCCACCTGGGCCGCCCTGACGACGGCAGGCACTGGGACTTCGAGCTGCGTCACCAGGACACGGGCGCCGGATATGACCGGCGCGGCTGAGTCGATATCTTGCGCTGCGAGCATCGCGTTCGCGCCAGGGGCGGCAATGATGGAGTTTTCACCATCAGGGGTGACGCTGATGAAGGCGGCTCCGGTCTGGACGCCTTCAGTGCGTGACACGTGTGCAGTGCCCACGCCTTCGGCGGCCAAGTTGGCGATCCGTCCTTCAGCGGTGGCGTCGTAGCCAACCCGGCCGACCATCTCGACCTGCGCGCCACAACCGGCCGACGCGACGGCCTGGTTGGCCCCCTTACCACCGGCATGGATCTCGAGGACGGCGTCGCTGACGGTCTCGCCCGGGACTGGCCGTCGCGGCACCCTCATGACGTAGTCGACGTTGATGGAACCGACGACGACGACTGAGGGGCTTCGACCAGTCACGGACTGACACGATACAGTCTGGAGCTCTTTACAGTCTGGAGCTCTTTCACCTGCACGTACGCGCACAGCTCAGGCTGCGCCGCCCCCTAGCCTGGACAGCGCTGCATCGGTGAGGCGGAAAATCCTCCAGTCGTCAAGGGGCTCCGCCCCGAGGGACGTGTAGAACCGGATGGCTGGCTCGTTCCAGTCGAGCACCGCCCATTCCAGCCTGGCGTAGCCTCGGCGCTGGCACTCCGTGGCCAACTCGCGCAACAAGGCCCGCCCAACGCCTTTGCCGCGATGCTCCGACCGGACGTACAGGTCCTCGATGTATATCCCGTGTGCCCCGCGCCAGGTGGAGAAGTTCAAGTACCACAACGCGCAAGCCACGACCTCGTCAGAGATGACAGCTACGTGCCCAAAAAGAGCCGGCTGCGAGCGGAATAAGGCATCATGCAGCTGTTCTTCGGTCAGCCCGCACTGGTCGGCCTCTCGCTCGTACTCGGCCAGCTCGCGGACCAGCCCCACTACTGCAGGGACATCAGACGGCGTGACCGCCCGGATGGTGAGGTCGATGGACTTCATCCGTCAATTCTGCTTTATCAGGTGGACGTTGTTGCCTTCGCCCCGGGCGTCCCCCCGTGACGGGCCCGAAAACATCCATTTCTGTAAGAATTGGAGCCCGGCCCGCCGGCCCTGGCCCGCGTCACGATTTATAGGCTGAAGGGCGGCGTCTCGGTAGAGCGTTGATCACCTTTCCTTTGGGTAGGTAGTAGCTGCCATGGGCGCGAAACCTGAGGTCTGCTTCCTGCTGCTGGTGCACAAGGCGCCTGAGCAGGTTGCGCGGCTGGTAGAGGCTCTTTCGCCGTACCCGGTGTTGCTGCACGTCGACGTGCGGGCCCACGAGCGGGTGGCGAACGACTTCGTCAAATTGGCGACCAGCTATGGCAGGGTCCAGCTGACCGCTCGAGCCAGGTCCGGTTGGGGCTCATGGGGCCTCGTCGAGGCCATGCTCAACGGGATAGAGCTGTCCCTGGGCTTGGGCTGCTCCCATTTGGTCAAGATGACCGGCCAGGATTACCCGCTTCGACCCGTCGAGCAGATCGCTGCGTTTTTGGGCGAGAACCTTGGCGTTTCCTTTGTGCCACATGACAAAATCCCGGTCCGGTTCATTGGGGACAAGGATGGCGGGGTGTCCCGGGTCAAGAACTGGAACCTCCCGCTGGGTACCCACCGCGTGTCCATCCCGATGAACAGACGACCTCCTGAAGGCGTGACCCCGTTTTATGGCGCCGCCGAATTCGTGATCTCTGTCGCGTTGGCTCACTGGCTGCTCGAACAAGTCCAGTGCCGCCCTGATCTAGTCACCTTCTTCCGCCGCGCATGGGCGCCGGACGAGCTGTTCGTCCCGACCTTGGCGATGAGCTCACCCATGGCCGCCGAGGTTTCTCCGGACAACTTATGGTTCACAGATTGGACTGCGGGAGGGCCCCACCCGAGGGTGTTCGTGCGCCAGGACATTGACCGCTTGAGCGCTGTGGCGCAGGGCCAAGCCGGGGTGCTGCCGGGTGGACAGGTCAAGCTTTTCGCTCGTAAATTCGACCTGGCACGGGACGGCATTATCCTCGACCTCATCGACCAACAGCTCCTCCACCGCCACTTGACCGGCACTTCATGACCGGAACTTCATGACCGGAAGCTTCATGACCGGAGCTTCATGACCGGAGCTTCATGACCGGAGCTTCATGACCGGAGCTTCATGACCGGAGCTTCATGAGCGGCACCCAGGAGGCCGTCTGGGACCTCGATAGTTTGGCGGCCCGAGCTCGGGCGCTGGCCGGCGCCCGGCCCCGGGCCATACTCGGCATCACTGGACCACCTGGCGCGGGTAAGTCGACACTTGCCGGCGTGCTCGTCCGGCGGCTCGCGGCCGAGGCCGTCCTGGTACCGATGGACGGTTTCCACTTCGCCCAGGTCGAGCTCCAACGGCTCGGACGAGCGGCACGCAAAGGGGCGCCCGATACGTTCGATGTCGGAGGCTACGTGGCGCTCCTGGCCCGGCTGCGGCGCCAGCTCGGCGAGACCGTCTACGCCCCATCTTTTCGCCGGGATCTCGAGGAGCCTATTGCCGGGGCGATCCCCGTACCTCCCTCGGCCCATTTGGTGGTTACCGAGGGCAACTACCTGCTCGAAAGGCTTTGGTCATGGGATGCGGTCCGGCCGCTGCTCGACGAGGTGTGGTACCTGGATCTCGACGAGAAGGTCAGGGTGTCCCGGCTGGTAGCCCGCCATATCGCTCATGGCCGAAGTGCGCCGGAGGCCAGGCGATGGGTACAAGATGTCGACCAGGTGAATGCGGCCAGGATCGAGGCGGCCCGGGACCAGGCCGACCTGGTGGTCAGGGTGGCGCCGAAGCCGGCCCGTCGGAGCCAGGGGCGGGAGGAGGGCGAACGGACCGGACCGGCGGCGCCAGCTCCCCCCGTCCCGGACCAGGCTGAGGTTGGCCCCAGTGGGCCCGTCCGGCGACGTCGGCCCAGTTGATACAGGCTTTGGCCCGGTCCAAGGGTGGCTTCGCCCTGGTGGCGCTCGATCAGAGAGAGTCCCTCCGCGGCTATCTCAGCGAGGTGGCGGCCCGGCCCGTAGAGGACGCCGAACTCCGGGGCTTCAAACGCGCCGCCCTCGAGGACCTTGGTGACCTGGCCTCTGGCGTCCTCCTGGACTTCGACTACGGGCTCCCGGCCCTGAGCGCCCTAAACGCAGATGGGGGCCACGCACTCAAGGGAGGCCTAGTGGTGGCGGTTGACCGTCTGGTGCAGGAGACCGGCGGCCCCATTACTGCCGTCGACCTCGATGACCGGCTCGGCCCCGATGACATGGGCCGCCTTTCCTGCGTCGCGCTCAAATTGCTGGTGATTTGGCGACCCGACAAAGCCACGCGCGCCGCATGCCACCGCCTGGTCGGGATGTTCCTGGAGCGCTGCCAGGAACTGGGCGTGCTCGGTCTTCTGGAAGGAGTACTGGACGAGCCCGGCCGCGAACGGGCCCGGCTCGGGAGCGGGCCAGGATGGTCCGAGATGCACCGCGAACTGCTCGACTTTTCTCCTGACGTATACAAGACGGAACTGCCCGCCTCACCACACTCCGACGATGAGCTCATCGTCGACGAGTGCAGCGGCCTTTCGGCCATCGCCCGCTGTCCGTGGGTCCTCTTGTCTTCAGGCATAGACCCTGACCGGTTCCCAGATACGCTGGCCGCCGCCTGCCGGGGCGGCGCCTCCGGGTTCGCTGCCGGGCGGGCCATTTGGCGAGCCGCAATTTCGCCCCTTGGCTATCAGCGCCTACCAGTCGGCGGAGCCCGGGAACGGCTCCAAAGCCTGATCAGTATCGTCGACTCGTATGCCCGCCCCTGGGCTGAAGCCGCTGTGGCCCGGGGCGGCGCGAAACCCCCCCGCACCTCGACACCCGTGCAATAGGGTCGGCCGGGATGTTCCAGCCAGGTTTTAGTACCAGCGTCGACTCCGGTGCGCTGTGCCTTGTGGTCCGGGTGCGCGGCGACCTTGTGGCGGTTGAGGAAGCCCCCTTCGCCGGCCAAGGCCATTTTCTTGGCCTCCTCGACGGGCTTCCCTGCATCGCCGTCGAGGAGGAGGACGTGGCACCGACGGACGGGGCGATGACTGGCGTTGACGCCGGCTTTGTCGGGCTGCGCCAATTGTGGGCGCAGGTGGAGGAGCCCGTTTGGGCTATCGCTGGCCGAGCGGTACAAATAGTGGCCTGGGACCGGGCCCACCAATTCTGCGGACGCTGCGCCGTGGCCACCGAGCTCATGCCCGACGAACGTGCCCGGCGATGCCCAAAATGCGGGCTGACAGTTCACCCGCGCCTGGCCCCGGCCGTAATAGTCCTCGTAGAACGGGCCGACGGGAGGGTTGTGCTGGCCCGGAACGCCAGGTTCCCGGACGGCATGTACTCATGTGTGGCCGGTTTCGTGGAACCCGGGGAAACGTTGGAGGATGCCGTCCACCGCGAGGTGCGCGAGGAGGTCGGCATCGAGGTTACTGACCTGCACTATTTCGGGAGCCAACCGTGGCCGTTCCCTCATTCGCTGATGATCGGTTTCTGCGCCAAGTACGCGTCCGGCGACTTGACGCCCGACGGGGAAGAAATAGTCGAGGCGGGGTGGTTCTCCCCCCACGACCTGCCGGGGTTGCCCGGTGAGATGAGCATTGCTCGCGCCTTGATCGAAGGATGGCGCCGGCGGTCACTGGAGTAATTTGCCGCCCTAGACGCACAGGCTTAGATGCACAGGAGGTCGAGGACGCAGAGTGTGTCGACGGTGGTCGTAGGAGCAGCCGGCGTGGAGGTCGAGGTGGTCGTGGCCGGCTGAGTTGTCGTTGACGCCGGCGGCGCCGTGGTCGGCGCGGTCGTGGTTGCGGTCGTCGGCGCTGTTGTCGTGCTCGCAGCGCTCGTGCTGGTTACCGACGTGCTCGTGGCGGTCGTGGTTGTGGTCGTGGGGGCCAGCGTCGTAGTGGTGGCTTTCGTGGTGGTGGTCGTGGCCCTCGTCGTGGTTGTCGCCCTGGTGGTGGTCGTGGTCGGCTTTGCCGTGGTAGATGTGGGTTTTTCCGTCGTCGTCGTGGGCACCTGCGTGGTGGCAGTCGTCGTGGCGGCTTCACCAGTGGTCGGGACGCCAACTTTCACCGTTGTGGCCGCCCTGCTCGCCAGAGTAGTAGTCGTCTTCGGGAGCCCCGGGGTAAGCGCGCCGGGAACCGGCTGAGCCGGGGGGGTTGAACTCGTAACCGTCGCTACCGACAGCCCGGACGTCGTCGAACTGGCCGCGGGGGGCGGGGTGACCGGGGAGGTCGAAGTGAACGGGGACGTCGAAGTGAACGGGGACGTCGAAGTGGACGGGGACGTCGAAGTGAACGGGGACGTCGAAGCGACAGCCGGCGTCGGAGGGGGCGACGGCGTAGGAGAGGGCGAACCGGCCACTCTTGGTTCGGGCGCCGTGGTCGTCGGCGCTTTTACTACCGTGGTGCTGGAGGGAGGACGGGTTTTCTCCGTGATCGCCATGGTCGCCGCCGTCTCGGGGGCTGACGTGGTTGGCGTGGCCGGATCAGTAGGCGCGTGCGTCGGTGCCGCGGTCGCGGTCCCGGCCGGCGCTGTCGTGACAACGGGGACCGGTCCCGTAGTCGGGGCTGAGGAACGGACCGTCATTGCGGGCGCCACCGGAGTGCTGGGCCGGCGCCTCGTCGTGGTGCTAACTCCGGCAGTCGCGGTAGTTGTCTTCGCCGTGGTCGTCATCGCCGGGGCCGCAAAAGTGGCTGCATTTGCTTGTGTTTTGGGCCGCGGCCGAGGCTCCGTTGCTCTCCCTGGTTTTGAGTGCGCTCGTTTCCCGTGGCTCAAGGCTGGTCGTTTCGACTGGTCGCGGTCGACGCTGGTAATGGTCGAGGTTGGATGTGCCACTACACCCGTCGTCGCCTTCGGCCCGCTTACGACGGGTGGTGCCGGTGGCAAGGACGGCGTTGTCATGGTCGCGCTGGTAACCGCCACATAGGCGCTCTTCGGGCTCATAACGTGTGAGACGGGCGGGGTGGCCGCCTGCACGGCCAGAGCACTGACGGCCGTCACGGCGGCGGCGCCGGCGGCAACCTGAGTGGTAGTCATCAAGGCGTGGCCCGCCGCGCTGAACCTGGCCAGTAGCGGGACGTCGGCTACCCACGAGATCGGTCCGACCACCCATCGGAGCCGGCCGATGGAAACGCTCAGGAGCGCCCTGACGATGGCCGGGTCGAACTGGCCGCCCGCACAGCGGGTCAGCTCTTCCCGGGCCGCCACCGGGCTGAGCGCCTTCTTGTATGAGCGGATGGCGGTCATCACTTCGAACGCGTCTGCGACGGCGACAATGCGAGCACCGAGCGAAATGTCGTGCCCCGAGAGCCCGAACGGGTAGCCGGACCCGTCGAAGCTCTCGTGGTGCTGTTCGATGGCGAGGCCCCATTCGCCCAGCCAGGGCACCAGGGGGGCGACGAGCCGGCGGCCCTCGAGCGGGTGGTTGCGGATCTCCGCCCACTCCTCCTCGGTCGGTTTTCCCGATTTGTTCAGAATGTGCGGGTGCACGGAGAGCTTGCCCACGTCGTGGAGGAGAGCGGACCAGCGGAGCCGGTCCCGGTCGGCCGTTGGTAGGTGCAACTCGTCGGCAATCAAGTCAGTGAAGGCCCGGACTCGTTCAGAGTGGCCGCGTGTCTTGCGGTCATGGCGGCTGATGGATGCGGCCAGAGCCAGGATCCCTTCCGCCACTGCGACCGGGACAGAACTCGTCACCCCCGCGCTCTTCGAGCTGCGTTCGAGGTCTCTGGTCAGTCCCGCCCGCCACGCCACTTTCAGGCGCTTAGGGGCCTGGTCGGGGAACAGCATTGTCATCTTCAACAGGGCGGCCAACGGCAGGAGCCGCCGGCAGACACGGTCGGAACCGAAGAAGGCGGCCGTGGACGAAGCCAGTACCGCGGCCCACCAGAGGATGCGCTCTTCCTCGCCATGTCCTCTTGGCCAGGCCCGCCCCACCACCGCCGCTGCCGCCAGCGACACAGCGAACGGGACCAGGATGGCGGCGCCTGACACGAGGGCGCCTAATACAGGATGGGAACGCCACCTGTCGCTCCGGGTCACAGAGCCCTATTAACGGCCGGCTCGGCGCCTGACTTGACTGGTGGGCGAATATGTCGACATGACCGACTACGAGCCACTCGACCTGTCCGCCTACTGCAATGCAGGTAAGGAGGCACTAAATCTGAGCGACCCCCGCCTGGGCGACCAATCTGGCGCGGCCTGCCGTTCAGAGTGGCCGAAGATCCGGAACGTTGTTGCATTGCACCCGCGGCAGCGCCAGTCCGCGTCGACGTCGGCCGGCCGGCCAGGCACGTGATCTTCGCCCACCGCCAGCTTGCTGCGCCCGCCAACGAGGTCGAAGGCCTTGGTGCTCTAGTGGCGGAGTACCGCTTCCGCCTGGCCGGGGGCAACACGGTCGCCGTCCCGGTCCGGCAGCGGTTCGAGATCAGCCTGGTCCCAACCGATTGGGGGCTGCTCCCCTACCTGGCCGTCCCCGACTGCAACGACAGCCTTCTCCCGCGTCGGGAAGGGCCGTTCTGGATGACGGGATTTCGACAATGCGAGTCCGTTCAGGCGACGGCTAAGGAGTACTACCTTTGGTCGTGGCCGAACCCACACCCCGAACTGCCGCTCGAAACTATCGAACTGGCACCGATGGGCCCGCTTTTCGCGGTCGGGGCAATTACCCTCGCCCATGCCGAGGAAGCCCCGTTCGTACGCACTCCGGGCCGCCCGATCGTGGTCAGCCTTGACGGCGACGGAAATGACAAGGGCCTGGAAGTAGAAGTTGAGGTCGACCGGGGCGTAGCCGGATACGTACAGCCGCTGCCGGCCGAAGACGACGGTGTCGTAGCGGGATGGGGCCGCCAGTCAGGAGGTCGCGCCTATGTCGAGGTGGCGTCGTTGCCGTCAGGCACCGTCACGGTCAATCAGGACGGCGAGGAGATCGGGAGGGCGCGCTGGGCCGAGCTCGAAACCGGACAGCCCGTGGCGAGTGGGCGAGCCCGGCTGCAACTAGCCGACCCCGGACGGAACTGGGCCCACGTGCGGGTGATCGACGCCGACACCGGGCACCCTGTCCCCTGCCGGGTGCATTTTCGGAGCCCGCTGGGGGTACCGTTCCAGCCGCACGGTCATCACAACCACATCAATTCCAACATGGGGACCTGGCATATCGACGTCGGCGGTGATGTGCGGCTCGGGGACGTCTCGTACGCTTACATCGACGGCACCTGCCAAGGATGGCTCCCTCGAGGCGACGTCCTCGTGGACGTGGCCAGAGGGTTCGAGTACACGCCGCTGCACCAGCGCGTCCACATTGAGCCCGGCCAGCGTGAACTGACGCTACAGATCTCCCGTTGGACCGACATGGCCGCGTCGGGTTGGTACTCGGGCGACTCCCACGTCCATTTTCTCTCCACTCAGGGCGCACACCTGGAGCAGCAGTGCGAAGACCTGCGGGTGGTCAACCTCTTGCAGTCCCAGTGGGGGTCGCTGTTTACCAACACCGAAGATTTCACCGGGCGGGTGAGCACTACGCCCGACGGGAATTTTGCCACGTACGTCGGTCAGGAAAACCGCCAACATGTACTGGGCCATCTCACATTGTGGGGCCTGAAAGAGCCTGTTATGCCGTGGTGCACCGACGGGCCCAACGAGGGCGAGCTCGGTGGCTCGCTCGAATCGACGCTGGCCGATTGGGCCGACCGCGCCCACGCCCAGGGCGGTACTGTCATCATCCCCCACTTCCCGTCGCCTAATGGCGAACCTGCCGTACTGGCGGCCACTGGCCGCACCGACGCTGTCGAATCTCTGAGCTGGGATCCCCGCAAAGGGGAGATCTATTACCGTTACCTGAACGCTGGCTACAAGCTCCCGTTGGTAGGTGGGACCGACAAGATGAGCAGCAGTGTACCCGTAGGCCTGTACCGCACCTATGCCCACCTCGAGGACGAGTTCTCTTACCCGGCTTGGTGCGCCGCCGTGAGGGCCGGGCGGACCTTCCTTTCAGGCGGCCCTATTATCCAGCTCGCGGTCGACGGTCACGGGATTGGTGACACCGTCCAACTGAGCGGCCCTGGCACAGTCCAGGTCGAGGCCTGGGCGGAAAGCATTTTCCCGCTGGCGTCACTTGAAATCTTGGTCGGAGGGCGGGTGGTCGCATCGACCGAGCGAGCGGAGGGGCCGCGGAGCCGTTTAGCGCTGAGCGAACCGGTGCGGGTTTCTGCCCACTCATGGGTGGTGGCCCGGTGCCGGGGCGCCGGCGGCAACCATCTCGATGAATGGGGGCGTCCGGTTTTCGCCCATACATCTCCTGTGTATCTCGCCGTCGGTGGCGAATGGGCCCCACGAGACGAGGAGGCCGGCCGTTACCTCGTCACGCTGGTCGAAGGGGGCCTCGAATACGTGCGCCATACCGCCGTTTATCACCCGGCCGGGACCGTAACTCATCACCACGGGCTAGATGACCACGCTGGTTATATCGAGGCCCCCTTCCAAGAGGCTCTTGCCGCGCTGAAAGCTCGGTTCCCCGGGGTATAGAAAACGCCCTAAGGCCTCCGGTTGCCGCACAGCCGGCTGCGGCACCGGCCTTCCAGAGCGTCTGCCATCTCGGCCCACACCCGCGCCCTTCGGCGGCATTCGTCGGCCACCTCGTAAATCCGGGACAACGGCAAGTTCCCGAGGTAGTTGCCAACATCTTCGACGCTGACAGCCGTCCTGACCAACCAGTCGCCAGGCTCCGTCGTGTGAGCGGCTGGGGGAAGGTCGAAATCCGCTCTCTTGTCTTCCTTGGCGCTTGACAAACCGGGGACAGCCTGTGAGGCGGAGACCGGCGGGAAACCCTTGCCGCGAAGCCGGGCGCGGGCTCGCTGGACCGTTGACGGGGCGACGCCGGCCGCCCCCGCCATCTGACGGACCGAAGTGGCCGGGTTTTCGGTTATAGCCCGGGCGACGGCCACCTGGCCGGCCAGTTTGTCAACGGGGCGGCGTCGGCCGTCGCGGCCCGTCCGGACGCGCCCCTCGGTCAGGCTGAGGCCTCTACGGACCAGGGCCACCGTCGTATGGGACAGGCCGCAGACTTCTGCCACCCACCTGTCGGACCGCTCCGGGAACGCATACAGCAGGTTGCTTGCCGCTGCTCTGCGTTCCCCCCGGCTGAGAGGCTTGCCGTGCTTCACGTTGGCCTCAATGGCGAGGGCCATAGCCTCGGGGCCTTCGCCGTTGAACATAAGGGCGTTGATGTGACTGCGGCCGGCCCGGCGGAAGGCCTCGACGCGATGGACGCCGTCAATCACGGTCATGGTGCGATCGTCCACGATTACCGGGGGAAGGTGGTCGACGACCTCCATCAGGGCGGCGACGTGACCGGCGTCGACCTTGACCTCGCGGGGCGAATAACCCACCAAAAGACGGGCCAGCGGCACGCTGCATACGCCGGACAGCTCCGGCCAAGCAGCACAAATCTGGGCCCGCCATTGGCAGGAGCGGCTAACACGGTCGCCTCCCAGACGGGACGACGGACGAGGACGGTCTCGAATGAGCCATGGGCACTTGTCCTCCAGCTAGGGCCGCCCAGACGGCTGAGTTCGGCTGCGACCGCATAAGGGACCGGGTTGCGTGACCTTTTCTGGCCGCGCTTCCACGGAGACGATCGACGTCTGCCAAATACACGAGCCTGAGCCAGATTTGCCGAAGTTGGCCGCGTCCTGTTCGACTGGCCAGTTGTCCGGTCGGACACCTGGCTCCGGTCGAGACGGGCGCCCGGCCCCGCGAAGCCTTTAGTCCTTGATCATCGCTACGACATCGTCGACGGCTTGACGAGGGCATTGCCCAGGGCGTCGCTGAAACTGATGGTTATCGAGCGCTCGGGGTTTACCGCTCCATCGTTCGGCGCGGCTCGGTTTAGAGCGACCAGCGCCGTCGCTTGGGCCTGGGACTGGACCTTGGCCGACTCGACTTGAGCGGTTGCACCCTGAGCGGCGGCTTTAACCTTCGCCCGAGAGTGGTTGTAGAAGATTTGCGAAGCTGCCGCCGCAGCTACTGCAACCGAGGGCACGATGGCATTGAGGCCGTCCAGGTTGAAATTGTTGGAGAAAAGGGAGCCGACGGCGACCCCCGAAGCTATAACATTGACGAACACGGTCTGCCAAAACTCCGTTGTGGTGTAACCAGGATTTACCGCTCCTGGCGTTTGTGCAGACAACTCAGACGACGACATGTCCAAACTCCTCTCAATTGAAGATCGTCCCGTTTACATTCATGTGGGGGTTGTGAACCGGGTGCTGAGCACCTGTTTGGGCAGTGCGCCTCAGGTCTCTAAATGGACGACGTCCGGAACGTGAGATCTACCAAAGACTTCTGATACGCCCCATTCGCATTGATCACTGCCAGGGTTACCCAGGTACCGTCGACCACCTCTTACACGAGCCGCTATCGCTCAGCGTGCAACTAGCTCAGTAGGTGGCAATAGTCCCAGAATGCCGCCGCGCAGTCAAGGATGGTGACGCCAGCCCTCGGGCGAAGGTCTCCCCCCGGCCCGGCTATTACTGTCCGGCAGTAGCCAGCGCCGCGGGTGCTGACGCTGCGGGTGCCGGCGGGGGGGCGGCTCCGGCCACCGTGGCTTGCACGGCACCGGTTGGGGTGCCCGGCGGCCCCGGAGTGCTTTGCGCGGCAATCCAGGCCCGAGCCGCCGATTGTCCGTTCTCGAACAGCGTCTGTTGAGCTTGGGCGGAGAGATGGAAGTCGGTGGCCGATATGCCATCCGAGTCAACGAAAATCGTAAACGGCTGTTTCGTGCTGTCGACGTAATAACGGTCGGCGTTGTCCAGTAAGGTCCGCAAACAGGACATCGTTTCGCTCGCCACATTGTCGTCTCCAGCTGTGCCCTTGACGACAACTTCCTGGGCGGAGAGCTTTATACCGATGGTGGGCCAGCGCGACGGCGCCCCGTCAGTCCGGTCGAAGACGTCGAGGGGGTAATTGTCCAGCATCCCTCCATCGACCCAGACCACATCGCCGGCATCGCAGTCCTGGTCGCCGATGGTGCCGGCCGGCGCTCTGAACCTCACCGGCTCGAAAAAGAACGGAATGGCCATGGAGGCTCGGACGGCGTCGACGACTCGCTGGTTGCCGGCTTGGAACCCATAAGCCGGGTAATCCCACGGCAAACGGACTATCTTTCCGCGCGTTATATCAGAGGTATGGACGACGAGCGTGTACAGCTGGGAAGCGGTCAGGTTTTTGTCAGCCCCGGGATCGTCCAACGGCAGGTCGCTGAAATAGGTAACGCCGATACCGGCCAGCACTTTGCCTAACCATTCGATCAAGTAGTCCCCGTCATAAAGGCCCATATGTAGCATCAGCCCGCTGGCGGCGCCGAGCCCGCCGAGCTTGCCCCGCAGACCACCGTTCCTCATGAAACTGTCGTACTGACAGGTAGTGAGGACGTCGTGAAGCTCGCTCAGAGGGCGGTTCTTTGCCCGGAGTGCAGCGACAATGGACGCAACGATGGCGCCAGCGCTGGTGCCGGCCACCCGGCTCACCTGGTAACCGGCTGCGTCCAACTCGAGGATGGCTCCTACCAACCCGATCCCTTTCACCCCACCTCCTTCGAGCACGAGGTCGATCGGCTTGGCCGGCTGCGGCGCTCCCGGGTCGGCGGCGGGTGACGGAGACGTCACAGTCATGACAGTTCAAACCCCTTTCGAACCTGGGCCAAGGCGCCCAGCAAACCAAATTCTAGCCCCGAGGTGTAAGCCCGGCCTCCGCCTGAAAAACCCAAATTCAACAGATTGATGGACGTTCAGTTGTAGATGGCTTCAGCGCGTCGATAAAAGGCCTTGACGTGGCCGGCTACGCTTCCGCGCTACTGGCGGGACCTGTGTCAATTAGCCAGGCTCCCGTCACGGGGGAAGTCATAGTGGTGAAGTTGGGAGCCGTCGAAAGTGACCAGGACGTAGCCACCTTGGCCGCCTTCGCCGTAGGGGGCGATGCCGACGCACGGGCCGTTTTGGGCCTTGCCGCCGGCT
This sequence comes from uncultured Acidimicrobiaceae bacterium, assembly GCA_963794125.1. GTDB lineage: Bacteria > Actinomycetota > Acidimicrobiia > Acidimicrobiales > Palsa-688 > Fen-671. Next base: position 271,404 of record CAWCCW010000012.1, read on the forward strand.
TTGTACTGAGGATGGTTGTTGAGCCCTCCCAGGTACGGCGCCGCTACTGGGCCGGCGGTGCCGTAAACCTCCCCGTTAGGGTCGACCATCCAGTAACCCCCGGTAACGGGATCCCATGCAACCATGTTCATCTCCTCGATTTGCGGATGGGTGGCCTGGGGTAAGACGCCCCAGTCGGGTAGGGCAACGTTGGAGTCATAGCCCGCACTTAAATACTGTTTGGCTACCGAACCGGACGGGACCTGGGCCACGCCGTCGTACTGGGCGACCCAATTGTCGACATCACGCCCAAACTCGAGCCCGTAGGGCGCCAACGCTGCCACTACCGCGGGGCGGGTCGAGGCGCTGCAGTAGACGGTTGGCCGCCGACCAGCCATCACCTCTCCGTGAGCCCACTGCGCGGCTTGGGCCGGCGTCAGGTCCCCCGCCTCGCAGTCGCAGACGTTCACGTCGGGTTGGCCCGAGACCGTGATCGTGATAATGACGGCGTTCGGGAAACGTGCCCGCATGGCCCCTACGTTGGCGTAACGACCGTCGATGTAGCCGGCGACCACTGCGGCGTCCGGCGGGATGTTGCTGACATTGACGGAATCGAAAAAGTCAACCAACGCCACTGGGACTCCCATCTTCACCAGGAAGTGGCTTCACCGGCGAGATCATAGACGATCGCGCCACATACCCTTGGAGGCCCTTGTCCGGCGTCCGATTGGCCAGATTGGCCAGTCGGACGCGTGGGCTGGCGTTAGATGTCGCCCGGCACATGCAAGCTGGACAGCCAGTCGCGCACAACGTTGATCACCGCTTCAGGGTCATCGGCCACCGCCACCGCGCTCTCAGGGTTGTCGACCTCGTCCACCTGGGTCAAACGGGCTCGCAGCCCGCCCGACTCATCGAGCCACGCCCGGATTATCAAGGTTGACCAGGTCGACCGAGCCGGGACCATCGTCCCATGGTCTAGCCGCCACCCGTCACGGCACCGTCAAAGGAGGGTCAATTCGGACTGGCCCACTGCCGCCTCGAGCATCCGCCTGAGCGGAGGCGAGGGAGACGCCCCCAGCTGGTCGGCCAGCAGGCGAGCGTAACGGTGGTACTGGCGCAACGCTTCAGTAAGGTTTCCTTCCAGCAAATGCACTCCTATTACTTGGCGCTGCGCGCTCTCGCGCAGAGGTTCGCAGGCCACCGCTGCCAGACCCGCCTCGAGGGCCAGGGCGTAACGGCCGGCTGAGGTGAGCCGCTCGCAGATCGTCTCCAGGGCGTGCAGGCGCAACTGACGAAAGCGCTCCTGCTCGACAAGGACCCAGTCCTCGTACCAATCCGGCAACAAGTCCGAACGAAAAAGACCCAGTTGGCCCACCAGCTCCTGAGGTTCTGAACCGGTTTCCTGACTGTTGACGATCGAGACGGCACGCGACACCACGTCCTGGAAATCGACCTGGACAGAGGGGTTCAGCCAAAGGTGAGTGCCAGATGCCTGCACCAGCCGCTCGCCATAGGGCGACGGCGTGCGCCACAACGCCGACCGCAGGCAAGAATTAGCCTGCTGCTCAGACACGTCGTTCCATAGCACCCCACTGGCGTGCAACCGCTGCACCGCTCTGTCCTGAAGAGCGACAAACGCCATCAGCCGTTGCGCGCTGCGGGGGACGGCCACGGTCTTCTCCTCGATGTGGAGTTCGAAACCGCGGATTAGGGACAAGCTGATGTAAGGCGGCGTAAGAGCCTCCTGGGTCACGGCCACAAGGCGGAGGGGGGAATGGTCGGCTGTGCGTAAAAGCATCTTGCATCGACAACGGGCGGGCGCGCCGTTGTGACGAATGAAGATTGGGAGGAGAATCTGCGTCCGCACTTGAACGACGATGCCATTTCGTATTTTTCCGCTTTTTCGTACCGCGGTGCGGCAAACGCGAGCACGGCGACGGCCTCCTGAGAGCACGTCATCTGTTGCACCGGCAGCCGGAAAGAAGTCTCGCTCACGCGTGCCGGTGACGGACCGGTGATGGTCCCGTGACTCGGTACTACGAATACTGGTACCCAGTGTTGGCTCCTGACATGGTCATAGATGGGGAGGCGGCCTTTTCCCGCCCCGGCCCGGCCGTCCGCCTCAGCCTCTTGCAGGGCTTTCAGCTCGAGTGCCCTGAAGGGGAAGTGATCCTGCCGCTCAGTCCGCAGCGGGTCCTGGCCTTCCTCGCTTTGCAGTCGCGACCGTCGTCGCGCACGTACGTCGCCTCTGCCCTTTGGCTGGACTGCGACGAAGAAAGAGCAGCGGCCAGCCTCCGCACCGCCCTCTGGCGGATAAACCGGTGCGGCCACTACCTCGTGACCGCGGATACCCAGATGTTGCGCCTGAACCCTGATGTGGCGGTGGACCTGCGCGAAAACGCCAGGAGGGCTCGCGGCATTTTGCGAGGCGAAGGGGCGGCAGAGGATCTGAGCGTGGATGATCTGAGCGTAACCGGCGACCTGCTGCCCGGCTGGTACGACGAGTGGGTTGTCAGCGAACGGGAGCGCTACCGCCAGCTCCGCCTGCACGCCCTCGAGAAGCTTTGCCGCACTCTGGCCTTGACGGGCCGGTACGACCAGGCCATTGAAGCCGGCCTGGCCGCCGTTTCCAGCGAGCCCCTGAGAGAGAGCGCCCACCAGGTGCTCATCCTTGCCTACATGGAAGAGGGGAACGCCGGTGAGGCTATCCGCCAATACGACATCTGTCGGAAAATCCTGCACCGCGAGCTGGGGGTCGAACCGTCGGCGGCTACACAGTCGCTGTTGCCTGCGTCCGTAAAAATGCCGGCCCCGAAAGGGCTCATCGAGCCGGCCCGACCCGGGCTCACATCCGGGTCGCGGACTTGACCTGGTAAGTCTGGTGGGCACTCAAGTCGTCACGGGAGCGACCCTTCAATGCTCGATGGGGACCACGCCGTCCACCTTTGCCGCCTCGGGCACACAGGTTATGGCGACCACTGCCGCGGGGGTGGTGACCGACGTCGACCAATCCAACGTCCCCCCTTTCGGGCTCTGCCAGTCCCCTTCCAACCCGCAAGTGGCGGCGGCCACCGCGGCCGCCCAGGGGACGTTGACTCCTCAGCCCTGTATGCCCGTCCTTTCTCCGTGGGCCCCGGGTCCGCCGAGGTCACCATAGGGGACGTCGCCGCCCTCGATGATTCGTCCCAATGCTCGTGCACGTGGGCCGGCGTCATTACCGTTACCGACGCCGGCCAAACTTCGATGACGTTGCAGTAAAGGCGGCGGGCCGCCGCCGACCCATTTAGCTGTACGGGATCTCGGCGTTGAGACTGTCCCAGGACGGCAGGCTCGTACTCGACCGGGCCGGCAGCACGGGGAGGGTTATAAATACATTGCCCACCACAGCCACGGGCGCCGACGACAATGTCGTCGTCCCCGGGTGAAGTACCAGGCTGTCGGTCCCAGTGGCGAGCGCACTGGCCTGGGCGACAAGGACCACGGTGGTCGTGTCGAGCTCGTTGGCCACGATGTTGCCCGTAACTGAAACCTCAACCAGGCCGGCTAACAGGGCCGTTTGGCCTTGAGGAAAACGACAACGGATGCGGTTGTCGTGCACCAGGGCCGAACCGGGGTTGGAGGTCAGGTCGGCGACGAGTAGCCCGGTCCCCGACCACGACTCCGGGACGTCGGCATCGATCTGGCAATCGCCGACATCAAGTCGCAACTTGAGCGCGATGCCGGTATCGGCGAGAAGCGGCACCGCCGGCGGCGAAGGAAGAGGCGCCACGCCAATGATCGGAGGAATTACGCCGATAATTGTGCCCAGGATCCCCTGGAGCGTCGGCGCCGCACTGTGCAATGTCGTCGCCGTCGCCTGCTCTGTTGGTGTCAGCGTCTCTATGGGCCTGATTGTCCCCGACGCAAGGACGGACGAAGAGGACGTCTCTGAGGCGAGGTTTGTCTCTGAGGCGAGGTTTGTCTCTGAGGCGAGGTTCGTCTCCGTCGTGCTCGCTTCAGAGGCCTTGGGTGCTGTTAGCGCTTGCGCCTCGGAGGTAGCAGGCGTGGCCGGTGCCACGGTCTCGGACAGGGACGGCGCGGCCGCTTCCTCGGCCACCACTCTCGGTTCTGCGGCCGGCGCTGTGGTTGCCTCGGCGGGCGTGGCAAAAGCTGCCTCCTCGACGGTGGGAGTGGGCGCGACCGCCGCCTGCAGGGTGGTCGTCGACTCGACCGGTGCAGCCGAAGTCGCCGCCGCGGGCGGCGATGCGGAGGGGGTGGCCGACGTCTCGCTCGTTCCTCCCGACGAGGGTGGCGACTCTTCCGCTAAAGCTATCGTCTGACCCAGGAACGTCTGTAAGCCGAGAGCCGCGTTGGACAGCACCAGGGGGTCGGGGACTGCGATTATCCGCGGGAGGATCAAAATCCCGCTCGGCGGGACCGCCGGCAGGACGCGGGCTAACGCAGAGGGAATGAGGAACACGGCGTCCGCCAACCCCGTCATGTTCAGGTTGACGAAGTCGGTCCTCGTCTGACTGTCCCCGATGGGCAGTAGGTCGAACGTCAGACCTAGTGCGGCGTTGTCTAACGAAACGAGCCAAAAACCGCCGTAGCAGTCCTGGACGGTATCGTTCTCCACTCGCACGGTCCCGAGTTGCGCGATGGCCACCGCCGCCACTGTCAAGCCCTGGAACAGGCAGTTTTCGATGACGGCATCGTGGAGTTGGCCGATGGTCGTGGTCTCGCCCACCGGGCCGGTGGTCGAGACCTGCAGGTAGCCGAACGCGAGCTCGTACGGAGGGGATGGCTGGTTACCGGCGGCCAGGTCGTAGAAGGGCACCGTGGTCGGCGCCGCGTTATTAGTGAAGGTACATGCCCTCAGGTTCAGCCCGTCCATGGTCCCACTGGCATAAACGCCAGCGGAGAAAAGGCTGGCCGTGGTAGTGGGAGTGATGTCGAACGTGCAGTCCTCGACGGTCAGGTTGGCCGAACCCTGGGCGGATATGCCGATAGCCACGTTCATCACCTGGCTGAACTGTTCGAGTAGAGCCTGGTTGGCAGGAGACACGCCCTCCGACGTGAGCGCGGCGAATGACCCTTCGGCCGGCTCGAACGGTACCAGCGGTAGCGCGAACTGGATCCCCCGGATCGAAACCGAACTGGCCCCCTCGATGACTATCAGCCCGAGCACGAACTCCACCCCCGGGTTTTCCGGCGCCTGGAAAACTACGCCCGGACAGCACGCTTCCAGCGAGATGTTGTCGTAGTCGGTCCCCAGGACCAGTGGGCCCGACAACGTGTAGGTCCCGGGGTCGAGGCAGACCCGGACCGGCCCCTGGCCGGCGAACGGGGCCAGGAGCGACTGAAGGGTGGTCCCTCCTTCGATATCGGAGGGCGACACGTTGAGTGTGCAACAGCCCCCCTTCCGGGCGGTCAAAGCTACTAAGTCCGTGAAGGCCGGCACACACGAGGTCACGGTCGGGTTCCCGCCACTGGGCCAGCTGACGAACGCTACCGGGCAGGCCCATACCCGCGCCCCGTCGGGCGCCTGGGGAGACGACACCACCTGGGCTGGGTAAACCAGTTGGGGCACGCTGGGGCGGACGGCGAAACGCCAGAAGTCGCCGGGATGGAAACCGTTGCCCGAGGTGAGCGTGACACTGAGGCCGGTGACGGCGCCGGCACCCTCGAGGTCAACCGCTGTCCCGCCGGGGGCGGGCACCGAGCCCTGCCACACCCGCAAATAGAGCTGCGGAGTGGCGGAAATCGATAGGTAATCGTTCGGCGGTTGCGCTGAGACGGCCAGGCTCATCTGGGTCGGGTTATACGTCGACGTAACGGAGGAGACGAAACCAGAGGCGGAGGCTATGTAGGCCGTTCCAGTGCTCTGGGACTGCCCCTCCGACCCGGGCAGGGGCAGGCCGGCCACGTCGCGGAGCAACTCCACGGCTTGCCCGGCTTGGGGGAAGTGGTACTGGTCGACCGGGCTTTGGGCCAGGGTGAAGACCATGCCGGTGCCGTTCGGCACGGCCGACTCGAGCTCGTACAAAAACGAAGCGTCGTCGAACCCCCAAACGACGGTGGGATCCCCGCTGACAGGGTCGACGCTGTTGACCTGCACCCTGATGAGCTGGTTTTCGGGGCCGAGATAGCCACCGCTGGCGGTGGGCTGGCAAGGACCTGAGGACGGCGCCACCTGGTCAAATGAGACCTGCAGCCGCGCCGTCGACTCCAGCTGCATGCTGCTCTGGTCGAGGTTGAGCCCGATGGTCTTCCAGGCCGCCTGGACCTCTTGCCAAGCATCGGCGCAATCCGAAGATGCCGTCGACCAGCGGACGAAGCGCTGCACGATCCGGACCCGCTGCATCGTGTCGGGGCCCCGAGGGCCACGTCGGCCAACGTGGGGTCTTCGAGCGCCGACACTTCCTGTTCTATGGCCAGGAGGTATACAAGCTCGTTGGTGGCCCCAGGAGGCGACGTCGGTGGGCTGGCGGCAGGTGGGCTCGCTTCAGCGGGAGCTGGTGCCACCCAAAGCGAGTCGGTCGACTGATCGAGCCATTCCGGTTGCGGGCTGCCGTCGAGGTGCACGGCGCCGTCCAGGTCGAGCCGCTGCCCTCCGAGGTACAGAGTGCCGGTGCCCACGGTCAGAGTGCCGGTCGTCCCGCTCTGGGGGCTCGGGACGGTGGCAGTCACCGCATACCCCCCGTCTGGACTACCAACCGGACCGACGACCTCCAATGTCGTCAATCGGTCCCGCTCGGCGTCGATGGCGGTCGCTTCGTTCCAGTCCGCTTCGACGGTGACCCTGCCTTGCTGCGCAACCAGCCCCCGCCATTTGCGAGCGGGGTCAAAACTCACACGTGCGCGGTCGCTAGCCATTTAAGATGCTCCTCCCACACCCCATCCGGGGCGTCGCTCACGTGACATGGACAATCACGGGTGTCAGGCCGAGGGGCATGTACTCGGCATATTTGATGAGGATCCCTTGTTCCTTGATCGGGGCCAGGTTGGATGAAAACGCGCCCATCTCGGACCCTGAGCTCGCGCCGGAGCTGATGGTATTGCCGCCGGGGTTATCAATGACGGACTGGTCGGCGCCGTCGAGAAGCTGGCCGTAGCCCGGATCGCCGAAGGCGACGCTCGTGAAGACGGGCGCGGCCGCCGGGATCGTCACCGACTCGTACTGGCGGGGGACACGGCTCCCGACGGGGTATGCGCTGAACCGGACGCACCCATCCTGGGTGTCGTCGACGGCGGTGAAATCGTTGAGGACCGAGTCGCTGGCCTGGAGCCGGTGGACCGCCATACGACCGAGGACCGTTACCCGGGCCAGCTCGACCGTAGCGTTGTTGACCGCAATAGCGGCAACGCCTAGGGCAATAGGGAACGCCTCGTCAATGAGGCTTCGGTTAAGGGCCTTCAGTCCCCCCTCGAACAGAGACGGGGCGCTGTTTGCCGCCGCAGTGACGTCAGGGCTGAGCGAGGCGGTCGCGAACAGGCCAGGATCGTAAATGCTGGGGCCGTCGACGAGGCTGTTCAGCCCGTCGACGACCGCTTCGGGGAGCGGCCCCGGGGCCGTATAGGAACCGAGTGCGGTAGCCAGTGGGCCCAACAGCGTTTGCGCCAGCGCGTCGTCCGACTGCACCGCTGCTTTGAGCAGCGCCGGGTCGTACACGTCGGCCGCCGAGTAACCGGGCCCCGTCGTCGTCGGAATACCCTGCACGATGCTGTCAGTGATGGAGAGCGTCTCCACGGAACCGCCGAACCTGGTCCGTACCGGGCCCAGCACGCAGTGGTCGATCAGGAGCTGGGAGATACCGCCGCTCCCGGCTTCAGCCGACGGGTCGGCCTCGATCCAAATCGTCGTGGGCGACAGGACGCGACCGTCAGCCGAACTCGCCAGCGGCGTCGTACCCGGGGGGGACGAGGCAAACCCCGGCCCGGCAGCGGAACTGGCTGTACCAGGGTCCATAGTGCAGGCCGTGATCCGCACAGTGTCGAAGGTCCCGCGTAATATCACGTCGCAGCCGGATATCAGCAACCCGTCCAAGATGAGCTCCGCTCCCGCGGCCCCGGTGAAGACCCATGGTCCCCAACCGGCTGGAGGGCGCAGGACCGGCCGCACCGGCGGCGTTTGGTACCCGGCCATCACCACCAGAGCGCTTATCGGTGCCGTGGACGAGCCTACGGAGGCGAGGGCGGGGTAGGTGAGCGAGTCACTTACGGTGACGCTGCCCTGGGCCTCCACAGTCGTCAGGGCGACGTCCAGGCCGGTTCCGCCACTGACGGTCAGCGCCGTCCCCGCGGTCTGGGGTGGGTCGCCGAGGAGAAGCCGGTTGTACGGGCCCGCCCCGATCAGCCCCGCGAAGCCGTACTGGTATGTGACAGTCAAAGGGGCGGTCGCCGGTGCCGGCGTGGACAGCGCGAACAGCCCCACCTCGGGGCACACTCTTGCCACCTCCCCGCCGTTGACCGAGTAGCCGAAAGGTACCGGCCCGGGCGGTGAGGCGGCGTCAGGGGACGACGGGTACGGGGCTTCGGGCGGTGCGAACGAACCTTCGACGTTGGCCAGCCCAGCCACGAGGGAGCTGGTGATGGGGCCGGGCACCTGCCACTCGGTTGCGGAGGTCCAGGTGTTGGCGAAGTTGTCGGGCTCGGGGCCGGCGGCGGGAGGAAGAGGGGGACCTGGCGTCCGGTCGGGTCGAACGCGAACTGAAGCCCGTCGCTACCTTCCACGAGAACTGGGGTACCGTCCACGACCTGGATGCTCGTCAGCCGCCACAGGAACACCAGAAGCTTCGGGATGCCGAAATGGCCTACGGCACCCTGTCCCGCCCGCAGGTCGGCCGTGTGGAAGCTTTCGTCGAAGGCCGACCCGGTCAAGGCGGCCCCATGCACTGAACGCAGGTCGGCCAGACCGCCAGCAGGAGCCCCGGTGAGCGGGCCTATCAGGCCTTGTTGCTGGAGGAGCTGAGCTGCCTGCGTCGGGCTGAGCCCAGAGAAGGACCCCGGGCCGACCATCGGGTCGAGCCCGTGACGGGTGCGGGACAACCGGCGGAAACCCTCGACGACGTGGGCCGTCCAGCCCGTTACGTCGAGAGCGAGTTCCTCGAGTACGGCAAGCGTGCCTTTGTGGCGCCTGTAGTGGATGGTCTTGGCCACGTCCAGGCGTTGACCCCGAGCATCCAGTCCGTTTACGAGGTTCGTGCCGAGCAGGGCGCCGATGTACGGCACCACCCAGTCGTCGCACGTCTCTATGGACTGGTCGGCCCACAACCGGTCCAAGCTGCGCCGGACTACGGCCACCTGGCCGCCGACCCGGTTCAAGACCTCTTGAAGCGGGCCCGAGCTGCCGTCCGGGTTGGTGTCGTCGGTGCGGTAGATCTCAGGCAGCATTGCCCATAGGCGCTGCGAGTAGTAAGCGGCGTAGCCGTCGAGGTCATCCACTGTTTTGCAACCCCGTGATGTTGACGTTGGCAGGGAGCAACTCGAAGTAACCGCCCTCACCTGGGTCGGCGGTGTCGTCTAGCTCGCGGAGGAAAATAAGCATGAGCGGTGGCGGCAGTGCCTGCGACCACGTGACTGCCAGCTGGTGGACGCCCAGTACGCCCTCCACCGAAAGCGCCTGTTCAACGTGGCTCCGGTAGAGCCATTGGCCGATCCCCATCTGGGCGGGGCTGAAGGCTCCCGCCACGGGATCGGTGACCGCCGCCGTGGCCGCGGCGACGACGTCGTCGAGGACCTGGTTGGCCGCGACAACGAGGGTGCAGGAGAGGCTGAGCGATATGGGCGGGGCCGCCACCACCGACACCGGGCGGTTCGGGTCATCTGACCCCGCCAGCGCCTGCCCCGCGGACTGCACGCCCCCGGAGTCGTTGTTGACATAAATCTTGACCAGTGTGCGTTGTTCGTCGGCGTCGAAGGTCCAGTAGGCCTTGGCCCGCGTTACCCCCGCCGCCTGGCTGGCCACCACCTCATAGTCATCGGCCGAAATGGCTCGCCCGAACGTGAACACGCTGGCGGGCGCGTTGGTCTTGACGTCGGTGGGAGATTGCGGGTCCTCGCCGCCGGAAAGCGGTACGGGATTTTGGACCGAAGCCAAGTTCGGCTGTTGTTTGAGGATCGTCGTCAGCCGCCCGGCCGGAGGGCTCGCCGCTCCGGAACCGTAACGGTAAGTGGCGACCACGTTCGCGGTGCCCGATGTCAGCCGGGCGCCGTTGACGCCGTCGCCGAACCGCACCGACGTCGTGAGGTCCGGCGCTCCTTCGACCACATAGACCTGAGCGTTGGCCGGCTGCTGATAGAAGCTGGGCACCTCGTCCCACAGGACGCCGTCGACAAACACCTTGAGCGTGCTGGCCCACCCGGCCCCACTGGCCACGTAGGTGAGAGGGGATTTCTGGAGCGTGAAACTCTGGTTGGCCACGGCGGCGTTGCCGTTGCCCAATGTCTCAGAGGGCACCGTGACCCCCCGGGACACGTTCAGGACGTCGAACATGAGCCGGAACGGGACGGCGAGGGGCGGGGAAAAAGCGGCCGGCGTCGACGGCCCTGGGGTGACAGTGAGGGCGCCCGGGCCAGCCGGGGTCACACCTACGGCGGTCGCTGCCCCGGTCGAGTCCTGGAGCAGCGCCGTAGTGATGCCGGGCGGCAACGTGAACGACGCCGGCACGTTTACCACCGCGGGCAGTGCCGACAAGGTCCCTACTGGCGTAGCGATCACCGTCCCGACGTCCCGGAACGCATACCTGACGGCGATGACTGTGGGGTCGCCGCTGTAGCCAGCCATGGTGGTGGGGTCGGGTGTGGCGATTTGAAGGACTGTATGAGTGACGACGATGTCGGGCGCCGGAGGGCTGGCCGGTTCTGGGAAGGGGACCATTCCCAGGTCTTGGTGCGCCTTTACGACATTGGCGAGAACAGACGACGACTGCGACCCTCCGTCGAAAAGGACAAGGTCGCCCGGCTGGACCGAAGGTACAGCGGCGGAGAGGTTGACGCAGGTGCCGTCCTCCGAGACGGCGTCCGACGGCGACGCCCCGGAGGCCCCCAGGCTCCAAAGCGATGCCGCCGCGTTGGGCCGTAGCAAACGGTAGCCCGTGGCCTGTCCAACCACGGGTGGTGGCGGGACCTGCGTCGCCCCCCGCGTCCACCACAACGAGGGGGCGACGTCCCGACGCACCTGGTCCTCCGCCAGCGCGTCAAGAAAAGAAAAGCCGGCGCGAACCGAGCCACTACCCTCCCCGCCAGGACCGGCAGATCCAGCGTCAGAAGCGGAAGCGGCGGCCGGCGTCGTACCCCAGACCGCCGCGCCCGTGAACGTCACGCTCGTGTTCACCGTGCCGGTGCCCGGGTCCGGCTGGGGGTCAACGCTGAGGACGGTCACCGATGACCAGTTGTCATCGCTGCCGCTCCAGGTGGTCGTCACGAGCACGAGACGGTCGCCCGGTTTTACGCCCGTGACCTTCCCGGCCAGGAGGACCGAGGCCGGGTTGTTGGAGCTTGTCACCGGCAGTGCGGGGTTGGGCGGCAACGTGGCCGCGACGTCCGATGGCCCGGGAAAGCTGCTCGCGCTCGACACCTCGAAGGTCTGGGCCAGCACGCCCGGAGTCGCCGTGCTGGCAATCTGCATGCCGGCGGGGATGACGAGGGGCTCTGACGGCCGTGTGGTGGTGCGGATCGCAGCCACTTGCCCCGTGGCCGCCCGCCCGGGGGCCGGTGCGTAGCCCAGCAAGTTGACCAAACCGGCGACGCTGGAGGCTAACTGCGCCGTGCCGAGGTAACTTTCGTTGGCGATCCGTTCGTTGTAGAAGGTCAGGATGTCGCCGAGGTAGGCCCACCATTCCAGCATCTGGAGGCCCAAGTCACCCGGCGCCGGGTCCCAGAGCCCGAGCGACTGCTCGTCTGGCAACGGCTGGAGCAAGGCCCGCCTGAAGCCAGTGAAATCGTCTACTCGGTACGAGATAGAAGGCAGGCCGGCCCGATTGGAGACCACCTGCGGCTCGGGTGAGCCTTCACAGGGGCACGCAGAGGCCGGCGGCGACGCCGGAGGTGGCCCGCTCATTTCCCCCCCTGAACTAGCACGGTGAGCGTACCCGCGTCCGGACGACTGGGGTCATTGTCGACCCGCAGGATCTGGTCCGGCGCCACGGTCAGGGTTTCGGGCAACGGCGCCCAATTAGCCTGAGCTCCTCGCTCGCGATATTGGACCAGGGAAACTCCGGCCACGCCCGTCACCGATTGCACCGCTGCCAGCAGCGCGCTGGATTCGAGGGGCGCACCAAAAGCCCAACGGGAATGGTCGAAAAACCCCACTGTCCCGCCCGACAGAGACCCTGGTTGCAGAGCCGAGAGGACGGCCGACTCGACATCGCCGGCAAAGTAGGCGGGATCGGCGCACAGGCTGACCACGAGGTCGACCGAGACGTAACGGGGAGGCAAGACGTAGCTCTCGTAACCCGAAAGACGCTGTCGGTTCAAAAGTTGCGACAGGGAGATGACCTCGTCGACGGTGGGCTGCTCGGTGGCCGCCGGGTTGGCGGCTGTTAGCGCCGTCAGCCAACTGCCCGTCCACCTAAACGTCGTACCGGCTTGCTGTACCCACCCCAGCGTCTGCGCCGCGGCTTCGTAGTCGGACGGCCGCACCACGCGGAGCGGCTCGGCACTGAATGCTTGAGGAGCCCGGTCTTGCACTTGCTGTGGCGTCTCGGCATCCGTGCCGCCGGAAGCCGCGAACGGGTTGGTGCAGGCGGTAACGGGACCGGCATTGCTGTCCATCACGACTTGATTGATCGTGTCCGCGGGCAGGTTGCCCCCGGTCCCGCCGCCGACCCGGTAAGTCAGTTGGAACGTGGTCCCCGCCGCCGGCAGGGTGCCGAAGGTCCCGTTCCCGAAGCGGACCGTGGTCCCCTCTCCACCGTCATAATCGAACCAAGTCATCGGAGAACCGGCCTTGGAGCGACCGGCGAGGACGGGCGAGTACAGCTCGGGCGTCAACGTGAAGACGTCGTCGGCCGCCGCCGCGTCGAGGAGCCAGCGCACCCAGCCCCAGGGTGTCGGGGCCGGACTGCCGGGGCCCTCGACCAGGACGACCTCCGGGACGGCGGCCACGGGCGTGTCCGCGTCTTGCTGCGTACTTGGGATCCACGCCAAAGGCCCCGAGGATAAGGAATAGCGATAATCGAGGACCACGTCGTCGGGATCCCAGTTCGCTCCCAAACGGGCGACCGCCGGCGCCGCGTCGCTCAGGACGGGATGCCCATTGGGGATATAGAAGTTCTCCGTAGTCCGCCACCCTTGCGTGGCAGTGACCAGGTTGCCCGCATAGGCCGTACGAGCCAGGTCGTGGTCGGCGGTGGTCGCCGTCGTGACCGTGAGCCGGGTGAGGTTGACACCAAAGAGCGGGTCGGAGGTCTCGGCGGTTTGGCTTATGGTGACGACCTCGCGTGTCGGTGGGTCCGCGCTGGTCGTTCCCGCCGTATCGATAAGAACTTGTTGACCAGCCGAAAAACCGAAGCCCCATCCGACAATGTCGAACTGGGTCGAACCGGATGGAAGGCACTGGTCGCTCTCGTCCCACCAGTAGGGGGCCAGGTTCGGCGCTCCACTCGGCGTGTAACGGTTCCAGCGCGGGTCAACTGCGTACGCGATGGCGGCCAGGCCACCGGACGGGTTGGCCAACCCGTTGCCGACCTCGAAGTAAATGACCCCACCGTCAGCACCCTGGGCCCGGCAGCGCACCGGCGTCGTAATGGATGTCGCCCCGGGCGCCACTTCGACCTGCAGCAGGGCCGTGGCTACGGTCGCCGGGGCCGGCTCGTAGTCGACCAAACGGGCATGGCGGAGCAGCGAAAGTGGCTGAGTCGCGGTCCCGAGCAAGGACTCGCCGGCCACCCGGTCCTGGTAATAGCTGAGCTCATCGGCCATGGCGGCCATGACCTCCATGACCACCATCCCCACGTCGGTTTCCGAGCGCTCCAGCCACGAAGGGTAGCGCTGAGTAGAAAACTCCGACAGGGCCTGGCAAAAACTGCTGAAATCTTTGGCCAGGTAATCGATCGGGACGTCGACCGCCTCGTCCCCAGGGCAGGCTGAAGACGCCGGCTGGCAGTCGAAATCGCTCGGGCAGTTGGCCTTGAACGAAAAGGGCACGGTGGCGAAATAAGGGTCGAGCACCGCGCTGGTGACGGTCAGATGGTAGATCGAGAAGTCACCCGGAGCAGCTACCCGGACGGTGAGGACCGGGCGGCCTTCACTGTCTGCGCTCCAGGACGTCGGGCCGTCCATGACCGCCAGGACCTGGACGGTGGTGATCACCTCGCCGCCGGTGATCGTGACGCTGGCCGGAGCACCGGCGCTTTGCACAGGGCTCGCCGGCGGGGACGCGTACGTCGTCCCCAGGGTGCCCTTTACGTTGACTGTGTTCAGGAAATGGACCCGGAGCAGCGTTTGGTCGGTGCTGGCCACCTCGACGTAATCGATGCCGTTCCACGTCGTTGAGCTGAGGAGGTACTGGCGCCTGTCCAGGAGCGGCATTGTCGAGCTCATTGCAGGATCACCGTGGTCGAGGCGGGGACCTGAGTCTCCACCACGGTGTAGGCAACGGTGATCTTCAAAGTGCCGGGGGCCAGCTCGCTGGAAGCGGCCGCCGTCAGCACCGTCACCTCGTTGGGGGTGACGATCCCCGAGAGCCACTGGCCCAGGGCCTGGAGCACGCGAAGCTGGACAGTGGCAGTTAGAGCGTCCGTTATCGGCGCAAACACGAGAGACCGCAATCCGCAGCCAAACTGCGGGAGATCGACTCGCTCCCCCGGTGAAGTGAGCAGGAGCTGGCGGACCATTTGGTCGATGTGCGCCGGGTAGGCGGCCTGCGCCGTTTGCTGGGACGCCGAGTCGACGCGGAAGGGGTAGGCGATGTCTTCGCGGTGGGAGCGTGCTCATTGCACCTCCAAAGCACCGTCATTGACCGAGACACTCGAATCGCTTATGGCCACCGTCTCACTGCCCCGGGTCAAAGTGATACCCGACGAGTCAAGCGTGACGGTGTTGCCGTTGGGATCTGTGATCGTCAGCGAGCCCTGGTCGTCGTCGAACTTCAACTCTGTCGGGGCTTTCGTGACGATGACTTTCACGGCCGCGTCCACGTCCGAGGGCACCTCGCCGTCACGCCAGTAGCACCCCACCCACACCGGGTACGACACGTCCCCGCCCTCGAACTCGACCCAGACCCCGCTGCCGACTTCCGGCAGGAAAGCGATGCCTACTTGTGGCCCCGCGTAAGGGACGCAAGGCATGCACCAGCCGCTGTCGGTGTCACCGAGCACGGCCGGCACCTTCGCCTTGATGCGGCACGTCGTGGCGTCGACGTCGGAAACAATGCCCCGGTACTTGCCATAAAAGCGGTTCCGGAGGCGGTCAAGGAGATCTTCCAGGACGCGGTCTTGGGCAGATATCAAAGCGCGCCTCCGATCGCCCCGGCGAGGGCGCCCGCCAGCCCCCCGCTGGCGGCTGCGCCCACGCCGTTGCGGACGAGAGTGAAGTGCATCCTGAACGAATCGAGAGAGAACTGGTGGCGCACGTTCCAGACCAGCCAGTTACCGGAGTGAAGGCTGCCCGCGCCCTCGATGGTGACAACGTCCCCCACCCGGAGCACGGCGCCCAGACGGTTGGCGTCCGCCTGTCCGGTGCAGCGCGTGAAAAACCCTGATTCGGTCAGTACAGCCGCGGTCCGCTGGTCCAGTTCGGGGACGTCGGCTGGCGTCGTAAGAATGAACGTCGAGGACCGGCCGGCGTACGTGGGGAGGTCGCGGGGAGCCAGCTGGCTGAGGCCGCTCGAGTTGGCGTCGGATGCCACCCCGTCATCGGAGGACTGGGTGAGGTCGACCTGACTGGAGTCGACTTCGCTCGGCCGCATCACGTCCCACGCGAAGTCGAGCGAGTCGACGGTCCACGTCGTGGGGTCTACGAGCGAGATGGTCGCCACCGGCTGCCCATCGACGGCCGGTTGGACAAAATATCCTGTGCGCTCTCCGGGCGTGTCGGTACAGGCGACACGGCAGATTTTTCCTGCCCGACGGGCCAGGCCCCGCAGGAACTGAAGGTCCGTGCCCCGCTGGAACAAACTGTGCGCGTCCGGGTCGTGGACCGGGGAATCGTCGTCCGTGTTTGCATCGGCGCCGTCAAAGCCGTAATTGGCGAAGATGGAATTGGCCACCTCTCCGTCGGTCTGTCCCGGCCACTCCTGGACGTTGTCGTCCAGGTTCATCAGGCACGAGGCATCCTGAGCAGCAATGTCGAGAGAGGACGAACCGGAGGTCCGGTCCAGGTGGAGCTGCCAAGACAGTACGTAACCGTCGAAAACGCACTGCGCACCCTGGCCGTCAGGGGTCACCACCATGGTGACCGGGGTGTACGGTTCGAAAGTCCCGTCGCTTACGTACTGGAGGTCGCCGCTCGAAGTGCGCACCACCGGCATGCGGAGTAACAAAACGTCGGGGCCGTCGGAGTTTTCTTCGACCTCGAGCACCTCGACGGACTGGTAAAAAGACGTTGGCACCGCCGAACCGCCGATGGACAGCTGCACGTTCACGTTCATGACAGGTCCACGTTCATGGTTGGGCGCTCGGCGGGATCCCAATTAGCGGTCGAGCCACCAGCGCACCGGCGACCATCGAGTTGTTGGCGTCACAAAGTTGCCAGAAACCAGTCGGTGCATTGAGGAACCGGACGGCCACGAGGTCGAGCCGCTCGCTGGCCTGGTGGGGGTAGTAGCCGACTATAGAACTGGCTCGGGGGGCCGGGATGCAGACGGCGGCTACCGTCCTGCCCCCAGGCAGGTTGAAAGTGTAGGTAGGTGCTCCGAAATAGCGGCTCCCGGCGGCGAACACCAGCTCTCCTTTAGTGGGGGATCATCCCGATGATCGATTCGGCGGCGTTGGCCAGGTTGGCGACGGCCAGGGCTTGACGCAGCGACAGCGTGTAGTTGTAAGCCACGCTGCCGAGGCTGCTCAAGATGTCGGAGCTGTCCGCGTCGAGTTCCGCCGGAGTTAGCACGCGCAATGTAAGTTGCGCTTCGGCGTGAGTGGGGCTCAGCGTGGAGTTGTACAACTTCTCAGTGATGGTGAGCCCGGTCAGCCGGACGGGCACGATACGCCCGGGCCCCCAGATGAAAAGGACGACCGGCAATGTCGACGCCGGGACGGTCGTGGTCGGGCCGGACGAGCCTCCGCTTAGGGCCGACGCCAGAGCAGAGGAGACCGCGCCGAGGAGCCCTGATGTGCCCCCGCCCGCGGGGTAAAGGAGGAGCTCCAGAGCCGCCAGCCTGCTGTACACCCCGCTGACCTCGGCAATAGCCGCCGTGGGTGCGCTCCCGTCCGCGATTTCGTCGTTCGCGTCGAAGGCCACCGTGAAAGCGAACGTTTCGCCGGGCATCCCTTGCACCGCCATCGGGTTGTTGGTCTGCGGTGCTGCCGTACCAGAGGTCGTCGAGGGGGCCGCCGCTTGCGGCTGGGCCCAGGTGTGGGTCAGCGATTCGGGGTTGTACTGGAACACGATCACGTTCGGGATAGGGACGAGGAACGTAGGGGAAAAAGAGACCAGCGCTCCCTTCAGCAACTCGGCGCTCACAGGACGTAACCTTCGCTGTCCAGGCTGCCTCCACTACCCGCAGGCGATGGCGCCGTCGCCAGTGCCCGACCCACGGCCTCGACGATCCGCCGGCTCAGGGCATCCGTTCCTTCGTCAGGCTGGGCCCGCACCTCGACCTCGAGGGTCGAGATCGCATCGAGCCCGACAGGCAAAATGAGCCCCGGGCCAAGGCCCTGGGCCACCAGCTCGGCCAGCCGGCGGGCGGCGCCCTCGTCGATCCCTTGCACCCGCAGGCGAAGGTGTTCCACGGCTAATTCAGGCATCGGCCGCTCCGGCGCGGACAGGCTCATTACTGAGGCCCCTCCTGCCCTCGCATGACCTTTCCCTGCTTCTCGAGCTCGCGGCGAGTGGCCGCCAGCACGTGGCTCATCTCGATGGAGCCGCCGTCGTCGCGGGCGAGGAAGGCGGCAGCCAGGGCCGCGGACTTGATGCCCGCACCCGTCAGGTCGAAGTGCGCCCCGAGCTTGCCCCAGTCGAGCGGGCCGATCACATACTCCCCGTCGGGCGTGGCCGCGTGGTCGAGGGCAAGGCGCCACAGCCGTTCGCGCTCAGGGGGGGTCGGAGGGGAGAAGTCAATGATGAACTGGATGCGGCGCACGAAGGCGGAGTCGAGGTCGCCCTTACGGTTGGTGGCCAGGACGGCGACGCCATTGAAGCTCTCCATACGCTGCAGTACGTAGTCCACCTCGATGTTGGCGTAGCGGTCGTGAGCGTCGTTGACTTCTGTCCGTTTTCCGAACAGTGCATCAGCCTCGTCGAACAACAGCAATATAGAGGCCCCGTTCGCAGGTGTCGAATACGACCCTCAGGTGCTTCTCGGTCTCGCCGATGTACTTGCTTACGAGCCCGGCCAGGTCGACACGGCACAGCTCGAGGCCGAGCGAGCGGGCTAGCACCTGGGCGGCCATGGTTTTGCCTGTCCCACTTGGCCCGGCGAAAAGAGCGGTCACGCCCCGTCCCATCGACGTCAGCCGGGCGAAACCCCACTCGTCGAGCACCTCGGCTCGGTTGCGAGCCTGGGAGTCCAGTTCGCGAAGGTGGCGCTCGGTGCGAGGTGAGATCACGAGGTCACCCCAGCCATGGGGGAGGGGTAACGGAGTGAGTAGTTCCGGCGTCCCCGCCAGCAGCAAACGTCGGCAAACTTCCCTTACCGCCAGCTCGCCGGCGGGGGTGACTCGAGCAGCCACCGCAATTTCGGCCGGCCGCAAGTCCCAGTCCGAGACGGGTGACGGAATTGGGCTGGAGGTAAACGACGACCACAGCTGCGCCCGTTCGCGCCGGGAGATGGGCTCGAGGCGGAACGATCGACGGACGGAACCGAAGTCCGCAGGAGCCGTGAGCTCCGAAGTGGTCGACAGGAACGTGAGCGGGGCGAGCGCCAGCGCTGGCCAAGACGAGGCCGGGATAGCCTCTGCGTGCTCCCAGATGAGCGCCCGGCCTTCAAGACGCGCTCGGCGGATCTCTCTCACCACCGCCGCTGTGGGGTCAGGTCGCTGGGTTATCGCTTCGGCGTCAGCTGAGGCGAGGGTGCGGAAAGGCGGGCCGATGCAGGCAACGGAACGCGCCGCCAGGGACGTCCGACCTGACCCTGGCGGCCCGACGATCTCGATCTCAATAGGGATAGACGTCGGCGCCTCGGCGCCGGACAAGGAGCGCACGAACCGCACGATCTCATCGAGGACGTCAGGACGAAGCGGGCATCCGACGGGCGTTCCCACCTCGACCCCAATGGCCCCCGCGGACCAGTCCGTCACTGAACCGTCTGCGGCCGGGTCGCCAGTCGTCTGTCCGAGAAGGGGGGCAGGAGTAACGCATCGGCGTCCCAGTTCGTCGATGAGCTGTAGGGGTCCCGGCCGTCGTCCAGTGGCCTGGCCAACAGCCAGCGGACCAATGCCGAGTTCGGGCTTGGGCACCAGAACGGGCTGTCGCCGAAGAGGGCCACTGTCAAAGCTGGAGTCGGGCCCATGGGCTCCGGCGAATCGAGCAGGTACCCGAAGACGCGGCGCATAGCCGGGTCCGCCGCTCCCGCCAAGCAGAGGGCAAGCAGGTGAAGTTCGGGCGGTTGCAGGTCGAACCCAACCCGCAGCTGTTCCCAGCTCGGGTCGGGCGGCATCTCCGTGAGCGTGCCCAGGTCCCTGGACAGCGCAGCCGCGCGTTCGTCGTTGAGGTAAAACGAACTCTCTGCCGCCCGCAGCTCGGCCGGCGGGAGCAGGGCGCGGTCAACGTCGCTGTGGCTGATCGGCAGGAGGTGCTCCCCTTCATAGTGGTAGCTCGACCAGAGTTGACGTAGCCACATGACCCGGCGGCTGGCCCGTAGCCGCACCTCTTCCAACCAGGCCGGCCCCTGAACGGTGGGCGGCGAACCGGGCTCAGGCCGGCCCCCCTCCGAGGTCCCGGCAAAGCCCCCGGGACCGACTGAGCCTCGGCCACCCTCAGCGGGCGCCAACCCGGTGGCCAGTTCCGCTGGCGCCAGGCTCACGTGCTCACCCAAAGAGCGGGGTCGGCTTCAACGCCGGCCACGCGGACGCTGATAGGCAACACGGTGCCGGAGGCCACCACCGGCGGCGTATACGTGAAGGATACGGATGACCCACCCTCCGCAACGCTGATGTCGTGCGCCGGGACCGGCGACGAGCCCACCTCGATTTCGATTTGCCCAGGGGCAAAACCCGCTCCGGCCAGGGTCAGGGTCGTGCCCGAGACAACCGGCCCCGAGGAGGGGTTGACCCAGGGGGCGATGCTGAGGGGCACCCGGCTGGTCCCCGCCTCGAGCTGGTACTCACCGGCGGGCGGCAACGACCCGGGCGGCGAGCCCGCGACCGGCGGAACTTCTAATACGACTCGGCTGGGAGTCGAACTCGACGCGATGACCCAACTCGTTATGTCCGACACGGCGCCGGTCTCTGCCACGAGGGACAGGCTGGCGCCGCTCAGGTTGGCACCGAACAGCCAGACCTGCTGACCAGGAGCCACCTTCGCCGGCTCCTGGGTGAACGAGACCTGCTCGCCGGTCGGGCCGATATAGCTCCCTTGCCGGAACGTGCTCAGGAGCACGGGAGGTCCCGGCGGCGCCGGAGGGGAAGCCTGGGCCGCTCCCGGGGCGGCGGTGGCCAGCGGGAGCTGGCCCGCCGCATTGGCCACCACGACGTTGAACGAAGATGTGTCCTTGTTGGCCGGCGGGGCCAGGTCCTGGTCGAGGAAAACGACAGCGGCGCGATAAACGACTGAGAGCCGCAACGGGCTCGTGGTCGCCTGCCAGAGCCGGCTCATTTCGTCGTAAGAACGCCGTTCCATGGTCAGGGTCAGTTCCCATGACGACGAGCCGGTAACGCCCCTCAAAATGGGGCTGTTGTGGAACAGGCGCACGGCGACGCTCATGAGCATCTGTTCCTGGTGATAATCGCCTGCCGAGTACGCCGACATGAGGTAGTAGAGATCAAGCGCAGTGGGGAGAAAACCGACCGGTTGGCCGGGCCAGGCCATGCTCGAGACCATCTGCGGCTGCCAGAACAATGCTTCGCGGGCATTGTCCGCCTCGACGTGGTAAAGGTACAGGCTGAGCTGAGGCCCGGCCTCTTTCGGGAGTACGTCCGGGGCAAAGCCGGTGAACGTCGGCGTGAACGCCGGCACCGGCGAAAGCGGGCTTCCGGCGGCGGCCTGCGCCGCGTCGAGCTCAGCCCATAACGGCGCCGCGGCCCACGACGAGCTCACCAGGTCGATCAGCGAGTCGGTAATGGCCGAGAGGTCGAGGGTCATCGGTGAAGTACGGCTATCCCTGTCCGGTCCCAAACCAGCGTCCGACACCCAAGCGAGCCACATCAACCACCGTGCGATGGTCACCCGGCGCCGGACGGACGGGGGAAGCAACGATGGGCGGGAACGGCGCCGGCGCCGGCGGCGGTGCAGGCACCACGTTGACCTCAATGGTCCCGATCGTGATGCGGGCAGGCCCTGGTGGCCCGGAGGAAGGAACCCGCGGCACAGAAGGGAAGGCAGCGCGGTCAGGCCAAGCCGGCGGTCGGCCAGCGCGTTCGGGCCCGGCCTGAGACTGGGACCAAAGCCCGGGTACCGGCAACAGCGCCTCTGGTGGATCTCCCGGCGAACGGCGACCACTTGGCGTCTCCAGCAGAAGGGGGACGGGCTCATCGCGCTCCGCACCCCTCGCGGACACCACCGTTTGCGTATACGTCGGCTTCGGTGGCGTCGCCGGCCCACGCGATAGCGGCCCGAACTCCGAGGGCTGGCCCGGGCCACGAGCGGTTACCGGCGGAGAGGCGATCTCGCTGTCACCCTCCGTTGTCGGTGCGAAATAGCCATCACCGATAACTGGCGCGGGTACGTTCGTGGCCACCACTCCGGCACTTCCAGGCGGGAGCGCCTCACGCGCCCGGACAGTCGGCGTCGGAGAGGGGGACGGAGCAGGGCCCTGGTGTGCCGGTGAGTGCCACCCGGAAGGTAGTCGACGAGGCTCTCGGCGTCCGCTTCGGGACGGTCCACCGGTCGACGGGCTGAGCCGGAGAGCGGCCAGGGCGCTGGCGCCTCCGCCTGATTGAAGGACGGGGGCCCGAGTTCCAAGGGGGTGGAAGCGATCGGGTTTTCGCTCGCCATTTCTCTTGCTTTTTGGCTCCAGGTCGCCCTCGGCTCCAAAGACGGGCCCGGCCCGTTCAGATTCGGCCTGTCCAGATTGGGCGCGTTCAGACTGGAATTGTCTCTGCCGACCGCGTCGGGAAGAGCCCTCTCGCCGTCGGCAAGCGGAAGCCCCACCGGGCCAAAAAGGAAATGGGGGGGCCGCAACGCGTTGCCAGCAGGAGGGGCGGACGAACCCACGACCCGGGCGAGGTATTTGGGGACGGCTTTCACGCGGCGGACGGCCCCTCGATAACCATTTTCCAGTAACGCCTTCTCCGGCCGCGAGGAAGGCGGAGGATGGTGTCCTCGTCCCACCCGTAGGCGGAAGCCAGCGCGTGGGTCTCCCGGTAGAGGCCCGCGAATATGTCCTGCAGTTCAGCCAGCGTAAACGTTACGGGGTCAAAGGAAAGTTGGACCGAGGCGCCACAGGAGGGGCAGCCGCCGGCCACTACACCGTCGAGGCTGGGCGAGAGGGCACCCAGCGCCCGGTCTATCCTTCTGGCCACGGGGGCGGTCACGCCGGGCGGGTCTATGCAAGCGGCCGAAATGGCCAGTGCAGGCCGTTCCTCGTCCATTACGGACAGGACATCTCCGACCGTGGGCACCCGGAACCGGACCATCGTGCCCCCAAGCGAGAACCACCCCTCCTCGAGGGCGGGCGAGACACCTCTCGGCCGGCGGGGCTGATGATGCGCCAAGTAAGCGGAAATAGTCAGAGTGACGTCGAAGCGCTGGCCGCAACCCGGCGCCGCGCAGGTACCTTCGCTCACTATCCTCTCGCCGATCCACGCTCGTCTGATGGCGAAAGCGACGGCGCCGAGCCGGGCTGCAGGCACCCTGGACCAATCGACAGCAACGCTGTTTTCGCCCGAAGCCACCCGGTTGACCAGTTCGACCATTGTCCTCATCGGCGATAGCGCCGACTCCAGGACGAACATCTCGTCTTCGCCTGTCGGCTCCCGCACGTCTAGCGCGAGCTCGTTCAGGAGCACGCGATTACTGCTCCTTGGGTTCAGTGAGCGAGGTGTCGCGCTCCCATCCCTCGTTCTCCAGCTTGATGTGCTCGATCGCAATGGCGTTCGCGCCCACGTCCAGGTCGGGCAAAGCCTGGTACTCCGAGACCCAGCAACGGTGGATAAGCCACCGGAGGACGGGCTGTGCTTCCTCGTTGAGCAACGTGATGCTGATTTCCTGGCGAAGGTTGGCCAGTGACGTGGACGCCGACCCCTGGTCGAGCGACTGGGCCGCGTTGGCCCACGTTTCGAAGGTCTTGTCCTGGGTTATGCCCCGCTCGAGGGTAATCGGCTCGTACTTCGTCCGCCCCAGACCCTTCAGGATTATGGCATTTCCGCCCTCTTTGTACTCGATGACGTCAGAAGACCGCTTCAGCCCCGTTACCTTGCTGACGGCGGCGACCGGGACCGTAGGGCTCGATGTCGTGAAGTACACCAGGAACCGGTAAGACTTGTAGGGGTCGTACCGGGTCGGGTTTACCGGGAAGATTTTGGCTGACGTAGACGCCATTGGTGGGCTCCTTAGCTCGAGGCCTGGCCGGCGAGCTGGGTTATCTGCACGACGATGAACTCCGCTGGCTTGAGCGGGGCGAAGCCAACGAGGATATTGACAACACCGTTGTTGATGTCAGCCTGCGTTGTCGTCGTGGAGTCACATTGGACGAGGAACGCCTCGCTGGGCGTCGTCCCGGCGAAGGCCCCCTGGCGGAACAAACCAAGCATGAAAGCGCTCACTTCTTGAGTAAGGGCATTCCACAGGGGGGTGTCGTTGGGTTCGAAGACGGCCCAGGTCAGATTGGAGTAAAGGGACTGTTCCAGGAAAAGGGCCATGCGCCGGACCGGCACATAACCCCACTGGTTTTGCAACGCCTCGTCCCGGTACGCCAGCGTCCGCGCTCCAAAAATGACCGGCGACAGGGAGGGGAACTGGCGGATGCAGTTGATCCCCAGTTGATTGAGGGCACCTTGTTGGTTATCGCTCATGAGGCCTGTCGGGACAACACCGGTAGTGCCGTTGAGCGCGGTCTCGAGGCCGGCGGGGGCTTTCCAGACCCCGCGGTTGGCGTCCTCGGAGGCGAACATGCCCGCCACGAAGCCGCTCGGAGGGGCGGTGGAAGCAAGACCAGTAACCGGGTCGCTGGTCGAAAGCCAGGGAAAGTAGAGGCCTCCGTTGGGCGTTACCGGGACCGGGAGTAGAGATAGGCCGTCGATCGGGGAGGATGGGTCGCTCCCCGTGGCGGCGGAGTCGACCCACCACGTCGATGGAGGGTCAACGATGAAAAAGGCTCGTTTTCGCTCCGCGTAAGCCGTTGCCTCGGCCATGACGGACGGGTCGGAAATGCCGGGCACCACCAGCAGGTTGAAGATCGGCACCTTGTCAAGGGGGTAATTGTCGATGAAGGCCTCGGCGATGAGCTCGGTATTGATGAAGCTGGAGACGGGCGGGCTCGGAGGGGCGGAGGTGAAGGAGTAGGTGGGAGGACTGCTCCCTGGCGGGCTGCCGGGCGCAGGGTACGAGAGCGCCGGCGGAGGGGACGACGCCGGTGGCCACACCTCGGGGCCCCCCCAGGCGACCAGCGATGAGTTGGCCAGCGCAGCCTGGAGCTGGCCGATCTGCACCTTTCGGTAGATTTCGACTTGCGCCTGTCCCGACCCCTGTGCGGCCGGGGGCCCGTAGGTAATTTGTATGTCCGCTGTGTCACGGCTGGTGGCGACGCTTTGGATATTGCTGATCGTTACCGTCAGCGGGAGACCCAGACCGGTCAGGCCCGTTGTCGGGTCGCCCACGGGTACCGTCGCGTTGAGCGTGACCGGTGGCGTGGTGCCCAACGTCATGGTCGGGGTGGGGAATATCGGGTTCGTCAGCCCCACGACGTAACACTGTGAGCCGCCGTTCAGGAAGAACTGGAAGACCGCTTGTCCCACGTAGTCCGGGAGCCCCGGGCAACTGAAGAACCCTCCGTAGAAGTTTTGGTAGTCAGCAAAGCTGTACAACACGTTTGCCGGTGTCGACTGCGGAGTGGTCCGGGGCGTCTGCAGCGGGTGGGTAAAGCCGACGAAGGCAGCGATGGACGTGGGCGCCGGCGTGATCGTGTGGGACGAGCTAGGCAGCTCCTCGATATAAACCCCTGGGTACGTTGGCGTGATCGACATCTGGCCTCCTGGAGCGCTGCATTGTTGTCTTTACCGGCAAGCAACGCTCAACGGTAGGCGGCCCCCGTCACCGCGACGTCAACGGCGCATTTTCGTTTCGTCACCAACTCGTCCACCGCGGCAGGTAGGCGGGGCCTTGAAATTGGCGGTTGCCAGAGCTTTTGACGCCGCGGTGACGCGGGGTTGACGTCGGCCGCTTAGTCTCGGTCCATGGGCCCCGGCTGCATGGAGCGACGGACTGGGCATTTTCTTCTGACCGCATGAACGTCTTTGCCTGCCTCGTGCACGAGGCGCCTGACTGCGTACACGACCTGGTGGACAACCTCCAGTGCCTTGACCCGGAGTCTGTTGTGCTTCTCTACGACGGGAGCGGCGGCCACATCCTCCCTCGGCTGGGGTTGAGCGGGCGGCCTGGGGTGTTCGTGCACCCGCGACCCCGGCCAATGAAGTGGGGCCGGCTCCACGACTTTGCCATCGACTCCATGCGCTACGCCCTCGACCACTTCGAGTTCGAGACCATTACAGTTGTCGACTCGGACCAAGTCGCGCTGCGTCGCGGCTACTCAGCCTACGTGCGTGCTTTTCTCGAGGACCATCCCGGCGCCGGCTGCCTCGTAAGCTCCGAGGGGCGACAGCCAAGTACGACCACGATTGGCCCGGCCCGCGTTGCGTGGCAAGAGGTGGATTTGTGGCGCCCGTTCTTGAAGCGCTTCCCGGACGGTGAGGCCAGGTTCCCGCAGTGGACATTCTGGCCGTCGACCGTGTTCACCCGGATGGCGGTCGAAGACCTCCTGTGCCTCTGGCCCGACCCGGAGCTGCAGGAGATATTGGCGGAAACGAAGATCTGGGCTTCGGAAGAGGTCATCTTGCCCTCTCTCGTCGCCCTTAGCGGTCATGGGGTCATCAAGAGCCCTTGTAGCTACGATCTCGTGCAATACCGCGCCAGGTACTCGGTCGCCCAACTTGGCACGGCCATGTTGCGCCGGGACGTCTTTTGGGCCCACCCGGTCCCACGCCTGTACAGCGACCCGCTACGCGCCCACGTGCGCAAGAGCTTCGGCGGTTACGTCCCTTCGGCTACGACAACACCGGACGACCCTTTCGAGTCACCCGGAGGCCGGCCGCTGCCGTTGCTCCTCCCGCTCTTGAAAAGGGCGGAGGCGATCGACGGTTGGCTCTCGGCGGTCGAGGCCGACCTTTTGAGTTCCGCCGTTACAAGAGCGCTCCTGGAGCTGCCCGCCCCTCACGCGATCGTGGAGGTCGGGAGCTATTGCGGACGAGCGACAGTGGTGCTCGGGACGGTGGCCAAGTCGCTGTCCCCGGGGTCGGCCGTCTACGCCGTCGACCCTCACGACGGAGTACAAGGCGAGCGGGGCAAAACCGTCCCCGGCCTGAACGATTCGCGTTCCCGGTTTGCCCGTAACATTGAAGCGGCCGGGCTCAACGACGTCGTTCATCAGGTCGTCGCCGAGGCCGGTGAGGTGGCGTGGGACATACCGATCAGCTTCCTGGTCGTGGACCGGTTGCACGACTACGCGTCGGTGGCGACCGACTTTGCTCAGTTCCAGGCCCACCTGGTACCCGGAGGGCTGGTGGCGTTCCACGATTACGCTGACTATTTCCCCGGCGTCCAGGCCTTTGTCGGCCACTTGCTCGAGACCGGAGCGTTCGCGCCCGTCCAGCAGGTGGAGTCGATGGTCGTCCTGAAAAAGACCGGCACGGTTGCCATGCCCGCGATCGGAGAGTTGCTTCATCAGATGGGGGCGCTCGATGGGCAGCTCAGCCACGATGAAGCGGCCTTACTGGCCCTCACGGCGGCCATTTCTTTGTCGAGGTCCGACACGGGAGCCATCGTCCAAGTGGGGGCCCCGGATCCCCGGGCGACCCGTGCCCTAGCCAGCGCCGCGGCTGCGGCCGGCCGGCCTGGGGCGCTCCGGGTGGGAGGCCCGGGAGCCGCGCTGCCCCTGGCCGCGGACGCTGGCTCCCCCACTAGCTGGCGGCGCCCGGGCTCGACAGCGGTCCCCAACGGCGCCGTCCCCAGCTCCGTCCCTCTCCCCCTTGCCGGCCCCATGGCGGGAACTGTCCCAGGCCAAGATGGTGCTCCCCCACCTCCCGAAATTTGTCTCCTGGTGGTCAACGAAGGCGCTCGCGTCGCCAACCTGGCCGAGAACGTGGCCTCGCTCATGGGCACCGTCTCGCCGGGGAGTTATATAGCCTTTCTCAACTTCGCCACTTGGGGCGCGGCCGCGCCTTACGGAGAGCCCCTTCGCAACGGAGAACTCGAACGGGCCTTTGCCGTCGGGCAGTTACTCGTGTTCCGGCGTACGAGGCTGGCCCAGAAGAGCCCAGCCCAGAAGAGCCCAGCCCAGAAGAGCCCAGCCCAGAAGAGCCCAGCCCAGAAGAGCCCAGCCCAGAAGAGCCCAGCCCAGAGAAACGACGCCAAGGGGTTGCGAGCGGATAGTTCACTTTCCCCGCCCCTGCAACCCACGGCCACCTCGCGGGCGTCATCGGATGGGCCGCTCGTTTCCTGCGTAATGCCGACCCACGACCGCCGCCTATTTGTTGGTCGGGCTATCCGTTGCTGGCTCCAGCAGGACTACTCCCGCAGTGAGCTCGTCGTGGTCGACGACGGCACTGACCGGGTCGACGACCTCGTCCCCGACGACCGACGTGTCCGGTATGTCCCCCTCCCCGAGCGACAGACGATAGGCGCAAAACGCAATATCGGCTGTAAGCACGCCCTAGGGGACCTGATCGTCCATTGGGACGACGATGACTGGAGCGCTCCGTGGCGCCTTAGTTACCAGGTAGAGATGTTCCAGAAGCAAGACGTCGATGTCTCCGGGCTCAGCGCAGTTTTCTTTTGTGATTTGCAGGCTGGCAAAGCATGGCGTTACGAGTACCCGTTCCAGCGGCGGCCTTGGGTCGCCGACGCCACTTTCTGTTACCGGCGCAGCTTGTGGGAAGCGAGCTCCTTCCCCGACAGTAGCTACGGCATTGATACGACGTACCTCTGGAAGGGCGCGGCCAAGCGGGTCGGGGCCTTGTCGGACCCTTCCTTCTATGTGGCCATGGTCCATTCAGGTAACACGAGCCGCAAAGATGTCAGTGATGCGTGGTGGCACCCGCACCCGATCTCCGAAATAGCGTCCTTGATGGGAGCGGACTGGGACCGGTACAAGCAGGAGCACTAGCCCGTGGCTGCCGCACTAGTAGCACTTTTGCCGGGAAATCGGGTAAAAGTCCGCCCAGACGCCGGGCTCACGTCGAAATATCCACACGACGGGGCCGTTTTACCAGGGGTTAACCGGGATTTTTGGACAACCCGGCCCCGCTCAACTCGTGCGGCGGAATACCATCCCCGTGTTCTCGGTAAACCGGCTCCACATCGTCGACGCCGCCCGGACACCGTCAGTACCTTCGTCGTCGAGGACGAAACCCTGGCGACGGAACCGCTCGACCCAGTACTCGGCCGCCTGGCAATTTACGTGGTGATAACCCGGCTGACCAGGCCGGGCGGCGGTGATAAAAACCGTCGCGCACCCTCGGAAGGTAGTCATGAAGTTGTCGACGTGAGCCTCGTCGACGTGCTCGACGAACTCGACAGACCAGGCCAGGTCGAAAGCACCGAGGTCGAGAGGCCCTGTGGTGTAGTCGTGCTCGACGACTCCCGGCACGTCACGCGCCACGGTCGCATCGCCGTCCACGCCCACAGCAACCAGGCCGCGAAGGCGAGCGTACTGGAGCATCCCACCGGGGCCGCAGCCGACGTCGACCATGGTCTTGGCCCCGTACCGCTCGATCAAATAATCGAGAGCTCCTTCGTCGAGCTGGGTGATGTCCTCGTGTCCCCCCAGGTGCGGGGGGACATCGTACACAGGAGGTGACGGCTCCCCGAGAGCTCGACGCACCAAGAAGCCGAAAAACGAACGGTCCCGCAGCAGCAACTGAGGGTCGTAGTAGCGCAGGCCGCGCGCAAAATGATGGCTGGCGACCGTATTGTTCGACAACATATAACAAAGGGCTTCCGGCCTGAACATTTTCTCGTGCTCCTCGTCGGGCCCCCGGCAGCACAACTGGTCGTTGTCCCGCCAAGGCAAGGGCATGACGAGCTCGGTCGGCAGGAGGCACACCGAACCAGGGTGGCTTTCGACCGCCCTGTCCATGGGCCAGGATGCCAGTTCGAGCCATTCCAGGTCGTTGCCTGCGGTAATGGCGCTGACCACGCGATTGTAATGGTCGGTTATAACTGCGCCGTGAGGTTGAGAGGCCATGAGGTTGCAGCTCATGTACCCGTCTGGCTCACGGTAGCCGCAGAAACCGACCTTGGCGGCGGCTTCCAGCACAAGCTGCAGCGGTTTCATAACGACGCAATCCGCATCGAAGTAGAGCCCGCCATAATTCAGGAGCAGGTAGGAGCGCACGTAATCGGAGCGGTGGTTCACCCTCAGCCGGTCGATGTCCACGTCGCGGTCACTGGTGCGCAGCGCCTCGAAGTCTTCCCGGCTCAGCAACCTGAGGTCCGGGTGGTGTCTCTGCGCTGTCTGAGTGCAGAGGTCGATGTAGCCCGGACGAGGCCCTCCCAATACATCCAGATTGGCCCGTCCATCAATTGGCTCCTTGTCCCCGATTGCCGATATTGCAAGGACGCGCGGTCAGCGCCGCGACAACGCGCCGAGCCTAACCGGCGCCGTTAAGCGGCCGGTAACCAGGCCTGCACGGCCACCTGCTGGCTATTGACGCGCGCATGGTCCCCGCCTAGGCTCCCCTTGGCCGTTCAATTTCACCGGCTATTCGGCGAAAGCTTCTGAGGGCCGCACTTTCTCCAAGGAATGAGGAGCGAGCGCAACTATGACCATAGCGGTTTCGGACGGCGACGGCTTGGGGTCGTCGCTGACGGGTGCGGGCGAGCCCGTAACCTACGTCGTCACTGGCACCATCAGCAGCCCCACCAGCGTGGCCGTGGGGGAGCTGTCAGTTCAGCTGGTCGACCAAAACGTAGGCGGCGACGTGGTACTGGCGTCGGGACAGACAGGCAGCCAGGGCCAGTTCACGCTGGAAGCGGGGCTCTCGGCCGCGACTCTGGCGGCCAGGCTAAAAACGAGCCCTGATCTTCAGGTACAGGTGCTCCTGAACGGCGCCGTCGCTGCCAGTTCCGTCGTGCAGTACAACGCACCCACGGCCGTCGTGCTCAATGTCGTCCTGCCTTCCAGCTTTCCACTGCCGAGCGAGTACGAAGCCCTTACAGGCACACTGGCCTCTCTTTACACGGGATCCCTGGCCGAGCTCCAGGAGTCCACTGGAAGTCAGGACATCACCTACCTGGCCAATAAGTCGGGGTGGGACGCGCGGGCGGTGGCGATGGCCAGTTTGGCGGTGCAGTTTGCCCAGGCTGCTGACGCCGTCTTGTCCCCTCCCCCTGCGTCCACATCGACTTCCGCAGCAACTACGACCTCGACCGGGGGCGTCATCGCGACCATCCCCAGCGGGACCATCGTCAGCACCCAACCACTCGAGAAACCTGTCACGCCGGCAGCCACTACCCCGGCAACCGGCACGCCGGCAACCGGCACGTCGACAACCGGCACCCCGGCCGCGTCTCCCGCCGTCGTGGTCAGCCCCAACCCTCTGATTATCCCGGCCAGGCCGGCGACAGAGGCGCCGGCGCCCGTCGAGAGCGCAACCAAGCCCGTGGCAGCCGCGCCCCAACCCGTACCCGAAGCTGACCCGCCGGCGGCGACATCAGCCCCGACCGGTGCGGAGACAGCTACGCCGGCGGCACCAACCGGGTCAGGAACAACCCCACCCACGCTAAGGACTACAGTGGCGACGCCGGCCCCGGTCGTCGCGCCGGTCTCCGTGGCCACAACGACTACCCCGCCCACGGCCGTCGGTACGCCGACACCCCCGCCCGCCACCGGCAACAGCTCGGGTACCACCATAGATCCTGGCTGTTACTACGCTTTGTTCAGGGCCGGGCTCCCCACCAGCGCCAATGCGCTCTACAAAGTCGACCCCGATCTGGTCGAGTCCATCTGGCAGCAGGCAGCCAGTCAAGGGGTCATCCCGAGCGGTCTCGGTGAGTCGACCTCAACTTCCCGCCAGTCCTTCTTAAAGGTGGCTGCGGCCGGAGCTCTGGATGCCGCCCCCCTGGTCGGCCCGTCGACATTGCGCCAACTGCTCCAGGTTGTGCTGGGTAGCAATACAGCTCAGCAACAGGAATTCGCCGACATACTGGTCAACAACCCCCACGATACGACAGCACTATGGACCCAGGTCGAACAGAGCCTGGGCACGACCTCGTCGGCCCAGCTGCAGCTCCTTGGCCAACTCGCCTTCCTTACGGCCAACAACGCGCCGCTGCTGGCCGCTCTTTACCAAGCCCAGGGCACTAAGCTCACCGCCCCCGTTGACCTGGTGACGTCGGGCTATTACCAGGCGTCAGCCTGGCAACCGCTCCTAGCCAACGTCGACCCCCCGGCCGAGATCGCCGGCGCCACCACGGCGGAGCAGAAAGCCAACTATGCGGACTTCCTCGCCGCTCAGGTCCGTTTGAGCTTTCCCACCGCTACGGTTGCCCAGTTGGCAGACAGCGGAAGCCTGGGGCAGGCCGCCCTCTCAGCAGGTGTGGGCAGCTTTCTCCAGGCTCAACAGGCCAATTTCGATATCGGCGACGAGCCGATAGCACAGTACGTGGCCAGTACTGGTACATCCGCCTCGCCTGAGCTGATCGAGCAGATCACTGCGATCCAGCGCGTTTACCAAATCACGCCCGACGCCACATCGATGAGCGCATTGCTTACCGCCGGCCTCACTTCAGCCTACGCCATCACCAAATTGGGCCAGGTCAACTTTGTCAACAGCTATTCGGGCACCGTGGGGGGCACCGACGTAGCCGAGTCGATATTCACACGGGCACGGTCCATAACTAACGCCACCATGCATGTTGCCCTGTCGTACCTGAGTGCCAAGCAGTCGCCGGCCCTCGGGACCGGCGCCCTGAGCAGCATCGTGAACTCGTTCGCCAGCACCCCGGCGGCCAGCCAACCCGGCGTCGCCGCGCAGGCCACCCTCGAGGATCTCTTCGGGGATCTCGACTATTGCCAGAGCTGCGATTGCCAGTCTATTACGAGCCCGGCGGCCTACCTTGTCGACCTCCTCGACTACATCGACAACACCTCTCCTGCGACAGGGTACCAAAATCCTCTGAGTGCCCTTCTGGCTCGTCGGCCAGATATCGCCACTCTGCCTCTGACGTGCGATAACACTAATATCGCGTTGCCTTATATAGACCTGGTAAATGAGACGCTCGAGTATTTTGTCGGCAACGCAGCGCCTCACAGCGAGTCACTGGTCAACTTCCAGGGCTACAACGACGACGGTACGGTCGCGTCAGCCGAGCTGATTGCCAGCCCCCAAAACGACGACAACACAGTGGCCCAAAGCGCCTACTCGACCCTGAAGTCGCAGTGGTCCCCGCCCCCGCTGCCCTTTTACCGCGACCTCGAACTCCTCAGGCAGTACATCGGGTATTTCCAGATCAGTTTGTACAACCTGATGGAAGCACTGCGCACGACTGAAAAGCTCGAAACGCCGGACGCATCCAACCCGAGCGCCTACGGTTGGCGAGACATCCTGTGTGAGCGTCTCGGCCTGTCCCGCCTCGAGTACCGGTTACTCAGCGACAGCACACTCTCGCTGGCGCAAATCTACGGCTTCCCATCGACCACTTCGACCGCATCCGTTATTTCGGCCATCAGCCCTTTGCAGGAGTTCTCCCGCCGCACCGGCGTCGCCTACACCGACCTCGTCTGCATACTCCAGACTGAGTTCATCAACCCGGGTAGCATACTGATCAATTTATTGGAAGCCCTGGCCGTCCCGTTCTCCACGCTCGAGGCGCTGCACGCCGGCACCCTGACAGCGGCCCAGTTCGAAGCACAGCTGCCGACCGGGCTCGACACGACCGATTACGGGACGGCGGGACCGGCGGCGTGGGTCTCGGCAAATTACAGCACTTTGGCCGGGCTCATCGTCATCGACGTCGCCGGTACGCCCTGCGACACCTCGCACATGCAGCTCCAGTACCTCAACGGGAGTACGCTGGCGCAAGCCGACTGTGTGCGTTTGCTGAGGTTTATCCGGTTGTGGCAGAAGCTCGGTTTGAGCATCCAGCAGACCGATGCCTTGATTTCGGCGCTCAACGGGAATTCGTCTTCAGGGACCGCCCTCCAGCAACTCGACGCCAACTTCCTCCTGCTGCTGCCGCAGGTCGGCCTGGCCTACCTGGCCGTCGACCTGCTCGGGCTGGATCTTCAATCCGACCTGCCGTCGTTGCTCACTTGTTGGGCGCCCATCGGGTCCAGCGGCACCAGTTCGCTTTACGCTCAGATGTTCCTCAACCCGACCGTCCTGGCCATCGACCCCGTTTTCGCGCCAGATATTCACGGCGAGTTTTTTACCAGTTCGCCAGTGCCGCTCTTGTTCTCCCACCAAACGGCCATCTGCGCCGCGCTCAACTTGACGAGCGCAGAGTTCAACCTCATAACCAGCGCCCCCCAGTCGACCAACCCTGGTCTCGGCCTCGGCTACACCGCCACGACGCCACTTAGCCTCGCTGCGCTCACCACCATCTTCCAGCGGGCGTGGCTCGCCCGCACCCTCCAGATAAGCGTCCTCGAGCTTTTGAGCCTCATTTCCGCTACCGCACTGGACCCCTTCGCCCTGCCCGTCGTCAACGACACGGCCCCGGTATCGGCGCCGCTGCTCGATTTCGTGCGTCGCGCCCAATCCATGAGCACGGCCGGCGTGGCTCCCGTACAAGCCCTGTACTTGCTCTGGGACATCGACCTGAGCGGCGTCTCGGACCCACCCGCATCGGTGGTGACGGGGTTGGCCAGCGCCCTCCGGGCTGCTTTTGTAGCAATCGACAGCCAGTTCAGCGTAAGCGGGACCGTGACGGCCGATGCCGCCGAAACCTTGATGGCCCAGGTCCTCGGGCCAACGGCCGCGAGCACGTTCTTCGGGTTGCTCGACCAGACGTTCATGACCTCGACGCCCTTCGGGAACACCTCATCTACTCTTCCGGCCGCCGTCCTGACGGCCGCGGGGGGACGACTGTCCTACGACGACTTGAACAAGGTCCTCAGCTTCGCCGGGTACCTGGACGCCACCACTTTCTCCGCCTTGCAAACCTCGGCTACTGGGGACGCTACCCTGCTGACCGGCCTCACCGCCCTCCAGACGGCCAACGCCCAGGCGGTCGGCTCGTTCTTCGCCACCTACAACGAGCCACCGCTCAACTTGCAAAGCCTGTTCAACACGTACCTCGCGACCGCCGACCCCTCCGTGGCCTTGACGGACCTCCTTAACAGCCTGCTGCCCGTCCTCGGCAGCCTGCGCAAGCAAGAGCAGGCGCTGGCCTGTGCCACGACGGCGGCCGGCTGCGACCCCAGTTTTGCGCCCGCATTGCTCGATGCCGCTGCGGTCATCGCGGCGAACAGCCCCTCCGCAGCCGGGCAAGCGGCGGTGGCGGATCTGACCGGGATCGGGGACGGGGGCCTCAGCGTCGAGTACTTCCTTACCAATAACGTGTCGGCCCCGCCGGACCAGACAATCGCGGCCGTGCCGTCCCTCACTTATGGGCCGGCCAACCCGCTGCCGGCACCGGGGTCAGGCGCCACCTCGATCGCGGCCCGCTGGAGTGGCTATATCTCGGCGGACCAGGACGGCGATTACAACCTTTCTTTTACCGCCGGGGCGGGGGCCACAGTCGAGCTCGTTATCAACGGCCAGCCGGTGACCATGACGCAGTCCGGGGCGAGCTGGGCCAATCAGAGCCTCATCTCCCTTCAAGCCAACGCTCTAGCGCCCGTCCAAATAACAGCTACCGGGTTGACCAACACTTTTTCGGCCAGTTGGGAAAGCCTGGGCACGGGGTGGCAACCGGTCCCAATCGCCAACCTCTACTCCGACGTCTTGGTCGGGTACATGCGGACCACTTTCCTGCGCTTCCTCAAAGCTTCTGCGCTGGCCGGCGACCTATCTCTCAGCGCGCCCGAGACGGCATACCTGGCCACGATGCCCAGCCTCGCAGTCGGCGGGCAACCGTGGCTCAGCGCCCTCCCGGTCGATGCACCGGCACCTCAAGCAAATTTCACCGCGGTTACGGCAGTGCTCGACGCCCTGCTCGCGTTCGCCAACCTGAAGTCCGCCTACCCGGCCCCCAACACCCAAACACCCGGGTTGCTGCAGGCGCTTCAGGACGTCGCCGCCGCGCCGACCACGGGCACGGCCGAACTAATGACACTGACGGGTTGGGACAGCGCCTCTTTGCAGGCACTCCTCCCCCGCCTGTTCAACGGCGCCACCGGCCTCGCGTCTCTCTCCGACCTTCTTGGCGGTCTGCTCCAACTACAGGCTGCCTTTAGCATGGTGAGCGCCACGCACCTGTCGGCGGCGACACTGATCGAGGCGGCCACGAACGACCCGACGCCGCCGACCAACCCGGGCTCGACGGTGGTGGCCGACTTCCAGTCCGCACTGCGGTCACGTTATGCCGAACCTGACTGGCTTACGGTGGTGCAGCCGATCAACGACGCCATCCGCGAAATGCAACGCGACGCGCTCGTCGCCTACATTCTGGTCCAGTCCGGACCGAGCATATTGGCCACCCTGGGTATCGCCACCACTCCCAACCGGGTGCCGACCGCCGACGACCTGTACAACTATTTCCTGCTGGACGTCGAAATGGAACCTTGCATGCAAACGTCGCGCGTCCGGTTGGCCCTCTCAGCTGTCCAATTGTTCATCGAACGCTGTCTGCGCAATCTAGAGCCGGAGGTCAACCCGGCCGATATCGACGCCACGCAATGGGACTGGCGAAAGCGTTACCGGGTTTGGCAGGCCAACCGGGAGGTGTTCCTGTGGCCCGAGAACTGGCTCGACGAAAGCCTCCGGGACGACCAGTCGCCCTTCTTCCAGACCACCATGAAGCAACTGCTCCAGAGCGACATCACCGATAACGACGCCGTTTCGGCCTATCTCGGCTACCTGTCCAACCTGGAACTCGTGGCCAAACTCGACCCCTGTGGGCTCTGGTACCAGCCCACGCCGGCCGGTTCGGCCGACGACTTGGCCCACGTGATCGCCCGTACTGGCGGGGCGCACCGCAAGTACTACTACCGCCGGCTTCAGGGGGGGGCCTGGACGGCGTGGGAGGAAGTAAACCTCCCGATCGAAGACAACCCGGTGGTGCCGTACGTGTGGAACGACCGCCTCCTCCTTTTCTGGTTGCAGGTCCACCACCAACCTGGGTCGATGTCGGCCAACAGCAGCAACCTGCCCCAGGACCCGACTCACATCGCAGATGCCACTTTGACCACCGTAAGCAACGCCATGGCGGCATCCTCCCCCGGTCTGGCCAACGACCAGGTGGCCGTGGTGCTCAATTTCAGTGAGTACTACAACGGCCAGTGGCAACCGGTGAAAACCTCCGATGTCTCCAACCCTCTCGTGCTCAGCCAGTTCGCTCCGGGCCAGTTCGACCGCTCGACGCTGTTCATCCGTCCCTGGGCGGCCGAGGACGCGGCCGACGAATCGCTCTACGTCCAGGTCACCGACGATGCGCTCCCTACGGCCATATGGGGCTCCTCCGCCGCCGCGGGTGGTCTTTCCTGGGACGAATCATCTGGTTTCGTGCTGCACAACACCCACAGCGCCCCGGTGCGCTGGGGCGACCTTCAGCCCGTACCCCTTATGGTCCCGACCAATGTCAACTTCTTCTCGAGCCAGACCGGGTCTGGGGGCCAGCAATTGTGGGCTTATTACGGGTCAAATGGAGGCGACAACGACCCCTCGGGATGGGCCTACCTGAGCGGCCTCAACCAGCTGGAGATCCTGTCCGGGCCGCTGCCTCAGAGCGTCGAGCTGGCCCAGGCCGACGTCGACAGCCAATGGGGGATGCCGTTTTTCTTCGGCGACGCCAAACGCGTTTTCTATGTGACCCAAAGCGAGGAAACGCTGTTCTTCAAAAACTTCCCGGGCTTCGGCGTTTCCAGCGTGCTCGTCGATGGCATGGCCGTCAACCTGCCGTCTACCGTACTCGCTCAACCGGCAGACCAAGCAGGGCTGTCAGTGGCACCGGCGGGCCCGGTAGTCAGCACTTCAGCCGCTGAGAGCGCCGTCAGCTCCGGCACCCTGCGCCTGGCCATCGGCGGCGGGACGTCGCTCGATTTCCAAGGTAAACCAATCGCGATCACCGGCGGCGCAGCGACGGCGGTGCTCCGCGTCGCCACACCCGAAGAGGGGTTGTCATGACAGCGAACCTCACCTCAGCCAGCCGCTTCCACGAGGCCAGCGACCGGGCCATCCTGGGCGGGCACGGGATCCACATCTGGGGGACCAATTACAACGTCTACTCGTTCGAGAACTTTTTCCACCCCCTCGTGGGCCAGCTCATCCAACAGCTCAACACGGCCTCGGGGGATGCCGTCGCCGCCATGCTTGACCCGAATTTCCTCAGTGACAGCAGCACTACTTTTTTCGGGAGCGAGTACACCGTCGGCACTGGGGACTTGATCGTCAACTCCTTCCCGGCCCAGATAGATCTCGATTACGACCTCCCCTACGCCAACTACAACTGGGAGCTGCTTTACCATATCCCGGTCGCAGTGGCCGTCCACCTCTCGCAAAACCAACGTTTTGCGGAAGCCCAGAAGTGGTTCCATTACATTTTCGACCCAACCTCGACAGACACGAGCGTGCCGGCTCCGGCCCGCTTCTGGAAGTTCCTCTATTTTCGCCAAAACCCGGAGAGCACCGATGTCAACGAGCTGATCACCCTGCTCAGCACCCCACCCTCCCAGCTCACCACGCAGCAGTCGAGCGAGGTCCAGGGCCTGCTTACCAGTTACGACGTCAGCCTTACGACGCCCTTCGACCCCTTTGCAGTGGCGCGGTCGCGTCCCGTGGCCTTCCAGTACTACGTCGTCATGAAGTACCTCGACAACCTCATTGCGTGGGGCGACAACCTGTTCTCGCAGATGACGATCGAAACCGTCAATGAAGCCACCCTCTGTTACGTGTTGGCCGCGAACCTGCTCGGGCCGCGCCCCCAACCCGTCCCCCAGGTAGGGACGATCTCTGCCAAATGCTACAACGACCTGAAAAACGGGCTGGACCCACTGGGCGACGCCCTGGTCGCACTGGAGGGGCAGTTCCCCTTCAACATCACCACGGCGAGCAATGGCAGCGAGGGGAGCGGGACCGCCTTCGGGACGGGCCAAGCCCTCTATTTCAGCGTGCCCGCCAATGCCCAGCTGCTGGCGTACTGGGACACGGTCGAAGACCGGCTGTCGAAGATCCGCAACTGCGAGAACATTGAGGGCCAGGTCCAGCTCATGCCGCTGTTCGACCCGCCTATCAACCCCGGGATGTTGGTCGCGGCGGCGGCGGCGGGGCTCAACATCGGCAGCGTGGTGAGCGGCCTCAACCAACCGACGGCCCGGTCCGGGCGCCGGTGCTCGTCCAAAAAGCGCTCGAACTGTGCACGGAAGTCCGCTCCCTCGGCGCCGGGTTGTTGGCGGCTATCGAAAAGGGGGACGCCGAAACGCTGGCCGTCCTGCGCCAAAACAACGAGGTCGCCCTGCAACAACTGACACAGAACATCCGGTACCTGCGCTGGCAACAAGCCGAGGCTGCGACTGATGCGCTCCTCCGCAGCCGGGGTTCAGCCTTCGAACGCTACACGTTCTACCTCCGCGAACTTGGCCAGGCGCCGAACTCGGCCGTGGCGCCCGACACCTTCACGGTCGACCACACGACCGTGCTCACTGAAGCCAACTTCGGCGACGCCTACCAGGCTCTCGTCGCCCAGTACGACCTCCCCATCACCACGCTGCCCTACCCGAACCTCACCTTGGCCCAGGGCGCCTCGCCGGCTAACCAGTCGGGCGCCAGCGGTACAGGCAACCTGTACCTGAACACCAACGAGGATGCCGAGCTCAATACGCACATGCCGACGGCGCGTGACGAGCACCTGGCCAGCGAGCTCACCGCCAGCGCGGCGCCCGTCCTCGCCCAGATCCCATCGCTGGAGATAGACCTTCACTACTGGGGCCTCGGCGGCCACTCCAAGATCCTTGGTGGCGACTGGTTGGCCGCCGCGGCCAACTCCTCAGCCGACATCCTCAGGGCACTGGCCACCTGGCAGCAAGACCAGGGCGCGATGGCGGCCCGGACGGCCGGTTACCAGCGCCGGGCCGACGATTGGTTCCTCCAGGCCAACCTGGCGGCCCGGGAACTGAGCCAGTTGGGCCGCCAGATCCTCGCTTCTTTGCTGGCCGAACAAGCGGCCGGGGCCGAGTACACCACCACCAAGGCGCAGGTGGGCCAGGCCCAGGCGGTACTGGCGTTCATGCAAACAAAGTTCTCCAATGCCCAACTCTACGGGTGGATGCAAGGACAGCTTTCCGGGCTCTATTACCAGTACTACCGGCTTGCGCTCGACACGGCCCGCAAAGCGGAGGCCACTGCGAAGTGGGAACTGATGAGGCCCGAGCTTGACTCGACGACGTATATCCAGCCCAACTACTGGGACAGCGGCCACCAGGGACTGCTCTCGGGAGAGGCGCTTTATCTGGACATAAAGCGGCTCGATATGGACTACCTCACGTACAACCTCCGGGAGCTGGAGCTCACCCGGCACGTCTCGCTCCGCCAGCTTGACCCGGCCGCGCTGCTGAATCTCAAGATCACAGGTTCGTGCACGGTGACGATACCCGAATGGCTCTACGACCGTGACTGCCCGGGCCACTACATGCGACGCCTGAAATCAGTAGCCATTTCGGTCCCTTCGGTCGTCGGCCCGTACACGTCGGTCAACTGCAGCCTCAGCTTGCAGAGCAGTTCGGTACGGGTCTCCTCGGAACTTTCGGGGGGAAGTTACCCGCGGAGCGGCAGCGACGACGCTCGTTTCCTCGACTATTACGGGACCGTCGACTCGATCGTGACGAGCGGCGCCGCCTCGGACAGCGGGATGTTCGAGACCAATTTGCGCGACGACCGCTTTTTACCTTTCGAGGGGAACGGGGCCATAAGCACGTGGGCCCTGTCACTTCCGTCCATACCGGCGTTCGACTATTCGACCATCACCGACGTGGTCCTACACGTCCGCTACACCGCTCGCGACGGTGGCGCCGCGCTGGGGACGGCAGCCACCAAGTCCCTCAACACCCTGCCCCCCGCAGCCGGCGGGGGCGGCCCCGCCCCCACGCTGGCTTTGTTGCTCAGCCTGCGCCACGATTTCCCCACTCAATGGTATGCGTTTATGACGGGAGGGAGCGCGGCTTTCACGGCCCCGTTGACGATCGACTACTTCCCGTACGTGGTGCAAAACGCCACGCTGTCGGTAACCTCGATCGGCGTCTACGCCGCCAACGGCGGACAAATGGCCGTGGGCCCCGCGGTCACCGTACCCGCCACGATGACCTCCGCCAATATCAAAAACGGCAGCGCCGTCCTTGACATCCCACAGGACGGGACGGTGCTGACGAGCAGTGGTCCTGCCACTAAAGAGGTCTATGTTGTCATCGCTTATACGGCCCAGCTCTAGGGCCCAAGGCGCTTTTGATGTCTGACATCGGGAGCCTTTTTGGCGCCGCGGGGCCGGGCCAGCAACGACCTCCGCGCCCGGCCCCGCAGGCACAGCCCGCGGGGGAGCGTGACAACCAACCGGGACCGCCCGGCCCACCCGAAGCGCCCGCACTGCCCGCCATCACGCTCCCCAAAGGGGGCGGCGCCGTGCACGGGATCGATGAGAAACTGACGGTTGGGTTGGCGACCGGGGCGGCGAACCTGAGCGTGCAGTTCCCGGCCACGCCCGCACGACAGGGCTTCGGCCCCAAACTGTCACTATCGTACGACTCGGGTTTCGGCAACGGCATTTTCGGCCTCGGCTGGCGGCTCACGACTGCGTCGATAACCAGGAAGACCTCGCTGGGCTTACCCCTGTACCAAGACGCGGACGATTCCGACGTTTTCATCCTGTCCGACGCCGAGGACCTGGTCCCGCTGTTGGTCCCTGACGGCGAGGGCTGGGCTCCGGTCGTCAGCCAGGATCCGACCGGCGCATACACCGTCCGGCAGTACCGGCCCCGAGCCGAAGCCGCGTTTACCCGCATCGAACGCTGGCAAGACAACACCACTGGCGATGTCCACTGGCGGACCACTTCACGCGATAACGTCGTCAGCCTTTTCGGTCAGGCCGAGCAGCCGCGTGGCTGACCCGTCAGACCCATCGCGCATTTTCACGTGGTTGGTCGATTTCAGCTACGACGACCGGGGCAACGCTATTTCTTTCGAGTACAAAGCCGAGGATTCGGCCAACGTGCCCTCCGCCGCTCACGAACAAGGTCGCGCCGTCGGCGCCAACCGCTACCTGAAGCGTGTCTACT
This sequence comes from uncultured Acidimicrobiaceae bacterium, assembly GCA_963794125.1. Taxonomy (GTDB): domain Bacteria; phylum Actinomycetota; class Acidimicrobiia; order Acidimicrobiales; family Palsa-688; genus Fen-671. The sequence goes on from CAWCCW010000012.1 coordinate 313,255, forward strand.
ACGGGAACACCACGCCCTATGTCCCGGCCACGAGCACGACCCCACCAACGGCATGGTTTTTCGAGGTCGTGGTGGACTACGGCGAGCATGACGAGGAAAAACCAACACCGACAGAATCAACGCCCTGGCCATGCCGGCCGGACCCGTTCTCGGTGTACCGGTCATGTTTCGAAGTACGCACCTACCGACTGTGCCGACGCCTCCTCATGTTCCACCTGTTCCCCGACGGCCTCGATGCCAGCGCCGTTGTCGTCCGTTCCCTCGACCTGACCTACTCGACTGACGACCCGGGAGATCCCGCCCTCCCTGTGAGTTCTTTTCTCACATCGGTGGTGCAGACGGGCTACATCGGCGACGGCAGCGCCGGCTACAACACCGAGCAACTCCCACCTCTGCAACTTGGTTATTCCCAGATCTCGGTCAACGACCAGGTTGAAGTGGCGGGCCCCGACGCGCTCGCCAACCTGCCGACGGGGGGGAGCGGCAACCGGTGGCGCTGGTGCGACCTCGACGGAGAAGGCCTGGTGGGGGTGCTCGCAGAGGACGACGGAGCCTGGTATTACAAGAGGAATATCAGTGCCTATGAGCCAAGTGGCTCATCGCTAACCGCTCTGTTCGAGCCGCTCGAGGTCATTGCCACCAAACCCGTGGGCACGGCTTCCGGCCGCTCGCCCCAATTGGTGGACCTCCATGGTGACGGTCACCTGTGCGCGGTCGACTTCTCGCCCCCCATGCCCGGCTACTTCGCCCGCGATGACTCGGGAAGTTGGTTGCCCTTCAGGGCGTTCCCGACAACCGCGGCGTTGGACTGGGCCAGCCCGGATGTGCGGCTGGTCGACCTGAACGGGGATGGCCTGGCCGACGTCCTGCTCACCGAAGACGACGCATTTACCTGGTTCCCCTGGCTCGCCGAAGACGGTTTCGGGCCGGCCGAGCGGGTGGCGACGACGCGAGACGAGAACGCCGGGCCCGCCCTGGTGCTGGACGAGGGCGATTTCTCCGTGTACTTGGCCGACATGTCCGGTGATGGACTGACGGACCTCGTGAGGGTCCGCAATGGCGAGGTCTGTTATTGGCCCAACCTTGGTTTTGGCCGCTTCGGGCCCAAGGTGGTAATGGACGGCGCCCCGTGGTTCGACGGGCCAGACGTGTTCGATGCCCGCCGGGCCCACCTGACTGATATCGATGGGTCGGGCTGCGCTGACCTGGTCTACGTGGGCACCGACGGCGTGACTATATGGTTCAGCCAGTCGGGGAACAGTTTTACGGCCCCTACTGTGCTCGAGAGCTTCCCCGCGGCCGAAGACATAAGCACGGTCACGACTATCGATTTGCTGGGCACCGGCACCGCCTGCTTGGTGTGGTCCTCAGCTTTGCCCGGCGACAGCGGGCGCCAATTGCGGTACGTGGACCTAATGGGCGGGGTCAAGCCACATTTGCTCACCTCTGTGGTCAACAACATGGGCGGTGAGACGACGCTCACATACGCCACATCGACCCGGTGCTACGTGGAGGACCTACTGGCCGGGCAACCCTGGCTGACCCGTCTCGCCTTCCCGGTACACGTCGTGGCTCAACGCCAAGTGACTGACGTGGTGACCGGGGCCGAGCTGACCGCCTCCTATAGCTACCATCATGGGTATTTCGACGATGTTGAAAGAGAGTTCCGCGGCTTCGCCAGAGTCGACCAAACAGACACTGACTTCGTGCCTTCCGCCTCCGGCACGGGGACCTTCACCGCCACGCCCGCATCGACCGGGGACGAGTTCACCCTACCGCCCGTCCTGACCCGGACGTGGGTGAACACTGGGGCCTACATAAATGGGGTCGAAATCGCGGCCGGACTGGCCAAAGAATTTTTCGCCGGCGACCCCGATGCCGTCAGCCTGACCGGTACGGAGTTCGTGGGGGACGCCACCCCCGAGGAATTGCGGGAGGCGTGCCGAGCCTTGCGCGGCAAGACGGTACGCACCGAAGTGTACGCCCTGGACGGGCAAGCTAATTCGGCCAACCCGTACTCTGTCACAGAGAGCCGGTATTCGGTGCAGCTGTTGCAGCCGCCCTCGGGCCCGAGTTACGGCAGCGTCTATGCTTCTGAGCTCGAGTCGCTCACCCACTACTACGAACGGGGCACGGCCGACCCGAGAGTGGCCCATAATCTCGTTTTGGAAACTGACAATTACGGGGCCGTCACTAAATCCGCCGCCGTAGGCTACCCCCGCCGCACGCCCAGTTACCCGGAGCAAGGGGCGACCCTCGTCTCTTACACCGAGCACGACGTGGTCAACGTCGACAACCAAGCCGATTGGTACCGCATCGGTCTACCGGTCGAAACCCGGTCGTACGAGTTGACCGGGGTCACGCCCGGCCCCCAGGGCGGCCTGTTCGACGTGGTCACGCTGGCCGCCCAAGCACCGGTAATGGCCGAGATACCGTCCGGCACGACCGGGACAGGGACTACCCCGCAGAAAAGGTTGACTGGCCGCACCGGACGGTGTACCGGGCCGACGACCTGAGCGGCCCATTACCCACCGGCCAGGTCGAGTCCCTGGCGCTGGTCGACCGGAATTATCAATTGTCGCTGACGGCGGACATGGTCACTGACGTGTACTCAGCGGTGGGCACTGCCGCAGCGCTAAGCGCGTTGGCGACGGGCACGGGCGGCTTCATCGACCTGGACTCGGACGGTAATTTGTGGGCGCCTTCGGCCCGAGTGTTTTATTCTCCTGAGCCGGCCAGCCCGGACACCACTTACGCCGGCCAACATTTCTACCTCCCCCAGGGCCATGTCGACCCGTTCGGGGGTACCACCACGCTCTCGTGGGAACACGACCTTGCCGTGGTCGGGACGACGGACGCGGTAGGGAACTCGACCGCGGCACAGGTCAATTACAGAGTTCTCCAGCCGTGGTTGGTGACAGATGCGAACCAGAACCGCACGGGGCCCGCTTCGATGCGCTCGGCCAGGTCACAGCGGCGGCCATCATGGGCAAAGAAACGGCCGGCGGCGGAGACGAGGGTGACCACCTCGATCTCACGACGGATGAGGCCTCGGCGACCGACGACCCCACCAGTACCTACGACTACGACCTGACGGCGTACAGCGCGTGGGCCAACAACCCGGCCCGCGACCTCGAGCACCCTGCTCCCGTTTGGGCCCACACTCGCGCCAGGGTCTACCACCAAGACAAGAGCACCCCCTGGATCGAAACGTATGTCTATGCGGACGGGCTGGGGCGCACGGCAATGACCAAAGCCCAGGCCGAAGCGGGCCCGCCCCGGTCAGGGGCGCTGACGGCGAACTGGTTTACGACGCCGCCGGCCACCTCGAGTTCGCCACCACAGAAACCCGGTGGGTCGGGAGCGGCAAAACCGTTTACGACAACAAAGGCAACGCGGTCAAGTCTTACGAGCCCTTCTTTGACAGCAGCCCCGTCTACGACGACGAGCCGGACCTGGTCCAATGGGGGGTCACGGCGATAAGCCGTTATGACCCGCTCAGTCGCGTCGTACGCGTCGACAACCCCGATGGCACGTTCCGCACCGTCGAGTTCGACCCGTGGCAAGTGACGACCTCTGACGAGGTCGACAACGTGATCACGAGCACGTGGTACTCGACCCGCCAGAGCGGTACGCTCGGCCCGCTGCCGCGGGCGGCCGCCTCAAAGGCGGCGGCATTGGCCAACACACCCGCAGTGCAGGACCACGACCCGCTTGGCCGCGCCTTCCGGCAGACGGCCAACAATGGGGCCGCCGGGCTCTACACGACGACGCTTACGCTCGACATAAACGGCCGGGTGCGAGTGACGACCGACGCCCTCAACCGGGGCGTCCTCGCTCAGGACTACAGCCTGCCGGGCACCGAAATCCACCACAACAGCGTCGATTCTGGCCAGCGCTGGCTGCTCGTGGCCGCGGATGGGAAGCCTTTGACATCGTGGGACGGGCGGGGCGTCCGCATTGATTGGCAGTACGACGCCCTCCGGCGGCCGACGGCCGTCCTGGTCACAGGTGCCCCGGCAGGCCAACGGGTCGCCACCAAGGCGACGTACGGCGAAGGGTTGGCTAACGCCTCCACCCTCAACCTGAGAGGCAGCGTTTACCAGAGTTTCGACGACGCCGGCGTAGCCACGACGCTGCAGCGAGATTTCGACGGCAATGTCACATCGGACAACCGCCAATTGCTTTCTGTACCCACGACGACCGTCGACTGGAGCACAAACCCGACCCTGTCAAGCGAGGTCTTCACGACCGCAACGACCTACGACGCGCTTCGCCGGCCAACGACGGTCACCACTCCCGACAGCAGCGTCAGTTCAACTACGTACAACGAGCGCAGCCTCCTCGCCGAGGTGAGCGTAAACCTTAGAGGGGCGACGACATCGACGGCGTTCGTGACGGCTGCCTCCTACGACGCCAAAGGCCAGCGCCAGGCCGTGAGCTACGGCAACGGGGCCGAAGCCACGTACACCTATGACCCGGAGACCTTCCGCCTCGTCGAGCTGGAGACAACGCGGCCGACCTGCCAGCCCGCTGCAGGATCTTCTTACACATACGATGCGGTTGGGAACGTGACCCACATCGGCGACGCGGCCCAGCAGACGGCCTTTTTCTCGAACCAGGTAGTAACACCCGACGGCGACTACATTTACGATGCCATCTACCGCCTGGTGCAGGCCACCGGCCGCGAGCTCGTCAGCAGCGCAGCGGAGCCGCAGCCCACCTGGGACGATTCCTCCCGCGTAACTGTACCTCTGCCGACCGACGTGCAGGCGGTGCAGAATTACACCGAAACCTATACCTACGACGCCGTGGGCAATTTCCAGTCCATGGCGCACAGCGCGGCCAGAGGCAGCTGGCCCGTACGTATGCCTACGACGAACCCACGACGCCACCAGCTAACAACCACTTGACGTCGACCACGGTGGGCACCACCAAAGAGAGCTATACGTACGACGCCAACGGGAACGTGACCAGCATGCCCCAGCTACCCACCATGGCCTGGGACTGGAGGAACATGCTCCAAGTCACCTCCAGCCAGGCGGTGTCGGCCGGGAGCCCGCCGACGACCTCTTATGCCTATGACCAGTCCGGTCGGCGGGTGCAGAAGCTGAACAGTGCGAACAATGGTTCGCTCCTGAATACGCGGGCTTATATCGGGCCCTACGAGGTTTATCGTGAATACGCCTCCACTGGGTCGGTGAGCCTCGAACGCCAGACGTTACGCATCGGCGCCGAAGGCAATTGCAGCTGCGTGGTCGAGACGACGACGGTTGACGTATCGGCGCCACCGGCACCAATAACGCCGGCGCCGCGGTACCAGCTGACGAACCTCATCGGCAGCGCGGTGCTCGAGCTCGACCCCACTGCGGCCGTCATCTCGTACGAGGAGTTTTTCCCGTACGGGAGCACGTCGTTCCAGGGTGGCCGGTCGGCCGCCGAGGTCAGCCTCAAGCGCTACCGCTACACGGGAAAAGAGCGCGATACCGAAACCGGGTTTTACTACGAGAAGGCACGTTATTACGCGCCGTGGCTCGGCCGATGGACGAGCTGCGACCCGGCCGGCGCGGTCGAGGGGACCAACCTGTACGGCTATGTCCGCGGCAACCCGGTCGGAATGGTCGACCCCGGAGGGACTCAATCGAAGGACCCTGACCCGAACAACCCCGGAACAGACAAGAAGCCAGACGCGGACAAGACGGCCCCGCCCGAGGCGAAGACAGCTCCGGGCGACGCTCAGGATGAAACGGCAGCGGCGGATGCTGAGCGCTCCGAAAAGCTGAAGCAGAACATACACGAGGCCAAGGAAGCGGCAGACAAGGCCACTGCAGATCTCCAGAAGAGGGCGGAGACGCAGGTAGTGGAGGACTACGAACTCCAGGCTGCGCTCCACCCAGAGTGGATCTTGCGACGCCGGAACGAGCAAATCCGTCTCGAGGTCCAGAATTCAAACGCAGAACTGATCGGGGCTGCCGCCAACCGGCTACGGCTTGCCTACGAAGCGCCTGACCCGGTCACCCTTGGTTTCGACACCCAAACAGGAATATCCGGGGCCGGGCTCGGGACCAATGCGTCAAGGTTCTCGTTCGACGTGGCCCAACTAACTATCTTGCCCCGCAATTTCGAGACCATCCCGCTCTACTACCACCAGGACCTCGACATTTCCCTCCTCAAAGAATGGGGCGCCCAGTTCCAGTACCAGGAGCAATCCGCGCCCGGGGGCAATTGGGGGGCGCATTTTTCGGCCGGTGGGACCGTCGATGTGTTCAACCTGTCGAGCGGGCCGGGCGAGGTCGCGCTTACCGCTACTGGCGCCTTCGACCTTGGGACAGGGAGCCTGGCCGTCACCGGGACACTGGGCGGCAAGTACACGCTGCTGGGCGGGGACGATACCAAGTCCAGGTTGCGGTTGTACGCCGGCGTCTCGCTGGAGCAAGACTTCCACGTCTTCGCCGGCTCGCCACCGAGTGGCTACGGCGGCGTCAACGTCGGCGGGGGGGTCCTCTGGGAATTTGACCCGTTCAAGAAGAAGGACAAGTAAGGCCTACCCGTGGTTTCGGGGCCAAGCCCTGGCGCGGCTTGTTCCACGGCGGGTTTGGGGGCCGAGCCCCGGCGGCCCCGCCCGCTGTCTGGCTCCTACCTGCCGGCCAACACGCGGCGGGCCCGGGCCTCGAGGGCATCGGCCATTTGCGCCCAGGTGCTCGCCCGTCTACGGCACTCGTCCACCACCTGGTAGACGCGCGAAAGCGGGACCGTACCGAGGTGGGTACGCAGGTCGTCGACGCTCACAGCCGTCCGAGCTAACCACATGACGGCATCGGTACCGTCGGAAAACGATGGCCGGACACTGTCGACTACCAGTGCCCCAGATGGCAGCGCCCCAGATGACAGGGCCCCAGACGACAGGGGCCAGATGACAGGGCCCCAGATGGCAGTACTCCGGATGGAGCCAGGCCCGGCTCTCCGACGGCCAGGGCCCCTACGAGAGGCGGTTTGGCCGATCGGGCCAAGCCCGCCGCCACCCTCTGGACGGTGGACGGAGCCACCCCCGCAGCGCCGGCAGCCCGACGGATGCTCGCGGTGGGGTTTTCGGCGATCACCCGCGCTACTGCGGCTTGGCCTGCAGAGGGGTCAACCGGGCGGCGCCGACCGTCCCGGCCCGTTCTGACCTTGGCGTCCGCGACGCTGAGGGCACGGCGCAGCACGGCCACCGTCGTGTGCGAGACCCCGCAAACGTCCCCCAGCCACCGGTCGGAACGGTCCGGGCAACGAAGGAGGAGCGCCCGGGCCGCGTCTTGACGTTCGGCGCGGCTCAGAGGTTTCCCGTGCTGAATGTTGGCCTGGATCGCAATAACCAGGGCTTCCATGTCGCTGCCGTTGAAAAACACGGCGGGTATGTGGGGCCGGCCGAGGGCCCGGTACGCCTCCAGCCGGTGCACTCCGTCGATGACGGTCATGGACCGCTCGTCCACCACCACAGGCGGAAGCCGGTCGGCGACATCGGCGAGGGCGGCTACGTGGTCGCTGTCGATTTTGGTGTGCCGAGGTGAATAGCCGATTGCTAAATCGGTGACCGGCACCGCGCGTACGCCCGAGGCGTCCAATTCCTGGCGCGGCGGGGGAGCCTCATCCAGACCTAAGGTCAGCACAGTCGACTCCACGTCAGCGGACGCTAGTTACTGGCCACACCGCTCGGTAGCGCCTTCTTCACCTAGCGCATTAGCTCGGCTAATTCAGGTGACAACTTTTCTCGTTCCCGCGGCGCCCCTCAAGGCCTGTCGTCGGCGCCGAGGTCAGGCGGCAAGCCAGGGGTGGCGGCGATGGCCGCGTCGAGGCCGCGTACCACCTCGGTGCTCAGGGTGCCGATCTGGTCGATCCCGATCTCGACGAGGTCGCCGGCTTCGAGGCTGAAGGGTGCCGGGGGCACGAGACACGTGCCCGTCGAGAGCACGGCGCCGTCGGGGTACACATCGGCACGCATCAGGTAACGGACGAGAATCCTCGTACTTGCGGTGCAGCTGGGCCGTGCTGGCCGTGCCGTGCCAAGTCACGGCGCCGGCGCGCCGGATGGTCAGCTCGATCCCCAAGGCGTAGGGGTCCGCCACTTCCCACACCGGGCGCACCATCGGGCCGAGCGCGCAGCTGCCCAGATAGATCTTGGCCTGGGGGAGGTAAAGGGGGTTCTCGCCTTCGATGGAGCGCGACGACACGTCGTCGCAGACGGTGTAACCAACGATCTGGCCAAAACGATTGATCACCAGGGCCACCTCTGGCTCCGGGACATCGAGCGTCGAGTCCGACCGGATGGCCACGGCCCCACCGTCGGCCACCACCCGCCAGGCCGCAGACTTGAAGAACAGTTCAGGCCGGTCGGCGTCGTACACGAGTTCGTAGGCGTCCTTGGCCCCCTCGCTCTCTTCGACCCGGGCTTCGCGGGATATCTCGTAGGTAACGCCGCACGCCCAAACCTCGGTACGCCCATCGATCGGTGCCAGCACCTCGACTTCCTCGATCGGGTACCCATCACCGCCGACCTCGTCGACCAGCGTTCGGAGAGTACTGAGCCGGAACGACCACAGCTCGGCCAGCGATGAGACGGGGACATCCCTCACGCGGTCGCCGTCGAACGACCCGACGAGGTCCCGGTTTGAGCCTGGCCGACGGTACCTGACGATGTGCACGACCCTTCCCTTCAGTAGGTGAAGCAGGTGGATGGCGAGCCCAACATAGCCTCGCCTGGCCCGGCACAAAGCTGGGACTGGAGCCCGGCACTGCCGGCTGCGTACGATCGCAAATTGCGCCGCCAACAAAGGTTGCCCGATTTGAGCGTGGGCAGTTGAGCGGGCCTGCACGCACTTTGGCTCGAGACGAGAGGGGTTGAGATGCCGGGCAACGACGATCGGCTGCGGGTGGCAATGATCGGTTACGGCTTTATGGGAGCCGTCCATACGCACGCTTGGCATGCCGTACGGAGAGCTTTCGACCTAAGCGTCGTCCCGGTGCTGTCGGTCATTTGCGGGCGCGACCAAGCACAGCTCGAGGCGGCTGCGTCACGTTTTGGCTTTGCCGAAACGGCCACCGATTGGCGGAGTGTCGTCGTCCGGGACGACATCGACGTCGTCGATGTCTGCACCCCGGGCGACTCGCACATGCCAGTCGCAATAGCGGCGCTCGAGGCGGGCAAGCACGTCCTGTGCGAAAAGCCGCTGGCGAACTCGGTGGCCGAAGCCGAAGCCATGGCCCAGGCCGCCGAATTGGCGCGTGCGGCGGGAACGCGTTCGATGGTCGGCTTCAACTACAGGCGGGTCCCGGCGCTGGTCCTGGCTCGCCAACTCGTGGCCGAAGGCCGGCTAGGCGAGCTCCGCCACGTCCGAGGCGCCTACCTGCAAGATTGGCTGGTCGACCCGGCGGTGCCGCTGGCGTGGCGGATGCGGCGAGAACGGGCCGGTTCGGGTGCCCTGGGCGACATCGGCGCGCACGTCATCGACCTGGCCCAGTACCTGACGGGCGAGAAGGTCAGTGCGCTCAGCGCTCGCACCCGGACCTTCATAAAGGAGCGCCCCCTCCCGGCCGGCCCGAACGTTGCTTTAGGGGGCCAGGGGGGCACGGCCATGGGCGAGGTAACGGTCGACGACGCGGTAGTGATGCACGGGGAGCTGGGCCCTGCGTTGGCCACGTTCGAGGCGACCCGGATGGCGACCGGCCGTAAGAACGCGCTACGCATCGAGCTGAACGGCTCCCGGGGGTCGGTATCGTTCGACTTCGAGACCATGAACGAACTGTGGTTCCTGGACGGTGAAGAGGACAGCAGGACCGGCGGTTTCCACCGCATCCTGGCCACCGAGCCGGTGCACCCCTACATCCCGGCATGGTGGCCACCGGGTCACGGGCTTGGGTACGACCACACGTTCACCAATGAAATTGCCGACTTCGTCCAGGCCATCGTCGAGGGCACCGACCCTCGACCAAGTTTCGCAGACGGGGTGCAAGTGCAACGGGTGCTCGCCGCCGTGGAAGAAAGCGCCGCCAACGACGCCCGCTGGACGGCCGTCAGCGCCTGACGGCTTGGCCGTGCTGATAAATGACCCGTGGACACGCTTCATAACTGAAAAGGAGACGAAATTGCAGCGACCGATTACTCTTTTCACCGGTCAATGGGCGGACTTGCCCTTCGTGGAGATGTGCAAGCTAGCCGAGAGCTGGGGTTACGACGGGCTCGAGCTCGCGTGCTGGGGCGACCACTTCGATGTCGACAAAGCCATTAATGACGACTCGTATATCCCGGGCCGCCTGGAGATACTCGACCGTCACAACCTCAAGGTGTTTGCCATCTCGAACCACCTGGTCGGCCAAGCCGTATGTGACAACCCGATCGACGAGCGGCACAAGAACATCCTGCCGGCCCGGATCTGGGGTGACGGCAACCCCGAAGGAGTCCGCCAGCGGGCGGCAGAGGAGATGAAGAACACGGCCCGAGCGGCCAAACGCCTCGGGGTGAACACCGTTATCGGTTTTACGGGGTCGTCCATCTGGCACCTGGTGGCTATGTTCCCTCCGGTGCCGGCTCAGATGGTGGAAAAGGGTTACGCCGATTTCGCTGAGCGCTTCAACCCGATCCTCGACGTTTTCGACGAAGAGGGCGTGCGCTTCGCCCATGAGGTCCACCCGAGCGAGATCGCCTATGACTATTGGACAACCGTGGCTGCGTTGGACGCCATCGGGCATCGACCAGCGTTCGGGCTCAATTTCGACCCCAGCCATTTCATGTGGCAAGACCTGGACCCAGTCGGTTTTCTATGGGATTTCCGTGACCGCATCTACCACGTCGACTGCAAAGAGTCCAAGCGCCAGCTAAACGGGCGCAATGGCCGCCTCGGCTCGCACCTGCCCTGGGGCGACCCGAGACGGGGTTGGGACTTCGTCTCGACCGGCCACGGCGACGTGCCCTGGGAGGCCGTCATACGCATGCTCAACGCCATCGGCTACGACGGCCCGATCTCGATCGAGTGGGAGGACGCCGGGATGGACCGCCTGATCGGCGCGCCCGAGGCGCTCGAGCTCATCCGCCGGTTGTCCAAGATCAGCCCGCCTGAAGCCTCCTTCGACGCCGCCTTCAGCTCTCAGAGCTGAGGGGGCGGCGGTAGCGTGGCCGCATGCGCTTTGCCTTCAAGACCGCTCCCCAGCACACTACCTGGGAAGACATGCTCGCCGTCTGGCGGGCCGGCGACGAGATAGAGCTCTTCGAGTCGGCCTGGAACTTCGACCACTTCTACCCGATCCGGGGCGACTCGACCGGGCCGTGCCTCGAAGGGTGGGTGACGCTTACCGCCCTGGCCCAGGCGACCCGGCGGCTGCGCTTCGGGACCCTCGTGACCGGCATCCACTACCGCCACCCGGCCGTGCTGGCGAACATGGCGGCCACCCTGGACATCGTCTCGGGCGGCCGGCTCGAGCTCGGGATCGGGGCCGGCTGGAACGAGGAGGAGTCCGGCGCCTACGGGATCGAGCTGGGGTCGCCCCGGGAACGGAGTGACCGTTTCGAAGAGGCGTGCCAGGTACTCACCGGGCTGCTCTCGCAGGAAACGACGAACTTTGACGGCAAGTACTTCCAGCTCACTGAGGCCCGCTGCAACCCGAAACCGGTCCAGCAACCCCACCCTCCCATCTGTATCGGCGGGAGCGGCGAACGGCGCACCCTGCGTACAGCCGCCCGGTTCGCTCAGCACTGGAACTTCGTCGGCGGGACCGCAGACGAGTTCAAAGCCAAGCGCGACGTCCTCTACCGCCACTGCGCCGATGTCGGGCGGGACCCCGCTGAGATCCTGCTTTCGAGCCACGTGCGGCACGAGGATGACCCCAAAGCGACCGCGGCCACCGCCGCCGAACTGGGCGAAGCCGGCGTCGGCCTGGCCATCGTGGTCTTACCGGTGCCTCACCGGCCCGAGGTGCTCGAGCCTTTGGCGGAGGCGCTGGCCGAGATTTCCTAAGCCCGCCCAAGCCTCAGTCGGCGACCGAAGCCGACTCTCTTCCGATGAGCGTCATGTCGCCGTAACGGTCGCCGGCGGCGGCGCCTACCGGAGCCGCTTCCTCGATCCGGGCCAGGTCTTGCGCCGTGAGGGTCACCTGCTCGGCGCCTACGTTCTCCTCGAGATAGCGGCGGCGCTTGGTGCCAGGAATGGGGACAACGTCGTCGCCGCGGCTGAAGACCCAGGCCAGGGCGAGCTGGCCCGGGAGAACACCCTTCTCCGTCGCCAACTTTCGGACCCGCTCGACGAGGCGCAGGTTCTGGGCGAAGTTGTCGCCCTGAAAGCGCGGGTTATGGCGGCGAAAGTCGCCAGTGGCAAAGTCGTCCGAGCTTTTTATCTGCCCCGTTAGGAAGCCACGCCCCAGCGGACTGTAGGCGACCAGCCCGATGCCGAGCTCACGGGCCGTCGGCACCACCTCTGCCTCGATATCCCGGCTCCACAACGACCATTCGCTTTGCAACGCCGTGATGGGGTGAACGGCCACGGCCCGTCGCATAGTGGACGGGTTCGCTTCCGACAGTCCGAGGTAGCGCACTTTTCCCTCGGATACCAGCTCCGCCATAGCCCCTACGGTCTCCTCGATCGGCGTACCAGGGTCGGTCCGGTGTTGGTAGTACAGGTCGATAACGTCGGTGCCGAGCCGGCGTAGCGAACCTTCACAGGATTGCCTTATGTACTCGGGGCGCCCGCTGACCCCCCGTCTAGTGGGGTCGGACGGGTCACGGACAATGCCGAACTTGGTGGCGATCACCACCTCGCCCCAGTGGCCGGCCAACGCCCTGCCGACGAGTTCTTCGTTCACGAACGGCCCGTACATGTCAGCGGTATCGAAAAACGTCACTCCGAGCTCAAGGGCCTTGTGGATGGTGGCGACCGACTCGGCATCATCGCCCTCGCCATAGAACTCCGACATCCCCATGCAGCCCAGCCCCTGCCGGGAGACGGCAAGACCGGTCCTGAAGGTAACAGTTGTCATATTGAAGTTAGGAGGACGGAGCGGGCGGCGAGGTGGGTGGCGGTGCCGTCGGTGCCGGTGGCGGGTTGGGCGAGCCCGGCGCCGGGGCAACTGCAGGGCTGGCCGCAGGGGGCTCGGCTTGTTGCAAACCTGCCAATAACTGCGCCCCGTTCGGCGACCCCAGGCCCGTGCAGGCGTCCCAACCAGGTCCGGCTGAGTAGGCCCCGTTCGTCCCCCCGGTGATGTCGTGCAAGCCGGCGATACCGGCCGCCGAGTAGAGGAACGGCTGCAGGAAACCCACAGGCTCCGGCAATGACTGGTTGAGAAGGGTGACGAGGCCGGCCCACAGCGGGGCCACTGCGCTCGTGCCACCCACCGTCATGGTCTCACCGTCCACCCGGACCACGTAGCCCGTGTCGGGGTCGGCGTTGCCGCAAACGTCCGGCACGCCTCGGCCCACAGGGTGGTTGGGGTTCGCCGAAGGCGGGATATCGGCGTTCTGTTGGTAAGTGGGGACAGGGAAAACGACGCTTATGCCTCCCCCGCCGGCGTCGCTCCCGGGAGCGTCGTTCCATACCGTCTCCGACGAGATCTGGCCATTATTCAACAACAAACGAGTGCCGCCGCAGCCCAGCGCATGCGGGGCCGACGCCGGGAAGTCCACGTGGGCCAGCCCGTCCGCTACGCCGTCGCCGGAACCGTTGTCGCCGGCCGCCGTAGTGACCGTGACCCCCATGGCCGCCGCAGCCTGGAACGCCTGTTCCATTTGCTGCATCGCCCCGGCCGACCAGGTGCTCTCGGCGCTCCCCCAACTGATGGAGACCACCGATGGCCGCCGCGTCGTGTCGTGGATGGCCGTCGTGACTGCATCGATAAAACCCTGGTCCGTATTAGGGGTGAAGTAGACCGCGATGGTCGCCCCCGGCGCCACTGCGCCGAGGATCTCAATGTCGAGCATCACCTCGCCGTCTGACCCATTTGGGTCTCCAGGCTGGTTTTGTGCGTTGAGCACGCTCACGGCTTCGACCGTGGGCGTGGGGAGGTTCAGGTTATCGAAATAGGCCGTCAGGTCCGCCTCCCGAAAGCCGCCCCCAAGCTCGATAATCGCCGCGCACTGGCCGCTACCCGTAACGCCGCTAGGAAAATCGTAGGCAGCGGCCACCTCCGGCGGGGTGTACTGCACTGTGGGCTCGCTACGGGGTCGAAAATGAGGCTGGGCCTGAGGCCGCTCGTCCAAGCCGAAAACGCCGGTCACGACGCCGTCGAGCGCAGCCGGAACGCTGAGCCCGCCCTCAGGCGAGTGGAACCTGACGCCCGTCATCGACCGGTAATCACCCAACGTGGCCCCGAAAGCGGCGGTCATGGCACTAGCGGTGCCCGAGAGTTCCATGCTCCGGCGGCCGCGGTCCACCTCCCCCACGGTCAACCCGTGCTGGGTGGCAAAGCTGGTGACAGCCTCGATGTCGGCATCGCTGGCCCCGTGGGCGGCGGCGAACTCTTCCCGCGACAAGTGGCCCGGCTCGGCCTCGGTCCCGCGCAAATAGACGGTTACAGTTACCGGAGTGCCAGGGTCGGTGTCCCCTATGCGTTCCCGGGGCGGGGCTTCGGGACGGACGCTGCCGAGCAGCGGTTTTCGAGAGGGTTCATCGGACATGCCCCTATCTTTCACCCTTCACCCGTCTGAGGTCCAGTGAAGCGAGCCTGGAGGTGAACCAGCAGTGACTGGCCCGGACCCGCCCACCGCGCTTCAGGCCGTGGACCACATTGTGGTCCTCATGTTGGAAAACCGTTCCTTCGACCATATGCTCGGGTTCCTCTACGCGTCGGAGGGCAATGTTTCCCCCACCGGCGCCCCGTTCGACGGGCTGACCGGGGAAGAAAGTAACCGCGACCAGATGGGTAACGCGGTCCTGGTAAGCCAGGCCGCCAGCTCGACCCCGAACCTCTACTACCTGCCCGGCGCGGACCCCGGAGAAGGGTACACGGCGACCAACCTGCAGCTCTTCGGGACCGAACAACCTGCTGGCCAACCCACCAATTCAGGTTTCGTTACCAACTATGCCGCCACCCTGGCATGGGAAACCAAGGACCCCAGCTGGTCGGTACTACCAGGGACAGTGGACACCGAGATCATGACGATGTTCACACCCGCGACCCTGCCCGTCCTCTCCACTCTGGCCAAAGGGTTCGCCGTCTGCGACCAATGGTTTTGTTCGGTCCCGACGGAGACGCTGCCCAACCGGGCGTTCGCATCCGCGGCCACGAGCCAGGGGCACATGAGCGACGACACGAAGACCTTCACCTCGCCAAGCATTTTCGGGTTGCTCGGGTCGCACGGGACGAGCTGGACGGTCTATGGGTACGACAGTCCTCCATTGACCCGGCAGACCTTCACTGACATCACCAACGGGGATGACTCGCATTTCGGCCTTTTTTCTGATTTCGCCACGGCCGCGGCGCAGGGCTCACTGGCGGCATTTACTTTTCTGGAGCCAAGCTGGGAATCGACCGGCAATAGCCAGCACCCGAATTATGACGTCGCGCTGGGCGAACAACTCATCCACGACGTTTACTACGCGCTGCGAGGCGGCCCGGCGTGGGCCAGGACGCTCCTGGTCGTGACGTACGACGAGCACGGCGGGTGCTATGACCACGTACCGCCGCCCGGAGGCGCCACCACGCCCGACAATTCGGCCGGCGAGTTCGGCTTTGATTTCAAACGCTTCGGAGCTCGGGTCCCCACAGTCCTCGTCTCTCCGCTCATCCAGCCCGGGACCGTGTTTCGCGTGCCCGACGGGAGCACGCCTTTTGACCACACCTCCGTATTGAAAACGGTCGAACTCAGGTGGGGGCTCCCCGCCCTCAGCGCCCGAGACGCGGCCGCACCTGACATAAGCGCAGTCTTGACGCTGGCGAGCCCTCGTACCGACGACCCTCTCAGTGGCGTAGTGGTCCCGGTGGCCAGCGGGAACAACCCGTCAGCCAACCTGCCGTCGCACCTGCTCCAGGTGCACGCCGACCTCGTTTCCCGCCTCCCCGTGCCGGGGGCACCGCATTCGCCACCACCGTTGCAGACGAGTGCGGACTATACGTCGTATATCCGTTCGCAAACGGCAATGTGGCAGCAAGCTCGGGCGGCCGGCAAGGTCCCGATCAACTCTCGATAGGCCAACGGCCCTCAGCCCGTCTTGCCGGCGTGGGCCAAATCCCTCCAGTTGCCCGCCGAAATCTCGACATCGTATTTACTGGCAGCGGACTTTATGCGCCGCCAAGCCTCGTCTCGGTCGGCGTCGCTCACCCCTTCTACCTGGTCGAAGCGAGCCACGGCGTTGCGCACGTGGCCGGCGTCCACGAGGGGCTCCTTGCGCTGCTTGGGAAACGCAAATTCGGAATCCTCCAGGCGGTCCTGGTCGGCGGTGCTCAGGCCCGGCGACTGCTGGGGGATCTTGGCTCCGTGCGCCCGCGCGCTTTGGACCGACCTGGCCTTTTCGAGGTTCCGGCGGGCGGCTTCCTTTTGCTTTGTCGTAGCCATACCCCGGAAATACCCGCTCCGGCCCCCGGCCCAAACTCCGCGACGGCGACGCGGACCTCGGGCCGTTGCTAATTGGGCCGCGTCGTGGCCGCACAGAGCCGTCTGGGCGCCAGCGTTAGCCCTGACGCTTCAACCGGCCCGTCTTCTTCGCCCAGCGCTCGGCCACACCGAACACCAACAGGGACACGGGCACCAGCACGACGCCGAAAACGGCGAGGATACCTATGAGCCCGGCCTCGTTGCTGAGGTCCGTGCCGTTGAGCAAGCCATCACGGATACCTCTCAACAAGTACGTTGCCGGCGAGAAGGCGGAAATGGCCTGCAACCAGCCCGGCAACACGTCGACGCTGTAATAGACACCGGACACGAGCAGCACGAGCGCCTGGACCATGAACGACATTTGTTCGCCCCGCTCCGGGTAGAGGAGGGGCAGGATGCCAGCCAGGATCCCGAGGCCCACCAGAGAGACGCTGCCGACGGCAATGACGACGGCCGCCGTCAGCCAGTTCGCCCCGGCCAATTGCACGTCGAAGAACGGCAACGCACAGACCATGATCAGTAGTGTGCGCAGGAGCGCGTGTATGACGCCGAAGGCAGACATGCCGATGAGGTGCACCACCCGGGGGACCGGTGCCATCAAAGTGTGCTCGATGGTCCCCTCCCATCGTTCCCACATGATCGTGAGGCTCATGTCGTCGAGGATGGCCGACAGGTAAGCCCACACGAGCGTGCCGATCAGCAGGAACATGGTTAGCCGAGGTATCTCCCCTTTGGGGACGGTCCCCGTGCGGCCAGCTTCGTTGGCGATGAAGGTGATGGCGAGCGTATTGACGACGCCGTACACCAGCCAGACCAGTTCCCACGCCCAATACCGCTTCCAAAGGTTTGTCTGCCGCTCGAAAAAAGCCCATCCGAGGCCGACCCGGCTCGGCGGCCGCGCCCGTACCAGCTCTACGGTCGTCATTACTCAGCCTCCTCCTCCGGCCCGGTGCCGCCCTCGTCTTCGCCCTCGTCCTCTTCAATGCTGCGCCCGGTCAGCTCGAGGAACACGGTCTCCATGTCGACTTCCTCCAGCGAACGCCCGGCCGCCACCTGCTTGCGGAGCTCGAGGGTGGTCCCTTCGGCGACGAGCTTGCCTCCCGAGATGAACCCGATACGGTCGCACAGTTGCTCGGCTTCGTCCATATCGTGCGTGGTCAGAAGGATCGTGGTCTGCGATTCCCGCCGCACCTCGGTAATAAAGGCCTGGACTTCTCGCTTACTACGCGGGTCGAGCCCAGTGGTTGGCTCGTCCAGCAGCATGAGCCGGGGCGCCGACAGGAACGCCCGGGCTACGGCCACCTTTTGCTGTTGACCCCTCGAGAGGTGCAACATCGGCTCACGCGCGTGCTCCTCGTCGAGACCCAGGCGGAGCAGGATCTCTTTGCTTTTGCGCCGCACTTCGGCACCCTCGAGGCCGTAGGCGCGGCCGAAGAAGAGCAGGTTTTCGAGGGCCGATAGCGGCTTGAAAAACGACGGGTCAGCCGAAACTCGGTTGAGCAACGGCCGGACCGCCGCCGGCTCTTTTACTACGTCGTGCCCGAAAACGCGCACTTGCCCGCGGTCGGGCAGGAGCAGGGTGCACAAGATCCGGATCAATGTCGATTTCCCCGACCCGTTGGCCCCCAGAATCCCGTAAATCTCGCCGTCGGGGACTTTGAAGCTGACGGAATCGAGCGCTGCCCGCTTGCTTTGGTGGCCAGTTTTGCGGCACGAAAAAGGGCGCCGGCGCTTGGCCCGGAATACTTTCGTAATGTCAGTTACTTCGAGGGGGAGAGGCTGAGCTGCGGGCGCCGCCGCCCCTGTCCCGGGTCCGACGAGCCTTGCATCAAGTGGGTGCATTGTTACGTCGTCTCCTCGCGCTGAAGCGGATAAGGATTAATCGCTTTTGGCCGGGCCGCGGGCGGCGCCCGCTGGCGCCACCGAGGTCAACCGATGAAGACGACCGATAACACAGGCCCCATCTTAACCGTGACCACCCGACGCGCCAACCGATTTCCCAGGCCAGCTCACACCCGCTCAGACGTCGTCACGGCTGGCCGGCCTATCGGGACGACGGCGAGCGAACGGCGGGCCTAACGGAGCGGTTTTATTACGGTATTGACCAGGTAAGGAGAGGAAAAGTCGGTAACTTCGCCGGCGTGTTTCCCGGGGACGGGGAGCAGCCGGGCTGAGAGCGGTTTGCGCAACCGCACAGCCAGGCTGGCCACATCGCAAATCACGTTCGCCAGTTGGGTTGCTGAGCAGTCGCCCGGGAGAGGGATAGTGTCCAAACCGGTACCGCACACGGCCGAGTAGGCGAGCAACTGGTCGAGCCCGACGCGACCCTCCGCCCAGCGCTGGGCCAGCACGACGTCTTCCATGACCGGAAGCATCAATCCGCAATAGCCACACGTGGGTAGGCCCGTGCTCTGGAGGGCAGGCGTGATCGCTGCGGCCAGGCCGAGCGTGCCAGGTGCGCCCAACGGCCCCAGCCCCGCGAGCTCCATAGCCGCCGCGATGCTGTCGTCGCCGTCGGGCGCCGGGGAAAGATCGATCCCCCCGAAATACACCCCCAGTTCGGAGGCTAGTTCCTCGGCCAGTTTTACCACCGGGCTCGCGTACACGACCAGGGTCTCCCGGGTCCGCCGGGTGACATCAGCCAACTCCGCGCCGCCTTGCAGTGCTTCTGCCACCACTCCGGCCCCCTGCAGGGCCACCGTCAAGTTGGCGGGGCCGGCATGGTAGGCGGCCGGGAAAAACGGCGATCCCGGCCCCACACAAGCCAGAGCCGCGAAATTAAAGTTGCCGAACCCTTCTTTCGTTTCTGAGGCCAGCCGGAGCATAACGTCGGCCGCGGCCCGAGCCGCTGTCATGTCGACCCCGGCCCCTACCGTGGCCACCATCACCGAACAATTGAGCGCTTCTCGGCCCACGATCAGGTCCGCCAAGCCCATGATCCTGTCAGCGGCGGTGCCTCGCCGGGCCGGCCCGAGCGAGCAGAACTCCACTCCCGCCGTCTCGAGCGCCTCCTGGAGGTCGCCCGCATAAAGGGCGGCCGCGTCCAGCGCCCAGCCGGCCAGGTCAGAAAGGACGGGACGGGTCGACAGCCGCAAGGTCTGAACTTCGTAGCCCGCTCGCCCAAAGGCGTCGTCGGCGCGGCGCAATTTCTCCGCCGCCCGGTTTACGGCGCGCGCGTCCAGGGGGTGGGTCTCGGCAACTCCAAGAGTGAGCGCCCTTACGGGGGGTCTTGGCACCAGTTCATACCATATGCGGTGCGCGCCCAACTAAGGGGCGACCGCTGCGATGAATTCGCCCGGTGCGGTCGGGGTGTAGGGCCTACAGGCACCGGCTAGGTTCCTACGCTGGCCGGGCGCCGCTAGCATGCCTAGCGCTCGTGCTCAGATAGCCCAGTAGGCAACGGGGAACCAGGGCAAAGAGGAGGCGCCGGGAATGGATATCGGCATCGGCCTGCCGACGCAGGTCGTCGACGTCGACGGGAAGACCCTCGTCAGCTGGGCCAAACAGTCCGAGGAGGCTGGCTTTGCCAGCCTCGGCACCGTGGGCCGTCTGGTATACCCGAACTACGACGACCTCATCGCCCTCTCGGCTGCAGCCGCGGTCACAGAGCGCATCCGCTTGACGACTTCGGTACTTCTGGCCCCACTGCACGCCAACGTGGCCTTGCTCGCCAAACAAACGGCTTCGCTTGACCGCCTCTCGGGAGGGCGACTGGTGCTCGGGATAGGGACGGGCGGCCGCGACGACGACTTCACTGCCAGCGGGCTCCCGACCAATGCGCGCAGCGAGCGACTGGCCGAACAGGTCGAAGAGCTGCGGCGGATCTGGAGGGGTGAAGAACGCGGCACGGATGGGCCGATCGGCCCGGCGCCGGTCAGCGTCGGTGGTCCTCCGCTGATCCTGGGCTCCACCGGCCCCGTGACCTTCCGTCGCATGGCGGGCGTGGTCGACGGCTGGATCATGGGCGGCGGCAACCCGGACATGTTCATAAGGGGAGCAGCGGCGTTCGACCAGGCCTGGAAAGATGCCGGCCGGCCGGCCCGGCCACGGAAATTGGCGCTGGTCTATTACGCCCTCGGCGAGGAAGCCATTGAGGAATCGATCGCCACGATCAAGCGCTATTACGCCTGGCTGGGACCGTTCGCCGACCAGATTGCGGCCGGCATCGCCAGGAGCCCGGAAATGGTGAAGAACTATGTTGAGGGCTTCCGGGAGAGCGGTTGCGACGAGATCATCTTCGGGCCCGGCTCGGGCCGGCTGGACCAGGTCAGACGGCTGGCCGAGGCGATCGCTTGAACGTCGCTCCTCGAGACCCCGGTCAAGCTCCTCGAGACCCCGGTCAAGCTCCTCGAGACCCCGGTCAATCTCCTCGAGACCCTGGTCAAAGGGGGCGCCGGCCTCGTTGATAGCCCGATAGGCCCCGCTAGAGCCAGGCGATATCGTCGTCGGCCCGATCCGTGACCCTTTCGCACGTCGGGCAGTACCAGCGCGCCTCCAGGGGCGTCCCGCACGAACGGTGGCGTGGCCCCTCTACCTCGCCCCCCGTCGATTGGGCGCCCCAACGGGCCAGCAACCGGAGGGCACCAGCCAGTTCCCTCCCCTGCTCGCTGACCCTGTACTCGTAGCGGGTCGGCCGGTCCGAGTACCGGTCGGCCACGATGATGCCTTCGCGCTCCAGGCGCCTGAGCCTGGCCGACAGGACATTGGGGGCCAGCCCGGGCACCGCCGCCTCGAGGTCCTTGAACCTCCTTGGGCCTTCGAGGAGGGCGTCCACTACCAGCAAGGTCCAGCGGTCGCCCACTATGGCCATGGCCACGTCCAGTGCCGAGTTGCCCGCCACGTCCGTCATCTGCTCACCACACCTCTCGCCTACGGACTCTAAAGGGATCGACGAGTCTTCGCCGCTTCTGTCTTCTGATGGAGTAACTTCATACTTGCAAGTGACAAGTTACATGAACCAGAGGGAGAGAACGTGAGTTCGTCGTTGGGAGATTTCTCGAAGGCCGTCACCGACGTGATCGGCGCGGCGCAGGCTTCAGTAGTGGGCGTGGGCCCAGCTGGCAGCGGGGTTGTTGTTGGAGATGGTCTGGTCGTGACCAATGCTCACAACGTCCGAGGTGACGTCGCGGTCAGTTTTGCCGACGGCAGGGTGGTCACCGCCACCGTGGCCGGCGCCGACCTCGAAGGTGACCTGGCTGTTCTATCGGTCGATACCGCCGGCGCCCCCCGGTGACGTGGTCCGAGGGCGACGTCGAGCTGGGCGAGGTGGTTATCGGGCTGGGCCGTCCGGGTGGGCGCAGCCTGCGGACTGGCGTCGGTTTCATCACCGGGCTCGGCCTTTCGTTCAGGGGCCCCGAAGGCAGGACGGTCACCGGGGCACTAGAGCACAGCGCGCCCCTTGCGCACGGTTCGTCGGGCGGCCCGGTGGTGGATAGCGACGGCCGGTTGGTGGGGATCAATACGCACCGCCCGGGCGAGGGGTTCTACCTCGCCTTGCCGGCGGGAACCGAATTGAAGGCCCGGGTTGACGCCCTGGCCCGAGGGGAATCCCCGCGCCGCGTCCGTCTCGGCGTTGCCCTCGCGCCGCCGAAGGTGGCTCGCCGGCTGCGCCACGCCGTGGGCCTGCCGGCGCGGGACGGTCTGCTTGTCCACGCCGTCGAAGAGTCGGGGCCTGCAGCCCGAGCGGGCATCCGCCGGGGAGACCTGATCGTATCTGTGGGTAGCACGCCGGTCACGACTGTCGAGGAACTGGCCGCCGCCCTCCTCAGTGCAGCTGATGCCGGCTCGGTCGACCTTTCAGTCGTGAGAGGGACCGACGAGCTGGCCGTAGCCGTGCAGTTCGAGCAGGGTGGCGCGTCCGAACAAGGGAGCGCGTGATGGCCACTGGCACCTTGCGGGCGCCCGCCGACGTGCCGCCAGGCGCGGACGAACCTGACGAGCCTCGATGGGCGCAGGGTCTGACCGCTGTGGGCCGGCTCGATCGCGCCGGCCCAATCAACGGCGGCCCAGTCATTGGTGGCCCAGCGGACATCGAGGCCGCCGACGGCGACGCGGCCCTCCTCGACAGCTACTCCCGGACTGTGTCCTGGGTGGCGGAAAAGCTCTTGCCCTCGGTGGCCGCGTTGAAGGTGGAGGACCAGGCGCACCGCCCGGTGGGCGCCGGTTCGGCCGTGCTCATTTCGGCCGACGGGCTCCTCGTCACCTCGGCGCACGTGGTCCAAGGCTCGAACCGCGGGACGGCCGCCTTCACCACCGGCGACGAGGCCCCCTTCGAGGTAGTCGGGGCCGACCGGCTGAGCGACTTGGCCGTCGTGAGGGCGGCGGGCGATGGTTACCAGCCCGCCACGCTCGGCGACGCCAGCCGCCTCCGGGTCGGGCAGCTGGTGGTGGCCATCGGGAACCCCCTCGGTTTCGAAGGCTCCGTCAGCGCCGGCGTGGTCAGCGCTCTGGGGCGGAGCCTGATGGCTTCGACGGGCCCGGGGACCAGGTTGCTGGGCGACGTCATCCAGACGGACGCCGCCCTTCACCCTGGTAACTCTGGTGGGGCCTTGGCCAATAGTGCCGGCGAAGTCATCGGGATCAACACGGCACTGGTCGGGCCCTGGGTGGGCCAAGGCCTAGGCATGGCGGTCCCGGTCAACCAATCGACCCGGGCCATCATCGGCACGCTGGCTGCTGGCCGACGGGTCCGCCGGGCCTACCTGGGCATCGGCGGCGGGCCTCGCCCGCTGCCGGCGAACGTTGCCAGGGCCACAGGCTACGCCCGGGGAGTCGAAGTTGTCTCGGTCGTCGCTTCGAGCCCTGCTGGCCAGGCCGGCCTGCGCCCTCGCGACGTCATCGTGGCCCTCGACTCGAAGCCGATCGGGGACGTACGAGAGCTGCAGGCTTTGCTCGGTGAGCACTACATCGGCCAGACCGTCGTCATCGGTTACGTCCGCGATGGGCGTCTCGCCACCTGCCAGGCCACGTGCGTAGAACTGCCTGCGTCCTAGACCTGCCTGCGTTCTAGGCCCAGGCCCCACGGGATCAGGCAATTAATGGGTAATCGGGAGGGGGGCGGCCCGCCTCAGCCCCCGTCCCGGCGACCCCTTCCTCGGAGCCTCATGACCCGGCCCAGACCGGGGCTATGCCGGGATCCGCGTTAGGCGCCGCCCGGTGGGGGAAAATACGGGTGTGGCCCGTTACCAGCCTCGCCACATAAGCCATGAGGTCGTGGACCCCGGCCGGCGCCGGCCCCGCCGCTCGCTGATCATCGGCGGGGCGGCCACCGGCGCGGTGCTCGTCGTCGCGGCCGTCGCCGTTCCCCTGATGGCGAGCACCGGCGGAGGGGGCGGTGGCCCCCCCAAGACCAGCCCCGCAGCCGTGGCCACGACGGGCCAGGGCGCGGCGGCGACGACCGCAACGACTGCCCCGACCGGCGCCTCGAGCGGAACGGGGACCGGCGTCTCCACCCGCGCGGCCGGTTCGGCGGCGCTCAGCACCACATCCACCACCGCGACGTCAACGACCACCACTACAGTTCGACCGCAGGTCAACCCGGCCGCCAAAAGCAGCCCCGCTGTCAACGTGGCCGCACCCGACGGCTTGGGGCAGGTGATGGAAACTCTCTGGGCCGAGCCGACCCTGGCGGCATCGCCATAAGCGCTGCCGACGTCGGGTCGACCCTGTCCGGGTCTGTCTTCTACGCCGAGCAACCAGCTATAGGTACGTACTGGGCCATAGCCCGGTTCGTCCCATCGAGCCAAGCCCAGGCCCGGAGCGGGACGGCTGCCGGGGCCGCGTTGCTGGCCCAGTTCAACAGCACAGCCGTCTTCGTCAAAGTCCCGGGTAAGGCGTGGGCATACCTCGCAGAGTTCACCACCACGGCGTGCGGTCAAGCCGTGCCGAGCCCCGTACTCGCTTCATGGGGGATGTGCTAGCCGCTCACGCTCACGGCAGGATGACCAGGTCGTCGCGGTGCACGACCTCTTGAGGGACGTCTGGCGGGAGCTCTGAAGTGCGCAGACCGGCCCACTCCCTGAGGGCCTTGGCGCTGTGACGGACGAGGCCCTTAGCGAAGATGGAGCCATCGAGCCCGGCCACTTCGACAGCGTCCTCGGGCGCAAAATCCCCCCGCACCTCCCGCACGCCCGCCGGCAGCAGAGAGACCCCCCGTTCAACCAAAGCCTTCTTGGCCCCGGCGTCCACCACCACCCTCCCCGCGGGGGCCAGAGCGAAGGCGATCCAGAGCTTCCGAGCCGGGAGCCGGCTGCTGCGGGGCCGCACAACGGTCCCGACACCGGGTGACCCGGCCGCCGCGTCTCTGAGCACGTGGGGCCGGTCAGCGGCGGCAATAACCACCCTGACCCCCGACCACGCCGCGATCTTGGCCGCCGCCAGCTTCGAGGCCATGCCCCCACTGCCCCGGGGGCTACCAGGGCCGCCAGCCAGGGAGAGCACCTCGTCGACCTCGAGCACCTCCTCGATCAGGGACGCCTCTTCGCTCAGGTGAGGGTCGGAAGTGAAAAGGCCGGCCGCGTCGGTCAACAGCACCAGCAAGTCGGCCTGCAGCAGGTTGGCCACCAGGGCCGCCAGCCGGTCGTTGTCGCCAAAGCGGATCTCGTCGTCGGCTACGGCGTCGTTCTCATTGACCACAGGGACCACGCCCAGGCCGAGCAGCAAACGGAGCGTCTCGCGGGCGTGCAGGTACTGAGCCCGGTCCCAGAAATCGAGCGGGGCCAGCAGGACCTGACCGCCGACCAGTCCGGCCGCCTCCAGCGAACGGTCGTAGTGGCCCATCAAGCGGCTCTGGCCGACAGCGGAGACCGCCTGCAAGACCGCCGGGTCGCTAGGCCTGGGATGGAGGCCGAGCACGGGCAGGCCGGCGGCCACCGCCCCGCTCGTCACCACCACGACCTGGTCGCGCCCGGACCGCAGCTCAGCCACCTCGGCGCAGAGCTTGGCGATGGCCTGTTCGACGATCCGCCCCCGTTCGTCGGTGATGGAGGACGTCCCGACCTTGACGACGACGGTACGGGCGGCACCCGGCGGCATCAGTCGGGCTCCCAGTCGAACTCGAAGTGACCGATCCGGACCCGGTCGCCCTGGCGAGCGCCGGCCCGGACCAAGGCCCGGTCTACCCCCAGACGGTGCAGCCGCTCCTGGGCGTAAGCCAGCGCCCCGGCGTCGGTCAAGTCCGAGAGGGCTACCGCACGCTCCGCCTGGCGCCCCCTTACCACTAGAGAGCCATCTTTGGCCCGTTCCACGACCACGCCAGACGGTACGGGCCGGTGCACGACGACGCGCCGGGGCCGAGGCTGGCTGGCCCGGGCCTGGTCCACCAGGCGGGCCAGCTCGCCCAGCAACCAGGGGATGCCCTGGCCGGTCACCGCCGAGATGGCGGGCAGGCCCGGGCTGGCCGTTAAGAGGTCGCCGCGGGCTGGGCTCTCGATGGTTGACATGTCCCCCGTCGCCATGTCCGCTCTCGAGCCGACCACCAAGCGGGGCCGTGTGGCGAGCTCCGGTTCGTAACGCTCCAGTTCGGCCAGCAGGGCCGCTTCCTGCTCCGCCGGCGCCCGGCCCGCGTCCGCCGCCAGGTCCACCAGGATGAGCAACACCCTGGCCCGCTCTATGTGGCGCAGGAAACGGTGCCCGAGGCCCTTGCCCTCGCTGGCCCCCTCGACGAGCCCGGGGATGTCTGCCACGACGAACTCATGCTCGTCGTACCGCACCACGCCCAGGTGGGGCTCCAGCGTGGTGAAGGGATAGCTGGCGATCTTCGGTTTTGCAGCCGAGATGCGGGAAATGAGCGTTGACTTGCCCGAATTAGGGAAGCCGACGAGGGCCACGTCAGCCATCAGTTTCAGCTCGACGTCGTACCAGGCCTCCTCACCGCGCTCGCCCTGCTCGGCGAAACTCGGTGCTCGGCGGCGGTTGGACAGGAAGCTTGCGTTCCCCCTCCCACCGCGGCCGCCCTGAGCGGCCAACCATCGAGCGCCGGCCTCGTTGAAATCAGCCAGCACGGTGCCGTGAAGGTCCCGGACGACGGTCCCGAGGGCGACCGGGACGTCCAGGTCGACCCCGTTGCGGCCGTGCTTAGCTTTGCCCTGGCCGTGAGCACCAGAGGTCGCGCTCCGGTACGGGTGGTCTTTGAACGAGAGCAGCGAAGCGACGTTGTGGTCCGCCACCAACCAGACATCGCCGCCTCTGCCCCCGTCGCCGCCATCAGGACCGCCCCGGGCGACGTGTGCCTCCCGACGGAAGGAAACGGCGCCCGCGCCGCCCTCACCGGCCTTCACATGGATTTGGCACTCGTCAACGAACACAGCTGGCATCCAGGCGCATTAAACACCACCAGCGCGGGCTAGCTAGCGTTTGAAGCCGGGGACGATGGGGTTCAGTTGCTGGAGGCTGCCACTGGCCGGACGTCTACCAGCCGCCGGCCGTTGCGATGACCGAAGCTGACGTGGCCTTCGACCAGGGCGAACAGCGTGTCGTCACTGCCGCGCCCGACGCCGCTGCCCGGATGGAACCGGGTGCCCCGCTGACGCACGATGATGGCGCCGGCTTTGACCGCCCCGCCGTCGAACACCTTCACGCCCAGCCGCTGGCCTGCGCTGTCTCGCCCGTTGCGGGTGCTACCGCCGCCCTTGGTCTTGGACACCTCTCAAGCCTCCCTGGTGATCCCGGTCACTTCGATGACGTCGTAATGCTGACGGTGGCCCCAGGACCGGCGCTGGCGCGTCTTGTTTTTGTAGACGAAGCCTCGCACCTTCGGGCCCTTTTCCTCGCCGACCACCCGCGCCGTGACCCGGGCGCCAGAAAGCTCGGCCGGGGTGGCCAGGACGGTCGCTACCGTCTACCAGCAAGACGGGCGCGAACGAGACCTCGTCGCCGTCGGTGGCGCCGAGCAGCTCAACGGACACCCGCTGACCTTCTTCGACGCGCTCTTGCTTGCCGCCCGTCTTGATCACCGCATACACAGGACGGTAAGTATAACGGCAAAGCGTGGTGGGCTGGGCTAGCCCTCCTCGGTGGTGGCCGCCGGCGCGGCCGCCCAGAGCCAGAGCCCGACGAGCAACCGCCCCGGTAGGCTGGCCAGTTGTGGTGTTGCCGGGAGCGTCCCTGCGTCTGTCGTCCGATGAAAAACGTTTGACCACCGGACCGACGTCGGTTTCTGGTCTCGCCAGCGCGGCTTGCGTTCCCAGCTCTGGCTGCGATAAGAGGTCTCTGAAAGCGAGCCACCCGGCCAAGCCCCGCCACACGCGCAAAGATATGTGAAAGGAGGGCCGTGAAATGACCGGTCCGGAAAAGCCTCAGGCAGACGCCACCCTTACCGTCGACGGTACAGCTATCGAACTGCCAGTCGAGCAGCCGACACTCGGGCGAACCGCCGTTGACGTGTCCAGCCTGGCCCAATATGGCCTTTCCGTTTTCGACCCCGGTTATGCGGACACGGCCGCCTACCAGTCGGGTATCACGTTCGTCGACGGGGAGGCGGGCCGCCTCTACTACCGCGGGTACCCGGTCGAGCAACTGGCTACGAATTTCTCCTTCCTGCAGGTGGCTTACTTGCTCATCTACGGCGAGCTTCCGACCGCGGAACAGGCCGACCAGTTCATCTCCAGGGTGCGCGACCCGAAGCTCGTGCTCCATGTCGGGCTCGAGCGGCTGTTCGACTCCTTCCCGCAGTCGATGCACCCCATGGCCATGCTCGCCATCGCCACTGAAGCGTTGAGCGCCTACGGCGACGACACCGGCGGCTCGGGCGAAGCGGAGAAGGTCGAGGAAGCCGGGATCAGGCTCCTTTCAGCGATGCCGATATTCGCCGGTTACGCCCTGTCGACCCTGCGCGGCATGCCCCGGGGCAAGAGCAACCGGTCATTGGATTACGTCGAGGACTTGTTGCAGCTGTGTTTCACCATGCCGGGGAGCGACTACCTGCCGGATAACGCCGCCGCCCGGGCGCTCGACACTTTGCTCGTCCTCCATGCAGACCACGAGCTCAACTGCTCGACGGCCACGCTGCGTATGGTCGCCTCTTCCGGCGCCGGTTTTTACGCCGGCGTGTCCGCCGCCATAAATGCCCTCTGGGGACCGCTACACGGGGGCGCCTCTGAGGCGGTCATAAAAATGCTCAAAGAAATAAGGAATTCCGGCCGGCCTCTGTCTTATTTCGTCGAAAAGGCCAAGGACCGTAGCGACCCGTTCCGGCTGATGGGGTTTGGTCACCGGGTGTACAAGACCACCGATGCCAGGGCGAAAGTGATCCGCCAGGTGGCGCTGGACCTGGTGGAAAAGCTGGCCCCGCAGGACCCCCTGCTCGATATCGCCTTGCGCCTGGAAGAAGTCGCCCTGGCCGATGATTTCTTCATTTCCAGGCGGCTGTACCCCAACGTCGATTTCTACTCCGGCATCGTCTACACGGCCATCGGTTTCCCCGACGAGATGTTCACGCCGCTTTTCGTGGTCGGGCGCACGGCCGGGTGGGTGGCCCATTGGCTGGAAATGACGAGTTCTGGCGCCAACCGCATCGGGCGGCCGACGCAGCTCTATACAGGGCCGGCCGAGCGGTCGGTGCCCAGCCCACACCGAGGTACGGCAACTGTTAGTCCAAGCGACCAAGCCACAAGCAGGCTCGAGCCAAGGTAGCGCTAAGAGAGGTACCGAGGAGGTAGGCATTGTCGTTGGAACGGCCCGAAAGCCCCAACCCCTACGACCTTTTACCCAAGGTCCCCAGCTTCAAGGTGGCGAGTGACGACATCAAAGAAGGGGCCACCAAACCGCTGGTGCACGTGAGCGACTGGATCGGGGGCGAGAACCGGAGCCCGGAACTGCACTGGTCCGGGTTCCCGGCCGAGACCGCCGGCTTCGCCGTCACTTGTTTCGACCCGGACGCCCCGACGACGAGCGGCTTTTGGCACTGGGCCGTGGCGGGGCTCAGCAACACGGTGACGGAGCTCCCTCGCGACGCTGGCGCCGCCGGTGGGGCGGGTTTGCCAGCGGGGGCGTTCATGCTGCGCAACGACGCCGGGACCAACGCCTACATGGGCGCCGCCCCGCCGAAGGGCGACCGCCTCCACCGCTACATTTTCGCTGTCCACGCCCTGGACACCGACGACCTCGGCGTCCAACCGGATGCCACTCCGGCCATCCTCGGCTTCAACCTGACTTTCCACACCATCGCGCGGGGCACGCTGACCGTGCTTTACCAGGTCGAATAGCCGGCGGCACCTCCGGTCAGAGCAGGGACTCGTCGAAGACGATCCCCCGCCCACCGCACGTGGGGCAGGTTTCCGAATAAGACTCGACCAGGCCTTCCGAGATGCGTTTGCGCGTCATCTCTACCAGGCCGAGCTCGGATATATCGAAGACCTGCGAACGGGTCTTGTCCCTGGCCAGGGCCTCCCTGAAGGTGCGGATGACCTCGGCCCGGTTGCCCAGGACCTCCATATCGATGAAGTCGATGACGATGATCCCGCCGATGTCGCGCAGACGCAGCTGACGGGCGATCTCATCGGCCGCTTCCAGGTTGTTCCGGAACACGGTCTCCTCGAGGTTGGACGAGCCGACGTTCTTGCCCGTGTTGACGTCGATGACGGTCAGCGCCTCCGTGCGCTCGATGATTATCGAGCCCCCCGATGGCAGCCAGACCTTGCGGTCAAGGGCCTTGTGCACCTGCTCGTGGACCCGGAAGCGCTCGAAGAGCGGCAACGGCTCCTCGGCCGGGTCGACCAGTTCCACCCTGTCGGTCAGCTCGGGGGTGATGCTGGTGACGTAGTCCTTCACCTCGTCGTGGAGCTTGCGGTCGTCGATCACCACGCCCCGGTAGTCCCGGTTGAACTCCTCCCGGATGACGCGGACAGCCAGGTCGGGCTCTCGGTAGAGCAGCTGAGGAGCCCGTGAGGCCTTGGCCAGTTGCTGGACGTGCTCCCACTGGCGCAGTAGCCGCCCTACGTCGCGACCCAGCTCTTCGGCGCTGGCTCCCTCGGCGGCCGTGCGCACGATCAGGCCGTGGCCAGCGGGGCGGATGTCGTCGAGGATTTTGCGCAGGCGCCGGCGCTCGTCATCGCCGAGGCGCTTGGAAATGCCGTACGTCTCGCTGTCCGGGATAAGGACCACGAACCGCCCGGGCAGGGACACTTCCTGGGTCAGCCGGGCGCCTTTGGTCCCGATCGGGTTCTTCGTCACCTGGCAAATGATGCTCTGACCGGTGCGGAGCAACTGCTCGATCCTGGCGTCGCTGGCCGCCCCGCCCAGACGTCCCCGGGTGGGCTTGGCCCCGTCGTCGGCCGCCGGCCGCTCTACTTCGTCGTCGTCAAAGCGGAGGTCGCCGCGGTACAGCACTGCGTTTTTCGGGGTGCCAATGTCGACGAAGGCGGCTTCCATGCCGGGGAGGACGTTCTGGACCCGGCCGAGGTAGATGTTCCCGTCGATCTGAGTGGAGTCGTCGGCGGGCCTCGAAACGTAGTGTTCGATGAGGGTGCGGCCCTCGAGGACGGCGATCTGGGTCGCGGTCGGGCCGACGTGGACCACCATGAGGTACCGGCCGAGGGGACGGCTGCGGCGGTCGGAACTTCCCCGGCGAGGTGCGCTGCCAGCCCCGCGGTCACCCGAGGTGCGGCCGGCAGGCTGGACGCCCCGGGAGCTCGACCCCCGACCGGCCGCAGGTCCCTGGGGGTCAGGCGTTACGGGCGCGCTGGCTGCGCCGGCTGACGCCCGACCCGCGACGGCGGCGCCAGCGCTGAGCCCGTTGGTCGTGGCGGCCCCCAGATCGGGACCGTCCCCGGGCTCTACTTTGCGGCGCCGAGGACGCCGTTCCCTGGCATCGGCGGTGGAGCTGGTGGGGCCAGCCTCAGGCACCTCCGCTCCGGCTTCGTCGGCCGGGCCACCCGCAGAGGCGCGGCCACCCACCGGCAGGTCTGACCCGCCCGCCACCGCGTCCCGCCGTACCCGCCGCTTGGTCACCGGGGGAGATCCGGGCCGGGTATCGCCGATCTTTGGTTTCGGAGGCGGGGGCACTGGTGGCCCATCGGTCAGGACCTGCGTGACATCCGCCGCCTCGTCCGCAAGCTCCTCCTCCGACGAAGTCGCCACCGCCACGCCCGCGTGGCGGCCGCGTCCGCCACGAGAACCACGCCGACGGCGACGGGAAACTCTGGTCACGGCCCCATCCTGGGTTATCTGGCCATCATGGTCTATTGAGGTATCCGGCGCCCCGTTGCCATTGGGTGCGCCTGGTACGTCCAGCGAGCTATCAGGTCCGACGGGGGCCAATCGCGTGGCCGGTCGTCCAACGCAGGCTTCTCTTCCCCGTCCCGGCCGAACGTGGCCGGCTCGGAGCTGGCGTTGCCTGCTGCGCCAAGCACTGGTTCCGACATTGAAACTTTCCCTTCCAAACAGGCGCGCTCCGGAGCTCGCCGTGCGCACGTCGCGACCAGGACGCCTAGAGGCATCCCCGATCGGGCAGCGGGATCCCGACCGCGCGCCGTTACGCCTTATCGTTGAACAAATTTGCTGGTCCACGCCATAGCCCAGCCGCTCCTCAGGTGGGAACTCGGGTTGCGCCGACGTCTCCTGGGAAGGCCTGGCCGACCTGCACGAGCTGCTCGCCACAGCAGCCCCCCGCGTATCTCGTACTCTCGCAAGACTTCTGCAAAAGCGGGACCACAGCCGGCCCATTGCTCCTGGAGCAACTGAGCCGCTTGTCCCGAACGAGGTCATCTCAATAACCGAGTGTAGCGACCGGGCACCGCCAAACCTGGGGAGTAGCTGAAACGCACCTAAGCGTAAGCTAAGGGGGCGGAAAAACCGGAGAGCCGGTCGCAAGCGGGCCGGTGGCCTGACCACCAGTCGCCGCAATGCGGTCGCCGGCTGCTTGCGTCGGTCGTCTTTGGGGCGAATTTTTGTACCTGGGGCGAATAACCTATTGATAAGGACAATTATTCGCCCCAGTCCGGGCGGGCGCCGTCAAGGGGGCGGGCGCGAGCTTGACAGGCTAAGCGGGCGGGCGCAGGCCCGCCTGGCTACGAGAGCGGCACCTACGCGAACCGGCGCATGCGCACGTTGACGACCAGACCGATGGCGATCCAGTCGACGACCATGGAAGAGCCCCCGTAGCTCATAAAGGGCAGCGTGATCCCGGCGACGGGCATGATGCCCATCGTCATGCCCACGTTCTCGAACACCTGGAACATGAACATGCTGAGCACGCCGACGCAGATGAGCGTCCCGGCCAAGTCGCGTGAGAGCAGCGACGCTCGCCAGGATCTCCACACGACGATGGCGAACAGCGCCAGCAGCAGGGCAGAGCCGACGAAGCCGAACTGTTCTGCCATGGCCGTGAAAATGAAGTCGGTGTCCTGGTTGGGCACGTACGACAGGTTGGTTTGCGGCCCTTTGAACAGGCCCTTGCCGTTGATCCCCCCGTCCACGATGGCCGCCTTGGACTGGTCCAGGTTGTACTCGATGGAGGCGGCGTACGGGTTGCTGGCGTCGTTGTTGGTCGTAACCCCGCTGGGCGCCTCGACGAAGGTGAAGAGGCGGTCTTTCTGGTACTGCTTCAGGACCCCGCTCTCGAACACTCCCCCGATAGCAACCA
This sequence comes from uncultured Acidimicrobiaceae bacterium, assembly GCA_963794125.1. Taxonomy (GTDB): domain Bacteria; phylum Actinomycetota; class Acidimicrobiia; order Acidimicrobiales; family Palsa-688; genus Fen-671. The sequence goes on from CAWCCW010000012.1 coordinate 346,386, forward strand.
CGGCCACCACGGCGAGAACAACCATGTGGCGGCCCTTGGTGCCGGCCATCAACAGCATGCCGATCATCACGACGGCCAGGACCATGGCGCTGCCGAGGGCGTCCTGTTTGTAAATGAGCAGGAAGGGCAGGACCGAGAGGGCTAGGACGAGGGCCAGCACTTTGCCGGTGACGTTGCCCTTTCGACTGGCCAGCAAGGCCGCCAAGGAGATGATGAACGTGATCTTGACCAACTCGGCTGGCTCGACCTCGATGCTGCCGACCTGGATCCACGACGTAGCGCCGAGCGTCGTCCGCCCGATGGCCAAGGTCGCCAACAGGAGGAAGATGCTGACGATGTAGAGCACCGGCGCCCACGTGAGGTACCGCTTGTAGTCGAAGAAGATCGTGCCCAGGAAGGCCACGAACGCCACCGCGGCGTACGTCGCCTGCTTGGTCATGTACGACCCGGGGTTGCCCCCGGCCGCCTCCAGCGGGACCCGGGTCGTGGAATAGACCATGAGCACGCCGATGGCCGTCAGAGCGGCGGCGGCGGCAATCAGCAGGACGTCGACGTGGCGCCACGCCGGGCTGGCCACCGGGCGACGCGGGACGGCGGCGGTGGCGCTGGGTGAGGCGGAAGTAAGAGTGGTGAGTGCCATCAGCCCGTCGCCCCGCCGGCTGTGGCGCTCGTCGTCGTGGTCGTGGTGGAGCACGCCGTGGACGACGTCGTGCTCGTCGTCGAGTTGGTCGAGCCGTAGGTGGATGTCGTGGTCGACGTGGACGACGTAGTGGCGCCCGGCGACGCGCACGACCCCTGCTGAGCCGGCTTGTTCAGCCCGAACAGGCTCGTGTACACCTGCTCCACTGCGGGAGCAGCCACCGACGCGCCGTACCCGGACTGCTCGAACACGGCGTCGACGACGAACCGGGGTGCGGTAGCGGGAGCGAAGCTACTGAACACCGAGGTGTCTTGCTTGTACGCCGGCCAATGCAGTGCACCCGGGGCGCACGTCGTGTACGGGGCGCAGTAGTCGTCGACCTGGGCCGTCCCCGTCTTGGCCGCCACAGGGTACTGGCTCAGCGGGAAGCCGGTGAACGCACCGTAGGCAGTCCCCCCGGGTTGGCGGTGACCCCTTCGAAACCCTGCAGCATGGCCTGACGCTCATAACCAGTCGGGAGCGGTACATGGCTCTTCACCTGCGGGTGGAACAACTTGATGATCTTGCCGTTGGGCCTGTCGGCCCGCCCGGGGGCCTCGACCGCCAGCGCAACATCAGGTACGTACAGGGTGCCGCCATTGGCGAAGGCGGCGTAGGCGTCGGCCAGTTGGAGGGGCGTTACAGAGTCCTGGCCCTCGCCGATCGCTTCTTGGACCTCGAAGCCCGGTTCCCAAATGGCATCGGGATAGTCCTTGGGGTACTGCTCGTGCTCTTTGGCCACCACCTGGGCGTCGGGGACGATGCCGGGGTCTTCCCCCGGTAGCGCGATGCCGCTGTAGTGGCCGAGGCCGAACTCGGAGGCGACAGTCTGGAGGGGGTCGGGGCCTTCAGGTTGTGGCCGGAGTCATAGGTCTGCCAGAACTGGCCACCGAGGCTATAGAAGTACGTGTCGCTCGATTCGGTTAGAGCGGTGGACAGGTCTATGGGGCCCAGCGGGATGTTGTCGTCATCGTGGAAGGTCTGTCCGCCGATCGAGTACGCACCGACGTCGTCGTAATAGGCGTACGGCGACCGCAAGCCGTACTTCAGCATGGCCGTCGCCGTTACCAACTTCCAGGTCGAACCGGGGGCGTACCCCGTCGAGATGGCCCGGTCGATCAGGGGGTAATTGTTGGTCGGGTTGTTGTAGTACTTCCACTTCGCTTCGCTGATACCGCCGAGGAAGTCGTCCGGGTTGTAGTCGGGGTAAGTGGCCAAGGCCAGGATCTGACCGTTGCGGGGATCCTCGACCACCATCGAGGCGGCCGGAGCGCGGAAAAATTGGCCGCTCACACTATCGGTCATCCCCCGCGCCTTCAGCACCCACTCGTCCAGGGCTTGAACGGCGGTGCGCTGGTCATTAACCGATACCGAAAGGGCCAGGTTGTCGCCCGGGACCGGGGGCCGGTAGCTCAGCAGCCCGAGCACCTGGCCCTGCGAGTCCACTTGCACCTTTTCCACCCCCGGGGTGCCCCGCAAGTAGTTCTCGAAGCTCGACTCCACCCCCGCCTGGCCGATGAGCGATGTTGTCTGGTAGCAGGGCACGCCCGTCCCGCACTGTTCGTTCTTGACCTGGGAGTACTCGGGGCCCGTGATGCCGCTGACATAACCGACGATGTTGGCCGTCAGCTGCGCCTGCGGGTAATAACGGACGGCTTCGGCCTGGACGCTGACGCCGGGCAGGAGCGACTGGTTCTCGGCAATGGCTAGGGCCACGGCGTTGCTCACGCCCACTTTCACCGGGACATCCTGGTAGGGGCTGTACTGGACATTGTCGATGGCCGCTTTGACCTCAACGGTTGGCTCCACGAGCAGGGCTGACAGCTCGCCCACGATGCCAGGGTGGGCGATTTCCGCCCCGGGCGCCACCGTGACGACCTGCTCGATCTTGTTGCCGGCGAGGAGCACGCCGTTGCGGTCGAATATCTCCCCCCGAGGAGCCGGGATGTATACGGTCTCGATCCCCTGACCCGCCACCGATTTCACCGCCACCGTGTTGGCCTCGACGCCCTGCAGGTACCAGAGCCGTCCGAACAGGGCGGCGAAGAGGCACACCACCACGACCAGGACGGCCGTCGCCCTCAGCCGAGGCGAGTAATGCGGGGCGTTGGGCTCGGACGGAGGCGCAGGGGGCGGCTGAGCCATTCGGGTCACCCTACTCTGGCCCGAACGCGCCGGCGCCTGCGGCTCCGAGCGGCCGAGCGCCGCCGGCTGGGTGCCTCGGACGTGGGTATCGGGGCGTTCGTCGCCGATGCCTGGGTGGCACTGCTACGAGAACCCAGCGCCCAGTACATCAGGCCCGCGGCGGGCCATGCGAACAAGGCGGCGTACGTGGCTTCGATCGCCACCACCTCGACCAGCCATCTCTTTCCCGGGGCGATCAGCTGAGCCTCGCCGACGAGGTAGCCGATCACGACGAAGAGCACGACGCCGAGCGCGGTGCCGGCGGCGGCTATGGCGGGGACGAGCCACAACCGGATCCGCAAGAAGTTGGTCCTGGCCCAGCCGGAGGCGAAGCCGGCGAGGCAGGCGGCAAGGGCGGACAACCCAAACGGCGTGTCCTGCAAGAACAAGTCGCTCAACAGGCCCGCAGCAAACCCTACGACCGCGCCTTGGTCAGGGCCCCCCACGTACCCGGCACAGACGGCAAGGAGCAGCATGAAGTCGGGCGCAATGTTGCTCACCCGCAGGTCGGCCCCGAAGCTCGTCTGCAGGAGGATGCCGACCAGCAAGACGATCGAGACCTTGAGGCCGGTCGTTACCAAATGCCCCCTCATGACCTCGCCACCCGACCCAACTTTAGTGCCACGAACGGCCCCGTCCCGGCGGGGGCCAGCCGGCCGTGGCTACCCGGCGAGCCTTGGGGGCTCGGGGGCCTCGGCGGGCTCGGACGGCCTGGGGGGCTCGGGGCTCTCGGCCGGCTCGGCGGGCTCGGCAGGCCTGGGGGGCTCGGGGCTCTCGGCCGGCTCGGGGGGCTCGGCAGGCCTGGAGGGCTCGGGGCTCTCGACTGGCTCGACTGGCTCGGCGGGCTCGGCCGGCTCGACGGAGAAGCGCCGGCACCACGGCGGCAGAGAGCTTTGTACAGTTTGTATGCAAAAAAGCGCGACAAATAGTACAAAGTGGCGTAGTGGGCGCCGGCGACTTCTCGGTCCCTGCCCGGGGCGTCCCCTGACGAAGCGAGTTTGTTCGCCGGCACTCAGCCCGTTTGCGGCGACCAGAGCAGGACCCGTACGAACTGCATGTTCACGAGGTCGGCGTACGGTTTGGCCGACATCTCCAGCTGCAGACCGCCGGGCGAGGCGTACACGGTGGCGACGGTACCTACCGGGATGCCGGCCGGGAAGCGTTCTCCCTCGAGGCCGCTGGTGACGAGGGCATCGCCTCGCTTTACCTGCGCCCCAACGTCGACGTTCTCCACCTGCAACAGGTTCCCCGCACCTTCCCCCGCCGCCGCACCGACGGTCCCGGTGCTCACTACCCGTACCCCCACGGTGAAACTGGGGTCGTCGACCAGGGTGACGGTGGCCAAGTGGTTCGAAACAGAGGTGACGCTGCCGATCAGCCCGCCGGCCGCCACCACGGGTTGCCCGACGACCAGGCCGGCGCCGGAGCCCCGATTGATCTCGATCGACTGCTCGAAGTTGGCGCTCCCGATTTCTACGACCTGGGCCGCCACGCTCGGGATTTTCGCCAGGTACGTCAAGTGTTCCTGGGCCAGTACCGCTTGCGACTGCTCCAGCTGGCTCTCAGCCTGCACGTAAAGGTTCTGTTCCGAGGCTAAATCCTGGCTCAACTGCTTGTATTCCTTCTGGAGGCGCCCGTAGTTCTCCGCCCCGTACAAGAAATTTCCTATGGGTTCGAGCGCGGAATGGACGCCCGACTGGAAAGGGTTGGCGATGTCGGCGGCGTAAGAGCGGATCTTGTTGAAAACGTGCTGGGTGCTAGTGCGATCAGACAAAGTGATCAAGGTCACGCCGAGCAACACCAGCACCAGCAACAAGAACCGGCCACGCGGGCGCCGGGGGGCAGCCACTACTGAAAGAGCCTACCTGGAGCTGGTCATGAGCACATCGGAGAGGACGCCGAGCTGCTCGAGGCACTGGCCGCTCCCGAACGCCACCGAGTGCAACGGGTTGTCGGCGATGACAATGGGCATGCCCGTCTCGGCGGCCAACCGGGCGTCCAGCCCGTGCAGGAGAGCACCGCCTCCGGTCAATACGATCCCCTGTTCCATGATGTCTGCGGCCAGCTCTGGCGGCGTCTTGTCGAGCGTCACCTTGACCGCGTCGACGATAGCGGCGACCGGCTCCTCAATGGCCTCACGGATCTCCTCGGTGGTGGTCACTATCGTCTTGGGCAGCCCGGAAATGAGGTCGCGACCGCGGATCTCGGCGCTCACCTCGTCCTGGAGCGGGCAGGCCGAGCCCAGCGCGATCTTGATCTCCTCCGCTGTGCGCTCCCCGAGGGCCAGGCTGTACTCCTTCTTGATGAACGCAATGATGGCCTCGTCCAGCTCGTCGCCGGCGATCCTTACCGACTGGCTGGTGACGATCCCTCCCATCGAGATCACGGCCACCTCCGTCGTCCCCCCACCAATGTCGACGACCATATTGCCTGTGGGTTCGTGAACGGGCAGGCCAGCCCCAATGGCCGCCGCCATGGGCTCCTCGATTATCCACGCTTGCCGGGCGCCGGCCGCCTCGGCCACGTCCATCACGGCCCGCTTCTCGACCCCGGTCACCCCTGACGGCACACAGATCACCATCTCCGGCTTCGACAACCGGCTCGGGTGGACGCGGCGGATGAAGTACGCCAGCATCTTCTCGCAGATCTCAAAGTTGGCGATGACGCCGTCGCGCAGCGGCCGGACAGCCTGGATGTGTGCCGGCGTACGGCCGATCATCCTCTTGGCCTCGAGCCCGACAGCCAGCGGGCGGGCGTCGCGGGCGTCGATGGCGACGACGGAGGGCTCGTTCAGGACAATGCCGCGCCCCTGCAGGTAGACAAGGGTGTTGGCCGTCCCGAGGTCGACTGCTAGACCCCGCCTGAATGATGAAAAAAGTCTGTCGCGCACGATGTTGGGTGCCTCCCTGGGGCGCCGCGGGTCGGACCCAGGCTAACGCGACAGGGTCACCGGCGCCAGCGCAGCCTACCCCTGTAGCCTGCGTAAATTGCCCGCCAGCGGGGCCGAAAAGGCCCCCCGGCCCCTACAGGTCGGGGAAGAACAGGGCCAGCTCCCGGAGGGCCGATTCGAGGCTGTCGGACCCGTGGACGAGGTTTTCCTCCGTGGTGAGGGCGAGGTCGCCACGGATGCTGCCGGGTTCAGCATCGGCCGGGTTGGTCGCCCCGATCATACGCCGCACCACCTGCCACGTGCCGGGTACGCCACCGACCGCCATGACCAGGACGGGGCTCCTCGTGATGTAGTCGATGAGGCCGTCGTAGAAAGGTTTACCGACGTGCTCCTGATAGTGGGTCGCGGCGGTCTCTTTGTCGATCTGGCGGAGCTCGGTCCGTACCAGGCGAAGTCCCCGTCGCTCGAAGCGCCCAATGATCTCACCGACGAGGCCCCGGTCCACGGCGTCGGGTTTGAGGATGACCAGGGTCATCTCCGCCGTCTGGACTGTATTTGTGCTCATGGCTGGCTCACCAGGGAGCGAGATTAGCGCGCTCGGCCGGGGTGCTCGGCCGCGGTGCTCGGCCCGGTCGCCAGCCGGGTCAGCCGGGCCGGCCGCCAGCCGGGTCAGCCGGGCCGGCCGCTCGGTTCGAGGCCGGGCTGGCCGGTAAGCACAGCGCGAGCGGAACCGACCACGTAAAGGGACCCGGTTACCAGCACCAGCTCATCCACCTTCGCCTCACCAAGCGCGACCTCGAGCGCTTCGGCGACTGAACCGGTAGCGACGGCGCGGCAGCCGAGCGACCGAGCAGCGGCGGCCACGTCGTCCGCCGGTTGGGCCCTGGGCGAGGGAGGAGGACAGGTCACGACCAGCCTGGCCTGCGGAGCGTCAAGGGCCGAGAGCATTTCCACGGGGTCCTTCCCCCGGAGCATCCCCACGACCATGACACGGGCGCGCTCGTTGCCGAACTCCTCGTTTATGGCCGCGGCTGAGGCCCGGGCACCGGCGACGTTCTTGGCCCCGTCCAGGACCACCACAGGCCCCTGAGCGACCACTTCGAGACGTCCCGGCGAGGTGGCGGTGGCGGCCGCTTCGGCCACCACCTCGTGGTCAAGCGGGCCACCGAAGAACCCTTCCGCCCCTACCAATGCGTCGATGAAGTTATCGGCCTGGTAGCGACCATGAAGGTGGAGGTAGACGCCTTCGTAGCGCTCAGCCGGCGTGCGCAGGTCCAGCAACCGGCCCCCGACGGCCACCGCGTTGGACTCGACCGCAAAGTCCCGGCCCGCCAGCCAGATCGTCTCCGGCCCTTCCGCCTCGAAAATCCCGTACAGGTCAGGGTCTGTTTCGCCCAGCACCAGGGTGGCGCCGGGCTTGACGATGCCGGCCTTCTCCCGGGCAATGTGCTCTCGCGTCGGCCCCAACAGTTCGACATGGTCCAGGGCCACGTTGGTGACTATGGACACGGCGCCATCGGCAATGTTCGTGGCGTCCCATCGCCCGCCCATGCCGACTTCAATTACGGCCACATCTACGGGGCGGTCGGCGAAATACCTAAAGGCGGCCGCGGTTAGCAACTCAAACCACGTTGGCCGCCCGACCTCCTCCATTAACGGCTCGAAGCTCTCCAGATCTGTGAGGACGGCCGCCAGATCTTCGTCGCTGATGGGTTCGAGGTTGAACATAATCCGCCCGTTTATGCTTTCGAGATGCGGACTGGTAAAGGTACCAACCGAAAGGCCCATAGAAATAAACAGCTGGCTCAACAACCGCGCCGTGGAGGTTTTACCATTAGTGCCCGTAATGTGGACGACGGGTTGAGACTGCTGCGGGTCGCCCAGCAGGTGGGCGAGGCGCCGCATCCGCTCGGGCTTTGGGGGCTGGAGGCGCCGGTCCGCCAGGATGCGTTCGAGATCCTGGTGGCCGTCGAGCCACGCCAGTGCGTCACCTAAGTTCATTTTCGTCAATCTACCAACGCCGAGCGATCTTGCCGCCGCTGCCAATGCCGGTCCCGGCGCCCGTACTGCGCGGAGCCCGAACTCTTCTCCACGCCGCCGGGTCAGCGCAATGGGCTACCGGTCCCGGGGGCCGGGGGGTTGGGTCAGGAAGGTTCAGCTCGCCGCGCGACGAGCCCGCGGCTCCTTTTGAGCGGCTTCGGTCCGTGGCACCAGGGTGGGCGCTACCCGCTCGAGCACGACCGACCGGTCGATGACGCACTTGCCGATATCAGTTCGGCTCGGCAAGTCGTACATAACCTCCAGCAGTACCTCTTCGAGAATGGCGCGAAGCCCCCGTGCGCCGGTGCCCCGCAGCATGGCCTGCTCAGCCACGGACTCCAGAGCGTCCGTAGTGAACTCGAGCTCTACTTTGTCAAGCTCGAAGACTTTCCGGTACTGCTTCAACAGCGCGTTTTTCGGCTCCGTCAAGATACGAATGAGAGCCTGCTTGTCGAGCGTGGCAACCGTCCCGATCACGGGAAGGCGGCCGACGAACTCGGGGATAAGCCCGAACTTCAAGAGATCCTCGGGTAGGACGTGGGCCAGGAGCTCGTCCTCGTCGGCCTCATGAGCCCGCCGGATCTCCGCCCGGAAACCGATCCCCTGCCGACCAAGACGGCTTTGCACCAGCCTGTCCAGACCGGCAAAGGCACCGCCACAAATGAATAGGATATTGGTCGTGTCGATCTGGATGAACTCTTGATGGGGGTGCTTGCGACCGCCTTGAGGCGGCACCGAAGCCGTGGTCCCTTCCAGGATCTTGAGCAGCGCCTGCTGGACGCCTTCGCCTGAGACATCCCGAGTAATCGACGGGTTTTCGCTCTTCCGGGCAATCTTGTCGATCTCGTCGATGTAAATAATGCCGGTCTCGGCTTTTTTGATGTCGTAGTCAGCCGCCTGGATGAGCTTTAACAGGATGTTCTCGACGTCTTCACCCACGTAACCGGCCTCGGTGAGGGCAGTAGCGTCAGCAATGGCGAAAGGTACATTGAGCATTTTGGCCAGCGTCTGGGCCAGGAAAGTTTTCCCGCAACCAGTCGGCCCCAGCAGCAAGATGTTCGATTTCTGCAGCTCTACGTCCCCATCCGCATAGCCACCGGCCTGCACCCTCTTGTAGTGGTTGTAAACAGCCACCGAAAGGATCTTCTTGGCCCGCTCTTGGCCGATCACATAGTCGTTGAGGAAATTGAATATCTCTGTCGGTTTGGGGAGCTCGTCGAAGCGTACTTCCGCCGGCTCAGAAAGCTCCTCCTCGATGATGTCATTACACAGGTCAATACATTCGTCGCATATATAGACGCCAGGCCCGGCTATGAGCTTTTTGACTTGCTTTTGGGACTTTCCGCAAAAAGAGCATTTGACAAGCTCGCTCGATTCGCCGAACTTGGCCATTCCTGCTCCTCGCTGCTCAGGCTACGCCGGCGGCCTGGGGTACGCCGGCCAGCTCGCGGGTCGTAATCACTTCATCAATAATGCCGTACTGTTGCGCTTCAGCAGCGCTCATAATGAAATCGCGATCTGTGTCTGACGCCACTTTATCGATTGTCTGGCCCGTATCGAGAGCGATCATCTCGTTGAGTAAGTCTCGCATCCGGACGATCTCCTTGGCCTGGATCTCGATGTCAGCCGCTTGGCCGGCGGCGCCACCGTACGGCTGGTGAAGCAGGATGCGGGCGTGCGGGAGGGCGTAACGCTTGCCCTTGGTCCCCCCGGCGAGGATAACGGCTGCGGCGGAAGCCGCTTGACCGTAACAGAACGTCGAGATGTCGTTACGCACGAACTTCATAGTGTCGTAAACCGCGAACAAAGCGGTGATATCGCCGCCAGGCGAGTTGATGTAGATGCTGATGTCCTTGTCGGGGTTCTTGTACTCCAGGTACAGCAGCTGGGCGCATACCGCGTTGGCCACATAGTCGTCGATCGGGGTCCCGAGGAACACGATGTTCTCCTCGAGCATCCGCGAGAACAGGTCGTACCCTCTCTCGCCCCGGTTGGTCTGTTCGAAAATGCCAGGAACGTGGTACTGGCTTACTACTCTCACCTGGCACCTCCAGTTGTCGCGTGGCCAGCCCCACCTGGGCCTGCAGCCGTCACTCAGTACCTCCCGCCTCGCCCTCCGGGCCAGCCCCGATGCCGGCGCCGGCGTCGGCTGTGGAGCCGAGCTCTACACTCGTCCCCGCCGGCTCTTCAGCAAGATCCACCTGACCAGGGAGGTCGTCGTCGGCTGTCTCCTGGCTATCTCGTTGTAGCAGCGCCCGGTCCACCGGGTTGCCCTCCTCGTCGATTACCTCGGCGTGTTCGACTAGCCAGTCGAAAGCCTTACTCTTCTTCAGATCCGAGCGTACCGCGAGACGCTGCCCTCTGCGCTCGACCTGTTCCTTGAAAATGGCCGGCGGGGCCCCGGCCTGCTGGGCCAAGCGGTCCATGAAAGCCTCCAGCTCGGCCTCCGAGGGCTCGATGCCAACCGCCTCCGCCACCGCCCGCAGGGCCAGGTCGCCTTTCACATTAGGGATCGCCTGCTCTCGAAGCTGGGCGATGACCTCCTCTGTTGTACGGCCCAGCGCCTCCAGATAGCGCTGTAACGGTATGCCCTGGCTGTCCAGGCGCCGCCCCAGCTCTTCGGCGCTGCGGCGCGTCTCGGAGTCCACGAGGACAGCCGGGGGGTCCTCAGTGACCAGAGCCACCAAAGCCTCCAGAGTGCCGTTGCGGAGTGCGAACGCTGACTGCATTCGTTTGCTCTCTGTGAGTCGCTTCTCGATGTCTTCACGCAGCTCAGCCAATGTAGAAAACTCGGACGCTTCAGACGCCCACTCGTCGGTGGCCTCAGGCAGGACCTTCTCCTGGACCTGCTTCACCGCCACCTCCACCTGCACAGGGCTGTCCCCGATCTGAGCCTCGAAGTTGACCGTGTCCCCCGCTTTATGCCCGGGGAGGTGTTCGTCGAGCTCTGGCAGGTCGTTGCCCGCCCCGAGTTCTACGGAGTAGTCGGTGTACGACATGCCGGCCACCGGCTTGCCGTCCCGGGTGGCCGTCATGTCGATGACCACGCTGTCGCCGCTACGAGCTTCCCGCTCGACGGGCGCCAGCTCCGCGAAGTTGCTCCTCAGGCGGTCTACCTGGGCCTGGATGTCTTCCTCGGTCACGACCGGGTTGGGCACGGTCACCTTGAGCGACTCGTAACCGACCAGCTCTAACTGCGGCCGGACCTCTACCACGGCGTCAAAAGCCAACGCGCCAGCATCCTGCCCGGAGGTGACCTCTATCTCGGCCTGGTTGATGATGTCGACGGCCTTGTCACGGACAGCGCGGTCGTACCAGACCGGGATATTGTCCTCCAGCGCCTGCTGGCGGACAGCCGGCTTACCGATCCTGGCTTCGAGCACAGGCCTCGGCGTCTTGCCCGGTCGGAAACCGGGCACGCGCAGCTCCTTGGCAAACTTGGCGAACGTGTCGTCGATGGCCTTTTCGACCTCGGCTTCTTCCACTTCGATCGAGAGCTTGACCTTGTTGCCCTCCAGCGGAGCCACTTGGGCCTTCATATGAGATGCGGAGCCTACCTCGCCGCGGTGGCTAGGCGGGTCACGCCTCACGGAATGGGCGCAATGGCCGGTGCGCCCATTCGTAGCCAGGACGAGACGGGTTTTTCCAGAGAACACCGGAGGCGTAATTTCATTCAGGAGATATCGCCGCCCGTTTTCAATCCCTTGGCACCCGGTCGCTGTTGCTGCGGCGGGCCAGGCTGCATCGGCGAGGTACGATTTTGCGTCGCCTTACGCGTTGGTCCGCCGGGGAGTAGCGCAGTTGGTAGCGCACCTGCTTTGGGAGCAGGAGGCCGGGGGTTCAAGTCCCCCCTCCCCGACAAAGAAACCCCAGTTCAGAGTTGTACCGTCATCTCTTGGGCTCCCATGTCACGCGGACTTTCGGACAGCGTTTCACCGGTCCCCCGAAACCACCGCCGGTCGCCGGACGGTGGCAGTCCCCCCCATAAGGCCGCCATAATCGAAGCCCATTTGGATACCGTCGGGCCAGAGCCGTCGCTCTCATGTTCCCGGCACCACACGGTGGGGACCTCAGCTACGCCCTGAGCCAGTGCCCGGCCGATACGCTCGGCGAGCGTGGTCGTGCGACGCGAGATGCTGCGGGGTCTCGACCGGCTGAACGCGACGACCGCCATCCTGCAGCGCGCTCGCCTGTCTCATCCACTGGGCGACATGTGGGAGGCCGCCGATGTGCAGTGGTGGTGGCGCCGCCCCCGGCCCACCGATGATCTGGCGCTCCCGGTCTGGTTCGACGAGATCGGCGCCGTGGCCGCTGCGGGGTTGACGGCCTGGGGGGACACTTGGCAAGCAGACGTCTTCGCCGTGCCGTCGATCGTCTCAGAGCACGACGTATGGGCTGCAACGTTGAAAGCCGCCGCCGGGCATTGGCGCGGGGACCTCCAGGTGCTCGTGTTCGGGGACAACGCGCCGCTGGCGGTCCTGGCCACCCAGACTGGGTTCGCGATGACCGACCAGTGGTCGGGGACTTTATGGACGGACGCCGACCACCGCCCGCCGGTGGCGCGGGTGGATGGGTTCACGATCGTCGATCGCGTGACAGCCGGTGACTGTCCGCACCCGATGATCGCTCGCAATGGTGAACTGGTCGAGGCGCGGCTGCGACAATGCTCGCTGTACGATCCGTCGCTCGATCTAGCGGTCCAGAACGCGGAGGGCGGGGTCGCTGGCTACGCGTTGTTCTGGTTCGACCCTTTGACGCTCGTCGGCCTCGTTGAACCGATGCGCGTCGAGGACGAATACCAGCGCCGCGGTCTCGCCCGCATGTTGCTGACGAACGGCCTCGATCGGCTGGTGCGCAAAGGCGCACGCCGCCTGAAGGTCGGCTTCGAGACCGACGCGGCGCGCAACCTCTACCTCGGCGCCGGCTTGGTCCAGACGTCTGTCGATCGGCTATTTACACGACCAGCATCGCATGAATAGTGCAGGCAAGACGGTGCTGCCCGGCGCACATGCGACCAGACTGCCTGTCACTGGGCGCATCCGCGGCGGGCAAGCACACCAATCGGCGATCACGAGTTCATCGCCTAGGTAAACCAGTTTTTGGCCCAGCCGACATAACGATCCAGCCGACATAACGATCTCGCCGGCCGCCGGAATGGCCTGCATTGCAGCGGGGTCGCGGAAACGTCGCGGTCAGTTTGGGGGTGCCCATCGCGTGCCGTCCGACGCGGTGAGGACGATGCCCGGGATGCCCTCGAGGTCGCAGAGGTCGAGCAAGTGGTGGTCGCTGGTGGCGAGGGCGGTTGCCGTCTGCCGTGCAGTCGGCCACGCTGACCGCGCACTGTTTGCCGTGATAACGGCGCGCTCGTAGCCGTCCCGCGGCAAAACCGAGTTCTGAGCCGACGACGATGCCATCGAGTAGGCCGAGCGGCGCGAGGTCCAAGGCCGCCTCCTCTTCGTCAGCTCCGACCACACGAACGAGGCGGTCGAGGACCTCGGCGACTCCGACCGCAGTCAGGCTTGCGCAACCGCTGTCAAGTAGCGGCCGGACTTCCCCGGCCGCCGTTCGGCTCGTAAGTAGGCGATGACCGCGTAGGCATCGAGGCGCGTCACCGCGACTGGGAGGTCTCGGCCTGGCGTTCCCGGCGCCGCGCCCGGTCGGAGCTGGCCTCGCCCTTTGTACTTTCCTTACGACGATGTCGTCGTCCTCGCCAACACGCGTTTCGGAGAGCGTTACAGAGCTATTACTCCGCCTTCACAGAAGGATCACACAAACAGGGGAAGTTGTTCCCGCATGAGCGAGGGAGCCGGCATAGGCACCCTTGAGCCAGTGGCGGCGACTGACCGTGCCTGCGGATAGTGCGTCGCCCTAGCCATCGAGTTGGCAAGGCCGGTGCTCGGCGGGAGTACCACCAGTGGGCGGTGGGCGTACAGGGCCCACGACGACGAAGGAGGATGTAGGTGAAGCGTAAAGCAGTGAGCGCTGTGGGCGGGTTCGCAGCCCTTACCCTGCTGGCGGCAGGGCCGGTCATGGTGGTCGCCTCGGGTACGGCAGCGGCCCAGAACACCGCGATGACGCAGGACTACACCATTGGGACCGGGCCGGTGTCGAACGTTACGGCCGTAGCCCAACCTGGCACCGCGGGCGTTACGGCCGACTACACGGTCGGTTTCACCACTCCCTCGGCGCTGACCGCGGGGACGGGCACCGTCACGATCAGCGACGCCAGTGGGTCCACCGTCTTTCCCAGCGCGGCGAGCGCCTACTTAATGATCGACAACACCACGGCGTCGGGTATACAGCCCGTGACGGGGGCCACGCTGAGCGCCAACGGCCACTCTGTGACGCTGAGCCTGCCCACCTCGGTAGGGGCCGGGAACCAAGTCTCTATCTACGTGATCGGGGCCACTAACCCCGCCAATGCAGGCAAGTACAGCCTGGACGTAGCCACATCCGCCAACCCTCAGCTGGCCAGTAGCGGCGACTTCCAGAATCTCGGCGCCGACGTCGGCGCCCTCTTTCAACCCCTCGGCGGCGCCAGCAGAAGTGGGAAGCCCTGCCACGTACACGATCGGCGCCTTCCAGGCGAGCACGGCCCTGGCCGCGGGTAGCTCGCTCCAGTTCACCTCCTCGGCGCCCGCAGGCACCACTGACGACGTGAGGTTCCCCACGGCTGTCTCCGACTACAAGATCACTGACCTGACGACAGCGGCGTCAATGACCCCCTCAGCGGTGTCCGTTACCGCGGCTCCATCGGGGACGACCGGACAGACCGTGACGCTTCAGGTCCCAAGCGCACTGGCCAGCGGGGACTGGCTCTCCCTGACCGTTTACGGTGTTGTCAACCCGAGCACCACCCAGCAAGACGACATAATCGCCGCCGCACCGGCAGTGGCGGCCACGACGAGCGCCAAGCTGCAGGTTGGGACCTCGATCAGTAACCCCACTATCGCCGTTTCGCAGACTGGCGCCGGGGCGACGGGAGTGGGCTACATCGTCGGCTTCAAGTTGACCGCCGCTATCGCTGGCGGGGGTACCGTATCGCTGGTGGCCCCGCCGGGCACCGACTTCTCCTCTGGCACCGCCACCCTGGTCGACGCCTCGCACCCGGCGGCCTCCGCCAACCTGAGCTCGTCCGCCATTACGGCCTCGCCCACGTCGACGTCTTCGACCGATAACCAGCTCACCGTCAAGGTCCCGAACGCCATCTCGGCCGGTGACTTGGTCTACTTAGAGGTAAACGGTGTTGGTAACCCGCCCGCCGGCAGCTACGGCGGGAGTGCGGGCAACTTCACCGTGGCCACCAGCGCCGACGTGGTCCCGGCGGACATACCGGCATATACCATCGCCGCTGCCCCGGCACCGGTGACAGCCAGTATCGAGCTGAGCTCGTCGGCGCCAGGCGCCCTAGCTCAGTACAGCGTGGCCGACCTGCGGGCTACGGCAGCCTTGTCGGCCGGGACCGGCACGATCGAACTGCAGGGCCCGGTGGGGACAGTGTTCCCGGCCAATACCGGCGACTACTCGCTAAGCGACGTCACCAGCAAGGCCGGGGCGGCCCCACCCGAGTCGCTGTCGGGAGGGGGCACCAACGACGTCGTGCTCCACCTGGGCTCCAACGTTGCCAGTGGCAATTTCTTCGATGTGGTGGCCAGCGACGTAGTCAACCCGCCCGCGGGTACCTACCACTTGACGGTGGTGGGTAATGTCCAGGCGGCGGTCCCCCCGACGGCTCCCCCGCCGCCGGTGGTGACCACCCCGCCCCCGGTCTCGGCCGGGTACTGGCTGGCGACCCGGGGCGGCGAGGTTTTCGGCACCGGTGGTGCCAGCGCCTTCGGCGGTATGACGGTCACTAGTACCACCGGCCCGGTGGTGTCTATCGCCAGCACACCCGACGGCCGGGGTTACTGGGAGGTCACCCAAAATGGCTACGTCCAGGCGTTCGGCGACGCCCACAACTACGGTGACCCACCCTCCGAAGGGGTCAAGCCGAAGGACGTCATCGCGATGGCCCGTACCACCAATGGCCAGGGCTATTACCTGCTCGGCAAGGACGGCGGCCTCTTCACCTTCGGCAACGCCAAGTTCCACGGATCGGTCCCCGGCCTGGGCAAACACGTCCAAGACGTGATGAGCATGGTCGCCACTCCGAACGGTGCTGGGTATATGTTCGTCGGGGCCGACGGCGGCGTGTTCACGTTCGGGTCCGCCAAGTTCTACGGGTCACTGCCTGGTATTGGCAAGCACGTGCACGACGTCCGGGCCATGTTGCCCGCTTCGGCCGGGACTGGTTACGTGCTGGTGGGTGCTGATGGGGGTATTTTCAACTTCGGTACGGGCGTACCCTTCCTCGGTTCCCTCCCCGGCCGGGGTACCAACGTGGAAGACATCGTAGGGTTGGCCTTGACCAGCAACGATCGAGGGTACTGGCTGGCGGGCAGCGACGGGTCTGTCTTTGCCTTCGGCAATGCCATTGCCGAGGCGGTACCTACCGGCCTAGGCAACCACCTGCCGGTCGTAGCCATCGCAGGGACCTAGAGCGGGCGCCATTGCAGGCGTAGAGCCCCATCCCCCGCCAGGGTGGGGCTCTACGGTTCGAGGCAGCTTCGAACCCGCCCGGCCCGTTTGCGTTTATCGAAACTAAAGACACGTGAAAATGAAGGCCGAAGGGCATGGAAACCATTGCCTCCGGCACTCAGCCACCTCGCGCTGGCGGTGCGATACTTGCGGCATGCGTGACACGGATCGGCGCGGTGAGGCGAGGGCATGACTGGCGATGCCATCCCCTGCACCCGGGTGCAGAGGGTCCTGGGCGAGGGTCTGCGCTGGGATGCGGGGCACGGCGAGATGCTGGCCGTCGACATCCTGGGGGAGCGGGTCTTCCGAGTCCATGTAGCCGACGACGGGGGTCTCGAGCTCATCCGCGATTATTGGGTGGCCGCCAAAGTTGGGGCCGTCACACCGGTCCATAACGACGCCGGTTGGCTGTTGGCCGCCGGTCGAGGCTTCGTCTACCTGTCCCGCGACGGCTACCTGAACCCGCTGGCGGAGGTATCCCCGTTGGGCACGCGGATGAATGACGCTGCCTGTGACCCGCAGGGCCGGTTCTGGGCCGGGACCCTGGCCGATGACTCGCGGCCGGGAGGCGGCACGCTTTACCGGCTGGGCACCGAAGGCAACATCGACGTCGTGCTCCGCGATCTGACCATCTCCAACGGATTGGGGTGGAGCCCAGACGGCGCCACCATGTACCTGGCCGACAGCGGCCCGCGTCTCATCCACGCGTTCGACTTCGACGCCGCCAGCGGCGGCTTATCGGATCCTCGTGTGCTGGTCACCATTAGCGAGGAAATGGGGACGCCCGATGGTCTCACCGTTGACGCCGCCGGTGATCTGTGGGTGGCCATCTACGGAGGCGGGCAAGTCCACCGGTACTCGCCCGAGGGGGTGTTGCGGGAGACGCTGCG
The DNA here is from genome assembly GCA_963794125.1 of uncultured Acidimicrobiaceae bacterium. GTDB lineage: Bacteria > Actinomycetota > Acidimicrobiia > Acidimicrobiales > Palsa-688 > Fen-671. Next base: position 363,646 of record CAWCCW010000012.1, read on the forward strand.
GGTGCCGGCCTCCCAGAGCACCTCCTGCGCGTTCGCCGGGCCAGACCTCAACCAGCTCTATGTGACCACCGGCACCGAGGGCTGGAGTGACGAGCAGCGACGCGCCCAGCCGGACGCCGGTCTGGTCTACCGTTTCGACACCGATGCCACCGGGCGGCCCGCCAACCCGTTCCGGCCTGACCCGGCCTGGTGGGCCCAGACTATGGTCCGCCGCTGAGAGGGCAATAGCCGGCTCTCCGCTCACCTGGGCCGTACCCGGCCTTCTGCCAGCGCGCGCGCTTCGCGCGCCGCTCGGCGCGCTTCGACTAGCGGGATGGGGGTGCGAGCAGCCTCACTCGAGCAGGCCACTACTAAAGCGGCTGCCGTCGCGGCGCTAGTCCGCCAGCCCGCGTGGGCCACTACCGGTCGAGCCGAGCTACGGGTGCACACCCAGAAAGCCACCAGGGCCCCGTCGATGAACAGGGGCGAGGTGGCACCGCGCTCCAACGCAGGCATGTCCCCTCTCGCCAGCAGGGGGCGGTGCGTCACCCCGACGCTGGGCACCTCTAACACGGCGCCCAGATGAACGGCGAGACCAGCTCTTCGGGGATGATCTTGGCCTGTGGCATCGACTAAGAGCACTTGAGGGCTCGGGCCCAGTGAACGGACCGCCAATTCGAGTAGTGGTCCTTCGCGGAGGGCCAATAGCCCCGGCGTGTACGGGGCAGGGACGGTGCCCGACACCACCGACTGCTCGGAGGCGTTCCTGTTGTGGCGGGGCATCCCGGCGCCGGTCCCTCCAGCACCGGGCCAGCGCTCCCAACCTTCGCTGCCACCAATATCTCCCCGGGCACCCGCCATGTGACGGCGGCGGCCCACCCCTGGTCGCCCGAGGCGCCCGGTCCAGCTTGGCCCCGTGCGAAGGCCAAGAAACACCCACCGGCCACCAGTGGAGCGTCGCCTGGGGCTGGCTGCCACAGCGCTGCCCCGCGGGCGGCGTCTGCCAGGTGCACCTGCCTCGTTACGAGTTCGGCTTCCGTGGTCGGCCACGTTGCCATCGCCTCTTACCCCGTACGGCTTCGATTGGCTCCAGCCTCCGGCTGAGGGGCCGGTCGCTCCGGGGCGATCACCGAGCGCTGTCCGACCACTCAACCTCGTCGTTGAACACCCTGTGGACTTCAACCTTGCCACTGCGGGCGCTGGGGTGAGTGGAGGCCACCGCCATTGCTTGGTCTAAGTCGACGCACTCGATGACCTGGAAGCCGGCGACCAGGTCCTTGGTCTCAGCGAACGGGCCGTCGGTGACGAGCAGCTCGCCTCCTCGATCGCGCACGGTTTTGGCGACCGTGCCAAGATCGAGCCGGGCGCCACTGAGGAGCCGCACCCCGAGCGCTTCGGTCTCGTGTACCCAAGCGGCGAGTGCGTCGGCGCCCGGGCCCGGCACGCGGCAGTCGTCTTCTGGCTCGCCGGTCTCATCGAAACACATCAGAAGTAGGTACTGCACAAGCCCTCCCCTTCGGGACACTCGATTGTGCTCCCGGTCGCTGTTCTCGCGCCAGACCCTTTTATCGAGCCGCGCCTTCCTCTGAAATGACGAACGGCGTTGGCCGAGATGGACATCGCCCGAGTGTTTCGGCTCTTTATTAGGGTCCGCGCCCATGGGCCAACCGCAGGCGCAACGTCGTCGAGAATGGCCAAGCCGCCGCCGGCGGCTAGTCGCCCTGACAATGGGCGGCAGCGAAGTACTAAGGCTCGCCCCGACCCCGGCGCCAGGCGCGTGCAGGGTCTCGACTGTGGAAGTGCGTCCTGCCCAGCCTTCCGAGTATGAACGGGCCGGCCAACTCGTCGTCGCCGCTTATCGCTCTCTGCCCGGCTCGCGCCTTTCGGACGATTACGCAGCACAGCTGGCTGACGTAGGCAGCCGCGCCAGCGAGACCGAGGTAATGGTGGCACTCGCCGGTGACGACGACGGCCCAATTGGCTGCGTTACCTTCGTCCCCGACGCGACCTCGCCGTGGGCTCAACTGCTAGAGAACGGCGAAGCCGGCGTTCGCATGCTCGCCGTCGAACCTCGGGCGCAGGGGCGTGGCGTGGGCCGAGCGCTCGTACAAGCATGCGTGGGACGGGCAAAAGAGCTTCACCGCACGGCGCTCATCTTGCACACGACGCCCTGGATGACGACCGCGCACCATCTTTACGAGACCTCGGGCTTCGAGCGCTTCCCCGAACGAGACTGGGCGCCGGTCGCAGGGGGGCAGCTCTTGGCCTACCGCCACCCCCTCAATTGATGGGCTCCGGCTGAGCCGGCGGCGCGGCTCCATGTCGGGCATAGCAGGCACGCTCTTGCGATGGGAATGTCGAAGGGCGACTTTGACTTGGTAGAGGCCACGCCCCGACGGCGCCCCCGCCTCAGGCCCCCTTCTTGACCTGGCGTGGCGGCCGGCCGCGGCGAGGCATTGTCCCGGCCTTAGAGGGCAGCCGCCCGGCCTGGCGGAGCGACTCGCGGAGGAGCAGTTCGATCTGCGCCGTTGTGCTCCGCAGCTCGTCATTGGCCCAACGCGCCAACGCCTCGTAGACCATCGAGTCCATCCGGACCAGCACGTTCTTACGTTCTGCCACGGCGAGACGTCTCCTCGTTTTTCGGTCTGATAGGAGCCGGTGCGTTGCCGACCATCATGGGCCGACCTCCCGGTCAAGCCGGTACCGGCCGCTCGGCCGGTCTCAACTCCTAATACTGATATCACTTTCGGAGGCTATCGGGGGAAGGTTGTGTCAAATGGCGAAAGAGGGGGACCGTTGAGGCCGAACCAGCTCGAGCGGGAGACGATGGTCTATTGGGGTACGACCTGGTCCATTCGCCTCTTGTCCCGCGGACCACGGCCTCGCTCCGGTCCTGCGGCGGAGGGCGCCTTAACGGCGTAGCCGGCCAGGCCCGTGGCCAACAGCTCGATAGCCTTTTGGCCTTCGGCTCGTAACCCCCTCGCTAGTCGGCGCAAATCAGGACGGTCCTCGAGGATGCCGCGCCGGACATACTCGATCAGCGAGACGTGAAGGCCGATGAGAGCGGAAGCCACGACCTTGGGCCGGACGTCATTTGCGCCCGTGCCCGCCTCCTCGGCTAGCAGCTCGGCTAGTGAATCGGTGTAGCGGGCCAGGATTTGGCGTTCTCGAGCGAGCAGCGCCGGGCTGCTGGAGATCATGCGGGAAGCTTGCAGTAACGCCCCTGCGGAAGTTTCGTCCTCGGCGGCGAAGAAACCACGTGGCTCAGTGGCGAACCGCCCGAACGCCTCGAGCACGCTCTCGCCCGCCGGCCGCGCCCGGACCGCGGTCAGCAACGCCTCTTCGAAGGCCTCCATGCCGTAATAGACGAGGTCCTCTTTCGTCGGGAAGTAGTTGTAGACCGTCGCCTCGGAGACCTCGGCGGCGCGAGCTACCTCGCTCACGCTCACCGCGTCGAAGCCGCGCTCGACGAATAGTGCTCTCGCCGTCTCGGCAATGAGCCGGCGCGTTTTCTGCTTCTTACGCTCCCGCAGCCCCTGTTCTGGGCCCGCCTGTCCCTGGAGCCCCTGTCCCTGGAGCTCCTGTCCCTGGAGCTCGTGTCCCTGGAAGTCCTGTCCCTGCTCTATATCGTCATCTTACTGTAAATCTCTTGACAGTATATTTTTAGAGTGTCTATATTTATCTCGTTGCTCTAAAGATGCCCAGGGAAAGAGGGATGCAGATGAACGTCCAACCCGACATGGCGTTCCGCCTCGCTTCGGCCCACACGCAGCAGCTGCTGGCCCAGGCGGCCCGACAGCGCGCCGGACGCCTGGTCCGCCTCGTAGGCCGGGATTGTTCCACCGTCAAGTTGGACCATCGCCGAGGAGCGCCAGCCGGCCGGGAGCGCCCGCGCGCAACCGCGGCCCCGGCGGTCTGAAGGCCCACGCAATGGAGGCGAAAATGACTGACCTGGCCGGGCGGACGGCCCTCGTGACGGGCAGCTCCCGCGGTATCGGGACGGCGATGGCCATGGTGTTCGCCAGCCACGGCGCGTCCGTGGCCGTGCACGGCCGAGATGCTACGTCTGCCGCCGCCGTGGCCGCTGACATCAACCAGTCCGGTGGCCGAGCTGTCTCCGTGGTGGCCGACCTCACCCGGTTCGAAGAGGTTGAGGCGATGCGTACCGCCGTGGAGGATCGCCTGGGCCCGGTGGACCTCCTCGTCGCCAACGCCGGCGGGAGCACCGTCCGGCCCGGGCCGGTGGAAGATATCTCCGAGGCCGATTGGAGGGCCTCGGTCGACACCAACCTCACGTCGACCTTCTTCACCATAAAGGCGTTCCTGCCCGGCATGAAGGAACGAGGCCGGGGCACGATCATCACCATGTCGTCGGCCGCGGCCCGCCGCCCTACCGCCCAGTCGCCGGCCGCCTACGCGGCAGCCAAAGCGGGGATCGAACTGCTCACCCGCCAGGTGGCTGTCCAGGCCGGCGCCCACGGCGTGCGGGCCAATTGCCTGGCTCCTGAGACCATCCTCACCGAACGCAACCAGCAGCAGATCCCTGGAGCGGTCCAGGAACAGCTTCGCCTGGCCCACCCGGTCCAACGCCTCGGCACTCCGGACGATGTCGCTCAGGCCGCCCTTTTCCTCGCCTCCGACCAGTCGGGGTGGATCAGCGGGGTCACTCTGGACATCGCCGGCGGTTCCGTGTTGGTATGAGGCGGCGAAATACGCCGTGGTCCTGACCGCGGGCCGGGCTCACACTGCACGGGCATCGCCGAGTGGGCTGCTCGACCCGGCATCGGCTAGGAAATCTCATGGTGCCATGGACCGGAACTAACGGCGGGCCTGACCGGTCGCGTCGTCCCGTAAGGGCCGCTGCAGTCGACATGGTGGCCTTGCTCTGCGTGTTCTTGGTCGCGGCCACCATGGTCACGGTGGCCAACCCCGCTGGAGCGGCCCCAATCACCCCGGCTGTCGGGCCTACGACTATAAGTACAGGGCCGGCTTCCTTGTCGGGGACGATCTCGTACGCCTCTTCTTACGCCGTCCCGGGGAGCTGTCCCGGGTGCCGGGCCTCGGAGAGCCTGAGGGTCACCATGGCCGTAGTCGGTACGGCTATCAACGCCAATGCCGCTGGCCCAAGTTCCTATTGGGACAACCCGGACGTATACCGGTGCGCACTTGCCGCCGCGGGCGGTAGCAATTGTTTTTGGGCCCCGCTCACCGTTGAAAGCGCCTCGGCCCATTTCAGCTTTTCTGCTCACGCAGACATACCACACGGTTGTCACGCAAACGTTTCGGCCACGGGTGCCTACAAGGCCGTTTCTACTCCCTCGCCATTGGGGCTCGATGTCGTGTTCAACCCCGGCCGCGCGGCGGGGACGCAAACGGTGCAACCTGGCCCCTCCCCTGCACCCGCCTCCGGCCCGTCGAGCCTGCCTCCGGCGGAGAGTTATCGCGCCAGTGGTGACGTGGTCGTCCTGATGTCGTTGACATACACGGACCGGGCCGCGGCGGCCGCGTGCGGCATAAAGTTGCCGGGCAACCTCTGGGATATCCCAATCGGTTTTGTTGGCCCTTACCGACCGGGCCAAACGGCGGTACACGGGGTGGCCACCTATGAAGGGCTGGGGCCACCGCGACTGACATGGGACCTTACGGTCAAGCCGACCGGCCTTGAAATAACGAGCCCTCTGGCCCGTTCCACCATTGCCCTGACGGACGGTAACTATCTGTCGCCCCAGCCGGCCCAGACCAGAGCGCGCCAGTTAGCCGCTATTTGATGGTGAAGGGAGTCGACACCTCCCCTGGCGCATCGGTGGTAACCATCGGCGGCGTCTCTTCCCGTATTACCGGTAACAAGACCTGGAGCCTGCGTGTACCCGTTGCCGGGACAGGAAAAAGGACGCTGGCGGCTACAGACAACGCCAGCGCCACGACCGACGAGGCCATCACGCTCGTCGACCTGGTGGTCACCTCCCCGGTCGAGAACGCTGTCCTTCCGATCACCGCCGCCCCGGCGATGCCGCGTCTGGGCGCCGTAGCCAGTATCGAGGGGTACCCGCGCCCCGTCTCGCCGATTTTCAACTGGACGCTGAGCACCCGGGGCGAGTACCGCGACCGTTGCGGCCACGACCCGAACGCCCTGTGCGGGCAGTGGTACCAGTACGACAACGACGTCGCTTCCGGGACGACAACCGGCAGCAACCCGTGGGAGGGCGACTTCACCACGATCGAGGGAGGGTTCGGCCGCCTGAGCGTGTCCGCCATAATCCCGGGTGTCCTGGACGAGCCCGTCCGCTCCGAACCGAGGTGGATCGAAATCCCGGGGACGAACCCGAGCATCCCGGCCATCGAGGCTTATGTCGCCCGGCAAGACCGCGCTAATGCTTCGGTCGAAGACCAGCTCTTCTGCCACGAAAGCGTCTTCACACAGTTCAACCCTGTCCCCGACCCGCGGGAACCAGCCATTACCACAGTGCCGCGCGACATAGGGGAAAACCCGGCCCCGCTGCAGCCCTTGTTCGGGGCCGAATTCGCCGGGATCGGGATTGCGCAAAGAGATCCTTCCACCTTTCCCGCGCAACAGTGGGACTGGCAGGCCAACGTGGACGCCGGCATCGCCGTGTACCACGAGGGCTTGGCCGGCGCGGCAACATGGCGCCAGGCGGAACAGGTCCGGCTTACTGGCCAACTTACTTCGGTTCTAGAGGTGGTAAACCAGCAGCGGGCACGGAAAGGCCTGAAACCAGTGAAGATGGCGCCTCGCCGGATCCCGGCTCTCTCGCCGCCAGAGGTCAAGCGAGAAGCAATCCGCCGTTACAACGGCGAGAACGAGTACTACTTCAATCTTCAGTACGTCCTCTCTCGGGACCACCTGGCGGTGACCACGGTCGGGACGGGCAAATGGGTCGAGGATGCCGGCGAGTGGCAGTCATTGGCGGCCTGGCAAGCCGCCGGTGGGCCAAAGGTGGCGCTGAAATGGTACCCGGCAGACGACCCGGGTTACGTGCAGCTGGTACAGGCGTGCAACCTGAACTGACTTTTAGACATGGCTGGCAGTTTTAGCTGGAAAACGAAGAAAACTTCCAGCTGGCGCGCTGCGCCGGTCGAAATATGCAAATAGCGCGGCCTTAAACCCAGGGGTTAGTGGGGACTTTTATACACCCAAGGCGGTGACGGGCGCACAGACTACACCGCCGGCACCAGCCCAGCCCAGCCCTGCACGCCGTGCCGACGGCCTCCTCGGGTGGCCCTTCATGCCCGTGTGTGCGACACTGACGAGGAAATGAAGCGGGCGTTTGGCGACATCGGCACGGCACATTGACTTCAGCCGCTGGGCCTGGCCCTCTGGCTCTGGTCGGGTCCGGCGAATACCTGCCGCAAATGGCGGACATCGAAGCGGGTTTGCTGGCTGGACGACCGCCTCGCTACGTCCAGCTGGCCACCGCCGCCGTCCCCGACGGGCCGGCGGTGGTGCAGCGCTGGCACGATCTCGGCACCGCCCAGGCTGAGCGCCTGGGCGTCGAGCCGGTAGTTGTGCCCGTCAATGACCGCGCCGACGCCGACGACCAGCTCATGGCGGCCAAAGTCGTCGGGGCCGGGTTGGTCTATCTGTCCGGCGGCGACCCCGGCTACCTGGCGAGCACGCTAGGGGACAGCGCAGTGTGGAGGGCGATCGTGGCCGCCTGGCGGGGAGGCGCCGCTCTAGCCGGGTGTAGCGCCGGCGCCATGGCCCTGACGGCGTGGGTCCCGACGCTCCGGCCGCCGGGACAAGGGGGTACGGCTGGCTTAGGGCTTCTCCCCCACATGCGGGTCGTCCCTCACTTCGACCTGTTCGCGGCCCGAGGACCAGACTGGCTCGAGCGGTTCCTGCTGCCTTACGACCCGGCCATCACGGTGGTCGGGGTAGAGGAGGAGACTGCACTGGTGGGTGGGCCGCTTGACTGGACGGTACAGGGCCGCCAGTCGGTTTGGCGGCTGAGCCAGGATGAGCGGGAGAAAATATCGGCCGGGATGACGCTCAGCACTCCGGCCAACCGGCTGGACAGCCCTTGGCGGAACGTGTGAGCTTATCGGCGTGCGGGGCCGGGCTCCGGCTCAGCCTCGTCGTCGACGCCAATACCGAGGGCGGCGAGGAGCTGCACGGCCACCGGCAGGACTTGAGCCGACCCGATGGTGCTCCCCCGCAGGGCTTCCGCCCCTTTGACCCCGTCAAAGTTCGACCCGTGGAGCCGCGCTCCTTTTAAGGTCGCTTTTGATATTTGAACCTCGGTCAGGTTCGAGTTGAAAATGCAAGCTCCGTCCAACTGAGCACCGTACAGGTCGGCCCCGCTGAGGTCGCAACCGTAGAAACGCACCCGTTCTGCCGAACCCATCCTCAAACTGGCGTCCGATAACCGACATTCGCGAAAGCTGACGTCGCGCAACTTCGCGCCTGAAAGGTCAGCGCCCACCAACCGGCAGTCGACAAACTCGACCCGGGTGAACGCCGCGTGCACGAAACTGGCGCCTGAGAGATCACAGCGCTGGAACGCGGTGTCGACCACTCTCGCCCGCACGAACTCGGTCCCGACGAAGGCGGCCCCTGTTGCCCTGCACCCGCTGATGACCGGATCTTCAGCCACTTGGCCGGAAAAATCAGCCTCAATAGCGAGGCTTTCCCAGTTGATGTCGTCGTCCAGCACACCTGGCGCGGTCGCACTCAATTTGATTGGTACCCTCGGCGGGGACGGGGCGGGGGCGCGTGGCGCCGTCAGCTGGCCCCCGGCTGCAACCCATCCCACGACCAGCGCGGCACGGCCAGCCTGGCGGGCACCTTCGAACCCGCCGGCGAGTACGACATCACTTCGCTTACGGCCCACTCCATGTAGCTGCGCAGGCCGTTGCGGAATTCGGCGTCGTCCGGTAACCCGGCGTCGGCCGCCGCCCTGACGAAGCATTCGACAAAGCGGTTTCCCAGGTCGCTCTGGGCGTTCATCTCGGCGTGAAGCTCGAGCATCGCCGACTGCCCGCCACACGACTCCGAATACCGCGGCGGCCCACCGAACACCTCGGCCCAGTAGGCGGCCAGCCTATTGACATGATCGGGACGGCCCGGATGAGAAAACGGGTGGTTCAGCACGGGGTCGTCGAGGCAGCGCTGGTGATGCGCGGCGGCGAGGGCCAAGAAAGCCTGCTCGCCACCGGCAAACTCGAACATCGACGGCCGGCTCACGACAGCGCTAGCGTCCGCCCTCAATTTTCCGGCTGCGTTGCTGCAGCGCCAACGGGCCGTAGGGGTACTGGACGGGGTTCGGGTCGCTGGCCTTGTCCAATGCTGCGGTCTCCTGTTCGTCGAGGTCGAGGTCGGCCGCGCCGAGGTTGTCGTCGAGCTGGTCGACCGTGCGGCACCCGAGGATGACCGAACTGACCGTCGGCCTGTCCCGCAGCCAAGCGAGGGCCACCTGGGCCATGGAACATCCTTTTTCGCTGGCCACCTTTTCTACGGCACCAAGGACGTCCCAGGTCCGTTCCTGGGTGCTCCGGGGACCGTACGCTTCGACACCCCGGTTGGGGTCTTCGCCCAGTCGAGTCGCGCCCGTCGGTGGTTGATCACGGCGGTACTTGCCGGTGAGCCAACCGCCCCCCAGGGGCGACCACGGCAGCAGACCGAGGCCTTCCGCCTGGCAGACGGGGATGATCTCCCACTCGACCTCACGGGTCAAAAGATTGTACTGGGGCTGCAGTGTGACGGGCGAGTTGAGGTTCCGGGCGGCGGCCACGTCGACCGCCTTTTGCACCTGCCAGCCCGCGAAATTGGACAGGCCGACGTAGTTGACTTTGCCGGCCCGGACGGCGTCGTCAAGTGCTCGCAGCGTCTCTTCGATGGGCGTCAACGGGTCGAACCCATGGACCTGGTACAGGTCAATACAATCGACCCCGAGCCGGCGTAAAGAGGCGTCTATGGCCCGGCTCAGGTGACGCCTGGACAGGCCCACGTCATTCGGCCCATCGCCGGTGGGGAACCGGCCCTTGGTGGCGATGACGACCCGGTCGAGGACTTCGGGTGACTGCTTGGCCAGCCACCGCCCGATGATCGATTCCGATCCTGTTTTACTGTACACGTCGGCGGTGTCGACCAACGTGCCGCCGGCCTCGAGAAAACGGTCCAACTGGGCGTGGCTGCCCGCCTCGTCCGTCTCCGAGCCGAATGTCATGGTGCCCAGGGCCAGGACTGATACAGAACAGCCGCTAGCCCCTAATGTCCGGTAGCGCATGGGCCCACCCTAGCTCCGGGCCCTTCCTCGTGACCACCCTGCACCGGCACCCCTCCCCGCCCACAGCAGTGCGGGACATCGAAATTCGCCTGATATTTGGACTGGGTTTGCAGGTGCTCCCTACTCAACGGAAGGCCGAAATTACTGACGCCATCTGCTCCATAACGTTGGGGTCGAGCGGGTCGACGAGCCGGACCACCAACTCGCTCACCCCGGCGTCGGCCAGCTCCCGGCCCCGCCCGATGTGGTCACGGACCGTGCCGGCATTGAGCGTCGCCGCGGCGTGGGCGCGGTCATCGCCGCGCCGGCGGTACCGGTCCACCAATTCGGCGACATGACGGTCGTCCGCGCCGACCAGGACTGTCGACAGGTGGGTCAGCTCGACTGACCCCGGCTCGCGGCCCTCGGCCTCGCAATGAGCGTGGAGCACGGCCGCTTTTCGGCCCACGATCCCCTTGTCGCCTATGACATTTGCGGCGTCGGCGTAGCGGGCGGCCAGGCGCAGCGTGCGTCGCTCCCCACCGCCGCCGACCACGACGGGCACGTGCGCCTGAAGAGGCCTCGGGTAGCACATGGCCTCGGGCACACTGACCCGGCCGCCCTCGTACGCCGGGCTCCCGGGCCCCACAGTAGTGGGAGGAGGCGCAAGGCATCTTCCAGCAATGCGTAACGCTCGCCGGTGGACGGGAACTCCCAGCCGTAAGCCGCATGTTCGTCGCGATGCCAGGCCAGGCCCAGCCCGCAAATGGCCCTGCCGCCGCTCAGGACGTCGAGGGTAGCAATTATCTTGCCCAGATGGGCCAAGTTCCTGTAGGTGACGCCAGTAACCAACGCCCCCAAGCGGGCACGCTCGGTACACGCGGCCAAGTAGGCGAGCGTGGTGTAGCTTTCGAGAAAATCCTCCCACTGACGGCCGATCTGTGGGATCTGGCGAAAATGGTCCATCACGTAAATGGCGCTAAAGCCGGCCAGTTCGGCCGAGGCGGCGATCTCGCGCAGAGCGTGGCGCGTCGCCGAGGTCCCACCAGGGAAGGTAAAGGACCCCAAGTGCAAGCCGAAGCGGAGCCCGGTGGGTTGCTCCGCCTGACGGCCGGCCGCTTCGTCCGCTGACGCAAACTCCTGCCGCACGACGCGCACAGGGACCGCCGGCATAACCGCATAGAAGCCCTCCGCAGCCAATTGTTCCCGAGCTCCCGCCCAACTGCGCAACTGGGCGGCCAGAGCGGAGGCCGGGAGCGGTCTCGCCCGGCGACGGTTGCGAGCCCGGCACTCCGCCGGAGGGACGTCAAAAGTGACAGCCACGCAAGGCACTTGCCACCGGTTGGCCGCTTCCAGCCAGCTTCGCCGCTTGCTGACGTCGAGGCCGAGCGTGTCGATGACCGTGGTCAACCGCCGCCGGAGCCGTCGCTCGACGATGGCGGCGAGCAACTCGAAGGCGTCATCGCTGGCAGTGATGTCGTCCTCACTGGAGCCGACCACGGCGCGCAAGCGGTCGCTCGACACGATGGCCTCGGGTGGGAAATGGTGGGCGGCCCAGGTCGACTTGCCCGCCGCTCCCGGACCGACGAGGACGAACAGGCACGGCGCAGGCAACTGCACGGTGCCCTCCAGTCCTGTCACACTCCAAGTCTGGCCCGACGCCCGGCCAACGCTGTACGCGTCGTACTAGCATCGAATATATGTTCGAAGTGGCGAGCTGGGACGAGGGGCTGGACGAAGCGCAGATGGCGGTGGCTACGCACGGCCGGACGCCTCTCGTGGTCGTAGCCGGAGCGGGCACGGGCAAGACCCGGGCGCTCACCGCCCGGGTGGCGTGCCTGCTCGAGCGGGGGGTGCCGGCCGAACGAATCCTGCTCTTAACGTTTACCCGGCGGGCCGCAGATGAAATGTTGGCCCGCGCCGCGTTCCTGGCCCGGCTGAGTACCAACCAGCGCCCCCGCGGCGGCACGTTCCACGCGGTGGCCCACCGCTACATCGCGGCCTACGCCGAGAACCTTGGGCTGCCAAAGGGCTTCACGGTGCTCGACCCAGCGGAGGCGCGCGACCTCATGGACCTCTTACGAGGTCAACATGACCTGGCCGGCACGACGGCGCGCTTTCCCCGTCCGGCCACTTTGGTCGACATTTACTCGCCGCGCCGTCAATACGGGCCGGCCCCTTTCAGAGGTCGTGCCCCTCGAGTTCCCGTGGTGCGAACCCCACCTGGGTGCCATGGCTGAGCTCTTCAAGGCCTTCACGGCCCGGAAGCGCAAGGCTGCCCTGCTGGACTTCGACGACCTGCTGCTGTACTGGCGGGCGCTCGTCAGTCAGGAAGGATTCGGCCAACACGTGGCGGAACGGTTCGACTATGTCCTCGTCGACGAGTACCAGGACGTGAACGGCCTCCAGGTCGACATCGTGCGCGCACTGGCGCCCGGGGGCAGCGGCCTCACCGTCGTAGGCGACGAGGCCCAGGCGATTTATAGTTTCCGCGGCTCTGCTCCGGAGCAACTGCGCCAACTCGTGCTGTCCTACCCGGGCGCCTCGGTCATCCGTTTGGAGCACAACTTCCGCTCCCGACAACCCGTTTTAGACCTCGCCAATGCGTTGCGGCCGGCTGGCGATGGTGCGGACGGGACGAAAGTGCTCCTGTTCACCAGCCGCACCGACGGCCCGCTCCCCCGCTTAGTACGCTGCCACGACGCGCCTTCAGAGGCCAAGGCCATCGCGGATGCCATCCTGGAGGCGTACGAGGCGGGGGCCCCGCTGCGTCACCAGGCCGTGCTGGTGCGCGCCGCCCACCACAGCGACTTGGTCGAGGTGGAACTGTCGGCCCGCAAAGTGCCCTACCGGAAGTACGGAGGTTTGCGCTTCCTGGAAGCGGCGCACGTCAAGGATTTCATCAGCGCGGCCCGCCTCCTTGACAATTCGCATGATGAAGTGGCGTGGTACCGGTTGCTACGTTTGCACGACCGGTTGGGGCCATCGAGCGCCCGGGCGCTGACCGAGATCGTCCTCGCATCTGACGAAGACCCTGTAGACCGGTGGGCCGAACTGGTGGCGCGCGCTCCTGCCCCAGCCCGTAACTCGCTTTCCAATACTCTCCATGCTCTAGCCGCCGCCAGGGCGAATACCACGCCCGGCCGGCGGGCGGAGGGAGTGCTGCACGCGGTGCAGCCGCTTGTGCTCTCCCGCTACGCAGACGCCGCCGTGCGCCTCGGTGACCTCGAGCGGCTCGTGGGGGCAGCCGCGGCGGCCACCGATCTCGCCAATTGGCTGGCGGAACTGGTCCTCGACCCCCCTGCTGCTACCGGAGACCTGGCTGGGCCGCCGGCGCTGGAGGAGGACTACGTCGTTATTTCTACGGTCCACTCGGCCAAGGGCCTCGAATGGCCCATTGTGCACGTCCCCCAGGTAATCGACGGCTCGATCCCTATCGATATGGCGCTCGGGTCAGCCCACGGCCTCGAAGAGGAGCGCCGGCTTTTCTACGTGGCGGTAACGCGGGCGCGGGACGAGCTTCACCTTTACACCCCCATGCGGATGCCGCACCATCGCCGGGCCAAGGACGACCGGCACAACTACGCCACCCTGAGCCGCTTCATCGACCAGGACGTGCTGGCCACACTGGACGTCGTCGAGGACACCCCCGAACGTCCTCCGGTCTTTTCGACGACGGCGCAAACAGACCTGGCGGTCAATATTGACGCCCTGTGGGCCTAGCCGAAGTCCAGTCCCAAGCGGCCCGGGGGACGACTGACTAGCCGAGTTGGGGCTCGACTGGAGGCGAAGTACGACCTCGCTCGACGTCGAATATTTGGCGCCTGCGAGGTCCGCCGGGGCTCGTCCCTTTCAACGCCACAATGACGGAAAACGAACCCAGGAGGATCTGCATGGGCTGCCTCCCCAGTCCCTTTCGCTTGGCTACCCCCGTTACTGCCGCGAAAAGGGCGGTCAGCGCCCACCCCTCCAATGAGATCGGGGCCAGCCCCCAACCGACTCGGCGCGGGCCGAACCAGGGTTTCTCGCCGATGATCGGCGTCGTACGCACACAAGGATCATCGCGCGGCAGTGCCGCCGCCGCCAACGCCGCGGCCGCCTCGGCCTGGCTGACGACGTCGTTGGTTGACCTGGACCGTCTCCGCTCCTATCTCGTCAAGGAGCTGTCCTCAGCGCGATTACCGCGTCGATCTCGATGTCGTACCCTCTGATCCCGGCTCCCACTGTCGTCCGGGCCGGCATGGGATCTTCGAAGTACTCGCGATAAACCGCGTCCATTTTGCTGAAATCGTCAAGGTTGACCAGGAAAACGCCAATGCGGACGGCGTCTGCCAGCCGGGCGCCGGCGGCCTCGGCAATGGCGGCCACGTTGTCCAGCGCCCGGCGGACCCGATCGGAAAAGTCGTCGGGGACGGTACGCGTCACGGGGTCGAGCGGGACCTGCCCCGACACGAAAAGCAACCCACCAGAGACCACTCCTTGCGAATACGACCCCAACGGTGTCGGCGCGCCCTCCGTGCGAACGGCTCTCCGGCTATCTTGCGTGCTCACAGCGCTCCTTCCTCGCAGCCGACATTGACGCCCAATCCGGCTTCAACGTCGCCGCCAGACTCTGTAGGGCCGCTTCGGCCCTACATGCCCTCTGGCCAGCCGTCGACGCTATTCGTGGTTGCTCTCGGCCCGCAAGGTAGAGGGCCGGCATCGCCGCCAAAAGACGGCGAGGGCGGTCGGAGCAAGCCGTCGGCGTCCCCCCGGCCAGTAGTCCCGACATCCGGCTAAACACCAGCGACCGCAGTTGGGGCACACCAGGCAGGTGCGCCCCAACAGTTACCGCCCCCGGCGCAGATATGCGATGAAGAAGCGGGGATATTGACCGCTACCGACCTCAGTCGACCGCAATACCTTCTATCCCGGCGCCCAAGCCGGCGACGCTACCCAGTGGGCTCAATGAGCCGTCCGAATTGACCTGGAATTCGTCAACTGCGCCCGCCCCACCGTCCTCGGAATAAAGGAACTTCCCGTCCGCAGACGCCGTGAGGTCGATCGGGCCGGCGTCGGTGGTGGCAACGACCCCCGTCGCCCCGATGAGGGAAGGCGTCCCGTTAGCAGCGACTGCGTAGGCGCTCAGATCGTTGCTACCAGCGTTGGCGACATAATAGAAGCCGTCGGCGGAAGCAATCCAGCAAAGCGCAACCTGACCGTCACCGAGCGACGTTGACAAGCTGGTGAGCGTGCCGCCGGCCCCGAGCGAGAAGGTGTGCACGGCGCTGGGGCCCGCCTCCGCCACTACTAGCTGGTTTTGCGGCGAAAAGCTGAACGAGAAAGGCACGTTGCTGCCATCGGCCGTGACAGTGGGATTAGCCGATAGCTGCCCGCCCGACCCCACCGAAAAGACGTCAATCGAGCTGGTGCTGGCCTTGGTTGTTACCAGCAACTCTGTACCGTCCGGGCTGAAACCAATTTCGCCGGGAGACTGGAGAAAATTAGGTGGGTTCGTATTGTTGAGACCGAGCGACGCGGGCGACCCTGGGAGCGGAAAAAGGTGATCGCCAAAAATCCGGTAGCCGGTGACGCTGCCGGTCCCGCCCGCGTTCAGGACATAAACAAGATTGCCATATACCGCGACACTGTCAGGAAACTCCCCTCCTGTGCTCAAGACCTGCTGAAGGGCGATATCCCGGCCGTCGGCAGTTAGGACCGAGAGCGTCCCACTACCCGCATTAACGGCAAAGAGAAGCCGGTGCGCACCGTCGTAGACCAGCGAACCTTGCGAGGCCAGGTGGTCTACGGCGGAGCCGGTGGCCTGCGCGCCCAGTCCCCCGGTCGAGACGACCTGGCGCTCGGAAAGACGCCCGTCACTGTGCTCAGCAAGCACGATTACCTGATTGCCCGTGGGGTTGTCAGTCTGGACGAAAACGGCGTGGCCCAGGCCGTGACCCGGCTGGCCAGGTCCAAAGAGCCCATCAGCGGTGGCAATGTTGGCGCGCCCAGGACCAGCGTAGCGGCGGCGCCGATAGCCAGGGCGGCGCCGCGGGCAAGTAGTGTCATCGATCGCTCCTTGCGATTGGAAGGTACGCAACGAGTAGTCAGTCTCTGCCCAGACGGGTTCGTTACACTTTCGCCGTTTTTTTCTTTGCGAGCAACGCTATCGCTATTGCGGGGGCTGACGAGCCGACAAAACACAGTCTTGCTACATTGCTTCGCAATGGTCCCCTCGGCCAACGAAGCGGAGTTCGACGGCGCCTTGCTAGACGCTTTACGCAAGGGGGACGAGAGGGCTTTCGCGTGGGTCATCGACCAATGGTCACCGGGGATGTTCCGCCTGGCGCGCTGCTATGTGGCAACCGACGCCATGGCGGAGGACGTCGTCCAGGAGGCCTGGCTCGGGGCGCTGCGCGGCCTCGACGGCTTTGAGGGTCGTTCTCGGCTGCGCACCTGGGTGCTCCGGATCGTGGCCAACATCGCCAAGTCGTGGGGAGTGCGAGAGCACCGGGTGACACCCTTCTCGGCAGCTGCCTTCGGCGAGGGGCCCACGGTGGGCAGCGACCGGTTCAACCCGCCTGGCGCCCCCGACGCGGGAGCGTGGAGGACGCTCCCGGCGTCTTGGCCGGCGCTGCCTGAGGGCGAGCTGCTGTCGGCCGAAGCACTGGCGATCGTCCGCCAAGCCCTAGCCGACCTGCCTGACTCGCAACGTGCTGTCATTGCGCTGCGGGACCTCGACGGGTATGGAGCCTCCGAAGTGTGTGACGCGCTCGGCCTGACGGAGGGCAACCAGCGGGTGCTGCTCCACCGGGCTCGCGCTGCGGTCAGGCAGAGAGTTGAGTCCTATTTCAGCGAGCGCCCGAGTGCTGGAGCAGGGGGGCAACTATGATTTTCCGCCGCCGGCGCCGCCGGCCCGCCCCCCTATCCTGCCGGGAGCTGGTGGAACTTGTAACCGACTACCTCGAGGGTGCGCTCGACGACGCCACTCGCGTCGTTTCGACGCCCACCTGACGGACTGCGACGGGTGCACCGCCTATGTCGAGCAGATGAGAGAGACCATCCGACTGGTCGGACGCCTGGACAAGAGCGACATCCCGGCTGAGGGCCGGGCCAAGCTGATGGAGGCGTTCCGCGACTGGAGAGCCGAGCAGGGCTGAGGCCGCCCTCGCTGCCCGGTCGGGCCTCCTCCTTCGCAGCCGGTCGCGCGGCACCCCCCACCAGACGTCCTCCCCCACTCGGACGCGATCCGCGGTCTGCTAGCCTCGCGCTAACTGCGGGCGTAGCTCAATGGTAGAGCTCCAGCCTTCCAAGCTGGTCATGCGGGTTCGATTCCCGTCGCCCGCTCGGCCAAAATTCCTGCTCAGACGGGTAAGCGCAT
Source organism: uncultured Acidimicrobiaceae bacterium (assembly GCA_963794125.1). Classification (GTDB taxonomy): domain Bacteria; phylum Actinomycetota; class Acidimicrobiia; order Acidimicrobiales; family Palsa-688; genus Fen-671. The sequence continues at coordinate 381,208 of CAWCCW010000012.1, forward strand.
TCGCCCCGAACGCACGGGACCCTCGTACTGTAACTCCACTGTAACTGTCCCACCGGGAGGTTACTGTGTGGCCCGAGGAGAGGAGCCTGATGGCGACTCGGCGTAGGGCCTTCGGCAATATCCGCCCGGCCGGCAAGAGCTCGTGGCAAGCCAGCTACAAGGTCAACGGCCAACGGTTCGTCGCGCCCTCGACATTTCCATCAAAGGCCGACGCCAGCGCTTGGCTGGCCAACATACAGGCGGACATCAACAGAGGGATTTGGATAGACCCGACCGCCGGTAAAGAATCGCTTGCTCAATATGTCGCAGGCTGGCTCGAGCGTAAGCAGAAAACCGGGCACTATCGTCCCCGTACCCTCGAGCTCGTGACGGGCCTCCTTGACAGGATCGTCCTCCCCGCGCTCGGGGACCGGGAGCTGGCGGAGATCAAGACACCGCTCGTCCGCTCGTGGCACGCCGATGTTGCAGCAAAGCATTCGCCGGGGCAGGCGGCGAAGTCCTACCGGCTCCTCCGGACGATCCTCGGCGAGGCAACCTCGGACGGGATAATCCCTTTCAACCCCTGCGCGATCAAGGGTGCCGGCAACGAGCCTGCTCCCGAACGACCAAAGCCCACGTTGGAGATGATCGACGCTGTGGTCGCCAACCTCAACGACCGTTACTGCCACCGCAACCACAAGCCCAGTGACCATCGGTACGAGGCCCTCACTTGGACTGCCGCCTTGTCTGGCTTGCGCGAAGGCGAGATGTTTGCTCTTGAGCGCCAGGACGTTGATTTGCTTCACCGAACCATCAGCGTTACCAAACAAGCGCAAAATGTCGGCAACCAACGAATCGTCGGTCCACCGAAGACGACGGCTGGGAACCGCGTCGTCGTGATCCCAGCGACCCTGGCGGCAATGCTGGACACGCACCTCGCGACATACGTCGGCCCACGGCCCGATTCCCTCGTTTTCACCAGTGATGAGGGGCTGCCGATGCACCGCACCCGGTGGGCATTTGTGTGGCGCCGCGCGACCAAGTCGGCTGGCCTTGAGGGTTTGCACTTCCACGATCTCAGGCATCACGCCGGGACGCTCGCCGCTCAGCTGGGGGCAACGACCAAAGAACTGATGGAGCGGCTTGGGCACTCGACAATACGGGCAAGCCTCATCTACCAGTACAGCACGCAAAAACGTCAGCGCGAACTAGCCGACCGGATGGACGCCGCCCTCAAGCTCCGTTCAAGCGGCGTGGCTTGAACGGCATACCGTAGTGGGGCGCCGGCGGCGCGTCGACCGCAAGTCCTACAGCGGTCGCGACGCAGTGACCCGGGTACGATCGAGCCAGGCACTTATCTCGGTCGGATCGAACCTTATGAACCTCCCGACCCGCAGGAAGGGCACCCGCCTCTCGTCGACCAGCCGCCGGACGTGCCGGTGGGTCACGCCAAGCCTTTCGGCCAACTGGTCCATGGTCATCAACTCAGGTAGTGTGTCAAATCCGTTCATTGGTCTCCTTCGGGTTGGTGCTCTACCTGTCGGGGCCAAGGTGGCGAAATCGTAACTGCGTCGCCTTCCCAGCGACCCCGCCTGTTGTGCGAAGCGCGATGTCGACCAGCTCGGGTAGTCCTGTGGTCATCTTTTTCTTCCAGCAAGTTGTCCGGTTCCCATCTCCCGGCCACGACGACCCCGGAACGCAACCTCGAACCTCCGAAGAGTCGCGTTCGGCACCGTCATAAACCACCGGTCTGCCGTCCGGGCTAACGACGTCGGTCCTTCCCGGGTTACCCAAATAGGCGAAGTGCCCGTCACGAGCTGGCAATTGTGCCCCACGTGGACCTGTCAAATCCGACGGGTAACTCGAGGCGCTCAAAGCGACGTGAGTGGCCCCTGGAACTCCAGCTCCTCGGCGTCCGTCCAGCCCGTCCGATTGCTGGCGCCAGCGCGTCACGTGCGGCGCGACCCAAGGCGAGACCTTACGGTCCGGGGGAAAATTGGCAGCGACCAACACGACCCAACTCTGCACACGGCCCTAAAAGGGCGGTCCGGGGGACGGAGTCAACGAGCCGAACGACCATGATCCCTGATCGGCCGCTCATCAACTGGTGGAGGCGCGATATTCAAACAGCGCGGTATTCGTCCAGTCGGAGAGGCGGATGGCGCAACAGCAGATTGACGGATCATTCGATCACCGGTCTCCCTGGAACTGGCGTGACGGCTGCTAGAAGTCGACCAAACTGGACTGATGCAGTTGCCGATCGACGTGGAGGAAGTGCGGGCTGTCTGGTCGGCGCTGGCTGGGGTGGAGCAACTGCGTGGTCTCCAGGTGGTCGCTCGGTCTGATTCGCCACTCTGCCCTCGGGGATGGTTGGGGCTGCTCGCTCTGGACGGAACGCTCACGGTCGTTGTGCCGGCCCCGATCTGGTAGATGTGGTGCGAGCCGCCGTTGTCGGGCTGACACCGGCTGAAGCGACCAACCCCGAGATCGTCGTAACTCGCTTCTCTGCGGTGGCTGAGGTCTTGGGACCTGCGGCGTTGTTCTATCCGACCGCTCCGCTTCGAGTTGCTCCGGGGGACGACCAGTGCGAGCGGGTAGGGCTCGATGAGCTCGACCTTCTCCTCCGCGAGGCTGAGGCTGAGGAGGCCGGCGAAAGCGGCCTCTCCGAGATCACCGCTCCTGCGTTCGTCGCCCGCGAAGGGCCCGTCGTCGTGGCGGCGTGTGGATGGCAAGCATGGCCAGGTGGGGTCGCCCATATGTGCGTCCTGACCCGAAAGACGCACCGGGGGCGGGGACTGGCCAAGAAGGTGGCCGGACAAGCGATATGTGGGGCGATGTCCCAGGGTCTCTTGCCCCAGTGGCGAGCGAGACCGTCCGCGTCGCAACACGTGGCGCGGAGCCTAGGGTTGGTCCATCTCGGTAGTCAGCTCAGCTTGAGACTCGGTTGAGGACTGAGTCGGTGTCGGTGTCGTGGATCGTGTCGGTGCGGGCTTGGAGGTAGTGGGACCAGTCCCGGCTGGCGTGCTGGGTCCATTGCACGGCGGTGTTGATGTTGAGGTCGAGCAGGTCGGCGAGGATCGGTGCGGGGAGCTCGGCAGCGAGGCTGATCAGCGCGGCACTGCAGGAGCGGCGGATGTGTGGGATGGCCGCTCGGAGCTTGTTGTAGAGGGCGCCGCGGGCGGGCCGGCAGTTAATTGCGTGATTGGGCGGGCGGAAGGTATTGCCGCTTCGCGTCACGCTGGGACGCCGGACTCGGTAGAACTCCTGCTCGCCCTGCTCCTCGAACGTGGTCGATGGTCGCTGCCCGCTGGAGATGCTAAGTGACCAGGGCGTCGAGCGCGGGGCGATTGTTGAGGCGCTCCGGGCCGAAGGATTCACATTACCGGTAGCCCCTTTCCCGTCACCACCGGACCCGTGGAGACGACCCCAACGGCTGGAGGTCACCCACGCGTTGTTGCCGGCAGTTCTCGAGGTGCTGAAGGAGCGTTTTCCGCCCAGCTCGGGATTGCGTTGGGGCTTCAACGAGTCGGATGCCGGAGCGATACTAATGGCCGAGGAGGGGATCGACTTGGAGCAGATATTGAGAGACGCGTCTGAGAACGCACGGCAAGACTAAATCGGAACGGCACGCTGGTCGATTTCAGGCGCGCTAATGTGCCGCTGCTGAGGTTAGTCCTAGAGCAACTTCGGTGAGCCCAGTCGCCGCCGACGTTCCCGAGCACCTCACGAGGGCGTCTTGCCAGGGCCTCGCCCACGCCCTTATCTGCACCCCCACGCCTCACTAATCACCCAGCCTCCCCTCACCAAACCCATCCCGACCCGCCAACCCACCACGTCCTCCCGACCCCACTATCGCCACCCTGCCAACCAGCAACCCCCCCCATACGTGCCACCTCAAAACAACCACTCGCTAACGCCACCTCGTGAATCCCTCAAGTACGCCGCCACTAATCACCCGTACAACTCTTCTTGCCCGTTCATTACCACCAATTACCGTTACTGCCCTCTCCCAAAACTCCCTCTTTACAAAGCTTTCTCTCGCTACTAACACTCGACTTAAAGCAGAACACGGTTGCAAGCCAGGGCTTGCCATAAGAATTCGGTGGCATTTTCGATCGTCGAGGTGGGCCTTGGGCTGGATGCGAATGATGGGGGCCGAGGCGGTCGAGTACCACCGCTCCACTGTGCTCGGGCGAGGCGACGACTACCCGGGCATGGCGCTCGAGTACTACGCGTCCCGGGGTGAGACACCGCTCGTGTGGGGCGGTTGAGGCCGGGCGGGGCTGGGCCTGGAGGGGACCGTTTCGCCGGGAGAGCTACGAGGCCATCTTCGGCCCCGGTGGCGCCCGTGACCCGAGGACGGGCGACCGGCTGGCGAAGACTCGCCGGCCGGGGTGGAGGTCGTGATCTCGGCCCACAAAAGCGTGGCCGAGCTCGGGGTGATCGGCCGGGCCGAGGACATGCACCGGATCATGGACGCCGAGCGCGATGGGACCCTTGCCTACTTGGACCGGGTGACACGCGATATGGGAGGGAGGCGAGGGCAAGCGGCCAGAGCGTCGGCGACCGGTGGGCTCATCTATGCCCACACCCGCCACGCCACTTCACGAGCTGGCGACCCCTGCCCACACGACCACGTCCTGCTGGCCAACGTCATGGAAATGAAAGATGAAAAAGGTGGGTGGAAGGCGGCCGACACGCGCTGTGGCGGGAGCACCTGCACGCCGCCACCATGGCCGGCCGGGTGGCCGCAGCCCGGGTGGCAGTCGAACTGGGCTACGGCATCGAAGCCGACCCCGGCCCCTCGGGCCGGCTCGGGCACTGGAAGATCGCCGGCGTCCCGGACGAAGTTATGGAGCTCCACTCCAAGCGGGCGGCCGAGGTAGAGGCCGAGTGTCAGCGCCGCGGTGAGGGCTCCTACCGTGCCCGCGGCGTAGCCGCCCGGGCCACTCGCAAGGCCAAACGCCACGAACCGGTTGGGCCGCTCATGGAGCGCTGGCGAGCAGAAATTGCCGCGGTGGGCTGGCCCGCCGAGCGCCTGGCCGCCTCCGTCGACGCCGCCAGCCAGCACCGGGAAGAGCCCGGGCTGCTCAGCGTCAAAGAGGCCCGGGCGCTCATCTCCGACGTCCTGGCAGACGACGGGGAGCTGGCCCGGCGCAAGGTCTTTTCCCGCCGCCACTTGGTCGTGGCCCTGGCAGCGCAGGTCTTCGGCCAACCCACGGAAGCGCTCGACCGGCTCGTCGACCGGGCCCTGGCCGACCCCGAAGTGGTGCCCTTGGTAGGGGTGGCCGGCGCCCGGGAAACGGTGCACTCGCTCGCCTCCGTCCTCTCTCGGGAGGCCGCCATTGCCGAGGGCCTGGCCCACCAGTTGGCCCGCTCCGACGCCGCCGCCGTGCCACTGGCGACGGTCGAGGAAGCCATTGAAAAGACCGAGCAAGACATCGGGGCCAGGCTGTCAGAAGAGCAGCGGGCCGCGGCCCTCGCCATCTGCACATCGGGGCGGGGGGCTGAGCTCATCGTGGGTGTGGCCGGCGCCGGCAAGACCACCATGCTGCGGGCCGTAGCCGACGCTTTCGAGCGAGCCGGCTGTGAAGTCATTGGCACGGCCACCTCCGGCCAAGCTGCTCGCAACCTCGGCCACGAGGCCCAGATAGCCCAGTCCCGCACCCTGGCCAGCCTGATCTGGCGGCTCGACCACGGCCAGATGGCGCTCACTGAAAAGTCCGTCGTCGTCCTGGACGAAGTGGGCATGACCGACGACGCCGGCCTGGCCCGGTACGCGAACGCGGCCGAGTGCACGCCGTCCTAACGCGGGACGAGGGTTTGCAAGCCGCCGTTGAAGCCTGGGCGGCTGACGTGGCCGCCGGCCATGACACCGGTTTGTTCGCCTGGCGCCGGGCCAACGTGGCCGAGCTGAACCGCCGCGCTCGGGCCTGGATGGAGGCCGCAGGGCGGCTCACCGGCCCCGAGCTCTCCTGCCCGGGGGGGGCCGCCTACCGGGCCGGCGACCGGGTAGTTACCCTGGCCCCCGGCCCGGGCGGCACCCTCGTTACCTCCGAGCGGGCCACGGTCGAGCTCGTTGATACCGCCAGCGGCTCACTACTGCTACGGACAGACGATGGGCGGCTGGCCCGCCTCAGCGGCGAGGAGACCGGTGCTGACCGCCTCGCACTCGGGTACTCCACCACGGTCCACCGCTCGCAAGGTTCTACGGTTACCCGGGCTCACCTTTTCGCCGACGGGGGAGGCCGAGAACTGGCCTATGTGGCCATGAGCCGGGCCCGGCTGGGCACCCACGCCTGGCTAGTCGCCGACGACATTTCCCAAGCGGGCGACGACCTCCGGTTCGACTGGTCGGCCGAGCGTACGCCGTCGTGGGCCATCGACACAGGGCTGCCGGCGCTAGCCGAGGCCACGGCCGAGCGCGTCGCGACACTCGACCGGTCCGACATAGCCGGCGTCGTCGCCCTGGCCCTGGCCCAGACGAAAGTGTCTGGCGAGGCCCTGAAAGGCCTTCAGCGGCGCGACCGAGCTGAAGAGCTGGCCGCCGCCCGGACCGCTCTCAGCCGGGCCGAGCAAGACCTGTCCGACCTCCAGGCCGGGGTGGGTGCCTACCGGGGCACCGAAGCCGGCCGGGCCGTCTCCGACCTGGCCCGTGCCCAGGATTCCCTCACTGCCGCGAAATGGGCGGCCGAGCATAGCCCTCGGTGGCGAGGACGCCGGGCCGCGGCCAAAGCATCAGGCATCGTGGCGAGCCAGCTGGCCGATGCCGGACGACGCTGGCAGGCCCACGTTGCCCCTGAGGTCGCCCGGCTCGAGGCCCAAGTCTCCGAGGCCCGAGGAGTCGTAGGCGCACTGCTCGCCCGCCAGGAGGCTCAGGAGGCCCGATGGCGGCCCCTGGCCCGGCGGGAGCACGCCTTGTGGCGTGGTGCGCAGCGCTTCGGCGTCGGCTTGGCGCGCTACCGGGAAGGCCTCGACGGAAAAGGGACCACCGCAATTAGGCAGGTTCGAGGTCCGCTTTACCCGACGACAACGGCCACACCCGAAGAAGTCGGGCACGCTTATGGCCCAGATCTGTAGCCGCTGCGCTTACGTTCGGGTTCCATGCGAGCCCCTACGCTTGCCAGCAGCGAGTCCTGCGCCTGTTCGTCTGACGGCCTGTATCCCTCTTCGGCAACATGACGACGGAGTACGCGGCTGCTCCAACTCCCACAGGCCCATTACTAACGCACATACTTTCGCCAGCAAACCTTCGCCAGCAAACTTTCGCCAGCAAACTTCGCCAGCAAATTTGTCCGGGCAAAATACCTTTACGACATCAAGAGGCGCCGGCTGCGCCATCGCGGCCGCCCTCGCCTCTGCCCTCGGACCGGCGGTGCGGCGTGAAGTCCAGCGTCATTTAGCTTCGAGAGCTTTCGCGACTCGCGACCCGACCTGGCCGTTACCTCTCCAGTAGCAACCTGGTCAAACCGTGCCTGACGCGAAATATCGCTTCCGTCGGAGCTCGACAGACGTGCTCAGATGCGCTCGCGATCTGGTCGGCCCCGGAGCGCAGGATTACTTCTAGCCGAAGTCCATACGTCTTCCGAAGGACGTCCAAGCCTGGACTCCTTACCGTCGCTTGGTCGTGCTTGGCCGCCCGGCCTGACGAGGGCTGGCTCGCTGCCTTCGAGCGCTCGACTTCATCAGGGTCGGGTGCAGCCTCAGCCCCTGGGTCCACACCCGGTGGCCGTATGGCTGCTGGCACAGTTCCTGCTCCCAGCAGGGGAAGTGCTTGGTGACGCGTTCGTGCTGTGCCCGCAGACCGGCGACCTCGCGGTCGAAGGTGATCACCTCGACCCCAGCGCTGGCCAGCAGGCCGCTGCGGAGCCACTTACCTCGGAAGTCCGCGTCAATGGTGACCAAGACGTGCTCGGTACGGGCGCACCAGGATGCGATGACCTCGTCGGGGGTTCGGTTCCGGCCGGGTACAGCCGTGGCCCCGCCCGGCAGGGCCTCGGTAACGTGGGTGATCGGGTACCCGCACAGCTTCAACGCCTCCGCCACCTTGTAGCTCAGGTTGGCGTCGAGGCAGAACTTGCGACGGTACTCAGGAGAGGGCGACGTATTCTTGTGCTCCGAGTACGGCCTCCACATCCAGGCCGTACCAGTTGGCCACGTCCTCCGGGGTCCCGGCGGCGAGGTTCGCCACAATGGTGCGTACTGGCACCCGTGTCCCGGTCACCACCGGGGCACCGAACTGGACGTCGGGGTCAATCTCGACCCACGGGCTCAGCCGCCAGCCGACGGCCTTGGCCGGTTGACCCTCCGACCACCGGATCTCCTTGGCGAAGGTCTTGATGGCGTCCGGCCAAACGTACTGACCGCGGCGCTTACCGACCAGTTCAATGACAGCGGTATCGTCTTCGTCAACGCTAGCCCAGATGCTGGCTCCGTCAGTAAAGAAGATGCGATAGACGAAGGGGTTATCCAGGTCGGGGTAGTGCCGGCGCAGGGCGTTGTCGAACTGCCGTACTCGTTGGAGCGATGCTCCTTCGCTGCGGAAGCGACGGATGATCTCCAGGCCGATCAGGTCATCGAACGTTAAGACGGACTCGCTGCCGTCGCCGTCGCCGTAGCGGATGGGAGTGGACCGAACTAGCCCCTCGGCGATCCAGTAGTGCAACTGTCGAGAGGTGACGTCGCAGTTCACCCGGCGCAGGATGCGGGCCGCTTCGGAGAAGGTGTATAGACCAGCGCCAAGCTCCAGCGTCGCTTCTGCCTTCATCGTCACCGTTGCACCTCCTTCCGTCCCACCCCAGCAGGGTACCGACGGGCAGCGACAATATACCCACATGTGGGAGGACGCCCCGCAACGGTGTCGAGCAGGTTCCCCCGACCACCGACTCGTATCAGGAAATTGACCGACGGGTCGAGTCGTCCTTCTGGGGGTCGTACCTGTGGGCGATTGGGGCCCGGCAGCGGACGCGAGCCCCTATCGGTCTGGTCGGTGTTGGTGTCGGAGCCCAAGTCGGCTGGCACGTCGACCGGGCCGGCCCCAACCGCTCCCTGGCAATTCTCCGTACTACGTTTTTGCAGGCGATGTGATACAGGGAACACACGGGCCACGGCTGGGTAGCCCCTGCCGTCTGGGGCATCATGTAGACCGTGGGCACCACGACCTTTAGCGCAAGACGGCCCGCACTACTGGTTCCGCCGGGCTTTTTCTTTCTGCTGTGCCTGCTCGTATTGGTTTATGCCCCGGATATTGGTACCCGGCTCTTCTTTCTTGTGATGACGCTCCTCGCTGGTTTGTGGTTCGCGCGATGCTGGCGCTCTGCCGTGGTCGTTTCCGACGGAGGCGTCGTACTTCGAGGGCAGCTGCGCTCAAGTCGGTTCGCATGGGAGCAAATCGAGGTTGCCGAAACCACTCGAATGACCACAGGCTCCCCTCTAGCGGCGTGGGTTCCGTACGTGGCACTTCAGCTGCAGCTTGTTGGCGGGAGAGTCAGGACGTTTCCTGAGTTGGCTGCACGCCAACGGTCGGACAGAACCATGGTGCAAATCGTGGTGCAAGCGATCAACGAACGGAACACCGGGCACCGGAATAGTTAGCACCAGCCCGCCACACTCTCGATGTCCCTCGCTACGACGTAGAATGGGCGAGCCGCCGCTCGGAGAGTGTCGATACCGTCCGACAATAAGCACCACGCCGTCAGCGCTGTGCTGGTATGTCAGCCACCACCGCTGTGGTGGCCCGACTCACCGAGTTAGGTCCTCACCGAGGCCAACGGCCATCTCAGCTCGGACCCCACGCTGGTCCTCAATATCGAAGTCGATCCCCCGGTCGTGGGCGCCCAACATTGAGCGGAGCTTTCGCCGGTGCTCGCGCGCAACGACCACTGGGTCACCAGCATGGATCCCGGCATTCTCCAGCTGCGGGGCAGCCACGGACAGTGACCCGTCCGGACCTACCGTCACATGAACCTCCGCGGCCTGTGCCATCAGCTTCAGTGTACCCACCGCCCGGCATCGGCCCCCCATGTGCGACGACTCCCCGCCGCCCTCCTGGACTGGCATCGACAGTCCAGCCCACGGCTTGGCATAGATCAGTGGGCCCTGAGTACTGTAACTTCACTGTAACTAGCAACGGCAACGGGTGGTCTTGAACGGGCACCCGCGGGCAGTGAGGATGGACTCTGACCAGCAATTTTACACAGCGGCCATGGTCACGAAAGTGGCTTGAACCAGCCTTCCAAGCTGGTCATGCGGGTTCGATTCCCGTCGCCCGCTCGGACGAAATCAGGTCGTTCAAGGTGCCCTCGCGGCCAAGGCGACCGCTGTGACGCCCAGGCCGTCAAGCGGTTGTGACGCGGAGCGCACGGGGAGCCGCAACTGTAGTAACGAGAGTTTGCATAACTGCAGGCCCTACCGGGACAGCGGATGATTGCGAGACGCAGAAAGAAACCCGCTATTAGCCGTGAACAACCTCGCAAATGGTCTCCATAAGGCCGAGCCCCTCTCCCCGCGGGCGCTGCCAAATGTTGCGGCCCACGAATATCCCCCGGAAACCGAGGTCCAGCGCTATTTTGATGGTCTCCACCACGTCCAGGCTGGCGCCGCTCAGCCTTCCACCCAGGGCGACAACTGGGACGGGACAGGACGAAACGAACCTACGACAAGCCTCCGAGCTCCAAACGCGCATTTTGATAATGTCGGCCCCGGCTTCCAGGGCTATCCGCGCCGACTCGAGCTCCCTGCGTTCGATCTCACCCTCGTCCAATCCTTGGATCGGGCCAGATGCGACCGGCTCTACCAGGACAGGGAGGCCAGCTTGGTGGCCGTCCTCGAGCAGCGAGGCCACGAGGGACAACGTGCGCGCTCGGCTGGACAGGTCGTCCTCCCAGGCCATTAAAGCCTTGACGGCGTCACAGCCCTCATCCGCGATGTCTTGAGCCTTCGCCACAGCAACCTGCCATATCCGCCCGTCCGCCCCCTGCAAGGCACTGTCTACGGTTACGATCCTGAACCTGTCACTGCCCATCCCGGCCCGTCCCAGACGGCGGGCCACCGGCAAACTCGAAAGGATCCCGTTGACCCCATCCAGCTTCAGAAATTCGAGAGCCAGCTCGACGGGGTCGTCCAAACCGCTTACGTTGCCCAAAGCCATGCCATGGTCAACAGGAAGCACCATGATGCGTCCATTGGCGCCGAACATCCTCGACATTTTGGCTTCTACATTGCTTGTTGTGCTCAACTTAGCTCCTTAGTCTTTTTCACGGCACATTTATTTGTCACCGGGCGCGACCTTGCCACCAAGCCGTCATCGCCCTTTGTTGGCCCCGGCGAACCACTTTCCCCTGTTGACAGATACCGCGATCGAGGCTACGAGGACGGTTCGGCAGCAACTGGCCATAAGCCACTCGAGGTCGCCGACCAGAGAGTTGAGCCCGCGAATTTTGCCGGGACTTTGGGCTCAGGTTCAGGGCGGTGGGATGACGGGACATAGCGGCTCTTTCTTACAAGGAAACCTCATGAGGGCTTCGACGTTCGGATGCCTTATAGCGTCCGCTTCTTTACGGTCTTAGAAGGGCAACTCCTCTCCTGCTAGCAGGCAACCGCCCAGGAGAAGTCCGGCGGCGAACGTATCACCCAAACCGACCGTCGACCTAGGTTTCCTTAGGTAGGGCGAGGGAACGCAATCCAGGCGCCATCCGTCTCGGAGATTTCCTGACGCGGGGCCGTCTTCAGCAAACCGACTACAGGCGTCTGGCTCCAAATTATTTGAGGGGCTACCGCGTGCGGCTCGGGAAGCGGCCAAAAGGTTCCCAACCAGTAGCCGGCCGGCTATCTCCCTTGGACTGTCACGGTGAACAGCGAAGGACCAGCCGTCAGCATGCACATATACGCTGCGGCAGTTAACTCTTTCCGCCACCTGTAGTGCCAAGGGCCCGGGGTCTCCCGTTGAGCCGAAAAAACCGCGGAGTTCGCTCAGGCTCATGCCGATGCTATCGATGAGGCCGTGAACCAGGCCAAGGTGGCCGGCCAGAGCTTCAGGTCCCGCATAGTCGCCTAGCTCAAGGTGTCTTGAAGCCATGCCCAGGTCAGACCAGGTCTGGGCGACGCTTTCAATCCATCGTCTGCTCGCCCTATCGTCGGCGCCCAGCTCGTTCACCCCGGCGAGGAGGCCGCCGCCTGCTGATCGCACCAGGCGTGGCTGTTGGCTAATGAACCATTCATCGAGCTCCATCGACGTTTGCCTAAACCGCAGAATGATCCGACTGGAGCGAGCAAGAGTTCCACCACTCCAAATGGTCCCCTGAGCGAACTCCAATATGTGGTTCGGCGTTTTTGTACTGTGCCCGGTCGGCCGGACATCGCTCGCCGGTTTAATGCCCTCGGCCGTACAGATCCCGACGCCTTCAGAGATAACGGACATCTGCTCCGACGACCGATCGGCTAAGCCAAGAACTGTCGGGCCCCGAGAACATCAAGGCTCCAGGCGGCTTGCGGCCCGGTACCCCCCACTTGTGAGCGCACAGCAGGGCCGAACGTGGCCGCAGCCCACGCTGAGCCTTCGGGCCAGTTGCAAAAGAGCTCTCCCCCGTGCCCCTTCGCCACCTTCGCCATGATCTCGGTACAGAGGGAACGGGCTGGATCGTCTCCACCGCTGGCCACCCGGCTTACGGCGGCTAGCCGTGATGAGTCCAAACTGTATATGCGGTCGACGCAAGCGGTAGAGCTCAAAAGCACCGGCTTGGCCCGCGGCGATTCAGCGGAGACGAACTCTGCCGCCGCGCTATAGCGGTCGCGCCAGGTGCGTTGCGGCCCGTGGTCCAAGAACGCCCACGCTCTCAGCTCGCGAGGCCACCCGCCCTCGTGGGGCGGCGAAGTCTCCTCGTTGGGCTTCTGTGGTGGCAAACCGACTGTTCCCTCCTTCGCCGATACCCCTCTGGCGGGCGCACCCTTTCTAAACTTCAGCAGACTTACGCAGACTACTGCGGACTTGCGCAGACTACAAGTCCTAGCTATGCTTAATCTCGGTACAAAACCGCATGGTTGCGCACCAGGTCAATTGGACGTCAGGGGGTGCTGATGCCAGGTCAATTCCGCAAAGGGCACGCAACTTCGCGGCTCCCGGCGCGGCGACGGGCTGACTTGGTCGAGTTCGTTCAGGAGCACGGCCACGCCACCGTCGGCATGCTCGTTGAGGCGCTGGACGTGTCCGGAGACACTGTTCGGCGCGACCTTCAGTACCTCCATGAGCAGGGCGTCGTGGTCCGGTCCTACGGCGGGGTCGTCAGGCGAGATGATCTGGCCCGGTTTGACCGTCCGTTCTTGAGCCGCATGCGCGCCAACAGCGATGCGAAGGCTGCGATCGGCGCATTGGCAGCGTCCTTGGTTTCCGATCTACAGACCCTGATCGTGAACGGCGGCACGACCACTCTTGCCCTCGCTCGCGCTCTGGAGGACAAGAGGGACCTGACCGTCGTGACTAACAATCTGCAGCTTCCCGAGAACATCCCCGCCGCTTCCGTCCGCCAGCTACACATCCTCGGCGGACAGTGTCGCGTGATCTCCCTTGCGACGCTCGGACCGGTCGAACTTCCGGACGTTCATGGAGGGCGGACACATGCCTTCCACGCCGATCTCGCTTTCATCGGCGTCGGCGGCGTGTCCTCCGATGGCGGCTTCACTGGAGCCGACCTTCGAGAGTCCAGCATGATCCGGCAAATGATAGAAAGCGCCGAGCGCGTCGTCGTGCTGGCTGACTCTTCTAAATTCGGTCGCACCGCCTTCGCTCATATCGGTGAGCTATCGATCGCTGACATCCTGATAACCGAGCACGCTCCCACCGCAGAGATCGGAGCAGCCCTCGCCGAGGCCGGCGTCGAGCTGCTCATTCCCGAGGTCAGCCCAAGACCGCGGCGCCGACAGTCGGAATACCGGGATGACCTGGCTCCACCTCGCTGGAACGCTCTTAGCTGCGCTCCCGGCGCCGCAAAGGCCCGTCCCCGGTCACTTCCTTCGCCACGTGAAGCACCACATGGGCCACATGACAAGGGGCCCTCCCTGTCTGAGCCGCTGGTTCCTTCCTTCGTTCTCAGACCTTCGGCCCTAAGGGGATCTCCGCTTGTGGCCATGGTCCGAGATCCCTGGGGCGCCTAATAGGCACAATAACAACAGAATTAACGGCGGGCATCACGTCGTCCACGGCCGATCGAGGTAGGCATCGTCGCGCCGACAAGTCCCTCGCGGCGCACCGGTCTACTCGATCATGAACGACACGCGGCCAGCAACAGAACCGGGACCTTTACCACACCACCGTACTTGCCGACCCACTGGAGGGGAATATGGGCAATGTAGTTCAACAACGCTATCAACGGACGGGCTGGAGGCTGGCCACAGCGGTCGCAGCCACCCTTGCCACCATAACGTTTTTGCCAAGCGCGGCTAGCGCAAATACGACAGTTAACCTCAACTTCTCGCAGTGGTGGGCCCCCCAGATGGCTGGCCACAATTCTTTGCAGAACCTCGTCAACCAGTTCGAGGCAACAGAACCCGGGTATTCACGTAACCCTTGAGACCGCCCCGTATGCCTCGGTGGCGAGCGAGACGATCGCCCAAGCGGCAACCGGGACGATGGCTGACGTGGTGGGCCTAGATGGCTCCTGGGTTAATCCACTCTACAAAGAGGGAGCGCTCCTCAATCTTTCCGCCGAGATGAAGCAGACCGGCTTCGATCAGAACACCATCAAGAGCCAAGTCAGGGTCGACGGTGCTACCTACGACATTCCCGTCGTCAACTTTGCCTATCCCCTGTTTACGAACAACGCGCTCCTGGCCAAGGCTGGGATCGCACACCCACCTACCGACTGGACCCAGTTCGTCTCCGATGCCGTCGCGCTCAGCAAACTGAGTAAAACAACATGGGGATGGATCATCCCACTTACCTTGAACCCTCCGAACGGTGCCCAAAATGACGTTATGTCGTGGGTATGGGCCTCAGGCGGCAGCATGCTCAAGAACGGGCAACCAAATCTGACTGACAACCCAACCCTTACCGCCGTGGTCAATATGCTCAAGGAGGTGTACCAAGATCACGCGATGTTCCCTGGTCCCGACGCGGTGGTGGAGACGGACAAAGTCGAGAACTTTATTAATGGCCGGATCGGAATGATGATCGACTCCATGGCGGATTCCTCCGCTATCGCTCAGGGGGCCCCGAACTTGAAGTACACCGTCTCGCCGCTCCCGGCTGAGGACGGGTACAAGGGAAAGCAAGGGATCACGGTAGCCTCGTGGGGGATCGGCATCTCCAGCAAGTCTGCCCATCCCGCGCAGGCCTGGAAGTTCGTGCAATTCCTGCTCAGCAAAAACGTTAATTCGCAGATTGCTACCGATGCTTCTGGGTTCCCTGGTAACGCGATGGCCAGCCCGGACTTTACCGGGGCGAACCCGCACTACAAGGCGGCCTTTGACGTCTACCAATCGCGCGTACCAATGAACGAATTTGTGGGGTTGCCAGAATCCACTCAGTTGATGACAGACTTTGTCACCCAATTTCAGAAGTTCTTCGCCGGCCAAGTGTCCGCCGGGAACATGTTGCAGACAGTTCAGGGGCAGTGGAAACAGGTGTTCTGACTCGGAGACTATGCAGTCGGGCTCAATGACCCCGGCCTGGCCAGTGCCGCGGCGAACGTCGCGGCGCTGGGCCGGGACCATTGCCGTACCCTCCGTCGGTATAGAAAAAGGTGGAACTTATGTTGGTGGTAACTGGGAGTTGCCAGGCCGCCACGGCAGCCCCGGCGTTCCGAGCGGGGAGGCGTGGAAGTGAAGTCGGCTTGACCGGCCTAGAAGCAACGGAGAAGGCCCATGGCATCGTTGTTGCGTGATGCTTCGGAGTACACGGTAGCCCTTGCGCCCGACGAGCCTCGGTCGCGGGAACACCACCGGTTGCGAATCTCGCAGCGTATGGAACCGTACCTGATGATTGCGCCGGTCGTTGTCCTCTTCCTTGGGCTCATCGGGGCCCCTATCGTGATACTCATCCGGTACTCCCTGCTGGACAATGTGATCGTCAATCAGCACCCTCGGTTCGTAGGGATCGCTAACTACATCTCCCTCCTGAGCTCTGAGGCGTTCTGGTCCGCAGTCGAACATACGCTGATCTTTACGGCCGCCTGCGTGGTCGGCTCAGCTCACCCTCGGCTTCGCGTTCGCCACGCTTCTCAATTCGAAACGCATCGGTAGCGTGACTAAGGCGGTCTTCCGCGTGATCTACATCCTGCCCTGGATGTTCACGGCTGTCATCGTGGCGCTTCTTTGGCGCCTTCTCTTGGACCCGAACGGTGTTATCAACTATCTGCTCGGGCTTATCGGCGTAGCTTCACACGGCATTCCCTTGGTTGGCCACTCCGGGGTGGGCGATGGCCTGTGTCATCCTCATGAATATCTGGGCCGGCTATCCCTTCTTTATGATCACTCTCTTGGCTGGGCTGCAAAGCATCTCGCCAGAGTTGTACGAAGCCGCGCGAGTTGACGGTGCTGATTACATCCAACAGCTTCGTAACGTTACGTTCCCTCAATTACGTCCTATTATCATCGGCATCGGCCTGCTCGACGTGCTCTGGACCACACAGCAGTTCACACTGATATGGATTGCGACCGGCGGAGGACCACTCGGGTCCACCCAGGTCTTGGGTACTTACATCTACACGCAAGCCTTTCAAAGCTATCTGTTTTCGCCAGCGGCCGCGGGCGCAATGCTGCTGCTCCTCGGCTCTCTTATTGTCGCCGTTTTGTATGTCCGCCATCAGAGGCGCTTGGAGCTGACATGACTGTCGTCACCACCCGGGTCACGAGTAAGCGTATTTGGAGCAAAGTTGGGCTGTACGTGGCGTTGCTGGCTGGAGCTATCTTCGCCGGGGGCCCTGTGCTCTGGATGCTCTCCAGCTCGTTCAAATCGAATGCGGACATCTTCGCTTACCCCCCGCAGCTGATCTCGAAAAGTTTTTCGGCTATGGCCTACGCCGCAGTGTTCAATGACCCCCAAGAACTTCGTTTCTTCATAAACAGTTATGTCGTGGGCCTTTCCGTTACCGCGCTCACAATTCTGGTTGCCATCCTTGCCGCGTATGCCCTCAGCCGCTACAAGTTCCTCTTGAAAGAACCCCTCAAGGTAATCATCATCGGGGTCCAAGCGATCCCCCCGATCACGCTCATCATCCCTCTATTTGGGGTCGTGATTGCCCTTCATCTGTATAACAGTTACGAGGGTCTCATCTTTACGTACCTGGTCTTCACGCTGCCGTACTCGGTCATCATGATGACTGCATACTTCAACAGTCTTCCGCGGGAACTCGATGAAGCAGCGAGGATTGATGGCGCCGGGACTATGCGAACGCTTTTTCGCATCCTATTGCCATTAGCCCGGCCCGGGCTTGTGGCCGTCGGGTTTTACGCGTTCATGATCTCATGGAATGAGTACTTGTTCGCCCTGACTCTCACGCAAACGAACAACATGCGGACGGTCCCGGTGGGGTTGGAGCTGCTGATGGGTCAGTACAACTACCAATGGAACCAGATAATGGCTATGAGCGTTCTAGGCTGCCTTCCTGTTGTCATCTTGTTCCTCATCTTCCAGCGCCACTTTGTAGGTGGTCTTAGCGCCGGTTCCGTAAAGACATAACCAAAGGCGACGGGAAGAAGGTGCAGCCAAGGTCCGTCGAGCACAACACGCCAGTCGCATCTCTGACACTGGACCTTATTCAGGAGTGAGTGGTTGTGTTCGTGGCTATGCGAAGAGCTCGCGGTCATCGACCTCCTGGGCGGCGGAGAGCCGGGACATCGGAGCTCAGCGATCGCATGAGCGATAACCTGGCCCGGGCAGCCGCAGCAGTCCGGCACTTAAGTCCCTTGTGACCCACCTCGAGGCGGTCCTGGAGCGAAGTCTCCATTAGCCCGCTCAGAGGAAGGGCGAGAGGCAATGGGTAGTACAAACCAGAGACTG
Organism: uncultured Acidimicrobiaceae bacterium; assembly: GCA_963794125.1. Taxonomy (GTDB): domain Bacteria; phylum Actinomycetota; class Acidimicrobiia; order Acidimicrobiales; family Palsa-688; genus Fen-671. The sequence goes on from CAWCCW010000012.1 coordinate 399,179, forward strand.
ACGAAGGCTGCGGGGACGACTACAGCCGCGGCGATAGCCAGCGGCCCTGGAGCCACAAAACTCGTAATCAGCGCGACCGAGCTGGAGACAGCTGCCGCCACACAAGCGAGGCCGGCGATGGCTGTCCGGCTCCCCGCCCGGACTAGCCACTCCTTCCGGTGGTGGCGAAACAGGACCCGGTGGTACGCGACCGGAGCAGTCAGCAAGACGATCGAAGCCACAGCCAGAAGGACGGCAGCGAGGTAGAGGTCTCGTTGCGTGACGTCGAGCTTTTGGAACCGGTTAGTGAATGGCAAGGAGAGCAAGAAGCCAAACAGTACCTGGATGCCAAGCCCCGCCACCCGCAGTTCCTGGAGCAGCTCGGTGAGGTTCCGGTCGGCCCGCTCTTCGGGAGATTCCTGCCGACCGGGGTCATTGTCCGCGGGACCATTGACGTCACCTGAGCCCATGACCGAGCGTAGACGAGAGGGTTTTCTGGGTTGAAGGCTTTGTGCGCGCCACTCGCTCGTGGTCGCCTAGCAGGGGCTCAGGCCAGCCTCAGGGCGAGATGGCGGAGAGGGTTGGACCGGGCCGATGCTATTCTGAGGCCGGCCTTACGCCGGGCGGACGGGGAACCGCCAGACGCCGCGATGAACGGGTCCAAGGTCGGACCAGTCGCCCTCCACTCGGCCCTCGCCGGGTGCGTGACGAGTCTTCAGCCTGGTAGCTGGCCACGTCGGGCTGCTCACCGGGTAACCCCGTCGCGCTGAGGAGGCTGGCGGTGCAGTGCCCCGCATCGTAGCGGCGGCGTTCCTGAGCGCCATGCCCGCCCGGCCCGCAGACCCCTCGGCCAAGTGCCATACGTCCCGCCAGTGGCGTCCCGGCCCAGGAGCTCGGGACGAGGCTGATGGCCCATGATCTGGCCACTTGCCCGATCGGTACAACCAGCGCGGTCCAGTTCTCCTGAGTGGCGAAGATGCGCTCGCTGAGCGGGCCGCGATAAACCCGCTGGACCTCTCGGTCCGTCACATTGCGGACAACCTGGCGGTGGCTGGTGCCGTAGCAGATGGCGAGCGTCCGAGCCTCCGTCCCGAGCCTACGAAGCCGCCCGAATGGGGGCCCCGGAGCCCCCGACTTTTGAAGGGCCAACTTAGCTTCGCCTTCGGCACTGTGCTTCCTAACATGGCTACGCCAAATTGACGCTCCGGCGACGATATTTCGCTGGTGCGCGGGTACACATTTGTATCTGCCCGTTTGGCGATCTGCGCTCGTGGGTACCGGTCAGTTCGTGCTGCTCGACATAATCATCGCTATCATCATCGTCCTCATAGCAGCGGTCCTGGGCATCGTCGTCCACCCGCTGCTTTGGATCATCATTATCGTTGCCCTGCTCTGGCTATTCTTTCGCAGAGGTCGCTGGTAAGGGCTGCCGTCGATATTCGTAGCTGTTCGTACACCTTTTGAGGGTTGAACTGGCATTTGGCCTCCCTGCTGAGCTTGGGTGTCCCGTCGGGGGCTCGGTGGGGGAACGCATGTCCCCCGGGTCGCTGCGGCCGCAACTCGGCTCCACTTGAGGGCCCACCAAAGGGGCGGCATTGCGCCCGGCTTGCTGCTAACCCGCGAACGATCGGTTGGCGACCGGGGTCGGCGGGTATAAGTGTGTGCAGCGAGCGTAGCCACGACGAGCACCGAAGGGGAGGCATCAGCGTGTACCGGAAATAAGGTTACGCACTAAAACAATTTGCCCCCGAACAAAAGGCCGGCGAGTCGGTCGTTGCGCCGGCCTCGCCTCCCGATCCGATTTCGGCTCAGTTTGAGGACCGGCCTCTCGAGGCCGGTCCTCATGGCGCCAGGGGTCGCCTCGACAGCCTTCGAGGATGGCCGAACCCGTTGTCCCCGCTTCTATTGAATTGCGTCGCGCCCTGCTGTAGACTGTCAACGACGTTATCGACGGTGCGTCTGGGGGAAACCTATTATGCGAGCGCGGGCCAAAACGCCAGGCTACAGAGCTTTGGCATGCATTGAAGCGGTTCGGCCGGTCCAATTGATGCTCGGGAACGGTTCCGGCGCGGACAGACCAAACTCCCACTGCGACCAAATGATGATGAGGCGGCGGCGGTACTTCACAAGCGTGAACCAGTCCTCGGGCCCTGACGGTACGCGAAAGGGGACCCCCGTCGAAGGGAAGGTGCCCCGGAGGCGGATCCGTTGCCTGAGATGGACCAGGGGCCTCAGGAGCAGGCTGGCCTTTATCGCGACCGCAAGTACGCAAGAGAAAAGAAAGGATAAAACTATGAAAGGTAAAAGAATGCCGGCGAAGGAACTGTGCAACGTTGTAGTCTGCACAGTCCTTGCCGGGACGGCGAGCCTGGGGGTGGCGACCACCGCAAGCGCGGCTGCAACGTCTAACGGACTGCCTCAGCTTGCGTACAAAGGTACGATCACCTTCGACGCAGGGTCCTACACGCCTCCGCTGGCCGGGATCAAGCCTACGCCGGGTGCGGCAACGGATACGGAGATGCAGGCCGCCGCCAACGCCTTCCACCAGATGTACCCGGGGATCACGATCAAGTTCGTGCCCACATCGGCCTCGATCGGCACGAACGAATGGTACCTAACCGAGGCGGCCGCCGGCAGCCTCCCGGATGTGGTCAATGTCCCGGGTTATTATGTCAACATCTCTTTGCCGGTAGGGCTCTTCCAAAACCTGTCGCCCTATTTCGCGAAGCCAAACCCATTCATACCAGGCAACACAAGTTGGCTCAGTACGATGGACCCGGCGGCGGTGCTCGGCGACACCGTGCCTGGGAACACGCCGGGCACGAGTGGCGTCTTCATCGTGAACGGGGACTACGGCGGGATCGGCTTCTTTTACAACAAGAACCTGTTCAAAGAGGCGGGGATCACATCCGTCCCTGTATCGTGGAACCAGCTGATAGCAGACTCCCAGCAAATCGACACTCGCCTGAAGTCGAAGGGTGTCTACGCCGGAGCATCCTACGCCCCCGTGATCTACAACTGGTGGGCCCATCTCTTCGTCTCGAATTACCTCGGAGCCGCGGAGGACAAACTTCTGAACAGCACGCCCCCCGCGTTCGGAATAGGTGCCGTAGGGTACTTCTACTCCCATGACGGTTCGATCATCAATCCGTCCGTGAACCCGAGGGAGTACGCATGGTTCCCCTCGAGCAAGGACCTGATGGTTACATGGGACCCGAAAGACATCGACGTCCCGGAGAACACCAACGAGCCTGGCGTCGACAATACGGAGTTCCTTGGCCAGCAGGTCGCGTACGACTTCACCAGTGGGTACCATCTCTTGAGACAGGTGGCTGCGCTACCGAAATCTCAGCAGTTCCCCATAGGGTACTTCGAGATTACGAACCTCTTGGGAACGTCAAAGTACGCTACCAACCTGCAGACCTGGCAGAACAACGGCGGTCCCGCGGTTGGCTTCCAATTCGGGATCTCGGCGCCGAAGTCGAACAGGCTGATGACTCCCGCATTGACGGCCGCGTCTGTTGCATGGCTACAATTCATTTCCTCGCCAAAGTGGGACTCGCTCATCGTGAACAATGAGGGCAGCGCCATCCCGATCATCAAGGGTGCAACGACGGAGGGACCTCTGCAGCCCCTCCTCAAGCAGATCGATGCCGTTGCGCCGATAACCTTCGGAACGGACATGTTCGACGGCTTGACGGACAACTCGTTCGACGAGATCGACGGACTGTACCTTCAGTATGTAGATGGGTACACTTCGCTTACCAAGGCTGAATCGGAGTTCAAAAGCGACGTCGCCTCAGTCATGAAGACCTTCGATGCGCAGAATAGTGTTGTGATCGCGAAGGCGACGGCGTACTGGAACAAAAAGCTCGGTATGAAGTAGCTGGGATTTCACAAGTAAAGGCTTCGGGTATCTAAGCGAGGGGGCGGTTTATGCGACCGCCCCCTCTCGATGCCACTGCGATCGTCCTCCAGCTACACTCTCCTCCGCTTCCCAATGAGAGCGATCGGGCCACAGCGAACGTTAGGAAAGGGAGCGTGAAGTGGTCGACGGTATCGACATGGCCCTAAAGGGGCTGGGTGTCAATGAGGGCACGCTGACCCCAGCGGTCCGGGACACCCTTGAACGGGACGGCTTCACAGTGTTCCCGTCGCTACTTGACGTTGAGACGATCGAAACGCTCCGGCAGCGGGTGCAGGAACTTGAACGTGAAGAGGACGCGTGGGGAGCTGGGACCAACCCGGATGACCCTGGTGCAATCCGAGTCGAGAACCTCAACCACAAGGGGTCAGTATTCGACGAACTCTGGGTACACCCTAAGCTTCTGGCTGTCGTGCACGAATACCTCGGCGACTTTCGATTGAGTTCTATGACAAGTCGTTCGCCGCGGCCACATCTGGGCCACCAACGTCTTCATCGCGATGGGCCCAGGTTCATGGAGGGCGCATATACGGGTTGCCAGTCGGTTTGGATGCTCGATGACTTCAACGTCGACAGAGGCACCACCCGCGTAATCCCGGGGTCGCATCGGTTCCCCCCCTCTCCTGACGAGGAACTCGACGACCCGTGGGCACCGCATCCCGACCAGGTGCTCATCGAGGCCCCGGCCGGCTCGCTTGCAGTGTTCAACGGCTACATCTGGCACGGGGGGACCGAGAACATGACCGACGTCCTACGTCGAGGAGTCTTTACCTTCTACGTCCGACGCGATCAGCGGCGCAAATGGGACCAGCAGGCCCTGCTTAAGGAACCGACCAAGACACGTCTGAGCGCTGAAGCCTGCTATGTACTTGACGTTTAACCGAGAGCCCATTCCTCGCCATAGGCCTTCACCCTTGATATGGCATGACGTACACCGGTGGGGTGCGAGCGAGGCAGTGCCTGAACAGTGTTGAGCACGCTGCGCGATCACGGCTCCGGGCTCATCTCCGGTGTGCCGGAGTATTAGTTTAACGCTGGGAGTCTGCCATTTGTCACGTCAGTTCAGGGCAGCCGAGGATTAGTGGCGTTGTCGCTCCTCGTCACAGCCAGGACACTTGGCGCCGCCGCAACGTCTGGGGCGGGTGCGGCAACCGATCCTCCTTCGTCGGCCCCTGCTTCGTGTTGCGCTTTGCGGAGCTCACGACCCGCCGCGCCCACGTTCCTGGCCAGTTTCGGGAGTTGGCCCCGCCGAACAGGACAACGACGGCGACGACGAGGACGATAAGGGTATCGGACCCGAGGATATTGGCAAGCATAACCGAACTGTCCTTTCTAGCTCGCTGTGGCGGTACGACAATTGCCGCCGTGGAACTCGGCGACCTGAGCACCGACGATCGTCACCCGACCGATAGGCCCCGTGCCACCGAGGCCCCAGACGGTGTAGGTGCCCGCCGCCAACTCGGGGTAGAGCCCAGCGACGACGTCTCGGCCCGTGGCTCGGCGGCGCCTGATCATTGTGTGGATGTGATGGCTTCGCGGTGCACCAACCGGAGTGATGTCGACCTCAGACCCAAGGCAGCTTTCGTCAGCGTAAAGGACGAGGGCACCGATGTCGTCGCCAATGTCCAAGACGAGTGCGTCCGGTGGCCCGGACCGGGGCCCGGGCCCTCATAGGGCTGTTCCCCTACGGCGCCCAGCCCTCTGTCCCGGCCAGTTCCTTTGGTCCACATTTCGGGCTGTTACGCGATGTCCGGGTGGGCGAGTGGGGTCGCCGCCGGGTTGTTATAGCCGTCGTGCGGGTCGGCCAAGTACGGGAAGCCCGGCTGGTAGCAGCTCGCTTCTGATGGCGCCCCGTCGGTAACGGCGCTGACGACGGCGTCGACCTTATAGCTCGAGTCGACCAAGGGGATCGTTGCCCCGGCCAGGGCTCGCAGCTCGATGGTCACTACGTCGTCCTGGGGCCTCCGGCCATTGGGGAAACCGCCGACATCCCCGCCGATGACGCCGAGGGGGCTGTAACCCTTGCTCCCCACGGTCGTAGGCGCCACGGCCACATTCAGCCGGAGCATCTCGGCCACAGCCTTGCCGCCCACATTGGTCGGGGCGCTTGGCAGGATGCTGGCCGGGATCCCGGTCAGGAAGATGGCCTCGATATCCGCCCTCGTCTTGCCGGCCGCCTGATAGGCGGTCAGGTTGGGGAAGGCCCCTGGGTACAGCGCCGGGATCAGTTTCGCCAGTTCAGGGTCGGCCACAGCCGCCGCAAACTGGCTGTCCTTCACGGGGGGCTGACTGTTGAAGTAGTCCTTCAGGCTGACGGGTACGACCACTTCGTTGACCAATGGGCTCCCCAGGCGGGACAGCTGGACATAAGGGCCGCTGTCGCTCGCCGTTCCGCCAGGAGTGAGCCGCTTGACTGTCTGGCGGCTCGCCGTGGTCCAGAACCCCAGCACTGCCGCAGGGTCGGTCCGGCTGGTGGGCATCGACCCAGACGACGTCAGCTTGCTGATCGGCACCTGGATGGCGATGGTGTGCACGTTCTTCGACGCCAGCGAGTTGATACCGGCTGCGTTAGCCAATGGGAGCAAGTGGTGGCTGTTCAGAGGGCGCAGGCCGCCCAGGTCGAAAATGGAGCCCAGGTCGACAAAGAAGCCTTCCGCTCGCTGGCCGGCGAAGACGACCTCGCCGGTATGCAGCTTGCGGATGGCGGCGGCCGCAAGTGAGTGGTAGTCCGGGGTCGAACGAGGGCCAATGTTGCACGGAGGGCATGGGAGGCCGGCCTGCAAGATGGTGCTCCTGCCTGATGCGTCGACCAATGAAACGTAGTAAAACTGAGGCCGGTTCAAGTTAGCGTACGCCATGCTACCAAGAGGCGGCGGTTTGATAGTGCTCGTGTTGTACAAGAAGGTATTGGTGTCCACCGTCTCGGTCTTGAAGTTGAAATTGTACGTCCACTCCGCCAGCCCGTCCCCGTTGTTATCGATATGGATCGAGTACTGCACGTCATCGCCGAACTCAAAGAAATTGGGCCCGCCGGCAGGGTCCTGGAGCGGCACGTAATTGGCCAAGACCGTAACCGTGTCTGGTTTGTCCGGGCTGACGAAAGCGTAGAGGTCGGTGCTGTCGATTACCGGGTCCTTTGACGTACCGGGTGCTTCTCGGTGTGAAGACATTCCTCAGCTCTCTTTCGTGCTGGTCGTTGGAAGGCGGGGCGGCGGCGTCGAGCTCACTGGAGCGCCTTCAATAGGGTTTCGGTGACCCCCGCGTCCCGCAGGGTTACCTTTTTCGTGCCTGAGTAAATGGATATGGTGCCGGACCCGTCGTTGACGACGTGGGCCATTACCTCAGTGCCCCGGGCCAACGTCGAGGCAGGGCTATGGTCACCGGCCAGCAGTGCGGCCGCTCCCGCGCCCGAGGTCGTGGGTTGGGCCGACGCCGTGCCAATGGCGAAGGCCTTCGGCCCGGCAACAGCCACGGCACTCACGGCGGCCGCCCCCAACGAGGCGTCGCGAAGAAAGCGGCGGCGGGAGATAGCAGGCATTGGGTGCTCCTTAGAACGTGGACGGGATGTCTTTCCGAAAGGTATTCGGGCCCACTGGCCCGGCTGGATGGAGGTACGCAGGAAAAACTGTTGGGCATTGCGTCCCGGTCGGCTACACCAGCAGGGTTGGATCAGGAAAAGAGAGTCCGAGCGTCCAATGAAAGGGGCCGTTGCGGGACCTGACCTTGCCCGGCGGCTGTCTCCTGCAGGTGTCAGGGCTTCCTGTAAGCTCGAACCCATGTTCGACAACCTGAAGGCCGATAGCCTAGTGATCTTCGAAGCACCGAATCCAAGTGATGGCCCAGCTACTATGTGGCACATCGGCGAACTGCTGATGGGAGGAAACACCCAAGTGCCCTGGCCGCACCCGAAAATGATCGGGAGAACGTACGCCCCGCTGAGTGTCAAACGGCTTGAGGAGTGGGAGCACCAAGATTCTCGGTGCGGCGTCTGCGTGCTGGGACTGAAGGAGTTTCTGAGCCCCCGAGGCTAGTGGCACGAGCTTATTAATAAGCAGACCTAAGGAGACATCAATCAGCGACAGACAAACGAGCTGTACCAGGGGAAAGTAAAGCACTACCTGTCAATTCCGCCTACAACACAACAAGAACTCGGCTCGACCTATCACCCGGAGATATGCTCACTTTAGAAGGGCCGGCAGTGAAACGCCCCCCCGGCCTAACCACAGAAGCTGCCAACTCCCATCACGCCGGCTAGGACGTAACGTGTAGTCATGAGCGCCGCCGTCTCGGAGTACTCCCAAGAAACGACTGCGTACGGCCCGTTGCCAAGAGGTGCGGCGGCAGGGCATGCTCCTCGAACAAGGCGCTCCTACAAGCCCGGTGAATTTTGCCCCAAGGTGGACCTCGGCAAGACGATCATGACTCCCTACCGGACGTGGAAATGCATCATGGAGACTGGCAAACCATGCTGGCATCAGATTGAGTGAGCTAGCTCGCAGAAACAAGTTGGCGACCCTAGGTCCCCGGATAGAGTTGCAGGTAGGTCAAGCTACTAGCGCAAAGGTTGGGCTGACATGGAAGAAATTGACCCCGAACTGCAAGAGCCGACGAACTTGGAGTGACCTTGAGCCGGCACACCGAGCCCGACGGCCGTACAAGCGTGATTGCTCGAAGAGGTGAGGTTGTCCGAACTGTCGCATCGCCTGAGGACATTCGTTACGTAGCCCGGGAGCCAAGTGGCTCCTGAGACAGTGCGCCTTCGAAAGAGCCCGAGGGGCTATAGCAGGATGGTTAGGGCACGACGGGTGGCCTGATGTCATGAGCAGAGGTGGGCAAAAATGAGGATAGGCGATCGTAGCTACGGGCGCGACTACCTGTCGGCCCGCGCCGGCGATGTCGATGCAGTCGGCGGCGTCCGGGCCGTCGTACTGGGAGATGGCGTTGAGCGCGGTATCCGGGTGATTGAGTTCCGCACTGGTGGTGGCTTGCGGTTCGAGGTGTTGGTCGACCGCGCCATGGATATCGGCGTGGCAGAGTTCGACGACTACAGTTTCGGGTGGCGTTCGGCCACGGGGTTCCGACATCCGAGCCTCCACGAGGTGAACGACGAAGACGGCCTTTCGTGGCTTCGGAGCATGTCTGGTCTAGTTGTGACCTGTGGGCTGGACCACACACTCTTTGGCGGAGAGTTCGACGCGTCGAATTACCATTACCCTCCCAAAGCGACGGTTCGCCACGGCCTGCACGGCCGGATCGCCAACATCCCAGCTCGGCTTATCGGGTATGGACAAACCTGGGACGGAGATGAAGCGGTGCTGTGGGCCGAGGGGGAAATCCGACAAGCGGCGATCTTCGGGGAACACCTCGTCCTGAGGCGCCGGATCGAAGCCAACCTGGGAGGCAACGAGATCCGTCTCACGGACGCTGTCATCAATATTGGCTTCGACCCTACGCCGCATATGTTCCTGTACCACTGCAACCTGGGGTGGCCGTTGCTAGACGAGGGGGCGGAGTTCCGAGCCCCCATCCGTACCACTTTGTGGTCGAGTGAGAGCGTAAATGTCCAGGGTAGCTCGCACCTGAGGTTCGAAGGCCCTATGCCCGGCTTCACCGAGCAAGTTTACGAGCACCAGCTCGACGCAGATGCAGACGGAAAAGTACGTGCGCGACTTGTAAACCCAGGCATTCAAAGGGCGTTCGAGCTTGAATACTCATCAACCGAGTTCCCTCATTTCTTTGAGTGGTGCAATCTTCGGTCCGGTGACTATGCAGTTGCCCTGGAACCCTCGACCCACTCCGTAAGCGGAGAGGCCGCCGCCCGCAGCGACGGCACGCTGACGTGGCTCGAGCACAACGAGCAGCGGGCTTACCATTCGGTTTTCCGGTTCGTCAGGACCGTCGGCGGGCCGTAGAGAGCGCCTTTTATCGCGGCCCACTTGTAATTCCGTCCAGCACTGTCCTTACCACCTTCAGGCAGCAATGGTAATATCCGCCAATGATCAAACGCTCGTTCTTGGTCGTCACCATTACCATGATCTCGCTCGGCGTCACGTGGACGGGTTCGCTTGTCGCCTCCGCTTCCACGCGTGGCCTAGCTAACCCTCCGGCCAACCGGGCCGAGCCGGCTCTTGCCGCCAGCACCGGCAACTGCAACACAGCTGGCAACCGGTGCCAATCTCCCTGCTACCCGACGGGGGCGTTCGTCTACAACTCCTCCCGTGCCTGCACTGACATTCTGCTCACTGGGATCAACCAGGCACAGGCAGCCGAGCACCTTCCCGGCTTTGTGCTCCCCTCCAACTACTTCTCGCTCAGTGCCACGAGGCAAATGTTCGTCCTCGTAAACCTCGAAAGGATTTCAAGAGGTGTGCCGCCGCTCGTGGGCTTGTCGCCGTACTTGAGCGCTACGGCCACAACTGCCGCGGGCCAATCAGCCGACCCTCCCTTCCAGGCGTCGTACGGCCCAGTCCAGGTCTGGGCGCCTCCTTCTGGCAACTACGCATATGGCGGCGCGTGGGGCGGTGGCAGTGTCAATGCGGCCGACGTAGTCTTCGGCTGGTTCTACGGCGACGGCTTCGGGAACGGCTGGCCGACCTTCACCGGCTGTACCCGCCCGAACGGCCCCATGTGTTGGTGGCACCGAGAAGAGTTATTGGGTGTGAAGGGTTTTTCTGGAGGGACGGCATGCACGGACTGTGTCGCTGGCGCAGGGTACGCGTCCCTGCCTGGGAGCAGCGGTGAGTCCTATACGTTCCTTATCATTCGCCCTGTACAGTTCCCGACCGCGCTGGCGTTCTCGTGGGACGGCGGTGTCCTCGGGTCTCTACCGGCTGGATGGGAGAGAGTGGCCGCCCCGGCGACGTGACGTAGGTCAGTCAGCGTCACCGTCTTCGGCACCACTCTCTTTTCTCCCGCGGTGAAGGGATGCTATCGCCTACTCCTTGGGGCTCGGGGTGCCTTTCGTGGTTACGGGCCTGGCCTTCGGGTGGCTGTCGGGCGCCCTGCCCTTCGCCCGGCCGCATTCCCGAGCCATCAGCTTGGTGCCCGATTACGTTCTGGCTGCGCTGGGCATCCTGGCCAAAGCGACGGCGTACCGCCAGCGAACGGTCAGCTCATTTCCCACAGGCGCCGCTTGGCTCCAGCGAGCCGACCACGGCGCCCGCCCAAAGCGAGCCTCTCGCTACCCGACCGGGTGCCGTCCGTGCCCGCGGGACCACGGGGTCGCGGGTGCCGACCGAGAGCCCGCAATCCTGCGGAACTTTGCGCGCCAGAGTGCGGATTAGCGACCCTGGCGCGCACAGAAACCGCCGCTGACCAGAGATCCGCCCTCCGGGACGGACCTGCTCTCATGGCCCGCTCTCATAGGCCGGCGCCCCGCCATCGGAGGCCCGATCACCCCCCGGCGCCCGGCGCCCGGCGCCCGGCCCCCGGCCCCCGGCGCCCGGCCCCCGGCCCCCTCAGCCTGCGACCCCACTCAGCTCGTGGGTACTGGGAGGTAGGGGTGCCGTCCATACTCGAGCCAGGTAGCGCTGAGCGACGGCGGAACCGGTAGTTGTCCCCTCGGGTATCTCATGGATTGGCCGGCGTCTAGAGCCAGCTCATGCGGGCGTGCCGTGCGATCCCGGTTCGGCGTCCTCCAAATTGAGCCACGCCAGCTCGGACGGTACGAGCGACACGTCGACCGCGCCCAGGCACTCGTCGAGGTGCGCCTCTCTTGAGGTGCCGATGACGGCCAGGATTTGCAACGGTTGATTTAGCAGCCAGGCCAGGGCTAATTGCGAGGTCGTGCATCCTCTTTCGGTCGCCAGACGAGTGACCCGATCGAGGCGCTCCCAGTTGTCTTCGTGGTAGTAGACCCGTTCAAGGTACGCGTCGTCATGTACAGAAGGTGTGTAACGACCAGAGAAAAACCCTTTTGCCTGGGCCGACCAGGCCATAACCGGGAATTGCGAGGTCCGGTACGAGGAAATCGCGGCGCTGTCTTCGCACAAGCTGACCGTCCCAGGCAACATCGGGCCGTGCGGAGTGGCCAGCGAATAATGGACACTATTGGCTATAAGACGTGAGGCGCCCGCCTTCGACGCATAATCGTTAGCCTCTTGCACTCGTTGCCATGACCAGTTGGAGACGGCCACCGCCCTCACCCTTCCGCTGGCTACGTACCCCGATAGCATGTCGACCAGCTCGTCTACCGGGAGCTGTTCGTCATCCCGATGAAGCATGTACAAATCGATGTAGTCCGTCTTCAGCCTGTCCAGACTTTCGTCGAGGTCGCGATCGACGTCCCGGGCGGTGAGCCTATTTCCCCAGTCGGGCAGGCTCGGATGGCCGCCTTTCGTCACGATAACAACGTCATTGCGGCAGCCCGAATGGTGCAACCAATGACCGACCACACGCTCGCTGGCTCCATCACCATATATGGCGGCGGTATCTAGGGCGGTGCCACCAGCTGAAAGGTAGCGGTCAAACAGGCGCCAAGCTTCAACCCGCCGATCGTCGTTGAAGCTACCGGTACCCAGTACTACCCGCGAAAGTGGTATGTCGACGCCGGGGAATGCGCAATATTTCAACGGGTCACCTTCTCTCGGAAGCGGGCCGTCGTCGAGGTTGGCCTATGGCCTTCGCCATTCACGGCACCTGCTCCAAAGGCCAACGCCGCAGGTAAGCAAGCGCACTTTCTACCAAGTCTCGCACGAGACAGCCGGGAAGCACAAAGGTGGCTCATGACACAGTATGGCTGGGTAGCGGCCGCGGCTTCGAGCGGATCCTCGCCCACGCGGGCGGCGTTGCCGATGTCGAAAGAGGTGGTCCACCGTGCGTCAAGTGGCAGCTCCCACTGGTTGGCCTCACCGAACCACCGGTGGAAGGAGAAGCTGTCAATCGCGAGACGAATCGCGGGACAGACCGGGGTCGAATGCGCCGACGTCCCGTCGTCAGCGGGCAAGCGAACCCCCGGCGACCCGGAGCACAACGCCATGGACGTACATTGCGCCTTGGACAACTCACTTCACAGGCTATCTCCCTGGCGTAAAATCTGCCATTGTTCAGGGAGCAGGAACTCTCCGTTGACTTCGGAGTGCTCAACCAGCCATGCCGTCATCTGGCCAGCCAACATGAGCGGGTCGCCACCGGTCCGGCCGATTGTCTCCGCCCAACCCCGCATGCCCCGACCAATCTCACCTGCGTTACGCGCTCTTTCACTTATGTCTGACCACATGGCCGTTTTCACGTCGCCCGGGTGAATGGCGTTGGCGGTGACCCCGGTCCCAACTACTTCGGCGGCCACTTCACATGTCAGGCGGTTGAGCCCGATCTTGCTGATGGCGTACGCGCTCGTCCCTCCGCCCGGCTTTCCCAACGCCGCCTTCGACGACACATAGATTATGCGGCCCCAACCAACAGCGAGCATACTCGGGATGAAGAGACGTGTTACATAAAAGGCGCCGAGTAGGTTAGTCTGGAGCACCGACTGCCACTCGTCAAGGGGTGCAGTCGCCACGGTACTTATAGGTCCGAAAACGCCCGCGGCGTAGACCAGCACCATCGGGGCCGAACCGTACGCTTCATGGACCGTATTGAAGAGGTCACCCGCTCCACCCGGGCTCGACACGTCGGCCGCGACCCACATGGCGTCCACACCGCCCGAGCGGAGGTCGGCCGCCACTCGCGAGAGGTCCTCAGCAGAGCGGCTGCCAAGGACAACTCGAAGGCCGGAGCGGCCAAGCGTGGTCGCGATGGCGAGCCCGATCCCGCGGGAACCACCCACTACTACCGCCGTTGCGCCCGCAGGAGTGGGCGCATTGCTGCGGGATGTCCCGGGAGCTACCCCGGTGTCTGACGTCATATGCTGGGCTGGTATCGGTTCCATTCTTCTCTATGGGCACGGGGTTCGTCAACACCCCGGCGGCGGGCTCGCTCGAAGCACACGGCCGTGCTCCTTCGAGAAGCTACGGCCCGTCACCGGTGACTGGACAAAGTGCAACCGTGCCGCTACCGTGGCCTCGCGACGTCCGGTATCGTTTGCAGTGACCGACGAGAGACTGGTAACGTTGGCAACATCAGGGGGTTGAAGCCGTTGTCTTATTAGGCGAGCGTTTCAGCGTAGTGACAACCGGTTCGGACGTCGCCGGCTTTTGACCCGCGCTCGGATCAAAGGAGGACCCGTGCATCGACGCTATAAAGGAGTGGTCGCCGCCGCCTCGGCTGGCGTCGCTCTCGTCCTGCCGCTTGCCAATGCCGCACCGGCCACGGCAAGCGCGACCACGCGAGGAGCCGCGTCAACATCTTCAGCCTTCACGGTCGGGTTCGCCAATGAGGCGACGACCGCGCCGTTCCAGATCAACGTACAAAATAGTATGACGGAATATGCCAAGAAGGCGGGCGACAAACTCATTTCCTTGAACAACAATTATGACGACGCCACCGCCCTTAGCAACGCCTCGGTCCTGGCCGACGACAAAGTGAATGTCGCAGTCGAGTTCCAGGTCGACTCGAAGATAGCACCGGCTATCGCTCAGATCTTTAAGAAGGCAGGCATTACCAAAACGATCTCGATCGACATTCCTCAGCCGGGGGCGATCTTTTTCGGTGCCAGCAATTACGCTGACGGCGAGGTGACTGGTCAGCAGCTCGGCCAGTACGCCAAGGCGCACGGCTGGAAAGCGTCCCAGACAACTGAAGTGCTTCTGAGCCTGCCGGCCGCCGGGGCGATCCCTCAGTTGCGGATGAACGGTATGCAAGACGGGATCGCCCAGGACTTCCCAGGCATCCCGAAGAGCCAGATTATTGAACAGAACGGTGATGGGACGACCTCTGACAGCCAGACGGTAATGGCGAGTATCCTGCCCCGGATCCCGACGTCTGACCATATTATCCTTGTCGCCATCAATGACGAGAGCGCCCAGGGTGGTCTACGCGTGATCCAGGTTGCCGGTCGAGAACCTTCCACCATCGTCGGCGCGCAAGGCTGTGACGCCGTCGGTATAGAAGAGATAAAGAGCGACCCGCATTGGATCGGCGACACTGGGTACTTCCCGGAGTTCTACGGGAAGTTCATTTTCCAGTTGATCGCCGACCTGCAGGCAGGCAAAGCAATAACGCCATATGTGTTCGTGCCACGAGTGTTCCTGGACCGGGCCGACATAAACGACTACTACCCGGGCAAGGACACCGTCGCGGTGAAGTCTCCCCCGGGGTCGCTTGAGTTCAGCACTTCACCTAAAAAGGCTGTGTAGCGGCGGACCTGGTTTCTCCCGTCGTCGGCGACCCGCTTGTCCCGGCGATTGTTTAGGCAATCGCCGGGACGCACGGTGAGATGGGGCGGGGATGACTAAGAGGCGCTAGATTACAGGGAGGGCCTAGACAGGAGCAGGAGGCCTTCGTGGTTGGGCAGACCGTCACTTCGGGATATCTCGAGATGAATGGGATAACGAAGTCTTTCTCCGGAGTTGAGGTGCTTCACAGCGTCAACCTGTCTGTCCAGCCCGGCGAGGTGCACGCCCTCGTGGGGGAGAACGGGGCCGGCAAGTCGACGCTCATGAAGATCCTTTGTGGCGACCTCCAACCTGACGGAGGGAGCATCCGGTTGGGCGACGCGTGGGCTACGTTCCGCTCGCCGCTTGACGCCGAGCGGGCCGGGATCTCCATGATCCAACAAGAGTTGAGCTATATCGGCGCCCTTTCGGTGGCAGAAAACCTTAGCTTGGGTCATCTACCGAAACGGTCCCTAGGTATTGTCAATTGGACCGAGCTACGAGCCCGTGCACAGGCTCAAGTCCAGGCCGTCGGTGTGACCATCGACCCCGGCCGCCGGATGGACTCGCTTTCCTCGAGCGAGCGGCAGTTGGTCGAGATCCTGCGTGCCCTTAACCGCAATGCCCGACTGGTCATCATGGATGAACCAACGTCCAGTCTGACCGGCCCGGAGGTCCAGCTGTTGTTCGAGCTCATCGCGCGGGTCCGGTCCAACGGGGTGGCGGTGATCTACATATCCCACCACCTCGACGAGATCTTCTCGGTCGCTGACCGGGTCACGGTGCTGCGCGATGGTCGTCGAGTATCGACGACGGAGGTGGCGGCGACCAGCCACGATGAGCTGGTGCGGGACATGGTCGGCGGGAACGTGGAGCTCGGCCGGTCCGGCAGCCGCAGCGTCATAGGCGAGGTTTTATGTTCCGTACGGGACTTGACGGTCAGCAACGCAGTACGAGGCGTCGACCTCGACTTACGTCGTGGTGAAATATATGCACTTTATGGCCTGGTGGGCGCGGGACAAGAGCGCGTTGCTCGTGCTCTGTATGGGCTCGAGCCAGATTACGAGGGGGTTATACTGCTTGACGGACGGTCGGTCCACCTGCACAGCCCGGCACAGGCGATGGCGGTCGGCATCGGCTTTGTACCCGCGGACCGAAAGCTTGAAGGCATCGTCCCGCGCCGTGGTGTTCGCGAAAACCTGACTTATCCCTCGTTGCGCGACCTCAGCCGGCTCGGGTTGCTGCGGTTGCGCAAGGAAGCCAGCTTGGCGTCTAAGGCTATAGATCGATTGCGGATCAAAGCAACTGCTGGTCAGCCTCTTGAATCACTGAGCGGCGGCAATCAGCAGAAGGTGGTTGTGTCCCGGTGGTTCGCTCGGGCGGTCCGGCTCCTTGTGCTCACGGACCCGACCCGCGGTGTCGATGTGCGGGCCAAGAGCGAGATCCACCGGTTCGTGCGCGAACTCGCGGCGACCGGGGTGGCGGTGCTTCTGGTTTCGGGCGACTTGCCCGAGGTCGTATCGCTCGCAGACCGGATCGGGGTTATCCGGCGCGGGTCCCTGGTCGCCGAACTAGACGGCCGGACAACTTCGGCAGAAGAGGTCTTGACCATTGCAGCGGGGGGAGGTGTGACGTGACCACGAACGAAGGCACCGGCGTCACGCGCGACGACAAGGTGCCACCGCTGAGTGATGCCGCGCAGCGAAGTCGGTTCCGAAGGTTAACTCGCTTCCAGGAGCTTGCCCTCGTGGTAGTGCTGGTCGCGTTGGTCGCCTACTTCAGTGCCTATGCTCCCGACTTCGACTCCTCAGCCAACGTCAAGACGATTTTCATTTACCTTTCGGTCCTCGGCGTGCTCTCCGTTGGACAGACCCTGGTGATCCTGGCCGGGGGTTTCGACCTCTCCAACGGCGCGGTCCTGGCTTTTGCCAGTTGCATTGGGGCAACGATGCTGGCAAACGGGGGCAACCCCGTCGTCGCCACCTTCGCGACTCTTGGCGTTGCCCTCGGGATCGGCATATGCAACGGTCTTTTTGTCGCCGTCATGAAGGTGAACGCCTTTATTGCGACCCTAGGTACGTACCTGATTTTTAGCGGGGCTGCGTACGTCTACACGAACAGCCAAACAGTCAACTTCTCATTGAGCGAGTGGACGGTCTACGGGCGGAGCCAGGTCTGGTTCATCCCCACACCGGTGCTCATCCTATTGGCCCTATCGGTCCTCGCCATACTGGTACTGCGGTATACGGTGTTCGGCCGATCGCTCTACGCCATTGGTGGCAACCCACAGGCCGCCCGTCTCGCCGGCATACCCGTACGCCGCAACCTCGTAATCGTGTTCGCCATTTCGGGCCTCGCCGCCGGCGTGGGTGCGCTTATTCAGTCCTCCCTCGGCGCCGCCGGTAGCGCCAGCTATACAGGCCAGCTCAACTTGCAGTCGATCACCGCGGTGATCCTCGGAGGTGCCGCACTGAGCGGTGGTGAGGCGAGCATCGTTGGCACCCTACTTGGCGTCCTTATAACCCAGACGATCCTCGACGGCCTCACGTTGATGAACGTGTCGTCCTTCTTCCAGGACGTGGTAACGGGTATTGTGCTCCTCGTCGCAGTGATCCTGGCCAACCTCCGGCAGGCTCTGTCCGGTCAAGGTCTGAAGATGCCGTACTGGATGCGCGCCAGGCACGACCGCCCCGGGCCAGGGGCAGGGGCGGTAGTCGGTAGTGACTTGGTGGGCCCTCGCACCGCCGAACCTTTGGACCAGGTCACCTGAACTTCGCCCGTGTGCCCACACCTGGAGGGTGTCTTGGTGTTCTGGTACTATCTCGGAAACGATACCAATTCGCCGAGCCGCTTTTTCGTTGTCAAACTCGTGAATTTTTGTGCCAGGACGGGGAAAGGGAAAGCTTTTGGGTAACAGTACAATAACTGGCCCTCACAGGTCAACCAAGCCGGGTGCTCAGCTCGAAATAACACAAGTCGAAACAATCCCGGTGGTGGCCCCACTGGTGCGGGAATTCCGGGGCAGCCATTATCATATGTCGCGGCGGGCGACTCTGGTCACCCGTATTCGCACGGCGGACGGGATCGTCGGCGAGGCCTATGTAGGGGATGAGGACGCCTCCTTACTCGAGATCGACCGCATCGTGCACGCGGAGATTGCCCCGGTAATAGTTGGCTATGATGCGATGGCGACGGAACGCTGTTGGGATGCCGCGCTCCCGGTAACGTTTAACATCTTGAGAGACCGCCGCGTCGGGCTCGTTGCGCTGGCTGCACTTGATACCGCCATCTGGGATGCAGTCGGCAAGGCGCTCGGCCAACCTCTCTGGCGTCTATGGGGCGGCTTTCGGGACCGGGTACCACTGATCGCAATTGGTGGCTACTATGGCGAACCCCTGGGGCCTATCCGCGACGAGATAGCCAGCTACAAGGAGTTAGGGCTCGCAGGCGTAAAGTTCAAGGTCGGCGGGGCCAGCCCGGCGGTGGATGCCGAGCGAGTGGCCCAAGTTCGAGAGGCTGCCGGCCCCAGTTTCCTCGTCGCCATCGATGCCAACCAGGGTTACACCCTCGAGGAGGCGCTCGAACTTTGCAGGCGCATAGCGGACCTTGATATCGCGTGGTTCGAGGAACCCGTCAGATGGCAAAACGACCGTCGGAGCCTACGAGATGTGCGGGCCATCGGCGGGCTACCCGTGTGCGCTGGCCAAAGTGAGTACTCCCCGTCCGGTTGCCGGGATCTTATGGAAGCCGGAGCAATAGACATCTGCAACTTCGACGCGTCGTGGTCCGGTGGGCCTACGCCGTGGCGGAGAGCGGCGGCCGTGGCGCTAACTTACGACGTGCGAATGGGCCACCACGAAGAGCCGCAGGTGGCTGCTCACCTGGTCGCCAGCCAGCCCCACGGGACCGTGGCCGAGTGTTTCCACCCGGACCGTGATCCCTTCTGGTGGAACCTTATCGCAAACAGGCCGGCGCTGATCGACGGCCGACTCGTACTTGATGATGCGCCGGGCCTTGGGTGGACGTTGGACGAAGACTACATCGACCGCTATCGAGTCCGCCCATGAGCTCTGGTCGTAGCCCGGACCGCCTGCGGGGCGACGTGAGCCGCGACCGCATGGCTCCATCCACGCGGGTTGGGATGCAGCAAGTGGCCGAGCGTGCTGGCGTGGCCCTCTCTTCGGTTTCACGCGCGCTGTCCGGTCACCCGGATGTGAGCGCGGTCATGCGCAACCGCGTGTTAGATGCCGTTGCGGTGCTTGGCTACGAGCCGGACCTTTTGGCCCAAAGCCTACGTAGAGGTGCCACTATGACGGTCGGTTTCCTCGTAGCCAACATATCCAACCCGCTCTTTGCGGAAATCGCGCTTGGAGCCGAAACGCGACTTCGGGCCGCCGACTATACGATGCTTCTGGCCAACGCCGAGGACTCGTTAGTGGAAAGAGCTCACCTGCGGCTCTTCCGCCAGCGTCGCGTTGACGGCCTCCTTCTGTCGCTCATCGACGAGTCCAGTGACGATGCGGCACATACCCTCGAGAAGACCGCTGTGCCCACGGTGCTTGTGGATCGGGATCCTATAAAGTTCCGAGGCAGTTCGGCCGTTCTGTCAGACCACGCCACGGGGATGCAGATGGCGATGGCAACCCTGGTGGAGATGGGTCATAGACGAATCGGGCTGGTCAACGGAGACGTACGCGTCCGCCCCGGGCGCGAACGTGCCGCGGCGATGCGCAGGTTCGCCAAGCGCGCGCCCGGCGTCACCACACTGATCCGTAACGGCTCGTTCAGCGCGGCGCATGGGGAAGGAGCTACGGAAGTTATGCTCAGGACGCCAAAACCGCCAACGGCAATAATTGCGGGCGGTAATCAGGTCTTAGTCGGCGTACTGAGATCGATTCGGAAGAACCGGGCCCACGTCCCGCGGGACCTTTCCCTCGTTACCTGCGACGCGGTTGCCCTCTCCGAGTTCCTCGAGCCCCCTCTCGCCACCATCTCGCGCGACCCGAGGCTCATGGGGGAGGTTGCCGCCGAGCTCTTGCTCGAAGGCATCGCCGGCTTGCCGCCGAGAACCGTAACGCTACCGACCGGCTTCACCGTGGCAGGGAGTTGCGCCTCGCCCAGCGAGCCGCAGAACAAAGCCGTGACGGCCGAGACGGTGGCCTAGATGCGGTAGATCTCTTCCGCGTTCCTGAAGAAAAGGGCTTCTTGTTCGTCCCGGCTGAAGCCCCGGATGATCTCGGCATAAGCGCTGACGACGAAGTCATACGAGCTGAACAGGCGGTCGACAGGCCAGTTCGTGCCCAGGACGCAACGGTCGATGCCAAAGGCATCTATACAGTGCAAGACCCAGGGGCGGATGCTTTCGGTCGTCCACTGCGGGTCGCACATACCGAGACCGGAGATCTTGCAGTAGACATTGTCGGCTTCGCCCAGATCTGACATTGCCCGTGACCAATTCGTAAAGTACTCGTCGGTGCGCGACCGGGGAAATCCAGCGTGGTCGACAATGATCTTCAAATCAGGGATCTCCGCGGCCAGGTCCTTGGCCTTGCCCATGTTCTCCCAGACGGTGTCGAGCCCCAACAACATGCTGTGGCGCGCCAACACGGCACAGCCGCGGCGCCAAGCTGGGTCGACGAGGTAGTCACCCTGTCCGAAATCGCGCACCCCTCGCATGCGCGAACTTGCTGCGACATGACGTCCCAATTCGGCCTCTATGTCGGGACTGGTTAGGTCACAGTGCGCGATGATGGCGTGCGGGAAGCCCGTCCGGCGAGCCATGTCTTCCAACCATTCCGTCTCTTTCACGGGATCCTTGATCCCGAGCGCCGCCTGGATGTGAACGCACTTTATGACGTTAGAGAAACGCGTCTCGGCGATATACGCAGCCGCGTCATAGCGCTGCGCTTTGATCGCGTCAATGTCGCCGATGATGGGGTGGATAAACTCTGGCTGCAGCCACCCGTAGTACAGGTTCTCGTCTTTCAAATCGTAATAATGGACGTGGGTATCGACGAACGGCAGGTCACTCATACATCTCTTTCCTTTCGTGTATTAGCAGATCTCGACGAGATCCAGGGCCAAGAGCTGCGCGAGATGGCGGAGCTCCTGTGCCCGGTCGGCGTTGGTGAGGCAACTGTGGTGGCCCGCGCCGGCGCCGACCCAGCGTTCCCACGACCCGACCGGGTCCGCGGCGAACCGGAGAGCGCCGTTTGTAGTGCCGGTGGCGGGCAGAGCTCTCCCGGTCAGCTCGGCTCGGGCCGTTACCAAGCGGTACCCACCGCGTCCGCCCTGGACGAACGCTACCAATGTGGCTGGCCCGGACGGCAATGTCGCGCTCACGCAAAGGCTGCATCGCTGATTGAGACCTTTGAACCAAAGGTTACAGTGGACCGGGGGAAGTTCGCCTTCGGGCCACCACCTGCGGTCGTGCTCGCCACTGTTCGCGATGACCATCTCGCCCGTCTGGTAGTCGAGCGCCTCCAGCTCATGGTAGAGGGTTGGCCCTCCGAGCTTGGAGGTGACGCACATCGCGATGGCAGTAAGGACATCGCCGGTACAGGACCAAGGGATGCCACTCGACGTGAGGCAGCCAAGTGCGAAACAGGGTGCTATTCCGACCTCGTCTCCGAGCCGGATCTCCTGCACATGGCAGTTCATCGCCCCGGCGTCGAGCTTGTGCCTCAGACAGATCGCCTCGAGGGCGAGGACTGCCTGTGTTGCTCGGTGTAGGTCAACCGCCCCCACCGTGTCCAGTCGGTACTCTGAAGCCAATTCCCGCGCTCTCTCCAACACGCGACCCGGTCTCGTGGCCAGGAATTCGTCGCGAAATTCGCCCGGTGTGATCTCGACCGTAGTCAGGCCGAGCTTTCCCTGCAGTTCGTCCGCGGCCGTAACTACGTGGTCGAACCCTTCGAGCGGCGACCCTACGATACCGACCCGGGCACGTCGAACCCTCGACGCGACCGCTGCAATCCGGAGCCGCTCTCGGACCCTGCGTATGGCTGACTCGTCGTCCGCCCGCCCAAGCAAGACGTCGACGTGGCTACGGCTCCGCAATAACGCACTGGCGAGCATAGGCGCGCCCACCGTTGCGCCGTTGCTCGTGATCCGGCCGTGGTCGAACGAGGGGCCTACCTGCATGTTCGAGTCGTAGACGGCCCAAATTACGACCGGTATCCCCGGCAACTGGTCGAGCAAAGCGGTGCTCGTCCTCGGTGGGACGGCTAAGGACGAGAGGACCAATATTGCGTCAATAACTGGGCCATCGGCCAGCCTCCGGCCAATAGCTGATGCAGGATCCGGGGCAGTCAGCTGGCCGACGTAAGCGACGTTGTATTCGTCGCTCAGCAGCTCAGCGACGCGGTGGGCTTGGAGGGCGCGGTCGCCCCTCAGCACGGTGCCAATAGTGTGCTCCCAGAAGTCCCAGTAGGGAGCGAGTACGATTATCCTTGGTTTTTCAGGTGTCGTCACGTCCCAAGTCCTGCCCTTTCGAAGGACCAAAACCGTGGGTTCCCGAGGCCCTCGTCCAGCTGACGGTTTGGCGCTGCGCGAGCCCAGAGACGACGGACGTCATTTCTCATTAACTAAGGCTTACGTCGGGGGCGTCACCCAGACGGGAATTAGGTTTCTTCATCCCGATCCGCACGTAGGCATCCTCGGGGATGGCATCGATAGACTTGTAGATCGTCCACGAGCACTTTGCCGGGTCGGGGCCATCGGTCTCGCTGGGGTAGCGGGGCGAGTCGATAACGCGCAGCGGGTGGCCCCACTGCTCGGCCGGCCAGCGCTCTAATGCGAAGCAGCAATGTGCGCAGTAATAGCAGATCCCCTCTTCGTTCCACGCCCAGTCGTACCTCGCTTTCGTAACCCCGAAGCTGTACGGTGGCTCCGCACGCGAGCCGGTGCTCTCGACTTCGTCCCCCCGCAGGCTGCGATTGCCAGACCCGCACGGGTCAAACCGGATCACCCAACGATCGTGGTGTTCTTCCAACTCGAGGTCGCCCGTTCGGTCCGGCCCGCAAAGATGGCCGCGCATTGCCTCGAAGGCAAGGTAGAGGTTCCGGTAAATCGTCTCCTCGTAGGATTGCTCGCGAAGATCGAAGGGCTGGTAGCGCTCCTGCAGGTACGGCTCCAGTACAAAGCGATAGCAGTCCTCGATAGCCGCTTCGCCGAACTGCGTGGCGACGAAGCTCAGCAGGCCCGACATCATGTCCGCCCCCCGGTCGTGCAGCTGACGCCAGGACTCGCGAAGCTCATCGAGCCGAGCCTTGGCTTCGGCCTCAGTGAGTTGGAACGCGCGCGACAGGTTGGCCAGGACCCCCGCCTTAGCCGCCAGTTGCTCCCACCGCGGGCCGGGGTCGAACGCCTCTCCGGCGGGGAAAGAGAGGAGCCGCGCTAACCTCTCGGTCTCCGACTTCAGCTGTTGCTGTGGCACTCCGCGGGCTAGAAGCCAAGTCTCAAATCCTTCGGTCCAGACGGTGTAGATGACGAAAACAACCTTGGCCTCTTCCATCCAGTAGTCAACGAGCTGGGCGACAAGTTCCCACTGCCCCGCGTCAATGGCCTCTTCAACTTTCCGCGTGGTCGACACGGCTTGATCTACCCACGGGCCTCGACGCACTCGCTTCCCGAGGTCCGGGGACCACTCGAGGAGGACGACCGGGGGTGTTCTCGACCCCGAGATAGACCTGAGCGGACGGGCCAAGGGCTCTGAAGGGTCAGCCCTCGGTTCGCCACCACCTTTGTCGGGCGCGCTCATGGTCGCAAAACCGTCCTGATGACCCGGCCGCTCTTCAGGTCCTCCAGGGCTTCATTAGCCTCGCGCAAGGGTCTTTGATGCTCGATAAGGTGCTCGACGTCGATGACACCTTCCAAGTACAGGCCTATAACCTCTCGAATGTCGTCTGCTACGAAGCCGCGCGAGCCGAGCACGGAGAGTTCTCGCCACACAAAGCTCGAGG
Source organism: uncultured Acidimicrobiaceae bacterium (assembly GCA_963794125.1). Lineage (GTDB taxonomy): Bacteria > Actinomycetota > Acidimicrobiia > Acidimicrobiales > Palsa-688 > Fen-671. The sequence continues at coordinate 423,298 of CAWCCW010000012.1, forward strand.
CCTTAGCCTCGAAGGAGTCGGTCGACGTCCCCACGAACACGACGCGACCCAGCCAGCCGGCGACCGCGATGGCCAGCGTGTCGAGGCGCCCAGAACCGGCACACTGCAGCACTACGTCGGGCCCCGCCCTGTCCGTGGCATCGCAAATCTGTTCCGCTATTTCGGGGCCGTCTGATAAGACGACATCAGCACCCAAACGCTGTGCGAGCGCCAGCTTGTTCGGCGAACGGCCGACGGCGATGACTCTGGCTCCAAAGTGCCGCCCCAACTGAACGGCGTTGGAACCGATACCCCCGATACCCAGCACGAGCAGCGTTTCCCCCGGTTGGATCTTCGCTATCCGCCGCAGTGCGTGGTACGGCGTCGCCACGGCGTCAGTCAAGACAGCCAATACGACCGGGTCGACTCGTGAGGGCGGCGCGATAAGCGTCTCGACGGGCCGGACGACGAACTCGGCGAACGCACCGTCAACGTCAACCCCCATTCGTTGTATACCCGGGCCGACGTTAGGGTGGCCCTTCCGAGCGTACGGAGAATCCGCGGGCGCGCTGATGTAGTAAAGGGCCACCTGCTCACCCACGGTCACCCCCGTCGCGAGCGGTCCAACCTTCGCTACGACGCCAGCGGCCTCATGGCCCGGGACGATGGGCATTGGTGCACCGGTAAAACCACCCTTTTGTAGGAACACATCTGAGCCGCATACCCCGCAGGCCTCGACGCGGACGAGGACCTCCTTTTCACCGGGGTCCGGGATGGGCCGCTCGACTATCCTCAATGGGCCGCCAACATGGGCTAATTCGGCGACGAGCACCTCATCCTGCCCCGGGCAACCCACTAACCACTTCTGGTAGAGGTGGCGCACCGACCGATTCCGACCCGAACTTCCCGCTCTTCGTCCTCCCGGTTAAGCCATAGACTTCCTGAGGGACAGCCGTGGGGTCCTTGTACATGGTCCATTGGCAACGTTGCCGTGTGCCCGGGTCACGGCTGGTGTCTGGATAGGTCGGCGGGGTGATGACGCGCAGCGGGTAGCCGAACCTGTCTATGGGCAGCTCCTCCATCAGACGGATGCAATGGGTGCAGTAATGGCAGACACCCTTTTGGAAGTGGTTCCAGGGGTGAGGCTCCTCGCTCGCCCTCCAGTTGTACGGCGGCCTCATCCTGGGCGGGGTACCCTCGATCCAATCACCGCGCACGGTCCGCTGACCCGAGCCGCAGGGATCGAAACGCAACACAAAACGATCTTCGAATTCTTGGAGCTCCATGTCGCCGGTGCGCTCCGGCCCGACCAGGTGACCGCGCATGGCTTCTATGGCCACCAGCATGAGGTTCTCCAGCGCCTTCGGCCATTCGTGCTTAGATATGTCAAACTTCTCATAACGCCAAGCGAAAAGGGGCAGGAGGACACGGTCCCACATCGCGCCAATCTCGGCTTCACCGAACCTGGTCACGATCTCGTCCATCAGGCCGTAGATATGGTCGACGTCCCGGTCATGCAACCGACGCCACGTCTCCTTGGCGTCGTCGAGCCGGGTTTTTGCCTCCGCAGCATGCTCCTTGTGCAGGGACTCCACCAGCAGTTCGATCTTTGCGTTAAAGCCGTCCCATTGTTCGTAGCGGTCAAAGGGTGACCCGTCCGGCAAGCCAAGCTTGTCGACGATCGCCTTGTCAGTCCGGTTAACTTCCTCGATCGAGACGCCCCGAGACAGGAGGTGAGCGCGCAAGTCGGGGATCCATTGACGGTAAATGGCGAAACACACTTCCGCTTCTTCAGCGAAATAATTCGCCAATTTCGCGGCCGCGCTCCAGCGGCCGTCGTCGATAGCCTCGAGGATCCGCCGGTAGGTAGAAACCACTTGTTCGCCCCAGGGCCAGTACGCACCCGCCGGCCTAATACCTTCGAATACTCGAGCTCGGTCTCTGACACTCGTCCTCCTCTCTCTATGTCCCCGGTGGGCGTCGACCAACACTGATAGCCGACGGGTCAGGCGGGAACTGCGTCCTCAATCCAGGTGCCAGACCTCTTGTAAGCGAAAGAGCTCGCCCCGCTCATCCGTGAGAGCGACGATGATGTCAGTGAACCACTCGCTCCAGCGGGCATTGGCCTCCGATCGAGCGAGCTTGACGAACGACGAGGCAACGTCGGGTTCGCATTCAACGTAGCCGATGACGCTGTCGCCGTTCCGAAAAAGGCTGTAATTCGTCATCCCGGCGGCTTTGATATCAGCAACGAGCTCGGGCCAGATCTCGTCGTGCCGGCGCTTGTACTCCTCGGCTGTGCCGCCGCGGGTCTCAAACGTAAAGCAGAGCCTTTCCATATCGCCTCACCCTCTTCCAGTTAAACTTCTCTCGGCGCTGAACGGTTTGATCAGCCGTAGAGCTCACGGATGGCAGTACCGCTACAGGTCAGTCGCGGAGCTCGATGGTGGCCACAGCGCCCGAATTTGCGCTTCTGTAGCAAGCGTCGAGAATGTCGACGGTACGGGCACCGAGCCAGGCCGGTGAGCAGTTGTCTACGTCCCGCCCCAGAGCCAAGTCGACCAGCGTGTTCGGGGGCCCGTCGCAATCATAGGCACCAGCGCCAGCCGGGAGTTCGGGCCGCACATCCTGGTTGGGTGCCCGGAACAACCAGATGATCTCGCGCTCGAGGTCAACGTGGAACTGTCCCTCGTCTCCAATAACCCTCAGCTCGACTTGGTGCTTGTTCCCACCGGCATTGAGGTGGGCCGACCCCCCGGCCATTGTACCGATGGCGCCGTTGGTGAACCGGAGGGCGGTCGCATCGTGTAGCTCCACCGGAGCGCCGTGAGGAGCTGACATAAAGGCGAACGCGGCCTCCCCCTCCAGGCCCGTCAACCAGAGCGCAAGGCCGAGCGCGTGGCTCAGCTGTGCCTGACCGTAACCACCACCGGAGAAGGCGGGGTCGGTCCAGGTAGCAGGGTCGGGGGCCAGCTCGGGCGCCGCGGCTGGGTAGGCCCCAGTCGCTAAGAGCAGTTCGCGACGTCGTCGACGCCATGTGCAGCATGAGTTGTTCGACCTCGCCAATGCCTTGGGCCTCCATCAGCTGTTTGGCATCGCGGACCATAGGTCGGTAGTTCCAACCGAACGAGATCACGACGTGGCGCCCGAGACGGTCTGAAGTCTCCACCAGTTCCCAGGCTTGCTCAGGTCGGACCGTGAAAGGTTTCTCGACGAGCACATGGGCACCGGCTTCCATGGCGGCCTTAGCATGCTCGTAATGGAGCGCCGTCGGGCTGGCAATAAGGCAAATGTCTATGCCCGCGTTGATCACGTCGCGGTAGTCCTCGCTGGCGAGCTGGAACCCCCAGTCGGATTTCACCTTCTCGAGCAATTCCGGGCCCTTTCGCGCCACGGCCACGAATTCGACGTCTTCGCTACGTTTCGCGAAATTCGGCAGGTGTGAGGCGATGGCCCACGACCCGGCCCCGATCACCCCCAGACGAAGCTTTGCCATCACCGCTCCTTCCCTCAGGGCCGTGGTCGCTCTGATTTGGTCGAAGCTCTCGAAAGAGCGCGACCCCCACCCCTCTGTTATAGCAGGAGGAAGCGGCGGCCGGAACTATGATAGCCCCTGCCCCTCGGTCGTGCCCTGGACGCCGGAAGCGGTTTCTCGGCGGTGAGCCATCCACACTTGACTGACAATCCCGGGCCGAGATAGGTTTGGAATCGATTGCGGCTTCACGGGCGCGAACGGATGAACAGCCCAGTTTTGAACGGCTAAAGGTCGCGGCGTGCCGGCGTGCGCTGAGGCGTGCCTGCCGACGGGAGGGGTATGGCTGAGGGGACCTGGAGTGTCGGTGCCGGGTTGGAGGGCCGCGGTGTGATCGTCACCGGTGCAGCGGGAGGCATCGGCCGGGCTATTGCGAGGGCTTTCGCCACCACCGGAGCGAGGGTGCTGGCCGTCGATGTGGACCAGTCGCGACTGGGCTCCGTCCTCGCTGAGTGTCCGGGCAAGGGTCACACCAGCCTCGTCGTCGACCTGACCGACCTCGCCAGTCATCGAGCGCTCGTCGAGCACGCGGTTGCCGAGCTTGGCGGCGTCTACGCATTAGCGCACGCGGCGGCCGTGCTGCGCCGGCGTAGCGACATCGACGCGGTCACGGAGGAAGACTGGGACTTTCAGCTCGACACCAACCTGAAGGCAACCTTCTTTTTGTGCCGCGCCGTGGCCAGTGAAATGGCCAAGGGTTCAGGGGGCCGGCTCATCCTGTTCTCGTCGCAAGGATGGTGGACGGGCGGGTTTGGAGGGTCAGTTGTGTATGCGGCCTCCAAAGGCGGGATCGTCTCGATGACGCGCGGGTTGGCGCGGACCTATGGACCGAGAGGGATAACCGTCAACGCCGTGTCGCCCGGCCAGATCAACACTCCCATGTTGCTCACTGATCTTGACCCAGCCGTGTACGACCGGATGACCAAGGACACGCCCTTAGGTTACGTAGGTGAGCCTGACGACATCGCCGGGGTGGTCGTATTCCTGGCCAGCGACCACGCTCGTTACATCTCAGGGGCAACTATCAACGTTAGTGGCGGTTTTCTCATGTATTAGCGGGGCCACATCGACCAGCGTCGAGATAATGCTCCTTGTAGACGGTTACGTACTGGCAGGCTAAGGTGAAACGTCGTGCGCGTTGGTGGCCCTTCGGCGGCTCCTCAGGAGTTTCCGCTGAACGACATCCGCGTGCTGGCTATTGAGCAGTACGGTGCCGGGCCCTTTGCCACGTCGCAGCTGGTCGACCTCGGTGCTGAAGTCATCAAGATCGAAGACCCAACCACCGGTGGCGACGTCGGTCGCACGGTGCCTCCGTTCGTTTGCCAGGGCTCGAGCCTCTTTTTCGAGACCTTCAACCGGGGCAAACGGAGCGTCTTGCTCGACCTCAGGAACGTCGCCGGTCGTGAGGTCTTCGAGGGGTTGGTAGCGTGCTCCGACATAGTGTTCGCCAACGTCCGTGGAGATGTGCCGGCCAAGCTTGGGCTTCGTTACCAGGACCTCTCGCTCGTCAACGAAAAGGTCGTCTGTTGTTTCCTGACCGCTTACGGTATGGCCAGCAGCGAGCAGCAAGCGCCCGGTTACGACTATGTCATGCAGGGCCGAGCGGGATGGATGTCCCTGGCCGGAGAGCCCGAAGGCGCGCCTCAAAAGGCCGGTCTTTCTCTCGTCGACTACTCGACCGGGCTGGCTGCGGCAATAGCGATGGTGGCCGGCGTGCACGCGGCCCGTCGCACTGGTCGAGGGAGCGACTGCGACCTCGCTCTTTTCGACACGGCGATCGGGATGCTGAGCTATGTCGGCACCTGGTACCTCACCGCAGGCTACTTACCGGTCAGGACCAAGAACTCGGCCCACCCGTCGCTCATCCCATTCCAGAACTTCCAAACGAACGACGGTTGGGTCAGCGTGGCCTGTGCTAAGGAGAAATTTTGGGTGCGCCTCCTCAACGTGCTCGGCCGGGCCGACCTCGCCAGCGACCCCCGCTACAGGGACTTCGCACTGCGAAAGAAGCACGCGGCCACGTTGCTGCCAGAGCTCGACGACTGCTTCCGCCAGCGCACGACATTGCAGTGGACGGAGGTGCTCACCAGTGCCGGCGTGCCGTGCGGGCCGGTGAACGATGTCGCGCAGGCGCTCGCCGACCCCCTGGTAACCGAGCGCCGGCTGATCGTCGAGACCCAGCACCCGAGGCTCGGGACGGTCCGTCAACTCGGCGGCTTAGCCCGGGTCGGCGACTTCAGGCCGGTCGACAGATGTGGCCCGTTACTGGGCGAGCACACCGGGCAGGTCCTCGGCGAACTATTGGGGGTCGATGCGGGGCGATTTGCCGAACTGGAAAGGGCCGGTGCTTTTGGTGCCGGCATGGAGTCAGCCGGCCCGGACAGCAAGGGCCCGGAGCGAAAGGACGTGGAAGCGTAGTGGCAAGGCTGCGGATGAACCAGGCGATCGCCCTGGCGATCGCCGAAGAAATGGAACGTGACAACCGCGTCGTGATGTTCGGAGAGGACATTGCGCAAGCAGAGGGGCCGTTCAAGACATCCGAGGGGTTACTGGCGCGCTTCGGCCCTGTGCGGGTCCGGGACACCCCGATCTCGGAGATGGGCTTCGTGGGTTGTGCGGTCGGGGCCGCCGTGACGGGGTTGCGGCCAATCGTAGAAATAATGTTCGTCGAGTTCCTCGGAGTGGCGCTGGACCAGCTGGTGACCGAGGCCGCGACCATGCATTTCCTGTCAGGCGGCAAGTTGAACGCGCCACTGACGTTGAGGGCTTCAGTAGGCGCCGGGCTCGGGTTCGGGTGCCAACACTCCCAGACCCTCGAACGGTGGTTGCTGGGCACTCCGGGCCTGAAAGTGGCAGTCGCTTCGGGCGCCCGCTCCGCTTATGGCTTGACGAAGGCGGCGATACGCGATGACGACCCCGTGGTGGTGCTCGAACCTCGATCGCTCTACGGTCGCAGAGAAGACTTCGAGGCCAACGAGCAAGCCATCGCCGAATTGGGCAAAGGCGAAGTGCTGAAAGAGGGCTCTGACGTTACTATCGTCGCCCTGGGTCAGACTGTAGCGAGCGCCCTGGACGCGGCCGAGTCGTCCGAATGGTCGGGCGAGGTCATCGACTTGCGGACGATCCAGCCCTGGGACAGGGATCTGGTGGCCGCTTCGGTGGCAAAAACGGGAAAGCTGGTGACGGTCGAGGAAAATCAGTTCACAGGAGGTTGGGGAAGCGACATCGTGTCCTACGTCGCCTCCCAATGTTATGGTGACCTCAAGGCTCCGCCGCTCAGGGTTACGGCGCCTGACGTACACGTCCCTTACGGCACGGTCCTCGAACAACGGTACCTACCCGGGCCTGACTACGTGGGCGAGCAGGTTTCAGCCCTCTTGAAGACCGGTTCCACCCCTAGCCCGTGGTGGGAGGGTGTACTGTGAGCGCCGGCACCGTGGACGGCGGCCAATCCGTGCAACGTCGCACCGCGCTTCAGTCCAGCCGAGCCGAACGGCTCAGGCGTATGATCGAGATCCGCCTTATCGAAGATCGCGTGCTCGAACTGTTCGGCGAGGGCCTCATACCCGGCACGACGCACACCTCGCAGGGCCAGGAAGCCGTATGCGTCGGAGTAGCAGCGGTCACCCGCCCGAGCGACTCCGTCGCCTGTACTTACCGGGGCCACGGCATGGCCCTCGCTCTCGGCGCGACACCTGACGCCGTGCTGGGAGAGATCATGGGGCGTCAGATCGGGTGCATGGGCGGTCTCGGAGGGTCGATGCACCTGAGCGACCCGTCGGTGGGCCTTCTGCCGACGATGGCGATTGTCGGAGCGGGTATCCCCGTCGCGGCGGGGGCCGCCTTGACGGCCCAGGTACTTGGCAGCGGTGCCGTAGCCATATCGGTTTTTGGTGACGGGGCAGCGAACATCGGCGCCTTCCACGAAGGTCTTAATTTGGCTGCCATTTGGAAATTGCCAGTCGTCTTCATTTGCGAGAACAACCAGTATGGGGAGTACACCCGCATCGACAGGACGACACCTGTGACTGACATCGCCGTCCGGGCCACTGCCTACGCCATTCCGAGCGAGGTCGTCGACGGCCAGGACGTCGACGCCGTCGAGGCCTGCGTTGGCCGCGCAGTTGCCCGGGCTCGGGCGGGCGACGGGCCGACTTTGATCGAGGCAAAAACCTACCGGTACGCCGGTCATTCGCGTTCGGACAAGGCGACGTACCGGCCTGAAGGGGAACTGGACCTGTGGCTCAAGCGAGACCCGGTGGCGCTCTTCGGAGAAAAGCTTGTCTCCGAAGGCATATTGGACGAGGCCGGGCTGGAGCAAGTGCGCGCCGAGGAGGGAGCTGCGCTGGAAGCCACCTTAGAAAGGGTGACGGCCAGCCCTTACCCGACCGATGCCCAGATGCTGGCCCAAGCCGGCACCAGCAGAGAGTGACGACGTGCGCCATCAGATAAAGCTGCCCAGGTTGGGCGACACGACCCAGGTGGCACTGGTTACCGAGTGGCTGTGTGGGGTGGGTTCTTCAGTCGATGTCGGGACACCTCTAATAGCAGTTGAAACGGACAAGATCACGACAGAGGTCCCCTCGCCCGTGGCCGGAACGCTCGTTGAGCAACTCGTCGCGCCGGATGACGAGGTGGCCGTCGGGGCACCGATCTGCGTGGTGGAGACGTGAAGGCCCCGTCAGCGCGCCAATTTGGGCTCGGCCACTCCTGGCTACGCCATCGGGACGAATAGACGGCATGAAAATTAAAAAGGTGACTCCCCGAAGCGTGAGCTATCCCGAGCCTAACGATTCGGGCCACACCCGGTACCTTACGTTCTGCGCCATCGAAGCAGATGACGGGACGACGGGGTGGGGCGAAGCGATCACCCAGTTCCCCGAATCGACCCGGGCCACGGCGCGGATCATGGAAGCGATGGGCCAATCGCTTATCGGGTCCGACCCGATGGAGAACATCTCCCTCTGGCGAAAGTTGCATCAGCAATCCTGGTGGTACGGGTACGAGGGCGGGCCAGCCTCGTTCGCCATCAGCGCTATCGACATTGCCCTTTGGGACCTGAAGGGCAAGATGCTCGGCCAACCCGTCGTCAACCTGATTGGCGGCGCCGTCCGTGACCAGCTCCCGGTGATCGCCAGCACCCATGCCTTCGACGAGAGAGTGGAGGACGAAGCCGAAAAGCACGGCCGCTACGTGCGCGACGAGAAGTACCGCGGTGTCAAGGTGGGGATGGGTAAGCGCGGCAAAGCCCGCCTCGGCTACGACCTCGAACGAGACGTGGCGTTCGTGCAGCTACTGCGAGAGGCCATAGGGCCTGACGCATTGCTGATAATGGACCGGGGCCAATCTCTCGTATGGACACGCGCCGAGGCGATCAAACGTACGAACTGTTTTGAAGAGTACGGGCTTTACTGGATAGAAGAGCCGATGGAGCCCACGGACACGGCCGGCTTCCTCAGCCTGCGGGAGCACGCCAAATGCATGATCGGCACAGGCGAGCGGGAGTGGACGACGCGAGGTTTTGCCCGCGTGATCAACAGTGGTGTAGTCGACGTGGTCGGCTGTGACCCGGGCCGAGCTGAAGGCATCACCGGGGCGCTCAAGGTCATAGAGCTGGTGGAAAACGCGGACGTCTGGTTTAATGCGCACGCCTGGAGCAGCGCCGTGATAACCGCGGCCAGCCTTGCTTTGTCCGCCTCTACGCCGCGCTGTTTGTTGTTCGAGATGAAGCCGATCCCGAACCCTATGCAAGACGAGCTCGTCAGCCAACCGTTCCGGCAAGTCGACGGCTGGATCAACGTCCCGCGCGCGCCGGGCCTGGGTGTCGAGGTCGACGAGAACGTCCTGGAGAAATACGATTTCAAATGAGGTCGCACAGTGATCCGAACACCTTTTCTCGTTCACCCTCGCAGCCAGCCCCCGGGAGCAGGGTAGGGCCCGGGTGATGGACTTCCTGGTCGAGATCGAGGTCCGGCTCCCTCCGGACACGGACCCGGGTCGGAAGGCCGAACTCGTCGCCGCCGAGGCGGCGCGAGCCAAGGACCTGGCGGCGAAAGGGACGATCCACAGGCTTTGGCGGGTGCCGGGCCGGTGGGCCAACGTGGGCATCTGGCGCGCTGGCGACGCCACCGAATTGCACGAGGCGCTTTCCTCGTTGCCGCTCTACCCGTGGCTGGCGGTCGCTGTCACTCCGCTGGCCCAGCACCCGAGCGACCCGGGCGACCCGACGACTCCTAACGCAAGTGCTTAGCAGCAGACGTCACATTGTCAACGGAGAGCGTGCTGGAGCGCGTCCAGATAAGCCATCCCGGTGGTATCGTCGGGCTCGAGGTAACTTCCTTCGGTCCATTCGTTCCACGCATTGATCGTGAATACCGGCAACGTGGCGCCGCTCCGGAGGAAATCCCGGCACCACTCGATGGCCCGCCGGAACAGATCAGGTGTGTTGTCGACCAGGATAGATGTGTAGGGGTACCCAAGCGCCAGGAACTCGTCCGACTGCACCGTTCGAGGCGAAGAGTCCCAACCCATCGAGACATTTGGTAAGTACGGCACCGAGTAGGCGTCGACAAACCGTTTCCAGCCAGCCGCTGCGGCCTCGGAGTACGGGCCATACTGAGTGGCGAGCTCGGGCATCGGGGTGTACTGCATCCAGTTGTACGAAGTCACTGAGTCGAGCCCGAGCCGGTCGACCACCCCGGCCGTGGCGCTGCGCTGCTCAGGCCGGACGGAGACATCGTTGGCGTCAGGCAAACCCCAGAGCACGCCATTAAGGTGAAGCTCGCCGACGCCTGCCTGCCGGGCGCGTTCTCGGAACTGTGCGAGCTCGGCCCTCGCCGTGTCGATCCCTCCGAGGCCCTCGACGAGCGTGGCCAGGTCGAAGAAGGAGAAATAGGGACGCCCGTCGAGGCGGTAGTAGTTGGGGAGACGAAGATAGCGGTCGATGACGTGATCTGTGGCCATGCTAAAACCCGTTGCCGACATCGCGCCCTCGACCAAAACGGTCTGCTCCTGGAACCGCTTGGCCGGGAAAATATTGCGCCACGGGTGGTTGGCCCACATGAGCGCGAAGCGAAAGTCGGCAGCGTTTTCGGCCCCGAGAAAGCCCCGGTCGAGGCACCCATTGAGGAACGGGCCGTCCTCGTAGTAATACCAGTCGAAGATGAAGAAGTCGATGCCGTGCGAGGTTGCTGCACTGATAGTACGGGCGGCCGCCTTCGGGTCGGACTCATCGAAGTAACCCCACGCCGGCACCTTCGGTTGCCGGTGGCCGGGGAAGCGTGGCTCAGCTCGACGGATTAGCTCCCATTCGGTCCACCCCCGCCCGTGCCAGCGATCGTTGCGCGGGTCCGGGTGGTACTGCGGGAAGTAATAGACGCCCACGTCAAGTGATTGAGACAAGACGACCGTCCTCTTTGCTTTGGGTGGCCCGCGGGAACAGGCTGGTCAAACGTCGAGCAGGAACCGTTGGGCGGCGGTCAAGCGGCTAACCGTTATCGGTCGTAGGTAATCGCGCTGGACAGTTTGCTGCTGGTGTTCGCGACGTACGAAGGCACCGTGGAGAGCCCGGCGCTGCCCCGTAGAGCGGTTGGCAGTGCCTCCGTGCCACACGTGCGAGTTGAAGATGCCACACGTGCCCGCGTCGCCCAACAGTAATACCTCATCCGGGTGGTGATCGCGTGGGTCGGTCATCGCTTCCTTTGGGGTGCGTCCCCACCGGTGAGATCCCGGCACGACTCGAGTGGCCCCGTTTTCCTCCGTGAAGTCGTCGAGCATCCAGATCGAATTGCACACCTGGTAGTCTCCGGGCTGGACCGCCTCGTTCCAATCTGTATGCAGCGCCTGCAGCCCGTACCCGGGGTGGGCCGAGCGGCCATTGACCGAGTGGAGCTTGAAGTCGTGACCGGCGAACACGTGGTTTACCGCAGCCAGTTGTGGCGGGTACGTCCAACACCTATCGAACCGGGGATCCTTGTCGACCAGGTTGGCGAGCCGGTCCGAACCCTCTTCCTGGCTCACCTCGCTCCCGGCCCGATCGCCCTCTGATGAGACCAGGTCATCGAAGCGTGCTCGAAGCGCGCTGACGGTGGACGCCTCGAGCGCCCCAGGCAATATCAGGTAACCGTACGTGTCCAGGAAGCGGTACTGCTCGTCCGAGACGAGCGAGTCCTTCACTCCGAGCTCCTCCAGGCACACTGCCATCGCTGACATGAGAAAGTGGTCCTCCCTAACCTTTGACACCAGATACGACGATACCCTGGATGAACCAACGCTGAAATACGAAGAACAAAATCAAAGGCGGCGTTATCGCTATGGCGGACGCTGCCATCTCGAGCGGGAAGTTTACCTGCTGAGACGCCACAAAGTTGCTGACACCAACCGAGACCGGTAATAGATCCTGAGACTGGATGTAGAGTAGGGGGAGCAGGAACTCGTTCCAGTAGTAGAAGAAGGCAAAGATCGAAACGATGAGTAGGGCGGGCCGGGCCAGGGGCAGGATGATACGCACAAACGTGTACCAGCGGCTGGCGCCATCGACGCGTGCCGCCTCCTCCATTTCGACCGGGATGGTGAGGAAGAACTGTCGCAGGAGGAAAGTATTGAACGGCGTGGCGAAGAAGGCGGGGACCAGGATGGGGAGGTAGGTGTTCAACCAGCCGATCTTTTCAAAGAAAATGTAGGTCGGTATAAGGACAGTCCAGATGGGGACCATCAGTGTGGCCAACATGACCCCGAACATTATGCTCTTGCCCCGGAACTCCATGCGGGCGAAGGCATAGGCTGCGAGCGAGCTGCCACTCAGGCTGGCGATCACGCCAATTGACGTAATTATGGCCGTGTTGAGAAGGTAACGGGCGAACGGGGACTGCTCGAAGACTTGCGCGTAATTGTCCCACATGGCCGGGCGCGGCACCCATACGACGGGGAACGAGTACACCTCGGTGGGGGGTTTCAGGCTGGTGCTGATGAGCCAGGCGAAGGGGATAAGGAGTATGACCCCGCCCGCGGCCAGCAACACGTAGGTGACTACGGTTCGGGTCAGCTCGCTGCGACGCTTCGAACGGAGCCGTCGGCTGGCCCGAGCTTGCCTGGCGACGACTCGGCCGTTGGCCCGGCCGGCCCCCGGCGCGGCCCGGGGGACGTCGACAATGGATGTCATGCCAGCGCTCCACGACCGCCCGCATAGTAGACCCACATCCGGGACCACCGGAACACCGCCGCCGACGCCAGGGCGATGATCACGAACAGCACCGTCGCCATGGACGACGCGTAGCCCAGCCTAAGGGCCTGAAAGGCGGTGTCGTAGAGGTTTAGAGCGTAAAAATAGCTCCCGTAGTTGGGACCTCCCTGGGTAATGATGTAGGCCTGGGTAAAAATCTGGAATGTCCCGATAAGGCCGAGGATGAGGTTGAACAGGATGGTCGGCGAGGTCATCGGGATAGTGATATGGCGCAGACGCTTGACCCAGCTCGCCCCGTCGACCAGTGCGGCATCATAGAGCTCCGTTGGGACCCCCTGGAGCCCGGCCAAGTAAATGAGCATGCTGCCACCGACGCCCCAGAGCTGCATTATCACGAAAGCCGGGAGGACCCAGAAACTGCTCTCGAGCCACGGGATGGGCTGGATACCCAGGAAGTGAAGGAGCCAGTTCATTACCCCGAAGTTCTGGTTGAAGATGAAACCCCACAGCACCGCCACTGCCACTCCAGAGAGCACGCTGGGCGCGTAATAAAGGGTGCGAAAAAACCGCATCCCGGGAAGGGGCTGGTTCATGAGCAGAGCCAGTCCGAAACCGAGGACGAGGCTCAACGGTAGATAGAGAGCGGCAAATATCAGCGTCACCTTTAGCGACTGCCAGAACAATGGGTCGGCCGTAAAGAGCTGGACGTAATTGGATAGACCGACAAATTTCGGCGTCCCGACGCCGTTCCAGTCGGTGAACCCGAGCGCGAAGGAAGCCAAGAACGGCAGGAAAGTGAACGCCAGGAAGCCTATGAACCACGGCGAAACCCACAGGTAGCCTTCCCGTTCCTCCTGCCGCTGCATCTTTGAGAGCTTCGCCACCTCGACACTCGCCTTTCCGCTATACGACCGCCACGTTGGCCCTCGTTGTCTCGGTGGGACGGCTACGCCCTCCCGGAGCGAAGTAGCAAGGGAGTGGGGCCGTCCACCCGGGACGTCGCCTACGCGTAGTACTGCTTGATCATCGTATTTATATCGCTGGCCAGTGCGTCTAACTGCTTGGTCACCGTCGACCCCGTAAAAATCGGGGGTATGCGGTTGGTCAGAGCTGTGTCGAGCGGGATTACGTAGGGCGGGTACGCGATAGGCAGCGCCGTCTTGCTCTCTGCCTCGACGTTGGCCACCCCGCCCGGGGCGTACTTGACATCCGAAGCGGTCCGGAGGAAAGTGGGCATGGCTGACTGCCGGGCCGGGAGGCTGTCGAGGTAGGTGGAGACGACATAGTTCTCCGATGATGTGTTGGTGAGCCAATCGGCGAGCATGAAAGCCGCCTCTTTGTTCTTCGAAGTCGACGACACGCCGAACCCTCCGCCCGCCACCCCGGTGCCCCTTTTGCCAGTTGAGCCCTTCGGCAACGGCAGGATCTCCCACTCGAAGGCCTTGGCTATTTCGGCCGGGTACGTCGCAATTACCCACGAACCATTGGCGGCCATAGCTTCGAGGCCAGCGACGAACGGGTCCACTCCTGTCGGGTACGTCCCCGGTGTTGGCATATAACCCTTTTTGTGTAGGCCAACAAAGAAGTCGAGCAGTTCTACGTTGGCCGGTGCTGTGGTCGTTGCCTGCTTGAAGTCAGAAGACAGGAGAGCCCCGCCATTGCCGGCGAGCACGCCCGCGAGCACCCAGTAACCATCCCCCAGGAGGTTGGTGATGTCTCCCGAATACTGGTGACTGGACAGCTTCGAGGTCAGTTGTGAGGCCGTGCTGGCAAAGTCGTCCCAGGTCCAGTCCGGGCTCGGGATGGCGACCCCCGCCTTCTGGAACATCGACTTGTTGATGAACACAATCATGTCCGACAGGTTCCAGGGGAGCGTATAAATCTTCCCCTCATAGGCGATCTGGCTGCGCAGCGCCGGGAAGAAGTCATTGAGGTCGAAGCCCGACGTCTTGGCGATGTACCCATTAAGAGGCTCAGTCCAGCCCTTGAGCGCATCGTAGGCGACGTCGAAGGTCCGTACATACCAGACGTCAGGCAGCGTGTGGCCCACGCCCTCGGTATTGATTTTGGTATAGAACGCCTGGGCATCGGCGATGTTCTCGACCGAGACGCTTATGCCGGGGTTGGCCTTTTCGAACTGGGCCACGACGTGCTGGAACCTCGTCACCTCGAGCGAGGTGTGGTCGAGCAGGAGTGAGAGCGAGGCGCTCGTACTGGAGCTGGCACGGCGGGGGCTCGCAAATGCTTCGGACGAGCCCAAAATCGGAGCGGCCGCGGCCAAACCAGCGGCGGCCGCGGAGTACTTGAGAAATTGCCTGCGGTCCATGACCATCCCCTCCCTTGTGGTCGCGGCGGGCACTGACGCAAACTCGCCGCTGCTAGCTTGTAGTATCGTTCACACAAGCTCTGACAAGGTCAGATGCATTTATAATATGAACGATCATCTAACTCATTGCCTACACTAAGGCTGATCCGTTGAGTTGTCAAGCAAGAGGCCGCGTCGCATCTCCGAAGGTGAGGCGGCGGAGAGTGGTAGGCGCGTATGGTCGTCCGCAAGGCCGTTACAGGAAAGGCCAAAGGAGTGCCAGGGTTATCAACCGGGCGCACGACGTTGCGTGACGTCGCCCGGGTCGCCGGCGTCTCGCACAACACGGTGTCACTGGTTGTCCGTGGGAGCGACCGGGTCCTACCGGAGACGAGGGCTCGCGTCCAAGCGGTTATAGAGCACCTTGGGTACCAGCCCCACGCCGCCGCCAGCGCCCTCAGGTCATCGCGTTCCGGCGCCATCGGGTATCTGATCCACAGGAGCGCCAGGAGTGAGGCCCAGGCGCTGGTCGACGCGTTTCGCAACAGCGTGTGGCACGGCATCTGTGACACGGCCGACGCCGGCGGTTCCTTCGTCTTGCACGCGGACTTCGCTGACGTGCGCAGGTCGCGCGCTTTACTGCTGAGCGGCCGAGTGGATGGCCTGCTCGTTGACTATCTCATTAGTGATGACGTCCTCGATGAGATCCTGGCCGGGACCAACAAGCCTGCGGTTGTTATCGGGAGGTCGAGCCGCGTGCCCGGGGTGGCGTGGGTACGAGCGGACGAGGAAGGCGGTGCCTATGCCGCGACCCAGCACCTTGTCCAGCTCGGGCATACCGATGTGGCGCTCGTGACGGTGCCCGAACCCGGCCACCCCATGGTCCGCGAACGGGAAGCCGGCATGGGTCGGGCGCTGATGGAAGCAGGGTCGCCCAGGCAGCCCCAGCGGTGGTTCGGAGACTGGACCTTCGAGTCCGGCTACCGCATCGGCCAGGAGATCATAGACAGCGAGCATCGCCCTACGGCCCTGTTCGTGCTCAACGAGCTCATGGCCTTCGGGTGCCTGCAAGCTGTCCAGGCGACTGGGCATCAGCTCCCGGGGGACGTGTCGGTCGCCACTGTCGAAGACTCGCCCCTGGTCAAGTACGTCCATCCCGCGCTCACGGCTGTCCATGTGCCTATGTACCGGGTCGCAGCGCGAGCGACTGAGGTCCTCCTGGGCTCGTTCAGAGGCGCTCGCGGCGACCTTCAAGAGACGCTAGCCACAGAGTTCGTGGTGCGGGCTTCAACCGCCGCGCCGGGGTGGGCCTACCGGCTCGACGCAAACCTCGAGTCATCGCCGCTGCCCTCGGCGCTCAAGGCCAAATAGCCTCCGTCTACCATTAGTTCTGTCGCCGTTATAAAACTGGCGGCCCGGCTTAGTAAGAAAACTATCGCATTCGCGACCTCGGTCGGTTCGCCCAGTCGCCCGAGGATATGGTACTTACCCCAGACCGGCTCCCAATGCTCACGATCACTGCCGGCCGCCTTTGCCACCTCTGGCGTCCAAATCCACCCGGGGCTGACCACGTTGACGCGGATCCCAAGCGATGCCAAATCGAGCGCTTGGCACTTCGTAATTTCGACGATTGCGGCTTTTGTCGCGTTGTATGTCCACCGATTTGGTTGGGCAATGTGGGCCGAAATGCTGCTGACGTTGACAATTGCCGACCCCATCGGCATATAGCGACTGACGGCGCTGACTGACCAGGCGCACCCTCTCACATTGACGCCCAGGACCTGGTCCCAATCCGCGCGGGTGGCATCTCGTCCCGCCCCGATAAAACTGGCGGCACAATTGACGAGGAAATTTATTGAGCCTGTCCTGCCCGCCACCGCCGAAACCGCGGCTTCGAGTTGGTCCTGCCGGCTAACGTCCACCTGGTAGACTTCGCACTGCTGCTCGGGCCGCATTTGGCCGGCGATGGCGACCGCGGCGGGATTGTTGATGTCGAAAATAGCCACGAAAGACCCGAGCTCTGCTAATTGCAGCGCTGTCGCCGCTCCAATGCCGGAGCCGCCACCGATGACAATCGCGGAAGTTCCTTCAAACTCCGGACCGACCACCCTCAACCTCCTTTTTGGGGTGTTGCTTCCTCCCGGTGCTCGCAGTCACGATTGGCTGTCACGACCATCTGCCCGGTTATCATGAGGTTATTACGAACATGACGGACAGCCTGGACATCCTCGACAGCCACTGTCACGCCTGGCGACGGTGGCCGTACGCGCCCCTCGTCCCGGACGAGGACTCTCGCGGTACCATCGACCAGCTCCTCTACGAGATGGACCTAAACCACGTGAGCGAAGCGGCGGTTGTCTGCGCCGGGATCGACAACAACCCCGACAACGTCAGCTATGTAGCGTCGGCCAGCGAGCGCCACCCCGGCCGGTTCCGTATTATCGCCGACCTGGACTGCAGCTGGAGCGCGACCTACCATCGGCCCGGCGCCCCTGACCGGCTGCGTGCTCTCGCCGACCGTTACCCGCTGGCTGGCTTCACTCACTATGTACGCGAAGTGAACGACGGCTGGTTGGCGAGCGATGAAGCAGAGGCCGTCTTCACCGTGGCGGAGCAACGCGGCCTGTTTGTCAGCTTCGCCGCTGGGCCGGGCTGGCAAGCCGACCTCCGCGGTATCGCCCGACGCCACCCGTCCGTCCCGGTGCTCTGCCACCACCTGGCCGGGCTTCGTACGGAGACGGCGCTGACCGCGAGCGGCCACGCCGCGGCCGCCTACTCCGATGCCCTGGCGGAGGTGACGACGTCGAGGGAAGTGGACAATATCTATGTGAAAGTGTCCGGCTTCCATTACGCGTCCGCCCAGGGTTGGGACTACCCCTGGCCCGAAGCCACTGTTACTTTCCGCCGGCTTTTTGAGGCCTTCGGGCCGCAGCGACTGTGCTGGGGTTCCGACTTCCCGGCTTCGAAGTTGTACTGCACCTATCGTCAGTCGCTCGAGGTCGTCAGGTCGCACTGCGCGTTCGTGAGCGAGGACGACCTCCGCATGGTCCTCGGTGGGACCCTGAGGTCGATCCTCCGGGCAAGTGAAGCCGCAGCTCGTTAGGAGGTTACCCGCCCCCGCGGCATAGGCCCGCCGCCGCTCATCGGCCTCACCGTTCATTGGATATGGCGCTGCGACCTCGGTTCCCAGTCGAGTAGGCGCCGGGCCTTGGACAGGTTGTGGTTGGCCTCCTCCTCGTCCCCGGCGATAAAGACGGCATCGTACCGCCCATGACCGACCTGGACTGCCTCCAGCGCAGCAAGGTACGCCGAGGCCAGGTCTTCCTCGTCGGTGGCGAAGATCGGCCCGGCTCCGTCGGGCCCCCGTGTCTGCTCGAACCCGGCCGGGCGGTCCCGCCGTTCCTCGAGGTACCGTGCACACGGACGCGGCCCCGTAATGCGCAGGGCAATTATGTTCATGTCGAACCAACGGGCGAAATAGGCGCAGATCACCTCGCCGAGCGACTTCGTCAGACCATAGACGCTCGGCGTGTCAAGGGCGACGTCTTCTTCCTGGCCGTACCACGTGCGCCCCCGGTAGTGGACGCTCATGGTGCTCGTGTGCACGCCGCGCCGGATACCGAGCCCCTGCGCGGTGTAGAGGAGCAGGTGCAGGCCGAGCGTGTTGACCTCATAGTTGGAGATGATCAGCGGTAGCGATTGCTCTGTCGAAGCGCCGCCCTGAGGGCCCATCATCACCAGGTTGATAAAACTGTCACACCCTTGGAGGGCAACTTCGAGGACCTCGGGATCCGTTATGGACCCTTCCACGTATTCGACCCCATCAGCTGTCGGCGCTTGCAAGTCGAGGACCCGCAGCGAGTGGCGCTCTTTCAAGTACGGAGTGATAAACGTCCCGACCATCCCCGAACCACCGACCAGCAGGACCTTCATCGCGTCGCCACCTCAGATAACCCCGCCGATAACAGAGCCATCATCTCGTAATAAGTCGTCCAGGGCCGTAGGTTTTTCCTTCGGTGGAGCCACAGTGGCATAGTTATCGGCCAACTCGACCCCGATGCCCGGGGTTTCCGGGACTTCAAAGTAACCGCCCCGGCGCACCAGAGCCGAACTAAACGCGGCCGCGCTGGTCTGCCTGTCCTCGTCGCGTGGGGCGTACTCCATCGTGATGAGGTTGGGGATGGCGACGCAGAGTTGGACGGTAGGGGCGCTCAGCCCTGGGCCGAGAAAATTATGCGGGATTACCCCGCAGAAGTAGGCCTCCGCCAAGGTGGCGATTTTCCGCGACTGCGACAGCCCACCCGAGAGGCCGACGTCGGGGCGGACGTGGATGGCGACTCCATGGGACAATAGCTCCCGGTACTCCCAGATCGAGCTCAAACGTTCGCCGATGGCCGTCGGCGCGTTGATCCGCTTGCACACTTCGGCTTGGGATTCGATCGAGTCGATCTGGATGGGGTCTTCGATGAACAGCGGGTTGAAGCGGGCCAAGGCGTTGGCCACAACGACGCCCTTGGCAGGGTCCAGCTTGCGGTGCAATTCGAAGATGATGTCGAGCTCATCGCCTCCGGCCTGTCGAGCGGCGGCGGCCATATCGCAAGCCGAAGCCACCAGTTTCGGCATGGCGAAATCCTGATAACCGGCCACCAAGGGGTCGAACTTTACTGCGGTGTAGCCTTCGCCGACCGCCCAGCGGACCGAGGCGGCTACCTCGTCGGGGCCCGCGCCGCCGATCAAAGCGTGGAGCCGTACCTTGTCACGGGACCGGCCACCAAGAAGCTCCCACACCGGGACCTGCAGGGCCTTGCCTTTGATGTCCCACAGCGCGTTGTCGACTGCCGACACGGCCGCAGACACGATGTTGCCACGAAAAGGCCGGGCGCGGACCATTGCGTTCCAAAGGTGCTCAGTCCGGAAAGGGTCCGCGCCGAGCAGCATTGGCTTCAGCTCGGCGAGGACGCCAGCAACGGCGGCGGGGTAACCCCACGCGCCCGATTGCCCGATCCCTACGATGCCGGTGTCCGTCGCCAGCCGGACAAGGGTATGCGCGCCCGAAAGCTCAGAGCCGACCTGGAGGACTTCCACCGACGCGATCTCCATCTCATCTCCCTAGTGACGTTTCGTTGGCGTTGAGGGCACGTTACGCACGGGAAAGGCCCGTGTGTCAGATCCGGCCGCCGGTCCCGGCTAAATGTTGCATAGAAAGGCGCCACGATTTTGGCCCATTACGGTTGTCCTGCCTCCCAGTCGAGCAGGAAGGTCATGTGGTGCTCCGGGTCGTCGGCCAGCAATTGGTAGGCCGAGGCAGCCGCCTCGGGACGGACAGTCCCACTCGTAAGGGGAGCTGTCTTGACCGAGCCATCGGCTAGCCGGTCGAGCACCCAGACCGTGCACGCAGCCACGGAGCGGTCGCCGTAGTGTGGTACTTGCCATTCCCAACCACTGCGAAGCGACAGGAACCGCTCGAATACCCGGCCCAGGACCGAACTGGCTGGCACCTCCGGCTCGGGCCGCCAAGGGGCGCCCACGGTCATCACCTGCCCGTGCGGGCGGCATAACTCCGTAGCGAGCACGACGGCGGCCGGCCTCCCCGAGCACTCCAACACAAGGTTTGGCTCCGGCAGTGCCTGGGCGGCGCCGGCTTCCTCAGGGGAAATGACGGTTTTAAGTCCCGTCGCAGTGGCAACACGGCGGCGGTCGGCGGAGCGCTCGACGCCTACAACGCGGTAACCCGAGGCGTTGGCCAACTGGCCCACCAGGTTGCCGACGGGACCGAGCCCGATTACCGCAACGGTATCGCCCGGCCGGGCGTCGGCGACCTGCAGGCTCACGCCACCAACCTGGGCCAACCGGGCGAACGGGGCCACATCGAGGCTGAGCCCTGGGGGGAGGGGGACGCAAACCCGCTCCCGACGGTCGAAGCGGGCAACAGATTGGTGAGGCGTATGAGAGATCACTTCAGCGCCCGCGACCAGACCGGCCTCTGCGCCGGCGGCCATAACCGTGCCGGCCATGGCGTAGCCCGGGAAGAAGGGCCCGGCACGGCGGGCGGCGTGGCCGAGCACGCCCGAGAGGTTCTCTCCCCGGTAGTGAGCTAGCTCTGTGCCCGGGCTGATAACGCTTCGCCGGGCCTGGACGACGACTTCATGTGGCCCCAGGTTGTCGAGGTTGACCTCCACCTGTTCGAGCTCGACTCGATGGGGTTCGGGGAACACGATCCGCGTCGCTGACCTGGTCACTAGCGGCTCCCCTCAGGCGCATTGCGGCGGGTACACAAACTCGGGCTCTATACGCACCCTGGGAGCTTGTATCAATTCGATGACCAGTGAGGTCCCGGGCGGCTCGAAGTAGGCGAAGGCCCCGTCTCCCTCGACGCCAAAGCCCCGGGCGCTCTGGACCGGCTCGAAGCCTGCTTCGAGCGCCGCGGCGACGGCAGCAGGGTGATCGCTCACGTACTTCCCGATGTGGTGCATCCCCGGCCCGTGCACAGCCAGATGGTCGGCCCAAATGCTCGGCCCCTCGAGCGGCTGGACTAACTCGAACTGCAGCTCGCCCTGCCAGGCGAGAGCGTGCCGGAGGGAGAAGGTTACCTCCGCGCCGCGATAGTACATTTCCTTCAACCTCGGCGGCTCGAGACGATAGGCGGTCCACGGGCCGATACCAAGGTCGTCGCTCCATCGCCGAACGGCTTCATCGAGGTCCTCTACGACCAAGGCACATTGTTTGAACGGTGGTAACAACAGGGCCTCACTCGCGCTGGTCACCGGGCACCGACCTCCTGCTCGCCCCAAAATTGCACCGCTGGGGCCAGTGGCCCGAGCCCGGCATCGACGTCGCTTTCCTCAGCCCGATCGGCCGCTTTTTCGGCTGCGCCCCGGCGTTCGTCCACCATCAGTACATCACTGCCCCGGCACTCACATTGAGATCTTGGCCCGTCAGGCTCTCCGCCCCGTCCGAGCAGAGGAACAGCACCGTAGCGGCCACTTCGTCTTCTCTTACAGCGCGGTGTAGTGCCGTGCCGGCTTCCATTTCCCGACGTAGCTGGTCCGGGCTGAGCCGCTGCTCCGCCGCCATCGACGCAACTACCCTGGCTAGCCTGGCATTGTCGACCAACCATGGTGAAACCACATTTACCGTTATGCCCTGCGGGCCAAGTTCCGTGGCCAGTGTCCTCGCCAGCCCGACCAGCCCGAGCTTTGACGCGGCGTAGGGAGTGCGGTTTGGTAACGGTCGCTTCCCCGTTACCGATCCGATGCACACGATGCGCCCGTGCTCGCTCGCGAGGAGGTAGGGCAGAGCCGCCTGGCAGGCCAAGAACACGCCGGTCAGATTAACCGCCAGAGTTTCTTGCCACTGGGCCAATGTCACTTCCGCCAGTGGCGCGGTCGGGCCGGCGATCCCAGCATTGTTGACCAGGATGTCTATCGCCCCCCGCTCGCCGCCGGCCAACTTCATGAGCTGTTCGAGGTGTCGCGGATCCGTAACGCTTCCGGCACAAGACAGAGCGGTGCCCCCAGCGTCGGCGATATTCCGGCAGACCTCGTCCAGGGTCCCTTCGTGCCGGCCGTTGATGACTACGCGTACTCCGGCAGCGGCGAGGGACCAGGCGATAGCGGCACCGATGCCTTGACCCCCGCCGGTGACGACCGCCGTCCGTCCCGCAAGTTGGCCAGTACCGTTTTCGCCCACGTTATTTCTCTCCCTCTTCAGCGCTTTTCCTGGGCTGGATGAGCTCGAGCGTCACGCCGTCGGGGTCGTGCAGATAGGCCGCCCACCCTCCGGTGTTGATCCCCTCTGTTATGCGCACCGGCGAGTTTATGAAGCGCGCCCCGAGCCGCTGAAGGTCGTCGACGGTCCTGAATATGTCATCCACCACGAAGGCCAGGTGCCCTGAACCGAGGGTGCTGCGCTCGAGGTCGGCAGGGGCGCTCGGCGGGTGGTCGTAACAAATGAGCTCGAGCACGTGCCCGGAGGGCGGCGGCTCGCCCTCTGGGAACTTGAGCTGCGCGATCTCTATCGCCGCCTCCGGGTAGCCGACAAGGGTGGCGGTGTACGCGTTGTGCTGAACCTGGCGGTGACGCAATACCAGGCCCAGCCCATCGCAGTAAAAGCGCAAGCTGGCATCCAGGTCGGAGACCACGAAACCGGTGTGGAAAACGGACCGTGCACTCACGTGAAATCGGCCTCGTCCCGGCGTCGGCCGAAGTTCGCGAGATGAGGTGGGTGCGCCCCAAATCCGGCCCCGATCACACCGAGTCGCAACTTGTCCACCCGCCTCCTCCTTGTCGTGTCAGCGTTCGTGTCGCGGTAAACAGGTCCAACCGTACGAGCCCCCCTCGAGGGTGTCAAGCGGCCGAAAGGACTCATGAGCGTACTGTTAGGGTCGTCAGGGTGCCGTGTCCGGAGGAGTGAGAGTGCAGTTCCCTGCCGAGGTAGAGATCGTGGACGTCACGCTCCGCGACGGCCTGCAGAGCCTAGAAAAGGTTTACCCCACCCAATTGAAGTTGGGGATCCTGCGCCGGTTACTCGCCGCGGGGCTGAAACGGGTCGAGGTCACCTCCTTTGTGCGGCCGGACATCGTGCCCCAGCTGGCGGATGCCGAGGCCGTCGTGGGCGGGTTGCCATCAGGCGACGGCTACCGCTTCCGTGCGCTGGTGGCGAACCGGCGAGGGATGGAACGGGCGCTAACGAGCGGGATCAAGGAAGTCCTCGGCCTGGTCACCGCCAGCGAAACTTACAACCAGAAAAACCAGAACATCTCGATCGAACGCAACCTGGAACTGATTGACGAGATCGCGGGGACAGCGCGACACCACGGCGTGCACCTCGTCGTCGCTGTCGGGCTGGCCATGTTCTCCCCCTACGAAGGGGAGATCCCGAGTGAGCGAGTTCTCCAGATCGCTTCTTCACTAAACCGGGCCGGGGTGGACGAGTATTACATCGCAACGACTGCAGGCCTCGATGGGCCGCGCCGCGTGTACGACTTGAGCCGCCTCCTCATTGAGGGATTCCCCTCGATGAAGCTGGGCCTCCATTTGCACAACACCAACGGGATGGCCCTCGCGAACGCGCTGGCCGCCATGGAAGCCGGCGTAAGGACGTTCGAGGGAGCGCTCTGCGGCATCGGGGGCGGGATCCGGCTACCGGAGGCGAGCGGCAACCACGGCAACGTTGCTCTCGAGGATCTCGCAAATATGTTCGCAGAAATGGGCGTGGCGACGGGGATCGACATCGAAGCGCTCGTTCGCGCCAGCAGAGACGTGGCCGACCTCCTGGGAGTGCCCGTAGCGAGTTACGCGACGACCGGAGGGACGAAGGCCTTGAGCAATGGGCGCTGACGTATGCGTGCGGGGCTCTGAGCCAGGCATTCCGGAGCTGGACGTACCCTGAGGTCGTGACGGAGAACGACGGGACTGGAGATCCCGTCCTGGCCACGCCCGATAATCTCGGCGGTCCGCAATCTGGCCGAAGGTCCCGGCGTCGGACCACTGGCGTGCTTGTGCTCGTCGTACTCGCCGCCGCCTTCGCCATAGGCATCTATGCCTTTGTCGGCGATCTCGATAAGAGCAGTACCGCCAAGGCTATGGACACTTTTTGCAATTCTGTCGGCGGGGTTATGCAATTGGCGTACGACCATCGGGGCGGCTTAGCAACATTGCACCAAATGGTCGACAAAGACGCGGACGCCGTGGGTGGTCACGTCCTTTCGGACACGAGGGCGTTCGAACTCGCACTCAGCCGGCGCGACACGACGGCCGCCGAGAAGTACCTGCTGCAGCTGGACGAGCTGTGCAACTCGGAGGGTTCTCCCATCTCTACCCCTATCACCACGGCCCCCCCGCGGCCGAAATAACGGTAACTTTTCATATAGCATCGGGACATGACCGTTTCGGGGACGACTGTTGCGGGGACGACTACCGAAGGCTCGTTCCCCGGGCCATCGGCCTCGGAACGACCGTGCGGGGGGCTTGAAGCTTGCGAGTTCGGTTGGAGCCAGTGCCCCGGCCCGATGCCCAAGCGCCGTGTACATGTCTTCGGCACGGTCTTTTTCGACGTGGTCTATTCGGGGTTACCGGCCCGCCGCAGACCGGGTACGGAGGTGCAGAGCAACCCATCTCGGCATTTCGCCCGGGGGCGTAGCCAATGTGGCCGTGGCTCTCGCCCGACTAGGGCTGGACGTCGGGCTCTCGTCCGTATTCGCGCGAGGACACTTTCGGCCAGTACCTCTGGTCGGCGCTCGCGTACGAGGGCATCGACCTCTCGCTGTCGGTGCAAGCTGCCGGACTGGACCACGCCGGTCACGACCTCGGTCGCCTACGGTCGAGAGCGCAGCCTGGTGACCTACGAGGCGGCGCCCCCGCTCGACGTGGCCGCCCTTATGCCAGATGGGTACCGTGCGGACGCTTTCGTCGTGTCGCTGGCCAACGCCAGCACCCGTTGGCTGGCCGGGCTCCACCGGTTCACCCCGCTCGTGTTTGCCGATGTCGGGTGGGACGTCGAGCAGCTCAGCTCGTCCGGGCTGGCCGACAGGTTGGCCGAAATCGACGTGTTCATGCCCAACGCGGCAGAGGCCCGGGCCTGCACTGGTACGGACGACGCTGAGCAGGCCGCAGCGGCTCTGGCCACGAGTGGCCGGCTCGTCGTGGTGAAGGACTCCGGGTCGGGTTGTTTCGCCATCGACCCCTCGAGCCGGACCGGCCTGCGAGTGCCGGCCTTGGAGGTGGAGGCCCGGGATACCACCGGTGCCGGCGACGTCTTCGACGCCGGCTTCATCTACGCGTCTCTCGGCGGGTGGCGCCTGGAGCAGGCCATGCGCTTCGCCAACCTCTGCGCCGCCGAGTCGGTCAAGCACGAAGGCGGCTCGCTGGCCGCGCCATGCTGGCGTGACCTGGGGGCCTTTTGGGACAGGCTGGAGGATACGTGAGCTGCGGGCTGCTTATGCGTTCCTGCCGCCGCTGCTCAGCGAGTGCCCGGCTCGCCAGGCTTGCACGCGAGCCTGCCCGACGATGTCCTGCCCTCCCCTGGCCAGCGCGTCTGCCGGTGCTGCCTGATGTCGTGCCGATGGGCGCCCACTGAGGGCCGTCGCGGCGGGACATCATATGTCACGCGCATGTTAAGGTAAATCCAAGTAATCCGATCGATATAGGAGGAATATCAGTGCACCAGAGACGACGGATCGACGTTCGGAGCTGCGGCAGTGGCTCTGCTCGCCGCCGGGCCGGCGATCGGGATCGGCGCATCGGCGACCGCCGCCAGCGCTTCTTCGCCCACTTCGTTCACGTACTGGACGAGCGGTTTCAAGCCGGCCGAGATCGCCACCCTCGACAGCGCCTTCGACAAGGCGTACCCCGCGTACCTGGCCAATGGCCAGTACATCTCGACGTCCGACACGTACTTCCCCAAGGTCATCGCCGCCCTGAAGACCAACACCCAGCCCGACGGTGTACACCGACCAGCAGCCCTATGACCTGCCCATAGTCCAGGAGAGCGGCAAGCTCATCCCGCTGACGGGCAAGCTGCCGGGCCTCACCAACCAGCTGTACCCGGGGATCAGGAACTCGTTGTTCTACCGCGGCCAGCAGCTCGGCATGGCCCTCGGGGGAGTCGGCGACATCGCCCTGTTCTACAACAAGACCGACTTCGCCCAGGCCGGGATCACCTCGCCGCCCACGACCTGGGCGCAGCTGGAGGCGGACGCCGCCAAGCTGACCGTCGCCTCGGCCCACCGGTACGGCTTCTACGTGCCCACGGGCGACGCGGAGTGGATCTCGTACGACTGGGAACCGGTGCTGTGGGGCGACGGGGGCAGCCTGCTCAACTCCAACCAGACGAAGGCCACCTTCGACAGCGCCGCCGGCATCAAGGCCCTGTCGACGTGGGTCAACATGGTCCGGTACGCAGAAGGTGGCGCCGACGGCCAGCTACGCCGCCGACGGGAACTTTGACGGCCCCACCGCGTTCGCGTCCAACGCCGTGGCGATGATCACCGACGGCCCGTGGCTGGAAGGCGAGGTGCCGAAGGGCCTCGACTACGGGGTCGCGCCGTACCCCGCCGGCAGTACGGGACGGTCGACCAACATCGGCATCGGCGTCGCCGCTCTGCTGAAGACGACGCCGGCCGAGGACCAGGCCGGCCTGGCCTTCATCAAGTTCCTGGCCTCGCCGGCCCAGGGCGCCTACTTGGCCTCACAGTCGGGCGGCCTGCCCTCCAGCCCGGCCCAGATCGGCCAGCCGGTGCTCAAGCAAGCCGGAGTCAACCCAGTGGTACAGCGTCTTCGCCAACAACTTGAAGTACGGGCAACTCCGTCCCCTCAACCCGCAGTGGTACACCGCTTCGTCGTACCTCTACACCGAGATCAACGACGCCATCGCCGGGAAGGTCACGCCAGCCCAGGCGCTCTCCACTGCCGCCCACGAGGTAGACCAGGCGCTCGCCCAGAACGGCTAGTGCTCGGAGTCTCAACCAGCACGTCGTGGAGAGGCGGGTGCACACCACCTGTGCCCGCCTCCCGGCTTACCTGGGAGGGGACGGTGGGTTAGGCCGGCGGCCCGGGGCCCCGCGGTAGCCGCCCTGTACGCCAACCGCGGCTCACTCCCCTACCTGTTCATTGCCCCCGCGGTCGGGCTCACGGCCCTCTTCTCGCTGGTGCCGCTGGGCATCGCCGTCCACCGCAGCTTTTATGGCGGCGGCACCAATATCTTCCAGACCAAGCTCAATTTTGTCGGGCTCCAGAACTACAGCGACGCGCTGTCCCAGGGCGGGACGCAGGCGCTGGAAGTCACGGCCATTTACACCGTCGGCTTCATCGTGCTGGCCATGGGTTTCGGCCTGGCCATAGCGCTGTTGCTCAACATGAAACTGCCCGGGATAGACCGCCTGCGCGCCCCATTTATAATCCCCGCTCGTCGTGCCGGTCGTGGCCACGGCCCTCATCTGGGCCAACCTGTTCGCACCGCAGTTCGGGTTCATAAACCGCATCCTCGAAGCGGTCGGGCTCCATCAAGCCGACTTCACGTCGTCGCCATCGCTGGCCCTGGTCATGGTCCTCACCTTCGGCGTCTGGCAGTTCTTCGGTGAGAACGTCATCCTCTACCTCGCCGCCTTGAAGAGCCTGCCCGTCGACCTCATGGAGGCGGCCAGCGTCGATGGCGCCGGCCCATGGCGGCGTTTCCGCTACATCCGTTGGCCGTTGCTGCGCCGCGCCACCGCCGTGATCTTGGTCATCACGACGTTGACCGGCCTGCAGACTTTCACCCAGATCTACGTCCTCACCGGCGGCGGCCCTAACGGCGCCACCACGCCCATCGTGTACGAGATATTCACCAAGGGCTTTCGTCCAGTTCAACACCGGGCAAGCCGACGCCCTGGCCGTCATCCTGTTCCTCATCTCGCTCTTAATCACGATTATCGTGGTCGCCACCATCGGGCGAGGTTCCCGCCGTGACGCGTAGTCGCCGGGTCGCCAACCGGGTTTTCTTTTATTCCCTGGTCGCAATCGCGGTGGCGGTCGTCGTCTTCCCGCTGATCTGGATGCTGGGCACTGCGGTCAAGCCCAACGGGCAGATCCTCGACCTGCGGGCCTCGCTCTGGCCGAGCCAGTTCGAATGGAGCAACATCGTAAAGGCCTGGAACTCGGCCCCATTTGGCCGCTGGTACTTGAACAGCGTCATCTTCGCCGTCTGCGCCACGACCGGTCAGATTTTCACTGCCATGATGGCGGGTTACGCCTTCGCCATGTTCGACTTCCCCGGAAAGCGGGTGCTTTTCTATATTCTGCTCTGCGGACTGCTCGTCCCGTTTACCACCATCATCGTGCCCGTGGTCCAGATATTGGCCACGTTCCATTGGCTCAACACTTACCAGGGGCTGATCATCCCTAATATCGCCTTTGCCCTCGGGACGTTCCTGTTCCGCCAGTTCTTCTTTGGCGCTCCTCAGGAGCTCGGCGAGGCGGCCCGCATCGACGGCGCCTCGGAGTGGCGCATCTTCTACAAGGTCTACGCGCCCCTGGCCCGCCCGGTCATCGCCGCCCTGGCGATCATCGCCTTCCTGATGAACTGGAACAACTTCCTCTTCCCACTGATCGTCGTGAACACCACGAGCATGGACGTGGTCTCGCAGGGCCTATCCGTGTTCCAGACGCAGTTCAGTACCAACTATGACCTCATCATGTCGGCGGCCCTGATCGCTATCGTGCCGATCCTGCTGGTCGCCATCGTGGCGCAGCGCCAGATCGTCGAGGGCATCTCCCTCGGGGCCGTCCAGTGAAGCGCCCTCGAGGAGGGGTGGTGGGCCCGTTTGCGCAGCAATAAGGCATGCCTACTATTCTTTCTTAGGGATGCCTACGAGACAGAGGCCGGCTGGGTTGACAACTGAAGGCGTTCGAGCCCGCTCTGGACGGCTCTTGCTGGGCCGCTGGCCCGTCCGTCTGCCGGCCAGTTCTTTGCTGGCCGTATAGGGGACACTGGGTCTATGACACGCGTTGTCGTCTCGGGGCTGCGGAAGTCGTTCGGCGCCCGCGCCGTCCTCGATGACGTCGACCTCGAGGTGCCGGAGGGGTCGCTCACAGCGGTCCTCGGGCCGTCCGGCAGCGGCAAGACTACGCTGCTTCGTGTACTCGCCGGCTTCGAGCGGTCAGACGGCGGCACGGTTATGCTCGGCGACAACGTCGTCGAAGATGGGCGGACTCACCTTCCGCCCGAGGCCCGGCGGGTAGGCTACGTGCCCCAGGACGGTGCCCTTTTCCCCCATTTGGATGCCAGCGGCAACGTGGGCTTTGGCCTCTCGCGGCGAGAGCGCAAGAGCGGGCGGGTAGAAGAGCTGCTCGACTTGGTGGGGCTGTCGGGAGAAGGCGGCCGGTACCCCCATCAGCTGTCGGGCGGGATGCAGCAACGCGTGGCCCTGGCCAGAGCGCTCGCCGGTCAGCCCAGCCTGGTCCTGCTGGACGAGCCGTTCTCGTCGCTCGACGCCGCTCTGCGAGCCGGCGTGCGGGCGGACGTGGCTCGTGTGCTGTCGGAAACGGGCACGACGACCATAATGGTGACCCACGACCAGGACGAAGCCCTCTCCCTGGCTGATCGGGTGGCGGTGCTGCGGGGCGGGCGGGTCGTACAGTGCGCCAGCCCTGAAGACCTCTACAGCGACCCCCTCGACCCGGCCTTGGCCAGCTTCGTGGGCGATGCCAACCTGCTGGAGGGCACCGTGCGAGCTGGGGCCGCCGTTACCGCGCTCGGCCCGCTGACCATCGGCGCCGGCGGGCCAGCTCTGGCCGAGGCCCAAGAAGTGATGGTATTGGTGCGGCCCGAACAGCTCGAGCTGCGGCCCGGCAATGGAGCCGGGGGCCTGCGCGGCCGAGTCGTCGAATGTCGCTATTTTGGCCACGACATGCTGGTCGCGGTCGAACTGGCGGCCGATGTCGAGGGCAAGCGTCCCCTGCTTCATGTCAGGCTCACCGGCACATCCCCCCTGGGCCACGGCAGCCCTGTCGCGCTGTCGGTTGAGGGGCCCGTGAAAGCCTGGCCGGCCAGTTCCCGGCAAGACCAGGCCGTCTAGTGCAGCTCAATCCAAGGCTGTAAATACCTTTTCCTGGAGCAACCGGAGTGGGGCCAGGTCGAACGGATGCCCGACCGCGAACACGAAATGGTTGATGCCGATGTCCAGGTAGGAGCGGATCCCGGCGGCCACATCTCCCGGTTCCCCGAGCAACCAATTGCTCCGGACGGCGTCGAGATCAACCGAGTTCGCCGCCGTCGCCCGCCTGGCCATCGCCTCCGCTTCGGCGCGAGTGGGCGCTACGGCTACTGACGGGTGCAGCGAGAGCTCGATCTCGTTGAAATCCCGTCCGATCTGGCCACAGATTTCCTCGAGCCGTTGGAAAGTCTGGGTGCATTTCGCGGGAGGGCCCTGTACGTTGAGGCGGTCAGCGTGCCGGGCCGCCAGCCGCAGCGACCCGGTCCCCGAGCCACCAATAGTGATCGGCGGGCGGGGCGACTGGACGGGCTTGGGCTCGCAAGGAGCGTCGTCCAGTTGGTAGTAGCGCCCCTTGAACGTGGTCCGGTGCTGCCCCCACAGCGCCTTCACGATTTGCAGGGCCTCGTCGACACGGGCGTAGCGTTCAGCGATGGGAGGGAACGGCATCCCGTAGGCGCGGAACTCGCGCTCTGCCCACGCCGCTCCGAGCGAGAAATCGAGCCGACCCGAGCTCATCTCGTCCACCTGAGCCGAAGCTTTGGCGAGGACGGCCGGGTCGCGGTAGAGGACCCCGTTCACGAGCATACCGATCCGGGCGCGGCTCGTGAGCAGCGCCATCGCAGCAAGCGTGGTCAACGTCTCGAACGCTGGCCGATCGTCAGCACCATTGAACGGCAGGAGGTGGTCAAAACCCCACACCGAACCATAACCGAGGCCCTCCACCGCCTTTACAGCCGCGGCGTAGTCTGCCCAGCTCGTTGCCTGCCCCTGCAACTGCACACCGAAGTGAACCGCACGCCCTCGGACCTCCATGACCTCATCCTCCTTCGAGGCTCGTTGTCGTACCGGGCCAATCGAGACTGGCACCTGACGCCGCTGCGCACCGGCCGGCCTCGCCGCCTTACCTTAGCGGCACTGCGAGAAATCCACGGCGGTCTGCTCCTTCCCGCCCTCGCCGGCCCTATATGGAGAGGGCCGGGTCTTCGGTCCCCACCTCGGCGAAGCCCTTTCGGCGTAAGAGACACGAATCGCAAGTCCCGCAGGGCCGCCCGTCCGCCCCGGGGTCGTAGCAGCTATGGGTGAGCGAATAATCGACACCCAGGGCCAGACCACACTGGATGATCTGCGCCTTGGTCAATTGCGAAAGAGGCGCGTGCACCCGGAGGTTTTGCTGACCCTCCACAGCCGCTTTGGTGGCCAGGTTGGCCATCCTCTCGAACGCAGCGAGGTACTCGGGCCGGCAATCGGGGTAACCGCTGTAATCGACGGCGTTGACGCCGATGAATATGTCACTCGACCCCAGAGTCTCGGCCCAGGCGAGAGCGAACGACAAGAAGACCGTGTTGCGGGCGGGGACGTACGTAACGGGTATGCCGGGCCCGAGGTCATCGACGCTGTCGTGATGGGGGACGTTGATGTCACTGGTCAGGGCCGAACCACCAAAAGCGCGGAGGTCGATGTCCAGCACGACGTGGCGGGCCACGTTCATGGCCTCGGCTACCTTGTGGGCGGACGCTATTTCTACGTCGTGGCGCTGCCCGTAACGAAAGCTGAGCGCGTGCGCCCGGTAACCTTCTGACCCGGCGATAGCCAGTACGGTGGCCGAGTCGAGCCCGCCGCTCAACAGGACGACCGCCGGGCGGCCCGACGCCTTGGTTACCAAGCCGGTCCTCCTTTACCTGCTCGTTTACTTGCTTGCGCCACGGCTCTTGCCGCGGCACGTCAGGCCAACCTTAGGCCATAGGCCGTGTACCCGGCCCGGCTGGGAACGCTGACAGCCTCCAAGCGCTAACGTACGGAAATGGCCACGGGGCAGACAACCAGCAACGCGGGGAGCGACACCGTACGATTTCTTCGGGTGGGGGACGCGGGCCGTGAGGTCCCCGTAATCCAGGACCGGTCGGGGTGGGCTTATAACCTGTCGCCGGTCATTGGCACCGGTGACCTCGACGGCGCCTTTTTCGCCGGGGGCGGGATCGACCTGGCCGTGCAGGCACTGGACAGCGGGGAGCTGACGCAGTTTTCCATTGAGGGGCTGAGGGTAGGCCCGCCCGTAGCCCGGCCGAGCGCCGTAATTTGCATCGGCCAGAATTATGCGGCCCATGCCGCCGAGACCGGCGCGGCGGCGCCTGAGTACCCGATTATCTTCTTCAAGCACCCCAACACCGTGGTTGGCCCGTTCGACGACGTGTTCATCCCGCGGGGTAGCACCCGGACGGATTGGGAAGTGGAACTGGCGGTTGTGATCGGCGCCCGTTGCCGTTATTTGGGCTCGGTTGACGACGCCCCCAACTACATCGCCGGTTACACAATTTCCAACGATGTCTCCGAACGCGAATTTCAAATGGAACTCTCGGGCGGCCAGTGGTCAAAGGGGAAATGCTGCGAGACGTTCAACCCGCTTGGGCCATTTCTGGTCCCGGCCGCTGAAGTCCCTGACCCGCAGAAACTTTCCCTGCGTTCGTTTGTGAACGGCGAAAGCAGGCAGGACTCGATCACCGCCGACATGATATTCCCGGTCAACTACCTGGTCTGGCACTTGTCCCAGTTCCTGGTCCTCGAACCCGGTGACATCATAAACACGGGCACACCGCAGGGTGTAGCGGCCTCCGGGCGGTTCCCCTACCTGGCTGCAGGTGACACCATGACGCTCGAGATCGGAGGCCTGGGGCAACAAAAGCAGCGCCTGGTCGCGGCCACGGCATAAAAGTCCTAAGTCACTCCGCTCAAGGCCCGCTTCGCGCCGGCCTCAACCAGCGAGCTTCACTTCCAGCGACGCCACGCCCCGAAGCGTGATGTTGTCCTTGTAGGGCGGTGAGGCCGCCACCAGCTCCACCGAGCTGAAACGGCGGGCCAGAGTGCCGAGGGCCACTTGAGCTTCGAGCCGGGCGAGCGGTGCGCCCAGGCAGTGGTGGATCCCGAACCCGAAACCGAGGTGCCGGTTGTCGGCCCGAGTGACGTCGAAAACGTCCGGGGCACTGAACTGGGCCCCGTCTCGGCCGGCGGCCGCGGGCAGCATGACCAGCTCCGACCAGGCCGGGATCGTTCCGCAAGAAATCTCGATATCCGCGACGGGCAACCGGCCCATCATGTGGACGGGGGGGTCGTAGCGGAGGACCTCTTCGACGGCGCTGCGGACCAGAGACGGGTCTGCGTGCACCCGTTCGTACTGGTCGGGATGCCGGGCAAAGGCCAGCACGCCGTTGGCGATGAGGTTGACGGTTGTCTCGTGGCCCGCTATGAGCAGCAGGTTCAGCGTGCTCCACACCTCTGCTTCGGTGAGGCGGTCGCCTTGTTCCTCGGCTTCGAGGAGCGCAGACAGGAGGTCGTCCTGGGGCTCCTCCCGGCGGCGGGCGATCAGCCGGCCGAAGTAGTCCATAGCCCGCCTCCTCAGTTCCTGGAAGCGTTCCAGCAGTCCCGGCGGCCACGTGAAACTGGGGTCGAGGCCCCTCGCCGTGGCCGCAGACCACTCTTTGAACTCGTCGACGTCTTCCGCCGGCACGCCCAACATCTCGCAGATCATGAGCACCGGTAACGGGAACGCCAGATCGTTGACGACCTCCATCCTCCCGGCCATGGCCGCCTGGTCAAAAACCTCATCGGCGATCTGTTGAGCGCGGGCCCGCAGCTGCTCGACCCGGCGGGGCGTAAAGGCCCGGCTGACCAAGCCCCGCAGGCGGGTGTGGTCGGGGGGGTCGAGGAAAAGGAACGACGGCGTAACGTCTCCGTCGTCCTCGACGGCCGGCGCGAAGCGAGGCGACTTGCGGAAGTCGTTGCTGGTGTTCGGGCTGCGCAGGACCGTCATGATGTCCTCGTACCGGGACACCACCAGCAGGCCGTACGGGCTCTCGAAGAGGGGGGCGTCCTCGAGCAAAGCCCGGTAGGCCGGGTATGGGTCGGCCCGGAACCCCGGGTCGATCGGGTCCCACATGGCGCCCATAACAGTTACCTCATTCCTTTGATGTTGCGGTACCAATCAAGGAAAAGTTGCTGTGATGGGCCACTGCTCCTTGACGACCTCATCGTATACGCCGCCTCTCTTCTGGCCGACCGGGCACGTCGTCCCGGTCAGCCCCCACCGAAGCAGGCATAGGACAGGCTTACTGTCCCGGGCGTAGACGCTTGCGCTCCAGCTAGAGCGGCAGCCGGCCGCTCCCCGGCCAGGAGGCGCTGGTGGAAGGCCACCATCAGTTCCTCACTGGACCGGTCCTCGACCGGCACCACGGATGCGATGACGGACCTGGTCCCGAGGGTCAGGAGGGCGGCCACCAGCCCCATCACCTCATCGCCGGGGCGGACTGCAGGTAGGCCGGACTGGCATGCCGACAGCACCACCAATTCGGGTGGGCGGCGCAACTGCTCCAGCTCGTAGACCGTCAGTACCCCATCGGCCAGCTCGAGGCTCGACCACAGGCCGTTATCGGCCCGGAAAGAAGCATGGGCGGCCACGTGGGCTACGGCGGCTCCTTCCAGGGCGCTGAGCACGGCGGACGCCACCGCCCGAGGTCCGGTCAACAATTCCGCCGACGGGTGGAGCGACCCGATCCGAGCGGCCTCCCGCTCGGCGCCGGCGAGGCCCGGCCCGGCGACGACAACCGCGCGCCCGAGGGCGTGTCCCGGTCGCCGGCGGGCGACAACGGCCGGGGACGTCGTGTTGGAGGAGGCCGGCGGCGAGGCCGTGGCCCGCAGCCAGAGCCGCGCCGAGGGCGCCACCGAGATGGACCGCCCTGTGAGCGTGGGCAACGCCGCCCACGGGGTGGCGTGCAACTCGCCTGTGGGCACGACCACGACGGGACGCGAGCCGACCAGCGGGGCAATAGGGGCCATCAACATCCGGTCGAGACGGTCGACCGCTCGGGCCAGCTGCGCCTCGGCGCCAGCGCCGATGGCAGAGTCGGTCCGGCTATAGGCCAGTCGGCGCAACGCCAGCCGCGCCTGGCCCAGTTCCGTGCGCACCCCGGCAAGGCCAGCGACCTGCCGGTGATAGCAGTGGCCATCAACGGCCACGAGGGCATGAAGCTGGCCGTCAATATCGGCAAACTCGACGAGGGCGGCCGGGCCCAGTGCAGCAAACAAGTCAGCCAACTTCGCCGGCCTGCCTGCGTCGCCGCGGAGACCGGCCCTTGGTCACCGGGCGCCCCCGCCATCGGCCCCCTCGCGGCGCCATTGTCGGGCCCGCCAGTAGCCCGAACCCGCCCGCCCTGCCAGGCCCGTTCCCTGGCCCGTTGCTCCACCTCCAGCTGACGGGCCAAGAGGGGGGCCGGGTCAGCACCACTGGTGGCACAGGCCGCGATGTCCTGCGCGAGCCGGCGCAGTTCGGCGAGGTGGGCGGCCAGGACCTCATCACGAGGGGGCCGTACTGGCAGCGGTTGGAGGCCGTTAGCCCGATGCCGTTCCATCCACTGCCAGATGCAACTGGCGCCGTCGCGTCTCGAGGGCGAGGCGTAGCCCGTGCCGGGCGGCGTCCTCGGCGTGGGAGGCGATATTGGCTCTGAGCTCCGTGGCCGCCAGGTTGGCCTGCTGGTCACTGACGACAGCCAGCGCGCGGCGCATGGCGGACATGGCCCCCCGCCGGTCTCCCCGGGCCAGACGGGCTACTCCTTCTGCCTCCCAGGCGGCCAACCGTCCTGCGGCGGTCCCGCGCCGGCGCCCGGCCCCGGCCCGGTCCAGTTCGGCGGTGGCGGCCTCGAGGTCACCGGCAGTGAGCCACAACCGGCCGGCCACGGCGTGCGCCATGATGGCCCGGTCGGAGAAGCCCATTCGTTCCAGCCGGGCGGCGGCCTCAGTGGCAAGTGCGGCCAGGGCGCCATGGTCATCCTCCTGAGCCGACCGAGCGAGCCCGGCCCGCGATGGCCGCCTCGGCCAGGGCTTGCCAACCGCCCCGCTTTTGTCTCTCGAACAGTGCCGCGGCCTCCTCGGCCGCCGCCCACGACGCCTCTGTATCGCCGCCAAGGAGGGCGACGTCGGCCAGCACCACCAGGCCCTCGGCCAAGTCTTGGTGGTTACCGCCACCGCGGAGCTCATCGATGGCCTGCTCGGCGACGATGCGGCTATCGCGGAACAGGCCGGCAGCCACCAGGGCACACGCCCGGCTGAGAGCCGCGGGCTCCGGGGTCGACCCCCACGTCCCGGCAACGCCGGTCGGCCTCCTCAAAAAGAGCCAACGCCGCCGGTAAGTCACCTTTCCGGGCGGCGGCGGAGCCTCTGTTGTGGCAATAACGGGCGGCCTCGGTCGGGTTGCCCATATCGAGCATGAGGTGTTCGGCCCGGGCCAGGTCGGAGTCGGCCAGGGCGAACCGTCCGTTGAACATGTGGAGCAAGCCGCGGTTGTTGAGCGCCCTGGCTTCGCGGACGCGGTCACCCGTCCGGCGCAGGGCAGGTATGACTTGCCGGTACGCCCGGAGCGCCTCCTCGTAGCGGCCGAGCATGGCCAAGACCATCGCCCGTTCCGATTCGATCGCTGCCGCCGTGGCGCCCGTGGCATGGGCGCCGTCGAGAGCACTGATGGCATCGTCTCCCTGGCCGGCCAGCACCAGCGCTCCGGCCAGGCTGAGCCGGGCTTCAGCGGCCAGGTCGTCATCGCCGGCCCGTTCTGCCGCCTTCACCGCCGCCCGAAGGTGCACAACCGCTTCGGGGATCCGCTGACGCGACCGGGCCGCGACACCGAGGACGCGCAGGGCGCTCGACTCAGCCGCCGGGAGCCCCGCTTCAACGGCTCGGTCACGAGCCTCGATCGCCAGCCGTTCCGCCAGGTCTGGATCCTCGGTGGCCAGGCGCAGCGGCACGTTCAAGGGCTCGGCGGTCGAACTGAGGACCATTAATTACCTCGCGTAACTGGAAGGGCGCTGTGCGAGATGATAGACGGAAGTCGTATTTCCAGGGAGCCCAACCGACTCCCGTTTGCACCCGCCAAAAGAATGTGACTTTTACCACAGGAGGCTCATATGGCTAACGGCGATGCGCCCACGAGCCATGCTCGGGCCCGCCAGCTCCTCGAGAAGCGGCGAGACATAATCGTCCACCCGCCAAACGCCCTTACGGACGACTCGGACGGGGCGGCGGTCCCGCACCACTATTACCGCTCGCGCGAGGTCCTCGTAAGCAACGATGCGAACCAGGTCGATGCCTTCGAACGCGTCGCCAACCGGCTTGGTCTGCCGTACCGGCGCCTCGAGAACCATGGCCAGCCCAAACTGAGGGGGAAGGTGACCGAAATGCCGAGCCCCCTGCCGGCCGCCGCCCGTTACCACGTCCACACCGACGAACCACTAGAGGACGTCTTGTGCCGGCTCGAGGACCACGCGCACGAGGACTTCGAAGTGACGCCGAACCACGTGCTGTTCGGTCTGGAGCTGTGGGGGATGAACCCGTACGGCGACCCTCGCCCGCTTGAAGGGGACGAAGAGATCCGGGCCGAGGGCGACGGCGACGGCGTGCACGTAGCCGTGGTCGACAGTGGGCTCCCCCGTGGGTACAGTGCGAACCCGCTGCTCCAGGACAAGGTCAAGACCTGGCCCTCTGAAGAGGAGCCGTGGGCGTACGACAGCCCGACGCCGGTCCTGGAGGGCACGCAGGGGCACGGTTCTTTTGTCGCCGGCATGGTCCGACAGGCGGCGCAGAACGCCATCGTGACGTCTTACCGGGTGCTCGACACCGATGGGGTCACCGACGAGTGGTACCTGGGGCACCAGTTGGCACTCGTCCTGGCCAGCGGGGCCCAGGTGGTCAACCTGTCCCTGGGCACCACTACCAGGCGGGACCAGAAGCTCATGGGTTTGAGTTCCCTCGAGGCGGCGGCCAAGGGCCACGGAGCGGGGCGGGCGCCCATCGTGGTCGCGGCCGCCGGCAATCTCGGCGATCCCCGGAGGTGCTGGCCCGCGGCCGACGACTGGACGATCGGCGTCGGCGCCGTCGCAGCCAGGGGTAAAGGTAAGAAACCCACCAAGCCGGCGCCGTTCAGCAATTTCGGCGACTGGGTCGACGTATGCGCGGAGGGAGTGGACGTGCTGAGCTCGTTCGAAGTCAAGCCCTACCGGAGGTCCTCGCCTCCGTACAGAGTCCAGGAGTTCAACGGCGAGGCGGCCTGGAGCGGGACCTCCTTCGCCACCGGGCATGTAAGCGGCCAAGTGGCAGGCGTGCTCCAGGCGAACCCTGACCTCGACCGGCTGGGTGTACTGGACCAGCTGAAGAACCTCCCCGGGGCCTGCGAGGTCAAGGACCTCGGCTGGTACGTGCCATGACGGCCGCCACTGAAGTGCCTGGCTATACTCACGCCATGGACGGCGCTCCCGGTGCTCTGGTCCGACGCGCCGCTGCGGGTGACCGGGCGGCATGGGCACCTCTGGTCGAGCGCTACCAGTCACTGGTGTGGTCGATTGCACGGTCGTACCGCTTGAGCGGTGACGACGCTTCAGACGTGGTGCAGACCACGTGGCTGCGGCTGGTGGAGCACCTCGACCGCATCCGGGACCCAGACGCCGTCGGGTCTTGGCTGGCTACCACGGCCCGAAACGAATGTCTCGCCCACATACGCCGGCGAGGCCGCCAGGGCGTCTCGCTCGAGGCCGTCCCCGAGGTGGCGGACCTGGGCCCCAGCCCCGGCGAAGGGGTCCTGAACCGCGAACGCGACGCCGAGCTATGGTCGGCCCTCCACCACATCTCTGAACGGTGCCGGAACCTGCTGCGGATACTGGCTAGCGACCCACCCCCTTCGTACCAGGAGGTCGGTGCCGCTCTGGACATGCCGGTGGGCAGCATTGGCCCCACTCGAGCCCGCTGCCTGCAGAAACTGCGCCTCAGCATCTCGACCAAGGCTCACCCTGACGACCTGTTGAGCTCGCCATGATGTACATGACAGGCCCAGGAAAGGGCGACGCCGGGGACGAACAGTTCCCGGGGCCGGAAGAAGATGAAAACCTGCTGGCCGAACTGCGCCAAGCAGTAGCCAAGTTCGACCCGCCACCATCGTCTGTCACGGAGTTCACGCTGGACCTCCTGTCCTGGCGAGACCCGGACGCCGAGTTAGCCGCTTTGATCGCGGATTCGCGCGAACTGGCGGGCGCCGTTCGGGGGGGTAAGGAGGAGGTGCTGCTCCGCTTCGAAGCCCCTCCGTACGCCATCACAGTTGAAGCCAGCCCCGATGCCTCTGGCCGCTACCGGGTCATAGGCCAGGTCGAGCCGGGCGTGCCCGGCCGGGTCGATATCCGCCAGGGCGACGCCGGGCCCGGCCAAAAGGAACTGTCGGTCCGGTGCGACGAGTGGGGACGCTTCGAGGCCTACCCGGTGGGGTCGGGGCCCATCAGCTTGCGCTGGACGCCCGACGACGGTCACCCGGTGCGCACCACGTGGGTGGTGTTGTAGGGCAATACTCAGCCTTACGCGCTCGCCGCCCCCATCCTGGTACAGGCCAGGCCAACCGGACGAGACGACCATAATGGTCCGATGAGCACCGACGAGCCCCAAGGCCCGGGGTCGCCACCGGACAACGACCCTTTCCCGCTTCTGACCGAGGCCCAGACCGAACGGCTCCGAGCCGTGGCTGAACCGGCGGATTTCCCGGCCGGCCAGGTGCTCTACCGAGCGGGCGAGGGTGACTACGACTTTTTTGCCGTCTGCTCTGGAGAGGTCGAAGTCGTGAGAGAGGCGGCGGCGGGGCTGCCCGAAGCCGTGGTCGTCAAGATCGGGCCGGGCCAGTTCACGGGCGAGCTCAACATGCTCACGGGCCAGCTGGCCTACCTAACAGTGCGAACGGCCACCCCCGCCCGCCTGTACCGCATCTCCCGGGCGGCCTTTCACCGTCTTATGGCGGACGACGCGGAGCTGTCCGATGTCATCCTCAGCGCCTTCATGGGCCGGCGGGAGACGCTCCGGCTAGGGGAAGCGGCCCGGAGCGTCGAGATCCTGGGCGAAGAGTTGTCGGCTGCAACCCTTGCACTGCGCAACTGGGCGGCCCGCCAAAGGCTGCCCCACCACTGGGTCGACGTTGAAACCGACGAGGGCCGCTCTTTGCGCCAGCTCCTCCACGCGTCGGCCGAGGACCTGCCTTTGGTGGTGACTCCCACGAAGGTGTTGCGCAACGCCACCCCAGGCCTACTCGCGGAGCAGCTCGGGCTGATCTACCGCCAGGTGCCGGGACGGGTTTTCGACCTGGTGGTCGTGGGCGGCGGCCCAGCCGGACTGGCGGCCGCAGTATATGGCGCCTCCGAGGGCCTCGATACCGTCCTGGTGGAGGCCCGGGTCCCGGGAGGCCAGGCGGGAGGGACCACCCGCATCGAAAATTACCTCGGCTTCCCAAGAGGCATTTCGGGCCTGGAATTGATGGCAAAAGCCCAGTTACAAGCGGTGAAGTTCGGGGCCACGCTCAATAGCCCGTGCGAGGCGTGCGCACTGAAGAACGTCGATGGCCAGCTCGTAGTAACCCTGTC
This sequence comes from uncultured Acidimicrobiaceae bacterium, assembly GCA_963794125.1. Lineage (GTDB taxonomy): Bacteria > Actinomycetota > Acidimicrobiia > Acidimicrobiales > Palsa-688 > Fen-671. Next base: position 464,410 of record CAWCCW010000012.1, read on the forward strand.
CACAGGAGCGGAGGTGCCGGCCCACGCCGTGATCGTGGCCAGTGGCGCTCGCTACGGCAGGCTCCAGCTGGACCACTGGTCGGAGTTCGAGGGCGCGGGCATCTACTATGCCGCCACCGAGCTGGAGGCGCGCGCCTGCCGAGACTCGGAAGTGGCCATCATCGGCGGGGCCAACTCGGCCGGTCAGGCCGCGCTGTTCATGGCCACGAAGGGGAGCCTGGTGCGGTTGATCGTCCGCGGTGACGACCTGGCCAAGAAGATGTCGCAATATCTGGTCGACCGCGTCCAGTCTCACCCGCGGATCGAAGTCCACCTATCGAGCGAAGTTGTTGCCCTCGGCGGCACCAAACGCCTCGAGTCGATTTCCGTCACCCACCACGCCGACGGGACAAACAACCAGTTCAGTTGTCAGGGCTTGTTTTGTTTTATAGGCGCGGTGCCGTCCACCGGGTGGCTTGACGGCGTCGAACGAGACGAATCCGGCTTCGTGTACACGGGGACCGCGCTGCCCGAGGCCGCGGCCCGTCACATGTTCGAGGTCCTCGGCCGCAGTCCTTTCCCTTACGAGACAAGCGTGCCGGCCGTGTTCGCCGCCGGAGACGTCCGCCGGGGCTCCATGAAACGAGTGGCGGCTGCCGTCGGGGAAGGATCCAGCGCCGTGAGCTGGGTCCACCAGGCCATCGGCAAATAAGGCAGGTGGGCCGGCACGCGCTGGCCGACTGGGCCGCTTTGGCTCAGAAGATGCCTCGCACCTGGCCACCGTCTACCGCGATGAGTTGGCCGGTGATGTAGGAAGCGGCGTCGGAGCAAAGGAAAGCCACCAGGCTGGCCATTTCGTGGGCTTCACCCACCCGTCCCAAGGGGATCTCCTTGGCCACCTCGGCCCGGACCAGGTCGTCGACCGGGATCCCGACCTCGCGCGCCCGCGGTATGTAGAGCTCGCGCAGGCGATCGGTGAGGATGCGCCCCGGCAACACCGTGTTGACCGTGATGTGGTCCGGCGCCAGCTCGTCGGAGATGGTCTTGGCCAACGCCACCACCCCGGCGCGCAAGCTGTTGGAAAGTATGAGCCCCTTGATCGGCTGACGCACAGAAGTTGAGGCCACGTTCACGATGCGCCCATGACCGCTCGAACGCAGGTGGGGCAGCGAGGCGCGGACCATGCGGACGACGTTCAGCAACAACAGCTCGAAGGCTTTTTGCCAGGCGGTATCGTCGAAATCGTCGAACAGGCCCCCCGGCGGCCCACCGCTGTTATTGACCACGATGTCAAGTTGGCCAAAATGTTGGACAGCGGCGTCGACGAGCAGCCCGGCGGCATCGGCTCGAGAGACGTCGGCGGCTACGGGTACGACTTCCGCTCCATATTTGGAGACGATTTCAGCCGCGGTCTCGGCTACCGCCTCCTGGGTGCGGGACGATATCACCAGCCGCACGCCCTCTGCCGCGAGCGCTTCTGCTATGCCTCGCCCCAGCCCCCGGCTCGCCGCATTGACCAAGCCGACCCGTCCCTTCAAGTTGAGATCCACGAGTGTCGTTCGCTCCTCTCCGTTCCGTTTGCCCTCGGCCCCAGTTTGGTCTGGTTAGATCCGGCCGCGTCTCAGGGGCTGTTGCTCCGGGCGAGGGCACCCTAGCAAGCTCTCACATGTTCTAGCAAGTACGCACACATTCGCGCCCCAGGTGTAGCGTAAGGAACTATGGACATCGAAGAGGTAATCGTCCCGGCCGCGCTGCGGTCCATGGACGACCAGCTCCGGGACCCCGAAACGATCCCGTGGGTCCCGCAGGTCGAGGGAGTCTTCTTCCGGCCCCTCCGCATCTGCCTGAAGGAGGGCAAGTGGACGAACCTGCTCCGGATCAGCAGGCGCGGGACGATAAATCTCCACAGGCACCTGGCGGCCGTCGAAGCCTGGGTCATAAAAGGGGAATGGCGCTACCTCGAGCGGGACTGGGTGGCCCGTCCCGGGACCTATGTCTTCGAGCCGCCCGGCGACATCCATACGCTGGTGAACACCGGACAGGAAGAAATGGTGACATTGTTCTCCATCCACGGCCCGATCGAGTACATCGGGGCCAACGGGGAGACGACTTTCACAGAGACGGCTGAGACCAAGCTGGCCAAGTACGTCAACTTCTGCCAGGACAATGGCATCCCGTTGGCCCCAATCGTCGACTGAGGGCCGACATCGAAGACGTATCTTGCTAGCTTCGGTAAAAGCTCCTAACCCAACGGTGGCGGTGAAGGATCTCGAAACCTCCTCCGCGCCATTGTGAGTGCGATATCAGTACCCGACGTCGATCCTGATGTGCTTGGTATTGAGGAAGTCCTCGAGGCCTTGGTGTGAAAGCTCGGTGCCGAGCCCGCTCTGTTTCCAGCCGCTGTACGGGAAGGCGACCTCGCCCCCGCCCACATTGTTCACGTTGACGGTACCGAACTCGAGCCGCTCGGCCCCGAGCCAGCCCGTCTTTAGGTCACGGGTGTACAGGTAGCAGACCAGGCCGAATTCGAGGGAGTTGGCCCGCTCGATGGCGTCGTCCAGGTCGTCGACGACCACCACGGGAGCGACGGGGCCGAAGGTCTCCTGGCACACCATCGCCATGTCGTCCCCGCCCACCACGACGGTTGGCAAGTAGTAAAAACCTTGGGAAAAAGCAGGGTTTTCTGGTCGCCGGCCCCCGACCAGCACATCGGCCCCCCGCCGGCGAGCATCGTCTACGTGCTCCTCGACCCGGGCCCGGCCCCGTTCATTGGACGGGGCCCGACATCGGGGTCGTCCAACCCGGCGCCCACCACCAATTTCTCCGCCGCCGCCGCAAATTTGTCCACGAACTCGTCGAGGACGACGCGCTCGACGAAAATCCTGTTCACCGAGTTACACAACTGTCCGGCGTTGCGGAACGAGCGCCTGACTGCGTCGGCCACCGCCTTATCTATTGGGGCGTCCGCGCTCACGATCATCGGGGAGTGGCCCCCGAGCTCCAATGTGACCCGCTTTACGTCCTTGGCCGCCAATTCCAGGATCCTCTTGCCGGTGGCGGTGCCACCCGTAAAACTCACCTTTGAAATCTGAGGATGGCCAGCCAACCACGTACCGACGCTGGCCCCTTCCCCGTTGACCGAATTAAGCACTCCAGAAGGCAGACCGGTAGCGACCGCGCCTGCAACCATGTCGAGCACCGCCAGCGGCGTTTCCTCCGCCGGCTTGGCTACTACCGTGCAGCCGGCGGCCAGCGCAGGCGCTACCTTCCAGGCCATCAACCCGAGGGGGTAGTTCCACGTCGTAATGGCGGCTACTACGCCGATCGGCTGGCGGACGACCACGCTGCGCAGCGTCCGGGACCCGGTCGGGATGACTTCCCCGTACACCCGGACCGCCTCCGCGGCGTAGTAGTCGAATGCCTGGGCGGCCGCGTCCACCTCGGAACGCGCTTCGCTAAGGGGTTTGCCCTGCTCGAGAGTGAGCGTCCGGGCCAGGCGGTCCCCGTTCTCTCTGACCCAGGTGGCAATGGCTCCGAGCCGGCGGGAGCGCTCCGGCGCCGGCGTCGTCGACCACATGGGGAAGGCTTCTGCAGCTAAACCCACGGCCTTGTCCACCAGGCCAGCATCGGCGACCGGCGCGTAGCCGATGACCTCTTGGTCGGCCGGGTTGGTGACGGCCAGCCCTTCATGGGCGTCCCCGGCGACCAGCGTCGAGTCGCCGATTACCAGCTCGGCCCTCGTGGACGTCACTGCGACCCCGCGGGCTCGCCGGTTAGGACAGGCGGCCGGAGCTCGGGGCCGAAGGACCTCGATGGACGCGCCGGGAGAAACCCAGGCTTTCGACCTTGCTGTAGTCGTGCCCGGCGCCGGCGAAATAAGCGGCAAAGAAGACGAGCGGCGTCGCCCCCGTATTGACGGTCCGGTGCGCCCAAGCGGGTGGCACGTAAACCGATAGTGACGGAGCCAGCGCCTCGCACACTAACTCACCATCGCGCGACTCCATCACCATGAGCCCCTCGCCCGACATCCCGAGGTACACCTCCCCCGAATCCTGTACATGGTGGTGGCCCCTAGTCATGTAGAACTCGGAACCCACGCTGCCCGGGGCGATCGTCGTCGTCAGGAAGGCCAGGTTCCCGGGACGCTCAGGCACGTCGGCGTGCTGGCTCTCATATATGACGGGGTCGTCGCCGGAGCGCAGGACGGTCTCGACCAACTCCTGGTCTTCGAAGAAACGGCTCATGTCGCTCAGCTTCCGGACCACGACTTCCCGGGACGGGACCAGTGACCCACTGGCGAAGTCGAGCGTGACGCCGAACGGCCGAGGTGAGCTTGACATCCCGTCATGATAAATCCGAGGCAAATGTGGCCCTGTCATCCGCCAGCGCTAGGCCCCGCTCACCTCGGACCTCCACGTGTACTGAGGGTCGTACCCGAGCAGCCGCCGCGCCTTTTCGATCGAGAACATCGAACCGAGCGGGCCCACCTCCCGGCGCCACGGGACGTCCGGAAAAAACTCTTTCATGAGCTCGGTAATGGGCTTGCTCATGACCGTGTCCGGGCTGGCAATAATGAAGATCTCCGCACCTTTGAAAGGCGCCTCGAGGGCCTTCCGTACCGCTTGAGCGGCGTCCCTGGCGTCTATGTAGGACCACAGGTTCCACTTCCTTTGCGCCGGGTTGTCGTCGAAAGCAGGAAAGGCGGCGTAGTCGCCGACGAGCATCACGTTGGAGAAACGAAAGCTAGCGATTTTCATCTCAGGTTCCCAGCGGCAGAAGTGCCGTGCCATCTCCTCGCCTATGGTTTTCGACAACGCATACGACGATTCGGGCCGGGGCGGGTACTCCTCGTCGACGGGCACGTAGGGCGGCGGGACGTCGAACGGGAGCCCAAGGACGGTCTCGCTTGACGCCGAGACGATGTTGCGGATGCCAAAATGCCTCGCCGCGGCGAAGATGTTGTAAGTGCTGACGGTATTGTTGCGGAACAACTCTGACCCTGGTACCAACCCGGGGGCCGGCACAGCGGCGAGGTGTACTACAGCGTCCACGCCACGATGGCGGTCGTCGACCTGATGGAGCACCTCCATGGCCTGGCCCATGTCAGCCAAGTCGGCGCGGACGAAAGGGCAGAGGTCGTCCGGGGGGCGGATGAGATCTACGTTTGTAACTGAGTAACCGTGCTCGAGAAGCTCGGACAGGCAGGCTCGCCCGAGCTTCCCGCTACCGCCGGTCAATACCACCTGTGCCATCGCAAATCCTCTCGCGTCATCTGGCCGAACTATCTGGTCCAACGTCTGGCCGAACCGTCTTTCGTGAACTTATCCGGCCGAGCCAGCACTCCAGGCGGGCGCAGCCAGACAGCCAGAGCGTCATTGACCAGGCTCCACTGCCTTTGGTCCAGTTCGTCAGGCCACCCGACAGGCACGGCCGGCCCAAGAGGCCCGAAGAAAGTTTGTAAATTGACTCCTCCAGCGGTCCCCCTGGGGGTTACGAGTCCTATCAGGAACTATCAGAAGCGGCAACGCGGGTCACGTCTAGTGCGCGGCGTGGCGCCATAATTACCTCGCCGATCTGGCTCCTGAGGTCCCGCCTGGCCTCCTCGGGAAGCCCGTCATCGGTGACAAGCGTGTCAACGTCCGAAAGGTCGGCCATCGTGCAGAGGGCGGTGGTGCGCCACTTGGTGTGGTCCGCCACCACTACCAGACGGCGGCAGCGGGCGATGAAAGTCCTGTTCGTCTCGGCCTCGGAAATGTTTGGCGTCGTGAGCCCGGCCACCGGGTCGAGCCCGTGGACGCCCAGGAACAAGACGTCGAAGTAGAGAGACCTGATCGACGCGTCGGCAGTCGGCCCTACCAGAGCGTCCGAGGGGGTACGGAACTCCCCGCCGGTGAGGATCACGGTGGTGCCCTTGCCGCCCGACCGCTGTAATTCGTTCCACACGTTCATCGAGTTGGTCACTACGGTCAGCCCTTCGCAGGCGGACAACCGGGTGGCCAGCGCGCAGGTCGTGGTGCCGGCCGACAGTGCCACGGCAGAACCAGGCTTCACCAGCGTGGCCGCTCTTTCGGCGATGGCCGCCTTTTCCTCCTGCTCTCGCTGTACTTTTTTCTCGAAGCCAGGCTCGTCCGTCCCGTACTGGGCGAGCACTGCCCCGCCGTGGACCCGCTCGATCAGGCCGTCTTTTTGCAACGCATCCAGGTCGCGCCGGATCGTCATCTCCGAGACAGACAAGGCCTCGCTCAACTCAGTGAGCCGAACGCCACCCTTGGCCTGGAGGTGCTCCAGGATCTGCTTTCGCCTCAAAAGAGCCAGCATGGTGCCCTCCTCCCCGCCTACCCCAGTACCCAAATAATCGTCACTCCCCGTGGCCTCCTGCAAGCCGGCATCGCCACCTGGCGCCCAATGCCGGCGACATCGCAGTTGACACCCATTGCCGAACGGACTGTAGTAGATATTGCGCTAACATGTGGTGTTTTGAAACCTTCGCACCATTCGGCTCGCGCACGCCAGGCGGCTGCGCGCCAACAGCAGTAAGCGCGTGACGGTCCGGCCCTCAGCTCCTCGAGAGGCCGACGGCAGGCGAGACCCGCTCAGCAAGGCGCGAGTGGTCGTCGCTCGCGGTCGGCAAGACCGGCCCAATCTCCCCAGCGCGGACTCGTGCCCGTTCTGCCCGGGCGGCCTGGAGGCGCCGGAGGAGTACGAGGTGCGATGGTTCAAAAACCGGTGGCCACCGTTGCCCGATGACCGGTGCGAGGTGGTGCTCTTCTCGCCTGAACACACGCAGAGCCTGGGGTCGCTGAGCCCCCACCAGCTCGGCCTGGTGCTCTCCTTGTGGGCGGAACGGGCCCAAGCCCTGGGGGCCAGGGCGGACGTCGATTATGTCCTTGTCTTCGAGAACCGGGGCAGCGACGTGGGGGCCACCATCTCGCATCCGCACGGCCAGATTTACTCGTTCAACTATGTGCCCCCCGTGCCTCTCGTCGAACTGCGAGAACCGTCGTGCGCCATCTGCGACGAGCTTGATGGCAAGGGGGCACCCGGCACATCTCATGGCGGCCGAGTGGTGGCGTCTTCGAAAGGCTGGCAAGCCTGGACGGTTTGGGCGCCGTCATACCCCTATGAGCTTCTCATTGCCCCCGAGCAACATTTGGGCGACCTCACTGAGGCCCGCCCTTCCTTCCCAGGGCTGGTCGATGTATTGAAACAGGCTCTTTCAGCCCTCGACGCGCTCTTCTCGGAACCGATGCCCTACATGCTCTGGTGCCACCAGAGGCCCACCGACGGGGGCGTCTGGCCCACGGCCCACCTGCATTTCCACGTCGCCCCCACCAGGCGGGACAAGGGTGTGGCCCGCTATGTCGCCTCGGGAGAGCTCGGCTCGGGCGTAATGTTCAACCCCGTCGACCCCGAAGACGCCGCCTCCCGGCTCAAGGCGTTGGTCCCTTAGCGTCCCAGGCTTCGCCGAGGAACGCAGAAAGTTCGGGCAACCCGGGGAACACGAGATCAGGCTGTACCTCACCGAGGACCTCGTCGAGGCAGGTAACACCGGACAGCAAAAGCGCTGTGCGGGCGCCGGCGGCGGCCCCACCGGCGATATCAGAGGCGAGGTTGTCCCCGATGACGAGGCTTTCCGCGGGCGCCACACCGAGCAGAGAAGCAGCCGTCTCGAACATGGCCGGGCTCGGCTTGCCGACGCACACCGGCGCCACGTCCACACAGGCACGGACAGCGGCCACTAACGCCCCCGTCCCGGGGACGACGCCATCCTCAGTCAACAGCACCGGGTCCAGGCTCGTCGCCACCAAGGCCGCTCCCTCGCTGACCAGGCGGACCACCCGGGACAAGGCCGCATAAGTAAAGGTCCGGTCGAGGCCCATAACGACCACGTCGGCCCCGTTGCCTTCTTCCGCTAGCTCCAGGCCCACCTCCGCCACCGCCTCTTTCAGGGCTGTGCTGCCGAGCACCAGGGCACGGCCCCTCTCGAAGCCAGCCCCGGTTAGGTAACGCGCCGTGGCGTCGGTCACCGTCAGGATGGCTGCGGCCGGCACAGTAACTCCCATCCGGCCCAACTTGGCCGCACAATCCAGCGCACTGACAGTTGAATTATTGGTCAGCAACACGAAGGGGCGCGCACGGATGAGCGAAAAGAACTCGCGCAACCCCGGCATCGGGCGCTCGCCCCGGTACAGGACCCCGTCCATGTCAACCACGAGGCCCCGCGGCGGCTGGCTCAAACTCGAGCGCCTTCGCCCCAACGCCACCACTCGTTTCCCAGGACATCGTGGACGGCACAGAAAGTGCGGAAGACCCCCTCGTACGCCTGCGCCCGCCCCGCGTCCGGCCACCACGTCTCGGCGGCGCGGACAACCTCTTCGGCCCCGGAGGCGGCATCCGGGTACCAGCCTGCGCCGACGCCCGCCAGGATGGCCGCCCCCTGGATCCCGCCTTCTGTGGTCGTAAGCGTTTGGACGGGGTGGCTGAACACATCCGCCCTGATCTGGTTCCACAAGCTGCTGATGGCGCCGCCGCCCGTGCAACGGACGGGGCCTTCGAAGCCGTCCGGGCACACATGTTCGAGAGACCTGCGGTCCTCGAGCGTCACGCCTTCAAGCACGGCCCGGGCGAAGTGAGCCCGCTGGTGGCCCAAGGCGGCGCCGACGAACGAGGCCCGCGACTGCTCGTGCCCGAGGGTCCGCTCGCCAAGTAGGTAGGGGAAGAAAAGGAGCCCACCGGATCCCGGCTCTACCTCAGCTGCCTCCTTAGTCAGCTGGTCGAAAGCGTCGGCCGGTCCTCCTCGCTCCGCGGCCACGCCGCCCAGCTGGTCCATGAACCACCGCAAGGAGACACCGGCCGCGTCGGCGAGGCCGAACTGGGCCCAGTTGCCGCTCGCGGACCGGAGGTTCATCACCCGTCGGTCGGGCGAAGGCGCTTCCGTCGCTCTAGCCACAATGGAAGCGGTGCCGGCCACGAGAGCGACTCTGCCGCTACTCGTGAGCCCGCAGGCCAAGAGCTGGCACATCATGTCGCCACTCCCGGCCACGACTGGCGTCCCCGGCCGCATCCCGGTACTAGCTGCTACTGCGTGCCCCACCCGGCCGATGACCGTGGAGGAACTAACGATCTGGGGCACCTTCGACTTTTCCACGTTAAGAGCGTCCATCAGCTCATCCGACCACTGCCCGGTGGACGCGTCACAAAGGAACGACCCCGAAGCCTCCGACGGGTCGGTGGCCGCCTCTCCGCACAGCCACAGGTTGATCACGTCTTTGACGATAAGCAACCGGGCCGCCTTCTCATAAGCCTCCGGCTCGTTCCGCCGCAGCCACGCCATCTTGAAACCAGCCCAGGCCGGGAGCGGGCAGTTGCCGGCGCGTGTGGCCAGCGCGTCGGCGTCGGGACGTCGCTCGAACTCGCGCACGTCATCGAGGCAACGCTTATCGCTCCAGATGGCGGCCCTTCGCCCTATCAGCTCGTCGTTGGAGTCGAGGGCGACCACGCCGTGCATTTGCGCCCCCACCCCGACGGCGGCGATGCGGACCGCCGGGTTGCGTTCGACGAGGGTGGCAATGTTATTGACGGTCGTCGACCACCACTGTTCCGGCTCTTGTTCGGCCCAGCCCGGCCTCGGCGTGAACAGCTCGATCGGGGACGCCGCCATACTCAGGATGCGGCCGTTGTAATCGACGAGAGCGGCCCTCGTGCTCTGAGTGCCGATGTCGACGGCCACCACGCATTCGTCCGCCACTTTGTCGCCCCCGTTTGGCATTTTCGCCCGGCACCCCTGATCGTCTCTGCTCAGCACCAAGCCGTAGAAATGGTCAGCCGAGGAGGACGGCCGGGGGCCGGCACCAGAAGGAAAACGACGACCAGGGCAGCCAGCTCGGCCACGAAGAGCCAACTCGAACCGCTGCGGTTGGTCCCCGGCCTACGTCGCCTCTTATCGCCCACAGGTCGTCATTTCAGGTCTGGCATCCGAGCTAAAGATAGTCGCATCCCAAGCTCTACCAAAATCGATCACCGATCGGTGGCCGTCCGACCTGGGCTTCCAACTCGAGAGCCTCCGCCGCCACTGAGCACTTGCGTCCTCGAACTCGGAGCAACCTAGTATGCGGGTCCTTGGCTTATACCTTCGAGGACGCAAGTCGTTTCGAGACGGAGCTGAGGGCCCGCTGGTGACCGTTACGATTGCCCACCGAGGGGACTCGGTCAACCACTGGGAAAACACCCTCGAGGCGTTCAAAAGCGCGGCTTCTCTCGGCGCCGACATGGTCGAACTCGATTGCCGGCTCACGAGTGACGGCCACGTCGTCGTGCTCCACGACAAAACTTTGAGGTCCCCCTGGGGGGTGCCCAGGCCCATCCACGCCCTGGCTTGGGAGGAGGTCTGTACCATCCGTCGTCAGGGCTATCGCATCCCCGGCCTCGCCGAGGTGTTCAATGCCGTCCACTTGCCCGTAATGGTCGACGTGCCCAGCGTTGAGGTGCTGGAGGCTGCCTTCGGCGTCGCCGCCGGAGCAAACGCACTCGACCGCTGCGTGTTCGCCGGCCATACCGGGGCACTTGTGCGCCTGCGCCAGCTGTCGAAATCAGCCCGGATCGCCCTCACCTGGGAGAAACGGAGAATGCCGAGCCCTGAATTATTGGCCCGCACAAAACCCGAGTGGTTCAACCCATACTGGCGCCTGGTCGCGCCCGACGCGGTGGAAAGGATGCACACGGCGGGGATCGGGGTGTCTGCATGGACCGTGGACCGTCCCTCGGCCATGAGCCGGGTCGTCCGGGCTGGCGTCGACGCCGTAATCACCAACCAGACCGCCCGCTTCGTCTCATTCCTGCGCAGGTCGCGGCCGTTCGGGCACCATACCATTAGCACGGCCGACTAGCTCCCCGTCGCCAATTAGCGACCCTGGCCGGTGGATAATGGCCAGCATGACAGCGGAACACGTTGGGCCGTACCCGGGCCTTCGCCAGGTCGTCCTCGATACGACTGACGCCCGGAGGCTGGCCGAGTTCTACAGGCAGCTGCTCGGCTACACCTACCGGGCCGGCGACGAGCCACCTGCGGCCGGTGAGGTCGACGAGAGAGGGCAGGACTGGTTGGTGCTGTGTGACGGAGACGGCGCTCCCCGTGTAGCTTTCCAGCAAGTAAGTCATCTTTTGGAACCGACCTGGCCACTCGACGGCGTCCCTCAGCAGCTCCATCTGGACCTCGTCGTGGCTAGCGGGGCCGACCTCGACGCTCAGCACCAACGCGCCCTCGGCCTCGGCGCCCATCTGCTCGTCGATCGCGCCGACGACGAGTTAGAACCGACGCGCGTCTACGGCGACCCCTCGGGTCATCCATTTTGCATCTTCGTCTCGCCACCGTATCCGCCAGATAAGACCGGCAACTGATGAAGGCTTTCCTTACCGCCAGCGCACCGGGCTGGGCGCCCGAAGCGCTAGCCATTACACGCCGGGACGCAAGTTTCCCGGAGCGCTACGCATCGGGCAGGGTACGCGGGAGCCCGAAGCGGGCTAACAGGCCGGTGTCGCCGAAACGGGTCAGGCCGGAGACCTGGCGCCTCTGCGCCGTGAGTACGATCAGCCCGTTCGCTCGCCAGATCGGGGCCTGTGGGTCAGGTAAGTAATAGCCGAAGGCAGGCTGGTGGTTGGCCCGAGTGGCCACCAGCCTGATGCCGTGGTCCCAGATCCCTCGTAAACGGAGGAACTCCACAATGGCCTGCGGTCCCTGGTACCCAATCGGGTCGGGTGGCATCGTCAACCGGGCATCATTGGTCAAAAGGCCAATTATTCGCTGAAGATCCCCACTTTCGAAGGCGTCGACGAACAAACGCACGACCTCCATCTCGTCCGCCGAGCGCGGCACCGACATCTTCTCCCGGTCACGATGAAACCGGAAGCCCGCGCGGGCCCGCTGTAACGCACTGTTGACCGACGCCGTGGTCGAACCGAGGATATCGGCGGCCTCAGAGGCGGAAAACCCGAGTACGTCGCGGAGCACGAGCGCAGCCCGTTGTTGGGGGGGCAACTTCTGGAGCCCGGCGACAAAAGATAGCGCGATCGATTCGCGCACCTCGTAACGTGCTTCAGGGCCGAGGGCGGCGTCGTCGAACAACACATCTGGGTACGGCTCGAGCCACCATGGCTCGTCGGTACTGACCGCTCCCTGCACGGGGAAATTGTCCGCCCTGGGCCGCCGAGAACCGTCGCGGAGGTAATTGAGGCAGCGGTTCGTCGCGATCCGGTACAGCCACGCCCGCAGCGAACGGCCGTCGAAATCCTCAAGTGCGCGCCAGGCCGACAACAGGACCTCCTGGAGTACGTCCTCGGCGTCCTGGAACGACCCGAGGATCCGGTAACAGTGCACGTGGAGCTGACGCCGGTACGGGTCGACCAATTCGCTGAACGCGTCCTGGTCTCCACGCTTGGCCCGGCCGAGGGTGGTAGTCGTCATTCTGTCACCGTGCCTCCTGAGTCTCGTCTTCTCATATCAACACCCGCGGCCGCCCAAATTCATCGCTGAATCTCGAGATCGGCCGGTGTTCCAACTCTCGTCGCAACTGACACAGACGAGGAGCCTCAGCAATGACCTTGTGCGATAACGATGACGAAACCGTCCACCACGCTGGAAGCGCCCGCAGCCAGCGGCCGTTCGTGGGCCGGCCGGTGCCCGGCCCACGGGCCCGGCCCATCGCTTCGGCCGCCCGGGCCGACATACCCACAACCCATCGTTGGCGGGCTTTCGCCCTCCTGGCCGTGGCCTTTTTCATGACGATAATCGACCTGGCCATCGTCAACGTCGCCCTCCCGACCATCGGCCGAAAGCTCCACTTCGCGGAGTCGGACCTGCAATGGGTGGTGACCGCCTACGGCCTCACATTCGGCGGGTTCCTCCTTCTTGGCGGCCGCGCCGCAGATCTGCTCGGCCGCCGGCGCCTGCTAATGGCGGGACTGGCTATATTCACCGGGGCCTCGCTCGCCTGCGGGCTGGCCACCACCGACACGTTCTTGATCGTCATGCGGGGCGCTCAGGGCTTCGGGGCGGCCATGGTGTTGCCGGCGGCGCTGTCGATCGTTATGAACATGTTCAGCGAGGGGGCCGAGCGTAACCAGGCCCTCGGGATCTGGGGCGCCATAGGTGCCGCCGGGGCGACCGTCGGGGTGCTGGCGGGAGGCATTTTGACCCGCTACGCCGGGTGGCAGTACATATTCTTCCTGAACGTCCCGATCGGTGCAGCGGCGCTCGCACTGGCCCCTCGCGTGGTGCCAGAGAGCCGCCTTCACTCCGAGCGCCGGCGATATGACCCGTTCGGGGCCGTCTCGGTAACAGGATCCCTCGTGGTCTTCGTCTACGCGATATCGGAGGCACCCCAGGTCGGATGGGGCACTACCCGGACCATGGCCATGTTGGCGACGGCGGGCGCTCTTCTAGTCGGTTTCTTGGTCCTCGAGACGAGGGTCGAGGCGCCGCTGTTACCCCTACGCCTCTTTCGCATCAAGACTGTCGCTGGTTCCAACGCGGTTGGGTTCCTCCTCGGCGCCAGCTTTTTCGGCTTTATTTTCGTGAGCACCCTGTATATGCAACAGGTGCTCGGGTACTCCGCGTTGAAGACGGGGCTGACATGGTTGATGGCATCGCTCACATCGGTCGGCTTTGCCGGCCTTTCTCAGATGCTGGTCACAAAGGCGTCAGCCAAGCTCGTAATGGCTTTTGGCATGGTCCTCATCGGTGCCGGGGTACTTTGGGCGACGCGGATCCCGGCCAGTGGGCACTTCTGGCCTGACCTGGCTGGCCCATTGTTTATAGTCGGTGTGGGCACCGCCTTTGCCTTTATCCCGGTGTCGATCGGTTCCCTGGCCGGCATCGGCGAAAATGAAGCCGGCATCGCCTCCGGCCTGCTCAATACCTCCCAACAACTCGGCGGGGCGATCGGTGTAGCGGTCGCTTCATCAGTGGCGGCGTCGCATTTCCACCATCTCGTTTCGCGGGGTTACGCAACGGGACCGGCACTGACAGGCGGGTTCCAATGGGCGCTCTGGGTATGCGGTTTGACCGGTCTAGCGGCCGCCCCTGCGACATTCTTGCTTGTCCGGCGCTCGGAGATGGCCAGGGCCGTCGCCGCCTCACACGAACAAACCTCAGTGCCTGCCAGCGCAGAAGCAAATTAACCAAGCAACCATCGAACGGGAGGTCGGAACAAAATGTCAGTCCGAGAACTATCAGGTTCGACAGCGATCGTCACCGGGGCGAGCCGCGGGTTCGGACGGGCCACGGCGGCCGCATTGGCGGCTGGCGGAGCCCACGTAGTCGGCGTCGCTCGCGGCGCCGGCCCGTTGAAGGAGCTGGAAGAGGAACTGGGTGAATTATTTACTGCAGAGGTGGCAGACACCACCGACCCGGCGCTGCCGCGCCGCCTGTTCGCTCAGTACCGGCCGCAAACGGTCGTGCTCAACGCCGGTGCCACACCGGTAATGGCCCCGTTGCAGCAGCAGACTTGGCAAGACTTCAGCCGGAACTGGGACGTCGACGTCCAGCAGGTGTTCAATTTCCTGCGTGAGGCGCTCAGCGCCCCAATAGCCGAGGGAGGCATAGTAGTCAGCTTTTCCAGCGGCGCCGCGGTCCGAGGGTCGCCGCTAAGTGGCGGGTACGCAGGGGCGAAGGCGACGGTCAAGCTGCTGAGCTCGTACGCCGGCTTGGAAGCGGCCCGCGGTTCGCTCGGCCTTCGGTTCGTCTCGCTCCTCCCGCAACTCACTGATGCCACTGCCCTCGGGCGCACCGGTGTGGAAGCCTACGCCGAGCGCGCCGGCCTGGCGGCGGACGTGTTCGTACAACAGACCGGCTTCACCCTCACCACGGACCAGGTGGCCGACGCTGTAGTGAAATTGGCCACCGACGACGACTACTCTGCCGCCGCTTACCTACTGACGGCTAAGGGCCTCGAGGCCATCGACTGACACGGCCCATCACCCGTGTCCCAGCGACGAGATTGGGTGTGGGGGCGAGGAGCACAAGGGCAAGACTGGCCCGCTCGGTTATAACGAGAGCCGCGCCCTCGGCACCTTGCCCCTGCGCCGTACAATGATGGCCAGCCTCGCTATGCACGTAGTCGACATTGCCATCCTTGTTTGTTGGGTTGCCTTCTGGATTTATTGGCTGGCGGCCGCCGTTGGTGTCAAAGCGGGCCGCTCCCGCTCATCCCGCTTCGTGGCCATCCGGGTCGGCATCCTTGTCGTCGCGGTGCTCCTGCTCCGCACCCGGGCTTTGCGCGGGCATGCAACCACGGGCAACCCGTGGTTGCAAGGGATAGGCCTGGCCATCTTCTTACTTGGGCTGGCCCTTGCCATCTGGGCCAGGCTCTACCTCGGCCGCAATTGGGGAACGCCAATGTCCCAGAAGGATGACCCGGAATTAGTGACTACAGGTCCGTACCACAGCATCCGTCAC
Source organism: uncultured Acidimicrobiaceae bacterium (assembly GCA_963794125.1). GTDB lineage: Bacteria > Actinomycetota > Acidimicrobiia > Acidimicrobiales > Palsa-688 > Fen-671. The sequence goes on from CAWCCW010000012.1 coordinate 479,840, forward strand.
CCGATCTACTCAGGCTTGCTTCTGGGCATGATCGGCTCTGCCATCGCCATCAGCCCGTATTGGCTCGTGGCCGTGGTTTTGCTGGGCGGGTATTTTATTTATAGCGCGTTCATGGAAGAGCGTCTCATGACCCGGCTCTTCCCCGACGCCTATCCGGAGTACAAGCGTTCGACCAAAATGCTGGTGCCGTTCATCTTCTGAGCCCGACCGGCCTTCCGGCTGCCCGGCACAACCTCGTCCCGCACATCGCCAGTCACTTCAGGTCGATCAGGCGCCTGAGGCGTCAGTCGACTTCGAAGGTGCCGCCGGCTCGCCAATAGAGGCCGCCGTCCCGGTCCATGAAGCCCTCCTCGACCAGGGAGCGCCTGAGGGCGCAGTAGTCAGGGTGGAAGCGGTAGAGCACGGTGTTGACAGTCTCTTCAGCGTACTTCTGCCCAGGCCGGAACTGGCCCGCCAGCGCGTCCAGCACCTTCAGCCGGGCGGCGCGGCGGCGCGGGAGGGCCGGTTGCTGTGCGTCACGGAAAAAGGGGGCGGTGTGGGCCAAGCTCACTCCACCATGATGACGCGTCGAGTTATGAGCCGCCAGGGGATTACCGGCCTTCGCCGGGTCACCCGGAACTGCCGTGAAGTCTTCCAATCCAAGCCTATGGGAGTGCTAATTGGGGCCCAGGGTAGTGTCGAAGATGGGCCACCCGATCTCGGTGCGCCATGCGTGCTGGTTGTCCGTGTCGTGCCGACCAACCAGGTAGTACTCGCGGACAGGCCCGTCAACGGAGAGCGCGTGCTCGCTGACGTAGGCCGCCAGCGCGCCGTACGAACGATCGACGTCTGCGTGTGACCCGCTGTGCGTGATCACCGCCAGCTCCACCGCCGGCGCCACGAAGGGGCGGACTCGGCCGATGGGCCGGACCTCGCCGACAACCGGGACGAAGAAAGTCGCCTCGCCTCGCTCCAGAGAGAACAGCTCATCGGCGTAGATCCCGCCCGGCGGTCCACCGGGAGTGATGTTTTGCGCCGAGAGGGTGCCGTAAATCTCGCCCGCCGCTCCCTGGTACCAAGCGGCGAGGTCGACCACATCGACTGTGGTGCTGACGGCCGCGGTCGCCGTCGACTCCACTCGACGGTGCTCGATGGCGGCTGCAGGCGACGGGTTCTCGAGGAGGTCGCGGAGGGAGGCCACCGCCAGCTGAGTCTCACTCAAGCTTTGCTCAAGGCGCCTCAGGTGAGCGGCGATCAGTTGGCTCCGGGTCGTTTGGTCTGAGGCGCGGAGGACCGAGCCGATGTCTTCTAGCGGCATGTCCAGGTCCCGGAACCGGCGGATCACCTGGGCGACGGGGATCTGGTCGCTCGTGTAGAGACGGTAGCCGGTGGCAGGGTTGATATCGGCTGGTTCGAGGAGGCCGACCCGGTGGTAGTAGCGCAGGGTCTTCACGCTCAGGAAGGTGGCGCGCGAGAAATCGCCGATCGTTAGCGAACTCGTCATCGCACCAGTCTCGACCCTCCACTAAGGGGAGAGTAAATCCGTCGCTGGCCTCTTGACTCTCCTCCTACGGCACCCATCAGCGTGGACTGGTAAAGACAAGACAAAGGAGAGAGGGAGCCATGCCCACGACCACTGAGTTGAGCGGTGTCGTCGCCGAGTACGTCGCCGCCGTCAACGCCTCGGACCTCAACCGGATCATCGCCACCTTCGCGCCCGACGCATACGTCAACGACAACCGTCGGGAGATTTGGGGCACCGACGCCATCCGGGCCTTCATGGCGCGCGAGTTCGTTGGCGACCATGTCACGATGGAGGTGCGCGAGGTCCTGGACCACTACGGAGATATCATCGTCCGCGCCCGCTTCGACGGTACCTACGACAAGACCAACCTGCCCGAAGATCTGGTGTTGACGAGCTACTTCGGCGTACGCGACGACCAAATCACCAGTCTCACAGTCATCTTCAACCAACCAAGCCCTTACTAGCCGAGCACCTACGCAGCCACCGGGCTCAGCTCAACCGCCTTTGCGAGCCGTCGTCGCTTGGTAGCCCGAAAGTACGGCGCGACCCGTGCGGCACAAGGTGCAAATAGGCCTGGTCCCGGGCGATGAGGGACCGCACGAAGGAGCAATACGGGAGCACATTGCCGTGGTGGGAGGCCACATCGTCCAGCGCGCCGCGGACTAACTGTCGGCCCAAGCCTCGACCGGCGTACTCAGGGACGATCTCAGTGTGCATGAAGGCCGTGCTGCTGCCATGCACCTCATATGCAATGAAACCGACGACCTGGTCGCCGTAGAGGATCTCATAGCGTCCCAGATCTGGTCTGTGCACTACAGTCGCGACGGGCACGGCGCCCAAGTTACGGCACCGCCGAGGTTCTGCCTGTCGCGGCCGCGCCCGCGCTTCCTTGACCAAACTCTGAGCCTCCCTTAGCATCGCAAACGCCGCGGTAAGCAGTTGCTGTTGGTGCTGAACTTGTCCCTGCCAGCAAGTGGCAGTAACTGGAGGTTGCGAGATGGCGGAGCCCAAGAAGCCCAACAACCTGGTTATCTTTGGGAACGACATCGGGGTCGAGAACCTGGGCGGACAAAGGCCCGGGCTAGTCGGGGTGGCCAGTTAGTAGCAACGGCCATCCTGTAGCGGGTCGGCCGGCGGCCCCGGGGTGGCTTACCCGGTTCGTCCCCATCGTCGGGTGGTTGCCCCGGTACCAACGATCTTGGCTGACGAAGGACGCCATCGCTGGTTTTACGATCTGGGGCCTGCTCATCCCCGAGATGATCGCCTACGCCAGCCTGGCTGGGCTCCCGCCCCAGGCCGGCCTGTACACGCTCCTCGCTTCGCTCGCCGCGTACGCCATTTTCGGTACTTCGCGTCAGCTAGTCGTGGCCGCCACGTCGGCGTCGGCGGTACTGATCTACTCGGCCGTCACCACGGCGGCGTTGAACCCCGAGAGCGTGCACGGGTACGCCACCCTCGCTGCCGGCATGATCCTGATCACCGGGCTCCTGTTCGTCCTGGCCGGGATCTGCCGGCTCGGGTTCATTACCTCTTTCCTGTCCCGGCCGGTAATGGAGGGCTTTGTTTTCGGCCTCGCCATCTTCGTCACCATCAGCCAGCTCCCGAAGCTCTTCGGACTGGAAAAGGGAAGCGGCGACAGCATCCGCCAGCTGGCTCATTTGATTGCCCACCTGGGCGATACGAGCCTGACGACGCTGGCCGCGGGCCTGGTTGCATTACTGCTCTTGTTCGGCGTCGAACGCTTCGCCCCTCGCGTCCCGGGAGGGTTGGTGGTGCTCGTGCTGGGCATCTCCATAAGTGCCGGGCTCAACCTCTCCCACCACGGGGTCGACACGGTCGGGAAGATCCCCACTGGGCTGCCCTCAGTAGCCTGGCCGCACCTCACTTTGAGCGAGCTGTGGGTGCTTATCCCGAGCTCCATCGGCATGATGTTGGTTATTTTCAGCGAAGCGCTAGGCGCCGGCCAGAACTTCGCAGACAAGCATGGGTACCGGCTCGTGCCCGACCAGGAGATGATCGCCCTGGGCCTGGCCAACATCGGCTCGGCCGTACTGGGCGGGTTGGCTGCGGGCGGCAGTTTGTCGCAGAGCGCCGTAAACGACGGAGCCGGTGCGAAATCGGAGCTCTCGCCGCTTGTTGCCGCCGTGTTGAGCCTGGTGACGGTCATAGCCTTGACCCCGATATTTACCGACCTACCCGAGGCGGTGCTCGCCGCGCTCATCATCCACGCGGTCTACCATCTCATGAAAGTGGCCGAAATGCGCCGCTTTTATCAGCTCAGGCGACGGGAGTTCTGGCTGGCCATGGCCACGCTGGTGGCTGTTATTACCCTCGACGTCCTCCCGGCCCTTATCATCGGCATCGTCTTCTCATTGGCCCTGCTCATTTACCGGGCCAGCCGGCCCCACGTCTCGGTACTAGGCGCCAACCCGGCCACGCCCGGAGCCTTCGAGGACGTCGAACGACACGAGGACGCCAGGCAAGTCCCAGGCGTCCTCGTCGTCCGGCCTGACGCCCCGCTGTTCTATGCCAATGCCGAAGCCGTCCGAGACGCGGTCGAGAACGACGTCTCTGCGGCCGGCGACGTGAGAACCGTGGTCTTCGACCTCGACGCCAACGACGAGATCGACATCACCAGCGCTGAGCAACTGGAAAAACTGGCCGGCAGCCTGAGCACCGCGGGGGTGACATTCACCCTGGCGCACTTGCACAAGCCAGCCGAGGACATGGCCAGGGCGACGGGACTGTTGGAGAAGGTCGGGGAGGAAAATGTGTTCCCTACCGTTGCCGCCGCCGTCCAGTGGGCGAAAGAGCGAAAATAGCGCGAGCGTTGCGCTCACCGGACGTGACGGGCACCGCTGCTCCCGATCGGGGCTCAGGCTCTGGGCTCGCACAAAATACAAGAGCTAACGATGCGCGAGGCTCATGAAATGACGACTATCGGCTGTACCTGAGCGGAAAGGATCTCTAAGTTGACTCGGAACGCACGACACCATCGGTCGGGGCCGGCCCAGCAGCAGTACCGCACGGTTGTCACCCCAAGCGACCTCGCGACCACCATCACTTTTCTGCTCTCCCCACAGAGCAGCTGGGTGAAGGAGGTCTTATGGGACGTCGACGGCGGCGTAATGGCTGGACGTAACTAATGGCAGGCGCACTGGCCAGATTGCGGGAAGATGTCAAACGCGATGACGTCTTGAGGGCCATAAAACAGTACGACCGGATCGGTCCCGAGCAGTTCTTTTCTGAGCACGGTTTCGGCCCCAGCCGGAGTTATGAGCTTGTTTGGGAGGAGCGACGTTACCCCCACAAGGCCATCTTGGGCACGGCCTACGAGCTGGCCACCGGCCAACGCCTCAATCCCGGCGATTTCGAGGGGGGGAAGGCGGGCGCGGTCACGGTCCTCAGAAACTTAGGCTTCACGGTGGAGGAAAAGCAATAATTCTCTGGCTCGGGCCTTACGTCATTTGGCGTGCCCGAGCAAGGCGGCGGGGCGCGTTTGCGCCCCGTCAAGGCGTTGCGCCGCGCACCGCACCGCTTGCATCCCCCAGTGGCTCGCCAGGCTCAGCAGTTAGGTCGCTAGCCGGCCTGGCGGTGATATCCCACCAACAGCCGCCGTGTCGGGCGCTGCGACCGGCCTGGACAACGTGGTCCAAGGGCCCGGCGGCAGGCTACGACCGTATAAAACTACACGAAGCTCGGCTGTTCAGGCCTCGTTAGTTGCATATTTCGACGGCCGCCCCGCGCCGGCCAGGAGTTTTAGCTGTTTTCCGGGTAAAACTGCCCCTCGTGTCTAAAACTGCACGAAGCTCGGCTGTTCCGGCCTCGTTAGTTGCATATTTCGACGGCCGCCCCGCGCCGGCCAGGAGTTTTAGCTGTTTTCCGGGTAAAACTGCCCCTCGTGTCTAAAACTGCACGAAGCTCGGCTGTTCCGGCCTCGTTAGTTGCATATTTCGACGGCCTCCCGGCCCTACTAGGACGTTTGGCTGATGTCCGGCTTAAACTGCTGTGCTGGCCGGTGCTGCTGCCACCCGCCATCCAGAGCGGCGCCGAACTGCCCGCACGGGCCAAGGCCGAGAGCACGGCGACAACGGCGCCGGATGGTCCCATCTAGCACGCACGCACAATCGGCCGCTGGGTTCGAACCTGCGACACACCGCTTAGACGGCGGCGCAATGGGCCACTTAGGCATCCTTCCATGTCCTGCAAATCCGGGCGCGCCGCGTGACGGCGCTGGTATTGTCAGTGATGAAGGCCTCGAGCGTGTAGGCCTGATGGGGTGAGCCAATGACTGTTCAGGACTCCAGGACCGGCCCCTCGGATGTGGACAGTCGTAGCGTCCTGGCGGAGCTGCTTGTGGTCGTTGAGGCCGCGATCGCCCTTCAACCCGAGATCGAATCTGTCATGCAAGCTTGTCTAACCCAGGAGCCAAAGGGCGTCGCGCTGGCTCGGAAGGGTGGGCAGCTGAAGGCCACGCTCGCCGACCTTCTGGAACGCGTCGATCGCCTGCCCCAGACGTGGATCGTCGAAGAAGGCCGCGGCTTACTTCTCTACCACCACCGGCTGTTAGCCGAAACGGTCTCGTGGGCGTTCAGTGTCAACGCCATCTTCCACCGCCGAGCGGCGGACAAATACTCCAGCCACCTCGGGAATCCAGCGGCACGGCTGCGCCAGCTGGGCGACCTACTCGCCGGGTACTTAGGCAATGAAGGTGCCAATGCCTCCGTGCAGGGCGCTACCCACATCTCACCACCGGGGCTGTTCAACCAGGACCTGCTCAGCCACAATTTGCGGACCCCGCTGACCACTGTCCTCGGGAACGCGTCGAGCCTCCTCCAAGACGATGTCACCTGGGACCATGACACCCAGGACAGGCTCTTGAAAGGCATCGTCGCCGAGTCCTCCCGGCTGGCCCGAGCGGTCGATAACATCTTGCACTTGGCCTCGATCGAGGCCGGGACATTGAGGCCAGACTTCGACTGGTGTGACCCTGCAGCGCTCCTTCACGCCGTTATCGCCGGGGTCGACCAGGCACTCTCCCCGTCCGACAGGGTGACCCTCAGTCTGTCGTTCCCGGACCCGTCAGGACCAAGCAGCCTTATTTGGGCCGACCACGTGCTTCTGGGCCGCGCCGTGGCCAATGTCATCGACAACGCCTTGCGCCACAACCCGCCCGCCACCCGCGTGGCCCTGGCCGCGGCCGTCGAGGACGAGCAGCTGGTCATCTCTGTCGTCAATGACGGCCGAGCCCTGCCCCGGAATGTGTCAGCAGCCATCGCAGACGCCGCGGCGAACCGAGAGCTCCCCCTCGTCATCGGCGTGGGCATTGCCACCACCATCGGGCTCGTGAGAGCTCACCGCGGGACCGTCACGTACTCGACTGGGCCCGACGGCACGTGCTGCAAGATCGCCTTGCCGCTCGACCCGACCAGAAGCCCCGACCCGTAACCGGACGGCTCTCAACGGACAAACTAGTTACCTGCCCTCCCGGGGCGAGCGGATGGAAAGCGGACACAACCCGTCGTCATGGTCGTCCGGCCCTGATCCCGGTTTTGGTCAGCAAAAGAACTCGGCGAGAAGGCTCATCACCCGCTCGGGGCCGGTGTAGACGGCTCGAGACGGGAGGATCTCCAAGTCGGCGCCCAGCTGTTCTGCCCACGCTTGTGCCACTCGGGCCGGGTGCCCTTGGTCGCCGCGGTGGCCGACGACCAGGATCTCGGCCGTCATTTCGCGGCGCCCCGCGCTTGTCAGTGAGCTGAGCCAATCGGAGTACCGGCCCGCGGCCGTGCCACCAGGCGGGACCACAAGTGCGACCCGCGTGAACAAAGCGGGGCCCTCGGCTAGGGCGCCGACGACCGCCCGGGCGCCTCTGGAGAAGCCGATGGCTTGAGTGGCCTGGTAGTCACTGGCCACCGCCCGGGCTTCGGCCGCATCCCGTTCGGCCTGACGGGGGATGTGCGCCAAGGGCGCAAAGTGCTCGGAGCGCTCGTAGGCGAAACCGATCTTGGTCCCTGCGACGTGGTCCGCGTACCGCATCCGGGTCTCGATGTCCTCGCCCTGGCCGCCCGGAGCAAACAACGTGAAGGGCCTGCCGCGGCCGCGCTTGACCACGCCCACCCCATTCACCTTACGCCCACCGGTGACGCTCTTCAGAGCCCGAAGGCGGTCGCGACCGAGGAGACGCCGCTCACTCAACCAGAGAAGGCGCTGTTGCAGCAGTGGCTCACAGCGCTGACCGATGCACCCGTTCTTGCACCGTCGGCTCCGAAGGCGGGTTCACCGGCTGGCAAGAGTTAGTAATAGCGCGATTACGGATTGCGGACGACGCCCACCATCAGCCCTCCGGGGGCAAGGAGCCGAGTGAGGACCTGTCCCCACGGCTCCTCACGGGCGCGGACCAAGAGGTCATAGCCTCGCTCCTCGAGCTCTTTTGTGGCCCCGTCGATGTCGTCGACCTCGAACTCCATCCAGGCCTGGGGAACAGTGACCTCGTTCGGCCAAGTCGGATCGCCGAAAAGAGACTCCGCGAGCCTCGACAGGGGCATCAGTGAGAAATGTCGTGCCCCAGCAAGGTGCTCGGTGAAACGATAATCGCCGTAGACCTCTTCAAAGTGGATCCCCAGCTCCTCGAGGTACAACTTTTCGCCGGGCTCGCCGTCTTGAATGACTGGGCCAAAACCAGAAACGCCGATGATTCTCACAATTACTCCTTTGCAATGAGCCGACGTCAAATGGGCCGATAGCGTGTGGCTAATTCGGAGCTCTGCGCGGCGAATGCGGTTAGGTCAGCCTGAAAAACTGCATCCAGCAGAGAGGCGTCTTCGACGCCAGGGGCGCAGACCACCTCACCCAGCTCCAGTCCGCGCAGGCTGGCGGTGACGACGTCCTCGGCGGACATTCGTGGAACGGCGCTGAGATCCAGGCCTTGGCGCTGGTGGAACTCAGTAGCCACAACACCGGGGCAGATCACCTGGAGCTTCAACCCGTCAGATCGCAGCTCCTCGTGGAGGACCTGAGTCATGGTGAGGAGATGGGCCAGCGTCCCGGCGTAGACAGCGCGTCGCGGCAGCTGGGCTTGTGGAGCGGGGCCGCTGAAGGCGATCATCCCTGCGACGTTGATGATCGTGCCGCCGCCGCGTGCGATCATTCCGGGAACGGCAGCACGAATAAGCATCGTAGGGGCAACAACCTTCACGTGGAGAAGCTCGGAAGCCTTGTCGGCGGGCAGCTCCGCGATAGACATGTAGTGGGCCACGCCCGCGTTGTTGACGAGCATGGTCAACGGCTCGGAGCTGCACACTTCGGCGACGGTCTCGATGCCCTCATCGGTCGATAGGTCGGCTGCGACGGGGCGGACGTTGACGTTGGTGACCGACGCAGCTAGCTCTTCGAGCCGGTCCAGACGTCGCCCCACGGCTACGAGGTCGTGACCGTCAGCAGCCAGGCGCTTGGCGAACGCCTGGCCGATCCCTGATGATGCCCCGGTGACGAGGGCGAGCCTGCTCATGAGTGTTCCTCCATTCGTTCCGCAGTCGAAATCGAGTGGTCGTCGTCAGCCAGACGTGAAGGGGGTAGCCGGCCTCGACGATAGCGCTCGCCATCGGCAGCCCCTCATCCCCGAGACCGATGAACCCCACGGCTGGCTTCCCGTCCTCTGTTGGTGTGCTTGCCGTTGGAGGCCCTCCTGGTCCCTAACCTGGTTGCGTCTGAAATGTCCCATACCCTCTCAGGTTCGTTCACTTAATGTCGTCGTCGTCCGCCCTAGCGGCAGGATTAACCAGGGCTTTGTCGATCCTGGGACTGACAGGGACAGGCAGATTTTTCCCACGTACGATGGCCGAGTGAGCGAGCACAACGCGTTACGTGAGTAGCTTCGAGCCCGATGTGTCGATCTGGATCGACATCGCTGTCGGCTGCCATCGAGTTCGTTAATCCGACGGCGTTGGTTGGTCCGGTTTGCCCGTTCAGTGGCTCCCCGGTCCTGGCGTGTCCGTGGCACGGGTTGCCAGGTCGAAGATGGCGGCGATCTCTCTGGCGTAGTTCTCGATGTCGAAATCCGGGTCACGGACGAGCCGGTGTGGCACCACATCGATGGTGGCGCGGATGGCCGCCGCCATGACCCCTGGGTCGAAGTCACTCCGCAGTTCCCCTTCGGCCTGGAGGTGTGCGAGCTGCTCTTCGAGTAGGTGAGCCGCCACGTCGACGTCCCGGCCGTCGACGCGGCGCCCGGCGTCGGTCATGAAGCCGCCGTTTCGGAGGATCTCGACGACGGCGACCATGTAGTTGCGGTGCTCACGCATAAACGCGAGGTTCGACTCGATGTAGGCGCGAAGCCTGGCCGGTCCAGTTGGTTCGGCAAACACGCGCGGCAGGATGTAGGCCCTACCAGCTTCGACGACTTCGATCACAATTTGCCTGATGAGGTCGTCCTTGCCGGCGAAGTGGTAGCTGATGACGCCCTTGCTGATGCCGATACGGGCGGCGATGCGCGCCAGCGATGCCTGGGCGAAGCCGACCTCGGCAATGGTATCGATCGCGGCATCGACGATCTGTTGGCGACGCGCGTTCTCGATAAACGTCCGCCGCTCAGCCTCGGGGTCGGTCACCACAGACCGAATCTACGCCATCTGGCCGCTCGGCCAGATATTCATACGAGTGGTCAGCACGCCTGTTAGCCTGTCAAGTATGGAGGTCCGCCCCACCGGTCGATCCGTCGATCCCGAGCCGAGAATTCGGCCCTGCCCAGGCGAGCTGGTGATAGCCGGGCAAGCACAAAGCCCGGTCGCTGACGGTCTCGGGCCACCCGTCGCGGCTTCAGCCCTCACGCCGGCGCTCGTCGGAGGCGACGCCGACATTCTGTCGATCGCCGAGTCCCACCGTCAGCTGCCGCCACCACTCGCCAGGAGTTCTACGTGGCGAGAGACGCTACCCGAGTGCCTTATTTCATCGTGCCGAGAAAGGACGACAATGTCAGCAATCAGGATTTTTCGGCCGCAGAAGCACTGGTCGGTATCGCCCGCGACTGTGCTCCCTACCGGCCTGCTTTTTCGCCTCTTTAGGCCTCATTCGAGCTACACGGTGGTCCTGGACGACCACTCCATGGGCAAGATCGGCAACAGCCAGGAGAAGGTCTTCGAGGTGGGACCAGGGGAACACCACCTGTATATGCGGTTTGTCGGGCTGCGCAGGTCCGACGAGCTGCAGATATCCCTGAAGGAGGACGAGGAGCGGCAGTTCCTCTGCGGCACCAGTGGGATGGGCTGGCCCACCCTCCGGGAGGCGTCGCCTGAGGATGTCGCTGACATCCGGGCAGCTTCCATCAGCGGGCCGCCAACGCCACAGGATCCCGTTCCGCCGAACTAGCGCTGAACGCCGGCTCGGGCTCATGACGATCAGGCGCCGTCCGCGTCAGCCAGGACTGACGACGGAAAAGGAAAGTTGACCATGCCCCCAAAGAAGTTCCGTCTCCGCCCCCTGACGCTGACGGCGGCCGCAGGCGCGGGATGGGCCACACCGCACTAGGCCGTACCGCGTTGTGGTGCTGACGCTCGTTGAGCGCGGCCCTGCCTTCCCGTCCCGCGAAGTTATAGAGGCCGTCACCAAGCGGGTTGAGCGATAACCCATGCCTCGTCCCCAGACCATCCGGTTCCAGGGGGAACCTTTACCGCCATTTGCTGACTGGACATCATCCGATACGGGGGATACCGGGAGTCGCGAGCTGACCTTAGTCTTGCATAAAGCAGTTGTGAGTCTTACGCAAAGCATTTTGTCGCACCGGGCAGGTCGCTGAGGGTGTGTGGGGCTTACCCGTCGACACCAGCACTGAAGGAGCAAAGCGCCGTGAGCGACTTTCCCCCTATTGCCGACTATGGGTTCCTGTCCGACTGCGAGGACAGCTGCCTCGTGGCGCTGGACGGCTCAGTGGAGTGGCTGTGCCTACCTCGCCCCGACTCGCCGAGCGTCTTTGGCGCCTTGCTTGACCGCTCGGCCGGTACGTTCCGGTTCGGCCCGGCCAACATCTTGGTCCCCAACCAGCGCCGGTACCTGCCTGGGACGATGGTGCTCGAGACGACCTGGCATACCCCGACGGGATGGCTGGTGGTGCAGGACTTCCTCGTGGTCCGTCCTGTGACGGACGACGGGCGCCGCCCGAACTACCGGCGAGCCCCCACTGACGCAGCTGCGACCGGGACACTGGTCCGGGTCGCCACCTGCATCGCCGGAAGGGTCGAGGTCATTGCCAACTGCCTGCCCCTGTTCAACTACGGGTCGACTACCGGTCAATGGGCCTACAAGGGCGACGGCTACCGGTCGATGACGATCCGTGCGCATGATGATGGGCCGCAGCTGACCGTGACGAGCAGCATCGGGCTCGGCTTGCTGGGAGAGCGCTGTTACGGGCGGACCACCCTCGAGGAAGGCCAGTCGGGTTTCGTCGCCCTGTCGTGGAGAGGTTCCGCGCCCGCCACTACTGAAGACGCGTTCGGTGACCTGGCGACCACCGTCGAGTACTGGCGCAACTGGTTGAGCGCCGGCACCTTCCCCGATCATCCCTGGCGTCACTACATCGAGCGCAGCGCGCTCACCTTGAAGGGCCTCAGCTATGCCCCCACGGGCGCGATCATGGCGGCGTCGACCACCTCTCTCCCTGAGACCCCGGGAGGGGCACGCAACTGGGACTACCGCTACACCTGGATCAGGGACTCCGCGTTCATGCTGCGCTCGCTGTACCGCCTGGGTTTCAACTGGGAGGCGCTCGAGTACTTCGGCTTCGTGCTCGAGGCGGTGAGCGGAGGCGACCTGAACAAACCCTTCCAGCTCCAGATCATGTACGGCATCGGCGGTGAGCGGGACCTGACCGAGCGGACCCTCGACCATCTCTCCGGCTACCGGGGGTCGCGTCCCGTGCGGGTCGGCAACGGCGCCTGGGACCAGCACCAGAACGACGTGTGGGGCATGCTCCTCGATGCGGTCGACACCCACCTGCACCAGGGCCAGGCCCAGCAGATCGTCCGACAGGTGTGGGAAGGCCTGGCCGGGTTCGTCGATGACGCCATCGAGCACCGCAACGATCCCGACCAGGGCATCTGGGAGATCAGAGGCGACCCCCAGCAGTTCACCGCCTCGAAGGTGCTGTGCTGGGTGGCCGCCGATCGAGGCATCGACCTGGCCCGAGAACGGGGCGACACCGAGCGGGCCGAGCGCTGGCAAAAGGCCGCCGACGAGATGAAGGCCGACATCCTCGACAAGGGGGTCGACGACCGGGGCCGGTTCCGCCAGCACTACGCCAACGACGAGCTCGACGCCTCCCTCCTGCTCATCCCCATCCTGGGGTTCCTGCCCCCAGACGACGCCCGGGTCAAGGCCACGGTCCTGGCCATCGCCGACGAGCTGACCCAAGACGACCTCGTCCTGCGCTATCGGGTCGACAGCACCGACACCGGCTTCGAAGGCGAAGAGGGCACCTTCACGATCTGCTCCTTCTGGCTGGTTACCGCCCTGGCCATGATCGGGGAGACCGCCCGCGCCCGGAACCTGTGCCAGAAACTGCTGACGTACGCCAGCCCCCTGCTCCTTTACGCCGAGGAGATCGACACCAACAGCGGTGAGCACCTCGGGAACTTCCCCCAGGCCTTCACCCATCTGGCCCTGATCGAGGCCGTCTCTCGGTTGATCGAGGCCGAGAAAGCATCGTAGAGATCGTCTGCGGGAGAAGTGAGCGCCACTTCGCCGACGGCGGCCTGGTGCACAGCAGCCCCGCGTTGTACCGAAGCCTTAATTTACTTGCACGATAACAGGGAGCCTCCGTGCCAGAGGATTATGACGTCATCATCGGGACCGGCCGCCGGCGGGGGGCCCTCGCCCACACGCTCGCACCCTCATGACCATGAACATCCCCATCGCCGGCGTCGCCCACCAGGCCGGCACCGGCCGCTTCGGTACGGACCCGGCTTCGTCGGTCCTGGACGTCAACGGCAAGGCCCATGAGCTCGACAACCTCTACGTCGTCGACACCAGCTTTTTCCCCAGCATCGGCGCGGTGAACCCTGCGCTCACGGCCATGGCCAACGCCGTCGGGGTCGACGAGCACCCGGCCGAACGACTCGGTTGAACCGTGGGACCGACCGTCGCCGGGGTTGGAGCCAGTGAGGTCGACCTCACTGCCTACGCCCGTCCCGTTTGGCCCACAATGAGCCGTAATCGGCCTGAGCAAACGGTAGAGGTTCAAGCAGGTAACCCATGACCTCGTCCCCGGTCTCGGTACGACCTGGCCGCGCCGAGGTCCTGACCGTCTACGTGATTGGGCTCTTCCAAGGCCTGAGCCTGGTGGCCTTCCCAGCAGCCGCAACGATCCTCACTTCCAAGACGGGCTATGACTTATCGAGGACCCAGTACGGCCTGATGTTCCTTCCCCAGGTCGTGATGGCCATCGCCGGGTCATTGGCGCTCCCGAGCCTGGCTCGGCGGTTCCGCTTGAAGTCGGTGCTCCTGGTGGGCATGCTCTCCGACACGGTGGCCATGGGCCTCCTGGCGGGCAGCGTCCCCGCTAAAACCGAGGCCATCGCCTACCCCCTGCTCTTAGTGGCGACGGGGGCGCTGGGCCTGGGCTTCGGGCTCACCCTGGGATCGATCAGTACCTACGCCGGCGCCTTCATGCCGGAGCGTCGGGATGTGGCCCTGACTGCGCTCAATGTACTGCTGGGCCTGGGCACCGCCTTGTCCCCATTCCTCATTGCGCTCTTCACCAAGGTCGGTGAGTGGTGGTACGTGCCGTTGCTAGCCGCCGCGGGGCTCGTCGTCTTGATGGTCCTGACGCTGGGACAACCGATGGAACTCCCGGCGCCGGCTGGTGGTCGACCGGCAGAGAGCCGAGCAGGCAAGTCGCACATCCCGAGCATGTTCTGGGTCTTTGCGGGCGCGCTCGTGATCTATGGCATTGGCGAGACCATGTTCGGCAACTGGGGGACCACACTGTTGGTCGACAAAGGAGTTGCAGCCACGTCAGCCCAAAACGCGTTGGCTGTCTTCTGGGCTGCGGTGACCCTTGGCCGCCTTGCCATTGCCGTGGTCTCGAGCCGGGTGCGCTCCACTCGCATCTATGTCGTCCTGCCGTGGGCCATAGCCGGAGCGCTCTTACTGGCGCCTCTGGCCCACAGCGCAGGGGCCGGGATCGCGGTGTTCGCATTTGGCGGCCTGGCTTGCTCGGGCTTCTTCCCAATGACGATCGGCTACGGCGAAGCGACCTTCCCGAGCATTGTCGAGCTCACCGCCGGGTGGCTCATCGCCGCCTACCAAGTCGGCTACGGCCTGGCCGCCTTTGGCGCCGGCGCCCTCCAACGCGTTACCTCGCTTTCCGCCGTCTTCCGGATCGCTGCTGCGGCCGTTGTCGTCATGGCTCTGCTCGCCGTCGTGGTCGCCCGCCAACAGCGACCGTCGACAGAACCCTCCCTTCGGTCTGTCACGACGACATGACCGGCCACCACTACAAAGCGGCGGCGGTCCTTTTCAACCTGGCGGGCTCCGAGGCGCCCTAGTTCCGGAGCGGGGCGCCGGCACATCGTGACGGCATATCGCAGGGCGCCCCGCAATCGGGCATGGGAAGCGGTCGGCCTACTGCAGCTTCTCAGCAGCTTGGACGATAGCAGACGCGACTCTCCAAACGACCTTCGGGAACAACGAGCACCGAGCTGTGGCGGCCCACGCAAAAATCGATTACCTACATGTGTTTTCGAGGACCGGCTCCCCCGGTACCCAAAGGCGCCTGGCCCCACGGTGTTGGCCCCTTTCCCCGCAACGGCGGCAAGCGCACCATGGGCTCCAATCGGTTAAAGATGAGCTATCGGCCGTCGACGCGGAGTTGGGGAGCTAGGTCGGGGTACAAGGAGGGGAGCTGTCCCAGCCCACCATTGGCTCGGCTAGGGTTGGAAATAGCCAGTTCTCAGGTTTCGCATGACCGCCCCGATGGGCTTTCGGCTCACCGCGATCGCCCCTTGCCAGGGCGTGCCGATAGCGAACATGGCAGTCAATTGCGGCACCGGTCGATATGACCGCCACGGACTCGCGGCGGGAGCATTGACGTCGACCGGTCCTTCGGGCCCCACGCCGAGCCACCGGTACCGGGTCAGGGCCGACTGACGCGGTGAGAAACTCCACCGGTCGTGCCCGGCGTATGCGGCAATGGGCAACCGGCCAGGTTGACTCAGGCTCCCGCCGGCTGCAGGAAGCGCGCGCGACCTCGCGGGTCGTCGACGGCGCGGTTAGTGCCTTCGAGAACGAGACTGAGACGGGGGGAGCGGTCCTTGCTGCCGCGCTCGCGTTTCGCTGCTTTGTGTTCCTCGTGCCCTACACCCTTGTCCTCGTAGAGCTTGCTGGCTTCATATTCGCCGGTTTCTCGTCGGCGACGCCGCCTGAGATCGCCCACAGCGCAGGCGTAACTGGGCTCATCGCGAATACCCTTTCCGATGCCACCACGGCGTCGCTGTTGACGCGCATCGTGACCCTCGTCAGTGCGCTCGCCATAACGCTCTGGACGACAAGGTCGTTGCTGAAGGTCCTATTCATCGTGCATGAGCTCATGTGGCGGCTGCCCGTCGTCGCTCCACATGTCTCTTTCCGGCGTATCGGAGCGGTGTTCGGAGGCTTCACGGCCTTCAGCCTTGTCGTCGGTGTCCTCCACCGCTACCAGGCCGGTTCGGTCCTCGGGTTCGTCTTGTACTTGCTGGCCGCGCTCGTCGTCCCCTTTGCCATTTGGATGGGGTTAAGCATGACGTTGCCACGGCCCATGGACGCTCAGTGGTCGTCAGTCGTGCCCGGCGCGATCGTCGTGGCGGTCGGCGCGTGCGGGCTCCAGTTGGCGACGGTCTATTGGTTGTCCTGGGAGATCGAACGCAAGTCGACCGCGTACGGCTCGTTGGGTGTAGCTCTCGCCATGTTGGCGTGGGCCTACCTGCTTGGTCGCTTGCTGACGGCGTCGATCGCGCTCAATGCCGCGCTATGGCACCGCAACACGGCACGGCTGGCCAGCGTGCCAGAGCGCCGATCGGGCACGCCCGGTGGCCCCGTATGAACGAGAGGGATGTCCCAGTTGAGCCACCAGCAGTCGAAAGTCCTTCGCCATGAGCCGAAGCCCGAGCCAAGCGTCCCGAGGACAGTGACCTGGTTGGCTAGATGTCATGCCCCTTCCCATCTCGGCTGGCCGGCGCACCGACCGGTCGTACAGAACTGGTACAAACCCGAAGACGTCTCCTGTTGGCCGAGCGAGAGCCCGCGCGTGGCACGAGATGTGAGCTCGCGCGCTCTGTTTGGGTGTTGGTCGTCCTCGGGATCGGCTCGCTCGGGCCCAGCGATGTCGGAACCGACGAAACCGCTCGGGCTAGCTGTGAAGCTCGGCGGGGCCCGGGAGACGCAGTGTGGCGGAAGAGTGATCGCGTCGACCGACGTCGAGCGTCCTCAGCTTGGAGGGCCCATGAAGAACCTAAGCACGACCATCGCTACTTGCGACGACCAGGCGGACGCAGAAAAGGACTGGACTGCGGTCGAGTCCGCAGCCCGCTCTGGGTCTATAGATCTAGCTGACGCTGCAATCGTCCGACGTGAAACGGATGGCACGCTCACAACGATTCACCGCCAGTCCCGCTCGAGTTCCACCTGGGCCGGGCCCAGCTGCCCTGCCCCTTCCACCTCCGCCGAGTTTGTGCGTTTGGCTCCGAGGCATGGCCGCCTGACGCGCAGGCGACCAGACGCCTAAGCCAATCCGAGCGCTCACACCGCGGGGAAGGGCGCTGGTTGCCACCGGGCATGTTCGTACTTCCCGATGCCAAACAGCGACGCGAAGAGGCTGAACACAACTACGAAGCGGATTGGTCAGGGGTAATTTAGCGTCCTCCCATGAAGGCCAACTCCTCGAAATGTGCGCCTAGTTGTGATTGAACCCGCTCGCTTCTTCCTCCGTCAACGACTTGGCCACCGGGTGCTTGTCAAGGTGGTGCAGGGCCCGCTCGTAGTCGGCAAGAAGCAAAGAACCGAGGTCCCGGCTGAAGTCGTGGCGTACCAGGATGCGCTGGATGGCCAAGTCCCGGCGGTTCTTCGGCAGCGTATAAGCCGGCACCTGCCACCCCGTTGTCCTCAGCCGGTCGGCCAGGTCGAAGAGGGTAAACCCATGGTTCACGTCTTCGCGGAGCTTCCAGGCGAGCGCTGGGATGCCTCCTTGGCCCCCGTAGATGATCTCGAACGGGCCCAATTTGTCGATCTCTTCGGCCAAGTAACGGGCGTTGTCGTAACCAGCCTGGTGGATCTTGCGGTAACCTTCGCGTCCCAGGCGCAGGAAGTTATAGTACTGGGCCACGATCTGGCCGCCTGGACGGGAGAAATTGAGGGCAAAGGTTGGCATGTTGCCCCCGAGGTAATTGACGTTGAAGATGAGGTCTTCGGGCAGTTCCTCCGCGTCGCGCCAGACAATCCAGCCCACGCCGAGGGGTGCCAGCCCGAACTTGTGACCGGACGTGTTTATCGACTTTACTCGCGGGAGCCGGAAGTCCCAAACCAGTTCTGGCTCGACGAACGGCGCTAAGAACCCGCCGCTAGCCCCGTCCACGTGGATGGGGACATCGAGGCCGGTCTCTTGCTGGTGCTTGTCCAAGGCATTGCTTACGGCTTCGACTGGTTCGTACTGACAAGTGAAGGTCACCCCAAGGGTCGGGACAACGCCGATAGTGTTCTCATCGACGCGCTTTACTGCTTCCGCTGGAGTCATTATGAGGCGGTCGCCCTCCATCGGGATTTCCCGCAGCTCAACATCCCAGTAACGGGCGAACTTGTGCCAACAGATCTGGACGGGGCCGGTCACCAGGTTCGGCTTATCAGTGGGCTTCCCCGCCGCCCGGCGCCGCTCCCGCCACTTCCACAAAAGCGCCAAACCGCCGAGCATGGCCGCCTCGCTCGAGCCCGTGGTCGAGGTGCCGAGCGTATTGGCTGCCTCGGGCGAGTTCCACAGGTCGGCAAGCATGTGGACACAGCGCGCCTCGAGCTCCGCTGTCTGGGGGTACTCGTCCTTGTCGATCATGTTCTTGTCGAGCGTGAGAGCCATGATCTTGCGGACTTGTGGTTCGGCCCATGTCTGGCAAAAGGTGGCCACGTTTTGGCGTGAGTTACCGTCGAGCATGAGTTCGTCCATGACGACCCGGAAGACGTGCTCGGGGTCGTGCTCCTGGTCGTGGCAGCGGTACTTGGGCATGGCGACCGACAGGTCGTTCGACGCAAAGACGTCGTCGTCCATGTTCTGGCGGACTCCGTTTTTTTCATGCAGCATCAGGACAACTCCTCTTTGGTCCGGGCGCTCGGGCCCGCTCTGTTACCTCGAACTGGTCTTGGCGTCACCGATAAATCCACTCGATGGTCTTGTCAGGCACCACAACGCGAAGACAGAAATCGCGACACACGGAGCCCCCAGGCACGGTCGACCGAGTTCTTCTGGTATCGGCAACTCCGTGCGCTTGAGCTGTCTGGCATCTCGGTGGGCCTTTTCCGTGCCCGTTTATATCTGCGCTTGACAAATGTTGCGGCCCCCGGCAATAGTCGGAGCTCCGGCTAATAGAAAAGCCGCAGCGATCCAACTTGTCGCTTACGTGACAGTCCTTGTTGTTAGCGAGGTTTTGAGCTCCCACTTGTATTTCCGGACGTGCTCCGTGCAAAGACGCCGAGGCCACTTTCAGCCATACAAAGCGCCAGGATGGCGGGAGCCCCCCGCTTCGCGAACGGGAGCTTCATGGGCCGTTCGCTTGGTTGGTTTGCCATGAAACCAGACGTGGTCCGCCGTCTCTTGGGGCACATTGCGACATGGTGCCGTGATGGCTCAAACTTTGATGACAGCTCGCAACAGGTTATTTCCTGGTGTGTCGGACTCTGTCCAAGGGTAAGCGCTCCCTGGCACGTCACGTACCTTTTCGTCGGGCTATAAAACCTCTCTCGCGAGCCCATTGTTGTCCCTGCCTCACATGGGTGCGGGCGCCTGCACTGACGGGACCGTCAACTGGAGCCCTCGTTAGTCACCGATCGCACGAGGAGATCATAAAGGCTCGGTCGGCCCGCTGGCCTCACCCCAATGGAATGAGATCGGCCGGACAGACGAGGCCGTTCACTGGTCGGCATGGCGCCATAGTTGCGAACGTCCCGAAGGCGATACCGACGCTCACGCCGACGAGCTCGCCAGCGCCTGGGCTTGTTCGCTCACGATCCGGCTGTCCAGGACCGCAGGGAGCGCGGGCCGCAGCCAACCGGGTGAGACGACTTCATAGGGACCTCGACAGCACCAAGTTTTCTGCAGCCACAGTTCCTATTTCAGGAGGGAGGAGCGCGTTCTGCTTGACGGTGGTAGTCCCTGCGTGCTCGATCACGGACTCCGTGACTACCCCCGGGGCGGCCCGCGTCAAGGCGGCTCCGGGGCGGTCTGATGCGCCCCCCTTGGCTCGTCTTGGCGGAGTGGGTGAGAAGGCGGGAGACGACAGAGATAAAGACGGGCATGGACATGCGTCTGAACGGTCACGATAATACGACCCGAATTAGTGCTGAGTTGATGTACCCGAGCCGGCCCTCACGACGCGCCGTATCACAGAAAATTGATTTACGCCGACAATTCGGTCGGGGCCTGTCGATCGTTCGGGTCACCCACGAACCACCCGATCCGGATGATGAACCGGGGCCAGCCCGACCGTACGTTGAAATTTAGAGAGCTTGGGAAAAATGTCGTTAACTCTGCGTTCACCAGGAGTTTTGTTTGTCGAGAGAAAGGGCGTGCGATGGGCGTCGAATCAGACCGGGCTAAGACTTTCGGGAAACTCGAGGACGGGCTCCGCGAGGCGAGCGATTGGTACCACTGGGGCCCGTACCTGAGCGAACGTCAGTGGGGGACGGTACGCGAGGACTACTCGGCAGACGGCGAGGCATGGACGTACTTCCCCCACGACCATGCCCGCTCTCGGGCGTACCGTTGGGGCGAGGACGGCCTCGCCGGCTTTTCTGACGTCGAACAGCGCCTCTGTCTGAGCTTGGCCTTGTGGAACGGTCGTGACGCGATCCTGAAGGAGCGGCCCTACGGCCTGACCGGGTCCGAAGCCAACCACGGCGAGGACGTGAAGGAATACTGGTGGTACCTGGACGCCGTGCCGAGCCACGCCTGGAACCGTTGGCGCTACCACTATCCCCAGCGCGCCTTCCCTTATGAGGACCTACGACAGGAGAACAGCCGGCGTGGGAAGTGGGACCCCGAGTACGAGCTGCTCGACACGGGCGCCTTCGACGAGGACCGCTACTGGGTGGTCGAGGCCCACTACGCCAAGGCCGGCCCCCACGACATCCTGATGTCGGTCCAGGTCACCAACGCCGGGCCCGAAGCGGACACGCTGCACGTGCTACCCACTGCCTGGTTCCGCAACACCTGGTCGTGGGATTTCGACGCTCCCAAACCGGAGCTGGCGGCGAACGGCCCGGCTTCGGTCGGGATCCGCCACCCGTTCCTCGGCGAGCTCGAGCTCATCGGGCGAGGGCCCCGGGCGGGGCGGCGCCGACACTGCTGTTCTGTGAAAACGAGACCAACGAGCAGCGGCTCTATGACGTGACGGCGAGCCCGGCCTATCCCAAGGACGGTATCAATGACCACGTCATCTCGGGCGCAGCCACGGTCAACCCTGAGCTGCGGGGCACCAAGTGCGCCTTCTGGTACCAGGTCACCGTCCAGCCCGGCGACACGGTCGACCTCCACCTCCGCCTCCGCCCTAAGGGCGCAAAGCCCGCCGCACCGGAAGCGCTCGGCAGCGATTTCGACAAGGTTATGGCGCAACGCCTGGCCGACGCCGACGAGTTCTATACCGAGCTGACCCCGGCTGGCGCCTCGGCTGACGAGGCCCTGGTCATGCGCCAGGCCTTCGCCGGGATGCTGTGGAGCAAGCAGCTTTATTACTACGACGTGACCCGTTGGCTTGAGGGGGACCCCACCCAACCGACGCCGCCACCGTCGCGGCGGTACGGCCGCAACTCTCGGTGGCAGAACTTCGACTCTTTCGACATCATGTCGATGCCGGACAAGTGGGAGTACCCGTGGTTCGCGGCGTGGGACCTTGCGTTCCATTGCATCGCTCTGGCCCACGTGGACCCGGCGTTCGCCAAGTACCAACTGATCCTCCTGTGCCGGGAGTGGTTCCAGCACCCCAACGGGCCCTGCCCGCCTACGAGTGGGACTTCGGCGACATCAACCCGCCGGTCCAGGTGATGGCCGCCCTGGAGGTCTTCACGATCGACGGCGGCCGGGACGTCGACTTCCTCTCCCGCATCTTCGACAAGCTGCTGGTCAACTTCACGTGGTGGGTCAACCTGGAAGACCAGACAGGCAGCAACCTGTTCCAGGGCGGGTTCCTCGGGTTGGACAACATCGGGCCGATCGACCGCTCCCATCTGCCCGTCGGCGGCACCTTGGAACAGTCCGACGCCACCGGGTGGATGGCCTCCTACGCCCTCGGCATGGCCGCCATCGCGGCGGTGCTCAACCGCACCGGCCGCCGGCCTGCGCAAGACCTCGTTATCAAGTTCGTCGAGCATTTCGCCGCTATCCGCGACGCCATGGAGAGCCAGGGGATGTGGGACGACGTCGACGGGCTGTTCTACGACCGTCTCGTCACCCCCGACGGGTCTGTCGTGCCCGTGAAGGTGCGCTCGATGGTCGGTATCATCCCCATGTTGGCGGCCGCGGTCGTCGACGAGGGCATGGCGCAGCAAAGTTTGCTGGTGGCCAAGAAGTTCCCACGCCTGCTCCGGGACCAGGGCCTGGACGACCTGGACAAGCTGCAGGGCACCGGGCTGATGCAGGGCGAGCCGGGTAGTAGGCGGCTGCTCCTTGGTGTAGTGAGCGTCGAACGCTTCGAGAGGATATTGACCAAGCTGTTCGACGAGCGCGAGTTCCTGGCCCCATATGGCTTGCGCGCCATCTCGGCCTACCACCTGGAGCACCCTTACGAGCTCAACGTAGAAGGCCTCCAGGCCACGATCGACTATGAGCCGGCCGAGTCCACGACGGCTATGTTCGGCGGCAACTCGAACTGGCGCGGCCCGCTCTGGTTCCCGCTCAACTACCTCGTGATAGGGGCCCTCGAGCGATATCAGCGGTTCTTCGGGGATTCTTTCACGTTCGAGTACCCGACCCGGTCGGGGAACGAGCTAACGCTTGGCGATATAGCCCAGGACTTGCGCCAGCGCATGATATCGATCTTCCTGGCCGGGCCCGATGGCCGCCGGCCCTGTTTCGGGGGGGTCGAGCGGCTCCAGACCGACCCAAAATGGAAGGACAACCTGTTCTTCAACGAGTACTTCCACGGCGACAACGGAGCTGGCCTGGGTGCCTGCCACCAGACCGGCTGGACGGGGGTCATCGCTGATGTCATCCGCCGTCGCCATGGGGCGGTGCCCGCCCTGGGCGACATCCTCCGGGAGACGATGGCCCGCAAGGCCGAGAAATGACCAACGTAGCTGAGCGCGTCACGCAAGCTCTGCCCGGCAGGCCGTCCCCCCTCGGGGCGACACCGGGGGCAGGCGGCACCAACTTCGCGGTTGCTTCCGGGATTGCCGACGGCATGCTGCTATGCCTGTTCGACAGTTCAGGCCATGAAACCAGGGCCCCACTTCAGGATCTCGACGCTGGAGTGTGGCACGGCTTCGTGCCCGGGGTTGGCCGGGCAGGCCTATGGCTATCGCGCGACCGGGCCGTACGACCCAGCACAAGGGGCCCGGTGCAACCCGGCCAAATTGCTTATCGACCCCTACGCCCGGGCGGTAACAGGCGCGGTACAGTTCGGTCCCGAAGTGCTCGGCTATGCCGTGGGTGACCCCGATCGCCCCAGCGAGCTGGACTCGGCCGCTTCAGTGCCCCGTAGCCTCGTGGTCGACCCCGCCTTCCAGTGGAGCGACGCTCCCCGGCCGTACCACCGGTACGCGGACACGGTGATCTACGAGGTACACGTCAAGGGGTTCACCATGACGCACCCTGATGTACCGCCCGAGCTTCGGGGAACTTACGCCGGCCTCGCTCACGGGGCGGCCATAGCCCATTTGGTCGACCTCGGGGTAACTGCGGTCGAGCTGCTCCCCGTCCACGAAAGCGTCCCCGAGGCGTTCCTCTTGGACCGGGGCCTCACGAATTATTGGGGTTACAACACCATCGGCTATTTCGCGCCTCACCAGGCCTACTCCGCTGCGGTCCGAGCTGGTCGGCCCGGTGGCCAGGTGGCCGAGTTCAAGGCTATGGTCGACGCCCTTCATCGCGCCGGGCTGGAGGTGATCCTGGACGTTGTGTTCAACCACACCGCAGAGAGCAACCAGCTGGGGCCGACACTTTGCTTCCGCGGGCTGGACAACCCGGCGTACTACCGCCTCGACCCGGGTGACCGCCGCTACTACATCGACGACACGGGTTGCCACAATACCCTCAATGCCGGGGACCCTCTTGCCCTCCGGCTCATCATGGACTCTTTGCGTTACTGGCTTACCGAGATGCGGGTCGACGGCTTCCGTTTCGACCTCGCCCCCTGTTTAGCCCGCCAGGAAGGCCGGTTCGACCAGGTCTCGGCTTTCTTTGACATCGTCTCCCAGGACCCAGTCGTGGCCGAGGCGAAGCTCTTCGCGGAGCCCTGGGACGTCGGTCAGGCCGACAGTTACGAACTCGGGCGCTTCCCTCCTCTATGGAGGGAGTGGAACGGCAAGTACCGAGACACTATGCGCGATTTCTGGCGCAGCAAGAGCGGCCTTATCGGCGACTTCGCCTCTCGCTTTACAGGTTCGTCCGACCTGTTCGCTAGCCGGGGGAGGCGGCCGACCGCGTCCGTCAACCTGATCACGGTGCATGATGGTTTCACTCTTGCCGACCTCGTCTCTTACGATGCGAAGCACAACGATGCAAACGGTGAAGCCAATTGCGACGGCACCGACGACAACCGTTCGTGGAACTGCGGGGCCGAGGGCCCCACGACGGAGCCCGACATCGTTGCGTTGCGTGCCCGCCAGCGGCGGGCCATGATGACCACGCTCCTGCTCTCGTTCGGCGTGCCGCTCCTACTCGGCGGGGACGAGCTGGGGCGCACCCAGCAGGGCAACAACAATGCCTACTGCCAAGACAACCCCGTCACCTGGTTCGACTGGTCCCACATCGATGCCGACCTCCAGGCTTTCACCAAGAGGGTCGTGGCCCTGCGCCGGGCCCACCCGGTCTTCCGGCGGCGACGGTTCTTGGCCGGTACCGAGGCCTCCGAATTGGGCTGGTACACGCCCTCCGGCACGGCCATGACACCGGACGACTGGGGTGACCCCAATGCCCGTAGCCTCACCGTTTACCTTGACGGGCGCGATGACCCAGACCGAGCCCTCGACGGCACCGTCCTCGTCGACGACGATTTCCTGTTTATGGTCAACTCGTGGTGGCAACCGCTCGAGTTCGTCATCCCCGCTACTCGCCCGGGACAAATGTGGTACGCCGAACTCGACACGTTTGAACCGTTGAAACGTCCGACGCCCACGCCCGTTACCGCCGGGCGCAATGTCACGGTCGACCCTCGGTCCGTGGTCTTGCTACGCGGCCCGCAGAGCGGGCAACAGCCCTAGCGTCGGACGCGTTCTCGAAATAGCGGCCCGTCTTTCTGCGTTGTAGGCGCCCGGCCACTCGAACCGACCGAGGACCACAACCGCCGGACTGGCCCCGTCGGGCCGGCGCTGTCCCTGAAACCATGAGGTTCGGACACGGCCAGGATTACTAAAGCCCCTTCAACCGCCGATGCCAGAAGGACGCCGGCGAAGCCCCACATCGGCGCGACCCATTTCTGCGCAGGATGCCGGCGGGTGGGGCGGCGCGGGCGCGCCGACCCGGACAGCTGAGGATCGAGCGGCCTCATGGACATATCGTCGCGGTGGTGTTCTTCGGTGGATCACTCCGATCGGGTGAAGATGTCCCGACAGCCCAGAACCTAACGTCTCCTCAAGGCCAGTACGGCTGCACGCTGGCGTCGAGAAAGAGGAGTGCATTATGACGCTCAAAGGAAAGGTCGCCATCGTAACTGGTGGCAACTCCGGGATCGGCAAAGCCATAACTTTGGCCTTGGCCGGTGCCGGCGCCAACATCGTGATCGATTACGTGGCCAACGAGCAGGCCACTGAGGAGCTCGAGAAACAGATCGCCGCCCTTGGCGACCAGTCGATCGGGGTGGATGCTGACGTGAGCAAAGTCTCGGACCTCCAAATGCTCGTTGACCGGACCGTGAAAGAGCTGGGCCGGCTCGACATCATGGTCAATAACGCGGGCATCGAGACCCGGACCTCGGTCCTCGAAACGACCGAGGCGCAGTACGAAAAAGTCATGGAGATCAACCTGAAGAGCGCCTTTTTCGGGACCCAGCTGGCCGCCAAGCAGATGATCGCCCAGGGCAGCGGCGGGCGCATAATCAATATCACGTCTGTCCATGAAGATTGGCCGATGCCGGGCAACGCGCCTTACTGCCTGTCCAAAGGCGGGATGCGGATGCTTACCCGCAACGCCGGCCTCGAGCTGGGCCATCACAACATCACGGTCGTCGGCGTCGGCCCCGGTGCCGTCGCCACCCCGATCAATACGTCCACCCTGCAAGACCCCGAGAAGATGAAGGTCCTCGACGCCGCCATACCGCTGGGCCGGATGGCCCAGCCCGAAGAGATCGGCAGCGTGGTGGCCTTCCTCGCCAGCGATGGGGCCAGTTACATCAATGCCACGACGATCTTCGTCGACGCCGGCTTGATGCACTACAGCCCCGGGCTGTAGTGATCCCTGCATAGCTCAATAACCGACGGAGGTCGTAATGCCGGAGAAATATGACGTCATTATTATCGGGACTGGCGCCGGCGGCGGGACTTTAGCCCGCACACTGGCACCCTCGGGCAAAAGGATACTGCTGCTGGAACGGGGAGACTTCCTACCCCGGGAGATGGACAACTGGAACCCCGACGCGGTTTTCGTCGACGGGAAATACATCTCACCCGATACGTGGTACGACAGCGCGGGGAGGCCGTTCCAGCCCCAGGTCCACTACTTCGTGGGCGGGGCGACCAAGCTGTACGGGGCCGCTCTCTACCGTTTGAGGCCCCAGGACTTCGGAGAAATCAAACACGTTGACGGCGTCTCCCCCGCGTGGCCGGTCGATTTCGACGACTTCGAGCCCTGGTACACCAAGGCAGAGTGGCTCTACCAAGTGCACGGCACCCGAGACGAGGACCCCACCGAGGGCCACTGGTCTAAGCCGTACCCGTGGCCAGCGGTCAGCCACGAAGCTCGCCTGCAAGAGATCAGCGACGCCTTGAGGGGAAAGGGCTACCACCCCTTCTCGGCCCCGGTGGGCATCATGCTCGACGAGGCCGACCGGGGCCGGAGCGCCTGCATCCGCTGCGCCTGGTGCGACGGCTACCCGTGCCTGGTCCACGCCAAGGCCGATGCCGAGGTTATCGGGGTGCGCCCCGTGCTCGACCTGCCGAACGTCACGCTGCTTGTGAACGCAGAGGTGGCGAAGCTCGAAACCGACCCCACGGGTCGAGCCGTGACTGGCGTGGTCGTCCAACGAGAAGGCAAACCCGAGGTTTATTCTGCAGATATCGTCGCCGTCTGCGCGGGGGCGTCCAACAGCGCCAAGATCCTGTTGCAGTCCGCCAACGACCGGCACCCCAACGGCTTGGCCAACGGGTCGGACCAGGTCGGCCGCAACTACATGTTCCACAACTGCAAGGCGGTGGCCGCCCTCGGCAAGGAGATGAACGCGACCGTTTTCCAAAAGACGCTCGGGATCAACGACTTCTACCTGGCTGGTAATGGCCGGGACTGGCCGCTCGGCAACATCCAGATGATCGGCAAGTCCAACTCGGGGGCCATGAAGGGCGAGGAGCCCAAGCTCACCAGGATCGCGCCCCGGCGAAGCCTGGACGACGTGGCTGAGCACTCCGTCGACTGGTGGCTGACCACCGAAGACCTGCCCATGCCCGACAACCGGGTGACCGTAGACAAGGCGGGCGATGTCCACCTGGCCTACCAATCGAGCAACGACAAAGAGGCGGAAGGCCTGTACGAGGAGCTGAAGACGGTGCTCAACCATGTAGGCCTGGCCCAGCACCACGTGTTCGACAAGAACTTCTACATGACCATGAACATCCCCATCGCCGGCGTCGCCCACCAGGCCGGCACGTGCCGCTTCGGTGCTGACCCGGCGACCTCGGTGCTCGACGTCAACTGCAAAGCGCATGAGCTCGACAACCTCTACGTGGTCGACACCAGCTTCTTCCCCAGCATTGGTGCGGTGAACCCGGCCCTTACCGCCATCGCCAACGCCATCCGGGTGGGCGAGCACCTGAGCGAGCGCATCGGGTGAGCGATACGAGTACCAATGGCGCAGCCCGTCACCGAGTGGTGATAGTGGGCGGAGGTTTCGGTGGCCTCCCGGCGGCTCGGTTGCTCGCCCGTAAAAACGTCGACGTGACCGTGATCGACCGGCGCAACCACCATCTTTTCCAACCGCTGCTGTACCAGGTGGCGATGGGCATGCTACCGGCCGGCGAGATCTCGCCAGCCATACGCCACGTGCTGCGCAAGCACAAGAACGTCATGGTGGAGCTGGCCGAGGTCACCGGGTTCGACCTTGACCACCGGATAGTGCACGCCAGCATCGCCGGTGTCGAGCCTCGCGAAATACCTTACGACAGCCTGATCGTGG
The DNA here is from genome assembly GCA_963794125.1 of uncultured Acidimicrobiaceae bacterium. GTDB lineage: Bacteria > Actinomycetota > Acidimicrobiia > Acidimicrobiales > Palsa-688 > Fen-671. The sequence goes on from CAWCCW010000012.1 coordinate 508,100, forward strand.
CCGCCGGGGTCAGCCAGTCCTATTTCGGTCATGACGAGTTCTCTTTGTACGCCCCGGGCATGAAGACCCTCGACGACGCCTACGAGCTACGGCGACGGATCTTCGGTGCGTTCGAGATGGCTGAGATGGCCTCTGACCCCGTCGAGAAGGAGCGTTGGCTCACTGTTGCTATCGTAGGGGCCGGCCCCACCGGGGTCGAACTGGCAGGCCAGGTCCGCGACCTGGCGTGCCGCAGCCTCCGCGGCGAGTTCCGCACCTTCGAACCTTCCTCCGTGCGGGTCATCCTCCTCGACGGCGGTAAGGTGCCGCTCGCCACCTTCGGTGACCAGCTGTCGGCGAAGGCAGCCAAGGAGCTTGAACATCTCGGTGTGGAGCTCCGCATGGGAGCTCGCGTGGTCGGGATCGATGCCACCGGCGTCGACATCGCTGACGGCGAAGGCAACACCAGCCGGCTAGCGACGTACACCACAGTTTGGGCGGCAGGAGTCGAGGCGTCGCCCCTGGCCACGGAACTGGCCAAGGCTACGGGTGCCGAGGTCGACCGGGCCGGTCGCATTGCGGTGCTGCCGGACTGCTCGGTGCCGGGGCACCCCGAGGTGTTCGTCGTGGGCGACATGATGGCCCTCAACAACCTCCCCGGCGTGGCCGAAGTCGCCATGCAGGGTGGCCTCCACGCGGCCAACACGATCCTGCGAGGGAGGAAGGGCGAACCTTCGGTCCCCTTCAAGTACCGTGACGTCGGTAGCGCGGCCTCCGTTGGGCGGTTCCGGGCCATCGTGAACTTCCACGGGTTACGCCTGAGCGGGTTCCCCGGCTGGGTCGTGTGGGCGTTCGTCCACCTAACTTTTCTAACGGGGTTCGGCAACCGCCTGACGACGTTGCTCAAGTGGACGCGTTCGTTCGTAGGCAAAGGTCGGCCCGAGCGTGAGTTCAGTGTGATGCACACCGGCGGCGACCTCAGCACCCCGAGCATGGTGCGGTCGATCATCCAGCCGAACCCCCTCCCGGCCTACGACCCGCAACCTCCTCCGGGCGATACGCAATAACTCCCTGCTCGATCATTGGAGGCGGGGGCGTGAGACTACTGGAGACGCATCAGGAAGTCGCGGTTGAACCCCGTCCCCGCCTCGTCGTACCCATGTTTGTAGGTGGGCTGGTGAACTTCGTCGGTCTGGACGGTGCTGGCATGCAGGCACTGAGGCAGGGCCTGCGTTGGGTGATAGGCGGGGAATAGCCACGAAGCGAGCGGGCCGCAGTGGGCCGCTCGGCTGGTCGGACCTCCGTCACTGTGCCGGTTCGAGGTGACCTCGACCGTGTCTGACCCGCCCGCGAGCACTGATGTCGTGGCTCTGCTCCGGTCCCGGAGTTACCTGGTACTGCTTGTTCTCGTCGCCATTCTGGCCGTGCTAATAGCGGCGGCGGCCTATTGGTACTTATATCTGGCCAGTGATCTGCAAAAGTGGGTTTTTAACCCCGCGTATCTGCCGAAGGCGCTGGGTTTTCATGGCGAGCCTATCTGGTGGCCATTACCAATGGTCACCCTGTCGGGTGCTCTCGTGGGGTTGACGATTAAGTACCTGCCGGGCCGAGGCGGGCATTCACCAGCCGACGGGTTCGAGGTACACGGACCGCCGTCAAGAAGGGAGCTACCCGGCGTGGTCTTGGCGGCGCTGGCTGGTCTCGCCCTTGGGGCGGTAATCGGGCCCGAGGCGCCCCTTATCGCTATCGGGGGCGGGTTAGCTGCTGGTTTTGTGCGTACAGTGAGGCGCGACGTGCCCGAGCAAAGTGCAAGGGTGGTCGCGTCGGCAGGCAGCTTCACCGCCGTCAGCACGCTGCTCGGTTCTCCCCTGAGCGGCGCCTTCCTATTGATGGAAGCGTCGGGCCTGGGCGGGCCGACGCTGGGGTTGGTATTGGTACCGGGCCTTTTGGCGTCGGGGATCGGAGCGCTGATCTTTGTCGGCCTCGACGCCTGGACCGGTCACGGGGCATTATCGCTCGCCATTGTCAACCTTCCCCATATTGGCTCTCCCGATGGGGCCGAGTTCGCATGGGCGATCGGGATTGGTGTCGCAGCGACCATCCTGGGGGCTTCGATCCGCTGGCTGGCGTCGTACCTGAAGCCTTACGTCGAAGGGCGGGTCGTGGTCCTGTTGCCCGTGGTAGGCTTGGCGGTAGGCGGTTTGGCCGTCGTGTTCGCCGAAGTCACCGGGAAGGCGTCCTCCCTGGTTTTGTTCTCGGGCCAGTCGGCCCTACCTTCGCTGGTGACAAACAGCGCCGCTTACTCAGTCGGTACCTTGCTGCTGCTGATCGTCTGCAAGGGGCTTGCCTACGGGATATCGCTGAGCGGCTTTCGGGGTGGACCGACATTTCCTGGGATGTTCATTGGAGCGGCCGGCGGTATGGCGCTGTCGCATGCAGCCGGCCTGCCGGAGGTGGCGGGCGTCGCCATGGGGATCGGGGCAATGACGTGCGCCATGCTCGGGCTCCCTCTCACGGCCGTCCTCTTAACAACCATTTTTATGGGCTCCGACGGCCTCAACGTTATGCCTATCGTCATTGTGGCAGTAGTTGTCGCCTACGTCGGCCGAGCCCATTTCTCCCCCAAACCTTCCGAGGCCACAACCCAGGTCATTTCGGCCCCGCCGCCACCCCGCGAGCCTCCGCTGAAGCGGCCTGACCCGTGGGCCGCGGTGTAGCGGCTATGGTCGTTCGTCAACATCAAGGCACCGGTGATACGCGGCGGGTTTCACTCCTAAATCACCCTCTGCGTACAGTGGGCCGGATGTCCAGCCCACTGTACGGTTTGGTGGGGCCGAAACGGTTTCGGGCTCGGACGTAGCTCTCGCCTCTAACCAATTGCACGGTCGCTGGATGTCCATATCCGAAGGTCCGGCCCGGATTGGGTGCCTTTCGACGCCATAGAAGGCTCGGGAGGACCCCCTTTGCCGAAGCCGTACGCGACTCGGGAGGCGTGCTCCTCAAAGGTGGGCGTATCCCCACGAACTGGCGCAAGAGGCTTTCGCCCGGATCGAGCTCACCGGGCAAGCAAGAGGCTGAGGTCGGCCGGTACCTGGAGGTTACGCCGGCCACCAGGTACCGCTCGAGCCCACCAGTACGGCGGGATGAAGGCCGACGACGCTAAGCGGCTGAAGGAGCTGTACAACGAGTTAATGGGGTGAAACGGATGGGCCTCGTCGGTTGACGGGCGCTCACCTTTTTGGGTGCAGACGTGTTCAACCCGAAATCTTTTATTGGACCGCTTGTCCCCGGGCTGGTACCCGTTGGCCATGAGCCGCCAGCCCATAGATGACCAAGACGCCCATGAAGATGTAGGTGAGCGACCAGATAGGGTAGTAGGGCATCCACCAGATGGCGCTAATGGATCCGATCGCGGCGGCAAAGATGCCTATCCACCGGGCAAACTGGGATCGGACCATGACTGCGAGGCCAGACACGAACAGGATGATGGCGATGAACAGCCACACCCAGCCATATGTCGTGAGACTGTGCCCGAGTAGCGCACTCTGCAGGTTACTAGGCACAGTGCCGCTGTAGGACCATGCCCAGATAGCATCGAAAAAGCGCATGACGCCGGCCAGCATCAACACGATGCCGGCGAACGCCAGCCAGCCCTCGCCGCTGCTTTGGTCATTCATTGGTCTATTCCTCCCGTTCCTGCGTTCGGTCTGCGGATCATTAACAAGTGACTTGCGGTGTCGTACGTCTCATCACCGAAAATTGATAACAAGAAATCCTGCCAGCCTCGTCGTAGTGCTCCCACAGCGCCGGGATATGTTGGCGCCGAGCCAACCCTATTGTTGCCGGTCCTTTCATGGTGTCTGTCGCTACGGGGAACCGGGGCGGGCGACGATGGCCAGAGCGGCGGGGAAAAGTATTCGGTCAATGCAACGCACGATTTCCAATCTTGCTCGGGCCGGCCGCAGCAGCATCACCCGTTTCGGGGCAATTCCAAGGACGGACTGGGCACCTGGGGGGCCGCCCCGGCAAGTCAGTACGGCCAGACCTCGAGCACGCCAGGGCGAAATGAGGTGAAGCCACCGCCCTCTCTGAACTGGCCAACAGGCGAGTCAGCGCATCCGACGGCGCTCGCGCCGGTGCATGCCAGCGGCGGAAACTGGCGACAACGGACGGCCAAACGGGTCGATGAACAGCGCACATGGCCCCGTGGTGGCGGGCACGTTCCCGTCAAGGAGCTTGATGCTGTAGCTGAGCACATCGCCATCCAGGTGGGGATCCTGGATCACTACCACGGCGTCCTCGGGAAGCCTGTCGCCCGGCTCCGCGAAAGAGAGGACTGCGTTCGGCGGGTTCTGAGCGAAGCTGTTGTCCCCGTCTCCCCACACGTCCACGAACTGACGCGTCGGCATGTGCCCGACTTCGCGCTTTGGGCGGTCGGAGAAGTACAGCGTCGACGGCGAAAGCCCCTGCAGCCTGATGATCTGGCCGTCGCTCGTCATTCTTGCCGCTGTTTGAACAAACAGCGCTTCCATGTCCTCGAGTTGTTGTTCGGTTACGTTGCTCATCATTTCTCCTTATTCCGTCCCGAGGCTCGGCCGCACGCGGAACGCCCGCTTCGGAGCACTCGTTCGTCGTCCACTATGTCGCCCTGGCCCACGGTGCGCCTCACCCCGAACGGGCGATACTGTGCTGCGAAGCCGCTAGCGGTCGGGCTTAGGCGGCCGGGACGCGTCGGTGACACAGGCGGACAAGCAAGCTGACAACGAGCGTCCAGGCCGGGAAGAGCAGGTTTAGTGGTGGTCGCTTCCGGCTCGGTCAAGTGCCGGATACCCCACCCGGCACCGACAGATATGAGCGTGCTAAGTGCCGCCACGACTAATGCAGCACGAACTTATTCGCTATTTCTGCCACTCGTACAGAGTGATCTCTTTGCAGGTTAACGTTGTGTTGCCGGCCTTAACCGTCTCATTTACCTCCGACTTAGTGCAGGTACTTCCAACCTTGTGTTTGCTAGTTGATGCGAACGCCGGCGCTGAAGTTAGGCAGAGGCTACCGCTTGCGATGCCAAGTGCCAAGGTAACTATTCACCCGTAGGGCGCGCGGAGCGCGCGACTATCGACCACTGAGCGCGCGGGGCATGGTAGACATTATGGCGTGGGCCTTGCCGAACAGGTGGAGCAGCTCAATGAGGAGAACGCCGCGCTGCGGGTCGAAGTTGGCGAGCTGAGGGCGAAATTAGACGCACTCGAGGCGGAGCTCGAAAAGCTGAGACGCGAAATGGGCCGTAATTCTTCGAACTCCGGCAAGCCACCCTCGTCCGACACCTTGGGCGAACGGGCAAAGCAAGGCGAAGAACGGCTCTCACGCGCTGAGCGGCGGCGCCAGGCCCGGGAAAAGGCCAAGAAGTTCTTGTACGAACGGGTAGGGCGCCGGCCGGGCAAGCAGCCTGGCGCGGCCGGGACAGCGCTGGCAAAGGTCGAGAGCCCCGACCGCACAGTCGTGCACTCGCCGGTGAGCTGCGCCCGGTGCGGGCAAAGCCTGGGAGCGGCAAAGGTGGCCGGCACTGAAGTGCGCCAAGTGTTCGACTTGCCCGATAGGACTTGGAGGTGACCGAGCACCACGCCCAGTCCCGGCGCTGTAGCTGCGGGGCGACGACGAAAGCCGCTTTCCCCGCCGAGGCCAAAGGGCCGGCGTGCTATGGGCCAGTCGTGCGGGCGGTCGCGGTCTACTTGATGGTGGGCCAGCACATACCGGTGGCCCGGGCGGCGGAGCTTTTGAGCCAGGTCTGCGGGGCACCGGTCTCCACCGGCTGGCTGGCCGGGCTCGCCGCCGAAGCGGCCGGGGGCTCTCGCCCTTCCTCGCCGAGTTGCGGGCCAGCTCATGGCGGCCGACGTCCTGCACGCCGACGAGACCGGCTCTCGGGTATCGGGCGCCCGTTATTGGTTCCACGTCGCCTGCACCGGCATGCTCACCCTGCTCGACTGCCACCCGAAAAGAGGCAAAGAGGCCTCGCCGACATGGCCGTGCTGCCGTTTTTCAAGGGCGTGTTCGTCACCGATGGGTGGAAGCCGTACTGGTCGGTCGATGGCATCGAGCATGCCCTTTGTTGCGCTCACCTGCTCCGCGACTTGGCCTCTCTCAGCGGCTCGGTAGCCCACCGGGACTGGGCCGACGAGATGGCCGACCTGCTGGTGGAGGTGAAGGACGCCGTCGAGCAAGCGCTTTCTGAGGGAAGCAGTGGGCTCAGCCCCGGCCAGCTGAAGGCCTACCGCTCCCGCTACACAAAGTTGGTAAACCGAGGCTTTAGCGCCGTGCCCGCCCGCCACCGGGCGGGCAGCGTGCACCGGGACGCCTACAACTTGTTGTGCCGGTTCCGGGACCAGCGCCACGAGGTGCAACGCTACTGGGCCGACCCGGCCGTTAGCTTTGACAATAACCAAGCCGAGCGCGACCTCAGGATGGCCAAGTTGCACGAGAAGATCAGTGGCTGCTTCAGGACACTGGCCGGGGCCAAAGCCTTCTGCGCCGTCCGCAGCTACCTCCAGACCGCCCGCAAGCACAGCTTGGGAGGCCTCGATGTGCTGGTCCAGCTGTTCAAAGGCGACCCGTGGCTGCCGCCACCAGGGCTCCCCCCGCCATAAGCCGCCGGCCCTGCCCGTTACCCAAGGAGGCCCTTTGAGCCCAGCCCGCAAGGCAGACCCCGACCTCGACGCTCTCATAGACGAGATCACCGTCGACGCCTTCGACGAGGACGAGCAGTTGCAGGGGTTCGCGAACGCCTTCGACGAGGACGCCAATTTCCCTTGCCCCGGCACGGTTATCGGAGAAGACGCAGAAGTGTTGTCCGTATCGGTCAAAAACCACCGCCGTGAGCTCATAGCCACCTGCAAACGAGGCAACCGCCGGTACGACATAGCGCTGCTCGACATCGACGTCCGTGGCGACCGCCCAACCGCACGCCTCATTGCCGCTTATCAGCGTTGGCTCGGTTACTGAACTCCGAACCCCTGAACAGTTACGTGCCAAGATGGCGGGGGCCAACCGTTTGGCGACTGGCTTTTTCATTATCGTTCCCTTCGTAGGAATTTTCTCGGAAGAGACCGCACGTCCCCGTCGACGGCCCCAAGACCTCCTAAGAGGTAGGCCAGGCCGGCCGGAGTAGGCAGAGTTCCGGGAGACGGAACGCCAAGGTGAAGCCGGAGCGAGACGACGTCAAACTCCATCAACGCGTTCGGTTGTCGGTCAGGCGTAGCGGGCGCAGCCAGAGGCCAGTGGCCCACCAACCGGCAATTCATCCCCATAGAGGGCGAGCCGAGCAAGTCTGCGCTTGATCGCAAAGTTGTGCAGACGTCTGTCTCTTACGGATCGGCCGACTATCGAGGACGAACGGTCAGTTCCGGGCTTTGATCATCTCCTCTGCGTTTAGGGCTTCCTGGACCTCCTCGGCGGTCGAGCTAGCCCTAGTGACCTTAATGGCCGCCCCCTCGAGGAGCTTGTCGAGGGTCTCGACCGACTCCGCGCTGGTGAGCACGACCAGGGCGATCTCGCCGGAGCTCATCACCTCGCCCAGGTCCTTGATGTCCCCCTTGTCCAAGCTCCGGTTCATTCGGGCGGCAACACCTCCAGTCACGCCACCGACGATCGCACTGGCGACGATCGCAGGTGGGCACACGACGCCTACGACCGCGCCGGCGACAGCACCCTTGCCCCAACCGTGGTGGGACTGACGGTTGACCTTGCTTACAGTGCCATCGGGCGCCTTGATAACCAGGGCGGCGTCCGCCAGGTCGATCGCGCCGGCTTTGGCGGCTGACTCCACTGCCGCCCAGTCCTTCTCGGCGTTCGGCTCAGCGGTGTACGAAGCGATTGTTGTGCTCAGGTTCTTCATGGTCTCCTCCTAATGAACGTTGTTCTGTTGCTTGGTGTCAAACCTTGATAGGCACGTCAGCGGCCCCGAGTGTCGTGTGGAGACGAGGAGTTTGCCAATCAGGAAACAACGATGCTGGGGCCTCCGAGCAATATCCTCCTCTTTTCGAACGTGGACTGCCCACGTGCCGTTGCGTCCTTTAGAAATTGGATAACGTTCGTGGGCGAACGGCCACCCACTAATCGGGTGAATCCACCGGCCGAGCACCAGCACTCCGACGCACAACTGAAAGCGAAGGATTGGCAACCGACGAGAGCCCAGGAGGAGCCGAAGAGCTCCGGCGCAAGGGCCCAACGGGCACCGCACAGGAGTGAGCCTCACCCGTCAAGAAGTCTTTGTCTGCTTGAGTAGTTGGGCAGCCGTAATGACGGCCCTGGCCGCCTCCCACGCCTCCCACAGGGCCCTCAGCCTTTCCACGGCCTCGGCGTGTTCGCAATCTTGTCTCTAAGCGATGTCGTCTGAAAATGACAGACATTGGCTCAGCTCTCGGCAGCAAAACACCCTTCGTCCGTGAGTACAGGGACCGTTGGGTCGGCGTCAAACGCAGCGGCCATGCCTACGTCCTCCGGGTAGCCCCAGGCTGCCAGCTCACGGCCGCCCACGCAGCTCATGAGGGTTTCAGGCAAATTGCGCTCGAACCGCTGGTAGGCAGCAACGGCTGCCAGCGCCTCGGGAGAGCACTCGTTCTGCGGCAAACCGGACAGGACCGCTCCCGCACCGAGCAGGTCCTCAAGGCACGGTCTGATCCCCACCGCCGCGGCGGCCCACCGCTCTCCTCCGGCAATCACCGCGACCGAAGGTCCCCGACTGGCGAGGAACTTCCCGACCGCCGAAGCGTTGCGCAAACAACCCGCGATTACCGGGACTCCGGCTGCGGCGAGCCTCCAACAGATCGTCGCGCCGTTGGGCGAACTCAGCACGACCCGGTCGTTCCGCTGCAGCTTCGTGAGAGATACGGGAGAGAGCGATAAGCCGCCCTTGGCCCGGTTGCCGGCGAGGTCAGCGTGCTTTGACGCCGCGAACTCAGTCGCTCCGTCTTCCCATGGGTACGGGAAGATGAGGGCGCCCCTCGCGGTCGCGACCGAAACGGCCGTCGTGAACGACAACACATCGACGACGACGACGACTATGTCTACACCGGACGCAACGGCATCCGCCCCGTCGGGCCCCCAATCGAAGCGGACGCCGAAGTCAGTTTGGCCGTAGATGCCAGCCTCAGCGCGCGATCTCGGCCCGGTACTTGCCCCCGACACAGGACCATCGTCGCAGGCCGACGACGCGGGCACCGAATCGCGGTCCTGGTCCCTGCGCAAGAACTCGTCGGCCGCGTTTCTCTGGTCAGACAGAACCCCGGGGATGACTGTCGGGAGTGTCGTCGAGCCGTAGCGTGAGCGAGACGCGCTTGCGGGGGACGTCGATGTCGAGGACCTTCACACGGACAATGTCGCCTGGCTTCACGATGTCGCGGGGATCCTTGACGAAGGTCGACGACATCGCCGAGACATGGACGAGGCCGTCTTGGTGGACGCCGATGTCGATGAAAGCGCCAAAGGCGGCGACGTTGGTGACGACTCCCTCGAGGACCATGCCGGTGATGAGGTCTCCGATCTTGTCCACGCCTTCCTTGAAAGTTGCGGTCTTGAACGCGGGACGGGGGTCGCGGCCCGGCTTTTCCAGCTCGTTGAGTATGTCGGTCACGGTAGCCAGCCCGATGGTGTCGTCGATAAAGTCTTTGGGGTTGAGCGCACCCAGGACGGCGCTGTTGCCGATCAGCGCGGTGGTGTCGCGCTTGGTCTTCTCAACAATGCGGCGTACCACTGGGTACGACTCAGGGTGCACGCTGGTGGCGTCGATCGGATTGTCACCGCCACGGATGCGGAGAAAGCCGGCGCATTGCTCGAACGCCTTGGGGCCAAGCCTTGGGACGTCTTTGAGTGTCCGGCGTGAGCGGAACGGACCGTTGGTGTCGCGGTACATCACGATGTTGTCGGCCAGCCCTTCTCCGATGCCCGACACACGACTAAGTAGCGGGGCCGAGGCCGTGTTGACGTCGACACCTACCGCGTTGACGCAGTCCTCGACGACGGCGTTGAGCGAGCGCGACAACTTGGGCTCGGACACATCGTGCTGGTATTGGCCGACACCGATCGACTTGGGATCGATCTTGACCAGCTCGGCCAGTGGGTCTTGCAGCCGGCGCGCGATTGACACCGCGCCGCGCAACGACACGTCCAGCCCGGGCAGCTCTCGGGAGGCATAGGCCGAGGCCGAGTACACCGAGGCTCCGGCCTCCGAAACCACCACCTTGGTGAGCTTGAGCTCTGGATGAAGCTTGATCAGCTGGCCGGCGAGGTTGTCGGTCTCACGCGAGGCGGTCCCGTTGCCGACTGAGATGAGCTCGACGCCATGCGCACTCACCAGCCGTGCCAAGGAGGCGATCGCCTCGTCCCAACGCCGCTGCGGCTGGTGCGGATAAATCGTCTCTGTGGCTACCACTTTGCCGGTCGAATCGACCACCGCTACCTTAACGCCGGTGCGGTAACCGGGGTCGAGGCCGATAGTCGGTCGGGCGCCGGCGGGTGGGGCCAGCAACAGGTCACGTAGGTTCGCCGCAAATACCCGCACCGCCTCGTCATCGGCGGCCTGTTTCAAGCGGGCTCGAACGTCGACGGCCAGACGGGGCAGGATGCGCGTGCGCCACGATTCGCGCACCGTCCCCATCAACCAACGGTCAGCCGGCCGGCCGCGGTCTGAGATCGCAAAACGCCGCGCCACGCGCGACTCAAACCAACTCGGCCGCTCCTGCCGCCCGACGGGGGTGGCCGCGACCTCCGGTGTGAAGGAGAGGTTGAGGATCTCTTCCTTCTCGCCTCGAAACAACGCCAGGATCCGGTGCGAAGGCAACCTGGTAAATGCCTCGGCGAAATCAAAGTAGTCGGAAAACTTGGCGCCCGGCTCCTGTTTGCCGGCGCGCACGCGTGACTCCAGACGGCCCCGCGACCACATCTGCGCGCGCAACTCTCCGATGAGATCGGCGTCCTCGGCGAAGCGCTCGGCCAGGATCGAGCCGGCGCCCTCCGCGGCAGCAGCAGCGTCGGCTACCCCCATGTCGGAGTTGATAAAAGCAGCGGCCACCACCTGCGGATTGCCCGTCGGATCGCCCAACAGCCGATCGGCGAGCGGCTCGAGGCCGGCCTCCTTGGCGATCTGCGCCTTGGTGCGGCGCTTCGGCTTGTACGGCAAGTAGATGTCCTCGAGCCTCGCCTTCGACTCGGCCGTCATGATCTCGTCGCGCAGTCTGTCGTCGAGCTTTCCCTGGGCTGCGACCGCCTCAAGGATCGCCGCGCGCCGATCCTCCAGTTCACGAACGTAACCCAACCGCTCCTCGAGGGTGCGCAGCTGGGCGTCGTCGAGCATGCCGGTCGCTTCCTTGCGGTATCGAGCGATGAACGGCACGGTGGCGCCCCCATCGAGCAACTCGACCGCCGCGGTAACCTGCCGTTCAGGCACGCCCAGCTCGTTGGCGATCCTCGCGTGAATGGACGTAGTCACCATCTGATCGACCTTCTCGGTTGGCCTCGCAAAAGACTGTGCATGTCGGCGCGCAACGATCGACACTAGCGTGACCCTGGACGCCGATCTTTCACGCCGCGCACCGACATCCGCTCTTCCACGAGCAGACCGGTCGGCCCATGTTGCGCCGTTCCGATCGAGCTGCTCGCGCGGGCCTTAGGCGGGAACCCGACTGGCAGAGCCCGGGTGTCGTGCCTGGAGGTTGCCCAGGCAGGCGCAGCCCTTCAGGGCGGGGAAGGAGCCTCAGCGCCCGAAGGCTCATGACCGCGGACGAACTCGACCACACGTGGGATCGTGGCAGCGAAGACGACGGCCCACGACGCGAACCCGATCCATAGCCACACACGCGCGAAGCTCGTGATCGGGCTCACGTGCGCGAGGGCCCCCACAGCGAAGCTACTGACGCAGTACATCCCGAGCGGGAACACCGTGGACCACCGGCGAGCGTCGTAGCGGAACCGCCGCCACCGTGCTTCGGCGAACAAAAGGACCAGGAGCCACATCATCGTCAAGACCCAAAGCCCAATGGCAATGTCTTCGAGTACGCGACCACCACCTACGACACTGCCGAGCACCCTGGCGCTGTCGACGATCTTGGCGGCGGCGAGCGTCGAAATCCCGAGCGCCCCACCCGTGATCCAGTGGTCGCCACGGCCAACGGCGAGCTGACGAAGGTCGAATTGGGAAATGACAAAGACGTAGAACCCGAGCCCGAGCCCGAACAGAACGAGCGCCGCGACCACCAGCCAGCGCGCCTGCTCGGGTTCTGCGAGGGTGGCGAGAAGCACGGCAAGCGACTCCGGCGGAGACCGAGAGCAGCAGTGACGTACCCACAGTCGGGGACCGCCAGCTGGCGAGCACCGGGCCAAGCAGCACTGCCCACAGCACAAGGGCAATTAGCAGGGCCACAATTCCTGCCCAGGCCCACCCGAGCAACACCAGCCGGGTGCCGAGCACAGCCGTGGCCACGCTGCCGGTGAGGGCCCCCGGACTGCGCGCATCGGCCCGGAAGCCCGCTGGGTCGCGGGCGGCGCGCAGGGGGAGGAGGATGCCTAGCGCCACCCAGATGAATGCTGCGATCCCGAGGGTTATTTCCGAGAGCGTTTCCTGCCCGTCGAGCGATAGCCCTGTCGAAACTATCCCTGTGGCCATTACGTCGGCCCCAGCGGCCGGTTGGGCCCAGTCGAGGGTACGCCCCAGCGCACCAGTCCGCAGGCGCGGGCTGGCTGCTAACTTGCCGGCCAGCACGCCGGGCGCCACAGGACGGTTATCGATGCTCCCTCTATGCGCATGCTGGGTTTGGACCTGAAGGTGGTGCTCATCGTCCCTGTCTTTCCCGGATAGTTAGATCACCCGAGAAAATTGTGCCTGTTTTTCCGAAGTACCCAGACGTCACCGCGTCCCACCTGGCCCGGGGCGGCGGCGTGGTGCCGCCAACTACTCGCGGTCTGCTCGTCCGGGACACTCAAAACCCTTGATCGGGACCTTGAGCGAGTTCCATGGATGCGACCTGGCTTTGAGGATTGGCTGCCTGGTGTTCTTCCCCGGCTCAGTGAAGCTGTAGGACATGGCCGGCGCAAATCGGTGCCCGCCCCGTCTCACCCGCATCCAAATCGGCGATGGGATCTCGAGCCGGCACACAGGATGGTTTTGGCTTCCCTTCCCCAGCTCTGCCTCAGGTAGTCCCGCAGGCGTGGCATAGTCGTAGCCGTGGAGCTGGCGGACCTAGACCTCATCGGCGCCCAGGACCACCATCTCGCCATCATCGCAACCACCCGAGCAGACGGTACTGTCCAGGCCTCGGTGGTCAACGCCGGCCTGGTGGCGCACCCGGTATCAGGCGCACAAGTGATTGCCTTCGTCACCTACGGCAAGGTAAAACTGGCCAACCTCCGGTCCAGGCCGAGGGCTACGGTCGTGTTCCGAGCCGGGTGGCAGTGGGCGAGCGCCGAGGGCCGTTGTGACATCATCGGCCCCGATGACCCCTTCCCCGGGTTCGACCCCGCCGCGCTCTCCGAGCTGCTGCGCGCCGTCTTTCGAGCCGCCGGGGGGGCCCATGACGACTGGGTGACCTTCGACCGAGTCATGCGCGAGGAGCGGCGCGCCGCCGTTTTGCTCCACGCCGACCGCATCTATTCAAATCGGTCCTGACGAGCGGCGCGGCTGGGCATTTCGGCCTGCCCCTAGGTACCGTGTCTGTTTCATGGCGGAGAACCGCGGCGCTCAGCTGGGTCAGTGCGCTACCGTGCGCGTCGGTGCCGATCTGTGCGTGGTGCACCGTCACGAAAGCCGTTATTATTCCTCGGTTTCTTTGTCGTTTGTTCTTTAGCGAAGTGCTCGTCGGCTAGGGGTACCGAGCGCCAAGGGGCCCAACCGACCGATTAGCGGCGACAACCTCCCGTATACGGCTGCCGGCGCCGGCCTCGAACCGCGCCTAAGAGGGATCGTGGTCCCCGGGGAACATTGGGCTGGCCCACCCGAATTTCACACTAAGCAAGTCCAAGGGAACGGCCGTCACTATGGTGACGATGGTGGCGACCCAGAAGTTCACGTAAGTGGTCAACAGCCAGAAGATGACTGCTCCGAGGACGACTGCCACTAATCCCAAGTGTGCTTTGCGGAAGATGCCGGCACGTTCACCGGCCATCACATCGGCCCCCACCCCACCCATGGTCCCGGTCAGGACCCCGAGGAAAATGGCGGCATCACCGGGCGTGTGGTACTCCAGGGCCTTTTGTACCCCGATGGTGACGAGCAGGGCGACGGCCACGCCGTGCACCACCAGGTAGGACGTGTGCCCCTGGATGAGCCGATGGGCGAGGAAGCCCCCGACCAATGCGGCTCCGACCACGGCCGGTAGGTAGTACCAGTTCTCGATGGCGGCCGCTTCCAGGCCGAGCAGCACATCACGGACCATGCCGCCACCGAGCCCGACGATGACCCCAGCGATGAGCACGGCCAAGAGCGTTAATTGCCGGTTCCGGGCCACGGCCGCGCCGAAGGCGGCGTTTATCGACATGGCGGTGATGTCAATCCAGATTGGCAGCGTATGAAGGGGTACCGGCGCCGTGGTCGCACCCACGCCGCTCACGTTCTCGTCCATGGGTCGGCCCACTGCGAAAGTGGGAGCCTAGAGCCGCGGCTGACCGTCTGTTGCCAGTACTGCTCTGAGCCGGAGCGATTGGAGAACGTCCTACTGGACAAGGGCCGTACCTCAGCGACGACGGCACGCTAGCAACACGTGCACCTCGTTCAATCACCCTTTCGAGGGGATGCAGTTAAAGGGTCGTGGGACGAAGTTCGTTTCACCTCCGACGGAGCGAGGTCCTCAGTGCGACGTTTGCGTGTCATACGCCCGCCGTTTACCACCGAAGTGCCAGTCGAAGGGAGACCTTATGAGTGACGCCGTGCTTGCGAGCTGGAACGAGGGAAAGGCAAAGGAGGCGGTCCTGGGCTTCGTTGAACGGGCCACAACCGAAGGTCCCGACTTCGTCGCTCCGGCGGACCGGATCGCCACCTTCGACAACGACGGCACGTTGTGGGTGGAGCAACCGCTGCCCCCGCAGTTCGACTTCGTGTTCCGGCACTGGGCCGAGGAAATCAAAAGGGACCCGTCGATGGCCGACCAGCAGCCCTACAAGGCGGTCATCGAGAGGGACCCCGCTTTCTTCGCGGGCGTGGCCACCCAGGACCCCGAAGTGGTCGGGGACCTCTTGAAGGCTTTCGGTCGTTCGTGGGCGGGCACCACACCCGAGGACTTCGATGCGCAGGTACGCCAGTGGCTGGGGACGGCAAAGCAGCCGAAGCTTGGGAAGCTATACGTCGATCTCGTGTACAAGCCGATGCTGGAGCTGCTCGACCTGCTGAAGGCTCACGACTTCCGGGTGTTTGTGGTCTCTGGCGGGGGCCGGGACTTCATGCGGGTGTTCGCCGAACAGACGTGGGGCATCAACAAGGAAAACGTGATCGGTACGGCCGCTGAGTACAGCTTCAGCGATGGCAGGATCGTCCGGGCCGAGCACACCCTCGGAGGTCTCGACATTGGCGCAGGCAAACCCGAGCACATCTTCGCCCGGACCGGTCGGCTCCCTGCTTTCGCGGGCGGGAACGCCGACGTCGACATCGAGATGTTGAGCGCCGCCACTTTCGCCGTGCTGGTCAACCATGACGATGGCGAGCGCGAGTTCGACTACACCAACGGCGCCGAGAAGTCACTGGACAAGGCGAAGGAGTTGGGCTGGACAATCGTCAGCATGAAAGACGACTGGAGCAGCGTCTTCTAAAAAGGAGAACCCGCCATGACTGACCTGACTGCCATCGACATCTTGATCGACCCCGATGAGCAGGCAATCGAGCGCGCCCGAACGATCAACGCTCGATTGCTCGAGAGCCTGCCGCAAGGATGGGCACTCGACGATACCCACAAGCCTCACATCACGACGCTCCAGCGGTACGTGCGCACGTCGGACCTCGACCAAGTCTACGACGCCGTCGAAAAGACCCTCGGTGGAGACCGATATGGCCTCGCTCGGGTACCAGGCCGTCAAGATCGCCCACGCCGACTGGGGCTTCCCCGGCTACGGGCTCACCGTGCTCCTCGTGCGGGTGAGCCCCGAGGTGCTCGACTTGCAAGCCAATCTGCTCGACGCGGTCACACCCTTCGTCGAGCCCGGGGGCACCGCCGCAGCCTTCGTGGCCGACCCCGGCGAGGTGATCAGCCCCACCATCATCGACTGGGTCGAAGCGTACGTGCCTGCTCAGATTGGCGACGGGAAGTACGTGCCGCACCTCACCGTCGGCGCCGGAAAGTTCGACGACCTGAAGATCATCGAGGCCGAACCGTTCGATGCCTTCGAGGTCCGCCCTGCCGCGGTGGCGGTCTACCATCTGGGCAACAACGGCACCGCTCGCAAACTACTTAAAGCGTGGCCCGTGACGAGCTAACCCAGGATGTCCGGCCCGCACACACTGGCCGGCTCGCTGGCATCAGACCTTCGACAGGACGCCGTCCGCCTGGGCCAGATCGGGAGCCCGCTCTGGTGCCACCCGGTCGGTCTCGGCCGAGCCGGCCCGCCGGTTGGGGACCACCATGGCTGCGAGAGCGCCCACCGCCACGACGGCGGCGGCGACATAAACGGCGGCCGTCATCCCGTTCACGTAGTCCTGGCCCGAGGAATAGCTGCCGTGGGCAGTGAAGACGACACCGAGCACGGCGATGCCGAGCACCCCACCCAGCTCCCGGAAGGCGGCGTTGGCCCCCGAGGCCACCCCTTCGAGGGCCCGGGGCACGGCCCCCAGCACCAGCGAGGCCAGCGGGATGAAGAACAGGGTCATCCCGACGCCACAGACCACGAACGGGGCCACCAGGTCCATGTACGGCGTGGTCGGCGTGGTCACGGTGGCCAGCCAGGCCAGCCCGATGGCCTGCAGGCTCAGTCCCGTGACCACCAGGGGCTTGCCGCCCCACCGTTGGGCTAACTGGCCCACGACGGGGGCCAACAGCACGGGCATGGCCGTCCAGGGCAGGACGCGCACACCGGCGGCCAACGGAGAGAGGCCCTGTACGGTCTGCAGGAACTGGACCAGGAAGAAGATGGCCCCGAACATCCCGAAGCTGAACAGCATGGCCGTGACGTTGACCGAAGTGAAGCCCGCGGTCGCGGAACAGCCGGATGTCCAACATGGGATGGTCGGACCGGAGCTCCCAGGCCGCGAACCCCATCAGGGCCAGCACTCCGACGACGAACGAGGTCAGCACCAGGGTGCTGGTCCAGCCGTGGCTGTTGCCTTCGACCAGACCGAGGACCACGCCCAGCAAACCCGTGCTCACCACCGCTACGCCCACCAGGTCCAGGCGAGCCCGGGCCCCACGGGACTCGGACAACTTCCGCCAGGCCAACGGGACCAACACCACGCCGATAGGCACGTTCAGCCAGAAGATGTACTGCCACGACCACCCGCTCGTGATCGCCCCTCCCACCAGGGGGCCTATAGCCACGGCGGCGCCGCCAATGGCCCCCCAGATCCCAAGGGCGACATTGCGCCGCTCCGGTGGCACCGCGGCGCTCAACAGGGTCAGCGACAAGGGCATGATCATGGCCCCACCGGCGCCCTGAACGGCCCGGGCGATGACCAGCACTGTGATGGTTGGCGACAAAGCGGCTGCCGCCGAGGCCACCGTGAACAGGGCGATGCCCAGCACGAAGATGCGTCGCCGTCCGAAGCGCTCACCCATTGCCGCCGCCGACAACAGCAGCACGGCAAAAGTCAGGGTGTAGGCGTTGACCGTCCACTGGAGCCCAGAAAGCCCGGCGTGGAGGTGTTCGCGGATGACCGGCAGTGCCGTTGTCACTACCAGGTTGTCGAGCGAAGCCATGAACAGGGCCATGCCTGTAATGACTACGGCCCAAAAAGCGCGGGACCTCGTCCGGCGGCGGCTCCCATCAAGGTCATCGGTCATAGGGCGGTGTGCGCCCTGCTCGGCCCGCGCCTCCGTCTCGGCCCGGCTCGTACGAGCCCGCCCTCGTTTAGTTTGTGATTGATCACTATCTACTCGGTCCAAAAAAAATGGCCCGGTGACGGGCTCGGTCATGCGATTACCTCCAGATCGGGGCCCTGGTCGCCACGGTGGTGGTCGGCCAGCGCCTGACTTGCGGCTTTGATGGCATTTACTTTCTCGGGCAGCTGGCACAGGCCCTCGGCCCACCTGCTCGGAAAGGACAGAAGATCGATGGCGCACATCACGTTGATCAGCATCCCCATGGCGAAAAAGTTCCACAGATCCTGGTCAGAGAGGTGGGTCCGCTCGTAAAAGACGTCGGCCAGCACCTCGAAGGTGCGCCGGCAGCTGCGGGCGATGTCGGGGTCGGCGGGGGCGGCGGCGAACCCGTGCAGCTGGACCTGCAGCATCTCGGGGTCCTGCATCAGCTCGAGGTATGCCGCGCCCATGGCCGCCTTGGCCTCTTCCCCCTCGAGACCTTCGCCGGCCCGGGTCAGCTCGTCGATGATCCGGGACGCGACCAGGTCGTACGTGGCCACGAACAGGTCCTTCTTGGTGCCGAACAGGCGGAACAAGTACGGCTGGGAGATGCCCGCCCGGGCGGCGATGGCCTCAGTGGATGTCCCGGTGTAACCCGAACGGGCGAACTCGGTGATAGCCGCGGCCAGCACGGAGGAGCGCCGGTCCTCTGCTGTCTGCCGGTTCGATGCCATCAACTACATTATGAGTGATCACTCACTACCTTGTCAAGAGGGAGCAATTGCCCGGACACCCGGCCCACCGGGCAGCGTTTGTAAGAGCGGGCTGGGCCCGCCGGCGACGCGCCGCCCTAAGGCAGGTATTGGCCAGCCTCGACGCCGGCGCAGCTACTGCGCGAGCCCCTCTCACATAGCGGCGGTCCCTACCTTCACGCTGCTTATGACCCTGCCACTGGTGACCGCGTTAGCGTTGTAGCAGGCGACGGTGCAACCGGCCATCGCTGTCCAGGCTGTATGGCCCTCGGCGTACGCGACCGCGTTCAGCTCGATCTCACCAACGCCTGGCATTGCCGGCGTCGCCGAGCGCACGAGGTGCCACAAATGGACGAAGATGAGCCAACAGGTGCTCGAAAGGAGGGCGATGGCAACCGAGGGCCATGGCGTGGTCGCCCCCGGGGTCAAGACGGCGATGCATGACTGAGAACCCGTCGGCGGTCGCTCATCTCGGGGTGGCAGCAGCGCGGCCAGCAGCCGACCTACTGGGTCGCGAATTGCGTGACCTGCGCTTGTCGGTCACCGATCGGTGCAACCTGCGGTGCAATTACTGCATGCCCGAAGATGACTACGTCTGGCTACCACGGGACCAGATCCTCACCTTCGAAGAGATCAGCACCGTGGTCGACGCGTTCATTTCGGTCGGCGTCGAAAAGCTGCGCTTGACCGGCGGGGAACCGCTGTTGCGGAAGGGCCTCAGCGGGCTCGTCGAGATGCTGGCGAGTAAACAGGCCATCCGTGACCTCGCTATGACGACCAACGGGGTGCTGTTCGCCAAGCACGCGGCCGACTTGTGGGCTGCCGGCCTCGGCCGCGTTACGATCAGCCTCGATACGCTGCGGCCGGACCGGTTCGAGGTGCTGTCCCGCCGCAACTCGCATGCCGCCGTGGTCGATGCCTTGCATGTGGCCGCCGAGGTCGGCTTCGTCGGCACGAAGGTGGACACGGTCGTGATCAAAGGGTTCAATGACGACGAGCTGGTCGACCTGGTCGAGTTCGCCAAGACGGTGGCGGTCGAGGTCCGCTTCATCGAGTACATGGATGTCGGCGGTGCGACACGGTGGGACCCCAAGCTCGTCTGCTCCGGCGCAGACATGCTGCGGTCACTGCGGGCCCACTACGGCGAGGTCCGGCCCGCAAAAGCCCCCGCTTCGTCGCCTGCGCGACGGTTCGTCCTCCCAGACGGCACGACGTTCGGCATCGTGGCGTCCGCCACGCAGCCGTTCTGTGCCGCCTGTGATAGGAGCCGCCTAACCGCGGACGGGATGTGGTACCGGTGCCTTTATTCCTCCACTGGTACAGACCTGCGACGGCCGCTACGTGCCGGAGCGACACCCGATGAGCTCCATTCGACCATCGCGGGCACCTGGGAGCGCCGGCGGGACCAAGGGGCCGTCGACCGGCGTGAGCGGCGCGAGCGCGGAGCGTTGCTGACGGTGAGCGCCTTGCGGCACGACCCCCACTTGGAAATGCACACCAGGGGTGGCTGAGCGGGATCGGCGCACCGGGCCCACGGCTGCTGGCGAGGGTGGCGGCACCGACCTCGTCCAACTGATGGCTGGATGCTCGCCAGAAAGCGGCCACGGCGCGGCGTAGGTCAGCCACGATGACCTTCGCGTCGAGGCTGCGTCAGAATCAGGGTGGTAACGGGACAATAAAGGGGAGGGCACGATGACCGGGTTGCGGATACTCGTAGGCACGCAGAAGGGGGCCTTTGTAATGACCTCCGAAGGCCGCCGAGCGGACTGGGAGGTGACCGGCCCATACTTCGGCGGATGGGAGATCTACCACGTGATCGGCGCGCCGAGCGACCCGATGCGCGTCTACGCGTCGCAGTCGACGGGTTGGTTCGGCCAGATCATCCAACGCTCGGACGACGGCGGGCAGTCGTGGCGACCAGTGGGGAACGGGTTCACCTACGACGGCACGCCCGGCACCCACCAGTGGTACGACGGCACGCCGCACCCCTGGGAGTTCGCGCGCGTTTGGCACCTCGAGCCCTCGCTGACCGATCCCGACACGGTCTTCGCCGGCGCCGAAGACGCCGCGCTGTTCAAATCGACCGACGGCGGGACGACCTGGGCGGAACTGTCTGGGCTGCGCACCCACAGCACCGGGCCGTCCTGGCAGCCCGGTGCGGGGGGCATGTGCGTCCATACGGTCCTGGTCGACCCGACCGACCCCCAACGCCTGCATGTGGCCATCTCCGCAGCCGGGGTGTTCCGCAGCGACGACGGTGGTGAAAGCTGGCGGCCGGCCAATCGCGGCCTCCGTTCGGAGGGTGTCCCCGACCCCGACGCCGAGGTCGGCCACTGCGTCCACCGGATCGCGCGGCACCCGACGAGACCCGATGTGCTGTTCATGCAGAAGCACTGGGACGTGATGCGCAGCGACGACCGCGGTGACTCCTGGCGGGAGATCAGTGGCAACCTGCCGAGCGACTTCGGCTTTCCGATCGCTGTCCACGCTCACGAGCCCGACACCATCTATGTCGTGCCGATCACGAGCGACTCCGAGCACTATCCACCAGAGGGGAAGCTGCGCGTCTACCGAAGCCGCGCAGGAGGTGACGAATGGGAGCCGCTCACCCGCGGGCTGCCTCAGGCCAACTGCTACGTGAACGTGCTCCGCGACGCCATGGCCGTTGACACGCTGGACCCCTGCGGCGTCTACTTCGGCACGACCGGAGGCCAGGTCTACGCGTCGCCCAACGGCGGCGACAGTTGGGAGGCGATCGTCCGGGACCTTCCGCGGGTGTTGTCCGTTGAGGTCCAAGCGGTCCCGTGATCCGCGTTTTGCTGCCCTACCACCTGCGCACGCTCGCGGGTGTTGGACGCGAGGTCGAGCTTCACGTCGAGTCCCCCCCAACCATGCGGCTTGTCCTCGACGCGCTGGAGGCCACTTACCCGGTGCTCCGGGGCACGGTCCGCGACCCGACGACGAAACGTCGTCGCGCCTTCATCAGGTTCTTTGCCTGCGAAGAGGACCTTTCGCATGAGCCAGGCGACGCCCTCCTGCCGGAAGCTGTCGCATGCGGTGCCGAACCACTCCACGTCGTAGGCGCAATGGCCGGCGGGTAGCGAGCGGCATTAGAGCGCGAACCACTCCAGATCGGAGTCGCCCCAGTACCAAGCGCCGGCGTCCCCCTGGACGTCCACCGGAGGACTGGACGTGGGCACGGACACGACGTTGCCGTTGTCGTACCCATCGACCTTGTACCCATCGGGCATGCGCTCGCCCCAGAGAATGTAGTTGCCTGCCACCGATACGCTGGTGACACTGACCCCGGTGCCCGGAGCTTGCAGCGGGTACACCGAGTCGTGGGTGCAGTTGGCCCACGCGCCGCTCGGCGCGGTGTCCTGGTCGGGGGGCATGCCCCAATACGACCTAGTATTTTCATTCTGGAAATTGTGGGTTGTATACGGGGCGCCGCTGTAGGCGCTGTAGCCGTCGCACAGCGGTCCGGCCGAAACCGAAGCAGCAAATGCCGCAGGCACGCTGATGGCTGTCGTGGCACCGCTCAGCCCGGCCACGAGCGCGACCGCCGTCGACGTCCGTCGGGCACGACCGCCTGGCCGGCCGGTCTTCGTTTGGAACATGTTTGTCCCCTTCGTTAGCCGTTTTTTGGGGTGAGTACTCGGGTTGCCCAGAAAGGAGCAAGCCGCAGTGACGGCGGCCGGAGCCCCTCATACCCGTCCCAGGACGGTCGGCCGTTCGGGTGACCTCCGTTTGGCCTTCGTTAGTTCCTTTGCTGCCGCACGAAACAGCTCCTGTAACCCGGGCCTGGTCGTTTTTTGGTGGGACGGCTGCCCGGCACCCGTCAGCTTTCGTCGGGGGTGCCGGCGCCAGGCGGGAAGGCGCGATTACCCGATTGGTACCGGCTGTACGGGCCCGCTGGGATTGCCGAGGAAGGTAGTGTCCGAGCGGACGCACTGGCCGAGCGTCGGGTCGTTGGAGCAGCCATCGGCCTCGAAGTCCACGGTCTTGACCTCATAGGTGTGGCCCAAAACCGGGGTGAACGTCCAGCTGTCGTCTGAGTTCTCCCCGCACCCCTCCCCGTCCACCCATCCCGGCTGCAGCACGCCCTCGTCCGCCCACCCCGTCCCCGCGGTGTCGTCGTTGAGCCAAATTTCCAGCGGCCTGTCTTCCATAATGCAGTTGTAGAGCAGAATCCTTCCGCCCGCCGGCGCCGGCGGGGTTGGGTTGGGGGGTGGGAGGGTCTTCTTGTCCCACTGGAGGTCGACGCCGAAGGTCTCGCCAAAGTGGACCAGGTAGTCATTAGCGGCGCTGTTCCACAGGGCGAAGTTCGAGGGGTCGGCGGGGCTATTAACGACGCTCCCGGCTGTGCCGTCGAGTACGTACCACTGGTACACCGGCTTGCTGACCAAATGAAGGTCGACGCCGAAGGTCTGGTGCGCGTACTCGAGCCACCCTCCGCCCCAGACCCGCAACGCGACCGCTTCGCCGTACATTACGACTGGCCCGGATACGGCTTGCACCTTCCACAACGACGGCGCCTTGCTGAACGCGAGGTCGACGCCGCAGCCACAATGAAGACTGAGCGGGTTGAGGCTCAGGGTATTT
The DNA here is from genome assembly GCA_963794125.1 of uncultured Acidimicrobiaceae bacterium. GTDB lineage: Bacteria > Actinomycetota > Acidimicrobiia > Acidimicrobiales > Palsa-688 > Fen-671. The sequence continues at coordinate 531,414 of CAWCCW010000012.1, forward strand.
GGGCTCCAGATCAGGTTGTTCGGCCATACGCCCGGCACATCTGAGACCAGCGCCCCGGTACCGTCGTTCTGGCCGCTCAACCCGGACCATTGGGCTTGGGTTTGCCCCGCCGAGCCGGCGACCTGTGGGAACCTTCGGGGGTCGGGCCGGACGGTGCATTCGACCGGGCTGTCGCCCGTCCCTGTCGGGCCTACGGCGGCGATCATGTAGCACTGCCCGCTCTGGTCGGTATCGGTGTCGGTCCACGAGTAGGGCTCGCCGGTCTCGCCGCTGTTGTACGCGGCGACCTCGTAGACCTGTTGCGGGTTGTTCTCATCGTCGAGGCGGTAGACGACAAAGCTTGTCGCGGTCGAGGCGCGGTTGTACCAAGAGACCACGACGTCGTACTCAGAGGCTTGCAAGGGGCACAGGCCGGGGGCTGCTGGGGCCCCGGGGTCAATACCGGGGCCACAGTGACGGGCGGCCGAGGCACTGGCGGCCGACGCGCCCCGCCGCAGGACGTAGTGGCCGCTACCGGCGGCGGCCCAGGGAGTACAGGAGTCGGGCTGTGCGCGGTGGCGAGCGGCATCAGCCCCGTGGCACTAGCCCCCGAAAAAAGGGCGCCGGTCAGGCCGGGGACAGCTGCCGAGGCCAAGCCGGCAACGACCACGGCGATGGCGCGGGCTCTGAGCCTTCTAGTGGACATTCCTTACTTCCTTTCTGTTTGGCGACGGGGCGTCCCCGTCGCCCAGGACCGCGTGACTCCCATCAGCGCTCCGCCAGGGCCGGCTAGCGACGGAGGGCTCGAGAGTCGTTCCCGGGTGTCACCAGCGAACGTCACCGACGACGCGAACGGCCCAGGGCCCGCCGTCGGACGAAGCAGTCGCCCGATGCCGCCGCCCCGGGTGTCGCTGACCGCCTCCGTGAGACGGTCGAGGGGCAATGACGCTCGCGCCGCGGCGACGCGCACGGTCTCGATCGATTCCGCCCGGTAGAGGTGGATGCACGTCTCGTCCTCCGGGATGAAGATCGAGCGGAGGTGGTAGACGTGCATGCCCTCCTGCCGCAGCTGATCGGAGCACACTCGTGCGGCTGTGGCGCAGCGTGCCGCGTCCTGCACAGCCTCGGCCGAAAGGTAGTGCTCGCCCACGAACTCTCGCATGGACGCCCACGGTACGGACCGCCCGGCGTCGGCGAAATAACGGAAACCCTGACTCTATTGGCTGCCGCGGTCGGTCATGAGCCCCTGGCTAGCCGCTTGGCGAGCTGAGCGCGCGAACGAACGCCGAGCTTGGTGTACGCCCGCGTGAGGTGGACCTCGACCGTGTTCACCGTCACGTACAGGGCCGCCGCGATCTCCTTATTGGAGAGCCCGTCTGCCGCGAACTCGCTCACCTGGCGCTCGCTAGCCGTGAGCTCGCCCTCCGCTCGCCGGCGCCCGCCGACGCGCTCGAGTTCTGACCTGGCGCGTACGTCCCAGCCGTCGGCGCCGAGCGCGGCGAACGAGACCGCGGCTCGCTCGAGCGACTCGCGGGCAACGCCCCATTGCTTCAGGCGCCGCTGGGCGCGGCCGAGCGCGAGCAGGCAACGGGCGGCGTCGAAGCGCGCCCCGAGGCCCTCGAGGTCGACCGAAGCCTCGGCCACTGACGCCGCACCCGCCTCGACGTCGCCCCCGGTCGCCAGCTCCAGGAGCCCGGCGCAGCGCTTAGAGGAGGCGGTCGCCCAGGGGTGGTCCTGTTGTGCCGCCAGCTCAGCTGCGGTCACCAGCAGCGGATGAACAGGGCGGACCCGTTGGCCGTCGACCACGACCACGCCCGCATGCACCGCGTCGTCGAGCGCGCCGGCGTCGACGATCGACAGAACTTGATCGACCCGCGGGTCCCCGCACAGCGCCACGGCCAACAGCACCCGCTGGACCGCCGGCGCCAGCCGGCTCACACGTTCGCTGAGCATTTCCTCGAGTGAACCCGGCAACGGCAGGTCGTCTGTTACCCAACGCTCGGGGTCATCGAGCAGCGCCCGGCCCACCTCGAGCGCGAACAGCGGGTTCCCCCCGGTAGCGTCCACAATTTGCCGCAGGCGCTGACGCGAGACCGTCAAACCGAGCCGTTCGAACAGCAACTTGCGCACCGCGCCGAACGACAGCGGGCCTATCTGTAGCCTTCCGATCACGGCCCTCGACAGGACCGCCTCCAGGCTGCCAACAGGCCCCGGGCGGCGCGCCAGAAGGAACGTGACCCGACCATCTTCGAGCCGGCGGGCAAGGAACGCCACCGCGTCTGCCGACGGCCGGTCCAGCCATTGCACGTCGTCGATGGCAACCACGACTGGCCTACGCGCTGCGAGGGCCCGCACGATGCCCAGAAGACCAAGCGTGGCAAGGTGCATCGCTCCCGGTGCGCCCGCGGGCTCGGCCCGCCTAAGCGCCTCCTCGAGGGCGCGGCGCTGCACCATCGGGAGAGTCGCGAGGACGGCCTCGTCGATATGATCGCAGAGGTCGATCACACCAGCGAAGGGCGGCGGCGCGGCGCTTTCGCCCGGTCGCGCCACGAGCAGGTAGTCGCCCCGGCCCCGGGCGGCACACACGGCCGCCTCCCATAGCGTCGTCTTTCCGATACCGGGCGCACCGATCAAAACGATCGAGCTCCCCGACCGCGCCTCGCGCAGGAAGCGATCGAGGCGGGCGAGCTCCGCCTCCCGCCCGACAATCGACAGTCCACCCTGACTACGCCCGGGGTCGCTCACTGACGCTCCGTTGGTCGCGGTCGTCCATCTGTCCGAAGGGTAACGTGAATCCTGCCGCGCCGCTATCGGTCGGGTTGCCTTACGGCCGGCACTGCTTCTTTCGTCTTCACCTAACGCAGCCCGAGAAAGCTCTCACCACGGACCACAACAACAGGGCGCGGACCTCGAGTGCTTGTCGGTCCTCTTACCCAACAGATCGAGTACCCGCACGCAGCACCGCATCTTCGAGCGTCACTAGGATCAGCGGATAATTGGGGATTTCGTGAAATACAGGCTCGGCGATACCGGGAACCCCGGCGGGATTGCCACTTTCGCGGGCGGAGCGGGAGACAGATCGCCGACCTTGGTCTGAACAAGATGTACGTGGTTTCTGATCCGACGCAAGCCGAATTCGCCTGAACTCGAGGCGACAAGCGCCGCGTATGGCGCTCCTGGCCTGGCCAGATGAGGCGACCTTCGGCGGGCGCGCTATACGCTCATCAGCCCGGACAACCGGAAAAGGCTTCGGTAATGCCGATATCGAGCGCTTCCCGTGGCTGGCCGCCTTAGCCGCCCACATTTGTGTCTTTAGGGGCCGCCCGGTCGAGGCGGTCGCCAGTCCGTAAGGCTCTTTGCCCTTGTGATCGACTCTGACCGAAAGCCTTACGGGAGAGCTGAAGGTCCAGAAACCGGATATTGACTGTCTTGTATAAGGTCCCGCTCCGACACGCCTGAGGCCTACGCCCGGAAAGTGGCTTTTAGCTTGGGCAGCTCCCTTATCCCGCTGGGCCGACGCGACCGAGCCAGCTGACGGGCCCCCAGCAATCGCGGGATAGGCGGCGCTCGCCTTACAGCGGCAGAAGGCAAGCTCTCGGGCGGCGTTCCGTTGGACGGACAAGCCCTCGTAGCGGTGGGGCGCGGACGACCGGCTGCGAGTTGCGTGGTGCCTCGCGGCACCTTGACCAGCAAGGTACGGTATGCCATAATGCTGTTTGCGACATGCCATGTCTCTGAGCGAAATGATTATTTCACTCAATGAAACGTCACCGGGGTCGCTGAAAAGGCCGTTATCTAGGGTTTCGTAGGGGGTGGGGGCTCGGGTGCAAGCGTCTGGACGTTTAAACGTTCGGCCCGGTGCGGCCGTGCTCGCAAACCGACATTCGCCAAGCACCCGCTGTGGATGATGAAGAGCGTGTAGAGATGAGCGGCACGGCAGGCACGCTCAACGGACGGGGAACGTGACCTCGGGGATGCGCAAAGACCCGCCGGTTGATCTCGGCGACCGTATCTATCAACTCCCGACGAATTACCCCGACGTCTGTAATGCGCCACTTTGGTGCTACCTCATCGCCGATGGGGAGCGGTTTGGCCTCATCGACCCGGGGGTCCGCAGCACGTTCAATGCCACGCTCGACGAAGCCGTCCGCGAAGTCGGTTTCGAGCCCCGGTGCGCCGACCTGTTGTTAGCTACTCATGGCCACCCGGACCATTCGGGAGGACTGAGCTCGTGGGAGCTAGTGGCGCCAGCTGCGCGGATCGCGGCGCCGCTCGTTGACGCGCCGTGGGTGGAATCATTCGACCATCAGTGGACGCGGTTTTGGGATGAGTACCCCGGGGCCCTCGACCTGATGGGCGACCGAGAGTTCCTGGCGGGCCTGTGCGTTCCAGAGCCACGAGTCGATGTTCTGCTTAGGGACGACGACACCGTGAGCACGGGCAACAGAGCTGTAGAGGTCATCGAGACCCGCGGCCACACGTGGGGCCATTGCGCTTATTTCGACCGGGCGAGCTCAACCTTGTTCACTGGCGATGCGGCCCAGGGCCGCGGTGTGCCCAGTTGTGATGGGCGAACGGTATTCGCACCGCTCTATCTCGATGTCGTCGATGCGCGGTTCGGGCTACGGCGGCTGCTCGATGTCCCTTTCAAGAAACTTTGCCCCGCTCATGTCCCGCCGATGGACCGGCCGCAGGGCATTGGCTTCCTGGAAGAAAGTCTCGCATTTATCGACGAGGCGGATTCTATCGCCAGGGATCTCCTCAAGGAACGAGGGCCCGGCCCGGTGACGACCCGCGAACTCGCGGTCCGGATCGGCGAGGCAGTCGGGACGAACCCGCCGGTCTCGGCCCAGACGGTTCCCACAGCTCGTGCCCACCTTTATGCACTGGCGCGGGAAGGTCTATTGGAGGCCGCCTGGCTACAGGTCGCACCCGGGTAGGGAGCCGCAGGCATCCCGGCGCAGAATTGTCACGCCACGTGGGGACAACCAGGACGAAAGGAGAGAACCCGTCGTATCGAGACGTGAGGAGGTCGGAGGCTTACCGACAACCCCCCATGCTGGCATGTGTTTGTCGCGATAGCGCGGCGCTAGTCCCCGTTCAAACCGCGCGGGACACACAAAGCACTTGAAAAAATCGCCTACAACCGTGGAAACGTGAATACCTGAACAGGTTCAACAAAGCGACATACCGCCAAAAGCGACCAAAGTTGAAAGGGAGGAAGCAGTGTTTAGGTCATCAAGACCGAAGAGCATCCGCTTGCTGGGCGCAGCCGGAGTAGCAACCCTGGGCCTTGTCTCGGTCTCAGCATCGGCGGGCGCGGTGACGCGACCGGCTCAAATAAGTCGCGTTCCAGCCGCCGCGTCCGGCCTGCTGCCCTTGCCGAGCAAGGCGCTGTGCAAGAAGAGCAGCTACAAGATCGGCTACGACGTCTTCTCTGGGTCGCAGCCTTTCGCGAACCTTGTTACCCAAGGGCTGGTGCAAGCGGCTAAGGCCACCGGGTGCGCGACGGTCGTAAAAACGATTGACAACCTCAGTGGGCCAGTCGCGGTCGGCAACCTGAAGACGCTGATCAACGAGCATATCGACGGCTTTGTCGACTTCCAAGTGCTGGCCGCCTATCAGCCAGCGATCGCCACTGCGCTGAAGAGCGCCAAGATCCCGGGAGTCGCAATCGTCGGGGCCGACCTACCGGGCTCTCCTGACGTCGGGGCGAACAACTACCAGGCTGCGTACAGCGACGGCCTCTATCTGGCCCAGCAGGCGCAGAAGCGCTTCGCGGGCAAGATGCCCTACGTGCTTGGCGGCGCCGAGCCGAGCGCTGGGGCGATTATTCTGGAGCGCTACAACGGAGCGGTTGCGGGCGAGAAGAAGGTATTCCCAAGCCTGCCGAAGAGCCACGTTATCGAGGTCCAGAACGACGGGACCGAGACCACGGCCTACAACAACACGCTCTCTGCCCTTTCAGCGGTACCATCAGGGTCGGTTGTGCTCCTTACGGGGGTAAACGACGAGGTGACCGCAGGCATGGCGAAAGCGGCCCAGTCCCGGGGCTTTACCAACACGCTGGTGAACTCTTTCGGTGGTGACCCCTTCGGCCTCCAGCAGGTCTGCACCAACTCGCATTACGTGGGTGCCTGGTACCTGGAGCCCGAGGTGTGGGGCCAACAATCGCTAACGGCGATCATGGACCAGATCAACGGCCAAAAGGTCCAAAAGCTGATCGGCGTCATCGGCGATGAGGTCACCTCCAGCACCCCGTCGCTGCACTGCAAGTAGGAGCCGCCACACTGCAAGTAAGACCCGTAGGACAGAGGTGGTGCCGGTGCGAGCTTGATGGCTCGCGCCGGCACCGGGGAAGCCTGGCGCTGACAGTGGGGACCAGTCGGCGTTCGAAGGCCGAACCAGCAGGGCCGGTCAATTGAGCGAGGGCCGCACCGCCGGCGGAGCACGGCTCGAGCTCTCGGCGCCGGGGTCGTCGGCCGAGCAAGTCGCGGTGGCGACACAGTTCGACGTCGAAGAGGAACGTGCCGCGACACGAGCGAGAGCGCCGGCTGGCCCGTCGGCGGCGCATCATCGAGCGGGTCCAGGGCGAAGGGCTGGTGCTCGTCTTCGGCATCGTGTTCGTCATCATGTGGGCGAGCTCGCCCTACTTCCTGACCGAGGCGAACCTCCTTACTGCCGCCAGCGTTGTCAGCGTGCTCGGTGTTATGGCGGTAACGGAGACTCTCGTCGTAATCGGGGGCGAGATCGACATCTCCGTTGGGAGCGTCATGGCGGCGACCTCGGTGCTGATCGGCGTCATGGTCACCGGTGGGCTGAACATCTGGCTGGCGACCATCCTGGGTTTCCTGTTCTCGGGCGTGCGTCGGCGCCGTGAACGGCATCATCACCGTCTATTTCAAGGTCAATTCCCTCGTGACGACCCTGGGGACCTACTCGATCTTCCTCGGTCTCGCGTACTTCTTGTCCAATACGACCACCGTGAGCATCGGCGGAGAGGGTTTCGGAGTACTCGGGAGCGGGAGCGTCGGCCAGATCCCCGTCCCCGTTTTCTTTTTCCTCGGCGTGTGGCTACTCGGTGCTGCGATCGCTCGTTACACTGCGCTCGGCCGCCATATATACGCCACGGGCGACAATTACGACGCGGCCATGCGCTCCGGGATCCAGGCCGACCTTTTGCGGGTTGGCCTGTTCGTTGCAATGGGCCTGAGCGCAGGTTTGGCAGGGATCATTGTCACCTCCGAGCTGGGCTCGGCAGCTCCCCAGATCGGCGATCCTTACCTGCTGTCGGTGGTCACTGCAGTGATACTCGGGGGGGCGAGCCTGCGAGGCGGTCGCGGGACGATGCTCGGCACACTCGTAGCCGTCGCCATCCTCGGCGTACTGCAAAACGGCTTCGCGCTCTTACAGTTCTCGACGTACCTAGAGGACACTGTGCTTGGCTGTCTGCTTATCTTTGCCGTCCTCACGGACCGACTGGTGCGAAGGGCGGAGCGATGACCGGGCCTGACACGCGCGACGCGCTGCTAGAGGCGCGGGGGATAAGCCGCACGTTCGGGAGCGTGGTGGCACTGAGCGACGTCAACCTCGAGGTCCGCCCGGGCGAGGTGGTGGGTCTCGTCGGGGACAACGGCGCCGGTAAGTCCACTCTGCTCAAGATCCTCTGCGGCGCCCTGCAACCAACGTCCGGCGAACTGCTGATCGACGCCACCCCAGTGACCTTCCACTCCCCGAAAGACTCCCGCAGACGAGGGATCGAGGTGGTCTACCAAGACCTGGCGCTGGCAGTTGAGTTGTCGGTCGTGGAGAACATTTTCCTCGGGCGAGAGCAGCGCAAGGCGGGGTTACTCGGGAGGGCCGGTGTTCTTGACCGCCGGTCGATGACCCGCGACGCGAAGGCCACGCTTGACTCCCTCGCCATCGAGATCAACGACACGGCCGTCCGGTGTGGGCTGCTTTCGGGCGGTCAGCGTCAGGCCGTGGCCGTCGCCCGGGCGGTGCGTTGGGGTTCGCGCGTGCTCCTGCTCGACGAGCCGACCGCCGCGCTGGCGGTAATGGAGGCCGAGAAGATCGCCCGGCTCATCAAAGAAGTCGCCGGCAAAGGTGTCGGCGTGGTCCTCGTCAGCCACAACATGCCCCAGGTGCACGAGCTGTGCGACCGAGTCGTGGTCCTGCTTCGCGGCCGCATGGTTGCCGATCTTCGCCGGGATGAGGTGAGTGTGGAGGATATCGTCATGTGGATCACGGGCGCCGCCCTTGCCCGCAGGTGACCTACCGGTAATTAGGAGCGTTGGCCGCGACGGACGCGCCGCGGCCACGGGAAAGGTGGAAAGCCGTGACCTCGTACCAGAGATTCGGCGGCAAGGTGGCGTCGGTAACCGGAGCGGGGATGGGCATCGGCGCGGCGGTGGCGCGGGCGTTGGCCGCCGAGGGGGCCGCCGTCTCGCTCGTCGACCTCGACAGCGGTGCGGCCGAGGCGGTTAGCGACGAGATCACCAAATCCGGCGCCCGCGCGCTCCCGATCGTCGCCAACGTGGGGCGAGCCAGCCAGGCCGAGCAGGCGATCAGCCGCACGGTCGAGGAGTTCGGGGGTCTTGACCTTCTTGTTAACAACGCCGGCGTCGTCATCTACGGCGAAGTGCCGGAGTTCGCAGAAGAGGACTGGGACACGGTGCTTGACACCAACCTGAAAGGCCAATTCCTCATGTCGAAATTTGCCATCCCTGAAATGCGCCGCCGCGGCGGGGGCGCGATAGTCAACCTTTCCTCGGTGCAAGCCCTGATCAGTCAGCGGGAGGTAGCGGCGTACGCCGCCTCTAAGGGCGGGGTTGTCTCGCTGACTAAGACCCTGGCTCTCGATCACGCCAAGGACAAGATCCGGGTCAATTGCGTGCTCCCAGGTTCAGTTCGGACTCCGATGCTCTGGCACGCCGCGGAACTCGCCCCCGGCGACCCCGATGAGACCATCGAGCAGTGGGGCCGGATCCACCCCCGCGGTACGGTGATCGAGCCAGAAGAGATCGCGGCAGTCGTTCTCTTTTTGCTGAGCGACGATGCGAGCGCGGTCACGGGGGCGGCCTGTGTTGCGGACGCTGGCCTTTCAGCGCAGGCTGCATTTTGAAAAAGTGTGGCATTTTCAGCGCAGGCATCGCCCTGGGGCAGCTGGTCCTTTAATGACTGAGAGTTACTACCAGGTCGCGGGTCATCGGCAACACGCTGGCGGAGTGCCATGAGACGGCCTACCCGCTGAAATGAGTCCTGTGGTCGGCGGAGGTGAGCCCCATACAGCGAAGCGCCCCTCCCGGTCCCGCCGCGCTAGCGGCGAGTTCGATGGGACGCCAATAGCGGGTTCAGAACCAGCCGGTGTTGGTGACCGCTCATTCGCGGCAGAGCCAGACGGCGACGCCGAGGGCAACGCGGCCCGCTCGACGACGGGTGACTTGTTGATGGTTATCGAGGAGCTATCGAAGTTCGACCGGATAGGGGTCACCCGGTTGGCGCGGCACCTGGGACTACCCCTTCCGACGACCTATCGGATGCTCCGGGTGCTCCAGCGCAACGGGTACGTAGAGCAGCTCCGAGATTCCAAGGAGTACCGCTTGACCTTGAAGGTGTTCGAGATTGGGTGCCAGGTGGCGAGCCGGACCACCATGCGCGACGTCGCCGCCCTCGAGATCGAACGGTTGTCCAATCAGTCGGGCTTGGAGGCGAACCTTGGCGTCCTCATCGAGGACCAGGTCCTGTACTTGGCCAGAGTCGAGACCGACGAGCTGCTTACGTTGAACCTTGGCCCGGGGAGCCGGGTGCCGGCCACCTGTACAGCGATGGGTAAGGCGATGCTCGCCTTTGAGACCCGGCCCTTTCGCAACATCGTGGGTGACGGGCCTTACCCGGCGCGTACCGAGCACTCGTTCACGAGCGCCGAGGCACTGACCGCGGAACTGTCCGAGGTGCAGCGCAGGGGTTACGCCGTAGACCGCCAGGAACTGAGCCTTGGCCTGTGGTGCGTATCGGCACCGATCCTCGGTACGGCCCATGCCCAGCAGGGAGCGGTAAGCGTCGCCTCTTACGGCAGGAGGATGGAGGAGAAGGAGCTCCAACGCCTCGGCCAGCTCGTGATCGCTTGTGCGAACCGGGTGTCCCGACGGATCGGGGGTCTTTCAGAGCTTCATTCGTGGGTACCCAGCGCACGCGTGAGCTATCCACGACCTTAGACACGACCGACCCACTGCGTCAGCTCCCTCGGCGGCGCGGCCCAACCTTCGGCTCGGGTTTAGGGTGCAGCGGACGGTTCCCGCACACTGATGGGAGTTCGTACGAGTTCGTGCCCGTTCACAACTGCAGACTTTCTTGCACACACGTTCGACCGGCTGACTCTCGCCGAACACAAAAGACCTGGTCAGGGCGCCCCCGGCAGGGCTCGAACCCGCGACCCGCCGCTTTGACCTCGGTGGAGGCGGGGCCAGACTGGGTCGCGAGCTCCTGTAAGTATTCAGGCGCGAGCTCGTATAACTGCGACGGCGGCAGCAGGTCGTCGTCGGTCTCCACTGTTACGAACAGCCATGGCACAGACGAAGGGTTAAGCGCCAAGAAGCGGGCATCTTGGCCGGCGACGCCACGAGGGCGTACAACGGGTCGGGGGGGACGATGAAGCCCACTTCGATCAATTCCTGCTCATCGTTGACCACCCATGCCCCGGGGACAGCGAAGGAGATTGGGCCGGCCCGCTGTGCTCGCGCACCTCGTTCGTGGCTGGTGCAGAGTGGACGAGGGCGCCGAAGAGGGCCAAGACAAGGAGGCGTCCCATTTGCCCTGGGGTCATTCCCAATACCTACGGGACCTGTCTTTCCCAAACCTTTACGTCCCATCTGGTGCCAGCGGAGGGCCCTGTGAACACGGCTGACCTGGGTGAAAACCGTCCCTTCCCGACGGCTCGGCCCGGCCGGCGTGAATAATGCGCCGTGGCCGCCGGAGCGGTTAGGGAAGCGGAAGGGTTAGGTGTCGCCCGGGTACGAGTGACCCTTCTCGGCCGGTTCGCCATACAGCTCGGTGAGCGGAGCGCTGGCCCCTGGTACCGGCCTAAGTTGTACAACATGGGCGCCAACATTGGCAATGTCGGCGCCCATACTCGCGTTTTGGACTAGCTCGAGATCGCGCCGATTATGCGCTTGTCATGTCGGAACACGAGATTTCCGGTTTAGCGTCCAAATCCACCACCGTAGGAGGCGATCGCTTCCTCCGTGGGTGTGCGATGCGTGGGTAGGGGGGCGGCCCGGAGAGGCGGTCGAGTATGGCGCCCCAGTGCAAGCAGTCGATTTTGAGATGGTGGCTCGTCCCTTCCTGGCCGTCGATGTCCCAAAGCAAGCCGAGATACCGCGATCGCATTTACCACGGCCGACGTTGACAAGAGAACGTGGACTTCCTCGGCACTGCAACGGTGGGAGATGGACATCAGGACCCTGGTCTCCGATTAGATGAGCGATGCGCGTGGGTGCGTCATCGTGCAGTGTGCCTGCAACCGATCTCCTCGATGCACGGCTCAGCGAAGACGAGCGGCGTGCTCTCCTGGGTGGCGTAAACAATGGGGTGGCCCCGCTCGCTCCGCTTAAAATTCTAGGAGTTCGTCATCGCGCTGCGTTTTGCGGTGTCGCCGGCCTGTTAGAGACGAGCGAGAGGCTCTGCGCCTCCCTGAAGGAGAAGGAAACGGCTCACCGCGGTCGTTCGCGTTCGAGGCGACCATGTGGGGATGCGGACGACACGGTAGGCCTGCAACTCCCCCAGCATTTGCTCGAGAGCATCGAGTTCGCCCTCTCGGCCGCTGATCGCCAGCCGCCTCAACCCCGGCCGGAACGCCGACATGTCTGGGACCAGCATCAGCCCCGGTGCCCGGATCGAGCACTCCCCGAACGGCAACTGGAACCAGCGATTGGCACTTGAGCCAAGCTGCCCGTTAAAGGGTACGCATTTGCGCCCATCAGGGCGACTGCCTCGCAGCAGGCGGTCGCCCTGGCGCAAACCGCTAGGCGAGATGGGTCCTCGAGCGGACGGGGGAGCAACGGGGTCCTAGGTTTTCCTCAGGATGTCGCGATGGTCTTACTGTAATAGAGCAAATCGGCCAGAGCTTCAGGCGCCATGGCTTGGCTCGCCGTGACGGGGGTGCTCGGGACGTTGGTCCAGGTGGAGGTGGTCCCGGCTTTGGTGAGCGCGATTTGGAAGCTCATAAGGACGCCAGTCGTGCTCACGCTCTGAACGCGAACCGCCCACCAGTTGGCCAGGCCGCCGGTGGTGGGCAAAGGCACGCGGTCGGCTTGCAGGTCGGCGAGATAGAGCCCTTTACTAGACTTCACGAGGTTCATGAGGTACTGTGCAACGGCCGCCGCGCCAGCTTCTCGTGCGCCGGGCCCAGCGTGGATGAAACCGTCGGTCGGGGCGATGTTCCACACGAGCTGGAGCCCCGCCCCGCTCAGGACTTGGTTGGCGGCAAGAGCTTGTATCGCACAGACCGGGTTCGACGCGGGCACCGAAGCGGTAGCCGGAATTTTCGTGAGCATCCCGCGTTCGGCGACAGCGTAAGGGTTGGTCCCGTTGGTGGCCGTGAATCCGTTGACGGTCTGAGAGCCGCCGATGAGCGAGACCGCTCCAATGATGGTCTCGGGACCGCCATAAGCGCCGGTCTGGTCGAACGTGATCGCCGACTTTGAAGTGGTCGCGGTCACTTGCACTTGCGTCGTTACCCAACCCATGGAGGTAGTGGTATGACCCTTGGCGTTGTACGTGGGAGCCGAGACCAGCTTGCCATCCCACAGGACCCGCATAGTCGTGATCTGAGGCCCATACCGAGCGTCGGCTGCTCCCTCCCAGCGGAGCACGTAGGCGGTACCAGGGGTTGTGCTGACCGTCTGGGACACCGAACTATTACCGTTGAGATCGAGGGAACCCTCGCAACCCGGAGCGGGTTCCCAAAGAGTTGCGATGGGAGCGACGCCTTCGACACCGACAGCCCATCCGGGCACGCCACTCTGGCCGGCACCCACTTCCGCGTACCCGGATGTGACGGCTGGATCGGAAAGACAGCCGTTCGTGATTAGGTTCGAGCCCGCGCCAGCCATTGTTGTCGCAAAACTTGACGCCGGCACCAAACCCACGGTCAAGGCCACGATGCCAGTGATGGCAAAGCCTGCTTTCTGGTAGCGCATGTCACGGCCACGCGGACGCTTATAATGCGTCGATACGACCTCTTCTTGAAATTCTGCTAGCGCGAGATTGTCCACGAGCGTAAAAGGTATCATCGGCTAATCTCCCGGAAGATGGGTCGCCACTCCGGGAGGCCGGGTCCCCACAGAATAGGTACCTGGCTACCGCCGCTGGCCGGCTCCAGCGTAGTTCTTCAATGGGGATGATGGCACGAGCCACTCCGACCAAGGAACACCCCTTCGCCGTAACGACCCGGTACGCGCCGAGCCACTAATAAGGGACTGAACGCACCGTATCGGTAGGTGACTTCCTTACTTGTGTTGCTAGAAATTCGTCCAGCAGACCTAGCAAATGGAGTGCTCGCGGGCTGGTAGCACACATACAGCCTCCGTTGCGGTCGAGCTCGGGTCGCGCCCCCTGTACAGGTGAGTGCGATAAAGAACCACCCCGCTCGTCGGGTAAGGGCTGTCGGGCGGCACAAGGAATCACGTTTGGCGGGGCAGGCTCACCTGCTTGGTCTGAGAAAGCTACGGCGTTTAGGCTCATCTGGAATGTCACCTGGTCCCCGTGGTTGGGCGGCGCAGGGGAAGCGGTTCGACGCGGCGAGTGCGCCACAGATGTCCGGCCTTAGCACACCCCGGGCGGATTGCCGAACGCCCTCGGACAGCTTGGTCGCCAGGATCGCGTCTGGCTCATCCCTTCGGCGCAGCAGCCAGACCTCCAAAGCAGCACCGCGTCGCGACACCTGGAGGCCGCTCCAGGAAGCGAGCCCGCGTTCCATCTCCGCAGCGAGGCGCGCGTTCGTTCGGATGAACCGGCCATCATCATGAACACGTAAGCGAACCGTCCCACTTCTCGGCAGTCTGGGCGGCCGCTCGATCTGCGGTAGCCGCCGGCGGAGCGCCGTCAGCTCAAGGTCGACCGTCGACCGTGGAACCTCTTCGACAACGGCGAATACATTGGTGGCGCACGGAAACCCACGCAGCTGGCGCACGGGAGCAACCGTGCGGCCGCGGACGAACCCGAGGGATCTCCGCTCCTCGACGAACTTCGGGAGCTCCTGTCGCGCGGCATCGGCAAGGATCGCTCCGAAGCCCGCCGGGCAGAGCATGACGACGCCGATCGGCTGCACATTCTCGTCTGGCGGTCCCATCGATCGCGGCCGGCCGCCTACCCACCCATACTGGACGAGTCCTCTTTGGCCAGATGTCAAGATGCTTTGGAGATTTTCTTCTGACCTTCTCGGAGGCCGGGGGAACGCGCGGCCTGCCGGGAAGGCCTAGCCTTGGGGTACCGAGGATGGCGAAGGCTCTAGCGGGCGATCCGCCGCGGAGGTGCCGGAACAGGGAAACGCTAGAGCGACCAGTCCGCCAGTGTCAGGCTAAGAGGAGGCGGTGGCATCAACATCGGCTTTCAGGCCGGGCCTCGGCCCACCATTCACGGAGATGAGCGTGTTCCGGACCAGACGGAGTAGCGACTGGAGCCTCACCGGCGTGGGACCGCTGTCAGGGCTGTCGCTCTTCGACCATGCGACTCGCCTCGTCGCCGAGCACGGCGAAACCGCGCCTTCGCCGGCCAGCCCCGACCCTCACCCGACTCGCCACCCCGGCCATGCAGTCCCCTCGCCAACCGGCGACGTATTGTCGCAACCGTGACCGAGCCGAAGCGTCTTGATGTTGCTATGGAAGGTCTCGTCGCCGGCGTCGCCGGTTTGGTCGGTCTAATTAGTCCCGATGCCGGTGTCGCCGCTGCCTTTACGACGCCGGCAGCGGTGGCCGGCGCCAAGAACGCGCTCAGCAGGTTCTACAACCAACAGCAGGCTCGGCAAGCGAGTGTCTTGCGGTTCGCGGCCCAACAAGCAG
>CAWCCW010000013.1:0-16957 GCA_963794125.1 uncultured Acidimicrobiaceae bacterium
GAGCGTCATGCTCAATGTCTGGGGAGGCCCCTAGACCACGATCAAGGCTCGTCCTTGACAATGAGGGCAGCGCCGACCACGAATACGACACCACATGGTAGACATCTGCCCCACCACGAGGGCAAGACCCCAGCGACCACGCCGTGTTCCGAGCGAACTTGCTTGGTATTGAACGACCGGCCCCCGCCGAAGTTGAGACCGTGAGTGCTCGCACCGAACCGAACCCCAAGAGACCGGTGATCCGCACAGTCTCCACCCGCGCCGACCGGCCGCGAGGGACCGGGTCATCAAACCCCGTCGGTGCTCCGGGCCACGCACACGGCTCCGGCAGCGTCTACGTCTACACCAAGACGTTGTCCGGCGGCAGCAGACGGCCGAACTGGTGCCCGAGGACACGGGGGTCAGCGAAGCCTTCGACAACTCGGTCGCGATCGTGGGTCGCGCGATGGTCGTCGGCACCTTCGGCCTCGAAGGGACCGCCTCAAGCGCAGGACGAGCGTACGTCTTCACAAGACTGCCGCGGGATCGGACGAAACTGAGTTCTTTGCCTCGGACATTGGGGTTACGGACGGCCTCGGCGATTCGGTCGCCATCACAGGCAACACCATCGTGGTCGGCGCCCCGGGCGCGGGCGCCCGGAGCACTGGTCGGAGCACGGGCCTCGCCTTGGAGGGCTGTGTACTTCTTCACCAAGAGCGTGTCGGGCTGGCACCAGACAGCGGAGATGCTGGGCGTGGGGCCGCCCTCCTGCTGCCTCGGTGAGGCGGTAGCGACGTCTGGCCGTACCGCCTCTGTGGTTGGTCGACAGCGGCGTCCGTATTCACTAGAAAGGCCGTAGGGCGGCAGCAGACTCCGCCTTGAGGGCTTCGAACCCGCTACCTACGACCCGCTGGCCGGCAAGGTCAAATCGGCCGGTTACCTGGCGTCCTCAGCGTGTGTGGTTGCCCGGCGGTGTGCCGCCCGAACAGGCCTAGCTGGTGCAGCCTCCAGATCCGCCGCCCTGTCCACGGGTGGGACCGGGGGAACTGAGCGATTTCTACCCAGAAGCCGCCGAGGTCCCGCCCTTGGTCGACTAGCTCGCTGACCTGCACGTTGTCAGCCACGTACCTGCCTGCCGTAAGCAAACCCGTCCCAGCTCGCCTTTCGGTTCGAGGGCGGCGCCGTTCCGGTCGCAGGAATACTCCCGCAAGCGGGACAGCGTCGGTCCAGGACCGGGACCAGTTGCGAGTAGCAGAGGACCAGGTTGTACCACAGCGCCACGTGATGGAGCCGGATGTGGGCGGTCTCGTGGCCGAGGATGAACCGGGTCCCTTCCCGGTTGTCATTGCGGAGGTTCGCGAAAAGTTCGTTGGACAGCACGACGTAGTTATTGGTCCACCCGCTTTGAGCTGCGAACGCGTTGAGCGTGCCGTTGCCGTTACCGAGATAGATCGCTGGAGTCGGCTTCACCCCCAAGGTGCCGGCGAAGTCGTCCATAGAGGCGTACAGGTCCGGGAACTGCGTCCGGGACAGCTGCACCGCCGTACCGGGATCGAAGCTCGTTGGACCTGGCGGACGAGGAGGATCGCCGGAGCTATCAGCAGTACCGCGATAGCGCAGGCACGCCACGCCGCCTGCCAGTCCGTACCGCGCAACTCGGTAGGGATCAAGGCTAGCGACATCAGGAAATCTATGAGGACGCCCAGAATGGCGAAGTTCAGGACCACCATGAAAATGAACATCGGGATCTCTGCGGGATGACGCAGCGGAAGCTCCTTCGAGACCGGATCTGCCATGGTCCCCTTTCCTCGTTCGGTGTCCTTCGCGTGCTGATCCTGTTCGCGGCGCGCTAAGCCCGCAAGCTACACGCCCGCGCCGGGGGAGGGCGCAGGTATCGGTCGATTTCACCTAAGAAGTCCTCGGCCCACGTGGGCGTCTTCAACACCTCATCTCGGCCGCCTACGGCGGGATGTCCTCCAGCACTTTGTTCGAAGAGAGCTCGTGAGGCGCGGTGCTCGACGAGGTAGCCAAATGTGTGCCGCTGGCGGGAACTGCCCGACCTTTACAGCCACTCCCGGCAGCCGGGGGATCGTCGTGTTGGCCGTCCTGCAGAGCTGGCGCGGGCGGAGGGCTGCTGGGGCGAGCAGGGGATGCGCAAGCTCTGGGACGCCTCGAACGTCAAAATCTTCGCCGGTGGGGGGTCAGCGACTTGCGCTTCCTCGAAGGCCTTTCCCAGCTGAATGGCGAGTACGACCGCGCCGGCCGCAGCCGGACAAGCGGCCGGGAGGTTCGCCGGTTTCCTGGTCCACTCAGCGCCACCGCGCCTTGAGCGTCGACCAGTTGGCCGCCATGCCGCCGGCAGCCTCTCGGGTACGTGCCCCGTCATCGTCCAGGCGATCCCGTGGATGCGCCGGTCCGACGCTTCGCTAGTCCAGGTTTCGCTTGCCCGCTACGGCGGGCCGACGGTCACCTACGGCCCAACCTCCCCGCACGGAGGGCGCCGCCCCGAGGGATGCCCGGTGACCGAGCAGGAAGACTGGGGGGACATGGACGAAGCGGAGGAGGAAGGCGCAGTTCCCGCCTCGTGGAGGAGACCAGGTCGGCGGGAGGTGGCCTCGACGGCTCGTTGACCGACATCGGGCTCGAAGCTGGCGTGGTGGACCGGCCAGGGCAGGCGCAGAACCGCCCGGCAGCCCACTTGCCAAGATGTGCGAAGCTCGTCCACCACGCCGGCGTTAGCCCCCGCCCACCCGAAGCGGGCACGCCGGCCTACCGTCCCTTCGCTGTGCCCAATGACACTCATGCGGTCTCTGCCGGAGCGGCGGGGTTGCTGCAACGAGAGCGAGGGGAGCGGTGGTCGCAACTTGCCCGAGGCCGCCGGCCAGGCGAGACGGCGACGCAGCTGGCCAATACCGGCTATGGAGGAACCCCGGCTGTCCCGGCGCGCCACACCGGCGGCCTCGCCCTCGTTTCCTCTACGCCTAGGCTCTTAGCCGCCGGGCGTCACCGATGCGCCTGGCCGGCTAACACCTTTGATCGACTTCGAGGTGGCTAATGGTCGAACAGGCCAACGGCCGCCTCGAGGCGGGCACCTGGGAGCGGCGCCGAGTTATTCGGACCACGTGTAACAAGGGTTACCGGGCGCTCGCGCCAGCGTTCTTCGGCGACGCAATGGAGGCGGCTGACGGTGGGGTAACGACCATACGGAGGAACGGCTGCGCTCGCATGATCGCCGATGCGATCCACGGGACTGCCCGGAACTATCGGGCGTCGACGTACTCGAACTCCGCGTCATTGACGGAGCAGGTTGCCGCGGAAGGCTCGTCAAGCCCCACACTCGTTGTAGCGGAGCGCGACGCGGACCACCCCTAACCCCGGCCACCTACTCCGATGCGGCGCGTATGGCGAGCGTTGGGGTCCGCTTTTTCGAAGCGTTGATCCGTAGGTCGCAAAAGCCCTCGTGAGCGGCAAGAGACTCCCGAGGAGAGGGGGCACCGAGTGGCAGCACTCCGTTCCACCTCCCTCAAGTTTTAGGGGCCCTTTGAAGCCGTTGCCTGGTGGGCCAAAGCGCAGAAGCCGTCCGAGATATCCCGACAGCAGCGTGCCAGTGCTGCTTACTGGCCAACGAGGGCTTATGCGCCGGTGCTTGCGCTCCTCAGACCCAAACCCAGCCGAGGTCACGGTTTACAAACGGGACAGTGGCCCGGGACAGTTCGGGCCGCGTCCTTAGGCAATTGATCGGGAATTCCCACCTCTGAGGCGCAGACCTTCATATACGGGTCGGTCCAGCTCTTGACGTTGCGTAGGTTCAAGTGAGGGCAGTTGGTACGGTGCAGCTTCAGGTACCGGGCCTTGGGCTGGCGCTCGCGGTTGACCACCTAGCCTTCGGGGTGCGACCTGATCCATGCTAGGTAGCTCGTATCGTCGCGCCAGAACTGTGTATGGCCGAAGAGCCAAGTGGCTTGACGACCTGAATGGGCGGGCCCGGCTGCCCGAGAGCTAAGGAGGATCCCCCCGCCTCGGAACCGATTGTGCTTCACGCTTATTTGCGCTCCGGTTTTGCTGGCGCCTCCAGAGCGGCTCGTAGGTTTCGGAGTAAGCCCAGAGATAAATATCAAGGAGCCGCCACCCTGTCAGCTCGAAGCCCCGGTCCTCAAGTTCTTTTCGCACGGGGCCGAGGACCGGCAAGGCGCCTTGCCGCTCGGCGTGATTTGCACACGTAAAGGCGCTACCGTGGCGGCACACATCGGCGCTCCCAAGGGGAGTCTCAGTGGCAGCGGTAGCACCCGGTCGGGTCCTCCGGCCCAAAGCCTCGTTTGAGTCCACCGGGGTGGTGTACGAGCCGGTGACCCCGACGCCCTGAAAGGGCAGGGTCCACCACTCGCGGCAACCACCGCATCAATCTCAAGGAAGTTCCAACAACCGAGAGGAGAGATGCGGTGGCTTTTGACAGCTTGGACGCGCTCGAGTGGCTGCGCAAGCACCTCGAGCAAGATAGCCCTGACCTGCTGCGCGAGATGGTGCGCAGCTTCGCCGAACAGCTCATGTCGGCCGAGGCCGATGCCATCTGCGGGGCCGGCTACGGTGAGCGCAGCGCAGAGCGGGTCAACAGCCGCAACGGTTACCGCCATCGCGACTTTGATACCCGGGCGGGGACGATGGACCTGGCGGTGCCGAAGTTGCGCCAGGGCAGCTACTTCCCGGGCTGGCTGTTAGAACCCCGCCGGCGGGCGGAAAGAGCTCTCACCCAGGTCGTCTGCCAGTGCTACGTGGAAGGGGTCTCGACCCGGCGGGTGGACGACATCGTAAAAGCCATGGGGATAGAAGGGATCTCGAAGTCTCAGGTCAGCTCCATGGCCAAGGAGCTCGACGCCCTGGTCGAAGCGTTCCGCTCCCGGCCGCTCGACGCCGGGCCCTACACGTACATCTGGCTAGATGCCCTCACCCAAAAGGTGAGAGAAGGCGGCCGGGTGGTGAACGTGGCCGTGGTCATCGCCACCGGGGTGAACAACGAGGGCCGGCGGGAGTCGCTCGGCTTTGACGTCATAACTACCGAGGACGGGGCGGGCTGGACGGCGTTCTTGCGCAGCTTGGTGGCCCGGGGCCTCTCGGGCGTGGCCCTGGTCACTTCTGACGACCACAAAGGCCTGAAGGCGGCGATCGCCGCCGTGTTGCCGGGGGCGACTTGGCAGCGTTGTCGTGTCCACTTTGCGCGAAACCTGTTGACGCGGGTGCCAAAAGCGTCCCAGGGCATGGTCGCCACCTTGGTGCGCACGATCTTCGAACAGCCCGACCACGACAGCGTCTGGGACCAGCACGCCCGGGTAGTCGACCAGCTCACCGGTCGCTTCGACGACGCTGCCTTGATGCTGGCTGACGCGGCCGAGGACCTGCTCGCCTTTTCCACATTCCCCGCTGAGCATTGGTCGGCGGTGAGGAGCAATAACCCCCAGGAGCGCCTCAATAAAGAGATCCGCCGGCGCACCGACGTGGTCGGGATATTCCCCAACCGGGCCGCCGTTGTGCGCCTGGTCGGTGCCGTCCTGTCCGAGCAGAACGACGAGTGGGCGGTGGCCAAACGCTATATGGGCTCAGAGAGCCTGGCTAAAGCCCGCCTGCGACCCATTGAGGGCCAAGCGGCTATAGCGCCAAAAGAGCCTGAGCTCCAAACCGCCGGGGCTGCCTAGCGAAATCCCCCTAAAGGACCTTGACAACTGAATAACGCACGGCAACCGGCTACTTCGACGCGGCCCGAAACACAAGACAGTAGTTACCTACTTGACATTCTTACGAAGGGACCTATAGAATTCGAAATTGAGGTTGGTGAGCGGTTGTTATTACACCACCCGACTGGACTCGACCAAAGCCTCGCCGGTCCACAAGATGGTTTGACGCCCAGGAAGGAGCCGAACGCTGCCTAACCACGTAGGTCTGTAGGTACCTCGCGACCACTTCGTCGAGGATCGGGATCTGGTCAGGACGCTTTTTGTGCAATACCTTTGTAGCCCTAGCCAGGCGGATCCCACGTAGATCGTCCAGCGCGGTGAGCAACTTGGCCAGCGCCTCCCAGGGCACTGCCTATGCTGGGCTCGCCAAAGTGGCAGAGTGCGGAACCTCTCTCTAACAACAAGGGCGACCTCATTACGCCGGCTGAGCAGTGCGGCGCGGTCGATGGGCCCCATCGGTGCGATAATGCTCCGCCCCTTCATAATCCAGGAGAGCGCCACTCGAGTTGAGGTCCTGTTCGCTTGAAGACACGGGCGTTTTAGGGTCGAGTTTGCTGGGTGGTTTTATAGCCCGCCATGTGTCGAGGGAGATCTCGGACCTGCCCCGCGTTACCATCTGCAATCCCTCTGTCCGTCTCATATCGTATTTCGGAGAAATTGGTGACCGGCAAGACGGCTGCTTACGGCGGGCGAGCGAAGGTGAAAGCCCAGGGCGTCGAGGACCCCGCCTGGCAAAGAGCGGACGTGGGGTTATCGGATTACTCGCGGCCTCGAGATGTAGACAACCCGCCTTTGTCGGCTGGAGGAACGCACGATGCAATGCAGACGACCCTGGCCTCAAGCGTGGAGTCACCGGTCCGGACGTGGAGTTGTCCGTCCTGGTGTACGCCCACGGTCACCAAAGTTGGTACGCCGGAATAGCTCCTGGCATTCACCGTCTGGCGGCACGGACCCCTAGTTGGCTGGTCGGCAATAGCTCCTGGGGGGAGGTAGGTCGGGGGCTGCGTGGCTTATAACCACCACTTCGACGACCGTCGCCAGTAGGGCGGTGAGGAAGCCCAAAAGCGGTGTGGTGCTTTGGGTTTATGCTCTGGCTCGGTTGGTTTGCAGTCAGTAAATGAGGCCGGGCACCTTGCCGAGGCTGTCCAGGTTGAGGGCGGCCATGCGCAGTTTCAACCAGGCGTCGGCCTTGGCTAGCCCTCGCCAGGGCAGCTTGGCGTTGCGTGATTTCAACTGGGCGTTCTTGCGCTCGACCTGAGCCCGTTGGCGGTAGCGCTGGCGGAACTCGTTGCCCCAGCGGGCTTTGCGAGCAGGGGCGAGGAGGTCTTCATCGGTACTGATGGTCACCGTCCGCCCTCCCGGGCGGTTGGTGCAACGCGTAGATAGAGGACAGGCTGAGCAGGCCGAGGCGCCAAAGCGGGCCTGGAGCCGGCCGCTTTTGCCAGCAATGGCAGCCACCTGGCCGGCCGGGCAGGTGACGGTCCCGGCCTCGAGGTCGACGTCGAAGTCGTCCTTGGTGAAAAAACCGTTGCGGGCCGAAGAAGGCGGCGCCGGGGCGACGAGCTCGATGCCCTGTGCGCCCAGGGCCGGCGGGTGGCGGCGTCACCGTAGTGGGTGTCGGCAGTCACCTCGGCCACCGCCATAGGGTCGGCCTCCAGTAGTTGGGGCAGGGCTTTGGCGTCAGCAGCCGTGGCCGCCGTGGCTTGGCCGGCCACGAACAGGTCGGAGGTGACGTCCACGCTGACGTGGAGCTTGTAACCGTCGTAACGGTCCTTGCGAGAACGGTGGCCATGGCGGGCCTCGGGGTCGACCACCGAGATGACCCGCTCGGGGGCCACCGCCTGGGCAATGCGCACGCCGCCCTCGCCGTCGTCTTCGACGTCTTGGGCGGAGACCACCTTCAACAGCTCGACCTCGCCGGCCAAGGTGACGTCGTCGGTGGGGCTGCAGGCCCCGGCCACTTTTTGAGCGTCGGCGAACAGCTCGTTCACCAGTGCCGCCCGTTCTGTAGCCGAGGCCCAGCAGATCTCGGGCTTGCCCGCCTGGCCGTAGTCATGGCGGGCCAATAACTCAGCACAGGCGCGGGCTTTGGCCGGGTCGAGCTCCCCCAAGCGGGCCAGGCAGCGACGGGTGGCCGAGCGGACCAGGCTCACCGTGTCCTGGGTGAGCACACAGTCGGCGATGCCGGTCGAGCCCACTACCCGGCGGTGGCCGACCACCCCGGCCTGTTTGGCTACTTGCAACAACCGCTCGTGCAACCAGGCCTCCATGCCCGCCCGCACCAGGCGGGCCCGGAACTCCACCAGGCAGACATGGGGTACGCCCTTGTGCTCGAGGGGGAGGCCGAGGGCTGCTTTCCAGCTCAGGTCGAGGCGCGAGCGGCGCTCGGCCTCCCGGTCGGAGACGCCATAGAACAGCTGGGCCAACAGCAGCGCGGCCAACAAAGAAGGCGGGTGTGACGGCCGTCCCTTTTTCGACGCGTACAACGGGTCGAAGTCGGCATCGCTGAACAAAGCGCCCCTGGCGGCGCCCAGGGTGGCTAAGAACCCTTCTTCTTCGAGCAGCTCGCCACAGATGACGTCGACCTGGTCCCAAGAGCGCTGTGCCAAAGCCGTTCCTCTCACAGAACCAAGTCAACACGGCGCGACTTCACATCGCGAGTATTGCTCAGCCCCCTGACCAGCGACTTTCCGACCAGCCAACTAGGTGTCCCACGAAGGCGAAGCCAAGATGGCAGCCGGACGCCAGCCAGGTGCCGAGCGAGCCCGACGAGCTGACTTCGACGTCGACCGCCGCCGGGCGGGAACATCCCTGCACTTTGAGCGGGAAGTGGCGTAGCGCCGGGCCCGGCCCCACCCGACGGCAGGAGTAGCGCAGCCACGTCGGCTTCCCACTCGGTGTCGGCCAAGTCCCTCTTGCACCCCCGTGGGGACGTGTCAGGCGAAGCTGGCAGGACCGCGAGTCGCAAGTTACCCCAAGTCCACCCGCCCCAGGGTGGGTCGCCCCCGCCCCGGTGAAGGGATAATCAGAGGTGCTGTCCCTATCCCGGGGGCAGCGGGCGACGAGAGCCGCTACTTGGTTAGGAGCCACTCGAATGAGCAACAAACAGGTTGTACTGGCGATCTTCCCAGACGAGGCGGCCGCCGATGCGGCGGTCACGTCCCTGAAGTCCTGGGATAAGGCGGACGGCGATATCAAGCTGAACGCCATCGGCGTCCTCGTCCTCGACAAGAAGGGCAAGGTCAAGACGCACAAGCTCGGCCGGCGCAGCGTCGGCAAGGGCGCGGGGATTGGCGTTATCTTGGCCGTCTTCGTCCCACCGAGCCTGCTTGCCGGGGCGGTCGCAGGCGGCGTCCTCGGTGCCCTGCATCACAAGAACCTCGGCCTTGGGGGGAACGACCGCGACCGGCTGACCGCTGACCTGGCCAACGGCAAGGCAGCTGTCGGTGTCCTCGTGGCCGGTGGTCAGGCGACGGAGGTCTCCGAAAAGCTCACCGAACTGGGAGGGCAAACGGAGGTGCACACGGTGAGCGACGAAGATATCGCCGAAGCCGACAAGGTAGCCGCGGAGATGGCCGCGGCGGAGGCCAGTTGGGACAGTGAGCACAGCGGCTGGATGCGAGTCGAAGAGTTCCAGGACGCCGGTCAACTCGTAATTCGAGCCGAGCTTCCCGGTATCGACCCGACCACCGATGTCGAAGTGAGCCTCACCCGCGATAGGTTGCACATCCGGGCTGAACGCCACGAAGACGCCGAGACGACCGAGAAGCCCGGCTACCGAAGTGAGTTCCGGTACGGCTCGTTCGCCCGCGAGTTTGTTATGCCCGAGGGGGTCAGCGACGATGACATCAAAGCGAGCTACCACAACGGCATCCTGGAGGTGCGCGCTGCCATTCCTGAGGGGGGCATGAAGACCTCGTCGAAGATCATCCAGGTCATAACGGCCTGACGAAGAGGGCTGTTCAGCTAGGCCATCGCCGGGGGTTGCGTGATCCCCTGGCGGGCCGGCGCAGTGGAACTGAGCAGCAAGAAGACACCGGGTTTGCATTAGCCACCCACAGCAACGAGTTGGGCTGCGTCGCCGTCAGATGCCCAAAGACGCCAACTTTGCCATCTAGTCAGGCGGCTAGCGCTACTGGGTGGACAAAGCCGGCGTTGAGCGCCGCGCGTTGTGCCGCGAAGTTTCGGCCCATGCCTGACATCTCTGCTCGTGCCAATCGGCGCCGTGACCGACCGGGTGCGGTCTCAAGCGTTCAGCGGGCCACCATCATCCGCCGTGCCACCTCGCTCGCTTCGGCCCGCGAACTGACCCCAAGCTTGCGATAAATCACCTTCAGGTGGAACTTCAGCGTATTTTGCGAGATATAAAGCTCGCCGGCTATTTCGCGCACGGTGAGCCGGCTGGGCAAAAAGCGGACCACGTCGAGTTCTCGCTCCGTTAGCGGCTCGACCAGGTCGACCGGGTTTTTCAGGGGGCCTCGGTCGCCCGGGCCTTCAGCAAGGCCAGCACAACCTCGTGCCGCACGCATCTCGGTCCGGCCCCGTCCAGGGCCACGCGGGCGGCCGGTGGGTGGTTCTCCGCGAGGTGTATGCGGGCGAGGCTGACGGCGCCCCAGAACTCGTCTTCGAGCAATCCCGACCAATGCCGAGCCGCAACTCCGTCCCCCGCCGCCAAGGCCAGCAGCGTCCCGGCCCGGGCCAGCCAGTTGCGTCCCCCGACCCCCAGCGCCTCCCCTTCGACCAGGTTCCTCGCTTCATCAAACGTCCGGCGGGCGGCCTCGACCGACCCCTCGTCCAGGAGCGCCTCCACCAGCGCCATCGAGGCCAGGACCCTGACGTAGCACATGGTCTCAGCCGGCGCCGTAACCAATTCCTGAAGCTCCGCGACGGCCCGCGGCCGGTCACCCAGCTCGCGATG
The DNA here is from genome assembly GCA_963794125.1 of uncultured Acidimicrobiaceae bacterium. Taxonomy (GTDB): domain Bacteria; phylum Actinomycetota; class Acidimicrobiia; order Acidimicrobiales; family Palsa-688; genus Fen-671. The sequence continues at coordinate 10,624 of CAWCCW010000013.1, forward strand.
GGCCAGGGCCTCGGCGGCGGCCAGTTCAGCCCGCAGGATCGTCATGTTGCCGACGTCCGCGGTATGGCGGACGCCGCCGGCCACCCGAAGTGCGTCTACGGGCCGCCCCGCCAGCGCCAGCCCCAGGGCGCGGGTCCCCTCGAACGCGATCCGCCGCTGCGGGTCCCGTTTGAACGAGAGGCCCGTCCTGCGCTATCGACCACTCGCCCCGGGTTGCTCCAGCGTGTTCGACGTAGGTCGTCTTGCCGTCCGAGGTGAATGTCTGGTTAGCGCCGTCGTCGAAGATCAAAGTGCGCGCGGTGAGGGCCTCCTTCATGTCCTTCGCGAGTTCAAGGTCGCGGTGGGCCACCTTCAGATGATCGAGTGGTTTGGACATTGTCCTCTCCTTGGCTAGGTTGACTGCGGGGACAGGCGTGGGCTGACTATTTCATGCCTTTCGTCGCCCCACGTCCCCAGATCTGATAGTCAGCCTCGCCACCGATATACCGATGTTTCTTCGTCGGTCTTATTGCTGCTGCACCCCTCCGGCTAAGGGGGGAGGCCATGAGCGAAGCTGTCCACGGCAGGCGAGCGGTTTGTCCGACCTGACGCTGATCACCCGGGTGAAATCGGCCAGGGGTGATGACGGCTAACCCGGGCGGTGGACAAAGTGAGGGTCAACGCACGCTGTTTCCGGAGGGAACATGCCGGCAATGAAGTACCGCATCACAGTCGAGGGCCGACTCACCGAACACCTGGGCTCCGCGTTCGAGGGGTTCGCCCTCGAGCCGGGAGACCAACACACTGTCCTCGTCGGCGAAATCCGCGATCAGGCCCACCTTTACGGCGTCCTGGACCGAGTCCGCGACCTCGGTCTTGAGTTGGTCAGTGTGCAAGACGAACCCGTTGGTGGCTCGCGATAACCGGGAGCTATCCACATGGTCGACCATTTACGGGCGTCGGCGTATAAGCCGGAAAGAAATCGCAGCTGCAATGTGCCTCGGGTCACTGCAGACAACGCCTGGCGGAGCGTGCGTTTTTGCGACAGCTGAAGGTAAAACAAAGAGCCGAAATGAGGATAAATTATGCACCTACATTCCGTACCCAAACTGGCGCGGTCGATCGGACTGGCCGCCGCTGCAACCATACTGGCCGCTGGTGTCGCCGACCTTCCTGAGGCCACGGCCCTAGCCCAACGGGCGGTCCCGGCTGAGGCCACAGGGCTCGGGCAGCTCAGAGGCATACTGCCCGCGGACCACCTCACCCTGGAAAGTGCGATCGAGGTCAACCTTAGTCACGAGTACGTGCGCCTCCCGATCTACCCGGGGACCGCCTATGCCGGTACGCCGCACGCCGAAAAGGTCTGGTACATCCTGGAGGATGCTTCGACCCCGGGCGCCGCCGACGACCTCGGCGTGAACTACGCGCCCAAGCTGGCGAACATGGCCATTTCGTGCCCGGCGTGCGTGCAGACGGCCCACCTGGTCAACCTGCCACCGTCGCAGAACCACTTCGGGCCCGCTCCGCTCGATTTTGCCGGCGCACCGAACTTTCGCCCCACTCGCATCGCCGTCCCGGGACCCGACGGCTTCCCTCTGGCCAGGTTCCAGCCCGGCGCAGTGGCTGGCCCCGGCTACACCCCGTTCATCCGCATCTCCGGGTCGGACACGATCTACAACGCGCCGATCATAGCCACTGGCAACGGCCCCTACGACGTGGTCAACCACACCAACACTGCCGACCGGGTCCTCGGCATCCACATCGGCACGTCCCCAGCGGACTCGCCGTCCGGGTCCTTTTCGGAATCGTGGGTGGACATGCTGTTCGTAAAGGGCTTTGACTCCGGCCAGCCGATCGTTTACCTGTCGACCGATGCCGGCCAGCCGCTAACCGCGGTGTTAGAGCGGTCCACTTATGTGCCCGCCCTGAACAACGCCTCGTGCAACAGGTGCGGCGACTTCCTCGGCTCCGCTCGTGAGCGGCTGTTCGGCTTCGTTAACGGCCAGACCGGCGTGAACAACCCCCAGGCCCAGGGTTTCCAGCACTTGGCGAAGGACGGCCCGGTCTCCGAGAACGCGGTGCAGACTAACACTGCGTTCATCAATGCCCTTCGGTATGGCGGCGACATCCTCAACGTGTTCGGGGACTTCCCGACGCTGCTCAGCCCTCGCCACGCCGGCGCCTACAGCCCGCTGTGGGACGCCCAGCTCGGCATGTGGACCCCCAAGGCGATCAAGGAAGGGCTCGACAAGCGGCAGATCGATGAGAACCAGGTCCTGAACCTGGCCTACAGCCACCCCGACCTGTTGACTGGGGTCAACCCGGCCACCGGACAGCCCCAGCTGTACGGCTCGGTCGGGGTCGACATCAACTGCGCAGTGATCGGCTACACCGCTAAGGCCCCAACCGTCGCATTGGCCCCGAGCCTACCGGGGTCCCAGTTCCCACCCCGCTAGCCGAGCCTTGACCGTCAGGCCTTATGGCCTCACTGTGGTGGCCAGCACCCACCTCGCTGGCTAGGCAGAGCCCGACCGGCGTGACCGATGTAAATAAAAAGGTCACGCCGGCCCCCGCCTCCTGGCGTGTCGGCGAAACGTCTGACAAAGACGAGGACGTCCCTAAATAAAGGCAACATCTGACGATGTGCACCCGGCCAGACCGCGTCCACCATTAGTAGTGTGGGCGCCCAATCGCCTGAGGAGTAACCGATGATGACCATGACCAAGTTCAGGACCGTCCAAGCCTCGGGCTTGAACGTCTTCTATCGAGAGGCCGGCGAAAACGGGGCACCGAGGCTGCTGTTGTTGGGAGGGTTCCCCTCCTCGTCACACCAATTTCGCAACCTCATCCCGGCATTGGCCGATCGTTTCCACATCGTGTCGTTTTGACTATCCCGGCTTCGGGAAACCGACATGCCTGACCCGTCAACATGGGATTACACGTTCGACCATCTCGCCAATGTCATCGACGCAGCCCTGCAGGGCATTGGTTTCACGGGGAGTATGGGGGTCTACATGCAGGATTACGGCGGCCCGATCGGCAATCGACTGATCGCTTCTCACCCAGGTTGGCTGGCCTGGCAGGTGATCCAGAACGCGAACACCTACGAGGAAGGCTTCACAGAGGTTTGGGACGGTCTTCGCCACACATTGTGGGTCAATCGGGGCCCGAGACCGAGGTTCCCTTGGAAGCATTTCTGGAGCACGACACGGTCAAGGCTATTTATACCACTGGTCACCGTCATCCTGAAGTTATTAGCCCCGACAACTGGAATATGGACCTGTTCTGCCTGAGTAGACCGCATGCCCACCGGGCCCAGCTCGATCTGTTTTATGACTACTGGACGAACGCAGCCCTCTATCCCACCTGGCAGGAGCGACTTCGGGCAACTCAACCGAAAACGATCATCTTTTGGGGTCAGGGAGACATCTTCTTTACCCCGGAAGGCGGAGAGGCGTAAATGCGAGACTTGCCCGAGGCGACGTTCGTCCCGCTCGACTCGGGCCACTTTGCCGTGGAAGATTACCTGACAGAAATCGCCGACGGCATAAAGGACTTCTACGACAGCGAGGTCGCCTCATCATGAATAACCAAAGGGGCAGCTGAGTTGGGTGCCGCGGTCAACCCGACAACGTGGAGGGGCCGGCTGTGATCGTTTTTGAGGGCTGGCCCTGGGATCACCTGGCCCAAGGCGGTCCGAACCAGCTCGTTACGGAACAGGAACGCGTTGCCCACCGCTGTCAGGATGCGGGCGGACATCGCCTCCTCGACCAAGGGCAGGAACGCCGCGGGCGTTTCGCCGAGCATCTCTGCGGCGTCTTCCAACCGGGGATGACCCAAGCACCGAGACGGTGATCAGCAGGTTCCGGGTTGGCTTGCTGAAGCGGTCAATCCGCCTCTGCGCGACACGGTGCACACGCCGCGGCAGCTGCCTGGAAACGAGGAGGGCGCGCTTGCCAGTTACCTGAACGGCCCGGTCCTCTTTCAACCCCAGGACCAACTCGGTGAAGAGCTCGGCGTTCCCACCGGTGCCCCGAGCGAAATCCAACAGCTCGTCGTCGGGCCACGCACCGAAGCTCCACGTGAGCAGGTCCACAACAACCTCGTCGTCGTACGGGGTCAGGCTGATGCACTGGGCGCCGTCGTTCCAGGAACGACTAGCCCGCACCAGCCTCTCCCCCTACCAATACGACGCCGCCCAGGCCTCGTTCGGAACGCCTCAGCAACTCGTGAATTATCTTCAGTTTTGGCTCACGTTCGCGCATGACCTCGCCGCAACCAGATCGACGCTCGCGAGCGACTGGATGGGTCATGGTTGGCTGGGAGTTATCGATGACGGTTGTCATGCCGATGCCGCCTGTGAAACCTGGGGATATCAGAGTATGGGCGCAGGACCGTGTGAGCCGTCAACGCCCTCCGCGAGCGATCACCGGGTGACTCCCTGGCACGTCGTTATCTGTCACCCGAACGGCACGTGCCAAGTGTCGGGTCTCACCCGCCAGACGCTATCGGGAGCGCTGCAGGAGATCGAGTTCGTGCGCCCGCGCCACGGCCTGTTCGCGACCGCTGACGCGCAGCTTGGCGTATATGTTGCGTGTGTGGGTCTTGATCGTGTTCAGCGACACATAAAGTTCATTGCCAATCTCACGTAATGAGAGACGGGAGGACAACAGCCACAACACGGCCAGCTCGCGCTCGGACAGTTCGTCGATGCTATCGACTGCTGCTGGCATAGGCGCCGAGCCGGTTGACCTGGGCGCTGGCCACGGTGCGGAGGAACCCGGGATCTGGGCAGGCGCCAAGTTGGCGTAAGGCGCGCGCCCGCAACGCCTCGGCCTCGCCGAGTTCGCCGCACTGGAGTGCCACCCGAGCTAGGGCCAGCAGTGCGTAGACGGTGTCGAGCCTCACTCCGCTCCGCCGGGCGATATTGAGCCCGTGCTCGAACTCGGCCCGGGCCGCCTCCGGTTCTGCTCGGGCGAGAGCCAGTTCGCCAGCGGCGTAGTAGACCATAACTGTGACCCAATGCTCGCCGAGGGCCTGGCGCTCCGCGAGCGCCTTGGCAGTGGACACGAGCCCGTCTGCCTCCGACGGCTCCCCTCGCTCAGCGAAGATCACGGCCAAATAGCCGAACGCTTGAATCTCCGCGGCTTGGTAGCCCATCTGCCCGCCAGCCGACACCGTTTCCGCAAACGCCTTCTCTGCGTCCTTAAGGGCTCCAGACCAGAAAGCGGTCATGCCAAGGGCATTGGTGACGTGTGGTCACGAGGGTGACGTCACATCGGGCTCAAGCTCAGCAGCGAGGGCAGCGCTCTCCGCGGCCCCGCCCACATCGCCGAGCAGTATTCGTGCCGAGGTCATGATAATTGCGGCGCTCGACTGGACTGAGCTCGCGCCGTCGGCCAGCGGCCTCGGCAGTGTGCCCCGGTCGACGGCACGGACTTCGGCCTCCACCTCGTCGGGGTGGCCGAGCACGAGGAGCATCCAAGCACGAGCCAGGCACAGTAGCGGGTCGGACTGGGCCATCTTTGCGGGCAGCGCCTGGACCCAAGTCTCTAATGTCATTAGCTCTCCACGGTTGACAAAATCCAGCCAGCTGGCGGCGATCAATTCGGAGGCTGCCCTGTAATCGCGGGCGGCGATCGCGTTCGCGATGGCCTCGGCCACCATTCCCTCCCGTCGATGCCACTCATAGGCCCGGCGGTTTAGCGGTACGACCTCATCCGGTTTAGCCAGGGAGAGCTCGTGAGCTAGCAGCTCGCCAAACAGGTGGTGGTAGCGGTACCATTCCCGGCGCTCGTCGAGCGAGACTAAGAACAGGTTGGCGCGATCCAATTCGACCAGGCACCGGGCGGAATTGGTCGAGGCTACGAGAGCGTCGCACAACGGACCAGAGAGGCGCTGCACGATGGAGGTTCGTAACAGGAACTGGCGGACCTCGGGGCTCTGGCGTTCCAGGACCTCGGCCACCAGGTAATCAACGATCTGGCGGTCATTGCCGGCGAAACAGGTAATGTACCCGTCCTTGTCCTCGCGTCCCCTCAGGGACAGTCCGACCAGTTGTAGGCCGGCGGCCCATCTCTCGGTGCGGTCCCGCAGGGCACTGACCTGACGAGGCGACAAACCTAGCTGCAGCGCCCCGTTTAGGAGTGCCGTCGCCTCCTCGGTGCTGAGGCGCAAATCCGCGATCCTCAGTTCCGACAGCTCGGCATTCGCCCGCAAGCGCGCCAGTGCAAGGGGAGGATCGCTGCGTCCCACGATGGCCACCTGCACCGTCCGTGGCAGGTGGTCAAGAAGGAAGTTCATGGACTGGTGCACGTCGGCGCTGGTTATGGCGTGATAGTCATCGAGCACCAGT
>CAWCCW010000014.1:0-7959 GCA_963794125.1 uncultured Acidimicrobiaceae bacterium
GCGTTGGCGTGATCAATCGTCGAGGTCGACCACCCTGAGCTGAAGGGGCCAACGAAGTACCTTTGGGACAACACGAGGCCGACCAAGAATCCTCTTACACCCCAGCATTACGCAGACACCGGGCGCACAGCAGCTGTCCGAGCCCGGCACATATCATCCCGCTGCCAACGAGAACGTGACACGTGCGTGCCCCCTGCACGGCGGGTTCGCCGGTCTTGACCTCCTCGCCCCCATTATGGCGGTGGCTTGACAGCTGATCTCAGCACGCGGTACGGATCGGCCGGGTTGGCCGGTCCGCTAGGCTCCCACCGGACCGACTCGGCTATGCCGTACTGCGTGAAGGAGCCTTTTGTCCGACCACTGCCCACGGCAGCGCCGGGTCCTCGCGGGCTGCGGCAGGCGCCCAATACGCCCCTGGGCTGACGAGGAAACGCCAAACCGTGGCCAATAGGGCGGGGATCCGCGGTCGGTTGCGCTCGTTGCGCAGCCAAGTGCCGAGCATGTCGACCTTACGCCGCGGAGGCGCTCGCCGGCATCCCGGGCGCCATCGGCAGCGTCCCCGATGGCATGGCCGCCAGTGTGCTGGCCGGCGTCGGTCCGGCCCACGGGCTTTACGCCAGTTTCGCTGGCCCGGTGGGTGGCGGCGCGACCGCCAGCACCAAACGAATGGTGGTCACTACAACGAGCGCGGCTGCTTTGGCGGCCGGTTCCGTCATCCAGAGCCTGCCGCCGAGCCAGCGCGCCGGCGCCATCACCCTCCTGACGCTGATCGCCGGCGTCGCCATGATCGTTGCCGGAGCGGTCCGGCTAGGCCGCTACACGCGCTTCGTCTCGCGCTCAGTTATGATCGGGTTGCTCACCGGCGTGGCGGCCAACATCGTGTTTGGCCAGATCCCCGACCTGACCGGGACAAAAGTCACAGGTGGCTTCCCGCTCGATAAGGCAGTCAAGGTCCTGGCTCATCCCAGCAGGATCGACGTTGCGTCCCTGCTGACCGGCCTAGCGGCGATCGTGCTCATGGTGATACTGAGCCGCTTGAAGCGCCTGCGCGCCTTCGCCGCTCTGATCGCCTGGTCGTGCCGACGCTGGTCGTGAGCGTGGCCGGCCTGGCCAGCGTAGAGCGGGTCGAGGATCTCGGCGCAGTGCCGAAGGGGCTGCCCCTTCCAGCGCTCCCGCCGCTCGGCCACCTGTCGTTCGAACTGGTTGCCGGCGCCCTCGCAGTAGCCGCCATCGTGCTCGTGCAGGGCTCGGGCGTGAGCGAGTCGGCGCCGAATGTCGACGGCACTCCCTCGGACACCAATCGTGACTTCATCGCCCAGGGAGTGGGCAATGTCGCCGCGGGGTTCTTCAAGGGCCAGCCCGTCGGCGGCTCCGTTGGCCAGACAGCGCTCAATATTACCGCCGGTGCCCGTACCCGCTGGGCGGCGATCTTCTCCGGGCTGTGGATGCTTGTCATCCTCGTGCTTTTCTCCGGCGTGGTGGGCAAGGTAGCCATGCCCACCCTGGCCGGCCTGCTGATCGTCGCCGCCATCGGGGCGGTCCGAGTTAACGACCTGGTGATCATCTGGCGGACGGGGTCCCTGTCGCGCGTAGCGCTGTCCTCTACGTTCATCTTCACCCTCCTGCTGCCGGTGGCCACTGCGGTTGGGATTGGAGTGGCGATCTCGCTGCTGCTGCAACTCAACCAGGCCGCCAACAACCTGACCGTGGTCGAGCTGACACCGACCCCCGAAGGCCAGCTGGCCGAGCAGGCCGCCCCCGACCGCTTGGTCAGCCACCGCGTAACCATGCTCGGTGTCTATGGCAGCCTCCGCTACGCAGGCGCCCGGACCTTGCAGGCGCACCTACCCGACCCGGCAGGCACTGAGCAGCCAGTGGTGGTGTTCCGACTGCGGGGCCGGACGGCGCTCGGGTCCACGTCGTTCGGTGTCATCGAGGGCTACGCGGCCCAACTGCACGCCGTCGGAGGAAGGCTGTTCCTTTCGGGCGTCGACCCGCAAGTGGCCCAGCAGTTCGCCCGAGTCATGACCCCGTCAGCGTCTGAGCACATCGAGGTATTCGAAGCCACACCCATCCACGGGAACTCGAGCCGGGCTGCCTACGAGGCCGCGACCGCATGGGTCAACCAAGCGTCGCGTCAAAACGACACCAACCCAGACCCGACCTGACCACAGGAAAGCATTCGCGGCGCTCGGCTCTTGGTAAAGCCAGCGAGGATTGTAAACGTGAGCTTTGACAATAACCAAGGCGAGCCTGACCTCCGGATGGCCAAATTGCACGACAAGATAAGCGGCTGCTTCAGGACACTGGCGGGGGCCAAAGCCTTCTGCGCCGTCCGCAGCTACCTCCAAGCACGGCTTGGGAGGCGTCGATGTGCTCGTCCAGCTATTCAAGGGCGACCGGTGCTGCCGACACGAGCCCTCTCCCCGCCATAAGGCACCGGCCCTACCCGACACCAAGGAGGCCCTTTGAGCCCAGCCCGCAAAGCAGACCCCGACCTCGACGTTCTCATAGACGACATCACCGTCGATGCCTACGACGACGACGACGACGAGCAATTGCAGGGGTTCGCGAACGCCTTCGATGAAGACGCCAAGTTCCCTTGGCTCGGCACGGTTACCGGAGAAGACGTAGAAGTGCTGTCCATATCGGTCAAAAACCACCGCCGTGAGCTCATAGCCACCTACAAACGGGGCAACCGCCGGTACGACATAGCACTGCTCGACATCGACGTCCGTGCCGACCCAGCCACCTCACAACTCATTGCCGCTTATCGGCGGTGGCTAGGTTACTGAACCCAAAGGCCGGAACAGTTACCTCGAAGGTTGCACCCTAAGGACTCGGTGAGGCACGCCAGAGCTTTATTGAGCTGTTACCGATACTCACGATCGGCGTAGGCCTATCCGACTGCATCCACGTGCCGACCAGGGATATCGGTTGGCCGTAGAAGAAAAGGCGGAAATTGGCGATGCTAAGAGCGGAAAAAGTTGGGCTTATTTCTAATCCGCTGCTAACCGGCGCCCTGGCCGCGCAAACAACGGGGCAGGGTCTCCGAGCCACGGGCGCGGTCACTCGACGGTAGCAGCGGCCAGTCCTGTGCTCGCGGCTTGGCGGAGTACGGAAAGCACAAGAACGGAGACGGACGAGAGCCCCGACGCGCATGCTTGCGGCTTCGTCCAACAAGCCGTCGATGACCAGGAAAAGCCGCGGTTGACATGAGCCAACGCAGAAAGAGGGTGCTTTGCATGTTCTGCGACAAGTGGGGTCCACGAGCGAAGGAAGACATCATCACGAGATGGTCGTCGAGGGAACTGAGACCTAACAGTGCGGTTCAAGCTCTCCGACCAAGTCGCGCTGTGCGCCGGCACCGCTCACCGGCCTCCCTGGCCCGAGCGCGCCGCCCGAGCCCAGCCACCCGTCGGCGAGCCGGCCGGCCCGACGGACGGCTTGCGGCCCGTGCCCGCCAAGCCATATCTCGAGCGGGTCTTGTCGGGGGAGCACCGGGAGGGTGACCTCGGCAGTTGCTTCGCCCTTCCCCACCGTCACTGCCGACCCGGCCCACCACGTGCGCAGCTCCGGCAGCAGGGAGTCGAGCAGACGCCCGCGGCCACGTCCGACCATGCCGAGGGCGGCTCTTTCCCCGGGTAGGTCGAGGCCGGGGACGACGGTCACCAGCAGGCGCCCATCGGTGAGCTGGTCCAGCTGGGCCAACTGGCGGGCAACGACGAAGCTCTCGCGGCCAAACGGCACGAGGTCGACGCCCAGCTTTAGCCGGCGGGAAAGGCCGGCGGCGAAGGCCACCGCCAACGTCGGGTCGGCCGCGTTCACCAGCGGCAGGTCCGCGGACCAAAGAGTGTCGAACCCCCGGTCCTCAGCCCCCGTCACTGGGGAGCTTCTAAAGTGACCTGGGCTGATAGTATCATCATACATTAGTTGCAGTAAGCAATGAATACGCTTGATACATGACCCAACACGTGGTTGATAACAAGGCCGTGGACGCGGTGCTAACGGCCAGCCGGGTCCTGGTCGCGGTGGCCACGAGATCGCTGGGCGCGGCGGCGGAGGACACCACGATCGCGCAGTACCGGGCCTTGGTGGTCCTTGCTTCCCGAGGCCCGCAGCGGATGGTGGACCTCGCCGGGGCGCTCGACGTCACGCCGTCGACGGCCGGGCGGATGTGCGACCGGCTGGTACGTAAGGGCCTTGTCCGCCGGCACCGGGCCCGGGCCGACCGCCGGGCGGTGCAGGTTTCGATCACCCCGGCGGGCCGGCAGGTAGTGGACCAGGCGACCACCCGCCGACGGGTATTACTGGCCGCCATCTTGGCCAAGCTCCCGGGCGAGCAGCAGTTGGCGGTGGCCGCCGCCCTGGAGTCGTTCGCCACCGCGGCCGGGGAGATCCCCGATCGCGAATGGCCGGCGGACGCGGCCGTGGCCGCGCCGTCGGCACCGTCAGGGACGAAGTTGGAGGCAGTTCGCGCCAGCAGCGCGGACGGGTGTCCATGACCCAGGCGGTGGCCAGCACCAGGTCGGAGGCAGGACCGTGGGCGAGGAGGGCCGTCGGCTGGCTGCGGGGCTCACGGGGCGGGCTGTTCGGCGTGGCGCTGGTGGTGGGTGCGGGGTCGGGGCTGGGCGCCGTCGGGTTCCGGTACCTGGTCTACTTTTTTACCTGGGTCGCCACCGGCCACGTCGAGTTCGGCCAGCAGGGGCGCGTCCCCAGCGCTCATTTTCCCTGGCTCGGCGTGGGTTTCTTCGTGGTCGCGCCGGTCATCGGCGGGCTCATTTACGGCCCCTTGATCTACCGGTTCGCCCGGGAAGCCCGCGGTCACGGGGTGCCCGAGGTGATGGTAGCGGTGGCGGAGAACGGCGGGCGCATCCGCCCCCAGGTCGCCGTGGTCAAGGCGACGGCCTCGGCCCTGTGCATCGGCGCCGGCGGCTCGGTCGGCCGGGAGGGCCCGATCGTGCAGATCGGCTCGGCGCTGGCCTCCAGCCTGGGCCAGTTGGTCAGGATGCCGGAGAGCCGGCTGCGAGTGCTCGTCGCCTGCGGCGCCGCCGGCGGCATTGCGGCCACGTTCAACGCCCCCATCACGGGCGTGTTCTTCGGGGTCGAGGTCATCCTGCGGGAGTTCTCCATCGAGGCCATCTTCACCGTCATGCTCTCGGCCATGGTGGCCGATGTGGTCAGCCAGCAGTTCCTGGGTGCCGCCCCGTTCCTGTCCGGCTTCCCCTCCGGGATCGCCCTCCACCACGTCCGCAACTACCTGCTCATCGCCCTGCTGGCGGTGGTCGCCGCCCTGCTCGGGCTGGCGTTCAAGAACGTGCTGTACAAGACCGAGGACGTTTGCGACCGGCTCTGGAAGCGCCGTCCGGAATGGGCCCGGCCTGCTGTCGGGGGCGTCGCCCTCGGCCTGTTGTTGCTGGCGGTGCCGCAACTGTACGGCGTCGGCTACCCGGTCATGTACAAGGCCGTGGCCGGCAGCTACGCCCTTTGGTTCCTCGTCGTGCTGGTCTTCACCAAGATGGTCGCCACCAGCCTGACCATCGGCATCGGTGGCTCCGGCGGCGTGTTCGCCCCGTCGCTGTTCATCGGCGCCACCTCCGGCATGGCCTTCGGCGAGGTCGCTGACCACTTGCTCGGCCCGGGCGCCGGCCAGCCCGCCCTGTACGCCGTCGTGGCCATGGGGGCGGTGTTCACCTCCGCCGCCCGCGCCCCGCTGACATCCCTGGCCAGCGTCGTCGAGATGACCGGCGACTACACGCTCACCCTGCCGGTGATGCTGGCCGTGGCCATCGCCACCGTCATCTCCCGGGCCCTCAGCTACGGCACCATCTACACCACCAAGCTCCTCCGCCGAGGTATTGACATCGACCACGCCCCGTTGGCCGACCCCTTCGAGGACCTCACGGCCGCCGATGCCATGCGCCCCTTCCAGTCGCCGCTGGCGGCTGACCCTGGGCCGACGGGGCCGCATGGCGCCCCGGACGAGGACGGGGCGTCGTTGCCCGGGCCGGTCACCTACCGCGGTGCCCCTCAGGTCCTGTTCGCTAATGAGCCCTTGGCCCAAGCCGTGCGCCAGCTGGTGCTCTACGGCCGCGACGGCCTGCCGGTACTGTCCACCGACGGGCAACAACTGCAGGGTTGGGTCACTGCCACGAACGTGCTGCAGGCCGTCGCTCACTACATGAGCGCCCCTCAAGTTGCTCCCGCGTCGTCAAACCTCGCCACCGGACCGGCCCGCCCTGACCCCGAGGCGGCGCAACTGGACGCGCCTGAGCCTCTTCACGGCTACCGGGTGGTCGAGGTCACCGTGGGCCAAAACTCCCCGGCCGCGGGGCAACCGCTAGGCGAGACCGCGTGGCCGCAAGGCTGGGTACCGGTGTCGGTCCTGGACGACCGCGCGCTGCGCGACCCCGACCCTGTCCTCACGGTCGCCCCGGGCGACCGCATCAACGTGCTCGTCCCCGCGCCGTCCGGTCCCGGCCCCCAAGTGTCACCTGACGAACCGGGGACCGAGCCCGGACCGGCCCGTGAGGCGGCCGCGGCCCCGGCCGGCGAACAACCGTGACGCCCCCCGCTCGCCTAATGGGGATCGACCACCTCGAGTCGTGACTGGGTGAGGCTGGTCAAGCTGAGCCGCCAGCAGGTGAGCACTGTGTGGGCCGGGCCTTGAGTTCTATAGCTAGATCGTGCCCCTGCTGGTGGTGAGGTCCCGTTGACGGCTGGTGGGATGTCGTGCCTCGAGCACTGATCCATTAGGTGGCTGCTGGGCCCTCGGGCTCGGTGATGGTGCCGGCGAACCAGAGAGGAGCCAGATGATCTTTGTTGGGGTGGACTGGGCTGAGGCCCACCACGACGTGCACGTGGCCAGACGAGGACGGCAAACGCCTCGGCGGCGGCCGCCTGCCCGAAGGGGTGGAGGGTATCGCCCGCTTCCACGAGCTCGTGGGCGACCATGTCGAGGAGCCCCGGCGAGGTGGTCATCGGCATCGAGACCGACCGGGGCCTGTTCGTCACTGCGCTAGTGGCCGCCGGCTACCAGGTCTACGCCGTCAACCCGATGTCGACGTCGCGCTACCGGGACCGCCATTCAAGCTCGGGGGCCAAGTCCGATCCCGGCGACGCCAAGGTGCTCGCCGACATGGTCCGCACCGACCGCCACAACCACCGGCTGGTGGCCGCTGACAGCGGGACGGTCCAGGCGGTCAAGGTGCTGGCCCGGGCGCATCAGTCGATGATCTGGTCCCGGGGCCGCCAGGCCAACATGCTGCGCTCGACACTGCGCGAGTTCTACCCGGCTGCGCTGGCCGCCTTCGACGACCTGACCAGCGGCGACGCCCTCGAGGTGCTCCGAGTGGCCCCGACACCCGAGCTGGGCCGTGCGCTGTCGCGCTCGAAGATCGCCGCCGCGTTGCGCCGCGGCGGCCGCCAGCGCCGGGTCGAGGAGCGGGCCGTCGAGATCCAAGCGGCCCTGCGCTCCGAGCAGCTCGCCGCACCCGGCGCGGTCTCGACGGCCATGGGGGCGTCGGTCGCCGCCAGCGTGGCGGTGATCGCCGCCATGGTCGCCCAGATCGCCCAGCTGGCCGAGGAGCTCGAAGCGGGTTTTGAGGCAGCACCCGGACGCCGAGGTGGTCCGTTCCCTGCCAGGACTCGGGACCATCCTCGGCGCCCGGGTGCTCGGCGAGTTCGGCGACGAGCCGAACCGCTATCGCCAGCGCCAAGTCTCGCAAAAACTATGCCGGCACGTCGCCCATCACCCGGGCCTCGGGCACCAAGAAGACGGTGCTCGCCCGCCACGTCCGCAACCGGCGCCTGGCCGACGCCATCTACTTGTGGGCGTTCGCCTCTCTCACGCCTCTCCCGGCGCCCGGGCGTTCTACGACGCACCGCGGCAGCGGGCGACACCCACCAGCGCCCTACGGGCCCTCGGCAACCGCCTCGTCGGCATCCTCCACGGCTGCC
>CAWCCW010000015.1:0-265988 GCA_963794125.1 uncultured Acidimicrobiaceae bacterium
GCGTCGGCTATGGCTGGGGGCGGCAGCGCTCACGGCTGTTGACTCGGGATGTATAAACCGTGAAGCCGGTGCGGAAGCGACCATGGCACAAGATGACCGAGGAGGAACGCCGCGCCTGGTCGGCTGAAATAGCTTATGCCGAGCGGGAGAGACAAGGGTTACCACCCCTGGCCAGCGACAACCAACACCGGAAGGTCGGTTTGATCGGGCCGACAGACGAAAGGCGCGAGACGTTGCCTAGCGCCAGGTAACCTCCGCCCTCGTGGGGTCGTAGCCGTTGCGTCCACGAACGCCGCGGCCCACCACAATGCGCTCGATCAGCGCATCGAGAAGGCGGCGCTTCTCGTCAACGCTCAACTCGGCGAAGCGACCAGCTAAGTCGAGGATTTCGGCCCGAGCTCGGCGTCGTGCGGTGCGCTCGGCGTGTTTGCGGAGTTCAGCTCCCACCTCGGCAATCCTGCGGTCGGCGATAGCCTTGGTCTTCTTCCAATCGTCCAGACTGGAGCCGCCGGCCATATAGTCTTCGTACATCGTGTGCGGCGCCGTTCCAAGGCCGCTACTTGCGCCTCCAGTGCCGCTATCCCATCGTTGACTTCTTTAGATTGAGGCAGCGCGCCCGTCGATGACGGCCTGGACTCTGTTTATGATGTCCTCATCTGTGTATGGCCGGTTGATACTGATAGCCCCACAACCCCCACGGTCCCGTTTGCAGCGGTACACGCCTCCACTGGAGATCATGGGAGCGCCGCACGCCCCGCAGTACAAGAGGTGGCTTAGAAGGCGTTCGGGATAGTGCGTGCTCGTCTTCCGGCCTTCAAAGAGCGCATTGATGAGGCGGTGAGTCTCGGCGTCGAGGATGGCTGGCCATGCCGCCTTGTAGCGTGTCGTGGAGTTGCCGTTGTCATCGCGCTCTTAGCGTGTGCCGACGACGTAGTCGCTCTTCAGGATGCTAGTGATTCTTCTGTTGCTCCAGTAAGGAGCACCTCCGGTTGGTCTGCGCCCTGAGGCGTTTAGGTCACGACAAATCTGTCTGACCGAAACGCCGGCCAGTACGTCAGCTGCAGCCTTGCGGATGAGGGCGGCCTCCTCCTCTACAACGTCGCAGTACCCGCGGCCGTGCTCGTCCCGTTTGATGGAGGTGAGACCGAATGGCCGAGGACCGAAGACTGGGCGTCCATCCCGAGTCAGTTCAGCATGCTTGGCGATCTGGCGTTCCGCCTTGTGCTCGCTCTCGTGCTCGGCCACCGCTCCCACGATACGGGCCGTCATCTTGCCGCTGGCGCTCGCCAGGTCAAGGATGCCGGCAGCGACCGTCTGGACGGGAATCGGGTTGGCGTCGAGTAGGTCGATGAAGCTCTCTAGTTGGAGGTTGCGCCGATGAAGACGGTCGGTGTGCCAGACCAGCAGTCCGTCGACACGACCACCTTTGATGGCCAATTTGAGTGCCTCATAGCCGGGCCGTACCACCTTCTTGCGGTACGCCGACAGATCGTTATCAACGAAGACGTGTTCAGGGCCAATGGCCCAGCCGAGTCGCTCAGCGAGCTGGCGGATGTCGTGCTCTTGACGTTCAACCCCAAGTCCGGCACCAACACCGTCACGGGAGATGCGGCAGTAGATGGCGGCGTGCTGGGGAGTGGCAGCGACTGTCCTCATCTGGCACAGTCTACGCCACCTGCACGCCAAAGGAACCCCGGAGGAGATCGCTCAGGTAATGGCGGCCGTCCGGCCGTTTGCCGATAAAGCCTTCGAGCAGGCCAGAAAAGAGGGCCGTCGTGAGCGCCCTGAAGCGTATGCGTTTGACGGCTTGGTCGCCTTGACGACTGCCGGAGGTACGAACGTCCCGGCGACCGAGATCCTTTACCGGGTCGACCTGGCCGCGATGATCCGGGGCTATCCGGTCGACGGCGAAGTCTGCGAGATCGCTGGCTTTGGTCCAACAAGTGCTCAGGCCGTAATTGACTTAATGGAATGTGGCGATCCCATCCTCAAGGCGGTAGTGACAAAAGGAAAAGACGTCGTCAACGTGACGCACTTGGGTCGACGACCGAACGCCCATCAGCAGACCGCGCTCGATTGGCTCTTTCCGACTTGTGCTGCTGAAGGTTGCGGGACGAGAGCCAACTACCTCGAGACGGACCACCGCCTCGATTGGTCCAAGAGCCACTTCACAGTCCTGCAATTACTGGACCGATTATGTAAGTTCCACCATCACCTAAAGACTTATCAAGGGTGGGCCTTGGTCCACGGGCGCGGCAAGAGGTCGTTCGTGCCTCCTGACGACCCGCGCCATCCACGACACGTTCATAATGAGGAGGCGCAAGGATGCCAGAGCCCATGAGGTTAGGGCAGCACAAAGTTCGCGCCCGGACTGCGCGAACATGCGATCTAGGCGAACCCCCGATTTCGGGCGGTAACTTAGTGGGTTCAACACCTCCTTGGCGCCCTTCGGCCGTAGATTATGCGGAAGGCGCGCCCTGGGGTATGGCACCTATTTGTTGCATCATCGCCATTACATCCATCACACCCCAATGCTCCAGCGCGAGACCGTTATCGCCAAATCGAACAATGTCGATGCCCTGGATGTCATTTTCTTCCCACTCGCAGGGATACCCATGAAGTCGCTCTTGTTGGTACCGGTAATCCGTACTCGAACAGCAACCTTGTCCCCGGTTTCCAGGACGTCTTCGGGGTCGAAACGCAGATCGGGGAAGCTGGCTAGCAACATGGTAAAAAGCTTCTTCGTACCGGCTTTCGGCGGCTCGAAACCTGGCCCGGACTCGTGCTCGACAAAATCGTCCGACAGGAAATTGACGAAGCCGTCCACGTCACCGGCGCAGACACGCTCGAACATGCTCTGCAGGGTGCCCGTGTTGCCCATAGCTTCTCCTCCTCAGCTAAGTGATGTCACTGACACTGCACCAGTGCTCAGTGCAAATTCCTCCGCGAGGGCAGGCGCTGGACGACCATCACGCTGGCGCTTCCGGAGCTTGCCTCATCTCGGCGTCCGACGGTCGCTCCGACGGCAATTTATACCCCACTCCTGGCTGAAAACCACCGCGCGTGGCGCTTGGGACGCCGTCAACGCACCGAAGCTTTCGCTTTGCGCGGCAGTCCAAAACGGGCGGTCGTCAACACTGCAGAACCTATGGCGCCACTCTTGGGCAGAATCGGGATCCAAAAAACAGGGCCCCCGAGCGGCCGTTGACACGGACGCTCGAGGGCCGCCGGGATCACGTCAGTCTGTCGTGCGCCGCCGGAAGAGGTACGCCGCTATCGGCGCCGCAACAACAATCAACGCCACCGACCACATCAAGGCCGTAGCCAAAGGGTGCAGGACGGCCCATGAAGGGTTGGCCGGGAGTGGGTTGGGGTTGCCCCAAAGGTCCCTAACAGCGGATGTGACCGAACTCACAGGGTTCCAATCAGCGATCACCCTCAACCAACTCGGCATGTGCAGAGTCGGCACTAGGGCATTGGAGACGAAGGCGAGCGGGAAGATGATCACGAAACCGATCGACATGGCCGATTCAGGCTCTTTGGCCAGAAGTCCGAGGCACGCGGTTGGCCAGGAGAGGGCGTAACTGAAGAAGAGGGCGACGCCGAAGCCAGCCAAGATCGACCACATCGAATTGTCGGGCCGCCACCCGACGACCAACCCGGTGAGCGCCACGATAACTGAGCAAAGCGCGGCTGAAAGGAGGTCAGAAACGGTGCGGCCCACCAGGACCGAGGACCGCCACATAGGCAACGTCCGGAACCGCTCGACCATGCCGGTAGAGAGGTCGGTGGCGAGGCCAACTCCCGTGCCCATCGAGGAAGTGACGAGGTTCATGGTCAGGAGGCCAGCCATGACGAAGTCGGTATAACTCGCACCACCGGGGAGCGACATCCCCGAGCCGAAGACATAAACAAACAACACGGTGAATAGGACGGGCTGAACGGTGACATCAGACAGCTGCATTGGTTCGCGAGCGATGTGCACCAAGTTGCGGCGAGTCATTACGGTTACGTCTCGCAGCCGCGATGTCAGGCGAGCGAGAGCGCCGGGCTCGGGGGCAGCCAGGTCGATCGCCGTCGCCGAGATATCGATGGTTGTCATGCGTTTGCCTCCTCCAGTTCGGGCTCAGGTTCTTCGCTCTCTGCGGGGCGGCCGGTCAAGGCGAAGAAGACATCATCAAGTGATGGCTGGCGCACCTCGACGTCGTCGACCGAAATGCCGGCGTCGTCAAGTGCCCTTACGACCATCGTGGCCAAACCGCTCCGCGCGCTGACCGGAGCGGAAATGCGCCGGCCAGCCTCGGTTACGCGCACGGGGCCATCAAGGAACGGAGCCAAGGCCTTGGCCACCCCGCCGGCTAAGCCACCGGCCGCTCCGTCCGCTCCGACGGCTCCGACGGCTCCGCCCGAGTACGCATCCGCCGTGGCGTGGCTGACAAAGCTGTGGCCATTAGCGAACGCTCCACTCGTTGACAGAGCCGCGGCGGGTGAGGCGCTAAGGGTGATCTCGAGCCGTGCACCCCCAACCGAGCGCTTCAGTTCGTCCGGAGAGCCCTCGGCAATAGCCCGGCCGTGGTCTACCACGACTACTCGGCGAGCCAGTTTCTCGGCCTCGTCGAGGTACTGCGTTGTGAGCAGCACCGTCACGCCCCGGGCCGCCAAGTCTCTTACGATCTCCCACACTTCGGCCCGGCTCGTCGGGTCGAGCCCCGTGGTCGGTTCGTCGAGGAAAAGGACGGGCGGGCTCGCCACCAAGCTGGCCGCCAGGTCGAGCCGGCGCCGCATGCCGCCGGAGTAGCCCTTGGCCACGCGTCCTCCCGCTTCGGTCAGGTTGAAGGCGGACAGCAGCTCGGTGGCCCGATGGTTTGCCGTCCGTCGAGTGAGGCCGGACAATTGGCCCGCCATGACCAGGTTCTGATACCCGGTGAGCAGCCCATCGAGCGTGACGTCCTGAGCGGTGACGCCGATGCGGCGGCGGACCTGAGCCGCCTGCGAATGGACGTCGTAGCCAGCCACCTGGGCAGTGCCAGAGTCGGCGACGGTCCGGGTAGTGAGGATACGCACCACGGTGGTTTTGCCGGCGCCGTTCGGGCCGAGCAGGGAAAGGATGCTGCCCTTCTCTACCGATAGATCCAGGCCAACCAGGGCGTGCACCGCCCCGTAGCTCTTCACCAATCCCTTCGCTTCGATTATTGCGGGTGTCGCCATCAGCCTCCCTCTCCTCAGCTCTCGTCCAACTTCTCGTCGTGCCGCCGCCGGACCTTACCTGCCGCCCGGTAAGTAGACTCTACAGGAAGCCTTGCCGGCCGTCAAGTAATCTACTTGCCGTACGGTAAGTGACCGTAGCCCACTAACTTGCCGGCCGTCAAGTAAACTATTGGTGAATGGAAGAGGAGCGAAGCACCCGCGAGCGCATACTCGATGTCGCGTTGGACCTGTTCGTTGAGCAGGGCTACGACAAGACTTCGCTGCGCGAACTCGCGGAGAAAATGGGGTTTTCCAAGGCTGCGCTCTACTATCACTTCGCCAGCAAGTCCGACATCTTGCTGGGCCTCCACCTCCGGATGCACCAAGCCGTGGATGACCTGCTCCCCGAGTTCGACGAGGAGTTCACCAATATGGCGGTGTGGGAACGCTTCCTGAACGGCTGCATCGAGCGCATGCTGGCCAACCGCAAGCTGTTCCTTATGCACCAGATCAACCAGGCAGCCTTCGAGAAGGTCCACAACCAAGACCATGCCGGGCAACACATGGACGTGGAGGACCGGGCTCGGAAGCTGTTCTCGGACCCCACGGTCCCCCTGCGCCAACGCTCATTGATGGCGGCGTCGTTCGCCGCCGTATTCGTCACGCCCTTGCTCGCCGGACGGTTGTTCCCGGAGGCTGAACTGGACGAGTTGAGCAAGACCCTGCACGACGTCGTCCATGCCGTGCTGAAGGCGTAAGCGCCGCCCCCATACCACCCTCTCGGTCCAACCCAGCTCGGTCCAACCCAGCTCGGCGCAACGCAGCTGGGCCGCCGCAACCTCGGCCCATCGCAACCTCCGCTCGCCGAAGCCGGTCGAGCGCATCAGCGAAATGAGCGAAGCTGGCTCTAAGCCCGGAGGCTACACCCGGCTCAGTAGTACCAGGGGAACTTCGACCAGTCCGGCGGCCGCTTGTCGATAAACGAATTCCGGCCCTCAGCCGCCTCCTCAGTCATATAACCCAGGCGGGTTGCCTCCCCCGCGAACAGCTGTTGACCGACGAGGCCGTCGTCAATCAGGTTGAAGGCGTACTTGAGCATCCTGATAGACATAGGGCTTTTTTCGTTGACGGTGGCTCCCCACCCGAGGGCCACCTCTTCCAGATGGGCGTGGGGCACCACTGCATTGACCATGCCCATCCGGTAGCCCTCATCGGCGTCGTACTCCTTCCCGAGGAAAAAGATCTCGCGGGCGCGTTTTTGACCGACCTGGCGGGCTAAATAGGCCGAGCCAAAGCCACCGTCGAAGCTAGCCACGTCGGCGTCGGTCTGGATGAAGCGAGCGTGTTCGGCGCTGGCGATGGTGAGGTCGCACACCACGTGAAGGCTGTGCCCGCCCCCCGCCGCCCAGCCCGGGACCACCGCAATTACGACTTTGGGCATGAACCGGATGAGCCGCTGCACTTCGAGTATGTGCAGGCGGCCGAGCCGGGCCCGCACTCTCGGGTCGGCGCCACCACCGGCGCCGGCGCCGGGAGCGGCAGAGGCAGACGCTGAGCCAGAGACAGACGCAGCGCCAGAGGCAGCACTCCCGCCTCCATCCTCGCCTTCGTACTCGTAACCGGCCGCACCCCGGACGCGCTGGTCGCCGCCCGAGCTGAACGCCCATCCTCCGTCCCTTGGCGACGGGCCGTTCCCGGTGAGCAGCACGCAGCCCACATCGGAAGACTCCCGGGCGTGGTCCAGCGTCAAGTAAAGCTCGTCGACGGTGTGGGGGCGGAAGGCGTTGCGGACCGCGGGCCGGTTGATCGCCACCCGCACCGTGCCGTGAGCTCGCGCCCGGTGGTAGGTGACGTCGCTGAGCTCGAAGCCCGGGACGGCCCGCCACGCTTCCGGGTCGAACAGTTCGGACACAAAAGGGTCGTCGGCCACCGTATGAGACTATTACGGTGGCGCTATTTCTTCTGGCTCAGCTGAAGCTTCACCCGGTGCACGCGGTCTCTCGGTACGTGCACCGCCGCCGCCACCACATCGACCGTCTGGTTCTCGCCGAGCAGAGACGCGATCCACTTGTCGCGATAGGCAGCGACCACACTGGCGTCCTCGTGACCCAGCTCCTCCCGTATCTCGTCATCGGTTTTGTCCGTCGTCTCCATGAGGTGCGACATGTGCAGCCTGTCGACCGCGTCGAGGCCCTCTCCACGGGTCTCGATCACGTGCAGGCGAGGACCCTGGTGCCCGGGGAGCTGGACTTTGCCCCCCGCCAGCTGCGTGTCCTGGCGAGCGCCAATATACGCCGGGTCGTGGTGAAGGAACGACGGGCGCTCGCGGGCCCCGGGAACGTTTTGAGCGCTTCGCCGGCACGGATCTTCCCGAACTTCCCGGCTCGTTCGTCTAATGTCGCCAACGCCGCTATTATCAACACTTTGGCGGCTCGAAAGCTGTCGTCGTAGAGTTTCTTTTCTTCTCCCTTGAAGAAGGCGCCGGATTTCAGCCCATTAATTGCCGCCTGAAGTTGCACTTCCTGACAAATCTGTTGGACGTCTGCCCACCGATTGCGAGGCAAGAGGCCCAGGCCGACGCTGAAAAGGTTGTCCTTCAGCCACACAGGCCCGGCGTCCTTGACGTGGCTGGACATTTTCCGGTGGTAGTTCAATTCGACATTGTCGGCGCCACCCCCTTTGATCTTGTTGCGTTTCTGGCGCCGAGTTTCGACCTTTGTGTCCTCGAAAATGGCCGTCTGGGTCGTAATCGCGGCCTCCATCGAGGGAACGGCCAGTTGCCCGCTCAGGTTGAGAGCCATTATGCCGAGGAAGCGCTTCACCTGGTTGTCCTGTTGCGGCGCCAGCACCAGCCGGTCGTACGAGGCGGTAAAAGCGGTCAATAGTTGAGCCTCGAGGGCGGCAAACGGCGCCGCGTAGCCTTCTGTCGCCGCCTCCGCCTGTGCCCGCGCCTTCTCGTAGGTGGCCAGGTCGGTGGCGAAGTTCGCCTGCGTGCTCACGAATTGTTTGGTCACGTCGGCACTGCCCTTATGGCTGGCCTTGACCTTTATGGCTTCTACGGCGTCCTTTGGCAGGGTGTCGTTCCCCGCGTGGAAATCCCCGGTGGTTTCGGGCCGAATGTTCTCGGCTTTGACCTTGGCGCTGTCCACCTCGAAGTCGAGGCCATCATCCTCGAGGCCGGTCACCACTCCACCGACGGTTGTGGGCTTCTGCCCGAGCGCCTTCAGACGCGTCTGAAGGATGTTGTCCATCGCCCGTAGCTCGCCCGCTTGGGGGATCCTCGTCCCTGCCACCGTGTCGACCACGAACGGAGGGCTCACCAGCTCGAGTGCTCTATCGGCGTCAGTCTCCAGGTGGAAAGGCAGCCCCGTTAGCGGCAGCTCCCGCTTAGTGGTGGCGAGCTCGACGTGAGAAACCCCTGTGAACGGCCCATCCTTGTCCATCTGGGCAAACTCGTGCTCGAACCCGACAGTGGTGTACCCGGCCGTGTCGGCTCCGCTCTTGGCCGTCTTTTGGTACGTGTCCTGCTCGTTGAGGAGGTCCAGGACGTTGGTGGCGTTCACCGCGAAATCCCTCTGCACGACAGCGCCGGCTCCCGCTGGCACCGGGTGAGCCCGCAGCCCACCTACCACCGCTCGGTTGCCGGCCCGCCGCTGCAACGCCAGCAGCAAACCCGGAGCCAGTTGAGAACGGCTGAGCGCGGGGTCCCGGGCCGAGCGAGCGGGACGAGCGGCCGAGGGAGCGGGACGGTTTACCGAGGGCGCGTGGTCGTTTGCCGGCGCCGGCCGTGGATGAGCTTGGACCTCGCTCCGGCTCGCCTTCTCTCGCACAGTGCCCTCCTGGGCTCCTTGAGTGGTCGCCGCCAGCTTAGCGAGGACTTACTTGGCCCCCACCATCGTCTCGAGGTACCAGTCGTGAAAGGCGGCCACGTTGACTTCGTGGCGGTCGGAGAGCGGTCCTGGCCGGTACCCGCTGCTGCGGATACCCCGTTGGTTACGCTCGCAAAGTTCCCAGTCCTGCTCGCTGGTGCGCTCCCATACGGGGCGGAGCCGGTCCAACGAGTAATCACGGTCCTCGACCGCCTGCTCGTCGACCAGCCACGTGACCACCACTTCGGTTTGTTCGAGGTCCACCGGCGCCAGCCGGGTCGTGACCGCGTGGTCGGCGCTGGCGTGGCACCAAAAGTTGGGCAGCGCCCGCAGCCGCAGCACGCCCACGTCATAACTCTGGTATTCGCCCATCAAGGGCGCCACCGGGTCGCCGTCGAGCGATTCCGTGGCAAACCCCTCGACCAAGGGGGTCCGGTGGGCCGACCACGCCCGTCCCGGCGAGGGGAAGGCGGCCAGCCCCCCGCCGTCGTACACATCGCCGGCGGACAGACCCGACAGGGCGTCGACCATAGCGGCCGTGCGCGCCGCCATCTGGCGTTGGACCTCCGCTGACGCCGTGTTGGCGGTGTCGAAATGAGACTTGATGTACTCCGGGTGGCCCACGTGGCAGTGCCAGCACTCGCGGTTGTTCTCCCACACCACCTTCCAGCCGGCGCCGACCATGTAGGCCTGCGAATAAGCCACCTTGGCCCGTTCGAGGCCTTGGGGCAAAAGGGGCTCGGCCAGCTCGCGGATATCCGGCCAGACGTTGGGCGAGTGGGTGCCGGCGACCGCGGGGGGCTCGAAACGTACGAAAATAAGCCCGCCAATTTCCACGCATTCGACCGGGCGCAGCCCGTGCGCTGCGGTGTCAAATCCCTCCATGCGGTCCATGCCTCCACATGCGGCCAACGAGCCGTCCAGGCGGTAGGCCCACTGGTGGTAAGGGCAACGGATAAAAGGGTCGGGCGGGACCGCGCCCCGGTCGACGGGAAAGGCGAACGAAGCCATCTCGTTGTCCACCAAACGCGAACCACGGTGACGACAAACGTTGTGGAAGGCCCTCAATTGGCCGTCTTCACCCCTGATCACGAGCGCCGAATCATCCCCCACATCGAACACGGCCCGGTCACCGGCGTGACGGAGCTCAGCGGTGTGGGCGGCAAACAGCCAGTTTTTCCGCCAGATCCGCGCCAGCTCGAGCTGGTAGACGTCGGGGTCGAGGTGGAGGCCTTGGGGCAGCGTATAACCGGGCACGTGGCCGCCGAGCCGCTCCTCCACCGGCACCACGCTCACGCTGCTGCCCTCACGCTGCTGCCCTCACGCTTTGGCCAGGAGCGACCTGAGCGACGCCTCCGCAATGGCGGGCGAGCACGTCATCCCCCGCCCACCGGGCCCGCTCACTATCTCGACTCCCGGCAATATTTCCTCCCGCCAATACAGGTACCTCACTTTGTCCACCATTTCGGAATAAACGCCTGCCCACCGCCGCCGCACCGGAGGGACCGGCTGGCGCAACAATTGTGCCGCTTTGGAAAGAAGATGGCCGTACGCGGCCTCGTCGAGGTCGAACGGGAACGGCTCGTCGTAATCATGCGTGTCGCCAATGGTGAGGCTCCCGTCGACCCGCTGGGCCACAAGTAGTTGGGCGTGCGAGCGCGTGGCAATTTCGTCCTGTGGCTCGAGCCGCCGCCGGGCGGGCAAATCGAACGCCGGGTAATAGCGCATCGAATCACCATCGGCCAGCGCCGTCGTCAATTGGCCCGGGTAAGGCGCCGTCTCCAGCATTTGCAGGCGCACGCGCCGGGTCGGCGGCCGCTCGACGTACTGCTCGACCAGACCGCTAAGGTGGGCGCCCGTACAGACGAACACCCAGTCCCCCCGGTGCCAGGCGCCGCTGTCGTCACGGACCGCCCCGTTGGCCAGCTCGACCGCGGCGCGGCCCGGCAGCCAGCTGTACCCCCGCATTTCGGCCATGTACGCCTGCAGGGCCTGGGTGGCGGCTCGGGGCTCGACGATGGCGTCAGCCCCACAGTAAAGCGCCCCCAACACGGCCCTTGACAGTTCGGGGTTGACTTGTAGGGCGTCAGCGGCGTCGAGCAGTTCCCATTGGCGCTCCGCAGAGTCCTCCCGCTCGAAGGCCTCCTCCATGAGGGCGAGCTCGCGCTGGTTGGTGCCGATGGTGAGCGAACCCGCCGGGCGGAAGCCGATCTCGGGCACCTTGGCCGCCAGCACTTCCCACAGTTCCCGGCTTCTGACCGCCAGCTCCAGCTCCGGGCCAGCAGCCCGGCCCCCTACCCATACCAACCCGAAGTTGCGCACGCTGGCGCTGCGGGCGGCCAGGTCGCTTTCGAGGTGGACGACATCGAAGCCGTTGTCCAACGCCCAGAGGGCGTGCGTCGTGCCGAGTATCCCCCCGCCGACCACCACCATGGCGGTGCCGTTCGTCAAACCCCCTCCTCCTCGTCTTCATCCTCGTCGAGCACCCGCCATCCCCAACCGCCGCCATACCCGTCGAAAGCGTCCATTCCGAAGGTACCCAACCTCGAAGTCACACGGTCCGGGGCACAACGAACAGGACGTCGTCGAGCAGGTCAACGTCCGCCCGGGACCCGGGGAACAACGATGACCCGTCTGCGGCGGGCAGGGTCGAGCTGACCTCCACGCCGTCGGGCAGGGTGGCGACCACCCGGACCGTCGCCCCCAGGAAGGACGCCCGGGCCACCACCGCCGCCCCCGTGGGCGAGGGCCGGAGGCGAACGCTTTCTGGGCGGACGAGGGCGTACACAGGCGTGCCCACCGCCAGGGCCGCGCCGCCGTTGGGCGGCGCGGAGAAGACGCAGCCAGCCGCTTCCACTTTGCCCGGCTCCGCCACCCGGCCGGGTAACCGGCTAACTGAGCCGACGAACTCGGCGACGAAGTCTGTCGCCGGCCGCGAGTAGACCTCGGGCGGCGGCGCCAGCTGCTCCAGCTTCCCGTTGCGCATCACGCCCACCCGATCGGACATCGACAGGGCTTCCTCCTGGTCGTGGGTCACAAACAACGTCGTGATGCCCAGCTCGAGCTGGATACGACGGATCTCGTCTCGCAATTGGAGACGCACTTTAGCGTCCAGCGCAGACAGAGGTTCGTCCAGCAGCAGGAGGTCCGGCTCGGCGCACAATGCCCTGGCCAAGGCCACACGCTGTTGTTGGCCCCCAGACAGTTCGTGGGCGAAACGCGGCGCCATACCGGTGAGCCCGACCAGGTCGAGCAGTTCTCCGGCCCGAGCGCGTCGCTTGGCCGCCGGCACCTTGCGCACCTCGAGCCCGAAGGCCACGTTGTCGAGCGCGTTCATGTTCGGGAACAGGCTGTAGGCCTGGAACACCATACCGAGATGGCGTCGGTGCGGAGGCAGGTTGGTCACATCGGACCCGCCGACGCGCACGGAGCCGAAGTCCAGTTGCTCGAGACCGGCCACCGCTCGCAGCGCCGTCGTCTTGCCGCAGCCCGACGGGCCCAACAGCGCAACGAGCTCCCCGGGCGCAACGGAGATGGACAGGCCATCGAGCGCCCGCACCTTGTTGAAGCTCCGACTGGCATCGACGATCTCGAGGCTCAGGCCTTTGGTTTGGCGCTCGGCGTGCTCGGACGTGGGGAGCATCGCAGTCATCGTGCCTCCAGTGGTCATGCCGCCAGTGGTCATGCCGCCAGTGGTCATGCCGCCAGTGGTCATGCCGCCGAGTCCGCCGTCTGTAACGTCGCCGCGTTGGACATGAGTTGGTCTGTCTGGTCGAAATCGACTGGCTCAGCCCCACCCTGCTTGCGCCCCGACCCGATCACCGAGATGGCCACGAGCAAGCCCCAGGTGACGATCAGGGCCAGCACCGAGAGGGCAACCGCATAGTACGTGCTCGTGGTGACTATGCCAGCCAAGAAGACCGGGAAGGTCGGGGTGCTGGGCAGGATCAAGCTGGCGAAGGTGTACTCGCCGAGGGAGAGGGCCAGGGTGAGGAAGGCGGCCGCCAGCACCCCGGAACGGATATTGGGCAGTAGCACCCGCCTGAACAACGTCCCCCATCGGGCGCCCATTGACCGGCCGGCCTCGACCAGTGTGTGCAGGTCGATGGAGCGCACGCCGGCGTCTATCGCTCTGTAGGAGTAGGGCAAGGCCAGGATCACGTACAAGAGGGCGAGGATGACCGGAGAATTGACGAACCAGGTGGGGGCGCTGGTGTAGACGCCGAGGGTCCCGACCACTATGACGATGGCCGGGATGCCCAGCGGGAGCAATGACACCGCTTCGAGCACCGTGCGTATGCGCGGCAGGCGCAGGTGCACGAAGATGATCGTCGGGACGAGCAATAACAAAGTCGCCGCCACCGCTCCAAAGGACACCTCCAGCGATGTGATGACGGCCGCTCCGAGCCCCGGCTGCGCCAGCCCGTTGGTGTAGGCCCCCAGCGACAGCTTCGAGTGGTACCCGCTTTGCAGGCTGAACTGGACCGAGGCGTACATCGGGATGATGACGTAGAAACCGATGAGGGCCAGGGTCACGAAGCGGAACGTCCGGTTGCGGATCACCGGAGCCACCTCGACGTCCGGCGCTGCACAATCACGTACAGTACGCCGGCCACGACGACGACGACGACCATCCCGAAGCCCAACGCGTCGCCGAGGTGGACTTCGTTGGCGACCACGTTGCCTTGGAGGAGTTGGCCGATTACCAGTGGTACGAGAGGTACCACTCCCGTCGTCAGTACCTCCGCCGTCGCGTAGGCGGCGAACGCGTCCATGAACAGCACCATCAAAGTGGCCACGAAAGGTGGGGCCAGGACCGGCAGCCCGATCTTTGTCCAGAAGGCGCGCGAGTCAGCACCGAGCGTGGCCGCCGCCTCCCGCCATTCCCGTCTCAGCGCCTCGACGGGTGGCAACATCAACAAAATGCAAAGCGGCAGCAGGAAGTACAGGTACACGATCACGAGACCGGTGGCGGAGTACAGCGTGAAACCGTGGTCGTAAGGGTTGAAGCCGAGGCGGGTCAACAGTTCTGTGACGACCCCCGTGTTGCCTATCGAACCGATAAACGCAAAAGCGAGCGGGACGCCGCCCGTATTGGCCAGTACGCCGCACGCACTCGCCACCAGCCGCCGGAACAGCGGGCTCGGGGACCCCACCAGAGCAACGGTGCCGACCAGGCCGATGACCCCGGCGAGTATGGCGGCGATGGCTGACAGCTCGAGGCTCGAGATGTAGTCGTGCAGGTAAGGCTGGCTCGAATCGAGGATGGTCGTGATGTTGGAGACCGAAACGCTGCCCGAGTTGTCCCGGAACGCCTCTACCATCACCGAGGCGGCGGGCACCACCAGGAACAGCCCCACAAAGGCGAAAAACGGCGCCACGCCGGCGACCGACGTCAGGTGACGCAATAAATGACGCCGCCGGTGAGGGCGCGGCACAGCGCCGGAGCGCTCGGCTCCGGCGCTGTCGCTGACTGACGTCAAGCCCGTTAGTTCACCCGACTGCAGACTGCCAATCCTTCTGGATCACCGCTACAGCGTTGGTTACATCGGTGGGCGTGGCGATTACCGGAGCGGTGCTAAACGTCGGGATGGCGGCCTTGGCGGCCATGCTCGCGGTCCCTGCCTTGACCATCGCCTGCCAGGTGGAGGGCACAGCGCCGCTCTCAGCCCGGATGTTGGCGCCGGAGACCCCGTAGAGGTATTCCTCCCAGAGGCGGGCCGCGGCCGGATGGGGAGCGTAGGCGCTGATGGCCATGGCGTAATAGGAGGCGTAGGGCTGACCCGACGGGACAACCACCTTCCAGTCGATCCCGGGTGACTTGGCCAATTCAACCTTCCACTGCTGCTCGAGGTAGGACCAGTCGATGGTGGCCAGGACGGCTTTGTCGGCCATCGGGCCGTCACCGGCGCCTCCGGCTTCGATCGGGTTGAAGTTGCCGGCTTGCTTTAGCTTCTTGAACCAATTGATCCCCGGCGTCACGTTGGAAACAGACCCGCCGTTGTCGACTGCAGCCGCGATGACTGCGCCGGCGCCAGCACCTGAAGAAGTGGGGCTGTTGTCGAGGCCGACGGCGCCCTTGAAGGCCGAGCTGAGCAAGCTCGACCAGCCTGTCACCGGCGTCTTTATGGCATTGGCGTTATAGCCGATGGCCACCACGCCGGCGTAGTCGTAGGACCAGTACCCGTTGGCGTCCTTCCAGCTGGCGGGCAGCTCGCTCCACACGCTCAATTTGTAGGGCTCGAAGATCGGGCCCTTGAAAACGCCCGGTTCACCGTTGACCGCCTTCTGGGCGAAGGCGACGCTCAGGTCAAGGACGTCCGGCTCAAGAGATGGGTTGTGCTTATAAAGGTTGATCTCGTTGATCTCGTCGGCGCTTGTCCCATTCGGGTTGGTGTCGAGGACCTTGATGCCGTAAAGCTTCTCGAAGCCCGGAATGAGGAGCCCGTAGTTGGCCCAGGTGTAGGGGTCGGTAGTGACGGTGAGGTGGCCCTCGGCCTTGGCCGCGGCGATGAGGGCACTCATCCCGCCACAAGCGCTGGCGGTGACCGCGGTGGCCCAGCACGTGGACGACGTGGCCGCGCTGGCGGGTGAGGGGGCGGCGCTGACCCAAACGCCGGCGGAGCTGATCACCGTCAGCGCCGCAACGGCTGCCTTCGGCTTACGCCAGGAGTGTCCTGACATTTTGTACATGCATCTCCCTTGCTCGCGAGCAGGCATATTGCCTGCTGTGTCTGCGATCGGGACGATACAAGGCCAGCTCGAACCTCAGATGACCGAGCGGTGAACCGAACACGACGTCTGGGTAAACAACGAGTGTACTTGGGCCCGCCGGGCGGGGCACTGGTGGCTTTCTCGCTGGTTGTTTTAAATTGTGCCCAGCTCGCTCAACACTTCATCAACAGTGGCGGTAACCGCGCCCGCCACCTTGGCCTCATCGTCCCAACGCCGCAGCTGGACAGCCTCCGGCCACCAACGGTGTGAAGCCCAGGGCGCGAGTTCAGCCGGGTCGACCCGTTGGCTCTGGTGGGCCAGGCTCGAGACGCTCGCCGGCGAGAGCGCCTCGAGATAGGCGGGGCTCGTACTCACGAGGAACACCTTGGCGGGGACATGGGCCCCGACTAGCCACGCCACTTTTTCGGACGCCCGTGACTCCAACCAGAGAGCCCCCGCCCGTTCGTGCGGCATGGACGGGTACGAGGGCTCGACGGCGGGCGCCCGACCCACGTCGTGGAGGAAGGCGGCTGCGATCAGCTCCGGGCTGGCTCCACCGCGAATTGCGTGGGTGGCGCACTGAAGGGCGTGGTCCAGTTCGTCGACGGCCTCCTCCCCGTCGAAGAACCCTCGCATGGTCGATAACACTTCGCGCAACTCGGTGGGACTGCCTCGCCACTGCGAAGTCGGATGAGCCGTCACAGGCGTTCCACCGTAGCCACGCGGAGCGCCGGGCTCAACGCCATTCGTCGGCGGACCAAACCGCTCCGGCTCCCGGCGTGAGGTAATAGCCCGTGAGAGTGCGCTCGAGGTTGCGCATCCTCCACCGCAACATGGATTGCGCCATTTCGAAACCGAGCGCTTTACCGGCGTCACCGCCGAGGTTGACAAGTTGCCCGGCATCCGACCGAAGGTCGAACAACAAGGGCGGCATCACCTGGGCGCCCGCGGCGAACTGGACGTACTTCGCGTCCTCGTTGCGCACCACAGCTAGAGAGCAGTGCTCACCGGGAAGACCCAGTTGCTCGGCCAAACGGAACTGCCGGTAGCGAAAATCCCACTCCCAGTGTGCCGCGTCCCTCCAGTGGGGTGGAGCCACCCCCGTCCGCAGAAAGCAACTGAGGGGCCAGCCGTCTAGTTGTACCGGGATTTCCAGCCCCAGCCAGTCAAGCACCGTTGCCGCGACGTCAACGGACTCGGTCGGCACTCCAACCACGAGGCCACGAGTACCGTCGGCCGCCACAGTTGGGTCCCTGACGACCAGGGGTATATGGAAGCTCTCGTCCCAATAGCCGCACTTCTCCACCAGCCAGTGGTCACCGCCCATCTCCCCGTGATCGCTCGTCAGCACGACCAGCGTGTCCGAGGCCAAGCCCCCGCTATCTAAAAACCCGAACAGGTGCCCCAATTGGTCGTCGACCTCTTTCTGGGCGCCGTAATAGGTAGCCCGCAGCTGCCGGCGCTCTCTTTCATCGGGGGGCGCCGAAAACAGGGGGAAACCACCAAGGGCGGCATTGAGCGGGTGAAAGGCTGCCTCCGCGGCCGGGCTCGAGAACCCTGTGAACGGCCCCACCTGCTCCTCGGAGTACAGGTCGTGGTACCCGGCCGGGTTGCGCCGGGGCGGGTGCGGCCTGACATAGGAAATGTGCATAAAGAACGGCTCCTCCCCGTGCCGAGAGATCCACTCGGTCGCCTTTTCCGTCATAAAGGCGGTCTCCGAGAGTTCCGCCGGGAACTTGGCCGGTGCCCACGTATAGGCGTGCTCGTCGGCCCCCGGGAACGAGGTGTCCGGTTGGTACAACGCCAGCGGGGTAGACGGCACGTCGATGCCGTGCTGAGCCAGCCATTTCCCCCACTCGATGCCCCCTTGCTCCCAGGGGTCGTTGACGATGGGCCGAAAGCCGGGCAAAACTCCTTCGTACGTAAACGTGCGGGGGTCGCCGGGCGGCACCGTCCTCGGGTCGACACTGGTGTCGGTGTAACCAAACAGGACGGGGTCGTACCCGGCCTGTCTCGCTTCCAGGGCGACGTTGGTAAAACGGGCGTCGAGGGGGGTGCCGTTCATGACCGAACGGTGGTTTTGCATGTACATCCCGGTGTATAGGCATGCACGGCTCGGCCCGCACGGAGCGGCGTTGGCCCAATGGTTGGCGAACAGCACGCCGCCCCCGGCCAGCGCGTCGATGTTGGGCGTCTCGACCACCGGGTGCCCCATGCAGGAAAGGCAGTCCCCCCGCCACTGGTCCACCGTTATGAACAAAACGTTTTTCCGAGACATACTTCCTGTTCACATCTACTTTCTGATCTGGCTGCGTCTCGAAAAGACTAGACCTTCGACCAAGAGCCCTTTACGCCGGTGGTCGTGACCAAAACGCCCGCCGTCCACATGCGCCGGCAAGGTTCCGGCACATCACCGAAGTCAGGCCCGGTACTTGGCGGCTCCGGGTCGTTACCGGGTACAAGGCTGATGGCGACCCCATTCAAGCCAGCAAGACCGTCCACAGCGGTCGGCGGGAAGCCGAGAAGGGTCTGGCCGCGTTCGTGGCTGCAAAGGGTGGTGCTCGCACGACCGAGCACTCTCGGCGTACGTTCGGCGACTACGTCACCACCATCTACCTGCCTCATATCAAGGACACCAGAGAGCTGACCACCTACGACGGCTATGTCGGCTCGGCACGCCGTGTCGTCCGCGACCTCGGGGACATCCGGTTGGACAAGTTGACCCGCGGCGATGTCGAGCGAGCGTACATGAAGTGGTTAAAAAAGGACGGTCTCGGGGCGGGGTCGGTCATTCAGCATTCAGTGGTGATCAAGGGCTGCTTGAGCTACGCCATCAACCATGACGCCATCAGCACCGAACAAGGACTGCGCATCAAGGGCGCCACGCTCCCTCGGGCCCCTGGGGGAGAGAGCACCATCCCGGACCTGAAAGACGTGAACCGCATCGTGAGGCCACCGAGCACAGCGACCCGATCATGAGTGCCCTGGTGCTCGTGGCCGTCTGTACCGGTCTACGCCGCAGCGAGCTGCTCGGCCTTCGGTGGCGAAATGTCGACACCGTGCGCGGCGTCCTCAACGTCAGCCGGGCGGTAAAACGACATCCGAGGGTGTGAAGACGGGTGACACCAAGACCCATAGCCGGCGGACCTTGCGGCTCGACCCGGCGACTGTGGCGGTCCTAGAGATCCACCGTGGCACCATCGAGGGCATCACCGGGACCCCGGCCGAGAATAGCGCCCACATCTTCACTTGGGACCCCGCCGGCAATCCCACCGACCCCACTACGGTAAGCGCTCGGTTCATGAGGGCCTGTCGGTGACTGAGCATCCAGAGCCGGTTCCATGACCTTCGCCACTTGTGGTGGTTAGTTTTGGCCATGATTTGGCTGCCATGGCTCATTTCTTTTCTCGCCTGGCCTGGTATACCTCATTCGGCTTCGCCGACAGCTATTAGCTGACACTCTTCTGTGAGCTGAAGAACGGATAGCGGCTGCGGCACGTCGAGTTCGTACGAACCTTCGTTGACCGTGTCTGAACTGGCTCCTTGTCATATGGCATGGCCTGACTGCTCGGAACTTCGCGACCCCTCAGGTAGCGGCAGTGTGGCCCGTTACCTGCTACTCTCACCGTGAGCGGCGGGTCCATCCAGCGTTGAACTGGGGAGGTCAACTCAATGAACTCGGACAGCAATCGACAAGTCCCGGCTCTCCGTCACCAGCGCGCCGATTTGTTAGCTAAAGTTCTGGCGGTCGTTGGCGTCGCTTCAGTTTCGTTGAGCGCCGTTTCTGTAGCCGCTGCCGCCGGGACGCCGCCAGGACTTGCGAAGTCCTATGCGGGGGCAGCCCGGAACATAACGGCTTCTCAAACAGGGGGCATATCCCTTACGAGTGTTGCCGTGACGGGCGGCAGGATCAGTGGGACTGCCACCTTTCACTCGCCTCTAGCCGGGAGTGGCCCGTTTACGGGCTCGATAACAAGTACCTCGGTCAACTTCACCGTCAAGCCGACGGCCAGCACTTGCCCGAGCTGCACGACGATCATGTTTACCGGCTCAATCAGCCCGCTCGTGTCAATGAGCGGTACGTGGGTAGCGCACCTCAAGTCGGGGCCTTCTCAGGAAGGTGTCTGGGAGGTGGGCTCGACCTGGAACGGTGGTTACAGCGACTCTTCGGGGACTGGAATTCTCAGGTTCGCTGGCGTTACCGAGAACGCGAAGGGAGCCGTGTCGGGCACCCTGGTATGGCCAAACGCCGGTCAAAGCTTTCCCTTTACGGGGTCGGTCCGCGGTTCGGTGATTAAGCTCACAGCTCCCAACGGCGGCGAATCTCAGGAGCCGATAACCTTCACAGGTACTCTTAGTGCGGCCCTGGGAGGCATGTCGGGAGTATTCACCGAGACTGGCTACACCGGTAAATGGCAGGCGAAGCGCAGCGGGGCGGCTGCAGCCGTATGACTGAGCGTTTCTGCAGTCTCCGCTGATATGCCATAACTTGCCTTAGCCACGTTATAGAGTGATAATTCCACTTACTTGCTGCACTTCATGTCATTTGACTTTAAACTCCAGGTTAGGGGTCGGTTCACGTGCCGTGCTACTCTCGCCCGAGCGGCGGTTCCGATCACTGCGTTGAACTTGGGGAGGTCAACTCAATGAACCAGGACAGCACCCGACTGACGGCCGCTTCCAGTCGCTAGGCGCGAAGGCTCTCGACCAGGCTTTTCACAGTTGTGGGTATCGTTACGCTATCCCTGAGCACCGGGTCTTCTGCTTTCGCCAGCGCCGCACCGGGGCTGGCGAAGTCCTATACGGGGTCCGCTCATAACATGACAGCCGCGGAGTCGGCACCGATCACGTTGAGTGGCGTTACTGAGAACGGTGACGCGATCTCGGGCACCTTCGCCTTCCATTCCCCGCTCGCCGGTACTGGCCCCTTTACCGGCACTATTAGCAGCAGCGCGGTGAGGTTCGAAGTCAAACCGACCGCAGCAAGCTGCTCTAGTTGCAGCGACGTCATTTTCACCGGCAACGTCAGCCCGCTTGTGTCGATGAGCGGCACCTGGGTGGCGCACCTGAAGTCAGGATCATCACAAAACGGAACGTGGTCTGTCGGCTCGACCTGGAACGGCACCTTTCGGAACCTCACACAACAACTCGGCGGTGATATGGCTCTCGCCGACGTGACGGAGAGCGCAAAAGGAGTCATAACAGGAGCGTTGGTCGTGTACGGCTATGACGGAAGCGGCTCATTTACTGGCTCGGTACACGGTTCGGTTATCAAGTTCACAGTTGCCAACCCTGCCGGTGATGGCGGGGTCGTCTTCACGTGGACCGGGACTGTGAGCATCTTGGGCGGTATGAGTGGGACCTACAGCTACTCGGGAGGGCACGGCATTTTTCAAGTGCACCGGAGCGGGGCCACAAGCACAGCCGTGTAACTTCGAATCGTCTTCTGACCAGCCATTGTGTTCAGCCGGTCCATTTGACGGTCCTTCTGCCGGTACCAGACCCGTCGCAGTAGGCCCCACCGCCGGGCAACCAAGGCGAGCGAAGAGAAATTCAGCCCACCGCCAACCAAGGCGAGCCCTGGGTCGAGTCCAGTCGGGTGGTGTAATAACAACCGCTCACCAACCTCAATTTCGAATTCTATAGGTCCCTTCGTAAGAATGTCAAGTAGGTAACTACTGTCTTGTGTTTCGGGCCGCGTCGAAGTAGCCGGTTGCCGTGCGTTATTCAGTTGTCAAGGTCCTTTAGGGGGATTTCGCTAGGCAGCCCCGGCGGTTTGGAGCTCAGGCTCTTTTGGCGCTATAGCCGCTTGGCCCTCAATGGGTCGCAGGCGGGCTTTAGCCAGGCTCTCTGAGCCCATATAGCGTTTGGCCACCGCCCACTCGTCGTTCTGCTCGGACAGGACGGCACCGACCAGGCGCACAACGGCGGCCCGGTTGGGGAATATCCCGACCACGTCGGTGCGCCGGCGGATCTCTTTATTGAGGCGGGTGAGTGGCGGGAGGGAACCTCCCCCTCCCGCTCTCT
This sequence comes from uncultured Acidimicrobiaceae bacterium, assembly GCA_963794125.1. GTDB lineage: Bacteria > Actinomycetota > Acidimicrobiia > Acidimicrobiales > Palsa-688 > Fen-671. Next base: position 21,798 of record CAWCCW010000015.1, read on the forward strand.
CAGAACCGTACGTGACAGTCTCCCGTCATACGGCTCCCACAGGTCGACTGGGGTGAGTGCGGGCAAGCGCCCAGTGGGCGAACAGCCTTGGTTGGCGGCTGTACGACAGCCAGCCAGCCACTCCCATGCCCGAGCGGGTGCTTGCCTCGAAGTCGTTTGAACTTCTGCATGGCCCATCGGACGAGGTGTTCGTTGATGCGCCGTACGAGGGAGTACAACTCGGAGCGGTAGAAGGCCCCGTAGTAGTTGATCCAGCCTCGCACCTGAGGGTTGATGTCCTCGGCGAGGCCGGACAGGTCCGTCCCAGTGCGACGGTTGAGGTGCCAGGCCCTGATCTGTCTGGCCGATCGCCTTCTTCGCCTTGGTGCTCATGGCCGGCGAGAAGCTCACGAAGATAGCCCTCGGCCCACGGCCAGGCGGCCCCGGAAGGTGTAGCCGAGGAAGTCGAAGCTGACGTGCTCCGACTTCCCCGGCGGTTCGCGTCTTTGCAGAACACGATCTTGGTCTTGTCGGGGTGCAGCTCGAGACCCAGGGCCCCGAGCCGCTCGGCGATGGCGGCCCGAAGGTTCCGGGCCTGTTCCTCGGTGTCGCAGTGGGCAACAATGTCGTCCGCATAGCGCTCGAACGGACAGCCCGGGATACTCCCGGTCCATCCACCGATCGAACGCATAGTGCATGAACAGGTTGGCCAACAGGGCGAGATCGGAGACCCTTGGGGGGTTCCTTTCTCCCGGGCGACGAGGGTCCCGTCCGGCATCTGCATGGGGGCTTTGAGCCACCGTTCGATGTAGAGCAGGACCCATCGCTCGTCGGTGTGGTGAGCGACCGCTTTGAGCAGCAGATCATGGGGGACGCTGTCGAAAAAGGCCCGGATGTCAAGGTCCAACACCCAGTCCTGTTTCCAACAACGCTTCCGGGCCACGGCCAAGGCGTCATGGGCGACACGCCCAGGACGATAGCCGTAGCTGTCGGGATGGAAGATCGGCTCAAGCTTCTCTTCCAGCAGCATCGCTGCTGCGGTCTGGGCCACCCGGTCGGCCATGTTCGGCACCCCGAGGACCCTGACCCCCGCCCCATGGTCTTTCGGTATCTCCACCGCCCGCACCGGCCCCGGGAAATAACTCCCCGACGTCATCCGGTTCCACAGCTTGTAGAGGTTGTCCCTCTCCGTCGCTGGCGAACTCGGCGATGCTGACGGCGTCCACGCCCGGCGCCCCTTGTTGGCCCGGACCTTCTCCCACGCCTCGAACACGAGGCGCTTCGAGATGTCAAACGACTTCACCTTCGGCTTCGGTCTGCTCCATCGGCTCCTCCCCCACTGGGTTGGCCTCCGGTCGACCTGACCTGCCCGGCCCCTTCGCTCCAGCCCCATTACAGGGCCTTCATCCGCTACTACGGGCCGGTCCGCCCCTGTGCCCCGCATCGGTACTCTGCCCCTCGCGGTGTCCGCCGCTTGGGGTCCTCCCTCTCGCGACCAGGGGGCCGACATCACCCATTTCGACTGGCCGTCGCTATCGGGACGACAGGTTCTCCTGTTCCATGCCAGCGCCTGCGACGAGCTCACGCCACCTTTACACCGGGCACCACCAGGGCAACACGCAGGCCGCTCCCTGGCTGAGGGCACGCACCGAACGGCGCGCCTTTGTCCCGGGGACTATGAACCACCCCCGGTTTCGATGCCATCGTTCAGCCTTTCGATGCGTCAGCAGTGGTTCACTCATGTTCGTCTTCTCGTCGCACACCTGACCCGCTCACGGCGGGCCTTTTCCGCAACGCTCACCACCCCGGCTCTTAACCGACGCAGCTTGCGGTGGTTTGGGCTCTCCGCCTGCACGGCGAACCCGGAGGGCCAACCTCCATCACTGGCACAGCACGGTTCATGCTGGCGATCTTCTACATCGCCACCACTCTCCTTTCAGGACACACCTCCTGGGGGTTATTGCTCCTCACCGCCGACCAATGCTCAGCGGGGAATGTGGAAAAGGCGAGCAGGTCCTCGGCCGCGTCGGCCAGCATCAAGGCAGCGTCGTCGAAGCGCCCGGTGAGCTGGTCGACCACGCGGGCGTGCTGGTCCCAGACGCTGTCGTGGTCGGGTTGTTCGAAGATCGTGCGCACCAAGGTGGCGACCATGCCCTGGGACGCTTTTGGCACCCGCGTCAACAGGTTTCGCGCAAAGTGGACACGACAACGCTGCCAAGTCGCCCCCGGCAACACGGCGGCGATCGCCGCCTTCAGGCCTTTGTGGTCGTCAGAAGTGACCAGGGCCACGCCCGAGAGGCCCCGGGCCACCAAGCTGCGCAAGAACGCCGTCCAGCCCGCCCCGTCCTCGGTAGTTATGACGTCAAAGCCGAGCGACTCCCGCCGGCCCTCGTTGTTCACCCCGGTGGCGATGACGACAGCCACGTTCACCACCCGGCCGCCTTCTCTCACCTTTTGGGTGAGGGCATCTAGCCAGATGTACGTGTAGGGCCCGGCGTCGAGCGGCCGGGAGCGGAACGCTTCGACCAGGGCGTCGAGCTCTTTGGCCATGGAGCTGACCTGGGACTTCGAGATCCCTTCTATCCCCATGGCTTTTACGATGTCGTCCACCCGCCGGGTCGAGACCCCTTCCACGTAGCACTGGCAGACGACCTGGGTGAGAGCTCTTTCCGCCCGCCGGCGGGGTTCTAACAGCCAGCCCGGGAAGTAGCTGCCCTGGCGCAACTTCGGCACCGCCAGGTCCATCGTCCCCGCCCGGGTATCAAAGTCGCGATGGCGGTAACCGTTGCGGCTGTTGACCCGCTCTGCGCTGCGCTCACCGTAGCCGGCCCCGCAGATGGCATCGGCCTCGGCCGACATGAGCTGTTCGGCGAAGCTGCGCACCATCTCGCGCAGCAGGTCAGGGCTATCTTGCTCGAGGTGCTTGCGCAGCCACTCGAGCGCGTCCAAGCTGTCAAAAGCCACCGCATCTCTCCTCTCGGTTGTTGGAACTTCCTTGAGATTGATGCGGTGGTTGCCGCGAGTGGTGGACCCTGCCCTTTCAGGGCGTCGGGGTCACCGGCTCGTACACCACCCCGGTGGACTCAAACCGAGCCCTGCTGAGCACCAGGCTGAGCGACCACCGCGTCTAGAAAAAGTCTAGAATCGCTGTCTAGCGGTGTCCTTGAGTGGCGAGCCTGTCAGTGGTACGCGGCGGCTGACACGCACCGTTGGCGAACGTGCCAGCCGGTGACAGTACAGGGCGCTTATGAACAAAGCGTTACGTCGCAACGCTTTTCCTCCTCACCGCTAGCATCGGCCCACTCCCATCGGCCCACTCCCATCGACCCGCTACCATCAACCGGCATGGACCTCGGCTCACCTGCTTCCGCCCCGCCCATTCGTTTGGCCTGTATCGACATGGCCGGGACAGTGATGAGCGACAACGGCGTCGTCCTGGACGCGTTCCAGGCGGCGCTCGAGGCCGTTGGCTTGCCACCAGAGCGCTTCGACCATGCCATGAAATACGCCCGGGAGACAATGGGGCTGCCCAAAGGCGTCGTTTTCCGTGGCCTCCTGGCCGATGACGAATTGGTAAACCGGGCCGTGGCCGCCTTCGATGCCTCCATCGACCTGGCCATAAAGGAAGGCCGGGTGGGTGAGATCCCTGGCGCCACGCAAGCCATGCAAGCGCTGAGGGCGGGCGGGGTCAAGGTGTGCCTGACCACCGGCTTCACCGAAGAGGTCCAACGAGCGGTGATCGAACACCTCGGTTGGGACGACGCCATTGACTTCTACGTCGGGCCCAGTGCGACCATCCGGGGCCGGCCCTACCCCGATATGGTGCTCACCGCCGCCCTGCGCTCGCCCGTCGACGACGTCCGCGAGGTCGCCGTCGTGGGCGACACCGCCAACGACCTGTGGAGCGGGTACCGGGCCGGGGCATCGGTCGTAGCCGGAGTACTGACCGGCAGCCACGAGCGGGCGCAACTGGAAAAGGCGCCTCACACCCATATCCTCAGCTCGGTTGCGGATTTTGCGGCCGAGGTGCTCAACGGCAGGTAGCACGTTCAGGAACCACGGTCAGGAGGCGGGGAAGCCCCAGTTCTCCTCGTTCCAGGCGATATCGCCGAGAAATGGCCCGACGTTCACGTTGAGCAACTTCGAGTTCACCGCTACCACCATGGGCACCTGGACCAGGGGGATGTCCACGTAGTCTTTCCAGGCCCGCTCGTCGACCTGCTGGAAAAGGGCCAACTGCTTGGCCGCCGTCGCAGTGGGGACCTCTGCGAGGAGAGCGTCCATGGCCAGGCTCGAATAACCGTCCTGGTTAGAGCCGCCCCCGGGGGTGTAACGGCTGACCACCTCCGTCGGGAAGGCGGGGACCTGGCGCAGTTCGATGGCCAGCTCCCAGCCGGCCGGCAGAGCCGGTGCCGCGGCCGCCCCGAGCACGTCGCTGGCCGACGGCCCCGTCTGGACAATGTTGACCGTTACCCCGATGGCGGCGCAGGCACTGGCCACCTGTTGCGCCAACTCCTGGGCCACGGGGTCCGCCGCTTCGACCGTGAGCGAGAGGACGACAGGCTGGCCGTCAGGGCGACGGAGGATGCCGGCAGAGAGGGCGTACCCGTTGGCGGTCAATAGATGGAGAGCGGCCGCCGGCGCCGGGTCGTCGTAGCTGGCCCCGTTATCGGCGTAACCCGGGTTGCCGGGAAGGAAGGCCCGGTCTTCCATCGGCGTGGCGGCGATGCCGTACGGCGAGAGCAATTGGGTGGCCATGCTGCCCCGGTCGAGGGCCATCATGATGGCCCGGCGCAACCGCGGGCTGGCCAATGGGCCATTAGCTTTGGCTTCGTTCATGTCGAGGTCTTCGTAGAAATTGCCGGCCACCGCCCGGACGGAAAGACCAGCATCCCCCTGCAACTGCTTGTACTGGGTGGGTGTGGCCTGCACGGTGGCGAGGTCGATTTCCCCGGCCCCCAGCGCGTTCACGGTTTCGGCCGCCCCGCTGGTGAAGTAATAGGTGACCGCTGACAGGTCGGCCGGGCTGCCCCAAAAACGGGCGTTGCGCACCAGTTCGAGCGAGTAGCCGGCCTGCAGCTCCGAGACCAGGTACGGCCCGCCCGAGACCAGGTCTGCCACCGGGTCCTTGAACCCCGAGTCAAACCCGACGGCGCCGCCGACTGCCGCCGGCATCAGGTACGCAAAAAGTGACTGCCAATCAGGGTAAGGGGAAGAAAATGTGACCCTTACCGTGCGGGGGTTGGCCGCGGTCCCGGTGACATTGGCAATGTCGTCATAACCGGCCGTGTCCAGGGGCGTGAAGCGGGTGCCGCCGGCGTCCCGGAAAGTGGCTCGGCCCGATTGGGCTTCCCAGTTGTAGACGAAGTCTCGATAAGTGATGGGGACGCCGTTCGACCACACGGCCAGCGGGTTGATCTGGTACACCACCGTCTCGGGGTCGGAGCTCACCTCCGACACGGAACTGAGCAACGACGTGTTGAGCGTCGGCGTCCCGTTGCTGCTCACGTAGAAGGCTGATGGCCACACCTGGGCCAACACTTGCTCGAGGGTCAGGTACCACGGCGAAGCGCCCATCGAGTGGATGTCCCAGTTGACCGGCTGTGACCCCACGGCGTAGGTCGCCGCCGCACTGGTGTCGTACCCGATGTCCCCCTGGCCCGTAGTCGACGACGGCGCCAGCACAGTCGTAGTGGGTACCGTCGTGGTGGGCGCAGTCGTGGTGGGCGCAGTCGTAGTGGGCGCAGTCGTGGTGGGCGCAGTTGTGGGCACCGTGGTCGGGATAGTCGTGGTGGGCGCGGTCGTGGTGGCAGTCGTGGTGGGCGAGGCAGCTGGCGCGGTGGGTGCCCCGCTGCCGCCACAGCCGGCCAGCAACACCGCCAGCGTGCCCGCCACCAGGACGATACGTGCGCCCACTTTGGGCGGGCGGGCGGGTACCGATACCATCACCTGCAATTTTCTCAAAGTTTTGCACCGCCCACCGTCGCCCCCCTCCGGCCGCGGCCGTCGGACAGCTGAGAGCTACGAGCTAAGAGCGCCAGGCCCGCTGTCGGACCGGGCGCTGAAGGGCGCCGGCACGACTTCGCCCGCAGGGCGCAAGTCCACCGGCGCCGCTATGGCGCCGGCCGGGGTGGGCGGCACCAAGGCGCCGGATGGTCTCGGCGCTGGGCGAAGGGGTCGGGTAGCCAAGAAGGAACCGGCCAGCACGAGCACAAAGCCGACGCCCGTGGCCACGCCGAACGGCTCCCCCAGGATGGTCACGCCCAGCAGCACGGCCACCGCCGGGTTGACGTAGGTGACGACGGTCGAGCGCATCGGCCCGACCTCAGCCACCAGGGCGAAGAAGCATACGAAGGCGACCGCGGTGCAGACCACCATGAGGCCGGCCATAGACGCCAGTACCGAACCCGACAGGGCGTGCTGGGGGCGCTGGATGATGGCGACAGGAGCGTAAACGATGGCGCACAGGGTGAGGGCAGCGGTTATCACGCTCGGCCCGGGGAGGCCGGAGAGGTAGCGGCCTATGATCCACGGGCCCAGGGCGTAGCCCACGATGACGAACAAGAGCGAGCTCGTGGCCCAGATGTCCGAGCGGCCCACGTCGAAACCAACCAGGGCGGCCACCCCGGCCACGCCCAGGGCCAGCCCGGTGGCCCGGCGCCGGTCGAGGCGGTCCGTGCCGGTGATCTGCGCGATGACGGCGCCGGCGATCGGGACGGCGGCCACCAGAAGGCCGGTCAACGAGCTCGAGAGCTTCCTTTCGGCGTCGAACAGGAACCACCAGGGCACCGCCAGCTCGACCAGGGTCAAGGCCACCAAGGGCTTCCAGTGAGCCAGCAGCGGGGCCAGGAACCCTCGTCTGACCACAAACGGAGCCAGCAAGAGCGCCCCACCACCGGTCCGTACGAAGACGAGGAACGCGGGCGTCACCTCTCGCATCGAGACCCTGATGAGGAGGTACGGGAGCCCCCACAGGACCCCTACGGCGATGAACAGTGCCCAGCCGCGACGCGTCACAAAGAAGGTCCCAGCGGCATCTCACCAGATTACGATGGGTGAGACGGCGAAGTTAGCCCTTTTAGCCGGCGACGGTCAGGCGCCGGCAGGCTAAGGGTCGGGCGGCGAAGGTTGGGTGGCGAAGGTTGGGTGGGAAGGTCAGGCGGCTGGAGTTACAGCGGCCGCCGCCTCGACCGGGTCCTGCAGCGGGTAGAAGCAGGCCGCGTAGTGCTGGCCGCCAAAGGCGCTGAGTGCCGGCTCTTCCTCGGCGCACCGCGCCGCGGCTCTCGGGCACCGGGTCCGGAACGGGCAGCCCGACGGCGGGTTGAGCGGCGACGGGAGCTCACCCCTGATCGGGATGGCAGTGCGGGCGCGCTGGACAGAAGGCTTCGGCACCGGGATCGAAGCGATCAAGCCGGACGTGTACGGGTGGGCCGGCCGGGCGTAGATGTCATCGCCGGTACCGATCTCGACCAGCTTGCCGAGGTACATGACCGCGATCCGGTCGGCCAGGTAACGCACTACCGACAGGTCGTGCGAGATGAAAACGTAGCTCAGGCCGTGGGTGACCTGGAGCCGCTTCATCAGGTTGAGGATTTGAGAGCGGATCGAGACGTCGAGGGCTGACACTGGCTCGTCGGTGACGATCAGGCGGGGGTTGAGCGCCAGGCCCGGGCCAGGCCGATGCGCTGGCGTTGGCCGCCCGAAAACTCGTGCGGGTACAGCTCCACCGCGTGGGGTGGGAGGCCCACCTCGCGCAGCAGGGCGGCGACCTTCTCGCGCTGCTCGGACGGCGACCCGATGCCCTGCACTACCAGCGGTTCCCGGATGATGGTGCCCACCCGCATCCTCGGGTCGAGCGACGAGTACGGGTCCTGGAACATGAGCTGCAAGTCACGGTGGCGGCGGCGCAGCTCGGCCCCCTTGAGCCGGGTGAGGTCCGTCCCTTCCACCAGGACCGAGCCGGACGTCGGCCGCTCGAGGCCGACGATGAGCCGCCCGAGCGTCGACTTCCCGCACCCCGACTCCCCCACCACGCCCAGCGTCTCGCCCCGGCGGACCTCGAGGTTGATACCGCGTACGGCCTGGACCGCCCCCACCTTGCGCTGCAGCACGGCCCCGGCGGTGACCGGGTACTCCTTGCGCACGTCCCGGAGTTCCAGGATGACAGGGGCGTCTTCGGCCGGGATGAAGCCGTTCGAGCCGGAGAGCCCCTCCCCGGCATAGCTATTGCCGCCACGGCCCAAGCCGCCATTAGCCGCCGCCCGCGCCGCCCCCGTTGGCGCCGCCCCCGTTGGCGCCGCCCCCGTTGGCGCCTCCCCCGTTGGCGCCTCCCCCGTTGGCGCCGGCCCCGCCTGTGCCCGTGGCCCCTGTGCCCGTCCCCTGTGTGCTCGCCCCATTGGGCGGGCCAACCAGAGCGGCCGAGACCGCCCCGACCTCGACCAGAGGCGCCGCTTCGGCCCCTTCGCCCAGCAGGTCGCCGGCACCCGCGATCTCGTCCACCGCCCGGTCAACGGGGTGGAAGCAGGCGTACGGGTGGCCGCCGTCGTCGCCCGCCAACGGTGGCTCCTCGGTCCGGCATATCTCGGTGGCGTACCGGCACCTGGGGGCGAAGCGGCACGCCGTCAGCGGCCGGGACAGGTCGGGCGGTAGGCCCGGGATGGCGTAGAGGCGCTGGGTCTTGTCCTGGTCCAGCTGCGGGATGGACGCCAACAGGGCCTCGGTATAGGGGTGGTGGACGTCCTCGAACAGCCGGTCGGTGCTGGCCGCCTCGACGATCTTGCCGGCGTACATGACCATCGTGCGGTCGGCGTGGCCGGCGATGACCCCCATGTCGTGCGTGATCAGGAGGACGGCCATGCCCAGGCGGCGCTTCAGCTCGTCGATCAGATCCAGGATCTGGGCCTGGATGGTCACGTCCAGCGCCGTAGTGGGTTCGTCCGCGATCAACAGCTTGGGCTCGCAGGCCAGCGCCATGGCGATCATCACCCGCTGGCGCAAACCGCCGGACAGCTGGTGGGGGTAGTCGCGGATGCGTTCGGTCGGGTTGGGCATCCCCACCAGGCCGAGCACCTCCGCCGCCCGGGCCAGCCCCTGCTGCTTGGAGACGCCCTTGTGCAGCACCACGCTCTCTGCGATCTGCCGCCCGATCTGCATCGTCGGGTTGAGCGAAGTCAGCGGGTCCTGGAAGACCATGCCGATCTCGTTGCCGCGAACCGTCCGGATCTGCTCGTCCGTCATGGTCGTGAGGTCTTTGCCGTCCAGGTGGATGGAGCCGGACGTGATGTGGCCCCCGGGCGGGAGCAGCCGCATGATGGTGGAGGCCGTCATCGACTTGCCACAGCCGGACTCACCCACCAGCCCGACGGTCTCGCCCTTCTCGATGGTGAGGCTGACGCCGTCGACCGCCTTTACAACGCGCGTGCGCAGCTGTATTTGGGTATGGAGGCCTGTGATTTCCAGGAGGCTCATATGCTCACCGCTCCTGGAGCCGGACTTCGAAACTGTCGCGCAAGGCGTCACCAATAAAGTTGAACGCCACCACGATAAGAACGATCATTACCAGAGCGGGGTAAACCTCCCACCAGTACCCGTCAGACAAGAAACTACTTCCCTGTGAGAGCATACCGCCCCAGGTGGGCGTGGGCGGCGGGAGCGCGAAACCGAGGTACTGGAGCACGGCCAGGACCAAAATGGCATCGGCCACCTGGAAGGTGGCGTTGACAATTATGGTGCCAACGGCATTGGGGATTATATGGCGGAAAACCACCCGTCGGGAGTTGCCCCCCATGACCCTCACCGCCGATACGTACTCTCGTGTCCGCAGCGACAGCGTTTCCCCCCGCACTAAGCGGGCCGGGGCCAGCCAGGACAACCCGGCCAGCACCGCGATTAGCAGCAGCCGGTACTCGAGGGGCGTGGTGTTCGTGGGGAGGATAGTCGAGATGAAAATGAACAGGAACACGACCGGGATGGCGAGGAAGATATCCACGATGCGCATCATCACGGCGTCGACCGCCCGGCCGAAAAAGCCCGATATGGCGCCCCACACGACGCCCAGGAAGGTGGCAATAACGGCGACCGCCAGACCGATCTCGATCGAGATCTGGCCGCCGGCCATGAGCCGGCCCAGGATGTCGTAACCGTTGTTGTCCGTACCCAGCAAATGCGAGCCGGACGGGCGCAGATTGCTGTTGATTATGTTGGTGTCGACCTGGTCGGTATGGTAAAAGAGCGGGCCGACAAAGCAGAACAGCACCATCAGGACCACGATGACTATCCCGGCGACGGCCAACTTGTTCCTGGTAAACGTCCGCAGGATGAGCGAGGCCAGGCTGCCCTGCTGGTAAACATCACCAGCCTCGGCTTCGGCGACGTTCTCGACCTCGGCGACTACGGGGAGAAGAGCCATGTCAGTAACGGACTCTCGGGTCGAGGACCGCATAAGCGATGTCGGCCAAGAGGTTGCCGAGGACGGTGGCGAAACCGATGAGCACCGTGATGCCCAGCATCACGGGGAAGTCGTCGGTGGTGGCGGCGTTGAAGTACTCGAGGCCCAGGCCCTGGAAATTGAACAGGTACTCGAGGACGAGGCCGGCGGTGAGGACGGCGGGCAGGGACAGGCCCACGAGGGTGGCCACCGGGATGAGCGAGTTGCGCAGTAAGTGCCGCCGCAAGACCGTGCGTTCGGGCAGGCCCTTCGCCCGAGCCGTCCTGATGTAGTCCTGGGCCAGGTTATCGATGGCCGACGAGCGCATGTAACGGGAAAACAGGGCGAACGTCACCAGGGTCAGCGTGGCGACCGGGAGCACGAGGCCGGAGGGATGGGCCAGCATCGAGCCGATCGTCGTCCCCTGGGGGGCTTCGGCCGGGAGCGCCTTAATCGTTATGGCGAACAGGGCGATCAGGATGAGGCCCAGTGCGTAAGAGGGCATTGAATAAAGGACGAAAGCGGTGGCGGTGCCGGCGTAGTCAACGCCACGGTTGCGTTTTACTGCCTGCATGACCCCGACGGGGACGGCGATGACCACGGCGAGCACGAGCGAGGTGCCCACCAGCAGCACATCGCGGGGCAGGTCCGATGCGATGATGCTGTCGACGCTCCGGTTGAGCTTGTACGAGAAACCCAGGTTCCCGTGTACGAGATGGTCCAGGAATATCCAGTACTGGTACCAGACCGGGCTGTCGTAGCCGTTCGCCTTGTTCCAGGCCGCGATGCCGATCGGGTTGGCACGCGGCCCAGGATGGCCCGCGCCACGCCGCCCGGGATGAGGTGCTCCAGTCCGAAAGCGATCAAAGTCACCCCGAGGACGACTATGACGGCCTGCCCGACCCGCCGGATTATGTACCCGGTCAACTGGAGCGCCTCATCCCTTAATTTTAGGCCCGGATTATTACTTGGTCAGGTACCAGGTCTCCGGGGTCAGGTTGGTGTACACGTTGTTGATGAAGCCCCCGAGGTGCTTGGAGATCAGGTCGATCCCGGCAGACGTCGGGTTGCCTGTAGCCGTCGGGAAGAAGACGACAGGCAGGGTCTTGGCCATGTAGTTCTCGTAGGCGTCCATGTTGGGGATCGTCAAGCTGGCCGGCCCCGAAGTCGTGGCTTTGATCAGCTTGTCGGCCGTGGCGTCGCTATAGCCCGAGGTGTCGGAGGCCGCCCCGGTGTAGAACAGCGTCTCACCCGTGGGCAGGAAGTCGGGAGCGTAGATCCAACCGGCACCCCAGTCGAGAGCCGTCCAGGCGCACTTACTGGAGCTGGGGGCGGCCTGACCGTCAGGGCCGCAGTTGACCCCCTTGCCTACGACCTGGGCAAACGGAGCGGTCGTCAGCTCCAGGTCGATCCCGACCTGGCCGGCTTGGGACTTGAGGTCCTCCATCTCCTCGGACGAGACGACCGAACCGCTCTGGTACTCCAAGTTGAACTTGAGCTGGAGGCCCTTGGGCACACCGGCGCCGCATTCATTGGCGCCAGCCCCCGGCTTGGTGCAGGTGGCAACCCCGCCCGAACCAACATTGGACCAGCCGTGCGACTTCAGCAGGTTGCCTGCATCCGAAAGGCTGAACTTGAACTGGTTGTTGCGCTCGAAGCTGTCCACCCACGGGCTGGTCGGAGCCGTGGGTACAGGCCCGTAGGTAGGCACGGCGTAGCCGCCCAGGATCTTTTCCAACCAGCCTGGGGCGTCGACGAGGTGTTGGAAGGCCTGGCGGAAGTACAGCTGCTTGAAGACGGGGCCGAACGTGGGGTTGCCCTCGTTGAGCGGGAAGTACGAGATGCCGTAGTCCGTGAAGTTGACGGCGTTGTAGCCCTCCCCCTCGACCGACTTCAGCTGGGGCAGGTACTCGTCCGGCAGCTCGGCCATCGAGAGCGCGCTCGGGCCCCCGGACTTGATCTCGTTGAGGATGGCCTCGTCCGAGGTGAAGGGCACCTCGACGAACTTCGACAGCGTTGGCTTGGGCGAGCCGCTGTAGTCAGGGTTGGGCACGAAGCTGACCTCACCCGTGCTAGTGAAGCTCTGCAGCTTCCACGGTCCGTCCACGATCGACCAGAGCGGGCTCTTAGCGTAGCCGGCCACGTTCGTCGCCTCGGTATTCAGGTAGTTGTAGACCTTGGCCACGCCGGCGGGCGTGGTGTCAGGCAGGTTCGGAGTGCTGGGGGTCGGTGTCGGCCCAGAAGCAGAGGTGCGGTCCCACGCGATCGGCATGGGCGTGACCTGGGACAGCTCGTTGTAGAGGAACCAGGTTGGGTTGACCGCCCCTTTCAGGTGGAAGACCGCGGTCTGCGCGTTGGGATAGCTCATCGAAGCGACGTTGTCCGGGAAATAACCGGGGGTGTAATCGCACCAGTCGCCCTTGGGGGCCATGGCAAACTCCATGTTCATCCAGAACTCGACGTCACGGCTGGTGACTGGCTCGCCGTTGGAAAACTTCCAATTTTTCAGCGTGACCGTGACAGTTTTGTCCCCATTGCTAAAGACAGGCGCGTTCCCGATGCTGTCGTTGTAGTCCACGGTCGGGCTGTTGTTATTGCCGAACCAGTAAAGCGGTCGGTACATCAAGTAGGTGAACTGGCCGTAGTTCATGGTCGAGCAGACGGCAAAACTGATGAACGGGAAAATATAGGTCGGAGGCGCGGCGGGGCCCTCCTGGAAATAGGCCGTCCCGCCCTGGATTTTGGTGCCAGCAGCCGGCACCGCGCCGGTTGGCCCGTAATTATTAGCGCCTTGCGCACTGACCGCACTCGTGGAGGTGAGAAGCATGGCGCCGGAAACTACTACGACCCCAATGGCCCTCGACCCGGCTCCTGCAACTTTCAAAAACTTCATTCTTTGCCTTTCGTGAGCGTGCCGACGTGCCCGCTAATCCTGGCCCCTACTCGCAAAAGGCAGCACGGCGGGCTTTCGCCTCACCGTGCCCCCCGCTTCACCCGAGCCTGATGGCCAGGATGGTTGTAGTGAAGCCGAAAGCGATCGCGTTGAAGACGGTGAAACGGTCCAGGTTGCGCTCCACTACGCTCGAAGACGCGGCTGCCGAACCCATCCCGCCTCCGAACAGGTCAGAAAGGCCCCCGCCCTTCCCACTGTGCAACAGGATCGAGACAACAAGGGTCACGCACAGCACAACCTGAACTGCGATCACCACCCACGTGATCACCACTTAGCTGGCACCTCCTGCTTTCCTAGGTGTTTACCTCGGGCCCCGGCCGGCCAGCGGCCGGGTCGAAATGAAAGATACCATTCGCACGTGGCGCGCACTACGCGACCTGTGCGGTGCGTCAGCTGTACAGCCCCAACCTTTATCGGCCCAGCCTTTATCGGCTCGGACCGTTTAGCGGCCAAACCGCACGATCTGGCTGAAGCTCTCTGCGTTCAGGCTGGCCCCGCCGACTAACGCCCCATCGATGTCGGCCTCGGCCATCAGCTCGGCGACGTTGGCCGGGGTGACCGACCCGCCGTACTGGATCCTGACCCGGCCGGCCAGCTCAGCGCTGTATGTGGCCGCCAGCCAGGAACGTATCGCCTTGCACATCTCCTCGGCGTCCGCTGCACTGGCGGTCCGGCCCGTGCCGATGGCCCAGATGGGCTCGTAGGCGATCACCACGCCCGCGGCAGAAGCGGCCGAGACCCCTTGCAAACCGCCCTCGAGCTCCTCAACACACTTACGCTCCGTGGCCCCCGCCTCACGTTCAGCAAGAGTTTCGCCGACGCAGAGAATAGGGGACATCTGGTGGTTGAGGACGGCGAGCAGTTTCTCGTTGACGAACTCGTCGGTCTCCCCGAAAAGCTGGCGCCGCTCGGAATGGCCCACTATTACGTAACGGACGTTGAGCTTGGCCAGCATTACCGGGCTCACTTCGCCGGTAAAAGGCCCCTTCTCGGCCGGGTAGACATTTTGCGCACCCAGGGCAATTGGGATGTCGTCGGCGTCGAGCAACGTCTGCACCGAACGCAGCGCAGTGAAAGGTGGGTGGATGGAAACTTCGACCCGGTCATAGTCCGCCGGCAACAGGCTGTAAGCCAGCTTCTGGACGACGGCTATGGCCTCCAGGTGGGTATGGTTCATTTTCCAGTTGCCGCTGATGAGCGGCTTGCGGTCAGCCACGTTTGGCAAAGCGAGCGGCCGACTCGCGTAGGGCGGCCAACCCAGGCAGGTCGCCCTTCTCGATGAACTCGAGAGATGCCCCACCCCCGGTAGAGAGGTGGTCAACCTGGTGGTCGAAGCCGAACTCCTTGAGGGCGCTGGCGCTGTCGCCGCCCCCGACGACCGAGAACCCCTCGGTGGTGGCGACCGCCTCGGCCACCACCTCCGTGCCCGCAGCAAAGCGGGGGTCTTCGAACACCCCCATGGGGCCGTTCCAGAAGACGGTGGCAGCGGAGGCGATCTCGTCAGCGAAGGCGGCAGCAGTACCGGGCCCGATGTCGAGCCCGAGCCATCCTTCGGACAGGTCCGGGCCGACCTGGGCCATTTCCCCCTCGGGAGCACGGCCGGCACCGAAGACGCCGTCGGGCGAAAGGGCGATGATGTCGGTCGGCACCAGGATGCGCTTGCCCGACGCGTCAGCCTCGCTCAAGAGGCGGGCGCAGTTTTCCACCTGACTGTGCTCGAGCAGGGACCCCCCCGGGTCGTGACCCTGCGCGGCCAGGAACGTGAAACACATACCGCCCCCGACCAGCAGCGTGTCGACTCTGTCCATGAGCGCTTCGATGACGCCGAGCTTGTCCGACACCTTCGCCCCGCCGAGGACGGCCACGAACGGCCGCGATGGCCCCTGGAGGAGACCGTCGAGGACCTTGACCTCCCGGGCCAGGACGCGCCCGGCCGCCGAAGGTAGGAAGGCCGGTGGACCGACGATGGAGGCGTGCGCCCTGTGGGCGGCGCCAAACGCATCGTCTACGTAGAGGTCCTCATTTTCCACTAGCGAAGCGACGAAGGCGGGGTCGTTGGCCTCTTCGCCCGGGTTGAAGCGCAGGTTCTCGAGCAGCTCCACCCGTTCGGTGCTGGCCCCCCGTTCGTCCAGCAGCTCGTACAACCGCCGGCGGACCGGGGCGATGGCGTACTTGGCGTCCGGCTTACCCTTGGGCCGGCCCAGGTGGCTGCACACCGTGAGCATCTCGGCCCCCTCGTCGAGCAACCACGTAAGGGTCTCGATCGGCATGCGGATGCGCAGGTCGTCGGTGATCGTCTCGCCGGTCATCGGCACGTTGAAATCACACCGGACCAGGGCCCGCTTGCCCTCGACCGGGCGGAGGTCCTCCAGGAGGGGGAGCTGCATGCGGCTAGGCGCGGCCGACGATCAGGGCCAGGTCGACCAGGCGGTTCGAGTACCCCCACTCGTTGTCGTACCAGCCGAACACCTTGACCAGGGACCCCATGGCCATCGTGAGCTTGGAGTCGAAAGTGCAGCTGGCCGGCGAGCCGACGATGTCCGAGCTGACGATGGGGTCGTCCGTGTACTCGAGGACGCGGGCCAGCTTGCCGGAGGTGGCGGCCGCTTTGAACGCTTCGTTGACCTCTTCAACGGTCACGTCCCGCCCCATGACGCCCGTGAAGTCGGTGATCGAACCGTCCTGGACCGGCACCCGCAGGGACGACCCGTCCAGACGACCTTTCATTTCCGGGAGCACCAAGCTGGTGGCCCGGGCGGCGCCCGTGCTCGTCGGCACGATGTTGTTGGCCGCCGCCCGCGACCGCCGGTGGTCCTTGTGCACGAGATCGAGCAAGTTCTGGTCGTTGGTGTAGGCGTGGACCGTCGTCATCATGCCCTTGTTGACGCCAAAGGCATCGTCCAGGACTTTGATCATGGGCACGAAGCAGTTGGTGGTGCAGCTGGCGTTCGAGACCACCCGATGCACGGCGGGGTCGAAGGTATCGTCGTTGACCCCCACTACGAAGGTGCCGTCGACGTTGGTGGCCGCGGTCGAAATGATGACCCGCTTGGCCCCCGCTTCGATGTGCGCCGCCGCCTTCTGACCGTCGGTGAACATCCCGGTGGACTCGATCACGACGTCGGCCCCGACGTCGCCCCACGGCAGGGCCTTGGGGTCCCTCTCGGAGAACACCCTGAACGTAAAGGGGCCCACTGCGATCGTGTCCGCGGACACTTTCACCTCTTGGGGCAGCCGCCCGAAGGTCGAGTCGTACTTGAGCAAATGGGCGTTCGTCTCCGGCGGGGCCAGGTCGTTAGCGGCCACGATGTCCACATCGGCCCCGCTGGCCACCGCGGCCCGCAGGAAGTTGCGCCCAATCCGGCCGAAGCCATTTATCCCAACCCTCACTGCCATGACTTTTGCTCCTTCATCTCTTCTCCGGCGGGGGACATCCTAGGCGACGCCCGGCCGAAGCCAGATCGCGCCTGGTCAGGGGGGTTGTGGCCAGGCCGGCTGGGGTGCCGGCTGGGGTGCCGCCAGGGGCCCCAGAGGCGGCGCATCGGCCTCAGGCCGGGCGTTCGACGTCCCGGTGGCTGACGCTCGGGTAGTAACCCAGCCGGCTCAAGCTGTCGGCGATCTCCTCAGCCAACACGACGCTGCGATGGCGGCCGCCAGTGCACCCGATGGCGATGGTCAGGTAGGACTTGCCTTCCTTTACGTAGGCCGGCACCAGGAACTTGAGCAAGTGCTCGACCCGGTCGAGGAACTCCTTCGCCTCCGGCTGGGCCAGCACGTACCGCCGCACGGGCTCATCGAGGCCGGTCAGGGGGCGCATCGCTTCCACCCAGTGCGGGTTGGGCAGGAAGCGCACGTCGAGCACGTTGTCGACGTCGAGCGGCACCCCGTGCTTGAACCCGAAACTGAGGACCAGGATCTGCATGGCGATCGTCTCGCCGTTGCTGAACAGCTCGGCTAACCGTTCCCTGAGCTGGTTCACGTTCAGGTCGCTGGTGTCGACGACGACGTCGGCCATTTCTTTTATGGGCCTCAGCTGCCGGCGCTCATCGGCTATGGCTTCTACCACACCCTCCTCACCCAGGGGATGGCGCCGGCGGGTCCCCTCGAAACGGCGCACCAGGACCTCGTCGGAGCTGTCCAGGAACAGCACCTTGACCCGCTCCCCCGACGCTCTCAGCTGTTGTATAGCAGCCTGGAGCTCACCGAGTTGGCCAGCGTGACGGCCGACCACGAGGGCCAGCCGCTGGGCCTCCGGGCCCGGCCCCGAAACCAGCTCCGCCACCTTGTTGATAAGGGCAGTCGGGATGTTGTCCATCACGTACCACCCGATGTCCTCCAGTGCCGCGCCAGCCTGCGAGCGCCCGGCCCCGGAGAGCCCGGTGACGACCAGGAACTCAGCCACACTTTCATTGTGCCAACAACCGGCTACCAAATTGGGGCGGGCAAATTGCGGTCGGCCCGCCGGCGGTTAACGACGCCGCCTAATGCCGCCGGTTAATGGCGGACGGGCACCAGTTTTTCGGTCCGGAGGACCAGCAACCGGGGGAAGGCGGACGCCTGGCGGTACTCCTCCGCCTTTTCCAGGAAACCTCCGGGGGGGGCGGGCTCGATCATTTTCGTCACGTAAAGGCCGGCCGCCACCAAAGCGTTGACGTACACAGAAAGGGGTCGGTGGACGAAGGGGATCCAGACGTTCTTGTCCACTTCTTCGACGGAGTGGTTCTCTGTCAGGTAGGGACCGATGCGCCAGTACTGCTCCCCGAGGATGTCGTCGTCGACCCAACCGCTCCCCGGCACTTGCAGGAGCGGGTGGTTCATGAACAGCACGAAGGTCCCCCCGGCCCGCACCACCCGGGCGGCCTCGGCGATGGCGTCAACTGTGCCCTCGATGTGCTCGAACACCAGGCAGGCGAAGGCGGCGTCGAAGGTCTCGTCCGGAAATGGGAGCGCCGTCGCGGTCGCCCTGGCGTAGTCGACAGGAGCGACGCCCGCTGTGGCTCGGCCCTGTCCATCCTCCCCGCGCGCCGGCGCATAGCCGCCTCCAGCTGCGACCTCGTCGGGTCGATCCCGACGACGTGGCTCACGCCGGGCAAGCGGGCGGCCACCCGCGAAAGCTGGCCCTCACCGCAGCCGATGTCGAGCACCGTCGCCGGCCCCGCCCCCACCAGCGCGCCAGCCAAAAGGTCTTTCAGGATCGGGACTATCTGCTCCCGGTACTCGGGGTCAGCGCCCTCCGTGAAGCATTCCTGCCACCAGGCGGCGTTCACTTCCCACAGCTGCTGGGCCTCGACCGGCAGGGGTTGGCCCGGGTCGAGCGGGAGGGGACCGGCCATCGGGGGCGTCTGGCCGCTCATAGCGGCACCAGCTGGTCGGCCTGCTCCTCGTCGGCCCGCTCCTCGTGGCGCTCTCGTCGCCGGCCCTCTCTTTTGCCATTGGAACGACCGGAGCCCGGGCCGTGGAGCTTCTCCCAGAGGGCGTCCACCACGGGTTGCGGCAGCCACGGAAGAGCCTCCAGCCTTTCTTTGGGCGCTTCCCGTACTGCCTTCACTCCCCCGACCTCACGCAGCAGTCGCTTGCGCCGGGCCGGCCCGAGGCCGGGGACCCCGTCGAGGGCGGAGGTGGTCATCCGCTTGTCGCGCAACTTCCTGTGGTATGTGATGGCGAAGCGGTGGGCCTCGTCCCGCACCTGCTGCAGCAGGTACAGGGCCTCGGAACCACGCGGGATGCGGACCGGGTCGGCCATGCCGGGCAAGTAAACCTCCTCGAATTGTTTGGCCAGTGCGGCCACCGGGATCTCGTCGTCGAGCCCGAGGTCTTCGACGACGCGTATGGCCACGTTGAGCTGGCCCTTGCCCCCGTCCACGAGCAGGAGTTGGGGAGGGTAAGAAAAATGGCGCTTGCGCTCCCCCACGGGTAGCTCCTTCTCCTCCAGGTAGGCCTTGAGCCGACGGGTGAGGACCTCCTCCATGGCGGCGTAGTCGTCATTGCCGGGCACGTTGCGCACTTTGAACCGTTTGTACTCGCTCGGCCTCGGCAGCCCGTCCTCCATGACGACCATCGAACCGACGTAGTCCGTCCCCTGGAGGTGGCTCATGTCGTAGCACTCGATGCGCAGCGGCGCCTCGGGCAGGTCGAGGGCGTCCTGTAGAGCATTGAGGGCACACGCTCGGGCGTTGTGGTCCGTCGAACGCTTCAGCCGGTGCCTCATCAGCTCTTCCCCGGCGTTCTTCGAGACCGTCTCCAGCAACGCCTTTTTCTCCCCTCGCTGGGGCACGTGGAGGTGGGCCCGGCTGGAGCCGGCGGACCTCGGGTTCACGCTGCGCTCGGGTCGGCGCCGGCCGCTGGCCGCCCACCACTCTTTCCAACTGGCATCGGGAGCTGCGCCCCCAACCGGCACATCAACGCCGACCACTTCGTCGTCAGCGCTGGCCTCGGCTCCCCCGCCCGCGTCGCTGAGCTCCCCGCCGACCGGCACGCCTCCGACTGGGGCGCCTCCGATTGGGGGGGCGGCCAGCGCCGCTGGTGCCCTCAGGCCGGACAGCCACTCTTCGATGACGTCGGGCTCGTCCACCTCTCCGGGCACCAGGACCAGAGGCGGGACCCCGTTCACAGCGTCGGCGTAGTGCTGCTCCAGCACGTCGGCCAGGAGCTGGGCGCGGGTCAGGTCTTCCACTTTGTCGACGATGAACCCCTTGCGCCCCACCACCCGGCCGCGCCGCACGTAGAACACCTGGACGGCCGCTTCCAGCTCGTCCTCCGCGATCCCGAAGCAGTCGAAGTCTTCCGCTCGCTCGGTGACCATTTGCTGTTTTTCGATGGCCTTGCGCACTGCCGCCAACCGGTCCCGGACCCGGGCGGCCAGCTCGAACTCGAGGTTGTCCGCCGCCTCGCGCATCTGTCCCTCGAGCCTGCGCACTATCGGCGTCGTGTCGCCGTCCAGGAAGGCGGTCAGCTCGTCGACCAGGCGGGAGTACTGCTCGTGGTCGACGAGGCCGGCGCAGGGCCCGCGCAGCGCTCGATGTGGTACATGAGGCACGGCCGCCCGACCCGTTGATGGCGGGTGAACTTGGCGTCGGTGCAGCTGCGGACCGGGAACGTACGGAGCAGGAGGTCAAGCGTCTCCCTGATGGCGTAGGCGTGGGCGTACGGCCCGAAGTAGCGGTTCTCGGTGCGCCCGCTCGGGCGCCCCCTCCGGACGGTCGCCCGGGGCCACTCGTCCGCTTTGGTCAGCACCAGGAACGGGTAGCTCTTGTCGTCCCGCAGCCGCACGTTGAAGCGGGGCTTGTGCTGCTTGATGAGGCTGTACTCGAGCATGAGGGCCTCGACGTCGTTGCGCACCTGGATCCATTCGACGGACTCGGCGCACGCGACCATCTGGGCCGTGCGGGGCAGTAACCCGCTCGGGCTCTGGAAGTAGTTGGACAGGCGCTGCCGCAGCGACTTCGCCTTGCCTACATAGATGACCCTGCCGTCCCGGTCGCGGAACTGGTACGACCCGGGAGCATCCGGGATGGCACCAGCGGGAGGACGTTCGAGCACCATCCCCAGTTTGGCTCAACTCGTGCAGGGACAGGCAGGCCAACACCACCCGGCGTGACCACAGCGGTGACAGCCATCACAGGACCATCACACAGCGGCCAAGAGGCGGTCATAAAACCGGGGGAATGTCAATTCAACAAGCTAAGGAACAGGTCACTGAACAGAGGAGGACAGATGACCAAGCTCAAACGAGGGGGGAGAGGCTGGTCCGCTGCCGCCGGTGTCGCCCTGGTGGCGACGCTGGCGACGGTTGCCGGCTCCCTAGCACCCACCGTATCCACGGCGTTTGCTAGCACCACCCCTACCGCAGCCCCGACTGACGCAATCCCCAATTGGAGCAACAGCCTCTCCGAGATCAAGGCTTTGGCCGCCGAGGCCATATCGATCAGGCTGAACGCACTCGGTGCAGCTATAAAAACCGTGCAGGGGGACAGTTTCCTGGGCGCTGACGGCACCACGCTCGTCAATGACATGCAGTCCGACATAACCGGTCTCCAGGCGTTGGGGACCAAGATCAACGGCGATACGACCGTGGCCGAGGCAATTGCCGACGCCGACCTGATCTTCACCGAGTTCCGCGTTTATTACGTAATGCTCCCCGTTGTTCACGACGTGAGCACCATCGATCACGCGGTCAACGTCGACCTGCCCGCTCTCAGCAAGGACATCACCACGCTCCAGGGCGAGGAGAACTCTTCCAACCAGCCCTTTATCGGGCCACTAATCTCCGGCATGCAGTCCGAGGTGCAAATTGCCACAGGCGCCACGACAGGCCTCGTGGCCGAACTGCTGGCCTACACGCCGGCGGAATGGGACTCCAACCACCGGCTGTTCTCGACCGCCCAAACTGCCATCCAGACCGCGGATAAAGCCGTCGATTACGCCAACGACTACTTGGCTCGGGCCAACAAGTACTTGCAATCGCACCCGACCACGACCACCACGACTTCAACTTCCACGACAACGACGTCGTCGACGACCAGCACGACCACGCCGACCACGACTACGACCGTCCCGGGTTCCAACTGCGCGGCGGTCCTCAGCGGGACGGCGCTCGGCCGGACGGGTTGGAGCGCGAGCAGCAATGCCCCTTATAGCAAGGCGGACGTCCCCAAGCACGCGCTTGATGGCAACTTGAGCACCCGCTTCAGCACCAACGAGCACCAGGCCGCCGGCCTCTACTTCCAGGTCAACATGCGGGGGCCCCAGAGCTTCGACGAAGTGGAAATGGCCGTCCCCAACTCGGTTACCGATTATGCCCGGGGCTACAACGTAGAGGTCTGGAACGACCATGCCTGGGTTACGGTGGCCAGCTGCACAGGCGTCGGCACCCCCGAGGTCGTGAGCTTCCCGACCCAGACGTCGCAGTACGTACGGGTCGTTTTGACCGCGGGGACTGGCTTCTACTGGTGGTCGATTGACGAGTTCTACGTGTACACGAGCAGCTCGATCCCGACGACCACCACGACCGTGGCGCCGACCACGACGACCACCGTCGCCCCCACGACCACCACGACGAGCCCGGTCAACAACAACGAGCTGCGGCGCCTGAAGGCGATAGCGGCGCAAGACGAGTACGCCCGCATCCGCGAGCTGGCCGGCGCCATCAAGGGCGTCCAGGACAGGCCGTGGCTCGGGTCTGACGGCACCACGCTCGTGAACAATATGCAGTCCGACGTCAGCGGCCTCGAAGCGCTGGGCAACAAGATCCAGGGCGACGCGACGGTGCCAGAAGTGCTGGCCGATACCGCGCTCATTTTCACCGAGTTCCGGGTGTTCGCCCTCGTCCAGCCCGTGGTCGCCGACGTCATCCGGATCGACCGCATAACCAATATCACCCTGCCGTACCTGGCCAAGGAGATCACCTACCTGCAAAGCCGGGAGAACCAGCACAACCAGGGGGTCATCGGCCCGCTCGTCGCCAGCATGCAGGCGAACGACCAGACGGCGACGAACGACACCAACGGGCTCTCGGCTGAGTTGATCGGCTTCACTCCGGCAGAGTGGAACGCCAACCACACCTTGCTCAACGGCCCCACGACCAACATGTTGATCGCCGCACGGGCCGTGAAGACGTCAGAAACCGACCTGGCTGAGGCGCTCCACTACCTCAACCACCACGGTCGCCGCTGAGGTATAGGGGTAGCGAGGTAACGAGAGGTCAGGCGGCGGGTTGGGCACAGCACGGCTGTCGGGGCGGTGGCGGCCGTGCTCTTGCCCAGTGACCACAAGGTCCACAAGGTCCACAAGGTCCACAAGGTCCACAAGGTCCCAAAGCCAATGAGGTCCCAAAGCCAATGAGGCCCCTTGGCCCGGTCGTCGTCCGGCGGTGTCGAAGCTCCTGACATCGACGACCGGGTCAAGGACGACAACAAGTAACAAGTTCCAAGGTTTGCCCCCGGGCTCCGGCTCCAGCCACACTGTTGTGACTGGAGGCCTGGGGGCAAGGTCGCGTCTAGGGGACGCGTTTAGGCCCTGCGTTGAAGCCGGCGGGGCGGGCCTATTTCCTTGTCAGTGGCGGGCTAGCGGCCCTTCAAGAGCGGCTCGAGGAACTGGCCGGTAAAGCTCTCCGAACACTTGGCCACGTCTTCGGGCGTACCGGTGGCCACGACCAGACCACCCCCGTCACCGCCCTCAGGCCCTAGGTCGATGAGCCAGTCGGCCGTCTTTATCACGTCGAGGTTGTGCTCGATGACGATTACCGTATTGCCCTGGTCCACCAACCGGGAGAGCACGCCCAGCAGTTTGCGGACGTCCTCGAAATGCAGACCGGTGGTCGGCTCGTCGAGTATGTACAGCGTCCGTCCGGTCGAGCGTTTTGAGAGCTCCGACGCCAGTTTTATGCGCTGCGCCTCCCCGCCGGAGAGCGTCGGGGCCGGCTGGCCCAGTTTGACGTAACCGAGGCCGACGTCTACCAGGGTCTGCATATGCCGGGAGATCACGGGCTGGTTGATGAAGTACTCCGCCGCTTCCTCGCAAGACATGTCGAGCACCTCGGCGATGTTTTTGCCCTTGAAGGTGATGTCCAGGGTGTCGCGGTTGTACCGGGCGCCCTTGCACACCTCGCAGGGCACGTACACGTCGGGCAGGAAGTGCATCTCGATCTTTATGGTCCCGTCCCCGGCGCAGGCGTCGCAGCGCCCGCCGGCCACGTTGAACGAGAACCGGCCGGGCTGGTAACCCCTCACCTTGGCTTCGGTGGTGGTGGCGAAAAGGCGGCGTATATGGTCGAAAACACCGGTGTATGTGGCCGGGTTGCTCCGCGGCGTCCGCCCGATGGGCGACTGGTCTACGTCGACCACCTTGTCGAAGGCGTCCATGCCCTCCACCTTGCGGTGCCGGCCGGGGACCTCCTTGGACTTGTAGATGCGGTGCATCAAGGCCCGCAGCAATATGTCGTTCACCAACGTGGACTTGCCGGAGCCCGACACCCCGGTCACGACGGTGAGGCACCCGGTGGGGAACTCCACGTCTATGTCTCGCAGGTTGTGTTCTTTGGCTCCCCTAACGACGAGCCAGCCGTTGGGTTCCCGGCGCAGGTCTGGCAGGGGGACGAACCTCTTGCCGGACAGGTACTGGCCGGTGAGGGAGGCCTTCGTCCGCAACAGTTCGTTGACCGTGCCGGACACCACGATCTGACCGCCGTGCTCCCCCGCCCCCGGGCCGATGTCGACCACATGGTCGGCCGTCCGGATGGTCTCTTCGTCGTGCTCGACCACGATGACCGTATTGCCGATGTCGCGCAGGCGTATCAGGGTGTCGATCAACTTGCGGTTGTCGCGCTGATGGAGACCGATGGACGGTTCGTCCAGGACGTACAGCACCCCGACCAGCCCGCTGCCTATTTGGGACGCCAACCGGATGCGCTGGGCCTCGCCACCGGCCAGGGTGCCGGCGTTGCGGTTGAGAGAAAGGTAATCGAGCCCCACGTCCACCAGGAACTGCAGTCGCGCCCTCACTTCTCTCAGCACCTGGTCAGCGATCAAATGGTCCCGCTCGGACAGGGTGAGCCCTTCGACCGTTTGCGTCGCGTCCCGGATCGACAGGTCGCACAGCTCGAATATGCTCCTGTCCCCCACCGTGACAGCCAGGCTCTCGGGCTTCAGCCGGGCGCCGCCGCACTCGCTGCACGGGACTTCCCGCATATACCCTTCGATCTGCTCTCGGGCATTGTCGGATTCGGCTTCGGCGTGGCGCCGCTGCAGATAGCGCACCACGCCTTCGTAGGTGGTGTAGTACGAACGCGTCCGGCCGTAACGGTTTTTGTAGTGCAAATGGACCTGGGCGGTGCCGGCCCCGTAAAGGATGACCTTTTGGTCTTGTTTCTTGAGCTTGCGCCACGGCACCGAAGTGGATATACCGTACGTCTCGGCCACGCCCTGGAGCAGGCGCCCGAAGTACTCGTTGCGCGCCCCGGCCCACGGGGCCACTGCGCCCTCGTCAAGTGACAGGTCGGGGTCCGGGACGACGAGCTCGGGGTCGACCTCGTAACGGGTCCCGAGGCCATCACAGCTGGGGCAGGCCCCATACGGCGAGTTGAAGGAGAAGTTGCGCGGCGCCAGTTCGTCGTAGGACGTGCCGCACACCGGGCAAGCCAAATGCTGAGAAAAGATCAGCGTTTCGCCCTCGTCCCCGTCGGTCTCGCCCTCTCCCCGAGGCCCCTCGCCGTTAGCGGGCTCGCGGGGGACGACCTGGATCTCGGCCACGCCGTCGGCCAACTTCAACGCCGTTTCCAGTGAATCGGTGAGGCGGCGCTCTATCCCCGGCCTCAGCACCAACCGGTCGATGACGACTTCGATGGTGTGGGCCTCGTAGCGGGCCAGCTTCGGCACCTCGGACAGCTCGTACAGCTCGCCGTCCACGCGCGCCCGGGCGAAGCCCTGGCCGGCCAGCTCTTCGACGAGGCTCTCGTACTCGCCTTTCCGGCCCCGGACGACCGGCGCCAACACCTGGAACCGGGTGCCTTCCGGCAGCAGCAGCACCCGGTCGACGATCTGCTGAGGCGTCTGGCGGGACACCACACTACCGTCCTGCGGGCAGTGCGGGATGCCCACCCGAGCGTAAAGAAGCCGCAGATAATCATAGATTTCGGTGATGGTGCCGACGGTGCTGCGGGGGTTGCGGGAAGCCGACTTCTGGTCGATCGAGATCGCCGGCGACAAGCCCTCGATGAAATCGACGTCGGGCTTGTCCATCTGGCCGAGGAACTGCCGCGCGTACGCCGACAGCGACTCGACGTACCTCCTTTGGCCCTCGGCGTAGATCGTGTCGAAGGCCAGGCTGCTCTTCCCGGACCCCGACAGGCCGGTGAAGACGATCAAACCGTCCCTCGGCAAGTCGATCGACACATCCTGCAAGTTGTGCTCGCGCGCACCTTTCACCACGAGCCGGTCCGACATATAGTCCAGGCTACCAGTCGAACGCACGTTTGGGCAACGGTCCTCGGGCGCCGCCGGGCACTTCAGAGACGACGTAAAAAGAACGCTGTGACATGGACAATTTGCGGCCTATTTGACGCGGCGGTTGAGGCGGTCCAGGCAGTTCGTGGGGCCCGAGCGGTGCGACCGGCCCGCTCAGCCGATCGTCACCGGGCCCGTCCAGGTGCTGCCGCCATCAGAGCTGCGGTAGAGCTGTTCGGGGGACGGTCCGTTCGGGAACGGCCAGCCCGCGGGGGGGTTGTTGTCAGTCCGCAGGGCCGAGCCGGTACTGCTGTCGGTGAAACCGGCCCAGCTCCACCAGAAGTTCCCGCTGCCCGAGGGGTAAACCGTCTGCCACGTGGTGCCTCCGTCAGACGTGCGCAGGAACTCGCCCTGCGCGCTCGGCTCGATCACGGCCGAGGTGTCACTGGCCGGGGCGATCAGCGCCGAGTTGTCCAGTTCGCCCACGGCCATAGTGCTCCACTGGGCGCCTCCGTCAGTCGACCGGAACGCCTCCGCCTCCATCCCCGTCGGGCACACGGCCCAGAGCACGTCTGCCGACGTGGCCTGGATGTTGCCCCCAAGGCCAGGGAAGCACGGGCTGGCATAGGTGGTGAAACTGCTGCCCGAGCCGGTCCCGGCCACCAGGACCTGGTGGGCCTGGTTGGGCGAGCTGGACACCGAGAACCAGAGGTTGGTGCCATGGACGGTCATCGTCACCAGGTCGTCGACACCACCGGAGACGCCGGGCACGGTGATGGCGGCCCACTGGTCAGAGCCCACAGGCGAGCGCTCCAGGACGACGTTCGAGCAATTGCCGTTCTGGCACGAACCCACCAGCGCGAGGGCGTAACCGCCCCCCGTCCCGAACCCCAGGAGTTGCTGGTCGGAAAGGAACCCCGGCTGAGCCCATGACTCCCCTCCGTTGTGAGTATCCCAGAGCTCGCCCCCGGGCCCGGTGGCGAACGCGTAGCCGTCCATAGTGTCGGCGAACCGCAACGTGTTTACCCCGCTGGTAGTGCTCGCATTGCCGGGCTCCATGAAGGGTGCGGTGGGGGCGGGGAGACCGACGAAGTTGGAACCGCCGTCAGTCGTCCGCACGATCGAGGTGCACACCGGGTTGCTGCAGGGGGCTTCGCCGAGCAGCCAATACTCGCTGTCCGATATAGCCGTGAACGACAGCGGGTCGAAGCCGGTTGGCACCGGCCCGCCCGCGGGTTGCCCTCCGTCCACCGTCTTGCCGGTCACGCCCCCGCTGGCGGCCACTGATGTCCTGGTCACGGTCGTAGTAGGGGCGGCAGTAGGCGAGGTCTTCGTCGTTGGGGCGGCGGTCGTCGGGGCGCTGGTCGTCGGAGCGGTAGTCGTGGGTGGGGAGCTGGTGGTGGGGGCCACGGTGCTCGAGACGGCGGCCGCCGTAGTTGTCGTACCGGCGTTGCCCGAGGCCGCATTGCTGCCACCGCCGCCACAACCCGCCACCAGGGCTCCTGCCGAGACCAACGCGACCGGCCAATAAACGAACTTCTTGGTCTTCACTGCCCTTCTAACGCTAGGGCACCACCACGCGTTCCTGGTGGATCTGGGGTACCCTGGCTAGCCCCCCAGGGGCGCCCTGGTGGCCTCCGCCGCTCTCAGCAAAGTCTTCTAAAAGGGCGAAGTGCCTGGCCAGAGCCCATTCAGGGGCGCGACTAGCAGAGCCGTTACTAGGTGTAGCATGCGATGCGCGAGCCGCGCCTGGCGGCCCCAATACCCTCTACAGATCAATTTCAAGGAAGTCCTGAACCTAATGTCCGAACTCACTCCGTCGACCAGTACCTACACCGCCGCAGAAGCAGGAGGTGCTCCCACGGCGGAAATGGGCACGTTCGACGAGTCTGGGGCTTACACCCCTCGCCAGGTCGTTTCTGACGACCTGGGCGGTACCTCCTTCGAAGACGCCATAGCCGGGACGATCGTCGAGTTCGACGATGGCGACATCGTCTCCGGCACCGTTGTCAAGGTCGACAAGGATGAAGTCCTGCTCGACATCGGGTTCAAGTCCGAAGGGGTAATCCCGGCCCGGGAGCTGTCTATCCGCCACGATGTGGACCCACACGACGTGGTGCAGGTGGGCGACAAGATCGAGGCCCTCGTCCTGCAGAAGGAGGACAAGGAAGGCCGGCTGGTCCTCTCGAAGAAGCGGGCCCAGTACGAACGGGCCTGGGGCACGATCGAGGGGGTCAAGGAGCAGAACGGGACTGTGCGCGGCCCCGTCATCGAAGTGGTGAAGGGCGGCCTCATCCTGGACATCGGGCTCCGGGGCTTCCTGCCTGCTTCGCTCGTGGAGCTGCGCCGGGTCCGCGACCTGCAGCCTTATGTCGGGCGAGAGCTGGAAGCCAAGATCATCGAGCTCGACAAAAACCGCAACAACGTGGTGCTGTCTCGCCGCGCCTACCTGGAAGAGGCGCAGCGCTCGCAACGGGACGAGTTCTTGACCAACCTGAAGCCGGGCGAAGTGCGAAAGGGCGTCGTTTCCTCTGTAGTGAACTTCGGCGCCTTTGTCGACCTCGGGGGTATGGACGGGCTCATCCACGTGTCTGAGCTCTCGTGGAAGCACGTCGACCACCCCGGCCAGGTCGTCCAGGTCGGCGACCCCGTGACCGTTCGGGTGCTCGACGTGGACCTCGACCGGGAGCGGATCAGCCTTTCCCTGAAGGCGACGCAGGCCGACCCCTGGCAGGAGTTCGCCAACGCCCACCGGGTGGGCGAGCTGGTGTACGGCCGGGTCACCAAGTTGGTGCCGTTCGGCGCCTTCGTCCAGGTGGGCGACGGCATCGAGGGCCTGGTCCACATTTCGGAGATGGCGGTCCACCACGTCGACCAGCCCGACCAGGTCGTCACCCCGGGCGAGGAGCTCTGGGTCAAGATCATCGACATCGACCTGGCCCGCCGGCGCATCAGCCTGTCCATCAAGCAGGCGGCCGAGGGCGGCGAGGTGGCGGCCGAGTACCGGGAAGCGTTCGGCGAGCATGCGTACGACGAGCACGGCAACTACATCGGGGCCGGCTACATCGTCGTTCGAGCCCGAGTCGGAGGCCCAGGCTGCCTGGGCGGGCTACCTGGAGGAGCAAGCCCAGTCCGCAGGAGCCAGGAGCGACTGATTCCGCCAGTTCGGCAGATGTTGATGCAGGCGTCAACTTCGACGGCGCCGGCCTCAACGGGCCGGAGCCGACCGGCGCAGCCGGGGACGCCGCTGCCGCCGCGGAGGCCGCACGCGGGTGACACCGGCGTTGACGTCACGGGAGAGCCGGCCAGCGACGAGCAACCCCAGGCGGCGGCGGGCGAGTAAGGCCCCCAGGGCCACTACCTGGTTAGCGCCCGGCCGTCGGGCCGGGCGCCCACGCCCGCCGTCCGCCACCGCGCCGTTCCCATCGCGCCGTTCCCCATCGCGCCGCCCAACACCTCGCCGCCCGCCATCGCGCCGCCCGCCCAACTGAGGGGCGGGCTAGATGAGGTTGGCCGCCCTGGTCAGCACGTCGCGTAGCACCTCGACGATTATGTCGAAGTGTTCCTGCTCGCAAATGAGGGGCGGAGCAAACTGCACGACCGGGTCGCCTCGGTCGTCGGTCGGCACACCAGACCGGCGTCGAACAACGCCGGCGACAGGAACCCCCGCAGCAGCCGCTCGGATTCCTCGTGGTTGAACGTCTCGCGGGTCGCCTTGTCTTTCACCAGCTCCACCCCGAAGAAATAGCCATCGCCGCGCACATCACCGACGATCGGCAGGTCCTCCAGGGCGCGCAACGAGGAGCGGAAGGCCTCCTCGTTGGCACGGACGTGGGCCAGCAGTTTCTCATCCTCGAAGATGTCCAGGTTGGCCAGCGCCACGGCAGCGGACACCGGGTGGCCGCCGAAGGTGATCCCGTGCGCGAACGTCGTCGTGCGGTGAAGAAATGGCTCGATAAGGCGGTCACTGGCCAACAGGGCCCCCATGGGTGCGTAACCCGAGGTCATCCCTTTGGCCACCGTGATCATGTCGGGCTGGTAGCCATAGCGCTCGGACCCGAACCAGTAGCCCAGGCGCCCAAAGGCGCAGATGACCTCGTCGGAAACGAGCAGCACCCCGTACCGGTCACAAATCTCCCGCACCCGCGGCGAAATAACCCGGCGGGGGCATCAGGCAGCCGCCCGAGTTTTGGACAGGCTCGAGGAACACGGCGGCCACCGTCTCCGGCCCCTCTGCCTCGATCCGTTCGGCGATCTTGTCCGCCGCCCAGAGCCCGAAGGCGACCACGTCGTCACCGTGCACCGGGGCGCGGAAGAAATCGGTGTTCGGGACCGTGGACGTACCCGGCACCAGAGGCTCGAAGGGCTTTTTGATGGCCTCGTAGCCGGTTATCGAAAGCGCCCCCATCGTGGTGCCGTGGTAGGAAATCTCGCGAGAAATGGCCTTGGTCCGGGTGCGGCTGACCGATGACTTTGAAGTACTGGCGGGCAAGTTTCCACGCCGACTCGACGGCCTCGCTGCCACCGCCCGTGAAAAAGACCCGGTTTATGTCCCCCGGCGCCAGCGTCGGAAAGGCGCTCGGCCAGCTCTATGGCCGTCGGGTGGGCATAGCCCCATACGGGAAGTAGGCCAAGCGGGCGGCTTGGCGGGCGCCGGCGTCGGCCAGCTCGGTCCGGCCGTGCCCCGCCTGGACCGTGAACAGCCCCGACAGCCCATCCAGGTAACGCTTGCCCGCGGAGTCCCAGACCCAGGGGCCTTCCCCCCTGACGATCACGGGCACGTCGTGCGTGGCGTAAGCGCCCATGCGGGTGAAATGCATCCAGAGATGGCGCTTGGCCGCCTCTTGCAGTTGCCCGGGAGTCAAGCGGCATAGGTCTCAGCGTAACCAGGGGAGGAAACCTCCGGGTCAACGGGGTCGGGCCAACAGGGGTTCGGGCCAACAGGGGTTCGGGCCAAGCCAGAGCTCGGCTACTTGGTTCGGACGGCTAGGTTGCGGCTCATCGCGTCGGCCTGACAGGGGCTCTCGGCGCCGGCAAGTCCACGGTCGGGCAAGGCGCTGGCTGCTCGAGGGGCGGCCGTGATAGACGCCGACCAGGTCGCCCGCGAGGTAGTTGCGCCGGGCAGCCCCTGGCGAGCAGGGCGGTGCTCGACCACTTCGGCGAGCGGGCCACGGCGTCTCGGGCGCCGGCCAGGCCAGCATGGACCGCAAGGCGCTGGCCGACATCGTCTTCGCCGAACCGGCCGAAAGGCTCGCCCTCGAGGCCATCACTCACCCTTTGATCCACGACGAGGTGCTGCACGGGTCGCCCTAGCCGAGCGAGCCTGGTCGTCGTGAGCTCTGAGGCGCACCAGGTCGTGGTGATCGAGGTGCCGCTGCTCGACAAGCCGGGCACCCAGGTCGACTACGGCCTCGACGTCGTCGTCCTGGTCGACACGCCCGAGGACATGGCCGTCAGCGGGCAGTGGGACCGGGGCATGACCGAAACAGGCAGCCCGCGCCCGCATGGCCGCCCAGCCATCGCGGCGCGGAACGCCGGCTGCTGGCCGACCGGGCCCTGGTCAACGACGGGAGACGAGGCAGACCTCGAAATCGCCGTCGACGAGCTTTGGGGCTGGTTGCTGGCGAAGGCGCCGCACCGGGACTCAGGGCGCCAGCCCGGGGCCGGCCCCGGCCGAGCCGGCATAGTCGTCACCCGGCCCCCGGTACCATGGCCGCCGTGCCTCCTTTCAAAGTGGTGTCAGAGTGGTCACCCGGCCGGCGACCAGCCCAACGCCATAAAGGTCTGACCGAGGGGGTCCTCCGAGGCGACCGGTTCCAGACGCTGCTCGGCATCACGGGCAGCGGCAAGAGCGCGACCATCGCCTGGACGATCGAACAAGTGCAGCGGCCCACCCTGGTGATCGAGCCCAACAAGTCGTTGGCCGCCCAGTTCGCCAACGAGATGCGGGAGATATTCCCCGACAACAGGGTCGAGTACTTCGTCAGTTATTACGACTATTACCAGCCCGAGGCTTACATCCCCTCCAGCGACACCTACATCGAAAAAGACAGCTCGATAAACGACGAGATCGACCGCCTCCGCCACTCGGCCACCTCCGCGTTGCTGACCCGCCGTGACGTGATCGTCGTCGCTTCGGTGTCGTGCATTTACGGCCTCGGCTCGCCCGAGGAGTACTCCAGCAAGATCCTGTCCCTGGCCGTCGGCCAGGACTACGACCAGCGAGCCATCCTCGGCAGGCTCGTCGACATGCAGTACGAGCGCAACGACGCCAACCTCGTCCGGGGCAAGTTCCGTGTCCGCGGGGACACCATCGAGCTGCACCCCGCGTACGAAGAGCACATATTGCGGGTCGAACTGTTCGGTGACGAAATAGAGCGGATCACGCGCGTCGACCCGGTCACCGGTGAGCTCCTCAGCGAGAGTCGAAGATGTCGTCGTTTTCCCTGCCACCCACTACGTCGCGGGGACCGAGCGAATGCGTCGCGCCATCGAGGGGATCGAGGTCGAGCTGCAAGAACGGCTCGACTTCTTCGAGAGCACGGGAAAGCTGCTCGAGGCCCAGCGGCTTACGTATGCGGACGAGCTACGACCTGGAAATGATGGCGGAGGTCGGCAGCTGTGCCGGTATCGAAAATTACAGCCGCCACATCGACGGGCGCTCGCCGGCCAGGCCCCGTACACGTTGCTCGACTTTTTCCCCAAGGACTACCTGCTTGGTCATAGACGAGTCGCACGTGGCTGTGCCGCAGTTGCACGGCCAGTACCACGGCGACCGCTCCCGCAAGGAGACCTTGATCGAGCACGGCTTCCGTCTCCCTCGGCCGCCGACAACCGGCCGCTGCGTTACGAGGAGCTAATGGAGCGGATAAACCAGTGCATCTTCATGTCGGCCACCCCGTCGGCCTACGAGATATCGGTGTCCGACCAGGTCGTGGAGCAGATAGTCCGCCCGACGGGCTTGATCGACCCCGAAGTGGTCGTGAGGCCGACCAAAGGCCAGATCGACGACCTGATCGCCGAAGATCACCAAACGTATCGCGGCCGGCGACAGGGTGCTGGTGACCACGCTTGACCAAGAAAATGGCCGAGGACCTGACCGACTATCTCCTCGAGCAGGGCCTGAAGGTGCGCTACTTGCACTCCAACGTCGAGACGCTCGAACGGATCGAGATCCTGAGGGACCTCCGCCTGGGCGAGTTCGACGTGCTCGTCGGCATAAACCTCCTACGCGAGGGCCTCGACCTGCCCGAGGTTTCGCTCGTGGCGATCCTCGACGCCGACAAAGAGGGGTTCCTGCGCTCGGAGACGTCGCTCATCCAGACGATCGGGCGGGCGGCCCGCAACGTCGACGGCGCGGTGATCATGTACGCCGACGAGATGACCGACTCGATGCGGCGGGCCATCTCCGAGACCCACCGGCGGCGCCAGCTCCAGCAGGAGTACAACGCCGAACACGGCATAAACCCCCAGACCATCCGCCGGGCCGTCAGCGACATACTCGTCATGCTCGGCCGGGGCGACAGTTCCGGTGCCGCCGCGACGGCGCCCGTGCCGGGCTCGGACCGGCGCAGCCGCCGCCACGACCGCTCCCGCTCCGACCTGGCCGGCATGCCCAAGGCCGACCTCTCCCGGCTCATTTCGGCTCTGGAAGAGGAGATGCGCGATGCGTCAGCCGATCTGCGCTTCGAGTACGCCGCCCGCCTCCGCGACGAGGTCGGCCGACCTGAAAAAGGAACTGAAGGCCCTGACTGAAATGGGCGTCCCGGTCAGCTAGGGAGCTGGGGCCGGGCTAACCCGTCGGGCCGAAGCGTTCCACCCGTACGTGCCCCGTTGGTACCCCGAGGTCCACGAGCATGTGGCTAGCGGCGTCGGCAAAACCGGCTGACCCACAGACATAACCCATTTCGCCCGGCCGGACCAGCGGCTCCAGGTCGTCCGGCGTGAGCCGGCCGGCGGGCCGGGGCCAATCGGGAGGGTCGGCGCGGGTGTACAGCACCGTGCTCTCCGGTCCGGGCAGCTCGTCGGAGTAGTAGAGGTCGGCCGGAGCCCGCACGGACACGACCAGCCGGACGAGCTCAGGCCGCCCGAGTTTGCGGGCCAGCCGAAGCATCGCCATCAACGGCACCACGCCGGACCCACCACCGACAAGCAGCGCCGGCGTCGTCCCCTCCCACACGAACCAGCGGCCGATCGGTCCCCGCAACTCGATCTCGTCGCCCACCATGAGGTCGTCGTGCAGGAACGTTGACACCTCGCCCCCGTCCAGGCGCTCCACGGTCAACTCGATCTCGTTCGAACCGTCAGGCGGCGAGGCCACCGAGTAAGAGCGCTGAGCGGAGTAACCGTCGGGGGCGGTCAACCTGACCACGTAGTGCTGGCCCGCCAGTCGGGGCGCGGGCTCGCTGAGGGCAAAGCGAAAACTCTTGGCCCGCGTCGTCTCGGGGCGGATCTCGGTTACCGTCGCCATTTGCCAGGGGGTTCGTTGGGGGGCGACGTCCACTTCGCTGTCGGCGCCGGGGGTGCTCACGGTCCCGCTCAGTCGCCCTCGTAGCGCTGCTCGAGCCACGGGTCGCCCCGGTCGTGGTAACCGTTGCGCTCCCAGAAACCGGGCTCGTCATGGTCGAGCAGGCGCAGACCGGCCACCCATTTGGCGCTTTTCCAGAAGTAGAGGTGGGGCACCAGGAGACGGGCCGGGCCGCCATGGTCGGTGGCCAGCGGCTTGCCCTCGTAGTCCCATACCACCCAGGCTTTCCCTCCGGTGACATCGGCGAGGGGGAGGTTCGTCGTATAGCCGGTGTGAGAAAACGCCAGTACGAACGATGCCTGTGGCAACGGGCTCGCCGCCTCTAGAAGAGTGTCAACCGAAACGCCGCTGAAGTTCACCCCGAGCTTGGACCAGGTCGTCACGCAGTGGATGTCCCCACTGAAGGACGACGACGCGAGGGCGTGAATTTCCTCCCAGCTCCAGATAACCGGCGTGGCGACCAGTCCTTCGACCTTGAACGTCCACGTGGCTACGTCCAGCTTTGGGGTTACCTCGGCGGTAAGCACGGGCCAGCCTGGTCCCACGTCGTATTGGCCCGGCGGCAGGCGCGGGTCGCGCTCAGCCTTACCCTTACCGGAGAAGCCTCTTGTGAACTTCACCATCCTCTAACTGAAGCCTCCCGAGCGAACGGTTGCCACCGCTCCTCGACGACATGCTTACCACAGGCTGACCTCAGGCGGCCCAACTTCCGTGGCCCCATTGTCCCGTGTCCCCCGTCCAGCGGGCGTTTCCGCGGGCGTTTAGGATGCGTGGCGTGCGGGTACCGGGGCCGGCCTCGTCGACGCGGCAGCGGCGCGGCCTCAGCGTGATCAGCATCACCATCACAGTGACGGTCGGTTTGATGGCCACCGCGGTGCTGGCGTCTGCGGTTGCAGCCGGGCCGGCCCTGGCGGGCACCGGCCCGGCCGGCTCCACGTCGGCCGAACGCGTGCTCGCCCCGCAAAGCGTGCGGGGGCCAGCGGCCAGCGGCCGGGCCCTCATCAGGGCCAGCAAGGCCCGGCCGAGTGAGGCCAGATCAGCACCACACCAACTGGGCCCCGAGGTCGCCGACGGGCGCGGCCGGCCCCTGCCCGCCGCCTGGCCGCACCCTGCAGCCATAGCCGCCACGGCTGGCCGCGTCCCGGATGCGGTGACCGACTCCCTGCCATCGGCCAACTGGGCTGGGTATGAAGACGCGGGCCAGGGGGCGCAGTTCACCGAGGTCACCGCCAGCTGGGTGGTCCCCACGGTCAGCCAGGACAATTTCGGCGATTCGAGCACCTGGATCGGCATAGACGGGATCTCGAGCCATAACGACCTGATCCAGGCCGGCACCGACCAGAGCTCGTCTCCTTCCGGCCTGCTCTATTACGCCTGGTACGAGCTGTTGCCGGACGCGTCGTTGGAGCTGGGCACCGTGTTCCCGGGAGATCACATCACGGCCAAGATCGACCAGACCAGCGTCGGCCATTGGACCATTTCGGTGGACGATTTGACCCAGGGCCAAGTGTGGACAGAACCAGTAACTTATAGTGCTCCGGGCACGAGCGCCGAATGGGTGGAAGAAGCCCCCACATTGTCGACCGACAATTCCATCGAAACCCTGGCGAATTTCGGCACCGTCCAGTTCTCCAATTTAGCGGTGGAAGGGCCCGGGACGAGCTCGGCCACCGGCTCACCCATTTATATGGTCAACAATTCGAGCCAGATAATTGCGTACCCGACCGAGTACGACCCGGGCACCGATTCCTTTAACGTTGTTTACGGGACGCTCAGCTCGCCGCCCAGTGGCGGCCAGGTCGGGCCTCCGATCGCGCCCACCACCACTTCAGCCAGCCCTACGACGGCGTCGTCGGGACCGGCCCAGTTACCGGGGCAGGGTTTGTGGCTGACCGGGAAGGACGGGGGCATATTCGCCTTCGGGGACGCCAAGTTCCACGGCTCTACCGGCCATATCCCCCTGCAGCGGCCGATAACCGGGATGGCGCCCACCGCCGACCATGGCGGCTACTGGTTGGTGGCGTCTGACGGCGGCATATTCGCCTTCGGGGACGCGGCCTTTGCGGGCTCGGTCCCGGCCAGCGGGATCGCCCCGGTCGGGTCCAAGTCTCCACATCACCTCGAGGCGCCCATCGTCGGGATCGTCCCCACCATCAACGGCAAGGGCTATCTGATGGTGGCCAGCGACGGCGGCGTGTTCGCGTTCGGGAACGCCCGGTTCGTTGGGTCGTGCGCCACCATCGGCGGCTGTCCCGCCCCGGTGGTGGCGGTGGTGCCGGACGCCACCGGCGACGGTTATTGGCTGCTGCTCGCCAACTGTGACATGGTCGCGTTTGGCGACGCCCTGAAGGTGGCAGACACTAACTGCGAGAACCTGGCCCGGGCCAACAAGCTAACGGCGACCTCGGCCGCCCGTACCCCGAGTGGCCGAGGCTATTGGGTGCTCCTTAACAACGGCACCGTCTTCCCCGAGGGGGACGCCCAGAGCCTCGGCTCCTGGCACGCCGGGGACATGGCGTCCACCAATGACCCCGCCGTGTCCATCGTGCCGACGAGCGATGGCCGGGGCGCGTGGGTCGTGGACGCCAATGGCATGGTTGATGCCTACGGCGACGCCCCCAAAGTGGCCGGCCTGACGGGGATGGCCCTCTCCGCTCCCATCGCCGCAGCGGCCGGCTGGTAGCCGGCCGGGCGGGAGTGCTCGCCGCCCTCGCGCCCAGGATTTGGGCGCGCCGGATCTGGGCGGGCCGGATCTCGAGCGCCCCCGTTGAACCGTCGGCCTATCGTGCACTCATGCCCCTGCCTTGGGAACGAGATTCTCGTTGGCCGCCTCGACCACTGCACCATTTCTTCTACCGTCCTCCAGGACAACCCGCTGGGCGACCCGGCCGACCGGCCCCTGTGGGTGTACCTGCCCCCGGGCTATGACGACGACCCCGGCCGCCGCTACCCGTGTGTGTACGTGCTCCAGGGCTACACCGGCAACGTGGCCATGTGGTCCAACCGCAGCGCCTACCGGCTGACTTTCCCAGAAGCGGCCGACGCGCTTTTCGCCAAGGGTGAAACCCCGCCGTGCATCGTCGTCTTCGTGGACGCCTGGACCGCCTATGGAGGTTCCCAGTTCGTGGACTCACCCGGAACCGGCCGTTACCACACGTACTTTTGCGACGAGGTCGTACCTTTCATCGACTCCCGCTACCGCACCCTGGCCGATGCCCGCCACCGCGGTGTCCAGGGCAAGTCGAGCGGCGGCTTCGGCGCCATGATCAGCCCGATGCTGCGCCCCGACCTGTTCGGGGGCATGGCCAGCCACGCCGGAGACTCGTATTACGAACTGCTCTATTTGCCGGAATTCGCCAAATCTATGAGAGCTTTACGGGACTATGACGGTTCCATCGAAAAATGGTGGGCCGATTTTCGTAGCCGAATTGCGTTTACGAAGCCGGCGGACGACACGCTGCTAATGCTGCTCGGAGTGTCCGCTTGTTTTTCTGCCCGTGAGGACGGGACGCCCGAGCTGCCCTTCGACCCGGCCACCGGCCGGCTCAGGGAGGAGGTCTGGCACCGATGGCAGGCGTGGGACCCGGTGCGGATGGTGCCGATGTACGCCGAAGCGCTGCGCGGGATGCGCGCCATATGGGTCGACGGCGGCACCAAGGACGAGTGGTTCCTGGACGTTGGTGGCCAGGTCTTCTGCGCGGCGCTGGCCGACATCGGGGTGAGGGACGTCCATTTCGAGGTGTTCGACGGCAGCCACGGTCGGATCGAGTACCGCTACCCGCTGTCGTTGGCGTACCTGGCCGAACGCCTCTCATAGCCGAGCGCCTCTCATAAAGGACGCCTTCGGCGAACCATAAAGGGCGCCTCCGGCGACGTCGCCGGCTCTTCGAGCCAAGAGCCTCTGCCCAGGGCAATAGCATGCTCATTGTGACCACTACTGCCTTCGAAACGTGCTTGCTCCTCCGGCCCGACGACAGCGTCGGGATCCTGGCCCGGGCCTTGCCGGCCGGGACCGATGTAGTCGCCGGTGAAATGCTGGTCCGCCTACGCCAGGACGTGCCCGCCGGCCACAAAGTGGCGCTGCAGGACGTCCCCGAGGGCGGGCGTGTGCGCAAGTACGGCCAGGTCATCGGCGTGGCCACGCGTCCTATCGCCGCCGGGGACCACGTCCACACACACAACCTGGCCTTCGCCGACTTCGAGCGCGACTACGACTTCGGTGCCGACGCCAAAGGCAGTGTCGGCGCTCCACTGGAACCCCCGGTGACGTTCAACGGGATCGTGCGGGCGGATGGGCAGGTGGCGACGCGGAATTACCTGGGCATCCTGACCTCGGTCAACTGCTCGGCGACGGTGGCCCGGATGGCAGCGAGCCAGTTCCAGGAGGGTTCCGAGCTGCTGGCCGCCTACCCCAACCTGGACGGGGTGGTGGCGCTGACCCACGGTTCCGGCTGCGGGATGGCCGGGTCGGGAGAAGGGTTCGACCTGCTGCGGCGGACGTTGAGCGGCTACGCCCGGCACCCGAACTTCGCCGGCCTTCTCGTGATCGGCCTCGGTTGCGAGGTCAACCAGGT
Source organism: uncultured Acidimicrobiaceae bacterium (assembly GCA_963794125.1). GTDB lineage: Bacteria > Actinomycetota > Acidimicrobiia > Acidimicrobiales > Palsa-688 > Fen-671. Next base: position 61,195 of record CAWCCW010000015.1, read on the forward strand.
CCGTTCCCTGACCGAGGGCTTCGAGCTGCCCTCGACGACGCCTTTGCTGTCTATGACCATCCAGGAAATGGGGGGCACCCGGGCCACCGTACGAGAGGCGACGGCTCGCCTGCGTGACATGGCCGAGGAGGCCAACAAAGCCGAGCGCGAGCCTCTGCCCGCCAGTGAACTGGTCCTCGGGCTGGAGTGCGGCGGGTCAGACGGGTACTCCGGCATCACCGCCAACCCGGCCCTCGGGGTGGCGGCCGACCTCCTCGTCCGGGCCGGGGGGACGGCCGTACTGGGCGAGACCCCCGAGATTTACGGGGCCGAGCACCTGCTCACCCGGCGGGCGGCGAGCCGAGAGGTGGGCGAGCGCCTCGTCGAGAGGATCCGGTGGTGGGAGGACTACGTCAAGCGCAGCGGCGCCAGCCTGGACAACAACCCATCCCCCGGTAACAAGGAGGGGGGGCTCACCACCATCCTCGAGAAATCGTTGGGCGCGGTGGCCAAAGGGGGCAGCCAAGACCTGGCCGCGGTGTACGAGTACGCCGAACCGGTCACGGCCAAAGGCTTTGTCTTCATGGACACGCCGGGTTACGACCCGGTCTCGGTCACCGGGATGGTGGCCGGCGGCGCCAACGTCGTTTGCTTTACCACCGGCCGCGGATCTGTCTTTGGCTCGAAACCGGCGCCGTGCATAAAACTGGCCACCAACAGCGATACGTACGGCCGGATGGCGGAAGACATGGACGTCAACTGCGGCGCCATCGTGGACGGGACTAGCTCCGTGGAAGACTGCGGCCGGGAGATATTCGACCTCGTGGTGGCGGTAGCTTCCGGGCAGCGCAGCAAGAGCGAGGACCTCGGCTTCGGCGACGAGGAGTTCACCCCCTGGCAGCTCGGCGCCGTACTTTGAGCTGGCGCCGTCCTTTGAGCTGACCTGGGCTGAGCGCTAACAGCTACCAGGCAGAGGACGGCAGCGGCGCGACCTCTGTGGCAGCAAGCGGCAAGGAAGGTCCTCCTCCACGACTGCGCCGTCGCTCAGGTAGACCTTCAGGGCCCGGGCACCGGGTTGGGAGGTGACCGCCTCCACCAGCCGAGCGGACTCGTCGAACCGGAGCGCGGTGCGGTCCCAGGCCGCGTAACCATTGGGCAGCGTCCCGTCGCGGACGGCGGCATGGTAAAGCGACCGGCGCTGTTCGCCGGAGTCATAGTGGGGGCAAAAGCTGGCCTTCACCAACCCCAGTCCTTCGCCCAGGACCCGTAACGTCGGCCCGTAGGAGTCGGTGGTACCGCCTTCGAACCAGCAAAGGCCGCCGGCGCTCCCTCCGGCCAGCACCGACCCCCCGGCGAGAGCGCGGGCCAGGAGCCCGTCGACGCCCTGGCGCCTCCATATGTCGAGCATGTTGGCGGTGTTCCCGCCCCCCACGTGGACCACGTCCGCCCCGGTCACCAGTTCCGTGATGTCGTCGTGTTCGCGATTGAAAAGATTGAGATGACGGGGCCGGCAGCGGGCCGCATTGAAAGTTTCATAGAACGAGACGATGTAACCGGGGTCGTCGCCGGTAGCCGTGCCCAGAAAAAGGACGGCCGGGTTGCTTTTCCCCGTCAGCTCCAGGACGTAGTCGTGCAACGGGTCGTCCCTGCGGTCCATTATGGACCGGGCACCGCCCATGGCTACGATGTGCCCGCTCAACGCCTCGCTCCCACCAGCCCGCCCCCGATGTCACGACTCCCAAAAATCGCTCTACCGTCACCGTGAGCTGGGCGCGCCAGCAGTTCGGGCGTGGGCGGTCGTATCCTCGGCAATCCGCTTTTGCCGTTATCCTGCGATCGGCTTGTCGGGCCGGGCGCTGCGCCTCCTGTAGCTAAAGAAGGCCGCCCCTAACAGACCGCCAAGGACCAGGCAGACGAGAAAACCGACCCAAAGTTGCGCCTTCACGCTGAAGAAGACGAAATCGATCTTCACGCTTTTCGAGTTCAGGACAATGAACAGGATGACGTAGACCAGTACGATCAGCGCGATGGCCGCCCGGACCCAGGTCTTGGTGGTCCAGTTCTTGGGTGAGCCCTTGCGGCTCGTGCTGGGCTTGGTGGAAGCCACGGCGCCAGCTTAGTGTCGCGGGCCCGCCACCTGTTGTAGCGGCCCCGCCCCCCGGCCAGCCCGGCCCGGCCCCGGCCAGCCCGGACGCCACTCAGTCCGGCATGCCACCACCGCCAGCAGCGCCGTCCGAGCCAACTCCGACGCCCGAAACCTGTGCGCGCCCGAGTCGGGATAAGCGACTCTGGCGCGCAAGGATCCGGGAAGCCCCCGGAGGGTCGAGCGCCCGGTGGGTCGAGCGCCCGGTGGGTCGAGCGCCCGGTGGGTCGAGCGCCCGGTGGGTCGAGGCAGCCCGGTGGGTCGAGCGCCCGGTGGGTCGAGCGCCCGGTGGGCCTGAGCGCCCGGTGGGTCGAGCGCCCGGTGGGTCGATGGGGTCGACGGGGTCGACGGCGTATCATTTCGGCGTGGACTTCGCCGAACTTGGTTATAAAGGCCTGCAAATTACGGGGGTCACCATCACCCCGGTCGCCTTTTCGGACCCACCGTTGCTCAACCAGGTGGGCGTGCACCAGCCCTATGCGCTGCGGGCGGTGGTCGAACTGGAGACCGGCTCGGGCCTGGTTGGCCTCGGGGAGACGTACGGCGACGCCGACCACCTCGAGCGCCTGCAGGCGGCGGGCAGGGAAATTATTGGCGCCGACGCTTTTGGTCATCACGACGTTCGCGCCCGGGTGGCCCGGTCGCTGGCCGGCGCGGTGGGCCCGGACGCACACGGCTTGACCGGCGCCGTTACCTCCAGCGGGACGGTCGACAGGGTGTTCGCCCCGTTCGAAGTAGCCTGCCTCGACGTCGTGGGCCGCGCCCTGGGCCGTCCGGTCAGCGACCTGCTCGGCGGGGCGGTGCGCGACCGGGTGCCGTTCAGCGCCTACCTGTTCTACAAATGGGCCAGCCATCCCGGTGCAGAGCCGGATAAATTCGGCGAAGCCCTTGACCCGGACGGGATCGTGGCCCAGGCCAGGTGGATGGTCAGCGAGTACGGCTTTTCCGCCCTGAAGCTGAAGGGTGGTTTTTTCCCGCCGGAACACGACATCGAGGCTGTCCAGGCTCTGAGCCGGGCGTTCCCCGATTTACCTTTGCGACTGGACCCAAATGCGGCGTGGACGCCCGCCACCTCGATAAGAGCCGGCCAGGAGCTGGCCGGGGTGCTCGAGTACCTGGAGGACCCGACGACTGGCATCGAGGGTATGGCCCAAGTCGCCAGAGAAGTCCCGATGCCACTGGCTACCAATATGTGCGTGGTCGAGTTCGAGCACATCGCCCCTGCAGTAGCCGAAGGAGCAGTGGCGATAATCCTGTCTGACCACCACTATTGGGGCGGCCTGCGTCGGTCGCTGGAGCTGGCCCGTATCTGCGCCACGTTCGGCCTCGGGGTGTCGATGCACTCCAACTCCCACCTCGGGATCAGCCTGGCGGCGATGACCCAGCTGGCCGCCGCCACCCCGGAGATCACCTACGCCTGCGACACTCATTGGCCGTGGAAAAGGCCGGACGAGGACGTCGTCGAGGGGAGGTCGCCGGTCTTCCGCGACGGCGCCCTCCCCGTCCCGACCACGCCGGGCCTCGGCGTCGAGCTCGACCGCGATGCGCTAGCCCGCCTGCACGAGCAGTACGAGCGCAGCGGCATCCGCAGCCGCGACGACACCGCCTACATGCAGGAAACCGACCCCAGTTACCGGCGGGTCACCCCCCGGTGGTGAGACTCGGTGGTGAGACCCGGTGGTGAGACCCGGTGGTTAGACCCGGTGGTTAGACCCGGTGGTCAGACCGGATGGTCAGACCCGGTGGTGACAATGGTGGCCCGGTGCTCAGGGCTCCTTCTTCCCGACTGACTCCGGTCCGTAGCCGGCGTTGCGCAGCATCCGGCGCAGGTCGACCACCTGTTGAGGACTGATGTCCTTGTTCTTCGGGCGGAAGAAAGTTTCGGTTTCTTGACCCAGGGTTACGTGGTAGGAGCCGTCGTGCTCCTCCTTGACCGCCCCCACCTGGCCCAAGAGCGATAGGACGGCATGCCACTCGATGTTGTGGCTGACCGGGTGCTCGAATATTTGGGCCAGCGTGTCACGGTGGTTGCTAGTGAGATCAGCGTGACCGGGTTCTAAAGCCACCGCCCATCGTCTCCTTTCGTAAGCCTTATAAGCCTCATAAGCCGGCGAAAAGGTCGTCTTCGCGGCCCTGGCCCTCAGGCGCCGAGCGTAGCGTGAAGTACTCGCGCGACAGGACCACAGTGACGATGTCCTCGGGGACGCGGTCGAAAAAGAAGTTTTGGTTCTGGCTGGCGTGGGCGGCCAGCGCCTCTCGTTTTTGGCCGACGTACGGGGAAACGTCGACCACCGTCGTTATTTCTTCATCCGGCACGCCAAAGTCGTCGGGCACGTCGAAGTCCTCGATTTTCGTGCCCGAGGCCTCGAGCAGTTGGCGGAGCTGGAGGAAGCCGGACCGGGGTACCGCCACGTAGTACAGCTTGGCGGGGATCCCTGTTAGCTCAGCGGCGGCCACGGTGGCCCGGTGCGCCTGGATGTGGTCCGGGTGCCCGTAGTTACCGTTTTCGTCGTACGTGACGACCACCTGAGGCCGGTAATACCGCATGAGTTCAGCCAGACGGGCGGTCACATCGGCCAGCGGGACGTTGCAAAACACCCCCGGGTCTTTGTTAGTCACCCAGCCGTCCATGCCCGAGTCCCGGTAGTCGAGCAGCTCCAGGTGGCTGACGCCGAGGACAGCGGCGGACATGCGCAGTTCGGCCAGCCGGACGGCGGCCACCTCTTCGGGGTGATGGCCTTCCTCGCCCGGTTTTATCCCGCCGGGGGCATCGCCTTGCTCGCCATTGGTGCACGTGACCAACACCGTCTGTTGGCCTTCGGCCGAATAGCGGGCGAGCACACCGCCGGTGCCGATGGCCTCGTCGTCGGGGTGGGCATGCACCGCCATCAGCGTGAAGGCCGCGCCCGCCTGTCCGCCTTCTGCTGTCACGGTCGTCCGTCCGGGGTTCGAGGATCGTCCATGGGGGCGAAGTCTACGGGCCACGCACCCCCTCTCCGGCCGGCTCCGGACGGACCGCACCCCGGCCGGCTCCGGACGGACCGGACCGCGCCGAGCGCGGCGTCGGAGAGATTTCCAAGATTTCGGCCAGATTTCAACCTACGTTCGACCGGGCACCGGCCTCGTCGTCACGGTCGGCCGTAAAATCCGGGCCAGTTCTTACACGACGCCAGTTCCTCCAGATCGCCGCCGCCTCGGCCGGCGCCGCCATCACTGGCCCCGAACTCCTGGCGCGGGCCATAGCCAGCGCCAGCCCGACCCTGTCCCCACATGGCGCGAGAGGCGTGAGCCACGTCGTCGTGCTGATGCTGGAGAACCGTTCCTTCGACCATTTCCTGGGCTGGCTGCCGGGAGCCGATGGCCGCCATGACCTCACATATGTCTCGGTCGTCGACGGCCACACGTACCCCAACTATCCTCTGGCCCCCGACTTCCAAGGGTGCGGCTATAGCGACCCGGACCACAGCTGGGAAGGGTTCCTAGTCCAGCACAACTACCGGCGGATGGATGGGTTTTTGCAACGGCCGACCACCCCCGGCGGCTACCCAGGCGTAAAACTGGCGGCCGCCAACACCTTTCCCATCGGCTACTACACCAACCGCAATCCCAACGGCTCGCCCAAAGCCGCGCCAGACGTGCCCGTCACGGGCGCGCTGGCCGAGAAGTACCTCACCCTGGACCGCTATTTTTGTTCGTTTGCGGGCGAGACGTACCCCAACCGCTTCTACCAGCATGCGGCTCAAACCGACCGGGACCACAACTCCGAGGTCCCCTCGACGCTGGCGACCATCTGGGACCAGCTGTCGCCCATCCCTAACTCCAGCGGTATCCCGACGGGCGGTTACTACTGCCGGGACATCCCGTTCCTCGCCCTCTGGGCCAGCCCGGCCATCGCGCCGGGGGCTACCTTCAAGTACCAGGCGTTCTTCCACCCGTTCGCCGACGGTGACCCCGCCGCTCTGTCAAGTGGCACGTCGTTCGTCGACGCCTGTGCCACCGGCACGCTGCCGAACGTCTGCATCGTGGACCCGGCGTTCGACAGCGGAGGATCGGGGACATCGGGGGATGACCATCCGTTATCCGATATCCGCCTCGGAGAACGCTTCATCGCCGACGCGTACCACGCCCTAGCCGACCACGGCTACCTGGACAACACGGTGCTGATCATCACGTTCGACGAGTGGGGTGGCTTCTACGACCACGTGCCGCCCCCCATAGTCATCGACGACACCAACCCGGCGGATGTCATGCACGCGGGAGACAGCACCACGCCGACGGACGGGCAGCTTGTGCCCAACTACAGGCAGCTCGGGTTCCGGGTCCCCGCCATCATTGTGTCCAACCTGGTGCACCCGGGCCGGGTGGAGCACTTGGCCCCTTCCAGCACTGTTCGAGCTTGGCCCTGATCGAGTCGACGTTCGGACTGAAGCCGCTCACGGCGCGCGACAAGTTCGCCCGCAACCTGGCCGAGCTCTTGCTCCCCCACCCCGTCCCGCCGGCCCTGGCTGTGCCGCCATCGTCGGTCCCGACCAGTTCGGACGTGATCGGGCCGGTCATCAGCGCACCCTCGGAGTCGCTGCTCCAGGTGCTCCTGGGCACAGCCGAGTTCGACCCGGCGGCCATGTGCGCGGCCGACAGCGTCCAATCCGTCTCCCCGCCCCCGGTGAACTCCCCGCCCAAGCCGCACAGGACCGGCGCCATCGCCGGCCTGACCGGGACCTCCGGCATGGTCGACCTCAACCGCCGCTACCACGCGGCGCCGGGCGACAAGGACTAAAAGGCAGCCTCGGGCGGTCGGGCCGGGCCGGTGCTCCCTGGCTCAAGGCCAACGGCGTCGGACAGGAGCCGGTAACTCTCGAGCCGGTCGGCGTGGACGTACGTGCTGGTGGTGACCATGACTTCGTCCACGCCGGTCCGCTCCGCCAGGTCCGCCAACTGCTCCACAACCGTGGCCGGGGCCCCCACCAGGTGGGATGCTGTGGCTTCGGTCACCACCGCCCGCTCCGCCTCTGTGAAGGCGTACGCAGCCGCTTCCTCGGGGCTCGGCAGCGTGGAGGGACGTCCGGTCCGGAGCCGTAGCATCGACAGCCGGGACGAGCCGTGCAGCCACCTGGCCCGCTCGCCATCACCGGCGCACAGTACGGGCACGCTGATGAGGCAGAAGGGCTCGACCAGCACCGATGACGGGGTGAAGGCCCGCCGGTACAAGTCCAGCGCCGGCAGGGTATTGGCGGAACTGAAGTGGTGGGCGAAGGCGAACGGCAGGCCCAGCACCCCGGCCAATTGGGCGCTGTAGCCGCTCGAGCCGAGCAACCAGACCGCGGGCTGGTTGCCCTCCGCGGGAATGGCTCGCACGAGCCGCCCGAGCGGCCTGGCGCTTCGGTCGCTGGACGAGCCCGAGAAATAGGCCCGTAGCTCGGCCAGCTGTTCGGGGAAGTCCTCGTCCGACAGCGCGTCTATGTTGCGGCGCAGCGCCCAGGCGGTGGCCCGGTCAGTCCCCGGGGCCCTGCCGATGCCGAGGTCCACCCGGCCGGGGTACAGGGCCTCGAGCATCCCGAACTGTTCTGCCACCACCAGAGGCACATGGTTGGGGAGCATGACCCCACCGGAGCCCACCCGCATGGTCGACGTGGCCGCCGCCACCTGGCCCACCAGGACGGCCGGCGCCGAGCTGGCGATGCCGGGCATGTTGTGGTGTTCTGCCACCCAGTAGCGCCGGTACCCCCACGCCTCGGCATGACGGGCCAGGTCGACGGTCCGGCGCAACGCCTCGGCCGACGGAGCCCCGGTGGGCACCGGGCACAAATCGAGCACAGACAAAGGAACTTGGAGCGGGCCCATGGCAAGGCCAAACTACAGAGGTCCGCGAGCAGAGGTGGACGGGGGCCAGGGTCGCGTAGTCTTTCTGCGACGTGATCAGCGCCGCCGGCGCTGAGTGGGCCGAAATGGACGGAGGAGCCGAGAGTGGGCAGCAACGACGTAGTTTTCCGTTTCGACGGGCGCAGGTTTGTGGTCACCGGGGCGGCTCGCGGGATTGGCTACGCCATCGCCCGGCTGGTCGCCTCCTCCGGCGCGGCGGTGGCTGTGCTCGACGTCGAGGCGGCCCACCCGGACGAGGCGGCCTCGAAGCTGCGGGCCGAGGTGGAAAATGCTGAAGTCCTGAGCGAAGTTTGCGACGTCACGTCTTACGATCAGATCAAGACGGCGCGAGCCGCCCTCGAGGCGCGCTGGGGCGCCCCGGCCGACACCCTCATCAACAACGCGGGGATTGCCTACAACGCCCCGGCGGAGGAAATGAGCGTGGAGGAATGGGACCGGATGCTGAAGATCAACCTCTCAGGGGTCTTCTATTGCAGCCAGGTCTTCGGCGCACCCATGTTGGGGCAAGGTTCAGGTTGCATCGTCAGCATCGCCTCCATGTCCGGCCTAATCGTCAACCGGCCCCAGCCCCAGGTGGCGTACAACGTCGCCAAAGCGGGTGTCATCATGCTCACGAAGTCCCTGGCGGCGGAGTGGTCGCCCCGCGGTGTGCGCGTGAACGCGGTCGCCCCCGGTTACATCCACACGAGCCTCACTGAAAGTTGGCTCGGCACCGAGGCCTGGCGGGACTACTGGATCGGCGGCACCCCGCTCGGGCGGATGGGGGAGCCGCCGGAGATCGCCAACGCAGTTGCCTGGCTCGCTTCGGGGGAGGCCAGCTTCGTGACCGGCGAGACGCTGGTGGCCGACGGCGGCTACAGCCTGTGGTGAGCGCTGCTTGCTACTCAATCAGGGCTTGGCCGGTCAGGGCTTGGCCGGTCAGGGCTTGGCCGGTCAGGGCTTGGCCGGTCAGGGCTTGGTCGGTCTGGGCTTGGCCGGTCTGGGCTTGGCCGGTCTGGGGTTGGCCGGTCAGGCGAGCCCGCGCTTGTCTTCGACCCGGTGTTTCAACATGATGGCAGCGCCCAGGACAACCACGTAACCGGCGAGCACGACCCAGTGCTCGGGCCCCAGGCCCTGCCCGGTCAGGAACGCCACCCCCAAAGAAGCGTTGTGGTAGCTGGGGAGTGCCTGCGCCGCCGCCTGCAGGGCTGACGGCATGTTGGCCAACGGGTCGAACAAGCCCCCGAAGTACCCCAGCACGAACATCAGCGCGATCACCACCGGGAACGCTGTCTCGGCATTGACCATATACCCGACGAACACGCCCAGGAGGGCGAACGGGAGCGCGCTTACCCACATGACGGCGGTGAGCCCGACCCAGTTCCCGACCGACAGTTGGACCCCGCCGAAGGCCGCCCCCACCACGTCCACGAGCACCATGACCGGCAAGATCACCAGCATGCTGGCCGTGACTTTGGTCACCACGTACGACCACGCCGGGATCGGCGTCACCCGCAACTGGCGGGCCCACCCCGAGGCTCGCTCGGCTGACAGCCGGGCCCCGCCAGCCGTGAGGCCGGCCACCAAGGCGCCGAACGAGCACATGGTCACCATCAAGTAAGCCCGCCAGGAGACCGTGCCATCGACCAGCGTCCATGAGCTCTGGTTGCCCAGGAAGAGCATGTAAAAGCTGACCGGGAAGCCGACGGTGATGAGGAGGAACTTCCAGCTGCGCAGCAAGCGGCCCACCTCGAAGCGGCCGAAGGCCAGCAGGGACGGGATCATGCGCTCCGGCCTATGGCTTTGCCCTCCGTAAGGGCGACGAAGGCGTCCTCGAGCGCAGGCCCGGTGACCTCGAGGTCCGTGAACGCGACCCGCTCGCGGACCAGCGCCCTCACGGTGGCGTCGGCGTCCAGGGAGCCGAGGCTGACACCGTGGCCGTGGATCTCTACGTCGGTGACCCCTTCGAGCCGGTCGAGCCGGGCGCGGTCGGGGCGGTCGGAGACGAACCTGATCCTCCTGGTGGCCACCGACGCTTTCAGCATCGCCCCCGGCCCGTCCGCCACCACCCGCCCGTGGTTGATCACGATGGCCCGGTCAGCGATCTGATCGGCTTCGTGCAGATGATGGGTAGCAAACAGGACCGTCCGGCCTTCCCGGCTGAACTGGCGGAGCATCCTCCAGAACGACCGCCGGGCGGCCACGTCCATGGCCGCAGTTGGCTCGTCGAGGAAAACGAGCTCCGGATCTCCGGCAATGGCTATCGCAAAACGGACGCTTTGCACCTGGCCGCCCGATAAGCGCTGCGTCTGGCGGTCGAGCAGTTCGCCTATCCCGGCCCGCTCCACGGTGACTTCGAAAGGGGCCGGCCGCCGGGTAGAGCCGGCGCGCCAACTGCAAGGTGGCGCCCACCCGGACCCCTGGTGGGAGCCCACTGCCCGGCCCCGTCTGCAGCATGGCCCCCACCCGGCCCTGGGCCACAGCCTTGCGGGGGCTGGTGCCGAGGACCTCGACGCTCCCGGCGTCAGGGCGAAGGAGGCCGAGCAGGAGGGAGATGGTGGTCGATTTCCCGGCGCCGTTCGGGCCCAGCAGGGCGACGGTTTCCCCCCGGGCGACTTCGAGGGAGAGGCCGTCGACGGCCACGTGCGCGCCGTAGCAGTGACTGGCGCTCTCGAAGCGCAAGGCCGGCTCGGCGCCTCGACGGCGCGGTGAGTCGAAGGTGACGGGTTGGAGGGGCATTGGCGGCCTTATCTCAGCCTCGGCAGGATTGAGCAAGTGTATTAGTGACGGCCCGGGCGTGGTATCGCGCCCCCGCCGCCGGCTACCTAGTTTGTGGTTATGACCACCATCTCCGTAACTCCGGACGGGCTCGCTCACACGCTGGCGGACGGCACCCGGCTGCCCATGCTCGGGCTCGGGGTTTGGCAAGTGCCTGACGGCCCCGAGTGCGTGAACGCGGTGCGCTGGGCGCTCGAGCTCGGCTACCGCCACATCGACACCGCCCAGGCGTACGGCAACGAGGCCAGCGTGGGACGGGGCCTGCGAGAAAGCGGGGTCCCTCGCGAAGAGGTGTATATAACGACGAAGTTCTACCCCGGCCACAAGGACCCGGCGGCCGAAGCCGCCCGCAGCCTCGACCGCCTCGGCCTCGACCACGTCGACCTCTACCTGGTGCACTGGCCGGCGGGTGGCCCCACGTGGGCCTGGCCCGGCATGGAACGGGCGCTCCAGCTCGGGCACACCCGTTCCATCGGTATCTCGAATTTCAACGTCGAGGAGGTGGAGAAGGTCCTGGCTGCCGCCGCTATCCCCCCGGTGGTCAACCAGGTGCAGTTCAGCCCGTTCAAGTACAGGCGCCGGCTACTCGAGGCGGGCCAGCAACGCGGCGTCGTCCTGGAGGCCTACAGCCCGCTCGGGACGTCGAGGTACCTGTCCAAACGGACGGTGAAACGGGTGGCCCAACGCACCCGGCGCACCCCGGCCCAGGTCCTGTTGCGCTGGTGCTTGCAGCACGGGGTACCGGTTATCCCGAAATCGACGCACCGAGACCGCATCGAAGAAAATGCCCGCATATTCGATTTCAACCTGTCGGACGCAGATATGGCGGAGCTCGATGCACAAGACCAGACCAAAGGCACCGATCGCGCCCACGAGCGCAAATGGTGGTAACAAGTTTTCCTCTTACCAAGGGGTTTGAAGCCTTAGAGCCAGCCCCGTTCGTCCGCGCTGCGCACGGCTTCGGCTCGGTTTTTGGCCCCGATTTTCGCCATCGCCACCGAAAGGTAATTTCTTACAGTCCCTTCGGACAAAAAGAGTTTCTCGGCAATCTGAGAAACCGTGGCGCCCGGGCGGGCCGCGACCAGCACGTCGCGTTCACGGGCGGTCAACGGAGAAGTCCCGCTGGCCAGTGTCTCGGCGGCCAGGGCCGGGTCGACCACCCGCTCGCCGGCGACCACCCGGCGGATGGCATCGGCCAACTGCTCTGCCGGCACGTCCTTCACCACAAAACCTGAGGCCCCCGACTCCATCGCTCGGCGCAGGTAGCCCGGGCGGCCGAAGGTCGTAAGGATGAGTGAGCGGCACTCAGGCACTTCTTGGGCCAGTACGCCGGCGGCGGCCAGGCCATCGATCCCGGGCATCTCGATGTCCAGAAGCGCGACGTCGGGATGGTAAGCCTTGGCCGCCGGTACCACCTCGTCTCCTCGCCCGACCGTCGCCACCACTTCGAAGTCGTCCTCGAGCCCGAGCAGCGCGGCTAGAGCGCTACGTACGAGTTCTTGATCGTCGGCGAGCAGGAGTTTGACCATCACGTATTGGCCATCATGTACCAGCTTGAGGCGCAAGCGAAACCCGCAAGCGCCATCCTTTCGGTTGCCCGGGGCCGGCGTCGACGATGCCACCCGCGGCGGCCACCCGGTCGCGCAAGCCCGACAGGCCGTTCCCTCTGGCGTACGACGCTATTTCCCCGCCGACGCCGTCGTCCACCACCTCCACCGAAGACGGAGAAAGCCGGACCGCGCACGTCGTAGCATGGGCATGACGGACGATGTTGGTGAGCCCCTCGCGCACGACCCATCCGAACAGCTCCTGGTTGGCCGGGTCGACCACGTCCACCGCGCCCGGCAGGTCGGCGCTGATGCCGGCCGCTCTTAGCAGCTCGCGCCCCGAAGCGAGCTCGCCCGCCAGCGTGACGTGGTAATTGGAGATGGCCGCCCGCACATCGGCCAGTGAGCTGCGGGCGATGCCCTCGACTTCTGTCATCTCTTGCAGGGCGCGGCCCGGGTCAGACTCGCCCAACCGGCAGGCCAGGCGGGCCTTAACCGTAATAGTGGTCAACGAATGGCCCAGCAGGTCGTGCATATCCCTGGCAATGCGGGCCCGCTCGTCCAGGCGGGCCAGCTCGGCTCGCGCCTCGGTTAGCGCTCGCGAACCCTGGTGCCAGCGCATGATGCCGAAAGTGGTGATGGCGATGATCGGGATGCCAACGGCGATCGCGTTGTCAAAACCGGTAGTGATGCTGTCGTGCCACGGTGAGTAGGCCGCCGGCAGGAATATGGCGCCAAGGGTCAAGACAACGACGATCGGCGTGGCCTGGCACCGAGGCGGGCGACCGCAATTATCGTGATGTACACACCAAGCTCGAACGCCTCGGCCTGCGCGAACGGCAGCTCTGCGATGAACAGCGCGACCAGGAGGCAGAACAGCCCCCAGAACGAGGGCGGAGTCCGCCCGGTCTATTTGCGGGAGGGTGATCAAGTAGACAGACGCCAAAGGCGGCCAAAATGGCGTAACCGGCCACCGCCTTGGCCCCGCTCGAGTAGTCGTACACGGCTTTGGCGACATAAAGCGAATAAACAAGGAGGGCCACGGACAGCAAGTACCGGGGCCACCCCTTGATGCCGGCGTACCAAACCCGGCGGCCCAAGTCTCCCTGGCCGGTTCGGCACCCGGGCTCACATCTCTCCAACGTAGTGCTCTGAACGACATCGGCGCGGCACAGGCTAATTGCTGGCGATGGCGGCCAGGACGTCGAGCTTGGCCGCGCGACGGGCCGGCCAGCTGGCCGCCACCAGGCCGAGCAGGGCCGAGAGGACCAGGAAGACCACCAGGTCCGCACAACGGGCACCACCGTGTTGGTGATGCCCTGTGCTGAGCGAGGCCACCAGGGCGATACCCAGCCCCGTACCTATCACGATGCCGATGATGGCGCCGAAGACGGCCAGGATCACTGATTCCGACCGGACCATGGTCCGGACCTGGCGCCGCCTCATGCCGACGGCCCGCAGGAGCCCGATCTCCCGGGTGCGCTCGAACACCGACAGCATAAGCGTGTTGACGATGCCTATCAGGGCGATCAGCACGGCCAGGGCCAGCAGCGCGTAGATCAGGCCGAGCAACTGGTTGACGGTATTGGTCTCGGCCTGCTCGAACTGGGCCCGGGTCTGGACCTTTACGTTCGGGTAGCCGGCCACGGCTTTGGTCACCGCGTTGTCGACCCGCTGGGCGCCGTCGGTACGCAGGAGCACCGCGCCCGGCTGCTCGTTCGGTGAAATGGGCCAGGAAGTAGCCGTTACTGACGAGGTAGCTGCCGATGCAGGGCGTTCGCCTGGTAGATCGCCGCCGATCCGGACGGTGGTGGGGCCAGTGAGCGGCGAACTTGACGGGGGCCATGTCGCCCACCAAGAGATGGTCCGAGCGGGCGGTGCTGGAGTCGATGAGCATCTCCCCCTGGGCCAACGCCGCCGTCGGTGCCGGCCTTCATGTGTAGCGTGACGGTCTCGGACAGGTGGTCCGGCGGCGCCGAAGTGAGCGTTACGAGCGCAGTCTTTGAACTCGAACTGGTCCCGGTAGATGGTGGCCGACCTGGTGACCCCGGGTACCGCCGCCGCCACCGCCGGGACCGAGTTGGCCAGCCCGCCAGAGGAGGCCGTGATGAGCAGGTCGGCGCTGATGGCGTTGTCCACACTGGCGGTGGCCGATCTTCGTCACCGACGCACCGAACACGGCGATGGCAGAGACGAGGGCGATACCGACCATCAAGGCCGAGGCGGTCTGGGCTGTGCGCCGCGGGCTGCGCATCGAGTTCTGCCGGCCCAGTTTCCCGGCTTCGCCGAGAGTGCGGGCCAGCGGGCGCCCGATGGCGCCGGACAAAGGGCGCGCCAAAGCCGGGGCGAGCATGGCGGCACCCGACGAAGATGCACACCGCACCGACGCCGACCAGGGCGATAGCCGGCGCGGCTCAAGCCGACCGCCAGCATGGCCACGCCGACCACGAGCGACGGCCGTGCCCCAGGCAAACCGGCGCCGGGGCGAGACGTCCGTCTCGGACTGGCGGTCGCTGAGGGCGGCCACCGGCGGGATGCGCACGGCTCTGCGGGCCGGGCCGATCGAGGCAATGACGGTCACGCCGATGCCGACGGCGAGCGAAACGATGACGGTGCGGGCCTCGAACACGAGCGGCCCCGACGGCAGGCTGATGCCGAAGGCGCTCAGCAACGCCTTCAGCCCGAAGGCAGCCAGGACACCCAGCCCGATACCGATAGCCGAAGAAATGGCCCCCACAATGGCCGCCTCGGCCAGTACGGAGCGGAACACCTGGCGGCGGCTGGCTCCGACCACCCGCAGCAAGGCCAGCTCCCGGGTGCGCTGGCCAACGGTTATCGAGAAGGTATTGAAGATGGTAAAGGCGCCCACGAAAAGGGAAATAAACGCGAACACTAGCAATGCGGTGGAGAAGAACGACAGGGCCTGGTTGACTGCGCTCGTGTCCTCCTGGATCACTGTCTGCCCGGTGACGACTTCGGTCCCGGCCGGGAGGGCCTGGGCGATATCGTGCTGGACGACGGCCTTATCGGCCCCCGGTTGGGCGACAATATTGATGTAATCGAGGTGGCCCGGTTCTCCGACGACCGCCTGAGCCGTCGGCAGGGTGAAAGCGGCCAGCGTGGCGCCGGCCAGGTTGGGGGCGTTGCCGAACTTTGCGATGCCCGTGATGGTGTAGGTCTTCGGCGGCCCGGCCGACAGGATGAGGACGGACTGGCCCACCTTGAAGTGGTATTTGGTGGCCGTGCCGGCGTCCATCACGACGTCATCGGCGGTTGCCGGCGCCTTTCCTTCCGTCAGCCGCAACTCGGAGATCTGGCGGTCAGGGTCGAACGCGATGCCGAGCGTGGCCACTGAGCCGTTCGAGATGGCCGTGCCATCATGGGCTACGAACTGGGCGTACCCCTCCACCTGCCCGAAGGCGGTGCCCACTCCCGGGACGTGCCTGACGGTCGTCAGTACGGATTCGGGTATCGGGTTGCGCACGGCGTTGGCCGCGTTGCCCGGGAACTGGGCCACCCCGCGGACCTGGAAATCGACCTTCTGGTAAATGTTGCCGAACAGGCTGGAAAACGTGTTTTGCAGCGTGTCGGTGAGGACAAAGGTCCCGGCGATAAACGTCACGCCGAGCACAATGGCCAGCGACGTCAGCGCCAGCCGGAGCTTGTGGGCCAGCAGGCCCTTGATGGTGACGTTTTTCATTTCACGACTCCTTGGCCGTCAGGGCCTGCATGCGCTGCAGGATCGAAGAGGCGGTCGGGTCGTCGAGCTGGCCCACCACTTGGCCGTCGGCCAGGAACACGACGCGGTCGGCGTAGGCGGCCCCGTTCGGGTCGTGGGTGACCATGACGATCGACTGGCCCAACTCCGTGACCGACCAGCGCAGGAGCCCGAGCAATTCGGCCGACGCGTTCGAGTCCAGGTTGCCCGTGGGCTCGTCGGCAAACACGAGTTCAGGTTTGTTTATCAGCGCTCTGGCGCACGCCACCCGCTGCTGCTGTCCGCCCGATAGCTCACCCGGACGGTGCGACAACCGCCCGGCGAGGCCGACCCTGGCCACCAGGTAGTCGAACCACTCCTTGTCCACATGGGTGCCGGCCAGATCTGCAGGCAAGGTGATGTTCTCGGCCGCCGTGAGCGTCGGCACCAGGTTGAAGGACTGGAAGACAAACCCCATCCGGTCCCGGCGCAGCTGGGTCAGCCTGGGGTCGTCGAGAGTGCCGATGTCCAGGCCCCCGATCAACGACTGGCCCCCCGTCGGCCGGTCGAGGCCCGCCATGCAATGCATAAGCGTGGACTTGCCCGAGCCCGACGGGCCCATGACGGCCGTGAACCAGCCGCGCTCGAAGCTCACGTTGACGCCGTCCAGTGCTTGCACCACCGCCTGGCCGGTCCCGTACGTCTTGCGCAGGTCCCCCGCCTGTGCCGCCGGCGAGATCTGTACCTCCTGGCTCGATATCTCGGACATGGTCGTCATGGTTCCTCTCCGTCTCGACGGCGCCCAAACGAGGGCACCCATAACTACATGGTGACGACGAGCAGCCCGGGACGGTAGTGGGGTGGCTCACAACTCCTTCATGACATTTGTCATGGGAGGACCGTGAACGGTACCGCCGGGGCACCGACGGGCGACATCACCAGCTGGTCCGGTCCGTCCGGAACTCGAGGCGGAGGGCGGCCCGCAGGGCGGGGCGCCGGCCGGCGGGCCAAGCATTGACTTTCGGCGTGCTTACGACGGGACGTTCGGCCCTACGAGGGGACGGCCCCGGGGCCGGACGATGAGTAATAGGTCAAACAGGGACGACGAAAGGAAACCAGAAATGCGCAGGAAGTCATTCGATGTTCTCGTCAGCGTCGGCGGTTTGCTATTGACACTGGTACTTCTAGCGGCAGGGGGCCTGCTCCTCTGGGGTTACAGCTACGCCAACAACACCGTCCACAACCAGTTGGCGGCGCAGTCGATCTACTTCCCGACCAAAGCGGCGTTCGCGCAGGCCAAGCCGGGCACCGAGATCACGCCGGGGATGATCCCTTACCTTTCGAAATACGCGGGCCAGGAGCTGACCACGGGCGCCCAGGCTGAGGCCTACGCCGACCACTTCATCGCCGTCCACCTCCAGGAGATAGGTGGGGGCAAGACGTATTCCGAGCTGAGCGCGGCGGCTATGGCCCTGCCCAAAGGCAGCGCCGCTTACACCGCGGCTGAGGCCAAGGTCCAGACGGTCTTCCAGGGCACGAGCCTTCGGGGCATGCTGCTCAATGCCTACGGCTGGTGGCAGATGGGCCAGATAGCGCTCATCGCCGCCATAATCAGCTTCGCATTGGCCCTCGTCACCCTCGTGTTGGCCGGGCTCGGGCTCTGGCACTACCGTCGGGTGCCCGTCGACGAGGAGATCCCCAGGTTCGCCAGCCCGGCACCGGCCAACCAGAATTTGGCTCCCAACCCTTCATAGGCAACCCTTCATAGGCAACCCTTCATAGGCAACCCCTCATAGGTACCCACCATTAGGGACAAGCAACTTGAACGGTCCCAGCGCCCCAGAGCCCCCGCCGGTGGTCCCGGCTGGGGCCCTGGCGCGCCTGGAGTTCTACAGCGTTCAAGCCAGAACTGGGCATCGCCGGCGGTGGCCCGGCTGAGTACGGGCTACTCGAAATGCGGGACGCCTTCGCCTGGTTCGCAGACGAGATGGACCAGCACATAAATCAGCGCCTTTCTTCGGAGTGGCTGACCGCCTGAAAGGAAATATTTGGCCCACAATTAAAGGCTCGAGTATCTCAAGGCCGTCGGAACCTTTCCCGATGGCATTGAGGTTGTAGAGCGAGAGGCTGGGTGGTGAGGTCGTGAGATGGGCTCCGGAGTCGTCCCTCGCACGCGCGCGCCCGGGCTCGGGCGCGGCCCTCGGGGGGCCACAAACGCGACCCGGTAGCTCTTGGGCTACTCCGCTGTCCATCCGGTCTTTTCGCCTCCTGTGGACCAGCGCCCTCACTTCGAACATCGGCGTGTGGATGGAGTCGGTTATGGCTGGTTTTGTGATGGCCCGGCTGACCCACGTACCTTCTCTGGTGGCTGCGCTCCCGCTGGCGGCATCGCTCCCTGGCCTGATCTTCGCCCTACCCGCCGGTGCTGTCTCCGACGCGGCTGACCGCCGCCTCGTCCTGCTCTCGGCCAGAACACTGTTTTTCCTCTGCACCGCCGGGCTGGCGTTGGTCACCCTGGCCGGCGGGCTATCGCCCTTCGCCCTTTTGGTGTTCACGGCCGCCCTCGGTACCGCCGGTACGTTCAACGCCCCCGCATGGTGGGCCACCATGGGCGACCTCGTCCCCGAACCAATGCTGTCGAGAGCTCTCAGTCTCGACGGGTTCCAATGGAACATCGGCCAAATTGTGGGCCCGTCCTCGGTGGCTTCCTGCTCGGGACCATCGGCGCCGGCGGGATGTTCGCCGTTGCCGCCGCCCTCATGATCGCTATTGTCGGCTTCCTCGTCGTCTGGCGGGGCCGGCGCACGAGCCGCCTGTCAACGCCGGGCGAGGGGGCGTCGGAAAAAATGCTCGGGGCCATGGCCGCTGGAGCCCGCTATTTGGCCAATGCGCCCGCCCTTCAGGTCACCTGTGTGCGGTCCTTCCTGTTCGTGCTCCCGTTCGGCGCGCTGGCCGCGCTGCTGCCACTGCTGGCTTCCAAGGATTTCGGCGTCGGCCCCGAGGGTTACGGCTTGCTCCTGGCGGCGGTGGGGGCCGGGTCTGTCCTGGGTGCTTTGGTGCTCCCCCGCTTGAGCGACCGGCTCCACCTCGACCGCATGTTGAGTGCTTCCACCGTGGCCCTGGCTTTATGCACGGTGGTCCTCGTCGCCGTGCCCGACCATTACGTCGCCGCCCTCGCCCTGGCCGGGACGGGCGGGGCGTGGATGGTGGGCGTCACGACCTTAAACCTGGCCGCCCGGGAGGCGGCCCCCTCATGGGTGGTGTCGCGGGCGCTGGGGGCTTACCTCATGGTCTTCCAGGCTTCGATCGTCGTCGGTTCCCTGCTGTGGGGAGGCGTAGCGGATGCCATTGGCGTCAAGTGGACGCTTCTCATCGCCTCAGCCGCATTCCTACCTGGCCTGCTGGTGATCCGCTGGCTCGGCCTCCCCGTAGTCGACAGGGGCGAAATGAGGGTCGTCCCCCGGCCATCCCCAGATGTGGTGGCCGAGCCGGAGACGGACGACGGTCCCGTCATGGTAATAGCCGGATATTCAGTCCCGCCCCAGGACCAGGAGAAGTTCATCGAGTTGATGGAAGAAGTCCGCGTGGTGCGGCGCCGGATCGGCGCGTCCCGGTGGGGCCTGTTCGAAGACGCCAGTATCCCGGGCCACTTCCTGGAGTCCTTCGTCGTGCCGTCGTGGGGTGACTACCTCCGCCAGCGCTCTCGTTACACGACGGCGGATCTTCGTGTCCTGGACACGGCCATCGCGCTGGACGCGTCCGCCAACGGGCCTACGGTCAGCCATTTCGTCCATCCGGAATCTGCCTTCTCGTACCGACGGCGAGCTCGCTGGCGCCGGCTGCTGAGCGCCCGATATGCGTCGGCCCCACAAAGGTCGGCCCCAGAGAGGTCGGCCCCAGAGAGGTCGGCCCCAGAGAGGTCGGCCCCAGAGAGGTCGGCCCCAGAGAGGTCGGCCCCGGAAAGGCCGGCCGAGCAAACCTTGGTCCCGGAAAGATTGCCCTCTTAGTTGATCTTTCGCCCCTTTCCGGATCTGGAAGCGATCGAGTCAACTGGAGCCGCCAGGTGCGCCGGAAGGGCATTTCTGGCATCCAGGTGACCTGATCGCGTCCAGAATTTGCGGACGTCTGCCCGGCCAACAGCTGCTCAAGAAAACCACCCCGCCGACCGACAACGATGCAATGTCGCATCGCTGCTGGAACTGCGGCCAACGGGTGGAAAAAGACGAAATCCTGCACCCCGGCGTCTTGACCGGCCCCATGGTCTACTTTCACAGGGTGGGCCGCCGGCGCCAGCGGGGTTATGGCGTCTGGGGCGCGGTGCTGGGAGCCACGGCCGCCCTTTGGTGCGTCGTGTCAGTCGTGGTCGCGCTGGCTCGCTGACGCCTACTGCTCTGGTGGCCCGGTCGAAGCCGAGGCCACACTCGGAGTAACCTCAGGCCCAGCGAATGCGGAGGGCCCGGTGACCATAAAAATCTTCCTGCTCGACGACCACGAGATCGTCCGCCGTGGGCTACGCGAACTGTTCGAGGGGCAAGAAGATCTCGAGGTAGTCGGCGAGGCCTCCAACGCCGAGGAAGCCATGGCCAGGGTCCCACCTACCCGGCCCGACGTAGCCGTGCTGGATGTGCGGCTCCCGGACGGGAGCGGTATCGAGGTCTGCCGTGACCTGCGGGCCGCGATGCCGGAGCTCAAGTGCTTGATGCTCACCTCTTTCGCGGACGACGATGCCCTGTTTTCGGCCGTCCTGGCTGGCGCCAGCGGTTATCTGCTCAAGCAGATCCGGGGCACCGAGCTGGTGACGGCGGTCCGGCACGTGGCTGAAGGTCAGTCGCTAATCGACCCTGCTCTAACCGCCGGGGTCATGGAGCGTCTTCGGGGCAACCAGCCAGAGGACGAACGCATGGCCAAACTGTCCCCGCAAGAACGGCGCATCCTCGACTTGATCGCCGAGGGCAAGACCAACCGTCAGATCGGGGCCGAGATGTTCCTGGCCGAAAAGACGGTGAAAAACTATGTGTCGAACCTCCTCCAGAAAATGGGGTTCTCCCGCCGAACAGAAGCGGCTGTGTACGCCACTCGGTCGAAGAGCGGGGGCGAAGCCTGAGAGCTGAAGCCGGCGCCATCGGGTTGGCGGAGGCCAGCAGTGTCGATGATTATGGAAGGCATGAGCCCCAGTTCGCCCGAGGAGAAGTAACGTGCCCCAACAAACTGATCACAGGATCGTTGTCGGAGTGGACGGCTCCGAAAGCTCCCTTCGGGCGCTGAACTGGGCCGCTCAGCAAGCCGAGATGACGGGAGCGAAGCTCGAAGTGGTCACCACTTGGGAGTGGCCGACGACGTACGGCGCACCACTCCCCTACCCCGCGGACTGGGACCCAAGCGCTGACGCTCGAAAAGTCCTTAGGGAAGCCACCGAGCCGCTACAAAAGGAGCACCCGGACGTCGAGATCAAACTGACTGTGGCCGAGGGGCATGCAGCGCCGGCACTGGTGGAGGCTTCCAAAGGAGCCGACCTGCTAGCGGTGGGCAGCCGGGGGCACGGCGAGTTCGTCGGGATGTTGCTCGGGTCAGTCAGCGAGCACTGCGTTTCCAACGCCCACTGCCCGGTCCTCGTCCTTCGCGGCCACGGCTGAGCGGCAGGCTAGACGGGCCCGTACTCCCACCCGGTCACAAGTTCCAGTGTGACGCGGAAAACGACGGTCAACGAGTTATTGACGAAGGCCAATTTGTGGGGGATGTCCGAAATGCCGTGGTGCACCAATTCGGCTCTGCCCTGGACGAGAACCTCCCATCTGCCGGCGCCGTCGGTCCTCGGGATCACGGTCCCGAAGGCCACGACGCCTGGTTGTGGGGCGGCCTGGTCGAACGAGCCCGGCCCGACCCGTACCAGCAGCAAGCCGCCGTCGACGGCGCAATTCACAGGTAATACGATGGGGAGGGCCGCTCGCGAGAGCGCAAGGTAGCCCTGGCGCGCCTCGCGCAGCAGAGAAAGGCAACGTTCTGGGTTGAGCCGCGGGGGCGGCGCCAGCTCGAGCGCCGTTCCCTGCATCCGTGCCGGGCTGATCGCCATATGAGAGATGTTGGCCGCACACACCGGCCCGCGGTCAGGGCCGAAGGACCCAAAAGTGCAGCCCGAGCGGCCCATGCCGAGGGATTAGATTTGGGTCGAGATGTGGTTGCAGGGCTTTGGGCACTGACGAAGCGCCGGCTCAGCACCTGGTGCTGCGACCGGGCACGGGGATGCTCGAAACGTTACTGGCCCTTATGCCCGACGCCGCAGTGGCCGTGGACCACAACGGCATCATCGTCGGGGTAAACCTGCGCACAGAAAGCTTCTTCGGGTACCCCGCCAAAGAGCTCGAGGGCAAGCCAATCGAGGTCCTGGTCCCCGAGCGTTTCCGCCATGCTCACCGTCGGGACCGGGCGCAATTCGCGGCCGATCCGCGCGCCCGGCCGATGGGGGCCGGCCTTGACCTGTACGCCCGCCGGCGGGACGGTACCGAGTTCCCCGTGGACATAAGCCTGGCTCCGATCGGGGAGCGGGAGAGTGCCCCGGTCGTCGCGGCAGTGAGGGACATCACCGAAAGGAAAGCGGCCCAGTCTGCACAGGCTCAGCTGGCCACTATCGTGCGGTCGTCTACGGACGGCATCTTTTCCATGACGCAGACGGGGGTCTTGACCAGCTGGAACCAGGCCGCGCAAGAAATGTTCGGCTACGCGTATAAAGAGGTGATCGGGCACCACTTCAGCGATTTTTTCCCTGATGACCCCGCCCTGGAAGAGCTCCTGGACGTCGCCCGTGCTGCGCACAGCCCTAATTCGCGCCGATCGCGTGACACCCGGTGGCTGACCTGCGATGGCACGCCCGTTGATGTGGCTATCTCGGTGTCGCTCTTGGACGGCGGCGCCGAACCGGGCTATTCGGTCCTGGCCAGGGACATCAGCGTACGCAAAGCGGCGGAGGCCGAGCGGCAACGCCAGGCCCGCTGGCAGACGGCGTCGGCCGAAATCCGGCTGAGCCTCCTGTCCGACTCGTCTCTGGAAGCATCTCTGGTGCTGGTGTGCGAGTGGGCTGTACGCCTCGCAAACGTCGACGCCGCCGCTCTGGTAATCGACCAGGCCGGGCAGCGTTCCGTTGCCGCCAGGGCGGGAGATGGCGGTGCCCTGGCCCAGTTGGCTGACCAGGTGGGCGCATTTCAGCAGCTGACCGACCATTCGTCGGTCAGCCTCGGCGGCGGCAGGAAAGCCATCGCCTTTCCCATTTCCTTCCCCAAAAGCGAACAGGCCAGGACAGGGGCACTGGTGATAGTCAGCCCGGAGGGAGGCCGGCCGGAGCCCGCCGCAGACGAGGTGCTGACGTCGTTGGCCAGCCAGGCCAACCTGGCTTTCGAGCTGGCCAATGTGCGTTCCGAGCGCGACCGCCTCCTCATCTCGGCCGACCGCGAACGCATCGCGCGTGACCTGCATGACCTCGTTATCCAGCGGCTGTTCGGCGCGGGCTTACGGCTTCAGGGCGCCCTCCCCCTGGTCAGCAACGAGATGGCCCAGACCAGGGTGTCGTCGACTATCGACGACCTGGACACGACCATCAAGGAGATCAGAGAAGCGATATTTGCCCTCGAAAGAGCGCCCGGCACCGGGTTGCGGGCCAGAGTGCTCCAGGCCGCGGCCGACGCCACAGAGGCGCTGGGGTTCGACCCGGCCGTAACTTTCCACGGCATGGTCGACCGCGAAATCGCGATGTCGGTCCAGCTCGAAGCGATGGCCGTCCTCAGAGAAGCGCTGTCCAACTCGGCTCGTCACGCTCATGCCACCCGGGTCGATGTGCGGATCACCGTGGGCGACGAGCTCAGCGTCCTGGTGGCCGACAACGGGGTCGGCCTCCGGCAACCGGGACGCCTGAGCGGCATTGGCAACGCCCGTGCCCGGGCGGAACTGCTCGGCGGCCATTTGGAACTGACAACTCAGAGCGGTGGCGGGGCCCGGTTCGAATGGCGC
This sequence comes from uncultured Acidimicrobiaceae bacterium, assembly GCA_963794125.1. GTDB lineage: Bacteria > Actinomycetota > Acidimicrobiia > Acidimicrobiales > Palsa-688 > Fen-671. The sequence continues at coordinate 85,196 of CAWCCW010000015.1, forward strand.
GTCCCGATAAACGCGGCCTCGACGGGCCAAAGTTGAGCCCGGCTCCCCCGCGGCGAGCGAGCGGTCCTTTGGCCGTCACATTGTGACCTTCGGCCCTCTTCCCCTGCGCCGCTCGGGTGGGAGCGTGGGGACATGAACGTAGGCCCAAGAGGAGGCTGCAATGTGGGACGCCGCACTCGAACCGATTGAGCAGGATTGCTGCCTGGAACTTCTGAAGGAAGTCGACTACGGCCGGGTCGCCATCGTGACAGGCGAAGGTCGGCCGGAGATATTCCCGGTCAACTTCGCAGTTCATGGGCGTACCGTCGTTTTCATAACCGGTTCGCCAGTGATCGGGGCGTGGGCCCTCTCGGTCACGTGGCGTTCGAGGCTGACCATATCGACCCCGCCACCCACGAGGGCTGGGACGTGGTGGTTACCGGCGAAGGGGCCGACATCACTGAGGCGCGGGACGCGCAGGCGCTCGTCACCCGCACCTGCGGCATTAAGTCCTGGCCCCGCGGCGGAAAGACCGGTGGATATCGATAATTAATGCCCGCATCAACGGACGGCGGCTTTATACGCCGTGCCCGTCGAACGCGTACTACTAAAGCGGGCCGCCCTCGAGCCGAGCTGGGCGTCAGGCGGCTTGACCCAATGAACGGTTGCCGGACCAAGATGGTGGACGAGGGAAAGGACCATGATGACCGTCGATGAACGCGCACGTGCGGCCCAGTTCGGCCACCAGGCGAGGGCCAGCCGACCCGCTGACCGGCGGCCCATACGCTTACGGGCGGCCCTCACGACGGCGGCGATGGCCCTGTTGATCTCTACCGGCGATATGGCCCCAGCCGCCTCGGCGTCGGTCTCTGCTCCCACTTCCACGACAGTGGCCCTATCAACCCCTCCCTCGACGTTCCCGGGTACGACGGCCGGTAAACAGGCTCAGTGGCTGGTCACCGCCGTGCAGCGCCACCCAATCCCTATGGCGCAGGTCGTGGCGCACTTCGACGCCGCCTACCTCGCCACCCTCCCGTCGGCCGCCACTTTGAACGCCAGCTTCTCCTCCATCAAACAACTCCAGGTCGACGCCATTACGAGCAGCACGCCGACGTCCATTGGCTTCCTGGTGACGGTCAACGCCCGGATCGAACTGCAAGTAAATCTCACGGTCGACGCAAAGGGCCTGATCAGTTCGCTGCACCTCCAGCCGGCGGGACCGTCGACCACGACCACCACCACGGTGGCACCGCTGCCCGAACCGGTGGTCCCCGGTGCCACCGAGATCCCGGTCGGCGTTGGTTCGCCACCCCTCAAAGCCACCCTCACCCTCCCGCCCGGGAAGGGCCTTTCCCCGCCGTAGTCATGGTGTCCGGTTCGGGGCCGAACAACCAGGACGAATCGATCGGGCCAAACCGGCCTTTCCTCGACATCGCGGTAGCTCTGGCGGCCAAAGGGATCGCCACCCTTCGTTACGACAAGCGCACGCTCGACTACCCGGAAGGCATCGACGCGGCCACGTTCACCCCGACCCAGGAGTACGTCCCTGATGCGCTGGCGGCGGTCCAATTGCTCGAACACGAGCCAGCGGTCAACCCGCACCTCATCTTCGTGCTAGGCCACTCGCAGGGCGGCACCTACGCTCCCCTCATCGCGCAACGGGCTGCCCAGGTGGCCGGGGTGATCTTCCTGGCCGCCGGCGCCCAACCAATCGGGGCCACGCTCGTACGGCAGGTTCGCTACCTGGCCACACTGCCCGGCTCGACCGGGGCCGCGGCCAAGGCAGAACTGGCTCAGATAGTCGTGCTGGCGTCTCAAATGGACAACGCGGCCGCCCTGGAGAAAGATAGCCCGACCCTCGACCTCCTCGACGGGACGTCGCCGGCTTACTACTTGAGCGCCCTTCACTACAACGAAGTGGCAACGGCGCGGTCAATTCCCCAACCTCTGCTGTTTTTACAGGGCGATCGCGATTATCAAGTGACCGTGGCCAACGACCTCGACGTCTGGTTGCAGGGCCTGAAAGGGCGCAAGGACGTGAGGGTCGTACAGTTCCCCAAGGCGGACCACCTCTTCCTGGACGGGACGGGCGCCCCTACGCCCGTTGAGTACCAAACGCCCGGCCATGTAGACCCTGGGGTGAGCACCGCCATCGCCTCGTGGATCCAGGGCGTCGCCAGCCAGCAGGCAAAATCCGGCAAATAGCTTCGGGAGAGTGCACCGGGGAACGTCAACGCCGGCAGGGCGTGAGTTTTATGTAATGGGGCTTTCAAGTAACCCCGAGAACTTACCGAAGATGTTATAGAGATGTTGGCGGCGGTTATACCACTCGCAGGGGTGCTTATTCTCGGGTACCCGGCGGTCACCCTGACCCCGGCCCCGGCACCCGTGACGTTGACCTGCAGCGTAGGTGGCTCGTGTGCGACGGGGACGACCAGCGGCACGGGTACCGGGTACCACTCCCCAGGTGCCGGCGATACGGTCCCTCCCACTTCATTGATGCCGCACAGCCTGTTCAACCAGGACGTGACGTCCTGGCCCGTGGCCCGCGACAGCGCGACCATCGTGGCCGAGTTCAACCGCGACTGGAAGGCCAACTACGGCAGCGTCGGCGTCAACGGCCGTCCCGTCGTTTGGGTGCCCGCAGGCCAGCCCATGGTGCCCCTGTCGGTGCAACATGGCTGCAACAACTTCCTGAACAATACGGGGGCATCGGCGCCCATCCCGTCGTGGGCGCCGACAAGCGGGCCGAGCGACGACATTTTGACCGTGTACCAGCCGAGTAGCGACTCGGTGTGGGAGTTGTGGCAGGCGCACAAATTGACTACGCCCGGGAGCGGCGGAGACGCCAGTGGCCGCGCCGCTGCTGCGGGGTGGAGTGCCTGCTGGGCCGGAAAAGCAACGCTGAGCACTTTCACAGGGGTCTTCCCCTCGCCCTTCGGGGAAACCGCGACCGGCATTTCCAACCTGGCCACCGAAGTCACCCAGGGGGACGTACTTTCGGGCGCGATCAGGCACGCCATCGGGATCCAGGTGGTCGACTGCGACCGCTTCGTGTACCCGGCCGACCGCGGCGACTGCAACCGCGACCCGGGGACCCCGGCCGAAGGCCAGTGGTTCCGGTTCGCCCCGAGCGTCAACTGTGCCGACTACAACGCCACTCAATTCGAGAGCGAGGTTTGTGTAGCCGGCAAACAAAAGGGGTTTGTGGTGGTAGACCACGGAGGGGCGGACGGCATCGAAGCCGACTACGCGAGCAACGTTTGGCTCGCTGAGGGCAATAACGGCGCTCCGGGCCGGTGGTACACGAACCGGCAGGGGGGTGGCGACTTCGGCTACTCGACGGCCCCGCTGGAGGAGGCGATGGAGAGCCAGTTAGGTAAAACAGGCAGTGAGGAGCAGGAATACCAGGTCATCGCCAACCTACCGTGGGACCAGCTCCAGGTCGTCGTGCCAGCGCACAGCTAATACAGCTGACGCTACGACCGGGGTTATTTGACTGCCTCATTTTCATTTCCAGGAGACAAGTCGAACAGAAGGCACGTCGTCGTGGCGTGCGCATAAAGAGCCCCGTCTGGCCCCAGGATCTGGCCCGAAGCGGTGGCGACCCGCCGCCCGGAGCTGAGCACCTTGCCTTCGCAGCGGACCTCGGGAGCGCCGACGCGCAACGGTTTGACCAGGTTGACCTTTAACTCCAGCGTCGTGTAGGCCCGGCCGGCCGGCAGCGTCGAGTGCACCGCGCAACCCATGGCAGAGTCCAGCAACGTGCAGAAAATCCCGCCGTGGACCGACCCGATGGGGTTGTACAGGTGCTCGCCGACGCCAATGCTGAAGACGGCCCGGCCGTAGGCCACTTCGACGATCTCCATGCCGAGCAGGAGAGCCACGGGCGGAGCCGGTACCCGTCCGTCGACGATGCGCTGGAGGTACTCGAGCCCGCTGAGCTGGGTCGCCAGGCCTGCACCGGCCAGCGGGTCTTCCCAGGTCACCACCCGGCGGCGGTCGGGGACCGCCAGCTGGCTATCGGCGCTCGGGCCACCGTCGTCAGCCCCGACGGACGAATTCCCGTCCCGGTCTGTCATAAACGTCATGGTACGGCGGCGCCAAGCCTTACGAATTTTGAGGTAAAACGGCCATCATGGACGAGCTCAGTGCGACCGCCACCCGGGTGGCAGACGAACTCCGGCGGCGTGGGATTTCGCAGCCGCGGTGGTCGAGATGCCCGATAGCACCCGCTCCGCCGCCGAAGCCGCGGCGGCGATTGGGTGCGACATCGCGCAGATAGTGAAATCGCTGGTGTTCCGCTCGGTGGAAAGAGATGCGCCGGTGCTCGTACTCGCGTCGGGAGGGGACCGGGTCGACGAAGACCGCCTTGCCTCTCTGGTTGGCCCCGTCGAGCAGGCGCAGGCCAAGTTCGTGCGGGCTCGCACCGGGTTCGCCATCGGCGGGGTGCCCCCCGTGGGCCACCTCGAACCGATAGAAACCTTTTTTGATGAGCATCTGCTCGACCACGACGTGGTGTGGGCGGCGGCGGGCACTCCCCGATCGGTCTTCTCCATCGGGCCCCGGGAACTCGTGGCCATCACATCGGCCAAGGTCGGTCGCCGTTGGCCGCGAGGCGCGGAGACGCATAGCGGTGGGCTAGTCGACCCTACAGAAAGTGGTCGCAGGCGCCGCCGCTGGCAGCATTAGCCAAGACATTCCTGATGGGACGCGAAATAACGGCGTAACCGAACGCCTCTATACTCCCCCCCAATGCTTCGCGCAGACAAAGCTAGTCCGATCGGTTACCGCCTGACGCTGCCAGGCATCGACCTGCCGACGGACCTTCAAAACCACCGCGCTCATACGCCAGCGGCCGAAAGTTGCTTCGTCGTCAGGCGGGCGCGCACGAGAGGAGATACATGCACGGAACTTGGAAAAAGGCGCTCGCGCCTGCCCTGGCCGTCGCGGTGTCGGCCTTATCGCTCACTGCGACCGCCCTCCCCGCGTACGCCAGCGGCACTAAACCCACTTACATCATCGCTTACGAAGGCCCGCTCTCGGGCGGCAACGCTCAGCTCGGGCTCAACATGGAGTATTCGGTCGAGCTGGCCATCAACAACGCCAACGCTACAGGCACGCTCCCGTTCGCCCTCAAGTTCAAGCCGGCCGACGACCAGGGGTCGGCCACGGTCTCGCCCACTACCGCCCAGGAACTGGTCAGCAACTCCCAGGTCATGGCCGTAGTCGGCCCCGCCTTCTCAGGCGCCACCGAGGCGGCCGAGCCCACGTTCTCGGCCGCCAACCTGGCCACCGTCAGCCCCTCGGCCACGGCACCGATCCTGGCCCAAAAGGGATGGCACAACTTCTTCCGGGTCGTCGCCGACGACAACGCCCAGGGCCCGGCCGACGCCCAGTTCGTCTCCAAGTACAAGCTGGGGGCCAAGTCCGTTTACAGCGTCGACGACGGCAGTGCCTACGCCAGTGGGCTCGTAACGGCGTTCGATACCGAGGCCAAGACGCTCGGCGTGAAGGTGACGCACCAGACGGCGCTGGCCACCAGCCAGTGCGGGAGCGGTAACACCGGCAACGTCGACCAGTACCCGGCCCTGGCCACCACGATCAAGTCGAGCAAGGCCCCGGTGACCTTCTACGCCGGCTACTACTGCGACTTCGCCCTGCTGGCCAAGGCGCTGCGCACCGCCGGCTACACCGGCACGCTGATGTCCGACGACGGCAGCCTCGACCCGCACTACGTGAGCGAGGCCGGCGCCAAGGTCGCTAACGGGACCTACATCAGCTGCGCCTGCGCCGACCTCACCTCTCAAGCGGCGGCCGCCCCGTTCGCCAAGGCGTTCCAGAAGCTGGCCAAGTTCCCCGTCGGTACTTACTCTGCCGAGGCTTACGACGCCACCAACACCATCATCTACGTGATGAAGTCGCTCGGGACCAAGGTCACCCGCGGCGGCATCGTCAGCGGGCTCCACAAGGTCACTTACAGGGCTTGACCAAGGTCGTGCACTTCCAGCCCAACGGCAACATCGCCGGCACCGCCGTTTACATCTACAACGTGAAGAACGGCAAGATCGGCGTCGTGGGCTTGGCCCCCTGACACTGGCCAAATAAGCAAGACAAGTAACCAGGCGACCGGGAGTGCACCCTACGGCATGACGCCCCGGTCGCCATTGCTTGTCTGGCCAGCGACCGGCCACTGGAGAAACGTCCGATGTGCTTCACCCAGAACTTCTGGAGCCTGTTTATTGGCGGTCTGGCCAACGGTTGCCTTTACGCACTGATCGCCATCGGCTATACCCTCGTCTACGGCGTACTGCGGCTGATCAATTTCGCTCACAGCGAAGTCTTCATGGCCGGCGGGTTCGCCGGCTATTTCATCCTCGAAGCCATGGTCGGGCAGCCGCCAGCTGACAGGCGCTCAGCGAGGTCGGCTTCGCCCTCATCGGGCATCGTGGGCGGCGCGCTGGCGGGAGGGCTGGTGGCCTTCCTGCTCGAACGGGTGGCGTACCGGCCGCTGCGCCGGCGGCACGCGCCCCGGCTGGCCTTCCTGATCAGCGCCATCGGCGCCTCGTACTTCCTTTTCAACCTGGCCGGCAAGGAGTTCGGGCGCGACGCCGTGGAGGTCCCGGTCACCTTCACCGGGACCCTGTTCACGGTCTTCGGGGCTCAGGTGCAGAGCTATTACGTCGTCATCGCCGTGTCGGCCATCATGATGTTCGTCTTCCTCGACCGGGTGGTGGCCCTGACCAAGCTGGGCCGGGGGATCCGGGCCGTGGCCGAGGACGCCGAGACGGCCAGCCTGATGGGCGTCAACATCGACCGCGTCATTTCGCAGACCTTCGTCCTCGGGGGCCTGCTCGGAGGGGCGGCCGGTTTCCTTTTCGGCATCAGTGCCGGGGTCGTCTACACCATGGGCTTCACCCCCGCCCTCAAGGCCTTCACCGCCGCGGTGCTCGGGGGCATCGGCAACATCCGGGGCGCCGTGCTCGGCGGCTTGACCCTGGGCGTGGCCGAGAACCTGCCCAGCGCCTGCGTAGGCGCGTCGTGGCGCGACGTCGTGGCCTTCGGCATCCTGGTGCTCGTGCTGCTGTTCCGGCCGACCGGCATGCTTGGTGAGCGCCTCGGGAGGTCGGCGTGACTGAACCGGCAGCCGGCGCGCCGAGGCCCCAGCTCGAGACCGCCGCCGTCTTGGCCCCGGCCCGGCCCTCCAAAAGGACACCCGCCGGCCCGCGAGCCGCCGCGTCGCGGTGGCAACGGCTAAAAGCGAACCGCAACTTCCGCCGCGCGATTTGCCTGCGTCATCGGTTTTCTGGTCCTGGCCGTCATGCTGGGCCCGGAAGGGAGCGCGTACGGCGCCGTTGTCGGGCCTCACGGGCTCCTTGTTCACGCCCAGTGTCCTTATTTTCATCGGCCTGGGCGTGGCGCTGGCCTTCATCATGGCCGCCAAGGCCCGCTACGGGCCACGGATCCGGCGGCTGAGCGACAGCGTCACCTCCGCCCCGAGACGCCTGTTGCCGGACCGGAGGGCGCGGTACGGGCTCTACGCCGCCGCCCTCGCCTTCGCCGTGGTGGTTCCGATGCACATTTCCGGGTACTGGCAGGGCGTGCTCGTCCAGCAAGTCGGGATATACGTGCTGCTGGCTCTGGGCCTGAACGTGGTCGTCGGGTTTCGCCGGCCTGCTCGACCTCGGCTACGTCGCCTTTTATGCGATCGGCGCTTACACTGCGGCGTATTGGTCGGGAGCCCTCCCGGTACACCCGCCCATCGTTCTGAACATGTTCTGGATCATCCCCTTCGCCATCCTGGCGGCCATGCTCGCCGGGGTGGTCCTGGGCACGCCGACTCTGCGCCTGCGCGGCGACTACCTGGCCATAGTGACACTCGGGTTCGGCGAGATCATAGAAATTGTGGCCACCAACCTGGGCGGGTTCACCGGCGGGGCACAGGGCGCCCTCGGTATCCCGCATTTCCGTTTCAACCTGCTCGGGCTCCACTACATCTGGGGTATTGCCGACCTTCCCTATTACTACCTGCTCCTCGGTTTCGTGGTCCTCAGCATGCTGGCCTTCTGGTCGCTGGACAATTCCCGCGTGGGCCGGGCGTGGTCGGCCATACGCGAGGACGAAGTGGCCGCCGAGGCCAGTGGCATCAACGTGCTCAAGTACAAGGTCATGGCCTTCGCCATCGGCGCGTCCACCGCCGGTTTTGCCGGCCTGCTCACCGCCAGCCAGATCAGCTATATCAACCCCGGCGACTTTACGGTCCAGGTGTCGATCCTGATCCTCGTCCTCGTGATCTTCGGCGGCATGGGCTCCATATGGGGCGCCGTGATCGGGGCGGCGGTGATCGAGTGGTTCCAGTGGTTCCTGCAGGTGCACCCGCTGTTCGGCTACCAGCCCCAGGACCTCTACATGTACCTTGGAGCCCTGCTGGTCGTCATGATGATCTTCCGGCCCGAAGGCATAATCCCGTCCCGGCGGCGCAAGCGCGAGATCGGGCTGGCCGAGCACGGCGTCGGCACGGCCGATGCCATGAGCGAGCCGGTCGGGCAGGCCAGTGTGAGCGCCGTCATTGCCAACTCGGCCGACGCGGCCTGCGTGGAGGGCGACGTCATCATCGAGGTGGGCAACGTCACCCTCAGTTTCGGTGGCGTTACGAGCTTGTCGGACGTGAGCCTCAACCAGCGCCGGGGCGAGATCCTGTCTGTCATCGGGCCGAACGGGGCGGGCAAGACGTCGCTGTTCAATTGCCTGACGGGGGTGTACAAGCCCCAGCAGGGGTGGATCGTGTTCCACGGCGCCAATGGGCACAAAACGATGGTCGTCGGGCGCAAACCCCACCAGGTGAACCACGCCGGGATCGCCCGCACATTCCAGACCAGCCGGCTGTTCAACGCCCTGACCACGTTCGAGAACGTAAAGATCGGAGTCGAGTCGCGCCAGCACACCGGCCCCGTCGGCGCCATGCTCCACTTACCCCGGGCCCGGCGGGAGGAGCGCCAGAGCGACGGGCCGGGTGCTGGAGCTGCTCGACTTCGTCGGCCTGCGCCAGCGGGCCAACGACCTGGCCAGCTCGCTCCCCTACGGCGACCGGCGCCGCCTGGAGATCGCCCGCGCCCTCGGCACCGAGCCGCAACTGTTGCTCCTGGACGAGCCGGCCGCGGGCACGAACCCGTCTGAGAAGCTCGAGCTGGCCGCGTGTCATCCGGCGCGTGAACAGCGAGCTCGGCGTCAGCGTGCTGCTCATCGAGCACGACATGGGCCTCGTCATGTCGATCGCCGAGCGGGTCATCGTGCTCAATTTCGGCAAGATCATCGCCGCCGGGAGCCCAGCGGAAGTCCAGCGAGACCCGGCCGTTATCGAGGCCTACCTGGGCAAATCCCGCCACGCGGACGACAAGGTGGCCGACGACGGGCACGGCGGAAGCCGGCGGCGCCGAGCAGCAGCCCCACGCAGTACAGCGGTGTCGCCTGAGCGCCGAGGAGGCGTAGGTGGCGCTGCTGGAGCTGTCAGACGTCAGCGTCCGGTACGGCGCCATCCCCGCGCTCCGTGACGTCGAATTTCACGTGGACGAAGGTGAGATCGTCGCCCTGCTGGGGGCCAACGGCGCCGGGAAGACGACAACGCTGCGGACCATCTCCGGCCTGGTCCATCCCACGACCGGGGCGATCTCGGTTCGACGAGCGGGAGATCAAGCCACCTGCCCCCCGCACGAGGTGGTCGCCCTCGGCATCGGCCACGTCCCCGAAGGCCGGCGGATATTCCCGCGCTTGAGCGTTATGGAAAACCTGGAAATGGGGGCGTACCGTCGGAAGGGCAAGTTGGACGAGGATTTCGACCGGGTATTTGCTCTTTTCCCCATCCTCGAGCAACGCCGGCGCCAGGACGGCGGCACGCTGTCGGGCGGCGAGCAACAGATGCTGGCCATCGGCCGCGCCCTGATGAGCCAGCCTCGCCTGCTGTTCTGGACGAGCCCTCGATGGGCCTGGCCCCGCTCATCGTGGAGGCCATCTTCGACATCATCGAGCAGATCCGGTCCTCGGGGGCCACCATCCTGCTGGTGGAGCAAAACGCGGCCCAGGCCTTGCACATCGCCGACCGCGGTTACGTGCTCGAGAACGGGCTGATAGTGATGTCCGACCGGGCTCGAGCGCCTGCTCGACGACGACCGGGTCCGGCGGGCGTACCTGGGCGAGGGCGCGGCTTAGAGCCTGAAAGGGGCGGGCGCTAGAGGGCGACGAGCGATACTTTGACCGAATGGCGGCTGTCCGCCACCAGTTTGAGGCCCTCCTCGAAGTCGTCGATGGCCAGCTGGTGGGTGACGATCTGGTCCATCGGCAGTACGCCCCGCTCGAGCAAGTCGATCGCCGGCGGCCAGCAATAGGGCCCGAAGTGGGCGCCGCGGACGTCCAGCTCCTTGCTATCGCCGATCACTGTCCAGTCGACGGTGGCCGGTTCCCGCATCACGCTGTACTCGACGAACCGGCCTGCTTTTCGCAGCATGGACAGGCCTTGCGCCACCCCTGATGGGTGCCCGGTAGCGTCGAAGTAGACGTCGCAACCGTAGCCGTCGGTGAGCTCCATAATCGTGCTGATGGGGTCTTCGTGGGAGACATCTACGAGCAGGTCGGCGCCGCAACCTTTAGCGAGCTCCAGGCGAGCCTCGTTGCTGTCGACGGCGACCAGGGACCGCGGATGGCGCAAATGGGCACCGGCCACCATGCCCAGCCCGATCGGGCCTACACCGGCCACAACCACGACGTCGTCGAAGCCGACGTCACCGCGCTCGACGGCGTGCAGCGAACACGAAAGGGGCTCCGCGAACGCAGCGTGAGCGGCAGGTAGTTGCCCGTCGATGCGATGGACCCGAGACAGCGGCGGTACGGCCATGTACTCGGCCATCGCCCCCTGAGTGCGCTGGTGGAACCCGAACACATCGTTGCGGCGGCACAACCAGTACTGTCCCCGCTGGCAGTAGCGGCATTCCCCGCAAGGGACGATCTGTTCGGCGACTATGCGGTCGCCGACCTGGGCTCCCCAGCGTGAGGCGGCGCTGGCGTCGATCTCGGCCACCCTCCCTACGAGCTCGTGCCCGGGGACGACCGGGGGCTCGCAGTAACGGGGCCGGGTGGCGTCGCCCCAGAACATGGGGGCGCCCTGGAAGCACTTCACGTCACTGGCGCAAATGCCGACCGCTTCGACCCGTATGACCGCCCCGTCCTCGGGCGGCTGCGGCTCGGCGACGTTCTCTAACCGATAATCGCCCGGCCCGTGGCAGACAACTGCACGCATGAGGGTCCCTCTTTCTCTCGCATCTCTTGTCTTGTCCGGCCCCGGCCGTCTTGAAGGACCGGCGGGATCATAGATCCTGGCAGCGCGGCAACATGACGAGGTCTCGAACGGTAACGTGCCGGGGCCGGCTGACCATGAACTCGAGCGCCTCGGCTACGTCCTCCGACCGAAGACCCGTGCCGGCGGCGACCTCGGCTTCGATCTCGGCCTCCGAACTTATCCCCCACAGCTCATTGACGACCCGGCCCGGCGCCAGACTGGCGACCCTGACACCATAGCCGGCCACCTGACGCCGGACGCCGTGGACGAAGGCCTGCACGGCGTGTTTCGAGGCGCTGTAGACGGGCTCCCATTGGATGGCCTGGTGCCCGGAGATGGAGCTGGTCACCACCACATCGCCCGAATGCTGGGCCTTCATCGGCCCCAAGGCGGCGTGGACGAGCCTGAAGACGCCGGTGACGTTGGTGTCCACGAGTTGCGACCACGCCTCGGGGTCGCCCTCGGCCACCGGGCCGGCCAGGTAGATCCCGGCGTTCGCGAAGACGATGTCGACGCGGGAGAAGGCATCGATGGCGGCCTGTACGAGACGAGCGGCTTCGCCCGGCGCCGTCAGGTCGCCGCTCACTGCCACCGGTCCCGTACCCAATTCGTCGACAAGACGGGCGAGACGGTCTTCTGACCGTCCGGCCAAGACGAGCGCCGCCCCCCGGCGGGCCAAACGTCTGGCCACGGCCCGGCCAATCCCCGAGCTGGCGCCTGTGATGACGGCCACCTTCCCGTCGATCCCGTCGATCGCCTCGCCCTCAATGATCCCCTCGTACCCGACCAGGTCTTCCATTACTCGAGCCTTTTGAGCGCCAGAACAGCCGATTTGTGCCCACTGTGGGCAAAAGGTGCGTCTACTCGAAGGGTGTTCTGGACGGTAACCGCGTGAAGCAATGAAGGCAGCACTACCGGAGCAGTCTACTGCCACGCTCGGTGGCGGGGCGGAGCCTCACTCCGGTCACTCCGGCTCATTCCGGCGTCGTGGCGCTGGCCGCAGAAGCCGCCGCGGGGCGGGCCGTAGCCCGGCGTCGGTTGTGAGCGATCCGCCGTCGGCCCCGCTCAGACACTCCACCCCAGACTCCATGCTGTATATGGTTTTCGAGGGCGTACTCCAGGCAGAGCGCCCTCACCGGGCACTCGGCACAATATCGTTGCGCGGCCTGAACACCGACCCCGTCGCTGGGGAAAAAGACCTCCGGGTCAACGTTCCGGCAACGGGCCAGTTCCATCCACAAAATTCCGCTGCAGTGCGAGCTCGCCGCTTCTGGTTCGAGGTGATAGCTCATCGCGTTGCCTCCTTTCAGCACGAAGCCGGCCATCGGTCAAACCTCGCCCGTGGCGGGAATTGTCCGTGGCCAACTGGACCAATTTCCAGTGGCGTTCAAATTCATTGTCGGTATCGGCAATACGCCCCTTAATGCTGGCTCGGGGCAGCCGGTCCACTGGCGTCTCATCCTTCCTCCGAGGATCTCGGGTTTACAGGTTCCTCAAACGATCGTTTCCCTGGACTTGTGCCGTCGTGATGAACAGTTTGTGGTGGTGGTGTGATGGGCGCGGGCGCGCCACCCAACTCTCGAGGGGGCCAACCCGAAATAATGTGCCTCACGCTGGGGCAGCACTCCTTGAGCGTCAGGCTCGCTACAGGACGCGCGTGCTCTGCTCAAAGGCGACCGAGATGCAATGGTTTGGCATTTAAAATCGAGGGTTAGCATGATGCCCCATGAGCCCTGTTCGGCCACAGACCGACCCAGCTGACCTCAACGCTCTCGGCGCCCCGCTGAGCGCCGAGGAACTCGTCACGCAGCAAAAAGTACGCTCCTTCGTCGAGCGACGAATACTCCCCTCTGCGGAAGATTGGTTCGAGCAAGCGAAATTTCCGCGGGAGTTAGTCCCGGAACTCGGGCAGCTTGGGGTGCTGGGCATGCACCTCAACGGGTACGGTTGCGCCAACAGCGGCGCCGTCAGCTACGGTCTGGCCTGTCTCGAGCTTGAAGCGGGCGACAGCGCATTTCGATCGTTCGTTTCGGTCCAGGGCGCGCTGGCCATGTTCGCCATACGGGAGTACGGGAGCGGAGAGCAAATGGAGCGCTACCTCCCAGCCATGGCGGCGGGTCAAATGGTGGGCTGTTTTGGCTTGACCGAACCGGGAACAGGTAGTGACCCGGCCGCCATGCGGACAACCGCGACCCGAGATGGCCGGGACTGGGTGCTCGACGGGCACAAGCGATGGCTCACCAACGGGTCGATCGCCGATATTGCAGTGATATGGGCCAAGGCCGAGGACGGTATTCGCGGCTTCTTGGTGCCGCTCCCGTCGCCGGGGGTGACGGCCCATGAGATCCGGGGCAAATTGTCCTTGCGGGCGAGTGTTTCGAGCGAAATTACCCTCGACTCGTGCCGCCTCCCGGACGATGCCGTCTTGCCGGGCGCCCTCGGGCTGCGGGCCGCGCTGAGTTGCCTGGACGAGGCCCGCTTCGGCATAGTCTGGGGGGCGCTCGGTGCCGCCCGGGCGTGCTACGAAGCGGCTCTTGCCTTCGCCCTTCAGCGAGTTCAGTTTGGCAAGCCGGTAGCCGGGTTTCAGTTGACGCAGGCGAAATTGGTCGACATGGCGGTCGAACTGGAAAAGGGGCTCTTGCTGGCGTACCACTTCGGCCGCCTGAAGGAGCGCGGGAAACTAACCCCTGTTCAGGTGAGCGTGGGCAAGCTCAACAGCACCCGGGAGGCGCTAAAGATCGCCCACGCGGCGCGGACCATCCTCGGCGCTAACGGCGTGACCGGCGCCTACCCCGTTATGCGCCACGCCGCCAACCTGGAATCTGTGCTCACTTACGAAGGCACGGCGGAGGTCCACCAGCTCGCCATTGGTCGTGCTCTGACGGGTATAAGCGCCTTTTCCTAGGGGCGAGGAGTTGGCGGAGCCCAGGCTGGGGGGCCTTTTAGGTGCTTTCGACAGAAAAGTGATAACGGTTCGATTTCCCACTAAATGCAGCGCACCAAGAGCCCATCAGTCGGGCCTGTACTCCCGTTCCCCGGTCTGGGCGTCGTACCACACCCGCATCCGCTGGCCCGTGGCCGGATCGATGAACACCTCCGTCGTCGGCTGGGAGTTGCCCCCGTTTTTGCCCCCTTTGCGGCTGCCGTGGTAGCGGTCCCAGCCGAACAGGGCGATGACCACGCCCACGACCACCACCGCCACAATGACCCATCCAGTGACGCTCACAGCCGAGCCTCCCTCAGCCTGGCCCGCTCATGACGACGAGGGCGGCGAAACCGGTTCCAACACCCGGGCCGTGCCGTAGGCCACGATTTCGGTCGCCCCCAAACCCATCTCGCTCGAGTCGAAACGCATCATGGTGACGGCGTTGGCGCCCATAGCGGCCGCATTTTGGACCATGCGGTCGATAGCCTGTCGGCGAGAATCCTCGTTGAGCTTCACGTAGGAGCGGATCTCCCCGCCCACGAGGCTCTTGAGGAAGGCCGCGATGTTGCCGCCAATGCTCCGGGACCGGACAGTGAGCCCAAAGACATGGCCCAAGGTGCTCACCACCCTGGTGTCGGGGATGTTTTCGGTCGTCGTCACGATCATGGTCCGTAAGGGGACGACCTTTTCCGTAGGCGTCGTTTCCGCTTGTGCATCCATAGAACTACCTCCCGTGACGCTGCAGGCCGCCGGCCGGGCCGGCACCTATCAAAGTGATATCACTTTCTTATGGGACCTGTCAAGGACAGGAGGTCGACGAGTACAGTTGAGGCGTCATCGACCTCAAAGTTCACGTTTCGATCACAATGCGATCGACATGCGTTCATCTGAGGTTCAACAGGTTCGCTTAGCGTGACAACGTTCTTGCCCCCCTTTGTCCCTTGAACGACTGAACGCCGGCGACCGAGGAGCTCAAACTTGCCCGACGAGATACCAGCGGCACGCATCGCCCGCATGCGCAGGCTCCTCGACGAGCACGACGTGTTGTCCTCCAAGCAAGCCCAGGCCGAGTTCCAGGTGTCGGAGATGACTGTGCGGCGGGACTTCGCCGCCCTCGTGCGCGCTGGGCACGCCCGCCGGACCCGGGGCGGGATCGTGCTCGCCGACCGGTACTTCCGGGACCGCCCGCACGCGCAACGGCTCACGCTCGAGCCCGAAGCGAAACGCTCGATCGCCAGGTTGGCTGCCAGCATGGTGGAGGACGGGGACACGATCTTCATCGGTGGAGGCACCACTTGTCTCGCATTGGCCCGGGAGCTGAGTGCCCGCCCCACCCTGACTGTGATCACTTACTCCGTGGCCGCCTTGGTACAGCTCATGGCCAACCCGGGCATCGAGGTCTTCGTACCCGGAGGCCTGGCCAGTCCCAAGGGCGACGACTTGACGGGACCGCTAGCGGAGGCGGGGCTCCGGCGCTTCCGGGCGCGCAAGGCCTTTATCGGCGCGGCTGGGGTGACCCCCGAAGGCACCTTTGACTCCAACGTCCTTCGCGGCGCGGCCGACGCCACCATCGTTGGGCAAGCGACCGAGGTCTACGTCCTGGCAGACCACACCAAGATCGGGCGGGTCTCACTGGTCAGCGTGGTCGAGCTCGAGGAGGTGAGTGTCGTCATCACAGACCGGTCGGTGCCTGACAGTGACAGCCAGTGGTTGTCGAAAGCGAACGTTCAGATCATGGCCCCAGGGGAGGCGGCGGGCGGCGCTGTCGGTCTCGAGCCTGCAGGCGACGAAGGCGCAGACCTTACGCAGCATGGATGATTTGTGCACCCTGCTTTCGGAACTGCCGCACAATTGGGTCGTCGGGCCCGGCGTCGGTGATGATGCCGGTTACCTGAGACAAATTGGCCACGGTGCAGCGGGCTACGGTCCCGACTTTGTCGCTACTAGCCAAGACATAAGTGTCCGCGGCGCGCCCTATCAGCACCCGTTCCATGGCCGCTTCGTCGAGGTCACCCGTAGTAATCCCTTGCTTCGGGTGCACCCCCGCCACGCCCAGGAGGTAGAGGTCAGCCGAGATCTGGTTGGCCGCCTCCACCGCGGCGGCGCCGCAAACACTGGCGGCTTGCTTCAGCAGACGGCCGCCCAGCATGAAAACGTCCACCGAGGCGTGGTTCACCAGCGCGGCAGCCGTGGCCGGGCTCGGGGTAACGATCGTGGCGCGGAGGTTTGGCGCCAGTGCCGCCGTCACCGCCAGGGCCGTCGTGCCACCGCCGAGGATCGTCGTGCTCTCCGGCGTAATCAGCTTGGCGGCGCATATTGCTACGCGCCGCTTGCTCTCCGACGCCAGCGCCAGGCGGGTGTCGAAAGGCCCGGTGGCCGGCGAGAGGGGGAGGGCTCCGCCGTAGACCCTTTGACAGAGCCCGGCCGCCGCCAGTTCCCTCAAGTCCCGTCGAAGGCTGTCCTCCGACAAGCCCAGTTCCTGCGCCAGTTCCCGCGCCACCAACTTCCCATCACGACGCAACCGGGCTAAGAGCATGTCTCGCCGTTCCATAGCAAGCATCTTGTTGCTCCTTGGTCGTGCACGTTGGCGGACAGCAATACTAGACCGACCTGAAGGACCAAACCCTGACCTCGCCTCCGACTGGCCGACGGTGGGCTAGAGCACGGGCCACTGCTTCAGACGTGCAGGAGGTCCGAGACGCGGAGTTGGATGAGCTCCTCGTCGGCCCGCAGAACCTCCACGCCTCGTAAATTCGAGCACGCATAATTGGCCGACGTCAGGTCGCCCAGGTTGTGTGTCGTCGTGAGCGCCATCGTTGCGCAGCCAGCCGCGCGCGCTGACTCAACTCCGGCCGGAGAATCCTCGACGGCTAACGTCCGCTCGGGTCGGAGCCCCAACTGCAGCGCCCCTTGCGCATACGGGGCGGGGTCGGGCTTACCCCTAACCACATCCTGGGCACAGATAAGTACGGGCGGTTCGGGGAGCCCTGCGGTCTTCAACCGGGCCTGGGCGACAGCCATGCTGCCACTGGTCACAACGGCCCAATTGCAAACAGAAAGCAGGGCGAGCACCTCCGGCGCCCCGGGCAACGGCCCGACGCCCACCTGGTCGCCCACTTCCATCGTCTCGTAGCGGGCGATGGCCTCACTGGGGTCGACCGGGAGTTGCCCCGCGAGGTCCATTATCGTGTCGGCGGCCCGCCGCCCATGAGTGCGGCCGAGCAATCGATCGGCGTCCAGCTCGTACCAGTTGGCAAACTCCCGCCAGTGCCGGTCTATGGCGGCGGCGCTGTCCACGAGCACTCCGTCCAGGTCGAAGAGCAACGCCTCAGCATTGACCACAGTCACGCGGCCAACCGCTGGAGATGGGTCAGGGAGGGGCGTCCATTTCTGAGTCATGACGGGGCGTGGATGACGTGCACCCCGCGTTTGCGAAGCTGTCTGATGGTCGGGTGGTCGGAGCCGGCGTCGCTGATGATCCCGGCCACCTCAGAGAGGCCTATCACGCTGTAGGAAGACACCGTCCCCAACTTTTCGGCGCTGGCCAGCACATAGGTGTCGGCCGCCCGGCTAACCAGGATGCGCTTCATGGCGGCCTCGTCGGCGTCACCAGTGGTGAGGCCCCGCTTCGGGTGTATCCCGGCGACGCCCAGCAGATAAATGTCCGCGGAAACCGCGCTGGCCGCCTCGGCGGCCGCGGCGCCACAGGCCGCGGCGGAGTGCTTGAACAACCTGCCCCCCAGCATGAAAACATCTACAGATGGGTGGTTCACCAGAGCCGAGCCGATCGTCGGGCTGTGGGTAATTATGGTGGCGCTCAGGTTGGCGTCCAATGTGGCCACCACCGCCAGGGCGGTGGTGCCACTGTCGAGGATAACCGTGGTGCCCGAGGTAATGAGCCGGGCGGCGCGGGCCGCTACACGGCGCTTGCTTTCCGGCGCGATCGCAAACCGTTCCAACAATTCGCCGGTGGCAGGCGAAACTGGCAAGGCGCCGCCGTAAACCCGCTGGCACAACCCGGCCGTGGCAAGTTCACGGAGGTCCCTGCGCACGCTGTCCTCCGACAGGCCAAGCTCTCGGGCCAGATCGCGCGCCACCAGCTTCCCATCCCTTCGCAACCGGGCCAGAAGCAGGTCTCGGCGTTCCGCAGCAAGCATCGTGGTTCTCCTTGATCATGCACGATGGTGCATAGTACAATAACGTATTAATGGCACGTGGTGCTCACTTTTCCCTACAGCGGCGCCGACTGCGTCCCCACCGTCTCTCGCAAATGGACTGATCGGCCCCATGGACGTCCACCAGAGTGGCTCGGCAGGGTTGAAGGCTAACCAGGCCACGCTCGGAGGGATTTCGGCCAGACCGGCGTTGACCGCCTTTTTCGAACGTTTATCTACCTCGACTACCGCGTCCCCGCCTATAGCGCGGCGCTGCTGCGGGCCGTGCTAAGTGCACTTTCCGACCAGGACAATGTGATCGTCGACATGTGTTCGTCCTACGGCATCAATGCCGCCCTAATTAACCACGCGGTCACGCTTTCGGGCCTGTACGCCCACTATTGCGGAGACAGACGACAAACGGCGCCAGAGCAGTGGGCGGCGCAGGACGCCGGGTTCTTCAGCGCCGTCCGGCGCCCCGACGCCGTCCCTATCTTCGGCGTCGACGCCTCGGCAGCGGCCATCAAGTACGGGGTCGACGCGGGCCTGCTTGTCGGCGGTACTACCTCGGACCTCGAACGGGAGCGGCCGGGCCGCACGCCTCCGGGTGGTTGAGCAGGTCGACTTTGATTTCCGCCTGCAACAGGGTCGGCTACATCGGTTCTCGAACGTTCATCACGCTGGTGGGCGCGGCCGCCCGCCCGCCGGTAATCGCCGGATTTCTCTTGCGCTGGCGGGATGTCCGGCCCATAGCTCAAAGCCTCACCGTGGCCGGCTATGAGTTCCGAGCGGACTATAGGTCCGTCTATCCCCACCGACGGTTCGCTTCAATAATCGACCAACGCGCCGCGGTCGCCGGGTTGAAACGCATGGGGTTGGCAGAAACGGTCGTCGAACTAAACGGCTACCACGGCGCCGTCCCGTTTGTGGCCTTTCCTCGCTCTCTTCGCCAGCGAGCGGGCGTTGCCGCCGCCATGTCGAGGCTCGAGCCACCGGCCTGGTAACCCGCCGGCCTGGTAACCCGCCGGTGCGGCCTGGTAACTCACCGGGCCTGGTAACTCAGTCGCCTGGCAACATGTGCGGCGAGCCGACCTCGTCCGTGCGGTTCCGTCAGGAGCTTCGCCTCACCTCGAGGCGGCCGCCTCAGCGGGCAAGTGAACCAAGGGTGAACGTTCCGCAAACATCGTGTTTATCCTTGATCGTTCACCATGCTGCACGTTACGATGATGACCGGTGTTCTTCGGCCTTCGATCGGGCGGTTCAGATCTCGGTTGATGCACGCAGGCCGAGCCGCCCGCTCAACGTTCACACTCCGATCATATTACGTTCGGGGAAGCGACACATTACGTTCATACCGCCTCTCTATTATGCAAGTTAGTCAGCCGGGAGATCGACATCTTCATGGAGGAAAGATGACCGCGGAAACCCAACGGATCGCTTTCTACGCCGACATTTTCTACAATTCCAAGCAATCGCCCCCCTACTGGATCCCCCCGAACGACCTTGATGTGGGTGCCATACTCCTTGGCGGGGACATCCATTATTCTCCAGAGCAGCTGGGCACCATGCTGGAGGAGATCCGGGCCAGCCAGAACGAGACCACCCTGATCGTGATGGTCCCCGGTAACGGCGAGTACGTCGACCAAGAGCTTGACCAGTCACGCCAGGAGTACAGGGCGGCGGTCGAGCGGGTACCGAACGCTGTCTTCCTCGACGACGAGGCGGTCACCCTGCCCACGGGGATAAGGATCATCGGTTCCACCTTGTGGTCGCATGTCGCCGAGGACAAGATCGACGCCTACACCACGATGCTTGCCGGCTACGGGCTGCAAGGGGTGGATAACATACGTCTAGACGGTCGTTACCTCACACTAAGGGACACCAACGAGTTCCATGACCGTGCCCGTTCGTTCATCGAGCAGGAGTTGAGGCCACTGTCTCAGGCGGAACGTGAGAAAACCATTGTGTGTACCCATTTCTGGCCGACGCTGCAACCATGGTTGGGCCCATCGGGGGAAACGGGGGCCGAGAGCTCCTCGTCCGGGACCAGCGACGAGAGCGGGGACGAGAACAGTAGTGAGAAGTGGTACCAGATGGTCGGGACGGATCTGGACGCCATGATCACCGAGTACGGCCCCAGGTTTTGGCTGTGTGGGCACGCCCACGAAAGCCATCATGTGGCCATCGGGCAGACAGAGGTGTCATCGAACCCGCGGGCTGGAGATGGCCCTGAGCACGTCAACCCGGAGTTCGTGGAATCCTATGTCCTCGAGGTGTGAGGAGCGTCTCGAGTTAGGCGTTGAGCGCCTGGACATGGTCGACCGTCCTCCGCTTGTGAGGCCGACGCAAACGGGACTGGCATGAGAGGGCGCGACTGGCCCTTTTCATCGGCCGCAGGCTGATCGTACTCGCGCTGCTGTTGGTCGTCATTTCCTTCGCCATCTTCTCTCTGCTTTACATATCACCAGGCAACATCGTCGACACGTTGCTCGGCACCAACCCACGTACGCCAGCCGAGGTCGCCTACCTCACAAAGGAGTACCACCTCAACGAACCGTTCTTTACCCAGTACTGGATCTGGGCCAGCCAGGCCGCCCAGTTGAAGTTCGGTAACTCCATCCAGACTACCTTGCCGGTGATCGACGAGATCGAAGCGCGACTGCCGAGTTCCCTGTACCTCGGTATTTACGCTTACATCCTGACCATGCTGCTGGGCGTCGGCGGTGGCATCTGGGCTGCACTGCGCCGACGGGGGGCAGTGGACCGGAGCATCGTAGCGGGCTCCATCGTCGCCCTCAGCACACCTGCGTTCGTCAGCAGCGTTTTCTTGATCTTTGTCTTCGCCGTCATCCTTCATTTGTTCCCCGTCTTCGGGCCAGGTACCGGAGTTTTGAACGAGATCTGGCATTTGACCCTCCCTGCCATCGCCCTCGCGCTCACGAGTGTGGCGTTCATGGTGAAGCACACCCGGGCGGCGATGATCGGTGTGCTCGACCAGGACTATGTGACGTTCGCTCGAGCCCGGGGGTTGTCGTCGACCCGTGTGCTGTTTATGTACACGTTCCGGAACGCCCTGATCCCAATTGTGACCATGAGCGGGCTCGTGCTATCCGGCCTTATAGTGGGGGCAGTATTGGTCGAAGACACCTTTTCGCTGCCCGGCATTGGCCAACTGTTGGTCCAGTCGGCGACGTCGAAGGACCTACCGATGGTGCAGGGCGTAGCCATGGTGGTGGCCGTCGTGATCGTCCTGGCCAACTTGCTCGCCGACCTCGTCTACGTCGCCGTCGACCCCCGCATCAGGCTCGGGAAACGAGCAGCATGAGCCAGGTCGTAATTGCCCCGGTCGAAGCGCGTTCGCTGCCCCGGCGCCAGCGCTTGCAAGTGCCATGGCTGATCCTCGGGTGCTTCTTCATCGTGGGGGTTGTCGCCATTATGGCGATCTTTGGTGCCGCGATCGCCTCGTACGGGCCGAACACCCAAAACCTGACTGATGTCTTGGCCCCTCCCAGCGGTGCCCATTGGTTGGGCACGGACTCCCTTGGCCGGGATGTGTTTTCGCGGCTGATCGCCGGCGCTCGGACGGCCTGTGTGGGCCCCGTCTTGATCGCCTATATCTCCATGCTGGCCGGCAACGCACTGGGGCTTTTGGCCGGCTACAGGGGAGGTCGCGTCGACTCGGTGATAATGCGCTGGGTCGACCTCATGTGGTCGGTCCCTGGTCTCCTCGTCATAATTGTCGTGGCCGGAGCGGTCGGAGGGGGGTACTGGTTATCAGTAGTCCTGCTCATCGTGTTGACGATCCCTTTCGACACGAGGGTGATACGCGGGGCGACGCTCGAGCAGGTGCCACGGCCCTACGTCGAGTCGGCCAAGACGCTGGGCGTGTCGGACTGGCGCATAATGTTCTTCCACATCTGGCCCAACGTCTCCCCTATCGCCATTGCCAACGCGTTTCTGGTCTTCGCCAGTTCGGTCGGTTTCTTGGCCGCCCTTTCGTTCCTCGGGTTGGGGGCTTCCCCGGGCACCCCCGACTGGGGCCTCATGGTCTCAGAGGGGATCCAGGACTTGTTTGTCAACCCTGTGGCGGTCCTGGCCCCCGCGGCCATGATCGTCCTCATCGCTACGGCGATGAACTTGATCGGTGACTGGTCCTACGAACAATTGGCGAGCCGAGGCGCGACGCGATGACGGTGGCGGTACATGCCGGGACGCCTGCGGTGACAGTTGAGCCAGTACTCGACGTAAAGGGCCTTCGGGTAGAACGCAGGCGTCCTGGTCGCACGGACACGATCGTTTCGTCGGTAGGCCTGACTCTCGGACCGGGGGAGACCATCGGCATCGTAGGCGAGTCGGGCAGCGGCAAATCCATGACCGCGAAGGCCATAACGGGCCTGCTGCCACCGACCGTAGTCGCTCAGGGCGAGGTCATCTACGGTGGGAAGAACCTGCTCGCGCTGCAAGAGCGCGAGTGGCGAGCCGTCCGTGGCCGTGAGATCGGCCTGATCCTCCAGGATCCCTTTACCATGCTCAACCCGGTAATGCGCTGCGGGACCATCCTGTCGGAGTCGCTGGTCGAACATCGCCGCTTCCGGCACAGCGACCACCGCGCCGAGGCGGTCCGTCGGCTGGCAGAAGTCGGTATTTCCGACGCGGCGGTTGTCGACCGGTACCCTTTCCAGCTCTCGGGCGGGATGCGCCAACGCGTCGCCATTGCGGCCGCCCTCTGCCGCGACCCGCGCGTGCTCATCGCCGACGAACCATCAACCGCCCTGGACGTGGCCACCCAGAAAGAGATCCTGGCTTTGATCAAACGGATCCAGCAGGCCAGGGGGATGGGGCTCATCCTCATCACGCACGACCTGCGGGTCGCTTTTGCCATGTGCGAGCGCATTTACGTCCTGTACGCCGGCTCGCTTGTCGAGGTCAGCCCGTCCGTCGAACTGGAGGCAGAGCCCCTGCACCCCTACAGCCACGGGCTGCTCATGTCCGAGCCACCTGATGACCACCGGGTAGATGAACTGGTGGCAATACCCGGTTCGGTCCCCGCCCCCGACGATGTGGCTGGCTCGTGTTCTTTCGAGCCGCGTTGTCAATGGGCGGCCGCCGTTTGCCGCCAGGGTGCGCCGGCGCTGGCGGAGGTGGCCCCCGGCCGTCTATCCGCCTGCGTGCGAATGGACGATATCCGCGTCGAGATGGGGGGCGCACGCGAACGCGCTCGCCGGGTCGCCCAGCCTCCTGTGACCGGCCGCCGCGCCGATGCTCTCATCCAGGTCCGAGACGCCCACAAGATCTTCCAGGATGGGAACCGCCGGGTGGCCGCCCTCGGGGGCGTCTCTATCGACGTAGGCGCGACCGAGAGCGTTGGCATAGTGGGTGAATCTGGTTCCGGCAAGACCACCCTGGCGCGGGTGCTGGTCGGGCTCGAGCACCTCTCCACTGGCGACGTCACGATTGATGGGATTTCCGCCAGTAACTGGGTGAACCTCACTCAGAAAGACAAGCGGAGGCTTCGCGGCACCGTGCAGATCGTATTCCAAGACCCCTATTCCAGCCTCAACCCGATGCGCAGCATCGAGTGGACACTGCGCGAGGCGGTCCGCACGCATGATCCCGAGGCCAAAAACCTCGCCGGGCAGGTCGCCGATCTTTTGAGTTCCGTCGGACTTCCCCCTGCCTACGCGAAACGCAAACCCGTCGCGCTCTCTGGCGGCGAGCGTCAGCGGGTGGCGATCGCCCGCGCCTTAGCCGCCAATCCGCGGATCCTTATATGCGACGAGCCCGTCTCCGCTCTCGACGTCTCTGTGCAAGCGCAGATCCTCAATCTGTTCGCCTCGCTGCGAACCGAGCGCGGTATCGGTTACCTCTTCATAACCCACGACCTTTCCATCGTGCGGCAGATATCCGAGTACGTCTATGTAATGTGCCGAGGGCTGGTGGTCGAGTCCGGTCCCACTGAACAAGTGCTGGACGACCCCCAGGATCCCTACACAATCAAGCTCATGGAGTCGGTGCCGCGCTCCGGCCCGCCTGGCTCACGCCACAAGAAGCACCGCTCCGGCTGTAGAAGACAAGGACAGAGGGGATATGGCCCGCTTAGCGCCAGGCAAATGGACGGTAAACATTCTCCCAAGCTTCGTGTTTCTTCTTGTTGGCGCACGATCTTGCATGCTAATGTGCACCGTGACGAGTAGTCGAGCCACGAGGCACAGCGCTCGTTACTGAGCGTTTGTCCAGGGCCCTCTCAGCTACCGACGGAATAACCGACGCCGCGAAAGGACGGGAAAATGAAGCTGCGTATGCCAGCCGCGGTCATTGCTGCTAGCACCGTAATTGCCGCCAGCGCAGGAAGTTCTGCCTACGGTGCTCCTGCTCGCAGTGCCGCCACAACCATATCCTCACTGACCATCGGGTCTACTTTCCCTGTACCCACCCTGGACATGGCCAAAAACGGGTACGCGCGGAACATCACTCAGCTGGCCCTGGATACGCTCACGAAATTTGGCCCGGAAGGACAGCTGGAACCGGACCTCGCGACATCCATCACTGAGCCGAACGCAGAAACCTACGTCTATCACCTCCGCCATGGCGTGAAGTTCTGGGACGGCAACGACCTCACTTCCGCGGACGTGGTGTACTCGCTCGACTATCAGCGCGCCCCGGGATCCGCCGAGAGCTACTACTTCGCCAGTGTGAAAAGCATTACGGCCGATGGGCCTTACACGGTGGTCGTCAAGCTCACCCACGCGGATGCCAGCTGGCAGTACGGCCCACCCTACCTCGGGGTCTTCGAAATGAAGTTCGCCGAAGAGCACAAGACCGACTTTGGCCAACCGGGGGTACTGCTAATGGGCAGTGGGCCGTGGGAAGTAACTAGCCTTGACTCG
Source organism: uncultured Acidimicrobiaceae bacterium (assembly GCA_963794125.1). Taxonomy (GTDB): domain Bacteria; phylum Actinomycetota; class Acidimicrobiia; order Acidimicrobiales; family Palsa-688; genus Fen-671. The sequence continues at coordinate 110,471 of CAWCCW010000015.1, forward strand.
ACCACCGGGGCCGAGCTGACGGCCAACCCCGACTGGTGGGCCGGCCCCGTACCCGTCCAGCACATCTCGATGAAGTTCTTTACCAGCCCGACTAGCGAAGCGCTCGCGTTCCGGGCGGGCGAGGTGGACTTCGACCCGAGTATCGTCGCACCAAAAGCATTCGGGTCTACCTCCGGCGCAACCCTCATCAACACCCCGAGCGATACGACGGCCAATTTCTTCACGATCAACACCCAAGCGCCGGGCTGGGACGACGTCCACGTCCGGCGGGCCGCAGCCTACGCCCTCAACCGGACCGACCTCATGATCGCGAACGGCGGGTTCGCCACGCCGCTCTATACCACCGTGACCCCATTTGAGCTACGCACCATCGGGTCCCAGGCGCAAGTCACGTCGCTGCTCAACTCGCTCAACCTGTACCCGTACAACCTGGCTAAAGCCAAGGCGGAGATGGCTCAGTCTGCCTATCCTCATGGGTTCAACACGACCCTCTGGGAGTACAACTGGGGCGCAACGTTGGACGTGGTCCAGGTCATCGCGGCTGAACTACAAAAAATTGGCATCAACGCCCAGATAAAGGTGGCTCCTTCGATCCCGGCCTTCGGGGCGGTCCAAACGGGCCCGCCGCCGACCGGCGCACGTGCTTTTCCGTCTGGGGTGCCAGTAGCCCCGACGCCAGCGCGTTCGTGGGCGAGATGTTGGGCAGTTGGAACTTGAAACAAGGTGAATGGAACGTCAGCGATTACGACCCGCCGAATATCAATAAGTTGCTTCTGGCTGGGATCGAGACAACCAACTCGCTCTCTCGTTTCTCGGCCTACTCTCAGATCTTGCGGCAGCTCTCAGTCGACGTGCCGATAATACCGCTGTTTGGCCAAGACGATACCGTGGCCATCTCGCCCAAGTACACATTCTCCGGCCTCAATCAATACGTACTCAATGGGACGTACCCATTGAACATCAAACCAGTTGCCTAGTAACCGTTTTACAGCAATAGGGACCCAAACGAGAGAGGAGTCCGTCGATGAAGACGAGCACGGACCGAATACTCACGACCCACACGGGGAGTTTGCCCCGTCCGTCAAGCCTGGAAGACCGTCACGACCCCGAGGCAGTGAAAGCCGCGGTCGAAGAGACCGTCCGGCGCCAGCGGGAAGCCGGGGTCGACATCGTCAACGATGGTGAGGTTAGTAAGCCGAGTTACGCCACCTATGTAACGGAGCGGCTAACCGGCTTCGAGGGCGAGCCGATCCCCGTGGAGTGGCGGGGCCGTGCGGTGGAGGACTTCCCGGAGTTCTACGAAAAGCAACGGGCCGAGTTCAAACGGAAGGGCGGGTTTGCCACACCCAGCTGCAACGGGCCCGTGTCGTACTCGGACCGGTCGAAGGTCGCGGCCGATATCGCGAACCTGAAGGCCAGTGCCGGTGACGCCGAGGTGTTCATGACCGCGGCCTCCCCCGGGATCATTGCGGGTTACATGCCGAACCGCTATTACGCCACTACCGAGGAGTACATTTTCGCCCTGGCCGACGCCATGAAGGAAGAATACGACACCATCTACCAAGCCGGGATCGTCCTACAGCTGGACTGCCCCGACTTGCCTGGCGCTGCCGGCAACGAGGACTTGTCCCTGGACGATTTCCGCAAGCGAGTCGCGATGCGCCTCGAAGCCGTCGACCATGCGACCCGGGATATCCCTCCGGACAGGATGCGGCTCCATATGTGCTGGGGTAACGGGGAGGGCCTCACCACACCGACGTGCCATTGGCCCACATGATCGACCTCGTCCTCGAGGCCAGGCCGGCAGCCGTCTCCTTCGAAGGGGCCAACCCGCGGCACGAACACGAATGGAAAGTCTTCGAGGACGTAAAACTGCCGGAAGGAAAGGTCGTCATCCCGGGCGTCCTCGATTCGACCACTAACTTTATCGAGCACCCCGAACTGGTGGCCCAACGCCTCGTCCGGTATGCCGACGTCGTGGGTAAGACGAACGTGATCGCGGGGAGCGATTGTGGCTTCGCCACCCTGGCCGATTTTCTGACCGTTGACCCCCGCATCACCTGGGCCAAACTGGCCGCGATGTCTGAGGGGGCCGGTATCGCGAGCGAATATCTTTGGGGAGCACTTTGAGGCGGCGCTCTTTCAGGGCCTTAGCTGTCACCGCCACTCTTTGCACCGTCGCGACCGGCGCACCCGGAGCCGTGGCCAGCGCCGCCCCCCCTGGAGCGACCATCCCGAACTTCGTCGTGGGGACGACGTTCACTATGTCGAACCTCGACCCGACGTCAAACAGTTACAGCAGCGACGTCGACGAGCTCAGCCTGGAGACCTTGTTCAGGTTCGACCCGCAAGGGAAGCTCGAACCTGACCTGGCTACGTCCGTCAGCAACCCAAGCCCGACGAAGTACGTTTACACCATCCGGCACGGGGTTACCTTCTGGGACGGCGACCCGCTCACCGCTTCCGATGTGGTCTACTCCCTCAACTACGAACGACGCCCGGGCTCCAACGACGACTACCTCTTTTCCAGCGTCAAGAGCGTGGAGGCCACCGGACCGTACACAGTCGTGGTCACGCTGGCGCACCCCGACGCCAGTTGGCGGTACTCCCCGGCCTACGCCGACATCTTCGAGAGAAAGTTTGCCGAGGACCACCCGGGGACCTTTGGGAAGCCAGGAGTGCTCGTCATGGGCAGCGGGCCGTGGGAGGTCGACAGCCTGGACCCGACATCAGGCGCAGAACTGTCGGCCAACCCCCACTGGTGGGGCGGGACCGTCCCGATCCAACACATCTCGGTCAAGATCTTCTCTAGCCCGACGAGCGAGGCGTTGGCCTTCCGGGCCGGCGAGGTGGACCTTGATACCTACATACTCGGGCCGAAGAGCTTCAAAGCCACTTCGGGCGCGACCATCCTTTCCGCTCCGAGCTGCGACAACGCCGTGTTCGATATCGACACCCGCAGCCCGGGCTGGGACGACGTCCATGTCCGGCGAGCCGTTGCCTATGCCCTCAACCGGACTGACATCATCGCCGCCAACGGCGGTTACGCCAGCCCGTATTACACGTTGATCCCCTCTCAGGCGCTGCAATCGCTGGCCGCACCGGCCCAAGTCAACGCTTTTCTGAGTTCCATCAACCTGTACCCGTACAATCTGGCCAAGGCCAAGGCGGAGATGGCGGAATCCGCCTACCCTCATGGCTTCTCAGCCCCAATCCTGGAGTACGACTACGGCGACAGCCTCACCATCGTCCAAGCCATCTCGGCCGAGCTTCAGGCCATCGGTATCCGGGCCCAGATCAAGGTTGTGCCCTTGAGCACGTGGGCGGCCATCGAGTTCGGGCCTTCTGCCAAGCGCATGACCAATTTCGCCACGGGGGGCTGTGTCGACCCCGACCCAAGTAACTTCGTGGGCTACGACCTCGGCAGCTGGAATGTGCAACCCGGTGGAGAAAACACAGCCAATTACGCGCCGCCGGAAGTGGACGCCCTGCTAAAGGCCGGGATCGCTACGTCCGTTGCCCCGGCCCGCTTTGCCATCTACTCGAAGCTCCTGCGCCAGTTGTCGGTCGACGTCCCGTACGTGCCGCTCTACCTGGAAGACGAGAACGCCGCGCTGGCCAACAATTTCACCATCCCGGGGTTTACCCAGTACTCGGTCGACGGCCCTTATGCCCTCAATGTCCGGCGGCGCTGAAAATTCAACTAAGGCGCGGTTCTACCGCACGGGTCGGCCCATACCACCAAAGCAACATCACAGTTGCGTCATCTCGAAGCTCGGCCCGTTGAACTCGAGGATCTCGGTGACCAAACGGCGCAGGATCTCCTCCGGCGGTTGTCCGGAGGCCGACTGCTTCTCCAGGATATTTGTCAGCCGTTCGACGCCGAACGGTTCTCCCGTGGGCGAGCGCCCCTCGATCATCCCGTCGGTGAAGAACAACACGCTGTCACCGGGTTCCAGTTGCTCGGTGGCGACCTCAAGGCACCGGCCGTTCAGGCCGAAAGGCAGCGACGGCTCACAATGAAGCTCGCGAACGACGCGGTGCCGCCGCAACAGCAAGGGCGCCGGGTGCCCGGCATTGGTCCATTCCAGCAGCCCGCTGTCTAGCGGCAGACGAGCGAGGATGCCCGTCACAAAGGCTTCGCCCTCGTACTGGCTGGCCACTGCTTCATCGATGGCCGTGTACGCCTCACCAGGTGACTCCCCGCCACGACGGGCGTGTCGGTAGGCGCCTACGGCCAGGGTGCTCAACATGGTGGCCCCGACCCAATGCCCCATCCCGTCGAAGATGGCGGCGTCGATGTGGCGGTCGTTTATGGCGTAGTCGAACGCGTCGCCGGCCGTCTCGTACGCCGGCTCGAGCCGTCCGCAGGCCAACGCCTGAGCGCACCGAACAGTAAGCGGAGGCAAGAGGTCCCACTGCATGCCGGCCGCCAGCGTCATCGTACGGCGCCGGCGACGCAGGTGCATCAGGTCAGTGGCCCGGGCAAAACTGCGCACCAAGAGCCCAGCGAAGACACCGAGGCGCTCACAATCGCGCAAGACGTCGTCATCGACCGCTGCCAGAGTGAAGGCCACGACCCCGGTGCGCTCGCCTCGTTCGACAAGAGGCACCCAGACCCGTACATCCCCATCCCGCTCGGCGGTGACCGTCTCGCCAGTCCGGAACGCCCGCCCCGCCATGGAAGACACAACGTCCTCTTCGCCGAGGATCGGTTCGCTCAGGTCAGAACTCAGGAGGATCGGCTGCAACACCACGCCCTGGAAGTCGGCCAGGTAGATGCTGACGTCACGCGCCCCGAGCGGCTGGGCCGTCGCCCGGATCAGCCCGTACAGCTCGTACGGAGCGGCTGTAGCCGTCCTGTCCAGGGCTGCCGCGTAGTCGGGAGAGGCCACTGCGCGAGTCTGGCTCGACGCTGCTCCTGGCACAAACCTCCGGGCGACCGACGCCTTATCCCGCTCGCCAGTCGAACAGCACGGCACCCATCCCAGGTTCGCGGTCAGCCAGCCGTGTATAGGCCTCCTGTGCCCGAGAGGGGGGACGACGTCGGTGACCAAACCGGTCGTCTTCACCTGTCCCCGGCGTAGCAGGTCGAAGAGGGTGCCGTAGTCGTCCTGGAGCGACCAGCGCGCCTGCCACGGTCCGGAGTCGAGGGGGAGCAGCCACTCGAGCGCCCCGATCAGGTGGATGCCCCGGGAGTGGATCTGGTACAGCAGCTTCGTCGCGTCATCACTGTAAACGCCCCGCGGTGAGCCGAGTAAAACCACCTCTCCCCCGTCGCGGGCCAGACTGACGGCTGTCGGTACGGCGTCGGGGACACCGGACGCTTCGACGACGAGGTCGGCGCCCATCCCGTACGCGCTCTCGACCGCCTTGCGCTCGTCGCCTTCTGTTGTAAGGACGGCATCGAGCCCGGTCCCTTTGGCCATATCCACCCGGGCCTGCGCAGGTCCAGCCCGAGCACCTTCATTCCGGACAACTGCAGCAGTTGAGCGGCGAAATTACCGACGAGCCCGAGCCCGACGACCACAGCGCTGGCACCGAGCTCAACGTGAGCGGACTTACGAAGGGCGGTGATCGAAACCGACGCCATCCGGCCGAGCACGATGGAACGGGCATTGTCGCTCGGCGATATTTTGACTATCGGTCGCCGCGCCGTGTCTGCGACGGCGTAGCGGGCGTGCCGGCAGATGGCAAACACACGGTCCCCCACGGCCAGGCCACGGTCGGGCCCGGACGACGGTGGTCCAACGGCGACGATGTCCCCAACGGCTCCGTACCCTGGCCGGTGAGGGTACGCGTTCCAGCTCCCCGGCACCCGGACACGAGGGTCGAGCCCGGTAAAGTTGGCCACCTCGGTCCCCGCGCTGATGATGGACACCTCGAGCTCAACCACCACTTCGCCGGGCGCCAGGGCCGTCTCATCGACATGTACCTCTTCGACCTGGCAGTCGCGCTCTCCGACGAATACCAGGCCCGGGCCATTCAGCATGTTGGTCTCCTTGCGTCAAAGCGGGGTGGTCTACCTAGTCACCATAGAGCGGGTCGCTCGGCTGAAGGACGGGTCAAGCCACCACTGGCCCGGCCATCCTTTCGATGCGAAAGTAATTGCAGACGTAGAAGAAAAGCAACACACGGGGAACCACGGCCGACCACGTCACGCGACATTCGAGCGTCCAGGCCCAGCTCCAGCGGCCACCGGGCTCGACGCGCCTTCGGGCCGCTGGTGCTGCGTTTGTCAGTCCCGACCTGTCGAGGTTTCGCCTCGGCAGTAGGGATTACTTCATGGCCTGCTCGACCCCGCTCTGCAGGGACGACAAGATCGACTTGGCGGATTGAGATCCCTGGATCAACTGCTGGGTGAACAGCGGGAGGGCGGTGCTCCCCTCGAGTGCGTTGAGGCCGGGGCTCAGCGCACTCCCCTGGGCCGCCGTTGTTTTCGCTACTGGCAGCCACTCCTTCAGGGGGACACTGAGAGTGGGGTTGTTCGCCACCTCGGGGAGCTGGCCAAACGATTTTCTAACCGGCAGCCCCCCGACGAGGCCTTTCTGCCAGTACCCCTTCATCAAGTTGGAGTAACCCACGTACCAGTCGTACATCCCCTGGAGGTCGTACGAACCCTTGTACGCCATCAGGTTGTTGACCCAGAAGATCGTCCCGCTCTTGCCGCTCGGGGATTTGAGGGGTGACGCCACAACGGTGTCGGCCGCGATGTTCGAGGCGAAGTTCACGGTCCACTTCGGGGTGCCGACCGAAATCGGAGCCTTGCCCGAACCAAAGGCCGATTGGAAAGCCGTCTGGTCGAAGGAGATGGAATCCGGGTCGAGGTAGCCGTCTTTCGAAAGCTGGAGTATGAACTCCACCGCCTCCATGTTGGCATCGCTCAGGGCGTCGGGCTCACCTTTGGCGTTGAAGAAGCCGCCCCCGTTGCCCAGCATGAACATGATCGGCAAGAACTGCCAACCGTTGAAGGAGGCGTTCCCGGCCGAGTTGAGGACGTAAATGCCCTTCTTCTTCAGCGATTTGCCCAGCGTCAACAGGTCGTCCCACGTCTTGGGTACGTCTGACCCGATTATGCTCTTGCGATAATAAAGGACCCGGATATCGATTTCCCAGGGGATGGCCACATAATGACCCTGGTACTTGAGGACCTCCAGGGCCCCCGGTTCAAAGTCGGCCACGATCCCGTCCTTGGTCATCTGAGCGACGAGGTCGTCGAGGGGCTGGATAGCGCCGGACTGGCTGAACTGGAACGCCTGGTAACCCGCTCCAGAGCTGCAGTCAGGATTGGTATGCGACGCGATGGCAGTGGCAAACTTCTCGTAGTAACCGGTCCACGTAACGGCCTGATAGCTCACCGGCAGGTTCTTCGGGTACAGCTTGTTGTACTCAGCGGCCAGCGCTGCCCCTTCGGTGCTGTACGCCGAGGCACCCCATTCCATATCCCAAAATGTAATGTTCCCCGTTTTTCCGGCGCTGCGCCGCGTGAACGAGCTCAGAGGCCCACCCGCAAGGCGCGATAAATTGCCCCCCCGCAGCGCAAGGGCACCGGCCGCAACCACTGCTCCACCGGCCAGGAACTCACGCCGAGTCACCGGCTGAGGATTGGGAGCGGGCCCGGTTGGTTGGTTTTGTTCCATCCTCTGTCTCCCCCGATCTTGGCTTTCGTCACTCTGAGTGACGGTTGGGTTACATCAAATGGTTATGCTATACCGACGCGCACCTCCCTGGACGTCACGCTGCAACGACGAGCAAATGGCCCCCCCCCCCCGCAACGCCTCGGCTCCCTTTTGCTCGGAGTTCTCGACTCGACCGGGTTACCTTCAGGCCGACGAGGCGGGGACGAAGTGCGTGCGCTCGAACCAGCCGGGGGAAGCGGGCGCGTGAGCTACGATCGCAGTCTCGAGGGGGTCGCGGACACGCTGTGTTCTGGAGCCGGCTGGGCTCTATTTAGCGGGATTTCGGAAGGGGTTGTCGAGGGATGGCGAACGGGTTGATCTCCGAATCGGACTACGAGCACTGGGTGAAGCACGGCTACGTGATCGTGCGGCTCCTTGATGACGACAAGCTGAAGGAGGTCGTGGACAATGTCTACGACTACTTCCCGAGCTGGGAGGACTATGCCGAACGTCCCCATCGCTACGACGCCCTCATGGGCTCGGCCAGCGGCACGCTTGGGCCAAAGGCTGCTTTCCCGTTCGTGGGCTCTGCTCTCAACTCGGTCGGGACACACCCCGAGCTGGTGGCATTTGCACGCCGGGTCATTGGCGTCGACAGGTTAATGATCACCCATTCGATACTCATGGCAAAATACGCCGGGACTCGGGATTACGAGCAGCAGTTGCACTGTGATTACGGCAATAATACGCTTGTATACCCAAAGCCCGACACGGCCATAGTGGACTTGCCGAGCATCACTTATTACACCGACGTCACCGTCGACCTGGGCCCAACTCACCTGGTGCCACAAGAGTTCACCCGGGGGATGTCGCTCGAGCCCAGGCATCGCAGCCGGGAGGATTTCCCTGAGTTATACCAACATGAGTTCCCCCTCACCGTCCCGGCCGGGTCGACGGTCATCTACTCGATGAACACGTTCCATCGCGGTTCGGCCATGCGGGCCAGCGAGGGCGTCCGCTTCAGTCACCACACTGGGTTCAAGGCGGCCGGCCTCACGTGGTGCGGCCAGGTGACTTTCCAGCACCAGGGCGGCACACCGGAGATGGACCATTTCATCGAAACGGCCACGCCGGCCGAACGCGAACTCGTCGGCTTCCCCCCGGTCGGCGACCCCTATTGGGACGCGGTCACCGTTGCCGGCGTGGCGGCGAGGTACCCGAAGATGGACATCGAGCCCTACCGGGCTCGCTGACCCGCCTTCGCCCGGGCGGCCGGGCTCGCTCCTCGTTTGCGGGCTCTGGCGGCGGGCGTGGCCTCGTGTGCCGCCCTTGGCCTGGGCCAAGCCTGGTTTTCGATGTTGGTTTGGGCGGAAATTCGGGATTTGTGCGCGCCCGCGTCGCTTGTCCGTACTCCGGCGCGCACAGTTCGGGCCCGGCGGGGCCGGGGCAGGCGAGATGGACGGACGCCAGGTGGCCCGTCCTCACCCACACAAGGCGTCGAGCCAAGACACCGTCCCTCTAGACACCGTCCCTCTAGACACCGCCCCTCTAGACACCGTCCCTCTAGACACCGTCCCTCTAGACACCGTCCCTCTAGACACCGTCCCTCTAGACACCGTCCCTCTAGACACCGTCCCTCCAGACACCGTCCCTCTAGACACCGTCCCTCTAGACACCGTCCCGACTTCGTGATAGTGTAGCGATATATCATGATTGTAACGCTTCGAACGCTGGAGAGGTCCTAGAGTGCGGCCACCTGGAGAAAGACATGGTCACGGCGGGCCCCACGGCCACCACGGCGCCCTTGAGGGAGGTCGGGTCCGCAGGGGCGAGGTTCGCGACCTCCTGTTGGCCGCGTTGCTAGAAGGACCAGCGCACGGCTACGAGCTCATGGACCGTCTGGAGCAGCGCAGCTTCGGCCGCTGGCGGCCCAGTCCCGGCTCCGTGTACCCACTACTGCAGCTGTTCGAGGACCAGACCCTGGTCGAAGCGCAGACAGTCGACGGGCGCAAAGTGTTCCAGCTAACCGAAGCGGGACGGGCTCAAGCTGACCAGAGCCGCCTTCGCCAGCTCGGCGCCGACCCCTCAGCGGGCATGGAGCACATGCAGTTACGGGCCGAGGTCCAACAGTTGCACGCCGCCGCTCGCCAGGTGGCGACGGCGGGGACCACCGGTCAGGTCGAGCAAGCGGCCACCATCGTCCGGGGGGCGCGGCAGGCCCTGTACCGGCTGTTGGCGGAGGAGTAAGAAGCGGGCACCGCCCCTAGCGCGAAGGGAAGGTCCCTCGCGCAAACCAGAAGGGATAATCGATGAGCGATCTAGCAAACGCGGCGGGACAACCAGGCGCGGTGGCGACGTCAGTTAGTGTGCCTCCGGCTGAGCGGCAAGGACGCAACCCCGGCCGCCGCCGCCCACCGCCCAAGCGAGTTGAGGTGGTGTCGGTGTCCGAGCTTGCGCCTTGGCTCGTTTCGGTCCGCGTCGCCGGGGACGGCCTTAGTGGGTTCGACACTGCGGCGCCGACTTCACACATCAAGATCTTCTTGCCCGCCGTCGGCCAGGACGCACCGTTCCTACCCGATCTCGGCGCAGACGGCTTGGTCTGGCCCGAAGGCGTGGAGCGCCCAGTTGTGCGCACGTACACGCCGCGACGCTACGACCCGAGGGACGGTGCGCTGGAGGTGCAGTTCGTCCTGCACGGCTCTGGCCCGGCGGCGACGTGGGCGCAGCGCGTCAGGGTCGGCGACCAAATCGGCATCGCTGGCCCGGGCGGACGGTTTTCCCTTGACCCTGCCGATCGGCGGTGGTGGATCGCAGGCGACGAGAGCGCTCTGCCTGCCATAGGCACGCTGCTCGACGCACTCCCGGCCTCCGCTACGGCTGAAGTGCACGTAGAGGTGGCGGGGGCGCTAGACCAGAATCCCTCTCGACAGCCGAGCCGAGACGACCGTGATCTGGCACCCGCGGCGAGACCAGGACGCGTGGGGCGATGAACTTTACGGTGCGGCCCGGGGCGCCAAGATCGACAAGGGCACCCGGGTATGGGTGGCTGGCGAGGCCGTGGCCGTGCGCCGCATCAGAAAGCACTTCATCAACGAGCGACAAGTACCTCTCGACGCTCTCGTCACCCGCGGCTACTGGCGGCTGGGCGAAGCCGGCCACCCCGACCACGACTACGGCGAGGACGAATAGTCGCCCCCCGCTCGGCCCACCGTGGCGACGCCCGTTCCTCCGGCCCGCGCCGCCGGCATCCCCCATCTCGACGCCGCACCCATGTACGACCGAACCCTTTCCTACAGATAGGAGCAATATGGCCCCCACCACGACGTCCAGCCCCGTCCTCGACCCACAAATCCTCGGCGTGCTCGACCGGCTTCGCACCGAGAACCGCCCGCCCGGAGGGGGTGGGCACCACCCGCCCGGAGAGAGGGGCCCGCACAGTCGGCCCGTAATGGACCCGTTCGACTTCCCTGACGTCGCCTTCCCGATCCATTCCGACCAGGGCGACCTCATCTACCTGCTCTGTCGGGCTACCGCAGCGACCCGAGTCGTCGAGTTCGCCACTTCCCTGGGCATCTCTACGATCTATTTCGCAGCTGCCGTGCGAGACAACGGTGGTGGGACCGTCATCGGCTCGGAGATAGTGCCCGAAAAAGCAGCCACCGCAATGCGTAACCTGGTTGACGCAGGCTTGGCGGAGCTCGTCGACATCCGGGTGGGGGACGCCCGAGAGACGCTGCGCGACCTCGGCGGCCCCGTCGATTTCGCCCTCATCGACGGCTTCCCCATTGCCACCGGGCCCACGCTCGCCCTGCAGGTGATGGAGATCATCGCGCCCCAGCTGCGCATCGGCGCTCTCGTAATGAACGACAACGGCGAGCCGGACTACCTCGACTTCGTGCGCGACCCGGCCAACGGCTTCCGGTCCCTTTCGCTTCCGCTCAAAGGCTCGACGGAGCTGTCAGTCAAGGTGGGTGGCGCCTGAGCCGAAAAACGCGACCCACTCACGTGCCGGGTTAGCCGCCGAGGACCGTACCTGGATATTTGAGCCCCGCGCCCGTGTTGAGCAGCACAGTGACATCACTTTCGTCGAGCCAGCCTTGCGACCTCAATTGCCGGACGGCGCTGATGGCGGCGGCGCCCTCGGGGCAGATAAACAATCCCTCAACCCGAGCGCACGCCCGCTGGTCCGCCAAGAGGGCTTCATCGTCGACCGCAACGGCCGCGCCGTCCGTAGCGTACAGCGCGGCCAGGACCAAGAAATCCCCCAAGGCCTTGGGCACATTGATGCCGAAGGCAACTGTGCAGGGGTCGGCCCACGCCACGCTGGCCGCCGCCCGCGCTTCGAACGCTTTCACAATTGGCGCGCACCCCTCCGCTTGAACGGAGACTAGGCGAGGGAGCCGCCCACTGACCCAACCCAGCTGCTGCAACTCCAGCAGTGCCTTGTAGATGCCGATCAACCCGACACCGCCGCCAGTGGGGTAGACAATCACGTCGGGCAATTTCCAGTTGAACTGCTCGGCTATCTCATAGCCCATGGTTTTCTTGCCCTCGATCCGGTAGGGCTCTTTCAGAGTTGAGACATCGAAGAGGTCTCCGCTACGCGAGATGGCGTCGGCAATGAGCCGGGCGGCGTCGCCAATGTGGCCTTGGACCAGGTGAAGTTCGGCCCCGGCGGCCAGGCATTCCGCTCGATTCACAAGGGGCGCGTCTTCGGGCATGGCGATTACGGTGCGTAGACCAGCCCGCGCGGCATAAGCAGCCCACGCCGCGCCGGCGTTGCCGTTCGTTGGCATGGCCACCGCCCGGGCACCTAGCTCCCGAGCGCGCGCCACGCCGACGGCTGCGCCTCGGGCCTTGAAGGTGCCGGTGGGAATGACCCCTTCGTCCTTCATGAACAGCCTTGGGATCCCGAGTTGACCGCCCAGCGTCGGGAGGGGTGTCAGGGGGGTCATGCCTTCGCCCAGCGTGATCACGTTGGCCGGGTCCTGTACGGGCAGCACCTCGTGGTACCGCCACAGCGATGGGGGCCGTTCGCTGAGCGCCGTACGAACCATGGTGCGGCCGGCCAGCTCCAGGTCGTAACGGGCCAGCAATGGTGACCCGCAGCCGCAAAGCCCAATCAACCGGTGGGGGTCGTAATTGGTGTCACAGCGAGGGCATTCGAGGTGATGTAAGGCAGAGAAAAATACCAATGCGATCTACCTACCCGCGCGGCCGTACTTGCCAGCGCTTAGCTGAACGACGCCGCCAGAAGCCGGTCCGAGCCGTGAGAGTAGAGGAGACGCCTTCACCCAGCCAAGTCCAGATCCGGGAGGTACACCAACCTGACCTGGGCGTGGGCGTGGCGCTCGTCCGAGCGTTTGCCATCCGTCCACGGTGGGACAGACGCGCATATCTTGTCTGGCTGGCATAGATATGGAACCTACCCCCAGATCCGGGGACACGAATTCTGCGACGAGGTCAAGGAGCTCTCACCAGGGCAGCGGCCGATCTAGCCCGGGAGGTCGATGCATGGACCGTTGGCCTTCGGCTGCATACCCAACGTCCCACATCAAGCGAGTACAACTACTGCGTAAGCCCGTAGCAGCATCCGCGGCTACACATCGCCCATACTGCCCCTTGAAGGCCGCCCCTCAGACCGGGGTGTGCGCGAGGAGGGCCGGTGTCTTCGGTGGACGAGTTGGCAGTGCTCGGGGCTTACGAGAGGGACGGGTTTGTCGTCTTCCGCCACGTAATCGACGCAGATTTGGTCGAAGAGGCGAGCGGGCACGTAGCTTGGCTACAAGAGCAGCACCCCGAGCTTCGTCCCGAGAACTTGGGCCACTGGCTAGTTGCCGGCGATCCCTTCTGGGTGCGCCTCGTAAGCGATGACAGGCTCTTGGCTATCGCCGAGCGGTTTATCGGGCCCGATATCGCACTGTTCGCCTCCCACTACATTTGTAAACCCCCCTTCTCGGGTGAACCGGTCCTTTGGCACCAAGACGGCGCCTACTGGCCGCTTGAACCCATGAACGTGGTGTCCCTGTGGCTCGCCATAGACGAGTCATCCGAGAAAAACGGCTGTATCCGCGTCATCCCTGGTAGCCACGCCCAGCAATTGCACGAGTTACGGCCCAACACGGAGGTCGAGAGCGTCCTCGGGTCGGAGACTGTGGTCCCGGTCGACGAGGCTGAGGCCGTAAGCCTTGTCCTGGCGCCCGGGGACGTCGAAGTCCACCACCCAAACATCCTCCACGCCAGTAAGGCCAACACCTCAGAACAGAGACGTTGCGGCCTCACTATCCGCTACATCCCGACATCGACGCGGATCGTTGCCGACGACTTACCGTTCGCCAGCGCCTTCCTGCTCAGGGGCCAACCAGGCGTGAACAGTTATCAGCCGCGGCCGCACTATACCCACGGGGACCACTACCCGTTCCACGGGTCTGGTGACTGGTTGTAGTCGCTGGTGCCAAACCGCCGAGCCGTCGCTGTCGTCGCGCCACCGCGCTCCATTGCCGCCAGCCAGTGGCATGGGGTCGCCTCGCGCCTCCGCTCCAGCCCGCTGCTGTGGCTGCGCTGCTCTCACCGGAGGTAGCCTTGAGGGGGCAAATTCGGACGAACTCCTACCCGCATTTCGCGAGACGACCTCTGAAGAACGCACTTTCTTAGTTGAGGTCGACCTGTCGGCCATTGCAATCTCTTTGCCTGGCACCTCTGGCCGCCATTAGTCGATCGCCCCGTCGTAAACGGACCAAAGCGCGGCGGGCCGCCGAAGTGCTGCACGCATCGCGCCCCACTGGCGATACCTTGACACCCGAAGCGGCTTCGCCTACGCTTGCTTTGCATTCTCGAAGGTGAGTTATAGATTAGCGAACCGGGCAGTGTAAAGGGGGCCGCGCAACAAAAATGGGCACTCCGTCGGGCCAGATGGCCCATTCCCGGCCGATCTTAGCGAACCCGCCGCACCCTAAGGCGCTGGCTCCGTGTGCCACCCCTCCGTGGAGCGCCGGCAGTTCGCTTCTCGGTCCCGCAGGCGAAGGCGCCATAACGGTTTAGCAACTAACACTACGAGCATGCCCGTCTTCGGGCAGTAAGGGGAGGGAATGTAATTGCGTACATTAACTGAACACCCATCGCAGAAGCACCGCCTGCGCCGAGCTTCAGTGATAGTCGGAAGTGTTTTAGCCTCGGTAGCCGCGATCTCAGCAGCCGGTCTTACAAGCGCGTCTGCAAGCTCCAACGTCCAGCTAACGATCTGGGCCATAAACAATTCCGGGCCAATCGGGACAGGCCCAGTCCCTGCCGGCTGGGACGCTATAACCAAAGCGTACGAAAAACAGGACCCTGGGACCACCATCAATTGGAAGTACTACACGGCGGCGCAGAACCCGTCCTCTTATCAGACGTTACTGACGGCGATTGCGGGAGGTAACTCCCCGGATATCGCTGAGATCGACAGGTTCATCGCTTACGAGTTCCAAGAGAAAGGGGCGATCGAACCAATTCAACCATATCTCTCGTCCAATTCCGTCGTTTATCCTGAAACCGACGTCATACCGGGCGCAAAGTTTGAGCAAACCATCAACGGCCAGCTCTACGGGGTGACGTTCCCATGGCAGGCGGTCGGCTTTTGGTCGCTTTGTTATAACAAGTCCATCTTCGCGAACGCGCACTTATCACCGCCTACGACTTGGGCCGAGGTGGTCACGGATGCCAAAGCTTTGACGACGACGAAGAACGGGCGCTACCTACAGTTAGGCTACGAACCGTACCCCAACGACGACACCGAGATGTGGTATTACGCCCAGCCTCACCCGACCCCGCTGATCAGTACGAACGACCAGAAGGCAGAACTCGCCAATGCCAACGGGGTCGCCGCGGTGAACCAATTCGTCAACATCATGAATGCTGAGGGCGGCTACGCCAACGTGTCGAAGTTCGCTAACCCGTCCAACACGCTCCCGAGCCTCGACCCGTTCTACACGGGCCACGCCGCCATGACTGACTGCGGTGACTGGTACCTCCAGACCATCGCTGAGTACTATCCGAAGCTGCCTGTTGGCGTGGTCGCGCTCCCATCTCCCAACGGTGGCAAGCCCTGGGGATGGGCGGGCGGTTGGTCGTTCCAACTCGTAAAGGGTTCAAAAAACCCCAAGCAGGCCGCCGGCTTCCTTCAGTTCCTGATGTCTAAGCAAGCTACTCAGATCTTCGAGACGGCATATACCTCGTACGACTCTTCCCACCATCTCCCAAACGTCATTATCGGCGCCGTTACATTCATGTACCCAAGCATCGTGAACACTGACGAGGCCAGCCTGAAGGCTCAGTCGCCCGATCTGTATACCGCACTCCAGCACTTCTTAACCGTCCCGCAGACCTACGCCGGCGTCAATGTCAGACCTCATACGACCGTAGGTGGCGACTTGTTCACCGATTTCAACAATGCCGGCATAGCGGCTGCACTTCACGAAGGCTCCGCCGGTAAGGAGCTGGCCCAACAGAACACACTTCTCCAGCAGGTCATAGATGCCCAGTAATCGTGAAAAGTGATGCGGCGGTCCAGTTACACGGTCCTATCGGCCGCGTAACTGGGCTCGACCAGGCTCAAGAGAGTGCAGAGCGTGGGCGCTCCGCTTGGGTTCATCGCGAGCGGACGAGGGAAGCCTTTGCCGGTTACCTGTTTTGCCTACCCTGGCTCATCGGTTTCTTCGGGTTGCTTGTGTTCCCCCTCGGCTTGTCACTGTGGTACAGCTTCACGAACTACAGCATTTTGGGCCAAAAGCACTTTGTGGGTTTGGCCAACTATGAAGCACTCATCCACGACCCGCTCGTCAGGACCAGCGCCTTCAACACCGCCTACATGGTGGCCATCGGCGTCCCTGTCGGCATAGGCCTCGGTCTGGCCCTTGCGTTACTGATGGACGTAGAGGTGAGGGGCACGTCTGTGTACCGGATGCTTCTGTATGTCCCGGCGGCCACGCCAGTGGTGGCCGGCAGTTTGCTATGGGTTTGGGTCCTAAACGGCCAGGGTGGCCTGCTCAATGATGTCCTCAGCTTGGTCCACCTTGGGACCCCGAACTGGCTAGGCACACCGCAGTGGTCAAAGCCTTCGATACTTATAATGACGATCTGGGCCGGTACAGGACCGACCGTTTTGATCCTGGTGGCCGGCCTAAAGAACATCCCGGTATCTCTGTACGAGGCGGCGGTATTAGATGGTGCGTCCCGTTTGCGTCGATTTCGTCATATCACACTGCCCATGCTCAGCCCGACACTGTTCTTTTTGATGGTGACGGGTCTGATCGCCACGTTCCAGATTTTCACCCAAGCCTACGTGGCGACGAACGGCGGCCCGGTCAATTCGACATTATTCTACGTATATTACTTGTTCAACGTCGGCTTCGGCGAGTTCCGGATGGGGTACGCCTCGGCGCTGGCCTGGGTGCTGTTCCTCGTCGTAATGATAATTACGATTGTTCAGTTCAGGGCTTCCCGGCGGTGGGTGCACTATGAGTGAGACGCTGGCCTTACCCAAGACATGGGTAACTGGCCAACGCCACAGGACGCTGAAGCGAGCGACTCGCCGCGTCGGCGTCCACGGGTCGCTCATCGTCATCGTCGCGCTCTTCGCCGCTCCCTACGTATGGGCGCTTTCGTCGTCATTTAAACCGGAGTCGCAACTCTTTACCTTCCCGCCCCAACTCATACCCCATCCGATCACCCTGTCCAATTACGAGACGCTCTTCCACGCGTACCCGTTCCTTACTTGGCTACGCAACAGCGTCATCATAAGCACTCTGTACACCGTGGGAGCCGTCGTCTCGTGCTCTATGGCCGCATACAGTTTCGCCCGCCTCAAGTGGCCGGGCCGCAACATAATGTTCGGGCTCACCATCGCATCGATGATCCTGCCGTACCAGGTGACGATGGTCCCGCTTTATCTGATTTTTCGTCGGTTTGGGTGGGTCGACACGTGGTTCCCACTCTGGGTACCCGCGTGGCTAGGTGTCCCGTTCTACATATTTCTGCTGCGCCAGTTCTTCAAGACCATCCCGAGGGAAATCGAAGAGGCGGCTCGCGTCGATGGAGCCAGCCGCCTCCGGGTGTTCTTCCACGTGATCCTCCCGATCAGCAAGCCAGCACTGGCGACGGTTGCCGTCTTTGCCGTCCTCGCTTCATGGAGCGATTTCATCGGCCCTCTCATTTACATTCAGTCAACCAACCTGATGCCATTGTCTCTCGGCTTGGAGTACCTCAATACCAGCGGTTCTATGATGGGTCAAGAGCTGTACGGAGTAATGATGGCTGGCTCAGTTATCACTCTGCTACCCATGCTCCTGGTGTTCCTGCTGCTGCAGCGGCACTTCGTCCGCGGCATCACGATGGGCGCCATCAAGGGGTGAGCCTCAAGGGCCAACAGGTCCCGAGCCACTCGCTTTCTACATCCGGCCAACTTCCTCAAGGCTCACGGGCTTAAAGCTTGGTCGTCCAAATTCGTTCGTTGGTGGTACACCCTCCGGGTTGTGATGGTGGCGGTCAGTCCCTCGCGCCAGGAGGGCCTTGAAATTAGGGTTTACAGATAGATCGTTTTTCACATCAGTACCGGAGTAGCGGAAGGTCAAACCGACCCTTGGACGGTCCGAGGGGTTCGCCGGTGAGCCGTGGACGGCGCGATCATCGTGCATAGAGACCTCACCGGCCCGCAAGCACAAAGACACCGCCGTGTCTTCCTTGAAGGTCCCCCGCTCCAGGAGCAGCGTAAGCACGGAATCGGTCTCATCGGCGTTGTACCGCTGGTGTTCGATGACACCCGCCTCATGCGACCCGGGGACAATTTTCATAGCACCGTTGTCCTCGTCGACGTCGGTGAACGCAAGCCACACCGTGACCGAGTGGTGCGGCTCCATCGGCCAGTAGTAGGCATCCTGATGCCAGCCCACCGTTTCCTTGGTGTGCGGTGCTTTGGCGAAGAAGTTGGAGGCCCACAAGTAAAAATCGGGGCCCAGGATGCCTTCAACAAGGTCCAGGATGTCAGGGTTCATGCCGATGTCGAACATCCAGCGGCTCGTCTCGTGCCACTCTCGGATGTCTTTGAAGGTCTCACCCGGCCCCAGTAGCTCGGCCAGCTTGTTCATCTTCTCATTGTGCGTTTTCATCTCGTCGCGCGTGAAGATAGGGGGCAGTCCGATCAGGTAGCCGTTCGCCTGAAAGAACTCTTGTTGCTCTTGGGTCAGGGTCGTCGTCACGCCCAATAACTCCTCGTCACTGTCACTGATCAAGTCCTACGCCTTGCTGACCAGCGTAGCCAACTGGGCCAAAGGCTCATTGCCCCATCAATCCCGTCCGTCCCGAGCCACCCAGGTCCGGTGGCCAGCGTTCCGTCCTGACAGCAGCTTGGTCTCGGAACTGATATATCGCATGGTATAGCCGAGTCTCCGTCGCGGGCTCGAGTTCGGCTCCGCTCCGTGCGCCATGCGAGCATCGTGAAGCGAACACTGCCCGCGGCGGAGTTCGAACGCCACGGCTGTGCTGGTGTCGAGGTCGACTATCTCGCTCGAGAAAGTGTTCACCTCACTGTCGACGTCCCGGTAACCGGCGAAGGTCATCAGGTGGGAGCGGGGTATGACTTGCATGCAGCCGTTCGCCCGGTCGACATCGTCAAGAGCGAGCCAGACGGTGACTATCTGGTCGTAGCGATCGGCCCGGCCCGACCAATAATCGGCGTCACGATGCCACGGCGTCGCTCTACCGACATTCGGCTCCTTGCAGATGAAATGGCTCGACCAAAGGAGGAACCTCGGCCCCAAGATGCATTCGACCAGATCGAGCACTGGAGGGGCCAGCAGGAAGGTCAGGAGCCGCTCGTCCTCAAAGTGGGGGGTATCGAACTCATCTGCCCGCTTGTCGGGCCGGGCCGCCCGGTGCTCACCGTAGATCGCCGCCAACTCGTCGAGCTCTTGGCCGCTGAAGAGCTCGCGGCGGTACAGGAGGTAACCCCTGTCACGGTAGTCCTCAACCTCTTCCCGGCTGAGCAGGGCGTTCGGCGCTTCGCTCGGCATGCAAACCCTCCTTATATCGCGGCCTCATACTATCGGCCCGCCCGAGCCTCTTCCCGCTGTAACAGAATTACCACAATGTTGTAGTCTTTTGATGTGGTGTCCGGTCCGGTACTCCGGCTCAGCGAGTTCACTTTGGGCCGCCCCTACCACGCTGCCCATCATGTCGTGAGCGCCCGGGACGCCAGAGGCTTTCATACCCACAAGGATTTTTATGAGGTGTTTTACGTCTTGGCGGGACGGGGTGAGCACCGCACATCATTGGGCACCCAGCCAGTGCAGGCAGGCGACCTGGTCCTGGTCCGACCCTCCGACTTTCATTACGTTGTTGGACTGCCCGGTTCGGGGCTCGAGTGCGTCAACGTGGCCTTCCCCTCGGAAGTATGGGAGGGCATGCTGGACGTCGCAGAGGTCACCTCGGCCGGGGATTGGCTGAAGTCGCCGCTCCCGGTGCTCGTGCGGTTGCCAGTTGACGCTGCAAACCGGGCGGGGCCGATCTTCCGGGATGCAGTCGAACACTACTCCCTGGCCCCGGACCGGCTCGATCTCCTGAGGCTCGTCCTGGACGTCCTGGAGCTGCTCAGGGACCCGGCGGAGGTCGGCCAAGGATCGCTACGGCCGAGTTGGCTCGTGCGGGCGTGCGCGGCGATGAGCCGGGAGGACAACCTGCAGAACGGTGTGCCGCGACTAGTCGAGCTGGCGGGCGTAAGCCATGGCCACCTCTGTCACGCCATGCGCAACTACTATGCAACGACGCCGACCGCTCTCGTCAGTGAACTACGGCTCCGGCACGCCGAGACCCTGATCTCCACTACGTCGCTCTCCTTGACGGAAATCGCGACCCGATGCGGGTTCGCCAGCTTGTCGTATTTCAGCAAAGTGTTCCGGTCGGCTCAGGGAGCGTCACCCCGTGAGTTCCGACGTTTGGCCCGACAAAACGCGCCTATTTGAATTTCGCCCCCGACACCGCGGTTCACGACCGATCTAACGATCAGCACAGTTTGTCAATTGGGACCGCTGCTCGAGCCTTCGAGCTCACGTCCGCAGTTGACGTCGCGGGTAGATAGCCGCGCACAGCGCGGCCGTCACTCCGATCTTCTCCCCCAGCGCAGCCGCCACTACCGGGCAGGGAAGATTGCTGGCCAAACACTCGGTATCGACGATATGTTGCGCCGTGGGCAGGAACAGGTCCCCCGCCCTGACGGCCAGGCTGCCGAGGACGACGATCTCGGGCGATAGGAGGTCAACCAAGTAGGAGATGCCTCGGCCGAGCATCGTCGCGGCTTCGTCAATTACCGAACGGGCGGGGCCATCGCCGATCCGAGCCAGTTCGACCAGGACCTTGGCCTCGAGGTTGGCCGGCCAATGCCCCGGGTACCGCCACTCTGCCAACCGGGACAAGCCGGCCCCGCTGGAGAACGCCTCCCAGGAGCCGGCCTTGCCGTACGCAGTGGGGCCTTCAACCGACATACGCCAGTGGCCGACTTCGCCCATATTCCCTCGCCCTCGGCACAACCGGCCATCAACTATTAGCCCCGCCCCGAGGCCCGTGCCGAACGTAAGGAACACGAGGTTTTGGCTCCCCCGGCCCGCACCGAACAGCCACTCGGCCAACGCCCCGGCCTTGGCGTCATGCTCTATGTAACTAGGCAAGCCGAAGTGGTCTTCGAGCAACTGGCGCAGGGGGACCGAGCCCCACCCGGGCAAGTTGGGCGGTGCGTAAATAATGCCTTTCTCAGCGTCCAAAGGCCCGCCGATACTGACTCCGATGGCTCCCGGCTTCGCAGCACCGCTCAGGAGCCGCTCCCCCAATGCACAGATCGTTTTCCACATCGCGTCGAACTCCCCGCCCGGTGGGGTTAGTTCGACGACCTGTTGCAGGATGACCCCTGAGCTCGTCCCCCGCGCGGCGGCGATCTTGGTGCCACCCACGTCAAAGGCCAGAATTGACTCCTGGCCAGGGCCGTTCGCCTTCTCGGCGAGGCCTGGCCGGGCAACGACAGGTTTAGGTCGAATGGCCAAACTCTACGCGTTCTCTAGTTCGTTGGCGGCAATCGCGCGGCCACGCGCCAACCAGGTGGGATGTCCGGCGTTTCTCTCCGGAACGAGCGTTACTCGGGCGGAAAGGTAGCGCATGGTATAGCCGAGCCGCCGCCGGTCGCTCTTGTTCGGGTCCGCACCATGTCTGATCCTGCCGTCGTGAAGCGAGCATTCCCCTCGTCGCAGCTCGAAGGGCACGGCCTGGCTCACGTCAATGTCCGTGATCTCCCGCTTAAAAGTATTCACCGTCGTATCCACGGGCCGGTACGAGGACGACCCAAAGTAGAGATGTGAACCGGGGATGACCTGCATACACCCGTTCTGCCGGTCGACGTCGTCCAGGGCCAGCCAGACGGTGACGATCTTGTCGTACCGGTCGAGCCTTCCCATCCAGTAGGCCGAGTCCTCATGCCAGGGCGTGGCCCGCCCGACCAAGGGGTCCTTACTTATGAAGTGGCTCGACCACAACAAGATGTCGGGACCAATTATGCACTCGACCAGATCCAGAATTTGGGGGGCAAGTAAGTAATCCAGTAAGCGGCGGTCCTCGAAGTGCGGGGTGTCGAACTCGTCCCCCTTCTTGTCCGAGTGCGCGGCCCGGTGCTCCTCAAAGATAGCGCCGAGCTGGTCGAGTTGATCCTGAGGGAACACTTGTTTGTGGTGCAGGAAGTACCCTCGTTCGTTGAATGCGTTCACATCCTGCTCTGTTATAGGTCTTGCTCCCAATGCACCGGT
Source organism: uncultured Acidimicrobiaceae bacterium (assembly GCA_963794125.1). Taxonomy (GTDB): domain Bacteria; phylum Actinomycetota; class Acidimicrobiia; order Acidimicrobiales; family Palsa-688; genus Fen-671. The sequence continues at coordinate 132,906 of CAWCCW010000015.1, forward strand.
CATGTGCTCCTCCATTCGTCCCGCCGGGTTCAGCTGAAGGTCGAGGCGGGCGGCCTGGCCCGGGCCCGGGATGACGCTCGATAGTTCGTGAAGTGCTCGGGGAGCAACGAGTGGAACGCCAGGATGGCGGCGCCAATGGCATTAGCCACCTCCCCAATGCTGCTAACGGTCACTTCGGTGGCGGCGATGCTGCGGCGGAAGGCGCGGTTCTTGACCCGCTCACGGATAATCGGCACGAACACTTCCTGGACTTCCGCCAGGTGCTCGCCACCCAACACGATCTCGTCAACCTCGACTACGTTGAGGACGCTTACCAGCGCGGCAGCCACTTTCTCTGCTGCCTTGGTGATTATCGCTGCCACTTTGGGCGAGGTGGGCGCCGTCTGCATCAGCTCTTTCAGTGAAGGGAAGGCGCCGTGCCGGGACGCGTCGCGCAAGATAGACAACACTGACGCCTCGGTTTCGAGGCAGCCAACGTTCCCGCACTCGCACAACCGCCCATTCGCATTGACCACGACGTGCCCGATCTCCATGGCGTTGCCGGTGGCACCGCGATAGACCTCATCGCCCAAGATCAGCCCACCACCGATGCCGAGCCCCCAGTAGCAATAAAGGAACGGTGGGTGCCCGTGCGGGAGCCGCCAAGCGTGGGCCATGGCCGCTGCCGTAGACGCGTTGTCGACGAGTACCGGAAGGTCGAAGGCGGTGCCTAGTTCCTTCACGACATCGACACGTTCCCAGTTCGGGAAGTTGGGCGGGCCAATTATCGTGCCGGACTCGACGTCGAGAGGCCCGGGCGAGGTAATGCCGACCCCACACAGGCGAGGGCGCCGGGCGGACCACTCCCGCGAGTTGAGCAATTTCCATACTTCCCGCTTCATCTCGTCCAGGATCACCGTAGCGGGCACGTCGCCCCGCAACGGTCGCGACACGCGCCATTTGACCCCTCCGCCCAGGTCAAGTGCGACAGCGCTCCAAAAGTCGCGCTCGACCCCGAACCCGATGGCAAAAGCCCCGTCCGGCGGCACCCGCAGCCCGACAGGCGAGGCGCCGGGCCCCTTGCCCCGCTCCATCGTCGTCTCCTCCACCAGGCCGGCATCGATGAGCACCTGGACCACCCGACCTACAGACTGGGCAGACAACCCCGTGAGGGAGGCCAACTGAGTACGGGAGACAACGTCGTGCGCACTGATGGCACGAAAGACCAAACGTTCGTGGCGACGGCGCAAGGAGGCCTGGGGGGACTGGTCCTGTTCGTCGGCCGACTGGAGGCCGCTCCGCCCATCATTTTCGAGGGCGCCAAACGGTCTCAGCAACCGCGCCATTCGGTCTCCGTCGGCGTCTCTACATGGTCTCGCCCGGCCCCGGGCCGGCCCGCAACCGCGTCCCGGCCCTTGTCCTCACACCGGCTAATACAGTGGGCAGGTGTCATATTGCACCGAGCCGATCTCTTCTTGCCAAGCTCCAACCAATCTGACTCACTACACCTACACAGTTCTATGAAGCACCCCTTCATACCAACTTCGGACGGTCTTGAAATCAAAGGGCGGCGCCCCCACCAGGTAGTGGTTACGGCCGGGACCGTCCTCGTCTTCCCACTCGACCACTAGCATCGACGCCTCGGTGGGCAAGTTGACGCTCCCCACTCGTACCGTCTCATTGGCAGGAGACTCGTATTTGCCGGACAGTATTTCTGCGTTCTCCTCTAAACGGGTCACAGAAAACGTGCCCATGACATCTCGCCTGGTGTCATTACAGGCCAAGATGGGGAGCGTTTGGCCCTCCGCCTCACCGACCACGAACGCGAACGGCCGCTGAGAAGCGGCGATCACGTCGAAGGCCAGCTTCTCGCCCAGGTACCAGTCGACCACCGCGTCTGATATTTGCGGCCATCCATCGACCAGGTTCCACCACAGCACCCCCGTGCGGGCCCACTTGGCCTGGCGCCCGGACTCGATGGCGTACTTGAACCCTTCGGCCTGGACCAGCTGAGAGGCGGCAATAGCGTCATCGAGGTCGGCGGGGAGCTCACCGAAGAAAATGCGCACGCATTCCAGGGTCATGGCCGTCCGCCACCAGTACCTGGAGCCGAAGTCGACCGTCGGGTCGGTGCCGTGCACGAGCCACTGGCGGTTCTCAGGCGGCCAGAGCTTGTCCTCATCGAGGAACTTACGCATCGAACCGGCATGAGGCATGCCCATAAAGCCGATCTCGCTCACGAACGCGGCTGAGGCGCCGCGGTAAAAGGCGCTCTTGTAATAGTCCCGGGCCCCCCACAGATGGGCTTCGGGCAGCCAGCGCAAGTCACGGGCGCGCAAAGCCTGTTCGCTTTCCTCCGGCCCGATGTAGGGCGAGCTCGGCAAGTAGGGCCGGTGCGGGTCCTCCGCGCTGACCGCCTCCGCGACCACCTGGCGGCTGAGCAGGTTGGCCCCCGGGGCGATGCCCCGGCCGATGGCGATCTGGTCGACCTCGTTGTCACCGCACCACAAAACGACGGCCGGGTGGTGGCGCAACCGGCGCACCACAGAACGCACCTCTGGGCGGGCAATGCCCGCAAACGCCTCGGTTTGGGGGTATATGGCGCAGGCGAACGAGAAGTCCTGCCAGACCATCATCCCGTGCTCGTCGCACCAGTCGAAAAACTCGTCGCCCTCGTACACGTTGCCGCCCCAGCAGCGCACCATATTGGAGTTGGACCGCCACAGCAGGTCCAGGCGCGAACTGAGCAGGCTGGCATCGCGGCTGTGGAAGGGGTCCAGGGGCACCCAGTTCGTGCCCCGGCAATAGACGGGGACGCCGTTGACCACAAAGTGGAAATCGCCCCGCTGGCCACCGGCGCTGGGCCGGCGTACGACCTCGACGGTGCGCAGGCCGGTGCGGTCCTGGCGGCTGGCCACTGTCTCGCCGTCGCGTCGCAGCTCTGTGGTCAGCTCGTAGAGGTCCGGGGGGCCGTAACCTCGCGGCCACCACAACTGCGGGGAGGTGACCTCGCCCCGAAGTACGCCGACCGGGCCGGCCACCTTGGCCTCGAAGCGGAACGAAGAACTGTGGCACTGCCCGCTCACCACCAGCCGGTGCTCGGCCCCCGCTGGCAGTTCGCCCCGTAGCTCGTAATAGAAATGGACCTCGGCCTTATCGTCGTGCACCGACACGGTGGCAGGGTAGAGACGGGCCAGGTCGACCGGGCCGTACGTGACCAGCTCGACCGGCCGCCATATCCCGGCCGACAGGACGCGCGGCATGATGTCCCAGCCATAAGCGTGAGCGGGCTTACGCACCCAGACGCTGTCCTGGCGCAGCGGGTCGCGTATGGCCCACAAGGGCACCAGCTCGGTGGCGGCGGCCGGCAGGCGAGACGGGAGCAGATGGACGACCAGCTCGTTGTCGCCCGCCCGGGCCACGCCGCTCAAGTCGAAGCTGTGCTCGACGAGCGAGTTGGCCGAGGTGCCGAGCAACTGGCCGTTCAAGTAGTACTCAGCGTCGCCGTCCACCCCGTGGAAGACCAGCCCCGGTGAGCGGCTTAGTTCCCCGGCGTCGACGGGGACCACGCAGCTGTACCACCACTCGACGTCTTCCCAGTCCCGAACGGCCAATATGTTCTCGCCAAAGAACAAGTCCTCGGGCAGCAGCCCGGCCCGGCTGAGGTCGAGCTCGACATTGCCCGGGACACTGGCGTCGAGGGGGAGCTCGTGGCGGTCCTCTCCGGGCCGGCGGTAGGCGAGGCGCCACGCACCATTCAGAGCACGCTGGTTCACTCTTCGCTCATTTCCCTTCCTTCTTCAGGGCCAATTGAGCCCTTGGTTCTGGGTCTTATAAACACTGAGCCTGGTGGCTCGGTTACTGGTGTAAACCAGCTCCTGCGGCGAGGCAAATCGTGAGCATACGTGCGCTCCTACACCGGCCGTCCGAGCACAACTTCGTACCAACTCCTGAGCTGGCCGAGGCGGTACGGAGGATCCCCCATGAGGTAATGGTTACGTTGTGGGCCGTCCCCGGCCTCGGCCTTATCGTCGTTGGCTCTTGACCTCTTTTTACAGACGAGCCGCAAACCGACCGCTCATAGTCTTCGGCCAACCCCGGCCGAGGCCATGCCTCGGCCGGGGAAGACAATAGGCCAGAGGCCGCTGGCTGTTGCTAACCCTGGGTAACTCGCTAACCCGGGGCAATTGCCGGCCACCAGTCTTAGCCGAGCTGCTTGGCGTACTGGTCTACTTCGGCCAACGAACTGGCCGGGCTCTGCCCGCCCAGGATATTGGCAGTGGCGTCGTCGAAGTTTTCGCCCAGAGCCGTGCCGAGGGCGTCGTCCCAAGCCGACATCTGTTGAGTCGAGGACGCGGCGGCGTTGTGCACACTGGCTGCTACAGGGACAGTCTGGGCCGCTGTAAGCGGCTGGTTAGTGGCAGGCAGCAGGCCCGCGTGTATGTAGGCGCCTTGACGTTGCGGCGTGAGCAAGTACTTGATGAAGTCCCACGCGACCGCCTTGGTCTGAGCGGAATCGGTCGGGCTGAGAGACAGAGCCGTGTTGGTATTGAAGATATTGCCTACTTCGGCACCGTTACCCTTACCCCCAGGAACCGAAGGGAAGGGGAACCACCCCAGATTGCTATGCAAGACCGGCCATAGCGTGGCCACGTCCCAGTCGCCCATGTCCCACATGGCGGCCTTACCGGACTCGAACAGGGTCTCGGCGTAGGGGTCGGACTCCGAGGCGAAGTCACTGTTGAAAGCTCCGTCCTTTACGAGCGACTGGAGCATTTCACCCGTTTGCACGTACGCCGGGTTGTCGAACTTGGCCGTCCTGTTCAGTACGACATCTTTGAACAGAGACAGACCACCGAGACGCTCTGCCACCTGAGTGAATATGATCGACCCCTCCCAGGAGCTGCCTTCAGTGTCGAGCGCGATAGGAGCCACCCCGTGGCTCTTCAACGTGCTGATCACGTTCAGGAACTGCGCCCACGTGGCCGGTGGAGCCAGGCCGTACTTGGCAAAGATCGCCTTGTTGTAGAAGAGCACCTCCGTATTGGCCGCTAGTGGTATGCCGTAAACGCTGCCCTTGTAGCTCACCTGGGAAAGCATGCCCGAAGAGAACTGCCGCGATACGGCCGGCGTAGTCAGGAAGTACGGTCTCAGGTTGAGGAGCCTGCCCCCTTGCGCGAATGGGATCAGCCGCTGTTCGGTCCAGCCCTCAAAGATGTCTGGGGTAGTGCCCGCAGCCATCTCCGACTGGATTTTGGCCAGGTACGAGTTCCCCGGCAGTACGCTGTCGGAGACATTGAAGGTCACGCCGGGGTTGGCGTTTTCGAAATCCTTAATGGACTGCAGCATCCACTCCGTGAACGGGTCTTTGGAAGCGGGGGCAGTGGAGACCCCCCACTCGATCGAGATACTCCCGTGCAAGGCGTTACCGCTGGGCTCCACGCCCCTGCTAGTGGCGTAAGCGGTGGCCGGGGCCAACAGGCCCATGCTGACCATGGCAACCGCTGTTACTGTCCCTGCTGAACGTAGAATCTTCAACGAATCCCCTCTCTTTCTTCTGTATAACGATGGCATTTATGCCAACGTCTCTCTTGTCCTACTTGCGCTCTGCTGTCACTTCCTTGTTCCTGCCCCTCAAGCAGGCAGTTGTCCTTGCCGAGAACACCTTCCGAAGGCCGGTGCCGCCTCTAGTTCACGCCGCCGGCGGCCAGAACCCCGGCCATCAGCCGACGCTGCAGGATTAGGTAAATGATAAGCGTCGGCACCAATGCCAGCGTCACGGCCGCGAGCTCGGCCGGCCAGTCCGTGGCGTATTGGGCTACGTACTGTTGCAGTGCGACCGGGATCGTCAACTGGTTAGCGGCATTTAGAAAGACCAGAGCGAACAGCAGCTCGTTCCACATAACTATGAAAGCGAAGGTCGCGCTCACCCCGATGCCCGGGCCAGTAACGGGTAGGACCACTCTCCACAACACACCGAACAGGCTGCACCCGTCCATCACGGCCGCCTCCTCGATGTCGTTTGGCACCTTGGACATGTAGCTTATGAGGATTATGGTCGACACGGGCATCCCGACTGCCAGGTAGACGATCGCCAGTGCCAACTGGGGACCGACAACGCGTTCCACGCCCCGGAGCATGATGTACAGCGGTATGAGAGCAGCGTAAACCGGGACGATCAGGCCGATCCCGAAATACCCGATGACAAACTTGCGCAACTTCCATTGCATCCGCGAGAGGGGATAAGCCGCCATCGCGGTCAGGACGGTGACGACGACGGTAGCCAGGACGCAAATCCAGAGGCTGTTCAATATGTTTATATCAAAACCGTTCGTGACCAGTACGCTCCAATAGTTGGACCAGTGCAAGGTACTGGGCCAGCTGAACGGGTGCAGCACCAGAGCCGCCCCGGTCCTGAGAGCAGCCAACGCCACCCAAACCAGCGGGTAGACAACGATGACCACTAGCACGCTGAGGATGGCGTATTTGAATATGAGCATCGGCTTGACGCGGCGGCGTCTTATGCCCGTCTGAGCGGTGGCCCTGGCCCCGGCGGCGAAATCGGGGCCGCTAAACCCGGATCTCCCATCGCGCACGCTCGTCAGCTCACGCACTGGCACGGACCCGCCTCCAGGGCGACCGGTACATGGCGAGACCAATCACAATTACGGCCAAAATGTTCATGACCGTGAGCACAACGGCAATGGCGCTACCATAACCGTAGCGCGAGTAGAACATGGCGTTTTGGTACATTTCGAGGGAGAGCACACTCGAGGAGTACCCCGGGCCTCCGCCCGTCAATGCAATGACACTGGCGAACGAAGTTATGGATGAGGTCGTGATAAGGATAAGGCTCACCGTGATGAACGGCTTAACGAGCGGGGCCACGATACGGGTGGCCAGACGCCATTCGTTGGCACCGTCGACCTTGGCCGCGTCGAGCAACGAACCTGGCACCGTGGACATTCCCGCCGTGAAGATCAGTAGGTGGTAACCGAAGAACTGCCAGGACACTGAGATGACGACCGCCCATATCGCAGCTTTAGGGTTGGCCAGCCACGCGAACTGGAAGTTGTGAAACCCGAGCAGACGGACAACCTCGTCGACCATCCCCAGTCTTGGCTGGTAAAGGAACTGCCAAATCAGTCCGACCGCCACGCCAGAGATCGCAACCGGGAAAAAATAGATGCTCCTGAACAACTTCGCGTACCGCAGTTTGCTCGTGCTGAGCCAGAACGCGAGCACGAAGGCAATCGGGAGCTGGAGGATAATACAGCCCACGACCAGGTAGAACGTATTTAATAATGCGGTCCTGAACTCCGGGTCCCCGGTAAACAGCGTCGTAAAGTTAGACATCCCCACATAATGTGCGGGGCTCAGGAGGTTGTAATTCGTAAGGCTGTAGTACGCCGTGCGCACCAACGGGTAGGGCAAGACGAAGGTATAAACGATCAGGGCCGGGAGCACCAGCGCGATGATGACGAGCTTGTTGCGCCTGACCCGTTCCACGGTGTCCCCTAACGGTAGCCGGGCCGGGCGCCACCCTGAGGTGACCAGCCGGTCCAACTCGAGGTCGACAACACACAGCCCGGCCGATTAAATCCGGCGGCGCCATGACGAGTGCCTTGCAAACAAACCCCCATCAACCTGCTAAGCCCCCTACCTTGCTCCAGGTTTCGTGTTGCCCACGCCCGACAGCAATCAATAACTAACGTGCAGGAACTAACGTCACGTTACACGGGGCCTCGGGACCTGTCAAGGAAAATGAGCGGCCAAGTTGCGCTCACCACGCTCACTTCGGGCCGCTGGACTGGTGACCACGTCGGCCCATTTCCAGGGACCGCGGGATGCGTCCGCAGGCCCTTTCCCCAATAAGGAGAGAGGCGCGGAGAGAAGGGTGCCCGGGGCCGAAAATGACCTTGGCGCCTCCGCCGCAGGGCCGGCAACGACTGGCCGGGCGGGCAAAAGTACCCGCTAACCCCGCCCTAAACCGCGTCGCGTGGTGGACTTTTCGACGGCCTTGGGGAGCCGGTGCGGAGTTTTAGCTGCCATGCAATCAAAACTGCGGGTGGTGCCCTCCGCCCGGATAAAAGTACCGGTTAACCCCTCCGAAAATAGCGGCGCTTTGCGCACTTTTCGACAGATAGTCCCCTAAAAGGGACATCAAGCGTCGGCGGCGGCGTCCCTCAAGGCTGCCAGAGGCCAAACCGCGTCCCCTGGTCGTCAGTGCACTCGGAGCTCACTCCATAAGGCCTCGCCTCCGGGTCGGTGGCGGTCCCGCCTTCAGCGCGCACTCGTCCGACCGCCGCACCAATATCGCCCACTTGGTACACAGGGACCAGCGTCGGTTCCGCATGACCGCCGGAGAGGCCGACCATCGGGTGCGGGCCATCGACCCGCCAACCGTCGGGCACGGAGCCCGGGCTGAAATGCCAACCGAGCACACTTCCGTAAAACGAACGCGCTTTCGTCGAGTCGGCCATTTCCATCGTCACGTAAGCGAGATCCCCATTACGGCCGCTCGGCGCCTGATCTCCCGCCCGGGCACTAACGCCGTCGAGCGGTTGGAAAACCGAAAACTGGGTGCCTTGGTCGTCGGTGCACATGCACGCCGGCCCCCAGGGCTCGGTCGTGACTTCGCCTGGCTCGCCGCCGCCGTCGCGCACCTGACGAACGGCCTCGGCGATATCGCGGACCGCGAAGGCCGGGTACAGCGTGGAACGCGCCGACTTGACGTTGATACCAAGCGGCGGGTTCTGACCCTCCACCCGGGGACGGTCAGCTGTGACCGCGGTGCGCCAGCCCAGCACCCGCGAGAAGAAACTCCACGCTCGTTCGGCGTCGTGCACCCACAACGAGGCGTACCCGATATCGCCATGTCGGAGGCTGCTTTCGGCCCGGCCCGGGCGCGTCGGCGCCCCCGGCTCCGACCGCACCATCCAGCGGTGGCCGAACGGGTCCCGCACGACGCCCATCCGCCCATAGGGGTAATCGGTCACGGCCCGCTCCAGGTGGGCGCCGGCCGCGGCGGCCCGCGACACCGACTCATCCGCGTTGGCCACCTCGAGGTACAGGGTGACCGACGCCTGGCCGGGAACCGGCGCGCTCACGCCGATCTCGGGGTGCTCGTCAGACAGCATGACGAGCGCTCCCGATATCTCCAGCTCGGAGTGCCCGATCCTGCCATCGGGCATGACCATGGGCTCCCCGGTCAGGCGCGCCCCAAACGCTCGCCCGTACCAGTCGATGGCGGCGCGAGCGCCGGCCACCGCCAGGTAAGGCGTAATGGCCTGGCGCTGGGCGATGAAAACGGGGGATTCAATTACGAGGTCGCTCACGGTGGCTCCTTTGGGCAGGTCGAGGGCCCGCTCGACGCGGGCACGCAGTCGTTGTGAGAAGGCCGGGTCCGGCACGGCCGAGGTGAGCGGCAGGTGCAGGCGGTCGAAAGGGTCAGCCATCGCTGTTGTCCGGGTTCTCGTATTCGCGCCGGAACGCGGCCTTGGCCCGCATCAGCAGCGCCTCGGTCGCGTGCAAAGAGCGGCCCAGCTCGTCGGCCACCTCGGCCACGGGGAGGCCGTCGAGGTACCGCAAGCAAAGGGCCGCTCGATGCTGGGGGGCTATGCGCTGGAGGACGTCCCGCGCCCGCATCTCATCTACCCGGGCGTCCCAGGGGTCCCCCGCCCTGGCCGCTCCGAACGCGACGTCGCCGGCGACGGCCTCCACTCTGCGCTGCTCGCGCCTCGGCCCGCCAATAGTCCTCCAGCTTGTGCCGGGCCACCCCGATCACCCAGGGGACGCTGATCAAGGTGGCGTTGTTCTTACGCACGGCGTCCACTGCCGCCAAGAACACCTCGGACGTCAGCTCTTCGGCTGTCGCCCACGTCGGGCACCGGGGCGACAGATAACTCCAAACGTGAGGCAAGGCCGCGTCGTAGAAAGCCATAAAAGCCTCCTTCAGCCCCTCGCCGGCGTGTGCCTGCTCGCTCACATCACGTAATCGTCGCGAGGCGGGGGTTTCCGACGCCCGCTCGACAACCACGGCCCGAGGAAGTCCTCCCGTCCTGTCCGCGCGCTAGTCAATGCATCAACGCTGAGCCTGGCCACCACCGTGGCCAGATAGCCCCTCGGGTCGCGGATATCGTCGCGGGCGGCCGCCCGCCACCGGAGGTAGGCGTCCGCCACAATGTCCGCCGCGTCCACGGCGCTGCCGAGCACGCGGTAGGCGAGGCCGAACAGCTCTGGCTGCAACCGCTTGAAGATCTCGTCGTCGCCTTGGGGTCTGGTGCCATCTGTCGTCCTACCCACCTCCATACTGAGATAAGACGTCGCGACGCTCCGTCGTGTGACATCGCCTGGGACCGGGGCCATTGATCTGGCCTTAGGCCGCTCCGAACGGCCAGAACGGCCTTACCTCCAACATCCCGAACCTGGCCATAGGGTGCGCCGCGGCCACCTCGAGGGCCTCATCGAGATCGTCGCACTCGAGGATGTCGAAGCCGACGATCTGTTCCTTCGTCTCGGCGAAGGGGCCGTCGGTCACCAGCACCTCGTCGCCCTTCCTGCGCACCGTCTTGGCCTGGTCGGGACCTTCCAGCTGGCTTCCGAACAGCCGTAAGCCCTTGCCGTCCATCTCCTTGACCCAGGTGTCGGTGGTCGGCCCCATCTCGGCTGCGTCCTGTGGCCCCATGGCGAAGTCCTCACCCAGGCAGACCAGCATCATGTACCTGGTCTTGCCTTCTTTGGGTACCGGCAAGGGGGCCGGCGGCTGGTCGCTTTGGAGGGCACGCACTTCGGCTGCGCCGAGGATGGCCGCCGGGTGCCTCGACGCCCAGTCGAGGGCCTCATCAAGGTTGCCACACTCGATGAGGTCGTAGCCGACGACCTGTTCTTTTGTCTCCGCAAAAGGGCCGTCGGTCACTAACAGTTCCCCGTTGCGCACCTTCAGCGTCGTCGCCGCGGTGGTCGGGCGCAGACGGTGGCCATGGAGGTTTACGCCACGGCCAATGGTTTCTTCGAGCCACTGGGCCAGGGTCGCCTGGACCTTGGCCTCCTCTGCCTGGTCAAGGTGCACGGACTCGTCAATGGCGTAAATCGAGCGCGTACTGCATTTCTTCGTCCTCTCTAGCTCTGGATTTTGCGGGTGGAAATGGCGACGATATTGGCGCCGCCGGGATGAAGGGAACGGGTTGGCCGCTGCCGGCTGGCCGGCTGGTCTACAACGTTCCACTCCCGCCGCCGCTGGCGCGGTCGGGCCAGGGTCAAAACCCTGACCACCGCCTGCCACTGCTGACCGAGCGTGGCTGCTACCCGGCCCGCCTGCTCGTCCGCCGCCCGACGCTGAGCACGGGTAAGTGCGATCTCGTGCTCGACCTTGTAAACCTCGTAGCTGATGGCTGGGGGGTACATCCTCGTCCTCCTCGTTCGGTCGTTCACAGCAACGACGAACGAGCCACGAGCTAATGGACACCTTCGCCAGTGAACTTTTGACCGAGCGTTCTGGCCCGGCCTTATTTGCTCACAAAACTGGCGCCGCCGCCGACAACAGCGCTTCGACCACGGGATTGTGATCAGCAACGGTGCCGCGAAGCGTGAGCAGCTCGGTGCGGTGGGCCAACTGGGGCCGGTGTACGGGCACCCCGACAACCCGCTCGTCGCCGGCGCAGCGCCCAGTCCGGGAGCAGCGCCGCCCCCAAGCCCGCGCCCACGAGCTCCAGCAGGGTCCCCAGGTCGCCACCTTCGTAGAGCATCGGTTCACGCCATGGCGCCGGCTGGTGGCGGCGAGCGGCGCGCTCCTCGATCAAAGTGGGGGCGACCACCCACGGCGCGTCAGCAAGGCTGTCCAGGTCCAGCTTGCTGCCGGCGGCCAGGGGATGCCCGGCCTGGAGGGCCACGACGAGCGGCGCCTGAGCGACCCAGGTGGCGGTCATCAAGCCGGCGTCCGCAAAGTGCAACGGCTCGTTCGGCCCGACGATCCCATCTACGAGGGCGGCGTGGGCCGTGCCGGCCGCTACGGCAGCGACGGCGGCGGAGGCATCGAGCGTCCTTACCGTAACCCTGAGCTCGGGCCGTACGGCCCGGACCAGCCGCAAGGAAGCGGCCAGCAGGCGAGGTGTGGCCAGGGGCGACGACGCCATGCGGACTTCGGACGGGCCGCGGTGGTAGCGAGCCAGCTCGCTCTGGGCGACGTCAAGGCGCAAAAGGATGTGGGCCGCGTGTTCGGCAAGGCGCAGGCCAGCGGCCGTCGGCCTCACCGGGCGGCGCTCGACCAGTTGCTGCCCGAGCTCCGTCTCGAGCGCGGCTAGCTGCTGCGATACGGCCGACTGGCTGAAGCCGAGCTCTTGTGCCGCCGCCGTGAACGACCCGCAGCGGACAACGGCCAACAGGGCGCGCAGGTCCCGGACCTCCATTCCATAAGTATTACTGATGCGGAGATGCAAGAATATCGTTTGACCTTCTGTCAACTGTGAGGCACGATCCGAACTATGACGGTTGCCAACTCCCCTTCCACTCGGCCCGCTCCCGGCGGCGTCCCCTTCCGCCCCGCCTCGCGCTGGTCGGCGACCGATCGCCTGACGTGCAGGCCCACGCCCGCATTCCGGCGATCATCGATTTCGTCAACGCCAGTTCCGGCGACCCGATCGAGCTTTATTGGTTGCACAGCACCGCAGTGACGCACCCAGGCGACGTGGGCGGCTTTGACGGCGTATGGGTCGTCCCCGGCAGCCCTTACGAAAATATGGCCGGGGTCCTCAACGCTGTCCGGGGCGCACGGTCGTACCGGGTATCCCCTTCCTCGGGACGTGTGGGGGCTTCCAGCACCTCCTGCTCGAGTTCGCCCGCCACGTTTGCGGGCTGGCCGCTGTCACGCATGCGGAAATGACGCCAACGCCGACGAGCTATTGATCACCCCGCTGGACTGTTCCCTGCTGGGCGAGGAGGCGACGGTGGTGGTCGGCGCGGGGACCCTCGCAGCGCAAGCGATGGGCGCCGGCCGGGTGACAGAGCGGTACTTCTGTCGCTACGGGCTCAATCTCGAGTACCTCCAGGTGCTGATAGCGAACGGGCTGGTGTTCAGCGGCCGAGACGAGCAAGGCGACCCCCGGATAGCCGAGTTGCCCGGCCACCCCTTCTTCGTCGGCACGCTGTTCCAACCCGAGCTTTCTTCGGGCCGGGGTGGGCGCACCCGCTGATAGTGGCGTTTGCGGCCGCGGTGCGGGAACACGCCCGCCCCTCGTCACCAGCCCAAGTGGTCGTCAGTGGGGCCCGCCCGTGAGCATCGTCCCGGACACCAAGGACTGGACCTGGGTGCTCGAAAAAGCCTGCCTCGAATGTGGTTTTGACACCCGCACAGTTTCCCGCTCCGCCCTACCCCGCATGCTCGGGGAGAACGCCGCCAGTTGGCAGAAAGTGCTCACCGGCCCAGGAGGAACGGTGCCCGCCCGTCCAGGCCCGGACCGGTGGTCGGTCCTCGAGTACGCGTGCCACGTGCGTGACGTGTTCCGACTGTTCGACCAACGCGCCCAACTCATGGTCTCCACCACAGGCCCGACGTTCCCGAACTGGGACCAGGATGCCACCGCCATAAACGACCGCTATAACGAGCAGTCACCGGACGAAGTGGCCAGGCAACTAGTGACAGCCGGCGCGTCGATCGCAAACCGCCTTGCCCAATTGACGGAAAGCCAATGGGAACGAACCGGCACCCGTAGCGATGGCGCGCACTTCAGCGTCGAGACCTTGGGCCGTTATTTGATCCATGACCCGGTGCACCACCTCTACGACGTTGGCGCCGGCGGCGGGGCGGGGCCTCAATAGAGAGGCTGGGGATTACGAGCCCGGCTTGGCGACGGTGCCCAGATCTGTATGGCGGGAAACGCTTTCCCAGGCCACAACATCGTCGCGAACGGCATCGAGGTGGGCGACGACGGCATCAACCGCGTCGGCTCCCAAAGGAAGGTGCAGCGGTGTCCGTTCTGCCTGGAGGGCGGCGAGGATGGCTGCCGCCGCCTTGGCCGGGTCACCCGGTTGCTTGCCGTCGTTTGCCCCTACCATTTTCCGTGTTGCGCCGACGGAGCCCGCATAGGCTTCGATCTCGTTGCTGGCACTGAACGCGCCGAATAGCCCGGTCCGGAAAGCCCCGGGCTCGACCACCAGTACCTTGATGCCGAAGGGCGAGACCTCGTCGGCCAAAGCCTCGGAGAGGCCCTCGAGAGCGAACTTGGTGGCGCTGTAGGCGGCGAAGCCGGCAAAGGACATCTGGCCTCCCATGCTGCTCATCTGCACGATCGCCCCGGAGCGCCGGGCCCGCATGTAAGGGAGCACAGCGCGGACGAGGGCCCATGGCCCAAACAGGTGCACCTCGAACAGCGACCGCAACTCGGCGTCGGTGGTTTCTTCCACTGCTCCCACGTGCGTTCTTCCCGCGTTGTTCACCAGCACGTCTATGCGGCCGTGGCGGTTTATGACGTCTTGGACGACCGTTTCAATGTTGGCCGCGTCGGTCACGTCGAGCGCGATCGCCTCGACCCGACCGGGATGGGCCGCAGTCACAGCCTCGAGCGCTTCGGTATGGCGCGCCACGCCGACCACTGTGTCCCCGGCCGCGACGGCAGCCTCGGTTATAGCCCGGCCGAACCCAGACGACGCGCCCGTGATCAGCCAGGTACGTGGTTGAGCCTGGTCTGCGGCGGTTTGTCCCATGGAGCCAGTCTTGCTCTTCTACCGGTGCGCCCGGTGGCCAGGTGGCCAGGTGGCCGGGTGGCCCGGCGGTTCGGCGTAGCCTTAACGCAAGACCTCGACCAACAAGACCCAGGAGTTCACAGCCGCAACAAAAATGGCCAGGACGAACGAGGCCGGGAGCCAGTAGAGGCCTCCACCCGTCCCCGCGGCCAGGGTGACCCCGGCGGCCAAAAAGCTCAACGTCAAGGCGGCCGCGGTAGCCAGGCGCACGACCGTTGTCAGGCTGATAGATGACTGACGACGGCTCACCATCAGCACGCGAGCAGGGGAAATGGCGCTCTCTGCTGCTACAACCAAGACGAAGGCAGCCAGAACGCCTCGGTGAATGCCCGGAGTGAGGGCTACGAGGCTTACCGCCAGGACACTGAGCTGCGCGACCAGGGCTTCCAGTGCGCGGCCGGTGAGGAAGTTCTGACCGCTGTCCTTGTCTGCGTCCAGGATCGCCCGTAGGTTCACGCTCAGCCCGACGAAGATAAGCCCGCTCAGGGCGGCCGCGGCCCCAGTGGCCGCTGCAAAAAAGTCGCCCCAGCCTTCGGTGCTGTACCCGGTGATCACGGGGCGCCAGTCTGGCACTGCGGAGCGGCGGCGGGCCAACGGCCAAATGCGGCCGAGGTCTCCCTTCAGGCGCTGGTCACAGGTCCTTGGTCGGACGAGGTCGTCCGTAGCCGCGGCTTGCAGACGAATGCTTTCGATGCTGCTCGCGGGTTCCTCGGTTGTCGAGGCGGGAGCTCCGCGGGCGCCCCGACCCGAGGGCCCACGGCGTTCACGACCGTCGAGCGTCCGACCTTTCTGACGGGCCGCACCATCTGAGGGCGTGGGCGTGCCCGGGTTCAGGGACGACCTCCAGGCCCAGTGGGTTGACCAGATGGCAAAGATGAGCGAGCTGGCCATCGAGGGTGATCCTGCTGATCGAGAGGTCGGGCATCTCGAGAGCCAAAAGCTGCTCGTCGTCGACGGGGCCCGGGAAGTGCTCCACTAACAGGCCTACAAGCTGTTGGGCGACAGGCGGAAGCTCGACTGTGCAATGGCCGGCCCGGAGGCGATTTTCCGCGTCCAGCACCGGAGGTCCCGAAGACGAACGTTGCCACGCCGCTTCCCGGCACAGCGCAACCAGGGCCCTACTGATCTCGTCCTGGTCGGATGGGTAGGCAAGAGACAACTGGAGAGCGCTGTCGAGCGGCAGCGCTTTTGGCGAAGGGTGGACGAGCAGGAGCCGGGGTATACCCGCCTGGGCCAGCTTCGGCAGGTGTTCAGCATCTCGGGGCCATTGCAAAACCGCCACCCCATTGTGCGAGCCGAGAAAGGCCATAAGTTCTCGCTCCTCGCTCGCGCTGAGAGATGGCCCAAACCACGCGCTGCTGGGAACGACCCGTTGCGCCCCTTCCGTCGCGGCCGAGGAGGCTGGCCTCGGCCCTGGCGGGTCGGGTTCGGTCTGGCGCGAACCCGAAGTCCGGCGCGTCCGGCGCCGTGAGGGGTCGGCCGAGGGAGCGGCGCTTGTGGTTGTGGTTACGGTCATCGGCCCCTTCCTGGACGCCCATACACATATGTGCTGCAGGCCAATGAAGTCGTTGCCTATGGTCCTGATACGGGGTTCGGCGCCTTTGGCTCTGGCTTGACGCCAGCCCGCTGTTGTTTGCGCACTCTTAGCGGTCGCTTCGCCACTCGTGCGGACAAGCCGTCATGGCCGCGCTGACGGACTGTTCCCCCACGCGCCACCACGCCGCATCCACGGGTCCCCCATAGCCTCGTCGACCGCCGTCATGGCACAGAACCTGTGCGCGCTGGCGTCGGGCGGTTTCAAGGGATCACCGCAACAGCCAAGCTCACCGGCCATTGTTGGTTGGTCTGACTAAGGAGGTTGTTGTGGGGCGCAAAGGGAAAGTGCTGTCCGCCCGGGAGCAGTCAGAAGCGGTCCGGCTATCGGCCCAGGGCCTCGGCCTGCACGACATCGCCCGGGTGCTGGGCCGGTCGTCACAGCCCATAAGGGCGGTGCTGCGGGGGGACTACCACCCCACTGAGGGGATCACCGAGGCCGAACGGGACCAGATGGCGGCCTGGGCGGCCGAGGGGCTGGGGGCCGAGGCCATCGCCGAGCGCACCGGCTTCCACCCGGGCTCGGTGCGCCGGGCCTTGGCCCGTGCCCGGCGGGCGGCCAGCTGGTGCCCGGGGCCAGGCCGCTTGACGTTGGCCGAGCGTGAGGCGGTGCTGACCGGCCTGGTCCGGGGCCACAGCTTGCGGGCTATCGCCCGCCAGCTCGGCCGGCACGCCTCGACCATCAGCCGGGAAGTGACCGCCAACGGCGGCCGGGACGCCTATAAGGCCTGGCAGGCGCACGACCGGGCCGCGGCCGCGGCCCGCCGGCCCAAGGTGGCCAAGCTGGCCCGCTGCCCGGCCCTGAGGCTGAAAGTGGCCGAGTGGTTAGTAGAACTGTGGTCCCCCCAGGAGATATCTGAGCGCTTGGCGGCCGAGTTCGGCCACGATCCGTTTATGCAGGTAAGCCACGAGACCATCTACCAGAGCCTCTACGTCCAGGGCCGAGGGGCGCTGCGCAAAGAACTGACCGCCTGCTTGCGCACCGGCCGGGCCGCCCGCCGCCCCCACGGCCGCCTCGAGCACCGGGGCGGCATCCCGGGGATGGTAATGATCTCCGAGCGGCCCCCCGAGGTCGAGGACCGGGCGGTGCCCGGCCACTGGGAGGGCGACCTCATAATGGGGGCGGCCAACCGCTCGGCGGTGGGGACCCTGGTCGAGCGCACCACTCGTTATTTGTTGTTGCTCCACTTGGCCGACGCCAAGGCCGGCACGGTGGAGGCGGCCATGAGACGGGCCATCACCACGCTGCCGGCCGAGATGTTCCGGACCATCACCTGGGACCAGGGCACCGAGATGGCCCGCCACGCCGCGTTCAGCGTGGCCACCGGGGTCCAGGTGTACTTCTGTGACCCCCACAGCCCCTGGCAACGGGGCTCCAACGAGAACACCAATGGGCTGTTGCGCCAGTACCTGCCCAAGGGCACCGACTTGTCCGTCCACACCCGGGAGGACCTCGACCGCATCGCCCGGAGCCTCAATAACCGCCCTCGTCAGACCCTCGGTTGGTTGAAGCCCTCGGAAAAGCTGGCACAATTATTACCAACTGTTGCGGTGACCGGTTGAGATCGCCTCGCTTATCCTTACCCGGGCGCGCACAGATTCGCCAGATCAGAGCTGGAGAACCTTGCCCGCCCTACGGCAACTGCCTCGAGCACCGAGACTGTGACCTCCGGCCCCTCAGCCTGAGGTGGCGCCCAAACGGGAGTTCGTCTCGGGTGTGCCCGTCCCGGGTGTGCCCGTCCCGGCTGTGCCCGTCCCGGGTGTGCCCGTCCCGGCTGTGCCCGTTCCGGCCGTGCCTGTCGCGGCCGTGCCTGTCGCGGCCGTGCCTGTTTCGGCTGTGCCCGAGGCGACCTGGCGGGCCGCCACTTCTTCGGCCGTGGGCCACGCCCCGATCCGCTCGATGGCAGCAGGTTCAGCAACGGCCCAGGCCTGGGCGGCAGCGAGGTAGCGGTACGTCCATTCCTCGGCCAAGCCGCGGGTCTCGCAGAACACTAACGGGATGTTGGGCCAGCGGACCTGGCACTCTGCGATTGCGTCCGCTACCAGTGCGGGTCGGAAGCGGTCCTGCTTAAACACTTGCGAGTAACGGTCCTCGACGACCACGGCCGCACGGGGCAGGGCGGCGAGCTCCCCGAGCGCGTAACGGAGCCGGCCGTTAATCAAGCTGGAGACCAGGTCAGGCATAGATTTGCGCTCCACCGCGGCAACCAGGTCCCCATCGACCATGAGCCCATAGTCGCCACAAGGCAACGCCCGGCTGGTGGTTTGCACCTGCTGGCCGGCAAAGCGGTATGCGTAGCGCTCGTGCGCGTCAACGACGATCTCCAGCTCCGCGATGCCTGCAGCCCGGGCCGTGGGCAGCGCTACTGATGGACGGGCCTGTTTGCGGGTGCGGGGGGATTGCCAAAATACGGCATCTCTGCCCCGGGCGCTGGTAAAGACCAGCTGAGAACGGTTTTCTCGAGCCCTGTCGGCAACGATTTCAACTGCCGCACCCCGCCTGGTGCATGAGCGCAGCGGCACCCGCTCGATGATGTCCGCGTCGGCTGGCCACTCGTCAGCCGGTACCGGGTAACAGTACAAGGCCTTGGTGCGCGGCCACGTGCCCGAGGTGCGTAGGACCATGCCATCGCCGAGCGGCACTCGCAGCAGGTAGGCGAGAGTCGAGCCAGAGTCTGGGTTAGTGGCGATCAACAATTCGTTCACGGCGTACGAGCGACCTGGTAGGCGGTACGGCCGATGCCAACGCAGGACGAATTGGCAGCCATCTCCCTGAATGTTACGAAGCGGTCGGCCACGGACGCCCACGCCGGGACCGCCGTACTCGCGTTCGTGCGTCCCGTCCCGTCTTTCGGACGAGCTTTTGCCCGCTTCAGTTTGGGGTGAAGGTTGTGCGTCAAAATGACCACCCGTAAAACAGGAAGGCGTTCAAAGGCAAAGAGAAACTCATAGATGAGCTTCAAGTTTATAATGTGGCGGTTATCCGTCATCCTCGCAGGGCCAGGGAGAGTGGCAATGGCCGATGAGCACTACGACGCAATCGTGATAGGGACGAGCCAGGGAGGCCGGTTCTTACCCGTCGAGCTGGCCCAGGCGGGCAAGAAGGTGGCGCTCGTCGAGCGTGGGCCCCTCGGCGGCGTCTGCGTCAATACGGGGTGCACCCCGACCAAGACGATGGTTGCCAGTGCCCGCCTCGCCTACCAGGCCCGCCGTGGCGCGGAGTACGGCGTGTGCACTGGTCCAGTGTCGGTGGACCAGTGGCAGTGCGGGAGCGTAAACGGGCCGTGGTGGCCGGCGCCCGGCAAAACTACGCCAGCCGCCTGGCACAGGACGGCCTTGACCTGATCGGAGGCGAGGCCCATTTCACCGGCGCCAAGACGGTCGAGGTCACCTTGACGGATGGCGGGACGCGCCAAGTCAGCGCCGCGATCGTGGTCCTCGATGTGGGCACGCGGCCCAAGCCGCTGGCCATCGCCGGCGCAAGCGCTGTCCCCGTGCTCGATTCGACGTCGATCATGGAGTTGGACGAGGTACCGGAGCACCTCATCATCCTCGGCGGCGGCTACATCGGCCTGGAGTTCGGGCAAATGTTCAGGCGCTTCGGCAGCGACGTCACCATCGTCCAGAACGCCCCCCGCCTGATGATGATCGAGGACGACGACGTTTCGGACGAGGTTGCCGCCATCATGCGCGACGACGGGATCAGCGTCCTCACGTCGTCGACTCCGGTCCGGGTTGAGCAGCTCGACGACGGCCGGCTACGGCTGACTGTTCTCACCCAGGACGGTGAGCGACAACTCGAGGGCTCGCACCTGCTGGCGGCCGTCGGCCGCATACCCAATACGGACGTACTCAACCCCGCCGCGGCCGGCATCCGTCTCAACGAACAAGGCTTCATCGTGGTCGACGAGTTCCTGGAAACCACTGTCCCAGGCGTCTATGCGATGGGGGACGTCAAGGGAGGCCCGGCTTTCACCCACCTTTCCTATGACGATTACCGCATCCTGCACGGCAACCTCATAAACCACGCTAAGGCGAGCACGCGGGGCCGCATTATCCCGTACACCGTTTTCATCGATCCCCAGCTGGGACGGGTCGGCATTACCGAGCGCGAGGCCAGGGCGCAGGGACGCGCCATCAGGGTGGCGAAGCTCCCGATGAGCGCCGTCCCTCGGGCCATCGAGACGGGGGAGACTCGCGGCTTCATGAAGGCTGTCGTCGCCGCCGACAGCGGGCAGATCCTCGGCGCCGCGGTCCTGGGCAGCGAAGGCGGCGAAGTTATGACCATGATCCAGCTCGCCATGTTGGGCGGGCTCAATTACGCCGCCATGGCGAGCTCGATCTTCACCCATCCTCTACTGGCGGAAGGCCTCAACGCCCTCTTCGAGTTGTTCGATGCCAACGCCTCTGATGACACGAGGTCCGTCGCCTGACGTCTGGGCTGCTGTTGCCCTGGGGGCGCCCAAAGGACGCCGAGCGTGCCGGCCGACCTGGAAAAGGTGTAACGCCAGCGACGCTTAAAGCACTCTGTTGGGCGACTACTGGCCCGTGCTAGGAGGTCCGAGGCCAGCAGCCCGGGCTTCAGGTTGGCACGCCCGCAGGGCGGTGAGGACTATCGGAGAAGTCCGAGAGATGCCGGCCGGCGGGGCCATGTCGCCAGTGACGGGATTGGGGTCGGGGAAACTCGGAATGCCGTGGACGCGGCATGCACCGCGCGACAGCGAGAAGCTTTTGCATCTCTTGGCCGCTGACTGGCGGCGGCGGCGCGCTGTGGAAGGCGTACCTCGCACAGGCGTTGGCCGCCGCCTGAAAGGCCGGTGACCCGGCCTCCTGCTTGACGTCCCTCATCGCGCTCGACGGCGTCCGGGGAATTCGGCTCCGGGAAATTCACCACGCCGTGCGAGCGCATGCAACTGGCGTACTTTACGGGGTCCCCGCTGGAGGAAGGACTGCCAGCGGCCGCGCCCCAGTCGACACCACCGCAGCAGTTGTACCGAGGCTAGCGACGCCGGCCTTGGGCGAGCGGCTCCCGCAGGCCGCCATAACCACGGCCATAACTACCGTGAGGCCGACGATGCCGGGCGCGACGAGCACTGCCCTCCCCCGGTCTGGACCACCCGTGACCGGAGCCGCCGCGGCGAAGCGCCGCCGTCGCCCCATTTGCTCCGGATGGAGATCTGGCCGTGGTCGGTTCATACGAGGACCGTACGAAACGCCCGATGACATTGAGATAACGTCCCTGGCGAGTGCGGCGGAGGACCTTTAGCTGACGACCCGGTATTGTCGCCGCCCACGCTCCCGCCCAGGATCCCGGAGCGAGGCCGTGACCGTCTACCTCTGTCTTGTTTCGTCCGGTACCTGCTTGCGGCCCTGCACTCCGCGAAGCTTCACCCACGGTGATAGGAGTAGGAGATGACCGTTGGCATCCCGAAAACGATGCAGGCCTGGGTAGTAGCCGAGCCGGCGCCCATCGAGAGCAACCCGCTGAGGTACGTGGAGAAACCCGTCCCAGCGCCTGCTCCACGGCGAACTGCTGGTAGAGGTCCTGGTGTGTGCCGTCTGCCGCACTGACCTGCACGTGAGCGAGGGTGACCTGCCCGTGCACCGTGAGCACGTAACGCCCGGGCACATGGTCGTGGGCCTGGTAGCCGCACTCGGCGAGGGCGTTACCGACTACACCGTGGGCGACCGGGTCGGCGTGGCATGGCTGCGGTTTACCGACGGGACCTGCCGCTACTGCCAGCGTGGCAACGAGAACCTTTGCCCTGACTCTCTCTACACCGGCTGGGACGCCGACGGCGGCTACGCCGGGTACACGACAGTGCCGGCCGCCTTCGCCTACCGGTTGCCGGCTGGGGTCAGCGACGTCGAGCTGGCGCCGCTCTTGTGCGCTGGGATAATTGGCTACCGGGCTCTCTTGCGCTCGTCGCTGCCCGAGCACGGCAAGCTCGGCCTGTACGGGTTCGGTGACAGCGCCCACCTGGTGGCCCAGGTGGCGCTGGCCCAAGGTGCCACTGTCCATGCCCTCACCCGCGGCGAGGCGTCCCAGCGGCTAGCGCTCGAACTGGGCGCCGCGTCGGTCGGAGGCGCGTACGACTGCCCGCCGGAACCCCTCGACAGCGCCATCCTGTTCGCGCCGGTTGGGGATTCGGTGCCCGTGGCGATGCGAGCACTCGACCGGGGCGGCGTCCTCGCTGTCGCCGGGATCCACCTGACCGACACGCCCCCGCTCAATTATGAGCGCGAGTTGTTTTATGAAAAAGAACTACGCAGCGTTACGTCGAACACCAGGGCCAATGGCCGGGAATTCCTCTCCCTCGCGGTCCAGTACCACGTCCGAGCCACCACCCATGTGTACCCCATGTCCCAAGCACAACAAGCACTCCAGGATCTCAAGGCGGGCTTGTTCGACGGCGCAGCGGTCCTCGTCAACGAAACCGACTAATTTTTGACCCGAAGATGGGAGCTCGCAGCAAGAACGTGAAGGGTTTACACGACTTGAGCGCAACACTTCTAGCCAGGGACCGAAAAAACGATTAATGAAATAGTAATGGCGTACCGGCAGCACGAGCCGAAGCTCCGCCTCTTGTTCGCGAAATGGGACGGGGGCGACAAGCGGTTCTAGGTAATAGACGAGGCCGGGAACCCCACCGGTCCGTTTATCGCGGACAACCGCGAATGGAAGCGTCTACGAACACCCCGCTCGCTGCACCGCCTTCAGGAGCCGGGCCGTCAGCCCTCGGGGCTGTCCGGGCGTGCCCCGCCATCGACCGGGACCTCGAGCTCCCAGGAGACCGTCCTCGCCCTTTTGGGGACGTCCAACTAGTTTCTCGGTGAGTGCAACCACGACGAGTGCAGTTCAGCCGGGCGAGCCTGCTCGTCGTGATAGTCGGACTGGTCGTCACGGGCGCGCTGTCGGTTGGCGCCGAGGTCAGTTACGCACATAATCAACGGCACCTGACCTCGTTGCAGACCAGTCTCACCGCGTCGGCGCTCGGCGCCGCGCCCGTCGAGTTCGAACGCGGGCTCGGCTCCGTCGTAGGGGTGGTTGCTAACTCCCGGGACCCATCGGAGTCCTTCCGCCGACTGATGGCGTCCCAGATGAAGCCGGGGGGGCCGTTCGCCTCCGCTTCGCTCATCCAGCTGAAGGCGGGCACGCCAACCTTGCTCGTACACCTGGGCATCGCCGCCATCCGCAACGTCACGGGCAAGGTCGCTACTGACCTCTACCTGCACGCCGCGAGCTCCGGGGCTCTGGTGACGACCCGCGCCGTGGCCCATGGCATTCAAAAGCTTGGCTACCTTATGGCCGCCACCGGGCCCGAGGGGACGTTCGTGGTCTCGGGAGCGCAGTCCCTACCAGTGCCCGACGTGGTCACGATCGGGCCGAACTCCCCGGACTCCGGTCTGAACATCGCCATCTACTTCGGCTCGGCTACCAACCCGCACAACCTGGTGGCGAGCACGAACACCCGTCTGCCCTTCAGCGGCCCAGTGTCGAAAGCGGTCGTCTCCTTCGGCACGAGCACCCTTACCCTCGTCGGGGCGCCGCGTACCGCACTACCGGGGACTCTCTCGGCCGCGTTGCCATGGGCGATCGCGGCCGCCGGGCTCGCGCTGACAATCGTCATTGCGGTCCTCGTCGAGCGCCTCGTCCGCCGGAGGAGGCACGCCGAGGATCTGGCCGGCGAAAACGAACGCCTCTTTCGCGAACAGAGGAACGTGGCCGTTACTCTCCAGCGCGCCCTCCTGCCGCAGGCATTCCCGGACATCACTGGTTTCGAGTTCGCCTCCCGTTACGTGCCGGGGACAAGCCACACCGAGGTAGGCGGTGACTGGTACAGCGTCGTGAAGGACGGGGACCACCGTTGTTACTTTGTGGTCGGGGACGTCTCCGGGCGTGGCATCGAGGCGGCGGCGCTGATGGCCAAGCTCCGGTTCACGATCCCTGTGCTCGCCTCGCTTGGCTACGACCCGGCAGCCATTTTGCAACTCGCGTCGGCTGACCTCGATATCGGCCAGAGCGGTCACTTCGCCACGGTGCTCGTGGGCCTCATTGAGGACAGGCAAAAGCTCACCGTGGCCAGCGCCGGCCACTTTGCCCCGTTGCTCATGAACGGAGAGAGCGCCAATTTTGTAGCGGTCAAGGTTGGGGTACCGCTGGGCGTTGGAGAACCCTCGTTCCACGTCGCCGTCGCCTCCCTCCCAGCCGCCGGGACCCTCCTCAGCTTTACCGATGGGCTGGTCGAGACGAGGTCCGCGCCCATAAACCAAGGTCTCGACCGCCTGCGCCGGATTGCCATATCACACAGCCGTGCACAGGCCGACGACCTCGTCACTGCGGTCATGAACGAGATGATCCCGAACGGGTCAGAGGACGATACGGCTCTGCTTGCGATTAAGTGGTCGCCGAACTAGCGGTCATCTGGCCCGCATTACGGCGAGGAGCACACGAACCACTAGCCGGGACAACGATTGCTCGCCCCACGGGAGCCAAGAGCGTAGCGACCTATCGTCCTGGAGCCGAAAGGGCAACATCGGTCATCTCATGCGGGTGACCTGGTCGGTCACGAACGTCGAAATGTCCGGCGCTGCCCGGCCCCCGTAGGTCTCGACCCAGTGCGAGAGAAACCCCTGAATTAGTTGGTCATTTCCGTCGGCCGGGGACAGAGGGACCGCCCGCATAATACCGTTCTCGCTAAAGAAGGAAATATGTTCTTCCACGCCCTGGGGTAAGCCACCGAGCACATAGCCCGGGACCACCAAGAACGGGACGTCCTCGAAGATATCGATCGGAAAGCGAGGGAGGGCGTCTGGGCCTGGCGGTGGCGGGACCACGGGTGAACCAATTCGTACGGGGGGAAAGCTGAGGCCTACCGGGAGGTCGAAGAGGACGCGCATGAGCCAGAGCAGTCCGGTGCACTCGGGCGGAGGCGGTACGCGGGCGGCGGCCACGGCGATCCGCTCGAGGACATCTTCCCGGCTCGACCGGAGAAGATCGTTAACAGCGCGCACAACCAGAGAGGGCGAGTAGTCGTCAAAGGTTGTCGCCGCCAGACGGTCCAATTCTTGGGATGTCATGCTGTTCCTCGCCGGGCCCGGCGCGGATCCCTAACCGAGCCCACTACGTCCCTCGGACCAGTAAATGTGCGTTCAGGCCGAGGTCCCTGTGTGCGGTTTGGCCGGTGTGCTCGTGTCATCCCACTGCCCATTGGCCATCCGCCAGCGGAGCACGGCCCCGAGCCCGGCAGGGGCCGTGGCCGTTGACAGGAGAATCCCGGCGTTACTAACGCCTCCGGGAGTGAAGCCCTGCGTCGCCGGGTCCGTGGTGGTGAAATGCAAGCGTCCGCTCATGCTCCACCGGCCCACCGTGTTCGCGCCCCAGTTCGGGCGGATCCACATATCATGAACGGGCCCAGCGGATGGGGAAATCTGGCCCGATGCGTCGACCGCCCAGGCCTCCCAGTACCTTGGGACCACGCCGGCGGTGTTTACCGCCGCCCCGGCGGGGTTCTTCACATCAATGGTGTTCACGATTTCCTGCACGAGCCAGCCGTTACGACCGCTCGTAGTGAACTTAACCCGCCAGTCAAACGCTCCGTGCGGTGACCAGGTCGGCCCACTGACCTTAAAGTCTGAAATGTCCAGTCCACCCACTGCGGTAGGAGCCGGCGGAGCCGCCGAGCTTGGCGCGGTGGTCCCTGTAGCACCGGTCGTCGCGGGATCATCCACGCCGCCGATGGGCTCCAACGCCTCGTCCGCTGCCTCGGGAGCCGGTGCCGTAGGGTCCAAGCCGGCCGACAGCCTCTGGCTGGCCCGGGATAGCCCTTGCCGATACCACCAAGGAAGCTCATGCCTGTTAGCCCATTGGACGAGCCACCGCTTTGCCGCCCAATTGGGACGGCGCTAGGTCGCAGGGGTACTGAACGACTCGACGCCAACGTCCTCGCGTCGCGCCATGTCGAACCGGGCGGGCGCCGGGAGTGACTGCTCGCAACGGCGCTCCTATCGGTCTCGCGGTGCTCCTCCGCGACGAGGCTTCTCACCCGAGGTCCCCTGCAGCAGCTGGTATGAGGCGCATGACGTGATACTACCCCCCGGGCCCTAACACGATCCGGGCCACGACCCGCAGAGCGGTTGGCTCCGCGTACGACCGGGGTTCTGATCGGCCGCCGATCGGCGAGGCGTGGGGCCACGAGCTGCAAAATGACCGGGCTCGAAACGGGAATTGCCGCAATAGACGAAGTCAAAAAGGAGCCCTGCGAGTGAGCCACCGATCAGCTATTCCACCAATTGGCGGTCCCCAATAAATAGACGTCCGCCACCGGGGCTCTCATTCGCGCCCACCCGTCCACTTGAGGGCCTAAACGAGCAGGGACAGCAAAAGCTCGTTGTTTTCAACAGAAATGAGCCTGAGGTCCACGTAATCAGCCAGTGAACAGTGGCTGGGCCCCCTCAGGTACGTGTTCGCTCCGCATTTGGGCACCCGGCCACCTGGGAAATGCTTAGAGCGGCCCACCGTGTGCGTACACGTGATCAAAGATGGCGATGAACTAGTAGCATCCGCTCATGCCCACAGTGCTAGCCGGCACGAAGGTCGGCATGCTCCGTATCCCTGTCCTCCCTAGCGGCCCCACCTCGCCCGCGGCCACGCATATAGAACTGGCGGGCCGCGATGTATGGCCCTTGCCCCCGAATCTTGGGCCCGGCTGTGGGCTGTGGCTGGCGGGGACGACATCTGGCGCACCGGTCCAGATGGTAAGTGGCAGCGCGTCACCAGCCTTAATGACGGCGAGGCGTTGACCGGGCTCACCGCCCTTTGTCTGGCCGACACCAGGGCTAACGTCGAAGGAGGGATCCTCATCGGGACATCGGCGGCCCACTTGGCCCGGGTGGGCCTCGAGGGGCACCCGGAGATAGTCGGCAGTTTCGAGGAAGCGCCGGGCCGCAGGAGTTGGCATACACCGTGGGGAGGGCCTCCGGACGTCCGCAGCATCACCGAAGACGCCAGTGCAGTGTTCGTCAACGTCCACGTCGGCGGGATCCTCCGCTCACGCGACGGAGGCGCGAACTGGGAGCCGACCATCGACATCGACGCGGACATCCACCGGGTCGTAACCGGGAGGGGACGCGTTTACGCCGCCGGCGCCGGCGGGCTCTGGGTAAGCGAAGACCAGGCCGAGTCCTGGCGCCGCTCGACCGAAGGGCTCCACTCGACGTACTGCCGTTCGGCGGCGGTGTGCGGCGAAACTCTGCTCGTGTCTTGCTCCACTGGCCCCCACGGCGGCCGCGCCGCACTTTACCGGTCGAGCCTTGAGGGCAATTCGTTCGAGCGTTGCCGCGGCGGGCTCCCCGAATGGTTCGAAGGCAATTTGGACAGCCTGTGCGTCGACGCGCTGCCGGGTGGTTCGCTAGCCGCCTTCGCCACTGAAGCAGGTGACATCTATGCATCCACGGACCAAGGGTCGTCTTGGGCCCGTGTTGCGGGACACGTAGGACCGGTGCACTGCGTGCTCACACTTCCCTGACCGGGCGCAACCCACCCCGACCTGCGCACGGAGAAGGCGCGTGTGCGCGGGGCCGCGTCCGGAGGAAGCAGAAGTGGCAGAGTAGGCCATGAGAGTTGCGCGATGAGAGGCCGACGATGAGGGTGGGGCTGGTGGGTGGTGGGCTCATGGCGCAAGTACACCTGCGTTCCCTCCTGAGCTTGCCCGCCGCCGACGTCTGCGGGGTGGCCGCGCTCCAGCTGCGGCCCGCCGTGTCCGAGCTGTGCCATAGCCAAGCCGTCCCGGTTGGGACGAGCATGGAGTGGCTGCTCGGCGCCTGCAGGCCCGAGGCCGTGGTGATCGCGACGCCCACGGACACCCACGCGGGTCTGGTGGTGTCAGCCGCCCGAGCGGGGTGCCACGTATTTTGCGAAAAACCCCTTGGCCGAACGGCCGCTGCCGCCGCTGAGTCCGTGTCTGTGTGCCATGCGGCGGGGGTGAAGCTGTCCGTAGGCCACGTCGTGCGCTATTTCTCCGCCTACGCCCGCATCGCCGAAATGGTCAAGTCTGGCCAAGTCGGGCCGCCGGGACTGGCAAAATGCCAGCGAGTGTCCGGGCCGCCGGGCGGGGCGGGCGAGTGGTACGCGGACGCTAACCGCTCGGGAGGTTTGCTTTTGGATATGGGCGTGCACGATTTTGACTGGCTGCGTTGGTGCCTCGGCCCGGTGCAACGGGTCTCGGCGGTGACCAGCCGCGCCGACCTGGGCGAGGCTGCCATGGTGGTCTTGGCCCATGCTTCGGGGGCTATTTCGGTAGTGGAGCTGTCGTGGATGGACCCCGCGGGCTTCGCCACCAGTGTTGAGGTGTCCGGCCCAATGGGGTTGGTCCGCCACGACAGCCGCCGCTCGTCGACGTATATGAGCGAGTTGTGGCCGGGAGCGGAGGGCGAACCGTCGGCCCGGACACAGGTCAGCGCCTCAACGGACGACCCTTATCGACACGAGGTGGCCGACGCGCTGTCATGGTTCGGCGGCGGGCCCGAGCCAAGGAGCAGCGGCCTTGACGCAGTGGCAGCGGTCGCACTGGCCGAGGTAGCCCAGCTCAGCGCGGTGCGGGGCGAGCCGCTCGCGGCCGCTGAATTAGTGCCGGAGGGGGCACTGTAATGGTGAAGCTACCCATCGCAATCCTCGGCGCCGGCCATGTCCACGCTCCCGGCTATCTTCGCCGCTTGCAAGCCCACCCCGATGTGGACCTCGTCGGCATTTACGACGAGACGCCCAGTAATGCCCAATATCTGTCGGAGCAAGTCGGCACGGTTGCGTTCGGGTCGGCGGCGGAAGCGCTCGAGAAGGCTCGGGCCGTCGCCGTTTGCCCGGAGCCCACCCGCCAGTTCGCGCTGGTCCAAGCCGCCGTAGCAGCGGGCCTTCCCGTACTGTGCGAAAAACCCTTCGGCACCAATTTCGGCGAGGCAACGGCGCTATTGCGGCTGTCCGAAACAGTGCCGATGAGCGTGGCCTTACCTGTCCGCTACCACCCGGCCGCCATCAAGCTGAAGGCCGACGTCCAGTCTGGCGCCCTGGGCGAAGCGGCCGCCGTGTGGGCCACGAACCGCAATTCGTTCCCCGGCGGCTGGTTCGCTGACCGGTCCCTGGCCGGAGGCGGCTGCCTCCTCGACCACTTGGTCCACGTAGCCGACCTAGTGCGCTGGATTTGGGGCACCGAACTCGTCTCCGCGGCCGCCGAGGCGGCTACGCTGCCACTACCCCGGGCTCGAGGTCGAAGACACCGCCGCCGTCCTCGTCCGCTGCTCGAATCGTCTCGTACTGTCGCTCGACCCTTCCATGTCGCGGCCCCGAGGCATGCCCGGTGCGCTCGATCTTACGTTGAAAGTCTGGGCCGAGCGCGGCACTGCCGGAGCGGACATATTTGCGCCCGGGCTGCAGTGGGTTGACGAACACGGGTTTGTCCACCAAGAACCAGTCGGTGCGGACATGGACCGGAGCATGCTCGACGACTGGGTGCTCTCGGTACTCCAAGACCGAGCTGCGCCGGTGCCTGCGCACGACGCTTTCGCGGCCACCTGTTTGTCTTTCGCCGCCCAGGAGTCGGCCACTGAGCACCGCACCGTCTCAGTCCCGCGCTGAGCTGTAGTTGGTGCATCCTGACATGAAGCCTCTGTCTCCTCCCGGGCCTCGTGGTCACGTGCGCTTGGTACTGCACGTCGCTAGTGGGGCCTGCGGCTAATACTCCCCGCCATCCGCGACGTCGTCTGGGGCCAGTTGCACCAGCGTTTTGACGGAAGCGGCGCTCCCGTCGGCCAGTGCCAGCATTGAGCCGGGGAGCTGCTCGAGCGAAATGTGACGGTCGATTAAAACGGCGGGGTCGAACAAGCCATCGGCGATAGCGTCCACCGCGCGGTGAAAATCGTTCGGAGAATAGCAAAAACTACCCCGGAGCGTGCGCTCCTCCACGGTGAGAGCGAAGGCTGACAGCTCGACATTAGGCGATCCCATCCCGACCACTGAGATCGTCCCGTCGCGACGAGCGCAGCTAAGGGCTACCGACAGAGTTTCGGTGACGCCGACGGCATCGACCACTCGGTCGACGCTAGGACGGCCAGTTTTAGCTTCGATCGCGTCGACCATCGACGAGCGGGCATCGACCGGCGTCGCCCCCATGGATTGGGCGACGTCCAGGTTGTGGTGCCGGAGGTCGGTGGCGAAGACTTCGGCGGCTTCCGCGTGAAGAGCGGCCCACACACACACGAGCCCTATCATCCCTGCGCCCAGCACCGCTACATGGTCTCCCTTACGCACTTCAGCCCGCCCAACCGCGTGGATCCCAACTGCGAGTGGCTCGACCACGGCGCCGCCGTCGTAAGACACGGCATCAGGCAAACGCACGGCGGCCCACGCCGGAATTGTCATCCGCTCGGCGAATGCCCCTGTGTAGCGAGCGTTCACGCCTATTACAGTACGTTTCGCGCAGAGATTAGGCCGCCCGGACATACACTCGGCACATTCCAGGCAACCGAGCACGGGGTTGAACGTGATCCGGTCGCCAGCTGCCCAACCGGCTACCCCGTTGGCGTCTATAACGCGACCAGCGGCCTCATGACCCATGACTTGCCCGGGGAACCGGCGGCCCGTGTCACCGGAATAACCGTGAATATCCGAGCCGCAAATTCCGGCCAGGACAACCTCGACCAGTAGCTCGCCTGCCTTCGGGACGGGGCCGGGCACTTCGTCTACAGAGCCGCTGTTAGGGCCGTGGTACACCAGCGCCTTCATCGAACCCACCTCCGAGCGACGGTCTTGGCAGCCTGTCGACCACCCTCATCTGGTTTCATCTGGATGCAGCTCCCTTTGGGTTTGAAAGGCTGACACCGATCGGTGCGCCATTGCTGTTGGATGACTCCCTCGCCGCGCAGAGGATGTCGACCACCGAGGCCCCGAGCTCACCCGGGACGACTACCTCCGCTCTCCCGAGCGTGGTTGCCACCAGGGCCGCTGAAGTGCGCCACGACAGGTCGAGCTCCTCGTCGGACAGCGGCGGGACGACGACGGAGCCTTTGAGCAATGCGATGTCAAGTGTGCCCGAAGCCATATCAAGTAGCGCCCGCCCCCCGGAACCGAAGAACCGATATCTTCCACCCCGAACGAGTGCTCGTGTACGCTGCCGGTGCCTGAAATGCTGGCCAGCGAGCCGTCGTCGAAGGTTACGGCCAGGCTGTCAGCCAAGTCCACGGCAAAGCCGTTGTAATGCTCGAACGCCGACACGCGGGCAGCTGAGCGCTCAGTGACCCACAGGATGACGGAGGCAGCATGGGTGATTTGGGTGAACAGGTGCCCGCCTCCGCGGGCGGCATCCGCATAGGTCGACCGGCCCGTTGGGTATTGGGCACCGACACGACGCTGCATAAACTCCACGTCGCCGCTGTAGAACTGGTGGACAGAGCTGGAGAAGAGTGCGGTACTCAAGTTGAGCTCGCCCAGATCGCCGCCCCGGATGGCTCCCCTGAGGTAACCCGCGTGACGCGAGTACGGGTAGGTGTGGCCGACGTGCAGTGCCACGCTCCCTGCGTTTGCCCTGTCAACGAGGTCCCAAGCTTGGCGACGGTCAATAGTCATTGGTTTCTCGACCAGAACGTCAACTCCAGCGGCGATGGCCGCCGCCGCTGGTCCATAATGGGCGTCGTGCGGAGTGGCGATAACCACCGCGTCCAGGCCCAGCGCTAGGAGCTGGTCGACGGACGCGACGGCAAAAGGCACGTCGAAGTGGTCGGCCACCTCGCGGGCGCGGGCACCAACTACGTCGCAGACGCCCACGATTTCGGCGTCGGGGTTGGACACAAGCGCCGGTAGGTGCGTATGCGTGGCCCACCACCCGGTCCCGACGACGCCGACCCGCGCTCGGTTGCGAGCCGTCATCTAACATCGAGCCCGAGGGCTCGTGGCGTCAGAGCTGTCCCCATGCCGCACCTACGATATGGGGCCTGAGAACCCGTTTCAAGTGTATGGGAGGGAAATTCACGTACTTGAAACCACGTGACGTGGCCGTTGTCGGGCATGGCTTGACCACGGCGAGGAAACGCCAGGTTGGTTCCCTCCGCATTTCATAAACGTGAAGTTGCTGCACCTCCTTGAAATTAGGGCGATGGTGTGGTACATTGCTCCAGCACCCAGCGAGGAAGTTAAATTGGGTGCGGTTCGGGGGGCTTTTTGAGAAGCCGAAAAGACCAATCGGTTCCGGGGACGTTCGGAGAGACGCCCACTGGGTGGCGACGTTCTGACGCTCGCCGTCTGTGCCCGCTTCCGTCATCGCCCGCTTCTCGGCTTCGGGTCGGACCGGCCGTTGCACCCGTACTGAGCGGGATCATAGCCCGATGACCACCGTCGCGCAACAGCCTCAGCCGCCTCGACCGGGGACGAGTGGCGATGTACTCGTAGCCCAAAACATCAAACGGAACTTCGGCGCCGTCGTGGCCCTGGCCGATGCGTCATTGCGGGTCGCCGAGGGTGAAGTAGTTGGGATTGTCGGCGATAACGGTGCGGGGAAATCGACTCTGATAAAGGTCCTCTCCGGTGTGGTGGCCCCAGACAGCGGCCGGGTCAAGCTCGACAACGTGGAACTCACACTTAGAGGCCCGAACGACGCGCTGAACGCGGGCATCGAGACTGTGTACCAGGACCTAGCCCTCGTCGATACCATGAGCGCTTACCAGAACGTCTATCTCGGACGGGAGGTCCTGGCTCGATCTCCCCTGCTGCGAGCACTAAACCTCGTGAGTGACCGCGCCATGCGCCAACGTACCCGCGAAGTCCTGGAGGACCTAGGGGTCAGGATCCCCTCTGTAAACGCCAGCGTTAAGCAGATGTCTGGTGGTCAGAGACAGTGCCTTGCCATCGCACGGGCCGTCCTATGGGGACGACGGATCGTTATCCTCGACGAGCCAACCGCGGCCCTCGGGGTCAGGGAGTCGCAGCAGGTACTGCAAATGGTGTCCCGGCTTCGCGATCACGGTGTCAGTGTGGTCCTGGTAACACACAATATGGACCACCTCGTTCAGGTCGCGAACCGCGTGACCGTAATGCGCCTGGGCCGGACCATCGCGACCAGGGCAGTCGGAGAGACAACGACCCAGGAGATTGTGGGGCTAATAACAGGGGCCGTCCTGCCCGACGTCACTGCGGGGCCCGCTCAGGAATAGAGCGTTGCGCCGCCGGCGTCTCCATCCACCAACCACAGCACACAACAACCAAACCACGAGGGAGGAACTGAAACCTATGAGCCAGAAACAGCGGGCGCGGCGCCTGCTCTCCGTTGGCCTGCTCACCATGGGGACACTAGCGCCCCTGTTGAGTACCACTGCACCTACCAGTGACGCTGCGACCGCCCCGTTCAAGCTCTGCATGGGGACGGGCGGCACCCCGGGAACACCCTGGCAGACAGGGCAAGGGACAGTGATGCAGTCCATCGCCAAGAAGGAGGGGTGGTCATCGGTCATCCTGAGCAACCAGCACTCTCCATCAATATCTCTGAGCAATGGCCAGGTTTTCGTCCTGGACAAGTGCAACGTAGTCATTGAGGGCCCTGTGCCGGAATCAACCGACCCCGTTATCGCGGCCAAGTTGGCAGCCGCGAAAATCCCAGTTATCACCTTCGACATCGTTCAGAAGGGCTGGTACTTCGTCGGCATCAACAACTCATTGGCCGGCATTGAGGGCGGCCAGGCTCTGGGCCAGATCATCAAGTCGAAGTGGGACTGCAAGCCCGACGAGGTGGTCGCTTCCGGCTTGCCCGTAGTTGGCGTGATCGACACGGAACGCACGGGAGGCATGGTGACCGGCATAATGAAGGTCTGCCCGAACATCACCAAGAGCCAAAGCATCGAGTTCGACGGGGACGGGGAGGTCAGTACGTCCACCACGCAGGCACGGGCGCTTTTGGCTGCGCACCCGACCTGGACCAAGATCGCTGTTGTCGGAATTAACGACGACGGGGTAGTCGGGGTCCTCGAGGCGGCCGAACAGCTTGGCCGGGCCAAAGACATCATCGGTTGGGGCCAGTCTGGAGACCTCGACACCGGAGCCAACGTGGACCCCCACCTGCTGGGCAGTGTCTTCTACTTCCTCGAGGGGTACCCCGAATGGGCTGTACCGCTGCTCAAGGAGATTGCGGCCGGGCATGCGCCGGCCATGGCCGACTATACGCACAACAACCCGGCCGTGCTCATCCCGCCCTGCCCAGCCAGTACGACTCAAGCCAAAAGCATCCCCGGGTACACCGCCCGCTTGGCGAAACTGGCCGAGGTAAGCCCCGGCACGACGCCTAACTCCCTGTTCTGCCCAAAGAGCTAATCCCAACGTTAAGGGAGCTTCGCCTGTGAGCGAACAGGTCCTCGAGCAGCCTGCTCAAGGCCCTGCCCCTTTGGCTGGTCCAGTGTCGGCCCGGCCAAAGGGGCACGTTCGCGCTTACTTCGATAACCTCGAGAGCTCCAGCCGGGACTCACTCGGGACAGCCGCGGCAATCCTCGTTTTGTGGGGGATCCTCATCCTGGTCTCGACGATTTACCGGCCGGATTTCCTCTCTCACCAAACACTGCTCTCCGTTACGTTCACGATGGCCGTCCTGGGCGTCGCAACAGTGGCGCAGTCGTTGGTCACGATCAGTGGTGGGATCCTCGATCTCAGCATCCCGACGGCAATGATCCTCCCCGCGTGGGTCATTGTCACCTTGCTGGGTCACGGGATAAACCTCTTCGTCGCCATCTTCGTGGGGCTACTTACGGGGGCCGCCTGGGGCACGTTCAACGCGTTGATCATCGTGTTCGGGAAGTTGAACCCACTTATCGTCACGCTGGGGACGAACTTCGCCGGGGCGGCCGTAGTGAACATCTACTTGACGAGTGCACAGACCCCCTTGGGCTCGAGCCTGGCCAAGTGGGGGCAGTCAAATTTCCTTGGCCTGCCCAGTGTGTTCTGGGCGATGGCAATTTTCGTACTCTTAGCTGGCTACCTCCTGAAGCGTTCACGTGCCGGCAGGCGGGTGGTCGCCGTTGGGGGTAACGCGCAAGCGGCCCGGGTGCGAGGGATCTCGCTGCGCAAGGTCCGCTTTGGAGTCTTTATAGGTTCGGGGGTAATCTGCGGCTTCGCCGCCGTGTTGTTTACGGCGACCACGTTAAACTTCGTCTCCAGCGAAACGACGAACTACTTGCTACCCACGGTCGCGGCCACGATCCTCGCCGGGATCAGGCTCCAGGGTGGCAGCGGCAACCTGTGGGTTATATTCCTGAGCGTGGGGCTACTGGCCACGGTGCCCACGTCACTTGCCTTTTTTGGTGTCGGGGAACTCTGGCAGAACGTGCCCCCCGGAGCTATCCTCATCGTCGCCGTCTCGATCGACGGCCTGCGGCAATTGCGCTCGAAGCGGTGAGCACCCAAGCGGGCCCGTTGCTTCGGCCAGACGAAAGGGGCCCGGCCCGTCGAGCGAGCAAGGTTGGGTGTCCGCCGTCTTTGGTGGGGCGACGGTCAGCATAGCCATTACATTTGTAGCGGTCTTATTGGTCGGTTTGTTCTGGGTCGGGACCGAGTACTATACGGCCGCCAACCTGACCATTATTGCCACGGCCGCCGCCGTTCCCCTTTTGGTTGGTACCTGCTCGGGTTTTGCGCTGTTGGCGGGCGTGGTGGACCTCAGCATCGGGTCGTGTGCGGGCATGTGCGCCGCCATTTTTGCCTACTTGACCGTTCACCACTGGAACGCCTGGGAAGCGGCCGGCATCGTCGTCCTCGCCGGAGTTCTGGTCGGGACGGTGAATGCTGTGGCCATCGTGGGTTTCGGCGCTAATGCCCTTGCCGCCACTCTCGGGATGCTGACCGTGTTGCTCGGGCTGCAGTATGTGATCTGCGGTGGTGACGGGCTGATCACGAGCCTGGTCCAAGGTCTCTACAACTTCTCCAACCGGCAGCTCGGACCAGTCCCCCTCGTTTTCGTATTGATCCTGCTGCTCGTCGGGGTCGCCTTCTACGTGGTCGCCTTCACTCGCCTTGGGCGGCATATACGCGCCATCGGCGGGGACGAGATCGCCGGACGGCGGGCCGGGATCCGCGTTAAACGGCTAAGGGTTGGAGTTCTTGTACTGAGCGCTGTGGGCGCCAGCCTCGGCGGGCTACTGTATATTGGCCAGCAGGGCGGAGCGTCGAACGTGCTAGGTACGGACCTCGCTTTCCAGGTCTACGCCGCCCTCATGATCGGTGGTTACAGCATCATCCGTGGCGGGGTCGGCAACCCTGTAGGCGGCGCGCTCGGGCTGCTTGTCATCGCCGGGGTGACCGAGATAATCAGCGTCAAAGCGATTAATACCTACTATACCGACGTCATTCTCGGGATCCTGTTGCTCATGGCGGTGTTCGTCGACCGCCTCCGTGGGGGTGACGCTTTCGAGTAGCCGGCCAGACCAAGCCGAGACCAGCCCTCTATGACCGGAGGGAGCCCCGGCGTCCAACACTCGCCGCGGACAACCCCCCGAGACCGCGGCTTTTCACCCTTCCGGCCAAAGTGGGCCCGCCCATCCGGGCCTCCAGGTGCGTCACCGTGTCCCTGAGGGCCGTCCGGACGCGCTGGGCCACCTCCTGGTTGAAACGCGGGGTGGGGACAGAAACGGACATTGCGGCCACGACCTGGCCCGAGGCATCGCGGACCGGGGCGGCGACGCATCGACAGCCAATAACGTACTCCTCATTGTCATATCCGAACCCCCTGGAACGCACCCGCTTCAACTCGGCCAGTAGAGCGGTCCGGTCGGTGATGGTGCGCTCCGTAAACCTGGCCAGCGTGATGCCGCTAAGCCGCCGGTCGAGCTCGTCGGCGTCGAGGCCGGCGAGGAGCACTTTGCCTAGCCCGGTGGCGTGAGCGGCTAAGCGTTTGCCCACTGAGGAGACGAGCTTCATCGGATGCGGCGATTCCGAGATGGCCAGGTATACGTTGTCGACCCCCTCGAGCCGAGCTAGCTGCACCGTCTCAGTCGTTATCGACGTGAGCTGTTCCATGAGCGGTTGGGCTAGCGACACGAGGTCGTCCGTCATCGCGTAGGACTGGGCAACTTCCCAGAGGCGAAAGCCCAGCCTGAACAAACGCGTGCTCTCGTCGAGCTCGATAAAGCCTCGCGACAAGATCGTCTGTAACAGCTGGTGGGCCGATGAGAGCGGGAGCCCTAGGTCACGGACAATGGCCCCGAAAGACGCTTGTCCTTCTCGGGCCAGGTACTCGAGGATAGCCAGAGCCCGGTCGGCCGATTTGACCGCTTTCGCAGAAGCCGCATCCGCATCCTGTCTCGTGGTAGCCGTCTTCATCGTCTTCGTCCTCAGCGCGTTATTTGGCCCGTGCTCCGAGCCGTAGGCTACACCTGTGTGAAGTAGCTTTCGCGAAATGGGCCTGGCCATGAAACGACGCGCTTGGCCCACCGAATGGCGCCGAGTTATTTTTTGATGAAAGTGAGTATGACGACTGGCACCTGTACACTCCCGCCCCTTACCATGCGGCCCGGCGCCTCGACCTTCCTCTGGTCGTGTAAGTCGTAACCCATCTTCACCCGCCGGCGGATGGTCCTGTCGACCTGATGGGGCTGGACGTATACCACCTCAAGGAAACCTTTGGGGGCGTTCCTCAACCGGGCTCGGTCCCTCAGGTAGAACACTTCAGAAGCGCCGCCGCCGAGCTAATAACACCAACACGGGCAGCGACCAATCGACTACCTCCGGCGTCGTTTTACTGGGCCTTTTCCCGGCCATCGTCGCATACTAAGATACGCCGCCCGCCGAATTGAGTGCGACTCGACTACCACATTCTGCACTTGGCCGCGCGCTTTCAGGGCTCAACGTTAGGCGCTATCGATGAGGGTATAGTTACCGTTGTCCTAGGCGGGCTAGGACAATCACGCTCGGGCTGAGCGACGACCCGCGGGCACTTTTTGCTCGGCCGCCATATACCTTGGGAGGAATTCTTGCGTATCCGTGCTTTTGTTGTGCCTTTCGCGGCCGTGACCGCTAGCGCGTTCATGCTCACGAGCTACGGCGTCAGCCAGGAGACAACGCTACCGACGGTCCAGCTTTCGCCCGGCCAGGCGCAGCCCATCACCTGCACCGGTGGTCGGTTGGTCGGTCAGCCATCGCTCGTGAGGTGTATCCCGACGACCACGAGTTCGAGCACGACGACTACGGCCGGCCCCACGTCGACGACCTCCACTACAGTCGCCCCGACCTCCACTACGCTGGCCCCGACCAGCACTACGGTGGCTCCGACCAGCACTACGGTCGCCCCCACAACCACTACTGTGGCACCGACGACCACTACCAGCGCGCCCTCAGGCGCTAACTGCACGGACCCCGTGTGGTCGAGCAGCGACGCCGAAGGGACGGACAACATCGACTCGAACGACGGCTCCGAATACTGGTGGGTCGACAACGACGCCTGGAGCGGGGGTGCTGGCCCCCAGAGCATTTACGTCTGCAACCAGTCGAGCTGGTACGCGGTGTCGGACCAACCCGACAACGGCGGTGCGGTGGAGACGTACCCGAACACCGAGTACGATGTCGGCGGGCGGTCTAACGGAGTGTCGACCGAGCCCATCTCCGCTTACAATTCAATAACTTCCACGTTTTCCGAGGACTTTCCGTCGGCCGGCTCGTGGGACGCCGCCTATGACCTGTGGCTGAACAACTGGTCGACCGAAATCATGATCTGGAACCAGTGGTCGGGATCACAGGGTTATTGGCCGGGTATTGCCACGACCTCGGTCACTTTGGACGGCGTCGGTTACAAGTTCTACGATAATGGCGGCGAGCTGATGTTCTTCCGTGACACCCAGGTCAGCAGCGGCTCCGTGGACATCCTGGCGGCCTTCAATTGGCTCGTCTCCAACGGCTATGTGTCGGCGTCTGACGCCCCCACGCAATTGGAGTACGGCGTCGAGGTCTGTGCCACGAGCGGTAGTGAGACGTTCCCCCTGACCGGCCTCAGCTTCAGTCTGAGCTGAGAGCGCTCGGCCCGGGCCGGGCGGCCGCTGCCCTCAGCGCCGGGCCGACATCCGAGCTATACAAGCCCCCGCCTTCGGGCGGGGGCGCTTTCACGTCCTGGCGCCCGGGCGAGTTGTACGACTCCTAGGGTCGCGCCGCAGCGAGTCGTTATCGGCCCTCAACTGGGAGACGACCCGCCAAAGAAGGGCAGGCTAGACAATCGGACACCACCTTCACGACCTCGGTGAGGACGAACGCCTCTGCCTAGGTAGGTAGACAGCTGCACCCGGTCGTGTCCGTGGCCACGACTGGTGGACCTGGCCGACCTCGGCTAGAGCCCGAGCGAGTACCGAACAGGCTCTCGTCTGACGGAGAGGCTCGATGGCGTCCCCTGGAGCGGGATGAACGGTGTCAGGGACCGGCGCGACGCTATTGGCGCGCCAGACGACCTAAGCGCTCAGCTTCTTGCGTAGCCGGTCGAGAGTGCGGGACCGCCGAGCCATCTCATCTTCGTCGAGGTCCTGCCTCTGGCGTAACCGCTCGCCCAAGGCGTCCAGCCTCGCCATCTCGTGCACGCGCAAGCTCTCCTGCTCAGACGACGGCAGTCGCCGCAGCGCCCGGTTGAAAGCCGCATTGGCGGAGGTGGCCCCTTCGAACCCGAGAGCGCGGGCGATACTGGCGAACGAGCGTCCCCCTTCCCGGAGCGCCAGTACCTCGTCGTCGCGCTCGGTGCTGTCGGCTACGGCGACGGGGCCTTGGACCGTTGCGCTCTCGCCTGGTGCGCCCATCGGGGCAGAGATATCAACTGCTTCGACAGGGCCGTCGGTCACAGTGGTGTTACTCGCTTGGCTTGCGGGCCCTTGGGGCCTTGTTCGACTTCGAAGTCCACCTTCTGGCCATCCGCCAGTTCTCGGTAGCCGGAGCCATTGATAGAGGAAAAATGGGCGAAAACATCGGGGCCGCCGTCATCGGGGGTGATGAAACCGAAACCCTTCGAGGCGTTGAACCATTTCACGGCGCCAGTGGGCATACTGCTACCTCTCGTTCTGCGATCACGCTGGGAAGCTTGCAGGAGACCTGAGCAGGTAGACCGGCAACAGCGTATGGCCAGCATGATTTTGGGCCATCGCTCCTTGGAGCCTACCAGCCGGCACCCTCGCTCAGGCGCAAAATGCAACGAGACCGGCTTCTCGGGTCGACCACGAGCCGACGGTCTGGTTTACCTCATTGTCTCTCGCAGCGCCTCCAGCCCAGCCAGGTGGCGTTCCATCTTGACAGGCTGATCAGCGTCCCGGGTGCGGATTCGCACCTCGAGCTGGTCGAGTCGCGCCCACTCGCTGCGTGCAGGGCCCTACGCTCCTGCTCAGGTAGGCCGCGCATCACCCTGATGAACGCCTCCTGGGCGTTCACGGCGCGTTTGATACCGAGCGCACTGGCGACGGCGGAATAGCTCTGCCCCTGTTCCCTGAGGGCAACAACCTCTTCGTCGAGGCTGCGACGTGGTTGACGTGGCCCCGAGCGCATGGGCCGGTCCTCACGGTCACGATCGTTCCGAGACGATCTGTTGTCCCTTCCTCTGCTGGTCATAACGCCTCGCAATCATTGGTAGGCCCTCCTGGCCGCGTCAATGACCCTGAACAATCAGCGGTCCGGTCACGCAACGAGCGTTGACCGGAGGGAACCACGCAGTCTAACCGGGTCGTTAGCGATAGCGCGTGAGCGGCCGAGCCCGTCTGCGGCCAACCACCGGCGTCTGCCACGTCATCCGCCACTTCTCCAAGGACAACCATGACGCCTGGAGGCGGCGGTCCACTTTCTGTGGCTCAGACGGCCTTCGGATGGCGTAGCTTTTCCATGGCTCCCGCTTCGATCTGGCGGATCCGCTCGCGGCTGAGCCCAAAGTGGGTGCCGATCTCCTCGAGGGTTTGCGGCTCGCCGCGGCTGAGGCCAAACCTCAACTGGATAATCTCGCGCTCACGAACGTTGAGGCCAGTCAGCATCCTGGCCACCTCGCCGGACAGCAGGGCCGCTGCGGCTGCGTCGAACGGTGAAACTGCGCCGTGGTCCTCTACAAAGTCGCCCAGTTCGGCCTGAGTGTTGTGGTGCAGCGGTTCGGATAGGGAGACAGGAGCAATAAGGTGCCGCAAGACCTCAACGATCCTGTCCGTGCTGACTTCGAGATCCGCAGCGAGCTCGGGGATGGTGGCGCGTCGACCATGTTCTGCCTCGAAACGGTCGCGCGCCATGACGACCCGGTTTAGTAGGTCTCCAGCGTGGACGGGCAGACGTATGGTGCGGCTGCCATTGGTTATGCCGCGGGCGATCGATTGGCGGATCCACCAGCTCGCGTACGTCGAGAACTTGAAGCCCCTGCGCCAGTCGAACTTCTCGACCGCATGCATAAGCCCGAGGTTGCCCTCCTGCACGAGGTCGAGCAACGGCAGACCGCCGGCTCGGTACTGCTTGGCGATGGCCACCACCAGACGGAGATTGCAGTTGGTAAAAGTCTGCACCGCCGCCTCTCCCGCCCCTACGATCAGACGAAGCTCGCGCATGCGCCTAGAGCTCACCTCTCCGAATGCTGAAAGTTCCGTACAAGCCTCGCGTCCGGCTTCGGCCACTTGGGCCAGCCGGACCTCATCGTCTTTTGTGAGCAACGGGTGGCGGCCGACATCGCTCAGGTACAAGCGAACGAGATCCTGCTGGGGCGTCTGAGCACGCCTGTTGGCCAATGGCCCCCATTTCTAAGGCACAGCCGGAACGTGGTGGCAGTCAATCCTGTACCTGGTAACTGCCTCTGGCTCGCCGCCGCATCCGGCATGTCGCCGACGATTCGTGGCCCCAGCCTACCTCTCGGATGGCTCCACTACGTCTTGCAGCCCCCTTCCATGCCTCGGGAGCTTTTCGGGCTCGACTCGATACCCGAGACAAGCGACAAAAGGTGACCGAGCCAAGGGATTAGCAAACTGAGACTGGACAGGACAGGTCAGGGTCTCTCGGCGGCCCAGTTGGTCGAAGCACGACTGTAATGTTGCCACTATTGAACGAACAAATATGAGGGTTTTGAACAAACAAATATGAGGGACCGACGCTCCGAGCATTCCAATGACAAGCCGTGATTGTCATGTGTACGGCGTTCTGTAGCCAAACACATGTACCCGACATTCTCGGGCGACCGGCCCAAGATGAATTAGTCGCCCTTGGGACGTTTGAAGTAGTACCTGGGTTGAAACCCAGACTCACCCAGCGTCACCGTCACGAGCTCCCAGCCATCGGCACCAAAGAAGTTGAGCATT
Source organism: uncultured Acidimicrobiaceae bacterium (assembly GCA_963794125.1). GTDB lineage: Bacteria > Actinomycetota > Acidimicrobiia > Acidimicrobiales > Palsa-688 > Fen-671. The sequence continues at coordinate 175,515 of CAWCCW010000015.1, forward strand.
TCGTGTTCCATTCCTGATTGCAGATCCAGTGGCGTCGTCTGGTCTTCCAAAAACCAGTGCCCCATCGTGTCCTTCGCCACCACGCAGTACGACCACAGACCGTTCATCTGCTCGAGGCTACGCGGCGCCCGGGCGCAAGGTCTAAGTCGCTCCGCCGGCCAACGCCCAGTGCGCTGGTGTTCCACCCTCGCTACGGCCAACATCAAACTGCGAGATGTCGCCCAGCGCCTGGTCGACACCGGGGAAGGCTCTCGCTGAGGGCCATCGCTGGGCTGCTCGACGACCAAGGACGCCTTATTGGCGAGAGATCTCGAACCAGACCGTCTTGCCTCCGGCGCCCGGCGTCACCCCCCAGCGGGCGGCCAGGAGGTCGAGGAGCAGGACACCTCGCCCCGACACCCGCTCCACCGGGCCACCGCGGACCACTGGCAGGCCTCCAAAGCCGTCGGTGACCTCGACCCGGGCCAGTTCGTCGTTGGCGTCAACGGTCAGGCCCACCCGCCCGTCAGCGGCGAAGGGGCTGGCATGGACGATCGCATTGGTCACCACCTCGCTGGTCAACAACACCGCCACTTGCGCCCCTACCGCGCCGTCCCCCAGTCGGACAACGCCGACTGGACAACCCGGCGAGCCTCCCTGACCATCCCACCAACTGGGCTAAGTCCCACCGTGACCCGGACCGCCCCCCCAGTTAGGGACGGGCCTAAACCCGCAGAGCCCACGCCGAACGCGCTCCCCTCCAATGAACACCAGGCCTAACACCTACCCTTAACTGGCGATCCGACACCAACGAAAAGCATCGCGACCAAGCGGCGCCACTTGGCGATAACATTGGCGCCCCCCCGACGGGTTGGACCACCGGTACAATAAGATGTGGTCTGGCAAGAGCTCCGCTTCGACGTGGGTTTAGCGGACCGTAACGTTGTGGTATACCATTGTGCACCTTCAACAGTGAGGGTACCGAGGGGGTAGGAGCGATGGCTAGTCGCTAATCTCGGAGGTGCCCGTTGCACTGGCTACATTTCCCTTGCTCGCCGAAGGGCCCGCGACTTCGGACCAGATCGGCGCGGAGCCTGGGTGGTTTCTCGACCAGGGTTGCGCGGGAGAACTACTGCCTCCTGGGCCCGCGTTCAGAAGATTTTGGAAAGCGGTTGCGCCGCCTTTGCCTCCCGATTGAGGACAAACATCGCCCGCCACGCCACCCCGAGGCGTCATCGCCAGCCACTGCCGCCAGGGACAACCCATGAAGCCGGGGGGGGTCCGTCAAGTTTTGGACGAGTGTGCAGAGCATCTGCTCGAACGGCATCTGGCCCACGCTAAAGAGTGGTTCCCGCACGAATTGGTGCCTTGGGAACTCGGTCGGAGGTTCAAGCCTGGAGAGCTCTTTGAGCCCGACGGGGCTCCCCTGCCAACCGGGGTGTCGTCGGCCCTGTTCGTCAACTTGCTGACCGAGGACAACTTGCCCCACTACTTCCACGCGATCGCTCGCGTTGTTGGCAGCGATTCCGCGTTGGGAGAGTGGAGCCGTCGGTGGGCCGCCGAAGAACAGCGCCACGCAATGGTGCTACGGGATTGGCTTTGCGTCACTCGCAAACTTGACCTGGTGGGGCTCGAACGATCCCGCATGCGGCAGGTCTCGACAGGGTTCCGTGCCGGCGACCGGGACCAAAGTCTGACTGACGGCTTCATCTACCTGACCCTTCAAGAGCTGGCCACGCGGATCGCCCACTGGAACACTGGTCGTCTCTTGGACGAAACCGGGTCTGTGATACTCAAGCGAGTGGCTGCCGATGAGAACTCGCATTTCCTCTTCTACAGGGACTTGGTGGCCGCGGCACTTCGGGCTGACCCATCGCGAACCGTCGAAGCCATTGACCGCCAAGTGACTTCGTTCAAAATGCCCGGCGCGGAGATCGACGGGTTCGCGGTCCACGCCGCGGCCATCGCCGCTGCCCAGATTTATGATTTTCGTATCCATTACGAGCAGGTCCTAGTGCCAGTAGTCTTGACGCAGTGGCGTCTGGAGTCGGTCGAAGGCCTTGACTCCGGTGGCGAGCGCGCCCGCACCCACCTTCTCGCCTGGATGGCCCGGCTGAGGCGGGTCGCCACTCGGATGGCTAAGCAGTCCCCTGGCGCCGACTCTCAGGCCGAAAACCAGCAGCCTGCCCCAGAAACCGTCGGCGCCGTACCCGAAGGCACTTGAACTGCCTCGGATTTCATGGTTTGCTTGCATACCCATAATCGCCAAACGTACGGCGCACGTTTGAGGTCGCCGCGTTTCTGAGGGCTAGCGCCGCGGGCCACGGCTCCTTGTGCCGAACGCCACCAAGGCAATTGCGCCACCGCCCCTTCCACCGCCGCCTGGCCAGCGCCCGGCTCCCCATCACGAGTCAGGCAGCACATCCATTCGCTTTGCCTTGTCGATAAGATCATCGTAAATCGTCTTCAGGTACCGCGACTCGCGATCGTCTTCGGTTTCTGCGGGAGAAACCGCGTCGCTATAGGTCGCGAGAAGGAAGTGGAAAGCCCTTTCAGCCCGCTCCATCGCCCTGAGGTAGGATTTACCCGCTTCGTCAACGGCCTCCAATCGGGACGCGAACGTTTTGCCATCGGCGTCTTGTCCAGTTTCGGGAAAGTCCTCTTCGTCCCTATGTATCGGCACCTTGTCGGTCTCCTTATCAGGGTGGGGCCAGCCTACCGAACCACTAGCCGGCTGTCAGGGGCCCTCGGCCCTTCAGTTAGAACATGCGACACGTATCCGCGACCGAGCTCGGCTCTGACAATCGGTGTCCATTTTCTGGGCACTGGACTGGGGTTCGATCGCGATCGTGAACTGGTTGTGTCCGGAACGTGCGAGGCGGACCGATCTTCGGGGTTATGGCCAAGCGGGAAATCGGTCATGACATACCCGCTCGCTGCTTTCTCGATTTCACAGCTCCTGTCGAGGTAAAGACGCACCACGCCAGCGCCGTCTGGCTCAAGAGTGCTCATATTTTCCTCCGTGCCCCTCGAATAGTCGGCTCTCACAAAATGACACAGTTCAGGCTGACATTCACACGATGAGAGGCCGAGGCGCGAGCGCGGAATCTCTCACAGGAGAGAACACCGCGAATGCTTTATGCCGCAGACATGGTTGCTTGCCGGGTGCCGACCTGGACCGGTGAGAGTGCAACCATCAAGGATCAAGGATCAAGGATCAAGGATCAAGGCCATATTCGTGGTGGCCGAGGGCAGCGCGACGAGACAGCCGGGGCTGTTGACCGAGTCTCGCTGGCTTGCGGCTTCGGCCATGGCAGCCCGACTGAGGTCGGCGCGTCTGCGGTGTTGCTACGAGAATGGTCGGCGCCCGGCAGGACCGCATCTTCGGGGCCCTGGAGGCCGAACTGGTGTCGGCGCTTGAGGTTGCGGATGACCTGGCGCGAATGCGGCCGCTTGGTACCCGTTGGTACCCGCTCCCAACCAGTCTCGGACGACTTCAGAGCTCGGCAAGCTAAAGGCCCGACCTTCAGCTTGGATGTTTTCGCACTTGGACGTTTCGTCACTTGTCGCTGGGTCGGCCGAAGTGCTACCTTTCAAGAGCGGGTTATGCAGTCAGCCCGGGTCTGGAGCCTGAGGCGTTGCGCGACCTATCTCGGTGCCGTTGGCGCCCCCAAGCCCACCCGGCCTTTAGTGCGTCATACGAGGAGGCGACCGCGATGAGCGCTAATAGAGGTCCTAGCACTGAATGGCACTGGGTTTGTTATGACGGGTGACGGCGGGGCCAAGGCGGTTGGGACAGACCGCGTCGTCGACCTAAGCCAGGAGCTGTACATCGCCACCGAGCAAAAAAATTATAAGACTTGGCCTGAGGCCGAAGGTCCTGGGCGTCCCAAGGCCTCCGCGTCTTCGGGATCGAGCCGGCACCTTTCGTCCCGATTTGGCGCGGCCGAGGTGAAGGGCCTGTACGCCAAGTCTTCGACGTGGATGCCAGACGGGTCGGTCGATTACAACTACGCGTCAGCCCGTGTCATGTGTAGCACGGATGGGATGGCGCTCGTCCGCGTGACCGGGGAGATCGACCACTGCACGGCGCCCAAGCTTTCAGGCGCCGTCAATGAGGCGCTCAGTGAAGGCGCCTGCTCAATTTTCATCGACCTCGCTGAAGTCACCTTCTTCAGCGCCGCGGGGGCCATCGTGCTGCTCGGCGCCAGGCGGCACTGCCAACGCCGAGGTGCAGAGTTGATGCTCCTCCGTCCATCGCGCCCGGCCCAGAGGGTCCTGGCATTTACGGACCTCCTCAAGCCGATGATCGACCTGAGCGACCGGAGCCGGCCTGGTAACGGGCAGTCTCTCGGAGATCGAACTTAACGGCGTTTTCTGGCCTCGAAGGCAATTCCGCCGGGGGTCGCCTCGTACTTTCCTCCCAGTTCGAAATACCGGGGATAGAGCTCGCCCTGGGTGAGGCCGGCGGCTCGCCGCGCTCGGTCGAGGGGCCGCCGCGTGACACCGCTCTCCGGTCCGGGCTGTGTCCACGTACGGGCCTTCACCGGTGGCGTCTTGGTCGGCGTCCATGGCCGTGACGACATCGTCGCTGGCCGCCAAGGTGGTGGGCTGGCCCAGGCGGCTGAAGGTGACGCTGGCCCCGTCCGCTCCGTCAACGGTGGCGTGGGCCAAGGCGACCACCAGCCGGAATGCGATGTCGCCGGGGGGTCGGCCACCTTGTGATTGTGGGGCTCTCTGAGAGCCTGGCCGAGCGCCGGGTCCGGGGCGGCACCCACCCAGAGTCAACAGGGCCGACAGGGCCGACAGGGCCATTGCCCACTCTCAAGCTACGCTGGGGCCGTTCGGGCTCCAACCGAGGCCCCCCGCTGTCGAAGGCACCACCACTCGCGTACTCGGACCACCCCAACCCGGTGAACGGCTGGCACATACCTTGAACACGGACCCCGGCTCGCATACCGTTTTTGGCGCGGGTCAGGGCCTGGAGGAGTGGAGGTAGAATGAGCGATACCAAGCCACCGGTGGAGGATGAGGAAGCGACGTCCGCCGACCCGTCGATCGGCCTCCCAGAAGTGGCGCGGTCGTTGCTGGCGGACGGCAGTGTAGACACTACCCTGGCCCGGATCGTGGCCACGGCTGTCGACACGATCGACGGGTGCGACTCCGCCGGGGTCTTCGTGGTCCAGGGCGGCGACGTCACTGCCCCCGCGGCTGCTGGGGCCCTGGCTGCTCGGCTGGACGTCCTTCAGCGCGAGCTGAACGAAGGGCCCTGCCTAGACGCCATAGGCCAAATTGGTTCGATCTACGCCGAGGACCTCGCCGAGGCCAGCCCATGGCCTGCCTTCGCCCGGGCCGCGGTCGAGGCGGGCGTGCGCAGTTCGTTATCGGTGCACGTGGCGGCCGGAGACGCCCCGGGCGCCCTCAACTGCTACGCCGCCTACCCGCGGGCGTTCGGGGCCACCGACCGGGCCAAAGCTCTCATGCTTGCGGTGCTGGCCGGCGTGGCGCTGTCGGCCGCCGAAGCCCGCCAAGCGGAAGACGCCCGGAGAGCCAACCTGGAGGCCGCCCTCATCAGCCGCAACCTGATCGGCCAGGCGCAGGGCATCTTGATGGAGCGCGAACGGATCACGGCCGACCAAGCGTTCGACATCCTTCGGCGCGCCTCCCAGCACCTCAACATCAAACTGCGAGATGTCGCCCAGCGCCTGGTCGACACCGGGGAAGGCCCTCGCTGAGGGCCATCGCTGGGCTGCTCGACGACCAAGGACGCCTTATTGGCGAGAGATCTCGAACCAGACCGTCTTGCCTCCGGCGCCCGGCGTCACGCCCCAGCGGGCGGCCAGGAGGTCGAGGAGCAGGACACCTCGCCCCGACACCCGCTCCACCGGGCCACCGTGGACCACTGGCAGGCCTCCAAAGCCGTCGGTGACCTCGACCCGGGCCAGTTCGTCGTTGGCGTCAACGGTCAGGCCCACCCGCCCGTCAGCGGCGAAGGGGCTGGCATGGACGATCGCATTGGTCACCACCTCGCTGGTCAACAACACCGCCACTTGCGCCCCTACCGCGCCGTCCCCCCAGTCGGACAACGCCGACTGGACAACCCGGCGAGCCTCCCTGACCATCCCACCAACTGGGCTAAGTTCCACCGTGACCCGGATCGCTTCCTCCACTAGGGACCGGCCTAACCCACAAGGCCCGGGCCGAACCCGTTCCCTCCGACGAAGACCAGGCTTAACACTTACCCTTAACGCTCGATCCGACACCTAGACCCAGCCGCGACCGTGGAGGGCGCGTGCCCGGGGCCCCGTCCTGCGACCAGGGGGACATACCAGCTAGCCCGGGTGAGGCCCCTAAGAGGACCCAGCAAAAGGGGGTGCCATTCGTCCAATCGGGGCCGCAAGACTGCCGTCGACACTTGCCCGCCCCGGCCCTATGGACGACAGTCAGGTCTCGATGCGGAGGTACTGGTCGAGCCCGCCGAGCGATAAGGAGCGGTCAACTTGTCGGGTCGGCGAACGGACGATGAGCCAGCAGCCCGGGCGGTCGGCGAGCTGGTGAGACTTCGCGAGCACCGTCAACCCAAAGGAGTCGATGAACGAGACAAGATGCAAGTCGAGATCGATCCGATCGGGGCGTATGGTCAGGCCATCATCAATAGCCTTTTCCAATTGGTGCGAAGTACAGACGTCGATCTCACCCGCGGGCGCCGACCCATACGTCGGCGCCCTCCGTGCATAACGCGGTGTGCAGCACACCCGGTTCGGCGTCGGTCACCCACCGCTCCTGTGATTGCCAGCGAGGTCGAGGGCGAATTTCGTCGCCAAACTCCTGCTGGCGTCAGCTCTCCCGGGGACCGGGGAGTGCGCCGCATAACCACGATGGCCACATCGTCGGTGGGCGCTTGGGAACCAAACGAACTTCGTAGAAGCTTATTGCAAATAAGCTGGGGCTCCTCCGGCCGAAATAGGGTTCGCACGCGGTGAAGTCCTTCGTCCAATACCTCGCCGCGCCGTTCGATAAGCCCGTCGGTGTACAACAACATGGCCGCCCCGTCATCGATCTGGACCCGTGCCGAGTCCCGCTTGACGTCAGGCGCAACTCCGAGGGGCACGCCGACGGGCAACTCGAGTACACGGGTGGGGGAATTCGGGGGGGCCAGCAGCGGCGGCACATGACCAGCAGAAGCGATGCGAAACTCCTTATAGGGAGGAGCACCCATAGCACATACGACCGTGACCATGGTGCCTATCTCGAAATGCAGCACCTTGCGGTCCGTCAACTCGAGGACGGTTTCGGGAGAGTCGCTCATAAGGGCATAAGAGCGAAGGGCACTACGGACCCGCCCCATCACCACAGCGGCGGTCAGCCCGTGACCGGCCACGTCACCGGTCACAAGACAAAGCTCGCCCGACGGCAATAAGAACAGGTCGTACCAGTCGCCGCCGACCGTCCTGTCCTCCGGCGTCAGGTACCTGGCGGCAAACTCCAAGCCCGCGGCACTTAGGCAGCCGGGTAGGCAGCAGGCTGCGTTCCAGGAGCGTCGCCGCGGCGCGCTCAGCGGCCAGGAGCCGGGTCTGGGTAGCCCCCGCTAAGCGCTCGGCCACGACCGCCAAGAGCTCGGCATCACTACTCGAAAATGGGCGGTCATCCAGTCGGCCCATATGCAACACCCCGATCACTCGGTCATTGGCCAGCAGCGGAACGCCCAGCATGACCCGTATACCCTTCTCCCAAAGGATCGGGTTCGTGACTGTCGTCTCATCGACCCGGGCCAGCGATACCGCCCGCTTCTCCTCGGCAATCCGCCCCGCGAAACCCCGCCCGACCGGGACCCGGAAACCGGTGCGAACCTCCTCCTCGATCCCGCACGCGGCCGTCGCCACCAGGTCGTTCGACCCCTCGTCGAGCAACAGCACGGCCGCCGTATCGGCCTCTACGACCTGACGCACCCGGTTCAGCAACTCTGTCAGGAAGTCCTCGATCTTCAGGGTCGTCAGAGCCGAGTCGGTCACCGCCAGCAGGCCTTCCAGCCGGCGCTCGAGAGGATCGGTGGCGCTCGCCATCAGGAGGGTGATGCTAACGTCCTGGCGTCGTCCCAGACGAGGAACCTCGGCTCGAGTGCACGCTAATTCCGTATGTGCGTCCCTTCAATGCCGCCCTGGCTCACTGGTCGATTACAGTCTGCCCCCGGGAGGACCCGTCACCGGTACTGGCGTGATCTTTACGGCGACGACCTGACATGCCGGGGCTAGACCTGAAGTATCGGGTGGTCCGGCCACTGGAGAGGGCGCCACGCCAGGCTGAGGGGCCGGAGGTCACAGTCTCGGTGCTCGAGTCAATTGCCGTAGGGCGGCGGAGGTTCTCCAGCTCTGATCTGGCGAATTTGTGCGCGCCCGGGTAAGGATAAGCGACGCCAGCGCGCACAGGTTCTGCCATGACGGCGATCGACGAGGCTATTGGGGACCCGTGGTTGCGGCGTGGTGGCGCGTAGGGGAACAGTCCGTCAGCGCGCCCATGACGGCTTGTTCACACCAGTGGCGAAGCGACCGCTAAGAGTGCGCTCGATCCCGTTGGCTCAACCAGCACGCCGTAACGGCCGCGGGCGGGCCGCTCCCTCCGAACGGAGAGAGGAACGTTACGAGGAGACCGGAAGGCCCTTAGTTGAGCTGGGCAGACGCCAACACTCTACCGTCGGCGCCAGTCAGCTGAGCCTCACGCAAGCGGCCTGCGGGTTGGTCCACGCTGGCGGCCCAAGCGCCTTTGCCCGCTGAGGGCCAGAAGTGGCCGAGCGTGATGGTGGAGCCGTCCGCCATTACGACCTGGCAAGTCAACTCCCCGGGCCCAGCGAGGTCGTCCACGTACATGTACAGCCAGGTGGGGTGACCGACATAGACCATGACCTGGCCGACTGTGCGGGTACCGGAACGGAAGTGTGCCACCTCGGTGGGGGCGCTCGCCTGGTAACCACGGACGCCACCACCAGGGCCGTGCCGCCCGGGGGTGGTGGCCTGGTGCACTGCCAAAGTGCCGGTGCCAACTACGGCCAACACCACCAGGGCCCCACTGCGAGCGCGGGCCGCCACCGGCCCGCCAGCCACGCGGGCCGCCACCGGCCCGCCAGCCACGCGGGCCAGCGGGACGGGCGCGCCGGCGAGCGGAAGTGCTCGGACACCCGGGCCTCGAAGCCTACGGACGGCTCCACCGCCGGCACCACGTGGACCAGCTCGTCGGCGGCTGCCGAGAGGTTTTCAACTTCGGCCGAGCAGCGAGGACAGCCCTCCAGGTGGGCGAGGACCTGAGCCCGGGGCCGGCCGTTGAGCGAACCCAGGGCGAGCTCAGCCAGATCGTCGTCCACGACGGCACACCCTCGGGCCAGGTCTTCGCTCATCGGAGGCTGCTTATGTCGCGCAGGCCGCGGCTAGCGGCGGCCTCACGAAGCTTGCCCAGACCGGCGCGGATCCGGGTCTTGGCCGTCCCGAGGGGGACCGCTTCCATCTCGCTGACCTCGAGGGCCGTGTAGCCGTACAACGAGGCCAGCACCACGGCTCGACGTTGCTCGGCGGGCAGGGAAGCAAGCGCCGCACGGGCCCGCTCGCCGACTTCGGACGCCTCGGCTCGCTCTTCAGGGGACGCGCCCCTCGAGACCGTCCCCATCTCTACGAGCTTCTCAGGGTCGGTGGGCACGGCCCGACGCAAACGCAAGGCGTCGACGGCCAGGTTCCGGGTGATGGTGAGGACCCAGGTCGCCACGGACGCCCGGCGGGGGTCAAAGACTTGGGCGTGGCGCCACGCTCGCAGCAAGGCCTCTTGAGCTATGTCCTCGGCCAGGGCATGGTCGCCGACCAGGCTCACCGCCAAACCGTAGACCCGCCCCTGGTAGCGCCGGACAAAAGCGACCCCGGCGCGCTCGTCACCGATGGCCATGCCCGCTAACAGAGCTTCGTCGGAGGCACCGGCGTCGGCCCTGTTTAATTTCCGCACGCTAATGGTACGTACGAATTAGCTAGAGAGATTGCCCCACTGTACCTCCGTCTGAGAGAGCGTCTAAGTGCCGGTCCTTCTACCGAGACGGAGCGTAACCCTGGCCTGGACCGGCGTCGTGACGCCGGGCTGATAAACCCGCTTTAGGGCCGGACCTAAAAAGAACCTTATAAAAACGCGCAGGAGGAAGAAAATGGAAAACTCTCAGCCGACGCCGCGCTGGCGGGTCCGGGGGTTACCGGCCTGGGCACCGTGAGGGGTCCGTCCGGCCTGCAGGTCACGTGGCAAGGCAAGGCCCTCTACACCTTCGTCGAGGACACCAAAGGTACGGGCACGGGCCAAGGCATCGGTCACGCCTGGTTCGTAACCCAGCCATCTGCCGCACCACCAAGGCCCCCTCCTCTACCACCAAGGCCCCCGCGCCCGGTGCTGCGGCGCCGTCCTCCGCCACGGCCCCGTCCACCATGGTCACGCCCTCCACGACCACGCCAACTACGGCCCCGTCTACCATGGCCCCGTCCACCATGGTCACCCACTACGGCCCCGTCGACCTCATCTAGCTGGGGTTAGCCGGGTGCGAGTGCCCCCGGGTTGGTAGAACCGGGAAGCCGTGCGAGTGTCGGTGCCCGCGGTTCGCAACTCTAGGCTAATGGCCGAGGCCCCAATCGGGCCCAGGTGGTCTTCGTGGACCCCTGCTAGTCTTCGCTCGACGTCCGCAACGACCCCGAGAGACCAACTCGTGCCCGACCCTGATCAGCGCAACGCTCTTGACCACATCGTGGTGGTGTTGTTCGAGAACCGGTCCCTCGACAACGTCCTCGGGCGCCTCTACGGGCCCGAGGACGGCAAGACTTTCGATGGCGTCCTCGGGAAGGAATTGACCAACCCGATCCCCGAGTGGGCCGAGCACGGCACTGACCACGAGGTGGTGCCGTACGGGGTCACAACGAACATGGACTCCCCCAACCCCGACTCGGGCGAGGAGTACTTTCACACCAACACCCAGCTCTACAACACGATCGACGACCACAACCGTTTCAAGATCGGCGACGCCGCGACTTCGCCGTGGAACGCCCCGGCGCCTGGGGCAACTCCGACCATGGACGGGTTCGTCAGCGACTACATCAGTACCTTCACCGGTGAGGTCGGCCGCCAACCCACCTATGACGAGTACGCCCAGATCATGACCGGCTATACACCGGAGCAGCTCCCGGTGCTCAGCTCCATCGCCCGTGACTTCGGCGTGTTCGACCACTGGTTCTCCGAGGTGCCATCGCAGACCTTCATGAACCGCTCCTTCTGGACCGCAGCCACGTCGTCGGGCCTGGTGGTGAACAGCCCGGTGAGGAAGTGGTTCACCGAGAACGACGCCGAAACCATCTTCGAACGACTCGAACAACACGGCAAAACATGGAAGGTCTACGTAATGGAGCCGATGCCGTTGTCTTTCACCGGCGTCATCCACTTTCCCCGCTTAAAACACCGATTAGCAACGCACTTCGTACCGTTCGCCGAGTTCGAGAACGACGCCGCCGCAGGGACATTGCCCGACTTCTCGCTCATCGAGCCAAATATGATCGCCGGCCACGGCGACTACCACCCCGCATTCGGCCGATCGTTCATTGCCGGGGCCGACATCAAGCTAGACGCCCCGTCGTCGATGCTGGCCGGTGAAGCCTTCTTGGAGCGGGTGTTCAACGCTTACCGCTCCGCCACCTCGGCGTCGGGCACCAATCTGTGGAACACGGCCCTCTTGATCGGCTGGGATGAGCCAGGTGGGACCTACGACCACGTGGCGCCCGGGGCGGTCCCGCCGCCTGATCCCGCCTCCCCGGCAGGCGAGTTGGGTTTCACCTTCGATCGTTCGGGCTACCGAGTCCCCGCCATTGTCGTGTCGCCATGGGTCGAGCCGGGTTCGGTGTACAACGAGGAGTACCGTCACACCTCGCTCATTGCCACCTTGCGCAAGACCTGGGATCTGGGCGAGGCATTTACCCAGCGCGATGCCTCGGCCCGCACCTTCGACCACGTGTTCAGTCTCGACACGCCGCGTGGTCCCGAAATGTGGGCCAAGATCGAAGCACAGCCCGTGCCGGCTTGGACAATGGACACCGAGGTCGTGGGCAGGTGCCTCAGCCGCTTGGGCAAAGGTATGGGGCCCGGCATCATCGAGAAGGTCAGGGAGATGGCGCTGGAGCTGCCGCCGCAACTCCACGATCCCTCGGCGGAACTCACGCCGGAGCTCATCGTCGAAGTCCTCAGGGACGTGTGCTGGCACTTCTTCCCCCGATTGGCTCACGACGGCACGGGCGGCAGCCAATGACGCGACCGCGTTGAAGTTAGGACCCCATTGGACATCTTGGCGCAGTGGACTGCGACGTACCCCGTTGTCCCGGTGCGGGTGCGCCGCTCTTAGGCGTCGACGGCGGTCCTCGCCAGGCAACACGCAACAAATCCGCCATTACCCACTGGCGCTTCGCGGGTCGCGGTAAGCCCAGCCGCGGTGAACAGCCCCAGCCATTCTTCGCGCGACCGCTCTCTTCCGCCAAAGAACACCAGCATCCGCAAATCGGACTCCAGTAATTGTAGAGACCCGTCGCGGGGTCGTTCGATCACTATTATCCGCCCACGAGATGTCATCGCGGCGATGCACGTCTGCAAGATCTGCAAGGCCTGTTCGTCCGACCAATCGTGCAGAACCCAGCACAGGAGACACACGTCGTGCGGTGGCGGTACGTTCGCAAACACGTCGCCGGCATACACCGACACCCGCGATCCGAGGCCGCTGTCTTGGAACCGGGCGCGGGCCAAAGCCGCCGCCTCTGGAAGCTCCAACAGTGAACCGCGCAGGTGCGGATGGCGATCCAACAATACGTGCAGCAAGGCCCCGTCGCCGCCGCAAACGTCCAACACAGTCTCTGCCTCGACGACCTCAGGTAATGACGCCACTGCGGTGGCTATATCGAAGAGATGGGGTCGCATGTGGTCCTGGAAGGAGCCGGCCAGCCCCCGTACTTTCACGTCCTGCCAGAACGGGAGACCATGAACGTCCTCATAGGCGGAATGACCGGTGCGGATACTCGAAAGCAAGCCATGAAAGACGGCCTCGTCCATCCGACGCCCCATGCCCTCCAGATCAAGCCGGGACCGCCAAGCGAAGGGGCTGTAATCTGAGAGGAACTCGCCGGCCGCGGTGACCTGGACGAGCTCATCGCCCGTCATTTGCACTATTCCTCGCGCCTCGAGCAAGCGCAGCAAGCGCTTGAGGGCGTCTGGGTCGACCTCGCACTCGGCCGCCAATTCGCGTACACCGGTAACGCCGGCGAGAACCCGGTCGATCGCACCTAGCGTCGCCGCGACCTCCAAAGCAAGACGAGATACGAAATTGCGGTCAACCGCCTGATTGAAGATTGCTTCTGCGTCGCTATCAGGGCTAGCCGAGTGCTCCGGCCGAAGGCCAAAGCGTTCGCGGCGGCAGTCAATTCGGGCCAAGTTGGACCGAACCACGAGGTGGGCGGTCCTGTACCACTCCACGAGCCGCGACACGAAGCGTTCAATTCCCGGCCAGTCTGCGATCGAGGCGGCATCCGTTCTAGACCGCTTGCCTGCCTCTCCGTGCTGCTGCCGAAACCTTCCTCGAGGGTCGTCGGTCACGAATTGCGGGACCCTTTGTGGTCGAGACAGGACATGACGGACCGCATCATAACGGCATTGTCGCGTCCCGTCGTCCTCAGTGGGCAACGCTCTGTCCTTCTGAGATACTCCAGGCGCCAACAGCTCAGTAGGCGGCGCCGCCGGACGAGCTCGCCTTGGTGCTCGGCGTCGCAGGTGCCACCGTCGTAGCAGGTGCGACGGTCGTCCCCGTGGGGTTGGTTTTGGTCGACGCGGCCGCCCCGCATGCCGCCAAGCCCAAAGCGCCAGCACACAGCGCCACGAAAACTGCTGCACGGGCCTTGACTATTGACATCATGATCCCTGCCGCCAACCCGACCCGGTTGACGTGTGAGCGCGTCCGCAGTCTCGGCGCGCAACGCGCCGAGACCCAATCGAAGCCGCCATACCCGAACTCCTCTCGTGAATGCGATGTCTGAGCGTGCTACCGAGGTCCGGAGCAACGCTGCCGTGGCGCCAGTGGTCTGGCTGCACAGTGGACTGGCTACCTACGGTCGCTTCAACCAGTTGTACGTGCGAGGACGCGAAACGGGTCATTGCGCCCCGCTCAGGGGACGGCTCGATCGCATTAACTAGGACCAGGCGACGAAAGCTCTAGCGGGACGGGGACAAGACTGCCGAAGAGTGGCCCGTCACGCGCCGTGTTAGTACCGAACCGATCCAGGCATCAGCGCTCGCCCGCCCGGCGCCGAGGAGCACGATGACGAGGGCGAGAGCCGCTAGTGCCAGGTTGAGCTCATAGCCCGACCCCGCCGCACTCGAGGCGATGCCGGTTTTCCAGGTGGTCGTGATCGTGGCGATGACCATGTCAAAGAACAGGCCGAGGCCCGCCAGCCGGCTGAGCAGCCCGAGACCGACCGCGATACCACCAAAGAACTCCGTTATACCGTTCAGTACGGCGAAGAACATCCCCGGGCGAAGCCCGTTCGCCGCAAAGAAGGCTGCTTGGGCGTGGAGACCGGGACCGTGGAAGGCCCCGAACAGCGTGCCCCCCCCGTGGTAAATGAATATCCAGGCTAAGGCGACGCGGACAGCGGCGAGGGCGCAGTCTTTGAGTAGCGGCGAGCCGCGCAATTCGAGCCCGCGGCGGACGATTTCGTTGGGTATCACTGGAGGACCTCGGTCGGGGTGTACCCGTCCGTCGCCGAGTTGCGACGGAACGGCTGGGCTAATTGAGCCAGGACGACAGCAGGCAAACGGGACGGGCGGACGTCCTGCTCCATGGGGACCGGCCGCTCGGCGATACCGGTCACTATAGGGGGCCCGGCCACCGGGAACTCGGCCCGGCGGGCCAGGCGGTCCCAGACGACGAGCACGAACCCGAAGTTCACGTTGCCCTTTTGGCCAAGCTCACGGGCGTGATGGATCCGGTGGTAAGCCGGGCTAACGATGACCCGTTCGATTGGCCCAGCCGCCAGGAGAGGTTGGCGTGTGGGAGCGTGACCGCGCACCCGTAGGCGATCAGGACGGCTTCTGGGATCGTCCCGCTGGCGCCGAGCACCAGTACTGGCAGCAAAGCCGGGAGGTACGTCGCGTGGATCAGGGGGTGAGTCCTGAACGTCGTGAACACGCTCATGTCTTCCTGGGAGTGATGCAGGGCATGAAGGCGCCATAAAGTAGTGAACCGGTGGTTGGCCACGTGGGCGCACCAGTTCATGCCGTCTATCCCCACCAGCATGGCGATAACAACGGCAAAACGAGGGACCACCGGTAGACGGCCGAGCACGAAGAAAGAGGCGTGCCGCTCGATTTCCAGGGCGAGGCCTGTTTCAACGAGGGTCAGGACCGGGATGACGATAATCCCCGAGAGGACGAAGTAAGTAGCATCGACGACGTGGGCCCGAGCGAGCACCGGCCTGCGTACCGCGGGCCAGCGCTGCTCGCAAATGAACAGCACGACGACGACCAAAATGACAGCGGGGCCGATAGCCCGGCCCCGGGCTGTCGCCATCGAAGCCCATATGTCGTGGCTGGCCAGCAGGGCGCTCCCCCCGACCACGGCCAGCCAGGCCGCTAGGCCGGCGATCGAAAGAACGCCGGCCCACGCCACGGTCGAGGCCTGCGCCTGGGCGAGTGAGGCCCGCCGAAGGATCGCAACCATCGGATTAGTAGGAGGCGCCGCCGGAGCTGGGAGCGGTCGTGGTCGGGCCGCTCCCGCCCGAGCCGGACTTGACCGGCGTGGCCTTGGGATGGGCCGGGTTGACCGTCCACCACTGGCCAAAAGCGTCCTTGATATTGCCGTCGATGGAGCCCTTCGTGTCCCTGACGAAGGTGTAAAGGGGTATCCCCTCATAGGTCACCTGATGGGACCCGTTTGAGCGCATTATGACGCCCAGGTGGCTCACACCCTTCCCGTCGGGCTTTGTCTGGCCCTTGGCCAGCAAGACGGGAGGCCAGGCCACAGTGCATGCGCCCGAACAGTTGCTCTTGTTGAGCGCGTCTTTGACGAACCGGTACACGGTCCTGCCGGTTGAGGTGGCCAGGATTGGCCCCCAGGGGGTGTTCTTTTCGACCGTGATCGTCGTAGGGGCAGCTTGCGCCATCGCCGGCGACGCGGTCAATGCGACGGACTCCGCAGCGGTGGCGAGCGCGAGTACTCCGCTGACCAACGTTGCCAGACGCCGGCGAGGCCGGCCCACCGGTGGTTCGTAGGTGCTTTGAAAGGTCATGACCCTCCTCGGGTTGTTAGAGATTCGGAAGGTGTTACGAGACAGAGGTTGAAACAGATCCAAAGCCTGATGTCCGCCAGGCGCGGAGGCGTACCGCACCACCCCGGCCTCTGGCCATTTTCCCTGCTGAGAGGGGTTGCAAGACGTCGGAAAGGCAGCGGAAGGCACTTCCTGATAAGTATCTTAGAGCGCGATCCGGTCGGCCAGGCCGGCGCCTGGGGAGGCGCCGGCGATATCAGCGTGGCGGGTGCCCGCGCCTTTCCGGGCAGGAAGATCCGCGCCAACCAGGCCGCAAACCCACGGACCATCAGGAGGAAACGGTTCCCGAGCCCGGGATGTTGCCCATGAACTGTGAGACTGCATGAGCATTACCGCTCCCCCGGGCCAACGCCTTACTACCGCACCCACCGAGGCCCTTTGGTTGACCGCGTCCGGGGGCCATCGGGCGGCAATATACCGATGGCGTTAACCTGAAGGGCTGAGACGACGAGCTACGAGGAGGGATGTGCCCAACTCTCCGCAATGGGAGATGGTCGACGAGGGCTGGGGCCGCAAGGCGGCCGACTTCTCTGCTCTGAGCGAGCCGAGTAACTCGAGAGAGTACGTCGCCGTCCACCACCGCCTGGCTGTCGATGCTGGCGACCGCCTGCTCGACGTGGCCTGTGGGTCGGGGCTGGCCATCGAACTGGCTCGCCTGCGCGGCGCGCAGTGTGCCGGTATCGATGCTTCACCCCGGCTCGTCGCTGTGGCTCGGTTCCGGAACCCCGGTTGTGACGTCCGGGTCGGCGACATGCACGACTTGCCGTGGGCCGAGGCGACGTTCGACGTCGTCACCAGCTTTCGCGGCATTTGGGGCACGACGCCCGCGGCGGTGGCCGAGATCTACCGGGTCCTGCGGCCGGGTGGCCGGCTCGGGCTCACCGTGTGGGGGCACTTGAAGGTGTCGCCGGGCGCGTGGGCGTTGGCGCCATTTCGCCTGGCCGCCGCAGACAAAGTCGAGCACCAGTCGGCGATGGTGTCCTTGGGCCGGCCGGGGGTGGGCGAGGAAATGCTTGGGTCACGAGGGTTCGTTGAGGTCGAGCGCTTCGACGTGGCGTTCGCGTGGGAGTTCGCCGACGCTGATGTTTTCGCCCGCGCCTTGGCTTCAACAGGCCCCGCCTATGAGGCCATCCAGAACGTCGGCGAAGAGGCGTTCCGCCTCGCCGCCCTCGAGCAAGCACGCGACCAGGTCCGTGACGGCCTGCCGCTACGGGCAGAGATCAAAGTAGTCGGGTACCTAGCTCGCAAGCCGGAAGGAGCGGCCAAAGATGACCGGTAGCTTCCTGGAAGAACCACCGATGGCCCCTCCGGTCCAAGCCCTCTACGACGAGGACATGGCGGAGAGCGGTTACGTCTGGAACGTGTCGCGGCTTTGGGCGCACCAGCCCGACACCTTGAAGCGGCTGTTCGACCTGATGTCGCAAGCATTCAAGGAAAGTGGGCTGCACTTCCGCCAGCGTGGGATCTTGGTAACGGCGGCGGCGTCGACGCTCGGCGACTCGTACTGCTCGCTGGCCTGGGGCGGGAAGCTCTCAGGTATATCGGACGCCGACCTGGCTGCCGGAGTGCTCAGCGGCAACGACGGGGCGTTGGGCGACCAGGAACGAGCTATGGCCGCCTGGGCCCGCAAGGTCGCCAAGGACCCGAACGCCACCACAGCGGCAGACGTCCAAGCGCTGCGGGACGCGGGCCTTAACGATGGTCAGATCTTCGCTATCACGGCGTTTGTCGCACTGCGCTTGGCCTTCTCGACCATTAACGACGCCCTGGGAGCCCACCCCGACCCCGAGCTGGTGGCGGCTCTCCCCGAAGTCGTGGCCCAGTCGGTCAACTACGGTCGACCCGCTAATCCGCCAACGGTGCGATAGCGACCAAGCGGCCGGGTGAGCGCAGTCCCGACTCCACCCGGTTCATTCCGGCCCCTCTCCCTCGGGCTTAGCCGGCTGGAATAAGACGGCCACCCGCCAACCTCCGCCGGCGGTCGGTCCTGCGGTCAGTTGGCCGCCGCAGGCGGAAACGCGCGCCCGCATGCCGTTGAGACCATGGCCGCCTCCTGTCTCCTCTAGCCCCAACGACTCAGCGCGAGCGGGTGCATTGATGACCTCGATCTCGATCCCTTCCATCGTCTCGCGCCCCACTATGTCCACCGGTGCGCCCGGAGCGTGCTTAAAGGCATTGGTGATGCCTTCTTGGATCACCCGGAAGGCCGCGTCCGAGGCTGGCGGGCCTAGCCGATCGCAGTTTCCCTCGAAGCGGCAGCTGATCCCGATCCCGGTGGCGTTGGCGTGTTGGACCAGCCGCTCGACCAGGTGCAGACCCGGCGGTTGGTTTGCCGTGAGGTTGTCTCCAAGGAGCTCAACGAGCCTCCCAACTTCCTCCTCGGCCTGCTTGGCCGCTTCGGCTATGGAACCGAGGGCCTCGGCCGCTTGGGCGGGGTCGGCGGCGATGAGCCGCTGTCCGGCACTGGCCTGGACCACCATGACGCTCATGCAGTGACCCACGATGTCGTGCAACTCGCGAGCGATGCGAGTTCTCTCGAACCGCACTGACTCTCGAGCAAAGAGCTCTCGTTCGGCCTCGAGCTGACACAGCCCAAAGACCCCCCGGGCGACGGACGATAGACCGCGCCCGCTTCTTTATCGTTCGAAGTAGGCGCCCGCTGGGCGGACAACAAACTGGGAGGTTGGGCATGACTGGAGCGGTTGTCATATTTCTGGCTCTGGGAGCCGGGTTGATCGTCGCCAGCAGGCGTCAGCTCGTCCTCGTCATCGTGTTGCCGTTCCTCGTCGTTTTGGGTTTCCAGACGTGGCACATTTCGGCCGGCCTCGGCGTCAGCCCGCCTAGCACCGTCAACGAGTTCCCCAAACTGATCAGCTACTACGTCGTCCAGGTGATCTTCCTTGCCCTGGCCGTCGGCGCCGCCGACCAGATCAGGGTGCGCCGGGCGCGCCGCGCCGGGTTCGCCGCTGCCCCGAATGCAGGCCGGCAAACAGTTATCGCCCTCATCGTCAACGTCGCTTTCGCAGCGGCGGTGGTCTCGGGTTTCTTGTTTGACCGCCCTCTGTTCGACCCGGGTTCGGTGGTTCATCACTCGACCAATGGCTCTCCTCCGGTTTTCGGCATATTGGGCGGGCTGTTGTGCGTCATCGTCTTAGCCGGGTTGGTGATGTCCAGCCGCATTCGGGACCGTCGGGCTCGATTGGCGGCATCAGCCGATCCGACCGGGGGGGACCACACCGCGGAGGTGAGCCTCGAGGCGTCCCACCCGGCCACGTAATTGGGGGGAGGGCCGAACCGGCCCGAGGCCAGCGGCTTCAGGCGGGAACCGAGAAACCGCGGCGCAAGGACGCAGGTGCGGCGGTCCGATACCAACAAATGACGGGGGATAGCGGGAAGGTTTAGGCTGGTTGTCCGTTGATGAAATCAGCCTTTCCAGGACCTGTGAGGGCAGGAACTGTGAAGGCCAGGAGCTCGAGCAGCTATGCGTCGGACGCTAACATTCGAGCCATAGCCCGGTGAATATCGACAAGCGACACTTTCTTGCCGCTTTCATTTGCCATGAACGCCAGCGGAAATCGGTCCACTCTGCCCTCTCGGAGCAGCTCGCGAAGATGGAGCACGGCCTGCTAGAAGGTCGTCGAGCGGTCGAGGTCGCGCACGGAGAGGAGGACAGAATGGACCGGCCAAACGGGACCACCTTCGTCCATGTCATTACCACCTTTCGCTCGCAGAACGCCCACTGCTCAGACTCCCACTTCTGAGCACAGAGATGCTCGTTTCAGACCATTGCTGAAACCGGCCAGATAGTGTCAGCGCGGACGCGGGCACTCTACAGTGGGAACTTCGCTCCCCCGCCCCCGCCGTACACCCGGCCCGACCAGAGTTCGGCCGGTTTAAGTTCAGCCCGCGTCGGGTGAAGTATCGAAGCCGATTTCTTGACCAACTCGAAAAACGACGCAGGAGGTGGCGAAGTGGCGGGCCGAGAGACATGAACGGTCCACCGCCCGGCGGCCAGCGTGACCCCGTCTCGGGCCCGGCGAGCAGAGGCACCGCCCTGCTCATCACCTTGGCTATGGCCCAGTTCATGGTCGTGCTCGACTTCACGATCGTCAACGTGGCCCTGCCCTCGATCCAGCACGGCCTGCACGTTGCGACGACGTCGCTGCAGTGGTTAGTTAGCGCCTACGCCGTCACCTTCGGCGGCTTCCTCCTACTCGGTGGTCGGCTGGCCGACATGTTCGGCCGGGCGAGGATGTACCGGATCGGGCTCTGCATCTTCGTCCTGGCCAGCATCGCCGGCGGGCTGGCGGTCGAGCCGAGGCCGCTGATCGCGTCGAGAGCCGTCCAGGGGCTTGGTGCTGCCCTGCTCGCGCCGGCCGGGCTCTCGCTGCTCGTCACCAGCTGGCCGGACGGGCCGCAGCGCAGCCATGCGCTCGGGTTGTACGGCGCGGTTGCTTCGACCGGGTTCGCCGCCGGCGCCGTGATTGGCGGCCTGCTCGTCGAGGTGACCTGGCGGCTCGTGTTCTTCGTCAACGTTCCCGTGGGCGTGGCGCTTTTCGCCGTGTCCTGGCACCTGCTCCCGGCCGATCCGCCCCGCCGCTCGGGACCGCTGGACCTTCCCGGGGCCTTCGCCGCGACCGCCGGTGTGGCCCTGCTCGTGCTCGGCGTGACGAGGGCCGGCGACACCCTCAAGCCGGTGCAGCCATCCGTGATCGTCGCGGTCGCACTCGTGCTGCTCGCTGCGTTCGTCGTGCGCGAACACAGGACGACGGCGCCACTGCTCGATCTCGACCTGCTGAAGGACCGGGGCATCCTCGCGGCCAACGTGTGCCTACTGGCTTACGGCGCCTCCAACGCTGGCCAGGTCCTCCTCGTCACGCTCTACCTTCAAGAGGGTCGGGGCCTCAGTCCACTGTTCACGGGGCTCTGCTTCATCCCCCAGGCGGCCGGCGCTTTTGCCCTGGCCGGTCCGGCCTCAAAGCTCGTCCCCGCCCTCGGTCCGCGCCGCGCCCTCGCCGTAGGGCTGTCGCTCAGCGTGCTTGCCCTCGTGGGCTCAGCTCTCAGCGTGGCCCATGGGTCGTTGATCGGGCTGCTCGTCGCACTGTTCGTCATGGGCCTCTCCGCCCGGGTCATCCAGGTCGCCTCCACACTGGCGGGGACGCGTGGGCCGGTGGCGGCCAAGGCCGAGGGCAGCGCCAGCGCACTGCTCACCGCCACCCGCCAGATCGGCTCAGCACTCGGCGTAGCCGTCCTGTCGGCGACGCTCGTGATCGCCGGTGGCAACGAAAGCGAGCGCACCGAAGTGGCGATGCTCGGTGCCGCCTTATTCTCCTTCCTTGGACTGCTCGCGACGCGCATCGTGCCGGCTGGGCCGCCGCACCCGCTCTCGCTGCGGCCCGAGCATCGGTTTGCCCGACATGCGGGGGGGCTTCCTTGACGGTCGGTCGGCCTTGGCCGGGCGTAAGCCTTAAGGGTGGCCGGGAGACGCCGGTGTGGGACTGAGGGGTGCGCTTGCGGGTGCCTCCACGGGCTCGCGGTGGGCGAAATCCCGGCTCCGGATGAGGAGCAGCGAGCACACAGCACCGACCAGCGCCAGCGCCCCGGTGATGTACAAAAGCTCGTTTATCCCGCCGGCAAAGCTGGATTTGATCGCACCTTCCAGTTGCCCTCGAAGCGCTGTGGGCACGCCGCTAAAGGCCGAACTGGTCTGGCCTTCTCGCACAGCGTTGATGATCTGCTGGGCGTGGGCCTTCAGCTGCGGTACCGGCGCCAATAGCCGGCCGAGGTCATGTTTCAGGGAAGAGCTGAAGATCGTGCCCAGCGCGGCGATGCTTACGGCGATGCCGATCTGGCGGAACGTAGTGTTTACTCCAGAAGCCATGCCGGCGCGGCGCGGCTCGACCACGCCGATCGCCGTGGATGCCAGCGGCGGGTTCACAAAGCCGGCTCCCGCCCCCGAGATGATGAAGCCGGGGATCAAATGCGTCCAAGAGCTGGTGCCGCTGAGACCGGTCATGAGTAACAACCCTGCCCCGACCAGGACCAGGCCGGGGCCGATCAACCACCGGACCGGTACGCGCTCGCTCAGACGTCCGGCCACCGTTGCAGTGATTAAAGTCGGGCCACTTATCAGAAGCAGGCGCAGGCCGGTCTGGAGGGCGGAGTACCCGAGCGCGTACTGGAGGTAGAGCACGAGGTAGAGGAGCATCGCAAAGAGCGAGCCATTCATGCAGAACGCAGCGATGAGACCTCCGTCGAAGGTGGGAACGCGAAAAAGAGCCAGGTCGAACATCGGGTTGGTAACCCGTGCCTCAGCGATCGCGAAGCTGATCAACAGGAGCCCGCCCAGTACCAGGCAGGTCACGGCCCAGGCATCTCCCCAGCTGGTTTCGCCCGCCCTGATCAGGCCGTACACAAGGCTGATCAGTCCCGCGGTCAGGAGGCCAAACCCGGTCCAGTCCGGCCGTCCT
Organism: uncultured Acidimicrobiaceae bacterium; assembly: GCA_963794125.1. Taxonomy (GTDB): domain Bacteria; phylum Actinomycetota; class Acidimicrobiia; order Acidimicrobiales; family Palsa-688; genus Fen-671. The sequence goes on from CAWCCW010000015.1 coordinate 198,325, forward strand.
GGGTGCGGGGAGCGCGACTCGTCGACTCGCCACCACGTGATGGCGACCGCCACTACACCTATGGGCACGTTCACCAAGAAGATGGCCCGCCAGCTGATGTCAGTAGTGATGATCCCGCCCAGTATCGGGCCGAGCGACACCGCCACTCCCGTGATAGCGCCCCATACGCCGAACGCAACGCCGCGGTCTTTACCCTGGAAGCTCTGGCCGAGGAGGGCCAACGAGGTGGCGAACATGATGGCCCCACCGACCCCCTGCCCGCTGCGGGACAGGATCAGCATCAAGGGGTTCTGCGCCAGGCCGCACAGGAGCGAGCCCAGCGTGAAAACTACGAGGCCTATAGCAAAGAGCAGCCTCCTGCCGTACCGGTCGGCCAGGACACCGGCGGTAAGGAGCAGCGAAGCCAGCGTCAGGGCGTAGGCGTCTATGACCCACTGGACCTGGCCGAAGCTGGCGTGCAGGCCGCGCTGGATATCGGGGATGGCGACGACGACGATGGTGACGTCCAGCAGCAGCATGAACGTACCGACGCAAACAGCCAGCAGCGTCCACCACTTCTTTTCCACAGACACGCCTGGCATCCTAGTTTCAGTGGTGTTTTGTCATCGGGGTGGTTATCTCTTCGCTATGTGACCGGGGTGGGGTTGTCACTTTCGCCGGCGGTTGGCAACTCCGGGGGCGATCCTGGAGTCGTGAATGGCCGCACCGGCCCGGTGCGAGGAAGTCCCACGTTGTTAGCCCGCGTGCAGCATGATCAGCGCCACCAGGTTGACCCCCGCTAAGACCGCAGGTCCAGTCGTCTTCATGAAATCCCGCTGCAAGGCACCGATGGCCGCATCACCGGCCTGGACGATTACCATCGCCAATGCCGCCGCTTCGGCCCAGGTCCGGGAGGAATGGAAGATGGGGACTGCGCTAATCACGACCAGAGCGACACTTCGCGATGTTACGTACATGGCATTGGTCCGGCTGGAGTCTTCCGACCCGAAAAGCGCCGCAAACGAGAACCCAGTGCTTGTGAGAGCGCTGACAATAGTTACTGCCACGCAGAACCAGTATTGAAAGGTCATTTCAACCGGTCGGGAGTGCTACCGAAGTACCAGTCTTCATATCACTCCCGTCGAGTCCGTTCTATAACAGAACTGACTCTACACCTGTGCGTTCTATAATGCAACCCTGTATATTGTTGTCGTGCACCGGGCGAGCATCGAAGAGGTGAGCTGCTAACCGGCTGTTGAGTACTCGGGGGGCAGTCGATCTTTCCGAAATCGGCGCCGCTTTTCGTATCCTCCCTCGAGCTCGGCGCAGCGCTCTCGGTCCGGTTGGCCAGCGGCGGGCTGTCCCGCTTGAGACCTAACTGGGCAACCTGGTTATCGACGCGTCCCCGTTCGCTTCTCGGGCGCCAAGGGCAGGCCCGAGGTGCGGGACGGTCGGCCGAGGTGCGGGACGGTCGGGCCTTCCGGCATGATCGTGACGACCATACGAGGAAGGCGGCAAGGATGGGCGACGAGCAGGTTTCGATCCGTACGCGTGACGGCGAATGCCCGGCGTACGTGTTCACGCCGTCAGATGGGGGCCGGCACCCGGCGGTGATCTTCTACATGGACGGGCTGGGTATCCGGCCGACCATCTTCGAGATGGGCCAGCGGCTGGCCGACTACGGGTATGTGGTGCTGGTGCCCGACCTGTTCTACCGGGCCGGCCCCTATGAGGCTCTGGACCCCAAGAAGGTCTTCGCCTCCGGCGACGTGAGAGCGGCGATCGGCCACTTGTTCGCCTCGACCGACAATCGTCGGGCCGGGGAGGACACCGAGGCTTTCCTCGCCTACCTCGAGAGCCGGCAGGACGTCGCCGGGACCAAGGTCGGCACCACCGGCTACTGCATGGGCGGGGGGATGTCGTTGACGGCGGCGGGCACCTATCCCGACCGCGTCGCCGCGCGCGGCCAGCTTCCACGGCGGCAACCTGGCCACCGACTCCGAACTCAGCCCCCATCTCCTCGCCCCCCAGATCGAGGCCCGCGTCTACGTCGCCGGAGCGGAGAACGACAACTCCTACCCACCCGAGATGGCTGAACGGCTCGAGCGGGCACTCAGTGACGCCGGAGTAGACCATCGCTGCGAGACCTACCCCGGAGCGCTGCACGGCTGGACCATGGCCGACTTCCCCGTCTACAACGAGGTCGCAGCCGAACGCCACTGGGACGAGCTGGCGGCTCTTTTCGCCGGCACGCTGCCGCCCCCTCGCTGAGGGCCACTTTCGCCTGCGAGGTCATCCCCACCGTTCGTGCGCGGTCTCACCTCCGCCGAGCCAGCTACCGGGTCCCCGAGGACCCAATTAACCGCCATCCAACAATCAAAAGTACGGGGTCACGAACCGAGCGCTCCTCCATGCGTGGCCGGAAACGCGCGAAGAGAAGGTCCTGCCTCACTCGGCGCGCCTCTCGCGGCGGTCGGGAACGCTGAGGGTGTTATCCTTCCCTCGACGCAAGGGCCGACGTTGCGGCCGTTGCGCCTCAGTAAACCGGGACCGGACGGTTTTGGCACGCCCTCGCTGTGCGGGAATCGCCGCGCCGCGTTTGGAGAAGTCAGTGGAGACGAGGAGGCAGATGATGGCATCGAGCACGCAGGGTTGGGGCCGTTGATGCCCAGGAGACCGTTGGAGCGGCGTCTAGCCATGTTGACCTGGGCAGGCGTAATGTCCGCAGTTCTACTCCTAGCTGGCTCTGCCACCCCTGCCGGGGCGGCCACCACGGCGAGGCTTGCCGTCGCCGTCGTCGGGCCAGGGACAGTGACAAGTTCTCCAGCCGGCATTTCCTGCCCCGGGCGTTGCACGGCGACCTTCGCCGCCGGGACAACCGCCGTCCTCACCGAGACCTCTCAGAAAGGTTCCAAGTTCGTCCAATGGGGCGGTGCGTGCGCCGGGGCGGTCACGTGCCGCGTCAAGCTGACCTCGTCGCTTGTCTCTGTCGCAGCCGAGTTCTCGGCCGGGCCAAAGCCCCAGCCGCAGCCGGTTTCGACGCGCTCCGTAGCGGCACCCGGTAGCTATTCGGTCCCGTTGAGCAGTGGGCATTACTACGGCTTTTCCTTCTTCGTATCTCCCGGCGGCACCAGCGTGGTCAATGTGGCCGTGGCGGACATACTCGCGTGCACGCCGGCCGGCTCGTTCCCAAATAGCGACCAGATAGTGATCCCGAAAGTGGCCATCCAGCCCAATGGGTCGTTCGCGGCGACGGCGTCCCAGACGGGTGTGTTCGATAACGCCAAAGCAAACTTCACCTACTCGTTCACCGGCCGCTTCCGGCCCGCGACTCCCTCTGGGCCGCCGACTGCCACCGGGACCCTACGCGACACCGTCGTGTTCCCCGCCAATGGGACGACCGAGACCTGCACCTCGAATGTCCAGCCGTGGGCGGCGACCCATGACCCGCAGCCGGCCCCGACGAAGACGGTCGTAGCACCGGGCAGCTATTCGGCCCCCGTGAGCAGTGGGCATTACTACGGCTTTTCTTTCTTCGTATCTCCTGGCGGCACCAGCATGGTCAACGTGGCGGTGGCGGACATACTGGCGTGCACGCCCGCCGGCTCGTTCCCCGACAGCGACCAGATAGTCATCCCGAAAGTGGCCATCGCTCCCAATGGGTCGTTCGCCGGCACTGGCAGCCAACAAGGTGTCTTCGACAACGCCAAGGCGAAATTCACCTACTCTTTCGCCGGGTACTTCGAAGGCGCCACCCCGAGCGGGCCTGAGACCGTAGCCGGGACGTTGCGTGAAAACGTGGTGTTCCCCGCTAATGGGACGACCGAGACCTGCACGTCGGACGTCCAGCCGTGGACTGCGACCCACAACCCACAACCGGCCCCGGCGAAGACGGTCGCCGTACCAGGCAGCTACTCGGCCCCCGTGAGCAGCGGACACTATTACGGCTTTTCCTTCTCGGTCGCCGCGGGGGCGGCGGCTCTGACCAACGTCTCGGTCACGGACATCGTCGCCTGCACGCCGGCCGGTTCGTTCCCAGGTAGCAGCCAGTTCGTCATGGCCACAGTGAGGGTCCAGCCCAACGGGTCGTTCGCCGCGGAGGGCAGCCAAGAGGGAGTCTTCGACAACGCCAAGGCCAAGTTCACCTACTCTTTCGCCGGGTACTTCGAAGGGGCTACCCCGAGCGGGCCCGACACCGTGGCCGGGACGCTGCGCGAGGACGTCGTGTTCCCCATCAACGGGACGACGGAACTGTGCACCACGAACGTCCAGCCGTGGGTGGCGGCTCACGCTTCGTAGGCGAGTTATTACTTGCTCGCTCGAGGGGTCAAAGCGGTCAATCCCGGGGCGCTGCTGCTCGCGCCCCAAAGGGCGTGGAACCACGGGCCGTCCAAGCAGTCCCATTCGCAAAAAAGTAAGTCAGCTATTGAATGCGTGATGGGCCAACATGTGTTCGCCGGGCGCGGTATTTTGCCCGGTTCACAACCTGAGGCCCGGCCCCTGCCTCGGCGGGGAGGACAGGCGCGGGTGGAGGCTGTAGTCATAGTCGAACTGCCGGGCGTAGCGTTCGTGCTCTTGCGCCTGCCGCGCTTGGCCTCGCGCTGCGCGCCCGCCTGCGCTGCTGGGGAAGCCTGGACGTCGCCAGTAGGTTTGCCAGTAGAAGTAACCGATTTACGTCGCGCCATTTCTCCCTCACGGTGGTGACCGGGGCCTTTAGTGAGCGCCCCTAAGGGCGATGCTGACTACGGGCACCGAGGAACAGTAGTAAGCGTGGTGCCCTCGCCCACAGCCCAAAGTTAGGAGACGGAGCTCGCCAACTGGACTACTTCGCTGGACCAGTCGAACGGCAATAATCTGGACCAGCGGGAGGATGAGCTCTAATGCGTAATAGGGCAACGCTTCGACGATGGCGCTGCGACCACCGCACCGGCTACGGCACGCTGCTTATATGTTCGGCCTTGACCTTGACTATCAGCCGGACCTGGTCCCGCCCTCCGTACCAGGCGTACGGACCGCCGGTGTACTTGTGCGACAGCGCCTCGATTGAGGCTGCCCCACCTTTGCTGGTCATTTCGACCACAGTGCCCCGTACCTGGTAGTAACTGCTCGGCGCCGTGGGCGCGGACACTGTCACAGCGACGCGGGGGTCCCGTCCGAGGTTACGGGCCTTCTGCATGCCCTGCACGATGTTGACCACGACGTGTTCGCCATCGGTGTCGACCCAGGTCTGGGTCAGCTGGGGCGAGCCGTCCGGCATCAAGGTGGCCACGTAGCAAAGTGCTGGGGTGTGCAGCAGGGCGACAAGGTCGTCGGGCAGGGTCATCACGTCTCCATCTCAGCGGCGGAAAGGTCGCCGTGCTTTCCAGGCTAGTTTCTCGCTGCTGGACGACCTTCGGGAGGGAGGCCTCCCAGCGCGGGTCACGAAGCGGAGATCTCTCACGCACCCAGGATGAAGGCGGACTTCACCAGGCCGACGTGGGAGAAGGCCTGGGGGAAGTTGCCGACCAGGCGATCGTGGGACAGGTCGTACTCTTCCGATAGCAGGCCGACGTCGTTTCGCAAGCCGAGCAAGCGCTCATAGAGGCGAACTGCTTCTTCTCGGCGGCCCAAAAGGGCGAGGGCGTCAACCAGCCAGAAGCTGCAGGCGAGGAAGACCCCCTCCTCACCGGTCAGACCGTCGACCTTCCCCGCGTCGTCGGTGCGGTAGCGACGCAGCAAGCCGTGGTCGGACAGCTCTTCTTGTACGGCCTCGACCGTACGGACGACGCGCTTGTCATCGGGCGGCAAGAACCCCACGATCGGGAGGAGGAGCAGGCTGGCGTCGAGCTCGCTCGAGCCGTACGCCCGGACAAAGCAGCCGCGCACGGGGTCGGTCCCTCGCCGGCAGATGTCATTGTGGATCTCGGTTCTGAGCTCTCGCCACCGCTCGACCGGGCCTTCGCGCCCGAAGCGTTCCACGACCCGAATGGCCCGGTCGAAGCACACCCAGGCCATGACTTTGGAGTGGGTGAACTGTCGTGGACCGGAGCGCACCTCCCAAATACCCTCGTCCGGCTCGCGCCAATGGCCCTCGACATGATCGACGAGAGCGCGCAGCAGCGGCCAGGCCGAGGGGTCCGAGGGCATGCCCGCCAAGCGGGCCCGCTGGAGGGCGTCCAAGACCTCGCCGTAGACGTCCAGCTGGTCCTGGGAGGAGGCGGCATTGCCGATCCGGACGGGACGTGACCCTTCGTAACCGTCCAACCAATCAAGCTCGAGTTCGGTGAGCCGGCGCTCTCCTGCGGGCCCGTACACGATCTGGAGTTGGTCCGGATCACCCGCCGCCACCCTCAGCAGCCAGTCCCGCCAGGCCGCGGCTTCCTCGGCATACCCGGCTTGGATCAAAGCATCGAGGCTGAACGTGGCGTCGCGCAACCAGCAGTAGCGGTAATCCCAGTTGCGCGAGCCGCCGAGCCGCTCAGGGAGCGAGGTCGTGGCCGCCGCCACGATCGCGCCGGTGGGCTCGTAGATGAGGGTCTTCAGCGTGATAAGTGAGCGCACGACCGCGTCGCGCCACGGCCCCCGATAGGTGCACCGTTCGCTCCACGCTTTCCACCAAGCTTCGGTCTGGGCTACCTCCTTGGCCGCATCACCACCGCAGGCCCCGTCTGAGTACTGCGAGTGCCACGAGAGCACGAAGGGGACTTCATCGCCCGGACCGATAGTGAACTCGGCGATTGTGCGGAAGTTCTCCCCCCGGGTCTCGACCGGGGTCGCCAGGCACACGAAGTCGGGGCCCGCCACGCCGTGGAGGTGCTCGCCCACTCTGCGCATCCACGGCACGATCCAGCCGTAATCGAAACGCACCACCAAGTCCATGCGCATCCGCACCCGACCCGAGATCCCCTGGACCACCCTGACGACGCTGGCGTGGTCAGACCGACGTGGCATGCAGTCCACCACCCGAACGACGCCCTCATCGGTGTCGAAGTCGGTCTCGAGCACGAGGGTCTCGCCCCGGTAGCGGCGCCTGACCCCGTGGTACCCAGCTGCCGGAGCGATCCGCCAGAACCCGTTCTGTTCACCCCCCAACAGGGCCGCGAAGCAGGCTCCCGAATCAAAGCGGGGAAGACAGAGCCAGTCGATCGAACCGTTCGTACCGACCAACGCCGCCGTATGGGTGTCACCCAGTAGGGCGTAGTCTTCGATCCGAAGTCGGCCGCGGTCCTCGTGCCCGCCGACCTCGCTCATGGCTGACGGCACATCGACGCATCGCTCCCCAGCCATGTAGACGCACGACCCGGGGAGCTCACTGGACATCCGGGCACGGTAATGATGTAGCCGATGGCGCTGTCATCGACAAGCCTCGTGGTTGATAGGCAGGTCGGGGAGGCGCGAACGCCACTTGTTGGTTCGTCGCTCCGACCGTACCGCCGCAGGTTACGCCGCGTCGGGACTGGTGAGTTCGGCTCGCAGGGTGCGCAGGCCTCGTCCGATCCGGGACTTGGCTGTCCCGAGGGGGATGCTCTCGCACACGGCGACCTGTTGGGCGCTGTGGCCGTAGAAGGCGGCCAGCCAGACGGCCTTGGCTTGCCCGGGAGGTAGGCGGGTGAGCGCCGCGCGAGCCTGGGCGGCCAGGTCTGATGTGACGGTGGCGTCTTCCACGGTGGTGGCCGGCCCGGCCGGGGTGAGGGCCGCCACCGCCTCGGGGCCGAGGGCGACGGGCCGACGGCGACGGAGGGCGTCGATGGCCAGGTTGTGGGTAATGCGCAGCAGCCAGGTGGCGACGCTGGCGCGCCCTGGGTCGTAGGTGGCGGCGTGCTCCCAAGCTCGCACGAAGGCCTCTTGGGCGACCTCTTCGGCTAAGCCTTGATCGCCGAGCAGGTTGATGGCCATGCCGTAGACCCGGCCTTGGAACCGGCGCACGAATGCGGCGCCGGTGTGGGCGTCACCAATGGCGAACCCGTTGAGCAAAACGTGGTCGGCGACGCCGCCGGTCTCGACCGGCGATGGCATGGTCGTTCCGGCACCCTGGCCCGGCTGGGTGGGCGGGGCCTCGGGCCATAAGCGGTCAGCTGCGCAGGCGGTCGCGGGTCTCGTGCATCAGTTTCCGGGCCAGTCCACGTGGGCACCGACCAGCATGCCGCCTCGCTTGACGACCTCCCCTCCGACGATCACCGTTTCGACATCAGCTGGTCCGGCCCCGAGCACCATGGTCGCCACGGGGTCGCCGAACCCATCGAGATGGGGAGAACGCATGTCGATGATGGCGATGTCGGCCTGCTTGCCGGGGGTCAGGCTGCCGATCTGGTCGTCAAGGTTCCACACCCGCGCGCCGTCGAGGGTGGCAAGTCGAAGCATGTCCCGCTGGTGGAGGTCGACGGTCGCGACCTGCTCTCCCCGGGCTAGTGCTGGGGCGTTGGCCCGGGAACGCTCCGCTGCGAGCGCCAGGCGCATCTCGGAGAACAGGTCGGTGCCGGCGGAGCAGATGGTATCGACCCCCAAACCCGAGAGGATCCCCCGTTGGAGCGCGGGGCCGGTACCCGGGAAGGTCCCGAACTGCATCAGCATGTCAGTGGACGGGGTGATCGACAAGGTCCCGTGGCTGGCGGCGATCAGGTCGAGTTCCTCTCCCGTCAGCATGTTCCCGTGTGCGTAGTTCACATCGGCGCCGAGCAGCCCGTCCCGCCGAAGGGCGGTGACGGCATCGGAGGTGCCAGCCATGCCCACGTGCAGTGAGATCGGAAGTCCCAGGTCACGGGCGAACGCGAAGTCTTCGGCGTTACGTTCCGGAGTGGTAAAGCACGGCCCGCGTAGCGCCATGCCCATCCGCAGCCGCCCATTGCTCCCGGATGGAAACTGCTCATCGCGCAGACGGCGAGCGTCCAGGGGGTGCGGCGGGTTCGGATCGTCGCTGGCCGGTCCGGGGCCACCGTAGAGGAAGTAGCCCCGGATGCCGGACTCTTGTAGGCCGCGTAGGTCCGCGTCGGCATGCTCGGCCGACCGGAGGTTGTGAGCCCAGTCGGCGACCGTGGTGATCCCTGCGTCCAAGGCCTGCAGGGCGCCCCACAGGGTCCCGGCGTAGACATCATCTGCGCTGTGTTTGGGGGCGATCCCAGTGAGCACAACAGGCCCGTAGCCGGCCCCTGTTATCTGGGGGGTGAACCCGCCGATCGCTCCCTGCCACACGTGACGGTGGGTGTCAACGAGGCCCGGAATGACGAGCCGACCCTTGGCCTCGATCACTTCGGTGTCTGGAGTGGACGTCTCGAGCCCAGGTCGGACCTCGACGATAACCCCGTCGCGAACGAGGATGTCACTGTCGGGCTGGTCCCCGAGCGCGGGGTCCATGGTGACGACGTGGCCACCCTTTATGAGGAGTTTGCTGGGCATGGTGGTTCACCAACCTTTCTTGGGCACTTGAGGGGGGACGTTTACCGGTTCGTTGACCGGAGGTGTGGAGTAGTGCAACCCAGGTCCGCTCGGGCGAAGCGTCCCGACGGTTTCCAGATCGTCGGTATGGGCTGTCCGCATTCCCAGGTGGATGTCCTGTCTCTCGTCGGGCGGGGCGGGGGTCTCGGGTTCATCTTCGGTCCGCTGCCCTCGAGTTCGCACCGGGGGGACCCCCCTGGCACCTCCCCCTGACTTTCCACTTTGTCGTTGTCCGGGGCGACGTAATTGCTGGCCGCGGGCGTCTGGGTCGGCCCTCGGCGACCCGCAGTGGCGCGACGTAGGGTGGGTGGTTTGTGATCTCGTCCATGGGTGAGCGCGACGGTCTCCTGCTCGAGCGTGATCGAGAATTGGAGCGGATAGGGGAATGCCTGCAGCGGGCGCGGCAAGGCCGTGGAGGAGCGCTGGTGGTGGAGGGGCCTGCTGGGATTGGCAAGACCGTGTTGTTGGCGGCCGCCCGGGATGCAGCGGAGGCAGAGGGTTTTAGGGTACTGCGAGCGCGTGGGGCTGAGCTGGAGCGCGAGTTCGCGTTCGGGGTGGTGCGCCAGCTGGTCGAGCCGGTGGTGGCGGGAGCGTCGGAGGAGGAGCGGTCCCAGCTACTGGATGGGCCGCCCGGGGTGGCGGCACGGCTGTTGGGTCTCCCTGGCCTGGGTGAAGGCATGGCTACGGCTGCGCCGATCGCCCCGGACCCATCGTTCGCCGTGCTACACGGGCTGTACTGGTTGTGCGCCAACCTTACGCTGCAACGCCCTTGGCCTTGGTGGTCGATGACGCCCATTGGGCGGACGGTGCATCGCTTCGCTTTCTGGCTTTTTTGCTGCCCCGACTGGAGGAGTTGCATGCCGCCGTGCTGCTGGCGACTCGGCCGGCCGAGGCCGGAGAGAGCCGGGAGCTGTTGGCTGCCTTGTCGATCGATCCGGCGACCGAGGTGGTAACGGTAGGGCCGCTCAGCATGAGGGGGGTCGCTACGCTGGTGGCGGTGGCCTTGGGTGTCGAGCCCGAACCTGATTTCGCGGCGGCCTGCTGGGAGGCGACCGGCGGTACGCCGTTCCTGGTCCGCACGCTGGTCGAGGCCCTGCGAGAGGAGCAGATCGCGCCGGTCACCGCGTCGGCAGCCAAAGTGCAGGACGTCGCCATCGTCAACTTGAGCCGCTGGGCGATGCTGCGTCTGGCGCGGCTGGCCTGACGCGGCGCGCTTGGCTCGGGCAGTGGCCGTTCTGGAGCGGGCCGAGTTGGATCAGGCGGCCCGGCTGGCCGGGCTCGCACCCGCCGACGCCGCGCGGGCCGCCGATCTGCTGGTCGGTGCGGGCGTGCTGGACGAGGCTCCGCTTTGCTTCGCCCATCCACTTCTGCGCGGCGCCGTCTACCGTGATATGGCGGCGGCCGACCGGGCCGAAGCGCACGGGCGCTCCGCCAAGCTGCTGGCTGAAGCACACGCCAACCCGGCCCGCGTCGCCGAGCACCTGCTGGCCACCGTCCCGACAGGCGACAGCTGGACGGTCGAACATCTGCGCGCTGCCGCCTGGGAGGCAACGACGCGGGGTGCGCCGGAATCAGCGGCCGCCTACCTACGCCGGGCCTTGTTCGAACCGCCATCACATGAGGTGGGGGCGGGCCTGTTGCTCGAGCTCGGTCTGGCCGAGTTCAGCGCCGGCCAGCCGGGCTGGCACGACCGACTTGCAGACGCGGTGGAGTCGGCCGGCGACGACACGACCCGCATCGCGGTCGCACTGCTGTTCGCGAATGCGCTGCGTTGGCATGAGCGGGCCGCCGAGGCGATCGAGGTGTGCGATGGCGTGGCCGCCCGCCTCCATGGCGGCGACGTGGAAGGACGCTTGACGTTGGAGGCGATGGCAGTCGCCTGCGGGATAGGTGATGCCGCCACCGCGCCGTTGATAGCCGAGCGAGCCAGCGCACTGCTCGTGTGGGCTACTGAGGGGTCGGTCCCGCGCCAATGCGTGGCGGCGGCCGCGTACGTCGCCGCCCTGGCCAACCAGCCGTCGCGACCGAGTAGCCGACCTCGCGCTCCGGGCCATCACCGCCGGCACAGGACCGCTGCCCGAGCCAGGCGACCCGCCCTGGTTGCCCGGCGGTGCGTTTCGCCACCCGAGCGCCGTGGTAACGCTGCTCTGGGCGGAGCGCTACGACGCCGCTCAGGCCCTGGCCGACGACGGCCGTGGCCGAGGCCCAGGCTTCGGCCAACGGGATGATCCTTCCCGCAGTGTTGGCCCAGCGGGCCTGGCTCGCCTCCCGGCGCGGTGACCTCACCGCCGCCGAGGCCGATGCGCGGGCGCTGCTCGACGCTCCCGGCCCGTCAGCCCCACCGCTATTGCGCAACCGGGCGAAAAGCGTACTCGTCGACGTGCTGGTTGAGCGGGGCGACCTCGACGAGGCCGAGCGGGCTCTCGAGCCCCTGGCCGCCGACTTCCTTGGCACGTCGCAGACCGCGGTGTTACTGCGCCACGCCCGGGGCCGCCTTCGGTTCGCTCAGCGTCGCTTCGGTGAGGCACTCGGCGACTTGCGGGCCGCCGGAGAGATCGCCAGCGGCGGCCTGACGCTGAGCCCGTGCTACCTATCGTGGCGCTCCGACGCCGCCCTGGCCGCTCTGGCCTTCGGTGAACGGGACACGGCCCGACGTCTTAGCGACGAAGAGCTCGAGTTGGCCCGCGCCTTCGGTGCCCCGCGCGCCCTGGGGGTGGCGCTGCGGGCCGCCGGGCTTGTAGCCGGCGGCCATCGTGGCGAGGCCTCTGCTGCGCGAGGCGATCGAAGTGCTCGCCGGCCCCGATACCCGGCTCGAACACGCCCGCGCCCTGGCCGACCTCGGTGCCCTCCTCCGTCGCGGCAACCACCGAGCCGAGGCGCGCCAGCTTCTCCGCCAAGCAGTCGACACCGCCCACCACCTCGGCGCTGAAGCGCTGGCCCTACGGGCCGAGACCGAACTGCGCGCTACCGGGGCCAGGCCGCGCCGAGCGCTACTTACCGGGCTCGAAGCGCTTACCGCCAGCGAGCGTCGCATCGCCGAACTGGCCGCCGAAGGGCATACAAACCGCGAGATCGCCCAATCCTTGTTCGTCACTTCCCGGACGGTCGAGGGCCACCTCACCCACGTGTTCTACAAGCTGGACGTCAAGGCCAGGACCGCGCTACCGGCCGCTCTCGCGGCGCCCACGAGCGCAGTCCGCGCCTAAATCTGACGCGGGGACGAAAGGGCACTTCGAGCTCGAGAGGTGACTATGCCATACGCCCAGGTGGGTGACATCAAGCTCTACTACGAGGTGCAGGGGGACGCGCCCGATCGTACTGATCCCGGGTCTCGGAGCCGACACGCGGCTTTTCGCCAACGTGGTCCCGCTTCTCGCTACTACGCATCAGGTCGTAATGCTCGACCCACGAGGAGGCGGGCAGAGCGATAAGCCAAAAGGTCAATACAGCATCGAGCAGATGGCAGAAGACGTTGCCGGGCTGTTCGGCACACTCGGGATAGCCAGCGCCGACGTCGTCGGCTACTCGATGGGAGGCAAGATCGCTCTCCAGTTGGCGGCCGGCCATCCCGAGTTGGTCGACCATCTGGTCCTGGGTGCCACCGCGCCCAGCCCCGCGGCGACGCGCCGGTTCTCCGGGCCCTGGTTCATGATGGACCTCGTCTCGAGGATCGCCTGGCTGCGCAAGTTCGACGACCAGCCGTCTTATGCCTTCGAGGCGCAGCGACAGGCGTCGAAGTCCTTCGACGGTCGCGGGCTGCTCTCGCAGGTGAGGGCCAGGACGCTGATCATCCGGGCCCGGCGCGACCGGGTTGTGCCAGCGAGCGGCGCCGCCGAGCTCCAGAAGATCCCGGGCAGCTCGCTGGTCGACCTGCCGGGGGGGCACCTCACCCTGGTGATAATGCACGGAAAGGTACTCGCCGAAACGATCTCCTCGTTCTTGAGCGAGGCGTGAACCGCATGCGGGATATCGAGCTCGTCTTCGCGGCGCAGTTCGGGCTCTTTTTACCGTGCACGGTAGTGTGAGCCTCCGACAGGCCCAAGATCTCAACCTTTGGCCTCAGCCGATTATCGCAATTGCGGTCCCCGGGGACCTGTCGCCGAACAGTGGTCCCCGGTGTGATCGTCACGAAGATACCCTGGGGCGAAACCGCAAATTGACTCGCTCATAACCCGTCGCGTTCGTGGCTGTCGACCGCTTTGAGGCCCAAAGTATGCTCGTCGCTCCGGTACAAACTCTCGACTAAGGCCAAGAACTCCAGGTTCCCGGAGAAGGACCGCACCTCCGGCTGGCCTTCTGCGCAGACGGTGCCCGCTGGGCGGCCATCCTCGCCCAGGTAAATATCCACGACTATTCTCATGCTTCTAGCTTCGGCCGCTCGCCGCTCATCACCCCTAGGGCAACTCCCTAATCTCGGCCAAGCACGGGAGGTACTTCCGTTCGCGCCGGCGCGCCCACCACCGATCCCAACAGGCGGCGCGTACATCGGCAGCTTCTGGTCACGCCGGGCTGTGAGCGACGTGTTGCGGGTAGCTCTCGGTGAACTTCAGCATGTACACAATGATGATGACGGGTACTGCAGCGCCCAACAGGATCTGGGCCAAGTGATGGCCGGAGGAGTGGCGAGCGACGGCTTCAGCCAACACCCGGGCCACGCCGATCACGACGATCGATGCCCCCCAGGCCAGGCTGAGCCCGTGGTTAACCCGCTTGAAGGTGGGCGTCCCCCACTCCTCCCGGGGCACGCTTTCCTTGGCGTACTGCTCAGTGAAGGGCATCACGGGGACCAGTAGGAGGATGACGGCGCCGATGACTATGGCCACGCCCCCACCGGGCCAAGTAGCCAGCCATGTCTTGTCGCCCTTGTCCAGGCTGAACCCGAGGACGGCCAATACCGTGAATATTACGAGGGAACAGACGTTGAGGATCTTGGGCGGCCAAATGGGCCGGCTGGTCAGCATTACGGCCAAGGCCAGCAAGGCGGCCACCAGGCCAGCGACGCCAATATCGTTAGAGGGCAATATCTTGGTCAGGAGCGAAAAGGCGATCAGGGGCGAAAACCCGATTATGAGCGGGATCATTTTTTTCATGGCGGTCGTCTCCTTGAGTTATTTGCACTGAACTGGTAGGTGGTCTTGGAGCCAGTCCAGCATCAGCGTGTTGGTCAGGCGGCGGCCCAGGGGCTGGCAGTGGAAGTTCGCCCCTTCGGCCCGGGTGAACTTTATGATCGCTTTCTCGCCCGGCAGCATTTGGTAAAGCTGCTCGGGCTGGCCCGGCCAGAACTGTTCGTCTTCGGGGTCCAGAACCAGTAATGGGGTCGTAACCTGGCCCACTACGTCACGGACCTGGTACTTCTTGACCTCGGTGAAAAGGTCGAACGCGTTACTGGCCCCGTAGGGCTTGGACCGGAAGGCCATTGTCCGGGCGATGGCCGGGTTGGCGGTGGCCTTGGCCATGGCCGCGTTGAAGGCGTCCTTTTGGCCCGACTGGAGCATCTCCAGGACGGGTGGGGCCAAGTGCGTGGTCCACGACTCGGACACGTCCACGCACCCGGGGTCGGCCACCGCGGCTACCATCCGGCGCTCGAAGGCGATAGCCCTGGTTACCCAGTAGCCGCCCTGGCTGACGCCGTAGCCCATCAGCGCCGAGGCGTCGACATCTGGGCGTTCTATAAGCGCATCGATGACCGGGCCCAGCACGGCTTCCCAGTCGTAGCGGAACGGTACGTTCTGATCGAACAACATCGACTGTTGGCCGGGGCCGTCGAACAGGAACGCGTTCCACCCCCGGGCCAGCGCCTCGGCGGCGCCGTGGGCGAGGAGGTTGGGCAGCGCTTCATCGCTGCCATTGGTCATAATGAAGGTCGGCCGGGCTGCGCCCGAACTGTCAGGGCGGAGCAGGTAACCGGGTAACGTCGTCGACTCGTAGGGCACCTCGACCCGGACGATGGAACCCTCCGAGGCGTCCACCGCCGCTTCCCAGCACCGGCGGTGCTCTTTGAAGGTGGGCATGAACACCGACTGGTCGGGCAAGGCGTCGACCACGACCAACGCCTTGGCGTAGAACTGCGCCGCTGCCAGCAGGGCCCAGCGCGCCGTACGCAGGTACCCCTGCCTCAGTGCCTTGTCGCCCTGGGCCGACATGGTGGCGGCCACCTCGCTCCAGGCATCGAACCAGCTCTGGCGGTCGCCGTCGGCGATGCGGTCGAGCGTGGCCAGTACCAGCCCGGCGTCGCCAAGCCCACAGGCCGTAGCGCCCAGGGCCAGGCGGGCGTCGTAATCGAAATCGGGGTCGGAGAAAAAGCCACCCTGTAGCGTCCTTTGTTGGCTCACGAGTACACATCCTTCTTTCGGTAGCGGGCCGAGTGACCTGTGATTTGCGCCCATCCCGATGTGAGGACGGGTTCGCGTGCTGCATGATCAGCTTGAGCCACCCATCCCGGAGTTCCCCTAGGGCAACTCCCTAATTCCCCAGAGCGACGCTGGTAATCGGTACTTCGTTAAGCCAAAGCGGGACGCCATCGCGCGTGCGGAGGTGAGCGAGACGTTAGTGGTTACCCTCCCAGACGGCCGCCAGAGGTGGTACTGACCGCACTGACAGTACCACCTGCGCGGACACCCACGGCAGGGGCGGTTTAAACAATGATTGAACCTCCTCCTTGGGCCGGACGCCTCGCCCTTGCCTTCGATCGGGACGGATCTACACATGGCAGGCGGTGCGCCCTAATGCGCTGGACGAGGGATTTTGTCCGTTCTGTGGTGCACTGACCTCGCCCTAACCGTGGCGGTCTTGGACGTCGCAGGATGCGGGCTAGCAGCGCTCACCCGAACGTGCACACCCATCGGCCTCGCAGCCTGACTGCTTGACCACGACACAACTAGCTATAAGCACCTCGCCCAGCTATTTGCTGGAAAGCCCTTTGGCGCCGTCACACGCGACTACGTGGTTGACAACATCTCGCTGTACTGGCTCACGAACACCGCGACGTCCGCGGCGCGGTTGTACTGGCAACAAGCCGACCTTTCCTTCCCGACGGCGGTCACTGTTTTCCCAAAAGAGTACCTTCAAGGGCCACGCAGCTGGACCGAGAAGGCGTGCCACAACCTGATCTACTTCAATGAAGCGGAAAAGGGCGGCCACTTCGCCGCCTGGGAGCAACCGCAACTGTTTTCGGAAGAGTTGCGCGCTGCGTTCCGCACATTGCGTTGAAGGAAGCGCTGTTCGCCTCGCGAACCATCAACGTCTCAGATGGCACCGGTAAATGCGGCCTCCCTTCTCGGCGTGGACCGTGGTTCGATTGAGTGCATGGGACACGCTTTGGACAAACGCATGCTGGGGACGAGCGGGCTGGAGGTATCCGCGATCGGGCTCGGGTGCATGGGGATGAGCTACCACCGCAGCACAACGATGCAACGGGACGAGGCGATCGCACTGCTCCGCAAGGCAGTGGACCTCGGCGTCACGTTCTTTGACACGGCGCAGGTCTATGGCCCGTTCACGAACGAAGAGCTGGTCGGCGATGCGCTGGCGCCCGTGCGTGACGACGTAATCCTGGCCACAAAGTTCGGGGAGGTCGACGCCACCGGCAGACCTGTCCGTTCCAGCCGGCCCGAGGTGGTCAAGCAGACCACAGACGCGTCCCTCGCTCGCCTGGGCGTCGAGACGATAGACCTTCTCTACCAGCACCGGGTTGACCCAGACGTGCCCATCGAGGAGGTGGCCGGCACGGTCAAGGAGCTGATCGAGCAAGGCAAGGTCAAGTACTTCGGCCTGTCCGAGGCCAGTGCCCAGACGATCCGCCGCGCCCAAGCCGTCCAGCCGGTGGCCGCCGTCCAGAGCGAGTACTCGCTGTGGTGGCGCCGCCCGGAACAGGAGGTGCTCCCGGTCTGTGACGAGCTGGGGATCGGGTTCGTGCCTTACAGCCCGTTGGGCCGGGGTTTCCTCACGGGCGCGATCGACGAGCACACCGCCTTCGACAACGCCGACAACCGCAACACCCTGCCCCGCTTTACGGTCGAGGCGCGCCAGGCTAATCAGCCGCTCGTCGACCTGCTCCGCAGGGAAGGCGAACGGAAGGGCGCCACCCCCGCCCAGCTCGTGCTGGCCTGGCTCCTTGCCCAGCGGGCGTGGATAGTGCCTATCCCGGGGACCACGAAACTGCACCGACTGGAAGAGAACCTTCACGCTGCGGCCATCCAGCTCAGTAGCCACGACATCGCCGACCTCGACCGCGCCGCGTCCGAGATCCAGATCGTGGGCCACCGTTACCCGGCAGAAGTCGAGCACATGACTAACCGCTGATCGACTGAGTCCAGGTGCACTGACGGCCAGCTGGGATCCTGATGGACACTTTCCTCGACGACGCCGATAGCGCCCTCAGGATCCCAGACACCGGCACCACCGCCGAACACCTGCGCCAGCACCTCCACAGGCTTGTCGACTTCCTGACCTTGGAACCGGCCGGTCGGGTAATGCTGGCCCTCGTCGGCCAGGCTCAGCACGACCGGGCCGCGGCCGATGTTTTCCAGAGGCGGTACCTCGATGACTGCCGCGCCCACGACCGTACGATCCTCGAACGTGGTGTCGGTCGTGGTGACGTCCGCGACGACGTAGACCTCGGCTGCGCTCTCGTCATCGCGCTAAGCCTTCCCCTGGTCGCCGTATCCCCGAGCTACGCCGGCGCGATGGGAGCCAACGGGAGCTCGGGCTCGGTGGTGACGACCGCTGGGGGCGCGGTCCGCGATATCGCGGGTGGCACCGTCGACACGTTCCTCGGCCTGCCCTATGCCGCTCCCCCAGTTGGGCCACTTCGCTGGCAAGCGCCGCAGCCGCCGGCCTTCGGGACAGACGTCCGCGACGCCACGAACTTCGCACCGGCGTGCCGGGCTTGCGCCGTGCGAGCGGTTCGGCCCGGTTGCCCGAAGCCGGTTTTCACAGGGGTTGCTCTAGGGACAAGTCTCCTCGAGTAGGTGGGCTCCTCGTGTAGTGAGTGAGTGCGGGCGCGTGATCGGCGGGGCGGGCCAGCGAGTGGAGATGCGCCCTTCAGCCGGCGTTACGGGTCGTTCCGAGTTTGGTAAAGGCCGGAACGGTGTGGGATACCTCAAACCCGTTCGACGCGGACGGCGTCCGAGTTGGAAGCCAAGGCGCTGAGGTCCTCGACGTCGGAGGTAAGCACGATGCCCCCAGGCTCGGCACTGGCCACGACCACGGCGTCTACTGCGGAGCCGCGCCGAGCGAGGTGGCGAAGTTCGCCGGCGCGACGGGCGAGGGATGCCGGCAGATTCTCCTGGACATCGCACGTCTTTAGTAATCGGTTCACGGCCGCATCATCGCGTTGGCGACCGGTGGTCGACTCGACGAGCACGACGGAAGGAACCAGCGGGGGCCAGTAACCGGCGCTGAGGAGTGCACGAACCGTGGCGATTGCATCTTGGTTGCGTTTGGCCAAGAAGCTGAGGCCTCCGGAGTCCAAGATGAGCACCGTCAGCTCGCCTTGTGCGCCTCGACATTCGTGCCCCGCACACGTTCAGCGAGCCGTTCGGCTCGCGCCACGGACGCCGCGGAAGGCTCCCCCACCTCGTCGACCAGCTCGGAGAGATACCGATCGGTCTCCTCCAGGAGCTCCAAACGACGCAGCTCGGAGCGAACCGCACCCTGCAGAAGCTCAGAGGCAGGCAGATGCCGCTCCTTGACGGCGCGGTACAGGTCGTCGGGGAGGTAGACCTGCAATCGAGGCATACGCCTTATTATACGCCTATCCGACCTGCAGCAAACCTGCCCCGAACCCCTTGTGGCGCTCCCCCATGCACGCGGCCGCGAAGTCCCTGCCTCCTTGTTCTTTACCGGGAAGGATCGGGAACACGCCATTGAACACTGCCATCGGGCTCTCCTGTCGTTCGTTGATGTCGGGTCATGTCGAGCGGCCAGACCGCCGCTTACATGACAGCGTTATGCATAACATAGTGATGGACCAATGTCAATGACGCCGTTATGGATATGCTGTCGGGCGTGCCGCCCCGGTCCGCCGACTCTCATCTGCGCGAACGGATCATCAACACCGCGGCGCGGCTGCTGGCCACCGAGGGCGCCGTGTCGGCGCGGCGCTTGGCACGCGAGTTGGGCACCTCGACGATGGTCGTCTATACCCATTTCGGCGGGATGGACGAGTTGACCCGACAGGTGATGCGCCGCGGGTTCGCCGATTTCGGGACCGAGCTGGACCGCGGCGCCGTCACCGACGATGCCGTCGCCGACTGGATGACCTACCTCTGGAGCTACCGCCGCTTCGCGCTACGCGAACCCCACCTGTACGCGGTGATGTTCGGTCCTGGACTGGCCGCGTTCAGGCTCGGTGATCCCGCCGACCTCGAGGCGGCTAGGTCCACCTTCGTCTCGCTCCTCCGTCGCATCCACGCCTGCGTCAACGCGGGCCGATGGGAGGTGGACGACGTCACCACCGCCGGCGAAGCTGTCTGGTCCGGTGTGCACGGCCACACCACGCTCGAGCTCACCGGGTTCTTCAGTGCGGTCAGCCGCGACCCGGTGCGCTCGTACAGCGAGATCCTCACCAGGATGTCGATCGGCCTCGGCGACAACGCCCTAGCCACCGCTCGCTCGCTGTCGACCGCCAAACGGCGGGCCGTCCGCGCAGACCGAGCCGAGGCCGCGTCTGCACGATGAGCGTTGCCGTGACCCACGGGTCGCCGCGACACCGGCGCTGCCAACTTCGCCGGATTTACAACGCAGATCCAGCGCGCATATTGTCCGAGCGCGCTCGCCGTTTTGTGCCTGCGTCAAAGCGACGGCGGGTATTGCGGGTCTCGATTCCCGGTGTCGCCGAGGAGTTCCTACCGATCCCGATTTCGAGCGGACCGGGGAACAAGACGACCGGCGGGCGTCCATTTCAACCCGACAAAACCGCGAGGAGGTTTACGACGGCGTACTTCCACCGACCTCGCCAGTGCCACCTTTTGCGTGAGCCAGCGATGAGGTCGCCGTCTGCTAAGGGTGGGTGATGCCAGCGTCGAAGATGAGGCCGGATTTCAGCGGCGCCGCCGAACCCTTCCGGCGGGAGCTGCTGGTCCACTGCTACCGGATGCTGGGCTCGGCGCAGGAGGCGCAGGACCTCGTGCAAGAGACCATGCTACGAGGGTGGCGGTCCTGGGACCGTTACGACCCGGAACTGGCCTCGGTGCGCACGTGGCTGTACCGCATTGCCACTAACGCTTGCCTCAGTGCGCTCCAAGGCCGCGCCCGACGACCGCTCCCGTCCGGGGTGGGACAGCCGTTCGACGACCCTGACGGGGCCTTCGTACCGGGGTTCGAGGTGCCCTGGTTGCAACCCATCCCCGATCGTCTGTTGGGTACAGCCCCCGAGGACCCGGCGATGTTGGTGGCCGAACGCAGCGGTCTCCGTCTGGCGGTGGTCGCCGCACTGCAACTGCTTTCGGCCAAGCAGCGAGCCGCACTGATCCTGCGTGATGTGCTCGGTTTCTCGGCCGCCGAGGCTGCGGCGGTGCTCGATATGAGCACGGCAGCAGTCAACAGCGCGCTGCAGCGGGCCGAGCTACCTTTACCGGTCCGCGCCTGGGCACCGAGGCGCTGCAGGAACCGGAGCCTGCGCAACGATGGGTGGTCGACCAGTACGTGTCGGCCTTCGAGCGCGCTGATGTCGACGGCCTCGCCCGGCTGCTGGCAGAGGAGGTGGTACTGGAGATGCCTCCGATGTGGAACTGGTACGTCGGGCCGGTCTCCTACAGCCGCTTCATGACCCGGGTGTTCGGCACGCGCGGCCGCGATTGGCGAACAGTGCTATCGGGGGCGAACCGGCAGCCGGCGATGGCGGCCTATAACCGGGAGGGCGACGAGTACCACCTGCACACCCTTCAAGTCTTCACGGTCGAGCGAGGCACCCTCGCCCGGGCCACTGTGTACCAGGACCCCCAGGTGTTCAGCGTCTTCGAGCTGCCAGAGATCTTGCCCTGATCGCGATGAGTTACCGCTGGCTCGCCGGTAGGTACCCCCGGCCCGGTCACTCGGATCGGGCCTCCACAGTCAGGAGCGAATTATGCACCGCACCATCGTCATCGCTTTCTCCACCCTCGACGGAGTCGTCGCAGACCCCGATGGTCGCGACGGGACGTCGAACGGCGGCTGGGCGTTCCGCCACGGCCCGGAGTTCGTGGCCGGTGACAAGTTCAAGCTAGAGCGCGTTCTCCAAACCGGGGTGCTGTTGATGGGCCGCCGGACCTGGCAGGCTTTTTCCAAGCTCTGGCCTAACAGGACCGACGACTTCTCGACCGCCATGAACCGGATCCCCAAACTGGTCGTCTCCCATGCGGAGACCGATTTGAGCGCGTGGGCGAACTCCTCGCCACTTATCGGTGACCTGGCAGACGCCGTGGCCGAGACCAAGGCCGAGCATGACGTCGTCGTCGTTGGGAGCGCCAGTGTCGTGCATGCCCTCGCCGAACAGGACCTGGTCGACGAGTACCGCATCATGGTCTTCCCCGATCTAGTCGCCAAGGGGACGAAGCTGTTCACAGCGGGGACGGCTCCTACCCACCTGCGCCTCATCTCGGCCGAGACCGCCGGGCCGGCCGTCCTCACCCGCTACGAGCGTGAGGCGCTCTCATAGCCATCATGGCCCGGTTCCTTGTGTCGTGACGGCCGTGCGTCATTGTCTGGTGGGACTTCTTCCGGTGGCCGAAAAGCGAGACGTCGTGGGCATGGAGCCGCCTATACCAAGACCGTGCCATACGGCCGGTCATCCGGTGAAATGGCGCATCCGGTGAAATGGCGCATAAAGAGCGATGGACAGGAGTGCGCACGGGCTGAAATGGTGGGCAGGTGGTTCACGATGTTGCTCTGGTTCTCGGCGGTGGCGGAGCTGCCGGAAATGCGTGGGAGATCGGTATCGTCGCTGGCCTGGCCGAAGCCGGTCTCGATATGACAGAGGCCGCTGATTTGGTGGTCGGCACCTCGGCCGGGGCCACGGCAGCGGCGCAGGTGCGCAGCGGTATACCGCCGGCCGAACTGTTGGCCTCGGTACTGTCCCCGCCGCTCCAACCCGCCGGACAGAACCGGGAACGGCCGCCGTCCCTGCCGATGGCCACGGTGTTCGAGCGGATGAGAGCCATCGGCGCCGCCGCCACCTCGGCCGCCGATCTACAACGTGCGATGGGCGCGTTCGGGTTGGAGAGCGACCCCATACTCGGGGCCGGGGCGGGACAGCGGCGGGCAACGGTCGCCGCCCGGGTTGCCTCGCCGCGAATGGCCGGAAAGACCGATGATCGTGGTGGCGGTCAACGCGCAAACCGGCGACTTGGCTGCGTTCGACCGCGATTCCGGCGTCGACCTGGTGGACGCGGTCACCGCGAGCACCGCGTTGCCCGGTCTGGCCCCCACCGTCAGCATCAACGGAGTCCCCTACATCGACGGTGGCGTGCGCTCCCCCGACAACGCCGACCTCGCGTCAGGCTACGCAAACGTGGTGGTTCTTTCGCCGTTGGGTGGACGGAGCCAGACACCAGAAGCGGGCCAGTTCGAGGGCCTGCGCCGACCACCGGAATGGGGCACGGACCTGGCCAGCCAGGTCGCGGCCCTGCGCACGCAGGGCAGCCGCGTCCAGGTGATCACGCCGGACGCCGACTCCCGAGCCGCAATGGGCACGAACCAGATGGATCCGGCGACTCGCATCCCCGCCGCCCGTGCCGGTTTCGCCCAAGGCATGCAGGAAGCGACCCGGGTGACGTTCCTTTGACGATTGCACGCCGACGGCCAGCGCTACACCGTCATCCGTGAAGAGCCACATAACAGCAACTCGATTGTCCTTGAGCTTCGGCACATTTCCTAGACAATCGGGCCAAAAGTCGTGTTTCTAGGCGAGGAAGCCGAGATCGGCCGATTATCTGGTGGCTACCGAGGCCAAGACCTTGAACTGGCCGATCAGCGTTAGGACGGCCCCAGGCAACGGTCATCCTTCACTCTGGTTGGGTCGGATTTGTGCCTGGACGTCGGCCTTGCACAGCGCGCTCCGAACCAGCATGCCGAAGTGCGAGGGGGTCAACGGTTCGGGGAGCTCGCCACCGAGGAAGGCGAGCTCAAGGGGGACGAGTGCCGCCCGTTGCAAGAAGTCCACCTCTTCGGGGCACCCGCGGGCGGTACTCAGCAGCTCGACAGCAAGGTCGGCCATCACGACGTCCCAACCCCGCCCACGGGCAAACCGGCGCGGCGGCTTTATGGCGGCGAGCCCCGACAGTCTCGAGTGCGCCAGCACGTTCACCCGGGCCCATGCGGGCACGCCTTGCCCTAACTCGTTGAACAGGCCTACGCCATCACCTCTCAGCAAGCGCACGCTCGCGAGAACGACGCTGTCCTCAGCTCGGCGTGGTCGACAGCGAGGCCACATGGCTTCCTCCTTGAGCGTCTGTCGACCTTGAACAAAACTACGGTTCCAGGACGATCTTGCCCAGGGTATGACGCTTCTCGAGATCCCAGAACGCCTCGCGCACCTGGATCAAGGGATAGGTCTTGGCGATCGGGATCTCGAGATGTCCTTCGGCGATCAACACCGCCAGTTCGGCCAGGACCTCCCGGCTGGCGGCCTCCGCGCTCCCGTCGGTTTTGGTCCCATATTTCGCGGCGGCCGTCTCGTCGATGATGGTATTGATCCGCTCGGGCGAGACGCCCAACCCGATGGCTATTTCGACGTACCCACCGCCGAAGGTATCGATGAAGCCATCAATGCGTCCATGGGCTGCCTCCCGGATACGGTCCTCGACCCCTTCTCCATAGGCCACCGCGATCACGCCATGGCCGGCCAGCCAAGAGTGATGATCTTCGCTGGCCAGTCCGATCACTGTGGCGCCCGCGTGCCGAGCCAACTGGACCGCGATCGAACCGACGCCTCCGGCCGCCCCTGACACCACCACCGTGTCCCCGGGGCCAAGGTTTGCGGCCCGCACGCTGGCGTAGGCGGTTGTCCCGGCCACGAAGAGAGAGCCGGCCTCGCCCCACGGCACATTGGCCGGGCGCGCCACCAAGTTGTCGGCTTGGGCCACTACCATCTCGGCGTGGCTGGCCCTGGTGTCGACGAACCCGAGAACGGCATCACCGATGGTGAACCCGGAGACGCCCTCTCCGACCTCTAGCACCACGCCAGCCAGATCGCTGCCCTCGCCTGACGGAAAGGTGGCTGGCCACACGGAATGCAGCAGCTCTTTGCGAATAGACGTCTCGCCGGGATTTATGCCGGCGGCCACGACCCGAACCAAGACCTGGCCTGGACCGGGAACGGGCCGGGGTACCTCCACCACCTTCAGAACCTCGACGTCTCCGTACTCATCGAACCTCACTGCAAGGGCATGATCTCTCCGTTTCGTGGTGTCGCTTCTCGTCCGATTGCGTGAGCCAGCGGACAAAAACATATTTGGCGTTCTAGGTTCAGACATCGAGCTCTGGCGCTCGCACGAGCCGAGTGTTTTGTTAGGACCATGCTGGGCCCGGGCCCGTATTCGCATCGGGGGGACCCCCTGATACCTCCCCTGACTTTCCACTCGTAGTCTGGCGTGCCTAACCGCCGCGCCCGAGTCGCCGGGCAAAAGTCAGGGGGGGTCTGCCGGGGGTGCGCACGGTGCGCCGACGGCCCCGCCGTTAGATCATGAAGCAACAGCTTCATGATGTAACGCCTCGGCTATTGGCATGCCCGCCAGGCCACAACAGGGAGGGAACAGTTGTGACTGGGATGCAAAAGCGTCTGACTTTGCTGGCGATGTGCATCGGGCAGGGCATGATCTTGCTTGACGTCACTGTCGTCAACGTGGCGTTGCCATCAATCCAACGCCAGCTGCATGAATCGTCGGGCGATCTCGAATGGGTCATCAGCGCCTATGCGCTCAGCTTGGCCGCTTTGATTCCTCTAAGCGGGACTCTCGGAGACCGTTTTGGGCGGAAACGCTTTTTTGCGGTTGGCATGATCGTGTTCGCACTTGGATCGGTTGCGTGCGCGCTCTCCACAACGGCTCCTGAGCTCATTGGGGCCCGAGCGTTTCAAGGTGTCGGGGGCGCCATCATGTCGGCGCTGGCATTGTCCATCTTGAGTGAGACCTATTCGGGGGAAACCCGAGCCCGTGCAATCGGAATTTGGGCTACCGTTGCGGGTCTCGGGTTCGGTCTCGGTCCAGTGGTCGGAGGTCTTCTGCTCGGGGTGTCCGGGTGGTCCTCGGTGTTTTGGGTCAATGTGCCTTTCGCTGTGGCTGGGGTCGTCCTGACCATCACCGTGGTGCCGGAGTCACGTAATCCTGATACCCGTGCTGTGGACGTTCCTGGCGTCCTCGCCAGCGCCGCGGGTCTCCTCGCGTTGACCTTCGGTCTCGTCGAGTCGTCCTCGAACTCGTGGACGTCCACTCCAGTGTGGGCACCGATCGTGGCGGGGTTCGTGCTCCTCGCCGCGTTCGTGGTGTGGGAGCATCGCGCATCTTTCCCGATGATCCCTGCAGAGGTGGTAAAGCAGCGCACTTTCTCCACGGCTTGTGGCGTCTTTCTGTTCTCCTATGCAGCGCTGACGGCGGTGTATTTCTACCTCACCCTGCTCTACCAGGACGTTGACGGATGGAGCGCCTTGCGTACCGGGCTTTCCTGGCTGTTCCTGAACGCGCCGTTTCTCGTGGTGGCCCAATTGGCGGGACGCCTGAACCGTTGGCTGTCACCGAGGGCAGTCGTCGCCGGAGGCTGTCTGGTGACGGCGGCGGCCGTCATCACCTTGAGCACGCTTACCCGTTCATCGCCGTTCCGCGTCACCGTGATCGGCTACGTGCTCTTCGGTGCCGGCACCGGGATGTGGATTCCAGGGGTCGCCAATGTGGCCATGCGCGACGTCCCGTCAGGCCTGTCGGGCACCGCCTCGGGGGTCTTCAACGCGTCCCGTCAAGTGGGCACCTCGATAGGTCTCGCGATCCTCGGCGCTATCGGCGCAGACACGGCAAGGTCCGCATGGGACAGTCACGTCTCTCATCTTTCCGGCCCAGCTCAGCAGGCGGCGATTGCGCAGGCTCACAACGTTGCCAGCGCCCAGATTGGCGCGGTGACGAGGGCGCTCGGCACGGGTCAAGGGGCAGCCGCCGAACAAGCCTTCTCTGATGGCTATGAGGTTGCAGTCCTCGTCGCAGGGCTCTGCCTCATCGCTGCCGCGCTCATCTCCGTCTTCGGTCTACACGAGAGGCACAGGCCGGAGTTAGGTGCGGTGGGGGCCCTGGTTGCGCCACCCGGTGACCCCGATGCTCCTGCCCTTGCGATGGCTCGGGGAGCTAGCGAACGGCCAGGCTCTGATAGCAACCTTGTGAATGGGATGCCTACGAACGGGGAGGGGGCGTGGTCAATCCCAGGTCATCTATTTAGGCACGCCCACCAAGACGGTAGATGTGCAAACGAGTAACTGGTGCCAGCCGAGGATCCACTCTCGGTCCATCGGGTCACACTGAAGTCGTCGAGAGTGCAGAGCGCCTCGAACACTTTCCCTGAGACCGAAGCGAGCATCCTTTCGGTTTGAGCGTTGCGATCAGCCTCGCCTGAGAGGCACTCGAGGGTCGCATCCGCGCTGACCAGAAAGGCAATGGCTTCCGCCATCTTGTCGTCCCAGGACCCGTTGGCGGGCCGACGACGCTCAGGTCCCTGGACGCGGCACGTCGGGCCACGTTCTGCAGCTCCGCTTCGGCTCCGTCCATCGCTGCCACGTTCCGCAACGACGCCAGCTCGTCCACCCCCGAGGGCGCATTTTCGGCTGGACCGTCGCGGGCGTTCTTTGTAGGACATGGATCGCACCTCACTGTCCTGATGGTTGAGGGACATCTCATCATGTCCTCGTGGCATCCGTCTTCGCACCGTGCGGGCCCCCGGCCGGCCCCCCTGAATTTTGAGCGACGTCGCGGCTGTCAGTGGGGTAGGTGTGGACTGCTTGGGCCGAGGTGGCCAGGGCGGCCG
This sequence comes from uncultured Acidimicrobiaceae bacterium, assembly GCA_963794125.1. Lineage (GTDB taxonomy): Bacteria > Actinomycetota > Acidimicrobiia > Acidimicrobiales > Palsa-688 > Fen-671. Next base: position 225,694 of record CAWCCW010000015.1, read on the forward strand.
GCAGTCCGGAGCGGGTTTTGACGTCCAGCTTGTTGAACACGTTCGTGAGGTGGCCTTCGACGGTTCGGGCGGTGACGAACAGGGTTTGAGCGATCTCACGGTTGGAGAGCCCGTTGGCAGCCAGCTCGGCGATGCGCCGCTCGCTGGGGGTGAGCGCTTCGAGCCCACTGAGCAGCACGCGGCGCGGCTTAGCCCCGGTGGCGCGCAACTCGGCGTCGGCCCGTTCGCCCAACACTGTGGCCCCGAGGTGATGGGCAGCGTCCACGGCTTGGCGCAGCAAGGGGCGGGCCTCGACGCGACGGTTGGCGCGCCGGAGCAGGGCGCCCAGGTCGGCCAGGGCACGGGCCTGTTCGAGGCGGGTGTCGGGCCCGGCGAGCACCTCGATGGCCTCGCGCAACAGCTCCTCGCCGCGTTGTCTGCCGGCGACCAGCCCGGCGGCCCGCAGGGCCACGCCGAGGGCGCGCGGGGCACCGAAGGCGCGGGCCAACTCCAGCTCTTCGCCGCTGAGACGTTGGGCCGTGTCGGGTTCACCCAGGGCCAGTGCGGCTAGGGCGGCGTCGGAACGCCACGGCAGGTAGCTCGGGCTCATCGCCAGGCCGCCGACGGCGATCTCACCGGCCGCCAAAAAGTCGCTGAGTGCGTCAGCAAAGCGGCTCTGAGCAAACCGAAGGCGGCCCCGGGTGTAGCACAGCACGGTCGCTGTCAAGGCGGACCGGGCAAGGAGGACCGCCAGGGGCGCCAGAGCCCCCTCGGCCCCGTCGAGGTCGCCCCGCTCCACCAGCACGTCAACCAGTACGCCTGTGGCGCGGTTGCGAAAAAGGGGTGGAGCTGACGGAGCGTTCAGCAGGGCCCGTGCGTCGACCTCGGCACCGGCGAGATCACCGCGCCGGAGGGCGAGCCAGGCCCGATGGGACAGCACCGCCGGAAGGATCACTCCGTTGGCCGAAGCCTGGGCTTCGGCCACAGCGGCGTCGGCCAGGGCCTGGGCTTCGTCGTAGCGCTCGGCCCAGAGCAGCGGTAGCACCGCGCTCGGGTGCCGGAACGCATCGGCGGGTAACCAGGGCGGTTCGACTGGCTCGGCCAGCGGCCGCGGGCCGGCGGCGATGGCCTGGTGGGCCAGGTCGGCTACTTGGTGAGCCGGCTGGTTGGCCAGGGCGGCCACGTAGGCTGCCGCCAACAAGCATTGGCGCGGGACCGACCGCTCCCCGGCCCGCACGAGCAGGGCAGCGGCTCGGTCGGCCATCGACGGAGCGGCGGCCGCGTCGAGCACCCCGCAGGCGACCGCCATAGCATCCAACACCAGACGGCCCTCGGTGTCCCGACCGTCCAGGCGGACGGCGACGCGGTCGCATAGCTCGATCGCCTCGACCGCGCGGTCATGCCAGCGCAGGGCGTTGGCGAAGAGCAGTGCGGCCGCGATGCGGGTCGTGTCGTCGCCGGCCGACTCCACCGCCGCTTCGAGTTGGTCGTGCCAACCCGGCTGGCCGGCGCTGAACTCGACCAGACCAAGCTCCAAGAACAGGCCGGCCCCCGCCTCTGGTGATGGCGGCTCGGCCACGGCCCGGCGCAGGTAGGCAACCGCTGACTCCGGCGCGCCCCTCGACGCTGCCTCCCGAGCGGCGGCGCGCAAATGTTCGACCGTCCAGTCGTCGCCCGCCGGAGCGGTGGCCAGGAGATGCTCGGCGACCCGGGCCGGGCTGGCGTGTGCCTCGGCCAGCAGCCTGGCGGCCCGCCCATGCGCCTCGACCCGCTCGGCCACCGTCATGTCCCGGTAAACAGCACCGCGCAGGAGCGGGTGCGCGAAACAAAGCGGGACCTCCACCAACACCCCAGCCCGGACCAGCAGATCGGCGGCCCTCGCGGCGTCGAGGAGTTCGAGTTCGGCCAGCCCAGCCGCCTGGTCCAACTCGGCCCGCTCCAACACGGCCACCGCCCGAGCCAGGCGGGCCGCGTCGGCACCCAGGCGCGCCAGGCGCAGCATCGCCCAGCGGTCCAAAGAAGCGGTCGCCACGTTGTGCACGGCGGCCGCCGCCGCGTCGACCGGGGCAATGCGCTCCTCTCGGAGCGCTTCCACCAGGGTGCGGACCAGGAACGGTGTGCCGCCGGTCGCCTCCGCGCAGGCCACCGGGAACCCGGGTTCGGGCTCGACCCCCAAACCGGCCGCCACCAGGGTGGCCACCCCCCTCGTGCTGAGCGGCCCCACCGTGACCACCTCGGTCGCCGGGTCGGTGGTCAGGGCGGCCAGCAGCTCGCGAGTCCCTCCCCCCTCGGCCAGCCGAGCCCCGAGCAGCACCGCGGCCCGCAGCTCCTCCAGGCGGGGCAACAAGAAAGCCAAAAAACGCAGCGACGCACCGTCAGCCCAATGCACGTCATCGACCACCAGCGCCAGGGGGCGTTCCGCGGCCAGGTTGGCGCACAACCAGTACAGCCCGTGCAAGACCGCGAACGACGGTCCCGGGGCGCCCGGAGCAGCCACACCTACCCCGCCGCCCAGGCCAGCGAGGCCCAGGAGCCGGGTCGCCACCCCCGGCGGCCCGTTCAACAAACTTGCCCGTTCCTGCTCCGACGCCGCCGCCACCACTGGCTCGACCAGCTGGCGCACCACCCCGAAAGCGAACTCCCGCTCCAGCTCGGCGCCGCGCGCCCGCAGCACCCGGAAACCCTGACCCTCCGCCACCTCCCGGCCGGCCGCCAACAACACCGTCTTGCCGATCCCGGCCGGCCCCTCCACCACGAGCGCCCCGCCCCGGCCTTGCCCCGCCCGCCAGAGGCACCCCCCGATCCGCTCCATGTCCCGATCCGTTCCAGCAACAGACCACCGCGCTCGCCGTCGGCCGAGATCACGACCCACCCTACGTCGCGGGCCACCCGAATCGCCCAGGGACAACCCACCGGGCCGGGCCAGCATCCAAACCGCCACCCGCCCCCAAAGTCGAAATCAGGGGAGGTACGCGCGAGGTCGCCCCGGTGCGAACCCCCAGTTGGTGTACCCCGTGTGTTGGCGCCCTTTTGCGAGCGTCACTTCATCAGGGCTTCAGTGCCATTGACGTCTCGGGAACTAATACTGGCCATGAGTTTTCCCACTTATCGTTTCCGGCGTTGAGTCGTTTATGGTGTCGCGCCGAGATGTGACCCCGTATAGCAGATGGCAGACGCGATCACGGCCGTAACTGCGGCGGGGATCGCCAACCTCATGGCGCCGAGGGCACAGATGACCCGGAGCCCGAGCATCATGTTTGCCGCTTGCGTCGTGTAGTCGCTGATCCTCGTAAAGCTGACGTTCTGTCCAGCCGTGTACACGAGGTGATCGATTGTGCCGACCCTTGTCGAACAACTCGGCCCGTCCTTGGGGGTCCAGTAGGTTTGCGGCGTGTCCACACGTCCCGGCGGGGAGTTGGTCGAGTGCATTGTCGACGTCCTCGCGTCGGTTGGACACGACCGTCACCTGGGCGCCTCTTGAGGAGGCGAGCTGCGGGGTGGCGAGCCCGATCCCGGTCGTGCCTCCCAGGCAGAGGACATTCGAAGAATCGATCTTCATTTCGATAACCTTCCTTTCCCCAACTCGATAAACTGGATGAGCTTGTTCTAGCGACGCGTGGCCGGACCGAGGTAAGAACCCTCAGCTCCCGGCCTCACGCCTCGCATGTGAACTTGAGGCTGATGTTCCACAGGTCGTGGCCGCGATGCATGTGACCGGGGTTGGTTTGAGCGAGCCGTTGTGCCGCATCGCCCATACCGATTTCTTCCATGACGACATAAGTGCTATGACCGGAGCGGGGGATGAGCAGCCAGGTGTGATAGGCGCGCAACTGATCTCCGTTGCCGAACCAGCCGAGACGTGAGTGCGGGATGAACTCGGACACCTTGCTGGAGATCGCGAGACCAAACGTTGTCCAATTGAAGGTGACATCCTCGTCGAGCTGGCCGGAAGAGCCGTTAACGACGACGTCGCTCGCGTTCGAATACCAGGTGGGCCAAGCCTCGGCTGCGATGAGTTTCGCCCAGATTTCATCGGCCGCCGCATTGATGACAATTGCATTATGGGCGAACACGTCGCCGCGGTCGGGATCGAAGCGGTCCGGCCAGTGAATATTGACCGAACGCTCGATAAGGTCATCATTGATCGTGCTCATGCTCGTCTCCCTTTTCAGTTGATCGCGCTGCACTCGTGCGGGGCGAGAAATGAGCGGTACCGATACATGTTCGCGGGCGATGCCCACTACTGGAGCGATCCGCTATTTCTCTGGAGGACATGGATAGCACCTCACTGGCCTGTTCGTTGAGGGACACGTCATGATGCCCTCGCGGCATCCGCCTTCGCACCGTGCGAACCCCCGGCTGGGCCCCCGAATTTTGGCCACGTCGCGGCTTTCGGTGGGTCAGGCGCGGACCGCTTGTGTGAAGGTCGCCAGGCGGCCGGTAGGCCGGAGCGGGTTTGATAGGCCCGGGGACGGCCGCCCACGGGCCGCCCGAGGCTGCTGGTGGCGGGTGAAAGACCAACACGAGCCGAGCGCCCCCAGGGCCAGCTCAACTGCGCCCGAGCGGCACTGCGGTGCGGCGTGTGACGCCCGCGTGACGGTGCCCGGTTTAGAGTACGCCCGCGTGCCGATGGCCGGCTCGCAGGTGGCGAGCGAGCCGCCGGGCCGAACGGAGACCCACTATGCAGAGCAGTTTGAAGTCCTTTGCCAGCGCCATAACCGCGGCCGGTGTGCTCAGCCTCATGGGAGGGGCGGCCGCGGCGTCGGCCAGCGCAATGGGCAGTACCACTGGGACGGTCCATGCCTGGGTTACGCCGGCCAACGGTGCGGTGGACAAGATCCTCCTCACCGGTGCGATCGGTGACCACGGCACGGCCACGTCGATCAACAAGAACGGCACCGTCAACGTAAATGGCGAGTACGTAAAGGTGGCCCTCCAGAAGGGGGGGTTCGAGGTCAACGCCGTGGCGTTCAACACCCAGCTCGAGAAGTTGCAGCCGTCGCTCAACGCTGCCACGTGCAGCACGTGGGGTACGGGCACGGGCCCGGTGACCTTGCTCAACGGGACGGGAGCTTACGCAGGCATCAGCGGCACGCTGACAATGGCTACCAGCTTTGCCGAAATAGGTCCCCGGTACGCCACCGGCCCGAAGAAGGGCCAGTGCAACATGAGCAATAATGCTCAGCCGGTGTCAGAGTTCATGGGCGACATCACGGGCTCGGGAACCGTTTCCTTCTGAGGCCGTCGGGGCCACCGGCCCGTACGCTGCGGCTGAACATGCCTTGGCGGGACGGGCCGGCTCGGCCCTCGGGCTGACCCTGTCAGCCGGACAGGAACTGGTTACGTCGAGCGTTTTACCCCACTGCCCCGCCGACGGGCCTCCATCAAGAACCCCATCAGGCAACCGGTGTGGGCCACTACGTCCTTCACCGACCACCCCGCTGCCCCACTTGGCAGCAGCCACTCGTCGGCCGTCAGGCTGTCGCCAACCCGCAGCATCTCTTGGGCCGCCAGGTCCATTCCGCTCAAACCTTCTTTGCTCACTGTGCCTCCCAAGGTTAAATTGAATTGCGCGTTGACTAACGGGCCCAACGGCCTGGTTCGTCCGCCCTTCGGTGCGGTTCTCTCGAGTTCCGGGCTCGAGATTTCGCGGTGATTGGCCGGTGAGACCGCCCCGGGCTAACCGGCCAGCCCGGTCAAATCTCACGCTTTCGCTTACGTGATGGCGCCTCTGGCCAATACGATCATGCCTTTTTTTCCTCTCCGGTTGCCCTGCTCTGGAAGGCGATGACATCTGTCATCGATTTGGCCACTCTAACATCATCGATGACAGATGTCATCACACACTTGTACCCTGGCCTGGTGGGACCGATCGAGGAGGAAAGCGACATGGGGACTGACCGCCCTCAGCGGCCAGGGCGAGGACGCATGGTGCGGAGCGCGGGTGTGCTCATACGTGAACGAGGGGTCCACGGGGTCGGACTTCGCGAGATAGTCGCTCATTCGGGCGGGCCAGGGGATCCCTGCAACGGTGGTTCCCCGGCGGCAAAGCACAGCTCATCAGCGAGGCCCTCGATGAAGCCGGTGCAGAGTTATTGGCCCAAGTCGAATCGAGGCTCATCGACGCGCGGACCCTGGCAGACGCGATGGACGCCGTCATCTCCCCATGGCGACAACTGCTCGTCGAGACCGATTTCACCCTGGGCTGCCCGATCGCCGCCACCGTCGTGGACGCGTCCGGCAACGACCGCCTACGTGAGAAGGCCCAGTCGCTCCTGGAGCAGTGGCACGCCCGGACGCGGGAGGCATTAATCAGCTTCGGCGACGACGACTCGACCGCTGACGATGATGCATCGGTGCTGCTGGCTGCGATCGAGGGCGCTCTCATTCTGGCCGGCCAGCACCACACTGAGCCCCTAGATGCCGTTCAGCGGTTCTTCACCAAGTCGTTGGGTCAAACCGATGGCCGGCAAGCACCAAATACCACGCAACCCTCTTCGCGACGGCAACGCCGAGCGCGCTAGCCCTCAGACACGACCTGGTTCCGCGGGAGTTTCGGGGGTGGTCACGCCCAGACCGAACATATAGCTTGTGCGTTCGCACATGAATTGTGTACTATCTACGACATGGGCCCTGATGAGCGCCAGTCGCTGCTGATCGATCTTCTCCAGCGAGACGGGCGTGTCGAGGTGGCAGCCGCCGCGGCACGGTTTGGGACCGCCGAAATGACGGTACGGCGGGACTTGGACGTTCTTGTCTCCCGCGGGGTTGCCCGCCGTGTCCGGGGCGGCGCGGTGAGCCTGCTCATGCGGGGCGAGGAGCTCCCCTTCTCGATGCGAGCACTCGAGGCCAGCAGAGAGAAGCGCGAGATCGGCAGGGCGGCAGCAGCGCTGGTGGCCGACGGCGAGTGCCTCGTGCTCGACAGTGGCACGACGGCGCTCGAAGTGGCCCGGTCCCTCGACGGCAGACGGCTCACCGTCATGGCTCTGTCCCTGCACGCGGCCAACGCCGTCTCCTCGCACGCGTCGCCCCGCCTCGTCATGCCAGGGGGTGAGGTGCGAGACGGTGAACTGGCTCTCGTCGGGCCGTTAGCTCTGGCCAGCCTGCAAGCGATGCGCTTCGACACTGCGCTGCTCGGCTGCTGTGGTCTGGCCGGAGGCGTCCTGACCGCGTACGACCTCGGCGACGCGGCCGTCAAGAAAGCGGCCATGAGCAGTGCCGCGCGAACGGTGCTCGTGGCCGAGAGCTCGAAGTTCGCCCGCTCAGCCATGGCCGTCGTCTGTCCAGCCAACGAGGTCGACACCTTAGTGACCGACCAGGGGGCGCCTGCTGATGTCGTGGCGTCGCTCCGGCTCAGCGGCGTGGAGGTTGTCCTTGTCTAGGACAGCTGACCCAGTCCGGGCCAGGCCTCAGGCAGTGAGGCCAGCACTGCGTTCTTCGCGGTACGCGGTCATCGTTGTGTTCTTTGCCCAAGGTTTCTTGTTCGCCTCTTGGACAGCGCACATCCCTCACGTGCAAGACCACATCCACCTGGGCGACACAGCCCTCGGCCTCGCTCTGCTCGGGGCGCCGGTGGGCTCGGTGCTCGCGATGCTGTCGGCCGCTTACCTTCTGCCTCGACTGGGTAGCCGCTCGATGGTGAGGGTCGCCTTGGCGGGTTACTGTGCGGCTGGCCCGCTCGTTGGCCTGACGGGCTCGCTCGCCATGCTCTTCCTGGCCCTCTTAGCCTGGGGCGGGTTCCAGGGAGCGCTCGACGTGTCGATGAACACCCAGGCCATTTCTGTGGAGCGCCGCGCCCGACGGGTGCTGATGCCCGCGTTCCACGGCGTTTGGAGCATCGGGACCTTCGCCGGGGCGGCCTGCGGCGCGCTGGCCGTCGCCATCGGGCTGTCGCTCAGCGACCAGCTGCTGGTGCTCGGGAGCGTGTGCCTGTTTGCCGCCGGGTGGTCGACCACGGCGATGGTCTCTGACCAGCACCCGGACGACCGGCCGACCTCGGCCGGCCCAGCCAACCGAGGCCTCGGGATGTTCCGCGGCCCCGTGCTCGTCCTGGGGGTCATCGCTGCCGCGGACATGCTCTGCGAGGGGGCCGCCAGTGACTGGTCGGCGGTTTACCTCCACAGCTCGCTTCACACGACCGCCGCGGTAGCGGCGGTCGCTTACACCGTGTACTCGTTGGCCATGGTCGCCATGAGGCTGTCGGGCAACCGGCTGCTCCAAAGGTTCCGTACGGAGCGTTTGCTCCCGGTGCTCGCGGGACTTGCCACGGTCGGTTTCGGCATCGCTCTGGCGCTCGGGCAGGTACCGGCGACCCTTTTCGGCTTCGCGTGCCTCGGTGCTGGCCTGGCCGTGGTGATACCCACCGTCTTCAGCGCGGCAGGGCGCCTGCCCGGCATCAACGCCGGCACGGCGGTCGCTTTGGTGTCGGCATTTGGATGGGCCGGCTTCGTCTTCGGGCCCCGCTCATTGGGGAAGTGGCCTCGTTGGTCTCCCTGCGCTGGGCTCTGCTGTTGTTGCCATTACTCACTTCACTTGTCGCTTTGTTCACCGCCAGGGCCGGGGCTCTTCGCACCGCTGGCCAAGAGCTAGTAGCCAGCACGGGCTCGTCAAGGAACCGTCCAGGCGGACTTAGCGCGCAAGAGGACCTGCTGTCTGACAGAACTGTGGCGCCGTCCGGTATCAGCCTCGGCTGTGCGGACAGAACTTAGCCCCGGCACCTTTCCTTCTGGCGCGGCGTCCAATAGTTCGACCGCCCCGACGGCCAAGAAAGGAAAGATATCAGTACTTTTGCGACCGAATAAGAGAGCAAGCAAATGGTAGCAAGAGCAACCCCGCCGCTTACAGCCGGGGTGTTCTTGGCCCCGATGTGGTAGCGGCCCTCACCCCGGCGGGGCCGCCGCGGAAGACGCCACCGTCACATCAGACCTGGCCGCCCGAGCGCACGCGACCCTCACCCGCCTATCTTCCGGGCAAGCCAAGGCCGTGTGGCTGGCTGCCTTCTACGGCCACAGCGCCCGACAGGTCGCCCCGGTGGCTCCCTGGGACCCCTGCGGGCCTTGGAAACCCTGGGACCCTTGAGCACCTTGAGTGCCGGTTGCAACTTGGGCGACGGTCGAACCCTGTGAACCTTGGGCGCCTTGAGTCCCGGTCGGACCTTGAGGTCCCACTGCACCGGTCCCGCCCTGAGCACCCGTCGCTCCGTTCGCGCCCACTTCACCAGTGGGACCCTGCGCACCTGTGTCGCCCTTATGTAGCGGGTCGAGTCTTGACCGTCGAGCGCTTTGCTTCGCAGGCAGGCGGCTCATGGCCACAGCCACTGGGAACAGTCGGAATGGCCCCTACTGAGGAAGTGCCCGTCTGGAGATCATGACTTCTGCATGGCATGACTCCCGGGGGGTCGCCACGAGCAGCGGGTTGTAGGACGGTTCTGGAGGGACTACGCAGCGGGCGTGCTTTTGCTGCCCTTCGGCCGGGTGGCGTTGCGGCTGCCCATCGTGGTCGCCATTGTGTTTCTAGAGCGATAAGGCGCTAGGGTGTCGACCGAATTTGCACTTGCGCCCTTGTTACTGACAGTTCATCCGTTGGGGCTAGCTATCAAGGAGGACGGAGATGGCCTTTGACACCTTCTTTGCCTTCACTGGCGTTTATTCGAAGGTTCAGGACGCCCTGGACGACTACGACGCTGTACATGCGCTTCATTCGGAGGCCGGCCTCATCGATGCTTATGACGCTGCCGTCGTCGAACACAAAGAGGACGGCAGGGTCAAGATCGTCAAGAAACACGAAACCCCGACCAGGGTCGGGGGGGTTTTGGGTGGAGGCGTGGGACTGGCCACCGGTCTGGTAATCGCCCTGTTCCCAGCCGCCGCCATTGGTGGCGGACTTGTGCTCGCCAGTACCGCGGGTGAGGCACTGCTCGGTTCGGTCGCGGGCCACGCCGTAGCGGGCATGAGCCGCAGCGACCTGAAAGAGTTGGGCGAGGCGCTCGATGCTGGTCAAGCCGGGCTGGTAGTGGTGGCGGTGTCAGACATGCAAGCCAAGGTTGAGTCGGTCATGAAGCACGCCGAGAAGGTGGAGTCCAAGAAGCTTAAGGCCGACGCGAAGGCGCTCGAAGCTGAAGCACTGGGAGCGACGTACGCTCCCTGAGCGGTGGACTTCTTCCTCCCACCACCCAGAGACCACCGCACCCTCCACCGAACAACCAACATCGTCAGCGAGCTGTACGGAGCTGTCCTCGCCGAAGAACGCTGGCTCGGTCCGATCTAACGACGCCGACTCCGGACAACTCCAAGAGCATCCGAGGACTGCCAGCAAACAGAGCCGAAAAGCTCCTGGCTGACGTCATCGGGCATTTTGATCGGGCAACGCGCTAGTGCGGCCGGAGGGTCTGCGCCTGACGCACCACGCCTTTGAGCAGATGGCCGCCCGGGGCATTGCGCTCGAGGAGGTCGCTCAAGCCCTGGAAGAACCCGAAACGACGTATCCTTCGCCGCACCGAGACGACCGCTTAACCGTTCTCGGCACCACCAAAGCAGCCCGCCGCCTCAAAATTGCTGTCCCAAGAGCAGAACCGCACGTCATCATCACCGTCGCCGATCGAGACCGGCAAGGATAACCTGCCATCGTGATCGTTAGGTACGACACTGAAGCAGACGCCACGTGCGTCACGCTTCGTCACGCTGACGTTGCCCACACCGTCGAGGTAATCGACTCCTTCGTCTGGGTCGACGTTGACGGGAACGACCTTCCAGTCGCGATCGAGTTCCTGGACGCGCCCGCCGACATCGACGAAGCGACGCTTGCTCGCATCGCCGAGAAGTTCCCCGTCATCGACACTGCCAGCATCAAGGCAGCCCTTGCTGGCCACACTCTCCGACCCGCTGTCTAAGCCCAAACAGCGGCTCGCCTTAGGTGTAGCTGTCTTTGTGTGCTCCGAGCTCTAGAACAGCTATCGACTTTCGCTTGTTGACATCCGCACGTCCGCGCCCGGTAACAGTCGGAGGGCCGCTCGGTGACTGACCCTGCTCCGGTACTCCATGCGCACCTGGGCTCATCTGTAGGTCTGGCACCGACGGCTTGGGGGTTCGGCACCGCCAATGGCAAGCCGATCGAGCCCCGCAGCGTGCTCGTCGGCCTCCCGGGACCGGTACTGCTGCACCGAGCCGCCCACGTATGCCAAGAGTTCCGGATCCATCCGATTAAACCCCTTCCGGTCGTACCACCTAACCACCACAGCACCTACGACCAGCCAGAAAACCAATCCCAGTGCAGCAGCCGTGACAGCTCGCGCCAGCCCTGCGTCGCCCCGGGCGTCGAAGTAGAGGATCGCCCGGGTCCCCGCGAGGATCTGGCGCAGCGGTTCGACTTCGGCCAGCCACCGAAGGGCGGTGGGTAACGCTTGTAGGGGCACGGTGCCGCCTGCGCTCGCCAGCCCCACGTACACAAACACCAGTAGGGCGAGGAGCTGACCGATGGAAGCGCCCAGGACCGCGAACAACACAATGGTCCCCTCAGCCACGCTCACGGCAGCCAGCCACGCCAGGAGCCACAGCAGCCCGGCGTGGGGAGCGTCCATCCGGAAGATACCGGCCGCCACCAACACCATGAGCCCGGTCATCAGGCCGGCGAGGACGGCGGCCATGACCCACTTGATAAGGAGCGTGTTCCACCTGTTAATCGGCACCGGCTGGCGCTGGTGCCATCGGGGGCCGACCTCGGTGGTGGCGTACCCCAGCGTGGCGTCCACCGACGAGTTGACGAATATGCCCGCGAGGGAGCCGCACATGAGGGTCAGCAGGGCGATGTAGAAAGCACTCAGCCCCAGGGCAGAGTGACTGGGCAGTGGCCGGTACGCGGCGGTCGTGACGGTGAGCCGGTCGGCCAGGGACGCTCCTCTCAGGGAGCTCGAGTCCTGACCTGGCGCGAACGCCTTCAGCTGTGACCCGATCCGGCGTGAAGCCACCGCCAGGCCCGCCTCCAACACCCCGGTGGCCAGGCTGACCCCTACTGTGCCAGCGCGCTGGTTGGTCAATATGACGACCCGAGGCGTCCCGGGCCCCAGCCCACTCTGGCTCACACCGACCAAATTGAGTAGCGACCTCGTGAAATGGTCCGGGACCACCACGGTGGCGTAGAAGGCTCCGCGGTCCATTGCCTGCTCAGCCATCGCCAGTGTCGTGTCCGCCAGCCCCAACCGGCTGGAAACGGCGGTGCTGTCCGACAGCGCGCGTTGGACTTCCTGACCGATGTTGACCCGCTGTGTGCCAATCATGGCGCCGCGGTCCTGGTTGACCACAGCTACTGGCAGATCGTGTAGGTGGTCGAGAGGGTCGACCACCGACCCTAGGTAGAACGCCGTTATTAGCACCACCACGATCGACCCCAGGACCAGCGGGACCATCCAGACCGCTCGGGCCCTCAGCAGTTGGTGCGCGCGAACCGGGAAAGCGGCTCTGCGCCTAACGTTCTGTCCGGTTGGAGCCCGGGGCTTGCTGATCATTTGCCTCCTCCTTAGTAATTCCCTGATCCTGACCCCGACGACCTGTGGCCCGACGCGGACCGGGCGCTCGGCCAATATCGACATCCTGATCGGGCCGAACGTGGTCCGGTTCTTTGCCCCAGCTCAGGAGCCTCCTCAGTCAGGAGAGCTGGACAAGGCCGCGCTGATTACTCGGAAATCGGGGTTCGGGAGTGCTCACGATGCCCTCCTGCCTGGGCGATAGCGGTCGCCATTGGCAAGCTCTCATAACCGAGGCCGATAAACCCGACGGCGGGCTTCGCGTCGCTTTTAATGTACGCGCCATTGGAGCCCCTTTTATTCCTCGAGCCGGTTGCGGCCGAGACGCCCGGCGCCGCCCACAGGTTCATGACTTCATGTCGTCATGCTCCGCCCCGGCAGCAGGTTCAGCCAGGGCCTCAGCGATCCTGGGAGCGGCAGGGACAGGCACAGGTCGTCGCAGTACGATCGGCGAGGTGAGCGAGGACAACGCTCTCGGTGACTACCTTCGGGCCCGCCGCCAACTCGTGAAACCCGGATCGGTTGGGCTGGCGGTCAACGGGACAAGACGCGTCGCCGGGCTACGGCGCGAAGAGGTCGCACTGCTCGCCGGCGCCGGTCGACAGTTGCTCGTAATTTTCCACGCCCAAAAAGGGACGAGCAACGCCACGAAGATGGCCCTCCTTGCCTCGATGGTCCCAGCGAAGGATTAGCTTTGTCGAGGCCTTTTGCCGTACGGAGACGAGCGTTAACAGGTATCGGGCCCGCAACGCCGACACCGTTCTGCGTTGTGTGGTCGGGCAGCGGTTCGGTTGCGTGGGCAGCCCGACGTGGACCTGACCGCAGCCCGTGGCCACCCGCAGCGCCAGTAGGGACGGCGCTTCGCGTTCGGCGTTTCGGCCCACCAGACTTCTCCCTGGGGTACCACGGTTCTTGTTCGATCGAGGCAACCGCGTGGCGCTCCACGCAGGCGTCGGGGCACCGGAGGCGATAGGCGCCCGTAACCCGCGACGATGGCTTCATCGAGCATGCCTCGACATCCGAGGCGAGGACCGCCCTCACCCCTCGACGGACTGCCGCACATAAATTAAGGCCAAGGCCATCATTCTGCGCGGGTAAACGAATGCCGTATTTGTCCTTGTGATTTTTGGGGGTCGCAGGCTACCGATTTGAGGGACGTTCCGACGGTAGTCCAAAGGAGGGCCCGAGATCCTCGCCCAGTGACCGTGGAAAGTCCCTGGTCCGAGCTTGGCGTGCCCCCTGACGCGATCAAGGAAGCAGGCCAGCAGGCCTTGGTTCGAAACGGGTTCTGCCGCCGTCGACTTGCCCACCAGCTCCTCACAGTAGGGCGCAAAAGCCGTATGAAGCGGGAGGGACGTTGGCCTTCCACTGCCGGCGCCGTTCACGGCGTCGACAGGCGGCTCTGATCAGGTGGAGGCACTCCCGTCGGCGGGCGGCGAAGGCGGGCCAAGCAGCGGTCACTTTCTCGACGCACCGGTGGTGGGAGGCGAGGTCACTGTGGTGGTGCGCCAGCGGCCTCGGCCAACGGCCATGTCCCACCATCCGCCTAACCGACCGAGCAATAGCGGAAATGTTGGCTTGTCAGTTCAAAACCCCGCTAACCTCCGCTCGGAGAGAGGTTGGTGGGCCGCTTTGCGTGAGGGCGGTGGCGAGCCGCAGCATTCGAAAATAAGGAGGGCGCGGTGAAGATATGGCGGGGACACGTAAAATGCCGGTCGAGCGCGCACAAGGTGGCTCTCCGGCTTGGTGCCATCATTACCATCCTGGCGATCTCTTTCACCGGTGTCACGCCTGCGCCGGCGGCGCTCGGCGACAGCGGCGGTAGCACAGCGGGCACCGACTTCTGGGTGACGTTCCCACCGAACGCCGGTTCCGCAACATATGACCTCGACATCAGCGGCAGCCAGGCCACCACTGGCACTGTCAGCCCAGCGGGTGCCAGCCCCATACCATTCTCTGTGACGGTCGGCCAGGTGACCACCGTGGCTGTTACAGATGTCGTGCCGCTGTCGGACGAAGACAACGTTGTGAGCGAGGGGATCCACATCACTGCCGGGGCGCCAGTGACCGTTTACGGGCTGAACCTACTAGATGGCACGTCGGACGCCTACACAGCTATACCGACGGCCGCCCTGGGGACACGCTACCGGGTGGCTTCGTACGGCCCCACTATCGGTTTACCCTCGAGGCTGACGGTGGTGGCACCCAGCGACGGCACTGTCATAACAGTGACGCCCAGTGTCACGGTCGGCAGCCACACTGCCGGAAGCCCATTTACCGAGGACCTGAGCCAAGGCCAGGTGTACACGCTGGCGGACGACTTGGGTGACCTAACAGGTTCTCTTGTCACCTCTAACAACCCGGTCGCCGTTTATGGTTCCGTGGACTGCGTCGACATCAATAGCGGCGCGGGCGGTGCTTGTGACCTGATAATGCAACAGATGCCGCCCACGACCGAGTGGGGCACCGATTTCGTCGCGGTCCGCTTCGCCAAGCAACAAAACGGGGACCCCTTCCGTGTGATAGCGGACACCGACGGCACGGTCGTATCAGTAAACGGCACTCAGGTCGCCACCTTGGGTGCCGGCCAGTACTACCAGCAGACCCTGGCACCGCCCAGCGGGTCGGACCTGAACGTGGGCGTCCACATCACAACCTCCGAGCCCGCTTTGGTGATCCAGTACCAAACGGCGGGCACCTACACCGAGGGCAGCACCAGCACCACTGGAGACCCGTCGATGATGCTGGTCCCCCCAGACCAGCAGTTCCTGTCCAGTTACACCGTAGGTGTGCCGAGCCAGTTCCTCGTGAACGATGCGAACGTCGCGGTCCCGACGTCCGCCACGTCCTCCTTGCTCCTCGACGGCAGCCCGGTCAGCGCTTCGGCGTTTGCGCCCATTGCTGGTACCGATTTTTCCAGCGCTCAGTTGCCCCTCACGTCCGGCTCTCACACCCTGTCGGCCGCTTTGCCTTTCGGGGTCTGGGTTTACGGGGAAAACTCTGCCAATTCCTACGCCTACCCTGGAGGTTACTCAACTTCTCCGGTGGCGACTGTAGCCAGCCTCTCCCTAGGAGGCACACAGCCCTACGTTACGCAGGTCGGGCAGCAAATCTGTATACCTGTCACCGTCGAGGACGGAAATGGCAACCCGGTTGTCGGTGTCTTGGTGAACGCCTCGGTGACAGGGGCGAACCCGACGTCGACTTACGCCGTGAGCGACTCCTCCGGCATTGCCGACATCTGCTACACCGGGGCCAACGTCGGCACCGACACGGTCACTCTGACGTCAGGTTCGGTCACGACCTCAACCACGGTCAGTTTCACGCTCGTGGCTTCGACTACTACGACACTGACAGGGACGAGCACCACAATCACAAGCACAACCACGACGCTCACGCCTACGACTCCGACAATCAGCGCGACGGTCCCGATTCCCACGACGTCGGTGGCCCCACCACCCCCCTCGTCCTCGTCCACGACGACGCCGGCCGTGCCGCCGACGACCGTGCCGCCGCGCATACCCCCGCTGGTCCCGACAGGAGGAGGGGTAGCCGCCACGTCCGGGGGAACGGGGTACTGGGCCATCAGTGGGGCCGGCGGTGTCGATAGTTACGGTAACGCGGGCACGTACGGCTCTGAGCGCGGTACCCACCTGGACGCCCCGATAGTTGGCCTTGCCTCGACGAGCAATGGCCGCGGTTACTGGCTGGTGGGCGCGGACGGCGGCGTTTTCGCCTTCGGTGACGCCCAGTTCTACGGGTCTATGTCTGGCCACGGCCTAGACCAGAAAGTGGTCGGGATCGCTCGCACCCCCAACAACGGCGGTTATTGGCTTGTCGCTGCCGACGGCGGGGTCTTTACCTTCGGCGACGCCCATTTCTACGGGTCTGTGTCTGGACGCCACTTGAACCAGAAAGTAGTCGGCATCGCCGCTACACCGAGTGGCCGCGGTTACTGGCTGGTGGGCGCGGACGGCGGCGTTTTCGCCTTCGGTGACGCCCAGTTCCACGGTTCTATGGCGACCACAAGGCTCAACCAACCTGCTGTCGGCATCGCGGCTACACCGAATGGCCGCGGTTACTGGCTAATCGCCGCGGACGGCGGCGTCTTCGCCTTCGGCGACGCTCACTTCTTTGGCTCGACTGGGGCCGCTCCAAAGGCAAGGATCGTGGGCCTGCTGGCCGATTCAGACCTGGGGTACAGCCTCATTACAGCTTCGGGGAGCCCCGTCAGTTTTGGTCATGTGCCGAGCCTCAAGGGCTGACTGAGATGTCATGAGCGCGCTGCTGGCGAAGGAGGCCTGGGTTGCCCGCATTGCCTCCCGACCACAGACGACCCTGATGTGGGTGGACGAAAAAGACCGGAGTTTCAAGCTTTATCCACCCAGATCGACGTTTCCCGACAATGGGTGGGTCGAGATCGGCGACTTCGCCCCAGCCTGGGCCGCCAAGCCGGTCGGCGGAGAGTTGGAAAGCCGGGCCCCCTCTTAATGGACGGGTCGGACCACGGTCGCGTAACCGCTTCGGGCGACCACCTCAGCAAGAGCCGCCTCTGGGCCCTGCCATCTGAACCCGAGCTCGCCCTGTCAGTTACTTACGGGTTCGCTTTCGTGCCTGCGATCGCCCACTGGTTGCATTTTGGTGAGCGTCGTGGCGGTCCGGGTCGCACTGTCGATGGCATCGGCTTCGGGTAGACCACATTGATCGGTGAGGACGAAGAGCGCTCCGGCGGTGGCGGCGATCATCGCCCGGGCCGCTCGTTGGCGGGCGGCCCCGCCTTCGAGGAGGAAGCGAGTGGCGAAGCCCACCCGTTCGACCGGGTCGCTGGACGCGAACACCGGCGCCAGCGCATCTTCGGGCTCGGCCAATCGTCAGCGAGGGCTTTGGCGAGCAGCGAAGCCAGATCGGGGAAGTACCGGTAGGCGGTGGCCTCTGAGACCAGCGCGGCAGCAATGCTGGTCTGCGGCGTAGGCTTGGCACATGGGTGGCCCTCATCATGGGAGTGAGCACCCGCCGGATGTCGTGATCACGGGCCCCGACGGCGGTGAGACTGTCGATCTCGCAGGGATACGGATGCGGATACTCGAGGACGGCCGGACGACCGAGCACCGTCTGGGCGTGGGAGAGATCACCGTGCCGCCCCACACGGACGGCCCTCCTCAGCACCGCCACGCCCGTCACGACGAGAGCTTTTACGTCGTGTCTGGCACGGCCCGCTTCACGGTAGGAGACACGTCGTACGAAGCGCCTGCGGGCACTTTGGTGATGGTGCCGCCGGGCACACCACACACTTTCGCCAACCCGGGCGAGGAGCCGGCTGTACTCCTCAATACGTTCACCCCCGACTTATATGTGCAGTACTTCCGGGACTTCCGCGACATGATTGCCGACGGCGCGGCGCTCACCCCCGAGGTCATCCTCCAAGTGATGGCCCGGTACGCCACCGAACCAGCTATCACCGACGCCGGGCACGGTTCGTCCAATGCGTGAGCCTCTCCACTACGAGACCTGACGTCGCCGAAAAGGAGAGCGGACCATGGCCACCGTGAGGAAGACCGTCGCCCTCGATGACGTCGGGCCGGTCGAGATCGCTCTCGACGACGGCGGTGAGGGTGAGCCCTGCTTGCTGCTCCATGGCGGTGGTGGGCCGGACACGATGACCCGCTTCGCTCAACGGTTGGCCGAGTCCCGTCCAGCCCGGGCCCTGGTCCCGACTCACCCGGGCTTTGCTGCCACGACCCGACCGGAAAAGCTCGACACCATTCGACGCTTGGCGGCGCTCTATATCGCGCTGCTCGATGACCTCGACTTGAGCGAAGTTACCGTCATCGGCAATTCGGTCGGCGGGTGGATCACCGTCGAGATGGCCCTCATCGAGTCGCCTCGCATCAGCGGCATCGTCTTGATCGACGCCGTCGGCATCGACGTCGCCGACCAACCGGTCGCCGACTTCTTCACCATGGGCTACGACGAGTTCATCGAGCGCGCCTTCCGCAATCCGGACCGCTTCCGGATGGACCCGGCGAGCTTGCCGCCCGCCGCCCAGGCCGCGGCGGCAGCCGAATAGGTCCGCCCTCGCCACTTACACCGGCGGGGTGATGAACGATCCCACGCTCGCCGAACGTCTCGGAGGTCTGGACATCCCGACGCTCGTGCTCTGGGGCGACAGTGACCGTATCGCTGGTCCCGAGTACGGGCGCGCCTACGCTAAGTCGATCCCGAGGGCCCGCTTCGAGGTCCTCACCGGCGTCGGACATCTGCCTCAGGTCGAGCAGCCCGACGCAGTGCTCCACGCCATCTGGGACGGCGCAGATGCCGCGACCGCCCCGCCGGACAGTAACTAAATCGCTTCCTAACAACGTCCCTTTCGGGTTGAGGATACGGCGCTGATGGCCCACGTCGGCTCCCTCCGGTCTGGTCCTTCGCCGTGGACGTCCTTCAACCTTTGGTGCCTGGACGACTTTTTGTCCTTCCAGCTCTGGGACCGTCTCAAGAGCCGTGGTATTACCTGGGCTTTTGGCTATCCCCTTTGAGAGGCTCCCGTGGTCTCGCCACAAGGCTCGATCGAGGCCGCTACGTAGAGGGGGGACCCCCGGTCAATTCTCCCAGGCTTACGCTATGCCCAAACGCCACTCAGAGGGCGACGAGTTGCAGGCCGGTGCGGGCTTTCCCGTTGTGCCACTGCCGATTTTCCGGCGGCCAGCTCAGGACCAACTAGGTCGCTTCCTGTCAGCAGCTGTCGAAGATGCCTCCCCCACAGCTTGTACGGCACACCCGTACGCAAGCTCCGATTGCTGGTGACGCACTAGTGATCGGGTTACGTGCTGCGGACGTGGGAGCGGAGGGTGAGGAGGCGGGTCGGCTTGCCGTCAGGGTCGGGGTCGCTGAAATCCCAGCGGAGCCCGTGCTCGGTGGCGTAGCAGCCACCGCCGAGGGGGTGCAGACGAAAGGGCGGCGGGGTGGGTAACAGGTCGGCGACCGGGCCGAAACCCAGCTGTTGGGCGACAAGTGCATCGCCGTCCCAGCTGATGTCGTGGGCGGAGTGCCGACGGACGTACCGCCCTACGCACGTCGCCGGCGCAAAGTCCAGGGCGCCGGCCGGGACGGTATTGGGTGCGGGGCCCGGCGGCCCGAACAGGTGCGCTGCGACAGCGCGGCCAACCGTGACGGCGCCACCGGGGGTGTTAGCGACCGCTCCGATCGCGGCTCTACCCGGAATCGCGGTTAGGTAGGCGCTGTGCCCAACGGTGCCGCCGTTGTAGTAGGGGGTGCCGGCTTGGTTGAGAAGCCATCCCAGCCCTTGCCCGCCGTCGCGCACCGCCATCTGGGCGGTCGACATCCGGGTGGCCCACGCTGGGGGCAGCAACTCGCCGCCGCCGGAAACGAGGGTGTAGCCGAACCGCGCCAGATCCGACGCGGTGGCCAGCGCCCCACCAGCCGGGCCGGCGCTACGCGGGAACCGGCGACGCTCTTCAACGACCCGGCCGGTGGCTGGGTCACGGGTGTGACCGACGGCCACGACCCGTCCCAGGTCGAGGCGGGGCCGGGTGGTCACCGTGATCCCGACGGGTTCGGCGATCCTGCTGACCAGGGCATCGTCAAACGGGCGGCCGTCGAGGACCTCGACCAGGCGACCAAGCAGGCTGTAGCCACCGTTGCTGTAGTTCCAGCGGGTACCCGGTGGATCCCACACGTCGCCTCGAAGGTTGTCACGCACGTAGCGGGCAAGGCAGTCGTCGTCGTCGCCGGCATCCGTGAACTCGTCGAAGTCGACCCCGCTGGCGTGGCAGAGCAGGTGCCCGACGGTCACTCGCGCTGTCGCGTCGGGTGGGTCAAGCACGAAATCGGTGACGTACGAAGCCACTGGGTCGTCCAAGCCGACATCCCCCCGGGCGACATGCCGGAGGACCAGCGTGGCCGTCATTACCTTGGTGACGGACCCGATCTCGCACAGCATGTTCGGGTCCGTTCCCGCCGCCGACGCCACACGCGTCCCCGATGCGCCGGTCACCGCGACCACCACGCTTTGCCCCGGGAAGCGAGCTGCAGCCTCGGTCACGACCCGCTCGAGCTCGTCCACGCCGTGCACCCTACGCGGAACATCCCAAGGGCGGCGAACCGGGGCCAGCTCGCCCGGGGCTCGCAGCCGGCGTCGAGGATCAGCGACGGGATGCGAGCGATCCGGCCGTTGAACCTACCTCAGCGGGCCCGGACCACCGTGGGGCGCGTTTTGTAAGGCGTGGCCGTCACGTGGCTATCCCATACAGATCGGCCAATCTCGGCCACGTCTTGGGCCATCGACAGGCATCGGCCCCCACACATTGCGATGGCTCCGGTCGGACGATTTAAGGCGGCATTAACTACAGAATGTGCGACAAAACGTGGCTGAGGCCGGGGAGGGTTATGTAGATACCGGCCGAAAGCGCTGCAGTCTCTCGACTATCCATCCGCGAACATCACGCTCGACCTCGCCGGTAGGCCTCGTTGCGTCGATCACGTGCACGTGGTCAGTCGCGCGAGCGGAGTCCGTGAGAACATCGTTGAACCGACTCCACCGGTCTACGGCCGCCTCAATGCTTTGCGTGTCGGTCCAGCCCCCGACCCGTCGCATGAACCGGGTGCGAAGAACTTCGGCGTTACACGTGAGGCACAAGAAACTGACTGACCCGAAGTAGCCGAGGACGTCCGTGTTGGCAAGCAATTGCTGGGGTAACATCACGGAGAAGAACACAACCGCGAGGTTGTTCTGGGATATCTCGTGCGCGAGCCTGGCCAGCAATCGCCAGAAGGCCGGGTAGTCCTCATTCGGGTGGACGAGGCTGATCGTGTCGTCGCTGAAGACGTCAGCATCGAGCAGGACCGCACGGGGGATCGTGCCCGCGAGTCGGGCGCAAATGGTCGACTTTCCGGCGCCTGATGTGCCGGCGACTACGAGGAGTGGGGGCCGGAAGAAGGGCCGCTCGTCTTCGCATTGCGGACATCGCAGCACCGCGCCGTGCGCCGGGATCTGGACCAGATCTCGTCCCGCGCCGCAGGCGTCGCAGGTGAATGGCACGTAGCGCGATTGTAGCCACGCGGCCGAGCCGACCAACCGTCGATGCTCTTTCTCAGGTCGGGTGTCCCCAGTCGCCGCACTAGTGGTTCACTCGAGCCTCGTCCCCAACTGCAGTCGGGCCAGGCTTTGGCTCAGGAGGCTTGGGTAAATTGCCGTAGCCCTCCGTCAATGACAGAATGGTGACCACGCTCACATGGAGCGCAACAGGCGGGCAGCGCAGCGCCCACGTGCCGGGCAACCGGAGCCTTTCCTGCCCCTGGACGAGGTCGACCCGGCAGGCGTCATCAAGCTCGGCGTGCAGGTTGTACGCCAGGCAGGGCTTCGACCAGAGGGGGCCTGGCTCCGGTTATCCGTTATCTATGAATGAAAAAGGGCGAAATCTCGAAGACGACCCACCCCCGGACCAGCCAGCTTGGCGCTTGCCCTCGGCCCGGTCGCTGGCATCCATATTGGCGTCGTCCGCGGATGTTGCGTACGCCTACCCAGCCAGAGCGCGCTGTTCTGCCATTGGGAAGCTCACGGCCCGGCTTAAGGCCATTGTTGGTAGCTCAGGAGCCTGCTGTGATGAGCCGGTACCCGACGTCAAGCTCGGAGTGGATCAAAAAGCCCCATTCTACAACCAGAACCCGACCATGTCGACGGCTACCGGCGCTCTGACGTGGGCCGACTTCCCCAGATCTACATCGCAGATCTAGCGCGCGAGCTTTGTCCCGAGCGCATCGAGCGCTCTGTGCTGGCGCCGCCCGATATCAGTGTTGCCGCCTTGATTTCCGAGATCGCCGATCCCGCGCTCGTCAAATCCAATCACTTCAGCTATGAGCGCAGCCGCAAATCCGCGGTTCTGTGCCCTTCCTGGCCGGCAGCGGGCATCGTCGTCCGTCGTCATTCCATGGTCGGCTAGGACCGGGCCGAGATCGGCAGTCGCTGTCTCGCGATTGCCGGTTCTAAGCCCCGATAGCAGCACCTCATCATCGAACGACGGCGTGTTCCATAAAGCTCATACTTTCCTTGCACTCGACTTTCAACTGAACCCGCGGTGTCGGCTGCGATGAAGAGACGACCTTGGGCCGTCAGGACGAGCTACGCTCTGTGCCGAGGGCGACACTCCGAGTGCCGCCCAAGATTACCCTCGACGCAACCACGTAAGGAGAACCTGGATGCCCTCGCCAACACAAACCCAACTCAAAAGCGGGCTCGGCGGAACGATTGGGTGTGATTTCCGCGCCGCACAGAATGAGCTGATCTTCGTAGAGTACGACGGCAAATTGTCTGCGCTAACTGTGGCTCCTGCCGTCCCCGCTTACACGGTACTAGGCACGGGTTACAACCAGCCCGAAGATGTGAAGCTCAGCGTAGACGGCGTTCATGCTTATATTACCGAACGTACCGGTGACCTGGTCCGAGTGGCCCTCAGCAACGCGGACCGCAGCTTCGCGACCCTTGTGGCCTCAGGGATGACGGCGCCTCAGCAGTTGTTCTTGGACGAGGCCCACGATTCGGCTTATGTAGTCGAATACGCAGCCGCGGGAAAGCTGCTCAAGGTCAACCTCACCAGCGGTGCGACAACTGTCGTGGCGTCCGGCCTCGATAACCCGGTTGGTGTGGTGCTAAGCGCCGACCTGCAATATGCCTACGTCAGTGAGCAAACCACAGGCCCGGAACGGGGGCGCATCAGTAAGATCCAGATCAGCACGGCTGGACGCACAACCCTCGCCAGCGGTCTCGTCAACCCGTTCTTTTTGACGTGGGCAGATGCGGCTCAGGACTCGTTATTCGTCCCCCAGCGCGATCCTGCCAACTCCATCCTCGTTGTTAACGTCACGAGCGGCGCTTCGAACAGCGTGGTCAGCGGTGTACCGTCACGCCCTTCCAGCGTCGCATCGCCCTACGCGGCTCAAATGTTGATTTGTTGCGATTCCGTGATAGATGAAGCTCTCTTCTCCGTCTTTCTTAGCGATGGCCCTCTATTGATGGGCATTGGGCTGATCCCCGCTGACTACGTGAACAGCGTTACTGGATTGGCCACAACTCCGGCCGGGTCGCCGTACCAAGTAACAGACGTCCCCTTCGGCGGGACGCTGCCGATCATGGTGAACTATCAGTCGGCCGATAGTGCAGGCGCCAAGTACTACCAAGTGCTGGTGGACGGCCACGTCCAGACTGACAGCTGGACCGTCTATTTTTGGAACGGCGTGATGAACGTTCTAAACACCGTGGTGGCTACGACTGTCGGGGCCAGAGCCGGCTGCTACCCAGTGCACCCCGTGGCAGACCTGTTCAAATACCAGCCCCCCGCTCTCGGGTACCAACTGGACAGCACTGCCCTCAGCAACGGGTACCACACCATTGTGCTGCGGTTCTTGAACAGCACCGGCCACATAATCGTAGATAGCCTGCCACTGAAGCTCTTGGTGAACAACCAGGCGTGTGTGGCTACCCTCTCACCACCCGTACTCAATGCATCGCCGCCACAGGTTGCGAATGCCTGCGGTGTGCTTGACTACTCAAGTACGTCTCTTAGTCTCACATTGGCTTATACGGCGACCCAGCCAGCTGGTTTTGCGGATTTCTCCTTCGGCCTCGTCCGAGGTGTTACGGGGCTGAGCTTGGTCCCCGCGTTGCCAAGTGGCCCCGTGCCGGGTGCCTCGCCGGTCACGCCAGCACCTACAGTAGGCGAGTTGTTGGGGCCATGCCCGACCGCAGGATTTGCCGCAGAGGTGTATGTCGCCGCCACTATGACCAATGGGTTTAACCGGCAAAGCCAGTATGACGCCGAGGCTCTCATCGCCTTTGTCTTGACGCCTCTGTTGTCCTAACGCCGTGAACTGGACGGGCTCAAGCCGCCGGCATGCACCGGGAGGGTTCGGCGACCGGCTGCGTCCCGTCGAGGAGCCCACCGCGTTCCACGCCGAGGCGGCGTGCTGCCATCTGGTCAGGCCCGAACGGCCCAAGTCTCGGCCTGGGCCCCTTTACCTCGCTGGCCCGCCAGCTCGGGGGCAGGTCAACGGAGCGTAGTAGCCCGACTCCCGCGGGACGACAGGGGCACCTTCCCCCTTTGCTGGGCGATGTAAGACGCCGCGCTCGGGACATCGTACGACTGGGATGGGAGCGTGAAGGTAGCAATGTCGTAAGTCCCGGTGTCAAGCTCAACGGCCCGGGCAGTCGTCCCCAGACGCGGGGCGAACGTCGCCACTGCGGCAACCCCAGCGGCAGTGGCGCCGAGCCCTTCGAGGAACTGTCGCCGGCTGATCGTTCCGTCAAATCTCTTACCGTGCACTCTTTCTTCCCTCCTATTTGGCATATGTGGTCCGAATTGACAGCCTAGGTCTTCACCTCTGCACGGCCTGTGAGCTTCGGAACACTCGCCAAAGTGGCCGTCCTGGAGACGAAAACTGGGTTACCAAGACCTAACAACCCGTGACAGAAAGGCCTCAGGTGAAGAAGCGTAGTCCCCGCTTCGGCCCGATGAAAGCATCCCCTATCACCCAACAGACCTTCGCTCAAGAGTTTAGGCACGGCTAGGGGGCCAGAGCAGCTGGCCCTCCCGTCGCCAAAGCCGACCTGGCTGGCCGCGGCGTGAAGCGATAATCAACAGAAAGTCCCCAGCTGCTAACTGAACCGCTGTTTGCCAATGGCACAGGGCCAAGGGAGGTTCACGGTCGAGCTGCCGTCCCGTCCGGCCACCGGGCCTGGGCCCAGTCGCTATAGACGTGCTGCCCGAGCGGGAAACGGGCCGCCGCCTCCTCGTCGATATCGATGCCCAGGCCCGGCCCGTCGTTCGGGTACATATAGCCACGCCGGACCTCGGGACAGCCCGGGAAGACTTCCTGCTCTTCCCCCGTGAATCCCGTCCACTCGTGGATGCCGAAGTTGTGGCAGCTGACCTCGATGTGCAGGTTGGCCGCGTGGGCGATGGGTGATGCGTCACCCGGCCCGTGCCAGGCTGTGCGCACGCCGAAGGCTTCGCAGAGATGGGTCAGTTTGACGGCCGGCGTGATACCGCCGATGTCGCTGATGTGGACGCGCACGAAGTCGATCAGGTGTTGTGTGATCAGGGGTTTCCACTCCAACGGGTGGGTGAACAGTTCGCCCATGGCGAACGGGGTGACGGACGCCTCACGCAGCCGCGGAAACCAGTCGTTGTCCTCGGGCGCCAGCGGGTCCTCTAGGAAGAACAGCCGGTATTCGTCCAACCGTTGGGCCAGGCGAACGACCTCTGCTGGCGATAGCCGCTCGTGCACGTCGTGTAACAGGTTGACCTCGAAGCCGAGTGCCGCCCGCAGGTGCTCAAAAAGGCCGGGCACGCTCAGGGCGTAAAGGTCCGGGTCGTAGTAGCGACCAGGCAGGGCGCCCTCGGGCGAGGGCCTCGGAACAGCCGAGCCGCCGTAGCCGCCCAGCTGGCAGCGGATGTGGGTGTAGCCCTCCTCCATAAACCGCCGGACGTTCTCCTCGACCTCGGCCGGCTCGCGCCCGTCGGCGTGCCGGTATACGGCCGACGCCATCCGTGAGCGACCACCCAGGAGCTGGTAAACGGGCAGCCCGGCGAGTTTGCCCTTGATATCCCACAGTGCCATGTCGACACCGCCCAGCGCATTGTTCAAGACGGTACTGTTCCGCCAGTAGGAGTTCTGGTAGGCGATCTGCCATATGTCCTCGGTATCGCGGGCGTCCCGACCGACCAGAAGCGGCTTGAGGTAGTCGTCGACTGCGGTGGCGACCACTCGGGCACACGTCGTCAGCGTCGCGCAACCGACACCGTAGAGGCCGGGCTCCGAGGTCTGCACCTTGATGACGACCAGGTCGATCCCTCGAGGCGCCGTGAGGATGGCACTGATATCGCGGATTATTGGTGGCACGCTGCTTGAGCTTAAACCCTCCGAGCCTCCCGCGCCATCGGGACCGAGCATCCACCTGCAGCAGTAGCCGTTAAAGAGCGAGACGGCCGACAGGAAGGCAGTTCGGCAAGCCGACGCCCGCCACCTCCATCTTCAAGGGGCAGGATTATCTAATGGGTGCTCGGCGATGGAATACGCGAGAATTTCAGCGCTCCGCCTCGATAGGCAGACGGCACCTCTGCTTCCTTGGCCAACTTCCCGGAGGACGTCGGGAGCTGGAGCCTGATTAGTTCGCGGCGCGACCTCAGCCATCGTCTGGCCTTGGCAACAATTTCCGCGTAACTAATGGCGGCCGCGATTACCACAGCGTGTGCACCACCTTACGGCTCAGGTCCGGTGAAGTACGCTTTCGCGCGTCGCCGAGATGGCCGACGACGAGGACCGAGGGTTTGTTGATCTCAGGTCCAAATCCTAGATCTAACCGGCTCGTTCGTAACCTGAAGGAGCCACATTTAGCGGATGTCCCATCCTCCGCGGCGCACCCGATATCCGGTTACGCCAAGGGCGGGACCAGGAGGAAGGATGGTTGCGCGATATAGTTCGTAGCTATAGACTGTCGATTGTAACGCTCACATCCATGTCCATCGCAACGCTCGCATCCATCGAAGGACCAACCTTGCAACTCGTGGCGCCCCTTGCCTTCAAGAGTAAGGCCGATGCTGTATACGACGAGATCAAACAACGCATACTTCGGGGCGACCTACCACCTGCCACTACGTTGAACCAAGTGCAGCTTGCGGCCATGTTGCAGGTCAGCACGACGCCCCTAAGAGAAGCGCTGCGAAGGTTGGAGACTGAAGGGCTGCTCCGGTCGTCGGCGCATCGCGACATTACTGTCGTGCCATTGTCAGTTGAGGAGTTTCAAGCTCTTTGGGAAGTGCGCCTGGACTTGGATCCAAGCGCTGTGGCCTTGGCCGCTCAACGGTATGTGTCAAGCGATCGGTCCCAGATGCTGGCGGCGGCCGAGGACGCGTCGGAGAAGAGTGACGACAGCGGCGCCGTGCAGCGCGACCGAGAGTTTCACTCTGCGATTTATCATGCGTGCCACAATCCTGTATTGATCGAGCTCCTGGACGTGCTGTGGAACCGTGCCGACCGGTACCGCATGTTGGTCCCGACGGCCTCGAGCGCCTCGGAAACTGTTCACGAGGATGGCGAACTCCTTCATCTCGAGCATGCGGAACTCCTTCGTCTGGTGTTAGGTCGACAGGCCAGGAGCGCAGCACGGCTCATGAAGAGCCACCTGCAAGAGCAGAGGAGACTCGTAGAGCAAAGCCTACTGTCTCAATGAGCAAGGCTAGGCCCTACGAGGGGATACGAACCGCCAGATCTTTTGGGACGAAGGTGGGTTCTCCGGTAGTTTCCCTTTGAATGCACGCCTTAACGGCCCTGCCGGGTGTCCAATAGAAGAGGCAGGCCGCACCGCTATAGGGTAGCGTCGCCCCATGCGCTTCAGCATTTGGCCGACAACAACACAGCCCTGGGACGAGCTGGTTGACATTGCGTCACACGCCGCACAAACGGGCTGGGACGGTATCTGGATCGCCGACCATTTCATGCCTTCTGCAGAGTCGGCCGACGGGCCGCTGCTCGAGTGCTGGAGCGTCCTCGCCGGGCTGGCGACCAGCGTCCCGCGCCTTCGCCTCGGGTCCCTCGTTAGCGGGAATACCTACCGTCACCCCGCCGTCTTGGCGAACGTGGCGGCTACCGTCGACCATTTGAGCGGTGGTCGGCTCGTGCTCGGGATCGGTGCGGGGTGGCAGGAGAGAGAGCACCGGGCCTATGGCATTGAGTACTGGGACGTACCTGGCCGCCTAGCCCGGCTCGACGAAGCCTGCGCCGTGCTCCGTGGGCTGCTGACGGTGCCGCGATCAAACTTCGACGGCCGTTACTATCACCTCGTGAACGCCCCGATGGAGCCGAAACCCGTCCAGGAGCACCTCCCGCTCCTGGTCGGGGGCAGCGGTGAAAAGGTCACGCTACGTATCGTCGCCAAATGGGCCGACGAATGGAACACATGGGGCCAGCCCGAGGTCCTTCAGGCCAAGGGTGCCGTGTTGGACCGCCACTGCGAAGCGCTGGGACGGGACCCCGCAACAGTCGTACGGTCCGCCCAGGTCCTGGTGAACCTCGACGCCAAGGCCTCCTCGTCCACGATGCCAAGCGTCGAGGTGAGCACAGCCGAGATGCAGGACATGCTCGGCCGGTACCAACAGGCGGGCGTCGACGAGTTCATCCTCCCCGACTGGAACCTCGGCACCGGCACCGCGCGTCAGGACTTCACGGACCGCTTTAGCTGCGGACGGCGCAGAAGGCTTTGGCCCCGGCCAGTGTCCTGAAGCAGCCGCTTATCTTGTCGTGCAATTTGGCCATCCTGAGGTCGCGCTCGCCTTGGTTATTGTCAAAGCTAACGGCCGGGTCGGACCAGTAGCGTTGCACGTCGTGGCGCTGGTCCCGGAACCGGCACAACAAGTTGTAGGCGTCCCGGTGCACGCTGCCCGCCCGGTGGCGGGCGGGCACGGCGCTAAAGCCTCGGTTGACCAACTTTGCGTAGCGGGAGCGGTAGGCCTTTAGCTGGCCGGGGCTGAGCCCACTGCTTCCCTCAAAAAGCGCTTGCTCGAGGGCGTCCTTCACCTCTACCAGCAAGTCGGCCATCTCGTCGGCCCAGTCCCGGTGGGCTACCGAGCCGGTGAGAGAGGCCAAGTCGTGGAGCAGGTGAGCGCAACAAAGGGCATGCTCTATGCCATCGACCGACCAGTACGGCTTCCACCCATCGGTGATGAGCACACCCGAGAAAAAGGGCAGCACGGCCATGTCGGCGAAGGCCTCTTTGCCTCTTTTCGGGTGGCAGTCGAGCAGGGTGAGCATGCCGGTGCAGGCGACGTGGAACCAATGGCGGGCGCCCGATACCCGA
Organism: uncultured Acidimicrobiaceae bacterium; assembly: GCA_963794125.1. Classification (GTDB taxonomy): domain Bacteria; phylum Actinomycetota; class Acidimicrobiia; order Acidimicrobiales; family Palsa-688; genus Fen-671. Next base: position 255,054 of record CAWCCW010000015.1, read on the forward strand.
GAGCCGGTCTCGTCGGCGTGCAGGACGTCGGCCGCGATGAGCTGAGCCCGCAACTCGGAAAGGAAGGGCGAGAGCCCCTCGGCCGCTTCGGCGGCGAGCCCGGCCAACCAGCCGGTGGAGACAGGTGCCTTGCAGACCTGGCTCAAAAGCTCGGCCGCCCGGGCGACCGGTATGTGCTGGCCCACCATCAAGTAGACGGCGACCGCCGCACGACTGGCCCATAGCACGCCGGCCCTTTGGCCTCGGCGGGGAAAGGGGCTTTCGTCGTCGCCCCGCAGCTACAGCGCCGGGACTCGGCGCGGTGCTCGGTCACCTCCAAGTACCTATCGGGCAAGTCGAACACTTGGCGCACTTCAGTGCCGGCCACCTTTGCCGCTCCAGGCCTTGGCGAAGTGGCAGGGCCTTTCAAGGTCTGAAGCGCGCACCATTTTCGTACTTACCGCCTGGGTCGGGTTGAACGTACTCCCAGTGCCTATGCCAGACGTTAGTACGTCACTTTCCTGCGAAACTGCTCCGCCGTGGCTCGTTCGCCTGAAGCTCATAGATCGAACCCGACCGATCACCGGGCGGCAACGGGATCCGTACAGGTATTCGCTCCATCCGTGGGACGGGGTTCGTCTCGCCCCTCAGCTGACGGTCCTGCAACTGGAACCAATCGCTACCCACTAACGGCCAAGCATCGGCGGCAACGTACTCGATTAGAAAAAGTCGACGCGGGCTGCCACTCCTGTTGGGCGCTGACCCGTGAAGGAGCCTGACGTGATGGATGGTGATCGCTCCGGCGTGCGCTTCAAGCGGGATGCAAGTGGACGGATCGAAAGCGGTTGGGTCGATTGACCCCACGAAGCGGCCCGCTGCATGATGATCGAGAACCGGACCCCGGTGAGTGCCGGGGGCGACCATTAGGCAACCGTTGTCGAGGTTCATGTCGTCTATGGCGACACCGACAGCAAGGAGATCATCGTTCGTGTGAGGAAAGAAGGCCCAGTCCTGGTGCCATTCGACGGGGCTACCGACACCAGCTGATTTCATATTCAGCTTTGTGCCGTGGTAGCGAATGTCCCCACCTATGAGCTGCGCAACAATATCAAGTATCTCGTCGCTACGCATTACGGCGTCGTACGCCTGATTGATGGAAACCGGGTTTTTGATTCTCCGAACTTGCGGCTGTTCCGCGCAATGTCCTGGCTCCAGATCGAAAACATCCCCGTTAACTTCCACAGTTCGCGACGCCTCGACCCACTCGTCCGCGGCCTGACGCAGGGCCTTGACCTGGGTGTCGCTCAAAACTTGGTCTACGACGAGATACCCCGTGCTCCGATAATGCTCGACTTCTCCCGGGCTCAACATGAGTACCTCACCCCCGACTTGCGCGATGGCACTGGGAAGAACAGCGTAGATGTTACCACGTCTATTCATAGAATACCGATTTATGCTCGTAAGTGCGCCCGCATTTCGCCTCTCACTTCGTCTCCCGGGTGACGCAGATGTTGTTTGCGGGGGAAGAATAACGTGATCGGACAGTTCGATGGAGAGGTTTCGGGGGTCACCCGGGCCAGTCGGTGCAGCCCGTCAGAGTTTCAGGGCGCCTTCAGTGAGGCCGGCTACGAAGTAGCGCATGGTCAGGGCGACGAGCAGCAGCATGGGCAGGCTGGCCAGGACCAGGGCGGCAAAGACCGCCCCGGCACCGTTGGCGTTCAGCCCAAGGGTGTTCACGAACTCCTCTATGCCGGCTGAGATCGTCGTGTGCTGAGTACCCTGTATGACTATCGTCGGCCACAGGTAGTCTCCCCAGATGTTTATTGTCATCAACACAACCCCGGTCAATAGGATGGGCCGGCTCAGGGGGACGACAACCCTCCTCAGCACCTTGGGTTCGGAGCAGCCGTCCACTCTTGCGCTTTCTAAAAGCTCGGGCGGTATCTGCTCGAAGAACGCACGGAATATGATAATGAGGAGAGGCTGGGCGCCCGCGGCGTAAGGCAGGATCAGCGCCCACCAACTGTCGAAAAAGCCGAACCCTTGTATGATAAGGAACAGCGGGATCAGGGTGAGCGTCCACGGTATCATCAGCAGGCCCAGGTACGCCATGAACAGCACGGACTTGCCCCGGAACTTGAGCTGCGAAAAGGCGTAGGCGCCAAGCGCAGCGGCGGTCACGCCTATGGCGATGGCGGCCGCGGCCACGATCACCGTATTGAGGAGCTGGCCGGCGACGCCGTCCCAGGCGGTGATGTAATTGCTGTAATCGAACTGGGTAAAGAGGTCGAACACGCCGTTGGTGGAGATGTTCTGGCCGGTCCTTAGGGAGTTGGACACAACGAACAGGATCGGGAAGTAAGTAAGCACGACGATGACGGCGCCGGCTATGAGGGTGACGGCCCATTGGCGGCGCACCCTACGGGCGGTCGCGCTCCTGCCGGCGGGGCGCTGTCTATCTCCGGCCAGGGCGTAGGTGGTGTCCATCTTTTGGGTGCGCTTCTCTTCCTGGCTAGCCGGTACGGGGGCGCAGGGCGCGCAAGACGACGGCCGTGAAAATGAGCATCACGATGAAGAGCAATGTGCCGATAGCCATGCCGTAGCCGTACTGGTCGTTTTGGAACGCCGACTGGTACATGTCGAGCCCAGGGACGAACGTGGCCGTGCCGGGGCCGCCGTTGGTCAGCAACAGGATGGGGACGAAGTTTTGCACGGCAAAGATGCCCGACAGCACGACCACGATGCGGAACTGGGGGAAGAGCATGGGCACGTCGATGGCGAAGACGCGCCGGAGCGTGCTGGCCCCGTCCAGCCGGCTCGCCTCGAGGATCTCTTTCGGGACGTTCTGGAGGCCACCCAGGAATATCAGGAAGCCCAGGTTGGAAATCCAGGGGAACCCGATGAGCAATATGCTCACCAAGGCGAGGTGGGGAGAGCTGAGCCACGTGGGCTGGGGCAGGCCCAGGGCGCCGGCGAAGCGGTCTATGAGCCCGGTGTCGGGCAGCAGCAGGTACGCCCACACCTCTATGACGACTATGGGCGGCAGGACGATCGGGGCTATCAAGATGTACTTGGCCACGTTGCCGAGCCGCCTCGGCATGTGGGAGACGACTTCTGCTGCGCCGAACTGGGCGACAACAGTGATGAGGATGGTGCCCCCGACGAGGATGGCGAGGTTCTTGACCTCAGGTGCAAATGTGACCGAGTGGAGATAGGTGTTGAACTGAGCGAAGCCGACGTAACTCGGTGGGGAGAAGCCGTTCCAAGCGTAGAAACCGCCGATCAGGCTCTTGACCGCAGGGTAATAGCTGAAGATGCCGATCAAGAGCATGCTGGGCAGGAGCAAGGTGGCCAGCGCCGGGCGCCCGGCCCGGAGCCTGCTAGCCAGGCGGCGGGGGGCCGACGCCGAGGCGACGTCGGCCCCCTCCAAGTAGGCGTAGCTGGGGTTGTCCGGCCCCGCCGGGGGGCTGATTACTTGTACTTCTGCAGATTGACGTGGTTCGTCTGTGCCCATGTCTGTGCCGCACCGGTTAGCACCGTCTGCCATTGAGAGGCGAAACTCGAGTAGCTGATGTTCCCGGCGACCAACTCTTGTATAAGGCGACCGCCTTGCGTGTCCGCTTGCACAGACAACAAATTACCCTCTATGGGGAGGAGCATGGTCGGCACCTTGGCGGTCGGGACGAGCCCCGTGAAGCCGGGCACCGACGGGGTCGGTGCTGCCGGTTCGGTCGGTATGTAGCCCCCATTGGTGATCTTGATCCAGTAGCCGAGGTTGGCCGGCGATTCCAGCCACGCCAGGAAGTTCATGACCACTTTGGTCTTGGCCGGGGTCATTGTGCGGTCGGACTTTTCTGAAGTGATCGACCACTCCCCGGCGCCGTTGGGCCCGCCGATCAAGCCGATGGTCTTGGTCCCGGTCGCGTAAGGGCTAGTCGCCTTCGTGATGGTCGGCTCGGGGAAGACACCGTACTTGCCGGTGAAACCCAACGAGTCGAGCTGGGGTATCTGCCAGCTCCCGCCCCAGAAGATCCCCACCTTGCCCTGTATTAGCAAAGATTCGGGGCTCAGCGGAGGGGTCACCGCGTTCGGCTTGGCACATGCGTCGTAGCTGCTGCCCCCGCTGGCCAAGTACGGCGTCATCTGGTCTAAGAGCTTCCAACCGGCCGCGTAACTGGGGTTGTCCATGCTGATGATGCCCCTTTCGATGCCCACGGCGAGGTCGAGAGGGGTGGCGACCGCTGCGGGCTGGACCATAACCCTGCTTAGCTGGTTGGCCAGGAACGACGAGGTGACGAGCCGGTCGTACCAGGAGGGGTCGCAACCGCCGTTGGCGTCAGCGAACATGAACGGCGCTATGCCGGCGGCTTTTAGCTTGCCGAGGTCGGTCATGAACGCGGCCCACGTCGTCGGTACGGAAGTGATGCCGGCCTTGGCGAACGCGGCCTTGTTGTAAAACATGCCCGTCTCTACGTTGGAGCCGAGCACCAGGTAGATGTCGCCGTTGGACGAGGTCATGTAGGGCACGGTGGTGCTGGAGTAAAGAGACAGCCAGCTCTTGTTGCCCGGAGCGTACGGGTTGGGCTGCTCGAGGAAGGGCTTCATGTTCTGGAGCATGCCCGGGGGGGTGGGGGCTCCATATTGGTTGCCGATTATGTCAGGAGCGTCACCTCCCGTCGCTTCTGTTTGGATGTCTGACAGTTCCGTTACGTTGCTGCTCCACACGTAGGGGAGCCACTGGACGGTAACGCCCGGGTGTGCCTTCTCGTACGCCTTGGTGAGGCTGAGCAAGCCGGCGTTCGCAGGGTCGTTTATGTTGCCCCCAGGTGGCAGTATTGCCTTGATGGTGATGCTCTGCGCCGACGCGTAGGCCGGCGCCGCGCTCGAGCTCATTGCCCCCATAACGAAGGCTGCAGTCATAACTGCGCTTCCCGCGACATAGCGTGTTCGTTGGCCGTTCATTGGCGTTCCCCTCCTATGATTGTAATGCTCGGAGCCCCCTACCCTTTTGGAAGTCCCCCAGATCTCGCGCCGACGGCCCTCCCCTCCGAAGTTGCGCAAAAATCTGAAGCCCAACAACAATCGCCAGGCCAAGTACGTCCCAGTGGTGAGCTTGACATGACTGGGCTCCGCTGTCAAGATACTTCATAAGTAATTAAGTCATTTACATTAGAACCGGATCGTCCCCCCCACGACTAAGTCGTGGGATGTGAGGGGGGTGCACGTGACGCCCGGGGCCGCAGTGATGGGCAACTTCGGCGCCGGTAGTAGTCCGGTTCGCACGGCGGGGGATGCTGCGACAGGGATGAACGTTTCGACTCTGCTCGGCGTGATGAGGATCTTTTCGTTATGGGGCGTGGCCGCTTATGCCGCCGGCTGGCTCCGGCAAGGCCTTGGAGCGAAGCGGGCGTGACCCCACCTACTCCTCTAGGCCCCTTGAGCAGACGTTTGGTACCAGCTACACTGACGCACCTAAATGGAAACCACCTCGGTTTGGTTCGTAGCCCATCCGACCCAGAGATCCCCCCCTCTAACACCCAGAACTGAGCACGGTCGCTATATGGCAACAGATACTCGTCTGTCCGCCAAGTCAATGATGCCGGGACGCGTAACGTTCGCTCGTGGTCCGGGTGACCGTCGAGAACGGTGCACGGCTATGACCAATTTTGTAACTGCCAGAGACACGCGAGGTCGTGACTTCGACCATCCCGTCGTGGTCCGCAACGACCTGGGGGCTGAGGCCGCACAACTGCGGCGGGCGCGTCTACGGGAGAGGACGATGGTCACCTCAGGGCCCGTGGCGGGGCGGGGAGATTTAACGCTTGCCACCGGCGCGGGTGTTCTGGCGCAGAGCGTGTCCCGCGTTGAGGCGACGGTCTGGTGACCGCCTACCCGGGCCGCGGCCTTCATGGAGAGATGGTAGAGGTTGTCGGAGTTCGGATCGTCTCTGGCCAGTATGAAACGGGCACGCTTCTCTTCGCTGAGGACTTGGAGCGCGAGCTCAGGGTCAGCAAAACAGTAGTGCGGGAGGCGTTAAAGGTGCTGGCAGCGAAGGGATTGGTCGATTCTCGGCCAAAGCGCGGCACTATCGTACGTCCACGTGACGAGTGGAGCCTTCTCGACTCTGACCTCTTGGAGTGGCGTAGTCGGGGGGAGGTTGACCCCTCGTTCCTGCAAGATCTCTCCGAGGTCAGGTTCATAGTGGAGCCGCAAGGAGCGCGTCTAGCAGCGGTACGGCGCAATTTTGCCGACCTCGCCGCCTTAGATTCGGCGGTTGCGAGGATGCGGGCCGCCGACGGGGACGGAGCGGCGACCGTTGAGGCTGACCTCGCTTTTCATCGGGCTCTACTTGGGGCGGCCCACAACGAGTTGCTGGCCCACCTCGAGGCCGTGATCGAGGTCGGGTTGCGGGTCCGTGACCGCCTGGTCCATAGCAACGAGGGCTGGCCCAACTCGATCCCAGATCACCAAGCCATTGTTGACGCCCTGAGAGCTGGGGACGCTGAAGGCTCGGCTGCCGCCGTCTTGCGGTTGCTGACGAAGTCGTCTGAGCACCTAGCCGAGAAGATGAAAAAAAGAAGGGTTAGGGCTAACGGTAAAAGACAGGCCGCGCCAAACGGGACACCTTTACACGGTCGGCGAGACCACAAGACGAATTAGCGAGCTGAACTGTGAAAATCACTGGATTGGAAACATTCCTGATACCGCCTCGGTGGCTATTCCTCCGCATAGCGACCGACGAGGGCATAAGCGGCTGGGGTGAGCCTATTCTGGAGGGTCGAGCCGCCACCGTTCGGACAGCAGTTGACGAACTGAGCGACTACCTGATCGGCGAGGATCCGTGTCGCATTTCCCACTTGTGGCAAATTCTGTACAAGGGCGGCTTCTACCGTGGCGGGCCGGTTCTATCAAGTGCCGTAGCAGGCATTGACCAGGCCCTCTGGGACATCCTCGGTAAGGTGCACGGCGTCCCTGTACACGAGCTGCTGGGAGGGCCCGTCCGCGACCGAGCGCGCGTGTACGCGTGGATCGGCGGCGACGACCCGCAAGACCTGGCCGAAGCCGCCCTGTCTCAGATCGAGGTGGGTTTTACCGCCGTGAAGATGAACGTGTGCGCTCAAATGAGTGCCCTGGGCTCGCCCGCTGAAGTCTCCGGGGTGGTGGAGCGCGTTGCAACCGTACGCCGGGTCATCGGCAGCGAGCGTGACCTCGTAGTCGACTTTCACGGCCGCATGTCGAAGGCCGTGGCCCGACAGGTGCTCCCGCTTCTCGAGGCCTACCGGCCGCTGTTCGTAGAGGAGCCGGTCTTGCCCGAGTTCTCCCGTGACCTGCGGTCCGTGGTTGAGTCGACCACCATCCCGATCGCCACTGGTGAACGACTCTTTTCCCGATGGGACTTTCGTGACGTGTTCCCGACCGGGATCGCGGTAGCGCAACCAGATCTGAGCCACGCCGGCGGCATCTCAGAGGTTTGTCGCATCGCGGCCATGGCGGAGACCTGGGACGTAACTTTGGCGCCGCATTGTCCGCTCGGCCCGCTGGCGCTTGCTGCCAGCTTGCAGGTCGCCTTCAGCATCCCCAACTTCCTCATACAGGAACAAAGCGGCGGCATTCACTACAACCAACCCAATGACCTGCTCGACTACTTGTTGGATCCTTCCCCGTTCCACTTCGTTGACGGAATGGCTAGCCGACCTGGAGGCCCGGGCCTCGGTGTCGAGATCGATGAAGGCGCCGTACGGCGAGCCGACGCCAGCGGCCACCGTTGGCGCAACCCCGTATGGTTCCACCCCGACGGCTCGTTCGCCGAGTGGTGAGAACACGGGGAGGGACGTACCAGAGTCCGGTCCCTGCATGCAAGCGTTTCCGCACCACCACCGGTTCGGTACCGCTCCGGGACGGCCCCGCCAGTGGTCGTCGCGATCGCGGGAGGCGACAAATCCCTCGGCGAAAGGCGATAAGTGCCTATTAGAAGCCTCTGCTCAATAGACTCGGCTTTCCGCGTCGGGCCCATCGACCGGCGGCTCTTCGGTTCTTTCGTCGAGCACATCGGGCGCTGTGTCTATGGCGGCATTTACGAGAAGGGGTCTCCGTTTTCCGACGAGGAGGGGCTGCGGACGGACGTCATCGAGCTGACGAAGGAGCTCGGTACTTCAGTAGTCCGGTACCCCGGGGGTAACTTCGTCTCGGGGTACCGATGGGAGGACGGGATTGGGCCGCCCGAGGCCCGGCCCCGTCGCCTGGACCTGGCGTGGAAGTCTGTAGAAAGCAACGAGTTTGGGCTGCATGAGTTCATGTCGTGGGCCCTCAAGAGCGGCGTGGAGCCCATGATGGTCGTCAACCTGGGCACTCGCGGCATCGAGGCCGCTTGCGACTTGCTGGAGTACGCTAACTACGCGGCCGGTACGGCCCTGTCAGACCTCCGTCGGCACAACGGGTCAGTCGAGCCCTTCGGGGTAAAGCTGTGGTGCCTAGGTAACGAAGTGGACGGCCCCTGGCAGTTGGGGCACAAGACGGCAGATGCCTATGGCGCCTTAGCCGCCGAAGCGGCAAAAGCCATGCGACGGCTCGACCCGACGATCGAGCTGGCAGTGTGCGGCAGCTCTACCCCGAACATGCCCACCTTCGGGTCCTGGGAAGAAACGGTCCTCGGGCACACGCTCGACGTCGTCGACTTCATATCTGTGCACGCCTATTTCAAGCCTCACGGCGACGACATCGCCGGCTTCCTCGCCTCGGGATCGGTGATGGACCGGTACATTTCGGCCGTCGTCGCCGCCGCCGACCACGCAGCGGCTAAGAGCCGCTCTAGCAAACACCTCTACTTGGCATTCGACGAATGGAACGTATGGCACAGTACTGGAGAGGGCGAACAGAGGCACTTTGAGAGCAGCCACCCGCCGAGAATTAACGAGAACCAATACAGCGGTCTCGACGCGGTGGTCGTCGGTGGATTGATGATAAGCCTCCTACGCCACTGCGACCGCGTAAAAATCGCCTGTCTGGCCCAGCTCGTTAATGTCATCGCACCCATCTGGGCCGAACCTGGTTGTACAGCCTGGCGCCAGACCATCTTCTATCCTTTCGCTCTCACTGCTCGGCATTGCCGGGGCGAGACGCTGGCCGTAGAGATATCAGGTGACCTCCTCGAGACGGCTGAGCACGGGCAGGTACCTGTGGCCGATGTGGTTGCCACATCCGAAGATTCAACGGGAGACATCACCATCCTCGCCGTGAACCGACACCCGATCGAGCACGTCCAGCTGGATATAGCTCTCAGGGGATTTGGGAAGGTCCAGTTGGTTGATCATATGTGCCTCGGGGGCATTCGTGACCAGGCGCTCGTTAACACCGCTGAGCGACCGAACGCTGTCGTTGTCCGACCAGCGCATGGCACGGTGCTACAAAGCAGTAATGTGCGTACGAAACTTGAACCGGCATCGTGGAATTTGCTTCGGCTGAGCGGCGCATCGTGAGCTCCGGCATCGAGCACCGAGAGGACGGACAAGTAGGTGTAGCCCTCGTCGGCTGCGGTGCAATGGGCGAGATGGTTGGCCATCGGATCTACGCCCATCCGGGACAATTGGCGGGCTATCGAGTCGTGACCGTTGTCGATAAGCGTCATGAACGTCAGCAAAACTCGGCGCGCTGTTCGGGGTGAACGGGTACTCTTCGCTCGAAGAAGCGGCCGGAGCTGGGGCACCCATCGACGCGGTCGATATCCGGGTGCCTCACGACGCCCATGCCGAGGTCGCACTGGAGGCCATAAATCACGGCTGGCACGTGCTCATCGAGAAGCCGCTGGCAGCGACCCTGGTAGATGCTGACCGCATCGTTCGAGCTGCCACCAAGCGAGGCGTTGTGGCGGCAGTCGCCGAGAATTACCCTCACCTACTGGCCGTCCGCGCGGCCGCAAACGCCATCCGCACCGGTGGCGTCGGTGAACTTAGAGGGTTGCGTACGACCAGGGCCACTACCCTCGAGGGAGTTTGGGACCGTGATGGATGGCGACGCCGTCAAGGCATTCTGCTCGACCAGGGGGCACACCAGACCAGCATGTTGCGTCAGCTGGGTGGCGAGATCGTCGGCGTGACGCCGAGATGAGCCGGCCAATTTCGTCCCCGGACCGTGGCGGAGAAACTGTACTGGTCACGAGTCGCTTCGCGTCCGGGCTCGCAGCCCAATCCTTCTATTCATGGGGAACGGTCGGGCTCGACGACGACGCCGAGGGTACCGTCTTCGGGTCGAAGGCACGAATCGAAGTGCGTGTCGCCTATGACGGCGTTCACGGAGGTGCATACTGCTTCAGCGGTACAGGGGAAAGCGCCGTAGCAATAAGTCCACCCGAGAACTACTTCGACACGCACCGAGTCATCATCGACGACTGGGTGTCGTGCATCCGGCACGGGGGCGTCCCCGTAGTGACGCCCGATGAAGCCAGAAAGGACGTTGCCGTTGTTGTCGCTGCTACGCAGTCGCTGGCCGAGGACAGCCACGCGGTTGAGGTGCCCGGTCTAGCACGTGCGGGCCGGCTCGAGTAATGACCTCCCCCGGCCCGTCCACGCCGCCCGTCGAATTTCCCTGCATTTGGACCTTCATGGCCATCAGGCCCTGGCGTGGGCGGCTACCGCCCCGCGGGATCGGTGCCGCCCTGGCCTTGGGGTTCGCCCGGGCCGGTGCGACGGTAGTCCTCCACGGTCGGCAAATAGGCCAGGTGGAAACGGCAAGAAATCGCCTCGACGAGGAACTAAGAGCCCAGGGCGTGATCGCTGACCTGCACACGGTGGCTTTCGATGTGACCGACTACGAGGCGATGGTGTCAGCGGTCCAACACTTGGAGGAGGGGGATGGGAAGTCTAGACGTCTTAGTCAACAACGCCGGGATGCAACTCAAGGGCCCCTGCTCGAGATTCCGCGATCCGGTTGGGAGCAGGTTCTTGCCACGAACCTCACCAG
>CAWCCW010000016.1:0-14779 GCA_963794125.1 uncultured Acidimicrobiaceae bacterium
CGGCCGCTCGCGAAGAGGATGTGCACGGCACAGCGCTTCCAGCTCGCCGACGAGCTCGCCGTGTTGGCCCAGCACCAGGTCGGCCTCGACGCGGGCCTCGGTCGCCACCAGGGTCAAGTCGTCCAGGTGTGCTCGCTCGGCGTCAGCGAAGCCGGCGTACGCGAACTCACTGAGGGGCTCTCCCCGCCGGAGCTGAAGGGCTTCGCCCAGCGTCGATGAGGCCAGTGCCGGCTCCCCTTCCTCGAGCAGGCGTCGTCCCGTGGCTACCAGTTGCTCGAAGCGGGCCGCATCGAGGTCATCGGGACCGATGTCGAGGGCATAGCCGGCTTCAGAGGTGACGACCGCCGTGGCGCCGAGGGTGCGCCGAAGCTGGCCGATCTGGGCCTGTAAGGCGTTGGCCGCGTTGGCGATTCGCTCGTCGCCCCACACCATGTCGATCAGCCGGTCGGCGCTGACGGGCCCCCGCGTTGCAGCGCCAGTAAGGCGAGCACGGCCCGCTGCTTGGTACCTCGGACCGGTACCGCCACGCCCCCTTCCCTCGCTTCGAACTCGCCGAAGAACCTCACCTCCATACCGCCACCCTATGGCCGCCCGCCTGACTGTGCCTGAGCAGCCTCAACGCGGCGCTGAGATCCCGACCTCAGCGCCACGGCAGTCCCACCTCAGGCCCCGGTCGCACACTGTGCGCAACACCGAAGCACCGACGAAAGGAAAACCAATGATCGAGGCCAGGCATCTCAGTAAGCACTACGGCAAGACCGTGGCAGTCGACGAAGTCTCTTTCGTCGTCCGGCCCGGCCGGGTAACCGGGTTCCTCGGCCCCAACGGCGCCGGCAAGTCGACGACCATGCGCATGGTCCTCGGCCTGGACGCCCCGAGCGCGGGCTCAGTCCTCATCGACGGCAAGCCCTACGGCGAGCTGGCCGACCCGCTCCGCTCGGTCGGGGCGCTGCTCGATGCCAAGGCCATTGTCGGCGGCCGCAGCGCAGCCAACCATCTCAAGTGGTTGGCCGACAGCAACGGTGTCCCTCGGCGCCGGGTGGGCGAGGTGCTTGACATCGTCGGGCTCAGTGACGTCGCCGGGAAGCGCGTGGGGACCTTCTCGCTCGGGATGAACCAGCGCCTGGGCATCGCCGCGGCCCTGCTCGGCGACCCCCACACGGTCATGTTCGACGAACCGATCAACGGCCTCGACCCCGACGGCATCTTGTGGATCCGCACCCTCATGAAGTCGCTCGCGGCCGAAGGCCGCACCGTGTTCCTTTCCAGCCACCTCATGAGCGAGATGGCTCAGACCGCTGACCATCTGCTCGTCATCGGCAGGGGCCGCATCATGGCCGATGCCAGTACCGACGACTTCGTCAACGGGCATTCGACGGCCACCGTCCGCGCCCGGGCCTGGAGCCGAGAGAACTGGCCGACGCCTTAGCCCTGCGGGGCGCCACCGTCGAGCTCGGTACCGACGGCGCCCTGGTCGTTTCCGGCCTGGGCACCGCCGAGATCGGCGGAGTGGCGTCCGCCCACGGCATAACCCTCTACGAGCTCGCCGTCCAAGGAGCGTCGCTCGAAGAGGCGTTCTTCGACCTGACCCGAGATGAAACCGAATACCACGCCGGCCAGTTGGCCTCCGCCACGAAAGGAAATTGAAATGACCGCTACCACTTACCCGAGCTCACCAGTGCGCCCTGTGCGGGCCACCCCCACCCGCCGGGCCGTCAAGGCGGAGTGGACCAAGCTCCGCACCCTTCCCTCGACGTGGCGCACTGTTGCCATGACCGTGGTGGCAGCCATCGGCTTTTCTGCCATTGCGACCTCCGTCCAAGCCAGCTCATGGGCCACCATGAGCGCCCAGCAGCGCCAGGCGTTCGACCCGACCAGCACCTCGCTGACGGGGCTGTGGGTGGCGGTCGTCATCCTGGGGGCCCTCGGCGTGCGGTCCGTCGCCGCCGAGTACACGACCGGGATGATCCGGACCACCTTCACGGCCATGCCCGCCCGCTGGCTGGTGCTGGCAGCCAAGGCCGTCACTGCGGCCGTTTTTGTCTTCCCGCTGGCCCTGGTGTGCGATGTCGTCAGCTTCGAGCTCGGCCAGCGCATCCTGGCCGGCAAGCACATCCAGGTGGCCATCGCCCACCCCGGTACCCTTCAGGCCCTCATCTTCGGTGCCGTGGCCGCCAGCCTGGTCACCATCGTCGGTGTCGGGCTCGCCGGTGTCATCCGGCACACGGCCGGGGCGGTCACCGCACTGGCGATGCTCATCCTAGGGGGGGCCATCCTCGGCCAAATGCTGCCCGCCGGTCTGCGGCAGTACGTACCCGGGATCGCCGTCCAGGCGGCCGTGACGGTCCACCGGTCGCCCGGGATCCTGGCGCCAGGCACGGCCCTTGTGGTCCTCGGGATATATGCCGCGGTCACGCTGGCGGCGGCGTCGATAAGGGCGGCACACGGCGACGCCTGATTCGCGGCTAGGCCCAGGCCGCCAGGTATTGCTCAACACTGGCTCCGATACCCCAATCAAGAAAAGGGATTCAAATGAGACCGACTAAATACGAGGCTAAAACGCAAGAGAAGACGACATGACCTCCAAAACATCGCAGCTGGAACAGCCGTCTTTCCACTACTCAATTCGTTCACCACGGGCAACCGGGGACGCTCGACGTCAGCGCTGGCAACTAAGGTTGGCCTTCACCGCCCTTCTCTTGTTGGCCTCTGTCGGTCTGGTTGCACCAAGTAGCGCATCGGCGAGCCCGGACCAGGTGACGATCGCCCGGGATCGCGACGGAGTAGCCCACATCACGGCCGCCAACTTCACGGCGCTTGGTTACGGCGAGGCGTGGGCGTTCTCTCAGGACAGTTTCTGCACCCTGGCGCAGGACTTCGTCACCCTCGAAGCTCGGCGCTCCCTTTACTTCGGTCCCAACACCCCCAACCTCGACTACGGCGAGGGCAGCGACGACTCGAACCTCGATTCGGACCTGTACTGGCAGGCGGTAACGGCGAGCGGAGTAGTCCAAAAAGAAATGAGCGAGGCGCCCCCGACCGGTCCTCTCCCTCAGGTGATGGCCGTCTATACAGGTTTCGTGAGCGGTTACAATGCTTATTTGGCGTCTGGGCAGCTGAGTGACCCGAGCTGTGCCGGCAAGCCCTGGGCGCGCCCCATCACGGTCACTGACATGTTCCTGCGTGCCCTCCAGATTGCGGCCTTTTCCAGCGACGCATTGATAGGCAACGAGGTGAGCGCCACCCCGCCGGGGCCGACGGCCGGTGCGACCAAGGCCAAACCGGCGCTGAGCCCCGACGTGGCCGTGCTAAAAAGCCAGCTCACGGACGACAATGGCTCGACCCGAGGTTCCAACGGCATCGCCATCGGGTCCCAGGACACAGCCAACGCCGACGGCATGGTGCTGGTCAACCCGCACTTCCCCTGGAACGGGGAGAACCGCTTCTGGATGGCCCAGCTCACCGTGCCGGGGCAGTACAACGTGGAGGGCGGGACACTTTACGGCTTCCCGCTCATGGCGATCGGCTTCAACCAGGACATGGCCTGGACGCACACCGTCTCGACCGACCAGCGTTTCACGTTCTACCAGCTGAAACTGGTACCCGGGCACCCGACCAGCTATTACGTCGACGGCGAGGCCTACAAGATGGGCACCGAGACAGTGCGGGTCAATACCGGCAAGACGACGGTCAGCCACACGTTCTACACGACCCGATGGGGCACCGTCATGGTTGTCACCCGCCAGCACCATGGGACCACCCCGGCGCCACAAACATGGGACCACCTCGGGGCTTGCCACTACCAGTCGATGACCATGATCCCGAGCCTGTGAGGACCTGTCAAGTATCAGTGGGTAGGGCCGGCTTATTCGCTCTTTGGGCCTTCGCCTCAGCCCTCAAGCTCCGTCCGCGCCCGCCTCGCCACTGGAGCCCGACGTCTTCGGGGGCCCCAGCTTTCCGGCGGCGGTAGGCGGCTTGTCTGCAAGCGTGGTCACAAAACCTTCTCGCCGACCCCACCTTGGGGTCGGCGAAGAGCCCTTCTACCTTGAGCACGATCTCCCGGCCGCAGCAGGCGCAGACGAAGGCCTCTCGGGCCGGCGTGCCAGAAGCGTCACGCATTACTGGCTCTGGGCTGCCGAGGCTCTCGTGGCTGGGACTGGTCATGGGGTAGCCTCGTCCCCGTCGGGCCGGCGTGAGCGTAGGGACGGCTTTTCCCGCCGCCGGTAGGACTCTCCTTCGACCACGAGCTCGAAGGCCGCGCTCTGGAGCCGGTCGATGGCCGACTGGGCGAGCATCGGGTCCGCCATGAGGGCCAGCCACTCGCTCGGGTCACGGTCAGAGGTCAGCACCGTCGACGCCCGCCGGTGCCGCTCGACGACAAGGGCGTAGAAATCGGCGGTCTCGGTTGCGTCGAGGCCCTGGAGGGCAAAATCATCGATAATTACTAGGTCGGTGGCCACCAGCTTGCGCACCTCGGCGTCGTAGGTCCCGTCCAGGCGGCACGCTTTTAGCCGCTTGAAAAGCCGGTCGGCCCGCTCGAAATGGGCCCGCACCCGCCGCCGGCAGGCGATGTGGCCAAGGGCGGTGGCCAAGTGGGTCTTGCCCACCCCGACCGGCCCGAGGACAAAAGCGTTATGCCCCTCCTCGACAAAACGCAGTGCCACGAGCTCGTCCAGGACCGCCTTGTCGTAGGTGACGGCGGCGGTGGGGTCCCAGCGCTCGAGCGTCATCTTGGGGTCGAGGTGGGCGGCGCGCGCCCGCACCGACGCCGAGGCCCGGTCGCGCCGGGTCACCTCGTCGGCCAGCATCATGGCCAAGAAGTCGAGGTGCGATATGGAAGATGCCTTAGCCAGGGCGGCCCGCTCGGGCAGGGTGTCGAGCATCTGGCCGAGGCGGAGCCGGCGCAATAGGGCACGCAGTTCGGGTGAAATTGAGGGGGCGGGCGAGGTCATTGCGCCTGACCCTTGGCCTTGAACTCGGCGGCGTCACGGGAAAAGCGCCCCGCCACGACGTTCTTTGGGGCGTCCGCACCGGCGCTGTGCTCCTCGGCTTCCTTGGCCCGCTCGAGCATCCGGGCGACCAGGTTGACGTTCACCGCCTCGGCCTCGAGCGCTTTTTGGCACGCGGCCTCGACCCGCTCCGGCCCCCATTTCTTCACCAGGCCGAGCAGCCGGTAGGCCTGGCGCATCTTCGTCCAGGGCAGCGGGCCGCTCAGGAGGGCCTCCAGGTACTTGCCTATGGCCTCCCCCTGGTCGCGCCCGAGGGCCACCAACTTGTCGATGTCGCGCATGGCGTAAGCGGTCCGCTCGCTCGGCAGGTCGGCAGGGTCGGTAGAGCGCCCTCCGGGGCCCTGGCGGGGGTGGACCTTTATCAGCTCCCCCTTGAAATAGAACTTCACCACCGCCGAGTCGGCGCGGGCCGAGACGTACTTGCCGACCATGTTGTCGCCCGGTATTGAGTAAATCGCCCGCAGCACCTCGGCATGGTGGTCGGGGTGGACCTTGGGCTGGGCGTAATACGGTGTGTCGTAGAGGGTTGCCGGGGCGGGCAACAGGAGCGGTTGCTCCGCCGCCCTGAAGGCTTCGGCCGGCCGGCACTGGGTCGTCCCATGGGTGCGCATGCCGGCCCCGCCGGTGCACCAAGCCACCGCCCGGCGGTTGGCATCGGCTAGGTCGACGAAGTCTTCTCCGGCGAAAAACCTAGACCGTACAAAAGGGACTTGGCGTTCACAACGGGCCTTGTCCCGGGGGTGGCGCACGCGTGCGGCGTCAATAAGGAAACCCCGCTCCTGGGAGTACTCCAGGAAGAGGTCGTTTATACGGGGCTCTGTGGGCTCCGCCTTGGTGATGACGGGCGAGAGGTTGTCAGGGATGAGGACAGGGAAAATGCCACCGAAATAAGCCCACCCGAGCTCCACCCCCTCGATCACGTCGGCTGTCGTCTGGCTAAATGTCAGCCACACGAACATGTGGCGGGACCACACCGCCACCAATATGAGCGCGTGCACAACACGACGGCGCGCCCCGAGGGGGTCAAAAAGCAAGCCCATGCGGCCGAAATCGGCCTGCAGCTCCCGGCCCGGCTCGGGGTCGGCGAGCGGGACGGTGTCTTTCTTGGCAGCGGTGCCGCAGCGCTCGCCGCAATAGCGGTGCAGTGTCCGCTCGGGCACCACGATGCCCCGGCGGGCGAGCAGGTCGCCGACCTTCACGACTGTCAAGCCCTTGTCGACCAGCTCCTGGATGGTGCCGTGGTGCGCTTCCAGGGCCGCCCACGCTTGCCCGCGGCCGCCGGGCCGCCCCGGCCTGACGGCTTCTACCACCGCGGCCAACAGCGGCTCGCTCAACTGTGCCTCACCCCCGTCCCGGGTGACACCGAGGGACTGGGCTGCCTCCACGTAGCGGCGCACCGTCTTGCGGTCGACCCCCGCCGCGTCAGCTACCCTGCGCAGCCCTTCTCTGCTACCAAGCCACCTGCGCAGCACTTCTCGTACTTGGACCACTGATACCTCCTTGAACATTCGGGCACCTCCTTGGTGCCCGAGTCGAACGGATGTACGACTG
The DNA here is from genome assembly GCA_963794125.1 of uncultured Acidimicrobiaceae bacterium. Lineage (GTDB taxonomy): Bacteria > Actinomycetota > Acidimicrobiia > Acidimicrobiales > Palsa-688 > Fen-671. The sequence continues at coordinate 6,561 of CAWCCW010000016.1, forward strand.
GAGGTGGTGGACCCTCGGTGGTCCCATGAGTGGCGAGACGGTGGTCCCTTGTTTGTGGCGAAAGGCTCCTCAGGTGGTCCCTAGTTTGTGGCGGGCGACAATGGTCTTCCCCGCCGCCGGTTATGCCTGGACGACCAGGACGGCCTACACCGTTGACGACGCTGATCTCAGCGACGGCGCCCGGTTCCCCAACCAGTACCTGCGGATGGGCCAGGCCACCTCCGTGGAGGGGTTGCTGAGGGTGGAATCGAATTATTTGGCCATCCCCGAGTTCAACACGCTGGCGGCCGACGACACCGGCCATGTTCTTTACGGCGATGTCGGCAACGTCCCGAATGTGCCTTTATCACTCATCAAGTCGTGCCTGCCATCGGGCATCCCCCAGGAGGTTTTTGCCGAGGCGGGCCTTATTACCCTGGACGGGTCGCGCTCGGAATGTGCCTGGCGCACCAGCCCCGGCACGCCGGTGCCCGGCATTTCCAAAGCCGGCCAATTGCCCCACACCATCCGCACCGACTACGTCGAGAACTCGAACGATTCGTACTGGCTGGCCAACCCGCGGACCCCGTTCCCGGCTTATTCGCCGACCGTTGGCAATATTGGCACCGCCCAGGGCCTGCGCACCCGTATCGCCAACCAGGAGATCGCGGCACGTGTGGCCGGCACCGACGGACTGGGGGCGGCCAAGTTCAGCATCGCCACCCTGCAGGCCATGTGGGAAGCCGATACCTCCTACCTGGCCCAATTGGTGCTAAAGCCGTTGGTGAAGGCGTGCCTGGCCACGCCCGAGGTAACGGCTAGCAATGGCACCAAAGTCGACCTGGCACCGGCGTGCGCGGCCCTGGCCGGGTACAACGGCACCGGCAAGTTGGGGGCCAGCGGCGGGTGGTTGTTCTCCGAATGGTACAAGGCGGCACCCACAACCGGGTTTTGGTCCGTCCCGTTCAATGCCTCCCAACCGCTCACCACCCCCTCCGGTTTGGACACCAAGAACGCCGCCGTCCTGGAGGCCTTGGCCAACGCCGTGCTCAGCCTGCGAGCTCATCACGTACCCCTTAGCGCCAGCTACGGCCAGGTGCAGTTTTACCCCGATGGGGCTTTGAAGGTACCCGTCCCGGGCTGCGACACAGGCTGCCTCAACGTCTTTGATGCTGCTAATGGCACGGGTGGTCCCCTGGGCGCCTTCCCGTACGGCCAGGTTTACCAAGGCTCTTCAATGGTCATGACCACCGAACTGACCCGGAAGGGCCCGGTTTCCCAGGGCATTCTCACCTATTCCCAAGCCACTGACACCCATTCTGCCGACCACGCCAACATGACCAAGCTGTACTCGCAGGGCAAGTGGGTTTCTCTCCCCTACACCAGCGCTCAGTTGGCCGCCGACCAAGGCTCTTCCTCCCTCCGGCTCAGCGCTCCTTAACCCGCTTCGGCCTTTTGTGCCCGGTCGGATCAGGCCGGGCCCAACGGGCCGTGGTCAGTACTCGCTCTGCTCGGCGTGGGGGCTACCACCTGGCCGGCACGTCGGGGAGCAACCGGGAGATCCTGGCCGCTATTGCGGCGGGATGACCCGGTTAAGGGCTCGGGTGCACCGCGTATGCCAGCCCCCAACGGCACACATGGTCCTTCGGCTAAGCCCTGTTTCGAAGTGCCGCGCAGCAATTCTGTCACTCAAAATCTGTAGCCCCCACACCACAACAGACAAGGAAGGTATTCATGATGAATGTACTGGGCGCGCCCGCAACTTACCTGGTTCGTCCCGAAGGACGTGTAGGTTACGACGTCTCCGGCAACGGCCCCCTCGTCGTTCTCGTGCCGGGGATGGGTGACATACGAAAGACCTACCGGTTCCTCGCCCCTGCGTTGCGCGAGGCAGGTTACCGGGTGGTGTGTACCGACCTTCGGGGGCACGGCGACAGCGACGCCACCTTCAGTTCCTACGGCGACGTCGAAACGGGCGACGACATTGTCGCCCTCGTCGATGAGCTCACTGGCCCAGCCGTGATCGTCGGCAACTCCATGGGCGCGGGTTCGGCTGTCCTAGTGGCGGCAAAGCGGCCCGATCTCGTACGCGGCCTGGTGCTCGTCGGCCCGTTCGTCCGCGATGCCAAGACGAGCGCGGCACAGCGACTGGTCCTGCGAACGGCCATGGCCACTCCATGGGCGGCGATCTCGTGGCGGGGCTATCTGCCCAAACTGTACGCCGGGCGCAGACCCGGCGATTTCGCCGAATACCGCCGGGATGTAATTGACAGTTTGCGGAAGCCGGGACATCAACGGGCGTTCTCGCTCACTATCACCAGGGTTGACCACAAAGCGGCCGAGGCGAGCCTGGCGGACGTCAAAGCGCCCACCTTGGTTGTGATGGGTGAGCAGGACCCCGACTTCGCCGAGCCCAGGGCGGAGGCAGACTGGATCGCGCAGGCATTGCATGGAGAAGTCGTAATGATGCCCGAGGCTGGGCACTACCCACAGTCGCAACGGCCTGACCTCACGACCGACGCCGTCATGCGGTTCCTGAAGAGCTAAATAGCTTTGGCTAGGCACGCCACCCTCGCGCTCGCCATCGCGATCGTCCTCATCCGCCACCGTGACGCCTGACCCCGTCGTGGACCAGCTTGCACTGCTCCCTCATGCCGACGTGGAGTTCGGGCGTCGGCTCGCCGCCACCACGCCCGATCAATTGCAAGGTTCGAGCCCGTGCGAAGAATGGACCGGGCGCGACCTAGTGAACCACGTCGTCGGGGAAAGCATCATGTCCGTGCGCCTCCTCCACGGTGCCAGTGCCAAAGAGGCGATCGCTGGGCTCGAGGGCGATCTTCTGGGCGACAACCCGTCCGCGGCTTTCGCTGCGGCCGCGTTGGCCGAGCGCGCCGCCTTCCAGGAGCCCGGGGCCCTCGAGCGGATCGTCCATCACCCGGCGATGGACATGCCCGGGGCACAGCTGCTCGGGTTCAGGATCGGCGGCCTCACCTTGCACGCTTGGGACCTGAGCGCGAGCCGTGGGCGGCGACGAGACGCTCGACGCCGACCTGGTCGAGGTTGTCTGGGCACAGCTCGCCCCCATGGCGCCGTTCATCGCGCAGACAGGCGTCTTCGGTGCCGGCCCAAGCGGGGATGTGGGTGAGGACGCCCCGTTGCAGCTCCGACTGCTGGACCTGTCGGGCCGCCGTCCCTGACGCCGGCAGCTGTCCTGGACGGTCGTCGTCGGGGCGCCGACTGCACTAGCACAAGCCTGGTGCGTACCCTGTCCACCCGCCGACCTCGCCGCGTTGTACGGCCTCGAAGTGCAGGGCGCGATTGTCGTAGCGGACAACACCTCCACTGCCTCAGGCTCCAGCACGGGCTTTTCACTGTCGTCGCCGGCGGAGGGACGCGCGTCGCTGAGCAGGTCGAGCCGGGTCGAGGTAATGAACACGGTGCCGCCCTTCTCCCGACGACGCCGGGCTTCGCCTCCCAGGAAGATGGGAATGGGGGGCACAGTAGGGAAACAATTCCTCGAAGAGGAAGTGCTGGTAGGCGTCGGCCTTGGCCGAGTTGGTCCATTCTCGCCACCTACTACGTGTGATATGTCAGCTCTCTAAAGCGAGCGGTCGACATGCAGCTGGCGGCTGGAGGCTTCGAGGACCTCCCCACCACCAGCGGCTACCTCCTGGCCTACCTCGCCAATGACGAGCAATCGATCCCGGAAAGGATCGAGGGGCTCGGGATCAAACAGGGCGAGTTTCGCCAGCTCGTCGACACCTTGGTCCTGCGTGGCTACATCAGCCGCGAGGTCGACCCGGCCGATGGCGAGGTGTCACTGGCGCTCACCGAACGGGGCCGAGCCGCCAATGAGGCCAGCTTTCAGGGCTGTCACTACGTCGACCAGGAATTGGAGCGCAGGCTTTCGGACACTGAGATGGCGGGGCTGCGCCGTGGGCTCGCCGTACTCGGCGAGATCAAGCAGTCGCTGAGCGGCCCCGTGATCCGCCGCGGCCTGCCGCGTTAGATGGCCGACCGACCCTGGCATCAGGGCGTCCCGGGGTACCGCAATTCATGCGCGAAGCACGCGATATGTATTGTGACGCAGTACGACGCGCGCTCGGTATCGCTGGTCTGAGGGTGAGCGTGCAATCGACTAAACCTGCCTGGCGCTTGTCGCTGGCTGCGTCAGGAGCAAGGGTTCGCTACCGCGCCCAAGACGTGCCGGATGATTTGGCGCTCGTGAAAAGAGCCATGCCTGTCCACCGGTTCGGCTGCAATAGACGAGATCGACGAGATGGTTGCGCGCCCCCTGGGACAAGCGTTGGCACGCCGAGGAAGTCGCTTTGGATGTAAGTTCCTCAGGAGTGGGGCGGTTAAGGTGAGGCACGGGGGTGGGGCCACTTGTGCCGCTGCCCTGTTGGCGGCCCTGCTCACGCCGGTAGCCAGCGCCGCACCTGGCACTAGCTCTTCCGCAGGGAAAGGCTCGCCCCCACTAGTCGTCAACCGGGCGCAGACGTATGAGGTGGCGCAGGAAATCGGCCCCGGCTCCATCAATAACACCGCAGTGCGGTGGGACGTCTATGGCGCCGACCTCGGGAGCATGTTCACCTTTGGGCACCGTCTGTACATCGTCTTCGGCGACACGTTCGGCGGGCCCGCGGCCAACCCCTTTTTCTCGGTTGACCATGCCAACTGGCGCAGCAACACCATGGCCTTTGTGAACTCTCAGACCGAGCCCGACCACGGGCTGCGCTTCAGCGGCATGATCACCGGACGCGACGGCACGGCCGAGGAGCTTCTTAGCTCGAAGAAGGTCGACGGCGTCGAAGAGACTGTGATCCCCACGTATGGCACCGGGGTGGACGGGTCTATGTACCTGTTCTACATGTCGGTGCAGGAGTACGGGGCGCCCGGGCACTGGACTTGCAATTACTCCGGGGTGGCGCACTCGACCGACAACGGCCAGCACTGGGCCAAGGACCCCAACGTAACGTGGGGCGGGGACAGCAACTTCGGGCAGGTGGCATTAGTGAAAAACGGGTCTTTCGTCTACGTCTTCGGCATACCGTGTGGTCGATATGGGCGCTTGGAGCTGGCCCGGGCCCCCCAAAGCGACCTCCTTCACAAGGCGTCTTACCAGTACTGGGGAGGCCATGGTTGGGTGCCTGCGCCGAGTGCGGCCGAGCCGCTGGTCAACCCGCCGGTCGGGGAGCTGTCCGTGGAGTGGAACTCCTTCTACCGGAGGTGGTTAATGATGTACCTCGTTGACCCGACCGGGCAGATTGTGCTGCGAACGGCGACCAAGCTCACCGGACCGTGGAGCAGCGCTCAGGTAGTCGTTACCTCAGCCAAGTACCCCGAGCTGTACGCCCCGTACATAACACCCGAGTGGGACAACGGCCCGGGTATTTACTTTGACATGTCCATGTACGGCCCCTACCACGTGGTGTTAATGCACACTGAGCTAACCGGCGCATGAGCCCCATCGCCTCGTCGTCCTCTCCGCATCGGCGGTTAGTCGAGCACTAGGCAGCATTGGCGCCCTGAACCATGATGAGCTGTTGCTGGCGTACCGAAACATTGCATGCGCACATGAGCTTGTGAATTGGATCGCCAGGTTGGTAAGGACCGATACGCCTTTACTTGGCGGCGCGAGGGGAGTTTTCATGGCGCTGACACCGGACGGCGTCCTTTCGCCGTATTTGTAGGTCAAACTGGGAATGTCAAAGCTTTAGTGGAGGCAGCTTAACCATGCTCGGCCAGTCGCCGTCATCCGACGTTCTTCGGCGCCTAGAGCCAGTGACCGCTGGGGCTCCTCGGTCAGGGGCTACGGTTCTAGGGTAGGACCGAGTCCCTGTCCGATCTCCTCCATCGTTTGCCTTATACGGCCGCTGCGACAACTCATCGACTACTCTCACAGAACGACCACCCAAGCAAAAGCTTGGGTGTACCATTAGGGCATGGCCGAGCAGGACCACCATACGAACGTCACCGCGCCGATCCCCAAGAATGCCGGCAAGACGCGCGGCGCTCCCGCCAGAGAGGGCCTTGCCATATCGGGGCCGAAAAGGACTAGCGGCGCTAAGTCGGCCGCGAAGTCGGAGCAGATGGCGACCAAAAGGACAGCAACGATCGCCAGTCCCGCCAGTGCCAGTCCCGCCAGTGCCAAAAGCGTTGGAGCAGCCAAGAAGGCGCGCCCCAAACCGAATAGTAGAGCCTCGACGCGGGACCGAGCACTCAAAGCAACAGGGTCCAGCGGCTGGCAGCCTGAAATTCGAGCCGGTCACGTAGTTAGGGTCCTCGGCAACCGCAGGGCCGCGGCCCTGCTCGGCGTCTCCGAGAGCCAACCTTCCCGGTGGCGCAACGCTGTCGAAACCCCCAGCTCACAGGTCGCCCCCGCCCTGGTGGACCTCGACCACATCGTCGCTCGACTTCAGCTCATCTGGGACGATGAAGTGATTGGCGACTGGCTTGAGGGCGCGAATGCCTTTCTCGACGGGGCCCGCCCAATCGACGTACTGCGGGTGAACGGATCGGTCCCGGTCCTAGAAGCCATCGAAGTTGAAGCCGAAGGCGCCTACGCCTGAGCAGTGCTTCTCTACCGAGTGTTCCCGTTCCTGGCGGCGGCGACGGCGGATGACGCTGGTCACCCCCTGTACGTCCATGCCGCCGACCAGGGCCGGGGCCGCTGGGATAACCCGAGCCTCTACGTGACGATGTACTTGTCGACCTCGCCCGAAGCGGCTATCGGCGAGACTTTCGGGAACTTGGCCCGCTGGACGCCGAAGATGCTTGCCTACCCGGCGCTGCCGGGATCGGCGAGATCCCTCGGCACCTTCGAATTCGACGAGGAGAAGCACCCTCTGCTCGACCTTGACGACCCCAATGTGCTCTACCAACGGGGGATCCGGCCCACCCACGTCGTTATCCGCAACCGGCCACGGACCCAGAGGATCGCGGCCGGGGTCTTTGCTGAGGGGCTCTGGAGCGGGATTCAATGGTGGTCCTATCACCGGCCCCAGTGGACGGCCGTAGCTCTTTGGGACTTGAGCAGCCTTACCGTGGCTGAGGTCGATGACATCTCGGTCCACCCCGCCCTCGAACCCGCTGGCCGGAGGCTCTCAAAGCTCACGAGCGGCTTCTGACTGGTACGTGGTTCAGGCCACCGTGCCGACGACAACATGGAGGACGGGGCGTTCTTCGAGTCTTACTACTTTGTCCGGTTGAAGAGCGTCAATGGTGTTCGGCTGAACCCATGGCTCGAGCGTCAAACAATAACGATACTCGAAGAGGTCTCGGGGGAAGTTGAGCATCAGCTCGAATGTGGTTGAGCGGCGACGATGCGAGGACGATGACGGTCAAGGGTCTTAATTAGCTCGGTGGGACACGGTCGAGTCCAGTCGGGTGGTGTAATAACAACCGCTCACCAACCTCAATTTCGAATTCTATAGGTCCCTTCGTAAGAATGTCAAGTAGGTAACTACTGTCTTGTGTTTCGGGCCGCGTCGAAGTAGCCGGTTGCCGTGCGTTATTCAGTTGTCAAGGTCCTTTTAGGGGGATTTCGCTAGGCAGCCCCGGCGGTTTGGAGCTCAGGCTCTTTTGGCGCTATAGCCGCTTGGCCCTCAATGGGTCGCAGGCGGGCTTTAGCCAAGCTCTCTGAGCCCATATAGCGTTTGGCCACCGCCCACTCGTCGCTCTGCTCGGACAGCACTGCGCCGACCAGGCGCACTACAGCAGCCCGGTTGGGGAATATGCCGACCACGTCGGTGCGCCGGCGGATCTCTTTGTTGAGCCGCTCCTTTAACCGGCCAATGTGACCATGTCAAGCGAAGCCTGCTAGGCGTCCCGGTTACGCAGACGCCCGACGTGGCCCTCCAGGGCGGAGACGACGCGGCTATGACGCTCAACTTCGCTCTGCCAGCCCCGCAGTTCTGCGTCCTCCCGGAGATGGCGGACGTCTTCCAGCTGGCTCTTGAGCACCGGGGCGAACTCGGGTGTGGGCACGAAATTGTCGCACGTCTCACAGACGTTGGCGTAAGGGCAAGCGCCAGCGACGAGGTGGCGGGAGCAGTAGCCGTGGGCCAGCCGCGTCTTTAGGAACTCCGAGGCCATCCATTCGACCTTTGGCGGCACCGGCGGGCGGCCGGCAGAGGCGACCGGTATCAGCCTTCGCACCTTCCCGATCGCCTCGTCGTAGGCGGAGCGGAGGACCGGTGAGGCGAGGGTGGCATAACGCAGTGTCATCTCGGGCGTCA
>CAWCCW010000017.1:0-7337 GCA_963794125.1 uncultured Acidimicrobiaceae bacterium
GTACCGCAGTTCAAAGGGCGACAGTTGTGCGGAGGCTGGTTCCCCGAGAGCGAGCCTCAGAACAAGAACTGGCCCGGGCCTTTCTAGGCCTTGTTGTTATGCCTAGGCCCGGGACAGGTCGGGGGCCGCCGGGACGGAGGTGGCTGCGTTCAGCTCGACCTCGGGATCTTCCCAGACGGGGTGCGCGATGGCGAACTCGTAAATCGACTCCAGCTGCCGAATATTCTCGGCGGGGTCAAACCTCGTCTCGTAGGCCTTCCACGCGTTGCGGCCGTAACTTTCGTAGCGTTCTGGTTTTATCTCCACGTCGTGGAAAGCACTTGCGAGCGCCTTTGCGTCACCTGGAGGAAAGAGAACCCCCTCGTGATTATCCAGCACCATCTCTGGGAAAGAGCCGTGGGCCGATACGATTGGCGCCACACCGGCGGCCATCGCTTCCACCACGACCATGCCGAAGGGCTCCTCCCATTGCGATGGGATCACGGCCACGCGGGCTGTTTCTAGTAGTTCCCTGCACTCGGTGGCGCTGAGAAGACCAACAAAATCAACGTCCGACCGGGCTTCAGCCCAAGCGGCGACCGAGGTCTCAAGCGGACCTGCGCCTGCGATGACCAGACGAAGGGCGCCGTTAGTTGAGGCCGCCGAATAACGATCCCAGGCCTCCATCAGAACGGGGACCCCTTTGCTACCGGTCAATCGGCCAACAAAGACAACGATGCCACGTTTTTCAGAATGTTGCGCTCGGGCAATTGGTGGCACCATGTTCCACTTGACGAAGACCCGGTCATGGGGCAGCCCAACCGGGCTAATTATGTCCCGCTGGGATTTGGAGATGCATATATACGCAGAGACCTGGGACCGCCAAGCTTGCCTGTTTACGACCGTGGAGACGACCAGGGGGAACGTCTGGGAACGCGAGCCGCCGTAGCACCCATGGCTTATGCTTGCCACCGACACCCCACCGATACAGTCGTGGCAGATGGAGTCGTCCCGGAACAACGTTCCGGCTGGGCACACCAGCCTGTAGTTGTGCAGAGTCGCAACCACCGGGACGCGCTCCTTGTAGCACACGTGAAGGACGGAGGGGCTCAACAGGGGTACGGTGTTGTGCACATGCACCACATCCGGGCGCGTATCCCGCAGAAACTGTCTCAGAGCCTTAAAGGAGCTGTAGCTCCACACCACTTGGCCCGGGAGCATCAGCTTCTTGCGCAGCGGCCAGCTTCCGATGTCCTCGCTGAGGCGCTCGAAGCGCTCAACCGTGTGGCCACCTTGGCGCAGCGCGGCACCCTCGTTGTCTACGACAATGTTCTCACCGCTGGGCGAAGCCCGGTACCGATTGTGGACTTGAAGGATTTTCACCCGAGGCTCGCAATCGAAGCCCTCGAGAACCCGTTGGTGCGGTCACGTAGACCTGCGAATGCAAAGTGGCCGGGAGTGGCCGCGCACGGCGCCACACAGCGCCAAGAAGATAGCATCGCGTTCTAGGAGCGACCACCGCTTCGGCAGATACGTCCGCCAGAGGGTCGCGAACTCGACCGGCGCTACTCGCGGATGCCGGCCATCCCCTCTTCTTCGACGAGCCGGCGGAGGTGCTCGAGGCAGCGGGCCCGGGTCGGCCCGATGCTTCCCACTGGCATCTGCAAGAGCTTGGACAGGTCCTTGTAGCCCACGGGGTCGTCACTGATCAGCAAAGAGAGGAGTTCTTGACAGCGCGGCTTGAGCCGGCCCCAACCCGCCCGGAGCACGGTTTCTCGTTCTTCGGCGATAGGCCGGGCGTCAGGTTCAGGCAAGTGCTTGTCGGGCATATTAGCCAGCATCTGGTCAGCGCCCGAGTGGTACTTGCCCGCTCGCCGGAGCAGTTGCAGGCTCTCCCTGCGGGCCGTCGTGGCCAGCCAGCCCCCGACGCGCTCCGGCTGCTCGATGCGGTGCAGGTTTTCAACGAGCCTCAGCCATGTGGTCTGTTGCAGCTCTCCCACGTCAGAGGGCGTGAGCCGGTAACGCCGTCCAGTGGCGGCGATCATCCCGCCGAAACGGGCTACGAGCTCTTCCCAAGCGCCCGCCTCTCCTTGGCGCGCCTTTTCGACCAGGGCGGCGACTGTGGATGAGCGCACCGCTGACCCAGCGGCTGCGTTGCTGCTGTGATGTACGTCTTCGGACGCCTCTTGGTTGACAAGCGCCGTGGCGGGCCGCGCTTCGGCTGCGGCTTCTCGCAAGGCAGGGGCGCCAGAGGGCTTCGCCGCCATCTCACTGTTGGTGGCGTCCTCGGCCCAACGCTCTGGGGCTTGAGATCTGAGGTCGATGACGTCTTCGCTCGACTTGAGACGAGCGCTTTCAGCAGGCGAAGGCGGGGAGGGGAGCACGAAGCGACAGTAACGGTTGCTGAGAGGGCGCGGTAGACACCCGGCAAAGTTATGAACTGTGCGTGCCCCCGTCAACACAACTAGTGTTGGAGAACTACATGGGACTTTCTGTTTTCCGAAATCCTAGTCCTTTCGGCCTACAGCCGATCGAGGGCTCATGACTCGCTTGATCCTGGGGCTCCTCTACCCAATAGGGGCCGTTCGTACTACGAAATACGAGAAGGGGAATTTGGTGTTGATACCGGAAAAAACAACCGCCAGAGCTGCGCTGCCCGGTATGCACCACGTTTCGCGGTCGGCTGTGCACCTCGCCAGTCGTCCAGTTTCCGAAAGTTCGTCGTGGTTCTTGGGGAGCCAGGCCGTTGCCAGCTGTGGGCATCTGCGGCCTGGTCAGGACCTCTAATTCAGTACTACACCTATGACTGTTCAACGTAAAACTGACATCGCGCCCGAAGCATCTGGGCCTTTGGGCCCATATCAACACTCCGGTGCTCACGCCGGAGGTACGAGCGTCAGGCCAAAGTTGCAGCGGGAATCTTTCGTCATCGTGGGCGGTGGCATCGTCGGTTTGGCCATAGCTCGCCGCCTGATCGACCTGTGGCCGCGTGCGACAGTGACCGTCATCGAAAAAGAGGCACAGGTCGGCCTTCATCAGACGGGGCACAATAGCGGGGTTGTGCACGCGGGTGTGTATTACCCGACTGGCTCGCTCAAAGCGCGCCTGTGCACCAGGGGCCGACAACTACTTAAAGAAGCCTGTGAACAATGGGACTTGCCGTACGTGGAGTGCGGCAAGCTCATCGTTGCCCGAGACGATTCGGATCTACCTGCGCTGAGGCGGCTCGAGCAAAGGGCACTGGCCAACGGAGTGCCCAACCTGCGTTGGCTCGAGGGGAGCGCCATAACCGAGATAGAGCCTTACGTAAGTGGCGTCGCCGCTCTTCACTCCCCGCGCACCGCGATCGTCGATTTTGGCCGGGTGGCCCAACACCTGTTGGAGGACTTCCAGGTTCGTGGTGGGACGATAATGCTCAACACCGAAGTGACAGGTTTCGCGCCGGACGGGTCTGGAGCTCAGGTCCTCACGGCTGGCGGCCGCGTTCGCGCTGATCGAGTTGTGCTCTGTGCCGGCCTGCAGAGTGACAGAGTGGCAAGACTGGCAGGGGACGTCGCGGGCCCGGCCATCGTCCCGTTCCGCGGCGAGTACTACCGGCTCGTGCCCGCCCGTGAATACCTGGTAAAAGGGCTCGTCTACCCTGTCCCGGACCCTCGGTACCCGTTCCTCGGAGTTCACTTCACGCGGCGCGTAAACGGGGGCGTCGATATAGGGCCGAACGCCGTCTTGGCGCTGGCCCGAGAGGGTTACAGCTGGCGCGACCTGAGGCTCGCCGATTTGCACGAGACGATCGCCTGGCCCGGTTTCCGTCGGATGGCTCGCCGTCATTGGCGGGCGGGCGGGCGCGAACTGGCGACTTCAGTTTCGAAGTACTTCTTTGTGGCCGCCGCGCGTAAATATATACCGAGCTTGAGCGCGGAAGATGTCGTGCGCGGCCCAGCAGGTGTCCGGGCGCAGGCTGTGGCGGCCGATGGCACCCTGGTCGACGACTTCCAGGTCAACTTCCTCGAGTCGATCGTTGCCGTCCGGAACGCACCGTCTCCCGCCGCCACCTCGTCCCTGGCCATCGCAGAACACCTGGTTGGCCAACTGACAGCGGAGGCTAAACCCTGATGGCCGGGGGAGTGCGGTTACATGGACAACCTTCCAGTGGCACTCTTTCTCAGATTGCTGCCTGCACCTGTATTTTCAGTCGGTAACCAGCACTCGGCAAAGGAAGGCGAGCCCTATCTGAACACCTTCCGTGGTACTGTCAGATGGGTCAATCGCTCCAGGTGAACCGTCTTCAAGGCAGTTCGTCTGAGAAAACGGGGACGATAAGTCCTCAATGGTTGCCATATTTAGCCGACGTGACCGGGCACAAGGCGGGCCACGTCCGCGCAGGAGGAGAACAGTGGTGTCGCTCCGTTTCGCTCGTGCCGGCAAGGCCCCCAAGCAGCGCATAGCCCTGCTCTCGGTTTTTGTTACGGCCACGTCGTTGTCGATGGTCGTGGCCCCCTATGCCTCGGCCAGCTCTGCCGAGGCGCAGGCCGGCTACTGGCTGGCCAGCTCGAGCGGGGTGGTGAGCGCCTACGGCGGGGCCGAGCACTTGGGGTCGCTGAGTGCCCAGGGCTCGAGCCCGGTGGTCGGCATTGCCCCTACCCCCGACGCCGGCGGCTACTGGCTGGCTACGGCTAGTGGCCAGGTGTACGGCTTTGGCGACGCCAAGGTGTTTGGCTCCATGGCCGCTAAGCACCTGGCCAAGCCCGTCGTGGGTATCAAGAGCACGTCGGACGGCCGGGGCTACTGGCTGCTCGGCGGCGACGGCGGGGTGTACGCCTTCGGGGACGCCACCTACTACGGATCGGCCGCCCAGGACCACCTGGGCTCGCCCGTGGTGGGTATGGCCGTCGCCCCGGCGGGACGCGGCTATTGGCTTGCCACCGGGACCGGGACCGTCGTGCGGTTCGGGAACGTGCCCTTTGGACCGGCCAAGCTGGCCGCCTCGCTCGGCTCGGCCGTGGTGGGTATGGCCGCCACCCCTGACGCCAAGGGGTACTGGCTCGTCACAGCTAAAGGCAAGGTCCTGGCGTACGGAGATGCCCATAGCTACGGCTCGATGGCCCCGGCCCATGTCAACGCCAACATCGTGGGTATCGCTCCTACCGCCGACGGCAAGGGTTACTGGCTCGCTTCCCGGGACGGGGGCGTGTTCGCCTTCGGCGACGCTCAACTCATGGGCGGGCCACCCCCAGGGCAGGTCGTCGGCCAAAAGGCCTTGGTTTGGGTAAGCGGCATAGCTCTAAGCTCCCACTCCCAGCTGCCTCTGACGAGCGCGGGGCCGGGGCCGAAGAGCTGCACGGCGCCTGTATGGTCGACCAGCGACGCTGAGGGCACCGATAACCTCGATCCCGGTAACACGGAGTACTGGTGGATGGACAACGACGCCTGGAGCAGCGGCGCTGGCCCGCAAACGCTCTACGTCTGTAACCAGTCCAGCTGGTATGCCGTATCCGACCAGCCGAACAAGCAAGGCCAAGTCGAGACCTACCCGAATACCGAGTTCGACGTCGGCGGCCGGGCCACGGAGTGCCCACCAAGCCCATCTCCGCTTACAACTCGATAACTTCGACGTTCTCTGAAAACTTCCCATCCGCGGGTTCCTGGGACGCCGCTTACGATCTTTGGCTGAACAACTGGGGCACCGAGATCATGATCTGGAACCAGTGGACGGGTACACAGTTGTACTGGCCTTCCGTAAAGTCAGATACCGTGACCCTCGATGGAGTGCGGTACTGGTACCAGAAACTAGGCACTGAGAACATCTTTTTCCGTCAGAAGATGGTTCAGTCCGGGTCGGTGGACATCCTCGCCGCGTTGAACTGGCTGGTGTCGCAAGGTGTCGTAAAGTCGACCGATGTGCCGTCGCAGCTGGAGTACGGCGTGGAGATTTGCTCGACCAACGGCGCCGAGACGTTCCCCTTGACGGACCTGACGTTCAACTTGAGCTGAGCCAGCTCAGCCTGGGAAGCCCCAGGCATTCGCTGACGGTTACCTGCAGTCTGGGTTTCCGTCAGCCACGCTTAGAGCCTGTGGAGCAGGGTTGTGCCGCACACGAGCGGGGGAAAATGGGCTGGTGCCCCACAAGCTCCTTTAAGGGAGTGAGCGACCGTCCATTATGGTATTTGGGTGATTAGTAGTCGGAAATGCGCTTGTACATAGAGCGTGTTGGGAGAGCCTCTGGGAGCGTTGTCCTGATCGCGTAGGTGTAGCCTGGCACCGTGAGGTACGTCGATGTCGGCGCCCCCAAGAGAATTTCAAAGATCGGGCTCGGCACTTGGCAATTTGGGTCCCACGAGTGGGGCTACGGCGAGACCTACGCGGATCAGGTAGCTCCGGCCATCGTCAGGCGCGCCGTGGAGCTGAGGTGTAACTCTCTTCGATACGGCGGAGGTCTACGGATCAGGTCGCAGCGAGCGGATTCTCGGTAGGGCGCTTGGTGACGACAAAGAGTCGTTTTTCCTGGCCACGAAAGTGTTCCCAATAATGCCGAGCCCGCGGCTCGTGCGGCGACGCGGTGAGGCCAGCGCGAGGAGGCTTCGGACGGGATGGCTCGACCTCTATCAGGTGCATTGGCCGAGCCCCCTCGTCTCCGATGGTCCGCTTATGCGTGGCATGCGGTCACTTCAACGGGCAGGGGTTGTGGGAGAAGTGGGGGTGAGCAATTACCCCCTTGACCGGTGGCGTTCGGCGGAAGGTGCCCTCGGTACCCGGATCTTTGCCAACCAGGTCGCATATAGCCTGGTGGAGCGCTCGGCCGAGCGCGACCTGTTACCGTTTGCCGAGTCTCAAGGCCGTGTGATTATCGCGTTTAGCCCATTGGCCGGCGGCCTGTTGTCAGGCCGGTACCACGCGAGCAGCACACCGACGAATCGTGCCCGGACCGCAGACCCCCATTTTCAGCCCGGGAACCTGAGCCGCACGGACGAGGTCGTCAGGGTATTGCGGGAGGTCGCGGCCGCTCACTCTGCCACTCCAGCGCAGATCGCGCTGGCCTGGGCAATTCGCAATCCCAACGTGGCCGCCATCCCTGGAGCCTCCAGCACGGAGCAGCTCGAGCACAACGTGGCGGCGGCCGCCATTGAGCTCACAGACGACGAGTATGCGGACCTGGGCCAAGCGTCAGCGTCCTTCCAATTGGGCGCTTCGACCGGACCACCTCGTCGGGCCACGCTCTCGGAGCTAAAGCATTGCGTCAGGGGCGCCTACTACTTAGCCAGGACAGAATGGCACGATCGGAGGCAGGAGCACTCGCGTTGAGTGCGGCCCAAACGAACCGTTGCCGGTGCACTTCAGCGTTCACATGACTACGTCCCGCG
>CAWCCW010000018.1:0-34395 GCA_963794125.1 uncultured Acidimicrobiaceae bacterium
CTTATGCCGAAGACGTGATTATGCCGATCTCCCTAGGGACCGGTTGTGTTGGTGCAGGCAACATCCTTGGACTTGATCGTCGGTTCGGCATAATCAAGAACCGAAGCCTCCTTGGGGCCAATTGGTGGCCCGCTGACAAGGAGGCTCAGATGAGCGAGTACCGCGTCTTGCTTCCACCGGGCCCGCTGGCGCCTTATGCGTCGGGATGGTGGGCGTTCCTGATAGAGCGAGGGCACACGGAAGCCACGGCGAGGCGCAGGCTCACCCAGCTATGCCAGTTGAGCCGGTGGCTCGAAGCCGAGGGGTTCCCCTTGGCGCATTTCGACGAGGCTCTGGCGGCGAGGTTCGCCCTGGCACGGCGCGCTCGATCACGCTCACGTAAGTCTCCCCAGACCTGCTCACTGAAATTCCCCACCGTGAGCTTGTCGGTGGACTGACCATCCACCACTGAGGGTGGCCTCCCTTCAAAGGCTTGTGGTTCTCCGCACCACACCCAGAAGGGAGACCAGACCTCCATGCTCACAGGAGAAGAAGACATGCAAGCAGCGGCACTACGGGCCCGCGGTTGGTCGATATCGGCCATCGCCCGTCACCTCGGCCGGGACCGCAAGACGGTGAGGGACTACCTGAGCGGCAAACGCGTCCCTGGGGAACGGAAAAGACCCAGCCTGACCCCTTCGATGTAATAGCGGGCTACGTCGCCCAGCGCCTAGCCGACGACGCCCATGTCTGGGCGAGCGCCCTTTACGACGAAGTGGTCGCCTTGGGTTACCCGCTCAGCTACCAGAGCTTCACCCGGTCGCTGCGACAGCGACGGCTGCGCCCGCACTGCGAGGCGTGCGCCGGCGTGAAAGGCCGCGACACGGTCGAGATCGCCCACCCCCCGGGCGCAGAATGCCAATGGGACTGGGACGAGCTGCCCGAGGCCCCCTGGGGCGGTGACGGCCACTTGTTGCTCGGCACATTGGCCTATTCGGGCAAGTTCCGGGGGGCTTTCGCCGAATCAGAGGACCAGGGCGATGTCATCTCGGGCATCGACACCGTGCTCCGGGCCCTCGGCGGCACGGCCCGGGCCTGGCGCTTTGACCGCATGGCGACCGTCGTGGACCCCGGCAGCGGCCGCTTACGGGCCAGTTTTGCGCCCGTGGCAAAGCATTATTCGGTGACGGTGGTTGTCTGCCCGCCCCGGCGGGGGAACCGCAAGGGCTCGGTCGAAAAGTCAGTCCATTTCGCCACCCAGCGTTTCTGGCGCACCATGACGGCCACCACCATGGCCGGTGCCCAAGTACAACTCGAGCGTTTCTGCGAGAAAATAGCTGACCGCCGGCCCCGCCCGGCGGCCAAGCTCGAAGAGGTGACCGGCCCCGAGGAGGCGACGGCGTACCTGTCCGCGCATGGCCTGGGGCGCCCGACTGTCGCCTTGTTGGCCGGTTTTGAGGGCCTTGTCGCTTTGCCGGCTCTGCCTTACCCGGCCACGGTGGAGGCCTCGCGCCCGGTCAACCCCCACGCCCTGGTCAGTTTCGAGGGCAATTACTACGGCTTGCCGCCCGGCTTTTCCGGCCAGGTAGTGACCGTCCGCCACCGGCTCGGCTCGGGGGCCGTCCAGGTCGTCTCGGCCGGTGGGGTAGTGCTGGCCAGCCACGGCCGCGCTGTGCCCGGGGCCGGACGGGTCGTACGCGACCCGGCCGATAAAGCGGCCCTAGAGAAGGCAGTCTTGGCCCAGTTCAGCACCGCTGCCCCCTGCCGGCGCAAGGCCAACCGGCCTCCTTCGGCCGCGGCGCGCGCCGCGGCGGCCAAGGTGCTCGCCGCTCACCACGACCCCGACGTCGTGGTCGACCTGGCTGCCTACCAGCGCCTCGTAGACGATATGGCCACCATTAATAACGAGGACGCAACGGCCACCATTAATAAAGAAGAGGCCGGCGATGAGCGCTGAGACCTACCAGGCCCTGCGGGGCCACCTGGCCCACCTGCGCCTCATCGCCGCGGCCGAGACCCTGGCGGCCGAGCTCGACTACGCCAGGGACAACAAGCTCACCCACACCGCCTTCTTGGAGCGTCTTTTAGCTATAGAAGTAAAGGCTTCCCTGGCCCGGCGCCAGGCATTGCTGGAACGCTTTGCCAAACTGCCGGCGCCCTGGCGCCTGCCTGACTTCGACTTCGACGCCCAGCCGAGCCTGGACCGAAAGCTGATCGAAGACCTGGCCACGCTCAGGTTCTTGGACGACGCCACCAATGTCTTGTTGATCGGGCCGCCCGGGGTGGGCAAGACCATGCTGGCGGTCTGCCTGGCCCGCCTGGCCGTCGAGTCCGGCTACCGCTGCTTTTATACCACCGCGGCCGACTTGGCGGCGCGCTGCCACCGGGCCGCCCTGGAGGGCAACTGGGAACAGGTAATGCGCTTTTACGCCAACCCGCGGCTGTTGGTAATTGACGAAGTCGGGTACCTGCCGCTGGCCCAGGAAGCCGCCGCCGCCCTTTTCCAGGTCATGTCCCGCAGGTACTTGCGGGGTTCTGTCTGCCTGACAACAAATTTGGCCGTCGGCCAGTGGGCCAAAGCCTTCGGGGAAGACACTTCGGTCGCGGGGGCGATGCTCGACCGCTTACTGCACCGCTCGGTCGTGATCACGATCTCGGGCGACTCGTACCGCATGCGCGCCCACCGGGCAAGATCAGAACGTCTCCGGGGAGGCCAGAAATGAGCGGTCAGCGGAGCCGTCCAGTGGTGCGTAGGTGTATGGAGAGCCGCGGACCACTGAGCACCCGGCCGTGCCTTCTGACGTTGCACAGGTGTACGGAGGCCCGCGCAGCATGAGGGAGCCCCGTCGAGACCACTACATAGAGCCGGCCACCGGGGAGGACTCCGGGGCCGTGCTCGACGCCGCCATCGAGAGCCTGGGGAAGCTGCGAGGCCTGGAGTGGGCCGGTGACGCCGGCGTCACGCTGCACCTCCTCGCCAGCCTCGTAGCCGAAGCCCGCTGCCGTGTCCCCCGCGCCGTCGCCGACGCCAGGGACCAGGACTACTCCTGGGGCCAGGTCGCCGACCTTCTCGGCGTCACCCGGGCGAGCGCGTGGCAGCGTTACGCCGGGCGCACGGCACAGGGACAGGACCCCCCTCGAGGAGGACTAAAGAAGCACTCGGTTGCTGGAGGCGTGCTGGACAACGCCTCCAGCACCACCTAACGTGGTGATGCTGACAAAATCCACCGGGAGGCTCACCTGGGGAATTTCGGTGAGCGACACTGGGGAATTTCGGTGAGCGCCATCAGCGCCAGGGGCCGGGCCACTTGGTCCTCACCGGCGAACTCGGCACTGCTGCTCAAGTACCTGAGGAGTGTCGGGGCCGTAGCACCGCGGCCCGCGCCTGTCGGCGCGTTCGAAGACCTCCTCGCTGCTTACAGCACGTACTTGGCCCGGGAGCGGGGCTTGGCCACGAAGACTGTGGCGGCCCATGTCGTCAGCGCCAGGGCGATCTGCAATGGCCTGGCTGGCGGCCCCGAGGGCCTCAAAGACCTGCGCCCAGAGCACATAACGGCGTTGGTCATGACCTTCTCGGCGGCGGCAAGCGCTTCTACGACCAAGCACATGGTCGGCTCGCTGTCGTCGTTTTTGCGTTACCTGCACTTGACGGGCTTCACCGCCAGGCCCCTCGTGGCGGCTGTCCCCAAGCTTAAAGGCCGCCGGCCAGGCCCTCAGCCACCCAGCCTCACCGAGGCCGAGGTGGCGAGGTTGCTCGGCTCGTGCAGGGCCGAGCGGCCCGTAGGCCGGCGGGACTTCGCCATCTTGGCCCTTTTGAGCCGCCTCGGCTTGCGGCCCTGTGAGGTGGCGGCGCTCTGTCTGAGCGACATCGACTGGCGCCACGGAGAGGTCCTCATTAGGGGCAAAGGCAGCCGCTATGAACGCCTGCCGCTGCCCTGGGAGGCCGGCGAGGCGGTGGCTGGCTACTTGGCGGAGGGCCGCCAGCAGGGCCCCGACGGCTGCCGGGCTGTGTTCTTGCGCTCCCGGGCACCGTTCACCCCGCTCGGCCTAGCAGGGGTGCAAGCGGTAGTGGTGCGTGCCTCGGAGCGGGCCGGCCTGGGGAAAATAGGGCCACGGCGCCTGCGCAAGTACGTGGCCACCGCCGTCCACAAAGGAGGCTTCCCCTTGGCCGGGGTGGGCCAGGTGCTCCGCCATACCGGGGCCAAGGTCACCGCGGTTTATGTCGACTTGGACGAGGCGGTGCTCGCCGGCCTAGCTCGGCCCTGGCCCGGGAACGGGCGATGAACGAGCTGCGTGCCCGGCTGAGCGACTATGCCGCTCTGCGCCGTTCGCTCGGCTTTGCGGCCAAAGAGCTTGATTATTACTTACCCAGCTTCGTCCGCTACATGGAGAGCAAGGAGGCGGGCCACATCAGCGCCGGTGCAGCGCTCGCTTGGGCCACGCTGCCGGCCGGGCTCTTGCCGGTCAGCTACAGCCAACGCCTGGGGGCCGTGCGCGGCTTTGCCCGTTACCTGGCCAACCTCGACCCCATGACCGAGGTCCCCCCAGCGGACTTGCTACCGGCGCGATATAGCCGGGTTGCTCCTTACCTTTACTCCGACGACGATGTCAGCGCGCTCATGGCGGCGCCTCGCAATTTGGCGCCGGAACTGCGGGGCGCCACCTATGAGACCTTCATCGGGCTGCTGGCCGTTAGCGGGCTGCGTTCCGGGGAGGCGATCCGCCTCGACCGGGCTGACATCCGCCGGCACCAGCTGGTTGTCCGCAACTCCAAGCACGAAGCGGCGCGAGAGGTCCCGCTCCACCAAAGCGCCCCGAGGGCACTGCGCTCCTACGCGGCGTTGCGCGACGGGCTAGCCCCGAACAGCGGGACGAGCGCCTTCTTCGTGTCCACCCTGGGCAGACGGCTCACCCAAGTGACAGTGGACGCGGCCTTCCGCAAGATCCTCGCCGCCGCAGGCATCCAAGCTGCCCCCGGGCGGCGCCGGCCGAGGCTGCACGACCTGAGGCACTCGTTCGCGGTGAAGTCCGTGGCCGAATGGCGCCTGGCGGGCATCGACGTCGACGCCCGTATGCCGGCACTGGCGAAGGTGCTCGGGCATGCCAACCCTGCTTCTACTTACTGGTACTTGCAGGCTTCGCCAGAGCTGTTCGGTTCGGTTGCCGGCCGCCTAGACGCCGCATGGGGAGACCAGCAGTGACCCTTGTAGCGCCGACCTTGCAAGCATTTTTCACCGAGCGCCTCTGGGCACAGCGCCAGTCAAGCCCGAAAACGGTCTCTGCCTACAGGGACAGCTTTGCCCTGCTGCTGCGCTTCGTGAGCGAGCGGACCTCGACCTCGCCCTCTCGGCTGGACTTCGCCCACCTAGACGCCCCTGCCATCGGAGCCTTCTTGCAGCATTTGGAGGCCGATCGGCACAACAGCACAAGGACCCGCAACGCCCGCCTGGCCGCCATCCGTTCGTTCTTCCGTTTCGCCGCCCTCCGCCACCCCGAGCACGCTGGCTCGATAGAGCGGGTCCTCGCCATCCCTCAAAAACGCTGCGTGCGCAATGTTGTGTCGTTCCTCACCAGGGCCGAGGCGGCAGCGCTGCTGTCCAGTGCCGACCGCTCTAGCTGGACCGGGCGACGCGACCATGCGCTCATGCTGCTGGCCCTCCACGCCGGGCTCAGGGTGGGCGAACTGGTCGGCCTGTGCTGCCAGGACGTAGCCCTGGGAGCGGGGGCGCACGTGCGCTGTCGGGGCAAGGGCCGCAAAGAGCGTTGCACCCCGCTCAGCCGGGAGGCGGTGGCCGTGCTGCGGAATTGGCTCGCCGAAAGGGCCGGCCGCCCCGAAGAGCCCCTGTTCCCAACCCGGCGGGGGACGCCGCTCAGCGCTGACGCCGTCCAGGCTTTTGTGGCCAAGTACGCCATCGCAGCATCGGCCGGGTGCCCATCGATAGCAGCCAAGCACGTGACGCCGCACGTGCTCAGGCACTCGAACGCGATGTTCTTGCGCGAGCGCGGAGTTGACTTATCGACCATCGCCTTGTGGCTCGGCCACGAGCAGCTCGCGACGGTGCAGGTCTACCTCCATGCGGACCTTGCCATAAAAGAGGCCGCCCTGGAACGTGCTGCCCCACCGGGGAGCAAACCCGGGCGCTACCGTCCTGCCGACCCGCTCCTCGCCTTCTTGGAAAGCCTGTGATTATGCCGAGCACCCGAGGGCTTGAGGAACTACTGAGCTGGCCGGCCCTGAGCCGTCCGCCTCCACTTCGGCATAATCCCGTCCTCGGCATAACCGCACTTATGCGGAAATCGGCATAAGTGGGCCGAGATCACGACCTCCATCCCCGGCCGATGAGCGTTCACCAGCTGCTCGCCCGACCTTGGGTCACGGGCGCACCGGGGCCGAAGATGGCCTCGTAGTCGTCCGGCGAAACGGCCCCTTCCAGGCCCAGCCCCGCCCTGCCCGAGCCGCCCCAGACGAGCGGTGTCTCGCCCCGGGACGCGTAGTACTCAAGCGCCATCCCGGGGTAGTCGTCGCCTCGCCCGAGCACCGTTGAGCGGTGGTACTCAACCGACTCGGCCCCCATCATCCGCATCCAGCCCAAGGCCCACCTCGACGATCGAAAATGCCAGCGAATTTCTGCGGCAAGCCCTGGCTTGCAACCGTGTTCTCCTTTAGGTGGAGTATTAGTAGCGAGAGAAAGCCTTGTAAAGAGGTGTTGCCGGCAAAATTAGATGACAACGGTTCGGCAACTTTGGGTGAGGACGGTCCGGCATAACTGAGCGGTGACGCGCAACAGCGCCGGCCCCGAGTCGTTCCCGGGAACCGGCGCCCTAGCGTGATGGCAGTGTTCAGGTGCGGGTGAGCTCGGCGATCGCCTTCTTGGCGCAAGTGTCGTCGACCAGGCCCTTGCCCTCGGCGGCGGCGGCCATCAACGCAGCGGTGGCGGCATTGTTGAGCGCCCGGGGCAGCCCGTTGGCATAACGGTGCAGGCGAGCGGCGGCGTCGTCGGCTATAAGTGGGTCGACCCGACCGGCCAGGGCCAGGTGGTGGCGTAGGTAAGCGACCGACTCGGCCAGGTCCATGCCGCCCAGGGCGTAGCGGACGCTGATGCGTTGGTCCAGGGCGGCGAACATCCCCTGGCGCAGGCGGGAGGCCAAGGTGGGTTGGCCGAGCAACACACCGGCGAAAGGCGACGCCGAATCAAGCTCTGCGTTCGAGAGCAAACGGACCTCTTCGAGCTGCTCGGGGGAAAGCAGGTGGGCCTCGTCGATTATCAAAAGGACCCGGCGGTGACGCTCGTGCTCTTCGGCGCCGAGCAGGGCGGCCGCCTGGTTTATGGCCTCGGCCTTGTGGAAACGGGGCGTTGCCCCCAAAGCGGTGGCGATGGCCACGTAGAGCCCCCGGCAACCCCCAGAGGGGTTGGCCAGGTAGATGACCGTGTACTTTGTCCTGTCCAAGCCGGCCACAGCCGCCCTGACGGCCACGGTCTTGCCCGCCCCCGTGTCGCCCACTATGACGCCCAAGGCGGACTGGTTTATGCAGTAGTCGACCCGGGCCACCGCCTCGGCGTGCGCCGCCCGCTCGAACAGCTTGTCCGCCGGCACCGATTTTGTGAATGGGGTGCGGGCAAAACCGAAGTGGGCAGCCCAGACATCGACGCCCGCCATCACCGTGCCGCCTCGTCGTCACCACGGGCCTCCATGCCGGGCAGGGACCGGTAGGAGATGGAGCCCTCGCCCAGCGCTTCGGCGTGGGCGGCGGCCACCAGGCCCAGGTAGTCCACGCCGGGCCCGGGGGGCGGAGCCTCGGGGACGGCCTGGGGCACGGCCGGGTGCACGTGGCGGCCGATCACGAACGGCACGGCCGTCCCTGCCGGCGTGCCGTTGTCGTAAACCTCCACTTTGGCCATGTCTTCGGGGTCAAAGCGCAGCTCGACCGTGCGGCCGATGAGCTCGGGGCCGACTTGGTAACGGTTGGCAAGTAGCGACACCGTCGCCGTTTTGGTGACCCGGCGGGTGACCGACCAGCGGAACGCCTCGGATAGTTCTGAGGGCGAAGGGATATCGGGCGTGAAGCCGGCCAAGAACCTCTCCATGGGCGCTTGTTTGGTCTCGGCGTGGGCCCGGGTATTGGCGACCTGCTCGGCCCAGGCCATGAACAGGTCGTTCAGTTCGGCGAAACTGGCGATGCCCCGGGCCTCGACTTCGGCTATGAACGAAGAACGTATATAGGAGTTGAGCCTTTCCTGCTTGCCTCGGCCCTGGGGGGCGTAAGGCTTCGAATGCACCAGGGCGACCCCGAGCACGGCGCAGGCCCGAGACAGCTGGTGGTTAGCGTAAGGAGCGCCGTTGTCGACATATAAAAGTTCAGGCCGGCCCCGCCGGGAAATGGCCGAACGCAGCACGTCTTGGCCGGCACGGGTGTTCTCCTCGGTCACCCAGCGCCCGTGGACGAGCAAGCGGCTGTAGTCGTCGACGAGCAAGAACAGCTTGGCCCTCTTGGAACCCGGGGCGCGCGGGCACGGCACGAAAGGCCCGTGCAACACGTCGCCTATCCAGATCTCGTTGGGGCGGGCCGCCTCGAAGCGCCCGAACGCACGCGCCGGGACGGCCGACAGGACCTGACGGGACAGGCCGAGCCGGTGCAGGTGCTCGCGAACGGTGCGCTCGGAGAGCCATACCCCGTGCGCCCGGCCGATTATGTCGACGATCTGGGCCGACGAGCGCGCCGGCACGGCGCGGCGCAACTTGGCTGCTTCTTCTAGCCACTGGCGGCCGGCGCGGGGCCGGCCCCGGTCCGCTCGGGGCACTGGGGCCAGCCCGGCCAGGCCGTCTTTGGCGTAGGCGGCGAGCCAGCGGTCGATGCTGGTTCGGCTTACCTGGCGCTCGGCCCCCTCTGGGGTCACCCAGGTGCGCGCCGCCAGTTCCCTGGCCAGGCGGCCCCGCTCGGCCGGGCTGAGCCGGAGGCTCGCCGCCTCTGAGATCACGCGGTAACGGAACAACGCCAGCTCTTCAATCTTGTCTTGGTGACCGTTGGTCATGAATGCCTCCTTTGTTGGCAGCGTTGCCGGCACTCGGCACGCCCAAAAGGCATCCAAAACCACTTTCAGGTGGTTGACCAGGGTGGATGTATGTTGGTGGTGAGCAGGTGCCCGCCGGTCAGCCCATTGACGAAACGCCATCGGCGGCCCATGGGCTGGCCAAAGCGCCGCTGGGCCGCCCGCCATGCCGAGCGCAGCGCCCCGAGTGCCACCGCCACCGGTCCTCCGCTCATCCTGGGAGCGGGCGCGCCCAGGGCCACACAAGCCCGGACGGCGCCGAGCGCCAACATTTCGGCTCGGGCGACAAAGCGTCGGCGCCAGCCCCGCACCGTCGTATAGGGCAGACTGAGGGTGGCGGCGGCCCGGCGGGCATGGCCGTCCACCATCGCCTCCAGGGCCGCCCCGATGACGCCGATAGCGTCCAGGCGCCCGTGGGCCACGAAGCTCGGCAGCACGGCGTGGCTGGTAGCACAAGGTTTGCACCGTTGCCGGCGGACCAGGAGCGTCCGTGACCGGCCCACCCTCAGGTCGCGTTGGTACCAACCCCAGTAGCCCATCGGCTCTTTACAGCCCGGGCACCCCAAGCGCGGGACGTCGATGTCGCGCCCGGCCGTCGCGTACTGCTCGACGCCGAGCCCCGTCGGCCATACGATGGCCATTGGCTAATAGCCCTTCTGGGCCCCTCCGATTGAGCGACCAACTCCAAAGCGGCGGGGCCCTGTCGCGTCCAACACAAGGTCGGCCCCATCCTCTCCAGTCCCACCACCCGCCGTCCAGCCCACCCGCCAGTGGGCCAGCCACCAACTCCGTCCCCAACTACCCCCGCCGGTTCACGCCCCTATGTCCCCACCTAGAGCTGCCGGTAACACCCATTGAGGGCCAAGCGGCTATAGCGCCAAAAGAGCCTGAGCTCCAAACCGCCGGGGCTGCCTAGCGAAATCCCCCTAAAGGACCTTGACAACTGAATAACGCACGGCAACCGGCTACTTCGACGCGGCCCGAAACACAAGACAGTAGTTACCTACTTGACATTCTTACGAAGGGACCTATAGAATTCGAAATTGAGGTTGGTGAGCGGTTGTTATTACACCACCCGACTGGACTCGACCCCCGGTCTGCCTCTTTGGGCATGCGCGCATACAGGGCGAGCGTTGTTCGCAGGTCGGCCTGACCGACACGCTCTTGGGCGGTCTTTACATCGACGCCTCCGGCGATCAGGTCGAAGGTGGCTATCGAGTCGAGGGAGCGGAAGCCCGCCCGACCTGACTACTCCACGCGAGTACATCCATGTCCGCCAGCGCCAGTTCGAGTGGTCCAAGGGGGTGCCAGCGCGCCGGACGAACAGCAAACAGCCCGCGACTTGGTGAGATGCTTGACGTCGGATGTCGTCCCCTCCACCAAAGAATAACGCTTTTGGGTGCACAAGACTGCGAACTGTCTAGACGCATTGCCAAAACGCCTTCACCTACAACCGAAACCTGCCATCCAGGCCACCATCTACAACGTCAGCTCTCGTGCGGAGGCCTGACTGCCGCCAAAGCCTTAGCCGACGACTTCTCGGGCTTCCCCAAGGTGACTGCCAAGATAATGGACGAACTCGACACCTTGCTCGCCTTCTACGACTTCCCCAAAGAACGTTCGGTGCACCTGCGGACGACCAACCCGATCGAGTCCACCTTCTCGACCGTAAGGCTCAGGACCGGGGTCACCCGCGGTGCCGGTCCACGCAAGGCGACTCTGGCGATGGCTTACAAGCTGTTAGACGCCGGCCAAGCACGCTGGCACAAGGTAGCTACCCCGGAGCTCGTCTCGCTCGTCCCGGGCCGGCGCCACCTTCATCGACGGCAAACTGCGAGAAAGGTGGTCGACCGAGAAGGAGCTTGACGCCACCGAATCGGGGCCCGTCGCAGCCGGCGCACAAAAGTTCATCCACAACTATTGACAATTGCTGCCTACAAGTCGTGACTTGAACGTCATCCTGCTTGCCCTTCCGACAAGCCAAAGGCCGAAACATTGCCGACGACCGTGCCACAAGCCGGACGTGATCCATCGGTCCCAGGCCGAAAGTGCGACCCCAGATGTTGAACCGTGACTAACGAAGAGTGGGTCGCTCCGCTCGCGCCCGGAGCTATCGCTACACCCCCTCTCCGACCATGGCCGTCGATCTGCTGGCGCCACCACGGGCTACGCCCGGCGGGGTTCGCCAAACAAAGCTCAGCTTAAGCGACTGCTGGGAAGCCTTGACAACCGGGTGCAGCGGGCCGTCGAATGACACTCGGACCAGTGCGGGATTAATTGATCATCAGCATGGGTTAGTCCTCTTGAGGTTGGACCCTTGAGACGTTACTAACAGCTCCCCATCCGATCCCTGTTACGGACGGCCGCCGATTATGGAATGGCGGGTGAGTGTGGCGCGTGAGTACCTGCTCAGCGGGGTGCGAGGCTTGCTGTGCAGGGATGGTCCCGGGAGAGGAGGCACGATAGCGGTGAGCGGGCACAGTTGTCGCGGGCCACCTAAAAGGGGCACCTGAATCATCCGCAACAAACTCAACGCCAGCCACTATTCGGTGGATTCAAATTCAGGAACCGGGGTGCTCCTCGACGCTAGCCAGGTCGTAGCTCACCAATAGCCGCGCGAGTTCGGCGCGCCGGTTTTGGTCCTCCGCCCACCGGCGGCAGTTTCTCGATGACCCAGGGTTGACAGTCCGCCAGGGCGAGAAAAGAATCGAGGGCCGCACCAGCAATGCGCACCGCACGATCGTTGAACGCGAACACCACGTCGGCGTCGGGCTGGTTCTCGCTCGCCAGCATAACGCCGGCCGGAGCGGTCAAGCGGATGGCCAGGTTGGACCAGTCGCCGCGAGCGATGGCGCGAAAAAGCGTTACGGAGCGGCTGTGACACCGGGCGGACCTGCCGGGCACGATGGGTGGCGAGGGCGCGCTCAACCATCTCGGGGGTGGCCACCTCGGCCAGGGTGCGCCCGAAGCCGTGGGGCTCATCGAAGACTGACCCTTCGTAAGAGATGACCTCCTCGTGTATATCGTAAGGGACGTCGGCACGCAGGGCTGGCCAGTACCCGGCCTCGAAGCTGACTCGCTCGACGAGCTCATGTACCTCGATCCGGTTGACCCCTATCGTGCAATGGATCGACAGGTCATCGGATCCGTCGACGCGATGACCCCATCCTCGGGGAATTACCAAGCACATGCCTGGCTCGATGACCCCCTCCCAGAGCGGCTTTTCCGACACTTCCGGGCCGTTCCAAGGCAGTTCAGCGGACAGAAGGGCGGGTTCGAACAGGACCCAACGCTTATGGCCCCGAACCGGCACGATGATCGTGTCGTGGTTGTCCCAGTGGGCGCCAAACCCCTTCGAAGGGCCGTAGGAAATGTAGATGTTGGTGTTTATGGGCGCCGCGTAGACCTGGGCGAGAGCAAGGCAGACCTCGCGTAGCTCGGGGCTGAACTGGTCCGCGCCGTTGATGATGCCAGTCCAGCGCTCGTCGAGGGCTCGGGCGAGCCCGCCGGGCATCAGCCAGCCGACGTCGGGCCAGCGAGTGGCCCGGACGGCGTAGCCGGGCGGAGGTTGATGGCCCTTCACGTCTCCATGGGAGAAGGACATCCCACCCAGCCCCCAGTTGTGCACGTGTTCGAAAAGAAGACGATCTACCATGTCCTCGCCGCCCAGATGCTCGATCAGCGCATCGCCCAGATTGATGACGCAAAAGGTGCGGGCGTCGACATTCTGGGCCGCATTCTCAAAGTCGTAGCCAGGAAACCACTTCGCCAGCTGCTTCAGCGCGGCCGCCCGGGCAACGGCGTTGGCCGCGGCCAGGCGATCCTGGATGGGGCTGACCCCCGGGCGGGGCAGCATAAGCACCACCCCCTTGGGCATCGGGGCGACCGAGACCAGAGGGATCGGCGTGTCGGCGTTGTCCGCATCCTCTAATGGTGAAGTTCGCGGCACTTCGGAGCGCGACTCCAGGGCCTCCGTTTCGATCGGTGCCGGCCGGGCGGTCGCCTCGGGCACCTCGGTGATCTCGCTTAGCTCGGTCTCGGACACGGCGCTCCTTCCGTGCCGATCAGGCTGGGCCCAGTTTGGCCAGCTGACCGGGCAGATCACCAACCAACCGGCGGACACGTTCGACGTCATCGGCACCCAAGGCCGGGCGAGCGTGCCTGCCGTGGGGCTCGAACGCGACCGCAGGGTTGGCCGCCTTGGCGTAATAGCGCAGCTCGACGAGAGCGGGGGCGGGCTTCCAGGAGCGCGCAAGACCTATGTGGGCCGCCACGGCACCAAGGACGTCCTCGGTGTTCCCAACCAAGTCGGCATAGGAGACAGTTAGCAACCGGTCCCTGGCCACGCCGAGGACAGCCCTCACCTCCGAGGCCCACACGGCAGCGTAAATCTCCGGCTTCGATGCCCCCGTAGGAAGCTCGGCGAGCGATGGAGCCCAATCGGAGGCGACCTCCACGTCGAAGTCGTCCCCCCAGGCCGGGCCGACAGCCAACTCCGAAGCCACCACTTCCTCGACGGGACGATGGACGAATACAAAGGGAGCGGCGGGGACGGCGCGAACCAGCCACTCCGCGTCCACGGCTTGCCAGCTCGAGAGCTTGAGCACCACCTCTTGGCCGCGGGATCCTGCGAACCGGTCGAAGGAAACCATGATGTCCGCCATCGTCGCCTTGAGGCGCTCGGCCCTGTCCGCTGAGTGCAGCGCGTACCAGTGCAGACGGCTGATGGGCACGGGTTCGGAGACGTTCATCAAGCGGCGGTCGTGGCCGAGCATGCGCAACAGCAACGTCGATCCGCACCGCCCGGTATGCAGGACCACGGCGCGAGGTTGAGGAGCGCCGTCTCCGACCAAGGACCGGAGCTCCTCGAAGGTGAGCTCCAGAGTAGGTCTACGGGACTGGCGTATCCCCTGAAGGGAATCGTCGTAGAACGGTTCGCTCAGGCGGGCCGGCCCGGCGCTGATGAATCGGATCCTCTCTGCGACCGGGAACACCTCTGAGGGCAGCTTGCCCAGCAGAGAGCTGCCGCCCAGGGGTGTGCCCCCGTCGGTCGCCGCACCGCCACTCATCGGCGCGGGCCGATATCGGCGAGGTCGATCAGGCGGCGGTTGCGAACGGCGCGGGCGAAGCCGCAGACACGCTCGACCGCCTCCTCGGTGCCCGCCAGCGCCGCGGCTACCGACGCCAGACTGCTCATTCCATCCAGCGCTTGCCACACCCGGGCACCTTGCTTGTTGAATCGGAACAGCATGCCCCACTCGGGGTCATACAGCACGGCCCCGTCTTCGAGCACCCAAGCCTCCACGGCCACCTTGCGCCGAACTATCGAAAAGGGGCCGATGGCGGAGCGGGGCTTTTCTTCGGCGGGGTGCCAAGCATACGGCCTCCCAGCCGCGAAGGACTGGAGTCTGACTGGCGGGTCCCGGGGCGGGAGGGGCGACTCGATCAGCTCGGCGAGCAGATCAGCAGTTTCCGCCAGGCTGTCACCGTCGAGCCGGGCCAAATGGCAAGCTGAAGCCAGGCCCACCAGGGTCCGGATGCCCGCCACGCCAGCACGTTCAGCGTCCAGCGTATTGGCCAGAAGACGCTCCACGGCCTCCGTCCCACCGAGACGGACCAAGCGGGCGGGACCCGCCCGCTGGCCCGAAAGAAACACCACCGCCTTCACCGGCAGGTCGTTGTGCCGGTCCACGGGGCCCAGCTCCCCAGGCGCGACGTGGTGCCGGCGGTCGGCCACGTCGGCCCTGGGTTCCCGCCACAAGCTAGGAAGTAGGGCAATTGAGCCGGGCTTGAGCGTCAAGGGGCGCGGGAAGGTCCGTACCCGGCACGCCTCATCCGGCCCTACGGCCACCATCTCGTCTCCGTGATAGGTCCAGCCCAGACAGGCCAGATAGGCGGTTAAGGTGGACTTGCCCGACCCCGACTCCCCGACGATCAAGAGCCCACCTGCGCTCCGCGCCACGAGCCCCGCGTGGAGGTGTAGGCGCGAGGCGTCGCTGTCGAGGGCCCAGCGGTTCATGGCCTGAAGCACCTCAATTTCGCAGGCTGCGGCGGGTGCATTTGTGGCAACGAGGTTCGCGCCAAGACACAGGTCGTAGTCGGCACCACCAGCCGAGGCTATGCGGACATCGATCAGCGTCCCCTCGACGCCGTCACCGTCGGGAAGCGCAGCCAGCAGGGTATCGAAGCGACGGGTGACCTCGGGCTCGGAGCAGGCGATCGCCACGACGGTCGACGCGGCCAGCACCCGTCGGCAGGAAAACAGCCCCCCGGACGAACCTGTACTGGCCTCGTAGTCGACGTCGTTGAAAGTCATGCCCTCTGTCGTGTACACAGACCTCGAAGCGCCATGCGAGACGCTCCTACTGGAATTGCTCAGTAGTCGGGACGATCAGGTGCAGCTGACTTTGACGTGGGCCACACCACCTCCAGACGGACGCCCCAGGTCGTTGCTCTGGTCGGGGTCAGAGGAGAACAGGACGTACACACCGTTTGCCGTCAAGGTGTAACCACTCGGCGCGTTGTAGGTGTAGGGCGTGTTCTTGCCCAGGCCCGGGGACGTCACGCTGTCGCGGTGGTCAACCTGGTAGGCGCCATATACCGAATTCGTCTTGGCACGGTCCGAGCAACCCGGTCCGCTGCAGACCCCGTTCGTTCCCGCTCTGCCGTCGTCGTCCGCGACCCCCTTCCCATAGCCGGGATGGGTGGGGACGTCGAAGGTGACCGCGTTGATGGTGCAGTTCGCTCCACCGACGGACTTGTCAATGGAGACGGTCTGGTAATAGCGCGGCTGGCTATACTTGCCCGACGACGGGCCGGTCTCTTGGCTGGGATCTCCGAAGTCGTAGACGTTGTCGCCCGGCACGGTCGAATCGTAATGCGACGAGGTGTGCAAGGTGATGTCTGCACAACCGGCTGCGGCCCGGGCATTTCCACCAGCGCTACTTGGGCCCTCCGTGCTGCCCGGAAGCACGACATCGAACGTGTAAGTCCCTGCGGTGCAAGCTGGTGGCGGTGGGGCCGACGTTGTAGTGGACGTTGTGGTTGGCGGTGCGCCGCTGAGGCCGGCGGCGTAGGCCGGCTGCCGGGAGGGCGCAAACGACAGACCCTCGATTTTCGGCGCCACATATGCCATCCCGACAGCTACGACAGCGCCCTTCTTGATCAGATCACGACGACCCACGCGCCTTGCCTCAGAAGCGGTTTCGCCAGCTTCCTCTACGTGCTCCCCCGGTCCAGAATCCGACATTAGGGCCTCATTTCCCGTGTAGTTGCCTTAACTGAGCCTCTAACTTTCCCTACACCTGAATCCTTGCCACCGCGAGTCATGTTAAGGCAAGTCCGTCCCGGTATCAATACGCCTTTGGCTGTAATTTCCTTTTGTCGCGGTACCAAGCTGTTGGAAATCTGGGCTAACCGCGAAAACTAACGATCGCGAGCGCGCGCGGCGTGTCCAGCCTGCCGCGTAGGGTGCGGTGCGGGTGGGCGCGAAGTGGTTAGCAACTGTTTTTGGGGATGCTTAGAGCGCGGTGGTGATGGTGACGTCGTGGCCGAGCGCTTCGAGTTGGTGGGTCACGCTTCGGGTGCGCCGCTCTTTGTTTACCCGCTTTTAGTAGTGGTAGTCGGAGCCGAGGTCTTCGAAGGCAGCGGTGAGGTCGGCAAGGAAATGGAACATAATGGTCGGAAATGGACGATTCGAATGGCGCCGACTGCCCTGGCCTTGGGCATGCGTGTGGACAGTACCGGAAAGCGACCGAATGTGCTGGCAAAGCGCACGCTCCGTAGGCAGAGCCTTGGCTCACCGTTGACAAATCTCCTCTTGTCCAGAGATATTTGTGTACCTTCGGCGGCCCACGCGGGGAACGTCGGGGATATCGGCGCTGAGAGGACGGGACCACAATGCGAGAACCGAGGCACATCGTCAGACCTGCCGACATAGACGCGTCCTATGTTCCCGCCCCAGTGGCGGGCCTGCTGGAGGTGCCGGTGGGGCTCGAACTGGTCATCCGCTGCGGCGACGCACAGGCCCGCCTGCTCAATCCCATTGCCGCTCTGGTATGGCAGTCGTTGGACGGGGAGTCCAGCGTCGAGGCTGTGGCGGAGGACCTAAGCACGGCCACGGGGGCCGAGCCCGCCCGCGTCCTCGAGGATGTGATCGGCCTGACCCGACAGCTGGCGGAAATGGGCCTACTTGAGGGTGTGGCCCCGGTGGCGCGTGAAGGAGCGTCCCACGGGGTAGCACCCGAGCCGGTCGGAGTTGCAGTCGGCGACCCGTTGCCCAGGTTCAGGGCATCGGATCTCCAGGGCCGGGAATGGACCCTCGAGGAGCTCCTCGATCATCGGTTGTTCCTGGTCAATTGGAGCCCCTCTTGTGGGTTTTGCGTGCGCATTGCCGGTGATCTCACGGCGTCGCAATACGGCTTGGAACGTCAGGGCATCCGACTTGCCTTGCTCAGCGTCGGGGGGACCGGTCACAACCGGCGGGTGCTGGACGAAGCCGGCCTCCGGGCTCTTACCCTCGTCAAGCAGGAAAGCCCCAACCCGTTCGCCGGGTTCGGCACGCCGGCGGCGTACCTGGTCGAACCGGACGGCACCGTCGGCGCTCCTGTCGCCTACGGCGCCGTGCAAGTACCGCTCCTGGCCGCGGAACTGGCCGGAGGTGAACCACCCGAAGAGCGTGGCAAGTCCGGTCGGGACGGTCCTCTCGCGCGGTACCTGTCGGTAGCCGTCGAAGCCTGCGGCGCTGGCGGGGGTGCCGAGAACCGCTCGATCGAGTGGGCAGGCACTCGCGTCTATGCCTTCGGCGCTTTCCATGTCGGGATCCGGTACAACAACGCGGAGACCGCCGGGCTGCTGGACCGCCTGTTCGAAGGATTGCGGGTGGAGGACCGACGGGCACCCGACAATTACTGGCTGGCCCTCTTCTCGCTGGCCGGAGGCCGCCGAAGGCAGCTCAACCTGTTGGTGGCCGACGGCCAACAGTTGGTGCGCACCCGCTCGGCGGCCCGTGCTGTCAGGGCGTTGCTGGGGTATCTCTCCTCGAGGCTCGAGCCCCGGGATCCTTCGCTCCTACGTTTGTTGGCGACCCCGGCGGTGCGCGATGGTCACGGGCTGATCCTCCCGCCGGCCGTGAGGTCGCAGTTCAGGGATCTGGAACCCTCGCTGGCGCGGGCTCGCATCGCCGTGGCAGATACCCCATGGGCCTTGGTCGATGCGGCGACGGCCGAACTCGTAGTTCCGGCGCTTGACATCCTCCACAACCAGAAGGTGTTGGCCGAATTGGACGCCCAGCCGATGCTACGGCCCGAGCTATCAGCCGTTCGCCTCGGTCGCTACCCAATCCAGGCGTGCTGTCTGACCAGCGTCGGGGACCGGGTTGGAGCCCTGTCCCCCGTGGTCGCAGTCGCCGTCAGCCTCGGAGTCCTCCACCCGGAGGACGCCATCTTTGAAGCAATGAACGGCGAAGTCAACCGCACGCACTCCGCAAGCGCCACCCGGTTGGTGGAGCTGCTCGACCGGGTCCCCGCCTACGGGTTGAGGTTCCGGAACGCTCATGAGTTGACGGACCAGATTCTGACCGCGATCTCATAAGCTGCGCCCGTTTGTAGGCACCCATAAGTGTGTACTGACGTTCGTCTCGAAGATGTACTCGTGCGCTCGACGTCGATCATCCAGCGGCCGATGCTCGGCCAATCTGGAAATGCTTCGGAGAGCGGGGGTATCCGGGTGGAGATTGATCAGGTCGCCGACGTGCTCAGGTCTGCAGAGCGCTCGTTTCGCCGACAGAGGGCCTCCAGGTCTACCTGTAGTACTACGACCGCTACGAAAACGGCAGACAAATACCGGCAGGTGCGTGCTGGCCTCGAGCGGGGACGCCCGGAGGTGGCAGACGTCAGCTACGTCCTGGAATGAGAGTCCTACCGGGCCAACAAAAAACCGACCCTTCCTGTCGGCACTACTACTCCGAGGCCTCGCCGACGACGCCCGTATCGACCTACGGCCCCGGGCCCGCGGTCATCGCGACGCCGACATTGGTCACCCGGTCAGGTGGTCCCTCTGACTCGAGCAAGCCGTGAATATGAGCCCATAGCAGAGCTTTTTGCGCTCACCGCCGGGTAACAGCCCGCCTCGATCGCCTCTGCGATGTAGCGGCCAGCAGTCTTCCGGTCGACACCTGCTCCCAGGGCTGCGCGACGCTCTCCTTGGCCCGCAGCCACCTGCGGAGCACCTCTCGTGCCTGGACCACACTTACCTCCCTAAAGGCCAAGGCGGCACCTCCTCACTTGGGGTGCCCCGAGCTGAACTGGTCTCAGGCCGGTGGTGGTGGGCCGCTCAAGGTGGTCCCACAACTGGCAACGCGGGTGGTCCCATGTGGCTGGCAACGCCAGCCGTCAAGTGGTCCCTTCTGGTGGCACGCGACACTGGGGGAGCGCTTTGGCGGTCCCAGTGTGACGACCTCTTCTAGTCGCAGCCGGGAGGGTCCGGCCGGGTGGCGGAATAGTTCGGTGAGCGAAATGAGTTCGCCGATCCCAGTCTCATCGGCTGTCCACCTTCGAGAGTGTCACCTAACGAGTACACGCCCATACGTGAAAGGCCGGCCATCAATGCGACACCCACGGCAGGGCCGTGGAAGCCCTTCGCAACCCGCTATGGGCTTCTCGGGGCATAACAAGTTCTACTGACCGGAACCATCCCGGGGCGAACCGTCATAGGTCGGTCAGGAGTCTGCCGCTGCTCCTGAGTGCCGCCGGGAACACGAACCAGCTGGTTGACGACGTGAAAGGACGAGATCGTCGAAAATGAAACCGGCCTTCCTAAAACCGTTGCGTTCGAGCGTCCGGGTCGCGTATGGTCTGTTGACCATGGGTACGTATCACCCGCAGAGTCGTCGGCGTGAACGCTAGACCTCGAACGACCGGCCATCCGAGGTATGACTATGGCCGCACACACCGTGGGGGCGGGTTCCTCGCAATCGATATCAGGCAAGCATGGCGCCGACCGCCCCCGCTGGGACATTAATGCGCTCGGCATTTGTCTGCTGCTGCACATAGCCAGCTGCGCAACGGGAAAGGAGAGATCAAGCACGGCAGACTGGCCCGTCATAGCTAACATCGCGAAGTAACAGTCGTCGCTAAGCGTCTTACTAGACCGCGCTACATTTCGTTGATGGGCGCGGTAAGAGGGGTAGATATTGTGAAAAGACCAAGGGTCTCCGTTATCGCCACGAGTGCGTTCCTAGCTGCTTCCCTGTCCGTGAATGCATTCGGAGTGGCTGGCGCATCCACAAAGCCAGCGAGCACAACCCTGACAGTGTGGAGCTTTCAAGGGTCATCCTCGAACAAGACAGCCGGAATACCGTACGCGTTCTACCTTATTGACAATCAATTTGAGAAGCTCCACCCGAATATTAAGATAAACATGGTCCTGCAGAATTTCGGCGACTACCGAGAGATCTTTGCGACCGCAGCTACGGCGCATAAGGCCCTGATGTCTGGGAAACGCTTCCCGGTGCCTATCTGTACGAATACGACAGCGCCCTTTTGCCGCTGAACAAGTACGTCAGCCCTCAGCTCAAGGCCTCGTTGCAAGGCTGGAGTGGCGGTATCGTCCCCGAATGGACGAACAACGGGACCATCTACGGCATACCGTCGGAACTGCAGTCGCTCATCTGGTACTACAACAAAGCCGACTTCACGAAGGCCGGGATCACCTCTGCCCCTGCCACCTGGACCCAGTTCCTGGCCGACTGCAAGAAGCTTAAGGCCGCTGGCTTCACCCCGATCGCCAACGGGAACACCACTTATTTTGGTGAACAGAACCTGCTTGCCGCCATGTTGGCAGAGATGGAGCCGGCGTCGAAGCAGTTGGGGATCGGCAACGGAAGTGTGAGTTGGACGAGCCCGGTTGTAAAGACCGCGATGACCCAAATATTTGACCTCAAACCCTATTACAACCCAGGTTTTGTCGGCCTGACATTGCTCCCGGGCGCCGTCAACCTGTTTGCCGGTGACAAGGCCGCGATGTACCTCGGTATTGTTAGTAACAATCAGAACTACTTTCAATTCCAACAGACGCTTGGAGTGAACAATCTCGGCGAGTTCCGTCAGCCGAGCATGGGCTCACAGTACTCGCAGTACGCGCCCGCCATGACGATCACCTCTGACTACATGTGGACGGTACCAAGGTGGGCGCCCGATCCTTCGGCCGCCGTCGCTTACTCAGAGTTCATGGAAACGTCGTATGCTGAGCACATCCTGCTAGTCGACGGTGGCGACTTCCCCAACCTCACTCCCGTCTCACAGTCACAGTTCAACGCCAACCCGTCGACCAAGCTGATCGAGAGTATTCTCCAAGGCTCGAAGCTTGTACCTCAGGCGACAGCAAATCTTGACACGGCCTTGACTAACTACCTCGTTCAGCAAACCAGCGACGTGTTCGACGGCTCAGAGTCTATTAACTCAGCCCTATCAGCGGTCCAAGCGTACGCGACCACTCAACCGTGAGTGAGAATGCGGGCCGACGGCTAAGCTTGAGAATCTAAACATTGGAGTAGTGAGGTGTGCGGTCAGCGGGCCGCGGCGTCGCCGACGGCACACCTCCAGCTTCGTGGGTATTGAGGCCGTTCGATGGGCCAATTAGTTTGCAGCCAGGGGAGGTGCTCGTGGTGAAGAAGCTTCGCTCGGTCCTTAGTCGACGCGTACACTGGCTCTTCCTCGCCCCGGCCCTGCTTCTGCTGGCGTGCTTTAAGCTGTACCCGTCTATTATGGGCCTGTATTACAGCTTCACCAGCTGGTCCGGTTTTGGACCGGTGAAATATATCGGGCTTAAGAACTACGACTATCTGTTCCACGACCACGACTTCTATACGGTCTTGATCAATAACGCTAAGCTGCTTATCGCCCTGCCCGTCTTTGTTTTGGTGCCGCTCATTGTCGCCGTCATGCTGTGGGAAAGGCCGTGGGGTTACAAGTTCCTAAAGGCTGCCTATTTCTTCCCGGCCATACTGTCTCCGGTCATCATTGGAGGCATGTTCAGTGGCCTGCTCCAGGTTCAAGGGCCCGTTGACGCCTTCGTGCGATTGTTCGTGCACTCATTTAATGAGGACTGGCTGGGAGATCCTCGGCTAACGATGTGGGTCGTCCTGGCTGTCGTCCTATGGGGAACCTTCGGCATCGGTGTTCTTGTCTACCTTGCGGCTCTCGCTTCTGCCCCACTTGACCTGTTCGAAGCGGCAAAGCTGGACGGTGCCGGATGGTGGCGGCGGATGCAGCACGTCGTGATCCCATCGGTAAGAAACGTAATCTCATTCTGGTCCGTCATCGTCCTAGTCTCGCTGTTTACGACGTTGTTCGGGTACATCTTCAGCCTGACGGGAGGCGGCCCAGGATTGAGCAGTACCGTCTTGGAATACGATGTCTATACATATGCCTTCACTAACCAGCAGTTCGGTCTGGCGGCGGCGGTGGGTGTTGTGCTTTTGGTCATAACGGGGACTTTCACGATCATCCAAATGCGCTTGACCCTGGGGAAGGACACTGACCATGCGTAGGTCACCCGATGTAGTGCCTGAGTCCCCCGACGTTATGCCTAGGTCACCTGATGTGGTGCCAGCGTCACGTAATGCGATGCCCAGGTCACGTAATTCGAGGCCTAGGTCCTCTGGCAGGGCGTCCAGCTCGACCAGGCGTGTACAGATCAGTGACCTAGCCGCCCGGGCACCGCTCTACTTAGCTACGTATGTCTTGTCGATTGCGACATTGTTCCCTCTCTACTACACGCTTGATACTGCGCTTAAGACGGAGGGCCAGTACGCTCGCAGCACATTCGGCTTGGTCAGCCGACCGACCTTCGAGAATTTTATCAATGCTTGGAGCACATCCGGTCTCGGTTTGGATGTTGACATGCTTCATTCTGCAATTGTCGCCGTAGGTGGGACAATCATCTGCGTCGCAGCGGCCGCCTTGGCGGGGTTCGGTCTTTCTCAGATGAAACCGAAGCCAAGACGACGCCTACTCATCTTCATTGTGGCCTTCATGATGATCACGCCCCCGGTGTTGATCGTGCCGCTATATCTCAGCCTCATCCGCTTCAACTTGGCCGACAATTTTGTCGGCGGCATTCTCGCCTACGCCGCACTGTTCGTGCCGTTCTCCGTCTACCTGACGAGCTCCTTCTTCGGCGAAGTACCCCGGGAAATACTTGAGTCGGCTGTGGTAGACGGGGCTGGTCCATGGCAGCGGTTTCAACGCATCGTGCTCCCCATAGGTCGGCCTGCGCTAACCACGTTGAGCGTTCTGATCTTTCTTTGGATATGGAATGACCTGCTGTTCGCTC
This sequence comes from uncultured Acidimicrobiaceae bacterium, assembly GCA_963794125.1. Classification (GTDB taxonomy): domain Bacteria; phylum Actinomycetota; class Acidimicrobiia; order Acidimicrobiales; family Palsa-688; genus Fen-671. Next base: position 23,364 of record CAWCCW010000018.1, read on the forward strand.
TGATCCTGCTACAGGGGTCCAATGTGCGCACCGCGATGGCTTCGATTGCCGGGCTGATTGGCCAATACAATTTACCGGAGACAGGGCTTGCCGCCGGGCTACTTGTCGCAATGGTTCCTCCACTGGTCGTGTTTTTTCTTTTCCAATCGAAGATCGAACGAGGTTTGACAATGGGCACGGGCAAGTAAGTGAGCCGGCGCGAGCTCTCGCAGGTCGGTGGTGCGGCTGATTGTGAGGAGGAGGGTGACACTACCAAGGTGACCGTCGCGACCGACGAGCCCGGGGCGAACACCAAAGGGCCGTACTGGGTGCGGGCGGTGGACCGGACGGTGCAGCTCTTGGAGGTTATTGCCGACGACGGCGGGCGCGGGAAGGCGCTCGCGGAGGTCGCACGTCGTGCCGGCATGCCCGAGCCGAGCGCCTTGCGCTATCTCTCGACGCTGGTGAGGCGAGGCCTTCTGGAACGGGAAGGGAAAGGTGAACAAAGCCGTTATCGCCTCGGGCTCGGGCTATTCGTGCTGGCCGAGCAGGCGGTGGGTAAGCCAGACATACGCGTACTTGCGCTTCCCCATATGCGCTGGCTGGTGGAGCGCTACCAGGAGACCGTTAACCTGGCGGTATTCCGGCAGGCGAGGCTCGTCATCATCGAGGTGCTCGAAGGCACTCGTTCGATCAGACAGGGAGCTAGGGTCGGCCAACAGGAACAGCTTCGCTCGACGGCGCTGGGCAAGGCGGTCCTCGCCACCTGCTCGGACGAGGAGGCACTTTCCCTTCTGCGTTTAGAAGTGCTCGAGAAGTCGACGCCGCACACCATCAACACTGATGAGGGCATGCTTCGAGAGCTCAGGGGTATACGTTCCCGGGGTTACGCAGTCGACAACGAGGAACACGAGATCGGCCTGCGCTGCGTGGCGGTGGCGATTCCTTTTAGAGGACAGTCGTTCGGGCTGTCGATAAGCGGCCCATCGCATTTGTTCTCGCGGGAGGTCGTCCGTGCTGTGGGCCCTGATCTGTGCAACGTCGGCGCGGAGCTCGCCGCTCGAGTTAACTCTCAACGCAATGGCAGGGATCTGCAGCGCGGTTCAAGCCACGATGGTCTCGAACACGTGGACGCCTTGCCCACCGGACAACGGCGCCGTGACCAGTCTTAGCCGCGGGTCCAGTAACGGTTCTGTGATGCCGCCGCGGTGGGGGGGTTCAATGACGGCCGGAGGCCGTCGGAGTAGTCCCGATCACATCGGGGGACCGATGTCCCTTCAGGATTGCCTGCAGGCCGGTTCAGCGTCGTCCTCCATCGAGTGGACATCAGTGGTAGCAGATAAGGAAGTGGACGTGAGAAAGACGGTTGCACCGTGTGAGCAATATGGACCGCAGCGTGTAAATGAGAGTGGACCTTGGAGAGAGCGGCAATGAACGCAGTTGGCAACGAGCCCGCGACACCGTCGGCGTCGGTATTGGCTCTAATTGGGGACAGGTATCACAACCTTGACTACATACGGGTGCACTTCGACAAGCTGTTCGGAGCGCTTGGCGTGGAGTACCGCTACACGGGCAACTACGAGTGGTTCGCCGACGAAGAGCTCACGAGCGAACTCTTAGCGGGGGCACGCCTTTTCTGCGTGTTCCGTGACGGGCTTGTCTTTCCCGACGGTTATATTGGCCCCGAGTGGTACTCGTACTACGTCAGGAACCTAATGGACAGCCCACCGGACGGGGCGTCAACGACCTGGGTCACCGAGGGCTTCGGGCGGGCGGTAGAGCGGTTCGTCCGGGACGGGGGGTCACTTTTCTCGTGCCACAACAACCTCTCTGTGTCCACGTTCTCACCCACCTATCGTGCGCTAACCGGTGGAGTTTACGACGGGCACCCTCCAGAGCGCCCGTGGAAGGTCGAGGTGACGGGGCGAGACCATCCGATCACGCATGGGATGGCTGACTTCATCGTCACCGACGAACAGCACTTCCCGATATTCGACCGGGACCCAGGTGAACTTCTGCTGCGGGGCACGAACACAGACGGCCTGACTTTCTCGTCGGATTCGGGGGCGGTGAAGGACAGCGTGACCTCGGCGGTGGCCTGGGCCCACGAGTACGGTAGAGGGCGGGTAGTTGTGAGTACGATAGGCCATAACCTCGACGCACTGTGGAAGCCCGATTACTGGTTGTTCCAGACGAACGCGGTCCGATGGCTTCTGCGAGAGCCGTGACGGGAGGACCATGGTGGCCGTGCTGAGCTGGTGCAGAGTGAGGAGGGTCATCGGTGTCGACGCTCGTCGTTGATCTACGGGTGAGCGAGGGTCGCACCCAGCAGCTGTGCGAAGCGTACCTGTCCGTCTTTCGGCCTGCGATCTCGCGCCAGCGTGGGTTCGAGTTCGTGACGCTGCTGGAGCCGCTCCGAGGAGCTCGCTTCGTGCTGTTGATCGGTTTTGCGAGTGAGGACGAGCGACTCGCCTGGGTGGCCAGCGACGACCACCTGAAGGCGTGGCCCGCCATCGAGGTCTGCTGTGACCACGTCGAGGCGGCCACGTTCGACGCCGTGACGTGAGGGACGACTGGACCCGAACGGGCGAGGGACAGCGGAGCGAGAGGACGACATGAATTGAGCGAAACACAGCAGACACCGGCGGACCTCATCGCCGATGACGGTGAGATCCGTCAGCTCGCCAAGGGGTTCGGTTTCACAGAAGGACCGGCCTGGTCAGAGGCGGGTGATTTTCTCGTGTTCAGCGACATTCCTGGCGATGCATTGTGGCGCTGGGACGCTCGGTCGGGTGTCCTGCCCTACCGGCAGCCGAGCAACATGGCGAACGGCGGGGCGTTCGACCGCGAGGGCCGTCTGATCCACTGCGAGCATTCGACGAGCCGAGTCGTCCGCGAGGAGCCTGACGGGACGATCGTGACGCTGGTGGACCGCTACCAGGGTGTCGAGCTAAACAGCCCGAACGACGTCGTCGTGGCTTCTGACGGCAGCATCTACTTCACTGACCCGACCTACGGCCGAGAAAACTACTTTGGCGTGCCGCGCCGCCAGGAGCTGACGTTCCAGGGCCTCTACCGGTTGAGCACTGCCGGCGAGCTCGCGTTGCTCGCCGATGACTTCGCTCAGCCCAACGGACTTTGCTTCTCGCTTGATGAGCAGGTGTTATTCGTCAACGACACTGTCCGCATGCATATCCGTGCTTACGAAGTAGGCGACGACGGCAGCATTCATGGCGGCGAGGTGTGGGCGAAGGTTACCGGAGATGGCGACGGCGCAGCCGATGGTATGAAGCTCGACGCCCAAGGCCGTCTTTTCTGCACGGGCCCTGGCGGCATCCACGTCTTCGGGCCAAAGGGGACCGCCTGGGGCTGTTGAGCGTACCGGAGCCGGTTGGCAACATGGCTTGGGGCGGAGCCGACCGGAGCACGTTGTTCGTCTGCGCGTCGACGTCACTCTACGCCCTGCGTACCGTCGTCCCCGGTGCGACGCCCCGGGGCGGGTAACGGCGTCTCATGTCCGAGGGCTTCGTCGTGTGGTGGTCTATCCTGACACGGGATTGAGCCAGGTCCCCCCCCGAGATGGACCTCCTCGCCGTCGTTGCTCTGCCACAGGGGAGAATAAGCGGTCGTCTTCGCTCAGCAGGCAACGCGGCATTCGCAACGTTGACTTTTTTGGCGGAACTACAGCCTCGATCCCAAGGTCTGGCCCGCCTTTCTTTATGAAGACGTCAATAGCGGGTGCCGAGCCCTCTCCCTTGTCTCGAGTTGTCAGAATCGCCGAGCAGTGAAAGGTCCGAATGCTCACTTCATATACGCGGAAAGCTGCCGTATCTCCGCTGACGGTTCGTACGCGAAACAGCGCGCGCTGGCAGCCCCATCAACGGCGATGGACTGCCCACTGACAAACGACGCGCTCTCCGAGAGCAGGAACGCCACGACGGCGGCTACTTCTGTCGGTTCCCCCAGGCGGGACAGCGGGTGAATGTCTGACATCTCTCTTTCCGCGCGAAGCGGATCCGCATCCGATGCGATGACTTGTTCTAGAAGCTCCGTGCGAATCGCTCCTGGCGCAACGGCGTTGGCGCGAATTCCGAGAGGCCCGTACTCGACCGCCACATAACGTGTGAGCGCGTCGACGCCACCCTTTGCCGTATCGTAGGCGGCCCACTCCGTGAAAGCAGCCCGACCGTGGATACTCGACACATTGACGATGACGCCCTTCGTGCGAGTGTTAATAAACGACTGTACCGCTTCGGCGCAGCCCCAGTAAACGCCCATGAGATTGACGGCGAACAAATGCTCGACCTCGTCCTCGACGGGATCGTGTAGGTTCCCGCGGAGGGCAATTCCTGCGTTGTTCACCCAACTTGTCAGATTACCGGCCGCCTCGGCCACCTCCCGAGCGCGGTGGATCGTACTGCGGTCGGCCGCATCACCGACCAGCACCTGGCCAGGACCGGTAAACTGCGCCTGCGCGACCGCTGCGGACTCCGCGTTCCAGTCGATCCCGACTACGTAATATCCTTGACGGTCGAGCAGCTGGGCTATCGCCCGACCGATACCTGCACCCGCTCCACTGACGACTGCACATTGCGTACTCATATGGTGGCCTCCTTCGAGTCCAGACGCGCCTTGATGATAAGACCTGACTTCGACAGCTCGCATATCGCAAGTGTCCCGTCATCATCTGGAATTATAGGGAGCGGAGTGGCTGGGCTAATTGGAGCGAGGTGCCAAGCCTTGCGGCCCGAGAAAACGCCAAACGAGGACGCGGGCGTATTGGTCAAGCTTGGGGGCCCAGGGCCTCATTTGCAACTCTCTTCATTAATCAGATTAGAACGACACCGCCTCATTTCAGTCGTGGACGGGCCTAATATGCTGGCTATGAGCGCAGAGGTGAGGTTTGAAGGACAGGTGGCGATTGTAACTGGAGCTGCGTCCGGGATCGGCAAGGCGACGGCGCAGCGGCTGTTGTCCGAGGGGGCGAGTGTGATTGGCGTCGACGTTGCTGAGTTCAGCTCCGTGGACTACGCCGCTCCGGCAGGCACCCGGCTCGTTCTCGTCGAGGGCGACGTGACGGATCAGGCTTTACCGAAGGAATTGACCCGCCGGGCGGTAGAGGAGCTGGGACGGCTGGACATCCTCGTGAACGCGGCGGGGGTGCTACACATCGCGTCGATGTTAGAGGTCGATCGAGATAGCTGGTCCCGCGTAATCGCGGTCAACCTGACGGCGCCTTTCTTCCTCGCTCAGGCCGCGGCTGCCGCAATGATTGCGAACAAGGCCAAGGGCCGGATCGTCAACGTTTCGTCTGTCCACGCCGTCGTGTCAGAGCCTGGCGCGGCCCCCTACACGGCGACCAAAGGCGGGCTCGAGGCGCTGACCCGCACCCTGGCTAGCGAGCTAGCGCCGCACGGTATCACGGCCAACTGCGTCCGGCCAGGCGCTACCTGGACTGGAATGGCGCGGCCTCTCTATACGCCAGAGATACAGGTGGCACTTAAGGCCCGAATCCCGCTGCGGGAGATCGCCCAGCCCGAGTGGGTGGCGGCGGCGATCTGCTTTCTTGCTTCGCCGGAGGGCGCGGTATACCACGGGAACGGCATTTGACGTGGACGGCGGCTACAGCATAGACGGCTCGCTTCCGGGGGTAAGTTACGACGGGCGCTAGTTCGCGCTTAGGGTCATAGGCTCCCTTGAATGACTCGGTCTCACTCCCCGCCGGTCACGGTGACGGCTCTAGTGGCCCTTCCAATGTAACCTGGGTAGGGGTTGACGGCGTGTGCCAGACCGCTGAAACGAACTGGTGACGCGCTCGTGACGCCCGACACTTACGCTCGAGGCCTCTAGCCATTTGCGAGGTTGTAGCTTATGACTACAAGCAGGGCGCTCGTGGCGGCTCGGTCGACCACGAAGGGGACGGCAAATTCGCCTTTCGGAGGCTCGGGCCTCGATCGTGTCGGTTTGCCGAGGACTCGCAAAACGGGGCTGTGCCCATCACAGACGTGGCCTACCCGCGACGTACAGCTCAAGCTCGCTATCGGGCAAACAGATGATCCGTTGGAGCGTGAGGCGGACCGCGTCGCCGACCAGGTGGTGCGCGTCCCCGAGCCATCCACCAACCGTAAATTGCCCGCGCCCAACGCCGGTCGCGCTTGTGGGGACAGCTATTGCGCCTGTCAGCACAAGAGCCTGGGTGAGCGGCGGACGAACTTAGCCATCCCGTCGCTTTCGCCCGCCACCGCCGCTCCTCGAACGGACGCGGCGCCGGCCCATACTGCTGCAGCAGTCACGTCGACCATCGCTGCACCCGGACAACCACTCGGGCCCGACGTCAGAGCTGCACTGGAAGGTCGGATCGGTCATGACCTGTCCCCGGTGAGGATCCATATCGATGCGAGTGCGGCATTATCGGCCCACCAATTGGGAGCTAAGGCGTACACGGTGGGGAGCCATGTGGCGTTTGCCGAGGGCCACTACGCCCCAGACACGAAGCCAGGTATGCGGCTTCTGGCGCACGAGATCGCACACGTCGTCCAGCAGAAGGCTGTGCACCAGACCGGCGGTGGCGAATTGGAAGGCGATGATGGCCACACGCCCTTGGCCGGCGAGACGCTCGTACAGCGCGACCTTGCCGCCCCGGTCCCAAAACCTGACGCTGAGGCAAAGGACTTGTCTGATGCTGAGGTCCAGGACGCCATCAAGTACAACACCACTCGGTTGACTGACCCGGCGGAAATAGCGCAAGTGCGCGACGTCATTGGCGCCGGTCCGGGCGCGGCTATCGATGAGGATTTCGTTCGCGCCCTCGTAGCATTCCAGGCTGTCTCCAACATCAAAGAGGATGGCAAGTTGGGCCCCGTGACATCCAGCCGGCTCAGCCGCGAGGTGCGCGCTGAGGCGCGCTTCCTTGGGCCGGCAGACGGCAAGGATCTCTCCCGAGAGGCCCGCCGGTTGGACCGGGGCTCGTTCACGATCACGACGGTCAATGCTGCCCACGAGTTGACGAACACCGGAAGTGCCGAGTTCGGAGTCCAATGGGGCGTGCCGGACAACATGGCCAATGGATGGATGGTGCAACACGTGCGCTTCGATGGGGCGAAGACGGACTGTGCCGGCAACGCTGTAGCGACCAACACAACCGTCGGCGTCGAGTATTGGGAGGGTTGGCAGGTACGAGCTGGTCATGTTTTTATTGGCTCGAGTGCAGATGCTCACCAAGCCGACACCTTCCGGACCGCAGACGAGGGGGCGAGCACGAAAGGCAGGCTGACCATCACCGGGCACGTCACGTTCCTGCCCGGCTTCAACCTGACGGAGCCCCCATGGGGACATACCGTCCCCCAGGCCGGTGCTCTGCCCACGCTCACCGCGGCCCCGCCCGGCTGGAGTGACGGTCTGGCCCGTTCCCACCAGATGACCGCCACTTGGGACGACTGCGCCGTACCGCCAACGCACCGACTCGTCGCCATCCCGTGACCGTTGCCGACTGCCCGTGACTGTTGCTGACCGCATTGCCACGCTCATCGATGAGACACCCCCCTGGAGTGAAGTTACGGCCGGGGATGAGGCCGGCCTGCGTGCCATCGAGGATAGGTTGCGACCCATCAAGGAATACTCCGTCGAGGAGGTCGTTGAGGGGCTTCGACGTTTTGTCGAACGGCGCCGAGCGTCGGCCAACGGCTATGACGTGCCCGCTATGAGCAAGCTTTATGTTCTAAACCGGTACCTTTTCGATGTGCCACCACGGGTGCCAGCGGGCCGGCCCCGCTTCGGCGGGTTCACCGGTGTCCCTACATACGCAGGCGCCATTGACGAATTGTGGCCATGGCAAACGAGTGCAAATGGTGAGATCAGACTGACCGGCGCCTTTCGGGGGTTCGTCGGCGAGGCCTACCAGGCGGTCGAAGAAGCGCGGGCTTTTCAGGCCGAATATGGTGTTCGTAATCACTAGGGCCCACAGTGATCACCTCGAACCGGGAACCAGTTCAATGGTTGGGCCAGATGTGAGACGCCGTCTTGGCCAGTCCGCCATCGACCGGTTGAAGTCAGCCGCCTACGAGCTCGTGCTTGAAGGCGAGTCCTGCCGCCAACGCGAAAAGCCCGGGCTACCTGTCAGCACGACACCGCCGACCCCGTCGCCGCTATTGACCTAGCCGGCCCCGGTCGCGATCATCACAGTTTCCAACACTGGTGAACGGGGCAGGCGGTCCCATCGAGCTGGCGCTCGGGTGCTTCCAGCTAGCTGGCGGGCGACAACCACTCGCCCACATCTCGTCGGCAAACAAGTCTTGATCTTCAGCCCGCCGATGTCTCTGTTGGACCGATCAGTCGACTTCGCAAGTCGTGCTGTGTGGGTGAGGATGGTTATGGTGTTGATGGGCCTGTCGTGGGTGTCGCCGACTGTGACCGATGTGACTTCAGCTTTATTGTGAATTGAGGTGGGACTAGTAAAGGCCGACCACGTTGCCGTCGGCGTCGATGTCGATCCGTTCGGCTGCCGGGCTCGACGAGAGGCCGGGCATGGTGCGCATGTCGCCGCTGACCAGATAGATGAAGCCGGCACCTACGTTGGCACGGGCCTCGCGGACAGGAAGGCGCCACCCCTTGGGCGCTCCCCTCAACGTGGGGTCCGACGAGATGGAGAGGTGAGTCTTGGCGATGCACACGGGCATGGCTCCGAAACCGGCTGCTTCATAGGTGTCGAGTTGGCGCGACGCCGTCGGTGCGTAGTCGACGCCCTCGGCGCCATAGACCTTCGTGGCGATGGTCTCGATCTTCTCTCGCAAGGGTGCCGAGCTGTCGTAGAGCATCTTGAACCCGGTGGGCTCGGCGGCCGCCTCTACCACCGCCTGCGCCAGCTCAGTGGCACCGGCCCCGCCCTCGGCGAAGTGGGTGCACACGGCGGCTCGGGCACCGCCCAACGCCGCGACGCGACGGATGGCCTCGTGTTCGGAGGCGAAGTCCTCCTCGAAGGCGTTGATGGCAACCACCGGAGTCACGCCATGAGCACGCACGATCTCGAGGTGAGCCAGGAGGTTGGCCGCACCTAGCTCAACCTCATCGGGGTTCTCGGCCAGCATCTCGGTGGGAAGGGGCCGACCTGCCGTCACCCGATGCCGACCCGAGTGCAGCTTGAGCGCTCGTACCGTGGTGACCACCACCGCGGCGTCGGGAGCGAGACCGGACTCCCGGCACTTAATGTTGAAGAAGCGCTCGGCTCCCATGTCAGACCCGAAGCCGGCCTCGGTTATTAGGTACTCACCGCAGTGTATGCCGATCAGGTCGGCCACCACCGACGAGTTGCCGTGGGCAATGTTGCCGAATGGGCCGGCGTGCACCAGCACCGGCGTGTTCTCAAGTGTCTGCAGCAGGTTTGGCTTGATGGCCTCCCGCATGATTACGGTCAAGGCCCCGGCCGCCTTGAGCGCTTCGGCCGTCACCGGTTCACCGGCGCGGGTGTAGCCGACGACCGTTCGCCCGAAACGAGCCCGCAGGTCGGGCAGGGAGCGCGCGAGGGCCAGGATGGCCATGACCTCGGACGCGGCGGTGATGTCAAAACCCGTCTCGCGGGGCACCCCGTCCTCCTTGGTACCGAGCCCCGAGACGATGTTGCGCAGCGAGCGATCGTTGACGTCGAGCACCCGCTTCCAGGTGATGGCGTGGGGATCTAGACCGAGCGCGTTGCCGTTGTAGATGTGGTTGTCCACCATCGCGGCCAGCAGGTTGTTGGCGGCTGTGACCGCGTGGAGGTCCCCGGTCAGGTGCAGGTTGAGGATCTCGAACGGGACGACCTGGCTGTACCCGCCGCCGGCCGCTCCCCCTTTGATCCCGAAGGTTGGGCCCATGGAAGCCTGCCGGATGGCGATCGTGGCCCGCTTGCCGATGTGAGCCATGGCCTGACCCAGGCCGACCGTGGTGGTGGTCTTCCCTTCCCCCAGCGGCGTCGGGGTCACGGCAGTGACCAGGATGTACTTGGCCCGTGGCCGATCAGCTAGCGCGTCTATGGCATCGAGCCTGACCTTGGCCACATGCGGCCCGTAGTGCTCGAGCAACGACTTGGAGATCCCCATCTGTGTGGCGATCTCGGTGATCGGGCGGAGCGCGGCCTGGCGGGCGATCTCGATGGCTGGTGGGAGAGGCATCAGGCAGCATCATGCCAGAGGCTCCTGCGTCAGGGCCTCTCCGGACCAGAGGTCTAGGGCGAAGCCCCGTTAGACGTAGGTATGGTCGCGGTGCGCCGCGTTCCTCTGAGTACGGTAAGAGTGACGCTCGATGCCTACACGTCCGACGTCATCGATCGCCTGCCCTAACGCAGCTCAGGCGAGCGCCTGCTCGACGCGCGCGCCCGTGGCCAACAGCAGGGCTTCGCCACCAGCAGGGGCGACGAGCTGCAGCCCCGCCGGCAGGGGGCCGGACGTTGGCACTGGCAGGCATAGCGCCGGCAACCCGGCGAGGTTGAGCGGGCTCGTCAGTTCGGTGTATGTGATCGGAGCGGCTCCCTCGAGCGGGGGCGCGAAGAACTTCACAGAGGGCAGGGCGAGCAGCGGGAAGCGGGCGAGGAGCGCGCCGAGTTCATCCTGGAAGTTCGACTGGAACCGCCGGGCGGCCTCGGCCTGCTCTTGGGTAATGGCTGCCGCGCTCTCGAGGCGCTCGGTCACGAAGTGACCGAGCTTGGCCTTCAGCACTGGATCGTCAGTGAGCCTACGGTTGGAACGGGCGCCCTCGAAGTTGATCATGGCCGAGCGCGGCACCGTAGGCGTCCAGCCAGCGCGGCAGATCGCACTCGCTGACCTCGAGCTCGGCGAGCGCTAGCGCCGAATCGACGGCGGCGTCGATGAGCGGGTCGACGTCGACCCCTGGTAGCCGTAGGCGTGCGACGCTGCCAGCAGCGGGGACGTCGACGACGAACCCCGGCTCGAGCAGCTCCATCCCGAGTACCAGGCCGGCGACGTCGCGGGCCATCGGGCCAACCGTGTCGAGGCTGGGCGCGAGAGGCCAGACTCCGCCGAGGGGGACCCGCCCGAAAGTCGTCTTCAAGCCGGCCGTCCCG
>CAWCCW010000019.1:0-49856 GCA_963794125.1 uncultured Acidimicrobiaceae bacterium
ATCTTTGTGTTGTGGCAAGACGAAGTGGCCGGCACCCAGAGCGGCCAGTACTTCGCCTTCACCGGCACAGCCTATAGCTCGTGGTCGTGGTCGAGTTCTACAAGCGCTCGGTGAGCGGCGCCTTCCCTGGCTATCGAGCGGGGGCCAGATGCTCGTGTGGACCAACGACGGAGGTGGCACCAATGGCCACGGCCACGTCGTCATCTTTTACCCCGGAGACGTGTCAGGGAAGACCACGCCCGAAGCAACCGTGTGGGACGCAGGCAAGTTGGTGGCAGGGTCGGGCTCGCCATATGTGGGTAGCTGGTCTGGTACGAGCCTTACGGGCAACCCGGCTTTCTGTTGGTCAGAAGTGTCGTCGGACGGCATCGGCGCCACGGATGGCATCTTCGTCATTGCGTCAAACGGAACTCTTTTATCAGCGGAGCGGTCCCGATGTAATTGCGGCGTTCTATTGGACGATAAATAGCTCGGGCACGCTCAGCGTCACGTCGCTCGGCACCATCACCGACGCCACCTTCAACGCTACCACGATGAAGGGGCAGTTGCTCTACGTCGCCACCGGCACGTGGGTGATCGTGTACCCGAGCAATGTGACTTCATCCGGCTACAAGGCCCGTGTCATCACCACTTCGTCCGTCGGCTCCAGCTACGAGCCGGCTCCCCGCTCAGCATGCCGCTCAACAGTGCGGGTTATTCGTGGGCGGCGTTCAATGACGAGACGACCGCCGAGCAATTCTGGGTAATCGCGCCTTCGGCCGTCAGCGGCGGTACGCAGTCGTTCTACCGGCTGAAGGGCACCGTCGCGGGCGCGCCATCAGTTGGGCCGGCACCGTCACCAACGATGACAGTTGGTCGGTTTATGCCAACCCCGGCTACAACCTGGCGGCCGTGGCTCAGCCGACGAGCACGATAGTTGACTGGATTCCGACAGAAGTCACCAACGGCACATACGAGCTGGCCGGTGATTACAGCACCCTGGCCATCACGCCCACGAGCGCAAACACAGGCCCGACCAACGGTGGTTACCTCGATGTCTCTAGCGGTGGACCGACCTTCTCTTGGACCTACAGCGACACGGACGGCTCCATTCAAGGTACGTGGTGCTTGAGGTACAAGGTGCAGGGCGCCGGTTCGTACAACTATTGGAACAACACGAGTCTTTCCGGTCAGTCAACGCCGGTCTACAACACCGGTAGCAATTCCACTTTTACCATGCCGTCTGGCGTGTTCAGCGATGCCCACACCTACAACTGGTCCGTCAGTCTGCAAAGCTCGTACGGCTCCGGCTTCCGACCGCGTCCCGACGGACTGGTCATTTGTAGCTCAGGGTGCGGCATCTTGCACCGTTACGGGTCCGAGTGGCAGCCAGAGCACGTCGATGCCGACCGTCACCTACACGGCCGCCGCGGCAGCGGGTGCGACTTTCACTGCCTACCGGATATGGTCTACTCTGCGCCATCGTGAACGGCGGCGGCTTCTCAGCCGGCGTTACCGGCGGTGCAGCCTTCGATACCGGCATTATCAACTCGTCGCCTGGCTCCAGCGGCAGCGTGACCACGTCCGCACTGACCAACGAAACTTCATTCTACGCTTTTATGCAGGTCACTCAGACGGGCAACCAGACCAGCGCCTGGGCGCAAGGCCCAGAGTTCTACGGCTTACGATCTACCACCGTCGTTATCGGCTCTGACGGCCCCAGCGGCACTGACCCGAACGGCGTGCCATGCATGGTCGTGGAGGCCACCTTCGGCCAATCAAGCAACACTAGTCCCGAGCTCGTGTTGACCTAAACACGCGAATGGCTCGGGCACGGTGCGTTATGGCAACGGCATCGCATTCCCCTACGGTGTGAGCAACAGCGGCATATCGGCTATCGATTCAGGCCAGTACGGGGCCAACCTGGTATCGGCCCAAGGCGTGTACTCGGTCACGTCGCCAGTCGGAGCGTCGTTCGGCCAGGCGGCAGAATCGGCTGGTGCCTCGGCTGGCATCTTCGGTGCCGCAGGCACATTGCCACAAGACGGCGTGATCAACCATGCAGGCTGGACGGCTGAGTGCTGGTTCCAGCCTGTGGCGGGACAGGACTGGGCGCTGGCCGCTGGCCCACCGGGGGTGGCGGTCCGAAATGAACATCTCGTTGGCCGCATCGGCCGGGCCACCGCCGCATCGGTGACCGGCTACTTCGTTGATGCCAGCGCATCCGTCCATACGCTGACAAGCAGCGCTATGTGGCCAGTGTCGGCCACGCCAACCACCTGGCCCTAACCTACTCGCCGGCTTCGGTAGGGGCGCTATGGGTCAACGGCAGCCTCTCTGCATCAGCCACTGTCTCGACGCTTGCAGCGGCCGGTGCGAGCATTCCTCTTACCTTGATGGGCTATTACGTGTCAACCACTACCGGCCATCTTGGATCAAGTCGCGTCAGTGGTTCGTGCCTCTACACGTCCAACTTCACGCCACCCACTTCACCGCTTACGGCATCGAGTGTCACGAACTGCTTGTACCACCTCGATAGCGTCGGCAACGTCACCGTTACCGTTTATGACTACGAGTGCACGCCCGGACTGGCGCGCACTTACTCAGGAGTGGTGGAATGCCTTTCTGGGGGTGCAGAGGTCACCAGTGCGCCCATCACTTGCACCGGGACGCTGAACGTCAATAACTGGTGGTTTATCGAACCGCTAACGCCGGCCAGTTCGCTTGAGGTCTGGGTGACAGGCGCGCCCACGAATCAACATGAGAATATTGCGGTGCATTACCCGATCGTTTCCTCGGGTTCGGTACTGCCCACGACCATCAGCGGCGGCATCAGCGGCCAAGATGGCACGTACGAGATCAACACGGCAAGCTCGGTGAGCTACAACGCCCTGTTGACCAGCTTGGCGACCGGCACAGTCAAGTGGTGCTCAGCCCGCTCGGCACAGCCATTTCCGCGTGTGTCAGCGTCTAACGCCACGTCGGGCATGAGTGGGCAGACCCACCAAACCACGGACAGGGCGGCTTACAACAGCCCTACCGCACCACCACAGTTCAGTTCGTAGAGGTATCGAGTCCCGCCGGTCCCAACACATCTGTGACCTACGGCTAATGCTCAACAATACCGCGGGCACTCCACCCACAGACGACTTTTACTCGACGTTGGGCTCGGGCAGTAATGCCGGGCTAGCCATCACCGCCAGCGTATATCAGAACGGCCAGCCTCTCGCTGGCTACCAGAACCTGTCCCTCGAACAGATCACGGTCAGCGCCCAGCGCTCGAACGAGCAGCGTACCACGGCCACGGCACAGATCGTCTTGCAGCCGAGCAACAACTACTTCCCCGCGCCCACCGACATCAACTCGGCGGTCGCGCCCAACGGGAACGAGATGGTACTGACGGCCGGGTTTACGTACGAGGACGCCACTACTGAGACGTTCTCCCTCGGCATCTTCCCTATCAGCCAGGTGGCCACTCAAGCAGCGGCTGGCGGTGACACCACCCTCGCCGTCACCATGAACGACCGCTCATGGAGCATCAGCCGACGTGGGTTACTGCAGCCGGCGTCGGTCACCACTGACACCACGGTTGACCAAGCCATCATATTTCTGCTCGAACAAAATACGTCGGGCCTACCCGCCATGACCTACAACATCACGCCCACAACTTTGCCGGCGGCGCCTAATGTGTACGACCAGGGACAGGATCCGTGGGAAGCCTCATTGGAGATGGCCGAGGGAATAGGCTACGAACTCTATATAAACCAGGCGGGCACGTCAATAGCGCGCCTATCCCCACGCCGAGCTCGACACCCAACTGGATTTATTCCGACGGCAGCGACGGTAACCCGTTGAACATCCTTTCTGCCACGCGGACGTTGAGTGCCAACGACGTCTACAACGACATCTATGTGAGTGTCGAGTCCATCGACATCATCGAGAATTATTACACTTCGGGCGATCCTGGTGCGTCCTCGGGTATCAACTATTACACGAACGCATCAACGACACTCGCGTTTGAGACGTGGGACGGGGACCCGAGTTCGCCCACCTACATCGGTGGAGCGTTCGGTCGCATACCGGAGTTCATCAATAGCACAGTGAGCAACACCATCCAAGCCGCGCAGGTGGAATCGTTCTCGACTTCAACCAGTCGATTGGCCAAGTGGACATGATCACATTAGAGGGTGTCTTAACCGCGGCTGTGCAGATAGATGACGTGGTACAGGTGACGTGTCAACGAATTGGTGTGAGCCAACAGCTTTATGTGGTCGACGGCTACGATTCATCTTTTGTCATAGGCGGTACGACCGTTTATACCCTTCGACGCATCATAAACATCAACGATAACTATGGTCAGCAAGTACAGCTGCCCGAGGTCGATTAATGGTCACCCACTCCGATTACCAACGTACGGTCAAGAAGATCGTCAACAAGGCCAAGAACAGCCGGGCTAGCGAACTGCACTCGGGCTACGTGGATTACGTCGGTACGGTATCCTATGGCTCGGTCACGTACTCGAAGGTTTTCTGCTACCTGAACGGTCAGGGCAAATCGGGCACTGCCCTCGGCAACTCCATCGCACAGGCACCGGCCCCAGTGCCGTGCGGCTACATACCCGGCCAGGTCTACGCCCCCGGGGACCGGGTGATGCTCAAAAAGTGGGGAAGTGACAACCACGCGGCGGGCAACCAATACTTCGTGCTCGGGCGCCTAGAGGATGCTTTCCCAACTGCGGCGCAGCAGGGCAACGTCGAGATCACGACCACTAGCGGCACGCAAATGTTCGACTACACCGCACCAACCGCGGGGCTCTTCCAATGCAACTTGTACTTCCACGTCACGGCCACTACCACCGTCACGGCTCAGTCGTACTTCACCGACGACAGCGGTAGTCAATCAGTAGTTGATTTTGCGACCATGTACGGAGCTACTGGGCCCACGACCTTGAACGCCGTGTCGCTATCGGCCGGCCACTACCCGTGTTTCCCTATCATCGTGCGCGCTGGCGCAGGGCAGCAGGTTGTGGGTCAGATCACGTGCGGCACCGCCAACCAGGTCTACGCCTCGTGGTCGATCACTGAGGTCGGGAGCGTCTAGGTGTTGGGTGTCAAGGTCCACAAGGAGTTCACGCGCCAGGCACGCCGACGCCTGTTCAAGGCGTTGCGCAAGCACAGGAAGAACAAGAAGGCAGCGCAGGCACGTCGCCGAAGCAGCAGTACCAGTCAACGCCAGCAGCGAGCCCGACGTCAGCAGGCGCAACAGCAGTTGCGCCAGATGCGTGACACGCGAACGCAGCGCCAGTCGCGCCAGCAGGGCGTCACTTACTCCTGAGGACCATGGGGCGCGGTAGTTTTCGTCGCGTTTCTTGCCGTGTCTTGCTGCTCCGTCGAACGCGGTACGGAGCAGCCCTCAGGAGTTATACGACGAGAGGTCTCGTATCTGCTTGCGCTGTTTGCGCAACTTGAGACGGTGCTCGATGTAAAGGCCCACGCCACCGACGAGCAGGCCCTGCTTGGCCAAGAAGACGGCATCGGGTTCTGGCTTGAACTCTTCGTCCCTGGTGGCCTCAGTCTCCGCTTCGATGGCCTTCGGGTCGGGAACCTCCAGCTTGATGCGTTCGGTACGCAGCTCGTACTTCTGACGGCTCATGCCTGCTCCTTCTTCTTTCGCGGCCGTCCCGGCTTTCTTTGGGGCGGCTTCCATCTCCTAACGGTTGAGAGTCTCCAGAACGGTGCCTGGTCACCAGGCAGCCACACGCCATCTGGGGCGGTGAACGAACCGTCCGGCTCGGGGAAGTCACCTCGCGACCGCAGCTTGCGCAGGTTCGTCATGGTGACGCCGAGCAGGTCAGCAACTTCGCGAGACGAGAGCTTTCTGGCTTGTGGGCTGATCTGCCCAAAACTACCCAAGTGCTGGTCAACGATGGTGGATGTCACTGCACCAAGCCTTCAAGGATGGCTCGGGCGTCGATGACGAGATGGTAGCTGCCGCTCGGTACTGGCTGCTCGATGCCGACCCGCATGAAGTGGGACAGAGCGGTCATCTCCTCCTGGTCGAGTTCGAGGACTGCGCCTGTCGCTGTGCGGGTGATGGTCACGAGACCACTGTAGCACGTTAGATCACGCCAGCGTGACAGATTTAGGTGAGAAGGATCGGAACTAGATCAGGTTCTGTGGATCTCAGGTGCCGAGAGGGCGGCGCACTGCGGCGGGGGAATCACGCAAAAGGGACAAACGAGAAGAGGCAGAAGGTCCAGGTGGAGGGCTCAGGACGCAATAAGAGTGTAGCGCTTTCCCTCCACGTTCTACTCGTAGCCCAATAGGAGCAGGCTGAGAGCACACGCCTGCTAGGCTGTCTAGCAAAAAGCTAGATAACTAACCGCGTTTTTGCGAATCCTGGGTACACAGCCCGCCACGAGATCAGGTATGACTGTTGAGAAGGTGCAATAACCCGAACAGAAAGGAAGAGACCGTGAAGTTACAGAGCCGCATCCGCTGCCCATCTTGGGACGGGTGGTCGCCTTGGGAGACACCGCCGAACTTGGACGATGTCGATGCAGGTATCCGTAAGGTGCTTCAGAAGGCTTCGCCTCTCGCGAAGATACTGCTGGACCCAGGCGATGGGACAAAGGTCCAATACCGCCTGAAGCCAACGAGCGTCTAGAGCAGCCATGGACCTGCCCGGCTCATGGGTTGGGCAGGTCCCTAGCTGGTCCAATCGGACGAGTGAGACATACGGGACCCGCCACCCGTTAACCGTCACCGAGTCGTCCTACACTGGCTTGCGGGGATGCCGCAGAGAGACAAAGGGAGAGATAAGGCAGTGACGCGCCCATCAACGAAAGAGACACCTGTTCCGGCCCCAGATGAGAGATTGATCGACAAGGTCCGTGCTCTTTTCGATAAGGCAGCCAACACGGAGTTCGAGGCGGAGGCGGAGGCCTTCTACGCCAAGGCACAGGAATTGATGGTGTTGCACGCCATCAGCGAACAGCACATTCGTGACGCCAAGCCCAAGGGCACGAAGGAGACGCCGGTCGTCAAGGCGATGTACTTCACCAAAGACGGCAAAAGACCACCTACGCGATTCACGCAGAACTATTGGAGCGGCAGGTATTATTACGTCCCTCCGGCCTTCGTCACCGGGCGTTCTGAGCTGCTCCATAAGGTCACAAGCAATAATCGTTGCCGTACCGTCTTTATTACCGGCGGCTTCGTAGCGAAGATAGTGGGCTTTGTAGAAGACATCGAGTTCTGCGAGCTGCTCTACCACTCCTTGCTGGCTCAGGCACTTCTAGAAGCCAGGAAGCAGAGGCTGACGAGCAGCGAGACCAACGCGTTCCTTTGCGGCTTTGCCGAGACAGTAGGTCGGCGCATGTCTGAGTTGAACGAAGTGATCGAGACGAAGGGTGAACCTGGCAACGCCCTAGCTCTCCGAGATGTAAAGGAACAGGTCGACGGGGTGCACGCCGAGGCGTTCCCAGAGCTCGGCAAAATGCGCGGAATACAGTCCGTCGACTTCGATGGCTACCACAGAGGTTTGGAGGCCGGCGAGACGGCTGACATCAGCGGCGGCAGGCGTAACCTCAGCAACAGGAAGGAACTCTCGGCATGAGCAGTGCATCACTGCGCGAACTTATTGAGGCCCACGTTCATTCGAAACCAGGTGCATCGCCTGACGTAATCATCCAACTGATGCTTTACAACTCTGATGAGCAGGGACGTTATGACATGTTGAACGACGCTCTCGAAGCGTTAAATCGAGGAGGAGATAACAGTGCAGCGTTCAGGTGACAATCCGCCCATCGGCGGTTCCGAACCGGAAGACGATAAGAAGGGTGAGCAGTCATGACCGGAATTGAGGAGGAAAGGCACCCGCGCAAGGGCCTGTGGTACAAGATCGAGGATCCCTTTAAGCGGGAGGAGTTCTCTGGCGTAGGTGAGCACATCGGCTGGATGTGGATTCCTGAGGCCAACGGGAAGAAGACTCTGCCCGTCTTTCGCACAATCAAGGACTACTTATTCACACACGTAGCTGACGCCACCGTCGAACTGACGACCAAGCCCTAGGAGGTCACAGTGACAATCCCCTTACAACCAAGCGATGAGAGCGCGAAGGGTGTTATCAACAAGATCGGGGCCTACTACCGGGGCAAAGCCGTGTTGGGCGATATCAAGCCTGAATTACAGTCCGCAGTGCGCACGGCGGCGGTCGTCAGAGACTTGACCGACGCGGACGGCTACAGGACGAAGCAGAACACGCAGTGGGAAATAGCACGCCGACTGGCCAAAGAGTCAAACGATGACATCGACGAAGTCCTCAGGGCCACCGCCGAAGCAGTAGGTATCGACTACGGGGAGCTGGTGAATAAGCATTTAGTAGGTGTGACGTTCAAAGATGACGAGCCAGACGAACTGATTGACTTCAGCATTTACGAGCTAGTGGCCAAAGCTCGGGAAGACAAAGGCGACGGCTGATGGGTTTCTTCTGGCGCACCGTGGCGCCGCCCTCCGCCCGGAAGGTCTACTGGGCCATGCACCCGGTTAGGCGTGCCGAGGACCGCACCAGGCGCCGGCTGTACCGAAAAAGGTACAGAAAATAAATTTCTGGGAACTGATTCTGAGGCCTTTTCGAGGGGTAGCAACCATAAGAACACACTTGTAATCTCGAAAGGGAGCAGCGATGTCAGGAAGAGCATGGGAGTACGAGGTCGTCGTCAACAACGGGACTAGCACGAGCTGGTCGGTGCACGGACAAGAGCAGGTGACTGCTCGCACGGAAGTCGACGCTCTAAATGATCTCGGCGAAAGGGGATGGGAGATGATCGCTGTGACTGCTGTCCCTCGTCCCGAGAACTCCGAAGGATGGGCAGCCATCGGACTTGGCAACAGGACCACTTACTACTACTTCAAGCGGCATGTCGGCTGGGAAGCAGAAGAGCCGAACTGACCTCGCTTCCTTAGTTGCGCTGAGTGATGGCGGCACGAGTCGACCTCGTTCCACTCGCGCTCAATCTGTAGCCAGCCAGTCGTGATGATCGGCTCTGGGCACTGAGTCGCCCTACCGTAGTCGTCACGGATGAACCGAAAACAGCGACCTCGTTCCGTGCTGACAGCTTCTGCATAGTCCTCCACGCGGCCGATGCTATACGGCCGAATCGAACGCATGTGTGCCTCCGTATCCGGTAACGGGCTAGAATCGGGACCTGTGGTTGAGAGAGGAGGTTAAAGGGTGAACGCTAGAACCATCGGGCTGCTAGCCATCGTCGGCTCTGGGATAGTGGCCGTACACGGGATCACGAGCAAGAAGTGGCAAGAGGCTCACAGCATCTTCGTCGTGCTCGGCGTTCTCACGGCAGCCGTCAGCTTGGCTGAAGGGAACTAGCTCAAGCTCGTTTCCGTCTGCCAGCAGCAGCCCCGTCTGAGTCGCTCGAAGCAGTCATGTCGCTGAGGTAGGATCCCAGAAATCACAACCATCTAACAGAGGGAGACCAAAATGACCCAAGAAAACCGACCGGCGGCGCCGCCCCCGAATAACACGGATGCTCCTAGGGACGGCCTGGCTGAAAAGGGCGCAGACTGGCTCGCCGGTCAGAGTTTCGATCTCGCCCCGTCCACTGACACCCCCGTAGTCGAACCAGGGCTCACGGCCGCTCCGCAGGACTCTGGTCCGCGTGGTACACCGCCGCAGGGCGAAGGTGGCGATCAGTAACTTCTTGTGTCCAGCCTAGCTGCCCTCGTCGGCTTCTTGCTGCTGTCGGCTCCGGGGTTGGTATATGAAGCTGTCCGGGAAAAGTGCCGACCCGCCATCGAGCAGACTCCGCTACGGGAAGCTGGTCGGGTTACGTTGGCGTCGACGGTGTTCACGGGTTTTGCAGCACTCCTTTTGACGTTCGGTCGCCTCATTTTTCCGAGCAGTGTCCCTGACCCAGGCCGCTGGATTGCCAGCGAAGCTTATCGCACGGCTCACTGGCTCCCAGCGGCGGTACTCGTAACTATCGGCGTTCTTCTTGCTTGTATTTTTGCGGCTTTGACCTCTTGGTTGCTCTACCACGGTGCTGCCCGAATGCTTCCCGAACCGGTCATGTGGCTCGCGGTACGCAAGGTGCAGCCGCAGCCATCGAAGGTCTCCATAACCGTCAGACTTACGAGTGGAGATAGCTACTCGGGTTTCCTTCGCGGCATCGACTATGGTGGCGATACGGATATGCGCATGGTCGCTATCGATGCTCCGCTGTACCGTTCCGGTACACCGCTTGCTCAGTCGCATAGGATGGTTCTAGCTCTTAGCCAGGTGGAAGCGATGACTTTCACTTTCCATGAGGGCTCCACGGGAGGCTGACCACAAAGACCAGCTCGGCCAGCGTTCCACTTCTGGGCTCGTGGGTCAACGTCGTCATCGGCCCGATACCCTGCTGGACATGCGAAATGTAGGAATAATTCTAGGCGAGAAGCCCCCTCAGTTGCACACGATCAATGACGTCCGCACGAGCAACGACGAATACTGGAGCCTTTGCAACCAACGGGTGGTCATTGCGCCTGGTGGCGAAGCTTTGGACCGATGCGAAGACTGCGACTTGTTGGCCTAGGGCTCAGTAGCCGCCATTGCCTGGTCGGGAATGTCGATCTCCCAGCCCTTTGTCATATGGCACAGCTTGACTTACTCGTGCAGGTGCGCGGTACCTGATGCGTCGGTATAGGGGCGCAAGCTTCGAGCAAGGCGGATGGCTTGGCGCCGCGCCTCAGATCTTGGTGGGCGGCCCGGGCGCGAGCAGACTCATCGCTCAGTTCCTGAAGTGAACCGGTCCTGGCGAGGGCTAACAACTGTGGTGTGGCGTCGGCGTTGACGGCCGCGGCGCCTGCTACCAGCGCCAGTTGCTGCCGAGAGAGTTCGCCTGCGCGGGCAGCCGAAGCGACGTCTGGTTGCCCCTCCAGTTGCCGGCTGGCCTCCAACGCACGGTTTGCGTCGAAAAGCGAGGTGCCCGAGGCGTGCGCTAGCTCTCGGACGGCTTGCCGGGCGGCGGTGGCAGTTGGCCCAGTTGCTGCCATCCGAGCAGCGGTCAAGGACGCCACGGTTGCCATCATCTTCTCAATTGCGCCGGCGTCGCGAAGCACTTGTGCCAGCTGGTCAGGCCGCACCAACGCAGGGTCGAAGCGCCCAGCCAGGCATGCCGCTGTACGTCGCAGCTCTGCGAGCGTTTGGCACATGGACGAGCTCCTGACTGTATGACTTGCCTTCATGAGGCCAGCCCGGAGCTAGCGAAACGTGGCCCTTTCCCATAGGAAGGGAACACATGTTCTAGGTTAGCCGGTGCCAGTGACCGGAACTCGGGTCTGCTTCGGGCGGGTCATCAGGTAGGAAGCGTGAGCGGTATGCTTGCAGGCTGCCGGTCCAAGCCGGCGCCACGTCGGAGTGGCGGAATAGGTATACGCGCTAGCTTGAGGTGCTAGTGGGAGCAATCCCGTGGGGGTTCAAGTCCCCCCTCCGACACGGCCGTTAAGGACACGAGCTTCGACCGCGACAGATTGGGTCTTCGGGTCGTACACGCCCTCGATGCCGACCTCGTCGTAGAACCGTGCTTTGAGGATGGGGTCGCTTGCGTCGAGCAGCGGTAGGAGACCGCCGATGGCTTCGATCTGGGCGCGGAGCTCGGCTGGGGTGATCGATTCGCTGGCGCGCAGTTCGGCCTTGGAGAGGCGTGCCTCTGCGGCAGTGCGCTCTTTTGTGACCTGGCTTATCCAGGCTGCGACGATCGTGGGGTCTGTCCCGGCCTCGAGCGCTTGGCGGTAGCGGTCAAGCTTCCGGTCACACTCGCGTATGGCTGCTTTGATGGTCGCCGTGTCTGCTGCCTCGTTGGCTCCTCCCACGCTGGCCATGACGGCGCACGTGTCGGCAATGCGGTCAGCGCCGAACGTGTGCGCTAACCAGGCGTCGAGGTGGGGGAGTAGGTCGTCCTCGCGGAGGTTCACTGATTCGGCGTGCCCAATCTCCGCTGAAAGCGCGTACTCGGAAGGGAACTTGCAGCGGTAGTAGGTGCGGCCTCCGCTCACGGCCCCTTGCATATAGCGGCCACAGATGCCGCAACGGAGATGGTGGCGGAGCGCATAGCTGCGGTTCTTTCTCGGAGCCTGACGCGGACCCTTGCCGGCGGTCCTACCGGCGAGGCGGGCCTGGACGGCGTTGAAGGTCTCTCGGGTGACAAGAGCGTCATGTACGGGCTCCGCCGACCATACCCACAAGTCTTCCGAGTTCCACCGCATGACCGTCTCGTGGCCGGCGCTTACATCTTCCACGTCGACGAGTACTTCGTCCCGACGTTGACGAGCCCACACCTCATATCCGGTGTAGCGGGGGTTGCGCAGGATCGCTCGCAGCGCCGACTTACCCCAGGCGAGGCCGTGCCGGTGAGGATTGCGGTCCCGGTCGTGTCCGCTTGGCGACGGGATACCTTCCCGGGTAAGCCGCTCGGCAATAGCGAAGCAGCCTCGCCCAGCCAGGTATTCCTCGAAGATCCTCTTCACGAAGGGCGCGGTCTCCGGGTCCGATTCGAGCACGTGCAGTCGCTTTCCGTCGGCCGCCTTGGCGGGGTTCGGGTGCGGACCGGCATCAGCGAGCCGGAACCCGTAGGGTGGTCGGCCACCAAGGAACCGCCCTTCGATCGCGGCCTGGGCGGTCATCGCG
This sequence comes from uncultured Acidimicrobiaceae bacterium, assembly GCA_963794125.1. Classification (GTDB taxonomy): domain Bacteria; phylum Actinomycetota; class Acidimicrobiia; order Acidimicrobiales; family Palsa-688; genus Fen-671. Next base: position 12,664 of record CAWCCW010000019.1, read on the forward strand.
GAACGGACCCGGGTCTTGATGCGAGTGCGTTCGCCCTTGGACATGCCGCCGAAGAGAGTCATTACGAGGTCGTGAGCCTCGGAACCGGGGTCCACCGCTCCACCCACCTCCGGCACCCACAGCCCAACGCCGTAGTGACTAAACACCGGGAAGGTGAGGCCGAACTGGTTGCCGTAAAAGGCGCGCTGGGGTTCGCCAATCACGACGGCGTCGAAGCCGCGGTCGGCATTAGCGAGGGTCGATAACAACCTCGCAACCTCGGGTCGGCGCTTCCACGGGAGTGACCGGCTTTGGCCGACGTCGAAGAACTCAGCCACGATGAACCCGCCAGCCGGTTCGATCAGCTCGCGGCTGCGGTGCAGCTGCCATTGCTTGGAGGACTCGGGATCTTGTTGGTCCTCCGTGCTCACTCGACCGTAGAAGGCGAAGCGAGTCATGCCTTGACCATATGGCGCGCTAAGGCCTCGCAGGAGCCCGTTTTGCCTCTTGTGGCCGTGTGCAGCATCTCAAGTAAAACGGACGCAGCCTTTGGGGTTATGAGCGCGAGGTCGCTGTTCGCGACAATTGTCAGCTTGCCGTCGAGCCGAGAATGTCGGCTGCCCATAGGCTCAGCCACGTCGGACCTCCTTGAAGGTTCCGGCCAGGCCCGGGGTGTTCGTAGCACGCCCGGGCCACTTATTTTGTACACATGTACTCTAGCAGATGGGTGTGACTAAAACGGTCCAGCTGTACAATATCTAGATATGCCCGTGGTTAAACCGAGGATCTCATCGACGCGCAAGAGGTGGCGCAGATCATTGGGCTGGCACACCGCAACGCCGTTAGTGGGTACCAACGCCGCTACGTCGACATGCCCCGACCGGTCGTTGACCTCGGCCCGAACCGACCCTTGCTATGGCTCCGACCTGAGATCGAATCCTGGGCGCGTGGCCGGCCACCAATTCGTAGAGGACGGCCGCGACGCGTTAGCGCTTCGCAACCAACCGCGGACATGCCCAATCAATCTGACGCCAACGCCCCCCCGGTGGGGGGGCGGCGGCAGCTGGGGGGCGTCGAACCGCTCGGCGTCCGGAAGAAAGGCACACCGCCCTAACGGGCGGTGCTACCGCCCTCGGCCGGCCAAGCCGGCCTCGGTTGGTGACGAGGAGGTCACGTGGCCGATCGTGTGCTCATTGTCCCGAGACCTTCCCGCACCTGGGACCTGGCGTGAGCACGAAGCACACATATGGAGCGCGCGGCCACTCGAACGGTTGCCTAAAGTCTCCGGTGCGGATCTCGGGCGAAAATGAACCTTCAACACAGTGGGTCGACGCTCGACGCAGAAGGCCGGCCGCTGAAGAGCGGAGCCCGCCGCCGTTGGCAGCTTGCTCCAACCTTCGGAGGGAGCCTTCGAGTTCCATGCACGTGCATTAGCACGCCAGTTTGGCCACACAACGTTCTAAACTTGGTGGCACTGGCAAGTTGTCAGAATCTTCAATTACCACGACGTCGACTCGGTGTTTGGAGCGATCGATATGACCGAATTACAAAACGATCAAGGGCTGCTGGTTCTTGAAACGATCAATCCCTTCGATATGACGGCCGACGACCTAGTTCAATTGGCTGAAGAAATTCGACAATCTCTTAGAATGCCTATAGGCGTCGCGTACGACGATCAGCACGGTGCTGGAGTAACTTGGCATGAAGTATTACACATTTGGCTACCAAGCGTCGATTTTCTTAAGGACGAGGGTTGGGAGATCGTATTGGGCATAATCGTCGAAAACCTACGACGCCGCTTCAGACGCTCTGGTAACGAACGCCGACCTAAGACTCTGATCATTCGCGATCCCCAGACGGAGAATGTAGTGGCAGAGTTCATCATTGAGGAGGCTGATGCCGAACCTAAAGAACGGGAGCCCGACCAGTCACCTCGACGTCGCCCACCCGTAAAGCGGCGGATCGGATAACGTTTCGCGCGAGGACAGCACCATACTTATGAGCCGTGGGCACCGCCCTCGGAGTTGCCACAGGAACTCCGAGTGCCTTTTGATGTCTGGGCCTTGACGAAGCAGATCGACGAACTGGGTGGCGAGTGGACCTACAACCTGTTCCTTCCTCGGACCACAAACTTTCACTTTGCATCACAGCCAGTGGACTTTTATGAGCAGTTAGCGGATTTTGACCATATCGGCGTTGCAGCCCTCATGATGGATCGGGCGCGCCGATCGGGACTACCGGAACTTGAGATAGGGTCACTCTTGGTAGATTTCGCCGCGTACTCCTCGGTATTCAATCCCGTTGATGGTTTCATCCCCACACCGTCGTCGACCGAGCGCTTTATCGGTAGGCACACCGCCAGTGTGCTGAGAGTCATCGATAGCGAGACAGTGGTTGTAGCTCATGCATGGTCAGGCTGGACACCGGACCATACGGCAAAGATGACGCGCTCCTTCTTTGATGAATATGGGACGGGCGCTCAATTATCGCGTCCGTGGAATCGCGGCCCGCTGGGCAACACTGCGGAAACCCTCCTTCAGACGTCAGACCCGCAAGAGTTTCTCCGGCTGTGGCGGACACCCCGGAAGAGTTTCTCCGAGTTCAAAACGTTACCAGAGGGTCGGGTAAAATTTTCGTGTTTCGAGACGTGGAGCCTTCAATCCGAGGCGCCAGCCGAGGTACTGACGCTTGAGTTGCGCGAAGGCGTTCGCGTCGGCGTGGGGATTATCGTTCACGAACTTGGTGAATCTTCTATCGGCGATCTATTTATCTGGCCGCCGTATCGCCGGCGTGGCTTCGGTATGGCACTTGAAGGTTTCGCTGCCGAAAGAGCTAGTGTAGCGTCGCACAATTGAGTTGAGTGTTGCAGTACAATGAGTCATGAACCATCCAGCTGCTCCGTTGGAGCTGAGCGCGAGCCAAAGGGCGACCCTGGAAGCCGTCGCCAAGTCGTCCACAGCCGCGCATCGCGAGGTGCTAAGAGCGCGTGTGCTGTTGATGGCTGCAGGCGGCACCGCGAATTCACGTACCGCTGAGCAGGTCGGCGTGTCGGTGCCGACGGTGCTGGAGTGGCGGGCCCGGTTTGCCGCCGAGGGCCTGGCTAAGTTCGGCCAAGTGCGCAAGGGCCGTGGTCGCAAACCCGAGATACCACAAGCAAAGGTCGAAGAGATCATCCGTCTCACCCAGGAGTCCAAGCCCGAGGGCCAGACGCACTGGAGCTGTCGGACGATGGCCAAGGCCACCGGGGTCTCGGCCGCCACCGTGCAGCGGGTGTGGTCGAGCCGGGGCCTGAAACCTCACCTGGTCGAGACGTTCAAGCTTTCGAACGACAGACGCTTCGACGAGAAACTGGTCGACGTGGTCGGGCTCTACATGGACCCGCCGGACAAGGCGGTTGTCCTGTGCCTGGACGAAAAATCGCAGATCCAGGCGCTAGACCGCACCCAGCCGTCTCTCCCGATGAAGAAGGGACGAGCCGGGACCATGACCCACGACTACAAGCGGAACGGCACCACCACCTTGTTCGCCGCCCTCGACGTGCTGAGCGGCAAGGTGATCGGCCAGTGCCTGCCCAAGCACACCAACAACGAACTGCTGCACTTCTTGAAGAAGGTGGACAGGGAGGTGCCCAAGGGCTTGGCCGTGCACGTTATAACCGACAACTACGCCACCCGGGGGCATGACAACGTCGAGGCCTGGCTGGCCAAGCACCCGCGTTTTCACTTTCATTTCGCACCCACATCGAGCTCCTGGCTCAACCTCGTGGAACGCTGGTTCCGAGAGCTCACCCAAAAAGCCATACGCCGTGGCGTCTTCCGCTCAGTGCCCGACCTCATAGCTGCTATCTACGCCTACCTGGACGCCCACAACGCCGACCCGAAGCCCTTCGTCTGGACAGCCAGCGCCGAGGACATCTTGAACAAGGTCCGCCGGGGCCGGGTAGCTCTCCTACAAGCGGCAAGCCAATAGTGACACACTACACTAGTACTAAAGGCAACCGCAACCTGGTAGCCTATGTCTGGGAGGCAGACTCTGTACGCGGGAAGGAACGCGCGATCTGCTTTTTGCGGCATCTCGGGTACGAAGTGGAGGAATCAGTCGACACGGAATACGTGGTCCGGGCTAGCCGCCGTGTCGAGTAGCTTTTGGGGCACGTGAGTTGCTCGCGTGCAGACGCCTTGGCGAAGGGTAATACCTGGAGAGCACTTTTGCCCGACAGCTAGCCGACGACTATTTTTTGGCCTCCTTGATCAATGTTCGGATGTTTCTTTCCCGAAGCATGCAGACCAAGGTCCAGCGCGGAATAGTGCGTTTGAAGGTTGCATGCTGGAGCTCAGCGGGTGTCATAGGAGCGTTGGCTTGGTCAGAGATGTTCGGGACTAGGCCCCGCCGGCTCCGGTCAGACGGGCGACAGTGGCCCGCAGGCGGGTATGGAGGGCATCCCCAGCGGCGGCCGACAGGGCCTTGTATCGGACGATGCTCCGGATGAACTGGCCGTTGCGGTCAGCCGCAGAGTGACGGTTCCGGTCGTTTCCGTACACCCGTTCCGATCGATTCCGTACACCGGTTCCGGGGTTTCCGTACACCTGGAGGACGGGGGTCGGCGTAGCGCTGGCTTGAGCTGATCGGAGGGCCCGGCACCCTGTCTCGGACAGTCCACCACGACTCCCGAGGAGGTGCCGGTGCCCCGGCCCCACATTGCCATGCGCAAGATCAGAGAAGTAATCCGGTTGACCCTGGCCGAAGGCTTGAGCCTCCGCCAGGTCTCAGCCAGCCTGGGGGTGCCCCCCACCACCCTGGCCGAGCACGTGAGGCGGATCCGTGACGCTGGGCTCACCTGGCCCCTGCCCGCTGACATGGACGACGACGCCCTGGAGGCCATGTTGTTCGCCCAGCCCGGCCCCCGTCCCGGGCCCGCCCGGTGCCGGACTGGGCCAAGGTGCACCTGGAGCTGCGGCGCAAGGGCGTGACCTTGATGCTGCTCTGGCACGAGTACAAACAGACCTTCCCCGACGGCTATGCCTACAGCCAGTTCAACGAGCTCTACCGGGCCTGGAAGCTCCACCTCGACGTCGTCATGCGCCAAGAGCACAAAGCAGGCGAGAAGATGTTCGTCGACTTCCCGGGCCAGACCGTGCCTATTTACGACCGGCGCACCGGTCAGCTCGCCATGCAGGCGGAGCTGTTTGTCTCCGCCCTCGGTGCCAGTGGCTTTCTTTACTGCGAGTTGTTCCCTTCCCAGGAACTGCTGCACTGGGTGACCGCCCACGTCCATGCCTTCTCGGCGTTCAATGGTTGCCCAGCCATCGTGGTCTGCGACAACCTGCGCTCAGGGGTGACCCGCCCGCACCGTTACGAGCCCGACGTGAACGCCACCTACTCAGAGATGGCCGCCCATTACCGGGTGGCGATAATGCCGGCCCGCTCCTATAAACCTCGCGACAAGGCGAAGGCTGAAGTAGGTGTGTTATTGGCCGAGCGCTGGGTCATGGCCCGGCTACGGGACCGGCATTTCACCAGCCTGGCCGAGGCCAACGCAGCCATAGCCGAGCTGGTGGCCTGGCTGAACAACCGGCCGTTCAAGAGGCTCCCGGGGTCACGCCGGTCGGTGTTCGAGACTGTCGACCGCCCGGCGTTGCGGGCCCTGCCCCCCACCCGCTACGAGTTCGCCACCTGGAAAAAAGCCAAACTGGGCCTGGATTACCACGTAGAGATAAGGGCCGACCGCCATTACTACTCGGCCCCCTACAAACTGGTCGGCCAGGTCCTCGAGGTCCGCTGTTCGGCAGCCACGGTGGAGGTCTTTTACAGGTCCGCCCGGGTGGCCTCTCATGTGCGCAGCTATAGGCCCGGGTATACCACTGACCCTGCTCACATGCCCGCCTCGCACCGTCGCCACGCCGCCTGGACGCCCGCTCGCATAGTCAGCTGGGCGGCCAAAGCAGGGCCGGCCACGGCCCGCCTGGCCGAAGCGGTGCTGGCCAGCAAGCCCCACCCCGAACAGGGCTTCCGCACATGCCTGGGCATCGTGCGCCTGGGCGAGCACTACGGCACCGAGCGATTGGAGGCCGCCTGTTCCCGGGCGCTGGCCATGCGCAGCTACAGCTACCGCTCGGTCGAGTCCATGCTGCGCCACGGCCTGGACAAACAGCCCGTGCAACTACCACTTCCCCTTACCCACCCGGCCCACGACAACGTCCGTGGCCCCGGTTATTACAACTAAGAAAGGAACACCAAAAATTGCTCGAGAACAAGACCATCGACGGGCTTTACGCCCTGAAATTGCCGGCCATGGCGGCCGGCCTGGCCGAACAACGGGACCAGGCCGCCTACCAGGGGTTGAGCTTCGAGGAGCGCCTCGGCCTGCTCGTCGACAAAGAGCTCACCGACCGCGAGGACCGACGCGTGGGGAGGTATTTGAAATCGGCCAAATTGCGCACCGGTGCCGTCGTCGAAGACATCGATTTTCACCGCCAACGGGGGCTGGAACGCTCGGTGGTCCTCGGCCTGGCCGCCTCGGGCTGGGTGAAGGCCCACCACAATTTGGCCATTGTCGGCCCGACCGGGGCGGGAAAGACATTTCTCGCCTGTGCACTGGCCAATTCGGCCGTCCGCCATGGGCACACCGCCCTCTACCTGCGTGCCCCCCGGATGCTGGACGAGCTCGCCATCGCCCGGGCCGACGGGCGCTTCCCGCGCCTGCTCGCCACCTGGGCCCGCACCGACGTCCTGGTCATCGATGATTTCTTGTTGAGACCGCTCACCCCTGACCAGGCGGCCGACATCTTGGAGGTGGTCGAAGACCGTTCCGGGTTACGGTCCACCGTGCTCACCAGCCAGTTGCCCGTCGCCATGTGGCACGACGCCATCGGTGATCCCACCCTGGCCGACGCGGTCCTCGACCGCCTGCTCGAGAACCTTCAGCGGGTCGAGCTCCAAGGCGACTCGATGCGCAAGACCAGCTCAGGACGCGCCGGCTCCAAAGCGCCCCAGGAACCCCGGTAGTGTCCTGCAACGTACGACCGATCGACCAGCAGGAGGTGAGCTCAGAGGGCTAGACCGACCACCGCAGGCCGGCACTACGCAGCCACCCCTTTGGGTGTACGGAAACGCCGGACTGAGTGTACGGATTCGCCGGAATCGTCAGCTGAGCTTTGCAGGTAGCCCCGCACTGAGTCGCCCGTCTTGCCGCTCAGGCACGAAAGGTCAAGGCCCGCGGCGATGAGCACCTCGGTGCAGCGCCAGATGTCGACCGCGTCGCGGTCTTCGAGCCGTTGGCCTCGCACAAGGACCTTCAGCACGAGGGCCGAGACCTCATCGGGCAGGGAGATGGTGGTCTCCAGAACCTGGTCGTTGAGGCGAGCCAGGCGGAGCTGGCAGGTGACTGCAGGGCGTTTGAGGGCTTCTGCGAGGCCGGGGACCTCCGTTGTCGTGAGGTGGTCACCGAGCCGCAGGTTTTGGCGGGCGCGGCTCGTGTACGCGGGCACCAGCACCTCGACTACGGCCCGGTGGGACCGGCCGTCACGGGCAGCAACAGGGATGTCATGAACGTCCCGCTCGAAGATGTTCCCAGCCATGCGCTCGTAGCCGAGTTCCTTCAGGCGGTCGGTGACGCCGGGGTCTTGGGCGGCTAGGCGGCTCATGCCCAAGTCGGCGTCCTGAGTCTGGCGGTACAGTTCGGCTCCAAGGCCCCAGCGGTAGACATGCAGCTGGACCATGTGACCGCCGATGATCAGGGCCTCGGTGCCCTCGCAGGCGGTCGCCACATCAGCCAGGGCGACAAACCCGAGGTCGTCAGCGACGGAAGCTGCCCCGAGCACAAGGTGGTTCAGCGGGACAATAGCCACGTGCGTAGCTTCTCGGCGGCTTCGAGCCGGTCGTCGCCCCCCAGAGCGCTCAGCTCCCACATGAGATGCACTGGGTCGGCGACCATCACTTCGTCGCCTTCTATGGTGACCGGGCCGGCCAGGTAGAAGATGCTGGTGTCCTCCGGTACCCGCCAGGTGATGTTGGCGTCATGGCGGCCGTGGGCCGGGGTGGCGCCGAGGCGCTTGTCTAAGAAAGCACCCGGGCCGCTATAGGCCACCAAGTGGTCAGGCCGGCGCCAGGGGACCAAGAGGTCGGCGCCGACGTCGCCCGAGATGACGACCACGCTCGCAGAGTCAGAGGCCCGACGGGCCAGCTCAAGCGGCTCGTCCAGGCTGTAGAGGTAGCTGACTGAGCCGCCGGGGCCGGGGTACTCCGCTAAGTAGCGGTCCAGAAGGCTCTCCTTGTTGGGCCGCCAGAACCCCCGCTTGGCAGGCTCGACGAGCCCAAGAGTGGTGAGCTTCTCCAGTACCTGGTACGTGCGTCCGGCCGTAATGTGACGCGGGCTCCTCAAGGTCGCAGCCTCGACCGCCAGTCCTGGGGCGGCGATAAGGGAGCGGATGACACCCCAGCTGCCCGGCCCCCGGGGCAGGGTCGTGGGGGCGGGATGGTCAGTGCGTCGCTGTACGGCCTGTTGCCGAAGGCGCAAGCCGGGGGCGCGCAGGTCAAAGCTCCCCTCGCCGTCAGCCCATGACCAGCCGGCACCGACGAGTCGTTCGGCCACGCTGGCGGTCACGCCCGGAGCGACCAGCATGGGCAGTGCCCCCCGGGTGAGGACGGCCCGGTCGAGCAGCTGGCTGAGTTCACCCGGGTAGGGGCAGCGGCGTTTCTGCTCTACTGCGAACCGAGCGGTATGGTCGTCAATGCGGAGGTCGAAAATAGCGTCCAACCAGGGCTGGGCCGGTTCCTCGGCCACAGTCACCTGGGCGCCCAGCCCTTCAAGGTCACGAACTACATTGTCAAGCATTTGAGACAAGTATAGCACGGTGCTTGAATTAGCTAGGTTGCTATACGACCGGTCCAGGAGGCATCCGGTCATGACCGTGCCCTGTCAGCGTGGGGAACCGCGATCAATCGGCCTGCGACGTAGGCGCCGGTCACGATCAGATTGATCACTTTGTTCGGACCGCCGTTCGCCGGCCAGGACCGATGCGATGGCCTCGGTCGACAGCTGTCCGAGCACGAAGCGGTCGAAAACGTATACGCCGAACTGGTCACTGGGCCGCGACCTTGTCGATGGGCGTTGAGGCGATCGCTTGAGGCCGGTGATCCTGACCTGTGGGTTGTCGCGCGACGTAACGATCTGCTCGCTTGTCAGTCTCCTCCCCGCCATCCCCGCATATATGAAACCGCTTTGCTTGTACCAGATCGTGTAGCAGCCAGCCGTTGGCAGACTGTCGTCAAAGGGGTTCCCGCAACAAGTGTTGGGGACCCACAGCGGGAAAATCGCAGTTGGATTCGTGTCCGCAACGGTGTAATCCCCCTCCGACACGGGTCCAATGCAGGTTCAAAAACCATAAAAGTGCTGTTCACCCACCAAAAAGGGTCCCAGTGCACCGGGCTCGGGGCCATCCTGCCGCCGGTGAACTGGCGGAGTACCCCCCTTTCGGGAGGGCCGAACGGGGTTGAGAGCTTGGACGCCACATCCTGCCCGAACGCCACGACCTGTTTCGCACTGGCCTCAAGGCCTCGTCATCTGTCGTAATGCGGTACCGAGCCTGAGCCCCAACAGCGGCCGCCGACCGCCGGCAGGCGATGGTCGGCAGAGCATGTCCAAAGGACCCGTTTAATAGCCGACGTTAGGCGCTCTGACTTTGGTGCCACCAGGTGCCCCTCGTCTTAGTCCCACAGGCGTGGGACGAGTGGCTCGGCCCCGAGCCACTCCTGCCCCAACCTCGACGTGCCCTTGCATCCCCGGCGGGCAGGTCTCCTCAGGTGCCATGATGTGAGCACCGCCGTGCAATAGCTCTCTCAACGACGACCCTGAACTGATCCGGCCGGCAACGCCCCAATCCCAAAGGTGTCCCGATATGGACGGGACCGAGTTGCTTGAGCTGTTCAGCGGTGGCGCTCCGACCCGACGCTCTCAAACCTTACGCGCTCACGCTCCCCAGCACTGCACGCCAATTAGTTGCCCTCTTGCTCAACGTTTTTAGCTTCATTACCCCCATACACCTCAACCGACGAACTGAACCGGAGCTTCGGCGCTAAAAGTCGCTGTGGGCGCGCATTATGCGCTTTCTGCGAAAGAATTAGATAGTGCAGAACGCTGCCGACTCGGGCGCGATGGCGCCGACGCTGCGGTGCCGGACTGCGCACCTACCCCCCGGTGGAGGCCCGGGATCAGCGCCCACGAAGTAAGTCAGGGTCACGTACTGTTCGGCTAGATGATTTCGGATTTCGACGTCCACTCCCGGTTACGTCTTAGTTGAGTCTGGTACACGGTCGGCGGCGTTGTTTTCATTTTCTGCTGCGGCAAAACAAGATCCAGAAGGCCGGCAAAGCTCAAGCGCCCGATCTCCGACCCCATCAAGCGAAAGCAGTATATGATCCACGCCGCAGACGTAGTTGGGACGCGTCGCCTATGCCATGTCGACCGTTACGTCGCAAGGGGTTTTGTCGTCAGGGGTACCGCTGATAGTCCTGTGCTCCTGGGAGTGACTACCGGGCCCTGGCGGCGCAAACGGCGTATCCCAAAGCCTGAGCCGATTTCTGCCTGAAGCTGCGTCACTGCGGCACGGCAAACCGGTCCAGGACCCCAGTTCCCGAGATTCATCTGGGCAGCAGTGGTGACAGGCGGACTGTTCCAAGCCTCGCTGATCGCAGGTGCCACAGCCTCTGAAACTGTCGCTCTCGCTGTGGCATAACTGCGGGCCAGACGCGGATGGTCGGCAGCGATCCATGCTTCGTGGCACGCGATCTGTTCTTGTAGGTCATGGCCGAGGTTGGCCAAAGCAGAGAGCGTGGCCGGGTCGTCATCGGTCCGGCGCCGCACACGGTATGGCAACTCGCTCCATGCAACTAGGGTCTTCACAGCCTGGGCGTAATGATCACGGCGGCGGGCTGTCGCTTCGCTGGCCCTAGTGACCAGCAAAGTGACGATGGCGGTGAGCCCGGCGACCAGCACTGGCAGCAAAACAAGGGTCAAGACGGTGTGAAACAAGGAGCTACTGGGAGAACTTGCCACAGCCGGCCTCGCCGCAGCGGCAAGTATAACAATTAAGCGCATCGCAGCTCTGGCGTAAGAATTGGGTGTCGTTGGCCATCAGCCCTTTCGCCGTGGGGTACGTCCTCTACGGGCCAATGGCCGTATCGACGCCAGTATTCCTCGGACCACAAATGACGCTGGACGATGCGCAGGTACATGTCCAGCCCGTCCGCCCACTGCCAGCGAAGGTGCGACGGGTCGCTGGGGTAATCGAGGCAGAGAGGCCCAGTGATCCGCACCCAATTAAAGTCCTCTTGAGGTCGTTGGGCTGCGTCGTTGGGCGTTATGTATGGGTACCGGTGGCACCAAAGTCGTCTCTCAGCAGCGACCGGCACGGCACCCACCTGACCGTGGGCCAAAATGTTCACGCGGACACGCTCTTCCGGGTAGCCGTTTAGGTGTTCAGGAGGCGGAGGTGCGAACCTTACGTCCAAAATGACGCACGCGGGATCGCGGTACGCGAGAGCGACTGCTATGCCGTTTCGGAATAGGACGCGACTGAGCCAGTCAGCGCAAGCAATTGGCTCGCGCCAAAAGTACTGAAAACTGCCCCGGGGCGCGGCGTCCTCCATCAGGGTCGCCAGGCACGCGTAGTTCGCATGGGCCGCGAGACTGCGGGAGCGGAGGCAACCGCAGTGCCAGTCCATAAGCGGGCCAGGAACGACTTCTCATCAGCGCTCGGCCGAGGGAAGCAATCGTTGCCGAACAAGCTGGCCCAGATCTCTGACGCGGTTTCCTCGTCATGTTGGTCAACCTTGTTGAGGGCGTCGGCCGCTCGGGTGGCCAGGTGGCTCAATGCCTGGCACGCCGAGGACTTCGTCCAGGCGTCCAAACGATCAGAGATTCGGTCCACACCCGTTGGCTCGCAATAATGAGACGCGAGCAGTCGGGCTCCAGCGGCCAATGCGGCGGCGACGGCCTCGGGGTGGTCGGCAGGACCGGCAATTGCTTCGTAACAGAAGGTCTCAACGTGGAGCCCTGGCAACTCGACCTGCGCGTGGGAGACGACCCGCTTCACCATTCTCACCTGGCGAACGAACTTGCCCAGGCAGAGCTGGTTACGGCTAGCGATGCTGTCTATGAGCTCATATGTGTTCGAGGGCTTCCACAGTCGCTCCTTTGTATCGGCGATCAAGATCCACTTGTCGTCGCCTCCAGTGGCGAAGGCGGGGACGCAGTCGAAACCGAACGTTTCCCCCGGTACAGTTATTGCCAAAGCGTGCTTCTTGACTTCGAAGAAGGCACCGGGCAGATGGCCTGTCAGCGTTCTTTGGATGATCGCCATGGCTCGCTCCGGGCCATCCGGCCCCGCAAGTTCGTCGGCGAGGCTCGGGTTGATTTCGATCACCTTGTCGATGTCATGAAGCGGCGGTTCCATAGTTGATCTAGCCAAGCTTCCCTGAAGCCTCGAGCCCGTGGCGATGCCGGCCTCGATAAGGTAATCGCCTATTTGGCGGTGCAGGTCGCGCGCTCGCTTGAGTTGCTCGGCGTCGATCTTCAGGTTGTCGTCTAGGGCGCCGAAGCGCTGGTTGAGGTTCACTCGCGTTCCTTCCTCTCGCCTTTCGGTGCCAGGAACGCCGCGAGGTAGCGAGTCGCGCTCTCCTTTTTGCTGGCTGATACCATGCGATTCCTCCGCTGAAAGGTCACTAACTAGGGGCGAACCCTAAGGGATCCCTAGGGACATGTCGTCGCGGTAGGCGCACACTCTCATTGGGCGACCGCAACGCCCCTAACCTTTCAAAAGGAGAACGAAATGTCCATCAAACGATTCCTGTCCGGCACGCCGCGCCACCGGACCACTATCACGGCGGGGACGCTGGCCGCGATTGGCCTGCTCGGCTCGGCCGCCGTGGTGGTGGGCACGCCCAGCATGGCCAGCGCCACTGTCACCAACACCACCTCGCAGTGGGGCCAACCAGGAGGGGCGGCCATTTACACGATCCAAAATCTCGCCGAGCCGGGTAACAAGTTATTGGAGGACCACGGTAACGAAATGAACAACGGCGCAGTGACCGACGTGTGGGATGAGGTCAACCAGGCCACCGGTCAGGACCCGATGGCCACCCAGAACGGCAACTCGTACGGTTCGATCACCCAGGCCAACGAGCTGTGGGAATTCGTGCCACAGGCCTCTAACACCGGCGACAGCCTCTTCACCGGCTATGGCGAGCTCATCAACCGTCAGTCGGGCCTGTGCCTAGACGTCAACGGCAGCAACCCCAACGAGTATGGCGACGGCGCCACCGTGGACCAATGGACCTGCGTCCCCGGAGCACAGAACGAGCAGTGGACCTCCACCTTCGAAATACAGCTGGGGGCCTTCGCGCTGCAACCCGCGAGTGACGGCGGAGGCGGATGGCTGGGGGTAGGAAACTCGACCTGTGCCCCGCAAGGCGACGGGGATCTTGTCTACGTCCGCACCACCGGCCAGACCAGCGGCGGGTGCGACGCCTGGAACATCGGACTGGCCAGCTACGACTACGCCACCGACGAGGTGTCCATGTCCTTCGGGGCCACCAGTCACGACACCACCACCTACGGCTGCCTGCCCGGGTACAACCTGCGGCTCAACCAGAGCGAATGGCTGGACGACGAGGATTGGTTTATCTTTGACTATGACAACATCAGCGACCCGGGCGTGAATGTCACCTCAGACACAGAGGTATACGACACTATTATCGACGCTCCCACCGACGAGATGGACCTCGGCGCGGTGTTCATGGCCAATCCCACCCAGCTGCTCGGTTATAACCAGAGCGCGAGCGAGTACGCCACCTGGGTCTCAGGGTGGGGTTACACGTATGCGACGAGCGACGCCGGGCACGAGTACGCGGACGGTCAAATGCTGCTGTACTGCGACCCAGACACGGGGGTGGGTGCGCAATACTTAAATTTGCCTGCCACATTCTAACCTAGCACGTAAAACCCCCCGCCGTCCGGCGGGGGGGTAGGTCCTCGGCACCCTCGGCCAGTGTAGGGACCACGGGCGAAGGTATGTGCCCGTGAGGGCATCCGTCCTGGAACGGGCTCACCCAACAGCCAAACGCGCACACCCCGATCACCGCCAGAACATGAGTGAGTCGCCGTCAAGGACAAGTTGGTCCTTGGCGGCGATTGGCGCTCAGTGCTCGACCCACGGCGAAGCCCTGGTGACGGGTGGAGGCATAGAAGAGGCCCCGATCAGAATTCCCCATTCCCCACTCGTCAGGGCTTTAGCGGACCAAACCAGAAAGTGCGCGAAACCCTCATCTTGAACACTCTGTGCAGGCGATTCTTGGCCTTGCCGATCTCGGTGTCGCCGGCGGGACCCGTCCGCGGTGTTACCCACATTGCGGCCGGTAGGTAGGTGACGCTCACAACCACAGAACGTAGTACCGGAGAACATCGCTCGTGAGACTGGCCGGTGCGAGGAACGAGAGGAGTCGCGCCAGCCTGACTGTCCTTGGCAGTGAAATTTTTACCAAGCGCTTATAGGTCGAGCACCGGCCCAGTGAATGGTTGGCCCACGACGGAGAGGCTCCCCGGCGCTGCCGCGCCGGCTCCGTAGGTCCCGAACGCGAACGGGTCGTGGTTGGAGGCTGGCCCGGGCTATTGGACCGCTCGGAGAAAGACGCCTCCGTGTTCGTCCGCGGCTGGCTCGATGGCATAGTGGAACACGACCTCTAGATGGCGTCGGGGGTTCGGCGTGACCCCGAGATGGTCCGGCGGTTCCTGCGTGCTTACGCTCAATTGGTCCGCGCCCCGTCCCGCTGTCGAAGATCATCGAGCGAGCACGCCAAGAACAGGCTGACGTCGATGCGCCCTCGCGGTGGGCCGCAGAGCCTTATCTCGAAGCCTTACGCCGGCTCATGGTCGTGGACGAGGTGGAGGCCTGGAACGTCACCCTCCGTTCGCGCGCCCGCCTCATGTCGATGCCCAAACGGCATCTCGCGGACGCCTCCCTCGCGGCAGCACTCATGGATTGTGCACCTGAGCGCCTGCTTGGTGACCTCAACACCCTCGGCTACCTGTTCGAGTCGCTTGCGACCCGGGATGTCCGCGTCTACGCGTAGGTGAACGACGCTTCGGTGTTCCACTACCGGGAGCGGGGGAGAGCTCGAGGTGGACGTCGTCGTCGAGCGGCGGGACGGCGCATGGGCCGGGTTCGAAGTCAAGCTCGGCGGCGATCTCAGAGATGAGGCTGCAGCGGCGCTCCTTCGGCTGGCGCAAACAAGGGTCGTTTTACCACCCGCGGCGCTCGTTGTGCTCACTGGCACTGAGTACGCGTACCGGAGAAAGGACGGAGTCCTGGTGGTCCCTCTCGGGCTGCTTGGCCCCTGAAACCCAACGCCTAGCGGAGCGCCTGTGTGCGGTCGCATATTGGCCACAGCGCTGTACGGAGCCGTGGGTACGCTCAGGTCCTGGCAGGTGAGGCCGTGACGAAGCCAGAGGGACCGGAGGAGAATGCCGCGTCGGAAATCGTCAGCGCCGTTAGGGGGTGCGTCAGTCGCCGGCTCGACGCTGGCGGGGGGAAGACGCAACTGGCCGACTACATCTTGATCGGCAATGACGGGGCAGAGATTGGGCTGCTCGAGGTGACCAGCATCACCGACAAGCGTCGCGAGAACTTTTGGAGCCCCAGGGCAAGGAAGCACAGGTACTGGAAGGAGCCTCGGCTCAAGCGACTGTGGCTCGTCACCGTGGCGCACACCGGGGTCCGCTTGGAGCGCGTTCGCCCGGCGGTCACGCCGGTGCTAATCGAGCTTGAGGCTGCAGGTACCACCTTCGCCTGCTCGGATCCTCTCCTGTACCGCGCGACGGCGGTTGCGTTGGGTGATGAGCTACGCAACCTCGGCGTTGTGGAACTGAACGCGTCGGCCGAGCGACCCGGCACCGAAGGCGGCGCCACGGTGAACATCATGCCGACGGGGGGCGCGTACGGGATCGAGAGCCTGACCTTGGCGATCGAGGCTGTCGCCCGCGACGAGGGGTGTTACCGGCAGCTCTAGGTGAGTGAGCAGCAAAGGCCTGATTTGAGGTGCGGTCCTGCGCATTGTGGGCGCCCCTCTTGCCCCGTCCCGGTCGCCGTGATTGTGCCGCTCGAGCGCGTGAGTGAGTGGCTGAAGGGGCTTGATGGCTGTTCCCCGGGCCTCTGGTGGGCCGGGCGGCCTTCAGGGTGCTTACGCGGCGGCGAGGGAGGCCCTTGGAGCACGCCGAGCACAGCCAAGCGCTTGAAGTTAGCGACGGTGGCAGCAAGGTAAGCCTGCAGGCGGGTTTTACGTCGTCCCCGGTAACGGGCTTTGCGCATACCAAGGTCCTGGAGGTGGTCGATCTTGCGTTCCACTTTCGCCCGCCGGCGCAACAATGCCTTCGTGGCCGGCTTGGCCTGGGCGGCCCGGGCGGCCTCGGTGCGGCCGTGGTGCCGGCCGACCATGATGGTACGCCCGCCTTTACCGGCGGTGCAGCGCTCTCGCAGAGGGCAAATTTCACAGGTGCGGGCGTCGAAATAGAACATGGTGGCCGGGCCGGCCCTTGTGGTCCTTGGCCCGCCGGGCGTCAGAGGTAGCCTGGCCCGCCGGGCAGGTGACCGTGCCCGCCCCCAGGTCAATGTTGAACTCGGTCTTGGGGAACCGCCCCGAGTTGGTGACGGGGGGACTTTGGCCACCAGCTCGGTGCCCTCGGCCTCGACTGCTTCTCGCACATCCCCGTCGGAATAGGCCATGTCGGCCAGCAAAGTGGCGACTTCGATGCCCTCGGTCCCGGTGACCTTGGACAAAAGTGGGGCTGCTCCCTCCCCGTCGCCGGCGTTGCCCGCCCGCACCTCGACGCCGAGCACCATCTCGGAGGCCTCGTCGACGATGACGTCGAGCTTGTGGCCGTCAAAACGCCTGGATGCTGACTTCCGCCCGTGGCGCATCTCGGGGTCAGAGTGCGACACCACCCGGTCGGGGGCCACCCCTTGGCGGACAACTAGGCCATCGTCGCCGTCCTCCACGTCTTGGAGCACCACCTGGGACAGCAGCCCGGCCGCCTCGGCCACTTCGGCTCGGGCCAGAGCTCTTTATCGGCTGCCGCGCTGCCCAACAACGTGGCCGCCAGTTCGACCAGTTCGCCCAGGTGTTCTTTGCGGGCCGCCGGGTCCTGCCAGTCGATGTCCGGCTTGGCCGCCGCCAGGGCGGCCACCTTGGCCGCCAGGGCCACGTCCAGGTGGGCGCCCATGGCCCGGGCCAGCCGTCCCATCATCTTGCGCACCAGCTCGTAGGTGCTGGCCACCGCCCCCGCCCCGTGCACCGGCGACGAGTCGATGACCGCGGTCAAGGGCTGTTTGAAGATGCCTGTTCCCACCGCCCGTTCCAACGTTTTTTGGAACAGGGCGCTATCGGCGTCATGGGCCACCATCCGGGCCCGCATCAGGCTGAACGTCGTCGCACCGATGCCCTCGAACCAGTCGTCTACCCCCATGGCCGCTTTCCAGTCCGAGTCCACCCTTGTCCGCCGGGAGGTCTCGGCGTCCGAGGTCCGGTCATGGGTGGCGCACAGCATGGCCCGCACCATCACCGACGGCGGGACCGAAGGGCGGCCTCTGCCCTCGGCGTACAGCTGGGCGAAGTCCTCGTCAGAGACCAGTTCGTGGCCATGGTCAGCCAAGCGCTCGTAGAACGAGCCCTTAGTCACCAAGTGCCGCTTCATATGGCGAGTTTCTAACAGTGAGCCTTGGGGGTCAACCCGTCCGAGCATGTGACCAGTAGATCCGCTGACTCAGCTCAGGTGGTGGATCCCCCGGCCGGAAGGCAAACTTTATGCTCGCTCACCTAGTGTCCTGTCGGATTGAAGCACTTAGCTTCCTTGGTTGATTGCCGCGCAGTAACCAGCGAGCCTTTCGAGGATTTGCTCGGCCGTCTTGTGCCAGACGAACGGCTTGGGGTCTTGGTTCCAGACATCTACCCAAGCTTTGATATCAGCGGACAGTTCTTTCACGCTGCGATGAGCTGAACGCTGGAGTTTTTTGGTGGTCAGAGCGGAAAACCACCGTTCGACCATGTTCATCCACGAGCCGTAGGTCGGTGTGAAATGTAGGTGGAAGCGACGGTGGCGCAAGAGCCAGTTCTTCACTTTGGGGGCCTTATGGGCCGAAAGGTTGTCCAAAATGATGTGAACGTCGAGGCCCCTGGGTACGTTGCGGTCGATAAGGCCTAAAAAGGCAACAAAGTCCTCGCTGGTGTGCCTGGCCCTGATGTCGGTGAGCACGGTCCCGGTGGCCATGTCTAAGGCGGCAAAAAGGTCGCGGGTCCCGTTGCGTTGGTAGTCGTGGGTGGCCCGGGCCGGGGTGGTGGGGAGCAAGGGCAGGGTGGGAGCAGTGCGGTTCAACGCCTGGATCTGGGGCTTTTCGTCCACCGCGAACACCGCCGCCGCCACCGGGGGGCTCATGTACAGCCCGACCAGGTCGCGGACCTTCTCGACCAAGTCAGGGTCAGGGGAGACCTTGAAACTGTCCTCCCGCCACGGTTTGAGCCCGAACGCCTTCCAGATCTCGGCCACCGTGTCGTGGCTGATACCGTGCTTTTTGGCCAGGCCCCGGGTGGACCAGTGGGTGGCGTCGGGCGGGGCGGACTCCAATGTGTCGACCAGGACCGCCTCGATCACGTCATCGCCGACAGTGCGGGCCGCGCCCGGCCGAGGGGCGTCGCTGAGCCCCTCCAGGCGATCTGCAGCAAAGCGGTGCCGCCACTTGGACACCGTGACCGGGTGCACCTTCAGCTCAGCAGCGACCTCGGTATCAGTACGCCCTTCGGCCGAGGCCAGCACGATCCGCGAACGCAGCGCCAAGCGCCTGGGCAGAGCTGGGGCGCCGCGCCCAGCGCTGCAGTGTTTCGCGCTCGTTGTCGGTGAGGGTTACCCGTGTTGTGGGGCGGCCAAAGCGTGCCATGCAGAGCTCCTTCTGTCCGGTTCTACCTGGCAGAACGCGCCCCGGCAAGGATTAATTCCCCCTTCGATTACTTTCTTTGTGCTTCAACCCGACAGGACACTAGGTGATTGGTGTCTTTCTCGGGTCCCACTCCGGGCCGGTCGCATCTTTGAGCCAGCGAGCTCGGGTTCGCCAGTAACCGCCTGAGAATTTGGCTGGGACCACGACAAGGGAACCATTTTTGGCGCGCTCACCCCTGGGGGTGAGCGCAATGGGGGGAAGTAGCCGAGAGGGTTTGAAGCCCGCGGCCCTGCTCGGCGGTGCGCGAGAATTACAGACGTGTACTTCCCCATCCCCGGTGAGCTATGAGCCTCGGCCTCGCTGAACGCCAAGGCAACCTGCTGGACGACTTGGACCGCTTCTGCGACGACGCCTCGGCCGAGAGCTCCATTTACTCGGTGCTGCACCGCGAGCGCGACAAGCTCTTCCCAGACGAGTTCTTCGCCGACCTGTTCTCGGACAAAGGACGGCGTTCTGTGCCCCCTTCGGTGGTGGCGGTCGTCATGGTCCTCCAGCGCCTGGCAGGCTTATCTGACCGGGAAGCGGTCGAGCACTATGCCTTTGACGCCCGCTGGCGTTACGCGGCGGGCGTGGGCGGCTACGGCACGGGCGGCTGGGGGAGCTTTGCCCACACGGTGCTGGTCGACATGCGGGCCGGTTGGAAAACTCAAAAAAGCCTCGCCGTATCTTCGAGGTGACCGTGGAGGCGGCCAAAGCCGCCGGGCTCGTCGGGGAGCGGCGGGTGCTCGACTCCACGCCCCTGTACGACGCCGTCGCCACCATGGACACCATCACCCTGGTGCGCTCGGCCGTGCGGGGCTTGCTAAAAGCGGCCGACGCCGGGCTCGAGGCCGAGCTACGGGCCGTTATCAAAAGCGGCGACGACTACGCCAGCTCGGCCAAGCCCCAGATCGACTGGGACGACCAGCCCGCCCGGGACGAGCTCATCTCCAGCCGGGCCCGGGACGCCTACGCCTGCCTGGCCGTCTTGGAAGGCCGCCCGCTCAGCCCCGAGGTCGCAGCAGCGGCGGGACTTTTGGCCTGCGTGCTCGGCCAGGACCTCGAAGCTACCGACGACGGCAGTTTCCACATCGCCCGCAAAGTGGCCAACGACCGCGTCATCTCCACCGTCGACCCTGAGGCCCGCCACGGCCACAAGACCTCCGCCCGAGGCTTTGACGGTTACAAAGGCCATATCGCGATCGACCCCGACAGCGAGATAATCACCGCCACCGGGGTCACTGCCGGCAACGGGGGCGACGCGGCCGCCGCCCCCGGCCTCGTAGAAGACCTCGTCGGGGAGGCAGCCCAGCGCCCTCCCCATGGCAGTGAGGGCCAGCCACCGCCGGCTGGCAAACGCTCTAACGGTGGCGCCAGGAGCAAAAGAGCCAATAAAAAAGCCAATAAACCAGCGGCCCATGCTGCCCGGGCCGGCGCTCGGGCCGTCCGGCGGGCAGCCAAGCTGGCCGCCCGCAAGGCCAAGCAACCAGAAGCCCACGTAAATAGAACTGTCCTCGCCGTTTACGGCGACGCCGCTTATGGGGCGGGCGGGCTGTTGGCTTATTTCGACCAAAATGGCATCGATGCCCGGGTGAAGACGGCTCCTCCATCGGCCCCGGGAGGGCTTTTCGCCAAGGACCGCTTCGTTGTCGACTTAGACCCAGGCACGGTCACGTGCCCGGCTGGCAACACCGTCGCCATATCTTTTTGGCCAAGCGGGGCGGGAGCGGCTCATTTCGGGCACGCCTGCGCCGCCTGCCCGCTGCGGGAAGCTTGCACTACGGCCAAAGACGGGCGGACCATTACCATTTCTGCCCACGAAGAGCTCATCCAGGCCCAACGGGAGCGCTGCGCCGACCCCGCCTTTGCCGCCGACTACCGCGCCACCCGGCCCAAAGTCGAGCGAAAACTCGCCCACCTGGTCAGGCGGCGCCACGGGGGCAGGAGGCCCGAGTGCGAGGCAAGCGCAAAATCAGCGCTGATTTCAACTTGTTGGCCGCGGCTCAGAACCTGGCCCGCCTGGCCGCGCTCGGGCTCCGTTCTACAGCCAATAGTTGGGGGGCTCCCGGTATCGCCTGACAGCGAGAAACCGCCGCCACCGCACCCAAATCGCTCGAGTTCCACCCCTCAACTACCGCACACCCCCCTCAAAGGAGGGTGTTTGGTGCCGAGGGAGCTGCAGCCTCGGTGACGCCAACCGAAGAAACTGGATGCTCATCTGTGCTTACAGCGCTGTCATTTGACACCGGTCACCTAGTGGCGGTAACTAGGGGACTTCCCTTCCCTAAGGAGGACAACTAGGGACTTCCCCCAGGGAATCGCCTGCCCGGCTGAGCGATCCTTCTTTGTAGGGCGTGCACTACGAAACGCCCCTGAGGAAAGGTGAGCATTATGTCGGGCACGCTGGCATCAGACACCACTGCTCAGGTCAGTGATCGGGCAGAGGAATGGTTGCTGCGGACGAGCACCAAGCCCCGCTTCACCTATGGGCGCGACGGAGCTGGTCTCGATAGACACTTGGGCACATACGTCCTCAATCTGGGCCGGAGCCAGCCACATAATGAGCTCGACCAGGAAGAGGACCAGCTAACCGAGTGCCCGTGCGGGTACGTCTTCGATCCTGACGAGAGCGAGTTCCGTCTCTGCCGCCCCGGACAGCGGCTCGTGACGGCCGAGAGGAATCTGCCACGTCCCCTCAAGAGGGTCCACTGGGACTCCGATCACAACGAACCGGGCAGCGGTAGAGAGCTGGACCTCGGATCGGGCTCTAACATGACGGACCACGAGCGAGAGATATGCGATTCGACTATCTGTCCTGAATGCGAGCGAGTACGGGACTGGGGGCCGATCCTGGAGCTGCTGAAGCTGAACCCCTTGCCACTGCCGCGATCGGGCGCATGACAGTGGGGCCCTTCGGCCTACGAGCCTAAGCCGTGCCTGAGAGCGCGGGCCTACCCGCTCGGGATCGCGATACATCGACCACCCTGTAGGTTTAGCTCGGTTGAGCCGTCCAGCACGCTGGCTGGGGCTGGCCGCAGGGGTACGGATCTGGCAATATGGGGATACCGAGGCAGCAGTCCAAGGTGTCCTAGGTGGCTGGTGTCTTTCGGGGGCGTAGATGCTGGTGATCTAACTATGGATGGGCGAGAATCACATTTATGGGATTCTGGTTCGGGAGGGGTCGGTGACGGTGGGGGTTTCGCCGGCACAGGCGGATCTGTTGAAGGGGACGGCGGCTTTCTGCGATGGCCGGGTGGGTGAGGGCTCGATCTGGGCGGTGTTGCACCGGGAGTGCCATCGGCTTTTCCCCGACGAGATGTTCGCTGACCTTTTCGCCGGTACGGGCCGGCGCAGCGTGCCTCCGATGATCGTGGCGGTGGTGATGGTCCTGCAACGGCTGTTCGGCTTGTCGGACCGTGAGGCCACCGAGGCGTTCTGTTTCGACGCCCGCTGGAAGTACGCCTGCGGGGGCCTGGATTTCGACTTCCCAGGGTTCGCGCACACGGTGCTGGTGGACATGCGGGCCCGACTTGACGCCTCCGACGATAAGCGGCGGATTTTCAACGTGACCGTGGAGGCGGCGGGGGCGGCCGGTTTGGTCGGGGCTAAGCGGGTGTTGGACTCGACCCCGTTGTACGACGCGGTGGCGACCATGGACACCATCACGCTGGTCCTTTCGGCCATGCGGGGATTATTGAGAGTTGCCAGGGAGCCGTTGGAGGGCGAACTTCGGGCGCAACTGGCCAGCGGGGATGACTATGCCAGCACCGCCAAACCGCAGATCGACTGGGATGACAACGGGGCCCGGGAGGCACTGATCGATTCGCGAGCCAAAGACGCGTTGGCGTGCTTGGCGGTCTTGGACGGCCGTGAGCTCCGCGGCGAGCTGGCCCAGGCGGCCCGGCTGTTGGCCGAGGTGATCGGCCAGGATCTCGAGGAGGGCGACGACGGCATCTTCCGCATCGCCCGCAAAGTGGCCAAGGACCGGGTCATTTCAACGGTGGACCCTGATTCCCGCCACGGGCACAAGACCTCGTCGCGTGGTTTTGACGGCTTCAAGGGCCATGCCGCGGTGGACCCCGACAGTGAGATCATCACCGACACCATCGTGACCGCCGGCAACGTGGCCGACGGCCGCGTCGCGGAGGACTTGATCGACGATCTCCTGACTGGCCGGGACGGCTCTGACCGCGGCGACAAGAAAAGTCAACACGGCCATGCTGAACCCGCCCGTCGCAAGCCGGCCGATGACGAATTGCCCGCTGTGTACGGCGATGCCGCTTATGGCACCGGCGAGTTCTTGTCTCTCCTCGAAGACGCCGATATCGAGCCGATGTGCAAGACCCAGCCGCCCGTCGCGCCCGGCGGCTGCTTCCCCAAGGACCGCTTTGACATTAACCTCGACCAGGCCAGCGTGACTTGCCCGGCCGGGGTGACGGTGCCGATCCGCCCCAGTGTCGGTGGCAGCGGGATGGCTTATTTCAGCGACCATTGCGCCAATTGCCCTCTTTCCGGCCAGTGCACCAAATCCAAAAAAGGACGCACGATAAACATCGGCTCCTACGAACGAGTGCTGGCTCAAGCCCGGCAACGCCAATCCGATCCCGAATGGGCCGCCAACTATCGAGCCAACCGCCCCAAGGTCGAACGCAAACTCGGCCATCTCATGCACCGCAAACACGGCGGGCGACGAGCCCGGGTCCGAGGCACAGCCAAAGTCGACGCAGACTTCAACCTGCTCGCCGCCGCCGCCAACCTAGCTCGTCTCGGCGTGCTCAAGCTTCGCTCCACCTCCGACCGAGGATGGGCGATCGCCGCATGAGAGCGCACCATCGGCCCGGCGACACCTCCGACGACCGCATCCACCCCAAATCCGGTCTCGCGTCCCAACCGAGCGCAACGTCGCGGCCACATGCCCATCCGCCAAAGCCACCTCATAACCCAACCCCAACCTCAACAGCAGCCTCACTAACCACACAATTCACACCAGCCACCTAGGCGCCATTGAGACCACGAACGAGATTTCGCTGGCTTGAGGTCTTGGCACACGCAGCTAAAGCGAAAGCCATTTTCCGTCCCTTCTGTCAAAGAGCCACAACAGCGGTTGATCTGTTTGACGGCTGAGCGACGGAAGGGCTAGTCGAAGCCGGGTACATGGTGTTGGCGGCGGTTGAGGTCGACCAGAACGCCGCGGTGCTCTATAAACTCAACCACCGGCTGCGATTCCTGAAATTGCGCCATCACGACAATCGATAAAAAAATAGGCCAGCAAAGAATTGGGAGTTATCAAAGGAGCTGAAACCGCTCTACGCGAGCTGACCATGCCAAGAATTTGCCCTTGGGCTCAGGGACCCAGTGGACTACCGAAACAACCTGACGCTTGAAATCCGGTGGTTTATAACGCGCTCCGAACCGGAGGCATTCGTCGTCGAGAACGTGCCAGGGTTCCCTGACAATAACCGGTTTGGCTCGCGTCGTGCGTCAGGTACGTACAGTCAGCTATCGCGTGCAGAGGTATGACGTTGACGAGGCTGAGTTCGGAACCCCACGACGTCGACATCTCCACATCGTCGTAGGCTTTCGGGGTAGCGGCGTGCAGTTTCCTAAAAGCCTGCTGGAATTGATCCCGCTCGGCTCTCGGTGCAAGCCGCCGTCGGCCAGCGGGGCGTTGGAGGCAGTCCGGGTAGCCGCGACCAGCGATGACCGTCAACCGATCAGGTCAGGGCAAGCCGGTGACTTTGCCACGCATCCAAGTCATACCTGTCGATAACCTCGCTTCGACCTGCCGCCCGAAACCAGCCGACCAGTTGCCGCAGGCTCAGGCACCGTGACGCTACGGGCCGTATTCGCGTATCCGGTCCGATCAACCCCCGACGATGACAACTCGGTGCACGACGCCCCTCGCGCAGACCCTTCATCCACCCGAAGCACTCCCAAGGCTTTAGCCCGCGCCAAGAGGGGTGCCCGCCTCGGCCCTTGGCGATAACCCTCACCCCGACCACGCTTGTTTCGGCCAAGCCGCGGCTGCAGGCCGGCACGCCACCGGAGTCGACTCCCGTTGTCCGAGCGATTTCCTCCTTGAGAAGGCCGTCCGCTGCCCGTGTCGGGGCTTTGGCCTGGCGTACCGCACGGTCGGAGCCAGCGCGGTCGAGCCATCTTTTCCACCTCTTCGCGGTCGTCTTGGATGAACGAAATAGGCTCTGCTATCGCCGGCATCCGCCAACATAGCCCAAAGTATCTGAGCGACGCAGGCCAGGGACTCGATTAGGGATTTTCCCTAGGGCCGAAGGCCGCCGGTTAGCGCGCGCTGTGTTCGTAGCGAATACTCAGTCCAAAAGGAGCTACGAGATGCAAGATCACGATCTTCTAAAGACATCATGCAAAGACGCCAGCGCGTACTTGAGGCGCACGATTATCGGTCGGCGCCGTGGCCGCGTTTCGAGGAAGGCCGTGCCCGTTATGATCGCAGGGCTCGCCATAAGCGCCACAGGTGGCCTCGGGCTAGCGGTAGCGGCCGGCGCGTATACAGGTTCCACAATCGGTGAGTGCATCTCAGGACAGGCGTGTGGGCAAAACGACACCATCGTCGTTGCCACCAACGTGTCCCTCTCGAGCAGTTTGAGTCTGGTATCGTTGCCCGCGGCGCCCACGCTGACCGCCACGGTCTCTGAGGATCCCAACGACGATGACGGGCCCGTCCCAGGCGGAACGGTGCAGTTCTTGGACTCCGCCACCGGCACCATCGGTTCTGCCCCGGTGGTCAACGTATTGGGTCGCTGACGGCGAGCTCGCTGGCCCTCGGCGCGAATACAATATCGGCTAAGTACAACGGCTACTCGGAAGGCACGTACAACTTTTTGAGCGCCGGTTCAGCTCCGATAAGCCTAACCGCCGAGAACCCGTTGGTTGCCGGGTCCCTGTGGAGCTTCGCCAAGAGCGGGCCGTCGGGCACCCAGCTGCTCGAGGTCAACAACAACTCCACTGTCGATGGCGGTGTGGTCGACACCTGGCAGCCCGCCACGAGCGGCAACGCCACCCAGGCCAACGAGGTCTGGGTGTACCAGCCCTCCTCCGCCAACCCCGGCTATGGACAGCTGGTCAACCAGAACTCGGACCTGTGCCTCGAGGTCAACGGCAACAGCGGGGCCCTCGACCAGTGGAGCTACGCCACGGGGGCCACCAACCAGCTGTGGACCGAGGTTGACACCCTTGCCAACGGCGATTCCCTCCAGGTCCTGTCGTAAGGTGAGTACCTGGGCACCACGTCGGCGAACGGTGCGCCAGTCTCTTCGGGCGACGGCAACCAGGTCGTCATGCACAGCTCTCAGAACGCTTACACCGCCTTGACGGCCACCGCTCAGAGTTAGCGCTCACCAGAGCTGATAACCCGTCAGCTGAATAATCCGTCATCGGTTGGGGCCAATCTGGGAGGTCCCAACCGATCATGCGCTTGTCGAGCCCGAGAGGGGCGGCCTGACCCGACACCCATTGAGAGCCGCCGAGCAACCCAGCACCGCCAGCGGGCCACCAGAAAGATCTCCGGACGGCCAAACCCAGCCGCTCACTGCAAGGCCACGCTGGGCGGTATTCGCCCTCATTGGCGGCTCCGCGGCAGTCGTCCGCGCGATTGCGCACGGCGGTCCAGCGCCGCAACTCGATTTCCGTCACCTCGTGTCGCATGCGGGCACAGCGTCGGCGTTACTTCGCCTGTTTGATCCTCGCATGTTGCCAGACACTCATTCAGCACGCGCAACGCGGTGACCAAACCGCTAAGCCTAGGACAAAACGACCAAAGAGGGAGATGAGGCCCCACCGCATGGGGCCCCTACGGGCGTGGTGCGTCGGGCGCAGATCCTCTGCCCGTATCAAGGCGTTATCTCATCAGCCTGCTGGACGACGTCAGCCACGAGCCTTCCGACGGGGTTTGTCCGCGGTCCGGGTCTCGTGCCGGTGGGGGTGGCCGGCGTCGTCGAACTGCTCGGGGAATAGACCGCGGCTCCCACCGCACCCAGGCGGTCGAAAAAAGCGCCTATCTCTTCGGCAGATTGGTCGACGTGGTCGCCGTACTGGTCGAGGAGCGCGGCTGCTGACAAACGAGATCCGTTTGGCAGCGCCAGTTCGCCTTCGCATGTGTGGCGACGATGGGGCCAAAGGGAATCTGTGTATCGACCTTGGCGAGCAAACGCCGATACAGCCCGACGCAGGCTCGCAGTTGGCCGCTGCCCCTTGCTCGCCCGCCGACGAATGACTACGTGATCGCTGGACGATCCTTACGGTCCGGGAGTTCATCCACGCTTATTACCTGGTTTTGCCTCGAGGAGCCTTCAGACCCGCTGAGTTTTCAGTCGGGGACTGTCGCCGACGCGGTCATCACGTTAGGAAACGAGCGATCCCTTCATCTACCTAGGACAAGAGCGGCTCGGGGGCGCGGAGGCACTCGATGGTGTTGGGGCCGGCTGGAACACCGTCCGGTCTCAATGCTGTGGGGCAAAAGGCGACGAACCCAGCCCCTGCATTGTCCCACGATTGGTCGGCCAGCAGGCAGCGGCAGTGGACATCATGGCGGGGGCGGCGTAGTGTCCCAGTTGCGTGGGTTTTGTGGCCGTTCCAGCACACCTGGTGGTTGTGGCCGATGTAGGCGCGCAGGGTGGAGGCTGGGATGAGCGAGGACCGGGTGGGGCGCGACGGGCTGGGCCCTGAGGAAGCGGGGTTGTTGGCGGGGCTGGGGGCGACGCCGGTAGGGCGACGCTGGTTGTTGAAGGCGGGGCTGGGCTCGGCGTTGGCGGCGTCGGCGGCTTGGTTGGCTGGCCCGGTGGCGGCGGGGGCCAGCCCTGGCCCGGCGCCCGGCACCGGGCGCCCCTCGGCGGCGGGGGGCCTGGGGTGGCAGTTCGCGCTGGGGCCGGCGGTGGGGGTCTCGGGCCTGGTGCTGGTGGCCAATGGGGCCAGGGTGGGCTTGGTCGCCCACACCGCCGCCTCGCGGGCGCACCTGCGGGCCCAGGACGGCCTGTGGGCGGCGATGGACCTGTCCGCGTTGACCCACTACGTCCCGGCCGTGGCGTTGCCGGCGGGGCGGGCGATGCTGGTGTCGGTGCAGGGGCGGCGGGGCCGGGCCCAGGTAGTGGTGTGCGAGATCTGGCACGCCCCGGCCCCGGCCACCTTGGCCTTGGCCACGGCGTCCCAGCGCCTGACCGGCACCCTGGCCCACGCCCTGGGCGGCTCGCCCCGCCTCCAGGCCCTGGGCCTGAGCGTGGGCGACTTCCGCACCCCCGACGAGGTAGTGCAACTGGACCTGGTGGGCGACGCCTACCAGAGCGCGACGGCGCTGACCATGAGCCACCCCGACATCTCCACCGTGGACCCGATGGCCACCGCCACCACCAAGGCGGTGCTGGGCGACACCCCCCCGGTGCAGGGCCTGGGCACTTATATCAGCCAGATGCAGCGGGGCGGGCGGGACTTCGCCACCTTGGACCCCGCCCTCGACCCCGACGGTTCGCCCAGCGTGATCAAGGTCGGCGACCAGGAGGCCACCTTCTCTACGGTCGTGCTCAACGACAGCGACGCCAAGTTCAGCGCCGCCACCAAGGCGTCGGTGGCGGGCGGGGTCTCGGCCGTGCGTGACACGGCCAGCTTGGGGGCGGTGACCGACAAGCCCCTCGACGAGGACCCCGCCGCCGCCACCGCCACCTGGGTGCAGCCCCAGGGGGTCATCCCCACCTCCCAGCCCTACAGCACCGGGCTGGCCGCCGGGGCCGGGGTCGACATCAAGGTGAAGAACCCCGGGTTCTTGTTCGGCACCCAGACCAAGGTCAACGGCAGCTACGCCAATGGCAAGGTGCCGCTCAAGATCTACAACAACTTCGTGCGCTGGGTCTGGGCCTACGTCCAGTACCTCGGCCCGGGCGGCAAGAACCTGTCCGCTGACCCCGGCGCCAAGTTCCCCGACACCAAGTACTCCCAGGCCCTCGCCATCGTCCCCCAGGTCTTCACCGTCTTTGGCGTGCCGCTGTGGGACACCAACACCGTCGAGGTCTCCCTAGAGTTCCCGGCCGGCTCGCACACGGCCCGGCTGCTTTACTGCGGGCTGGGCTCGGACATCTTCGGCGGCGGCTGGCGCCAGTACTTCCCCGCCGGGGCCTACCCCGACGCCATCGCCCCCACCGACGAGGTGCTCACCCCTGCCCTGCTCACCGGGGTTATGTGCATCGGCCTCAACGCCCTGGCCCTCGCCTCTGACATCCAAATGGCCCGGACCTGGAAGGCGGTCAAGGATGGCCTCAAGGACCCGGAGGTTTCCATAGAGGCGGTCGAGGCCCTCCTCAACGGCTCGCTCCCGCTCACCAACGCCGAGGCCTTCACCACGGTCATCTGCTCGGGGGGCGCCACCTACCTGGACATCGCCCACAGCGGCGAGACCATCACCAACTTGTGGAACCTGCTGCTGCGGATGGCCACCGTGGTGCCCAAGCTGATCTTCAACCCAACGAGGGTCTATTTCTGGGACAGGGTGGCGGGGTCGCTGCTCGAGGACGAGACGGCAGACAAGGTGCTCGCCGCTATCCCGTTCATGGGCCAGGTGATGGCGGTGACGGCGGCGGTGGGGGACACGCTGACGCTGGCGCAGGTGGCGGCGGAGACGGCCATCTCGCCGTGGGTGATCGAGAACGAGGTCAGCCTGACCTACAAGGCCACGGTCACTATCTCGCGTGACCCGCGTGCCGCCACCTTCCCGGTCACCGCCCGCACCTGGCGGCTAGAAGCCCTGGTGGACGGGGCGGCCGCCCTGGAGCCGGTCACCGGCAGCATCAACGCCGGGGGCCGGGCCCAATCGGTCCCGCTGGCCCTGGAGGTGACCGCCCCCTTCGGCGGGGCGCAGATCCAATGGAGCGTGGTGTTCCTAGACAGCGCTGGCCACCAGGTCGGCACCGGGGTGTCGGGGGCGTACGTGAACGACGACCCCGCCCACCCGCCCGCGGCGGTGGCCCTGGCCATCACCCAGCTGCCCGCCACCATCACCGCCGCCACCGTGTTCGCGCGCGCCGATACCACCGCCTACAGCCCCGTCGACGGCGGTTATACCTGGTCCGACCAGGTCGCCATCACCACCACGGCCCACAGCCCAGACGCCCAGGACGTCACCGCCACCGCCGTGGCCACCCTGGCCGGGGTGGCCGGCTACGTGTGGAAGCAGGGCGACCGCTACTACCTGCGGGGCGTGCCCCTGGCCCAAGACGCCGCCACCATCGAGCTCGGCACCGCCCCCACCGAGGGCTACGCCCGGCGGCCGTTCTTGCTGCTGGACTCGTTTGTCGACGCCGCCGACAAGGGCAACCACGTCCTGGTCGAGCCGGACGACACCACCAGCGGCTACCACGTCCGCAAGGTCTCCCTCAACCCCGCCACCGGCCAGCTGACCTGGGACCCCAACGTCTCTTACGGGATGTTCACCCTGCCCGTGTCGGCCGCCGCCCTGCACTCGTCGGGGCGGGTGGTGGCGGTCAACACCGACAACGGCCGCCTGGGCTGGCTGCAGCCCGTAGGTACCCCCCGCCCCCTGCTCGCCGCCTATAGCGCCGGCCCCGGCACCCAGGTGGGCCTGCTCGCCTCCCCCGTGGCCCTGGCCGTGACCAACCCCGGCACCGTCTTGGTCCTCGAAGCCGCCTCCGCCCAGCTGTCCGCCTTCGACCTGAACGGCAACCCGGTGCCCTACTTCGCCGACGCCCCCGGCCCCGGCTACACCCTGCCCCTGGCGTCGGCGGGAACCTACCTCGACATCGCCGTCGACGGCGCCGGCCAGGTCTACCTGTTGTACTTCACCGCCACCGGGGCCGTCCCCAGCGACTACCACATCGACGTCTACACCCAGGGCGGCACCCCCCTAGCTACCCACAGCCCCGGCACCAACATCGCCCACCTGGCCGTCGACTACTGGCGCAGCATCTACGGGGCCAACTACAGCCCCCTTGCTGACCTCGGCACCACCACCGCCCGCACCGACCCCGCCCTCAAAGTCCCCGAGCCCTCCCTCAGCCGCTTCGACCCCACCGAAGCCAGCACGTAGACGGCCAATTACGACGTGCCCCACCCGGACCTGGGCACCGCCGGCCCCGCCCGGCGCAGCCGACGCGTCACCGCGGCGTGAGGCTGGCAGGTAGCCACGGCCTGGGACATACCCCGAGGCCAGCTGGGTGCGGCTGCCGCCACCCCCGGGCCCGGGCGCCGCACCGAGATGACGGGTGCCGCGCAGAAACGGACGAACGAGGAACGACACATCCCACCGCGGCGGGCGCGTAGGTCCCGAAGCGCCCAGAACCTGGCCCTATCAACAAAGGTCATGCTGGCTTGTTCCGAAGCACCCATCAACAAAGGCGTGGCGGCCAAGGCTCCGGCATGTGCTCGCTCGAGCCAGTCCACTTCCAAGCCGAAACCACCTATGGTCGGGCCCACTCCCTCAACTAGCCCTTTTTTGCCTGACACGGACACGAAGATCTCGAACCTTTACGAGATACTTCACCTCATGCCGCGACCCCACTAGGCAGAGTACGGGTATACGATGCCGAGGCCGCCGGTGCCGGGCACGGGGACAGCGGCCGTACCGCCATAACCGTCATTCGCCACCTGTAGCTTCATTTTGAACAGGTATAGGGCCCCTTGGTAACTGACGTACACCTTTGCCGGACCCCCCGAGGCGCTGAGGAGCACTCCGGGGGCGATCCCGGCCCTGGTGTCAGCTAGGCTCACAGAGCCCACGAGCACTTGGGACTTGTCGGTGTGCTGGATCCGTGCCAG
Organism: uncultured Acidimicrobiaceae bacterium; assembly: GCA_963794125.1. Lineage (GTDB taxonomy): Bacteria > Actinomycetota > Acidimicrobiia > Acidimicrobiales > Palsa-688 > Fen-671. The sequence goes on from CAWCCW010000019.1 coordinate 44,451, forward strand.
CTGCCGTGGAGACGGGATCCCAAAGGCCTTGCCACCATCAAAGACGTAGAAGGTGCCCGAGGAGCCGACCACCGCTCCGTCGGCACGCGTCGCGAACGCCGTGAGCGCCGAACCTGCGGCGCCAGCCGTCGAACCGAGGGTGAGGCCGCCGAGGCTCGGCACGGTCACGACAAGCGCGGCGTCGTAGCCGTCCCTGAAGAACTGGGCCAATGTGGAGAACCCGTGCAGCTGGCCGTCCTTGCCGGCCACGTAGATTGTCGGGCCACCGTTGACTGAATTGGTAGTCAGCGTCGTCCCGGCTCGCGGCGCTGTCGTCGCCGGCGCGACCGCACCGGCCGGGGCGGAGAGCACCTTGGCGTGGTCGACCTTCTCGAGCTTTGCGAGCGAGCCGGCAGAGGCCAAGAAGGCGCGCCCGCCAGCGAAGACGTAGCTGTTCGCCCCGAAGCCGATTATTGCCCCGTTGGGGTAGGTCACGTTGGCGTCCGGGAACGGCGGGAACCGCGGAGGCGTGCTGGTGGTCGTGGTCGTGGTTGTCGGCGCCGGCGGGGCCGCCGTCACCGTGCTCGTCAGGGTCGTGTTAGTCGTGGCCGTGCTCGTGAGCGTCGTGCTCGTGGCCGTGCTCGTCAGGGTCGTGGTAGTCGTGCTCGAGGTAGCCGTGGTCGTGGTGGTCGGCGGGGCGGCGCTCACAGTAAGGGTGACCGCCGCCGGCAACGACGTGTAGCCGAGGTTGTCGGTCAAGGTGTAGCTGAAATTGTCGGTGCCGAAGAAGCTGGCGTCGGGCGTGTAGGTGAAGGACCCGTCGGGGTTGACGGCCACCGTGCCGTCGCTCGTGGTGCTGGACAGGTCGGCCGTCCACGAAGTGGCGCCGGCGTTGTCGTCGACCACGCCTGCTTGCAGGGTCCCGGCCGCCTTGGCCAGCTCGGTGCCCTCGGCCGTCGAGTAGGCCATGGGCTGGGCCACGGGCAGGGCCACCTGTACCGCGCCGGCGTCACAGGCCTGGCCCGGTGCGCTTGCCACCCCCCGCTGGTCGGTGGTCGGGCACAGGGCCGTCGAGGTGCTAGCCAGGCTGGCCGACGTGGGGTTGGGGACGATCCCTATGGCCGGGTTGTCCTCCAGCGGCAGGAGGGTCTCGGTCGGCCCGCCGTTCCCGGCGAGGGCCGACCAGGCTCGCCAACCCCGCCCCGGCGCTGTCGTTGTCGGTGGTGGCCGGGGTGGCCGAGAAGCAGGTGGCGTCGGAACCCACGTTGTAGCCGTCGTCGGCCCAGCTCCCACCCGCCTGCTGGCAGCCGCCCTCGAAGATGTCCGCCGCCACGAGCATCGTGCTCGTGCCCGAGTTGTCCCCGTTGTCGATGGTCGGGCCATCGTTGGCCGTGTTGGCGGCGAAGGTGGACGCCCAGATGGACGCCGAGGCCATCCCGCTGAAGTCGCCGCTGTCGATGGCGCCGCCATCGTTATGGGTGCTATTGCCCGAGAACGTGGAGCTGGCGACGCTAAGGGTGCCGCGCCCAGAGTCGTCCCCGTTGTCGATGGCGCCGCCGCCGAAAATCGCGTCGTTGGCTGAGAACGTGGAGCTGGCCACTGTCAGGGTGCCGGTGCCGCCGAAGTCGGCGTTGTCGATGGCCCCGCCGTCAAAAAGGGTGCTGTTGCCCGAGAAGGTGGAGCTGGTGATGCTGGCCACGCCGGTCCCCGCGCTGCCAAACGAGCCACCGGAGTAGTCGTCGCCGTTGTCGATGGCCGCCCCGTCGGCCGAAGCGAAGTTGGCCGAGAACGTGGAGCTGGTGACCGTGAGGGTGCCGGCCCCAGCGTCGCCGTTGTCGATAGCGCCCCCGTCGCCGGCGGTGTTGGCTGTAAAAGTGGAGCCGCTCACGCTGAGGGCCCCGCCCCGCTGTTGTCGATGGCGCCCCCGTCCTCAGTGGCGGAATTGTCAGCATCCTGGACAGTGATGCCACTGATGTCGACATAGGCGTCGCCCACGGTGAGGACCGGCCCATCACAGAGCGCGGTCGAGCACGGGCTGGAGTTCACGCCGCCGTTGCCGTCAAGGGTCGGGTCGTCGACCCCGGGCGCTGGCTCTACGGTGAGCGGTGCCGCCGCCGAGGTCCCGGTCGTACTCACCGTCCAGTTGCCGACATAGGGCCCGTCGCGCCCGGAGTGGCCAGGTAGACCGTGTCGCCAGCGGCGGCCAGTGACAGTGCCTGGGCCACAGTGCATTGGTCGGCGGCGGTGCCCGTTTGTGGGCAGCTCGTCGGGGCGGTGGCCCCGCCGAGCACGTAGGCGTACCACGCCGCCCCACTGGCCGAGCTGGGGGGGCCAGCTACTATGGCTAGGCTCAGGAAGGCCACCAGTGCCGACCCCATGATGGTGATAACCACCCGCCTCAGGCCCCTGGTGATCGGCGAATCACTAGCCGCTCCTGGATCAGGCCGCCGCCTCATGGTATAACCGTCTGTGGGCCGCCGAACGGCCACATTTCCTTCACGAGGCTACGCCTCCCGCTCTTTGAGGACCCTGTCTCCAAGACTTGTGCTGCCGTCGTGGCCACCACACCTGAACAGGAAGGCGATATACAGGCCTCAGGCAAGGTCTTACATGCAGGGGGTCCTGCGCACCTTAGGGCCGGGCTGCCGGGGTTTACTGTACTGGCCATCCGAATGGAAGTCAATGGCCCGGGGCGGCCGGCGCCGGCTCGGCCTCGCAGGACGACCGTCTTCCAACCTAAGCGGACAAACCCACGACCCGGATGGTGGCGGGGCCTGCGCTAAGCCCGCCCGTCGCTAACTCCGGCCAGTTCGACGGAGCGGAACCGCCCCCACATGGCCTCCCGTCGCGTTGGTTCGACGACCCGAGCGTCTCCGCGCGCTCTTCAGTAGGATGAGGCGCAATGGGCGAAGTGGTGCCGTTAGGGGTTACTCAGCAAGATCGCCCAACGCCCGAAATGTTCGTGGGTCGCGGACGTGAGCTGGAGTTGGTGGCGTCTTGTTTTCAAATGGCTCGCTCGGGGCGGCCTTGGGTGGTCTGGGTCGAGGGCAGCGCCGGTTCCGGTAAGACTTCGTTCGCTCGTCGCGTCATCGAAGGCCTGCCTGCGGAGGCGTGTGTAGCACGGGCGCTCGGCGACGAGCTGGCTAGCGACGTGATGTTTGCCGTGGTCGACCAACTGGCGCCGTTGACGGCTCGATCTGCGTTCGCCGCCAGCCTGGAGCTGCTTCAATACCTGAGCGTGCTCCAAGACCGGGGCCCAGCCGTCGTGTTGCTCGAGGACTTCCACTGGTCCGATCTCGCATCCCGCCAGGCGCTCCTGTCGATGACTCAGCGCCTTGACAACGATCGAGTCCTCTTGGTGGTGACCAGTCGCCCCGAAGTCGATTTCGATGGGTGGGAACGGTTCCAACGCGACCAGGACCGTTGTGCCCTCGTGAAGATGGGACCGTTGAGCGTCGAAGAGGTGGGTGAGCTGGCAGGCCATGCGCAGGTCCAGCTGAGCGCTCCGGACCTGCTGAGGTTGCACCGCCATACCGGCGGCAATCCCCTTTACGTGCGCACCTTGCTGACCGACCTTACCCCGGCTCAGTTGGCCGATCCTAGGGCCGAGCTGCCTGTGCCGCAGTCGCTGGCGGCGATGACGGCGGCGACGTTGGCCCGGGTTTCGCCCGAGGCACGTCGGCTGGCCGCAGCCCTAGTCGGTAGTTAACCGGCGCGTACCGCTCTCATTTGCGGGGCAGGTCGCTAATGTTCCCGAACCGACGGCGGCGCTCGAGCAATTGCTGCAGACCGGGTTCGTGGTGTGGGAGCCCCACGAGCGCGAGACGCCGGTCGAGGCTAGCCCATCCGCTGTACCGGACCGCAATCTATGAGGGTCTCTCGCCGACCAACCGGCGAGAGCTGCACCGCGCCGCGGCGCGGTGTCTTGGACAGCTCGGCCGCCCTGGCCCACCGCGTCGCGGCGGCTGACGCGTCAGACGACGCCTTGGCCAACGAGCTTGAAGAGGCCGCCAACCGGGGGGAAGAGGCATCGGGTACGGTCACCAAAGCTCGGTACCTGGAGTGGGCGTCGGTACTGAGCTCGGGGCGCGACCAGCGGGAGCGTCGCCTACTTAGCGCGACCCGGTGCTTGTTAGCCGACCGCCGCATATCTAGTGCGGCGAAGCTAAGGGGCAAGTCGAGGCGTGCGCCGACTCTGGCCTTCGCAGCCTGGTCCTGGGCATGTTGGAATGGGCGGACGGGGACTGGGGAGCCGCCCAGCAGCTGTTCCTAGCCGCCTCGTCTGCCGCTGTCGCAACTGCCGACCCGGACAGCGCGGCTTACGCTCTTGTCCGGCTGGCCAACATCTACACCACCAAGATGTCCGTAGATGAGGCGCTCGACGCGGCCAATCGAGCTCTTCTCCTGGTCCCCCCTGACGACAGTCTGGCCCGGGAGGCCTGGGTGGCGCTGGCCGTCGCTGCGGCTGAAGAGCACGGGCCGGCGCTCGGCCTGAAGGCTCTGTCTGAGCGGTTCTCTACCCCCCCCGAGCGGGCGGGCTTGAACGAAGCCGACCTTCTGGTAACCAGGGGCATGCTCGGGTTTTACGCTGGACGCGTTCACGGTCCGGTGGACGATTTACGTTGTGCCATCTCGCTGGCCCGCCGCGGCGCCGGGTTGGCGCAGTTGCCCAGAGCTCACGTGCACCTATCTCAGCTCCTTTTCCGGCTGGGTGACTGGGACGAAGCCCTTATCCACGGGCGGACCGCCCTCTCGTTGCTGACCGACGACCCGCACGTCTGGGAGCAGGCCCAGGTGCACAGCGCGGTCGTGGCCGTCACTGCGGCCCGAGGGGAATGGGACATCGCGACCGCTCACGTGGCCGTGGCCCAGCGAGCTGCGGACGTCGCCGCCACTCCTGAAGCCCAAATGATGGCCCGGTTCGCCCAAGCGTCGCTGGCTGGCACAGAACCGGCCCGACCAGGTGGTTGCCGCCTTAGGGCCACTCGCCAACGATCGTAGGCTGCTACCCGTATTCACCGTCCTCGGGTGGTGGCATCTCCTCGCGAGCGCCCTAATTGCGGCTGGGCACCTGGCTGAGGCCGGGCACGAGATCACTGCGCTTGAGACAGCTCTGAAGACACAAGAGCCTGGCCCGGGCATGGGCGTGGATTCTGTCCAGGCCGAACTGGCGGCGGCAGACGGGCACCCAGCAGTGGCCACCAAATGGTTCGAGAGGGCGCTCATCCGGGTCGGCCCGGACGAACCGGCACTGGAGCGGGGGCTCCTGCACCACGCTGTGGGCAAACATCGCCTGGCGATCGGGGACCGGCTCGGCGCCGTGTCCGAGCTCCGCACCGCCTCGGAGGTACTCGAATCCCTCCGCGCCCAACCCTACCTGGAGCGGGCGAACTCGGACCTACGAGCCTGTGGATCGGGCTCGACCGG
>CAWCCW010000020.1:0-13186 GCA_963794125.1 uncultured Acidimicrobiaceae bacterium
ACAAGAAGCTGGGCTGCTGCTCTTCGATCACCTCGAACCCAGCGTCGACGAGGGGCCGGCAGCTGGTGCCATGGGGATCTCCATCGGATGTTCGCCGGGCAGGCTCACCCGCCGACGGCGCCAGAACTGGGGATGGATGAGCACCGGCAGGTTGACCCTTCCGAGCCGCCGGATCAGGCCGTCCAGCCCAGTGGTGTGGTCGAAGTGGCCGTGGCTGCAGATAATGGCCTCGATGCCCGACGGGTCGACTTCCAGGCGGCGCATGTTCTCGACCATCCCGTCGGGGGTGGTGCCGGCATCGAAGAGGATCTGGTGCTGGGTGCTGTCTTTGGTCCACGTGACCAGGACCGAGAAGCCGTGCTCAGCCAGCAGGGCCACAGGAGCGTCTCCGCTTTCCATGGTGGCGGCCGGCTGGCGTCCGCCGACCCCTATAGGTCCGCGGTGGGCGGGCCCCTGATCTGACATGAAGATGTCGGTGACGTTGTCCATGAGCGTGGTTACGGTCACCGAGTCGACCGGCTCCAAGTCGAAGAGCACCCGGGGCTCGAAGTCGTGCAACACCTGCGGACCGGGCTGGTGCAGATGCGCTGGGCCTATCTTGTCAGTGCACATTAGAAATCACTCTCCTGCGGATCAGGCTTGACGCCCATAGTTGACGACGTGAAGGGCGTCTCGACGCCGACGGTGTGGCCTCGTCCCGGTGTCCGGGAGACGAGCGTGAGGGGTGTTGCGGTCCCGGTGGGGGTGGCCACCGCGAGGAAGGCCGGCACACCGTCAACGAGCTGATCGACCGATGGATGGCCCACATCGAGGCTCAGGGACGAGCGGACTCGACCCTCGCCCGTCTGAAGAACTTTTAGCATCATTGAGACTTTCAAGAACCACAACACAATATGAATGATCTGCGACCCGTAGTAAGCCATAGACGGGCACGGCGTGCTTTGGCGTCGCGCGAGTGCCGAGAGACGTACGCTGGGCCCGCAGCAAGTGCCCGCGGCCTGGGCGCTCGGGTCGAGGCACCGCCAAGCGACGACAAGCCGGCCGTCGGCACTCTTTGCGGAAAGGTGGGGCGCTCCGGTTGCTTCGAGCAGGGTTCGGACGACCACGAACGATTTTCGGGTCGACTCTCGAAATTGGCTAAGGTTTATCGCTCTCCTTTTGTCGTGGATAAGGACAGGATCAGCCAGCAACACCTGCCTTCGCACCGGGACAACCCCCCCGTAGACCCCTGACTTTTACGATCCCGATGCCATTGACGAGGCACGAGGTTTCCTCGGGTGGGCAGCCATGGAAGCGTTGGGCGGGAGCACGCCGCGGCAGGCGAACCGCTTGGAGGTGCTCGCCAGAACCCTGTGGTCCCCGATCCGGTTGTGGTCGGACGGACGGGCTGACAGAAGGCGGTCCGAGGGCAACGGCATAGGATTTATCGTGCGATGCCGTCAGCCCGATCAAGATGAACTACGAGATCCACGGCAACACCGTCCCCACCTTCACGTGCACCTATTTCCTCGGGCCCCGACGACCCTTATGTGGGCGGGCCGCTGAACCCGCCCTTTGCGGGACTTGCCGACGAGGCAGCCATCCACGGGCGCTCCGATTACCTACGGTCGGCGCCAAGCATCGTGGCGCCAGCAACGAGCAGACTGCCGCCCGCGAATATCGTCGCAACGATGGTCAACGAACAGGTCGGCGGCGGCGGTATCACCGCAGTGTCGAGGGTTGACGGGACGATCCGCCGCTCCACCGGGTGGTGGTCAGAGGCGGTCCATGCTCTGCTCGGGTACCTCGAAACGTCGGGGTTCGACCGCTCACCCCGGTTCTTGGGCACCGACGGGCATGGGCAGGAGATCCTCTCCGAGCTCCCGGGCCAGCCCTGCCTGGGCCCGGAATTGGACGGCGACGCGCTCATGGTCAGTGCTGTCCGCCTCATCCGGCGCTACCACGACCTGGTCGTCGGCTGGAGCTACCCCGCTGACCGCTGGCAGCGGGCGCCGGGGGCCGAGGTAGGTGGGGAACTGGTCTGCCACAACGACCTGGCCCCTTGGAACTTCCTCTGCGACGGCAACGGGGTTACCGGGCTAGTCGACTGGGATGTGGCGGCGCCCGGGACGCGGGCGTGGGACCTGGCCTACTTCGCTTACCGCTGGGTCCCTCTGGCCGCCCCCGAAAACCGGGCCGCCATGGGCCGCCCGGCCGACCCCCGGTGCGCCCCCGCATGAAGCTCGTCCGCGACAGCTACGGCTGCTCCGCCCCGCTGTGGGCCGACGTGATCGCAGCCATCCCCGACCGGGTCGAGGCCGCCTATCTCACGGCCAAGACCTGGGCCGCCGAGGACCGGCCCGGCTGGGCTCAGCAGTGGGGACAACCACAACCGTGGAGGCACGGGGCCGGGTACCTAGAGACCTGCAATGGTTACGCAGCGACCCCACCTGGCGGCACACCGATAACTGACCCGGCCAGCGTCTGGCAATCTCATGCCCGGTACCGGGTACCGGCGTGCGAGACAGGTGCGCCAGGAGAGCGGGCGAGGTTACTCGGTCACTCGGGTAATGAGCTCTGCTGAACACATACAACTCTTGGGCAACAATTGCTCTTCGGCGTAAAGACGCTCCTCAGCGGTGGGCGATGAATGTCGCCCAGATCGTCCGGGACTCGATTTGGCCCTCGTTTTCAATCGTCGCCTCGGCAACCCGTTGAAACGCCTCGGCCAGTTGCGATCTGCGCTCCGGGTCGATCGATTGGTCCGACACAACGTCGTTATACCGCCCACTTTTCAAGTAGATGGCACGATGGCGCTGGCATCTGTAAGTACTGACCTTTCGTCGAGCAGGTTCACGTCGACCGATGAGAACCAGCGCCGTAACGCCGGCTCACCGTTCTCAAGGGAAAAGCTCGACCTCGGTTCTGGTGGACGTCCGATGCCAAGTGCAGCCAGCGCCAGACGGTGGAACTCGATCAGGGGCACTCTGGTCAGATCAGAGTACGTTGTGGCCAGCAGTTCGGCCCCAGGGCGAAGGACGCGGGCTAGCTCGGCGATCGGCACAGCGACATCGGTGAACTCGTAGAGCATGTGGTTCGCCATCACGATGTCAAATGACTGTGGCGCAAAAGGCAGTCGCCGCGCGTCCGCCACAACAAACGCAGCCTCGACACCACTGATCCCGAGCGTGTCCCGCCCGCCAATGCTTCGAGCTCGGTCGCGTGAGGGCATCGCTGGCGGTTGACCTGGCCGGGGCAGTGATTGCTAGGGGACCGCGGCGGTCTGCAAAGCGGTCTCGCAGTGCGTTCTTGGAGGCAGGATGGGGAGCCCGCCGCCAGTGGCCGCCGCGGAGTCGCACGGCGGCCACCCTGAGCCGGCTCGCCAATCTGTGGCGAGGCTCACTCTTCGACCAGGCACGCCATCCCCTCGCAGGCGGCTGTCCCGCCCGCGCCGCTGGCGGTCTGGGCGTTGGGGTCGACAAGGATAAAAGTCGAATTGCCCTGCGCAACCGGCCACTGCGTAACGGGCAGCTCGGCGAGCGTCGAGTCGTAGCCGTCGATGTTGTCGACCGCCGCCGACAACACTGGCGTGTTCGACGTCTGCCACTCGTTGGCTACGAGGGAGGCCAAGCTCTCAATGACTGTCCCTGACGAGATTGGTGAGGTCTGCATCGTGGTGAGCATGGTGTAGTCCGACCCGCCAGCATCGTTTTGGCCCTGGTAGGTGGGGGCTTCGGCGATCCACAGCTGGTTGGTCTGATTGACCTGGTTGGGGTCGCACCCGTAGGAGTCGACGTTCGTCCAGGCGGCGCCCCCACCACCATAGCCATCCAGGCAGGTGGGAGCCGACCCGTTGAAGTTGATGATCCGGTAGACGGGGACGTTTTGCACGGAAGTATATGAGGTGTCCGAGACGGTTCCGTACTCGACCTCGCCCACCTCCACCGTCCCCACGAGCTGGAAGTACCAGGTCTGGGAGGCCGCGCCGGTGCTCGTCGCCATCACCACGGGCGTACCCCAAGCCGTCGACCCGCCCTGGACGCTGAGGTCCTGGTTGGGTTCGTTGGGGATGAACATCTCGGTGGCGTTGCCGAGGGTCCCCAGGCCCGTCGGCAGCAGGTCGCCGCCGGGCTGGTACGCCGGTGCCGATGTTGGGATCGGGTAGGTCCCGAGGTTGACGCCGTTGCCATTCGGGAGTGTGTCGGCGTGGGCCGCGCCAGTCCCGACGGCGCCGGTGACGGCCATCGCGGCGGCGGCGAACACCGTCGCGGCGGCGACACCAGGTCGATGCCACCGTGACCAGGGCTTTTGGGCGTGTTTCATTAGTTTCCTCTCCTTTGGGTTCGGGTTCCATCGCGTTTGCGACCCGCTCCTTGATCATCATCCGGGCCTCGCGGATAAGCCCTACGGAAACTCCGGAGGTCTCTCTCCGTGGTCAGATAACCACTTAACGAGAGCTAGCGAACGGGCTTCATACCACCCCAACAAACGCGACAGCGGTGCTGTTTACCCAGCCTCGATGCCTTCGATATAAAGCTGGCAGACCTGCCCGAATTGCCCATGCCATCAAAGGTCGTTGCCCGCGGTGACAACGTCATCCAAGCGAGCTATGCGACTCCGCCATGCAACCTCCGCCTCGACGGCACTTAACGTCGCCACGCAGACTAAACAGTGGCCCTTCCCGCGGTACTTCGACGAATTCCCCGACCCGGGCGAACCACAGGATTTGCACTGGTAGCTGACAATCGCGCCTGACTCACTATAACCCTTGTAGTCCAGGGCACTTTCCAGTTTCGTTGCACCGAGAACATTTCGCCAACTAAACTCGCTCCTTCTAGCCTGAATAGCCTTCCGGCAGTCTTGCAAGGGCGGCACGATCTCGTCCTCCGGTCGACCCTTGAAGTGCGACCTCCGATGTGTCTTGCTAAAAGCGATCGTCACACAACGCTCCCAGCGAACAATTCATCCGCATAAAAGGCAAACCCGAACCCGAAATCCCAACGGACAGCCGCGTATCCTATTGTGCAATCTGAGAAAGCAAGTCTGACGCGACCCGATCGCCGCGCTCCTTAGCGTTCCAAAACCGGTAGAGAGCTTGGGCATTATGCCCGATGCTTTGGCACATGACGCTGTACGAAGGTGTCAACCTCAACCGTTGGGCCAACCCCGACCGCACGGGTCAAGACGCTGTGGTGCGGGTGGTGGGGAGGGCATCCTCCTCGGTTACTTCACCGCCAACCATCGCGGTAGTGACAATGTGGACTTCGGTCAATTGCTGCAGGTTCACCACCCCGGACCAGATAGGCGCGGCTGCCGCCGACGTCCGTGATAACGAGACGGCCTTCGTGCGTCAAGCCTGCAGCACACACGGTTGACCCCATTCCCTCGGAGGCCTTCGCTCTCAGCGGCCCGCTCGAAGATTGTTGTGTTCGCCGCCCTTAGCTCGTCGAGGGACTGCCCAGTGAAGGCGGCTTCACGATAGCGACCGCCAGCGACGACGCACTGATGCCCGCGCGCGGGCCGCCTCCCGTGCCGTCGGCCACCGCAACGAGGCGGTTAAGGCAGACCATGGCGCCCTGGTTGGTTTCTCTGACCTGGCCGGCATCGGTTCGAGCGGACGATCTCAGGTTTGGGCATCGGTGCTCAGGGGTCGAAGGGCCTCGTTTTGCCGAGTAACTGGCGCAGCGCCCCGAGGAGATGACGTCGTCCGGGCTCACCGTTCGGCGGCTACCGAGACAGGTCGGGCCAAAAAGCTCGTAAGACATTGGTGGCCCTTCGAAAGAGAACTACGCCACGGAAGAATAGGGTCCGTGACCGAGTACCTGCGACCGCCCCAGGACATCCTCACCGTACTGGACGCCCCCGTGCCGCCCGGCGCCTATCCCTCGCCTGACGGCCGAGCCATCCTTCTGGCCGATCGCTGGACTTACCCACCGGTCGAGCGTCTGGCCCGCCCGTGGCTCGGCCTAGCCGGCGTCCGCGTTGACCCGGCCCTGGGTGGCCGCCGCCGGATCGACGCCATTACTGCCATGACAGTCGTGGCCGTCGAGGATGCCACCACCCAGGTCATTGGCGTACCGGAAGGCTCGCTGCTCGGCCCGCCGCGGTGGTCGCCCGATTCGAGGCGGTTCGCGTTCACCCGCGAAGCGCACCAGGGGATCGAGCTATGGGTGGGCGACGCCCGGACCGGTGCTGCCTGGCAGCTACCCGACGTGGCTGTCAACGACATTATCGCCGCCGTGGCAGCGGGCGCGCTCCGCTTCCAGGCCACCCCGCCGGCGTTCGCGTGGTCACGCGACGGTCAATGGCTGCTGGCTGCGGTCCGGCCGGCTAACAGCGGCGAAGCTCCGTTTCGACGCAGCACGGACTCGATCGGCCCCCGGGTGGAGGAGACAGCGGGGAAACACTCTGAGCAGGCAACCTTCCAGGATTTGTTGCGCGACGATGCCGACGACGAAATGTTCGCTTGGTTCGCTCGGTCACAGGTGGCGTGGATCGACCCGGCCAGCGGTGAGGCCGAGTTTGTGGGGCCACCGGACCTGTTCTTGTCCGTCGAGGAAGCACCAGACGGCCAGTACCTAAAGGTCACGCGTCTGCGTCGCCCGTTCTCTCATCGGGTCCCCTATCCTCGCTTCAGCCGGGTGACCGAGGTGCACACCCGGCGGGGTGACATGGTCGCTCGCGTGGCCGAGCTCCCTATCGCCGACGAGGTGCCTCGCCAGGGTGTGCCGACCGGCCCGAGGCGGGCGAGTTGGGCGGAGAACCGGGATGCCACGCTCGTGTGGCTGGAAGCTCTCGATGGCGGCGACCCTTTGTCCCAGGTCGAGCACCGGGAGCGGGTCATGTGCTGGACTTCACCGTTCTCGAAGGAGCCCGAAGAGCTTACGAGGCTCCGGCAACGGTTCGTCACCTGGCACTGGTTGCCGGTCGGCGAGGGTGCGCTCGTAACCGAGTACGACCGCGACCGGCGTTGGGCAACCACGTCGTCGTTTGACCTGTCCGACCCGGCCGGGACCTGGCGTGTGCTCTTCGACCGGAGCATCAAGGACGCGTACGGCGATCCAGGGACGCCGCTCGAGGGCATCACCCCGAGCGGCCGTAGGCTTACCGTCGGGGACGGCACCTGCCTGTGGCTGCGGGGGCAGGGTGCGAGCGCGGACGGGTTGCGGCCCTTCTTGGACCGCTTGGACCTGCGCAGCGGGCAGACCGAGCGCGTGTTCCGATCTAACCCGGAAGCCCTGGAAAACGTGGTCCAACTGGTGGATCCCGAGCCGTCACGGTTGCTCATCTGGCGGGAGGCACCGCAGCAGCCACCGAACCTTTTCCTGTGGTCACCGGATGGGGAACGCCGGCTCAGCCACTTCGAGGATCCGAGCCCGGCCCTCAGCGGGGTCTATCGGCAAATCGTCCGCTACCGCAGGGCCGACGACGTGGCGCTATCGGGAACGCTCTACCTGCCCCAAGGCCGGGAACTTGGTGACGGCGGTCCTCGCCTCCCTCTGCTGCTGTGGGCGTATCCCGAAGAGTTCAGTGACGGTCCCACCGCCGGCCAGGTACGCGCCTCCGATCACAACTTCCTGCGCGTGACCGGGGCCAGCCCGCTCATCCTCGTGCTGCGGGGATGGGCGGTCCTCATGAATGCCACCATGCCGGTGATCGGCGACCCCGAGCGAATGAACGACACGTACATCGAGCAGATCGCCAGCGGAGCAGCGGCGGCCGTTGGCCACCTGGACGCGATGGGCGTCATCGACCGGCGCCGGGTCGTCGCCTCCGGTCACAGCTACGGCGGTTTCATGACCGCCAACCTTCTCGCTCATACCGATCTTTTCGCCGCCGGGATCGCTCGGAGCGGCGCTTACAACCGGTCGCTCACGCCTTTCGGATTTCAGGCTGAGCGGCGCAGCTACTGGGAAGTGCCGGAGCTGTACCACCGGGTGTCTCCCTACGATCACGCCGACCTGATCCATGCGCCGCTGTTGTTGGTTCATGGCGCTGAGGACGCCAACTCGGGTACCTATCCACTGCAGTCGGAGCGACTGTTCCAAGCGCTTCAAGGCTTGGGCGGCACCGCCCGTCTGGTGGTGCTCCCCGCCGAGGAGCACGGCTACCGGGCACGGGAGTCGGTCCTGCACGTGGCCGCTGAAATGCTCCAATGGGTTGAACGTCACGTGCCCGAACCGACTGAGGTTCCTCAGTGAGCCACCAGCCAGAGGTCGACAGGTTGGCTGTTTCTTGCCAGGTGTTCCCAAGGGCCGTCAAAGTGCTCAGGCTCGCACTCGGCCGTTATGTGTGGTGTCGCGAGACATCCCGGACGGTTGTCGCCGAACGTCCATCTGCATGGTCCGGGGCAAGGCCGAAACGGGGCCATGCTGCTCCCCGGCGTCCCTTTGCGACTGGCGCTCAGGCGGCGGGCCGCGGAGGGAGGCTGAGGTTCCATGGCGTAAATCCGACCGGGAGGACTGGGACCGCACCATGAAAAGCTCGCTCTAGAGCTGTGGCCCGTTCGCGGGGCCGCCGGCAGTGTGTTGCGCCGGCCACAGCAGTCAATTTCCAGTGTGATCTCGGCTCTGCGCAGTCCCGACATCCGACGCCTCGAAATCGTCTAGGCGGTGGCGATCGGAGCGGAAATGGGCTCATTTTGTGCCTCTCGGCGTCTTCGCTTCCACCACGGCGGCACGTCCTTCGTCGGCCTGGGGTCTATCGTCGTGCCTGTGATCGAGGAGGCCGTCGGTGCCCGCCTCGCGTTCTTGCTCGTGGGGCTGATCCTGCCGGTGCTGGCGGTGGCCTCGAACCGTCCACTTTCTCGCGTTGACGCCACACTCCGACCCGTCGAGGGTCTCGATCTGGTCGAAGGGGTGCCGATATTTGCGCCGCTCTCGGTGGCGGTCAAGGGACGCGTGGCTGCCTCCTTGGTCCCGATCTCTGTCGCGGCGGGGGAAATCGTCGTGCGGAGCGGCGAGCCGGGGGACCGTTTTTATATCGTGCGAACCGGCCACTTCGTTGTCGAGCGACACGGCGCTCAGGTCGCCACAGCCAAGGCTGGCGATTACTTTGGCGAGGTCGCGCTCGTCCACGGCGTGCCCCGCACTGCGACCGTTCGGGCCGAGACCGCCTCCACCCTTTTCGCACTCGGCCGCGATGCGTTTGTGGCTGCTATCGCCGGCCATCTGGCCGTGGCGGCCGAGGCATACCGGGTCGCAGCCGAACGCGGGCTGAGCCGCAACGTCCAGTGAGACCAGTGAACGTCACGACGCCGGCGGCGGTGGATTGGGGTGCGCTCGGCGACTACGCAAAGGATGTGGGCCAGGCCCGACGCAGTCCCAAAGCCTTCGATAAAAAGGCCGCCGCTTCGGGAGGAACAGGTGACAGGGAACGGCTTTCCGCGTTCCGAGCCTGTGCCACCCACCTCGACAAACGGTTGGCCGCTGGGGAGCACATCGAGGTCGCCCTCGGAGGTCTCCAGGACAGCGCGCCGCGCGCCGGACTGTTGGCCATACACGCGCGCATGAAGGACGTCGGGCCGGGGGAGTGGGAGGACGCGAAACTGCTCCAGAATCTGGTTGCGATGGGCTGACTATCTGGTGCCACGTCGGGACGTAGGGGTGTTCACGGTCGGTGCCCTCCCGCGCCGGGCCGACCAACGATCAGCACTTCACAACCTCGCCGACGCGGTTGTCAGGGTGCTCGACGGGGGGGCCAAGACGGCCCGGCAGGTGGCCGAGTCGATGCCTGACCTCCCCACACCGACCATCCTCCGGTTGTGCTCCGTGACCGGGAAAGTCCACATCCGCTGGGACGCTCACACCACGGTGCTGCTTCCGGCCGGGCTGGCCGAGCCAGCCGGCACCGTCCACCTCTGCGTCGTCGGGGTCGACGAGGACGAGGCTCGGCGAGAGCTCGCCCGCCGGTTCCTCGCCTGGCTGGCCCCGCCCGAGCCGTTGACTTCGCCGTCTGGGCTGGCATTGGACGCGATGATGCCGAAGCGACCTGGCGATGCCTGGACCGGGAACTCGTCGTCGTGACCGTCGATGGCGTCGAGGCCAGCCTCCTGGCAAGGGACGAAGACGCGTTCTCACGCCCCGGCGCCGCAGCCGCCGGCGTCAGGTTGCTGCGAATGGGAGACCCTTACCTTTACCCCCGGGCCGCCTTGGCCGTGGCGGCACCACCCGCCGAGCTGGCGGAGCGGCTGCGTCGCGATGGGGTCACGTCCCGCGTTATAAACAGCCTCACCGGGCGAGTGCTCCTGGACGGGCGCCTGGTGGCCTCGTGGGCGCGGTCAGGGGCCAAGGTGACATTGGCTGCTTGGCAGGGTATGACCGGGCCGGCCCGGGATCGGGTCGAGGGCGAGGTAGACGCTCTTAGGGGGCCAATTGGACGCCCGCCGACCTTGGGGTGGCTGACCTGAAACTTGGCTCGGTCGCGCGGCCAAAATGCCCGCCTGTAGGGGCAAGGTTGTGCTTCCGATCACCGCCGGCAACGTCCGTCCGCCGAGGAACAATTCAAGTGAAACGAGCCCGCCGCGTTGGTAGTTTAACTCTCCCGCCCCGTTTTCGGCGCGTTCGAGCTCGCATGCCAATGTCTTCCATAAATCCCGGTCAGACGCGCACGGCCGACCTCCAGGCCGAGCAAGTGGTGATTGATGCCGCCTACGCGCACTTGGTCCGGATGCGCCTCAAAGTGGAGCGGCTCCTGGCCGAAATGAAAGGCGCCGACCCTGACCTCGAATGGGCGCTGGTTCGTAGAGCCAAGGCGCTAGGTAGCTCGACTAGGGCACTTTGCTTCGGGCGGACCGATTCCGTCGACGGGACGACCTGGTACGTCGGCCGGCGCCACATCGAGGACGAGGTCGGCGAACCCGTCGTGGTCGAGTGGCGGGCGCCGGTGGCCTTGCCCTTTTACCGAGCGAGCTGGTCCGACCCGATGGGCCTGGCCCGCCGTCGCCAGTTCGTTGTCGACGGGCAGCAAATCCTGTCGATCGGGGACGACACCTTCGGTCTCGCGGCCCCCTTGGACGGCGACCTCAGAGGTGGGGCGGCCCTGTTGGTCGAGCTGGAAAGAGCCCGGAGCGGCGAAATGCTCGACATCGTCGCCACCATCCAGCCCGAGCAGGACGAAGTGATCCGTGCGCCGGCGGATGGAGTTCTGGTCGTCCAAGGCGGGCCCGGCTCAGGAAAGACGGCCGTCGGTTTGCACCGGGCTGCCTTCCTGCTTTACGCGGACGATGCAATGGCACGGGCCAATGTGCTGGTGGTCGGCCCGAACCGCACCTTCTTGCGCTATATCGCCCAGGTGCTCCCGTCCCTCGGCGAGCACGCCGTGGTGCAGACCACATTTGCGGACCTGGTGCCCGAGGTCGTGCCAGCGGCGGACGCGGTAGAGAGCCCCCCGGCTGAGCGGGTGAAAGGCGACGGCCGTATGGCGGAGGTTTTGCGCCGCGCGGTCACGCTCAGGTTCCGTCGCGACGAAGGCGATATCGAGGTCCCCCTTGGCCTCCGGCGGCTTGTCGTCCGGGCGGCCGAAGCCAACGCCGCTGTCGATTCGGTGGCGCCGCGGGGGATGCCGTACTCGAAGGCTCGCGAGCTCTTGCGGGACCAGTTCGTGACCGCCCTCTATGAGCGCTACGTCGACCTCGCCGGTCCCCCCGCGGAAGGATCAGAACTTGGCCGCGCGCTGCGCAGTGCACCGGGCCTGAAAAGCGCCCTCGACCGCCGGTGCCCGACTGTTTCGCCGGTGACCCTTGTCTCGGACCTGCTCAGCCGGCCCAAGTTGCTCTCGGTTGCGGCCGAGGGGGTTTTGAGCAAAGAAGAGCAGCACCTCGTGTTACGCCGGAAGGGCCGAGCGTGGACGGCGGCCGACGGTCCCTTGGTCGACGAGGCCAAGGAGCTTTTATATGGGCAGTCGCGGACGTACGGCTACGCCATCGTGGACGAGGCCCAAGATCTGTCCCCGATGGAGCTCAGGATGCTCGGCCGACGCTGCCCCTCGGGGTCGCTGACGTTACTCGGTGACCTGGCCCAGGCCATCGGGCCATGGGGTCTTCGGGACTGGCCAGACCTGGCCTCCTTCTTGCCCTCCAAAAAGGGTGTTCGAGTTGTCGAGCTCCGTCACGGGTACCGGTCCACCGCCCAGATCCTTGACTTGGCTGCCCACTTGCTGCCCGAAGCGGCGCCCTCAGTCCGACCAGTCAGAGCGGTGAGGCCCGGGAGACGGCCACCGACAGTCCGCCAGGTGGCTCGCGAAACGCTGCTGGCCACCTTGGTCGACGAGTCCGGTCAGCTTTCCGCCGAGCACGGAACGGTCGGAGTGATCGTCCCGTTCGCGCTCCTCGACGAAGTGGTTGCGGCCGCTGTCGCCGGCTTGCCGTCCGTGGGCGCGGCAACGCGCGATGGTCTTGGAAGAAAAGTGACGGTGCTGGCCGCTCAAGAAGCTAAGGGCCTCGAGTTCGATGCAGTCGTCGTAGCCGAGCCGTCGTTCATAGTTTCCGAGCGGGCCGATCGCGCTTCGGGCTTGCGGTTGCTATATATCGCCCTAACCCGACCGACACAACACCTGACCGTTTTGCACTCGTTGCCACTGCCGGCCGCTTTGGAGACTTCTCTCGCCGCCGGGTAGAAGCGGCCCAACTTCAGGCGAGTGAGGGATTATTCTGCCGCGGTTAAGCGACGAAAGTGGTCCCGCGGTCAGAGCCAACGGGTCTGCAGGGCACAAGCCATTTGGTGCGGTCGAAAGATAGCAAACCGTTAGGTTGCGCTAACGTCCTGCCCCTTTGGGGAGGAACGAGATCTCCTACTAGCGGTCGAACCTGGAATGCCGTCTGCATGTTCATTGGTCCTGCAACAGACTTACCCCTAATACTTGACAGTTGTAATCGACCCTGCAGGCGACCCCGGGTGTCATGTCGGCCACAAATTAGGAACCGTCCCGGCCCGAAAGAGTGCCACGGTGATCATGCTGAGGCACCGGTAAATCGCAAATGGCGCCCATTACCGATAATCCAGCACGCAACCTGGCTCGTACGTCGGCCGAAGCCGACAGAGCGTGGTGGTTATTTGCGGACATTTCCCAACCAGTCTAGGTGCCTTGTTCGCGTTCACGAGGGCCGGGAACGGTCTGCGATGCCCTCCATACCATGTGGCAAGCAAGTGGGCGTCGTCTCCGATCTGCAGCTAGCGACCCAGCCGCTTTTGGCAAATAGTGTGATGCT
>CAWCCW010000021.1:0-58021 GCA_963794125.1 uncultured Acidimicrobiaceae bacterium
CCTGGGCGGTCCTCAGTCACCTGGCTACCGCACGGTGGCTCCAAGCCACGTTCAAGTTGTCGCGGGCCTACGGCGTGGCCAACGTGGCCGTGGTTCACCGTCTCTCCGACCTGAAGGCGGCCGGGCAGGACGGTTCTCAGGAACAACGCCTGGCCGAAGGGCTCCTGGCCGACGCGGAGACCCGGGTTATCTTCGGCCAGGCCCCGGGGGAGGCCGAGCGGGCCGGAGACCTGCTCGGCCTGTCCCGCACCGAGCAAATGCTCCTGAGCCAACTGCCTCGCGGGGTGGCCTTATGGCGGGTGGGGCAGACTTCTTACCTCGTCGAGCACGACCTGTCCGACGAGGAGAAGGCGCTGGCTGACACGGACACGGCCATGAGAGCGGGCCCTAGCGGACCGAGCCCGGCCGAGCCGGTCTCTTCCGCCGGCCCGACGCCGCCCTTGTTCCCTTGCTTCCCTTGCTTCCCTTGCTTCCCTTGCGTTCTGGGCCCGACCCACTAGGCGTCGCCCGCCCGGTCACAGGAGGCTACATACCGCGTCACTCTCGGCCCGGTCGCCCACCCGACGCTGGCTCATTCGCCTAGCCTGCGCCCCGGTGACCCCGCGCCGGATTTGCCTACGCACCCTCCTGGCGGTCGGGGCCTCAGTTGCCTCGGGCCTGGTTGGGGCTTTCGGGGCCGCACGGGCGTCTGCCGCGGCGCCCGAGTACGCCCTCGTCACCGAGCCTGCCGACGGGTTCGGTGCCATCTATAGCCTGATCACCTCGGCCCGGCACACACTCGACATGACGATGTACGAGCTGAGCGACCCCAGGGCCGAGGCGGACATGGCCACCGACGCGGAGCATGGGGTGAGGGTCAGGGTCGTCCTCGACCAAAACCTGGCCCGTTCCTTCAATACGCCCGCTTACGATTTCCTGAGCTCGCATGGCGTCGCTGTCCATTGGGCGCCGTCAGTCCTACGACGTCACTCACCAAAAGACGATCACTGTGGACGGCGACGTGTCGGCGGTCATGACTCTGAACCTGACGAGCGAGTACTACTCGACGACCCGCGACTTCGCCGTCATCGACCGGGACCCGCCGACGTCGCCGCCATAGAAGCAGTGTTCAACAACGATTTTGCCGGACGCTCGAACTCCCCTGAGCCGGCCGGCGCCGACCTGATATGGAGCCCCGGCGCTGACGCCAGGCTCGTGCGCATCATCGGTTCGGCGAGGCACACTGCTGTACGTCGAGAACGAAGAGATGAGCGAGTACACGATCGTCGATGCCCTGTGCGCCGCAGCTAGGCGAGGCGTGCACGTTGAGGTCGTGATGACTGACCAGTCGTCTTGGCGAGCCAACTTCGACAAGCTCGTGGCGGCCGGAGCACACGTGAGCACCTACGCCTCCAACGCGAACCTGTACATCCACGCCAAGGTGATCGATGTTGACCCGGGGTACCCCGACGAACAGTTGGACATCGGCTCGCAGAACTTCTCGTGGGCGAGCCTCGAGTACAACCGGGAACTGGGCCTCGACCTTGGCCGGCGCAAGCGGGCATCGTGGACAGCGTTGCCGCGACGGTGCGGTCGGATTTCGCTCACGGTGCGCCGTGGTCACGATGACCATCAGCGCAGGCGGCTGCTAACCCGGCTCGTTGACCCCTAACCGACCGGGACTGGCGGCGTCATCCCGGCCGCAGTCAACCGGCGGTACTCGGCCTCCATGGGCCACGCCTTCTCCCTGGTGGGCCGGTTCCGCCGGTCCGGATCTTCGTCCGGTTGATGCGACTTCGGGTAATGGCTGTAGATCATCATTCGTCTCGGCTCGCCCGAGCGGTTGGGCTCGGAATCATGGACCAGCATGGAGTGGAAGAAAACCGCCGAGCCAGCGGTCATATTGAGCGGTACCAGCTCGGGGTGCGGTCCCAGGGCCCCCCGAGCCACCACCCCGCTACCTGAGGCGGGGTCGGCCAGCTCCACCTCGAGGAGATGGGAGCCAGGCAACACCCGGATCGGGCCGCGCCCCTCGCAATCGTCCAGGGCCACCGCCGACGACATCGTGGTCTGTGGGTACCCGTTGTACCGGTAGTAACCCCAGTCGTGGTGGAGCTGCCAGGCAACAGCGACGACTTCTTCGTCATCCCGCTTCGGCGGGAGCTCGATGTCCTGTCCGTGCAGGTCGATGACCTGTTTGTAATTGAGCTTTTCCTCCATCAGGACAGGTTCGTCGCCCATGAGCTCGGACATGGGGCCGATCAATTTCGGGTCGCTCGAGAGCTGGGCCATCGTTACCGATAGGTCATTGACTGGTTGTACTTTGCGCACGAGCGCCCGACCCTCAGCCAGGAGGTGGGCGTCAAGGCGGGGGTTCCGCTTCTTGGCATGAACGCTGGAGTTCAGCACCAATGCCAAGATGGCGTTGGCTTCACCACGGAGCCCGGCCAGGTCCTTGTCGTCGAGCAGTCCCGTGCGGACGAAGTAGCCCTGCTGGGCGAACTCTTCCCGCTCCTGCTCGGTGAGAGCAGCGTCTGCATTGTTCCCTGAGCTCATCGCGATCCTCCTGCTTAGCCTGCAGCTAACCGGCGATTGGTGTGGGTGCCAGCCGTGCAACCAGAAGCATGCCGGCCGGAATGACTCCCCGTCGGCGCAATCCTAGGCTAAAAATCGCTGAGCCCCATACGAGGGGGGTGCCAGTCCTGGTCGTGCAGGTTGCGCCTGGGCCCGGTCGGTCGACAGGTTGGCGCCAGCTTCTCTGGCGCAAAAGCACCTCGCGTCGGGTGCGGGGCCGAGGTTCGTCACGATGCGGCTACGGGAACAACCTGACTATATCGTTAGCCGGAAGTACCGAAGGGAGACCTGGTTATGACAAGCACGGAGCCCGGTCCGCAAACGACGGATGCTGGCATCCCGGTCGAGAGCGGTGAGTATTCTCTGACCGTCGGTGCCGGGGGGCCGATCCTGTTACAGGACAGCTACCTGATCGAGCAGATGGCGCAGTTCAACCGGGAGCGGATCCCGGAGCGGCAACCACACGCTAAGGGCAGCGGCGCGTTCGGCCGGTTCGAGGTTACGAAAGATTTGTCGGCCTACACCAAGGCGGCCTTGTTCCAGCCGAACACCACCACTCCGATGGTGGCCCGGTTTTCCACCGTAGCCGGGGAGCGCGGCAGCCCGGACCTGTGGCGGGACCTGCGCGGGTTCGCACTGAAGTTCTATACGTCCGAGGGCAACTACGACATGGTGGGCAACGACACGCCGGTGTTCTTCGTGAAAGACCCAATACATTTCCAGAACTTCATCCGGTCACAGAAGCGTCGAGCTGACAACAACTTGCGCGACAACGACATGCAGTGGGACTTCTGGACCCTCCTGCCCGAGACCGCGCACCAGGTGGTCTGGCTGATGGGGGACCGCGGGCTGCCGAAGACCTGGCGCCACATGAACGGGTACTCCAGCCACACCTACATGTGGGTCAATGACAGGGGCCAGCGGTTCTGGGTGAAGTACCACTTCAAGACCGACCAGGGGGTGGAGTTCTTCACCGACGCCGAGGCGGCCCAGCTGGTGTGGAGCGAGTACGACTACCACACCCGGGACCTGTTCGAGGCCATTGCCCGGGGCGATCACCCCAGCTGGACGCTCCACGCACAAATCATGCCCTTCGACGATGCCCCGGGCTACCGGTTCAACCCGTTCGACCTGACCAAGGTTTGGCCCCATTCGGACTACCCGCTGGTCGAGCTGGGCCGGATGACCCTGGACCGCAACCCGGTCGACAACCACACCGAGATCGAGCAGGCCGCTTTCCAGCCGAACAACCTGGTCCCCGGCATTGGGCCGAGCCCGGACCGCATGCTGCTAGCGCGGCTGTTCGCCTACGCCGACTCCCATCGCTACCGCCTCGGGGTCAACTACCAGCAGCTCCCGGTGAACGCTCCCGCGGTGCCGGTGCACACCTACAGCAAGGACGGGGCGATGCGGTTCGTCAACCGCACCGACCCGGTCTACTGGCCAAACTCCAAAGGCGGGCCGCGCGCCGACAGCGCCCGCTACGCCCCGCCCAGCTGGTACGCGGCGGGCGAGATCATGCGGACCGCCTACGAAGCGCACGCCGAGGACGACGACTTCGTCCAGCCCGGCAACCTGGTCCGTAACGTCCTGGACGACGCCGCCCGGGACCGGCTCGTCACCAATATCGTCGCGCAGCTGTGCAACGGCGTCACCGAACCGGTGCGCCAGCGCGCCTTCGACTACCTCCGTCACGTGGACAAGGAGCTGGGCGACAGGATCGAGGGCGGCGTCCGAGAGGCAAAGTGAAAAATGCCTGAACCTGTGCTTATGTCCACTCGACCTGACTTGACAGAAAGGCGGTAGCCGGGATCGGATAGGGCCAAGGTGGCTCAACATACGATCGTGCTGCGCGGAGGCCGAGTTGTCGACCCGGAGTCGATGCTCGACGGCGTACGCAACGTGGGGATTACCGGCGGGTCGGTCACAGCAGTAACCGAGGACGAGCTCGACGGGAGCAGCGTCATCGATGCTTCCGGCTTGGTCGTCGCCCCGGGGTTCATCGACCTGCACAGCCATGCGCAAGCGCTGGCCGGGCGGCGGCTGCAAGCGCACGACGGCGTCACCACGGCCCTGGACCTTGAAGTGGGCCGGAGCCCGTTCGACAACGCGTCCACCCTGGAGCCTTCGTTCGGTTCGCCTATTCACTACGGTTTCTCGGCGTCGTGGGCATCGGCGCGGATGCAGGTGCTTACCGGTTTCATTGCCGATGGCGGGTTAGAGAGCGCCTTCTCGGTCCTGGGAAGTACCGCGTGGACGACGCCGTGCACGACCGCGGCAACTCTCGCAGGTCCTTAGCCAACTGACCGATGATCTGGCTAGAGGCGCCCTGGGCATCGGTTTATTGATGGGTTACGCCCCCGAGGTCGACCCCCTCGAATACCTCGAGATAGCACGGTTGGCGGCCCACGCTCGAGTGCCGACCTTCACCCACTGCCGTGACCTTGTCGAGGTCCTGCCCACCACCCGGATCGACGGCGCGGAAGAAATCGTACGGGCGGCCTCGCAGACGGGCGCGCACATGCACTACTGCCACCTGAACAGCACGTCGGGCCGCCACATCGACCGTGTGCTCGGCCTCGTCGAGCGTTGTAAGGAGGCCGGGGGCCACGTCACCACCGAGGCATACCCGTACGGGTCGGGGGCGACGGCGATAGGAGCACCGTTCTTGGCGCCAGAACGGCTGAGTGAGCGCGGGCTAACTTTCCGGTCGCTTACGTACTTGCCTACGGGCGAAAGGGTGAGTGACGAGGCCAGGTTGCGCGAGCTTCGGGCTACTGACCCGGGCGCCCTGGCCCTCGTCGAACTGTTGCGAGAAGACGACCCGGCCGAGCTGGCCTGGTTGCGCCGTTCTTACACGTCAGAAGGCACGATTATCGCCAGCGATGCAATGCCCCTGGTGGCGACCTCGGCCGAGTTCGACCCGCTCCAATGGCCGCTGAGCGGGGTCGTTACCCATCCACGTACCGCGGGCTGTTTTTCGCGGGTCCTCCGGCTGTGGCGTGAAGAGGGCAGGCCATTATCTGACGCCATCCGCCGGTGCGCGCTACTTCCCGCTCAAATGCTGGAGGCCAGCTGCGCGGCGATGCGTTCCAAGGGGCGGGTACGGCCTGGAGCCGACGCTGACCTGGTGATTTTCGACCCCGCCCGGGTTACCGACCAGGCCAGCTATAGCGACACCACGCGCCCCTCGACCGGGGTGCAGCACCTTCTAGTCGACGGCGTCTTTGTTATCCGTGACGGCGAACTGGTCCCGGGTGCGCACCCTGGCCGGCTAATAAGGGCAGGCGGCGCCTCGCCGTCAGGTGCACCGTGAACGTACATCGACGGTCTCGAAGCGGGCTTTGCACAGATGAGGAGGACTGGTGAAGATAACCGCCCTTAAATGCGCCGTCCTGGGGAACAACCCCGTAGTTCGTATAGTCACCGACGAAGGAATAAGCGGGTACGCAGAGATCGAGGCCTATAAGCCCTACCTTCGGTGGCACGTACTTTATTACGAGCCCTTTATCCTGGGTGCTGACCCCACTGACGTCGAGCGGGTTATGCAGAAGATCCGCCTGCGGGGGGCGTTCAAGCCGTGGGGGAGTGCCGTCAGCGCCATCGAAATGGCGTTATGGGACCTGGCTGGCAAAGCCGCAGGCGTGCCTGTGTACAAACTGCTGGGTGGCAAGGTGCGTGACCGGGTGAGGGTTTACAACGGTGCCGTGCGCTTTCCCATGAACGGCGAATCGCCGGCGGACTATGCGGAAAATATGGCCCGGATGAAAGCCGCGCCCGAGGAGTTCTCGATCATCAAGCAGGCCGTCGCTTTCCACAACCCTTCAGCCCGGCGGGTCCCAGGGTTCTTTTACGGCGAATTGCAAGACGCCAACCAGGGGGGCCGTGAGCGGGGCCTGCTGACCGAGCGCGGTCTCAAGCATACGGTCGCCTGTATTGAGGCGATGAAAACCGTTCTCGGCGACGAAGTCGGCCTTGCTCTGGATTGCGGCCCCGGATGGACGGTGCCGGATGCCATTCGTCTGGCCCGGGCGCTCGAAGGTCTGCACATCATGTGGCTCGAGGACCTGATTACCGGCGACTACACGCCCTATGTAGATGCCGATGTCTACCGAGAGGTGACCCGGGCTACGAGCACGCCCATCCACACCGGCGAGCAGATCTATTTGCGCAACAACTTCAAACCCTTGATCGAGGCTCACGCCGTCGATGTGGTCGGGCCGGACCCTTGCGATGTGGGCGGCATTGCCGAGCTCAAGTGGGTAGCGGAGTACGCCGACATGCACGGCGTCCTCATTGCGCCCCACGGGACGGGGGATGGGTTGCTGGGCCTGGCCGCTCTCGTACAGGTCTGCGCCACCCTGCCCGATAACTTCATCGCCTTCGAGTACCCGACGGGTGAGCCTCGATGGTGGTACGACATAGTACGGGGGCTGGAGCGACCGATCGTGAAGGACGGCTTCATCGAGGTCTGGGACCGGCCTGGTATGGGCGTTGACATCGACCCTGACAAGGCCCGGCCATACCTCTCGGCCGAGGACAGCGACTTCTTTGATTGAACTTCGATTGATTGCGCCCGCTCGCCGGCCTCGGCAGCTCTTTCGGCTAACTTTGGCACGTTCCTAACCTTGCAGTTCAGACCGATCGCCGCTCCCTGCGGCACCCATGATCAAACTTGCCAGAAGAAACCCTGCCGCCGGCCCGGTTATACGGCCCCGAGGAGCACCACCTGGTGCTGGTTAACCGCGCCGTCGAGCGGGATCTCCCGCTCCGCACCCGCGTCGCCGCCGCGGTGGGTGGAGGTATAGGCGCCCTCTCGCGCGCCACCGGCCGGGGATCGGGCTCGGTCATCGGCGGCCACGCCGTTTTGGCCATCGACCCACTGGCGCTAGAACGGCTCTCTGCCGGGAGGCCGGTGGCCCTCGTGTCCGGGACCAACGGCAAAACGACTACCAGCAAGCTTCTGGCCAACGCCCTATCCGACGGCGACCCGCGCCGGGTAGTGACAAACCTGCTCGGGGCGAACCTGCCCTCCGGCCTGGCCGCGGCGCTGGCGGCCGGGCCGCGCCAGCTGCCGGCCGTGCTCGAGGTAGACGAAGCTTGGCTGCCCAGAGTGGCGGCCCGGGCTCGGCCGGCCCTCGTACTGCTGCTCAATTTGAGCCGTGACCAGTTGGACCGCAACAACGAGGTCCGCCAGGTGGCCCAGCGATGGCGCCGCGCCTGCGAAGAGCTCTCGACCGACGCCGTAGTAGTGGCTAATGCCGATGACCCGCTTGTGTCGTGGGCGGCCGGCGCCGCTCCGAGGGTGACCTGGGTCGGAGCCGGGCTGCGTTGGACGGGCGACGCCACCGGGTGTCCTCAGTGCGGCGGGCGCGTCCTGTTCAGTCCCGGGCCCGGCTCTTCCAATGCTCCAGGACCGGGCTCCCTGGAGCGCGGCTGGAAGTGCACCTCGTGTGGATTTTCCCGGCCCCCGATGGACTTTTGGCTGGCATCAGATCTGGCGCCAGATATGGCGCCAAATCTGGTGCCAAATGCGCCTGCAGGACAGGCCGTGCTGGCCTCAGGGGCCAGTTTCCCGCTGGGCCTCGCCCTCCCGGGCCGATGCAACCAGGGCAACGCCCTCATGGCCCTGGCCGGCGCGTTGGCGCTCGGCGCTGACCAGCAGGCCGCGGTCCAGGCCATGGCGACGGTACGAGACGTGGCTGGGCGGTACTCCACCCTCGAAGTGGGAGAGGTGCACGCCCGGCTGCTGTTGGCCAAGAACCCAGCCGGGTGGGCCGAGGTCTTCGACATGCTGCGCCCGCCACCGGCCCCGGTCGTGGTCGCTATCAACGCCAGGACGGCCGACGGCCACGACCCGTCATGGTTGTGGGATGTGCCTTTTGAACGGCTCCGTGGTCGCCACGTGGTAGCCACCGGGGAGCGGGGCCTTGACCTGGCCGTGCGGCTCCATTATGCAGAAGTCGACCACAGCCGGGAGGCCGACCTCTTGGCCGCGGTCCGGGCTGCCGGCGGCGCCGACGTAGACGTGGTCGCCAACTACACGGCTTTTCACCAGTTCCTCGCCCGTGCCAGCGAAACTCCGAGCCGGTAACCCGCCGTTATGAGCATCTCTGTCGCCCTCGTTTACCCGGACTTGCTCGGGACCTACGGGGACAGCGGCAACGCTGCCATCCTGGCCCAGCGTCTGCGCTGGCGAGGCCACGAAGCCCGGGTCCTCACGGTCGGCCCAGACGAACCGGTCCCCACCAGCTGCGAGCTTTATGTGGTGGGCGGCGGCGAGGACCAGCCCCAGGCCTTAGCCGCCTCGAAGCTCAACGCCGGCCGTCCTTTGCACCGCGCGGTCGAGGAAGGGGCTGTGGTCCTGGCCATCTGTGCGGGGTTCCAGATTTTGGGTCACAGTTTCGTAGGAGCTGACGGCAAGGCCTGCCCTGGGCTGGGCTTGCTGGACTGTACGACGGTGCAATCGAGTTCACCGCGGGCCATCGGCGAGGTGGTCGTCAAACCGGCCGCGGAATGGGCTAGCTCCGGGCTCCCGAGCCTCACCGGTTTCGAGAACCATGCCGCCGTTACCGAGCTTGGGCCGGCTGTCCGCCCGGTTGGTCAGGTCCGCGCCGGAGTCGGCAACAAGGACGGGACGGTCGAGGGCGCGGTCGCCGGGCGGGTCTGGGGCACGTACCTGCACGGTCCCGTTCTGGCCCGCAACCCCCAGCTGGCCGACTTGCTGCTTTCGTGGGTGGTCGGCCCGTTGGCGGCACTGGACGACAGCGAACCGGACGCTCTCCATGCCGAGCGGACCGAGCATGGTTTTATCGAGCGGCGCTCGAGTGAGGCGGCGAACGGCCGCCGCTGGAAATGGCAGAAATGAGCCTCTTCGACAGAGGGACGTCCGCTGCGTCCGCCACGACGGCATTCCTAACGGACCGTTACGAAGTCACAATGCTGGAGGCCGCGTTACGCAGCGGCCGGGCGTCGGCTCCGGCGACGTTCGAAGTCTTCACCCGTCGTCTCGCCGACCGCCGGCCATGGGGAGTCTTTGCCGGGTTGGGCCGGTTGGTGGAGGCAATTGAAAGATTTCGCTTCGGCCCGCCCGAGCTGGACTGGCTGGAGCGAAATTCGGTTGTAAATGGGCCGACGCTGGAATGGCTTTCCACCTACAGGTTTTGCGGCCACGTCGATGCCTATCGCGAAGGCGAGCTTTATACAGCCGGTTCCCCCGTCCTAACCGTAGAAGGGACATTCGGCGAGTCCGTCTTGCTCGAAACGATCGTCCTCAGCATTCTGAACTTCGATTCCGCGGTGGCGGCGGCGGCCAGTCTTATCACCTGTGCGGCGGGACAACGGCCGGTCATCGAAATGGGCAGTCGTCGGATCGACCCATCAGCGGCAATTGCGGCGGCCCGGGCCGCCTACCTGGCGGGATTTGCCACCACCTCGAACCTCGAGGCCGGTCGCCTGTACGGCATACCTACCGCGGGCACCGCTTCGCATGCTTTTGTGTTGGCCTACCCGAGTGAAAAAGAGGCGTTCCAGGCGCAGATAGACGCTTTCGGCCGGAACACCACTCTGCTGGTCGACACCTATGACGTCGAACAGGGCATCCGCAACGCCGTCGAGGTGGCCGGCCCCGGGCTGGGCGCGGTCCGGATCGACTCGGGCGACCTTGCCAGCGAGGCGGTACGCGCCCGGGCCCTGCTGGACGAGCTGGG
This sequence comes from uncultured Acidimicrobiaceae bacterium, assembly GCA_963794125.1. Taxonomy (GTDB): domain Bacteria; phylum Actinomycetota; class Acidimicrobiia; order Acidimicrobiales; family Palsa-688; genus Fen-671. The sequence continues at coordinate 10,263 of CAWCCW010000021.1, forward strand.
CGCGCTGAGGACAAGGCTGGTCATAACCGGCGACCTCGACGCTCACACCATCGCCGCCCTCGGGGCGGCGCCGGTGGACTCGTACGGGGTGGGCGCCAACGTCGTGACCGGTATGGGCGTGCCGAGCGCCGGTTTTGTTTACAAGCTGGTGGCCATAGGTCAGTCCGGAGCCCCCGCGGACGACCCGCAAACACCCGTAGCGAAACGATCGCCCGGGAAGGCCTCCTTTGGCGGGCGAAAATGGGCGTGGCGGGCGGGGCTCGACGACCCGCCGAGCCGAGGGGAACCGGGCGCCGCGACCGTCGCCGGGCCTGTGTGGGCCGACATTGTCTCCACCGTCCCTGACTGCCCAATCACCGGGGCTCGTGCCCTTCAGCTCCGGGCCATCGAAGGCGGTCAACCGGTAAACCAGACCACCCTGCAAGAGGCGCGGGCTTTCCATGCCCAGGTGCGGGCGCCGGTCGGGGCCACCCGGCCCCTATTGCTGGACCGCCGTAATACGGCGCCGTAGTACGCCGCCGTGTTTACGGCGCTGGGAGGCGGCAACCGACAGCGGCCTTCATCCAGTTCTCAGCCCTGCCGAGCCCGCTACGTCCGGCCAGCAGTACCCTGGAGAACATGAGTTACGTGCGGTCGAAGCGGGCCAGGTTCGCAGCGCCGGTGGCGGTGCTGGCGGCCGTCGGGGTGGCGGCTGTAGTGCCGACATTGAGCGGGGCCTCGGCGCCCCCCAATTTGCCGGCCCAGTCCGCGCAGCAGCTGGTGGCCGACGTGGTGGCGGCCAAGGCCCCTCAGTTGAGCGGCGGCCTGGCGTGGACGGCCAACCTGGGCCTCTCGGACCTGTCCTCTTTGGAGGCGGGTGCGGGCCAGAGCGGCGGGAGTGGCAACGGCTTTGACCCGTTGTCGTTGCTGTCCGGGAACTACCAGCTCAAGTTATGGCTCGGGGCCAAAGCGGAGCACATTGCGCTGATCGAGCCGACTGATCAAGAGGTGGACGTCGTCCGCAACCGCAACGAGGTCTGGCTCTGGGACAGCTCGACCCAGAAAGTGGTCCACATCATCGGCCCGGCCAAGACCTCGACGAGCACCAACCCGCCCGCCGGTAGCAGCTCTACCACTGGGGTCCTGACGCCGATGGAGCTGGCCTCTCGCTTTCTGGACCACGTGAGTGCCAACACTTCGGTGACGACCGGCCCCGCCGTGTACGTGGCTGGTCAACCTGCGTACCAGCTCCTGCTGGGCCCGAAGGGTGCCCCCGGCAGCACCATTCGCGACGTTGAGATTGCCGTTGGCGCCAGTGGCCCACTGCTCGGTGTACCGCTGCAGGTCGCTATCTACGCCAACGGCCAGGCCAGCCCGGCCCTGGAGCTCGGCTTCACCGGGCAGCTAAATGTCGGGGCACCGGCGGCCAGCGAGCTGACCTTCACTCCTCCTCCCGGCTCGAGTGTGACCACGCACACGTTGGGTGGCACGTCGACGAGCAGCGCGGCGAACGGAGGGGGCTGGATTGGCTTTGGCCCTCTCACCGGGACCAACGGGCCGACCGGCACCGGAGCCGGGCTGGGTAGCGGTGGCCTGGGCATCGGTGGCCTGGGTAGCGGTGGCCTGAGCAAGAGCGGGACGGGCTGGGCGACGGTTGTCTCTGGACCTTCGGGCCAGCTCCTGGCCTCGGCTGAGGCAGGGCCTTTGTCGGCGGTGACGACGGTGGTCAACGTCCACGGGCAGCAGGGAAGGCTGTTCGGCACCAGCCTCCTAAACGTTCTGCTCATGCCCAATGGCCGCTTTTACGCCGGTTTGGTGACGCCGAGCGTCCTGGAGGCATCGGCCTCCGCAAATACCTGAGCGCTGGCGGCTGGGCCATGCCTCCGCAGACCGCCACGATGGCGGTCGAAACTCGTAGCCTGGCCAAGCGCTTCGGGAACCTGCACGCCGTTGACGGCATAGATCTGGCTGTCCCGGCGGGTAGCACGTACGGGTTCCTCGGCCCCAACGGTTCGGGCAAGACGACCACTATTCGCGTCCTGTTGGGGCTCATCAGCCCCAGCGCGGGCAGTTGGAGCCTGCTCGGCCAGCCGATGCCCGACCGGGCCATGTCGACGTTGCCGCACGTGGGGGCGCTGGTGGAAGGTCCAGCCTTCTACCCGTGGTTGTCGGGCCAGGACAACCTGGCCCGGTTCGACGCCATGGGCCCGGGGTGGCGTTCGCCGACTCGCGCGCGGCAGCGGATTGCCGAGGCGTTGGAAAGGGTCGGCTTGACTGCGGCGGCCAAGAAAAAATACCGGGCCTATTCCCTTGGCATGCGCCAGCGGCTGGGCCTGGCGTCGGCGTTGTTGCGCCCGCGCCGGCTCTTGGTCCTCGACGAACCTACGAACGGCATGGACCCGCAGGGGACCCGCGAAATCCGTCACCTCATCCGGGAACTCGGGTCCGAAGGGGCAACGGTTTTCCTTTCCTCGCACTTGCTTTCCGAGATCGAGCAGGTTTGCTCGCACGTCGGGGTCATGAACCGGGGCAAGCTGCTGATGCAGGGCACGCTGGACGAACTCCGGGCCAACGCGGCCCCCAGGCTCAAAGTTGAGGCGGACGACCCGGCCCGGGCCGCCCAGGTCCTGGCCCGGATGGGTATGGCCGACGTTGCGGTCGAGGGGCCGCAGCTCATCGGTACGTTGGACGGCCTCCGCCCAGAGGACTGCTGCCGGTCTCTGGTCGAGGCCGGTATCGGAGTGCGGATGCTGCTCCGGGAGCAACAATCGCTCGAGGACGCCTTCGTGGCCCTCACGGGGGAGGGCTTCGATGTGGCTGGTTGAGGCGCGTACAGTCTTCGGCCGCACCCGCATAAGAGCCCTTCTCCTTGTGCTGGTCGCGGTACCTGTCTTCTTGGCCCTGGCCGTTTACCTGTCGGGCGGTCCGGCTAACGGGAACGGGCCGGCGTTTGTCGACCGCGTCACTCAAAACGGCGTGTTCACGGCATTGGCCGCGCTCACCGTCTCGATGCCGTTCTTCATCCCGCTTGCCGTCTCAGTAGTGGCCGGAGATTCCATAGCCGGCGAAGCCAGCCTCGGCACCCTGCGTTACCTGCTGGTGCGGCCCGCAGGCCGAGCTCAACTGCTGCTCGCCAAAGGGATCGTGGTGGCCCTTTTCTGCCTGGTCGCGGCCCTCGTCATAGTGATCGCCGGCCTCATCGCCGGCGCGGCCTTCTTCCCCCACGGGGTGGTCGTGACCCTGTCGGGCACCACCATCTCGTTCCTGGACGGCGCCGGCCGCAGTTTACTGGCGGCGGTAATTGTGGGCGTTTCTATGTTCGGGTTGGCGTCGATAGGCCTTTTCGTCTCCACCATTACGGACGTACCTATTGCGGCCATGGCGGTGACGCTCGGCGCGGTGATCGTCTCCGCCATCCTGGACAGCGTTTCCGAGGTTTCGTTCCTCCACCCGTGGTTGTTCACGAACGACTGGTCCGCTTTTGGCGACCTGGTGCGTGCCCCGATCTATTGGCACAACATCTGGAAAGACCTGATCCTGCAAGCAGGTTACGTGGCCGTGTTCGGCGCGGCGGCGTGGGCGCGAATGAGCTCACGCGACGTGTTGGCCTAATTCAAGTGCGTTCCCACAGCTTGATCCCCCCGAGGATCCCGGCCGTGTTTGCGGTTAAGCTCACGTCTGGCGGGAGGTTGACTTTCACTTTGTGGGAATTGCCGCCACCAATGTAACAGTGGTCGTAAAACACCAGTCCTTTTACGACGCTCAGCATCATGGCCACCCGGGCGTTCCACTTTTTGTGGCCCACCTTCGCGAGGGCCGCCTCGCCCAGCATGTCGTTATAGCTGCGTGCTCCCTTGCCCAGGGGGTGGTGGGCGAGCTCGATATGGGGCGCCAGTTTCCCCTTCCAGAACAACGCGGTCCCGACTCCAGTACCCAGCGTGATCACCATTTCGAGGCCCTCACCCTTCACCAGGGCCGATCCCTGGACGTCGGCGTCATTGGCCACCCGGCAGGGCTTGCCCAAGGCGGTGCCCAGGGCACCTTGCAGGTCGAAGTTCGCCCACGCCTTCTCCAGCTCCTGTGACGGCTTGCCGTCGGGCCCTGCGGGGGAGATGAAGTGCGGCGCCGACAACAGCCGGCCTTCTCGGACCATCCCCGGGAACCCAGCTGAAACCCTTTGGAACGCAGGAAGACCGGTGGCCAGCTCGACGAGGGCGTAGACGAGCTGTTCGGGCCGCAGCGGGTACGGGGTCGGCGTTCTCACCGGGTTGTGCAGGAGCTCCCCGTCCCTGGAGAGGACCGACGCCTTGAGGCCCGTGCCGCCGATATCGAACGACAGCGTCCTCGGCAGGCCGCGCCCTCTCGGTCGGGCGGCCGGTCCCGCGCCTATTACCTCGTCAGCGGGTTTAGGAGCCGCCGCGGCGCGAGAGGCGGTGCTCGCCCGATTGCCACTGCGGGGGGCCGCTTTGGCACTCGTCGCCGCCCGTTTGCGGCTAGTGGAAGACGGGCTGGTCTTCTCGGCTCCCACGGCGCGGGCTCGTGGCCCTTGTCTGGGCGGCTGGGTCGCCATGGCCGCTACCATACTCGTCTTTCAGCTGGACGTCGTTGTCCGGCCCGGCGCAGGTCGGAGGGGTTCCGGCAGCAGGCCGCGGGGTCGGTTGCGGCCCGGGGTTGGCGGCCCCCCTCCAGCTCCCTGCGACCCTCGAAATTTGCCCGGGGGCGCCATTGGAACCTTTTGACGATGGATGTAGGCTGAACGGACAAGAGGTCGGCAGGGACGAGACGATGAGCGAAGTTGACAAGGTAAGGCTCTCGGTCAGGGAACGCCAACAACTGGCGGCCATCCAGGCGATGGTGGAAGCGGGAGATCCCGAACTGGCGAGGACGCTCACCGGCCACAAGGGCTCGGTGCAGGCCGCACTGCGCCGTACGTCACAAATGGCGTGTGTGTGGGCCAAGACCTGCTTCGAGAGAAGGTGGCTCGGGCCCCTCCTGTTTGTGTTGGGCTTTGCGCTGATCTTCGGCACTATCGCCACGCTGGCGTGGGTGAGCGTAGTGGGCGCGCTGATGGTGGCAGCCGGGCTCGGGCTGGCCTTCCACTCTTGGCAGGGGCGCAGGGACCATCGCGCTCCCCGCCGCCCGGTGGGGCAAAGCGTCGGCGACTAAAAAGGCCCAAACCCAACCCGGCCCGCGCCACCGTATAGGTTGGTGCGATGCCCAGCGGGGTTGAAGACGTACCTGCCGTAGATACGGCACTCGAGGACTTGGCCGGCCAGCGCGTGGTGGTTACCGGCGGCTCAGGGTTTATCGGGGGCCACGTCGTGGCGTCATTGTGCCGTCTCGGTGCCGACGTATTGTCTGTTGACCGCCGTCCGGCCAAGGCGTTCCAGTGCCACCCCGACGGGGACCATGACGTCACTGTCGTGCTTGGGGACCTCCAGGACAGCGCGGTGGTCGAGGAATCGCTTGCACCTGGCACCCGGGCCATTGCCCACCTGGCGGCCCAGACTCAGGTCCTCCGCTCGATCGAAGACCCCGACGGCACTTTCGCGAACAACGTCGTGGTTACAGAGGCTCTCCTCGAAAGGGCCCGTCACGTCGGTGCTACCAGCTTTGTCCTGGCTTCGACCAACGCCGTGGTCGGTGCCGGGGCCAGTGGGACGCTGCACGAAGGGGTGCCGTTGGCCCCGCTCACGCCCTACGGGGCGACGAAGGCAGCGGGGGAGATGGTCCTGTCGTGTTACAACGCTGCTTACGGCGTCCGTGGCGTGGCCCTCCGGTTCACGAACGTTTATGGCCCGGGGATGTCGGAAAAGGACAGCATTGTGCCCCGGCTGATGCGGGTGGCTGCCAATGGGGACGCCTTCACAATTTATGGCGATGGCCGTCAACTTCGAGACTACGTAAACGTCGCCGACGTCGTGTCGGCTGTACTCCTCGGGCTGCGCCGTCCGGGCTTGAGCGGGCCGCTGGTGATCGGTTCCGGCCTCTCGGTGTCGGTGCTCGACTTGGTCGACCTGGTCGAAAGTGCGCTCGGTCGCAAGCTCAATGTGCAGCACGTGCCGGCCAAGCCCGGTGAGATGCCAGCCGTTATTGTCGACAACTCGGCCGCCCGGCGCTGGGGTTGGGCCGCCTCCGTGACCCTGGAGGCCGGCATCGCCGAGGTGGCCCTCGAATGGGGCCCAGGCGAATGGGGCCAGGCGAACGGGCCCAGGCGAACGGGCGCAAGGGGAAGGGGAGTAAAAAGGGGATGACCGAAGTAGCTGACACACATCAGGCGGTCAGTGGGGCACCGCGCCAGGACCGGCGCACTGGAGCGGCGGCCCTCAGCCCTCTCGATCTCGAACAGGCGGGCATGTTCGCCGCGGCCTACTCGGACCGGGCCGCCGCGCCCCTCGCGGTGGTGATTGCGGCGTACAACGAGGAAGCCAGCGTTGGGGCTGTAGTGAGTTCAGTCCCGACGGAGCTCTGCGACTTGCGGACCGAAGTCATCGTGGTGGTCGACGGTGCCCGCGACGCCACCGCTGAGGCCGCCAAAGCAGCCGGGGCCCTCGTTTGCGACGTCCCTGTCAACCGCGGCCAGGGTGCCGCCCTTCGCCTCGGTTACCACTTGGCCCGGGAGCGGGGGGCCACGTTCATCATGACTACCGACGCCGATGGTCAGTATGGCAGCGGCGACATGGACCGGGTTTTGGCCCCGTTGGTGGCGGGCAAGGCTGACTTCGTGTCCGGGTCTCGCCGTCTTGGCTCTACGACCAGCCGCGACCGCACCCGCAACACCGGGGTGGTGGTGTTCGCCGCCCTGATCAGTGCCCTCCTGCGGCATAAAGTCACGGACCCCTCATGCGGCTTGCGAGCCATGAAAGCGGAAGTAACCGGTTCAGTGGTGCTCGACCAGCCTCAGTACCAGGCCTCCGAGCTGCTGATCGGCGCCGCGATGGCTGGTTACCGCCTCATCGAGGTGCCCATCGCCATGGAAGCCCGCCAGTCGGGTAAAACCAAAAAGGGCGGGAACTTCCTCTATGGCGTCCGGTTCGGTTCCGTCGTGGTAGGGACCTGGTTTCGAGAGTGGAGGGCCGGCCGAACCGCGCCGGTCCACGAAGACGAGACGGTCGTAAGCGACGTACTTGAGGCCCGTCAGCACGACCACCGAAAACATGTAAGAGACGGTCACCAACACGTTTTTGACCAGGTCATTGTGAAGCTGCGCCGTCTCCACCGCCGTGAACTTGTCGGCCGCAGAGGAGGCGACCAGGGCCACAACCGAGACGATCACGTAGAGGGTCGTCTCCTTCACGACTCCATCCCGGCCGCGCCGCTCCCACGCCCAGCGCCGGTTGAGCACCCAGTTGGGTATGGCGCCGGCTAGGAAGGCGATGACAGTGGAGGTGATCGCCCCCATGTCGAACAAGCTCAGGCAGACGAACAGCACCACGGTGCTCGTAGCAAAGGCGACCACCGAACCGGCCCCATAGCGCCACAGGCGGACAGCCAATGGCGTCCGCCAGCGGCCCAACCAGTGAGCGCCGATCAGCCAGTGCACGGGCGAACGCGGTCGCGCTGTCACATCGCCATCTGCGGCACCGGTTTGGTCCTCCGCGGTGTGCGCACCTTCCTCGTAACTCAACATGGGGTCGTCGTGTGCCTCGGTTCTGCCGTCAGGGTTACCAAGCTAACTGCAAGGACCACCCTGTTGGGACCTGGCGGGACCGGCTCGCTAGGATCTTTAAGCATGTGGAGGCTACTGCTCTTTGGCGACGGCGTCATACTGCCTTCAGCTTCGTCGAGCCAACGGGTGGCCGTCAAAAGGGGATCTTGCAAAAGGGGACCTTGTTTTGCGATAGCGAAAGGTTAGTCGGGACTGTTGCCTGAGCAGGGTGATGGCCGGCAGGCGGCCGGCCCGAACATCTTGACTGCCCCTGTGTGGCTTGGCGCCCGTTCTGACCAGGTGAAGGGCGCTCGCACCGCCTTCGATTCCCCCTGGTGGGCGCTGGGCTGGATCATCCCTATGGTTGTCCAGCTGGCTCACACCGCCGCCGTGGCCCCGACGTACCACGTGGGTTCGTTCGACGACGACGCCAACTACCTGATGGCGGCCCACGTGCTGGCCGCCGGTGGCGGGCTCACCTCGACGATGCCGAGCGGTGCGACGGTGGTGGCCAATTACCTGCCCGGTTACCCGATGTTGCTGGTCCCGCTGGTCTGGTTGTGGGGATCGGCCCTCTGGCCCCCCCGGATCCTTTCGTCCCTGTGCATCGCCGCCCTTTACCCGTTGCTGTGGGCCTGGATGGCCCGGCGGGGCGTGAAGCCGTCCTACCGCGTAGCCGTGCTCGGGCTGCTCGCCATCAACACCGTGGTGGCGACGTACTCCACCATGGTGATGGCCGAGGCGCCCTTCCTGCTCGTGCTCGCCGTCGCCCTCTTTGCCATTGATCGCTGGGAGCGCAGGCCGGGACTACTCCAGGCCGTCGTCGTCGTCGTGCTCCTGGCCGCATTGGTATGGCTGAAGGAGGCCGGTATCGGCCTCGTCGTCGGGCTGGTGGCGTACGAGCTCTGGCGCCGGCGTTGGCCCCGGGCGGTGGGTCTCAGCGTTGGGGTGGGAGCGCTGCTCCTGCCGGGGTTGTTGGCACGGTGGCTGACAGGGGGCGCCACGCTCGGCGACCGGTACAAGTCCGAGATCTCCAGAGGGGGGAACGGTGGTTTCCTGCACCAATTGCCAAACGAGGTAATAAACAACGTTTCGTCCTATCTCCAGGATGTGCTCCGTCAGACGGTGTTGCCGACGGGGAGCCCGCTCCCCGCCCACGGGCCGGTCCCCGTGCTGATGACTTTGGTCGGGGCGACGGTCCCGGTGTTCAGCATCCTGGGGGCCATCGTCTGGTACCGCCGCCACCCCCGGGCCGACTCGTGGATGGTCTGGGCCTACTTCGCTGAGACCCTCGCTTACCCGTACAACAACCAGCGCCGGGTGATCCTCGTCCTCCCGCTGGTGACGATCTGGTACGTGGTGGGTGCAGCCGCAGTGCGCGCTACGCACTTGCGGTCGGGGGGCGCACCTTGAGCCGGGTGGCGGCTTCCGTGGCGGTGGTGGTAGCCGTCCTGGTGGCCGGGGTCCCGACGGCAGCCGGGTTCACGAGGGACTACCTGTACAACGTCGGGCAGAAGGGCTACCAGTTCGCCCGCTCCCCGGCGATGGACCTGCTGAAGGACATAGGGCCTCCGAGCGCCGTGGTAGAGACGGACTACCAGGGCAGCGTCGCTTTTTTCAGTGACCACCGAACAGCCTGGACGGCGTTCACCTTGACCACTCCCTACGGGCCGTTCGCGGTCACCCCGACCGCCTGCTCGCCGGCGGTCGTGAAGAGCGCCCTTTTGGCCGACGGCGCCGATTTCCTCATGGTCGGGGACGTGAACGCGCCGGGGGTAATTGACAGCCCGTGCCTCCTCCACCTGGCTTCGGAGGCAGCCACCGCGAAGGACATCGGCGCGGAGCGCGTCCTTTCTACGTACGGTGACCAGACATCGGTTTTCGAGCTGGTGGGCCCGGGCAGCGCCCAACCCGACTTGGCGGACTGGACCGCTGGTCGCGACCCTCGCCCTCGCGCCAGGCCCACGGCCCTTAGCCCCAACGGCGAGGGTGACGCCGGCGGGACCGGCTACCAGGAGGCGGCCCGGCACGGCAAGGCCACCTTCGATTGGTCCTGGAGCCAGCCTGTGGCGGTGTCGCAGGTGAGTATCGGTTCGATCACGAGCACGGCGCCTGTGCGCGCCGCCTCCGTTCTCGTCAAGCTGCCTAACGGTGTGTGGCGCACCGTGTCCAGCGCGGCGGGCCCCGTCGGCGAGGGGGGCGTAACGCCGTACTTACTCCAGGAACTGCCCCCCGGCACCAAGGCTCTCGGCGTGGAAGTGCAGGTCGACACCTCCGGCACGGCCGAGGTCACCTATGTCAACGCCATCGGCCCAGCCGTGGCTTCCACCTCTGCCCCCGGCTGACCCACCGGTCGGCTGGCTACTGGCTGGCTAGGTTTTGGCTGGCTAGGTATTGGCGGGCTAGCTACTGGCCCGGTACTACGACCGGCTTCACGGCCAGCGGGTCGCGCCGCCCGGCCAGGAGCGCCGCTTCCACTTGAGCCAGGCCGTAGTGGCCCGTCACCAGCCGGTCGAGTTGGACCGCGCCCGAGGAGGCGAGGGCGATGGCGGCCGGGTAGGTGTTGGCATATCGGAAAGTCCCGGTCAGCTCGATCTCTTTGCGTTGAACGAGGGAAAGCGGGACCGGGGGGTGGCTTTCCGCTGACATCCCGACCACTATCGCCCGTGCCCCGCCCCGCAGCCCGCGAAGCCCGCCTTCGAGTGCCGCCGCCGCTCCAGAACACTCGATGAGCACGTCTGCCTCGAGGCCTGTCAGCGGCCCTGGCCCGGTGGTCCCGGCCGTGCTGCTCACGTCGATGACCGAAGTGGCGCCCATCTGTTCCGCCAGTGGGAGCCGGGCCGGCTGCGCATCGCTCACTATGACTTCGACGGCACCGGCCGCCCTGGCTACGGCCGTGGCGACGAGACCGATCGGGCCGGCGCCGGTCACGATCACCCGGTCGCCGACCCCGATACCGGCCTTCCGGCTGGCCCAGATCCCGACGGACAGCGGCTCGAGGAGGGCGCCTGCGTCGTCCGACACGTGGTCAGGCAAGGGGTAGGCGAAGTCTTCGTCGTGTACGACGTAGCGAGCGAAGGCGCCGTCGACCGGCGGGGTCGCGAAAAACCTGATCTCCGGGCACAGGTTGTAGTGGCCGGTGCGGCAGGCCCGGCACCTTCGGCACGGGACTCCCGGCTCGAGCGCGACCCGCTGGCCCACGCTCAGCCGGTTCGCGCCCGGGCCGAGCTTCGTCACAACGCCGGACACCTCGTGCCCGAGGACCAGGGGGCCGTCCACCACCAGCTCGCCGATCCTGCCCTCGGTGAACCAGTGGACGTCCGAGCCGCAGACGCCGACCGCGCTCACCTCGACCAGCACCTGGCCTGCGCCGGTTCGGGGACCGGCCGCTCCTCGACCTCGATCTGGCCCAGCCCTACCATCACAGCCACAGGCGCGTTCGTCACACGGCATACCGTAGCGCCGCCGGGAACTCGCATCCGCCGAGCTTCGTCTTTCGCGGGTGCTAGTACGGCCCCGGCAAGGGCGGTCGTAGGCTGGTTCTATGGCCATTGCGCGAACCACCCCGCAGGACCTCCGCGTCCTCCTTCTGGAAAACATCCACCCTGACGCGACGGCCATCTTGTCCAAAGCGGGTTACCAGGTCGAAGCTCTCGACCGTGCCCTGTCCGAAGAAGAGCTCGCGGCCCGGCTCCCGGAAGTGGACGTGCTCGGGATCAGGAGCAACACACAGGTACTGGCCAGCGCCTTCGAGGCCGCCCCGCACCTGCTCGCTGTCGGAGCCTTTTGCATTGGCACCAACCAAGTAGAATCTGGCGGCGGCCGGTGCCAAGGGGATAGCGGTGTTCAATGCTCCCTTCTCCAACACCCGGAGCGTGGTCGAACTGGTGATCGCGGAGATCATCTCGATGCAGCGGGGGCTGACCGACAAGTCACGCCAAATGCACGAGGGGATCTGGGATAAGTCGGCCAAGGGGAGCCACGAGGTGCGCGGCCGCCGCCTGGGCATTGTCGGCTATGGCAACATCGGCTCGCAGCTCTCGGTACTGGCTGAGGCGCTCGGTATGTCGGTGTGGTTCTACGACGCCGCCGACAAACTGGCTCTCGGTAACGCGAAGCGTTGCTCGTCGCTGGACGAGCTGCTCGAGGCGGTCGACATCGTCACATTGCACGTCGACGGCCGGCCAGGCAACAAAGGCCTATTTGGGGAACCGGAATTCGCGAAGATGCGCAAAGGTAGCCTGTTCCTGAACCTGTCCCGCGGTTTTGTCGTAGACCACCGCGCCCTGCGTCAGCACATCGAGAGTGGCCACATCGCTGGGGCGGCGATCGATGTTTTCCCAAGCGAGCCAAAGCGCCGCGGCGAGCCCTTCGTTTCCGAGCTGCGGGGCCTGCCCAACGTCATCCTCACGCCCCACGTTGGCGGTAGCACCGAGGAGGCCCAGCAGGACATCGGCCGCTTTGTCGCCGGCAAGCTCAGCGATTACCTGTCACTCGGTTCGACCTCGTTGTCGGTCAACCTGCCCAACCTGGGGTTCCCGCCCAACGCGGGGGGCTTTCGGCTCACGCACGTCCACGCCAATGTGCCGGGCGTGCTCGCTGCCATTGATAGCCTCTTTGCCGCCCACGGGATGAACATCGAAGGCCAATACCTCGGCACCCGCGGGGACATTGGGTACGTCATTACCGACACCCGGAGCGATTTCCCCGCCGGCCTTCTCGCCGGGTTGCAAGAGATGGAGCCGACGATCCGGCTCCGGGTGCTGTAAAAGCGGTGCGCCGGGGCGAACTCGGCCGACGAGGCCGGGCTCAGCCCCGCTAAGCGCTGACGCCGGCCTCGGCCGCCGCCCTGGCCCGAGCGCTGACGCCGGCCCGGTCGAGGGTGAGCCCGCTCGGGCCCACCTGGCGGGCCCGGCGCCGCTTTTCTCGCCGGCCGTTTGTATGGTCGCCATTTGTATGGTCGCCATGGCCGCTCTTACCGGGACCACGGCCGAGCAAAAGGGCAGCCAGCTCGGCGGCAATGTCGACCGCGTCGGGATGGCTCACTACCACCCGGTCCCACAGCGCGCCTTCGGCCTCGAGGACCACCGCCGGCAGCCCGGCCCGCACAACGACGAACTCACGGCGCCCGTCTCGGCGGCGGCTCCCGAACACGAACGCCCCCGGCCAAGCCAGGCCCGGCATCCTGAGCAGCGAGACAACGGCCAGCGGGGACTCTTCGACGTGGACCATGGTCAAGTGCCGAACTGGGACCCGCACCTCTCGGCGGCAGGCTGCCACGGCCTCGACGCGGCTCAGGTGGACCACTACGTCGTTGGCATTGACTTCCACTTTGGCCATTTAGATGCTCGCTACCTGCTCCGTGCCGTACGGCTCGCTCCAGCACCTGCCACATACCCACCGCGCCCAGAGTTCGACCACGTCCAGCTTCAACTCTACGTGCGTTGTGCCGATCCCTACTGGAAGATGAAATTTCTTACCATGGGAAAGGCACCAGCTCTACCCACTGGAGCCAACTACGAGCTCCGAGGACGGCCAGTGCCATCAGAGTTGTCAAACCGGTCAGGGCGGCCAGCGCGGCCAGCACCTGCGGGCGCAGAACCAACCACAGCGCGAGTGATCCGCTTCCCGCGGGAGCGGGAAGGGTCTGGGCGCACTTTGCGCCTGGTCGACCAGATCGCCGCGGGGCCGAGCGACGACCCAGGGGTCGGGGGCTGGAGCGGGGGTTTTGCCAACCAGGCGCACTGGGACCCTGGCCGAGCCCGCGACTGGCGTTGTTGGGCTCAAAGTGGTCCTACCTGGTCGGCCCACTGCGGGGCCGAGGTGGCGGCCAGCGACCCACTCGGCCTGTGCCAACGCCACCGTCAGTCCCTCTTCGAAGAGGGGGCCGACGAGGGCGCCCCGGGGGCTGAGGCGGCGCTGAACGCCGGCTGAAAGTTGCCGCACATTGCCGACTGGACCGGCAGGCCCGGACCTGTGGAAGTTAGGCTGGTAGAAGGTCTACTGTCCCCCGCGGGACTGTCCTTACAGGGAAGGGCGTAAATGGCAAGCACTCAACAGCGCTCCGGCGGGGGTAAGGTCCCCCCTCGCCCGGGAGGTGCACCTACTACCACGGTGCCCAAGCGGCCCACGGGCAAGGCCTCGACGGCCAGCACGGCCAAACCCGGGCGCCCCACCCAGCGGGCTTCGGCTCGCCGGGCGACCGAGCAGCGCCGGAGACGGAACATCCTCACTGCTGCCGGCGCCGTCGGTGTCATCATCGTCGTGATCGCCGTCGTCGTCGTGCTGAAGGTGTCGGGCGGCGGGAGCACTCCCAAGGGCACGGTCGACTCGGGGGCGTTCGCGCTGCCGGCTAACATGGTCTCGCAGGTGGAGGACGTGCCTGTGAGCGCCCTCGTGGCCGCGGCCAAGTCGGCACCATCTGGGACCACGCCGGCGCAGGCGTTGCCTGCCGGTACCAAGTTGCTCATGGTGGACGGCAAGCCCGAAATCCTCTACGTCGGAGCAGAGTACTGCCCCTTCTGCGCCGCAGAGCGCTGGGCGCTGGTGATGGCCCTGTCCAAGTTCGGCACCTTCACCGGCCTGAAGGGCACCACGTCATCGGCCATCGACATCCACCCGAGCACGCCGACGTTCTCCTTCTACGGGTCCACCTACAAGAGCCAGTACCTCAGCTTCGTCCCCGTCGAGATCCAGACCAACACCTACAGCGCCTCGCTCGGTAGCTACCCCACCTTGCAAACTCCCACCAGCGAGCAAAACGCCCTGATGGCGAAGTGGGACGTGGCGCCGTACACGACCGAAGACGGGTCCATCCCGTTCGTCTATCTCGGCGGCAAGTACCTCGTAACTGGCGCTCAGTACGTAGCCGCCCCGATCTCGGGCGAGTCCTTCGAGACGGCGGTCCCGTACATGACCTCAGGCACCAACGCCACCTCACGTGCGGCCGAGGCGGCGGCCGGGTACCTGGTCGGCGAGATCCTGGCCATGACCCACGACCAGCCGGCCTCCATCGCCGCGCAGGTCCCGGCCAGCCTGAAGGGCATCACCACATCTTCGGCCAGCAGCACGGGCCACAGCTCGACGGTCAAGACGACGCCTACCACGGCCAAGGCGTCGAGCGGCTCGAGCAAGTCGTAGGCTCTACCCGTGGCCACCAGAGCGGTGAAGGCCCGTGGCTCCAGCCCAAAGCTGGCACCGAGCCGAGAAAGTGCCGGGACCGGTCCCGCCGAGCCAGCGCGGAAAGTCCCGGCCCTGGTACCACCGGGCTGGGTGCCGATCACCAGCACGATCATCTGCTTGATTGCGTTCGCTGACGCCGCTTACCTCACCTTCATCCACTACACCAACCCGGCCGGGCTGGCCTGCTCGACCAAAGGTTTCATCAACTGCACGGCTGTGACTACCAGCATCTACTCGCACCCGTTCGGGATCCCGGTAGCCGACGCCGGCCTTGTCTGGGCGTTCGGCATGCTGCTGCTCTGCAGCCCATGGGGATGGCGGGCCTCGTCGCGCTGGGTGAGCCCCCTGCGGTTGGCCGGGTCTGTGGCCGGGGTCGGGATGGTCTTCTACCTGCTGTATGTGGAGCTGTTCGAGCTCGGCCACCTCTGTGAGTACTGCACGGTCGTCCACCTGATGACGATTGCCCTGTTCATCGTCGTCGCCTTCGGTACGGCCCTGGCCATCCCGGGCGACGAGGAGGATGTGGCCGTCGCCGCTTAGCCGCGGCTTCCCGGGTCGGCTCGGCGCTCACGACGAGCGCCTCCCAGGGGTCGAGCACGACTTCGCCGGCCAGCTTCATGTCCCGCCGTCCCGCGGTGGTCGAAAGAAGGACGGTTGAGATTTCTCCCGACGGGAACGGTCTCGTGACCGGTTCGGGAGAAAGGTTGGCGACCGTCGTAGTCCCACCTACTCTGAACGCCCAGACCTGCTCGTCGAGCAGCACGCGCTCCAGCGGTCCCGGGTTACCGATAAGCCCGGCCTGACGCAGTCGCGACAGATCGCGCCAGAAGTTGAGCACCGAACCCGGATCCTGCTTCTGGCTCTCCACGTTGTTACTCGTGTGCTCGCCCAGAGGGAGCCACGGGCGGGCCGAGGCGGTGGTAAAGCCGCCGTTTTTGTCACCTGACCACGGCATGGGGGTCCGCCCCCGGTCGCGGCTCGGCCAATCCGGCCGGGCCAAGCTGATCTGGTCGACCTGCTGGGCCACGGGTACGTCCACGTCAGCCATGCCCAGCTCGTCGCCGTAGTAGAGGACGAGTGTCCCCGGCAACGTCGCCAACAGGACGAGGGCCGCTCTTATAGCCCGGCCGTCGTCGCCGCACCAGCGGGTCGGGAACCTGCCCACGTCGTGGTTCGACCCCGTCCACACCGCGGTCGACCCGGCCGGCAGTGCGGCCAGGGTCCCTTCGACGATACCGGCCAGCTCGGGCGCCTTGAAATGCGCCTCCACGAACAAGAAGTTGAACGCCATGTGGAGCTCCGGTTGCTCCCGGCCGTAATAGTCGGCAAAGCGTTGGAAATCGAACTCCCACGTCTCTCCCAGCAGCGCCCGCGTCGGCGCGTAGCTATCTGCAATTTGGCGCCAGTGGCGGTAGACCTGATGGACTTCAGGGCGGTTGGCGTTGTAAACGGGGCGCAGCCCAAGCCGTTTTATGGCCGGGTGGTCGGTCGGCGCAGCGGGCGGGTTGTCCCTCAATAGGGCGTCCTTGTAAAGGCCGTGGGCCACGTCGATGCGAAAACCCGAAATGCCGTGGTCGAACCAATAACGCAATATCCGGTCGAACTCGTCGTGGACACGCTGGTCCCACCAGTTGAGGTCCGGCTGGTCCCGCAGGAAATTATGCAGGAAGTACTGGCCGCTGGTTTTGTCGTACGACCAGGCCGACCTGCCGGTAGCGGAAAGCCAGTTGTTCGGCGGCGTGCCGTCGGTCTTCGGGTCGGCCCACACGTAATAATCGCGGTGCGCTGCTCGCGGCCCCCCGAGGGCGTCGACAAACCAGGAGTGGGCGTTCGAGGTGTGGTTGGGCACGAGGTCCAGCATGACCGCGATGCCTCGTTGCGCCGCCTCCGATACGAGCCGGTCGAGGTCGGCCAAGGTGCCGAGGTCGGGGTGGACGTTGTAGTAATCCGAAACGTCGTAACCCCAGTCGTTGTTGGGCGATGGCATGGTAGGGGAGAGCCAGATCCCGTCGATCCCCAACCAGCTCAGGTAGTCGAGCCCGGCGCAGACGCCGACCAGGTCTCCGGTGCCGTCGCCGTTCGAGTCTCGCCAGCTGCGCACGTATATCTGGTAGATCGTGGCACCGCGCCACCACGGAGACCTCTCAGCCATGGCTTCAGTTTTCCAGGTGCCGGCCTGCGCCTGCACCTTCCGCCGGCGCATTCTGCCCGACCCCTCGATGCCCGACCCCTCGATGCCCGACCCCTCGACGCCCGTCCCGCGAGGCGCCCGCACCGCGACACGTGACCCGGGTGGCGTGGCATGCTGGCCAGATGAGCGACGCGCCTCGTTTCGTGATCGTGGGGGCCAGCCTGGCCGGGGCCAAGGCGGCGGAGACCCTCCGCAAGGACGGCTTCGATGGGGCGGTCGTCCTTATCGGCGAAGAAGGAGAGCGCCCTTATGAAAGGCCACCCTTGTCCAAGGAGTTCCTCCGGGGTGAGGCTGGTCCTGACAAGCTGTTCGTACACAAAGAGGGCTACTACGAGGCCGCCGGAATAGAACTTCGCCTAGGCGAGACGGTGACCTCCATCGATGTCGACGGCCGGGTCGTCGTACTGGCGTCCGGGGAGCACGTCCCTTACACGTCGCTGCTCCTTACCACTGGTGCCCGGCCCCGACGGCTGACCGTACCCGGCGCCGACCTTGCCGGTGTCCACTACCTGCGCACACTGGCCAGCTCCGCGACGCTCCGAGACGCTATAAAAGGAGCTACTCGAGTAGCTGTCGTCGGTGCGGGCTGGATAGGTTGCGAAGTGGCTGCCTCGGCTCGGCAAATGGGGGCCCCCGTCGTCATGGCCGAAATCGCTGCCCTCCCCTTGCAAAGGGTGGTGGGGCCCGAGGTGGGGCGCTTCTATCGGGATCTCCACGCGGCCCACGGCGTGGAAATGCACTTTGGCGTCGGGACCGAGTCTCTGGTCGGTTCAGGTACGGTCGAGGGTGTTCGTCTGGCCGACGGGAGCACCCTGGCCGCCGATGTCGTAGTGGTCGGGGTCGGGGTGGAGCCGGCCGTCGAACTGGCAGAGAAGGCTGGTATCGATGTGGAAAATGGCGTGCTCACGGACGAGTACCTGGAGACCTCGCACCCGGGCATCTTCGCCGCCGGGGATCTGGCCAATGCTTTTCACCCCCTTTTTGGTGAGCGAGTGCGGCTCGAGCACTGGGCCAATGCTCGCAACCAGGGCCATCGTGGCGCGGAATATGCTCGGCAAAAAGCGCCCGTACGGGCGGGTACCCTATTTTTTCTCCGACCAGTACGACACAAATATGGAGTACTCGGGCTACGCCCCTGCGTGGGACGAGATGGTCTTCCGGGGAGACGTGGCCAGCCACGAGTTCATGGCCTTCTGGCTGAAAGACGGCCTTGTGGCCGCCGGGATGAACGTCAATATTGACGGCGCGTCCGGCAAAATTGCCGACCTCGTGGCGTCGCGCCGGGTGGTGGACAAGGTCAAACTGGCCGACCCCGATGTCGCCCTGACCGACGTCTGACCCGCGTTTTGACCGGGCGAGGAGCAAACCAGCCAGACGCCGGATGGAGCAGCCCGGCGCCCCTCCCGACCCGAGGGTAATTTCCCGTCAGAGGTACTGGTGGATCTCCCGGCGGTACTCGGGGAAGTACCGCGAGATCATGTCCAGGCTGAACTTGGGCAGGATGGAGCTGGCCGGCTCCCGGTCCAGCAAGAAAGCGAACGACGCCCTCACCAGTGCCTCCGCCGAAGTCTCCTCGAGGCCGAGGTCGGCTTCGAGCTCGCTCGGTACCGATACGACATGGCTGGTTTCCGACTTGCCGTTGCGGACTCTCACGGTGAAGTTCCCGTCCGATTGGCGGGCGACCAGGACAGTTGGCGGTGTAGACACCGCGCCCAAGGTAGCCGGGCCCGGCTGGCGGGCGACCGGAGACGAGTAGAAATATCTCAATGGAAACTCTCGAACTGCGGCTCGATACGTCCCGGCGGGCCCTAGTGGACCTGACCGCCGAGGTGGAAAAGTTTTGCGCCGGCCGCGGCGACGGGCTTTGTTCGGTTTTCGTGCCGCACGCGACGGCCGGCGTCGCCCTCATGGAGACCGGCTCGGGGTCTGAGGAGGACCTCCTGGCTGCGCTCGAGGCTTTGCTGCCTCGCGACGACCGTTATCGTCACCGCCACGGCAGCCCCGGCCACGGCGCCGACCATCTGCTCCCGGCCTTCGTTTCGCCTTCAGTAGTACTGCCTGTCTTCGGGGGCCGTCCCGCCCTGGGGACCTGGCAGAGCGTGGTGCTCGTGGACACGAACCGTGACAACCCCCAGAGACGGGCGCGGCTCAGCTTCTTGGCTGGCTAGGTGACCGCCATGGCAGTCAGTGCTTGGGCCTGGCCCGGTACACCGACAGGGCGAGCATAACCGCCACCATCAGCGGGAACCCGACGACGGCAAGCGCGTTCAACGAGGCCACTTTCACCAGCAGGGCCACCACGCCCAGGGCAATGAGCACGCCTATCAACAACTCGGGCGTGTCTCCGACCAGGAAGTCCCACCAGAACCGCCCGAACGCGACCAGCCACCGCTGCACCAACGGGGGGTTGGCCCGCCCGTCAGCCGGCATGGTGCCGTTCCGTTTAACTCTGGCCACTGACGGCCTCAACGCCTGTACCAGCAGCCACGTGATAACGGCGTACACCCCGACGAGCACGGGGATGGCCAGGTCGGAACCCGGCCAATGCACGCCAAGGCCTTCCCCGGCCCAGAACGTCCCGAACGAGACCAGCATCAGGCCGACCACGGTCTTCATGGCGTTCTCTGGCACCCCCGCCAGCTGGCGAGCGACGATGGCGCCGATAATGGCCACGACCACGATGGCCGCCCCGGCGGCTGCCACGGCGAGGCCCAACTGATGGTTGCCGGCGCCGAGGCCGAGGACGATGACGGCGATCTCCAGCCCTTCCAGGAAAGTGCCCTTGAAGGCGACGGCGAACCCGGTGGCGTCTCGTTTCGGCCGGTCCTTCGGGCGCAGCTTTGTGGCCCCGTTCCCAGGCGCGCTCCCATTCCCCGGCTCGCTCAAGGCCTCGACGTTTTCCCGGAAGATGGCGTCCTCATCGTGTTTGGCCTTCAACCCGACCGTCCGCAGGATGGCCTTGCGGAGCCACTGGAGCCCGAATACGAGCAGCAGAGCGCCCACCACCGTTCGCAGGACGTCGATCGGGACCAGGTACACGAGCGCCGGCCCAAGCAGGCCGACGAGGACAACCAGGACGGCGAGGGCCACCGCGGCGCCCTCCAGCGCCGAACGCCAGCCTCTCGACACACCGGCAGCGACGATGATCGTGAGCGCCTCAACGCTCTCGACGACGCTGGCCAGGAAGACGGCTACGGCGAGGGTGACCGCGCTACTGGTGTGCATGCTCCCGGTGCTCTCCTTGTTGGTCGAGGCCCTCGTCCTGGCCTATCAGGCTACCCGAGCCCTCGTCCGGCTCCTCGTTGGTCAGCTCTTGATGGCCGGGCCCAGATGCTGGCCCGCCCAGCACGAGGCAGCCTTCAGGGCTCAGCCTGACGCCGACAGCGCTGCCCCGTTCCCAGCGCTTCTCCGAGAAGACGCGCGTGAACAAGAGCGGCCCATCGGCGGCCAGAGCGTGCTCGTACCCCCTGCCGCAAAACGCCACGTCGCGGACCTGGGCCACGAACTGGGCTTCCGCTGGCGGCACAATCCGGACCGCGGCCGGGCGCACGAACATGCGTAGCCCCTCGCCCGGGGCGGGGCGGCGAGGGAGGCTGGCGGTCACCGTGGCGCTTGACGCTTGACCGTGCAGGCGCACCTCGACCAGCTCCCCACCGGTCTCAGGGGGCACATCGGAGGCGACCGGCACCGGCGGCCCAGCCATGACGACGGGCACCTCGGCCGTTATGCCTGTAAAACGGGCCACGAACGGGCTCGCTGGCCGCAAGTACAGCTCCTCAGGCCGGCCCAGCTGGACGAGGCGGCCTTCGCAGAGCACGCCCACATAATCAGCCAGAGCGAACGCCTCGGCCTGGTCGTGGGTGATGTAGACCGACGTGGCGCCGTTTTCCCGGGCGAGCGTAGATATCTCGAGCCGTAGCTGTTCGCGCAGGTCGGCGTCGAGATTGGAGAGCGGTTCATCGAACAGGAGCAACCCGACGCCCCCGATCAGTGCCCTGGCCAAGGCGACCCGTTGTTGCTCGCCGCCTGACAGCTCGTTCGGGTAGCGCGCCGCGAGGTGGCTGAGCCCCACGCGTTCGAGCATCTGGCCCGCTCGCTGCCGCGTCTGAGCGTGGCTCATGCGCAGTTGGCGGAGCGGGAACTCGACGTTGCGCAACGCCGTCATATGCGGCCACAGGGCGTAATCCTGGAAGACCATGGCCAGCCTCCGGCGTTCGGGTGGCAGGTGTACGCCCGGCCCGGCCACGACCCGGCCGCCGATCGATATCGAACCCTCGGTCAGGCGCTCGATCCCGGCCTGGCAGCGCAGCAATGTCGTCTTCCCCGAACCGGACGGGCCCAGCAGGACCAGGAAAGTCCCTGGGTCTATGTGGAGGTGCACGTCCGAGAGGGCGGGCTTGGGGCCGAAGGACTTGGTTACCCCGACGACGTCTACGCTTTCCCCCGCGCTCGCCGCGCCGCCGTTGGTGCTGGCTATCGCGAGCGGTTCAGCCAAGGTTGCGCCACCCCACCCGTTGCCACCCCGCGGCGCCAATAGCCGGAAGCCGCCAGAGACGAGCGCGATGACGGCGAACACCAGTAGCAGGGCCAGAACGGTCATGGCCGTACCGATGTCGTAGTGATAGTTGCTCACCCACGAGTTGATGGCCACCGAGACCGGTTCCTGGCCGGGCGGGTAGAGCAACTGGGAGATGGGCAGCTCGAAGAACGTCTTCGTGAACGTCACCAGCCAGGCGAGCACCAGGACCCTCGACACGACCGGGATGTAGGCGGAGCGCCAGGCCGAAATGGCCCGGGCCCCGCTGACGCGGGCGGCCTCGAGCAATGAGGTGTGTACTTGGGCCACTTGGCCCATCATGATCCGCGACTGCGTGGGCACGCTGGTGGCCAAGTAGCCCATAACGAGGAGCGGCAGCGTTTCGTACAGGTCGAGCCCGACCCGGCTGGCGATGGGCAGGTTGAAAGCGAAGATGTAGCCGCACCCGAGCACGATCCCGGGCAGGGCAATCGAGCCGAGCAGGAGGAGGTCGCCGGCTTTGGTGAAGCGCCCGGGGCGCCGGTGGGCCAGCAGGCGGGCGACGGCCAGGCCGAGGACGGCGGTCACGGTCGCCGTGATGGCCGCCAGCTCTGTGGAGAGCAAAATGGGGGCGGCCAGGCCGCTCGCCCCCTCGACCTGGACGTGCCCATACTGCGTGGAGCCGGACAACACTTCGCGGTAGGCGTTCAGGGTAAGGTCGTGGCCCCGATCACGACGCCCAGGTTGCTCACGAACGACCCGTAAAACGCCCCCAGTGCCGGTGCCCCCAGGGCGAGCAGGAAGAAACCGGCGATGAGGACTGTCATGGCAATGCGGGCGGGCCGCCTCAAATGGTGGCGGGTGGCCTGGCGCGTGCGCCCGGTCAGTATGGCGTAGGAGCGGCCCCGGGTGACCCGGGACTGCAAAGCGAGCGGCAGGGCGGCCGAGAGCAGCAGCAAGATGCTCAGCGCGCCAGCCACCCCGAACTGGGCCGGGAGGTTGCTTATGGACTCGTAGATGGCGTACGTGGCCATCTGGAAATGGGACTGGAAAGCCAGCGTGGACGATACGCCGTAGTCGCTCATGGTCTCGGCGAAAACCAGCGCCACGGAGGCCAGGACGGCCGGTGCCAGGATGGGCACCACCATCCTGGCCGTGGCTACTCTGCCCCCGCCGTGGACGCGCACCGCCTCCTCGTACTGACTACCGAGGCCCCCGAGAGCGGCCGAGATCGTCAGGTAAGCGAACGGGGCGTTCGCCAGGGCAAGGACGAACACGACGCCCGCGGGGCCGAAGAAGATGTGGTAAGCGAAGCCGGCGTTGATCCCCATCTCGGCGAACACGCCGTGCGGTTCCAGGAGGTACTGCCAGCCTTGAGCCATCAGATAAGTGGGCACCAGGAGGAGCGCCCACATGAAGCCCGGCCAAATGCGCCGGCCGCCGACGTTGGTGCGCTGCACCAGCCACGCCAGGCCGCCGCCGACAACGAGGTCAATGGCACAAACCGCGCCACTGACCCAGATGGAGTTGGCGAGCGCCTTAAAGGCCGAGGCCTGGAATGCCTGGGTGAACGCCGACAACGTGAACCAGGAGCTGCCCTGGCCGAACAGCCTGGGCATAAACGTCTGCAACAGGAAGGCGCCCACGGGTACCGCCACCAGGACGCACAGGATGAGCCACACGATCCACGCCCCGGCGTAGCGGCCCAGGAAGTCGAGCGCCCTGGCCCCGAGGGCGCTGGCCCCGCTTTTTTCCGGGACGGCCCCCGGCGCAACGAAAGCGGGGCCAGCACCATTCGGTGTGGTCGACGGGCTGGCCCCTTTGGGGTCCTCGAGCGCTAGGGGGATCCCCTGCGACATGTGCCTTTACTACTCGGGGCGCTGGTGGTCCTGTGTTACTCGACGATGTTGTCGGTAAACCAGGTGTTGACGGTGTTCTCCTGGGCACCCCAGGTGTAGGGGTTTATCGTTTGGCTCTTGAAGCTCGATAGCGCCGGCAGTGCCTTCAACGGGGTGACCCCCTGCAGGACCGGCCAGTACAGCGAGTCACCGGTCGGGTCGCCGGACTGCATGAGCTGCTGGCCCTGGGTCGACAGCACGAACTCGATGAACTTCTCGGCTTCGAGCTGTTCGGCCTTGGGGGCCTTCGAGTCGATACCGATGGCGCTGGGCAGCGTCGTCACAGGTGGCAAGAACTTCACCTTGATGGCAGAGTCCTTCAGGCCCGCCCCGATGCCGGCCGAGCTCTGGATCAGCGCCAGCTTGATGATGCCCGCCTCGAGCGCGGCCAGCGTGTCGCCGTTGGTCAGGTATACGTGTAGGCCGTTGTTGTTGAGGTTCGTGTAGAACTGCTCACCCTTGCTCAGACCGCCGAGGTAGTTCATCATGCCGGCTACGAAGGGATAGGTAGGCCCGGAGACGGCAGGGTCGTTCATGCCGATGTCGCCGCTCCACTTGGAGGAGAGCAACTGCTGCCAAGTCGTCGGCGGGTCGGTCACGATCTTGTCGTCGTAGACAAGTGTGCCGGCCATGGTGAGACCGGTCGGGACGTAACTTTTGTCCGCCGGGACGGCTTGCTTGCCCAGCGTGTTCCAGTCGACCGTCGGTTCCCACCCTTTCATGAGCAAGCCCTGTTGGTCGAGCGACGCGAACGCGGTGGCGCCATCAACCCAGAGCAGGCCCCACTTGGGGTTGTTCTTTTCGGCTTCGATCTTGGTCAGTAGGGGGCCGGTACTGTCGTCGTCGAGCTCCACCGTGATCCCCGTAGCCTTCTGGAAAGCCGTGGTCTCTGTGGAGTCGTAGCCCTGGGCTGAATAAACCACCAGCGGCGGCCCTGAAGTGGTAGCAGCTGGCCCGGTGGCCGCGGCCGCGGTGCCGGCGCCAGTGGAGAGGGCCAGAGCACTCGCGAGAGCGACGGTGGTCAGTCCGGTTGCCGCGGCACGCGATTTTGCCCGCGGCGCAACTTTTTCTGAGTGGCTGAGCATGGCAAGGACAGTAAGTCTCGAAGCTTAACCCGCGGTTACTTATGCGAGACCCCGAGGTTACGTCGCCCTTAATTGATGGGCCAAAAACCTTACGAAAATTCTTATAAAACCCGCCAACACTCGGCCTGGCCCACATGCTATGGGCCATTTTCACGGTCGTCAACTGTTTGAGGGCGGCGCCTCCATCTAAAGCATTAGGCGACAAATGGCCTGACAAATTGCTGCGGCCGACGAGCGGGCGACGTTTGCGCTGGCTTGGCTGACGTTGGCGCCCCCGCCCGCGCCGCCGTAGCTTGGCCCGATGGCAACGCGAGCGCTGGCGCTGGACCTCGGGTCGTCGTCCGTGAGGGCGATCGTGTTCGAGTCTCCTGGCCCGGCCGAGCTGGCCGCTGTCCCTGGCGCACTTAGCCGGCGGCCCCGCCACCTCGTAGCCACCGAGCCCGGGCAAGCCACCTTTGACGCTACTGATTACCTCGCGGACCTCATTGCCTGTCTGGACGAGTTGAAAGCGGCGGGCTCCCTCGAGGGCGTAAGCGACGTGGCCCTCGACAGTCAGTGGCATTCCTTGCTGGCGGTGGACCGGGAGGGCCGGGCGGCGACCGACGTCATTTCGTGGGCCGACACCCGTCCGGCTGGGCTCCGCCCGGAGGGGCCTGACCTCACGCCCGAGGCCCTGGAAGACCTGCGCCAGCGGACGGGCTGCGCCTTTGCCCCCATGTACTGGACGTGGCGAGTGCCGTGGTTGACGGCCGGCGGGCTGGACAACGCGGGCGAGGTTTCCTTCTCCCGCTTTCTTGGGCTGTCGGAGTACGTCGGCCTCCAACTGCTGGGCGACCCGAGCATGTCCGTCTCGATGGCCTCGGGGACGGGACTTCTCGCCACGGCCAGCCGTCGCTGGGACGAAGAGGCGCTAGAGTTGGCCGGGGTTGGGCCATCCTCTCTCCCCGAGCTGGCTTCACCCAGGTGGGAAGGTCGGCTGTCCGACGACTGGCGCCAGCGCTGGCCCGAGCTGGCCGCGGCGCGGTGGCACCCGGCCATGGGAGATGGGGCGGCAGCCAACCTCGGTGTCGGGTGTGACGGCCCGCGCCGGGCCGCCATAACGATCGGGACGTCGGCCGCCGTACGAGCGGTGAGTGCCAACGGCCAGGCTCCCCTCGCGCCAGGGCCCTCCCGGCCCGCGTCCCCGGGGCCACCGGGCCCCGTACCGACGCTCCCGCATCTGCCGGCGGGCCTCTGGCGCTACTGCGTCGACTATGAGCGGGTGGTGACCGGCGCGGCCTACAGCAGCGGCGGCCAGCTTTACGCCTGGGCGCTGGCCTTGTGGGAAGGCACCGATGGCAGCGGCTCGGCTCCCGGAGAGGGGCAGAGCGGGGCGGTTATGGCGCCTGGCGCCAGCGGCGCGGGCCACCAGGGTGGAGGGGCGGGGCCGGCCGCATCCGTGATGTTCGACATCGAGGTGCGAGTCGCGGCCGGGAGCGAGGGCGTCCTCGTCCTGCCCTGGCACGGCGGTACGCGGCCTCCGGCACCACTGGTGCCGGCCGGCCAGGGTGCGGTGGTCGGTCTCGGTTTCGGCCACAGTGGCGCCCACATCGTCTCCGCCGCCGTAGAGGCAGTGTGTTTCCAGCTCGCAGGCGGCTTGGCTGACCTCGAGGGTGGTTCTGGCCCGCCGTTGGAAGTAATCGTCAATGGGGGGGCCGTCGAGCGCTCGACCTGGTGGCGAGGACGGCTGGCGGCTACCCTCGGCCGCCGCGTGCTTTTCTCGAGCGTCCCCGAAACGACGGCACGGGGTGCGGTGGCGGCCGCGCTCGGGGTTGAGCTGGGCGCCGGGGATGTGGTAGGCGAGGAAATCGAGCCGGCGCCCGCTGATGTCACGGTCCTGGCGCACGCCCGCCGGCGGTGGGCCGATTGGTACGGGACGCTCTTGCCGCTCGTCGCCACTCCCGCTCCTGCCAGCTTCAATGCCACTACCGACACGCGTCGAGGAGCCAAACTGGAGCCAGTGGTCCACCAGCTGCCGGCGCAGGGTACCAACGGGGCTTGGGCGCAGTCGGTGAACATCGGCAAAGTCGTGCCCAACCCGGCCAAAGGAGGCGTTACCGGCGCGATCGGCCCGCCTACGGCCCGAACCACAGGATAAAGGGCGCCGTCGCCGCGGTGCTTGCTGCCGGGCTGGCCGTGTCCGGCTGCGGTGGGTCGGGCGGCCACTCATCGGCGCCTACCACCATCGGCAAAACCGTGGCTGGCAGCAAAGATGCGCCAAACATAAAAGGGACAGGCCTAAAGGGGACAGGCATAAAAGGCACGGGCATAAACGGGACGGGGGCAGCTCGTGCCGGACAGCCCCAGGCCGGTCCGGCCACATTCGACGGGCCGGACGGAGTAGAGGCTCGCTGGGTCATCGAGGAGAACAAGAAACCGGGCACTACCGCGTGGCGTCTGGCCGGAGCGGCGAACGGCGCCCCGATAAACGGCTTCGCCAGCGTGACCGCGGCCAGCGCAGGCGGGAGAGTCAGGCTGTACGTGACGACCCGCGCCTCCCGTTACCACATAAGCGCTTACCGCATGGGGTATTACGGAGGAAAAGGCGGCCGGCTGGTCTGGAAGTCGGGTGAGTTGAAAGGGGTCGTGCAGCCCGTCTGCCCTCTTTCGTCGGGCACCAACATGGTGGCCTGCGACAATTGGGCCCCGTCCATAACCCTTGTGATTGGCCCCCAGTTCGTCCAGGGGGACTACCTCTTCAAGCTTGTCGCCGACCCAGGGCAACAAAGCTATATACCGCTTACCGTCTGGGATCCCTCCAGTCACGCCGCTTATGTCCTCCAAAACAGCGTGCTCACCTGGCAGGGCTGGAACAACTGGGGCGGCTACGACATGTACGGCGGCGCCCCCGTGGGCCAGACGCCCCAGTACGCTAACCGGGCACTGGTGGAGTCGTTTGACCGGCCCTACGCGAACGGCAACGGGGCGGCCGACTTCATGGCCCTCGAGTACCCCCTCGTCTACTGGGCCGAAGAGCACGGCCTCGACGTCACGTACTGGACGGATGTGACGTTCGCCCAGTTCCCGTACCTCCTCGAGAACCACAAGGCGTTGCTGACGCTCGGCCATGATGAGTCGTGGACGCTGAGGGAACGCAACGGCGTGGTCGCGGCGCGGGCCGCCGGCGTTAACGTCATCTATTTCGGGGCGTCACCGGTTTTGCGCCATGTGCGCCTGGAACCGAGCCCGCTCGGCCGGGACCGCGAGGAGGTCGATTACCGAGACCCGACGGCGGATCCCATTTACGCCACTGACCCTCTGAATGCTACAGGTAACACCTGGGCGCAGCCGCCTGACGACGACCCGCCGAGCCAGGTGGTGGGGGATACGTACCAGGGCTACGGGTTGGACGACCCGATGGTCGTAACTGACGCCAACGCCTGGCCTTTTGCCGGCAGCGGGGTTACTGACGGTACTCAACTGAAGGGGGTCGAGGCCGGCGATTACGACGCCTACGACACCAGCCAGCCCGACCCGCCCAACGTGGAGATCGTGTCCCACTCACCCGTCCAGCCCGAAGTTGGCCATCTCATGTACGCCGATATGACTTACTACACGTGGCCCGGCAGCCAGGCGGGCGTTTTGGCCACGGGCACGATCGGCTGGATACCGGCGCTGGAGGCGTGCACCGGGCCGATGCCAGGGTGCCCAACCGGCGTGGTGCAAACAGTAACCGGCAATATACTCCGGCTGTTCGGGAAAGGGCCGGCCGGCAAGTACCACGCGTCGGTGGCCAACTGGCAGCAATATTACTGAGCCCTTAGCGAGGCTTTTTATGGCCGGCGGATATCGCCGGTCGAGCCAAAGTGGGCGCGCCAGAGTCGCGATAACAGCACCTGGCGCGCACAAATGACAGAGATCCGCCGAAAAAATTGACAGCCCCGCCCGTCCTAGGCCCCGAACGTGGCCCCGTCCAAAATCTCCGTGTAACCAAGCTTTCTCAGGTCGTCTTGTTGTTTGCGGGCATTGCGGGCCCGGCGGACGACATTGAAGACCAAGTGGGGGTGGGTTTGCCTGCGTTCCTGAGCTGTCACCAGGCACCGCAGCAGCTCCTCTTCGGTGGCGCACGTAACCGCCACTTTGGTTTGCCCGGCCACGAACAGTTCCCAGTCGACCATGTCGCAGATACGTTCGAAACCGATGGACAAGCCGCACATCGGCAAGGCGGGGGCGCCAAAGCGGGCTGTCATACCGTCGTAACGGCCACCGCCGCCGAGCGAGTAGGAGACGCCGGGATGGGATATCTCGAAGACCTGCCCGGTGTAGTAACCGAGGCCTCTCACCAGCGTCGGGTCAAAGCGGGCGGGCACCCCCAGAGAACGGAGGGCGCTCAGCGTGTCCTGGAGGGCGGCCTCGGCCTCGTTCTCGCGCGTTAGTTCGGCAGTGGCCAGCTTTTCGAGCAATTCCCGTACGGCGGTGCCGTGGTGGCCGGCCTGGGTCAGTTCGGCGGCTACTTCGGTCGGGCTGGAGCGGTCCAGCTTGTCGAGGGCAATATAGACCTCGTCGGGCCGGTCCATCTGGCCGAGGTGCTGTTCGACCGTCGCCCGCAGGAGGCGCCGGTCGTTCAGTCGGATGGTGTAGCCCTTGATCCCGACACTCTCCAGGGCCTCGTTCGTGGCGCTGCACAGCTCGACTTCGGCCGCTATCCCGGGCTCGCCCACGATGTCCATGTCGCACTGCGTGAACTCCCGGTACCGGCCCCGCTGGGGCCGCTCGGCCCGCCAGACCGGGGCTATGTGAGCCACCTTGAACGGCATCGGGAGCTCGTTCAGGTGGTTGGCTACGAAACGAGCCAGCGGCACGGTCAGGTCGAACCGCAAGCCCATATCCGCCAGCTCGCCGCCCTGCCGAAGTTCCTCTTCCAGCCGGGCGCCGCGCTTTAGGACTTTGAAGATGAGCTTTTCGTTTTCGCCCCCTCCGCTCCCGAGCAGCACCTCCAGGTCCTCGAGGGCCGGCGTTTCAATGACCTCATACCCGTGACCAGCGTAAACGTCGAGGATCTGGCTGGTGACGCGCCGGCGCAACTCGGCCTCGGGCGGCCCGATGTCGCGCATGCCGCGTACTGCCTGAGCTCGTTGAGCCACGGCACCAGCCTCGCCGGGGCGGGCGGGGCCGCGCAAGGTCATTATGCGGGCCCGGGCGTGCTCGAGCTCAATATGCTTGAGCACTCCGGCTTCGGACGGCTACGGTCGCTTTGGTGGTGGGCGCAATGCAAGGAGTTCCTAGCGCCGTCAGCGACAAACGGGCGGACGAGTGCATTGCCATCGTTGGGCTGAAGAAATCCTTCGGAGCCGTAAAAGCCGTGCAGGGAGTGGACATCTTTATCCCGCGAGGCCAGACCATTGCCCTCCTCGGCCCAAACGGCGCGGGCAAGACGACCACCATAGACATGCTGCTCGGCCTGCAGCGGCCTGACGCAGGTCAGATATCCGTGTTCGGGCGGCCTCCAGCCCAAGCCGTACAAGAGGGGCTCGTGGGCGGGATGCTGCAGGTCGGCTCCCTGGTGAGGGATTTGAAGGTGAAGGAGCTCGTGGCCATGGTGGCCGCGCTGTACCCGCACCCGCTCGACGTCCGCGAAACCCTCGAGATGGCGGGTATCGACGAGATCGCGGACCGGTTGACCAACAACCTGTCGGGCGGCCAGGTCCAGCGGGTGCGCTTCGCCATCGGCCTGGTGGGTAACCCCGAGCTCCTGGTGCTCGACGAGCCGACGGTGGCCCTGGACGTCGAGGGCCGGCGGGCCTTCTGGGCTTCGATGCGAGGGGTGGCGGCGAGCGGGAAGACGGTCCTTTTCGCCACCCATTACCTCGAAGAAGCGGATGCGTACGCCGACCGGGTCGTGCTCATGGCCCGCGGCAGGGTGGTCGCGGATGGGACGCCCACGGAGATCAAGGCCAACGTCGGCGCTCGCACGATCAGGGCCACCCTCCCAGGTTCAGATGTCGCTGTCCTGGGTTCGCTGCCCGGCGTCTCAGCGGCAGAAGTGCACGGCGACGGCATCCTATTGCGCTGTGCGGACTCCGATTCGGCGCTGCGGGCTCTTCTCGGCCAGTTCGCCGATGCCCGCGACATAGAGGTGCACGGCGGGAGCCTGGAGGAGGCTTTCGTCGAGCTGACGGGTGAAGAGGAGCTCGAACCGCAATGACGTCGATAGCTTACGCGCGGTACGACATGAGGCGGCTCTACCGGAACCGCCGCTTTCTAATTTTCACCATCGGATTTCCTCTCATCCTTTTCCTTTTTGTGGCTGGCTCCAACAAGAACGCAAAACTGGACGGGATACCCTTCCCCGTTTATTACCTGACGGGGATGGTGGCGTGGGGCACGATGAACGCAGTTTCCGCCGGCGGAGGCATTATCGCCCTCGAACGCCAAGTGGGGTGGACCCGTCAATTACGGATAACGCCTCTACAGGCCCGCGCTTATATCGCGACGAAGGTGGCTACCGGTTATGTCCTGGCCTGTACCACCATAATCGTCTTGTACATTGCCGCCCTCGCGATCGGGGTGCGGCTGACGGTCGGAGGCTGGCTACTCATGACAGCGCTCGTCCTCGTCGGGCTGATGCCATTTGCCGCCCTGGGTATTTTCTTGGGCCATTCAGTGGCGCCCGACACCCTGGGCCCGGCCATCGGCATCATAAGCAGCATTTTTGCCCTGCTTGGGGGGGCCTGGTTCCCGCTCAGCACGTCAGGCACGTTGTACGACGTGACGAAATTACTGCCCTCGTACTGGCTGGTACAGGCGGGCAAGGCGGGGCTCAGCCACAAGGCGTGGCCCCTCGAAGGCTGGGTGGTACTCGCCGTGTGGACCGCTGCGTTCACCCTGCTGGCCGTGCGGGCCTACCGACGGGACACCGGGAAGCCCTAGGCCGTACAAGAGGCGTAGCTTAGAGGCCTGAGTATGGGGCCACCACGCGCCAGAGGAGTACGGCCGCAATCGAGCGAGCTGGTCGAGCGGGGCGACATAGACGCGCTCACCGTGTACGTGAGCGAGCTGGTCGCCGCCAAGCAATGGGATGAGCTGGGATCGCTCCGGGAGAGGTGCCAGCTGGCGCTCCAGCGGGGTAAGCAGCTGTGGGCGGTGGCTGCCTACATCGAGTACCGGCTCTGCTTGGAAGCGCCCGGCGAATGGGCGGCCACGATGCTCGAGGGAGGCACCGGTCGTTTTGCGTTCGGCCCGTTGCCGGAGGTGGCGGCGTCCACGCACACGTGGTCGGAGCTGTCGCCGCACCTTCACCCGACCCCTCAGGCGGCCATGGCCGCCCACGAAAGGGTCGTTCGCGGCGAGGACCTGACGGCGGACGAGGCGGCGGGCTGGTTGCCGGAGGTGCTGGACGTGCCTTTGCGGCTCGAAGGATGGGAGCCGGCTTACACGCTGGCCGAATACCAGCCGGACCGGCTCGAGGCGCCGCCCCCCAAGTTGCCGCCGCTCCAGCCGGCCATGACTCTGGCTTCTGGGCGCCGGAAAGCAAGTCCGTCCCGGCGAGAAAGCCTGCGCTCGCCGGAGGGCAACGGCCGGGCGTCGGCGCCCGCCCGGGCTGATGACGTCACAACCGCGCTGGAAGAGCTGTTCAGCGCCTGGACGGCCGAGTCGAACGGCCGAGCCGAGGCCGTGTCCGTGCCCGGCACGGCTATTGACGCCATTTCGGCTCTGGGGGCGCGGCTAACCGATATCGTCGAGCTCTCACCGGGCGAGGCCCTGGCCACGATGGCGTGGGCGGCGGCCGACGGCGGCGCTCATGGCCGCAGGAGAGGGGCGGCGCCCGGACGCTTCGGGGCCTGGTGGGTGATCGGGGCGCTGGGCCGCCTTATCGATGCATGGCCGCCGCCTGCAACCGACCTTCGGACGGTCCTCGACGATATGAGCTGGTACGCCTGGGGGAGCGGCGACCCCGTGACCGGCTGGGCCCTGCGGCTGGCCATCGAAGCGAAGCACGGGCCGCAGAAAGGCCGAGCCTGGGCCATCTCGGCGACGGACGCGGCATAAGGACCAGCGCGGTCCGAAGCCGAAAGGAACCGCGGTCGTGCCCAAAAAGAGACGCTCTCCCTTTGTGGCTCTGATCCCGTTGGTGCAACGGCTGCACCCCGGTACCGACGACCCGGGGGAACTTGTGGCCAGAGGGCGCGTTTTGGTCGACGGGGCACCCATTTCGAATGTAAATGCTTTCGTCCGTGCGGATGCGGCGATAAAAGTGGTACGGGCGAAGCCCTTGAGGGGGGCGGTCAAGTTACGTCACGCCATCGCCGCTTTCGACCTCGACCTGTCGGGCCTCGTGGCGGTGGACGTCGGCGCCGCGGCCGGCGGTTTCACCCAGGCGTTGCTTGATGCCGGTGCGGCCCGCGTCTATGCGGTGGACGTCGGGGTTGGCCAATTGCGGGGTTGGTTGCGGACCGACCCCCGGGTGGTAAACCTCGAGCACACGAACCTGGCCCGGCTAGGCGATGCCCTCATCCCCGAACCGGTCGACGTGGTCGTCGTCGATCTTTCGTACCTGTCCATCGCCGACGCGGTCCCCCAAATCAACCAGCTCGACTTGGCCCCCGCAGCGCATTTGATCGCCCTGGTCAAGCCGACCTTCGAGCTCCAGAGCGGAAAAATGGCAGCAGAACCGGACCAGGTCTCTGCGGCAGTAGCGAAGGCCGGCCAGGCGCTCAGAGGGGCCGGTTGGGGCTTGGCCGGCCAGGTCGCCTCGCCGGTCCTCGGTTCGCGAGGGGCGGTCGAGGTCCTCCTGCTGGCCAGACGGCTCCCCTAACCAGGTTGTGCTACGGGCCCGGGTTCAGGGCACGAGCTTTAGACGCCGTCGAGCAAGACACCGACCGTCAGTTTCCGAGGGCCCTCGAACAATTCGCCACCGTCCTCGATCTTCCCGTCCCCTTCCCGCCAAGCGCGATAGGCCCGATCGTGTTCTAGGGAGGCCCACTGCTCGACGGCGATAAGCCGGCCCGGGTTGGCGGCGTCCTGGATTACCTCGACCCCGAGGCACCCATCAAAGGCTCGGGTGGCGCTAAGGGCTCGTGCCAACCATTTGGTGCCCGCTTCTATGCAGTCCGGTTTGAACTGACATTCGAGAATGGAGATGACCTTCATGCGCAAGCGCCCTCCAGTGGCCAGGGGAAGAAATTAAAAGCGACAACGACGCAAGTATTTATACTCGGTTTCTCGCTGACCCCGCTTTCTGCTCCGGCCCGCAGGGCGGTCATGGCGCCGGGGTCTGTGCAGGGGACTCGAGGTCCGGTCGCGGTTTTCCAGGAGCTACTGTCCTGGCCAGGATGCCCAGGGTGGCACGGAGCGAACTCTCCGGGATCACAGGGAATATGTTGGCGTCTTTCCACTCCTGGTCGACCGACGACCAGTCGTAGTAGGAGGTCACCCGTGTGCCTTCCGGTATCGGCTCTAGTTGGTACCCGAAAACGTGCCCGAGGTTTAGCTGTCCTCGAACCGTCCAGGCAATCTCCCGGTCCGGGACGAAATTAACGATCGTTATGACCACGTCATAAAGGCCAAGGGGGTAGTCGTTGAGCGCTTCCCGGTCCATGTGCACGGTGAAGGTGTCGCCGACGCCGCCAACCGGTTTGCCGCTGGCGCTCATCAGCATCCCGGAGCTGTCGATGGCCACGTGCCCGTCAGGACGGATCAGCAAACTGAAGATGTCGGCGGGGCTGGCTGCGATAGCGCGCTCTACTTGCAGTCGCTCGGTCACCCCGTCATCCTGGCACACCCCCGCCTTACCGGCCCGCGCTTCAGCGCGGCGTCGAGTAACGCCTGTGCGGCGCCGCGGGCCGCTGAGGCGGCCGACGGGTCATGGTCGATGCTGGCAGACAAGCTGGCTCCGTCATAGACCAGGTGGAGCTGAAACGCCAAGGCCGCCGGGTCCGTGGCGCCGGCCTCCCGCGCCAGATCGGTGAACACCTCCCGGAGCCAGCGGCGGTAGCTGGCCGCCGCCTGCTCGACCGTACCGCTGGGAGACTCGGCGCTAGCCCTGACGAAAGCGCAGCCCCGGAAGCCCGTGTCGGCAAACAGGTCCGCTTGAGCGTCGAACACGCCGAGCAGCTGTTCTCGCGGCGTGGGGTAGCGAGCCAGCACGCTGGTGATGCGCCCGGCCATGGCCGCGCGCCGGCGCTCCAGGTACGCGCCTACCAACTCGTCCTTGCTGCCGAAAATGTTGTACAAAGAGGCCTTGGCCACACCGGCCTCCTCGATGACGCGGTCGATACCGACGGTGTGGACACCTTCGGTGTAGAAAAGCTCGTTGGCGGCGGTCAGCAGTCGCTCCCGCGCCGATGGTCTGGCTTCTGTGTTCACAGCCATGACGTCACCTCGTTCTCAACGTACTGACGGTACCGCGGCGCGCTGGGTCAAGATGGCGGCAACGCCCAGGCCGCTCCTATCCCGGGTGTTACCGCACTGGCCAGCGTGCCGCGCCGGCGGTCGATGTCGAGCATCCCCACGCCGAACAACGCGGCAACGGAGGTTGCAATGGGGCCAGGGCCTCGCCAAGGCGACGGGCGTCAGGCCACTTCCGTGGGCGGTAGAGCCGCGCTCTCACTCGGCCGAATGGACGTGGAAGGCGAAAACTATCGACGAGATCCCCCTGAAGAGGGAATAGAGGCCTACCCAGAGCAGCAGGAGCGTGGCCCGAGCCGGGAAATATTGTTGCGCGACCCAAAAGCCGAGAAAGAGCTCCAGGAGCCCGGCGATGAGGCCAAGCCACCACGCCGAATTGACCCCTTGGCTCATAACTGAGCTGACGAGGTCCAGGGTGCCCTTGAAAATTAGAATGAACCCGAGCACATCAGCGATCGACACGAACGTACCGATCGGGTCGATGAACGACCAAATAGCGGCGATGAAGAAGAGGATGCCCAGCACTACTCGGCCCAGGCCCAAGCGCCAGCCATTGATGCCGCAAGGAACTCCTCGAAGGCAGATATGACAAAGATGACGCCCAGCAGCACTCCGACGGTCGTTACGGATGTGAGGCTCATCTGCAAAACAATGAGAGATATGACGAACCAAGCGAGGCCGGCGATCAAGAAGACCCACCAAGGCCCCGCCATTCGTCGGACGGCACCGGAAAGTTGCGAATCGACCATGGGAAGTCCTTTCTCGAGAGTTGGTGTCCGAGGTCTCGCCTCAGCTCCTAGTGGACGATAACCGAGCGTGCCGGGCCGTGCTAGCAGGCTTTGCGCGGGGCGGTGAACGACCAGCTCACAAGGAGCGTGGGAGCGCCGCCGGTCATCGTGGACGACCGTCTTGCGGCCGCCTACGGAGATGCGACCGGAGCTCTTTCGGTGCGGCAAGCAAATGGCCCAAAAAAGGGACTATCGCTCGACAGGCGAAATACTGATAAAAAACAACGAGCTCAACTGGTGGTTTAGCCATCGGTCGCACGGGTATATCTGCCGGGAGGCAGGTCCAGGCGCCGAGCGGAGGCTGTTGTGGAAGGACACCCTCAGGACGCGACAGAGCTATCCGGCGGGGACGGCGACGCCTACCATTGTTTTGTTTCCCAGCTGGATAACCCCATGTTTATAGTTACGGTGGCCAGCGCCCGTGGTCGCGCTGGCTGCCTTGTGGGGTTTGCCACCCAGTGCAGCATCCACCCGCCCCGCTGGTATGTTGGCATCTCCAAGCTGAACCACACCTTCGAAATCGCGGCCACCGCCGGCGTGGCGGTCGTCCATGCGCTTGGACCTGCCAATGTCGGCTTGGCGCGGCTCTTTGGTGAGCAGACGGGCGACGATGTCGACAAGTTCTCGCTTTGCCGGTGGCAGGCGGGGCCCGACGGGCGCTCCATCGTGCTCACCGAATGCAAGAACTGGTTCGTTGGCGAGATCGTGGACCGCCTGGACCCCGGCGACCACGCCGGCTTGGTACTGGCGCCTTTTGCCGCTCAGTGCGAAGACCACGGGCCCCAACTCGGTTTCCAAGCCGTAAGTGATCTACAACCGGGCCACCCCTCGTAAGGGCTGGCCGCGAAGTTCGATGGTTCGCCGCCGACAGGCGGGTCAGTTCCTCCTACCGGCTGTTGTGCTGATGTCCCAGCGACGGATAACTCGGGGGTTGACGGCGGGAGCGGTTAGGGGTTGAAGTTATGCTCGTGGGCAAGGCCGCGTAAACCGGCATTTACCGGAAAGAGGAGTTACTCATGGGTACCCAAAGTACCGTTGTCGACCAGAGTAAACAGCCAACGTACTGGGACCAGGCGATCCGGCCTCCCGAAATAGCTTTCCCCGAGTACCCGGTACCCAGCCCCTTGGAAGAGTACCTCTTCGACCTGCAGGGGTTTTTGCTCTTGCGAGGGGCGCTGAGCAGCGAAGAGGTAGCGGGCTGCAACGCGATCGTGGACGAGATCCCGAAATCTTTAGAGCGAGGAGACTGGTGGGGGTACGTCCAGCGCGAGGACCATCCTGAGCATCGGGGTCGTAGCTACCAGCAGATTTATGAGTCGGGAGCGGCCTTCGAAAGACTAATCGACCACCCCAGCTGGATCAACTATCTGACCCGGTTCGTTGGTGGCCAAGGCACCTTCGACTATCACCATGGCCCGCTTTTTATTGATGAGAGCTTCGTAACTTGTCGCGGGCCTGGCGACGCCATCCCTATCCACGGTGGCGGGCACGACCATTGCAAGAAGACGAGCTACGGGTATGCCAACGGCCGTTTCTACTGCGGGCAGGTAAACGTCTTGACCGCATTGACGCAGACGGGGCCGGGAGACGGGGAGACGATGCTCATCCCCGGCTCCCACAAGGCCAATATCGTCCACCCTGCCATTTTGGAGCAAGGACAAAGTCGGTGGGTGACGGGAGGGTCAGTCGACGACGTACCCGGGGCGGTCTCTGTGTTCATGGACGCAGGTGACGCGATTGTGTTTGTCGACTGCTGTTGCCACGGATCAGCTAAGCGCACAGTGGAGGGAGAACGGCGCTTTATAGTTTATCGGTACGGCTCGAGCTGGAACCGGACCCGTTGGGGCTACACCCCCTCAAACGACCTGCTGGGCCGCTTAAACCCTTATGCGGCCGCGATAGTGAGGACGACGGACGGGTCAGTACGTGCGCCGCAGGTTACCGGTCCGTGAGCAATCGGGGCCCAGCCGGGCTCGGGGGTGTCCTGCTAGAGTAAGGAGCGTTTGGCACAAAAGACCAGCTAGAAGGCACAAGCCCCCGTAGCTCAGGGGATAGAGCGTCGGTTTCCTAAACCGCATGGCCGTAGTTGCAGCCCGTTGCACGAGTGCTCCGCAGGGAGCAAAAGGCAAGTAAACCCACGTGTCTAGGGTGCGGGCGGTAGGGCGTTGTAGTGCCAGCGCAATGCGGATTGTGGGTGGATTATGGGTGGTCCAGCCGGCCCGTTTCCCGCGCCCACCGCTCGACCTCTTCGGCGTCCCATATCCGGCCGCCTGTGAGAGTGGCAACCGGTGCCGGAAAGCCCGTTTGACGGACGATCTGATCGGTTCGTTGGCGGCTGAGGCCGAGCAGGGCGGCGATTTCGGTCAGGCCCATCAAGCGCGGTGGCATGCGTTGATAATAACACTTGACAACGACCTGTGGCAACGGATAGCGTTGGGGTGTAGGAAGAAACCAAGGTGTGTCCCGGGCGCCGGTAGAACGACCCCGGGACTGGCCAAGACCCTTAGGAGGTCCTGACAATGGCAAACGGTACCAGCACAGAAATTGCCGAGCGCCTCGCCGAGCTTGAGCGCCGACTCGACCCCGACATCGATTGGTCACCGTCGGGTGAGGACAGCGACGACGAGGAGTCCGAGACGGCCGCTCTTGACATGTTGTGGTCGGAGTACCACGACCAAGAGACGGCTACCCGCAAGGGTCACAGGGACGGAGTTGAAGGAATCCCTGTCGAGGACCTATCCCGCGGTTGGCTGCGGCCGAAGACGTGGGCACAGCTGGTCGACTGCCTGCGAGGCCTCGCCGACGCCACGCTATCGGTGAATGAGCGCCACAACAACCTGATAGAGACCGTCGGCGCACAGCGCCGCTGGCTCGAAGTCGTTGCGCCGACAGACCCGGTTCCCAGCTCGGAAACCGAGGCTTGGGTCCTCCAGACGATCGCTTACTTTCGCTCCTATGAAGTCCCCTCCGACGCCAGGCTCGTTGAACGAGCCTGGGCCTATATCAAGCTCATGGGTGAGTTGGCCCGCACAAAGGAGGGCGCTGGATACCGCCAGCACCTCACGACCGAGGCCCGCAACGCCGAGAAGGAGCTTGCGGCGTCGCTCGACGATATGACCCCCTCCGCCTAATGCCGCACTATCACAGCGAACTTTCCTTCGGGTCGCCCCCTGATGTCAGATGCCTCCCGCTCCCTGACGGGTCGCAGCGGGAGGATATGCGGCTGCACCTGGTGGCCGAGCACCACTGGCCCACGGTGGCCCGCTATAAGTCAAGAGCCACCACCGTGGGCCTCGTCCGGTATCACGTGATGGCACACGACCCAGCCCGGGTGCACGAGGCCCTTGTCCTCCTTCGGGAACTGATAGACCTCCCGGACTCGTCATGATGCGTTAGCACCGCGTAGAATCATCTTCGGCGCATGACGGCCGGCTCTCGACTTCGGTCGGGAGCCGGCCTTTTCACGTCCCGAGGACCCTTACAAAACCGCAGGTGAGAATCGCCGTATAAGCCCTCAAATCGCCGGAAGGTATCAGGAGTGCGGGCGATTTTGAGCTCAGGCGGCTCCCTGGCGTTCGTCGAACAGCTCAAGCTGCTCGCCTCCGCCAAAGCGGGCGTTGAGCGCGGTGACGACCAGGTCGGCATTGCGCCGACCGAGTGCGATGCAGACCAGGTCGGTGGGCTTGCGGTCGTCGGTCACCTCGAAGCGGGCGTTCGCCGTGCAGCGGGCCCGAAAGGTCACGCTGTCCTACTCGTCGGTGTGGCACCGGCTATCGCCACGACAGATAGCGTACCTCGCTGACCTGCCTGCCCCGGACGTAGTCATGGGACACATGGGACGGGGTTTGTTATGACTGTTATGGCCCTGACCTGCGATTGTTACGCGTGTAACACTCTTTGAGAGTCACAGCCTGTACGCTGAGCGACCGGAGCGGTGTGACCAAAACGGCGCCCAGCGCCCCGACCGAGAAGCCGAGCGGTACCAGGCTCGAGGCGTCCGGCCGAAGGTGCCGCCCTCGGAGCTGCCACCCCCACATCGCCGTCTCGAGCCGCCTGGCGGCCGTTGAGGACCCACGTGTCCGCCAAATCGGGAAACCCATAGGTGAGGACACGCGGCGGCGATCATCAGAAGAGATGAGAGCGCCGCAGAGACAGGAGGTAGCGCAGTGACCATCGGTGGATCAGTGACGCCACGGACGATCGCTCAGCGGGAGAAGGAACGTCAGGCGCTCGAGCTACGCAAAGAGGGCCTGACCTACGAGGCGATCGCCGCCAAGCTCGGTTATTACGACAAGAAAGGCGCTGAACGCCTCGTGAAGAAAGCATTTGCTCGGCTGACCGATGAGCCGGCCGCCGAGCTACGGCGCCTCGAGGCGGCACAGTCCGCCGAACCGGACTGACCCCTTAGACCGCACCAGACCTGACGGCTACGTTCCTCACTGCCATGGGCGACCAGCGGGGAGCTCGGCGAGGCCGTAGGCCCTCGGTATCGAGGACCTGGGCGATCTCCCGGTACGACCGCCCTTCGCTTCGCAGCGCGGCGATCCGGTGCACGGCGATCTGCTCGAGCTCGTCAGGGCCCGCATCGCGCTCAGCGCCTTTGCCGGTCGGTTTGTAGCCGTAGCGGTACGCTCCGACAGCGTGGCGGCCGGTAGCGGCCTTCGCTGTACGACCGTCGCGGAGCCTTTTCGTGACCATCGCACGGTCGAGCTGAGCAAAGACACCAAAGACCTGGCGTATCGCCGTCCGCATCGGGTCGTCGGGGTCATCGCGCAGGACTTCGCCCGTATCGGCGGTGAACACCTGAGCACCGAGCTTCCAGCAGACCGCCAGCGCTCCTTCCTGCACGGTTAGCGAGCCGCGCCAGCCGGTCGAGCCGAGCGATGACTAGGCCCTGCGCCGTGCCGCTTCCGATGGCGTCCAGTGCGCAACGAAGGCCGGGACGGTCGGCGACGTCCAGCGTGCCGCTCACACCCTCATCACGGCAAATCTTGACGAGGCGGTGACCGTTCGCCTTGACCCATGCCCGAATTGACCGTTCCTGGATGGGAAGTCCGAAGCCATCGACCTGCCCATTGCTCGAAACCCTGATGTAGCCCACTAGGTCCATGCGGGCCATCATAACAACATCTAGCTGCTATGTAAACGGTTCTGAGGAAACGTGTACGGAGGTGCCACCAATTATGAAAATCCCACCGGGGGTCCTCATAACAGCGAGGGATTGTGCCGAATTCGGGCCGCCCCTCCTGGACGCACTTGAGGCGCGCTACCGCCAGGACGGCCTCGAGATGCCCCCGCATGTCCGCTCCGTGGCTCTGGAGGTCGCCGAGCTGGGCCAGGCGTTCCGCTCCGAGATGCGCAAACGCTCGGAGGCGAACGCCCAAGCGAACGCCTCGACTGCAAAGCCGTGTTCGCTCGGGCCACCATCAGAGGAGATGACCTACAGCACCGCAGAGGCGGCCACAAAACTCGGGACTGGGCCACGCGCTGTCCAGCGCCGGGCCGAGCGCGGCACGCTGCCCGCTGTACGACGGGGCCGCCAATGGTGGTTCCACGCTGCAGAGGTCGATCGACTGGCGGAAGGGGTCGCCTGACATGGCACGCTCACTGGAAGAGGTTATGGGCGACCTGGCCTCTGCTCGCCTCGCATGGGACTCGGCCGTCGAGGCCCGCCGCGTGGCCGTTGCAGCAGTAGCCGACCTCCGGGCCCGGGCAGTAGCCGGGGACCCCAGGGTCAGTGCCGCCGATCTGGCCACGGCCACCGACGCAGCCTCGTTCGCCGAGCTTGGCATCCCGGCCCGCCAGCAGGCCGTCGAAGCGCTCGAACGAGAGCGCCTCGTGGCCGAGACTGAAAGGTGGGCGGATGGCATAAGAGCGACCCTGCCGGCGCTCCAGGCCGACGTCGTCGCTGCCTTCAGCGACATCGAGGCCGCGCTTGACCGGCTCGTCACGGCTTGGCGGGTTCACGCTGGCTTCGTGGGCCAGACATCGCTCCGCGTCGCCCACTCAGGGGGCGCCCGGGACGTGACCCCGAGAGTCAGCCACGGCGCTCACGGGGTGAGGGTCGATGGCGTGGTCCTCCGCGCTCTACCGGTCCACGACCCACTCGACC
Source organism: uncultured Acidimicrobiaceae bacterium (assembly GCA_963794125.1). GTDB lineage: Bacteria > Actinomycetota > Acidimicrobiia > Acidimicrobiales > Palsa-688 > Fen-671. The sequence continues at coordinate 52,048 of CAWCCW010000021.1, forward strand.
GGCTCGTCCAGCAGTGCCACCAACGTCTGCTCAGCGGTCAGCCGAAAGCCTTAAGTTCCTAGGAAACGGAGCGGAGAATATGGCCACAGAGTTCGATCGGCACGTCGCCGAGACCCTCAACGTCGCCATGCCCGCGGCCGAAGCCGCAGCGGGCCATGCGTTATTGCCAAGCGAGCGCCTGGAGGTGGTCGGCCTTGTGCGCCAGGCTTTGCTCCGGGGCGATACCAGCAGCATCGAGGCACTCAAGCGGCGCTGCGGCGCCTTTACCGAGACGACGCCCCCGGCGGCAACTCTCACCGAAGCGGCCCCAACCACCTCGGCGCCCGTGGCGGCGAAGAGAGACCCAGCATACGAAAAGGCCATTAGGACAGAGCTTTTGCAGCGTTGCCAGGTAGGGCGGCTCCTTGTAGGGAGGGCTCTCACAGCAGAAGAACAAGCCGACCTCGAACAGGCGATCCGGGAGCGTGCCGCCGCCGCCGCTCCTGTCACCGAAACGACTTCTCGCACCGTTCGGCGAGGCCGTTATGGCCGGCCGGCTCGGCCCAGCTCGGTCGCCATTCTTCGCCCTACCGGTCGCGCGCACGGCCGACCAGATCTCCGAGGATGCGGCCATCCCTGGGTTCAAGGACGGGACGTCGGCCGAGCTGGCGGCCATGCCGAGGCGCGAGGGCAGCCAGGAGTTCCGCCAGCGCCTCACCGGATGGGCGATGAACGTACCGTTCGGGGGCCAACCTCTCTCATGACCCGGGCGTTCCAAGGTCCGCCGGGGCGTCTCTTTGGGCGCTCCTATGGCCGTTCTTTCCGGCTCGATGGCGAATCTGCGCCCTGTGGGGAGCCCCGTCGATGCGGTTCCCCGGCCGGTCCCGGCGTGCTGGTCCGGAAGCCCCTTTCCAGCACGCGGCCCCATTGTTTAGGAGATAAGGAACAGCGTGAGCGAAACTAACATGGGCTCAGGTGCCACCTCACGCTTTGGGATCGAGTACCCCATTGGCACCGACACGCCAAATATCCCGGGCGATATGCAGGCACTTGCCAACGACGTCGACGCTCTCCTGTTCAGCCTGTCGATCGTCAACAAGAGCGCCAACTACGCCGCCACCATAGGCCAGCTCGTGAAAATGACCGGCGCCTACACGGTGACCTCGCCGGCCGCGGGGGCCAATGTCATGTGGGGCGTCGCGAACGCGGATCGGGAACGGCCGTGACCGTGGTGCCGGCCAGCGGCGTCCTCAACCTGCCCGGAAATTACGGCACCGCTTCGCTCTCGTTGCCGGGCCAAGGCGACTTCGCCATCTTCGTGTGCGACGGGACCAACCACAACCTCATCGCGGGGTCCGTCGCCGTCCTTGGCCCAGCGGCGTGACGAGGTTGACCGCGGGCTACGGCATCAACGTGAGCGCCGACACGGGGGAGGTGACCGTCAGCGCGGACCTCGGCACGGTGGAGACGTTCATCACCGTCGACGAGAGCGTGAGCACCGGCAGCCCTTCGGTGTTCGCTAGCTTCACCGGCACGCCCGGGAAAACGTACCTGGCGACGTTCCAATGCTGCCTCGAGAACACGGGCTCTGAGCCAGCCACGGCGTCGGCGTGGCTGACCGACGCCGTGAGCCCGGGTTCGAACGCTTCGGGATCCCAGACGATACAGGCCGGCGGGTGGGCCTCCATCTCGGCCGCGGTGTCGTGGTCCTGCACCGACGCCGGCGACGTGCTCTACCTGTACACGATCGCCAACGCCAGCGGTGTCGTCGCTAAGGCGCAGAACAATGACGGCGCCCCTCAGGCCACCGGGATCATCGCTTTGGAGGTCAACTGAAATGCGGACCTGGTACGTGCTCGCCAACGGGACATCATCTACCGCCGGACCACCAGCCCGAGCGGCCGAGCTCGACAGCGGCGCCGGTCATCGGCGACCCGAGCGGCGCAGTCACCGTGTTCCCCTCGGTAGTGGTCGTCTCGCCCAACGCCAGTACCGCAGTCTTCCCCGACAACGACGGCCAGGCCAATTTGGCCGAAGTGCAGGCGGCGCAGGCGGTGGCGGAGAACGCCGAGGCCACCGCGGGGGCGACCATCTCTACCGCTCAGACGACGATCGCCACCCTCCTGGGCCAACAGTCCGCCTTCGCGGCCCAGATCGCCAGCGACGCGGCCATGTTCGAAGCGACGGACGTCGGGTCGTCGATCCAGCAGGAACACATCGACGCCTTCGTACGCATAGTCAACGGTTTCAGCACGACCATGGAGGCGATCGTGTCGCATCTCATCCTGACGGGGGACTACACGCCGTGAAGTACCGGCCGGGCGTCGTCGGCTGGGCCATAACGCTCGGCAGCGCCGCCGCCTACGACCTGTGGGCGTCGCGTACGGGGCACCCCACCATGAGCGGCACCTTCGGAGCTGGGCTACGGCATCCGGTCGTCGGGCCTCTTCTGGCCGCTGTCGTCGGTGGGCTGGCCTGGCACCTGCTCGTCGAAGAGGTCTTGCCCAAGCGAGAGAGTTGACGCCCTGCCTCAGCAGTCGGTGATGCTTACATCCTTGGCACCTGTGACCCCGGCGGCATCGTTATTAGTGACCACGATGTCCTGGTAGTAATTCTTTGACTGACCTGGGGCGAGATTGCCAGTCCCCGTACTGGCAACGCCGGAGCCAGTCTCGTCACCGAATGCATCGTAAGCCGTCACGTCCATCACGCAGCTCGCACTCCCGGGGGCCTTCCCGATGTTGTGCCAAGTCGTGAAAACCCTGACGTACTTGGAGTCCAGGACCAACACGGAGTACACCCTGTGGGTGATGTCGAGCGGAGGGACCACTTGAGCACACGGTGGCAGCAGCAGGGAACGCTAGGACCGCCGCAACGGCGATAAGGCGCTTCACCTTTTGTGTCCCCATATGTAGGAATGTTCTCAGGGTCCCCTCACGATCGCCCCCGTGCTGCCGAAGGGTACACCCGTCGGCTTCGGCATGATCGGACCAGCGTCCCTTTGAGCCCGGTTCTTCCGGTTCTTCCGGTGTGGCTGGCGTCGACACGACTGCCACACCGGGGCGCCAGCGCTTCCGCCCAGATTTGCAGGGAATCCTCGATCGTCACGACCGAATTCGTAGAAACGTTAGCGGGCAGTTTCAGCGACTCATTTTCGACACTTGTCCAAAGCGACTTTCCTTTGAGGCGGCCTCTCCTTTTTCGCATCTAGAACGGGTCGTCAGCAAGCACGCCGTTCGTCCAGTAGCCCTCCCATGGCGGGGTCGGGCCCGCGGTGGAGTACGTCGGGCCAGTCGGCTCGAACGCGGTCGCCACGCCAACGACCAAGGGCCAGCTTCTTCGGCGGTTTTTCCGCATCGGGTACCAGCTTGATGCCGAACTCGGGCCAGCGCAGCCAAAGGCTGCTCCCAAAGGGACGCAGGTAGCGGTAACCGTTGTTCGCCTGTGGGGCGTGGTGCTCGAGCACCAAAACGAAGCCGAACCGTGTCCTCAGATCATCCAGGATCGATTGCACGTCGGACGCAATCTGCTCATCGGTTTACGCGACGACTGTCGACCGTGCGCCTTGTACAAGGGCCAGAGCCCGACTAATTGAGGTCGGTGACGTCGCAGCACGTCCTCGAATTGTGCCCTGTCGGCCCTTTCCGGAGATCGATACCTCCGGGTTCATGCCAGCCCCCCAAGGGTGCCAGTTGGCCCTGGCGACGGCTACCATCAGCCCGGTTCAGCAAATAGCGGAAGCGCCCCTTGAGGAGCGGTCTCGGGTTTTCTAGGTCGACGAGCAGGGCTGGCACGGGCGATATTGGCTTGAAGTTGAACGGGTGAAGGCCGCCCGCGACGCAGGCGACTATCTGGCGTACCAGCTCACTTTTCCCGATGCCTTCCGGAGCGACGATTACTGCTCTGTCGCCTTCGGATAGCAGCCCAGGGACGACAATGGCCGTTGCTTCGTCCGGGCTCGGTAACCCACGTCCGAATGTCGAAGTCTCCCGGTGAGCGTACGACGACAGGCGAGTCGATCTGCACAAGCCGTTCGCGGTGCTCGTCTAACACGTCGGCCGGGTCCTGGGTGAGGTCATTGGCGCTCTTGATGAGCTCGCCCGCCTCGGCAACCAGCCGGCGCCGAAGTGATGACCGCGCAATCATCTCCACGTACCTGGGTGCGGCATCAGACGACGGCGCCTCTGTGGTCATCGCGATGAGGTCGGCGCTGGCGGTCGGCCACTCTGTACCGGAACGGCGCAGCTGGTCGTGCACCGTCCTGGCGTCGATGGCAGCCCCTTCGCGGTAGATGCACCACCGCCTCGAATGTGGCCGCCAACGAGGGCATGCCGAAGTCGCTGGCCACCAGGCCCGCAAGCATCGTCTCGGTGGCGAGGCGGTAAAGGAGCGCGGCGCCGAGGATGGCTCGCTCTGCAACCGGGTCGAAAAGGGCCGCAGTCATGTGTACACCGGTGCGGGCGTGTCGTACGTGACGTGGCCGTTGCTCGAGCTTCGCCGTTGGCGTGCGATGGCCAGCTGGACGCCGTTAATCGTCCACACTTCGATGCCGCCGTCAGCGATAAGGGTGTGCAGGGGCAGCACGTCGAACTCGTGCCCGGATTCCAGGATGGCTCGGATGACCTTCCGCGTACGGCCAGGAAGCGGCTACTCGGCCCGGGCTTGAGATGTTGCTCGTAGGCAAACTTCGTCAGCTTGTGCGCCATTTCGGTCAGCGGGTCGTCGGTAGGCGGAAATATTTAAGATCTGTAAAGTCTGGTCAAATCTCGTTGCACCCCTGGCAAGCGTTCCTGCACCTCATTAGGGGTGCAGGAATTTGTACGTCTAGGCGCTAGGGGCGCATCGCTGTGCACCCCTAGCAGCAGCCGGTAACGGTTCGGCTGGTACTGCGGAGGTCGGTCCACGATGCCGGCAGCGTTCACGTCGACAGCGAGCCAGCCGCACTCTTTGAGTGTGGTGAAGGCATCCTGTACCGCTCGTCGCCCGAGCCCGGTGTCAGCCTCAATCTGGGCACGGTAAAGGGCACACTCTCCCATCTCGTCGTCGGCGTGACGCGCCAGCGTCAGCGACCCTGAGGGCGCTCCCAGTAAGCGTTGAGCTGGCGACAGCCAATAGCAGTCGTTCGCCCATCACGAGGCAGCGAGCAGTTCAAACTCGCCCTGGATGACGGCAGCCGTCCGGAGGATCATCTCGGCGTTTTTGACGGCCGCTGTCAGGGCGACCTCGGTATCGACATTGCCCATCAGGGCCTGGGCGCTGCCGCTGGCGATGGCGCCAGCGTCGCGCGCCTTCACGAGGTGCTCCGATAGGTCCAGTGGTACCACGCTCATGACGCCGCAAGGTGTCGAGCATGCCTAACACGCATGAGGTCGGAGGCTCGCTCATCAGGGCTTATATCCTCCGAGAGCGCCTCAGAGGAGCCTCCGGCAGCCAAACTGGCAGCCACGGGGTCGCCGAGCAGCCAGGGTGAAGATTCGCTCACGGGCACCAGCCGGCGGCCGCCGACCTTGACTGAGCGGACCTCGCCGGCGGCGAGCAGTTCGTACATCTTGTCGTGCCCTACACCGAGTGCCTGGGCTGCCTGGCGCACGTTCACGCTGAGCTGTGTGCGCCAGGGCTCGGTGCCGGTCTGCGGCGCCAGGCCGTTGATTACCGGGATGGATGGCCCCGGCTCCGGCTGTTGGTGGTGTCGGTTTATATCGCTTCATGGGGCCGATTGTCCGGTTTGCTGCGCGCGCAAGGATGTATTCTGGGCGGTAATGCAGCCAGTTCGCTCCGCCGAAATCGGCTCATCTCGGCCTGAGGGTGGTAACGGCTCCATCCCGTGCGAGGGTTGTGGGAATCCGTTTACTCCTCTCAACCCTCCGGGCCGCGGGCGTCCTCAGCGTTTTTGTTCCAAGGATTGCCGGCAGCGCTACCGCTGGAAATCACGACCGACCCAAACGCGGGAAGTGGAGTGTCGAGGTTGCCGAAAGCCCTTCACGATCCAGGAAGA
>CAWCCW010000022.1:0-5542 GCA_963794125.1 uncultured Acidimicrobiaceae bacterium
GGTGGTGTAATAACAACCACTCACCAACCTCAATTTCGAATTCTATAGGTCCCTTCGTAAGAATGTCAAGTAGGTAACTACTGTCTTGTGTTTTGGGCCGCGTCGAAGTAGCCGGTTGCCGTCCGTTATTTAGTTGTCAAGGTGCTTGGCGGGGATTGTCCCTATGCAGCCCCGGCGGTTTGAAGCTCAGGCTCTTGCGGCGCTATGGCTGCTTGGCCCTCAATGGGTCGCAGGCGGGCTTTAGCCAAGCTCTCTGAGCCCATATAGCGTTTGGCCACCGCCCACTCGTCGCTCTGCTCGGACAGCACTGCGCCGACCAGGCGCACTACAGCAGCCCGGTTGGGGAATATGCCGACCACGTCGGTGCGCCGGCGGATCTCTTTGTTGAGCCGCTCCTTTAACCGGCCAATGTGACCATGTCAAGCGAAGCCTGCTAGGCGTCCCGGTTACGCAGACGCCCGACGTGGCCCTCCAGGGCGGAGACGACGCGGCTATGACGCTCAACTTCGCTCTGCCAGCCCCGCAGTTCTGCGTCCTCCCGGAGATGGCGGACGTCTTCCAGCTGGCTCTTGAGCACCGGGGCGAACTCGGGTGTGGGCACGAAATTGTCGCACGTCTCACAGACGTTGGCGTAAGGGCAAGCGCCAGCGACGAGGTGGCGGGAGCAGTAGCCGTGGGCCAGCCGCGTCTTTAGGAACTCCGAGGCCATCCATTCGACCTTTGGCGGCACCGGCGGGCGGCCGGCAGAGGCGACCGGTATCAGCCTTCGCACCTTCCCGATCGCCTCGTCGTAGGCGGAGCGGAGGACCGGTGAGGCGAGGGTGGCATAACGCAGTGTCATCTCGGGCGTCACGTGGCCGAGGACGGCCATGAGGGCCTGGAGGCTCATGCCGGCATTGGCAAGTTCGGTGGCGTAGGTGTGCCGCAGCTGGTGCGGGTGCGGGTTGAGCACCTTGCCGTCCGGGGCAAACAGCCCGGCCTCCAGGGCAGCTCGTCGGAGCCCTTTGCGGACCCGCCAGGCCCGCACCCGCTGGCCGTGCTCGGCGAACAAGAAGTCGGTGGGCCGGCCCGTCCTCGGGTGGGGGTGGGGGCGTTGCGGCCCCCTCTGGGCGGCCCAGGCATCGAGAGCCGCCAGTGCCTCGCCAGACAGCGGGACGGCGCGTTCGGTGCCGAGCTTGCCGAGCGGGACCCGCAACCAACTGCCGGTCGGCCCGTAGTCCACGACGCAACCGAGCTCCAAGTCCAAGCACTCGCCCAGCCGGAGGCCGGCCGTGCGCAGCAAGGTAATGGCCGAACGGGCAAAAAGGTCTTCCAAGTCGGCGACGGCAGACATAAGAGCACGGTCCACATCGGGGGCAAGTGCCCGCGGCAGCGGCCGGGGCAGACGAGGCACGTCGCTGGCGAAGACCAGGCGTCGTCGGGGCCGCTCCGCCCAGCCCCAAAGCGTGATGTCGTCTAAGAAGTTCCGCAACGTGAGCACCGTCGAGTGCGCCACCGACGCCCCCACCCTCTGGTCCCGGGCCACCCGGCCCCGCCAAGGCCTCGTCCGGTTCCAGGCCAAAAACGCCTCGACGTGGTGGCGCTCCAACTGGCGCAGTGAGCGGACTTCGGCGAAGCGCTCGCCCAGGAACTCGCCGAAGGGGCACAGGTCATCTATGAGGCCGTTCACCGAAGAGGCCGACAGCACGGCAGAACGAGCTTCGGCATAGCGGGCCATTACCTTGCGGACTTCGACGGCGGGCACGACCGCTAAACGGGTCTCTATGGGGCGGCTCGGGCGCCGTCGCTTAGGGGGCACGGCCAGCTGGCCGGTCTCGAACAACAATTGGCGCAAGCCAAAAAGCGCCGACCGCCAGTGTTTGCGGGTCAGCGCGTCGGCGCTCACGACATCGTCAAAAGCGTCCTCCAGGTCGTTCAGCACCTCGGCCGTGAGAACTCCCGGGGGGCAACCCGACCAGGCGACGACGGCGGGCACGAACTGGTCGACGATGCTCCTGGACCAGTTGTAGCTCCAGCTCAGCTCCTTGGCTTTTGCCCACAGCTGCTTGAAATCTTCGGGCCATAGCGCCCGGGCAAGGGCGCTCATGCCGCCCAGGTCCTTCGTCATGAGCAGGTCGAGGTCGACCCTCAGCCGGCCTGAAAGGCCGGCCCAGCACACCAGTGGCCAGGCCTTGACCCGGCGCAAGTCGGCCAGCCTGGCCCGGGTGGGCCGGGTCGTCCAGAAAGCGAGGTCGGGGTGCTCGGCTAAGAAGGCTCGGGCATGGCGGAGCCGGTCGCGCAGCACCCGGTCGCTCGTGCCAATCTCATGGCAAAAGCACGCATATCCTTCGAGGAGCGGGTGGTCGTCATCGGTGGCCCAACGGGCGACGGGCGCAGTCATCGCCCCATCACCGCCCGGGCGGCAGCGTACTCGGCCGCGATGTGCTCGTTGGAGAGGTGCACGTAGGCGGCTGTGGTCTCTGGGCTGGAGTGGCCCATCAGGTCCCGCAGGACCAAAAGGTCAATGCCTGCAGCCGCCAGTTCGGTCCCGTAGGTGTGGCGCAAGCGGTGGGGGCGGACCCTAGTGGCGCCAGAAGTGGCCCGATGGTAACGAAAAATGCTCCGCAACCCGGCCTCGGTCAGGGCGCGCCCGGCCGTCGGGCCTTTCAGCACGACAAAGCACTCCTCGGTGCGAAGGCCCGGCCCTCTTTCGGTGCGCAGGTATGCCGCCAGTTCCGAAAAGAAAGCCCGCTCCACGGGCACCGTCCGCTCCTTGCCCCCTTTGCCGAGGACCCGGACTCTCCGGCGCCCCTGGTCGATATCAGCCAGGCGCAGTGAGCGCACCTCGGCGGCGCGCAAGCCACCAAAGACCATGAGGAGCACCAGCGCCCGGTCGCGGTGAGTCCCAAGGTCAGCCAAAAATGCAGAAACATCCCGTGGTTCGAGCGACTCTGGCAGCTGCTTCTGTTGGCGGACGAGCCGGCCGGCCGAGCGAGCCCTCCCGGGCCGAGGTGGCCAAGTAGGCCCCTTGCCTTCGGCCGCAGCCCTTGGCCCCGGCGTGGCGCCGGGACGGGGTTGTCATCGCGGGAGCCAGACAGCAGTTGGTGCTCAAAAAACGCCCTGACGGCTGCTACCCGGCGGTTCACCGACGCCGCTGCCGAGCTCCGGCCGGCAGAGATCGGCACCACTTTGCCCGTTCCCGGTCGGCGCACCGATTGCCAGTCGACCCAGTCGAATATGTCGCTGGGGCAAACGTCCCCCAGTGCGATGTGGCGCTCGGTCAAGAACCGGGCGAAGTTCAACAAGTCGTAGGCGTAAGCCCGGATGGTGGCGACCGAGAAGGCCCGGGACTCGAGGTGGGCCAAGAACTTGTTCGCCGAGGCGGTGCCCGGCCACATGCCGCTTAGCCGATAAGAACCCCCAACTCGCTCCACTGCCAAAGCCATCGGTGCCTCCCAAACACCATGCCCAGAACCGATGATGGGCCCGGCACCCTCCCGGTTGGTGGACCCTCAGGCAGCAACCCCTGGCGCCCACCGCATTGGCCGGTTAACAGATAGGGGGTTATTGCTCCTCACCGCCGACCAATGCTCAGCGGGGAATGTGGAAAAGGCGAGCAGGTCCTCGGCCGCGTCAGCCAGCATCAAGGCAGCGTCGTCGAAGCGACCGGTGAGCTGGTCGACTACCCGGGCGTGCTGGTCCCAGACGCTGTCGTGGTCGGGCTGTTCGAAGATCGTGCGCACCAAGGTGGCGACCATGCCCTGGGACGCTTTTGGCACCCGCGTCAACAGGTTTCGCGCAAAGTGGACACGACAACGCTGCCAAGTCGCCCCCGGCAACACGGCGGCGATCGCCGCCTTCAGGCCTTTGTGGTCGTCAGAAGTGACCAGGGCCACGCCCGAGAGGCCCCGGGCCACCAAGCTGCGCAAGAACGCCGTCCAGCCCGCCCCGTCCTCGGTAGTTATGACGTCAAAGCCGAGCGACTCCCGCCGGCCCTCGTTGTTCACCCCGGTGGCGATGACCACGGCCACGTTCACCACCCGGCCGCCTTCTCTCACCTTTTGGGTGAGGGCATCTAGCCAGATGTACGTGTAGGGCCCGGCGTCGAGCGGCCGGGAGCGGAACGCTTCGACCAGGGCGTCGAGCTCCTTGGCCATGGAGCTGACCTGAGACTTCGAGATCCCTTCTATCCCCATGGCTTTTACGATGTCGTCCACCCGCCGGGTCGAGACCCCTTCCACGTAGCACTGGCAGACGACCTGGGTGAGAGCTCTTTCCGCCCGCCGGCGGGGTTCTAACAGCCAGCCCGGGAAGTAGCTGCCCTGGCGCAACTTCGGCACCGCCAGGTCCATCGTCCCCGCCCGGGTATCAAAGTCGCGATGGCGGTAACCGTTGCGGCTGTTGACCCGCTCTGCGCTGCGCTCACCGTAGCCGGCCCCGCAGATGGCATCGGCCTCGGCCGACATGAGCTGTTCGGCGAAGCTGCGCACCATCTCGCGCAGCAGGTCAGGGCTATCTTGCTCGAGGTGCTTGCGCAGCCACTCGAGCGCGTCCAAGCTGTCAAAAGCCACCGCATCTCTCCTCTCGGTTGTTGGAACTTCCTTGAGATTGATGCGGTGGTTGCCGCGAGTGGTGGACCCTGCCCTTTCAGGGCGTCGGGGTCACCGGCTCGTACACCACCCCGGTGGACTCAAACCCAGAGTTCGTCGTAGCCCGGCACGAGTCAAGTTTGGCATCAGGGCGGGTGCGCTCCCTGTAGCACAGCACCGCATTGGGAGAGCCACGAAGAGGATGCGGTGCCGCCGCCGCTCCCATAGAGCGCCTGGGGGCAGCCGCCCAGTCTCCGCAGCGTGCTCGCGCCAGAGGTTCGCCTCAACTCCATGCCATTCCTCCCACCCGTCCTCCAGCTCAATCCCCCACTGGTCCTCCAATTCGTCGTCCATCACCAACCCGTTCGTCCAACCCGACCTGTTCGCCAACCATCTCTCCCGTCGCAACCAAGAAGCTCTCCCCAATACGTCCCAGTCTCAGAACGACCCATTTCTAAAACGGCCACCTCCGTATCCTCTCGAAACTCCACACAGTGTTACTTCTGTCCACTAGTCACTCCTACAATTCCGACAGCCCGCTCATAACCACTAATTACCGTTATTGCCCTCTCCTAAAACTCCCTCTTTACAAGGCTTTCTCTCGCTACTAATACTCCACCTAAAGGAGAACACGGTTGCAAGCCAGGGCTTGCCGCAGAAATTCGCTGGCATTTTCGATCGTCGAGGTGGGCCTTGGGCTGGATGCGGATGATGGGGGCCGAGTCGGTTGAGTACCACCGCTCAACGGTGCTCGGGCGAGGCGACAACTACCCCGGGATGGCGCTTGAGTACTACGCGTCCCGGGGCGAGACACCGCTCGTCTGGGGCGGCTCGGGCAGGGCGGGGCTGGGCCTGGAAGGGGCCGTTTCGCCGGACGACTACGAGGCCATCTTCGGCCCCGGTGCGCCCGTGACCCAAGGTCGGGCGAGCAGCTGGTGAACGCTCATCGGCCGGGGATGGAGGTCGTGATCTCG
>CAWCCW010000023.1:0-6620 GCA_963794125.1 uncultured Acidimicrobiaceae bacterium
AGGCTGACAAAAGTACAGTTCGGTTGGTGATCGGGGACCTTGTCCAGCTTTCGGACTACGTGTGGGAACGGACTCGCGGCCGCCTTCAGGGGCTCATCGACGCGGAGTACTTCTGGGAGCCGGTGAGCGGCTGTTGGAGCCTGCGCCCCGATGCCAACGGTGCCTACCGGGCGGACTGGGAGGCGGGGCTGAGCCCCCCTCCCTTCACGACGGTCGCCTGGCGGATCTGGCACCTGGTCGGCGTCTACGGCGAACGGCGCAACCGGGAGTGGCTCGGCCTACCCCCCGGCCAAGCGGCGGACCGCTTCGAACGGACGGCCCCGGCGCCCCCCAGTGCCATGGCTGCGGCCGAAGCCCTGGGGGCGGCCCACGCCGAATGGGCAACAGTGCTCAGCATGCTCACCGACGCCACTCTGCAAGAGAAGCTCGGCACCGTTGCGGGGCCTTTCGCGGCCACTGACAAAGCAGGCTTCGTTCTCCACATGATCGACGAGGCCATCCATCACGCCGCCGAGGTTGCGTTGTTGAGAGACCTCTGGCGAGGACAAATGGCGCCGGGAGACGAGTGAAGCGGAAGGATCGCGTAACGTACCGTTGGGTGCACCCCTGGGAAAAATTGTTTTCTTGCCAGGGGAACCTGCAGATCGACGACTCCGGCATGCCCAAGTTCGGTGAATTCATCTGTGCAGTGCACCCACGCGCACCTGGGGACGTGACCTGCTCAGTTGAGGCCGTCAAGTAGATCAGGCGGCCGGCGACGCCGCTAGTGCGGAGACACCACAAAGTTCTGCCGGACATACTGGGGGCATGGCCCTCGGCTCCTATGTGACTCGGCCGCTTTCTCCCGACACCTGGGACGACTTCGCCCGACTGGTGGAAGCCAACAACGGGGTCTGGGGCGGCTGCTGGTGTATGGGTTTCCACCCTGAGGGCGCGGCAAAGGCCACACCGCGGCCCAGAACCGCGAGGCCAAGCAAGCCCACGTCCGCAACGGTACAGTCCACCAAATCCTCGTTTATGACGGCGATGACTGCGTCCGATGGTGCCAGTACGGAACGCCGGTGCAGCTTCCGAACATCAAGAACCCGACGGCCTATGCCCGGGAGCTGGGCGAGGCCCCTGACTGGCGGATCGGCTGCATCTTCACCGGCGGTAGGCACCGTCGTCATGGGGTCGCACGGGCTGGCCTCGGTGCCGCTCTCGCCGCCATCAAGGAGGCTGGCGGTGGCCTCGTCGAGGCCTACCCCGAACAAGTCGAAGGCGTGATCCTCAGCGCGGCGCCTACTTCCACACAGGGCCGGCCAACCTCTTCGAGGAGCTCGGCTTCGAGCGAGACCGCAAGATAGCGAAATGGCGTTGGGTGATGCGGCTGCGCATTCTGCCTTGAATGAGGTCCGCCGTTCCTCCTTGGTCGGGCCGGATTATAGCGTTCCTCCCATGAGCACCACCGCGAGAGGGACGTTTGACATCAACTTGGCGCCAGGCCCAGCCGAGTTAGATGGGGCCGTAAGCCGGTTCGAGTTCACCAAGACGTTCAAGGGGGATCTCGAAGGCACCGGCGCAGGGGTAATGCTGTCCGCCGGTGATGCGGGGCGCGGTTCAGCCGGCTACGTCGCCGTGGAGACCGTCCGCGGCAGGCTCGGCGACCGTGAAGGTGGCTTCGCGCTCCAGCAGTTCGGCACGGTACTTGGCGGTTCACCCCCGTCTGGGCGCCGAGTCCCACGCCCGACGAAACGACGGCGCTTATCAGACGGTTCTGGCCGCATCCGATATAGGGCCAGTTCAGCTTGCGCCAGAACAGAAATCACGTACATAACGTACAGACCAAGGCCGCCGTTCTGTCTCCCCTGGCGCGAAAGCGCTGATACCGCCCGGGATTTCAAGGTGCCGAATATGTCCGTCGATGTCATTACGGTTCGCGCATAAACCGACGACGAAGCGAGCACCAAACGGGGTCTCCTCGCTCGTCGGAGGAGCCGCCGCTTGTGAACGCCGTGCCCGGGGGCGAGCACCTGATCGGACAGGCATGGGCGGTCGCTGTGGTGGCAGATGTGTCGGGTCTGGAGGTGCTGTGCGTTATGTCGGTCGCCAGCGCGGCTGCGAGCGCCAGCGCCATCACCACGGCGGCGGACACGGTTGCCGTGTCGCGCAAGCCGTAGCGTGTGACGGCGAGACCTGCGATCACGGCGGGCACGCTGGCCGCGATGTAGTTGACCAGGTAGACGGCGGCAATTAGTGAGCCCCGCTCGTTCGGCTCTGCCAGCGGCGTAAGGGCGCGGAAGGTGCCGGTGAAGGCGGTGCCAAAGCCGAGCCCGGCCACCCCGGAGCCCAAGAACAGGGGCAGAGCCGACCCGGTACGGATGCCGACGATAGTGATCGCCACCCCGAGCGCTAGCAGCAGGCTGCCGCAGATGGCCGCGAGACGGCCCGTCCAGCCCCGGGTCAGCACCGAAGCGACAGCCGAGGCGCCAAACAGCGTCGTGGGCACGAGCGCCCCACCGACGTCCGATCGGTCGCCCAGGAGCGAGCCGGGGCGCCTCGACAGCTCCGCTTACCAGAGGGGCTGCGCCATCGCCACCATGGTCCTCGAGTTGGCCCCTGATGACGAGGAGCTCAGTAGCGACTTCGACAAGGCCTTTGCCCGCTGGCCAGCCGCGCTGGTGGACCGCTTCGAACCTTGGGGTATCGCCCCCAAGCGCGCCGTGGTCCTCGCCGATCTGGTCATGTCGCTGATCGAGGGCGCGCTACTGCTCAGCCGCGCCGCTCAGAGCACCGAGCCGCTCAGGACCACCGTTGACGCTCTCGCACAGATCATCGAAAACGAGACCAGCGACACGCCCGGCGGTCCCCTCGCCGAGGCCCGGCCCCCACGACGCCGTCCCCGCGCCGACGGGGAGACACCACCGCTTTGCTGAGACCGGCGGCCACCTACGGCGCGGCTGACACCGAGGTTGGACCATCGAATTTACCTTATTTTAGAGCACATAATTGCGGCACAGATCATCGACCCGGGATGTCTCGCGACAGGTTGTGTCAGGGAACCGAGGCGAACTCGAGGTCCTCGCTCAATTGCGTGGGAAAGCTCCTAGTCGAAACTTTGTGGTACCACCTGAGGCGAAACCCAATTTCCGCGCTGCGCAGCGTCTCGGCGCATCGCTAGATCGATTATGTCGACAAGTTCGTCGACCACGCTGGGTGCCGCGGCAAGGAGTAAATCGTGACCCAGCCAGTCTCCGCTCGGTTCGCCAGGAGCCCGAAGGACGAGGCTCGCGGCGCGGCCGGCGCGTATGACAGCGCCGCTTTCGTGGGCGATCAGTACGCCTGCCCCTACGTCAATTGGGTCAAAGCCACCAAGCACTACGCCGGTGGCCCGGCCGGCGCCAAGGCTGGCCAAGGACAGAGCCGACGACCCCATGACCCGGGTAACGCACTCCCGGCGGCTCAGTTCGCACACCAGCTCTGTAAACCCAGGCCAACACGCTGTACCTTTCAGCTCGCTCAGCACTAGACCCCCCACGAGACCGGTCCCAGGGGCACAGCTGACCGGCTCATGGTTAACCCACGCACCGCTCCCCCGCACAGCCCTGAACACCTCGCCCCGATGGGGGTCGGCGACCACGCCCAGGACGAGGCCCTCATCGTCGGCCAATGCCAGGCTGAACGACGACCAGGGCAACCCGTGGACAAAGTTCGTTGTCCCGTCTACCGGATCCACATACCACAGCGGTGCCCCGGCCGCGAACTCGGAGGTCCCACCGAACTCCTCCCCGACGATCGTGTGGTCCGGGAAAGCAGCGCGGAACTCCTGTCTCACATGATGCTCTATGCCGATGTCGACGACCGTTACCCAGTCGGACGGCCCCGCTTTGGTCGAACGCTCCTCCGCGAGGACCCGGCGGCCGCGTACCTCCGTGACCGCATAGTCTGCGAGCGCCAACGCCAGCTGCTCACAGTCACGCAATTCGGCCGCATCAATGGGCACCCCCGACCTCCTCCAACGCCTGTGACGTTTGCAAAGTCACGGGTCAACCGCCCGCGGGTTGTCCCGTCAGTCCGTGCCGCCGTCCGCGTAGCAGCTCAACCAACAGGCCTATGCGGTTCGTGATGATGGCGTCGGCACCCATCTGCACCAGGTCCGCCATCGTCTGAGGGTCATCGACGGTCCAAGTCGACACTCCGATACCCGCTGTATGCATTTTGGCTATTGCATCGGGCATCAAGAGGTCCCAGCGGGGGTTGAAGAACTCCGGGCGCAGTTCTTCCAACAACGCGTTGCCAGCCAACCTCCTTTTCGTCCAGGTTAACGCGATCCGTGCCTCCGCATTCTTTCTCCTCAGTACCTCCAGACCTCTCAAGTTCCCGGCGAACACACAACGCTCAAGAGCGCCAGCGCTTACAACTTCGCCGAGCACGTGGAGGACCGACGTCGGGTCGTCCATGTCCACCATCACCGGGATGCTCACGGCATTGAGTACCTCCCCGAGACCGGGGACGTGGTACCCATCGACGTCGAGGCCGCGCACGTCTTCAAAGGCCAGCTTTGATACCGCTCTGTGCACGTGCCACAAGCGTCCAAGTGTCGGGTCGTGCAGGACCACCACTCGCTTGTCCCTGGTAACTCTGCAATCGAGCTCGACCATGTCGGCACCTTGTGAAACAGCCGCCAGGAACGAGGGAAGGGTGTTTTCCCTGATGTCCATCGGGTGGCCCCGGTGCGCGATGGCAATGGTCACCTGGCGCCGCCGGGGTCCACGTACGCTCGCACCTCCGAGCCCCCGCCTCCACGGCTGAGGACAACTTCCCGAAGGTGCCCATTGGCCTCCGGTTTCAGCACCGCCGCACCGGTTCGGGATCTTGGCCGAGGGCTCACAATTCAAGGTGTACCATAGGCGTATATTGCGCACCAACGTCGACAAGGACGCTTGCCGCGCAATAATGAAGCGCTACCCAGTCCGGATGGAAGTGCTCGCCGGGGCGGCGTAACGCGTGCCCCGTCCACGACCTTCGACGGGACTTGGTACGGCCGCCAGTACTCCGGGCCAAACCAGTACTATGGGTGAAAGTAGCCCGTCCTCAGGTCTTGTATAACCGAGTCGATCGGCTGCCCACTTACCACGATCGCGCCTCGAAACGGCGTGCCAATGGCGAACAGCAGGGCCAGGCTGAGCCCGACAATGACCGGCAACCCAGCAATGAGGAACGCTGTTCGTTTGGTGCCGCGGAAGGTCAGCACCATGGCGTTCACGATCATCGCGGCACCGGCAACTGCCAGGGTGACCACGTAAAAGCCGGGCAACTCGTGCGACGCCGCAGCCAGCCGGGCCCGACGATCGCTCGTCACAGCGTCGAGGGTGGTGAGAAGCTCGTTGGACGCGGGCGTCCCTAGAGCGGCGCGGGCGGCTTGAGCCCGGACGACCTGCTCCAGCTTGGCGATGGCGTTCACCGTGGCCGGGTCGACGCCTTCAGCCGCGTTGAGACCATGCCACTCGTGGGCCTTCGTGGCCTCCAGGTAACTGAGCAGGGCCGTCTGGACCGCGGAGGAGTCGACCCCGGGGCTGGTCGCAGCCCAAGCCAATCGGGAGGCATCAGAAGCCTCGCTGTTGACAATCCCCTGTGCCGTAATCAAGTACCCTGCCGCACTAACCACAGTGAGAGCGATCAGGACCGCAAATGCAGCCGCGATCGCGGTCATGATGGCGGCTGCAATCGAAAAGGCGCTGTCGCGTTCCACGGTTGGGATGAATGCCCGCAAGGCGTACCGGCTCCCGACGGCGAAAAGCAACGCAATCCCGACGCACCCCACGATGAGCGCCCACGCCGGTAGTGATGTCAGCCAGACCACGATGACGGATGCTAACGGCCCAATCGTGGCGAGGGCCTCATTTTGACAGACTCTGTGTCAATGAGAGCGCTTCCGGTTCGGCCCCAACCGTTGTGGCTCGTCGACTTCCGTCAGCGGGTAGTGGTATCGCTTTGGTTCATACCGGCCATATTCGCCGTCGTCGCGATTGCGCTGGCCAACCTGGCGATCTGGCTGGACTCCGTCGTCGCCGCGCCCGTCGCGGCCCGCCCGGACCTGGTCGCCGACCAGAGCGTGGCTTCTACCTTTGCTGGAGCGATTGCGGCGGCCACGTTAGCCTTCGTGGCGGTAGTGTTCGCGACAACGTTGGTGGCGATCCAGCTCGCAGCCAGCCAGTACTCACCCAGGACCGTTCGGATCTTCGTCCGCTCGCGCGTACCCGGGTGACGCTCGGTTTGTTCCTGGCCACTTTTATCTTCTCGTTGATCATGCTCGTCGACAACCGGTCAACGGTCAATTCAGCGAAACAGTTCGCCCCGGTCGTGTCTGTTACTGTGTTGCTGGCCCTCACTATCGCCACTGTTTTCGGCTTCATCGCTTACCTTCACGGCGTTGTGCGCCTGATGCGGGTCCAGTACCTGTTGGAGGCTATTGCTTCAGAGAGCCGGGCCGCGATTGAGGAGAACCTCCCGCCGTCGGCGGCCTATTTGGACGTTCAGCCTCCCGCGCCTGACCGGTCGCCGAGACCGTTGCACTTCAGCGGCTCAACCGGAGTCGTCACCGCGGTCGACCTGTACCGTGTCGCCGAACTGTGCCGGCG
>CAWCCW010000024.1:0-14316 GCA_963794125.1 uncultured Acidimicrobiaceae bacterium
CTTCTATTGCTCGGAGCTCCCTCCCTTTATTACGTGGAAGCTACGGAACCGAGTCTATGAAGAAACACTAGCCAGGCCATTCTGGTGCGTCAAGGCGCCCCCACGTAAATCGGCGCAGAGACCGTACCATTGCCTGCCGCCAAAAGTTTCGCCCGGCCGTTGTAGGCGGTTTGCCGACCGGATGTAACTCGACGAAAGTGATAAGTGTCCCGGGAGCGGCTAGCGTGCCAACCACCCGCCGTCGACCGGGATGACGGCACCGTGAACGTAGTCTGATGCCCGCGAGGCAAGAAATACGGCGGCTCCTCCTATGTCGCTTGGCTGGCCCCATCGGCCGGCGGGGATGCGGTCCAAGACTTGTTGGCCCGCGAGGGGTCCGAGCGCAGTTCTTCGGTCGCCCGTGTAGCTATGTACCCGGGCGCAATCGCGTTCACATTTACACTGTGCCGTGCCCATTCGTTGGCCAGCGCGCGTGTCATGCCCGCCACGGCGCTCTTGCTCGCAGTGTAGGCAACTACATTTACGCCACCAGAGTAGGACAACACGGATGCCACATTTATGACGGTTCCACGACGGCTACCTTCACTGACGTCCATGCGTGAGAGGAAGTAACGGGCCGTTGCTTGCGTTAGTAGGAAGCCGGCCGTCAGGTTGATGTCGAGTACGGTGCGCCAATGGGCCTCCGAGACGTCGAGCGCGGGCTCCCGGATTATGGTCCCAGCATTATTGACCAGTACGTCAATGCGTCCCCCGGCAGCCAAAGCCTCGTCGACGGCCCGAGCACCGCCATCCGGGCCTAGAGTCTCCAAGTCGACCCGTATTCCGACGAAGTCGCGGCCCCGCTTGTGGACTTGCTGCCCAACAGAACCAACAGTACCAGCCTCCCCATGGTACAACCCCAGGATGTCCGCGCCCGCATCGGCGAGCGCCAGGGCCACGGCAGCACCGATGCCTCTGGTCACCCCAGTTACGAGGGCGACCTGTCCATCAAGGCGCAGAGGGTCTAACGCGGTCACTGCCCAACATTACGACATGCAAGGCTGCCATAACGTCAGACCTGTTGTTTGACAGCCAGACAGGTGCCCTGTACCATACCGTTCGTGTCGGCCAGCGTCACTCGGTCAGAAGACCTTCGGCTGCTCAAAAGGCCCCATGCTGAGACTTTGACCGACCGCGTGGGAGATGAGTTGATGGACTACTTCCTGAGGTTGGGGTTACAGCCAGGGGGGTCTCCTGCCGAGCGAGACCATCCTCGCCGACCAGTTTGGTGTAAGCAGGCCGGTGGTACGTGAAGCCATCCGTTATATCGACTTGGACGCCGCGTTCCACCTCCAGGTGGCTAAGACGTCGGGTAAGACCATGATGAGCCTCCTCGTCCAATCGACCCGTGAGGCGCTCCGCGCCGACGTACGCCGTGGCCTCGAGCTTAGGCGAGACCACGCGCAGCGCGCCCAGGTGCAAACACGCCACGAAGCGGTCCTGGCCACGATAGCCAAGAGAGACCCCAACGAGTCGGCGCTTGCGATGGCACGACACTTCGAGAACACGATTGCCACGATCGCCCACAGCCTGGCGAACTGAGGTCATGACCCCTTACTTCGAGCAGCTCTTGCTTCAGGATGGTGTCAACCACCTCCAGCACAACCCGTGCGAGCTTCTCGATTTCGAACTGCTCGTCCTCCCGGCGGGCGAGTCTTATGCCTTCTCCACCCACGAGCGGGAGTACACGGCCGTGATGTTGGTTGGCACAGCTTCCTTCAAGGTCCGCGGAGCCAGGTTTCCGAGGGTGGGAAGCCGCCAGGACGTCTTCGCCGGCAAACCCTCTCTCGTGTACATCCCTGCCGGCTCCGAAGTCTCGGTCGAGTCCGAGGTCGCCTGTGAAGTAGCGCTGTGCTCGGCGCCCGGTGATGTCAACACCCGGCCGTACTCGGTCCAGCCCGACCAAGTCGTTTCAGGGTCTTGGGGGACCTTTAACAACGCCCGTGACTACGATTTCCTGATCGGACCTAGCACACCCAGTGCTCGGCTCTTTATTGCCGAAGTAAAGGTCAGCAGCGGCAATTGGGCGACCTTCCCGCCGCATCGCCATGAGGTCGACAATCTTGAAACGGGAGAACGGTTTCAGGAGGAGACGTACTTCTACAGGGTTTCCCCTGGCGCGGCTTCGGCCTTGCCGGCCTCTATGGTGAGCGTTTAGGGGGCGACCATGCCTTCTTGATCCGCCATAATAGTATTCAAAAGATGCCGGCCGGCTACCATACCTTGGCCGCCGCACCGGGGTACCGGCTGTGGTACCTCGCGCTCTATGCCGGCAATACCAAGTCGCCAGCCCTCGATTGGACCCTGATCATGCCTGGTACCAACAAGCCGAGACCGTTCTCCAACACCGTAGCCGCGTCATTTGAAATAAACGCGGCATCCAAATCAGACGGCGCCTCTGCGGACCTCGTTCGCCGGCGCCCACGGGGTGACGACGACCTTTTCGAACAGGTCCGCGCCGAACTGTTTACGGCTGTGGTTGGCGATGTGATGGACGCGGCTGGTCTCACCAACCAGTTTCTTCCCCCCACGATCCGGCCCTTGAGGCCGGATATGGTCGTTGTCGGTAGGGCCATGACCGTGCTTGAGTCCGACTGTGCCGACTCATACGTGGCTACCGATGGGGTCAAACGACCGTTTGGGCTGATGCTGAGGGCGCTTGACGACCTCATGCCAGGCGAAGTTTACCTCTGTACAGGTGCCTCCCCCGTTACGTGCTCTGGGGGCACCTTATGACCGTACGCGCTCGCGCGCTGGGCGCCGTAGGCGCCGTCGTCGACGGGTACTCCGTGATACTCGCGAGGTCATAGAGTACAGCGACTTCAATACCTTCTCTCTGGCGGGTATGCGCAGGACCAAGGGGTCCGTGGTCGGGTCATCGATTATCGCTGTGCCATCCGGTATGCCAACGGCACTGTGGCGTGTCCGGGTGACCTGGTCTTCGGTGACCTGGACGGGGTCTTGGTCGTGCCACGCGACCACGAGGAGGACATTATTGCGGCGGCGTTGAAAAAGATTCGAGGTGAGGACCTAGTCCGTCAAGCCATCGAGTCTGGGACCTCCGCGGCGATGCTTACGAGACCTATGGAGTGATGTGACGAAGGTATGCCGAGCGACAGCCGATGCCAATAGGTGAGCGGCTCCCAGAGAGAAAGGGAAAGATGGACCAGTTTAGAACTTGGGCAGATCGGGAGCGGTTCCAATGAGGACGGAGAGGATCGTGCGCGTCGAGTTCGGAATGCTCGAGGGCCGGCGGCCGCTTCCGATAGGCAGCAACGCTCGCCGCGGTCCCCACGGAGCAAAGGTGGACGTCCCACTGTGCCGGCTGACGACTCTCGACGGCGCAACTGGCTTCGGGCTTGGGCGCCCCACCGAGGAGTTGGCGTGCCAACTTACGGGTTTGCCGCTCTCAGACGCGTTCAGCGTCGAGAGCGGCACAACAGATCCGTTCATGCCGGCTGATCACGCCTTCTGGGACCTTGCTGGCCGTCGCGGAGAGGTTCCCGTGTACCAGCTCGTCGCGAGCGAACCGACAAGCGAGCCCCCCACGGTCGAATGCTACTACACCAACCTATTGTTCGATGATCTCGACGATGCCGGTCTCGACGATGGCGGTGTGGGAGCCGTAGTTGAGAGGGCGGCGTCAGCACTCGATGCTGGGTACCGCTGTTTCAAGGTCAAGGTGGGTCGGGGCGGGAGGTGGATGGAGCCCGAGGCTGGTCTCGATCGTGACGTCGCCGTTATCGAAGGTGTACGCGAGGCCGTCGGCGACGACTGTGGGGTACTGGCCGACGCCAACAACGGGTTCACGTTGAATGGGACGCTCAGGTTCCTGGACCGCACGCGGTCCTCCCGGGTCGGATGGATCGAAGAGCCGTTTGCAGAGGACAACGTGCTACTCGCTGCGCTGCGGGACTGGATTGCTGCCGAGGGATTGGGAGTGCTCGTTGCGGACGGTGAGACCGCGACAACAGGCGAAGCGGAGGGACTGGCGCGCCAAGGGGTGCTCGATGTCGTGCAATGCGACATCCTCCAGGTGGGGTTTAGCGGATGGCTGCGGTTAGGCCCGACGCTCGACGCATTAGGGATCGCGAGCGCACCACACCACCACGGTCGCTACCTGGGAAATTATGTCACGGGCCATCTTGCTCCCGCCGTCAAAGGTTTCCGGTATGTCGAGTGGGACGAAGCGACCGTGCCCGGGTTGGCGCCTCGCGGTTATGCGTTTAGTGAAGGACGCTTGCGGCTGTCGACTGAGCCGGGGTTCGGCGTTGACTTGGACGAAGAAGCGTTCTCCCGGGCTGTGAAGGCGGGGGGGTTCGATATTCGGCTCACGGGACTGCACTAGGCAATATTCGGGACCGCAGATCACGAAAGCCAACCGAGCCAGCGGCTAGCCTTGGTACGCGGCCCGCCGGCGTTGGCGGCACGAACCCTCGTGGCTTTGCGCTCGGGCCACCCCTTCTTTCCCCTAATTGGCGAGGGACGAGTTCACGCCCCTTTTGCGGGCTTGTCGAAGCCGACGCACATTCGACCGAGGGTAGGTTCTCTCAGAGAAGGAAAGGCGATCTCAGCAATGAAACGTTGGACCGAGGCCGAGGCGTGGGAGTGGTACTGGCGTGCAGGCCTCCAAGAGGGCTTTAACTATATACCACGTAATTGCGTAAACACGACGGAGCTGTGGCAGAGCCAGACCTTCGACCCAATAGAGATCAATTGGGAGCTTGGTTTGGCTCATAGCCTCGGGTTCACGAGCGTGCGTGTCTTCCTGCAGTACATCGTCTGGGAGGACGACCCCGACATGTTCGAGCGACGCTTCGATACGTTCCTGACACTTGCGTCTGGCCGGGGCCTCAACGTGGTACCGGTCCTGTTCGACGATTGCAGGTTCGCGGGTTCTGACCCTTTCCTTGGCTCTCAAGATAATCTCGAGGCGTCTCCGGGAAACGGGGGTTGGACCCCGAGCCCCGGGCACGCGCTTGCCACCGACCCGGGGCGTCGCCCGGCGCTGCTCGACTACGTGCTGGCCGTGACCGCGACCCATAGCCGTGACAAGAGAATCCTGGCTTGGGACCTCTACAACGAGCCTGGTAATTCCGGAATGGGTGAGGCGGCGCTACCGTTGCTCGACGCCGCCTTCGGTGCCGCCCGGGAGGTTAGCCCCTCTCAGCCGCTCACCGCCGGCGCCTGGCGCACCGACACTCCCGAGGACCCGGTTGGCGAGAGGTGCGTGGAGCTCTCCGACGTCGTCTCTTTTCATACTTACAATCCCCGACCGCAGGTCGAAGGCCAGATCTCCCGGCTTCTGTTACACCGTCGGCCGTTATTTTGCACCGAGTGGATGGCACGACCGAACAACGCGTGGGTTGGCACCCTCCTCGAGATCTTCAGACGCTTCGGTGTCAGTTACTACAACTGGGGCCTCGTGAACGGCCGCACTCGGACGCACTACGCCCTGGGCAGTGCCGAAGGCGATCCCGAGCCGGAGGACTGGGCCCAAGACCTAGCTCTCAACGACGGCTCAGCGTACCGCTCGGACGAGTGGTATCTGCTGCGAGCAGCGGTCCTTGGGGGTGCCCGTCCACAAACAGCCGGATGACCGACCCACTGAAACCGACAAAGGAGAGGATCACCCCGGACGTTCAGGCGAGGTCACCCTGGCCACTACGCCGCTTAACGGAGCCCGGTCACCTCGTGTTGACCAAGCGGCGGTGCAGGTTTGGTATTGGCGCCGGCACCGGCGTGATAACCAGGGCTGGTCACGCCGACGGTAAACAACAGGTGCCCGGCCGTGACGTACAGCGTCCGGAGGTCTGAACCGCCGAAACAACAGTTGGTTACCACATCCTGGGGAATTTCGATGATATCGAGGAGCACTCCGCCAGGGGTTATCAGATAGACGCCCGCAGGATTTTGGTTTGTTTCCCCAGCTGAACGCGGCTCGTTGACGCCCGCGGATACGTAAAGGGTGCCCTCGCTATCCAACTCCATACCGTCGCCGCCACGACCGGGGGCGAAATCATACACAAGACGTTGTCCTATGGTGTTCCCGTGCCGGTCGAGTTGAAATGACCATACCTTGCGGTTACCGCCGGCAGCATTGTTCGAATCGACAACGTACAATTCATTTGTATCCGGAGTTATAGCTAGACCGTTGGGGCGTTCGACGGCTCTCTGGTCTAAGATCAGGTGCAAGCTTCCGTCTGGGTCCAACCGGTAGACACCCTCGACCCCCAGCTCGAGGTCTGACCTGTCCCCATAACGCGGGTCCGTGAAAAACAAACGGCCTAGCTCGTCGCATGTCACATCGTTCGGGCTATTGAAGCGACACCCCTCAAAATGTGAGGCTAGCTCGGTCACTACCCCAGTAGCCAGGTCGGTGTGCACCAACCTACGCCCGTCGTTAGCCCCGTGCTCGCCCCCTTCGCACGTGACCAACCGGCCCTCGAGGTCGAACGTGTTTCCATTGGCGCGGCCGCTTGGTTCTCGGAACACTGTCAGCGCTTGGTTTGGCCACAAACTGTAGATTCGGTTAGCGCGGATGTCGGAGAAGAAAACGACGTCATCAGGGGAAGCGGCGGGCCCTTCAAGAAAGCTCACGAAGGTGGCCTGGGTCACTCCCATACGTACATCTTATATGGGCGAGGTCTTGGTTATCGAGGTTTTGACTCGGATAGGGAGCTTTAGGACGGCCTTGCCTCCCTTCGACGGGGATCCTATTTCACTTCGGGATATTAAACGAAACGCGTCCTAAGCGACTCCCGTCGTACCGTGCACTCGCAGGCTTGAGAAATCAAGGAGGACCTTACTCGATCGGCCCGCACCGCCAGCCTGGGCGAACGCCTCGAGAACGTTGTTCACGGGCAGAATATCGGTTACAATTGAGTCGACGGCGGTGCTGGCTAAGGCCAGGAAGGCGAGCGCGTCGGGAAATTCGTCTCTGAGTCGGAGGGAACCGGCCACGGTCACCTCGGCGGTCACGAGCGTACTGGCCGGAAGAGGCACATCTCCGGTAGGAAATGGGCCCACGACGACCACCCTGCCGCCTCGTCGCACCTGGCGAAGCGCCGTCTTCAGCCCGGCGACCGACCCCGACGCCTCAAAGACGACGTCGGCGACGACCTCCGCGGAACTTCCTGCCAGTCCGTAACGGTTAGGGCCCGGTCGGCGCCAAGCTGATAGGCGGTTCGGAGCGGACGATCGTGGACGTCGACAACAGTTATGCCACTGCCCCGCGATGGACCGCCGCCGCTGTTCGAAGGAGACCGATCGGTCCGGCTCCCACAACCAGGGCACCCGCGCCAGCTATCCTTCGTCCAACCGCTTCCGCCCGATTTATAGCGTGCCACGCGACAGTTGCCGGTTCGGCCGAAGCCGCACGGCGCAGATCAAGCTGTTCGGGAAGAGGCAACAGACGCCTGGTGGGCACGGCGAGGTGATCGTCGAACCCGCCATCTGTGTGAGGCCAGCGCGCGGCGCTCCCAAGATACCGACAATTCTCGCAAAGATTACTGAGGCCGGCGAGGCAGCACTCACAATGCCCGCACGTTTCAGCCAGATTAACCGCCACGGCCTGGCCCATGGAAGGCCCCCGACCCGTCGGGAGCGGCGACGGCCACGGTACAGACGATCTCATGGCCAAGGGTTATCGGAGCTCGGAGGACTGATGCGCCTCCAGCTCCGTCCCGCCAATAGTGGATATCGGAACCACATATGCCACCGTACCGAACTCGAATAACAGCTCGATCGAGATAAGCGACGGGTGGTGGAACGGTGTCCACGCGCAGATCGCCGGCGCCGTGCACACGTACAGCGCGAACGTCGCCGCCTGCCGTTGGCACCTGGTCGGGACCAGAGTCGGACATCACCACCGCTCGCTGAAAGGCTCGCCGTTCAAAGTGACGCCGTGAGGCCGCCGTCGACATAGATCGTCTGGCCGTTGACGAAGTCAGACGCGGACGATGCTAACCAGACGGCTGGACCAACCACATCGTGGACGGTACCCCATCGTCGCGCCGGGGTCCGCTGTATTACCCACGCATTCATGTTGGGGTCTGCCAGGAGGGCGGAGTTCAGGTCGGTGTCTATGTAGCCGGGCGCCAGCGCGTTCGCTTGCACGCCGAAGGCGCCCCACTCCGAGCACATCGCCTTCGTAAGGGTGCCCAGGCCGGCCTTGGCCACGGCATAGGGAGCGATCGTCGCGCGCACCAGTAGGTTCGCCACGGAGCAGACATTTATGATCTTCCCTGCACCTCGGGCTACCATCCCACGCGCGACTGCTTGGGCCAAGACAAAGCAGCTGGTGAGGTTCGTGGCAAGAACCTGCTCCCAACCGGATCGCGGAATCTCGAGCAGGGGCCCTTGAAGTTGCATCCCGGCGTTGTTGACTAAGACGTCTAGACTTCCCATCCCCTCCTCCAAGTGTTGGACCGCTGACACCATCGCCTCGTAGTCGGTCACATCGAAAGCCACCGTGTGCAGGTCAGCGATCACGCCCTGGGCTCTTAGTTCCTCGTCGAGGCGATTTCTTGCCGTTTCCACCTGGCCTATTTGCCGACCGTGGAGGACTACCGTCGCACCGGCCCGGGCGAACCCCAAGGCCAGGGCGGCACCGATCCCGCGGGTGGAGCCGGTCACGAGGGCCCGACGGCCATGAAGGTCGAATGAGGGAAATTGACCGGGCGGCGCGGACGGGCCGGGGGAGGTCATTACTCGAGCCGGCCCGCACGTGCTAGACCGGGCACCTCAACCGCGTGGCCGTCCTCGGCCAGCGACTGCGTAGCAGCGACAACAACGGCAACGTCCTTTCTGGCTTCATCGGGCGTCACTACGGGGACGCCCCCGTGCCGGATGCACGACACCCAGTCGTCGATGATGACTCGGTGCGTGTCGAAGTAGTTCTCGGGTGGACTTATTGCTACGGCGCTTTCCCCTGTACCGCTGAAGCAGTATGCACCTCCGTGAACGCCGTCATAGGCGACACGCACTTCGATTCGTGCCTTCGACCCGAAGACGGTACCCTCGGCGTCGTCGTCGAGCCCGACCGTTCCCCATGAATAGAAGGATTGGGCTGCGAGCCCGGACGCGAAGCGACTCGTGACCAGTACAGTTTCTCCGCCACGGTCCGGGGACGAAATTGGCCGGCTCATCTCGGCGCTCACGCCGACGATCTCGCCACCCAGCTGACGCAACATGCTGGTCTGGTGTGCCCCCTGGTCGAGCAGAATGCCTTGACGGCGTCGCCATCCATCACGGTCCCAAACTCCCTCGAGGGTAGTGGCCCTGGTCGTACGCAACCCTCTAAGTTCACCGACGCCACCGGTGCGGATGGCGTTTGCGGCCGCGCGGACGGCCAGTAGGTGAGGGTAATTCTCGGCGACTGCCGCCACAACGCCTCGCTTGGTGGCAGCTCGAACGATGCGGTCAGCATCTACCAGGGTCGCTGCCAGCGGCTTCTCGATGAGCACGTGCCAGCCGTGATTTATGGCCTCCAGTGCGACCTCGGCATGGGCGTCGTGAGGCACCCGGATATCGACCGCGTCGATGGGTGCCCCAGCTCCGGCCGCTTCTTCGAGCGAAGAGTACCCGTTCACCCCGAACAGCGCGCCGAGTTTTGCTCGACGTTCATGACGCTTATCGACAACGGTCACGACTCGATAGCCCGCCAATTGTCCCGGATGGGCGTAGATCCGATGGCCAACCATCTCGCCCATTGCACCGCAGCCGACGAGGGCTACACCTACTTGTCCGTCCTCTCGGTGCTCGATGCCGGAGCTCACGATGCGCCGCTCAGCCGAAGCAAATTCCACGATGCCGGTTCAAGTTTCGTACGCACATTACTGCTTTGTAGCACCGTGCCATGCGCTGGTCGGACAACGACAGCGTTCGGTCGCTCAGCGGTGTTAACGAGCGCCTGGTCACGAATGCCCCCGAGGCACATATGATCAACCAACTGGACCTTCCCAAATCCCCTGAGAGCTATATCCAGCTGGACGTGCTCGATCGGGTGTCGGTTCACGGCGAGGATGGTGATGTCTCCCGTTGAATCTTCGGATGTGGCAACCACATCGGCCACAGGTACCTGCCCGTGCTCAGCCGTCTCGAGGAGGTCACCTGATATCTCTACGGCCAGCGTCTCGCCCCGGCAATGCCGAGCAGTGAGAGCGAAAGGATAGAAGATGGTCTGGCGCCAGGCTGTACAACCAGGTTCGGCCCAGATGGGTGCGATGACATTAACGAGCTGGGCCAGACAGGCGATTTTTACGCGGTCGCAGTGGCGTAGGAGGCTTATCATCAATCCACCGACGACCACCGCGTCGAGACCGCTGTATTGGTTCTCGTTAATTCTCGGCGGGTGGCTGCTCTCAAAGTGCCTCTGTTCGCCCTCTCCAGTACTGTGCCATACGTTCCATTCGTCGAATGCCAAGTAGAGGTGTTTGCTAGAGCGGCTCTTAGCCGCTGCGTGGTCGGCGGCGGCGACGACGGCCGAAATGTACCGGTCCATCACCGATCCCGAGGCGAGGAAGCCGGCGATGTCGTCGCCGTGAGGCTTGAAATAGGCGTGCACAGATATGAAGTCGACGACGTCGAGCGTGTGCCCGAGGACCGTTTCTTCCCAGGACCCGAAGGTGGGCATGTTCGGGGTAGAGCTGCCGCACACTGCCAGCTCGATCGTCGGGTCGAGCCGTCGCATGGCTTTTGCCGCTTCGGCGGCTAAGGCGCCATAGGCATCTGCCGTCTTGTGCCCCAACTGCCAGGGGCCGTCCACTTCGTTACCTAGGCACCACAGCTTTACCCCGAAGGGCTCGACTGACCCGTTGTGCCGACGGAGGTCTGACAGGGCCGTACCGGCCGCGTAGTTAGCGTACTCCAGCAAGTCGCAAGCGGCCTCGATGCCGCGAGTGCCCAGGTTGACGACCATCATGGGCTCCACGCCGCTCTTGAGGGCCCACGACATGAACTCATGCAGCCCAAACTCGTTGCTTTCTACAGACTTCCACGCCAGGTCCAGGCGACGGGGCCGGGCCTCGGGCGGCCCAATCCCGTCCTCCCATCGGTACCCCGAGACGAAGTTACCCCCGGGGTACCGGACTACTGAAGTACCGAGCTCCTTCGTCAGCTCGATGACGTCCGTCCGCAGCCCCTCCTCGTCGGAAAACGGAGACCCCTTCTCGTAAATGCCGCCATAGACACAGCGCCCGATGTGCTCGACGAAAGAACCGAAGAGCCGCCGGTCGATGGGCCCGACGCGGAAAGCCGAGTCTATTGAGCAGAGGCTTCTAATAGGCACTTATCGCCTTTCGCCGAGGGATTTGTCGCCTCCCGCGATCGCGACGACCACTGGCGGGGCCGTCCCGGAGCGGTACCGAACCGGTGGTGGTGCGGAAACGCTTGCATGCAGGGACCGGACTCTGGTACGTCCCTCCCCGTGTTCTCACCACTCGGCGAACGAGCCGTCGGGGTGGAACCATACGGGGTTGCGCCAACGGTGGCCGCTGGCGTCGGCTCGCCGTACGGCGCCTTCATCGATCTCGACACCGAGGCCCGGGCCTCCAGGTCGGCTAGCCATTCCGTCAACGAAGTGGAACGGGGAAGGATCCAACAAGTAGTCGAGCAGGTCATTGGGTTGGTTGTAGTGAATGCCGCCGCTTTGTTCCTGTATGAGGAAGTTGGGGATGCTGAAGGCGACCTGCAAGCTGGCAGCAAGCGCCAGCGGGCCGAGCGGACAATGCGGCGCCAAAGTTACGTCCCAGGTCTCCGCCATGGCCGCGATGCGACAAACCTCTGAGATGCCGCCGGCGTGGCTCAGATTCTGGTTGCGCTACCGCGATCCCGGTCGGGAACACGTCACGAAAGTCCCATCGGGAAAAGAGTCGTTCACCAGTGGCGATCGGGATGGTGGTCGACTCAACCACGGACCGCAGGTCACGGGAGAACTCGGGCAAGACCGGCTCCTCTACGAACAGCGGCCGGTAGGCCTCGAGAAGCGGGAGCACCTGTCGGGCCACGGCCTTCGACATGCGGCCGTGAAAGTCGACTACGAGGTCACGCTCGCTGCCGATGACCCGGCGTACGGTTGCAACGCGCTCCACCACCCCGGAGACTTCAGCGGGCGAGCCCAGGGCACTCATTTGAGCGCACACGTTCATCTTCACGGCGGTAAAACCCACCTCGATCTGAGACAGGGCGGCTTCGGCCAGGTCTTGCGGGTCGTCGCCGCCGATCCGCGCGTACACGCGCGTCGGTCGCGGACGGGCCTTTCCAGCAGCTCGTGTACAGGGACGCCGTGCACCTTACCGAGGATGTCCCAGAGGGCCTGGTCAATGCCTGCTACGGCACTTGATAGAACCGGCCCGCCACGGTAGAAGCCGCCCTTGTACAGAATTTGCCACAAGTGGGAAATCCGACACGGATCCTCGCCGATCAGGTAGTCGCTCAGTTCGTCAACTGCTGTCCGAACGGTGGCGGCTCGACCCTCCAGAATAGGCTCACCCCAGCCGCTTATGCCCTCGTCGGTCGCTATGCGGAGGAATAGCCACCGAGGCGGTATCAGGAATGTTTCCAATCCAGTGATTTTCACAGTTCAGCTCGCTAATTCGTCTTCCTTGCTCGCCGACCGTGTAAAGGTGTCCCGTTTGGCGCGGCCTGTCTTTTACCGTTAGCCCTAACCCTTCTTTTTTTCATCTTCTCGGCTAGGTGCTCAGACGACTTCGTCAGCAACCGCAAGACGGCGGCAGCCGAGCCTTCAGCGTCCCCAGCTCTCAGGGCGTCAACAATGGCTTGGTGATCTCGGGATCAAGTAGGGCCAGCCCTCGTTGCTATGGACCAGGCGGTCACGGACCCGCAACCCGACCTCGATCACGGCCTCGAGGTCGGGCCGGCAACTCGTTGTGGGCCGCCCCAAGTAGAGCCCGATGAAAAGCGAGGTCAGCCTCAACGGTCGCCGCTCCGTCCCCGTCGGCGGCCCGCATCCTCGCAACCGCCGAATCTAAGGCGGCGAGGTCGGCAAAATTGCGCCGTACCGCTGCTAGACGCGCTCCTTGCGGCTCCACTATGAACCTGACCTCGGAAATCTTGCAGGAACGAGGGGTCAACCTCCCCCCGACTACGCCACTCCAAGAGGTCAGAGTCGAGAAGGCTCCACTCGTCACGTGGACGTACGATAGTGCCGCGCTTTGGCCGAGAATCGACCAATCCCTTCGCTGCCGAGCACCTTTAACGCCTCCCGCACTACTGTTTTGCTGACCCTGGAGCCGCGCTCCAAGTCCTCAGCGAAGAGAAGCGTGCCCGTTTCATACTGGCCAGAGACGATCCGAACTCCGACAACCCCTGCCGTTTCCATGAAGGCCGCGGCCCGGGTAGGCGGTCACCAGACCGTCGCCTCAACACGGGACGCGCTCTCCGCCGAGAACACCCGCGCCGGTGGCAAGCGTTAAATATCCCCCCGCCCCGCCACGGGCCCTGAGGTGACCATCGTCCTCTCCCGTCCACACGCCCGCCGCAGTTGTGCGGCCTCAGCCCCCCAGGTCGTTGCGGACCACGACGGGATGGTCGAAGTCAAGTCCTCGCGTGTCTCTGGCAGTTACAAAATTGGTCATAGCCGTGCACCGTTCTCGACGGTCACCCGGACCACGAGCGAACGTTACACGTCCCGGCATCATTGACTTGGCGGACAGACGAGTATCTGTTGCCATATAGCGACCGTGCTCAGTTCTGGGTGTTAGAGGGGGAATCTCTGGGTCGGATGGGCTACGAACCAAACCGAGGTGGTTTCCATTTAGGTGCGTCAGTGTAGCTGGTACCAAACGTCTGCTCAAGGGGCCTAGAGGAGTAGGTGGGGTCACGCCCGCTTCGCTCCAAGGCCTTGCCGGAGCCAGCCGGCGGCATAAGCGGCCACGCCCCATAACGAAAAGATCCTCATCACGCCGAGCAGATAGAAACGTTCATCCCTGTCGCAGCATCCCCCGCCGTGCGAACCGGACTACTACCGGCGCCGAAGTTGCCCATCACTGCGGCCCCGGGCGTCACGTGCACCCCCCTCACATCCCACGACTTAGTCGTCGGGGGGGACGATCCGGTTCTAATGTAAATGACTTAGAATTACTTATGAAGTATCTTGACAGCGGAGCCCAGTCATGTCAAGCTCACCACTGGGACGTACTTGGCCTGGCGATTGTTGTTGGGCTTCAGATTTTTGCGCAACTTCGGAGGGGAGGGCCGTCGGCACAAGATGGGGGACTTCCAAAAGGGTAGGGGGCTCCGAGCATTACAATCATA
>CAWCCW010000025.1:0-35928 GCA_963794125.1 uncultured Acidimicrobiaceae bacterium
TCTACGGCAATAACAAGTCAGACACGCCATCGGCGCCGCTAATCGGGGATCGTCGGGCTGAAAGCCGAGAATCGTCGCCGGGCTTATTGTTGATTTCCGCTGGCGCTCGCCGCCGGTGTGAAGGCGAGCACCATCTCCATCAGGTCCTTTGCCTCGATGTTCTCGACCGAGCGTCCCGGCCTCCCGGGTCAAAAGAGCGTGCCCGCCTGGCCGCCGGCCGCCTTTTACCAGTGCCGCGGTGCTCCGAAGGCATGTTGGGGGGCTCGACCGGCCGTTTCGGGCCGACTTACTTGGATGCCCCCATGGCAAAACGACGACCAGGTCTGACCAGCATATGGATTGAGAGATTCGCAGTCATCGTTACTCAGGCGCGAAAGTCGAGCGGACGTTCCGGGCTGGCATCCGCAAGCGCCTTTTTGACACCGTCGGCGTCGAGGTCGGTTCCGTAGACCGGGGTACCCGGCTGCTGGCGCCACGAGTCGTCCAGCCCCCCGGCGTCGACACCGTCGAAGCCCAGTTGGTCGAGAAGGTCGATCACGACTGCGTTGGCCGCGGGATCGTCGCCCGCTACCGGCAGGGCGATCCGCCCCGAGGTACCAGCCGGCTTGCCATGGGTCAAGAGGTGCGAGGCGTAGATGCCGTTGAACGCCTTCACGACCGGGTGGCCGAGATGGTTCGCCACCCACCGGCTCTCGGTGGTGCCGTTCTCGATGTCGGCGATCTTGCCGTCGCGCTGCTTTGGGTAGTAGTTCCCAGTGTCGATGACGACGGCGCCGGGTGCGAGGCCGTCAAGTACGCCTGCGGCCAGGTTGGGGATGTTCTTCTCGGGAATGGTCACGACCAAGATCTCGGCACCTTTGGCAGCCTCGTTGGCCCAAACAGTATTGGCTCCGGTTTCATTCGCCAGTTCCCAGAGGGTCTCCGGATCACGCGAGTTGGCGACTGAGACTTCATGGCCGAGGCCAGCGAACCGGCGAGTGAGGTTCCCGCCGATGTTGCCCGCACCGATGATCCCGATCTTCACACTTGACTCCTCTTCGATGGCAGTGGCGCACGATGTATCAATCTCTGAGCGATTTCGCTTCGCCTCAACGTGCAACGCCGGCGCGGTCTCGGATCATTCCCCGGGGTGTCCACATCTTCTTGTCAAGTGGTTTTTGGGGCGTCGGGGCGCCTCAACAGTCGGTCGGTCCGGTGGACTGGGCCGGTTGATACTAGCGAAGTTCGGCCGGGTGATGAGCTATTCATGGCCGCCGTGGACAACGAACCTCACCCTGCGCTTTACTACGTTCGCTTCTTAGACCACACAGGGCGGGTGTTTCCTCCTTGGCTCCCTGGCCTCAATGGAACAGGTTGAGCTGGTTCTCACCGTCGTCTACGAAGTAGATGCCTTTTTTGCCGGGCTGCACTGCCAGCCCGAACAATGTCCCTGCTCCTTTTGGCGAGCCAGTCGAGTCGAGGAAAATCCAGTTCACCTGCTGTCCCGCCGGTGTTGTCTCTGTGATCTCGCCATCATTTCCATTGACGGTGAGGATATTGCCGTTGGGGGCAATAGCCAGGCCGAGCGGCGCTTTCAGGAACTCACCCGTTGACACCGTCGACCCAGTGCCGTCGGAGCTCGTGCGCAGACGGGCGTCGGGGATGGCCGCCACCCGGTTGGCTATCGTGTCGGCGACAAAGAGAGTCCCGTTACCGGCCAGGCCCACGCCGGTCGGGCCGAGCACTAGAGCGGCCGCGTTAGTGGCTTCGTCGAAGCCACTACCAATTATGAGTTCTTGCTTGACCCGGGGGGGAGACACCGAAAAGTCGAGCGCTACCCGGACGACGGTACCCTTGGCCACGTCCTTGCCGTTGCCGGCCACTGTCCCGTTCAGTACGTTGGTGACGAACAGGTCGCCCGATGTGCCGCCGTCATAGGCGGTCATATCCCAGGGGCCGTTGATGTCGCCACCCTTTATTGACTCTATGACCTTACCGTCACTGTTGAGCACATAAAGAGCTCCCGCCGTGGCCGTTTTTGAATTCCCGTTGGCGGTGGGCAAGCTACCGACGACAACGTCCCCGTTGCGGAACACTGACAACGCGGTGGTC
The DNA here is from genome assembly GCA_963794125.1 of uncultured Acidimicrobiaceae bacterium. Lineage (GTDB taxonomy): Bacteria > Actinomycetota > Acidimicrobiia > Acidimicrobiales > Palsa-688 > Fen-671. The sequence goes on from CAWCCW010000025.1 coordinate 2,092, forward strand.
AACCCGACCGGTCCTTTGACCTGTACGCCCACGTCCGAGAAAACGCTAGCCTCCCCAGCCGGCGAAATCTGCATGATGGTGACGCCGGTCCCTTGATTGTTGGCGGCGTCATTGAAATTAGATACCAGCACGTCGCCCGCCACCAGTTTGCCGGTCGAGGTCGGCACGACCGCAACGCCGTAGGGGTTCACGTCGCCGCTCCCTGAGTCTCGTGTCCCAAGCGACGGCACCGTAGAGGCCACCTCAGACACGGTTCTTAGACCGCCGATGAACCCGTTGCCGGTCCCATTACCCACGGACGTCCAGGCCGTTGCCGCGGTGGCTGCTCCCGACGAGCATCCCGACGGCCAGGAGTGCTCCTGCGACGGTGGAGCGCGATACCCGGGGAATTATTGACTGCGGTCTGCGAACCTTCACTGCGCTTCTCCTCCTGTGTTGCGATGCGAACCTGGGTTGTATGTGTATTTAGGGATAAGAGCCGGGGTTACACGTCACCTAAATTGTGCGAGCTACTAATGCGGCCAAGGCGTTGCTGAAGGTGCTGGGGGCGGCCAGGCTTTCTGCCCAAGTCCGCGGCTGCCGAGCCGCCAGGACGACAGGCGTGACCGCCTCCCGGCGCGATCGAGCCGACGGCAAAGAGGGCCGATAAGAGCAGCGTCCTTGAACACGAAAACCCTCCTTGTCCGTTCGCTGTTCGGAAATGAATACCGAGACGAGTTATTGGAAGGGATTCAGGAGAACAGACAGTCTGGCGTCGCAGTCACCCCAGGCAGTGAGCCGCCCGGGGGGGTTACTCGCGGCGAAGCCGGGTTGGATGAGCGCCACCGGGAAGCCACTCGCGCTGCCTTCCCGCCCCGGCCGCCGGGGCGGCAGGACCGTAACGCGCTCGTTTATCTACTAGGCGTTGCTGACCTGTCTTCGTTGACAACCCTCGCTTGGCAACACCCACCGTCGAAGGAGCTCCTGTGGATGAAGCGCAATTTCCTGCCACGGCGGGCTCGGAGCGGCCAGGCGCCGCTTGGCGGCCGGGGATCCCGAAGTCTCGTCGAGCTCGGGTGGGCACGGTCGTGCCAGTAACCGTCGTGCCAGTAACCGTCGTGCCAGTACCGGTCGCCCCCGTAACCGGCAGCGCGTCGGGAGGTGTACTGGCGGGCGGTGCACCCGACGTGGCCGACCCGCCCTGCCAAAAGGTTGCTTCACCTTGGAGGCGACTGGGACGGCTCGGGTTGACAGCGGTAGCCGCTGGGGCTGTGGTCGTGCTCCTCGTCCGGGAGCGGGACCTCATCGCGTCGTCGTTCCGGGTGGCCGCGCATCTCGAGTGGGCATGGTTCGTGCTGGCGGTGGCACTCGAATCGTTGTCGTTGGCCAGTTTTGCTCGCATGCAGTGCCGACTGCTGAGAGCGGGCGCACGGAGGGTACGTCTTCTCCCGGTTATGGCCACCGCATATGCCGGCAACGCCCTGTCGGCCACGTTGCCGTTGGTGGGCCCTCAGATGAGCACCGTGTTCGTTTTCCGCCGGTTCAAGCAACTGGGGGTGGACGCTAGCGTCGCCGGGTGGGCCTTGGTCGTCGCCGGGGTGGTCTCCTCATTGGCGTCAGGTCTCCTTTTCGTAGTCGGTGCCATCCTGAGTGGCAACGATGTGGTAGCCGCAGCCGGCGCAGCCGGCGGGGCGGTGGGGCTTGGGTTTTTCGCGCTGGCGACAGTGGCCATCCGCCGTCCGGCTGTCCTTGGAGTGGTCCACCGACCGGCGGCCTGGGTGCTACGACAGGCCTGGCGCGTGCTCGGCCGGCCCGCTCAGGACCCAGACGCCGTCCTGGGGGACCTGGTCACCCGGCTGGGGTCACTGCGCCTTCCACCCTCGGGTTGGCTGACGGTCACGCTGCTCGCATTTTTGAACTGGCTGGCCGATGCCGGCGTCCTCGCCGCCAGCATCGCCGCCGTCGGTGCCCCGGTGCCCTGGCGGGACCTGCTCTTCGTCTACGCGGTGGGCACGGCGGTGGCCAGCGCCGGGGTCGTGCCCGGCGGGCTCGGTGTGGTGGAAGGAGCCCTGGCTCTCACTCTCATGGGCGCTGGTCTTCGCCACCCCGTGGCCCTGGCCGCCGTCCTCATCTACCGCCTCATCAGTTTCTGGATGGTCATTTCGGTCGGTTGGCTGATCTATTTCCTAGGCCCTCGGACGGGCCATAGAGGAAGCTCGAGAAGGGCGGCCCCGCGCCAGCCCGGGCTGGCAGGCCCGTTGGGGGACGTTGAGCTCCGCGTGCCTACGCTGGTGGACCTCCAGTCAGGGAGCGTTTCGGGACCGGCGCGCGAGCGACGACAACAGCGCACGGCCTGAACGACAAGCGGCGCCTGGCCATGCTCGAAGTGTGCCCTCAGGCCAACTAGCAAAGGGCCGGCCGGGCGGCCTCCAAAACGCGCTCCACGAACCCAGGCGGGGGGTCGGCCTCCGGGGCCAGGAGGGACAGCGTGCCGGCCACGGCCACCAGGTCCTCCAGATGGGCCGCGCAGGTGCTGCAAATGGCGATATGCCCGACCAGCGCGGCTGGTCCTGGCCCGCCCAGGCCGAGGGCCAGCCCGTCCAGGCTGAGCCCGAACTGTTCGTGAGAGACCGCATTGGTTTTGCCGTTCGTGACCATCACCCACGTAATAGGCGGGCGGGTTACGGTTCTGGTGGGCGGCCGTGTGGGCCAGCCGGGCTAAGCGAAAGTGGCGGAGCCGACCAGGGAGCCGCCCGGGGTGACGAGCCTTGCCCCCCGGAGCCGGCCGAAGTCGACCCGGAGCGTCCTTGAGAACTGGCCCACACCGTCGTGGACCTCGAAGGCGCCGGCGGCCACGGTCGACACCGCGGTCGTTGCGCAGCATGCAGACGATGCGGCCGTCGTAGCCGGCCACGTCCACGTTCATGAACACCCACGACGGGTGGCCGCCATAGGCGACGATCTGGCCCACGGCCCGGTGGCCTGGCGTCTCGAACGTCGCCGTGCGCAAGACCTGCCCGTGCGGGGCCGGCACCGCCACCGGGGCCGCTCTTCCTTGGTCGAGGGCCTCGGTGGCGGCCGCCGTCCCTGCCACCAGCACCACGCTGGCTGCTACCGCGACGAGGGCGGCGCGCCCGCGGCTGAACTTGGCCGGGCGGACGTTGGGCCCGAGCTCGGGCCTGGCTCGGCTAGCCAGCTCCTCGTACAGGCCGGACACGAACTCCTCGTCGGGTTGGGCGTCGCCCGGTCGGGCCGCTCGCAGGGCGATGGCCGTGCGCAGGACTTCAACGTCGTCAGGGCCGGCCGAGAAGCGGCCCGGACGGCGCCCAGAGACCAGGGCATCTATGAACGCCGAGAGGCGTCGGTTGGTCATTGGCCCAGGTCCTGGGCGACCTTGGCCGCCATGTGCAAGGCCCGGTGCTGGAGGACCTTGGCGTTGCTCACGCTGACGTCCATGGTCCTCGCCACCTCCTTGATCGAGCACGCCTCGAGGAAGCGGAGCTCGAGGACCCGCCGGTAGCGCTCGGGCAGCGCGGCGAGGATGGCCCCGGCCCGCTCGGGCGCGTCGGTGGGCCCGCTCACCGCCGACGGCTCGGCCAAGTAGGGCAGGTCCGCCGCCGGGTCGATGGACGTCACGGCCAGGCCCAGGCGGCGGCGCCAGTGCGAGGCCAGGACCGTCCTGGCCGTGACCAGCAGGTACGACTTCACCTCTCCCTTCGACGAGGCCAAGCGCAAAGGGCCGAGGGCGGTCCTGAACACCTCGGAGGTGAGGTCCTCGGCGTCAGGGCGGTTCCCGACCCGGGCGTACATCAACCGGTAGAGGCGCTCGACATTGTCCCGGTAGACCGACTCCCAGTCCGTGTAGGCGTCAGCGTCAACCAGTCGGAGGTAAGCGCCAGCCCCCTCCGGCGCGGTGGCCGCTTGAGCGTCGGGCCTCGAGGGCCGCTGATGGGCACGGAACATCTCGTTAGACAATAGGGAGGCGGGTTACAGTCCGGCCCGCCGACGGACGTGAGCAGGTGCCCCTCTTGGACAATGCCTGGAGCTGGACCGACAGTTCAAAATCGACCGGTGCCTCGGCGAGACGTACCTGAATTGTCTCGATGCCCGCCTCAGTGCCCACCGTTAGGCTGACGACTTGTCCAGGTGCTTCAACCTCGGCCAGCCAGCCTCGATCACGTTGGACAAAGCGGCGGTCGTCGCTGTGGCCTGGCCATCGACGGCGGTAATTAGGTCACCGCTCTCGATATCAGCGCGGGCGGCGGGGCTGGCGGGGTCCAACGCAGCAACAACGACCCCGGACGTGCGGTTAGGGGTAGAGGCCGCCCACGAACTCACTTATCGGGTGCAGGATAGACATGTGTTTCGGTCCCTTTCTTATGATCGAGCGGTTGCGAAGAGCGAGGCCGCCCGGGCTCTGCCAGAAGGGGCATCCTGGGCCTGGACCACTTGTGCTCAAAGAGCTTGCGACTGGATAGCCGAATGGGTTACGCCCTTCCGTGCGAGAAGTGCGCCGAGCTCGCTCGACCAGCCAAGGATTTCCGAGCGGCCCGCTCCGTAAATGGGCCGTCGCCCGGGCAACGCCTTCCGGCCATTCCTCACGCTGTTTCTAGCCGACCGGCGGGTTATTTAGTTTGCCGACTTCTTGACGCAGTCGAAGACGAGTCATGTAACCCCCGCCCATATTCCTCGGTGAGGATCAGATTGACACGGGGGCCTAGGCACGCGGCACCCGGCGAGCAACCGGAAGGCTGAGGTTGCGTCGGGAGCTGAGAACTAGCTAGGGCGTGACGTAGTAATGCAGGGCGTCGTGGCCACCCGCTGTCCAAACCAAGGAGAAGCGACAATGAAACACGGGTTTGGCCGTGCCCTGGCACGGGTCACAATAATTTCAGCCCTGTTGGCCGGAGGGACGGCCGTGTTCGCTGGCGGTGCCGGTGCCAGCGGTACCACTCCGACGCCCACAGGGCTGGACAAGGTGCAGCATATAGTCGTCATTTACCTCGAGAACTGGAGCTTCGACAGCCTCTACGGCCTGTTCCCAGGAGCTGATGGCCTAGCCCAGGCGACGTCGGCGCCCCCTCAAGTCGACCAGGACGGCCAGCCTTACTCGGTGCTTCCCCAGGTACTTTCGCCCCCGCCCGGGGACGAGGGGACGAACCCCTTGGTGGCGGAGAACTCGACCGTGGCCAAGCCGGCCCCGCCCCTCCCGGTGGACGCTCGTTTCCCGGCCGACCTTCCCAACCAACCGTTCTCGCTGGCACCGTACGCGCCGGCTACGACCAAGGTCGCCGACCCCGGGGCGGGCTTCTACCAGGAACAAGCGGAGATCGACGGTGGCAAGATGGACCGTTTCGTCCTGGACGGTAAATCCGGTGCTTTGCCGCTCGGCTGGTACGACGCCACTCAGCTTCCTCTCGGACACCTGGCCGCCCAGTACACGCTGCTCGACCACTTTTTCCACGCCGCCTACGGCGGTTCGTTGCTGAACCACTTCTTCCTCATCGGCGCGGCCGCACCGAAGTGGCCCAACGCCCCGGCGGTGGTCCGTGCCAAACTGGCGCCTGACGGCAAAGTGCTCCAGAACGGGGCGGTCACGCCCGACGGCTACCTGGTCAACACCGCGTACAGCTCGATCGGCCCGCACCCGGCCGCCACTCCCAAAGACGAGCTCGTCCCGCCCTTGACCAACGTGACCATCGGCGACCGGCTGAGCGCCAAAGGGATCTCGTGGGCCTGGTACTCGGGCGGCTGGGACGCCGCCATCGCCGGTCACCCGGGGCCGTTGTTCCAGTTCAACCACCAGCCGTTCGCGTACTTCGCCAATTACGCCCCGGGGACACCGGGTTTCAAGCACTTGCAGGACGAGACGGCCTTCGATGCCGCCGTCGCCAATGGTACGCTCCCGGCCGTCAGCTTCGTGAAGCCCTACGGGGCGGACAACGAGCACCCGGGCTACACCGACCTGTACGACGGTGATGCCCAGGCGGCCGCTCTGGTGGAAAAGATCATGCACAGCTCGGATTGGAAGAGCACGGCGGTCATTGTCACCTACGACGAGAACGGCGGCTTTTGGGACCATGTCCCTCCGCCCAAACTGGACCGTTTCGGGGACGGCACCCGGGTGCCCGCCATCGTGATCTCCCCGTTCGCACGGCGCCACTACGTCGACCATACGGTCTACGACACCACCTCGATTCTCGCCTTCATCGAGCACCGCTTCGGGCTGCAACCGTTGACCAGCCGTGACGCGCACGCCTCTCCACTATTGGGTGCCTTTAACTTCAACACGGTTGGGTGAAACACTGCTGGGTGAAACACTGCTGGGTGAAAACTGCTGGCTGAACAATTGCTGTCGACATAGCCGGGCCTTTGTGGCCCGGCTATGTCGGCGTCCAAGCCTCGGGCCTGATGTAACCCAGGGCCATATCTATGGGATGAAAATGTCTCGTCCTGGGCAACCCAGACGAGGAGAACCTGACTGCGGAGGTAATAAGTGACTGCGAACTCTCAAAGCGCTGGCACCCAGCGCACAGCGACGCTGATAGGGGCGCACAGGCTCCGGATCGGGAAAATCGCCGTCTACCGGGGGGAGCCGTCCTGGGTGTTCATGAACGTCGAAGGCTCGGCATATGACGGCAGGGCAGTTTGTAGGATCCGGGGGTACAACGGCACAACCCTCGTAAGCGGTACGTTCGAGGTGGACAATGGGAGCGGCCAATTTGCCCGGGCTCTCCAGTTGGATATCGACAAGCTTGGCCGAGCAGAGGTCATGACCCCGACGGGCGCTCCCGTGGCCACTGCGGTTTTTTGCTGAACACGACGACTGGCCCGAGGCCTCCGTGCGCCCCTGCTTAACAGTCGGAGGCCACCGGGTGTAACCATAAGCGCATTACCGGGCAAGAGATAATTGGAGGTAACGTGATGCACTACGCAAAGACGGTAGTCGTTGTCCTGGCGCTTTGTGCGGCCGGGGCCGGGGGAGGTTTGGCGGAGGGGGCCGCGGTGGTAGACAGCCCTGGCCACGACTTGCCCCACGGTGCCAATAGCCAGCCGATGTTTGTCGATGGTTATCGGGGCCACCCAAAGGGCCGAGACGAACAAGATCTTGCCGGGACCGACCCGGCGGCCACCCCCAAGACCACAATGACTGTCGCCTCCACGCCCACCACGGTTTTCCTCCCCAGCGATTATTGGTATTGAAACGCCCCGCCTCACGGGCGATCGAAGCGACAGGGTGCGGCGTGGGCGAGCTCCGTCTGGGGCGTGAAATTCGAAGCCGTGCGGCGGCTCTTCTTCAGCTGCTGAGCCCACCACTTCGCGCATTGCCATCGAAAGTCGTCCCAACCCAGAGCAATATGCGCAATCGGCCCTAGGCGCGTCAGGCACTGAGGATCCCCAGAATAAGTGGACACCTGACAGGCTGACCTCGGGGTCGGCTGAGAGAATGTTCGATCATGGGGACTACAAGACGGAAGTTCACGTCCCCGGCAGCTCGCAGAACCATCGGGAGGCCGCCCAGTCCTCACGATGGCCCTTGGCACGGTCCTCGGGACTGACCGGACGAAAGGGCAAATGGCGGGCGCAACTTGCGGCCAAGAGTTAGAGCGAAGAGTTACACGGGCGAGGCCCCGGAGGAGCGTACGGCTCGCTCGACTTCGGGGCCTCGGAACTCGAGGTTTTCAGTAACGGTAGCTTCCCGATGTGGTGGCGGTCATGGCCTGGGGCGCCTGCGCACTGCCGATGGCCTTCAGGCTCGGAGTGGCAATGAAGAAATCCTGCACCCCTTGGCCGTTGACCTGTCCCGGGCCGTCGTCAGCGAACGTATAGAGGAAATGACCGTTGTAGGCGACTTGGTCGCCGTTCGCGTCCTTCACGACGGTTAGCCTGCCCGCCGCCCCTGTCTCGGTGGGGCGCGCCGCCACCAGCGGCGGCCAGAGCTGGGCAAGTTCCCCCGTCACCAAGGATTTTTTGGCCGTGTCAAGCTGGTAGTAGTAAAGGGGGAGACCGCGGGCATTGACGAGGACCGGTTCTGATCTTCCGTTCACCTTGGCCGTGGCCGTGTGCAGAGTGGCCATTTTGATGGCGCTCTCGGCTCGGCCGGCCCGTTGCCCGCTGGTCGAATGGGCTGCGGCGGCGTTATGTGTGGCCGCGGCGGCGGAGCCGACACCGACCGCGGAAAGGGCGACGGTCCCCGCAATAATTGCAATTGTGGCACGATGGCGAGCCATTATTTCACCTTCCAAGGGATTTTGAGTTGAGTTGTTCGTTGCTTTCAGGAGCTAATACGACGGCCGGTTACAAATAGGCTCCAGCCGCGGCTCGACAAGCCGGGCCAGGGTGCCCGACAACGTCCCCATTGGGAGCCCGTCGATCGACCGGTGCCCTGGCGTGGTTCGACGTCGGGCAGGACCGGGGGCGAGTGTAACGATCAGCCCTATACATAGGGGAGATGACAACGAGCCTCAGCTGCTGGCGCTCCCGACCGGAGAGCGGTACGTTCGGCGCCGTCAATCTGGTGCGGCCTTCGTGGCGAGCCCCCGTGGCGCGTCAAGGTCCTACTGTCGCCGCCACGGAGCGCTCTGGCACCCTGCTGACCAGCCAAGGCCTCCCCGTAGGGCACGCTTATGCCTACAGCGGGGACCCGTCGTGGGTCATGATGGACGTCGTCGACCCCGGTTACACGGGCGTTTACCACTGCGAGCTTCAGCTGGCGGACGGCGCCATAGTGACGGCCGGGAACGTGGTGGTGCACCACGGGACCGGGGAATGGGCCCGGTCCGTCCGGGCCCAGGGGGACCAACTGCGCCGGGCGCTGCTCGTAACCTCGACCGGGGTCACCGTGGCCACGGCAACTTTTTCCTAACCGCTCCGCAACTGGCCAACCTTGTGAGGAGTTGGGTGTCCAGGCTGGCCGTGTCTCATCGGCCACTCCTCGTTTGGGCTTAGTCGTCGCCGGACGGAGACCTGGCCGGGCGCCCGGGCCCTTCCCGGCCCGCCAAGGCGATGAACTCCCTTATAGGACGCGGAAGGCGCAGCCAGATGGAGGGCGACCACCATTGGTGTGGCTTTATCACCAGCCACCGGCTGGCTGAGCCGGACGCGCTTGACCCTGGTATCTGCGCTCACGACCACATAGATATAGCTGGCGATAATGGAGCGGCCTGGGCTCGAGGCCCGGCCCGGGAGCCCGAACGCGTAAAGAGACAGGGCGACCTCACGGGCCGTCCCGCCCAGTTCACCTAGCAAGCAGGCCGCGTCGTCGCGGAGGGCCGCCCTTTCCGGCTGAACCCGCATTTTGGGTCTCTCCTTCCTGGTTGAAGCAGGCCAGGGTTCGAGGCCCTGGAGCCAACAACACTTTGGGAAATGGCGCCTTTTGCCGTCGCATCCTCCCGGAGGTATAGCGGACCGAGTTACGAGGCGGCGGCCGGGCTGGGGAAGCCGTGACGTGACCTGGCGGTAGCGGGGAGTAACTCAAGGACGTATCCATCCCCAATAGAACAACTAGGAGGAGAGCCCCGATGATGAAGTTGCTCGATATCTCAATGATCAAACGCGTCGCATCACCGCGCCACAGAAAGGTCCATTTGCGCCATGACCCCTGGGAGGTGTCTGCGTTATTCGTCCGGCTCGTCGCCGTGGGCCTGCTGAGCTGGGACGGCTGGGCCCACTTGCATTTGTGGCAGGACGGCTATCGCCACATCCCGACTATCGGGCCGCTGTTCCTGGTCGGTGCCGTTAGCGCCATGGCTGTCGCCGCCGGTCTATTACTGAGGCCGAGCCGGCTGCTTGGCCTGGCCGGGGCCGGAGTAGAAATAGGCATTCTGGCCGGTTTGATCGTAAGCGTCAATTTCGGCTTGTTCGGGTTCAAGGAATCACTCTCCGCCGCCATTTGCCGTCGAGTCGATCGTGGCGGAGTCGGTGGCGGTCCTCACCTTGGTGGGCTGGGTAATGGTCGACCTGATGAAGGACACGCCCCCAGCCGCGGCCGCTAATGGCGTCGCTCAGCCGGCCTCTCAGGATAACCGGCGCGCCGCCAGAGTGGCGCACCTGTTACGTAATGACCTGCCGTAACTGCACCCAAACCGCCAAATAGATGTAACCCGAGCGGTTATTACTTTGCGGGTTGGGCGAGACGGGGGACCCTGCCCCGGAACAACCCTCCGGCAGCTAACCGCTGCCCTACCCGCTCGTCGGCACTTGAACACCGCCTGCTTTTCACACAGAAAGAGAGCTATGAAATGTCCATTTTCCAACCCAAGACCAACTTCGTGATCCAGGGACGCCGGGCAAATGGGGCGTCGGCCGCCCACGCCAACGATGCCGTGTTACGCGCCACCGGGGTCGTGTCCCTGCTGGCGATCGGCGCCGTTCATTTCCTCCAGATCGTCCCCACAACCGAGAGCACACCCCTGCTGGGGGTCTCTTTCCTGTTCCTGATCGCGGCGTGCCTGGCCGTGGCGGCCCGCCTCGCCACCCGGGGCGACCATCGCACCTGGACGGCGAGTGCCGTGGTATGCGCAGCCGCCATCGGGGGCTACGTTTTCACCCGCACCTTCAGCACGCCGTTGGACAACCAAGATGCCGGCAACTGGTCGTGCATGCTCGGGCTGGCCGCCTTGTTCGTAGAGACAACCCTGTTGGGGTTCAGCGTCTACGCCGCCCTCGCCCACCGAGCCCTGCGGACGGCCGTGGGCCAAGCCCGCCCCGACCTCGAGCCCGCCCGCGTCGTGCCCAGAAGTTCGAGCGCGGCATGACTGTTGACCTCGGCTTCAACCCAGTGCCCCGGGAGCAGACGACATGAGGGACTGGCACCAGCACCGATCCAACGCCGCCAAGCCCGGCCGCCCCCGGCACCCGGCCGGTTCTTTCGCCCCGCGTCGGCCGCCCCGGTGGCGGACCTGGCTGGTGCTCCCCGGGTTGTTGCTCACGCCTCTCGCCTGTTCCTGAGCCCGGCGCCTACCACGGCGCCCCGGGCCTTCAGCTTCACCAATTTCGTCACCGAGGTGACCCACAACCAGGTCAAGACGGCCAGCATCGGCCCCAACGGTCAGGTCAGCGGCCGGCTGGCCAACGGCGAGACGTACACCTCCCAGGTGCCGACCGCCATTCCCGACGCCCAGCTGGCCAGCCAACTACTGGGCCACAAGGTCCAGGTCACCAGCACCGCCGAGGGCGTCTCCGCTTTGGGCCTGGTCTTGGACCTCCTCCCGCTGCTGCTGCTCGTCGCTTTGTTCGTCTGGGTAGGCCGCCGGAGCCGAGCCCTGGTGGGCGGCATTACCAACATTGGCCGCTCCAAGGCCCGCGTTTACGACGTCGACGACCGTCCGTCCACCCGGTTCAAAGACGTGGCGGGCTACGCCGGGGTCAAACAGGAAGTGGCCGAGGTGGTCGATTTCTTGAAGCACCCCGATAAGTACCGCCGTGCTGGTGCCGTCGGGCCCCGTGGCGTGCTGATGGTCGGCCCTCCGGGCACGGGCAAGACCTTGATGGCCCGAGCGGTGGCCGGGGAGGCCGGGGCCCCGTTCCTGGCCCTGACGGGCTCGAGCTTTGTCGAGATGTTCGTCGGCGTGGGCGCCGCCCGGGTGCGCGACCTGTTCGCCGACGCCCGCAAGAAGGCCCCGGCCATCATTTTCATCGACGAGGTCGACGCCATCGGCGGCCGCCGCGGCACCGCCCTCCTCGGCGGCAACGACGAACGCGAACACACCCTCAACCAGCTGCTGGCCGAGATGGACGGCTTCGACCCCGCCACCGGCGTCGTGGTCATCGCCGCCACCAACCGCCCCGAAAGCCTTGACCCCGCCTTGTTGCGCCCCGGGCGTTTCGACCGGACGGTCGAGATCCCCCTCCCCAACCAGGCCGAACGCACGAGCCATCCTGGCCGAGCACACTTCGGGCAAGCAACTGGCGGCCGATGTCGACCTGGACGTGGTCGCCCGGGGCACGCCCGGGTTTGCCGGGGCCGACCTGGCCAACCTGGTCAACGAAGCCGCCATCGTGGCCGTGCGCCACGACCGGGGCATGGTGACGGCGGCCGATTTCCAAGCGGCCCGGGACCGCATACTGCTGGGGCGGCGCGACGCCGTCCAACGCCCTGCTCCCGGACGAGAAGCACGCCGTCGCCGTCCACGAGTCCGGCCATAGCCTGGTGGCCGCGCTTTGCCTCCACGCCGACCCGGTGGCCAAGGTCACCATCCTGCCCGCCGGCCAGGCTCTCGGCGTGACCGAGCAGCTACCCATCGCTGAGCGCCACCTTTACCAGGAGAGCTATCTTTACGACTCACTGGCCGTCCGCCTCGCCGGCCGAGCGGCGGAGGTCCTGGTACTGGGGGAAGCGTCGACGGGCGCCGCCAACGACCTGGCCGGCGCCACCCAATTGGCCACACATATGGTGCGGGACTGGGGCATGAGCCGCCGTCCTCGGCCCCGTCGGCCTTTCCAGCCACGGCCCCGGCTATCTGGGCGTGGACGGTACCGGGCCCCGCGCCCACGCCGAAGAGACCCAGCGGCTAATCGACCAAGAAGTCTCCCGGTTACTGCGAGAAGCCGAACATCGGGCGACCGATCTTCTGTCCACCCACCGCGACGCCCTCGACCATCTCATCGGCCTCCTGGAAGAAAACGAGACACTGGACGGTGCGGATGTGTACGCCATCCTCGACGGTGACCCCGCGCCGGGAGGAGTAACCATCACAGATCCGAGCGACGTCCACAACCGTGTCCCGATGCCGGTTTAACACGGCGGGGCGCTCGCCCCCGGCACCACAGCGGGCTTGTTCGGTAATTCGGGGGGTCGTACCCGGCGCTCCTGTGGTGGTGGCGGCGTCTGCCCACGCCGCCCATTTTGTTAGTGCTTTCGTGTTAGCAAGACGGCCACTGGCTGGCATCAGGCTGCCGGGTTAAAGGGCTCCGACATTGTCGGTGGCAGGTCTTCGGCGAAGCGGTCTTGAGTTGTTTGCTGCTATGACATGGTGAGAGCCATGATCGCATTGCCGCTCCGGGGACGTGAGGCCGAGCTGGCAGTGGTGGTCGCCCTCATGAACGGCCTCCAGGGGGGTTGTGGAGGCGTGGTCCTGGTCGAAGGTTGGCCGGGGATCGGCAAGAGCAGGTTCCTGGCCGAGGCCGGCCAGTTGGGCCTTGATGCCGGAATGCTGCTTGCAGCTGGTCGCGCCGACGAGATCGAGGCCATTGCCCCATTGGCCCCGCTGTTGTCTGCACTGAGCAGCGGTGAGCGACCGGTCCTCGAGCGGCAACGTCTAGAGGCCCTGGAGCGCCCCGGCGACCAGCGGTTCTGGCTGGTGGAGGAGTTAGCCGAGCTGCTGGAGTTGCGCTCGCGAGAGACACCGCTGCTGATCTCGCTCGACGATCTGCAGTGGGCGGACCCCACGACGATCTGGGCCGTACAGGCCCTCTCGCAGCGGCTGCTCTCGTCGCCAGTAGGGTGGCTACTGGCCGTCCGGCCTGGCCCAATGCCATCAGGTCTGCCCCGGCTGATGAGCGAACTGACCGTCGCTGGGGCGTCCCGTATCGAGCTAGGCCCCCTTTCGGTGCCTGAAACCGAGGCTCTGGCCGGATCCTTGCTGGGTGGTCGACCTGACTCCCAGCTGCGCTCGTTTCTGGCCAGGCGCAGGCGGGAACCCCTTCCTCAGTCTGGAACTGCTCCAAGCACTGCTTGCCGAAGGGTCGATCTCGGTCACCGATGGCGTCGCATCAGTTGTCATGCAACGCGTTCCGGAACGCTTCCGGGCCAGCGTGCGAGGACGGCTGGTCACGTTGTCGATCGCCGCCCGACAGTTTCTTCAGGCCGGGTCGGTGTTCGGGCGGTCGTTCAGCGTGACCGACGTCGCCACCGTGTTGGGCAGTTGGCCGGGCGTGCTGGTGCCCGTCGTCGACGAAGCGCTTCAGGCCAACGTGCTAACTGATAGCGGTGCCCGCCTCGAGTTCTGCCACGACCTGATCCGCCAGGCGATCACCGAGGACATGGCTGGCAGCACCCGCGTTGCCCTTCATCGTGCGGCGGCGGCCGCCGTACTCGCTCGGGGTGGGCCGCCGAGCGAAGCTGCACCGCACCTGATGGCGGCGGCAGAACCGGGTGACCAGGAGGCGGTCACGGTCTTGCGGCAAGCAGCCGCCGAGATCGCCGGTCAAGCGCCGCACGCGGCAGCAGAGCTCTCCCTCCGTGCCATCGATCTGGCGGACCCTGGACAGCCCGGCTGGACTGAGGCTCTGGTCGGCACCGTTCGACTGGCGGCGTGGGCCTCCATGTTCTCGGACGCCGCAGCGCTGGCCCAACGGGCCCTCGACTTGGAACTGGACGCCGATGCCGAGGCAACGGTTCGGTTGGGACTGGCCGATGCCCTACTGCTGAGCGGGCGGCGACGAGAAGTCGTGGCCCAGTGCAGGCAAGCGTTGGCACGGTGCGACTTCCCCCCGGCGCTTCGATGCCACTTCCTTCACGACCTTGGCTTTTCGCTCGCCATGGAGGGCGAGGTGACCGCGGCCGAAGCCGCCTACCGGGAGGCACTGGAGTGCGCCGGTCCCAACGATGTGGCGCTACTCATCGCAACTCGCATTGTGCTCGCCTACCTCGAGGGTTGTCGTGGCCATCTGACCCGATGGCTGACCATGGCGGAACAGGCGGCGCGCGCTGCCCAGGCGGCGGGGCCCGAGGCTCGGCAGCGCTTTCCCCAGCCCTCCTTGGCGAGCGTGTTGGCCGTCATGGACCGCTTCGAAGACGCCGACTCGGTCTTTGCCGACTACCGGCGAGAAGCAGAAGAGTTTGGCGCGTCCTGGGCGCTGGAGTTCTGTCAGCGCTGCGTGGCTTATGTACGAATGATGGCCGGCAGGCTCAGCGATGCCGCCATCGAAGCTGAGGCGGCGCTCGCCCTCATCGATGCCTTTGATATGTGGCAAGACTCCGACGTCCCGTTGGGGGTGCTCGCCCTAGTTTCTTTCCACCGCAACGATCTGGAGGCCGCCCACGACTTCGTCTCCCGTTCCGCTCAATGCACAACGGTCCGCGCCCATTCCCCGCCCCGGTACCTCGATGTAGCCGAAGCCCTGCTGCGGGAGGCCGAAGGCGACTTCAGGGGAGCGGTGCAGGTCCTTCAGGACACCTTCGACCGGCCAGAAGTGCTCACTCAGAACCTGTCAGTTGACGCGACCCTGGCCCCTCGGCTCGTCCGACTGGCCGAACGGGCCGGCGACACAGCTCGGGCCGCCGCCGTCGTCGACAGCGCCGACGGGCTAGCCCGGCTCAATCCGACGGTGGCGGTCGTAGTGGGCTCTGCCGCCCATAGCCGGGGCCTTCGGACCGGTGATCGCGGCCAGTTGGTCGAGGCCGCCGAGCTGTTCCGCAACAGCCCTCGGTTGATGGCCCGGGCCTCTGTGTTCGAGGACACCGGCCAGGCATTGGTGTCCAGTGGCGATCGGGAGGGCGGTGTCCTGTACCTGGTCGACGCCCTCGACGTCTACAAGGACGCCGGCGCGGTGCGGGATGAATCGAGAGTGCGCCGGCGTCTTCGCCGCGCCGGTGTCAAGCACCGCCAGAGCCAACTCAGACCCATCAGGGCTAGTTTCGGATGGGAGAGCATCACCAGCGCCGAACTAAGGGTCGTGAGCCTCGCCGCCCAAGGTCTCACCAACCGCCAGATCGGCGAGCGCTTATTCCTATCGACCTATACCGTGGCCACCCACCTCAAACACGTCTTTGACAAGGTGGGTGTCAGCTCCCGGGTGGAACTCACCCGGTTGGCTATAACACACGTCTCGGCTGTCTGAACCCGGAAACCGCCGGCTGAGGATACCTAACCCGAGCGATGCCAACCCGGCCGCCGGGTGCGACGCTACTTAGTGTGACACGCCCACCGGACAACCGGTCGCCCTGTGCGCCCCAGGTCGACAGCGACCGGTATGCCGATTGGGACGAGGTCTACTCCGACAATGTCGTGCGCCTTTACCGAATGATGTACGTCAAGGTCGGCAACCGTCCCGACGCAGAGGATCTCACCGCCGAAGTGTTCCGAGCCACTCTGCGACCGCTTCGCCTTGACGCCAGCCGGTCCGAGGTGCGCGGCTATCTGGCCGCCACCGCCCAGTCGGCGCTGGCCGCCCACTGGCGCCGCCGCTTTGGGGCCGAGGCAACGAGGATCGAACTAGCCGCCGCCTTGCGCTTCTTGGACGACCCGCAGACAGACTCCGACGCTGGTGCTCGCGCCGAGCGGTTGCTCGAGCGTTTGCCTGAGCGGTACCGCCAGATCCTGAAATTGCGCTTCCTCGATACGCTCAGCCTCAAAGAAGCGGCCGCGACCATGGGGGTCAGCGTGTCCGGGGCCAAGGTTCTCCAATATCGGGCCCTCCGCATGGCGGCTAAGACAAACGCGTCGCCGCAACTGGTCAGCACCGATTAAATGACGGCGACGTCCCGCCAGGGGCGAAGGAGCCCGGTGTGGGGACCAGGCTGTGGGAGGTCAGCGAGGCCCAGGTGCGCGCCTGAAGGTGGCTCGGCCCACGTCCTGTGCTGGCAACGCCGCGATAATCCCAGACGTCTTCATGAACAACCTCCTATTCGGTTCGCGACAAAAAGAGCCCTTTGCATACCGCCATCGTCTAATGCTGCTACAACTTGCGTTGCGCCAGCTGTGTCCGTGATTTCACGTCAAGCTTCCGGAACGCTTTGTGCAGGTGGTATTCGACCGTGCTGGGGCTGATGAAGAGCAGAGCAGCGATCTCTCTGTTGGACTTGCCTTCTGCAGCGTTGCGGGCAACTTGCAACTCCTGTGGAGTGAGCTGGTCGAGCGTTATGGCCGTCGCCGCCTGAACCCGTTCACCCGCTGCTCGTAGCTCGACACGCGTTCGCTCGGCGAACGCCTCCATGCCGAACGCGGTGAACATCTCGTACGCACGGCGCAGTTCGTTACGAGCGTCCCTGAGCTGACGATCTCGTCGGAGCCACTCGCCGTAAAGCAGGTGGGCACGAGCAAGGTCGACGGCGATACTCGTGCGCCCTAGTCGATCGATGGCCTCCACGTAGAGGTCGGCCGCTCGGGCGTCATCGGCGAGGAGCGCGTGCGAGCGAGCGGCGATCCCAAGAGCCCACTCCGTCCCGCTCGCGCTCGCCCTTTCGGTGAGGATCTCGTCCGCCTCGGTGGCGAGTTCAAAAGCTCCAACTCTGTGTCGCCGCCTCGATCAGTTCTGGCATCGCCCAGTTGGAGCAAACGAGGTCGGTATGGCCGACCACGCGGCGCGCCGCAGCCAACGCGTCTGCGTACCGGCTGAGCCCGTTGTAGAGGATGGACTCCGCCCAATCGGCGAACGCCAGGCCTGCCCCCTCTCCGCGCTCGATGACGTCGGCACGGGCTGAATCGAAGATCTGCCTGGCCTCAGCCTCACGGCCGCGCATCGCGGCGAGGCTCACTCCGTGGTACTGGGCGAGGGGACTTCCCGTCAGTTCCGTTGCCTCTTGGACAGCCTCCAGGCGAGATGCCGCCAAAGTGAGTTCACCCGCGAAAACGTGCATCTGGCCACGGTGGCCAAGGGCGATGGCAAGGTCAGCGAGCCGCCCAGTCTCGCGGATCATTTCTAGATGCAGACTTGACAGCCGCTCCCAACCTTCGGCGTCCCACAGGTGCTGCGCGGCGACGGTCGCGCCCCACATCCAGCGCAACTGTTCGGTCTGCGACATGTCCTCGATTTCGCTCTCGGCCTGCCGCAGAACTGGCGCGGCGAGCCTGTATGCGCCGCTGAACAGGGCCGCGAAACCGTCGAGCAACAAGTCCGGTACACGTGGCCTGCGGGCTGGCGGGGCGGCCCTTGCCGCCGTTGCCACGTCGTGCGGACGCCAGCCCGGCGCCGCCAGCGACCCCGCGAAGATGGCCGCTGTGAGTGCCTCGAGATAGGTTTCCCGGGCCAGGTCGGGGTTTATCTCGCGATATCGCTCTGCGGCATCGAGCAGCAACGTTGCCGCGTCGCCACTATGCGTCGAGGCAAACGAAATCTGGCCGCGCAGCAACGCCGCCTTGGCCAGCTGGACCTCAGTGAGAGAACCCGCCTCTGCGGTGGCAAGGAGGCGAAGGGCGTCTTCCAAAGCCCCGGCTTGCAACTTTGCTTGTGCCGCCGCCAGTGCGCGCCCCGATCTCCTGGGTTCGTCCGGTGTCAGCGCTGACGCTCGGTCCAGGAATGCCGCGGCGGCTGCGAACCCGCCGCGCGCCTGCGCTCGGGATGCAGACTCCTCCAGCTCCGCGGCAACCTCCTCGTCGGGCTTTGGGGCCGCCTTCGCCCGGTGCCAAGCACGGCGGTCCGGGTCGAGTTCCGGGTCGGTTGCCTCCGCCAGCGCGTGGTGGACGGCGCGCCGCTCGCTGGAAGTCGCGGCCCGGTAGACAGCGGAGCGAACCAGCGGATGGCGGACCACCACCCGCGTTCCTAGTTGTAGCAACTCTTCCGACTCGACCGTGTCGGCCGCCGACTCTGGGATTCCGAGCCGCTCCGCCGCCCGCCAGACGAGAGACGGTTCGCCGACTGGGTCTGCGGCGGCCACGAGCAGTAAGCGACGGGCGTCTTCTGGGAGGGCAGAGAGCCGCTTCGTAAAGTTCTTCTCTATGCCGGCGGAGAGCGGCACGGTGGCGGGAAGGCCGAACCCGCCGGCCAGTTCCGTCGCACTGAGCCCTCGTGGCAACTCCAGCAGAGCCAGCGGGTTTCCTCGTGTCTCGACAACGATCCGTTCCAGGACGGTCTCATCGAACGGTGCGGGCAGGACCGACTCCAGCATCGCCCGCGCATCTCGATGTCCAAGCGGCGAGACGAGAAGATCCGGGAGGCCTCGAAGCGGGCTCTCGATCTGGCGCGTCGCGAACACGAGCGCGATCGGTTCCGACGACAAGCGGCGGGCAACGAAGGAGAGCGCCCGCGCCGACGCGTGGTCCAACCAGTGCGCGTCATCGACCGCCACGAGGAGCGGTTGTTCCATTGCCGCCTCTGACAACAGGCCGAGGACCGCCAGTCCGACCAGGAAGGGATCCGGGGGAGGCCCGTCGCTGAGCCCGAAGGCGACGCCGAGCGCCTCGTGCTGGGGCGGCGGGAGGCGGTCCACGAAGTGGAAGAAAGGGGAACACAACAGTTGACTAGCGGCGTACGGGAGCTCTATTTCCGCCTCCACGCCGGACGTCCTGACCACTCGGAATACACGAGCGGTCTCGATCGCGTAGTCGAGCAAGGCCGTCTTCCCGACGCCTGCTTCGCCATGCACGACCAGCACGCCGCCGCCAGCGTGATCGAGCAATCGGTCGAGCACCTCGCGCTCGCGTTCGCGCCCGAACAATTGCCTTCCTGACGAAGCCACCAAGGGCACGACGCTCATCTCGCCACCATTATCGTCGAGGAAGACCATCCGGGCACGATCGATGGCCAAACGAGCCGACGTCGAGCAGGTGATTTGCTGTCTGGTCGGTGGCGGTCGAGCTACGCCCCTTCCCCAACACGCTCGTGCCTTGGTGGCATGGAAGGTGGCGCCGGAGAGGCGCCCGTTCAGTCGGGGATGCGTGGGGTGGCGATCACCTCGAGTGATTGACACAGTCGGGCCCGTTGCGTCATCGATCGTCTCGTCAGGGGACGTGGGTTCTTTCCCGGTGGACTGTTCATACCGAGATTGGTCAACCACCCACGGTGAACGGTATGGCGTCCCGCTCCGTTTGGACAGTCCAGGAGCCACCCTTGCGAAAGCTCTCGGCGGTGGCGTAGGAGTCCTCTTGAAACTGAACGTGCGTGACCTGGCCATCGACGACCTTGACGTGGATGGAAAAGGGAGAGCTCACGACCTTGTTCAACGAGTACGACCTACAGCGGAAATCGCCGAACACGGCCACATCCTCTCCAGAGGCGAACATCGTGGTGACGTTGAACGCCTGGTTTTCCCAGCGGCTGAACATATTGTTCAGGTTGTCAAGAAACGCCTGTTGTCCGTGGGACGTGCCTGCCCACGGCTCAATCAGTTTGAGTTCCGGATTGTCTGTGCTCAGCGATACGTACGTGGCGTCGGGCGCGACAAGACGATGGATGACGTCGGCGTTCAACAAGTTCTGGAGCCACTCGCCGACGACCTCGATGGGACTTGCACTCACAGCTTCTCCTGTTCTCGTTGCACTGGTTGAGCGTGTTGATTAGTTGGCGAACCCGAGGGAGTTAGTCAGCCGCGGGGAGGATGTTATGGACGACGGTCTTATATTCCTGGAAGTCCGAGATGCCCAGGCGGCCGCGTAGGCGACCGACGCCGCTTTGCTTGTAGCCACCCTCTGCGAACCCGTCATTTAACGCCGACCACGTGTTGGTCCAGATGGTGCCTGCCTGTACCCCGCGGGTCACGCGTCGACTTATAGCGAGGTTCTCTGTAAAGATGCCCGCGGCAAGGCCCATTTCGGTGGCGTTCGCGCGGGCGATGGCGTCGGCTTCTGTGTCGAACACCTCGAACGTTGCAACAGGTCCGAATACCTCCTTTTGAACGATCTCGGAGTTGACGTCATCGACCTCGAGCAGGGCCGGCCGAAAGAATGCTCCCTTGGCAAGGGCGCCTTCGGTGGCCGGACCGCCGCGCACGATCGGCTTGGCGTACGCGAGGGCCGTCTCGACCATTCCATCCACTCTGGCGACGTTTGGCTTGTCGATAAGTGGGCCCATCTCGGTCGCGGGGTCTAGTCCGTCGCCTAGTCGCACCTTTTCAAAGGCTGACTTGAGCCCAGCTCGGACTTGGTCAGCGACCCCTCGCTGGACCAGGATGCGCGAGCCGGTCATGCAAAATTGTCCCGTGAAAGTGGTTACGGCCGATGTGAGCAGCGGGATGCCACGCTCCACATCGGCATCGTCGAAAACGATCATCGGCGTCTTGCCGCCCAGTTCGAGGTTCATCCGCTTGAGCGTGGGCGCGCCTTCCGCGGCGACAATGCGGCCCACGGGGACGCTGCCCGTGTAACTGATGACCTGCACATCGGGTGATGCCACCAGATAGGGAGCCCCTTTGTTGCCAGATTCGGTGAAGATGTTGACGACCCCGGTCGGGAGGGACTCGACCTCGGCAATGATCTGGGAGAGCCGGTTCGCCACGAGGGCGGTTTGACCTGGCATCTTGACGGCGACGGTGTCCCCAGCGGCCAAGGCCGGGCCAATGAGCGAATGAAGAGCGCAACTGGTCCGTTCCAGGGCACCATGATGCCGACGACTCCTGCCGGCTCGGCGTACTGACTGAACCACAGTCCGGGCGCCACCTCGGCGGAGATGCCTGCCTCGGTCAAGGCAAACGACGCGTTGTACCGGAGCGTCTCGCCAGCCGTCGACGACTCGAACATCCCTTGTGCCAGTATCTTGCCGTTTTCCTGGGTGACCAGGCGGCCGAGTTCGTCGGCGTGTTCGTCGAACCGGTCGGCCATCTCCGTAAGCGCTCTGTACCTGAGAGAGCGGTCGCGTGACCATGGTGAGGTCATGAACGCCTGCTTGGCGGCGGCGATGGCGGCGCCGGCTTCCGCCTCGCCACCGTCGTACCACTGACCGAGCCTCTCTCCCGTGGCGGGGTTGATCGACTCGGAAACCGTGTCCGAACCGACCCATTCTCCGTCGACCCAGTGTTGTGCGATATCAGCCATATTCTCCTTGCTTTCGTGTCAGATGAGGTTGTGGTCAGATCGTCGGATTAGCCCGGTAGCTGCCGCTGCGGAATTCTTCAACGAGCCCAGGGTGAGTCGGTTGCCAGTCCAGCAACGCACGGGCCTTGGCCGCTTTCGTTCCCTGGTCGAGCAGAAGTACTTCGGCGAAATAATCCCCGAGCCGCGAACGTGCCTCCTGGTCGGACCCTGGAGTCGCCCCTGGGGCTCCGACAGCGACGGCAGCCGCTTCTGTCAGATTCTGAGACGGTAGGGGTCAGGCCGTTCCCGATGACGTACCTGCCTCGGGCACTGTCGTTTTCGAGCGCAGACCGGAAGACGGCGGCCAGGTCAGCGACGTGGACCGTTGCCCAATGCTGGCGCCCAGTTCCGAGCATGATCAAGTTGCCATCGCCGTCGCGAGGAGAACCCAGCAGGATTCCAGTGATGCCGCCGCCGCCGTCGCCATATGTGGTGCCAGATACGATCAAGATGCCGCGCATACCCGGCTCGCCCAGGATGCGCTGATCGATTGCCTCCTTCCAGGCCACCATTGCCGGGGCGTTGTAAGGCGATTCTTCGGTGATCGAGGTGTTGCGCCGAAGACCCAAAGGCCGCTGATGTGTGCGTAAGGTTTTTCAGAAGCGCCGAACGCTTCCACGGCGGCATCGACCACGGCGGAGTCCAGCTTGGCACTGGTCTCGTCGCCGGGGCTCGCCGTGTGCACCGCGCCGTCGGCGTCATCGAACAACTTGACGACGGCCGGCCGGTCGTTCAGGTCGACGATGGCTGAGGTGGCCCCATTGGCCGTGACGCTCGTTGCCTCGGTGTCGTCCCGGACGAGCGCGGTTACTTCGTGGTCATGCGAGACCAATTCCGCCAGAATGTGGGATCCGACGAACCCCGTGGCGCCCGTGAGTGCGATCTTCATGTCTTGTCTCCAGTCCGATAGGTGGTTGGTTGCGGTGATGTGCTAGACGGTCACTGCGGAAGGCGAAACAGACCGGTGGCGTCTGTGACGCCCAACGACTGGAAGCAACTTGATTGCCATAGTGGCTACCCACTCCTTTCAGGTGAAGCCAGGCCGCGCTCGACAACGGGGCCGCGTGGCGCCGGTTCAGACACGATCGTCTCTTCACAGACGATGTAGACGTCGCCGGTGCTCGAGGTCTTAGACACGATCACCTCCCATCCGAAGGGAACGCAACCAGCGTTCAGCGGTACTTCCGACAGGGCGACATTGTGTGGGCGATCCGAGGCTGCTGTCATCCAGGAAACCCATAGTTCGCTGCCACTGAGCGCGACCTCACGGCGCTAGCGCCGAGTGCGGGACTTGACCCCGAGCTCAAGCCTCGGGCCAACGCCCAACGGGGTTACGACAACCCGACGATGACTATGGGTTTCCTAGATGCCGCCGCGGCCGACGATCCCGAGAATGGTGCAGGAGGTAAGCGATGACGAATCTCGTGGCTGGTTCTACCTCAGTCAGCAAGCCTTGGGACAGCCGGCGTTGGCTGACCCTGGGGGTGATCGCCCTCGCCCAGCTGATGGTGGTCCTGGACGTCACGATAATGAACATCGCGCTGCCGTCCGCGCAGCGGGCCCTGCATTTCGGCACCGCGGACCGGCAGTGGGTGGTCACCGCCTACACCCTGGCGTTCGGCAGCCTGCTGCTCCTCGGCGGACGGCTCGCCGACCTGTTGGGCCGGAAGGTGACCTTTCTTACGGGCTTGGTGGGCTTCGCCGGCGTCTCGGCCGTCGGCGGGGCCTCGGTCAACTTCGCCATGCTGGTGACGGCACGGGCCTGCCAGGGCGCGTTCGCGGCCATTTTGGTGCCGTCGGCCCTGTCCCTGCTGACCACCACGTTCTCTGAACCGAAGGACCGCGGCAAAGCGTTCGGAGTCTACGGGGCCATCGCCATAGCAGGCGGCGCGGTGGGCCTGCTACTGGGTGGGGCGCTGACCCAGTACCTGTCATGGCGGTGGACGCTGTACGTCAACCTGATCTTCGCCGGGGTGGCCTTTGTCGGCGGGGTCCTGCTGCTCCAGCGCCAGGCATCCCCCTCCAAGCCCAAGCTGGACGTCCCGGGCGTGATTTTGGTCGGCAGTGCCGTGTTCTGCCTGGTGTACGGGTGCTCGAACGCCGCCACCCATCGCTGGGGATCGCCGTCCACGTACGGCTTCCTGGCCGCCGGCGGGGTGCTCCTGGGGCTGTTCGCGCTGTGGCAGGGCCGGGCGGCCCATCCGCTGCTGCCGCCGCGGGTGGTGCTCGACCGCAACCGCGGCGGCGCCTACGCGTCGATGTTCATCACTGGAGCCGGGTTGTTCGGCACCTTCTTTTTCTTGACCTTCTACATGCAGAGGACGCTCGGGTTTTCTCCACTGGTTACCGGCGTGGCGTTCCTGCCGATCAGCGTCGGCTCCGCGATCATCTCCAACCTGTCTACCATCGTGTTGATGCCCCGGTTCGGGCCAGCCGCTGGTCGGTAGCGGCATGCTGATCGCGTCGGGCGCCATGGTCTGGTTGGCCCAACTCGGCCCGCATACCGGGTACGCGGCCGGCTTGCTCGGCCGCTCATCATGGTGGCGGTCGGCATGGGCATGGTGATCGCCCCGTCGATCAACACCGGCACGTATCGGTGTGGCCCCACAGGACGCGGGCGTGGCGTCGGCGACCGTCACCGTCGGCCAGCAACTCGGCGCCTCGATCGGGACGTCCCTGTTGAACACCATCTTCGCCAGCGCCGTCGCGTCATATCTGGCCGCCCACCTCGCCACCTCCTCGGCCGACCGTCAGACCCTGACCGGGTTGGCAGTGGCACACGGCTACGACACCACATTCTGGTGGATCGCCGGAATTCTTGCCTGCGGCGCCATTATCGGCGGGGCCCTGTTGCGTCCTGGGCCGTTAGTCCCGGCCGGCGCGCCGTCTCGGGCCCACGCCCAGGTAACGACGGTACAAGTTGGGGCCGGCCAGCCATCACTTGAGGATTCAAAACCTTGACAAAGTGTGTTGGGCCGGCAAGAAACCGGTCAGTCATCTTGCGAGAACTGGCTGACATGGACATAGAAAGAAACAGGAAGGAGAAAGCGTGCGAGCGGTAACGGTGAGCCGGTTCGGGGAGTCGCCGGTTGTTACGCAGGTCACGACCCCATCAGCGGGACCGGGCCAGGTGCTGATCAAACTGTTTGCGGCTGGGGTTAACCCTATGGACGCCAAGCTGGCGTCCGGTGAGTGGAGGCCGGCGCCGGCCGTCTTCCCGATGGTCCTCGGAGTCGACGGAGCAGGGGTCGTCGAGGCTGCGGGTGACGGGACGACGAGGTTTTTCCCCGGTGATGAGGTCTTCGGCCAGTTGTTCATCCCGCCGATCGGCGCCTATGGGACTTATGCGGAATACGTGGCCGTTACCGAGGAGGCCCCTTTGGCGCGCGTCCCGGACGGCGTCGACCTGGCCGTGGCTGCCGCCGTGCCCACGGCCGGGGCGACGGGGCTGAGCCTCGTCGAGCTCGTCGAGCCTCTTGACGATCAAGTTGTCTTGATTATCGGAGCGGCTGGAGGAGTAGGAGCATTCGCCACCCAGTTCGCTGTCAACGCGGGTGCGAGAGTTATCGCCAATATCGATGCCGAGGCTGAAGACCGGATGCGATCTTACGGGGTGAAGCAGACGATCGTACGTCCTGGGGTATCGGTGAAAGACGCCGTCAGCGAGTCCCATCCTGATGGAGTCGACGTTCTGATCGACCTCGTAAGCGACGCAAAAGCGTTCGCCTCCAATGCTGCGCTGGTCCGTCCGGGGGGAACGGCTATCACCACTCAGTACGTCGCCGACCTCGAGGCGCTGCAAGCGTCAGGAATTCGCGGGGTGAACTTTGCATTGCGTCCCACGAGTGACTTGCTGGAAAGAGTCGGGAAAGCTCTCACCGATCGGACCATCGTCGCCCCTCCGATTACACGGATAGGCCTTGACGATGCACCGGGTTTGTTTCGACCTCAAGCCCAGTCTCACGCGAACGGCAAGACGGTAATCGTCCTCTGACGCTCGGAGCCTCGTAGCGTCGGAGTCCGCTGTACCGGTGGCTAGAACGAATTGCCTTTGCGTCCTGCCTCGACACGGAGCAAAGTGTGGGCGAGCTGAGTTCGGGACCTGACCCCGAGCTTGCGGTACACATGGCAAAGGTGGTACTCCACGGTCGCCGGACTGATGAACATCTGGGCGGCGATGTCTTGGTTGGTAGCACCCTTGCGCGGCGAGCTCCGAGATCCTTGATTCCTGTGGTGTCAGGTCAAATCGCGTTTCGGCTGATGTGTACGCGAACTTGTCCCCGGTCGCCTGCAATTCGGCTCTGGCGCGTTGTGCGAACCCATCCATACCGAACTCGGAAAACAGCTCATGGGCGGTCCGCAACTGGACGCGGGCATCACGCGGCCGTTGCTCGCGCCGGAGCCATTCCCCATACAGGAGTCGCGTCCGGGCGAGGTCGAAACGCAACCTGGTGGGCAGAAGCCACTCGATCGACTGTTGGTACAGAGCTTCTGCTTGATCACCCTCATAGAGCAGAGCTTGACACCTTGCTTGAACGCCAAGAGCCCAGCGTGTTCCGCTCGCATCGGTGCTGTCGAGCAGCTTCTCCAGTGCAGGCTTTGTCTTTTCTGTGTTGCCGGTGCGGCTGGCCGCTTCAACCAGCTCGACCGTCGCCCACCCCGCATACCAGAGGTCGTTCGGGGCTTTGAGCGCCTCCATCGCCGCCCGAAATGCCTCTTCGTACTGGCCAAGTCCATTCCAGAGGAGAGCCGTCGCCCACAAGGCAATAGCCACCGCCAATCCTTGGCCTCTGGCCAATGAGTCTTTGGTAATGGCCGCAATCAGCTGACGCGCCTCACGTTCGTTCCCGCCGAAGGCGGCCAGGAGCAGCGAACCCCTTAGATAGACGCTTGTTGTCGCAGGCGTCCGTTACAACCTGCACCTGATCGACAAGGTGTGCCGCCTCCGTCATTTCCCCGGCAAACAGGCATACCCCAGCTCGAGTGCTCAATGTGACCGGCAGGACCGTCAAGGCGCCGGCATCACGAGCGAGGTGTTCTTGTCGTGCGGTAAGCGCGTCCCAGCTCTCGTAGTCCCAGATGACACCGGCTACTGCTCCGGCCAACCACGACCACTGCAGCCGTTCGTCCACCCCTATGTCGTTTGACCGAAATGCAGTCATTGCTTGCTTCAAAACGGGAGTTGCAGACTTGTACCCCTCAGTAATCAGCAGCGCGAGACCCTCGAGCAAGAGTTCCGATGCCCGAAGTGGCTCACCGGGGCTTGGGCGGGCGCGTGCCGCGGCGGCTACTTCTGGCGCGGCTCGCGTCCCCAGCAAACAAGGAAGCCGCAAGCGCATCGAGTTGGGCGTCGCGAGCGAGGCTCGCGTCGATCCGCTCAAGCCGAGAGGCCGCCTTGAGCATGAGAGGCGCGGCGTCGTTTCCTCGATTTTCTGCGAAGGCGATTTGACCGAGAAGCGCGTCGAGCTGTGCACGCTGGAGGTCATCGAGGGCCCGCGCCCGGCAATAGCAGCGAGCCCTGATGCCGATTCCAAGGCCCCGGCAAGTCGCTTCGACTGGGCGGCGCGCAGTGAGCGCCCGGCTCGGCGTGCCGGGTCGACGGTCAACGCCACCGATCGCTCCAAGAAGGCGGCGGCGGCCGGGAAACCGCCCCTTGCCTGGGCGCGCTCTGCCGAGGCTTCCAGTTCGGCGGCTACATCCTCGTTTGGGCGGGACGTCGCTTGGGCTCGGTGCCACGCCCTCCGGTCCGGGTCGAGGGCCCTATCGGTAGCTTCGGCCAACGCGCGATGGGTTTCCCGCCTGTCTTTTGGAGCAGCCATGTTGTAAACGGCGGACCTTACTAGTGGGTGGCGGAAAACAACACCTTCGCTGAAATCGACCAGTCCTTTGTCTTCGACGTCCTCGGCCGCCTCTTTCGCGATCGCAAGCCGGTCCGCGGCACGCCAGACGATCCCGGGGTCTCCTGTTGGGTCCGCTGCCGCCACCAGCAAAAGCCGCCTGCAGGGCAGCGGGAGTTTGGCCAACCGTCGACGGTAGCTCTCCTCGATCGCACCGGCCAGGGTGACCGATACCGGAAGCCCAAACCCGCCCGCAAGCTGAGAAGGGGTCAAACCTTGTGGCAACTCCAGCAGCGCAAGCGGGTTGCCCCGGGCCTCGGCCACCAGACGGTCCACTACTCGGTCATCGAGGCGATCCGGTAAGACCGTTGCCAACAATGTCCGGGCATCTTGGTCGCTAAGGCCGCAAAGCGTCAGTTCCGGAAGCCGCCGGACCTCTTCAGTCGGCGTGCGTGCTCCGAACAGGAACGCTATGGCGTCTTTCGAGGTACGCCGGGCGGCAAACGCAATCAACTGCGCAGACGAAGTATCGAGCCACTGTGCGTCGTCGACTACGCATAGAAGCGGACGTTTCGAGCTCAAAGCGGAAAAGAGACCGACCAGCGCCGTTCCGACGAGCACGTGGTCCGGTGCAGCGCCATGACGCCGCCCGAAAACAACTTCGAGGGCATTGCGTTGAAGCTCAGGCAGTCGCTCGACTTCAGCCATTCCAAGACGACAAAGCTGATGCAACGCAGCGTAGGGGAGTTCCATTTCGGCTTCGTTCCCGACGGTTCGAAAGATGTCGAATTCCTTCGCTGAGGCGACGGCGTAGTCGAGAAGCGCCGTCTTCCCAATGCCAGGATCGCCATGTACCACCACTGCGCCACCGTCGCCCCGGCGTGCCGCGGCTAGAAAATCGTCGAGCACCTGGCGCTCGTTTTCCCGGCCCACCACCAACTGCGACACCCCCAAGCCTTTGAGGACGGTCATGCCTGGCGTCCGTCATCAAGATAATCCTCGGCCAGGTCAACCGGCAGATGCTCGCAGTGCTGCACCCCAAGCAACTTTCGTGTTTTTAACGCGTCCCCTGATGCATGCATGCGCACGCAAGAACTGGGCGCGGTCAGGGCTCCCGGAACACTCGCCGGGAACGCCCTATCGACTATCCAGGACAGACACTACCCCAGGACCGAGGACGCCTGCACCCTGCAACTTCCCGGTCGGTATGACGCTTTCGTGGCGCTCCGGGCCGCCCGGGCGTCGATACGGACTCCGATGAGCGCTGAAGGCGACATCGTTATCTCCCTAGGTCCCAGGTCACGCCTCCTAGTCGAGTCGCGTGGCGTTGCCAGCACGTATGGGATTTTCGATACGCCGACGATATGGACCGGCGCGTACGCATCGCGCGAACGTGCGTGTGTTGATCGTCGAGGACGAGCCCTACATGGCCGAGGCCATCCGCGATGGCCTACGCCTGGAGGCGATCGCCGCCGACATCGCCGGTGACGGTGACACCGCTCTGGGACTGCTGAGCATCAACGCCTACGACATCGCCGTCCTCGACCGCGATGTCCCCGGGCCCTCCGGCGACGAGATCGCCAGGCGCATCGTCGCCTCCGGCAGCGGCATGCCGATCCTCATGCTCACCGCGGCCGACCGGCTCGATGACAAGGCTTCCGGGTTCGAGCTCGGCGCCGACGACTATCTCACCAAGCCGTTCGAGCTCCGTGAGCTCGTGCTCCGCCTCAGAGCTCTCGACCGCCGCCGCGCCCACAACAGGCCACCCGTGCGAGAGATCGCAGGCCTACGCCTGGACCCGTTCCGCCGCGAGGTCTACCGCGACGGCCACTACGTCGCGCTCACCCGCAAGCAGTTCGCCGTGCTCGAAGTCCTCGTCGCGGCCGAAGGCGGTGTGATCAGCGCCGAAGAGCTACTCGAGCGGGCGTGGGACGAGAACGCAGACCCGTTCACCAACGCCGTGCGCATCACCGTCTCGGCACTGCGCAAACGCCTCGGCGAACCCTGGGTCATCGCCACCGTGGCCGGCGTCGGCTACTGCATCGACACTCAACCCAGGCACCGGCCATGAGGGAGGAGACCGTGGATAGAGCCCCTGGATTGAGTGTCCGCCTCAAACTGACCCTCAGCTACGCCGGCTTCCTCATGCTCGCGGGTGCCTTGCTGCTCGGCGCCGTGTGGGTGTTCCTCCTGCGTTACGTGCCCCGAGGCGAGCCCGTCATCGTCCACGCTGGCACCCCGATTCATAGTCCTTTTCCCATCCGGTCGCAACCTCCTGCACGTTTTCGCTCCAAGGCCGCAGCCGTCAGTGTTGGCGTTCCTGCTGGTATTCGGTCTCCTCGGAGGGTGGTTTCTCGCCGGCCGGATGCTCGCCCCGCTGACGCGGATCACCGACGCCACGCGCACCGCCGCGACCGGGTCGCTCTCCCACCGGATCCGGCTACCCGGGCGCACGGATGAGTTCCGCGAACTCGCCGACGCCTTCGACACCATGCTGGCGCGGCTCGAAGCCAACATCGCCGAACAGCGGAGGTTCGCAGCCAACGCCTCCCACGAACTGCGCACCCCGCTGGCGATCACGCAGGCCCTTCTCGACGTGGCCCGCAATGACCTGGACCGCGACACCGGCGAGCTCGTCGACCGCCTCCACGTCGTCAACACCCGGGCGATCGACCTCACTGAAGCATTGCTCCTGCTCAGCCGGGCCGACCAGCGGTCCTTCGCCCGAGAGCACGCTCGACCTCTCCCTCATCGCCGAAGAAGCCACTGAAACTCTTCTCGCCCTTGCGGAAAAGCATGGCGTCACAATTGAAATATCCGGCGAGATGACCCCCACCGTCGGCTCAGAGGCGCTCCTGTTGCAGTTGAGCACGAACCTCGTGCACAACGCGATCGTCCACAACCTGCCTGAACACGGCACCGTGTGGGTCACGACCAGCGTCCACCCCGAAACTGTGGTGCTCACTGTCGAGAACACCGGCGAGAAGCTCGCCCCACAGTTGGTCCCTAGGCTTGTCGAGCCGTTCCTTCGCGGCACCGAACGCGTACGCACTGACCACGCAGGTGTCGGCCTCGGCCTGGCAATCGTCAAAAGCATCACCCAAGCACACGACGGGGCCCTCACCCTCACCCCCCGCCCCGCCGGCGGGCTCTGCGTCACGGTGCAACTACCCGGCGCCCCACCGCACACTGGCAGCTGCCGTGCAAACGCTGCACAACGGGGCGTTCTGGTTATTCGGTCGCCGGCTACGAGGCTTCGTTGAGGTCACCTATGGTCTGCGCACCGGGCTTTGACGGGAGCACGGGTCCACCAACGGCAGCGGCAGCAGGACGCTTCAGCCAGCGGCCCGAAATGGGCTTGACACCGGGCATTCGTCATGTTGAGAGCCGACGAGCCGGTACCCCACCCCAACCGTCGTTTCTATCACTTGGGGCTCTCCCAGCTTGCGCCGGAGCCTGCCGATGGTGACCGTCACCGTCTTTGTGAAAGGGTCGGCGTTCTCGTCCCAGGCCTTCTCCAGGAGCTGCTCGGCGCTCAGGTAGCCGGGCGAGGCGGCCATGAGCGCCTCCAGCACGGCCAGCTCCTTCGCCGAAAGCGCGAGCGGGCGGCCCTGGCGCCGGGCGAGGCGGGACAAGCAGTCGAGCTCCACCCCACCGGCGCGAAGGACCCTCGGCATCGCTCGTGGCCGGCGCCGGGCCAGGGCTCGCACCCTCATGACCAGCTCGGGGAAATGGAACGGCTTGACCAGGTAGTCGTCGGCGCCGAGGCCGAGCCCGTCGACCCGCTCTTCTGGCGAGGCAGCACCGCTCAGCATGAGCACCATGGCGCGCCCGTCGGCGCCGCTGATCATCCGGCACAGCGCGTCGCCCGGGACGCCTGGCAGGGTGCGGTCCAGCACGACCACGTCGTAGCTGTTCACCCCCAGCTTGCCGGCCGCTTCGGTGCCGTCATAGGCCACGTCGGCGGCAATGCCCTGGTCCGAGAGGCCCTCGGCCACCAGGTCGGCGAGAGGCTGGCAGTCCTCAACGACCAAGACCCTCACCTGGCGGCTCCGGGGCGCCGGTCACCCGCCAAGGCCACCAGTGGACGGCATCTGCGACTTGCAGGCGTCCATCGCCGACTGCAACTGCGGCGACCTCGACCCGCCGGCGCCGGAAATCTGGACCGCGTCGGCCCGAAAAGGTCGGGTCGGGGAAGTTCGGCACCCCGTGGGCGCGGATGCACTTGGCCCAGCTCAACCACGCCTGTTGTTGGGCGGGGGAGAGCTGCTGGCCGGTGGACTGCCACGGTGAGGGGAGGGCCTTGCACGCCTGCAGCGCCCCTTGGAACGCAGCCGAGTTCGGGTCAATTCCGGTGGTCCTGTACCCGTAGCCCCCGCCGGGGGTCAGCACCGGGTCGGGGAAGTTCGGGACGCCGTGGCTGCGCATGCACTGCGAGTAGGCCTCAGCTTGGGCGAGCGCGAGTCTGCCCCGACAAACCTGGTCCTCCCGCCCGGGCCGCGGTCGTGGTCGGCTGCGAGCCGGCGGTAGGGACCGTCGGCGACTTCGGATCCGCCCGAGCAGGCGGTGACGGTCACTCCCAAGGCGACCGCCGCGGCCGCCCACAGCTGCGATGGACGCATCATTCCTCCCAGCGACACAGCCCGGCGCTCGGGGTGTCGTTCCGAACGACGGTTACGCCACTTCGAGACCGCCTCATGGAGTAGTTGTCCCTGGCACTCCGGGAACGCCATCCGCTACCGAAGTAGAACTCGACCCGTCGGTCGTCGTGTCAGCCGCAGCGGGGCGGAGTTGACGGAGCGGGCCCGGACCAAGGTTGGCCACGACCGGGACTCTGTCATCGATTATCGTCACTCGGTCAGTGCCGGCGCTGGCAGCCGCACTTAGGCCCACCATCGTGGCCCGCGAGGCGAACGTCGAGGGATGGTGCGGACGACGACGACGCCGCCAACGACCGGTCACAGACGGCTCCGATGATCGCAGCGATGACCGCTGCCATAGAGATGGGGACCGTCGATCTGGTTCGGCTGCCACTTGTGCTGGTCCGCTGTAGGTCACGCCTCCAGTCAAGGCAGCGTGATGTTGCCGGCACGTATGTGGTTTTCGATACGCCGGCGATATGTACCGGGGCCGGGGCATCGGGCATGTGGCGCAGTGCCTGCTCGCCGATTACCTCTTCTCCACCACGCTTGCCAACCGCGTCGAAGCCTGACCGACGCCGAGAACATCGCCGAGCAACGCGCCCTGGAAAAGGCCGGCGTTCCAGAGGGAGCCCCTGCGGCCCCCGATCTACGTCACCCCCCGCAAAGTCGCGTTCGGGCGACCGATATCGGCTCTCGCAAGTAATCAGGAGGTCAAGAAGGCGCCGTAGTCGGTCTGCACCCACTCCTTGGCCAGCCGGCCGTCGTGGTACCGGAGGAGATGTCGGGCAACGTGGTCAAGCGCGCTCAATCGGTCAACCGATATCGTCGAGGGCTTGGGCGTCGAGCGCCAACTCGGCCGCGGCGAGGTTCTCCCGCAGGTGCCCGAGCGAGGACGTCCCCGGGATCAGGAGCACGTTCGGGGACCGTTGCAGGAGCCAGGCCAGCGCGACCTGGGCCGGGGTGGCGTCCAGCCGGTGGGCGGCGGCGAGGACGCCCGGAGATGTCAGCACCGGTTTCTCGGGATGGAAGGCCGAGCCAAGCGGGAAGAACGGCACGTAGGGCACGTCGTCAGCAACGCAGGCGTCGAACACCTCTTTGTCTGAGCGGTCGGAAAGGTTATAGGCATTTTGCACGCACGCCACCTCCGTGACGGCGGTGGCCGCCCGGTACTGGTCGAGCGTCACGTTGCTCAGCCCCACCCCGCCGATCAGGCCCTCGTCGCGCATGGCCACCATGGCGGCCACCTGTTCGTCGAACGGCACCTCGGACTCGGGATGGCGCCGGAGGTTGACCACCGGCACCTGGTCGACCTCCAACGAGGATAGGTTGGCCATTACGCCTGCACGCAGCTCTTCCGGGCGTTGCGCACCGAACCAGGTGCCCGAGTCGGTGCGACGAGCGCCCACCTTCGATACCAATACCAGCCCCTCGGGGTAGGGGTGAAGCGCTTCGCGGATCAGCTCGTTGGCGACGTCGGGCCCGTAGAACTGGGCGGTGTCGATGTGGTCGGCACCCGCCTCTACCACGTGGCGAAGAACGGCCAGCGCCTGTGGGCGGTCGCGCGGCGGCCCGAACACGCCGGGACCCGGCAGCTGCATGGCGCCGAAGCCCATGCGGTGCACGCGGTGGCCGGCCAGCAGGTGGGTCTCGTCGTTCATGGGGCCATCCTGGCCTACGCGCTCTTTGTTCCGCCGGAGCAGCCGCCCAGCC
>CAWCCW010000026.1:0-70164 GCA_963794125.1 uncultured Acidimicrobiaceae bacterium
TCTCTGCCGGTCTCGGACCTCGGCTTGCCGCAAGCAAACCGTCCGAGAACTGGTGCTATTCGCGGAGTTCTTGCCAGTCCTCTGTTGTCTCAAAACCTTGCCAAGGTAGCGAAATCGTATCGTGCGACTCCGGGACTTATTCTTCGGACAATATACCATTTGACCATATGCTTGTATAGTCGACGGAATCTCTCGATAGTAAGTGGTCTGTGGTCTAACCGCAATATTCCGAGAACGAAAGACTTGGTAACGTGCCTATTCCAGCACACTTGCAGCGCACTGAGGATTGCTCCGGATATCCGATTTTCGGTCTTGGTTAGGGACGTGGCTAACAGTTCCTTGAATGGGTTCGTGCACGGTCATTACCCGCTTAATACATTGCTGAGGACATCTGAGCGAGATTCTGGCCTTGATGACACTCACTGCCGTTTGGATGCACTAGTATACTGTGAGTACAAATTTAATATAGTTGACTTTGGGTCACAAGCAGAAGTAAAGCCGAATTATTTCGGCGGCCCAACTCGAGCGCAGAGCCGACAGTACTCCATGGCGCGGTGGACTTGGACAACGGCTGAGAGCGCATGCGGAAGGAGTCTATATCTAGTCGTAAGACAGATGTCCGAGCCGACAGTACTTATGCTCGAGGGCGAAGCATCTGATTTCAGCAAGTCACAGCTCGAAAGTTTATTATCAGCATTCGAAATTATTGTGGACGGCTGCGCGCACGAAGATCTGACGGTCTCCGCAATAGCGGCGAGTCTTTCACAACTCGAGCTGAATGCTCGTTCCTGGAACGACTAGTTGTGACTATCCATTTTCCAGGCGATAGCCAAACAATGAAATAGAGTTGCGAAGGTGTGATTGCTCGGAGCGCGTATTATGGTAATGTCCGGCGGCGTCAGTCATCGAAGGATCCAAGTGGTTCATTGGAATAAGACACACTGGATTGCCTGGCCCGTGTCTCAATAGCGGATGCGGCGGGCGAGAGACGAGTTGCTAGACAGCTACGATTGCGTATGTGCTGCATTGAGGAGTTGTCGCTCTGCATGAAACGGCATGGTATGCGCTCGGAGAGCACATATAAACGGGGGGAACTTACCATGGAGAAACGAAGGAGAAGTTGAATGCGCGATTTTTGTGTTGAGATCACCATGGGACAGCAGCCGGCTTCATGATATAAACGTTAGGCTATTAGTGAAAAGGATCTTGGTAATGATGATGTTGGGTTTCAGAAACACGAACGCGACAGGTACAGTCAGACGCAAAAGGGTTCGCGGGATGACTGGTTAGGCGCGCGAGCGTCGGTCGGCGGCTTGGTGAAAGGTAATCCACTAGAGGAGCGCACGGTAGCTCAGTGTGGCTTGGACTGACGGGGTTGTCCGGTCATGACTTTCTACGACAGGCCCTGCTGCTAGCAAAGTACGCTGTAATCGTTGGGGAGGGTCCGGCATGATGAGCCGCAAGCGCGTTGCCGTTTGCGCAGTCCGGCGGAATACATCCGAACTGATCCAGTCGGCGGGTGCTCAAGCCCCGGGCGGGCCGCTCGTCGGAAAAGCGGGCCACGTGCTCGGTCGTCCACTTGATGGTGGAGTTATTTAGGATTGTGGGAACCGTCGGTGTGTTGGGATCGCTTCGAGGCACTCAGCATCATCGAGGAACGTACGGCCGCGAGTGTCTTTGTGGCTGCGGATCGGCGAGCGGCCGCCACTGTCGGTGGACAACGGCGCAGCGCTAAAAATGCAACGCCTCGGGATCGCATGCTTCCGCAACACCGCCAGCGGCGTTCTCTCCTGGTCTACACGCGAGCGTTTGGCCACAGCGGAGTTGCATCGTCTCTGCGAAACGCTGCAGCAAAAAGGGCCTACTAACAAAGCCAGCCCGTTCGTCGAGGCCTTCATTCCGGTTGGTAATGATCATTCGGTAGACGAGTTGGCGATCGGGCAGCTCACGCGGGTAAAAGGGGCGACATGGAGCCGAGGCGGGTTGACCGCCCTCGACAGCGTGTCGAAGAAGGCTTCCGCGCAACTCGGCGCCGCCGCGTCCAGGCGCTCTGACGATGAGTTCTTTAGTGGTGACAGTGGGTAAAAGTCTCGGCTGGGACGTTGACGCGGCTATAGGTCAGGTTATGCCTGCGCGCTAGGTCCGGGGCCGCAACAGGAACGACGATCAGACATGACGTTGATAGACGTCTCTTGCGGGCGACGTGACCCATGGCCGAGGCTTAGACTCGACGGTCAAGCGGGCGCGCGTGTGTAGTTGTGCGTCCGCTTTGGGGGTGCGCCGGTATGACTGCAACCGAGCCCGATGACAGTTCACCACCGGCTGTCTCCGCAACCAACGTTATGTCACGTGCGGTTACCCAGCGGTGGTACCAGTTCAACCGACGCATGACGCGATTGCGCTTCGAGCTCGTCCGCCTGTTACCAAAAGCTAGCCGCGGCCTCACGGCGGCCGTGGTGGTCGTCTTGCTCGTTGGAGCGACGGTCTCGCCGTTGCTCATAATTTCGGTTGGTGACGCGGTCTCAGCTATTGGCCCGGCCGTTCAAGCGGGCGCGGGATCGGCACTAGCGCACCACTTGATCGCAGATCTTGTGCTGGTCGGTGTGCTGTACGCCGTTGGCCAAGCGAGCGACCCGCTTCTGTCGCGCTTTGCCGACCAACTGGGCCTGCGGGCCATGGGTGTCGTCAGCCGGCGGGTCGTTGCCGCGCATCTCGAGCCAGCCGCGGTCGCTCACCTCGAGGACCCTGAACTAAAAGATCTCGTCGACCACGCCCAGGACACGCGGTCCGTTGGTACTCGCGCAGCGGTGCGCGGGCTCATCTTGCGCTGGTCAGCGCGGCTCAGTGGGCTCGGTGGCCTCGTCCTGCTGGGCCTGTTCCGCTGGTGGGCAGGCGTATCGATGCTCGTCGCGGTGATATTCGCCATCCGACGGCTGCGGGTCGCCCACATCGAGATCTCCCGAAACCTCTACGCCCAAGCCCGGACCTTGCGCCACGCCAACTACCTTCGGGATCTGCTGCTCGGCCCCGGAGCGGAGAAAGAGGTCCGGGTCTTCGGCCTGGCGCCCTGGATAATGGGGCGCGTCGGCTACGAGTGGCACGCCGCCATGGACCCGGTGTGGGCGCGCCGGAGACGCTCGGCCGTCGACACCGCGTTCGCCCTCGGCCCGGCCATACTCCTAGGCGGAGTCATCACGGCAATAGCAGCTCATGATGCGCTCGGTCACTCGATCGGTCTCGGCGAACTCGTCATCGTGCTTCAGGCCACGGTGATCTCCCTCGGGCCGAGAACAGTCTCCACCAATGACACACAAGTGGAGCTCGGCATCACCACCCTGGAGGCCACAGAGGAACTAGAGGCGGGCGTTCTGGCCCGCTCGGTCGCAATGGCCGGGACGCGCCCGGCGGACAACTTCCCCGAGCATGAGGTCCGCTTCGAAGGCGTCCGGTTCACCTACCCCGCCAGCCGGCGAGAGATCTTGTCCGGCGTCGACCTCGTGGTCCCCGCCGGGACCAGCCTCGCCATTGTCGGGGACAATGGCGCTGGCAAAACCACCCTTATCAAGCTGTTCACGCGTCTCTACGACCCCACCACAGGAGTGATCAGTGCTGACGGCGTCGACCTGAGAGAGCTTGACCCGTGTTCGTGGCAGCAGCGCAGTGCCGCGGTGTTCCAGGACTTCGTCCACTACCCGTGGACAGCAGCCGAGAACATTGCGTTGCGACCTGACGTCCCCGAAGCCGTCATCAGTGCAGCAGCGCAACGCGCCGGCGCACTCGGGATGATCGAGGCACTTCCGGAGGGCTGGCGGACGACCCTATCGCGCTCATTTGGAGGCGTCGACCTGTCCGGAGGGCAGTGGCAACGGGTTGCCCTTGCCCGCGCCTTGTGCGCTGTGGAACGTGGCGCGGCCATCCTCATCCTCGATGAGCCCACCGCCCAGCTCGACGTTCGCCAAGAAGCAGCCTTCTACGAACAGTTCCTCGAGCTGACACGGGGGCTCACGACCATCGTGGTGTCGCACCGCTTCTCCACCGTCCGGCGCGCCGACAACATCGTAGTCCTCGAGGCCGGTCGGATCACCGAATCTGGCAACCACGACGAACTTGTGGCGGCGAACGGGCGCTACGCGGCGATGTTTGCCCTGCAGGCTCGCCGCTTTACGGACAATGATGACAATGGCTGATCGGCTTAGGGGTGCACGCCTTCTTGTCGTTTTCCCCTTTCGGGCCGACCCTTGGCGCTCAGCACTCAGCATGGCGATCATGGTCGCCAGCGGGCTCGCCGGCGTCGGGCTGGCCCTAGCCTTGAAGCTCATCACCGACGCCGTCGTCGCAGGCGACGCCGGCCAAGCCTTCACCGGCGTAGTGCTGCTCGTTGTGATGCGGCTGCTCGTCACCGGAGGCAGTTGGACGACGTTCCTGCTCCAGGCCGGGATAATGGACCGCACGGGCCTGTTCCTCGACGCAGAGCTGGCGAGGCTGAGCGCTCAAGCGGTCGGCATCGAGCACGTCGAGCGACCGGACTACCTCGACCGGATCGAGCACCTGCGCCAGTTCCGCACCAACTTGATCGTGGTGCCGGCCACCCTCGCCACCACCGTGACGACCGTGGTGCGCATCGGGATCACGCTTTACGTGCTCGCCGAGGTTGCTCCGGTGCTAGCGCTCCTACCGCTCGCCGCCTTGCCGTTGCTCTTTGTCACGTACTGGAACAACCGCGCCTTGTCCAGGGCGTGGGACAACAAGGTCGGGAAGTTGTTTCGGCTGGAAAACACGTTGCGCCGACTGCCCGGGACCGAACCCGGCGGACGCGAGCTGCGCGTCTACGGCCTCAAGAAGGATTACCAGGAGCGACACCTGAGTGTGCTCGACGATGCGGCAAGTACCTGGGGGCGGGTCAGCCTAAGAGGCGCAGCGGCGGAGGCGGTCGGCTGGTTGGTCTTCGGGGCGGCTTTCATCGCCGCCCTTGTCGTCGTTGGCCACCGGGCGGTGGCCGGCGACCTCAGCGCGGGCGACCTCGTGCTCGTCGTCACCCTCGCCCTACAGCTCAACTCGCACCTGAACAGCATCGCCGGTGTAGCGACGACAATTGGGGGGTCGTTCCGCACTGCCGAGCGCCTGGCCTGGTTGACCGCTTACGCCGACGAAGACGCGAAGCGTTCGGGATCGGGACGGCGCGTCCCGCCTGACACGTTGACCGAGGGCGTCCGTCTGTCGGGCGTGGGGTTCTCGTACCCGGGAACTGACCAGCAGGTACTCCACGGCGTCGATTTGCTCTTGCCGGCGGGGGCGACCGTGGCGATCGTTGGCGACAACGGTGCCGGCAAGACCACTCTGGTTAAGTTGCTGCTTCGGATGTACGAGCCGAGTGCCGGCGAGATCCTGGTCGACGGCGTCCCTCTCCGCGAATTGGATGTCGCCGAGTGGCGGCGCCGGACTTCAGCTGGGTTCCAGGACTTTGCCCGCTTCGAGTTTGTCGCTCGCCACGCCGTCGGGGTGGGCCGCCTCGAACAGCTCGACGACGAGCAGGCGGTCGTCGCCGCCCTTGAACGGGCCCAGGCAAACGACATACTTGAGGCGCTGCCAGACGGCCTTTCATCCCAGGTCGGCCGCAACTTCGCCGACGGTGTGGAGCTCTCTGGCGGACAATGGCAGAAGCTGGCGCTGGGTCGGACAATGATGCGCACCGGTCCGCTCCTTTTGGTCCTCGACGAGCCGACCGCCTCGCTCGACGCTGCCAGCGAGGCCATGCTATTCGACAGTTTTGCGGCCAGTGCCGAAAGGAGCTCCCTCCAGTCAGGGGCGGTGACGGTCATCGTCTCGCACCGGTTTTCGACGGTCCGAACGGCCGACCTCATCGTCGTGATGGGCGAAGGCGGCGTTCTCGAGCTCGGCTCGCACGACGAGCTGATGGCCCAGGAAGGCACCTACGCCGAGCTCTACAACCTCCAGGCACGCGGATATGGCTGAAATACGCGTGCCTCGCCAGATCGCTTGGATGAGGGCACTCACGTCTGATCCGGCGATCTGAAGCGGTTGGCTCTCGTTGCTCTTTGGAATTTGGGCCATAGATGCGACATTTGTGGAAGCACACTCCGCGACGTAGGTGTGACGACCGTGTTGGCTGTCTGGTCGATCACAACATGATCACAAAGGGAATTGATCCGCGAGGGGTTCGCCTTCAAAGCAAACCTTTCGTCCAACGTCGCGGCGCTGATCGGAGTCACCATCCCATCGCCGGATAGATCTTCTTCGCTGCGGCGTAGCCATCCCAGGTCCAGGGGATCGAGCGTTGTAGCCGTCACCGTCGAGCTGGCGATGGCGACCGTCATCAAGCTGCGCCCGACGCGACGGCGGTAGTTCCGTGGAGCGACTGCGATCGTATCGAGCTCCCCGGATTGACCGGTAGAGCGGGTCACGGGGCGGGCCGGTCCCAGCGGACCCCAGGTCGTCCATGCCACCGGCCTGATGGCGAATTAACCAATATCCAGGGAATCAGGTCACCGGCGCCACAGAAGCTTTAACTCGGGCCGGGGCGCAGTGGAAGCCTAAGATGCTGACGATCACGGAATTCCCTAGGACGGCGCTGAAGTAATCACCCTCTGGCAGTGCACTGGTACTGAGCCGCTCGCTGGTACCGAGCCCAAGGGGATCCACCAACCCTGCGGGTAGGCTCATGAGAATTACATGTATGGCACTTGGTGTTGCACAGGCCCAGGCCCGTTTCGAGTCACCTCGTGAGCTGCTCGGCGACCGCCTGAGAGCGGGCTCCATCTACCGCCTCTTGGCCGACGAGGGCGCCCACATCTTTCCCGACCGCTACTTTGCCGACCTCTACACCAGTTCTCCCCGCGGGCACCCGACCGTGCCGGCACGTGTACTTGCCACCGTGATGCTCCTACAAGCTTTCGAGGGGCTCTCTGACCGGGAGGCCTGCGACCGGCTCGAGGTTGACCTGCGCTGGCAGGCGGCGGCCGGGGTGCACACTGGCGCAGAGGCCTTCCACCCCACCGTGCTCGTCGGCCAGCGCAACCGCCTGCGTGCCTCGGCCCGGCCGAGGAGGCTGTTCGAAGACACCAAGGTCGCCGCCACAGGGGCCGGTGCGATGTCGGGACGCGTGCGGGTCCTCGATTCGACGCCGCTTTATGACTCTGTGGCCACTCAGGACACCGTCACCCAGTTACGAGCAGCGGTGCGAAAGCTGTTGATGGTGCTTGACAACTTGGCCCCCGAGCTCGCCGGGCGCGTACGGGGGGCGCTGCGCCGTGACGACGACTACCACAGCCCCGGCAAGCCTGCTTGTGACTGGGACGACAAGGCGGCCCGAGAAGCCCTGGTCGACGAGCTCGTTACTGATGCCCTGGCCGCCCTCGCCGCTTTGGAAGGCCACGAGCTCCCCGCCCCGGCGTCCGACGCCGCCGAGCTGCTCGCACTGGTGGCCGGCCAAGACGTCGAAGCCGGGGACGACGGCCGCTTCCGGATAGTAAAGAAAGTCGCCAAAGACAGGGTCATCTCCACTGTCGACAGCGAAGCCCGCCATGGCCACAAGTCGGCCAACCGCCATTTCGACGGCTACAAGGCCCATATCAGTATCGACCCCGAGTCTGAGCTGATAGACGAGGTCGCGGTCACCCCGGCTAACGCCCCTGACGCCAACGCCATAGACGAACTGCTCGCCGGGCACACCGACGATGAGCAAAAGCCAGAGGTGGTGGGCGATTCTGCCTACGGCTCCGCCCCAGCCCGGCAAAAGCTGGAGGGCCGAGGCTTCCCCGTCACCGCCAAGGCGCCCCCGGTCCGCAACTCGACGGGCGGCTTTACCAAAGAGGACTTCGGGGTCGACCTGTCCGGCCGCACCGTCACCTGCCCTGCCGGCCATACCGTCCCGGTGCACTTCGGGCGCTCTGGAGAGGGCAAGGCCTCCTTCAAAGGCCATTGCCGGCACTGCCCGCTGAAGGACCGCTGCACTCCCTCCCACCGGGGCCGCACGGTCAGGCTCCACCCCCAAGAGGGCCTCTTGCAACGTGCCCGGGCCGAACAGAAGGCCCCCGAGTGGGGACAACGCTATAAAGCAACACGCCCGATTGTGGAACGGAAGATCTCACACTTCGTGCGGAGGGCATGGGGCGGGCGTAAAGCTCGGGTGAGAGGGGCCAAGCGCATCGCTACCGACGTCACGAACCGTGCTGCCGCGCTCAACTGGGCACGTTTGGCAGCCCTCGGCCTGCACCGCAGCGAAAGCGGTTGGGCGCTCAGCTGAGCGGCCAGGCCGGTCAAGGCCCGGCGCGTCCCCTTGGGACGCCGAAGGCGGCCTTGACGGGCCGGGAGGAACCCCGACGCCACAATAAAGCCTCGACCCACCGGCAGGCGGGGCTTGATTGCCTTTCGGCACCAGGGAAGGTCGTTACTTCAGCGCCCTCCTAGTTGGAGGTGCGGAACGATCAAGTAATTCCCCACCCCCTCGATCAACGTTTTCCCCACCCGGTCCTCCGACAGCAGAAGGATCCCCTTCGTCCCCCGAGAGACGGAGGAGACATGGCAAGGAGGACATTCAAAGTGGTTGACATAGTTGAGATCCTCGTCCACTGGTACGCCGGGCGGCTCAAGGCCCGAGGTGGCCCGCAGCTTGGGGGTCGACCCCAAGACCGTGCGCAAGTACGTAGCTGTAGCGCAGGGGGCTGGCCTGGCCCCGGGTGGGCCGCCGCTGAGCGAAGAAGAGTGGAGGGCGAAGGTCCGGGCCTGGTTCCCGGGCCTGGCCGAGACCCGGTTGCGCCAACCGAGCTGGCCGGAGATCGATCGCCATCGCGACGAGATCGAGAAGCTGGTCGGCGTAGTACCAGCGTCGGTGATCCACCAGCGCCTGGTGGACGAGGAAGGCCTGGGGGCGAGCGTGGCCAGCTTGCGGCGTTACTTGCGGGCGAACTTTGCCAACGAAGTACGCCGGGGCGAAGTGGTCATCTGGCGGCCGCCCGTCGAACCCGGCGACGAATGCCAAGTGGACTACGGCTACTTGGGCAAGTGGCTCGACCCCTCCTGCGGCCGGCGCCGGCGGGTGTGGGCGTTCTCCATGGTGCTCGCTTGTTGCCGGCACCTGTTCGTCTACCCGGTACTGAAGATGGACCAGGCCGCCTGGGTGGACGCCCACATAGCCGCGTTCAGCTTCTTCGGTGGCTGCCCGCGCCGGGTGGTGACCGACAACCTTCGCGCCGGGGTCCTAAAACCTGACGTCTACGACCCGAAGATAAACCGGGCTTACGCCGAGCTGGCCGCCCATTACGGCGTGCTCGTAGACCCGGCCAGGGTGGCCCGGCCGAAAGACAAACCGAGGATCGAAGCGGTGCAGCTCTATATAAGACGGAGCTTTTTCGCCGGCCGTGAGTTCGTGTCGCTGGCCGAGATGGTGGCCGAGGCACGGTGCTGGTCGAGCGAGGTGGCAGGGCGGAGGACGCCTCGGGCACTAGAGGGGCGGACTCCCCTCGAGGCCTTTGCCGAAGAGGCCGGCGCCCTCCTCCCCTTGCCGGTGGTGCCTTTCGAGCTTGCCAGATGGAGCCGGCCCAAAGTGGCCCCCGACGCGCACGCATTGGTGGCCAGGACGCTCTACTCGGTGCCTTACCGCCTTATCGGCCACTACCTCGACGCCCGGGCGACGGCGGCCACGGTGCAGTTCTACTTGGACGGCGAACTGGTGAAGACCCACCCTTACCAGGCTCATGGACGGCGCACGGACTGGGCTGACCTGCCCGAGGAACGGGTCGGCTTCTTCATGCGCAACCCGGCCTGGTGCCAAGCACAAGCCGCCATGGTCGGCCCGGCGTGCTCCGCCGTGGTCGAAGAACTGTTGTCGCTGAACGCCCTTTTCCGCCTCC
The DNA here is from genome assembly GCA_963794125.1 of uncultured Acidimicrobiaceae bacterium. Taxonomy (GTDB): domain Bacteria; phylum Actinomycetota; class Acidimicrobiia; order Acidimicrobiales; family Palsa-688; genus Fen-671. The sequence goes on from CAWCCW010000026.1 coordinate 9,870, forward strand.
GCCAAGCCCAGGGGGTGCTGCGCCTCGGCCAGCGCTACGGCGACGACCGCTTGGAGGCGGCCTGCCAGCGGGCCATCGAGGCCGGTGACCCGGCTTATAAGACGGTGAAAGGGGTGCTCGCCACCGGGACCGAGCGCGCCCCGGTGCAAGGGCGGCTTCCGGGCACCGACGCCCCGGCCTGGCTCCGGGGCCCGGGCGAGTTCGGGGAGGAGGGGCGATGACCGTCCCGCCCGCCGCCCAACTAGCCCCGGTGCTGCGCAACTTGCGCCTGACTGGGATGCTGGAGACACTGGACGCTCGCCTGGCCGAGGCCCGCGCGGGCACGCTCGGCCATGTCGAGTTCCTCCAAGTCCTGTGCGAGGACGAGCTGGCCGGCCGGGACGCTACCGCCGTCTCGCGGCGCCTGCGGGCGGCCCGGCTGCCCTCGGCGGCCACCCTGGAGAACTTCGACTTCTCCTTCAACCCGAAATTGCCTGCGGCCCAGATAAGGGACCTGGCCCGGCTGGGGTTCGTCGCCGCCGGCGAAGGGCTCATAATTTACGGCCCGGTCGGGGTGGGCAAGAGCCACCTCGCAGTGAGCTTGGCCCACCAGGCGTGCCGGAGGGGCTATGACGCCCTGTTCGTCACCTGCAGCCGCTTGCTCGCCGAGCTAGGCGGCGGCCACGCCGACCGCAGCTTCACCGCCCGGCTCAAACGGCTGGCCAAGCCGGCCGTGCTTGTGGTCGACGACTTCGGGATGAGGGAATTTCCCTTGCCCAGGCAGACGATTTTTATGAGCTCGTCTGCGAAAGGGTCGGCCAGGCGGGCCGGGCCATGCTGCTCACGTCCAACCGGTCCCCGGCTGACTGGTACCCGCTGTTCCCCAACCCGGTGGTGGGCGAGTCCGTCCTAGACCGGGTCATCAACTCGAGCCACCACCTCCTGCTCGAAGGCAAAAGCTACCGGCCCACCCGGCGGCCCAACCGCCAGAGCTAGAGGGCGCCGCAGGGTTTCGTCCCTCTCTACGTGCCGGGCTTCCCCCCACCGCGAGAGGGACGACGCCGCCATCGCCACGCGTCGCAATTGACAAACGGCCCCGCCCTCCACGGCGGGGCTAGCGAGACCGAGCGCGACGGCACCGAAGGAGGTGGCTGAGGCAGGGGCGCGACGGGCCAGCAATTGTGGCTCCGCCGGTGGGACGTCATATGGCCTCCACGTGGTCCCCTGGGCCGCTCGTCCGTGAGCGGCTGGCGGCCAACAGCACGCGCATGGGACCGCTGCGCTCGCGAGACGGGAACACGCCGTCTCCAACCATGGCGTCGCGCCGTGCTGACGCCCACCAGGGGCTCCGCGCGGCGCGCCGTCCCAGCGAGTCTCACCTCAGGCCACACCGCGCAAAGGCCGCAGCTTTTGAGGTGCCCCTTCTTGACACAGCCAGCCGGCCGAGGTCACAATCACAACCGGACCGGGTGCGGAATTACGTGATCGACCCCCTGGGGAATTAGCTGATCGTCAGCACTAAGAAGTCAAAGCCCTGGTCAATATGCGTAACAAGAGTTTCTCCTCCGATAGGCGTAAGCCCATCGGGGCGATAATGGCTGCGACCTCGTCGCGCAGCGCTTCGGTGTGCTCGCTGGTGCCGCTGACCAGGACCACGAAGTCGTCCGCTTATGCCGAGGACCGGATTATGCCGATGTCGGGTGAGAAAGACTTGTGGGGCAAGGACTTCTTGCTGGTGCGTTCGGCATAATTCAGAGGCCTTCGAGGAAGGCGAGGAGGCGGTCGGGGGGCTTGTAGCGGCCTGGGATGGTGCCAGGCGGGGTGGTGCGAGCGAGGGCTCGTTCTTTGATGGTCATGTCGGCGTGAACGTAGATATTGGTGGTCTCAACGGACTCGTGGCCTTTTCTGGAGTCCGCGGTGTGTTTTATGGCCCATTATCTCGTTGTTTGTGTCTCGCACAGGTGTCCACCACGGGTGAATCAGCTCCCCCGGTTGAGCCTGGCCATGAGCTCACGGTTGATTTGACGGGCCGCTTCGAGTTCTTCATTGCGCCGGGTGAGCATTTCTTCCGCGTCAAAGACCGCCTGCTCGAGCTCGGCGACGCGAGTGTTCGTGCTGGGGTTGGCGACCTGCCCGACCTCACCCAGCACCTCTTGTCCCATGAGATCGCTTAGACGCCGGCGTAAGCTCGCCAGGTCCGTTTCCAGCCGGTGGTTCTTCGCTTTCAAGTTCTCGAGATCTGCTCGCAGCGATGCCGCCGTGGTGCGGGCGCTCGCGACGACGGCACCGGCGTGGAGGTCTGCGAGCTGTAGAGTCCGACAGGCAATCTCGGCACGCAGCTCGGGATGGTCGTAGACAAAGCGCCGGCTCACCCCTGCCCGCCGGGCGAGGACCGACACGACCGGTGCCTTCCCAGCCAAGACCATGGCCTCAAGCTGTGCCAGCAACCGGCTCGCCTTCAACTTGGAGTCAGCCCGGCGGAGCTGGGCGAGGTGCTCCGCCCTTTCAGCCATAGCTGGCCTGGCGGGCGATCGTCGGGAACAGCTCGGGGCGCGGCTGGCGGGCAAGGCCGCGGAACTGAACGGGGAACGTCGTCTCAAGTGACGCCCGGGCGCGGCGCACGGTCGAGACCGCTTCCTCGACGCGTGCGCGCTCATCGGCATCGAGAGCGGCGAGGACCTCGTCGTTGGCGGCGAGGAGGGGCCGTAACGCCTCGACCTCTGCGTCAGAGGGGGCGGCGTCGGACCGCGCCCACTCGGCAAGCTCTGACGCGGCGGCGAGCCGCTCCCGGTCGGCCAGCAGCTCGCTCAGATAGGCGCGCAGCTCCGGCTGGTAGGAGGGGTCCGTGCGGAAGTACGTGCAGCCGAGGCAGCGGTGCCGGAACGGGCAGGAACGCCCCTCGGCGGCGACGTTGGTCGGCTCGGTGCAGACCCCCAAGGGGACAGCCACCTGGTCGCGCAGCGCCTCAGAGGCAGGGAGCGCTGCGACCCCGGGCCGGGCCCGGCGCCCGGTGGCGTCGAGCTGGAGCGAGCCGAGAGCGTCTTGGGCAGCGCGCTTGCGCGTCGCGGTGACCCGGTAATACCCGAGGGTCGTCCGGACGGTGTCGTGGCCAAGGAGCTCGCGCAGCACATCGACTGGCGTGCCGGCGTCCGCGTGGCGCTGCGCGAAGCTGTGGCGGAAGGCGTAAGGGGAGACGCGCTCTCTCGGGAAGGGGAGCGGGTTGCCAGCCGGGTCGCGCTCAGGGCTGTCCAAGCGTTCGAGCGTCCCGACCCAGGCGCGGATCTCGCGTTGGAGATGCGAGGTGCCGATCGGCTCTGTGCCGTCGGGGTTTTTCAACGGGCGCGGGAACAGCACCAGGCGCTCGGGGGGTGTGCCGGGGAAGGCGGCTCGCACACGGTGTTGCTGGGCAACGATGATCCGCGCCTCACGGTCGTGGACCGGGAGCCGGCACCCGGTCTTGTTGACCTTGGGCATGTCGTGCACGAGCACGGGGCTTGACCGGCGCGCGCCGTCGTGGCCGGTGTGCTCGTCGTAGTCGACGCAGTCAAAGTGCAGGGCGCACAGTTCGGCAGTGCGCCGCCCGACGCCGGCCCCAAGCTCGACCGCAGCGCGGACAGTGGCGCCGGCCAGGGAGTCGAGCAGGGCCAGGTTGCCAGGAGAGAGCAGCTGGGCCATCACGAATTCGGGCAGGGCACGGCCCACGGCGTCGTCGGGCCGGGGACGGCGGGGACGCTCGCCCTGCCGGACAGCGACGTCGCCCGGTCGCCGGGCGAGGGGCCGGCCCGGCTCGCCAAGCCCCATCTCCCGGCAGTCCCGCAAGAACCTCGCAACCAGGTGGACCGTTGTCTCGCGTCGCGCTCTTGAAGCCTGGCCAGTTCTTTCTAGTGTAACGTCTCACTTTTAACCTGCTAGTCCTTCCAGGGCAACGCGGCCCCGTCGGACCTTCTCCAGGATCTGCTCGGCGGTGGCGGTCCACACGAAGGGCTTGGGGTCTTCGTTGTAGGCGTCCAAGTACGCATAGATCGCTGCCACGAGGTCGGGGACAGAGCGGAACACACCACGGCGTATGGCTTTTTGAGTGAGCTCCCGGAACCACCGTTCGACGAGGTTGAGCCAAGAGCTCGAAGTGGGCGTGAAGTGCAAGTGCCAGCGAGGGTGCTTGGCCAACCAGCCCTGGACGTTGTCGTGCCCTCTGGTCGCGTAGTTGTCGGTGATGACGTGCACCGCCAGGCCCTTGGGCACTTCCCGGTCGAGCTTTTCAGGAAGTGCAGCAGCTCGTGGTTGGTGTGCTGGGGCAGGCACTGGCCGGTCACTTTGCCCGTGAGCACGTCCAGGGCGGCGAACAGGGTCGTGGTGCCGTGCCGCTTGTAGTCATGGGTCATAGTCCCCGCCCGCCCCTTCTTCATCGGCAGCGACGGCTGGGTGCGGTCGAGGGCCTGGATCTGGCTCTTTTCGTCCAGGCAGAGCACGACCGCCTTGTCCGGGGGGTTCAGGTAAAGGCCCACCACATCGACCAGCTTCTGGTCGAAATGTTTGTCGGCCGGGAGCTTGAACGTCTCCACCCGGTGGGGCTTGAGCCCTCTAGCCGACCACACCCGTTGCACGGTTGCGGGCGACACGCCCACTTGCTTGGCCATAGTCCGACAGCTCCACTGGGTCTGGCCCTTCGGCTTGGAACCCTGGGTGAGCCGCACCATCTCGTCCACCTTTTCCTGGGGGATGGTGGGTTTTCGCCCCCGGCCCTTACGTACCTCCCCGAACTTGCCCAAGCCTTCGGACACGAAGCGCGAGCGCCAGTCGCGTACGGTGGGCAAGGAGACCCCCACGTCCCGAGCGATCTGTGAGTTTGCCGCGCCGTCGGCCGCCATCAATAACGCCCGAGCCCTGAGGACCTCGCCGTGGGCGGCCATAGTGGACTTGGCGATCGCCCCCAGGGTCGCCCTCTGGCCCTCTGTCATCTGCAGTGCAGCAGCCGCATGGCTCATGAGGCATCATAGCCTACACTAGCAAGCTATTTGCGCGACGCTACACTAGCTGGCCGATACGGGCAAGGAACGCCTCGATGTCCAGGTGGCTGATAACGGCTGGGTCGGCTCCTTTGTCAGGCCCGCCGGGCGAGCTGCTCAGAGAACAGCCCGACGGCGCCGATCATTGCCCGCACCGGCCCTGGCTTCATGCGGCAGAGGGCTTCGGCTGCCCAGGCTTTTGCCGCTTCGCGAAGCCAAGCCTGGGCGATGGGGCGGTTCCCAGGCAGGCCGGGGTATCGGGGGCTCGTCCCGCCGCCAGTGAACGAGAGCTTCCCCTGTAGACCCGAAAAGCCTCAAGTCCCAAAGGTCTTTTTCGTACCCAGTACTTACATTGGCGCGCGCCAGCGCAGCGCGGTCGGCCGCGAAGGAGAGGAACCACCTGACCGGTGTACGGGCCGGCGCCGAGCGAGCGCCCTCAGCGACGCCCGCCGCGCCCGAGCGACGCAGGTGCGAGACGGCAGAGCGCAGTGTGGTGGGCATGACCTGGCGTCCCTCGGCAAGCGCGGCCTGGACCCCGTAGAGGACCTCGAGGACCACTTGCCCGTCCAGGCCGGCGAGCACGACCCGGCCGCTGCGGTCATGCAGGCACGGTGAGCTGCGCTGTCGGAAACCGGCCAGCTCCGGGCGGCCGGCAGAGCGCCAGTTGCTCTCGTGGGCCCCGCACAGGCCGGTCGCCGGGTGGGCGGCCAGGCGCCGGCAGGAGGTGACGCTGCACGTCCCGAGGCTTTTTCGGGGGGCGGCAGGTGGGTAGTGCTCGTCGCCCTCGACAAAGCCAGCCACGCTCTGGCCCCGACGGCGGCGCAGCCCGTCACAGCTCGCGCACAGCTCGTTCGTGGCCACCGGGCGCTTGAAGCCTGGGACGTAGCACACCACGCAGCACCGGTCCCGGGAGCGGTTGGTGCGGCCGGGCCCCTTCGCCGAGAAGACCTCGATATCGGTGGCTGCTCCTTGTTTTTTGAAGCGGGCAAGGCAGCCGCCGCACAGTCCGCTCGGGCTCCAGGCCTCGAGCCCGCAACCATCGACTCGGCACGACTGGTAACCCAACAGGCGATGGTGGCTGTCAGGGGAGAAGGTCACCGTCAGCGGGTCCCAGCCCGCCGCCATGAGCACGGCAGTGTCAAGCGTCTCGACGAGCGGGTCGGCGTCCCGGGGACGGGCGCTGTCCGCCGCCGCAAGCACGCTCACCCGGCCCCCCTGGTGAAGTCGATAGGCCCGAGCCGTTCCACGGCAGCCCGCTGCGCGTCGAGGTCGGGGTGCAAGTACAGCTCGGTCGAACGGATAGAGGAATGGCCGAGCAGCTCCTTTACGACGTCGATCGAGACGCCTCGGGCCAAAAGCTCGGTGCCCGTGGCGTGCCGGAACATGTGATGGGTAACCGCCCGGGAGAGCCCGGCACGCCGGGAGCACTGCACCAGCCACTTGCGCACTGCGTCGGTCGTCATCGGTCGGCCGAACGGTGCGTGGGCGCAGTTGACCAGCACGAAATCGCAAGCCTCCGCAGCCCGGCAGACGGCGCGCTCGGTGAGGTAGCGGTCGTAGCAGGCGAGCACGTCGGGCGTGACCGGCACCGCCCGCTCGCCAGACTTCACCCGGGGCGCCGTTGGCATTATCGCGGCCGACGACGTGCAAGTGTGGGCCGCTCACGGTGCAGCCGAGGGAGGCCGCCGAGGCGACGAAGTGGAGGTCGGAGCGCCGGAACCCGAGCGCTTCGCCGACACGGAGGCCGCAGAACCACAACAACACAAGCAGGAAGCGGTCCCGCCACGAACGGCAGGCCCCCAGCAACGCTTCGATCTCGTGGCGCCGCACGGGGGCTGTCCGGCTCCCACGGCGGGCACGCTGGACGTGGCGAGGCCGTGCCCGGTAACGAAGGCCTGAGCCCTCTGGGCGGAGCTCGGCCGGCAGGTGGCGGTCGTCGCCCACCTCATAGAGCAACGCCAGCACTGAAGCGTCCAAGGTGCCGTCGGCCACGGCGTGCTTGTAGAGCTCGCGCACCGCCGCCAACAGGTGGTTGACCCGGCGGGCGCTACGGGCCCGGCCTCGTGCCGCGGCAGCACGCTCGACGGGTGCTGTCTTCAGCATCGCCACGAACAACGAGAGGTCCTTCGCCCCGCCACCAGGTCCCGCCCGTGCCCTTCGCACCACGCCAAATAGCAGGCCAGGTCCCCGGCATAAACCCGAGTTGTGCCCTCGGCCCGGTCGGGCCGCTAAGCGCAGGTGGCGCAAGAACCCATCAGCGACGGGGACCGGCCGCCAACCCTCGTCGACCACCGTCCAGTACTCCAGCGTGTCGGTGAGTGCGACACGTAGCGCCCGCACGGCACTCTCTAACGACACTGTCCCGCACAGTCAGGCACGTGGCGCACAGTATCCAGAAGTTGTGACCGAAACCTCGAACATAGGTTCGAAAAGAGACAGATGGTGACAGCCTGGGCACTCCAGAAAAATGGCCAAGCCAGAGGGCGACAACGATCGCATCGGTACCTGTTCGCAGGAGGCTCATCGCGGTCGAGTGCCTCAGGACGTGAGGTGTCACGACCTTGTTGGCGATGGAGGGACAGGAGACCTTGGCGCTAGCGGCGTGTTTTGCAACCAGCCAGGCGACGGCGTCAGGGCTCAGGGGTTTGCCGCGGCTGGCCGGGAAGAGCGGGTCGTCCGGCTGGCCTCGGCGTTCTTTGAGCCAGACGCGCAGCACTCTCACGCTTTGAGGGCTGAGCAGCGTGCTGCGTTGCTTGCGTCCCTTCCCACGCACTGGACGTGGGCGCCTTTGCCCAGCTCGACGTCCTTGCAGCGCAGCCCTGTCAGCTCTGAGACCCTGAGCCCGGTTTGGACGGCAGTGAGCAAGAGGGCGTGGTCGCGCCGGCCCGTCCAGGTGGCCCGGTCGGGGGCGGCAAGCAGGGCATCGATCTCGTGGTCTTCCAAAAAAGCGACGTCGTTGCGCTCAAAGGCTTTGGTGGGGATCGCCAGCACCCGCTGTATGAGGGCAGAGTGCTCGGGGTGGGACAGGGCGGCGAAGCGGTACATCGAATGGATAGCAGCGAGCCGGGCGTTGCGGGTCCTGACGCTGTTGTTGCGCTGGCGTTCGAGGTGGTCGAGGAAGGCGGAGACGAGGTCGACGCCCAGGTCGTCGAAATCCAGGGCCGAAGGCGCTTTCCCGGTGCGGTCTTGCGCGAAGCGCAGCAGCAGCCGGAAGGTGTCGCGATACGAGCCGATGGTGTGCCCGCTGGCCCGTTTCTGGGTGGCTAGGCGCTCGGTGAACCACGCCTGCAGTGTAGGGGCGACGGCGGTCATCGACGGGCCTTTCGGTAGTGGCTGTCGCGGCGGGCGACGGCGATGGCCAATAGCTCGGGGACGGCGGAGAGGTAACAGTACGTGGCAACCGGGCAGGAATGCCCCAAGTAAGGAGACTGTTGCAGAATTCACACCGGTGCCGCCCGGCACCCCCGCTCCCGCCGCCCCCCTGAGGGGGCGTTGGGGCCGAAAGGGGTGGCGCGGAGCGCTGGGTGCCGACGCCGGGCAGGGGTGTGGCGGCCAGCAGCCAGTCGGGTGTTAATTGCCTCTCGATAGGCAAATTTGCTAGTATTTACCATGGTTTTCAACTACGTGATGGCCGACCGGGGGCAGCTTTTCTTGCTACCGGTGGACATGGGGGAGTGGCTCCCCGAGGGCCACCTGGCGCTGTTCTTGTTGGACGTGCTGGCCGGCACGGACCCTTCCGCCTTGCACGCCGCCCCGGCCCACGCCGGGCCGGGGCGGCCGGCCTACGACCCCGACGTGCTCCTGGCCGTGCTGTTTTATGCTTATTGCACCGGGGAACGCTCCAGCCGCAAGATCGAGCGGCTGTGCCGCACCGACGTCGCCTACCGGGTGCTGGCCGCCAACACGGCCCTCGACCACTGCACCATCGCCCGCTTCCGCCAGGCCTACGACGCCGTGGCCATGGCCATTTTCGCCCAGGCCCTGGCCCTTTGTGCGAGCGCCGGGCTCACCAAGGTGCGGCTGGTGGCCATCGACGGCACCAAAGTGGCGGCGGACGCCTCCATGGGGGCCAACGTCGACATGGCCAAGCTGGGCCGGCTGGTGGCGGGGATGTTCGGGGAGGCGGGGGCCGAAGACGCCCGGGAGGACAGCCTGTACGGCGACGCCAACGGCGACGAGCTGCCGGCCGAGCTCTCCGACCGCACGAGCCGGGCCGCCCGCCTGGCCGAGGCCGGGCGCCGGCTGCGGGCGGCCAAAATGGCCCAGGCGGGCAAAGCGGCTGAGGCCGAGGCCCGCACCAGCCAGGCCGAACGGGCCGCGGCCGCCGCCGGCCGAGCCCCTATGGGCCGTCCCCCCCGGGGCCGGGAAGTGGGCCGGGCCGAAAAGGCGGTGGCCGAGGCGAAGGAAAGAGCGGCCATGTCCGGGGCCGGCCCGTCGGGGACAGCCGTGCCCGGCTACCTGCGGGAGGCCCACGAACGACTGGCCAAGGCGAAGGCGGCCGAGCGCAAACGAGCGGCCGAGAGGCAGCGGCCCAGAGACGGCGGCGAGCCCAAAGCGAACACCACCGACCCCGACAGCGCGGTGATGAAGACCGGCGGTGGCTACGTGCAGGGCTACAACGCCCAAGTGGCGGTGGACGAATCGGGGGTGGTCCTAGCCGCCCTGGTCAGCGCCGACGCCGCCGACGTGGGCCAGCTGGTGCCCATGCTGGCGGCGGTAGCGGCCAACCTGGCCGCCACCGGCGCCCGCACCGAGGTGGGCACCGTGCTTTTTGACGCCGGCTACTGGAGCGAGCGCAACGCCACGGTCGCCGGCCCGGACCGCCTGATCGCCACCACCAAGTCCTGGAAGCTGCGCCAAAAAGCCAAGGAAAATGGTTACCGGACGGGGCCGCCGCCCGAGGGGGCCAGCGCCGCCGAGGCCATGGAGCACCGTCTCTGCACCGAGGCGGGCTCGGCCACCTATGCCAAGCGGGCGGTCATGGTCGAGCCCGTGTTCGGCCAGCACAAGCACCTGCGAGGCTTCCGGCGCTTCGCCCGCCGAGGCCTGGTCGCCGTGCAAGCCGAGTGGCAGCTCATGAACACGGCCCACAACCTATTGAAGCTCTACCACCACGGCCGCCGGCCCCAGCTGGCCGGCCGAGCTCCCTAAAACGCAAGGAGCGGGACGGGAAATGGCCTCCAAGAGGCCTAAGCCCCAAACTGGGGCCACGAAATATGGCCGTATTCTCAAAACCCGCGTGTTTTCGCCTTGACAGGCTACAGAGCTTTGTGAGACAGCCTCGATCTCGGAGTAAATCGACGACTTCTTGCTCAGCCCGGCCGCGGTCGAGACCTGCCGCGACCTGTTGGAGGTGGTGGAGGACCGCTCCGGGCTGCGCTTGACGGTCGTGGCCAGCCAGCTGCCGGTCGACAAGTGGCACCACTCCATGGCCGACCCTACGTTGGCCGATGCCGTTTCGGAGCGCGTCTGCCAAGCGGCCCACCGCGCATCACGCTCAAGGGCGCGTCGATACGCAAACGCCAGCCAGATAGCGAGGAGGCCGACAATGTTGTAACGCTTCGCGCTGGCCGGCCGGACAGGCCCCCAACGATGAGCCCGCTCGCACCAGTTTTCGTGTGCGCTTGCCGTGGCAGGACGGTCGTGACTGTGGTCGACGGCTCCTTCTTCAACCCGCCAGCCGGCTCCAAGCGTCGTTTTTGTGACCCTGCCCGCCGCAAGGCCGCCTGGCGGCGCCGCAAGGCCGGCGTCCCCGAGGCCAGAGCGCCCCAACGAACGGGCGGACGGCTCGAGGGCTGGCCAAAGGTGGTGGGCCCGAGGGCTGACCGGGGCATGTCCTAGCCTGTAAAGTGGCCCGCTCGCCGCTGGGCCATTTCACAACCGAACACGGACCATCGACACCGCCTGTCCCTCTGGCTTGTCCACTTTCAGCCGGAACCCCGTCCGCTTTCTATCGGAACAGGTGTCTGGCTGGAATACGCACTAAGGGCTTACGACGGGCGAAGTGGTGCCAACGGCGCCGCGACAAACCGGGTCAGTATGCGAACCTTTCGATAAATCAATGGCGACCTGCGGCGTCTTCGACGCGCAGCGGCACTCCGCGTTCCCTGGGCTGTGCGCCTCCACGTTGCCGTCTTTGCTCTTCCCGGCGCCCTGACCGCGCTGCGCCAGCGCCGCCCGGACAACCTCAGTGGCGTCAGCAGGGTCAGACTTGCCTGTGCGCCAACAGGACTTGTGGTTAGCCGGTCCACTCGAGAACGTCCAGACCCGCAGCGCGGAAGTGGCGCGCCAGGCCAGCCCCCGTAGGAACTGGTCCCTGTCGAGGCTAACTTTGGCGAGATTCCCTTGGTCTTGCAACCACGTCAGCCTTTGGACATGGCCAGTCACGGTGGCCGGGAGCCCAGCCACACTGATCGGGCCGTCCACCGTCGCCGCCACGTTCACTGCCAAGTGGGGTGTACACGCCACCGGTGACCACGGTGGCCCTTGCCGTCCCTCTCCTCGTGCTGAAAGGGGTGGCACGCGCTGCGCCCGCGTGGAACTAAAGGTCCTGGCCGGCGAGAGCAATGAGAGCAAGGCCAACGTCCCGCGACACCATTCACGACACGCGGCGCCGCCAGTGGCCTGCTGACGGACGCCGGTCGTGGTCGTTCCGGCGGAGCGCTTACTGAAAAGGCCGTACAACTGCCAGTAGACCAAGCGAGGACCCGTGCCGATGCTCGATGAAACCCCGCTTTTTCCGAAAGTGAATTCGGCCGCAAGCGATCCCACCCGGTGGTGACGAGTTCTAGATTACTTGGCTAGCCCGGAAGGGAGCCCGGAGGAACCTTGTCCGTTCATTTCCATCAGCATCAATCGGCGACTGTGAATGCACCACCCATGAATGTCGCCAGCGCTGGCCAGCTGGGCACGGCATTGTCCAGCGGCCAAATAGCGACGGGCAGAGTGGGGGACCAGGTGCCAAGTGTCCCGAAGGCATCTTCAAAGGCCCGTCTCAGTGTGGCATGATTGCAACTTGGACACCCAATAACCTGAACGACAAGAGCCCCGAGAACAATCGCGCAAGCATTGGCGACGCTTACGTGGACGTCACCTCGGTTGCTCGGTACTGTGACCCGAGTGGTATTGTAGATCGCCACTTCAATTGGACTGGGAGTATCGCAGGCGGCAAGCCGGACGAGGCTATTGTTCGACGGCGGCCGCAGTTATAGAGGAAATCCCGTTCTTATTCTGTTGATACCCAGCTTGAGAGCATTCCCCCACACGTAAGCGCGCATAACGGCTCATTTAGCAATGAGTGTTTGTTCTGCTGCGCCAAGACTTGTACCTTGAGATATTATCATCGACTTCATACACGGCTGGCTTCTTCCTCAACCCGCGACATCCTGCATATTACATAGGATACAGACGACCTTGAACCGACGTGTTGCGGGGCTTCAGGCCGGGAGTCTCTGAAACGGGCGGTTGACCAGCGAGGGACATTTCTGGCCTCCAGGGCACGCCCACGGGCAGCGCTCATTAAGCCTGTCTGGAAACAGATGCTCCCGCGAATCTGCAAGCGCACCCGCATGGTGACCACATACACGGTCGCTTCTTGGTAATTGACACGGAGCGCAGTGCGAACGGTCTTTTTAACGGTCAACCGCAATCTCTGCTTTTTGCGCGGCGTTAGCGTGCTTGCTCACCCGACGCAGCTGATCTTGCATAATTGGCGTCAAGCCGAAACCCCCCGCCCTCTCTTTTTGGCCCTGACTCCCGGCGATAGTGGGCGCGGCGTGCCCGAGTGAGAACGACAGTGCACCTGGACAGGTGATCACACCAGACTTCCGAGCGTCATCTCTAGGCTCATGGGCGCGCGGAAGTGGCCACCCTCGAGCCTCAAAGCGTCATTCCTGGACTGTATACGGCGACAACGGATGATGTACCCACCTTGTGACGCCACTATCCGGTACGCACGGCGGTTGTTATCGGCCCCCCCCTATTTCAGACGCGATCTCATTGCGTCGCGCCTCTTACTGCTAAAGACCGCAGAGCCCAACGCTCCTGTCTCCGCGTTGCAGACTACAACTTGAGCGCAGGGACACGTCCCCGAGCCTATGTTTCACGCTCGGGCGCTTGATAGCCCACTGGGCACGCCGACGCCACAGGTCTCGCGCTCAAGCGCTTCCACCACGTACCGCGGGCAGTTGACCACGGTACTCAGCTAGGCTAATGTCAGCCTGCCACTCGTGCGGGGTGGCCAGGACGGGCGGAGGGACAGTGATAGTTGGGTCCTTTTTTGGTCATTCAGCAACCAGGTCGGGACCTGTTCGACGAGGTAGGCATCTGGGCTCGTTTCCCTATGCCTAACGGCAATGGCGACCGTCGCCATCTCGGCGGCTGCGATCGTTCTTTCAGACGACGCTCCCGCCTTGGCTAGTTCGCCCACAACGGCGACCTTCTCTTATGCCGACGCCGTCCAGACCTGGACGGTGCCCGCCAGCGTAACTTCAGTCGAGGTGGACGTCCGAGGGGCTCAGGGCGGCGGGACCTACGGTGGCCTGGGCAGCCGGGTAGTGGCAGTTCTCAACGTGTCACCGGGAGAAACGATGGAGGTTTATGTCGGTGGCCAGGCTACAGGGGCTTCGGCCACAGGCTTCGACGGTGGCGGCAGCGGGGGTAGCGGCGCCTATGGCGGTGGCGACGCCTCCGACGTGCGTGTTGGTGGCACAGCGTTGGCGGACCGCGTAGTGGTGGCCGGCGGGGGCGGTGGCCAAGGCCAAAGCGCCGATACCGACCAGGGCACCGGTGGCTCGGGCGGTTCGTTCAGTGCCGCCCAAGCGGGGACTGCCGGTGCCTGTTCAGGGTCGGGTGGCGGCGGCGGCACCAGCACCGCGGGAGGGAGCGCCGGTAATGCTTCCTACAGCTTCCTGGACGGTAGCGGCGGTTCGCTTGGCTTGGGTGGTAGCGGCAGCAACTATTACTACGCCCCCAACGGCGGCGGGGGCGGAGGGGGTCTCTATGGCGGTGGCGGGGGCGGCAGTTGTTGGAACGATGGGTCTATCGGAGGAGCCGGTGGCGGCGGCTCGGACTACGCCGAGGCGGCAGCCACCTCGGTGCAGGACTACCCGGGCTACAACGCCGGCAACGGCTCAGTGACGATCACGTACCCTCCGTCGTCCTCCTCCCCACCGCCAAGTAGCGGCTCACAGACCTTCTCATATACCGGGGCACCGCAGCTGTGGACCGTGCCGGCGGGGGTAACGTCGGCCCAAGTCGACGTCCGGGGCGCCCAAGGTGGAGGCACCTACGGTGGCCTGGGCAGCCGAGTAGTGGCCACCGTCCCTGTGGCAGCCGGCCAAACAGTGGTAGTCGATGTCGGTGGCCAGCCTACAGGGGCTTCGGCCACAGGCTTCGACGGTGGCGGCAGCGGGGGTAGCGGCGCCTATGGCGGTGGCGACGCCTCCGACGTGCGTGTTGGTGGCACAGCGTTGGCGGACCGCGTAGTGGTGGCCGGCGGGGGCGGTGGCCAAGGCCAAAGCGCCGATACCGACCAGGGCACCGGTGGCTCGGGCGGTTCGTTCAGTGCCGCCCAAGCGGGGACTGCCGGTGCCTGTTCAGGGTCGGGTGGCGGCGGCGGCACCAGCACCGCGGGAGGGAGCGCCGGTAATGCTTCCTACAGCTTCCTGGACGGTAGCGGCGGTTCGCTTGGCTTGGGTGGTAGCGGCAGCAACTATTACTACGCCCCCAACGGCGGCGGGGGCGGAGGGGGTCTCTATGGCGGTGGCGGGGGCGGCAGTTGTTGGAACGATGGGTCTATCGGAGGAGCCGGTGGCGGCGGCTCGGACTACGCCGAGGCGGCAGCCACCTCGGTGCAGGACTACCCGGGCTACAACGCCGGCAACGGCTCGTTGACGATCACCTGGGCACTTCCCCAAAGCACGGTCGAGGATGTCGCGCTGGTCGGAGGCCCGGTGCAACCCCCAGAGGCCTTCGGTGGCGGGAGCCCTTCGTCCAAGTGCGCGTGCACGACAGGGGCCATAGTGAACAAGCCCGCCGGTATCGACACCAGCACGGGCGACCTGGTCGAGACGTCGCAAGACATCTCGGTGGCGGGTGCCGGCGTCCCACTGGAGCTCACCCGGACCTATGACTCGGGCTTGGCCCAGCAGCAGGCCTCGACCGGCGCCGCTCCGGAGGCTCTCGGCTACGGTTGGTCCTACAACCTGGGCATGTCCTTGACAGCCAACGCCACCACGGGTGACGTAACAGTCGACCAAGAGAATGGTAGCGAGGTCAGCTTTTCGCCTTACGTCTCCGGCTCCTCGCCGGGATGGTGCCTGGCTTCTAACAACTACTGTGCCGACCAACCCCGGACGTTGGCCACATTGGAGGATAACTCCGACGGGTCCTGGACGTTCGTACGTGACGCAGATACTCAGACGACCTTTGACTTTTCCGCTACCGGTCAGCTCGTCTCCGAGTCCGACCAGGCCGGCGACTCTCTCACCTCTTCGTCGGAAGCGGCTGGAGCGGGCGCCTGCCCAGCGGGCGCGGCCAGCTGCACGGTGTGGACGAGCTCGGCCTCGGGTCGTGCTTTGACCCTGGCCCTCAACAGTAGTGGCCGTCTCCTCTCGGCCAGCGACGGCGCTGGCAACACCGTGACCTACTGCTACTACGGCCAGGCCTGTGCCGACGGGGCCAGCGGAGGAGGCTCGCAGGACCTGTACTCGGTGGTCGTCCCCGGCGGCGCCGCCACCACCACGTACAGCTATGACTCTTCGGACCCCACTGCTTCGCTGGACCACGACATCGTCTCTGAGACGTTGCCCGGCGGGGGGACGGTCACCAACACCTACAACAGCTCGGGCCAGGTAACAGCGCAAGACGCCCCCTCGGGTGACGTGACCTTGTCCTACAGCGGCGACAACCAGAGCGTCTCGGGTGGCTCGACGGTGGTCTCGACCTGGCCGGCTGGTTCCTCTGGCGGCCTCCCGGCCCAGGAGGTCGACTACCAGTACTCGAGCGGGGCGCTAGTGGGCGAGACCACCAACTACGGGACCTCTTCGGCGGCCAGCGAGTACTTCGACCTCGACCCCACCTCGCTCGTCCCTACCACGGTCCAAGATGGCGACGGCAACCAGTCATCCAACCTCCTCGCTAACCCAAGCTCGGACCCGATGTCGGCGGGGGACGTCGTGTTCTCGACCGATGCCGTGGGCAATACCACCGAGTACGCCTACAACGGGGCCAACCAGGCCTGGTGCCAGGTGGCCCCGGCCGAGTACCTGGACGGGGTCAGCTGCCCGACGTCACCCCCGTCCTCGCCGCCGGCCCCGGGGGCTACCGACCCTTACCTGGGCGCCACCATCAGCTTCTACGACTCCGAGGGCCAATTGACGGCCCAGACCGACCCCCTCGGCAATACCACCACCTACTCGTACACCTCGGGCGTGGCCGGGGTGCCCGATGGCCTCCAGTACTGCAGCGTGGGCCCAGTCGGGTACCAGGCCGGGGTCAGCTGCCCGGCCTACGGGGCGGTCCACGTCACCGGGACGGTGACCGAGACGTTCGACTCGGCCGGGGACCAGACCTCTGCCACCGACGCCGACGGCAACACCACGACTTACGCCTACGACGCCGCTGGCCACCCCGGGCTGGTGTCGTCGTCGACCAGCCCCGACGGCACCACCACGGCGTACAGCTACGACGCCGCCGGCCAGGTGACATCCCAGGTCGTCAGCTTTGGCAGCTACTCGGCTACCACGCTCTACGCCTACGACGCTGCCGGTGACCTGTATTGCAGCGTGGCCCCGGCCGAGGTGGCCCACGGCGTCACCTGCCCCACCAGCGCGCCCTCTACCCCGCCCACGCCGGGCGACGACCCCGACCCGGGGGCCACCATCACCACCTTTGATGCCGCCGGCCAGCCGGTGCAGGTCACCAACCCCCTCGGGGGCATCACCTACACCACCTACGACGCCGCCGGCAACGCCGACTGTACGGTGGCCCCGGCCCAGGCGGCGGTCGGGGTGACGTGCCCGTCGTCACCGCCGTCGACGCCGCCCACGCTGAGCGACGACCCCTACCTGGGAGCGACTATCACCACTTACAACGCCAGTGGCCAGGCGGTGCAGGTGACCAACCCGCTCGGGGGCATCACCCTCACCAGCTACGACGGGGCCGGCAACGTCACCCAGACCACGACCGAGTCCAACAACGCCACCAGCGACCCCGACGTGGTCACCTCTTATAGCTACAACGCCGACAACCAAGTGACATCTACGACTGTGGACCCCGGTGGCTCCTCGGCTGCCACCACCGACCAGGCCTACGACCCCGACGGCAACGTCTACTGCAGCGCCTCGGCCAACGCCGTGGCGGCCGGCGGCTACCAGTGCCCACCTTGGCAGCCAGGGTGGGTGGCGAGCCCGCCCAACCCGTCATCGCTCTACTCCTCGACGCCGGGCTCGGGCCAGGCCTACGACGTCACCACCACCTTCTACGACGCCGATGGCGACCAGGTCCAAACGACCAACCCCGATGTCGACACGACGGTGACGGCCTACGACGCCGACGGGCGCAGCTACTGCAGCTCGGACCCGGCCAACGTGTCGAAGTGGCTGGCGGCCAACCCGGGCGGGACCTACCCCTACCTGTGCCCGGCCAGCTCGCCGTCAACCGCACCGGCGCCGGGCTCTGACCCCGGTTACGTGACCACCATCTACGACGCCGACGGCAACACGTTGGCGTCGACCGACCAGGTGGGCGACACCACCACCTACACGTACTCGCCCGCCGGCCAGGTGCTCACCACCACCAACCCCGACGGTTACGCCACCACCAACTGCTACTACTACCAAGACGGGACCGGCCAGTGCGCGGCCGGGGCACCAGCGGGGGGTGGCAGCGGGGACGACTTGTACTCGACGACCACCCCGGCCACCAGCGCCGATCCCTCCGGTGAGGTCAGCACCTACACGTACTACCCGGGTGACGAGGCCGACACGACCACGACGCCGGCCGGGGTGACTACCGATGGCTACGACGCCATGGGCGACCTCACCTCGGTCGGCTATGGGGGCACCGCCAGCGGCTATGCCTCCCCGGCCGACGTGAGCTACACGTACAACTCCGACGGCACCCGGGAGACCATGACCGACGCCACCGGGACGACCACGTACGCCTACGACGCCAACGGGGACCTCACCTCGGAAGCTTTGGTGGCCACGTCGGGCACGGGCCTGGCCAATAAGACCACCTCCTACGGCTACTACTCGAGCGGCGTGCTCGCCTCGGTGACCTACCCCGCCTACTCCGGGTCCTCGGACCCCGAGGTCGACTACCGCTACGACGCCACCGGGGCCATGGCCTCAGAGACGGACTGGGACGGGAACGAGGTCAGCTTCGCCCACGACGGCGACGGCAACCTGACCGCCCAGGACAACAACGTGAGCTCGGCTGACCCCGCGGGGACCAGCTCCACCGCGTTTGCCTACGACGCCGCTGACCAGCCCGCGGGGGCCGCCTCCACCCTGGCCCAGAGCTGTTCAGACAGCAACGAGACCCTGGCCCAGGAGTTCTCGGGCACCGGCGGCTCGACCAACCCCGACGGCCAGCTCACGGGCTACAGCGCCAACTACTCGGGCTCGTGCTCGGGGCTGGGCTCGGCCTACCAGGCCGATTACAGCTACGACCCCGCCGGCCGGGTCGTCTACCAGGGCTCGGCCCCGCAAGGCTCAGCAGCGGACAACTTCGCCTACGACGCGGCCGGGGACCCGACCACGGTCTCGGAGCACACCAGCCCTGGCTCGCTCGCCACCTACACACAGGGCTTCGACCCCGCCGGCGAACTGACGTCCCAGGCCGGGGGTTCAAGCGGCCCCGCCGCCATCTCCCCGGTCGGCAGCCTGGCTACAGGGACGGGGACGACGCTGTCGGTCTCGCCCCAAGCCGTGGGGGACCTGATGGTCCTGACCGCCACCACCGTTAACTCGACCCCGCCCATCATCACCTCCGTGGCGGGCGGCGGGGTGAGCGACTGGTCGCTGGCCAAGCGCTATACGGACAGCACCGACGCCGGCGTCGACGAAGAGATATGGACCGGCGTGGTCACCACCACCGGGGCGGCCACCATAACCGTGGCCCTCAGCGGCTATGCCGACGCCGACGACCTGATGGCCCAGGAGTTCAGCGCCGGCAGCGGGGCGGACTGGGCGCTCGACACCTCCGGCTCGGGCACCAGCCTCGGCACCCCCTGGGACTACCCTTCGCTCAGCGCCACCGGCTCAGAAGAGCTGTACTACGGGGTGGCGGTGGCCAACAACGACAGCACGCTGTCGGGCGGGGGCACCCCGGGCTTCACCTACGCCCAGAGCGGCCAGACGCTGCACGACATGCTGGCCTATGACACCGACGTCTCGGGCACGGTGCAACCTTCTGGGACGACCAGCAACGACGACTCCTACGAGGACGCCGTGGGCGTGCTCATCGCCGCTACGGCCAGCGGCGGCGGAGGTGCCAGCTACACCTACGACAGCCTGGGCGACCGGGTCGGGGAGTCTGCCGGCGGCCAGGAGACGACCTACGGCTACGACCAGCCCGGCCAGATGACGAGCGCGGTTACGCCCACTGCGAACGCCAGCTACCTCTACAACGGCGACGGGCTGGAAGCCGAGGCCCAGACGACGGCCCTGGCCTGGGGGCCACCTTCGTCGGTCGACTCCAGCCGCTCGGTCGAGAGCCTGTCGTGCTCCACCGCCACGGCGTCGTCCATCTCCGCCGTCGGCAGCCTGGCCACGGGGACGGGGACGACGCTGTCGGTCTCGCCTCAAGCCGTCGGGGACCTGATGGTCCTGACCGC
Organism: uncultured Acidimicrobiaceae bacterium; assembly: GCA_963794125.1. Taxonomy (GTDB): domain Bacteria; phylum Actinomycetota; class Acidimicrobiia; order Acidimicrobiales; family Palsa-688; genus Fen-671. The sequence continues at coordinate 29,697 of CAWCCW010000026.1, forward strand.
CACCACGGTGAACTCGACCCCACCCACCATCACCTCGGTCTCGGGCGGCGGGGTGAGCGACTGGAGCCTGGCCAAGCGGTTCACCGACAGCACCTACGAGGACGTCGACGAGGAGGTATGGACGGGCGTGGTCACCGCCACGGGGGCGGCCACCATAACCGTGGCCCTCAGCGGCTACGCCTACGCCGACGACCTGATGGCCCAGGAGTTCAGCGCCGGGAGCGGGGCCGACTGGGCGCTCGACACCTCCGGCTCGGGCACCCAAGCCAGCAGCCCGTGGGCCTACCCTTCGCTCACCGCCACGGGCTCGGGGGAGCTCTACTACGGGGTGGCGGTGGCCAACAACGACAGCACGCTGTCGGGCGGGGGCACCTCGGGCTTCACCTACGCCCAGAGCGGGTTGACGCTCAACGACATGCTGGCTTACGACACCGATGTCTCGGGCACGGTGGCACCGGCCGGGACGACCAGCAACGACTACTCCTACGAGGACACCCTGGGCGTGCTCATCGCGGCTACGGCCAGCGGGGGCGGAGACGCGCAGTCGTGCGCCGCCGTAGACGGCTCCGGGTACGCCCTCAGCTACAACGGCTCGACCTGGTCGGCGCCCACCGACATCGACGGCACCAACGCCCTCACCTCGGTGTCGTGCCCGACCACTACCTCGTGTGTGGCCGTCGACGACCAGGGCGGTGCGCTCACGTCGAACGCCAGCACCTGGTCGGTGCCCACCTCGGTCGACCCCGGGCACTCGCTCAGTTCCGTGTCCTGCCCCAGCACCACCTCGTGTGTGGCCGTGGACGGCTCCGGCTACGCCCTCAGCTACAACGGCTCGACGTGGTCGGCGCCCACCGACATCGACGGCGCCAACGCCTTGACCTCGGTGTCGTGCCCGAGCGCCTCCTCGTGTGTGGCCGTCGACGACCAAGGCAACGCCCTCACCTACAACGGCACCACCTGGTCCACCGCCACCTCGGTCGACCCCGGGCACTCGCTCAGTTCCGTGTCCTGCGCCAGCACCACCTCGTGCGTGGCGGCGGACGGCTCCGGTTACGCCCTCAGCTACAACGGCTCGGCCTGGTCGGCGCCCACCGACATCGACGGCACCAACGCCCTCACCTCGGTCTCGTGCCCGAGCGCCACCTCGTGTGTGGCCGTCGACGACCAGGGCCACGCCCTCAGCTACAACGGCTCGGCCTGGTCGGCGTCCGCATCGGTCGACGCTGGTCATTCGCTTAGCTCCGTGTCCTGCGTTGGCAGCAGCTCGTGCGTGGCCGGGGACGGCTCCGGTTACGCCCTCGTCTACCAGCCCTCGACGACGACCGCCCAGCTCACCTGGGCCACCAACAACTCACTGCCGCTCTTGCTCTCTGACGGCACTTATGACTACATCTACGGGCCGAGCGCCACCCCGGTCGAACAGGTCGCCCTGGCCACCTCGACGCCGACCTATATGACCTACGACCCGACGGGCTCCACCTGGCTCACCACCGACGCGGCTGGGCAGGAGAGGGGCTTTTGGGGCTACGACGCCTTCGGCACGCTCGCCTTCGGCACTCCCACCTCGGCGTTCGGGTACGCCGGGCAGTACACCGACGCCACCACCGGGCTATCGGACATGCGGGCGCGGTGGTATGACCCGGGGACAGGCGAGTTCACAAGTGTCGACCCGGACCTGGCCGAGACGGCCCAGCCGTACGTCTACGCCGGCGACGACCCGGTCAACGAGGTGGACCCGAGTGGTCAGTATGCTTGCACGCCAGAGCCGTGGACATGGGCGGGTTGTCTCGGAGATGTGGTAGACGCGGCTGGTGACCTTGTCGAGGAAGGTGCTGCCGCTGCGGTTGATGTGCCAATCGCGATCGGCACGGCGATTGGCGTGGCGGTCGGAGTTGCCTGGAGTGCACTTTCTGCAAAACCAGCGGGCGGTGAAGCCGAAGTCCCCATTTACTTCGGGCAACCACGCATTAGCCCGGCGTTCGGTGACGGAGTGTCAATCTCTGCGCCGCCAAATGGTTCGCCGATCCGGATCTATCCATACAGCAAAGACGGCAGGGCTATCGCCGTTGCGATCAACAATCGTACATTGGCGAATTACTCTCTTTACGATGTCACCAATCCACCCGTGATCTGGATGCCACCGAGCAAATCGGTACTGAACCGCCTGAAGGAGGAGCCGATTCCCCCAGTGACGAGTCTGCCTTCTTTGCAAGTCGTTGTTACGCAGAGCCAGAGCTGTAATAAGCCTATTCAAGGCATCGGGACCGATGGTGTAATAACATCGACAGCGTTCGCGAAGATTTCTTACTGACTCGGAAAGCAAGCAGATGGAATCCTACACCGAAAGGCCTCGTGTCATCTGGCAGCCGGTTGACCCCACCAACACCCATTGTTTGGATGTCCTACGAGTTGATTTTGATGTCAAAGCTGAACGCACCTCAGAAGGTTTCAGCGGTAAAGATCTTGATAAGGCTGTTCGCGGCATTCTTCCACTTTGGCAGAGAGTTGAAGTGGAGATCACCGCATGGCCTTCCCCGAAGCGATCAAGGATCACGTTCTCTAACGTCATATACTTTAGCTTTCAGGAATTCGAATTCGAAGGAGGGGACCCTCTCGACCTTGTGTTTCAAGACCACGAAGTGCTCTTTAATGTTGGCGCCTTACAGAACGCGGGTTTCAAGGTGCCGTCCGGCACGGCCCTTGATAGCAACGGTGCGTTTTGCTTGTGGACCAGCGATTCGTCTCCACTACTTTCACGCCTTTTAGATAGTGGCTCCTTGTATGAGGAGACTGCTTCGCTCAAAGGAATGCTGCGGCACTACATGCTCTCGTGTAATGAGCTCGGGAGGTTTCACGTGGTCGGCGCATCTGTTGACGTCGCGGTAAACGCCATTTAGACAAGGCAGGCGTCCGATTGCTGCGCCGACGGCTGAGGACCCTCGACTAGCCCAGACTTTGCCGAGACCGACCAGCCCTACAGCTACGCCGGCGACGACCCGGTCAATGGGAGCGACCCGAGCGGGTACAGTACCCGGGGGTGGTGGAGGTTCCAGTTGCTTGACGATACAAGAAGCATTCGGGGGCGATAACTACCCCTCGACGAGCATGGAAACCCTCGATCTCAACGCGCATGGCTGTCTGGGTTCGGGCGGCTCTGAAAGCTTCCATCTCAGAGGGTGGGACACGTTCTTTGTCGTTGTTGGAACAGCTGCTGGTGTGGTCGCGTTCGTGTCGGGTCTAGGCGAACTGGCGGCTGCCGGCTACGTGGCGGCGGACGGTGGTGATGCGGCCTTCCTCGGACTTGGCACCGCTACTTGGGGATCAGCGACCACCGCCGCGGGTCTAGTGGCCACCGTGTCCGATATCCCAGTTTGCGCCCAGACCCTTCTTGGTCACGGTAGCTCGGTCGGCGGCAAGGTACTGGCATGCGTGGGGGCATTTGCGAATGCGACCGGTCTTGGTATGGGGGTGGAGGCTGGCGAGCTAACCCCCGGAGAGTTGCCGGCCATCCAGGGCCTTATGAAGGCCCTCGCCTTCGCTGGGGCACGGGCACCGCCGCTTGGGACGTACTGAACTCCCTTGCGGCCGAAATCGACTCGACGCCGACTGAAACCACGACCACAACACCTCGACGTTTCGCCACCCTGATCGAATGCTAGAGGGCGCCACGACAGGAGGAACACCGCGCCGGAGTCCTGATCCTGACGCGTCTCCAAAGGGTTCTCGGCTCAGGGAAGAGACATATCACGTCCGCTGGGACGGGATCATAGGCCCGGGAGCGGCCAGACAGCGGTACCGAGCCGACATGGCACGATTTATAGCCTGGCGTTTCAGCCTCGGTATGGTCATAAGTATCGTCGTGGCCATCGCCACGCCATCACAAGTTGTCGACCATATCGCAGTATATTGTTTCATTTTGCTAGCCATTATCACGGTTACCTCGCAAGTCGTCTACTTGCAACGCCGTGCTCTGCAGAACGAAGCCGCATCTAAGTTCCTACACATTAAAATCACCTCGCGCAATTTCCCACCCTGGAACCCGAAACAGTACGAGGAGTGGCGCGCGAAGCATCATGTCCCTCCGCATCAGTGACCGCGCTCGGTTTCCCGTCGGGTAACTGCGTTGTTCTTGTCGGCCACAATGTGGGGAGGCATGGCAGTCCGGCGTGTAAGCCGGCGACGACCCGGTGAACGAGGACGACCCGAGCGGCGAGGCACCCAACGACTGCGGGACCAGCCCAGGGACGTACGAGGTCGCTGCTTCGTACCAGGCTGCTAATTCCCCAGCGGGACATGGGGCGAGATACCGCAGTTTGTCGTGCTCCAACCTGGTGAGTGTGCTCATCTGATTTGGCCCCACTTAGGCGGCTAGTGCTCATCTGATTTGGCCCCACCCCAGGGTCCACCAAGCAGAGCTCGCCGCTGCTCAGCGTGGGTGGATGCCAAAGAGGTCGAAGGTGAGCGTGTACGAGCAGATCCGCAAGTCGCACGAGCGAGAAGGCCTGAGCGTGCGCGCCCTGGCCCGTCGTTTCCACGTGCACCGGCGCGACGTCCGCCAAGCCCTGGCGTCAGCGCTGCCACCGCCGCGCAAAGCGGCCCCACCGCGGCCCGCGCCCAAGATCGACCCCTGGAAGCCGGTGATCGAAGCCTGGCTGGAACAGGACAAAAAAGCCCCGAGGAAACAACGCCATAGCGCCCGGCGGGTCTGGCAGCGTCTGCGTGAAGAGCACGGGGCCGACCTGAGCGAGCCCACCGTGCGGCGTTTCGTGGCCGAGGTGCGCGCCCGCCAGGAGCTCGCCGTGGCCGAGGTGGCTGTGCCCCAGCACCACCCCTTGGGCGAAGAAGCCGAGGTCGACTTCGGCACGGCTACGGTCATCCTGGCCGGGGCGGCCACCGAGGTGCAGCTGTTCATCATGCGCCTGTCGGCGTCGGGGCGGGCCTACCCCCGGGCCTACCTGAACGAGGGCCAAGAAGTGTTCTTGGACGGCCACGTCCGGGCGTTCAGCCACTTCGGGGCGCCCGCCCGCATCCGCTACGACAACCTGAAAGCGGCGGTGGCGAAGATCCTGCGAGGCCGGGACCGCCTCGAGTCCGAGCGCTTCGTGGCCTTGCGCTCCCACTACGGCTTCGACAGTTTCTTTTGCCAGCCGGGGCTAAAAGGCGCCCATGAAAAGGGCGGTGTGGAGGGCGAAATAGGCCGGTTCCGGCGCCGCCACATGGTGCCGGTGCCCCGGGCCGGTTCCATGGCCGAGCTGAACGAGGCCCTGCTGGCTGCGGCGGGGAAAGACGACCGGCGCTTCATCGCCGGGCGCCACATCGCCGTGGGCGAGCACTTCGCCTTAGAAGCGCCCCAACTGCGGCCGCTGCCGGCCGAGGCTTTCGACTACCAGGCGGTGGGCAACTACCGGGCCGACCGCAAGGCCCGGGTCTCGGTGCGAGGGGCGTTCTACTCCGTCCCCGCCCGTTATTCGGGCCGGCGCCTGGACGTGCGAGTGGGGGCCGAGACGGTCGAGGCCCTGGACGGGGCCAGGGTGGTGGCCCGTCACCCCAGGAGCCTAAAAGGGCAGGAGAACCTGGTCCTGGACCACTACCTGGAGGTGCTCCAATACAAACCGGGGGCGCTGCCGGGGGCCACGGCGTTGGCCCGCGCCCGGGCCGGAGGGGCGTTCACCCAAGTACATGAACGCTTTTGGGCCGAGGCCCGTCGGGGCCAGGGCGACCGCGACGGCACCAAGGCGCTCATCGAGGTGCTCTTGTTACACCGCACCATGGCCGCCCGGGCGGTGGTGGCCGGGATGGAGGCGGCCCTGGCGACCGGCTCGACCGCTCCGGCCGTGGTGGCCATCGAAGCTCGCCGTTCGGCGGAGGGGGGCCAGGCGCCGGTGCCCATCGGAGAGGGCTTGGCCCGCTTCGACCGCCCCAAGCCGACGACAGAAAAGTACGACCAGTTACTGGAGGGATCCGGGTGACAACCACTACTGACGCCGCCGCCAGTGCCGCCATCTACGCCGCCACCAAGGACCTGCGCCTGCCCGCAGTGCGTGCGGACTCAGCCCGCCTGGCCGAGCTGGCCCAACGTTCTCAATTGTCCTACTTAGGTTTTTTGGCCGAGGTGCTCTCGGCCGAGGTGGACCGGCGCAACGAGCACCGCCGGCACCGGCGGGTCAGCGAAGCCCGTTTCCCCCGGCTCAAGCGCCTGGCCGATTTTGACCTCGGGGCGGCACCCACCGTCAACCCGGCCACCATCTCCACCCTGGCCAGCTGCGCCTACTTGGACGCTGGGGACCCGGTCGTGCTGCTGGGCGACAGTGGCACGGGCAAGAGCCACTTGTTGATCGGGCTCGGCCTGGCTGCCTGCGAGCGAGGCCGGCGGGCCGTTACGCCACCTGCGCCCAGCTCGTCAACGAACTGGCCGAAGCGGCCGACGAGCGGCGCCTGTCCCGCCTGGTGGCCCGCTACGGGCGGGTGGACCTGTTGTGCTTGGACCTATACCGACCCTGGGGCTATGCCGACCATGGCGGGGCTCGGCGGTGAAAAAAGCTTGAGGCGGCAGGGGTTCTAGGGCTCAGTGACAGGCGGGCAGTCGGCATAGTCCCAAGGGTTTCCTGCACCCTTCTGTTTGCCGGAGCACCGTGCTCCGAGCAGGAGGGAGAAGGCCATGTCAGGGACAAGAAGGAAACCAGGCCGCATGAGCGCGTACATCGCTGGCTTCGGGGCGTGGCTGCTCGTCGCGGCGTACACGCCGGGGACTGTCAGGAACATGCTGAAAGACGCCTGCCACCTCGGGCGCTGGATGGAGCGGGCCGACATCGAGGCGGCCCAGCTGGACTGGGATCTCGTCCAGGCGTTCCGACGCGCTCGGTCGGCCCAAGACGCTCGGCGCGTCCCGGGCGTACGCGCTTTTCGCCCGCTGATGGAGTACTTGGAGGCCGAGGGCGTGATCGCGCCCGCCATGTTTCCGTCGACCCCCGTTAGCGAGTCGTGGCGAGCTATCACACCTGGCTGGCCAGGCGAGGGCTGGCCCCTGCGACCGTCGTTCGTTACGAGAACCTCGCCCGTCGGTTCTTGCAAGAACGCTACGACGGGGTTGGCGCAGAGTTCGTGGAGAACCTCGCCAGCCCGGACGTGATGGCGTTCTTGCTTAGAGAATGCGGGCGCGTGAGCCTCGGTGCGCCAAAGGCCGGGTCGGCGAGCTGCGGGCACTGCTGCGGTTCTTGTTCGCCGAGGGCTTGATGCCGAGGGCCCTGGCGGCGTCGGTTCCTCCGGTGGCCGGATGGCGGGACACGGCGCTCCCGGCCGGGCCGAGCGCCAGAGAGGTGCAGATGCTGCTCGACGGCTGCGACCGGGAGGACCCCGTGGGCGCCCGGGACCACGCCATCTTGATGCTGGTGGCCCGTCTCGGCCTGCGCTCTATAGAGGTCTCCCGGCTTCAGCTCGACGACATCGACTGGCGGGCCGGTGAGATCGTCGTGCGAGGCAAAGGCCGCCGCCAGGACCGCCTCCCGTTGCCATGGGATGTGGGCCAAGCCTTGTCCACATATCTTTATAAGGCTCGGCCGCAGGCACCGCTGCGCCAGGTCTTCTTGGCCTGCAAGGCGCCCAGGCGGCCGATCCGGCCAGACCTCGTGAGCGACGTGGCCCGTCGCGCCTGCCAGAGAGCAGGGCTGGCCCCGGCCGGCGCCCACCGCCTGCGCCATGCGTTGGCCACCGAGATGCTGCGCCGTGGCGCCACGCTCGTCGAGGTGAGCCAGGTGCTCCGCCACCGGGACCTGGCGACCACCGCGATCTATGCGAAAGTCGACCACCTTTCATTACGTGAGATCGCAAAACCCTGGCCAGGAGCGGCAAAATGAGCGCGCTCGCTCAGGCGGCCCAGGAGTACCTGCAGCTGCGTCGCTCCCTCGGGCACGACTTGGCCGAGGCTCATCGGCTCCTGCCCCGCTTCGTCACCTATCTCGAAAGCACGGGTGACCCCACGGTCACGGTCCAGGCCGCCCTCGCCTGGGCCCTGGCGCCCGGGGTGGACCCGGCCAGCAACAACCCGGCGCGACGCATGACGATCGCCCGCGGCTTCGCCCGCTACATGGCCGGCCTCGAGCCGGCTACAGAGGTCCCGCCCCTGGGGCTTGTCCCCAGCCGCCAACGTTGGCGGCCCCCGTACATCTGTAGCGCTGATGACATTGACGCCCTGATAGCCCAGGCCCATGCCATCCGCCAACGCTTGGCCGCCGCTACTCACGCCACCCTCATCGGGCTGCTGGCAGTGACCGGCATGCGCGTCGGCGAGGCGCTGCGCCTCGACCGAGGCGACATCGACTGGTCAGACGGGGTCGTCTTGGTCTGCAAGTCCAAGTTCGGCAAGTCCCGGTCGGTCGCGGTCCTCGGCTCGACCCTGGACGCCCTCGGCTGCTACGCCGAATTGAGGGACAGGCTTTGCCCCCGGCCCGTGACGCTTAGCTTTTTTGTGTCGATGCGCGGCACACGGGTCATTTACCCTGTCGTGCAACAGGTTTTCCGACGCCTCTGTGACGAAGCGGGCATCGGGCGTGGGTCAGCCAGCCCGCCCCGGGCCCATGACCTCAGGCACAGTTTTGCCGTCAGGACCTTGCTGGACTGGTACTCGTCCGGCGAAGACGTCGAAGCAAAGGCGTCAGTGCTCTCGACCTATTTGGGCCACCGGGACCCACGTTCGACGTACTGGTACCTGTCGGCCGCCCCAGAGCTGTTGGCCCTGGCTGCCGGGCGCCTGGAGCTGGGGCGAGGGGTGATCGCCCGATGAGCCTCATCGCCCCGACGCTCCAGGCCTTTTTCACCGAGCGCTTGGCGAACCAGCGCCGGGCCAGCCCCCGCACCATTGCCTCGTATAGGGATTCCATCAAGCTGCTCATCGGTTTCGTGCACGACCAGACCGGCAGGGCGCCCTGCAAGCTGGACTGGGAAGACCTGAGCCCAGAGCGGGTCGCCGCTTTCTTGGACCACCTCGAAACCGGGCGGGGCAATACCCCCCGGACGCGCAACTTGCGGCTGACCGCGGTCCGCTCCCTGTTCTCCTATGCCTCCTTGCGCCACCCTGAGCACGCCGCGCTCTTCCAACGGGTGCTGGCGATCCCTCCCAAGCGTTTCGACAAACCGATCGTCTCGTTCCTCACCGACAAGGAAGTCGAGGCCCTGATCGGCGCGCCTGACCGGTCACGTTGGGAAGGCCGACGCGACCGGGCCCTGTTGCTCGTCGCCGTGCAAACCGGGCTCCGCCTCTCAGAGCTCACCGGCCTCGATTGTGGTGACGTCACCTTCGGCGCCGGCGCCAGCGTCCGCTGCGAAGGCAAGGGCCGCAAGTACCGCGCCGTGCCTTTGTCCGGGCCAACCGAAGCGGTCCTGAAGGTCTGGCTGCGGGAACGAGCCGGGCGCCGGGACGAGCCGCTCTTCCCCACCCGGACCGGGCGCCGATTGAGCAGCGACGCCGTCCAGCGCCTCGTCCGCAAGCACGCCGTCGTCGCCGCAGCCCATTGCCCCTCGCTGCGAGCTGACAACCTTCACCCCCACACCCTCAGGCACAGCTGCGCAATGGCTCTTCTGCACGCGCGAGTCGACACTGCCGTGATCGCTCTTTGGCTCGGCCACGCCGACCGTCGCTCGACAGACGCCTACGTCCACGCCGACATGACCATCAAACAACGCGCTCTGGAGCTCACCAACCCTGTGTCGGCACCGCCAGGCCGCTACCGGCCTTCCGATACGCTCCTCGCCTTCCTCGAGGGCCTGTAACTATGCCGACTGCCCGCCTGTCACTGAGCCCTAGAACCCCTGCCGCCTCAAGCTTTTTTCACCGCCGAGCCCCGCCATGGTCGGCATAGTCCCAGGGTCGGTATAGGTCCAATTATGTGGACATCGGCATAGATCGATGAGTTCGGCTACGTCCAGCTGGACGCACGAGGCTCAGAGCTGTTGTTCCAGATTTTGGCCGAGAGAGAAGAGAAATCGTCGATTGCGCTGGCCTCGAACCTCCCCTTCAGTGAATGGGGCGGCGTGGTCCCCGACCCGCGCCTAGTGGCTGCCATTGTCGACCGGGTCACCTTTAACGCCCACATCATCGAGACCGGCACCGAGAGCTACCGGCTCCGCACCACCAACGCCAAGGGTGGGGCCGGCGGGATGACGGCCCCAGAAGAACGAAGTGACCGTACTACTCACCCTTGCCGATCATTTCCGAGACTCGGAGGCCCCAATTTTCGGAGCGATCGGGGTGGGGCCAGATTTGGTGAGCACGGTGGGGCCAATCCGGCTTGACATTTCCAAACTGGTCTCGAGTACCGTCATACGTGGACGTGGCCTGGCCTGGGGGCGCTTGAGCTGTGGCTGTTCTGGGACGCGAGGTTCGACCTCATAACGGGCAGCCTGCAGGTCACGGACACAATCGACTTTTGGGGTGATGAGGCGACGGAGTCCGGGGTTGTCTGGTATCTGCTAAATCTGCCGGCACCACTAACGTCCCCGCACCCACTTCCGGGAAAGGGACCGCTCGCTTGAGATTACAACTTCCACTTCAATTTGAACGGTAAGGCCTTCGTTCCTCCGCACACTTTCACTAGCGGCGACGACATCCAAATTGCCGACGACATCACTGTCTCAGGTTTTTGGGGGCTCCGAACAGTACAGGGTCTATGGGCAGTTCTGGCTCGGCCACATCTCCAATGTTGTGTAGCCCAGTCCGGGAGCACACACCCGGTCGGTACCTATCATGAGCGGACCGGAATTAGCTTCGAAAATTGCAAAGCGAATGCAACGAGTGATCCCAGAAGGGTTCCATACGGAAGCTGAAGGTGCGTTCATTCGGTTTCTAGCGGATAACGTCCCTCGAGAATCGGGGACATGGGCGTGCGAGCTTGCTGACCGGTACCACGAGCCGCAAGCCCTCGCACAGGCAGCGTGGTTGGCACTTGATGACCTGTCGACATTCCTTTCTGAAGCGACGAAGTTGCCTTGGCCGGGATCCACAACGCTGCCTTCTGCTGGAACGGCAATAGAGTGCGGCAGAGTTGTTCTTTGGTACGGGAACCCGAGACGAACCGGTGCTCCGCTTGGACGACATTCCCTTGGAGTAAGTAGGGACCGACCGGCACCTGCGTCGCCGCGAGCTCGTCGGCCTCGACCTCCCTACGTCGACCTGGCGAGGGGCTGGCTTGCGCTCGGGGAGACAATGACCCGCTGGGACCGGGTGGCGCCGACTGGTGAGCGTTCCCCACCTGGCTCACCAGTTACCTGGCAGAAGCCCGGCGGCACTTGGTCACCGACGGGCCATCCCAAACGCCTCTCGACCACCCCGCGGCCGGGCATTTCCCATTTAGCCGCGGAGCTGCGGGGGTCCAAGTCCGCGAGCGGAAGGCCTGCGATACTGGTCCTCGTGAGGGCGGCACCGGCTGAGACAGCCAGCTCGCAGGCCCGGCGCCGCCGGAAGAGCGCGTTAACGCGCCATTCGTCTTGCTGTCCCCGCCGTCAACATCCTGTGACGTCGAAAACTCCCAGCTGGAAAGGCTTTTGCCCCTCCCGCCGCCTACGACCAGCGTCAGTATCTCCAGTCGCCGGCGACGACCCGGTGAATAATTCAGACCCCACCGGGCTTTGTTGGTCGTTAGCGCCCGGAGTGTACGGACCGTGCACCCCGCCCCCGGAAGGCGTCCCGTACGACGGGTCGTTCACCGTTGATGAGATCGCCCAGTACCCACAGGTGCTCAAAGGTCTCGACCCCGACGAGGTCATTCAGGCGCTGGGGCCGGAAGGTGTCCCGTCGAACGCGTACGTAGGCCCAGCCGGTTCAAGTTCGGCAGGGCAAGGTCCAGGATGGAAATTGAACTGGGACGGGCCTCGAGGCAACGTCACAATCCGGTGGAGCCCGGGAAGTGCTCGGTCGGATCACCCAAGCGAGCCGTATTGGAAGGTCTCAAGTGGCGAGTACGGTACGTCAGAGCGCATCCCAGCTGGCAACTGGGAGAACCGCCCTGAAGAGTACGGAGGGCCTCAGACGCCGCCGAGACAAACGGGCGACGAAGGCAATAACGAGGACAACGAAGAAAACCCGTGCCTGGCGGGGGCCGTTTACCGAGACGGTGTCCTAGTGGCGTGCGGTGCGCCGGATCTCGGCGGACCGGGCAACGACGAGGGTGGAGGTGAGGGCGAAGGTGGGAGCTGGGACCTCTCGGACTCGCTCTCATACACGGTCGAGCCGTGGTGCGATCAGGCCCCAGCAGCAGGCGCAGTCGTCTAGGTATGGAGCCGATCACACCCGAGGCCCTGCTCGGACAGCTCGAAGTGACTACCGCCCGGTTGGCGGCTTCGGCTGAGGACCAGTGGTCATGGATAATAGAGGGTAACTGGCCAGCGGACGAATTGACGCTCTCGCTTGAGGACCAATGGCCTATTTTCCAGGCCCGTCTCTCGGAGACTGGGATGATCGACGCTCAAGACGAACGGCTTCTCGACGACCTCAAACGCCACACAGAGTCCATCAAGGACACTGAGGAGCGCCGACTGTTCACCGAGGATGGCTTGAAGAAGGCCGAGGAGTGGGCGACCACGCGCAAGCTTGCCGCCGCGGCGCTCGAGAGTTTGAGGCGTCCTCCCTCACAAAAACAAAGGGCACAAAGGTGATTCTCCCTGCGAACCCTAAAGCCGTTTCGTAGAGGCCAGTCAACAGTGATGTCAGAGGAGAGCCTCCAAGGGGCTCCGGGCGAGCTTGGCACGTCATTGGCGCTGTAATGGCCAGGGCGCTTTCGTCGACTTACGTCTACACCCGGGTCGCCCCCGAGCGCCTGGCCGCCGTGCACCGGGCCATGAGTGTGCACGGTGGGGCCAATCCGGCTTGACATTTCCACAGCCGGCCGTTCTTCCCGGCGGTAAGGTCTGCCCAAGCCTTCCGGGCGAAGGGAAGGAGATGGTCGGCGAGCTGTGCTGTCTCGTCCCTAGAGAGGCCCTCCGGCGGGACAAAGTGCTGACTGCCGATTTTGGTGTCCGCCGACCGGCAATAACGCCAGACCATGGCTAGCCATCGACGCCTGGGCCGTCTCAGAGAAGGACTGCTCCGGCCCAGTCACGACCGATGAGCGGACGAGCGCTCGGGCGTACTGGATCGGCGCACCGTCCTGCCAGGTGACGTTTGAGGGGAACGACCCGTCGGCCTCGAGCTGGACAGCCATGCGCGTGTGTGGCCGGGCGCTGGCGATCATACGAAGCGTCGAGGTTTTGCCCGACCCGGCGGCGGCTGAGATCGCGATGCTCTCGCCCGAGCTGGCCGCCTCGAGAACGGCTTGCTGTTCGGCGGTGGGTGTCAGGTCTCCTGTCACGGCTAGGCCCTGAAATCTCTCACGGGCCTGAGGTGATGCAAAACTGCCGCCTCGTCGTCGGCCGCAGCGTTGAGGATCGTCGCCCCGACTTCGGTTCCCAGTGAGTTTTCCCACGGGTCAGGCGCGCCTCTGCTTTCGTCACTTCGTGGCCTCGCGTGCGGTGCGGCGGACCTCCGTGACGGCTGTGCCGGTCAGCAGGGCCGCGGCCTCCAGGCCGACCAGGGAAGCGAGGGCGAGGGTAGCGTCGGCTTGCTCCTCCCGCGCCATCTCCACCAGGTGGTCTTGCTCAGCCAGAACCTCGGCCCGGCGGGCCTCGGTGGCGGCCAAACGGTCGGCGGCCGCGGCGTGAGCGGCCAGGGCAGCGGGCTCCGCCTCATGCTTCTGACGGATGCGTTCGCGTTGGGCGTCCGGAATGCGGCGAGTTGGTGACGGCACCGACGAGGCCTTTCGGTAGCGGCCCACCCGACATGGGCCTTCTGCCGCTTGCCGGCGCAGTGCAAAATCGTACGCCCGCTCTCGGGAGGTTACGGCATCGCCCTGCCGTGCATGCCTGCCTGTAAACCCGAAGCCTCCTTCAACGAGGCTTGAAGGCGACGACCGGTCAGCCGGGAAGACGGCGGGCGAGCCCCCGGAGGCGCCGGACCGATAGGCGTGTCCACTGCTCGGACGTATCGCCCGGCCAGACGGCTACGGCCGCAGCCGCGACGTCCCGCAGCCGGGCAACGGCCAAGTCAAGCTGAGCCTGAGCCGCACGGAGGCGCGGAGCCCATTTGGAATCGCATTGCGCAATCGAACGCTGCCGGTATTTCAGTCTGATTACCCGGTGGCGGGCCGCCGGATCCATCACTTGCTGGCCCATCCGCAGATGATGCTCCGCCCATTGGCGCTGCCGGCGCGTCATGCCCACGATCCGGTCCATCTGTTGCTTCCGGTGGGCCAGCAGTTCGTCACGCCTGCTCACCGCAGCTGCGCGCTCCGCCACAGCATCCCACCACGCCGATAGCAGCACGAGCTCCTGCTCCTGCCAGTCCCGAAGCAGCGTCTCACTCTCGGACGTCACCACCTGCGTCAGACTACCTCCGGCCCATCCGCCAAAGAATGCCCTACCGATTCAAACCGCACCGTCGCAGCGGCCTCAGACACCCTCTTCGACCGGCTACCGCACCATGCCCCGTGGTACGGGTCCAAAACGAACGCCGATCCTTTCGCTTCCGCTGGCAGTGAAAGGCAGTGCGACGGCTGGCACGAGGGCGTCGTTATGCGCTCGCCGACGGTCTGGTTGTGGCATGCTCACGACGTGAGGCGATGGGAGCTTGGCTGACATGCCGCGCCGACGGCACCGTTGAGGAGAGTTTCTTCCCGGACGACGACGTATCCGGCCGCCTCTATCGTCAATGGGCTGAGGAGGACGGGGCCGAGCTCGTATGGACGGTGGAGGCCAAGGGCATGAACGAGGCCATGCGGAGGATGTACGAGTACCTCGGTCGGGGCGAGTACCGACCGCGCCTGAGCGACGACGGCACCCGCTTTCCCGAAGACGAGCACGACGCTTACCGTTGAACATGACCCCACGCCGATCGAACACGAGCGCATTGTTCTCGGCTGCTCAGCTGATTTTCACTAGACCAGCAGTGACGTCAGATCCACAGCTCCGTGGTGGGAGACAGGAAGACGACGGTGCGGAGGTCGTCGTCCGGTCTTACCGATCTTGGCGAGCCGTCGCCTTCGTGAACTGGTCTGTCCTGCGGGTCTGGGGACAGGTGAAGGACACGTCCGCCGGCGAACTCGACCGTGATGGAGTCTCGATGCACGTCGGTTGAGCTGATCTGCCACCCGCAGAACAGCTCTTCGGTGTCCACTTCGGGGTCGTCGGCCTAGGGCCGGCCTCTACAGTGCTTTCCCAGAAGTGATCCACCAACAGCCGACCATCCAGACGGAACCAGTCCGCCGCACCCCAAATGGCGACGATCAGCCAGTCATCACCGACACGGAACCCTAGGAGGGTTCTGCGAAACGCGTAGTGGCTGGTAGAGGCACACCGAAACAGTAAACCGGTTACCGGATTACCTTACGGATGGGAGTTGGTTACCCCAAGTTTTCGCTGGAGTTAGACGCTAGGACTACAGAGGCAGCACCTACCGATGTACCGGTCCCGGTGCTTGATCGTCCCCAGTTCGGCACTCAGCCGTCTTTCAAGGGTTGTCTGCTTGGCAGTGGTAGAACGTATGGCCTGCGCTTCGTCCGAATTACGCATCTGTCTTACCCACGCGACTAGGTCCATCATTGATGCCTCTAGGTCGGCATCGTCGTGGGTGCGGACTCCTTGTCCGCCCCATGTCAAATGGTTATTTACTATCTCCAGCGGCGGTGTCGTGTCGGAATCAGATACCAACGCCTCGTTAGACAGAAGAGCGTCCGTACGCCTGAGAATTGTGGTGGGTGACCATCCCTCATCGCCTGGTGGAAACCGCTTGCGAGCGGAATCCCCCACCATGGCGAGAAATCTTCTGCGGTCGGCCTCTATGAGCTGAGGCATCATTTCTATGGCGTCCAAATCAGCGACCACTTCGGGAAAGTGGTCTTGGAAAGCCTCTTTTAGTACAGGATCGGTCGATTTACCGTCCGAGTAGTTTGGAACACCGCTTCCGATTGAAAGTTGAAGTTGAGTAGCCACGTCTCTCAGTTTCGCCGTGTGTTCGGGTGACAGTTCGAGTCGGACCGACTTGCGCCAGAGAACAAACCCGCCAATCACAGCCGCCCCCAGCCCAACAGCCACCCATTGCCACGGACCAAGGCCAACGGACTTATGTTTGACCGAACTATAGATGACAAGCCCGAGCGAAGCGATGCTAACCACGCCGCCGAAGGGACGCGACGATACAAGCAGCCGAAGATAGCGCCAGGCGTCGCTGCCGAGGTCACGTAGCCAAACAGACATAAGACAAGCTTACGTTGGCAGTCAACAACGATCATACCCGCAGGTTTAGGCTCATGAGGGAGCATCGCGCGGACACTCGCTACCACGAATGGACTGACAATTCTAGACTCTAGGTCATGACACCTCAGCGAAGCGGTCCTTGCATGTGGCCTTTATGCCCGAATCCGGTTGATTCCCGCGAGCACATTCACCCGAATTGGCTGAATCAAATCCGTCCCGACAAGGCACCTTGGACGCCAGAAGAGTCTTTGGGTGGCCGACCTCCAACGACGGGATCTAAGAGCCTGCGTCCCGCAACACGTCGTCGCTGGATGCCCTGCAAGCCATGTAATAACGAGTGGATGTCTCAAGTCGAACAATGGACCGCACCGGTGCTCACTCCGATGATCGACCAGAGACCTATCACCTTGAACTCGCATGATCAGGCACTAATCGCGACATGGGCCACGCTGCGTTCCTGTGTCTGGGAAGATTACGCCGAGGGTCGCGCGTCAAGCGACCAAGACAGGAACGAACTATATGTGGCGCCCCACCAACCCCCAATCCGGTCCTGGGTCCGCATCGCCGTACATAATGCGCCGGGTTCCCTCATGGAACAGTTCGCGATTTACTCCTACAAACACCCATCGCTCATACTGAATGACGGGACCTTCAGTCTCATCGTCTTCACACTTGTCTATGGTCACATGGTCGTTCAGACCTTCATCGGTGCTGCCATTGACAGCCTTGCGCTGAGCGAACTCCTCAAAAATAGACCTGACGCTACGTCGGTTATTTGGCCCATTATCAACGCGGTCGTCGACTGGCCCCCTCAAACTGTTCTTGATGATGTCGCCTTGAACGACTTTATCGCCCAGCCTTTGACCGACATGCCCAAGGCTACGTTGCTCTAATGCAGACATTTCTCTATTCCTTTCCGCCAAGCGACCGCATAACGGTCACACCTCACCTTTACAATAGGAGGCGATAAAGAAAAGAAGTGACCCCCGCGAGGCGGCAACCTCCGGGGGTCAGGACCAAGGAGATTGCACCTCCCATGGCCAAGGCCAGTGTAGCGCGAGGAAGAGATGCGTTCGGGGTTGCCGAACTGCTGAGCAGTCCTGAGATCGTGGCGTTGGTCGCTGATCTGGAGCAGACCCGCTGGACGGGCCGTCCCGGCTACCCCATCCGCTCCATGGTGGGAATAGCGCTGGTCAAGAGCATGTACTGCCTTCCGACCTGGACACGTACGGTGCGACTGGTGGCGGAACATGCCAGCTTGCGCCGGGTACTTGGGACGGTCCCCTCGGTTGACGCGTGTTACCGGTTCTCTCGCAAGTTGCGCGAGCATGGTGACCTCCTCGGCTCCTGTGTAAATGCCCTGATCGCAGGCTTGCAGGCCGAAGTGCCAGGACTGGGGACAGTCGTCGCCATTGATGGCTCGGACCTGCCCGCCTATGCCAATGGGCAGCGCTACGTCTCGGCCAAGAGCAGGGTTGAACGTAAGCGCTTCGCTGACCCTGATGCCTCTTGGGGCCATCGTTCGGCCATCTCCACCCGCAAGGGTGGCGGCTTCTACGGCTACAAGGTCCATGCCGCGGTTGACGTAGCCTCTGGCCTGCCTATCGCCTGGAAGGTTGAAACAGCCAGTGCTTCTGAGATCCCCGTGGTGCCGACCCTGCTGGACTCTTTGATGGCGCGGGACATCGTGACCGACATCGCCGTGCTTGATCGAGGTTACGACCAGCACAGCGTCTACGACGCTTGTGAGTCGCGTGGCGTCCGTCCGGTGGTCCCGCTCCGAGAGACACTCTTCGTCAAGGCCGGGAAGCACCTGCCTCGCGAGTGCTCGCACGGTACCTGGACCTTCGCCGGTTCCGATGCCAAGCGCGGAGCCAGCAAGTGGCGTTGCCCGAGCTGCGAGTGCCGTCCCGCCTCCGAGTGGGTCAAGGCTGACCGGTTGCACCCGCTTATCCCGCGCACTTCGGCTCGGTTCAAGGCTCTCTATCACCAGCGCGGCGCGGTTGAGCGCGAGTTTGGACGGCTCGTTTGAGTCCGCCGGGGTGGCTCAAGCACGAATGGGCCTTGCTGCCCTTGCGGGTACGGCGGTTGGAGCGGGTCAGGTTGCATGTCGATTTGACCATCCTTTGCGGCTGGCATCCGCCCTCGCGAACACTCGCGCCACTTCTTTAGCGGCTTAGCCGCTCCCAACTCCCGCTAGTCGGGGCTTTGGCGCGCCCCCAAGTCGGTTTGAGGGTTCGGCCCGACATCAGCCAGAGCATTGTGAATCCGTTGAACCCTGTTCGGCATGTTGAGCAGCGATTGGCGCCGAGTTTCGCCGGTCGATTCGCTGGACCCTCCTAGGAACCCCCGGGCCCCCATTCCGTAAGTCCCCGCGTATTGAGTCCAGCCGTCGACGGTTGCTCCCTCCAGCTGCGCTAGGTCGAGTGGGTCAGGTACGAACGGAACGAGCGGCCCTGACGGTCCCATGGGCCCACTTCGTCGTCGGGGCACGGGTCCGGGATCTCGAAGGTGAACTTCCGCACTGATGGATGGTACGACGGCCCCAGGCTCGACGCGAGCGCCAAAGAGGCGTCAATTTCGGGTGACACGTTGTCGCTAGCTCGTAGTGGGATGCGTCGCCGTCCGCACCCCCGGGGACGACTAACGCAAGGACTAAATGCACGTTATCGGCGTACTCTTGTCCGCCAGGCCCGTGCTCGCGGATGATCTCAACGACTATGTCGAAGAGGGTCTGGCCGTCGTGGCGGCGGGCCGCCGCGAGACGATGCTGGACATGATGGACGTTGTCGGGGTGACAGGTGGTCAATATCCGCTCCAACCACCTGACTGTTTCCTCCCAGCCAAGTCGCTCGGCTGAGAGAGCGCAGTTGTCCCACCGCAGGACAAATCCGCCAGCTGGAGTACCGAACCCTCCTCGAAGTATGTCATTGAACGCGTCCAGGTTCTTGCCCCAGTCCTTCCCACCAAGCGTCTCGCCAACAGACCTAAAGAACCGGCGAGGTCATCGAAGGAGGCGGCCGTCCAGGGTGAACTCCGGAAGCTCAGGGTCGGTCACTTGCCCCAGCCGTCCATAGTGTCCGATCTGGAACGCCCTCGTCGCTACCCGGGCCCTGGCGTCAGAGCCGCTCCTAACGACGGCCATGCGTGCGCGCGCCAGGGGCGAACCCAAGAGTGAGTCCGACCAGAATGCACAACCAGATCGTCATTAGATTTCGGGACCATTACGTACATATGGGCCGAAACCTCCTTTGCATGGGCCGGGAATCCGTGATCGCCGGTTCGGAGTTGCCCCACACCGTGGATCATTCCGCTATGCGGCCCGCAGATTGCCCTTTTATGTGCGATGTGCACCCCGCATCCCAAGTGGGTTCGTCACCCGCCAGCTCCCGTTCCTCCAGATTCTCAGAGAGCTCCGTGCGCGTCAGATCCGCGTGAGCCACGCTGCCATCACAGCTCAGCGGAGTGCACGAGTAGCCGGACAGGATTGGTTGGGGCTGATCGAACAACCGCTCGCCGGAGCTCAGGATGACAAGTGCGATCACAAGGTGCATCTCGTCGACTAGGCCAGCGGCAAGGAACCGGCGGATGGTCGACGTACCTCCTCCGAGCACCACGTCACGGCCATCGGCTGCTTCCGCTGCCTGGGCAAGTGCCTCATGCGGCTCGCCTTCGACGAAGTGGAACGTCGTTCCGTTGGCCATGACCAGGTCGGATCGTTAGTGGTGGGTGAGCACAAAGACGTCGTGGCCCAAGGGAGGGTCCTCGCCCCACCAGCCACGCCACGACTCGTCCGGCCACGGCCCGCGGATCGGACCGAACATGTTTCTCCCCATGATGGTGGCGCCGACGTGTTCGGTACGAGCGCGGAAGAGCTCGTCGTTGCGCCCGGCGTCGCCGCCGTTTTATCCGAGCGTCGACTAGAACGAGGCGGTCTTGAAGATCCAGTCGTCCAACAGGAGTCCGTTCTCGCCGAGCGGCTGGTCGACGCGCTGATTGGGGCCGGCTGCGTGCCGTCGAGCGAGAGGGTGAAGTTGTGAACGCGAAGTCGCGCCATGGGGCAAAGCCTACTTACAGCGCACTCGCCGCTCACGGGCGCGCACAGTCGTACCCGTCGCACGGCCTTTGGGATGGCGGGCCCGACCGCAGACCCAGACCACCCGGATCTGCGCACGCCGTTCACCCTCTTGGCTGGCCTCGAACACCCAATCCGATGGACGGTTCTCGCGACAAATGATGTGCTCTGCTGTGGTCGGCGCCAGCACAGAAGAAGCAACCAGAAAACCGTTACAGAATAACAAGTCTTACCTAAACCGGAGAACGGCGCCCATATCGGGATTTATGGCAATTGCCACTGTGCCGTAGCGGTTTGGTTGCTCAGGTCAAACTCAACCAGTCCCAATGGGCCGGAACTGGACTGAGACGACTGTAACAATGTCCGCGATCTTGGAGGCTTCCTGCTGTCTGCCGGGGCCCGCCCGGTACGTCTCGTGGTCGGTCGGACCACCCTCCCATCTCAGTCCCTCCAGCGTGCGCTGGAAGTCCCGTCTGTCTGACGAGCCAGAAGGTAGTAATGAGGCCGTGCCTCGGCGTCAATTGATGCTCTCGATAGCCCGGACATGTTGATGGCCCTTGTTAGGGCCGCAGGGTGCGGCCCGAGGAGGTCAGGATGCCGACAGCGTCATCGACGGAGCAGGCCTGGCAACAGAGGACGGACGCCAAGCTCGCCGCGGCCCACAGAACGTTGACAGCGCAAATAGCCGCCCTGCAGTCTGGCGAGGACTGGGAGCGGTTCTTGGACCTCCAGGCCAGCCTCCACTCCTACAGCCCGAACAACGTAATGCTGATAGCGGCTCAGCACGCCAAGGCTTTCGCTGAAGGCAGCGTTAGCGTCGCCGATCCCGGTTATGTCGCCGGGTTCACAACCTGGAAGGCCCTCGGGCGGAGGGTCGACAAAGGGCAGCACGGGTACATGGTGCTCGCACCGTGCCGTTCGAGCCGTCGCTTCGCCGTCGGCCACAACGGGCAAGTGCGGCCTTTGGCCAAGGGCGAGCGTTCCCGGGATGGCGAACACGTTGAAGCCCACAGGGTCATCACCGGGTTCCGGGTGGCGCACGTTTTTTCCGTCCACCAGACCTCCGGGCCCGAACTGCCCACGCCTCCCAGACCACAGCTGCTAACCGGTTCGGCGCCGCCTGGCCTCGGTGCCGCCTTGGTCACCATGGTCGAGAAGCTCGGGTTCAGCGTTGCCACCGTCCCCGATGCGGCCGCGATCGGAGGAGCGAACGGGGTCACCGAGTTCGGTGCCGGCAGGGTGCTGGTCCGGGCTGACATGGCCGATGCGGCGGTCGTGAAGACGTTGGCTCACGAGGCGGGGCATGTGCTCTTGCACAGCAGCCCGCCCGGCCAGTCCTTGGCCCGCCCGGCCAAAGAGGTCGAAGCCGAGAGCGTCGCCTACATCGTCGCCTCCGTGCACGGGATGGACAGCGGTGGCTACAGCTTTCCCTACGTGTCCTTTTGGGCTGGCCCGGACGGGGCGAGGGCGGTACAGGCGGCCCAGGCCCGGGTGGCCCAAGCGGCACGGCTGATCATCGACCAGAGCCCGGCGGCACGCGTGGGCGGCGGCGCCCCACCGGGGGCAGCCGAACTGGTCTCCGCCGCCCGGGCCCGACGAGCTAGCGACCAACTACCAGGCGCCCGTGGCCCGAAGCGCGACGCCCGAGCCCATCGGGCTGTGAACGACCGTCAACCAAGCGGTGGTACCGACCTGGTGCTGGGGCTGGCGGCCAGCGCCGTTGGGCTCGGCGTCGCTGCTGTGGGCGGCGGCATCCGCGTCGGCGTGGTTGTCCGGACACCGCCCCCTGCACCCCAGCCTCGTGGGTGGGTACCGGGCGTTCGCCCACCTGGGCGACCCTTCGGTGGCCTGGTCGGCCCCGGTCGGGCCACCTGCGCTCTATTGGGCGGTAAACGTCGTTGCCCTCGTCCTGGCTCGGCCTCCTCGGCTACGGCGGCTGGCGGCTGTGGCGCTCAGCGGGCACCGCCGGACCCTCCGGCCCGCGCCCGGACCGGGATGGCCACGCGCCGCGAGGTCAAGCGAGCCGCCGGGGAAAAGGTGCTCTTGGCCCGCTCGGGGACCTTGCGCCCCTCGCTCGGCCGGCCCCGGCCGGCCGACGTCGGCTACCAGCTGGGCGCCGCCCGGGGCGTCAAGTGCTGGGCCAGCGTGGAGGACTCGATGCTGGTGCTCGGCCCGCCCCGGTCCGGGAAGGGCCTCCACGAAGTGGTCCGCATGGTCCTCGACGCCCCCGGCGCGGTGGTGACCACCTCGACCCGGCCCGACAACCTGGCCGTGACGCTCGCCGCCCGGGCCCGCCGAGGCCCGGTCATGGTCTTCGACCCCCAGGGCCTGGCCGGGCCTAACCCGGCCTCGCCGGGGCTGCGCTGGTCGCTCACCCGGGGTTGCGAGCACCCCCAGGCGGCTATGGTCCGGGCGGAAGCACTGGTCCCCGACGCCGGGCGCTCCGGGCGTGGAGAACGCCAACTTCTGGCGCGCCCAGGCCCTGTCGGTCACCCGGTGCCTGTTGCACGCCGCGGCCCTGGGCGGCCGGCCCCCGCCGACCTGTTCCGTTGGAGCCACCCGCCGGGGCGGGCCAAGGAGGCGGTCACGGTCCTCGGTACCTGCCCCGGAGCGACACCGGGCTGGGACCGGGCCCTCGACGCCGTCATCTCGGCCGACGAACGCACCCGGGACTCGGTCTGGGCCATGGTGGCCAACACCTTCGCCCCCCTGGCCGACCCCGCCGTGCTGGCCGCGGTGACGCCAGAGGAGGGCGCCGAGCTCGACCCGCTCGCCTTCTTGGCCCTGGAGGGCACGATCTACCTGCTCGGCACCGCCACCGGGGCGTCGGCCACGGCCACGCTGGTGGCCGCCCTGATCGAGGACCTGGTCGACGCCGCCCGGCGCCTGGCCGCCCGGTGCCCGGGCCAGCGCCTCGACCCGCCCCTGGCCCTGGTGCTGGACGAAGCCCCCAACTACCCGCTCCCGTCCCTGCCTGTCCCTCATGTCCGAAGGGGGCGGCTCCGGCATCACCACGGTGGCCGTCCTCCAGTCGCTGGCCCAGGCCCGCGACCGCTGGGGCCGGGAGGCGGCCCAGGCCATCTGGGACTCGGCCATCGTGAAGGTGGTCCTCGGTGGCTCGGCCAACGCCGACGACCTGGCTGACCTGTCCCGGCTGCTCGGCGAGCGGGAGGTCCGGGAGTGGTCCGAGACCCGCCACGGCGGTTCAATGGCCCGGTCCCTCTCGTCGTCGACGCGCTACCGGCCGGTCCTGGAGCCCTCCGAGCTGCGCCGTCTCCGCTTTGGCAGCGCCCTGTTGCTGCTGCGTTCGGCCCCCCCGGTCATGATGTCGCTCCGGCCCTGGACGCCCGGCCCGACGCGGCGGCGCTGCGGGCCGCCCGGGAGGCGTGGGAGCAGGCCGGCCTGCGGTGCGTGAGCCCCGCCCCGGGCTCGCTTGGTCGCTCCGTCGGGCCCGGCGCCGGGCCGAGTACTCCGCCTGGATGGGGGGCGAGGCCTGGTTGGCGCGCCGAACTGCTTGGTACCGGCGCTGGGTGGTAGCCCACGGGGCCGAGCCCGTCTGCCAGGTATGCGAGGCAACATGGACGCTGCGCCGGGGCCACCTGCACCACCTGAGCTACGCCCGCCTCGGCCACGAGGCCGACGGCGACCTCGTACCGCTGTGCCGGCCCTGCCACCAGCGCCTCCACCGGGTCCTCGAGTCGAACCCGGCCTGGCTGAAGGCCGGCCGGGCCTACGCCACCGGGGTCATCATCGCCCGGCTACGGGCAACAGCGAGGAAAGAGCGTGAGCGACGACAAGACACGAGCGCGGCCAGGGGCCGGACAGCGCCGTATGGCCCGGCCGACCAGATACGCCAACTGATCGGCGCCCCCCTGCCCGACGACTTCGGCGACATCCCCAGCCCGACGCCGTGGGCGCTGGTCCCGGCGGCCGACGCACCGACCGAGTGGGAGGACCTGCGGGCCTGGGTCGAAGAACTCTGCCGGCGTTTCGCCGCCCTGGACCACCACGTCGTGCCGCCGCTGTTGGTGGCGGCACAACGAGCACGTGGAGGCCCTCGTGCGCGCTGCGGGACCACGAGCGCTCCAGCTTCTCGGACACTTCGCCGGCCACCGCGCCGGTCGAGTGGTTCCGGGCCGTGCGTGACATCTGCTCGTTGTTGCGTTCCTGGACCGCAGAGCTTGGCTGCGGGGCCAGCCACCAGGACCGTCCGCCCACCAGCCGCCCGCTCGAGGCAGCGACTGGGAGAGCTTCGTGGCCGCCGACACCGCCGCTCGCCAGGCCAAGGAAATAGACGCAAGCGGCTCAATAGCCCGGACCGCAAACCGCTTTCTGGTGAGGGCTGCAGGTGGCGGCCCCGGGGAAGGAGGCAGAGGCAATGGCCGTCAAGACCGTCTGGTCCGTACGGCGCAGTTGCGGGTACGAGGAAGAGCACGACCTTTCCGCCAAAAGGGCTTCGAGGCGAGGCCGCTACGCCCGATGGCTGGCCGGGACGGACTGCAGCGACTGCCGGTGGGCGCGCCGGGACAAGCTAACGGCGGAGGAAGGCGGAGCCCGCCAGACCGAACGGCAGGCCCTGGGGCTGGCGGGAGGGTGGGAAGCGAACAGCGCCATGGCCGCGCTCCTGGGCTCGGGCACAACGGTGGGCTGGGGCGGTCGGGGGCGCCGGGCGCTTCGCCCTGCTGGAGCTGATCACGCCGAAGTCAGTGGCGCCCCGGCAGCCGAGACCGCCCCGGCGGTCGAAGCGCCAAACCGGAGGCTGAGCCAGGCCTGGTGGTGGGCCCGCCGCCGCCAGCCCGAAGCAGTTGAGGTCGCGAAACCGGTCGCCGACGGCGCCCGGGTGCCGGCGCGTGACTACGGGAAGGAGGTGCCCTGATGTCCCCCCCGACGGCTCACCAGGTCGAACGGGTCGCCGCTGGGCTTCGTCAGGCCGCGGCCGAGGCCGGTGTGCAACTGCCAGTCTCCTACAGCCGAGCGGTGGCCAACGACGGGCTGGGGCGGGCGGCTGAGGTCGGCGTCACCCGCCTCGGGCGCGGCGTCGTGTTCCACACCCACCCTGGCCGGCCCCTGGTGCTCGGTTATGCGGATGCCAGAGGGCAGTGGTACCGCGACGGCCGGCGCCACCGCGAGCCACCGGTGCCCACGAGCGACCAGCCTGGCCATGGGGTGCCGCTGTGAACGGGGAGGCCGTTTTACTAACTTTCCCGGCGCGTCCGGCTGGCGCCTAAGACAACCAGGTCAGAGGCCAGTACAGCGACGCCAGGCCGTCTGGTTGTCGAGCGGTCGCCTCCGTGCCCGCGGTGTCCGGCTGCCGGCCGCGCTGCTGTCGGCGGACGAGCCCGGAGGGCGCAGCAAGTGGCTGAGGACGGTTGGCTGCCCGAGCGCTTCGTGGCCCGGCGCTGGGCCGACCCGGTGACGGAGAAGTTCGGCTTCCCCGTCAATTCTGTTTATACCGAGACAACCCGAAGCAAGTGGATATTCGAAACCCTTGAATTCTCGGCTGTTGCAGCGTTTGGGGGCAGTGACGGTGGCTGATCTTGCCTCGCTGCCAGAACGCTTCACGGTGCGCCGTTGGGCCGACCCTGTCGTTGACCGGTGGGGCTTCCCAGTGCGTTCTGTCTACACCGAAACGGTGCTCCTCCCTGTCCTGGGGCCGTCTAGCGTTCTTTGCCTCCGACGGTTGGGGTCGTGGGCGTTGGCCAAGCCCGACGGTATGGACGTTGACACCCGCCAGCTCGCGCGAGACCTCGGCCTCGGTGACAACCTGTCCCGCAACTCGAGGATTGCCAAGACCCTCGATCGTCTGTGCCAGTTCGAACTGGCGCACTGGGTAGGCGGTGACCTGGCCGTGCGCACCGTGATAGCCCCCTTGCCGGAACGCCAGCTGGCACGTCTTTCGCCCGAACTGCTCGGGCTGCACCATTGGATGGTCCGCAGCCAGCAGGGCCAACGCCGCCCTGGTGTTGGTGCTGCTGGCTTCGCCACCGGGCCATTGGCGAGGGGCGTCGGGCTATGAAACGGCCAGCGGTTTTCGGGGAGCTGTCAGGCCTGAGCCCGATGGGCGGCGTACGCGTTCCAGTCGCCCGCCGCGGTTCGCACCCAACGCACGGCCGTCTTCGGGGTGAGGCCGAACATGTCGGCGATGACCGCTGGGGCCACCTCGCCGGCGAGCTCGAGCAACATGGTGGTGCGGGCCGCTCGGGCCCGGATGCCAAGCCGGTTGAGGCGCAATCGCAGCCGGTCAGCGCCGAGGGGCTGGCCAGGACGGGCGCCGGGGAAGAGCCACGTGCTGTCGTTGGCAGCCAGGGCGGCGCGGCTGGGGCGAGTGGCGGCAAGCTCGCGTACGAGCTGGCCCAGGGGTTCGGGCAGTTCGACGGGGGTAGTGCCCAACTGCAGCGCGGTGACCCCGTGGCTGGCCATAGAGAATGAGGAGCAGCCCGGCGACCCTGTCCGCCAGCGCAACCGTCTGGTCGGTCATGAGCCGTCGCGCTATGGCGATGATCTCGGCAACATCGGTGCTGGCGACTGGGACAGCTTCGCGACGGGGGCCGATAACGACCTCGCCGCATAGGCGGTGGCTGCCGGCC
Organism: uncultured Acidimicrobiaceae bacterium; assembly: GCA_963794125.1. Lineage (GTDB taxonomy): Bacteria > Actinomycetota > Acidimicrobiia > Acidimicrobiales > Palsa-688 > Fen-671. The sequence goes on from CAWCCW010000026.1 coordinate 56,634, forward strand.
CAGCGCACGAACCGGCGGGCCTCACGGCGCCCTGGCGGCCCACTGGCGAGCCACAGGTCGATGTCGGCTTGCGTGCAAGTAGCCAGGGACCTGTCGTGGGCGCGCAGCCAGCTCAACAGTTCGATGGCCCGCAGGATGCCCTCGTGGTCGTAGCCGACCGACAGTGTCGGCCTGCGGGCCAGCCGGGCCCGGCGCCGTCGGACCACCCACCAAGAGGCGTAAGCGCCGACCATGCGACGGTCTTCAGGGTCGTCGACCCGCTCGAGCTGGTCGTCGACCCATGCTTCCAGGCTGGCCGCCGTCTCGTTCCGCTCCGGCAGAGCTCGGGTGGACACCAGCACGTGGCGCAAATGGGCGACGGCTCGGTTCGTGCCCATCTGGTCGAGGGCCTCGTGCGTGAAGGGCACTTTGCTGCTGGCCAACCCCTCCAGTGCGCCTGCCACGGTGGGGTTGTCGAGCCAGCGCAGGACTGCTCTAGGCGAACTGGTGGCGGCCAGCACGGACCGCAGCGCCGCCACCTTGGGCCCGGCCGTGCCGTCGGCCCCGCGCAGCAGGAAGTCAAGGCGGTCAGCCAAGTTGCAAGCAAAACAGTGGTGGTTGCGCCAGATGCGGTCCTCGTGGCCACAGCCTTGGCACACCCCCATGGCGGGCAGGCCGGCGCAGTCCGAACAGAGCCGACGCTCGCCTTTGACCCGAGGGTCGGCCCGGCGCAAGCTGCCACAGCCCTCACATACCTGTTTGGACTGCAGTACCCGCTTATAGCAGGTGGCGCAAGCCGGCCCGGCCGCCCACACCACCGCCACGGCTGCCAGGCGGCCACAGCACGAGCACGTCGCTCGACGTCGCCCCGCGCAGGACAGGCACACCGGCCGGCCGTGGCGGATCCCATTGCAGGGACGGGCCCTTCCGCACACAGTGCATTCAGCTACCTGGCGGCGACGGTGGCAGTTCCCGCACAGCGGCCCAGCTTCGCCGCGGCGAGCGCACGTTGGCGAGGCGCCCACAGCCGGCGCAAGTCTCCCACCGCGCCTGGTCGAGCTGCAAACAGCGGGCACAGACCGCCGTTTTGTCCTCCGCCCTGGTGGCCACCGGGCGGAGCTTGGCGCACCGGCTACAGACCTCGAGCCGGGCCGGCTGCTCACAGCGGGTGCACACTCGCCTGCCGGTGCGGCCCTGCAAGCTGGGGGTGCTGCGGCCGCAGACGGTGCAGGTGGGCAGCCGCAGAGCTGTAGCGCCGACGGTCTGGAGGGCAGCGACGACCCGGTCGGCCCCCCTCGGCGCGCTGGTGCTCCCGCTGGTAAGGCAGTCGGGCTCCGACCTCAGGGTGTCAGCCAGGTCAGCCAGCTTCCCCTTGCTATTGCAGGCTTTGTCGACAGCGTCCCGGACCACCGAGCGGCTCAGGTGCGGCTCCACCGCCGCGACCGCCGCCACCACGAAGTCGATTTCCGGGCCCGCGTCGCCGCCGCCTCGGCGCGATGGGCACAGCCGCTGCACGTCGAGGAGCCGTCCGGGTTGCGCCGACCGACGTAGCGGAACTGGCCGCACACCGAGCAGTCCTCCCGTCGGGCCCGGGCCTGGCAGCCTTTGCAGATAAGGCCCCAGGCTGTCGTGGCCGTCACGATGACCCCGTCCCGGCCACAGGACGGGCAACATGACCGTTTTCTCACTTCTTTTTCGTGGTCACTTCGGCCCGGCGGGGGCGCAGCTGGCGGACATCGGCAGCCCCAGCCCCGGCGGCAGCGCGCTTGGCCTGCTTGGCGGCTGTTTCTTCGACGGGCTCGATCAGGTCGACGCTGGTGCAGTCAAGCGCGTCACACAGCGCCATCAAGGTGCGCAACGACAGCCGCTCGGGAATCTGGGTGACCAGGCGGTAGATCTGCGGGGCCGACAAGGTGATGCCCCGTTCGGCCAGCAGCGGGGCCAGGTCCGTGGTCATGTACAGGCCGCGGGCGGCCATGATCTCTCGCAACCGCCACCGGTAACCCAGCTTTTGTGCCATCTTTCAGCCCTCCGTCGCCAACATGACGTCCAATTTTTGGCGCAGTACTTGGTTTTTGTAGTCGCTCGAGACGCCGGTGTAGACGGCCGTGGTGCTGGCCCAGGTATGGCCCACCTGTTGCTGGACGAACAAGCGGGTCCCAGCCGTCTTCCAGGAGGTGGGTGACGTAGCTGTGGCGCAGGCAGTGCGGGCCGAGCTCGGCCGGCAGGCCAACTTCTGTGCGCAGACGGGCGAAAGTGGCGTCGATGTTGCCGCCGTCCACCCGGCCGCCCCGCTCGGTGGGCCACAGCCCGCCGTGGGCAGCCTCGTACAAGGGCAGCACTTCGGCCAGGTACTGCTCGACCACCCCCACCGACCACGGCCAGACCGTGAGCACCCGCCGGCGCCGCGGCGGCCCGCCCCGGGACGCCTTGCCCCAGCGCACGCTGATCGCCCCTACGTCGGCGAACTCAGGGGCCTTGGGGTTGCGGCCCAGGTCGCAGCGTTCCAGCATCGACACCTCCCGACGCCGGAGGCCCCAGGCGTAAGCGACCTTGAACAAGGTGGCGTCCCGGAACGCCGCCAACCACCCTTTGCGCCCCGACGCTCTCACCCGGGCCACCCGCTCGTCGGCGTAGTCGAACAGCATTTGCAGCTCCTCCCGGCTGAGCGGGCGGTTCCCGGGGCGGCCTTCGTCCTCGGCCAGGTGCGCCACCGTGTTCCACTCGTGGCAAATCTGCACCGGGTGGGTGCCGAACCGGCCCTCGCACTCCTCCGCCCAGCCGTAACGGGCGTCGCAGAGGAACTACATGAACAACCGGAGCGTGGTGTGGTAACCGGCCACTGTCGAGTGGGCCAAGTGGCGTTCGCTGATCGCCGCCGTCGTCCACTCCTCGACGTCGGCCGCCTTCCACGCCCAGGGGTACTCGTTGGCCCACCGCTGGAAACGTCGCACCTGGGCCTCTCGCTGGCGCACCGTCATCGCGTTCAGGTAGCGGCTCGTCTGCTGGGTGCGCCAGCCCTTCAGCATCGCCTCGAACACAGTCTCTTCGGGGTGCAACAACGCCGCCCCTTGGACCACGTGCAGATGGGCCGCGCCGGCCAGGTCAGCACCTCTTGTCGTGACCATTGGGCTCCTTCCTCAGCGCTTGCGTCTACTGAAAGATTCGTTCATCGCCACAGCGGAGTGGTGATGCTCCCAGTTCGGCCCGAACCGGCGCTGCCGTCACAACTCGGGACTGAAGTCCCCACACCAGCAAAAACGCCCTGTTTACGGGTGATGTTCAAAGGTGACGAATCATGCATCAGATGAAAATCCCACGCTTGGTCCTGTTGCCGGTCCTGGGCCCCTCGGCGTGCTGGTGCCTGCGCCGCCTGAGCGCCTGGGTGTCCGCCAGCCCAAGTGGCGTGGAGGTGGACGCCCGGCGCCTGGCCGGGGCCTGGGCCTGGGCGACGGGCTTGGTCGGCACTCGCCCATCACTAGGGCCCTCGGACGGCTGTGCCACTTCGAGATGACGGCCTGGGCCGGTGACGAACTGGCCGTGCGCACAGCCGTCCCCCGGTACCCGAAAGCCAGCTCAGGCGGCTGTCGCCCGAACTGGCCCAGGTGCACCACCTGGTGGTGCGCCGCCAGGTGTGCCAGCAAGCTGCTCCGCAGGCGGGCGCCCGTACCCCAGCCGTTGCCCGCGAGCCGGGCGCGTCCTGGGCACCGGGCCTGTGAGAGGCACGCCAGGCAGGGGTGTCGTGGCTCCTGGGGCGGGGAGGGGCGCCCATCTTCCAACCAGTGGAGGCGCAACACCCTCGCCCGGGGGGAGCCCGACCCCGTTCGCGACCGGGGCGCTCGCCACAGGGAAGTGCACGGCGCTGGCCGCCATTGTCCACCCGGCCGTCGCAACGAGGGTGTGGCCGGTTCATGAGCCGTAGCGACGTCGGTAGAGTGCTGGCCGAGAACCCCCTCCCGGCCGTCTTGCGCCGGGCGGGGGTGACCGTGCCCGACGCCGGGCCGGGAGTGCGAGACGAGTGGCGCTGCCATTGCCCGCTCCCTTCCCACCCCGCGCCAGCCGACCCCGCCCGGCACAAGCCGAGCTTTGCCGCCCACATCTCGGGCCGCATGGCCGGGCGCTGGCACTGTTTCGCCTGCGAGGCGGGCGGCGACGCCATCGCGTTCGTCGAGGCCTTCGCCGGGGTCGGCTTCACTGCCGCGCTCGGGCTCCTGGAACGGCGTGGCCCGCTGCCCCGGGGGGCCGACCCGCACCTCCACCTCCGTCCTGTCACCCGGGCTGGCGGTGGTGAGCTCGAGTGGGGTGTCGCCCCGGGGTCAGAGCGGGAAGCGCCCAAGCCCGCTCGTACTTCAGAGCGGCGCCTGTACGAGGCGCTGGCGGTGGCCTGGCGCTATTACAGCCTGGACGGTTTGACCGCCCTAGCCCGATGCCGCCTGTACGAAAGGGCGGTCGACCTCACCGCGCTGGAGGCCCGTGAGCGGAGACCTCTGGCCGGGCACACGCCGAGGTCGCGCACCGGCCTGGTCGAGCACCTACGCCGCCACCGGTTCAGTGATGACGAGGCGGTCGACGCCGGCCTGGTGAGCCGGTACCCCGACGGCCGGGTCGAAGACTTCTTCACCCACCGCATCGTCTTGCCGGTGAGGGAGCCGGGGGACAGGGTGGCCGGCTTCATCGGGCGCGACGTTTGCGGTGGTATGCGAGCCAAGTACCTCAACACGCCCCGGACCGCGGTCTACGACAAGAGCGCTCTTCTCTACCGCCCGAGCCGGGATGCGGCCGGCGCAGTGAGAACTTAGTCGTAGTGGAAGGGGCCATCGACGCGTTGGCGGTGGAGGCTGCGGCCGCACAAGCCTGTGTGCCAATAGCGGCCGCCAGCCCATCGGGCGTAGCCCTGACGGCCGCCCACCGCCACCGGCTCGTCGCCTGGGCCGCGAAGCCTCCGGTCATCTGCGCCGACGGGGACGCCGCCGGGCGCGCTGCTACGGCACGGTGGGTGACCGAGATGACCCTCGAAGGACGAGAGGCTTACGCCGTCACGCTCCCGGACCAGTGCGACCCGGCCGATTGGCTCGCTGAACGTGGGAGCCACGGCCTTGTTGTTTTTGCCCGGGGGAGTTGCCCCGACGTGTCGCTTGGACAAATCGGCCCGGTCCACGCCGGCCGCTATCTCGCCAGGGCCCTGGCCCAAGACAGTGAGGGCGTTGCCAGTCTCAGGACCGCCTTGGCCCGTGTCGGGGCAAGGCTCTCGGGGCCTGAGGTACGGGCCCGCTTCGCAGCCGAAGCTGCGCGAGGTCTGGCAGAGGCCGGGCTCGGGCCGGATGGCTGGTTAGAAAGGCAACTCTTCTCTGCGCTTTCCGTCAGTTGGCAACGAGGTATGAGCAGTCATGTTGTGCAGGCGAACGCCCAGGGAGCGGGAATATGAAGCAGGGGCGGCAGCGTATTTCGGGGCAAAAATCTTTTACGGATTCGCATGAGGTACCGCAGGGTTCGACCCGTGTAGGAAATACCGGGTTATTACTCTCTGCACGAGCGGGTGCGAAAGCCCGGCCACCGCCGAAGTCTGATCTGCGGAGAACACCGCATTGTTGGATTATGCCGGCGCAGCAGATTACCTTTGCACCGCCCCGAGGCACGCCCGCGAATTGTGGGCGAAACGTCATCTCACAGCCATAAAGGTAGGGCGTCACTTTCGCTTTTCCAAGTTCGATCTCGAGCACTTCTTCGGGGTGCGGTTTCAAAGGGATGTCGTCCAGTGGGCTTTGAACCCTAGAGCCCTACATGGGCATCCCGATGACGGGGTTCTTGGTAAGGGCAATAAAGCGAAGGCGGCTGACGATGTCGTCTATTGAAGGGGCAGCCGAGTGGACGAAAAAATGCAGCACGACGAGTGGCTACAGGTGCCCGCCCTGGCGAAGCGTATCGGGCTGAGCAAGGAGGCCGTTTACCGTCTCGCCCGCGCCGGGAAGTTGCCTGGTGCTGTAAAACTCGGGCGCCGCTACGTCGTGAACTATAGCGTCTTTAGGACCGCGGTACAAGCTACCTCTCCAACAACCGGCTTGCGAGGATAGCCTGTCCCTTCATATTGTGACGAAAGCGCGGGCGCAAATCATCGGTGCGGACACCGGGCATTCAGTGTCCGAGTCGGTGCGCGTCCGTTAGTAGTGCTTCAACTTACATTTTGTTGACGACGGAACCTAATGAAGTCTAGGCGCCGGGTCGAATATTCACCGCGCCAGGAGCTTCGACATCAAGCTCGCAGCCTCGCGGTCCTTTTCCTCGACTGCATGGGAATATATTTGAAGGGTGACCCGTGGCGTGGCATGCCCGAGGCGGCGCGCCACCGTCGCTACGTCGACGCCCTCTGCCAGCATGTGCGTCGCCACGCAATGCCTGAGGTCGTGGAGCCGGCACTTGACACCGACTTTTGCGGCCAGCCTGTCAAATCGCATTGTCAGCGCATCGGGGTTGGTTGGCGCCTTCCGCCATGTAAAAAGATAGTCGTGGGGATAGCCGAGCCCGACTTGACTGCGCCAGCAACGGTACTCCCGCAGCATCTCGACGGTGGCGTCGTCAAGCGAGATCCGCCGCGCCCTGTGGGTCTTCGGCTCGCCCTCGATCGACTGCCCGGTCACCCGTTTCACGGCCCGTTCGACGGTTAGCGTCAGACGCTCGTCATCGACGTCTCGCCAGCAGAGCCCGCATAGCTCACCGCGCCGAAGTCCGGTGACAGCCGCAAGGGTGGTGGCTGCCGCGAGGGCCGGATCGTAATCCTGGGCGGCATCGATCAGCTTGCTCACCTCGGCCAGGGTCGGCACCGTCTGCTGACGACGGCGCACACGGGGCCGTGTCGCCTGTTTGGCCGGGTTGGTGGGGATGAACCGCCACCTGTACGCCTGCTCTAGAGCGGCCGACACGGTGGCGATTGTCGTCACGACGGAGCCCTCCTGAAGGGTACGCCGCCATTGGCTAACGGCCCGGTCTATGTGGGACGCGGTCAGCTTGTCGAGGCGTACGTTGCCGAGCGTGGGGCCGACGTGGTTGCGAATCTTACTGACATGGGCTTCATGGGTGGTCGGCTCGCGGTTCTCGGCCACGAAGGGCAGCCAGCGCTCCGTCAGGAACTCCCCAAACGTCATGGCACCCGACATCGGAGCGCGCTGCTCATCTACCTCAGCTACGAACCGGGCCATCTGGGTCTGGGCCTGGCGCTTCGTGCCTTTGACGGTGCGGCTGATCTGCTGAGGTCGCCCGGCGGCGTTGTAGCCGGTGAATACCCGCAGCCGCCACGTACCTGGGCTGCGCTCGGTCATTGTGCCTTTCAACTCGTCCTCCTTTAGGAACTAGACCCAGACTAGTCCAGACAGGGGAGAAGTCCAGCTCAAATGCCCTTTGTGAGAGTATGGGCATTTCTCCCACAATTACCAGCAGTCGTTTAACGGCCGTAAAGGCGTAATCGTGTCAGGGGTCGCGGCGTTGCTCATCGGGGCGTCGTCGGAACTCATCAATTTCTTCTTTAGCGCGGGCGTGAAACTGCACTGATGTCATTGCTCAGTTTGCCGATCTCCATCGGCGTAAACGCCCTGTTCTCTGCCCTCGTGCACTGGGGCGCAGACGGGGCCGAATTAGTGGTAAGGGACGTAATTGGTGGGGCGATCATCGGGACGACGACCGTTGACCTGAGCCAGGGAGGCTGGCTGAGCTCGGTCACACGCCACATGTTCAGCGTGGAAGGTCTCGTTATGGCCCCACTACTTTTCGCCGCCACCATCGGCGCCGTCCTGCGCCAGGACATGCGGCGCCTGGGCCGGGCCTGGGGTATTTATTTGCCTCTCTCAATGTTGGCCGGCTACACCGTGGTCGAGCTGACGAATATCGGCCTTCATATAACAGACGACATTTCGACGGCCATCCAGTCCGAGGTTATGCCCGATCTGGGGTCTGTCCTGGTTAAGGCGATGACGATTGGTATAGCCGCCACCGTCAACGAAGGTGCGCTGAGCCTCTTGCTCAGCTTGCTCATAATTGCCGGTTGTCTCACTATTTGGTTGGAATTGATTGTCCGCGCTGCCGCCATCGAGCTGGCCGTCTTTTTCATGCCTCTGGCGCTGGCCGGGCTGGTCTGGCCGGCTACCGCCCACTGGGCCAAGCGCCTGGTCGAGGTCCTGGTGGCCCTGCTGCTCATGAAGCCCGTGATAATTGGCGCTCTCTGCCTTGGCGCCGGGGCGGTAGTGGACGTCAGCGACCCAAGCACCGCGGTGAGCGGCCTGGCCATCTTGTTGATCGCGGCGTTTGCTCCTTATGCCCTCTTGAAGCTCGTGCCCATGGCAGGAGTGTCTGCCATCGCCCACCTTGAAGGCCTCTCTCGCCAGCCGCTCCGGGCCGCCGAACAGAACGTGCAACGCGGCCTGGCTTACATGGCGCGCGCCCAGGGGGGATCTCAAGTCATAGACCAGGGGAAGGGGTTGCCGGCCGGAGCCGGCCAGATGATGGCACAGGTCGGCGGGCCCGACGATGAGCCCGTGGTCAACCCCTATGGCCCGGCGGGAAACCCGGATGTGGTCAGGGCGCTGAGAGAAGCGGGGGCGCACCATGCGTGAAGACGCTTCCTACCGCTTTGAACCGCTGGAGCGGCGCGGCCTGCTCATGGGCCTCGGCCTGGGGCAGCTAGCAGTATTGGCAGTCGCCCTCGTTGTGGCCATCGCGCTGGCCAAAACGTGGCCAAATGCAGCGGGTTTTTTGGCTGCCGCCGCCGCCCTGGCCGCCGGCGGCGTGCTTTGCCGCCCGGTCGCCGGGCGGCCGCCGCCGCAGTGGGTCAGCGTGGGTGCCTTGTTCGGGTCACGCCGACGGGTGGTGGCCGAACCGCCCCCTTCACTGGCTCCGGGGCCGGCCTTGCGCCTGCCCGCAAAGACGTTCGCGCCGGGTCTGTACCTCTGCCAGTTGCCGGCCCAGGACGGGCAGCCATCTATCGGGGCCCTCCTCGACGATAAGTCGGGCACGGCCGCGGCCGTTCTGAAGGCGCGGGGTGGCTCGTTCTGCCTGCTGGACGAGAGGGAAAAGGAGCACCGGCTGGCGGCGTGGGCCGGGGTGCTCGAGTCGGTCTCCGCTCAGCGGGGCTCATTGGCCCGTCTCCAGTGGTGCCAGCGAGCCTTACCCGCTGACAGTGGCCCGCTACTGGCGCACCTTAGTTCGGCTGGTGACCCGGCTAGCCCCGGGCTCGAGGGGCACGCGTTGTTGCTCGAGCGAGCTGGGCAAAGGGCGTGGCGGCATGAGACCTTGTTGGTGGTTTCAGTGAAATGCCGTAGCCAGCGGCGGGGCGGCCGCCCGACGACGGAGGGGGCCGAAGCGCTGCGCAACGAGGTCCGCGCCCTCAGAGCCCAGATGCGCAGCACCGGTTTAGTGTGCGAGGGGGTCCTGGACGCCGCCGGGGTGGCGACGGCGCTCGGCAGCTTCCTCGTCCCCGGGCTCAGTCAAAACTCGGGTGCTTTTCCTTGGCCTCTAGCCCTGGAAGAACGGTGGTCGGAGGTCCGCGCCGAAGGCATTTGGCACCGGACCTACTGGGTGGCGGAGTGGCCCCGCAGCCGAGTCGGCCCCGACTTTCTCAGCCCGTTGCTGGTCGGCATGGCCAGACGGTCTTTCTCGGTCGTAATGGCCCCGGTCCCGCCCGAGAAAGCGGCGCGTGAAACCGAGTCTTCCCGCACCGCCCAAGCGGCCGATGCTCAGCTCCGGGCGCAGGGCGGCTTCCTGCAGACCGCCCGCCAACGCCGCCAGTCCGAGGCTTTGGAAGGCAGGGAAACGGAGCTGGCCGACGGGCGCGGCGCCTTTTTGTTCGCCGGCTACGTGACCGTCTCGGCCCCCGATAAACCTGCCCTGGAAGAAGCCACCGCGGAGCTCGAACGGGCCGCCGGAGCGGCCAAGCTCTACCTGCGGCCGCTCTACGGGCAACAGAAAGAAGCCCTCACATGGTCGCTGCCTTTTGGCCGAGGCGTGTGAGGGTTGGCCGACGTGTGTGAGGTTTGGCCGACGTGTGTGAGGTTTGGCCGAGGTGTGTGAGGTTTGGCCGAGGTGTGTGACGATTGCCGAGGCGAATGACGATGGGCCGAGGCGATTGAAAGACCTCGCGATGTGGCTAGGTCCCGCGGGGCGGCTACAGTTCGTCCACCGCCATGACCCGAAAGTTCGCCGCTTTGGTCTCCTTCTTCCTGTTCGGCCTGGTGCTGGTCACATTAGGGGCGGCGTCTCCGGCGATGGCGGTCGAGCCCACCCCGCAATACGAGTGCCTGCCGGCGACGAGCCTGGCTACCGCCAAGGCCGGGAAAGCGAGCACGCTGGCAGTCCACCTCGAGGGGTTTGTGCTGTCCTACACGGCCAAGGAGGCGCACCTGGCCACGGGCTTGTACTCGTACCCCGGCGCCCTCGAGGTGACGAAGGCGACCAGGACCTGGCTCCTGCCCCCGCCCGCTGACCCGAAGGACCAGTATTTCGAGCTGGGAGGGCTCTGCGCCGTGGATTTCGGGACCGGCGTCACGCCGGCTCCGCCCGATGTGCTGGCCGAGGGCTACTGGGGCGGGGCGCACTGCTGCTTCGGTCCGACGCTCTACCAATACTCGGCCGGTGGCTATCGGGTCGTAGAGGACCTGACCAAAGCGGGCGTAGGTAAAGGCTTGCACTGGAACGCAAACGGCGGGTTTGAGCCGCGAAGGGTCGGCGGGGCGGTTGTCCTCGAAAGCTCCGACGGGGCTTTTCCTTACACGTTCGGTTGCTACGCCTGCACCCCCGCTCCGCTGCGGTTGTTCACGGTGGCGAACGGGCATCTCCTCGACGTAACCACGAAATACCCAGGGCTAATTAGCGCTGAAGCCGCCGGGGCGTGGACCTCCGCGGTCCAGTCAATGCGGTCTACGACGGATGGCGGTTTCGTAGAAGGCCCGTTGGCCGAATGGGCGGCCGACAAATGTGAGCTAAACGACGGTGCTCAGATGTGGCGCATGCTCGAGGAGCTGCAAGCGCACGGAAAACTGGTCGCCGCGGAACAACAATCGCTCAACCACAAAGAGCCGTTCCCGGCCCAATTGAAGGCTTTCCTGCTCAAGCAGGGCTATTGCCAGGGTCAGTTGTCGTAGCGCCAGCGCTCCATCCCGACCAGCGCCGGACGTCGACGGCCACCATGACGCCTGTGGGCGGCTGGTCTTCGTAGGCGGCATAACGGTTTTTCAGTCCCGACAGCGCCAGCGCGTGCTCTTCTGACCCCGGCGTCACCACCCTCCCCGTGCCCTCCGCCCGCACCCACCACAGCCGGTCCCAGTCAACATCGTCGTAGAAATCGACGAGCAAGGCCACGGCGGGGTTTTCCGCGATGTTGGCCAACCGCCGCAACTGCGTCGACCGCTTCGGTTTGTGGTCTACGGCGCTGTAGACGGTGTCGCCTTCGACCGCGAAAACGATCGGCACCACGTGGGGCCGGTTGCGGGCATCGGACGTGGCCAGGTGGGCGACGCGCGCTGAAGCGAACCGTCGGCGGGCCTCGCCAGGTGTCACACCCCGCGTACCCGACCCGCGCCGGCGAAACCCGGCCAGGCGGGGGACGACGTCATCGGGATTTCCTCGACTACCGCCCCTGTGTACGGCGAGTCGATCATCAGGCCGTCGCCTGCGTAGATGCCCACGTGCTCCACTACGCCGGTACCGTGCGGGCCGGCGAAGAAAAGGAGGTCGCCGGGACGCGCCTGACCAAGGGGTACGGGGGTGGTAGCCCGCTTCTGGTCGGCCGCGTCGCGCGGTAGAAGGATGCCAAAGCGGGCAAAAACCGAGTAGACGAGGCCCGAACAGTCGTAACCGAAGCCGCTGGTCCCGCCCCACAGGTAGGGCAGCCCGAGAAATTGGCGGGCTTGGGCGACGATGGCGCTCCCAGTTAGACCATCACGGCCGATCAGGGTGACGTCGTCGCTGTCTATGGCTCCCTCCCCGCCACCCGGCAGGCCGACGAAGGCATAACCGTGGGCCAACGACAGCAGTGGCAGCTCGGTGTCATAACTGAGGAGCAACTGGCGGTTCCCGACCAGGCCGTTCGACCACGTGTAGAGCCAGGCAGTAGGGACCGACACGATCACGGCGCGGTTGGCATCAGGTGGCGTCACCGGGCTGAGCTGGGCGCTCGGGACCCAGCCAATGACGCCGTTCGGGAAGTGGTTACCGGTTTGGCTCGGGATCTCGACCCGGCTCCAATTGCCGTCTTGACCAAGGACGACCACTTTGCGCCCATATACCATCTGAGTGTCGACCCGCCCGTTGAGCCCTAGGCGGCCGAGGACGGTCATCGAGGCCAGCCAGCGGCCGACCTGGGCCGGATGGAGGAGCTCCGGCCCGTCGAGCGGGCGGGGGCTGTTGGGGTGGATCCAGACCGTCGCTACGGACACCTGTACCCACGCCAACGAGCTCGGTTCGGGCGCGGCCCCCGCTCCGGCGGCAGGCGCGACCGCCAGCAGCAGCGGGACGAGTGTCCCGGCCAACACTCGGGGAACGACGCGGATGACCCCAAGTGTCGCGCGCGACGCCGTCCGGGGGCTCCGCCCCCAGCCGTCCGGGCTCCTTCCCCCGCCGTATGGTCAAGCGACCCCGTGGTTGGGCCCGACCTTCTATGTCTTGTTATGCTATTCTATGACTATTCGTCAACGAAGGCTCCCACCGGCGCATCGGGCCACCACGGTCGAGCTGCGCACCCTGTACCCGTTCGTCATCCCTGACGATCTGGGCGTCGACGGCTGCTACATCGGGCGGGAGGCGTCGGGGGGTTTGTTTTGTTTCGACCCCTGGGAGTGTTATGCGAAGGGGAAGCTCACCAGCCCGAACATCGTGGTCTTCGGCCAGATCGGGCGGGGGAAATCGGCCTTTGTCAAGTCGTTCATCTGGCGCCAACGCTGTTTTGGGCGTCAGTGTTGGGTACTCGACCCGAAGGGGGAGTACGAAGCGCTCGCTGTCGCCTGCGGTGGTTCTCCGCTCCGCCTGGGGCCGGGGTTGGGCCTGCGCCTCAACCCGCTCGATGTAAACACTGCCGTCACGGTCCCCGATGACGGAGATGAGCACTCCCTGGCCGGTCAGGCCCCGGCCCACCAGAGGCGGGCCGAACTGCTCGGCGCCTTGTTGGCCAGCTCGCTTGGGCGACCGCTCCAGCCCGAGGAGCGGGCCGCGGCCGACGCGGCTCTCGACGCAGTGGAAGAACGTGTCGCGGTGCCGACGCTCCCGCTCGTTTCTGATGCCTTGCTCAACCCGGGTCCCCGTCAGGCGGAACCGCTCGGGACCGATACAGAGGGGCTGCGGCGGGACGGTAGGCAGGTGGCGCTCGAACTGCGCCGGCTGGTGCACGGCGACCTGGCCGGCATGTTCGACGGGGAGACGTCTGCGGGGGTCGAGCTGGGGGCCGGCATGGTCGTGCTCGACCTTTCGCGCCTTTACGCTTCGCCGGCGCTCGGGTTGCTCATGGTATGCGCCCTGTCGTGGCTGCAGAGTGCCATGACCTCGGGGTCAGCCAAGCGGCTCGTCGTCCTGGACGAGG
>CAWCCW010000027.1:0-25399 GCA_963794125.1 uncultured Acidimicrobiaceae bacterium
TGGTATGCGGAACCGTGACAGTGGGTAGGCCGTCAGGACGGCGACGATCGGTGGTCACCACCATCGTGCCCCCGGATAGGTAAAGCAGAGTTGAGGAGCGCCCCGCCCACGCCCTCGCCGATGGCCTCCGCCGCCACCCCCGAGCGAGAAGAGGCTGGTGAAATTACCGGCAGTGAGGCCACCAGAGAGCGATAGCGCCTAACGTCCCGTTGTTAGTAAGCGCGGTTACGACCAGCCAAATGAACGGCACCAGGAACAGGAGCCCGACCACGATAGGCGAGCACGTTCCAGCCCCAGTGGGCCTTGCGTTTGTGTGATCAGCCGGCGCCGCTCTTGGCCTTGGTCGAACCTCGTCACGCGTCGCCCCGCTCAAGCTCTGTCCAAGGTAACTGCTTGCGCCATCTTGCCCTCAGTCGCGCCTTTCGAAGGGCTCTCACGTAGAGCAGGGATAGCACCACTCCGATCAGGAGCAGGACAACGGATACCGCGGTGGCATAGGCGATCCGGTACTCCGTAAACCCGGTCTGGAACATGTAGGTGGACAGGACCTGGCTCTCGTTGCCAGGGCCGCCTCCAGTCATCGTAAATATGAGCACAAAATCGTTGAGCGTACCCAACGTGACGAGCACGACCGCCACGAGGATGGTGCCTTTCAGGTTGGGCAGGACGACGGAAACAACGGCGTCTTATGGGGCGGGCCCCGTCGACCTCGGCCGCTTCGAGGAGGGAGTCCGGGAAGGCGGCCAGAGCGGCGGTGAAGAGCAGCATCGAGAACGCCACTCCGCGCCAGCAATTGGCCAGGTTGACCGCCAACATAGGGTGGGTGACGAGCAGCTGTGAGAAAGGTAGGCCAAGAGCCTGCGCCGCCTGTTGCAGCACGCCGCCCTGGCCGAGGAGGGCGTACCACATGAAACCGGCGATCAGTTCAGGGACGACCCAGCTCAGGATGATGATGCCGCCCACCAGCGCCTGGACCACCCGATTGCACCGCCGCAGCAACAGGGCCAACACGAACCCGAAGACGATTTGGCCCAAGTAGGCGGACCCGACCAGGTACTGCAAGGTATGGACGATCGAGGCCCCGAAGCCGCCATCATGGAAAAGTTCGTTGAAATTGGCGAACCCGATGAACTGGTGGTGCAATGCGGTCGCCCCGGTGAGCTCCTCGTTGGTGAACGAGAGCACGAAGGTCCAGACGATCGGCCACCCAAGCAGCCCACCCAGGAGAACGGCGAAAGGGGCCATCATTTATGACCCCTGTGACCACCCGGCCTCGGGTTCGGCGGCTCACTCCGGACCGAGCCCGGGGAACTCCCCGCGCCCGGCCTGAACGTCTGCGCTGCCTAACAGCTCACCGGGAGCTACCGACACCAGAACCCTCCAAACGCGATGAAGGCCCGGCCTTCGTTTGTACTTTACTGCCGAACGACCCGGCCTTCATTTCCGTGTGCTCTGCTACTTCGAGCCCTACGAGCTCATCTTCTGCGTGTTACCGGCGCCAGCTGCTTGAGCCACGTCCTTGGCGTACTCGCTTTCGGCTTGGGCTGCAGTCAGCTGGCCGAGCGATATTTGGCCGGTTATGGCGGCGATATCTGCGGATATTTGGGTATACGGTCCGAACCCGGGCCTATATGTGGTGTGGGCCACGTACGTCGTCGCCTTGACGAAAAGCGGGTCGTCCTTCACCAGGTTTTTGAATGTCGGGTTATTGGCCACGTTCGCCTCCACCGGGAGCTGGCCACTCACGCCGTCGAAGTTGGCCAGTAGGGAAGGACTGGTGGCCGTCTCGATGAACTGGACGGCGAGGGCGGAGTTGGGCGATTTGGCCGGTACGGCCAGTGTCCAGCCGCCGGACTCGTTCGTCACGCCGGCACCCTGCCCGTTTTCCGTCGGCCAGTCGGCGACGTTGTAAGTTTGGTAGGCCTGAGCCCAGGGCTTGCTGCCACTTGGGAGCCAGGTAGTGCTGACCCAGCTCCCGTCCATGTCGATGGCGACTTGCTGTGACGGGATCAACTGAGTGGCGACGACTGTGCCCCCGTTTGGGTTGGACCAATAGCTGGTGCTCTCCGTCAGGCCGTCGGTGTGCAACGTCTCCAGGAAGTTGAACACCGCGTTAAACCCGGCCCCCCGGTCTCCCACTTCTTGGTCGTGCTGTCGTACAGCCAGTCGTTGGTCCCCCCCAAGAGGACCTCGAAGCCCCGGAACGACGAAGCTTCACCCATTGGCGTCCCGGTATAGATCCACAGCGGCGTGACGCTCGGGTCGTGGGCCTTGATCGCCTTGGCCGCGGTGATGATGTCGGCCCAAGTCTTGGGCTGCCAGTTGGTCGGGAGACCGGCTTTCTTGAACAATGCCATGTTGTAATAGAGCTGCTGGACGTCGGTCTCGATCATCATCCCGTAGGGCACGCCGTTGTACTCCGTCATGCTGTGGAAGACGGGGTACTGGTCTTTCCACTCCGGGTCAGACGTGAGTTGCGGCAGAGGCCGTATGTACCCCGCGGCGGCGTCGGACTGGACCAGGAACGAGTCCTCATAGGAGATATCCGGTGTCGTTGAGGAGCTGCGCTCGGCCAAGTCCAGTTTGGCGTAGTACGTGGACTCGCTGTCAGTGACGATGTTGCGTAGTGTGACGTTCACGTTCGGGTGGGTTTTCTCGAACACTTTGGCCGCTGCGGTAATCCAGTTGTCCAGGTCGTTGTTGCCGTTGTACTGGGACGTGAACACGAGGGTGACTTTGCCTCCGGCGCTGGCGGCGGCCCCGGTGGCGACGAGACCGGCCGTCGCCCCCACCGCCGCCATAAGGGCGGCGCAACTCCTTCTCCGTGTAGCTTTCGAGAACATTTGGTTCCTCCTTAAGGCTGGTTTAGTACAAGACGCTCGAAATGACCTCTGATTGGCTGTGCGCTGGCCGCGTTTACCCAGATCGGGGCGGGCGCCGTTTGTCGCCGGCGCACCTTGACAGTTGTCTACCTCCTTCCGCCTGAACCGGCGAGTTCATTCAGCGCTTCCTGCGAGGGGGTGGCTGTGGTAGGACGACGAGCCTTCGTGGCTCGGCCGTTCGGGTGGACTGAGAGAGGGTAACGGACCGTGTAGGTGGTCAGCGTTGCGTTGTGCGGCAGCCGCTCGTGCAGCACCAGCGCGGCGGCCCCTATGGCATTGGCCTCTTCGCCTACGTCCGTTGTTTTGAGGACCACCGGGGCTACGTGGCGGCGTAACACTTGACCATCGATGACTGAGCGCAGGATGGGCAAGAAGATCTGCTCTACGGCCGCGAAATGAGCTCCACCGATAACGACTTCGGGGACATCAGTGAGGTTTATCGCCGTAACCAGCGCGGCAGCCAATTGGTGGGCCGCCTTCTCGAGCAGTTGCTTGACCGATGGCATATGCTCCGCTGCCGCAGCCACCGCCTCGATGCTCGAAAACTGGCCGAACTGGCGAGCGTCACGCAAGAGCGCGGCGGCGGACGACTCCGCCTCCAGGCACCCCTGTCCTCCACAGGCGCACGGGCGACCCCTCTCGTTCACGACGACATGGCCCAGTTCGGCGACGTTCCCGGTGCTCCCGCGGTAGGCCTCGCGGCCGATTACGAGCCCGCCGCCTATACCGAGCCCCCAATAGCAGTAGAGGAACGAGCCGTGGCTCGGGAGCATTTGCCATTCGACGCCGAGGGCGGCAGCGCTGGCTGCGTTGTCGACCAGCACTGGCAGGCCCGTCGCTGCCTCCAGCCAACTGACGACGGGTACCTTCTCCCACCCGAGGAAGTCGGGCGGGTTCACGATCGTGCCTTCTGCCAGGTTGATCGGCCCCGGAGCGGCGAGCCCCAGCCCTCTGATGCGCGCCCGGAGGCGCCAGACCCGAGGGGTGCGCAGGACCGAACTGACGGCCGTGACCATGCTCTCGAGCGTGTCTGTGGGCGTTTCCCCCGGCCCCACGGGGCGCTTGTACTGCCACAGCCGGGCCCCGCACAGGTCGACCAATACTCCCGACAGCGAGTCACGTTCGAGCCCGAAACCGAAAGCAAAGGCCCCGTCGGAGCGCAACTGGATCCCCGTCGCCGGTGCACCGGGCCCTTCCCGTCGGGCCATGGGCCGCTCTTCTATGAGGCCCATTTCGAGCAGGCTTTTCACGATGGTGCCCATCGCCTGGGCGGACAGCCCCGTGCGGTCCGCCAGCTGTGCCCGCGAGATCGGCCCGCTGCGTCTGATTTCGTGGAAAACGGTGCGCTCGTGCCGCCGCCGCTGGGCGGCTTGAGGGGTCGGTTCTTCGGCGCTCATCGCACCTGGTTCATTTCCAGGAGCGAAGTTCAGCTATGTCCATCTCGATCGGCTCAGAATCCGGCGGTATCGGGGAACAGCAGTGTCTTCACTTCAAACGGCCCCAGTGCGCCTCTCCAGGCCCGCCCGAGGCCGTCGACCGTGAATTCGGCCTCCGTCCGCTGGCCCGCCACCTCGACAACCCGGGCCACCCAACCGGTCCCGTCCTCCGCCCGTTTCAGTACGGGTACCATCACGTTGTCGGGCTCGACGACGATGCCACGGTAATTGGCCCCAGGTGCCCGGGCCCCGCTTTGTGCCAGGTCTCGGTAACGAAACGGAAGTCAGTGCAATGCTCTTCGGCGCGCCGTGGTATTTGCGCGCTCGCCCAATCACCGCCATGGGGCAGCAGCAGGAGAGAAACGCGGTGGGTGCCTTGGTCCGTATACGAGCTTTCGATGCCGCGATCATGTTCCCAGGCGGCCCCATGGTCGGCCCACCTTGGGCTGCGCAGTACGGTGAGCCGGAGCCGTCCCCCGGTGAGGTCATAGGCGTAGGTCACGTCGGAAATGCAGGCGAGCCCGCCGCCTTTGGCGTCAACGTCGACCCACCGGTGCATTACCTCTTCCCGCCCGTCCGACGGCCTCGAGATGGCGCCATACGGGAGCGCGACCCAAGCCGCCGCCCCCGCGTCAGCGACAGGCACGACCAACTTCAACAACTGGTGCTTTTCGTGCCAGTCCACCAAGAGCCTGATGCCCAGCCCTTGGCTGCCCGCCAATAGGTAGAGATCCTCGTAAATGAAGGAGTTTTGCCAGCGGTAGGTGAGGCGGACCGTAGCCCTGACTGGTCCTGTTTCTACTGCGGCCGCTCCGACGAACTCACACCCTTGCTCCTCGCCGTCATACCTGATCACGCCGTGAGACCAAGTGTCGGAAGGATCGTCGATGACTACCGGCCGTAAGCCCTCCAGTTCTAGCCACGCCCGCCCGTCCCCGTCCTTGAGGCCGCTGACCGCGCCGGTGTCCGAGTCGATGTCGAGGTCGACCAGCCCGTTGCTGAGGTGCGTTCCCGAAACGGCGAAACCCGTTTGCCCGTTTGAGGCGTCAGGGCTTGCCTGACCGGTCGGGTCGTCTTCATGGATCCAGAACAAGCGGTACCCTCCGGCCGGCAGCGCCACGGAAGCCAGCGGATGAGTGGCATAACGGGTGCCTTCACCCGAGGGCACCGGCTGCACCCGCACTGCCTGGTGGCCGTCGTCGGTGATCGCGGCCGCCTGGTGCGGGAACACTATCGGCACCTGTACGTCCCACGACAGCGGGTTGAACACGACGACCGGTACCGGGTAATGCTCAACGTACGGCCGGAGAGAGCGGGAGCGGTCGGATCTGGCTGCTTGTTCAACCCAGGTATCAACCCTCGTGGACACGGTCTGCGTAGCTCGAGTGGCGACGTCGTCGGCAATACTCAGGGCGTACCCGTAGAACTCGCGCAACTGGTCGTGCACCTCGGCCGTGCACGTACCGCCAAGGCTGTCGTGGAACTGGTTGAAGAGCACCCGAGCCCATGCTGAGGCCAGCTCGTCGTTCACTTTCAATGGTTGCCCGGTGGCCAATTCCGCCAGTGCCGCGAGGCGCTCGGCTTCGACGAGGGCGCGTTCGGCCTGGGCATTGAGGTCTTTCATCCAGGCCACAACGCTGTAACAGCCAACCGCATGCATGTGAAGGTCGCCCTCCACCGTCTCGAGCGGCATCGAGCCGGCACCGATGGCGACATCAAAATATTGAGCCGGAGTGGCGAAGATTACCGAGCCGGCATCGCGCTGTTCCAGCCGGCGCAGTTCCTCGATCGCGGCCCGCGTGGGACCGCCGCCGTGGTCTCCGACACCGAAGAAGAACATAAGCGGCCTTTTCTCCGCTTCTGCCCGTTCGACCAGTGAGGTGGCCCGTTCCCGCACGACATCGGCTTCGGTGCGGTCGGCTTGTTGCCCCGTCGTGTAGGCGATCGGGATCCGGTAGGTGGGGATCCTCGTCCCGTCGATGCCTTGCCAGTTGAACAACGAGACCGGGATGTCGCGCTCGTGTTGTTGGGGCCTCATCATTACATAGCCGCGAAGGCCGGCCTTGGTCAGCAACTGCGGCAACGAACCGGCGTGGCCAAAAGAGTCGACGTTGTAACCGATAGTGGCCGGGGCCCCGAAAGCGTTGTTGAAATAACGCTGGCTGTACAGCAATTGGCGGCAGACGGCCTCGCCCGAAGGGAGGTTGCAGTCGGGCTCGACCCACTCCCCGCCGACCACGTTCCACCGCCCGGAACGGACGTGGCTTTTAATTCGATCGAACAATAACGGGTCCATTTGTTCGACCCACGCATAATAAGAAGCCGAGCTGGCGGTGAAAAACAGGTCGTCACAATTGTCTAAACGGTCGGCGGCGGCGGCAAAAGTGGCCACCACTTCTCGCATACCTTCACGCCAGTCCCAGATCCAGACCGGGTCTATATGAGCGTTCCCAATCGCAAATACCGAGGCGTTCGCCTCCGTCTGCACGGTCATGCCAACCCCCTCTGATACTCAGGCCCCTCTGATACTCAGGCCCCTCTGATACTCAGGCATCCCCCATCCGGGTCTAGCCGGTAACTCCTGGAGTGCCGCGATCCCCAAACTGCCGAATTCCTAAAGTGACGGTAGCAACCCCATCCGCGCGAGTCAAGCGAGAAATGGCATCGACGGCCGGCCGTCGGCCGGGGCGGCTAGTGCGAGGCGATATTCAAGAAGAGGGCTTGCAGGCTTGCGCTTTCAACCAGGACGAGCGGGACGCCGGCAGCGCTGTAGGCGGTCTGTACCGCAGGCCAATCGGTGCCCAGGTTCACGGCGCCAGAGGGGCTGCAAAGGCATATTTCCCCGGTGTCGGGGTTGCGGACGAACATCTCTCCACCTCCTTGGTGTCGGAGACTGGCTTGTAAGTCTGCTAGATGAGTTCCGCGATAGCGAGCAAGGCGGGCGGTCCTTGGCCGTCCCACGTCCCGAAAAGAGCAAAGGCTGCGGGCGGCGGCTCGCTGCGCTCTCCTGCCACCCGCAGTAACTCCATTCGCAATCCCGCGGTGCGGATGACCGCTCCGCCACGGCCATTGCTGTACTCGACGCTCTCAATTGGCGGTACCACGACGTCGGGGTGGCCGCTGCCTTTCACCTGTACGTTCGGCGCCCGGACGTTCGGCGACGGGTCCTCGCGCCCGTCCGGCGTCACCAACTGCAACTGCGCTTGGGCCCGGCCCGTCAGGACGGTGGTCGCCAGCGCCCCCGCGAACACCGGGTCGGCGCAACCGTCGTAGATCCACCGGGTGCCGAGTACACCGTGCTCGCTCGTGCCGACGAGGTGTTCGTCCCCTTCTGGTGCCGGCGCCCCCCGGTACGTGAGCGGGACCTGCAGGAGCACTCCGTCTGCCGTGCTTAATAGGAGCGTTTCCATCCCTACTTCCCCTTCCGGGTCGTCAAACCGGTAAGAACCCAGGAGGCTGAGCCCGGCCGGCGCCCCGGAGGGCCACCACGGTTGTCGGGGCGCCCAGGACGAGACCAATTCGAGCTTGGACGGGCGGAGGGTTGTCCTGTAAACAGTGGCCACGCACAGGCAGATTAGGGGTTTGTCCCGGGCGAGGTGCCCTATTTAGGGTCGGCAGCACCTATGGGAGGCCCGCCGCCGCGAGGTCAATCGGCAGTCGGCTGCTCGATAACCAATATGGGCTCTGGCGTTTGCTCGTCTGCGGCGACGGCCACCCCAACACTCCGGGACGCCGTCAGCCGGGCCGGGATCCGTGCCGCCACCACTACGGCGCAAACGCCCACCAGGATGCCGAACAGGAACGCCAGTGCTACTCCGGACCGGTGGCCGAGACCGACAGCCGTGGCCGCCACCACGGCGCCCGCTACGCCGGTCCCCACGGCCTGACCCAGCACGTCGAAGAGCTGGAGACTGGCCGTGGCCTTGCCCTCGGCACCGGGCGTGGCCAGGTCGAGGGTGGTAACGGACAGGGGGGCGTAGGAAAGGCCCATCCCGCCCCCTGCCACGGCCCATGCCAGCACCCCAAGTGCTGGCGGGACGGACGGCTGGAGGGCAAGGGTCATGAGCCCGAGCCCGCACAGAACAAACCCCTCGCCCAGCCGCACCAGCCGGCGCGGGCCTTGTCGGGCGATGCGATGCGCCTGCACCCACGCACCGACCGTCCAACTGAGGGTCCCGGCCGTAAGGGCCAGAGCGGCCAAAGCAGTGGGGGAATGCCGGACCGTCGTAATGGCATACGGCACGTAGGCGTCACCGGCGAAAAAACAACAGGTGAGCAGCCCTCGGTTGAGGATCGTGGCCGGCAAACCTCGTCTCGCGGTCAAGGTGCCGGCCGGCGTGAGGCGCCGGAGGCACAAAGCTAAGAGGCTTCCGCCGGCTATGACCCCGCCGATGACGGCCGCCAGCTGGCCCGAGCTGATGGAGGCCAGGGCCAGGGCGGCCCCGGCGACGACACCGAGCACCGGTAAGTAAGGCACTGCTGCGCTGCGCGGCCGGCTGGGCGCCGGCACCCGCCTGATGGCCAAGACGGCCAGCACCCCGGCGACGACCACCAGGGGCACCAGCCCCAGGAAGACCCAGCGCCAGCTGGCGGCCGCGGCCACGAGCGCCGCGATGGCCGGCCCGATCAGTCCGGGGATGACCCAGGCCGTGGACAGGATGGCGAACATCCGGGGCTGGCACCGCTCGGGATAGCCCCGTGAAATGGCCACATACGCAATGGCGGGTACGAAACCGGCCCCCAGGCCTTGGACGGCCCGTCCGACCACCAGGATGAGCATGTTCGGGGCCGTGCCGCCCACTACTAGGCCGACGGCGAACAGGGCCAAGCCGGCCAGCATCGGCGGTCCTAGCGGTCCCCGGTCGGAAAGCGTGCCCGCCACCACGATGCCGATCAGGCTCGTGAGCATGAAGGCGCTGAACACCCACCCATACAGCCGGAGGTCGCCCAAGTGGCGGCTGACCACGGGGAGCACAGTGGCAATGGCGAGCGCCTCGAAGGCGACCAATGTGACGGCGAGCACGAGGCCGACTGTCAGTGGCCGTCGCTCTGGCGCCCAGACCCCGCCAGCCGTCCCGGCCGGGGCGGTCGAGGGGTCAAGCCGGCGGGCGCTCACTCAAGCGAGGGTACGACCTCGACCACACTTGAGGTCAAGCGCCGCCAGATACCTGGCTCTCGCGTCCTTCCCAGAACGGCGCCCGGAGCTTGAACTTCTGCAACTTCCCGGTGGCCGTCCGGGCCAAAGAGCCTCGGAACTCGATCGAGCTCGGGCATTTGAAATGGGCCATACGAGCCCGGGCAAACTCGAGTAGCTCTTCTTCCGTGACCGACGCCTCATCGCTGACCACCACCAGTGCTTTCACACTTTCGCCCCACTTCGGGTCCGGTACACCTATAACGGCAACCTCAGTCACAGCCGGGTGCTGGTACAGGCAGTCTTCGACTTCAATGGACGAGACATTTTCGCCGCCAGTGATAATGACGTCCTTCTTGCGGTCCGTGATGGTCACGTACCCCTGTTCGTCGATCTCACCGCCGTCGCCCGTCCTGAACCAACCGTCCTGGACGGCCTCTGCTGTTTGCTCAGGCTGGGCCCAATAACCCCCGAAAACATGATTGGACCGGGCCAGGATTTCTCCTCCGTCGGTTCGGCGGACGCGGACGCCCACGGCGGGCGCCCCCGCCCGCGACAGCCGACGGCTCCGTTCCCCGGGGTCGAGGTCGTCCCATTCGCGGATAGCCCGGTTTACCGTCAAAAGGGGGGCCGTCTCGGTCAACCCGTATATCTGGATGAACTCCCAGCCCAGTTCGGTCGAAACGCGATGGATAGTCCGCGACGGTGGCGGGGCCCCGGCCACCACGACCCGGACGCGTCCCTGCCCTGGGACCGTTACCCCACGACGACGGCGTGCCTCAGCCGCGTCCAGTACCGCCGCCACTACGGCCGGCGCTCCACACATCAAGGTAATTTCATGGTCGTCGACCCGGCGCAGGATTTCCTCGCCTTCTACTTTGCGCAGCACGACTTGTTTACAGCCCATGGCTGTAACCGCGTAAGGCATACCCCAGCCGTTGCAATGGAACATGGGGAGCGCGTGGAGGTAAGCGTCCCGGTCTGTGACCGTCACGTGCCAACCGAAAGTGGCGGCATTCAGCCAGCAATTGCGGTGCGTTAACTGGACGCCTTTGGGACGGGCCGTCGTCCCGCTGGTGTAGTTGATACTGGCTGCGCTGTCCTCGTCGGCTTCCCACCGGCCTGGCCTGCCCCGGCGCGACTTCGGCAAACAGCGCCGCATCGGCCTGGCCATCTAGGACGATGCGCTCTTTCGCCGTAACGTTCTTCAGTGCCTCGTCGAGGTCAGGGTCCACGAGCAATACCGACGCGCCTGAGTGGTCGACGATGTACTGGACTTCGTCCGCCAACAGTCGGAAGTTGATCGGGACGAGTACCCGTCCGTACGCGCTCACCCCGTAGAAAGAGATAAGGAAGCGAGCGGAATTAGGGCTCACTATGGCTACCCGTTGTCCTTCGTCGATGCCCATCTGCTCGAGGGCCAGCGCCATGCCCCTGGCCCGCGCCTCCAGCTGGCCGTAGGTGAGTGGGCCGAGGCTGGCCGGACCGGCGGGCTCGTCGACCACGGCTGTCCTGTCTCGGAAAACCAGGGCGGCACGGTCCAAAAAGTCGCCCACAGTCAACGGGACCTTCATCGCCATCCCCCCTAAATAGCGTCTTGTATTGGCATACTACGCCTGCAGGGGAGCCCGACTTTGCGTCCCTCCTTACCGTCGTAGCTGACGGAGGGCTTCTTCGTGCGTAATCTCTCCAGCGGCGAGCGCTTGCAGCACCTGGAGCCGGCCCTCAGAGACCGGTTCGCGTGGTTGGGGCGCGCCCATACGGGCACCGTCCCCAGGGGCGACTTCGCCCCCAAGGGCGTCAACGATCTCGTCGAGGCGCGACCGGGCCGTGTTGTAAGAAACGCCGAGCTCCGTCGCCAGCCGCTGGAGGTTGTTGCGGGCGCGTAGAAGGAGGCCGACGAAGTCCAACTGCTCAGGTGAAAGCTTCCCGACCCAGCCGAGGTCGAACTCCCCTTCGATAGTTACTCCGCTCGAAGGGCACCACAGACGAGTTACGACCAGCCCGGCCCCAGTCGCTGGGTCCCGGGTCAGGAGGCGGTTCACTCCGGCTGCCGGCCTGTCCAGTCGCCGGCGTCGTTTTCGGGCCGGTCGACCTCGCTGTCGTCAGTTCGGCGACCTCCTCTACTGAGAAAGAAGTCAAGATCTTCGACCCCGACCCCTTCTTCAGCCGCTTCGATGACAGCGGAGGGGTCGATGTCGGGGAACTCGTCGTGCAGCGCCGACGCGAAATCCACCGTGACGCCGGCCTCGCGCAGCTCTACCAGCTGACTGGTGTCGATATCGCTAAAGGCGTCCATCATGCCCCGGGCATAATCGGGTTGGACGCCGGCGTCTCGGCACTCCAGCAGTTCGCCCAGGCCGAGATCGGGGAGGATGTCGCGCATCTCCTCTATGTAATCCTTCGACACGCCCTGGGTTTTCAGCTCGACCATGTCCTCGAAGCTCAAACCCGGCCTGTTCGGGCCGGAGGAAAAGGGCCCGCACCGCGCGGCTCGGGCCGAGCCGAGCGTCGCGGCCCAGGTGGACGCGGTGGCCGGGGCGGGCGCGGCGGGCCATGGCTGCTCCAGGCGTCTGCCGAACGTCGTCCCAGGCCAACCGCCAGGACCTCCTCGGGCAGGTCACCGAGGCCCCGACCCCGCTGGGGCCCGCCGGGGTCGTCGGTTCGAGCGCGTCGAGCAGCTCGGACCCTTGTTCGACCGTGATCTTCCCGGCGGCGACCATCCGCAGGATGGCCTCTCGCTCTTCGTTCACCATAATTATCATCGGTACCATCAGATACTGCCAATGTCAATGGCGGATATCGACCCCATAACTAGAAAGGATTGGTCAAAGGCGCCACGGGCGGGCCGCACTGCCACCGGCCTGAGAGATTTCTCTAGCTCCCAAAGCAGACGTAGGAAAGGCCGACCGCGGTGTTCGAGTCGCCCTGCGCGCCGGCCAGCGCGACGGCCGGGGATTGGCCCGACTTAAGTCGGTCGTGCAACGCGACCATCAGTTCTTCGCTGGCCCGGTCCTGGACCGGGACCACGGACGCCACCACGGCCTGAGCCCCCATGGTCAGCAAAGCCGCGACCAGGCCTACGATCTCGTCTCCCGCGTGGACGGTCGACAGCCCCGATTGACAGGCTGAGAGAATGACGACCTGCGGGGGATGGCGCAGCAGTTCCAGGTCATAAACGGTGAGCGGCCCGTCCGCCAGTTCGAGGCTCGACCAGAGCCCGTTGTCGGCCCGAAAGCGGGCGTGAGTGGCGACGTGGGCGAGGTTGGCGCCTTCGAGTGCCGCCGTCACCGCGGCGACATGCGCCTCCTTGCCGACGAGGACTAAGGCCGCCGGGTAAAGGGAACCGATCCGCGCTGCTTCGCGTCGGGCGCCCGACAGGCCCGGCCCGGCCACGATCACGGGGCGGGACTTTTTGGCCCCTCTGTGGCCCGCCCGCTGGGCCCGCAAGGCTGCCTCTAGCCAGAGCTGGCTGGACGGGGCGACCGACACCGCCCGGCCTCTAAGCGTGGGCAGCGCGCCCCACGGCACCGAGAACAGCTCTCCGGTCGGGACCACGATAACTGGACGGGTCGCGAGCATGTCGGCCACCGGCCCCAACAGGAGGCTATCGAGGGCTGCTCTCGCCCGGGCCAACTGCTCTTGGGCTCCGGCGGCCACCGCGCTGTGGGCTTCGCCGTAAGCCAGGCGGCGCAGTGCCAGTCTGACGTGGCCCAGCTCGCGTTGTACATCGACCGCCGGCGCCAGCCGGCGATGACGCCACCGCCCACCGACCACGACGACAGCGTGAAGGAAACCCTCGATTTCCCCGAACTCCACCAGCGCGGTGGTGCCCAGAGCGCTGGCAAGTTCGGCCGGCTTGATCACCTGCGGCGGTGTGTTCGACCGGCCGGTGGGCCCGCTTTCCACGCCCGCTCGCGGCCCCGGCGCTCGAGCTCGTCCTGGCGAGCCAAGAGTGCGGTCGGGTCCCGGCCCTCGGTAACATATGACGTAACTTCCTGCGCCACCCGCCGTAGCTCGGCTAACAGCGCGGCCAGCGCTTCATCACGCGGCGGACGGGCGGGGAAAGGGCGCAGGCTGTTAGCCCGGTGCCGTTCCATCCACTGCCAGATGCAGGTCGCTCTGTTGCCTTCGACCGCCAGTTGCAGCCCGAGGCTGGCTGCCGCTTTGGCGTGAACGGAGACGTGAGCACGAAGCTCGGTGGCAGTCAAGCTTGACTGTTGTTCGTTGACTACGGCCAAGGCCCGGCTCATGGCGGTCATAGCCCCCCGCCGGTCGCCGCGGGCCAAACGGGCCCGGCCGAGCGCCTCCCACGCCGCCAAACGGCCGGCCGCCGTGCTACTTCTGGTCCTGGCGCCGGCCAGGTCGAGCTCCGCCGTGCCCCTGGCCACGTCCCCGGCCGCCAACCACAGACGGCCTGCGACTGAGTGGGCCATGGTGGCCTGGTCGAGGATGCGCATTTCCTCGAGGTGGTCAGCCGCGTCGGAAGCCAACGCGGCCATGGTTGGGGTGGCCAGTCCCTCAGCCAGACCGGCCCGGGCGATGGCCGCGCGCGCCAGTGAGTGCCAGGCCGATTTCTGCTGCCGCTGGAAGAGCTCGGCGGCTTCTTCGGCTGCCATACGAGACGCTGTCGGGTCGTTGTCGAGGAGCGCAATGTCCGCCAGCAGGACCAGGCCTTCGGCCAGGTAAGACTCGTCCCCGCCGTCGCGGAACTGGGCCACCGTCGCACCCGCCACCTCTCGCGCCTCGGTGAACAGACCGGCCGACGCCAACGCGGCGGCGCGCGTCAAGGCCCGAGAAGTGGCTTGCACCCCCAGTTCCCGGCAGCGACGATCGCCCTCCTCGAGGAACGCCAGGGCGGCCGGAAGGTCACCCTTTCGAGCCGAGGCAAAGCCGCGGTTCTGGCAGATGGCCGCCGCCTCCGTCAGATGGCCGAGCTCAGTCATGATCGTTTCCGCCTTGGCCAGGTCGGCTTCGGCGTGAGAAAAGCGCCCCGTGTACACATAAAGCAGGCCGCGGTTGCCCAGCGCCCGGGCTTCACGAGCCTGGTCTCCTAGACGACGGAAGCCCGAAACGACCGGGCCATAAGCGCGCCGCGCCTCTTCGTACCGACCCAACATCCCGAGGACCATGGCCCGCTGTGAAGCGACGAGGACGGCGGTCTCTCCGGTGGCCCGGGTGCGGCCCAGGATCGTCATGGCCTCTTCTGTCTGGCCCGCCAACATCAGCGCACCGGCCAGGCCGAGGCGCGCCTGGGCGACCAGGTTGGTGTCGGCCGCGTGCTCGGCCACCTCGACCGCGGCCCGCATGTACTGCACGGCTTCAGGGATTTGGTGGAGGCCCCGAGCGGCGAGGCCCATGGCGCGCCACGCCGTCGACGCGGCTGCGGTGTGGCCTGCTCGAACGGCACGGTCGCGGACGTCCCTGGCTGCGGGCTCAGCCAGCCGAGGGTCCTCCCTGGCCAGGTTCAGGACCTTTTCAGACTCCTCAGCGAGGGCGTCGGGAGCCACCGCCACCTCCGACGCTTGAAACAGCTGGCACCACGTGGTAAACGGAGCAGAGCATAGACGGGCGATAACCCAAATGCGACATACTCGGCTCGGGTCGCCTTGTCACCGTGAACCTGAACCGACCGGAGGAGCCAGTCATGTTTGATTGCAGCAGGTGCTCACAAAAAGCATATTTCGAGCGGCTTCTGAGGGCCCGGCGAGCGGCCTCCGCTCCCACTCCGTCGATCGAGGTTTGGCCCACCGACGCCTTCGAGCAGGACGAGCCGTCGCCTGACCTTTATTTCTATCGGCCCGGAGAGCTGCTCGTCCCGGCCGAGCAAGCTGATTTGTTCAGGAGGACGGCAGCGGCCATCGAGCTCCGGTTTGGCGAGGGTTCAGACAACTGTGCCGTACCTCGCGGGCAAAGCCACGAAAGGGTCGAGGACCTGGAGGGCCCACTGCTGACAGGGGCGGCGAGGTTCACGGACGTTAACTTTAGAGACCGGTTCAACCCGGAGGAGATAATTGACGCCCTCAAGACGACAGCCGACGAGCGCGGTAACACCCTAGACGTGACTCCTAACCATGTGGTCTTCGGTTGTCAGAACTGGCTCATAGAACCCTGCGGCGACCCCAGGCTGGCCACGCCGGAGGAGCACCTGGAAATGCGCCCGGGCGGGGAAAACATAGTTGTAGCGGTGGTCGACAGCGGCCTTCCGCAGGAATACGGGCTCAACTCCCTAATGGCGCCGGTCAATATCGCCAATACCCAGGAACTTGAACCCTTCCCCTACGAAGGCCCGATGCCCGGCGGGGGGACCCTCGAATATGCCCAGGGTCACGGGGCCTTCGTGTGCGGCGTCGTCCGCCAAAACGCCAGAGACGCAGACGTCTGGAGCTACCGCGCCCTCGATACCGTTGGCACGACCGACGAGTGGGCGCTCGGCATCCAGTTGGCTTTGGCCGTTCGGGACAAATACCCCCGAGTTATCAACCTCTCGCTAGGGACGCTTACCAGGCGGGACCAGACCCCGCTCGGGCTGACCGCGCTGGGCCGGTTGGCGAGCAAAGCCGATGGGACGGCGCCGATAGTGGTCGCCGCGGCCGGAAATTTCGGCTGGGCGCGGCCTTTCTACCCGGCCTACGACTGCTGGACGATCAGCGTGGGAGCGGCCGAGCACAGTGCGGGCGTTTGGGTACCAGCCTGCTTCAGCGACCATGGGGACAGGACGTTTGGTTACTGGGTGGACGTGTGCGCGCAGGGGGTCGACGTGTACAGCTCGTACGCCAAACAGCCCTATACCCCCGCCTTCCCCGCCGCGACCCCCATCTCGTTCGATGGGTGGGCCAATTGGAACGGGACTTCTTTTGCCACCCCCCATGTCGCCGGCCGGGTGGCGCGGATCCTGGCCGCCGCCAGCCCCGCCCGGCCCCTTCGCCGGGCTGTCCTCCACGAACTGCGGACGCAGACGTTCCGGGTGGGCAGGATCGGCTGGTTCGTACCGTAGTCGCCGGCTTAGCCGGCCGGTCGCGGCCCAAATCCCGCGCTTATGTGGGCGGGCCTATTGACACTGGTAGCGGCGAGACCTCTAATTGGCGCGTTGGGCACGCAACTGACTACTCACAGGAGGTCCCGATTTGACGACGGTAACGCTTGACCCTCATGTGAAGGAATTCACCCAAACAAAACAGCGGCTTTTCATCGGCGGGAAGTGGGTTGACTCCGCCTCAGGGGAGACGTTCACAACCCCCAACCCGGCAACGGGCGAACCGTTGGCCACGGTGGCGTCCGGCGGGGCCGAGGATATCGACCGCGCCGTCCGGGCCGCCCGGGCCGCCTTTGAGGATGGGCCCTGGGGCAAGATGACGCCCTCGGAAAGAGGGAAGGTGGTCTGGAAAATAGGCGACCTCATCGAGGAACACCTTGACGAGCTCGCACAGCTGGAGACGCTCGACAATGGCAAATCGTTCGCTGTGGCCCGCGCCGCCGATGTCCCTTTGGCGGCCGACCTGTTCCACTACATGGCGGGATGGGCGACCAAGATCGAAGGCAACAGCATCAGCATCTCGGTGCCCTACATGCCCGGAGCCCAGTTCCACTCGTACACCTTGCGCGAGCCGATCGGGGTGGTCGGCCAGATCATCCCGTGGAACTTCCCTCTCTTGATGGCGGCCTGGAAGCTCGGGCCCGCGCTGGCCACCGGCAACTGCGTGGTGCTGAAGCCGGCAGAGCAAACGCCGTTGTCGGCCCTGTTGCTGGCTCGGTTGATAGCAGAGGCGGGAGTACCGGACGGCGTCGTGAACGTCGTCACCGGGTTTGGTGAGACGGCCGGTGCACCGCTGGCTGCGCACGACGGCGTGGACAAAGTGGCCTTCACCGGCTCCACCGAGGTCGGCAGACTGATCGTCCAAGCGGCGACGGGGAACCTGAAGAAAGTCAGCCTCGAACTGGGCGGCAAGAGCCCCAACGTCGTATTTGCCGACGCCGACCCGGAGGCTGCCGTCGCCGGTGCCGCCCACGCCATCTTCTTCAACCACGGCCAGTGCTGCATCGCCGGGTCGAGGC
The DNA here is from genome assembly GCA_963794125.1 of uncultured Acidimicrobiaceae bacterium. Classification (GTDB taxonomy): domain Bacteria; phylum Actinomycetota; class Acidimicrobiia; order Acidimicrobiales; family Palsa-688; genus Fen-671. The sequence continues at coordinate 17,508 of CAWCCW010000027.1, forward strand.
TTTTCGTCGAGCACGACCGCTTCGACGATGTCGTCGGGGGCGTAGCTGAGATAGCCAAGTCGATCAAGGTCGGTAACGGGTTGTCGGCGGACACACAAATGGGACCGTTGATCTCCGACGAGCAGTTGGCCAAGGTCACTGGGTACCTCGAATCAGGGCGGGCCGACGGGGCCGAGGTGGTCACAGGGGGGGCCCGGCTAGGTGAGCAGGGGTACTTTTTCGAGCCGACTGTCATAATCAAGACGCGGCCCGAAATGAAGATCGTGCGCGAGGAGATCTTTGGCCCGGTGGTCGTAGCGGAACCGTTCGAGAGCCTGGACGAGATCGCCGCTAAGGCCAACGACACCAGCTACGGCCTGGGCGCCGGCGTGTGGACGAGCGACCTTTCCAAGGCTCATGCCATGGCCAAGCGCCTCCGCGCCGGGACCGTATGGATCAACACCTACAACGTGTACGACGCCGCCCTCCCCTTTGGGGGCTACAAACAGTCGGGGTGGGGCCGTGAGATGGGCCACGAGGTGCTCGAGGCGTACACAGAGGTGAAAGCTGTATGCATCCAGCTGTAAGGCACGAACGGGGATGAGAACGTAGCTCGGGACCGAGAATTGTTGCTCAACAACGGCTTTCGGTCCCAGCCGCGGCGCGGAGGCCAACGAGGCGGCGACCGGACGTGGCGCCCCGTTTGCCCGCCCGGGCGCGGGGACATAGATCAGTGAATGAGATAACCTCGATCTAATAGCGGCAAAACGGAAAATCTTCACGAAGCGGTAAAAGCGGGCGCTGGGGCTAGCAGTGGTACCCCGGGCCCGGCCCGCCTGCAGGGAGGCACGATGGCAACAGTGAACCTGGAAAAGGTGACCAAGATCTACCCCAACGGGAAGCCCGCGGTCTTGGACCTGGACCTCGACGTGGCCGAGGGGGAACTGATGGTGCTGGTGGGGCCGTCGGGGTCGGGCAAGACCACGGCGCTGCGCATGGTGGCCGGGCTGGAGGACATCAGCTCGGGGACCTTGCGCATGGGCGGCAAGGTGGTCAACGACCTGGCCCCCAAGGACCGCAACGTGGCCATGGTGTTCCAGAGCTACGCCCTGTACCCGCACATGACGGTGGCCGAGAACATCGGCTTCTCCCTGAAGCTGCGCAAGGTGCCCAAGTCCCAGGTCCAGGCCAAGGTGAAGGACGCCGCCGCCCTGCTCGGCCTGACCGAGTACCTGGAGCGCAAGCCCTCCCAGCTGTCGGGCGGCCAGCGCCAGAGGGTGGCCATGGGCCGGGCCATCGTTAGAGAGCCGTCGGTGTTCTTGATGGACGAGCCGCTGTCCAACCTGGACGCCAAGATGCGGGTCCAGATGCGGGCCGAGATCTCCCGCATCCAGCGCCGGGTGGGGGTGGCCACCTTCTATGTGACCCACGACCAGACCGAGGCCATGACCATGGGCGACCGGGTGGCCGTGCTGCACCTGGGCGAGCTGCAGCAGGTGGACACGCCCCAGTACCTCTACGAGCACCCCGACAACCTGTTCGTGGCCGCCTTCATCGGCAGCCCGGCCATGAACCTGTACGAGGCCATCATCTCCCCCGAGGCCGACTCGGTGAAGGTGGGCTCCCAGTCCCTGGCCCTGGCCGAGGCGTTGCTGTCCGCCCGCCCCGCCCTTAGGGGCTATAGGGACCGCAAGGTGATCGTGGGCATCCGCCCCGAGGACCTAGAGGACCCCGCCCTCGGCGACCCGGGCACCCCCGGCGCCACCCTGGTGGCCGACATCGAGCTGGTGGAGGCGCTCGGCAACGAGCTCCAGGTCCACTTCCTGGTCGACGCGACCAAGGCCCGCTCCGAGACGACGGCGGCTGCCACCGAGACCGAGGAGCTGGGCGACCTGCCCACCTTGCAGTCGGGCGAGGCCCGGGCCGACGGCGTGGCCCGCATCTCGCCCCGCAGCGACTTCAGGGCCGGCTCCCGGGTCACCTTCACCGTGCGCACCGCCCAGCTCCACTTCTTCGACCCCGACACCGGCCGGGCCATCTGGGACTGAGAGCGGCCAGCTAAGACCTAAGCCCAGTACCAAAGCCTAAGCGCAGTACCGGCCTTCCTGCGGGGGCGCCGGCCCAATTGTGGCGTCCCGCGCGCGAGCTGCACCTGAGCGCGACGAGGACCGCTTACTCCACCGAGGGCGCCCGAACTCGCCCCGCGGTCCCATTTATCTCGTCTATCGCGCCTATCCCCTCGCTCCACCCATGCCAGCAAATACCGCACCTATGCCATCAAATACCGCACCTATGCCAGCGAATACCGGCCGCTCCCGCCCCGAGCTACTTTCGCCGGCGCCCGGCTCCTGGCACCACGCCGCCCCCGCCTCCCGGCACCACGCCCCCGCCCCCGGCTCCCGGCACCACGCCGCCCCCGGCCCCATCGTCGTGGCTTGCGGCGGGCGGCCCGTCCGGCCGTTGCAGGTGGGCCACAAACTTGTACCGGTCGCCCCGGTAAAACGAACGGACGTACTCGACCGGCCGGCCCGAGGTGTCCCGGCTGTGCCGGGACAGGAGCAGCATCGGGTAGCCCACAGTCGTGTTCAGCAGCTCTGCCTCTTTCGGAGGGGCGGGGACTGTCTCGATCGTTTCCTCCGCCTCGACCAGGGTGACGTTGTACTCGGTGGTCAGCAGTTCGTACAAGGAGACGGAGCCTCCGAGGCGTCGGGCCAGACCCGGGAACCGGGCCGAGACAAGGTGCGTCGTCTCGATAGCCATGGGCTCTTCGCTGGCGATGCGGAGACGTTCGATGCGGAGGATGCGGACCCGGGGCCGCGCATCCAAGCGCCAGGTCAGCTCCTCGTCGGCGGCGACGTAGCCGACAGAGAGCAACTGCGAGCGAGACGCCAGGCCGCGGCGGCGCATGTCTTCGGTGTAGCTCGTGAGCTGGAGTGGCTGCGCCATCTTGGGCACGGCGGCAAAAGTGCCGCGCCCCTGCATCCGCAACAACTTGCCTTCGATGGTGAGCTCGCGCAGGGCCTGGCGGATGGTAGTCCTGCTGGTCGAGAACTTCACTGCCAGGGTGCGCTCAGGCAGCAGCGGCTCGCCTGGAGCGAGCTGGGCGAGCATCTCCGACAGGTGCCCTTTCACCACGTAGTACTTAGGGAACTGCCTGCTGGACTGGTCGTTGTCAGTCCCGGCGAGGGAGAGCACGGGGCTGGGCTCGGCCATCTTCATCGTCACTCCTCACAAAGGTCGTCGTTGGCTGGCACGGCGCCCTTCCCCACGATGTTACGGGCACGGAGGGTCAACCGAGCAAGCACCCCTGGGCGCGCCCTTTTTCTTTCGAGAGTGCGTTGACATGGTGATTAGAACGTGCGACCATACTGGTCTAGACCATAGTGGTCTAGACCAAGCGATGAAAGTCACCCCCGCACCCCAGGAAGCCCCGAAATCGAAGTGGAACTAGACGCTGGTGGCCGCCCGCGACAGCTATGTAATTTCGCATACGCCGTTGGGGCGCAAACCTTCGGGTTGCCCGGCATTACGGGGTGACTGGATGTCGTGGTGGGATTGCGCGAGTATTCGTGGTCTAGACCACTTTGGTCTAGACCATGAGCGTCACACCCACCAAGGCAACGCCTAAGTGGACCTGAGCACAAGGAGCGCACAGTGAAAAAACGCCTCATTTCTCCCACTGCCCTTGCTCTCGCCGTCGTGGCGGGAGTGGGCGGTGGGACATTGCCCGCCGCCACCGCCTCTGCCTCGGGCAACACCCTGAACGTATGGCTGATGACGGGGGACAGCACCCCAGCGGTCGTGAATTCCGTCGATTCCGCTTTCACCCAGGAAAACCCGGGCTGGACCGTGAACGTCGAGATTCAGCAGTGGGGTGGTATCAGCACCAAGCTCATCACCGCGCTGTCCGGCAGTGCCCCGCCTGACGTGATGGAGATCGGCAACACCGATGTGGCCGAGTTCGCCGCCTCGGGCGGCCTGACCAACCTGGCCCCCGACAAGAGCCAGTTCGACAACAGCTCGAAGTGGCTTACCGGCCTCGAGGGACCGGCCGAGTACAACGGTGGCCTCTATGCCATTCCCGAGCTGGGTGGCGACCGCGTCGTCGTGTACAACAAGCAGATGTTCAGCGAAGCTGGTATAACCCACACGCCGACCAGCCTCCAGCAGCTGGTCACGGACGGCGCCGCCTTGAAGAAGCACTTCTCCAGCGTGAAGAACTTCTCGCCGTTCTATCTCCCCGGTGAAGAGTGGTACGCGGCCATGCCCTTCGTGTGGGCCGACGGTGGCCAGATCGCTGTCGAAAAGGGCGGCAAGTGGTCCGGGGACCTGCAGGCCCCCGCTTCCCTGGCCGGGCTGAAGTTGTACCAGCAAATCCAGAACTCTCTGTCCACCCCGGCGTCCAGGAACTTGAACGAGAACCAGGGCAGTGGGGATTCCGCCATCTTTGCCGCCGGTAAGGCTGCGATGTACATAGACGGCAACTGGACGCTGGGGACCGACGTCGCGGACAACAAATCTCTGGCCAACGAGATCGGCACGTTCATCCTCCCGGGCGTAAAGCCTGGCAGTGTGGCGCCCGTGTTCCTCGGTGGCTCAGACCTGGGCATCGCCAAGAACAGCCCCAACCAGGCTCAAGCACTGGCATGGGTCAAGCTGTTCACCGGCACCATCAACCAGCTGAACCAGGGCAGGGAAGAGGGCTTCATCCCCAACGCGACCAACCTCATCCCCAGGGTCAGCCTGTCGCCTAATTTCACGACCTACTTCAAAGCCGCAGCAGTGAGCCAATTCACGCCTCCGGTCCCGGGCTGGGCTACGGTCGAAGCGGACAACGTCATGCAGGACCTGTTCGCCCAGGTGGCTGACGGCAATCAAAGCGTTGCCACCATCGCCAAGCAGTACGACCAAAAGCTCGACAACCTGCTCAACGCTCTATAACCGACGTGGCCGCACCGACAGTGCCCAAACTGGGCCCGGGTAGGACGCAGCGGGACATCCCGCCGGCGCCCACCTACAGTCGGGGCGCCAAACCTCGCAGCTGGCGCCGCTCCATGCGGCGCCAGCTCTTCCCCATCCTTTTGATCCTGCCCGCCGTTGGCCTCCTCGGCTTCCTGCAGGGTTACCCGATCGCCAGGCTCTTCGCCACCTCGTTCCAAAACCTCGGGCTTTTTCAGTTGTTCAGCCACAAGGTGGTCTGGAACGGTTTCGCCAATTACCGCACCCTGTTCTCCAGCGGCGACCTCGGCACCTCCGTGGTTCAGACGGTCGTCTTCGTCCTCGCCTGCGTGGGCTTGACGATGCTGATAGGCACGGGTGTGGCCCTGCTCCTCGGCCGCATCGGGACTGTCCTGCGCCTGGTGGTGTCGGTGTGCATGCTCTTCGCCTGGGCCATGCCGACCTCGGCCGCCGCCATCGTATGGACCTGGCTGTTTTCCAGCCAGTACGGCGTGGTCAACTACATGCTCAGCTCGCTTGGCTTCCATTTCGGCAACCACAACTGGTTCGGCAGCGGCATCTCGGCTTACGCCATCATCACCGCCAACATCGTCTGGGGAGCCGTCCCCTTCGTGGCCCTCACCATGTACTCGGCTTTCATGCTGGTGCCGCGGGACCTGTTCGAGGCGGCCGCCATCGACGGGGCATCGCCGGCGGTGGCGTTCCGCAGGGTGACGATGCCCATCGTACGGCCTATCTTCGTCCTGCTCACCGTCCTGTCGATCATCTGGGACGCCAACGTGTTCAATCAGGTCTGGTACCTGACCCAGGGCAATGCCCAGCTGCTCAACGTCATCCCCCTCGGCGTCTGGCAGTACATCGAGGCGTTCTCGTCCCAGCAGTACGGTCTCGGGGCGGCCACCGCAGTCATCATGATCTTGTTGCTGGTGGCCGTGACGGGCTACTACATCCGCATCATGGTCCGCACCGGCGAGGTAAGTGGGAAGGTGAGAGCATGACTCAAGCGACGGTGATGGCGGGTACGCATACGAGCCGGTACCGCGCCATGACCTGGCTGTGGCGGGCAATTGCCATTGTCTTCGCAGTTGTCACCATCTTCCCCGTGTACTGGATGGTCAACTCCGCTTTCGAGCCCAACAGCGAGATCACATCGCTCACGCCGAGCTTTTTCCCCGTCCACTTTACGCTCCACAACTTCGCCAGCGCCGTCAACCAAACCAGTGGCTCGGGCAAGGCGTACTTCTGGGACGACGCCCGCAACAGCCTGGTCGTGGTGACCTCAGCGGTGCTTATCACCGTGGTCGTGGGGTTCCTGGCGGCGGCGGCGATAAGCCGGTTCCGCCTCCGGGGCGCCGCGGTGTTCCTGTTCCTCATCCTGGTTGTGCAGATGGTGCCGGGCACGGCCCTCATAATCCCCACGTTCCTCCTGCTCAACAACCTCCATCTGACCAACAACTACTTCGGGCTCATCCTCGTCTACGCCGCCACCACGTTGCCCTTCACCATTTGGGTGCTGCGGGGCTTCGTGAGGGGAGTACCGATCGAGCTCGAGGAGGCCGGCCAGGTGGACGGGCTCAGCCGCCTGGGCGCCTTCATACGGATCCTCTTACCGCTGGTGTTGCCGGGCCTCATCGCCGCAGGCATCTTCGCCTTCATCACCGCCTGGAACGACTTCTTGGTCGTCGACGTGCTCATGCAGTCGAACAACCACCAGACATTGCCGGTCTGGCTGTACAGCTTCACCACCAACACCGGCACCAACTACGCCGGCCTGATGGCAGGTTGCACGATGATGGCGCTCCCGGTCGTCATCTTCTTCCTCTTCGTCCAGCGCCGGATCGTTTCGGGGTTTACCGCCGGGGCAGTGAAAGGTTGAACGAGATGCCCACCGTAGGACCGACCGTAATTCGCGACCCCGGCAAGCGACCGGGCCAGCTCATGGCCTCGGAGATGGCCGAGCAGCCAGGTCGCTTGGCCGCCCTTCTGTCGCGGCGGGACCAACTGGGCAAGGACGTCCGGTCGCTGGCGCCGCCCAAGCTGGCCGGCACCGTGCTCGTGGCCCGCGGCTCATCTGACCATGCCGCCAAGAGCGGGGCCTATCTGCTCGAAATGGCGACGGGCCGGCCGGTGGCGCTGGCGTCGCCCAGCGTCTTGACGCTGTACCGGTCGGGGACCGACTACTCGGGTTATCTGGTACTGGCCGTCAGCCAGTCGGGCCACACGCCCGAGATCGTCGAGGTCGTCGAGTTGGCCCGGGCCAACGGCGGGCGCGCCATCGCCATTACCAATGACCCCCTCAGCCCATTGGCGGCCGCCTCCGACCTGGTGATCTCGCTCGAAGCCGGCCCCGAACTGGCCGTGCCGGCGACAAAGACGGTCACTGCGCAGCTGGTTGCCTTTGCCATAATCGCTCAGGCGCTGGGCGAAATAGGGCTCGATGACCAAACGGCGGCCCAATTGCCGGAGCAGGTAGCCAGCGTCTTGGCTGACCAGGTCCCCATCGCGGAACTGACTGGCTGGTTGCGGGAGACAGACCGCCTGGTCACCGTGGCCCGGGGCATCTTGTACGGGGCAGCCGCGGAAGCGGCGCTGAAAGTGGCCGAGACAACGTCGTTTTTGACCGCTGCCTTCTCAGCCGCAGACCTCAGGCACGGTCCCATCGCCATGGCGTCCAATAGCCCGCCAGTGCTCGCATTTGCTCACCCCGGGCCGGCCAGCCGGGACGTCGTCGAGGTCGTCGCCGAGCTCAGGCACCGAGGCGCCAGTGTCCGTTTAGCCGGGCCGGTCGAAGGTAGTGACCTGGGTTGGCCGGCGTTGGCCCCGGAGGCGGTGGCGCCCGTGCTGGCGGTGGTGAGAGGCCAGCAGCTGGCGCTATCGCTGGCCTTGGCCCTGGGGCGTGACCCGGACGCGCCGGCCGGCCTGATGAAAGTCACCCCAACTTGAACCCCTCCCGC
>CAWCCW010000028.1:0-799979 GCA_963794125.1 uncultured Acidimicrobiaceae bacterium
TTGACGCCACACTCCGACCCGTCGAGGGTCTCGATCTGGTCGAAGGGGTGCCGATATTTGCGCCGCTCTCGGTGGCGGTCAAGGGACGCGTGGCTGCCTCCTTGGTCCCGATCTCTGTCGCGGCGAGGGGGAAATCGTCGTGCGGAGCAGCGGGCTGGGGGACCGTTTTTATATCGTGCGAACCGGCCACTTCGTTGTCGAGCGACACGGCGCTCAGGTCGCCACAGCCAAGGCTGGCGATTACTTTGGCGAGGTTGCGCTCGTCCACGGCGTGCCCCGCACTGCGACCGTTCGGGCCGAGACCGCCTCCACCCTTTTCGCACTGGGCCGCGATGCGTTTGTGGCTGCTATCGCCGGCCATCTGGCCGTGGCGGCCGAGGCATACCAGGTCGCAGCAGAACGCGGGCTGAGCCGCAACCTGCAGTCGAGACCAGTGAACGTCACGACGCCGGCGGCGGTGGATTGGGGTGCGCTCGGCGACTACGCAAAGGATGTGGGCCAGGCCCGACGCAGTCCCAAAGCCTTGGTTAAAAAGGCCGCCGCTTCGGAAGAACGCGTGACCAGGAACGGCTTTCCACGTTCCGAGCCTGTGCCACCCACCTCGACAAACGGTTGGCCGCTGGGGAGCACATCGAGGTCGCCCTCGGAGGTCTCCAGGACGGCACCGCCGCACGCGCCCGGACTGTTGGCCATACACGCGCGCATGAAGGACGTGGGCCGGGGGAGTGGGAGGGAGCGGAAACTACTCCGAATCTGGTTGCGATGGGCTGACTATCTGGTGCCACGTCGGGACGTAGGCGTGTTCACGGTCGGTGCCCTCCCACGCCGGGCCGACCAACGATCAGCACTTCACAACCTCGCCGACGCGGTTGTCAGGGTGCTCGACGGGCGGGCCGAGACCGGCCCGGCCAGTTGAGGCCGAGTCGATGCCTGACCTCCCCACACCGACCATCCTCCGGTTGTGCTCCGTGACCGGGAAAGTCCACATCCGCTGGGACGCTCACACCACGGTGCTGCTTCCGGCCGGGCTGGCCGAGCCAGCCGGCACCGTCCACCTCTGCGTCGTCGGGGTCGACGAGGACGAGGCTCGGCTAGAGCTCGCCCGCCGGTTCCTCGCCTGGCTGGCCCCGCCCGAGCCGTTGACTTCGCAGTCTGGGCTGGCATTGGACACGATGATGCCGAAGCGACCTGGCGATGCCTGGACCGGGAACTCGTCGTCGTGACCGTCGATGGCGTCGAGGCCAGCCTCCTGGCAAGGGACGGAACCACGTTCTCGCGGCCCGGCGCCGCAGCCGCCGGCGTCAGGTTGCTGCCAATGGGAGACCCTTACCTTTACCCCCGGGCCGCCTTGGCCGTGGCGGCACCACCCGCCGAGCTGGCGGAGCGGCTGCGTTAGCGATGGGGTCACGTCCCACGTTATAAACAGCCTCACCGGGAGAGTGCTCCTGGACGGGCGCCTGGTGGCCTCGTGGGCGCGGTCAGGGGCCAAGGTGACATTGGCTGCTTGGCAGGGTATGACCGGGCCGGCCCGGGATCGGGTCGAGGGCGAGGTAGACGCCCTTAGGGGGCCAATTGGACGCCCGCCGACCTTGGGGTGGCTGACCTGAAACTTGGCTCGGTCGCACGGCCAAAATGCCCGCCTTAGGGGCAAGGTTGTGCTTCCGATCACCGCCGGCAACGTCCGTCCGCCGAGGAACAATTCAAGTGAAACGAGCCCGGCCGCGTTGGTAGATTTAAACTTTCCCGCCCCGTTTTCGGCGCGTTCGAGCTCGCATGCCAATGTCTTCCATAAATCCGGGTCGGACGCGCACGGCCGACCTCCAGGTCGAGCAAGTGGTGGTTGATGCGGCCTACGAGCACTTGGTCCGGATGCGCCTAAAAGTGGAACGGCTGCTGGCTGAAATGACAGGCGCCGACCTTGACCTCGAATGGGCGCTGGTCGTAGGGCCAAGGCGCTCAGGTACTCGACTAGGGCGCTTGCTTCGGGCGGACGGAGTCGCGTCGACGGGACGACCTGGTATATCGGCAGGCGCCACGTCGAGGACGAAATGGGCGAAGCCGACGTCATCGAGTGGCGGCCCGGTGGCCTTGCCCTTCTACCGGGCGAGCTGGTCGGGCCCGATGGGCCTGGCCCGCCGTCGCCAGTTCATTGTCGACGGGCAGCAAATCCTGTCGATCGGGGACGACACTTCGGGTCTCGCGGCACCCTTGGACAGCACATCAGGGGTGGGGCAAGCACTCTTGTCGAACTGAAAAGAGCGCGGAGCGGGGAAATGCTCGACATCGTCGCCACCATCCAGCCCGAACAGGACGAAGTGATCCGGGCGCCGGCGGATGGAGTTCTGGTCGTCCAAGGCGGGCCCGGCCGGGAAAGACGGCCGTCGGTTTGCACCGGGCTGCCTTCCTGCTTTACGCGGACGATGCAATGGCACGGGCCAATGTGCTGGTGGTCGGCCGAACCGCACCTTCTTGCGCTATATCGCCCAGGTGCTCCCGTCCCTCGGCGAGCACGCCGTGGTGCAGACCACATTTGCGGACCTGGTGCCCGAGGTCGTGCCAGCGGCGGACGCGGTAGAGAGCCCCCCGGCTGAGCGGGTGAAAGGCGACGGCCGTATGGCGGAGGTTTTGCGCCGCGCGGTCACGCTCAGGTTCCGTCGCGACGAAGGCGATATCGAGGTCCCCCTTGGCCTCCGGCGGCTTGTCGTCCGGGCGGCCGAAGCCAACGCCGCTGTCGATTCGGTGGCGCCGCGGGGGATGCCGTACTCGAAGGCTCGCGAGCTCTTGCGGGACCAGTTCGTGACCGCCCTCTATGAGCGCTACGTCGACCTCGCCGGTCCCCCCACGGAAGGATCGGAACTTGGCCGGCGCGCTGCGCAGTGCACCGGGCCTGAAAAGCGCCCTCGACCGCCGGTGCCCGACTGTTTCGCCGGTGACCCTGGTCTCGGACCTGCTCAGCCGGCCCAAGTTGCTCTCGGTTGCGGCCGAGGGGGTTTTGAGCAAAGAAGAGCAGCACCTCGTGTTACGCCGGAAGGGCCGAGCGTGGACGGCGGCCGACGGTCCCTTGGTCGACGAGGCCAAGGAGCTTTTATATGGGCAGTCGTGGACGTACGGCTACGCCATCGTGGACGAGGCCCAAGATTTGTCCCCGATGGAGCTCAGGATGCTCGGCCGACGCTGCCCCTCGGGGTCGCTGACGTTACTCGGTGACCTGGCCCAGGCCATCGGGCCATGGGGTCTTCGGGACTGGCCAGACCTGGCCTCCTCTTGCCCTCCAAAAAGGGTGTTCGAGTTGTCGAGCTCCGTCACGGGTACCGGTCCACCGCCGAGATCCTTGACTGGCTGCCCACTTGCTGCCCGAAGCGGCGCCCTCAGTCCGACCAGTCAGAGCGGTGAGGCCCGGGAGACGGCCACCGACAGTCCGCCAGGTGGCTCGCGAAACGCTGCTGGCCACCTTGGTCGACGAGTCCGGTCAGCTTTCCGCCGAGCACGGAACGGTCGGAGTGATCGTCCCGTTCGCGCTCCTTGACGAAGTGGTTGCGGCCGCTGTCGCCGGCTTGCCGTCAGTCGGCGCGGCAATGCGCGATGGTCTTGGAAGAAAAGTGACGGTGCTGGCCGCTCAAGAAGCTAAGGGCCTCGAGTTCGATGCAGTCGTCGTAGCCGAGCCGTCGTTCATAGTTTCCGAGCGGGCCGATCGCGCTTCGGGCTTGCGGTTGCTATATATCGCCCTAACCCGACCGACACAACACCTGACCGTTTTGCACTCGTTGCCACTGCCGGCCGCTTTGGAGACTTCTCTCGCCGCCGGGTAGAAGCGGCCCAACTTCAGGCGAGTGAGGGATTATTCTGCCGCAGTTAAGCGACGAAAGTGGTCCCGCGGTCAGAGCCAACGGGTCTGCAGGGCACAAGCCATTTGGTGCGGTCGAAAGATAGCAAACCGTTAGGTTGCGCTAACGTCCTGCCCCTTTGGGGAGGAACGAATCTCCTACTAGCGGTCGAACCTGGAATGCCGTCTGCATGTTCATTGGTCCTGCAACAGACTTACCCCTAATACTTGACAGTTGTAATCGACCCTGCAGGCGACCCCGGGTGTCATGTCGGCCACAAATTAGGAACCGTCCCGGCCCGAAAGAGTGCCACGGTGATCATGCTGAGGCACCGGTAAATCGCAAAATGGCGCCCATTACCGATAATCCAGCACGCAACCTGGCTCGTACGTCGGCCGAAGCCGACAGAGCGTGGTGGTTATCAACTACAACCCCAACCTTCTTGCGGACATTTCCCAACCAGTCTAGGTGCCTTGTCGCGTTCACGAGGGCCGGGAACGGTCTGCGATGCCCTCCATCCATGTGGCAAGCAAGTGGGCGTCGTCTCCGATCTGCAGCTAGCGACCCAGCCGCTTTTGGCAAATAGTGTGATGCTTAGGGCACCGGCTGGCCGAATCAGTGGGAGCGTCGACGGTCGTGACCACGTTCCCGCCCGGAGATCCCCGCTGCACTGGGAAGGGCCCGCAGGTGCGTTTGGGTGGCGACCTGTTTGGTCAATCAAAGCTTGTGCCGCGGCGGGGTGAGTCGTGCGACCGGTTCGTCACGGGGTCGAAATGAGATCGGTTATGGGTACAAACCGACGAGCGGACTACCCATAGGGGTGAGGGTCGTTGAGCTCTTCTCGACCCCGAGCAGCCACGTCAATCCCCCTACATAATTGCCAGACGGCGTCGTGGCGGGAGGGCCAACCGGGAGACAATAGTACTCGACGCCGACTGTGCGTCGGCGGGGCCAAACGCTGCCAGCCAGGTGTAGCCCCGAGGCTGCTGTGGCCTTCGCACTGATGCGCTAGACGCGTGGCAACGTCGCGGGTTTGAGCGTCAACAGGTCGCCCAACTCGTCGATGCTTGGCTCTCGGAGGATGACATTCGGAGCACCTTGGAAGGCAATCAGAGCCCGATTCGGTACCGGATGCTGAGGCACTTGACGACATCAGCAGACTTCTCAACTAACTATGAGGACTATTAAGAAGCCCTTCCTGCGTACGGTTGACGACCTTCTGAGGGACCGAGTTCGGTCCCCGTTGAGCCGTTTGAGCGACCGTTTTTGTTCCGTCTTTTGACGTGAGCCAGGTGCTTCTGGCGCGGTTCAAGCTCGCGATATTTGCAATCTGTCGGGGCCAGGAATCCTCGTTCTGCCGTCGGACCCTGTCTCGCGTTGCCCGCCCTTTTTTTCACAGTCCGTGGCACTAAAAACGTGCTCTGCACTCGCCTGGGAACGGTTATGCAGGGATTGTCCAAAACTTCCGGGGAAATTGACCCATATTTGGTTGTTTACCAGGCGGGACCGGGGTAATAAATCCTGTATCCAATACCGGCCAAGGCTGGTCACACCTACGTACATGAAAAGGTGTGCCCAATTGGCTACCTCGAGGACGGTACGACGTTGGGTCTGATCAGGGTAAGAGCGCAGGATGCGCTTTTGCGGTACCTCATGCGGGCTCTCCTCGTCCTTGCTGGCGTGCTGGTGGTGGCGGCGATTTGGGCCATCTGGGCGGAGAGAGCGGAGGCGCAGACCTCTGCCTTGAGCGATTTAGTCGCTGCAAGCCCCAGTACAACGTCCGTTGTTCCTGCTTCGGCTCCCGTGGGTCTCCCAACGCCAGCGTCCGCGCCCGTCCCACTCACACCGGTAATTTCTGCAACCTCGGCGACCTTGTCCGATGTTGCTTCCGCGACGACGCCCGCCACGTCCGCCCCACTCACTACACCGACCACGGCCCCTTCGACGACGACGACCTCGGCCACCGAGCCCTCGACGACGACGACGTCCGCGCCGCCCGCCACGTCCGTCTCACTCACGACACCGACCACCGCGCCTTCGACGACGACCTCGGCCCCCGAGCCCTCGACGACGACGACGTCCGCGCCGCCCGCCACGTCGGTCCCACTCACCACGCCAACCGTCGCCCTCCCGACACTGACGACACCCGATTTGCCGCCAACGTCGACGTCGGCCCCTTCGACGACGACGACCTCGACCGCCGAGCCCTCCACGACGACGACGTCCGCTCCGCCCGCCACGTCGGTCCCACTCACCACGCCAACCGTCGCCCTCCCGACACTGACGACACCCGATTTGCCGCCAACGTCGACGTCGGCCCCTTCGACGACGACGACCTCGACCGCCGAGCCCTCCACGACGACGACGTCAGCTCCGCCCGCCACTTCTGTCCCCCTCACCCCATCGACGGCGCTGACCACAACACTCGGGTTGCTGTCACCAACGACCGTGCCGACCTCGACCACGACTACGACTCCCCCGACCACTTCGACGACCCGGCCGTCTCCGTCTGCTGGCTTCTCGACCCCGTCGATACCACTCGGCATTTCGCTACCGAGTGGCCCCGCATCTACAGCTTCTACGGCGGCCGCGCCGTCAAGCTCGACGACCTCGACCTCGTCGACGAAGCCAGTACCGACGACGAGTGCACCGCTGACCGTCAAACCTGTCGCAGCGATCGCCTCGGCGGCGCTGGCCGCCACCGCGTCCTTGTCGAACTCAACCTCGGCGGCGCCGACCACGTCGGTCGAGAGTGTTCCAAGCGCGACAGTTACGACGTCCTCGCCGACAACGGTTGGAGCTTCGACCGATCACGTTGCTGGAATCTCGGTCCCGTCCACGGCACTCGACAATGCGCTACCGAGCGCTTCGTCGTCCGACTCTCCCGCCGCCTTAGCCCGATCAGGCTCGACGACTTTGACTTCGCCGACGAAGCCGGTTCAGGCGGTCACGGCGATCGTGTCGCAGGCTACATCCGTGGTTGCTACGCCGCCCCCAGCCAAGACGCCCTCACTCATTCCTGACGTGACCGGCCCGTTGCCAAGCAATATCTCGACTGCCGTGTCGACGGGGACCACCGGGTCGCCAGCTACCACCGCTGCGGCTACCAGTTCGAAGGCCGTTGTGACCCGGCCTTCAGTGCTGACCGTTCCGTCGTCAATCGCTCTGCCAACCGTCGCACTTCCAGCGGTCAGTGTTCCTACTGCATCGCTACCGTCGGAAGACCCGGCCCACTCGTCACCGTCGCCAGAGGCGAGCCCATCGGCCGCCAGTATCCCGGCCCTGCCGGTCGTCTCGGTTCCCGGGCTCAGCCCCCCGGCGGTGTCCTCGCCGTCGGTCGCATTGCCGTCCATTGCACTCCCGTCGGTGTCACTCCCGTCGGTGTCACTTCCGTCGGTGTCACTTCCGTCGGTGTCACTTCCGTCGGTGTCACTTCCGTCGGTCTCACTTCCGTCGGTCTCACTTCCGTCGGTCTCACTTCCGTCGGTCAGTGTCCCTTCAATAACGTCGCCGTCGGCCTCATCATCATCGGTCACGGTTCCCGGGCTCAGCCTCCCGTCGGTGTCCTCGCCCTCGGTCGCGTTGCCGTCCATTGCACTCCCGTCGGTCTCACTTCCGTCGGTCCGTGTCCCGTCCATAACGTCGCCGTCGGCCTCACCATCATCGGTCACGGTTCCCGGGCTCAGCCTCCCGGCGGTGTCCTCGCCCTCGGTCGCGTTGCCGTCCATTGCACTCCCGTCGGTATCACTTCCGTCGGTCTCACTTCCGTCGGTCAGTGTCCCGTCCATAACGTCGCCGTCGGCCTCACCATCATCGGTCACGGTTCCCGGGCTCAGCCTCCCGTCGGTGTCCTTGCCATCGGTCACACTGCCGTCCGTCACAGTCCCGTCGGTCTCACTTCCGTCGGTCAGTGTCCCGTCCATAACGTCGCCGTCGGCCTCACCATCATCGGTCACGGTTCCCGGGCTCAGCCTCCCGTCGGTGTCCTTGCCATCGGTCACACTGCGGTCCATCGCATTGCCGGCGGTGTCCGTGCCGTCCATCACACTGCCGTCCATCGCATTGCCGGCGGTGTCCGTGCCGTCGATCACACTGCCGTCCGTCACAGTCCCGTCGGTGTCCGTGCCGTCGATCACACTGCCGTCCGTCACAGTCCCGTCGGTGTCCGTGCCGTCGATCACACTGCCGTCCGTCACAGTCCCGTCGGTCTCACTTCCGTCGGTCAGAGTCCCGTCCATAACGTCGCCATTGGTCTCACTGCCATCGGTCACGGTTCCCGGGCTCAGCCTCCCGTCGGTGTCCTTGCCGTCTATCTCTCTTCCAGCGGTCAGGGTTCCCTCCGTCTCATTGCCGAGCGTCCTAGTGACGTCGCGCGTCAGCGTGCCGTCCTTGTCGCTACCGTCGCTGGGCGTCCCGCCGGTCTCAGTTCCGGCCGTGACTACGCTCTCGTCCGCCTCCATGGTTCCTCCGGCGAGTGCTCCGGAACTCGGTGGTTCATCTCCGACCTTGCCTGCACTGACGGCATCGCCCGCTCCTGTCGCAGGAGTTCCCTCCCCGTCCCTTTCGTCGACGCCGGGTTCGCAACAGCCGGTCACCTCGACGCCTGCGCCCCAGCCCTCGCAACCCCTTGTACCTGGTTCCGGGTCTAGCGTGACCCCTTGTCCGGCGTCCCTGCCGTTGGCCCCCGCTCACGTGATGAGAGGCTCGTCTACGGGAGTTCCGGTGCTGACCGCTCCAGATTTCGGGCCGCTACCCGTTGCGCCGAACGTACCGCTGGGCCCAGGCAATGGGATCCACCGCACCTCAACGATAGGTGAGCACTCCGACCGATCTGCGACCCACTCACTTGGGCGCGGCGCTCCAGGTCCCGTCGTCCCGGTTCCAACCGGCCTTCAACTGGCGCAAACGAGCACCGCTCCTCATCATCTGGACGCGCCCATTTCGGCGCCGACCCACCCCATTTCGTCACAATCAGCAACTAAGTCGTGGTCCGGACCACGACCACTAAGCACTATTTCTGCGCCGGTTGTGCACGATGGGCAGGGTGTGATGGTCCCAGATCGTGGTCTTCCGAACTCACCCGCCGGCGAGCTTGGAACGCCCACGACCTCTTTGAACGACGGCTTTGGGGCCCATACCGGGAATGAGCCCAGCTCGATCCTGACGGCACGTTCAAATGATGGAACGCGTCCTGTCCCCGCCCTGCCATCGGCACCGGGCGTACCATCCGCGCCACCGACCTCACCAGCCGGGTCGGTGCCGTGCTCCTCCGCATCTGGGTCATCGGGCACCGGTGTCCCATTTGCGCTGGGATCGTCTCGGCTGGTCTTCGGGCTTTGGCCTTCGTCTCGAGTGCGCCTGTTGCCCGACAGCTCCAACCCAGCATTTCTGCTGACGCTCCTCGAGCGGCCCGGCTAGTCCTGCCTGTCTCCCAGGCCTAGCTGCCGCGCCGCGTTTTCGTACCGCGGCTGCCTAATAGCAGCGTTGTTCAGCGCTTTGCCACGGCTGTCAACTGACGCCCATTTGGCACGAAAACAAACGATTTTTCTTTCGAGGAGACTCAATTCATGTCTAAAGACCTGCCGTCCTGGCCCGTTTCTCGGCCCATACCAAGATCGTCTGGTCCTTGGTGGGAATATGCGCCGTTCTGCTTGGGATCGGCGTAGGAGAATACACCCACCCGGGCACGACTTCGTCCCATACACCCACGGCGTCTTCGGTGCGTGCCGCTGCTCCGTCCACCACGGCTGCGACGCTGCGACCAACGGCTCCGGAGCCGTCCCCCCCGTACACGGGCCCAGGTCCTCGCACTGCCCCCACAACGTCACTACGGGCTGCCCCGCCTAGCTCGGGCGCCGTCCCGGCGAGCAGCGCGGCTCCAGCCCACCACCTTGCTGCCCACAGTCGCTCCGCGGCGCGCGGTACGAGCCCAACTCGCAGCGGAGACGCTGCCCACGGAGGGACTGCCGCGCGCAGGACGATCCCGGCCCACGAAGGCAGAACGGCCCACGAAGGAGCAACGGCCCGCAAGGGGACCACGGCCCGCAACGGGACCACGGCCCGCAACGGGACCACGGCCCGCAACGGGACCACGGCCCGCAACGGGACCACGGCCCATGTTGCGACCGCCGGCCGGAGAGGGAACCCTGTGCAAGGCAGTACTGCAGCTCTGGGTGGCACGGCTGGCCAAACCGAGAAAGCCGCTCACGTGACACGTACCGGAAAAGGGGCTACGGCGCCGAGCCGTGCTCGATCGCCGGAGCGGCAAAGCAACTTGGCGTACGTCGTTAAACTTGACGACACACTGTGGGATTTGGCCGCCACCCATCTCGGCGATGCCGACCGCTGGACCCAGCTGTTCGCCTTGAACCGCGGCCGGACCGAACCGGGCGGCAGCCTTACGGACCCCAGCCTGATCTACGTAGGTTGGACCCTGCGGTTTCCTCAAGGCGCGACCGGCCTGATGTTAGAGCCGTTTAAGTCCGCACCACATCGTCAAATCGAGTCGGCCTATGTAGTGCAACCGGGCGACACGCTTTGGAATTTGGCCGCCACCCATCTGGGCAATGCCGACCGCTGGACCCAGCTCTTCGCCATGAACCGCGGCCGGCCCGAACCCGGCGGCAGGCTCGTTGACCCCAATCTGATCTACGCCGGTTGGACGCTCGAGTTCCCCGCGGGTGCGATCGGCGTTTCTGCGGCGAGCGTATCGACGCACCCAGCCGTAGCCCAAGGGTCAGTCAAGCCGTCCCTGCCAGCCACGGCCACTCTCGTCGCATACCGAGCAGTGGAGGGGCTTGGCCAACAGGCCCTAGGCGGCGTATCCAGGTGGGCGTTATGAGTAATCAATCCCCGGGCTCGCCTTCGCGCTACATCGGCATTACTCCTGTCCAACCTGTCCCGGTGACGGCCCAGAGTGCCACCTCTGCCCACTACTCGCCTCACACGTCCGGGCGGCGACGTATCGTTGTCTGCGGCACGTCCACCACTATCGTGGAAGCGCTGGGGGCCGCGCTCACATGCCAACCTGGCCTGGAAGTTCTCGCCACGGCCACAAGCGAGAGCGACCTGTTGGAGGCCATCACTATTCGGCGACCTGATGCGGTTCTCGTCTACGTACCAGTGCTTGACGCGAACACGATAAAAATCGCCGACCGCTTAAAGATCCGCGCCCCGGCGATCCGGATCGTGATGCTCGCAGGTCGACCGAGCATGCAGGCGCTGGCCCACGCGGCCGAGGCCGGCGTGGCCGCCTGCTTGTCGTTGAACTCGAGCCTCCACGACTTGGCCGATGCCATCCGGGCCGACACGCCTGACATCATGCTCGTGGATCCAACCTCACTCGCGGCCTATACAGACGCTCGGGAGTTTGAGGGCGCCGAAAGACGAAGTACGGTGTTGACCCGGCGCGAATCGGAGGTGCTGAACATGATGGCTGAAGGCTGCCGGCCGCCCGTCATCGCGGCCAAGCTAGTGATCAGCATTCACACCGCCCGTGGTCACGTGGAAAACGTGCTACGTAAGCTCGGAGCTCACAGTCAGCTCGAAGCCGTTGCGATTGCGAGGAACCTAAACCTCGTCGGCCCGGTCTCGTCGTCTCGAGGCACTTTGCGTCCGGGGCAGAGTAAACCCACGAGAGAACGGCCCAGCCAGCTCCGGTCGATCGCGCCCGCGTACGGAGGTCAATTGCTCGCGTGGCGCCGGAATGCGTAGCTCGGCCAACAGTTTTTGGCGTACGACTGCGACGTACCGGTGTGCCCATCATTTAATTGGTGGGTACACCGCCTCGGTAGTGCGGGTGTCTTCAGTGACCATCTGTCGACACCCGCTCACCGGCTGGTCCGGCGCGGCGTTGACGCGGTCGCTGCCGGGGCCAGGCCGGCTTCCCTACCTAAGGAAAGGGGAAACGCGGAATACAGGGACCAGGTTTAGATGCCAGGGTGGCACGTTTGGTCACCGTTTTGGCCTTCTACACCAACGCCTGGGCGGACCAAACTGCACGGTTCTTACCTGTCAGTGCGACCAAATGAGGCGCGCCGAACACCATAAGGCCATCGAAGCCGCCAAGCGATAGAGAGAGCACACCCGGGACGACGCGCCAGGTTTGTCCCACCTTTCGTGTGAGCGGACCGTGGGTAGCCGTGGCCCGCTCAGTGCCTAGACCTTCAAACTTGCGCTACAACGAGTTGGTCAGCCACCCATCGAGGTAGACGAGATAAGTGGGCAACCAGTGCGCCCGGTTGAAGCCGTCGGACGGGTCGAGTTTGGCGATGACTTCCAGGTGCGCGTCGCGGCCCGAGAGCGCCGTCTCGGCCAGGGGCGAGCCAGGTTCGAGGGCGCGTCCCACGTGGTCGAGGCACCAAGCACGTGAAATAAGCAACCCCTCGAGGTGGACCGTCCCCGGGTCGGCGCCGTCTGGCTTGAAGATCGTGGGGCTCCAATCGAGCGTGGCGCCGGGCGGGCACACCTGCGCCATCCAGGACTGGAACTCGTCGGGACTGAGGACGTCAGCCATGAGCGTGGCCTCGACCAGTGGCGGGTCAAGGAAGTCGCTGCCTGAAGGCGGGCCCTGCCAGGGCAAAGGCCCATCTTTGGTAAACCAGTGGCGGGCCGCTTTGGCCGCCGCGTTGGCCAGGTCCGTGTCGGCGGTAGCCCCGCTAGCTTGATGGAGCAGTTCCAACGAGAACGCGGTGTTGCCGTGCGTGCCGGAGCGGATGGCAAAGGCCAGCGCAGAGGAGAAGTACTCCACCAAACGGCCCCGCAGTAGCACGTTGAGCGGCTCCAGCGCGGCCGCCCAGCGTAGGCCGGCCTCAGCCGTGGAAGGGTCGCCCGACGAGGCGGCTAAGCGGCGGCACTCCGCGCTCAGCATTACCAGCCAGGCCCATCCGTAGGGGCGTTCCGCGACCCGCCCGCCGGGCCCCGAGTAGAAGGAAAACTCACCGCCGAGCGGCGGTTCGGACAGGTGCTCATCGAGGACGGCCACGACGGCACTGGAAACCTCGGTCGGCAGGCCGGCCGCCAGACAACGGGCCAGCGTCCAGTGAGAGTGCACAGCCGAGTGCCAGTCATAGCTGCCGAAGAAGCTGGGGTTCAGCACCCGGGGGGGTACCACGTCAGCGTCGGAGTTCAGCTCCTGGATGAGCATGTGCGGGTACTCCTGGCGCACAGCCCGGAGCACGGCCGTCGCCAGATCGGCGCGAGCCGTCCCGTCTAGGGGGACGATCGGCATTATGAGAACGCCCGGACTGCGACGCCGGCGGCGCTGAGCGTCTCCCGCAGGCCCGCCGCGAGGGCTACTGAACCAGGTGTGTCGCTGTGGACGCAGATCGAGCCGACCCGCACTTCCAGGGCCCCACCTCCCTGAGCCGCAATCGGCTCGCCGAGAGCCAGCCGTCGGCCCCGGTCCGCTACAACAGCGGGGTCGGTTATCACCGAACCGGCCTCTTTGCGGGAGACGAGCCGTCCCGACGGCGTGTACGCCCGGTCTGCGAACGCCTCGAGGACCACCCGGACGCCCGCCTTTTCGAGGACCGCCACCGCCGGGCTTCCCGACAGGGTGAGCACGTAAAGGTCGCCTCCATAGCCAAGGACGGCTTCGGCCAACGCGTTGGCCAGGTCCTCGTCGTCGGCGAGGTCGTTATAGAGCGCCCCGTGCGCCTTCACGTACCTGACTGAAGTGCCATGCCGGCGGCAGAAGGATTCGAGCGCCCCGATCTGGTAGAGCACGTCGGTTATGAGCTCCTCGCCGCCGACCTGGATGTGCCGCCGACCAAACCCCACGAGGTCCGGATAGGACACGTGGGCACCGATGGCGACGCCCGCGGCGGAGGCGCCGGCCACTGTGGAGTCCATTGTCCGGGGGTCGCCGGCGTGAAAGCCGCAGGCGATATTGGCGCTGGTGACGTACCTCAGTAGCTCGGCGTCCGGTCCCATGTGGTAGGCGCCGAACCCTTCGCCCATGTCGCTGTTCAGGTCGATAGTGCGTTGCCCGCCGACGGGCGCCGACGCCTTTCGGCCGGGGTAGGAATTGGTCATCGGCACTGAGTCCTCTTTCACGGTTCTCACACGGGTGTGGGCGGCTCGATCAAAGGGAAGTGGCAGGCGGCGCGATGCGTGCCCCCGAAAGCCCGAAGGAGCGGCTCCTCCTCTGCGCAGCGAGGTTGGGCGGCGGGGCACCGGGTCCGGAAGCGGCACCCAGACGGCGGGTTAGCTGCAGACGGCAGCTCGCCGGCTATTCGAGGGCCCGCAGGTGGGTGGCCCGGGTCAGGCTCGGGGACGGCATCGATAAGCGCCCTCGTGTAGTGATGGGCGGGCCGCTCGAACAGGTCGTCCCGATTACCCGATTCCACGATCTTGCCCAGGTACATCACGAAAATGTGGTCCGCAATCCAACGGACAACGGCGAGGTCGTGCGAGATCATCAGGTAGGCGAGCCCGTGCTCGTCCTGGAGCGCTGTCATCAGCTTGAGGATCTGGGAACGGACCGAGACGTCGAGAGCAGACACGGGCTCATCTGCCACGATCAAGGCGGCGTTGGTGGCCAGCGCTCGAGCCAAGCCGACCCGTTGGCGCTGCCCCCCGGAGAGCTCGTGCGGGAACCGGTCGAGTTGGTTGGCCGAGAGGCCGACCTCGCCCACGAGCATTGTCACCCTGGCTCGGCGCTCGCCCCGGCTGAGCCCACCCCGGGCCCGCAGCGGTTCTTCGATTATCCGCATGATGGACATCCGCGGGTTGAGAGACGCGAACGGGTCCTGGAACATCATCTGCACATCAAAGCGAGCCGCCTTGCGCTCGGTGTGGTTAAGGGATGCCAGGTCCCGGCCGCGCAAGCGGATCTTCCCGTCAGTTGGGTGCTCGAGCCCGACCAGGAGCCGGCCCAGGGTCGACTTCCCGCAGCCGGACTCCCCGACTACGCCGATGGTCTTGCCGGGCGGGACGGCCAAGTCGATACCCGCGAGGGCTTGCACCGGGGGCCGCCGGCACCGAAGAGCCGCGAGCCACTGAAATTCTTCGTGACCCCGACGAACTCGGCCAGCGCAGTGCCCCCGGGCCCGTTAGCCCCAGGGCTAGCGGCGCTCATCGGCTCTCCCCCACACCACGGCCGTCGCCTCTGGGCTCGGGCGCGACAGCCTCAGACGCACCCGGCAAAGCCGCGCCGTCCCCCGGGTGGTGGCAAAAGTAGCGATGCCCCTCCGAACCCGAGGCTTCTGGGCGAACGACGTGGCAGGGTTCGTCGGCGACTGAGCAGCGGGGAGCGAAAGGGCACGCCTCCAGCGGCGCTGTCAGGTCAGGTGGTCGCCCGGGGATGGTGTTGAGCCCAGTCCTCCACGGCGACTCCATACGGATGACCGAACCCAGCAGCGCCTCGGTGTAACGATGACGGGGGTGGGCGAAAAGCGCAGACGTCGGCCCCACCTCGGCCTCGCGCCCGGCGTACATCACCAGCACGCGATCGGTGTGACCGGCGACGACGCCCATGTCGTGGGTGATGAGCAGCAATGCCATGGACAGGGCGTTGCGGAGCTTGTCGAACAACTCGAGGATCTGGCCCTGGATAGTGACGTCGAGAGCGGTGGTCGGCTCGTCTGCGACCAGCAATTTTGGTTGGCAGACGAGGGCAGAAGCGATAACGACGCGCTGGCGCATTCCCCCTGAAAGCTCATGCGGGAACCGGTCCAGCTGCTCAGCGGGGCGAGGTAGGCCAACCAGATCGAGCATGTCCAGTGCCGCCCGCCTCGCCTCCGCTTTGCTGGCGCCGCGTTGCAAGCGCAGCGCCTCGCCCACTTGCGTACCTATTCGCTTGGTGGGGTTGAGCGAGGTCATCGGGTCCTGGAACACGATCCCTACCTCCGCCCCCCGGACACGGCGCAGGTCTCGTTCCGCCAAACCGACCAGGTCGCGCCCGCCGAGGCGGATGTGCCCGCTGACATGGGCGTTCTCGGGCAACAACCCGGCGATGGCCAGGCCCAGGGTCGACTTGCCGCACCCCGATTCGCCGACCAGGCCGACTTTTTCACCGGGGGCGATCGAGAGCGAGACGCCGTCGACGGCGCGCACCGTGCTCTTGGCCAGCGCGATGGCGACGCTCAGGTCCTCCACCACCAGCACCGGTCCCGGGCCAGGCCCGTGGCGCGGGGTGGTGCGCCCCTCGTCGGGCGGGGTGGCCGTCGCCGTCTGGCCAAGGACCGGGCCTGTTACCGGCCCGGTCATCGTCGTCGCCGGGTTACGCCGAGGGCGTCGCTCAGGCCGTCGCCCACCAGGTTGAACGCCACCACCGTCACCACGATGGCGATCCCGGCCGGGTAGATCAGCCACCAATAGCCGGAGTATATGAAGTTGAGGCCGTTGGACAGCATCGACCCCCAATTAGCCGCCGGCGGGGGGATGCCGAGCCCGAGGAACGACAACGCCGCTATCAGAAGGATGGCGTCTGCGATCTGGAACGTGGCGTTGACCATGATCGTGCCGATGCTGTTCGTGATGATGTGGCGGGTGATGATCACTGGGGCGGGCACCCCCATCGTCTTGGCCGCCTGCACGTACTCCCGGGAACGCAAGGACAGCGTTTCGCCCCGCACTAGGCGGGCCGGGATCAACCAAGCTATAAACCCGACGACGACGATCAGCATCCAGACGCTTGGTTTCCATATCGTGGCCAGGAAAAGGAGCAGGAACAGGGCCGGGATAGCCAGGAAGGCGTCGACGATGCGCATCATCAGCGAGTCGAGGATCCCACCGAAGTACCCGGCTACGGCGCCCCAGAACACGCCGAGGATAACGGCGAAGGCGGCTGCTCCAAAGGCGACTTCGAGAGAGGTTTGGCCCCCGACCATCAACCGGCCGAGCACGTCGTAGCCGACGTCGTCGGTCCCGAGAGGGCGGCCGCGACCCGGCGCCAGGTTCTCCATCGTGAGACGGGTGGTGACCTGGTTCGTGTGGTAAACGAGCGGCCCGACGAAGCAGAACAAGAGCAGGCCGGCGATCACTACCGCGCCGACCACTGCCAATCGGTTTTCGGCGAAGGCCGATAAAAAGGCGCGGCCCCGTCCCCGGCCGGCGGTGGCCGGAGCGGCACCATCCTCGAGATGGGTGCCAAGGGCCAGGTCCTGGATTGTCATCGTCGCGTCACGGCCGGGCAGGTCATCGGGCCGGGCTCCGCCCACCCGTATAGCGGACACGGGGGTCGAGCACAGCGTAAGCGATGTCGGCCAGCAACGAGCCGGCGACGCTGGCCAGCGCTACTACGAGGATGACGCCGAGCAGAGTGGGGTAATCCTGGCTCGTAGCCGCGTCAAAAAACAGGAGGCCCACTCCGGGATAATTGAAGACCTCTTCGGCGATAAGAGTGCCCGAGAGGATAAAGGGGAGGTAGACACCAAGGAGCGTGACTACTGGCGATATGGCGTTGCGCAGGATATGGCCAAAGAGGACCCGCGTCTGTCCGGCCCCTTTCGAACGGGCCATCCTCACGTAATCCTGCGTCAATTGGTCGAGGGCAGAAGCCCGGATATAACGCGTAAAGGCCGCGATTATCACCAGCGCAATCGTCAGGACCGGCAACACCATGGCCGACCAATCCGAGAAAACGGCGTTGAAGTTACCCTGAGGAGCTTCAGCCGGGAAAAAGTGGTGCCGGACAGCCAGGAACTCGATTAGGAGAAGCGCCAGCCAGAAGGCCGGTGTCGAGTACAAGGCGAAAACAACTGTAGTTACGGCAATATCATCGGGCCGGTTGCGCCGCGCCGCCTGCAGGAGGCCGATGGGCACCGCCACCAGCAGCGCAAGCACCACCGAGGCGCCCGCCAGGAACGCCGTTTTCGGGAGCCGCTGGGCCAGGAGCGACCTGACGGACTCGTTGAGGACGTACGAGAAGCCCAGGTTCCCTCGCACTACTTGAGTCAACCAGGTCCAGTACTGTTGGGGGAGCGGGCGGTCGAGGCCGTTTTGCTTGTTAAAGGCGGCGATGTTACTCGGCGTGGCGTGGACGCCAAGGATGGCTCGGGCCGGCCCCCCGGGCAACAAGTGCTCGAGGCCGAAGACGATCATGGTGAC
Organism: uncultured Acidimicrobiaceae bacterium; assembly: GCA_963794125.1. Taxonomy (GTDB): domain Bacteria; phylum Actinomycetota; class Acidimicrobiia; order Acidimicrobiales; family Palsa-688; genus Fen-671. The sequence goes on from CAWCCW010000028.1 coordinate 17,877, forward strand.
GAACACAACCACGACCAGGGCCTGACCCGAGCGCCGGAGGAGATAGCCGGTCAAATCTGGCTTCTCCGCCGGCGCGGGCGCAGCCGGCCAGTCACCGCAGCACTGTGCGCCGCAGCATTAGGCACAGTTCCACATAAGGTGCCGTCCTACCCTGAGAGGGACCAGTCTTCAGGGGTGAGGCTCAGGATCGGGCTCTGCGGCAGGGCCCCGTGCACCTTGTTACTGATCTCGGAGATTTGATAGGGGGCTTGTGGCAGCCAGAGCACTGGGACCTGGTCAGCCAGGTAGTCCTGGTACGCAGCCAGGGATGCCGTACCGTGCACCGTCTCGTCGATCAGCTTGTCCGCCGTCGGGCTGCTGTAGTTGGCGAAGTTGGAGCCCGACCCCGTGGCGAAGATTTGGTCGCCCGTTGGGTACGGGTTTACGCCGAAGAGCCAGCCGCCACCCCAGTTGGACATTTGCCACGAGCACGACGTGCACGGCGCCGACTCAGAGATGATCGTGTCGAACGGAGCCGACGCGAGGTTGATGTCGATGCCTGCCGAGGCGAAGTCGGATTTAAGCCCCTGCATTTCCTCGCTTACCGGCAGGTCGCCGGACGCGTAGGCCAGGTTGAACTCGAGCTTGGCGCCCGACTTGACCCCTGCCCCGCAGTCGCTGGCGGCCGTGCCCGGGCTGGAGCACGTGGACACCCCATTGGCCTTTACGTCCCAGCCGTGCGCCTTGAGCAGGCTCACCGCTTTAGAGGGGCTGTATGGCCACGGTCCCTTTATCTCGTACGGTGTGGCAAAGGTCGTCGGCTGGCTCGGGACCGGCCCATAGTCCGTGTGCCCGAAGCCGTTGAGCGGGCCCTTGATGAACGCCTGCTCGTCAATTAAAGACTGCATCGCCTGGCGGAAGTAGGCCTGCGAAAAGATAGGCCCGACCGTCGGGTTGTGGAAGTTGAAGACGAAGAAAGTTATGCCCCAGTCCCACCAGACGCTTTGGTTGTAGCCCTCTGACTTGAGTGCACTGGACTGAGCCGCGTCCTGGAAGGGCAGGTAGCCATAATCGATGCTGCTGCCCGAGCGGAGCACGTCCAGTTCAGCCGTATCGGTCGTGAAAGGCTCCTCTACGAAGTACTGGATGGCGTGGGTGTCGGGGCCCGAATAGGCGGGGTTGGCCTTGAACTCGACGTACCCGTCCGACTGGTACTGGTCCAGCTTCCAGGGGCCGTCAACGGTTTGCCACAACGGGTTCGTCCCGTAAGTAGCAATAGTTTTGGATTGCGCGGTCAAGAAATTAAACACCTGGGCGGCGCCGGATTTCGTCTCGTCGTAATTGCCAATAGCGCCCGACGCCGAGGTCTTGTCCCAGGCCTGCTGCGGGATCGGCGTTATCTGGGACAGTTGGTCGTAGGTGAACCAGTTGGGGTTGACGGGCCCCGTAAGGGTTAGCTGGATGGACTCCGGGCCAGTCACCTTGTAACTCTTCAAATTGTCGGGGAATTCGCCCGGTATGTAGAAAGCGATGTCTTTCTTGTTGGCTTCGAGCAGGTTGATCCAGAATGTTATGTCTCGCGAAGTAACGGGTGCGCCGTCAGACCAGTTGTACTTACGGAGAGTGATGTTGACTACAGAGTTGTTGTCGGAGTACGTCGGCAAATTGGCCAAGCTGAGCGCCGGGTTTATAACTGGCTTACCCTGGTCGCCTATCCAAAAAAGCGACCGGTACGACAAACGCTGGAACTCTTCGATATTGGCCACGCTGTAATAGGCCCCCGTAAGTAGGGGCAGTATGTAGTTGGGTGTTGCGCCGGGCCCTTCGGCGTATGTGGCCGTCTGGCCGCTGGATGCGGCGTTAGCGACGGACGGGGCGACAGGGTTAGTGACCAGTCCGGCCACGAGCCCGCCGGCCACCAGCGCGGTGACGGCGGACCTGGCACGCAGGTACCTCATCAGGCATTCCTCCTCTGATAGCTCTGATCGAGCACGGGGCTCCTTCAACGACTGTCCCGGTTAAGTCCCCGTCCGATTACCTCCTGGTGACCTTGCTGGGAGCAACTTCGAAACGTGAGCACGCGCCGTCGGTTGGAGTCACGTCAAACAATTGCCCCCTCACTTTTATCGCACGAGGATCGTACCTCTTGTTCTACAATCCTTCAAGACGACGATTGTAAACATCGTGTGAACCGAGTTCACTGGTGCGCCGGAGGAACAACGTGGTTGTCACTGTCACTGACCAGATTGCCGCTGTGCTAGCTGCGGACCGGGGCGAACTCGCGTCGTCAAGCACCTCCGAGCGAGTGGCGGGCATCCTGCGCACCCGCATTATGGAAGGGTTGTTCGCGCCCGGCAGCCGTCTTTCCGAAGAGGTCCTCGGCCGTGCCCTCGGCGTTTCCCGGAACACCCTCCGCGAGGCGTTCCGGCTCCTGTGCCACGAGCGCCTCACGGTGCACGAGATGAACCGGGGGATTTTCGTCTCTGTGCTGACTACGGCCGACGTGGTCGATCTGTACCGTTTGCGCCGGATGCTCGAGGGCGGCGCCGCTCGTCTTGCCGGCGATGCGCCGCCGGCCTTACGCAGGGCGATTGTCTCCACGGTGGACGATGGTGAGGCGGCCGCGGCTCGGGGGGACTGGCTGGAGGTCCGGACGGCCGACCTCCACTTCCACCAGGCCATTGGCGCCCTGGCCCAGAGCACGCGCGTCGACGAGATCATGCGCCGGGCCTTGGCCGAGCTGCGGCTGGTGTTCCACGTCATTACCGACCCCGAGCAGTTCCATGCGCCATACCTCGGGCGCAACCGCGAGATCGCCGCGCTCGTCCATGCGGGCCGAGGCGCAGAGGCGGAGAAGGAACTGTGCACCTATCTGGTCGATGCCGAACTGCAGCTGCTGGCGGCCTACGGCCAGACCGGCGCTCCTGGCTCGGACGGGGCGGCCGGCCACGGCGCGCCAGACGGCCACAACGCCCTCGGCGGCCCGGATGCGCCCGGCGCCCCGGCCCACCGGCGTTGAGGTTCCTCTCGGCGGGGCCCTCAGCCCTACTGGTCGAGCTCGACGGTCAGGACGAGGTTTTTTCGCTTGTCGCTGAGATCGACCGTCGTCGTCAGGAGGGCTGGGCTCATACGCTCGTCGATGTCGTCCCGGGAGCAACCACCGTGCTCCTGGACGGCGTGGACAGCCCCGAACGTTGCGCCGCTGAAATGGCCATGTGGGCGCTGCCGTCAGTCCCCGCCGGACCGGTCGTCACTGTGGACATCTCCTGTCGTTACGACGGGCCCGACTTGGCTGAGGTAGCCAAGCACTGGCGGGTGACCGAAACGGACGTCGCCGAGATCCATTCGTCGCTTTCTCACCGGGTCGCCTTCTGCGGCTTTGCCCCTGGTTTCGCGTACATCGACGGGCTGGGAGAGCGCTGGCAGGTGCCGCGCCGCCCCGCTCCCAGAGCCACCCTCCCGGCCGGGAGCGTCGGGCTCGGCGGGACTTACACGGGCATCTACCCTCGCTCCTCGCCGGGCGGATGGCAGATCATCGGGCACACCGACGCCACGCTGTGGGACGCGGGCCGCGACCCGCCTGCGCTCCTGGCTCCCGGGACGGCTGTGCGCTTTGTCGCCGTGTGAAGTGGGAACTGGCCATTTCGTGAGGGCGGCGAGCCGAGCGCCCGACGCGGCCGTTCGGTCTCACGAAACCGTGGAGGTGGTCCGGCCGGGGGCGTTGACGACGGTCCAGGACGCCGGCCGGCCGGGCTTTGCCCACCTCGGTGTGCCCACTTCGGGAGCGCTCGACCCCGACGCGTACGCCAGGGCCAACCGGCTGGTCGGCAACGTTGGGACGGTCGCTGTGCTCGAGTCCACAGTGGACGGGGTCGGCCTTCGTTTCGATGAGGCGGCGGTCGTTGCCGTCACCGGTGCCGGGGCAACAGTGCGCGTGGGCGGCCGCCCTGAGGCGTGGAGCCTGCCCGTCTACGTAAAAGCCGGGAGCGTTGTAGACGTGGGGGCGGCCGAACGTGGTATCCGTTCCTACCTCGCCGTCGCCGGCGGCTTCGAGGTCCCTCCCACGCTCGGCAGCAAGTCTACGGACCTGCTGTCGGGTCTCGGGCCGCCGCCCCTCGTTGCCGGTCAAAGGCTGGCCGTTGGCCCGACGACTCGGCCCCCTCCCGCGGTTGACTTCGCGCCCTACGAGCCCCCGGCGGCCGGCCTGGTCCTGCCGCTCCATCCTGGCCCCCGCCTCGACTGGCTGACGGAGCAAGCAAAATACGACCTTTTTGCCCAGACGTACCGGGTCTCGCCTGCGAGTAACCGCATCGCCCTCCGCCTCTCCGGCCGACCGTTGGGGCGGCGTCTCGACCAGGAACTACCGAGCGAAGGGATCGTCTGGGGTTCCGTTCAGCTACTCAATAACGGCGAAATCCTGATGTTCTTGGCGGACCATCCAACAACTGGCGGCTACCCGGTTATAGCGGTCGTCGACCGCCGGGCTGCATCCGGCTGCGCCCAGGCTCGGCCGGGGTCGCCTGTGGTCCTGTGCCGCGCAGAGCGGGGTTCTGGGATGGCCGATTGGTGACCGCCTCCTCTAATTAGAGTACGGGCCGAGAGGTGAGCGGGCGTACAAAGGTCCACCAGTGCCGCAGCCTCCGAAAGCTTCCGCTCACCGGTTCTGTGCGCGGCAGAGTCGTTTGTCCGTACTCCAGCGCGCAAGGTTCCCGTCGTTCCCCACCGCCCTTGGTCCCCGACCCGCCTTTAGGCCCGGGCCGGCCTTAGGCCCCGGCCTCCCCCGTCCTCAGGCCACGGCCCGGCGAAAAACCCACGTTGCCCACACCAAGACCAGTACACATAGCGGCATCAGCACCGCAAAGGCCTGCCACACGGCAGAGTTGCCGAGGTGCCCCGTCGCCAGCGCCCTAGAGGCAACGACCAGGTAGTAGAGCGGGTTGAAGTGGGCGAGGACCCGCAACCACAACGGCCCGAGGGCGATGGGCAAAAGCACGCCGGAAAGCAGTAACAACGGAAGGTTCATCCCGTTGATGATGGCGGCAAAACTGCTGATGTCTTTGGTGACCAAAGCGGTCGCAGTAGAAAACGCCGCCATCAGAATGGCGAGGGCCCACAACAGCACAAGGAGGACGAGCAACCCCGCCCAGTGGATGTTGAAACCGAACCCTACGCCCACAGCCACGACCACAGCATCGAAAATCGTCATCATCAGGACGCCCGACAGGATCGGCCCCACCAGTATCGCCAGGCGGCTGGCCGGCGTTACCCGTAACCGCTCGATTAATCCCGATTGCAGCTCGAAGATCGTGTTGAACCCGGCGCCAGCCCCCGAAGTAAAGGCCAGCAAAGAAAGGATGCCCGGCAGGAAGATCTGGAGGACACCACCGGTGGCGAAACCCTTGAGGCCGGGGAGGTTCTTTAGCAGTGGCGTGAACAGCGCCAGGTAAAGGACCGGCGTCGAAAAGCCCACGAACAGCCAAACAGGGTTGCGTAGCAATTGCAGCGTATAACGCTGGAACAGGAGCCCGGTGTCACGAGCGGCCTTCATGCCGACCTCTCTTTCCTGTCTTCGCCGGTCGAGCCGTCCTGGCCGTTGGCGCCAGAGCCGGCATCCCGGAGAGATCGGCCCGTTTGGCGCAGGAACACATCGTCCAGAGTGGCCTCCGACAGGCTCATCGACTTGACCCCGATGTGCTCGGCGTCAAGCAGGCGGATCACCTGGGGGAGGGCGGCTCCGCCGTCTTCGACGTATAGGCGGACCTGGCCGCCGTCGGCGCTCAGTTCGCGCACGAAGGGTTGGGCCGATAATATTGTCGAGGCACGCTGGCCGGCACCATCAGCGTCGCGCAGGCTGAGGACAATGGACTCGCCCGCGACCTGGCGCTTGAGTTCTCGAGGTGTCCCCTCGATCACTATCTCGCCGTGGTCCATTATGACCAGACGGTCGCACAGGACGTCGGCCTCTTCGAGGTAGTGAGTGGTGACGAAGATGGTGACGCCCTGGTCGCGCAAAGCCCGGACGTGGTCCCACAGGTTGGCCCGATTTTGCGGGTCGAGCCCGGTGCTGGGTTCGTCGAGGAAAAGCAGCTCAGGTTGGTGCACAATGCCGAGGGCGACGTCGAGCCTCCGGCGCTGGCCGCCCGAGTAGGTTTTCACCCGCCGGTCGGCGAACTCGGAAAGATCCAGGATTTCCATCAGTTTCTCGGCCCGTTCTCTCACGGTATGGGCGTCCTCGCCGTAGAGGCGTCCCTGCAAGATGAGATTTTCGCGGCCAGTGGCCAGGTTGTCGGCCCCGCCCAGCTGGCTGACGTAACCAATACGTTCCCGGACCTCTTTCGGGTGACGGGCGACGTCTAACCCCGTCACCACGGCGGCACCGCTGTCGATCGGGAGCAGCGTGGTCAGCATGCGCAAGGTGGTAGTTTTCCCGGCGCCGTTCGGCCCCAGGAACCCGAATATCTCGCCTCGCGCCACGTCGAAGCTCACGCCCCGCACGGCGTCTACGTTCCCCCGTGGGGAGCGGAACGTCTTCCGCAGCTCACGGGTCGAAATGACGTTGTCCGCGCTCAAAAGACGCTCATCTCGTCGTTGCCACCGGTAGCGAACGGCGGGGGGCTGGGGATCGGCCATTCATCGGATTCGTGTATTTGGCGCCACCAATCGATCCATTCGAGTGACCCGCTACTGATATCCCGGGCCAGGCGGCGAACGTAGTCGAGCTCCGCCTCGCGCAAGGCCGTGCGGTACTCGGCTTCCACCCAGAACAGGCGGGGAAGACGTTTTTTCTCCACCAGTTCACGGGAAGCATGCGTCTCGGCCAGCTCGAGCTCGAGCCTTTCCGCCCGCTCATTGAGGAGGTTGACCACGTCATCGGGCGGTAACGCGGGCAAAAAGGACAGGGCGGCCTCGAAGTTCGTATATTCCTTCGCCGGCGTCGAGATGAGGTCAGTGAGCCAGTCGTGGACTTCGATGCGCCCGGCCTCCGTAAGTCGGTAGACGGTGCGCTCCGGGAGCCGACCCGAGCGTTTGGTTTCGTGAGGAGCGATGAGGCCGTGTTTTTCGAGAGATGCGACCACGGCGTAGAGCGACCCGTAATTGAGGCGGATGCTTTCGTGCTTTTGCCGCTGGCGCAGCGTGGTGGCCACTTCGTAGGGGTGCATGGAGCGCTCGGCCAGACAGATCAGCACGGCTAGGGCCAGCGGGTTGTTGCGGTTGCGGGCAACCATCTCTACTCCTCGTGTACTCCTCTTACTGGATTACTCTGATTAGAGTACCCACAGCAGAGTGACATGTCAAGGAGCGATGAGCGTTGTGGCCGCGCTGTCAGAATTGGCCGTCAGCGTGGGCGCGGTCAGTGTGGGCGCCGTCAGAGTGGGCGCCGTCAGTGTGGGCGCCGTCAGAGTGGGCGTAGCTTTTCGGCCGCAGTTGCGGCCAGGGCAGGGACGACGGTCTCGAAGACGGCCGCCCGGTTATCGTCCACAGTTAGCTCGCCCCGGATGAAACGGCCATATATAGCCTCACAAAACACGGCCGCCTTCCAGAGGGCGAGGGCCTCGAACCAGGCCAGCGGCTCCACATCGCGCCCACTGCGCTCGGTGTACCGGGCCGCCAGTTCAGACGAAGTGAGAAAACCGGGGGTGGCCGTTACCGGCGACGTACCGAGCGGGGTCGGTGGGCCGCCCGGGGAGGAGTACGTGGCCAGCAGGTAGCCGACATCTGCTCGTGGGTCACCGATGGCACCCATTTCCCAATCGAGGACGGCGACGACGGGCCGGGGTTGGCCGGGGACGACGATCATGTTCCCGAGGCGGTAGTCACCGTGTACGACAGCCGGCGGCAGCGGCTCGGGCACGGTGACGCCGAGCTTGGCCCCCACTTCGTCCACTACCGGCAGGGGGCGGGTGGCGTTGATTTGCCAGAGTTGCGAGAAGCGCCGGACTTGCCGTTCGAGGTAGCTGCCGGGCCGGACGAACGGCGCCAAGGACGCCACCGCCGTATCCACGGCGTGGATCTCGACCAGGGCATCGACGAGGTCTTCGGCGAGCCGGCGCCGGGCCCGGGCATCACGGTCGAGCCCCGGCGGCAGCTCGTCGGTCACGACGAACCCCTCGACGTAGTCCGCCACATAGAAGGGCACCCCGAGGAACCCGTCGTCCTCGCAAACGGCCCGGATGCAGGGCGTGCGGATACCCAGGGGGGCCAGTGCCACCTGGAGGCGAGCTTCGCGTACAACGTCGTGTGCAGAGGGCGGTAGTGGGGGACGCGGGGGACGTCGCAACACGTAACGTTCTCCGTCCCGCTCAACCAGGAACGAGAAGTTCGAGCCGCCCCCTTCACCAATACGAGAGGCGTCGACCGGCCCGGAACCAAGCCCATGTTCGTCCAGGAAGGCGCGCACCCGCTCGAGGATAAGAAGTGGAGGGCGCGAGAGTGCCCCCGCCTCGGTGGCCGTCTCTACTATGTCCGGCTCCGGGGCCTCCGGCATGGCTCAGTCGAACGTCCAGCGGCCGCCGGCGGCGAACTCTTTCAGAATGCGCCGGCTTACGACCATGCGGTGGACCTCGTCGGGGCCGTCGTAGATGTGGGCTCCCCTAGCCAGGGTGTACATGTACGACAGCGGGGAGCGGTCAGTGAGGCCGAGGCCGCCGTGGACCTGCACGGCACGGTCGATCACATTAGAGAGCGCCGTAGCGGCGTAGAACTTGAGCAGCGAGATGTCAACCCGTGCATCTACCCCCTGGTCGATCTTCCGGGCGGCGTCATAGGTCATCAGGCGGCAGGCGTGGATCTCGGCGGCCGAGTCGGCCACCCAGTTTTGGACCGTCTCCTTCTCAGCGAGCGGGCTGCCGAAGGCTTGGCGTTCCAGGGCGCGGGCGCACATCAGCTCAAAGGCGCGTTGCATCTGGCCCAGCCAGCGCATGACGTGGTGGATACGCCCCGGCCCGAGGCGCACCTGGGCGATCCTGAACCCCTCGCCGCGCTGGCCCAGCAGGTTGCCGGCCGGCACGCGGACCGCTTGATAACGGACCTCGCAGTGCGTCGACCAGCCGCGGCCGCGGTGGCCGAGCACTGGCACGGGTTCGATTTCCACCCCTGGAGCCGCCGCCGGGACAATGATCTGGCTCATACGTCCGTGAGGTGGCGCCTCGGGCTCGGTGACCGCCATCACGATCCCGAAAGCGGCGCCCTCTGCCCCGGACGAAAACCACTTGCGCCCATTGATAACCCACTCGTCGCCCTCGCGGACGGCGGTCGTCTGTAGGCCCGTGGGGTCCGCCCCTGAAACGTCAGGTTCGGTCATCGAAAAAAACGACCGGATGTCGCCCTCGACGAGGGGTGTGAGCCACGTGGTCTTCTGGTCGTCGGTGCCGAAAAGGTGCAGGATCTCGCCGTTCCCGGCATCCGGGGCCTGACAATTGAACACGAGCTGTGCCCACGGCACCCGCCCGATCTCCTCGTTGAGGCTGGCATAGGAGAGGAAGCCCTGCCCGCTACCGCCGGCTTCGGGCGGGAGGTGCGGCGCCCACAAGCCGGCCTGTTTGGCCCGCGCTCGCAAGGCCTGGACGAGCAATAAGGCGGCGTCGTCTTCCCGAGAGAGGGCCTCCTCGTGGGGGTAAACGTGCTCGTCCATGAACGACCGGTACTGCTCCCGCAGCGCTTCCTGGAGAGTGGGAGCACTCGACGTGGCTGCCATGGCCACTACCATCTCACACCGTGCTGGTCCGCGAGCTGTTCGACCTGTCCGGCAAGACGGCCATCGTCACCGGAGGTGGCAGCGGGCTCGGTCGTCAGATGGCCGGCGCCCTGGCCGAGCTGGGCGCCAACATCGTGGTGTGTGCTCGCAAACTGGAGCGGTGTGAGCAGGCTGCCACTGAGCTTGCCGAGCTCGGCGTGGGCACGCTGGCGCTGCGCTGTGACGTGTCTCAGGCCGCCGATGCCCAGGAAACCGTCGACCGCACGGTGGAGCAGTTCGGGAGCGTCGATGTGCTCGTCAACGACGCCGGCACGAGCTGGGGGGCGCCCGCCGAGGAGACGCCGCTGCGCGGTTGGCAGAAAGTCATGGACGTCAACCTGACCGGGCTGTTCCTCATGAGCCAGGCCGCCGCCCGGCGGATGATCACCCAGGGTGCGGGCGCCATCGTGAACGTCGCCTCGGTGGCCGGGCTCCGCGGCTCGCCCCCCGGGACGTTGGACATTGTGGCCTATTCGGCCAGCAAGGGGGGTGTGATCGCGCTAACTCGGGATCTGGCGTGGAAATGGGCGCGCTACGGCATCCGGGTCAACGCCATCGCTCCGGGCTGGTTCCCGTCAGCTATGTCACAGGCGATGCTCGAGCGTTTTGGAGAAACTTTTCTGGAACAGATCCCGCTCGGCCGCTTCGGCGGCCCGGACGACCTGAAGGGCGCAGTCGCTTTCCTGGCCTCGCCCGCAGGTGCCTATGTGACCGGCCACGTCTTGGTGGTCGACGGGGGCCAGACCGCGTAGCCGCGTGCTACGCTCGCCGGAGAGCCTTGTGGCTCAGGGGTGTTTCTCAGGACCCATGGTGGCTTCGGACTTCGAGGGGGGAAATAGGCAGGGCCGTGAGGTAACGCCCGTGCCCGTACCTCCCGAGCCGGCTATCGCGGCGCCAGCCAACGCCACAACCCCCTCATCGAAACGGCTAGCGGTTGAAGACCTGACGGTCGAGTTCGGCGGGTTGCTCGCTCTTGACGGGGTCTCATTGTCCGTTGCTTATGGCGAAACGGTCGGCGTCATCGGGCCGAACGGTGCCGGCAAGACGACGCTTTTCAACGTCATCTCCGGCTTTGTGCGGGCCCGGTCAGGGCTCGTCACGTACGGGGGGGCCCGGTTGGGGACGGGCCGCCCCCATGACCTGAACAAGCTCGGGATCGCCAGGACGCTCCAGGGGGTTGGCCTCTGCCGGGGTTTGACTGTCGCCGAGAACGTCATGCTGGGGGCGCAGGCTCGGCTCAAGTGCGATATCGGCTCTGCCTTCCTTGGCCTCTGGCGCTCGAGCCGTGAGGAGCGCCGTACGGCCCTCGCCGCCGCTGAACTGCTCGACCGGCTCGGGATCGGCGAGTACGCATCCAGGCTCCCGGGCACGCTCCCCTATGGGATCCAGAAACGGGCCGCTCTGGCCCGAAGTCTTATGGCCGAGCCCAGTTTGCTCCTCCTCGACGAGCCCGCCAGTGGCCTGGCGGAGGATGAGATCGACGACCTGGCCACGTTGATCCGGGACCTCGGGCGGGCCATGGGCGTCGCGCTGGTCGAGCATCGTATAGACCTGGTCACCTCGGTCTGCGACCGCATTGTGGTGCTCAATTTCGGGCAGGTGATCGCCGACGGCTCCCCGGCTGAAATCCGGGCCGACCAGGACGTGGCGACCGCGTACCTGGGGCGAGACCTGGAAGAGACCGCTTCGACCTCGACGCCACGGGCGGCGGCGGGTGCTTGAAGTAAAGGACCTGAGCGTCACTTATGGCGCCGTCAGTGCGTTGAAATCTGTGTCGTTCAGCGCCAGGAACGGGGAGATAACTGCCGTTCTCGGGGCCAACGGGGCCGGGAAGACGACGCTGTTGCGCACGATCAGCGGCCTCACCAAAGCGAAAAACGGTTCGGTGTGCTTTGCCGGACGGGAGTTATTGGGGAGCTCGGTCGAGGACATCGCGCGACAAAGGGTGGCCCACGTCCCCGAGGGCCGAGGCATCATCGGCGAACTGACGGTCGAGGACAATCTTCAATTGGCGACGCTGTGGTGTTTACGGCCGCGCCAACGCGCCGTAGCGATCGAGGCTACCTTTGAGCTTTTTCCTCGCCTCAGGGGCTTCCGTCATCGCCATGCCTCCGCCCTCTCGGGCGGTGAACGCCAAATGCTCGTGCTTGGCCGCGCTCTTATCACCCGACCCCGGCTCTTGTTGCTCGACGAGCCCTCTCTTGGCCTCGCGCCGCTCATTACCGCGCAGCTAATGGCCTTGTTGGTTGACCAGACGGCAGGGGCCGACATGACCGTCGTCCTCGTCGAGCAAAACGCCCGCAGCGCCCTTTCCATTGCCCACAGTGCGGTTGTCCTCAACCTCGGTCAGGTGGTCGCCAACGATCTCGCTTCGACGCTGGCCGGCGATACTGAACTACGCCGGCATTATCTGGGCTTCTGACGTCAGACGATGAGCCTGTTTATCAACGTTACTCTTGACGGAGTCACTCAAGGCATGGTCTTTGCCGCCCTCGCGCTGGCGCTCGTCCTCATTTTCCGGGCCACGAAGGTGATCAACTTTGCCCAGGGGGCCATGGCTATGTTGACCACCTTCGTTGCTTCCAGCCTCCTCGACCAGGGCTGGGACTACTGGTGGGCTTTTATGACCGCTCTGGCGCTCGGCTTTGTCCTCGGCGCTGTGGTGGAGCGCATATTGATACGGCCGCTGGAAGGCAAGCCGGATCTCAACCCCGTTATTGTGACGATTGGGCTGGTCATCGTGCTCGAAGGCATCGCCGGTGCGGTTTACGGGAATTCCGCTCGCGGCTTTCCGGCCGCGTTTTCGCAGAGCGGCCTCGTGATCGGGCACACCCGGATTGCCTTTTCCCATTTCGACGTGTTTATCTTGGTCGCCGTCCTCCTCCTCATGGCGGCCAACCTCGTTTTGTTCAGAGCCACTACGCTCGGCTTGCGGATGCGGGCCTCCGCTTTTGGCCGAGAGGTATCGAGGCTGCTCGGGGTGCGCGTGGGGAGGTTGCTCACACTGGGATGGGCGCTCGCCGGGCTGGCCGGGGCGCTGGCTGGTTTGCTCATCGCCCCCACTAGCTCGTTCGGGCCTTATTTCATGGACCTCGACTTAATCTATGCCTTTACTGCGGCAGTTATTGGTGGTCTCGAGAGCCCCGTCGGTGCTCTGGTCGGCGGGCTCATCACGGGGCTTGGCATTTCCTATGTAGGCGGCTACCTCGGGTCGGGCCTGGAGCCGCTTGGCGCCCTGGTGTTATTGATGGTCACCTTGACGGCCCGACCTCAGGGCATCTTTTCCCGAGCTTCGGCCCGGGTGGTTTGAATGGGGTCTCGCCTGGCCAAGCAACCCCTGGCCCGGCATTTTGCGCTGGCCGCGCCCGGGGCCGTGGCCCTCTACTTCATCACGTCGGCATTAAGCCCGTACAACAATGTACTTCTGGGCGAGATTGCCCTTTACCTGATTGCCTTGGCCGGTCTCAGCTTGCTCACTGGTATGAGCGGGCAAATCTCGCTCGGGCAAGGTGCCTTTATGGCGGTGGGGGCCTACACCGTGGCCCTGCTCATGGCCCACACCCACATGAACTTCGTCCTCGTACTGCTGGCGGCGATAGGCGCCGCCGCCTGTCTGGGTCTCGTAGTCGGGGTCTCCGCCACCCGTCTGAAGGGGCCGTACCTGGCCGGCGTCACGCTGTTGCTCGCCCTCGCCCTTCCTCCTATTGCAGACAAGTGGAGCACCACCTTTGGCGGCGACCAGGGCTTGACCACGACCGTGCCCGCCGCTCCCGGTTCGGTCAACCCGGAAGTGTGGTTGACGTGGATCGAGTTGGCCGGCGCGTTGATAACCCTGGTCTTGTTGGCCAACCTGCTAACGAGCCGGTTTGGTCGCGCCTTTCGCGCCGTGCGCGACGACGAGGTGGCGGCTTCATTGTCCGGCGTGCATGTGGCCCGTACCAAGGTGACCGCGTTCGTCGTGAGCGCGGGCTGCGCCGGGCTGGCCGGCGCTTTCCTGGGCTTGTCGACGGGAGTGGTTAGCACCGGGGAGTTCCCCCTCACCCTGTCTATTGAGTTGTTGGCGGCCATGGTCCTCGGTGGCGCTGGGAGCCTCATGGGCATGTGGTGGGGCGCCGTTCTCTTGGTGTACGTGCCCCAGTGGTCCACGTCTCTCTCGGGTGACTTCAGCCTGGGTGCTGGGACGAGCGCTTACCTTGCAACTATCATTTTTGGCGTCGTACTGATTGTTGTGATGCTCGTCGCCCCTACGGGCATTCAGGGAGGACTACGCTGGTTATGGGGGCTCGGCTCGAAGGGGTGGTTGGCCGTACGTGACGAGGGGGTTGCTTATCGGGCTGCTGCGGCGGGGCACGTCCCGCCGCGTGCCGATGACCCCCCACCTCGGTCCTGAGCACGGCCGTTGAACGAATGAAGGGAGTTCCAATGGCGACAATGAAGCACAGGTACCGGCCATTTGGCCGGCGTTGGGCCGGAGCGGCAGTGGCCGCGGTGACGGCGTGCGGTTTTACCATCGGCGTGACGGCCCCGGTCGCCTCGGCGCAAACCCCGGGGGTAACCGCGACAACTATTACCATCGGTGCCACTGTCCCGCTGACGGGGCCGGCGGCCCCCGGTTACGACGAAATCGCCCCGGCTATGGAAGCCGTGTTCGGTTGGGTCAACGCCCATGGCGGCGTTTACGGGCGGAAAATCAAGTACATCTACCTGGATGACCAGTACAACCCGGCGGAGACGGCGACACTTACCCGAAAGCTGGTATTGCAGGACAATATCTTTGCAGACGTCGGTTCGTTGGGGACGCCGACCCAGGCGGCTGTGCAAGCGTTCCTCAACGAACAGAAAGTCCCGCAACTCTTTATTGAGTCGGGGTGCAACTGCTGGAGCAACCCCAAGTACCCCGAGAGTTTCGGGTGGCAGCCCCCGTACACGGTCGAAGGCAAGATCCTCGGTGCCTACATTGCCTCGCACTTCGCCGGCAAGAAGGTCGGATATCTATATCAGGACGACGAGTTCGGGCAGGATTTCGTGAAGGGCCTGAGCATGGAACTGCCCAAATCAGCGGTGGTTTCACAACAAACCTACGACGCGGCCACCCTGAACGGTCCGCTTTCGAACCAGGTGGCGGCGCTAAAGGCGGCCGGAGCCCAGGTGGTGGCCATGGCCACTATCCCCGCCGCGACAGCGTTGACCATGATCCCGGCTGCGTCGATCGGGTTCTTGCCTCAATACGTGATTTCTACTGTCGGTGCCGACGCACCGACTGTGGGGCCGTTGCTCGAGTCCTTCGTGAAGGCCAGCCACGGCACCGCCACTCAAGTGAAGGAGGTAGCCGGGCTCTTGAACGGGGTGATCTCCGACGCCTACTTCCCGGCCGAATCGGACACATCGAACGCATGGGTGAAAGTCGAGGCCAAGCTCCTGAAAGCTTATGCCCCGGCGCTGTACGCCAAAGCTGGTCTCGACGGCAACACTGCGTATGGTGTGGCCCTGGCCTTCACCTTCGTCCAGGCTCTGGAGGCTGCTGGCAAAAACCTGACCCGGCAAGGCCTGGTCTCGGCCATACAAACATCCGGCAAGAGCTTCGTAACGCCCGGTTTCGTCCCGCTCTCGTACTCCGGCTCGGTGCACTACGGGTTCCAGGGCACCGAAGTGGTGGAGCTCACCACATCCGCTCCACCGGCACTCACCCCCACGGGCAGCTGGATCGGCGTGAAGGCGCTTACGGGCGTGGAAGTGACAAACGTCGGGTCGGCACCAGTGACGGCCTATACGGGGAAGGTGGCGCTACCACCAAGCTCGCTGGTGTCCACTTCCTAGACCAGCGGAGCACCGAGCCCGGCAGTGAACGGGGTTACTTGAGCTCGATGGCGGTGACGTGGATCACGTCGTCGCCGGTGTTCTCCAGTGTGTGGGCGGGGGTACCTTCGCTCCAGTCGATGGGCTCGATAACCGAGGGCGGCTCAGTGGCGCGAGTGTCGAAGACGACGGCCCCGGTTGCATCGCGCCGGATGAAGTGGCTGCCGCTACTGGCCAGCATCAGGTGCTTGGCCGAGTGCGTATGCAGCGGCGTCCTGTCGCCCACGTCGATAATGGTCTCGAGCACCCGCATGTGCTCGTTTTCGAACACGACTCTGTGATGTTCAGGGTCCGCTTTCGGCCCGTCCAGGTCGTCAACTCCCTCGGTACCAGTCACGTTGGCGCATGCTAGCGCCCGCTCGGCCGGCCCGGCTTTAGATCCGGTCCGCTGGTCGCAGTTCCCAGGGCAACAGCCGGCTTGTCACTCGCCGGTGATGAAATCGAGCATGTACGAAACCCCAGACGAGATCGACCGTCTACAACAGCTCCTCGATGAGGCCATGGCCGATGCGGGCCCGCACCTGCGGAGCATCATCACTGACGACCGCCGTCTCGACGCCGCCGAACTGTGCGCCAGGCTGAACGGCATGTGCCTGCTGGTGCTCTCTACCGTGACCGCTGATGGCCGGCCGCTGGCCGGTCCCGTCGACGGTTATTTCCTCCACGGTTCGTTCTACTTCAGTTCAGGTCGGCGCTCGGTCCGCATGCAGCACCTGGCCACCCGGCCGGCCGTCAGTGCCGTTCATCTACCTGGCGAGGAATTGGCTGTGACTGTGCACGGCCGGGCCGACCTGTTCGAGCTTTCAGACCCCCGCCACCGCTATTTCCGCGAAGCGGTCCTCGACTACTACGTGCCGAAGCAGGGGCCCGCTTTTGAGACCTGGCTGGACCAGGTCGATGCGCTCGGAGCGCGTATAGACGCGGAGAAGATCTTCACTTTCCACACCCAATGAGACCGGTTGTGGCGTGCGGCTGGGTGTCGGCGCGGTCACCACCGGCCGGTTATGGCCCACGGGACGGCCTGTTCTGGTCGCTGGCCCGTGCTTACCCACTCGGAAAGCATCTGAGCGGTCACCGGGGCCATAAGGATGCCGGTGCGGTAATGGCCGCTGGTGAACCAGGCATTGTCGAGACCAGGGACACGGTCCACGACCGGTTGGCTGTCGGGATGGTGGGGCCGCCAACAACACCATTGGTGGCTTAAACGGGCATTCCTGAGCTGCGGCAGGGCGGCCTGGAGTTCTCGTCTTATGCCCTCAATAGTGTCCTTGTTCACCCCGGGAGATAGGTCATTGGCATCAACCGTGCCGCCGGCCAGGAGCCGCCCGCCTTCAATCTGAGTGGCCACCGGGGCCACAGAACCGGGCAGGGTCAGCGAGACTGGCTCGGTGGCGGCTAAGTGGCCTTTCACCCAATCGGCCGGGATTTTCAGGTCCATCCCGGTCAGTTCCGGAGGCCCTCCGGTGGCGAAGATGACGGCGCCGGGGAACACCAACCCGGCCGTAGTTTCAATGGCCAGTACGCGGTCGCCTTTCTCTTCGCACCTGATGGCCGCGGCCCCGCTCGTGACGTGAGGGAGGTGAGCGGCCATACGGCTCACAGCACGGAGCGGGTTGACCCGGCCCTGGTGCCGGACCAGGGCGGCGGACGTTGTCCCGGAAAGGCCCGGGACTAGCGCTTGAACGTCGCCAGCCGACAGCCACTCGACCGTGGTTGGCGGTTCGGCCACGAAGCCGGCGGGTTGCGGGGCCAGGCCGACCCAGTCCATATCTTGGTAACCAACGCCCCCGGGTAGCGCGCCCTCTAACTCCTGCCAGATCTTCAGGCTGGTGCGGCCCAGGTCGACAAAGGCATCCGGGTCGGAACCCTGGTGCGCTTCGGGCACGAGCAGACCGGCGGCGCCAGCGGTGGTCCCGGAGCCGAGCTGCGCCGCCTCGAGCAGCGAGACCTGCCCCAGGCCAGAACGGTGACAGGCCAGCGCCGTGGCCACGCCGACGATCCCGCCTCCAACTACCAGGACGTCTGGTCGCGCCACGACTGCCCCCGCGGTCCCCGGTCCGAGGACGGACCGCTCGTCGTCGCTCAGCTGGTCGGCCCAGACCGTCCGCCCACTAGCCATGGCCCCGCCCAGTTGTCACAGCCGACGCCCGTGTCCCCGCCCAGTTGTCACAGCCGACCGCCCGCCGGCCGGCCGCGGGGACAACTCATTCGCCGCGGCCCGGCCTCGTCATCACCGCTCAGGCGGCAAAGACACCGGGTTGGTGGAGCTCGACGCGATTGCCGGCGGGGTCGTCCAGGAAGGACTGGAGGCTGGTGCCCGACCGTACCGGGTCAGTCACCTCGAAACCCTGGTCCCGCAGAGCATCGACAAGCCCGGGGAGGTCACTGAAAGCCAGGGCGAAATGCTGGCCGAGACCCGGGGGCGGCGTGGCTTCGATCAGGTGGACTTGTTGGCCCCCAGCGTCGAGCCAGGCTCCTCCGAAGCTGAAGTCCGGCCGGTCAGGGCGGACCTTTAGCCCGAGGACGTCGACATAGAACCCGATGGCGGCGTTGACGTCATCGACATTGATCGATACGTGATGGAGCCCGACTAGTCCCATGCCCTTGATTATGGCACCGCCGCCCAGCCGGGGTGGAATTGGCCGTGTACATGGCCCTTTCCCGTCTTTCTCCTTGGTGCCGAGCATCAGGTATTTGCCGGCCACGCGTTGGAGCCCGAAGAATTGAAAAAATCGGTGGCGGGCCCACTTGGCGATCGGCTCTAATGGTCGTGTCCGCCCATCGAGCCGCGAGGAGGTACGAGTGCAAATATTCTTCAGCCGCTCTCTCCCCGTGAACGGCCCGCGCCAGCGCGCTCAAGTTTCGACCCGATAGAGCCCGAGCGCCCGGTCTCCCGGGGCCTGTAGCAAGCCGCATTTCAGCCGCGTCTATGGCCGCGGTCTGACTGATGGAGGTCATAAATGTTTATCCAACCTACAATTGCCGCGCTCATAATTTATTACGACCGACTCGATTTGGAGACGGAGGTCCGCGACGCGCTTTTACGGCCTCATATTCATAGCGAACCCCGGTTCGCAGGTCTAAAGATCCCCAAGCGGGTACCGCGCTCCTGGCGCCGGAGATATTTATGGGCCAAATAGCAACCCCGCCTAGTTGTCTTTCCGGACGCCCTCGGTTGAGGTACCGGGACCGGCCAGCCACAGCTTGAGCCCTTCAGCATTGCTATGTATGCCGTTCAGCGTCTCGAGGCGCTGACGTTCTTCAGGCGGGAGAAGTTCGATTTCGGGTCCGAAGCGCTCGCGCAAGGCTTCTTCGACGTCTCGTCCCGAGTGCCACGCCGTGGCCGCTACGTCCGCCCATTCCCGCAAAACGTCGCTCGCTTCATCGAGAGCCGTACGCGGCTCGTCCGGCAGCAGGCCGTAGTGAGCCAGGGCGAGGGCGCTCGGGCTCCGCTCGGAATAGCGTCTGAGGCTGTCAAGGGCCTGGGCGAGGTCGAAATCGGCGGGTGGCGTCGCCGGCCTCAGGGTGCCGGCGTCGGGCAGGCGCACTCCGACAGAGTCCCCCACGAAGAGCACGCCGCTCTCGCTGTCGTGGAGCGCCATGTGGTGTTTAGCGTGGCCGGGCGAATGTACGACGGTCAGCACGCGGCCTCCGCCGATGTCGATTTCAACGCCGTCCTCGACCGCCCTTACCCGCTCGGCCGGAGTGGGGGTCAGCCGGCCATAAACCGTGTCGAGAGCGTCGCCGTACACCGTCGCCGCCGAGGCGATGAGCCGGCTCGGGTCGGCCAGGTGCCTCGCCCCTCTTGGGTGGACGTAGACGATGGCTCTGGGGAATGCGCCGGTCACGTCGCCGACGCCGCCGGCGTGGTCGAGGTGGATGTGAGTAACGGCAATCCCGGCCAGGTCCTCCGGGCCGACGCCGTGCTCGGCCAAGGCCTTCAGCAATACCGGTACTGAGGTCTGGCTGCCCGTCTCGACCAGGACTGGCGCCGGGCCCTCGACAAGGTAGCCAGCAGTCACGCGTTGCCAGCCGCCGAGCAGGGTGTCGATCTCGAGGACACCCGGCATCACGTACCCGCTCATGGTCGGACTCTAGCGGGAGGCGGAGCCGGCCGGCTGATAGCTACGTCGAGGGCGTTTTGCTCTGGCCGCCTGCGGAGCTCAGTTCCTGGCCCGGGACCGGGCGGCCATTACCGCTTTGGTGGACCGGAAGGACATGGCTGACAGGAGCGAACCCGCGGAGAGCAACGAACCGATCGAGGCGGTCGAGGCCACCGAGAAGGCCGACAGGAAAGAGCCCACTGAGCCGATCGACAGCGCCGAGCCGACCGAACCGATCGAAAGGACGGAGCCTTTGGACGCGATCGACAACACAGAGCCTTCCGACCACAACGACCAAACCGACCCGGAACCCGTTTTGTTTTCCATGGCCCCATCATCGGCCACCCCTCCACCTAACCGTCATTGCTCTTTCGCCAAGCCGACCGTACGCAGGGTGGCTTCAATACCACGAAGGTCGGCTTCGTCATCGTGGTAACGGTGCGCCAGCTCGAAACCGGCCGCCCCCAGGACGGCGCGCAGGGCTTCGTCTTGGTCTCCTCCCAGCTCGAGCAGTAGAGCGCCCCCGGTGTGCAAGAGCCGGGCGCCGGCCCAGACGGCTTGTTCCAGCACGCGGGTCCCGCCCGGGCCGCCGTCAAGGGCCAGGCGCGGTTCGTAATCACGGACATCACGGGGCAAATAGGCGAACTCTTCGCTGGGCACGTACGGGACAACCGCGATTACCACGTCGAAGCGGCCCTTTAATTCGTTCGGCAGGGGCTCGTCCAGGTGCCCGGCGTAGACCTCGACGCCGTTGTCTTTGGCGCAGCGCCAAGCCACGGGGTCGAGTTCGCTGGCCACGACCCGAGCCGACGGCCGGGCGTGACCTAGGGCCACCGCAATCGCGCCTGACCCGGTACAGAGGTCAGCGGCCAGGCCGTTGTCCGGTATTAGTTCGATAGCCCGGCTCACCAGTGCTTCGGTCTGCCAGCGAGGTACGTACACGCCCGAGTAGACTCTGACCCGACCGTCAACAAAGTTGACCGAGCCAGTAACCCAGCCCAGCGGCTCTCCGGCCGCCCGCCGAGCGAGGAGTGCGGCCAGCTGCGCCTCGTCGCCCCGTGCCGCCTCGATCAGCTCATCGGCTTCCTCTTCAGGCGCAACGCAACCCGCATCCTCGAGCTGCGAAACAATCGCCAGCCGTTCGGACGAGCGCCTGCCCACCCAGCCAGGCTAACGGTCAGGGCGCCATCAGTCCTCGAAGGAACCCGACGAGACCGGCGAAATAAACGGTCTGGTCATCGTACAAGGCCAAATGGCTGCCGTTCGGACAATAAAGGTATTGCCCAGCGGGCAATCGGTTGGCCATCATCTCCATAAAGGTCGGGTCCATAGTGTCGTAACGCGCTCCAATAACGAGCGTTGGTACTTCGATGGAACTAAGTTCCTCTGTCCGGTCCCAGTCAGCCAGCTTGGCGTCCACGCTCACGCCTAGTTCGCTCGGGCCTTGCATCGGGATGTAAATAGTGGGGTTTATGTTGGCGAACGCCCGCTCAACGGGGTCCGGCCAGTCCTCGACGGGTATGCGCAGTACGTGGTGCACATAATGGTGGTCGTTCAGCAGTTCCATGTACCTGGGGTTGTCGAAATCGGCGGTTTTTTCGAGCGCTTTGATCTCGGCCAGAGCGCCGGGCTCGATCTCCTGCATTAGTACGTCTCGCGGATACGCGTCGTAGGCCGGGACGCTCGACATCATGTTGGATATGACGAGCCCTTTCAACTCCTTTTGGTGATGGACGGCGTACTCGGTGGCCAAAAGGCCGCCCCAGGATTGGCCGTAGAGGACAAAATTGTCCGGGCCCAAGCCGAGCTCCCGACGAACTTGCTCGACCTCGTCTTCGAAACGGTCCAGGGCCCAGAGCGACGGCTCGTCGGGCTGGTCACTAAACCCGGAGCCGAGCTGGTCGTAGTAGTAGTACTCCACTCCCGCGGCCGGGAGGTAACTGTCACAGGCCTCCAGGTACTCGTGGGTGGACCCCGGCCCGCCGTGCAGGAGCAACACTTTGAGGCGCGGGTTGTTACCGGTCCGTTTGGTCCACACCCTGAAACGGCCCTTGGGGGTGTCGACCCAAATCCGGCGGGCGCCCCCGCTCAGGACGTCATCGCGGCCGCTGTAGTCCAGGTACTCGGACATCGCTACCACCTCGTCCTCCCTTCGCCTCATCGTTGCTGGCGCCAACATGCTGGTATTAGCCCTTGACCTCAAGCTTACTTGAGGTCTTAGGGTGGTCATATGTCCACAAGTCTTCCAGTTTTCACCGACGCCGAACTCGCCTACCTGGGGACGCAGCGGCTCGGCCGATTGGCCACCGTCTCGGACGGGGCGCCGCAAAACAACCCCGTCGGGTTCCACTACAACGCTGCCCTCTCTACCGTCGATATCTATGGCCTCAACATGGGGGCCACCAAGAAGTTCAAGAACGTAAAGGCCAACCCGTACGTTTCGCTGGTGGTCGACGACGTCGCCTCTGTAAGCCCGTGGGCGGTCAGGGGCGTCGAGATCCGGGGGCTAGCCGAGGCGGTGAGTGACGAACAGCCCCCGATGGCCCGGATGAGCCGCGAGATCATCCGGATCCACCCCCAAAGAGTGATCAGCTGGGGAGTGGGCGACCCGGGTGGGATGCAGGCTCGGGTAATAAGGAACGGCCACCAGGGCGCGGCCGCGTCATGAACGACCCTTCCGCGGAGACGTCTGACGCCCTGGACGAGGCGTTCGAGCGCCTGGCTTTCGCCGGGTTCGAGCTCCCGAACGGTTTCGTCAACCACGGGGCGATGGCCTGCGAGGCCCTCGCTGCCCTCGGGTTCGAGGAACAACTCGACGGATGGGCGCGTCGCTTTGCCCGTGCCGCGGGCAACGGGGTAGAGCCGGTGCGACCTACCAGTTTCGAGTGGCACGACGCGCTGGGCGATTACCGGGAACTCCCCGAATGGGTCGGGTACTTTACGGAGGAGATCGACAACGAAGGTTGGCCTCAGGTCGTCGAGACCTGGGTACCAAGGCTGATGCCCACGATGGCCACGGCTCTCTTCCACGGGGCGATCAGAGTAGGTCACGCCGTCCGGGCCATCGACGCGACCGATACCACCGCCCGCCGGCAAGAACTGGCCCGGGCGCTTGGCTACTGGGCGGCCCGTTTTCGGGTGGGCCAGCCGGCGGGCCTGTCATCTGACGTGGCGGACGTGCAAGCGGCGGTGGTGAGTGCGGCCGCAACAGGGGCGAGTTATTACGTGGCCGAACCCAACATCTTTCATCTCCATGGCGTTACCGGGGCGATGGCGGTCCAACTCCTGCAGCCTCACATCTCCCGAGATGCCGCCGCGGCGGCGCTGGCGCAGCTCCAAGCGGAACACCAAGCCCTCTATTCTGGATCGCAACAGGTAGTCGACGCCGTTCCCGCGGGCGCAGAGAGCCAACAACTAGCAGTCGCTGCCGAAGCCAGCCTTGACCCGCACCAGGTGAAGCTGGTCGAGGCGTGCCGGCGTGGGTTGCAGGTGAGCGGTGACCCCGTTTTTGCCGCCGCCGCCGAGATTGTAACCGGCGTGCCTACCGGGTCCGGCAGGTCGCGGTAGGTCAACGGACCATCACTAGTGATCCTATCGAGAAGGTCGTTCAAATGCCTTTGCCCTGCGGCAGAACTTCTGGTCCCGGCCCATCTACCTGCCTGAGGCAGCCGCAGAGCTGAACAAGGCTGACCAAAGCTGAACAAAGCATTCCAGACTGCACCGAGCAGGGCCGTCAGCATCGGCCCCGCTCATCAGTTCCAGGCTCGCGTGAATATTCACGTACCCGAGGGCGCGGGAAACTTAACGGCCACAATAAGCCTGTCGCTGAACCACTGTGGGCCAGCGGTGAACTTGGGGTGACCGCAGTTTGTCTGCAGGTAGTTCATGGCCCGAGTAAATGGGCCTGTTACCCGGGACGCGTCATTGGCCTGAAAACCATACGTGTCGCTGATCACATATCTCAGCTCGCCTGTGTACCGGCCGTCTTGGTCTTTGATGGTACCGGTAAGCCCGATGCCCTGCGTAGCACGAAAGGCCCAGTACAATCCCGGGAAGTTAACCACGTTGTTGAAGTCCATCACTACGAGAGGGCGCTGGTCCGTAGGTGAATAGCCCTGGTTAGCGGGTACCGTAATTTTAGTGACGCCACCGGCAAGTTCTTTCCGAATATACGCTTGCACACTTGAGTTCATAGTCTTAAACCCGGGAAATGCGGCTGCTTTGAGGGATAGAAGGCTGGTGCTGGCGTAATTTACAGGTTGACCTGAGCCGGCCAGCCAGTGGGCCAAGAGGTTGGCCGCGTCGGGGGCGCGGTCGGCTTTGAACACAGCCAGTTCCGAAACGTAGAGACCCAAGTCGAGGGCTTTATAAAGGCGGCTGCAGGAGGCCGAAAACGGGGTCACTCCGGTTTCGGTGCGGTCGGGCGTGTAGGGGACGCTGCCACTAACGGAAATCGTAGGGGCGGCAGTGGCCGGTGCGTCGGGTCGTCCCGCCCCGGCGCTTTGGGAGGCGATCGCGGGCTGGACGGTGAGGGCAACGGCCACCAGGACCATCAGGCCGGCGCCGACCGTCCGGCCCCCAAGCGATAGCCAGGACCGTGCCCTGGTCAAGCTCATTCGTTTACCTCCGAAGTGTCCCTTTTGAACATCTCTTCCCAAAGAGTAGATTCCGCGGCATCATCGCCGGTTCCATGTTCGCCATGACAGCGCTAGACGAGACGACGCGGCCCCGCGTCGGCCCAGCTAGTCGATGCCTGCCGGCTTCCTGTTCAACGGCGCTCTGGCACCTTACGAGAGCCGGGGTTCCAGCCGCGACCGAAGGATCGGCAAGCACCGCGGGGTCGTGACCAGGGAGGTATTTGCGAGATGACTGCCATCGACGATGGAGGCCCGACGAGCGCCGGGCTGCCGCACTGGGAGAGCGTTCCGGACGACTTGCCGGCCGCCATCCGGGAGGTCAAGCGAGCCCTGCGCGCCCGGATCGAGGGCTCGGGCCGCACGGTGGAGCAGGTCTTCGCGGTGATCGAGGCCCGCGTTCGTGAGCGGGTCGAGGAGATTGTGGCCCTCAACGCGGGCGGGGAAGCCGTCTGGCCCGAGGTCGACTACGCCGTCATCGCGGCCGGAAAGGTCACGGCGGAGCGGCTGGCCCAACTGCGGCGCCGCGGGTGCTTGGTGGTCCGCGGCCGGTTCGGGCACCAGCAGGCGCGCCAATGGGACCACGACATCGTCGACTACGTCGACTCGAACCAGTTCTTCGAGAACTACCGCGGCCCTGGCGACGATTTCTTCGGTAGCGTCGGGTCCAAACCCGAGATCTACCCGATCTACTGGTCACCAGCTCAAATGCAGGCCCGCCAGAGCGAGCAGATGGCCAAAGTGCAGTCCTTTCTGAACGAGCTCTGGACCAGCCAGTCCGACGGCGTGCAGTGGTTCGACCCGGACCGCGGCTTGCTCTACCCCGACCGCATACGTCGCCGGCCCGAAGGAGCCGACAGCAACGGCCTCGGCCCCCACCTGGACCCCGGGACTCTCGACCTGTGGATGACCAGCGCCTACCAGAAGGCCTTCCGGCACCTCTTTGACGGCAGCGTCGAGGATTACGACCCCTGGAGCGCCGAGTACCGTACTGCTGGCCCGCAATACCCGGGCTCAACCATGTGTTCGGCCTTTCGAACTTTCCAGGGCTGGACGGCGCTGTCGGACATGGGCCATGACCAGGGCGTCCTTCATACTGTCCCGGTGCCTGAGGCGATGGCCTATCTAATGTTGCGGCCCCTCCTGCCAGACGTCTCTGAGGGCGACATGTGCGGCGTCACAGTGAACCAGGTGTTCCCCGCCAACGAAAAGTGGCACCCGCTCCTAATGCAGGCCTTGACCGGT
Organism: uncultured Acidimicrobiaceae bacterium; assembly: GCA_963794125.1. Classification (GTDB taxonomy): domain Bacteria; phylum Actinomycetota; class Acidimicrobiia; order Acidimicrobiales; family Palsa-688; genus Fen-671. Next base: position 43,427 of record CAWCCW010000028.1, read on the forward strand.
ATCCCGGATGTCAAAGCCGGCGATTCCGTCTGGTGGCACTGCGACATGGTCCACAGCGTCGCCCCGGTCCGGGACCAGAAGGGCTGGGGCAACGTCATGTACATCCCCGCCGCTCCCTGGTGCCCTCGCAACGAAATCTACGCTGGCCTGGTCGGTGAGGCGTTCATGGCGGGCCGCAGCCCGTCGGACTTCCCCGACGAGAACTACGAGCAGGCGTGGCCGAACCGGTTCCACTACGGCGACCTCAACGACATCGGGCGCCGGGGTCTAGGTCTCGATTAACTCGAGCCACCTCGAGACGGCGTTTATATCGACGGTGCCGAAGCGGTAGTCGGCCAGGTCGGCGGGTGTAGCGCGTATGGTGGCGGCGAGTTGGCCAGCTTTACGCGGTTGACCTCGCAGTGCCGCCAGCGGGACCTGTTCGGTGCGGATGGCGAACAGGATCGCCCCGGTGGCGGGCAGCACGGTCAGTGTCTGGCGCTCGCTGCGCAACCAGTGGTCCTCCGGCGCAACCGGGGCGGCGACCGGTACGGGCCGAGGCGCGTAAAGCTCGGAGGTGGCATGTAGTGCCCAGTTCCGTCGCCAGGCCGGGCGCTCGACCGTCAAACGGTCGAGGAACCGGTCAACCCGGTCGCTCAACTCCTCGGCATAACGGGGGACAGGCCCGTGTATCGACGCCAATCGTTGGCCCAGCTTGCTGGTTGGCACCCAGTGGGAGGGAAAGCAGACAACTCCGGCCGCCATAATCCAGGCTCCGTCAGGACGCGTAAGGACGACAAGATCTTCGGCCACCAGCAGCGCCGCCGCTTCCAGCGCCGGCCTGTCAGTTTTGAGCGCCCGCCCAGTGGTCCGGGCGACAAAGTGGGCGGCCTCGCGAACGGGCGCTTCGACGTTGGGCAGTTCTATCGATACCTCGTCGTGCGCCGCGGCTAATAGCTCACGTTTGCGCTCGCGCAGGCGTACGACGTCCGGGCCTTCGGCCTGGAAAATGGGGGCGGCGTGCAAAGCACGAGTGCCCATCGGGAGCCACGGCGGTTCACGCCGCAAAGTCAACTCGCTCAACCATTCGGGCGCTCGGGCCCTTTCGTACACTGTCCTCGCTCGCCTTTACCCGTACGCCCGCGCCTGGAGCCGGAAAAGCTCGGCGTAGAGGCCGTTGTTGGCCATGAGCTCTCGATGGGGCCCAATCTCGACCAATGCTCCGCCATCGAGCACGGCGATCGTATCTGCCATCAGCACCGTCGAGAACCGGTGGGAGATCAAGACCGTCACCCCACCCAGCTCTCTGGCCACGACCTTCGCCGATGAGACATAACGGTCGAACAGCGTGTGCTCGGCGCTGGCGTCGAGGCCAGATGCCGGCTCGTCCAGGACGAGCAGCAGGGGCAGCTCGCGGATCAGGCAACGCGCCAGAGCAAGGATCTGCCACTGCCCACCGGAGAGTTCCGCCCCTGCCTTGTAGTTGCGACCGACTACGCCGTCGAGACCGCCTGGCACCGCAGTGACCACCCGCTCGGCGCGGGCGTGAGCAACGGCGCGCTTAATGGCGGCTGCATCTTGCATGAGCGTGACCTCACCCAGACCGATCGCCTCGCCCATCACAAACTCAAACCGGACGTAGTCCTGGAATAGCGTCGCGATCCGTGAGCGCCACTCTCCGGGGACAAAGTCGGCCAGATTTATGCCGTCTACGACGATGCGCCCGCTCCCCGGAGCGTATAGGCCGCAGAGTAGCTTGACGAAGGTGGACTTGCCCGCGCCGTTCTCACCGACGAGCGCAAGCGTGGAGCCTGCTGGCATTTCAAGGGAAATATGGTCGAGGACGAGCTCGGACCTCCCCGGGTAGGAAAAACTGACGTCGTCGAGAACGATCCCGCGCTGGAGCCGATCGGGTACCTGACTATGGCCAAGGGGCGAGACGGCCAATGGAGCGGTCCGTTCCTCGGAGTACCGCCGCACGCGTTCGAGACGGTCGACCGTGCGCCCCGCGCTCTGCAGGCCGGTCAGCTGGCTGACAGCGCCGGCCAGCTGCACGTTCACCTGTATCGCGAGGGTGATAACGAGGATCAGATCTCCGGTCGACGCTCGACCTTGTAGTGCCTCCGAGACGACGACCAGCACGGCCCCGGCGTAACCGAGCGTGAAGATGAGCTGGCCGAGTGCCCGGCGCGTAGCGCTCCGAGCCTGACCGCGTACCATCGTGCGCGTGATTTCCTCCCACACCTTCTCCTGACGCCGCAAGATCTCACCCTCGGCTCCAAACAGCCTCAGCTCCGACGCCGTAGAAGGCGTAGTCGCCAACTCGAGGAGATGTCGATTGAGACGGACGTCAGGGGCGCACTGCTCTCGCGCCGCTTCGAGCAGGGTCTGAGCGCGCTCGCCGAGGAACAAAGGCGGGACGGCGAACAATGGCAGCAGTGCCAGCCAAGGGTCGAGGCTGACGAGAATGCCAACGCTGATCGCCAGTTGCAGAAGTAGTGCTGCCAGCTCGAGAAGCGATTCGAGAGCCCGCGTCACTACGAACATCTGGCTGCGCAAGAGCTCCATGTCGTCGGCGAACCGTGGGTCGTCGAGGTGCTCGATCCCGGGAGGGGCGCTCATCCGGTCGATCAGTTCGATATTCAGAAATGAGAGTTGGTCTTCCGCCACACGGGCGTAGCAGAGGTGTGAGAAGTGATGCCCCATGGCCTGAGCCACGAGCAGAACAGCCAGCAGCACGGCAAGGACGAGAGCATTGTGAGAGCGGTGGGCAATCACGTCGTCGACGAAGCCGGCCAGAGCCAGCGCTGAGAACGGCGCCGCGACGTAACTAATAACCATGAGCACGATCGCCACGGCGAGCCGCCTCGGGTCCAGCCTGGCGCCTAGCGCCAGTAGGAAACGCGCGCTTTTGAGCACCTTCACGTTGTCACCGATCGATCGGACTCGTCATCTGGTTCGGCTGTAAGGCCCTCTGCGAACCGGCGGGCTTGCAGCGCGAACAGATCGGCGTACCGCCCTCCCGCAGCAATTAGCTTGTCATGGGAGCCGGCCTCGACGACGCGTCCTCCCTCTAAAACGACGATGCGATCGGCGCGACGAACCGTCGAGAAGCGGTGGGAAACGACGATCGTCGTGAGGCCACGCGTGAGCTCGAGGAAGTTGTCGAAGAAGGCGACCTCTGCTCGGACGTCGAGCTGCGCAGTCGGTTCGTCCAGGACAAGAACAGCGGCTCCTTCCTCGACGGCGAAGAGCGCCCGGGCCAGGGCGATCCGTTGCCACTCTCCGCCCGAGAGGTCGACGCCCCCGGCGTACCGGCTCGACAGGATCGTGGCGTCCTTTTCAGGTAATGCCTCGATGAGCCGGGCCGCACCGGCGCGCTCGGTCGCTCGGTTATAGGCCGAGCCGACGCCGCTCTTTTGGGGCGCGGCAAGGACGACGTTCGTCATGGCATCGAGTTCGTAGTGAGCAAAGTCCTGGAAAATCACTGCGAGCCGCCGCTGCCAACTTGCGGTCTCATACTTTGCGATGTCAACGCCGTCGACGACGATCCTCCCCGAGTCGGGCTCGTAAAGACGACCGAGCAGCTTGACCAGCGTCGTCTTTCCCGCGCCGTTGAGGCCGACGATCGCCGTCGACTCGCCCACTTTCAGGTCGAGGTCGAGACCGTCGAGCACGTTCTTCTCGCCTCCGGGGTACGCGAAACTGACCCCCTCGAAGCGGATCGACGAAGCCGGGACCGTCAGAGCGTCCAACTGGCCTCCAGTCGTTCGTCGGCCGCTTTCGGCGAACCGACGCTGAGCTTTTCTCATCGCCTCGTTGGTCGCCGTCCCGAATTGCGTGGGGACGTCAGCTTCAGGAAAGAACCCTGCGAAGGTGACGGCCACAAAGATCGACTGTGCTACGAGCGAAATGTCCAGTACGGACAATGAGTTGCGCATCGCCGCATCCCGCAACATGATCAGCACCGTCGAGATCCCCGTGATCAGGACGACGGCGTAGACCGCAAACGGCGCCACGCCTATGCGTACGCGCTCGCGCCAGATTGGTAACCAGTACGAGTTGATCTCCGCTTCTGCCCGAGCTCGGAACCAGTCGAGGATCCCGAGGACCCGCATTTCCTTCGCCAGTTCAGGCTTGACCCCGGTCTGCAGCACATAGTTCACGCTGAGGCGAGCGCCTGCCTGTTTCTCCAGGAACATCGAGTACCTCGTTACCGAGTCACGCCACCCGACGCGGGCGATGTACACCGCTCCTCCGATGACGAGCGCTGCGGCCGGCCCGAGCACAACCCCGATGACGACAACGGCGCCGAGCATCTGCGCGTACCGTGCCACTAGCGCCAGTAGGCCTACGGCTGCCGAGCCTGGCGTGAGCCAACTTTGCGAGAGCCCAGAGCGAGTGTCATTTAGTGCCGCCACCATGTCCGCTTCCTCGAGCACGAGCATCGGAGCATCGACTAAGGACGCGTGAATGAGGCGGCGGATGCAGTAGCCGTCGATCCGCCGTGTGATGAGCTCGCCGAGCGCGGCTTGAAATGGGGTCAGGAGGTTCTGGACGGCCAGGGCTGTAACCGCCAGAGCCAGCGCCGGTACGACGGGCCTCCAGGAGACCGCTCCGGGGCTCACCTCGGCGAGCGATTCGATGTGACCGATGGCCGTGCTGGTGCCGATCAGGAAAGCGATGGGCAGAAGCCCGAAGACGAGGTTGGCGACGATGGAAAGTGACACGAGCCGCCAACCGGCCCGTGGCACGAGTTCGGCGATCGCCCACCACCGCCGGGCAGCGTCGCCCAGTAATCCCAAGACGCCGCGGCCGGAGCGCCGCACTAGTCGTTGTCGCGATCTGATGTGTGCCGAAGCGTGGACTTCACCCGGCCTGGGAAGACCCCGACGCCCTCGACGCGCTGCGTCACCTGGACATGATCGCTCACATCACAAGCGCAGCAGAGCCTATTTATCGCCGGAGTGCCGTCCGGGCGCGAGCCGCCATGTGAACATCGCTGGCCCGCCGCCGTTCGTCGACCCGCCGGCCGCGGCATAAGTGGCCATGGCTGCGCGGTTGGCGTTATCCGTCAATACCCACACTTCCGTGCAGCCTCGGGACGAGGCGTGACCGACGAAGGCGGAGACCAGAGCCTGGCCCCAACCCTGCCCGCGGTGGGCCGAAGCGACGTCGAGGGCGTAAAGCAACATCGTTTTCTCGCCGTCCGGATGAAGCAGTTCGTGGCCGTAGACCCAGCCGGCAACGTCATCGCCGTGCTCGACGATCAGGAGTGCCGTCTCAGGCCGCCCGAGGAACGCTGACGGGTCGATGTCGCCCTCAAGGCCGAACGTGCGACACGCCCGTTCGGCAAGCAGCTCATCGCCGTGCAATAGTCGCCGGATATGAGATGACCCCACGGGCTCAGTATGTCCCTCGCTGGCTCCCCGCGGGCAATCTGTCGTAATTGCAAAAAGTGCCGACATGACGAGGAGGAGAAGTGACCGTTTTGCCACTGGTAGCGAGCCTGCAGGAGACGGCCAGCGAGGAGACCAGTTGGGGCAGCGTCACCTGGCTCATCAGCGGGAAAGCCACGAAAGGCGCTGAACAGACGTTCGGGGTGGTCACCATAGCCCCTGGGTGCAACAACCCCCTTCACCTGCACCCCAACTGCGAAGAGATCCTCTATGTGCTCTCGGGTACCTGTGAGCACACGGTCGGTGATGCGACGGTGGACCTGGGACCGGGGCAGGCGATCTGCATCCCACGAGGCACGCCACACTGTGCGCGTACGACGAGCGCCGAGCCTTTAGTCCTGGTGGTGTCCTTTTCGTCGCCGGACCGCCAGGTCGTCAACCTCGGAGAGGAGAAGATGCCTTGAACGGGCTAGAACATACTCGTCTGGTCAGACGGGCTTAGCCGATCACGGTGGTCCCGAAACCCACACAGACGGTGGCGACCTTCTCCTGAGCCCCGCTGGGTTGCAGCTTCCACGTGACCGAACAGTAGGTGCCGGCCGGGACCGATCCTCCAGCTACCCAGGTATTGCCGGTCCCACCGCCGGGGCCCACGTAGCTGTACCGGGTGCATTCCACCCGGGCGCCGTTACGGCGGAGGCAGGACCGTATCGTTCGACCCGTCGCAATGACGGTTGCACTGGTCGAAACGGAGCCTGACCCCAGGCTGATGCAGGTCCGGACATTGCCAGCCGATGAGCCATACCCGCATTGGTTGGTGGTGGCCGCGGCCGCCGGTCCAGATGGCAGCGCCGTTGATACCACGCTGCCACCCAAGATCGACAGCAATGCAACCGGAATCGCGGCCCATCGTCGCGCGAATCGACCCCCAGTCCCTGAAGCTGCACTCATACCTTTGCCTCCTCTCGGTCGCCCGTCGCCGGCGGGCAGCTGTGACCCTGCGGGGAGTTATACCCACGTCCGGCACAACCCCGGGCTTAGCTGTCCGTCGCCGGCCCCAGGAGCCTCCCGGTGGGGCGAGCAACGCTTCGTGGTGGCACCCAGTCGAGAAAGGCGACGCGGACTTAGGGTTCGCCGAGAGTTGAGCGTTGGCGGCTTCGGAGCCGGAGCACCACACTTGTCTATGGCCTCACCAGCGGCTATGGAGGAGCACCCTTCCGGCTGCAAGCTGCCGCCGGGTTATGCCGGCCTTCTCGACCGGTTCATCGAGGTCGTGGCGGGCGACTCACGGGTTCGGGCCGCTTGGGCCCACGGGTCAGTCGCCCGCGGCGACGCTGACGAGATGTCAGACCTCGACGTGATCATCGCCGTGGCCGACGATGACGTCCCTGGGTTCGCGGCGGGTTGGCGGGACCGTCTCGAGCAGATCACCCCTACCGTGATGGCGCGGCCTTCATTCGGTAGGACCGGTAGTTGGCTCGCCATCACCCCAACTTGCCAGCGCTTGGACCTGTGGGTGGAACCGACCTCACAGGTTGCTTCGTCCCGGCCGGGACCGGCACGTCCTGTTCGACCACGACGGCCTGGATACCCTCGTACCCGCTCCGCCGGCGCCCACGGCACCGTCGCCCGAGAAGTTACGGGACCTCGCCCTACGGTTCAGCGCCGCGGCGTCAGTCAGCCGAGTGGCGGACGAACTCCTCATGCTCCAGGTCATCTGGGTGCTCCGCTGGATCCTCTACGACGCCTACGTGGAGTCGAACCGTCCACTGCCGCGGACCGGGCTGAAGCATCTGAGCGCCAAGCTCACCGACGCCCAACGCGCGACCTTCGTCGGGTTGCCTACGTCCGGGGACCCGGCACTGGTCATCGCCGCACTCGAGGAAGCGCTCGGCCAGCTGCCAGCACACTTGCCGGGCCCTGTCCTTCAGGCCGTGGTGCTGCCACCCGAAGGGGTGATCCGGGGCCTGGACGTCGGCTCAGTGCCCAATGGCAGTTGGAGCCGTCATGTCGCTGAGGAGTACTTTGCGCTACACCTGTACCTGAGCGTGGCGTTGTACCGCCGGGACTGGCTCCTCGGTGTCCTGGGTGCGAACGACGCTCGAAAGTTGTTGTACGAGTTGGCCCTCGAAACGAATGGGCGCAGCCCTGCGGCATCGCCGGCGGACTGGAGCGGGCGCCTGACAAACCAACAACGGCTCGACCTGCTGGCCATACCCTCCGGGTCGGCTGACAGGGCGCACGTCTTGGCCGCCCACCTCGCCGGGCGCGAGGTGTTCACGAGCCGGGGACGAGAGATCCTCGCGGAGGCGTGGCCGACGGACATGGAAATAGCTGTAACGACGTACGTGGACCGAGCAATTGCGGCCACAGAGGGTTGACACGCCGACCCGAATATCCCAGAAAGAGAGACCACGATGCCAGAACTTCTCGTTGATTTCATCACTTCGCTGGATGGCTACGCGGCGGCCGAAGGCTGGCCCGGTTGGTGGGGGCTGGAAGGGCCGAGTACCTGGCGTGGCTGGGAGAGCAGCCCGAGGCGGGCTACGTAGTCCTGATGGGCGCCACCACTTATCGCCTCATGTCGGGGTTCGCCGCAGCGGGCGAGCCGGGCACCGATGCCTTGGCAGGTATGTCGAAGGTCGTCTTCTCAACCACGTTGAGCGACCCGCTTTCTTGGGCCAACACGCAACTTGTGGCTCGGGGCGCAGTTGAGGCCGTCCGCGAAATGAAGGCCACGGGCCCCAGGTCGATGCGGACAATAGGCAGCATCTCCCTGTGCCGCTCTTTGTTGAAAGCCGGTCTCGTGGACCGCTTCCGAGTGGTGGTCTTCCCCGTCATCACCGGGAGCAGCGGGCGTGAACGCATCTACGACGGCTATCCCGACGTTGCTCTCGACATGATCGACAACCGCACGTTCGACGGTCGCATCCAGCTGCTCGACTACGTCCCGACGGTCCTGTCCGGGCCGCCGGGCACGCACGGGGGCAGCGCCGCTCGGGTCAGCGGTACGCAGCCGACTGGAGAGTGAACAGGTCGGCGTACAGGCCAGCCTGGGCCATGAGGCTGGCGTGCGTGCCTTGCTCGACCAGCCTGCCCTGGTGGAGCACGAGGATGAGGTCGGCGAAGCGCACCGTCGAAAAGCGATGAGAGATGAGCAAGGTGATCGCGCCGGCACCTTGAGCGGCGCGTCCGGCCGCCGCATAGCCCTGGAACAACATGTGCTCGGTCGCCGCGTCGAGGGCGGCGGTGGGCTCGTCGAAGACGAGCAGGAGTGCCCCCGGCCGCATCATGGCGCGGGCGATGGCAAGTTTCTGCCACTCGCCTCCGGAGAGCTCGGTACCGTTCGGAAAGCTCCGCCCGAGCTGAGTCTCGAGGCCGACGGAGAGACCGTCAATGACGCTGCTCGCTCCAGCGCGGTGCACGGCATCACTCACCGCGGCAGTGTCGTCGATACGTGACAACTCGCCGACCCCGACGCTCTGGCGGGCGAGCAGCTCGAGGCGGGCATAGTCCTGGAAGGACGCCGAGGACGTGCTACGCCACGCCCCGAGGTCCAGCTCGTCGAGGTCGACGCCGTCGACCGTGATGCGTCCCGCCGTCGGTTGGTATAGGCCGGTCAACAGTTTGACGAGCGTCGTCTTGCCCGCACCGTTTTCGCCCACGAGGGCGACGACGGCCCCAGGTGGGAGCACGGTCGAGATCTCCTCGAGCGAAGGCCGTCCGGCCCCCGGGTAGCTGTAGCACACACCGTGCAGCTCGATACCCGTCCTCAGTTGCGGGGGTACGGGCCGGTTACCGCGTGCGGAACCCGCAGCCGAACGGGCGTGCTCCGCGATCCGTCGGTAGCTATCGATAACGCGTGACGCACGGCCGTGCAAGACGATCCAGCTGAGCACGGCCGACACCTGGGCGTTCAGTTGGCCGCACAAGCCGACCGCGAGGACGACGTCACCGGCACTGGCCTTACCGGCGATCGCCTGGCCGGCTACAAGCCAGAGGGCGATGACGTACCCGGCCACGAAAAGCAACGCGGCGCCCGTAGTCAACAAGGCGCCCTTCAGCTGGCGGTCGACGTCGACGCGGTTTGCGGTCTGCAAGGCGGCGTCCTGACGGCGTAGTAGCTCGTCCTCGAGCCCGTAGATGCGAAGCTCCTTAGCCGGGGCGGCGGTCGTCGCCAACTTGAACAGCGCTTGCGCCCGCCGGCGCGGCCCGGCGATTTCCCGCCAGGCGTCGTTGCGCCAGCGGTTCGCCTGGTTCGTCGCCCACACGGCGGGAAGGGCGAGGAGCGGGAGAGCGAGTAACCACAGGTCGAGGTTGGCTAGTAGCCCGAGCGTCAGGCCGATGCGGACGATGAGCGCCACCATTGGTGACCACAGCCCGACGGCGTGAGCAAAGCAGATCGGGTCGGAGCGGACCATCTCCAGGTTGTCCAGGTACTCCGGCGTCTCCAGCTGCTCGAGGCGGGGTGTGCTGGCGGTCATGCTGATGCTCCGGCGGTCGAACTCCTGGCGGACGACTTCGCGGGAGAAAATGGCCGCCCGCGTTTCCGCCTGGCTCACGGCGAGGCCGCTGGCCACGATGACGGCGAGCACCAGGGCGTACACAACCGCTCGCGTCCAGCTCTGTGCGACCACGGCGTCGACGATGGCTTTCATGGCCACGACCGCCAACACCCCTGAGAGGTTCCGCCCGAGATCGACGGCAAAAAGCACGATGAGGTCGCGACGGGCGACCTGCCAGGCCACCGAGAGCGTGAGGCGCATGCGGGGGGCCAGCTCAGGCATTGGCCTGCGCCTCGTCATCGTTTTCCGCGTAGGCCTCGGCCTGGAGGGCGAACATCGTCGCATACAGCCCGCCCCGAGCGACGAGCTCCTGGTGGGTCCCCCGCGCCGTGATTTGGCCGTGCTCGAGCACGCAGAATCTCGTCGGCGCGGCGCACGGTCGAAAACCGGTGCGAGATGAGCAGCGTCGTTACCCCCTTCGTGATCTCGAGGAACCGTTCGTAGAACCGGGCCTCGGCCCGCACGTCCAGGCTCGCGGTCGGCTCGTCGAGAATGAGCAGCTTGGCCCCGGCGCGTATGGCATAGAGCGCCCTGGCCAGGGCAACGGACTGCCACTGGCCTCCGGACAGCTCTGTCCCGCCCTCGACCTCGCGAGTCAGCTCCGTGTCCCAGCCCGCAGCCAGGTCGTGAACGAACCGGCCCATGCCCGCTAGCTCACCGACCTGCTCGAGCTCGTCATGGCCCAGTCGAGCCCTTAGGTCGCCGAAGCGGACGTTGTCCTCGGTGCTGGCGGGGTAGTGCACGAAGTCCTGGAACACAACAGCGACGTGGTGCCGCCATAGCGTCGGGTCGAGCTCCTGGAGGTCGCGCTCACCGAGCAGGATTCGGCCCCGGTCCGGCTCGGCCAGTCTGCAAATAAGTTTGATGAGCGTCGTCTTGCCGGCTCCGTTGTGACCGACGATGGCCAGCGAACGTCCCGGGTGCAGCTGGAGGTCGACGTTGTCGAGCACGTCGTTGAGTTGCCCCGGGTACCGATAGCCAACTCCTTCGATATGCAGCCCGTCCCATGGCAGCGGGAAGAGAGCTGTCTGCGCGCCGGCGGCACCGGCGTCGCTTGAACGGCAACCGATCGTCCGTTCAAGCCGCTCCAGGGCCAGTATGACGGAGGTACCCCAGTTGAAGTTGACGTCATTGAAGTCGCCGGTCCCCCCGAGCACGGCCGCACCGATCACGCCTTGGACGACCAGAGTGACCGTGGCCAGGTCGGCATGTCCCGACCGAGCGGCCCAGATGACGTCGGCGAGGACGAGCGCCTGGGCTACAAAGAGGAGGAGGAGCAAGGCCACCAACGAGGCCCGGCGCTGATGCCGGCCCTGCCACACCGCAGTCATTGAATCGAGCCAGTGTTGCTGGTACTGGTCGGCGACCCAGTTGCCGAGACCGAAGATCCGCAGTTCCTTTGCTGCCGGTTGTGTCAGTGCGAGGTCCCGGTAGTACTCCGACCGTCGTGTCGCAGCGCTGTTGCTGCCCAGCACCTTCCACAGCTCGAGGTTCTCACGCCGGATCCGGGAACGCACGAACAGCCATATGGCGAACAGCAGCAGCGCGGCGGGCCAGCTGAAACTCGCCACCCCGAAGAGCATCGCGGTTCCGCCGAGATAGGTGCCGAGCACGCCAGGGAGGCTGTAAACCGCACCCGACGGAGTGAAGCGACCGGTCCCGACTTCGCTGCCTTCGGTGACGAGGTCAAGAAGCGCCGGATCCTCCAGGTGACCGGTGCCGACCGGGGTGAGCACCGCCGCCATCGCCCGGTGGCGCAGCCCCCTTTCCAAGCGGTGCGCCAGACGTGTTGTGAGGACGCTCTGGGCTGCGGCGAGGACCTGCTGGACGACGAGCAGGCCAGATATGGCGAACAACGCCAGCTCGATGCGGTGGGCGGCTGGCGAACTGGTACCGCCGGTCACCGCGTCGGGTACGGCACCGACCAACCGACTGAGGGCAATCGCGACCCCAAGGGGGGCAACCGCAATAACGACAGCGAGGACAAGGAAGGCGATAGTGGCGGCCGGACTGAGGGCGACAAGCTCTTTCAGCATCACTGGCATCGAGGCCCGCCGGAGCGAACGGACCGAAGCCGGCAACCTGGAAGGAGCCACGCTGGAAGCCTTGCACGAAACTCGCAACGAATCGTTGGTATTTGATGGTCGGGCGCAGCCCAACCGATGTTCCGTTCAACGGCTCCACGAACACATTCGTGGACTGGAAACTGTGCAAACTAATCAACGGAGGGGTATTGAGCACCGTCGGCTCGCCTGGAACAGGCATTATCGGTACTTTGAGGCCGTCTATCGTGGCATAAGCAGTGACGGTAAAGAGTGCCTGGGTCGTCTCGATCTCGGGTGTGCAAGGGACGGGCAAGACCACCCTGGCCAGAGCCCTGGCACAGACTACTGGGGCGGTACTGGTATCCCGGGATCCGCTGATGGCCGTGCTGCTGGAGGGCGGTCTTCCGGCCGCAGGATCGAAGGACCCGTTCTTGGCCCCGGTCCCCCGGCTCGGCTACGAGCTCCAATCGGCTATTCTGCGCCAACAGCTCGACGTCGGGCAGTCCGTCGTGCTCGAGTGCGTTGCGGATCCTTCAGTCCGCGACGGGTGGCGGCGGATCGCAGAGGAGTACGGGGCGAGCTTCGCCGCCATCGAGACGACCTGCTCCGACCCAAAGGCCCACCGCTCACGCTTCGAAGGACGGGGCACCGCGGCCGTAGGCGACTGGCACTTACGTTGGGACAACGTGGAGCGAACGAGGCGATGGTACCGGCCCTATCCGGAGGCCCTCTTCACCGCTGACTCGATGCGCCCCCTGGCGGAAAACGTTGCGGCAATTGTGCACGTCCTGAGCCGAGGGCGAGGTTGAGACGACGCTCAGAGCCCACGCTCGGCCGGCCGGGGTCGTCGTTCTGGGCGCGCTGTCCGACCCGCAGGACGCTCAGGTAGCGGCGTGATGCGTGGTCGCCCATCCGAGCCCGTATGCGCTCGGCGACCGCGTCGAGCAGCGGCTCGCGGACGTCGCGGCCCAGCCTCCGGTATAGCGATGTGGAACGAAGTAGATCTGCGAAGCCGTCCCCGTCAAACCATTGGACCGTCGGGTACCACCGCACGATTGCCGGCCCGAACAGTTCGCCCGGGTCGCTCACGAGGCCCCAACCCTCGTTGGTGGCCCGGACCTCCTCCGCGAGCGGCGGGTGCCCCCAGTCGGGGTTACCGGGGGAATAGCGTTCGTGGAGATCGTGGGTTTCGGCATAAACCTCCCGCTCACCCGGACAACGCACGACAACGTTCCCAAGCAACGCCATCCATCCCCGGGGCCTGATCACATCGTGCGCCTTGGCCCACCCCGTTGTTGGGTCGACCCAGTGCCATGCCGAAGCAGCCACGAGCAAGTCGAAGCGTCGTCCGCCATCGTCCCAATCCTCGAACGCGGACGTCTCGACCACGACGTTGCTAAAGGGGGCGAGCCGTTGACGAGCGACTGAAACCATGCCGTAGCCGGGCTCCACTGCGGTCACCGTACACCCGAGCGCGGCCAGCGATCGTGTCGCCTGACCAGTACCACAACCTACTTCAAGAACAATGGACTGTTTGTCCAGGCCTGTTAATGCCACCAGGTCGGCGAATAGCTCGTCAGGATAAGTCGGTCGCACCCGGTCGTAGAGATCAGGTACCTCGTCGAAGAGCCGACCTACGTCACGTCGATGTCCCGCTCCCATCACACCATCTTGCCGCCACGTGTCCCCTCGCGGAGAAATGACGTGGAAGCGCAAATGTTTTCCCAGCGCGGTCGCTTGCGACGACTCGGGGCGCGCACGGCAAGGGCGCGGCGGGCGACCGGTAACTGGTTGTCCGTGTCTGCCCTGGCCATCGGCACAGCGTTCATCTTGTTGCCTTTGCTCTGGATCGTGGTCACCGCGTTCCAGTCGCCGGCCACGGCGTTCCAGCTCCCCCCTCGGTTCATTTTCACGCCCACCCTTTCTAACTTCAGTGCGCTTTACAGCGGGCAGGAGTCGGTGGTCGTACCCTACCTGCATGACATCGGGCATTCGCTGATCGTGCTTATCTCGAGCGGGGCACTTGCCCTGGGGCTCGGCGTCCCGGCGGGGTACGCGCTGGCGCGGTCCCGCTTTCGCGGCAGCCGAGTAATTACGTCGGGGCTGATAGCCCTCTTTATCGCTCCTGCGATCCTTTACGTCATCCCGCTATATTTCATCTATACGCGACTCGATGTAGCGTACACTTACCCGAGCCTGGTGCTCTTCTATGAAACATTCGAGCTCCCAATCGTTATTTTCCTTATGCGCAGTTACTTCGCCGACGTCCCGCCGGACTTTGAGGATTCGGCTCGAACAGACGGCTGCACGAGATGGCAGGCCTTCCATCGTGTGGTCCTCCCGATGGTCCGCCCTGGCCTAGTCACCGTGGCACTGCTGGTCGCCATTAGCTCGTGGGGGGAGTTCTTCGGCGCTACCATCCTGACCACGACAAGTACCCAGACGGCCCCGGTGGCGATCTTTACTTACGTAAGCTTCGGCACGGCCAATTGGAGCGTGCTCGCCGCCGCCACACTGGTGCTAGTAACCCCGGTGCTCTTTCTTACCATCTTCCTGTTGAGGGGGTTTGCCCAGCGGTTTACCACTGTTCAGATTGCTTAGGGCTCTCATAGCTGTCCTCCATACTGAGCCCCACGGGTAGGCCCAGGAGCCGGTGGCAAGACAGGGATTGGTCGTCGCGGAGAGCCCGGTAAGTGCCAGGTCGTCGACGGTAGTGGTGAGAGAGCGTTATTTGCCGCAGTTCATTTGCGAAACCCGCTAGAGTCTGCCGCTTATCGGCATCACTGTGTCGTCAACCCACAACCGTGCGTCGTCGCTCCGGCGCCTCTCTGACCTCTTGCTGCGTCTCGCCCGGCGCTGGGGGGCGATCTTCAGGCTGGTACCCACAGCCGGCCCAGGGCTGGTCACGGTGGCCGTTCTCGGGAACCTGCTGCTGGGGTTATTGCCAATCGCCTTCGTAATCGGCACCAGCACCATGATTTCTCGGGTCGAGTCAGACGTCGGCGCCCATGGGGGCCTCCTGTGGGCACCGGTCGTCCCTGCGCTGGCGCTCGCAGGCGCCGCCCTTGTGGTGCAGAACCTCTTGACGCCCTTTCAAGCGGTGGTCGGCGAGCTCGTGATGCGCCGGGTCGACGGGCGGCGCATCCGGCGATTGATCCGCTCTTCGTTGATCGACGCGTCTATGGGCGCGCTCGAGGAACCGGCGATCTTGTCGAACCTGAACGACGCCCGCTCCGGGCTGACGCAGAGCTGGCAGACACCAGGCTCTGCGGTGGTCGGGCTGTTGGCGCTGGTCACGCGCTATGCCCAGATGCTCGGTGCTGCGGCCGTAGTTGCGGTCGTGCTCGGCCCAGCGGCGGGTGCTGTGCTTGCCGCTTCGGTCTACCTCGCACGCGTGGGATGGAGGTACGCACTGACCGGCTTCGTGCTGTTCTCCGAGACCCAGGGCGGCCCCCGGCGCAGCATGGGTTACATGTGCGACACGGGCGCGAACCCCGCGCTCGGCAAGGAGATGCGCGTCCTCGGGATGACGGGCTGGTTCAAGGAGCGGACGGAGGCGGACTGCAGGTCGTACTACCTGCCTATCTGGCAAAAGCGAGCGCGTTTATGCGTCGGTCCGTTTGTGGTCTACGCCGTTGTGTTGGTGACTGGCATAACCGCAGTGCTCTTGATGCTCCGGGACAGGATGAGCGGGCTCTCCGTGTTCCAATTGACCCTGGCGCTGCAGTGCATTTTTGTCGCCATTGCGTTTGCCGCCTTCTTCCCCGAGGCGGACTTCCCCACGCAGTTCGGCATGCAGACCAACGACGCCGTCATCGCGCTCGAACGCCGTTTTGGCCAGGATGCCAAGCAGGTGGCGTCCGGAAACCGCGACGCTGCGGGTGCGCCGCGCTCGTCGATCCGGTTCGCCCAGGTCTGTTTTTGCTACCCGGGGTCAGACCGGAACGTCCTTGACGGGCTCGACCTCGAGTTGCGCGCGGGGGAATCAACGGCCATTGTCGGGCTCAACGGGGCCGGGAAGACGACACTGGTAAAACTGTTGGCCGGCCTCTACGAGCCTGACGCCGGCGCCATCTTCGTCGACGGCGTCGGCCTCGCCGAGTATGACAGACATGGCTGGCAACGCCGGCTGGCGGTTATATTCCAGAGCTACGCTCGTTACGAGCTCGAAGCGCGGGCCAACGTCGTCCTCGGTGCGCCCGAACGGCTCGAGGACGACCCCGCCTTCGAGAGGGCGGTCCGGCGGGCCGGCGCTCACGAAATCATCGAGAGGCTCCCAGCCAAGGAACAGACAACGCTTTCGAGTCGGTACCGCGGCGGCGTGGACCTCTCGGGTGGGCAGTGGCAGCGGGTCGCGCTGGCCCGTGCCCTGTTCGCGGTCGAAGCTGGAGCGGGCGTCCTGGTACTGGACGAGCCCACGGCTCAGCTTGACGTGCGAGCCGAGGTGGCCTTCTTCGAAAGCTTCCTCGAGCTGACCCGCGGGCTCACGACGCTCGTCATCTCGCACCGTTTCTCAACGGTCCGCCGCGCCGACCGCATCGTCGTGCTGGAGGGGGGCCGGCTCATCGAAGACGGCTCTCACCATGAGCTCATAGCCCATGGGGGCCGGTACGCGGAGCTCTTTGCGCTCCAGTCGAGCCGATTTGCCCGCGGCCTGCCCGAGGATGACCTGGCCCAGCCGCATCGGAGCATGCGCCGTGAAGATGCTCAAGGCGGGCCGCTTCCTGCTCGGGCTGGGACTGCGGATCGACCCCAAACGACTCGTTGTTGCTTTCGTTTTCATGCTCCTTAGCTATGGCTCAATGCCGCTCGCCGCCCTCGCGATCGCCGCATTTGCCGACGACTTGATCGCCCACCGGGCGCAACGCGCCCTCGTGCTTGCGCCCGTGATCGCCCTTCTGCTCGTCGGGCAGGCGATGGGCCATCACTTCTCCAACCTCTGTTACCGCAGAGTGGCGGAAGAACAGAACAACCGGCTTTACGTCGAGCTAATTGAGACCGTAAGCACGCCTCCAGGCATCGAGCACTTCGACGACCCGGCTTTCTCGGACACGCTGGAGATGGTCCGCGGCTCTTTATTCGTCGTGTCCCAAGCGCTCGAGTCCATGCTCGAGCTCTCGTGCCTGCTGGTGCAGATCGCAATCACAATCGCCATCCTCGTCCACCTCGACCCCTGGCTCGTCCTGTTGCCCGCTTTTGCCATACCGCCAGTACTGCTCGGCGACCGCGCCCAGAGCGTGCTCGAGGCGTGGCGCGAACGCTGTACGGAACAGGTGCGCCTCAACCGCCACCTCGTCGAGATGGCGACATCGCCAGAGACGGTCATGGAGATGCGGATCTTTGGCGACGCGGGGGAGATGGCCCGGCGCCAGGAGGTGGTTTGGGACGAGATAACACGCAATATGACGCGGGGCCAAGCAGCCAGCGCTCTTCGCCGTTCGCTCGGCCAGCTGATCTTCACCGTCGGGTACGGCGGCGCCATCCTGCTTGTGGTCCGCCAAGCCCTCGCTGGTACTGCGTCGGTCGGCAGTTTGATCCTCGTCATTACCCTGGCAATCCAGGTCAACGTCCAGATTTCCGGGGCGATCGGCCAGCTGACGGGGCTCCAGGCCGCGGGTCGGACTGTCGAACGTATCGCGCTACTGCGCCGGGGCTCACAGGAGCGCGCTGCCGTAACTACGCACCGGCGCTCCCAGTGCGAAGCGCCAGAGCGCATCGAGCAGAGCATCGTGTTGGACGATGTCTGTTTCTCATACCCCGGGGCCTCGGAACTGGCGATCGATCACGTCTCGCTCGAGGTGCCGACGGGGAGCACGCTCGCTCTCGTCGGGGAGAACGGGGCCGGGAAATCGACACTGGTAAAGCTCTTGTGTGGTCTGTACACTCCGGTGTCCGGCCGGATCGTCGTCGACGGGGTCGACCTCGCCGACCTGCCGTCCGCGCAATGGCGCAAACGGGTTGCCGCCCTCTTCCAGGACTTCTTCCGGTTGGAGTTCGTACTGCGCGAGAGTGTCGGGCTGGGAGAAATCGAGTTGATGCAGGATAGCGAGGCCGTCGGGCGTGCCCTGACGGCTGCCCACGCTCAGCAGCTGGTGAGTTCGGTACGCGGCGGGACCGAGGGCGTCGTCGGGCACAACTACAAGCCCGGCAGCGATCTTTCCGGTGGCCAGTGGCAGCTCCTCGCACTGGCCCGCTGCTTGATGCGCCAACGACCCCTCTTGCTCGTGCTCGACGAACCGGCTGCCGCGCTCGACGCGGCGGCCGAGCACGCCCTCTTCGAGCGCTACGCTTCTACGGCGCGTGTTGTAGCCCAAGACCTCGGGACCGTCACGTTGTTGGTCTCGCACCGTTTCTCCACGGTGCTTATGGCTGACACAATTGCCGTCCTCGATCAAGGTCGGGTCGTCGAGTACGGATTTCATGCACAGCTAATGGCGGGTCAGGGGCTCTACGCGGAACTGTTTAGCATGCAAGCCCGCGCCTACCGCTGAGAGGCGCCAGCGCCCCCGCGGAGCCAGGATCATGAGGCGCCATCGCCCTCAGAACGTAAGGATGGCCTAATCGGGACATGGTCGCTTTGTCCAACGCCAGCCAGTGCTTGCGTGCCGTCTGTCCCCGGAGCGTTCCGGTTAAGGGCTCTTAACGGTCCTGTTGTTGTTTTGTTCTTTTGCCAATGTCCCAGGCGATAATGCGTACTGCGTCGGCACGCCCCCTGGCCTCTTCGTCCCGCTGGCGGGCCTCCAGAGCCATTTGGTCTAACCTAAAAGGGTGGTCCCCGTTGTCGCTGGCTTCGTCTCTTTCGGCGCTCTCATGCTCTTCGTGGTGTTCGTCAACGTCTTCTTCGGGCACTCAAAGGGGCACCAGCAAGGTCGCCGGCTCGAACTCGAAGAGACCGTCGCTACCACGTCACCGGAAGAGCACGATGAGCAGACGAGAGGCTGAGGGGGTCGAACCAGACCCGAGGTCAGGGAGCTCCTGACCAGGACAGGAATGCTCAGCCGCGTGGCTTCGCGTGCGCTGGCCACAGGCCGGGAACAAGTGGCGCGAGGTGGACGCGTCCGGCGGGCATCGCCGCAGCTCAGACACCTAGGACGACTACGGTCTGGCGACCTCGGACAACACTATGTAATTCGCTTCGGGGGTAGAGTGAATACGTGAATTATCACTGGGAACGCATAAATGCCGACTCTGTTGCGCTCTTCGAGGAAGGAACTGAGTGGACCGGCGAGCCGCTCATTTCGGGGGCATTCACTGTTATCCACAAGTCGAGTCCTTCGACCGGGTCAGGACAGCCGGAGTACGTGCTGAACGTTCCTTCCGTCAAGAAGCCGTTTTCCTTTGGCTCGCTCGAAGAGGCCAAACGCTTCGTAGAAGGTCTCGTAAGGGACGACGGCAATAACGTCGAGGGGGCTGCGCCATGACTAGCGCAGTAGACCGAGCGTCGCGAGTCGGCGACCAGGGGTCCCTGGCCTGAACAAAAGAGTTTTCGGCCCGCGACGCGGTCCGGCCTAACGGGTGAGTAACGGACCAAAATCATTTGGGCTGGTTCTGCGAGAGTTTGCGGTGCGATTTAGCCCGCTCCCTAGCCACGGTCAGTCGGTTCACTCTGAGTAGGCGACGATAAGGGGCGGTCGGCACTACGCATCAGGGCGTCGTCCTTCGTCCCAGACAAGGTGGTGGAGACGGTCTCCACCCGCGTACAGCGTCCGGTACCGTCCGGCTGGGTCGTCCCACCGGCCGTGGAAGCGACCGTCGTCGCCGGCGTACTCCCAGGGCGTCCAGGCCCACGGGTCAGGTCTATGGCCGACGTGCCAGACGGCGCCTGGATTGACAGCGGCCATGAGGTTTCCAGTTGGCGTAGCGATAACACAGTGGGCCACGCCCTTCATGCTCAACCGTGCGCTGCGAAGGCCCGTGCGGCCGTTAGCACCGCCGGGCCGACCTCGTCGAGGTCCCCTTCTCGGAGCAATCGGGCTGGTGAGCGGCCCTCCAGCTGGGGGTTCGGGCCGTGGAACCAGAACTGCACCACCTCCGGGCTGTCGCGCTCGGCAATGAGCGTTGCCGCCTGGTAGGCCAGCCGAAGCCGTTGCTCATCGCTCGGATCTTGGCCCATCGCCTGTGGTGGACGCAGCGAAGTCGGTACAGGTCACGGTCGCCCACTGGCGCCCCTCGTAAGCCGTGAGACCGCTGCAATTGCCGAACCTTCGGCGCGGCTGTGGTCCGCTTGGGCATTGGGCCGCCTGGACAAGGTCCGGCGAGGAGAAGTTGCGAGACTCATTCACGAATTAGATGCCGGTGGGTGGAAGTTGGAGGCGAGGTAGGTCTCCTGGCTCAGCGGTTCGCCGAGGTGCGCCTCCAATCGTTGCATAGCGAAGACCAACGGAGGATCGGGGTTGCAGTCGCACGACGTTCATCCGGTGGCGGGACCTTCGTCGTATCAGAGGCGGACGTCCGGCCCCTCCGCTGGGGCGCTGAAGCGTGGCCAGCGCCTACCGCGACGGTGTAGCCACCGGCTTACTTCTCGATGGCAGTGCCCGCCTCACATTCCGAATCGGTTTTGTTGAGGATTTGGCCGCGATTGTTGCGGTGATGAACGTTGGACGATTGGCGCCAGCTTGCGGACCAGGCTGTAAAGGCCCTCTGGGCACCGGATCTAGCGGCCAACTCTGACCGGCAGTGCGAGCTAGCCGACCTCATCGACTCGCTCAGGCCAACGCTCGACGATTATCGTCACCGCATCTGGGTGCTGTTGGCGGAACGGCTACGCAGCGGAACCAGCACTGCCATGCAGGACGAGTTACCGAGATGCCTCGTCCAACTCGCCGCTAACACCGGAGGTGCCGTTTATGGCTTCGTCGCCAGATTGAGCTGGTCAATGCGTGACCCTGTCGGACCGGCCTCCCGCCGGCGCCGCGGTTGGCAGGGACCACGCGGCTCAGGGATCATGAACGAAATGCTGAAGTCCCACACCAGCACGGGGATGTCGTCATCGACGTGGTGACAGGTTTCCCTAGCGCTTGGGTTCCATCTCAAGACTCCACTCGTTCCAAATAACCGGGCTAAGAACGGTTGCCGGCCCAGTGCACGGAGAAGCTGCGAATGACCTGGCTGCTACGTCCAATGACCTCTGAGGGGGAGGCAACATGGCCTCCGGAGCGGAAGCTGAAACCCTCCAAGTCGTGGGTTTGGCCCTCGGCGCCAAGATGTCGGAAGTTCACGGTGCTGAAAGGGACGGGGTTGCGGAGCACGCCAAATAGCTGAGGTGCCTCCACCACCCACTCCACGGAGGTTTGAGGGCCTGCGTAAGGTTGGGCCAAAAGAAAGCTCCGCTTCGCCGTGACGTCGTGCACGGCGAGGGCCCACCAACCGGGGGACATTTGGAAAATTGACACGGTGACGCTGTCGTCGACCGCTACGGGGAGCTTGACTCGCACGGGACTGGACGGGAGGTCCTCCCACCAGGCAAATATCCGAACTGGGCCGCCGCAAAAGATAGCGGGAGTTGCGGGATCAGGCGATTCTGTTCGAGCGGGGCTGTTCGGCGGTGAAAAGCCCGTCTCGGCGATACCTGCTTGGAGCAGGTCATCGTTGTCGACGCCGTCAACTCCCACCCAGACGGACGTCTCTGCAAGACAGGACCCGGAACGGAGGGGGGCGGGGACGTTGAAGGTCCCGGTCACGCCGGTGAAACCGCTTCCCGCAAGGGAGTAACCGGCCCAGTTGCGTGTGGCCATCGCCTTCAGCGGCCGAGCCTCAAGCCTGATCGTGTCGCCGTAACCCAGGTCCCTCACACCGCCCGCGGCGGCGAACGACACCCGTGGAAGGGCGAGCAGCACAGCCGATGTCGCCGCGGCACCGATGAGTGCGCCGAGCGTTCGCTTTCTCATTCGTCTCATTCGTTTGCTCCTTCCGCACGTAGGACTGGCCTGCTTGGCCGCGGCTTCTTTCGAGGGTCGTAGTTGTTCAGGCTCTGCCTCGACGGTTGCGCTCTGGTTGCGGCGCGGGTATAGGCGCGGTATACGAGCGCGGAGCCCTGGGCTCGGCCGCTTTGCGAACCCACAGGAAGCGTGCAAATGGGCCGCCTAATGTTGGCCCGGTGGAGGTCGCGCTCCTGGGACCGCTCGAAATCCGATTGGAAAAGGGCCCGGTCCAGCTCACCGCGCCGAAACAGCGGGCCGTGGTCGAGTTGCTGGTGCTGGCGGCCGGTCGGCATGTGACGGCGGAGTTCCTCATTGCTGGCCTCTGGGGCGAGTCGCCGCCGGCCTCCGCCGCCAAAGTCCTTCAAACTTACGTGTCGCGGCTCCGGAGAGCCGTCCCGGAGCTGTGCCTTGTGACCTCGGGTAACGCGTACTCGCTCAAGCTCGAGCCAGGCTCGGTGGACTCGCAGCGCTTCGAAAGGGCCGTACGAGAAGCAAGTCAGCGAACAGAGACGGGCGACGCCCGGGGCGCAGTAGCGGTCTTGGCGCAAGCCCTAGACCTCTGGCGCGGTCGGCCGTGCGAAGAGCTGGTCGAGCATTCGTGGGCTACTGCTGAGGTCGCCCGCTTGGAGGAAATGCGCCGAGAAGCGGAAGACGACCTTGCCGACCTACGCCTAGCTATTGGCGAGCACAACGCTATGGTCGGCCAGCTTGAAGCGGCGGTGGCGGCAGAACCCCTGCGGGAGCGGCGCTGGGCCCAGCTCATGTTGGCTTACTACCGCTCCGGCCGCCAGGCCGACGCCCTGCGGGCGTTCGGCCGCCTACGCTTAGCCTTGGCCGAAGAACTGGGCCTCAGCCCCTCGGCGGATCTTGCCGCCCTGGAACAGAAGGTGCTGCTGCAGTCGCCCGAGCTCGACCAGCGCCCACTCGCGGCCGAGGCGCCCAGGGCGCCGCCCGCCCGTGCCCCACCCCGCCAGCAGCTTCGTCGGCCGGGTCGAAGAAGTGGCCGAAGTGGCCAAGTTGGTCGGGGAGCGCCGCTTGGTCACCCTGGCCGGTGCGGGCGGCTGCGGGAAGACGAGGCTCGCACAGGAAGTGGCCGCGACCGTGGCAGGCCGCTTCTCCGAGGGCGCCCACTTCGTCGCCCTCGCCCCCGTCGCCGATCCAGCCGGGGTACCGCTTGCGGTGGCCGAGGCTCTCGGCGTGCGGCCCCAGTCCGGTCGTCCAATTACCCAAGTGGTGGCAGAAGTGGTCGGGCAACGCGAAACCCTCGCCGTAGTAGACAATTGCGAGCACCTTGTCGGCGCCGTCGCTGAGGTCGTAGAGGAGCTGCTCCAAGGCGCCCCCGGACTGCGGGTAGTTGCGACCAGCCGGGAGCCGCTGCGCATCTCGGCTGAGACGGTGTGGCGGGTGCCGTCGCTCGAAGTGCCGGCCGCAGGCGCCAGCGCTGCTGAGTGCCGTGGCTGCGGGGCGGTTGAGCTCTTCGTGGACAGGGCCCAGGCCGCCGGACCGGACGTGGTCCTCGACGACCGTGCCGTTGCCACCATTGCCGAGATCACCCGCCGCCTCGACGGCT
Source organism: uncultured Acidimicrobiaceae bacterium (assembly GCA_963794125.1). Lineage (GTDB taxonomy): Bacteria > Actinomycetota > Acidimicrobiia > Acidimicrobiales > Palsa-688 > Fen-671. Next base: position 66,905 of record CAWCCW010000028.1, read on the forward strand.
TGCCCCTTGCCATCGAACTGGCGGCCGCTCGGGTGGCGGTGCTCGACCTAGGGAGCATCCTGGGCCGCCTGGCCGACCGCTTCGCCTTCCTGACTGGCGGCTCGCGCACCGCCCCCGCCCGGCAGCAAACTCTCCGGGCGGCGGTCGCCTGGAGCTATGACCTCCTGAAAGCGAGAGAACAGCGCCTTTTCTGCTGCTTGTCTGTCTTTTCAGGCAGTTTCAGCCTGGACGCCGCGCTGGCGCTCGCCGGCCCGGCGCCCGAGGAGGCCGCCGAAGACATCTTCTCCTTGGTTTCGAAGTCGATGGTCGCCACCGTCGGAGACGGCAGCTGGCCCGACGCGCTACTACCTGCACGAGTCGCTGCGTGAGTTCGGCGCCGTCCAGCTCGGCGAATCCGGGACGGCACAAGCCCTCGTCGCCCATGCCGACTATTACCTCTCGCTCGTTCGCTCTGTGGGACCAGAGCCCTTTGGCGGGGCGATGACACCGTGGTTGAAAAGCATCGAGCTTGAGCTCCATAACGTCCGCGCCGTCTTCTCCTACCTGTTGTCCCGGCCAGAGCGCCGGGACGACCTGCTCGGGGCGTTGGTGACGATGCGCCGCTACTGGGATATCTACGACCGTGGCCGCGAAGGTTTCGACCTCCTGGAGCGTTCGCTCGCAAGCGCAGGCCCAAGCGACGATCCCGTACTGAGGGCCAAGGCGCTCGTCGCCGCAGCAGACGTTGCCTCGCACCTCGATGCCTCGGTGAGCGCCCGTTACGCCAAGGCCGGCGGCGAGCTGGCCCTCGACCTTGGTGACCGTGGCACGGCGGCCCTTGCCGCCGCCCTCATAGCCTCGGTGAACGGCCTAGCCGGCCGGTACAACGAGGCCGAGGGCGAACGAGCGCTCCGACTGGCCCGGCAAGTGGGAGAACCCTGGCTCGTGTGCGAAGGGCTAATCGCGCTTGGCCTCTCGGTAGACGTTCGCAGCCGACCCGGCGTCGAGCGGGCCCGGGCCGCCTTGGAGGAGCTGTTGGCCACGGCCGAAGCGAGCGGGGACATCTACTTCATCTACGCCGCGCATGACAACCTGTGCCCGTACGGTTTCTTTTACGACGACCCCGGAGCCGTTCGTCCACATGTCGAGAGGCTGGGGGTACTGGCAGATGAGTTTGGGGTGTCAAGAGTGTGGGAGGACTTACGGCGTGGCGAGCTCCTCTACGCCGAAGGTAACTACGCTGGCGCGCTCGACACGCACTGCAGCATCTTCGAGTCGGCTAGGCGCCGGGACTTTCCTTGCGGCATGGCTGACGCAGCAAAGGGTGCTGCTTCCTGTCTTCTTGCGCTCGGGGAAGACGAAGAGGCCGTCGCCCGCTTGTACGGCTTCGCAGCCCAACAAGTTGGGTCAGCGGGCTTCGGGGAGCGCTACGAGGGTATCCGGTGGGTTGAGGCGGACATGGATGTGCTGCGGGCTCGTTTGGGCGACAGTTTGGCCGGCCTGCTGGCAGAAGGCGCTGCAATGACGGCGCGACGAGGTGACGGAGATGCTCGCCGCCGGACAGTAACCTCACGAGCCGCGGAACCACAAAGCCCACTATGGCGGCGAAGCGGGAAGGCGTGTGCTGCGGAACTGGTCAATATGGTTGGCAATTGGGTCGCCGGGTCCTCGTTAGGCGGCTCACGAATAATGGGCAACGGTTATCGCGTAGGCGATACCAGAAGATGTGGTCCTGTCGAGGGCAAATGTCCTTGCCACGAATGGCGGCATCAACGGGTTCGGGCGGTTCCCTGTTCCAATCCTAAGGGCTGCGTAAAGCGTGTTCGGACTGTTTGGATAGCAGGGAAGTATGTGGCTGTCGACGGGGAGGCAGCTGCACGCTTGCGCCCATGGTTGAGGCAGCCTTATCAGTGCTGGCCAAAGGGCTGGTCAGCCAATTGGTATGCCCTCTGACGTGCCATCTCGTGCCACCACCGGCCAGCCACAGACAGGTCGTGCCACTTTCGTTGGGCACGCTTTGCGCACGGCTCGAAGTCGAAAGCCGGCCGATCGCTGACCCCGTCACACTGACGAGTGCCCGAGAACGCGCGGTACGATCTCGATCTTGGTCCCAAACCCGGCGGCCCAAGAGCCCCGGGCCGAGCCCCCACGCCGACCAGGCGAATTTCGCAAAACCTTCACGACCCGTAACTGCCGACGGGCGCCAGAGCGAGGAGGACCGCATGGTCGGGGGGCAGCTCCTGGCCTTCCTTCCATGCGGTGGCGAACGCCTCGTCGCCCAACGCTTGCTGCGCCGCCGCCACCGTGGAGTCGACCGTGGCCCAACGATACCGAGGCACTGGTGCACCCATCCGTCCCCGCCAAGCCAGCGCCGCGGCGGACAAGAGAGCGGACTTCCGGGCGTCGCCCCTCGGCCACCATTACCCTGGCCACCTCTTCGAGAGCCGTCGCCACCAAGTAGTACGGACCGGCCGGCCAAACCTGGCGCAATCCCTTCTGCAACAGTGGGAGGGCAGAGCCAGTGTGGCCTCGGTCGGCCTCTACCTGCCCGGAGAACAGCAGGGCCTCGACGACCCCGACGCGTACGCCATGCGTGCCGAACAGCTCTATCGCCTCGGCGAAGAGCTCGCGCGCCCGGTCGAAGTCGCCCCGGACGGCCGCAGCCAGGGCGAGGCTGTTGAGCGAGTAACCGGTCGTCCAGGGATCCCGACATCTCGGCTTATGGCCAGGCTTTGGGAGCAGTAGGCCTCGAGCATGGAAAAGTCGCCCCTATCCCGGAAGACAGCCCCGAGGCCGAGCAAGGCGTAGGCCGCCCCGCCCCGGTCGCCGAGGGCGCGGTACCGCTCCAGGGCTTCGGCGTAGGCGGTCTCAGCCTTGTCGAGCTCGCCGCGTTCTTGCACCACTACCCCGAGACCAAGGGTCGCGGAGGCAATTACAGCCAGGTCCTCTGACCCGCGGGCCAGCTCCAGGCCCTTTTCGGCCAGGCGGAGGGCCTCGTCGTAACGGCCCCCGTCCCGTGCCACCACTGCCCGGTGCGACATCGTCTCCGCCACGCGGCCGCTCTGGCCCAGCGCCTGGTAAAGCGGTAGGGCCTGTTCGAAGAGTGATTCGGCGCGCGCCGAAGTCGTCCTGGCCGTACGCCAGCCAAGCTGCGCCGGTGAGCGCCTCGGCCCGCACTTGGGGCGGCGCCTGCTCGGCGCCAGGTGCGCCGAGGAACAGCTCCAGCCAACGCCGGACTTCCCTCAGGTGGCCGACGTTGCCAGAACACCCACAGCGCCCCGGAGATCTCGAGCCCCAGTGCCACCTGGCCGCTATCGCGCGCCCAGCTCAGCGCGGCCCGCAGGTTGGCGTGGTCCGCCTCGAGGATGGCGAGCCAGGCTTGCTCGTTCGGCCCTCCCAACGCCCGGTTGGCCTCACGGGCCTGGGAAAGGTAGTACAAGGCGTGGCGCCGGCGGACCTCGGGTGCCTCAGCGCTGGCTTCCAGCTGCTCCAGCGCATAGGCACGGACCGTCTCCAGCTGACGGAAACAGACATCAGCCTCGGCCGTTTCCACTACTTCGAGCAACTGGGCCTCGACAAGGGCGCTGAGCTCGTCGAGCAAGTCCGGGAAGGCTGAGGTCAGGGACCAACGGCCTGGGCGCCTTCGCTGCCAGGGTCGAGCCCGCACACCTCGCTGGCCGCGGCGAGCGTGCACCGGCCTGCGAAAACGGCCAGGCGGCGGAACAGGGCCTTGTGTTCCTCGGCCAACAGGCCATAACTCCAGGCGATGACGGCGCGCATCGTTCGCTGTCGGGCGGGCAGGTCCCGCGGGCCCTCGCCGAGCACGCCGAGCGAGAGCCCCAGACGGGCCAGCAGCGCCGCCGGGGGTAGCGCAGGCAAGCGGGCAGCCGCCAGCTCGATTGCGAGGGGCAGGCCGTCCAGCCGCTCGCACAACCCCGCCACAGCCGAAGCATTTGCTTCGGTAAGCGCAAATTCAGGGCTGCGCGCCCGGGCCCGCTCAAGGAACAACGCTACCGAAGGGACCTCCGCCAAGCGCTCGAGCTGTCCCATCTCAGAAGCCGTCGGCGTTGGCAGAGGCGTCACCGGGTAGAGCTGCTCGTCGCGCAGGCGTAACGCGATACGGCTCGTCACCAGCACCTGTAGTTGAGGGCACCCGGCACAGAGCTTGGCCACCAGCTCTGCCGCCGGTAGCACTTGCTCGAAGTTGTCGAGGAATAGCAAGCAGCGACGGTCAGAGAGGTGGTCCACGAGAGCAGCCAGCAGCGGCTTGGTACCCTGCTCGATCAACCCCAGGGCGTCAGCTATAGCCGCAGCCACCAGGTCCGGCTCCGACAGGGAGGACAGGTCCACGAAAACCACCCCTCCGGAGTAGCGCGTCCCGGCTTTGTCTGCGACGGCGAGGCCGAGGCTGGTCTTGCCGACCCCGCCAGGCCCCGTCAGTGTCACCAGCCGCGCCCCTTCCTCGCTGAGCAAGGCCTCCACCGCTTTCTCGGCTCTTTCCCTGCCGACAAGAGGGCGCACTTGTGGGCCGGTCGCGAACGGGGCCTCCCTTCCCAACAGCGCCATATGGGCCACCGGCAAAACTGGCGGGGCCACGCGCCTTCCCCCTGCGTTGGAGACGGCAGTGGGAGGGCGGCGTCGCTGGTCAGGGCCGCTTCGGCGGTGGGGCGGACTTCATCTCGGGGGATCTCGGGGAGGACGCCCTCCGGGAGGAGGACCAACGGCTTGGCGGCCCAGGCCTCGGCGGGGATGGCCTCCGGGGGCAGGGCCATCAGAGCGAGCAGCGCATGGGCATCCGCTTTGGAGCCGATCCCTCCCCAGCCCGCCAGGGTGACCACGATCGAAACGACTTCGGGCCCGGAGAGCGCCGACGTATCGCGCTCGTGGAGCTTGTGGCTCAGCACGTGGGGGTGCAAGCCGATGGCCCTGGCCAACTGCTGCTGGGTGCACCCAACTGCCCGCAGCCGTTCCCGCAGTGCCGCACGGAACGCATCCAGGTCTCGCATTTGTCCATCACCCTCCGCCCGGGGCTGCCCGGCCAGCAAGCTGATGCGGTAGCTCCCGGCAAGTCTGCCGCAACTAACCGCTGGTGCTCGGAGTTCGAGAACTTTACCGTGCGCGGGGCCGCCGCCGCGGCGCTGATGGCGCTCATCACCGGTGACCAGCCGGGCCATGCGGGCCCGCTGCTGGTAATCCCCGCCGTTCTACTTTCTTTGCGGCTGGTCTTTTCCGAGCCCGAGGGCCATGACGACGATTTGCTCGGGAAGAAGCTCTTCCCCCGCTTTCCGGCCAGTTGTAAATGCCTCGTGGCCGAGAGTCTCCTGGGCCATCGCGACCACAGAACCGACGGTTGCCCGGCGGTAAGGGGGTACAGGCGCGCCCATACGCTCCCGCCAAGCTTGCACCGCCCCGAGGAGAAGGGCGGCGGTGCCCGCGTCACCTTCGGCCACCAGTCACCCGCGCCAGTTCCTCGAGGGCAGTGGCCACTTTCCAGTACGGCCCGGCCGGCCATCCTTCCGCCAGCGCTTCGCGCAGCACCTCCGTCGCTCTCCCGTACTGAGCCCGCTCGCACGCCACCTGACCCGACGAGACCAACAGCTCGAGCAGCCCGCCTTTTATCCCTTGCTGGCGGAACAGGCCCAGCGCCTCGCCTAAAAGCGCCTCCGCTCGGGCCAGGTCGCCTCGCATGGCCGCGGCCAACCCCAGGTTGTTGAGCGAGAAGCCGACCCCGAAGGGCCGGCCGAGCTCCTGGCACTGAGCCAGGCTCTGGGAGCAGTACGCTTCGACCATCGCGACGTCGCCCTGGTCGCGGGCGATGTCGCCCAGCCCCAGGAGCGCGAACGCCACCCCGGTGGCGTCGCCCAATGCCTTGTAGCAAGCCAGGCACTCTTCGTAAGCAGCGCTGGCCCGTGTGAACTCACCCCGCTCGCGCAGGATCAGGCCCAGGCGGAACAAAGCGTAGGCAATGGCGACATCGTCATTCGCTTGACGGGCCAGTACCAGGCTCTCTTCAGCGAGCGCTCAGCGCCTCTTGGTACCGCCCTCGGGCGCGCGCCATCAGCGCCCGCTGCGCAAGCACACCCGCGACCCGGCCGGTTTGGCCGAGCTCGCGGTAGAGGGCCAAAGCCTCCTCCCATCGTGCTTCGGGCGGCGCAGTGTCGTCCTGGTCGTGCGCCAGCCATAGCGCTCCCGTCAAGGCCTCCGCTCGCACCTCGGGCGGCGCAGCCTGCGCCGCCTCGAGCGGCCAGGAAGTGCTCCAGCCAGCGCCGCCCTTCGCTCAGATGGCCGTGACGTTCCCAGAACGGCCACAGCGCGCCCGCCAGCTGAAGGCCAAGTGAGCCCTCGCCACTGTCGCGCGCCCAGCTGAGAGCGGCCCGCATGTTGTCGTGCTCGACCTCCAGGCGCTCCAACCAGGCCCGCTGGTCCGGCCCGGTCAGCGCCTTGCTGGCCTCCTGGGCAAGGGAAAGGTAGTAAGCGGCGTGGCGCTGGTGGGCCATGGCCGACTCACCGCTGGCCTCCAGCTGCTCGAAAGCAAAGGCCCGGACGGTTTCCAGCTGGCGGAAGGCGACATCAGTCCCCGCTTGAGGCTCCGTGCCAGCAATGGGACCGTGGTGGCTTCTTCGGCGGGGCTGGCCCCGGTAAATGCCAGCTCACCCATAGGGCCGCCCCGATCGTTGGCGGCCACGGGCTCTTCCACCTGGAGCAGGTGCACATCGACAAGCGCGCTCAGTAGCGTCGAGCAGCTCCGTGGTCTGAGGCGCCGCCATGTCGGGATCGCCTGCAGCGGCGTCGGGCGGGACGGCGCACACGTACGCGACCGCGGCCAGTGTGCAGTGGCGGGCAAAGACCGACAGCCGCCGGAAAACAGCTTGCGTGTCCTCGGCCAGCAGGCCGTAGCTCCATGCGATGACATCTCGCATCGTGCGTTGGCGGGCGGGCAGGTCGCGGGGGCCCTCGCTCAGCACGCTGAGCGAGGCGCTCACGCGGGCCAGGAGACGACCAGGCGGCAGCACCGCCACCCTGGCGGCGGCTAGCTCGATGGCGAGAGGCAGGCCGTCGAGGCGGGCGCAGAGGGACGAGACCGCCGCGGCGTTGGCAGGCGTGAGGGCGAAGTCGGGCCGCCGCGCCCGGGCCGCTGGACGAACAATGCCACCGACGGGACACGGCCGAGGAGCTCCGGCTCGAGCACTCGCCCGGCTTGGGGAACGCCAGGGGCGCAACGGGGTAGACCTGCTCGTCAAGCAATCGCAGCGCCATACGGCTGGTAACCAGGACCTTGAGCCGCGGGCAAGAGCCGCACAGCTCGGCCACAAGTCGGCGAGCGTCGAACACCTGCTCGAAGTTGTCGAGCAGGAGCAGTACCCGCCGTTCATAAAGGTGGTCGACCAGGGTGGCCATGAGCGGCCGGGTGCCCTGCTCGGTCAGCGCCAGGGCCTGGGCGATAAAGGCAGGGACGAGTTCGGCGTCCCGGAGGGGGGCAAGGTCGACAAAGACGACCCCGTCGGGGTACTGCCCGGCTACCGTGGCCGCCACCCGCCGGGCCAGGCTGGTTTTACCGACACCGCCAGGCCCGGTCAGTGTCAGCAGCCGCGCCTCTTCTTTGCTGAGCAAGGCCTCCACAGCCTTCTCGGCGGTTTCCCTGCCGACAAGAGGGCGTCCTGGCGGGCTGGTGGCGAGCTGGGGCTCCGTCCCCACCAGCGCCGCAAGGGGCACCGGCAGAACTGACGGGGCCAACGCGCTTTCCCCCTGCGTTGGAGACGGCAGCAGGGGCGCGGCGTCGCTGGTGCCGGGCGGCCGCTTCGGCCGCGCCGGCGCCCTTCCTCTCGGCGGACCTCCGGGAGGACGCCCTCCGGGAGGCGGGCCAACGGCTTCGCGGCCCAGGACGCGGCGGGGATGGCCTCCCCGGGCAGGGCCATCAGAGCGAGCAGGGCAAGGGCGTCGGCTTTGGAGCCGACTCCTCCCCAGCCCGCCAGGGTGACCACGATCGAAACGACTTCGGGCGTAGTCAGCGTCGACCCGTCCCGCTCGTGGAGCTTGTGGCTCAGCACGTGGGGGTGCAAGCCGATGGCCCTGGCCAGCTGCTGCTGGGTGAGCCCTATTACCCGCAATCGTTCCCGCAGTGCCTCCCGGAAAGCAACCAGGTCTCGCATATCCCTCACCCTCCGCCCGGGGCTGCCCGGCCAACAAGCTGATGCGGTAGCTCGCCGCAACTTTGCCGCAACAACGCCGCAACTTCGCCGCAACTAACTGCTGGTCCTCGGAGGCCCAACAGTTTACAACTGCTGGTAGGGCCATTGCCGTCCCGGACCTCGACAGGGCCGGGCACCCGCCAGGGGAGGCGCATGGACCACAACGCCACCCTCGCCTACCCGGCTCCGCGGGTGGTCTTCAAAGGAGGAACAAGTGATGAACTGGCCCATAGCACACCGTGTACTGCGGGCAGGGAAGCCTCGGGGCCGGCGCTTGCTGCATCTGGGCGTCGTCGCCGCGGTGCTGACGGCGCCATCACCGGGGGCCAGCCGGCCTATGCGGGTACTACCGGCGTTACTAATCCCGGCTGTTCGCTGCTCAACACAGACGCTTTCAATCCGGGGTGCTTGCCTCCCGACCTCCTCACGCTTTCGGGGATTTACACTGCCACCCCGGATGAGGCCGACTCGCTTCAGGACTTCGAGACCCAGGCTGTAGCCAACACCATTCAGGACCATGGCCTGGCCGCCACCGACGCCAACGCCGTGCTCAGCTGGGGGCGCAACGACGCCGAGGCCGAGCTGTTCGCGCTGATCGAGCAGGCCATCGAAACGCCCTCCACGTCGCGCACCACGGACCAGCAGAACGTGGTCGACTGGGTGCAAGGGCTCGAGCCAAACCAGGCGGAACTGGCGGCCCAGGATGCCGGGCTCGAGTACGTCAAGTGGGCCGGCCTCGACCTGGGCACCTACATGTCGGACATCGCCAACGGTGCCAGCCAGAGCGACCTCCAATCGTTCCTCTCGGGCACGCCAGAGCCCTACAACAACGGAGGGTCAGACAGCAATTACGGCGTGAGCACGGGCGGCTACTGCGTCTACCAGTCGCCGGCGCCGTACCAGTCGGATTACACCGGCAACATCTTCACATCCGGAGACAAAAACACCGCCTCGCCGACCTGTTTCGACGGCGGCGGCATCGGCGGGCTGCTCGGCGGCGGACCGGAGCCGCCCAGCTACGACGACTTCACCAAATGGGGCACGGCGGACGCGGACTACTCGTTGCAGGCCTCCAGTCAAACGGTGCAGGCAGGCGCCGAAATCGCGGTTGGCCTGGACTTCGGCGCCGCCTTCGTGGGCGCCGGCGTGAGCAGTGCCGTACTCAGTAGCGGCTTGGCCTCCGCTCTCATCGGCTCGTACCTGCAGGAGACCGTCTTTCCCTACGCGGCCAGGGCGGCCTATGCGGGGGCTAGCGCAAATAGCACAAGCAGCTGCTGATGCAACAGCGGAGGCCGTTGCCGCCGGCGAAATCGCGTCGGCGGTTGGTTCCATCGCGTCGATTGTCATCTTTGCCATCACCACCGCCGTTATCCAGGGGATCAACGTCGGCAACGCCGCCGAGTTGCCCGGGAAACTGGCCAAACTAATCGTAGACGCCCGCACGACGAGCACCGACCCGGCGACGCTTCTGAGCAGTACGAACGGCGCCTCCGACCTTTTCAGCCTGTTCGTCGGCGCCACCCTGCCCACGCCGATGGACCAGACGTGTGACAACTCGGCCGGCATCCCGGCTGGGGTCACCATTGTCGGCGGGAGCGCCCTCCCGGGGTCCTTCCCCCTCTGCCTGAACCCCACCGCCATCCCGCCGGCCACCAGCACCGACCCCCAGTTCGCCGTTCAGGCTAAGGGCGGCCTGCTCAGCAGCACGACGTCGTCGATCACCTGGCAAGACGCCGCTTCCGGGACCACCATGACGGCGCGCTTGAGCGGGAACTGGTTCATTGTCCAACCCAACGGGTCGAGCGCCGAGGCGCAGACATTGAGCATCCCGTATACCGACTGGGACGGCAACGAGCAACTCGCCTGGCTGGTGGGCAGCCCGTCCACCGGCTATCAGTTTGTCGGCTATGACGTCACGGCGGGCGCGAGCACGCCGCTCAACCCCTCGACCTGCATCTCCGACGGTACCTGCTGGACCAGCCCCTCCATCGACTACGTCGGCAGCGACGGCAACGACTACTCGGCTCAGGTGCAGGCCCCTGGGACTGGCCCGTCCTTGGGACGGTGTCGGGCGATAACCCCGCCGGCGTTCCGCAGTTTGGGGATGCGGTCGAGGGGAGCCCGGCGGAGTTCTTCGCCAACACCTTTGCGCCCCTCTCGGCTGGCTACAATCCCGTCACCGGCGAGTTCCAAGATGACGTGAGCTACACGTGGCAGTTCCAGCAGACCGTGTGCAACCTGGGCTGCCTCCAGGTAAATGTGGGCGGGCCCGACTACACAACGCCGATCGACAGCACCGGGGTGACGTACTACACCTTCCCGACCAGCGGCACTTACGCGGTCCAACTGACCGCCACCGATTTGACAAACGGGGACCAAGCGGTGGATGACTTCAGCGTCCAGGTGGCCGCTGTGCCGCCCACGCTGGCGCTCAACCCGGACTGCCCGGCCAACCAGTGCGACGCACGGACCGCGCCGCTGGGGGCCCCCATGAGCCTGGCTGGCATGATTACCCACGCCGGCACCCAGGACATCGAGAACGTGTACGTGGACTGGGGGGACAGCAGCGGCGTCGACAGCGGGGAATGCGGACTGGTCGCCTTCCCCGGATCCGGGGAGTGCAGCACGGGCGTCGTTGCGGTCCCGAATCAGATCGACCTGAAGAGCGCGGGCGGCCTCACGCTGACACCAGATGCAAGCAACACGGAGGTGGCGCTCTCCGACACGCATACGTACGCCAGCGCCGGGACCTACTACGCCACGGTCACGCTCACCGACCAGGCCGGGGCGACGGCCAGCCGGACGGTCGTGGAGACGGTCACCAACCCCGCGCCCACCATGAACAATCTCACCTCGACGTCCGCGCTCATCGGCAGCAGCCCTACTGTCACGGTCAATGGCAGCGGCTTCGTCCCAGGCTCGACCGTGGACTGGGACGGTACGCCCTATAACCACGTACCTACGTCTCGCCCACTAGCTTGACGGCCCAGGTCCCGGCCACCGACACGGCCAGCGCCACGGCGGGCATCATCACCGTCGTCAATGCCGGGCCGGGCGGTGGGACTACGAGCCCGCAGGCCTTCTACATTCTCCCGGCGCAGAGCTCCGTCGCCGCCGGTACCCTTGCCACCAGCACGAGCGTTAGCGGCAGCGCCACGGCCTCCGTGGGCGGGAGCGGGGCCGGCACGGCCGGCAGCCTCAGCGCCGCCGCCAGCGGGGCGGGCACGGTGGCGGTGGCCCAGTACAGCGCTGACCCGGAAGCGACCACCCCGCCGACGGCCGTCAACGCCTACTTCGACGTGTCCGTCCCGCTTCCAGCAGTTTCACCAGCGTGCAGGTGACGGACTGCGACCTGGGCGGCGGCAGCGTGGTCTACTACTACGACGGCACCACCAGCCAGTGGGCCGAAGTCTCGGGCCAGACCTACAACGCCAGCACCGGCTGCGTCACCTTCACGCTGGGTGCAGCCAGCACGCCCAGCCTGGCCCAGCTCAGCAGCGTCACCTTCGGAGTACAGGACGTGCCGCCCAGCCTGACCGTGCCCGGCGACCAGAGCGTGACCTACCACGGTGCCCTCAGCCTCTCGGTCTCGGCCAGCGATCCCCAGGCCAACGCCCTCACGCTGTCGGCCACCGGGTTGCCCGCCGGGCTTAGCTTCACGGACAACGGCAACGGCACCGGGCACGGTCACGGGCACTGTGACGGGCGCCCCGGGCGCTTACCCGGTTACCTTCACGGCCGGCGACGGCGTGGTCAGCACCACGTCGCCCCCGATGACCATCACCGTGACCAAGGCGGGTACGACGCTGGCCTACAGCGGCGCGTCCCTCATCGCCAACAACCGCCCGGCGACGCTGAGCGCCGTCCTCGAGGAGGACGGGGGCAGCCCGCCCGTCGCCGGACGGCCAGACGGTCACCCTGACGCTGGGCAGCGGCAGCAGCGCGCAGAGCTGCCAGGGCCAGACCACGTCCGATGGCTGGGTGAGCTGCCAGATCGCCACGGTCAACCAGCCCCTGGGCAACCAGCCCGTCTCTGCCACCTTTGGCGGGGACAGCTACTACGCCGCCTCCTCCGACAGCAGCCAGCAGGCCCTGGTGTTCAGCTACCTGCCCGCCGGGGGCGGCTTCGCCCTGGGCGACCAGGCCGTGCACAGCGCCACGCCCAGCACGACGCTCACCTGGTGGGGCAGCAAGTGGGCCAAGTTGAACCCGCTCTCGGGCGGGACGGCGCCGGCCAGCTTCAAGGGCTTCGCCCAGACGTTCCGCAACGGGTCCACCACCGTCACCGACCCGGCCTGCGGCGGGACCTGGACGGCCAGGACCGGCGGCAGCGCCGCGTTGCCGAGCAGCGTGCCCGCCTACATGGCCGTGGTCGTGCCGAACAAGGTCACGCAATCGGGCAGCACGATCTCGGGCAACGTCGCCAAGGTCGTGATCGTCAAGACCAACCCCGGCTACCAGCCCAACCCCGCCGATCCGGGCACCGGGACCGTGGTCGCCACGCTCTGCGGCAGCTAGCAGTCCCAATAGTTGGCGTCGTTGCGGTTTCAGGGGCAGGGCCGGGGAGCAAACCTCGCCGGCCCGTCCCTCAAGCAATGTCCCTGCATCCCGAGAACGACAAGAAGAAACGTAGGCATCGAAAAGGAGCAACAGTGAAAGGTGACGGCCAGGTCGTGCCTGCAGGCAACGGGGCCGGCAAGTCCGGGCGGGGCAGAGGCCTTGTTACGCCTCGGTTTTCCAGGTGCCTCAGGCAAGTGGCAGCCGCCGGCTCAGGACTGGCGCTCCTATCGGTGATGGTGCTCAGCCCGGTTGTCGCCGCCCCGGCCTCGGCGGCGGGCACGGCGTGGTACGCCTACGCCGGCGGCGGCGCGACCGGGACGCCGTCGACATGCCCGCAGACAACTACCACCTCGCAGCAGTGCACCCTGGCCGAAGCGCTGTCGGGGGCCGCCGCCGGCGACATCGTCTACCTGGCCACCCCGGGCGGCAGCGGGACGGGCGAGGCTGACTACGTCGGCAACTGGACGGTGAGCACGAGCGGGACCTCGGCGTCGGCGCCGCTCACGATCGAGCCGGCGAACGGGGTCGCCAACCCCACCCTGGACGGCAACGGCGGCAGCAGCTCGAGCCCGTGCTCCACCTCGGCCTGCAACGGGCCGGTCCTCACGATCAGCAACTCCGTCTTCGTCGACATCGACGGGGTGACCTTCCAAAACGCCGACAACACGTCGGCGGCTCCCTACGGGGGCGCCATCCAAAACGACGTCGGCGGCACCCTCACCGTGACCGGCTCCACCTTTACCGGCAACACTGCCGCTGACGGCGGGGCCATCGCCAACGGTTACTCCGGCACTGGCACCCTCAACATAAGCGGTTCCACGTTCTCGGGCAACACCGCCACTGCGGACGGCGGCGCCATTGCCAGCGGAGAGCAACCCGGCAGCACCGCCACACTGGTGGTCACGGGCTCCACTTTCTCAGACAACAAGGCGACCAATGACGACGGCGGCGCCATCGACAGTGGCGACTACCAGGCCACCGGGACGCTGACTGTCACCAACTCCACGTTTTCCAGCAACACAGCGAACTATGACGGCGGTGCCATCGACACCGGGGACGACTCCGGGAACGGCACCCTCAGCGTAGCCGGCGCCACGTTCTCGCTAATACAGCTGACTGGGGCGGCGCCATCGACAACGGGGACACGGCCGGCAGCGGCACCCTCAACATCGTCAGCTCCACTTTCACTGGCAACAGCGTCAGCACCGACGGCGGCGCCATCAACAACGGCGACGGCGGCGGGACCGGCACCCTGACCATCACTGGGTCGACGCTTTCGGGGAACTACGCCAACGCCGACGGCGGGGCTATAGACAGCGGCGACACCAACGGCACGGGCGCCCTAACGGCGACCAACTCGACCTTTTCGGGGAACAGCGCCGGCGCCCACAACGGGGGGGCCATCGACAGCGGCGACAACGGTGGCACCGGGACTCTGACGCTGGCCGGCTCGACGTTCTCGGACAACACTGCCGGCGCCGGCACCGGCGGGGCGGTCAACAGCGGGGACGCCAGCGGCACCGGCACCCTCAACGTGACGACTTCGACCTTCTCGGCCAACAGCGCCAGCGGCAGCGGCGGGGCCATCGACAGCGGGGACTACGGTGGCACCGGTACCGCCACCGTCAGCAGTTCGACGTTCTCGGGCAACTCGGCCGTCAATTTCAACGGTGGGGCCATAGACAACGGGGACGACGGCGGCATGGGCACCCTCAACGTGAGCAGCTCAACCTTCTCGGCGAACGGAGCGGGCGACGATGGCGGCGCTTTGGACAACGCCGACGATGGCGGCACCGGCGTCACCAGCCTGAACGACTCGACCTTCTACGACAACACCGCCGTCAACTTCGGCGGGGCCATCGACAACGGCTCGGGCTCGACCGGTACCCTCACCGCAACCGCCTCTACCTTTTCGGGCAACACCGCCGCCCTCGACGGCGGGACAATAGCCAGCGGCGAGAATAGCGGCGTAGCCACGGTGTCGGTTGCGGCCGACATCTTCGATGGCAGTTGCGCCGCGCCAGCAGGCGCCTGGAACGACGAGGGCTACAACGTCGGCTCTGACGCCAGTTGCTTCTCCGCCACCCCTGCCAGCACGGACAACGACAGCGCCGGTGCGGGCTTGGGCAGCCTGCTCGGGTCTCTTTCAAACAACGGCGGACCGACCCAGACGCTCCTGCCCCTGCCGGGCAACCCGGCCCTGTCCATCGTCCCGGACGGCACCTCGGTCAACCTGAACGGCACCTCGGCCACGCTGTGCCCGACGACGGACCAGCGCGGGGTGGCGAGCGAGCCGGGCCAGCCCTGCGACGCCGGCTCGGTCCAAGAGGGCCAACCTGTGGCCCTTGCTCAGTCTTTCTCCGCAACCGAGGGGACCGAGCTCACCGAGCCAGCCGGGACGCTCGAGTCCGGGGTGGTCGACTTCAACCCCGGCGCTAGCTCCTGGACGGCTCAGTTGACGGCGACCGCAACCAATGGCGCCGTCGTGGTCGACCCCGACGGGTTATTCACGTACACGCCGGACGCTGGGTTCGTCGGCACGGCCAGCTTCAGCTACACACTCACCGACAACCTCGGCTACGTCTCGGCCCCGGCGACGGTCACGCTCATGGTGAGCGCCCCGCCGGTCACGACGACCACCACCATTCCCACAGCGACGACGCTGACTGCGACGACCACCACCCTCACCAGTACGGCCGCGCCGCCCGGCGTGAGCGCCCCGGTGACAGCCACGACGGCGACTACCACCACGACATCGCCGCCCAAACCCTTCCCACACTCCGGCCAGAGCTACCCGAACGGCGCCATAGTCAGCTTCTCGGGCCACGATTACGTCTTTGCCGGTGGTCGAGCCTTCGCAGCGTCGACCAGCCAGCTAGCCGCGGTCGAGAAGGTCGACCACGCCAAAGTGACCCCTGCCCCGGCCGGCACAAGCGCCCCCACTTCAACTACGCCGCGCACTGGCACGTTGCTCGCCACCCGGCCCGTAAATGGCAACGCCACCGTCTACGTCACCGGCGCCGGCGGCGAACTGCACGGGTTCTCCACCGGGCAGCAGTTTTTCCACGACGGCTACGACCCCACCCAGGTCGTGGTGGTACCCAGCCTGGACGGCCTCAAGGTCGGTCCTGCGGCGGGGGCCGAAGGAGCCGCCGGCAGCGCCCTGGCGACCCGCGCCGACGGCGCCGTCGTTGACTCTTCGGGTACTTTTTACGTCCTCGCCGGCGGGAAGGCATTTGGCATCTCGTCGGCTTCGGCGCTCGAAAGGGTGCAGACGGCCGACCAGGCTGATGTGCTCAAAGGCTCCGTGGGAGCGACCCTGAAGGGTGCTGCTGTCGCCAGCGGGGCCCTGCTAAGTGCCCCCGGCACGGTTTATGTGAGTTATGCGGGAGCACTGTACCCTTTCAAGACGGGCGCCCAGGTCGGGCGTGACGGTTATGGCGGTACCGCCGCCGTGCCTGTACCGGGCACGGGCGCTGTTGGCGTCGTGTCGTCCTACTCCGGCTCATAGCTCTTGGCATTTTCCACTCCGTAGGAAGGAGGTGCCGAAGCTAGAGGTGGGCTTGTCTCGTTTCCGTGTCGCGTTCGAGCCGTAGCGTCGCCTTCTTGGCCGAGGAAGACAAGGCCGGATTTCGACATGAGCGCGCGTCGTGTCGTTTATGACATAGGCCGCGCCCATCTTGCCAACGCCGCTGAACGCCCGTTGGCGGAGACCGCTCGAAGCCCTCCGAAGCTCCTGTGCCTCGAATGTCCACGCGCTCGACGAGATATCCGTGGCGGACGAGTCGCTCGTAGAATTGGGCTTCGGGTACAAGCTCGTCGTCTTTCCGGTACGGGCGGGACTCGACCACGGCGGGCCGGCGCTGATGCTCCCAATCCTTGTCATCACGAACATACAAGTCGGCGGCCAGGCGAACACGTCCCTGATAGCGATCTGCAGGTTCTTGACGAGCCCGACGCCTTCCGCCCAGACGATGCCTGTCTTGTCGCTCGGGAGCGTCAGATCGTCCGAAGTATGGCGCTGCAGCGCCTTAACGGTGGAGGGAGCGCGGCAGGACCTCGAGCCGGCTGAGCAGGCTCGCCAGCGCCGCCCAATCTTCGGTAGGCACGTTGCGCCGCGCTGGGCGGACACGCCCACCCTTCAGGCCGATGAGATCCATCGCCGCCTTCACCATGGCCGCGTCGTCGTGAGCGTCGCGCACCCGCTCGAGCGCAGCGACGGCTTCCTGTACCTCGATGACCCTCTCCCACTCCTTGCGGCAAGCCGCCTCGTGCATCTCGAGCTCCGGCTCAGGGATGAAGTTGCCCTGGCCTGAGCTACAAGCTTGCATCCCCATCTGGTAGCGAAGGTGTAGCACCCCCGGGTCGTGACGCTTGTTCCCGATCCAGACCAAACGGTCGCCAAGGCGCTTGATTGCCCTGAAAAACTCGAGCGCAACCTCAACACCAAGGGGCACGTAGTGCTCGAGCAGCTGGCCCGCCGACCCGAGGTTCCCGGGCAGGCTCGGAACGACGAGCGCCCGGCCGGCGAGTGCCTCGAGCGCCGCGCGAGCCACCATCGGGACTTCCACGTCGGAGAGGGCCTCGACCTCTCCGGTCCCACCGGCGACGCAGCTTGGCCACTCGTCCTTGACTGTCACGGCGGATGTCTACTCGCACTTGCTCGGAGGGGAGAAGCGCGCTGCCGCCGCGGCCATGATGGCAGCGCTGCTCGTGCCTGACTGAGGTCTTCGGCCCTTCCTTGTCGGATACCAACTTATGAGCCGGCCCCGACTCCCGAGACGGCCAGGTATCTCAGCTCCGTCGACCTGATCCCGTGCTACCAAACGGCTCCCGGGCCAGATGGCTCCCATACTTGGCTTCTATGCGGTGCGGACCGTCTGCCGGTGAACCAATTCCGATGAGGAATCATCGGTGCTTACCTGCGGTTTTCTGGCGGAGAGGGTGGGATTTGAACCCACGGTGAGTTTCCCCACACACGATTTCCAATCGTGCCGATTCGGCCGCTCTCGCACCCCTCCAGCGTGCAGACACGCTAGTCTGGCGGGACCGGCGATGCTGTACCGGGCTCCGGCCTGGTACCGGGCGCGGCGGTCGGGCCCTGCGCAACGGGGTGCCGCAAACCGGGTCAGGGCCTGACGGCAGCAGCCCTCAGCGGACAACGCCGTGTGCCGCAGGAAACCTGACCGCCGCGCCGGGTACCAGGCTCATTGAGCCAGCGTCTCTTCACCCTTAGGGCTGGGCGGCGACCACGGAAAGTAACGGCGTTCCTGGTCAAGCCACACGCTCCGCGTCCGATGTTAGTCACAGGCATTTTGGCGCACGTGACGTTGGTAGAAACGAGGTAAGGCGATGCTCTGTCCGGACTGTGGAAGAAGCGACGGTTTCTGTGACTGCGCCGTAGTCGGCCCCCCTTGCCACAGGGGCGGCAGTCCAGAAGCCACTGCGACAGTGCCACCAGCAGGGGCCGTCACAGAGGCGAAGGCTGAAGGCACTTTTGGCCCATCGTCCGGGACTGATGGCCGCCACTGCGAAGTGCCCGAGCCCCCGGGCGGTACGGACTGGGCGGGCAGTCTTCTCGAGTTCCTACGCGACTTCGAGTCCGCCTCGCCTCAACCCAACCGGCCGGCCCCGGGCGACGAGCCGGGGCGCAACCGACCAGTTGGGAGAGGGCCGCTCGAGCTGGATCTGGGCCAAGAAGGACCTCTGGCCGCTACGGCGCCCGTTACCGAGCCGACCTCGCAAACGGTCCTGCCTGACATGTCCTAGCCGTTGGGGCACCGAGGACCGCCGCACCACGACCTTCGGCCACATTGGCCACCCACAGCTTGGACGCCGGGCTAGGCGGTTGAGCGCTGGCCGCTCAACCCCGATGCACCAGCCGCCCCGCCCAGGCTCAATCAAGGTGTTGAGCGGCCTACACCACCTAGGCTGGAACGGTGGCCGAAGAAAATCGATCCCCCAATGAAAGCCAGCCCTACCAGGCTCTTTACCGGCGGTACCGGCCTCAGCGCTTCGCCGACGTCCTGGGCCAGGAGCATGTCACACGCGGCGCTGCGCAACTCGGTCCAGGAAGGCAAGGTCGCCCACGCCTACCTCTTCAGCGGGCCCCGGGGGACGGGCAAGACATCCACGGCGCGCATACTGGCGATGGCCCTCAACTGCGAAGCGCCGGTAGGTGGCGAACCCGACGGTACGTGTGCCTCCTGTGTCTCCATCCGGTCAGGCTCATCCATGGACGTCTTCGAGCTCGACGCCGCTTCCAACCGCAAGCTCGACGAGATGCGCGACCTGCTGTCCCGGGTGGCACTCGGGTCGCCGGGGCGCTGGAAGGTCTACATCGTCGACGAGGTCCACCAGCTCACTCCGGACGCCGCCAGCGCCCTACTGAAGACGCTCGAAGAACCACCGCGCCATGTCGTGTTCGTGCTCGCCACCACCGACCCCCAAAAGGTGCTCCCGACCATCCTGTCCCGGACTCAGCACTTCGAGTTCCGCCTGCTCAACGGCGACCTCCTGAGGGACCTCCTCAGCGATATCAACCAGCAGGCTGGGCTCGGACTGTCGCCCGAAGCGGTCGGGTTGGCCGTGCGGCGGGGGCGCGGTTCGGCCCGCGACGCGGAGTCTGCCCTGGAGCAGCTGGCCGCCGCGGGGGGAGGCGAGGACGATGCCGGGTCGGTTTCCGAGCTCGTTGACGCCCTGGCCGACCACGACATGGCCCGGACGCTGCAGGCGGTCGCCGGGGGGATGGCGGCTGGCAAAGACCCCCGGCGCCTGGGGTCCGAGCTGCTCGAGTACCTTCGCAACGCCTTCCTGGCCGTTCAGGCCCCCTCGCTGGTCCTGTTGCCTGGCGTCAGCGTGGACCGGCTGGCCGAGAGCGCCCGCCAGATGACGCTGCCGTCCCTGGTCCGGGCCATGGAGACGATCGGCCAGGCGCTCGTGGACATGCGCGACTCGGTCGACCCGAGAGTGACGCTCGAGGTCTCACTCATCCGCCTCTCCTCGCCTGCCGCCGAGGTCACCCCAGCGGCGCTCCTGGAACGGATCGAGAGGCTGGAGAGGGCTGTGGCCGACAAAGGGAGCGAAGAAAAGGGTGGATCTGCTGGTCCACCGACCAGTCCACCGGCTGCGAGGGTCGTCGGCGCCCCGCCGAGCCCCTTGCCTTCTCAAAGTGTTGTGGCTCAAAGTGTTGTGGCTCAAAGGGATGTGGCTCAAAGGGATGTGGCCCAGGCGGGCTCACCGCAGGCGAGCACCCAGCCGAGGGTGGCGCTCGGAGCCATCCTGCGGGCGGGGACAAGAGGGCCCCTTGAGGCGCCTCCGCCAGAAGAACGCGGGCCAGGACGGACAGAGCCCGTCCAGCCGGCGCAGCCTGGTCCGCGGGCCTCCGACAACCCCGCTCGGGCGGAGCCGTCTGCGGCCCTGTCAGTGGGGCAATCGGCAGATGTCGTTAGTGCCAGTGCCGATCGGCCGACCTCACCGAGCCGTGACGAGCTGACAAAGGCATGGGGTGACGCGGTGCTCGAAAAGCTTTCCCAGGCGGCCAAGTTGTACCTGTCGTACGGTCGTTTCGTCGAGGCGGGTGCCACCGGTGGCGCTGTCTTCGCCCTGCCCGCCGGCGGCCTGCTGGACAGAGGCCGGGACCACCAGCGTGAGGCGGAGGGCGCGCTGGCCGCTTATTTCGGCCGTCCTGTCCCTTTCCGCCTCGTGCCGGACATGGGCGCCACCACCGGCCCGGCCCGGCGCCGTCGGGCGCCACCAATACCGACAGTTACGATCTCGACGACCTGATCGGCGCCACCGAGGCCCCGCCGGTACCCATCGTCCCGGCAGAACAACGCATACTGCAGGCCTTCCCCGGGTCCGTGCTCGACGGCTGAGCAGGGCTGAGGACAGATGTACGCCGCGCCAGTGCAGGAGCTGATCGACGAGCTCGGCCGCCTCCCCGGGATCGGGCCAAAGTCAGCTCAGCGGATCGCCTTTTACATATTGAAATCGCCGGCCGAAGACGCCGCCCGCTTGGCCGCATCGATAAACGGGGCGAAAACCAGGGTCACATGGTGCCAGAGGTGCTTCAACGTAGCCGAGGGGGAGGCCGGCGCCGAGTGCGGTATTTGTACGGACACCCGGCGGGACCCGTCGGTCCTGTGTGTAGTGGAGGAACCCCGGGACGTAATTGCGGTCGAAAAAACTGGCGAGTTCCGGGGTCGCTATCACGTCCTCCAGGGCGCCATAAGCCCGATCGACGGGATCGGCCCCGAACAATTGAGGGTCCGCGAGCTGTTGGCGCGCGTCGACGCCGAAGAAGTAAAGGAAATCATCCTCTGCACCAACCCCAATATCGAGGGCGATGCCACCGCCATGTACGTTGCCAGCCTGTTCAAGCACTTGCCGATAAAGGTGACACGTATCGCCAGCGGCCTCCCGGTGGGCGGCGACCTCGAGTACGCCGACGAGCTCACACTTGGCCGAGCGCTCGAGGGCCGGCGGGAAATAAGCTGAACCGGTTGAGGACGATGATGACACCCGGTTGAAGTGGCCTTCGGAGGCATACCATGCCGAGACGTACGACGTGGCGAGGTAGACCAATCCGTTCGGGGGGCGCGCCAAACCTGACACCTGACCGCGGTATCCTAAACGCCATTCGTCCTCGCGAGACGCGGCTGGGACTACCTGCCGAGCAGCAAGCCGGAGTTCCGACCGGTCAAGCAGGCCGGAGCCCTGGTCAAAACCACCCTGAGCCGGCGTGCCGGCCAAAACACAACAGGAGCATTCCAAATGTTTCGATCCGGTAACTGGCGTGTGCCAGTCGCCATAGGTGCGGCTAGCGCTGCACTCGTGGCGGGAGTGACCGTGGGGCTGACTGGAGTGGCTAGTGCCTCCAAGGTCCACCACAATTCCCGAGTGCACGAGGTCTCTGGCGGGGTCATCAAGTTCGCCGAGTCAGCCGGGGCGTCGCCCAACTACATCTTCCCTGAGACGAGCACGGCGAACCAGAGCTTGTACAACAACAGCCAGTTCATCAACCTGATGTGGCCGCTCATTTACACTCCCACGCCGGACCAGCCCACGCTGGACTACGCCCACTCGATGGCGAACCCGCCCGTGTGGTCGGACAACGACACGGTGGTGACCGTCACGCTGAAGAACTACAAATGGTCCGACGGCACCCCGGTTACCGCCCGGGACGTCATTTTCTACATCAACCTGGGCAAGGCCATGGGGTCGACCTGGGGCAACTACGACGGCCCGACGCAGTTCCCGTACAACCTGAAGAGCTATACCGCAGTCAACGCCACGACGGTGAAGTTCGTGCTGAAGAGCCCGACCAACCCGACGTTCTTCGACGACAACGGGATCGACCTACGTCACCCCGATGCCTCAGCAGGCCTGGGACAAGGAGTCCGCGACGGGGCCAGTCGGCAACTACGACATGACCTCGGCTGGCGCGGCCAAGGTCGTCGCCTTCCTGCAGAAGGAAGCCGCCAGACACGACCACGTACACGACCAACCCGCTGTGGAAGGTCATCGACGGGCCGTGGCAGCTGCAAAGCTTCGGCGGGGCCAGTTCCCCCGACGTGTTCGTGCCGAACCCGAGCTACTCGGGGGCGAAACCGCTTGTGTCCGAGTTCGAAGAAATCCCCTTCACGACTGACTCGGCCGAGTTCACGTCGTTGAAGGCCGGCGCCCTCAACTATGGGTACATCCCCGACTCAGGACATACCCGCCATCGGGTCAGTTAAGGCCCAGGGTTTCAACGTCACCGCTATACCGACGTGGGGCTTTGACTACATCATCCCCAACCAGGCGAACCCCCAGGTGGGCCCCATCCTGAGCCAGTCCTACATGCGCCAGGTGCTCGAGCACCTCGTAGACCAGAACACGATGATCCAGCACTTCATGGCCGGTTACGGGACGCCAACGTACGGCCCGACGCCGATCTTCCCGAAGGGCAACCCGTTCGTAAGTGCCTCCGAACTGACCAATCCTTACCCCTACTCCATCTCGGGGGCCGAGAAACTACTGAAAGCTCATGGCTGGCAGGTCAACCCCGGCAAGGTCGACGTTTGCGAAAAGCCCGGCCCCGCCGGCTGCGGCGCAGGTGTCACCAAGGGCGAGAAGCTGTCGCTCAACCTGCTCTACTCGAGCGGCCAGGCCATCCTGCAAGAGGACACCGACCTCTTCCAGTCCGACGCCGCTCAGGCTGGCGTGCAGATCAACCCCAAGGCCGAGGTCTTCAACACGGTCATCTCACAGGTGCAGCCTTGCGTCATGCCTAAGGGCAAGGGCACGCCGACGTGCAACTGGCAGCTGGGTGAGTACGGCGGCATCAGCCTGTCGACCTACCCAAGCGGTGACGGCCTGCTCAACTACGGGCGGTGCCTTCAACGCCGGCCAGTACTCCAACTCGACGCTCGACAACTTGATCAGCCAGAGCACCGTGTCCAGCACGCTGAGCACCTACAAGGCCTACGAGAACCTGGTCGTGAAGGACGAGCCATGGATCTGGCAGCCAGTGCCGGACAACATCGCGGCCACGCAGAAGAGCCTCACCGGCTACGGGCTGACGAGCGAGTTCAACGGTTTCTTCAACTACATCCAGCCGCAGTACTGGTCTTTGACCAAGTAGTAAGAGCGGTCCCATCAAGTAGTAAGAGCGGTCCCATATAGCCCAGTCAAACGACCAGGCCTTGCGCTAACTCCGACGAGGCCTGGTCGGGGGCCATCCCCGATTCCTACATGCCCTATTAGGCGATCCCATAAATGAGCGGTTACGTTCTGAAAAGGCTGGGGCAAGTCGGTCATCGTGCTGCTGCTTGTCACCATCATCATGTTCGTCATGTTCCACTTGTTGCCCGGGAACCCGGCCCGGGCGGAACTCGGCATCAAGGCGCAACCAGCCGCAGTAGCCGCCTTCGACAAGCTGCAGGGGCTGAACCGCCCGATCTGGTACCAGTTCTATCTTACGTGGACCATATTGTCCACGGCAACCTGGGCTTTTCTTACATCCAGAACGAGTCCGTCGGCTCTGCTGTTCGACCAGCGGTTCCCGAAGACCATAATCCTTCTCACCCTGGCCACCCTCGTGGCCATCGTGGTGGCCATCCCGCTCGGGATCCTGCAGGCCGTCCGCCGTAACAGGGTCGACGACTACGTGCTCACAGGCGGGTCGTTCGTCCTCTATTCGTTCCCGACTTTCTGGCTCGGCATCATCCTCATCGAGATTTTCGCCATTATCGCTCCACATCTTGCCGCCCACGGCGCCCGAGGGCACCACCGTCGGCGCCATCCTTTCGGACTGGCAAGGGATGGTCCTGCCAGTGATGACGCTGGCGCTGGTGAGCATCGCTTCGTACAGCCGGTACATGCGGTCCTCGATGATCGACAGCCTGGCCCAGGATTACATCCGGACCGCGAAAGCGAAGGGGTTCAGCCAACGAGCCATCCTCTTTCGCCACGCATTGCGCAACTCGCTTATCCCGATGGCGACTTTGATCGGGCTGTCGATCCCGGGCGTGCTGAGCGGGGCCGTCATAACCGAGTAAGTGTTCAATTACCCTGGCGTGGGGCTACTGTTCGTGCAGTCGGCCACCAGCGAGGACTTCTCGGTGCTGCTCGGGCTCACCCTGGTCGCAGCTATCGGCGTGATCATCGGCAACCTCGTCGCTGACATCGGCTACGCCGTCCTGGACCCGAGGATCCGGTACTAAATGCAGACGTTACGGAAACTCACTAGGGGAGGCACCAACCGTGGCTGATGTGATCCGTCCGCCCGAGGAAGGCGTCGAAGCCCTGGAAAGCAAAGAGTTTTACCCGGTGGGAGCCGCCGGCGGCCGAGATGGGCGGGCTGGCGCTGGACGGTGACCTGTCGGAACAGTTCGAAGGGGGAGAGGCGCAAGCCACAACGGGCAGCCCGCTTGCGGCTGACGTTCGTTGACCTTCATCGAAAACAAGGTCGCCATCGCCGGGTCTGGCCATCCTGGTGCTGCTGGTCCTGTTCTGCTTTGTTGGCCCTCACATCTACATCACGAACCAGAAGACGGTCAACCCGGCCTACTCCAACTACCCGCCCAGCAGTGCGCACCCGCTGGGTACCGATGGCGAAGGTTTTGATGTGCTCGGCCGACTGATGGTCGCGGGCCAGAGCTCGATCGAGATCGGTTTGGCGGCCGGGCTCGTGGCGGCCATTTTCGGGACCCTTTACGGGGCGGTTTCTGCCGTCGCCGGGGGGGCCGTCGACAGCGTGATGATGCGTATCGTCGACGCCCTCTACTCTTTGCCCGCCCTCTTCTTCCTGATCCTCCTGTCGGCTATTTTCAGCCCCAACCTTCCGCTAATGATCCTCGTGCTCAGCTTTATCGCCTGGTTGGGGCCGGCCCGGTTGGTCCGCGGGGAGGCGCTCAGCCTGAGGACACGTGAGTACGTGCAGGCGGTGAAAGTGGCGGGGGGCACCCAGAGCCGCATCGTGCTGCGTCACATCGTCCCCAACGCCATCGGCACGATCATGGTCAACACGTCATTCTTGATCGCCGACGCCATCCTCGCCCTGGCCGCGCTCAGTTACCTCGGTCTTGGTCTCCCTGATACCACGCCGACCTGGGGCGGCATGCTCTCCAACGGGACGAACGTGATTTACGACGGCTATTGGTGGCAGCTGTACCCAGCCGGCATCGCCATCGTCCTCACCGTGGTGGCGTTCAACTTCATCGGCGACGCCCTGCGGGACAGCCTGGACGTCCGACTGCAGCGCCGTTAGCGCTGATTCAGGCCGAGGCGGCGCCGACGTTCGACGGTGTCGTCGCTGAGCGGCGTCTGGAGCGGGAAGTGGCACGCCGCCCGGTGACCGTCCCCGAACGGGCGCAATAGCGGTTCTTCCTCGGCACAGCGCTCCTGGGCGAACGGGCAACGGGTGCGGAACCGGCAGCCGCTCGGAGGGGAAATGGCCGATGGGAGCTCGCCTTTTACCGCCGCCGAGCGTGCCGCTTGGCGACCGCCGGGTCCGGGATCGGGATGGTGTCGATCAGCCCCTGGGTATAAGGGTGGGCGGCGTGCGCGTACAGCTCCTCGGCCGGGCCGATCTCGACCAGTTTGCCCAGGTACATGACGCCGATCGTGTCGGCCAGGTACTTCACCACCGCCAGGTCGTGGGAGATGACTATATAGGTCAGGTCGTGGTGTTCCTGCAGCGAACGCATGAGGTTGAGGATTTGCGCCCGGATCGAGACGTCGAGAGCCGAAACGGGCTCGTCCGCCACGATGAGTTTCGGGTGCAGCACCAGAGCACGGGCCAGGCCGATGCGCTGGCGCTGGCCGCCAGAGAACTCGTGCGGGTAGAGGTCGGCTGCCTTGGGCGACAGCCCGACCTCGGCCAGCACTTCTGACACCCGCTGGTCCTGCTCCTGGCGCGGTGCCGATGCTCTGGATGCGGAGGGGTTCGCGGATGATCGACCGCACCCGCATCCGGGGGTCGAGGGAAGCATAGGGGTCCTGGAACATGAGCTGCAGCTCTCGCCGGCGCTGGCGCAGCTTGGCCCCTCTCAGGGCTGAGATCTCCTCGCCCTCGAACCTGACCGCCCCGCTCGGTCGGCTTTTCCAGGGCCACGACGAGCCGCCCGATTGTCGTCTTCCCGCAGCCCGACTCGCCCACCAGCCCGAACGTCTCCCCTCGGCGCACCGAGAAAGAGACGTCCGAGACGGCCTTCACGGTGCCGATGGACCGTTGCATCACAACTCCCGGCCGTCACGTCGTACAGCTTTTCGATGTGGTCGAGCTGCAGCGCCACTTCCCGCTCGGGGACCGGGGACGATCTCAATGGCCCCGTGCCGATGCCTTGGACGTTGAGGGCGGCCGCTGCCGGCGAGGCCGGAGAGGCAACCGTCGAGCCGCCGCCTTGGCCCACAGCGCTGGACCGCTCGACGGCGACGGTCTGGCCGGTCGCCGCTTGGCCCTCACCGGCGCCGGCCGTCTGGTCGGCCCGGCGTTGGAAGGCCAGCCGTTCCGAGCTCGTTGCGGTAACCGGGTGGAAGCAGGCGAAGAAGTGCTCGCCCGGGCTCGACGGCCAGGTCACCGCCGTGCCCCCCGGGGCCGGCGGCGGCGGCCGCCACGTCCGCACTGGGGCTCGGCCCGGAGCCCGATGAAAGCAGCGGCTCGTGCTGCTGCGCACACCTCGGTGCCGTAGCGGCACCGAGGCCGGAAGCGGCAGCCGACGAGGTTTCGTCCCGAGGTCGGGCGGCAGGCCGGGGATGGAGTAGAGGCGCTCGCTGCCGGTCCTGGTTGAGACGGGGGATGGACTCGAACAGCGCCTCAGAATAGGGGTGCCGCATCGTGTCGAACAGGTCGGCGGTGCCGGCGCCCTCGACGATCTTGCCCGCGTACATGACCATCACCCGGTCGGTACGGGAGGCGATCACGCCCATATCGTGCGTTATGAGCAAGACGGCCATGTCGAGGCGTGGTACGAAGCGTCATCGATGAGGTCGAGGATCTGCGCCTGGATCGTGACGTCCAGAGCCGTGGTGGGTTCGTCGGCGATCAGCAGCTTTGGTTCACAGGCCAGAGCCATAGCGATCATTACTCGTTGACGCAGGCCGCCGGAGAGTTGGTGCGGGTACTGCTGGAGCCGCTCTTCGCGGCCGGGGCATACCCACCAAGTGGAGCACCTCGACGGCCCGGTCCAGCGCCTCCCTCTTGGTGGCCTTCTTATGGATGCGTACTGGCTCGGCGATCTGCCGCCCGATCGTCCAGGTCGGGTTCAGGGAGGTCATCGGGTCCTGGAAGATCATCGCCGATGTCATTGCCGCGGACCTTGCGCATCTCCGGTTCCCCCAGAGGCGCCAGGTCGCGGCCGTTGAGGCGCACCGCCCCGCCCGTCAAATGGCCGACGTTGGGCAGCAGTTTCATCACCGAGAGGCCGATGGTGGTCTTACCGCAGCCCGACTCGCCCACGAGGCCGAGACATTCGCCCGAGCGGACCGAGAACGAGACCCCGTCAACGGCCCGGACGTTCACCGTCCGTAAATGGAACTCCGTATGAAGGTCCTCGATTTCGAGTACCGGCCCGGGAGCCACGGCTGTACCGGACAGCATGCTGGACGAGCCGCCCGGGGACGTCGCTAATGACGTGGTGCCCGCGTTGACATCTCGATCGTCGGGTTGAGCCGGCACAGGCTTAGGGTAGTCCCCCGCGGCCGGCTGGTCGCGGCACAGCCGTGCGGATGTTGGCGTCTACCAGCCACTCACGGGCTACCTCGCCCGTTGTTGGTTCGCCGTTCCTCGGGCCAGGCGCGACCTGGTGTTCGGCACAGCCGGAGGGCCGGGGCTCATTCTGGGGCGATTTTTCGTGCTTGGGTCGAAAAATATAATGATAACGACAGTTATTCGCCCCAGTACGCGCCGGCGAGCGCCCCACGAAGCAGGAGCCGGCTGGAGCCTGGTCGGCAAGGGCAAGGGCGAGTGGCGCCTTCGTCCCACGGCCACCGCCTGTTGGTGCCCGGTAACTAACGGCGTGGCGGCGCCTGGGGCCAGAGGCAACAGGGGCGAGGGCGAGAGGGCGCCAGCAAAACAGCAAATGCCAACAACCGGCTCACAACAGCGAACTGTAGAGCGCACCCTTGCGGAATGCTCGCTGGGACGCCAAGAAGAGCGCCAGCGGTGGCGCAATAGAGAGCCAGCCGATGGCGATGGCGCCCGTCCCGCCGAAATTTAGAGCCAGGAACAGCGCCAGGGGGAAGCGCGACGGGCTGTTCAAAAGGGTGGCCGCCAGTGGGATCTCGCCCCATACCTGTACCACGACGAAGACTGTCACGGCGATGAAGGTGCTCGTGCAAAGGGGTACGAGGAGCCGCCAGACGACACCGAAGGCCGATACTCCGTCCACCCGCATGGACTCCACTAGCGCCTCTGGCACGCCGGCGAAGGCGGGCCGGAGGAACAGGACGGCCAGAGGGAGGTTGGCTGCGATGTAAAGGAGGACCAGTCCGGCCCGGGTGTCGATGAGCCCGAGCCAAGCGATCTCCTGGAACTGCGGCAATAGGAGGACGACGCCGGGGATGGCGAGCGAAAACAGTACGAGGGCGAAGAGCCAGCCCCGCCACCGGGACCGGCTGCGGGCCAGGAGGTAAGCGGCCGGGACAGCCAGCACGAACGTGCCGGCCAGAGTGGCCAGCGTGATGACCACGCTGTTCCATAACGGCGACCCCACCGCTCTCCAGGTCAGGGCGGTGTCGGGGACCTCGGCCCCGTTCGGCAGGCTGCCGGCCAGAGGTAATAGGGCCAGGGTGCCCAGCAACATGACGGCCGTTCCTCGCCCCCAAGCGGTCAGGTTGGGCCACGATGTCGGTCGTCGTCCCTTTCCGACGGCCGGGGACGGGCGCCTCGGTCGACGCGAACGGAGTGCCCCTACCTGGCCGGCGACGCGCGCCCAGGCGGGTTGAAGGGGGGACACGGCCGACAGGACGGGACGGGTGACGAAGGCGATGTGCCCGAATGCCCCCGGCTTGCTGGCGGCCCAGCCGGCCATGGCCACCAGCAGCAGGGCGACGCCCAGGAGTGTCCCGAGGGCACACGCGGCCCCGAACTCGAAGTACTGAAAAGCCAATGTCTGGCTGTAGGTGGACACCAGCTGAGTGCTGTTGACCGGGCCGCCCTGGGTGAGAAGGTCCACGGAGGTCAACATTTGCGCCTCAGCGAGCACCCGGAAGATGCACACGAATACGAGCATCGGCCGAATACTGGGGACGACGATGTTCAGCCAGAACCGGGCTCCGCTGGCACCATCGACGCGCGCCGCTTCGAAGATGTCCGGCGGGCTCGCCATAAGCGCACCGACCAGCAGCAAATAGCACCACGGCGCCCCTTTCCAGATACCCAGCAGGACGATGACCAGGAAAGCACCGTGCATGTCCTGCAGCCACGTGACGCCACTGCCGCCCGTCAGGCGACCGATGACCTCGTTGACCACGCCCTGGTTGGCGAAAAGGTCGAGGAACAGCTGGGCCGCCGCAGGCCATGGCACAACCAGCGGCAGCACCAGGACGGCGGCGAAGACCCCCTTGAACCGACGCAACCGTAACGTCGTCCAGGCCCCGGCCAGGCCGATGACTAGTTCGAGCGGGACGGTTAGGCCGACGTAAACCAGGCTGTGCAGGGCGGCTGAAGGGACCACGGGGTCGCGCAGCGCCTGGGCGTAGTCCGCCAAGCCAGCGAAGGCCCGGGGCCGAAGGTCGTACCAGCGAAAAAGGCTGCCGACGGCTTGCTGGAGGAGCGGGTAGAGCGCGAACGCGGCCAGGAATACGAACGGGAAGGCCAGAACGACGCCCGCGACCGCCTTGCGCCATGAGAAGGCGGCCCGGCGCCGCCCCGGGACCGTGGCCGCAGGCGCGGCCGACGACGGCCGGCCTACGAGCTCACTGGCCGGCGCGACCGCCATTCGCGTGGCTACCGTCTGGTCGCAAATGGTGGGGGCCCAGGAGCCGCAGCACCGACCATCCGGACTCGACTGGCACTTCCACCTGGACCGCCCGTCCCTGTCGGTGTTCGACGACCGCAAACGGCAGCGGCGCAAAGCGGCCCCCGCCCCGGCCGAGCACAGCTGCGGCCACCTGCCACCGCTCGGGGGTAGGCACCAGCACCCGTACTCGGACAGAGCGGCACGCCCCGCGCCCGGTCGTTTCGGACCATCGGCCGTTGGTGCTCCCGCTCAGGTCGACAAGACTGATGGCGACGCGGTCCTCTGTATGCACGACCCGGGCGAACACCGTCCCGCCGATGGGTTCGGGCCGCACCTGGCCGGCCTCTCCGGGTGGCCGAATCGAACGCGACGGCCCCGTTTTCGTCATCGACCTCGTACCAGCTGGTGTCTTCTCCCTCGATGAACAGGTCTCGGCACCGGAGCGCGAACCGGTGCCAGGCCAGGACGGTGGCGGCCTCGTCGTCGGAAAGGCGTTCGTGTTTGGGGTAGTAAGGGTCGCAGAGAGCCGCCGGTCCTGTCCCCGTAGAGGAGGGCGCTGGCGCCGAGGCACGTGGCCACAGCTTCGGTCAAGACAACGGTGCGGAGGGCAGCCTGGCGGGCGTCGCCGCCCCAAACGGGTGGGTAACAGGCGATGGTGCCGCGCATCATGTCCCCTTCAGCTGAGAGCCTCACCCGTCCGGCCCTGCCCGCGCTGCGGTCCATGAGCCCCTCCAGGTGCCGCCACCCGTCGTTGGGGGGCCAGACCTCGCAGTAGCGAAAGCCCGGCCCTGGGGCCAGCTTGCAGCGCTGAGGGCACGCCGTTCACCTGGTTGAAACTGACCAGGTCCCCGGGACGTTGCGAACGGAAAAAAGTGAGGAACGACTCGTACGCCGCCCGCATATCAATGCTGTGACCCTCGCGGTCGGTCGCCACCCGCGGGTAGCCGTAGGTGTCGATGTGGAAACCGTTGAAGCCGATGGCGTCGGCCGCCCCGCCGTAAGCCTCGACGAAGTGGCGCTGCCATTCCCGGTTGGAGGGGTCGGCCAGCTGGATGAAATCGAAAAAGCTTTGCGGCGCACCGTCGTTCCGGTACATGAGCAGCTCCGGGTGGGCGGCCGCGAACGGCAGGTCCACGGCGTACACGGGTGCGTACGCATGGGCCACTGCGCCTTGGCCCCGGATCCCGGCCGATAGCGAGCGCAGCGCCTCAAACGAGACGGGCCGGTTCGACGGGTCCCGCCACCCGCCGGGAGGGCCGAGAGGGCGCGGTATAGCTCGCCATCCAGTCGTAGATCTGAACGACCGTGCAGCGCAGCGCCCGCAGCCATGCGAGCACGGCGGGGACATTTTCGACTTCGAACGAGGTGGCGAACCCGTGCACCGGCCGCTCCCCGGCGTGGGCGCCGACGGTCGTCAGCTCCTCGGCCAGCGAGGCTCCCCGTCGGCGCCGACGACTTCGACGGCGTAAGTCCCGGGAGCGAAGGCCCAGGCGAACTGCGCCCCGCTGGCCCGGAGCTCGGCGTTGAACACTTCGCCCGTAACCCGTCGGGCCAGGACGCGGGTGGAGCCGGCGGGCAGAGGAGCAAGAACTATCTCCTCGCCGGTCCGGTAAAAGGCCCGCAACGCGTCGAGGCCCAAAACATCGTGGGCCAAATCGTCGTGGGCCAAATCGTCGTGGGCCAAATCGTGGTGGACGTCTTCGGCGCTCAGCGCAAGCCGCCCAGGGACACCCCGCTGCGGAACCAGCGCAACGCGAGGACGAACACGATGATCGTCGGCACGGTGGCGATGACCGAGGCGGCAAAGAGCGGGCCCCAGGCGGTCGTGTGGTTGCCGATGAAATCAGCCAGGCCCACCGGGAGCGTGAAATGCGACGGGGTGTTCAGGATCGTCGTGGCGGCGGGGAACTCGTCCCAGGCTGCGTTGAAGGTGAAGATCGAAACGACGGCGATGGCGGGCACAGACAGCGGCACTATCAGGCTGCTGATCACCCGCAGCGTGCCGGCGCCCTCGAGCCGGAAGGCCTCTTCGTATCCCTCGGGATGCCCTGGAAAAAACCGCGCAGGAAAAAGATGGTGAACGGCAGGTTGGCGCTCACGTACAGCAGCGTGAGGCCGACCAGCGAGTCGAGCAGGTGGAGCCGGTCGAGCAAGAGGTACTGGGGGATGAGCAGCAGCAGCCCGGGCACGGCCAGGCTGGCCAGGAACAGGTAAAAGATCAGTTCCTTCAATGGGAAATCGTACCGGGCGAAAGCAAAGGCGGCCAAGCAGGCGAACGCCACGGTTATCGCCACCGTCGCAATCGCGACGAAGAGGCTGTTGAAGAAGTAGTGGCCGAAGCTGTTCTCAGTCCAGGCCTGAACGTAGTTGGCCCCGGTCGGATGGGTAGGGATGAGGGCCGTCGAGCCCAGGATGCCGCCGTTGGGCTGGAACGACAACGAGAGCATGTACAGGAGCGGGAACAGTGAGACCAGGGCCAGGATAATACCGATGACCAGCCGCGTCCGGTTCATCCTGCGGATGCCGAACAGGCCAGGCTGCTCGATCGGCCCCTCTCGCCTGGGCCTGCTGCGCTGAGTCTGCGCCTGCCCGATCGCTATTGCCACGCGCTACCCCTTTACGTATTTGGCCGGCCCAGGAACCGGATTTCGGCCCAGCTGAAGCCGAACAAAACCACGGCGAGCAGGGAGGCCAGAGATGCGGCGTAGCCGAACTCGAAGTCTTTGAATGCCAATTGGTACATGTACGTCATGAGGACCTGAGTCGAGTTGTACGGGCCGCCCTGGGTTACCAGGTAGACCTGGATGAACACTTGGGCGGCGCCGATAACGAGCAGGACGAGGACGAAGATGAGCGCCGGCCGTATCGATGGGATGACGACGTAGCGCCAGACCTTGCGCTCCGTGGCGCCGTCGATGCGGGCCGACTCGAGCAACGGTCGGGGGACGCCGTCGAGGGCGGCCAGGAAGATGATGAAGGACCAGCCCACCCCTTTCCAGATCCCGATCAGCCAAATGACCAGGTTGCCCGTCCAGGTCTGTGCCGTCCAGGCGATGTTTACGGTGTGGCCGGCGAAAAAGCCGGCAATGGCGTTCATCAGGCCGCCTTGCGAACTGAAAATGTAGGAGAAGATGTAGCTAACGACCACCCACGAGGTCACGACGGGGATGTACACGGCCGCCCGCCAGATGGCCCCCCCGGGCAAGCGGTCGGTGAGGACGGCCGCGGCGAACAGGCCGATGGCCATCTGGGCGGGCACGGTGATGACGATGTACAGAAGCGAGTTGAACGGCGGCCGTGCCGCACGACGGGGTCGTGGAAGATCTGTGTGAAATTGGAGAACCCGACGAAGGGGTTGGACGCGCCGGGGAAAATATGCCAGTTGAAGAAGCTGATCTCGAACCTGGCGGAATATCGGGTAGACGGTAAAAACGGCGTAAATGAGGATGGCCGGCAGGAGCAGCAGGTACGGCGTCGCTATTCTTCGTGCCCGCGCCGAACGGCTGGAGCGCCGCGAAAAGGCGCCCGGCGAGACTGCCGCCGGGCGCCGCTCGATTGTGTCGGTTGTGGTCAACTCCCCTGGATGGCCGCGTTGGCCTGGCCGCTGGCGGCGTTCATGGCGTTGTCGAGCGGGAGCTTCCCGGCGATGGCTTCTTGCAGTTCGTTCGAGAAGTCAGTGTCGAGCCGGGTATACGCGGGGCTCACGGGCCGGGCCTTCGGCCGTCGCCAGCTGCTGGACGAAGATGCTGAGGTAGGGCTGCTGCTTTACCTCGGCGGCGGAGTCCGACTTGTAGGTGGCCAGGTCGCCCTGGTTGGCCATCTGGAGCTGGGCGAAGGGGCTCGGTCAGGAACTGGGCCAGTTTGATCGACATCGGCCTGGTGCTGGACGTCGTTGGCGACGACCAGGTCCTCGCCGCCGACCGTCGATACCGAGCCACCGGCGCCCTTGGGGAACAGTGTCATGCCGTAGTCGCTGAAGTGGTCTTGCCTGTAGGTCGGCACGGCCCAGGGGCCGTCGATGTACATGGCGTACTGGCCCTTGGGGAACCCGGTCTCGCCCGAGACCGACCCTGAACCGCCGAGGAAGTCGGTGCCGATGTCCCCCGCCTTGTGCAGGCTGAGCAGCTCCTGCAGGGTTGATTCGGTGGCAGTCCCGTTCATGAACCCGGTCGTCGTCGCCGTAGCTCGGGTTCGGTGAAAGAACCGCCCGCCGCTCCAGATGTACGGGGCGACGTTCCAGATGTCGGTGCCGTCGACGCCCAGCCCGAACTGGCCCTTGGACTTGTTGGTCAGCTTCTGGCGCGTCGGCCCAGAGCTGGCCGAGCGTAGTCGGAGGGCCTGACAATGCCGGCGGCGGCGAAGTCTGCCTTGTTCCAGAACAGGACTTGGGTGTTGGTGTCGTCGGGCATGCCGTAGTAGCTGCCCTTGTAGAAGTTGGTCGAGAGCGGCCCGGGGAGGGCGTCGTTCTTGATGGGCTGGAACCACGACTGGTGGGTCAGGTTCAGCAGTACGCCCTGTGACGCCAGCTCCGGGACCCAGATGATGTCGGAGCGCATCACGGCGGGCGGGTCGCCGGCGGCGGCGGCGGCGATGTACTTCTGCAGGAGCTGGGCGTAGGGCACGACCACAGACGTGACCTTGATCCCGGGGTTTTCCTTCTCGAACTTGGCGAGGACGACGTTTTGCATCGTGCATGGCCTCTTTGTCTGTTGTGTTGTAGGCGTTCCAGAACTGGAGGTTCACTGTCGGGGAGGCGGACGCCACGGCCGTGGAGACGACGCCGGTGCCGACCAGGCTGGCCATCGTGGTGACGGCGCAGGCGCCGGCCAGCAGCGACGCCCGGAACTTGGGCCTCGTCCGGTTGGTACTGCCTATTGGTAGCTTTCACTTCAGCCCCTTTCTTTCTGAGCTCCCCTCGTTGGTCGAGGGTTCCTTGGCTTGTTTGCTTGGGAGGGTTAGGGGCACCCGCCCTGGCGGCGAGGTGTCGCCGCCAGAGGCGGGCCTGCTGCCCGCTGGTTGGTTGGTAGACCGGGATGGCTCTCGGCAGCCTGATCCGAGCCTCTGCAGTTCGTCCCAGAGGACGAAGTACATGGCGTGCGACCACGTCAGGTCGGCCGCCGGTGGGCCCCAACGGCCCACCCACGTGCGGTACGCAGTCGGGGTCGCGGTGTTCGCCGCCGACCTGCTCGGGGAGGTGGCCGGCGCCGTCGAAGCAGCTGCTCCACCCAGGACGGCGCACCGTTGCGCGCGTAGCCAGGTCGCCGGCGCTGGCCCGGTACCAGCCGAGCCAGGCCGTAAGCAGCGGCCAGGCCCCCCCGCCGTAGTAGCGTGTCTGCGGCGTAGCGCCTGATCCCGCCGTCGAGCACGAGGCTCGTCCTCGATCGCCGGCCGCGGTGGCGGCCATGGCCGGGTCGTCCGGGCTGACCACGCCGAAGGGTACGGCCAACCACAGGAGGCTGGCGTCGACCCCGCTGTTCGACGCTGGACTTGGCGAACCGGCTGCCGCTGCGCATCCGGGAGTGGATGTGCTCGGCCACCTCTTCGGCCTTCCGCGCTGCGGCCGGGCGCCCGAGGAGCTCAGCCGCCGCCGAGAGGCCTCCGTAGACGCAGGCCAGCGTGGAGGTGTGCACGGCCTGGCCGTTTTCCTCCCAGCAGTCGTAGCAGGGGTCGAGGCCGACCGCTTCGAGGTAGCTGGACAAGCAGCTCGAGGCTCTCGCCCAGCTCGTCGACCAGCGGCTCGGCGCCCCAGTGGCCACGTGCTCGGACAGCGCCCACAGCCAGGTCCCGTAGCCGTCGATCTGGAAGTTGGGCCAGTCGTCGGGCTCCACGGTGCCCTCGACGGTGTAGCGCGCCGGCGGCATCGAGGCGGCGATGTTCGGGCCTCCGGCCAGGCGCCGCTCGGTGGCGGCGCGAACCGTGGGGGCGATGCCGGCCGATGGCAGCCGCCGCCCACCGGTGGAACCTCTCGGCTGCCTCCCGCTCGCCCGCCCGGTCAAGGGCGAAGGCGGTGAACGAGCCGTCTCGGAGCCAGCAGTAAGCGGTACGGGGCGAAGTCCATCGAGGCGAAGAAGGCCCCCGACGCCACCTGGTGCGCCAGCATCGACTTGACGCTGGAGGCCGCGACTGGCCGTTGGCCCGGTCCGTCGCTGGCCCGCTCTTCGGCTGGCCCGGTCGCCTTCCACCTTGGCGCCGCCGTCCTTCGCACCCAGCAGGTCCTCGGTGCTCACCGGTCAGTTCCTCCCGGCCATGGCCCGCGACTCGCGCCGGGCGATCGGCGCCAGGTCGACTGAACGGTGGATCGGCGAGCTGAACAGCTCGCCCAGGACGATGCAGGCTGCACCTCGGCCCAGGCCAGGTCGTCGGTCGAGTCGACTACGAACTCGGCGTCTTCGGCCAGGCCGCCAAAGGCTCGCTCCCGAGCCGCCGCCAGGGCGGCGTCCAGGCGCAGCGGGCCGGCCTGGGCGCCCTCGCCGGAGAGGATCACGAGCCTCGGGTTGAGCAGGTCACCAGGCTGGCGATGCCGACGCCCAGCATGTGGCCGGCTTGCACCAGCGCCTGGGTGGCGGCGTCGTCGCCCTGCCTCCGCCGCCTCTCGCACCGCGGCGATGGTAACTGAGGAGGTGCTATCACTTGGGATCACGCTGCGCTCGCCCCGCGCGAGGGCTTCGGCCAGGTAGCGGCGGACGGCGCCGTCCGAACTGACGGCCTCGAGGCAGCCGCTGCTCCCGCAGCGGCAAGGGACGTGGCTCGCCCTCCACGCGCATGTGGCCGATCTCGCCGGCGGCGCCCTTGGCCCCGCGGTAGAGCTGGCCGTCCACCACGATCCCGGCGCCGACGCCTTCGCCCACCGTGACCACGACGAAGTCGTCCACCCCGTGGCCCCGGCCGAACCACTGCTCCGCCACGGTCAGAGTGTTCACGTCGTTGTCAACCAGAACCGGCCGTCCGAGCCGCTCGGCGATCGGGGCGGCGACGGGGACGTTCGCTCCAGCCGAAGGAAGGCGAGTACCGGCAAACGCCCGTGTCGGCGTCGACCAAGCCCGGCCAGCCCGATCCCGATGCCGACGACCTGGTCCAGGCCGACCCCGGCTTTGTTCGTGGCCGTCGTTCTCGACGGCGCCGCACAGGGCATCGAGCACGGACGCCGGCTCGCCGCTCCGCTCGAGGGCCAGGTCGACCACCTCGGAGTAGACGACCTCGGCCCGCAGGTCGGTGACGGCCACCGAGATGACGTGACGCATCAGTTTCACGCCGACGACGTAATTGCGTTCGTCGTCGAGCCGGAGCACCAGGGGCGGGCGCCCGCCGCTCGACTTGCCCTCTCCGACCTCGTTGACCAGGCCGCTCTCGATCAGTTCGGAAACGATCAGGGACACCGTGGCCGGGCTGAGAGCCCGGTGGTCCTGACCACTTCGGCCCGGGACGCGGCGCCGGTGCGCAGCACGTTGAGGACCAGGTTGCGGTTCATGTCGACCATCAACTGGCGGTCGCCGCGGCGGATGCCCTGGCGTGACAGCTGGTCCCCGCCCGCCCCTTCTGAGCCTTTTTCAGGGCGTCGTGACCTACGTGCGGGCAATGGTCCCCCCCGGATCCCCTTGACTGCTCCTGAACTTCCTGAACTCGAACTAACTTTGTCTGTAAGACAAACCTAGTCCCGAAGAACATAACCTGTCAATCCGCCCGGCCTCTCGGCGTCAACCGGCCCGGCCTCCCTACGACGCCGGGTGGCCGCTTGCAGACGGCGGTAGGGCACGATGGGCTCGTGGAGTGCCGTCTGCCAAATGTCGCCTGTCCTCAGCTGGGCGCGCCCGTCAGCGCCCGTCGCCGGCCGTGAAGGCCTACCTGGTAGACGGCACGTACGAGCTCTTCCGCCACTACTTCGGGGCGCCGCCGCACGAGACCGCGGCGGGAGAGCAGGTAGGGGCGACCCGGGCGGTGCTCGGTTCACTGCTCGGGATGCTCGAGGACGGCGCCACCCACATGGGCGTGGCCACCGACCACGTCATCGAGTCGTGGCGCAACGACGCCTGGCCGACGTACAAGAGCTCGGCCGGGGTGGCTCGAGGACCTGCTTGAGCCAGTTCCCCCTCTTCGAAGAGGCGCTCGCTGCTATGGGCCTCGTGGTATGGCCGATGACCGAACTGGAAGCCGACGACGCATTGGCGTCCGCCGCCGCCGTCCTGTACGAGGACGCCCGGCTTTCGCAGGTGCTCATCTGTACTCCGGACAAGGACCTGGGCCAGTGCGTGCGAGGGGAGCGGGTCGTCTGCCTGGACCGGCGCAAAGGCGTGATCGTCGACGAGGACGCAGTCCGCGGCCGCTTTGGGGTCGGCCCCGAGTCCGTGCCCGACTGGCTGGCCTTGGTGGGGGACAGCGCAGACGGCTACCCCGGGCTGGCCGGTTGGGGGGCGAAAACGACGAGCACCGTGCTCGGCCGTTACGGCTCCATCGAGGCCATCCCCGACTCCGCCTCGGCCTGGGACGTCGCCGCCCTGTCTACCGCCCGGGCCGTAGCCTGGCCGGCGACCTTACGAGCGGACCACGACCTGGCGCTGCTGTTCAAGAAGCTGGCTACTTGCGTCGTGGACAGCGACCTCTTGCCGAGCGGGGAGGAGGCGCTGGACAGCCTGGCGTGGCAGGGGCCGACGGCCAGGTTCGCCGGCTATGTGCGACCGCCTGGATGCCCCCGCCCTGGTGGAGCGGGCCAACCGCCTCGTGGCCCGGCGCGCTCAGTCTCCCCCGAGGCACAGCTGAGGCTCGCTCGACCGCCTCCTTCAGCAGCTCGTGGTAGCGGTTCCGGCTTACTGCCGTGGCGCCGAGACTGGCCAGGTGGGGCGTCAGCCACTGCACGTCGAGCAGCTGGCCACCCCCCGCCCGGAGGGCTTCGACCAGGGCCACGAGAGCAACCTTCGACGCGTCGCGTCTGGCGGTAGAACATCGACTCGCCGGCGAACAGACCCCCGATGGCCACCCCGTACAGGCCTCCGGCGAGCTCGGCCGTCGGCCGACCAGGCCTCGACGCTGTGCGCCCAGCCGAGCTCGTGCAGGCGCATATAGGCGGTCTTCATCCGCCGGTCGATCCACGCTCCCCGCCGGGATGGGTCGGCACAAGCCGCGATCACTTCTTCGAAGGCGGTGCCGAAGCGGATCTCGTAGCGCCGGCACGACTTGCGCAGCGAGCGGCTCACCACCAGGCCGCTCGAGAGGGATGACCCCCCTAGGGTCGGGCGACCACCAGGCCAGCTTGTTGGCCCGCCGGCATGGGGAACAGCCCGCAGCGGTAGGCGGCCAACAAAGTGCCCGGTTGCAGGTCGGCGCCGACGCCGACGACCTCCCCCGGTGCCGCGGCAACGCCGCCTGGGCGCCGGCGCTGCAGGGGAAAGCCCATTGTGTCGGCGGCGGCTGGACGAGGCGTTCCACGGGTGCAGTCTGCCAACCGGGCCGGCCAACCAGCTCTCGGGAGAGCTACCGGGACAGCTGCGGTTATCGACCCAGAGAGCTAGGCCGGACTTCAGCTGCCGACTTGAGCCCCACGGGCCCTGGCCGGGCCGCCGGCCGTGCGCCTCACGGCCGACCTCGAGCGTTGCCCGCCGGTGACGTCCGGCACCGTACCGCGCCGGTAGCGCGTACTCGGGAGCATGTCGCGCAGGGCCCGAAGTGCCCGGGCGGCCGAGCTTTTCACGGTCCCAGGGGCACATCCGAGCCGCTTGGCGATCTCCGCTTCGGAGAGATCTTCGTAGTAGCGCAGCAGCAGCACCTCGCGCTGGCGGGCCGGCAGCCGGGCCAGCGCCTGGCGCAGCAGCTCCCGGTCGTCGACGGCGTCGGTCTCGGGGGCATTGGCCAGCTCGGGCACGTCGCCGATCGCCACCCTCGAGCCCCACTTCCGCCACCCGGACCGGCAGGTGTTGACGACAATCTGGCGACATAAGCCTGCTGGCGCCACCGCTCCTGGCCCGCCACCCGCTGCCATGCCCGCATCGCTTTCAGCAAAGAGGACTGGACTGCGTCCTCGGCGTCTTCGTGGCGCCCCGTCACGCTGTGGGCGGCCCGGACCAACGCCGGCCGCGCCGACCCTGCCAGCTCTGCAAAACCGGACGGGTCCAGTAACGTCGGCCGACTTGCGTCAGCTTCTATTTCGTCGGTTACTTCGGTTAGTTAAGCCTCTCCGGGCCCGTCGCTTGCACCTCGCCTCCTTACCTCGCTTCTCGCCTAGGCCTATCACGACCATTGCCCGGCTGGTGGGCAGCGCCCATGGGGAGGGCTTGCCATGAGAGGACTGCACGAGTAGGGCACTAGCGTTGTCGGCCGTGGCGAGCAATCGATGCAAGAAAAGCTGGAAGAACTCGAACGCCGGCGCCAAGCGGCTCTGCACGCGGGTAGCGAGGCCGCCGTAGAACGCCAGCACTCGCGCGGCAAGATGACGGCTCGAGAGCGCATTGACTACCTCCTCGACGCCGGGTCCTTCCAGGAACTCGACATGCTGGCGCGCAGCCGGGCGGAGGGCAGCGCTCAACGTGAACGGGCTTATACCGACGGTGTCGTCACAGGTTTCGGCACCGTCGACGGGAAAAAGGTGTGCCTCTTCTCGCAGGACTTCACCGTGAACGGGGGCACGCTGGGCGAAGTGTCCGGGCGAAAAGATCCACAAAATCATCGACCTCGCTACGTCGCTCGGCGTGCCGCTAATCGGGATCAACGATGGGGGTGGCGCCCGGGTCCAGGAGGGAGTCGTGGCGCTCCACTATTACGGCGGGATATTCAAGCGCAATGTCGCCGCCTCCGGAGTGGTGCCGCAGATAAGCGTGATCATGGGGAGCTGCGCCGGCGGCGCGGTCTACAGCCCCGCCATTACCGATTTTGTGTTCATGGTGCAGGGCACCTCGCAAATGTTCATTACCGGCCCGGACGTCGTGAAAACCGTGACAGGCGAGGACGTTATCCCTGGAAGAGCTCGGCGGGGCGCTCACTCACGCCACCAAGTCGGGGGTGGCCAGCTTCGTGGCGCCGGACGAAAAGTCGTGCCTCGACCGGGTCCGCGAGCTCCTCGCCTACCTCCCGGCCAACAACCTGGAGCAACCACCGCTCGGTGACGATGGCTTACGACCCCGTGGATCTGGCGCCCGAGCTGGCCGAACTGGTACCGGCCTCCCCGCACCAGCCCTACGACATGAAGCAATTGGTCCGGGCCGTCCTGGACGGCGGCGACTTCCTCGAGTACCACGACCTGTGGGCCTTCAACCTCGTCTGCGGGTTCGGTCGCATCGGCGGCCGGGTGGTCGGGAGTGGTGGCCAACCAGCCCCAGGTATTGGCCGGGGTCCTCGACATCGACGCGGCCGAAAAGGGCGCGCGCTTTGTCAGGACGTGCGACTGTTTCAATATCCCGGTCGTCACGTTCGTCGATGTCCCGGGTTTCATGCCCGGGACCGACCAGGAGCACGGCGGCCTGGCCCGGCGGGCGGCCAAACTGCTTTACGCCTATTGCGAAGCGACCGTGCCGAAAATCCAGGTGATAATCCGCAAAGCATACGGCGCCGCTTACGTGGTCATGAGCTCCAAATCGCTCGGTGCGGACTTCGCTTATGCGTGGCCCGGCGCCGAGCTGGCCGTCATGGGCCCTGACAGCGCCGTCGACATCCTCTACGCGCCGCCAGCTCGCCGGTGCCACGCCCGAACGGCGGGCGGAACTGGTCGAGCTGTACAGGCAGGACTACGCCAACCCGTACCTGGCCGCCGAACGGGGCTACATCGACGACGTCATCGACCCCGCCAGCACCCGCCGCGTGCTGGCTCAGAGCCTCGAGGTGCTGGCCACCAAGCGCCAGGAAGCTCCTGCCCGCAAGC
Source organism: uncultured Acidimicrobiaceae bacterium (assembly GCA_963794125.1). Classification (GTDB taxonomy): domain Bacteria; phylum Actinomycetota; class Acidimicrobiia; order Acidimicrobiales; family Palsa-688; genus Fen-671. The sequence continues at coordinate 108,922 of CAWCCW010000028.1, forward strand.
ACGGCAACGTCCCCCTGTGACCGGGCACACCGAGCTCGACGCCCGGGTCGCGGCGCGACCGAACGCTCGTTCGGCGAGCTCCCGCCCGCCGGTGCGAGGTCGAGGCCATCACTCGACGGTCAGGCCTGCGGCCGCCGCTCGCCGGCCGAGGCATGCGAGGCCATTGCGTTTCGCCGTCGAGGATGGCGCTGCGGAGGCAGCGCCCCGAGCCGGTCCGCATCCTCGGAGCCGGCCGGATGGCGCTTCTCCGGGCGGATGGTGGCAATGCTACCGGGCCCGGTATCGACGGGAGAGTTTTCCCCTGTTGTGGACGAACTTGTGGAAAACGAGGGACTTAGCTGGGGACTACTCGAGCAGGCAGCGGCCCTGGCCCGGCCGTCACCTCGCCGACGATGCCGGCGCCGAAGCCGAGGCCAGCCAGCGTGGCCACCGCCGCTGGCGCTTGGTCGGACGGCACGGCCACCACCATGCCGAGGCCCATGTTGAACGTCCGGTACATCTCGGCGTCGTCCGACACCCGCCGCCGTCTTGGACCTCGGCGAAGATAGGGGGCACCGGCCAGCGCCCGAGATGGAGGACGGCGTCGAGGTCGGCGGGCAGGGCTCGGGGCACGTTGCCGGGTAGGCCGCCGCCGGTTATGTGGGCCACGGCGTGGACGTCGCAACCCTGGAGGCAGGGCGAGCACCGCGGGCGTGTAAATCAGCGACGGGCGCAAGAGCTCGTCGGCCAGGGAGTGCCCGGCGCCCGGCCAGGCCTCGTCGTCCAGCCTGCGCCCCGCCCGGCCGAGCAAGGCCGCCCGGGCCAGCGAGTAGCCGTTGGAACGCAGCCGCTCCGAGTGCAGCCCCACCAGGGCATCGCCTTCCCGGGGCGGGTTGGTGCCGCCGGGGCCGAGAAGGCGGTCCTTCTCCACCACGCCCACGGCGAACCCGGCCAGGTCCATCTCGCCCTGCGCGCAGCTGGCCGGGGTGCTCGGCCAGCTCGCCGCCGAGGATGGCGCACCCGGCCTGCCGGCAGCCCGTCGGCGATGCCGGTCATGATCGCGGCCACCGCGTCGGGGTCGAGGTGCCCCCACAGCTGGTAGTCAAGGAAGAAGAGCGGCTCGGCGCCCTGGCAGACGAGGTCGTCGACGCACATCGCCACCAGGTCGATGCCGATGGTGTCCAGCCGTCCCGGCCTCGACGGCGACGGCCAGCTTGGTGCCGACCCCGTCAGTGGAGGCCACCAGCACGGGCGCCCGGAACCCGGATGGCATCGCGAACAGCCCACCGAAGCCGCCGAGGCCGCCGATCACCTCCGGCCGGGCCGTGCTGGCCACCAGCGGCCCCATGAGCGACACGGCCCGTTCGCCGGCGTCGATGTCAACCCCGGCGGCGGCGTAGGTGAGGGGCGCCTCGCCGGCCATTTCAGGTGTCCTGCGTCGGTGCGGCCGCCTGCGGTGGCTGCGCCGGCGCAGCTGGCACTATCAGGGCCGCACTCTCGTTTGCCCCGCCGCCGCCCGCGCGCGCCCGCGAGCTGGCGACGGCTCGAGTACCGACTTCGAAAGAGCTTGGGCGGGCACCGGCACCGGGTAATCGCCGGTGAGGCAGGCGTCGCAGAACCCGGCCCCGGGCACGCCGGTCGCCTTCTTCAGGGCGTCGAGGGACAAGGTAGGCCAGGCTGTCGGCCCCCAGGTAGTCGCAGAATCTCGCCCGACCTCGAGGTCGGCGGCGATCAGTTCGGCCCGGGTGCCCGTGTCCAGGCCGTAGAAGCACGGCCAGCGGTAGGGCGGCGAGGAGATGCGCAGGTGGACTTCCTTGGCCCCCGCCTCTCGCAACATGGCGACCATGGCCCTGGTCGTCGTGCCCCGCACGATCGAGTCGTCCACGACGACGAGCCGCTTGCCCCGGATCGCCTCCCGGAGCGGGTTGAGTTTCCGCCGCACGCCGAGGGCGCGCTGGCTCGGGTCAGGGTTGATGAAAGTGCGCCCGATATAGCGGTTTTTCACCAGGCCGTGGCCGAACGGGATCGCCGCTCCGGCGGCTGTAACCCTCCGCCGCCGGCATGCCCGAGTCGGGCACCCCGACGACCATGTCGGCGGCCACGGGAGCCTGCTCGGCCAGTAGCTCGCCCATGCGGACACGGGCGCCGTGCAGCTCCTGGCCGTACAGGCGGCTGTCGGGCCGAGCCAGGTACACGAACTCGAACAGGCACAGCTTGGGCTGTATGCGCTCGGGCGGCCAGGGACGGAGGCTCTTGCAGCCGTCGGCGCTGATCACGATCACCTCGCCGGGCTCCACCTCGCGCACGAAGTGGGCGCCGACGATGTCGAGCGCCGGTGTCTCGGAGGCCAGGACCCAACCGTCGTCCAGCTTGCCGAGGCACAGGGGCCGGAACCCGTTCGGGTCCCGCACCCCCACCAGGCTGGCCCGGTCGGCGAAGACCAGCGAGAAGGCTCCGTGCACCTGCGGCAGGACGGCGGGAAGAACGCTGGCCAGCGCGACCGGTCCCCTCGGTGCCGGGAGCGCGGTGCGGCGGCGGTCCACGTCGAGCTGGCGGGCGACGAGCTCGGCGATCAGGTCCGAGTCGCTCGTCACCATCCCCGGCAGCATGCCCATCGAGGCCGCCAGCTCCTCGGTATTGGTGAGGTTGCCGTTGTGGCCGATGGCGAACTCGCTGCCGCCGGCCTGGCGGTACATGGGCTGGGCGTTGTGCCAGGACGAGGACCCGGTCGTCGAATAGCGAGTGTGGCCAATGGCCAGGAACCCGACCAGGCTGGCCAGCTTGTAGTCGTTGAAGACCTGGGTGACGAGGCCCATGTCCTTCATGACCATCATCGTGGTGCCGTCGCTCACGGCCATCCCGGCCGATTCCTGGCCCCGGTGCTGGAGGGCGTAAAGCCCGTCGAAAACGATCGGGGCGACATTGCGCCCGGGGGCGTAGATGCCGAAGATGCCGCAAGCTTCCCGTGGGCTGGTGTGCTCGACAGGGCCGCTCACTGAATCCATTCTCCCACGCGCCGCCTCCCTCCCGGCGACCGGATGCCACTGCTGTAGTACGGCCCGAAGCTCAGTCGCTCGGCACAGTACGGTGGGGCGCTGTGATCGACCTGCACACCCACTCGACCGTCTCCGACGGGAGCGACACCCCAGAAGAGCTCGTGGCCCTGGCCGCCAAGGCGGGCCTGTCCGCGTTCGCGCTCACCGACCACGACCGTCAGGACGGCGTCGCCGCCGCCCGCAAAAAGGCGGCCGAAGCGGGCATCGAGCTGGTGGCCGGCACCGAGATCTCCTGCCAGCACCCCGGCACCATGCACATGCTCGTCTACTTTCTCGAACCCGGCGAGGGCCCGCTGCAAGACGAGCTGCTGCGGCTGCAGGTCGCCCGGGACAACCGCAACGAACTGCTCGTCGCCCGGCTGGCGGAGCTCGGGCTGCCGGTGACGGCGGAGGAGCTCGAAGCGGAGGCCGGGGGTACCGGGGCGGGCCGCCCTCACGTAGCGGCCATCCTGGTCCGGAAGGGCGTGGCCACTTCGGTTCAGGATGCCTTCGACCGCTGGCTGGCCAAAGGCCGCCCGGCCTACGTAGAAAAAGAACGGCTGGCCCCGCTGCCGGCTATCGCCCTGGCCCTCCAGTCCGGCGCCCTCCCTGTGCTGGCCCACCCGCTGTCCATGGCCCTGTCGCCCGAGCCAGCTCGAGGGGGCGATCGGGGAGCTGGCCGAGGCGGGGCTGGTCGGCCTCGAATCCATCTACGGGCGCTACAGCCAGGAAGAGCGTGCCTCGCTCGCCGTGATGGCGGCGCGGGCCGGCCTGGCCATCACCGGCGGTTCGGACCACCACGGCACCTACAAGCCAGACCTTTCGGTCGGTACCGGGCGTGGGGACCTGCACGTGCCCGACAGTGCTCTCGTCGCGCTCAAGGACAGGCTCCCGGCGTAGCCCGGGGTGCCCGCACTGAAGCCACGCTCTGGTGCTCACCCGGCTCGAGGCACTGCTCAAGGGGTCGGCGCCGGTCGTCTTGCAGGCCACGAAGGCAGGCGTCGCCGCCGGGCTGGCCTGGTTCATCGCCGCCGACGTCATCGGGAACAACCTCCCGGTGTTTGCCCCCTTGGCTGCCGTGCTCACAGTCCAGGTCACGGTCTGGGATTCTGTGTCGCGGGGTCTTCAGCGAGCGCTAGGGGTAGTCGTCGGGGTGCTGCTGGCTTACGCGCTGGCCAAGCTGCTCGGGATCCACGTGTGGTCGGTGGCGCTGGTCGTATTCGTATCCTGGGTGGCCGGCCAGGTCCTCCGGTTGGGCCAGCAGGGAGCGGTGCAAGTTCCAGTAAGTGCTCTGCTCGTCTTGGTGCTTGGAGCCTCGACGACAGGGTACGCGGTGGACCGGGTGGTAGACACGTTCGTCGGAGCCGGCGTGGGCATATTGGTGAGCCTCGTCGTCGTCCCCAGGACGAACCTGGCCGCGGCGCAAGCGGGCGTAAGGGACCTGGCCAAGGATACGACCACCGTTTTGAGAGACCTGGCGGACAGTGCCCTGGCGGCGCAGACGGACTTCGAGGCTCTGCTGGCGAGAGCGCGCCGACTGGACGATGATGCCGAGAACGCGGCCCTAGTCGCCGAACGCACGCTGACTGCGACCCGCTGGAGCCCGACCGGGTACCGGGACCGGGCCGCTGCTGAGAAGCTGTTGGCCGCAGTCAAAACCCTCGACCAAGTCCAACGGTCGGCGCGAAGCATCTCCAGGGTGATGGCCGACGGCGCACGCGGGTCAGAACTGGGGGCGGGATTGGCCGAGCCGGTGGCTGACCTGCTCCAAACGTTGGCCGATGAGGTTGACGGATGGGCCGAGGACGTCACCGCTGAGAAAGCAGCCGGAGCCAGTGCGTCCAGAGTCGTCCAGAAGTACCAGGCTGTCCTTTCGGCCGCCCGTGCCACAGGTGTAACTGCCGAGACGGCCGCCATAGCTGACGCTATTGCCGTCTCTGGGCTCCGCATAAGCGACGACTTGCAGACGGAGCTCGATCAACGGGCATTGACGAGGCGGGCCAGCTGGCGTTCTCTGCTCGGCCGCTAAGTGTCAGGCGTCGTCCGCGGCAGAAAGGGCAGAGAAAACGGCGGGCAAGGCTCCTTTCCACGCCGCCTCAGCCTCGGCCACAGCCACGTCGACCAGCCCCTCTATAACCAGGCGGCCGCCCCCGCCAATACCAATCTCTCTTATCGGGATCCCGGCTTCCCTGGCCCTCGCGGTTACCGCCTCTACATTGTCCGGCGCCACGCTTATAAGCACCCTGGACGGGCCCTCGCCGAACAGCTCGCGATAATCAGCGAGCCCGTTCACCCGGCACCCGGTCCCACTTTTTACCGCCATCTCGGCCAGCGCCAGGCCGACGCCACCGTCAGAGGCGTCGTGAATGCCGTCGACCAGGCGCTCGTTTACGAGCTCTGCCACCAATTCCACAAGGCGCCGGTGCAATTCCAGATCGAGGTCGGCCAGGGCGCCGCTGGCGCCGTCCCCGGGGCGACATTGTGAGGCCCACCGGGAGCCGGCCAGCGACGTCGAACCCGGGCCCGAAGGGCCGAGCAGCAGTACCGCGCTGCCTTCGACCAAGGCGGGGGTAGGGGTGCCCGGGCGCAGCCGGTCGACCAGCCCCAGCGTGCCCACCACCGGGGTCGGGTCAATGTCGCCGCCCCGGCTTTCGTTGTAAAAGCTGACGTTCCCGCCCACGACCGGGATGCCGAGCGCCAAGCAAGCCTCGCCCATCCCGTCGATGGTCTCGGAAAACTGCCACATGACTTCGGGGTGCTCGGGGTTCCCGAAGTTCAGGCAATTAACCAGGGCCACCGGTTTAGCCCCTACGCAAGCGACGTTGAGGGCTGATTCCGCCACCACGAGGCGAGCTCCGGCCCGAGGGCCGAGCGCACACCAGCGCGGGTTGCCGTCCGTCGACAGCGCGATACCTCGGGGCCGAGATCCGGCGGGGGGCCGCACGCCGGGGGCCGAGAGCCTCAGCAGAGCGGCGTCGGCTCCAGGCGCCACCACCGTATTACGGAACAACTGGTGGTCGTACTGGCCAAAAGCCCATGCAGGGTCCGTAAGCAGCGACAGGAGGTCGCGAGTGAGCTGCTGCGGTGTCGGGGGCGGAAAACCGTCTCCAGCATCGGAGCGTGGCGCCGGCCGCTGCACTGGCGGCTGCATGGGACGGTGGTAGAGGGGCGCCCCGGCCGCGGCCTCATGGAGGCTGGCCGCGGGGACGTCCGCCAGCACCTCACCGTCCCAGCCCTTCAGTACCCGCAACCGCCCGGTGGCGGTCACCTTTCCTACCACCGTTGCTCGCACTTCCCAGCGCCGGCAGACGTCCTGGCACGGGGCGGAGGGCCTCCGGGGTAACGATGGCGAGCATACGCTCCTGGCTCTCGCTGGTCATGACCTCAAAAGGCGCCAGGCCAGGCTCGCGAAGGGGCACCGCGTCGACGTTCACGTCCATGCCGACCCCGCCTCTCGACGCCGTCTCGCTGGTGGCGCACGTGAGGCCGGCGCCGCCCAGGTCCTGGATCCCGAGCACAAGGTGCTCGTCGAGAAGTTGCAGTGTGGCCTCGATAAGCCGCTTTTCCTCGAAGGGGTCGCCCACCTGGACGTTGGGACGTTTGGCCGCCTCCACGTCGGCGTCATCGCCGAAGGCGGCAGAAGCCAGCACGCTCACCCCGCCGATGCCGTCTCGCCCGGTAGTAGAGCCCAACAGGACGGCGAGGTTCCCCTCGCCCGCGGCCCGGCCGAACACAAGGCGGTCCTTCGGCAACAAACCGCAACACAAAACGTTGACGAGCGGGTTTCCCGCATAGCAATTGGCAAATTCGAGCTCCCCGCCGACAGTCGGGACGCCCACGGCGTTGCCGTAACCAGAAATACCGCTCACCACCCCGGTGGCCACCCAGCGGTTGCGAGCATCGGTGGGCGGGCCAAAACGGAGCGGGTCCATCAGCGCTATTGGCCGTGCGCCCATGGTGAAAATGTCGCGGATGATGCCACCGACGCCCGTTGCCGCTCCTTGGTACGGCTCGATGGCAGACGGGTGGTTGTGGCTTTCGATGCGGATGGCCACGGCGATCCCGTCACCGGCGTCGATGACCCCTGCGTTCTCGCCCGGCCCCACCAGCACGGCCGGCCCTTCGGTGGGTAGCCGCCGCAGGTGCACCCGCGACGACTTGTACGAGCAGTGCTCGCTCCACATGACGGCGTACATGGCCAGCTCGAGGTGGTTGGGCGTCCCGACCGAGGATGCGCCTGATCGACTCCGCTTCTTCGTCGGTCAAGCCGAGTTCGCGGTGCAAAGACGCCGTTTTATACGCTCCGTCCGGCGGGGGCCAGCCGGGCCCCGGCCCAGGCCAACAGAGCCCTCAGCAGTACCAGGCCGTCGGTCGAGCCCAGCAGCTCGCTACTGGCTCGCTCGGGGTGGGGCATGAGCCCTACAACGTTGCCGTCTTCATTGCATACGCCGGCGATGTCGTGCGCGGACCCGTTGGGGTTGGCCACATAGCGCAGGACGACCCGGCCCTCGTCCTCCAGTGCTTGGAGCGTGCCCGGGTCGGCCGTGTAGTTGCCCTCGAAATGGTTGATCGGGACCGCCAGGCGCCGCCCCACCGCCACCCCGGCGGTCAGCGCCGAACGGTTGCTGGCCACTTCGAGCTCGGTCATCTGGCAAAGGAACGTGAGCCCTCTGTTCTTCTGGAGTGCCCCCGGGAGCAGGTGCGCCTCAGTAAGCACCTGAAAACCGTTGCAAATACCGACCACCGGACCGCCTTCGGCCGCGTACTGCACGTACCGCCGTCATCACGGGTGAAAATCGGGCGATCGCTCCGGGCCGCAGATAGTCCCCGTGGGCGAACCCTCCCGGGATGCACAACGGCGTCCAGGCCGTCCAGGGTCGCCGACCCATGCCAGACGAGCTCCGCCTCGGCCCCGATCGTCTTCGAGCGCCTCCACCACGTCGTGCTCGCAGTTGGTCCCCGGGAAGACGACCACCCCGGTGCGCACGGCCATGGGGCCACGATACCAGCGGCTCCGCTAGCCCCGGCGCACCCGAGCTATCGAGCGGCGATTATGGAGACAGACGCGTCCTCGATGACCGGGTTAGCCAGCAACCGCTCGGACAGTTCTTCCACCACCCGGCGGGCTTCCTGGTCGTCCGAGGCCTCGACAGAAAGACGAAAAGCCTTCCCGGCCCGGACACCGCTCACCCCGGTAAAACCGAGCGCGGGCAATGCTCTTTCGATGGTTGCTCCCTGAGGGTCTGATATACCGGCGCGTAGCTGGACCTCGACCAAAGCCTCGAAATGGCCCATAATCAGGCGCCGGGTGGCTCGTCGGTCCCGGGCCAGTCCGAGAAGTTGAGCCCGCTCAGTAGTTCGTAAGCCTCGACGTAGCGCGTGCGGGTGGCCTCGACGACATCGGGAGGTAATGGGGGAGGGGGCGGCGCCTTGTCCCACCCCGTGGATTCCAGCCAGTCCCGCAAAGGTTGTTTGTCAAAGGAGGGAGGGACCGCTCCCGGCTGCCACTTGTCCGCCGGCCAAAACCGTGATGAGTCCGGAGTCAATATCTCGTCGCAAATGGCCAGTTCGCCATCGATGACGCCGAGCTCGAACTTGGTATCGGCGATTATTATCCCGCGGTCGGCGGCCCGCTCGGCTCCCCATCGGTACGCCTCCAGGCATATCTCACGGGCGGCGGCGGCCATTTTGTCGCCTATCAGGTGGGCCGCGTCTTCGAAGGAAATGTTCTCGTCGTGGCCGACGGCTGCTTTTGTCGATGGGGTAAAAACGGGTTCTGGTAGTTTCTCCGACTGCGACATGCCCGTCGGCAGGGGCTGGCCATGCATGGTCCCCGTCCGCCGGTACTCGGCCCACGCCGAACCCGACAGGTAGCCGCGCACGATGCACTCGATCGGGAGCATCTCAGCCCGGCGCACCACCATCGTCCTCCCCTCAGCGAAACCAGGGCTCACCCCGGCCGCTTTCACGTCGACGCCAGCGGGCACGCCTAAGGCGACCAGGTGGGTCGGGGCGACGCCGGTTAGTTGCCCGGCCCAAAAGGCGGTCAGGGCGGTCAGCACCCTCCCTTTGCCGGGGATGGGCTCGGCCATCACGACGTCGAAGGCGGATATGCGGTCACTGGTCACGAACAAGAGCTGCTCGCCGTCGAGCTCGTAGATGTCCCTGACTTTGCCCGAATAGAGGTGCTTCATCAGCCACACCGTACCGGGTCGCCGGCCGCCGGGCCACTGGTGCTGGCGCGCCCGGTCCCTGGCTCTACTGGACGCTCGGTAAGCTCAACTGGGGATGCCGCCCAACTACCGCCAGCAACAGGGCCAGCCCCTCACCCGCACCGAGCGGCGCGGCACGCTCATACTCGGCATCGTGGTGCTCGTGACTGCCGCAGGCCTCGGTATCTGGGCACTGACCGGGTTGGCCGGGGCCAAGAGCCCGAAAGGACCATGTGTGAGCGCCGTCATTGCCAGTTCCACCGGCGGCGGCACCGTCCGCTTCTGCGGGCAGGAGGCCCGCACCTGGTGCGCCTCAGAGACCAAGGGCACCGGCCCGGTCGCAGTCCAGGCCGAACGGGTATGCAGACGAGCCGGACTTCTGGCCGCGGTTACGGACAGCAGCTAGCGCCGGGCGAAGCCCGCCCGGTAGGCGTTGAGCCGCTTGGCCACGCCCTCGTCCTGGAGAGCGAGGATTTCAGCGGCAAGTAGGGCCGCGTTGGCCGCTCCATCGATCGCCACGGTAGCGACGGGGAAGCCCCTCGGCATCTGGACGGTGGCGTAAAGGGCGTCTACGCCCGAAAGGGCGCTCCCCGACAGCGGGACCCCAATGACGGGCAGCGTCGTCCGGGCCGCGACCGCCCCGGCCAGGTGGGCGGCCATCCCGGCCCCGCAGATGATCACACCGAAGCCCATCTGCCTGGCCTCGGAGGCGAACCCGGCTACGACATCGGGCGTGCGGTGAGCGGACATGACTTCTTCGACCGCTTCGACCCCCAGCTGCTCGAGCATCTCCACGCGGGTGCCATCTTGGCCTTGTCGCTGGCTGAACCCATGAGCACGGCGACCTTCACGAGAGGCCCCCGGCAATCTCGGCGATATCAGAACGGCGAAACCATGCCTGGCCAAGAAACCATGCTCGGCCGCCTGGTAAGCAACTCGGCGCGCGCTCGGCCAGGTCGGGACGCCGAGCCCGACCACGTCGAGCACCCGGCCCCCGCCGGTAACCAGAGGGCCGTCGCCGCCGGGCTCCGGTTCGAGACGACCCCGGCCGCGTAGACCCTCGCCCCGGCCACAGCCCGGGCGTCGTCCAGGCCCTCGATATGCTCACCGGTCTTCGGCCTCTCGGGGTAGCCAGGGGAGGCCAGCACCACACAAACGGCCGCCTCGTTCGGAGAAAGCGGGAGCGTCGTGGTCAGAAAGCGTCCCCGAAGCCGCCGCCACGAGCGTGGCGGTAACGTCGCCGCTCCAGCGAGGGCAGCAGTACCTGCGCCTCGGGGTCGCCGAAGCGAACGTTGAACTCGAGCACTTTCGGGCCTTCTTCGGTCAGCATGATGCCCGCATAAAGAGCGCCCCGGTAGTTGATGCCACGCCTGTAAAGGGCGTGCAACGTCGGCAATATTGCCCGCTCCATTACGTCGCCGATCACAATGTCGTCGCCAGCAAAAGGTACTGGTGAATAGGCGCCCATGCCCGCCCGTATTGGGCCCGGTGCCGCCATCGCCCAGCCGTTTGTAGTCCTGGGCCGCCGCCAGTGGGTAGGCTCGGCGCCCGTCGCAGACCGCGATGACCGACAGTTCCTGGCCGGAAAGCGCTTCTTCTATCAGGATGGTCCGGCCGGCGTCACCGAAGGCCTTGCCGGCCAGATTTGGCTCGCACGTCCCGTTGCGGCCTCCTGCAGGTCGAACCGGTGACCAGGACGCCTTTCCCGCCGCCAGCCCATCGGTTTTTATGGCCCAGGGGCCGGTGTGGCCCGGAGATACTGGAGGGCCGGCGCCGGCTTCGTCGTAGACCTGGTAGCCCGCGGTCGGGACCCTCGCCGAGATCAGCAGTTCTTTCGCCCACGCTTTCGAGCCCTCGAGCGTGCGCCGTCAGCCCCGGGGCCGAAGACAGAGCCCACCGCGGCCCCGGATGCGGTCGGCCAACCCGTCTACGAGCGGCGCCTCCGGCCCGATGACCCAGAGGTCCGCCTCGAGCCGATCAGGAGGGGCAGAAATGCACTCGAATCCCACCATGCCCGGGTTGCCCGGAACGACGACCACACTCGTTTGGTACCGAGAGCGCCTCGGCGAGGGCGTGCTCGCGCCCGCCGCTGCCGACGACGCAAACCTTCACCGTCCGCCCAGCCTGCACGACCTGTTCGCGTCCCGGGCCGACCCCCACGAAGGTGACGGGTACGCCGGACTTGGGCGGCCAGGAAATCGATGTAGTTACTCGCGGCCCGGGGCAGTTCGTCCTGCCCGGCAATACCGGTCGTCTCGGTCTTCCACCCGGGCAGCTCCTCGTAGACCGGTGTCACGTCATGGAGCACCGATTGGTGCCAGGGCAGGCTTCTCGTAACGCTTGCCATCTGCCTCGTAGGCGACGCATACCTTGACGGATCTCGAACGAGTCGAGCACGTCGAGCTTGGTGATGGCCAGTTCGTCGAGTGAATTGAGCCGGACAGCGTGGCGCATCATCACCGCGTCGAACCAACCTGGCCGGCGCCTACGTCCCGTGTTCGTCCCGAACTCGTGGCCCCTCTCGACCAATGGTGTCAGCCCACCTCGCCAAACACCTCTGTAGGGAAGGGGCCGGCGCCCACTCTGGTCACGTAGGCCTTGGCGACCCCGATGACCCGGTCGATATAGCGGGGCCCGATGCCGGCGCCTATGCACGCTCCCCCGGCCACGGGATTGGAGGAGGTCACGAAAGGGTAAGTGCCGTGGTCGAGGTCGAGGAACGTGGCCTGCGCCCCCTCGAGGAGCACGCCGCCTCCCGCCGCCAGTGTCGTCGTGGACAAGCCCCACAGCGTCACCGATATGCGGGGCCAGCCGGGGCGCGTACTCATCCAGGTAGGACCGGCGATCTCGTCCGACGAAAGGGCCAGCCGGTTGTACATCTTGGCCAGGATGAGGTTTTTCTCCTTCAGGACAACGTCCAGTTTCTGGCGGAAAATCTTCGGGTCGAGCAGGTCCTGTACCCGCAGACCAATCGGGCGGCCTTGTCCGAATAGGCCGGGCCGATCCCGCGTTTGGTCGTGCCCAGCCGGTTCTTGCCGAGGTAACGCTCGATAAGAGCATCCATCTCCTGGTGGTAGGGCATCACAAGATGGGCGCTGCCCGATATGACAAGGCGCGAACAGTCGACGCCGCGTCGCTCGAGCGCGTCCATTTCGTCGATCAGGAACTTCGGCTCGACCACGACGCCATTGCCGATGACAGGGGTCATGTAGGGGTACAGGACCCCGCTCGGCAGCAGCTGGAGGGCGAAGCTCTCCCCATCGACGACGACGGTGTGGCCGGCGTTGTGCCCGCCCTGGTAGCGCACAACGACCTGCATCTCTTTGGCGAGCAGGTCGGTCAGTTTCGCTTTGCCTTCGTCACCCCATTGGGTGCCTACTATCACAGTCGCCGGCACGCGTGCGCTCCTTCTAAGAAGTGGCGGCAACGCACGAGCATACCTCCGGGTGCGACGGCTCAGTCGAACGAGGCGAACCCGTTCAGCCACCAAAGCTTGAAGTGCTTGGAGTGGGCTGGTGGCTGCAAAAGGGTGACCGTCTTTCAGGCGGGCACCTCTTCGCAGCCACCGCCCACTGGAACGCCTCATCGAGCGCTAGCGGAGGACGAGCTCGCCGCCGGAGTCGTCGGCCCCGGCCGACACGTCCACCGTGACTGTGTCGCCCTCGGTGTACTTGCCTTCCAGGAGGGCCAGGGCCAGTTGTCCCCGATCGTGCGCTGGATAAGGCGCTTGAGCGGGCGAGCACCGTAGACCGGGTCATAGCCGCGGCCGGGCCAGCCAGGCCTTGGCCGCGTCGGTGACGACGAGGCTGAGGCGCCGGGCGGCCAATCGCTTGTCCAGGTCGCGTAGCTGGATGTCCACGATCTGGGCGATGTCGGCTTCGGTCAGCTCCCGGAAATAGACGATCTCGTCGATGCGGTTCAAGAACTCCGGCTTGAACGCGTCCCGGATGTCGCCCTGGTAATTCGACGTCATTATGAGCACGGTATTGGTGAAATTGACCGTCCGGCCCTGGCCGTCGGTCAGGCGGCCATCGTCAAGGACCTGGAGGAGGATATTGAACACGTCGGGATGAGCCTTTTCGATCTCGTCGAGCAGTACGACCGAGTACGGGCGGCGCCGGACGGCCTCGGTCAGCTGGCCACCCTCTTCGTAGCCCACATAACCGGGAGGGGCGCCCACCAGGCGGGCTACCGAATGCTTCTCCATGTACTCGGACATGTCGATGCGGACCATGGCCCTCTCGTCGTCGAAAAGAAGTCCGCCACCGACCGAGCCAACTCGGTCTTACCCACACCCGTCGGGCCCAGGAAAAGGAAGCTGCCGATGGGCCGGTTCGGGTCGGAAAGCCCGCTTCGGGAGCGGCGGATGGCGTTTGCCACTGCCCTCACGGCCTCGTCCTGGCCGACGACCCGCTCGTGGAGGACATCCTCCATCCGCACCAGCTTGGCCACCTCGCCTTCGAGCAGGCGGCTCACCGGGACGCCTGTCCATTTGGCCACCACCTCGGCCACGTCTTCCTCGTCGACTTCCTGCTTCAGCATCTTGTTGCCGGACTGGAGCTCCTCGAGGTGCTTGGTGGCGTCATCGACATGGCGAGAAAGGTCAGGTATCTTGCCGTAGCGGACCTCTGACGCTTTGGCCAGTTCTCCGCTCCGCTCGTAACCGCTCGGCTTCCCCCCGCAGCGCCTCCATCTCCTCCTTCAGGCTGCTTATGGCGGTTATGGCGTCTTTTTCGCCTTGCCAGTGAGCCTTCATGCCGTTGGACGTCTCCCGCAGGTTGGCCAGTTCCTCGTCCAGCTTGGCCAGGCGCTCCTTGGACGCTTCGTCGGTCTCTTTGGCCAAGGCGACGCGCTCGATCTCCAACTGGCGGATCCGCCGTTCGACCACGTCGATCTCCGTCGGCAGCGAGTCGATCTCGATGCGGAGCCGGCTGGCCGCCTCGTCCACGAGGTCGATCGCCTTGTCCGGGAGGAACCGGCCCGAAATGTAGCGGTCCGAGAGCACCGCCGCGGCTACGAGGGCGGAGTCCATTATCCGCACCCCGTGGTGGACCTCATAGCGCTCTTTCAGGCCGCGCAATATGGCGATAGTGTCCTCGACCGACGGCTGGCCGACATACACAGGCTGGAAACGCCGCTCCAGGGCAGCATCTTTTTCGATGTGCTTGCGGTACTCGTCCAGGGTCGTCGCGCCGATCATCCGCAACTCGCCTCGAGCCAGCATGGGCTTGATCATGTTGCCGGCGTCCATGGCACCTTCCGCCGCGCCGGCCCCCACGATCGTGTGCAGCTCGTCGATAAAGGTGATGACTTCACCACCCGAGTCGGCAATCTCTTTCAGCACGGCCTTCAGCCGCTCTTCGAACTCCCCCCGGTATTTCGCCCCGGCCACCATCGAGCCGAGGTCGAGGGAGAGGAGGCGCTTGCCGCGCAGGCTTTCGGGCACGTCTCCCTCTACGATGCGGCGGGCCAGGCCCTCCACAATTGCCGTCTTGCCGACCCCGGGTTCCCCAATGAGGACAGGGTTGTTCTTGGTCCGCCGGGACAAGACCTGGACGACGCGCCGGATTTCCTCGTCCCGGCCGATGACCGGGTCGAGCTTGCCTCGCCGGGCCTCCTCGGTGAGGTCGCGGCCGTACTTTTCGAGCGCCTGGTAGCTTTCCTCCGGGTTTTGGGTCGTGACCCGGTGACTGCCGCGCACCTCCTTCAGGGCGTTGAGCAGGTCATCGTGAGCGACGCCCACCCGTTTCGCCATCGCCAGCAGGATGTGCTCGACGGAGAGGTACTCGTCACCGAGGGCATCGCGTTCCCGGCCGGCCTGCTCGAGGACGGCCTGCGATTCGCGTGACAGAGCCGGGCCCTCGCCCCCATAACTATGCGGGAGCTTCGACAGCGACTCTTCGAGACGATTGCGCAGAGGCAGGACTGCGACGCCCACGCGTGTCAGCACCGGCAGCACGGCCGTCCCGTCCTGGCCGAGCAGGGCCAGCAAGAGGTGGTCCGGTGTTACCTCGGGGTTATTGCGCCCGCGGGCGAGCGTAACAGCGGAGCTGTACGCTTCCTGAGTTTTTTGGGTCCAGCGATTTGGGTCGATCGCCAATGTCTTGTCTCCTGTCTATTGCCGCCCACACCAAGCGCGCGGCCGTACTTTCAATTTCCCGGGACCGCTTCTGGTCAGCGGTTCGGGACCCACCTAACGGGGTTGGCGTCGATCGGCACGAGATCGCGCCTGTAGTGGCGGTGCACTTTGGCCACCGCCTCGCGGATCTCGCTCCGAGCGGACACGAGCTCTTGCTCTAATCGGGCCACCTCGTTTTCGAGTTCGATAACCCGCTTCACCCCTTCGAGGTTGAGCCCGACAGATGTCAGTTCCTGGATACGGCGCAGTAGCTCTATGTCCTTGTCGCTATAGCGTCTGCTGCCGCCCAAGGTCCGGGCCGGGCCGAGCAACCCCTTGCGCTCGTAAATGCGCAGAGTCTGCGGGTGCACGCCGGCCAGTTCGGCCGCGACCGAGATGACGTACACGGCCATGCTCTGATCTCTTTGAGTTGCCTGACGCGGCCGGCGTTGAGGGGCCGGCGTGGCGCCGAATTCTTCCCTCGCCCTCATCCGGTCTCAGCTCCTAATTTTTCCCGTAATTTGCTCCCGGCATCGCCAGAAGCTTTGGCCAGCGCCTCGACGGCGCGGCGCTCATCGCCAGACAGCTTGGCCGGCACGTCCACTTCGAACGTCACCAGCAAGTCCCCTTTTTTGCCTGCGGCCTGAACGCCTTGGCCTGACACCCTAAAAATGCGCCCGGACCGGGTCCCGGCCGGCACCTTGACCGAGACCGGTTTGCCGTCGAGAGTGGGGACCGAGACAGTGGTGCCGAGCGTGGCCTCAGAGAACGTCACCGGCACCTTTACCGTTAAATCCTTGCCCCTCCGGCCGAATGTCGGGTGCGGTGCGATGTGCACTATTACGTACAGGTCCCCAGCGGGGCCACCGTGGCGGCCCGCCCCACCCCTTTTCGGCACCCGTATCCGCTGCCCGTCCTCGACGCCAGCCGGGATACGGACCTTTACCTGCCGGGCGCGGCGCTCCGTGCCCCGCCCGTTACAGGTCGGGCACGGGACTTCGACTTGCATGCCGGTGCCGCTGCAGGCGACGCAGGGGTGGCTGAAAGAGAACATTCCCTGGTTTTCGTTTATGACTCCCTGGCCGTTGCACACGGGGCACACCTTGGGGGCGGTCCCCGGTGCGGCCCCGCTGCCACCACAAGTCGAACAGGCCACGTCAGACGTCACGTTGACCGTCGTCGTTACACCTTTCACAGCATCCGCAAACGAAAGGTGGAGCTCGGTCTCGAGGTCAACGCCGCGTTCTGCCACGCTCGTAGTCGGAGCCTGGCGACTGCGTCGATTGCCTCGACCAAAAATGTTGCCGAGCAAGTCGCCAAGATCGTCAACCCGGAAATTGCTAAAACCAGTCTGGCCGCCCGGGGCGCCCCCACCCGCGAACGGGTTGCCGGCGTAGCCGTTTTCCGACAGAGTGCGGACCTCGTCGTACTCCTTGCGCTTGGCCTGGTCTCCCAGCACGTCGTACGCGGCCGAGATTTCCTTGAAGCGCTCCTCGGAACCCGGGTTGGCGTCAGGGTGGTACTGCTTCGCAAGCTTCCTGTAGGCGCGCGCGATCTCCTTGTCCGTGGCCGTTTTCGCCACGCCGAGGACCTTGTAGTAGTCCTTTTCTAGCCACTCGCGCTGCACCGCCACGGGATCAGCCTCTCACCTTTACCATCGCCGGCCGAAGGACTTGTCCTTTCCAGAGGTAGCCGGCACGCATTACTTCGCTCACCTCGGGCATTTCGGGTGCTCCCTCCCCCTCGACAGGCTCGTGGGCCACCGCGTCGTGATGGGCGGGGTCAAAAGGCTGCCCCTCGGGGTCGATGCGCTCGAGGCCCTCCTTCGAAAGTATGTCGAAAAGGGCGCCGGCCACTTGCTTTACGTCCTCGCTGCCGCCGTGGGCGAGAGCCAGGTCGGCCGTGTCCAGGACAGGCAACAATTTCTTGACCAAAGTCGCGGCCGCGTTCTCGACTATCTCCCGCTGCTGGCGTTGGACGCGCTTGCGGTAGTTATCAAACTCAGCTTGCAGGTGCAGCAACGAGTCGAGGTACTCATCGCGCTGTCGTGCTGCTTCCGCGGCGGCGTCCATGTCGCCGTTGCCGGCTCGCTCCTTCCTGATCGTCTCGTCTATTGCCTGTTCCGCTCTTATGGTGCGCTCCGTTTCACTTCTCTGGTTAGGCCATTGCCCGGCCCGGGGCTCTCCTGTCGCCTCGCCGGGCTCGGGCCCCTCGCTCGGCCCGCCGGTCCCGCGGCCGGCCGGCGGCTCCTGCGCGTCCGAGCCCCTGGGCACCGGCAGCTCCTCACTGCCGGGGCCTCCGAGCCCCGACGGCCCGGGCCAGTTGGCCTCGCTAGGCTCTGGCCCGGTCGTCGGCTCTGGGCGCACGCCCCCTGGCTCGTGGCTCATTAGGCCTGACCACCCTCGTCCACGATTTCGGCGTCGACGACTTCGTCGTCGCTGGCGCCGCTGCCATCGGCGGCATTGCCGAAGCCACCGTCACCGCTGGCCGGCCCACCTGCCGATGTGTTCGAGGACGCGGCCTCGTACAGCTTCTTGCCCAGCTCCTGGACACCGACGGCCAGTCGCTCGGTGGCGCTCTTGATGGCGTCGAGGTCGCTACCCGTGATGGTCTCCTTCAGCGCGGCGAGGTCGGAATCGACGCGCTCCTTCTCGGCCCCGCTGAACTGGTTGGCCTGGTCACGCAGCATCTTCTCCGTCTGATAGACGAGCGAGTCCGCGTTGTTGCGGACCTCCGCCTCCTCCTTGCGGCGACGGTCGTCCTCCGCGTGGGCCTCGGCGTCGTGCACCATCCGGTCGATCTCGTCCTTGTTGAGGGCGGACTGGCCGGTGATGGTCATGGACTGCTCTTTGCCGGTGGCCCGGTCGCGAGCCGACACATGCACGATGCCGTTGGCGTCGATGTCAAAGGTGACCTCGATCTGAGGTACCCCTCTCGGGGCGGGCGGCAGGTCGACCAGCTCGAACTTGCCGAGCGTCTTGTTGTACATGGCCATCTCGCGCTCACCCTGGAGCACGTGGACCTGGACCGAAGGCTGCATGTCCTCGGCCGTGGTGAAAACCTCGCTCTTCTTGGTCGGGATGGTGGTATTGCGCTCGATCAACTTCGTCATCACGCCGCCCTTGGTCTCGATACCGAGTGACAACGGGGTGACGTCGAGCAGCAGGATGTCCTTCACCTCGCCCTTCAGCACGCCGGCCTGGATGGCGGCACCAACCGCCACCACCTCGTCGGGGTTGACGCCCTTGTGGGGGTCTTTGCCCGTGATGGTCCGCACTAGATCCTGGATGGCCGGCATCCGGGTAGCCCCGCCGACCAGCACGACGTGGTCGAGCTTGTCCTTGCTGAGGCCGCCGTCTTTGATGGCCTGGTCGAAGGGCCCACGGCAGGCTTCCACGAGGTCCGCCGTCATTTCCTGGAACTTGGCCCTCGTCAACTTGACGTCAAGGTGCTTGGGGCCCTCGCTCGTGGCCGTGATGAAGGGCAGGTTGATGTTCGTTTCCTGCACGGCGGAAAGCTCGATCTTGGCCTTCTCCGCCGCTTCCTTCAGCCTCTGCAGGGCCATCTTGTCGTTCGAAAGGTCGACGCCCTCGGTGTCCTTGAACGTCTTGACCAGCCAGTCGATGACCCGCTGGTCCCAGTCGTCCCCACCGAGGTGGGTGTTGCCACTGGTCGACTTCACCTGGAAGATGCCCTCGCTGATCTCCAGCACGGAGACGTCAAAGGTCCCGCCGCCGAGGTCGAAGACGAGGATCGTCTGCTCCTCTTCCTTGTCCAGCCCGTAAGCCAACGCGGCCGCCGTCGGCTCGTTGATGATGCGCAGCACCTCGAGGCCGGCGATCTGGCCAGCCTCCTTGGTCGCCGTCCGCTGAGCGTCGTCGAAATAAGCCGGGACGGTGATAACCGCCTGGGTCACGCTGGTGCCGAGGTAGCCCTCCGCGTCCCGCTTCAGCTTCTGCAGGATCCGGGCCGAGATCTCTTGGGCCGAGTACGCCTTGCCGTCTATGTTGATCCGCCACGAATTGTCGCCCATATGGCGCTTCACTGAACGGATGGTGCGCTCAGGGTTGGTGATGGCCTGGCGCTTGGCGACCTCGCCGACCAGCACCTCGCCCGACTTAGAAAAGCCCACGACCGAGGGTGTCGTTCGGGACCCTTCGGCGTTGGCGATGACAGCTGGCTCACCGCCTTCCAGTACGGCTACTACCGAGTTGGTCGTACCGAGGTCGATACCGACAGCCTTTGCCATGAACAGCCTCCTTGAAGTAGGCCGGGCAAACCGCTGCCCGGCCCAAGTGGTTTGGTCTTACATCTTAGGAGCGGTATCCCCGCTTCCGCTGACTACAAGTATAGCAAAGTTGAGTGCCTTGCTGTCAAGAAAGTTACTCGGATAGTTTAGCGACCAGGGAGCTTGTAGCCGTCAAGGTAGGCTCGTCCCATGTCAACGCTTGTACTCGTACGGCACGGACAGAGTGCCTGGAACCTCGAAAACCGCTTCACAGGCTGGTGGGACGTCGACCTTTCCCCGGCGGGCGAGGAGGAGGCCCGCCAGGCCGGGCAATTGCTGGCCGCTGAGGGTCTGTTGCCCGACGTCGCCTTCACCTCCGTCCTCACCCGGGCTATCCGCACGCTCAACATCCTCCAGGAGGAAACCGGGCGGCTCTGGGCCCCGGTCCAGCGCCATTGGCGCCTCAACGAGCGCCACTATGGGGGCCTGACCGGCCTCGACAAGGCCGAGACCCGTGACCGATATGGCGACGAGCAGTTCCGGCTGTGGCGGCGCAGCTACGACGTGCCCCCTCCGCCGATGGAGGCGGGCGGGCCGTACGACGTCTCCCTGGATCCTCGGTACGTCCCGGGCGTGGTCCCGGTCACCGAATGCCTGGCCGACGTGGTGGTCCGCATGGTCCCCTACTGGTACGACGCCATCGCCCCGCAGCTGGTGGCGGGCAAGGTGGTACTGGTGGCCGCGCATGGCAACAGCCTGAGGGCGCTCATAAAGCACCTCGACCAGATGGACGGCGAAGACATCGCCAAGCTCGAGATCCCGACCGGCGTCCCCATTGTGTACGAGCTGGACAAGGGGCTGGTGCCCCTCCAAGCGGGTGGCCGCTGGTTGGGGGACCCTGAAGCGATCGCTGCGGCGGCCGAAGCTGTCCGTCGGCAGGGCCAGCGGGCCTGACCCAGCGAGCCTGACCCAGCGGATCTGGTCCAGTCGAGCTGGTCCGGTCGTGCTGAGGTGAGCTGAGCCAGCCGGTCGCATCGGCCGTTTTCTGGGCCGGCAGCCCTCTTCGGCCCGACCTTTGCGCGCTGGAGTCGCTTGTGCGCACTCTGGCGCGCACAGAACTGGCCCCGTGGGCCGGCCCCGCATGCCGGCCCCATGTGACCGCCCCGCATGCCGGCCCCATGTGCCGCCCCGCATGCCGGCCCCATACGCCGGCCCCATGTGACTGCCCCGTGGACCGGCCCCGCATGCCGGCCACCGGCGGGGATGAAGCTTGACCGGATGGCCTAGCAACTATCGTCGTCCTGAGATGAGAGCGCCGCGCGGCTCCCAGAAATGAGAGTGCGGCCTGGCGCTCGCCGGGTGACTGCGGTCCTGGTGGCGACGGCCGCCCTGGCCGGGATGAGCGGATGCGGCCATGCGAAACCAGACGCCCTTCCGCCCTCGACGACCACGACCACGGTGGCGCCCACCACTACTACCGCCCGCCCCGTCCCTGTTTGCCCGCTGACCGGCGCGCCGGCGCCCAACGGCAAGGTCCCGCAACGGGCGGCGTTGGCGGTCAAGGTCGAGAACCTTCCCCAGGCCCGCCCCCAGTACGGCCTGGACATGGCGGACATCGTTTTTGAAGAGCCGGTGGAAGGCGGCATCACCAGGTTTATCGCCGTCTACCAATGCCAGACGGCGCCACGCATAGAGCCCGTACGCTCCGCCCGCTTCGTCGACGCGGACATCCTGGAGCCCCTCGGCAAGATCCTCTTCGCCTATTCGGGTGCCATCCAGCCCGTGGTCGACGAGATCGACTCGTCCACCTCGCTGCTCGAGGACGTCGGCGCGGACAAGGCCGGGGCGCGTATTACGTCGACTACGCCAGGTTGGCGCCGCACAACCTGCAGACGTCGACTTCCGCTCTTTATTCGGCCGCCAAGGCGCTCGGGTACCCGGTGAAAAACGTGCCCCCGCCCTACTTCACCTACGGTCCGCTCCCGGCGGGCGGCAAGCCCGCGATAGCCGTCCACATCAACTTCCCGCTCGACGTCACTACTTGGGCCTGGGATGCCCAGTCCGGGCGCTGGGTGCGTTCATACTCCGACACCGGGCCGGCCGTCCAGGGCGACAACGTGGTGATCTCGGCGGCCAACGTGGTCATCATGCACGTCGTCGAGTACCCGACGCCTTACGTCGAGGACAACACGGGTGCCCACGAAAACGAGCTGCAGCTGACGGGCACTGGGCCGGCCTGGGTGTTCCGCAACGGGGTGGAGCTGAGCGGGACGTGGCGCCGGCCCTCTCTCCAGCAGGCGGCGGTTTTTACAGAAGCGGACGGTACCAAGATCACGCTGACGCCCGGCAATACCTGGGAGGAGCTCGTGCCCACCGCTTCGCCGGTCATTGTCTCGGGGGCGGAGCGGGCGTCAGGCCCGGCGGCCGGAGGGCCGTCGTCCGGCCCGCCGGCAGGTTGAGCCAGCGGGCCAGGGTCGGGAGCTGTGCGGATCTGACCGGGCTGCTGCCAGGGCACCTGGCGCACTTAGCCCTGGCGAGGTGCTAGGCGTCCCAGGCCAGGTGGAGCTTCCGCAACCGGTACGAAAAGCCGCCCCACGCGGCCGCAATCACCACCCAAAAGGCTCCGAAAACGGTGTGCCCGTCGAGGAAAAAAGTCACACAGAGGCCCAACGCCACCATTGCGAAAACGGCCAGGATGCGCCACCCCCACGAGGACATGACCACGATCCCGAGCACCGGCACCTCCGCCGGGCCGGCACTTCGGGACGAGCGTGCAGCGGGCATCGCTCGCACAGCTGAACTGCCCACTACGGTAGGGGAACCCACCCCTCTGCTTACTTCAGCAGAGGGGTTGCTGGTTCCCAGCTTCTTTGTTTCATACTTGCCGCGTGCCATATAGAGAGCCAGATCCTAGATCGCCCCGGGCCCGGTCTCGCCCGTGCGGATCCGGGTCACGCTGTCCACATTCGTGACCCAGATCTTGCCGTCACCGATCTTCCCGGTGCGGGCGGCCTTGGCAATGGCCTCGACGACATCGTCAGCCATCTCTGCCCCGGTCAACACCTCGATCTTCACCTTCGGCACGTACTCCACTTTGTACTCGGCCCCCCGGTAGATCTCGGTGTGGCCTCTTTGCCGACCGAAACCCTTCACTTCTGACACCGTCATCCCTGCGATCCCCACGTAAGAGAGCGCTTCCCGGACGGCATCGAGCGCGAACGGCTTGATCACTGCGGTGACCAGGATCATCAACCACCACCTCCAGCCCCAGCGACCGCCCCGGTAGATGACACCGTTCCCGCCGGCACAGGCATGGCTTCACCATATCCTGGCAAGACCCGGGTGGCACCTTCGGGCTCGGGGTAGCCCTCTTCGTCGTGGACGGCCAGATCCCCAATCTCGAGGATGTCGTCGTCGTACTTCAACTTGTGGGTGGGCATCACTAATTTGATCACCAATAAGATGAGGAAGGTCACGGTGGCATCCCAAAGGATGATGGTGACCGCGGCGAGGAACTGGATCAGGACCTGTTTAGGGTGCCCATAAAGTGCGCCAGTAACGGCGACAGGGCCTTTTACACCGGCGACGTAGTGGTACACGACCACCGACGGGTCGGCGAACACGCCAAGCAGGATCCCCCCAAAAAAGCCGGCGATGCCATGGGTATAGATGATGCCCATGGCATCGTCTACCCTCCTCATGAAGCTGGCTCTGGACAAGTAGGTCCACGCCATCCACACGATGGTCGAGTCGATGGCCCCCACCAGCATGGCGCCGGCACCGTTCACGTAACCTGCGCACGGCGTGATGGCCACCAAACCGACAACCATCCCGTTGACGGCGCCGAGGAATGTGGGTTTCTTGGCCGGGCCGAGGTACATGTCCCAAAGGACCCAAGTGATCAGCGCGGCGGCCGTGGCCATGTTGGTGTTGATAACGGCGGCGGCGGCGTCGGCACTGGCAAAATACGGGTCGCCTCCGTTAAACCCGTTCCACCCCAGCCAGACGATCCCGGCCCCAATCGCTACCAGCGGAAGGTTATGGGGCAAGGCTTTTTCACGGTCCCTTTTGAGGCGTGGCCCGACCATGGCGGCGGCCACAAAACCGCTTACCCCGGCGGCCAGGTGGATCACGTAGCCGCCCGAGAAGTCCGCGGCTCCCTGCTGGGCCCAGTACCCGCCACCCCACAAGAGGAAGGCGTTCACACTGTAGACCAGGGACGTCCACAGGGGCACGAAGACCAACCACACCTTGAACTTGATCCGGGACAAGACCGCCCCCAGGAACAACAGCGGGGTGATGGCGGCAAAGACGAACTGGAAGTAGACCACGCTCGCCTGCGGCAACCTGAACGGCGGCATACCGGGATCGACCAGCGGGATGCTGGCCTGGCTTTGGAGCCCGGCGGCGCTAATGGAGGTACCCGGTTTCCCGATGAAGTTGTGGAAGAAGTTACAAATGCCACAACTGCTGGCCGTCCAGTTGGCGGAATGGAACGCCGGTGTGCCAAAGCCCATCTGGTAGGCCCACAGGACCCAGACGATCAGTACGGCAGCAAAACCGGCGAAAGTCATCAACATCGTGTTGACGACCCACTTCTTTTGCACCAAACCCCCAAACAGCACCGCCAGGCCGGGGACGCTCATAAGTGCAACGAACGTTGCCGCCGTCAGCTGCCAGGCGTTGTCGCCGGTGTCCAGCCAGGCTTGGTCCGACGAGCTGACAGGCACTGGGGCGGCAGCCTGCAAGTGCAGTAATAAATGCAATAGCCCTCCTTGGTTGTGAGCGTCGCCTGGCGGATGAACCGGCCGAAGGCTCCCCCAGACGGTAGAGGGCGGTTGTTTCGGGGTCGCGACTGTTATGTTTCGGCTTTGTTACGAGTGGTTGCCGTCAAATCCACGAGCGACTTGTGGACCGCCGCCGACAGCTTCTTCTATTGCCCTTCGAAGCTGTTCTGCCGGTTCACCGGACGACACCTTGGCCCCTTCAGACTGAACGTAAAAAGTGTCGACCGCGGCGTTGCCGAGCGTCGCCACGCGGGCCGAAATGATGTCGATGCCACGGCCCGCGATAGCTCTCGTCAGGATGTGCAGGAGGCCGGGGACGTCTGGAGCGCGTACCTCGACCACCGTGGCACTGGTGGCGGCCGCATTGTCGACGAGGGTGATCACCCCCGGGCTCGGCAGCGCCGCGGATCTGCGCGCCTTGCGGGGCGGGGGCCGGCGGGCCAGGGCTTCGGCCACGTCGAAGTGCTGTTCGACCGCCCTCTTTATATCGGTCTCGACCCGTTCCCACCTGGGGTCGGCGTGCTCGGGGAGGTCGAGCGTGAAAACCTCGAGGGCCTTGCCGTCTTCGCTATGGGCTCTGGCCTGGATGACGCCGATCTCATGCAAGGCCAGTACCCCGGCTACGTCGCTGAGCAGGCGGGGCCGGTCGGGGGCTACGACGACTAGCTCGCGCTCGCTCGGTACGACCTGAAGCTGACCAGCGTCCATCAAACTGCGATGTTCCGTCGAGGGAAATAATGGCGCCGGCGGCATCGGGCGCCCGGTAAGCACGGCCGCCGTCCGCTCGGCCAGCTCATTGACGAGCCCAGCTTTCCACGGGCTCCACGCTGCGCTCCCGGTGGCCTCGCCGTCGGCCGCCGCCAGCGCCCGCAGCAGTTCGAGCGTGGTCTCGTCACCGACGGCTTCGGCGACGAGGTTTAGGGTCACAGGGTCTTCCAGGTCTCGGCGCGTGGCGATGTCGGGCAGGAGAAGGTGGTAACGGACCAACTTCTCCAAGACCTGCTTGTCCTCGGACGACAGGCCCATCCGGTCGGCGATGGCGGCCGCGATAGCGGCGCCGTGCTCAGAATGGTCGCCTCCTGTACCTTTCCCGATGTCGTGCAGGAGGGCGCCTAGCAGCAACAGGTCTGGGCGGCGCACGTCGCGCACGTGACCGGCGGCCGCGGCCACCGTCTCCAGCAGGTGACGGTCGACGGTCCAGCGATGGTACGGGTTGAACTGGGGTTGGTTCCGAACTGCCGGCCATTCGGGCATGTAGTGCTCCCACACCCCGAGCTGGTCGAGCGTCTCGATCGGATGGATGGCGGGTTCCCCGAGCGCCACCAGACTGAGGAACGCCCGCAGGATTTCGTCAGGCCAGGGCGTGGGCGGCGGAGGTGCCTCGGCTGCGAGCCGCGCCATCGTCGGCCTGGAAAGGGGTACACCGAGCTCAGCGGAGGCGGCGGCGGCGCGAAGGGCGAGAGAGGGGTCTGCGGCAAAGGAGGTGTTCCCGGGGACGACTACTTCGTTGTCCCGCAGGACCACTCCAGGCCCGAGCGTCCTGTCAGCCGAGCCGCCCCGGCCCCGAGGCCCGGCCAACCAGGAGCGGGCCCGCCGCCAAGCGTCTTCGGTGACCCAAGAGACGACTCGTCCCGCGTGGGCCACGTCGTAGGCCAGCTGTTCCCGGCCCGCCAACCCGAGCGCGTCGGCAACGCGGTCTTGGTCCTCGAACATCAACCGCTCGCTGCGACGTTGGTCTGGGCGCTGCAGTTCGACCCGGACGGCGTGCAGGAACTCACTGGCCGCCGGTAGCCGTTCGTCACCCACGACTGAAGCGACGACCGGGGTGACCTTGGCCATGAGGGCAAGGGCCTGTAGGTCTCGTTCTCCGCCCCGGCTTTCTTTCAGGTCGGGTTCGAGCAGGAACGCCACGTCGCCGTAGGCCTCCTGTGCCTTCGCCCGGCCATCCAGTAGGGCCGGGAGCCAGCTCGCCACTCGTTTTTCCCACAGGCGTTGGCCGAGAGCGACGGTGCGTTCGGCCAGCGCCAGGTCCCCCGCCAGGGGGCGGGCATCGAGCAGGCCTTGGGCCACCCTGAGGTCAGATTCGGCCGCCTGGCCCACCTGGGACAGAGTGCGCACGCTGTGGTCGAGCGGCATGGGGTCGTCCCATATCGGGTACCACAAGCGGTCCGCCACTTGCCCAACATCGCTACGGCCGTCGTGCACGAGCAGCAGGTCCAGGTCGCTCCCGGGCGCCAGGTCGTCGCGGCCAAGACTGCCCACCGCGAGCAGGGCCAGCCCGGCCGCTGGGTTCCCGGTCGTAGCGCGTTCTCGCCTGGCTCGAAAGGCCCCGAAGGCGCCGCCCTTCTTGTCTCGGGCTCCGGGCCCTGGTGAGGGCGCCGTTTCCGGAAGAACAGGCCCGGATCTGCCCAACGCCCAATCGAAGGCCTGCCGCAGCCAGTCGTCAGCCAGTTCTCGAGCGGCCACGCTCCACGCTCGCCCCTGGAGAGCCGGGTCGGCGCACAGGGCGGCCCAGCTGACGCTCAACCTGGGCAAGTGCGGCGGGCGCCCGGCCGGCCTTTGGTCTGTCACAGACGCACCGTAGCTGACGTGTGACGGGTGGCCCGGAGCCGGGCGATCAGCCCCAGAGCCGGGCGGTGAGACCCGAAGCGCGGGCGACCGGACGGTCGACGGCGGACCGCACCGACTCCTCCGTGCCGACCAGGACGACGCTCCGCCGGGCGCGAGTGACCGCCGTGTACAGGAGCTCCCGGGTAAGGACGCGGGAAGACGCACTGGGCAGCAAGACCACCACTTCGTCGAACTCGGAGCCTTGCGCCCTGTGCACCGTCATGGCAAAGGCCGTTTCGACTGCGCCGAGGCGCGCCGGGCTCACGCTCACCACCCCGGCGCCTCGCCTGAAGGCGGCTCTCAGGCCGCTCTCTTCTTCGGCGACCACGACGCCTGTGTCACCGTTGAAGAGGCCCAGGCCGTAGTCGTTCTCGGTCACGATGACCGGCCGGCCCAGGTACCAGCCTCCTTCCAGGGGCAGGCCCTCCCCCACGCCCGCCAACCATTGTTCAGCCTGAGAGTTCCAGGTGCCGGCCCCGGTGGGCCCTTCACGGTGGGCACAAAGAAGACGCAGCCGCCCCAGCGCATCGAGCGCCGCCGGAGCGTCACCCGCTTGTGCTGCGTCAGCGACGAGCTGCTGGGCCGTGAGCACGGCTGACCGGACCGGCTCCAGGCTCTCGGATTGGGCCGTAGCGACGTCGATGTCCAGCCAACGTGCGTTGCTGTCACCTTCGAGCGCATTACGACCGGCTGAACGGCCCGCGTCGAGGACGGCCATCACGGCGTCGCCATTCCCGCTGCGCACGGCTAAAGCCAGCTCGGCTAGCGGGCCACTGAAGCGGTAGTTCGCCTGGAGGACGGTTATGCACCGCCCGATCCGGGGGTACACGTGCGGCGGCGGCCGGCCCGTGGTGGCGGCCGGCCCGACGATATCGCCCAGGACGGCTCCAGCTTCGACCGACGCCAACTGCTCCTGGTCGCCGATGAGGACCAGGCGAGCGTCTTTGCGAACGGCATCGACCAGCCGGGCCATCAGGGGCAGGGACATCATGGACGTCTCGTCGACCACCACCACGTCATAGGGAAGCTGGCTGTGGCCCTCGTAGCGGAAGCGAGTAGCGGTGCCGGGACGCCGCCCGAGCAGGCGGTGCACGGTAGAGGCGTCGAGCGACAGCAGCCAGCCCCGCACTGCTTCGCGTATGTCGAGCCGGCGGGCTTCGTCATGGACGGCCTCGGCCATCCGGGCGGCTGCCTTACCAGTTGGCGCCACCAGTGCGACCGTCGGGAACGGCCGACCGGCCTCGACGGCTTGTTCCGCGACTAGCGCCAGCACTCGGGCGACCGTGGTGGTTTTGCCCGTGCCGGGCCCACCGGCGATCACCGTGAGCAACCGGTGCAGGACGGTGGTAGCCGCTTGCCGCTGGAGGCCTGAACTGTCCTGAGGGTAGAGCCGCACTAAACCTTCAGCCAGTACGGCCTCGTCGATTTCAGGCGCCCCGGCCGAAGAACGCGCCGTCAAGTCGACCGCTACGTCCTGTTCGTCTTGCCAGTACCGGTCGAGGTACAAACGGCTCCCCACGAGACGAAGGGGCCTATCGGCGGGGCCGTCGTCGCCGACCCCGATCAGAGGGCTACCTTTCACCCGCTCGAGCCAGAGCCCGAGCGAAGGCCAAGGCAAATTGGCCGGGTCGGTCTCTTCCTCGGAGCCGGCCACCGCAGTCTCGCGTATGGTCGACAGGTCGACCAGCACGTGGCCGACTCGGGGGGCGCGGACCGCCAGTGCCACCGCCAGGCCCACGAGTTCATCGTCGTCACGACCGAGCCGGCCGAGCGCCCTGGCCACGTGAATGTCGGCGGCGGCCAGGATCCCGGCCCGGTTGAACTGGCCCAGCGCGCTAAGGGGTTCAACCGAGGACGCCAGCTCGGCGTCCAGGTCCTCGCCCGTGACCGGGACCGGGCGACTCATCGGGCCGTTCATCTCACTGTCCTAGTAGTCCTAGTAGTCGCTGCCCTCGTACCCTCGCCCGCGAGGAGATCCGACAGCCCGGTTATGAGCTCCACCGGAGAGGCCCAGGCGAAGACTCCGCAGGGCTCGCCGTCCACCGTCGGCGCGCCCGGGCAGGCCATCCCCCGGAGGAACAAGTAGTAAGCCCCACCCAGGTTGGTGCCCGGGTTGTAACCGGGCAGCCGCCAGCGGAGGTACCTGTGCAGAGCGACGAGGTAGAACATGGCCTGGAGCGGGTAGTGGGCGCGACGCATCTCGGCTTCCAAGGCGGGCCCTCGATAATGCCAGGCCGTCAACGTGTCGCCGGCGGCACCCAGCCAGTTCGTCTTGTAGTCGACGACGTAGAAGCGGCTGGCGCTCTTGTCGCTGCGCACCCTGAAGACCAGGTCGAGGCTACCTATCAAGTAGCCCCGGAGGCTATTGGCCAACTGAGGCCTCAGCAGGTCGTTCGCGTAAGCCGCCAGCCGTTCCCCTGGCCTTATGTGCCGCGCCAGCAGCTCGGCTAGGTCGGTGAGCAGCACTTCGCCCGTCGGTTTGTCCCCTCCGGCCAGGGGCAGCTCGAAAGCAAGTTCGTCGAGCCGGTCTGCCGCGGCTCACGTCGCGCAGGCGCGTGGGGCCAGCGGGCCCGCCCAGAGGAGCCGAAAGAGCGACCTCGAGGCCGCTCACCAGTTGAGCGGCCTCCCCGGCCACTCCATCGGCGGAACGGGCACCTTCAATTTCGAGGGCCTGCAGAAGCTCCGACCGGAGGTCGGGGGCGGCAAAATCCACGTTCTCCAGGACCGAGTGGACAAATGTGCCGAAAGCGGCCCCGGCTGGCATTTCTGACAGCAGCGAAGTCGTTCCCCGAGCCCGCCTTTCATCGGCCCGTCGTCCGCCCCTCTCGTCCGCCCCGACCCCGTCGTCCGCCGCGCCCGCCCAACCCGCCCCACCGGACTCGTCCGCCGCGCTCTCGTCCGCAAGGGCCTCGTCCGCAAGGGCCTGGTCCGCAAGGGCCTGGTCCGCAAGGGCCTCGTCCTGAGCGACGCCGTCTGGGCCGGGCGCCATCACAGGGGGCGTCAGGACCGACGCCTTGGCTACGGGTTCGTCACTCGTCCCCGGCTGTTCGGGCTCGCTGCTCACCAAGTCCTCGGCGCCGCCTCCGTGGGCGGCGGCCGTGATGCTCGTATAGGAGCTCCGGCGCCACCCGAGGTCGAGCTGGCGGTCGAAGCGCGCTGCCCGCAACTCGGCCTGGTTACCGCTGGTACCTGCCAACCGACCGGCTGCGTTGGCGCCGCGGCCGCAGTGTTCGACACTGATCAGGTTTGGGGCCAGGGCAGCTCGACGTGCCAGCTCCGCTTCGACCCTGGCGTCCTTTACCTCGCTGGCTTTCATCTCTGCCTTCACGTCGCCGACGGAGCCCCTGGCCAGCAAAAGGCGACCCAGGGCGGAGTATTGGGAGCCGTTCGCTCCCGCCCACCAGATGACGACCTGGTGCTTCGCCCTGGTGAGGGCCACGTAGAGGTGACGCAGGTCCTCGCCCCGCTCCTCGGCCTGGTTGGCCCGATAGTGGCGCCAGTAGAGCGGGTCTTCCGGGTCCCCGCCCACGTCGAGCTTTCGCTGGTCGTGGTCGTCGGGGTCGTGGAACACGACCGGCCCGCCCTTGTTGGTGCGCACCGCAGAGTCCCACAGGTAGGGGCAGTACACCACGGGGAACTCCAGGCCCTTGGCGCGATGGACCGTCAGGATCTCCACGGCCTCGGAGTCCGAGTCGAGCCGGCGGCTGTACTGCTCGACCTCTGCCGCGTCTCCGCTCACCTCGCTGGCCTCGCTGATCCGGCGGGCCAGCCACCCCCGTAAAGCGGCCAGGCCCAGCTGCGCCTGAGTGGACTCGGCGTACAGGAGCTCGCCGACGTGGCCAAGGTCGGTCAGTAGACGTTCTCCATCGACCTCGCTCAGTAGACGGGCGGGCAGCCGTTCGGTGACCCGGATGTGGTCAAAGAGCGCGGCCACGCCGGTCCGGCGCAAAAGCGCAGCCCACTGGTGCAGACGGGCGTGCAGCCCTTCCCAGGTCTTTTCGTGCGCCTCAGCCAGGTCGCGCGCCGACATTCCGAAAAATGGGGTCAAGGCGGCGGCAACGGCGAGCGACCGGCTCGACGGTTGTTCCAGGGCCTCTAGCAACCTGAGCCAGTCTCGAGCGGCCGGTGTGGAGAGGACGCTCAGAGCTCCGGCCACGACTACGGGCACTCCAGCGCTCAATAGAGAGGCCTGTACGATGGAGGCCTGCCGGTTGGTGCGGACAAGGACGCCGATGTCGCTTGGGCGAACGTCCTTCGGCGGTTGTTCGGGGCTGCCCTCTGCCCGCCAGTTCACCAGTTTTGCGCCTGAGCTCAAAAGGGCAACTACGTCGGCGGCCAGGTCTTCGGCCACGTACTTCACCGCCCTGTCTTTCTGGAGCAGCCCTGTCCCGGACGTCCGCTCTAACCCCGGAGTGCTGTTTGGCACCAGGCGGAGCCGGAGGGGTGACGGGACCGGGGCATCTTGGAGGCCGGGCTGGCGGTGGGCCGCTGTGGCGTAGGCACGGCGGTACACGATCTCGGGATGGCCCAGGTGCAGCGGGCTCAGCAGGGCGTCGTACGCCTCGAGCAGCCCGGCATCGGAGCGCCAATTTTGCTCCAGCGTGAAGCGCCGGTCGGGTTGGGCCGCTCTGGCTGCCTCCAGGTAGGCGTAAACGTCCGCGCCGCGGAACGAGTACACAGCCTGTTTGGGGTCACCGATCAGGACCAACCTCGTGTCACCGTCGGCGAAGGCGTGGCGGACGATCCTCCATTGCAGGGGGTCGGTGTCCTGGAACTCGTCAACGAGCACGACCCGATAGCGCCCCCGCAGCCGCTGGCAGGCCGTCGGCCCCCGCTCATCGTCATCCAGTGCGTTGGCCAGCCGTAACAGGAGGTCGTCGTACGTCAGGAGGTTGTCATCGAGCAAGCGCCGGCGTACTTCTTCACGGGCGGCGGCGCAGAGCCGGCGGCGCAGCCCGGCCGGAGTGGTGTCTGCCTTGGCCGCCGGCGGCTCCAGCGGTGCATCAGGGGCTTGTATAGCGCTGATACCGGCCTCTAGGGCCTGCCGGCGGCGGAACGGCAACGGCCCGGACCGGACCACGTGGCGCACGAACAGGTCGTCTACGACCTCTTCGACCAGGTCGGTTGGGTCCTCCAGCAGGGTCGCCCCGGCGGCCACGTCGCCCCAGACGCCGAGGGCGGCGAGGACCATGTGGCAAAAACCGTGCGTGGTCGTGATCGTGGCGGCATCAAACCCGGCCAAGGCGGCGGCCAACCGTTGTCGGCGCACCTCCACCACCGACGTGCTTCCCCGAGCGATCAACTGGAGCACGTCGTCGTCAGCGGCTGGCTGCTCGCCGGCGTCCAGCAAACGGCTCAGGCCTCGCTCGGCCGTGACTAGCCGTGCTCGGATCCGGTCCCTCAACTCACCGGTCGCCATCCGCGTGAACGTGACAGCCAGGATCTCGGAGAGAGGCACTTCCTCCTCGGCTACCAGCCGGGCAACCAGTGCGGCGATGGTGAACGTCTTGCCGGTGCCGGCGCTGGCCTCGAGGATGGTCACCCCGGGCCCTGGCAACGGGCCGCAAATGTCAAAGTGCCCAGCCTCTTGTCCCACTCTCACCGTTCCTTCAACCGCTCGTGCCCGAGTACTGGACGCCACAACCTGATGGCCAGCCGGCCGAAACGGCTCTGCTCCGTCGTATCCCAGCCCTTGCCCGTCTCGTCGTTTGCAGGAGGGCACCCGAGCAGCTGCTCGAAGGGGAGGGCTGTCCCATAAGCGGTCACGTGCTCGGGCTCCGCCTCCTCGCCCGGGAACTCCTCCGAACTGGAGGTCCAGATCCCTCCGGCCGGCCCGCGGGGATCTTCGTCGCGGCGGCGGGAGGCCGCCCACGCCGCCGATGTGGCGCAAAAAATGGGGACCGGCTCCCGCATCCCGCGGAGGTACAGGTCCACCAGCACGTCGAGAAAATTGACGGACTCCGCACGAATAGCCGCGGGGCCGTCGCCCAGCGGCCCGAGCGTGCAGGCGCTGATGCGCGGCCGCCTCGGCGAACTCCCCGGGGCCTGTCCTATCGTCACTGCCGACGGGGCCAGGTCGGGTCGGCAGGCGCTCAAGGCCAGGAACAGCGCCCAGGCCCTCATACGGTGCTTGGGCCCCAGCTTGGAGTAGGTGCAGCGCAGGACCACGCCGTCTCGCACTGAGGGGATCGTGCCGACCAGGGTGCGGCCGCCGGGTAAGGCGACGTCGACTTCCACCGGGGCGGGCTCCGCCGAGCTGCACGGCAGGCTTTCGACCTCGGCCACAAGTGCCTCGACGACGCCCCTGACTTCAGCCAAAGCGGCCTCGCCAAGGGGGCCAGGAGGCAGGAGCCCCCGGCCTCGTTCGGCCATCACGGCCTTGTCCAGGTCAGCGCCGCTCAGAAGGGCCTCGAGCAACCGGTCCCCGAGCGCCCAGCGCTCGAGCGGGGCCATCTCCACTGCCAGTGCGTCGCTCGGCGGGTCGGGGATGTCAGCGGCATAGAAGCCGAGCCGCTCCCGGAGAAAAGCCCGCACCGGGTGCTCCAGGAACCGCACCAGGGCACTCAATTGGACAGTCGAGCTCCCTGTCGGCGCCAGCCGTTCATCCAGAAAAGCCCGTTTCGGCCACCGAGGCCGGCTGATCGCCCGGGCACCGTCGAGGTAAGCCTCGTCGAAGCGCCAGGCGTCATCCCCGTGGAAGTGCCCGGGAGCGAAATTGGCCGGGTTGAACGCCTGCAAAGGATGGTCCACAACCACGGCCTCCCGGGCCGGCCGGTCTGGTCCTGGTAGACGCACGGTTTTGTCCACCACGTCTAGGAGCTCGGCCACGGGGACGGCTGGTGGGCGACGCTGGTTGAGGTGCTGGTCGCGTCCCTCGAACGTGATTACGAGGTGTTCGGTCGCCGCCAGCAGGGCGTCCAGCAAGAGCTGACGGTCCTCGCTCGGCACATCCCGGTCGCCGACCTCGGGGTCAGCCAGCAGGAGGTCGTCGCCGTCCTGGTCCCGGCGTCGGGGGAAGAGCCCGTCATCCAGCCCGAGCAGGCAAACGACGCGGTGAGGTACCGAGCGCATGGGCACCAGAGTGCAAATGGTCATGTCCCCGGTGCGGAAGTTGGCCCTCGTGGGCCGCCCGCGCAGGCGGTCTGCCAGCAGGGCGCGGGCTTCCGATAGGTCGAGCTCGACCGGTCCGGTCTCCTCGCCATTACGGGCTCCAGTGCCGCCATCGCCGGTTGGTCCCTCGAGCGGCGCCGGGTCGAGGGCGATGTCTTCGAGAGCCTGGCGGAGTTGGTCGTCCTGCCAGGCCTCGTTGGGTGCCGAGGCGGCCAGCCCGGCCGTCCCCTTGGCTAGCGCCCTGGCCCAGCCCTGCGCCGTTTGCGGCCCGGCCAGGTGGTCAAGGGCCCGTGTCAGGCGTTCAACCAGCTCGGCCAACCGGCCTACCAGGGCGATGTCGTCGCTGGATAGGTCGCCGAAGGGTAGCGTGCCTCCGAAGAGCCGGTCGTCTTCTGCCATCGCCACCCCGAGCAGGAGGCGGTCGATGCCGGCGCGCCAGGTGCCGGCTTCGACTTGGCCAAGTTTCCACGCTCGCCGGTGAGGCGCATCTAGGCCCCAGCGGACGCCGGTGCCGGCCAACCAATGCTCGACCCGCGAGAGGGCTTCGTGGTTGGTGTCCAGGCCGAAACGTCGCGACACCGGTTCCCGGGAGGCGAAGTCGAGGACGTCCGAAGCCGTCACCCTGCTGCCCGCCAGCTCGAGCAAGTGGGCGGCTACGGCCAGCAGCGGGTTGGTTTGCCGCAGCGACCGGTCGGCCAGCCGGGCCCGCAGCTCAGGCCCCCCGGCCGTGCCGGCGACCCCGAAAGTGGCGGTGACCAGGGGCGCGAACAGGTCGATGTCGGGGCACATCACGATTACGTCCCGCGGTTCCAGCGTCGGGTCGTCGGCCAAGAGGTGCAGCACGGCCTCGCGTACGACCTCGACCTGGCGGGCGCGCCCGTGACAGGAATGAACGCGCAGGCTGTCATCGTCATCTTTCAGCACTGGCCGGCGGTCCTCGGCATCTCCGGGCGCCCGCGGGCCTGGAGGGGCCCTGTCGGCGCGGATGTCGGCCTGGATCCGCCCGAGGAGGGTAACGGGCTCTGTCTCTGTCCTCAGCGGCCAGTGGGTCCCCCCGGTGACTCCCTGGCCGGCCAGGACGAGTTGCATTTCACGGGCGTCGCGCCCCCACGAGCGCAACAGAGGGTGCCGCGCCAGCCTGGCGGTCGGGTCGTCTTGGCGGCGCAAACGGGGCGGGGGGCTAGGCACTTGGGACGCCACCTCCACCCACAACCGGTCAGAAGGGTGGAGCAAAAAAAGGTGCACGTCGCGGTGGGCGGCGATGGCCTTGAGGACCTTCAAGTGGCTCGACGGTAGCCGGGTCAGCCCGAACACCGAGAGCCGCGGCGGCAAGTCGAGCAGCCCTGGCTCGGCTGTGATCCGCGCCGGGGCCGTCTCCAGCCGGTCGGCCGGGCTCAGGCCGCCGAGACGTTCGCGCAGCAGACACCACAGTGCCGCTTGCCAGGCCACATCTTCATACCGCGGGTATTCATGGCCTGCTGCGGCGAGGGCGCTCTCAGGCCGGCGCTCCCAGGCCAGGAGCATGGCCGGACGGTGGACGGCGTAGTGGTCGTAGAGGTCGGCGAGGTGCCGCACCGCCGTAAAGCGCCGCGGGGCCCCGCTGGCCTCCGAGGGAGAGGCGGCGCGCAAATGCGCCGCCAGCGGGCGCATGAGCGGGTCGTCGAGGTGCTGGTCGACCAGTTGCAGCAAGGGCCAGACGGAACACTCGGGGGACCAGGGGTCAGCGTCCCGGCTCAAGTGCGTCGGGACGGGCCTGCTCGGCGCCGGCGGAGCCGAGGCAGAGCCGGTCGGCTCGCCGGCAGCGGCCACCGCGGCCGCGATCAACCCGCTCGGGTAACGGGAAATCGATGTTGGCCGAGACGCCGTCAGTCGCACCATCGCGAGCGCCCAAGCGGTGGGACAGACGTTGGCATAACCACCGCTCGACGCCCCAGGTGGGGACGGCGACCACCTCCCGGGCCATGGGGTCCGGCAACGGCTCGAGGAGCACGTCCCCCAGGGCTTCGACGAGGTAGTCGGCACGCGATGACCGGTGGAGGTGGAGCACGTTGCAAGGTTACGAGCGTGGGGTGACCGCTATCACTCCGGAGAGCTGAAATACGCCTCGGTGAGCATGGTTAACAGGTCGTCGTCGAGCTCTTCAGGGCCGGCCACATTTGCCACATGGTAATAACGCCCGTTGTACTGGATTACCTTGCGCTTTATCAAGTGGTGCCTCTGGGCCCAGGCAAGGAGAACGAAACGGCCACCCATTTCGTCATGGGCCGCAATTCAGCAAAGGTGCGGGACCGCTTCAGGAAAATGCCGACCGAAACAGGCTCCACATGGACGGGGCCCACAGGTCGCAGGTGGTTCATAACGGCCTCGAACACGGGCCGTTCGTGTGCCGGGCCGGTTGAAAAGTACTCCTCCACCGACATGGCCGGTGCGCACTCGTGCGATTGGCTTTTCCGGCCGAACTGCCGCCGGCATTTCGGGCACGCCCACGCAGGCACGGTCTGGCTCCTACGGTAAAGAAATCAGTGCCGGTGCGCCCATTCCAGAAAACTGGGCCGGAAAGGGTGGTTGTACCCGGGGGCCATTGTTATACCGACGAGGGTCTTTTTCTCGAACCAGTCCAGGAAAGCCTGGCGCCGGCAGCGACTGGCCAGCTCCGCCGCGATTTCGTCGCGTGCCGATGCGAAATTTGCGCCTTCGGCCGGTGCGACGGCCAGGACGGTCACGACGTGCCAACCGAAGGGGCTCTGAACGGGCCCAGCACTTGCCCGACTTCCGCCCCGAAAACGCAATCTTCGAGCGCGCCGGCCAGCTCGCCCCGCCGGAGCCAGCCCAGGTCGCCACCGGCCCGCCTCGAACCCGGGTCCGTGGAGAACTGCTCCGCCAATACGTGCAGAGGCTGGCCCGAACGCGCCATACCCGCCACCGTGTGGGCTTCTTCCGAAGTACCACACAGGACATGACGCACACGGCGGCGCTCGGGCTGGTCGTAACGGTGACGGTTGCGTTGGAAGTAGGCCCTGACGTCAGCTTCCGCCGGCTCCCCCCTTCCCACCAGTTCGTCTGCCACCGCGCCCGGCAAGTAGCTCTCACTGGCCAGACCGCGGCCTTTCGCCTCGTGCCGAGCCAACATGGCCGACATCACGGCCCGGGCCGCCCACCTAATGCGGGCCGCCGGGTCGTCGCCCACGGCCGCCGGCACGTCGTGGTCCGCCAGGTAACTTGCCAGCATTTCCCCCGTCACCGGTTCGTCGCATACCCACCCTACGGTCTCTAGGGTGGGCACCGCCGTCACGGGCGCACCTCGAAAGGCACGGCGGGCGAGTACCAGAGGCGGCCGAAGTACATTACCTTCACCAGCAGCCACGACGACAGGGGGCCGGCGTCTGCTGGAGCCGAAACGGAGAAAGGTACCTGGGTCTGTCCCCCGGCCGGCACCGCGAACCCTTGCACCCAGGGCTCGGCGTAAGGCCACGTCTCGAAGGGCGACACCAATTGAGCCTCCCCTCGCAGTTCGCCCGACGTCCGGTTGGCCAGCACCAGGTCGAACGTGTCGGATCCGCCCGGGGACAGCAGCAAGCTGTCCTTTGACAGCCGGGCCTCCAGTTCGCCCGAAATCTGCGTCGAGGGGTGATCGAACGCAGATGGTAATTGTCCGGCCCCGTCCCGATAGGGCCCGAGCGCGTCCACGGGCAGGAGGTCCACCGTGGCCACGTCTTCCTGAGACTGACCGGTGTCGTCGCTCACGCGGGCGGCCACGAAAAAGCGCCCTGGTTTGGCCGCAGGAGGAGGTGAAAGCCGGAACGACAACGACGTCCACGCGCCGGGCGCCAGGTTGAACAACCTCGACGGGGGATCCGCTTCCCAACCCGGAGGCGCTGCGATCTCGAGGTTCCCGGCCAGTTTTTCCTCCACTGCGCCCGAAGCTACGGTCGCCACCAGAGATGCGGGTTCGCCGCTACTGCGAACGTGGACCGAAGTCGGCCCCAGGTGCACGGCCAGCAATTGGTTACCCATCGGCGCGGGGCCCTTGTTGTGCAACCAGTACCGGCTGAAGGTGGGCTGCGCCAGCTCACGGGTGGGAGCGCCGGCCACCGGCCCCGGCCGGCCGCCGCTCGGGCTCGTCACCCTGCGCAGCAGGAGGCGGACCGTCCTGGTCTGGGCCGGCTCAAACTCGAGCGCGAGCCGGCCATCGGTGCAATCGAGCTCGTCGCCCAGTTCTTCCAGGAGGTTGGTCGCCCAAGCCCGCTCGATCCTCCACAAGAGGCCGCCCGTGAGCGTAGATGTGGCGTTTTGGCCTGCGCTCTCGTACAGCCGGGCGGTGAGCTCGAGCGTGCCACCGGGCGCACCATCGCCCTCTGTGTCTTCGGCCTCTGTCTCGAGTTGTCCGGCGTCGCCGGTCTCGCCTCGGGCCAGTGGGTTCCCGGCCGGCTTCAACACGGTCAACATCACTTGCCGGCCCGGGCTCAGCAGCTCGAGCAGTGACCCGGTGGTCGTCAGTTCGCCGGAGTGGGGCTCGTCTACCAGGGCGATCATGGGAGTGTTGAAGCGCTGAGCCTCCCAGGTGCAGCCGTTTTCCCGCCAGTCGCCGCCTCCGGCTACCAGGGCATGCTCGTAAACGTGGTCCCAATGCTCGAGCTCGAAGTTGGAGCCGTCGGGCGCGGTCCGTCTGGGTGGGTCGATCCACACCCCCGAGGGCCACCCTGAGCACGAGCGCAGCAAAGAGACATAAAGGGCGCCCTTCGTGTCGGCCAGGAACCCCGGTGTGCCCCGGTTGAGGATAGCGACGGTCGAGCCGGCAGCCTCGTGGGCGGCGCCGTTTCTGCGTTCCGGGCTGCCTTCTGTCAGCGCCGAGGGTTGCCCGACCCCGAGGCGCCCGTCGTGGACATCGCGGGCAAGAGAGCGGACTTCGCTGGCCAGTGCGGCTATGTCTGAGCCGACGACGACCAGGACGGGCAGGTCACGAGGACCACGGACGTCGGCGTTAGGGACCCAGACTTCCTCCAACGCCCGGGCCGCGGGCACCCATATCCGGGCCGTCCCTCGTTCCTTCAACTGACGTTCGAGCTCGGCCCGGAACGCCGCACCGGCGCTTTCGAGCACTGACGCCGTCAGCTCGTTTTCTTCGGGCCCACCGAGGCTGATGCGGACATCCGGCAGGTTCGAGTCACCGAACAGCCCTCCGTACCGGTTGGAACTAGCCTCCGTGCAAGAGGCGGTCACCCCTTTGGCTGCCATGGCCACCAAAAACTGGCGTACTTCAGCCAACAGAGAGGCGTCGGCGCAGCGGCGGGGTGATGACCTCGGCCACGCCGAGGGCACTCGACCCGAACGAGTTGCCGTTCTCGTTCAAGGTCAAAGAAAGGGTGGTCCCGAGCCCGGCCCAGTTTTGTACCGGCGTGTCCAGGGTCCAGGGCGCCGTAGCCGAGTCGGCATCGGCAAAGCCAAAGTTGCGTGCGACCACAGCGTTACCGACCTCGGCCAGCGGAGTGCCGCCGTTGACGGCGGCCGGGAAACGCAGCCGGACCAGGCGGTCAACCCCCGAAAAATGGCGCAGGTACGTCTTCAGCTCGACCCGGTCGGACCCCGCAAGGAGCGTCACCACCTGGGTGTAAGCCATGACGTCCATTTCCCCATCGATTACGAGGCGTTCTCCCAGGGACGACCTCTCCGACCGGGCCCGGGCCGGGCGCTGCGAGGACCCGACCGGCGGTCCCGCCGGCATCAAGTGCCATGGCCCCTCTCTCATTTCGGGGTGCTCCGCGTACTCCGGGTACACGAGTAGTTCGTTCGCCACTTGCCCATCGGCCAGCACGTCCCGGCCCGTCCGGCGGTCGACCAACCGGCTCAGGCACCCGCCCCGGGCAGGGTCGGCCTCCACCACGAAGCGCTCGTTAGACGCCGCCACACCGTCGACGGGAGCCCAGCCGTTGGGGACTTGGCCGCTGCGCTCGACCTGGTAGCAGGTGTAGCCGAGGCCCGGGACATCGGCAGCCAGGAACTGCACCCTGACTTCTGAGGCCGTCCCGTCGGGGTGGTACGCCGTTGGCGCGGTCAGGGTGGGGACCTCGTTGCCAGTGCCGTCACGCACAATGACGCTGCGTGCTCCTCGCTCGGGCAGGGGGACCAGAGCTTCCACTAAATCGCTCCGCGTGTAGGCGAGAGAGTTGAAGACCACGAGTGACTGGCCGCCGGTGGTTGCATTGACGCTGGCCGTATCGATATGCGTGGAGATGGCTTTCAGCGCTGAATTACGGATCTCGCAAGCCAGCTCGTACGCTTCTCGCCAACCAGCGAGCAAGTCCAGGTAGACCTGGTCCGATTCGGACCCCGTTATCCCGTCGTGGTGAGAGTTGAACACCAGCTGGCGCCACGCTTTGTCTGCCGCCCGTTCGGGGTAGGGATGGCCCAGTGCGAGGGCCAGCACAGCTGATTTCTCTGCCTCCAACAACGCCACTTCGGCCTGGCGATTAGCCTGCTTGGTGTCGACGAAGGAAACGTCTTTTCCTGTATAGATCGGCCCCATTTCCCGGGTTTGCGGCGACGGCGGCCGCCCCGACTCGGCCAGCTCTGACCGCACGGCGGCAAAGAACTCTTTCGGCAACCCGGGGACAAACCGGGGCCAGACATATCGGTCGGACCAAACGTTGGCTAATTGCGTTACCCATTTATTGGGGGGCGTGTAGTCCGTTCCGACGGGCAGGAGCGTCGCTTTCGTGGCCGAAACCGCCGCCAGGTCGCAGAAAAGCCCGTACGCCCGCTCGATGGCTTCATCCAGGGTGCTGGCCAGGTCGAGCTGCCAACCGGCCGAGTAGTGGTCCGGCATGTAGCTGGTCAATAGGCCCTGGCCGTCGGGGCTCAGCCACTCGAACTCGCTCGGGAACTGCATCCAGGTCGTGAAGCCGGTGTGGTTTTTCGGCCCCCACTGGTGGAACGGGCCGCGGGCCCACGAGCTCGAGGTGACCCCGCAGCTCGCCATGATGCTTGGAAAGGACGGGTCGTGGGCGAAAACGTCGAGTTGCCATGCGCTTTCCGGGGTCGCCCCGAAAATTTCCCGTTGGAAGCCCATCCCATACACCGCGCAACGCGCCGCCGTCTCAAACCCGGTCAGGTTGGTGTTCGGTTCGTTGTAGGTGCCGCCGACGATTTCCAGGCGGCCCTCGGCGAGCAGCCGGCGCAGCTCCTCCCGCCGGTCCGGGTAGAGGTCCCAGAACGGCTTCAGGTAATCGACCTCTGCCAAAACGAACTTGTAATCGGGGTCGAGCCTGGCCCGCTCGAGGTGGGCTTCGACCAGCACCAGCCCCGTGTGCTGGAAAGTGTCGCGTCTGTCCTGCGCCCAGACGAGGTCGTCCCACCCCGAGGTGTACGCCGCCTGAGTGTTCCACCAGACGGGGTCGTAGTGGAAGTGCGAGACCATGTACATCGTCCACCCCGGCTCTTGGACCACCAGGTCGGCTCGCTCGAGTGCCTCGCTGTTTTGGCCGTGGGCGACGACTTCGATGGGCACCGTGTCCCCGCCTCGGGCCCCTCGGGCGCCAAGACCGCCACCTCTGCGCGCAGCGGCTCGGCACCGCCCGTGAGGCGGCCGTTCCAGTGGACCGGGCATGTCACCCCGTCGCCCTCCACCCATACCTCGACGTCGTCGCTCTCGGAGCTGGCCAGGTCCAACCGGATGACCTGGGCCAGGCCCGCGGCCGACTCGACGAAGCAGTAAGTAGGGACAACGGCCGTTATCGAGAGCATGGCACTCCAGTCAGGGCGGGCAAGCGCGGTTCGGAAAAAACCACCATCTCCATGTCTAATGGAGCCCCAGCGGTGTGGGCCAGAGGAAGTGGGCCAAAAGGTCGAGCGACTGGCAAAATGGTGGCCGTGGACGACATTTTTTCTGCACTGCTCGAAGCCAAATCGGCCGTCCTGGCCGATGTCGACCTGGGGCCCTCCCGCGTCACCCGGGCGGTTCCTCGTCAAGAGCAACCTCACCGGGACTATGCAGCTGTACGAGCTGAACGGCCCTGCCGGCCTCACACAGGTGACAGACCTGGCGGACCCGGTGGCTACGGGTCACTATGTCCCGGGCGAGCGGCGCGCAGTCATCGCCGTCGACGCGGGAGGTGACGAGCGCCAGCAGCTTTATTTGCTCGACCTCGAGGCGGCCTCGGGCCGCCCGGCCGGACGACGCGACCTCGAGGCGCTGACGGAAGAACCCAAGTACGGTCACCACTTCGCCGGCATCTCGCCCGACGGCCGGCTCCTGGCGTACGTGTCCAACAAGGCTAATGGTGTCGATTTCGACCTCTGGCTGTACGACATACAAAAAGGCGAGCACCGGTGTCTTTTTGCCGGCGGGGGTTATTGCCAACCGGCGTCGGGGTTCTCGCCCAATGGACGCTTCGTCTCCGTGATCCGTCCTGGGCCGCGCCCGCTGGACACCGACCTGCTGCTGGTCGAGGTGGCGACCGGCGACGTGACGGGCCCGCTACCCCACCCGGACGAGGCCGCACTTGTCGGCGCCCCCGCGTGGGTGGACGACACCACGTTTTACGTCTCCTCGAGCGTGGGCCGCGAGTTTGCTGCCATCGTCCGCTACGACGTGGCTACGGGGGCCATGGCCACAGTCCCTGGCACAGGTGAGGGTGACGACGCTGAGGTGGTGTCGAGCCGGGACGGGAGCACGCTGGCGGTGATCACGAACCACGGCGGGGCCAGCTCGGTCCGGCTGCTCGGCTCGAGCGACCTAGTAGACGGCCAGGACGTCCCGCTCGCCGAACCCGGCGTGGTCATCCCCCCTCCCGTGCCTTCGGATGACGGTCAGCATTTTTTCTATACGCTGTCGACGCCTCGGGCCGCGGAGGAAGTTTGGGCTTACGACCGCCGGTCTGGCCAAAGCCGCCGGCTTACATCCAGCCCTAACGCGGTCGCGCCGGAGAGTTTGGCCACCCGTGAGCAGGCTGTGGTCGAGAGCTTCGATGGCGAACTGGTCCCGATGTTCGTTTTCCGGCCAGAACACCCGAGAGCGGATAACCGCGTCGTTGTAAAGGTCCATGGCGGGCCCGAGTCACAAGCGGTGCTGCAGTTCGACCCGGTAGTGCAGGGCCTGGTGGGTGCCGGCTACGTCGTTATCGTGCCTAACGTTCGCGGTTCTACGGGTTACGGGAAGCGTTATGCCGCCCTCGACGATACGACCCGCCGTCTCGATTCGGTCCGGGACCTCGCCGCCGTGCATGCCTGGATATCCCGCTCCGGCCTGGGGGCCGACCGCGCCGCCCTGTGGGGCGGGTCGTACGGAGGGTACATGGTGCTGGCCGGACTGGCTTTCCAGCCCGACCTGTGGGCGGCCGGAGTGGACATCGTCGGGGTCTCCGACCTGGTCACTTTCCTGGAGAACACCTCGGACTACCGCCGGGCCTACCGGGAACGCGAGTACGGTTCGCTGGAGCACGACCGTGAATTCCTCGCTGCGGCGTCGCCGTTGCGACATGCGGAGGACATACGGGCGCCGCTGTTCGTGATCCACGGCCGGAACGACCCTCGCGTGCCGGTCAGCGAGGCCGAGCAACTGGTGGCCGAGCTCCGCCACCGGGACGTCCGCTGCGATCTCGTCGTGTACGAAGACGAAGGTCACGGCCTGGTCAGGTTGACGAACAGGCTCGATGCCTACCCGAAGGCGCTGGCTTTCCTCGACGAGGTGCTCGGGCCTTGACCTCAACCACGCTTGATGTTTTAGCGTAGGGCGGTAATGACCGGGACGGCGCCGGTCGGAGGGAGACATACGTTGCCACACGCCCGTCAGGCAGAAGCCACCAGCCACGAAACCACCGGCCCCGAGCCCACCGGTTCAGGGCCCACCGGTTCAGGGCAACGCGAGCGGGTCGGCACCTTAGATGAGCTGAAAGCCAAGGGGTACCTGACCGGCAAAATCGGCCCCACGCCGGTGTGCGTTTTCTTGTCCGACGGCCAGGCGTACGCCGTTGATGACCGCTGTCCCCACATGGGGTTCCCGCTCCACCGCGGCACGGTCGAAAACGGCTTGCTCACTTGCCACTGGCACCACGCCCGTTTCGACCTCGTGTCGGGGGGCACGCTGGACCCCTTCGCCGACGACGTCCGGGCCCACGACGTGGAGGTCGAAAGCGGCGACGTCGTCGTCGTGGCGCGGCCCGGAACGGACCGCGCCGGCCACCACCTGCGCCGGCTGGAAGAGGGGCTCGAACAAGGCCTGACGCTGGTAACGGCGAAGGCGGTCCTCGGGTTAGGCGAAGTGCTGGGCCCGGAACGGTCCGCGCTGGCTGCCATCGGGGCCGGGGTGACCTTCGGCGTCCGTAACCGGGACGCCGGGTGGGGCAGTGGCCTCACTGTGCTCACAGCGATGGCCAACGTGCTGCCGCACCTCGAACCAGACGACCGGCTCCTCGCCTTGGTGCACGGGCTGGCGTTCGTGTCGAGGGACACGCGCGGCCGGCCGCCCCGCTTCCCGTTGGCCCCTTTGGAGGCGACCGTGCCCGCCGACCGGCTCCTGTCCTGGTACCGCCGGTTCGTCGATACGCGCAACGGGGACGCGGCCGAGCGGGTGCTGGCGACGGCCACGGCCCGGGGCGCCCAAGCCAGCGGCATGGCGGCGCTCATGGGGGCGGCCGCGACCGACCACCTGTTCCTCGACGGTGGCCACACGATCGACTTCACCAACAAGGCCTTCGAGGTGCTCGACCACCTCGGGTGGGAGCAGGCCGGCCAGGTCTTGCCGACGCTCGCCCACCAAACCGCGCGGGCCGGGAGGGCGGAGGAGACAGGTGAATGGCGCCACCCCGACGACATCGTCATGATCCTGCGGGAACTCCAGGAGCGCCCCGGATCCGCTCGGGCCAACAGAGGAGTCAATGGCGGGAAA
The DNA here is from genome assembly GCA_963794125.1 of uncultured Acidimicrobiaceae bacterium. Lineage (GTDB taxonomy): Bacteria > Actinomycetota > Acidimicrobiia > Acidimicrobiales > Palsa-688 > Fen-671. Next base: position 153,883 of record CAWCCW010000028.1, read on the forward strand.
GCCCGGACGAGCAAGGCCGGCGCCGACAATATCCGGGAGGGTGTCGACGCTCTGGCCTGGGCCATCCTTGGCGACGACCCGACCGAGATCGTGGCGTCCCTCGACAAGAGCGCAGCTTCCGGTGCCAGTGCCGAAGAACTGGCCCGGGCCGTGGCCTACGCCGCCGCCCTGCGTCTGACTCGGTTCCATACGCAAAACGACCACGGGGACTGGGATGTCGTCCACCACGGGTTTACGACCGCCAACGCCGTCCACCAGCTGGTCCGGCGCAACCCCACCCCTGAGCTGGTGCGGGGCATCTACCAGGGAGCCATGAAGGTCTTCCTGGACCGCTTCCTGAACGTCCCGGCCGCTCGGCTGCCCGGTGCACAGGGCCGTGGGGGCGGCGAGCCCCGAGCTGGCGAACACCGACCTTTTGACGACCGGACCGGCCGACCGGACCTCAGGGAGCTGCAGCAGTGCTTCAGCCAGGAAGGCATGGTCGACGAGGCCGGTGCCATCGTCTACGGCTGGCTGCGGTCGGGTGGCGACACCGGTGCCGTCGTCAAGGCCCTGGGCTCGGCGCTGCTGGCCGAGGATGCCGAGTTCCACTGGTTCCAGACCTATGAGGCCGCTGTCCGCCAAGTTGGCTCCTGGCCCCCGGGCTCGGAACAGGCGGCGTTGATTTTGGCCGGCACCGCTCGCTTCCTCGCCGCCCATACCCCGACGCGCCGCGAGCTGGCCCAGGTGGTCCGCATTGCGGGCCGGTTACGCCGCGGCGAGGCGCTCTACGAGGAGATCTGACGCCCGGCTGGTCCGCTACCGCCTGCCGGCCCGGCGGCTCCCCCGTTTGGCCGGCGCCGGCAGCCAGGAACTCCGATGGTTGCCGCGACAACTGGAGCAGGGTGATGGAATGAGCGGGGAAAGTCCACGAGAAATCGCCGTTCCCGACCTCAGCGGTACTGGCTTCCGTCGTCACGCTGTCCGGGTGCGTGCTGGTGTTATATGCGGTCGGGCTTTGGCCGTCAAGCAGCTCTACGTGCACCCGGTCCTTGTGGATGATCCCGTCGATTTCGACGCGGCTGCGCACCGCGCTGACCGGGCTGGCGTTGATGGCGAGGAGGTCGACCTCCCCCGTCGAAGCTGTGGAGGCGATGAGCCAGAGGTCCGGGGCATCGATACCGCGGCCGATCTGCGGGTTATTGAGTGCCGCCGACCGCAGCAGTTGTGTGCCGGCCAGGCGCGACATGAGCCCCAAGACCTGCCCGGTCGGTTCGACCAGGAAGTCCGGGCCTGGGCCAGCGAGCATGGCGCTGTAGGTGCTCAAGCCGACATACGGGTAAGTGCCGAGGAACGGTACGGAGTCCAGCAGGTACTTTTCCGCCAGCGGCACCCCGTGGGTAGCCCACTGTTCCAGCTGCGCCCCGATGAGCAACCCCTCGTCGAGGGACAGGTTGAACTCGGGGTCGGCCTTGGGCATAGGCGTGACCAGCTGGCCGTACTCGGTCATCACCACCGGGATGTCTCTGCCGGAGTAGTGGCGGATCTCGGCCTGGAGCGCCGCCAACGTGGCCCCTTCACTCACCGGGGCCGCCATCAGGCCCTCCTCGTACTGCGTCATCGGGGCGTCGATGTCTGTCGGCTTGGCGTACTCGTGTAGCTCGACGCAGTCGTAAGGATATTTGCGTCCCATCATGGCGAGGAACGCGCTGTTGGTCTCCTCGGTCTCGCACACCTGGATGTGGGGGTTCATCGCCTTCATGGCTGCGTAGAACTGGATAAACCCACCGTGCGGGCCTGATTCGTAACCGACCACGATTTTCGCTCCCTTTGGGGGGATGGCCCCGTGGACGTTGTTACCGAAAGCGATTTCGCCGTTTATGGCCGTGACCGCGTACACGTGAGCACGAGAGCTGGCGGTGGTGAGACTGGGGACTTCGGTCCATAGCTGCCCGTTGACATAAGCGGCCACGCTGCTAGGTACGACCGGCGGGAAGTAAACGTAGAAATGCTGGCTCGCAGTACCGGTGGAGTAAGAGGCAGAACGCAGTTCGTCGGCAAAGGTCCCAACGGGCTGGGGCGAAAAGGAAGTCGTACCTCCGAATGCGTACAGGCACGTCGCCATTTCCGACGGCGGGCACGGGACAGTATGCCGGCCGATGCTCACCACCTGGCCCGAGCGCCACCCGTATTGGCCCGGGAACAACTGCTCGTTGCCGACTTCCCAGTACGGGACGTCGTAGGGCGCGGGGTGGCCGTTCTTCGCCCTCAACTCGGCCCAATAGCTGGCGTCGGTCGGGTTGGAAGAGGGGTGTGGGCTGAGCGGCGCAGTCATGTAGGCCACGAAATCGGCCGCTTCCTGGGTCGTGCCGGTGGCAAAGTTGACAACGATATTGCCTATGGCCCCGGACTCGTCCAGCAGCTGCCCGAACTCGTCGGGGCCCACCGCTGATGCGTCCGGGCCGTCGAGATCGCAGCAAATGTCGGAGATCCGCGTGTATTGCATCCCGTAGGGTTCGTTGGCCAGCCGTTCGCTTTCTGGGCCAACGGCACGCAGCCAGTCGAAACTGTCCGAGGCCGTGCCTCCCGGGTACCGGAGGCTCGTGATGCCGAGGCGGCGCAGGCTGGCTATGAAGTCCGGGTAAAAGGCGTCTGTCGTGGAGTCGAAGGCCCCCTCTTAGTTATAGGCCCACAAAAGGTTGGCACCGAACAGGTATTTGCTTATAGTGCCAACGGCCTGGGGTTCAACCACTATCTGGGTGCCACCATTAGTGCCGCTGGACGACGGCACCCCGGCCGCCATAACTGCCGGCGCCCACGCACAGAGGACGGCCGTCGCCAAGAAGGCCAAGGCGGGAGCCGCGAAGGCACGTTTGCCGGACCGGCCCACGCGGCGTCACCTCCTCGTCTTTCTGCACTTCGTAACCAGCGCAAAGGGGCGCCTTAGTTGAAGAGTCGGGAGGCCGTCTTAGACAGACGTGAAAGCGAGCCAGAAAGTTGCTAAGGAACGGGGCGTTTAGGCTCTACAGGCCCGTCTCGGCGCCCAACTGGTCCGGAGCCCTGCGGTAAGAGCCACTCTGGGGCGGAGGAGCCCTCTACCCGGATGCGGGACCGTCCGCTTCACAACGTCCGGACTGGGGCGAATAATAGTTCTTATCATTACAAAATTCGACCCAAGGACGATTTTTCGCCCCGGAACGATGGTCCGTCGGTAGGAACGCCCGCCTGACACGGCCATCCTGAAAGGAGGCGGCGGGCTGAGGAGCCTCAGTGCGCGGTTCTTAGTGCGCCGGCGGGACTCGAGTGGCCCCGGCCATCGGGTACCAGGAAGACCACCGGCACCATGCACAGGAGCAGTATCGACAACACGAAAAAGGCCTGGGTCAAGCTCCGGACCTCGTGACCGGTGTGGGCGGCCACCGAAGTAGCCAAAGCAATGCCAATGATGGCGCCCCCTTGGCGGGCCGAACCGCGCAAGCCGGTGATCGACCCGACGTCGTCTGGCGCCAGTTCGATAGACGCGTTATTGGCTGCCGGAGCAGACAGCCCGGTCCCCAGCCCCGTGATCGCCGCCCCGATCGTCAGCCAGACATAAGGAGAGAACACTTCCGGGCGGGTGGCGATCATGGCCAGGCCTCCGGCGATCAACATGATCCCGAAAATTATGGGCACCCGGTAGCCGGTGCGGTGGATGAGCACGGCGGCGAAGACGGCCAGCATTATCTCGCCTACCGCCCTGGCGGTAAGCAGCGTGCCGGAGGCCAGCGGGCTGAGGCCATAACGGTCTTCGGCGAAAAGTGGCACCAGCGAACCGAAACCGATAGCGCAGGCTCCCCATACGAGGTTGACGGCGTTCGTGGCGGCAAATGCGCGTCCTCTCAACAGATGGGCCGGGATGATGGGGTTTTCCACCCTTGCGCTGTGGTGCATAAAGGCCCAGCCGCATACGACGGAAAAAGCCAGCGGGAGAGCGCATGCCGGTGACGTAATACCGACGGCACGGCTACCGGCGTCGCTGATGGCCAGCATGATCCCGAGGACCCCGCCTCCGAGGAACAGGGCGCCGAGGAAGTCGGGCCGGCCGCCTTGACCTGCTGGCGACGGGAGGAACCGCCAGGCCAACAACGTGAACACGAGCCCTATGGGCACGTTGACCAGGAACAGGCCCCGCCAGGACCACGTGGCCAGTATGATGCCGCCGAAAATGGGACCGACCAGTGCGCCCAGCGGGAAGATGCTCGAGAACAACCCGAGGGCCCGGTGCCGGTGCTCACCGAACGATTCCATGACGATCCCGCTCGCCGACGGCATGAAAGCGGCGCCGCCGGCCGCCTGCAGCACCCTCAGGCCGATCAGCATGCCGATGTTGACGGCGAAGCCGCAAAGCAACGAACTGGTTGTGAACAGGACCGCCGCTCCCATGAACACTCGCTTGCGGCCGACGCTGTCGGCCACGCGCCCGGCGATCGGGAACGCCACCACCAGGCCCAGCTGGTAAGCCATCATGGTCCACGCCGCCCAGTTGATACCGGAGTGGAGGGCGTGGCGCAGCGTGGGCAGGCCGGTCGCCACGATCGTCCCGTCAAGCGACGACATGAACAATGCGATCGACACGATGCCGAATATCAGCCACGGCGTTGGATTGGCGGCGCTCCTTGATGTGCCCGAGGCCGGTCCGGCGGCTAGCGCGCCCGCCTCTTGACTGGCGCTCTTAGCGGGTTGTTGGTGGTGAAGGGCGAGGGACCGGCGCTCTACTAGTGAGCGGTGCTCGGACTGGGGTCGATCGGACTGGGCCAGATCGGACTGGGCCAGATCGGACTGGGCCAGATCGGACTGGGCTCGATTGGTCGAGCCGCTGACCGGAGCGCTTCGCCTCTGAGCGAGTGGGGGAGCCTCTGACAATGGTGCGGTACCCGTCTCGGTTTTCGCCACTGCCACGCTGTACCCTCGTCTGTCCCAACTGTCTTCGGCTGAAAGCAGGGGAGACATGAGGGGCCGTGCCCGCTGGGACAAGACCGCGCACGTGCTGGAAAACGTCGCCCTGGCTTCCTCACGAATACGATACCTCAGAGGATGGTATTAGAGCAAACGTTTTTTCAGTTAGCCCTCCCCAGTGACAGGGGGAGCTGTGGATGACCTCAGGATGAGCTGCGGGGCGGGCTCGGTCACGACGATGTCTTGACCAGGGCTTCCTCCCAGCTGCGCTATCAGCGAGCGGACCGCTTGTACCCCCACCTCGTAGTAGGGCATTTTGACCGTCGTCAGGGGCGGCCATGTGTGATCGGCCAGCCACGCGTCGTGGTAGGCCACCACCGAGATATCACGAGGGACCTCCTTGCCCAGACAACGCAATGTGGTGAGCCCCGCGATGGCACCGTTGAGGTTGGCGACGACGACGCCGGTAGGGGGACGGTCGGTGTTGACGAGGCTCTCCATGGCTAACGGCCCCGTCTCGGGGGAGTACCCGATGCGCCGGACCAGGTTTTCCCTGCGCCGCAGCCCGGCATCGTGGAGCGCCTGGGCGTAGCCCTGTTCACGCCGGCGGGCTATATCGCTCGATGGTATGCCGCCCACCAGGCCGATGCGGGTGTGCCCGAGCGCGATCAGGTGTTCGGTGGCGAGCTTGGCGCCGGCCACGTCGTCCAGGATCACCGAACCTTGCCGGCGAGGCGTGCGCGATGTGACAAGGACGAAACGGGCATCGTTGGCCACCAGGTTCTCCAGCGCCTGGTCGCTCAAGTCATCGGTCCGTTGCAGTACGAAGCCGTCAACCCGACCCTCGCCGACCAGTCGCCGGAGCGTGTCGCTTCCCTGGGTGATGCGGTCGGACCAGCCGATGAGGAGGGTATAGTCCTCAGCTTCGGCCGCATCCGTTGCCCCGGCCAGCAGGTCGGAGAACAGGGGACTGCTCACGGCGGGCGTAATCAGCGCCAGCGTCTTCGAGCGGGCCAGCCGCAGCGCCCGGCCGGCATAGTTGGCCGTGTAGTTGAGCTCCTTGGCCACTTGCAGCACACGCTGGCGCGTTTCCAGCCTGGTCCGCACCGTGGGGTCCCCGTTGAGCACGCGGGATACCACCGACACCGACACGCCAGCGCGCCGAGCGATCTCGCTTAAGGTAGCCATCGCTACTCAGGAAGCCCGAGTTGGGTTGCCGAGCGAGCGCGTACCTCTTTCTCCTCGCTCAGTAGACGACGCTGACGAGCGTACCGATGGGGTCCATGGCCCACACCACCTGGGCATTACCAACGGGCAGTTCGACGCAACCGTTGCTCTGGGGGTAGCCGTAGTAAGAGCGCCAGTAGCCGTGCACCGCGTCGCCTCCCATGAAATAAGCGACCCAAGGCACTCCCGACACGTTGTACTGGTAGCCGTCCGGGTCGGTGCCGGACATGGTCGTCGTGAGGTACCGGGCGTAGACCGGCCACGTCCCTGTCGGAGTGGTGGCGCCGGGGACCCCGGTGTTGACCGGCGTCTGGTAGACGGCCTTGCCCGCCTGCCAGACAACCAGGCTCTCCGGCAGGGACTCGCTTACGACCAGGTAGTCGTAGGGGGCTTTGTCGGTGCGCCGACCTGCTACGGCTGAGGTCAACGCCGCCCATACCGGTGGGCTAATGATCCCGTCGGTCGGAAGGCCCACCGCTCCTTCAAATGCCATAACGGCCCCCTGGGTCATGACCGTGTACTGGTCCGGTGACCAGAGCGACTTCAACGAAAAAGGCGACGAACTGTAGCGCCACGTGAAGTTGGCGGGACGGGCTGAGCTCGGTACCAGGGCAGCCCGGGTGGGTTCCTCCGACAGCAAAGCCTTGCCTTTGACCACGTCGACGTTGAGAGGGAGATAGCCGAGCTCGGCCAGGAGTTGCTGCGCCCGCAATACCGATACCGCGCCGACGTCGAACGCCCACGTGTCCGGGGCCGCCAGCGGCGACTTGATTGCAACATGCTCAGTTGTCCACGGGCTCCAACCGGTGGCCGTTACGAAGGTGAGCGTCTGGCCGTCTACCCACCACTTTCCCGCCACCGGAGGTTGCAATGTGGGCATAGGTGCGCCACGGGTCGGCGGCGCCGAGAGCTTGATCGTTATCCGTTCGCCGACGGCGACGTTCGTCTGCCCAGAGCTAGGCGTCGCGGCCAACACTTTGACGCCCGTTGTCGTGGCCGGGGGGGAAGGGGCGGGTTTGGCAGCGGGCTTGGTCCTGGCAGGAGGTGGCAGTGAGGTCCGTACCACGACCGGGGGGAGGACGATCCGAACCGAAGGGTGCGCCGCCATTGTCGTCGCGCTCGCTGCTCCCGGGGCCAACAAACCGACGGCCGAACAGGCCGCAAGCGCGGTTACGAACAAACCCGTGCTGCCGCGTCCTCGGCCGGATGCGGCTCGAGGCAGCGCGGTGTCCTGACCGGGCCGGCCCACGGGTAGTCGTTTTGTCGTCCTCTGCATCAACTCTCAGCCTCCGGTTGGCGAGTGGGGAGACCTGTCGACCTGCATTTAGTGGCGCTCATGCTACCTCACGACCTCGACCACTCCACCAGGCGAAAGTCGCTGAGGTTCTGCACCCACTAGATCGAGCAACGACGCCCTGGCCCTCTTATTCCCGTCGCGCCGAGAACCTATGCCCCTGCCCCCTCCTCCGGCGGGCCACAGCTGTTCGGTCTGCTCGCCGCTCTGACCGAGCCGGCGGGACCCGCGCAGCAAAGCCCGACCGCCAGCGCTTACCGCGGCGAGGAGCAGGGCGGCGGCCGTCCGTTTCCCGCGGGTACCCATGAGCAGATCGGTAGGGCCCATTACCCGCCAGTCGTTGCCCGCCCAAGGTGCCGGACACTTTCGTACAGGCGGGAACAGAGCGCGAACAATGAGCGTCGATGATTTCGGACGTTTGCCGTAATCAGATCGGCGGTCAAATCCTCGCATTGTGACATTTGTCGCGACTTTTGTGCGTAAATGCGACAAACCGTTAGCGGATTAGTTCCTTTGCGCAATTGTCTAGCCCTGTGTCGGCAGTTCAAAATCGCTTTGTGGAGGCGACGGCGGTCCGAGCTCGCCGGACAGAGAACAGCTAGCGGGTTGCCGGTCCCAGGCCGAGGGGCTTACCGATCTCCCACTCGTGGCCATAGGGGTCAATAATGCGCCCGACTCGCCAGCCATGCTCCTCGCCCACAGGAGACGATCCCGACGCACCGGCGGCAATCGCTCGAGCGAATAGTTCGTCAGGATCCTGTGTGACCAATAATGTCCTGCTGGTCCGGCCACCGACCGTCTCCGGGCTGAGGCGGCCCATGTCGGGACTGGCGGCCGCCACCCAGAAACAAGCATCGCCGACCGCCAGTTGGGCAACGATGTCGTCGCCTTCGCCGACCCGGTGAAGGGTGATGGCTCCGAAGGCCGCCTCGTAGAAGGCCACTGCGGCCGGCACGTGGTCAACCCACAACTCCGGTTGAAAACTGGTCATCGTGCCTACTCCCGGGTTTGGCGCGCCAGGCTACGAGGTAGCGGTTTGAAGTACTGGGCCCGACGATCATCCCACAAGCCGGGTAGCCCGGTCGCGACAGAGAGGCGTACTGAGTATCGCGGCGGAACTCCGGCCTCACAAATTGGTCCGTACCATCACCTGGATCGCGATGTCGCCCCGGGTGCGGCCCGCCACTACGGGAGCTTTTCAGGCCCAATTCGAGCCGCCGGCCCCGCCACAGTAGGCCTATGACCAGCCCAAATGCTTGGAGCGAGCGACGGGAATCGAACCCGCGTTCTCAGCTTGGGAAGCTGATGTACTGCCTCTGTACGACGCTCGCCTGGGTGGTTGCTCTGCTTCTAATGCTAGCCGGGTGCCGCCGAGAGGGCACCTGAGGTCGTTCGGGCCATAATTGGCTACCTTTGAGCTTGATAAGCGGCCGGCGCTGCGGATGCGGGGGGCCGTATCGCGCCAGTGCTACGCCCTCCCGCTGAGGCGCAGGCGGCTAAAACCAAAAACAAACGCCCCCTCTTGGCAAAGCGTTTGCAAACGTGTACTCTCATGCTCGGAGCGGGAACCCGCCGCCTGCTCCGAAGAGCGGATCCGAGATCCGCCGCTCGATCTGCTCCGCCGATGGCGCCCCTACGGGGCGCCATTGGTGTCTTTGGGTGGCGATGGTTTGTTTCTCAATACTATTTGTGGCGGGATGCGCGCCAGCAGCGCAACCAATACTTCTTTGGGGTTGGCCTTCTCCAGTTGTTGAAAAGCACCCCGAGCGTTTATCAAACCTCCTTCGAAGGGCCTCACCCGACGCACTTGGTGCGCCGGGTGAGGTTGTCCGTCTGTCTGACCGGAATGGTCGGTTGCATTACCGCTCCGAGTTAGGGCGTAAAAGAACTGTGCTGCTGCAGGCCGGCTGTAAGAGCGCTCGTCAAGGCGTTTTGCGAATCGCCTTCGAGCGCCCAGACGGAGGCGCCGGCGAGACCTTCCCGGTCGATATAGAGCGCCTTCTCGAACACCTCCGCGGGGTTCTCGACCGACCAGAACACTTGGGTAGTCGGGTCGTACAGCCAGGTGGCTCCCGTTACGGGGTCGAAGTGCCACGAGAAACCGGCCTGGTTCGCCAACTCGTAATAGTCCGAAGTGCCCGCCGGGTCGGTCCCGTCCAGGCCGGGCACGCTCTGACCGAGCGAGTTGATGTCCGGCGAAGTTGCCGGCCCTGTAGCGGGCTGGTAGAGCCCGTAGTCGGTGCCCGGCGGGACGCCGGCCCAGCCATGACCGTAGTAAGGGAGACCAACCACGAGGTGGCTTGGCGCTACCCCGTGTTGCTCGTAATAGTTGACGGTGCTGGACACACTGATCAGGGGCTCGGCCGCAGTGTCGGGAGCGGTGGGGGACTCGTAGGGGTTGGATTCGAAGTTTGTTGGGCCCGTCGCGTCCCACGGTCCTTGGAAGTCGTAGTCCATTACCACTTCATCATTGACGTAGCGGCCCATGGCGGCCGGTTCGAGGTACTGAGCATTTTGCACACCTGCTGGCATCTCGACCGTGAGCGTGTAGGGTTCGCCGGTGGTACGGCTGAGGGCGTCCAGTTGAGTGCGGAACTCCCTGAGGAGGAGAACGACGTTCTCTGTGTCTGCAGGGCTGTACAGGTTGCCCGGCGCCCCGTTGTTGTCCGCCGGGTACTCCCAGTCGATATCGAACCCGTCAAAAATGCCGGCGGCGGATCCGGCCGGGAGTATGGGTTGTTCCGAGCCTGTGACCGGGAGTCCGCTGGAGGCGGGGGCGTTGCCCTTGATGAACATGTTGATGCAGGAAGAAACGAACGCCTGGCGAGAGGCCGGTGTGGCCGCGGCCGCAGAGAAGAAGGCGGAACCGTTATAACCGCCGAGCGACATAATGACTTTGAGGTCAGGGTACTTGGCCTTGAGTTCGGCCAATTGCTCGAAGTTGCCCGCGAGCCCTGACGAGGCCACTCCCGACCCACCATCGACGTCAGCCAAATTGGGGTCCTGGTAGTCCGCCCAGGTATCGAGGCTAGAGCACACGACAGGGTTGTAGTTCGGCTGCGTCGGGTCGGGCTGAATGGGGTCGTTACTTACCGCCAGAACTCCGGCGGAATTGTGGGTGGCGCCCTCGAGAGGCTCGACGCCGCCGAACGCGTAATCGAGGTCGGTCAGGTCAGCGACCTCGCCCTCGTGGTCCGCCGCCGCCAGCGTGAACCCCCGGCCGTATATGCCCCACTGCTCGAAGAACCCCATTTCGAGCTTGTGAGGCCCACCGCTCTGGAAATTGCTAGCGGAACTGGGCACCACGATTGCAGATGCCGGCGCGGCTGCAACCAGCACCGAAAGTCCTGCCGCCACCGAGACGACGGCCAGCTGTTTCACCGCGTGGGGTCTCACGACGATCCTCCTCCTTTTCTCTTTTTTCTGCCGTTGCGCGCTCGCGCGAACGCGGCGGGACAGCGGGGGGTGATTTCCTGCTCATGGTCTAGACCAATTGGGCCTAGGCCAAAAAGACTATTCGGCCCGGGCCACGTGCGTCAATGGTCTAGACCATAATTCGGGCCGGCTTATGGGCCAACTAGTCTTTTCACCTGCCCCAGGCCAACGGCGGACTGGACCGGCCGGTGGCCATCTCCGTCCACAAATGACCTTTCGGCCCAGCCGGGGGCAGGGCCAAGCGGTCCCATTGGGGGCACCGAAGGTCGGTTACGGAGGAGTGGCGCCAAGCTGGCCGGCACATCGCTCGGGACGGCGCCGGCTCGCGCTTTAAACTTGCCACCGTGACTCTCGAGGTCGACCCCCTCGCGCAACTGAAGGTGGCGGAGGAAGCCATCGCGCGTCTGGAAGCGGAGCGAGGCCGGCTCGAGTCGATCGTCGTCCGGCTTGGTGCCTTGGCCGCTGAGTTCGACGCCGAAGGGATAGTCCAGGGTGTGACTGAAGCGGCGCGGGATTTGGCTGGTGCCACGTTGGCGATGTTCGTGCCCACCGAAATGGCCGCCCTCGATCAGCCGACAATCGTTTGCGAGCCAGGCGCTTTAGGCGAGTTGCCCGAGCCTTCACGAGTGCCCATACTGGCGGGGGCTTTATGGCGGGTGACGCCGGTCCGTCTGGATGATGCCCTTCAGTTGGACGCGGGCAATACCGGGTATGGCCGCTCTTCGGACGGCAAGCCCTTCCGCAGCTGGGTCGGCGCGCCAGTACGGGCCCGCTATGGCGACGCGCTGGGCGGCCTCTTTCTGGCCCATCAACGGCCTCAGGCTTTTGGAAAGAAGGAAGAGGAAATGGCCCAAGCCCTGGCCGCCTACCTTGGGGCCAGCCTCGATAACCTGGCCATTTTCCAGGAGCGATCGGGCGTCGCCCGGGCTTTGCAGCAGACCCTCCTGCCTCCAGAGCTCCCCGAAATGCCGGGGATAGACGCGGCCGCCCGGTACCGGCCGGCGAAATCGATGGCTCTCGTAGGTGGGGACTTCTATGACATGTTCGAGGTGCGGCCCGGGGTCTGGGCCCTCATCGTGGGCGACGTGTCCGGCGTCGGGCCAGAGGCCGCGGCGCTGACCGGCATCGCTCGCTATGCGGTGCGGGCTCTGGCGTCGCAACAGGGTTCGCCCGCCCGTATCTTGTCCCAGCTAAACGACACTCTCGTGCGTTTTGGCCTGCAAGACCGATTTGTAACCATGCTTTATGCCGAGTTGCGGCTCGACGGCGATGTCTTGAGAGTAAAGATCGCAAATGGTGGCCACCCCTTCCCCTTCCTTTTACGCGCCGACGGGTGGGTGGAAGAACTCCCTGTCGAGGGCACCCTGCTCGGGATGCTCGACGAGGTGTCGTTGGAGGAGCGCGAGGTCGAGTTAGCCCCCGGGGAGCTACTGGTCGGCTACACCGACGGCGTCACTGAGGCACGAGACCCGTCGGGAGCCTTCTTCGGCCCGACGGCTTGGCGAATGTCCTGGCGGCGTGCGCCGGCCGTCCGGCGGCGTGGGTTGCTCAGCGCATCGAGCTGGCTGTCCTCGAGCACCAGGCTGGGGTGGCCCCTGACGATGTCGCCATTGTTGTCGTGCAGGCTGTCCCTGACCAGGTCGTCTAGCGCGTGCTAACCACGAAAAGGGCGCGGCTCGGAGCTCGACCTCTGCTCGCACATGCTCCCGGGGCCGCCTACCGTGCCTGAACTGTGGCGGGAGCCGTTCGCTTCGAGCGAGGCCGTCCGGGTACGAATGAGCCGGCAACGCCGCGAGGGGACGACCCCCGAATTGGCGCTGCGCCACGCCCTCCACTCGTTGGGCTTGCGCTACCGGCTTCACCGGGCGCCGCTCTTGGGTCTGCGACGCAAGGCCGACATCGTCTTCCGGCCCGCCCGAGTGGCCGTCTTTGTCGACGGTTGCTTCTGGCACGGCTGCCCGGTCCATGGCCGCCGCCGCCACGACGTGAACAGTTGGTATTGGCCGGCCAAGATCGACCGGAACCGGCGCCGCGACGTCGACACTGACGAAGCACTTACGAGCGCCGGCTGGCTGGTCGTGCGAGTTTGGGAGCACGAACTGGAAGGAATCGGGGCACTCGCTGTGGCCGAGCGAGTGAGAGAGGCGCTGTCGGACCGCCGGCGTCACTTTTCAGCCTTAAACAGCAAGGGCCGGCCCGAACCAGCGGAGCCCTCCCGAAAACAGGAGGGCTTCTCGCCGGCCGGCCGGCCTCGCCACTCTCGAGGCGCTTAGGCCGAAGGGCCGCTCGCCAAGGTTATGGTTGCGGTGTGGGTCGCACCCTGAGGAGTGACCCATGTGATGGTCGCCTGCTGGCCCGGGTGGTACGGGACGAGTAGGTCGGTGAGCTGGTCGTCAGTGGTGATGCTGTGGCCGGCGAACTTCGTCACCACGTCACCGGCCACGATGCCCACTTTCTGGGCCGGCGCGCCGCCCACCACGTTGCTCACGGTGAGGCCGTTGACGGTCGCAGGGACGGTGGTCGATGGGACGGTGGTCGCAGGGCTCTGACCGAAACCGCCGGATCCTTGGCCGAAGCCAAAGCCCGAACTGCCCGAGCTGTTCGCGGCGATCTGCAAGCCGATGAACGCAGTCGCCCCGACGTGGATCGTGGCCGTGCCGTGGTTACCCTCAATGTCCTTGGCGATGGTCCAAGCCTCGCTGATCGGGATGGCGAAGCCCTGGTTGCCCTGAGCCGAGAAGGCGAAGCTGTCCGAGGCGGCGGTGTCCATGGCCAGGACTTCGCCAGACACGTTCACCAGGCGCGCCCGAGTCGCCCGCCTCGATGTTCGCGTTGGTCTCTACTAGCCCGGTCAGTTGCTCATTGCCCCCCGTCAGCTCGTCGTTAGCAGTGATCGACTGGCCGAGAGCGGTGATCGAGCCCCCGGCGCTGGTCGGGGTCCCGCCAGTGCCGCCGGCGTTGCCGATGGCCACTACGGCTTCTCCGACCGATGGCCCGGACAAGTCGAGCTTGGCCGTCTGCAGGTTGGAGGCGCCCTGCAGCTTGAGGAGCGCCACGTCGTGGGTTTTGTCGTAACCCAGCACCGTGGCCGGGTAGGTCTTGCCATTGCCCACGTCGGTGACGCTCACCTTGGTCGCCTCGTCGACGACGTGGTTATTGGTCAGCACAAGCCCATCTGATGTGAGGACGATGCCTGTACCGGCTCCCCCCGAGTCCTGGTAGTTGAAGGTCACATTGACGTCGACGAGACCGGGGTCGACTTTCGAGGCAATCGCCGCCACGTCAGAGGGGCCACCAGCAGCCTCGCTGCTGCTACCCGAACCGCTGCTGCCCGAGCCGGTGCCACCGTTGCCGAAGGGGTAGGGGTAGCTGCCCGAGCCGCCGGAGCCGCCCGAGCTGCCCGAGCTGCCCGAGCTGCCACCGAAGGGGAACCCGCCCGAGCTGCCGCCGCTACCTGAACCTCCGAACGCGGGGACGGTCGTGGGTGTTGTGCCCGCGGCCGAGCTGACCGGCTGGCCCGGGGAAGATATGACGCGGCTGACGCCGGCGCCCGCCAGCGCGGCGGCGGCAATAACCAGGACGGCAGCGGCGGAACGTAACCCCCTGGAACGGCGCGAAGGCCCTTGGGGCGCTCCATTAGGTGGTTGCTGACCATATGGGGGCTGGCCATACGGCGGTTGCATCCATACGGCGGTTGGCCATACGGCGGTTGGCCGTACGGCGGCTGGCCATAGGGCGGTTGGCCGTACGGCGGTTGCCCGTAGGGGGGCTGGTCATAGGGGGGTTGGCCCAACGGAGGTTCGGGAGCGGGCTGCTGCCCGTACGGCGCCTGCCCGTAGACCGGCGGGGCGTAGGGCCCCTCCGCTGGCGCCGGCGCTGGCTGCACGCTGGGCGGCTGGCCAGCGCCGAGCGCCGGGCCTCCCTCCTCGACGGCCTCCCCGCCAGCCTGGGCCGTGGGCGCCTCGGACGGGTTGGTCTGCCCGACTACCTGCGAGGGCCAGCCGGGCACCCCCTCTTGGCTGGGCACGCCGACAGGCTGTGGGTTTTGGTTTTGCCCGGCTCCCGGCCCAGACGGCGGGGAGGTGGGCCATTGCGCTGTGTTCTCTTGATCGCTCAGCCAAGTTTGGTCGCTCATGGCTGTTGCCTCCGTTTACCTAGCTACACAATTCGGTCATCTACAGGTACCAGTGAACTTCTTTTACCTGTGAACGGCCTGAGCCCGCCCTGAGACTCTTTGAAATGCCTCGAAAATGTCGCCCGACGTGCCGCCACCGACGAAGTGCCTGCTCAGGCGGTCTATAACCGTCCATCCCTCGCCTGCTGTCACCGCCACTCAACTGCTCTCCGTAATGGTCACGCTATCGATCGTGACCTGCTCCTTCGGCTGTCCCGACTGCGTCCCCAGCGCGTCAATAGTGGTCACAACATCGAGGCCGTCAATGACCTTCCCGAACAGCGAGTACTGGGGCGGGAGCCGCACACCGCTCGGGCCACTTATGACGAAGAACTGGCTCCCGTTCGTGTTCGGTCCCGCGTTGGCCATGGCCAAAGAGCCGAGCTCGTAGCGGCCCGGCTTTGGTAGCTCGTCCTCGAACTGGTACCCGGGGCCGCCTCTGCCCGTACCGGTGGGGTCGCCGCCCTGCAACACGAAACCCGGGATGACCCGGTGGAACACGATGCCCTCGTAGTAGTGGTACCGAGCCAGGTAGACGAAATTGTTCACAGTCTTGGGCGCGGCGATGGGGTCGAGAGCTATGACCATGTTCCCCTTTGACGTGGCCATCTCGGCCGTGTAGCGGTGGTCGGCATCAATGCACATCGGGGGTGGCCCGTCGAAGCGCTGGAGCTTGGGGCTGGAGCCGTCGGGAGCGGGGCAGGGTGTCGTCATACCTCTATTTACCCGGTCACGCGGCGCTAGGAGGTCTTAGAAACCGGTTAGTTCGGTCGCCGGCGCCATCGCGATGGTCGGTAGGCGAGCGGGGTCGAGCCATCGGAGCAAGTCGTTGAGGTCACCGAGAGCGATGCTTATGCAACCCGTGGTAGGAGCGCCGGTGTCGGCGTGGACGAAGATGGCTGACCCGGCGTAGGGGACAACGGGGTCGGTGTTGTACTCGACGACGGCAAAGCTGGGGTAGTAGGTGGTCTCCGTCCACAGCGGCTCACTGTCGCCGCCAAAGGGGGGTGACTGACTACAAGGCACGTGCTGGAACGTGTTGTAGGCGGGTGAAGTGGGGTCCTCGTCCCACCAATCGCCACACACGAGACGGTGGTAACGCCCGCGGTAACCAGGGTTGGGGTCGTTGCCGTAGACAACGGAGCCGATCCTGTAAATACCCGTCGGCGTGGTCCCGTCGCCCTCGCGGTGGTGATTGGAGAAGCCGTTCTGCCCGATCAGCCCCGTCCACGGGCCGCCCACCGGCTCCCAGCACAGCCCGCGCCGCTGCCAAAGGGCGACCTCGGCCACCGTCGTCTGAAAGTTTGCTGCGACGACGGTTATGAGCTGGGCCGCACCTTCTGTTGTCCTCAGCCTCTGCGGCAAGTTGTCGGCGCAGGCCTCGGCGCGGGGCAAAACTGGTCGCGACGCCAGGCCTGGCCCGGCCGACGCTGAAAGCGCCGGTGTGGTTCCAGCACTGGCCGGTTGGCTGGTAAGGACGCCGGTCCCCAAGCACAACAGAGCCGCGACCACCGAACCGATCGAGCGGAGTCCCCTGGCGGACGGGCCCTAGGCAGGCTCGCCTATATCCCTGAGCGCGGTGTTGATGGCGCGGACCAGTTGCCTGGCCGTCGCCGGGGAGAGATGGGCTACGAGACCAGCCCCGGGGCGTCCTACTTCTTCGACCGTCAACTCGACGCGGAGGTCGTCGCACGCCTCGCAGTCGTCGAAAGCGGCGACAGCCCATGCCACCTGCGCACGTTCCGAGTCGTCGGCCGGGTGATCGTCCCGACCGTAATCGGCCAATTTCTTCACGATGAGCTGACCCCGGCCTCCGCCCTCCGGCCGGTTGACTGCCACCGTTTCACTGACCACTCCCTTGGCACCACTTCATTGGCACCCCTTCATTGCCCCGCTTTCACTGCCGGTAACCTTCGACGACGCTTTCGGGCCTGACCGCCACGTCGTCGGGGTCCTGGCCCGCGTTGCGGCGGGCCCGGCGCTGGCGCAGGAGGTCCCAACACTGGTCTAAAGCCACTTCGAGCTCGTGTAACCGCTCGAGGTCTTGACCAGAAAGCTCCTCGCCCTCATGGGCCCGTTCTAGGCCATGCTCCTCCTCGGCCAGTTTGTTTATACGGCGCACGATGTCAGTGTCGTCCATCTATCACCCTCCTGAGCGCCGTGAAATGGCTGCAACGGCACCCACCCACGATAGAAGAGAACCGGCTCTGGCGCGACAGCCGGTATGGGGAAGCCTCGGCCGGGCGGGGGCGTGCAGCGCCGGGAGAGGCTGTGCGATGCTCTAGCTCGACCAAAGCCGCCGGCTGAAAGGGGACCTGAAGATGCGCTGGAACCTGCCTGAAGCGGATCTGCCCACCACGTGGTTCAACGTCGTCCCTCACCTGGACGCTCCGCTGGAGCCACCGCTCCACCCGGCCACCAGAGAGCCTGTAGGCCCTGAAGACCTTGCCCCCCTTTTCCCGATGGCCCTGATCGCCCAGGAGGTGACGGCCGACCCTTACGTGGAGATCCCCGGGGAAGTCCTCGACGTCCTCCGGCTGTGGCGGCCGACCCCTCTGGTGCGTGCGACTCGGCTCGAGGCCGCCCTGGGGACACCGGCCCGCATCTACTACAAGGACGAGTCCACTTCGCCTCCGGGCTCGCACAAGCCGAACACGGCGGTCCCCCAGGCGTTCTACAACAAGGCCGAAGGTGTCCAGCGCCTCACGACGGAAACCGGCGCGGGCCAGTGGGGGAGCGCCTTGTCTTCGCGTCGGCGCTGTTCGGCCTGGAGTGCAAGGTTTACATGGTACGGGCGTCGTACGAGCAGAAGCCCTACCGGCGCGTGCTCATGGAGACGTGGGGGGGCGAGGTGGTCCCGAGCCCCGTGGACGACCCCGGGCACCCCGGTTCCCTTGGCGCAGCCATCAGCGATGCTGTCCGGGACGCAGCCACCCGGGCGGACAGTCACTATTCGCTGGGCTCGGTGCTCAACCACGTGCTATTGCACCAGACCGTCATTGGGCAAGAAGCAAAGGCACAGCTGGCTATGGCGGGCGAGGACGGCCCCGACGTCATCGTCGGCTGCTGCGGTGGCGGGTCCAACCTGGCAGGCATAAGCCTTCCGTTCGTGCCCGACCGGGACGTCCGTTTGGTGGCGGTCGAGCCCACCTCGTGCCCCACGCTCACCGCTGGTCGGTTCGAGTACGACTTCGGCGATACCGCCGGCCTGGCTCCGTTGTTATGTATGTACACCCTGGGGCACGATTTCGTCCCGCCATCTATCCACGCCGGCGGGCTGCGCTACCACGGGGACGCCCCGATCATCTCGGCGCTAGTGCGTTCTGGCCGGATGGAGGCGCTGGCCTACCCGCAGTCCAAAACGTTCGAGGCCGCCGTCGCCTGGGCCAGGGCGCAGGGCACCATACCGGCGCCTGAGACGGGCCACGCCATCAGGGCCGTGATCGACGAGGCCCTGGCCGCTAAGGAGGAGGGCAGCGAGAAGGTGATCCTGTTCAATTACTCAGGCCACGGCTTGCTCGACCTCTCGGCCTACGACGCTTACCTGCACGGCCAGCTCGTAGATTGAAGCGGCGGCTGTCACCCTCAGGGCACGGTCACCCCCTGAAGCACGACGGCCGGGTTGGTGATGGGGTTGAGCTCGGTCTGGACATTGACGGAGCCGGGCGGGATGGTGTCGAGCACGTAGGGGGCATCGCTCGGGTTCAAGCCGCAGATGGCCGGCGGCGGGACTTCTGAAGCGAGGGCGTCCGTGCACACCCCGAAGGTGTAGGCACCGGGAGTCGCGGTGAACGTGCGGGCGTCATCGAAGCCGAACCCGTCTTGCCCCGCCAGTGTCACCGTGAACGACCACCCGCTCCACGACCCCCCGTCGGCCGGCGCCCCCAGCGTGGCCGTCGGAACGGTGATGGAAAGGACCCCTGGGGTGGCGCCGGAGCTCGTCGGGGCCAGCTGGGCCACGGAGACCTGCGGCGAACCAATGCTTGACGACGCGCTCAGGCCGGCCGTGGAACTCGACGGCGTTACCCAGTCATCGGTCCCGAAGCCGTCCACCTCGATCAACTGGTTCCAGGCGTCAGCGGGGTCGATCGAGTAGTTCCATGGGTTGGCCGCGGCCGTCGACTGGAACTCAGTCGTGCTGGCGCTCGGGGCGTGTATATAGAGGTCGACGAGCTGAGCGCCGTCGAGGGAGCCGAACGTCGGGACCAGATTGGCGATGCCCACCTGGAAGGTCACCGTGGGACCGGAGTCCGTGACAGTGAGCCCGTTGAGCTGGAACGCGCCCGGCGGGAAGGTGGGCACACCGGGCGAGTTGGTCGCCGTCGGGTAGCCATAGGACCCCGGCCCGTAACCCCCACCTGGAGCGCCGGGCACGTTCAGCACCACTGTGCCTGGGACGATCAGGTTGACGACGCTGAAGATCGCTTCGTCGGTGGCGCCGGGTGCCGTTGTTGCCACCTCGATGGAGTTCGTGCCGGGGTCGAGGTCGACCTGTACCGAGACGTCACCACTTGGGCTGGCCGTTGCTGTCGTGATCGCCGTCGTTGGCGACGAGGCGCCCAGGGCGGTACCGGTCACCGCCACATCGACGGTGGCGCCTGGGACCGTCGTAGCCGTCACCGTGAGCCCAACGGTGCCCCCGCTAACGGTGATCCCGGCCGAACCGGCGTCGACGGTGACAGACGGCCGGCTGAGGTTGACCGGGATGTCGCCGCCGTTCACGCTGTAGCGTCGACGCGGTAGCCGTGAGCGGTGCCACCGCCGGCGCGGCCTTGAGGTACCGGTCGGCCACGATGCTCGGCTGGTCTACCAGCCGGTCGGTCCCCATGTCGCGGATGAGGCGTAGTAACTGGGCCTGCGCCCAGGTGAGCGGGGCGGCCGAGCCGTCGGGCTGCCCGTTCACAAAACCGATAGACGCTGTGGTCGGGTCGGCGCCATAGACCGACGGGGCCACATCGGCGAAGTCCCATACCTGCTCGGGCACCAGCCCGACCCCGGAAGCCGACTTGAGCATGAACTGGAGGTCTGACTCTGCCGCGGCCGTGTTCCCGGCCAGTACCTGGTATTCACCGTTCTCGCCCGACAGGACAGGCCATGGGTGCCCCGTCCCGGTGTCGGTTGTCGCCCATGGCTCGCCCGTATTGGTGCAGGTGCTGGTGGTGTGGTTGACCGGGTCGCTTACGGTCCCGGCCTCACAGTCCCCATAGCCGTCGCCGTTGTAACGCAGGATCCCTGTGCCCGAGGCCGTCGGAACGTCGATCGCGCCTGTGGCCACGGCCACCGAATTCGTCACCAGGGGGCTACTGGCCGCCAGCTCACCCAAGCGAGTCAGCTCGAGGAAGCCCTGGTCGATCACCGTGCGCTGGTCCACCTCGGTCGCATTGCCATTGTTCAGGGTGTACATGGCGTCTTCGTCGGGGTTGCCGGTCTTGTCCACACGAATGAAGTACGGGCTGGCCGACAGGGGGCCGTTGGTGGTCACCGTGGTCGAGAGGATCAGCTGACGGAAGTCGTCTGCGGTGGCCAGGAACAGCCTCGCGGACGCAGGGTCGCCTTGAACTTCTGCGATGTTGGCCGCCGCCACCAGCCCCGCGACCTCGTCGGCCATCGTGGAGGGCGAGAAGCCCGACTGCTCTTCCCACCGCTCGACTCCGTCGGCTGGCCCATTAGCGACCAGGAAGTCAGCGGCGGGCCTGATGTGGTCGAGGTACAGGTCCTTGTCCCCGGACAGGCCGGCTTCGTAGGCCATCAAAATGGGGTCGGCCGTCTCGTCGAGCTGAAGGCCGCCCGTATCGGGGGCGGGCTCGCCGTTGAGCAGGCCGTTACGAGGGAACGAACCATTCGCGAGCTGCATGTTGTCGAAGAAGTAGTAGGCCATCTGACGGGCCGTGGCGATGTCGCCATCCGCCAGGAACCCGGTGAAGGTTTCGTAGGCGTCCCGGGGGAATACCTCCCGGTACGAGCCGAAATAAGGAGCGAGGTCGTCCGTGCCGTACTGACCGGCCGGCACCGCCTGGCCCCACGGGCTGGAAAGGGAAGCCGCGGTCGCGCCCAGGAAGGTTTTGTCCTCGCTGGCCTTGATCACGTTGGCTGAGAGCCAGTAGGCCCGGGCGACCGAGCTCGTCATAGCCGAGAAGGGGTCGATTGCGGAGGAGCTCGGGGTTCCCGCCGGCTCATCCTGCGCCCGGCCCGTTCCTGGAGCGCACAAGTGGCTGTCGTATGCGGCCCACTGGCCCTGGTAGGAGTTGAACGTCGCGGCGAAGGGCACTCCCGAGGAACTGAGGGCAGCGTCGAGCGCCGATCGTTCCGTTGTGCCGAAGCCGAGCGCCACGGTCTGGCTTTCAACTGCGGATGCCGGCAATGGTGCGGCTAGGCCGGCCGCCGTGGCCACCGCCGTGGCCACGCCAGCGCTGGAGATGGTGGCGGCGCCGGCTTGTGACCGTGGCCAAGCCGAGGTGGCAGCCGGGCCGCAGGCAGCCGGCTCGCCAGCGAAGTTCGACGGTTCACCGTAAGCGCCCATCCCCGTCGAGTACAGGCCCGACGTTGTGACCAGCGGCGGCGACGAGAACGACCTCTGGTGGCTGGATAGCGAGAGCTCGACGGTTTGCACGACGTTGCCATTGTCAGCATCGGGAGCGCCGGCGGTTAGCGCCCCGGATGCATCGAGTTCGGTGAGCCCGTCGCTCGGGGCACCCACAAAGCCCGTCTCGACGGCGGCAAATGGCCGTGCGGCCGCCAGCGCGGCGTAAATGGGTGTGGCGTAGCTGCGGTTTGTGGCTTCTGTGAACGAATTGGTGGAGTACGACAACGGGACCGGGCCGCGCTGGGTGTGCACGATTGTGGCCGATTCGCCGCCGGCGTTATCCGTCCCGCCTCCGCCGTGCCCGTTGAGCAATGGGTTGAACCGCAGGTAGACGTGCAGGCCGGCGGGAGCGCCCGGGAGGGCGACAAGGCTCTCTTGCATTACGACGGATTCAGCAGACGGGTCCGTAACGAAGTCACTGACGATGGCGAAGTGCTCGGCCGCGTCCAACGCCACTACCCGGCAGGCCATACCGGTACTGCCCAGCGCGCTGACCGTGTAAGTCATGTCGCGGGGCTGGAGGGCTGTGAACCCCGGTCCGGTGACGATCGGGTCGAGGCTCTTCACGTCCGTGTTGTCGATCGTGGGCGCGTACGTGTCCGACAGCGTGCCGTCGGCCACCGTGTACCAGACCTTGGAAGTAGTGTCCGCGGCGGTGCCGACGCAGTCCTTACGGGCCTCGTCGTAATACGAGGCCGCCCCCGGCGCGTCCGCCGCCTGGGCCCCGGCGGTGCCGACCGTCAGGTCGAATATATGCATCGAGTTGAGGCCGTCGCCGACCCCGGCGCTGACCGCCGGCAAGGTCACAGAGGCCACTTGTTTCGTCGGGTTGATCGAAATGGCGGCGTAGGACATGCTCACCGGGAGGCTCCCACCCGGGTCCCAGCCGCCGGTCGTAGCCAGGAAGTCGGATCCGGTCGCGGGCAGTTCGTCGACCCAGTCGGCCAATGTCACCGCCGCGCTGGTCGACGTCCCGTCGGTGTAGGTGACTGTGAACATGCCGCTGGCTGAGCCGTAGGCCGAAGCGCCCACGACCCCGAGGGTTGAGCCTTTGCCGCTCAGGGCCACGGTCTGGCCGTCAGCCACGATGTTGTCCGGCGACCCCGGGGCTACTTCGGGCCAGTCGAGCTGGAGCCCGTCGTGCAGCAGGGCGGCCCCGGGCACCAGGGCGTCGCTGGCCAAAGCGGAAGCTGAAAACGTATCGCCCATGCCGTCAAAATTGCCCCCGCTGGCTTCTGACGGAGCCGTGATGCCGATATTGTCAAACGCCTGTTCCAGCGTTGGGTACGGTGCCGCTGAGGCGGCGGGGGAGGCCAGCACGACTCCGGGCCCGGTGCAGAGGGCCGCGACCCCGGCGATGGCAAAAACCTTCCTGAAACCTGGGTTTGTGAGCTTGCCCATGGTCCCCCCCTTCATGGCTAGCCGCAGTTAAGTCTTGCCGACGGGGAAGCCTAATCGCCCGGCGACAGTTGCGTGGCCTGTACGCGCTGCTACCAGTGCGTTTACGGGCGGCAGGTCAGGCGCTATTCGGGCTGAAGTTTATCGAAGTCCGGCCGAAGGTGAGGTGCCGTGAATATTCAGCTGAGGTGGCACGATTTCATCCCGGTCTGGCGGAGGGCGAAGCAGTGCCAGCGGCAGAGCTCGGTGGCGTGGGCGGCGTCCGGGCCGGGGGGGAAGCGGGCCCCGCCGAGTTGTTGTAGTTGTGTGAGACTACGGTTACCCTCAGTAGTAGAAAGCAGAAAAAAGGGGGAAAGCAAGTGGCTTATGCCCGCCCACTGTGGCGCTCCCCACGTATCAGATCTCTGGCCATGGTCGCAGGGGTCATGGCGCTGGTAACTGCGAGCCTGGTGACCATCTCCGCGGGCGGCAAACCGGCTGTGGCGCAGGGCACGGGCTCGACGCTGTTGAGCGAGACTTTCGAAGGCTCATCGGTCACGGACCCCAACTGGATCGGGCTCAGCGCCGCCTGCTTGACCGGTGCTAGTCAGGCCCCGCCCGCGGGTCAGTCCAACCTGGGCCCCTGTTCGCACAAGGTCTCGAGCCCCTCGCTGGGAGTGATGCCCGGTTATCTCCAGCTGACCGATGCCTCGAACTATCAAGCAGGGGCAGTCCTGTACAACCAGGCGTTGCCGGCCAGCGGGGGCATCCGGATCACCTTTCAGCAATACCAGTACGGCGGGAACGGGGCCGATGGCATCGGCTTCTTCATCATCAATGGGTCGTACACCCCGACCAGCGCCGGCGCGGTGGGGGGTGCGCTCGGCTACGCCCAGTGCATCACCGCGTCGGGTTGCTCCGGCGCGCAAACACCGGGTGTCACCGGCGGGTACCTGGGAGTCGGCCTTGACGCGTACGGGAACTACTCCAACGGCGGCGAGGGTCGGGGGAACGGCTGCACTACCACCCCTCCGGGCGGGGTCAACGCCAATGCGGTCGGCCTGCGCGGCCCAGGGAACGGCTTCGACGGCTACTGCTGGCTCACCGGCAACCTGCACTTGCCGGCCAAACTGCGCAACTCGAGTGGTCCCGCGGCAGCCCTGCGGACCGTCCAGATCACGGTGACCCCGGAGGCCTACGTCACGGTGGACGTCAACTTCAACAATGGTGCTGGCCTTCAAAATGTGCTCAGCTACCAGATGGCTCAGGCGTTGCCGGCCACGTTCAAGTTCGGCCTGGCGGGCAGCACCGGTGGCAGCACTGACGTTCACCTCATCCGCAACGTAAGCGTGAGCTCCGTCAATGCCCTGCCGAGCCTCAACCTGGAGAAGGTGGTGGACCAGACGACGCCCCAGCCGTCTGCGTACGCGGTAGGCGATACGGTGCCGTACGACTTCGTCGTCACCAACACGTCAGGCGCCACGGTCTCGGACGTGGCGGTGAGCGACGCAAACGTAACAGACATAACGTGTCCCAGCACCACGCTGGCCCCGGCGGGCAGTACGGGTTCTTCGATGACCTGTACCGGAGCGTACATAATCACTCTCGCTAACACCGTGGCCGGGGACACGTTCACGAACACGGCCACAGTCACTGGGCAATCGGGCGGCGCCACCGCTACCGATACGGCCAGTGCGACTGTGAACATCCTCCAGACGACAGGGATCTACCTCACGAAGGCGGGGACCGTCGAAGGCGCCAGCTCCCCACCTGGGATCGCCCATCTCGGCGACACGGTCCAGTACACCTACACCGTCACCAACACCGGCGATTCGACGTTGACCAATGTTGAAGTGACTGACTCGAAAGTAGGAGAACTCGCTTGTGGGAACGGGCCCCTCGCCCCCAACGCCGCTGCGACCTGCATGGCCACCTATACAGTCACCCAGGCTGATATGGACACTGGAGCCGTCGACAACTCTGCGGATCGCGACGGCTACTAGCCCGAGCGGAGAAGTGTCGTCCGAGCCGGCCACGGTCAGTATTCCTTCCGCCAGCAACCCAACCGCGCCTGTCCTGACGAAGACGGCCACCCTCACGGGCACTGCTAACGACCAGCCGGTGGTGGCCGGCGATGTCGTGCTCTACACGTTCACGGTCACGAACCCCGGGAACGTGACCCTCGACAACATCACCGTTAACGACGAAATGTCCGGGCTTTCCGGGATCGTGTGCTACGCAACCACTCTCGGCCCCGGCCAGTCCACCACCTGCCAAGCCACTTACACGCTCACCCAAACGGACATCGACCGGGGCAGCCTCACCAACGCCGCCACTGCGACTGGCTACACACCCTCGGACTACGCACCCAACCCGAGCGGGCCCTTGACGTCGAGCGAGGCGACGGCCACCGTGCCTCTCCCACCGCAGCCATCGCTGGCGCTCCAGAAGTCAGCCGCTGTCACGGCCACCGGGCCCAATGGCGCCCTGCTGGCAGGCGACAGCATCGACTACACCTACGTCGTGACGAACACCGGCAACGTATCCGTGTCAGACATCGACGTCAGCGACGACCTGGCCGGTCTGTCGTCGATCGCCTGCGCTACTTATGCGCTCGCCCCGCAGGCCTCGACTTCCTGCTCGGCCGTGTACACGGTGACCCAGGCCGATGTCGACGCCGGCTCGGTGGTAAACACTGCGAGCGTGTCGGCCAAAGACCCGGCGGGGAACGCCGTTCCTCCGGCGAAGGCCGGCAATACCGTCGACGTCCCGGGGACGGCGTCTTTATCCCTGGTCAAAACGGCGTCAATATCTCCTAACACGGCCGGGCTCGACACGTTCGGAGCCGTGATCACGTACACGTACACCGTCGAAAACACCGGGACCGTGACCCTCAGTTCGCTGCAGATCCAGGACTCCAGGTTGCCGTCCTCGGCCATCACGTGCCCAACCACCGCTCTGGCACCGGGTACGGCAGTCACCTGCTCCGCCGTCTACACAGTCACGCAGGCCGACGTCAACAGGGGCAGTGTCCTCAACACCGCTGTCGCTAAAGCAAGTTCACGTCTGGGTGCGGTGGCGTCCAATCCGGCCCGAGCGAAGGTAAAGCTCCTTCAGGTCGAATCGCTCTCGTTGGTGAAATCGGGCGCTCTAACTCCTCCCGGTCCCAGCGGCACTCCGTCCGGTCCGAACGGCATTGTTTTAGCGGATGACGCTATTTCTTACAGCTACACGGTCACGAATACCGGCACCGTAACGCTCCACACCCTCCGTATTGTCGACAACCTCCTGGGATCGTCGGCGATTGTTTGCCCAGCCAGCCCGCTCGGGCCGGGATCTACGGCCACCTGCGCGGCCAGCTACATAGTCACCCAAAACGACATAAACAGCGGCGACGTGGTCAATACGGCGTTAGCAATTGGTCTTTCCCCCAAAGGCCAGATCGTCGTGTCCGGCTTCGCGCATGCTCAGGTGCCGCTGGCCCAGGCCCCCAGCTTGACCCTGACCAAGACGGCCACGACGATGAGCACGACGACGGGCACGGCGGGGGCGAATGTAGCTTTACCTGGCCTCGGCGACATCGTCCACTACACCTACGGGGTCACGAACACCGGCAATGTGCCTATAAGCAACCTCGGTGTCGTCGACGCGCTGCCGGGGCTCGTCCCCAGCCCCCCACGTGCACGTTGACCGTTCTCGCGCCCGGCGAAGCGACGACCTGTACCGCCGACTACACCATTACCCAGACCGACGTTAACGCGGGCAGCATCACGAACGTCGCCGTGGCTACTGGGCAGGGGCCCGACGGGGCGAACGTGACCTCACCTCAAGCGGAAGCGACGGTAATGCTCAACAGTTCGAGCGTGCTGACGCTCACGAAGACGGGCGTGCTCGACAGGACCAACGATCTAGCCCCGGTTGGCGCCGGGGACATGATCACCTATACGTACACGCTGACGAACTCGGGCACCGTGACGCTCACCCCGACGGCGGTCGACGACGACCTCCTCGGCAATATCGATTGCTCGGGCGCGCCCCTTTCGCCGGGCCAGAGCGCCGCGTGCACAGCGACGTACACCCTCACCCAGGCGGACGTCGACGCGGGTCAAGTCGTCAACACGGCGACCGCAACTGCTTCAACCATGGGCAATACGCCAATTGTTTCGCCCATGGAGACCGAGACAATACCGCTCAGGGCGGCCCCGGCGCTCGTCCTTACCAAGACGGCCGTACCTGACGGGCTGAGCGCCGGTAACACCATCAACTACGACTACATCGTCAGCAACACCGGCAACGTGGTCATTGCCGGGCTGTCCGTGACTGACGACCATATCGCCCCGCCCGGGGCCCACTGCCCGACGACGACGCTAACGCCCAACGCCACGACCGTGTGCACGGCTGCCTATACGATCACCCCGGCCGACGTCAGCGCCGGGCATGTGACCAACACGGCCACAGCGGGCGGGACTGAGCCCAACGGATCCCCGGTTTCCTCGCTTCAGGCCAGCGCCACCATCCGCATTCCCCCACCGCCGCCCCCACCGCCCCCACCACCTCCGCCCACCGTTACGCCGACAACAATTGCTCCGACAACAACGACCACGACGCCAACCACTCCGACTTCGCCGACTACGCCCACCTCGAGTACGCCCCTCTCGACGACTACGACGACCACCACAACACCCATGGCGCGCTCCCAGCCGGGGCTCGTCATCTACAAGTCCGGCGTCCTTCACACTGCTGGGGCTCACCCCAGGCCTGGCGACACCATCGCCTACAACTACGCGGTGACTAACACTGGCGACGTGACAGTATCGGGCATCTCTGTCAGGGATTCGCTCGCAGGCCTCTCAGCCGTGGCCTGCGCGGAGACCGTCCTGGCGTCGGGCCAGTCCACCACTTGCCACGCCACCTACGCCATAACGCAGGCCGACATCGACGCTGGCCACGTCTTCAATACGGCAGTTGCGAAGGGGTCAGGACCGGCCGGCGAAAGTACGACATCGCCGCCAGCGACGGCCCACGTTGCGGTCCCCCGTTTCCAGGAACTGTCGCTGGTCAAGACGGCGGTGCCCGCTCGTAGCCCCGCCGTGGCCGGGACAACAGTGACCTTCGACTACGCGGTGACAAATACCGGCAACACCACCATAAAGGGCATCCGGGTCGACGACGCCATGCCCGGGCTGTCAGCGGTCTCCTGCCCGGCCAGCATGCTCACCCCGGGCCAGAGTATGACTTGCTCGGCCACCTACCGCGTCACCCAGGCCGACGTAGATGGTGGCTCACTTGTCAATGTCGCAACCGCCACCGGGACCGCGCCGACGGGTCATCAGTGTCCTCGCCGCCGGGGTCCTCAACCGTGCCGCTCGACCAAGCCGCCAGCCTGTCGGTCGTCAAAGCCGGGGTACTCAGCCCCGGGCCTGTGGCCGCGGGCAGCGTGGTCAACTACACGTTCACAGTGCAGAACACGGGTGTCGTAACCGTCCACAGCCTCGCCATCACCGACAACCAGCCCGCCTTGTCGCCTATTTTCTGCCCCACCCGCTACCTCACGCCTGGCCAGACCATCGTGTGCACGGCTTCGTACACACTCACCCAGTACGACCTCAATCACGGGAGCGTCACCGATTTTGCAATAGCTACAGCGCAAATACCCAACGGCAGCGGCCTGACCTCGCCCATCGCCGGTGCGACCGTGCCCTTGAGCCAAGACCCGCACTTGACCCTCAAGAAGCTGTTCACCCCGCTCCAAGCCAGCAGTGTCGCGGCCCCGATCGCGGCCGGGAGCACGGCCCATTACGGCTATGTCGTAACCAACGACGGCAATATCACGTTGTCCGGTCTGTCCGTCAGTGACGACCACATCGCGGCGTCGAGGATCACGTGCCCCCAGTCGGCTCTCGGGCCGGGAGAGTCGATGGCCTGCAGGGCCAGCTATGCGCTTACCCAGGCCGATGTCAACCTTGGTGCGGTGACCAACACGGCGACGGTCCACGGGGTGGAGCCGGATGGGGCAAAAGTAACTTCGCCAGCGGCTTCCGCTACGGTCAAAATCCCGCAACTTGACCGGCTAAGCCTGGTGAAGCGGGTTGCGCTAGCCACGTCTCCGGCCACCGTGGGGACGCAGATCAGATGGAATTTTGTGGTGACCAATACTGGTACGACAAGTGTCGCCCAGGTCGCAGTGGTTGACCCCATGACCGGCCTATCGGCGGTCCACTGCCCGACCACCAGCCTGGTTCCAGGCGCCTCGACCACGTGTTCAGCTATCTCCACGGTTACTCCGGCCGATGTGCAGACCGGATGGCTGATCAATCACGCGACGGCGACCGGCGTTGCCCCTAGCGGGGCCCGGGTCACCTCGCCGGCTGCGGCTGTGATCGTCGACACGGAGGTGGCGGCGCCAAAAGCTCCGGTCACCACCACTACGACAACTGCGCCCACGACCACTACCACCGCGAAGACCACTTCACCAACAACCACTTCACCAACAACCACTTCACCAACAACCACTTCACGAACGACCAGTTCGCCGACGACCACTGGCCCACCGGCGAGCGCCCCGTCCAGCCGTCCTCCCCTGGCCTTCACCGGCGCCGAGGTAGCCGGGACGAGCCTTGTCGGGGCTGCGATGATTGCCGGCGGCGGGGGTCTCGTCCTCGTTGCCCGTCGTCGGCGGGACCGTTACACGCCGAAGCGCCGTCGTTCATGAGCCGATTAGCAACACTTGTCCGGGGTGGGCTGAGCCGGGCGTCCTGGATGGGAGGGCGGCGAGGCCTGGTGGCGCGGTGGCCCGGTGGCCCGAGGACTGAGACCGGGCCACGTTAAGTGCCGGCGACCCAGACCAGGAAGGGGCAAAGGAGACGACCGTTGATAATCCAAAACAAATTGAGCCGCCGGCGCTGCGCCGCCGTGGTAGCGGGAGCGGCATTTTGTGCCTCGGTGACCATGGGGGTTGCTGCGCCAAGCGCTACTGCGGCCAACCTTTACCCTGAGACTACGGGGACGGCGGTACAAATCGCCTACCTGTCGTTCGCTGTGGCGAACAATGCCTATGATTCCGCGATGCTGGCCGCATCCACGTCAACGGCTGAAGCAGACGGTGCGGCGCTCACTGTGTTCGACGCAGGCAACAGCTCGACGATTCAGTACACCCAGTTGCAAGACGCCATCATGGCGCACAAATACCAAGGCATTATCGTGCAGCCCATCTTCGGGACGGCGCTGCTCGGCCTCGTCAGACAAGCCATTGCCGCTCACATTCAGGTGGCTGACCTCGACCAGGAGCTGGGGCCAAACCTGGGCACCGACAAACCTCAGGTAAAAGGCCTGGCGGCCAACGTCGTATTTGTCCCCACCAAGATCGGCCAAAAACTTGGGGCTCTGGTCGTCCGGGCCTGTGCGACTCACAACCCGTGCCAGGTGGGATATATATACGATGTCAAAGCCTCAGCGCTGGATGGGGCGATATATCGGGGTTTTTCGTCCGCTACGGCCCGTCATGCCAACGTAAAAATCGTGGCGCAGGGGCAGTCGTATTTCACGCCGTGGAACGGGCTTATTGCCGCGCAGCACATGCTCCAGTCCGACCCGAACCTCACCTTGATCGTTGGGTCGGACCAGGGGATCGAGGGTGCTCAGAAGGCCGTCGCCGGTGAAGGAAAAACTGGCAAAGTCGTCCTGGTAGGGTATGGCGCCAGCGCAGCTGCCCTGAGCGGCGTACGTTCAGGGGCCTGGTACGGCGACGTGGCACAACTGCCCGCATCCGAGGGACGCCTGGCCGTCGAGGACCTCATAAAGACCATCAGGACGGGTGTCGCCAGCGGCGCGGCCGACCCGGTGGCCCAGCTCCCGGGTTCAGGCGTCATAACCAAGTCCGACGTAGGCCAGTTTCACGCGGAGTGGCCAGGCTAGCCTCGGCTCTTCAGTCGCCCGTCCCTCGAACCACGAGAAGTCCCGGCCTCGGACCGGCACGGGCTCCCTTCCGCTACCCAGTCTTTCGCAAATCTTGGCCGCGCTGATGACCCCCGTCGTGGAGCGCGAAGGGCTCTCGGGCAGACCCTTTGGCGGGCCAGGACAAGGGGCCGAAAAGAAGCAGACTGAAAGTCAGGCCGCCCTTATCTCGGCGCCGAGCACCTCTGCCAGAGGGATCTCGATTTGGTCGACCCAGACGGCCTGGTCGGCGCCGAAGTTATTACCGCCCGTTACCTTTTGGCCACTGACCCAGAAGTTCACGTCGCCCTTGAGGCACTGCAGTTCGGTGCCGTCGTCGAAGCACTGGACACTGTTCCTCAAGTCGCTGTAGTCGGCGTACTGGGCCGGGTACTTGTGCGCTTCGCCTTTCTGGGCTGTGAGCGCCTCCTGGTAAAGAGCCGGCGCCCCCGTGTCGATGGCCTCGATCTGGATTATGACGTAAGAGCCGGTGTTTCCGTAACCTTGGGGCTGGAACGTGGTCTTCACATTGAACTGGCATTGCGTGTTGTGCGGTGCGGCGTGCCCGGTACCCAGGAGCTCAGCCTTGCTGCCGACCGGGTTCCCCCTGAGCCCCGTAATGGAAGGCTCCAACGCCTTCAACTGGGGCAGGCTGGTGAGCTTGCAGGCATCGGGCCAGCCCGACGGAGGCCCGCTCGGGTTGATCGCGAATGGCCCCACCTTGGGGGCAGACGCCAGCCGGGCCTGGTTCACGTCTTTATCGTTTGGAGGCAGCAGGCTGGTCTTGCTGCCTGCATCCATTACGTACCCGAACGGGTAGCCGGTGGCCGCGCCCGTCGGCAATGACGCCACTGCGCTAGCTATCTGCACGTGCGACGAGGCGTCAGCCAGGACCGGTACAGCACCGAGGTCACCCACTGCTAGAGCGCTGCCAAAGACGGTTGCGACCGTCGTGCGCGCAATCACCCGTTTCATGTTCATACCGACCCCCAACCGTCCCCAACGCGCCCGCTGCTAGCCACAGCCTACGTCGCCCCCGTCGTCATCACGTAGTCGGTTCCAGGCGGCCTGGCGTGTTCGTACGGGGGGCCTCGTACAACCGAGGACCGTAGCGCCGAGCCGCGGCAGTGTGGCCAGACCGCATCGTGTACCTTCGTGACCTATTGATCGCCGTGAACCGACCAAAGATGCTGGCCATCGCGGCCCAGCACAGCTCCTAGGCCCCGCCGACAAAGGCCGGCCTCGGTGTCTCGTCGAGTAACGATCGCGTTCTTGCTCAGCGCTGTCCTCGCGGTAATCGCAGGGGCGTTGGGTATATCGTTCGCGGTGCGATCGGCGGATGCATCCGGCTTGGCATTGAAAACACTTCTCCCTGCGGCTGGGGCCGCCAACCAGCTTCTGGCGGACGTTGTCGACCAGGAGACAGGTGAGCGGGGGTTCGTGATCACGGCCGAGCCTTCTTTCTTGCAGCCATACGACCTCGGGAACGTGGAGACGCCGGTCCTCCTTACTGCTCTTTCTCACGAACTGGCCGGGCATAAGATCGCTCTCGCCCTCCTCGCTCAGTCAACGGCGCGCTACGAGGCGTGGCTTCGCACCTTCGCCATCCCACAAATAAACGACGTGAGGGGTGGTGACGTGGCGGCGGCCATCGCTTCAGAGAAGACCGGTACGGGCAAGGCCCTGTTCGACGAACTTCGTCAGAGCCTGAGCGCCTTGAGCGATCGAATTGGAGTCGAGCAGCGTGCGCTCACCACTCGTGCCCGTTCGTTACAAGACGAGACATCGTGGTTGATCGTAGCTATGACGGTGCTGGTTTTAGCGGGCTCCTTTTTTGGATGGTCGCTTACGAGACGCTGGGTCATCCGTCCGATCCGCCGGCTCGACACCGAGGTGGGCCTTGTGGCTGCGGGCGAGGTCGACCATCAGGTAGAGACGTCGGGACCGGAGGAGATTTCCTCCCTCGGCACCAATATCGAACTGATGAGAGAACGGGCGCGGGAACAGTCGGACGAGATACAACAGCAACGCAGCATCGCCGAAACGCTGCAACACTCACTTCTACCAAGCGTCCTCCCGACACCGGTGGGGTTCGAAATTGCGGCTCGTTATCTTCCAGGGGCCGAAGGAGTAGATATCGGTGGTGATTGGTTCAACCTCCGCATAGCGGGCGACGGCCGGTCGTTCTTCGCCGTCGGCGACGTGTCCGGACGGGGGGTCGAGGCGGCGGCGCTTATGGCGTCTCTACGATTTGCAATAAATGCGTACGCGGCCGAAGACCCCGACCCAGCGACCGTGCTCGCTCGTCTGGCCCGCCTCGTCCAGATGGGTGAGGGCGGTCACTTCGCCACTGTGCTCTGCGGGTTGTACGACAGCCAGGCGGGCAACATCACCTTGGCGAACGCAGGCCATGTCAACCCCATCCTGGTCGCAGACGCGGGTGCCGAGGTGGTCGTGACCCAGGTCGGCCCGCCGATCGGGCTCAATCAAGACCACTACGTCGAGACGACCGTGCCGGTCCTCCCGGGCACAACCCTGCTGGTGTACACAGATGGCCTGGTCGAACGGCGTGGAGAGCCCATCACTGTCAGTATCGAGAGGCTACGTGAGGCCGCTTCGGTCCCGCTGCCGCCCGAACTCTTGATAAACCACGTGCTGGCGACGCTGGTCCCCGGGGGTAGTAACGATGACGTGGTAGTCCTGGGAGTGAAGTGGAGCAAATGAACTCATCGGCCGAGCTAACCCGGCGGGTTATCGTAGAGGTCCGGAGACGATAGAAATGGCTATGGACAGGAACCCTAAGAAACTGGCCCTGACGGTCCTTGCCGTCGTCGAGGTTGCTTCTGCGACGCTGGCTTGGCGAGACCTGGCCCGTCGCGGAGACAACCAGGTCCGCGGCAACAAGCGCCTCTGGCGTCTGTTTATCAGCCTGAACCCGGGCAACTCGTTGTTTTACTGGGCGGTCGGACGACGCCGGTGAACTCCGGCCAGGGGCGGTTTCGACCCTCGTTCCTACAGGGCCGAGGCCCGAGCAGCCCATCGGCCGGCCGAGACCGGCCGTTTGACGCTCACGAGTGTCACAGCTTCCTTATCTACTTTCAGACGTGCCAAAGGAGAGCAACATGTTGGAGATAACGCAGGTCGGCCGGGTAATGGTGCCCGTGGCGGACCAGGACGCGGCGATCGAGTTTTATACCAATAAACTCGGGTTTTCGGTGGCCGCGGATGTACCGTTCGGAGACGGTGAGCGCTGGGTCGAAGTGGCGCCGCCAGGCGGCGGGGCCAACCTTGCTCTAGTCCCTCCGCAGGGCGGGTTCCAGGGCGGCCAAATGACCGGTATTGCTTTGGGGTCGAAGGACCCTCGAGGGGACCACGCTGAGTTGCAGGCCAGCGGCGTCGACGTCGATCCCCAGCTCATGGGGGGTGAAGGCGGGGTCCCGCTCATGTTCTTCTTCCGGGACAACAACAAGAACCATTTGATGGTGGTCCAGGAGCAGTAAAACCTCTGCAGCCTCGTCGTTCTCCGAACCAGGCCCCGGGTACAAATAGCACTTTCATCCGGGAGACGAGCAAAACTGCCGAGAAATACGGGTCCCTGCGTCGATAAATGCAAAAGTCGTCGGTTAACCACGGGGTTTCGGCCTCATTTTGGGTGCAATTTGGGGTTCTGGGCGCGCTAGGGTCTCTTATCCGTACTTTGGCGCGCAAAGTTCGGCCTGACCGGGTCGGTGCTAGCCACCGCCGAGGGGGGACAAGCCGATGAGCCAGCCCGACGAGGCCCATCAACCGCCACAACCGCCTCAGGCGCCTCCGCTCGGCCCCACGCGGGACAAGGGGCGGCTCGAGGCCTTGAGCGACGGCGTTTTCGCGGTGGCCATCACTTTGCTCGCATTGGACCTGGGCATACCGGCCACTTCTCACTCTCAGCAGCACCTGCTTGACGCTATAGGTGATGAATGGCCGGCATACCTCGGGTACGTCGTCAGCTTCGCCACCATTGGCGCTCTCTGGCTCGGTCACAACGCCATCACCGACTACCTCGAACGCGCCAATGTTACGCTCCTCCGGCTGAACCTGCTGGTCCTGCTGTTCGTTTCCTTTCTTCCCTTCCCCACCCGCCTACTGGCCGAATACGTCTCCAAAGACACGGCCGAAAGGGTGGCCGCCACCGTCTACGGCCTCTCGCTCCTGGCCTCATCGGCGGTGCTCTCACTCTTTTGGCGCTACGCACGGCACGCTGGCCTCGTCAGGCCGGGTGCCAGCGACGAAGAGATAACCGTCCTGACGCACCGGTTGAGCCCCAGCCTGATCGGTTACGGCGTGCTCATCGTGATCGGGCTCTTCGTGCCGGTGGCGGCCGTCATCGGCTACTTCCTGGTGGCGCTCTACCTCCTCATCCCGTTCCGCTTCGGACGACGAAAACAGTTGCGTAGGTAGCCGAGGGAGCGTGGGTGTTAAGATCCCAGGTCGGCGCACCCTGCCAGGGGACGTAGCTCAGTGGCTAGAGCACCTGCTTTGCACGCAGGGGGTCGTGGGTTCGAGTCCCATCGTCTCCACCGGTTGGACCAGGACGTTTACTTCTCGGAGGCGGTCCTGAAGGATCTTCGGGGGTGCTCCATCCCACATGAACCGGGACTTGACACCGGGACTTGACACCCACATCCGCCGCCGTCCGCAGACGTCTGCCGGGGCGGAGAATTTCCGTCTTCGCGGGTGACTAATTGCCGGTTGGGAAGCTCCGCTGATGCGGGTTTCGGTACAGCCAATGCCGATGATGCGTCGGCGACGGCGCGGTCCCGTGCCGTCGTCGCGTACTGGTCGATCAGCGCCGCCTCGGGCCGACGTGGCCAATCCGGCGTATGAGTTCCTTTAGGCTGGCACCGGTGGAGGCCGCCAGGTGTCCGGCTATGCCTCAGGTCGTGGAACCGAAAGCCGCTCTGCCCGACCGCAGAACAGGCGGGCTGCTCAACGCGGCGGCTGAAGTCGACACTTTCCCGTGCCCCGAGCAACTGGTTTAGGAGTCCAGCCCGCCTTGCGCGCCGGTCGGATCTCGGTGGCCGCGGCCTGGCCCGTATTCCTTGCGCGGGTAGTCGGGTTCTGGGCGACCGAAACGACTCGGCGTTTGGGGTGCACGCCATCGGTCGCCCGGGCGGTGCGCTCGCGGGCCGAGCGCACCCTCGTGGCCAGGGCGGTGCATAGTGGTGTCCGGCATCATTAGGCTGCTCAGGAGAACTCTCATGTCACACGTTCGGGTACACAACTTTTCCGTTTCCATGGACGGCTTCGGCACCGGTGAGGGTCAGAGTCTCGAGGCGCCCTTTGGGCACGCCGGTAACCGGCTCCACGAATGGTTCTTCCCCACACGTACCTTCCGCGGCTTCCAGGAAACGATGGGCGACCCAGGTGGAAGTAACGGGGTAGACGACGCCTTCGCCAGCAACTGGAACTCAGGCATCGGTGTCGAGATCATGGGCCGAGGCAAGTTCGGGCCCCAACGAGGACCGTGGGTTGACGAACAGTGGAAGGGCTGGTGGGGAGACGACCCGCCATTTCATACTCCTGTCTTCGTCCTCACCCACCACACCCGTCCCTCGATCGAGATGACCGGCGGGACGACGATTCACTTCATCGACTCCAGCCCGGCCGAGGCCCTCAGGATCGCCAAGGAATCGGCGGCCGGGCTCGACGTTCGCATCGGCGGAGGCCCGTCCACCATCCGAGATTTCCTCGCCGCCGACCTGATCGACTACCTGCACATTGTCATCGTGCCCATAGTCCTCGGCCGAGGGGAGCGGCTCTGGGACGGGCTTGAGGCACTGGAGCAGCGCTTCGACGTCGAGGCCGTCAGCTCCCCGAGCGGCGTCATCCATCTGACCTTCTCTCGTCGATAGATGCCCGCACGGAGCGCAACCCAGTCTCCCTAGATCCATCCGCGTCCATCGCGCGCTGTGCCGTTCAGGCCCGTCTCACCCGTCCCAGAACCCCCGGTCGTGAGGGTGGCGATGCCCGCCAACCCACCCCGAAACCCCCTTGACCGAATTCGCACGCAGGGGGTTGGCCATGAACGACGAGGGAGTAGGTGGGGGCGCGACGAGGCTCGAGGGGCACCACCCGTATATGTCCGGATATCCCGATGCCCGGCGCCGCGCCAATACTGGATCCCTAATACTCAAGGCGGTCTACGGCCCCCCTGTTAGTGCCTGGTGTTTAGTCAGAGCCATTCAATGTGCCCACGATCAGAAGCCAAGAGCCAGAAACCAGAAAACAGAGATTAACGATAACTGCTATTGCAGTAATGTATATTCCGGATCAGAACCAAAATAGAGTAGTAATGACCCTATGATCTGCGCTAAGTAACAAGCGCTCCCACCAGCCACACGAATGGGGTTAAGAGCATAGCGGCTACCGGATGATCTGAACCCTTGAATATAGCCATTGGTGTTGATAGCGGCAGCCAATAGAGACACAATCAACCATTCGACGCCTAACGTTCGGTATGTCTGCTGCCCCATTAGTGCCAGGGAACATACGATGAACGCGGCAGTGAAGCCAGATAGCATGTTGATGGCCCTATATCTGTGCGTCGCGTCTTTGGCTATACCTTTTACATTTATAGATAAAGCGACAAATACAAGCCCGGTGAGTGCGGCAGAACCAGTACCTACTAAGACGAAGAAGTTACCCCATTGTTCAGGATTATAGACTTCTGATCCGACCACACGCCGATGCTAACAGAAGAGAACATCTGAGAAGGTGTTTCGTACGAATGCCAACAACTATTGCCGGGCTCGTCGCCATTTCATTTTTCTCACTTGAAGTCGAGATACTCCATCGGTGACGGCTGGACATAAGGACGTTCTGATCATATTATTCAATGTTTCTGGGGGCGAGTAGATTGACACAGCCGAACACAACCGTTGTGGCCCTGGGAGTGACCAGCTCGACAGGTACCGAGGTC
Organism: uncultured Acidimicrobiaceae bacterium; assembly: GCA_963794125.1. GTDB lineage: Bacteria > Actinomycetota > Acidimicrobiia > Acidimicrobiales > Palsa-688 > Fen-671. The sequence continues at coordinate 191,777 of CAWCCW010000028.1, forward strand.
GGGTCGCCCGGACGTGGTGCTGGACTGGACATTTATGTTTCACAGGGTTCGGCTTGGCGAACTATGGATTGGGCCACGTGCGGTGGATGTGTTCGCGAAGTGTCCGGTCAGGTCCACTGTTTGACCGTGCCGCTTGTATAGCGCAGGCACTGAGCTCCTCTCTTCAACTGCGCCCACAGATCCTCGGACCCCGGCGCCCCAACAGTTCGGCATCTGGCGGTCGTTCGTAACCAGCGACGAGTTTTCTCGGATGCGGCTGACCAGTACCTCCAGCGCCTTGAGTACGCTGACGACGGTTACGCCCGCCTCATCCGGCTCCCGGGGTACCGCACTGCGAAAGTCGTCGCCGCGCGGCCCGGACCGGGCGTTCGGTCATCTTTTCCGGGGGCGGTGCCACGGTGGCCGATGTCCCGGAGCGCTCCGGGCGGGTGACGAGCTGGACACGCTCGTCGAGGAGCTCGGGGGGCCAAGGGCTGGGCTCAGGTCGAAGGCGCAGTGGGTGGCGCATCTCCGCCAGGGCCAAAAGGCGGGCCCGGGCCGCACCGTTTGGCGCGCCCGGGCCTGACGTCACTCCAAGGCCTGGTTTTCCTGGGCGAGGTGCGGCTAACCGCGGAAGTCGGTCGCCAGCCTGGCCAGATCGGGGAGGCCGAGGCCGATGCCCTGGTTGTAGGCCTCGCCCGGGTTTCCGGTGTAGTAGATGTTGTCGTTGCTCGTGCCCACCTGGTTGAGCTGGGTGAACGGCGAATTGAAGCGGTCCGCTGCGGCGTAGATAGTCGGGTTCCAGAACCCGACCCGGTGCCCCAGGTAGGAGTCGATGACGGCGGTGGAGCCGTTCAGCTGTGGGGCCACGAAACTAGTGCCGCCGTACTCTGAGATGCCGGTTCCGCCGAGCGATGGCGCGTACACCAGGTAACCGGTCTGCGGGTCCGCGTTCGTAGCCAGGTCCGGGACGGCCCGACCGCTGCCGAAACCGGCAGACACGCTGGGACTAGGGTCGAAGTTCCAAGCGGTCGGCTCCGTCAGGCCTGGCGCGACTTCCTGGTAGCCGGTCGGGGTCAGGTACTGCACGGCATGGAAGTTCTGGGTGCCGAGCACGCCCCGCTGGTAGATGGGCGTGGGTTCGATCGTGCTGAACCCACCGCCGCTGCCGACGACAGCCGACTCGGCCGCGTCGGCCAGCGGTACGCCGCTGACCTGCGCGATCGCTCCCCACAAGTAGTCCCAGCCCCAAATTCGCTGGCTGGTCGTCGTCGCCGTGGCCGTGCCGTCCGGGCCGGAGAGGTATGTCGTGCCGGGCAAGGTCGTGCCACCGCAGGCAGTGATGAAGGGGCTGTCCGCGGGGTTGCCCACAGAAAGGTTTGTGGTGCCGAGGTCCTCGCTTGCCGTATACGCGCCGGCGTCGCCCGACGACGTGAACGCCGACTGGCCCTGCATGGCCAGCTCGAGGAATGCCTCGTCGAATGCTTGCACGTAGCCAGCGGATTCCTGGCCGGAAAGGACCGATGCCGCGAGGTAAGTCTCGGACTCGCCCCAACTCGCTGAGACGTCGCTAGCGATGTTCTGGCTAGCCGCCGTAAAGAACCCGTCCGCGAAGCCGTAATCGGTGTTGGGCGCCTGGTAAGCGATCACGTTCGCCCCAGGAGCAAGGGATCCGGACTGCTCGACGTCCAGGTCGGTCTCGACAGTGCCCGACGCGGCGCTTGGCGCGCCCGGTCCGCCGTCGACGTTGTCGACCGTAAAGGTGCCCGTGCGGTCGACGTCAGCGATGTTGCTCCAGAAGTCTTCAGGTGCGCCGGGGTCGACCGCGGCCAGGGTAACAATGCCGACGGTTTGGCCGCTCCCGTCGGCCCGCCCGTACAGCGGAGCCAGGTCGTACATCTTGGCGAAGTCCGCCGGTAGGTGGCAGCCATTGGACAGGCCGAAAGCAGCTATGCAGCTGTTCGCGTTGCCCGTCTGCGCCTGGTCGTAACTCGACGGCTTGACGCTGTCGCTGACATACGGGCCATAGTCAGACAGGCCGAGGATGGCCGTCACGAAGCTGGCCAGCCGGTACGGCAATAGCGGTGGTTGCGCGTTGCTGTACACGTGCTGTTCGGGTAGCCGGCCGAACCCTCCGGGCCCCGCCTGCCGGGGTACGGTGACGTTCTCCTCGGTGACCCCGAGCGCGTTGTCGAACTCGCCCGCCGTGCCGGTGGCCACCACGTCCAAGTTGTCCGCGTAGACGTCGGTCTGGATCCCGAAGCCGGCCAGATAGCTGGTCAACTCGTTGATATTGGGCTCGGGCTGTCCGTACTCGGCGGCGAACTGGCTGACCGACAGGTACGCCGAGCTCGGGATGCCTGCTTCCACTCGAGCCTCGAGCGAATTGATGTTCTGCGCTTTCAGGATAAATGACACGGTTACAGCCGTACCTGGCGGGGTGTCACCGAAAACTTGAGCGCCTGGCAGATCGGCCGCACTGACGCCTGAGGGCACAGGGGTCTTCCCGCTGGGGACCGAGGAGGCAAAGGCGGGCCCGGACAGTACCACCGTTGAGGCCGCCGAGAGTGCTACCGCCAGCCCGATCCCCGCTGACAATCGTGCCTTTTTGATGCAAACCATGTACCGCGCTCCCTCCCTCATGGATGTGACCGGCGCAATGAACCGTCACTCGGCCATAGCCGCCGCAAGGTTATGCCCGGTCCGCCGGTCAGGCAAACGACCCGGCGTGCAACCAGGGCCAACCTCCCTGTTCTGCGGAACTCCAGAGTGGACGGGTGGGTGGGGACCGAGCCGCCGGCGACAAAAACTCAAGGGTACTGATCGGCGCGCCGACGCGGCTATGGGCCGTTGGGGTCTAACGACGCGACCGAATGGAGCTGTCATGTGGAACAAACGGACTGAGGCTGATGCCTGGAACGAAGGCGGCGCGCTCGATGAGGCCCACAGAACGCCAAGCACGAGGGCGGCGCGGCCTTTCCTTGGGGATATCCTCGTCCGGAATGGTGTCCTGGCCCCGGAGGCCCTCGACATTGCCCTCGCTCAGGGACGGGCTACCCAGCGCCGTCTCGGTGAGATACTCCTTGACCTCAACCTGGTCCGCGCTTCTGACGTCCTCGAAGCGGTAGCCGAACAAAGTGGAGTGGAGTATGTCGACCTCGAAGTAACTTCACCGGACCCCGACGTGATCACGTCGATCTCGCCGGCGCTGGCCCGTCGGGCCAAGGCCGTCCCGATATGCCGGACCATCGATGGCGCTCTGAAGGTGGCGATGGCTAACCCCACGGATATCCTCGCCGTCGATGACATCCGGCTGGCGGCCGGCGCGCGGATTGTCCCGATGTTGGCGGACCTCAGCCAGCTCGACATGGTCCTCAACAATCTCGGCGGTGGTGAGCGAGCCGTGACCGAAGCTCTCCAGCGTGCAGTCGACGAGACTGCCAGCGCCACTCCCACCGGTCCAGTACTAGAGGTAAGCGAAGCCCCACTGGTTCAGTTCGTCGATTATCTGCTCACGCTGGCGATGAACGAACGAGCCTCCGACGTGCACATCGAGCCATCAGAAGGGGACACCCGGATTCGTTTCCGTGTTGACAGCGTCCTTCGAGATGCGATCGCGGCGCCAAGGAACCTTCACGCCGCCCTCGTGAACCGGATCAAGGTTTCGGCCGAGATGAACATCTCCGAAAGACGCCTCCCCCAAGACGGGCGGATGTCACTCCGGCTGCGCAACGGCCAAATTGCCGATATGCGGGTGGCCACGATCCCGACGGTCCTGGGCGAAGCTGTCGCCATCCGCTTGATCATTGAGGATAAACGGGCCGCTCAACTTGAAACCTTGGGTTTTTTCCCCGAGGCCTTGGCACGCCTGAAACAAGCCGTCTTCCTTCCCCACGGGGCGGTCCTGGTCACTGGACCTACGGGGTCAGGAAAGACCACGACGTTGTACGCGGCGCTCCAGGAACTGAACGATAGCACCCGAAATATACTCACGGTTGAGGACCCTGTCGAGAGCCGTATCGCCGGGATAAAACAGGTCCAAGTCAACCCGAAGGCTGGCCTGACTTTTGCCAGCGCCCTTCGCACCTTTTTGCGTGCCGACCCCGATGTCGTCCTTGTCGGTGAAATTCGTGACCTCGAAACCGCGACTATCGCAGTCGAGGCATCAATGACGGGGCACCGGGTGCTCTCTTCGCTCCATACCAACGACTCGGCCTCGACTCCTCCGAGGCTGATCGAGATGGGCGTAGAGCCGTATTACGTAATAAGCTCGCTTAACTGCGTGGTCGCTCAACGGCTGGTCCGCACACTTTGCGAGAACTGCAAAGAAGAAAGCCAAGCGACAGAGCTCGAGTTCCACAGTCTCGATATCCCTGAACCGTTGCGCAACTCCGACGGCTCATTTAATCTGTACCGGGCTCGGGGTTGCACGAGTTGCAACTCGACCGGGTACAGAGGTCGTTGTGCCGTCCAAGAGGTAATGGTGGTGGACGATAATATCAGGGCACTTATCGCTGACCGGGCTCCGTCAGCCGCAATCAAAAAGGCCGCGATTGAAACCGGGATGTGGACGCTCCGCGAGGACGGGCTCCGCAAGGTCTCGGCGGGCCTCACCTCCCTTCACGAGATCATGCGAGCTGTGATGTGAGCGCTCATTGCCAGAAGCCCGATCTACGCGTCGGAAATATGGCCAGTGGTCTTTGAGGCTGGTCAGCCGTATCGGGCATCGGAGCGGTCGTCTGTGCGTTTAGGTCATGGCGCTTGCGCCAGCCCACGGGCTGCACTATAAGTCGACGCAGGGGCGGCAATCCAGCACGCGATGATTTCCGCGGGGTCGGCTCGTCAAAATGGTCGTGTACAAGAGGTCGTGTACAAGCGAAGGAGAACGGCGTGACTGAAGCACCCGGAGCAAATGCCCGGCCACCAGTCGTATCGGCCGGTGAGTGGAAAGGTCACCGCGACGAACTGCTCCGAGCAGAGAAGGAAGCCACCCGCACCCTCGATGCGCTTGCCGCCCAGCGACGGCGGTTGCCGATGGTGAAGTTCGCCGACACTTACGTGTTCGACACGCCCGACGGCCCGAAGACGCTGCTTGACCTGTTCGACGGGCGCGAGCAGCTCGTCGTGTACCAGTTCATGGACAATGGGCCGGATGCCTTCTGCCCCGGCTGCACCCACTTCACGAACAACGTCGCCGACCTGGCCGCCCTGCACGGTACGGGGGTCACGTTCGTGACGGTGTCCAACATGCCGCTCGACCAGATCGAGGGGTACAAGGCGCGTATGGGGTGGACTGTGCCGTTCGTCTCCTCTCGGGGCAACGGCTTCGCCGCCGACACCGGGGCGGGCGACCTGTTCAGCCTCACGGTCTTCCTCCGCGATGGCGACGACGTCTACCTCACGTACTCCACCACGGCTCGGGGGGTGGACCGGCTGCTCTTCTCCAACAACATCCTGGACCTCACCCCATATGGCCGGCAGGAGGACTGGGAGGACTCACCCCCCGGGTGGCCGCAGCACCCCACGTACGGGTAGGCCGCGGCATCCGACCTCGGGTAGGCCGCACCGAATCCGAGCCACGGGTAGGTCGCGGCACCTGACCTCCGGGTGGCCTCAACAGCGGCCCACGCTTAGGAGGCTCGCTACGCCGCCGAAGCATCTGATCCCGGGCCGGTAGCACTCCCGCGGCCCGGTCACATCGCTCCCCACCGTCGCTGTCGTGCCGTAGCTGGTCTGCGCCGGTTAACGTGGGGGCGATGAGACGCACGGTGCCTGAATGACCGTAGCCACTGCCGGGCCAGCTGAGAAGGCCCCGCCGAAACGCCGGGCGGAAATAGACGTCCCGACGCTGCGCCAGGACCGCTGGTGGGCGCAGCCGCTCATCACCGCGACCGTCCTCCTCACCTTCATCGGTTATGCGACGTGGGCGGCGTTCCAGAACGCCAACTACTACGTGCGGCCATACCTCTCCCCCTTCTATTCACCGTGCCTGGCTGCGCGCTGTGGTTACGCCCGGGCGGGGTCGACCGTCACGCACCCGCCGATGGTGGGGCTGTTCGGTCCCTGGTGGGTGATCTCACCGGCCATCATCGTGTTGGTAGTGCCGTTGGGCTTTCGCCTTACGTGCTACTACTACCGGAAGGCGTATTACCGGTCGTTGCTGCTCTCGCCCCCAGCTTGCGCGGTCAAAGAACCTCGTCGGCGCTACACGGGCGAGACGCGCCTGCCTCTCATCCTTCAAAATGCCCACAGGTGGTTTTTCTACCTCGGCCTTTTGTTCAACGGGATCCTGACCTGGGACGCCGTTGAGGCCTTTCACTGGCCCGAGGGCTGGGGCCACGCCGGGTTCGGGACCTTGATGCTGGTCCTGAACGCCGTGTTCTTGTGGTCCTACTCGCTTTCTTGCCATTCCTGCCGGCACATCGTGGGCGGCCGGCTCAAACATTTCTCCCGCCACCCGCTGCGCTTCAAGTTGTGGGGTTTCGTCTCCAAACTCAACGCCAGGCATATGCAGATCGCCTGGGTGAGCCTGGTTTTCGTGGCTCTGACGGACCTCTACATCCGTCTGGTTGCGGTGGGCTGGGTGCACGACCCGAGGTTTTTCTAACATGTCAAACGAAGAAACATACGAACACCTCTCCTACGACGTCGTCATAATTGGCGCCGGGGGAGCCGGACTTAGAGCTGCTATCGCCGCCCACGATGCCGGGGCGCGTACTGCGCTCATTTGCAGGAGCCTTCTGGGGAAGGCGCACACGGTGATGGCCGAAGGCGGCATAGCCGCGGCGCTCGGCAACCTGTGGCCTGAGGACAACTGGCAGGTCCATTTCCGCGACACCATGAGGGGGGCAAACTCCTCAATCAATGGCGCATGGCGGAGCTGCACGCCAAGGAAGCGCCCGATCGCGTCTACGAGCTCGAGCAATGGGGTGCCCTATTCGACCGGACGTCCAGCGGCAAGATCAGTCAGCGAGATTTCGGCGGCCACCGCTACGCCCGGCTGGCTCACGTCGGGGACCGGACCGGCCTCGAGATGATACGCGCCCTCCAGCAACGGGCGGTGTCCCTCGGGATTGACGTGTTCATGGAGCTAACAGTCACAGACTTGCTAAAAGACGGAGGCAAGGTAGCCGGCGCCTTCGGGTACTGGCGGGACTCAGGGCGTTTCGTGGTGCTCGAAGCCCCAGCCGTGGTCCTCGCCACCGGCGGTATCGGGAAATCTTGGAAAGTGACTTCCAATTCGTGGGAGTGCACCGGCGACGGTCACGCCATCGCCTTGCGGGCGGGGGCGACGCTGGTCAACATGGAATTTGTCCAGTTCCACCCGACGGGAATGGTCTGGCCGCTGTCTGTCCGCGGGCTGCTGGTGACCGAATCCGTGCGCGGGGACGGCGGGGTGCTGCTCAACTCCGAGCGCAGGCGGTTCATGTTCGACTACATCCCGGAGTTCTTCAAGGCCGAGACGGCGGACAATATCGAAGAGGCCGACCGCTGGTACGAGGACAAACGCAATAACCGGCGTCCGCCCGAGCTGTTACCCCGGGACGAGGTAGCCCGGGCCATAAATAGCGAGATCAAAGCCGGCCGGGGCTCTCCCCATGGTGGAGTGTTCCTCGACATTGCCAGCCGCCGTTCGCCCGAGTTCATAAGGAAACGCCTGCCTTCCATGTACCAACAGTTCCGCGAACTGGCCGATGTGGACATCACCAAAGAAGCGATGGAGATCGGGCCGACTTGCCATTACGTCATGGGCGGGGTGGAGGTCGACCCTGACAGCCAGGCGTCGGTCGTCCCCGGCCTCTTCGCCGCCGGCGAGGTGGCGGGCGGGATGCACGGGGCCAACCGCCTGGGCGGGAATTCCCTCTCCGATCTGCTGGTCTTCGGCAAACGGGCCGGCGACTACGCGGCCGAATATGCCAAGGGCATGGCTGGCGCCCGGCCGAAGCCGGCGCAAAGCGATATCTCCGCGGCCGCCGAGGTGGCCCTGGCCCCGTTCCGGGCCACCCGTGGGAATGAAAACCCATACTCGGTCCAGCAGGAACTCCAAGATGTAATGCAGGACCTGGTGGGCATAATCCGGGTTGAGACGGAGCTCAAGGAAGCCCTGGAAAAGATCGCCGCTTTGCGGGCCAAGGCGGCGGCCGTGTCGGTCGAGGGCAACCGCCAGTACAACCCCGGGTGGCACCTCGCCCTTGACCTGCGCAATATGGTCCTGGTAGCGGAGTCCGTCGCCTTGGCCGCTCTGGAGCGCCAAGAAAGCCGCGGTGGCCACACCCGTGAAGATTTCCCGATGACCGATCCCTATTGGGGTGGCCTCAATGTGGTCGTGGAGGTGGGACCGCCGCCGGCGGGGAGTGACGGGAGCGGCGTCAGCGTGCGGCGCCAACCCCTGCCCAAACCGCCAGGTGAGCTGGCCGAGCTGCTGGAGGACGTCCATTGAGCTACGACCTGACGTTGCGCATCTGGCGCGGCGACGGGAACGGCGGGGAGCTGAAGGACTACGTTGTCCCCGCTGAGGAAGGCCAGGTCGTTCTCGACGCGGTTCACCGGGCTCAAGCCAACCTCGCTAATGACCTTGCTGTGAGGTGGAACTGCAAGGCGGGCAAGTGCGGCTCGTGCTCAGCAGAAGTCAACGGCATGCCCAGGCTGATGTGCATGACGAGGCTCTCGGAGCTGCCCGAGAGCGAACCCGTGACAATTACGCCCTTGCGCACGTTCCCGGTCATCAAGGACCTGGTAACGGACGTCTCTTTCAACTACCAAAAGGCGCGCGAAGTCCCGGCCTTTACGCCGACCGCCAGCCAACCGGTAGCGCCGTTCATCATGTACCAGTCCGACGTCGAGCGGTCCCAAGAGTTCCGCAAGTGCATCGAGTGCTGGCTGTGCCAGAACACATGCCACGTGATCCGCGACCACGAGGAAAACAAGCCGCAATTTGCCGGCCCTCGCTTCTTTATCCGGTACGCGGAGCTCGACATGCACCCGAACGATGGCGTGGACCGCAAGCGCTTTGTCCAGGACTCGCAGGGCCTCGGTTATTGCAATATCACCAAATGCTGCACTGAGGTATGCCCGGAGCACATCAAGATCACCGACAACGGCATCATCCCGATGAAAGAGCGCGTCGTCGACGCCGAGTACAACCCCTTCGTGCGCTTCTTTAGGCGACGGGGTTCGACCCCGGCGGCCGGTGCACCCCCGGCCGACGGGCGGGCGCCGGCGCAGGAGTAGCGCCGTCCAGTCGGCTACTGTCGGCCGACATGGCAACACGTGACCCCCTGGCCGAGGAGGCAATCGTCCTGGCCAGCACGCTCAGCCCCGGGAGCGACGAGCTTGACGCCGCGGTGAAGAAGCTGGCGCAGGCGGGGGACCGACCGGCGTTGGAGCGGGCACAGACGGATCTGGTGCGCCGCATACACGAGCGTTCAGACGACTTCCAGTCGACCGCTGCCCTCAGCCTGGTAAACAAGGCGCTGGCCGCGGTGGGCTGGACCGACCCGTTCAGCTGGAAGCACCGCCGCAAGCCCTGAAGCACTCAGAGTTTGCTCAACTGGCGGCCAAAGCCCCGGCTGTCGTACGGGCGAAGTCCAGGGCCAACCACAGTCCCGCCGTTCATTGACGGAGAACCAGACCTCGCCTTGGCGTTCACTCAACTCGAGCGTGCCGGGCCGGCCAGGGAAGCCGAGATGGTAATGGTGGCTGCCGGCGCGGCCGGCGAGGGGCCCTTCGGAGCGGATCTCGAGCCCTCGCCGCAGACACTCGTTGAGGGCGTCCTCGACACTGGCGAGGACGGGGACCTCAGTCATGTGCCCATCTATACCAAAGACGACGGGCGGGCCGAAGACAAATAGTCAGTACCGCGTCGACGCCACGCCTGACCCCTCGAAGGTCATGATGGGCACGCCCCGCTCGGACAGCTCTGACAAGAACTCGCCGGGGGCGTTGACCAGCGAAGCCAACCCCCCGGCGCCCGATCGCAACTGGCCGTGTGCGGCCTTTACCGCTGCTACGGCCGCCACTGCTCCTGCCAACAACGCTGGGCGCCCGCTTGAGCCCAGTGCGATCGCCTCGGCTGTCCCGGCCCTCCGTCCCCGCACCTCGACCCTGAGGGCTCCCACCGTCCCCTCTGGGTGGGGCTGGCGGAGCATCGGCAACCAGGACGTAAACCGGTCTCGGCGGGACGCCGCGGCCCTCGTGGTGACAGACCTCAAGCCCGGAAAAGCCCTGGTAAGGAGCATAGGGTCAGGACGGTTGACGCGGTAACAGTCGGCCCCCGCGTGGTCGGGGAACCAGACCAGCTCTCGTCCCGAGCCAGCTACTCTGCGGGCTGCGGCACCGTCGCGCCATTCCTCCGTTGGTTCGCGGAGCGCGGCGTGGCGGCGTCTGGCGCACGCCGGCCCTCCGGTACCGAGGCTGGCCACGTGCACCTCGCTGATGTCGTCCATCCGTGCCGCCGCCCACGCCGCCAGCAGGCAGGAGAGGCCCGGGGCCATACCCGCCCCGACCACCACCGATAGGCCGGCCGTGCTGGCCTCTTCGTGCAGCTGCAGCAAGGAGCGAGCTTCGTGGGGGTCATCGGAGGTCGATATGACCGGCACTCCAGCGTTCAAACTGGCTTCGGCCTCCACCCGGCAGCCTCCCGGGGCGGTAAGGATCGTCACTGAGGTCCCAGCCACAGCGTCCAAGAAGGCCCGCCCTGACAGCTGTTCCAGGCGGAGCGCGTCGCCACCGCCGAGCGCGGCCAGTTTGGCCCCCACTTTGGCCGGGCGCCGGGATAAGACGACGAGCTCGGTCACGGAGTTGGCGGAAAGGAGTTGGCGAGCGGTGCGGACACCTACGGCGCCTAGCCCGACTAGGACCGCTTTCAATTATGGCCTTCCACCGATCGCCGGTACTTACGGCTTGTCAGCCTGTTCGAGGTCGGCCGCCGTTAGCTCCCGCCACCCGCCCCTATGCGGCGGGGTCCCCCCACTGCCTCTCAGCCTGACGATGACGGCCGCCAGGGCCGTAAGGCTGAGAGCGAACAGAGCCCGGCTGAGCAGCTTCAGCTTGGTCCCCTTGCTCTCGTGGTTCGCGTCATTGGCCACGAACGCCCAAGCTATCGCCTCGGCTCCGACCTGGGCCGCTTCACTTCGGTCCCGAAACTCTTTACCATGGCCGTGCCATGTCGACAGTCACTCCTCCCGGCACTTCTAAGGGGACAAGCCTGGCTGACCTCGAAGCCGGGGCGCAGGGGGTCCTACCGAGCCAGCTCCTGGTCGAAGCCATCAGCGCCGGCTGGGTCCAGGCTGAGGGGGGCGCCATCCCCGAAAGCAACATCCAGCCGGGGAGCATCGACCTGCGACTGGGCGACTATGCGTACGCCACACAGTTCAGTTTCTTGCCCGGCCACCAGACCGTCGCTCAGAAGCTGGCCGGTGTCAAGGTCGAGGAAATTGACCTGCGGCGCGGAGCCGTGCTCGAGATCCGGCGACCGTACCTGGTCCCTCTGGTCGAGACACTGCAACTCCCCGCGTTTGTGCGGGCCAAGGCCAACCCGAAGAGCTCCACCGGTCGTCTCGACGTGTTTACGCGAGTCATAACCGACCGCAGCTACCTCTTCGACGAAATAGCTCCCGGTTACAAAGGCCAGCTCTGGGTCGAGATAGTGCCTCTGTCGTTTGCCGTGCGGGTGCAGTCGGGTCTTGCTCTCAACCAGCTGCGCCTCATGGCCGGGCGGTCCCAGCTCTCGGACGAAGAGTTATGGGCCGTTCACCAGAGCGAACCCCTCCTCTACGTGAACGGGCGGCCGGCCGCGAAGGACGAATTTGCCACCTCCGACGGGCTGTTCTTGAGCCTCGACCTCAAGGGAGCGCCGGGAGGTTGGGTGGGTTACCGCGCCAAGCGCCATGCGCCACTGCTCGACATGAGCAAGGTAGCCGAATACCGCAGCCGAGACTACTGGGAGACGGTGCGCGCTGAGCGGGGAGGCCGCGTAGTCCTCGACGAAGACCGGTTCTTTTTGCTGCTGTCCGAAGAGGCGGTAAAGGTCCCTCCCGAACTGGCTTGCGAAATGATCGCTTACGACCCGACCAGGGGCGAGCTGCGGACACATTACGCCGGGTTTTTCGACCCCGGTTTCGGTTACGACCGGGCCGGTTCCCTCCGAGGCTCACGCGCCACGCTCGAAGTACGGGCCCACGACGTCCCGTTCCTCATCGACCACGGTCAGCACGTGTGCAAGCTGACCTTCGAGCGGATGGTGTGCGAGCCGGCGAAGCTCTACGGCGACGACATTGGGTCGAACTACCAGGGCCAGGTGGACACGCTGAGCAAGCATTTCCGCCGCGACCCGACGGACGCACCCGATGGCAAAGATCTCGGCCTGGAGCCACAACTCGACCTGTTTGGCCAGACGAGCTGACCCACCCGGCCGGTGCCGCCCGGCCCGTGCGCTGCTATCGTGCCGGGTGTGCGGGGCGATTTCGACACGTTCCAGACGGCGCGGGCCACTGCCGCGGCCATAAAAGCCAGACAGGTCAGCCCGGTCGAGGTCTTAGACGCCTGCTTGGCCCGGGTGGACGCCGTCAATGACCGCCTGAATGCAGTGATCTGGCGTAACGACGACGAGGCCCGAGAGGCGGCGCGAGCGGCCACCGATGCTGTAGTCAAGTCGAGCCCCGAAGACCTGCCGCTTTTTCACGGCGTGCCGGTCCCGATCAAGGACATGGCCGCGGTCGCAGGATGGCCAGTGACATATGGCTCGTGGAGCGCTGACGGCACTCCGTCAGAGACCAGCGACCTCATCGTGCGAGCGCTCCAACGGGCCGGCTTTGTGCTGGCCGGCCGGACTAACACCGCCGAGTTCGGGGCGCTCGTGGTGGCGGAGAACGACCGTTATGGAGCCAGCCGTAACCCCTGGGATCCTGAATACACCCCGGGCGGTTCGAGCGGAGGCGCCGGCGGGGCCGTCGGTGGTGGGCTCTTCGCTGTGGCCCACGGCGGCGACGGGGCCGGCTCCCTGCGCATCCCCGCGTCATGTTGCGGGGTGGTGGGGCTCAAGGTCAGTCGTGGCCGTATCCCGGCGCTGGTGACGGATTGGGAAGGAGCCGCCGTCCCGGGTGTCCTCACTCATGACGTCGCGGATACTGCGGCCATGCTGGACGTTATTTGTGGGCCCGAACCCCTTCAGTGGTACAACGCCCCGGCCCCTCTGCGGCCCTTCCTGTCGGAGGTAGGTGCGGGCCCGGGCCGGCTTCGGGTGGGCTTGCTGGAAGAAGCTCCGTTCGGGCTTGGCGTTGACCAGCCGTGCCTGGACGCGGTCCGGCAGGCTGCGTTCGTACTGGAAAAGCTCGGCCACGACATAAACGTCGTCGGCTACGAAGTCCCGGACGAGTTCCTGACCGCTTTCCTCAGCGTTGTCAACTCGGGCCTGGCCGATTACGACGTCGACTGGGAAAAGGCGGAGCCGCACGTTCAGGCTGGCCGCCAGGCGGCTCAAGCCGTCGACAGCCTGACTTATGTCCGCTCGGTGCACGAGCTGCAGCGCTGGAGCCGCGGGTTCGTCGCCCGCTGGGGGGACGAATTCGACATCCTCATCACCCCGACAATGGGCATCGAGCCACCGAGGGCGGGCGAGGTCCTGGCCGCGGCCCACGAGGCCAAAGCTCCTCCGTTACAAGCGTTCCAGATGGCGGCGTTCTGCGCAGGGTTCAACGTCAGCGGCCAGCCCGCCATCTCGCTCCCCACCTACGTTGCCCCGAGCGGGTTGCCGGTAGGGGTACAACTTGTAGCCGGCCCGTGGCAAGAAGCCCTGCTGTTACGGGTGGCGGCGCAGCTCGAAGAAGCCCTCCCCTGGTCCGGGCGCCGGCCTGCGCTCTAAGGGGCTCGCGCACCCATCTTGCCCTGCTGGGCCCAGTCGTGCATAATCCGGGCCGAGGCCCCACGAAATCTTGGGGTGCCCGTGGAAAAACACCTTTTTCGTAGGTACTGAGGGGCGACAAATGGAATTCTTCGATTATCCAGGGACCGGGCAGAGCGCGGCCGCCGAGGGAGCTCCCGAGGTTTTCCTGCCTGAGGCGTCGGACAGTGATTGGTCGATGCTCCTCAAGCACTGCCGCCGCCACCGGTTCGGCCCCGGCGAGGCCGTCATAACCGCCGGCGCGATGTCGCGCTCTTTGTACCTCATTGTGGACGGCACGCTGGAAGTGCGGCCCCGGGGCCCGAAGCGGGTGCTTTCCGCTTCGCGAGGTGTTATCACCGTCGGGGCCGGGAGCGTCCTGGGTGAGATCGCCTTTTTCGACAGCGGCCAACGTTCGGCGGACGTGCGGGCCGCCACTCCCGTCGAAGTGGCTGAACTGCGCCTCGATGATTTTGACGCCCTGGCCGAAGAGGAGCCACGGCTCGGCCTCCAGATCCTTTTCGATCTCGGCCGCATCCTGGCCCAACGTCTGCGCCACGCGCAGGGCCCTGTTTAGGAGCAGGCGTCGTGCCCGGGTATTTTGATTGGCTCTATTTCATCTCCCGAACGGAAGATGCGGAGAGGTTGTGGTGCCCGGTGCCTGACCACCGGGCCGGTGATCGCGGAGGTGGTCTCGGGATTGGCTGAACCGCCCGTCATAGAAATAAGAGAGCCGGGGGAAGCCGTCCGCCGGGTCGTCCTCGACCATGCCATCGAGGTCGGCCGGGAGTGCGACGGGGAGACAGTCTCGGACCCGGGAGTGTCGCGCCGCCATTTGAAATTGGTACCCAACCCGACGTCGCTCTCCGTCGTCGATCTTGGCAGCCGCAACGGGACCCTGGTAAACGGTAACCCGTTAACTGGTCGGGCCAGCCTCCAGGCCGGTGACATAGTCCGGGTCGGGGGCACCGACATCGTGGTGGTCAGCCGGCCCGTGGCGCGAGGCCCCGTAGTTCCCCCCAGAGAGACGGTCAGGGCGCGCCCGGTGGAGGAAGTGCCCGTCCCCGAGCCCCCGGCGCCCGCCCCGGTGCCCACGGCTCCCCGGCGGGACCGGCAGCTGCTTGACCGGGTGCTCGGGATTACCACCCGACCGGGCCAGCCCCTCTTCCCGAACTACATGGAGATGCACCGGCGCATCCCGATCTCGGTATGGCACGCTGTCCGGGTCGTCAGTGTTTGCGCCTATATCGGGCTTTGTGTCGGGCTGTTCGTGCGCCCGGCTGGAGGGTTGTTCTGGTTTTTCAAGGTCGTGGTCCCGCTGCTCCCGATCACGTTCTTCGTCGCCCCCGGCCTCTGGCGCAATGTCTGCCCATTGGCCGCATCTAACCAGGCGCCCCGCGTGTTCGGGTTCACCCGCGGCTTTACCCCTCCTCAATGGTTGCGCAGCTATGGCTACATCGTTGCTATCGTCCTGTTCTTTGGCATTACCAGCGCTCGCCTCGCGGTTTTCAATGTTGGCGCCAGGGCCACGGGCATCTTGCTATCGCTGACCATCATCAACGCCTTTGTCGCCGGCTTGTA
Source organism: uncultured Acidimicrobiaceae bacterium (assembly GCA_963794125.1). Lineage (GTDB taxonomy): Bacteria > Actinomycetota > Acidimicrobiia > Acidimicrobiales > Palsa-688 > Fen-671. The sequence continues at coordinate 207,216 of CAWCCW010000028.1, forward strand.
CTTCAAAGGGAAAAGTGGATGGTGCAGCAGTATCTGTCCTCTGCTCCCTTTGCAGCGAGTTTATGGGCAGACACCGTTCGTAACGGTCCCGAACAGTCATTGTCAGCCGTGTGTGGCCTGTACCAAGAACTGTTACGACTTCAAGCCCCGGGTCGCATACCAGGCTGACCTGCACGACCCCGACCCTCGTTGGAGCTCCCCTCGGAAATTGTTCGCGGCAGCACTGCCCGGTTTTGTACTCGGTTTCTTCACCCTGGTGGCCAGCACGGATCTAACGACGCTGCAGGTTTACGAGCGCCTGGTGCTTTATTTCGTGGGGAGCATCGGGTCGTTCTTTGCCCTGGACGCATTGTTGCCGCTCAGCGCCGCCATGCTAACGGCGCTCTACGCATCGGTGGCGATAAGCATCTTTTACTGGTACGCCAGCGTGACGCTGGCTGACTCGTGGAAAACGGTCACGGGCCTCCCTATCCCCTGGGTCCGTTGGCCGATCAGGTTCGTGGTGTGGGGGCTGGCTTTGTTCTGGCTGGCCCGGACCCGGGTGGTGGAAACGCAGTTCGAGCAAGAGTCGGCGCCCGCCCCTCAGCTCATCCAGCTGAGCGCCAAGGGCTCCAGGGCGCTGAAGGCCGAAAAACAAGGGGACGAGGGAGAAAAGCGGAGTTCGTCGTCCGGCGACGAGGTGGAAGTCAAGTTCCAGCCCGAAGGCAAAGTCGTGGGGGCGGAGATCGGCCTTTCGCTGCTCGAAGTGGCAGAACGTAACCACCAGCCCATTGAGGCTGGTTGCAGGATGGGGGTATGCGGGGCGGACCCGATCGCCGTCCTCGAGGGCGGCGATTGCTTGTCACCCCCAGAAGAAGAGGAAGTCAACACTCTCCGTCGGCTTGGTTTTGCTCGCAACACTCGAATGGCTTGCTGTGCCCGCCTCAAGTCGGGGCCCGTGGCCATTGCGCTCGAACCGGAACCCGGAGAACAAACCGAGGAGGAACCCAAGGAGTTTGACCGCTCGATCGCCAGCGTCGTGGTTATCGGGAACGGGATCGCCGGAGTGACGGCCGCCGATTTCGTGCGCAGGGGCCATCCCGACTGCGAGGTCCATCTAGTGGGAGCCGAGTCGCACGTGTTGTACAACCGTATGGGGATTTCGCGTCTCGTCTACGGTCGCTCGGCCATGCAGGGGCTTTTCCTGCTGGCGGAGCAGTGGTACGACGACCACCGCGTCACTGCCTGGTTGAACACGGTGGCCACCGGGGTTGACGTCGCCGCCAAACAGGTGTCGCTCGGCACGGGCGAAATGCTTTCCTACGACCGGCTGATCCTGGCCATGGGGAGTAGCAGCAGCGTCCCCCCGGTCGAAGGGTTTGGGTGCCCGGGGAGCTTCGTAATGAGAGAGGCCGGAGATGCGATAGCAATCAGGGCTTACGTGCAGCAAAAGGGGTGCCGCGACGCGGTCGTTGCCGGGGGCGGCCTCCTCGGGCTGGAAGCGGCCTATTCGCTTTACGAACTTGGGCTGAACGTCACGGTCCTCGAACGGGGACCACGCCTCTTGGCCCGCCAGATCGACTCGCGATGCAGCGAACTCGTCCACAGGTATTTCGAGGGGATCGGCATGCAGGTCCTGTACGGAGCCGAAACGGTGGCGTTACAGGCCGACGGAGGGTTGCGCAGCGTCGTCCTCAAAGACGGCCGCGAACTGCCCTGTCAACTTTTCCTGGGCGCCATCGGGATCAGGCCGAAGGTCGACCTAGCCAAAGAGGCCGGCATCGCCGTAAACCGCGGGGTGCTGGTTGACGACCGTATGGAGACGTCCGTGCCGGGAGTGTTCGCCGCCGGCGACGTCGCCGAGCACACCGGGCTCGTCCTCGGGCTGTGGCCGATTGCGGCGAAACAAGGTGAGGTGGCGGCGGTCAACGCGCTCGGGGGCGACGAGAGGCTGAAATCCGACATCCCGGCCTGCATCCTGAAGGGGGCCGGGATCGAATTGTCCTCGATCGGGCAGGTGGAGCCGGGCCCCGCCGACGAACTGGTGGTCATCGACAACCCGGCTCGCCAGTCTTACCGGCGCATGGTGATCTCGGATGGGAGGCTGGTTGGGGGCCTGGTCCTCGGCCATCACCCAGAGGATTTCTCCGCCATACTCGCCGCGGTCAAGATGCAGACGTACGTTGGCGAGGCCTCCCTGGCGGCCCTCCGCGCCGGTGACCTGTCCGTGCTGAAGAACGCCAGGCCGGCCGCTCAGGTGGGCTGAACGGGGACCGGTCAGGAAACCGGGCCCACTTCGGAGCCTCCGACCGGCCAGCTGATTGTGTGGCCCCGCGGCGCCACCCCGAACACGCTCACCTTGCTCGCCCGCCCCTTCACCGCGATCTCGGCCGGCCCGGCAAAAGAAAAGCCGTCTGCCGTCAGGTCGTGGACGGCGCCCGTCACCATTACGTCTGGCCATCCTGAGCGGGAAGCGATGCCTGAAAGACGGAAGGTCACGTTCGTAGCGTCTCCCAGGACGGTCACTATGGCTCCCGCCATCATGCTCACCCCCGCCCGGCCCGACCCAACGCCGAAACCCATCCGGATGGGCGCCCCATCTGGATCTCGCAAAGGCAGCGACGGCGCTATTTCTTGCACCGCAGCGACAGCGTCAAGAGCAAAGGCGACCGCCGTGGCCGCCCCTTCAGGCCCGTTTTCCGGTTCCCAGGTGGCAAAAAAAGCATCGCCAACGTAGTTGCTGAGCGAACCCCGGCGCGCACTCAGGAGCTTGCGGAGACAGGAGTAGACCCGGTCAGTGCTCTCCAAGAGCACCGCTCCGTCGGTGTACTCGGAGACGCTCGAGAATGAGACAATATCGCCCACTACCATTACCAGCTCGCTCATGCGCAGGTTGCGCACGGTCCGCCTGGGGTCGGCGTCTGACGGAGCGGAAAAGTGATGGGAAAAGAACTGGAACTCGACTGGGCCAACCTGCACGCGGTCTCCCGGCATTATCCGTACCGGCTCCGAACGCGCCACGCGCGCCCCGTTGAGCCACGTCCCGTTGGTACTGCGGTCGACCAGCCAGGCCTGGTCTTGGCCGGTGTCAAGGTGTACCTCAGCGTGGGCCCGCGATACCGACACGTCATCGATGACGAACCGGTGGTCGTGGTCGATGCCGCTGCACTCGCGGCCAATGAAGAGGTGGTCGCGGATCGGGACCGACTGCTCGTCGTCCAGACCCGGCTGGGCGATCAAGTAAGCCAGTGCCCCCATGCTCACTGCCCGCCGCCGTACCCTGACGTACCGAAAGGCCTGGCGCGCCTACGGACCGGACGTGGCCGGCACGTAGGTGAAGACCTGGTTACCTACGCGTATGCTCCACGTCGGCGGCAGCTCCACCGGCTCCTCGCCGACGCGCGCCCACGTCTCGTCGCCCGGGGCGGCGACAAAAGTGCCGTTGGCAGAGTTCGCGTCCCGGACAGAGACCTGTCCTGTGTCGACGATGACGTAGGTGTGGACCCGGGAGATCAGGTTCTCGTCATCGGAAAGCCGCACCGGCGTCGCCGCCCCGCTGGCCACGGCCGGGTCGACCTCGGGTTCGCGACCCAGCACATAGGCTCGGTCGAGCGCGATCCGCATGCCATCAGGGGCGACCAGGTGGCCCACCGGCGGCCCAAGGGCCTCGGTCGAGCGGGCCGAGCCTTGCGACTGTGGCCTTGCTGAGGGGCTGTTCTCACCCGCTGTTTCGGGTTCGAGGGTCGCGGCGGTGGTTTGCCGGCCCCCCGCAGACGTGCCGGTCCGTGGAGCCGTCTGCCTCGAGGACGGCGCCACCGCCGGGTCGTCGCCCGGCGTAACCGGAGACGACGGCTTACCCGGAGTTACGACGAACCCGCTGCCCGGTACCAACCCGGCCCGTAGATCAGACATGGGGTCCACCTGGACAGGGTCTTCTCGGCTGGTCACGCTCAACCGGTCCAGAGGTACATCGACCTTGTGGTCCACCCAGGTGACGGCCTGTTGCCCTGATAACTGCACCACCCCCAGTGGGCTGGTTATCACGGCTGATACCGGGCCGTGCAGCAGGACCACGTACCCGTCTCCCAGGGGGGCTACGGCGCCGAACGGAGGGGTCGACTCGGGCCCGGCGGCGACGATGGCGGCCAACCGGAAGGCTACACCGGCCCCCGGGGGGGTCGCTCCAGACGCGGCCGCTTCAACGGCCTCGAGCAAGTCTTCGGCTTGCTGGCGGTGCTGACCAGGTTCGACCACGAGCACCATTACGTCGCCAAAGCGAGCTACGAGGCCGTCTCCCACCTCTACACCAACATGACTTATTGGGCTGGCCAAAATGCCCCCTTTGCAAACCGGTCCAATCATGGCAGCCCTCGGGGATTACCGGCGAGCCAAGCCGAAGAGCCTAGCCAGCTTGAGGGACTTGAGCGGTTAGCCCCAGATGCCGTTGTTGGGCCGGCATCCACCGGTCCCTACCGCTGCCACAGCGCCGCGGGGTGCGGAGCTCTTAGGGGGGACCGCCATCGATGCACAGCGCGACTGCGGCCACGTCTCGCATAATGATTTTCTGTACTGCATCGACCCATTCGGACGGCGGCGCCTTCGCGTTATCCTTTTCGCCAATGAGGGCCCCTCGGGGGTTTACAGCTTGCCCTCGAGTGGGGAGGCGGCGTGGGCGGCCGGCATCGCCGCCGAGGCCGAGCCGTGGTTGCAGGCAGGAACATGACGGCGCATAGCGGGACCGGCGCCAGCGCCACCCCGGTCGCGAGTACCGATAAAGAAGCCAGTGCAAACCCCTGGTACAAGGGCAGGGCGTGGCTGGTGTCGGCGGCATTGGTGGTCGTGGTGGCGATCACCGTGTTCACCGACCTCCCCCAACACAGCACTCGCTCGGGCCAGATATCCGACGCCGCCAGGGTGATGGCGCAGGTCAACTCCGATGTCGGGCCGTGCAGTAACGCTCTTGGTGAGTCCTTGACCATCTACAACGACCTGAGCGCACATACTCTGACCCCCTCGGAGGTAAACCAGGTCCCAGGGCGGCTGCGAGATGACCAGGCCGCCTGTTCGTTCACCGATGACAGCATTTACCAGCTCTCCACGATCGACGTCCCGGGCTCCGCATCAGGCAAGTACATGGGCCAGGTCGTGAGCACCGTTACGTGGTGGGCCGCGGCGGACGCCCTGGCGGCCATCGAGGAGATCCAGGCGGTCGACTCCAGCCCGGCCGACGTCAAGGCCACGACGCGGTTGGAGCACTTCGAACGGCTTCTGGCCAGTGAACGCGCCCAGGCCGAGTCCGAGCTCGGGGCGGCCGACTCGTTGTTGCAGACCCGTTTGCCGGCTCTCCATCTGACCCAGACGCCGTCGTCCAACTCCTCCCCGGCCGAAGCCCGAAGTTGAGGCGTGCGGTGAGCGGGCAAAGGACGCCCGTTAGTTCAACTGCAACTGTTGTTGCTAATGGTCCTGGTCGTTGAGGCGCTCGACGGGCCACTGGCCCAGTTGGTCCCGATCTGGGTCTCGACCTCGTACTTGTACGTGCCCGTGGACAGGCCTGAGCTGCTTGTCCAGGCGGTGCCGGTCAACGTGGTGACAGCCCCGTAAGTACCCCCATTGAGCGACTGCAACAGCTCGAACTCGGTCGCGTGGCTGACTGTGCCCCACGTAACGCTGATCTCCTTCTTGGCGGCCGGCGCCACGCATGTCGCGGTAACGCTGGTCGGCGCGGCCGGTGAAGCTTGAGCTTGGGCCTCGGCGTGGCTGCTGGCGTGCAGCGCGATGGCCCATGTCGAGGCGTAGGCGACCCCCGCGATGGACAGGGACAGCACAACCACGGTGGTTATGGCGATAAGCCGGCTAGAAAGCCTCACCGTGGTCGCTCCCCCTCTCCAGTCGTTGTAGTCCCTTCAGGCGTGTGGGGACTAGCTGGTCCAGCTGTCGGTGGTCGGGCTGGTCGTGGCGGTGCCGGCGCCACCGGTGGCGGTCACGCCGGTGAGGGACGGCATGGAGAAGAAAGTGCTGGCGCATGCAGCCGGCGCACTCATCGTCATGCTGGCATCGCTTGTGAAGGTGACGGTCAAGGTGCCGTTGGCGGCCACGGTCAGCGCCGACGTCAACGAGTGTGAGGTCCCGCTGCTGGCGCCGGAGTAGTTCCAGATAACGTCGCTAGTAGTCGAGGAGCAACCCGTCTGCGCGGCGGTCAGAGTGTTGTTGCTGTACCCGCTGGCGTATGTCGTGTTGGTCGGCAGGTTGACGGCCGTGATGGTGACCGGGAAGGAGTTGGGGTTGGTGATGGTGGCGACCACGTCACCGTTGGCCCCGGGGTAGAGCAGGTTCGTTGCCGACGGCGACGAGACCGCGCTGATGCTGATGTTCTGGATGGATGCCGACTGGGCCTGGCTCGAGGAGCCGTTCGAGAGCCCAACCACCCAATTCGTAGCGGCGTAAGCCCCGGTGCCGACGAGCACGACGCCAGTTATGCCGGAGAGGATTTTGGCCCTGGTGGACCAGGATGCAAGCAACCGGCGATGGGCGCCGTTCGCGGCCCGTCTGGGGATCCAACGCATCGATGAATTGTCCTTTCTGTTCGGTGCCGCGGGCCATCACGAGCTTTCGCTACGTTTGAAGCGGGTTCAGCTACGAAGCTGGGAAAGCGATGACCCGAGCGGGGGGTGTACCGGCGGGGGCGGCCTTGGTGCCGCTTGCGAGGTACTTGTTTAGTTATCGGCAATCTACGAAGGTACCTGAGAACTTTTTAAAGGTTTCAAACCCGGCTCTGGCCGTACTCCCTCTAACTGGGTGGTACCCGCGCCTGGTAAGAGAGGGCAAGATGGTCCCGTGCCAGACGTCACCGAGCCCGGACCAGACCTTCAGCCGGACCTGGTCCCGGGCGGGCCGGTCCGGGGCAGCCTGGTCCCCGGCGCCGACACCACCAGCGTGCCTCTCAGCCTGGCCCCGACTGATGCGCCTGCTCACAAGTCAATCGTGCGCCGCCTAGTCGGGCTGGTCATAAGCGTCGGTCTCATCCTGGTCATCTTCCTCGGCGTGATCCCACAGTTCGCCAACTACTCCGAGGCGTGGACCGCGATCCAAAAAATGAGCCCCGGGTGGTGGGTCGCCCTTGCGGTTGCCGCCGTCGTCAACCAGCTGGCCTACGTTTTGCCTTACCAGGCCGTGCTGCCAGGCCTTCGCTATTGGCACGGCCTGATGGAGACCCAGACGACCTCCGCCATATCTAATACGGTGCCCGCCGGGGGAGCCGTGGCCGTCGGGATGACCTTCAGGATGTTCGGCAGCTACGGCTTCTCAACCGTTGCCATCAGTACCGGTGTGGTGACGACCGGCATATGGGTGATGTCGTTCAAGCTCGGTTTACCGATCGTGGCCGTCGTACTTTTGGGGCTGACGGGCCAGAGTACTGGCGGGGTCGTCGGGGCCGCCGTTCTCGGGGTAGTGGTGATCGTCGTCCTTGGCCTCCTCCTGTGGCTCGTTTTCCGGAGCCCTGCTAACACGCTCCGGATCGGGCGGCTGGGCGACGGTGCCGTCAACTGGGTGATGCACTTTGCCCACAAACCCAAGTCGGACCGCGTACAACAGGGCGTCCTCCACTTCCGGGACGAGACCAACGAGGTTGTCCGTCAACGGGGCCGGCTCCTCACCATTTGTGTCTTGGTAAGCCAGCTTTCGGTAGTGGTGTTAGTTTTCTTCTGCACCCGGTCTGTCGGCATAACGACCGGCCAGGTAAGCACCTTGGAGACCTTGCTGGCTATCGCCATTGCCCGCCTGGTAGGTGTCATCCCGCTCACTCCCGGAGGCCTGGGCACCATCGACGCTGCGTTCATCGGGATGCTGACCGCATTTGGGGCCAACTCGAGCACCGCTCTGGCTGCGGACATGATCTGGCGTGTCACCACGTACTTCCCGCCGATTTTCGTCGGGGCTATCACCTATTTAGTCTGGAAACGGGGGATGAGCAAAGGCCTTTACGCCGGTCACCCCGACGTGCGCCCGGCATCGCCCGCAACCGGGGCCGGCTAATAACGGCCGGGTAATCGGCGCGCCTTGGTAACCCCGCTTGTTTGGCAACGCGACTGGCGGCCCGAAGACCAGAGATATTCCCAAGATAACCAGGCCCACAGCGCGGAGGATCTTCCCAGGAACCGTTGAGCAAGCTCAAAGACCAGGCCCTCATGCTTTGAAGCATGATCGTTCTCTCATCACCGGTCCGTTATGCCAACGTCTTCTAAGCCCTCCAGGGGTGACAGCCGCCGCCGCGGGATCCGCAAAGCTCGGGCGGCCACGTTTTGGCTGGCGGGAGCGTCGCTCCTGGCCACCCTCGGCTTGACGGAGGTGGCGGGGCACACTGTCCTCGCCTCAGCCTCGCCCAAAGCAACAACTTCGCCGACGGCTGGCACTTCGACGACGGCTGGCACTTCGACGACGGCTGGCACTTCGACGACCAATGGTCGGTCCGCCTCAGCGTCGACCGTCGGCTCATCAAGCTCGACTTCGAGGGCCACTACGACGACGAGCACTACCACAACGACGACAGCCCCCACGGCTACGACATCGCCAGCCCCAGTTAGCTCGGGGGCGTCATGACCAAGGGAGCGGTTTTCGCACGTTTCGACGCTCTCGGCTGCCTGGCCGTGGTCGGGGCCACGGAGGCCGATGCCATGCCGCTGGTGCTGCAGGAGGTGCGGGCCGAGGTCGCCGCCTGTGACCTCGCCTGCAGCCGGTTCCGGGACGATAGCGAGTTGTCATCCCTCAATGACCCCTCCCGGGCACAGGTAGCTGTCCTGGTCTCTTCGTGGTTAGCCGATGCTCTGGTCACTGCCATCTGGGCGGCGCGGGAGACCGAGGGTTTGGTCGACCCGACCATCGGGCAATGCCTGGTCGACCTTGGCTACGACCGCAGTTTCGAAATGCTCCGCCCCGACCAGCCTCTGGTGGTGCGGGCCACTCACGTCCCGGCTTGGGCGCGGGTCGACGTACGCGAGCGTCCCGCCCAGTCGCGCCCGTTCGAAGCTCAGTTCGAGGTCCGGGTGCCACTGGGCGCCCGCCTAGACCTCGGGGCCACGGCCAAGGCTCTCTGTGCCGACCGGGCGGCCTGCCGGGCCAATAACGCGGCCGGGTGTGGTGTCTTGGTCAGCCTGGGGGGCGACGTAGCCGTGGCCGGCGCTTCCCCCCAGGACGGGTGGCCAGTGCGGGTCACCGACCGCGCCGATGCCAACCCCGCCCTTGATGGGCAGGGGCAAACCGTGGCTGTCCGCACCGGCGGGCTGGCGACATCGGGTACCTCAGCTCGGCGCTGGGCCAGGAGGGACGCCAGCGTCATCACCTGGTCGACCCCCGTACGGCCCAACCGGCCGAAGAGGTGTGGCGCACGGTGAGCGTGGCCGCGTCCAGCTGCGTGGAGGCCAACGTCGCGTCCACCGCGTCCATCATCCTGGCCCACGACGCGCCAGATTGGTTGTCGGGACGGGACGTTCACGCCCGGCTGGTCGCGGCCAATGGCGAGGTCGTGTTTGTGGGCGCGTGGCCCACGGACAGCGCCCACGTCAAACCCTCTCGCCGCGCTCCGCGACGAAGGCGATGAGGGTGACGGGGTGGTAGCGGCGTGAACGCCCTCCTCGGGGCGAAAGCAGCCTGGTACCTCATGCGGGCCAGCGGGTTCGTGGCTTTTGGCCTGCTCACCCTCACCCTCGCCCTCGGGGTCGCCAACGTGGCGCGCTGGGAACGAGGCCGCTGGACCCGCGCCGTGGCGGCCCTCGTGCACCGCAACGCGTCGCTCCTGGCCGTGGTCTTCCTCGCCGTTCACATCGCCACCGCCGTCAGCGACAAGTACGTCAGCATCCCGGCGCTGAGTACTGTCATCCCCGGGGTCTCCGGCTACGACCCGCTCTGGGTAGGCTTGGGCGCTGTGTCCGTGGACGTCATGGTGGCCTTGGTCGTCACGAGCCTGCTGCGAGAACGTCTCGGGCGGCGCATCTGGCAGGCCGTGCACTGGTCCGCTTACCTGGCCTGGCCGGCGGCGCTGGCTCACTCCATCGGGACTGGTAGCGGCAGCGGTGTTGACACCGGTTACCTATGGTCCACTGCGATCTATGTGACTGCCGGCGTCGCCGTCGCCGCGGCCGTCGTGGTCCGTGTTGCTGTCCGAGCGGGGTGGCTCACCAGGGCTCCTGGCCATCCCCGCCTGGGGACCGCCCGCCGTCCCCCGCTCGCCCTTTCCGCCCCGACCTCACCCGTCTCGGACGCAGGCGCGGCGGCCGCCCACAACGGCCCGTCCGCCGAGCCGAACGCACCCGCCGTGACCGCCACCGCCGGGAGCGTCTCATGACCATCACCGACCTGGGCGCGGCACCGATCACTGACCTGGCCGGTCCGAGCCTGCCGCGGCTCTTGCCCGGCGCTCCTGACCTGTCTACGCATTTGGCCCGCTATGGTCCACTGCACCCCTGCCCCGGTTACCTCTGGCCCAGCCTCGAAAGGGCCGGGCTCAAAGGGAGAGGCGGCGCCAGTTTCCCCACCGCCCGGAAAATCGCAGCGGTGGCAGCCATCAGAGGCCCGGCAGTTGTCGTGGGCAACGGCACTGAAGGAGAACCGCTGTCCGCCAAAGACAAGGTCCTACTGGCCCATTCGCCCCACCTTGTCCTGGACGGCCTGGCGGTGGCGGCTGAACTGGTAGGCGCCAAACGACGGGTGCTCTGCATCGAGCGAGGCAACCCGGAGGTAGAAACGGCGGTGCGACGGGCGCTCAACGAACGGCGCGACGACGGCGTAGAGCTCTTCACCATGCCCCGGCGTTACCTGTCCGGGCAGGAGAACGCCCTGGTCGACCTCCTGAACGGCGGCGCCGGGAGGCCTACTTTGGCCCGGCCATACGAGCAGGGGGTCAACAAGCGACCAACGCTCGTCGACAATGTCGAGACCCTTGCGCATCTCGCTCTCATTGCCCGCTTTGGCGCCCACTGGTACCGGGAAATCGGGACCCCCGAGGACCCTGGCTCGACGCTTGTCACCCTCAGCGGGGCGGTCAACCGTCCCGGCGTGTACGAGATCGCCCACGGTTGGCGCACAGCAGACGTGTTGGCTCACGCTGGCGCCCTCCACCCACGAGCAGTGCTCCTCGGCGGTTACTACGGGAAATGGGCCCGGGCCGAGGACGTCATGGGCCTGCGCCTCGGTTCGGGGTCGCTCGGGCCGGCCGGCCTGTCGCTTGGTTGCGGGGTCATTGCCGTCCTGGACGACACCACTTGCGCCGTCGCCGACACTGCCCGGGTCGCCACCTGGTTCGCAGCCAACAGTGCCGGCCAATGCGGGGCTTGTACCTGGGGCTTGCGCGACCTCGCCCGCACGACCGCCCGTCTGGCCGGCACGCGAGGGGAGGGAGCGACGCCCGCTCAGCTGTTGCGCTGGGCGGCCATGATCGAAGGCCGGGGCGCCTGCCGGTTGCCCGACGGAGCGATCGGTTTTCTGCGCAGTGCTCTCGAGGTCTTCGCCGACGAAATTGCCGAGCACTTAGCTGGTGGTTGCCGGCGTCAGAGGCGCAACATCCTGCCGACGCCCGTACCGGAGCCGTGGGCATGAGCACCCATCTCACCGTTGACCCTATCGCGTGCGAAGGCCACGGCATCTGTGCCGAGCTGTTCCCAGAGCATGTAACTCTGGACGACTGGGGGTTCCCGATCATCGACCCGTCGGCTGTCGCTGAAGCCCAATTGGCCGACGCCCGCCGAGCCGTCAGGCACTGCCCGGCTCTCGCCCTCCGCCTGCGCATTAGTTCTTAGCCTTATCTGGCGGCGGAAATAGTCAAATCCTGTATGTGCGCGCCCGCTCGTCCCGCTATTGGAAGCCCAATTAATGTCATTTATCAGGAGTGGCCGCGCTGACGTTAATTCGTATTTGTCAAGATGAAATACGAGGTTGTCCAGAATGAGATCTACAGGAGCTGACATGCGAACGTTGCCCAAAGAAAACAACTCTCCGGCCGTTTGTTACTTCGAGGGCAACCTCGAAAGCGAGACGGTGGCCGGCTTTCGTGCCCTGGTGGCCGCTATGCGTCCCGGGCAGAACGTAATATTAGATCTGAGACAGGTCCCCTTTGTCGACTCGGCCGGGCTGGGCGCTCTTTTGGGATCGGTAAGGCGCATAAGGGAGAGCGGCGGGGACGCGATAATTTGCCGGCCTCGTCCCTCTGTTCGTCGAGCACTTCATCTCACCGCCATCGACCGCTCGGTGGGCGTAGCCACTAGCATTGAGGAGGCCGAGCGCTACTTCTCAGGTATGGCTATCGCGGCGTGACGGGGCCGGGCGCCATTGGTCCGTGCTAGCGCGCGCACACCGGCAGCTTCACCTGTTCAAGGGCAAGCAGCGAGCAGAAGCTTTGCGCTCCGACTTTCCACGTGCCGCCCTGAAGGACGGCCTCTCCTTTTTGGTTGGTCAGAGCCGGCTTACCACCCAAGCTCAGCGAGTACTGCACAGTGGCGGTGTCCTTCGAGCCGACGACTACCTTGGAAATCTTGGCGGTTACGCTCTTGGCCAACGGGCTCGTGGACTGAGACTCGATTACCTTTGCGAAGCTGGGGCCGTCCTGGACGAGGGCGATCTTCCGGCTCGCCGTTGTGGAACCGGAAAAGAACGCGGCCCAGTCGGCCGCGATCTTGGTCGTCGTCGACTTGCTTTCAGCATTGACCGGGCCCGTCATCAGAGGGACGATCATGGTCAAGAGAAGCAGAAAAAGGCCCATCTGGGCGATCCGGTTTTTGGGCTTCATGGTCGTTTTTACCTTTTGTCTTAGTGGTCAACTGGTTTGCAATGACGCCTCTTCAGGGACAAGGGACGGGGTTGCTGTCGGGATTATGTGCTCCGCCAACGGTGACCGCGGCAATTGCAGACACGACCAGGAGTGACACACCGGAAACGAGCAGGGCCTGGTCGAGGCCGTCACGGAAAGCAGCATAGGCGGCCTCGAACACCTTGGTCTCAATCGAGCCGCCCCCCTGCTCTCCCTTCGGGACGATCCCCGTCTCGATGGCATTTATGATGACGGAGAAGAAATTGGACGGTACCTTCAGCGCCTTGAGCCGGTGCGTAAGGTCCACGGTCAGATGGGCGTTCACGAGCGCCCCGAGGACGGCCACCCCGAAGACGGCGCCGAGCTCGCGGCTCGTATTCGTGGCCGACGCCGCCATCCCTGAGCGCTCCGGGCGCACCGTGCCCATAACTACTGAGGTGACGGGGACCACGCTGGTGCCGAAGCCGAAACCAGCTACTGCCAGTGTGGCCATCAGCCACGCAGACGGAACAGTGGCGTGAAGCAGCACGTCGGACAAAAGGACCCCGACACCGGCCAGCGCGCACCCTTCGGCCATCGGCAGCCGCGACCCCCTCAGCGCGACCTGCCGGCCGGCTAAGGCCGCGCCGGCGATCAATGCCGCGGTCATCGGCAGGAACTCGAGCGCGATGCGATAGGCGGAGTAGCCCACCACGGCGGCCAGGTAGAGCGCAGTGAAAAAGAAAATTGAGAAAATGGCAAAGAACAGTACAAAGACGACTATGAGCGAACCTGTGAACGCCGGGGAGCGAAAGTAGGCCACTTCCAGGAGCGGGTCGGGAGTCCTGCGCTCTATTTGCGTGAACCCGACTATGCTGACCAGGCCGAGCGCGAATAAGCCGATGACCAGCGCGGATCTGTAGCCGTCCGTTTCGCCGAGGATGATGGCGAAGGTCAACGCGCTCAGCCCGGTAACGCCGGTGACGAAGCCGGCTATGTCCAAAGGCCCGGGCCCCGGGTCAGAACTTTCTGGCACGACCAATGCGGCCGCAACGATAATTATTGCCGCCGCTCCGACGTTGAACCAGAACACGGCCCGCCAACCGCTGAGGCCGACCAGGAGCCCACCAACTAACGGACCTAGAGCCAAGGCCAAGCCCGACACGGCGGCCCACGCCCCGAAGGCTCGCGCCCGCTGTGCGCGATCGGGGTACAGGTGGCGAATAACCGATAGCGTCCCTGGCTCTGAGGCCGCTGCTCCGACTCCCATCAGCACGCGGGCACCAATAAGGACTGAAGGGTCGGGCGCCAGCGCGCCCAGTAGCGAGCCTGCGGCGAAAATTCCGAGACCTGACAACATCACTCGCTTGCGCCCCAACCGGTCAGACAACAACCCGGCCATCATCATGAGACTGGCAAAGGTCAGCGCGTACCCGTTGACAACCCACTGAAGCTGAGTAACGCCAGCGTGGAGGCCGGACTGTATGTCCGCCAGAGCGACGCTCACGATCGTCGTGTCCAGGAAGGTCAGGAACAGGACGGCGCAAACGGCGGCCAGGGCCCAACGCTGGCCGTAAGGGCCTCGAGTCGTCAGCGCGCTATCAGTCCCTTGAGACGTCATTTGTCCCCTCGCCAACCGGCGTCATCCTCTGCTCCCGAAGCTTATTGCTCACACGGATCTACCAGATGTGAGAGACGACCCTCGGCTTTAGGGCCGCGATCTAGTTCGTGGCGGGAATAAAGTCAGGCGTGGTCAACCATTGAACGGTGTTGTTTGGCTTTCGATCATGGCCGATATAGGCCTGGTGCCCGCCGTGAACACCCGGGCGCCTAACAGCCTAGGATCGGCCGGATGTCGAGCGCCTTCCGCAACATCACCGTCGATTGTCGTGACCCGTTGGCTCTCGGGCGCTTCTGGGCGGCCGTCCTCGGGTGGAACGTGTACTTCGACGACGACCCGCCCGTGCTGGTCGCTCCCTCGTTCCCACCGCCGGCGGGGCCTACGATGCTGTTTATACCGGTCCCTGAGCCTCGTACCGTCAAAAATCGTGTGCACGTGGATTTGGTGCCCACCGACCGGACGCGCGATGAAGAGGTGGCGCGCCTCGTGGAGTTGGGCGCCAGCTTGGTCGAGGACCACCGCGACGAGCATGGAGCGGGCCGGGGTTGGGTGTGGCTGGCGGACCCTGAGGGGAATGATTTCTGCGTCGAACTGAGCGCCGACGAACGGGCTGCGACGGGAGCGTCCAGGCTCTTCCGCATTATCGAGGACAGTTGAGCCGCTTGGGTCGGCTGGGCCGCCCCGGCCGGGGCCGGGAGCCCGCGGGCGCAAAGCTCTTTTGCGCTTGTCCGAGGTGTGTGGCGCCTGGGTCCTCGCGCCGGCCGCTCAACGGTCGAGTATCGCGCCGCAACCCGGGTACGCTACAAGCGTGGCCATAGGACGAGGCCGGTCGGGGTGGCTCGGACGGGCCGTTGTCGTTACTTTGGCACTTGTTATCCTCGCAGGCCTGGGAGCTCCGGGGCCCTCGTCGTCAACCGGTCGCGGGACGGCTTCGCTTCGGCCGGACCTTATTGCCGCACATAAGCCGGTACACAAGGCCGCGCCTGTAAAGACGACCGTCGCCGCCACGCCGGCACCCGCGACGACGTCGACGACCACGTCGCCGCCTCTGATCGTGCGTAGGATTACGCCCGCCAACAACGCGCAGGGGGTGGCCTACCGGGCCCCGGTGATAGTCACGTTCAACCGGGCGCCAGGCCCAGCAGTGACCCTACCTACCATCTCACCCGGCATGCCGGGCCTGTGGGACCAGACCGGGGACCAACTCGTGTTCAGGCCGACGGGGTACTGGGAGATGGGCACCACCTACAGCGTGTCGATCCCGGTACAAGGTGGGAGGTCGCCCACGACGGTAGCCAAGTTCACCACCGGGCTTCCATCGACGTTGCTCCTCCAGCAGTACCTGGCCATGCTCGGCTACCTTCCGTTGCGGTTCACGCCGACCGGCGACGTGGCCAACCGGAAGCTGGTGCTGGCCCAATTGCCGGCCAACCCCAAGTCGTTGCCGCTTCTCCCGATGGCCGGCACGTTCACGTGGGCCTACCCGGCGGTCCCGTCGTCCCTGTGGGAGCAGTGGCACCGCGGCCAGCCCAACGTGGTGACGATGGGGGCGGTAATGCAGTTCGAGATGGCCGAAGGCATGGTGCCCGATGGCGTCGCCGGGACAGCGGTGTGGCACGGCTTATTAGACGCGGTTGCCAAAAGGCAGATGAACGCCAGCCCGTACAACTACGTCGTAGTTTCGGAAAGTTTGCCGGAAACTCTCTACGTGTGGCAAGACGGCAAGTTCATCTACAACACCCTGACAAATACGGGCGTGCCGGGAGCGTACACCCCGCAAGGTACGTGGCCGGTCGTCTACAAGCAAAACCCCAATTTGATGAAGGGGTGTGATGTCAACGGCTATTGCTATTCGGTTTGGGTGGCGTATGCCAGCTACTTCTTACCTTCAGTCGGCGACGCCATCCACGCCTACCCGCGTTACGGCTACGGCTATCCCCAAAGCAACGGCTGCGTTGAGGTCGAGCCGTCGCAGGGCGCCGTAGTGTACGGCTACGACCCGGTCGGTACGTTAGTCACCGTCTCCTCCTGGGTCGGCCCAGCTCAATAGGCGCGACTAGCGTCGCCCCCGGGCCATCAGCGGTACCTGGCCACGGGCGGCGCTCAGCCAAGTGGCCCCTCAGGCGAGCGACTCTCAATCGAGTGATTTGGCCTCGAAGGTGCGCACCTGGTCGTCCATCGGCAAAACGACCGTCATTTGCGGGTGCGTGTGCTCTTTGGCCAGCATCTTGATGGCGGTCCCGTAAGCAGATGAACTCGACTACGTGACGGGCGAAATAGACGGGGCGGTCGATAACTTTGGCGTCGACGAGCCCGGTGCCCCCGGCCTGGGTGATGTGGCTCTGCAGTTCTTCCATCGCCGCTTCCCGAGCCTGGTAAAGCGTTTCGGTGTAGTTGGTCAGTTCGACGTTTTGGGTTGACTGGCTCATTGTCGTGCCCAATGTGCGCCGGGGCGCATGAACGTAGGACGCTCCGCCGACCAGGTCGAGTGGGTACCAGCCGGCCGAACTGAGGACGACGAAATCCCGGGCGGACAGGTCGCACAAGAACGGGCTGCGGTACTTCACGCCGAAGTGGGTTTGACCTGATTCGTCGGTGAATGGCCGTACTGCCGTCCCCGTAACCACGACCGTGTAACGGTGATGGGACACTTGTATTTCTACCTCGACCCCGAGGACCCCGACGGCGCTGGCTGAGTGCGCTTGCGAGCGGATCGATTCCTTGGCCTCTTCGAGCGCTCGCTGGAAGGCGTCGTGTGCGTCGATGACCGGCCCGGTGGCCCAGTTCCAGACACCGCTCAGGATGGAGATGCAGCCGATCCCGAACACGACTCGGAGCGGGTTCGAGCCCTACCGAATGAAGCAGGAATATCTCGTCCAGAGACAGGTCTGAAGTGGTCCCGCCCACCGGCGGTGGGCGACGCGCTTTCGCCGCTCCCTAAAGCCTGGCCCAGCTGGCGCAGGTCGGCCTCTTATGCTCCGCTCCCCCCAGCGGGCCGGCGCTCATGCTCATTGGCCGAGGCTGATTGTCGGGACCGGCGGAGCGACGGGCACAGGTGGACCGGGCCCGGCGCACCAGAGAGCCGAGAAGCGAACACACTATGTAGGTGTTGCGATACCGCTCGGATTCGTCCACCTGCATGCGTACGTCGTACAGGGAGCTGTTCGGCGCCATCCGGGTTGCCGCGTCGATGGCGCGGGAACGGGCCAGCTTGTGCGCGTCCTGCAATGGCGATGATCACGTACCCCGTGCCGCAGCGGCCTGAGCCGTAATACTCCATGTAGCAGCCCTCGGCCATCACCGCTGTGCACCGGGTGTAAACGACCGAGCCGGGCACAAAACCGATCTCGATCAGTTTGGCCAGCTTGTGCCCGGCTAGCTGGGTGGACCACAACTGCTGCGGTTGGGCGTGCGCCGGAGACGACCACCGCCGTCCCGTAAAGGTGGACTTCGCAGCTGTTCTCGTTGGTCGGGTGGCTCATGTCGGTTTTCACCCCGACCACCCCGTGAGCCCCGAGGTCCGCGGCCTCTTTCAGCATCCGTCCGAGGGCGGTCCGGTGAGCCTGCATCCAGGCGTCGTCCAGGTCGCGGACCTGGCCCACCCAACCCGGGTTGTGCGGTCCGGTCTCGTAACAGGCGCAAGGGTAATAATTGCCGGCGTCATATGAATAATTGGACCAATTGACTGATCTGGCCGCAGAAGTACCCTTGGACCAACCCCAGCGGCTCCACCCCCATAGACAGGCAAGCGGCGAAGTCGGGGATAGTCAGGCCGGAATCGAAGGCGTGCGGCTGGCCGGCCGTGCCCGCGCTCAATTGTCGAAACGTGATGATGGTCGGTCGGCCGGGGCGGGGCTACCCCCTCGGCACCGGCGCGGCGGGCTACGGCCGTCCCCAGCGAGAGGAACTCGATTGTGTGGTCGCCCCACTGGTGGCTTTTTTCTTCCAGCCTCATGCCGACCACACCTGTGGCAGCACAGGTTGTTGGCTTCGTCCTGCATCCGCTTCATCGCCAGCTCCCGGGCGTCGTACATCGCCTGGGTGAAGTTCTCGAGCTCATTGTTCTGGCCGATCTGGCCCAGCGCCTGGCCGATGCCGCGGTGGGCGATGTGGTAGACGCAGGTGCCCATGACCAGCGCTTGGGGCATGTAGCCGCGTCTGCGCCAGGGTCCAGAAATCCTGGCCGCTCAGGTCGCTGGTGAACGGCTTGCCCGAGCTTGTTCCGGTAAGAATTGCCGTCTTCGGCCTTAACCGCGGTGCCCACGGCAATGAATTCGGCCGAATCGTGGCCCCATTCGTAGAAGTTGACATCAAGCCGGACCCCGACGACGCCGTCGGCGCCGAGCTGGTCGGCTTCTTCTTCCATCCGGTTCATGGCCAGCTCGCGGGCGTTGTACATCGCCGCAGTGAGCTTGGTCAGCTCCTGAGAGGAACCCCAATTGCCTTTCTGCAGCCCGATATGGTAAATCGAGCTGCCCATGACCAGGCCCAGCGGGTGGAAACCGACTTGCTTTACCAGCAAGAACTCGTTGACCGACAGGTCACTGGTGAACAGGCCGTGCTCCAGCTCCTCGAGCCGGGCTCCGGCGTCCTTGGGCAGATCCGAAGGGATAGTGCTCATATGGTTCCTCCGATTATTACGTTTTGAAGAGCGGACTGGGCGCTCTGGTTGTTGACCGCTTCTTCTTGTAGGGCAGACAAGAGACGGCTCAACCATTGCTCGACGGGCAGTTGCTCGTTGCGGATGCGGATACCGCCGGAGCTGCGCCCGACGGTGCAGCGCACGGACGGGCCGTCCAGCGCCGCCTGGTAATCGTCCTGGTCGAGGTGGACCGTAATGCTCTTGACCTCGTCGGTCTGGCGGTGGAGCAGCCCGCCTGAGGCATGGGCGACTTCGACCCGGTCCCCGAGGGCGTCCTGGAGGTTCTTACCCAGTACCCGCAACATCATTTTGACATCTTTGTTGTTTGCCAATATGGCGGCGACGGCCAATTGCATGTCCAACTGGCCCGTCAGGGTCAGCTGGCCCGATCGCGCTCATTGAGCCGTGCTCGCTGCTCGGCGGGCTGATCGGCGGCCAGGCGTGGAAGCACCGGTACCTAGGGCGGCGGGCGGCGGGACGGCGGCCAGATGCTGGCCTGGGCCTTGAGCGCAGCCAGCTCGTTTTCGACCTGGGCGCTCGAGCCCAGCGCATTCAGCTGCTTGGCGATGTCATCGCCGTGGTCAGCGCCGACATCTTCGAGCACGCCGGACTGGAGCAGCTCGTCCAGCGCCCCGGCATGGGCCTGTGCGGCGGCGATCTTGTCCTGGGCCCGCTGCAGGGCGGCGCCGGAGTCATTGAAGGTCCCGGAGATCCCCGCGATCTGGTCGTTGACTGCGGACGAGGCCTGGGCGGCGCTGTACTGCGCCTTCAGGGTTTCCTTCTGGGTCCGGAACTGGTTGACCCGCGCTTGTAGTGCGCTGCAGCGTCTGGGTCATTTTCTCCTGCTGGTCCACTAGCTGCTGGTGCTGTGGCTCCAGGGCGTCGATTTGTTCCTGAGCGGCCGCCTTACGGCTGAGGGCCTCCCGGGCGAGGTCCTCCCGGCCGAGCTGGACGGCTTGAGCCGCCTGCTGGTTGAGGTGGTCGACGGTGTGGCCGAACTGGTCTTCTTGCAGTTCCAGCTGTTTGCGGGCGGCGGCGATCTGCACCAGGGCGGTGCGGACCTTGGTGATCTGTTCGAGCATCTGTTCGTAGCTGAGGTCGAGCATCTCGCTCGGGTTCTCGGCCTTGTCCAGCGCCCGGTTGGCTTTGGCTTCGACAATGTCGTGAGCACGCTTGAAAAAACTCATCCGGTCTCCAATGACGAAGTGGATATCCTCATGTTACCGAGCGCTTCTGGCAAGGCCGCTGCAGCGGGCTCCGCGGTCGCTATCACCCGTGTCCCACGGCTCCTTGTCGGGGGTGGGGCGGGCCCTCTGCCAGCAGTGGCCCAAACAGGATGGTGCTCGACGGTAGGGACGAGTAAACTACCAGCTCAGAAGACAAGGAGAGGTGCGAGAGCGGCCGAATCGGGCTCACTGCTAATGAGTTGACGAGGTTAAACTCGTCCGAGGGTTCAAATCCCTCCCTCTCCGCAAGCGGGCGGGCTGTTGGCGGACGGCCGGTGTGGGTTGCGTCTTGGGCTTGTCCAGCCGGCGTCGCTGTGGTACGCCCCCGCAGAAATTTGCCAGGAACGCAGGGCTGCCCACGTCCGGCGTCCCCACAACTTCGGACCGCGGCTGGCGATGGCCCATTTAGAGCCAACCCCCTTTTTGATGCCCGTGGGGGCAGCCTGGCCGAGCGGTTGAACCAAGGCAATTGGGTATACAGAGTGCATACGCAGTGAGCACCGGTTCATTGGCGGTTGTAGTTGGCGCGGACGCTGCGAAGGCGGCCGAGGCATTGGCGCGCCAGGGGATCGAGGACGGCACGACGAGGAGCGCGCGAAGTGATTAGTCGTGTCAAGGATTTTGACCGTATCTTCCTATATGTTGTCGCCGGTGTCGCACTCGTCGGCCTGATCGGTTTCGGGCTCTACAGTCTGAAGGGCGGCGGGGGCGGCGGCAGCCCCAAACGCATTTCAGCCCTGGGCGCGGCCCATTCCCAGACGACTTCGGGGGCGACGAGCCCCGGTTCAGCGGCGCCCGCGGCGCAAGCGATAACCACGTTGCCAGCGGTGCCGTTGCCGTCCGTCTCGGACGGGGGCGGCGCCGTGCCTGCTTCGCATCAAGGCGCTAACTCAGCCGACGGCCGGCGCCCCATGGCGAAAGGTCCCCGGCTGGGCAAACGTCCCCTCGTGCGAAAGGGCACGGCGCAGACGAGCACGACGGCGGCCCAAGCGGCGTCCACCACGGCCAAGGCCAATCCGCCGGTGAGACCGCTGCGTCGCGCCACCAAGCCGCAACCACCGGTCCCGACGACGGTCCACCGACCAGTGCGGGCGCCATCCGTCGTCCATCCGGCCCAGGGCCGCCCGAGCAGCAATCGCACGTTAACGGGGGGTCGGCGCGGACCACAACCTCGTCGACCGTCGTCATAACCACTACACCCAGTCGGGCACCGATGAGGAGTGCCAGCTCGCCGACGGCTGCCACCTCGCCGACGACGCCAGCCCGCCGACGACCGCCAGCCCGCCGACGACCGCCAGCCCGCCGACTACTCGCGCCGGGTCAGTCAGCCCTCCGCCTCATTCGACCCGGTCGCGCCACTTGGACCATCCCACCCCACCACTACGACTGGAGGCAAGTTCCCGCGTCACGACCAAGGGTCGGCGCAGGACGACAACTAGCACGGCGCATCACACGACTACGAGCACGAGCCGTCATCCCAGGACAACAGTGCCGGTCCTGGTCTCGCCGCTCACCACGGGCACCACTCGGCGGACCGGACGGACTACTCCCGTTGGGACGACCACGACCTCGTCCCCGCCCACGACGCTGGCGTCGACGACGACAGCCGGGACCACCGCCCCGACGTTCGGGACTACTCCATCTCCGACACTCCCCGAGTCGACGACGGTCAGGCCCACAACCACGACGACCAGCAGGACCTGCCCGACCACTACCACTAGTCGCTTCAGGGCTGGGTTGACCCGGGTCGCTGGCGCTACTGATACCACAGACTGCGGTACGACCACGACGACTCGAGCGACGACGACCACAATCCCCGGCGGCACGACGACAACCGGCGCGGCGACCAGCACGACCAACCCCACCACGTCGAGCACCACGACGACGACTACGTGCTCATCCACCACGACGACGGCCCATCTCTCGACCACGACGACGCGCCGCTCCGCCACCACAGCCTCGTTTAGCAGCAGTACTACCACGACCACGCCCGTTTGCCCCACCACCACGACGACGGGGCCGACCACCACCACGTCCCCGTCCACGACAACGACGACCCCACCTACGACCGTCTCGTCGACGACCGTGCCGCCCTCCACGACCGTGCCCCCCTCCACGACCGTGCCCCCCTCCACGACCACGGCTTCGACGGCTTCGTCCAGCACTACCAGTTCGACGACGCCGTCGTCGACCACGTCGACCGGGCGGTCCCGCTTCGGGTAGCCCGGGCTCCTCGGCGGGGAAGCTGTACCCGCGCAGCACCAACATTTTGCCAGGTGCTGACTCGCGACACCTACGGCATCCAGGTCACCTGATCGCTTCCACTATTGCCGGGCCCGCAGCGTCAAACCAAGCCCGTGGGCGCGAGTTCAGCCGATGTCCTCGGCCATAGCGGTCTTTACGAACAGGCTTGCTCGCATCGGGTAGAGCGGTTGCGAGTACCTGGGCACGGCTTCGGTCACCTCAGCCCGAAGTTGGGGGTCGTCCAGGATGACTTGATTGGCGGCGATCGCCTCGGCTTCTACCGGGCCGGCATAGGCTTCGGGGGTCTCTCCCCGGCTCCAGCTAGTCGGGTTCACGACGACCACCTGCCCCCCGACCGGGAGCGCCGACAGTAGCGGTGTCAGGTCGGAGGCCGCGCTGCTGTCCTTCAACCGCTTCGCCAGATCGGACCAATCCACGACCAGGGGGTCTTTCAACAGCCCGAAGGGGGTGGCGTAACGGAACCCGCTACCCAGGTCCAGGGCGAGCACGGGAGTGTCCGTTACCTGGGTCGAGATCACCAGGGTGCCTGGCTGGAGGTCCGGTCGTAACCGGTCGAGCAGGTAAGCAGCGTCGCTCTTGGAAGTCTCGACGGTGACGGAGCGGTCGACGACCACCGGGACAGCCGTGAGGGCGAGTGCTGCCACGGTCCCGCCCAGGACCAGGCCGCCCCACCGCACCCGGACCAGCCCGCCCGCCAAGGGGATGAGGGCGGGGACCACCGCGATGCCCAGGTACCGGGGGTTCCAGGAGTTGACGACCTGGCCGACGAGCCAGGCCAGTAGCACTGTGAGCAACGGGATGGCGGTGGCCAGGGCCAGCGGCGAGACCAGCCCGGTCGCGGCTCCGTTGGCCCCGAGGACACCGGCACCGCCCCCGGGCGCGGCGCGGCGCCAGTTGTCGGATAATCAAGTTGTGGACGGCGGCGGCCAAGTACTGCGACCACCATCGCGACAACGACTGCGGCCCAGGCCGCCGATGCCAGCGCATTGAAGGAGTCGCCGAAGAAATCGAGCACGGACGGGTGCGGGGCCCACGGCGCTCCGGTGTTGTAGAGCTGGTACAGGAACTGCGGTGCCCACGGAGCAAACGCCAGCGCGCAGGCTAACCCGTACGAGACCGTGGCCCTCAGGTGTTCGCGGGACCCGCTCTTCCGGGCCGCCACGGCGCCGACGATAACGGTAGCCACCAACAGGTACAGGCCGTAGTACTGCAGGTACAGCACCGACGACATCAGCAGGGTGGCGGCGACCCAATAACCTCGACCGGCGCCCCGGTAGGCGAGCACGAAACACGTAATGGCGAGGAGGGCGGCCAGGACGAGCCACGAGTACATGCGGGTTTCCGTGCTGTAGTAATCCAGGTAGGCACAAGTCGCTACTAACGCGGCGGCCCAGCGGGCCGCCTGGCACCCAAAGAGCCTCCGGCCCGACCACCAGGCGGCCGGTATGGCCAGTAGGCCCGCCACCATGGACAATGCATGCGTGGCTGGCTCCGACCGCCCGAACAACTCCATCCAGAAATGGAGCATCACGTAGTACAAAGGCGGAGAGCCGTCGTTCGCCAGGTAATGGGGGAGCGACCCGATGGGGTGGGCAGCTATGCCGATGGCGATGGCTTCGTCGCCCCAATAGCTCGCCCCCATAGTCCTCCAGCGCAGCCCGAGCGCGAATGCAGCTAACAGGAACAGCAATGGAAAGTCGAAGCGCTCCCAACCCCGCAACCGCTCCCAGGCCTCCCTCGCACCCTCGAAGCGGGGCGGTGACGAGCCTGAGCGACGCGGCCCGGAAGGACGGGGGAAGAGCGCTCGACGCGGCCGAGTTGGCGCCTCAAGTGGGCGCGGTGTTGGCCTTACCAGCAGATCGTCCATCGTCCTCGGCTTAGTGTGGCCTCCGCAAACCGGCCCCGGATTTCGTCGGTCGAAGTTAGGCGCCGACCCCGAAGTCTATGTCCTCCTCCGATGTCGGCACGTCACCGTCGGCGATGTTGGCGGCGACCGACCTCGAGGGGAGCGCCAGCCACTGGGACAGGTAAAAGACGAGGAGGCTGAAAACGGCAACGAGGCCGAGGTCCCACCAGAACGGGATGATGCGGTGGACGCTGGAGACGTAGGCGGGCCCAGTGCGTCGAGCACCATGATGCCGATCAACCACGGGAGTACCCAGGCCGCCGAACGCAATTTCAAGGGGCGACGATGGGCTGAGGCGGTGAGCAGGTGAGCGACAAGGTATAGGACAACCCCGATAGCAATACCGACGGATATGCGCCACACCGTCGGCCATCCGGTCCAATACATAATAAGATTCGCGAACACAAAGGCGACCGGGGCCAGAACGTCGGCCGCAGGCACTTTGAACGGGCGATAACGGTCGGGATCAGACCGTCTGAGCGCAGCCAGCGAAACCGGCGCAAAAGCGTACATGAACGCAGTTGCGCCGGCGAGAAAGTCGATCAGGCGGGACCACCCGCTAAAAGGTAGGAATATCACGATCCCGACCATGGCCGCCAGGGCAACGCTAAACCAGGGCGTACCTCGGTTGTCAAGGCGTTGAAAAGGGCGCGGCAACGTGCCTGACCTCGTCATCGAATATGTAATTCGAGACGTTGACGTCACGTACAGCGTGGCCTTCCCGGCCGGAGATATGACGGCGTCAATATAGATGAGTGTCGCCACCCAGCCTACGCCGAGGGCAGTGGCCAGCTCGGCATAGGCGCCGTAGGCGCCTGGTGTACCGCTCAACGGGCTCAGCCAGCCAGCCGCGCTGGTGAGCCGGGTCGGGTCCAATGCCCCGATGTACGCGGCTTGCAAGAGCAGGTAAACGACGGCGCCAATCAGCAACGACGAGATAATGGCGGTAGGTAAATGTTCTCTCGGCTCGCGCGCCTCGCCGCCGATTTGCACGGCCTGCTCGAACCCGAAAAGCGCCAGGACCACCCCGCCAAGCGGGATCGCTTTCAAGATGCCCTCCGCCCCAAAAGGCGCGAACCCTCCAGCGCTATAGAAATTACTGGTGTGAAAACTGGTGGCCGCCAGCGCGCCTACCGTAATGAGCGGGACGGCTATTTTCCAATAAACCGTCAGATGGTTGAGGCCGGCCAAAAAGCGGACGCCGGCCAGGTTGAGCAACGTGAAAAAGACCATGAAAGCGATGGCGACGCCAACGCCTTTCTCGGTCAATTGGCCCGAGCTGTTCACGAGCCCGCTCCACTGGGGTTCGAGATAAGTGAGGGCGATCTCGGTCTCGATGGGGCCGATGGTGACCGCTTGGAGCCATGACGCCCATCCTGCGGCGAACCCGGCCAGTGGCCCGAAGCACAAAAACGAATAGCGTGCGGTACCACCCGAGACGGGGTACGTGGCGGATAGTTCCCCATAGGCAAGGGCGATAAAGACCAGCATGAAGGCGGCCACGGCCCAGGACACAAGAGAGGCGGCGCCGGCGATACGCGTCGCCAATGGGCCGGCGACAAGCCACATCGCGCCAATAACTGACCCGAGAGAGAACGCGGTCAGGCCGAAAGGCCCCACCCGCCTCCTTAGGGTACGGCGCCCCTCGTCGGCGATCGGCAGGACGACCGTCGGCATGGCCAGTGTGCCGCTGTCCGTGCCGTTCGACGTGCCTACCGACGGGGCGGTAGTTGAGCCAATAGGTGTGCCAATTGGTGTGGAGGTGGACATGGCCTTCCCTACAGTCCGGTCAGTGGTCAACTTGTTACTGAGGGCGCGAGCAGGCGCCCTAGTCTACATTAGGGCGTCAAAAGGGTGGCCGCTTGCGATCGCGAGGTGCCCCGG
Source organism: uncultured Acidimicrobiaceae bacterium (assembly GCA_963794125.1). Taxonomy (GTDB): domain Bacteria; phylum Actinomycetota; class Acidimicrobiia; order Acidimicrobiales; family Palsa-688; genus Fen-671. The sequence goes on from CAWCCW010000028.1 coordinate 233,514, forward strand.
CTGGCGGGGGAGCGGCTGGCCACGTAGCTTCTTGGGCATGGATGCCAAGGTCGTGCTGTGCGACTTCGCCGAAGTCAGCGGGGGGAAGTTGTTCATTTCTGGTGCCGGCTTGGCGCTGCTCGCCAGCGGCACCCCCTCGACGCCTTATCGAGTCAACGTCACCCTGGCCGTGATCGGGCTGATCACGCCGGAAGACACCGACTTACAGCACAAGATGACGATTGAGCTGGTGCACGTGGGCGCCAATACCGAGACGAGGGTCATGCTCACCGACGAGGTCCCGGACGGCGGAGATCCGGCGGACAGGGGCATGATCATCGCTTATTTCGTCGCCCCCCGCTCGCCGGAGATGTTGCCGAACGACGAGTGGACCATGCCGATGGCCATCCCGCTGTTCGGCCTGGGGCTGCCGGACCTCGGGGCCTACTACTTCAGCGTCCGGGTCGACGGCCGGGAGATGGACCGCTCCTCTTTCCGGATCATGCCTCCCCAGCCGGCGCCAGCCTTGGGCGGGGCGCCAATGGCGCCCGGCGCGGCCCCGCCAGGAGGAGACGGCAGCGACGCAGGGCTAGGCGCTCAAGGCGCGGCCGAGCCGCCTTTGTAACTGGGGCTCAGCCTGAGGAACAAGAAGCTCTCTTCCTCCAGGACATGTACCAGGCGCAGGTCGAGCAACCGGGCGAAGGGCCGGTCGCGGAACGTCGTGACCCCACTGGCTTCCCGACCGGCCATCCACTGCCCGCTGTTTCCCGGCCCCCCGCTGAGCAACCCGTCACCGCCGCTGCCGGCCAACTTGGGCGAGAGCGTCAGACAGAGGTCGTCCACCAGTTCGGCGACGGCCAGGCTGTGGTTGAGCTGAGGCCCCCCTTCGCACAAGACGTGGTGCATCCCACGCTGGGCGAGTGCAGCTAGCGCGGCGCGGAGGTCCACTCCGCCCGCCCCGGCCATGACCACTTCCGCTCTTGGCCCCGCCGCGGCCGCGGCCTCCGCGCCGGCCGTGTCTGGCGTGATCACGATCGGCCTCGGCTCGCCCCCCCGGAAGAGCGAGGACTCCCAATTTATGTTCAAGGAACGGGTCACGACAGCGATTGGCGGCACTGGGGGTTGGCCTCTGGCCTCGCGCATGCGCTGCACTTCCGCAGGCAACTTGACCGGCCCGTAGTGCTCGGCCCGGGCCGTTCCCGCACCGACCATCACTACGTCTGCCAAAGAGCGAAGCACGGAGAACAGCAGCTTGTCGCCTGGCCCCCCAAGGGGACCGGAGCGGCCGCCAAAGCTCGTGGCCCCGTCCAGAGTGGAGATCATGTTGACCCTGACCATGGATTGGAGGTTCCGTGCCCGCATGTCCCGCGAGTACATTTCCACCAGGTTGACCCGCTCGGTTGCTTCGGGGAACAACGACCTCAACAGGGCTCCTTTGCGGGGTGCGTTCCCCGGACGATACCCCGAGCGGTGCTCATTTCGACTTCGGTACAATGTGCGGAATTACGACGGCTCGGGGACGGGGTGCGGGCCCTGGTGGGAGCACCAGTGGAGCGCTGAGCGCTCCGTGAGGCCACAGCCGGCGTACCGATGATCTCCGTCGCCGAGGCGCGCCAGTTCGTGTTGTCGAGTTGCCGGCGGTTGCCCGCGGCCGAGGTCGGCACGGCCGATGCCCTCGGGCTGGTCTTGGCCGAGCCTATCCGCTCGGATGGTCCGGTGCCCCCCTTCGCCAACTCTTCCATGGACGGGTACGCCCTGCGTTCGCGTGATGTGAGAAGGAGCCCGGCCCGGCTGCGGGTCGTCGGTGAGGTCATGGCCGGCGACGACCCGGGCGCCCTGACGGTCGGCGATGGTGAGGCGGTCCGCATCATGACCGGCGCGGCCCTCCCGTTGGGGGCAGACGCCGTTTGCATGGTCGAGCACACCCGCTCGGAGAACGGGTGGGTGATGATCGAGGAAGCGGTGCCTCCCGGCAACAGCATCAGGCCGGCCGGCGACGACATCGCCCCCGGAGCGGTGGTCTTTGCCCCCGGCGTACGGCTCGGGCCGGCCCATCTCGGAGTTCTGGCCAGCGTTGGCGTGGAGCACGTCAGGGCCTACCCCCGTCCGCGCGTCGGAGTGGCCTCGACGGGCGATGAGTTGGTGACGGCCCCGGGGCCCTGCCTCCGGGCAAGATCCGCGACAGCAACCGGGCATCATTGCTGGCCCGGTTGCGGGCTGACGGCTTTGTCGGCGTCGACCTGGGCCTGGTCCGCGACGAGCCCGCGGTTCTGGCCGAAACGTTGAGAGCAGCCCTCCGGAGCTGCGACGCTGTCCTGACCAGTGGCGGCGTCAGCGTGGGCGACCGTGATTTCGTGAAACTGGTCCTGGAAGAACTGGGCGGCCAGAACGCCCGCTGGTTGCAAGTGGCAGTGAGACCGGGGAAACCGTTCGCCTTTTCGACCCTGCCTCCTAGTGGGGCGCCTGTTTTCGGGCTCCCGGGCAACCCCGTTTCTGCGTTGGTTTCATATGAGGTTTTGGCCCGGCCCTCATTGCGGCTGATGGCGGGGCACGCCAACTTGGACCGTCCCAGGATGGCGGCCATCGCTGGGGTCGCCTTGTCCCGGCAACCCGATGGCCGGCTGCACTTGGCCCGGGTGCACGCCGTCACCGGGCCCGATGGCGCCTTGGTTGTCCGACCGTCGGGCGGCCAGGGGTCCCACCAACTCCACGCGCTGGCCGAAGCCAACGCGCTTGCCTACCTTCCCGACGGCTACGGGGTGGCGGCCGGGGAGCGGGTCGATGTCATGGTCCTCGACCCGGACGAGCTCGACTGACCGGGCAGTGACCGCCTCGAGAGCTCGGCCCAGGCCCAGGCCGAGGCCGCGAGTGGGGCGATTTTTTGCTTTTGGGTCGAAAAATGTGTTGATAAGAACAGTTTTTCGCCCCAGTCCGCTCCGTCGGCCTCGACCGCCGACGCCCGACCCGGACCGGCTCCGAACGCCCCGCGCCGGTTGGACCCCGCTCCGGCGCAGGTCAGGAACTCGGCCCGGGCGGCTTCCCGTCGCCACTGGGCGGGGGCGCACCCTTCTGCCCACCAGGTCGGGCCGAACTCGACGGCACAAAGCCGGCTTTCGCCTTCCACAGTTCCTCCCAGCTGCTGTTGCCAGGCTGGAACAGAGGCCGGAACCTCTCGACAGTGGCCGAGGTCGAGACCGTGGCTTGAGTGGCGAACCCCGCCGAATAAGCCTCATCGACCGGGAGCTCAGGGCGCTCATTGGCCCTCGCCGCCCGGGCTGCCTTGGCGTCAGCCCTGGCCGCGGCGCGCTCGTCCGCCCGCATCCACATCACGAACACCGGGATAAGACCGATGAAGGTAGCCAGTTCGGTTGCCGCCCACAGCAGGGCGCCACCGGAGTGAGTGCTGTTGAGCGTGTACATGGAGGCGACGGGTGTGCGCAGGCTCATGATGGCGACCCCAAGAAAAGCCTCGAACGGGACTGCGAGGCTCAGCGCCGCCAGCTTGCTCCCGTAGCCCATCCTCCAGTGCACTATCGGGTCCAGGCCGACGATCGGCCACCAGTAGAGGCAGCCGCTGAGCAAGAAGGCCAGGTTTATGGCGTTCATTACGGCCATGTGCTCCATGGCGTAATTGATGAGCGGGGAAAGGAAAAAGGCGAACATGGCCCCGAAGTAGAAGAACCAAACCACCACGGGGTAGGTCAGGATGGCGAAGAGACGCGAATGCAGCACGGCCAGCCACCTCGTTTTGGCGGCCCGGCTGGAGGACTGCAAGAGCAGCGTCGATGGCGCTCCCAGTGCCAGCAGTGGCGGGGCGATGACCATGAGGAGGAGGTGCTGGACCACGTGGGCCTCGAAATAGAAGCCGGTGAAGGTGGCCACTGGGGACTGCAGGGCCAAGTCGATGGCAACGAGCCCGGCCATGAAGGACAAGGTGCGCCGCCAGGGCCAGCGCCGGCCTTTGGTGGCCAACTGCCAGTCGGCCCGCAGGTACCAGTAGGCCAGGCCGACTATTACGACGGCCACGGCGATCGAGAACGGCCCTGACTGCCAGGCCGTTAGGGCCGTGTGCCCGTTGAACGGCAGCCGGTTCATCGCTGGCATGCAGGCCCCCGGCGGCTGGGGCTAAGGCGACCAGAGAACGCCATCAGCTGGAAGACCCGAACTGGACCGGCACGTCGAGGACCTGGCCCTTGACCCACGCATCCGAACCGGGCGAGAGCGCCCAAACCGTTAAGTCGACGTTCCTGACCGCCAGCGCATCGACGGTCCCGCCAGGCAGGAACGCGACGGTAGCGGTCGTCGACGGTGGCGCCGGCAAACTCTCCCACCCTCGCCGCGAGCTGGAGGCAACGGCAACGGCCAGCTCCAGGTGGCCACTGGCGCCAGCGGTGAGGGCAAAGATGCCGCCGCCAGTTTCGGACGTGGCCCCGAACGAGATAAGACGGCCATCGGGGCCGAGCCCGAGCGGCGCCGACGTGTGCCACTGACTATTCGCGTTCGGGCCCGCCCAGGCGGCGACGAGGCTCGTCTCTGTACCACTGGCCGTTTTGGTCCCGGAGCCCGCCGTTGGTTGCGGCGTACGGGCGGAGCCCGCAGCGGTACCCGGGCGAGTTAAGCCGAGGAGGGCAGCCTCCCCGCCCTTGGCCGGCATCAACCCGAGGACCTCGGCGGAGCCCGCCCCCGGGGAAAGAGTGGGGCCGGTCAATTTCCACGTGCGCCCATTTTCCAGGAAGATACCAGCCGGCCCGGGCCGCTGGCAGCTCACCCCGACCACCGGGCGGCTCGATACGTACCCGACAGAAGTGATGGCGCCGGGGCTGCATGCTCGGCCCGCCTCGGACGCAGTGAGGGCGTCCACCGTCGTGAGCGGCTGCCAGGTTGAGAGGTTGTCGGTGCTGCGGACGACTTCGGCCCCGCCATGGCCCTGGACGACGGCGAGGGTGTTCCCGCCCGGGCCCTCCGCCAAGGACCGAGGACGAGCGGCCAGGCCCTGGTCGAGTAACCCGTTCGACCACGAACGGCCGGAGTCCGTAGTCGATATGAGGGGTGAGAAGGTCAGGTCGTCGGAAGGTCGCACGCCGACGATGAGCGAACTCGCGCTGGTGGCCATTGCGAGGCCACCATTGGTGGCCACGGCCGTCGCCTCGACCCGGTCTGACCAGGTCGACGAACCCTCGGGCCGGAACATCAGCTGCCAGAAGGTGTTGAGCGGCTGGTTCAGGTCACCCATGGCCACCGTCGCCCAGGTACTCCCGCCAACCTGGACCGATGTCGCCAGCGGGGTAGTGAACGAAGGCGCACCTGCACCGGGACCAGGGCGGCCGGTGCCAGCTTGAGCGGAGGCAGGGAAAAGCCCCCACGTGTCGAGCAGGAGCACGGCCAAAGCGCCGCCGACCAGAACCGCTCGGGTGCGAGCCGTCGGGGTCGTTCGGCCTCTGCGGCCCCGCCCGGCCGCCGCCGTCGATCTCATCGACTTGTCGGACCCTTCAGCACGCTATGTAGCGTCCCGGCCAGTGTCACGGCGAAGGACGACTCTGTCGCTCCCGTAGCCGGGCCGGGATCTGTGTCGAGGTCGTATCGGACACGCCCGGATGGGTCGATCACGTAAGCAAACTCGCTGTGGTCGATCATCGCGCCGCCCGGAGCGTACTGGACGAGCGCCCCCAATACGTGCCACGCGTGTTGCAACTCCGGCAGCGTACCGGTTAAGAACAACCAGTTCGGGGTGCTCTGAAGCCCTTCCTGACGATCGAAGGCGGAGAGGTAGTCGGAGGTTATGTAACGAGGGTTGGCGTCGACGGCCACCAGGTAGACGTGCCGAGCGCCGCCCCCGAGGACGCCGTCCGCCTCCCGGAACTCCTGGGCAATGACGGGGCAGTCCGACGTGCAGACGGGATCCAGGAACGTGAGCGCCACCGCCCTGCCCCGCAGGCTGGCCAGGCTTACCGGGTGGCCGTACTGGTCGACCAGGCTCACCGCCGGCTCGGGGAAGTCGAACGCCTCTGGCGAGCCGTCCACAGCCTGAGCCAGGAGAGGGCTGGCATTGGGGTTGCTGGCCGCCAGTGCCATCGGCGCCGTCCCGACCAAGGTGATGGCCAGAGCGCCGACGGCGGCCGCGGTCCGGAAAGCATAAGCCGGGTTGGCCGTCAGCCGCTCGCGCCAGGGGAGCCCGGCGGCGCGGAGAGCAGGGCTGGGTGCACTTGTCCTTGTCGGCGCGGGGGCTGCGGCGGGGGCCGGCAGCCTGGTGAAGGCCAGGTAACCAGCCCAAATCAGCACCACCATGGGCACCATGCTGTTGGGGTCGGTCCCCACCCCACCCATGAACCCGAGGTCCTGCACCAGCACCCAGTCGGCCAGGCAGAGCACCGTAGCTGATACCGCTCCGGCCAGGACAAGCCGCTTGTCCCGCGTCAGGAGCAGGGTGCCAATGGCCGCGAGCGCCACTACGACGAAGAGGTTCACGCCCCAACCGTGGGCCGCAGCGAAGCGGGCGAAGGCGCTCACCCAGGAAGAGAGCAGACGGGGCTGCGGAGTAGCCGCCATTTCCCGCAGCATGCTGACGAGCGCGCCCGGAGTGGAATGGCTGGTCGGTTGGCCCTGCCAGAACCCTCGCCCGGGCCATGCTTCCAGGAGGGCCATGCCCACCCAGAAAGCTCCTATCGTGCCCAGGATCCAGCGGCCCAACCGTGGTGTCTTCCATACCGTGTCGGGCAGGGCGACCAGTGCGCCAGCCGCGCAGTACAACAGGACCGAACCCGGGAGCCCGAACATCCAGCTTTGGCCTGGAGAAAAGATCTGGCCGAAGGCTTCGCCGAACATCCACACGATCAGGCCCCACGCCACAGTGGCCAGGCCGCCCACGCGGGACCAGGTGCCCTTCGAGGCGGCCAGCAGCCACACGCCTAGGCCCACCTGGATCCATACCGCCGCGGCCGGCGCCGTGACGGGGTGATAGCTCCATATCGTCGCCATCGAGTTGGCCAGGTGCTGGACCCAACCCGGCGAGGTGGCGGCCGCCGGTTGGATCACCTGCGGGGCCATGCCGAGGGGCATCGACGCCTGCCCCTGGAGGATGCCGTCGAAGATCCAGAGAAGGCCGAACGAGACCCGCAAAAGTCTTCTGGCGGGCGCCTCCGGAGCGGAAAATGGCACGCCGCTGGGCTGGCCCTGCTGACCGGTGGCGAGCCGGCGCAGTTGGGCAGACCTGGAAATGCTCCACGCAGCCCCGACCAGAAGTACGATCAGGGCGACGACCAGGCCTTGTCGGAGCAACTCGTTGTAAAAGGCCGACACAATCGTGGAGTTGTGGGTACTGAGCCCTGTGCTCATTCCAGGCACAGCCCTTCAGTCTAAGACCGCGTCTGAGTACCTGGCGAGCCGGGGGCCACCACCCGCACCTCGAACTGGGAAGTACGATACGTAGATGAACGGGGAAGGCGCGCCGCTGGGTGTGTCGCCGCCACCTTCTCCGGCTGCGCAAGGTCCCGCCGACGCGGCCGCGCCTGTCCTTGTTGTGGACTACGGCGCCCAATACGCCCAGTTGATCGCCCGCCGGGTGCGTGAAGCCCGTGTTTACAGCGAGATCGTGCCGCACACGACGACGGTGGCTGATATCGTCGCCCGTCACCCGAGCGCCGTGGTACTTTCCGGCGGCCCGGAGAGCGTTTACGCCGAGGGCGCCCCTATCGTGGATCCCGCCCTTTTTTCCACCGGTATCCCGGTGCTCGGCATCTGCTACGGGCTGCAGGCCATGGCCGTGGCCCTCGGTGGTGAGGTCGGCCGCACTCACAAAGGTGAGTTCGGCCGGACGGAGTTACACCTCGGCCCCGGATCTCAGCTCCTCGCCGGCCTGCCCGACCGCCTGACGGTGTGGATGTCGCACCGGGACGCGGCAGTCCAGGCGCCCGCCGGTGCCCGCGGCACAGCCTGGACAGACGGAGCCGGGATCGCCGCTTTCGAGGACCGGGGCCGGCGTCTTTATGGGGTCCAGTGGCACCCCGAGGTCGCCCACTCCGAAATGGGCCAGCGAGTGATCGAGAACTTCCTTTACCGTTGTTCGGGAATTGCGCCCGCGTGGACGACCGGGAACATTATCGAGGCGTCGGTCAAGTCCATCGCCGCGACGGTTGGCAGTCATCCGGTGATCGCGGGCCTCTCGGGCGGGGTCGACTCGGCGGTCGCCGCTGCGCTCGTACAGCGGGCGGTGGGCGACCAGTTGACGTGTGTGTTTGTGGACCACGGGTTCCTGCGGGAGGGTGAGCGGGAACAGGTCGAGCACGACTACGTAAAAGCAACCGGAGTCAGGCTCAAAACCGTCGACGCCTCGAGCCGGTTCCTCGATGCTCTGGCCGCCTTGCCTGACCCGACCGACCCCGAGGCCAAACGTAAAGCGATCGGCCGTGAGTTCATCCGGGTTTTCGAGGGCGCGGCCCAAGACATCGTGCGGGCGGACGGCAGGGGCTCGGCGGGCGAGGTCCGTTTCCTCGTCCAGGGCACCCTGTACCCAGACGTCGTCGAATCCGGCGGGGGCGAGGGGGCAGCCAACATCAAGAGCCACCACAACGTCGGCGGCCTGCCGGACGACCTTCGGTTCGAGCTCGTCGAACCGCTCCGCAAGCTGTTCAAAGACGAGGTCAGGACCGTCGGGGAAGAATTGGGTTTGCCGAAGGAAATCGTGTGGCGGCAACCCTTCCCCGGACCGGGCCTGGCCATCCGGATAATCGGAGCGGTAACTGAAGAGCGTTTGCGCGTGCTGCGGCGAGCCGACGCCATTGTCCGACACGAACTGTCCCGGGCCGGCCTCGACCAGGAAATCTGGCAGTGCCCGGTCGTCCTGCTCGCCGATGTGCGTTCGGTAGGGGTCCAGGGCGACGGCCGCACCTACGGTCACCCTATTGTCCTGCGCCCGGTGAGCAGCGAGGACGCCATGACGGCCGATTTCTCCCGTTTACCCTATGAACTGTTGGCGCAAATCTCGACTCGCATAACCAATGAGGTCGCAGAGGTGAACCGGGTGGTGCTCGACATAACGAGCAAGCCACCGGGCACTATCGAGTGGGAATAACCAAGTACGTCCCTATTAATCGCAGGCGGGGCACAAATCGACGGGGGTTAGCGGCCGCTCGCGCTCGACCTTTGCTCTTGCCCTGGGCGCCATCCCCAAACGCAAAGCAACGAGGACGGCTAGGCCCGCCACAACGGCACCGGCGAGCATGGCCGCTCGGTCGCCGCTCACGTCGGCGGCGCCGTGACCATGGTTGACGGCCAGTGCGATCGCTGGCAACAGAGCAGCCCCGACGGCGGCCCCGATCTGGCGGCTGGTGTTGATGGCGCCGCCAACGAACCCCTGGTCGCTGTCGGCCATCCCGTTTGTGGCACTGATCATGCTGGCGTAGGCCGCGCCGGCGGTGCCGAACCCCACCAGGGTCACGGCCGCCAGCACGGGGTTGTAGCCGCCAGTGCCCGGCAGTTGGGTCAAGATGAGGAACCCGACCATGGCCGCCACGCCGGTCAGCAGCGTCAAACGTTGCAACCCCAGGCGGCGCATCAGCCGGGCCCCGAAGAAGCCGGCAGTAAACCCGATCACGCCCTGCGGCGCAATAACCAACCCGCTAACGAGCGGCGAGTCGTGCAGGACCTGCTGGAGGTAGAGGGACAGGACCAGCAGCTCGCCGCCGTTCCACAAGCCGACGAGGACCATCATGACGCTGGCACTCTGCAACCCCCGCAGACGCAGTAGTCGCAGCGGGACCAACGGGTCCGCCTGGCGACGCTCCACCCAGACGAAGGTCGCAGCGGCTACCGCAGCCAGCGCGAACGCGGCCAGGACGACGGGCGAGAGCAGGCCGTTCATGCCGGCTTCGGATACAGCCAGGACCAGGAGCGCAATGGAAAGCGTGATGAAGAGGGCGCCGCTGACGTCGAGCCGACGTTGGCGGTCAGCAAAACGTGACTCGTGCAGGAGCCGCGGGGCCAGGAAGACGGCCACCAGCCCTACAGGGACGTTGACCAAAAAAACAGCCCGCCAGCTAATGATCTGGACCAGGACACCACCGAGCACCTGGCCCGCAACGAAGCCGACGGACGCTACCGCCCCGTACGCGCCAAGTGCCCGAGCCCGGGCTTGGCCCTCAGCAAACCCGGTAGTGATCAGCGACAACGCCGCCGGCGCCACCATGGCGGCCCCGGCCCCCTGGACGAGCCGGGCCATGACGAGCAGTACGGGGTCCTGCGCCAACCCTCCCGCCAGTGAAGCGAGGGTAAAGAGCAGCATCCCGCCCCGGAACAGCCGACGCCGGCCGTAGAGGTCGGCCGCCCGCCCGCCGAGCACCAGGAGGCCGCCGAAAGTGATGGCGTAACCAGTTACCACCCATTGCACCGATGACGCGTCGAAATGAAGTTCGCGCTCGATCGACGCCAGCGCCACGTTTACGATGCTGAAATCGAGGACCACCATGAACACTGCGGTCAAGATGAGCGCCAGAGAGGCTCGCCCGTACCCGCCGGCACCGTCGCGGCCGGCACCGTCGCGGCCGGTAGTGCGTTCGCCCGTACCTTCACTGGTCGCCTTGGAGCTGGCCGCCTCCGCCACTTCGTCCTTCGTCTTATCCTTCAGCTCCACTCGTGCCCTCACGCGACCCTCAGCTCCATTAAAAATACGATACGATCCGTTTCGATAAGCTAGCACACAGTACGAACCAGGAGTAAATCGACATTATTCCAATGAGCAATGACCGCGCTCGTCCCGTCAGGGCTGGTCCCGTCAGGGCTGGTCCCGACAGGGCTAGTCCCGTCAGGGGCCGGGGGACCTCTGACGCGCATGGGACCGACGCGGGGGCAGGCGAGACGGGAGCTACAGGCGCTCCGGGCGGAATTGGCGGCGGCCGGCCGCCGGTCGGCGGGCCGGGCCAAACAGTTTCGGCCCCTCGCAGCGCCGGCCGGCCGAGGAGCGCGGCCGCTGACCTTTCTATCCTGGAGGCGGCCACCGCCATCCTGGCTGAGCGGGGGCTGTCCGGCATGTCAATGGAGGAAGTCGCCGCCCGCGCCGGAGTCGGGAAGGCCACCGTCTACCGACGCTGGCCGTCTCGGGGGGCGCTCGCTCTCGACGCCTTCATGGCCGAGTTCCGAAGCCAACTAGCCCTGCCCGATACCGGCACGCTTCGCGGTGATCTTCTGGCTGCGCTGCGGTCGTGGTCCCGCGCAGTCACGACTTCCCGTGCTGGTCGGATGCTGGCCGGCCTGATCGCAGAGGCGCAAAGGGATCCTCAGCTGGCTTCCGCCTGGCGTGAGCGAGTCTTCGACCCGTTGCGCGCTCAGCACAAGGCTCTGGTCGAGCGGGCTGTCCGACGAGGCGAGATCCGGCCCGGGACCGACGCAGACGTGGTCCTCGACCTGGTTTTCGGCGCCGCCTACCATCGCCTCCTCCAGGGCCACCTACCTCTTAACGACCGGTTCGCCCGCCAAGTAGTCGACCTGGTGATGGACGGGCTGGCACCGGGACAATCAAAGGCAGACAGCTGACACGGCGCTCCCCTGCCGCGGCGTGGCGAAGATGTATGACCAACGGGCGGAGCAGCAACTGATCAGCGAAGCGCTATAACCGGGTGAGATGAACGCCATCTCGGCCCTGGGCATTGCGGGGGCCGGCATGGCTGCCGGGGCGATAAACGTCATCGTCGGCTCGGGGACACTCATAACGTTCCCGACGCTGCTGGCGGTCGGTTACCCGCCCCTGGTGGCCAATGTGTCCAACACCGTCGGGCTGGTGCCGGGTTCGTTGAGCGGCATACACGCGTACCGGCGGGAGCTATCAGGTCAGGGCCGTCGGGCTGCCTTTCTGGGCATTTTTTCTTCGGTAGGCGCGATTATCGGTGCGCTGCTGCTTTTGCGGTTGCCGGAAACATCGTTCCGTCGTGTCGTCCCGTACCTGATCCTGCTGGCTTGTGCCCTCGTGGCCCTGCAGCCTCTGCTGAAGAAATGGCTCCAACCGTCGGGGCCACCCGTGCGCCGGTTCGGCCATCGCGGCCAGATCCTCTACGTGGCCGTCTTGGCCACGGGTATATACGGCGGCTATTTCGGCGCTGCGCAGGGCGTGATCCTGATGGCCGTATTGCCCATCTTCATAAACGAACGGCTCCAGCGCCTTAATGCTGTAAAGAACGTCTTGGCCATGCTGGCGAACCTCGTCGCCGGCGTGATCTTTGCTTTCAGCGGCCATGTCTCATGGGAGGCGGCGGCCATCCTCGCCGCCGGCGCAGCTGTGGGCGGCCAGGTCGGCGGGAAGCTCGGCCGTCGGATCCCTGAGGCTGGCCTGCGGGTCGCGGTCGTGGTCGTCGGGACGGTCGTGGCCGTACTCCTCCTCGTGTAGTTGGCCTCGACGGGAGCGAACGCGCCCTACGATGCCGTCCATGAAACTTGGTCTCCACGTCAGCAATTTCACATGGCCCGGTGGTCCCCCGGTCCTGGCCTCGAAGCTCTCTGAAATAGCACAAGTGGCCGAGGACGTCGGCTTCGACCGCCTGTCCGTAATGGACCACGTGTGGCAGATCCACGTGATCGGCCCGCCAGAGGACGAGATGCTCGAGGCTTACACGGCCCTCGGGTACATCGCCGCCCGGACTCGGCGCATCTCGCTTATGACCCTCGTGACCGCTGCGACGTACCGCAGCCCGGGCCTGCTGGCCAAGATGGTGACCACTCTCGACGTGCTTTCAGGGGGGCGGGCCTGGCTCGGCATCGGCGCCGCCTGGAACGAGGAGGAAGCGCGCGGTCTAGGGCTGTTCTTCCCACCCATGGCCGAACGCTACGAGCGGTTGGAAGAGATCCTGCAAATTTGCTTGCAAATGTGGAGCGATGACGAGGGCCCGTTCAACGGCCGTTATTACACCCTGGAGAGGTCCCTCAACCGCCCGCAGAGTACCTCCCGGCCCCACCCACCCATCCTTATCGGCGGTTCGGGAGAGAAAAAGACGCTTCGCTTGGTGGCTAAATATGCCCAGGCGTGCAACATCTTCAGCGGCCCCGACTTCTCACACAAGCTCGAGGTGCTGCGAGGCCACTGCGAAGCCGCGGGCCGCGATTACGACGAGATCGAAAAGACGGTCCTCTACAACTTCGACGTCGGGGAAAAAGGTGAAAGGGCCGGTCAAATCGTCGAAGACCTCCACAACCTGGCCAGCCTCGGGGCCCAGGTGGCAGTGGGCAGCGCGGCGCGGGTTTCCGACCTTACGCCTCTGGAGATCATCGGCAAAGAAATTATCCCGGCCATTGCCAATGTCTAAGGTGCACCAGGCCCCTGCGCCTTTGGTGGCCGGCGTCGGCTAGGGCTGGTGGCGTTGCCGCCGTATATGGCGTCGCCGTAGGAATAGACCTGGCCGGCCGAGTCGATCATGTAATACCCCTTCCTGTCGATAGAAGGGGCCACCGCGACGACGGGGGCCGGAGGCGGCTTGGCGCCGCGACTGCCATAAAAGGGGGCGCCGAACGAGAATATGCCGCCGTTCGCGGCGGCCAGGAAGTAACCGTTGCCAGCCAGGTCAGCGGTAATCCCGATTACCCGGCTGTTCAAGCGGGCGGCGGCCATGGACCCACGAAAGCCGGCGTCCCCGAACCCGAAGACCCCGCCGTCAGCGGCCGCCAACCAGTAGCCCTCCCCGTCGGGGGTGGACGCTATCCCCACCACCGGCTGGTTGAGGAAACGGCCAACCAGGGACCCGTACGACGTGGCATCGCCGAAACTGTAGACGGCCCCGTCCCGGGCGGCGACCCAGTAGCCGAGGCCGTCGGGGGTGGCGGCAATGCCGGCCGCAGGGCTACTCGGGTGGAGGCTGGCCGGTTGGCCCATGAACTTGGCATCGCCAAAGGCGAACACCTCGCCGTCGGAGGTGAGCAGCCAATAACCCTCGGAGCTCGGCGTGACGGCGATGGCGACGACGGGCGCTTTCAAGTGCCGGCCCTGCAGTGAACCGTAGGTGATGGCGGCCCCGAACCCCGACACCGCCCCGCTTGCCGTCACGATCAAATAGCCGGCGCAGTCGTTGGCATCTTCGGTCGCTGCTATCGCGGCGGGCGTCCCCCGCACCGGTTGGTTGACCGGCTTGACGCATTCAGCGGCCGGGGCCCCTGATGCCCCGCTGGCGGGGGAGCTCGGGCTCGCCGGGCTCGTCGTCGGGGTGGTCGCCGGAGCCGTTGTCGTCGGGGTGGTGGTCGTCGGGGTGGTGGTCGTCGGGGTGGTGGTCGCCGGGGTGGTGGTCGTCGGGGCGCCCGAAGCGCTGCCCCCGCCACTTGGGCCGCAGAGCACGCCAGACGACAGGTTGGCCCCGCCGAGGTAGCCCAGGCCACCGGCCATCGAGTACCCGCCCGAGGTCTCGGCTTGGTACATCCCATCGTGGCTCCCGCTCAGGTCGTTGTCGCCCGAAGTGATGACGCCCACCAGCTTGGCCGGCTCGCTGTACAGGAGAGGGTTCAGGAAACCCGTGCGGGTCGAGCACATCTCGTCTGAGAGCAGTACGGCGGCCCCCCAAGATGGCGCCGCCAGGCTGGTGCCGCCGAAGCCCACCCATGGCCCGCCCCCACCACAGAAGCTGGGCGTGCAGTACTGCCCATAGGGGTCGCCTGCCAGCGCCGAAACATCCGGGATCTCGCGGCAGCCCTGGGCACCCAGAGTGCACGCCGGCGATGACGGCAGAGATGCCGGTTGGTAACCGGGCCTGGGCCATATCGTGCTGGCCCCGCCCCCGGAGGCTCCGTAAAGCGAACACCCGGTAGCCAGGCACTGCCGGTCAGTGGCGTTGTGGCTGTTCCAGATGTACTGCGGGCTGGTGGCGGTGTCACTCGCGGTCCCGCCCACGGAAGTCACGAAGGGAGCGGAGGCCGGGTCGTAGACGGCGAACTGTTTGCTTTGGGTTTGGTCGAGGCACCCCTCCGAACCGTCGTCGCCGGAGGCGACCAGGACGGTCTGGCCTTGGGCTGCGGCCTCTTCGAAAAGCACCTCCTCGGCCTGGTAATAGGCGTTAGCCATACCGGTGTCGGGCTCGCACGACCCCCACGAGTCGCTGATGACATCGGGCAACCCTCCGGTCGCGGTGCCCGACACGGCCAGGTCCCACGGCGCTAGCCCCGTGCCTTGTAACGAGGCCTCGTACACGACGACGTTCGCCTTGGGGGCCAGGGCGGCGATCACCTCGAGGTCCGCCGCCACTTCGGTGTCCACTTGCGTGGGGGCGGAGCTGGTGGGCACGAACTCAATGGAGAGCGATGCCCCGGCACAGTCTTCGTAGCTGGCCACGGCCCGTGAGTCGGGGAGGCCGTACTCGATGAGCCCTATCGTCTCGCCCTCGCCCTGATCACCACGATCGTCGAAGCCCGAAAAGCCGTACATACGGTCCAGCTGAGACGGGGTCAGCCCTTGGCCGGCCATAGCCCCGCAATCGAGCGCGGCCGCTCCCGTCGCCTGGTCCGGCCCCAGGGCGGAAGCCACGGCCCGCTCCAGGCCCTGAGCTCTCAGGTGGCTGGGGGCGCCGACGCGGCCACCCGAGCCGTCCGTGGCCGGGCGGCCGGCACGGGGCGTCTCCCCCATCCGGTCCCCCACGGACTGGTGGTCCGGGAGCCGCACCAGGTTGGTGGAGGGGACGACCCAGGGGTCGAGGCCGTCCACGAAGGCGACGGACCCGGCCAGGTCGGCCGGTAACTTCGGTCCCGCCAGAGAGCCGATGACCTCTGCCCCCTTAGCGGTCCGCATCCTGACGAGCGGGGCGCCGAGGGCTCGCTCGAACTGCGCGGCGCGGCCGCTGACGGGCTGGGCCAGTCGGTTGGCCGAAAGCTGGCCCACTGAAAGGCCCTCCGAGCTCAGGTACCTGTCCAACGCGGACACCGCTTGCTGGCTTGGGCCAAAGCGGGCGGCGAACTCCGGAACAGTTAAGAAGCGGTGGTACGACGGGTTGCCCGGGGTCGAGACGGCCGTGGCCAGCGCAGTGAGCTGATCAGCGTGGTTGGGCTGGAAGTAGACCTGGAGTGAGAGGAGGGCAGAGCGAGAGGCGGCGCCTTCTGCCTTGGCGCCGAACGACGACGGCGAGGGGGGCGTCGCCCCGGCTAGCGCCACCAGTTCTCTGCCCAACCCCGGTCCTCCGCCTGACCATTGAGTAGCGGGTGCGGCGTTGGCCTGGCCGGCTGGCGCCAACAGGAAGGAGATGCTGGCCGCCACGGCCAACGTGGCCGGGAACAGCGGCGAGGCAAAAATGCCCCGCCGGACAGGGCCCTTTTCGCACCAGAGACCCGACGCCACTTCCGCCCCGCTCGGTCTGACCAGCGCCTATAGACAGGCGACAGGACGGTCCTCATTTCCTCAAACCGCTCCTTCTGTCGACGTCTGGCGCAGGGTTGGTGAGCCTGCCGGTTGCACCATCTATACTGTCTCGTGCCGTCGGGCTCCGTTGGACGAGGCGGTGCACCAATGTAACTGGGACCTGTGGTGCAGCCTGGAGTGCACGCCGGCCTGTCAAGCCGGAGGACGCGGGTTCAAATCCCGTCAGGTCCGCGGTCGGATAGCTCAGTTGGTAGAGCGCGCGCCTGAAAAGTGCGAGGTCGCCGGATCGACGCCGGCTCCGACCACCGCCAGCCGCGGCCTGTTGCGGGCCGCGGTAACGCGGCCCAGTCCAAGCTGGCCAGTCCAAGCGGGCCAGTCAAAGCGGCCCAGTCCAAGCTGGCCAGGCCAAGCTTCAAGTGCCGCGCTCTGGCTCTGGCCGCGATGACCCGGAGGGTTTCAGAGCCAACCCGGCGGGTACCGGCCGCGGTCGCACCAAAACTTGTACGCGTTCCCGCGACTAATTTGGTACCGCAGCGCTAAGCAGTGCCGCTACACCGCCTCTGGGTACTGTGCGCAATTGCGCCCGGGTTCAGCGGTCCAGTTCGACCTGGTCCAAGCAGCGACGGATTTCCGTAGCCCGGAAACGGCGGTGACCGCCGAGGGTACGGATGGCGGTGATCTTGCCGGCGCGAGCCCAGCGGGTGACTGTCTTGGGGTTGACCCGAAAGAGCGCCGCCACCTCGGCGGGCGTGAGGAGAGAGTCAGCTTGTTGTTGCTCGACCATTTCGGGTACCTCCTGATTGTCCGAAACCTCCCTCAAAGGTACGAGTAGGGCGGATAGCCGCGCTATGGCCTGTCTAGCGTCATTTGGGGCGGACAATCGTAACTAGTAGAACTGTACTAGCCGAGTGGGCAAAAGGGGCGTTTGTCATGAGCATCTGGTGCATGTCTGTCCAATACTGGCCCCGCTGACTTTCCGCATTTTGGCTCCGGGCACCCGTGCCAACTGCCCCGCCGATGGCCCGCCTCGGGTGCCTTCACCTGGGGCACGACCGCCGCTCGAGGCGCCCGAGGTCCGTCCGGGTGAGCTGGCTCTGGTCGGTGGCTCGGAGTGGGCGCCCGGGTGTGAGGAGATCGACCGGCACCTTCTCGAGCTCTCCGGCACCAGCGAGGTCTTGGTCTTGCCCACGGCCGCGGCCTACTGGCACCCGGAGCGGGCCGTGGCCAAACAGCGGCTTCTTACTTTTCTGCCTTAGGCGCCTCGGTCAAGGCTTGCATGGTGCTGCGGCGGGCCGACGCCGAGGACGCTGAAAACGCCGGTGATGGTCCGCGGCTGCCCGGTTCATGTACCTGGCGGGCGGCTCGGTGCTCCACTTGCGCTCGGTCTCAAGTCGTCGCCGGTGTGGGAGGCCCTGGTCGAGGCGTGGGCGGGGGGTGCGGTACTGGCGGGGTCGTCGGCGGGGGCGATGGTGCTGGGCGACACCATGGTCGACCCGAGAGGCGGTGCGCTCACGCTCGGGCTCGGGCTTCTGCCCCAGCTGGCGGTGTTGCCCCACGCCAACACTGGTCGGAGGAAAAGACGCACCGCACGGTCAGGCTGGCGTCGGGCGGCTCTGCGGATCGCGGCGATCGACGAGCGGACGGCGCTGCTGCGGGCGCCCGACGGGCACTGGTGCAAAGCCGGCGAAGGCGAGGTGACGATCTGGTTGGACGGTCGGCAGGTAGGCCTGGACGTGCTGGGCCCGGGCGAACTTCGCGGAGGCGGCGCTAACCGGGCCGGAGCTAAGGCCCGTCGTCTTGCCCGTTCGTGGCCTCGCGGGCTGGTGTCGCCCGGTTTTATGGGCCGGCTCACGATTCGCTGATGGTAACCTTCTTGATCTTGTGGACGACCTTCGGCGGGCAGTTGTCGTTGGTGGCGGCCGGCGACGTCCCATCCGCATTTATCTTGTTGACCACGCTCATGCCTCCTATCACCTGGCCGAAGTAGCTGTAGGTGGCTGACAGCTCCTTACCCCCCTTGCCGACCACGAAGAAGAACTGGCTCCCGTCGCTGCTCGGGCTCCCGGAATTGGCCATGGCCAGGGCGCCGGCGGTGTAGACGCTCGAACTCTTGGGCGCGCCACCGTTGAACGAGTACCCGGGCCCGCCGGTGCCGGTACCGGTCGGGTCGCCGCCCTGGTTGATAAAGGCGATGCACACCCGGTGGAACGCCGTGCCGTCGTAGAAGTGGTAACCCGCCAGGAACACAAAGTTATTGACCGTGGTCGGGTTTTGCGCAGCCAGGAGCTTGATCGTGATAGTGCCGGCGTCGGTGACCATGTGTGCGGTGTACTCCTTGGCGGGGTTGATGCACATCGGCGGAGCGGCCGAAAAGCGCGTGTAGTGCTGGCGAAGAGCCGTTCAGCTCGGGGCACCCGACCTTGGCCGGAGCAGCGACGAGCGGCACGGACACTGGCGGTGCCGCGGTCGTAGTAGGCGCACTGGTGGACGTGGTCGACGCCGAACGGTGGTCGTCGTGCCGGACGCCGACTTCTTCGGGCTCCCGCCTGACAGGACTGCGGTCAGCACCGCGATCAGGACGATCGACTACAGCGGCGATAGCTCCGCCCAGGAAAAACCGTTGCCTGCGGCGACTCTGCGCCTGCTCTCTCGCAGTGGTCCATGCGGTGCTGGTTGGCTTGCTGGCGAATACGTTTTTCTGACGGCACGGCGGCGCAGCGTAGCCGAATACAGCGGGGGCCGGGTGGCAGCGCTGTGAGCGTTCGGCAGTCCCGGCGAGCTCGCAACGGCGACTTCGTAGGCCCACCTGGTATCCTGCGGAGCCGTGGCAGTGCTGGTCCAGAAGTTCGGGGGCTCCTCCGTCGCGGATGCCGAGAGGATGCGGAACGTCGCCGACTACGTCGCGCGCGTGCGTCGCCGCGGGGACGAGCCGGTGGTCGTCGTGTCGGCCATGGGCCATGAGACCGACGACCTGCTGGACCTTGCCAACAAGGTGTCCCGTACGCACCCCGGCCGCGAGATGGACATGCTCGTCACGGCTGGGGAACGCAAGGCCATGGCGCTTTTGTGCATGGCCCTCCACGACCTCGGCGTGCCGGCGGACAGCTTTACGGGCAGCCAGGCCGGGGTGATCACCAACGGTGAGCACACCAAGGCCAAGATCGTCGATGTGCGCCCCAACCGCCTTCGCGGGCCATGGACGCCGGCCGGGTGCCCGTGGTCGGGGGTTCTCAAGGCGTGTCCTTGGAGCGGGAGGTCACGTTCCTCGGCCGAGGCGGTTCGGACACGACGGCCGTTGCGCTGGCCAAGGCTTTCGACGCCGACACTTGCGAGCTGTACACCGATGTCCCCGGGGTGTTCAGCGCCGACCCGAGAGTCGTGCCGGCGGCAAGTCGCCTGGCGAAGGTGAGCTACGAGGAGATGCTGGAGATGTACGCTGCCGGTTGCCCCAAGCCGGCGATGCGTTCGGTGGAGTTTGCGCGTACCCACGGGGTGCGCCTGCACGTGCGGTCCAGCTTCACCTGGGAGCCAGGCACGTCGATCGAAGAGGAAGGCAGTGCTATGGAGCAGGCGATCATTTCAGCTGTTGTCGCTGACCAGTCCGAGGCAAAGTTGACCGTCGCCGGAGTACCCGACCGGCCAGGCATGGCCGCGAGGTTGTTCAGGGAGCTCGCCGACAAGCTCATAAACGTCGACATGATCGAACAGAACGTGTCCTTGCACGGCACAACCGACATATCCTTCACGGTCCCTCACGCCGACCTGGCAGTTAGCAAAAGAAGTGATCGCGACTTGAAGGCGAGATAGGTGCCAGCGCTACCTACGCGGACCCCGAGATCTCGACCGTTTCGATAATGGGGGCGGGGATGAGGACCCACCCTGGTGTCTCCGCCACCATGTTCGAGGTGCTCGCGACAGAGGGGATCAACATCGAAATGATCTCTACTTCCGCTATCCGCCTCACTTGCGTCGTGCGGGCGTCGCAGTCCGACCGGGCGGTGCTCGCTCTGCACAAAGCGTTCGGCCTCGACGGGGGAGGGGGTTACTGATGGCGTTGCGGTCGGCGTTTACGGGGCGACCGGCCAGGTCGGTGGGATCATGCGCCGGGTTGTACAGGAACGCGACCTGCCCGTAGACCGCTTGCGGTTTTTCGCGTCGTCGAACGCTCGGCCGGCCAGGTTACTGGACGGTGCGGTTGTCGAGGACGTGGCGGTGGCTGACCACCAGGTCTGGATATCGCTCTGTTCAGCATGGGGGCGGCAAGCTTCGCGCGAATGGGCGCCCGTCGTGGCCGCCGCCGGGGCAATAGTCATCGACAATTCGAAGAGCGTGGCGGATGGACCCCGACGTGCCATTGGTCGTGCCCGAGGTAAACGGCGATGACCTGGCGAACATCCGCAAAGGGATCGTGGCCAACCCCAACTGCACCACAATGGTTTGCATGCCCGTGCTGAAGCCGCTCCACGACGAGGCGAACCTGCGCAGGCTCGTCATTTCGACATACCAGGCGACTTCGGGTGCCGGCCGCAAGGGCGTTGACGAGCTGGCCGAGCCAGGTCCATGCGGTGGGCGAGAAGGCGGCGGCCCTCACCTTCGACGGGTCCGCCGTCCCCTACCCGGCGAGCAGGGTGTTCCCGGGGCCGTTGGCTTTCAATATCCTGCCCATTGCGGGGAAATGGTCGACGACGAGACCGACGAAGAGCACAAATTGCGCAACGAAAGCCGCAAGATCCTTCATATACCCGACCTCGCGGTAGGCGTTACGTGCGTGCGGGTGCCCGTGTTCACGGGGCATTCCCTATCAGTCGTGGCTCGGTTCGAACGGCCCATATCGCCCGCCCGGGCCATGGAAATCCTCCAGTCCGCCCCCGGCACACGCCTGGTGGACATGCCGACCCCGTTGGCCTCCGCCGGTATCGATGACTGCCTGGTCGGGCGGGTCCGTGAAGACAAGTCCGAGCCGGATGGGAGAGGTCTGGCCCTATTTGTCTCGGGCGACAACCTGCGTAAGGGGGCGGCCCTCAACGCCGTCCAGATCGCCGAGGCTCTGCTGGCCCGCCGCCTGGTCGACGCCTGAACGCTAGGGGAGGCCTCCCGGCCCGGGCTAGCGCGAGGCTAGGCAGCCACACGGGGACTGGCCGCAGCTCGGGCACCCGTCCTCGTACCGCTTGACGGCGTCCTCGAGCGAAAGACCCAGTTGGTTGGCCAGCGAAGCCAGCCAGGCCAGGACGTCGCCCAGCTCGTGCAGCTGCTGGTCTGGAGAGCCTTTGCGGACGGCCTGAGCCAGCTCACCTAGCTCTTCGGCCAGCCACGCCACGGTCGCGGCCCGCCCGCGAGCTGAGTCCCGCTCACCGTACGTAACCTGCATGAGATCCTGGAACGTTGAGAGCTCCACCTGGTCGGCGCAGCCTTGGCTTCAATTGCAGGCCGGGCAGCGCAGGGCGGCGGGCCGGGCTTCCAACTGCTCGGCCGGTAGGACCGCCCCGCAGCTATCGCAGTGACCGTAGGTGCCTTCTTCCAGACGTCTCATAACCGCCTCAACGTCCTCGAGGTCCTGGCGCAGGTTGGAGAGCGACTCGGCATAACGTTCCTCCACAACGCCCGAGGCTAGCCTTCGTGATCGGAGGTAAAGCGGAGAAAGGAGCCTCTCGGTGGATGAGAGACCCACAGTTGTCCCAGACCAGCCGACCGCCGTCTTGGTCCGGCTCGATCCCCAAGGCCCCACCTTGTGCCCGCCCGGCTCCCCTTTTCTTCGCGCCGACGACAGCGGCATCCTGCGGGGCGATGGCATTTTCGAGCGGTTCCTCGTCATCGGCGGCCAGCCGCGTCACCTCGACGACCATCTGGACCGCTTGGCCCGGTCAGCCGAGCTCGTCCAGCTCCACACACCCCGAGCGGACGCCTGGCGGACCGCCGTGGCTGCTGCCATCGAGGCGTGGCCAGGGCCCGAGGAATGGTCGATGCGCCTGGTCTGCACCCGGGGCCCGAGGACCAGGGGCCACCGTTTGCTTACGTCCTGGGCCAGGACCTGAGCCCCTCTGTGCTCCGTCAGCGCCAGGCCGGGGTGGCGGCGGTGACCGTAGCGCGCGGCATGCCGAGCGGTATGAGCGAGGACGCGCCCTGGCTGTTGCTCGGGGCCAAGACGCTTTCATACGCCATCAACATGGCGGCTAAGCGCTGGGCCGAGTCCCGGGGCGCCGACGACGCCATCTTCGTTGGCGCCGACGGCCTCGTCTGGGAGGGTGCCACATCGGGTGTGGTCATTGCCCAGGGGGGTCGCCTGCTCAGCCCGCCCGCCTCGGTTGGCATATTGGACAGCATCAGCGTGGCGCGTCTGTTTGGCGCCGCGGAGGCCGCGGGCTGGGACGTGGCCCGCCAGGAGTTGACCGTGGACGAGCTGTTCGAAGCGGACGGCGTGTGGCTCTCTTCGAGCATGCGCTTCGCCCGCGTCCACACCCTGGACGGCAAGGGCCTCCCCGACGCTTTGGTCCACGAGGAGCTGGCGGCGCTGGCGGCCGCCAGTTAGGTCGCCGGTCAGGCCTCAGATCAGGCGTTCCATACACACCACGTCGAGCCAGCGGCCGAACTTTCGTCCCACCTCACGCTCGGTCCCGATCATCTCGAACCCGCAGGAGGCGTGCAGCGCCACTGATGCTTCGTTCCCCCCTGCGATCCGGGCGATGACGGCGTGGAAGCCGTACCCTTCGGCTAACCGGAGCAGCTCTTCCAGCAGCGCCCGCCCGATACCCAGCCGCTGGGATCCTTCAGCAACGTAAACGGAATCTTCGACCGTCGTGCTGTACGCGGCTCGAGGGCGGTAGAGCGACAAGGAACCGAAGCCCACAACCTCATCCTCGCCTGCGCCATCGGTCGACAGGGCCACGACGGCCGGGTGGGCGCCTGAGTGTTCAGCCACCCATTCGAGCTGTTCCTCGAGCGACCTCGGGGCCATGTCAAAGGTGGCGGTGCCCGACTCGACTTCGCGGTTGTATATGGCCAGCGTGCCGGGGGCATGAGCCGCGAGGGCGAGTTCCAGCCGGACCGCCGGCGGCCTCGGGTTGGCCGTCGCCCGTGCTAGCGCACTCGGCTTTTTAGGCGAAGGTGAAGGTGGAGCAGGCGCAGGTGCGGGGATCATGTCTGGAGCATTTTCACTGGTCGCAGGGCTCATGGCTGGTCCCAGGCTAGAGGAGCGGGACTGAGCCGGCCGGTCCCAGGTCGGCCCGTTTTTCAGAGCGTCGGCGACCAGGGCCAAGCAGGAAGCGATGGCGCGAACTGGTGGCGAGCGGCGGCGTGGCCCGGCCCATTACTATGACGCGGGCACCCGGCACGCCGGTCGGGGATGCCCCCTTAGCTCAGTCGGCAGAGCACAGCCATGGTAAGGCTGGTGTCGTCGGTTCGATTCCGACAGGGGGCTCGCACTTCGAGTAGCAAATATGGGCCTTCTAGCTGCTCTTATGCCCAAGGCGGTACGGTTAGGCTAACCGCGGACGAGACGGCCGGGTAGGTCGGAGACTTCGCTCTTCCCGGGCCGCTCGGCGGTCGGCGGGCGGCGAAAGTTCCCCCGAAAATGTCGGGAAAATTTGCCCACAATTCTGGCCTTTTTCCTGGTCAGAAGGTCGGCCCGGGCCGACACTGTTCCGTGCGCTCACAGGTCGGTCGAGGACCGCCGGAGCCCGAACACGGGAGATGAAGGCTCATGCACCGCGTACTACGACATATCTCGTCCATCTTCGGGGCGCCGTGCCGGCGAGCGCTGCTCGCGGTCATCTTGGCCACGGCCGTCGTCGCCCCCCAAATCGCCACTGCGACCACGGCCGGGGCCGAGGCGCCCTCGATTTTCCCCTCCGGGCCGCCGACGTTGCCCGTGTGCCTCTACCCGCCGAAGGGCCTGGACGGGCTGGTTGGCTGGTCGCCGAGTTCCGCCGACTTCGCCCCGTGCGCCTTTTTGAGCTACCTCATCAACCCGGCGGTGCTCGACCCGGGCGGGCTGGCGAGCGACGGCATCTACCAGGCGACAAGTGCCGAGCAGACGGCGCTGTCGGACCTCGAAGCCCAGGCGGTGGCCAACACCCTGTCCGACCACGACCTGCCCTCGAGCGACGCCGACGCCGTCATGACCTGGGGCCAGGCCGACGCGGAGGCGGAGCTGTGGGCCCTCATTGTGCAGGCCATCCAGACGCCGGCGGGGTCGCGCACCACCGACCAGGAGGGTGCCGTCGACTGGCTCGCCTCGGCCGTGCAGGCAGAGCAGGTGGGGGCGGCAGAGGACGCCATCCAGGAGTATGCCGATTGGGCCGGGATCAGCGCCGACGACCTCTCGGCCACGCCCGAGCCACACCCCGGGTACTGCACGTACACCTCGCCGGACGGTACGTACACCCCTGCGATCGCCGTGGCCGAAGACCCCGACTGCTCCGCCCCGTGTGTCACGGAACTTGGCTGTAGCCCGCAAACACCAAGCTCGGGCCAGTTCGAGCAGTGGGGCGAGGACGACGAAAGCGACTCACTCCAGAGCCTCTTCAACTCCACCAGCTACGCCCAGACAATGTCGGCCATAACGACTGGTGAGATCTTTGGCGGAGCGGTAGCGGGGATCGCCGGGACGGCGGGGCTGGCCGGCGTGGCTATTAGCACCTCGTTGAGTACAGCCCTTTCCGGGACTGCCCTGCAGACCGCACTTTTCCCCTACGCAGCCAAGGCCGTCACGGCGACTGTAAACGGAGTCAGGACGTTCATAACAACTGCGGACGAAGCCGCCGCGATTGCCGGAGCGGAAACTGCCGCCAGCGCGTCCGCCATCGTCGGCATTGTGATCTTCGCGGTCACGACCGCCGTTCTCGAGGGCATCAACGTCTTCGACGCCGCCAACCTGCCAAGCGACCTCGAGGGCAACCTCAGCACCCAGGAGACCACCACTCCGGACCTGGGTTCGCTGCTCGGGACCACGAGCGGCGCCCAGAGCCTTTTCGGTTTGTTCGTGGGGGCGACCATGCCCTCAGAGCCCTTGTACGTCTGCAGCGGCTCGGAGACGCCGGGCAACAGCGAAGGCGGGGCCAGCTCGACGTGCCCGGCACCCCGGTAGGGACGTCCACGTCGGCACCGGCCGGCGTCTGCAACACCCCGCCCATCCCGGCCCAGTCGCCAAGCGACCCGGTTTTCTGCGTCCAGGAGACCGGCTCGCTCTCCTCGAGCACCGACCCCTGCTCCGGCCAGCCCAGCTCCGATGTCCCCGAGTCAGTCTCCGGCCCGGGGCCGGCTCTGGCCAGCTCCATCACCTGGGTGGACGGCACGGCGCCTGACACGAGCACCGACTCCGCCCGGCTGACCGGAAGCTGGTTCGTGGAGACGGCGACGCCGTCGGGCGGTAGCCCGACCACGGTGCAGACGCTAGAGGTCAGGTACGCCGACTGGTCCGGCACAGAGCAGATCGCGTGGCTTATCGACACCCCTGATGGCTACACGTTCGTGGGCGTCCCCGAGCAATTACCCTCAGCACCGCCGTTCGACCCCTCGACGTGCGTGGCCGACGGCACCTGCTGGACGAGCCCTTACATCAACTTCCTCGGCGCCGACGGCAACCATTACAGCGCCTGGGTGCAGGGCACTACTAGTGCGGCTACGAACGGCACGCCCGGTCCCAGCACGCCGCCTCCGGGCCTCGCCCTCGGGGCCACGGTGACATCGCTGACCGAGCAGGTGACGCTAACCGCTACCGCCAGCGCCGACCCCGAAGAGGGCGCCCCGGAGAGCTTCAGCGCGGTAGGCACATCGCAGTACGGCTCGCCCCTCACCTACTCGTGGCAGTTCCAGCAACTGGCACCTCCCGGCGGGTTCCTCTCGTGCGGGACGATCGACCCCACCACCGGCAACTTTTCGCCGGCCCCGTGCTGGGGCTCAACCGAAACCGGGGCCGACGTCAGCTACACCTGGCCGGCCAGCGGCACGTACATGGTCCAAGTGACGGCGAGCGACGCCTACGGCAATTCCGCTACTGACACCTTCAGCGTCACGGTCGGCGATGTCCCGCCCGCCCTTTCAGCGAGTTCGGGGTGCCCGGGGGTATTTTGCAGCGGCACCCAGCCGGTGACGCTGCCGGTCACCGTCACCCACGCCGGCGCTAACGACGCCGAGACCGTGACCGTCAACTGGGGCGACGGCGCCACGAGCACTTATGCCAACGGCTTTGGCGGGCAGTTGGAAGCAATCTCTGGCAGCGAGCTCGACCTGTCCGCCACGCACACCTATGCCCAGGGGGGCCTGTACGAGGTGACAGTAACGGCTACGCAACAGGGAGGCGGCTCGGCCAGCGCCACCGTCTATGAGGCCGGGCCGAACACGGTGGTTTCCCAAGCCATCAACTTCCTGCCGGCGCCCGATCAGCAGCCGTACGGGGCCGGCGCGTTCCCGATAACGGCGCTGGGCGGCATCTCGGGCGAGCCGGTCACCTTCAGCTCCAGCACACCATCCGTGTGCAGCGTGTCCGACCCCGTGGCCCGAGCCACCACTCTCGCCGCGGCGGTGAGCTCGGCGCAGGTGGACTTGCTTAGCGCAGGCACGTGCACTGTCGCCGCCAACCAGGCCGGGACAGAACAGTTCGTCGTCTACCCACCCTTCAGCGCCGCGCCCCAGGTGACGCAGTCGTTCACCATCACACCAGCCAGGCTCACGATCTTCGCCCAGCCCGAGTCCGTCACCTACGGGTCGACGCCCACCTACAGCGCCGGGTACGGCGGCTTTGTAAACGCCGACACCTCGAGCGTGGTCAGCGGGCTCAGCTGCGGGGCGCTCGACGCGAACGGCCAGCCAGTGGGCCCTGGCACTGCAGTCGGCCAGTACACGATCACCTGCTCTGGAGCCCAGGCCCCCGGCTACACCATCAACTACGAGAGCGCTCGCCTCAATATCAACCCGGCCCGGCTCACGGTTACGGCCAACAGCAAGACCATGACCTACGGTGGCCCGCTCCCGAACTTGACCGCCAGCTACAGCGGCTTGGTGGGCGGGGATTCGGCGAACTCCCTCAGCGCCCTGACCACGTGCCAGACCCCGGCCAACAGCCGCAGCTCAGTGGGCACCTACCCGGTCGATTGCCTGGTCGACGATGCCAACTACCAGATCACCAGACAGCAGGGGACGGTCACCGTCACCCCGGCCCCATTAACCATCACTGCGTCGAGCCCGAACGCAACCTTCGGCCAGCCCGTGCCGGCTATTGCCCCCGCCTATGCCGGGTTCAAAAACGGTGACAGTGCTTCTGCCCTGAACCCTGCGCCCGTCTGCTCGACCCCGGCCAACGCCTCCTCGCCGGCGGGCAGCTACCCCTCGAGCTGCTCGGGGGCAACGGCCCGCAACTACGCCATAAATTACGTGAACGGCACGGTGACGATCGAAGGTGCCGGCTCTGCTGTCACGCCGACGGCGGTCAGTACGACCGTGACTACGGCTCCAGAGGGGCCTGCAGCTACGGCGACCACAAGCACAACCACCGCGGGGTCGACTGGCGGCACCGGCGGCAGCTCCTCTGCAACGACCAGCGCCTCTTCGGGGTACAGCGGTTCTTCTTCTAGCAGTTCTTCTGCCACCGGCTCCTCCTCGGGCAAAACCACAACCAGTGGGGGTTCCTCTTCCGGAGGCGCGAGCTCGTCAGGGAGCGGCAGCTCCTCCGGAGGAGGCAGCTCGTCCGGGGGCAGCTCGGCGGGAGGCAGCTCGGCGGGAGGCAGCTCGGCGGGAGGCAGCGGTCCCGGGGGTGGCACCGGCCAGCACGGGACTTCCACCGCTAACCCGCCCAAAGTGGCAAGCCTGTCGCCTGCTGTCGGCCCGCTGGCCGGGGGTACCCGCGTCGTTATCAAGGGCTCGTGGCTGGAGGACGTAATGCGGGTGCGCTTTGGCCACCACGACGCCCGCTTCAAGGTGGTCTCGCCTGAGCAGGTCGTGGCCTGGTCGCCCGCCGGGGCGGGGTCCGTGGCCGTCGTGGTGAAGACGTCGGCTGGCAGTTCCGACCCGGCCAAGGGCGACCGGCATGACGACTTCAGCTACCTCGCTCGCAGCCAAGTGCTGCGCCTCTCGCCGCCCAAGGGGCCCGCATCAGGTGGCACGGCCGTGGTCATCAGGGGCAAGGGGTTCGAGGACGTGGCCAGAGTGACCTTCGGCTCCCGCACGGTCCACTTCAAGGTGGTCTCGGCCGAGGAGATCATGGCCCGGTCACCTCAGGAAACCGGCATCGTCGCTGTCGTGGTCACGACGCCCGGGGGCGCCTCCGCCAAGGACGACCCAGACCGCTTCACCTTCACGCCCACGAGAGGCACGCCCACGAGAGGCACGCCCACGAAGGACAATTAGTAGACAGCGCCTTGTCGTTGTCAGCCTGAGGCGGCCGTGGTTGGCGATCTGACAGGACCGGGCCCTGTCAGATCCACCGGCCCGTGGAGGCAAGAGCCACGAACACGGCCTCCTCGGGCAGTAGCAGGGCGCCCTGGTCGGCGGCGGCGGAAAAAGCGTCGTCGCCGAGCCGGCGACGGGCCACGGCGGCCAAAGCCTCAACGGTCGTCAAACGGTACGGGGGCACCGGGGCGCCCATCCGGTCCCGCCACGCTCTCGTCGCCCCTATGACCTGTGCGGCTGTCGACGGGTCCCCCTGGACAACCGTGCTCCGCACCAGCTCCTCCAGCCCCGTGACGACCAGCCAGTGGGGCCCCGCGGGCCAGCCGTTTTTCAACGCTTCGCGCAGCTGTGGCCGGGCCGACGAGCAGTCGCCGCGGTCGTTGGCGACTTGCCCCCTGCTAACCAACAGCTCGACCACGCCCCCCCGTATCCCCGTCGACCGGAAAAGCGCCAATGCCTCGTCCAGGAGCGTCTGTGCCCGTTCGAAGTCGGCTCGGGCG
Organism: uncultured Acidimicrobiaceae bacterium; assembly: GCA_963794125.1. Taxonomy (GTDB): domain Bacteria; phylum Actinomycetota; class Acidimicrobiia; order Acidimicrobiales; family Palsa-688; genus Fen-671. The sequence continues at coordinate 262,680 of CAWCCW010000028.1, forward strand.
GCAGCTGCCAAAGCGAGGTTGTTGAGCGAGAAGCCGATGCCCCAATGACGCCCGAGCTCCCGGCACCGGGCCAGGCTCTCGGAACAGTAGCCTTCGACGGCGGCGACGTCGCCCACGTCGCGCGCCACGTCGCCCAACCCGAGCAGGGCGAAGGCGGCGCCGCTCCGGTCGCCCAGCGCCCGGTAGCGTTCCAGAGCCTCCTCGTAGGCGGCGCGGGCAGAGTCGAAGTCACCTCTCTCGCGCAGCACCACACCTAGTCGGAACGTGGCGAACGCCGTGGCAACGTCGTCTTTTGCTTCTCGGGCGAGGGCGACGCCCTCTTTGGCGAAATTGAGAGCCTCACGGTACCGACCCTGCCCGCGTGCCATAACCGCGCGATGGGAGAGGACTCCAGCCATCCGTCCCGGTTGCGAGAGGGCCCGGAAAAGGCTCGACCCCTCCTCGAAACGAACTTCGGCGGGCGCGTAGTCGTCCTGGTCGTGCGCCAGCCAAGCGGCGCCCGCGAGCGCATCTGCCCGCACTTCCGGCGGGGCCGACACCGCGCCGTCAGCGGTCAGGAACGTCTCGAGCCATCGCCGCCCTTCGCCCAGATGACTGTGGCGCTGCCAGAAGGGCCACAGCGCGCCGGACAAGCTAAGGCCCAATACGACGTCGCCACCATCGCGAGCCCATCCCAGCGCCGCTCGAAGGTTGTCGTGCTCGGACTCCAGCCGCGCCAACCAGGGCACCTGGCCATGGCCCGTCAACGGTTCGCCGGCTTCATGTGCCATGGAGAGGTAATAAAGGGCGTGTTGGCGGCGGGCGGCTTCGGCCTCGCCGGCAGCCTCTAGTTGTTCCAGGGCAAAGGCGCGGACGGTGTCCAATTGCCGGAAGGTGACCTCGGGTTCGATGTTGCCGGCGTCGAAGCCTGAGACGGGCCAGGCCCCGTCGTCGTCTGCGCTAGAGCCGGGGCCCACCCCGACGGACCGGCTGGCGGAGGGGCTGGTAGGGCCGCTCTCCCCGCCCACGAGCGAGGTCTCCACGACTTGCAGCAAATGTGCATCAACCAAGGCGCACAGTGCGTCCAGCAATTCGACGCTCGCGCCGGCGGAGGCGACGGCGGTCTGGCCCGTCGACGGCTTCGCGCAAACCGCGGTTGCGGCCGCGAGTGTGCACCGACCAGCGAACACGGACAGCCGGCGGAACAGTGCCTGCTTGTCTACGGGGAGAAGTTCATAACTCCAGGCGATGACATCGCGCATCGTACGGTGGCGGGCGGGCAGGTCACGGGGACCGGTGTTCAACACGTTGAGGGCGCCCCCCATTCGCGCCAGCAGTGCTGCCGGGGCGAGCACGGGTACCCGTGCGGCGGCCAGCTCGATGGCCAGCGGCAGCCCGTCCAGGCGGGCGCACAAGGCTGAAACCGGGGCCGCATTAGCGGGTGTGAGGGTGAAGCCAGGCCGGACCGCCTGCGCTCGCTGCACGAACAACGTCACCGAAGGGACACACCCGAGGGCCTCGACTTCGAGGGCCTGGTCGGGCGAGGGAGCGGCCAGTGGAATGACCGGGCACACCCGCTCAGACCGCAGGCGCAGAGCCATTCGACTGGTAACCAGGACCTGGACCTTGGGACAGTCGCGGCAGATGTCTGCCACGACGGCGGCTGCCTCCAGGACCTGCTCGAAATTGTCCAGGAGGAGCAGCAGACGCCGGTCGTGGAGGTGGTCGACCAAAGTGCCCAGGAGGGCCCGGGCGCCTTGCTCGTTCAGGCCAAGCGCCTGAGCGATACAGGCGGGGACGAGCTCGGCTTCCGAAGTGGCGGCCAGGTCGACGAAGACGACCCCGTCTGGGTAATTGTCCCGCAACGTAGAGGCCACTCGTAGCGCCAGGCTGGTCTTGCCCACACCGCCAGGTCCGGTGAGGGTGACCAACTGCGACCCGTCAGTCCCGAGCAGCTCCGCCAGCACCGCCTCCGCTCGCTCCCGCCCGACCAGCGGACGCTGCTCAGGCAGCGTGCCCAAAGACGCTCCCCAAGGCGATGCCGGCACGGTAGCCCGGCCAGGTGATGACGAGGCTCGCAGCACCCAAGCGCTGACGACGGCCTCGCGCTCTTCCTCGTCCAGCTCGAGGGCCGTGGCCAACTGATCGAGGGTATGACGACGAGGCCAGGTGCGACCGTGCTCGATGTTCCTAACGGTCTGGACGGTCAAGCCACCGGTGGCCCGATCGGCCAATGCCTCCTGGGTGAACCCGCGGCGACGCCGAAAACTCTCCAAGAGGTCTCCCAAAGTCGGCACGCCACTTTGCTGCATAGCCGGCCACTCTCCAGCCCGGGCTCGACGCTGGTCGTCGGCCTTATGGTAGCGCCCGGCATGGCGAAGTGCGATGAGGCGAACAGACCAGTGCTCTCGCTAACTTCTTGGGCGATGAGTTGTGTGGGTACCGGCACTACAAGACGAGATCCTCCGGAGCCTCGGGCCAAGATGAACGAGGGAGCTTGACGACGACGTCGGCCGCGAGGGCCGGTCTTGGCTAACACCGCCGGGGGGCGGAGAGCGCCGTTCGCGTCGGCGTGGCGGCGAGCGCACCTGACGGTAGAGCAGCGCGTGGCCCGGGGCCGGGCCGCCCGGGTGCAGGCGCCACGGTCAGGTCATGGGCGGTGGGAACCTCAGCCGGGCCGGCCGGACCCGGTGGCCCTGCTGGAGGAGCAAGCGGAGACGCGCGTGCCGATGCTGGTCCCAATCCGGTACGGCCGGATGCTGGTCTCGCCCTTCACCTTCTACCGGGGCGCGGCCCTGATCATGGCGTCCGACTTGTCGGCCACGCCGGTGTCAGGCGTGACCGTACAGCTTTGCGGTGACGCCCACCTGTCGAACTTCGGCCTGTTCGGTACGCCCGAGCGGCAAATGATCTTCGACATCAACGATTTCGACGAGACCCTGCCCGGCCCCTGGGAGTGGGACGTCAAGCGCCTAGCGGCCAGCTTCGAGATCATGGGACGCGACCGGGGCTTCGCTCCGGCCGAGCGCCGGGCCATCGTGACGGCCGCAGTAGGCGAGTACCGGCACCGGATGCGCCAGGCCGCCGGGATGGGAGGCCTGGATGCCTGGTACGACCATCTGGAAGCGGGGACGCTGCTCAGGCTGGTCCGCGAAGAGGTCCGCGTCAAGCGCGTCACCAAGCTCGAGGCCCGCGCTTTCGAACGGGACGTCGGCAAGGCGTATACGCGGGACAACACCCGGGTGCTCACCAAGCGCGCCGCCGCGGTCGGCGGCGAGCTGCGGATCGCCGCCGACCCACCGGTAATTATCCCCATCGAGGATCTCGATCACACCGGGGTCCGAGTGGGAGGACCCGGTCCCGCTCATCAAGAAGCTGCTCAGCACCTACCGGCGCACCCTTGGGCACCAGCACCACCCCCTGGAGGAGTACCGCTACGTCCACGGCGCCTACAAGATGGTCGGCGTGGGCAGTGTGGGGACGCGCTGCTACATCATGTTGATGCTGGGCCGCGACCACAACGACCCGTTGTTCTTGCAGGTCAAGGAGGCCCAAGCCTCGGTACTAGAGCGTTTCGTGGGCAAGAGCCACTACGCCCACCACGGCCAGCGCGTGGTGGCCGGTCAGCGGCTGATGCAGGCGGCGACCGACATCTTCCTGGGCTGGATCCGCATCAGGGGCCTCGACGGCGTAACCCGCGACTATTACGTGCGTCAGTTCCAGGATTGGAAAGGCAGTGCCGACGTCGAAAGCATGCTCGTGCCCGGGGCCACCATCTACGCCAGGCTCTGTGCGGCGACCCTCGCCCGTGCCCACGCCCGTTGGGGCGACCGGATCGCTATTGCCTCTTACTTGGGTAACGGGGATGTCTTCGACCGTGCCATCGCAGACTTCTCCACCGTCTACGCCGACCAGAACGAAAAGGACTATGAGGCGTTCGTCGGCGCCGTACGATCAGGACGGCTTACTGCCCGAACCGGCATATAGGCGACGCCGGCCGCCACTTTGCTGCCATGCGGTCCAGCCTCGCCCGACGGTGTAGGCGACGGCGCTCATGGAGCCGACGAAGAAGCCGATGGGGAGGTTCGTCTCGTAGGACACCGCTATCGCGGTCCACACGGTGACCAGCGCGAACAGCACGGACAATCCCATCGCCACGAGGGGACGACTGGTGAAGGACCGGGCCGCGGCCGGAGGGCCGATGAGCAGGCTGAAGATGAGGAGGGACCCGACTACAGGCACCGCCATGGTGGTGACCAGCGCCACTACGACCAAGAAGGCCAGGTCCATGAGGCGGGTATTGATGCCGCGTGCTTCGGCCACCTCGGGGGTGACCGAAGAGAGCATCAGCGGCCGGTACAGGACAAGGACGGCGGCGATGCAAACCACGGCGATAGCTATGGTGGGCCAAAGCTTGCTCGTGGACACGCCGAGGACCTCGCCGAAGAGCAGCGAGTAGATCTCAGGGGCGTACTCGCTCGTACGCGACAGGAACAGGTCGCCCAGCGCCAGCATCAACACGATCGTGAGGGCGGTGGCAACGTCACTGCGGGCCCGTCGCCCCAGCCCGGCGATCATCCCGGCCCCGGCCAAGGAGAACAGGCCGAGCCCCACAATCGTGTTGGCCCCGATCAGGACGGCCCCGGCGGCCCCGGCGAAGGCTCCGTTAGGGAGGGAATGAGCGGCGAAGGCGGCGCCCCGCAGCACCGTGAAGAAACCCACCACGCCAGCCACGATGGCTACGACTGTGGCCGCCTCCCAGGCGTGGACCATGAAATAGGCGAACATCAGGCCACTTCGGCTGGCTCGGCGGCAGGCTCGCCCGAGCTCAGCTGGCCGCTGGGAGCGGTCACTCGCCGGTCCGTTCGGAAACGGGAGACGACCCCGGACGTGAAGTAGAGCACGAAGATGACGGCCACGATGCAGAAGCTCACCGGCCAGCCATTGCCGCTGGCCCATACGGTGCTGTCGTAGGCGATCAGCGTCCCGACCCAACAGGCGAGCACGCCGAGCGCGCCGGCGAGGGCGATGGCAACGCCGGTGCCGGTGGCGACGCGCAGGGCGACGGCGGCCGGGCCGATCAGCAGGGCGGTAGAGAGGATGGCACCGATAGTGACCGCAGACAGTGACACGGCCAAGGCCAGGGCCAGGAGGTAGCCGGCGCCGACCAGCCGCACGGGCACTCGCCGCGCCGCGGCCAGCTCATAGCTCACCGAGCTGAGCAAGAGGGGCCGGTACAAAACGGCGATGAGCGCGACTGAGAAAGCGCCAAGGACGGCGATGACGGTCGTGATCCCGGGCGGCAGGGTGAAGATGGACCCGAACAGCACGTTCACCGTGGCCCCGGTGGTGCTAGACGACACCGTGTCCTCATAGAGGAAAAGCGCCGCCAAGCCTAAAGAGGCGCCGAGCACGATCCCCGTGGCGAGGTCCCGCCCTCGTGGTTTGCGAATGCCGATAAGTTCCATGACCCCGGCCGCAACCACGTTGAAGACGACAAACCCGGTGAGGGTGGACGCTCCGACCAAGAACGCGGCGGAACCACCGGCTGTGCCGATGTCGGACAAGGCATGCCCCGCGAACGACTGGCCTCGGACGATGGTGAACACCCCAACGACACCCGAGACGACGGCCACGATGGCCCCGACGACCAGCGCCACCTGGACCGGCTGCGACGAGAAGAACCCGGGTTCGAACAGCGGCGACAGCAATGTGGTGGCCGTAATCACGCCAGCCCGGAGGGCGCGTTGTCGTCGCCACCATGGTGGGCCTGGTGTTCGGTGCCGGATACGACCAGGACCCGGCCCTGGACGTGCAGCACTTCGACGTGATGGCCGTAGAGCCGGCTAAGGGTGTCGGTACGGACCACCTGCTCGGTCGTGCCGGACGCGGCCCGGCCTTCAGCCAAGTAAACGACGTGGTCCATGACTGGTAGCAGGGGGTTCATGTCGTGGGCGGAGAGCAGGACAGCGATGTGCTGTTCGGAGGCGATCCGGGCCAAGAGCTCGACCACCTCGTCCGCGGAGCGGATGTCCAGGTTGGCTAACGGCTCGTCCAGTAATAAGAGGCTGGGCTGGCTGATCAGCGCCTGGGCGATCATGATCCGCTGCTGCTCCCCACCGGACAGGTTCCCGATCCGGGAGCCCGCGAACCGGGTCGCGCCCACCGCGGCGAGCATCTCGTCCACCGCCACGCGACGCGCCGCTGTGGGCCGGCCGATCCCGAAGCGGTGACCGTCAAGGCCGAGCCCAACCAGATCCCGCGCCCGCAACGGCATGTCCGCCTCGAAGGCGACCTTCTGGGGGACGTAACCGAGTTGCGGGCTGCGCCGCGACTCGGCTCGGCCCGTCACCACCACCCGGCCGCTGCTCGGTGCCACGAGCCCGAGGATCACCCGCAGGAGAGTGGTCTTGCCTGCTCCGTTCGAGCCGATCAGCCCACAGAACCCCCCCGCCTCGACCGAGAACGACACCCGGTCAAGGACGCGGCGGCCGCCCAACGACGCGCTCACGTCTTCGACGCGGAGCACCGTATCGTTAGGGCCCACGGCCGTCAGGTTATTCAGTGGCGGGGATCCAGTCCCCGCCGCGGGATGGGTTTGCACGCTCATAGGCGCTGCGTGGAGGCGTGGGAACTGATGGCCTTCTGGATGGCGTCGAGCTCGGCCATCATCCATGACTGGTAGTCGTAGCCAGGGACGGGCATGGTCTCATAAACCCCTACCACGGGCACCCCCGCTCGCAATGCCGTCTGGCGGATCGAGTCGGTAAGCGGGTCAGTGACCTGCTGGTTGTAGCAGAACACCTTCACCTGGTGCTTGGTGAAGAACCCTTTTTCCAGTGACACGTCCTGGGGGGTGGGATCGGTGCCGTTCATGATGTCGGCTTGGAACTGGAACGGCGTCAAGTTCTTGATCCCCATGGCCGTCAGCAGGTAGTCGGCGACCGGTTCAGTCGTCGCCGCCGGCGTCCCCGCGTACTTGGCCTTGAAAGCGGCGATGGCGTTGAACCACGGCGTCAGCGAAGCCACGAATTTGGCCTCGTTGGCCTTGAAGGTCAAGGCGTGGGCCGGGTCGAGCGCTGAGAGATCGGTCGCCAGTTCGCGAGCCACAGCGGGCATTGTCTTCGGGCTGTACCACAGGTGCGGGTTCGGGGTGTTGTCCGGCAGCCCCAGCAGGTGCTGCACGTCGATCACTTTGCGGGCCGAGCTCGGTGACGCGGAGGCCAGCGTGCCCATGAACGGGTCGTAGCCGACGCCGTTCTCGATGAGCAGGTTCGCCTGAGCGATCTTCTCGGCCACGCTCGGCGTGGCCTCATAGGTATGGGGGTCGGTATTGGGGTTGGAGTCCACCGAGTACACCTTCACGTACTTGCCGCCGATCTGAGCGGCCACGTTGCCGTACTCGTTCTCTCCCGCCACCACCGCCACGCTGCCTGCGCCGCTCACCACCGCCGCCGACGCCACAGGCGTCAAAGCCGTGCTGAAACCCGTGGCCAAGACCACTGCTGCCAGCGCCCCCAAGCCCCGTACCGCTCTCGTCGTGAACATCGTCCTCCGTTCTCCCTACGGGAAATCGCCGGTGCTGTTGGCACCGTCAGGACCGACCTCGTACGAGCCCGAGGGCACACCGCGGTTCCGCATGTCTGGATCGGTTTCAAATAAGCGTACCCGATATCTAGAATGATTGCAAATACGCGCGCAAGGAAGCGAACGTCTCGATCCATGGTTTGCTGTTGTATGCCCTCCCCCGTCGAAGGCCGGCCTCGCCGGGCACCCCAAGAACGCTCGACCCGGCAGAAACGCGCTCTTGCCGCTGTCCTGGCGGCGTCCGATGGGTTCCGTTCGGTCCAGGAACTCCACGCCGAGCTCCAGGCTCAAGGGGAGAACGTCGCCCTCACCACCGTCTACAACCAGGTGCGGGCGCTGGCTGACGCCGGTGAGCTGGACGTCTTAGGGGGCGACGACGGCGAGACTCGCTACCGCCGCTGCGCCAGCGACCAGCACCACCATCACCTGGTATGCCGGCAATGTGGCTGCGCAGTTGAGGTCGAAGGGCCCGAAGTCGAGCGCTGGGCTACTCGGACCGGCGCCAGGCTCGGTTTTACCGACGTCACCCACACCGTAGAGATCCTCGGCACTTGCCCGGACTGCGCAGCCACAGCTAAACGAGACCCCTCCCAGGCGCCCCTCTAGAGGATCAGACCAATGGCGGCTGGCGCCGGCCGTCCCGTTCGCAGGTGTTCGCCCCGGGACCGTCCACCTGGCACTAGCCAGGGACAACAATGCCGAGGGGCTCACTCGGATGCCGAGGAAATTCGACTCGATGCTGGGCGACCTCGGCTTCCACGGACGGACGCACGAGCGGGGTGTCTAGCTCCACGAGGGCATTGGATATCTCGCCGTCACTGCCCCGCTGCTTCTCCGCGACGTCGGCGGTAGTTTTGAGATGGTGCCCGAAGACGAGTTCCTGTTGTTCGCCGGGTCGGCCAGCCGGAAATTGGGCGCTTCCATCGCTGAGTACCTGGGTTGCCAGCTGGGGGCCAATGAGACGATCTGGTTCTCGGAGGGCAACATCTTCGTGCGGGTTCTGCAAAACGTGCGGGGGCGCGACGTTTTCGTGGTGCAGGGGACCGGGTTCCCGACGAATGACAACTTTATGGAGCTGCTGTTCTGGATCGACGCGATGAAGCGCGCCAGTGCGTCGTCCGTAACGGCGGTGATCCCTTATTTCAGCTACGCCAAGGGGGACAAGAAGGACGAACCGAGAGTCTCGATCCGGGCCCGGGTGTGTGCCGACGCCATTGAAGTGGCAGGGGTCGACCGGGTGGTGACGCTCGACCTGCATGCGCCACAAATCCAGGGTTTCTTCAGGGTGCCCGTTGACGACCTGTACGCCCTGCCGGTGATGTGCGATGCAATCGTCGCGAAATCGCTTCCCGACCTGGTCGTTGTATCTCCAGACGCGGGGTTCGTGAAAAAGGCGCGCCAATGGTCCGAGCGGCTGAACGCACCGCTAGCTATCGCAGACAAGCGCCGAGCCGATCACTCGGAGTCCGCGGAGGTGCTCGAGTTGATCGGCTCGGTCGAGGGCCGGACCGCCCTTATCGTCGACGACTTCGCCATCTCGGGCGGCACTCTCGTCGACGCTGCTCGGGTACTCGTCGAGCGCGGCGCGTTATCGGTCTACGCCGCTGTGACCCATGGCCTCCTCACCGGTCCGGCCATCGAACGGCTCGATGATTCGCCGATCGAAAGGCTCTTCATCACCGACAGCATCGAGACCCACCCGAACGGCCTCTCGCCCAAGGTCGAGGTGGTCTCAGTGGCCGGGCTGTTCGGAGAAGCCATTCGGAGGATCGCCCGCCGCGAGAGCGTTTCGGTCCTGTTCAGCTAAGCCCCAAAGACTACGGTCGGCGGTGTCCAGGCCGCGCACTGCGGTGGTCAGGTCGTGCCAGGCGTCGTCGTACACCGGTCCCTATAGGCCGTTGCCGAACCGACCGCGGCCCGCCTTGACCTCGTACCGGGCGTCCTCGCCGTCCGTTACACTCGGCAACTAACCGCGCGCAGGGCGGCGTAGCTCAGTTGGCAGAGCACTCGGCTCATAATCGAGTTGTCGTCGGTTCAAGTCCGACCGCCGCTACCGATTGAAGACGATTTGCGGACCGGCGGGTGCGCCGATGAGAGAGCACCCCAGGGGTACGACCAGGAAAGGGATATCAACCGATGGCCAAGAACGACAGGAGAGTGAAGGTGACGCTCGCCTGCGACATATGCAAGCGGCGCAACTACATCACCACCAAAAATAAGCAGAACGATCGGGACCGCATCGAGATGCGCAAGTACTGTCGGTGGGACAGGCAGCACACGCTGCACAAGGAGACCAGGTAGAGCAGACGCGCATGTCGGGCCTCGTCACAGCCAAGAAGGGAGCCCGGTCGGCCGGTGCACCGCGCCCCCGGCCGCCCACTTCTGTGACGGGCACCCCCGCCGAGACCGGCTCTCTTTCTCGGAGCCCCGAGCCTGGCTCTGCTCCCGAGGCGGAGCTCAAGCTTCTGGTCGACCGGGCTCGTAAGGGTGACAGGTGCGCATTCGACGACCTCGTGCGCGTCACTTGGGCCGGCACTTATACCCTTGCCTATCGCCTGACAGGCAATGAAGAGGACGCTCTCGACGTCGCCCAGGAGGCCTACCTTCGTGCGCTGCGAGGGCTGCCTCGCTTCCGGGGCGAGGCCAGGTTCTCGACCTGGCTCTACCGGGTGACGGCAAACTGTGCCAGCAACCAGGTGGCCCGGTCTTGGCGCAGCCGACATGACCAGCTCGACTTCGACGGTATGGACGAGGCCAGGGTCTACGACCGGCGGCCCGAGCACGATCCCGAGGCCTTCGCGTCAGCCGGCGACGAACGGGCGCTCCTGGAGCAGGCCCTGTTGCGCCTGCCCTGGCGGCTGCGCCAGGTCGTGGTGTTGAGAGACGTCTATGACCTTTCACACAAGGCGATCGCAGCAGAGCTCGGGACGTCTGAGGCGGCTACCAAAGTTCGGCTACAGAGAGCCCGCAAGCGGCTGCGGGAGGACCTGGGCCGGCACCTGAAAGGACCGGAAGCCCCAAACCGTCGTTGGCGGAGGGGCCACGGCGAGGCCAAGGACCGGCCTGCCGCGGTCAGCCCCGATGGAACCAACTTCGTTGCTGAAGCGGTTGCTGATATGGATGACGATGCCGTGGCCAGCTGAAACTCCGGGGCGACAGCCCAAAGGCAACCTCAACAACCTGCGAGCGTTGCTGTCGTGCGATTCCGTTTCCGACGAGTTGCCACTCGTTGTGGATGGGAGCAGGAGGCCAAGTGACGCCATGGCCGAGCATTTGCGAATGTGCTTGGCCTGCCAGGCGGAGCTGGCCGGCTACCGGCGGCTGCTCAAGCTCTTGCGGACCATGAAGGTGGACGCTGATTTTGTACCTGCTCCCGAACTGGTGGGTAGCACGCTCGACGCCTTGCGTCTGCACCCTGCATGGCAACCGCGGAGGACCGAACCATGGCGAGTGGCTGCCATCGCCGTCGGCGTGGTCGCCCTGGGCGCCGGCGCGTTTTGGGCACGAACGGGCCGGCACTCCCGCTTTATCGCTAGCGCTATCTGAGCGCCTCGTCGCGCCGCCGCCGTCGCTCCTTCCGGGGCGGCTGCTGGCCCTCTAAGGGCGCAACGGTGATAATCTCTTCCGGTCGGGCCAGAAGAGCGGGCCCTGGCCGCCGGAGGAAAAGAAGCTCCCTAGGGCAGTAGCTCAATTGGCAGAGCACCGGTCTCCAAAACCGGCGGTTGGGGGTTCAAGTCCCTCCTGCCCTGCTAAAAACTTTGTGGTTGGCCTGGAAGTACGAGGTCCGAACGTAATTTTGGGAAGGTCACCGACGTGAGCGTAAACGAGTACAACCGATCACAGAAGCGGGCTCTGCAGCGTCAAGGGACTCTCGACGCCGAGGGTATGCCGGCTGTGCGGACGCAGGAACGCCGCCCGCCTTCGGGCCAACCGCGCGGCGGGTTCCGCCCGCGTCAGTTCCTGGATGAGGTAGTCCTCGAGCTGCGTAAAGTCATGAAGCCCAAGCGGGCAGAGCTAACGAACTACGCGTCGGTCGTGTTCTTTACTCTGGTCTTTATGACCGCGCTCGTGTACGCCCTCGATTACGTGTTCTCCCTGGGTGCTGAGCACCTATTCAAGTAACCCACAGAGCTGTTTGCCCCAGGACTTGGCAGCGACGCGCCCGAGATAGTGATGGCTGACGATTTCGATACCCCAGAAGAGGCCAGTGACGGCGAAGGGACGGCCGAACCCGTGAGCCTCGAAGCAGAAACCCCAGAGGCGGTTAGCCCAGAGGCAGAAACTCTAGAGGCGAAACCAGAGGCGGAAACCACAGAGGCGGTTAACCCAGAAGCCGTAAGTACTGAACCGGTGAAACCCCGTTCGTCGCGCAAGCGGCGCAATGGCTGGGAGGCTGAACCTGCGGTGGCCGTCGCAACGGCGGACGGCGATGGGCAGGCGCAAGACGGGCTCGGCGAAGGCGGCGCTGAAGAGGTAATCGCGCCGCCGGAGAGCCCTTACGACCGCCCGGGCAGTTGGTACGTCGTGCACACGTACGCCGGCTACGAGAACAAGGTCAAGTCCAACCTGGAGAGCCGTATCTCGTCTATGAACATGGAAGACCGCATATTCGAGGTGGTCATCCCGCTGGAGGACGTGGTCGAGCTGAAGAGCGGCAAGCGCCAGGTGGTATCGCGGAAGGTTTTCCCTGGTTACCTGATGGTCCGGATGGAGCTCGACGACGATTCCTGGTACGTGGTGCGCAATACACCGGGGGTGACGGGGTTCGTCGGTCTGGGCGCCCGGCCGACGCCGCTTTCCCGGCGGGAGGTGGAGAACATCCTGGTCGTCAAGGTCGAGGGTGCCGGTGCCCCCAAGAAGACACGGCCCCGGCTCGAGTACGAGGTGGGGGAATCGGTGCGGGTCCGAGAAGGCCCGTTCGCCGACTTCAGCGGCACCATCGCCGAGATCAACGAGGACCAGTTGCGGCTCAAGGTCCTGGTGAACATCTTCGGCCGAGAGACGCCTGTGGAGTTCGAGTTCGCCCAGGTGGCTAAACTCTAAGGGCCCGGAGGCCGCCAGCCGTCCACTCAAGCAGCCCGCCCTGGCGGGCGGCCAGCTGGGATGGCGGCACGCCCGCACCGCAGTAGATAGTTAGAGGAGCACCGATGGCCAAGCGCCAAGTTACAGCAATAGTCCGGATCCAGTTGCCAGCGGGCAAGGCCACCCCGGCCCCGCCGGTCGGGACCGCGTTAGGGCCTCACGGCATCCAGACGATGGAGTTCGTGAAGCAGTACAACGCGGCCACTGAGGACAAAGTGGGGCAGGTGATCCCGGTCGAGGTCACCATTTTCTCCGACCGGAGCTTCAGCTTTGTGTTGAAGACGCCCCCGACTGCGGTGCTCATCCGTCAGGAGCTCGGCGTGGCCAAAGGGGCCAAGACCACCGGCAAGGAAGTGGTCGGCACGTTGAGCGATGCCCAGGTCGCCAAGATCGCCCAGATCAAGATGCCCGACCTCAACGCCAATGACCTCGAAGCGGCCAAGGCCCAGGTCGCGGGAACAGCACGCTCGATGGGCGTCAAAGTCGGTTAGGAGGGACAAAATGCCAAAACGAGGGAAGAAGTACATCGAGGCGGAGAAGCGCATCGATGCGCAACACCTCTACGGGCCGGTCGAGGCGGTCGACCTGGTCAAGGAAATTGCCTTCTCGCCTTTTGACGAGACCGTCGAGCTCTCGGTGCGCCTGGGGATAGATCCCCGCAAAGCCGACCAGGTACTCCGGGGTACGGTTTCACTGCCGGCGGGGACGGGCAAAAGCGTCCGCGTCGCCGTTTTCGCTGCTGGTGAAGCCGCCGAAGATGCGCTCGCGGCCGGTGCCGACGTCGTGGGTTCCGACGACCTGGTCGCCCGAGTCGACGGCGGGTTCATGGACTTCGACGTCGCCATTGCCACTCCCGACATGATGGGCCAGGTCGGCCGGTTAGGCCGCAAGCTCGGTCCCCGCGGCTTGATGCCCAACCCTAAGACGGGGACGGTCACGGCCGACGTCGGGCGGGCGGTGGCGGAGTTCAAGGGAGGGCGGGTCGAGTACCGCGCCGATGCCCGTAGCCGTGGTGTCGTACAGGTGCCGATCGGCAAGGTCAGCTTCAGCCGTGACCAGCTCATCTCCAACTTCCGCGCCGTGCTGGACGAACTGCAACGGGTCAAGCCGGCCGCGGCCAAAGGCCGCTACGTAAAGTCGGTGGCCATGTCGTCCACGATGGGGCCTGGCATCGACGTCGACCCTTCCCGTCTGCGGGTGACTGACGAGGAGCTGGCCGGCGCCAGTCGGTAACTATCTCGCGTCGGGGACGTCTGAGCCGCGTGCTGGACGGCCGGCGCATGTCCGGCCCGGCCCGTGCGGCCCGGCCGCCGGTTCTGGGGCGAATTTTTGCTTTTGGGTCGAATAATGTAGTTATAAGAACACTTATTCGACCCACTTGCGTGCCCGAGGGCGACGAAGCGCAGAAGGCCGTAGCCGGCGCCCTGAGGAGCGTGTGGCGCCGTCACTGGGCTGGGTTGCTGATCAGCGTCGACGGAAGCGCTGGTACACTGGCACCTGACATAAACGCCGAAGACATCCGGTGCGCTCGGAAGAGCGCGTAAATGGGCGGGAGCCCAACCAGACGAGGCGGGCAGGCACTCCTTCGGTGATCGCCGTGTTCGCGCGTCAATAGCTGAGCACCAGAAGGAGTGGAGATGGACAACCCCAGGCCCGACAAGGTCGCCGTAGTAGACGAGGTGCGGTCCCGCCTGGACGAGGCCGATGCAGTTATCGTCACGGAGTACCGCGGCCTCAAGGTGAAGGACCTGGCCTCGCTCAGGCGGGGCATCGGCCCCCTCGGCGCCGAGTACCGGGTGTACAAGAACACTCTGGTCCGGCTGGCGGCCAGCGAACGCCCGGAGAGTTTTGTCGACCTCCTGGCCGGGCCGACCGCCCTGACTTTCGTCCAGGGCGACGCCGCTGCGGTGACGAAGGCGCTCCGCGACTTCGCCCGGGCCAACCCGCTACTGGTCATCAAAGGGGGGCTGCTCGGCAACTCGGTGCTCGGGGCGCAGGCCACCGCCGCCTTGGCTGACCTCCCGTCGCGCGAGGTCCTCCTCGCCCGCTTGGCCGGAGCGATCGCGGCCCCGATGCAGACCCTGGCCGGCCTGCTCGCCGCCGTGCCCCGCAACTTCGCCTACGGCCTGGCGGCGCTGCGGGACGAGCGTGCCTCTGGTGCGCCCGCCCCAGAACCGACGGCCGCAGAACCGACGGCCGCAGAACCGACGGCCCCAGAACCGACGGCAGCCCGAGGCAGACCGACGGCCGCAGAACCGACGGCCGCAGAGGCCGCAAGCGCCGAGCCGCGACCACAGAGGTGGCGGCCGCGGAAGCGGCGAGCCCGGAAGCGGCCGAGCCCAGAAGCGGCGAGCCCAGAAGCGGCGAGCCCAGAAGCGGCGAGCCCGGAAGCGGCGAGCCCAGTCACCCCAGAGACCCCCACGGAAGAACCGCCGAGCTGAGAGGCGCTAGGTAAGCACCCCGCCGGCCCGAACGCCGGGACGGGAGCAACTTCATGACGCAGTTACGCAACACTGGTCCCAACAAACAGGAGTAACAGAACAATGGCCACAATGACCAAGGACGACATCCTCGACGCCATCTCCGGCATGTCGGTGCTCGATCTGTCCGAACTGCTGAAGGCGTTCGAAGAGCGCTTCGGCGTTACTGCCGCCGCGCCCGTCGCTGTCGCCGCTGGCCCGGCCGCGGCGGCCGCAGCTGAGGCCCCGGCCGAAGTGGAACAGGACGAGTTCGACGTCGTCCTGACCGGTGCCGGCGACAAGAAGATCCAGGTTATTAAGGAAGTCCGCGCCCTCACCAACCTCGGGCTGAAGGAGGCCAAGGACCTCGTCGACGGTGCACCCAAGACGGTCCTGGAGAAGGTCAGCAAGGAGGACGCTGACAAGGCGAAAGCCCAGCTCGAAGGGGCTGGCGCGACCGTCGAGCTCAAGTAAGTTGCTGGCCGGCCAGGGCGCGCAGTTGCTGGCCGGCCGCATATAGTGGAGCGTCCTTAACCCCGCAGAGCGGCGTGGTTGGGGCGGAGGGCGGTGGGCACGTAGAGAAGTGCTTGACCAGGTGGCTTTGCTGGCTTACCCTTGTGGGTGAGGGCCACGAGGTGACCTGTGACATTAGGTTGCCGCGTCCCGAGAGGATTCGGTATACTGATCAGTTGCCGTGCCCTCTCTTTCCGCGTCCTTTGTTTTTAGGGCGGCAAGTTGGCGCGCCTCTATAGCCATTTGCGTCTTCCAAGGAGTAGTCCTTGCCGTCTCGCCCTGAAACTCGGGAGCGGTTCTCTTTTGCGAACCTCGATGAAGTCTTACCCCTCCCGGACCTGATCTCAGTACAACGTGATTCTTTCCAGTGGTTCCTTGACAAGGGCCTAGCTGAAGCCTTTCGCGACATCAGCCCTATCGAGGACTTCTCTGGTTCCCTCAAGCTGATCCTGGAGTTCGACCCGACCGACCAGGACCTGCGCCCGCCGCCGAAGTTCTCGGTGGAGGAGTGCAAAGAGAAGGACATGACCTACGCGGCGCCCATCTTCGTGCGGGCGCAGTTCCAGAACGCCAATACCGGCGAGATCAAGGAACAAACGGTCTTCATGGGGGACTTCCCGGTCATGACGGACCGGGGCACGTTCATTATCAACGGCACCGAGCGGGTGGTCGTATCTCAGCTCGTGCGCTCGCCGGGCGTGATCTTCCAGCCTGGTCGGGATGCCAAGACCATCGTGACCGGCACGGTCCACCCCTACCGCGGGGAGTGGATCGAGTTCGACGTGGAAGCCAAGCCGGGCAAGGACATCAGCGCCGGGTCCCGGGTGGCCCGCAAGCGTCGTTTGTCCCTGTTCACGCTGTTGCGTGCCCTCGGTTACGCGGACGAAGCGTTCTTGGAGCGTTTCGTGCGCCACTTCGACTTCCTCGAACCCCAGTGGGACGCCGAGCGTAAGCAGCAGGTGGCACCCACCCAGGAGGCTGCCCTCCTGGAGATCTACAAGCGTGCCCGTCCGGGCGAGCCGCCCTCGGTCGAGTCGGCTCGCGCCTACTTCGAGAACGCCTTTTTCAACCCGAAGCGCTATGACCTCACGCGGGTCGGGCGCTACAAGCTGGACCGCAAACTGGGCCCAGAGATCGGCAAGATCGAAGCCCTCTTCGGGATCGAGCTGGAGCGGCCGACGCCTGGCCAGACCGTGCTGTCCAAGAGCGAAGTGCTGGCGGCCGGCACATATCTGCTCCACTTGGCCCAGGGCGAGGCGGGCTACCGCCTGGACGACCAGGACCACTTCGCCAACCGGCGCGTCCGTTCGGTCGGTGAGCTGATCCAAAACCAGGTGCGCGTCGGCCTTTCCCGCATGGAACGCGTCGTCCGGGAGCGCATGACGACCCAGGACGTCGAGGCCATCACGCCCCAGACACTGATCAACATCAGGCCGGTGGTGGCGGCCATCAAGGAGTTCTTCGGCACCAGCCAGCTCTCCCAGTTCATGGACCAGACCAACCCGCTTTCCGGCCTGACCCACAAGCGGCGCCTCTCGGCCATGGGCCCTGGCGGCCTGTCCCGGGAACGTGCCGGCTTCGAGGTCCGTGACGTTCACAGCTCTCACTACGGCCGGATGTGCCCCATCGAGACGCCGGAAGGGCCGAACATCGGCCTCATCGGCCACCTGGCCACCTATGGCCGGATCAACGAGTACGGCTTCATCGAGACGCCCTACCGCCGGGTAACCGACGGCAAGGTCACCGACGAGATCGTCTACCTGGCTGCTGACGAGGAAGAGGAGTACGTCATCGCCCAGGCCAACGCCAAGCTGGCCGCGGACGGGACCCTCACCGACCAGCGGGTGCTGGTCCGGCGCGCCCCGCAGGGCCCGGGCGTGCGCGTCGGTGCCGGTGGCACCACCTATGGCACCACGAGCGAAGTGGACTTCGTGCCGCCCTCGGAGGTCGACCTGATGGACGTGTCGCCCAAGCAGATCGTCTCCATATCGACGGCCCTGATCCCCTTCATCGAGCACGACGACGCCAACCGGGCGCTCATGGGCGCCAACATGCAGAAGCAGGCCGTGCCCCTGGTCTATCCCGAGGCGCCCTTCGTCGGCACTGGCGTCGAGGGCCGGGCGGCGAGGGACACTGGCGACGTACTTCTGGCCGAGGGCACCGGGATGGTGGCCGAGGTGGCTGGTGAGCACGTTACGGTCGAGTACGAAGGCGGCCAGTCAGACCGCTGGGGCAACCCGCTCGGGCGCAAGGTGTACCCGGTGTACAAGTTCCGCCGGTCCAACCAGAACACTTGCTTCAACCAGCGCATCGTGGTCGAGGAAGGCCAGCCGGTGGGCCGGGGCGACGTCCTGGCCGACGGGCCTTCCACCGAGGGAGGCGAGCTGGGGCTAGGCAAGAACCTGCTCGTCGCCTTCATGCCGTGGGAGGGCTACAACTACGAAGACGCCATCATCCTTTCCGAACGGCTGGTCCGCGACGATGTCCTGTCCTCGATCCATATTGAGGAGCACGAGGTCGACGCCCGCGACACCAAGCTGGGGGCGGAAGAGATCACCCGTGACATCCCCAACCTGTCGGAAGAGATCCTGAAGGACCTCGACGAGCGGGGCATCATCCGTATCGGGGCCGAGGTCGGGGCCGGCGACGTGCTCGTCGGCAAGGTGACACCCAAGGGCGAGACGGAGCTGACGCCCGAAGAGCGCCTCCTGCGGGCCATCTTCGGAGAAAAGGCTCGAGAGGTGCGCGACACCTCGCTCAAGGTGCCGCACGGCGAGTCCGGGAAGGTCATCGACGTCCGGGTGTTCTCACGTGAGGACGCCCACGAGCTGCCACCCGGCGTGAACCAGCTGGTGCGGGTGTACGTCGCCCAGAAGCGCAAGATCACCGAAGGCGACAAGCTAGCCGGCCGTCACGGCAACAAGGGCGTCATATCGAAGATCCTCCCGGTCGAGGACATGCCCCACTTGGCCGACGGCACCCCGGTAGACATGATCCTCAACCCTCTGGGTGTGCCTTCCCGCATGAACGTGGGCCAGGTCCTCGAAAGCCACCTCGGGTGGGCCGCCCGGTGGGGTTGGGAGAGCGACGGCAAGGATGCCGTACCCAACCATTCCAACGGCCGCAAGACCAGCCCGGTGGCGAAGCCGTTCAGCTTTGTGGCCACGCCGAGCTTCGATGGCGCCCACTGGGACGAGGAGGAGCAGGCGGGCCGGCACCCGACGATCAAGAACATTTTCGAGAACCTGCGCCCCGAGGCCCCAGGCACGGAGTACGGCGTCAATGGGCGATTGATCGGGCCGGACGGTAAGGCCATGCTCTACAACGGGCGCACAGGCGAGCCGTACGACAACCCAGTTTCTGTCGGCTACATATACATATTGAAATTGGCCCACCTCGTGGACGACAAGATCCACGCCCGGTCCACCGGCCCTTACTCCATGATCACCCAGCAGCCACTGGGCGGGAAAGCGCAGTTTGGTGGCCAGCGTTTCGGGGAAATGGAGGTCTGGGCGCTGGAGGCGTACGGCGCTGCGTATGCCTTGCAGGAACTGTTGACCATCAAGTCAGACGACGTCCTCGGGCGGGTCAAGGTGTACGAGGCGATCGTAAAGGGCGACAACATCCCCGAGCCGGGGATACCGGAGAGCTTCAAAGTGCTCATAAAGGAAATGCAGAGCCTCTGCCTCAACGTGGAGGTGCTGTCCACTACTGGCGAGCAGATAGAGATGCGGGAGCTGGACGAGGACGTGTTCCGCACGGCCGAAGAGCTAGGCATCGACATCAGCCGGCCAGAGCGCGGCTCTGACGAGGAGGACGCGCGGCGCGCGAGCGAGAGGAGTTTCTAAATAATGCTTGACGTAAACAATTTCGAACAACTGAGGATTGGGCTCGCCACCGCTGACGACATCCGGACCTGGTCCAACGGCGAAGTAAAAAAGCCGGAGACCATTAACTACTCGGACGCTGCGCCCAGAAAAGGACGGCCTTTTCTGCGAGAAGATATTCGGTCCCACAAAGGACTGGGAATGTTACTGCGGTAAATACAAGAGGGTCCGGTTCAAGGGCATTATCTGCGAGCGTTGCGGAGTGGAGGTCACCCGCTCCAAGGTGAGGCGCGAGC
Source organism: uncultured Acidimicrobiaceae bacterium (assembly GCA_963794125.1). GTDB lineage: Bacteria > Actinomycetota > Acidimicrobiia > Acidimicrobiales > Palsa-688 > Fen-671. The sequence continues at coordinate 282,423 of CAWCCW010000028.1, forward strand.
GGATGGGCCACATCGAGCTCGCCGCGCCGGTAGTGCACATCTGGTACCTGCGCGGTACCCGTTCTTGGCTCGCTTACCTGTTGATGGGGACCGAAGCCCGGGAGGAACTGAAGGCCAAGCAGCTCGAAAAGGTTATTTATTTTGCGGCCAACCTGGTCACTTCGGTCGACGAAGAGCGCAGGCACGCCGACCTGCCCAACCTTGAGGTCGAGCTCAACGAGGAGCTGGCCGATATCGTCCGCACCCGCGACCTCGACATCGACCGGCGCTACAAGGAGCTGGAAGACGAGCTGGCCAAGCTGGAAAGCGAGGGGGCCAAAGACTCCGAGCTGAAAGCGCGTCAGCGCCAGGTCGAAAAAGAGGTCACGTCGATACGCGACCATGCGGAGGCCGAAGCCGAACTGGTCAAGCGGGCCTTCGATGAGTTCCGCGACCTCCACGGCCGGAAGATCATCGAAGACGAGTTGCTGTGGCGCGAGCTCCGCGACCGCTACGGCGATTATTTCCGCGGCGGTATGGGCGCTGAAGCAATCGCGCAATTGATCGAAGAGATCGACCTCGACGAAGAGGAAGTGAAGCTGCGCGACGTTATCGAGCCCGACGAGGGTCGTCGCCACCTTTCCGTGCAGCGTAAGCAAAAGGCCATCAAGCGCCTGAAGATCGTTTCTGCTTTCAACCGCCGTGACGAAAACAGCCGACGGGTCAACGACCCGCGGGCGATGATCCTCGACGTCGTGCCGGTGATCCCGCCCGAGCTGCGCCCCATGGTCCAGCTCGACGGCGGCCGGTTCGCCACCAGCGACCTCAACGACCTGTACCGCCGGGTCATCAACCGGAACAACCGGTTGAAGAGGCTGCTCGACCTCGGGGCGCCCGAGATCATCGTCAACAACGAAAAGCGCATGCTGCAGGAGGCGGTCGACGCCTTGTTCGACAACGGCCGCCGCGGCCGGCCCGTCACGGGGCCGGGCAACCGGCCGTTGAAGAGCCTCTCGGACATGCTGAAGGGCAAGCAGGGCCGGTTCCGGCAAAACTTGCTGGGCAAGCGCGTCGACTATTCCGGCCGTTCGGTCATCGTTGTCGGCCCGACGCTCAAGCTCCATCAGTGCGGCCTGCCCAAGCAGATGGCGCTCGAGCTGTTCAAGCCCTTCGTGATGAAGCGGCTGGTCGACCTCGAGCTGGCCCAAAACATCAAGTCGGCCAAGCGGATGGTGGAGCGTCGGCGCAGCCAGGTCTGGGACGTGCTGGAAGAGGTCATCAAGGAGCACCCGGTGCTCCTCAATCGTGCCCCCACCCTGCACCGTCTGGGTATCCAGGCCTTCGAGCCCGTACTGGTCGAAGGCAAGGCGATCCAGATCCACCCACTGGTCTGCACCGCCTTCAACGCCGACTTCGACGGCGACCAGATGGCCGTCCACCTGCCCCTTTCGGCTGAGGCTCAGGCCGAGGCCCGGGTGCTCATGCTGTCGGCCAACAACATCCTCTCTCCGGCCACCGGCCGGCCGATCGTCACGCCCACACAGGACATGGTGTTCGGCGCCTACTACCTGACGCTCGTCAAGGACGGGGTGGAAGGCGAGGGCCGGGTGTTCCGGCACCTGCACGAGGTGCGTCATGCCCTCGACGTGGGGGCCGTCGCGTTGCACGCCAAGGTGACGTGGCGGCGGCCGGTCAAGCCGGGCCTGGCCATAGGTGAGTTCGAGCCTGAGGCCGACACCAGTGAGCCCGAAGTGGACGCCAGCGGCAATGGCGCCAGTGGCAATGGCGCCAGTGGCAATGGTTCCGTTGACGGCGAAGTGGTCAGCAACGGGTCAGCCAACGGGGCCGCGTACGAGGTCATCGAGACGACCCCGGGCCGGATCATCTTCAACACGGCCTTGCCGGACGATTTCGAGTTCGTCAACAGCGTGGTAGGGAAGAAGGCGCACAGCATCGGCTCCATCGTCGAGGTGCTGGCCAGCAACTACCCCCGCGTAACGGTGGCGGACAGTCTCGACAAGATCAAGGAGCTCTGCTACCGGTACGCCACCCAGTCGGGCCTGACCATCTCGATGGAGGACGTGAAGGTCCCTGCCGCCAAAAAAGAGATAGTGGACCGCCATGAGGCCGACGCCGAGAAGGCCGAGAGCCAGTTCAAGCGGGGCATTATCACCGACGACGAACGCCGCCAGAAGGAGATCGAGATCTGGACGACGGCTAACTCGGAGGTGGGCAAGGCGATGGAGGAGGCCCTCCACCGGATCCCCTTCAACCCGCTGGACATGATGGTCGACTCCGGCGCCCGGGGTAACCCGCAGCAGGTGCGCCAGATCGCCGGCATGAAGGGCCTCGTGTCCAACCCACGAGGTGAGATGATCCCGAGGCCAATCGTGTCCTCGTTCCGTGAGGGCTTGTCCGTGCTCGAGTACTTCATCTCGACCCACGGCGCCCGCAAGGGCCTGGCCGACACCGCTCTCCGTACCGCGGACTCCGGCTACCTGACCCGCCGCCTGGTCGACGTGGCCCAGGAGCTGATCGTGCGCGAGGACGACTGCGGGAGCACCCGCGGCATCTGGGTGCGCAATGTGCGCCCGGACGACGAGAAGGCCCGCTACTACCTGGAGACCCGGCTGGACGGCCGCGTGCTGGCCCGGGGCGTGACGCTGTCGGACGGGAGAGAGTTCCCGGCCGGCACCGAAGTGAACGTCGAGATCATGGCCGAACTTCGTGACGACCCTGCCGTAAACGAGGTGATGGTGAGGTCAGTGCTCACATGCGAGTCGGGCCACGGGATTTGCGGTAGCTGCTACGGCCGTTCGTTGGCTGCCGACCAGCACATCGAGCTGGGCGAGGCGGTGGGCGTCATTGCCGCCCAGTCCATCGGGGAGCCGGGGACCCAGCTAACTATGCGTACGTTCCACACCGGTGGTATCGCCGGTGAGGACATCACCCATGGCCTCCCCCGAGTGGTCGAGCTCTTCGAAGCCCGCACCCCGAAGGGGGCGGCGGTGCTGGCCCGCACCTCGGGCGTGGTCCGAATCACCGAGGAGGACAACAGCCGCCGCATCGCCATCGTCGGTGACGACGGCAGCGAGGACGTTTACACCGTGGCACTGCGGGCCAAGCTGGCCGAGGGTGTCCGGGAAGGCGTCGACGTTGCGGCCGGCGATGCCCTCGTCGAGGGCCCACGTGACCCGAAGGCGCTGCTCGAGATCAAGGGCATCCGGGAGACTCAGCAGTACCTCGTCGAAGAGGTCCAGCAGGTCTACCGGGACCAGGGCGTGTCGATCCACGACAAGCACATCGAGCTCATCGTCCGCCAGATGCTGCGCCGTGTGCTCGTCGCCGAGCAGGGAGAATCGCCTTTCCTGCCCGGGGAGCGAGTGGACTCTCGGTTCTTTGCCGAGGTCAACCGCCAGCTTGTGCAGCAAGGCAAGCGCCCCGCAGAAGGCCGGCCCGAACTAATGGGTATCACCAAGGCCTCGCTGGCTACCGACAGCTGGCTCTCGGCCGCCTCCTTCCAGGAGACGACCAGAGTCCTTACGGAGGCGGCCATCGAGGGCAAGTCCGACCTGCTGTTCGGGCTGAAGGAAAACATCATCATCGGCAAGCTGATCCCCGCCGGTACGGGCATGATCCGCTACCGCGACGTCATCGTCGACGCCCCGGAAGTGCAGCGGATGACTTTCTGGACGTCCGACGAGGAGCCTGGTTCTGAGGACCTGGCCGCCTGGTTGGCCAGCATCGGGAGCAGCACAGGCACCGAGGGCGGGGCTACCTTCGAGCCCGGCGAGTATGAAGACGCCTACGGGTTCGGCGGTGGGTACGACCAGGAGAACACCTTCGAGGCCGGCGACGGGGAGACGTTGGGCTAGCCCAACTCTCGTAGCTGGGTGACGGGTTAGAAGGGCCGCACCCGGCGAGACGGGGACGCGCAAAAGAGCGCGACTGTCTCGCAGGGTGCGGTCCTTTGCCGTTTAGGCCCGGTTTTTACCTGTCTCGGTGGCTTCAGGTGGCCGGGGGCGCGGCGGCCGACGTCGACGTCGTAGGTGCGATGGTCGACGGGCTGGTCGACGAAGGCACGGTGGAGGGTCGTCGTGGTGACTGAAGAGACGCTGGTCGGGGTGGTCGTGGGCGCTGTGGTCGACTGAGGCACCGTCGAGGGGCTAACCGGAGTGGTGGTCGGCGAAGACGAAGGCAGCGTCGTGACTGTCCCCGCCGCGCTCGACGGTGTCGAGCCAGCAAACGAACCGGTCGAACTGGGGTTGGTGCTGGCTGTCGAAGGCGTTACGGAGTTCGAAGAGGGCTCCACCACGCGAGTCGTCGCCGACGTTGACGGCGTCGTGGTGGTGGTGAAGCTGCCGCTGCTACCGCTCCTACCCGACAGGCCTGCGCCGGTCGCACCCGACGCTCCGGCCGAAGGTGCCGACGTCGAGGTGAAACTGCCACTGCTACCACTGCTCCCGCCGCTCCCACCGCTCCCGCTGCGGCCCGACAAGCCCGAAGACCCCTCCGAGCTGGAGCTGCTGCCCAAGCCCGAGCCCGACAAGCCCGAAGCCCCCGAGGAGGCCGACGACGTCGAGGTGAAACCGCCGCTGCTCCCACCGCTCCCACTGCGGCCCGACAAGCCCGAAGACCCCTCCGAGCTGGAGCTGCTGCCCAAGCCCGAGCCGGACGAGCCCGAAGCCCCCGAGGAGGGCGACGACGTCGAGGTGAAACCGCCTCCGCTCCCACTGCTCCCGCTGCTCCCGCTGCGGCCCGACAAACCCGATGCACCCTCCGAGCTGGAGCTGCCGCCCACGCCCGACCCCGTCGAACCCGCCGCTCCGGCCGAAGGGGTCGACGTCGAGGTGAAACTGCCACTGCTACCACTGCTCCCGCCGCTCCCGCTGCGGCCCGACAAACCCGATGCGCCCTCCGAGCTGGAGCTGCTGCCCAAGCCGGAGCCCGAGGACCCCGACGACCCCGACGAACCCGCCGTGCCGCCCGAGGCGCTAGAGGTGGGGGAGAAGCTGCCGCTCCCGGTGCCGCCGGAGCCAGCGCTCCCGGACAAGCCGGACGACCCCGAGGAACCGGCGCCCTGGCCGCTGCCGCCGAGAGAGCCCGACGATCCCGTCTGCCCGCTATTTGCGCCGCCCGACGACCCGGAGCCCCCTGACGGGCTGCTGGAATGAGTAGACCCTGCTGAAGGCGTCGACGCAGGCGACTCGCTGCTCCCGCCGGTATACCCAGTTGGGCCGTTGCCCAGGAAGGCTGGAGTCGAAGAGGCGGTAGAGAACTTCCCTGAACCGGTCACGGTCAACCCCCCCGTGCCTTTCACGGTGTAAGTGACGACATAAGCGGTGCTGGGGTGGAGGGTACCGGTCGATAGCCATTCGTCGCCGGCAGCGTCCAGGTTTCCCGTCAGGTTGGAGCGAAGCGAGGGTGCCAATACCCTCACGTTTTCCAGCACGGCGCCGGTGGCATGGACCGCCACCGTGGACGTCGGGCTTTGGCCGGTGGACCCATTGAACGGGACCATGGTCACATCCGAAAGCAACTGTCCCTTCGTCTGAACTGTGGTGGTACTGGCCAAGGCGGAAATCGGTCGCTTATTGCCGCTCCCGCCGCTAGCGACCACAATGGCGGCTACTACTCCGCCCACCAAAACCACTCCCAGGGCAGAGGTCAATACCACCACCCGCTTGGTCGGCCGTCGCCCGTTCGACAAGGGAGCTTCCGCCTGCGCCGTCTCGTCGCTCACGGTCCTAGGAGCTTAATCGCGACATCCCGGCTTTAAGCTCCCCTCGCCGACCCTTTTACCGAACATTAAGCCGGCTTTCAGTCCCGACAAAGTTGGCGCACATACCTTTCTCCCAACATGTCCCGGAGGTCTGTCTTATGACGATGGCGCCTGAAGAGCGAACTGCGCTCGACACCCAGCCCGTGCCCGTGGCCCATTGGGATACAGGCGAGGCCGGCCCCGAGGCAGACGCAGGCGTCCCGCCCGAGGTCGAGCCACCGCGGCGCGGCTGGTGGGGACGCCATTGGAAGCCGGCCGTGGCCATTTTGATAGTGGCTGCCCTGGTGGCCGGCGGAGGCGCCGCCTACCTCCTGACCCGCTCCAGCAGCACCTCCTACCGCACCGTGGCGGCCACCATCGGCGATGTACAGCAGACGACTACGGCGACGGGGACGATCGAGCCGGCCACCGAGGCCGACGTCAACTTCGCGGTGGCCGGGACCGTGAGCGGGGTCAAGGTGACCACCGGTCAGACCGTGAAGGCAGGCCAGGAGTTGGGCACCCTGGAAACGGCCACGCTGGAGAGCGACCTCGAGCAGGCCCAGTCCAGCCTGGACTCGGCTGAGAGCAACCTGGCCTCGGCCGAGGACAACCAGACGGTGACCCAGGCCAAGGCCACCGTCACCAGCGACCAGATGACGGTGTCCCAGGACGAGCAGGCCATAGCCGACGACGAGGCCCAGAACGGGACGTCGCAGAGCCAGGCCCAACAGACCATCTCCCAGGCCGACACCCAGATGAAGAGCGACAAGACCCAAGCCGGGCAGAGCGTGAGCCAGGCCGAGGCCCAGATGGCGAGCGACGACAAGCAAGGGGCGCTCACCCTGAGCCAGGCCAAGGCTCAGATGGCGGACGACCATAGCTCGGCGCGGCAGACCGTGAGCCAGGCCGACGCCCAGATGGCGAGCGACCGCAAACAGGGCAACATGACCCTGAGCCAGGCCGACGCGCAGATGGCGAGCGACCGTAAGCAGGCGGACCTCACTGTCAGCCAGGCCGAGGCCCAGATGCAGAGCGACCGCCAGACGGCGGAGCAGGCCATCGACCAGGGCAAGACCCAGCTGGCCAGTGACACGGCTCAGGCCGAACAGACCATCAGCCAGGCCAAGTCGCAGCTCGCCAGTGCCCGCAACCAGGCCAACCAGACCATCAGCCAGGCCCAGGCGCAGCTGGCCAGTGACACCTCTCAGGGTAAGCAGACCATCAGCCAGGCCAATGCCCAGTTGGCGAGCGACACCTCTCAGGGTAAGCAGACCATGAGCCAGGCCCAGGCGCAGGTGACGGCGGACAAGTCAGCCCTGGCCAGCGACCAGGCCACGCTGGCGACGGCACAGGCCACCCTCGCGGCCGATCAGCAAAAAGAGGCGGCCGACTGCCAGGGTGACGGGGCGGCCACAGTCAACGCGGCCAACGCCGCGTCGTCGGGAGGTGGGGGGTCCAACTCCACATCGGGGTCTGGGTCGAGTTCAGCCTGCGCCTCCGACGTGAGTGCAGTTTCGGCCGCCCAACAAGGCGTCACCTCCGACCAGCAACAGGTGACGGCGGGCCAACAGACAGTGGCCAAGGACCAGCAAGCGGTCCAGGACGACCAGACCAGCGTCTCTGCCACCGAGCAGAAAGACCGTCAGGCGGTAACCAACGACCAGAGCAGCGTGTCCGCCACCGAGCAGAAAGACCGCGAGGCGATCACAAACGACCAGAGCAGCCTCTCCGCTACCGAGCAGAGCGACCAACAGGCGGTCGCCAACGACGAGGTCAGCCTCGCTTCAACCCAGCAAAAGGACAACGAGGCCATCCAGTGCGGACGAGAGCAACCTGACTTCCACCGTGCAAAAGGACGAGCAGGCCGTCAAGACGGACCAGGCCAACCTGGCGACGACCGTGCAGAAAGACCAGGAGACGGTCCAGAGCGACCAGGCCTCCGTGTCGTCCACGCTGCAAAAGGACGGGCAGGCAGTCCAGGCCGACCAGAGCACGATGGCGTCCACGCTGCAAAAGGACCAGCAAGCGATCCAGAGCGACAACGACAGCCTGGCGTCGACGCTGCAAAAGGATGAGCAGGCCATACAGACGGACCAGGGCAGCCTGGCCTCGACGGCCCAAAAGGACGGTGCAAGCCGTCCAGTCCGACGAGGGCAGCCTGACCTCCACGCAGCAAAAAGACGCCCAGTCGCTCCAGCAGGCAGACAACTCCCTGGCTGCGTCCCAGTTGCAGCTGGCCGAGGCCGAGTCCACGTTGAAGGCGGACGAGAGCAGCGGCCCCAGCTCGGTGGCGTCGGATGAGGCGACAGTGGCGGCCGACAAGGTCAACGTCTCGCAGGCCCAGACGAACCTTAAAGACGCCGTCCTGACCTCGCCGGTAGCGGGCACGGTCGTCACCCTCGACCTCTCGCCCGGCCAGAGCGTCTCGGCTGGCAGCACGACCGTGAGCGGCGGTTCGGCCAGTTCGAGCACTGGCTCCAGCGGGAGCGGGACCGGCTCCAGCGGCACCGGCTCGAGCGGGGCTGGTTCGACTGGCAGTTCCAGTTCGAGCTCGTCTGAAGTCCTCATCGAGCCCCTGAACACGTTCGTGGTCGACGTCGACGCCAGCACTTCTCAGCTCAGCGAGCTCGAGATGGGCGAGCAGGCGACGATCTCGCCGACAGGGACCAGCACGACCGCCTACGGCGTGGTGACCAGCGTCAGCCAGCTGGGTACGACGTCCAGCGGTGTGACCACCTTCCCGGTCACGATCACGGTCACGGGGAGCCCGAAGGGGCTGTACTCGGGCGCCTCCACCGACGTGTCCATCGTGGTCAGCGAGGTCACCAACGTCCTGGTCGTGCCCACCACGGCGGTGCACGCCATCGGTACCGGCTCGTACGTCGACGTGCTGAAGAACGGCAAAGAGACGGTCCAGGCGGTGACGACGGGGTCTGCCAGCGGGGAGTACACCCAGATCAAGTCAGGCCTCAAGTCGGGCCAGGAAGTGGTGATCGCCTCCTTGTCGAGGAGCGCGACCACGGGCTCCGGTACTACCGGCCGAGCCGGCTTCGGCGGCTTCGGCGGTGGTGGCTTCGGCGGCGGTGGTGGTGGCTTCGGCGGTGGAGGCGGGGGTGCCTTCTTCAGTCGAGGCGCCGGGGGTGGCCTCGGTGGCTGAGGTACTGAGCAGCAACTCGAGCTCCAACTCCAACCCGAGCACGAACTCGAAGGCGCCGCACCCGCCCCCGGTCGTGCCCCCGCCCCTGGTGGTACCCCCGGCCCTGGCGGTGCCCCCAGCCCGGCCCCGGCCTCAGCGGTGCCGCCGCGGGCGGCCCGGCGGCCCATCGTCCAGCTGGTGGACGTGTGGAAGACCTACGCCACCGGCTCGGTCCCGGTGCACGCCCTGCGGGGGGTGTCGGTGTCGGTCTACGAGGGCGAGTACATCTCCATCGTGGGGCCGTCGGGGTCGGGCAAGTCGACCTGCATGCACATCCTGGGGTGCTTGGACGTGCCCACCTCGGGGCGTTACCTGTTGGCCGGCACCGACGTGTCCAAGATGGACGAAGAGCAGCTGGCCCACGTGCGCAACCGCCGTATCGGCTTCGTGTTCCAGCAGTTCCACCTGCTCAGCCACCTGAGCGCCTGGCGCAACGTGGAGCTGCCGCTCATCTACGCCGGGGTCGACCGCCGCCGGCGCAAGGCCCGGGCGCTGGCCGCCCTGGACCAGGTGGGCCTGGCCAACCGGGTCGAGCACCTGCCCACCCAGCTGTCGGGGGGCCAGCAGCAGCGGGTGGCGGTGGCCCGGGCGCTGGTGACCGAGCCCGACCTGTTGCTGGCCGACGAGCCCACCGGCAACCTGGACTCCCGCTCCAGCGCCGACGTGCTGGCCATGCTGGACGGCCTGCACCGCAGCGGGCGCACCATCGTGCTCATCACCCACGAGCAGGACGTGGCCGAGGCGGCCGAGCGGATCATGCGCTTCCGGGACGGCCGCTTCGTGGGCCAGGCCGAGGCGGCGGCGTGAGCTGGTTCGACACGCTGCGCTCGGGGCTGGAGGCCATCGCCAGCCACCGGCTGCGCTCGGCCCTCACCGTGCTCGGCATCCTGATCGGCATCGCCGCCGTCATCCTCACCGTGGGCCTGGGCGAGGGGGCCACCTCCTCGGTCAATTCGGCCATCAGCGCGCTCGGGTCCAACCTGCTCATCGTCACCCCCGGCAGCAGCACCACGGGCCTGGTGCGGGGCGGCTTCGGCACCGCCTCCACCCTCACCTACCAGGACGCGGTGGACCTGGCCAACAAGGTCGACTGCCCCGACATCGTGGCCGTGGCCCCCCAGGTGTCCCAGGAGGCCAGCCTGGTGGCGGGCAACGACAACTGGACCACCAGCGTCTACGGCTCGACCACGGCGTGGCTCGGGGTGCGGGGCCGGTCCATGGCCGAGGGCTCGTTCTTCAGCCAAAAAGACATTCGCACCGACGCCAACGTGGTGGTGCTGGGCCAGACCACGGCCGAGGAGCTCGGCTTGTTCTCCCCCGTGGGCGAGACGGTCAACATCGGCGCCATCCCCTTCAGCGTGGTCGGGGTGCTCAACTCGGCCGGCAGCTCGACCACCACCAATGAGGACGACCTGGCCATCATCCCCATCACCACGGCCGAGAGCGAGTTCACCGGCTCCACGTCGGTGTCGACCATCTATTTAGAAGCGAGCTCGCAGTCGACCATGAACGCGGCCGACACCGAGGCCACCGACGAGCTGCTGGCCCTGCACGGCATCACAAACCCGGCCGAGGCCGACTTCACCATCACCTCCCAGACCCAGATCGAAGACACCGCCAGCTCGGTGGACAAAACCCTCACCGTGCTGCTGGCCGGCATCGCCGCCATCTCGTTGCTGGTGGGCGGCATCGGGGTCATGAACATCATGCTGGTGTCGGTCACCGAACGGGTCCGCGAGATCGGGCTTCGAAAAGCGCTCGGGGCCACCCCGGCCGTCATCCGGCGCCAGTTCCTGGTCGAGGCGTCCACCCTGGGCCTGGCCGGGGGGGTCATCGGCGCCGCCCTGGGCCTGGTGGGGGCGGTGGTGCTGCCCCATTTCATATCCAACCAGATCGCCATCTCGGTGCCGGCCACGGTGGGCGCCATCTTCTGCGCCATCGCCATTGGCGTGGTCTTCGGCGTCTACCCGGCGTCCCGGGCCGCCCGCCTGGCGCCCATCGAAGCTCTCCGCAGCGAGTAATGACCCGTTACCCGCAACCCACCAAGCAAAACAGTAGAGCAACAGAAAGACAGACCCCGTGAACAACGAGGAGTAACGTGGCCAATGACACAGCGCTGGCCAGGCGCGGCCATGGCGGTCGTATCACTCGTTGCTGCCGCTGCGGCGGAGCAGGCCAAGGGCCGTGGCGCCTCGTCGTGGGCAGCCGGCGCCGTGGCCGTCATATCGTTAGTCGCTGCTAGTGGCGGAGGCGGCGGGATAGCGGCGGCGAGCAGCGACACCGGCACTACGAGCGGGCCGCCGCCCGCGTTCCGGCCGGCCGCCTCGGGCACGATCGCCAGCGTGGCCGGCAATGTGCTCGAGGTCCAGAGCGCCCAGAGCGGCCAGACCACCGTCAACGTGAGCTCCAAGACGGTGATCACGGCCACGGTCTCGGTGACCGAGAGCGTCGTCGTAAAGGGCACGTGCATCTCGGCTACCGGCACCAAGGGCACGAGCGGGAGCGTGGACGCCACCGCCGTGGCGCTGTTTGCCGCCACCAAGGGCCAATGCACCCGCGGCGGCTTCGGGGCCGGCGGGGCTGGGGGCGGCTTCCGTTTCAGGGGAGGCACGCCGCCTGGCGGTACGACGAGCGGCACTCGCCCGCGGCACAACCTTCACAGCCGACCGGCCAATTTCGCCTCCGCTATCGGGCAAAGTGACCTCGAAGTCAGGTACGAAGATAGGGGTCGAGGCCGTAACGGTCACGTTCTCCAAGGGCAAGGCCACCACCAAGACCGGGCCCAAGACGGTGAACGTGTCCAAGTCGACCAAGTACACCAAGACCGAGAAAGCCACCGCCAGTGCGCTAAAGGTCGGGGAGTGCGTCACCGCCACCGGCTCGACCAACAACATCGGCGCGGTCAGCGCGACGACCCTCATCGTCACGCCGGCCACCTCGTCGGGCTGCTCCCTGTTCGGCTTCGGCGGCTTCGGCGGCCGGCCCGGCGGTACCGGCGGCGGAGCCGCGTAATGAACCGTCACCGTCTGGCTGAGGGCCGCCGGCGTCGGCCCGGGCGACGGGCCAGGGCGCTGAGCCTCCTGGTTGGCCTCCCCCTCGTCGGCTGGGCCGGGCTGGCCCCGGTCGTCGTGCTGGCCGCCCCTGCTTCGGCGGCCACGGGCGGTTCGGCGTGTACCGGCACCATCGCCGGGGTCAGCGTCTCCGGCGGCTCGGCCCAGACGGCCAAAGTGGGCGAAGGCTTCGCCAGCGCCCTGGAGGCCGAAGTGGTGGACACCGGCGGGTGCCCGGTGGCCAACGTCGACATCGAGTTCGTGGCCCCCACCAGCGGCCCGAGCGCCACCTTCCCGGGGGCGGCCACCACCGCCACCGTGGCCACCGGCACCAACGGCGTGGCCAGCGCCCCCACCCTCACGGCCAACGACGTGAGCGGCTCGTACTCGGTGGTGGCCGAGGTGGCCAGCACCGGCATCGAGACCGACTTCGACCTGACCAACACCACCGCCGGGGTGGCCAGCGCCCTGAAGGCCACTTCGGGTAACGGCCAGTCGGCCAAGGTGGGCACCCAGTTCGCCCTCCCCCTCAGCGTCACCCTGGCCGACGCCTACGGCGACCCCGTGCCCGACCAGGCGGTCAATTTCAGCGTGGGCACCACCGACGGGGCCAGCGCCAGCTTCGTGGGCGGGGGCTCGAGCACCACCGCCCAGACCGACGAGGCGGGCGTGGCCACCAGCCCCGACCTGGTGGCCGGCTCGAGCGTCGGCTCGTACTCGGTGACGGTGAGCGTGAGCGGGCTTAACGCCTCGGCCACCTTCACGCTGAAGAACCTGTCGTCGGGGCCCAACGCCATCGCCGCCGGGGCGGGCACGGCCCAGACGACCGAGCTCGGCACCGACTTCGCCGTCCCCCTGGCGGTGACGGTGACCGACGCCGACGGCAACGCCGTGGCCGGGGCGGCCGTCACTTTCGCGGCCCCCGCCAGCGGGGCCAGCGGGGTCTTTGCCGGGGCGGGGGCGAGTGCCGTGGTCCTCACCGACAGCGACGGGGTGGCCAGCGCCCCCGACTTCTCGGCCAACGAGACAGCCGGGGGCTACATCGTGGTGGCCAAGGTGGCCGGCCTGGCCAGCGGGGCCACTTTCGCCCTGGTCAACACGGCCCGCAGCGCTCCCAGCGTGTCCGGCCCCGACGGCACCTACTGGCTCGTGACCAGCACCGGCCAGGTCCTCACCTCGGGCCCGGCGGCGGCCCACGGCTCGACCGCCAAGTTGAGCGCCAAGGCGGTGGGCATGGCCACCACCACCGGCGGGCGGGGCTACTGGGTGGTCACCGCCACCGGCCGGGTGTACGCCTTCGGCAACGCCCTCAACTACGGCTCGGCGCCCCACCTGGCCAGCCCCATCGTGGGCCTGGCGGCCACCCCCGACGGGAAGGGCTACTGGCTGGTGGCGGCGGACGGGGCCATCTTCAATTACGGCGATGCCCGCAACTACGGCTCCCCGTCCAAGGTCCACCTGGCCAGCCCCATCGTGGGCATGGCGGCCACCCCTGACGGGAAGGGCTACTGGCTGGCGGCGGCGGACGGGGGCATCTTCAACTACGGCGACGCCGGCTTCCACGGCTCGACCGGCAATATCCACTTGAAAAAGCCCATCGTGGGCATCGCCGCCGCCCCCAGCGGCAAGGGCTACTGGCTGGTGGCGGCGGACGGCGGGGTCTTCGCCTTCGGCGCCGCCACCTACTACGGCGCCCAGCCCGCCCTCGTCCCCCAGCCGGTCAAGGCGCTGGTGGCCACGCCCGACGGCGACGGTTACTGGGTCGTAAGCGCCAACGGCACCGCGGCTGGGTTTGGCGACGCCGGGGCGCAGGGCTCGCCCCTCACGGCGCCGGGCGTGACGGTCGTAGGCGGCGCTTCCTAAGCTTCCTACCGCCACACTTGTCCTGCCGGGGGCGTCCGGAGCCCCCGGCAGGTCATATATCGCCCGCCACCTTCTTCATCCCAACCTCTCGGCTTGCTGCTCGGCAATGACGCACAGCTCGGCCGCCTTGAAGGCATGCTCTTGGGTCATGGCCCGCTCGGTGCGGTTAAGGCAGTCGAGCACCAGTTCGCCAAAGAACGGGTAGCCCACCTTCCCCTTGACATCGAAGTGGTGCTCGCCGCGGCCGTCGACCAGATAAAGCTGGTCGCCCCCGGCCCCAGTGCCCACGTCGACGTACTTGCGCAATTCAATGTAACCATCGGTGCCGAGCAGGAAGGTACGGCCGTCACCCCAAGTGCTCAGCCCGTCCGGTGTGAACCAGTCGACCCGGAAGTAACCAGTGGCACCGTTGTCGCCGGTCAGGGTGCAGTCGCCGAAATCCTCCAGGCCCGGGTGGTCCTTATGCGCGTAGTTGGCTATCCGGCTTGCCACTACCCGGGCGTCATCATTGGCCGTGAAGTACAGGAACTGCTCTATCTGGTGGCTCCCAATGTCACACAGGATGCCTCCGTAACGGTCGCGCTCGAAGAACCAGGCTGGTCGAGAATCGAGGCTGGCCCGGTGCGGCCCTAGGCCGATGACCTGCACGACCGCGCCCTATAGCCCCCTCCTGGACGAGCTGGCCGGCGAAGACTGCGCATTCCACGTGGAGGCGTTCGCTGTAGTAAACGGCGTACTTTTTCCCCGTCTCGGCCACAGCCTTTTTAGCTTCGTCGAGCTGGCCGAGGGTGGTGAGGGGCGGCTTATCGGTGAAGTAGTCCTTGCCATGGCGCATGGAGCGTACGCCGAGCGCAGCCCGGTCGGCCGGCACACACGCGCTCGCTACCAGCTGGACCGCCGGGTCCTCGAGGGCCTCGGCTTCGCTGGCGGCCACACGGGCCCCGGGGAACTCCTGGGCGAGGGCGGCGGCCTTGTTGGTGTCCCCGTCGTACACCCACTTGAGCTGGGCGCCCGCCTCCGTCAGCCCGTTGCACATGCCGTTAATGTGTCCATGGTCGAGCCCGACGGCGGCGAAAACGAACTCGCCTTCCTCACACGCCGCCGCCGGCCTGCCTTTCGGGGCGTAGTTCATTCCGTCTGTTCCTGACATTTTGGGCCTCCTTGACCGGGTTTCAGTCTTGACCGAGGTTTCAGGCTTGACCGAGGTTTCAGGCTTGACCGAGGTTCGGCTGACCGAGGTCCTCGTTGCAGTCTGCCCCAGCGGGCCGTACCTACCCACGTCCCCCTTACCCGCCTCCCCCTTACCCACGTCGACTTACCGCCTACCCACGTCCCACTTACCGGGGGTCGCCCTTTTGGGCACCCAGAAGGGCGGTCCGGCCCGACTTGGGCCGAGTGCCAGGCGTGATATCATGATTGTTCGTCCAGAGGGCAGCGGCTAGGTGGTACGCGCCCGTCAGTAAGAGCCCTTTTCAGAGGTCAAGTGCCCACAATTGCTCAACTGGTCCGCAAGGGCCGCCAGCAAAACTCCAAGAAGACCAAGACGCCGGCCCTGAAGGGTGCGCCGCAACGGCGGGGTGTGTGCACCCGTGTCTATACCAACACCCCCAAGAAGCCCAACTCGGCCCTCCGCAAGGTGGCCCGCGTCCGGCTGTCGAGCGGGTTCGAGGTGACCGCTTACATCCCCGGCGTCGGCCACAACCTTCAAGAGCACTCGATCGTCCTGGTGAGAGGTGGCCGCGTCAAGGACCTCCCGGGGGTGCGCTACAAGATCATCCGGGGCACGCTTGACACCGCAGGCGTCCGCGACCGGAAGCAGGCCCGTAGTCGTTACGGGGCCAAGAAGGCTTAGGAGGTTTACCGATGCCCCGAAAAGGTCCCGCACCGCGGCGCGAGCTCCTGCCCGACCCTATCTACCACTCGGTACTCGTCACCCAGCTGGTCAACAAGATCCTGTCGAGAGGCAAGCGGAGCCTGGCCGAGCAGATCGTGTACGACGCTCTTGACACCATCAAGGAGCGCACTTCGACCGAGCCGATCGGCACCCTCAAGCGAGCGGTGGACAATACCAAGCCTCAGCTCGAGGTCAAGAGCCGCCGGGTCGGCGGGGCCACCTACCAGGTGCCGGTCGACGTCAAGCCGCGCCGGGCCACCACGCTGTCGGTTCGGTGGCTGGTAGGGTATTCGAGGCAGAGACGGGAAAAAACGATGTCTTTGCGCTTGGCCAGCGAGCTCATGGACGCTTCGAACGGTCTCGGGGCAGCCGTGAAACGGCGGGAAGACATGCACAAGATGGCCGAGTCCAACAAGGCTTTCGCTCACTATCGCTGGTGAGAGACAAGAGGCGCTAGTACCGGAGATTGGCGTTGGCAAGGGAATAAACGCTGCTAGGGACGGCGTTGACTTTGCAGGCGTTGTAGAAGCTCGGTGGGACCTGGCGCAGTCTCCGGTGGCACCACTGAGAAGCCCCACAACGATTAGGTCGAGAAACTAGCTGGTCAACCCGGGCCTCGGCGGCCTGGCGTCAATGCCAGCCAGGGCGGCTAGCGAAGCTAGCGCCGGCCAAACCTGAACTTACCAGACCACCGTCCGCGGCCAGCGCTGTCCAGGCTCGCCGAGGGCGCAGTCATCGCAACCTACACACAACATAACCAGAGCTCGAGGCAATCAACCAATGGCTGACGCTGACAACAAGAGAGAGTTCCCTCTGGCCAGGACCCGCAACATCGGGATCATGGCCCACATCGACGCGGGCAAAACGACCACGACCGAGCGCATCTTGTACTACACCGGCGTCAACTACAAGATGGGCGAAGTCCATGAGGGCAGCGCCACCATGGACTGGATGCCGCAGGAGCAAGAGCGCGGCATCACCATCACGTCGGCCGCCACGACCTGCTTGTGGAACGACCACCGCATCAACATCATCGACACGCCGGGCCACGTCGACTTCACCGTGGAAGTCGAGCGCTCGTTGCGGGTGCTCGACGGCGCCATTGCCGTTTTCGACGCGGTGGCCGGGGTGGAGCCCCAGACCGAGACCGTCTGGCGCCAGGCCGACAAGTACGCCGTGCCCCGCATCTGTTTCGTCAACAAGATGGACCGGATCGGCGCCAACTTCGCCCGATGCGTCGACATGATCCAGGACCGCCTGGGGGCCACCGTAGCTGTGGTGCAGCTGCCGATCGGGGTCGAGAGCAGCTTCGCCGGGGTAGTCGACCTGCTGGAAATGAACGCCCTCGTTTGGGAGGAGAGCTCGTCTCGCGGCGAGTCGTACAGCATCGTGGAGATACCGGCGGCCCTCCAGGAAGAAGCCGCCCGTTGGCGAGCCAACCTGGTCGACACGGTCTCCACTTTCGACGACCGGATCACCGAGAAGTTCTTGAACGACGAGGAGATCACCGGGGCCGACCTTCGGGCGGCGCTGCGCCGGGCGACCATCTCCAACCAGGCCGTACCGGTGCTCTGTGGCGCTGCGTTCAAAAACAAGGGCGTCCAGCCGATGCTCGATGGCGTCGTCGCCTTCCTCCCGAGCCCCCTCGACGTTCCGCCCACCAAGGGCACGGACTTGAAGGGCGAGCGGGAACTGGAGCGGGCCGCCGACGACAAGGCGCCGTTCTCGGCTCTCGCGTTCAAGATCATGTCCGACCAGCATCTTGGCAAGCTCGTGTTCGCGCGCGTCTACTCAGGCATGGCCGCCCAGGGCGACTCTGTCCTCAATTCGACGCGTGACCGCAAGGAACGCATCGGCCGCATCGTCCAGATGCACGCCAACCACCGGGAGCCACGTGAAGTGGCGTACGCGGGGGACATCATCGCCCTCGTCGGCTTGAAGAACACGACCACGGGCGACACTCTGTGCGACCCGAACGACCCGATCGTCCTCGAGTCGCTCGACTTCCCCGAGCCGGTGATCCACGTCGCCGTCGAGCCGAAGACCAAAGCCGACCAGGACAAGCTGTCGCGCGCTCTGCAAACGCTGGCCGAAGAGGACCCTACCTTCCAGGTCCACGGGGACGAGGAAACGGGCCAAACGGTCATCGGTGGGATGGGCGAACTCCACCTGGAGGTGCTCGTCGACCGGATGCTGCGTGAGTTCCGCGTCGACGCCAACGTCGGCAAACCGCAGGTCGCTTACCGTGAGACGATCAGCCGGAGCGTCGACAAGGTCGAACACCGCTATGTGCGCCAGACCGGCGGTCGGGGCCAGTACGGCCACGTCGTGCTCAACCTCGAGCCGTTGGCCCGGGGGGTAGCTACGAGTTCGTCGACAAGATAACTGGCGGGGTCATCCCCAAGGAGTACATCCCGGCAGTAGACGCAGGTATCCAGGACGCTATGCAGTCCGGGGTGCTGGCCGGGTTCCCGGTCGTAGACCTGCGGGCGACGCTTGTCTACGGTTCGTACCACGACGTCGACTCGTCCGAGATGGCGTTCAAGATCGCCGCCTCGATGTGCTTCAAGGAGGCTTGTCGCCGCGCCGGGCCGGTGCTGCTAGAGCCGATAATGGCCGTCGAGGTTGTGACCCCGGAGGACTACCTTGGAGACGTGATCGGCGACCTCGCGTCACGGCGTGGCCACGTAGAGGGCATGGACCAGAGGGCGAACAACCAGGTCGTTCGCGCCGAGGTGCCGCTGGCGGAGATGTTCGGTTATGCAACCGACTTGCGCAGCCGCACCCAGGGCAGGGCGACTTACACAATGCAGTTCAGTAGTTATCAAGAGGTACCCGACCAGGTGGCCAAGGAAATAGTGGCCCGGGTGCGCGGTGAATAAATCCACCGCCGCCTCTGCTAGGGTACTAAACCGCCTCCGGCCGGTAGCCGGATTTGCATAGGGAGCAAATTTCATGGCCAAGCAAAAGTTCGAGAGGAACAAGCCGCATCTCAACGTAGGCACGATGGGGCACATCGACCACGGTAAAACCACCTTGACCGCGGCGATCACGAAGGTCCTCGCCGGCAAAGACCCGGCCCACAACTCCTTTTATGCCTTCGAACAGATCGACAAGGCGCCGGAGGAGAAGCAGCGCGGGATCACTATCAACATCGCCCACGTCGAGTACCAGACCGACAAGCGCCACTACGCCCACGTGGACATGCCTGGCCACGCCGACTACATCAAGAACATGATCACCGGCGCCGCTCAGGTCGACGGCGCGATCCTGGTTGTCTCGGCGCCCGACGGGCCAATGGCCCAGACGCGTGAGCACGTGCTGCTCGCCCGTCAGGTGGGCGTGCCGTCGATCGTCGTCGCCCTCAACAAGGCCGACGCTATGGACGACGAGGAGTTGTTGGACCTCGTGGAGCTGGAGGTGCGCGAGCTGCTCACCTTCTACGAGTTCCCGGGTGACGACACCCCGGTGGTCCGGGTGTCAGCGCTTAAGGCCCTCGAAGGCGACGCAGACGCGGTCCAGGGGATCCTGACCCTGATGGACGCGGTCGACTCGTTCGTGCCGGAGCCGGTGCGCGAGATCGACAAGCCGTTCTTGATGCCGGTCGAAGACGTTTTCACTATTTCCGGCCGTGGCACGGTAGCCACCGGCAAGGTGGAGCAGGGCATCATCAAGGTCAACGACCCTGTCGAGATCGTCGGGCTCCGCCCGACGGCGAGGACGGTGTGCACCGGTGTCGAGATGTTCCACAAGCTCCTCGACCAGGGGCAGGCCGGCGACAATATTGGCGTCCTGCTGCGTGGTACGAAGAAGGAAGAGGTTGAGCGCGGCCAGGTACTGTGCAAGCCCGGTTCTATTACGCCGCACTCGAATTTCGAGGCCAATGTCTACGTGCTAACAAAGGAGGAAGGCGGCCGGCATAAGCCGTTCTTCACCAATTACCGGCCTCAGTTCTATTTCCGGACGACGGACGTCACCGGGACGATAACTCTGCCGGAAGGCACTGAGATGGTTATGCCCGGCGACAACATCGTTATGACAGTGGAGCTGCAAAAGCCCATTGCCATGGACGAGGGTTTGCGTTTCGCCATCCGTGAAGGCGGCCGCACCGTTGGTGCTGGTCGCGTAACCAAGATCACCAAATAAGCGTTTGAGGACGGAGAGATCTCGTGGCTGACGGTGCCAGGCAGCGCATAAGGATCCGGCTGAAGGCTTACGACCACGAGGTCATAGACCAGTCGACGAAGAAGATCGTAGAGACGGTGCTGCGCACCCAGGCCAAGGTGCGCGGTCCCGTCCCTCTACCGACCGAGATCAACCGCTATACGGTGATCCGGAGCCCCCATAAGTACAAAGACAGCCGCGAGCATTTCGAGATGCGCGTCCATAAGCGGCTCCTCGACATAGTCGAGCACACTTCGAAAACGGTGGATTCGCTCCAGCGCATCGAGCTGCCGGCCGGTGTCGAGATCGAAATCAAGGTCCAGAGCGCCTAGTTAGCTCCAAACCCACCAGGCAGGACGTGGTAGCACGTTCGTTCACGCCGAAAAGGACGATGAACGGACATGCCACTCACGCCCTGCCCTTTTTGTTCAACGCGGTCGGCGCCCGGGGCTGAAGGGCTCCGCCACCCACCAGCGGCGGCAGCCATGATCGAGCGCCGGGCCCGCACTTCGTCCGCTTAGGTCGTGACGAGTTCTTCCGCTTGATCGTCCCAGGTCCAACGCGGGGCGTCGCCCCAAAGGTGCTCGAGGTCGTAGAAAAGACGCACCTCCTCCAGGAACACGTGTACTACGAAGTCGCCGTAGTCCATCAGGACCCAGCGAAGGTCGTCGAGACCCTCGACCGCCCTGGGGCCTCCGGCGCCGGCCAGTTTGAGCTGGCGCTCGACTTCGTCACTTATGGTGTGCACTTGGCGAGGGTTGGTACCACTTGTGATCACGAACGCGTCAGTCAGCCCCAGAAGGTTCTCGACGCCGAGCACGAGCGTGTCGCGACCAAGCTTCGAAGAGGCCGCTCTCGCTGCCAGGGCGACTCGATCGCGCGTCTGGTCAGCGGTTGAGCTGCCAACAGTGGCACCATTGCCCTCCCAAGCTCCAGGAGCGTTGGGGGCGAAGGTCAAGAAGGTTGCACCTCACTAAGGAACGTGTGGCTCGTTTGGACGGGAGCGAGGCTCGCCTGGCCCTGGTTGCCGAGCCACTGCAACCCGAGCAGGACGACGGTGACGAGGAACGCAACCAACAGCACGAGAACGGCCAGTACCTTCTCAGTCCTGCGCTTGCGTCGGTCTGACCGCCTCTGGCTCCTGGTACGGAGGTCTGGCGCATCCGCCACTGTGCTGAAGGCTGGCTCCGGGCTGGACCCGAGGGCACTGGTCATCCACTTAAAGAGTACAGCCCGCGCTCCCTGATAACGCGGACAGCCGCCGCCGGGACCAGGTAGTCCAGCGGCCGGCCGCTGGCGGCCCGGGCCCGGAGGTCTGTGCTCGAGATCTCGAGGTTGGGCACCGCCACCTCTTTCATGCGCCAGCCCTCTTGCAACAGCCCGACGGGTGGGGGGGTGCCTGGACGGTTGACCACTACCAGTGTGGCGAGGTCCCTGATCTCGTCAGTGCGCTCCCACGTGGCCAGTTCTGCGCTGACATCCCAACCGACGATGACGAAAAGTTCCGCGCCGGGGTGAAACTCTGCCAGCTCGGCGACCGTGTCGGCCGTGTACGAAGGCCCGCCGCGGTCGAGTTCCAGCCGGCTGGCCTCAAGCCCGGGCACCCCCCCAACGGCGGCCTTCACCATGGCGAAACGGTCTTCCGCCGGCGTCACCTGGCGTGCCCCCGCCTTCTGCCAGGGGACGTTGGCCACGACCAGCACGACCCGGTCGAGGCCCAGGTCGTGGTGAGCGTTCACGGCCGCCACCAGGTGGCCCACATGTATGGGGTCGAAGGTACCGCCGAAGATGCCGATCCGTTCTGCCATCCGACCTGCACGTTAGAAGATCAGGCCGAGGGCGCCCACTTGAAACTGTCGAGCCGGCGCGCCTCGTCGTGCTGACGTCTCAAACGACAGGCACCGGGTCGTCATGAGCCGGCGCGGCAGGCTGGCGGGCCAGCCGCTAGCGCCCACTGAGCCTGTAAACGACTTGCTCTGAGGGTCGGGGCCTGACACCGTTAAGTCCTGTGAATGACTGGACGCCGACCTCTTGGCGCCGCCTGCCGGCGGAGCAGCAACCGGAGTGGCCGGACGAGCATGCCCTTGAGCAGGCGCTGAAGGTGCTGTCTACGCTGCCTCCGCTCGTGTTTGCGGGGGAGGCTCGTGCCTTGCGCAAATCGTTGGCCGATGTGGCCGAGGGCAAAGCCTTCCTGCTCCAGGCGGGCGACTGTGCCGAGTCGTTTTACGATTTTACGGCCGACAGCATCAGGGACAAGCTGAAGGTCATCCTCCAGATGGCGGTGGTGCTCACGTACGGGACAGGCACCCCGGTGGTGAAGGTAGGCCGCATCGCCGGCCAGTTCGCCAAGCCCCGCACGGCGCCCTACGAGACGGTCGCCGGCCAGGAGATCCCGGTTTTTCGGGGCCACATGGTCAACGACGACGCCCCCACGATGGACGGCCGCCGACCTGACCCGGCACGCCTCATCGCCGCCTACCACCAATCGGCGTCGACGCTCAACCTGTTGCGCGCCTTCACCAAAGGCGGCTTTGCCGACCTGTCACAGGTCCACATGTGGAACCAGCAGTTCGTCGCATCGAGCCGCGAGGGTGAGCGGTACGAGGCGATCGCAGCCGAAATCGACCGGGCCTTGCACTTCATGTCGGCCTGCGGCATCGACCTCGGCTCAGAGCAGAGCCTGCACCAGGTCGACTTCTACACGAGCCACGAGGGCCTGATCCTCGGGTACGAGGAGGCTCTTACCCGGCGAGACTCGCTGACGGGCGGCTGGTACGACACCTCGGCCCATCTCGTCTGGTGCGGCGAACGCACCCGCCAGCTCAACGGCGCCCATCTTCACTTCCTTTCGGGCCTGAACAACCCGGTCGCCGCCAAGGTGGGCCCCAGCGCCACGCCGGAGGACCTGGTGGCCATGTGCGACATCCTGGACCCCGAGCGCGAGCCGGGCCGCTTGACGCTAATAAGCCGGATGGGCTCCAAAAAGGCGGAGCAACTCTTACCTCCCCTGCAGGTGGCCGTGCGCGAGTCGGGTCACCCGGTGGTATGGGCCTGCGACCCGATGCACGGCAACACGTTCGTATCGGAGGGCGGTCGCAAGACCCGTCACTTCGACGACGTGCTGAACGAGATTTCCGGCTTTTTTGCCGCCTGCCGGGCTACAGGTACGTGGCCGGGCGGGGTCCACGTGGAGCTGACCGGCGACAGCGTCACTGAATGCCTCGGCGGGGCCGAGGAGATCGTCGAAGACGACCTCGAGCTGCGCTACACGACCACCTGCGACCCAAGGCTGAACGGCCGCCAGTCGCTCGACCTCGCCTTCCGGGTAGCCGAGCTCCTGCGCGCCGGGTAGTCCCTCGGCGCCGCCAAACGCCAGGCTCGGCGCAGCCAAACGCCAGGCTCGGCGCCGCCAAGCGCCAGGTCGGCGCAGCCAAACGCCAGGCTCGGCGCAGCCAAACGCCAGGCTCGGCGCAGCTAAAGCCCAGGTCCGGGCACGCTTTCCCCCCTTCGCTGCGGCGTCCCTGATAAAGTTGACTAATACGATCAGGAATGGTAGGAATGGGCTATGAGTACGGCGTTTGTCACCCGGGAGATCGCAGCCGAGCTGGAGGCTGACATCGCCAAGTTCGACGGGATGCTCGAGAACTACCTGGCCGGCAACCTGGACGAAGACGAGTTCAGGATCTTCCGTCTCAACAACGGTATCTATGGCCAGCGTCAAGGCGGCCATAACCAGATGGTGCGGGTGAAGGCCCCGTACGGCTCTATCGGCCCTGAACAACTCGAAATGTTGGCTGAGGTGGCCGATCGTTATAGCCGCGGTTGGGGGCACCTCACCACTCGCCAGAACATCCAGTTCCATTTCGTCGCGCTGGAGCGGGTGCCGGAGCTCCTGCGGGACTTGGCCAGCGTCGGGATGACGACCCGGGAGGCGTGCGGCGACACCGTACGCAACATCACCGGGTGCCATCTGGCCGGGGCGTGCCCGTTCGAGGTGCTTGACATCACCCCTTGGGCGGAGGCGGCGTTTCGGCACTTCCTCCACCACCCCTACGCCCAACGCCTGCCGCGCAAGTTCAAGATCAATTTCTCCGGCTGCGTTACCGACTGTGGCCAGGCCATGTTCAACGACGTCGGCGTGGTGGCCGTTTCGCGGCCGCTGCCCGACGGCCGCACCGAAGCCGGGTTCCGGGTGTTCATGGCCGGTGGGCTGGGGGCCAACCCTCACCCTGCGCAGGCGCTCGAAGAGTTCACCCCTCGTGAACAGCTGCTTGTCACGCTCGAGGCTGTCTTGCGCACCTTCGACCACTACGGCAACCGCGACAACAAGCTGCGGGCCAGGCTCAAGTGGGTGGTCGACACGATGGGCATCGACGAGCTTCGCGAGCGCGTCGTCAAGGAACGCAGGCTGCTGGTGGCCTCCAGTTCCTGGCCTGGAGGGATACCGGCGGTGGTCGAGGAGCTGGGCGACGCCCCGGCCGGAGTGGCCTCCGCCGTCTCACCTACACCCGTAGGTACTCCGGTCACCCTCCGTCTCGGCCCCGGCGACCCCTATAAGCGCTGGGAAGCGGCCAACGTCGTCATCGGAGTGGCCAAAGGGACCGTGTCGGCCATCGCCTACGCCAGGCTGGGCGACATCACCTCGTCGCAGTTCCGGGAGCTGGCTGCCATCCAGCGGGAGCTGGGCGCGACCGTCAGGATCACGAACCGGCAGAACCTGGCCTTCCGGGACTTGAGCGCCGATCAATTGCCCGTGCTCTACAGCCGGCTGGACTCCATTGGCATGGCCGAGCCGGGCGCCGAGCTGGCCCGGGATGTGGTTTCGTGCCCGGGCGCGGACACCTGCAACCTGGCCGTTACGCAAAGCCGGGGCCTGGCCGATGACATCGGCAAGGCGCTCGAGAAGGCGGGCCTGGCCGACGTCGGTGGTGTGCGCATCAACATCTCGGGGTGCACCAACAGCTGCGGCCAGCATCATGTAGCCGACATTGGGTTTAATGGGGCGGAACGGCGGGCGCACGGGAGGTCCGCCCCTGGTTACCAGCTGTTGCTCGGCGGTCATATAGGCAAGACCGAAATCGAGTTCGGGCAGCGGGCCATGCGCTTGCCGGCCAAAGCCTGCGCTGAAGCGGCCGTACGCGTTGTCGGCCGGTTCGCCGAAGAAAGGCAGGCGGGCGAGGACTTCACCGGCTGGTTGTCGCGCTCGGGCGGCGCCAAGGCGGTCGCGGAGGGCCTGTCAGACCTCGACAATTGGCCTACTCCCGAGGAGCGGCCCGACTATTACATAGACTTCGACGAGACCGGCCCGTACACGGCGGAGGTAGGCGTCGGCGAGTGCGCGGGGGTATGACGCAGTCGTCTGGCCGAGAAAGGTAGTGTTGTGACTTTGCTTGACGTCCCTAGCACAGCTGACCTGACCGACGAGGCTCTGTCCGATCTCAACGCCAAGTTCGAGACGGCTTCGGCAGGCCAGATAGTCGAGTGGGCGGTGGAGCACTTCCACCCCCATCTGTGCCTGACTGCGTCCATGACGGACGCGGTGTTGATCGACATCGCCACCAAGGTCGAGCCGGCGGTTGAAGTGGTATTTATCGACACCGGCTACCACTTTCCCGAGACTCTGGCGACGCTGGAGCTGGTCAGGCGCCGTTATGGGCTCAACCTGCGCATAATGACAGTCCCGCATTACCCGGTCCCGCTCTGGCAGTCCGACCCCGTCAGCTGCTGCACACCTGCCAAGGTCACCCAGCTCGAACGGGCGCTGCTGGGCAAGCGGGCGTGGATGAGCGGGTTGCGCCGCCAGGAGTCGCACACACGGCGAGAGGCAACGATATTGAGCCGCGACAAGCGAGGGCTGGTCAAAGTCAACCCCCTCGCCAACTGGACCGACCTTGACGTCGACGGGTACATCGCCGACCATGATGTCCCTGTCAACCCACTCGTTCACAAGGGCTACCCCTCGATTGGGTGCTGGCCGTGCACCCGTCCGGTCGCCCCTGGAGAACACGCTCGGTCTGGTCGCTGGGCCGGGCTCGAGAAAACCGAGTGCGGCCTGCACGACGAACTGCAGCCCTGAGCAATTCCAGCGAGCGGTGCGGCGCCTGCTCGCCACGAGACGACGAATGCGCGTTGGCCCCGGTCGGCGAGTGGTTGACCAGCCCGCCTTGTGCGCACCTCTTGCATGGACAAGCCTAGGAACGGGTAGCTAACGAGTCCCAGGGTTCTGCTGGAGACAACTGGAGCGGGTTGTAGGCAGTGGGTCGATCAGCGATTTCTAGTGCCACGACCGGCAGCGCTCGGTCGGTTGCCGCTACGTATGCCCACCACCCTCCTACCAGTGAGGTCCGCCGGAGACGGGTTGGAGTTTGGCCCGGTCATGCCGGCATGGCGGTCGTGCTGGCCGCCAGCCTCAGCGGGGCTGCGCTCGTAGCCACAGCGGGGCCAGTAGGCGCCATCCAGCTGGGTTGGGACAAGAGCTCGGCCCCCCAAATGGCCAAGACGGCCGCGGCTGCGAAGGCGGCTGAAGCGAAAAAGAAAAAGGCGGAGGCGGCCGCGGCGGCGGCGGCCAGGGCCGAAGCGGAGCTCGAGGCGGAGCAGGCGGCCCAGGCGGTGCGGCTTCTCGACACCTTGGGTTCAGAGCAACGGCAGTTCTGGTCGCTCGACGCCTACAACGAGGCGCAGGACTACGTCCGGCAGGCCGAGGCCAGCTCCCGGGCGGCGGCCGCCGCGGTCGGGGGCGCCATCAGTGTGTGGGACACCTCGAAGCTCGACGTGCTGAATGCCCTGGCGGCCGTGACAAAGGCCCGGGCCATCGTTCAGGAGTACAAACGAGCGCTCAGCGAGCTGGGCCTGGCCGTGTACACAGGGGCGACCGTTTCGAACCTGAACTACATAGGGACGAAGGAGACACAGCTGGCCGAGGCGGAACTGGCCGGCGTGGCTGCCGGTGAGACCACTATCGGGCTCCATCGTTCAAAACAGGGGCTGGCCCAAAGCATTGTCAACGTCGGCGTCGCTCGCGCCACCGTCCGCGCCGACTGGCGAAAGGTCCTGCAAGCGAAAGCGGCGCAAGGGGCGGCCATCGCTCAAGTAACGCTGTCTCGACAGGACGTGTCGGTCGCCAAGGTGTGGGCCACCGTCCCGGGCCAGGCCCCCTTCCAGCCCGTCCAATCGTTGGCGCTCCTGGAGGGCGCGCTGGCGCCCCGCACCAAGCCTGGAGGGCCTAGGCCTAGTGGCGGAGATTTGACCATCGGGGGACCGACGGTCACCCCCATGACCGCGTTGGCCTCTACCACCGAGGCCGCACAGGCGGCCCGGACGCCCGCCGACCGACCGGCCTCCTTGGCGGCCATGGCTGGGTACGGGCCAAGTATCCTCGGGCCGTCGCTGCTGTCTGGTGCTGAAGTGGCTGGTTGGTTCGCGTCCACGGGGTACCGCGCCCGGTTGACGGTGCCCTTCAGCCAGCTCGTCGACGACTACTTCAAAGCCGGTCAGCTCACCGGGGTGCGGGCTGACATCGCTTTCGCCCAGTCCGTGATCGAAACGGGCTACTTCTCTTTCCCTGCCTACGGGCAGGACGCGCCGGGGTTCAACAACTTCGCCGGCATCGGGGCGTGCGACAACTGCCAGCACGGTTGGCGCTTCCCGTCGGCTATGACAGGGGTCCTTAGCCAGGAGGAATTGCTCGAGGTCTACGCCACTCCTCCCCACCTGACCGCGGAGTACGGGAAACCCAACTCGGACTTCGGCATCGCAGGTTGCTGCTCGACTTGGCTGTCGCTGGCCGGTACGTGGGCCAGCACTCCCACCTACGGCTACGACATTCTTAACATCTACAACCAGATGGTGGCGTGGGCGCTCCCGAGGGACCTGCTGAGCGCCGGGCTGTTGACGGCGTTGCCTCCGTCCAGCCGGACCACACTGAAGCCGGCTAGCCGACCTGCGAAATCCTCGCCAGCACCCAGTCGTACTCCCCAGACATGATGGGCGCTTTGCAGTAGCGGCACATGCCGGCCAGGTCGACGTCCAGCGGAGCGCCGCAGTTGGGGCACTTCGACGCCAATGAGGTGCCACCTTCCTTAGTGGTCGCCTTGGACGAGCGCTCGAACGTCCAGTCCTCCTGCCACTGCTTGACCTCCCGGTCCCCGCGCACTACGCGTCCCGTCGTGTCGTCGACGTCGTAGTCGGCGCAGGCCGCCACTATCCGCACCGTGATCGTGTCAAAGCGGCTGTCGGAGTGGGCCGCCACAGGCCAGATGTTCGAAACAGCCAGGTAGTCGAGCATGTTGCGTTTGTGACCATTGGTGTACCCCTGGATTTGGTCCCGGTGCTGTAGCCACAGGCTGTCAGACATCACCTGCCGGCTCATCTCCGGTTTTCGCTCGCTCCAGGCCTCCTCGACGATGAAGAACGACCGCTGCACTTGCTGGGTGAACTGTTCTACGTCAAAGTCCGGGTCGTGGGCCTTGATCGCCGCTAGCCCCACGTCTACAGGGCTCGCGGCTTGCACGGCGCGGGCGTGCCTCTCGGGGAAGAGCTCGCCCGGGATGCTGGCCGCCGCCGGCCGCGTATCGTGCATCCAGTCCGGGTTGTCGTCGCCCGGCCAGGCGCCTCCGGTGCCACTGACCTGCCCACCGGCCCCAGCCCCTGCCCCGGCCCCGGCCCAGCCAGCTGGCCCGCCGCCGGCGGCCCAACCGGCGTCGCCGCCGGCCGGAGCACTCGTGCCGTTGGCGCTGCCATTGCCGCTGCCGCTCCCGCCGCCGTTTCCCGAGCCGGGGCCGCTGCCGGGGCCCGAGCCGGGACCACCCTGGCCGCCGGTCGACCACGGGCCCTGGCGACGCCCGCCCCACGGCCCGCCACCCATCGGGCCGCCACCCATCGGGCCGCCACCCATCGGGCCGCCACCCATCGGGCCGCCGCCACCCCACGGACCACCACCCCAGGGCCCACCGCCTCCTCGACCGCGCCGGTACCTACCTCGGTTCATGGTCCGAAAGGCGAGGCTCATCAGCAATACCACCACGACCAGGCCTATGGCCCCGCCGCCTCCACCGAAAATCAAGCCTCCACCTCCTGAACCACCAAAGCCTCCACCGTCCCCGCTGCCCCCGCCGAACGGCTCGCCGCCGCCCGCCCTGGCCAGGAGGAAGTGCATCAATACGTTCAACTCAGTTGCGCCCGCCCGTCAAGCTTGTCCGCCGTCCTGGGCTGGAGCAGCCGGCGCGGAAGCAGCTGGAGCCGGGGCGGTCAGGCCTGCTCCGCATGAAGCACAGAAACGTTGCCCGGGGGCGGCTTCAGTCCCGCAGGACGGGCAGTTCAGGGCCTGGGGCGCCAAGGCCTGGCCGCATTGGGCGCAAAAACGTGCGGTGGGAGCGTTCTCAGCACCGCAGGCGCTGCAATGACCGACGGGGGGCGGCAGGGCCGCTCCACAAGATGAGCAGAACTTGCTGCCGCCGGGCTGCTCCGCCTGGCAATTGGTGCAGGTCACGGTGGTACCGGGGGCGGTCGCTCCGGCCGCGCCCGGGCCGCTGCCCGGGGCCGGGCCGCCACCTACGAAACCGCCACCCCCGCCTGCGAAGCCGGGGCCCGTGGGCGGTACGGGGCCTGGTTCTCCAGCCGGCCCCTGCCCGCCAGCCATTTGGCCGCCCAGGCCGAGACCGGCAGCCAGGAACGCACCGCTGTCTGCCCCGCCTCCCTTGGCCATACCCTGGCCCGCTCCGAGGGCCATTTCGCCGGACGCGTACCGGTTGAAGCCGCCGGCCAGCCGGCTGTAAGCCGTGTCCTTGGCCAACGACTTGAGCTGAGCTTCGTCCGCCTCGGACAGGTTGACGTCGAAGTTACCCATGCGGATGAGCGCGACGCCGTAGGTGCTCAGCTGGTTGTTGGCCGCCTCGATAACGGCTCTTTCGATGTCCGGGGTGTAGACGGACAGGCCGAGGATGGGCCAGCCGTTGCGGACGACCTGGGTCGTGACTTCGGTCCTCATGACTTTAAGGAGCTGATCGCTCACCCACCCTGCCACGAGCTCGTTGTTCGTGACGTCGACGGTGCCGACCAGGTTGGTAATGAGGGCGGCGGGGTCCTTCACCTGTAGCGAGTAGTCGCCGAAGACCCGGAGCGTGACGATCATCCCCGTCTGCGGGTCCTGGACGTCATCGATACGGCCGCCGAAGGTGAAGCCGGGGTACTCGCGCGTCCCGACGAAGTACAGCTCGGCCCGGTAGGCATTGCCGCCCGTGGCCACGTCGATGAACATGCCAAGGAAGGGGAGCTCCTGCGCATCGATCTGGTGCCGGCCCGGGCCCATGGTCCCGACCACCTGCCCGGTGTTGACGAACAGCGCCATCTCGTCGGCGTTGACGATGGCCCGCGTTAACTTGCGGATCCGGACGTCCGGCCATTTGAAGACGATCTGGCCTTTCTTGTCGTCTGGGACCGCTATAAATTCCCGGCTGAGCAGGACCATTCTTTGGGCCTCCTGTGTTGGCGCTCTTACCTTCCAGGGTAGCGCTGCTGGGGCCCGAGGTGAAGCGAGGTGCCCCACATGGTGGTGCCCCGCCAATGGCAAAAGCCGCGCTCGATAAACCGCCGGCGTTGGTTTCGGCAGGGAACTGTGGACCGATGACGGGTTAGTAAAAGGAACCTGAAGAAAAAGAAACCGGCAGTTAAGGCAATTGTTCGATGAACTGGCGCAGTTGTCGAAGGTTTCGGCACTCCCAGACTCCGGCACAATGCGCTCCGTACTGGGCGAGGACCGAGTCCCCCGTGTCCCAGTACGCACGAGGCTCGGGGTTGAGCCAACACACGTGACGAGAACGGCGGGCCAGCTCAGCCATCGCCCACGCTTGCACGGGGTGATAGTTGTTGCGGGCGTCGCCCAGTACCAGAACGGTGGTGCGGGCGGTGAGATCTTTTCCCCAACGTGAGACGAAGTCTGATAAAGCGTGACCGTAGTCGGAGTGACCCTCAGCCCAAATGACGTCCGCCTGAGTATTGATGCGGTTGACGGCCGTCGCGATGTCGTCTTCGCCTTTCAACAAATCCGTAACCTCGTCTATACCGTCGACAAATGCCCATGACCGGGTGCGGGAAAACTGCGAAGACAGGGCATAAACGAGCTGGAGCGTGAACCGGGCGAACGCCGCTACCGAGCCCGAAATGTCCGCCAGCACCCATAGTTCGGGTTTTGACCGGTGCGGCGTCTTGAAACGGGGGTCGGCAGGAGCACCGCCACTGGACAGAGAACTTCGCATGGTGGCACGAAAATCCAGCCGGCCGTCTCGCCGCGTCCGCCGCTTGCGGGCCAGGTGGACCGCCAGCTTCCGGGCTAGCGGTTGGACCGTGCGCTGCAGGCCGGCCAGCTCATCCTTCCCCAGGTGCATGAAATCGATGTCTTCTGGTAAAGGGCGGCGGGTGGCCCGCGCCACAGCTTTTGCCCCCCTGTCGGCCACCAGTCGGCGGCGGACTTCGGCCTCGACCTCTTCCCTCAAACGCTCGAACCGGCGGCGGTACTCGTTAGCCATGACCAAGCCCTCCAACCCCTCCAACCCCTCGGCCCGTCGACGTTCCCGAGCAGCCGGGTCAGCAACGCGTCGGCCTGCAGCTGGCGGAGTGTCTTGTAAACGTAGTAGCTCCCACCGATCGGCCGTCCTGGCTCCATGCCGGCGAAGCGCTCGACCGCCGCTCGGGCCAGCGCCGCCATCAGTTCGGGGTCCCCTTCCATCAACGCCTGGTAGGCCAGCTCCGCCAGTTCCGAAGCGGTCAGGCCTTCGACGTCGTCGGGTACGGTCAGTTCGCCGACGGGCGGGCCGGCCAGCTCGGCAAGCCCCCGCCCCCGCAGGGAGAAGTACAACTCGAACAGTGTTTCGTACGTCCGCCAATGCCCTTCTTCTTTCACCAGGGCGGCGGCCAGTCCGAGTTTTATCGCCTCTCTATCCTCTAGGGGTAGATGACGGAGCGCTTCGGTCGCATCCAGTACCTCGGTTGTACTTATGGGCACGCCGGCCAGGCGTAACTCGTCGACGAACTCAGCAAAAGTGCTGAACAGGCCGGTGGCCAGAATGGTCTCGGCGGTGCTCACTCCCCTGCGGTCACGAGTTCTTTTGCCGCCCGGTCGATGTCGGAGCGATGTTTCAGGAGTACGTTCAACGTATTTTTGGCCGTAGCCGCGTCCAGGTGGGAGATCCCGAGGAGCACTAGCGTCCGCGCCCAGTCGAGAGTTTCCGAGACAGACGGCGCCTTTTTGAGCTCGAGCGCCCGGATCAGCTTCACCGTCCGCACCACTTGGTCCGCCAGCGCTTCCTCAATGTCCGGCACCTTGGCCAGGACGATCTCCCTCTCGCGTTCGATCGACGGGTAATCGAGGTGCAGGAAGAGGCAGCGCCGTTTGAGCGCTTCCGAGAGTTCGCGCGTGTTGTTGGAGGTAAGGAAAACCAACGGGATCTGCGTGGCCACGATAGTGCCCATTTCGGGCACCGAAACCTGATAATCGGAGAGCACTTCCAGCAAAAGGGCCTCGGTTTCCACCTCGACCCGGTCCACCTCGTCGATGAGCAGCAGGGCGGGTTCGGTGGCCCTGATCGCCTCCAATAGCGGCCGGGGCATCAAGAAAGGCTCGGAAAATATGTCCTCTTCCAGTTCCTGCCAGGTTTCGCCCTGCTGGGTCACCTGCTCTGCCTGGATCCGTAGCAGTTGCTTCTTGTAATTCCACTCGTAAAGGGCCTTGGATTCGTCGAGCCCCTCATAGCATTGGAGACGGATCAGCCTGGCCCCGGTCATCTCGGAGATGGACTTGGCCAGCTGGGTCTTGCCCGTGCCGGCGGGACCTTCGACCAGGACTGGTTTCCCCAGTCGGTCGGCCAGGAACACGACCGCGGCAGTGCCTTCGTCCGCCAGGTACCCGACTGAACGCAACGAGTCATTTACGGCTCGCGGGCTTTCGAAACGGGCAGTACCGGTCGTTGTCATCGGGCCATTTTACGAGCGAGGTCCGGCTGGCCGCCCCCTAATATCGCCCCGGGGGCGGAGACCTCACGGTCAACTGCGGATCTGGCCGTTGCCCATCACTACGTACTTGGTCGTGGTGAGCTCCCGAAGCCCCATTCGGCCCCGGGCGTGGAGCTTTTGGGTGCTGATGCCGATCTCGGCGCCAAACCCGAACTGCTCACCGTCGGTGAAACGGGTCGAAGCATTGACCACGACGGCGGCGGCGTCGACCTCACGGGTGAACCGTTCCGCCGCCTGCAAGTCCCGGGTCACGATGGCCTCGGTGTGGCCGGAACTGTACCGCTGGACGTGGGCAATGGCCTCGTCCAGGTCGTCTACCACCCGGACACTGAGGACGAGGTCCAGGAACTCTTTGCCCCAGTCCCCCTCCGCCGCTGGCTCGATGGACGGGACGATTTCCCGGGCCGTTTCGTCGCCGACCAGGCGGACCTCCTTCATTGCTTCAGCAGCAGCCGGGAGGAAATCACGGGCGACGGCGCGGTGCACGACGAGCGACTCGGTCGCGTTGCAGACGCTCGGACGCTGAGTCTTGCCGTTGACCAGTAACGAGAGCGCCATGCCCAGGTCGGCTGAAGCATCGACGTACAAGTGGCAATTGCCATCCCCATCGATGACGTAGGGCACTGTGGCGTGCTCGAGCACCGCTTTGACGAGCGAGGGCCCGCCGCGCGGGATCAGGCAGTCAATGAAGTGGCGCAGGCGCATGAACTCCCGGGCGGACTCGTAGCTGGTGTCTTCCACCAAGATGAGCGAGTCCTCAGGTAAGCCGGCTTTGGCAAAACCCTCCCGCAGCGCGGCCGCGATGGCCACGTTGGACTCGAGGGCGGCCGAACTGCCCCGCAGGAAAGCGGTATTGCCGGACTTCAAGCAGAGACCGGCGGCGTCGCTGGTTACGTTGGGCCGGTTCTCATAGATGATGGCGACGACCCCGAGGGGCACCCTTACCTTCTCTATCCGAAGCCCGTTTGGCCGCACCCAGCCCTCGGTCACCTCGCCTATGGGGTCGGGCAACGCCGCCACCTGGCGGAGGCCGTCCGCCATGGAGCCGATCCGCGCCTCAGACAGCCGGAGCCTGTCGATGACGGCCGACACCACCCCGTCGGACTTCGCTCGGGCTACGTCGTGCTCGTTGGCGCCGATGATCTCGTCTGATTTCTGGACCAGGAGATCGGCGGCAGCGACTAAAGCCGCGTCCTTCATGTTGGTCGAAGCCAACGCCAAGGCGCGACTGGCCCGCTTGGCCCGCTCGCCCAGCTCTGTTAGAGATGCCACAACTGAAGACGGTACCGCTTGGAGACCCTACGGCCGCCGGCGGCGGGGCCAGCCAGCGCTCAGCGCCGGCCTGGCGTCTGCCCGTATCGCTCTTCGACGGTTCGTCGACCGGCGCGTCGGCAGTTCGTCTAGCGGCGCGACCCCATCGGTGGCGCGTCCCATCCCCGCCAGGCCCGGGCCCGTAGTGTTGGGCGCCGGGAGGGCGCCGCCGCTACCCGTCGACCGGTGGCCCCGCCCCGGTGCTTCCCCCCGCCTGGGCCCGGCCTGGCCCGGCCTGGCCCGGCCGGCTCCCCGGCGGGAGGGCCGTGGCGGGGGTGCCTCGGGTCCTCGGGGGGGACGAAGGCCCGTTTGCCCCGGCCCTCGACCAGCCCCCAGCCCGAGCGGGTCTTGAGGCCGTGGTGCAGGGGGCACAGGCGGTCCAGTAAGTCGAGCACGGTGAAATGGGTCTGGGCCCAGTCGGCCCGGTGGTCGCTCTGGAGCCGCCCGGCCCGGGTCGGGCAACCTTCGGCGGCACAGGTGGGGTACAGCCAGTCGAGCGCACTGCGCTGGTAGGCATTGGGCCGCCGGCCCAGGTGGGCCACGCCCACGACCTTGTGGCCGTCGGTGACGATGGCTTTTAGGAACGGGTCCATGGTGTCGATCAAGTCGATGGCGGCCTGGGCGCTGATCGGCCCATAGCCGGCGATCTCGCACACCTCGCCCTCGACCGGGTACCCCCGCAACAGCACCCCGATGTCGGAGCGGACCAAGAAGCTGGGCCGGAGCCGGGCCAGGCGGGCCTTCAGCTGGGCGGTGGCGGTGCCGTGGGCCGGGGTGCGGGCCGGGGCCGGGCCTCTGGGCCGCCAGGCTCGTGGGTACTGGCCTCTTCGCCCTCCGGCTCGCCGTCTGCACGCCCGTCCCCGCCGGTGGCCAGGGCGACCAGGGCGCCCAGGGCGTCGTACAGGTAGGCCTCGGGCCGCTCCCGGCGCCCGTCCCGGCGGGCCTGGTCGAACAGGCCGGTGGCCAGTTCGCTGAGCACGGCCATGACCTGGGCCCCGTCGGTGGGCGGGCCACAGGCGTGCAGGTGCCAGGCCCCGGCGCGGTTGGTATAGGCCCGCAGCGAGCGGGCCGCCTGTACCGCCTGGCGCTGGGCGTCCAGGTCGACGGCGGCCGCCTTGGCCCGGGCGCACGCCTCGGCCAGTTCGGCCAGCCCCAGCCGGCCGGCCTGGTCGACCAGGGTGGGGGCGGCCGCCGGGTTGAGGGCCACGGCGTCGGCGATGAGGCCGGCCTGGGGGCGTGACAGGGCCCGGCGTGCGCCGCGGCCAGCACCTCGGGCTGGGCGCTCATGGCCCGGCCGGCTTCGATGGCCCGGCGGGCGTCGGCCAGCGAGGTACCGCTGGACCGGGCCAGGGCCCGTTCGGCCTGGCGCCCGGCTACACCACTAGGCCCCAAGCGGGCCATGCGGGCGGCGATGAGGGCGGCCAACGTGGCGGCCACCTTTTCCACCTGGCCGGCCGCCTCCAGCGCCCCGGCCAGCTCGCCGGGGGCCAGGGCGTCGACGTCAAAGCCGGCCGCATACGCAGCAATAGCTTGTCCCAGCTCGCCCAGGGCCTCGCACATAGGCCAGTTCCTCTCGCCACCACGGACGCAAAGGCCAGCCCCGAGCCGGCGAACTGTCCCGCCCAACCCGAAGGCTACGGGAACATACGTTCTACTCTACCAGGCGGCAATGGACTTTTGCAAACAAAGTCCCTCCTCCACCATAAGTCTGCGACCTGCACGAAGAGTGCTGTGGTGGGCTACCTCTTCACGAAAGTGAGTACGACGTGTACTGACGGGATGCGTACCCCGGACACGGACTTGTACTCGCTCCGGTCGTGCAAGTCATAGCCCAACTTCCCCCACCGCAGGATGACCTTGTCGACGTAGGCGTGGTTAGAGTCCGACCAGTCGATGTCCACGACTTGACGGAAACCGGCAGGGGCGTTCCTCAACCAGGCCCGCTTGCTCAGGTGGAACCTCTAGCCGTGCCTGAGGATGGAACTAATCACCAAAACGAAAATATAAGCGACCACTCGAGTAGCTCCAGTCGCCCTGCCTACGATTTTGTCTCAGGCGTGGCCAGCAACCAAGCCACACTGTCACCGTTCTCACGAATGAACCACGTGGTTATTTTCCGCTTCCCACAGGTGGGTGACCGGGAAGTGCCGTCATTCCAATTAGTGGTGGTCGCAAGGATGGCCTCTGTAACGAGTTCTCATCAAGGTGCGTCATCCACGATCGCCTGGTACACGAGCTGGCTCAGGCGTTTGTCGATGGAGTACTCCCCATAGGCAAGGAGTTGGGTGAGGAACATGTAGGTCAGTTGTTCCTTGGGGTCGACCCAGAAGAACGTATTAGCGGCGCCGGCCCATCCGTAGCTGCCCTCCGTTGCCAGGGTCCTAGCAGCAACCGCATCGACCAGGACCCCCAGGCCGAGACCGTACCCCATTCCGCGGTCGGAGTCCGGAGTGTCGGGTAATACCGGTAACCCGAAGGCCGTCCGGTCCACATTGCCAGGCAGGTGGTTCCTGGTCATGTAGTCGACCGTTCGAGGCGATAGCAAACGGGTGCCGTCCAATTCCCCCCTCCGCCGCAAAAACTCGGCGAACCTGAGATAGTCAGGGGCGGAGGAGACCAGCCCCGCACCGCCCGAGAAATACGGTGGCTCTTCAATCCCGTACCTGCTGGCCCTGTCGTTGGGAACTGCGGTCGCCGACCGAGGATCGCGCACATAGAGGGCACCAAGGCGTTCCTCGTCGTCTCCGTGAACTTGGAACGTGGTGTCGTTCATGCGCAACGGCCCGAGGATCCTGTGGGTGAAGAAATCGTCCAGATTTTGGCCCGATACGACCTCGACCACCCGCCCGAGCACATCGATGGCGACGGAATAATTCCACGATTCACCCGGGTGGAAGAGCAAAGGCACGCTCGCCCACGCGTCACACCACCCAGCCAGTCCCGCCCCATGTGGGACCCGGGCTTCGGCCTCCCTGAACAGGGAGACTACAACGGGGTCAACTGCTGTGAAATCGTAGACAAGACCCGCGGTGTGAGTCATGAGATGCCAGATCCGGACGGCCCTGTTCGCAGGCCGAGTTTCTGGCGCTCCCGAGGAGCCTCCTTTCCAGACCCGCACGTCAGCAAAAGAAGGTATGAACTGGCTCACCGGGTCGTTCAGTTGAAAGAGCCCCTCTTCGAAGCACATCATCGCGGCAACGGCGGTGACCGGCTTGGTCATCGAATAGATACGGAAGAGAGTGTCGACTTCGACCGGAGCACCTGTAGCGTTGCGTGTCCCGTACGTCTCGCAATAGGCGACCTCGCCAGCACGGCTCACGAGGACGAGCCAACCGGCGAGCCGCCCGTCGTCCACGTAGGGCCGGAAATGGGCGCCGATCCTTTGCAGCCGCCGTGGGTCGAGACCGACCTTTATAGGGTCAACCTCGTGGATTATTGATGTCATTTTGACCCCCATCAAGACTGGTTTTCGGCCGAGACAGTGAAGAAGGCTACAACCGGCCACCGCCAGAGCGCGGGCGACGATCAGCATCATCTCGAGGACCGGGACCTCGGTGACGGCACCGCATCGATATCACGGGCAGAAAAAGTCCTCCAGCCGGCGCCCTCGGGAATACCTGGTCGGCACGCTCACGCGACGTGGTGTTGGCCGGTTAAGTGGATCTCCTACGCTCGTCTTCCCCACCAATTACCGTGCCACACGTGAGCGATGTCGATGCGGTGGTAGTGGGCTCGGGCCCAAACGGTTTGGCGGGCGCGCTCACCCTGGCCCGGGCCGGCCATCGGGTAGTCGTCTACGAGGGGGCGGCGGCGCTGGGCGGCGGGTGCCAGACCGCCGAGCTCACGCTTCCTGGCTTCCTTCACGATGTTTGCTCGGCCGTGCACCCGCTGGTACTCGCGTCGCCCTTCTTCGGGTCAGTCGATCTGGCCACGCGAGGCGTCAAGATGCTCAGTCCGCCCGTCGCTTTTGCCCACCCTCTGGACGGGGGGCGGGCCGCCGCCGTTGGTGGTCCCGTTGAGGACACAGCCGGTCGCCTGGGGGCGGACGCCAAAGCGTACCGCCAGTTGTTCGGGCCCCTCGTGCCCGGGATTGGCGATGTGGTCCCGACCATTTTGGGGCCCCTGCGTTACCTCCCTGCGCACCCGGTAACGACGGCGCGCCTCGCCCTTCCGGGCGTAATGCCAGTGTCCTGGTTGGCGCGGTTGTTCAAAACCGAAGAGGCGAGGGCGCTCTTAGCCGGTGCCGCCGCCCACTCCCTGCTCACGCTGGACCAACCGCTCACCGGTTCTTACGCCTTGTTGTTCGTAGCCCTGGGGCACACTTACGGCTGGCCGGTGGTCGAGGGCGGCAGCGCCCGTCTCGTCGACGCGCTTACGGCGGAACTCGTCTCGACGGGGGCGGAGTTCCGTACGGGTCGGTGGGTCACGAGCCTTGACGAATTGGGGGCGCCGAGGGTGGCCTTAATGGACGTATCTCCCCGCCAGCTGGCTGGGCTTCTGGGTGAAAAAGCGGCACCCGCGTATCGCCGCGCCCTCACCCGGTACCGGTACGGAGCGGGCGTGTGCAAGGTCGATTGGGCGCTTTCCGGGCCCGTCCCATGGGAAGCGCCAGCCTGCCGGCAGGCCGGGACCGTCCACGTGGGCGGGAGTTTCGAACAAGTCGCGGCGGCTGAGGCCGAGGTCGCGGCGGGTCGCCACCCGGACCACCCCTTCTGCATCGTCGCCCAACCGGGGGTCGTAGATGGGACACGGGCTCCGCCCGGGAGCCACACGCTCTGGGCTTACTGCCATGTGCCCGCTGGCTCACGGGTCGACATGACAGAGCGAATAGAAGCGCAAATAGAACGTTTTGCCCCGGGTTTCCGCCAGTTGGTCCTGGCTCGGGCCACCAAAACGGCGGCGGAGACAGTAAATACCAACCCCAATTACGTCGGCGGCGACATAAGCGGCGGGATGGCGACATTCCGCCAAACGATTTTCCGACCGACTGTGCGCTGGGACAATTACGCCACTGGTGTCCCGGGCGTATACCTCTGTTCAGCGTCGTCCCCTCCCGGAGGCGGGGTGCACGGGATGTGCGGCTATTGGGCGGCGCGGTCGGCGTTAAAAGACTGGGCCGAAGAGGCTGAGCGCACGAGATAATTGTCCTCGGCCAGCACGGTCCGGAGGGGCACGTGCCGAGCGTACAGCCGACGCCGTTCACTCTGTCGCACCCATTTGCTATAGCCCGCAAATAGTGGCAACGACTATCCGCCCGGGAGGTCGATCACATCGCCCTGCACGGCCGCGTCCACCCGGACCGATGCGCCTCGGTGACGAGCCACCATGGCTTGGACCTCGTCATCCGTGCGTTGGGGGTCGAAGTGGAACAAGGCGAGCCGTTTGGCCCCCGCCCTTTCCGCCAGCCCGACGCCGTAACCGGAGGAGGAGTGCCCGAAATGCGCCCGGGCCGGTAGCTCCTCGTCGGTGTACTGGGAGTCGTGGAACAAAACGTCGCAACCCGCGGCCAGGCTCAAAGCCGCCTCGTGGTACTCGCCGAGGCCGTCGGGACCGTGCCCCAGGCTGAGCGGGTAGTGGTCCGAGAGGTGGGCCACCGACGCCTCGCCATTTGACACGCGGTACCCAAACGCGCGGCCATCTTTGTGAGGGATCTCGAGCGCCAGGACTGTAAAACCCTCCAGGTCGTGCTCTCCGGGCTCGAGCCCGACGTATTGCCACTTACCCCGTAGCCCGGTTGGCGTTACCGGGAAATGGGGCGGCGACATGAATCGAGCAAAAACGGCTTCGACGTCCGGTTCGCCGGCCGGGCCCGTTTGGGCGGGGACGTAGACGGTGACGTCCGAACCGGGCATGTCCCCGGCAGAGAAAAACGGCAATCCCTGGGTATGGTCCCAATGAAGGTGGCCGAGGATAATGGCGCCGCGAAAAGGGCCGCCTTTCATAAAAGCGCTGGCCTGCCTGATGCCCGTGCCGGCGTCGATTATGAGGCTTGGCGCCTGGTCTCCGTGGGCCAATGCCAGGCAAGAAGTATGCCCGCCATATCGGACGAACTCAGCCCCCGGCGCTGGCGTCGAACCTCTCGTCCCGAGGACGTAGACGCGCATCGGGCCATTCTGGCACCCGGCTTCATGAGGCTGGCCCGAGCCGGGCCGCGGCGGTCCTATGACGAGGGCACGACCTCGACGTCGCCGGAGCCGTCGTTGGCCCGCACACTCGCCGCCGAAAGGCCACTGCCAGTTATGTCCGCCGAGCGGTGCCGAGGACGAGGGCACCTGACGATTGCTGGAGAAAGACGAGCGCGACCCACCTGAGGGCGAAGCTGATGAGGCCGAGTGGCAGCCCGGTCGTCATGTAGACCATCGCCAGCCACGTCCGGGCCGAGAAGACCGGCCCAGCCACCGTCCGGCCAGAGCGACCCGGGCGGTCCTGACCGGCAGCCGACCGCCCCCGTGGCGGGCCTGCCTCGTCGCCCCGAGCGCGTCAGTTGTGCGCACAGGGGCCCCACGCGTTGGCTTGGACGGTGCGTACCTCGCCTAAGAGACTGCACGAAGGAACGGTCGGCCCAACCCTCAAGTCATCCCCGGAACTCTGGCGGGGGGTTGCCTCCCGCTCCTGAGGGCGCCGTAACGCTGTAGCAGCATTACCCTTTACCCGTGCTCGAGAAGCCGCCCGACAGTAGCCGGTTGCCGAGCGTCGCCCGGGCGGCGGCATCTCCAACTGCCATCGTGCTGGCCGGCGCCGGCGTGGCCATCGGGGTGGCGGCCCACCTGGGTGTCGCTGTCGCGGTGGTGCTCGGCGCCGCCGGTTACGGCGCCCGCTTAGGTTGGGCCGCGGTCCGGAGGCGGTCGGCGCTGCACAAACGGGCGGAGCGCCGGATGGCGCGCATAGACCCGTGGTCCGTTCCGGAGCCCTGGAGGGGGTACACGGCACGCGCCCTTGATGCCCGCAAGCGCTACCACCAGCTGGCTGGCGACTGCCCGCCAGGCACGGTGGCTGATTATCTGACCGGATCGGTGGGCAAAGTTGACAACGCCGTCGAAGAAGGCTGGGTGCTGGCTCGCAGCGGCGCTTCTCTCGCCGGGCCGCCCGGTCGGGCTGAACAGGTGGCGCGGGAACTGGACCAGGTCCACGCCGGCCTGTCGAGGGCACCCGATGCGAGCCGGGCCGAGCTCGAGAGCCGTGAATCTGCTCTGGCTTCTGAGCTGCGCTCCCTGCGCCGGACGGGGTTGGTGAGCGCCCAGCTCTCCTCCCGCCTGTCAGAGCTGAGTGCCCAGCTGGAGGGCGTGGTGGCGTCTGCGGGCCAGCTGGTGGCGGGGGCGGGAGCGGCGGGGGACGACCTGTCATCGCTTTCCTCGGAGCTGGAGTCGCTCACCAAAGCACTGGACGAGGCCCGGGGGGTAATGGCTACCGCTCCCCCGGGCTCCGGACGGGACGCGGGCGCCTAGCTCGGCTCCGCCTGGTCCCCCCCGACCGCGGCCTCCAGCATTTCCCCTTCGGACAACATCTCCAGCCTCGAACAAATCCAGCGTCGAACAAATCCAGCGTCGAACAAATCCCAGCGTCGAACAAATCCCAGCGTCGAACAAATCCCAGCCTCGAACAAATCGCAGCCGGCATACTCCGATGGCCTCGCCGGTCCTAGCATGCGTGGCATGTGGAAAGTCATAAAACGCAGGTGGAACTACCTGGTGGCCAAGCTCTCGGGCCGGTTCGAGGAGAGCGCCGACCCCAAGGTCCAGCTGGAGCAGGCCATGGCCGAGGCCCAGGAGCAGCACCGGCGGCTTGTCGAGCAAGCGGCCAGCGTGATCGCCAACCAGAAGCAGACCGAGCTCCAGCTCAACCGGTCGATGCAGGAGCTGGAGAAGATCAGTTCTTCGACCAGACAGGCGCTCTCGATGGCCGACGACGCGGCTCGCCGGGGCGACACAGCCAAGGCGGCCGAGTACAACCAAACCGCTGAAGCGTTCGCGAACCGGCTGATCATGTCCGAGAAGCGGGTCGACGACTTGAAGACCATGTCGCTGCAGTCGACTCAGGCTGCCCAGCAAGCCAAAGCGGCCGTCCAGCAGAACGCCAACCTCCTCCAGCAGAAGCTGAGCGAGCGCCAGAAGCTCCTCTCGCAACTCGACCAGGCCCGGATGCAAGAGCAGCTGAACACGGCGATGGCCACCCTGTCGCAGACCGTCGGCCAGGACGTACCGACCTTCGACGAGGTCCGGACCAAGATCGAGGCACAATACGCCAAGGCGCTGGGGACGGCCGAGTTGTCGAACCAGGGCGTCGAGGCCCGAATGCTGG
This sequence comes from uncultured Acidimicrobiaceae bacterium, assembly GCA_963794125.1. GTDB lineage: Bacteria > Actinomycetota > Acidimicrobiia > Acidimicrobiales > Palsa-688 > Fen-671. The sequence goes on from CAWCCW010000028.1 coordinate 324,947, forward strand.
AAATCGAGCAGGCAAGTGTCAATAGCGAAGCCCAAATCCGGCTGGCCGAGATGCGTAACCAGATGGGCTTGCCCCCAGGAGGCCAAGGGGGCGCCGCGCAGCTCGGCCCTGGCGCCAACCAGGCGCTCGCCGGCCAGGGCCAATCGGTTGGCTCGGGCCAGCTCGGTACCGGTGCACCCGTGGGTGCTCCCGGCGTCAACGACCAGACGGCTACCGGTCAGCCGCCGGTCCCGGGCCAGCCGGCACAGCCAGCGGTGGGGCAGCCCGAGCCGGAGCCAGCGACCCCGTCCGACGGTTGAACGGCCCGATTACCTCTGCTCGGGAACTCAGGACGAGACGGGTGCGGGGTTGGCTTGCCTGACCGGCGTGCCCTGACCCAGATGCCATGACCCAAGTGCCATGACCCAAGTAATCGTCATCGGAGGAGGCCCAGCCGGTAACCAGACTGCCAGCCGGGCGGCCAGCCTGGGCGCGCACGTAACCCTGGTCGAGCGCGACGTCGTGGGCGGCGCGGCGCACCTTTGGGACTGCATCCCGTCCAAAGCGATGATCGCTACGGCGGGGGCGCTGAGCTTTTCCCGGCGGATGAGCGGGCTCGGGTTTTCGCCTGCAGCCTCGCCCAGCTACGTGGACTACGAAGCTCTCCGTGGCCGGATAAAGGAGGTCACCTCACATCTGCAGCGGTCCGTCGAGGAGCTGCTCGCTTCCCAGGGAGTGAGGGTCATCCGGGGTGAGGCACGTCTGCTCGGCCCTAAAGCCGTCGCCGTAAGCGTCCCCGATAACCCCGAAGAAGAGCTGAGCGCCGACGCCATCGTCATAGCTACTGGAAGCCGCCCCCGGGTGCCCGACTGGGCCGACCCCGACGGGATCCGGGTCCTCACGACCCGGCAGGCCTACCCGCCCCCCGAGCTCCCCGAGCACCTTGTGGTGGTTGGTTCGGGAGTCACGGGCGTCGAGTTCGTGCACATGTTCAGTTCGCTTGGGTCCAAGGTGACCCTGATAGTGAGCCGCCAGCACGTACTGCCGCACAAGGACGCCGAGGTGGCCGCCGCCCTCGAGGACGAGTTGTTGCGCCGGGGAGTCCAGCTCTTCAAGGGGGCACGTGCAGTAACCCTGGAACAGCTTGGCGACGGTGTCGTCGTCAATTGCGACGACGGCCGGGTGGCGCGGGGGAGCCATGTCTTGCTCGCCGTGGGCTCCGTCCCCAACTCCGAGCACCTCGGCCTCGAGCGAGCGGGGGTGAAAGTCGACAAATGGGGCTACGTCCCTGTGAACCAGCATTGCCAGACGAACCTCCCCTTCGTCTACGCCATCGGCGATGTGTCGGGGAAGTTGCCCCTTTCCTCTGTCGCCGCCATGCAAGGACGCAAGGTCGCTGAGCACATAATGGGCCTGCACACGCGTGAACACCGTCACATCGACTACGACAAGGCGGCGTCGGCCGTGTTCACCGACCCGGAGATCGCCGACGTCGGGCTGGCCGAGGCGGAGGCGTTCGCCATCGGCCGCAAGATCCGGGTTACCAAGGTGCCCTTCGGCAGCTCCGCTCGGGCACTGATAAACGACGACCCACGCGGGTTCGTGAAGATCATTTCGGACCCGGCCACCGGAGTGGTCCTGGGCGGCTGCGTCGTCGGCGCTCAGGCGTCTGAGCTGATCTCGGTCGTGGCCCTAGCCGTCACGGCCCGCTTGAAAGTGGCGGACGTGGTCGAGAGCTGCCTGGTCCACCCGTCCTTAGCTGAGGCCATCGCCGAAGCGGCCGAGTAACGCCGCCCAGCACCGCCCGGCAGGACGGGAGCGGCCCCTCGCTCTACCGACGGGTGTCGCCCGGCGCGACGGTGACTGCCCCCTCGCCCTGGAGGGCAGGCTAACGTGACTCGGCTTCGACGGTGAACCCGATGAGCGCGCCGAACAGCAAGATGGCGCCGATGATCCAGAACCACTTACCGAAGGCCAGCCCCAGCGCCAGGCTTATGGCCCCGAGCCCCATCGCTATCGGCCATATGCTGTTGCTCGGAAAGAAGGCGATCTCACCTGCGCCTTCTGCCATCGTCCCATCCCCTTTGTCCTCGGGCCGGGGGATACGTTTCCGCCTGAGGAATACCAGAAGCATGAAGGAGAACATCAGGCCGTAGGCGAAGCAGCCGAAGAACAGCATTACCGTCCCGGACACTTCGCCGCTCCAGACCCAATAGATCACCCCGACAATGGCGAGGAACACGGCAACAGAGAGGGCCAGGATCCACTCACCCCTCATTTGGCTCTCCTCATTTGCGCAGGCTTCGTCATTTACGACCCCCCGTCCCCGGGGGTATTACTTCCGTTGCCGCCGCCCGCGTGGCCATTGCCACCGCCGTCCCCGTTGGTGTGGCCATCGATGTGACCGTCGCCGTCAGTCGGCGCTCCGCGAGCAGAAGGGGTTCCCTGCTCGCCCGAGCCGATTGTCGCCATGGCCGCCTCGCGGCGAGCCTCGGCCATCTCACGAGCGTGCCGGCCGTGGGGCACCGTGGGGTGGTCGGGGTGGTTGAGGTCCCAGACCGGCCGCTCTGAGCGGATGGGAGGAATGAACTCGAAGTTGTGCGCTATCGGCGGGGACTCTGTGACCCATTCGAGGGTCATGCCGTCCCAGGGGTTGGGCCGACCCGCTTACCTTTCCTCAGGGTCTCCCACACGTTGATGAGGAAGGGGATCATGGAAAACGCCAGGATGAACGCGCCGATGGACGAGAGCATGTTGAGGAAGCTCCACCCCGCACTCGAGGGGTAGACGGCGATGCGCCGCTGCATGCCCCGCAAACCCAGGTCGTGCTGGGGGAAGAAGCAGAGGTTGAACCCGATGAACATGATCACGAACGTGACCTTGGCCAGGCGTTCGTCGAGCTTCTTACCGGTGAACTTGGGGAACCAGTAATGGATGGCGCCAAAAGCGGCGAAGACCGAGCCCCCGAAAAGCACGTAATGGAAGTGGGCGACCACGAAATAGGTGTCGTGCACCTGGAAGTCGAGTGGCGGCAGGGCGAGCATGATCCCGGTAAAGCCGCCTAGCAGGAAGCAGACCAGGAACCCGAGGCAAAAAAGCATCGGCGAGTCGAGCCTGACCGAGCCCCGGAACATGGTGCCTATCCAGTTGAAGAACTTGATGCCGGTGGGTACCGATATGAGCAGCGTCATGATGGTGAAGAAGGGCAGTAGCACGGCGCCGGTCGTGTACATGTGGTGTGCCCACACGCCCATCGACAGCCCGCCGATGGACAGCGTGGCAAAGACCATGCCCTTGTAACCGAACACGGGCTTGCGGGAGAAGGTCGAAATTATTTCCGTGGCCATGCCGAAGAAAGGCAAGGCCAGGATGTAGACCTCGGGGTGCCCGAAGAACCAGAACAGGTCTTGCCACAGGATCGGCTGGCCGCCTCGGGCGGGGTTGAAGAAGTTCGTCCCCATATGGCGGTCGGCCCACAGCATGACCAGGTCGGCGGTGAGCACCGGGAAGGCAAGCAGCACCAAGAAAGCGGTGACGAGCTGGTTCCAGGTGAATATGGGCATACGGAACATGACCATCCCTGGCGCCCGCAAGCAGAAGACAGTGGTGATCAGGTTGATACCGGTGAACATGCTGGAAAAGGCGGCTAGAGCCACGCCGACGATCCAGAGGTCGCCGCCGGGGCCGGGGAGTGGATCGACTCGGTCAGCGGGGCGTACGCGAACCAGCCCCACTGGGCCGCGCCCGACGAGCACAGGAAGCTTGACAGCAGCGTCACGCACCCGCCGAGGAAGAGCCAGTAGGAAAAGGCGTTGAAACGCGGGAAAGCCATGTCCGGGGCGCCGATCTGTATCGGCACCAGGTAGTTGGCGGTCCCGAACGCGAACGGCCCCAGGAACAGGAACAGCATGATCGTGCCGTGGATGGTGAACAGCTCGTTGAACGTCTCGAGGCTCACGAAGTTGTTATTGGGCACGGACAGCTGCACTCGCATGAGGATCGCCATCGCGCCTGCGATCAAGAACATGGTGAAGCTCGTCACCATGTAGTTGATGCCGATCTGCTTATGATCGGTGCTCGTCAGGTACGCAAGAAAGCCCTTGAACTTCGGCGCCGGGACGATTTCCGTCAGCCGCCGCTCGGGCGCTTCGTACTGTTGGGGCCGTTCCTCGAGAAGCGTCATTCTGTTGCTACCCCGCTGAAAGTTGCGTGCTCAGGCCGTGATGAGTGGCCAGCCACGTGTTGAAGTTGTCCTTCGCCATTACCTCGACCCAGAACCGCATAAAGGGGTGGTAAGTGCCGCAGAACTGCGTGCATTCACCGATGAACCGTTGCCCCGCCACACTGTTGTCGATGTTGAGGTCGAACGAGTTGTTGATGCCCTGGATGGCGTCTCGCTTGAACAGGAACGCCGGCACGTAAAACGAGTGGTTCACGTCGTCAGAGAAGAGGTTGATCTGGACCGTCTCGCCGGCCGGCAGAGTGAGGATCGGTAGGTCGGTGGAGTTGATGCTGGGCTCGGCCGAGACGCTCCCGAGCACCTGGTAGCCGTTCGGGTACGTGAACCGCCAGCCCCACTGGAAGGCGTCCACTCTCACCACCAACGCCGGGTTGGGGGCGATGTTGTCTTCTTTGTCTTCAGCTTTGTACGTGTAGAAGAACAGGATGCTCACCAAGATGACCGGCACGATCGTGTAGAACCACTCCAGCGGGATGTGGTACTGGATCTGGCGCGGTATGCGCTCTTCCCCCGGCCGTTCCCGGTAGCGGACCGCGCACCAGACGATCAGGCCGATGACGATGGCGCCGAGCGGGATACCTATCCAATAGACGAGGTTCCACAGTTGGTAGACCTGGTTCGACTGCTCGGTAACGCCATTGGGGGATCCCCAATGGACCACGAGAGCGAGAAGCGAGCCGTGCACTAGGACCCACATTAAGTCGGCCGTGGCCCGCCAAACAAACCCACGCCTGAAGGGTGCCCCTAGCTGCCAAGAGGGCGTCGTCCCGGCATCCTGGCTGGTCATTGCCGAGGCGGCCGTCTATACTGGTCCGGCCGTGCGTACCTACTCCCCCAAAGCTTCTGAGATCCGCCATGACTGGCACGAAGTCGACGCCTCTGGCGCCGTCCTGGGCCGCTTGGCGTCCGAGGTGGCGCGGGTACTGCGAGGCAAGCACAAGGCTACGTTCGCCCCGCACCTCGACACCGGCGACTACGTGGTCGTCGTCAATGCGGCCAAGGTCGTGCTCTCGGCTGGGAAGGGCGAGAAGAAGTTCCACTACCGCTACTCCGGGTACCCGGGAGGTATCAGGTCCCGGTCGTATGCCGAGATGCTGGCCAAACGGCCAGAAGAGGTGGTCCGCCTGAGCGTGAGGGGCATGCTGCCCAAAGGCCCCCTCGGCCGCCAGATGTTGCGCAAGCTCAAGGTCTACGCCGGCCCGGAGCACCCTCACGCAGCGCAGCGGCCCGCGCCCCTGGCCCTCGACCACTCGGCCCACCGGGTCGCCTGATCGACAAGCCAAACTGGACCAGTGCATAGGTCCCGGCCTCCGAACCGCCACCCGACTAGCCACGCCTGACGAGTAGACCAGTAACCGCCGAGAGGAGAAGGAGAACTCCGCAGTGCCCAGACCCCTGACCCAGACCACAGGTAGGCGCAAAGCCGCCATCGCGCGCGTCCGCCTGCGCCCTGGTGACGGGACGATCGTCGTTAACGGTCGAGCCGTCGATGACTACTTTCCCTCTGCCACCCACCGGATGATACTGACCGAGCCCCTGCGCCTGGTCGAGAAGGCAGAGGTCTACAACATCGACGCCACCCTGGACGGCGGCGGTATCTCGGGCCAGGCCGGTGCCCTCCGCCTCGGTATCGCTCGCTCCCTGTCAGAGCTGGAGCCCGAACTGCGGGCCACGCTGAAGCGGGCCGGGTTCCTCACCCGGGACCCGAGGGAGAAGGAGCAGAAGAAGTACGGGCTGAAGAAGGCTCGGAAGGCACCGCAGTACTCCAAGCGATAAGAGCAGGCTCGGGGGCCGGGGCGGCGTCCCTGACCCCTGGCCAGCGTCATGTCGCACAAGAGCAAGTATCGGAAAAGACAAAAGGGTAGATGCTGCGTTTCGGCACTGACGGCGTCAGGGGACTGGCCAACGCGGAGCTGACCCCTGAGTATGTTCTGGCCCTCGGGCGGGCCGCCGGTCGGGTGCTGGTTGGACCGGCCGACGCGCCGAGCGCGACCGACTGGGCTCGCCGTCGGGCCGGCTCCAGGCGACGCTTCATAGTCGGGCGGGACACCCGCCTCTCGAGCTCGTTGCTACAGGCCGCCCTTTCGGCCGGGTTGGCGGGCGAGGGCATCGACGTTGTAGACGCCGGCGTCATCGCCACCCCGGCAGTGGCGTTCCTCTCGGCCGAGCAAAAGGCGCCGGCGGCCGTCATCTCGGCGTCGCACAACCCGTTTTGGGACAACGGCGTTAAGTTTTTCGCCGCCGGGGGCACGAAGCTCCCGGAAGAGACCGAGGAGGCGCTCGAAGCCGAGCTCGCCGCCTTGTCCGCCCACGCGGAGCGCCCTTGGGCGCCGACCCGGGCCGCCATAGGGCAGATCGCTCCCGACCCCGTCGCCCTCGGCCGCTATGAGCAGTACGTGGTGTCCTGCCTCGAAGGGCGCCGCCTCGGGGGTCTGCGGGTGGCGCTCGATTGCGCGAATGGTGCCGCGTTCCAAAGCGGGCCGGCGGTGTTCGAGGCGGCCGGCGCACAACTCGTCTCTGTCTTGGCTACCGAGCCCGACGGGACGAACATCAACGAAAACTGTGGGTCCACCGACCCTCGCCGGCTTGCTCAGGCGGTGGTCCGAGACGGAGCGGACCTGGGCCTGGCCTTTGATGGGGACGCCGACCGGGTCATTGCGGTCGACGCCGGGGGCAACATCATCGACGGCGACCGGCTCGTAGCCCTGTTCGCCACCGACCTGTCCGAGCGAAAGCAGCTGGCCGGGGAGACCGTCGTGGTGACGGTCATGACCAATCTGGGCTTCCATCAGGCGATGGCGACGGCCGGCGTAAAGGTCCACACCGTCGGCGTCGGGGACCGCTACGTGCTGGAGGCTCTGGACGCCCATAGTTGGTCTCTCGGCGGCGAGCAGTCGGGCCACATCATTTTTCGCTCACTGGCTACCACCGGTGACGGCGTCCTCTCGGGGCTCATGCTCGCCGATCTGCTGGCCCGACGCGGCGCCCGGCTGGGTGAACTGGCCAGTTCGGTGCTGCAGCGTTGCCCACAAGTGCTGCGTAATGTGGCGGTGGCCGACCTGGACGGCCTGGCCGGCGCTCAAGCGGTCTGGGAAGAAGTGCGCCAGCTGGAACAGGCGTTGGGTGACCGGGGCCGGGTGCTGCTGCGCCCGAGCGGGACCGAACCCCTCGTCCGGGTGATGGTCGAAGCCCCCACCGAGGGGCAGGCAGTGGCGGCCGTCGACCGGATCGTGGGTGCCCTGGTGGCCACGTTGGGTAGGGCTCCCCTCTAGGGCGGTTTCAGCGCCGCTACCCTTTCCTACATGTGCGGCATCGTCGCTGTGGTGGCGCGGCCCTCTCTCCGGCCACCTCCCGACCCCGGGGAGGTTGGCTCCACTTTTGCTCTCGCCCTCCAGGAACTCACGCCGTTGGGGGGCCGCCTGCGGGGCGCTCCGGGCCGGCCGGCGGACGGAGCCACTGCCAACGCGACGGAAGGCCGCGCCGAGCTGAGCGCCCTGGCCGCCGCCACTGCCCTTTTGAGCTCCCTCGATACGGCGCTCAGGGGCGTACCGGGGCTCACGTGCCTGCTCGGCCACCCCTCGGCAGTTGACGCGCTCGAACGGGGGACGACCCAGATGGAAGCGCTGGCGGCCGGCCTGGAGGCCGCCCTCGACACCGGCCACTTCAAGGTGGGGACAGCCGCGCTCGAGGAGCTCAACGCCAGTCTGGTGAAGTTCCGCGACGTTATTTGGGCTCTGGGCCGGGACCGCCTCGAGGCGGCACGGAGCGTCTCCGCTCTGGCCAGCGCTCTCCAGGTCGGCAGCCTCGGGCGGGACGGGGCGGCGGCTCCTTCCCCGGCCGCCCTCGGCGTGCTCTGGGCCGTCCACGTGGCCCTTCGGTCCCTCGACCGCCTCGAAGTCCGGGGCCGGGACTCAGCTGGTCTCCACCTCATGCTGTCTGGCCACGGCCTCGACCTGACGACGGAGCAAACCAAGGCTCTGTTGGGCACGAGGACCGCTGATGCCCTCTTCACTTCACTGGCGGTCCGGGCCGCAGAAGGGTGCCTGTCGCTCGTCTACAAGGCCGCGGCGGAGATCGGCGAGCTCGGTGACAACGTCGCCGCCCTGCGTCAGGCGTTGTCCGGTGACCCGCTGCTGGCCATGGCGCTGGCGTCCCCGGACGTGCGGGCGACTGTACTCGCGCACACCCGTTGGGCCAGCGTCGGGCTCATTTCGGAGCCGAACGCCCATCCCCTCAATTCGGACGAGGCATTGCGGACGATGGCGCGGCAGTGCAATGCCCCTACGTCATCGGCGCATTGAACGGCGACGTCGACAATTACGCCCAATTGATCGTGTCAATGAACGGGTCGTCGTGCCGAGCGAGGTGACGACCGACGCCAAGCTCGTGCCTACCCTCTTCTCCCGCTACTTGGGCGCCGGCGGCCCCGTACCGAGGCGTTCCGCCAGGCGGTCGGCCGGTTCGACGGCTCCGTCGGCATCGCCGCCAACTCAGCCCGCGCACCTGGCGAGCTGTACCTTGCCCTCCGCGGCAGCGGCCAGAGCCTCAACATCGGCTTGGCAGAGGACGCTTTTGTCGTCGCCAGCGAGCCATACGGCCTCGTCGAGGAGACGTCCCGTTATCTCCGCATGGACGGCGAAAAGGGCGGCCAAGTCATCACCTGTTCGAGCGCAGGGGCCGGCACCCTCGAGGGGATGTCGCGCTGGCGCTACGACGGGGCCGCGCTGCCCATATCGCCGGCCGAGGTCATGAAGGCCGAAATAACGACGCGGGACGTGGACCGCCACGGCTTCAGGCATTTTCTTTTGAAAGAAATCTCTGAGTCGCCCACGTCGGTGCGCAAAACCCTGCGCGGGAAATTCGTCACTGGGGAAAATGGCCTCCTGTTCGCCCGCTTGGGGGAAGACGTCATACCCGCGTCTGCTCCGCGAGGCTCTCTCGTCCGGCCGGGTCCACAGCATCATCGTTATCGGCCAGGGGACCGCGGCGGTGGCCGGGCAGGCGATGGCTGCGGCCATAACCAGAGCGTTGCCGAGCGTCACGTGACGGCGATGCCGGCAACTGAAGTCTCGGGTTGGGGCCCGACGGGGGCCGGGTTGCCGGACGACATGTCGGGGACGTTGGTGGTGGCCATCAGCCAGTCGGGGACCACGACGGACACCAACCGCACGGTCGACCTGCTGCGGGCCCGGGGCGCCCACGTCGTGGCCATAGTCAACCGGCGCAACAGCGACCTCGTCCAAAAGGCCCACGGCGTGCTGTACACCTCCGACGGGCGAGACGTGGAGATGAGCGTGGCATCGACCAAGGCGTTCTACTCGCAGGTCTCGGCCGGGCACTTGTTGGCCCTTGGCCTTGCCTCCGCGGCCGGCGCCGCCAGTGACACCAGGGCCGACGAGATCCTGAGCGCCTTGCGCGAATTGCCCGTACTGATGGAAAAGGTGCTGGCCAACCGGCCCGAGATTGCCAGAGTGGCATCGGTCGTGGCCCCCCCTCGCCGTTCGTGGGCCGTGGTGGGGAGCGGCCCGGACCACGTCGCCGCGGCCGAAGTGAGGATCAAGCTTTCCGAACTGTGTTACAAGGCCATAGCGCTGGACTCGATCGAGGACAAAAAGCACATCGACCTCTCCGCCGAACCAATGGTCATCGTTTGCGCTCCCAGCGTGACGGGCCCCAATGCCCGGGATATCGCCAAGGAAATAGACATATTTCGGGCGCACAAGGCTGCTCCGGTCGTAGTGGCGGCCGAAGGCACCGAGGAACTGTTCAACGCCGGCGTCGACGTCCTCAGCGTGCCGCGGTGCCACCCTGAGCTAGCTTTTGTGCTGGCCGCGATGACGGGCCATTTGTTCGGTTACGAGGCCGCCCTGGCCATTGACGCCCAGGCCCGTCCGTTCCGGGAGGCGCGGGCATTGCTGGAGGCGGGCATGCGGGACACAGGCCCGCGGGAGGGAGGCGCCCCGGAGGCTGGCGCCGAACACGTGCTCGACGAACTGGCACCTGCTCTCCAGAGCGTGATGGCCCCCGCCGTGGTCGGTCTCCGCGCGGGCGCCTACGACGGGCATCTCAACGCTTCGACGGCAGCGCGGTGACGTCTCTGTTGCGGTACGCCACCGGCGCTCAACCCGTCGACAGCTACGAAGCGGAGATGGGCAAGGTAGGCATGCCGAGCGCCATCGCGGGTGACCTGATCATTGCGCTTGGCGCCGCTATCGACGAGCTGACGCGGCCCATCGACGCCATAAAGCACCAGGCCAAGACCGTTACCGTCGGCATCTCGCGGAGCGAGGAGGAGCTCCTGAGCGCCGAGCTTGGTGGCCGAGACGCTGCGGGCCGGGGCGGCCGTTGAGGCGCTCGGCTACCGTGCGCTGCGGGCGCTGGCCGCGCTCGGGGCGGCTGTCGAGGAGGTCCTCGGCTACACCCGCTACCAGATAATGCCGCCAGCGGGGCAGGCCAGCTCGGCCGGCCTCGAGACGGCCACTATCAGCGTGGTCGAGCAGGGCGGGATTTCCCGTTCCATACCGTCTCGTACCGCGACGGACAACCGCCTCAGCGGCACCAAACACCGGGCTGCCGACAAGAGAGAGGTCACCGTTTTCAAAGGCCTTCAGGACGGCCGGACCGGTGTGATGGTCCCGGAGGTAAAAGACGGCCAGGTCACGGGCCTGACCCTGCTTCACGCGCGGTTCTCGACGCTGCTCGAGCCGGCTTCGGCCAAGGCTGTCCTGGAGGCGTACCAGGGCCGCTACCGGGCCCTGGTGGACGCCGTGACCGAAAGCGAGCCCCGTTTCGCCGACGCTGTTCTCGGGCAGGTCCCGATGATCGAACTATTGACCGAGCCGGTGGCCGTGCTGGCCCAGCATTGGTCGGCTCGCTCCTTCACTACCGGAGCAGCTGATTAGCACGGCGGAGACCCCCGGCGCGGCCGCTTCGATCATTGGCCCTGCGCTGGTCGGTATGGGCATCGATCTCGTCGACGTAGCCCGCTTGGCCAGGGCTTTAGCCGCCGGCCCAGGATGGCCGAGCGCCTCTTCACCGTGGACGAGCGCGCTTACGCTGACGGCCTCGCCAACCCGGCCCCGTCTCTGGCGGCCCGGTTCGCGGCCAAAGAGGCGGTGATGAAGGCGCTCGGCGTTGGGCTGGGTGCGTTCGCCTTTGGCGATGTCGAGGTGCGCCGGCAGTCGAGCGGGGCGCCGCGACCTCGTGCTCTCTGGCCGGGCCGCTCGGCTGGCTTCTGACCGCCAGGTGCGCTCCTGGATGGTTTCCCTGACGCATACTTCGAGCAGTGCGGCGGCCGTGGTGTTGGCGCTGGCGTGACCCCACTAGCGTGGCCTCCAGTACCGTGACGCCCCGTGCCGGGACGCCCTGTAGACGGTAGGACGCCCTGTAACGGGACCTTCCTGTGATCCCCGTCCTGGCGCCCGTAGAGATGGCTGGGGTGGACCGCCGGGCCACCGACCCGGTGGACGTGCTCGTCGGCCGGGCCGGAGCGGCGGTGGCCGTCAAGCCGCCCGGCTGCTGGGTGGGACTACGGCAAGGAAGTCGTCGTCGTGGTCGGCAAGGGGAACAACGGTGCCGATGGCCGGCTGGCGGCTCAGCTGCTCGCCGGGAACGGTGCCCGGGTCAACGTGCTGGAGGCGGCGAACTTGCCGGGCGGGGCCGCCCTGCCTCCGTCGGACTGGTGATCGACGCCGCCTACGGGACAGGCCTGGAGCGGCCCTACTCTCCTCCCGCCCCGGGCCGGATGCCCGTTCTGGCGGTCGACATCCCCTCGGGCCTTTCCGGCTTGACAGGTGAAGTGCTCTCCGGGCGGAGGCGCCATGGCGGCGGTGGCGACCGTCACGTTTGCCGCCCTCAAACCGGGCCTGTTGCTCGGGACCGGCCCGCACTGGCCGGCGACATCCAGGTGGCCGACATCGGGCTCGGCCAATTGGTCGACGCCGCCGCTACGGTGCTGGGTCGTAGAGGACGGGACGTCGTGCGCCTGGTCCCGCGCCGGCCTCGCGAAACCCACAAGTGGCAGACCGCAGTGCGGGTGGTAGCCGGGTCGCCCGGGATGACGGGCGCGCCGTGGTTCGTCAGCCGGGCGGCGCTGCGGGCCGGGGCCGGCTACGTGCAGCTTTCGATGCCCGGCGTGGACCCGACCATCTTGCCTCCGAGCGAGGTGGTGCACCAGCCCGTGCCGGCTTCGGGTTGGCACGGCCAAGTACTCGAAGACCTGTCCCGCGTCAAGGCGCTCGTGGTCGGCCCGGGCCTGGGCCCGATGGCTGCGTCCGGGGGTGAGCCGGGCCTGCCTGGCGGTGAGGTCGGGGCGCTGGTCGCCGCTGCTCCTGTACCCGTGGTCATCGACGCAGACGGGCTCAACGCCATCGGTTCCCTGGAGGCGCTGCGAGTGATTGTGGCCAGGCGTTCGCACCCCACCGTCATCACTCCCCACGTGGGCGAGCTGACCCGGTTGGCCGGCCACCCTCCCGGGGCCGATCACGTCGCCGCCGCTCGCGACGCCGCCGCCCGTAGCGGCGCCATCGTGCTGCTCAAGGGTTCGACGACGGTGGTGGCCGCGCCCGATGGCACCGAGAGCGGGGTTGCTGGCGCGGAAGGCTCGTCTGGCCCTCCCGACAGCTCTGGCGCAGGCGCTCCCCAGAGAAAGTGCTGATGAGTGTGGCCGGCGACGCCCGGCTGGCCACCGCAGGCACGGGCGACGTCCTGTCGGGCGTGATCGGCGCCTTTATCGCCCGCGGAGTGCCCGCTTTCGAGGCGGCGGCGTTGGGCGCACACGTTCATGGGCAAGCGGCCCGCGGCGGGTTCGTTGAAGGCCTTGTCGCCGGCGACCTGCCCGACCTGGTGGCGAAGTGGCTGTCGGAAGCCCTCCATGGATGAACCGGCCTTGGTGAGCCCGCCCACCGTCATCCCCGCCGCGTCTGTACCCGGCATTTCTGCGCCCGCCAGTAATGGGCATGTCGCTCACAATGGGGTTGCTCGACGGCCGGCCGGCGGGCAATTAGCGACCTCGGCCCGGGTAACCGGCTGGCTCCGGCCGGCGTGGGTCGAGGTAAACCTGGCTGCCGTCCGCGCCAACGTGGCCCAGATCGGGCGGGTAGTGGCCCCGGCGTCGGTCTGCGCGGTAGTGAAAGCCGACGGCTACGGCCATGGCGCCGTACCGGTTGCGTCCGCTGCCGTTGCCGGGGGGGCGACGCACCTGGGTGTGGCCCTGGCCGAGGAGGGTCGCCAACTGCGGGAGGCCGGGATCGAGGTCCCCGTGCTCGTCCTTTCGGAACCGCCCGGCGAGGCTATGCAACTTGTCGTGGATGACCACCTGACGCCGGCCATCTACACCGAGCACGGCCTGTCGTCGCTGCTCGAGGCGATCGACTCGCGCAATGGGAAGGGTCGGGAGCCTTTCGCCGTCCACATAAAGGTCGACACCGGTATGCACCGGGTGGGCGCCAGCCCGGCGGGGGCGGTCGGCCTCGCCCGTGCTGTGGCGGCCCACCCCCGACTGTGCCTCGAGGGCCTGTTCACGCATTTCGCCGTGGCGGACGAGCCTGACGGGCGCTTTACCACGGGACAACTCGGGATCTTCGACCAGGTCGTGGCGGCGCTGGCCGCCGAGGGGATCAAGCCCCCGTTCTTCCACGCCGCCAACTCGGCCGGCGCCCTGGCCCACCCGGGCTCCAGGTACCAGATGGTCCGGCCGGGAATAGCTGTTTACGGGCTGGCGCCGGCAGCCTCGATGCAGAACGAACCCAACGTGCTGGCCTTGGCTCCGGCACTGTCGCTAAAGGCCCGCGTCTCCTATGTGAAGGAAGTGGCGGCCGGCGAGTCCCTGTCCTACGGGCTGCGTTACCGCCTGCCCGAGACGTCGACCGTGGCCACCGTCCCTCTTGGCTACGCCGATGGCGTGCCTCGCCGGCTGTCCGAAACAGGGGGCGAGGTACTGGTAGGGGGCCGGCGCCTGCCGCTGGCCGGCACGGTAACCATGGACCAGGTACTGGTCGACTGTGGACCGCGGGCCAAGGTGGCTGCCGGGGACGAGGTGGTCTTCATCGGCCGCCAGGGAGACGAAGAGATAACCGCGTGGGAGTGGGCCGGGCGCCTCGGGACCATCGCCTACGAAGTGACTTGCGCGCTCTCCCCTCGCCTGCCCCGGATTTACACCTGATGGCTTGGGGCGCCGCCCGCCCGCACTACTAGCACTTTTGCCCGAAATGCAGACAAAACTCCAACAAGCTCGGTGCTCTCGTCGAAATATGCAAACAGCGAGGCCTTAAAGTTGGGAGTTAACCGGTACTTTTACACGCCCACCGGCGGCGGCGTCGAAATATGCAAACTGCGAGGCTTTGCAAGGGGGGGTTAACTAGTACTTTTATACGCCGGCTCGGGGCGCCGCCCATCGCCCATCGCCGATCGCGCATCGCCCGGGCTACCTTGCAGCGCGGTGCGTCGGCCTCACGACAGTGCGCTGACCACGTAATCGATGCACTGCGTCAACGCGGCGACGTCGTCAGGCTCGACAGCCGGGAACATCGCTACGCGTAGCTGGTTCTTGCCCAGCTTCCGGTAGGGCTCGGTGTCTACGATGCCGTTCGCTCGCAACACTTTGGCCACCCGGGCGGCATCGATTTGGTCGTCGAAGTCGATGGTGCCCACTACGTGGGAACGCTCGTCGGGCTTGGCTACGAAGGGGGTCACGTAACCCGTCGACTCGGCCCACCCGTAGAGGATCTCTGCCGACCGGTCGCACCTACCGGCCGAGAACTCCAGTCCTCCGTTTGCCAACATCCATTCGAGCTGGTCGAGCGCCAGCAGCAAGGTGGCAATGGCAGGCGTGTTGTACGTCTGGTCGAGGCGGCTGTTTTCGATGGCAATCGAAAGGTCAAGGAACGCGGGCACGAACCGTCCCGATGCCTTCACCCGTTCGACCCGGGCCACTGCGGCCGGCGAGAGCAGGGCAATCCATAACCCACCGTCCGAGGCGAAGCCCTTCTGAGGTGCGAAGTAATAGACATCGAACTCGGACGCCTCGACCCGAAGGCCGGCGGCGCCAGAAGTGGCGTCGACGGCGACGAGGGCGTCGGGATCTGACCCATCGGGCCGGCGTACCTCCATCATCACCCCGGTGGAGGTCTCGTTGTGAGTGAGCGCGTACAGGTCGACCCCGCTGTGGCCCTCGGCCGAAGGGTGGGTGCCGACGGGGCTTTCGATCACCTCTGGCGCCGACAGCCACGGTGCTGCCTGGGCGGCAGCGGCGAACTTCGACGAGAACTCGCCAAAAGAGAGGTGCTGGCTACGTTGTTCGATGAGACAAAAAGTGGCGATGTCCCAGAAGGCGGTCGAGCCGCCGTTCCCGAGCACCACCTCATAGCCTTCAGGCAACCTGAACAATTCGCCCAGGCCTGAACGGAGCTTCCCGACCAGGGACCTGACCGGCGCTTGGCGGTGGCTTGTCCCGAGGGGCCCCTGGCCGCGGCAACAAGAGGGTCAACCGTGCGGACCTTGGACGGGCCACTCCCGAACCGGCCGTCGCTGGGCAGCAGGCCCGCAGGGATCGTTATCTCGGGTCGCTCAGTTTCAACCATAAGGCCAGTTTGCCCGAGAGGGCTCGACGGTGCACCCGATAACCGCGCCAGGCGTTGGTCGAGCTGCAATTGACGACTAGGCACTGGAACGGCCATCCCGTTCGTGGGACCATGTGCGCCATGGCCCGAGTCCTCGTGACCGAAGAAATTGCCCAGCCCGGGCTCGACATCCTCGCCGGAGCGGGCCATAACGTCGACGTCCGGCTCGGGTTGTCGCAGCGCGACTTGCTCCGGGTGGTCCCGGGCGCCGCGGCCCTCATTATCCGCTCGGCCACCAAGGTCGGCGACGAAGTGCTGGTTGCCGGGCGTGATCTACAGGTGGTCGGCCGGGCCGGTATCGGCCTCGACAACGTGGACATCGCGGCCGCCACACGTCGGGGCGTCATCGTCGTGAACGCCCCGCAGTCGAACATCCTCTCCGCGGCCGAGCACACCCTCGCCCTCCTGTTGGCCCAGGCGCGCAACATCCCCCAGGCCCACGCGGCCCTTAAGGCAGGTCGGTGGGAACGCTCGCGCTGGGAAGGTGTCGAGCTCCACGGCAAGACCCTCGGGATCGTCGGCCTGGGCCGTGTGGGTGCGCTGGTGGCGCAGCGAGCGCTGGCCTTCGGGATGCGGCTGGTGGCCTATGACCCGTACATCTCGCCGGAGCGGGCGCGGGCCATGGGGGCCGAACTCGTGGCCCTGGACGACCTGGTCCGCCAGGCCGATTTCTTGACGGTGCACATACCGAGGACGAGCGAGACAATCGGCCTCATCGGCGAGGAACTGCTCGTCAACGCCAAGCCCGGTCTCCGGCTGGTCAACGCCGCCCGAGGTGGGATCGTCGACGAGCCCGCCCTGGCCAAAGCGATCTCGCTCGGCTGGATCGCCGGCGCGGCCCTGGACGTTTTTGCCCACGAACCTCCAGGGCCCTCGGCCCTGCTCGACCTCGAGCAGGTCGTAGTCACGCCCCACCTAGGTGCCAGCACGCGGGAAGCGCAGGACAAAGCCGGCGTGGCCATCGCGGAGCAGGTAGTCCTGGCCCTGGAGGGCGACCTCGTTCCCTTCGCTGTCAACCTGCCTGCGACTGAATCGGACGAGGTGGTGAGGGCGTTCGTACCCTTAGCGGAACGCTTGGGTCGCCTCTTCGCCGCTCTCGCCCACGAACTGCCGCCGGTCCTGGAAGTGGGTTACCAGGGCGCGCTAGCGGACCACGACACCCGGCTCCTCACGCTGGCCGCTCAAAAGGGGCTCCTCACCGTGACCACGGAAGAGCCCGTCTCCTATGTGAACGCGCCGCAACTCGCCGTCGAACGAGGCCTCGTAGTGAGGACCACGACGGCCAGTGCCTCACACGAGTACGTCAACCTGGTCAGCATCCGGGGTGGCGGGCGGGCCGTGGGGGCGACCCTGTTCGCCAACGACGAGCCGAGGATCGTGCTGCTCGACGAGCATGAGATCGAGCTCCCGTTCGCCCGCTACCTGCTCGTCGTGCGCAATGACAACCGTGTGGGCATGGTCGCCCTGGTCAGCTCGGCGTTGGCCGAAGCCGGCATAAATATTGTCGACCTGCACCTCGGACGCTCCGCAGACGGGCGTACCGCGATAATGGTGATCTCGCTCGACGAGCCAGTGTCTCCAGAGGTAGTCCACCAGCTCGCTTGCGCCCCCGGGATCCTCGACGCCGTGGCCCTGGCCGACGTCTGAGATAGCCTCGACCAGTGGGCGCGGGCCAGGATCCGCCGGTTGGGCCGACCAGTCCAGTTGAGCCGGGCAAAGCAGACGAATTGTCCCGGGTGGCTGCGGAAGCGTCGACCTGTACACGTTGCCGATTGGCGGCAACGAGGACGAACGTCGTGTTCGGGACGGGCAGTCCGAGCGCCGGCCTGATGTTCGTGGGCGAGGGCCAGGGGAACAAGAGGACCGCCAGGGGCTGCCCTTCGTGGGCCGATCGGGGCAGCTGCTTGACCGCCTCATCCTGGAAGAGATGGGTCTAACCAGGGACAGTGTGTACATCGCCAACACGATCAAGTGCCGTCCGCCCGGCAACCGCGACCCGCTACCCGAGGAGCTCGAGGCGTGCTGGCCCTATCTAGAGGTGCAGCTGGAACAGATCGACCCGAAGGTAGTCGTCACTCTGGGTAACTTTGCTACGAAACGGTTGCTGGGGACGACCGAGGGCATCAGCCGTTTGCGCGGCCGCACGTACCCCTATCGGTCCGGGTACCTGGTGCCCACGTTCCACCCATCTGCTGCTCTCCGTGGCGGGGGCCAGGTGGTGGCGCAGATGCGGGCCGACTTCGTGCGGGCCAAGGAGGCCCTTCACTCCGCGCCCACCCCTCGAGCGCGGCCCCCACAGACGTCGTGAACCCAAGGGGGCCGCAGGGGCACCGCAGGCCGCGCTGGCCGGCGAGCACGCCGGGCGCGGCACGGAGCCCCTCCTTAACCCGAGGTCCGTGACGCCAACGATGGAGAACGGGAGAAATTCGAAGACCGGGCCGGCCCTGCCCCGACCGGTCCCCGAGTCCCCCGGAACGGCGCCGGACCGAGACGGCCCACACCGAGACGGCAACCTCATCGTCTACGCCTCCTCTGCTGACCAAATGCGTCTTATCGGCGCGGCACTAGCCCGCCTTGTCCGCCCCGGCGACACCATCCTCCTCGGGGGTGAGCTGGGCGCCGGGAAGACGACCCTGACCCAGGGCCTGGCCGCCGAGCTGGGGGTAACCGGGCCGGTGACCAGCCCGACGTTCGTACTCGTCCATAGCTACAAGACGGCGAGCGGGTGGGACCTCTTGCACGCCGACGTCTGGCGATTGGAACGTCTCCACGAGGTCATCGACCTGGCCCTGCCCGAACTGCTGGAGGACGGCGCGGCGGCTGTCATCGAGTGGGGCGAGATGGCCGCCCCCGCGCTGACCCCGGACTGGCTCCATGTGAGCATCGACTACGACAACGGCTCGGGGCTCACCGAACCCGGGCCCTCAGCCTCCGGTAATTCATCGCAGGCGGAGGGGGCCAGCCCGGCGGCCGCGGCCACCGGTCGGCGCCGTCTGGTGTTCCGGGCCGCCGGGCCGAGCTGGGGGCACCGCGTGACTGAGCTGGCCGCGAGCATGGCTGGGCTCGACGAGACCAGCGCGGGGCCGGCTCGTTGAGGGTCCTGGCCATCGAGACGGCCACTCCGTGCGCCGGGTGCGCCTTGTGGGACCAGAGCGGTCCGGTGGCCTCGTTTATGTTGACGGGGCGCCAGCGTCATACCGAGGTG
Organism: uncultured Acidimicrobiaceae bacterium; assembly: GCA_963794125.1. Classification (GTDB taxonomy): domain Bacteria; phylum Actinomycetota; class Acidimicrobiia; order Acidimicrobiales; family Palsa-688; genus Fen-671. The sequence goes on from CAWCCW010000028.1 coordinate 343,989, forward strand.
CTCATGCCGGCCATCGACGAGTTGTGCCGGGGGGCGGGGTGGTCGGCCGGCGACCTCTCCGGGGTGGCCGTCGACCGCGGGCCGGGCTCTTCACCGGGCTACGTGTGGGGCTGGCCACGGCGAGAGCGATCGCGTTGGCACGGAAGATCCCGGCCGTCGGGGTGAACAGCCTCGAGGTGCTGGCTCACCCGTACCGACGCCGCACGGGCCTGCTGGCGACCGTAGTCGACGCCAGGCGAGGGGAGGTCTTTTGGGCGCTTTACGAGACCGACGGTGCGTTGGCATGGGAGCGGCGCTCGCCGGCTGTCATCGAACCGGAAAAGCTCGCTGTTGAACTGGCTCAGCTGGACGGGCCCGTTCTGGCGGTTGGGGACGGCGCCTGGCGTTACCGCGACCAGCTGGTGGCGGCGGGCGCGGAGGTGGGCGACGAGGGCGAAATGTGGCCGTCAGCCCTAGCCGTCGCCCAGCTCGGGAGGCAACGCCTTTTGGTGGACGGCGGCAGCGGCGGTGAGCACACCCTCCCCGAGCCTCTCTACCTGCGGTCGGCCGACGTGCGGATCGGCTGGGAGGAGGTGGGCGGCCGGGTGGGCGGCCACGCCGATGAACGCCGGGGTCAGCCTTCAGGGCCGGCCGAACCGGCCCCACCCGCTTCCGGAAGGACCGGGCATGCCGCCGCTTTGGCACCCGAAGCGCCCAAGCTGGCTCCATGAAAACAGGGACGCCCCCGGTGGACAGCGGTCAGGTCGCGTTCGAACCGATGCGCCGGCGTCATCTTCCGGCGGTCATGCGGATCGAGCGGCGGGCTCATCCCAAGCCGTGGTCGCTGGGGGTGTTCACCAGTGAGCTCGCTCAGGGTGACGCCCGCTACTACGTCGTGGTCAAGGTCGATGGGAAAGTGGCCGGGTACGGCGGGTTGATGTTCGCCGCCGACGAAGCGCACGTGACCAATATCGCGGTGGCGCCATGGCTCCGTCGCCATGGGCTGGGGTCGCACCTGCTGGCGGAGCTGGCCCACGAGAGCACCCGGCGCCAATGTGAAGCCATGACGCTCGAAGTCCGTATGGGCAACACCCCCGCCCAGAACATGTACCGGAAGTTCGGTTTCGTGATGGCGGGGATCCGACGGAACTACTACCCGGAAACCGGCGAGGACGCCTACATAATGTGGCTCTACGAGCTTCGCTCGCCCGAAGTGCAAGCACGTTTGCAGGTGGTTGACGAGCTTCAGTGAAAGTCCTCGCCCTGGAGACTTCCTGCGACGAAACCGCGGCCGCCGTGGTCGAAGACGGCCGTCGTCTCCTTTCTTCGGTGGTCAGTAGCCAGACCGACATCCATGCCGATTTCGGTGGCGTGGTGCCGGAAATTGCCAGCCGGGCGCACCTCGAGCTGATCGGCCCGGTCGTGGCTGAGGCCATGATGCGGGCCCAGACGGTTCCCGGTGACCTTGCCGCTGTCGCCGCCACCATCGGCCCCGGGCTCGTCGGGTCGCTGCTCGTAGGGGCCAGTGCCGCAAAGGCGTACGCGTGGTCGTGGGGCCTGCCGTTCGTTGGGGTGGACCACATGGAGGGTCATCTTCACGCGGCTTTTCTCGAGGGCCCGGCTCTCTCCCTGCCGATGGTGGTGTTGCTGGTCTCCGGCGGGCATACCATGCTCATCTGCATGCAGGCCGCCGCGGGCGTCAACGTCGATGGCAACGTTGACCAAGTTGCGTACCGGTTGCTGGGCCAGACCGTCGACGACGCCGCCGGCGAAGCGTTCGACAAGGTAGCCCGCTTCCTCGGGCTCGGGTACCCGGGCGGGCCGGCCATTGAACGAACTGCTCGAGATGGGGGCCCCCACGCCATTGCCTTCCCGCGGGGGCTGGCCCACCGAGGTTACGATTTTTCCTTCAGCGGGCTGAAGACTTCCGTTATCCGCTACATGCGGGCCAACCCCGGTGCCCCGCTTAGCGATGTCGCCGCCAGTTTTCAGGAGGCGGTGGTGGACGTGCTCGTAGCCAAGACGGAAAGGGCAGCGGCCGAGGTCGGGGCGAAGGCGATCTGTTTAGGTGGTGGGGTGGCGGCCAACTCGGCCCTGCGGGAACGAGTGGCGCGCGTCTGCGAGGAAAGGGGCTACGCCGCTTTCATCCCGTCGCGGGCGATGTGCACCGACAACGCCGCCATGATCGGAGCCGCGGCCTGCTACCGGCTCCGGGTGGACGGCCCGACGCCCCTCTCTGCTCCCGTCAACCCAAACCTACGGCTCCCTCTCGTATGACTCTCCCGCCCGTATGACAGGGACGAGCGAAGGCACGGATGTGACCCCCGGGTTGTCCTTCCCCCGCCAACAAGCCCGGACCCGGCGGTTCACGCTCGGGCTGCCTCGCAGTTTTACTGTCTCGCCAGACGGCGAGCGGGTCATCTTCCTCCGCTCGCCGGCGGGGGACGACCCGGCGACCTCGCTCTGGGTCTACGACGTGCTCACCGGGGCCGAGCGGGAGGTGGCGGCGGCCCGCCAGATCCTTCAAGGGGGCGACGAAGAGCTGCCCTACGAAGAACGAGCCCGCCGGGAACGAAGCCGAGAACTGGCGGGGGGCATAACCGGCTACGCCTGCGACGACGCCGTGCTCCACGCCGCGTTTGCCCTCAACGGCCGGCTGTGGTGGGTCGGTCTCGGTCGCCCCGACGGCCCCGTCAGCCCGCCAGGCCCCGTCCAGCTACCCACTCCGGGAGGCGTGGTCGACCCCCGCCCTGACCCGACCGGCCATCTCGTTGCCTTCTTGTCCGGGCCCCGCCTGTACGTGGTGCCAACTGGCGGTGACCAGCCCTGCTTCCCCGTCGCTGAAGAGGTTGGCCCTGACGACGAGGGCCCTGACGACGAGGGCCGACGACGAGGGCCACGACGAGGGCCCTGACGACGAGGGCACAGTGACTTGGGGCGCGGCCGAGTTCATCGCGGCAGAGGAGATGGCGAGGTCCCGAGGTTTTTGGTGGGCGCCGGACGGCCGGTCACTGCTGGCCGCCCGCGTCGACAACGCCCCCGTCGAGACCTGGTGGACGGCAGATCCCTCCCGACCTGGCCAGCCCCCGCGAGCGCACCGTTACCCGGCCGCCGGCACGGCAGACGCCCGCGTCAGCCTCTGGCACCTGGAAGCCGTGCCGGGAGGAGGGCGCCGCCGGCAGGTCGCTTGGGACAGCGAACGCTACCCCTACCTGGTCGTAGTGCACTGGAGCAGTTCGGGGGCGCCTTTGCTCCTGGTCGAGCAACGGGACCACAAGGGCTGCGCCGTGTTGGCCGTCGACTTTTCGGACGACGACGGCGCGGCGATGGTGCGGACGCAACCGGTCGTCGAGGCGAGCGACGCCGATTGGGTGGACTGGCCCGGTGGGGTCCCGGCCTGGCTCGAGACGGGCGAACTGCTGTGGGCCGTGGCGGACAGCGGCAGCTGGCGGTTGCAGGTGGGCGAGGATCTCGTCACGCCGGCCGGCCTCCAGGTGAGGGACGTCACCAGTAGTGGCCGGTCAGTGGTGTTCACGGCGTCACAGGACCCCCGCATCGTGGAAGCCTGGGTGTGGTCGAGGGACGGTGGCCTCCGGAAGTTAACCGACTTCGGCGGGATCTCGAGCGCCACCGGAGACGGGCCCGTAAAGGTCGTCGTGGCGCGCAGCCTGTCTTGGGCCGGAGCCCGGGCCGCGGTGGAAGTGGACGGCTCGGGACCACGGGCCCTGGCCAGCAATGCAGAGACGCCCGTAGTCGAACCGGTCGTCAATTTCTTGAGCATCGGGCCCAGACAACTTCGTACGGGCGTAGTCCTGCCCGCTGGGCACGCCGCCGGTCAAACCGACCGGAAACTGCCCGTCATCGTGGCCCCCTACGGAGGGCCGGCGCGCAGATGGTGCTGGCGGCGCGGTCGTCGTGGCTTGAAGCGCAGTGGCTGGCTAATCAGGGCTTCGCCGTCGTAGTGGCCGACGGACGGGGCACGCCCGGACGCGGGCCCGACTTCGAACACGAGGTGTACCGGGACCTGGCCGGGCCAACGTTGGAAGACCAGGTCGAGGCCCTGCACGGGGCGGCCGAGGCTTTCCCGGTACTCGACCTGGCCCGGGTGGGCATCAGAGGGTGGTCGTTCGGCGGTTATTTGGCCGCGCTGGCTGTGCTCGCCCGGCCGGACGTCTTCCACGCCGCCGTCGCCGGTGCCCCCGTCACCGACTGGCGCTGGTACGACACATACTATACGGAACGATTCCTCGGCCGGCCTCAGGACGACCCCGCCGTCTACGAGCGCAACTCGCTGCTGCCCCTCGCCCCTAAGCTTTCACGACCGCTGTTCCTCGTGCACGGCCTGGCGGACGACAATGTTTTCGCCGTCCACACGCTGCTGCTATCGGACGCCCTGCTGACCGCGGGCCGGCCTCATACGGTGCTGCCCCTTCCGGCCATCACTCACGTTGCGGCCAGAGAGGACGTGGCCGAGAACCTTCTCTTGGCCCAGGTCGAGTTCTTCCGCCAGGCTCTCGCCGAGCCCGCTACGAAGCCCGTTCGGAAGTAAGTGCTCCCGGTGGCGCCGGCTCAGGCCGACGCTTCGAGGCGTCCCTCAGCCAGCTCGAAACCGTGGCCGACGTGCCGGCGCACCTCGCGCCGCTCCTCTTCTGACATCCCGCCGAACACCCCGTACTGCGCATTTGCCGCCATGGCGTAGTCGAGACATTGGGGGCGTACTGAACAGGCGTTGCATACCGCTTTGGCCACGCCGGTTTGAGCCTGCGCTCGTGGACCGTGGCCTATCGGGAAAAACAGCTCCGTGGGCAGGTACTTGCAGGCCGCGTCCACCCGCCAGGCGAGACGCTCGCTTTCTTCGGGTGTTTCGGTCCGGACGGACCCTTGCCACCAAACCTGCAGTGGGGCTCGGGCTGTGGGATAAGGCAACTGGCTACCTCGAAGATCTCAGACGGCGATTCGACTGCAACAGCCCGAGCGCTGGTGGCTCTCTAGGGCTGCACTAAGTGACCATACCCATTGCGCCCCGCCCCAAACGGCGGGTAACACTGCGTCCGGGCAGCGCCAACCAGGCCGCGGCGCCGGTTGGCGCCCAGGCTATGGCGGGCGCGGCCGCTCGCCCTGGAGGCCAATCTCTGGCCAAAGTTTGTGTTAGCGCCCAGGGGCCTGTATCTTTAGCACTCGACCAGTGAGAGTGCTAACCGGCACCCGGTTTCGACATTGCCAACGGAGGCGACGACATCATGACCCTGCAGCCACTCGACGACCGAATCGTTGTCCGCCCTAACGAGGCGGAAGAAAGGACGGCGTCGGGCCTCGTAATCCCCGACACCGCCAAGGAAAAGCCCCAGCAGGGAGAGGTACTCTCGGTGGGGCCCGGACGGCGGGCCGACAACACCGGCGAGTTGGTCCCCCTCGACATAAAGGTGGGAGACACCGTCCTCTACTCGAAGTACGGCGGCACCGAGGTCACTGTGGACGGCGAGGACCTGCTCGTTCTCTCCAGCCGGGACGTACTGGCCAAGGTGAAGAAGTAGTGGCGAAAGAGCTTCAGTTCGACGAGGTTGCCCGTAGGGGCCTCGAGAGCGGCGTCAACAAGCTGGCCGATGCGGTCAAGGTGACGCTCGGCCCGAAGGGCCGCAACGTCGTCATCTCCAAACGTTGGGGTGCCCCGACGATAACTAACGATGGGGTCACCATCGCCAAGGAGATCGAGCTCGAGGACCACTTCGAGAACATGGGCGCGCAGCTCGTGAAGGAGGTGGCCACCAAGACCAACGACGTCGCCGGCGACGGCACCACCACCGCCACCGTCCTGGCCCAGGCGCTGGTCCGCGAAGGGATGCGCAATGTGGCGGCCGGGGCCAACCCGGTGGCATTGAAGCGGGGCATCGAGCGCGCCGTCGCGGCGTCCGTCGACCACATCCGCTCTCTGGCCAAGGACGTCGACGACAAAGCCGAGATCGCTCAGGTGGCGTCCATTTCCGCCGCCGACGCCTCGATCGGCGAGGTCATTTCGGATGCCATCGACAAGGTGGGCAAGGACGGTGTCGTGACCGTCGAGGAATCGAACACCTTCGGTGTCGAGCTGGAGTTCACGGAGGGCATGCAGTTCGACAAGGGCTACATCTCGCCTTATTTCGTGACCGATCCCGACCGCCAGGAGGCCGTGCTCGACGACCCCTACATCCTGGTCACCAACTCGAAGATCAGCTCGGCCCACGACCTCATCGCCGTCCTCGAAAAGGTGATCCAGGCGGGCAAGCCGCTACTCGTCATAGCCGAAGACGTGGACGGAGAAGCACTGGCCACCCTCATCGTCAACAAGCTCCGGGGGACGTTCACGAGCGTTGCTGTCAAGGCGCCCGGGTTCGGCGACCGGCGCAAGGCCATGCTGGCTGACATCGCCATTCTCACCGGGGGCCAGGTCATCTCCGACGAGGTGGGCCTCAAACTGGAGAACGTGGACCTGTCCCTCCTCGGCCGGGCCCGCAAGATAGTCGTGGACAAAGACAACACGACGATCATCGAAGGGGCCGGCTCCGAGCCGGAGGTCAAAGCGCGTATCGCCCAGCTCAAGCGAGAGATCGAAGACACTGACTCCGACTGGGACCGGGAGAAGCTGCAAGAGCGCCTGGCCAAGCTGGCCGGGGGTGTGGCTGTCATCCGGGTCGGGGCGGCCACAGAGGTTGAGCTGAAGGAAAAGAAGCACCGCATCGAGGACGCCGTTTCGGCCACCAAAGCCGCCATCGAAGAGGGCATAGTGCCCGGCGGCGGATTGGCTCTATTGCGGAGCCGCGCCGCCGTCGACAAGTTGGCCAAGACCCTCGAAGGCGACGAGGCGACCGGGGCAGCCATCGTTAGCAAGGCTCTCGAGGAGCCACTGCGCTGGATCGCCGCCAATGCCGGGCTCGAGGGCGCGGTCGTAATCCAGCAGGCCGAGAAGGAGAAAGGCCGGGTTGGCTTGAACGCGATGACCGGCAAGTTCGAGGACTTGTTCAAAGCGGGCGTCATCGACCCCGCCAAAGTGACACGGTCTGCCCTGCAAAACGCCGCCTCGGTGGCGGCGCTCCTGCTGACAACTGAAGCAACAGTGGCCGATAAGCCCGAGAAAAAGGAAGCCGCCGCGGCCGGTGCCGGTCACGGCGGCATGTGATCAGTTAGCGAGACGGGTGCCGCCGCGCCCTTCCACGGCAGCGCCGACGAATGCCGCTACAGGCAACCTTCGCCCGGTTATGGTCCCCTAGGGCCGCGACCGGGCGAACGTCCCTGGTGGCTGCAGTGGGTAAACCGAGGCGCGCGCTTATGCTGTTGTGATCCATGTGAGGACCGTCCCGAAGCACCGCGTCCAACCCCAGGCTGAGCCGCCAGCTCCCGAAGAGAAGGCGGCTCCTTCGAAGCTACAAGTGCGCCCCCGGCGCCGGTGGCCACGGCGCGTCCTTATTGTCGCTAACGGCCTTGTTTTCGTCCTCATTGCCGCAGTGGCGACCGCGTACGGTTACGTCCGCTATGAGATCGGGAGCGTCAAGACGGCTACCGGGAAGCACCTCACCAAGGTCGGTGAAACGGTCGGAGGCCAAAAGGTGAACGGCACGGTCCCGAGCTACAACGGCCTCCCGTCAGAAAACATCTTGCTCATCGGCAACCAGACCCGACAGGGCTTGACGGCCCAGCAACAAATCCAGTACGGGACTTCGATCGGGTCGGGCAGCCTGGCGGACATCATGATGATCCTCCACCTGGACCCGAAAACCGGGACCGCTTCCATACTGTCGATCCCCAGGGACTTGTTTTCGCCGATGCCCGCTAACAGCGACGTGGGGACGTACCAGAAAATGGACGCCGCCTTAAACAACGGCGCCGACGGCCCGGACAATCTGGTGAACGCCATCCAGGAAGACCTCGGGATCCCGATAAACCATTTCATCGAGCTCAATTTCAACGGCTTTATAAATAGCGTAAACGCGCTGGGCGGCATCGACGTCTATTTCCCCGAACCGGTTTTCGATGCCGAGTCTCAGCTCTCCATCGGCACCCCCGGTTGTCACCATTTGAACGGGGTCGAAGCACTGGCCCTGGTGCGTGCTCGTCACCTTCAATACGAGCCGCCCGGCACGAAAGAGCCTGAATACGATTGGCCGTACGACCCTGAGTCCGACCTGGCCCGCATCGTCAGGACGCATACGTTCATGAAGATAGTGGCGCAAACGGCGAAGTCGAAGGGTTTGACCAACCCGGTATTAGCGGCCAATTTCCTGTCGGCCATACTTGGGCAGATAACTGTGGACGCCGGCCTAAAGAACCAGATGCTCAACCTGGTCGTGCAGTACCGTGACCTCGATGCCGCCGGGGTCCCTGAAGCCACGCTGCCAACGACGGCGGTCAATGACTATTACTACGATGGCTACGGCATCGGCGATGTGCTGTTCCCGGTAGAGCCCAACGACCTGAACGCCGTGAGAGCGTGGGACAGCCAGGCGCTGCCCACAGCCGTCCAGCCTGCATCTGTGAGCGTGGTCAGTATTACGGGCAGCGACCAAGCGGCTCAGGACGCGGGGGGCTCGCTGACCACCGACGGTTTGAAGGTGACGAGCGAGACCGCCGGCAGCGTCCCGGCCGACACGTCCGAGACGTTGGTGGTCTACCACCCGGGCCAGGTGAACCGAGCTCTCTATGTCATGAAGTACCTCTCCGGCGCGGTCATGATGCAGATGAGCCCCACCCAGCCGGCCGGTACGGTCCAGGTCCAGCTGGGGTCGACTGTCAACGTCACTACGACTCACCCGCACACGGCCACTTCGTCCAGCTCCACGACCAAGGCGCCCACGACGACGGCCAAGCACGCGGTCGTCACCACGACAGTCCCGACGCCAGGCGGCCTGACCCCGAGCGCCGCCAACGACCAGCAGGAGCCCTGGGACCCTCGGGCCTGCTGAGCACCATGGGCAGTAGTGTGGCGCCGATGGAACTGCCGGAACCTGACCCGAGCAAACTGTTGCAGGCCTGGATGGAGTGGGAGAGAGGCGAGGTGACGCCCGGCAGGGTGATGGCCAACCTGAAGACGGGGGGTATGCGCCAGCTACTGGAGGGCCTGACCGCCGAAGGCCAGCCGTCGCCTGCCAGCCAGGCGCCGGACCGACCGGCCGACGGGGCAGAGAAGCCGGGCGAGCAGCAGGGTAGCCAGACGGCCTCCTGGTCTCCCGTCGTTTAGCCCCGGCCCGGGGATGGCTGCCAAGGCAGGGGCTCGCCGCCGACCGGGGGCTCCGCGCCAAGATATACCTCGGCCTGCCGATGCCCTGCCCGGTGCCCCTGCGCCCTGGTCGGAGCTGCCAGAGGCCCGCCGTCGGGCCATCACCGTCGACGAGGTCCGCCGGGCGCTGGGGCCTGTCTCCCCCGCCCCGCCAGGAGAAGCTCCCGACCTGGGTGGGAGGCGGGTTACGCCGGCGGAGCTACCTGAGGGGGCGGGCTCCGGCCCGGCCGCCGTGGTGTGCCTTTTGTTCGACCACGAAGGAGAAGCCAACGTTGTCCTCACCCGCCGCGCGGCGCATTTGCGGTCGCACAGTGGCGAGGTTTCTTTCCCGGGTGGGCGGCTGGACCCCGGCGAGGTCCCTCTCGAGGCCGCATTGCGAGAGGCCAACGAGGAGATCGGCATAGACGCCGAAGCTGTAGAAGTAATCGGGCACCTGACTCCCCTCACGACGGTACGCAGCCCGGCTCTGGTCCACTGCTTTGTAGCTCAGTTCCACCGCCCGGTCCTAGAGAGCTTGGCCTTTGCCTTCAACCCGGAGGAAGTCGAGAAGGTCTTCTGGGTCTCCTTGGCCCAGCTAGCCAGCGACGGCGTCTACCACGAGGAGCTGTGGCCGGTTGTCGAACGGCCTGGGCGAACCGCCTCGGGGCCAGATTCGTACGGGCCAGCTTCGTACGGGCCAGCTTCGTACGGGCCAGCTTCGTACGGGCCAGCTTCTTATAGGGCGATCCCCTTTTTCCGCGTGGACGAGGACATAGTTTGGGGCGCCACCGGGCGGTTGCTCACCGAGCTACTGGGCGCGGTGTTAGCTCGCAGGGAAGGGCCCCGGGCTGAAGGACGCTCGGACCGTTCTGGCGGGTACCCTGGCGGGACATGATCTGCCCCCGCTGTGGCGTAGTCAACGCTCCAGAACGTAGCTCCTGTACGCGCTGCTCGGGTTCGCTCGCTCCGCCGTCCCAGCGGGACGACGGGCCTCTTCCTCCGGTGATGCCCATCACGAGGCGGCACGAGCTCAGAATGGGCCGGGCCAAGGCCCCTGCGCCGGCCGGGCCCGGGGACAGCACTTTACGGTCGACGGGCTCGCCCAACGCCATCGCTGGCCCAGATGCCGGCCCACTGGGGGCCTCTGCTCTCGACGGCGTCGGCGGTCCACTCGGTGCCGGTCTGTACCTGCTCTCTACCGAACGCTCCACGGGCCAGCCGGCCCCGCCCGACGGGGCGCTAAACAAGAGCGAACGGTTGGGCGCCGAACGGCCTGGCCGTTTAGCGGTCGGTTTGTCGCGGGCCTGACCTCTCGCCCAGTTTGGTGCTGGCCTACCCGCCCGCACGTCGCCCGCACCTCGCACGTCGCCCGCCTAACACTGTCGAGGGCCCCCGCCCCAATAGACTGGTACTTATGAAACCGGTGCCTCGAGAGGGCAGCCGGCGCGGGCCTGGGCAACGGGCGTGCAGTCTCAATCGCAAGTAGCCAGCGAGCAAATAGTTAGCGACCAGCCAGTGAGCGACCAAATCGTGAGGGAGAGGTAGGGACCGTGGAGATCGAGATCGGCAAAGGCAAGTCAGGGCGGCGGGCCTACGGGTTCGATGATATAGCCATCGTCCCCAGCCGGCGGACACGGGACCCTGAAGACGTCGACATCTCCTGGGAGATAGACGCTTTTCGGTTTGAGCTCCCCCTCATGGGCGCGGCCATGGACGGGGTGGTCAGCCCGGCGACAGCCATCCAGATCGGGCTGTTGGGCGGGGTCGGGGTCCTCAACCTGGAGGGCCTGTGGTCGCGCTACGAAGACCCGGAGCCTTATTTCGAGGAGATCGCTCAGCTGGCCCCGGACAAGGCGACGGCGCGCATGCAGCAGATTTACCTCGAACCCATCAAGCCGGAGCTGATCACCGCCCGCATCCGGGAGGTCAAAGAGGCCGGGGTCGTGACGTGTGCGTCACTCACCCCGCAACGTACGGCTCAATATGCCAAGGCGCTGGTCGAGGCGGAGCTCGACCTGTTCGTCGTGCAGGGCACGGTCGTGTCGGCTGAGCACGTCTCCAAAACGGTGGAGCCGCTCAACTTGAAGCGGTTTATCCGTGAGTTCGAGATACCTGTGATCGTCGGGGGGTGTGCTTCTTACCAGGCGGCGCTCCACCTGATGCGCACGGGGGCCGTCGGCGTGCTGGTCGGTGTCGGCCCCGGGCACGCCTGCACCACCAGGGGCGTCCTCGGCATCGGGGTCCCGCAGGCCACTGCTATCGCCGATGCCCGCGCCGCCCGTGCCCAGCATCTCGACGAGACCGGGGTATACGTCCACGTCATTGCGGACGGGGGGATGGCTACGGGCGGTGACGTGGCCAAAGCCATCGTCTGCGGGGCCGACGCGGTGATGCTCGGCTCGCCACTGGCGGCCGCGGCCGAAGCACCGGGCCAGGGGTACCACTGGGGCATGGCGACGTTCCACCCGACACTTCCTCGGGGCGCTCGAGTCAAAACCGAAACCGGGGGCACGCTGGCCGAGATCCTCGTGGGGCCGGCCCACGAAAATGACGGGCGCCACAACCTGTTCGGGGCGCTCCGGACCTCCATGGCCACGTGTGGTTACGGGAGCGTGAAGGAGTTCCAGAAAGCCGAAGTCATGGTGGCGCCGGCGTTGCTCACAGAGGGTAAGTCCCTCCAGCGCTCGCAGCACATCGGGATGGGCCACTGACGCCGCCGCCGGCTAGCCCGGGCCAGCCGCCCTGTCCGTCAGTGATGGGGCCACCACCAGCGTGGTGCCCATGACGGGAGGGCCTACGCACGGCGAGCCCCCTGATGGCGAGCCCGTCGGCTCGGCCACAATCAACGATGGCTTTCTCGAGGGGCTCAACCCGTCGCAACTGAGAGCCGTTACTCACCCCCACGGGCCGCTGCTGGTGGTGGCCGGCGCCGGCTCCGGTAAGACGCGCGTGCTTACTCATCGGATCGCCTGGCTGGTGCGCGACAAAGGTCTCTCTCCATTTTCCATCCTGGCCATTACTTTTACCAATAAGGCCGCCGATGAAATGCGCAGCCGGGTGGCGCAGCTCATCGGCCGGGTGGCGCAACGCATGTGGGTGTCGACCTTTCACTCCGCCTGCGTGCGTATATTGCGACGGGACGCCCCGCTGCTCGGTTATCAGTCGTCGTTTTCCATTTACGACCAGGCCGATGCCGTCCGGCTTACCGGGTATGTCATACGGGACCTCGGTCTTGATATCAAGAAATTCCCCGCCCGGGCCGTGCATGCGGCCATTTCTGCGGCCAAAAACGAGCTCGTGGGTGCCTCTGCTTATGCTGAAAAGGCCCGCCGTAGCTCTATTTTCGAGCGCAAGATAGCCGAAGTGTACCAGGAGTACCAACGGCGGTTGGTGGCAGCCAATGCCATGGATTTCGACGACCTGCTTATGTTGACGGTCCAGCTTTTCCGGGAACACCCCGAGGCCCTCGATGCGTACCGGCAGCGCTTTCTGCATGTTTTGGTGGATGAGTACCAGGACACCAACCGGGCCCAAAACGAGCTCATCCTGCAATTGGGCGGGGGGCACCAGCAGGTGACGGTGGTGGGGGATTCTGACCAGTCCATCTATGGTTGGCGGGGAGCGGACGTCCGTAACATATTGGAGTTCGAGCGGGCCTTCCCCGACGCCACCGTCGTGGTGCTGGACCAAAACTACCGCTCCACCCAACGGATCCTCGACGCCGCCAATGCCGTTATCGCCAACAACATGGCCCGCAAACCCAAAGACCTGTGGACTTCTCAGGGCGGCGGCGAGCAACTGGTCCGCTATATCGCCGAGGACGAGCACGACGAGGGCGCGTGGCTCGCCTCGGAAATAATGCGGCTGCGCCGGGACGAAGGTTACCGGTGGGGCGACGTCGCCGTTTTTTACCGGACCAATGCCCAGAGCCGGGCCATCGAAGAGGAACTGGTCCGCCAGGGTGTGCCCTACAAGGTCGTCGGGGGGGCTCGGTTTTACGAACGCCGAGAAGTAAAAGACGTCCTCGCCTATTTGCACGCCATTGCCAACCCTGAGGACGAGGTGTCACTGAAGAGGGTCATCAATGTCCCCCGACGGGGCGTGGGCGACACTACTGTGGGCAAGCTCGATGCCTGGGCGGCAGGCAAAGGCGTGCCCTTCGCCGAGGCTCTCTCTCACGCTCAGGAGGCCGGCGCGACCGGCAAAGCCCTGAGCGGGATCGGCTCGTTCCTGGCCTTGATGAGCGACTTGCGAGCGATGTTGGCGGGCGACCAAGACAGCAGTTTTGACGACGGCGAACTGGACCTCGGCCCACTTGCCGTCGAGGGACGCGAGGGCGGGGCCGGCAGCGCCGCGGTGGCGACGACGAACGGCCCTCGGGGGCGCCCGCCGGCCGGGCCGGCGGAGTTGCTGCAGGCCGTGCTTGACCGGACCAATTACATCGAAGAGCTGCGGGCGCAGGGAGGCAGCCCCCTCGAGATCGAGGGCCGGGTGGAGAACGTCGAGGAGCTCCTGGGGGCGGCGACCGAGGTGGGGACTCTGGCCGACTTCCTGACGGACGTGAGCCTCGTCTCCGATACCGACGAGGTCGACCAGGACGACTCCAACGTCACGCTGATGACGCTGCACACGGCCAAAGGCCTCGAGTACCCGGTCGTGTTCCTGACGGGCATGGAGGAAGGGGTGTTCCCGCACCTGCGTTCCCTGGGGGAGCCGGAAGAACTCGAGGAAGAACGGCGTCTCTGCTACGTCGGGGTGACCCGGGCCAAAGAGCGTCTTTATCTTTCCTACGCATGGTGCCGCAGCCTGTGGGGCGAGACGCAGTACAACCCGCCCAGCCGCTTCATAGGCGAAATACCGGAGGGCCTGGTGCGTACGACCGGGGCGCAGCTGCGCACCCATCGTCGCAGCCGGGAAGAAGCCCGCCGGGATCTGGTCGAGGCCGCGCTACGCCGGGGCCGGGCCGATATGCCCGTCCAGGGCACGGGGGCCGACGCGCTCGGGCTGCGGGCCGGCGAGGCGGTCGTGCACGCCCGCTACGGCGAGGGTGTGGTCATCGAAGCGAGCGGCGCCGGGGCAGAGGCCGAGGCGACCATCAGGTTCCCCTCAGTGGGCGAAAAGCGCTTCAGCCTTCACCTCACCCCGCTAAAGCGAGCGTGAAGGGAAAGCCACCGTCAGACCAGCGTTGGTGGTCCCTGAAGACCGGTGCGGCCGGTCCCTGTCCCTGACAGCGACGCCCGCTATCAGCGGCGGTCGTCGTCGTCCAACGGGACCTCGCGGGCCTGGTCGAGGGCGTCAGCTTCCGGTACCTCGAACGTGGCCCACCTCTGTCGCGCCACCGCCGGCGCTGGGCCGCCTCCGGCTCGCTCCCCTCGGGGTTCGCCGGTTGAGCTTGCTCGAGTGCGTCGGCCTCCGGGACCTCGGGGTCTGCCGGCATATAAACCGCAATCTACACCCCGGCCCGGCGTAACTTCGCGGCCGGAGGGGAGGCCCGCGACGGGCCCGGTGGAGCGAGCGACCGGGCCGGTGCGATGGGACCTGTCCGAGCTGTCCAACCTGCCCAACCACCCACCTCACTTTTGGGCCCCGTAGGATTCCTGGACTATGGAGAAACGCCGAGTGGTCGTGACGGGTGTCGGGGCGGTCAGCCCTCTCGGCTTGGACGTCGAACAGACCTGGCAAGCGCTCCTGGCCGGCCGCAGCGGCGTCAGGACGATCAACGCCTTCGACGCCAAGGGTTCGCCCGTCCGCATAGCGGCCGAGGTCGACGGCTTCGACGCCGTCAGCCTGTTCGGGCGGCGCCGGGCCAGGCACCTCGACCGGGTCGTCCAGTTGGCCCTGGTCGCGACCAAGGAGGCCATCGAAGCGTCCAAGCTCGATGTGGCCTCGGCCGCCGAACGCATCGGCGTCGTCTACGCCTCCGGCATCGGCGGTATCCGCACCCTCGAAGATGGCATCCGCACTTTGATCGACCGTGGCGCCGAGTGGGTGAACCCTTACGTCGTACCCATGATGATCCCCAATATGGCGGCCGGCGAGATTGCCATGGAATGGCAGCTCTTTGGCTACAACTGCTGCACGGTCACCGCGTGCTCGGCCTCGGCCCACGCCATCGGCACTGCGTTTGACGCTATCCGCCTGGGCCGGGCCGACGCCATCGTCACCGGCGGGAGCGAGGCGGCCGTGACACCGGTCGGGATTGCCGGCTTCGCCGCCATGAAGGCGCTCTCGACCCGCAACGACGAACCTGAACGAGCGTCCCGGCCATTTGACGCCGACCGGGACGGGTTTGTCCTGGGCGAGGGGGCCGCCACGCTGGTCCTGGAGGAACGAGAATTCGCTCTGCGGCGGGGTGCGCCGGTCCTGGCCGAGCTGGCGGGCTACGGCGCCACCTCCGACGCTTACCACATCACCCAGCCCCACCCGAACGGCGACGGGGCCGTGAGAGCGATGATGGCGGCCATTGACGACGCCGGGCTGTCTACCGCTGACATCGACTACGTCAACGCGCACGGCACCTCGACACCGCCCAATGACCGGGTGGAGACGCACGCCCTGAAACGTGTCTTCGGGGCCAGTGTGCCGCTGGTGTCGTCGACGAAATCAATGACGGGGCACACGCTCGGCGCCGCCGGGGCGCTCGAGTCGGTCGTCTGCATCCTCGCTCTTCAGAACTCGGCCGTGCCGCCCACCATCAACCTGGACCACCCCGACCCGGCGTGCGACCTCGACTACGTGGCCAACACAGCCCGGCCAGCCGACGTCCGCTACGCCATGACCAACAGCCTGGGTTTCGGGGGCCACAACGCCTCTCTGGTGTTCGGGCAAGTGGCGGCGGACCAGGATGCGAAGGCGGGCTCGGCCGACTAGCTGCACAGCGTCGAAGCGGGGCGAGGGCACAAAGGCGCACCCGGGGACCGGGGCCGAAAGAGGCCCAATTGAGCCGCCTCACTCGCCCCCGTAGAAGAGCCGCTCCGTAACCCGCCTGGCCCGCCGGGTGAGCCGCCGGTACTGGTCCCGCAGGGTCGGCGCCGTCGTCCCCAGGCTCCGGGCCAGGCTGGTGAGATGATGCCCCGGCGGCGGCAGGGCGTCCCCGGGCCGCCCCCGGACCAGGTACAGCCGGTTGCGCGTGGCTTCACAGAACCGGTAGGACTCACCCAGCACCTGAGCGTCGGCCGGGCCGACAACGCCGGCCGACGTGAGCGCCGCCAGCGCGTCGAGGGTGCCTTCCGCCCTGATCCCGTTCTGGAGCTGCAGCAGCTGCACGGTCCACTCGATGTCCGAAAGCGAACCCGGTCCCAACTTCAAGTGGAACTCGGGGTCTTCACCGGCCGGGACCCGCTCGCGCTCGACGCGCGCCTTCAACCGCCTGATCTCGAAGACATCGTCCTCCGAGATCGGCGCGCCCCACGTGAACTGGCCCGCCAGCTCGCCGAACCTCCGGCCAACGGCGGGGTCGCCAGCCACGACGCGGCCGCGGGTCAGAGCCTGGCGCTCCCACACCTGCGCCCAACGGCCGTAGTAGCCCTCGTAAGCCTTCAGGCTGCGGGCCAGGGGCCCTTACGGCCTTCTGGCCGCAATGACATATCGAGCTCGTAGAGGCGCTGTACGGGCGTCTCGCCCCTCATGAGCTTGAGGAGCGCCTCGGCCATCTCCTCCGCCTTCTCCGCCGGGATCAGCGCGTCGTCGAAAACGAACAACACGTCGAGGTCACTGGCGTAGGCCAACTCGGAGCCGCCAAAGCGGCCCATAGCCACCAGGGCCAGGCCCTCCACCTGGGTCAGCGGGCCCGGCGGGGGATAGCGGGCGGGGCCGGGGCGGGGCCGCTCTGCCGCGCTCCCGGCCGACACCACGCCCAGCGCCACTCCGAGCACAGCCTCGGCCAGCAGGGCCAGCGAGTGCCCTGTAGCGGCCACGTCTTCCAGCCCAAGCACGTCGCGTGCCTGTGCCCGCAGCAACTCGCTCCTCTGCAGGCCGGCCAGGCCGCGCCACGATTCGGACCGGCTCCGCCAGGCGATGGCCTCGACAGCCCGGCGTTGGAGCTCGTCGCCGCCGGGTAGGGCCGGCGGCCCGCTTTCCAGCATGGCCAGTTGTTCAGGGTGGTGCTCGTAGCCGCCGGCGAAAAGAGGGCTCGTGCCCAGCAACAGGCACAGGTGCCGGGCAGCCTCAGGAGATTCCCTGAACAGGGCGTTGACCTGGGACCGGCGGTGCGGCCCGGTCGTTAGCCGCCGCAGCCCGAGCAGCCCCAGGTCGGGGTCCGGCGATTCCGAAAGCCAGTCGAGGACGAGCGGCACCATTGCGCGCATGAGCCGCGAGGTCCGGGAGAAGCCCTGGGTCAACTCCACGACCGCGTCGCGAGTACGCCTGGCGTCGGAGAAGCCGAAGGCGCTCAAACGCTCTCCAATGGCACTTTCGCTGAGGAGGGCCGGCGGCCCCGCGGCGGCCAAGTCGCCCCCCGGCCCATCGCCACCGCTCCCGATCTGGGCCGGGCGTCCCTGGTAGGCGCCCGTCGGGGCCCCGCTCATGGGCGCCTCGGCCGAAGGTGGCCCCGTGTGGCTTGTGGTGAACGCCTCGAGTAGGGGCCTGAAGAAAAGCCGCTCGTGGATCGACCGGGCGGTCCGCTGATGGCTGGACAAGTCGGCTTCGAACCGGGCCAGTGCCGTTGAGTTCGGCCCGTCGCGGTACCCGAGCACTCGCGCCAGGTGGGCACGCGAGCCGGCGCTGGCCGGCAAGGCGTGGACTTGTCGGTCCCAGAAAAGCTGCAGACGGTGCTCGACGGCCCGCAGGAACCGGTAAGCGTCCGCCAGGCCGTCGGCGTCTTGGCGGGCCACGTAACCGCCCGCGGCCAGGGCGGCGAGAGCATTCAGGGTGGCCGGGCCCGAAGGCTCTCATCCTGGCGCCCGTGCACCAGTTGCAGGAGCTGAACAGAGAACTCGATGTCCCTTATGCCGCCCCGGCCCAGTTTGATCTCTCGCTGCGAGAGGCCCTGGCGGGCCACAGTTTGCTCGGCCCGGGCCTTCATAGCCCGCAGCGAACGCAGCTCGTCCGCCCCGAGCGGCCGCCCCCAGACCCGGCTGGACGCCTCCCGTGCGAACCGGCGGCCGAGATCAGGCCGGCCGGCGGCCGGCCTGGCCTTCAGCAACGCCTGGAACTCCCAGGTCTCGGCCCAGCGGTCCCAGTACGCGACGTAGGAAGCGAGGCTCCGGATGAGCGGCCCGGCCCGCCCTTCTGGGCGCAGGCCCAAATCGGTACGCCAAGCCTCCCGGGCCAGCGCGACGAGGCGCTGTGGGTCGCCGCTGCCGACGAGGACCACATCGATGTCGCTCCCGTAATTGAGCTCTCGAGCGCCGAGCTTGCCCATAGCCACCACGGCCAGGTCGTCGTTCAAGTCACTGGCTTCTGACGCCGCTTGCAGCACCCCGTCGGCCAGGTCGGAAAGCATGGTGCCCACGGTCTCCAACGAGATCCGGCCGGAAAGATCGAGCGCCGCGACGCGCAGCACCTCCAGGTCCTTCCACCGCGAGAGGGGCTCCAAGGGTTTGACCGGCTGGTCGAGGGCGGACAAGACGTCGAGAGCCATTGGCTCGGTCACGCACGTGCGGGTGAGGAAGGGGCTCGCCGCCATCACCATGACCACGGTTCGGAGCAGGTCACCCGATGCCTCCAGGCGGTCCATCGCTTCTGGCGCCGCCTCCGCCAGCCGAGCCAGCCCCAACTCGGCCTGGGCCGGGTCGGCAGAACCGGTTAGTGCGGTCCCGACTACTTCGCGATGGGTTGGCACCGGCCTACGCTCGGGACTCATGACATGGTTGCGCATCGCTCTTTGTCAACTGGACCTGGTGGTCGGAGACCTCGGGGGCAACGTCGAGAGGATCGTCGGCGCGCTTGGCCACGCTGAAGACAGCGGTGCCGATCTAGCGGTGTTCCCGGAACTGGCCATTACGGGCTACCCACCTGAGGACCTCCTGTTGAAACCGGGCTTTGTGGCGGACAACCAGGTTGCGTTGACCAAGGTGGCCCAGGCTACGGAGCGCTGTGTGGCCATCGTTGGTTTTGTCGACGAAGGTATCGACCTTTACGACGCTGCCGCGGTCTGCACCGGCGGAGAGGTCAGGGGCATTTACCACAAGTGCAACCTGCCCAATTACTCGGTCTTCGACGAGCAACGGTACTTCGTCGCCGGCCAGGGGGCGTCAAACCTCTACCTGGTCGGAGGCGCGCATATTGGCGTCTCGGTATGTGAGGACGCCTGGGACCCGACTGGCCCCATCAGTTCCCAGGCCGCAGCCGGCGCCGAGCTCATGGTCAACATCAACGCGTCGCCCTACTACGCCCGACGGCGGGCGGAGCGCGAGCGCATGCTGGCCACCAGAGCGGCCGACGCATCTTGCGGCCTCATCTACGTGAACATGGTCGGCGGCCAGGACGAGCTCGTCTTCGACGGCGCTTCGATGGTCTTTGACGCAGAGGGCCGCCTGGTCGCGGCCATGCCGCAGTTCGAGGAGGCCGTAGCCATATTCGACATCGAGGTGCGGCCCAGCTACCGCAAGCGGCTCCTCGACCCCAGAGGCAGGCACCGTGCCCCGGAGCTACCCGACGTCGTCGTGAGCACAACGCCACGTCAGCCCGTATCCGCTCCACGGCTGGCCCCGCCGATAGCTGCACCCCTCGGGCCGGAGGAAGAGGTGTACGGGGCCCTCGTCCTCGGCACTCGCGACTATGTCCGCAAAAACGGTTTTTCTGACGTTGTGGTGGGGCTCTCCGGCGGGATCGACTCTTCTTTGGTAGCCGTAATTGCGGCCGACGCCCTCGGGCCGGGGTCCGTCCATGGCGTATCGATGCCGTCGCGATATACCAGCGGCGAATCCAACGACGATGCTGCCGACCTGTCGTCACGCCTCGGCATCGATTACCTAAAGGTGCCTATCGAGCCGGCCCACCAAGCCGTTCTCGGGATGCTGGCCACCGAATTCGCCGGTACTTCGCCCGGGCTGGCTGAGGAAAATATCCAGAGCCGGCTGAGAGGGCTCGTCCTGATGGCCCTGTCCAACAAATTCGGTTGGCTCGTCCTTACTACGGGGAACAAGAGTGAGCTGGCCGTTGGTTATTCCACCCTTTATGGCGACACGGCCGGTGGTTTTGCCGTGATAAAAGACGTCCCTAAAACCCTGGTTTACCGGCTGTGCCAGTGGAGGAACTCGCAGGGCGCCGTGATCCCTCAAGCGGTATTGGACAAACCCCCTTCGGCCGAGCTGCGCCCGGGCCAGCTCGACACGGACAACCTGCCTCCCTACGAGCTGCTCGACCCTGTGCTCGAAGCTTACGTGGAGGGCGACATGACGGCTGGGGAACTGGTCGAAGCCGGCTTTGAGCCCGAGCTCGTCGCACGCGTCGTCCGGCTGGTCGACCTGGCCGAGTACAAACGCCGCCAGAGCCCGATCGGCGTAAGAGTGACGCCGAAGGCGTTCGGGCGGGACAGGCGGATGCCGATCACCAATGGCTATCGCTGAGCGTCTCACCATCGAAGAGTCCGCCCGGTTGGTCGGCCGCTGGGAGTGGGCCGAGGCCCGGCTGTACGAAGTGGTCGGTGGCTGGGCACCTGTGGCGGCCGGCCCAGCGGCGAAGGTTTACTTCGACGTCTGCGGCCAGCACCACGCGTGGCGAGCGCGGCTCTGGGCAGAACGGCGGCCCGGCCTTCCTTCCCACTTCGTCCACGATTACGACAGTGCCACGACGGCAATCGACGAGTTGACCGGCCTGTCGGACGACGTCGGGCGGCTCAGCGCCTATTGTCGCGTTGTCCTCCCCCGGATCGTCCTCGGCTACCGGTCCTGGCAGGAGCGGTGCTCGCCCGTACCCGACGGGCCCGTGGCGCGGCCCTCGGGTTCGCGCTGGCAGACGTCATCTCGGATTGGGAGCGCGGCTCCGCCCTCTTGGCGGCCTACTTGAGCGGGGAAGCGGCCGAGGCGGCCGCCGTCTCTGCGGCTAAGGCGGCATGCCAACTCGACCAGTCGGTGGCCCGGCACGGGTTGCTGCCTGACGGCTAGCTCCGACCGGCAGGCCCCGACCGGCAGGCCCGAGCCCCCGACCGGCGGGCCAGAGGCCGCTTGACCAGGCCGAACGGCCCGTCTGGGCCAAGAAGGTAGCGCTCGGCCCCAGGGCCAGCTACCGTGTCAGGCATGTTCAAGAAACTACTGTTCGTCGCACTCATCGTTGGCGTCGGTTTCCTCGCGGCAAAGAAGCTGCGGGCGGCCTGAGCCAGGGCTGTAAGCGACAACTAAGGACACCAGGCAAATCCACCGAAGCGCTCGAGCGGCCTAAACAGGTCGAGACACCTAAGACCGGGGGTACTGGCCAGGGGCCGAATGGAAGTCCTGGCCAGGGCTCCGGTTGCTCATAGGGGGTCAGTTCTCAGGCGAGGCTGGAGCCGAGCGCCGCTTCACCAAGATAGCCACGCCGAGGGCGACGGCGGTCAGCGCTACAGCGCTCACGGCCCCCACAATGCCGGCGTTCAGCGGTTTGCGGCCATCGGGCGTGACCACTGTTAGTTGCTCGAACCGGAGGACCGGCCACCCTCTCATTTGCGCTATCCGCCGCAGGGCGCGATCCGGGTTTACGGCCACTGGATGGCCGACGACTTCGAGCATCGGCAGGTCCGTGGCCGAGTCACTGTAGGCCCAGCTCTCGTTGAGGTCGAGGCTGTCGCGTTCGGCAATTTGGCGGATCGTGTCTGCTTTTTGCGGCCCATAGGTGTACCTGAGCAGTTGGCCCGTGTACCGGCCGGCGCTGACGGCAGCCTGGGTGGCGATGGCGCCTTCGGCCCCCAGGTACCGAGCCAGGGGTTCGACGATCTCTTCGGGCGCCGCAGAGACGATGTACACCCGGCGGCCCGCTTGCTTGTGCTCCTCGATCAGCTCGAGCGCCTCTTTGTACGTGATCGGCCCGACCACCTGTTGCAAGGTCTCGGCGACGACCCGCTTGACCCGTTCCTGTTCCCAGCCGGTCGTGAGGGCCAGGGTGCGCCGGCGCAATCGTTCGAGCGCCGGGGCGCCCGCGCCGAAGCGGGCGAACAGTATTTGGCCCCACAAGCCCCGGGCCAAGACCCGGCGGTTCACGAGCCCCTCCCGGTAGAACGGGCGGGTGAAGGCGATCAAAGAGGCCTTGGCGATGACCGTTTTGTCCAGGTCGAAGAAGGCGGCCCCTCTCGAGGGCAAGTCGGCTGGTGGTCGGGCACCGATGAACAAAGTTTGCCACGGAGAGCACCGCCAGCGGCCGTTCTCGCACTCGGCCGTCCGCTCCTCGGCGGTCCCGCGCCCGGGGCCAGTAGCATTTCATGGTTGGAAAAGGAGCCCAAAGGACCGTCCCGCGCCGATATTGCTCGCATCGACGGGAAGATGTTCCAGCTTTTTGCTCTGGTGGTTGAAGCCGTGGCCGCTGCCACTGATGCTTTGCTCTCGGGGGACAAGCAGGTGGCGGCCGTCCTTGCCGGACGGGACGAGCTGGTCGACAACGTCTACAGCGACGTCGAGCGCCTGGTCAACCGGGCCGTGGCCATGGGGCCCGGCGACGGGAAGGACCTCCGCTTCTTGCTCACTGCGCTTCGGATGGTCCCCGAGCTGGAGCGCAGCCACGAGCTGGCCGCGCACATAGCCCGCCGGGCGGCCTACGGTCTGGGCGCGGAGCTTACGCCACGAGCTCGGGGCCTCATCGAGCGGATGGGTAAGATCGGTATGACCATGTGGCGTACCGCGGCGGACTGCTGGTACGACAAGGAAGGCAAGGCGGCGGACGAGCTTTCACAGCGTGACGAAGAAATGGACGACCTGCAGACGGTCCTGGTCACCGAAGTGGCGGCGTCCGGGGCACCCTCGTCAGTGGCTATGGAACTGGCGCTGGTGGCTCGCTTCTACGAGCGGCTGGGAGACCACGCCGTCAACGTGGCCAGGATGGTCTCGGGCCTGCACGACGACTTCGACAGCTAGCCCGTGGCCCCGGGCGTTGGGAGGGCCGAGCGTGCTGGTTTTTGCCGGGCTCATGAGGGGGACAACTAGCCTCACCTGCTACGGTGGCGGGTCATCGGCGCTCCGATGCGATTTTAGGGAAGGATGTCGATCGATGGAACTCGGTCTCGAGGTGGACGAGAGCCGCCAGCCCTACACGGTACTGGCGGTGAAAGGAGAAGTGGACGTCTATACGGCCCCGCGACTCCGGGAAAAGCTGGTCGAACTGGTGAGCCAGGGCAAGCACCAGATCATCGTCGACCTGGAGGGGGTTGATTTCCTCGACTCGACCGGGCTGGGCGTACTGGTGGGTGGCCTCAAGCGGCTCCGCAGCCACGACGGCGAGCTCACCCTTGTTTGTACGCACCAGAGGATCCTGAAGGTCTTCGAGATCACCGGCCTGACCAAGGTGTTCGCTATCCACAGTTCGGTCGACGAAGCCGTCGCCCAGCAGTAAGCCGCTACCGGGGACGTCGCGGATGGAAGGCACTATGGTGCTGGAGCTGGACGTACCGTCCAGCCCCGAGTACATCGCAATAGTCCGCCTGGTCGTCGCTTCCGCGGCTTCAGCCCGGCGAGCGCTCGCAGATGAACGCATTGACGACCTCAAGCTGGCGGTGTCCGAGGCATGCACCAACGCCATCGAAGCCAATCGGGCGGTCAACCCTGGGGCTCCCGTGCACGTGGAGGTCTGGGAAGCTCCAGACCGTTTAGAGGTGAACATCGAGGACTCAGGGCCAGGGTTCGACCCCGATACGCTCCAGTTCCCCCCACCCATCACCGATCCTGAGCGGCTCAACTTCGAGCGCGGCCTGGGGATACCTCTCATAAAGACGCTGGTGGACAAAGCGGTCTTCCTGCGCAAGGAAAAGGGCACGTCCGTCCGGGTAACGGTGTTCGGCGGGCCGACTGATGGCGATGACACAGGGGCCATCTTCATGGACGTCTCCAAGATGTCGAGCCTGTTGCCGCCCACAGACGGCAACTAACCGACCGCGTCCGGGGCCTTACAAGAGGGCTGCCCTGAGGCACCACCACCACCTAGTTTTCGGGTGCAGCCTGGCGACGGCTGACCCCACTCCGACGGGTCGTCGGGGCCGAAGATTCCGGCGCAGAACAGCCCCCGCCAAAATATGTCGGCTCAGCAGTTGACTTTCGGCATACAAAAATCTATGTTTGACCGCTGCGAAATATGGATAACGAGCTCACTAAGTCGCAACGGGCGGCTCTAAAGGAGATTTGGCGTCGGACCTCGGAGCCCGGCGGCGGGGCCCGCAGTGGCGACCTCGCTGGCGTGTTGGGGGTATCGCCGGCCACGGCCACAGCCATGGTCAAGCGTCTGGCCGACCGCGGCCTGGTCAGCCACGCCCCCTACAAGGGCGTGACCCTGACCGAGACGGGCCGCAAGACGGCGGTGGCCGTTTTGCGGCGGCACCGTATCGTCGAGCGCTTCCTGGCCGACTTCCTGGGCTACAGCTGGGCTGAAGCGGACCGTCTGGCGCCCGAGTTCGAGCACGACCTGCCGCAGGAAGTCGAGGACCGGCTTTTCGAAGCTCTGGGACGCCCGAGCACGTGCCCGCATGGCTTCCCCATCCCGGGCCTCGGCACCGATGGGATCCCCGAGTTAGCCCAGCTCTACGACCTCGAACCCGGCCAGAAGGCCGTCGTAGCGTTGTCGAGTTCCGTGAGCCAGGCTATGGTGTCGTTCCTTGGCGACTTGGGGCTCGTCCCCGGCGCTGAGGTCGAGGTCGTGGCCAAGCAGCCGTTCGGCGGCCCGTTGGTGCTGCAGGTCGAGGGAGCCGAGCGGACTTTGGGAGAGCGGGCCGGGCGTCAGGTCCGTGTTCGTATGCTGGCACCCAGCCTGGACAATTCTGTCCCGCACAACCATGGCGATGCTGGCGCAGTGTCCTATGCCGGCCGGGGTCGCCCGGGAGGCACCATAAAGGAGAAAGTCTGATGCCTCACTATCTCGCTGCCGGTACGGGCGGCTACCAGGTGTTCCACCTCCGCGGAGAGGATTGGTGGTGGCTGGTCTTTGCCGTTGGATGCGCCCTCGTGGCCATCGTCGCGGGGTTCATCTTCCGGCGCCAGGTGATCGAGGCCGACCCGGGCACCCCGACGATGGTCGACATCGCCAAGGCCATTCAGGAAGGTGCGGCGGCGTACCTTAAGCGCCAGTTCAGGACCATCGCCATCGTCACGGTGCCGCTGGCCGTCCTGGTGTTCGTGACGGCCACCAAGGTGGTCAACCCGGTCACAGGCCACACCGTCCTCAGTTTCGGGCTGTCGGGGCTCTACCGGATGATCGCCTTCCTCGTCGGTGCCGCGTTGTCCGGGTTGGCGGGGTTGATCGGCATGACCACCGCCGTCCGGGCCAACGTCCGTACGGCCGCCGCCGCCCGTTCAGGGTCAATGCCCGCGGCGCTGCGCGTAGCCATCCGGGCCGGCGGGACCACCGGGGCGTTCGTGGTCGGCTTCGGGCTTCTGGGAGTGACCGCGATCGTGATGGTGGCTCAGAACAGTGCCACCGCCATCCTGGTCGGCTTCGGCTTCGGGTGCTCGCTCTTGTCGCTGTTCATGCGCGTGGGCGGCGGCGTGTACACCAAGGCGGCGGACGTGGGCGCCGACCTCGTTGGCAAGGTCGAGGCCGGGATCCCCGAGGACGACCCGCGCAACCCGGCCACCATCGCCGACAACGTGGGTGACAACGTGGGCGACTGCGCCGGCATGGGGGCGGACTTGTTCGAGTCCTACGCCGTGATCCTCGTGGCCGCCCTGATCCTCGGCACCGGTGCGTTCGCAACCATCGGGCGCAACCCGGTCCTTGGCATCACTTACCCGATCATCGTCATGGGCGTCGGCGTGCTGGCGTCTCTCGTCGGCATCCTCGCCGTGAAGGCCACGCCCCGCGACCGCACGGCCATGGCCCCGATCAACCGGGGCTTCATCCTGTCTTCTGCCCTCACGCTGGTCGGCAGCTTCTTCGTGGCGCAGTTCTACGTCCACAACTTGAAGATCTGGTGGGCGGTCGTGGTCGGTGTCGTCCTGGGCCAGGCGGTCAGCCGGATCACGGAGTACTACACGTCGACCGAGACCTCACCGGTGCGGGAGATCGCCGATGCCGCCCGTACCGGCCCGGCGACCATCATCCTGGCCGGGATCAGCACCGGTCTCGAGTCGTCGGTGACCGCTCTGATCGCCCTGGTCATAGCCATCGGCGTCGACATCGGCATCGGCGGGAGCAACATCCAGTTCACGTTGTACCTGGTCGCCCTCAGCGGCATCGGGTTGCTGTCGACCACCGCTACCGTCGTAACCGAAGACACCTACGGCCCAGTGTCGGACAACGCCGCCGGCATCGCCGAAATGAGCGGAGAGTTCGAGGGCGAACCCGAACGGATCATGACGATGCTCGACGCCGTGGGCAACACGACCAAAGCCGTGACCAAGGGCTTCGCCATCGGCTCTGCCGTTATCGCCTCCCTGGCCCTCTTCGCCGCCTTCATCCAGACCATCGGCGAGCAGCTCAACCTTCACGCCGTCGGGAACGGCTTGTACGAGGGGGTGGCGACGGCCATCAACGTGGTCAACCCGAAGGTCTTCGTCGGCATGCTGGTCGGCGGCTCGATCGCTTTCCTGTTTTCCTCGGCCGCCATCCGGGCCGTCGGTCGCACGGCCGGCTTGATCGTCCAGGAGGTTCGTCGCCAGTTCAGGGACCACCCGGGGATCATGAACCGGACCGAGCGCCCCGAGTACGGCCGGGTCATCGACATCTGCACCCAGGGGGCGCTCCGCGAGCTGGTCACCCCCGCCTTGTTGGCCGTACTTGCTCCCGTGGTGATCGGGTTCGGCATCAATTACCTGGCCCTCGGCGGCTTCCTGGCCGCCGCCATCGTGACCAGCCAGCTGATGGCCGCCTTCATGAACAATGCCGGCGGCGCGTGGGACAACGCCAAGAAGTACATCGAGGAAGGCAACCTCGGTGGCAAGGGCTCTGACGCCCATAAGGCCGCCGTGGTCGGCGACACAGTGGGCGACCCCTTCAAGGACACGGCCGGGCCAGCGTTCAACCCGCTCATGAAGTGCATGACCCTGGTCAGCCTGCTAGTGCTGCCCACCGTGATCAGCCTGCGCAACAACGACGCCGCTCGCTACGCCATCGCCGCTGTGGCACTGGTCATCATCCTGGCGGGGGTGGCTTACTCCAAGCGTCAAGTGACCAGCCTGGCCGGCCCCGTGGGCGAGCCGGCGGCGCCCGCCCCGGGGGCTCCTACTGACGGCGGGCCGGTATCGCAGCCGCCGACGTTGCCCGTGTCGGGGACGCCCGCTCCCACAGTGTCGGCTCCTGCCGGGCCAGCTCCTGCCGGGGCGGCTCCTACTGGTACGCCCCCGGAGGCGCCTGTCGCTCCCGGGCCGAGGTAGACGTCGATGGCCAAACCGCTGGTCATCGTCGAGTCCCCTGCAAAGGCCAAGACAATCTCTAGCTTCCTCGGGAACGGCTACATGGTGGAATCGTCCGTCGGCCACATCCGCGACCTGCCGAGCGATGCGAGCGACATCCCGGCATCGATGAAAGGCGAGAGCTGGGCGCGTTTGGGCGTCGACGTGGACAACGGGTTCAAGCCCCTGTACGTCGTGGTCCCGGGCAAAAGGGAACGGGTCACCAGATTGCGCGCCTTGCTAAAAGACGCCAGCGAACTGTACCTGGCCACAGACGAGGACCGGGAGGGGGAGTCCATCGCCTGGCACCTGCTCGAGGTGCTTAACCCGCGGGTGCCGGTCAAGCGCATGGTTTTCCACGAGATCACCCCGGAAGCGATCCAGCATGCGGTGGACAACTGGCGGGACCTCGACCGGCGCCTCGTGGACGCGCAGGAAACGCGCCGGATCCTCGACCGGCTGTACGGCTACGAAGTGAGCCCGGTGCTCTGGCGCAAGGTCCTGCCGCGGCTTTCGGCTGGCCGGGTGCAGTCCGTGGCCACGCGTCTGCTGGTCGAGCGGGAACGGGCCCGGATGCGCTTCCGGTCGGCTTCTTTCTGGGATATCGCAGGTCGGTTCCGGCCTGAAGCCAACGAGCCGTCGACCGGAGCCTTTGGCGCCATGCTCGTAACGCTGGACGGCAGCCGGCTGGCTACCGGGCGCGATTTTGGGGAGGACGGGGAACTTACCCGGGGCGATGTCGTGCGCCTCGACGAGGCGGGCGCCGAGGGCCTGGTGGCCCGGCTGGAGGGCGCTGAGTTCTCCGTCCGCAGCGTCGAGGAAAAGCCGTGGAAACGTTCCCCGTACCCTCCTTTCCTTACGTCCACGCTGCAGCAGGAAGCGGGCCGTAAATTGCGGTTTTCCGCCGCCCGTACGATGCGAGTGGCCCAGGACCTGTACGAGGCGGGCCACATAACGTACATGCGCACCGACAGCACCACGCTGTCGGACCAGGCCCTTTCGGCCGCTCGTCAGGTGGTGAGCGAGCTGTACGGAGACGAGTACCTGCCCGCCCGGCCCCGTCGTTACGACAAGCGGGTGAAGAACGCCCAGGAGGCCCACGAGGCCATTCGGCCGGCGGGGGACAATTTCCGCCACCCCGAGCGCAGTGGGCTCCACGGTGACCAGCAGCGCCTCTACGAGCTCATCTGGCAGCGCACGGTGGCGTCCCAGATGGCCGACGCCCAGGGCCTTTCTGTCCAGGTCCGTCTGGGCGCGATCAGCTCGGCCGGTGAGGACGTTGAGTTCGCCGCCAACGGCCGCGTCATTTCGTTCCCCGGCTTCCTACGGGCCTACGTCGAAGGCTCCGATGACCCCGAAGCCGAGCTCGAGGACCGTGAGGTCCGGCTCCCGCGGCTGGCGGTGGGTGACGACCTGGCGGTCGAAGAACTGCGGCCCGAGGGTCATACCACCCAGCCGCCCGCCCGCTACACAGAGGCCTCCTTGGTCAAGGCCCTCGAAGAAATGGGCGTGGGCCGGCCCTCGACGTATGCCACCATCCTGGACACCATCCAGAGCCGCGGTTACGTCTGGAAAAAGGGGACCGCGCTGGTGCCGTCCTGGACCGCCTTTGCGGTTGTGGGCCTGCTCGAACAGCACTTTTCCAGGCTCGTGGACTACAGTTTCACGGCCGAGATGGAAGAGGACCTGGACGAAATTGCCAGAGGGGACGAAGAACCGCTGCCGTGGCTGACTCGTTTTTATTTCGGTACGCCGGGGGCCAAGGACGACGGCACGGGGCTCAAACAGATGGTGGCCGAGCGCTTGGCCGAGATCGATGCCCGAGCGGTCAATTCGATCGCCATCGGCGGTCCTGACTCCGGGGTCGTGGTACGGGTCGGCCGCTTCGGGCCGTACGTCCAGGAGGACGAGAGGAGGGCCTCGCTCCCTGAGGACGTGGCGCCCGACGAGCTGACCCTGGAACGGGCGCGGGAGCTGCTGGACGCGCCTCCGCCGGAGCGTTCCGACCGGGTGCTGGGGGACGACCCCGCCACCGGCCTACCCGTACTGGTGCGGGCCGGCCGCTATGGGCCGTACGTACAGCTCGGTCGGGCCGAGGAACTCTCCACCAAACCCAAAACGGCTTCGTTGCTGTCGGGTATGGCGCCGGAAGATTTGACCCTGGAGGAGGCCCTGCGCCTGCTCACTCTGCCGAGACAGTTGGGCCGCGACCAGGCGACTGGAGAAGACGTGGTGGCTGACAATGGGCGCTACGGCCCGTACGTGCAGACGCGCCACCGACTACCGGTCGCTCGAGAACGAGGAGCAGCTGTTCACGGTCACACTGGAAGACGCCCTCGAGCTGTTCTCGAAGCCGAGGCCGCGCCGGGCGCGACCAGGCGGCCCAGCCGCCCCTGGCCGAACTGGGCCTCGATCCGGTGAGCGGGGCGCCCATCGTCGTCAAAGATGGGCGGTTCGGCTTGTACGTGACGGACGGGACGGCGAACGCCTCGTTGCGCCGGGGCGACAGCATCGAGACGCTCACGCCCGAGCGGGCCGCTGAACTGCTGGCGGAGCGGCGGGCCAGGGCGGAAGCGGAAGGCACCAGCGGCGGGGGGCGGGGACGGCGGCGCAGCGGCGCCAGCTCGAGCCGGGCGACCGGTACGGCCAAGAAGACGACGGCCAAGAAGACGACGGCGACGAAGAAAGCATCGGCCACCAAGAAGGCTCCGGCGGTGAAGAAGACCGTTGCGGCCAAAAAGGCTCCGGCCAAGAAGGCAACCGCCCAGAAAGCGACTGTCAAGAAGACGACTGCCTGAGGGGGGCGAGGGTTCGCCCCCCCGTTTGGCACCGGAGAACCTTGGGGCTTGCCCACCGGCCCGCTGGATGACGCCCGGAACCTTGAGGCTTGTCCCACCGGACGACGCCCGAGAGGTTTGTACAGTTTCTATGCAAAAAACGCGACAAAGTGTACAAAGCTCGCTACGTCTCAGCCGCGAGTCGTCTCAGCCGCGAGTCACCTGGAGCTGGCCGATCCCCACGTGGGCGTCGAGGTCAAGATGGGGGGCGCCGCCGGGCGTCGCCGTCCCGCCGTCGTACGTGGCCTCGATGCTGGAGCCCGTTTGCCCGAAAACGTCGACCTGTCCTATCCCACTGCGAGCGTCGACGGTCACCACCGCGTCCCTCGGCACGTCGACGATCAGGTTGCCGATCCCGACCGTGACGTCGACGGCCTTGCCCGAGGCGGGGAACTCGACGCTGGACAGGTCGAGGACCAACCGCCCGGCGCCAAGATGGTAGTTGGGCTGGACGTCGCCCACTGCCGATGGCGTGTAGGAGCTATCTCCGGCCCCCCCGCTCAGTGAGGACCCCGTACCGAGGACCACGCCGACGACAGTGACCACCGCCAGCAGCACCAGTGCAATCACCAGCGCAACGAGTACCCGCACCGCCCGCCGCATGCTCCTGACCACAGACGAAGGCAACGGCCGGCTGGTTGTAGCCGGCGCAATCTGGGCCGTCGATTTGTCGTTCGCAGATCCGGGTACCGCGGGCACGCCGGCCAGTGCCAACTGGCTGGCGGCCCAGTCAGCGGCGGCCGATTGTGCGACCGCCCAGTCAGCCTGGGTGGGGTCGGCGGGCTTCGTAGGAGTGCCAGCGCCGGGAAGCGCACTCAGGGTAGCCCCCACTGTCTCCGCAGAAAGTGGCCCACGCGGGATGCTGTCGGTGCTCGCCGACCCGACCGACGTGCCATTGACGTCCGCGCTCGTTCCCACCGGGCCGATGGTCGCCGCCACCGCCGCTTCCGGCGGGGCGCTGGGGTCGAGAGGGCCAACGACATCCTCACCCCCGGTGACAGGGGCGGTCACCGTGGTTACCGAAGTCGCTGCACCCGTTGTGTAGCTCGATGGGCTGCCCGGGACGGGCGGCACCGGTTCGGCAACTACCGGGCCAGGGCTATCGGGCACGGGCGCAGTTGGGCCGTTGCTACCGCCCGGTCCGGAGCCTGGCCCCGGCCCCGCTCCGGGAGCAGGCCCCGAGCCCGGCGCCGTGGGCCGGTCCCAGGGCGGCTGAGCGGACGCCCAACCGGTTTCCCGGTGACGGGCCAGAAGCCAAAGGCCCACGCCGAGGGCTACCAACCAGAACGGGAGCACCCGCCAGTGCCACCACGGCCACACGCCGAACGACCAGATGAGGGCCAAAGCCAGCGCCCCCAGGACGAGGGCCCAGGAGCGAGCTGAGCGGTCCCAGTCATGCCAGGGGCGGCCCGAGAACGTGGCCCGGTTGACAGGGGAGTCCTTGCCTTCTTCGGGTAGGAGCACCCAGGCGATGATGTACAGGATCGGGCCGCCGAAACCGCCGAGGAACACAAGCGACGCGATGACAAACCCAATTCGCAGCACCGTCGAGTCGACGCCCAGGTACTGCCCCAGGCCACCGGCCACGCCGCCTATCCGCCGGTCGGTGCGGCTACGGCGAAGCTTGGGCCGCGGTTGGCCCGGCGTGCGCGGAGGCCCAAAATAAGGGGGCGGCGACGAGCGCGGCGGCGAGGAGTTGGGAGGTGGAGGCGGGGGCGCTTGCCACGCTTGGTCGTTCATATTTTCGATCTTGGATCCTTTGGCCCGCTTACACCATCAGGGGCGGCCCCAGGAGATCCCTGAGATCGACCTTATTCAGCCCAGGGACCGGGCAGGGGGTCACCGGGTAACGCACCGGCGTCACGGCATGAGACTATGGGTCTTATCCGGTATGTACCCGCACAAAGGTGGTCGAGCGCTGCGGAGGCGGTGGCTCAGGGCGCGCAGCCGGCCCCGCCTGCCCCCGGCCAAGGAGCCGCCGCGCCGGGCCAGCCTGGTCCACCCCCCGCGGGCCGGGCCAACGACTCCGGCAGGTCCAGTACAGGTGCCTCCGTGACCGCCCAGCCGGCGCCGCCGGCGCCACCGCCGCCGACGGCGCCCACCAGGCCGTCCCCCTCGGCGGCGCCACGTCCACCGGGATCACAAAATGGTGGCGCTCAAAACGTTGGCGGACAATCGCCGATCGGCGCTCCGGGTCAGACCGCTCCCGTTGACCAGCCGGAGCCGGCGGACGCCGAGTGGCGGCGGGGCGCGAACCGGGGTTTCCGTTCCCTCGCCGCCCGGGAAACCTGGGTTGGTCGCCATCGCCCGGCCGACGATCGGGTCCTGGCCGGTGTAGCAGCGGTGCTGGCCGACATGATCGGGGTGAGCGTGTTAGCGGCCCGCTGGGCACTGGTCGCCTTAACGTTCTTCGGTGGCGTAGGTATCGCTGTATACGTCGTTGCCTGGCTGTTCCTCCCTTCCGAAGGTAGCGACCGGACCATCGCCTCGACCGCCCTGGCCGACCGAAGGACGGTGCAACTGGTGCTCGCCGCGGCCAGCGCCCTCATTGTCTTGATGGTCTGCGTCAGCCTGCTTGGCGCCACCGCCCTCCTCGGTGCCGTCTCTCCAGGGCTGGTGAGCCTGGCCGGCCTGGTGGCTATCTGGCGGCACGCAGGACCTGACGACCGGGCGGCGGCCAGGCGTCTGGCCGGCCTGCTGAGCGGGGCCAGCCCTGCCGCCGCCCCCACCCGGCGCCGGCTAGTGGCGGCCATCGTCAGGTTCCTGGCCGGAGCGGCGCTGGTCGCTATTTGCACTTCGACCTTGCTGCGGCCCAAGCACCTCAACGAGACCGACCTGACGGTGGCCCTCGCCGCCCTCGGCGTGATTGCCGGTTTCGCACTGATCCTGGCGCCCTGGTGGCTCCGGTTGGGCCGGGAACTCTCAGGCGAGCGTCGTGAGCGCGCCCGGGCCGAGCAGCGGGCCGAGATGGCCGAGCACCTCCACGATTCGGTGCTGCAGACACTGGCTCTCATTCAGAGGTCCGCCAACGACCCCCACCAGGTGCAGCGATTGGCGAGAGCGCAGGAACGCCAGTTGCGGGCGTGGCTGTTCGACGGGGCACCGCGGGGCCCTATGGGCCTGGAGGATCCGGGCACGGTGGCGGAAGCACTGGCCGGCCTGCAGCAAGAGGTCGAGAGTGTCCACGGTGTGAGGGTCGAGGTGGTGACTGTAGGCGACGCCCCTCTGGACGATCGCTCGAGGGCGCTCGTGGCCGCGGCCCGGGAGGCCGTGGTCAATTCGGCCAAATGGTCAGAGGCCGAGGTCGTGTCGATCTACGCCGAGGTCGAGCCGGAGACGATCTCGGTCTTTGTGCGTGACCGCGGCCGCGGCTTCGACCCGGGTACCGTGGCTCGGGACCGCAAGGGGATAAGCGAGTCGATCAAAGCCAGGGTGCACCGCAACGGCGGGACGGCGACGGTGCGGAGCGCCCCGGGGGAGGGGACGGAAGTGGCCCTGAGGTTGGAAAGGCGGGTGCAGGTTTGACCTCCTCTCCCTCAACCGCGTTGCGCCTGTTCCTCGTGGATGACCATCAGCTATTTCGGGCCGGGGTCCGCCACGAGATCGACGGTCAACTTGCGCATATGAACGACAAGGCGCAACGGGTCGAGATCGTCGGCGAGGCGGGCGATGTAGTCACGGCGGTCTCGGAAATTTGCCAGGTTGCACCCGACGTTGTGCTCGTGGATGTGCACATTCCCGACGGCGGCGGGCCGGAGGTCATCAGAAGGGTTCACGCCTCGCAGCCCGGCATCCGTTTTCTGGCCCTATCTGTCTCGGACGCGGCCGAGGACGTCATCGGGACCATCCGGGCAGGAGCACGGGGTTATGTGACAAAGACGATCTCCACCCCCGAGCTCCTCGACGCAATTGCCATGGTGGCCGCGGGCGACGCCGTTTTCTCTCCTCGGTTGGCCGGGTTCGTGCTTGACGCATTCGCCCAGGGATCCGAGACCGTAACCATGCACCTCGACCCCGAGCTTGACCAGCTGACGTCTCGGGAACGAGAGGTGTTGCGCCTTATCGCCCGGGGTTATGCCTACAAGGAAATTGCACGCGAGCTGTACATCTCGGTCAAGACGGTCGAAACCCACGTCTCCGCGGTGTTACGCAAGCTGCAGTTGACCAACCGCTACCAGCTCACCCGGTGGGCGCTGGAAAGGCGTCTGGTACCGCCCGAACCGTAACCTCCGCCGCCGCTCCTTGCGCGCCAGCGCCGGGGCGACCAGCACTAGTTTGGTCAGGTGGGCCGGTTCGTTGTGATCGAGGGCAGTGAGGCCGCTGGGAAGTCGACCCAGGCGGCGCTACTGGCTGAGCGTCTCGGAGCGGTGCTTACTCACGAACCCGGTGGCACGGCTGTCGGTGCGGCTCTGCGCGGCCTCCTGCTCGACCTGCCCCTGGCTCCGGTCCCCAGAGCCGAGGCCCTTTTGATGCTGGCCGATCGCGCTCAGCACGTCGCCGAAGTAATAGAGCCGGCCTTGGCCCAGGGCCGCGATGTCGTCTGCGACCGCTACTCGGGCTCGACGCTTGCTTATCAGGGTTATGGCCGAGGTCTTGGCTTCGGCGAGCTCCGAGAGATCAACGAGTGGGCCACCGGGGGTCGTTCCCCTGACGTCGTCGTCTTGCTGGACGTGCCCGCAGCGGTGGCTTGCCAACGACGGGGCTCGAACTCGCCCGACCGGATCGAGGCCGCGGGTGAGGAGTTCCTGGAGCGGGTGCAGTCGGGGTTCCGTCAGCTGGCCGCCGCCGACCCGCTTCGGTGGCGGGTCGTGGATGCCACCGGCTCCGTCGAGGAGGTGGCGCAGCGGGTGTGGACGGCGGTGGCCACGGGCGCCGCCACGAGTGAAAAGGCCGGCCACAGTTGGCTCAAAACGACTTGACGGAGAAAGGTTGGGCCGACGCTGGATTGGCCGACGCTGGATTGGCCGAGAAAGGTTTGGCCGAGAAAGGGTTGGCCGAGACAGGGTTGGCCGAGAAAGGGTTAGCCAGTCTCGTGGGCCAGGACGCCGCGGTGCACGCCCTCAGGGCGGCGGCGGCCAAGCCGGTCCACGCCTACCTGTTCGTCGGTCCCCCCGGCACCGGAAAATTGACGGCCGCGATGGCTTTTGCCGCCATGTTGCTCTGCCCGAGCGGAGGCCATTGCGGCGAAAGCTGTGAGACGTGCCGCCGTGTCCTCGCCGGCGTTCACCCGGACGTTTTCGTCGTGGAACGCGAAGGTGCCGCCCTTTCTATCGAGCAGGCCCGAGAGGTGACCCGGATCGCGGCCCGCAGTTCACTCGAAGGGGGCCGTTCGGTCGTCATCCTGCCCGACCTCCATCTCGCCAGCGAAGCGGTCCCTGCATTGTTGAAAACGATCGAGGAGCCGCCGGGTAGCACGGTGTTCATAGGTTTGGCCGAGTTCGTCCCGCCCGAGCTCGAGACGATCGCTAGCCGCTCGGCACGAGTCGATTTCAGGCCCTTGACCGACGCCGAGGTAGCAGAGGTTTTGCTGGCCGAGGGCGTGCCCCCCGAGCGGGCGTCGGCCCTCGCCCGCCTGGCCGGTGGCCGCCTCGATCGCGCCCGCTTGCTGGCCACCGACCCGGAAGCAGAAGCGCGCCGGCGGTCGTGGGAATCCGTGCCCGCCCGCCTGGACGGCACGGGAGCGACGGTGGCACAGGTGGCCGACGAACTGGTCGAGCTGTTGAAACGCAGCGCCGCCCCCCTCTCCGCTCGCCAGCAGGGCGAGGCAGCCGAGCTCGCGGAACGTTACTCCCGGGAATCCGCCACTCTCCCGGGGAGATCGGCTCAGAGCATCGCTCGAGCCGGGTCGCGAGAGCTGGAGGAACGCCATCGCCGTGAGCAACGGCGCCAGCGCACCGATGAACTCCGCACCGGCCTGGCTGCGCTCGCCGGCGCCTACCGTGACCGGGCGGTGGCCGGTACCCTCGCCCCGGCCCGGGCGGCCGAAGCGGTTGGCTTGGTGGACGGTCTTTCCTCCGACCTGCAGTACAACCCCGGAGAGCTGCTCGCGGTCCAGGCGCTGCTCGTGCGGCTGGACCGGCTGGCCTCGGGGTGAGCAGGTCGGCGCTGCTCAGGCGGGCCGGGTGACCACCTCGTCGATGGCCGCCAGCGGCGCCGCCACCACCTCCGGGTCCCCGACCACAACTGCCACCAGCCGGCGAGGGGCCAGGTAGAGCCGGGCTGCCTCGTCGACCTGGTCCTTGGTCGTCGCCAGGATCGCTTTAGGGTAGTTGGCCAGGTAGTCGAGCCCGACCCCGTTGGCGGCCAGACCGGCCAGCGTCGAGGCGAGGCCAGGCAGGGTCGCGGTTTCGAAGCTGAAGATCCCCACGGCGTGGCGTCGGGCCAGCTCGAGTTCGTCCTCGGTGACGCCGAGGGTGGCCATCCGGCCCAGCTCGTACAGGATCTCGACCAGGCTGGCTCCCGTCACCGCGGACGCCACGTCGGCGGCCAGTACGAACGACGAGCCGGCCCGAACGTGGCGGAACCGGCTGCGGGGCGAGTACGAATACCCGTTGCGTTCCCGCAGGTTCGCCGTTATCCGGGAGCTGAACATGCCGGACAGGACGCTCCCCGCCAGCACCGCCGCCGGCCAATCCGCCGCCGATAAGGAGGGCGCCCGTCCGCCCAGTCGTACGTTGCTCTGGGCGCTGTTCGGTCGGGCGACGAGTTCAAGGGGGCCGGGCCGCGGCGCCGTGACTGGCTGCAGCTGACCTTCCCTTGCCCGCCGGCGTCGGAACCAGCCTGCCAGTTCCTCCTCCACTGTGGCCCGGGCACACGGTACCTGGAAGTCGCCGACCAACACGAGGTGAGCATCGGCCGGGCCGAGCAGGTGGTCGTGGAGCGCTCTGAGCTCGGGGGCTTTGACCCGCCTCAGTGCTGCCGGCGTCGGTAGCGCCGTGGCGTACGGGTGGCTGCCGAACATCCGGCGCCGGAGCGCCTGCTGCGCCGCCACCTCGGGCTGGCTGAGGGTGATGACCATCCCGTCAGCGGCGCGTTCCCTGTCCGCTCGGACTTCGGCTTCGGGATAGGTGGCGGTAGTCAACACCTCCGCCACCAGCTGGAGGAAAGGCCGCAAGTACTCAGCCAGCACGGACCCCGACATGATGAGCCTGTCTTCGTCGACGTGCGCCGCCAAGCGGCCTCCCAGACCCTCGATGGCCCCGGCCAGAGCGAGACGGTCATGGCTTTCAGTGCCGGCGAACAGTGACTCTGATAGCACCGCCGTCAGCGCCGGCTTTTGAATCTGGGTGGCGGACAGCGGGATGACCAGGCGGAACTCAACCAGCGGCAGCGTTTGGCGCCGGACGAACACCGATTGCACCCCCCCGGGCAGTTCGGCCTCCAGAAGGGCCGGCGGCTTGACGGGCCGCAAACGGCCGATCGGGGGCCGCGCGCCGTCGTTGTCGGGGCAGTCGTCGTCATGCCGCTGCTACCTCCGCAATCTCAACTCTGAGCCGGCTGCAACTCGAGGACGGCGCGGTGCTGGCCGGCCAAGTCGGCCGCCGCCGTGGCGACATCGTCGGCGGTGACAGCCGCCAGTCGGGGGGCCAGGTCGTATATGAGCTCAGCCGAGCCATGGATCGTTTCGAGCGAACCGATGATGTGAGACCGCCCGAGGATGGAGTCGAGGCTTCTCCACAGTTCAGCCGAGGCGGTGGCGACGACACGCGCCAATTCGTCCTTCGTCGGCCCCTCGCTGGCCAGGCGCCCGATCTCCTCGTCGATGGCCTTGAGCAGGTCCTTGGTCGACGCGGTCCCGGGGTGAAAGACGACGACCTGGAAAAGCGACGGGTCCCGAACGAAGAAATCGTCGTCGCCGAAAGTCCCGAGCAGGCACCCGACATCGGTGACGTTGTGGTCCCGGTGCACCATCCGGGCGGTCAGCCGGCTGGCGTCCCCGTCTCCAAGCAGGTTGGCCAATAGGTGGTAGATGATGTAGCGGTCGAGCTGGCCAACCGGGTCGACGGTTCGGTACCCGACGGCAAACGCGGGCTGAGGGGCCAAACGGTCGGGGATGGTGCGGTGGCGGTCTTCGGCCAGGCGGGGTTCTGGCCAGGGGCCGTGCTCGGGGACGGGGCGGTGCGGTATGGCCCCGAAGTAACGCTGGGCCAGGGAGAAGACCTCGTCCGGTTGGGCATGACCGACGACGGTGAGCACGGCGTTGGACGGCGCGTAATAGGTGGTGTAGAAGTCCCGGCTTTCGTCGACGGTGGCCTGCTCGAGGTGGCTGAAGTCGCCGTACCCGTTGTGAGCGTTCTGGTAGGTGTCGAAGGCAAGGGCGGGGAGCGGGATCCAGGGGAAGCCACCGTACGGGCGGTTGATCACGTTCCCCAGGATCTCTTCCTTCACCACGTCGACCTGGTTGTGGAGGTTCTCCTCGGTTATGGCGAGCGAGCCCATGCGGTCGGCTTCCAGGAAAAGGGCCAGTTCGAGCGCCGACGGCGGCAGCGCCTCGTAATAGGCGGTGAGGTCGGCTCGGGTGTGCCCGTTCATCACCCCCCCTGCTGACTCGACGAGACGGATGTGCTCCACCTTGCCTACATGGGCCGATCCCTGGAACATCATGTGCTCGAAAAGATGGGCAAAACCCGTCCTGCCCTCGGGCTCGGACCGGAACCCGACGTTGTAGACGACGGAGACCCCGACGAGGTTGTCGCCAGGGCTCGGTACGACGAGGACTTTTAGCCCATTGTCCAGGACAGCCCGTTCGAAATCGTGGCGTTGGCGCCGCGGCGGCATGGCGAGATGCTACTCGCCGCACCCGGTGGCCGGACCAGTCGTAGGGGTCATTTTCTAGCCCGCTGGCCCGGTTCCTCACCAAAAGCGGTCCGGGCCGGCCCGGCCGCAGAGGGCTCGCCGGGCGGCCCTGGAGGCGGGACCGGCTCGAATTACAACCAACGAGGACGCCCAGGCGCGACAATTTCTG
The DNA here is from genome assembly GCA_963794125.1 of uncultured Acidimicrobiaceae bacterium. GTDB lineage: Bacteria > Actinomycetota > Acidimicrobiia > Acidimicrobiales > Palsa-688 > Fen-671. Next base: position 383,436 of record CAWCCW010000028.1, read on the forward strand.
GCTATGAAGTGGCGCGGCGCCCTTGGGCGGTGGACGCCTGAGGCGATCAGTTGGCGGGCCGGAGGGCGCTGCCTTCTCGTCGCCTTTGTCTTTACGTCCGCAATTGCCATCCCTGAGGGGGCGACTACAAGCAGTTATGCGTCTACTTTGGCGTCGAGTTACGCGCCAACGGCGCCGGCCCAAACGCTCTCTTACTACGAGCACAGCGCCGATCCGGCCGCGCTTTACGCCCAGGGGCAGCAGGCGGGTCGTTCGGGGGCTGAAGGCATTGTCATCCTGGACTTTGGCCGTCCTGCGGTCGATGGGCTGGCCTACGGGACGTTCGGTTACAACGGCGCCTTCACCTCGTTCCGTTCGATCACGGCGGCCGTCGAGAGCTATATAAGGGGCTACTACGGCTATGCGCCGCCGGATACGGCCCTCAATGTGGCCGTCGGGACTAATAACAGCTGCGGGAGCGGCCAACCGTGTGGTCCTAGCCAGGTGATTTGCGGTTGCCCCGACGAGCCTTCGAGCTTCAGTGCCTGGGGCCAGCAATTTGCGCTCACCGTTGAGCAGGTAGGCGCCTGGACAAGCACGTTCAAGGCGCAGCAGGCTTACTCGGACAACGTCCGGGTCGTGGCTGCCGACGACATCGAACCGGCCTTCGACCCGGAGTACGTGAACACTTACGACCTCTTGAAGGGCTACGCCGAGGCTGTCGGAGGGTACTTCCCGCCGCTGGTCGACTACGGCTCGGCTGACGCCGACGTGTGGACGGACGACCAATTACTTCAAGTGGCCTACGGCTTCGCTCCCGATGTGCCGATGCCTGAGATTTACTACTCTCTCGACGCCCAGGAATGGGCTGCGCTGCTCAGCTACGCCAAGGCCACGAGCGGCCGGTCGCGGGAAATCTTTGGCGTCTTAACGGAGGGCGCCGGCACGAGCTCACCCGCGGCCGCTTACGTAGACATGGTCGACGCCCTCGCCCCCATCACCAACCAGCGCAGCATCCCGTGGCTCTCGACCATCACCCCGGCCGCTGGACGGTAAGCCCTGAACGCTATTTGGCTCTTTTCCGGTTTCTCGAGCCTGGGTTTCTCGAGCCTGGGTTTCTCGAGATTTGCCCGCCGCCGGATTTGGTGGCGTAGTTTTCCAGGCCGGCGATGAGCAAGTCGAGCCCAAACTCGAACCGCTCTTCGGGGTTGAAGCCAATGAGCAAGTCGACCGCCGCGATCGTGCGCGAGAAGCGCTCCCGGGGCAGGGAAACCACGTAGTCCCGCATCATCCGTACCCAGGTCTCAGGGGGTAAGTCCTCGCCGGTGGGCGAGTGAAAGCCGAGGCTCTCTTCGTAGCAATAGGCGCCTACATACAGGCCGGCGAAATCACCGACCAGAGCTATGGCCTTGTCCGGCACCCCGACGGGCTGGAGCAAAGTGAACAGCCACTCGGCAAATAGCGCCGTCTGGGGGGCGGCGGAACGCGCCCGAAGGACAGTACCGCCACGTCGCGGTACTTGCTCAACACCTTGCGCATCTCGTAGCCGAGCGCCTTCAACTGCTCCTTCCAACGGGCCGGGTCGGGCTCAGGAAGGACCACCTCCCGGGTGACCCGGTCGAAGATCAGCTGGAACAGCTCGTCCTTGTTGCGGACGTGCCAATACAGCGAGGCGGCGCCAGTGCCCAGCTCCTCCGCCACGCGCCGCATCGAGAGACCGTCCATCCCTACCTTGTCCAGCACTGCCAGGGCCGCCTCGACAATGGCGTCGCGGGTGATGGGCGTCCGGGGTGAGGATGGAGCCCGGTGCCAAGGAGGTTCCGGGACCTCGGGTTGAGGCGGCCGGTTGCCCTCCCTTTGCTCCATTAAGAACCAAGCATAGCATCCCTAGAACACTGTTCGAGGGGGACGAATAGCGTTCTAAAACTCGAACAGCGTTTGACACCGGAGCACCGGTCGTCTAGAATGCTGTTCGATAACTAGAGTCCCGTTCGAGAAATCCTCCCTTGATGCCCGGGACCTGGGACCTGAGGAGACGCGTATGACAGCAGCCACGATCGAAGCCCGAGGCGCCAGGAAACGCTTCGGCAAAACCACTGCCCTCGACGGCCTCGACCTGGTGGCCCAGCCCGGGCAAGTCGTCGCCCTGCTAGGACCGAACGGGGCCGGCAAGACCACGTTCGTCAGAGCCGTAGCCACTTTGCTCCGCCTTGATGGTGGCGAGCTCTTTGTCGCCGGTCTCGATGCGGGCCGCGACCCCGCCCGGGTCAGGCAAATGATCGGCCTGGCCGGCCAGTTCGCCGCCGTGGAGCCAGTGATGACCGGCCGCGAAAACCTGGAAATGGTCGCCCGCTTGTTCGGGAGAGAGCGCCGCGACGCCAAGCAGGCGGCCGGCGCCGTACTGGAGCAGATGGGGCTCGAGGAGGCGGCCGACAGGCCCGTACGGACCTACTCAGGCGGTATGCGGCGGCGCCTCGACCTCGGCGCCAGCCTGGTGGGCGAGCCACGGTTGTTGGTTCTTGACGAGCCCACCACGGGCCTCGACCCCCGCAGCCGGAACGAGTTGTGGGACGTCATTCGCGCCCTGGTCGGTGGGGGCACGGACGTGTTGTTGACGACCCAGTACCTGGACGAAGCGGACCAATTGGCGAGCCACATCGTCATCGTCGACCGCGGCAGAGCAGTGGCCGCCGGTTCCCCGGCAGAACTGAAGCGTCGTATTGGCGGCCGGGTCATCGAGGTCCATACCCGCGCCCGCGAGGACCTGCCGGTCGTCGCGACTGCGCTGCAGCGCCTGGACCAGGGCAACGCCCAGGTCGACGAGGCCACCCGGAAGGTCAGCCTGGGGGTCGACGGCGGCACGAACTGGCTGGGCGTAGCGCTCCAGGCCGTCGAGTCCAGCGGGGCCGATGTCGAGGACATCAGCCTGCGCCAGCCGAGCCTCGACGAGGTCTTCCTGACCCTTACCCATACGGACTGAGGAGCAAAGAAGTGACAACTATCGCCATCCCCCGGTCGGACCGAGCCCCCCGGCGGGCTACGAAAACGACGTCCATGAGCACGAGCACCCTGCAGGTCACCAAGCGGGGGCTTCTCCGCTACTTCCGCACCCCCCAGCTGGTGGTGCTCGGCACGATCCAGGGCGCGCTGTTCCTGCTTATTTTCCGTTACGTGTTCGGCGGCGCCATGAGCATCCATGGCACCAGCTACGTCAATTTCCTGGTCCCCGGTTTCGTCACTACTGGCGTCCTATTTACCGGCCAGGGGGCCGCGACGGCAGTAGCCGAAGACCTCCAGCAAGGCTTTGTCGACCGCCTGCGGTCATTGCCCGTCCCGAGGGCTTGTTTCCTGGCCGGGCGGGCCATCGCCGACACCGTTTGGACCACTTGGGGCCTGGTGGTCGCCATCGCAGTCGGCCTCGGCGTCGGCTTTCGGCCGCACGGGTCTGCCCTCGCCGACCTGGCCGCGCTGGGGCTGTGCGTTGTTTTCGGGTTCGCATTCGAGTGGCTGTTCCTGGTTATTGGCTTGCTGTCGGGCACGCCGCAGGCCGCCCAGGGCATGGCTTTCTTGGTGTTCCCGCTCACCTTTGTCTCCAGCGCCTACGTCCCCGTTAGCAGCATGCCCGGATGGTTGCAGGCGTTTGCCCAGCACCAGCCCGTCACTTATATGGTCAATGCGGTCAGGGCGCTCACGCTCGGGCCGGCGGCCAGTATGGAACAGCTCGGCCACGGCGCTGGCTATTTCACGGCCTGGGCACTTGTGTGGGCGGCCGGGATCGTACTGGTATTCGCCCCGCTCGCCGTTCAGAGGTACAGGCGCAGCTAGCCTCGCTGCGGGCCCGTCCCGCAAACCTCTGTAGGCTCAAGTGCCATGAGCGAAACGGGTTTCACCAGAGCTCTCAGCCGGACGGCCCGTCCCGGCGTCGACGACTTCGACTGGTTCGAGGTGAACCGGCCGGCGCCTCCCCTCGCCTTTGACCTCGACGGGCTGGCGGAGGACCTCGCCGCAGCAGCCAAGGACCGGGTCAAGGGCCAGCGGGTGGGCGTTGCCGTCGGGAGCCGCGGGATCGCCAGTATCTCCCAGGTCGTTGCGGTCGTCGTCGGCGTGTTGCGCGAAGCCGGCGCCGATCTCGTCCTCCTTCCGGCGATGGGCTCCCATGGCGGGGCCACGAGCGCCGGCCAGGTCGAAGTCCTGCGGGAGCTCGGGGTGGAGGCGGACGAGTTGAAGGTGCCCGTCGACGCGTCGATGGAAGTCAAGCAAGTCGGACAGCTCAGTAGCGGGCTGCCGATCTACGTCGGCCAGGCCGTGCTGGCCTGCGATTGGGTGGTGCCGGTTGGCCGCGTCAAGCCCCACACCGACTTCCGGGCCGATGTCGAAAGCGGTCTTACGAAGATGCTGACGATAGGCATCGGCAAGGAACGGGGTGCCTCGAGCCTCCACAGCGCCGGGTTCGCGGCGTTTGCGGAGGTCCTGCCTGAAGCACTTCAGATCGTGCTCGGAGCCGTACACGTGCCATTCGGAGTGGCGCTGGTGGAGGACGCATGGCACCGCTTGGCGCGGGCGGAAGTGGTCCGCGGCGACGAGATTTTGGAACGTGACCAAGCGCTGCTCAAGGAGGCGTGGGGCCACTTCGGGCGGCTGCCGTTCGACGTCGTTGACGTCCTCGTACTAAGGGAAATGGGCAAGACGGTGTCGGGTGCGGGGATGGACCCCAACGTCACCGGCCGTTTCCCGGGCGACCCGCTGCCCGCCCCCACGGCCGTCAGCCGTCTCGCCGTCCTGGACCTCAGGGACGACTCGGGCGGCAACGCCCAGGGCGTCGGGGTGGCGGACGTCGTCACCGAACGGTTGCGAGACAAAGTCAACTGGGGCGCCACCTATGCCAACGCACTGGCGTCGAAGTCGTTGGGCGGGGCCAAGCTGCCCGTAGTGGCGCACACCGACGCGGACGCTTTTTCCTTCGTTATCGAGTCCCTCGTCGGCCGGGAGCCCTCCGACGCCCGCATCGTGGCGATGATCAATACGCTCGAAGTGTCACGGCTGGCCCTTTCCCGTCCGCTGGTCGAACTGGCCGAAGCGGCGGGTTACCAGGTCGGCGTCGAGCCCGTGCGGGCGGAGTTCACTGACGCCGGGCGCCTGGTCCGGATCGGAGGCCTCGAGTTCTTCGCTGACCCGGACCAATAGCTCGAAGGCCCGAAGAGGGCCCGGATGGCGAGGGCCCGGATGGCGAGGGCCCGAATCGCGAGGATAGGGGCGGGGGCGAGCCGGGTCGCCTTACCGGGAAACGCGGACCTTTACGTCAGGCCGGGACAGGAACTCCGGCCGCAGCTCGGTCCCAATACCCGGCGTCGGCGGCGGCGAAATTCGACCGTGGTCGATGGTCGGCAGCCCGGTGACAACTTCTTTGTACCAGTCAGTGTAATAAGCGCGCACGGTCTCCTGGATCAGCACGTTCTTTGTCGCCACGGAAAAATGCGCCCCGACGGCGAGGGCCACGGGGCCTACGCAATCGTGAGGGGCGATAGGCAGCCCGTACGCTTCAGCCAGCGCGGCGACGCGACGGCTCTCCGATATGCCACCGCCCCAGCCGAAGTCGAACATGACCACATCGACGGCGCCGGTGTCGAACAACCGTTTGTAGGCGTAAACGCCGGCGAGGGTTTCCCCGAAAGCAAAGGGCACATCGGTGCCATCCCGCAGACGGCCCAGTGCGTCCTCGCTGTCCAGCTTTATCGAATCTTCCACCCAATAGGGCGAGAAATCGGCCAGGGCTCTACAGATCTTGATGGCAGGGGCCGCTTCCCACAGGCCGTGCAACTCGATCATGACGTCCATCCTGTCCCCCGCGGCGGCCCTGATTTTCTCGAACGGCACCAGGCACTGGCGCAGCTCGCTGGCGGAAATTGACTGGCCTCCATTGGCTCGGGCCACCTCGTCGAAAGGCCGAATCTTCATGGCCGGGATCTCTTGGCCCAACAGGTCCAGGGCCAGGTCGTCGGCGCGGTGCAAGAACGCGTCGAGGTCCTCGTACGGCCCTCGCGGGCTGGGGGTGGCCTCTGGTCCGGCCGGGCGGCTCGTCCCCCGATAACGGGCTTCGGCCTTGCCGTAATGGTAACCGCCGCAGGTGTTGTAGATGGGCGCCTGATCTCGCACTTTGCCCCCCAGCAGTTGGTACAGGGGCTGGCCGCACATCTTGCCGAAGATGTCCCACAGTGCGATATCGGCCGCGGAGTGAGCTCTGGTGGAGACCCCCGTGCCGCCGTGGGTCACGTAAAACGAGGGCAATTCCTTGGCATGCCGTTCGATCGTGAGCGGGTCGGTGCCAAGCAGGCGCGGCGCCACTGACTCGTGGACGTAGGCCTCGACTGACTCAGGACCAAAACAGGTCTCGCCGAGCCCGGTAAGGCCCTCGTCCGTCTTCAGGATAACGGCCAGGAACTCGGCGTACTCTTCTGCCCGGACTGTCTGGACCTCGGTTATTTTCATTTGCCTGCTCCTGTCGCGTTGACGGCACGGCCACGGACGGCCCCGCCTATTGGTCGGCGGTGCCCGGCCATAGCCCGCTGACAATGCGGTACACGAGTTCCGCCCGCGGGACCGCCACCCGGTGGGCGTGGGCTCGGCGGACCAGGTCACCAAACGTCTCCTCGATCTCAGTGCGCCGGCCAGCAACCAGGTCCTGAGCGAGCGAAGAGAACCCGGGCGACCCGCTCCGCACGGGGCTCACGCGGCGCCCCATTTCAGCCACCGCCTCTTCAGGCGGGGGCTCCAGGTAGGTCCGCATGGGCAGATCCGGGAAATCTCGTATTTGCACGCCTTCGGCGGCGGCCACGGCGGCGGCCTCGTCCAGGAGCGAGCGATAGGCAAAAGCTAAGGGGGGGCGAGCGAAAATCTCCACCGACGGCAGACGGGTGAGGGCGGAGACACCGAAAATGCCGATCGCATTACAAAACTTGGACCAAAGCAAGGATCTTATTTCTGTCACGAGGATGCTCGGCAGGCCGGCAGCCGCAAAAATCTTTGCTATCAGCTCGGTCCGGGCCGACGACGGTGCGTTGAACTCCCCAAAAAACGTTGTCCCGAGCCCTGAAACAACGGCCGCGCCCGGAGACCGGCGCTGGGCACCAAGGACAGTGGCCGCCCCCACCACCGCACTGGGGCCGAACGCCGCGGCCAGCAACTCGTCCTTTACGACACCGTTTTGCAGCCCGGCGACGAACGACCCTGGCCGGAGCTCGACTGGCCAGCGGTCTGCCACATCCTCGATGGACTGCGGCAAGTCGTGCCCTTTGGAAGTGAAAAGTACCGCGTTCGCTTCCGGCAGCTCTCCCGCGTCGTCGGTGACGGCTACTCGCCCGGCCTTGGCCGGTGGCGCTCCGAGCGGGACCGTCAGGGTCAGCTGGCCCGTGACTTCGATTTGGCCCCGTTCACGCAGCGCTGCTGTCGACGCGGGACGGCCGAGCAGGGTGACGACATGGCCCGAACGAGCCAGCGCGCCGGCCAGGACGAGCCCAAGAGATCCAGCGCCGACGATCGTTACGTGCGCCACGGCGGCGTCGCCCGGCGACCGCCCCGTCTGGTCCATCGTTGGCAACTGTCCTCCCAACCCGCTTAGTACGGCGTCTTGTGGGTGCCCGAAGAGGACGGGCCCCGGTCTCCCTCGTCCCCGCGCGGCCCAATTCGCCGAACAGCGACCGCATGCGGGCGCCCTGGTCGCTGAACCAATTGTGGAGGATGCCAACGTCGTGGCCAACGCAGAAGTGACGCACCCCGAGGTTGAGGTAGTACTCCGCGCCACGGGAGTCTGCGATCTCCGCTCGGGGGGCGACGCCGAGGCGAAGCGCCGTGGCGATGACGTGTTCTTCGGCCTCACGGATCTGCTCGGCGTCCTCGAGGCGAGAGAGGCCCATGCTCAAGGCGTAGTCCGCCGGCCCGAACTGGACCATGTCGACGCCGGGGGTCTCGAGGATGGGACCGAGGTCCTCGACCGCCTCGCGCTTTTCGATCATCAGGGCCACTACGGACCCGGCCAGCGCCGCCACCCATTCCTTCGACCCTCCGTAGAGCACGGTCCTGGCGTCGCGGCGCAGCCCGACGCCATGTAAGCCCAAGTGATCGGGGTGCTCGGGCCTGACCGAACGGACGCAGTGACGAGCGTCCTCGGCCGTCCTGATGTCGGCAAAAAGCACGTTTTGGATACCCGAACCGATGGCTCGCATGGCCAAGTGGCCCCTGGTGAACTGCTCGATCTTGATCATGCCGCTGAAGTCCGGGAAGAGCTCGATGGCCCGCCCGAGGTTGTCGAGGTCGTGCATGGTCCAGGGCGCGTATTCGGCAACGAACTCGATGTAATCGAACTGAGCCGTCTGGCCGACGAGCTCGGTGATGGTGGGCCAGGTTGACAACAGGTGGGTGGCCAGACTGGGCCAGCCCTGGTCAATGCACTCGCGCAGACGGTTTTTTCGGAGAGGGTAAAGGTCCACGAGCTTCTCCTCGATATGGCCAAGCTAGCTACGACTAAGATCGATCGTCAACAATTGACAGTAATGTAAATGGGAGACGCACAATGGTACCCACCCCGGGCGACTTGGAATGGGCCGGCTCGGCCCCGAACGGGCCAGCACAGTGGCAGGGGCCAGTGCAAAATGAGGTATCGTACACGGGCCCAAACGGGCGCCGCGGAGGGGAGCAGAGCCAGTGCCTACTGAGATGACCTACTCGGCCGGGTTTGCGTCGGCCGTAGCCGAAGAGATGTCGACCAACCCTGATATTTTCGTCATCGGCACGGATCTTGTCCACCGGGGCGGCCACTGGGCCCAGATCAGGGGGCTCGCTGACATAGTCGGGCCGGGCCGGATCTTCGACGCCCCGATATCCGAGGCGGCCATGGTGGCGACGGGTGTAGGCGCGGCGATGGCCGGGATGCACCCCATTGTCGACCTCAATTTCGTCGACTTTGCGTTTGGGGCTATGGACGAGATCGCCAACCAGGCGGCCAAGATCCCCTTTATGCTCGGCCACCCGGTACCACTGGTGATCCGGGCCACCGCCGGCATCGCCCACGGAGGCCCACAACACAACAACAGTCTCGAATCGTTCTTTATGAACCTGCCCGGTCTCAACGTACTGACGCCCGCATTTCCCTACGACGTGAAAGGCCTGGCCAAGACGGCGTTACGGACGCCCGCACCCGTCATCTTCCTGATGCACAAACGCCTTACCGGCATCCGGGGCCCCGTGGGTGGCCCGGACGAGCTGGTGCCGTTCGGGCGGGCCAACATCGTTCGCGCCGGGACCGATTGCACGCTCATAACGTACGGCGGGGGAGTGGCGAAATCACTCGCTGCGGCTGACGTGCTGGCCGAGGAAGGCACTGATGCCGAGGTGATAGACCTCAGGACATTGGTGCCCTTGGACATGGACACCTGCGTCGCTTCGGCCCGGAAGACGGGCCGCGTCGTGGTGGTCGACGAGGCCCCGAAAACAGCAGGCCCTGGAGCCGAGATCGCCGCCTCAGTCCAGGAGCTGGCTTTCGAGTACCTTGATGCCCCGGTCAGTCGGTTGGGGGCGAAACAGACGACGATGCCGGAGAGCCCTCCGCTCCTCGACCGGGTGTTGCCCAGCGCGCCCGACATTGTCGAGGCGGTCAGGCGCTCGTTCAGTGCTTTCGGGGACGGCGCCGCCTGATCCACCGTCGGGCCGCTGCGGCCGGGTTCAGCCGAGGAACTCGTGGTCCGGGAGGCCCTGGGTAGCAGTTTCGAAAGCAAAGATGTAGCCAGCCTTTTCCGATCGCAAGGACGCCTCGCTCAGGCCGCGAGCTGAAACCGCTATGAAGAGGGTGCTCAGGTCAGGGCCTCCGAAGGCACAGGTCGTCACTTGGCTCCCGGGTAACCGCACCACGCGGTCGACACGCCCCGCCGGGGTGATGCGTTGCACCTCCCATCCGCCGCACATGGCCACCCATACGCAGCCGTCGACGTCCACCGCCAAGCCATCGGGCACGCTGTCGACCACCGCCAGCGTCCGGCGCTCGCCGAGGGCGCCGACCTCAGGGTCGAAGGCGAAGGTGTCGACCCGGCCCGTCGCGCTGTCCACGTAGTAGCAGCGACGGCCATCGGGGCTCCAACCGATCCCGTTGGAGACGTTGACACCCCCTAACTCTGCCGTTACTTCGAGGGTCTCCGGGCGCAGGCAGTACAGGGTGCCGGCGTCGGGGTGCCCGTCCGGGTCGAGGCAAGTGGTGCCGGCCCAGAACCGGCCGCAGGCATCGACCGCCCCGTCGTTCATCTGGAGATGGGGAGACCCGACCAGTTGGTCAGAAACAATGGAAAAGTCACCGTTGACCGACAGCAGCCCGAACCCTTCCCGCACGGCGCAGACCAGCCCGCCCGTCCGGCGCGGGGCCACGGCCCCCACGGGCCGTCCTAGCTCGGTGCGCTCGAGACGAGCTGAGCCAAGGTCGTGGCTCACCACCAACCCGGCGAAGATGTCGACCCAGAGCAAGCGGCGGCCCCGGCTGTCCCAGACAAGCCCTTCGGGGTGGTCGAACCGCTCGTCTATGACGAGCGAAATAGCGGGGAAAGCGTCGTCACTGACCATTGGCTCAAGCAGCGTTGGTGCCAAGACCGGTCATACGGAGTACTCGTGGACGACCCGGCCGCCGACCAGTGTGAACTCCGTGTACCAATAGAAACCCTCCAGGAACCCCAGGACCGGCAGCCGGTAAAGCGGTGAGGTGGCGTTGGGCCGGACCTCGGCGGTGGACGGCCCGGTCCAACAGCCGGGCACGGCTATGTCGGTCAAGTCGCGAGCTGTAAGTTGGCGAATAGCGGTCCGACCGTCGATTTGGTGCACGATCTTCAGGTTGACGTTGGTGACGATGTCGACCCGTTTGCACACGTCTTCGAAGGAGCTAGGAGCCGCCGAACGGCCGTCGGGCGCGTCCTGTACTGCACCGTCAGCACCTCTCCGTCCCGAAAACGGCCTGGTGGCGGGCCGTTCAATGGGGAGTCGATCGGTGTCGAATAAGCGGTCTCCGGCGCCTGTACAGCAAACGCTTCGTCCGTTGGGCTCATTGCCGCCTCAGGTCGGCCGTCACCCTTTGGCCGGGGCCGGAGATCGATGAGTGGGGGTGTTGTCAACGCTCCCGGCCCGGCGGATCGAGCCGGCGGCGCAGGCCGCGAGGTTGGCCCCGTCCACAGGCAGCAGCACGCCGGACACCATGGCGGCGGCGTCCGAGGCCAGGAATACCACCGGCCCGACCATGTCCTCGGTCGTCGCCAGCCGGCCCAACGGGATCCCGCTCAGCACTCGCTGGCCGAAGGTAACGCCGCTCGGGTCGTCCCAGTCGAGCATCGACAGCACACCAGGGGTGTCGAGCTGGCAAGGCGCGATGGCGTTCACGCGAATACCGAAATGCCCCCATTCGATGGCCAGTTCCCGGGTCATCTGAATGACGCCCGCCTTAGCGATGCTGAAAGCGAAGTTGCCGCGGCCCATAGCCCGAACCCCGCAAGTCGAAGCCGTGTTTATGATGCTGCCTCGTACCCCGGCGTCTATCATCCCTCGGCCAAAGCTCCGCGCCATCAGGAAAGATGAATGGAGGTTCACCCGCAGGTTGTCTTCGAACTCAGCGAATTCCATCAGCTCCGGCAAGGTATGCGAACCCGCTCCGACGTTGTTGAAAAGGATTTCTACGCTCGGCACAGCGCGCGATACCTCGTCGACGATCGCGGCTGCACCCTCGGGCCGTGAAGTGTCGCCCACTACCACGACAGCTTCGCCCTCGCCCTCGACTTCCTTGGCCGCTTCGAGAAGCGGCTCCTCCCGGATGTCGACCATCACCACTTTGGCCCCCTGACGGGCCAGGCCCACCGAGACCGCACGGCCGATGGCGCCGCCGGCGCCAGTTACGACTGCGTGGCGCCCCGTTAGGTCGAAAATGTCGTTTTGCCGGTTACTCAAAATGGCCTCCCTTGGGCCTTCGAGCTCCGTCGCCGGGGCTCGCAGATTTAGCGGTCAACAGGAACATAATGGCGAACAAGAACAATACGGCGGTACGAACGTTATTGGCGGCAGTCCTTTCGCGGCCCGCCGATGTTATGAGCGGGTGAGATAGCTGGCGTCTGACCGCCGATCATCAACAATGGACCAGGCTCCTGTCCGACGCGCCTCTTGTCGCCCGTTCACTGCCGCGCTCGTGCTCGCGACGAAGCGCCCAGAGGTACTGGGGCATATCGATCTGGATCGTGTGCCGTTTCGAGGCGACGTAACGGCGCGCCGTCGCCCGCCGGTCTCTGGTTGTGGCCCGGCGCATGGCCCCGGGCTCCGGCAGGGCGTACCGACCTGTCAGCAAATCGGCTATTAGCTTGGCCTGCGCTTCGGCGGCGGGCATGATCGCGCCCCAGGGTTGCACAAAGCCGACGAGCGCCAGCCTCGGCTGTACCAGCGGGAAAACCCGGGCATAAAGCGGCAGCTCGTTGTCCTCAGCGCTCAGCACCGAGTTGTCGAAAAAGGGGAACTGAATGGTGTAACCGGTGCAATACACGATCACGTTGGCCGCCGCCACAGTCCCGTCAACAAAGCGTACTTGTGGCCCGCACAACTCGGCGATGTTCGGCTTGGGCACGATGGCCCCGTCCGCGATCCTGCTGAGCAAGCCGTCTGATACGGTCGGGTGCGCCTGCAGGATGCGGTGCTCGGGCCGCGGCAGCCCGTAGCGCTCGACCGGCCCCACGGCCACACGAACGGCCTGCTGGAGCACGAGCTGGCGGACCTGCCAGGGCAGCCAGGGCGGTATGGCCAACCCGGGCCGCCCGAAGAAGTACTTGGGGATCACGTACGCACCGCGCCGGGAGGCCAGGTAGGTATGCCGGGCGACGTAACTCGACTCGACGGCTATGTCCATGGCTGAATTGCCCATGCCGAGCACGACGACGTCCTTCCCCGAGAGCTGCGCCATGTCGCGATAGTCATGCGAATGCATTTGCAGCCCGTTGAACTCGCCGGGGAAGGGCGGCTCGGGCCACCGTGGCTTGTGGTGGTGGCCGGTCGCGACGACGAGGTACGAGTACTGGCGCGTCTCGCCAGTGCTCAGCCGCACGCTCCAGCTGCCGTCCGCCTGCGGCTCGGCTCGCTCGACCGCGGTGTCGAACGTGATGAGCGGCCGGAGCCCGAAGTGGTCGACGTAGTCGTTGAAATATCTTTCTATCTCTTCGTGGTGCGGGTAGTCCGAAACATCCGCTGGCATTGGGAAGTCGGCGTACTGCATCTCCCGGCAATAACTATTGATGTGCAAGGTGCGATAGGCGGCCGACCATGCGCTGCCGAAAGCCCAATTGCCGCCGACGACGCTGCACATCTCGAAGCAGTCGAACTCGATAAACGCGTCCTTGAAGGCCTTCACCACCGCGATCCCCGATGACCCCGCGCCGATGACGCACACCCGGGTCATCGCCACCCCTCGATCACCAGCGACCCGTGCACGATGCGGCGCTCGGTCACCCACGTCAGAGCATCGCCGATGCTCCAGGTGCCGAGCCGCCATGCGGAGCGCTCGGAGTAAGAGGCGCAGTGCGGGGTCAGGATCGTATTAGGCGCCGATAGCAGCGGCGACGTGGCCGGGAGGGGCTCGGTCTCGAACACGTCCAGGCCGGCGCCGCCAATGTGGCCTTCCTCTAACAGGTCGACGAGGGCGTCCTCTTCGAGCACCCCGCCTCGCGCCACGTTGACTACGACCGCACCACGAGGGAGGCGACGCAACTCTTGCCGACCGATCAGACCTCGTGTCTGCTCGTTGAGCGGCACGTGCAGGCAGAGGATGTCGCTCACGGCCAGGACCTCGTCGAGCGTGCCGCAGCGGACGACGCCCGCTGGCACACTGGCGGCGGCGGGGTCGTACACCCGTACCTCTCCAACCAGATGCTGAAGCAGAGCGGCGGTCACGGCTCCTATCCGGCCGCACCCCACGACGCCGGCGCACACCTCGTCTAGCGGCTTTACCGGGGATAAGGCGACCGTGCCGTGCCAGCCCCTACGGACGAACTGGTCGCCCACCATGAACTTCCTCTGCACCGCCAGCGCCAGACCGACCGCGTGGCTGGCGACCTCGATGGCACCGTAGGAAGGCTGGTTGACCACGGAGATGCCAAGTTCTGCCGCGCCATCGAGGTCGACCGTGTCCAGCCCGACGCCGGTGCGGGCGATAACCTTCACGCCCTGCCCGAGGGCGTCGATCCTGGCCCGGTCGAGAAGTTGACTGGCCACGACGACGGCGTCGGCATCGACTGTCGCTTGGCCGACCTGGTCGGGGCTGTTGAGATCTTCGAAACGTATAGACGCCTGGTGCTCAAAGTGGGCCCGGACCGCCTCGGCATGGTGGAGCGACCGCGACCCGACCACTACGACCGGCCTTCTGGGCATTTCGGGAATGGCTGGCCCGACCGGCGTGCGGGGGACTACCGGCATGCTTGGCGTCACTTTTGGCCGCACCCCCTCATCATTGTCAACAATTGACGCTATCAGACCAACTGGGCCGGAGGGCGCCCGGGGGGACCTCGGGCCAGGGCATCCTCGGTCGGCGCCCCGGTCGACCCGGGCACCCGTCGACCCCAAATTTGACGGCGCGCTGCGGTTGCGGCCGTCTTTGCGTACGCTGGGTACCAGCTTTTAGCTGAAGTAAGCAGATGTATACTGTTGACGAGACCTTGCTGAAGACGCTGTCGAGCGACGTGGCAAGCGACGCGAGGAGGGTCGGGAGTTGGAACGCAGAGACAGGCCGGCACCGACCGGCGTCTCGGCATTAGAGACGAAGGATCTAACCGACACGGACGGTCCGCTCGAAGGTGGGGCACCGTACGCAGTGATCGCACCGGTGGCCGGGCCGCCCGGCCGCGGCGCAATTCCATTAGAAGTCCTCTCGACTGAGCCGGCTAGCCCGTCACGGAGCGCGTGGGACAAAGTGCGCGTCTGGGTCGACAAACGTTTCTACGCCTTGGCCGCGCTGCCCGCTTTGGTCGTGATAACAGCCATTGTGGCGGCGCCTCTTTGTATCGGCATCTACCTGTCGTTCACGGATTACACGCCGATCGCGCCGACGTTCGCGTGGGCCGGCCTGGTCAATTACGTGGACATCATCCACAACGCCCAGCTCCACATCGTGATCAATAACACGGTCATCTTCGCCGGAGCGGGCATCGCCATCCAACTGATCCTTGGGTTGGGGGTGGCGTTGTTGCTGGCCAGACCCCTACGCCGGATGGCGATATTCCGGGTGGTCTACATGATGCCCCTGATGGTGCCGGGTGTTGCTGTGGCCGTCACCTGGTCGGTGCTGTTCAATACCAGCAACGGCTGGGTCAACTATTTCTTCAGTTTGGTTGGCCTTCCCCAACTGAACTGGGCGGGGAGCGCCCACACGGCGATGCCGACCGTGCTCATAGCCAGCTCGTGGACCGGGATCCCGGTGATTGCCATTATTTTGCTGGCTGGGCTGCTGACCCTACCCAAGGAGCCAGTCGAGGCCGCTACGATCGATGGTGCATCCCCTCCGCGGGTCCTCTGGCACATCACCTTGCCGGGGTTGCGCCCGGTGATCGCTTTCGCCGCCCTGTTCCAGCTGGTGAACTTGTTCCGGGAGTTCGCCCTGTTCCAGATCATTACCGGCGGAGGCCCGGGCCTTTCGACCACCGTGCTCAACTATTATGTATACCAAACGACATTTGTCTTCGGCGAGCTCGGCCTGGGTGCCGCGCTCGCCGTCGTGCTGGTCTTTATAATGGCCATTCCTTTGATCATCATTTATAAGCTTGCCGGGCGGGGTCGTTAGCATGGCCACCGTACCGCTGCAGACGACAGCGCCCGTCCGGGCCCGGGCCAAAGCGCGTCGGCTCTCGCGGCAGACGCGTGGCCAACGTCATGACCGTCGTTACGCTCCTTATCGGAGCCGCCTTCATCCTGCTGCCTATCTTCTGGATAATCGATACGGCGTTCAAGCCGGTGGGCGACGCCTTCGTCATCCCGCCGAAATTCGTTTACACCCCCACCCTGAGCAACTTCCAGAGCCTCATAGGAGGCCAGTACAACCAGTTCATAGCCGATATCGGCCACTCGTTGATCATCATGGTGGTCAGCGTCGCCATCGCCATGGTCCTCGGCGTGCCCGCCGGTTACGGCCTCGCCCGTTCGCGCTTTCGCGGCAGCGGGGCCATAACGGGTTGGCTCATCGTGGCGTACATCGTGCCCGCCCTCGTCTACATCGTGCCCCTGTATGCCATCTACACCAAGTTGGGGTGGAGCGGTACTTACCTGTCGATCATCCTGTATTACCTGACCTTTGAACTCCCCTTCGTTGTGTTCATGATGAGGGGGTATTTCTCCGATCTTCCCCCCGAACTCGAGGACGCGGCCAGAGTCGACGGCTGTTCGCGGTTTCAGGCCTTTCGCAGGATCATGGTCCCGATGGTGTTCCCCGGGCTTTCGACCGTTACCATCCTTGTCTGCATAATGTCGTGGGGAGAGTTTTTCGGGGCCCTGATATTCACCGGGTCTTCCACCATCACAGCCCCCGTGGCCATTGAGCAGTACATTGGCCTCGGCACGTCCAACTGGAGCGTCCTCGCCGCTGCCGCCCTTTTCCTGGTCGTGCCCGTCCTGGTGCTGACTGGGTTCGTTCAGCGGGGTTACCTGCGCACATTCCAGTCAGCCTCGACCGGCTAAACGCTCCTGGCCAAGGCCGAGGGTGCTTCGCCACCCTGGTCTGGCCGGAGCCGGTTTCCCGCTTGGCTCGACCTCGGTCTTTCCGGCTGCTAACCCGTCTTCTCGGCGCGGGTTACTGCTTTCTCGGCGTGAAAAATGTCCGGTCGCCCGGGAAACACTGCGTCGACGGCTTGCTCGGGAGAGTGCGGGGACCTTGGCGAAAGGGCGACTGTGTGCGCCGAGCGACCGATCTGACCGATCTGACCGATCGACGACCGACCGATCTGACGGACGGTGTGGTCGAAGCCACAAACGGCGAAAACAGGCGCCCCTGCGGCTGCCCGGTTGGCCGTTAGCGGCACGGCGCTGACGACGCCCCTCGCCAATGGGGAGTGGATGCGCCGATAAGGGGTGGGTCTGGCTGCTGGCTACTGGCGACTACGCCGCTTTATCAGCAGGCCGGGCCCGTCGCCGTCCGTGCCTTACCTGAACAGGGAGAAGGCCCGCGGCTGACGCGAGAAGGCCCCGCTGCCCGGTTGAGCCGGGGTGCGGGGGCCTCCTTTGCTATGTGGGGTTTCGTTTATGAAGGGGGCAGGTGGAACGTCTTGAGCGTTGCGGTCATCTGCGTCTGTAGCTGGCTGAGGGCCTGCTTCGGCGTGACCTCCGCGGCGATCAGTTCGGACAGCGTAGTGAACAAGGTGTTCTGGATAACCGAGAAGGCGGCGGACACCGGGATGGCGTTCGGCTCGATGTGTGCCGACGCGTACTCGATCGCTGCCAGGTACTGCTTGGGTACACCGTACTTGGCCGCACCCTGCTTGATGGCGTAGGCGATAGTCGCCGGCCGGGACCCGACTGTCGGGTCCTTGCTCTGGTTGAGCATCTCGATCTGCACCTTCGGTGAGGAGAGGTACTCCATCAGCTCGTAAGCCGCCAGTTGCCTCGGCTTGGACACGTTGTTGTTGATGTACATGCCCCAGGGAGCCGACAGCAAGCAGCTCTGGTTCCAGGCCGGGCAGGGGATCTCGTCGATCCCGGTGTTGGCGTACTCCTTGGGATCCATCGACTTCTCGAACATCGTGTTCGCCAGCGTCGAGTCGTCCCAGAACATCGCCGTTTGGCCGGAGTTGAAGGCCTGGGTGCACTGTGGGTAGCTGTAAGACGACACGCCGGGCGGATCGTCCTTCTGCATCAACGTGGCGTACTCGTTCGCCCACGTCAGTGCCTGCGGCGTATCGAACAGCGGCTTCCAGTTGGCGTTGAGGTACTCACCCTTGTAATTGGCGGCATACGGGAGGAAGTAAGGGAGCATGAGCAGCACGGGGTAGCCGTTAGGGGCTGAAACCGCGCCCCGGATGCAAATGCCTGACACCGACTTGGTGGTGAGTTTGTTGGCGTCGGTAAGGACCTGTGCCCAGGTTGTCGGGGGCGTCAGGCCGGCGGCCTTGAACATCCCGATGTTGTAGAACATCTCGGGGCCGGGTCAGTATCGACGGGGAAGCAGTACTGGGTTGTGCCCAGCGTGCACTGTGCGTAGCTGCCGGCGGGCAGCCCGGCGAAGTCGTACGAGGCCGGCGTGAGGGTGGTGTTCTTGATATACGAGTTGATCGGCGCCACCCCGTGCAGAGCGACGTAGTCGGAGGTGAGGCTCTCAGGTTCCTCGTACACGTCGAAGTCGCTCGACTTCACCTCTTGGGCGGCCTGGATCTTGTTCTGCATGACGCTTTCCGGGAAGGCGTCGTACGTCACCTTGATGCCGGTTTCCTTGGTGAAAGCGGCCAGAACTGGCTGCTGCGGGGCCTCGTCCGGGGCGGCGGCCGTCCACATAGTGATCGACGAGGCGGGGGTGACCCCGCCGACGGGCGCCGGGCCGGTGCTGGACGCGCTGGCCACGCTGGCATAACCGAGCGTCAGCCCACAAAGGGCGACCGTAGCTGTCGACACTGCGGCGGCCCGCTTGAAGCTACGTGGGCCAAGATATTTCATACTTTCCCTTCCTTTGTCTTGTCTTGTGAAACCTTGTTGGATCTTGTCCTGATTTGGTCCAAAGTTTTTGAGCTTTTCCCGTACCCGTCTCGATAATCAGATGATGTCAATGCGCTTCACTTCACACGTCCATTTTGATTTACGGCGAACAGGAAATGTTGTCACCCCGGGTGACGGGAAGCAGGGTGCGTACCGCACAGAGCCAGCGTCGCGCCCCGTTTGTAGACTGTCAACAGTCTCGGCTCTGTTTTACCTCCTCTCCGCGGCCCTGTCGCGCTCCCGACGGGCGGCAGCGGACGGTGCCCAGGATCCCTGTCCTGCCCAAAGGGAGATCACGCTTCTCAGCCGTTGTGGGCCTGAGCAGTACGGCCTGGCCAGCATCGCAGCTGTCCGCTGCAGGCCGGCCGGCGTCCGGAGCCCCTCACTTGGACAGGAGCGTTCGTGGCTCCGTCACGGCGACGGTAGCATACGCGGAATGTTAATTGTTCGCGATCGGGGGGTGTAGTCAAGTGGATGACCGGAGCCCGGAGTTGTTCCCGCCTGCCTATCTGGAGGAGCTGACTAGTCGAGTACTCGTAGGCCTTGGCGCTGCCCCTCCCCAGGCCGAGGTGGTGGCGACGTCGCTTGTGCTCTCGAACCTGGTTGGGCACGACTCTCACGGCGTGATCCGGTTGTTGCAGTACGCCGGCTTCATCGAGACGGGGCAGGTCAAACCGACCCAATTGGCTGAGATCGCCCGGCGCCATGGCGCGGTGGCGGCCGTCGACGGGCAATGGGGCTTCGGGCAGCCCGCGGCGCAACTGGCCACCCGCATGGCGATAGAGATCTCGGCCGAAAGCGGGGTCGCCGCGGTCAGCATCGACCGCTGCAACCACGTAGGGAGGCTGGGAGAGTATGTGGCCACGTTGGCGGCGGCCGGGAAGGTCGGTATGGCGTGGTGCAACTCAGGCCCTGTGGTGGCTCCTTTCGGCGGGGCCGGGCGGGTAATGGGCACCAACCCCCTGGCGTGGGCTGTCCCTCGCGCCGGCGGTCCTGAGATAGTCGTCGATTTCGCCACGTCGTCCGTGGCCGAAGGCAAGCTCGTGCTCGCCCGGGCCGCCGGCGAACAGGTCGCTCCTGGGCTCATCATCGACGCTGACGGCCGCCCCACCACCGACCCGAACGATTTCTACGCCGGTGGGGCTCTGCTTCCTTTCGGCGGCCACAAAGGTTCGGGTCTGTCCATCATGATCGAGCTGGCCGGCGGGGTGCTCTCAGGCATGGGTGCCTCCCCGAGCGCCGATTACGCCGGCGGCAACGGGACGGTCATGCTGGCACTGGACATCAATGCATTTATGCCGCTCGAGGACTACTTGCAAAAGTCCGCCCAATTCTGGGCGGAAGCCAAGAGCAAGGGCGCCGGCGCCTCGAACACCGAAGTCTTGATGCCCGGCGAGGTAGAAGACCGGTCCCGGGCCCAGCGCCTGGCCGAGGGTATACCGGTTACTGACGAAGTGCGGCGCCGCATCTCCGAGCTGGCGGCCAAGGTCGACGTCGACCTGGGCCGTTTTGCCCTTTCGTGAGTGCTTTTAGACCGAACCGGGGCTGTGACCGATCGTCACCGGTTCTGGGCTATCCCAGCTTGATGGGCCTATCCCGGCTTACGGTTCGGGCCAGGGCGAGTCTTCTGCGAACTGTACTGCGGCATCGACGGCTTGCTGAGCATCCCTGTCGAAGGCCTGCAGGTCGTCGTCTGTAAGCAGGCCCAGATCCTGGAGCCGCCTGGCACAGCGGGCTATGGGGTCGCGGCTCTCGCGCCACGCCGTCACCTCTTCGGCCGTGCGGTACGCACCGACGCCTTCACCCGACCCGTGCCCGGAGTAACGATAGGTGCGCGACTCGATGAAACTCGGCCCTTCGCCGCCGATGGCGCGCGCCCGAGCGGTGCGAGCGGCATCGTACACAGCGAAGATGTCCTGACCGTCCACGCTTTGAGCCGCCAGCCCAAAGCTCTCGGCCCGGCTCGTCATCGACTCACCCCCCGAGACCGCCGCGGTCGGGGTCTCGACGGCGTAGAGGTTGTTCTCGCAAATGGCAATGAGAGGCAAGCGCCAGGCGCCGGCCAGGTTCATGAACTCCCACGTTCG
Organism: uncultured Acidimicrobiaceae bacterium; assembly: GCA_963794125.1. GTDB lineage: Bacteria > Actinomycetota > Acidimicrobiia > Acidimicrobiales > Palsa-688 > Fen-671. The sequence goes on from CAWCCW010000028.1 coordinate 404,222, forward strand.
TCCCGTATTTATCCCGCCGTCACCAAAAAAGGCCACGGCTACGCGCTCCTCGCCCCGATAGTGAGCGGCGAAGGCGTCGCCGAGCGCAATGCCCGCCGACGCGCCCACGATGCCATTTGACCCGATGAAGCCGACCTCGAAGCCAGCGAGGTGCATTGAGCCGCCGCGGCCGGCCGAGACGCCGGTGGACTTACCGTAGAGTTCCGCCATAATCCTGTCAACGGGGACACCCTTGGCAATGGCGTGATGATGGCCGCGGTGCGACGCCGAAACCGTGTCGGCCAATGTGAGCGCCCGCGCCACTCCAACTGCGGTCGCCTCCTGCCCCACCGCCGGGTGGACCCCACCAGGGATCTTCCCCCGCACGGTCAATTGTTCAGCGCGCTCCTCGAAACGGCGGATTAACAGCATGGTGCGCAGCCAACCGAGAGCCTGCTCATCGATGGGCGTAGACAGCGTGCTACTGGCAGCAGGGTTCATACCCGCCCTCCATCCGTGACGGCTTGCAGTTTTTCGGCGAAGGCGCCGAGGAGCTTGGCCGAGTCGGCTCCGTCGTAGCGCCGATGGTCAGCAGTGACAACCGCTGTGAGCATCGGAGCAACCACGAGCCCGCGCCCCTCGACGGCAGGGCGCAAGCTGACTTCGCCGATGGTGACCAGTGCGGCCTGGTTTAGGGGGACCACCCCGGTGAACCAGGTCACGCCGCCCGGGCCCAGATTTGAGAGCGTGGCAAAAACAGTGGCTGAGTCTCCGGAAGCCAGCCGGCGGTTGCGAGCTCGAGAGACGGCCGCCTCGCGTTGCTTGGCCACCTCGGGCAGTGAAAGACCCGCTACGGAAGGGACGACAGGGATCAGGACACCCCACTGGGTAGCAACGGCCAAGCCCACAGCAGAGACCTCGCCGAGAGATTCGAGGGCCTGGGCCAGCGCCAGGAGCAAGAAGTCGGTGACGGTCAGGCCGCGGCCGGCGGCCTTTCCGGCTGCAACCGCTTCTAGCAAACCGTCGACACGCAGGTCGCGGCCCACCGAGAAATGGGGCACGGTCCGCCATGACTCGCTCACCAGGGCGGCGGTCGCCTTCCGATCGCTGGGGACGCCCCCGAGCGGCGTCGGCTCTGCCTTGACCGGGGCAGCGTCGGCTGGGCCGGCCACGGCGATGTTCCCGTCGCCCGCGTCCCCGGCGAGGACGTCGCGGTTTTTTGCTGCGGCATCGGCCATAGCTTGGCGTTGGCGTTGACGTGGGCTGAGCCGATGACGGCCATCGACTTCGCGCTCGGGTCGCGCCGGCTGGTGGTCTGCGCCGGGTGGCTCCTGGTCTGTCCGTGTTGGCTGGAGCCCCGCAGCAGTGGGCTCGTGCCCCGTACCTGTGGCCGGCCGGGTCACGCCGTCCCCGAGGTCAGTGCCGTTACCTGGTTCGGTTTCGCCGTGGCCCAGCAAGTACGCCACAGTCGTACCGCCAGGCACCCGCGCCCCTGCCTCAACCAGGTGACGCGAAAGCCGCCCCGCCGTGGTACCGCTCAGCTCTACGGTCGACTTGTCCGTTTCCACCACGGCTACTGGCTCACCAGGGGCGACCTCGTCCCCCGGCTGTTTGAGCCATTCGGTGAAGAGCACGTCCTCCATTGCCATCCCTGAGGCAGGGATAAAAATCTCTTCCATTAGAACCTCGGTTGGGATATCCGCCGGTGCCGGATCCTCGGCTGACCTGGGCCAGGGACCGTGGCGGCCCTCGGCCTCATCGGTCCCCTCGTACAACGACGTTACCGTGCTCCACCTGGTCCGAGCGGAGCCAGGAGATCGTGTCGGAGATCGTCCAGTTCGCCAGTCGCCACGAAGCGCGATCGGAATACGACGCGACGTGGGGCGAAAGCACTGTGTTCCGGGCTTTCAGGATCGGGCTGGTCCCGGGCAAAGGCTCCGTGGGGAACACGTCAAGAGCAGCGCCGGCCAGGTGGCCACTGTCGAGGGCCTCTACGAGGGCGGTCTCGTCCACCAGGCCGCCCCGCGACACATTGATCAACAACGACCCGGGGCTCATCGCGGCCAGGAAGGTGGCATCCACCATCCCTGCGCTCTCGGCGGTCAACGGGAGGTGGAGCGACACCGCATCAGAACGGGCCAAGAGTTCTTTTAGTTCCGGCACCACTTCGACTCCCGGAGGCGTGGATGCCACGGCCGGGTCAAACGCCAGGATCTGGCCGACCAGGCCTGAAAGCATTTCCGCGGTGGCCTGTCCAATGCGCCCGATCCCGACCAGGCCGACCACCAGCTCGTCAAGCGGTTTCATCGGCTTGAGCACCGGCGAACCAGTCCAGCCCTGGCGGACGAACGCATCGAGGTCGCATATGCGGCGCTGCAATGCGAGCAGCATGGCCACGGCGTGCGAGGCGACTTCTCGCGTGCCATACGCTGGTTGGTTGACCACGGTGATGCCGGAAGCTTCGGCTGCCTCGAGGTCGATCGTGTCGACACCGACGCCGGCCCGTCCTATGACCCGGATGCTCGGCGCTAGCGCCTCGATGTGCGCTCGCCGGAGAGGTTGCAAAGTGACCACGACCCCTGACGCGTCGGCCGTCGCTTCCCCTAGTTGCTTCGGATCCGACAAATCACAAAAACGTAAAACGGCCTCGTCAAAATCTTCGACCAGGCGGTCCTCGTCGGCGAAAGCTCCGCTGGCGACGGCAATCACCGGCCGGTCCGGAGCAGTCGCGGCGGGGGCGGGCCTGAATGACTCTTCAGCTTTCACGGTTTTTCCCCTGGTGTCTCAGCGATGGCAACAGGCCGCACGAGTTTCTCTGTTGCGATGTATAACGTTGACAGTAGACGACCGAACGCCGTGGCGGCAAGGGCGTCGGTCATTGGAACATCTCGGGTAACGCCACTCGCGCCAGCGGTGCAAGGCTGGAGACGACGTCTTCGGGTACGGAGGCGTAGGGCCACCGGACGCGGGTGCCGATCGGGGCCCAGCCGCCGATGGCAGCGAGGGTCTTGTCGAGCGCGGGGTTGGAAAAGCCCTGCGCCTTCAGCGGGGCGATATGACTGTCAAAAAAAGCCATAATTCTTTCCCCCAAAGCAACTGCGGCATCTGGGTCTTGGGTCATCTGTTTCTCCCATTGCAGAGCCCCATTTGGGCCCAGGCAGGCCACGTTGGAATACGAGCCTGAAGCACCCGAGTGCCACGCATGCGCCAACTCGTGACCCGGTACGAATATGGCCAAGCCGGGCGCGGCGGCATGCAGTTGTGAATAAAAGGTGTTGTCGTGGGCAATTTTCACCCCCACCAAGCCGGGGAACTCCTGGGCCAGGGCGGCGAACTGCTCTGGGCCACAAACGGTCTTCGCGTGGGGTGGGTTGTAAAGGACGATGGGTACCGGGTCAGCCGCTGCCACCATCCGCTCGAGCGCCGCCCGCACCTCGCCCGGGCCGAGCGGCAGCCAGTCGGGGAGGACCACCTGGATTGCCGTTGGGTTGAGTTGGCGAGCACGCCGGATACGAGAAAGGCAGAGTTGGCCACTCATATGGCTGGCGCCGATCTGGAACGGGGTGCCTACGCTCGTGCTTCGCGTCGCCACCAATTCGCTGAGGGCGTCAAATTCCGCTTCCTCCAGGGTATGGAATTCCCCGGCTGTGCCACAGGTGTAGATGCCGGGTAGCCCGACCCTCAGGAGGAAGTCGAGCTCCGCCTCGAGCAAGTCGAAATCGATGTCGTCGTCCGGCCGCACCGGTAACAGCACTGTGCCCCACGTGCCGTGCAGCGACGCTCCGGGAACGGACGGTTCTGGCGATGACGTACCTGCCGCAGCGAGGCCGGCCCCGCACCGGGCGGCTTGGCTGCGCTCGCCGCTGGGGCGACCGACTGCCGTCCTGTCACTTTGATCGTCCCCTCCTCTCTTCCTGCTGAGCCAGTCCCGGCCTTGTAGCGTTGACCGGCCCGGAATGAACTTTAGCTGATTGTTGACAGTTAGCGATATCGGGTCGAAGCCGTGAGGGCCCGGTGCTCAAAAGGCAGGCGTCTCTGGCCAGAGGAGCGATAACCCAGGGCCCCGGCCGCAGGGGCCCCCGTGCAAAGCTAGGCGCGGCGTCTGGAAGAGGACCGGGGAGCGCCTTCCCGGTTGGCCTGAAGGAGACGCTGATAGGTCCCCTCGATGTGGCCCTCAATGGTCTTTATGACCTGCGTGCGCTGACGGCGCTGGAGCACCTCCAGGAAGTCCTCGTGGTCCTTCAACCACGTCTTGGCGAAATCCGGTCGAAGAGCCCCCCGGTGCACCAAGTAGAGGAATATCTGAGACCGCAAGGAAAGCCAGGCCCGGTACAGGCGCTCGTGATGGGCAGCCTGGAACAGCGCATCGTGGAAAGCGACGTCGAGCCCCGCGACCTGCGAACGCGTCGGAGGCTGCGGGAATTTGTCGAATTGCCGAAGGACACCCGCCATCCGCTTGAAGTCGTCCTCAGTAGCGTTGCGGCACAGCCATTCGCCGGCCAGGCGCTCGAGGGCCGTCCGCAGGCTGTATATCTCGTCGACCGCGTCCAGTCCGAGCTCGGCCACTGTTACCCCGCGGTGGCGCTCGATGTTCACGAGCCCCTCTTGGGATAGCCGGACGAGTGCTTCGCGAACCGGGCCCCGGCTGACGTTCAAATTGGTGGCCAGCTCCTCTTCCACCAGGCGCTGGCCGAGGTCGATCCGGCCGGCAAATATCGCTTCCCTGATGGCGTCCGCCACCTCGTCCGCCAGGACGCGCCGACGCGCCGGCCCGAGGACGGTCCCGGCGGCAAGCAGAATCTGTCACAGGCGGCCTCTCAACGTGCGAGCTAAGGGGCACATTCTACATGGGCGCACCCTGGCCGACAGAGGCTTCGGCGATGGCGTCGGGGACGGCGGCCGCTCGCTCCTGCTGGCGGTCCGGGCCCTTACTGGAGCGATCATTACTCCGACCTCCCGGTGCGAGCGGGGCGCCACCCGTTCACTTCCTTCTCGAAACTTTCTTTACCGCTCTTCTCGCGCCGTCATCACGAGGCCTTGCATGGGTTTACCAGTTCACCGATACCTTCAATGGTGGAAGTAACCGTCTGACCCTCGTGGAGGAAGACCGGTGGCACCAAAGCCTGGCCCACGCCGCCGGGGGTGCCCGTGAAGATGAGATCCCCGGGTTCAAGGGTGATGATCTGACTGATGTACGCGACCACTTCGACCGGCTTGAACAGCAAGTCGGACGTCCGGGAATCTTGGCGCACCACGCCGTCGACGGCGCACCGGATGGCCAGGTCGGGTTCGACCCCGGTCTCGTCGGTCGTAGTCATCGATGGCCCGACCGGGCTCGTCGCTTCGCACGTCTTGCCCTGAAGCCACTGGGATGTGCGGCCTTGCAGATCGCGGGCGGAAATGTCGTTGCCGACGGTAAAGCCACCGATGGCGGCGGCGGCCTCGGCTGGGGTGGCATTGCGGACCTGTCGCCCTATCACGACGACCAACTCGACCTCCCAGTCGACCTTGCTCGAGATGGAAGGGAGCATGATCGGGTCGCCGTCTCCTATAAGGGCGCGGGCGAACTTGGCAAAAATCGTCGGGTATTCGGGAGGAGTGGCACCGGTCTCCTGGATGTGCTTCATGTAGTTCTGGCCGATGCAGAGCACCTTGGCCGGTCGTGGGACGAGCGTCTCGATGGCTACGGCGCTCTTTGGCACCGTCACGGTCGGAGCGGCGTCACGGGCCGCTTCGACGCCGCCTGACGCCAGTAAGGCCCCTACGTCCGTCGCTTCCAGTACAGCGACCTCGTCGTCTTCCAGGCGAGCAGCGTGGGTGCGCCCCTCATAACTTATCGTGGCCAAACGCATCGGATGGAACTCCTGCTTTCTCTTAAACGCGGGTAAAGGCTGTTGAAGGCAAAGCGCGCTACTTTTCTCTTTCTCAGCAGCTCGGTTGGCCCGTTTTCGTGCAGGCGGTCGCGCCCACGACTGGGCCGAGCGTTTACCTTACCCCGTCCGCCGACGGCGCTATTTGCCTCCTGGCTACGCCGCCTTGAAGCTGGCCCGCACCTCACCCAGCTGGTCGTTGATAACGGTTACTTCGGCCTCGTCGTCGACCCAGTACGGCTGGACCACCGAGCCGAGCAGGACAATGTCCCCGGCGAGCAAAGGCGACCCCCAGGCTACGCATCCGTTGGCCAGCCAGGTCAGCGCGACCAGCGGGTCGCCCATGATCTCATCGCCCCGCCCGCTCCCAAATGGGTCACCATTGACGAGCATGGTGGCACTGGTTTCGCGCAGCCCGTGCGGGTCGAAGTCCTCCAGTTCCGGCCCCAGGACGCAACTGTGGTGGAAAAAATCGTCGGCTATGAGCGTCGGCGCGTCGAGAGACAAGTAGTCCTCGTAGCGGTCCTCGACGACCTCGATGGCGGCCATGCAGGCGGCTACCGAGCGGGCTGCAGCCGCCAAGTCGTACGGGGCCGCTCGGCCAGGCAAGTCGACACCGATGCGGACGGCGACTTCGCATTCAGACCCGAGACGCCGGTTCTTGGCGACTACGAACTTATGGGCACCGCGCCACACGTTCGCCTGGAACATACCGCCAGCGCAGGGGCCAGGTACGCCCAGGTACTGCTGCATCGTGGGGGTGGTGCAGCCGATCTTCCAACCTGCGCGTCGCCCGAGCCCGCCCCGTTCGAGGAGGGCGTGGGCGCAGTGCTGCACGGCGTAACCGGCCAACTCGTCGGGCGGGCGCACTGTTTCGGGGAGCCGGCCCAAGGCCGAGCCGGACAATCGCGAGGCCACCACCAGCGCCGCCGCGGTGGCCCGATGCGGGGCTTGGACCTCCTGGTCGTCGTTCACCGCGCGACGCGCTCTACGCGCAGCCCACGGCGATCGGCGGCCCCACGACCACCAGCGCGCCCGCCCTCGTCAACGGCCCTGGTCAACGGCTATAGGTCAACGGCCATAGGTCAACGCCCACAGACATAGCACTGCATCCCGCGGGGGTCAGCCGCACCTCGGAGCAGTCCGTCCTGGCCGCGGCTCACGGCGCTGACTCGTCCGAGGGCCCATGACGGCATCAGCTCCACCCGGTGCCCGTACGCCCGTAAGGGCCGGCCACCTGGGGACCAGCCCGCCGTTCGAGGGCAAGGTGCTGCGGCCGGATGGCGCGAGGGTAAAACGAGCTGGGAAAGGCTTCGGTGTGGTGGTTCGGCGAGTCTATTGCGGCCTGGAGGCTCATCCCGAAGTTGACGTGAGCGAGGAAGGCGTGCAGCGCCCATTGGTCTTGCTGGTCGCCGCCCGGCGTACCGAAGGCGAGGCACGGCTTCCCATCGCGAGCGACCACGGTGGGAGAAAGTGTCGTCCGGGGCCGTTTTCCGGGCTCGAGCGAGCTGGCCAGACCCTCCTCGAGCCAGAACATCTGGCCGCGTGTGCCCAGGCAAAAGCCGAGCTCGGGGATCACCGGAGCGCCGGTCAGCCACCCGCCGCTGGGAGTGGCGCTGACCATGTTGCCGTTTCGGTCGACCACGTCCAGGTGCACTGTGTCTCCTCGGGGTTCGGGGTCACCTCGGAGCTCAGGATCACCTCTGAGGGCCGTATGACCGGTCTGTGGGGGCGCCACAGGCCTTCCCGTTGCTCCGCCCGGATCGGGCGCCGCGACGAGCGCGGGGAGCCGGGGCGAGCGGCCTTCGGGATCCCCCGGCCGTAGCTCGGGCGACGATCCCTCCGAGACCAATTTGCGTCGCCGGTCCGCATAGTCCTTCGATAACAACGCGTTTATCGGGACGTCGACGAAATTCGGGTCGCCGTACCATGCTTCGCGGTCAGCGAAAGCGAGCTTCGCGCACTCCGTTATGACGTGGATGTAATCGGCCGTGCCGTGGCCCATCGCCTTCAGGTCGAAACCTTCCAACAGGTTTAATTGCTGGAGGCAAACAGGCCCCTGACCCCATGGGCCAGTTTTGAAAACCGTATAGCCGGCATAGTTGGTGGCCAGCGGCGCCTCGTACGCAGGCGACCAGCGCTCGAGGTCTTCCTCCGCCAGCAGGCCGTGGTGACGTTCCCCGGAAGTGTCCAACCACGACCTGGCCTGAAATTTAATCAGGCTTTCCGCCACCCAGCCGCGGTACCAGATATCGAGTGCCGCTTCTATCTGGCCCTCGCGACTTTGCGAACGCGCCTCCGCGTCCTCGACCAGACGGCGGTAGGTGGCGGCTAGCACACGGTTGTGGGCCAGCGCTCCGGGACCGGCGGCCGGGAGGTAGACGGCCCCACTTGTTGTCCACTCCTCCCGGAAAAGCCACTCCAGAGAACGGATGGCCGAACTCGTCCGCGCCAACGTCGGGTAGCCGTTCGCCGCGTAATCAATCGCAAAACCGACCACATCCCGCAACCGCATTGTCCCGAAGTCGCGCAGCATGGCCATCCAGCCCCCGAAGGCGCCGGGTACCACGGCGGCCAGGGGGCCTGTGCCCGGGATAATGCGCAGGCCGAGGTCGTCCCGGTAGTACTTCAGCGTCGCGCTTTGGGGCGCCGGGCCTTGGGCGCAGAGCACGACCGGTCGGTCGCTCCCCGCCGGCCACAGTATGGCCGGCAAATCGCCACCCGGGCCGTTCATGTCCGGCTCGACTACTTGTAACACGAGGCCGGCCGCCACGGCTGCGTCAAAAGCGTTCCCACCCCGCTCGAGGACCGCCATCCCCGCAGCGGAAGCGAGCCAATGCGTCGACGCCACCACCCCGAAAGTCCCGATTATCTCAGGACGGGTGGTGAACTCGACCTGAGACAGGTACCTCAGTGGTTGTCCCTAGGTACGTCGTCGCCGCGGGCGCCCAGCAGGAAGTCGAAATCGGCCCCGGCATCGGCCTGGAGAACGTGCTCGGTGTACAACCACGTATAACCGGAGCGCGCCTTTGGGGCCGGTGGGCTCCACGCCGCCCTTCGGCGTCCCAGTTCTTCGTCCGAGACGTCGACGTGAAGGGTACGGGCCGGGACGTCCAGCTCGATTGTGTCGCCGGTTTTAATTAGGGCCAGCGGGCCACCGACGGCAGCCTCAGGAGAAACATGCAGCACTACTGTGCCAAAACCGGTACCGCTCATCCGGCCGTCGCAAATCCGGACCATATCGGAGACACCCTGCTTCAACAGTTTCGCCGGGAGTGAGACGTTCGATACTTCCGGCATACCCGGATAACCTTTCGGGCCGGCATAGCGCACAACAATGACGTCGCTGGCGGAAACGTCGAAATCGTCCTCGTCGCAGACGGCGTGATATTCCTCGGGCGAGTCGAAAACCAGCGCCCGGCCCCGGTGTTTCATGAGGTCCGGGGAGGCGGCCGACTGCTTTATCACCGCGCCACCCGGGCACAGGTTGCCGCGCAGCACCGCAGTGCCGGTGCCTGGCGGTTGGAACGGTTCGTCGACCGTTCTGATCACGTCCCGGTCCCAGCATTTCGCCCCGGCCACGTTGTGCGCCACGCTCTGACCTGTGACGGTGATCTGGTCAGTGTTGAGTAGGCCGGCTTCGGCCAGTTCGTTCATCACTACCGGCAACCCGCCGGCATAGCAGAAGTCCTCCATCAGGTGGCGGCCCGACGGCATCAGGTTTACCAGCGTCGGCACTGGGCGGGCGAGAGCGTCGAAATCGTCAATGGACAGGCTCACGCCCAGCCGGCCGGCGATGGCGATGAGGTGGATGACGGCGTTTGTCGAGCCGCCAATGGCCGCATTTACCCTTATTGCGTTCTCGAACGCGGCCCGGTCCATGATCTTGGCGGGCCGCAGGTCCTCGTATACCAGCTCGACGGCTCGCGCCCCCGCTTCCTGGGCCACCTCGTAGCGGCGGGAGTCGACAGCGGGCCAGGTGGCGGAACCAGGTAGCTGCATCCCGAGCGCCTCTGCCATGCAGGCCATGGTCGATGCGGTCCCCATAGTCATGCAATGGCCGTTGGAGCGCGACATGCACCCCTCGGCCTCCCGGAGCTGGTCCGCGGTTATGCGTCCTGCTTTGAGATCGGCTTCCAGTTTCCAGACGTGAGTCCCCGAGCCCAGGTTTTGCCCCTGGAATTTCCCCGTCAGCATCGGCCCGCCGGTGACCATGATCGCCGGCAGCCCGACACTGGCCGCCGCCATCAGCAGCCCGGGCGTCGTCTTGTCGCAGCCGGATAACAGCACCACCCCGTCCAGAGGGTTGGCCCGCATCAGTTCTTCGGCCTCCATGGCGAGGAGGTTGCGGTACAACATGGCCGTGGGCCGCATCAAGCTCTCGCCCGTCGCCAGCGCCGGGAACTCGAGCGGGAAACCGCCCTCTTGCCAGACACCTCGCTTCACGGCTTCGGCCACCCGGTGGAGGTGGGCGTTGCAGGGGGCGAGCTCGGACCACGTGGTGGCGATGCCGATAACCGGTCGGCCGTCGAAGACCTTGGGCCGGAACCCCTGGTTGCGCATCCACGAGCGGTAGACCATCCCCATCCGGCCTTCGGCCCCGAACCAGGACTGGCTGCGGCGTTCATCGTTCATGAGAAAGCCAACTTGCGCGCCGCGCTGTCCACCTGGCCCTCGGCCACCAGCCAGGTCAGCGCTTCGAAGACCGCTTCGAGAGAGCTGTAGCGCGGCCTGTAGCCGAGGGTCGCCATCGCCTTTTCGATGCTCGCAGAAGGGCTCCGAGAGACGTGCTCCCACGTGGCCTGGGCGTCGGACGGATCGTGCCCGGCCACCCAGCTGTCCCAGGGTTGGAAAGACAGGCGGGCCGTCTGGCCGAACCATCCGGCCACATGTTCAGCAAAACCCCGCAGGGTGACGGCGTTCCCCGACACGACGTGGAAAGCCTCGCCCGACGCTTTGGAGGGGTGGGCCAAGGCCCGCTCGAACGCTTGGGCCACGTCGTCGGCGTGCACGTGATGAACGGTCTCCAGCCCGAAGTGGGGGAGAGCCAGCTCCTCGCCCTTGGCCAGCTGTTCGAAGACCTTGACGTTGAAGTTGCCGGCCGGGTTGACCGGCGACCACCCCGGTCCGACGATATGACCCGGGTGAAGCACGGTGCAGGGCAGGGCGCCCCGGCGGGACTCGGTCAAAAGCAGCTCTTCGATGGCCGCTTTCTGGGTCCCGTACTCACCAAACGGCCGACGCACGGCGTCTTCGGTGACAGGCACGGTCACGGCCGTCCCGTGCACCCAGATGGTGCCGCAGTGCAGCAGGTAGGACTCGATCGGCGCCAGCGCGTCCACCAACTGGCGGGCCGAGGACACGGTGAAGCAGAGGAGGTCGATCACCGCGTCGGGCTGGCTGTCGGCCACTCGTTTGCCGAAAATGCCCGCTTCGTCTTCCGCCTCCCGGTCAACCTGCACCTGAGTGACTTGCCGCCACGCATGGTGTTCGACGTAGGGGCTCCGAGCCCCCCTGCTCATAGCGATGACCTCGTGGCCGGCGGCGACCAGCCTGGGGACCAAATAACTACCGATGTGGCCGGTAGCACCGACAACGACAACCCTCATGGGCCCGAAGGCTAGTACCTCAGCCCGGGCTCGACAATCGTTCATCGGCCGAGCCGGCCTTTACGACGACCGTCAATTGGCCGGAGGGGGCCCTGTCGTTACTATGGCCCTGAGCGTCGACTGTAATTTCTCCTGCCAAATGCGACTAGCGCCAAAACAACGACTAGCCAAAAAGAAGAGGTTTCGGTGGTGAGATCTGGAAAATATGCCCTGACTGGCGTCGAGCCCGTGGCGAAAAAGTACGCCGAAGCCGTCCATTTCTACCGCGCCAACCATTTATTGGGCGTTATCAAATCCCACAAACATATTGACCGTGTGGGCACGATCGAGAACGGTTACGCCTCGGGCATGGGTTACACCGCCGAAGAGAATGCCTTCACTGCTCATCCCAACGTCGACGCCGCCCAGTGTTACGTGAGCGTGGAGGGGGCGCAGGAAGGCTGCGCAGTGGCGATCGACCGGGTTTCGCTGGACGTCGACGAGACGGCGACCGCCGAGGCGCGGGCCACAGCGAACGGGGGCCGTTAGATCCCGCCCCGGGACCAATAAATGGCCTCGTCCTCGAGCAGTGCGGTTCCCCGGTGGCCGTTCGTATCGAGTGATGGGAAGGCGGCCGGGTTTGTGGCCAGCGCCACGCGCCAAGTGGGCCAGGCCCCGAGCGACCAGGGGAAAAGTGAGGGCGTCTTCGTCGGTCCCCTCGACGCCCGGCCGCAGCGCTTGGCCTGCGGCGTACCCGGTGCTCCACCGGCCTTCGACCGCAGCGGTCGAAGGTTGTTGCTCAGCCATGACCTGGACGGGATGTCCCGCGTGTCCCTGGCCCGCCTTGAACGCGCGGGTGACCCTCCGGTCCCTCTCGGCGAGGTGACAGGGTTCCGCCGTTTATCTCGCCGCCCCTCCGGTGGCGCCCACTCTCATCCTTCACGGTGAGGACGATCGGTGCGTGCCGGTCTCGCAGGCCCACGAGCTGTTCAACGCGGTGCGGAGCGCCGGCGGAGAGACCGAGCTGGCGACCTACCCCCGGGAGGGGCACCAAGTGAGCGAACCCGACCACCTGGCCGACTACTGGGCCAGAACCGTCAGGTGGCTTTCGGCGCACCGGGCTACCCCGTCGGCTTAGTCCTCGGCGTGTTCGACGGAATTACCCGGCCCGGTACCAACGGCAAAGCCGTTGGCCTTGACGCCCTCGCCGTCAGGCCGGGTACCGGCCAGGCGGGCGAGTTTGAGGCCCAGGTGGACGGCCAGACGGTCGTAACCGTTATGGACGTCGATCCCGGCCAGGCGCTGGGCTTTGTCAAGGCGGTAGTAGAGGGTCCCGCGGTGCAGGTGCAGGTGCTCAGCGGTGGCTTTGGCGTCTCCGGCCAGGTCGAGGTAGGTCTCGAGGGTCGCCACCACTGCCTCGTCGCCGCTCTTGAGCAGCGCCGCCACCCGGGGGTCGAGGGCCGACTCGACTGCCTCCCGGTTGGGGAGCTGAGCGAGCGCCCGGAACACACCGAGGTCGCGCCAACGCACGAGGTCTCCCATCGCCGGGATGGCACTGGCCACCTTGGCGGTGAGGCGAGCTTGGCGGTACGAGGACACGGCGCGGTGCGGTTCGGTCTGTGAGTCCCCGATAGTGGCGACGACTCTGGGGGCCGGTTCGGGGCCGTCGGCCAGCCGCCGGCACAGTGCTTCACGGCCAGCTCTTGCCATGGTTTCAGCGAAAGTGTCGTCGTCCGCTCCCCGGAGGCGCACAAGCAGGACACCGTGGTCTGAGCAAGCCAGCCGCAACAGAGTCCCCGCCGGCGCTTCCCAGCCCACGTCGAGCAGCGCCTCCTCGGTGACGGCCAGGTTCTGGTCGGAAGCGGGCAGCGCTTGCACGACCACGACCGCGGTGGGTTCGTTCTCGCGGAGCAGCGACTGGTCTATGAGCTGCCTGGCCGCGGCGTCGCGAAGCTCCTCGGACGGTGAGAAGAGGTGCGTCAGCGCCTGGACCACCAAACGCTGCGCCAAGCGCTCTTCGTAGAGCATTAAGGCGGCGTGGTCGGCGGCCTTCTCAATCTCCGCGATGTGGCCCTCGTGGATCGACTCGTCGGTGTCGATCAACCAGAGGAAGCCGAGCAGCCGGTCCCGGTACCACGCGGGGGCGCAGACCCGAGCCAGGATGTCGAGCTCCGGATGCGCGGGGATCCGCAACGCGCGGTGCGACCCGAGGATCCCGAAACTGCGGAACCAGCTCATCAACTCGGGAGCCGTGGCCCGGTGGAGGATGGAGTCGCGACGCACAGAGTCGATCGGCCCCACTTGACGGGAGTAAACGACCGGCCGTTGCTCGTGGTCCTCGAGCAATGCTGCTGTGCCGACGCGAGCTGAGAGCTGGTCGACGAGCAACTGCAGATTCTGAGGCCACTAGTTGTCTTCCTTCTCGGTCCCCCGGCCGTCCTAAACTTCCCCGGCCGTTTGGGTTAGTCGAATGTAGGCCAATAGCTGCGCCGGCTGGGAGCACCTGGCCTCGACCGGCTGCAAGTCATGGCCCCTAAGCTGCCCATATGCACCGTGGCCTGTTCATCCCTCAGTTCGGCGAGTTGGCCGACCTCCGTCTGTTGGCTGACCTTGGTCGGCGGGCCGAACGTGCGGGTTGGGACGGCTTGTTCCTCTGGGACCACATCCAGTACCGTCCCCCGGCAGACCGGGTCCTTGATCCGTGGATAGCTTTAGCCGCCATCGGAGCGGCTACCGACCGACTTCGCCTGGGCGCCATGGTGACGCCCTTAGCCCGCCGGCGGCCCTGGGTGGTCGCCCGCCAGCTGGCCGCCTTGGACCTGCTTACGGCCGGGCGGATGGTGCTCGGTGTGGGCCTCGGTCTGGACGACAGCGGCAAGGAGCTGTCCACCTTCGGCGAAGAACTGGACGCCCGGGCACGAGCTGAAATGCTCGACGAGGCGCTGGCCATTGTTGTCGACCTTCTTTCGGGCCAGACGGTTCACCACCACGGGCGCCATTACCTCGTCGACGGGGCGACGTTCCTGCCCACCCCCGTCCAAACGCCGCTCCCGGTCTGGGTGGCCACGCGCTGGCCCAACCAGGCGCCGCTCCGAAGGGCGGCGCGGTACCAGGGCGTCTTCGCTATCAACGTCGCTACGCCCACCGACGCTGGTCAATTACGGCGTCGAGCCGACATGCTGCGGTCCGAGGGCGGCGCTACCGGCTCTTTCGATATCGTCCTGGCCCCCGAGCCCGGCTGGCCAGCGCAGGACTGGGCGCAAGCGGGCGTCACGTGGTTGTTGGCGCCGTTCTCCCAGTTCGAGGCGCGGGCGGCCGACGTGGCCCAGGTCGTCGACGCCGGGCCGACCTAGTAGCTGACCTTGCAGACGGCTCATCAGGACGGCACTACCAGTCCGCTAAACCGCCCGACCTGGCCACCAGGTCCAGTGGCACGGGTACGGCCACTGGACGTTTGTGCAGGTCACCCACGACATCGGCAGGTCTGCCAGTCAGGGCGGAAACGGCCAGTTGCAGAGCCGGTCCGCAGGTGCGCCCCTGGCAGTAGCCCATGCCGCAACGAGTCAGGCTGCGGACTTCCCGAGCGCTTCTGGCCCCTTTGGCGATCACCTCTTCGATTGCCCCCCAGGTGGTCTGTTCGCACCGGCAGAACACCGTCGAGCGGTCGAGCCAGGAGGTCCACTTAGCGCCCAGCGGGTACAGCGCCTCGAGCGCCCGGGCAAAGGCGCGGCCTTTACTGAGGCGGCGGGCCAGGTCCTCGTGGTCGGAAGGCGAGCGATTGTCGGGCCGGCCGACATGAGACGCGGCGCCGTGGCCGGCCAGCTCTCCCTCGAGCTCGGCGACCTCCGCGCCGGCGATCCCGGCCAATTCCCCGGCGACGAAGAGCCCCGGGATTGTGCTCCCCATGGTGTGGTCGGGCGCAGCGCCTCCGGTCAGGGAACCGGCCCGCCTGAGGTCGCTGGCGCCCAGCTGGCGAGCCAATTCGACCCGGGGGACGAACCCGTACGAAACGCACACTGCGTCGACCTCGACCGTCTGCTCCGAGCCGGCGATAATGGCCCAATCCGGGGCTAGGCGGGCCAAGACAGCCCGTTCGACTTTGCCATCGCCCTCGCAACGCACCACCGCACGGCCGGTCAGTGCCCGAGCGCGGCGGCGGCCCAAGGCCAGGCCGTAGGCGGCGGCCTCGGCCATTTTCGCCGGGTGAGCGACCAGGCCGGGCAGCGCCCGCGGCACCGTCGATAATGTTGCCGCTTCCACCAGGGTGACCTGGGCCCTGTCCCGGCCAGAGCAGCAGCGACCGGCAGCAGGAACGGTCCGGTGCCACCGACCACGACTCGCCGGCCGACGAAGACGCGTTGGGACTTGAGCAAGGCCTGGGCGGCCCCGGCGGTGACGACGCCGGGGAGGTCCCAACCCGGGAAGGGGAGCACCAGCTCGGAGGCGCCGGTGGCCAGGACGATCGCCCGGGCTCTAAGTCGGGAGCCGGGGCCGTCGTCCAGGTGGACGATGAAGCTGGCTCGCTCTCGCGTCGCCGACCACACGGAGCGGCCCAGCCGGAGTTCGACTAGAGGGTGGGTCGCGATGCCATGGAAACGGGTCGGCAGGCCCGGGCCAGCGGGCGAGCTCTGGGCACCGTCGTCCACCAGCGGTTGGCGATAGTACTGGCCACCGAGCCGCGGGGTGGCGTCGACCACGACAACGCTGGCGCCGCGGGCGGCGGCCGCTGCAGCCGCGGCCATGCCGGCCGGGCCGGCCCCGACGACGACGATGTCCGTCAGGTCTCGGCCGGTCATATTCGGGCCGGTCATATTCGGGCCGGTCATGTTCGGGCCGGTCATATTGAGGGCCTGGGGGCGGCCGACCGAGTCAGAGGACCTGACCTCGTCGCCGTCCCGCACCCTTCGCAGACAGGCCCGCACGGCCTTTTCGCCGTTCACGTCCACGAGGCAGTCGAAGCAGGTCCCGATGCCGCAGAACAACCCCCGGCACTGGTCTCCGCGACGCGTCGTCCGCCATGCTCTGCTCTCCGTTGGAGAGTAAAGCCCCTGCGATGGTGGTTCCGTCGGGGGCGGCCAGGTCCCTATCGTTGAAACGAAAGTTCACTACCGGCGGGCCGGGCGTCCGCGCCGTGGGCGGCTCGGCGGCCGGAACTGGCCTTCACCATTCTTCACGGTCCAGTTTGTGGTCTTGGCCGGCCAGGTTGTGGTCTTGGCCGGCCAGGTCCTGGTTTGGACTGGCCAGATTTTGGACGGCCGCGGGCGGCGCCGAAGCGGTCGGGGGCAAACGGGGCGATGTCCAATGCTGGTCGCTTACCGAGCACGAGGCTCTGCACCAGTTCGGCTGTCACCAGAGCTAGCCCGACCCCCGCGCCCTCGTGCCCGGTGGCGTGCAGCAGACGGCCGACGTTCGTGTCGGCCCCGATGATGGGGAGCCGGTCCGGGGTCGCCGGGCGGAAGCCTATGTAGGCGCGCAGGAGCCGGACGCCGGCCAACGCCGGCACGATGGCAATGGCGCGACCGGCGATAGCAGCGACGACGTCCGCATCGAACTCGTACGAAAAGCCGACCGACTCCCTCGACGACCCCAGCAGCATGGTGCCGCCCGACGTCTCCTCGATGACGGACGAGCACGCCCGTTCAGCATCGGTCTGGTGGACCGAGCCCACATAACTGGCCTCGAAAACCTTACGCCGCACGAGCGGTGGGAGCGGCTCGGTCACGAGCACGTGGCCTCTCCTGGGGGCGACAGGGATGTGGGCGCCCAGCCGGCCGGCCAGCTCACCCGCCCAAGGCCCGGCCGCGTTCACCACGCACGTCGCCTACGGCGACCTTGCCGGTGCTGGTCACCACGGCCGAAATATCCCCGTTGGCGTCCCGCTCAGCCCTGAGGACGTTCGCTCCCGCCACCACCCGGCCTCCGTGGCGGGCAATCTCCGCCACATGACGTGCCACCGCCAACATGGGCTGGACCTGGCAGTCCTGGGCGTAAGCGGCACCGCCCTTGAGTTCCCGGGATAGGGCCGGTTCGAGGTGCTGGAGGTCTTCGCCGGCCACGAGTTCAACCGCCACGCCCTGCGCCTTTTGGCCCTGGGCCAGCGACCACAGTTCATCGAGGCCCGCCTCGTCGTGGGCGACCACGAGGCCGCCTTTTTCTTCGAACTCAAAACCGGGGCCCTGCCGTCTCACCTAGCTCGGCGCCACAGCTCGATGCCCCGGAGGGCAAGGGCCAGCTCCGGCCCGGGCAGTTTGTCCGACACGAGCAGGTCTCCCTCTCCGGAAGAGCTGGTCCCGGCGGCCGGGCCGGAACGGTCGATGACCGTAACGTCCACTCCGGTCGCGGCCAGCCGGGCCGCGATCGCGGTCCCGACGAGCCCCGCCCCTACGACGAGCACTCGGTCGCCCTGGGCAGCTCGCCCGGCGCTAGGGCACCCGCTGGGCGGGGGAATGCCCTTCAGGTGTCGCGTCCCAATAGGAACCCGGCCGGGAAGGGGTCTTCCGGGTCCAGCAGGTAGCTGGCCAGCCCGGTGAGCCAGGCGCGGCCCCGCACCGTAGGCACAACGGCGTCGAAGTCACCTACGACGGTCGTGTCGAGCAGCCGTCCGGCGAAACGTAGTCCCGAGCACCGAGGCGTGCACGTACTCCTGGTCCAGGGCCAGCTCCCCGCGGGCATAGAGCTGGGCCATGCGGGCGGACGTCCCGGTCCCGCACGGCGAACGGTCGAGCCAACCGGGGTGGATGGCGACCGCGGCCCGGCCGGAGACGCTCTCGTCGCCGGGCTCGGTGAACACGACGTGATGGCACGTGTCGATGAACTGTTGTTCGGGATGGGCGAAGCTGAGCTGCTCGTTGACCGCGGCCATGATGGCCAGCCCGGTCCTCACGAGCTCGTCATGGAGCGCGGGCCGGACGGCCAGCCCCACCGACGGCCGCCGGGAGCAGAGCGTAGAAGTTGCCGCCCCAGGCCACGTCGAGGACGACTTCACCCACGCCCGGGACGTCGGACTGTGGCGTCCCGCAAATGCAAGTAGGCGGGGACGTTACGGATGGTCACGCTTTTCGCCCGGCCGCCGTCGACCTCGACGGTGGCCTCGACGACCCCGGCCGGGGTGTCCAGGCGGATGACCGTGACCGGCTCTTTGACCGGGACCATGCCCGTCTCCACCAGCACAGTGGCCGTGCCGATCGTCCCGTGGCCGCACATCGGCAGGCAGCCCGATACCTCGATGAACACCACTCCGATGTCGGCATCGGGACGCGTCGATTGTTGCAGGATCGCCCCCGACATGGCGCTGTGGCCGCGCGGCTCGTGCATGAGAAGAGTGCGTAGGTCGTCTCGCTCGTTCATCATGTACAGGCGTCGTTCGGCCATGGTTTGGCCGGGCAGCTCGCCCACTCCCGACGTGACCACCCGAGTCGGCATCCCCTCCGTGTGGCTGTCGACGGCGGTGATCACCAGACGCGAGCGCATCATGCGACCGCCATGTAGCGGCGGACGGCGGCCCGCACCTCCTCGGCGTCGGCGGCCGGCAAGGCCAAGCGGGGAAGGCGGACGGGCCCGCCGTACGATCCGGCCTCGTCCTGGGCCAGCTTGATGGCCTGGACGAAACGGGGGTCGGAGTCCCAGCGCAGGAGGGGCAGAAAGGCCAAGTAGCGCTCGATGGCCTCGGGCCAGCGCGCCGCGGCGCACAGGTCGAACAGTTCCACCGACTGGCGGGGGAAGGGGTTGGCGAAACCGGCGATCCAGCCGGTAGCGCCCATGAACATGGCCTCGACGAAAGTGTCGTCGCAGCCGCAGATGATTTCGAGGCCCGGGGCAGCCTGGCGGATGGCGGCCACCCGCCGGACGTCCTGGGAGAACTCCTTGACCGCCACGACCTGCTCGATCTCCGCCAATCGGGCCAACAGCGGGGGGGTGAGGTCGACCCGGGTCGAGTAGGGGTTGTTGTACACGATGATCGGCAGCCCCACGCGGGCCACCTCGCGAAAGTGAGCTAGGACCTCTTCGGCGGTCGGGGCGTGCGACGTCGGGGGCAGGCACATCACGGCCCGGCACCCGGACTGGCCGGCGTGCTCGGCCCAGCGGCGCGCCTCGGTCCCCGATTTGCCCGACACCCCGGGCACGACCTCTACCATCTTGCCGACGCTGTCCATGGCCGACTTGACCACTGCACTGCGCTCGTCCTCTGTCAGGGCTTCGTACTCGCCCAGCGAACCGTTGGGGACCAACCCGGCGACGCCGGCTTCGGCCAGGCGGGCGTAGTGGGCCTGACAGGCGTCAAAGTCCACCGGGCCATCGGCCCGGAACAGCGTCGTCACGGCCACATAAACCCCACGGAAACGCGCCTGCCCAAACTCGCTCATTGCGCCTTCGTCCTCTCGGCCCTAAATAGCCCGTGGACCTGGATGGTCCCGGGACCTGGTTGTCTCGGGAACTGCCAGGCTAGGGCTGGCTTGGACTTTTAGCCAGAGACAGGCTTCCAAGCGGCGCTATGGGCTCTTGCGACATCTGTCGAGACGTGGCTGGCTCTTCGGAAGGGCCGCGAGACGTGCTTGAAGGCAGCCTCATAGGCCCGAAGTGGGGGCCTTGCTCGATTCCCGGCACACCAGCTCGGGGTCGATGACTATACGTTTGTGCTGTTTGGCCCGTTCCTGGCGATTGGCCCCGGCACCGAGTTGGTCGACCAGGAGCTGGACCGCGGCCCGGCCTACCCTCTGAAAATCCTGCCGGACAGTGGTAAGTGGGGGGATGAAATAGGCGGACTCCGGCGTGTCGTCGAAGCCCACGACGGCGACATCTTCCGGGACGCGCCGGCCACGTTCGTGCAGCGCCCGAAGCACCCCCAGCGCCATCTGGTCGTTGGCTACGAATATCGCCCGGGCGTCGGGGATCTGGGCCAGCACCTGGCCGGCCTGGTACCCCGAGCCAGCGGTCCAGTCACCCGACAACGGAGGGGTAACGTCGGCGCCGGCGTCCGCCAGCGCCGCCCGCCACCCGGCGGCGCGACCGCGGGCCTCCAGCCATTCGGGCGGGCCGGCAACATGGAAAACCGTGCCGTGGCCCGCCCTCAGGAGGTGCTGCGTGGCCAGCCTGGCCCCGGCCACCTGGTCCACCGTCACCACGGACATGTCCGCCTCGGGGTCGCCTTCCACCGCCACCACGGGCGTGCCCGTAGGCAGCGACGCCATGGCGTCGTGCGCGGAGGTAAAGGGAGCGATCACGGCCAGGCCTTCTACCGACTGGCTCGTGAGCCGCCGCACGGCGTCGCGGACGGACTGGCGGTCGACGGTGTGGACGGCTACGACCGATACGAAATAGCCGAGCTGTTGGGCGGCGAGCTGGAAACCGTAAAGCGTTGACACCGGCCCATAGCGGCTGGTGTCCATGGCCACCACGCCCAGTGTCTTCGACCGACCGCTGGCCAGTGCTCTGGCCGCGGTGTTGGGCCGATAGCCAAGCTGGTCGATGGCAGCGAGGACGCGCGCCCTGGTCAGTTCGCCCACGCTCGGGTTGTCGTTCAGCACCCGGGAGACGGTCTGATGGGAAACTCTGGCAAAACTGGCGACGTCGGCGATCGAGGGCGGCCGGTTGCCGTCCCCGTTGGCCTCGCGCCCCCGTGGCCCATCGGGGCTGTGCGGGCTAGCGGCCAACGCCGGCCCCCTTTCGGCCCGGCCTCTTTGCCCGTCGCCCGCAAAGATAAGCCGCTTTCAAGGTCGGGGCCAGCCCGAGAGCAGTTGTGGGAACGCTAACATCCAGGCCGTCCAGAGGGGCCATGGCTTGCATCATAAGGTCAGTAATGTTAGCGTTCCCAAAAAGAACCACAGGGCCTGACGACTCGAGGAGGACGAGGGGAGTTCCGTCGCCGGTGGCCGTGATCGGCAGGGGCAGGGGCACGCCCAAACCGGTGGTCGGGCCAAGTTTTTTGGCCAACAGTGGCGCAGGGGCTAGGTAACCGGGGAGGGGAATGTTGCGTTGCATTATCTCAGTTCGATGCGCACCAGGTCACGGTGTCCGGCGCCCCGGGCCGCCCGGCTTCAAAGTTAGTTGGTGAACGTTCACATGTCGTCGCTCGTAGGTGGGGACAGCGGGTCAGGAGGGCGTTCGGGGCCGGCGCAGGTCGCAATAGACCCGGGCCGCTCGATCGGGCGCCTCGACCGGGGAGTGTTCGGGGGCTTCGTCGAACACCTCGGGCGTTGCATTTACGGTGGGATGTTCGACGAGGGCTCCGCTCTGAGCGACGGCCAGGGTTTTCGCCGGGACGTCCTTGACCTGTTGCGGCCGCTCAGACTTTCGGTCCTGCGGTGGCCAGGCGGGAACTTCGTTTCGAACTACCACTGGGCTGACGGGGTCGGGCCACGGTCATCCCGGCCGGTCCGGCCCAACGTGGCCTGGGGAGGCATCGAGAGCAATCATTTCGGCACCGACGAGTTCCTGGCCTACTGTGCCGAGCTCGGGGTTGCGCCTTACATCTGCCTCAACATGGGCACCGGTGACCTGGCTGAAGCGCTCGACTGGGTCGAGTACTGCAATTCCGCCGCCGCCACCTACTGGGCGCAACAGCGGCGGGTGAACGGGCACGAGGAGCCTTATGGCGTCATTTATTGGGGCCTTGGAAATGAAATGTACGGGGACTGGCAGGTGGGCCAGCTCGCCGCGCCCGAGTACGTGGCGCTGGCTTCGCGGTGGGCCAAGGCTATGCGCCGGGCCGACCCGCACATAAAATTGGTTAGTTGCGGGCAAAACGGTTGGAACGAGTGGGATCGGACAGTAATAGACGGGCTGGTCGGCCTGGTCGACCTCCATTCGGTACACATTTATTCGGGCGCCGCTGACTACTGGACCAACGTGCTCAGCCCCCATCAAGCTGAGCGGGCGATCTCGTTCACCTCCTCGTGGTTGGCCTCGGCCGCTTTCAACCACGGCGTAAGTGTCGTCCCTCGCATCGCCTACGACGAGTGGAACGTGTGGTACCGCACGGACGATGGGAACCTTTCGGAGCTCTACAATTTCGACGACGCTCTGGCTGTGGCCACATACCTCAATATTTTCGTCCGTCATTGCGAGTGGGTGAAAATGGCCAACCTGGCCCAGATGGTCAATGTCATCGCGCCCATTCTCACCAGCGCTGACGGTGCCGCCACTCAGCCCATCTATTACCCGTTTTTGCTGCACTCCCAGTCCGCCCTCGACGAGGCGGTCGACGTGGCTGTGGCGGCGCCGACGCTGGTGGTCCCGCCCGCGTCCGAGCCGGACCGCTGGCATTTCCACTTGGGTGATCTGGGCCCGTTTGCCAGCCTGGATGTCGCGGCCACGACCGACGCGGCCAGAGGCCGGCTGTCAGTGACGATTGTCAACCGAGCGACCGAAAGTTCGGCGCCAATGGAACTTCGCCTTCGCGACGCGTCGTTCGGAGGTGAAGCTCGTCTCCGTACTTTGACCTCTGGCGGGGAAGCGAGCGCAGGGGTTGTGCCCGGTTTGGCGCAGGTCCACCTGGAGGACGGTACAGAGCAGGCAAAGGACGACCGGATGACTATGGAACTTCCGCCCTCCTCCTTCACTGTCCTGGAGGTGCCAATCGAGATGGACCGCATGAGCTAGCCAGCCGTCTTCACGAGCAAAAGGCCTGTCGAGAAAGGGGGTGTCCAACAAGTCAAACGACAGCGCACGCCGGTTGGTCCAGTCAACAACCGGTGCAAAAGTTCCTCGAGCCAGCGCTACAGAAATACTTCCAATATGTCCGACGAGGATAGGAGTTCTTTGGGATGAGCCATAACGAAGGCAACGGGCGCCGCGGGCGTCATATGTTGCGCAGAAAATTGCTATGCGGCGCCTCGGCCGCGGCTATGTCTGCGTCACTCCTGGCCTTTGGCCCAGGGCTGGTGGCAGGGGCATCCGCAGCTACGGGCGGCTACAGCACCAATACCACTTCTTACTGCAAGTCGGGGGCGACCCCCATCACGTTCTGGGGCTGGGTCCCCGGCATGTACCGAATGGTGGACGTGTTCAACCAGACCCACCCGAACATCTGCGTCGACTTCGTGACCAAGGTCGGCGGTTCGGGTGAGTACATCCCGCTCCTCAACGCCCTGAAGGCGCATTCAGGCGCACCCGACGTGGCCGAGATCGAGTTCGACGTCCTGCCCTCTTTTGAGGTCCTGCACTACGTCGACAACCTGGCCCCGTACGGGGCGGGCAAATACGCCAAGGACTTCGTCTACTGGGCGTGGTCCGAGGTCAGCCAGAAGGGCTCCGTCTGGGCCATGCCCATGGACGGTGGGTCGATGGGTTTGCTGTTCGACAAAACCGCCGCGGCCAAGTACGGCATTACCAGCCCTCCCACGACCTGGTCGCAGTTCGCTGCGGACGCCCTCAAGGTGCACCAGGCCAACCCGAAGGTC
Organism: uncultured Acidimicrobiaceae bacterium; assembly: GCA_963794125.1. Classification (GTDB taxonomy): domain Bacteria; phylum Actinomycetota; class Acidimicrobiia; order Acidimicrobiales; family Palsa-688; genus Fen-671. The sequence continues at coordinate 428,057 of CAWCCW010000028.1, forward strand.
TACTTCGGCGACTTCGCCGCCGGCGACGGCCAGTGGGTGCTGTCGCTCATGCAGCAAGCGGGGGCCTGGCCGTTCGTGTGGAACGGGGGTAGCAACGTGACGATCGACTTCACCGGTAAGGCGCAGATGGCCTTCGCCAACTACTGGCAGAAGCTGATCAGCGAGGGAGCCATCGCCCATGCGAACGACCCCTTCACCAGCAGCAGCCCGTTCTTCGAGGGCCTGAACAGCGGCCAGTACCTGACCTGGCCCACCTCGGCATGGGGGCCCTCGTACTTTGCCAGCTACGTGACCAGCAAGTCAGCCGGCCATTGGGTCCAGGCCGCCCTACCGGGCAGCTCGACGTCGTCTGGCAACTGGGGTGGCTCGACGTACCCCGTGTTCAGCCAGAGCCAGCACCCGGCGCAAGCGGCTGAGTTCGCCGAATGGCTGGCTGCGTCGCCTCAGTCCTGGAACATGGAGGTCACTTCGCCGTCGTTTGCTGTTCCCGAACTACAAACCCGAGCTGTCTGCCCCGGCCGATGCAGAGCTTGACCATCCCCATGTTGGAGAAAGGGACACCACTGTTCGCCAACCCGGCCAAAACCGCGCCCAAGATCCCGGCCATCACCTGGCCTCCGTTCATGACCTACTACCTCAACAGCACTACGGCTTGGGCCGCCAAGTTCTTCGCCGGTAACCAGACCCTGCCGCAGTACCTCCAGCTGCTGCAGACGAACATGGTCACCTACGCGAAGCAGCAGGGCTTCTCAGGTCAGCACGTAAGACGGGCTCGGCTGGCCACTAGGGCCAACTTGGCCCAGCCGGCCGTCGAGCTCGAAACTCAGGCGCGGTGGGGGCGCAACGTCCCCACCGCCGTGGCCAGGCACGATACTGTTTCGTTAAGACCATGGCGAGGGCGAGGAGCCGGTAGTGGCTCACGGGCCAGCGCCTCGTCCTCACCTCGAGCGTGGGAGGGCGAAGTTGGCCCAGGTCGCTATAGGAGGGGTCGAGCAACAGCGTGAGGTGCGCCGGCACGGCCGGAAACGTCGCCGGACGCGGCACTTTCAAGCGGCACCAGAGCCTTTCAACGACGCCGCGACCGTCGAGGGCTGTGGTTCGTCCTCCCGTTTATCGTTGTCTTCTTGATGTTCCTCGTCGTCCCGCTGATCTATGCCGTCTACACCAGTTTTTTCACTACGCGGCTGATCGGCGGGACGGTCTTCAGTGGGTTTGCCAACTACACCGAGGCTCTGACCTCCGGGGCCTTCTGGACGGGGATGGGCCGGACGATCCTCTTCGCCGCCATCCAGGTGCCGATAATGATTATCATCGCGGCTTTCTTCGCCACCATGTTCGACCTCGGGGTGTCGCGGTTCGGTGGCTTCTTCCGCACCGTCTTTTTCCTGCCGTTCGCCGTCCCTGCCGTCGTGGCCACCTCGATGTGGGGGTCCATGCTGCAGACCAACGTCGGGCGTCTTCCCGAAGATCTTCGCTGACCTCGGCCTCCCCAACCCCAACTTCTTCGGGCCGGGCCACCTGCTCGGGGTCATCGTGCTCATCGCCATCTGGGAGTGGACGGGCTTGACCATCATTATTCTTTACACGGCGCTCCGGTCTGTCCCCCGAGACGTGGTCGAATCGGCCGTGGTCGACGGCGCGAAACTCAGCCGGATTATAACTCGGATCAAGCTGCCTATAATACGACCGGCGATCATCCTGGTCGTCATAATCAACGTCATAGGGGCGCTGCAGTTGTTTACCGAGCCCTACCTCCTGGCCCCGATCGCGCCCAACATCTCGGCCAATTACACGCCCACCCTGTACATGTACAACGAGGCGTTCTCGGCCCAGTTCTATAACTTCGCCGCCGCCATAGCGGTAGTCCTGGCCTTGGTGATCATCATCATTTCAGGGGTGTTCTTGTTCTCGCAACGCCGGAAGGGAGCCGTCGTATGAGCACTGCCGCCCTGACTACTCCAGGTACAAGCCGCCAGTCCCGACGCGAGATCCGGCGGGCAAACGACGTCGTCCCGCTCCGGTTGTACGGCGTGCGCCGGCGCACAGTGAACATCGTCACGCTGTTGTGCGGCCTGTTCGCCGTGTTCACGCTGATACCCGATCTGGTGGATCTTCGTCTCTTCGACCAAGACCGTACCTAACCTGAATTCCACGTTCGCCTTTTGGTTCGCCCGACCGTTCGTCCTCTGGGACAACCTGAAGGATGTTTTCTCCAACAAGGAGGCCGGCTCGTTCCTGCAGTGGATGGAGAACACCGCTATCTACGCCGCTGCCGGCGCGATCGGGGCAACCGTACCTTTCGGCTATGGCCGGTTACGGTTTTGCCCGGTTCAACTTCCGCGGGCCGCACCGCTCTGTTCCTGTTCGTAATGTCTGCTCTGCTCATACCGATCGCCGCCTTTGCCGTCCCCCTGTACCTCGTGTACGCGAAGGTCCACCTGGACAGCACCGTCGCCGGGCATATTCATCCCCTTCATGATCAGCCCCGTGAGCGTCTACCTCATGAGGGTCTATGCGGGAGGCTCGGTGCCGCCGGAAATGATGGACGCGGCCCGGCTAGACGGTGCCGGCGAATCGAAGATCTTTATCCGGGTGGCCGTCCCGCTCATGGTCCCCGCCCTGGTAACGGTGTTCATGCTCAATTTCGTCGCCGCGTGGAACAACTATTTCCTGCCCTTTATCATCAACAACAGCGCCAGGCTCTACACGTTGACGCAGGGCCTGGCCATCTGGATGAACCACACCAATATCGCCGGCAGCAGCGAGGACTTCACCGCCCTCACCATCACGGCCGGGCATGATCACGATCACGCCACTGATCATCATGTTCCTGGTCCTTCAGCGCTACTGGCGCAGCGGCTTGCTGCTGGGCGGCATGACCGGTTAGCGACCGGTCCGCTACGTCGCCGTCCCTTCCCCGCACGACGTAAGCGGTCGGTCACGTCGAGGCTCGGACCACCAGCCGGCTCGGGACGCTCCGGGTACCGTGTTCGGGGCTGCCCGGCGATGGCCGAGAGCAGCGCCTCGGCGGCCATGCGCCCCACCTCGGGCAAGTTCATGTCGACCGTAGTCAGAGGCGGTTGGGCCGCTTCGGCCATGACGGTCCAATTGTCGAAGCCCACCAGTGCAATGTCGTCAGGCACGCGGACGCCTGATTCCCGGAGGGCGTCCGCCACCCCCCGTGCCACCTGGTCGCTGCCGCAGAAAACGGCGTCCGTGCTTGGCGCGGCGCGCAGGAGGATCCGGGCAGCCTGGCGACCCCAAGCCTCACTCCACTCACCGTAGAGCGGCCTCCCCGCCAGCGAGCGGTAAACCGGCCTCCGGCCAGTGCCCGCTCGGCGCCTACCGCCCGCAGGCGTGCGGCTCGGAAAGACGCCGGGCCTGTGATATGGCCAATTCGGCGTCCGGCCCGTGGCCAGCAGGTGCTGGACCGCGAGGAGCCCGCCACCTTCATCATCGGGGAGGATCGAAGCATCGTTCGGGTCGGCCTGACTCGCTCATGGCATAGACCACCGGGACCGAGTGGTGGCGGCTGATCGGCGGCCGCGGGTCGCTCCTGCGCCCGGTGACGATGATCCCGTCCACCCGCCGCGCCAGCAGCGTTTTCAAATAGTGCTGTTCGCGGATGGAGTCGTCCCGGCCGTCGCAGAGCAGGACGGCGAGCTGCCCGGATTGCAGCGTGTCCTCGGCACCCAGCAAGACGGGCATGGTAAAGCGGCCATAACTGTCGTTCGTGATCAGCCCGACCGTGTAGCTCCGGCCGGTCAACAGGCTTCGAGCCAGTGCGTTCGATTGGAACCCGAGCGCTTCGGCCGCCTCGAGGACCCGGGCTCGGGTACTGACTCTTACGCCAGGGCGCCCGTTCAGGGACTTGGAGACGGTGGCGATCGACACCTCGGCCAGTGCCGCGACGTCCGTTATGGTCGGAGTGGCCCTGCGAGCCGGGGGCGCCACTTCCGCAGAGCCTGGCGCCTCCGATTTTTGCTGCCCGTTCGGGTGGGGCCGCGTCTTCACGGCCCCGGGCTGGTTGGCTGGCGTCACTGTTACCCTTTCACGGCACCGGAGACAAGACCGCGTACGTAGTAACGCTGGAGTGCGACGTAGATGATTATGCAGGGGATCATGGCGATTACGGCGCCCGCAACGAGCACCCCGTAATCGATCCCGCCATATGTGTCGCTCGACTCGACGTTCACCAACGCCACTGGCAGTGTGTATATGGAATCGTTAGTGGTGAACGTCAGCGCGCCCAGGAACTCCGTCCACGAGAACAAGAAGGCGTAAAGCACCGTGGTGGCAATACCAGGGATGATCAGGGGACGCAGCACCCTGGTCAGCGTCGTCATCACCGAAGCACCGTCGACTTTGGCGGAGTCCGTCAACTCGTTCGGCACGTCCCTGAACGTGTTGCGCATCAGGTAGATCCCGAAAGGCAAGTTGAAAGCCGTATAGAACACGACCAAGCCAGGGAGCGTGTTCAAAAGGTGGAATGTTTTCAGTTCGAGGAACAGGGGGACAATGACCGCCTGGAAGGGGACCATGAACCCCAGCAACACCAGCCCGAATATCATCCCGGAGCCACGAAAGCGGAAGCGCCCAAAACCGTAGCCGGCCAGCGTAGCGACGACGGCGGTGACGGCGGCGGTTGCTACCGCGACGATGAGGCTGTTCTCGACGTTGCGCAAGATGTGGTCGGTGCTCAAGAGCTTGTTGTAATTAGCGAAGCTCAGGTGAGTCAGGTTCTTCGCCGAGGGCGGCGAGACGATGGCGCCCGACGCCTCGAACGAGCGCAGGAACTCCCAGGCCAGTGGTACGACGAAGATGGCGGCGATCACGGCCCCGCAGGCGAGGTAAATAGGCGTGCCCGGGCGCATCTTCGAACGCCTTACCGGTGCCCGGGTGGTGACTGTTAGCTCAGACATCATCGCTCCGAAGGAACCTGAACTGGAGGAACGTGATGAAACCGACGACTGCGACCAGGACGACCGACATCGCACTGGCCGAGCCCACGTTGAACGAAGTGTTGAAGGTCTCGTAGATCTGCATTACGACACTTTGCGTACTTGATCCCGGCCCCCCGTCAGTGATTATGAAGAACTGGTTGAAGGCCAACAGGGATCCGATGACCGAGATCACGAGACTGAGCGCGATGGAGCGCTTGAGCAGCGGGATCGTGATCAACCGTTCCTTTTCCCACCACGAGGCGCCGTCGACGGAGGCCGATTCGTAGAGCTGCTCCGGGATACCCTGCATCCCGGCCATGAGGATCATCATGGTGAACCCGGAAGCGAACCAGACGACCAGTACGCAGATAGCCGTGGTGGCCAGGGCAGTATTGGCCAGCCACGCCGTGTTGACGCTGGCGATATGGAGCTTCGACAGGACGACGTTGATCGTGCCGAACCCGGGCTGCAGTTCGACCTCCATGAGAAAGCTCAGCGTGCTGATGCCGACGATGAACGGGAGGAAGAAACAGGTCCGGAAGAACGTCGAACCGAAGCGGTTCGAGCGGGTGAAAAGGGCGAGCAGGTAGCCGACCACAAGGATCGGCAACGTAACTATGGCGGTGTACTCGAGCGTGAAATAGATCGAGTGGATAAAAGTCGAATTGTGGATCAGGGCGTCGTAATTAGTCCCCCCACGTAGTGGTACGGCCCCACCAGGGGGTAGTTGGTGAACGAGACAAAGGCGCCATAACCCAGCGGCCACAGGATGAAGACAGCGACGAAGGCGAGCGCCGGGGCGACGAGAGCGTAGCCGACGCGAGCTTCCCGTCGCGAACGGGTACGCCGCCGAGGGGGCCGTTGGTTGGCGGCGACTACGGGCGAGCCGTCCCGAGAGGCTGGTGCTCGAGCTGTCGAAGCGACCATCCCCATACCTCTCTCACCTCCAACCCGGGTAGTAAGCCTCGCTGGGGGCTGTTACGTCACCGATTAAATCATGGTTACAACGCTGCGTCGCGGGACCGCGCCCCAGGACCGCGCCGCGGGACTGGGGCGTGCCCGTCCCGCGGCGTGGGTGGCCCAGCAACGGACTTAGCTGTCGGCCGCGTCGAGTGTCGATTGGATGCCGCTTTGGCCAATCTGGAGGGCCTGGTTGACGTTGTCGCTGTAGACCGCTTCGTCGAACATCTTCAGCCAGGGGGCGCCGGGGTTGTTGAAGACCGCGTTGTACGCCAGCGTGTACTCGACCGACCCGTACTTAAGCGTGTTGAGGGCAACGGCGTCGTAAGGATATTTGGCCGTGAACGCGGGCGTCACGATATCGCTGCGCACCGGTGACTCACCGTCGGCGGCGTACTGGTCCTGTTGGGCTTTGGCCAGGAACCATTGGACGACTTCCCAGGCCCCCGACGGGTTCTTCGCCCCTTCGGGGATCACGAAGTCGTCACCGCCGTCGAATGTGCTCCCGTGGCCGCCGTTCTCGCTCGGCAGCGGGACGTCGGCGAAGTCGGCGGTGGACAGCCCTTCCTTCTCGAAGGTGTTGAAGAAGCCGTAGTCGCCGGGCAACAGGCCGACGTTGCCCTTTCCGAAGTCGTCGCCCCAAGTGGTGCCGTCCTGGGTCTGGTCCGCGGCGGGGGCCTCTTTGTTTTTCCAGACCTGGGCATAGACGCTGAGGAGCGATTTCAGCGGGGCGTTGCCAACGATGTTGGCCTTCTGGGTGCCGAGCGGGCCTGTGATGAGGTGTTGCCCGCTGGCCCAAATATCGGGGAGCATGACGAAGCCAAGGCAGCCCTGGCAGTCGCCCGCGAAGGAAAGACCGTAGATGGGCTTCGATGGCGTGCTCAGTTTGCTCACGGCCGCCGCGTCGGACGCGATTTGAGCGAACGTGGTCGGCGGGCTGGCGATGTGGGCCTCTTTGAACAGGAGCTTGTTGTACCAGAGCACCGACAAGTCCGACAGGTACGGTACGCCGTAGTACTGGTTGCCTATGGCGGCCAACGCCAGGTGGCCCGGGCTCAGTTCGTTCTTGTACGGGAGGGCGTTGACGTACTGCGTTAGGTTCATTAGCGCCCCTTCATGCGAGAACTCAGGGACGTCGATGTCGTTCAGCCCGACCAGGTCGGGCGGGTCACCGGCACGGATAGAGGTTGCCAGCTGGCTCGTATCGTCGTTGGGAGAAGTTACGTGCATCACGATCTTCAGGTTTTTGTGCGTGGCGTTGAATTCCGGGATCAGTTTGAGCGCCGCCGATTCGGTGGCGTCCCTGATCCAGAACGTAACGGTCCCTGTGGCGTTGACCCCGAAGGTCGAAGCCGGGGTCTTTGTGCTCGCCTCGGCCGACGCGGCCGGGATCCCTGTCATGGATAGGGCCATAGCTGTACCCAGCAGCGGGACAGCAAACTTCAGACTTCTTTGCCTCATGGCGGACCACCCTCCTTGTATGTTTGGACCACTAGAGATCTCCAGGCAATTGACGGAAAACCTTTTCGTGGATTTTTCGCGAATGTACCGCCCCGCTACCTGGGTGTCCAGTCACCCTTTGGTTTTACCGGTGTGGACGAGCGCTAACGGTGCTCGGGCAACCACACCCGCATGTCGCTCTCGCCCCGGTTGGCCCACGAAAAGTAAGGTATGGCCAGCAGTTCGGCCCTGTTCTCAGGACCTGTGCCGGGGCCCACGGGACCGCTCCCGGTACCCTGGGCCGGGCCGTCGTCGCCAAAGTACGGCCATTCGGAGCGATCTCGCTCGGCGCGGACGGTGGCCTCGAACTTCAGCCCGACGACAGTCTGGCCTTTGACCTGCGTCTCAGGTGCCTCCACTATCTCGCGCCCGCTCGCCACCGTAACGCCCGCAACGCTCTCTGTCCCCGGGACGTCCAGGCCTTCCACGCAATAGACGAGTGGCCCCCGGGCGAACGCCACGCAGCCCCGGGCACTATCGATGTCCGCGCTGGGCCGCACCACTCTGGGTCTCATCGGGAACTCGATCACGAGCTCGTCGCCGGCGGACCACTCGCGTTCGCAGCGCAGGTACCCGTCAGGTCCTGCCTGGCTGGCCAGCGAACGGCCGTTAATACTGGCATCGACGTCCTCGGCCCAAGCAGGGACCCGGGCCGCCAGCTCGCACGGGCCGTCCGGCGCAGTAACCACCCTTAGGGCCACCGTCCCGCCGAGTGGGTAGTCCGTCTCTACTTCGAGCTCGAACGCCCATTTCCGCCCCAGCTCAGCCCGGACCCGACCTGATGCGTACTGGTGGAGCTGGACGCCCCGGTCGCTCGTGGTCGCCAGGTAGTGCTCCAGGCTCGCCATTAAGCGCATCCCGTTCGGCGGGCAGCAGGCGCAGTAGTTCCACGGGGAGCGGACCATTGGCTGACGGGCCTGGAGTGGGTTTACATAGAAGAAGCTCTTGCCGTCGAGGCCAATCCCGGCCAAGAACCCGTTGTACAGAGTCCGTTCCATCAGTTCCGCAAAGCGCGCCTCGCCCGTCAGGAGCAGCAGCCGCCAGTTCCACATGATCGAGGCGATAGCAGCGCAGCGTTCGCAATAGGCCCTGTCCGGTGGCAGCTCGAAGGGGTCGCCGAACGCCTCGTCCCGGTGTCGCGACCCCACTCCGCCAGTCAGGTAGGTCTTGGCCGAGACCATGTCTTCCCATTGGGACAGGCTGGAAGTGAGCAGCTCGCGCCGGCCTGTCTCCGTGTAAATGTCGGCCCCGCCGGCCAGGAGGTAGAGGCATCGCACGGCATGGCCCCGCACAGACCGCGCCTGGTCGAAGGGGACGTCGTCCTGGAAGTAAGCGGGCCCGAAACTGTGCCAGCTAAGGGACTGGCGACCACGGCGCCTGAGCATGTCCTCCGCCAACCCGAGGAACTGCTCGTCCCTTCCTGTGCGGTAAAACTCGACTAGAGCGGTCTCGACCTCGGGGTGCCCTTCCACGAGCCCGGCCTGAGATGAGCGAAGGACGTCGACGAGCATCGTGGCGAACCGTTCGGCGGCGGGCCACAGGCGGGCTGGCCCGTCTGCGGTGCGGGCGTCAGCGACGGCGGCTTGGAACAAATGGCCCGCGCAGTACAGTTCATGGCCCATCGCGGGGTCACCAAAACGGTGGTCCTTCTCAACGACCTGGACGTAAGAGTTGATGTAACCGTCTGGTGCTTGGGCCGCCTCGATCAGTGCGACGCTCTGCCTGAAGAACTCTTCCTGCGCTGGGTCGGCGCCGTGGGCGCGTTCCCAAGCGATCGCCTCGAGCACCTTGTACAGGTCGGAGTCCCGGAACACGGGGAGGCTGTACTGTGCGCTCGAACTGTGCGCCGCGATCCGCAGGTTCTCGATCGTCCCGCTGGCTTCGAGCATTTCGACGCCGTGCGGGATGGTGACCTCACGGTTCTGGCGCTGGCGGTCGCCCCAAAACCCGCTGCTCAAGCTCAAGCCGGAAGTAATCGGACGTAACGCCAGTCGTTGGCCCGAGACGGGCATGACCGGCCCGACGGCCTGGCGAGCTGGCCCTTCTGATGGGACTAATGTCCCCGGCGGCGGCAGAAAACCTTTACTAGAGATTTCTGCATGGTAGTGGCGGGCGGCGGTTAAGGTCAACGGCGGGTTTTCAGTTCGGCGGGGGGACGGCGGCATGGACTTGGTAGCCTGCGCGCGTGGGCGTAAATGATGCCGTTGCTGTGATGGCCGCCAGCCGGCTGGTGCCGGTGGTGGTGGTACAGGATGCCAAAGACGCTCTTCCTCTGGCCGAAGCGCTCGATGCCGGCGGGCTGCGGTGCGCCGAGATCACGTTCCGCAGCGCGGCCGCCGTTGACGCCATTAGGGCAATGGCCGAAGACCCCCGCATATTTGTCGGTGCCGGTACGGTCCTGCGACCACAGCAGCTGGAAGAGGCAGTGGCGGCGGGGGCCAAGTTCATCGTGACACCTGGGTTCAGCCAGGAGATCGTGAGGCTGGCGCAGGAGGCCTGCGTACCGGTGTTCCCCGGGGTGGCGACGGCGACCGAGATCCAGATGGCACTGGACCAGGGGGTCGAAGTGGTCAAATTTTTCCCGGCCGAGGCCATGGGGGGCGCGGCTACGTTGAGGGCTTTGTCCGGGCCGTTCCCGATGGTGCGTTTTATACCTACGGGCGGCGTAACCGCGGACAACTTGGCTCGATATCTGGAGGTGAAAACGGTGCTGGCCGTGGGGGGCAGCTGGATGGTGGCGCCTGGCCTCTTGGCGGAGCGTCGCTTCGACGACGTACGCCGTCTGACCGCTGAGGCGGTCGACGTCGTGCGCCGCTTGGCCATACCGACGGCAGCAGTTGCGAGTACAAACGGTTAGGTAGCATGGCCCCGCTTACAATCCGTCCTAAGGACGAGTGCCGGTTTGACGAAGTCTCGCTGGGCGAGGTCATGCTGCGCCTTGACCCCGGTGACTGGCGGGTCCGCACGGCCCGGTCGTTCGTCGTGTGGGAGGGCGGAGGCGAGTACAACGTGGCCCGGGGTCTGCGCCGGTGTTTCGGCCAACGAACGGCCGTAGTTACCGCCTTTGCGGACAACGAGATCGGGCGCCTCATAGAGGATCTCGGTCTTCCAGGGCGGGGTTGATACCTCGTTCGTCCGCTGGGCGCCCTATGACGGTATCGGCCGCAGCGTACGTAACGGCCTCAACTTCACCGAGCGCGGCTTTGGCGTGAGGGGCGCGGTGGGCGTCTCGGACCGCGGCCATACGGCAGCCAGCCAACTCGGCCCGGGGCAGATCGAATGGGACCGCCTATTTGGTGAGCTCGGCGTGCGCTGGTTCCACACCGGCGGGATATTTGCCGCTCTCTCGGACACCACCCCCGATGTCATCGAAGAGGCGATGGCGGCGGCCAAGAAGAACGGGACCATCATCTCTTATGACCTCAATTACCGGTCCAGCCTATGGAAGGCGTTCGGCGGCCAGGCCCGAGCTCGAGAGGTTAACCGCCGTTTGGCCCCCCAGGTCGACGTCATGCTGGGGAACGAGGAGGATTTCACCGCGTGCCTTGGTTTCGAGGTGCCCGGGGCGGACCTGAACGCCCCCAGCCTTGACCCGGCCAACTTCAAAGCCATGATTGGCGAAGTCACGGCACAGTTCCCCAACCTGGCCGTCATCGCCACGACGTTGCGGGCGGTGAAGTCGGCGACGATCAACGACTGGGGGGCGGTGGCGTGGTCGAAGGAGGGGTTCGTCGAGGCGACCCATCGTCCGGACCTCGCCATCCTCGACCGGGTCGGAGGCGGCGACAGTTTCGCTTCCGGGCTCATTTATGGCCTAATGGAAAAAGGCGACCTGGCCAGTGCGGTCGAATATGGTGCCGCTCACGGCGCCCTGGTGATGACTACCCCCGGGGACACGTCGATGGCGTCCCTGGGCGAGGTCGAGAGCCTCGTAGCCGGGGCCAGCGCTCGCGTCCAGCGCTGACGACGGGCGCGCCTATCAGGCCTGGGCCTGGCTGGACGTAGCGGCGGCATTTCTAAACGTCGAGGAGGTACCGCTGCGCCGGGCTCAGGCGTTCGTAGGTCGCGGGCCGGAGATAATTCCGGAATATCGTCTGTTGTTGCCCGTCCCGCCGGACATATGGGGCATGGAGGGCGCGGCGGGGCTGACTGGTGCGGTTCACGGTACCCGCGTGCCACAAGTGGCTGTTGAAAATGACAGCCGTCCCGGCCGAACCGAGCAGGAGGATTTCATCAGGGTGGGGTTGGCGGGGATCGTCCATTACGTCTTTAGGCAACCGGCCCCAGCGGTGAGAACCGGGCACAATCCGGGTGGCGCCATTTTCGGGCGTGAAGTCGTCCAATAACCAGATCGAGTTGACGATCTGGTAGTCCCCGGGCGCCACCGCCGACGCCCAATCGACGTGGAGGGCCTGGTGCCCCTGCCCCGGGAGGGCGGCTCGACCGTTCAGAGAGAAGAGCTTGAAGTCCTGCCAACCAAGGACGTGGGCGGCGGCCGCCAGCTGGCGCGGGTTGTTCCAACAGAGGTCGAAGAGGGGGTCTTTGTTGACCAGGTCGGCCAGCCGGTCGGTGCCCTCCTCCCGGTGAGCCTCCAGCCCGGCCTGGTCGCCCTCTTCGGTGATCAGCTCGTCGAAACGCCGCACCAGGGCAGCCACCTGCCCGGGCCAGAAGGCCCGGCATCGGAAGGTAGCCTTGTTCGTCCAAGATTTCCTGTTCGGCCTCCGTCAAGAGCGACGGGCTGGCGCCCAGCGCAGTCAGGGCCGAACCGATGTCCAGAAGAGACATGTGCTCCTTCCTCCTGTACGGACCTCTGCGACCAAAAGGCTCGCCTTAGGAAACCTTCTCCTTGTAGGTCCATAAGCTTCCCCTGCGTCTCGGCAGCTCGAAGACGAAACCGTCGTTCGCCAAAGACGCACCGGACAGTTCGCGGCGCTCACCGCTCTCCGCTTCCTCCAGTACGTAAACCACTTCCGGGCGGAGGCCCTTCAGCTTGACCGTGGCCCGCTCCTCATCGGCACCGCTCAGCCGGATGGCCTGCACGAAACCATCGGAGGCGCCCCGGCCGCTCAGGTCGGCCGGCCGGTTGAACTGCCATATGACCCACTCTTTGCCGGTGCGACCCGGCGGTGTCAACGCGTAATAGTCGGCATCGAGCAGCAGTTCCGCGATCGAGCGCCAGACGCCTACCATCTTGCGGACGGTACCGAAGTCGTGGTCTGACCGCTTTATGTCGACCGCCGGCGACATCATCGGCGCCAGCGCGCAGTGGTAGGCAAAGCTGTCGCCCTCTTTGGCGTCCAGGCCCTCTTGGACAGCTTCAGCGATGTCCCACGAGAGGCTGGTCTCCTTGAAATAGGGGAGCCACTCGAACATGGTGCGGTGGAAATCGAGTTTTGTGGGGTGCTGGCCATAGCCCCAGTCGGTGTAATGAAGCGGGACTGAACGGCGCATGGTCTCGAGGTCGTTGCGCCGGCCGCCCGAGGCGCAAGAGTCGATCAGTAGGGCCGGGTGCCGCTCCAGCAGTTCGTCCCAGAAGGCCAAGTAGCCTTGTACGTGAAGGTTTTCCGTCGCGCCCTGGCGGTCCTCTGAGTCGTGCGTCCGCCAATAGTCGAGCGGAGGGAAGTTGAAGTCCTGGCGATAGACACCGATGCCGTACGAAGTGATCAAACCACTTATGTAATCGGTAAGCCAGGTCCGGCACGCCGGGTTGGACAGGTCGAGCAAGCCGGACAGGGTACGGTGGGCTCTCTGTTCTTCGTCGGCCGCAGTGCGGGGTCGGGCCAGGACCCAATCGGCGTGGTCGACGGCCAACTCCGTCCCCGGGAAAACCCGTTCCGGCTCGAACCAGAGGAGGAACTCGGCCCCGTGGGCGGCGGCGCCCTCGCTCACCTTCGCCAACCCGTCCGGGAAGCGCTCGGGGTCGGTGTGCCACGTACCGGTTATAGTCCAGTCGCGTTTGCCGTCTTTGTTGGTGCACGGGTACCAGCCCGCATCAATCCACCAGACGTCGTAGTCGACCCCCTCGGCGGCGAACCGGCGTTGGTACTCGAGCTGGTTGCTCTCGGTGGCGGCGGTAAATTCGACGCCCTCGTCAGTGCCGGACACAGATAGCAATGGGCGGGCGGGCTGGCCGCTCGGACGAGGCATGACGTGGGACCGGTACCATCTCCGCCACAGGTTGACCGCGTGAGCCTGGTCCCCGGTCCAGCCCATCAGGGTGATGCTCGGGGTGCGGACCGTCTCGCCCGGCAGCAGCACCATATCGGTCTGCTCTTGACCGGCCTGGACGGAGATCCCTTGTCCATCCTCGCTGAACCGGGCGTGCCACTGACCGGGCCACCCGACGGCCATGCTCAGGCCGCCGTCATCGAACAGGAGCCGGAAGTAGGGAAAAGCGCCGTCACAAGGCCGGCCGCCGTTGGGGCTGAGCTCCAGTGGGCCGCGGCCCTCCAGCTTCGTGGTCTCCCACGTGTAGCCATCGTTGCTGTAGAAGTCACCATTGCTGTGGTAGAGGGCGCCGCTGCGGCCTGGGAAGGTGGCGTTGATGGCGGTCAGGTCATGGACCCGAGGGGTCGGTTGGTCGGAGTAGTTGGTCAGCCACGCCGTCCACTCCACCACCGGGAAGTCGAGGTAACGCACCACCTCGATGCGTACGCCGAGGCCCGTCTCGGGGTCCCTTCCCTCGTATGAAGTCTCCACGATGGTCGGCCCGAACCGACGGAAACTTTGCCTCGGGGACCAGGCTGCGGGGATGGCCCGCACCGGCGTGCCGCCGTAAACAAAGCTCACTGGCAGGCTCGTAGCCTCCGCAAAGAGGGGGCCGACCCAAGACTCGAACCGCTCGCGGTCGGCGGCGGAAGGGCTCTCTCCGTGCATTGTTGTGGCCATGGTTCCTTTCCCTTGTCTGGTCCGACGTGACGTACTGCTGAGGTAAAGACGTACTGCGGAGGTAAAGGAGGGGGACGGGCCAAGTGGGCCGTCCCCCTGCCACAACCTCGACCTACCTCAATAAATTACTTCACACCAAGCACTTTGTTTTCGTAGGCCGCTAACTTTGCCACTGCCACGGCGTGTTCCGAGTTGTACGTCTGCATGATCGAGGCGGCATCGGAATCATATTCCGACACCATCTTCGACAACGGGATGTACCCGTCAACATACTCGAGGTACAGGCCATCGATGGTCTGGAACGAGTTCGCCGTCAAGCTGTCGAACAAGGCGCCGGCACCGAAGGTCTCCGGGGCCAATGAATCGTACTCGTTCAGTACCGACTGCAGCCCCGGGGGAGCCGTCGCCCCCTTGATGATAGGCAGTGCGCCACCGTCGCTACCGTCGACGATCTTGGAGTCCCAGCCAGGCGTCGAGATGAACTGCAGCCAAGCCAAGGCGGCCTGGTATTTCGCCGGGGTCATCGACTTGTCTGATTTCGGGGCCGCAATTCCGAATTGGAACGACACGGCCGGGCCGCCATTGTCCTGCCATGTCTGCAGGCTGGTGGCGTATTGCGAGGTCCCGTTGTAGTTCTGGATCTCGAAGTAACCCACCGGGAACTGCTGCGATTTTGGTAGCGCGGCAATCTGGTGCGGGATCGAGTACCCCTGAGTGAACACATAGGCTACCTGCTGC
This sequence comes from uncultured Acidimicrobiaceae bacterium, assembly GCA_963794125.1. GTDB lineage: Bacteria > Actinomycetota > Acidimicrobiia > Acidimicrobiales > Palsa-688 > Fen-671. The sequence goes on from CAWCCW010000028.1 coordinate 443,086, forward strand.
CCCAGGAACATCTGTACGCCGTCCGGTGTCGTTTGCGACGTCACTTCGGGGACGTCGATGTCCTTGAGGGCCCAGGTATCTACGACGTCCTTTGCCGCCGCGAACCAAGCTGTCATCGCCGGGTTCGTAACGGGGTTCAGGACGTCACCGTCGTGGTAGTAGAAGTACGAGGGCCAGGCCGACGCGAGCGACACGGGCAGGTTGGCAATTTGACGTTCGCGCGCCAGCCCCAGGTAGTTGGTCTGGAACAGGTGAGCGAACCAGTTGTAGATGACGGGCGTCAAAGACGCCCCCGCATATACGCCTTTTGAGCTCAACTTGGCATCTAGCTGTTTGGAGTCTGCCTCCAACTGCAGCCACGACGTCGGGGGGGCGGTGATGCCGGCCTCTTTGAACAGGTTCTTGTTGTAATAAAAGCCGATGCCGCTCGAGTCCCCGTTCACCACGAATACGCCGGTGGTGCCCGGTGTATTGCCCGGCACGGTATCGATCCGCAGGGCATAGGGGTCCATGGTGCTGATCCAGCTCGTATTCCCAGGGATAAATGGGTTGGGTTTCTCGAAGGCGGGGATCAGGTTTTGATATAGGCCGTTGGGCAGCGTGATGTTAACGTAGTAACCCGGGACACTGGAAACGTCCGGAAGCGAGCCGGCGGCGGCCTCCGAGATGTACCATTGGCCGGTACTTATCTCCGCGCTCGCCGGCACGAACTTGATGGTTATGCCGGGGTACATCTTTTCGAACGCGGCGGCGGCCGAAGTCATCTCGGTGTCTGCCACTGAACCGGGTGGCAGCTTGACGCCGGGGAGCGGCGGGTTATAAGCGCTGGCGTACATGGTGATCGTCCCCTTGTACGTCAGGTTGGGCATTCCCGTGGTTGCCGCTTGGGCCGTGCTCGATAATGCCGCGCCCATCGTGCCGACGAGAGATGTGGCGCAGAGGACATAAACGCACGACCTCCGGGCCCGTCTGATACTGGTGCTGCTGGCTGTTGACTGAACACTCATTTGTTTCCCTCCCTTATCTTGGGCTCTGTATTGCCCTTCTATTGGGGTCTGTATTTGTTCGGTGCGTCCCGGTAACCGATTGCCGCTGCCGCCCGGGCTCGACAAACACGAGGGGATACTTGGAGAGATCGCCGTTCGCCGAAATATTCATTGGCTTTCCCTGCCTCGCCCGTTCTCGGGGTTGTCCTCGCCCACCCGCCAGCAGGATTGACCTGCAGTACCAAGAAAGCACAAAGGGGACGCGCCGGGAGACCCGTCCCCTTTGTCATCGTGAAACTAAGAGACAGCCGACATGAGGACGACTACTTGAGACCGAGCAGCTTGTTATAAAACTTGGCCGTGTTGGCCACGAGTTGGCTGTGGGTCGAGTTGAACTGCGCGATGATCTGGCCCGCATCCTTGTCGTATTCCTGTACGGCCTTCTGCAAGGAGATATACCCATCGACGTACTCGAGGTAGAGCCCGTCGATCGTATTGAACGAGGACGACGTGACGCTGTCGAACAACGCCATCGGGAAGTAGGCGTTGGACTCTGCGGCCAGGGCCTTGTCGATGGGCTCCAGGGCCGGCGGAGCGGTAGCGCCCTTGATGATCGGGATGGCGTTACCCTCTTCGTTCACGATGGCCGAGTCCCACTTGGGTGACGATATGAACTGGAGCCAAGCCAACGCGGCCTGCGTTTTCGCCGGGGTCATAGACTTGTCCGACTTGTTCGACGCAACCGCGAACTGGAAGGCTGTCTCCGGTCCACCGTTGTCCTGCCACACCTGCAGGTGCGTCGCGTAGGGCGAAGTACCTATGAGCGCGTTCGGGCTGTCGAGTTCGAAATACCCGACCGGGAATTGCTGGGACTTGGGCAGGGCAGCCACCTCGTTGGGGATGGCGTAGCCGCTGCCAAACTCGTATGCCACCTGCTGGCCAAGGAACATCTGCTGGCCGTTGGGGATCGTTGGCCCCGTGTTCTCGGGGACGTCCACGTCTTTCGGATCCCACGTAGCCATCAGTTCCTTGCCCAGTGGCCACCACGCCGTCAGCTCAGGGTTTTTGGCCGGGTTGAGCCAGTCGCCGTCGTTGGCGTAGAAGTAGGACTGGTAGCCTGCGCTCAGGTCCGACGGGATGTCGAAGATGAGCTTCATCTTGGCCGCCCCGAGGTAGTTCGCCTGGAAGTAGTGGGCGAACCAGTTGTAGATGACCGGGGAGAACGAGGCCCCGGCATAAATGCCCTTGGAGCCAAGGCGGTTCACGATCTGGGTGGAGTCGGCCTGCAGCTGGTTCCACGTCGTCGGGGGAGACGCAATGCCGGCCTCTTTGAACAGGTTCTTGTTGTAGTAGAAGCCGATCCCGCCCCAGTCGCCGTTCACCACGAAGATGCCGGTCGTCCCGGGGGTGTTGCCGGGCGCACTATCTATGTGCAAGGCCACCGGGTTCATCGTGTAGATCCAGCTCTTGTTGCCGGGGATGAACGGGTTCGGCTTCTGGAAATCAGGCAGCAGGTCCTGGAATATCCCGAAGGGCAGGGTGACGTTGACGTAATACCCCGGCACCTCATCGATATCGGGCAAAGTCCCGGCGGCCGACTCCGAGATGTAGTACTGGCCTGTCCCGATCTCGGCCGTGCCGGCGACGAACTGGACCTTGATGTTCGGGTACATCTTTTCGAACGCGGCCGCAGCACTTGCCATGGTGTTGTCGGTCAACGTGCCCGGTGCCACCTTCACACCCTTGATGGGCGGGTTGTAGTTGGCCGCGTACATGGTGAGCGTACCCGAATAGCTGAGCTTGGGCATCCCCTGAGCGCTGGCGGCGGCGGCCGGGACCAAGGCGGTCAAGCTGCCGGCCAAGACCGCCGCACAGGCGGCGCTCGTCAGCGTCTTTCTCGCCCCTTGGTGGGGACTGGATGATATTGTTTTAGCTCTCATAATTTGAGTGGTTCCTCCCTCATTTTCTTTTTGTCATGTTGCGTGGTTGTTACAGGGGTGGTCCGGGTCACAGTCTTACGGCGCCACTGGCCATGCCAGAGATGAAGTAGCGCAGGAAAATTACAAACAGGATGATCATAGGAATAGAGACGATCGTGTACGCGGCAAACTGCAGGTTGACTACATTGATGTCCGGTACCGACACGGGCTGCTGGAAATTGCCGATGGCCATGGCCGCCGTCGACTGTGGCACCCCGAGGACGAGGCTGGGGAAGACATAATCGCCCCAGAAGGCGGTTATGTTGAGGAGCCCAATAGCGATCATGATGGGGTAGGAGAGTGGTACGACAATGCGCCACGACATCTTCAAGTGGCTGGCGCCGTCGACCCGTGCCGCTTCGAAAAGCTCTTCAGGGATACCCCTTATGGATGATCGGAAGACGAAGATGGCGAAGGCCTGGCCACCGGCGATGTAAGGCAGGATAAGGGACAGCGGGTTGTCCAGCAGGCCCATGCCCTTCACCTCGAGGAACAGCGGTATGAGAGTCAGGAAACTGGGTATCAGCAGCAGCCCGAAGATGGCATAGAACAGGAAGCCGCTCGCCAAAAACTCCATGCGGGCGAAGGCGTAAGCGCTGAGCATGCCGAGGATGAGGATGCCGGCCACACTGGCCACCACGATCAGTGTGGTCCGCAGCAGGTCGCCGGCCAGGTAGTCCCAGGCCTGGGCGTAGAAGGTACCAAACGGGTGGGCGATGGAGATGTTGAAAGGGTTCTTCTGCAGCTGGATACCGTTTTTCAGCCCTGTCACGGCCATGAAGTACATCGGGAACAGCGCCAGAATGCCGATGATGGTGAGGACCACGTAGTGCGGCACCCTGATCGCCATTCTGCGGCTACGTCCGCGGTGGATGTTGCCTTCCTGGCGGAACGGGTCGACCGTGGCGTTAAGGGCTGTCATGCCACCTTCTTTCGGGTCTCGTTATCGGTACGCAGGAACCTCATCGTGACGACGGCGAGGACCAAGGAGATCAACAAAGAGTATAAAGGCGATGGCCAGGGCATAGCCCATCTGGGCGTATTCGAAGGCGTTTTCGTACATGTAGAGGACCGGCGTCCAGGTGGTGTTGTTCGGGCCGCCCTGCGTAAGAAGCAAGCGGTGGAAGAAGGTTCTGGGTGATTCCGATGATGGAAAGGACCAGGATGACCTTCAACTGCCCTTTTACCAGCGGCAGCTCAATGTGCCAGACGCGCCTCAGCGAATTGGCGCCGTCGACCGCAGCCGCGTCGAGCGATCTCGTTGGGGATGGCCTGCAGACCGGCGTAGAAGACCAGCATGAAGAACGCACCGACCCAGGGGAAACCCATGAAGATCAACGCGCCCGAGTGGCCGTGTGCGGGTTGGCGAGCCATGCGGTGCCGAAGCTGCCTGAGGCCAACGTCGCTCGAGGATGAGTCGATCACTCCGCCGATCTCGTAAAAGTACGCCCCACGTGAGGATGCCGACGATGCCAGGGAGGCAGAGCGTCAGGGTGAAGGCAACCCGGAACCAGTACTGCGCCCTGATGCTGGGCAAACGATAAATGAGCAGGGCCACCAGCAGGCTGGCGAAAATCCCGACCGGGTATGCCGATTATTGACCACCAGAACAAATGTGCGAACGCGCCCAGAAAGACGCTGTCATGGAACAGTTGCTCGAAGTTCTTAAGCCCGACCCATACGGGGGCGGAGACGCCGTCCCAGGAGGTGAAGGCCCCCTCGAGGGCGCGCACGGCGGGCCAGTAACAAAAGGCGCCGATAAAGATAAATGTGGGAAGGAGGAAGGCCCACGCCTTGAGCGTCCGGCTCATTTTGCGTTGTCTGAGCCGTGAGCTTTGGGGCGTACTGAGATTTTGGCCAGCGGTGCGTTCGCCGGTCCTAACAGAAGGGCTACTGACTACGGTCACACTGTAATTCCGTTCTCGCTATCGGCACCTACGCTTGGAAAGAAGCGCCTGAAGGGATCTATGGGTACGGATGAGGCGTGCCTAACCGGCAAAGGCCAACTCGAGGGTGGTCTTCTGCCACCCGGAGATTCCCCGTCCGCAATCGCTGGTGGGACCATTGACCAGCACCCCCTTGATGCTGCTGTTTATTGTCGACGGGGCCAGCATAACGCCGGGCCAGCCGGCAATCAATCAGGGGGGGAGGGCGCAGAGACGGCGTTGCTCCGCGCCGGTACGCGACGACGCAAAGCCTCATCGCGTAGCGTAGCGCAGGAGGTTGACGGTCAACTGGTCGGCCACCGCAAGCGAGCCGAGGTGGTCGAACAGTTCGAACGTGCTCACGACGACGCGGCCCCGGCCGTGGCGGAAGGTGGCAGCGAGCAGGCCGGAAGCGTACCCTCCGGGCCGAGGGAACCCGATGGTGACGGCAAAGGCGGCGACGTCCTCGGCGTCTCCGTGCAACAGGTGACGAGGGAGGACCTGGTCGTAACGGCGCCATTTCATGAGGCCTGGCGTTTGCAACCCGGAGACGAAGCCAGCGTCTTTCGCGAAGCATTCTTTGTGGTACAGCCAGTCGTGGAACCGCGTGCACGATATTGACGGGGCGAACGGCAACGGGGCCGAAGTCTCTCCAGCGGTTATGGGCTCCCACGGCGTCATCACCACTGCAGTGGCGCCACGGTCGACCGAAGCGGCGAGGTTGCGCCACTCGTCTTCGGACAGCTGGCTGGCGTGCCCAACGACGACCACGTCGAGATCGGCGAGCGCGTCTGGGCCGACCGCTGCGTCGAGGCCGTGGGCCCTCAACCAGTTCAACTCGGCGTCAGTGACGCCGAGGGCGGCCGCCCGACCGCTGAATGCGAGAGGCTCGGGGCGCGGGATCACCTCGACGTCGAGGCGACCTGCGGCCGGGGCCGCGGCCCTCCCGAGGGAGGCGGCGCAGCGATAGACGCCCGGGGCCCCGTCCAGCGTGATGCGCTCATCAAGCACCGGTACGGCCAGGGGGCCCCGCTCCGCCCCTATCGCGATGTCAACGGACCGGTGCCACCGCCAGCCTTCGGGCCCGACCACGGCCAGGCTTGCTTCGTAACGGCCGACAGGGAGCATGTCCTCGTTGGCGAGGGACAGCTTCACCTCCAGTTCCCCACCCGGGAAGGTGACCGACGGCAGGGCGTCCAGGCTCCAACGCAGGGGCCACCAGCCTTCGGAGGTCACCTCCATCGCCAAGGGTTTCCATCGCCGCCCAAAGGTCCACGGCCCCTCGCCGGTGAGCGCGTGGTCGAGCATGCCGGTCAGGTTGTAGCCCGCGATTTGGCCATTGCCGCGGATGAGGTCGAAAGTGGACGCCCGGTGCACGGACTGGTTGAGCTGGCTGTCGACCAGGGCGTCCTCCGGGAAGCAGTAGAGGCGGTCCATCCCGAAGCGCTCCCAGTCCACCATGAACTGGTCTGCCATAGACCGGATGTACACCACATCAGGAGGCTCGGCCACTGGGGCCTGCCCATCACCGCTGGCGGCGAGCCGGCGAGACGCTTCGGCCAGTGCCGTCACGGCGTCGAACAGGCTGCCGACGCCGTACTCGGAGAGGAAGACCGGCTTGTGCCCCACGCCCATCTCCTGCACCAGGCGCTTGGCGTTGGCTGATTCGGGAAGGTGGGGGTACAGGTGGAGGTCGCCGGCCCCTTCGACCAGGGCGCCACGGTCCGGGTCACCCGCCCACCCAACCTGGACCGGAGCGGCGCTGGCGTGCTCCGAGCCCCATTCAGGTTGCCAGGTAGTCTCCCCCGGGTTGGACACTGACCCAACCGCGAGGTCACCGTCCCAGCGCCCGCTGCTGAGCAGGACGAGCCGGGTGTCGTCGAGCTCCCTGAGCCTCTCCAGGTAGGCAACAGCGTGGCGAAAAACCGGGCCTTCATAGGTTTCGTTTAGCAGTCCCCATATCACCACGCTCGGGTGGTTGCGGTCGCGCCGGACCATCTCGTCATTGGAGCGGTCAAAGTGTTCGGCCATCCGGGGCGAGTCCGCCAGCAACCACGCGGACCGCGCCTCTTCGTAAACCATCAAGCCGAGCTCGTCGCAGAAGCTGAGCTGGTCCTCTCTTCCCACTCCGGCGATGAAACGGACCGTATTGAACCCGGCCGCCTTGGCATAAACCAGGTCCTGGCGTACGAGCGCAACATCCTGCGGTACCGCCTGGCCAATAGGGTAATGGTTCCCCGTGTGGGTGGAACGGAGGTAGATGCGGCGCCCGTTCAACTCGAACCAGCCGTCTCGGACGCGCAATTCACGGAACCCCGTGCGCACGCTTCTCTCGTCGACAGCGCCACCGCCGGCCTCGGGCTCCAGTCGCACGCGGACGAGGTAGAGGAACGGGTCATCGATGTCCCAGGGCTTTATTTCGCCGAGTGGCAACTGCACTTCGAGCTGGACGGTGATCGGCCGGCCGGGGGGGTCGGCCGGGTCGACGCGCTCAACCGCACTCGCCACATGGAAACCGGTGCCGTCTTCGCTCACAAGCACGCTTATAACCGATGGCGGCAGGGGTTCTGCGCCCACCGCCACGACGGCGTCGATGCTAATGACGCCGGTCCCCAGGTGCGGCCGGACGACGACGTCAGTCAAGCGCACTACGGGCTCGACGTGGAGCACCACCTCACCGGTGATGCCGCCCGCGTTGTACCCCCATCCTGGGCGGAACTGATCCGGGAGCGCCTTATTACTGTGCGGCACTTCATCGAGGACCAATCCGTCGATCGGTTGATGCGTGGGGTTTATGACCCGGACGGCAAGCAAGTTTGGCCGTCCCGCTTCGATGAACCGGGTCGCGTCGAGTTCAAAAGGTACGCCGTCACCTTCGTGGGCGCCGATCTCGTGGCCGTTCACCCAGACCCTGGCGGCATAGTCGACCGACTCGAAGCGCAAGAGCGCCTGTTCACCAGTGGGGATTTGCTGCGGCGGCAATTCGCACCAGTACCAGGCAATCCCATGGTAATCCGGGAAGACCTGCTGGATTATGCCGGGCACCGGCGCACTTACAGCGTGCGACGGTACCGCGCTTTGCCAATTCGCGTCGAGACCCTCGTTGGCGGGATCGGTAGACGACTTCCAGCCCACGGCACGCCGGACTTGCACTTCAACCCCTTCAGCGGCGTACGCCGCAGTGAACCATGGAGCGGAAGCCAGGTAACGCCTTGATGATCGTCCCCCTCGCCCTCGCTTCGGACCCATGTAGTCAACTGTTAACGGAAACTTTACTTGGTGCTCCGTGGGCTGCGCAAGTGCTCTTTGGGCTAAGGTCCAGACGGCGATTGGACCTTGTACCGGAATATGGCGGCGGCCGGGGCCTCGGGCAGGTCGACCTGCAGACCAGACCGGGATAACGATTGCCCGGTGGTCGACTGGGCGCCGGCCCGGTCAAGGTTTTCGACCTGGTAGGTTGCCGCCGCGGACAAACCCTGGAGCAGGAACCGCATACTTCTGGCCCGGGCGTCAGGGCGGCGAAAGACGAGGACTGTGCCCGTCCCGGCGTCGGGCCGGTTGAACTGGAGCGCCATCCAGGCGTCGTTCTTCAAGCTGAACTCCGTCAGTGGGTAAAAGTCGCTGTACAGCAGGTCGTCCTGGATGCGTTCGAAGTCGTGGTTCATGCTGATGAGCTCCGCCCAGTCTCGGTCCGTCGCGGTGGTCGCATCGACAGCGGACGTGTAGCAGGGGGCCAGCGAACTGCGCACGACGTACTGGCTCGACCCCCAGGCGCCCCCGTTCGTAGCCTGTGGGCCAATACCTGTCCCGTAATAGGGCAGCCAAAACGAGATGCCAAAAGTCTGGCTCTGGTTGCCGGTCGGTTCGAACTGGTAATCGCTGCGTAGCAAGGGGACGGCTCGGCGCATGGTCTCCAGGTCGTTGCGCCGGCCCCCGGAGGCGCAACTGTCGATCCACATGGCGGGATGGCGGGCGCGAAGCTCGTCCCAAAAGGCCAGGTGCCCCATCACGTGTTTCACCTGCGTCATCCCGGAGCGGCCTGGAACATCGGCCGCGTTCCAATACGGGAGGGGGTCCATGTTGAAATCCTGGCGGAAGACGTCCAGTTCCTGCCCGGCGGCGACCTGGTCCCGGATAATGCCGTCGAACCGCTCTACCACCCAGTTCCACACGTCCGGGTCGCCCAGGTTTAGCAAGTAGCCCTCGTCCGCCCCCCCGCTCGGCGGCCCAATCAGCCAGTCGCGATGCCTCTTGTACAGGTCGGTGCCCGGCATCACCCTTTCGGGCTCGCTCCAGAGTAAGGACTTCATGTCGTGAGCAGACGCCTCGGTGAAAGTCGGGCGCAAACCCTCGGGGAACCGATGGGGGTCAGGGAACCAATCTCCGACGCCGTAATACCAGTTCTGGTCGACCCCTTTCGGGATGGCGTACCAGCCCGCATCTACCCACCAATGCGTATAAAAGCCGCCCCGGTCTCGGGTCGTCCCTCTGTCGGCGAAGGCGGTAATGGTCGAGACCTCTTGGGCCTGGTCGGGCAACAGGCTGAGGTTGCCCGTGGTCGGCATGATGGGCGCCGGTAGCGTCCCGCCAAAACGAGGCAGGTTGAAGGCGACCATCCAGCGCCGCCATTTGTTCTGAGCCAAAATCCAGTCGTCCGCCTCCCACTCCATCAGTACGACCAGGGGCGACCGGACCTCTTCGCCGGGCTCGAGAGTGGTATCGAGCAGCTTGGCGTCGTTGATGTTGTCGTAACTTTGTTGCTGGGGGTCGACCGATGTCATCCCTGCCCTGAGGCCCAGGCCCTGCTTCGGGCTGGGCAGGAGCTGGGCTGTCCATTGCCCGGGCCAACCGATGGCCACAATTACGCCTGCTCCGGCCCAGGAGACATTGAAATAGGGCCATGTAGCATTCGATGGCCGGCCGCCGTTGGGGTGCAGGAGGAACGTCTTTCCGGGCCTTAGAGCACTCGTCCGGGGGGCGTAGTCGTCGGCTTGGTCAGCGCTCCCGTTGAAATGATGAAGGACGTAAGGGGCCCGCTCGTCCGAGTGGAGGACGGTGTCGGCCGCGAGCACTTCTTTGAGGCGTTTGGATCTCGCCTTGGCGGTATTAGCGAACGAGACGGTCCATTCCGTCGCTCCATAGCCGGGGTACATCACCACCGTGGCTTGTACGCGGAGCTGACCCTGCGGTTCGGTCCACGTCACCAAGTACTCGGTGCGCCCGTCCGCAGAGCTGATTTGTTGCTGCACATGGGGCCACTGCCGGAGGAGAACGGCTGACGGGCGCCCGTCGTAGTTGAAACTGAACGGCGGTTTGGTGACGAAACTCGATACCGCCGCCGGCGTGCTGCTCACGGAAGGCACGTTGTCCGCCCGGGGTGCCGCCATCTGGAAAAGGGCCTTCTTTGAAGAGGCGAGTACGGTGGCGAAGCCGGCGCCCAGTAACTTTAGAAAGCCTCTTCTGTCCATCCTCTACGCCAACCGACCGGAGCGGCGATGGGGCTAATCGAGCGTAGGTTGGCCCGGGCTCGTCCGGCAGAACTCGGCGTAGCCCTCAGCGCGTGCGGGTTCGAACTCCAGTGCAGGTTCGACGCGGCTGAGCCGTTCGACGGGCGCATTTTGGATGACGTTTTCACTGAAGAAATAGGACATCCCCCGGGTCCCGTACATGCGGAACAGGTCAGCCGTCAGCTCGAACTGCCTGCTCGTCCGGGACCGTTCGCACAGGTTCATAGCGAACATCCGTCGAGCCGAGCTCCCGCCGAAGGAGGCGTGCAGGATCCGATGGTCGAAGATCAGGATGTCACCGGGCACGACTGATATGGCAACGGCAGGGAGATCCTCTGACGGAACCCCCTCCGAAGTGCCGTCCTCAGCAAGGTCGGTGCTATTGACAGGAAGGCAGCCACGGACTTCCTGGGCGTACGTATCGGCGAGGTGGTGGCTCCCGGGTATGACCCGAAGAGCTCCCGTGGTGGCCGTGAGCGGGTCGAGGTAGAACGCGATCTTTATGTGGCGGACGATGGTTTTGGCTTCGTCCCCATCCGGGATATTGAAAACGTCGCGGTGCCAACCGGTATCGCCTGAGTAATAGTTACCGTCGCCCCCGTAATACACGATGTCCGGGCCGACGACCTCATCGGTGACGGCTCGAAGGAGCGGGTGCTCGATAAGTTGAGCCAGCACCGGGCTGGCGTTGAGGAAAGCGTCCGGGTAAATAGTCCGGTGGGAACCATCATGGTTGATATCCGGCCGGCGAGACCAAATGGCATCGAATTCGTCGCTGATCCACCCGATGTCATCAGCCAGGAGACCGGGCAGTTTCAGATAACCGAACGTCTCGAAGAACTTCCTTCTAGGTATCAATTACCCCAACCCCCGTCTGGCTAACCGTCAATGCCACCAGCAAACTTACGACCGGTAAACTGTTGACGACAAGCCTAGCTGGCGGTGGCCAGCCCTGCAAGGCGCCGAGGATGGCCCGATGACCAGCGGTAAAAGCGGCAACAATCGAAAGCGTCCTAAGCGAAAGTGGTCCCAATGGAAAGCGTCCCCGTCGAAACCGTCCGTAGCGGTGCGACGCGAACCTGCTAAGGACCAACATTAGGCTGGGGGAGCGAAGGCCACCGTGCTGTCGGGTGGGAGAGGGCAGTTCCAGGCGGACATCCCATTGTCTACGGCGAGCACGTGGCCGTTGATGGCGGTGGACGGCCCCTCGACCAGAAAGGCCACCACGTCGGCTATCTCCTCGGGTTCGCTGACGCGGCGCATCGGTGACAGGTCCCTTCCTTCGATGGAGGGCGAAGATGGCGGGGGCGCCCCTGGCGGGTTCGCCGCGATGTTGGTGTTGACGGCGCCGGGGGCTACCGCATTGCAGCGGATCCCCAGGTGGCCGTACTCGACACACACGTAGCGGGTCAGCGCCTCGACGCCGCCTTTAGCAGTGTCGTACGCGCCAGCGCCCGGAAATGACCCCTGTGCGTGGACGGACGAGACATTTACGATCGCCCCGCCAACGCCGTTGGCGAGGAAGGAGCTCAGCGCTTCGCGGGTACCGAAAATTACCGCCCGCAGATCGATGTCGAGCGTTTCGTCGATCACTTCTGGCGCCATGAGGTGCAGCGGGGCGATGCGCAGGATCCCGGCATTGTTTACCCAGGCCCGGAGCTCGCCGGCGGTTTCGGCGGCTCGTCGGGCTTCAGCGAGGACCTGGTTGTCTCGGATATCCCCGGCGACAGCCACACCGGCCGCCTCCTGGACCGCCTCTTCCAGGGCGGCCGCGTCCCGGTCAACGCCCACGACGGCCCACCCGGTTTTGGCCAGTCGCAGCACAATAGACCTACCGATCCCATTGGCCGCCCCGGTCACAACGACCGAGCCCTTTCGTTGCTGTTCGGCTACCACGCAGTGCTCCCTCTCGATCTCTGGTTGCGGACTGGCTGTCCCGCTCGTGCCACGACCTGCAGATCAGCACGAGGCTCAGGGCCATTGTGCCTCGGTGACCAGAATTGTAATGGCCCTTCCTGGCGGGCGCCGGGGGAGCTACGATGTCGCAAAGGGGAGGAGGCTCGGCTTGAATGGGACGCAGGCTGTCGTGGGGGCGATGGTGGGGACGCCGACAATAGGCCCTGCAGCTCGTCGTGTCCTCGCCGACGAGGTTGCGGACGCCATCAGGGAAGCCATCTTCGCGGGGCGCATCGACCTCGGCCAACGCTTGGTCGAAGAGGACTTGGCTTCCAACCTCAACGTAAGCCGCGGCCCGGTCCGCGAGGCTCTGGTCAAGTTGTCGCAAGAAGGCCTCGTGCACATGGAACGTCACCGGGGGGCGACCGTGGCCCAGCTGGGCCTGGACGAAGTCAACGAAATCTACAGTCTCCGTACTGCTTTGGAACGGTTGGCCGCGGAGTGGCTGTGCCGGAACGCCACCGACGCCGACTTCCGCAACATGGCCAAGGTGCTGAAAGACTTCGACAAGCTGCCCCGCCCGCTCACTCGCTCGGCCGTCGCCAGCCTGGACGTAGCCTTCCACGATGCCGTTTACCAGGCCGCCCACCACGAGCGGCTATACCAGGCGTGGCTGGCGTTGCGCTCTCAGATTTTCCTGTACCTGGTCCACCGCGGGGCGCTGCGGACCGACTTCGCCAGCTCGTGGCTGCAGGACCACGAGGACTACCTGGATGTGCTTATGCGCCGCAAGCGCACATCGTCGGTCAAGATCGTCGAAGCCCACATCGAAGGGACCTACAGACGGGTGCTGGCCGCCAATGCGGACGTCATAGGCATCCCCGACGGTGTCATCAGGTCTCGAGGGCTGTCGGCCATCAACTAGGCCCGGCCGGAATTACAGCGCCACTGGTAGCGACAAAAGTACCCGGGAATTCGCCTTCGAACTGTCCCAGTGAAGGGTGGGGTCGACCAGGGATAGCGTCGGAAAGCGCTGAATAAGTGCCGTAAGTGCGATCTCCCCCTCGACTCGAGCCAATGGGGCGCCTATGCAAAAGTGGGCGCCGAAACCGAACCCGATGTGCTTATTGGGTTCTCGATCGATTTGGAAATCGTCGGGGTTGGTGAAATACGCCGGGTCGCGGTTGGCCCCGTTCAGCATCTGGAACAGGACGTCGCCCTCCTGAAGCTCGACGCCACCGAGCTGGGTGTTGTGCTTGAGCAGTCGGGGCTGACGAGCCACGGGGCTCTCGTACCGGACCACTTCCTCTATGGCCGAGCGCACCAGGGCGGGTTGTCTGACGAGGCGTTCCCAACGGGCTCGGTCGCTCAGCAAAAGGGCGAGCCCGTTGCCTACCAGCGACCTCGTCGTCTCATGGCCGGCTACCAGCAGCGTCTGGCAGGTGTTGATAACCTCGAGCTCGGTGAGGCCGTTGGCCTCTGACTCCGCGGCGACCAAGGCGCTCAGCAAGTCATCGCGCGGGTGGTTGCGCCGCTCCTCGAATGCCTCGGTCAAATACTCGCGGATCTCGACGATGGCGGTTTGAGCGGCCAGAAGCAGCTCCAAAGATGGCTTGTTGATGCCCTGAAAACCCAGGAGCTGGTCCGCCCATCGACCCAGGAGAGGTTGGTCACTGGCGGGAAGCCCCATCAGCCCGCTCAGTACCTGCACGGGCAGCGCTGAGGCGAAATCCCCGATAGCCTCCATCCCTCCCTGTTGGGCGCATTTGTCCAATAAGGCGTTCGTGGTCTCTAGGATCTGGGGTCTCAGGGCTTCGATCCTGCTCGGCGTGAACGCGCTTACCGTATGCCGGCGCAGGCGCGTGTGGTCTGGGGGATCCGAGTGGAGCAGTCCTTTTGTCCGGTAATGCTGTTCGAATACGGACAGACGCTGCCTGTCCGCCGTTGACAAGTGGGCGGCAGCTCGCCCTAGCCGGCCCTCATTGGAATAATCCCTGGTGTGCTTGAAGGTGGTCATGACGTCGTCGTAGCGGGTCAGGAGCCAGCCACCTACCGAGTCGCTCCAGTAGATCGGCGTTTCCTCCCGCATTTGGGCCAATGTCACGTAGGGATGGGCGACAAACTCGGGCGAAACGAGATGACCCTCGAGGTCGTCGCGGCTGATGGTTGCGCTCATGGACCGGCTCCAGTTACAAGAACTCTGCTTCGACGACGCCGAGCTCGCCGAAGTCGGCCCGCACCGTGTCCCCCGGAAGGGCGAACAGATGGCCCGTGCATGTGCCGGTGCTGACTACCTCCCCGGCGGCGATACCTCTGCCCTGCTCACGCAGCCAGTTGAGCAGCCACGTGAGGCTCGTCACGGGGTGGCCCATGGCGGCCTGGCCCCTACCGGACTTGACGTAAAAGCCATTGAGGTAAACGTCCATGCCCGAACGGACCAGGTCGATGTCCGACCAGTCTTTGCGCCTCGGCCCTTCGACGAAGGCGGCCCCGCCCCCATTGTCGTAGCACGAGCCAAAATAGCCACTCGCTCCGTACCAATCGTCGAAGACGGTGTCGCCTATCTCGAGTGCAGGGAAGAGGGAGCCTATACCGGCCCGGGCGTCGGCCTCTGTCCATGGTTTTTCCCGGGCGGGGAAGTCGACGCCGAGCTCGAATGCGAATTCGCACTCGCAATTGCGATAGTTGATGAAGAGGTCGCGGGGCAGCTTGGCCGGGCTGGCGAAGACCCCGTGGCGGTAAATGCGCCCAGGCGATGGCCCGGGGACGTTTTCGGCGCGACGTATTTCCTCGGCGGCAGCGCCAATTTTCCAACCGCAGCCTTCCCAGCCGAGGCGCTCGTCGAGGGCCAGTACCGCCCGGACGACTGATGTCCAGTCCCGTGTCCGCAGACGGGCAGGAAGCACAAGGGAGTGGCGACCGGTCCTGGCTTCGGCGATCAGTTCGACCACTTCGGCCAGTTCTTCGGGCTCGAGCGGGCTGTCCCGCGCCCAGCGCTCCGCACTACCTGGCGGTGTTGGCCCATAAATCTCTCGGCCCAGGTTGGTGAGCCATTCGGGGCGTTCCTGGCAGGTTGTGCTCATGGCGCGCTCGGCGCAGCGCCCGCTTTGGGTTCGAGCCGCACCTCAGGCCAGCGGACGGGCAATGGTCTGGGGGCGCAAATAGTCCATGAACGTCTCGGGGCTGTTCACTCCGCCCCCGTAGCCGCTCAGGTTCACCCCTCCGTAAGGTAGGCCGTAGGCGAACACGTTGTGGGCGTTGATCCAGCTGTTGCCGGCGACGAGCCGTTCGGCGACCCGCTCGGCTCGCTTCAAATCGGCGCTCCAAACGCTGTTGGCCAGCCCGTAACGGGAACTGTTCACCGTTTGTATGACAGCGTCCTCGTCACGGAACGGGATTACATAAGCCACCGGCCCGAAGATCTCCTCCCGGGCACAGACGTTGCTCGGATCTCCCGTGAGGAGGGCGGGTGACACGAAGTAGCCGCCCTCGTGCCCCTGAGGCCGCAACTCACCGCCCTCGAGCAGTGCCGTCGCACCGGTAGAGAGCCCCTTGTCGATGTAACCGAGGACCCGGCGACGCTGGCCCTCGCTCACCAACGGCCCCATCGTGGTGCCCGGGTCGGAGCCGACGCCGATATTGACCTCCCCCAGCACCTCCTTGGCCTCGGAGACCAGCTGGTCGAGTACGTCTTCGTGGACCACCCAGCGGGTGGCCGTGCAGCAGACCTGGCCCGAATTGCCGGTTATGGCGTCGGCCAGCTTGCGTGCCGTGTCGGGGACGTCGACGTCATTGAAGACTACCGCCGCGCCCTTGCCCCCGAGCTCGAGCTTGCACGGCACCAGGTTGCGAGCGGCCAGCGACGCCACCTCACGGCCCACCTCCGGCGAGCCGGTGAACGACATGCGGCGGATACCCGTGTGGGCGGCGAGGGAGGCTCCGGCGGTTTCGCCCAAGCCGGGCACCACGTTGATGACGCCGGCGGGGATCCCCACTTGCTCGGCCAGGTGGCAAGCATAAAGAGTGGTGAGCGGGGTCAGTTCGGCGGGCTTGACGACGATGGTGTTCCCAGCGGCCAGAGAGGGGGCGGCGCCCCATGCGAACAACAGGAACGGGAAGTTCCAAGGGAAGATAAAGCCGGAGGGGCCGTATGGCACCTGGATCTGACGCGCCTCCATGTGAGGCAAGGGGAGGGGCTCGGACCGGCGCATGTGCACCGAAAGATCGGCAAAGTACCTGAAGGCCTGGACAGCGAAGGGGATGTCGAAGGCGATCGCTCCCGTTACCGGCTTGCCCACGTCCAGAGATTCCAGGCTGGCGAGCAGCTCGACGTTGTCTTCTATGGCGTCCGCGTAGCGATGAAGGAGAGTGGCCCGGTCGGCAGGAGCCATCGCCGACCAATCGGGGAAGGCCCGGTTGGCCGCGGTCACGGCGTCGTCGACATCAGCGCTCTCGCCTCCAGCTACCTCGGCCAACATCGTCCCGTTGGCTGGGTCGAGGACCTCGATGACCTCCCCTCCGCGGGCAGGTCGCCAAGCCCCGCCTATATATAGCGGGACGGGCCCCTGTCCGAGGAACTTCTCCATCTCTGTCTGAATTGCGGTTGCGACCATCGCAGTTCTCCTTTGCGTGGTGATTTTGTTCTTACGTGTTATCGTCCCACACCTGGCGGGCGCCGTTCCTGGCGAGTGCGGCCAACGCCCGCGCCGCGGCGCCCTCGAGACCTCAGGCCACCCACGAGACCCTCAACTCTTCGAGCTCGCGGGCATCAGGCTCGCCGAGGCGCCACCTGGGCGGTCCGTCCAGTTGCCAATGAGCCAGCGCGTCGGTGGCCAACAGCGCTTCCAGCGCTGCCGTCGCTTGCAAACGGGCCAACGGCGCGCCGAGGCAAAAATGGCTGCCCCAACCGAAGGCGATGTGCCGGTTGGGCGACCGTGTGATGTCGAAGTGGCCCGGTGCACCGAAGACGTCAGGGTCTCGGTTGGCCGCAGCGAGGTGAAGGACCACGGCCTGGCCCGAGGCAACGGCACGGTCTGCGATCTGGAGGCCTCTGTCCGGTAACCGGGAAACCGTCGCTATCGGCCCTTCGTAGCGCAGGATCTCCTCGACCGCCGCAGCCGTAAGGTCCGGCGATCGCCGCAGCCGGGCCCACGCCGAAGGCTGGGTCAGCAGGAGGAATAGCCCGTTACCGATCAAGGCGCTGGTGGTGCCGTGCCCGGCCGCGAGTATGAAGACGCAGAGCCCGATGGCCTCGTCGTCAGTCAGGCGGCCTTCGTCCCGAGCAGCCGCTAAGGCGCTGGTCCCGTCGCCCTGTGGCGAGCGCGCCCTCGCTTCTAGGAGCGCCGTAAAGTACGCCTCTGCCTCCGCCCGGGCCGCGTCCGCTCGCCTGACCACCAGGCGCATCGTCGGGTCGTCGGGTAGCGGGTTCATGATGCCCGCAAACCCGGCGATCTCGGCCGACCACCGATGGAACTCGGCTATATCCTCGACCGGGACACCAAGGATGCCGCAGATGATCTTCAGTGGCACGGGCAAGGCAAATTCGCCCAGCAAGTCGAAGGTTTCTTTTTCCTGGAGCAGATTTATCTGTTGCTGCAACAGGTTTTTTATTTGCGGCAGTTGCTGTTTGGCCGCCGCCGGGGAAAGAATGCTCCGGGCGACCTCTCGCATGCGCGTATGCTTCGGCGGGTCCGTAAACCCCAACCAGTTCGATACGTGCACTTCGAGGGAGCGATAATTGGGCCGTGAAGTCTCGTGAATAGCCCGCATGTTGATGGCCGTACGGCCGTTTACGAGCTCGGGGGCTCGTAAGCATTCCTGGACCAGGTCAAACCGGGTAACTACCCAGGCTTCCAGGTCCTGGCTCCAGTGGACGGGGTCGTACTGGCGCAGGACGTCGAGCGCCGGGTACGGATCGTCCAGCTGGAACCGGCACAGTTTCGTGTACGTGGGCGAGTGCAGGAGCTCGTCCAGAGCGCTCGAAGGGGCGTGACCGATCATGGCACCGCGAGGTGTTCGCTGGTCGAGCCCGAACAAAGACGTCGTCCCTCGTGTGGCCTGGTCATGGGCGGCCGCTTAGTCCTGCCGTCAACCCGTTTGTTGGCGAGCGGCGGCGATCTTGGCCAGGTTGGCCGCGGACCCCCCGGCAATTAGCCCGGCGTCGGTGGCCACATTTACGACCTGGAAGCCGCGCCCCGCCCAGTAGAGCGCCTCGTCCGGGCCGTCAGCGTGGAACCCGGCCGTCCGGCCAGAGCGTTTGCACGCCTCAAGGACTTGCTCGGCTAGTTCGCTCAATAACGGGTTTTTGGACGTCGGCAACGGTGGGCCGCCGTGAGAGATCGAGAGGTCGTTCGGGCCGATGTAGGCGCCGTCCACGCCCGGGACTGACAGGATCTCGTCTATATGCTCAAGGCCTGAGCGGGTCTCGATCATTACGAAGCAGAAAACGACCTCATTGGCTTTCGCGGGCGAATAGTCGTCGATAATGAGCCTCGCTCGTACCGGCGCCCAGCTGCGCTCACCGTCGGGCGGGTAGTGGAGGGCTCCGACTATGGCGGCCGCCTCTTCGGCCGTGTCGACCATCGGGACGATCACACCCTGGGCGCCGTAATCGACCGCGTGCATGGCGACGGCAAAGTTGCTCTTCCACGGGATCCTGACGAAGGCGGGGACGTCGCGAGCATTGATGACCTGGAGCAGGGGCATGAGCGACTCCACCGACCCGACCTGACCGTGCTGCATGTCGACGCACATCCAGTCGTAACCGGACCGCGCCAACACTTCTGTGGCGAACGGAGCGGGCATAACGGACCAGGCCCCGAAGGCGACGCCCTTGGCCTCGATCACGTCTCGCAGGCTCTTCACCGGCGCCACCCCTTTCTTCCTCTTGACCTTGTCCCGGCCACTCGGGCCGGCGTCAACAGTTGACCTTACCCCATCCCGGGCGGAGCCCGGTTCAGGGACCGGCGGGGGGAAGGTGGACCGCGGGCACCACCTCTTCAGCGAACAGCCGGACCGTCTCTTCGTCCTGGAAGTTGATGGATGCCAGGAAGTATTGAACGCCGGCGTCTGCCAACGCCTGGTAATGCCGTACTGCTTGGGCAGGCGTGGCGAACACGACCTCCTGGTGCAGCGAGGCATCGGGGATGTGGGCGGCGGCCCGCTTCCGTTCGAGGCTGGCGTCGTCCTCCGCCAGCGTCAGCAACGGGGTGTAATGAGTGCGCAGCACCGAGTCGTACGGGCGCCCGACGTCCGCGCAGTGGCGCCGAAGCGCCTCGTACTTGCGGATTACGTCCGTCACTTGGAATGCTGAGCCTGACCATTCGTGGGGGGCGAAATTGGACACGTCGGCCAGCCTCGCCACCTGGCGTAACGTCACCCGTTCCCCGCCGCCACCAATGAGCACGGGCACGTACGGCTCCTGCACGGGGAGCTGCCTTACGGCCGCTTCTCGCACGCGAAAATACTTGCCCTCGAAGGAAAAGCGCTCGCCCCGCCACAACCCTCTCACGATGGCAACTGTTTCTTCGAGAGTTTCCTGGCGCTGCTTCAGGGGAGGGAAATCGAGGCACATCTCGTTGAACTCGGGGACGTCGTCGCCGACTCCGAGACCGAGTACGAGCCGACCTCCGCTGACCCGGTCTACGTCCGCCGCCTGCCGGGCCAAAAGAAATGGCGTCCGGTAGTAGATGCAACTCACCAATGAAATAAGCCTGATTTTCTCGGTGGCCATGGCCAGCATCGTGAGCTGACCCCAGCAGTCCATGGACCGGTTCGGGTGGTCGTTGGCCCAGTAGGCGTCGAAACCTAAGCTTTCCGCTCGTTGGGCGGCCTTTATGATGTCGTCCGGTTTGCTGGCGAACGCGCCGCAGATGGCGAACCTGAGCCGGCGCCCCCCCTCCGCAACCCAAGGGTGCACGGGCCGGCCGGGGTCCGTGGGCATTTGCGCGTTGGCGTTCATCGCGCCGCGCCCGGAGCTAGCGACCGCCGGTGAGCGGTGTAGGCCGACGTCATGGCGTCGGCCAGGAACTCGTAGTAGCCCGTTTCGGGCATAAGGGCGGTGAACATCGCCGAGCCATGCACGTGGCCCAGGAACCTTCGCTGCGTAGTTACGACACCGGCTTCGACGAGGCGCCGGGCGTAGGCCTCGGCCTCATCCCGGTGCGGGTCGAACTCCATGGTCACGACGAGCGCCGGTGCCAGCCCCTCGAGGTCGGGGGCGAAAAGCGGTGAGACATAAGGGCCCCTGGGGTCGGCTGAGCTGCCAACGTAGTACTCGCGCTGAGTACGCATCCCGGCCCGGGTCAACAGGTACCGGTCAGCGAATTCCTCGACAGAGGCTTGGCTTCCGGTCAGGTCGGTCACGGCGATGGAAAGCACTTGCAGGGCGATCTTTGGCCCGCCGCGGTCCCTGGCCATCAGCGCGACCACGGCGGCCAGGTTGCCCCCTGCCGACTCGCCGCCGACCGAGATCATCCCGGGCTCGCCACCCAGCAGGGCGGCGTGCTCAGCCGCCCAACAGAAGGCGGCGTAACAGTCTTCGGCCGGGATAGGAATAGGGTGCTCTGGGGCCAACCGGTACCCGACGGACACGACCAGGGCGCCGGAGGCTATGCAGATTTCGCGGCACGCGGTATCTGACCCTTCGATACTGCCGAGCCAGAACCCGCCCCCGTGCAGGTACACATGCACCGGGAAGGGCCCGTCGCCGGCGGGCCGGTAGCAACGCACCGAGATCTCGGTGCCATCGACGGGTACCCGCCGGTCTTCAATGGCGGCTGGCTCCGGCCCTGACCGGTAGTACGCGGCACGAACTTGCTTTTGGAACTCGTTCGAGCGGGCCCGGGCCTCGGTTACGGGAACCTCGGGCCTGGGTCTGGCGGCGTCCATATCGAGGACCGCCTGAAGCCGCGGGTCTAGGCCCATCGGATCCCGCTCACTCTGGCTGGCCGAACGGCTGGGCCGCTCACAGCAGACCCGTCTGGACCAGCACCTGACGAACAGCGGCGGTCTCGGCATCGTCGAGCGCGGCCTGGGGAAGCGCCATGGCGTTGGTGGCGATGATCCCGCGGAGCATGAGGGCGGTTTTGAAACCACCGAGCCCGGACGCGCTCCTACCCTTGCCCGGCTGGGCACAACGAGTGATGTTGAAGAGCGTCATCAGCCGTTCCTGTTGAGTGCGGGCCTGGTCCCATTGGCCCGCTCGGCAGGACCGGTACAGCTCCACGAAGCCACGGGGGTCGACGTTCCCGAGACCGGGCACGGAACCGCTCGCCCCGACCTGCATAGCGCAGTCAATGGTCAGTTCCGAGCCCGTAAAAATGGCAAACTCCGGCAAAGAGCGGGTGCCGACGATCACCTCGCGCATGCCGGCGATGTCACCGCTCGAGTCCTTGAGCCCGTCGATCACGTGGTCGCCGGCCAGCGTCACCAGCTCGTTCACCCCGAGCTTGCTGTGCACGGCCACCGGGATGTCGTAAGCCAGGAGGGGCGCGCCGCAGGCGGCCTTCAGTGCTCGGAAGTGGCGTAAGACTTCGGGGGGCTCGGTCACCTGGGCGTAGAACGGCGCTGTCGCCACCACGGCGTCGGCGCCCAGGCCCAGGGCGCGGGCCGCATGCTCGATCATCCGGCTCGTCGTCATATCGATCAGGCCGGCGAGCACAGGCACCTGGCCAGCGACGGTCTTCACCGTGACCTCCACCACGACGTCACGCTGCCCGTCTTTGAGGTACGCGGTTTCGCCGGACGACCCGAGCATAAACACCCCACTCACGCCTTCTTCGAGCAGGAAGCCGATCAAGCGCTCGAGCGATGGCACGTCCACTTCGAGCTCTGAGGTGAACGGGGTGCAGACCGGAGGGATGATGCCACTGATCCAGGGCTCGCCGGGCTGCTGCCCGGACTGAGCCGTCGCCGTCGCCGCGTGTTCCATGTGCTGTCAGCTCCTTTTTGCGCCGCATGCTACCGGGCTGGGAAACTTGCCGTCAACAATCAACAATGCCGGACCAGGCGGGCGTCTGAGACAAGAGATCTGAGAACAGATCTATCGTGGTTTTCCGGACAGTTTAGGAAGGAAAGGGGCTCAGGGTGGCGAGCGGTCTCAGAAGCAGTGAGTGGTTCAGCAAACGCGACCGCGACGGCATCATCCATCGCTCCGGGCTTTTGATGCAGGGGCTGCCCCGCGATGTGGCCGACGGCCGCCCGGTGATCGGGATTGCCAATAGCTGGTCAGAACTCACGCCGTGCAACTCGCACCTTCGCGGCCTGGCCGAGTCGGTTAAGCGGGGGGTCTGGGAGGCCGGCGGCCTCCCGCTCGAGTTCCCCACCATCTCGCTGGGCGAGCAAATGATCCGCCCGACGGCGATGTTCTTACGCAACTTGATGGCGATGGACATCGAGGAGACGCTCCGGGCCAACCCGGTTGACGGCGTGGTGTTGCTCTCGGGCTGCGACAAGACGACGCCGGCCCAATTGATGGGGGCCGCCAGCGTCGACCTGCCGACGATCATGTTGACCGGCGGTCCCCAGCTGACCGGTCACTGCGGTAACGAGCAGCTTGGGTCCGGGACCGACCTGTGGCGCAAGAGCGAGCTGGCCCGGGCGGGAGAGATCTCGACCGACGAGCTGCTGGACCTCGAAACCTGCGCTGCTCGCAGCGTCGGGCACTGCATGTCCATGGGTACCGCGTCGACCATGGCCTCGTTGGCCGAGGCGCTCGGCCTGCAGCTCCCGGGTGGGGCGGCGTACCCGGCGGTAGACGCCAGGCGCCATGCCTTGGCCCAGCGGACGGGCCGGCGGGCCGTACAACTGGTCCAAGAGAACCTGACCATGTCGAAAGTACTAACCCGCGAAGCGTTCGAGAACGCGGTGCGGGTGCTGGCCGCCATCGGTGGTTCGACGAACGCCGTCATCCACCTGATCGCCATCGCCGGCCGGGCCGGTGTGCCGTTCGACCTGGCCGACCTCGACAGGATCGCCCGGGACGTCCCTACACTCGTCAACTTGAAGCCCTCGGGCGAGTTTTTGATGGAGGATTTCGCCTATGCCGGCGGCGTACCCGCCGTCTTGTTCGAGCTGCTCTCGCTTCTCCACACTGACGCTCCCACCGTGTCGGGGCGCACGATCGGCGAGCACGCCCAGGAGACCTCGGACCGCAAAGTAGTCATGTCGCTGGGCGCACCGCTGCTGCCGGCGGGGTCCGGCCCGGCCGTCCTTTTCGGCAATATTTGCCCCAGTGGCGCAGTCATCAAGCAAAGTGCCGCCAGCCCGTCGCTCCTGGCCCACCGGGGCGGGCCCTGGTGTTCGACTCCATCGACGACTACAACGCCTCGCGCGACGATGTCGACCTCCCTGTCGACGGCGACACTGTCCTGGTGGTGCGTAACGCCGGCCCCCGTGGTTACCCGGGTATGCCTGAAGTCGGGAACCTGCAGCTGCCCCGGGTGCTGCTGGAGCAAGGGATCTATGACGTGGTGCGCATCTCGGACGCCCGCATGAGCGGTACGGCCTACGGGACGGTCGTGCTCCATGTCGCCCCTGAAGCGGCCGTCGGAGGGCCGCTGTCGTTGCTGCGGTCGGGTGACTGGGTCACGCTCGACGTGGCTCGGCGATCTCTCAATGTCGAGCTGAACGAGGATGAGCTCGAACGGAGGCGGTCAGAGCCAGAGGCCCGACCGACGAACCAGGTGCCTGAGCGGGGCTACGCCAGGTTGTTCGTGGACCACGTCCTTCAGGCCGACCGGGGAG
The DNA here is from genome assembly GCA_963794125.1 of uncultured Acidimicrobiaceae bacterium. Classification (GTDB taxonomy): domain Bacteria; phylum Actinomycetota; class Acidimicrobiia; order Acidimicrobiales; family Palsa-688; genus Fen-671. The sequence goes on from CAWCCW010000028.1 coordinate 467,124, forward strand.
TCGACTTCGATTTCCTAGTCGGTTCGAGTGGGCACGACGTCCCCAGGGAGTCCCATTGAGGAGCGCGCCCCTCTTCTAGGGCGGGAGTGGGATTTCGGGTGCCGCGACCCCTCTTACGGCTCCGGCACGCCCAGTCCCTTGGCGCCGGCCAGACTGGACCAGTCCCGGGCTGAGGCGTTCGAGCCACTCGAGCGCAATAGCCGCCCGCCTGACCTTTTCACGGGCGATGGCAAGCACGTCATTCCGTAGGTGGAGGCCGCTTGGGTAAAGGCCACGTGAGTTGCGCAGCCCAAACTTGGCGTACATCGGGGCGGCCACAGTAACCAGGTCCCCGACCTCATGGCCTCTCACGATCCCGCCCGTGCCGTCGGGCGATTCGACGTACAGGTCTATGGGCAGTTCGGAGACCGACCGCAACTCGGCCAGCTGCCAAAGAGTCATGTCGGAGGGAACGTTTATCGTCGAAGCACCGAGGCGTTCAAGTTGCGCGAAGGTGGCGGGGTTGGTCGGTGCCATGAGGGCCGATACCTTCCAGACCGTCTCGGAGGGGAGCTCGCCTCGCCGCTGCGAGTCGGCCAGCACCTCCAGCAGCCCACTGTCGGCCACCAGGAAACTGCGTATGCCCTGTTCGGTGGCCCGTAAGACGTCCTCGTAGGCGTAGCGCAGCTGGCGGGCGCCCCTGACCCGGCCGGCGAACCCCGGGCCGTCAGGTGAGCGCGATGACGCCCCGAGATCCCATTCCTCGCGAGGCCCGACGAACAGGGACACCTCTATGCCACGGTCGGCGCCGATCCTGGCCATTTCCCGCAGCTCGGCCTCGGAGAGGAGCATGGCGCCGCTGCCCTGAGAAACGCGGTTGACCACGAAGCCAAGCGCATCGGCCGACTCGAAGACGGCGGCCAGCGCTTCTGGGCCCTCGACGCTGGGGATTTCAACCCGGAAATGAGCGCCATCCGGGAACCGGTGCGGGCTGGGCGGAGGTGGGGTCTCGGGTTCGGCACCCATCCGCAAGACTACTTCCCTGCTTTTGCGGGTGTTTGCGGGCGTTTCTTTGGTCATTGCCACCTCCCTGGGCCTCGGCGCCGCTCAAAGCGATGACGCCGCCAACCGCCCGGCGAGCGTTCCGTCGTCGAGTGGTGGCCCGATCCTACCCCCGAGGCCCTAACCGCCGAGGAGAGCGCCCCCATCCCCGAGCGGCGAGGTCCCGGTGGAGCGTCGTGGCTGCTGTTGGCCTGCTCGGGCCGCCCACGCGTGGTCTCGTCTCAGGCCGCCGTGACGCCTTCGTCTTCGACGAGGCGGCGCAGGTGTTCCAAGCAGCGGGCGCGGGTGGGGCCGATGCTCCCGATGGGCATCTGCAAGAGCAGTGAAGAATCCTTGTAACCCAGGGGTTCATCGGTCACGAGCCGAGAGAGGAGCTCCTGGCAGCGGGGCTTGAGCCCTTCCCAGGCGGCACGAAGCACTGCTTCTTGCTCTCGTGCTATTGGCCCGGTGTCGGGGTCCGGTAGGTGCCAGTCAGGAATGTTGTCCAAAATTTGGTCGGCGCCAGTGTGGTACCTGGCTGCTTTTCTCAGTAGTTGAAGGCTTTCCCGGCGGGCGGTGGTGGCCAGCCAGCCGCCGACCCTCTCAGGCTGCTCGACCCGATGGATGTTCTCGACCAGCCGCAGCCACGTCGTCTGCTGTAGTTCGGCCACGTCTGCCGGTGTAAGGCGGTAACGACGACCGGTAGCGGCAATCATTACGCCGAAGCGAGCGACCAGTTCTCCCCACGCTTGCGGGTTGCCTTCTCTGGCCTCCTCGACCACGGCCGGGACCGACGCTGTGCTCAGCCATGTCCTCGTCCCGGTCCCGCCGCGGCCTGACATGTCTTTTTCAGCCCGGTGTGCGGGCCCAAGGTCCGAGCTATTTTCTGAAGTTCTCACAATTCCTCTTCCTTGAAGGCACTTGGCGGCAATTGAGTTGCGTCTCGCGGGGCATGTCGCGAGGGCGTGTTCTGTTCGGTGGTCGGTCTCTCGCTTACAAATCCTCAAACAAAGACGTGCCATCTGGTTCCTGGTTACGGCCAAGGCCGGAAAAGGACCGGCGTTGAAATTGGCGGCCGCTCGTTGTTCGCGGTTGTACACGAGCGGGTGGGACGTTCGGTTCAGATATGTACCTCGGCTCCGCCACGGCTCCCGGCTAACGCGCCCGCCTTTTCGGGAGCTACGCGGTCATAGTCCTCCAAGGGCGGAGAGCGGTAGTTGGACAATGGCGCAAACCAGTCAGTCGGCTGTATCAACGTGCACCTTGAGGAACTCCCGGGCGGCGCCGGGACTTTACTCGGGAGTAAGCACCGAGCGGACGCGCGCGATCCGAGCGTCCACGTCCCCGAGGAAGGTGTCCAACGCGGCTCGCTTGGCGTCGACCGTGTGACGAAGTTGCTCGAGCAGCACCAGGCACTCGCGAGCCAGCTCGGCCCGCTCTTCTGCCCCTGTGTGCTCGTCGCGGTACACCGCCTTTATCTGGGTCAACCGGTCGTCGTTCCGCAAGACGACAGCAATCTCGTCCAGGTTGAGGCCGAGGAGCGTTTGCAGCTCCCGGATCCGGGCCACTCGGGCCAGGTCTGCCCCGGAGTACCGTCGCATCCCCCCGGGGGTCCGGCCGCAAGGGGTGATGAGGCCGAGCTCCTGGTAATAGCGCAGTGCCCGCTCGGAGACACCGGCCAGCTGGGCGGCGGCCCCGATGCTTAGGAGCTCCTCTGGGGCGGGTACGACAAGCGTTTCAGGGGGTGCGGTCAACGGCTATTCACCGGCAATGAGGCCTGGCCCGCGGCCTCCCGCTCGTCGGGCACCGCCGGGTCCTCGGACAGACCAACCTCGGTCGCGCTCTCGGCGGCCCCTTCCGCCAACTCCTCTCGTACCGGCTCAGCGGCGTGCACATAGCGCTTACCCCGCATCGCACTGGCTACCACAGCAATAACGGTAGCGCCTGCGGCGAAGTCGAAAGCCAGGTGGAGGCCGTTTGAAAAGGGCGCCTCGATGAGCTTGGGGAAGAACGAGCGTCCCGTTATGTAGGCCAGTTGGCTGGGGGACAGGTGCTTCAGGGCGCCGGTCGGAGCTAACAGCTCTTGCACCGGGTTGTAACCGAGGAAGGCGGAGAACAGGCTGCCGATTGGTGGTTCATTGGCCACCAACCGGGCCGGTCCGGCCGGCACCCCGGCGGCGGTTAGCCCGTGGTAGAGGTGCGTGGGGAGGTCGGCTGCCAGCCCCAATGTGACGATGGTGAAGAACAAGCCCATCGACAGGACAGTGGCTGAGTTTTGGAAGGTGTTAAGCATCCCGGCGCCGGCGCCGCGCTGGTTGGCGGGGAGGCTGTTCATCACGGACGCCTGGTTCGGAGAGAAGAACAGCCCCATCCCGACGGCGAACAGGAAGATAAGTAGCGCGAACCACAGGTAGTTGAAGTTCATCGGCAACAGCTGGAGAAGCAAGAACGTGGACCCGCTCACGGCCAACCCGGCGGTGGCCAGGCCGCGGGCACCCATCCGGTCCGACAGGATGCCGGCAATCGGTCCTACGACCAGGAACCCGACTGTGAGCGGGATCATGGCCAGGCCGGCGAACAGCGGCGTCTGGCTGAAGCTATAGCCGTGCTGGGGCAGCCGAATCCCTTGCAGCCAGATAATCAGCATGAACTGCAAGCCGCCGCGGCCGAGGGCACCGAGCAAGCCGGCGATGTTGCCCGCAGTGAAGGCCCGGATCCGGAACAACCCGAGGCTGAACATGGGCTGCGGCTGCTTGGTTTCGATGAATACGAAGAGGCCAAGGATGGCGATGCCGCCGAAGATGGCCAGGAGGACCCATGGGTTCGTCCACCCGGTCGGGTGGCCGCCGTAGGGGAGCAGGGAATAGACAATCCCGGTCAACAACGCGACGAGGCCCACAGCGAAGGTGGCGTTGCCCCGCCAGTCGATCTTCGCCGGGAGCCGCACCCCGTTGTCCTTCAGCATCAGGTAGGCCCAGACCGTCCCGAAGAGCCCGAACGGCACGGAGACCAGGAACACAAGGCGCCACGAGACGGGACCGAGCACCCCGCCCAGGACAAGGCCGAGGAAGGACCCGGCTATGGCCGCGATCCCGTTGATACCCATGGCCTTGCCTCTCTCGTCCGGGGGAAAGGCGTCAGTAAGTATGGCGGCCGAGTTGGCGAACAGGAAGGCCCCGCCGACGCCCTGGCCCACTCGCATGATGATGATCCAGAGCGCCCCGGCCGAGCCGGACAACCATGTGACCGATAAGAAGATCGAGAAAATCGTGAAGACGGCAAAGCCGAGGTTGTACATGCGGACCCGGCCGAACATGTCGCCCACTCGGCCGAGGCTCACTACCAACACTGCGGTCACGAGCAAAAAGCCCATGAAGACCCACAAGAAGTACGACGTATTGGACGGCGTCAGGGGGTTGAGGTGGATGCCTCGGAAAATGTCCGGCAGGGAGATCAGAAGGATCGACTGGTTGATGGTGACCATCAACACGCCCAGGGTGGTGTTGGACAGCGCTATCCATTTGTAATGGAGGCCCCGCTTGTCGGGTGCCGGCTGGGTGGTGTCAACAGTCGCGCTGGTGCTCATACGTCCTCCTGGTTCCCGTCCGTCACCAAGCATATCAGCATCTGACGTTAACGTCAGATTTTGGGGAGGACGGTTGCCACGTCTTCGTGGGCGATGCAGCCTGTCCGAGGCCGCGCTTTCGAGCTCGCGCCGGGGACGGCGGTCTTCGTTGGGCGGAATCGTCTCGGCGCCGCGCTTTCAGGGTCGGAGGACACGGGCGCTCTTCTTAGGCGGGGAAGCTCTCGGCGCCGCGCTTTCAGGGGGTCCGCGAGATGCCCTGGCGGGCTATGCCGCCGAGAGCGGCGGGCTATGCCGCCGAGATGCCCTGGCGGGCTATGCCGCCGAGATGCCCTGGCGGGGTGGTATATCGGGCCTCGTCTTCGAAACGCCCTGGCGGGTTATGCCGGGAGTACGGATTCGATGGCCGAAACGACTTCGTCCGAGTCAGGCGTGACCTGCGGGCGGAAGCGGGCCACGATCCGGCCGTCCGGCGACACCAGGAACTTCTCGAAATTCCACTGGATGTCGCCCGCCTCACCATTCGTATCAGGTGTGGCCGTCAGTTGCTGGTAGAGGGGATGGCGCTCGTCCCCATTCACCTCGACCTTCTCCGTCATCGGGAACGTCACGCCGTAAGTCGTCGAGCAGAAGGTGGCTATCTCTTCGGACGAACCCGGCTCCTGCTGGCCAAACTGGTTGCACGGCACGCCGAGCACCGTGAACCCTCTCTCCTTGTAGCGCTCGTGGATGCTCTCGAGGGTGGCGTACTGGGGAGTCAGACCGCAGCGGGAGGCGACGTTCACTATGAGGGCGGCCTTGCCCTGGATCTCGTCCAGGTCAAGGGGGGTGCCGTCGAGGGACGCGGGTACCACGTCATAAAGAGCCATGATTAGGCCAACAGCGCCGCGGGGCCGATATTCCTTCCGCGGCTCGGCCCTCGGAGTTTGGCCAGGCTGGGCTGCCCTTTCGACGGGAGGGTCGGCATCCGAAGGGGTCGGTCGGAGCTTCCCTGGGCGCCTGGCTCCAGGGTTGGAGCGTCGGTGGAAGCCGTGCTTTCGTAGAGCAGCTGGCCGACGACGGCGGCGCACCGACGGGGCGAGGCACGGACGGGGCGGTGCGGGGACGTGTCGGCGCGGCACGTGTCGGCGCGGGACGTGTCGGCGCGGGACGAGGCGGTGCCGGGTGGGGCTCCGGGCTCCGGGTCGGAACCCTTAGCAGTTTTGCCCGGTTCGCGTGCAAAACCCCCTATCGGCTCGGCGCCACCGACTAAAAGTCCCTACTTCCGCGGCTTTAAGTGGCAAGCAAGTGGGGACTTTTGCACACCGCCGGCCGCTCGCCCCCGCTCCCCGGCCCTCCCGCACGCCGAACACGTACAGATTTTGCGCACCGGCGGCCGCTCGCCCCTCGCCCCCGACCCAGACTCCTCAGCCACCCTGGCAACCTGCCCCGCCTCGCTCGGCACCCACCGCACCGTCTACCGGGCGGGCCTATTCGTTGACGAAGGCGATGGTCTCCGGGCCCGCCGGCAGAGCGCAACAAGTCGCCCCGGTGCCGTTAGCCCGCCGAAGCTCATCCCGCACAACGGCCCCGATGTCATCCGCCGGCGACAGGAAAGCGGACTCTAACTCGGCGGCGGTGAGGCCATCGGTGTGCACGGCCACTCGCGCCTGGCCCAGAACCCGGGCGAGGACTTGCGCCTCCCATTGGTCCGGCACCGTCTGGGTGCGGCCGGAAAGAGAGGCCATCAATGCCTCGGGAGACGGGGCCGAGGCCAGCAGCTGACGGAACTCGCCATGGTCAGGGAACCCGTCGCGGCATTCCGCGGCGACGACGATGAGGCCCCCCTCGCGGACGACCGTGGCCGCCGCGGACATCCCCTTTACCGCCTGGTACAGGTTTTGGTCCAGGGGGAAGCCGGCATTCGAGGTGACCACCACGTCGAAGCGGTGAGGCACCTGTTGCATCGCGACCTCTCTCGCCACAGCCGTCGCGGCTCGGTGCATGGCGAAGAGCTCGCCGGCAAAGGCCGCCACCACTTCGTGGCGTCGGTTGAGTACGACGTCGCAGGCAAAGTGGACGCCCGTCGCCCGCGCTATGGCGCGCACATCGTCGTGGACGGGGTTGCCCTCCAGCACGGCCCAGGTCGCAGACGGGCTGGCGATACGCCTGGCATCGTGCAGGGCGAGGGTCGTCTCCAGGCCCGCCAGGCCGGGGGCCACCAATTTGGGCCCGCCGGAGAACCCGGCGAAGAAGTGGGGCTCGACGAACCCGGTCGTGACCCGCACGTCGGCTTCGACCCATTCCCGGTTGAGCTGGACGGGAACATTGTCGCCCATGGTCCCGAGGTCCACCAGCGTGCTGACGTCGCGAGCGTCGTGGTTCACGACCCGGACCGACTCGAGCAGTTCCCGACCGAACATGTCCTCGAGCTCGGCCTCCGTATTGACCCGATGGGTGCCGGTGGCCACCAGCACGACTACGTTGTCGAGGTCGGTCCTCGCGGTGATGATCTCCAGCAGCGCAGAAAGCATCGGCCGTCTTGGTTGAGGCCTCGTGCCGTCGCACACAGCAATGGCGACAGTGGCGCCGGGCGGGACCAGGTCACCCAGAGATGGTCCGCTAACCGGTGCCCGCACCGCGGCTCTGACGGCCTCCAGTTCGTCGGCGGCTCGAGGCCGGTCTGCAGGGGAAACTACGAGCGTTCTCGGCGGCAGCTCGACGGTTAGCTGAGAACTGCCGTAGGGCAGGTCGACCAGCACGGAAGGTTCTCTCGTCACTTCCTCACCTTGCTCGCAGGGGCTCTTCAGCCGACCGTTCAGTCGAGCTTCTCATAACCGGGCCAGGTCAGGAAGTCTACGAACTCGTTGGCCAGCGCCACGGTGTCGAACAGCTCCGCGGCCTCCTGTGCCCGCCCTTCGCCGAGGCCGGCGGTAGCGAGCTCTTTCAGTAGCTGCTCCAGTTCTTCGGCTTCGATCTGGCGGACCAGCTCGGGGCTCACGAGGCTGCCCTCGCGGAGGCGTACCTCGTTGTGGCACCACTGCCAAATCTGTGCTCGGGCGATCTCGGCCGTAGCCACGTCTTCCATGAGGTTGAAGACTGCGACTGCCCCGGTCCCGCGCAGCCAGGACTCGAGGTAGCGCAGGCTTACGGCGACGTTGTTGCGGACTCCCGCCTCCGTGACCGCACCGCCCGGCACGGCCACGTCGAGGAGCTCAGATGCCTGGACGGCCACGTCCTCCCTGGACCTGGACAGCTGGTTGGACTGTCCGTTGAACGCCGCATCGAAGACTTCTGTGGCCACGGGCACCAGGTCCGGGTGAGCAACCCAAGTGCCGTCGAAACCCGCGCCTGCTTCCCGGTTTTTGTCATTACGCACGGCGCTCATAGCCCGCTCATTGACCTCCGGGTCCCGGCGTGACGGCACGAAGGCCGCCATCCCTCCGATGGCGTGAGCTCCCCGCCTGTGGCAGGTTTTGACCAACAATTCGGTGTAGGCGTGCATGAACGGGACCGTCATAGTGACTTGTGCCCGGTCCGGAAGGACGAAGGCCGGGTCATTGCGGAACTTCTTGATGATGCTGAACATGTAGTCCCACCGACCGGCGTTGAGAGCAGTGGCGTACGGGCCGAGGGCGTGAAGCACCTCCTCCATCTCGAACGCAGCGAGGATGGTCTCGATAAGGACCGTGGCCCTGATGCTCCCGGTCGGCAGGCCCAGGCGGCTCTCGGCGATCTCGAAGGCCGACCGCCACAACGCCGCTTCGTCGGCGTTCTCGAGTTTCGCCAGGTACAGGTACGGCCCAGACCCTCTATCTAACAGTTCTGCGCCATTGTTGGCGACGAAGATGCCGAAGTCGAACAGGCTGGCAGAAACAGCTACCCCATCGGCGAGCACGTTGCGCTCATCGAGGTGCCATCCCCTCGGCCGCACCAGCAAGGTGGCCAGGTCCGAGCCGAGGCGGTAGTCCCGGCCCTCAGGCGAGCGATAGGACAGCTGCCTTCGGACGGCGTCGTGGACGTTCGCTTGCCCGTCGGCCATGTTGGACCACGTCGGCGTGTTGGCGTCTTCGAAGTCGGCCATGAACACACGGGCGCCGGAATTGAGCGCGTTGATCATCATCTTGGCGTCAGTGGGGCCGGTGATTTCCACTCGCCTATCACGTAGATCCGCGGGCGCCGGCGGGACGTGCCATTCGCCGCTCCGGACCTGCGCCGAGCTCTTGGGGAATTCTGGTCGGGCGCCCTCCGCCAGCTCGGCCTGTCGCTGCCGCCGGCGCTCGAGCAGTTGCCTCCGTTGAGGACCGAGTTCGCCCTGAAGCTCGGCCACCAGCCCCGTGGCCGCCGTGTTTAGCACTGTCTCCCGGCGCGCGTTTCTTTCCCCTCGTAGCTCAACATCTTTGGCCATTTTTAACTCCTCGCTCCGCAAAATGTCGTAAGAGGTAATTTGCGCAATCGTCGGCGAATTGTCATAAGAATTTGGATATCGTCCTTATCATCAGCAATCATCTGGAATTTGTGTCCACACCCAATGTTCCGGTACAATAATTCGCAGAGAAATAGATTCTAACAGAGGGACATCAGGAGCAAAAAAATGGCAGCCCGTTCTGGTCGCGCTACGGTATCGGAGCCCACTGCGATCCCCGGCAGTGCTCCAGGCCAGCTGCCCCTGCCCGGCGACGCCCGAGCGGCCATCGACCTCCTGGCCCCGTTCTTACCGTCCGACGCGCTCATTTGCGACCAGGTCGAGCTGGCGACGTACGAGTGCGACGGGCTCACGCAGTTCAGGGCCCGCCCCGCCTTCGCCGTCCTTGCCGGCTCGAACGAGGACGTGCAGAGGGTCGTCGGGGTGTGCGCCCGGCTACACCTGCCCTTTGTGGCCCGGGGATCGGGCACCGGCCTGTCGGGCGGGTCGGTCCCGTACGCGGAGGGAGCCCTCGTGGTGACCACCCGCATGCGCAGGGTGTTGGAGCTGCGGGCCGAGGACCGCCGGGCCGTGCTCGAACCGGGCGTCACCAACCTCGAGGTCAGCCAGGCGGCGCGGCCCTACGGTTTGTTCTACGCTCCAAATCCTTCCAGCCAGCAGATTTGCTCGGTCGGTGGCAACGTGGCCGAAAACTCCGGCGGCGCTCACTGTCTCAAGTACGGCTTCACCACGAACCACGTAACCGGGCTCGAAGTGGTGACGCCGGACGGCGCTCTTGTCGAACTGGGCGGCCTGGCCGGTGATCCTCCTGGCTACGACCTGGTCGGCACGTTCGTGGGTTCGGAGGGCACGCTGGGAGTGGCCACAAAGGTGACGGTCCGTCTCGTTCTGCTCCCCGAGTCGGTCCAGACGCTACTGGCTGGCTTCCCCGATATAGATCGCGGGCCGGGCCGTCTCCGCCATCATCTCCGCCGGTCTTATCCCGGCAGCCATTGAAATGATGGACGCGTTGGCGATTTCGGCGGCTGAAAAAGCGGTGAAATGTGAGTACCCAGAAGGGGCGGGTGCCGTGCTGATCGTCGAGCTAGATGGCCCGGCTCCCGACGTAGAGGAAGGTCTCGCCGACGTAGAGCGTCTGTGCGTGGGCCATGGGGCGTTCGAGATCCGCGTTGCCGCCGACGACGTCGAGCGAGCGCGCATCTGGCGGGGCCGGAAGTCCGCCTTCGCCGCGATGGGCCGGCTGAGCCCGGCCTATATCGTGCAGGACGGCGTGGTGCCCAGGAGCGACCTGCCTGAAGTTCTCGATGAGATAAGCCGGCTTTCGGCCGAGGCCGGTATCAGGGTGGCCAACGTCTTCCATGCCGGCGACGGCAACCTGCACCCCCTGGTGCTCTACGACGACGCCGTAGAAGGCGAAGAACAGCGGGCCGAAGAGCTGGCCACCGAGATCCTGGATCTCTGTATCGCGCACGGCGGCTCGATAACCGGTGAGCACGGGGTGGGCCTGCACAAACTGACCGCCATGACCAAAATGTTCACGGTGGACGACCTCGAAAGCATGCTGTTGGTCCGTAGTGCCTTCGACCCTGAGGGTATTTGCAACCCGGGCAAGGCCGTGCCTACCCCCAGGCTGTGCGGCGAACCGCCTCGTCCGCGCCATGGCGCCCACCCGCTTCAGGAGCAAGGCGTGGCAGAGTTGTTTTGATGCCTGTGTTGGAGGAATTGGCGCAAGCCTGCAGCGGCGGAGCCCGCCCCGCCGAGGCCACCGACTCTGTGGACGGGGTCAGGACCGAAATCGTGGCCAAGCCGCGCCATACAGACGAGGTGGCGCGCGCCTTGCAAGTCGCCGCGGCTAACGGGCTGAGAGTGGTGGCCCGGGGCGGCGGTACCAAGCTCGACTGGGGCCGTCCTCCGGAGGTAGCCGAGCTGGTGCTGGACCTGTCTGAAATGGACGGCGTCATCGAGCACGTCAGCAACGACCTGGTGGCCCGGGTCCGGGCGGGGACCACGTTGGGCCGCCTGGGAGACGAGATTTCGAAGGCAGGACAGTGCTTTCCTATCGACGAGGTGGTGGCGGGCTCCACCATTGGGGGTGTCGTCGCCACCGGCCTCTCCGGCCCGGCTCGTTTCATGTACGGGGGTGTCCGTGACCTGGTCCTCGGCGCGACCGTGGTGCGGGCCGATGGCGTGGTCGTGCACACCGGGAGCAAAGTCGTGAAAAACGTGGCTGGTTACGACCTGGCCAAGCTCTTCACGGGCTCCTACGGGACCCTGGGAGTCCTCACTGAACTGATACTCAAGCTGAAGCCCATGCCGTTGGCTCGTCGTTTCGTCGTCGCGGCGTACCCCGTGCCGGCCCAGCTGGGCCAGTCACTGCCGGACGTGCTGGCCTCGCCGTCGGCGCCGACCGCTATAGAGCTCGAGCGGCCGAGGCCGGACGAGCCCATCCAGCTTTCCGTGCTGGTCGAGGGCCGCCCCGGGCCGGTCGACCAGCGGAGCGCCGAGGTCGCCCACGTGCTCAGTACGTCCGATGTCCGTTCGCTGGCGCCACCTGGGTGGGGTGAACTGCCTGGGCCGGTCACTCTGAAACTCACCATGGTGATTTCGGGGGTGGTGGCGGTGGTTGACCGAGCCAGCTCCTTGGCCAGGGACTACGCCCTGGACGCCCGGTTGGCCGGTTCGGCTGGCGCAGGAGTTCTGTACATGGGCCTCCCGGCCGACGTCCCGGCCGAGGTCCTGAAAATCATGCTGGAGGATCTGCGAAGCGTTTGCGCCCGCTTTGGTGGACATGCTGTCTTGTTGCGAGCGCCCGCTGCGCTCAAAGCGAGTGTCGACGTGTGGGGGCCGGTCCCGGGCATCGAGCTCATGCGCCGTGTGAAAGAACAATTCGACCCCGGGCGCCGGCTGGCGCCGGGGCGCTTCGTCGGGGGGATCTGATGACTACTACCGGCGGTAGTGACGTGGAGCGCCAGCACCGCGATCTAGCCCAAGTGCAGGAATTGCTCGACGATTGTGTGCACTGCGGTTTCTGCCTGCCTGCCTGTCCGACTTACTCGTTATGGGGCCAGGAAATGGACTCCCCGCGGGGGCGGATCTACCTGATGGGTGAAGTCCTATCGGGCTGTCCTATTGGGGGGGCGCCGCTGGAGCACTTCGACCGGTGCCTTTCGTGCATGGCGTGTGTGAGCGCCTGCCCTTCGGGCGTCCGCTACGGCGAGATAATCGAGGCGGCTCGGGTCGAAATTGAGCGCACTGTGCAGCGGCCCCGAGCGCAGCGCTGGGCCAGGACGGCCATTTTCAGCCTCTTCCCCTACCCGCGAAGGCTTCGGGCGGCGCGCCTCGCATTGGTAGCGGCGGAAGCCTCCGGCCTTCGGGCTGTCCTACAGCGACCGGGAGTCTCGGCCCGCCTGCCCGCCTTTTTCCGCGCTATGGAGTCTGTCGCGCCGGCGGTTTCGCGCATCGAGGTCCTACCCATAAGGGCGCCTGCGACCGGGCCGCGACGGGGAGTCGTCGGCTTGCTGACCGGGTGCGTGCAAAGCGTCTTCTTCTCCCAAGTAAATTCGGCCACCGCACGAGTGCTGGCCGCCGAGGGCTTCGAGGTGGTGGCCCCACCGGGGCAAGGCTGTTGCGGGGCACTCTCCTGGCACGCCGGACGCAAGGCCGAGGCGGTTCGGTTTGCCAAGCAGACGGTGGACGCCTTCAAGTCCGAAGGGGTCGAGCACGTGGTCGTGAACGCCGCCGGGTGTGGGTCGGCCATGAAGGAGTACGCCGCGCTGCTTGCTGGCCAGCCCGGCTACGAAGACGACGGCGCGTGGCTGGCCAGCCACACCCGCGACTTGTCCGAACTGCTGGCCGAGGCCGGGCCGCGCGCTGAGCGCCATCCCCTCAATATGAAAGTGGCGTACCACGATGCCTGCCACTTAGCCCACGCGCAGGGGATCCGGCCAGCCCCGGGCGCTGCTCCAGGAGATCCCGGGGCTGCAGTTGTGCGAGATCGGGGACGAGTTCTGCTGTGGTTCGGCCGGGATCTACAACCTCGTCGAGCTCGATGCGGCCAGAGAGCTAGGAGACCGCAAAGCGGCCGCCATCGTGGCCACCGGCGCCGAGATGGTGGTGAGCACCAATCCCGGGTGCCTCATGCAGGTCCAAAGTGCACTTAGGCGCTCAGGTTCGGCGGCCAGGACGGCTCACCTGGCCGAGATCCTGGACATGTCAATAAGCGGCGCCGGACCAGCACACCCATAGGGACCGGCGAGGGGACCAGGGGCGTGCTCGACGGCATCGCCCTTTTAGGGGCAGCTCACGTCCCGGGCTGGACGAGCGCGCCAGTTTTCGTGTGGCGGGGCGTGGGCGTCAGCTCCCGGCGCGCTTGGCCAGCCAGCGCAGTTGTTCGGCTTGATGGAAGACCTGGCCTCCTTCGTGGTCGTTGAACGGGTACTCCACGATCTCCTTGGGCCCCCCGTAAGCGTTGTACGCGGCGTACACGGTTGACGGCGGGCAGACGTGGTCCATCAGCGCGACCGAGAACAGCACGGGCGCCGTAGCCCGCCGGACCAGCACCGCCCCATCGAAGTAGGCCAGCGTCGCGAAGGCCCGTTGGACGTGGTCCCGGTGGATGCTCAAGTACCGTACGATTTCCGCGTATGGGTCTTTTTCGACGATCTCGGTGGCGCGGGGAAAATCGCAGAGGAACGGCACATCGGGCATAACCGCCCACAGGTCCGGGACAAGGGATGCCACCGCCAGCGTGATCCCGCCCCCTTGGCTAGCGCCCACGACCGCAATTCTTTGTGCGTCAGCCATCGAATGGTTGCGGACCATCTCGACGGCGAGGACGGCATCGGTGTAAACCCGGCGGTAGTAGTACTCGCGGGGGTCGAGTATGCCCTTCGTCATGAAACCCGAAGTTGACGGCGCAGAGCCGACCGGGTCCACGGTGTCGCCGGGGCTCCACGACGACCCTTGCCCCCGGGTATCTACCCGCAGGCACCCGTAGCCGGCGAGAACGAAAGGGTCGACCTCGTGAGCCAGGCTGCGGCCGCCGCCGTAGCCGATGAACTTCACCACTATGGGCAGAGGTCCCGAGGCGCCCGCCGGTAAGTGCAGCCACGCCCGCACCGGCTCACCACCGAAGCCGGAAAAGGTGACGTCGAAACAGTCAACGAGGGTAAGGCCGGCGTCGACGCGCTCGATCACCGGAGGCTTGGCGCTGGCCCGGGCTTCGGCCAGGGTCGTCGTCCAGAAGGGCTCGAGGTCTTCCGGCTCCTGCAAATCCGGGGCGTATTTGACGAGTTGGTCGTGTGGCAGGTCGAACAGCGCCATCATGCCTCCTTATGGTTGGGAGCTTCGCCGGACCGCCAGTCTGTCAGGTTCGGACCTACTGGGGGTAGCCCCGGCCATCCGCGTAGGTCTCGGCCCGGCGAGCGGCCACGCGAGGCCTATTCTCCTCGGAGAGTGTAACTGCCAGTGGAGAGCTGGCCCGGGGCGTCGGGCCGGAAAGTCGTGTTGCCGACGATCACCTGGTCGACACGCACCTCCCCGTACAGCACGTCGAGCTGAACCATTCTTTGGCCGTCGGCCGCCGCCGTTTGCCCGAAGGTGCCCCACGCCGAACCGCTCGACCAGAACCATGTCGCCGGGGTCGCGGCCGGGGCGAAGGTCATGGCACCGCGGCGGCCGTCGTAGTGGAACCCGGTCAATGCCGGGATAAGCCCCCAGCTGGCCATGGCCCGGGCATAATGGTGCCCGCACTCCGCCTCATCGAAGGGGTTACGCCTCGCGCCCGAGAACCTCTCACGGGCGGCCGCAACTACGTCCTCGGCCAGTTCGGTCAGGCCTTCCTGGATGAGCCCGATGGCGTACACGTACTCGAGGCCCGTCCACGTCTCGCACCAGTAAGGCATCGGGTGTTCCGGGATCCCCCGCGGGTAGGACAGCACAATGTGGCCCCGCTCACCTCGCACCGCGTAGGTGCGCATGTAGTTCGCCCAGTCCCCAAAGTCAGGGACGTAGTTGAGGTCATGGATGCTCGAGAGCGCGGTCCTCACGTGGTCCGTGTCGAGGAGACGCGGCAACCCGACCAATTGTCCGTACGTGTCGCCGACCAACTGGTCGACGACGCAGCCGTCGCCCACCTGGAACTCGGGGTCGGCCGCGTTCTCCGCTCCCATATTGGTGTGCCGCAGGCGAGGGGAAATGCTCGAGAGGTCGGCTGGCGGGATTATCTTTTGCTGATAGTAACGGCCGTTGAACAGTACGGACTCCGTCGCGGCGGCGCCGCTTTCCAGCAGTTTCTGGCAAGTGGCAGCGAAGTCGGGGTCGTCCGCGGCCTCGGCCATCTCTGCGGCGGCGGCCAATGCGGCCAGGTACCACGATTGGACCTCCGGGTTGGGGCCGAAGTACTCGACGTCCATAGTGTTGTGCTGGACTCCCTCCGCCAGGCCGTCGCCGTCGGCGTCCCAACCGCCGCTCACCCATGCGAACTCGAGCGAGCGCCGGCAAGCCGGCCAGAGGCGCTTCAGCCATTCGTCGTTGCCAGACAACCGCCAGTCCCGGAACAGCTTTAGCACGGACCCGAACTGGCCGTCGGCCGCCGCCAGCTTGTACTCCTGAGCCTTGTCCAGGGGTAGGAGTATGCGAAAACTCATGGCCCCGTCGGGCGCCGTGGCGTACAGGTATTCGAGCTCGCGCATTTGCCGGGCCAGGGAACCGAACAGGAAGGGGGTGGCCAGGTCGTAATTCCAGACGTGCGTGCACGAACCGAGGCAGCTGCCCACGTCGTCCAGGCAGCCCTCCCAGCCGAACGGGTGGCCGACGGCGTCCCGGAAAAATGTCTGGCTGCGCAAAGTGCTCAAGTTGAACAAGGCGGCCTCTTTCACCGCCGGGCTCAGGTCGCTTTCCCAGAACGCGGCCACGAAACGCTCCGTCGCCTCCCGCAGCACAGGTAGCTGGCTGGCCTGGCTAGCGACGACGTCCCAGGCGTCGGCAAAGCCTTGGGCGTAAAAGTTGCCGACTGTCTCCTGACCGGCGGCGCCTCCCGGTCCCCGTGGCCCCCAGACCCACGCGTGACGGTTCGGGAAATGCCAAGCCAGAAGGAACACGACTTCGGCTTTCTCCCGCGGCCCCAACGAGCGCCTGGCCCCGAGCGTGCCAGCGATAGCAGAGGCGTACGTTGGCGCCGGGACGCCGTCCCTGGGCCGAAGGTCCCCGGTGCGGGCTCACCGTTATCGGCGAAACTGCGCCACATTTCGAGGAGGCCCTGGTTCCATTTCCCGAGGCCCCAGCTCGGCCCCACCCAGGCATCGTCTCCCAGCACCGCTGCCGCCAGCGTCCCGGCCGCCTCGCTTCCTGGCTCGACCGCTTGGTCGGACAGCAAGTAGCCGTTGAGCCCGGCCTCCGAACGCACTGTGGCCCGCGGATTGCTCGCGAGCCCGGCCAACCTCGCCCCGTGGCCGACCATGGCCTCGGCCGACAACAAAATGCTGCAGTCGAGCGGCTCATCAGTGACCGACTCGACGACGACGCTGACCACAGCGATAGGAAGACCACTGACTTGCTCGTCAGCCGGCGAGAAGGGGTTGAACACCTCGACGCTGGACCGCACCGGGAAATGGGGGTCGGCCAGGTTGACCCGGCCAAACGGGTAAGTGGTCTCGAACTGGCACTCGGCGAAGCGCGGTAACCCTGCGAGTGGTGCTGGCGACCCTTGCGCGCCCTCGACTTCCTCGTCGAATAAGTCGCCCTCCAATATCCGGGCGGCCCACGCCCCTGAGGCCTGCCTGACCTGGCAGGCCAGGAAAGTCAGCTGTGACCGCGTCCCCTTGGAGGGGTGGTTCTCCAATTCCCAGTCGCGGAACTGGCCCCGGCCGCCAAAGCCGACCGAGCCGGTGCCGATGCCTCCGACGGGCAGCGATATCCGCACCCTGTCTTCGTCGATGTAGGTCCGGGCCACCGGCCAGTCTGCCCGAGTGGTCCCGACTTCTGCCATATCTACCACGCCAGCCTCCTTTGCTTGTCTGCGGATTTTGGGCCCAGTGTGCCGCCCTACCTGGCGACACCTCGATAACCGATCCCTTCCATCAGCCTACGCTGCAGGAAAATGAAGGCGATCACGGCCGGCACGCAGAGAATGGTCATCCCGGCAAATATCGCCCCAATCTCGCCACCCCCCAGCGCCGACTCCTGGTAGAAAAGCGCCAGCGGGGCGGTCATACGGTTAGGGTCGGTAATAAAGAGGTTGGGCCAGAAAAAGTCGTTCCAAATGTACTGACCAGTGATGATCATGACGGCTGAGATCGCCGGCCATGACATCGGGATCATCACGTGAAGGATGATCCGCAGGTGGCCGGCGCCATCGACGCGGGCGGCGTCGTCGAGGTCCACCGGGATCGTCCGGAACTGTTGGCGCAGCAGGAACACGCCCAGTACCTGGATCAGGGCCGGGACGATGAGGCTGGCCTGGGTATTGAGGAGGTGCATGTACTTCACCACAACGAACTCAGGGACCGCCGCCACCTGTGTGGGTATGGTCAGGGCGGCCAGGAACATGGTGAAAACCAGTTCTCGCCCCCGGAACTCGATCCGGGCAAAAACGTATGCCGCCAGGATGCTGACCACCGCAGCGCCCACCACCACTGAGACCGTTACCAGCACAGAGTTCAAGATGTTGAGGACGAACGGCGTGTTCGAAAACAGGCTTCGGAAGCTGTCCAGCGTGGCCTGGGTCGGGAACCAGACCGGAGGCAGGTTGAATTGCTGGCTCGGCAGTTCGATGGACTGGACGACTACCCACGCCACGGGCAATAGCATGAGGATCCCGGCCAATATCAGGAGCAAAGAGATAAAGAACCTGGCCACGCGGCCTGACGACCAAAAACGCCTACCCCCTTTGGTCCTCTCTCGTCCGCCTAACGCAATGGTTGCAGCCACTCTTCACCTCTCCCTCGTTCCCGGCACTTTCGAAGCAGCGGCCCAGCCGCCGTGGGCTCAGACGCGTTCAAAGTGCACCCATCGCTTGGCGAGCAGCGCCATTACGACCAGGAAGCTTATTAACAGCAGTACGTTGATCAACGAAAGCACAGCGCTGTAGCCGAATTGGTAGTTCTGAAATGCGTCCCGGTAGATATACAGCACGATCGTCTGCGTGGCGATCCCGGGCCCCCCGTTAGTATCGATGAGCGGCCATGTGAAAATCTCGAATGCGCCTATGAACGCCGTGACCGACGCCAAGAAGGTGGCCGGCGACAGCAACGGCAGGGTGACCCGCCTGAAACGGCCCCAGGTGCCGGCGCCATCGATGGAGGCCGCCTCGTGGAGGTCGGCGGGGATGTTTTGCAGCCCGACCAGGAAGATAATGAATGTGAACCCGAGTGTCGCCCATACATCGATGATCACGAGCCCGGGGAGTGACCAGAAGCTCGACGCCAGCCAGTTGGGCGGGTTCAGGCCGATCTTTTCCAGGTAGTAGTTAAACGGGCCGGTCTCCCCGGCCAGGTAGTAAGACCACATCAAGGCCACCACCCCGGCCGACATCAGGAAGGGCGCCACAATAGCCGTGCGCGCCCAGTACCGGACAGCCCGGGACCGCACGCTCGTGACGGCCAGAGCCAGCCCCAGCCCCAGGACGATGTGCACTGTGGTCGTCATTATGTCGAAGAGGAAGGAATTGAGCAGAGTGCGGCCGAGCTGGCTGTCGTGGGCCACGGCGCGAAAGTTCTGCAAGCCAACGAAGTGGGGCGCAGACACCAGGTCCCACTGCAAGAAAGAAATAATGACTATGCCGACCAGCGGGATACCTATGAAAGCCAGATAGAGCAAGAGGGCGGGGCTGAGCAGGAGCCAACCGGCAAAGGGTTGTCGACGGCCGACCTTGCCGCCCCACAAGCGCCGGAGCGACGAAGTACGGGGCCCGTTGGCGCCATCGCCAGAACCCGGCCCCGCCGGGCCGGTCGGCTCGCTCAGCTTGTCCGCGCCGAACAGCCCGAGCGCCGTTTCGCGCTGCGCCTCTTCCTGCTCTCGCTCGGTCTCAGGGTACCCGTGGGCCGGGCTGCGGCTGGCCTGGGCCGCCGGGGGCCCGGCCCCCGAGGGTTCGTACCCCCCTCGGAGGCGCGGCCCAACCCGCTCCAGCCCGCTGAGCTCATACTTTCTGGGTCATCAGTGAGTTACACGTGTCCTGCATCGTTTTCATGCCCTGCGCCGGGGTAATGGCCCCGGTCATGATCTGCTCCCATACAGTGCTGATCTCGTTTTCCACGGCCCCGGCATTAGGGACGCCCACGATCAGCGTCGAATAAGCGAGTTCTTTCGTGAAATAGTCCGTCCCCGGGGGCCATTCTTTGAGGAACGAAGGGTCGGTGGCGACCGAGTTCCTGATGGGCATGTCCCCTCCGAACGAAACCACCGGGCCCCTCTGGAACTCTTCCGAAATGGTCCATTTGATGAACTCCCACAGGGCCGGCTTGGCTTTGGACGACTTGAACATGGGGAAGCCCCCGACGCCGACGGGAGTCGCCGGTTGCGTCTTCTGAGGCCACGGGATGATCTCGAACTGGCTGTTGATCTGGCTCTGGTGGAGAGGAAGGCCGCCGTTGTTGGGCCAGATCCCGGCACCGAACATGCCGAGCTTTTGACCAGCGGCCTCAGTAAATGCGTTATACGCACCGCCGGGCTCGTTCACCAGCTTCTTCTCGACCAGGCTCCTCACGAAAGTCGCCGCTTCGATGGCGGCCGGGTTGTCCGCGACGGATTTGCTCTGCGTCGGGTTCATGATGGCGCCCCCGTTGGTCAGGACCCATGGGTAAACGTCGGTGAAGGGCCCGGGATCGGCGTGCCGATGGCAAAACCGAACCGGTTGGGCGGGTCAGCGATCTTGGTGGCTGCGCTCTCGAACTCGTCCCACGTCCAGCCCGGGCTGGGGATCGGGATATTGAACTCCTTGAACACGGGCTTGTTGATCCACATTGACATGACGTTGTAACCGATCGGCAAGAAGAACGTTTCGCCCTTTATGTTGTCCAGCTGCCGGAAATTGGCCAACATGTGCGGATTTAAGTCGGCATAGAACGAGTTGACGGCCGCTTGATCAGTGGCGATGTAACTATTGAGGGGGTCGAGGACTCCTCGCTCTTCAAACAGCAGCATGCCCTCTGTGGCGATATACGCCGTGTCGAGCGGTTCGCCGCCGGCGAGCCGGGTCGAGACTGATTGGAAGAGACCGACCCAACTGTTGGCCGGGATCCCGATTATGTTGAGCTTTATCCCGAACTGCTTGGTAAAGCTGGCCAGGAATGCTTCGGCGTTCTTGGCTGCGGCGGCGGTGGCATACAGGGCGACGGTTACGACGTCATCGGCGACAGCGCCTCTCTCCGGTGCCAAATGGACCAATGGCCTCAGTTGACGGTTGAAGGGCAACGCCAGAGCGGCGGTGGTTGCCGCTGCACCGGCCAGGAACTCCCGGCGCGAGACACTTGCTTTTGACAAAATGTTCTTTTCTTTTTCCATGGGACATCCCCTTGTAGTTAGCTGAGTATTTCGTTGGGTTCGTCAACTTCTCTGTTGCGGTTTGGCGGGTTACGCTGGGATTTCTTGGTCAAGACGTTCCAGATCCAGGTCCAGGAAGCGGCAGATGGCCGCCAGCTCGTCGGTCACGTCGCCCGGGACGGCGTGAATGTGGTTGGCGCCAAAGCGGGAGAGAAAAACCTCCGCAGGCGCGTCCATACGGGTAAATGCGTGGGGCCAAACGTACGTGCTCTGGCGCATTAGCGCCTCGTTGGTCTCGTCGTCGAAAGTTTCGAAGCGTCCCCGGGTGACCTGCATGCGGTACGCCCCGTCCTGGCGGCTGAGCCGTGCGAGCGTGATGTCCCCCGCGGCGGCGAGGTGATGCACGGCTGCCCCTCCCGCCGGGAAGTAAAACTCCTCCGGATAAAGATGCACCCTGGCCATGTTTTCGGCCGGGTCGTCCGAGCGGGCGGCAAACCAGGTGGCATGCTGGCCGGAGTTTTCCAGGTCCCAAATGCCCCGGTCGGCGAAGTAGTGGCGCACGTCTGCGAACAGGACCGGCGTGCCGGTCAACTTGTGCATGAGCTGCATGGTGAGGGCGCCGTCCATGTCGTCCTCGGTCGCGCAAATGACCGGAGCCTTGGGGCCGTCCCAATCGTAGGGGTCGTTCAAAAAGGCTTCTGCGATATCGGCGGTGGCGAAGTAGTTGGTGAGCTCGGGTTGCCCCTTTATCCCGCAGAAATCGATGTGCCCCTCGGCGATGATGTCTTTGACGGCGTAGTACGAGCGGACCTGACGTTCCAATATCTCAGGCGTGAGCCGTTTGCCGTCGTAGTGGACACCGGCCGAGCACTTCTCGAGCCACTCTCTCCCAGCGCCGGCCGCGGAGGCGGGCACCGCCTCCGAACGGCGGACTACCTCCCACTGGTCGACCTCTTCGACATCGATACCGAAGCGGCGCATCCATTCATCGGTGCGCCCGACGGCGGTGTACATACCCATCGAACGCCCACCGATGCGAGCGAACGTGGACCCCTCCAGGGAGCGGACGGCGTAAGCGGCGGCGGCCAGGTGAGCGAAGGGGTTGGCGACAGCGGGGTCTGAGATATCACCCCATAGTCGTTCGTGATGCCTTCCTATCTGGTCCAAGCTCCCTCCCGCAGCCAGCATCGAGACCATGCCGGGATAGGTAGGGTCAATATTGGAGAAAAGTAGCAGAGGGCCGGTCGTGGCGCGAGCGGCATGGACCGAGAAGTGGGGAAAGGCCCAAACCGGGTAGTTGAACACCGTCAGGTCCGGACGAGCGGCAGCCACTGCCCTGGCCTCTCGCACAGCCACATCATTCGAGGTGACCGGGACAGACCCGCGCACCACTTCGTACCCTGCCGCCTCACAAGCGGCAACGAGGCGCCCCTCCATATTTGCCACGAACTCAACCAGGCCTTGATGGACGAAATCCCGGCCATCGCTAAAGGTCAATATCCCGACTCTCATGTTCCTCTCTTTTTTCCTGCTGGGTTGGGTTTGGCACGCTCAGTCCGACCTTCCTGTCCTTGTCGCTCACCCCCTTTGCATGGCGCGCATGGGCCGGCTCTGGGCGTTGACGGCCCCGGCCTCGGCGATGACGTCCGGTAGGGCTCCCCGCCGCGAAGACCCGGTTTGCCTCCCGGCGTCACAGCAGGACCCACGGTGATGCAGTTCGAAGGAGAAAACCTGGTGCTTACGGCGCTTGCGGCGACCGTCGAGCCGGCCGAGGAGGAGCGCCACGGCAGCATCAGCCATCGCCCGGATCGGCTGTCCCAATGTCGTGAGGGGAGGGTCGGTCAGCTCCGCCCAGGGGGGGTCGTCGATTGAGACAAGCGCAACGTCGGCCGCCACCCTCAGCCCGGCATCTTTTATGGCGTGCAGTGCCCCGACGGCCATGAGGTTGTTGGCCACGAGTAGTGCGGTGGCACCTTGGGCCAATAGTTCGTGGGTGGCCCGGACGCCTCCTTCGAAGCGATAGTCGCCATACGCTACGAGAGGCTCAAGGCGGGCGCCAGTAACGGCCTGGGTGTAGCCCGCTAACCGCTCGGCGCCTGTTTCGATCCTTGTTGGGCCGCTTATAAAGCCGATCTTGTTATGCCCGCCGGCTATGAGATGTTGCGCGCCCATGCATGCGCCATCCCCATTTGCAGATAGGACAGCGTCCGCCCGCCGGTCGCAGACGGCCCGGTCGTAAGCCACTACGCAGGTACCGTGGTCGATCAGCTCGCTGATCTCAGGCGCGTTTGCTTCGGTGGGCGAGATGATGGCGCCTGCCACCCGCTCGGCCGCCAGCACGCCCAGGTACCCTCGCTGCTTAGCAGGGTCCTCATCCGTGTTGCACAGGAGGACCCGGTAACCCCGACCGTAGGCCGCGTCTTCAACGGCCCTCACCATCTGCGTGAAATGCGGGTTCTCGATGTCGGATATCACGACGCCGATCATTTGCGCTTGCTGGCGCCGGAGGTTGCTGGCCGTCCTGTTGGGACGGTAGCCGAGCTCATTGACCGCGGTAAGGACCGCGTCGCGTTTGGCCTTCGTCACTGTCGCGCTGCCGTTTAGTACGCGCGACACAGTGGCCGGCGACACGCCGGCGTGCTCAGCCACCTCCCGGATACGCAACCTCGGTCGTATTGAAGCTGCCATGGTGACTTAGTTGTCCAACCCCCCAGTGAACGGCGCCCGCGAGAAGGCGGCGCCGACAGACGATTACAGCCCCTTAGGTCACTCAGCCCCACAGTTGAGCCGATGTTCTGAGATCGGTTTCAGGAATCCATCTCAGAGATCGGTTTCAAACCGTCACCATAGGCGAGGGCCATCGACCTGTCAACAGGGCCCGAAGATTGATCAGGCGTCTATCACTTCCAGGCGGACGCGCTTGTTGCCTTTGCCCTTGGACTCCGTTTTGAGCACGCGGATGCGCCCGACCTCGTCGGTCGAGCGGACATGGGTCCCGCCATCGGCCTGCTTGTCGAGGCCTACGATGTCGATCACCCTGATCTCGCTCACCGTCTCGGGGATCATGTTGACCTTGGTGCGGATGAGGTCCTTGTCCGCCACCGCTGTTCCCCGGGGCAGGAAACTCACTTCGACAGGCCTGGCCGCGGCCAGTTCCGCGTTGACGAGGTCCTCTATTTTCTGGCCAAAACCCTGGGGCAGCGGGTCGAACTCGAAGTCCATCCGGGCGCTCAGCGGCTCCATGTTGCCGCCGGTGACGGCCTTGCCCCACTCCTTCCAGATCACCCCGCAAAGTACGTGCAGGGCGGTGTGGGTCCTCATCAGCGCATGACGGCGGCCCCAGTCGATTTCGCCGCGGACAATGTCCCCCGGCCTCGGGAGGGTGCCTTGGCCGCCAAGGGCGTGCCAAACGTGATCGCCCTCTTTGCGGACGTCGACGACCTCGCTGCCCGCCAAGTTGCCAGTGTCATGAGGTTGGCCGCCTCCGGTGGCATAGAAGGCGGTGCGGTCCAGGTCCACCCGGCGCCCTTCGGCGTCCATGGCAGTCACCGTGGCTTCGAAGTCCCGCAAGTAGGCGTCAGTCAGGTACAGCAGTTCGGTCGTCACAGCTCCATTGTTGCCGTCAGTCGCCGGCCCGCTGGCCCGGAAGCCAAGAACGCCCTCAGCCCGAGTGCGCCGTTGCACTCGGGCTGAGAGTTGTGACGTACCGAGGGTTGAAATTGTTGGCCCTGGTTACTAGGCGCTGGCGTTTTTCTGCAGGGACCACGAGACCGGCATTACCGGTGTCGAGGTGCCCTTCTGAGAACCTAGGTTTATCGTGCTCGTGGTGACAGAGACCGTGCTGGCCGTATTGGTCAGGACGTCGATCGGGCTAGGGGTGACCAGCATGCCGTCGGTGTTGCCGGTCGAGTCGACGTAGAAGCCGACCAGGTCGCCTCGGTTGTTCACGCCGTTGACGGTGGTGGTGCCGACCCCGTTGGGGTCAGAGATGGTGGTGAAGCCGGCCCGCTTGGTCCAGGTGAACCCGAAGCTCTGGACGCTCGAGCCCGAGCCCGTGGTGTAGACCCCGACGACCTCGCCGGAGTTGTTGAGCCCGAGGGCCTCGGTGGAGGCCGCCCCCGGGTACGCGATCGCCTCGAGGCCAGAATGGGAGGTGAGGAACGACTCCACCGGTCCTGACGCGGGGGTGAAGAAGCCCGCCACCTGGCCGCTGTCGTTGATGGCGGCGTCGGTCACCGAGCTGGTCCCGGCGATGGTGGTGAAGGTGGCCTGGTGGTCCCGGCCGTCGTACACAAAGCCGTGGGCGTTGCCGTTGGAGTCGTTTTCGAAGCCGACGGCGATGTCGGCGTCGTTGACCCCGAGCAGTTGGGTCACCGGGGGGCTGGCGGCGGCGGTGCCAGCGGGCAAGGGCACGTTGACCTGCGTGAAGCTGCGCCCGTTATCAAGCGAGTACCAGCCGTAGTTGGCGTCGGTACCGGTGTTGGTGGAGGACTGGAAGCCGACCTCGGCGCCGCGGTTGTTGAGCCCGGTGACCTGGGTCTGGGCCGAGCCGGGGAAGTTTTCCACCCGGTAGGCGGCCTGGTCGAAGTGGGGGAGCAGCTCGTAGCCCTTGTTGGGGTGCATGGCTACGCCCGATCCGAAGTAGCCGGCAATGACGCCCGAGTCGTCGATGCCGAGCAGCTGGTTGAAGGTGAGGTCGTTGCTGTTGTCGAGCGTGGTGTAGGTGTAGGACGTGTTGGCCTGGGCGTAGGCCGAGCCGGCCGAGGCGGCGGTGGGGGCGATGGCGGCGGCGGCGAGGGCGGCCGCGACTAACCATTTGCGGGACATCATTGTCTCCTTGTGGGGTGATTTGGGGTGGGGGTGGTTTGGGGTGTTGGAGTGGCGTTGCGCCACGAGCCATTTACACGGGCCCGGCCCGCCCGCGGTTCAACGAGGCTCAGAAAAATTTGGAAAGAGGCAAAAAATAAGGCAGATGCTGGGAAAAGCGTTCACCGGAGATCCGCGTCATTTAAGTCAGTCGCAGACGGAGCGGCCCCTGTTGTCTCGGCCAATGCAGGGACTGTCCGTGGGAACACCGGGGGATTAATTGGAGAGGCAAGCCCGGCTGAGTTGGCTCGGGTGAACCGGAGCGGGTCGGGGCACGTGTTGTCCTGTACGAGCTATTCCGAGAGGACTCACCCATGGCTATGTCCACGACCGGCGCCGGCCGCCCGGTTGCTGACGACGGTCCCCTGTACGAGAGGGCCTCTCCCGCAGGCAAGCAGACGCAGCCTGCCGGGGGCAGCAGTGTGACAACCGAGCTGGCGATTTGGCCGCCGGCGGTCGAGTACGGCCGCAGCCTGCGAGCTCACCCTGCCAACCGGGCCGAGACCGCGGGCACCGTCCTGGATCTGGTACGCAGAAGGATAAGGAAACCACCCGGGCACGAGAGGGAGCGCTTGCGATTGGGAAGCCGGCGGGGTTCGCCAGGGGCCACTGGTGGCCCGGAGGCGCTGATCACCGCGCTCTACTACGAGCACGGGCGTAGCCTCCTGGCTTACGCTACCCGCCTGACCAACGACCGCAACGAAGCCGAGGACGTCGTGCAGGAAACGCTGTTGCGGGCCTGGAAGCACCCCGAAGTGCTAGTCAACGGGCAGGGTTCCGTGCGGGGATGGCTCCTCACGGTAGCCCGGAACATCGTGGTAGACAGAGCTCGTGCCCGTTCGGCCCGACCGACCGAGGTCCGTGAACACCCGGCCAACCCCACGGTCGCCCCGGACAAGCCAGAGGACGTGGTGGACAGCATCACTGTCCTGGACGCCATTGACCAACTGTCCCCGGACCATCGCAACGTCCTGATAGAGCTCTACTGGCGAGGAAGCAGCGTGGCCGAGGCGGCAGAGCGCCTCAGCGTCCCCCCCGGGACGGTCAAGTCACGGGCTTATTACGGTCTGCAGTCTCTCCGTGGCATCATGGCTTCGAGCGCGTCCGGTGAAAAGGAGTCGGCGTGATGAGCCAGCACCCTAACGACCTCCTGGGGCCGTACAGTCTCGATGCGCTCGACGCGGACGAGCAGCGCCGGGTCAGTGAACACCTGGCCGGTTGCCCCGGGTGCCGGGAAGAACTCCACGAGCTCGAGTCCCTCCGCTTTCGGCTCGAGCAGGTCCCGGTCGAAGCGTTCCTCGACGGCCCGCCTGAAGGGGCGGATCTCCTCCTGGCGCGCACCCTTCGCCAGGCCCGGGCCGAGCAGCGTCGGCCGCCGGTGTGGACGGTAGCCGCCGCCGTCGTCTTGGTCCTGGTGGCGTTGGCCGGCGGCCTCCTCATCGGCCTCAGCTCGAGCCGTGGCCCGGCTCCTCTTGCCGTCCCCGCCGGCAGCACGAAGGTGGCGGCCAGCAACCCAGTCAACGGGGTCCACATGACGGTCGTTATCACCCCTGCCGACGGCTGGGTGCGGCTCGAGGGTGCGTTCACAGGCGTCGCCGGGCACGCTCGTTGCTACCTGGTCGTGCTGGACCGAGCCGGCCACCGGGTAATTGCCGGTAGCTGGTTGGCCCCGTACAAGTCGCCCCCCGGGGGCGAAAGGGTGAGCGGCTCTGCTCTGGTCCCCCAGGACGACGTGGCCGCCGTCCAGGTGGTCACTTTCGGCGGCCAGGTGCTCGACACGGCCCAGGTCTGACCGGGCCAGGTCTGACCGGGCCAGGTCTGACCGGGCCAGGTCTGACCGGCCCAGGTCTGCGCGGGCCGGCATCGGCTCGGCCGCCGCGTGAGCTTTGTACACTTTGTACGCACAAAGCGCGACAAAGTGTACAAAGGCCAATTGACCTGACGTCCCGAGGCTCGCGCTCGGCCCTTAGCTCTGCCGGCGCTCAGCTGCTGCTTGCAGCGCCCGCCGTAATTCGTCAGGCTCGTGGTCGGCTTCCAGAGCTTGCATGACGATTTCCGCCGGCGTGAGCGGGGCCAACCCGTCGACGGGGACGTCGAGGTCCAGGTTGGTGGGGAACGCGTAGCCTTCGGCGCAGGCGGCCACCACGTTGTGGAGCCACGGTCCCGCTGCCCCGGACCGCTTGCGCTGCAGTAACGCCGGGTAAACAGCGTTGGTCAGCGCCTGGCGGTCGACTGATTCCATCGCCCGTCCGAACGCCGAAGAAACCTGCAATAAGTTGGCCATGCGCCGGACGTCGCCGGAGTGGTTGTGGCCAGCGGCGTGCATCAGGGCGGGGTTGAAAAAGACGGCGTCCCCTTGGGCCAGCGGCAGCTGCACATGGTGGTTTTCGCCGTATTCGCGGAACTCGGCCAAGCGCCAGGCGAGGTAGCCGGGCAGGTATTTTTGCGAATAAGGGACATAAAGCGTCGGCCCACTGGCCACCGGCATGTCGGTGTGAGCGACGGCGCCCTGCAGTGTGAGCGCTGGAGACAGCTGATGGACGTGGGCCGGGTAATTTGCGGCCTGTTCGTTGGACATGAAGCCGAGGTGGTAGTCGCGGTGCACGGCCTGCGCGGCTCCGCCGGGGTTGACCAGGTTGACCTGCGACGTTACCTGGTATCCGGGGCCGAGCCAGGCCACCGAGACGAGGGCCAGTAAGTCGTTGGCGAAATAGTCGATGAACACTTCGGGGTCGCGCCGGCCCAGCTTGCTCAAGGAGTCCCACAGGCGGGCATTTGTACCCGGCTTGGCAAAGTGATCACCCCGGCTCTTGCCCGCAGCCATTTCCTCATTGATCAAATCGGTGAAGATCCCCGTGGCCCGTTCCACCAGCGTGGGGTCGAAGGCCTGCTCGATCACGAGCACGCCGGGGCCGTCCGACAGCGCGCGGGCCAGCTCGGCTTGCACCACGCGACGGTCTTTATAAACCGTTGCCCGGTCGGTTAGGCGCCGGGCGTCGTACACGAGGACATTGCTCCGGACCGCGCTTGCGGTCGGGTAATTACGGAGGTCCGTTGTCTGCTCCACGAGACGCCGGAAATCGTTGAGGTCGCAGTCCGTCTCGCTTAGCCATGCCGTCGCCCCGCCCGGGGCTCTGTCTGCCTTGCCCGCGTGGGCCCCGATCCCCAGGCTCCTTCCCGAGGCGGGGCTCCCAGCTCCGCCCGGCGCAGCGGAACTAGTTACTGGTGGCACAGCGGTCTCGCTAGTCAGTTCCGCAACCGCAGACCCGGGTCGGGCGTCATCACGTCACGCACCAGGCTGGAAAGGTCGGCGCAAGCGCTGATGAACTGGCGCAGAGTGCGCAGGGTCGGCCCGAACGAGTCGAGCTCGGCCAGCGACAAGCCGTCCTCGTCGTAAGCCCTTCGGAAGTCGGGGAAACGCCTGAGCAGGTCATCGACGACCGTCGGGCCCACGGGCCGGTCGATCCGGGGCTCGACGGGAATGTCGCTGGCGTTGATACGCACCTGCCAGGCGTGCGGTGGCGATATGACCACGTCGCCACCGATCAGTTCGCTCCAGTGGAAATGGTTGCGGAACGCCGCTGACAGCAACCGGGTGCGGTACCCGCGTTCGGTAAAGATACGGTACGCCTTCTTGAAGACGGCCACGCCGGCCCACTCGAGGTGGCCAGGGTCGGTGAGGATGCCCTCTTTGTCGGCCACCACCTTCAGCCAGTCGTCCAGGCGCCCGACCATCAGGGTGCAGACCGGGCCCATCGACAGGATGTCCTTGCCCTCGGCTTCCCGCCGCCGCAGGCCTCGTTCGACCGCCTCCGCCACTAGGAGCACTTGAGGGAGGGTGAAACTGACCGTGGCGTTGATACTGATGCCGGCGTAAGTGGCTTCTTCGATGGCCGGGATCCCGGCCGCAGTGGCCGGGATCTTTACGATCATGTTGTCCGCCAGTTCGTTGAAATGGACGGCCTGGTCGAGGATTGCCCTCGTATCGCGGTAGTAGCGAGGGTCCGTCTGGATGGACAGCCGTCCATTTCGGCCCTTGGTTTGTTCGAAAACGGGAACGAGCAGGCTGGCCGCGTTCTGTGACACCTCCTCGACCAACTGCCATCCGACCTCGTCCTCCGTGGCGGTGGCGCGCTCCTCGACGAGCTCTTGAAGCCGGGGCAGCCACCGGGAGATCTCCTGTCGCACCACGGTGAGGGCGATGACCGGGTTGCACGTTGCGCCAACGGCGCCATTGTCGATGGCGTACCTCAACTCGGCCTCGGCCGCCGAGTCGTTCCACAAGCACGTCGGCGTGGTCTGCGTCATCTGGTACAGCGGGCTCTTCCAGCCGCTCTGCTTGGTGGCCATGCCCATAGTCGTCTCCTTCCCCGGCTGGGCCACCTGGCCCGACCGCGACCGCCGTTGTTGATGGTACGTACCCCCATCGACCCGGCAAGGTATAGGGTATGCCACGCCCAGGGCGGCTCACGACCGGCGCGCACCGACAGAGAGGGAAAGAACGTAGTGGACCTGAATATCGGGGTTATCGGTACCGGGGACATCGGTGCTGACCACGTCCGTCGTTTGGCGACGCAAGTGGCGGGCGCTCGAGTGCGCGCAGTGTTCGACGTCGAGACGGACAGGGCGGAGGCGCTGGCGGCCGAGGTGAAAGCGGTCGCGCATAAAAGCGCCCTGGAGCTTATTGACGACCCCGCCGTCGAAGCAGTCCTAATCGCAGCACCGAGCAGCGTCCACGCCGAGCTCACTATCGCCGGTATTGCGGCGCGCAAACCGGTGTTCTGTGAAAAGCCGTTGGCGCGGAGCTCCGAGGACTGCCTGAAAGTGATCGAGGCCGAATCGGCCGCGGGCGCTAGGTTTGTGCAAGTCGGGTTCATGCGTCGCTACGACGACGGTTACCGGCGGGTCAAGGGGGCTATCGACGAAGGCAGAATTGGCGACGTCTTGCTCGCCCATTGCATCCACCGCAATGCTCAATCCCCGCCGTTCTTCATGAGTGAGATGCTCCTGACTGACTCAGTGATCCACGAGATCGACGTGGCCCGTTGGCTGCTTTCCGAGGAGCTGGAGGCAGCCACCGTTGTAGTGGGGAGAAAGAGCCCCCTTGCCCCAGACCACCTTCGGGACCCGCAACTGGTCCTGCTGGAGGCTGCCTCGGGCGCGCTGGTGGATATCGAAATTTTCGTAAATTGCCAATACGGCTATGACGTCCGATGCGAGGTAGTCGGCTCAGTGGGGAGTGTTTCTCTCGACCTTCCTTCCAGCGGGGCGCTCACCACCGCGGGTAACAAGGGGGAGGCGGTGCCGCCTGACTGGAAAGGACGCTTTGGCCAGGCGTACCGAGACGAGCTTCAGGATTGGGTCAATGGCGTCCGGGAGGGTACGGTCTCGGCCCACCGCGTTCGACGGGTACGCGGCGACAGCAGTGGCCGAGGCGTGCGTCAGGTCGCTGCAGACTGGCGGCAGGGCTCCCGTGTCCATCTCCGCCCCGCAATAGGTCCGCGACTAACCCCGGCTGGCCATGTCGGAGGCCCCGCTACGGTCCGGCATTTTCGAAACTTTTCGACTCCTTGACTCTGGCTCAGTGCCCACCTAATTTATTGAGACGAAACACCCTAACGGTATGCGCTGAGGCCCAGCATCAACTGTTAGGCCTGCCAGCCAGGGAGGAGGGGTGAAGGACAGCGAAGGAAGCCTGCGCCGAGCAAGCTGGACAGTCCGAAGCCCGGGTAGCTTAGGCGCGGCAACGGGCCGACCCGGCCCGCACCCGTGTGAGTTTTGCGACCGTCGGCACGCCTTTTCATCATTTCACGTGGCCGTTATCGAAGATCCGCCTGGTCGTTCGTGCGAGGGATAGCCGCACTTCGGGAGCAAAGAGCCTCTCCCTTTAGAAGGAAGCGCGTCCTTTTAGCGCGGTCGCTCTGTCCGTCAATCGCTCGTCGAACTCTGCGGACGTCACTTCGAAATCGCTGACCAATCCAATTAGCCCTGAAGACTGAAACAACCGCTGCCGTTGATGAAGGCAGCCCTAGGGAAAGGTAGATCAGTAAATGCCTCAAAGACCAATTGAAGTGGACCCCAAGAAATACGAGCAGTCCCGCAGACGGTTCTTACGCAATGCCGGGGTGGCTGCGGCCTCAGTGCCGTTCTTGGGAGGTTTAGCTGACGTCCTTACGGAAAGGGGGGCCGCGGCACAGACTTTCGCTGACGAAAACCACCCGTTGTTCGCAAGCCACCCGAAGTACAAGCTCACATTCGTCAACCACGTGACGACCAACACCTTCTTCACGGCCACCATCTACGGACTTAAAGACGCGGCGACGATCCTGGGCATACCTGCACCAGCGTGGACCGGTTCCACGGACTCGTTGACCACCGACATGGTTACTGCCATCAACGACGCCGTTGCCGCCAACGTCAACGGCATAGCTACGACTCTGATCGACCCGGTCGCCTTCAATACGCCGGTCGACAACGCCCTTTCTAAGGGCATCCCAGTCATCAGCTATAACGCTGACGAGGCCGGCAACAACAGGATGGCCTACGTGGGGCAGAACAACCTGACCGCCGGTGCCGCCGCCGCCAACCGGATCGTTGCTTCGGGGACCCTCAGCAAAGGCGACCTGGTCGCCGGGGTTATAGCGACCCCGGGCACCGGTAACATCCAGCCCCGGATCGACGGAGCCAAGCCCATCTTCCAGAAGGCCGGGTACAACTTCAAGGAAATAGGCACCAGCGCCACCCAAGCCCAAGAGGAGCCCCTCCTCGAGCAGTGGTACCTCGGCAACAAGGACGTCAAGTTCATGTACTGCACCGACTCGGGCGACTCGATTGCCGCCGCCACGATCATCGGCAAGTACAACCTGAAGGGCAAGGTCGGTGGTTCCGGGTGGGACGTGGGGATCCCGGTCCTACAGCAGGTGCAAAAGGGGGCTCTGCTCTTCTCGATCGACCAACAGGCCTACCTCCAGGGCTTCATTCCCACGGTCCAGCTGTTCCTCTACAGCATCTCGGCCGGGTTGATAAAACCGTGTGACACCGATACCGGCCTCGGCTACGTGCTCCCCTCCACTGCGGGAGCCTACTTGTCGCACACCACCCGCTTCGAGGGCAGCGGCTCGGCTGAGACCGCCTTTGCGCCTCCGTCCAAGATAAGTTTTTAGGTCGTGACGCAGGCGACAGTCACCACCTCGGGCGACCGGTCGCCTGTACCCCCCGCCTCGCCCGCCGAGGGGGGGCGGGGGGTTACCGCCTCAGTTCTGAACTACATCGTCCGGCGCCGCGAGACGCCCGTGATTGCCGTCACGATCCTGGCCATCATCTACTTCGGCCTGCGTACTTCGGCGCTCTTCCAGGTGGCCAACATCATCACCACTACCCAGTACATGGCGCCGATCCTGGTGATAGGGGCGGGCGAGACCCTCATGTTGGTGCTGGGCGAGATCGACCTCTCGGCCGGCCAGGTGTACCTGACCGCGCCGTGGTTCGTCTACTGGTTCTGGCATGCCGGCGTGCCTGTGGGCCTCGGCATCGTCATCAGCTTGCTCCTCTGTGCGTTCATCGGCTTGATCAACGGCGTGATTACCGTCCGGCTCCGGGTGCCGTCTCTGGTCGTTACGTTGGGCATGCAATTTGTCCTGTACGGGGTGGTGCTGGTCGTGTCGAGCTACACCCAGGAAGAAATGCCGGGATCAGGCACGTTCGCCAAAATCTTCGGTGCCGGCGCCTGGGCCGACCTCCTTTGGGGTTTGGCCATCATGATCGGGATATGGTTCCTCCTGAAACAGACCCGCTTCGGGTTGCATGTCACGGCCACCGGTGGCAACGCGCTTGCTGCAGCTGAGGCCGGGATACCGGTGGCGCGGGTTAAGGTTTGGTGTTTCGTCATCATTTCCACCGCTTCGGGCTTTATCGGGATCCTCGACCTGATCAGGTTCGTGAGCATGGACCCGGGCGATTACGGCCTCAACATTGTGCTGGCGCCAATAGTGGCGGCAGTCATCGGCGGTACCGCCCTCACTGGGGGACGGGCCACGGTGCTGGGGACTTTCGTAGGAGCCCTCTTCCTCAGCATCGTCGAGGACGGGCTCAACCTGACCGGGGTGAGCGCGAACTGGTTTTACCTATTCGAAGGGCTTATCATCTTGGTCCTCATGATCCTCAACGTCCAGCTCGGCCGCTTCGCAGTCAAGTTCCGACGATGAGCGCGACCGCCCCTTTGCCCGAAGGGCCGGACGGGGCCAGCACGGGCGCTCCCGACGCCGAGCAGGTCAAGCCGGCCGGCGCGGCCCAACCGGATGTGATCCTGCGTGCTGAAGGGATAACCAAGCGCTTTGGTGCCGTGGTCGCCCTTCGAGGAGTCGACATGCACCTCAACCGGGGCGAAGTCCTCGGCCTGGTTGGCGACAACGGGGCCGGCAAGAGCACCTTGGTAAAGATCCTCTGCGGGTTCCAAAAGCAAGACGAAGGTCGGATCTTCGTGGAAGGCCGAGAGGTCAGCTTCAACGGCGTCGAGGACGCCCGCGCCGTAGGGATCGAGACGGTTTACCAGGACCTGGCCCTCGTCCCCCAGCTGACCGTGTACGAAAACCTCTTCCTCAACCGCGAGCTGACCAGCTTCGGCAAATTGGGCGTCCTCTCCCGGCGGCGCATGCGCCACCTGGCTCGGCAGTACCTCGACAACATCAAGGTCAACATGCCCGATCTCAACCAGGAAGTCGAGATGCTCTCGGGCGGTCAACGCCAAGCGGTGGCAGTAGCCCGCGCCACCCGCCTCAACGCCAGGATCCTCCTCTTGGACGAGCCGCTGGCCGCGATGGGGGCCAAGGAGTCCGCGTTGATCATGGAGCTGGTAAAGGACCTGTCGGCCAAAGGTGTCTCAATGATCGTGATCGACCACAACTACGCTCACTTATTCGCGCTTTGCGACCGGCTCAACGTAATACAGCAGGGCAAGGTCACAGTGGACATTCGCGTCGCGGACACCTCAGTCGAAGCGCTGACCGAGCTCATGGTGAGCGCCTTCCGTCGTCAGTTGCAGGCCGGCGAACAGGCCCTAGGGGAAATCACCATCTGAACCAGCACCTCAGTTGAGGTCGCAAGAGCCAGAGCGCCAGCGCCACCAATAGCCAGAGTTGGGCCTGCCCCGCCCCCGGTTGCATCAGAGGCGGGTGAGTTAGCTACTGTGCGGTGAGGCCTACCCGTGACCCGACGACGTGGAGGAGGTGGTGGGGTCTATGGCTCCGAGTGACAGCGCCGAACCCCAAGCCGTCCTGTCGCCACTGACTGAGGCCGCGCTGTTCTTGGTGCTGACCATAGACGAGGGTCACGAGGAGGATCTGCGTGACTTGCTGGCCGACGTTTCCGGGCTGGTTCGGTCCGTCGGTTTTCGCAGCCCGCCCGGCGGGCTCGTCTGTGTGGTGGGCCTCGGGTCGCGGTTGTGGGACCGCCTTTTCGGTCTGCCCCGCCCAATGGGTCTGCACCCTTTCGTCCAGTTGAACGGGCCGCGGCATACGGCAGTAGCGACGCCGGGTGACCTGTTGCTCCACATCCGGGCGCACCGCTTCGACTTTTGCTTCGAGCTGGCCGACCGGCTAATGGACCGTTTGGCCGGCTTCGGGCACGTGGTCGACGAGGTCCATGGGTTCAAGTTCTTCGACGAGCGCGACCTGCTCGGCTTCGTCGATGGCACTGAGAACCCCGGCGGGGCGGCGGCCGTGGCGGCCGCCCTGATCGAGGACGAGGACCCTGTCTTCGCTGGTGGTAGTTATGTCATTGTCCAGAAGTACGTCCATGACCTGGCCAGTTGGGGCTCGCTAAGCGTCGAGGAGCAGGAACGAGCCATAGGACGGTCCAAACTCGAGGACATAGAAATGGCCGACGACGTGAAACCGTCGAATTCGCACGTAGCCCTGAACACCATCATCGATGACGAGGGCGTGCAGCACCAGATCCTTCGCTTCAATATGCCCTTTGGCAGCATAGGAGCAGGGGAGTTCGGGACTTATTACATCGCTTACGCCCGGACGCCTGATGTAATCGAGCAAATGTTGACCAACATGTTCATCGGCAACCCACCAGGAAATACGGACCGTATCCTCGATTTCTCTACGGCGCTGACTGGCACCCTGTTTTTCGCGCCGGCGGCGAGCTTCCTGGACGACCCTCCGGCCCGAGCAACCAGCACCCAAGCGGAGGACGCGCCTCAGGCTGTCGCGCCAGCGGCGCAGGCGAGCCAAGGCGAAGGGTCACTCGGTATCGGCAGCCTGAAAGGAGCTACGAAATGAACCACCTAATGCGCTCACATGCGCCCATATCCGACGCGGGGTGGAAGCTCCTCGACGATGAAGCCCGGCAGCGCTCGGTGCCAGCGCTCGCCGCCCGCAAGCTGGTGGACTTCTCCGGGCCGCGCGGCTGGGAGTACTCGGCGACGAACCTCGGTCATACCAAAGCGCTCGGCGTGGCCCCGGGGGAGGGGGACGGAGTCATCGGTTTCCAGCGAGCGGTGCTGCCTCTGGTCGAGGTCCGGGCCGATTTCGAACTGTCGCGCGAGCAGCTCCGCGATGCCGACCGTGGGGCCGACGACACCGACCTAAGCCCGCTCGACCAGGCTGCTCACCAATTAGCGATAACGGAGAACGTTGCCGTTTTCCACGGTTGGGAGGGCGTGATCACGGGCATCGTCCAGGCGTCGCCATACGAGGAGGCCACGCTGGGCGAGTCTACGGCCGGGTACCCGCGCCAAGTGGCCAACGCCATCGACTGGCTCCTGGGGAGTGGCATAACTGGTCCCTACGGCCTCGCCTTGGGCCGCGACCAGTACCGGAAGGTGATCGAGACAACTGAGCATGGCGGTTACCCGTTGCTGGACCACTTGGCCAAGATCCTGGGAGGGCCGATCGTGTGGGCGCCGGGCGTGGACGGGGCCGTGGTAGTAAGCCTGCGGGGCGGCGATTTCATCATTGATTCAGGAGAGGATCTGTCGATCGGCTACGACTCTCACGACAGCGAAGTTGTGCGCTTGTACCTCGAGGAAAGCTTCAGTTTCCACGTGGCTACACCCGAGGCGGCGGTGGCTCTAAAGCCTTGACGGGAGCGGGCCAGGCCGGCGGGTCACAACCGGTGCTGGCCGACAAGTAACCAATAATGGGCTAAATGGACGGCGCGACGTGGTCACCCGTGGCCCCCAGCGCCGGTG
Organism: uncultured Acidimicrobiaceae bacterium; assembly: GCA_963794125.1. Classification (GTDB taxonomy): domain Bacteria; phylum Actinomycetota; class Acidimicrobiia; order Acidimicrobiales; family Palsa-688; genus Fen-671. Next base: position 503,673 of record CAWCCW010000028.1, read on the forward strand.
GAGCCTTCCGCCATATAAATGCGACGCCGCCCCCGCCCCTGGAGATCTCAGGGGCGGGGGCGTTTTGGCGCCGGCTGGCGCTATCGAGGTCCCGTCGCGACTAAATGCAATGCGGGTAACCGATGCAGGGTATGGGCGGCAGGTGAGGCGAATACTCGTTGTAGAAGGCGATCGCGTACGGTGACTCGCCCGCAGGCACCTGCACCTGGAGGCCGCTGACCGTCGACCCACCCCCACCGAATACGAACCACGACCTGAAGTCGGTGCCGGAGAGCTTGCTGTGAGCCCCGAGGAACTGGACAGCGTCTATGTTGACCGCGGTCGCGGTCGACACCGAGGTACTGGGCGGCGTCCAGGCCGAGGCGGGGCTGACCGAGCCAATGGGCGTACCGGGCAAAACCTCATCGTTGGTGAGCGAGAACGCCCAGGTCGTGACCGACGTCGGGCCGCCGCTCCCACATGAGGACGACACCACGCAGACGGGCAGGTACCAGGCTCCGGCACTGAAGGACGATCCCGAGCTCGGTGCCCTGAACTCGGCTGTGGCCTTATTGACAAGGGCAGAGTTGATGTCCCAGAACATAAACTCGTAAACCGTCCCTAGAGTTCCCGGTGGCACGGACGGTTGGTACAGGTACTGCGGCGCCGTCAAGGTCACCGAGGATCCTGCCGTAACTGGCACTGTCCCCGACAAGCCACCGGCGACGGTGGCCCCGGACGGGAAAACGTTGGAACTGATCGTCATGGTGGCCGAGGCCGGGCTGGCCCCGGCTACGGCCGGTGCTGCCGCCATAAAGGCGGTGCCCATAAGCACGCCGAGAGCAAACCTCTTAACCAACGAAATCCTCGGCGCTGGTGCCTCGTTATCTGTGTGCCGGGCGGCGGAGAGCGGGGCCCGGCACCTCCTCCTGATCATTTGATTTCTCCTTTCGAGCTTTGGCGTCGGATGTGGTTATTGACGGACAAAGCCGAAAGGAGTTACGCCGCCAAGTTGGCTGTAACCAGCGGCGCGCAAAAACGTCTAAGCAGGATTTGTACTCAAATAGCACTCAAGTAGCGTCGTTTGAGGGCTGCGGCGCTCATTCCGGGTGGGCGCGGTCAGGGCGCAGGCGAAATGAGGGTCTTCACGAAGGCGTTACCGCCCTCGACTACGGCCCTTCCAAGACGGCGTCCCACTTCGCCGCCGAGCACTCCTCCGACGACGGCACCCACCACCGGCCCAACGAAGGGGATCGGTACGAAGGAGCCGAACAAACGCGCCCCCGACATGGCCCCTGCGAAGGTCCCGGCGGTGCCGGCGGCCTGCTTGGCCCGGCTCTCGAAATCCTCGTCCACGTCCTACCTCCTACGGTTCGGCCTCCAGCCTACCCCGGCATAGGCCGACATCAGCCCCCAGCCCGCAAACTCTTCCCGTCCCGTCTACGCTGCCTTCGTGCCGGTCGAAGCCTTATTGTCTAATCGCCAAGCCAGGCGGTTGGCGATCGCCGCTCAGGGCCTGGCTGGCCCGAGGCCAACGCGTCGCAGGCGAGCCGGCGCCGAGCAATTGCGGCGGCTGATGAACCAAGTGGGGACCATCCAGCTCGACGCGGTCAACGTGCTGGAACGAACTCAGTTCCTGGTCCCGTTCAGCCGGTTGGGCGATTACGACCCGGCTGTCCTGCGGTCACTCAGCGGCCCCGGTGGCAGCTGGTTCGAGTACTGGGGGCACGCCGCCTCGCTGCTGCCAGTAGGGCGGCACCCTCTGTTCCGATGGCGCATGGAGCGGTCACGCCAGGACCTGCTCGACAACGTCGGGGCCCGGGAACGCCGGCGGGCGTGGCGGGCCGCGCACGCCGAATACATTGCAACAATATTGTCGGAAGTTACGGACCGTGGCCCTCTGGCGGCTTCGCAGCTGTCCGAACCACGGCGGCGTACGGGAGAGTGGTGGGACCGACGCAGCCTCGGGCGGGTGGCGCTCGAGCTTCTCTTCGGCGATGGTGTCCTGGCTGCCTGGAGGGGCGCTAATTTCGAGCGGGTATATGACCTGACCGAAAGGGTCGTACCTGCGGAGGTGCTCGCCCTGCCGACTCCGACCGCCGAAGATGCCCAGCGGGAACTAATTGCCCTGGCCGCGGGCTGCCTGGGAGTGGCGACTGTAGGCGACCTGGCCGATTACTTCTGGTTACGCGTGCCGGCGGCGCGGCCGCGTGTCAGTGAGCTCGTCGAGGATGGCCGGCTGTCAAAAGTGTCAGTGGAGGGTTGGTCCCAGCCCGCCTACATGTTGGCAGACACCCGGCAGACGGTCCCCCGTCGGCGCCACGCGTGCCTAATTTCGCCTTTCGATTCGCTCATCTGGACGCGGGCACGTACCGAGCGGCTTTTCCATTTCCATTACCGTATCGAAATTTACGTCCCCGGCCCGGACCGTACTCATGGTTATTACGTAATGCCGTTATTGTTAGGTGACGAATTGGTAGCCCGTTTCGATTTGAAGGCTGACCGTAAAGGAAGTGCCCTGCTCGTGGTGGGCGCCTTTGCCGAGCCGGAGAAGGATAACGGTGCCGTGGCCGAAGCCGCGCTGGCCGAGCTGCACCGGTTACGCCAGTGGCTCGGCCTCGAGCGGCTGGTCGTCACCGAAAAAGGGGACCTCGCCTCACACCTGCTGGTTACGGGATCTCGCTGAGGCCCATCTCGCCTTACGACGAGTACCCGCCCTTGGGGCTCAACAATTTCATCGTGTTGTCGCCGTCATCGACGAACAGCGACACTCAGGACCTTGTCGTCCGCCCCTCAGCGTCAAATCCACGGGTCGGCCCGGGAGGCAAAGTATTGTCGGCTCAGATGGCCAGCGGCGCGGTGTTGGACCTGGGGAGTAGCTCGTTCCAATTATTGGTTTGCGAAAAAGGTCTCCATCAAAGCTTGCGGCCGGTGCTGAAGAGCAAGTCTCTTCTCAATTTGGGCCTCGAGGTGGGTGCCACCGGCCGGATTTCGTCTCGTCGGCTCAAGGCGTCCGTGGCGGCGGCGAAGCGCCTGCGTCGAGTGCTCGAACGGGCCAACCCCGACGTAGTGGTCCCCCTGGCGACCGCCGCCCTTCGAGATGCCGTCAACGGGCCCGAGGTGGTGGCATCCCTGGAACGTGCCCTGGCGGTCCCGGTCCGCGTGCTGGGCGGGCCAGAAGAGGCGCGACTTTGCTTTGTCGGCCAAAGGAGCGCGGTCTACGTGGGGGACAGCGCGACAGTGGGAATCGATGTTGGCGGGGGCAGCTTCGAACTGGCCGTCGGTAACAGCTACGACATTTATGTGGCCACCAGCGCCCCTATCGGCGCCACGCGGCTTAGAGGTGAGTTAGGCGCCCGCGAGTACCTCGACCGTGAAGTGCGCAAAGAAATCCGGGAACGTGTACGTGAGGCCTTGGCCCCCATTGGCCGTGAGCTCAGGAAATACCCGCGGGTGGCGGCGAGGACGGTGATAAGTGGCGGGACGGCCCGCGCTCTTGCTCGCCTGGCTACGGCCAGGATGCACAGCTACTCGAAGGCACCTGGCTGGGTCGTGAACCAGGTGGAGTTGATGCCCGCCCAGGTGGCAGAACTGGCCGACATGCTTGCTTGCCTCGATCTCAGCCACCGGCTCAAGTTGCCCGGGATGCCGGCCCGCCGCGCCCCGGCGTTGCCATTCGGGGCGTGCATCCTGCAAGCCATTGCCGAGGAAATTGGTACCGAACACTTTGTCGTGAGCGAATGGGGGCTCCGTGAGGGCGCCTTGCTCAATGCCTTTTCCAGTAGCCCCGAGCGCGTTTGGCTGGACGCGGAGGCTGGGTAGCCACTCAGTGGCGGCATGTGACGAGCTATACGCGCACGACCACCCCGTCGGCGCTCTTCCAGCCCCGGGCCATCGCGGCCGTCCCGAATATGGCGGCGAAACGCCCCGACGCGGTGATGGCGATCGCTCCGCCGCTCCCCTTGTAGTGCGAGACGGCGGCTAAAGCGCTGGTCAGCGCGTGGTCCAGTGCAACCCCAGACCGCATGGCCCAATCGACACGATGGGCGAAGCCGGCCAGGATGAACGCCTCTCCGGCGCCTGTGGCCGACACCGCCGCCGTGGTGTCGTCCGCCCAGGTACCGGCGCCGATTATGGGGCTGTCGCCCACTCGGCCCGGTGCTTGACCCTCCCGTCCCCCCGTCGAGGTAGCCGCAGCCACATGGCCCCTGGTATCGAGAGCGACGGCGCCAACGGTGCCGTGACTCCCTGGCTCGGCGCCGCCTTGCTCGGCTCTCCGGTTACCGGGCGCCACCGGCCCGGCGGGCTGCAGGGAAGCCATCGAGGGCAAGCCGGCCGTTCGAGCCACCTGGTCGGCGCCATCTCCAGCCAGCAGCAGGGGGGGCCAGGCGGCACCGTCGAACGTGGCGCCGGCGGCGACCTGGTCGGCCACCGCCAGCGCTGCTTTTATCGGGTTGGCCGGCCAGGTCGTGGCGCACACCGCGCCCGCTGCTCCACTAGCGCCGTCCATGACACTGGCGTCCATCTCCGTCCGGCCCTGGGTGGTCGGCGACGAGCCGCGGCCAGCATTGAACAGGCCGCTGTCTTCGAGGGAGGTCACTGCTTCGACCACTGCCGCTAACGCGGCGCCGCTTTTGGCGAGCACCTCCCAACCGGAGGCCAGCGCGTCCTGCAGCGCGTCCTCGAGGCGAGCTCTAGTCCCATCGATGGCAAGCCGTTCGAAGGTGCCGGCGCCGCCATGGACGACCAAAGCGGGGCCGGCCAGGACCCCTCCCTCGAGGACGAACGGGGTCGGCGACGGCGTCATGACGGACAGTCTGGTCGAGGCTCCATAACGCACTCCACCTCTGGCGGGCTTGCGCTGGCTGTTCGCCCCCGTTGGGCGCCACTGCTGCTACGGTGCCGTTACGGTGCATCCTCGTTGCCCGGCGCAAAAGCGATGACGGTCGGTCGCGGCGGCTCGGCGGCCGAAGTTCTCGCCCGCCTCGGCTCTGCGGCCCGAGACCGGTTGCGGGCGACCCCGGCGCCAGAGTGGGTACCTCCGATGTTGGCCACCCTTACCGACCGTTACTTCTCTGACCCGGCCTGGATTTTCGAGCGAAAGCTCGACGGGGAGAGATGTTTGGCGTCGCGCCGCGCCGGCCACGTGCTCCTGGAATCGAGGAGCCAGCAACACCTGAACAACACCTACCCCGAGATCGTGGACGCCCTGGCGGGTCAAGGCACCCAGGACATCCTCGTGGACGGGGAGGTCGTGGCCTTCGAGGGGAGCCGGACGAGCTTCGAGCGGTTGCAACAGCGACTGGGCATCACCAACCCGGAAGAGGCGCGGCGCAGCCCGGTGCCCGTTTATTACTACATCTTCGACCTCCTCTACTTCGACGGTTTCGACACGACTGCCCTTGCCCTGCGGGACCGCAAGACCTTGCTGAGGGGGGCGCTGACGTACCGGGGCCCGCTGCGGTTCACGCCCCACCGGAACACAACCGGAGAGCAGTACTTCCAGTTCGCCTGCGCCCATGAATGGGAAGGCCTGGTGGCGAAACGGGCCGACTCGCGATATGTGTCGGCTCGTTCGCCGGATTGGCTCAAGTTCAAGTGCTCCTTCGGGCAAGAATTTGTGATCGGGGGGTTCACCGGCCGGCCGGCAGCCGGGTGGGGTTGGGTGCCCTCCTGGTCGGTTATTTCGACGGCGGTGACCTCGTTTATGCCGGCAAGGTTGGCACCGGATTTTCCACCGCCACCCTGCTGACGCTGCGCCAGCAGCTCGACGCCCTCGAGATGGACAGGTCGCCGTTCACCCGAGGCCGCGTTGTCGAGCGGGGTGTGCACTGGGCACACCCAGAACTGGTGGCGCAGGTGGTGTTCAGCGAGTGGACCAACGACGGCAAGTTGCGGCACCCTCGGTTCGAAGGGCTTCGAACCGACAAGGCGCCCGGCGAAGTCCAGCGCGAGCGCCCTGACCGGCGTCGGCACAGCTAAGCGACGCCCGTTGTGGGGCAGTCCCGAGAGCTGGAACAGGGCGTCCCCGTACAATGTTTAACTCACACGGGGATCGTTAGTTGAGTTAGGAGTGCTCTGGTTTGCAATGCAGGAACTGCGGCGACGTGGTCGACCCTCGTCGCGTCGAGCTCGGTTATGACTACTGCCTGAAAGAGGAATGTCAACAGCGCTGTTTGAAGCGAGTCCAATTGGCCGCGGTTGGTGTCAATAAGGCGGCGGACTATTACATGAAGGCGGAGGAGGTCGTGCCGCCGCGGCCGCCGGCGCCTGACGGGGTGGCGGTTGCACCGGTCCTCCCGACGGAGCCAGATGAGCCGGGAGAGGCCCCGTCCTCGATGTCCAAGCCGATCGCCAACCAGGGAGCACGGCTGAAGACAACTCTCGAGCGGCTGCAAGCAATGGAGAGAGGGCTGGACTACGCGCTCGACCGGAGTTACGAGCGTTTTCGCCGCGGCGACATCACCGCCAGCGAGATGCACCGGGAGCGCGACCGGCTCGTGGACGCGTTCAACCAGCAGGTGATGAGGGAGAACATCCGTTATCGTTCGATGTTGCGGGGCCCACGCACCGGGCCAGTTGACGTTTATCAGTTGCCTCGCGCCGGCGCAGCGTTGGCGTCAGGTAACAGATCGCCCGACTGGTCCCCGTTAATCCTATGAGCAGGCGGTGGTTGTCGCGTCTGGCCCAGGTTTCGTATGGCGTCTTGGGGTGGGGACTTATGGGGATGGTCGCCGTGCCGTGCTGGGTCCTGGTCCTCAGTCTGCCCAGGTTGTCCTGGCGGTGGCGAGTCACGTGGGCCGCCGTCCATACGCTTTCGATCGGCCTTCGGATCCCGGTGAAGGTGACCGGTGAGCTGCCGGCGCCGGGACGTGCCGGTGTGATCGTGGCCAACCACCAGAGCATCATCGACTCGTTTGCCCTCGTTGGGGCCTTTGCCCACCCGGTCGTGTTCGTGGCCGGCGGCGATCTCGCTCGTCACCCCATCACAGGCCCCTTCTTGAGGCGCCTCGGCGCCATCTTCGTGCGCGTCGAGGACGGAGGGGACCGGTCGTCGGTCCGGGCCGTGCTGGCCGAGCTGACCGACGCGGCCCGAGCTGGCGGCCAACTCGTCTTTTTCCCCGAAGGAGGGCTCAGCGCCGAGCCTGGTCTGCGCCGCTTCCAGTTGGGGGCGTTCGTGGTGGCGGGTGACGTCGGCTGCCCCGTCGTACCGGTGGCCATACTCGGCACGCGCCCATTGCTGGCGCCCGGCGCCCGGTTACCTCGACGGTCCGAGGTACAACTGCGTTTTGGTGCTGCACTGGCGCCTGCAGGGCCCGGTTGGCGCGCTGCTCATGATCTGGCCCGCCAGGCCAGCGGAGAGATCGAGGCCTTATTGGCGCAAAACCCCTAACACGCCGGCCAGACCATCGAAGTCCATCGCCCTGCCGTCGGCCAGGGGCTGGATGCAGACGTGGTCCGCGCCGGCGTCGAAATGGGCCTGGACCCGCGTGGCCACCATCGCCGCGTCGCCCCATGGCACCAGCGCATCGACGAGCCGGTCGCTGCCGGCGCCGACAAAGTCGCTTTCTTCAAACCCGAGCCGCCGGAAGCTGGAAAGGTAGTTCGACAGCGTGAGGTAGGTGGCCAAGTAATCCCGGGCGATGGCCCTCGCCTCCGTGGCATGAGCATTCACGACTACGGCTTGTTCGGGGGCAAGTACGGGGGTCGGCCCGAGGATGCGACGGGCGGTCGATGTGTGCTCTGGGGTGACCAAGTACGGGTGGGCACCAGCCGAGCGGTCTCGGGCCAACGCCAGCATCGACGGCCCCAGCGCCGCCAATACGCGGGTCGGGGGGGCGGCGCCACCGCCGGACCGGTCGAGGTCGTCGAGGAAGGCTCGCATCTTCGCTACCGGCCGCTGGTATTCCTGCCCCAAGGCCTGCACCGAGGGCGCGTGGGCGACGCCTAAACCCAGCACAAAACGGCCCGGGTGTGCCCGGTCGATGGCCGCTGCTCGTTCGTTCAACTGGACGGGCCCCAAGCCCAGATGCTGGCGATCCCGGTAGCGACCACGAGGTGCTCGGTCGCATCGAGCATCGCCGCCCGCTCGTCCAATGCCTTCGAGCTGGCGTTGCCACCGCCAACCCAAATCGCGCTTACCCCCAGTTCCTCGGCCCGCCGCGCCACGTCTCCGGCCCCCGACAGGCCGCCCGTAGCCAGCCCGGGCACCCAGAGACCCACTTGCCCGAGTTGTTGGCGCAAGGCGACGGCCGGCCCGTTCCAGTTCACCATCTCGCGATCACCATGCTTGGGTAACCGCGGGGCCGGCGTCGATCTTCCGCGCCGCGTCTGCCACTTCTTCCCTCTTGCCTGGGGCAGGACGACGACCCGCGGTTCGGCCCTCCGCGACCCGGCGTCCAGCGGCGAGGTCTTCAAGGGCTCGCACCGCCGCTGGCCCGTCGTCCACCCAGGTCGTAACTCCCCTCAGCCCGGAACTAGCCGCAGAAAGGGCAGCCTGGCCGCCAATGATTATCGGTACCACCGGGTCAACCGCCCGGATGGCGATGACCGTTTCCTGAGCTGAGGCGATCGAGCCGCTTACCGTGATGCCGATCCCGACCGCGACCAGGCGCGGTGCCCGTTCGGCCGCGGCGGCGAAGGCTTCAGGAGGCACGTTCGCCCCCAGTTCGAGGACGGAAAAGCCGGCCAAGCGCACGAGGTCGGCGGCGATGGAGACGGGCAGGCCATGCAGCTCACCGAGCGGCGCGCCGAACACGACTACTCCACGACTGCGGCCGGGCCGACGGTACGCGGCACCCAGGCGCGCCACGATGCGAGTGGCGACGCCGGTGGCGACGTACTGGTCGGCCACGGAGATTTCGCCGCCATCCCAACGGGCGCCGATCGAAGCCAGCGCGTTGCTCAGCATGTCGACGTAGCAGAAAGTGGGAGAGTGCCCCGCGGCCAGCGCCGATTGGACCACCCGCCACGACGCCGCTTCGTCGCCGGACAGAAGGCAGCGGGAGAGGCGTTCGGCCCAATCGGCACGGGGGCCTGTCCCGCTCGTGGGTCGGCAGGTTTGGTCGCCGGCCGCTCGGCCCGCGATTAATTCTTCCACCGCCACCCCGCTGACCCGCCAGGTGGTCCCGTCCCGTTCTCCGGCCAACCGGCCTTGACGGACATACCGGTAGGCGGTCATGTAGTGGACGCCGAGCCGCCGGGCCGCCTGTTTCAGGTTGAGGTCGCCGCTGGCCGGCTCCGCCGGCGACCCGTCCGCGCTGGCGCTCGGTTCGGTCATCTAGGGGAGCAACCTACTGGGTGGGGCTTGGCCGCCGGCCCAACTGAGCGGCGACGCGAGCCTTTAGCACTCAAAGCCGCCATCGCTTCCCTCACGAGGACGCCGCCGGTACCCTCCATGACCGCCCTCCAGTCGTAAACAAGGAACTCGATCCCCATAAGGCGTAGCTGGTTGCGTCGCGCATCGTCGTAGCGCTTTTGCTCCGGGCTCGAGTGGTAAGCGTAACCGTCGACCTCCACGAAAATGTGGTGCTCCAGTTCGATGTCGAGGCGGTAATGACCGTGATCGATCGCCGTCTCGCAGTTGACGACCTTTATGCGGGCGTCGGCCAGCAAGCGCAGGGCACGACTTTCGAGGACGCTCGGGGCTGGAGCACCGACGAACCTGCGGCGGTCCAGGTGGGCCACGAGCTGCGCAGGTCCTCGACGTCCCGACCGTTTTTGCCGGCCAGCCTCAGCCAGCAGGCTCTCGACGCTTACCAGCCGTTTGGCTAAGGCCACGTCGATGGCTTCGTCGAAGGTGGTCGGGCTGATGCTCCCGGCGAGGTCGACGAAGGTGCGCAGCGGGTTGGTCGTAGGGATACCGTTCCTGACCGAGATCGAGGTCGGCGCCAGGTCGCGGCTGCGGTGCACTACGACAGGGTAAAGGTCGTTGGGCCCGACCGAACCTCCGGAGAGGGCCTTAGAGCGATCTCTCGTTGCCGTTGTCGCCAAGGTCGCGTGCCGCTTGTGGGCTACTGAAACGACTGGGGGCGTGGGTGGGTCGTCCAGCAAACTCCAGACCCAAGCGGCTGAAGCGTGAGACGCCACGCCGCCGGTAAGGAGGCAGGCGGCCATAAGCCGGCGGCCCGGTGACTCAGGATGGCTCGGCAGCGCGTAAAGGCCTGCCGCGGTTCGAGACCACCGTCCCTGCGCGACTGCGACCCGAAGTTGCCCGTCCGTGACGCCCATCTCCAAGAGCTGCGTCCTGGTGGCCAGACCAAGTTGGGCCCGGAAGATGGAGCGCTCTGCTGCCAAGACCGCTGAAGGACTGCGTGATCTTTGGTTCATACCATTTCATAGCATGTCACTCCTTATGCGTACTTTCCAACCGCTGATGAGCGGATGCAAAAGCCCGAAGCGCCGGGGCTCACTCTGGGGGCTCTGGGGCGAATTTTTGCTCTTGGCGCAAAAGCCCGAAGCGCCGGGGCTCACTCTGGGGCTCTGGGGCGAATTTTTGCTCTTGGGTCGAAAAATGTGTTGATAAGAACAGTTTTTCGCCCCAGTCCGCGCTCGCTCACCGACAGGCCCGAGTTGCCCGGCGGCGACGGTCAGCTCTCGTGTCACCCGGCCGCTGACCGGGCGGCCGAAACTGGGCCCCAATGGTACCGGCGAACTGCCAACAACCCAACCGCCAGTCGTCTGCCACGTTGCGTGAATTCTTTGTTTCGCAGCCTGTTGGGGGCCACTGCCTGACCAGTCGGGATCCAGTTGATCTAGTAACGTCCGACGGAAGTCACGCCAGGGCCAGCCCCGGGCGTGGGGGAACGGTGACGCTGCCGACAGCGCCGCTAAGAGGTCTATCAGCAGCTCGGGCTGTCCGAACGCAGCCAAACACAGCCTGGCGACGGTGCTCCGCAAGAGGACAAGAAAGGGAAAGGCAAAGATGGGGAGAGATGGCTCTGACCTGACCGGGAAGTCGCCCAGGCGCGGCTGGCTCCGGTCCACTGCAACACTGTCCGCGGTCGTCTTGGCCACGGGTATGGCGGTCGTAACCGGCACCACGCCGAGCTGGGCGGCGACGCGCGCGCTCGCTCCGAGCGCCACCAAGTCACAATTCCTGGCCTGCGAGGTCACCGACACCGGCGGGATAAACGACCGCTCCTTCAACGCCTCCGCCTACCAGGGCCTGAAGGACGCGGTTGCCGTCGACCACAACATCGCGCCGAAGTTCCTCTCCTCGAGCTCGACGAGCGACTACACGCCCAACATCAACGACTTCCTGAGCGAGCACTGCGGCATCATCATCACCGTCGGTTACGACATGGCGCAGGCCACTCAGACGGCCGCCAAAGCCAACCCCAAGGTCCACTTCGCCATAGTCGACTGCCCGGGCGGGACCGCAGCGGGTTGCCCCGGCTTCAGCTCCTCCGAGACGACCCTGCCGAACATTGACAATCTCGCGTACCAGACGAACGAGGACGCTTTCCTCGGCGGCTATCTCGCCGCGGCAACGGCCAAGTCCAACTCGATCGCGCCGGGCGGCGCTGTAGGCGAGTTCGGCGGCCAGAACATCCCCACCGTGACCATTTACATGGACGGCTGGGTGGCGGGGGTGCGCTACTACGACAAGGTGAACCACAAGTCGGTGAAGGTGTACGGCTGGTACCCGACCGCCAAGGGGCGGACGGCCGATAACTACACCGGCAACGGGCTGTTCACCAACAACTTCACCGACGACGGCCTGGGCAAGACCGACACCCAGAGCCTCATCGGCGAGGGCGCCAGCGTGATCTTCTCGGTGGCCGGCGGCGTCGGCCTCGGCGCCGTGGCGGCCATCCAGTCGGCTGACTCCAGTAGCCCGGGCTCTGTCTCGATGGAGTGGGTCGACACCGATGGCTGTGTCTCCGACCCAAGCGGGTGCAAGTACTTCATCACGAGCGTCGAGAAGGGCATTGCGCCCTCAGTCGAGACAGCGGTCCTGGCTGCCGCCCGTGGCACCTTCAAAGGTGGCTTCTACACCGGCAACCTCAGTAACGGCGGCGCCGCCCTGGCTCCGTACCACGACTTCTCCGGCAAGATCCCGGCGAGCGTGACATCGGCGCTCAACACGATCAAGGGCGGCATCGAGAGCGGCAAGATCTCCGTGAACCCATGCAGCTACCCGGCGTCCGCGGCGACTCCAGCCACTTCTCTCTCCTCAGTCTGCTCGGGGTGACGGACCACCTCGGCTGAGACGCAGCCGGTAGCGACCAGGCTGGCGCCAACGGCCCAGCATGTCCGCTATAACTCTGGTGACGTGACGGAACCGGGCGGGTCGATGACCTGCCCGGTTCCTTGTGTGAAGCCAGGAGGCGCCCGATGAAGCTCGAACTCATCGACATCACCAAGCGTTTCGGGGACCTCGTCGCGAACGACGAGGTGACCCTGACCGTCGAGGAGGGTGAGATCCACGGCCTCCTCGGCGAGAACGGCGCCGGCAAAACGACGTTGATGAACGTGCTCTTCGGTATGGTGCGGCCTGACGGCGGCGAGATCCGCATCGGCGGCGAACCAGTCTCGATCTCTGGCCCAGGCGACGCCGTGCGCGCCGGGATCGGCATGGTCCACCAGCATTTCATGTTGGTCCCCGTGTTCACGGTGGCCGAGAACGTCGTGCTCGGGTTCGAGCCGACGAAGGGCAAGGTCTTTTACGACCGCCGCAAGGCCGACGCGAACATCCGCCGCCTGTCGCGAGAGTACGGCCTCGAGGTAGACCCGGACGCGGTCGTCGAAGACCTTCCGGTTGGGATCCAGCAACGAGTGGAGATCCTGAAGGCACTCGAGCGCGATGCCAACGTGCTCATCCTCGACGAGCCGACGGCAGTGCTGACGCCGCAGGAGACCGAGGCTCTCTTCCGTATCATGCGTTCGCTCAAGGCGACGGGACGCTCGATCCTGTTCATCAGCCACAAGCTGAAAGAGGTGCGGGAGATCGCCGACCGGGTGACGGTGATGCGGCTCGGAAAGGTCGTCGGCTCCACCACGCCCGCCGAGTCGAGCGAGCAGGAGCTCGCCTCGATGATGGTTGGCCGGTCTGTTGAGCTCACGGTGGCAAAGGGCCCGGCCGCTCCTGGCGCCGTCGTCCTTCAGCTCAGTGGTCTCACCGTGCCCGACGACCGCGATCTGATCGCCGTTGACGGTGTCGACCTCGAGGTTCGCGCCGGCGAGATCCTGGCGCTGGCCGGAGTGCAGGGGAACGGCCAGACGGAGCTGGTGGAGGCGATAACCGGCCTGCGCCACGCCCAGCGCGGCAGCATCGTCGTCGGCGGCAAGGACGTGACGCACGCCACACCACGTCAACGCCTCCATGCCGGCGTGGCTCACGTGCCCGAGGACCGGCATAAAGACGCCCTTGTGCTGCCGATGCGGGTGGCGGACAACCTCGTGCTTGACATGTACGGGGATCCTCCGTACGCCGGTTGGGCATCGCGCAACCTCGGCGCGGTCAAGAGAACGCGGAACGACGGGTGCGGGAGTTCGACATCCGTGCCCGCTCGGTCGACGATCCCGTCTCATCGCTATCGGGTGGCAACCAGCAAAAGGTTGTGCTGGCACGTGAGTTCGGGCGGCCGGTCAAGTTGGTCGTGGCGTCGCAACCGACACGTGGCCTCGATGTCGGCTCGATCGAGTACGTGCACCAGCGCATCGTCGCCGAGCGCGACCAGGGTACGGCGGTCCTAATCGTCTCGTCAGAGCTCGACGAGGTGCTCGCTCTCGGCGATCGCATCGCCGTGATGTACCGGGGTCGGATCATGGGCATCGTCGACCCGAGCGTCGGCCGGGAGCGGATCGGCCTGATGATGGCCGGCGTCTCCGAGGATGCCATTCCGGCCGGCGATGCCAAACCGGCCAGCGAGGCCGGGGTAACGCTGGCCCCCACCACTGAAGCGGGTGGTGCGGGCTCATGAGCAGTGACACGGGGACCGTCGACCTCGACCAACCCGACGTGTCTGGTGGGCCTGAACAGCCGAGCCGGCTCTCGCGGCAGGGGTGGCGGGCGCGGGCCATCGACCTGCTGCACCGGCTCAGCGAGGCGAACGCCTTCGTCGTCACCGTATGCGCCATATTCGCGGGGCTTGTTTTCGGGGCCATATTGATCCTCTGTACCTCCCCGGCCGTGCTGCAGGCCTGGGGCGATTTCGGGAGCAACCCGGGCCACGCCTTCAGCGAGAGCTGGTCGACTGTTGCCGCGGCCTACTCGGCCCTGTTCGAGGGTTCAATCTTCAATCCCCACGCGCAAAATCTCACGCAAGCCTTCAACCCGATCTCGGAAACGCTCGTGGCCGCCACCCCGCTCATGCTCGCCGGGCTCGGGGTGGGGCTCGGGTTTTCCACCGGGGTGTTCAACATTGGTGGCCAGGGACAGCTGATCGCCGGCGCCGTGGCCGCTCTCTGGGTGGGCACTGAGATAAAGGCGCCGATCGGCATCCACATCCCGCTCGTGATACTCGCCGGCGCCATCGGCGGGGCGGTGGCCGGTTTCATCCCGGGCATCCTCAAGGCTACGACCGGCGCTCACGAGGTCATCACGACCATCATGCTCAACTACATCATCCTCGACTTGCTGGACTGGCTGCTCACCGTGGCCCCCCTCCAACAGCCGGGGCAATCGAACGCGATCTCGAAGACGATGCCGACGACGGCCCGGATGCCTCACCTGTTCGGGAGCAATCTGCGGGTGAACGTTTCGTTGATCTTGGCTCTGGCCATGGCGCTCGTCGTTTCGTGGCTGATGCGAAGGAGCCGGCTGGGCTTCTCGTTCAAGGTGATCGGGCTCAACCCGGACGCAGGCAAGACAGCGGGTATGGACGCCCGGCTCATCACCGTCCTCGTGCTCACGATCTCTGGAGCGCTCGTCGGGATGGCCGGCATGGCGACGCTCTCCGGGACCGACTTCTTCCTTTCCACGGGCTACGGCGGTGAGACCGGGTTCAACGCCATCACGGTGGCGCTCTTGGGGCGGAACAACCCCGGGGGCATTGTGCTCGGCTCGTTGCTGTTCGCCGCGCTCGATTTCCGGCGGGCGCAATATGCAGGCGGTGACCGGCATCCCGATCGACCTCACTACCGTGATCCAGGCCGTGATCGTCTTCATGGTGGCCACGCCGGCGCTGGTGCGTGAAGTGTTCCGGCTGAAGGAGGTGCGGGGAGGTGAAACCCGCATTGCCACCAAAGGGTGGACGGCGTGAGCGCGATCACCGTCACCCCCTCCGACCTGGCCCCGGTCGATGCCCGACTGGTCCCTTCCAGCCGCCGCCAGGGCATGGGGATCTTCCTCGTGCTGCTGGCGGTCATCATGTTCTGGGCGTTCGGCATCAAGGTCGACCCGCACTTGCACTCCACCTTCATCCTCACGGAGCCGCCGGCCGTCAACGTCGCACCGCTCACGATGGACGTGCGGTGGGTATCGATCAGTCTCGCTATCGCCTGCGCCGGCCTCGGGGTGCTCCTCTTCACGTGGCGCCGCAGCCGCGGTACCTATGCGATCTTCACGCTCGGCACGATCTTGTTCCTATGGTCGTTCCTCACCTGGGCGGCCCGAGGGGGGACGCTCAATTTCGTCAGCGTGCTGGCCGGGACGCTGATCGGGGCGACTCCGCTCATTTACGGCTCGCTGTCAGGGATCATGTGCGAGCGGTCCGGCGTGATCAACGTCGCCATCGAGGGCCAGTTCCTAGCCGGCGCCTTTCTGGGGGCGATGATCGGGTCGTGGAGCGGCGACCTCTGGCTCGCAGTGCTGTCTGGTGCCGCTGCGGGTGCGGTCTTCGGCTGGCTGCTCGCCTTCCTCGCACTGCGCTATGGCGCCGACCAGATCATCATCGGTGTAGTTATAGACGCCTTTGCGCTGGGTCTCACCAACTACCTCCTGTATGAGGTGCTCACGCCCTACCAGGGCACCCTCAACACCGGCATCACCTTTTCTGCCTGGCGGATCCCGCTGCTGTCCAAGATCCCGATCATCGGTCCAGTCCTGTTCGACCAGAACTTCTTTGTCTACCTGGCCGGGGCTCTCCTCGTCGCCGTCAATATCGGCCTGTTCAGGACCCGTTGGGGCCTGCGGGTGCGCTCGGTCGGCGAGCACCCGCGAGCGGCGGAGACGGTGGGCCTCAACGTGATCCGGACCCGGTATTCCAATGTGATCATCGGCGGCGTCCTCGCCGGTATCGGCGGCGCCTGGTTCACCGTCGGCTCGACCGGCGAGTTCACCACCGACATGACTTCAGGGCTCGGCTTCGTGGCCCTGGCGGCGATGATCTTTGGCCGCTGGCGTCCCTACGGCGCTCTCGGAGCGGCGCTTCTTTTCGGCTTTGCAGAGTCCCTGCAAAGCGTGTTGGGAGTGCTGAACGTTGGGATACCCGCGCCCTTCTTGTCAATGGCGCCGTACGTGATCACGATCGCCGTGGTCTCGGGGTTGGTGGGGCGGGTGCGCCCGCCGGCGGCCGACGGCGTGCCGTACAGCCGGGAGTAAATGCCAGCGAGCTCGCGGCCTCGCCCCCGTCGCGGTCGCCACCGGTTGGCCCATGGGGTTAGCCCACGGCCGATGGGGTTAGCCCACGGTTCTGTGCGCGCTGGAGTGGCGACAAGCGACACGGGCGCGCAAAAGTTCCCTAATTTGCGCCCGAATCGGGGTGTCACGAGTCCTGCCCCTGCGTCGTGTCATGGCCGGCGACCTTTCGAGCTGGGGCCCGTCAGTACCTCGCCCCAAATTGCCCAGGTGCTGCACCGGTGGGCTGCCTCCGGCGGCCGGTCACGTCCAAGTGCGGGCACCGGGCACGCCTACGACCCGGCCGGCCGCGGCCAGCCCGGCCCGTAGCGCCTCCTCAGGCCCGTCGCCCCATAGGCGCCGGGCCAGGAAGGTCCCGGTAAACGCGTCGCCGGCCCCGGTCGTGTCTTCGACGGCGACGGGGTCGGCCGGGCAGTGGAGGAGGCCTCCCTCCGGCCCGGAAAACAAAGCGCCCTCCGCTCCGAGAGTGAGAGCGACCTCCTGGTAGTGACGTCTCAAGCCTGCTACCACGTCTTGCGGGGCCTGCTCGCCAGTCAAGACTCGCCCTTCCTCGAGGTTGGCGCAGCACCAGTCCAGGCCTTCGGTCCACTCGAGGAACGCGGCCGCTCCCACCGACGCCAGCGGCCCGGCCGACGACGGGTCGACAGAGCGAGTCATACCGGCCGCAGCGGCGAGCGCAAGTGCCGCTTGCGCGGTGGGGCGTGTCGCCTCATCGAGCAGGTCGTAGCCCGAAAGGTGAAGATGCCGCCCTGGGCTGAACAAATCGGGTGCCAGCACCTTCGGGCTCAGGCGGAGGTTGGCGCCGCGATCGGTGAACATGGACCGCTCACCGGTCTTGTCGACCAAGGCCACGACCACGCCGGTGCGTTCCCCATGCAGGACTTCGAGGTGCAGCTCGACTCCGGCGGCAGCCAGCGCTCGGATGGCGGCGCGGCTCAATTCGTCGTCACCTATAGTCGCCACCAGGTGGGTAAGCGCGCCAGCGGCGGCGAAGGCGACCGCCTGGTTGGTAGCTGAGCCTCCAGGAGCGGTAATGATCCGGGAGGTCGTGTCGCTCCCGGCATGGAACGTGCCTACAGGACGCACAACAATGTCAACCATCACGTCCCCGATGACGATGACCTCCGGAGCATTGGCATTGGGGGACTGGGTCTCGTAGGACTGCGCCTCGTGGGACTGGGCCTCGAGGGACCGGGCCTCGAGGGACCGGGCCTCGAGGGACTGGGCCTCGAGGGACTGGGCCTCGAGGGACTGGGACTCGAGGGACTGGGCCGACGGCGCCACGCCACGGTGAGTGTAGTGTCCAGACCGTGCCCGCTGGAGGAAGCCACGTACCGGCGGACGGCCCCGATGACGTCCCAGCAGGGCTCGGTCACTCGGCAGCCGAGCCCGACTGGCCCGGGCTCCGTCGGGCCGCCGACGAGGCTGCCGCTCGAGCCTACGCCCCGTACTCCGGGCTGCGAGTCGGCGCCGCTGGCCTGTGCGAAGACGGGCGCATCATCGCCAGCTGCAACGTCGAGAACGCGTCGTACGGCCTCACCCTTTGCGCCGAATGCGGTCTCATCTCGGCGCTGGTTGCCGGAGGTTGCCGGAGCCTGACCGCGGTCAGCATCACGGCCGGGGACGGCCGCCCGCTTGCACCGTGCGGGCGATGCCGCCAGTTGCTGATGGAACACGGTGGCCCGGGACTACTCCTGGACGCCGGTCCAGGTGAGCCTCCCCAGCGGTTGGAGCAGCTTCTGCCGGACGCCTTCGAAGCGGCCGACGTGGAGAAGCGCAGGGAGTGAGCACGCCCGCGAGCGCCTTGGACGCAGTCGACGTAGTCCGGGCCAAGCGCGACGGCGATGAGCTCGCCACTGCCCAGATCAGCTGGCTGATCGACGCCTATGTGGCGGGTTCCATCCCGGACGAACAGGTCGCCGCCTGGCTAATGGCCGTCTACTTGAACGGGATGTCCGCCCGGGAGACGTCGGCCCTAACCGCCGCCATGGTCGTCAGCGGGGAGGTCATCGACCTCTCGGCGTTGTCCCGTCCCACAGTCGATAAGCACTCGACCGGCGGCGTAGGAGACAAGGTTTCCCTTGTCCTCGTGCCACTGTTGGCTTCGCTTGGTGCCGCCGTTCCCCAACTCTCGGGTCGCGGGCTCGGCCATACCGGCGGGACGCTCGACAAGCTGGAGGCCATTCCCGGGTGGCGCTCCGAGCTCACCGCCAACGAGGTGCTGGTTCAACTCGAGTCGGTGGGCTGCGTTATCTGTGCTGCCGGCGCCTCGCTCGCGCCTGCGGACCGCAAGCTCTACGCCCTCAGGGACGTCACTGCCACCGTCGAGTCGATCCCGCTAATTGCCTCGTCGATCATGTCGAAAAAGATCGCCGAAGGCACCTCCGCTCTCGTGCTCGATGTCAAGGTGGGATCGGGGGCGTTCATGGCAAGACGCGACCGCGCCTCCGAGCTGGCCAAGGCGATGGTACGGATCGGCACCGATCACCGCATGAAAGTGGCGGCCTTGCTGACGTCGATGGATGTGCCGCTCGGCCGGGCCGTTGGGAACGCGCTGGAAGTGGCGGAAGCGGTCGAAGTCTTGCAGGGGCAGGGGCCAGAGGACGTTGTCGAGATCACAGTGGCCCTGGCGCGACGTGATGCTCGAGTTCGCCGGTCTCGATGCTGACCCGGTGCGGGCACTGGACGACGGGTCGGCGCTCGCGACCTGGCGGGCCTTGGTCCGGGCCCAGGGGGGCGACCCAGATGCCCCGCTACCGGCGGCACCGGTGGTCGAGCCCGTTTTGGCCGAGCGAAGTGGGTTCCTCGGCCGCCTGGATGCCCGTGCTGTGGGGGTGGCGGCCTGGCGCCTCGGCGCCGGAAGGGCCAAGAAAGAGGACCCAGTCAGCGCCAGTGCCGGGGTGCGCTGTCTCGTGAAACCGGGAGAGCCGGTGCGAGCCGGGCAGGCGGTCCTGGAACTCCACACCGACGACGCCGGTCGCATCGGGCGCGCCAAGGAAGCCCTCGAAGGAGGGCTCGAGATCGTCCCCGAGGCGCGCCAAGCGGCCCCGGCGGCGCGAGTGCTCGAACGGATCGGCTGAACTCCGCCTAAGACCGCTTGAGGCCGCCTAAGACGGGGCCAACCCAACCGCCCGGACATGCCGATCAGCGGCCCAGGAAGTGTCCGGCCGCAGCCGCGCCCGAGCTGGCGATGGGCGCCCCGTTCTCGGGATCTCGGGCCGCCGTGACCTGCTGCCGCGCCTCCTCACCTAAACTGGGGCGAATAAGTGTCGTTATCACTATGTTTTTCGACCCAATAACAGAAATTCGCCCCAGAGCGACCACATCGGCCGTCCAGTTTCGCCCTGGAGCCGGCCCTTCACCCGCTCGCTCCTTGCCCGCTCGCTCCTTGCCCGCTCGCTCCTTGGCTGTTGGCCGCCGTCCAGCCCACTCGAACGTAGAGGCACGTCCTATGAGGTCGCGTTGACGGCGCCGTCGGGGGGCCTCCCGACTTTGCTGGACACCGCCCCTAGCCTGGAGCAGATCCGCCGGGCGCCCAAGGTGCTCCTCCATGACCATCTCGACGGCGGCCTGCGGCCCACGACCGTCATCGAACTGGCCGACGCTATTGGCTACGACGACCTCCCGACCACCGACCCGGCCGCACTCGCCCGGTGGTTCGTGACCGAGGCGCCGCAGCCCAACCTCGTCCGCTACCTCGAAGGCTTCAAACATACGGTCGCGGTGATGCAGACGCCCGAGGCGCTGGAGCGAGTGGCCCGCGAATGCGTCGAGGACCTGGCCGACGACGGGGTCATCTACGCAGAGGTGCGCTTCGCCCCCGAGCTCCACACTGAAGGAGGCCTTCACCTGGAGCCAGTGGTGGAGGCTGTTCTGGCCGGCTTGGCCGCCGGCATGGAGCAGGCCCGTGCTGACGGCCGGCCGATGGTGGTCCGAGCGCTGCTCACTGCCATGCGCACGGCCGCCCGATCGCTCGAGATCGCCGAGCTGGCGGTGCGCTACCGGGACGTAGGCGTAGCCGGCTTTGACGTCGCCGGGCCCGAGGCCGGGTACCCCCCGACTCTCCACCTCGAGGCGTTTACCCTCGTCCAGCGGGAGAACTTCCACGCCACCGTGCACGCCGGCGAGGCCTTCGGTCTGCCGTCAATTTGGGAGGCCCTCCAGTGGTGCGGGGCCGAGCGGCTCGGCCACGGAGTGAGGATCGTGGACGACATCAAGGTGAAGGACGATGGCGGGGTAGCTCTCGGCCGGCTGGCGAGCTACGTCCGGGATCTCAGGGTCCCCCTCGAGCTCTGTCCTACGTCAAACGTGCACACCGGTGCGGTGGCGAGCCTGGGCGAGCATCCCATAGGCCTGCTCAGGCGGCTCGGGTTCCGGGTCACCATCAACACCGACAACCGGCTCATGAGCGGCGTCACCCTGTCTTCAGAGATGGCCCGTTGCGCCGAAGTGTTCGGGTGGGGGTGGGCCGATCTGCGGTGGCTTTCGATCAACGCCATGAAGAGCTCCTTCTTCGAGTTCGACGAGCGACTAGCGCTGATCAACGGGGTGATCAAGCCCGGTTACGACGCCCTGGCGGCCGAAGCGGCCTTCCGGGTGTCCACCCCTGGCCGCAGCGCCCTGTAAACCCTTACGACCAGGGCGAGCTGGCCTGCAGGAGCACTAACATAGGCTGCCCGTGAGCCATCCCGAATTGCTCGAGCGCCACCGCAAGGTCCTGCCCTCGTGGCTGTCGCTGTACTACGACGAGCCGATCGAGCTGGTCTCGGGCAAGGGCTGCGTCGTGACCGATGCCGAGGGCCGCGACTACCTCGATTTCTTCGGCGGCATCCTGACCACGATGACCGGCCACGCCGTACCCGAGGTGGTCGAGGCCATCAGAGAACAGGCCGGCCGCCTCCTCCATACCTCGACGCTCTATTTGATCCGGCCCATGGTCGAGCTGGCCGAGAAGATATCTGAACTGTCGACCATCCCTGATGCCAAGGTCTTCTTCGTCAACTCGGGGACCGAGGCGATCGAGGCGGCGCTCCTTTTCTGCTGCCAGGCGCGTGGTTCCAACCAGGTACTGGCCCTTCGCAACAGCTACCACGGCCGGTCTTTTGCCGCCATGTCCGTAACCGGCAACCGTTCCTGGTTGGCGTCGAGCCTCAGCCCGCTAAGGGTCAGCTACCTCCACAACGGCGACCGGCTGCGGGGGCCGTTCCCCAGCCTTGGGGACGATGAGTTCAATGCGGCCTGTGCCACTGACCTGCGCCAAGTCATCGACACCACGACCGCCGGGGATGTGGCCTGCCTGATCGCCGAGCCCATCCAGGGGGTGGGTGGGTTCGTGGTCCCCCCCGACGGTTTCTTCGCCTCTTTGAAAGAGGTCCTCGACGAGAACGGCATCCTCTTCGTTTCGGACGAGGTGCAGACGGGCTGGGGCCGTACGGGAGATCACTTCTGGGGCTTCCAGGCCCACGGGGTCACTCCCGACCTGCTGGTCTTCGCCAAGGGCCTGGGCAACGGGGTGGCCATCGCCGGGGTGGCGGGCCGGCCCGACCTGGTGGACTCCGTCCAGACAAACTCGATCTCCACCTTCGGCGGCAACCCCGTAGCTACCGCGGCGGCGCTGGCCAACCTGGAGTACCTCCTGGCCCACGATCTCCAGGCCAACGCCAAGCTGATTGGGTCTTTTCTCCTGAAGCGCCTGCACCAGCTGGAAGCAAGTTCCGCCATCGTCGGGCAGGTCCGGGGCAAGGGACTGATGATCGGGGTCGAGCTGGTACAACCCGGCACGACGACGCCGGCACCCCGGGCCGCCACCCGGGTGCTCGAAGAGGCTCGGGCGCGCGGGTTGCTGGTCGGCAAAGGTGGCCTATACGGCAACGTGTTGCGCATCGCCCCGCCGTTGTCAGTGGACCACCAGCAGGCCGAAGAAGCCTTGGCCATCCTCGCCCACGCCTTTGAGGCGGTCGAGCGAGAGGGTAACGGCATATCGCCATCAACTTCAACGTGAGTTCGACTCGAAATTAGCTCCTTAGGTCTTTAGCTCCTTAGCTAACAATGGAACCTCGGCCAACCCAAACCCCCCCTCCGCAAACCCGAACCCGGCTCCGCAAACCCAAACCCCCCCTCCGCAAACCCGAACCCGGCTCCGCAACCCCGAACCCGGCTCCGCAACCCAAACCCGCAGACTGCCTCCGGGGGGACTAGACACGACAGAAGAGGAAGGCCCGTGCCCGAAATCGTCCGAGCAGCGCTAATCCAGAGCCGCTGGGCCGGCGACAAGGAGTCCATGATCAAGGCCAACATCGAACTGGCCCGGGAAGCGGCCGCCCAGGGTGCCCAGGTGGCGTGCTTCCAGGAGCTCTTCTACGGCCCCTACTTCTGCCAGGTACAGGAGCCGGAGTACTTTTCGTTGGCCGAGCCCGTCGAGGGAGGGCCGACGTTCGAGCAGATGAGCGCGCTGGCGCGGGAGCTCAGCATGGTGCTCATCGTGCCGATCTTCGAAGAGGAGCAGCCGGGCGTCTACTACAACACCGCGTTCGTGGTCGACGCGGACGGCACCTATCTCGGCAAGTACCGCAAGACTCACATCCCCCAGCTCCACGGCTTCTGGGAGAAGTACTACTTCCGCCCGGGGAACCTCGGTTACCCGGTCTTCCATACGGCGGTGGGGACTATCGGGGTGTACATCTGCTACGACCGGCACTTCCCCGAAGGGTGGCGTGCCCTGGGCCTGGCCGGCGCCAGGATCGTCTTCAACCCCTCGGCCACCAGCCGGTCCTTGTCTCAATACCTCTGGCGGCTCGAACAGCCGGCGGCGGCGGTGGCCAACGAGTACTACATCGGCGCCATCAACCGGGTGGGCGTCGAGCCCCTCGGAGACGACGACTTCTACGGGAGTTCCTACTTCGTCGACCCACGCGGGCAGCTCCTCGGCGAGGCGGCCCGGGACGACGACAGCGCCATCGTCGTGCGCGACCTCGACATGGACCTGCTGGTCCAGGTGCGTCAGACCTGGGCGTTCTACCGGGACCGGAACCCCGCGGCCTACGACTCGCTGGTCGCGCCCTGACTTCGGTCTGGACCAAACGCCAGCCGAAAAGACCGGCCGAAAGGAGCACTCCATGCGCCTGCTGATCAGCGGTGGCACCGTGGTCAACGCGACCGGGAAGGAGGCTGCGGACGTCCTGGTGGAGGACGAGCGCATCGTGGCCTTGGCCGTACCTGGCTCAGACCTGGCCACCGCCTTTGCCGAGGGAGCCGAACACATCGACGCCGGCGGTCGGCTCGTGCTGCCCGGGGCGGTTGACGTCCACACCCACATGGAGATGCCGTTCGGAGGCACGCAGTCGGCCGACACCTTCGAGACCGGCACGCGGGCGGCGGCCTGGGGCGGCACCACCACGATCGTCGACTTCGCCATCCAGCGCAAGGGCGAGGCTTTGCGGTCGGGGCTCGACACCTGGCAAGCCAAAGCCGAGGGCAACTGCGCCATCGACTATGGCTTCCACATGATCGTCTCGGACGTGAACGACCAGTCCTGTAAGGAGATGGACGTGCTCGTCGGGGAGGGGGTAACGAGCTTCAAGCTCTTCATGGCCTACCCGGGCGTGTTCTATTCGACCGATGGCGACATCCTGCGAGCCATGCAGCAGGCGCGGGCGAGCGGGGCCACGGTGATGATGCACGCCGAGAACGGCATCGCCATCGACGTGCTCGTCGGCCAAGCGCTCTCCAGGGGGGAGACGGCGCCCCGCTTCCATGGCCTGACCCGACCCGACCTGCTCGAAGCAGAGGCGACCAGGCGTGCCATCGCCCTGGCCAAGGTGGCCGGCGCCCCCGTCTACATCGTGCACCTGTCGACCACCGGCGCCCTCGAGGCGGTGGCAGAGGCCCGTTCGGAGGGTCAGAACGCCTTCGCCGAGACCTGCCCGCAGTACCTGTTCCTGTCCGCTGCCGACCTCGCTCGGGAAGGCTTTGAAGGGGCCAAATACGTCTGCTCGCCGCCCCTTCGCGCTGCTGAGCAGCAGGCCAACCTCTGGCGGGGCCTGCGCACCGACGACCTCTCGGTGGTCTCCACCGACCACTGCCCCTTCTGCTTCAAGGAGCAAAAGGAACTCGGCCGGGGCGATTTCTCGAAGATCCCGAACGGCATCCCGGGCGTGGAGCACCGAGTCGACCTCACTTACCAGGGAGTCGTGGCCGGCGAGCTGAGCCTGCCGCGGTGGGTCGAGGTCAACGCCACCACCCCGGCCCGCATGTTCGGCCTGTACCCGAGGAAAGGGGTGCTGGCGCCCGGCTCGGACGCCGACATCGTCATCTACGACCCGGCGGCGAGCCAGACGATCTCCTCGGCCACGCACCATATGGACGTGGACTACTCGGCTTATGAGGGCAAAGCCATCACCGGCCGGGTCGAAACGGTCCTGTCCCGGGGCCGGCTCGTGATCTACGGAGGCAGCTACGTGGGCGAAAAGGGCCACGGCAGGTTCCTGCCCCGGGGTGCGAACGAGTACCTGCTCTGACCAGGAGGGCCTCGCCGTCCGGCATGTCCACTGCGCCCAAAGGAGGGCTATGAAATTCGGCGTTGTCCTCCAGACCGACCCGCCCGCGCGCCGCGTGATCGAGCTGGCCAAACTGTCGGAGCAACTCGGTTTCGATTACGTGTGGACGTTCGACTCGCCCGTCCTGTGGCAGGAGCCGTTCGTCATCTACTCCGGGATCCTGGCGGAAACGAGCTCCGTAATTGTCGGGCCCATGGTGACCAACCCGTTGTCACGCAGTTGGGCGGTGACGGCCTCGATGTTCGCCACGCTGAACGACATGTACGGGAACCGGACCGTATGCGGCATTGGCCGGGGGGACTCGGCGGTGCGAGTCACGGGCGGCAAACCGGCCAGCCTCGCCACCCTCGACCAAGCCATGGGGGTCATCAAGGACCTGGCTGAGGGCCGCCCCGCCCAGCTTGGCCACACGGCGGTCAGCATCCCCTGGGTGCACGACGGCCACCTCGATGTATTGATGGCCGCTTACGGCCCCCGCGCCCTCGAACTGGCCGGCCAACGCGCTGACGGGCTTATCCTCCAGCTCGCCGACCCGTTCATCATCCGCTGGGCCGCGGGCGTGGCCCGGAGTGCCGCCGGAGCCGTCGGCCGCGACCCGGCCGAATTGTACGTGTGCGTGGCTGCGCCGGCTTACGTCGGGGACGACGTCCACAGCCAGCGGGAGCAGTTGCGCTGGTTCGGGGGCATGGTCGGTAACCACGTGGCCGACATCGTCGAGCGGTACGGCGCCGAGGCGGGAGGTGTGCCGGAGGCATTAACCGCCTATATCGCCGGCCGCAAAGGGTACGACTACACTCACCACGGCAAGCCCGACAACCCCACGACTAATTTCGTACCGGACGACGTCGTCGACCGGTTCTGCGTGCTGGGGCCGGCCCCTGCCCACGTGGCTCGCATGAAGGAGCTTCAGGCCATCGGGGTGGACCAGTTCGCCATCTACCTCATGCACGACCAAAAAGAGGAGACGCTACGCGCCTACTCGACTGAGGTGCTGCCGGCGTTCGCCTGATGGTGGCGTCCGGACAGTAGTGTCGCCGGGCGTGGCTCAGTTCTCCGGCCCCACCAGCGTCGAGGCCTTCGCCGTGGCCGAAAAGGCGGCCGCCGAGGTATCTCGCCGCACCGGGACCGCCCCCCAGGTGGCCGTCGTGCTTGGCTCGGGATGGCGGGCCGCCGCTGATGCCCTCGGAGAAGCCGATGTCGAGCTACCAGTGAGGGAGCTCCCCGGTTTCTCAGAGCCGAGCGTGCCGGGCCATGAAGGAGCACTGCGTTCGATGCGGGTGGGCGGGCGCCGGGTACTGGTGATGCTCGGTCGCTCTCACCTGTACGAGGGGCGGTCTCCGGCCGAGGTGGTGCACGCCGTCCGCACGGCCGTGATCGCCGGAGCGGGCGCCGTGGTGCTCACCAACGCCGCCGGCGCCATCGAACCGGCTTTCGGCCCGGGCAAGTCGTGCTGATCCGGGACCACATCAACCTGACCGGGGCGTCGCCCCTGGCCGGTGACGAACCTCCGCCGGGCTACCAATCACGGTTCGTGGACATGACCGACGCCTACTCTTCGCGTCTGCGAGAACTGGCCCGCTCGGTCGACGGGAGCTTGCAGGAGGGCGTCTACGCCGCGCTCCGCGGCCCCCACTACGAGACCCCGGCCGAGATATCCATGCTGCGGGCCGCCGGGGCGGACCTGGTCGGCATGTCAACTGCGCTCGAAGCCATCGCCGCTCGTCACCTCGGCGCCGAGGTGCTCGGTCTCTCATTGGTGACCAACCTGGCCGCCGGGGTTTCTCCCCAGCCGCTCGACCACGCCGAGGTCCTGGCCGCGGGCGCCGCTGCCGCCCCCCGGATGGGACAGCTGCTCCTGTCCCTACTGCCCCGTCTGGCCGGGTCAGTGACCACCCCGCCGGCATGAGCACCTCAGGTTCCCGGGTGCTGCCGAGGGACCTCGCGGCCGAGGTCGGCGAATGGATGACCGAGGACCCTGACCCGCTCACCCGCGCCGAACTGGCGGCACTGTTGGCAGCAGGCGACGAGGCCGCTTTGCGCGACCGCTTCGACCACCCCCTCAGTTTCGGTACGGCCGGGCTCGGGGCCGATCGGGGCCGGCCCGGGCCGCATGAACCGGGTTGTAGTGCGAAAGACGACCGCCGGCCTGGCCCGGTTCATCCTCGAGGAGCGCGGCCAAATCGGCCTCAGCGTGGTCATCGGCCACGACGCCAGGCACCGCTCCGCCGACTTCGCAGACGACGCCGCCCGGGTGGCTGCGGCCAGCGGGGTTCAGGCCTTGCGGTTCGGATCCGCCCTGCCCACCCCGGTCACGGCCTTCGCCGTCCGCCACCTCGGAGCGGCGGCCGGGGTGATGGTCACGGCCAGCCACAACCCCGCCCCAGACAACGGCTACAAGGTCTATCTCGGCGACGGGGCCCAGGTCATCCCCCCCTACGACGCCGAGATCGCCACGCTAGCGGCGAGCGCGACCGTGCCCAGCGGAGCAGCCCTCTCGGGGCCGTTCGGCCACCTGCTGACCGACATCGACGAAGTCGAGCTCCTCGCCTCTTACCGCCGGGCGGTGCTCACAGCGGTCGACCCCGCGGGCCCGCGCCGCCTACGCATTCTGTACAGCCCCTTGCACGGCGTAGGTGGTGCCGTCCTGCCCCGGCTGTTGGAGGAGGCAGGGTTCGAGCCCCCCGCCCTGGTGGCCGTACAAGCTGCTCCTGACCCGGACTTCCCGACGGCGCCGTTCCCCAACCCGGAGGAGCCCGGCGTGCTCGACCCGGCCTTGGGCGAGGCCGAACGCGGCCATGCCGAGCTGGTGCTCGTAAACGACCCCGATGCCGACCGTCTCGCTGTGGCCGTCCCCGAGCGGGCGGGCCGCGGGTTTCGGGTCTTGTCGGGCGACGAGCTCGGGGTCCTCATCGCCGACCATCTCATCGCAGCGACGGCCGGAGATGACCGGTTGGTCGCCACCACGGTGGTCTCCTCCTCCATGCTCTCAGCCCTGGCTAGTTGGGCCGGGGTCGCCTACGCGGAAACGCTCACCGGCTTCAAGTGGATAGCCCGGGCCGCCCGGCTCCGGCCCGGCCACCGGCTCCTGTTCGGGTACGAGGAGGCCCTGGGGTACGCCGTCAGCGATGCCGTGGCCGACAAAGACGGCCTTTCCGCGGCCCTCGTGGTGGCCGAGATGGCGGCCCGGGCCAAGCAAGAGGGCCAGTCCCTCTTGGACCGGCTGGAAGAGCTCGAGTCGCTACTCGGCATCCATTCCACGAGCCAGTGGTCCCTCCGGTTGACGGGCGGCGACGCCCCTCAGCGGATGGCCGCCCTGATGGCCCAGTGGCGGGCGATACCTCCGGAGCGCTTGGCTGGGCTCGAGGTGACCGAGGTCCGCGACCTGACCGCGGGCGAGGACGGGCTCCCTCCCTCGGACGTACTGGTCCTGCGGCTGGGGGGCGCTGGCCGCGTCGTGTTGCGGCCGAGCGGCACCGAGCCCAAGCTCAAGGTGTACTTCGAGGCCACTACCGGCCCCACCGCGGCCCAGGCGTTGCCGGCCGCTCGTCAGGCCGCCGAGGTCCGCCTGGAGGAACTGCGCCGCGACGTTGCCGGCCGGCTGACCGCGTCGCCCCCGGCACCCGTAGCGTGACGAGCCCTGCTCCCGGCGCCGACCGGGGCCTTCGTCTTAGCCCAGCAGTCCAGGCCGCCCAGCGGGCGGGGACGCCGGTAGTGGCCCTGGAGTCGACCATCATTGCGCACGGCCTGCCCCGACCCCGGAACCTCGACGTGGCTCAGGAGCTCGAGGCTATCGTGCGGGCGGAAGGCGCCTGCCCGGCCACCATTGCCGTCCTCGACGGCGTGGTCTGCATCGGCCTGGACGGCGATCAGCTGGGGCGCGTGGCGGGAGACCCGGGCCTGCGCAAACTGGGCCAACGTGACGTCCCAGTCGCTCAGGCGCTCCGGGCCAGCGGGGCTACCACGGTCTCGGCCACCGCCTGGCTGGCCGCCTCGGCGGGGATCAAGGTCTTCGCCACCGGCGGGCTGGGCGGCGTGCACCGGGGCTTCGTCGAGTCCTTTGACGAGTCGGCCGACCTCGGCGTGCTGAGCCGCACCCCCATCACGGTGGTGTCGGCCGGGGTGAAGTCGATCCTCGATGTCTCGGCCACCCTCGAACGCCTCGAGACTCTGAGCGTTACCGTGGTCGGCTACAACACGACGTCGTTCCCCGGCTTCTACCTGCACAGCTCCGGTCGGCCACTTGACTGGGCGGTTAGCAGCGCGGCCGAGGTGGCCGAGATCATGCGTCGCCAGGAGGCGCTCGGCCTTGGCGGCGCCTTGCTCGTGGCCAACCCCGTCCCCGAAGCCGAGCAACTCGACCCCGAGCTGCACGACCGGGCGTTAGCCGAGGCGCTGGCGGCGGCCGAGCGGGACGGCATCCGGGGCCAACGCTTGACGCCTTATCTACTGGCCGCTTTGGTGCGGCTCACCGAGGGGGCCGCCCTGGAGGCAAACCTGGAGGCGGTAAGGGGGAACGTGCGGCTGGGCGCGCAGATCGCGGTCGCTTACGGTCGCTGAGTACCGACAGCGGCGTTTACCGAACGGCGCCGGGCCTCGTTGGTGCTCCCGGAGGCGTCGCCGACGGGTTCTGTGCGCGCTCAAGTACGGACAAGCGACTCCAGAGCGCACGGAACGGCTAAAGCGTCCCGAAAAGGCGGTCGCCGAAATCCCCCAGGCCGGGGACGATGTAGGCGTACTCGTTCAGCCCGTCGTCGATCGAGGCCGTCACGATGTCGACCCCGGGGTGGAGGCGCTGGAGGCGCTGTACCCCCTCGGGCGCGGACACCACGGAGAGCAGCGTGATCTGCTTGGCGCCCGCCTTTTCGAGCGCGTCGCACGCCGCCGACGCCGAGGCTCCCGTAGCCAGCATGGGGTCGAGCAAGAGGGTGGCTCGGCCCTCGAGCGGAGGCAGTTTCGAGTAGTACAGCGACGGTTCGAAGGTGGCGTGGTCGCGTTCCAGGCCGACGTAACCGACCGTCACTTCGGGGAAGAGCTCGGTTACGGCCTCGAGCATCCCGAGCCCGGCCCGCAAGACCGGCACCGCCACCAGGGGCTGGCCCAGCCGGGCGCCGGTCGTCCGGGCCAGCGGCGTATCGACTTCGACCACGGCCGTGGGGATGGTCCTGGTCGCCTCCAGGCAGAGGACAAGCGCCAGCCGCTTGGCTAGCAGCCGGAATAGGGGCGGTGGAGTGGCCTGGTCGCGAAGAGCCGTGAGCATGGACTTGGCCAGCGGGTGGTCAACGACCTGAACGCCCAATTTCTCCCTCCAAGTCGCGACCAAATCATGACGGCCAACTCACAACGGCCCGGCCGGTCGGACAATGCTAATCCGACCGCGCTCGAGCTGCGGGCGGCTCAGACGCCGACGGGGTGCCAGACGGTCTTGATCTCCACGAAGGCGAGCATTCGAGCCGGGGTTGGTTCGGCGGACCAGTCGGGCTCGGAGCCCCGGCGCAGTACCCGCTTGACGTTGTCGGCCGCGGCCTGTTCCAGCCCGACGACCAGCCCCGCCGGTACCCCAGCCAGGTCGAGGGCGTCGACGTCACGATGGGCGGCCAGCACCGGGCCGAGCTCGGCGGTACGGCCGGTGAGAATGTTCACGACGCCGCCCGGTAGGTCCGAGGTGGCCAGTACCTCAGCGAAGTCGAGGGCGGGGAGCGGACGGTCCTCGCTGGCCACGACCACCGCAGTATTGCCGGTGGTGATGATGGGGGCGATCACGCTCACCAGGCCCAGGAGCGAAGATCCTTGTGGCGCCAAGACCCCGACGACACCCGTGGGTTCGGGGATGGAGAAGTCGAAAAAGGGCCCGCCACGGGGTTGGCCGACCCCGCCACCTGAGCGAACTTGTCGGACCAGCCCGCGTACCACACCAGCCTGTCCACCGCTAAGCCCACCGTCGCCGAGGCAGCCTGCCGGCTCAATCCTTCTCCCACCACGAGGTCTTCTACGAACTGGGCGTGACGACCCTCGAGCATTTCGGCCACCCGGTACACGACCTGCCCGCGCAGGTAGGCCGTGGCCCCGGACCAGCCCGGCAGGGCCTTGCGGGCCGCCACCACCGCGTCGCGAAGGTCCTTGCGGGAGGCCAGGGCGGCGTTAGCCAGAGGTCTCCCGGCCCTGCTCTCGACGACGTACGACCGGCCCGACTCCGACCGCGGGAACGCCCCGCCGAGATAGAGCTTGTACGTCTTTTGGACCGCCAGCCGGCCGTCAGGCCCCTCAGGCGTCGACCCCTTAGCCATCGACATAGCCTTCGAGGTAGGCGGCCAAACCCTGGCGGCCACCCTCCCGGCCGAAACCCGACTCCCGGTACCCGCCGAACGGGCTGGACGGGTCGAACCGGTTGAACGTATTGGCCCACACCACTCCCGCCCGTAGCCGGGCCGCCATGTAGAGGATGCGGCTCCCCTTTTCGGTCCAGACACCAGCGGACAGGCCATAGGTCGTGTTGTTCGCCTTCTCCACCGCTTCTTCAGGGGTCCGGAACGTCAGCACTGACAGCACCGGTCCGAAGATCTCCTCCCGGGCGATGCGGTGCGCCGGTGCGACGCCGGTGAACAGAGTCGGCGGGAACCAGTACCCGCGCTCCGGCAGCGGGCAGGACGGCGACCAGCGTTGTGCGCCCTCGGCCTCGCCGAAGTCGGCCAGCTCGCGGATCTTTTCCAGCTGCTGAGGAGAGTTGATGGCGCCGATGTCGGTGTTCTTGTCGAGCGGGTCGCCAAGGCGCAACGTCTCGAGCCGACGCTGCAGCGCCTCGACCACGCCCTCGGCCACCGGTTCCTGGACGAGCAGACGTGAACCGGCGCAGCAGACATGGCCCTGGTTGAAAAAAATGCCGTTCACAATGCCTTCGACGGCCTGCGACAAGGGGGCGTCGTCGAACACGATGTTGGCTGCCTTGCCCCCCAGCTCCAGGGTCAAGCGCTTGGTGGTACCGGCCAGAGTGCGCTGGATCTGCTTGCCCACTTCGGTCGAGCCCGTGAAGGCGACCTTGTCCACCCCGGGGTGGGCAACGAGAGCGGCACCCGTTTCTCCCGCTCCGGTGACGATGTTGACTACGCCCGGGGGCAGCTCCGCCTGCTGGAGGATATCGGCCAGGAGGAGCGCCGACAACGGTGTCGTTTCGGCCGGTTTGAGCACGCAGGTGTTGCCCGTGGCCAGCGCGGGGGCCAGTTTCCAGGCCGCCATCAGCAGGGGGAAGTTCCAGGGGATGACCTGACCGGCGACCCCGAGGGGCTTCGGGTCGGGGCCGAAACCGGCATAAGCGAGCTTGTCCGCCCAGCCGGCATGGTAGAAGAAATGCGCCGCCGCCAGAGGGATATCCACGTCTCGTGATTCCTTGATGGGCTTGCCGTTGTCGAGGCTCTCCAGTACGGCCAGCTCTCGAGCTCGCTCCTGGATGAGGCGCGCCACCCGGAAGATGTACTTGGCTCGCTCTTTGCCCGGCATCGGCCCCCAGACCTGCTCGTAGGCCCGGCGGGCGGCCCGGACGGCCCGGTCGACGTCGGTCGGCCCGGCCAGGCTGACTTCAGCCAGGACCTCCTGGGAGGACGGGCTTTCCGTCTTGAAGTGGCCGCCGTCGACCGGCTCGACGAACTCGCCGTCGATGAAGAGCCCGTAGGACGGCTTCAGGTTGACGGTGGCCCGCGACTCGGGGGCGGGGGCGTAAGGAAAGCGAGGGGAGGCCATGTGGCTCGGCGCTACTCTACGCTGAAGTCCTGGGATCCGGCGTAGGCCCCGGACCGCTGCTTCGACCGCTGCATCAAGAGGTCGTTCAGCAGGCTGGAGGCACCGATCCGGAACCGGGCGGGCTCCAGCCAGGCGTCCCCGGCCACCTCGTTGACGACGACCAGGTACCTGATGGCGTCTTTGGTGGTACGGATGCCACCGGCTACCTTGACCCCGACGACGGTCCCCGATGCGTCGGCGAAGTCACGCACCGCCTCCAGCATTACCAGGGCCACCGGGAGGGTGGCGGCCGGGCTCACCTTGCCTGTAGACGTCTTTATGAAGTCCGCCCCACCGATCATGGCGATCCAGCTGGCCCGCCGGACATTGTCATAGGTCGCCAGCTCGCCCGTCTCGAGGATCACCTTCAGGTGGGCGCGGCCACAGGCTTCCTTCACCGCTCTGACTTCTTCCAGTACAACCCCGTAGTGGCCGGACAGAAAGGCGCCACGGTCGATCACCATGTCCACCTCGTCGGCCCCGAAAGCCACTGCGTCGCCCACGTCTGCCAACTTCACGGCTAAGGAAGCCCGCCCCGACGGAAAGGCGGTGGCCACAGAAGCCACCTTCACCGGGCTGCGGCCGAGCGTGGCTCTGGCCACCGGGACCAGGTCGGGGTACACGCAGACGGCTGCCACCGGGGGGACGCCCGGGTCTCCGGGGGCTGGCTGGACCGCCTTGGCGCACAGAGACCGTACTTTCCCGGCGGTGTCTGCCCCCTCCAAAGTGGTGAGGTCGATCATGGAGATGGCCGCGTCGATGGCCCAGAGCTTGGCTGCGGCCTTGATCGAGCGCGTGGCCAAACTGGCCGCTCGGGCGTCCGCCCCGACCTGGTCGACACCGGGCAGACCGTGGAGGAAACGTCGCAGAGACGTTTCCGACCGGGCCAGGTCGGCGAGGTCCGACCCCGCCCCCCTCGGGTCGACGGCCGCGCCCCCGGCCTCGTCCGAAAGGTGCCCTCTTTCGGCCACGACTACCTGCTCAGGGGTCCGGGCGCTCATCTGCACCGGCCCAATGTACGGCTATCTTGGCCCATCAACCTTCCAGTGGGGGCGGGCGTCTGTCCCGCTTGCGGGTGGAGCGCAGCTGTTTCGCCCGCAGGCGCCGCTCCCGGGAGGCCCGGGTGGGCACCGTTGGGTGCCGCGGGCGCTCGACCCGGAGAGCTTCGTCCAGGCGCTCAGCCATCCGTTCCAGGGCGAGCTGGCGGTTGCGGGCCTGGGAGCGCTCGTCGCTCACCACGACCCTCAGCGTCGAGCCCAGGCGTTCCAGGAGCAGGGCGCGCTGGCGGGCCGTCAGGGCGCCCGAACCGGCTACGTCGAAGACGAGCTCAGCCCGGGTGTTGGCGGTGTTGGCGTGCTGTCCGCCAGGCCCTCCGCTGGCGCTGAACCGCCATTCCAGCTCGGCCGAAGGGATGACCAGCCGCCGTCGGCCCACCTTGAGGCCGTCCTCGCTGTTGGCCAGGCTGGGGCTGCTCATTTCGTCCGAACGTGGACAACGCGCACCATTGCCCCCATTGTCCCATGCCGGGGCCGGTGACCTGGCCCATCGAGGCCGGCTGCGCCTCGTACCATTAGAGCGGTCCATGTCCCGGGGGTCCCTGTGCGGGTTGCCATTTTCATCGGTTCGTCTTTCGGCCCCCCCTCCCATGCGAAAGCGGCCGCCAAGTTCGCCGCTGAGCTGGTTGCCGGCGGGACGGGGATCGTCTACGGAGGCGGGCGGGTCGGCCTGATGGGCGTTATTGCGGATGCTGCCTTGGCCGCTGGCGGCGAGGTCATCGGCGTCATACCGGGTTTCCTTGTCGAGCGCGAGGTGGGCCACGCCGGCCTCAGTCGGCTCGAAGTGGTCGCGACCATGCACGAGCGCAAGGCCCGCATGGCGGAGCTGGCCGACGCCTTTGTGGCTCTCCCGGGCGGAGCCGGCACCCTCGACGAGCTGTTCGAAGCGTGGACGTGGGGCCAGCTGGGCCTCCACTCCAAACCCGTGGCATTGTTCGACGGCGACCACTTTTACCGGCCTCTCTTCGAACAGCTCGAGGTCATGGCGGGTGCCGGTTACCTGGACCAGGCGTACCTGGCCTCGGTGGGGCGGGTGAGTAGTGCAGAGGACTTCCTCCGGTTCGTCGCCGATTACCGGCCCAGGCCGCCGAAATGGCCTGCACCAGTTCCCGAGGTCGAGCGAGGCCCCAAAGACTGGCCCTAGCCGCTTTGCCTGTCGGTCCGTGGTCGGGGGCGAGCACTCTTTCCGCCCCCCCAGGCGCGACGCAAGCTCGGGGGCGCCAACCGGGTTGCGTAGGCTGAGGCGCAATGAAAAAAGAAGCCATTCCGGACCTCGAGGAGGCGCACAGGCTCCTGCAGCCTGTTTACTCGTGTTTGCGACGGGCCGAACGGGCGGCGCACGAAGAGGACGCGTCGGAGGCGGATGGCATACGGTCTGTTATGGACCAGCTGGACAGTGCGAAGGGGCAGTTGGAGGAGCTCCTCCGGCCCGGCAGCCTCTGACGTTTTCCCTCGCCAGCAGTGGTAGCCGAACGGACGGCCCTGAATAGTGAGGGTGACTGTAGCATCACGCCATGCATTACGAGGACGATCAAGCCGAAATTCACCGCCTGGTGGTCGGGCCGCTCGACAACAACGTTTTTGTGCTGCGCTGCAAGCAGACCGGCGAAGCTGTACTCATCGACGCGGCCAACGAGCACGAGAAACTGCTCGAACTATGCCGGAGGCTCGGCGTTACCAAGGTGGTCGAGACCCACGGCCATTGGGACCACATCCAGGCCGTCCCCGAAGTGCGCGAGGCCGGCTACGAGGTCGGGGTAACCGCCGCTGACTCGGCCATGCTCCCTTCGTACGATTTCGTGCTGGAAGACGAGGCTGTCCTCAAAGTGGGGCGGTTACAGCTACATACTGTCGCTACCCCGGGGCACACTCCCGGGTCGATGTGTTTCCACGTCCCGGGGACCCCGGTCCTTTTCAGCGGCGACACGTTGTTCCCCGGTGGGCCCGGGGCCACAAAGTTCCCGGGCGGGGACTTCCCCACCATCATCACTTCGATCGAGGAAAGGATATTTGGTCGTTTCCCGGCCGAGACCATAGTGATGCCAGGCCACGGCTCTGACACGACGGTAGGGGATGAGTCGCCCCATCTCCAGGAGTGGGTCGACCGGGGCTGGTGACAATCCGGGCGTGGCGGAAGGGCCGAGGCGTAAGCCCAGCCGTTCAGGCCAGGCTCTCGGGCCGGAGCACCGAAGGGTCAGGCCACGCGTAGCGGAACACGGGAGCCCGCCCACCGCCAGGGAACGGCCCGCCAAGCTTCTCCTCGACCGCCACACCGCCCATCGCAGAGTAGAAAGCCTGGGCGGACGTGTTCTGCTGCAAAACCCATAAGTACAAGCCAGTCGATGGCCGGCGCTCGCTCAAGACGAGCGCCGTCTCGCTCATGAGCGCCCTCCCGACTCCCTGTCGCTTCAGCTCGAAGCTGACGTGCAAGTTGTCCAGCAGCGCTCCCCACCTGGGGTCGGCGTCGAGGCACGTATGGGCGAACCCGACGACGTCGCCATCGCGGTCTGCGACGATCGTGTAATAGCCCTCGTCGGAGCGGCTCAGCCGGTCGGCCCACAGGGCCCTGCGGTCCGCGACCACATCGCCGTCGAGATAGGCGTCGGAGTAGGCGCCGCGGTAATTCCGGCGCCAGTTGTCGGCATGCAGAGCGGCGATCGGGCCGGCGTCAGAAGCGGTGGCGTCACGCAGGTTTACGTTCGACATGGTGGCTGCCCGGTCTAACACGATAAGACCAGCTCTGTCCCTCTATTTCCGGGGTGCTCCTGGCTAGCCGAGCCGACCGCTGACCCGAAGTACGATCGTTGGCCATGGGTGGCTCGGGCGTCGGTGGTGCTCCCGCTTTTGCCGCCGAGCCGATAGGGCCAGACGAGGCCGCGGCCATGTTGTCCGTGGCGCTCCAGGAGGCTCGCCTTGGCCTGGACGAAGGCGGGATACCGATAGGTGCCGCTCTGTTCGACCGCTCCGGGCAGCTGCTCGGACGAGGCCACAACCGCCGCGTCCAGGATGGCGACGCTTCCACGCACGCTGAGACGAGCGCCTTCCGCAACGCCGGGCGCCGGCGTAATTACCGCAGGACCGTCATGGCCACGACGCTTTCTCCGTGTTGGTATTGCAGCGGGCTCGTGCGCCAGTTCGGTATCGGGGCCGTCGTGATCGGCGAGTCGACCAACTTCACCGGCGGCCACGAATGGCTGGCCGGCCTCGGTGTGGAAATTGTCCTGCTCAGCGACCCCGAATGTACGGAGCTGCTCGGCGCTTTCATCTCCCGCCACCCCGACCTCTGGGACGAGGACATCGGCCTCTAGTCGCGACGGCGGCCGGCTATGTTGCAGACGTGGAAATTGACTTCCGCGCCGATGCTTTTGCCGGTCGGCAGGTGGTGGTGACTGGCGGGACGAGCGGGATCGGCGCGGCTGTCGCCCGAGGCCTGGCCGAGGTCGGGGCGCGAGTCACGGCGGCCGGGTTGCGCAGTACCGAGACGCCCCCCGAGGTGGCCCGAGTGGTCGAGGTAGCCGAGCTCGACGTGACCGTGGGCTCGGAAATAGAGGGGTTTTTCAGCTCGCGGCCGCGGCTCGATGTGCTCGTCAATTGCGCCGGCGTCATCCGTCGTCGTGACGAGTACGAAATGGACGTTTTCCGACGCGTCCTCGACGTGAACCTGGTCGGCACCATGCGCTGCTGCGTCGCCGCCCGCCCGCTCCTCGCTGCCTCACATGGTTGTATCGTCAATGTGGCCTCAATGACCAGTTTCTTTGCCTCCCCCCACGCCCCTGCGTACGGGGCCAGCAAGGCGGCCATCGTCCAGTTGACGAAATCGCTGGCGGCTTCTTTCGCCCCTCGCGTCAGAGTAAACGCCGTTGCCCCGGGATGGATCCGGACGGACCTGACGGCCCCGTTGCGCAACGACCCCGAAGCAGACCGCCAGATCGTCGGGCGCACGCCCGCCGGGCGCTGGGGCGAGCCGTCCGACTTGGTGGGGCCGGTGGTGTTCCTGGCCTCCAGCGCCGCCGCTTTCGTGACCGGCGCGGTGCTCCCCGTGGACGGCGGCTACTCCTCTGTATGACTGGCTCCCCTGTTGGCTGGCTCCTCTGCTGACTGGCTCCTCTGCTGACTGGCTCCTCTGTTGACTGGCCGTCCGCCTGAAGCCGAGCGCCGGCCAACACCCGACGAGCTGGCCGGCGCAGCAGGCAGCACCATCCCCGATATCATCGGCCCTTCGTTGCGGGTCCTGTTCTGCGGGGTAAACCCGGGTCTGTGGTCGGGCGCCGTGCACCACCATTTCGCTCGTCCGGGCAACCGTTTTTGGAAAGCATTAGCGGCGTCCGGGTTTACCGAGACCGTGCTTTCGCCTTATGAAGAACGACAGCTCCTCGACGTCGGCATCGGCGTGACCAACCTCGTCCGTCCGGCGACCAGGTCGGCGGCCGAGGTCGCCGACCAGTTGCGCCGGGGGGTGGTCAACCTGAAGCGGAAGGTCCGGCGCTGGCGCCCTCACGCCGTCGCGGTGCTCGGTCTCGAGGCCTACAGGACCGGTTTTGAGCGTCCCGGCGCCACGATCGGACGCCAGCCTGACCGGGTCAACGGGGCCCAACTGTGGGTGGTCCCGAACCCGAGTGGCATACAAGCCCACTATCCCTTCGAACGGCAGGTCGCCGTCCTCCAGAGCCTGCGCACTGCGGTTGACGGCTGAGGCGCGAGCTCAGATGGCGTGTTCGTGGTCGCACGGCGCCGCTGCAGGGCGTCCCCCCGGGCCTGCGCAGCGGGCTCGATATGTGGTGCACTACCAGGTGAGCACCGCCTTCCCGGGCCCACCCTGGTCGAAGGCACGCCACGCGTGCGCCGCGTCTTCGATGGCATAGTTGGCCGTTATCAACTGCTTTATGGAAATCCCTCTCAGACTTACGTCGTACAACATCTCCTGCAAGTCGGGAAGGGGGAACATCCAGGCGCCCAGGACATCGAGTTGTTTCTGGATTATCGTGGCCTGGAAGTCGACGAAATTATCCGCGTCGCCAAAACCCACGAACACTACCCGTCCGCCAACGGCGGCGGCACCCAGAGCTACCAGCCGGCCTCCGGCGGAGCCCGAAGCCTCGACCACGACGGTCGCCCCCCGCCCCCCGGTGGCCGTCCAGACCTGGTCGAGCACGTCGTCAGAGGTGGGGTCGCAGACAGTAGAAGCGCCTATTTCACTGGCGAAAGCGCGGCGCGCTGCAGCCGGGTCAATGCCAACCACTCGGGCGCCTGACCGGACGGCGAAATAGGCGGCCGCAATGCCTACCGGGCCGAGCCCGACGACGGCCACACTGTCGCCCAAACCGAAAGACGCCCGGCGGAGGGCCAGGTAGCCGGTACCGGCACCGCAGGTATAGTAAGCCGCCTCGTCGAAATCGATGTTGGGCGGCAAGATTACGCAGTCCCGGCTGCGGACGACCATGTAATCCTCCATCGCGCCGGGGCGGTCCAAACCGTATATGCCCCACTTGTTTTGGCATTTCATGTCGAAACCGCGCCGACAGGCGACACAGTCTCCACAGCCGCCAATATGGTGTACGGCCACCCGGTCACCCACGCTCAAGCCGGTCACGAAGAGGCCGACCTTTGTCACTATGCCCGCGGCTTCGTGCCCCGGGACGACGTCCGGGTCGGTGGCCAAGCCGAACACCGCGCCGCGCCTCAGTTCCGGCGCCGGCCGGTAATGCATATGCAGGTCACTGCCGCACAGCCCGGCCGCTCTCAATTCAATTAAGGCCTCGCCCGGGCCGGGCTCAGGGACGTCCACGGCTCTAATCTCCACTTGCCTCCCGCCCGGGAGGAAAACGGCACGCATCATGTCCACTCCTCGTTCAAAGTGGGCCGGCCGTGGTTCATGCCGGTATGACCTGGACCTTGACCTCG
Source organism: uncultured Acidimicrobiaceae bacterium (assembly GCA_963794125.1). GTDB lineage: Bacteria > Actinomycetota > Acidimicrobiia > Acidimicrobiales > Palsa-688 > Fen-671. Next base: position 543,458 of record CAWCCW010000028.1, read on the forward strand.
CCCGGAGCCGGCGGTTGGGCCAATACCGCTCCGACTTCCGCTAAATCGACCGTCCTGGTGATAAGTGGCCCGAGCTCCAGACAACCCGACGCGGCTATTTCCACCGCCCGTCCATGGGTAAGTGGGTTGAGGAACGAACCGATAACCTGCAGCTCGCGGGCGAAGAGGTCGAACGGCTTTATGGGAAGAACGAGCGAGCTCGGGGCGGCGCCGACCACGACCACCTTCCCCGCCCTGCGGACCACTTCCATGGCCTGGTGGAACGTGCCCTCAGCTCCGGCCGCTTCGAAGGCGACATCAACGCCGCCAGGCGCCATCCCGTGCGGGCCGCTGATGGCCTGGCCCACGTCGGCCGTCAAAGGGTCGACGGTGGCAGCCGCGCCGAGAGATTCGGCCAAGGCGCGGCGCTGTTGCTGGCGGGTGACGAGGACCACACGAGCGCCGGCGACACGGGCAAGTTGGGCCAAAAGCTGCCCTATGACGCCGCCACCAAGTACCGCCACCTTGTCGCCCGGTTGGACCATGGCGTGGTCCATCGCCCGTAAACAACAGGCCAACGGCTCGCAGATGGCCCCATAACCGGGCGGGAGATCGGCCGGCAATTCGTAGGCCTGTCGCTCGGGGACACTTACCTGTTCGGCCAACCCGCCGTCCCGGTCCACCCCGATGGCGTGGAGGTCAGTGCAATGCGCGACCAGGCCCATCCGGCAGTAGCGGCACTTGAGGCAGGCGATGTTGGGGTCGACAGCCACGCGTGTCCCTATGGTCATCGTGGTACCGGCGCCCGCCCCCACCACAACGCCCTCGAACTCGTGGCCCAGGGTTACTGGAGGGGAGGCAGGGTACTCCCCGCTTATTATGTGGCGGTCGCTCCCGCATATGCCGGCCACCGCCACTTTTATCACGAGGGCGCCGGGCGCCGGCGCCGGATCGGTAACTGGCTGTACGCTCACTGACCCTATTTTCTCCAGCCGCAACGCGCGCATTTTTTTCCTTTTGGCTAGTTGTTCTGGCTGACCTCGCCCCGGTGGCCGCGGTCACCGCGGCGGTACTCGCCTCATGAGCCCCTTGAAGCTCGGCCAGGCCGGACCTTCGAGGTCGCTGCGCAGCAGAGCCGCCGACAGGTCCGGGCGGGCGTGGCCCACCTAATGCGGAAGGTGGTGTAAGGAGCACGAAGGCCGCTTGGTTGGGCCGCCGGTAGACGCCCATGATCACCGTCCCAGGTCGGGGCATCTCGATGCCGTCCTCAACTGCACCTGGTTTACGTTACGGGAAGCGACGACCATAGGCCCGGCGACCACCAAGACGGGACGATCTCGCCGGCGACGGGCGCCTTACGGGCGGGCCTCACAGCCGGAGGAGAAACTTTTGCCGCCCCGTCATCCGGGACGACCGGCAGCTACGAAGAGGGTGTTGAAGCACAGCGCCAAGCTAGGTGGTAGCGATCGCGATCGCCGTCCCGGCGAGCAGAGCCGGAGGCGCGAGTGGTTGCTCCCGGTCCGAAGAAAGGGCACTTATGGCATCAGCTTTGTTCCCGCGCGGCAAAGAACCGGCAAGTGCGGCCCCCCCCTCCGGCGAGGCTCAACCAGAGCCAGCGGAAAATGAGCGCCGGCCGGCGCGGTCGGGTCTGACCCGGCGGGCGTTTTTGGTCAGGAGTTCGCTAGCGGCAGGAGCGGCCGCTGTCATCGGCTCCGTGCCCGGGGTCGGCAGCATCCTGACGACTGCGGAGGCCGACGCACCAGATGTCGAGGGCGGGGCCGCACCGGCCGTCGGCGCCAGCGCCGAAGTCGGGCCGGCCGTAAGCCAGCCCATAGTGGCCCACGTCGTCGACGTGGGCACCGGCGAGATCAACTTTTACCAGGGGACGGCCCAGGTGGTCGCTCACAACCCGGGCCTGGCTCAGGCCATCGCCCGTCTCGCAGTACCGCGGACCTGAAGCCTCGACCTAGCAGGTGCCCGGCCGCCCTCACGGCCAAAGAACCCAGCTCCAACCCACAAAATGAGGTGAACAAATGTCCTCCCATCGCGAAGCCCCTCAGATTTCCAAGGACCCCACCGCCGATTCGACTGACCTTTACGCCTTCATAAGCCCGGACGAGCCGGGGACCGTCACGATCATCGCCAACTACATCCCGCTCGAACCCCCTGACGGCGGGCCTAATTTCTTCGAGTTCTCAGACGATGTCCTGTACACGGTAAATATCGATAACAATGGCGATGGCCGCCCTGACATCGTCTTCGAGTTCGTTTTCGAGACCGTTAACCAAATCCCGTCCTCTTTCCTCTACAACGACGGGCCGATTACGGCCTTGAGCGGCTCGGGCGCGGCCAACTGGAACCGTCGTCAGAGCTACACACTTACCAGGGTCGACTACGCCAACCGCTGGCCTCAGGAAGTCGGGCGAGTGGTGCTGGGGGCGGGTTTGCCCGTACCGCCATGCAATATAGGCCCGCTCTCGACGCCCAATTACGGCGCACTGGCGTCTGCCGCGGTGGTCGAGGCCGCCGCCGGCGGGTATACGGCAAAGACGTTTGCCGGCCAACGAGCGGACGGGTTTTACGTCGACCTCGGCGCGGTGTTCGATCTGGGCGACCTGCGCCCGTTCGAAGAAGCGCACGCCATGTTCGGCTTGAGCGCGACCGGGTTGATGAAGGCGATGCCGGGAGTCAATTCGTTGGCGAGTTCGAACGTACACTCCCTCGCCCTCCAAGTGCCGGTAGGCCAGCTCACGCGGGACCAGAGCACGCCGGCCAGTGCCACCGACCCGGCGGCGGTCATCGGCGTCTGGACGGCGGCCTACCGCCAGAAGGTCGTAATCAGGGACGACGAGGGCAATGCCATGCACAGCGGCCCCTGGGCTCAGGTATCGCGGCTCGGCAACCCGCTCATCAACGAACTGCTCATCGGTATCGGCGAGAAGGACTACTGGAACACACAACTTCCTTTCGGGGACAAGAAGTTCCTGTCCAACTACACCAACCCGCTGCTGGCCCAGCTGATCCCCGTCCTGTACCCGGGGGTGTTCCCCAATTTGGCCCGGTACAACACGGTAAAGGGCTCTTACGCCACTAATGCAAATGGCCCCGATCGCGTCGATTTAGTGGCCGTGTTGCTCACGGGCATACCTTCGTCGGTGCTGCCGAGCGCCCCGACGTACTCCGGTACAGGCGTGGACGCGGACGAACTCCGGCTCAATGTCGCGGTGCCCGCCAACAACGCTACGCCGTCCAATCTCGGGGTCCTGGGCGGCGATGTGGCCGGGTTCCCTAACGGCCGGCGCGTCTTCGACGATGTGGCCACGATCGAGCTCATCGCTGTGGCCGGGGCCACCCTCGGCCTGGTGGACAAGCAGTTCACGCCCGACGCCGCCGCCAAGCCCGGTACCAACGTCTCGTTTGGGTTGACCAGTTCGGCCACCGACACCACGGCCAGGGGCTCAGTCGATTTCCTCTCGACCTTCCCCTACCTGGGTACCCCGTGGTCCGGGATGTGGACGCCGCTCGTCACGCCGAACGCTTTCCTCACCAACCCGGGATCGTAACGTGAGTGAAACGACCGTCGCCCCCTCCGGTCCAGGCAGCGTCCTGCTCGACATCGGAGGGAGCCGAGGAGCGGCCATAGTTTTCACCGGTCGTGAACTGTCTGGGGCGGAGATCGAGATCCGTTCCGCGGGGTCGGCCTGGGAGGGGGTTCACGTCGGTGTGCTGGAACGCCGGGTCGCCGGTCGCTCCTGCTGGGTGGCCGTGTTCGGCCCCCTCTGGGAGGGTGAGTATGAAACGCGCCTGAAGGGCCGGCCCGTGACGGAGGTCCTCGCCTTCAGAGTTGAAGGCGGCAGGGTTACTTCGGCCCACTGGCCCGCCTGACAGCCGGGCCCGGCCTCGCCCCGGCCCACCCTGGGGCTTGAAGGCTGGGCCCGGTATCCTCTGTCATCCGCCGAGGCCGAACGGGCAGAACCGCAGCAGTCATGGAGCTTGACTGGCAAAGCGTCAACGACACGGTGCTGGTGGTTGCCATCGCGCGTTGGCAGGAACCAGCCCTGGCCGAGGCGTACCGCCGCCATGGCGGCAGTGTTTATGCGCTTGCCCGGCGGGTAACGCAAGACCCGGCGCAAGCCGAGGAGGTCACGCAGGACGTGTTCCTGCGTCTCTGGGAGCAGCCCGAGCGTTTCGACCCCAGCCGCGGCGCGCTGCGCTCTTACCTCCTCGTCCAGACGCACCGACGCGCCGTTGACCGGTTGCGTCAGGACGTGGCTCGCCGGCAGCGCCAGGAGCGCGAAGCGCGTCTTTCACCACAGCCCGCTCCCAACGTCGAAGAACGCGTCAGCGAGCTGGCAATGGCAGAACAAGTGAGAGGTGCCTTTTCTGCTCTCGAGCCCAACGAGCGCCAAGCCATCGAGCTCGCTTACTTCGGCGGCCACACGTACCGGGAGGTAGCGCGCTTGCTCGAGCAACCCGAGGGGACCGTGAAGAGCCGGATCCGCTCGGGCCTGCGCCGCATGCAACGTGAGCTCGTGGCGTGGGGCGAGGGCGACGAGGAGGACGTGCGGTGAACCACGACGAAGCCCGAGAGCTGCTCGCCGCTTTCGCCCTTGACGCCGTGCCATCGGACGAGGCAATGGCCCTGTCGGCGCACCTTGCCGACTGCCCCATTTGTCAGGAGGAGCTGAGCGACTATTGCAAAGTGGCGGCCGGGTTGGCGCCGCCCGCTACTGTGCCTCCGCCGGAGATATGGGACCGCATTGCGGGTGAGCTGGGCTCCGCCCCGGAACCGCTCCGCCTGGTGCGCTCGACGCCCCCTCGCCGTCCTGCCCGCTCGACATGGGCGCTGAGGGCAGCGGCCGCAGTCGCGGCCATCGCCCTGGTCGTCCTCGGGTGGGAGGTGGCTCATCTAAATGGGCGGATCGGACAGCTGCAGGCAGCTGTTTCCAGGTCCGGTATCGCCCAGGCGGCCAGTGCCGCCGCCCTCGAGCCGAGCAGCCGGACGTTGGAGCTGACGTCGCCATCTGGCTCGGCCACCGCCGATGTCGTCATTACAAAGACAGGGCAGGGCTATGTCGTCACCTCGACCCTGCCGGGTCTGCGCGCGAGCCAGACGTACCAGCTCTGGGGTCTCTCCCGCCAGGGCGCCGCTCCGGTATCGCTGGGTCTTCTTGGTCAAGTGCCGGCGCCGGCGGCTTTTCGCGTCGACCCTCGGGTGCGGGAACTGGCAATAAGCGCGGAACCACTGGGTGGGACGGTCGCCCCGACTACTCCCGTCCTCGTCGCGGGGAGCGTCTAAGGTACTCGCCTAAGTGAAAGTACTGCTGATGCACGCACCGGGTTCCGCGGTCGTCACCGAGGCCGAAGAGCCTGTCGCTGACGAGTACGAGGCCGAAGTGGAGATGGTCGCGTGCGGGATTTGCAACAGCACCGACCGCATGTTGCGGCAGGGCACCTTCGCCCCCGGCGTCCAGTACCCGAGCATCCTCGGCCACGAGAGCGTCGGCCGGGTCACCGCCGTAGGCGACCGCGTCCGTTATTTGCAAGCTGGTCAATTGGTCACCCGTTGCAGCGCCTACGGTTGGGGCCAGCCCCCGGTCAAGATGTACTGGGGTGGGTTTGCGGAGCGCGGCGTCGTCCGTGATTGGCGGGCTTGGCAAGAGGACCACCCCGGTGCGCCTCAAACCGACAATTTTGCTCACGTGGCCTTCGACCCGGCGCATTCGCCCGAGGACATCGCATTGTCGATCAGTCTGGCCGAGACCTGGAGCGTCGCCGCGGCTGCGGGCGGGATGGTGGGGAATGTGGTCGGGGTCAGCGGCACGGGTATCGCCGGGCTGTCGTTCGTCTTTTATGCCCGCCTTTTGGGGGCCGAACGCGTGGTGTGCGTGGGCCGGCGGCCAGAACGCACCCGCCTCGCCGTCGAACTGGGAGCCACGGACATTGCCATGGCCGGGGAGGAAGCGGGTTCGCTGTTTCGCGACCTGGGTGGGGCAGACGTAGTGTTCGAGGCATCTGGCAGTGAAGCCGGGATAGCCAGTTCGTACCGGTGGCCGCGCCCAGGTGGGCGTCTAATCATTTACAGCGCGCCCGAGGCACCTGTCCCCCTCGACGTCATGGGTTCTCCTCGGGACGCGTCGCTTGTTATAGCTCGGCCCCGTGAGGGAGCGGTAATGAAAAGCGTCTTACGAATGCTCGAATCGGGGATGGTGCCTCGCGAAAAGCTGGTATCCGGGACCTACCCGTTGGAGCGTATAGGGGAGGCTTTCGATGACATCGACCAAGGCCTGGTCGTGAAGGCACTAGTGAGGTTCGATTAGAAGCGAGTAAGAAGGAACACAACGTCACCCCGGTAAAAGGTCAGGAGGAAAGCCACGTGGCATCTGGTGAGGGCTTGGTCGGCAAGGCGCTGGTGGCCGAGGCGGGTGGTGTGTTCCGGCTGGCGGACGTGGTCACGGATCCGTTGGCCAGAAGCGACATCGCCGTTGTGACGCAGTGGTCGGGAGTCAGCATCGGGACCGAGTTTGCCGTCCTCAACGGCAAACTCGACTGGGGCAGCTTCCCGATCGTCACCGGTTACATGGCTACTGGCGTGGTGTCTTCGGTGGGAGACGATGTGAGCGGCTTCTCGGTGGGTGACGAGGTCTACTACCGGCGCAACCGGGGTCTTCGGCTCAAAGGCACGGATATCTCGCTCAATTGTCGATCGGGTACGCATTCTTCGGTAGCCGTGTTGGACCCCTCCGGCGACCATGGGGCCGAGGTTCTGCCTGCTGGCGTCCCCGCAGATACGGCGAGCCTCTTCGTCATGCCCTCGGTCGGGCTCTATGGCGTGGACATGGCCGGCGTTGGCGTCGGGGCCAGCGTGGTGGTGATCGGCCTGGGCATGATCGGCCTGGGGGTAGTGAGCGCGGCGGTGCGCCGAGGGGCGGTGGTCCTCGGCGTAGACCCGAGAGCTGAGTGCAGGGCACTGGCCGCGGACTTTGGTGCTACGCAGACGTTTTCGACCGAGGACGAGGGGGCCGCCGATCGGGTTGCGGATGTGCTCGGCCTCACCGACGGCGAAGGGGCCGATTTCGTCTTCGAGTCAACCGGCCGGTCGGAGTGTATAGATGCCGGCATACGGATGTGCAAACCGTTCGGGTGCTTTGTTTGGCAGGGCAACTACGGCGACGGCCCCGTTTCCTTTGAGTTCCTTCAAGCGCACCAGAGGCGGCTCAGGATGGTGTTCCCCTGTGACGACGGGTACCGGCCGTACCGCCGGGCCTCTTTGCAGGCCATCGCGTCTGGTGCCATGCCCTGGGGCGGAGTGATTACGCAGCGCCTTTCGTACCGCGAAATGCCAGAGTTTTACGAGGACATATTCCATCACAAAGGCGAGGGTGTCATCGGGAGCGTTGTCAACTGGGAAGATGCCGACTAGGCCCAGGAGGATGCCGTGGTAGCTCAAGGTTTTGGTACCGACCCGTTCCCGCGGCGGGCTGTCCACCTCGATTTTCATACTGGCCCCCAAATCCCCGAGGTCGGCGAGAGCTTCGATCCCGATCTGTTTGCCCGCACGTTCAAAGACGCACACGTCGATAGCGTTACGGTGTTCGCTAAATGCCATCATGGCCGGCTTTATTTTGACACCGACCGGCCCGAGCGCCATCCCGGTTTGGCCGCCGGGGTCGATCTGCTGGGCCTGCAGATCGAAGCCCTGCACAGCGTTGGGATCAGGGCACCTATCTATATAAGTGTCCAGTGCGACGAGTACGCGGCCGACCTGCACCAGGACTGGGTGGCGCTCACCCCCCAACTGGTCCAGGTCCGACGGCCACTTATCGACGCCTATCATGCAGGCTGGCAAATCCTGGATATGTCGAGCCCTTACCAGGAATACGTGACGGGCCAGATCGAGGAGGTGCTCGAACGGTACGGGCCGGTCGACGGAGTTTTCCTCGACATGTGCTGGGACCAGCCGAGCGCATCGCACTGGGCCATCGGCGGCATGAAACGCGAAGGTCTGGACCCCCGCGACCCCGGTGACCGGGCTCGCTACGCCCGCTCCGTTGCGCATCGTTATATGGAGCGCTATTCGTCGATGATCGAGCCCGCACTCCGGCCGGGCTCACCGATGGCGGTCTGGTTCAACAGCAGGCCCAAGGCCGGGCTGACCACCGAAGCCAAGTTCCTGCGCCACATCGAGGTCGAGTCACTGCCGACGGGTGGCTGGGGGTACAGCTACCTGCCCTATGTGGGCCGGTTGGTCAGGACTCTGGGTCTCCCCGTTCTTGGCATGACGGGCCGCTTTCACCGCGATTGGGGCGACATGGCGTCGCTCAAGCCGGAGCCGGCCTTGCGCTACGAGTGTTGCCAGATCTTCATGCACGGTCTGAGCGTGAGCGTGGGCGACTTACTACCGCCCGAGGCGGCACCCAACCCAGCCGTGTACCAACTGATTGGCTCCGTTTATCGTTACCTCGAGGCGTGTGAGCAGTATGTAAGCGAGGGCCAAGCGCGAGCCGAGGTCGCGCTGATCGTCGACGTCAGCCTCGGTGATTCGCCCGGCCCCGATGTGATTGGCGCCGTGCGAGTTTTGCAGCAGTTGCGGCACCAGTTCGACGTCGTAAGCGGGGATGCCGCTCTCGACGGGTACAGCGTGGTGGTCGTACCCGACACAACCCCTATTAACGGGTCGCTGGCCGGACGTCTGCAACGCTACCGGGACCAGGGCGGCGCGGTGGTCCTTTCGGCCGCGGCGGCGGGCGCCAGTGAAGAGGGCCGAGATCTCATGCGGTCGTTCGGCTGGGAAACCGTGGGGATGGCCCCCTACACCACCACGTTCGTCCGACTGTCCGCCTCAGACTGGCTTACCCCACCCGTACCTCGCGACGTGAGGGTCCACGGGCAGAGCTGGTTGATCGAGGCACTGGGGCCATGCGAGACGGTGACCGAACTCGTCTACCCGTATTTCGAGCGCACCTACGACCATTTCAGCGGGCACTCGTACACGCCGCCAGAGAAGCCTTCCGGGAACCCGGCGGTGGCTCAGAACGGGAGGGTGGTCGTTTTCGCAGTACCACTTTTCCAAGCTGTGGCCCAGGAGGGCAATGACCAGTACCGACAACTCGTCGGCGAATGCCTCAATCGTCTGCTGCCGAGACCGGTACTGAGGGCGGGCGGCCCTGTCCACCTCGAGACGGCGGTCATCGGGTCAGGCCACGCTACTGCCGTCCATTTGTTGAGCTTTGTGCCCGCTCGTCTGGCGCCAGATCTGGACCTCGTATACGACCCCTTCCCCCTTGTCGACGTCGAGGTTTCCGTCCGGCTGGCGAACGCCCCGGATCGCGTCATGCTCCAACCTGGAGGCCAAGAACGACCGTTTTCATACGAGGACGGGTACGCCACGACCCGGGTAACCGTGCTCGACGGCCACGGCATAGTCACGTTCGAAAACTGAAGGCGGGGTCAGGTTAGCGCGGGTGCCGGCTCCGGTTCTGTCGACGCGGCCCGGGCCTTGTCGAGGGAGAGCCCGTAGAGCTGGCGGTAGCGAGCGCTGGTCGTCACCAACTCGGCGTGAGTCCCTACCGCCCAGCAGGGACCGTCAGCGACAACGACCCGCCGGGCGCGAAGAGCCGACCCGAACCTGTGGGCGATCACTATCAGGGTCCCTCCTCGCGCCCGGAAAGCCGCCTCTGCTCGTGCCTCTTTGCCGCTGTCCAGATGGCATGTCGCCTCGTCGAGCACGACGATAGAGGCAGGCGAAAGCCAGGCCCGGGCCAAGGCGACCGATTGACGCTCCCCCGCAGACAGGGGCTGTCCGCCGGCCGGCAACGTAGCTTCGAGCCCGCCGAGCCGCTGCACAATGCCAGCCAGCCCGAAGGCCGCGATCGCCCGCTCGACCTCCTCCGGCCCGGCCGAAGGGTTGAGGTAGGTCAGGTTTTCGTGAACAGTGCCGGCAAAAACGTACGCCTGTTGGGGGATGACGGCAATGGCGCGCCGGAGCTCCGCCGGTGCCCATTCCTCGAGGGGCCGGCCGTCGAGAGTGACACCTCCCTCTGACGGAGCCAACGCCGCCACCAGCAATAGCGCCAACGTCGACTTGCCGCCCCCACTCGGGCCGACGATAGCGAGATGATCGCCGCCCCGGACCACGAGGTCGAGGTCCCGTACGACGTCTGCGGCCGCGGCTCCGTAGCGGAACCGTAGGCCCTGGGTTTCCAGAGCCGGTGCGGAGATATGCCCCGGCCCTCTCGTCGGCGCCGCTGGAGGGGGTGGCTCCGCCGGCTGTACCTCTGCTGCAGTCTCCGCGATGCGGCCGGTGAGGACGCCGAGCTGTACGAGCCAACCGCCCCCACTATGGACCAGCCCCCGCAACGCCGGCGCCAGCGCCGTCGTTATATACGTGACCGCGCCCACCGCGGCGCCGACACTGAGCCGACCCGACGGCACGAGAAGGGCCGCCATCCCGACGACTACCAGCAGCGGCAATTGCCCGCCGAGCGCCACCACCAGGGCCCGGGCCGTGTTCGCCCCGGCCAGTGCAGAAGACGCCGCCGCGGATGACTCCGCCGCTGAAACCAGACGGGACGCAGCCCAATCTCCGGCGCCGTTTGCGGTCACGTCCCTCATGCCCGCGAACACGGCTGCGGCTTGTTCGGCCAGTTGCTCATCGGCAATGGCGACGGTTCGTTGGCGGATGGCGACCCGGCGCACGACCCGGGCATAGAGCGCGATAGACAGGAGGACGAGGGGGGCGACGGTGGCCGCCACGATCGGCGAAAGCACTGCGAGCCCAATTACAGCGGCGACGATGGGCATGACCAACTGCCTGAGGCTGCGGGCCAGAGCGGCCAGAAGGTTGCGGACCACTTCGACTTGTTCGACGGCCCGAGCCACGCTCCGCCCGCCCGACGCACTCAACGTCACTTCTGGCCCCATGGCGCCGGCGGCCACCGTTGTCACCAGGTTGTTGCGCACGCCTTCAACGACGTCGGCACACCACGGGTAAAGCCGGCAGGTCGCGAAAGCAGCCAGGCCGAACAGCGGGACCAGGGCACCCAGGTAAGCCAGCCCCACTGCCGCCCGCCCGACAAGAAAACCGTGGTTTAGAGCGGCCGCCACGAGCAGGCCAGACAGTAAGGCGGGCAGGCTGCCCACAGCCGACCAGAAGAGCACGAGGGCCAGCGCTCGCTTGTTCAGGGCCAAGTTCCGGCGGAGAAGGCCCCATCCAGTAACAGTGCTCACGCGCGAACAGCCTCCTCAGTCAAAACGGGGGTAATGGTGGCCAGGTACTCAGGGTCGCGGCACAGGTCCTCGTGACGGCCGTAACCCCGGACGCGACCCGCTTCCAGCCAGAGCACAAGGTCAGCCCGTGCCGCCGTGGTGACCCGTTGTGTAACGGTCAGGCGGGTCCGGCCTTTGCTGGCTTCTTCGACAGCGGTTATCACCTCGAGCTCGGTAGCCATATCGAGGCTGCTGGTCGCGTCGTCAAAAACCAGTACCCGAGCCGGGCGAGCCAGGGCCTGCGCGATCCCGAGCCGCTGCAGTTCACCCCCCGAGAGGGGGGCTAGTTCCAGGGGTGTGTCGTACCCACCTGGGAGCCGTCTAATGAACTCGTCAGCGTGAGCCGCTCGGGCCGCTGCGGTGGTGCGGGCCCGCCCGATCTCATTCGTTGCGTCTTGGGCCGGTTTCCCAAGGGCGATGAGCTCGGCGACCGTGGCGCCCAAGCGGGCGGGACGGTCGAAGGCGTACGCCACCGCCTCATGAAGCTCGTCGGGGGCCAGCGACCGGACGGGCGTCGCGTCGATCAGTACCTGCCCCTCGTCCGCTTCGACGAGCCCACCGAGCAAGCCGGCGAGTGTCGATTTCCCGGCCCCGGAGTGACCGACGATGGCCACGTGGGCGCCAGCTGGCACTATCACCGTGACGTCCTCGAGGAGGGTGTGACTGTCCCGGCGGACTGTGACGTGGTCAAGGCAGATCTCACCGTTCCCGTCAGGCGGCAAGGTTGCTTCGGCCGCCCCTCCAGAGCCCGGCCTCTGGACCGCCAACACTTCGCCCACCCGCGTCAAGCCCACTCGCGCCTGCACCACTCCGGTGAGGGCGTCGAGACTGTCGAACCCGGCCATAGCCAGGGCGACATAGCCGGCCGCAGCTAAGAGCTGGCCTGGTTCCAGCCGTCCGCTTGAGACGCCGAGCCCGGCCACGGCCAGCACCAATATCTCGGCCGTCGATAGCAACAAAGCCGTCTGCCAGCTCACCCGGCGTTGGCTCGACCAGAGGCCGCGGCCGACTTTCGTGAGCTCGGGCAAAGGAGCTGTGACTCGGGCCACTTCCCGCGCTTGGGTGCCACTGACTTGAATGGTCCTGATCCCGCCGTGAGCATCGAGCAGCCTGATGGCGATCTCGGACTGCAGCTTCCGGTAACGGGTGGTCAGGCCGCCGGCGTCGACCACGAAGCGGCGTACGACCACGACAACTACAGGGACGGCCACGAGGAATGTCACGGTCAGGCGCCAGTCAATGAGCGAAAGGGCCACCAGTGCGCCGATCGATGTAGCTACAGACACGGCCACGGCTATTGCTGTGGGCAGGATCGTCGAGGGAGTGGTCGTGTCCAACGTCAAGCGGGAGGTGAGGTCGCCGGCAGGGAACAATGAACCAGCCGACGGGCCCAACCTGATGACGTGAGCAATAAAGCGCGCCCGAAAGGACAGGAGCGATTTGGCCGTGTACGTGCCGGTGGCAAATGTCCCAATGGCCGCTGAGACGGCGCCAACAGCCACTACGACCGCCAACCAGGTCAGCGAGGGGCGAGCCGAGTGGCCGCGCGAAATAGCGTCGACAGCGTCTCCGATGGCGGCGGGCTGGAGCAACGCGGCAGCACCGGTGCTTACCGTAGCTAAAAATATGACCGCGCTGCGCCCGGGCGCAGCCCAAAGGACGCCAGCTATGGGCCTGACCCTCCCATCAAGGGCAGTGGTGGCCATCTAAGACTCCTCACGGATGAAAAGCGATCACTGATGAAGTCGCTTACGAATGAACGGGGTGCGGTCCAGGTCGAGTAGTATCTGGTGTACCTGCTCCGCTCGGCCCGGAATTTGGTCGCGTGGGTGTAAGTCGGAGGACGGGGACAAAAAGGGTGCCGGACGGTGTGAGCCGGGTATGGTCCACACCGTCCGGAGTTGCTTGGTCGCTCGGCTGATCAGACCAGAATGTCGGTGATCGAGCAGGTACGGCCACAGGTAAAGAGACAGGTGAAGGCGCATTCCAGAAGCCCCGCCTCGGTGAGTTCGTCGAGGCTGACGGCTTGCGTCTCCGGCAGGCTCTGCAGGTCAGCAATGTCAGTGGTGATCACGGTTAGTTCACCTCCTTTCCAACAGTTGGTAGGGCGGATTGGGATCTGTTCGGGCGTGAATATCTGCCTGCTGGCAAAAGCGGACCACCCGTTCGATGACGATCTCTCGCTGGCAGCCGGTGGTCGGGTCATGGCCTCCCGGGAGCTCCAGGAACTCCGTGTTCGGATGGCGCAAGGCCACCAGGCGCCGATGAAGCAGGCGTGACTGGCTGACGGGGACCACATCGTCCTCTGTCCCGTGAATGAGCAGGACGGGCGCCTCAATTTCTCCGCAGCGCTCGAACACGTCGCGGGCCTCGCCGTCAACCACCGGGACGCTCAGGCCGCCAAGCCGCTCGATCAACCTCCGGGTGGGCTCACCCGCCTCCGCGTAGAGGCGCGGGCCAGAAAGGAACGGCGCCTGCGCCACACAACCGCCCCACAAGCCCGGTTCTATGGCGGCGGCGAGCAAGGCCAAAAATGCCCCATAGCTGCTGCCGAACACGATCGGGCGGGCGGCCGAGCTGGCTCGGTCGGAGCGCACGGCGCGGGCAATGGCCAGGATGTCGTCCAGATCCGGGCCTCCCCAGGCGTGGCGGATAGCCAGGGCGTGGGCGACGCCGTACTGGGTGCTGCCGCGCTGGTTCGGAGCGACGACGGCTATCCCGTTGGCGGCCAGGGCGTGCAAGACAGGGTTGAAGCCGAGCCGCCATGCGTTGAGCGGCCCGCCGTGCAGCGCGATGACGACCTGGTCGGCCTGATAAGGCTGGCCGTAGGTAACGGTCTCGACCGGGCCGACGGCGCCCGAAAACGTGACGGTGCGGGCGAATATTTGCTCAGGCTCTCCGGACGGGTTGGTGCCCGCGTTGGCCATCGACCAACGCGGGCCAGACCGTCGCAGGGCGGCGAGGGCGGCCGGTCGCGAGGGGGTGCTGTACACGAGGTGGGCGCGAGACCGGTCCAACACGCCGCCACCAACCGCGACTCCAGGCGGGGCCTGCACATCTGTGCTCAGTGAGGACGTCCAGTCGTAGACCGAAAGCTGCGAGACGGCGCCTATTTCGTGGGCGACGAGCAGGCCGTTGCCCTTCGCGTCCAGGGCAATGAGACGGGCCTCGTTGCCGGCGCGGTGCAGCGACGTGGGGAAACCTACCGGCCCGTCATCGGGGCGGCCCACACCTAGCCGGATCTCTCCGGTCAAGTCGGTGCTAACCACAAGCACTCCGGTGGCAGGGTTGAAGGCTGCGAGCCGGTCGTTGCTGGCCGCGGACAGCGACAGGACCACTTCGCAGGACCCGGTGGGGAGGTCGACGGAAACCCCGTTGCAAGGGTGGCCGTCCACGCTCAGCTCGCCCCCGAGGCAACGTCCCTGGCGGTCCAGCCAAGTGCCGCCGGTGAAAATCCCTGGCGTAATTGCCAATGGGATAAGCGCGCCGTCCTCGCGAAGTTCCCAAATGGTCGATCGACCATCGGCGCTGTGGCTTACGGCTACGGCCAAGGTGGGGCCCGGGCCGGCCGGCAACGGGACCAGACGAAGGCCGGCCAACTGGGCCGTCACGAGACGGCGGACGGACGGGGCGCCCTCGCCTGAGGCGACTAGATCAATTTGCTGGCCGCCGTCGTGGTGATGACAGATCAAGACGCGCCCTTGCGAGATTGGCAGTAGCTGACTGTGAAGCCCGAGCGAGGGGACAGCCAGGGTGGTACGGGCGAGGGGGCCCGTCGGGCCTAACTCCGAAATTTCCAGTACCGGGCTCCCGGTCAAGGGCACGACCGTGCAAACCGCAGACTGGCCGTCCGCGCTGAACCGCCAAGAGACGCGGGTCGCTTGCCCTAACGAGGAGTGGCTATCAAGAGGCCGCGTCACGGTCCTCCATCCACAGCCGAGGTCCTCCGTGCCGGAGCCGGAGGAAGAACGACAACACGCCCGATAGGCCCACATTGAAATCAGGGGTGCGAGCTCCGGTCTGGTCACCGAAGGTACACAGGCCGTCCTGGACCACCCTGCGGTCGTACAGGACTGAAGCCAGATCCGCGGCCCACAGCCGGTAGCGGGCGTCCTCAAGAACCTCGGCGGCATCGAGGAGGAAGTCGGCGTTGCCGGCCAGGCCATGACAGTACGCCACCCCGGACCGCCACTTCGTGGCCATCACTGTGCGAGCGGCGCCCTCGATGACAGCGGGCAGGGATTCGTCGCCGCTTACCTTCCACCATCTGAGCAGGAACGACCCAATGCCCGATGCTCCGTTGCACCAATACGGGAGGAAGCCGTCCGGCCGCCCGGGCCCGTCTGCCCAGCCGATCAGCTCGTCCCGGCGGGTGCCGGAGCCCACGAGAGAAGTGGCTGCGGCGGACACCAGGTCGCGATAATCATCCCGGGCGGTAACCGTCGCCATGGCGAGCAGGAAGGTGGCAATACCAGCGGTACCGTGGGCAAAACCGTAGAAGGCCCGCCCTGCGAAACTGGACCGGAACCCCGCCGGGGCCCGCCACACAACTGAGCCGGTCGAATTGCGCTCGACGTCTCCCAATAACGAGTCGGCACACTGACGGGCGGCCCTCAGTAACCGGCTGTCACCCGTGGCTCGGTGAAGGTGCAGCAGCGTCAGGCCGAGCCCGGCCCGGCCATGGGTTACATCGGGGCTGGGCCACTCCGGCGACAGCCGAAGCGCCATTTCTGTAGCTATTTCCACCATTTGGTCGTCGCCTAGAGCGCGGCCCGCATCGCACAGGGCCCACGCCGGCCCGGCCGCACCGAAATGTATCCCTACCGGTGCGAAAGGTAACGAGTTGACCCGGGCCACCATCCATGCCGCGGCGTCACCGACCAACTCCAAAACGCCCTCGTCCCCGGTGCAGCGCCAGGATTGCACGAGCGCGCCGATCACGCCCGCTGCGCCGTGCTGGACGTTGCGGGGGTCGGTCGTCATCCCGAACTCCGTTGCCGACCAAAAGCGGTCGTTCTCGGGCCGGGCCGACAACCGGATGCCGGCCAAGGCGTCCTTGATGGCGCGGTCGCAGGTCAGCTCGGGAAGCGGCCGAAGGTCGAAGACGGTGGCCTCTTCCAGCTGGCGGCGAGAGGGCCGTGGCCCGAAGTGGCCTCGTTCCTCGAGCTTTTTCAAGGCCATGCCGGCCGCCGTTGCAGAGAGGCGCCGGCTCGGGGTCGGGTCCGTCAGCGCCAGGACCACGTGCCGGACGCCGGGGGGCACCAGTTCGGCCCGCGGCTGCGACCGCAGCCAGGCGGCAATGGGTTGTGGGGCCCGGGCTACCGGGCTGTCCGGGTCTATGAAGGGGTCCTCGCCGGTGAAAAGAAAACACAAAATGGCGCCGAGGGCGAAACTGTCGTCGCCCAGGCTGGGCGGCAATCCGCTCGCTTGCTCGGGACTTCCATAAGCGGGGGTCAAACTGCGGAGCCCGGGGTCACTGTGCGAGTGGTACTCGTCCACGCCGCTCAGTGGTACGGCCAGTTCGAGGTCGATCAGCCTGAGCTCGCCGTCCGGCTGGACGATCAGGTTGTTCGGGGTCAGATCCCGGACGGCGACCTCGTGTTGGTGGACAACGCTCAGCACGCTGGCCACTTTCCGAGCGATGGCGGCTATCTCTTTGGCCGCCGGGACCTCGTCCGTCCACGTGGCGGTGTTCCAGGCCCGCATCGTCTTGCCCGGCAATGCCTCCTCGGCCAGAAAACTGTCGCCGCCCTGCTGGAAAAAGGCCACCAGCCGCGGGGTAATTCCCGTTGGTTGCAACAACTCGAGCACGCGCGCCTCGTTGGCCAACAAGTGCCGAGCGTCGAGGCCGCGCTCATCGCCGCCCACGTGCGCTCGAGCCTGTTTGACGATTACGTCCGTGCCTTTTTGGCCGTCGGTGGCCCGGAACACCCCGCCTTTGTTGGCGTACCGGAGGGCCTCGCGTACGACGAAGCGGTTATCGAGGAGGACTTCGGCCGGCTTTTCGCGCCCCTGGTCGAGAGGACCGGGCAACGGCGGCCGTGCCCAGTCGGGCGGAGCAAAATGAGCGGCCCGCCGGTCCTCGACCAAATCGCCGTCCGGGCCGATAATGGCAGGGACCAAGTCGCCGTCGTTGGATACATAGGCGCGGCCCCGGAAAGCCCCGTAGCGGTAGTGGACGAGGCCGCCCCGCCGGTACGGACGGTCGGACAGTATGGCCGGTCCCGGTAAACCGGTGGTGGCCCGGTCGAGCGATGCCATCAAGGCGACGGCCTGGTCGTCGTCCTTAGGATAAACGGTGATGAACTTGCCCGAAGAGGGCCGCGGGCAGTGGTTGCTGTTAAGGGTGGCCAATTCGACGGCCGTCGACGCCACTTTGAACGGCGCGTCGGCTTCGATTAAGAGGGGGACAGTCCGGCTGAGCACTTCGTGAGCACTGGCGAGGGTAGCTGAGAGGTGGAGCTTCCAGCCTTGGTCTCGTTGCTGGACGTCCGGTGTCGCGTATGTCCACGCCCCTCGGCTACTGACACGCCATTCGGACCGGCGGGCGGCGGCCAGCCGTTCCGCCACAAAGTCCCCATAACGTGCCCTCGCCATCGACGTGTCAACAGGCATGCGTTACAGTGCTCGGAGCGGCCTCCTCAGATACATAAAAAACTGAGGTTGGCCGAGTTATTTCGCTGAGCCATCGGGCGGCCGAAGAAGCCACGCTTCAAAGCGGCAACCC
Organism: uncultured Acidimicrobiaceae bacterium; assembly: GCA_963794125.1. Taxonomy (GTDB): domain Bacteria; phylum Actinomycetota; class Acidimicrobiia; order Acidimicrobiales; family Palsa-688; genus Fen-671. Next base: position 561,432 of record CAWCCW010000028.1, read on the forward strand.
ACTGCACAGGGATCTCCGCAGCCCTTCTCTCAGAAATAGGTGGACGGCGCGACTGGCCAATTTGCCAGTCGAACAGTCGACGACGCAGAACGCCGGCGACATAAATGTACATTGTGATGTAATCGTCCGGGCACGCGACCTCGTGCTGCAGTTCATCGTTTGAAAATAGCGACGAGTCTCAAAGAGGTCCCAGCACTATTGCGGGGAAGATCATCGCCATATCTGGTACTGACGCTCGGCGGCCGCACCGGGCCGGCCCGCGTGGCAGGAAAGTACCAGCTGGAGCCGTCGCCGATCTAGAGTGAGGTCGGCCCATCCACGTAATCGACCCGAGGGACCTCGCACCGTCCGTGACCAAGCAAGCTGCCGCGATGCTCGCCGTTGTGAAAACCGCGCCCGGCCCGGGGCACATCGACGTGAAGGAAGTGCCTGTGCCTCACCCGGGGGCCGGGGAGATAAGGGTAGCGGTCATGGCTGCCGGCATTTGTGGGACGGACCTCCACATTGAGGACGACGAGTTCCCGACCGCGCCACCAGTAGTGCTCGGTCACGAGGTCTCGGGCATCGTTGAGAAGATTGGCCCGGGCGTTGCTACCGAGTGGCGAGGTCGTCGTGTGGCGCTCGAGACCTATGCCAGCACGTGCGGGACCTGCGAGTATTGTCGGACAGGTCGAAATAACCTTTGTTTCGGGCGTCGGTCGATCGGCAGTCAGGTAAACGGGGGTTTTGCCAGCTTCGTCGTGGTCCCGGCCCGGAACGCGCATCTCGTGCACTCGTCGGTTAGTGTCGCCGCCGGCGCGTTGTACGAACCACTTGCGTGTGCCGCCCACTCACTCTGTGACCCCTCCGTTGCGTCGCCTGGCGACGAAGCACTGGTGGTCGGCCCGGGACCAATAGGTTTGCTGGCGGCCCAAATCCTCCGAGCGGAGGGTGCCACCGTGACCGTGGTTGGGGCCGAGCGTGACACGTTGCGTTTGGGGGCCGCTGCCGAGCTCGGATTTGTCTCCTTAACGGCTGATCGGGCCGAGCCAGCTATGCCGGAGGGTGGGTTCCAGGTGGTCGCCGAGTGCAGTGGCTCAGAAGCAGGGGTGGGGTTCGGACTGCGGGCGGCGCGTAAGCACGGTCGATTTGTGCAAATCGGGTTGTCCGGGCACGCAATAAGGATAGAACTGGACGCCGTTTGCTACAAGGAGCTCCGGCTCAGCTCGGGGAACGCCAGCACGCCGCAGTCGTGGGAGCGCGCCTGCCGCCTTGTAGCAGCTGGGTCTGTCGTCCTTGATGGGCTCGTCAGCGCGACTTTGCCGCTCACACGGTGGCACGAGGCGTTTGTTCGGGCGCGCTCCGGCGATTGCATAAAGCTGACCCTCAGTCCCACCGGCGAGCCAGGTGATGAAGGGGCTCGCTAAATCTCCATAACTACTTTGCCGCTCGGGCCAGAGCGTCTTCGTAAATATCGACGAGGCCGTCCCATCGTTTATTGGCTTCCTCGTCTATAACCCGGCGGCTCGCGTCCTCGTCGAACCAGGCCACCGTTTCCTTGATGCCCTCTGCAAAAGGCATCGTAGCCTTGTAGCCCGGGACCAGCCGCCGCAGCTTGGAGTTGTCAAAGACGGCGCTGTGCGACTTATCACCCCATAGGCCCTGTTCGCCTTCCGGGTCGGAGGCGACGATAGCGGCCGTCGGCACATGGAGGATGCGGGGATCAACGCCGGCGGCGTCTCCAACTAACGCATAGATCTGGTTCCACGTCAGGCTCTCGTCCGACGTGATATGGAAATCCTCACCGATCGCGGCAGGCTGTCCGAACAAGCCGATGAACCCTTTGGCAAAGTCGCTGTTGTGAGTGATGGTCCAGATACTGGTCCCATCGCCCGGGACGATGACCGGTGCTCGTCGTCTCATCCGGTCGATAATCGTATAAGGCTTGGCCCAGCTCCCTATGGCAACCGGCACCTGGGATGGGCCGTACGTGTGGGAGGGTCTGACGACGGTGGCCGGGAAGCCCGTTTCCCTCCAGGCGCGGTGCAGGACACCCTCGCACGCGATCTTGTCGCGGGAGTACCGCCAGTAAGGATTGACTGTGGGCGTAGCCTCGGTGATCATCCACGAGGATGGAGGTTTTTCGTAAACCGAAGCAGAGCTGATGAAAATGTATTGGCCCACCCCGGGAAACGTCCTCACGTCCTGTTCGATGTGCGCGGGGTGGTACCCCACCCACTGGACGACCACGTCCCAGTCCTGGCCCGCCACCAGGGACCTTACTTGGCGTTCGTCAGAAGCGTCGCCTCGAAGGAGCCGTTCGGGGCCTACGGCAGCCGGCAGTTTTGACCGGCCGCGGTTCAATAACCACAGGTCATGACCGGCCGCCGCGGTTGCCGCGGAGCAGGCCGTGCTGATGAGGCCCGTTCCTCCAATGAAAAGGACACGCATCCCGGGCTCCTTTCTCTGACGTCCTCGTCATCCTAGGGACGCCGTCGGTGGTGGTCGTCACCTGGCATGCTGGCGGGCTGACCGGCTTGGTGCAAAACTGGCGTCAATGTCGTCCACTGACCTGGACGGGGATCCGGGCGCGGCGATTGAGCTGTGCCGCTCAGCACATCCGCGCTTGGTTGCCAGGGTCGCAACCCTGACAGACGATCAGGCTCGCTTGGCCAGCCGACTGCCGGGGTGGTCGGTGGGCCACGTCCTGACCCACCTTGCTCGCAATGCGGACGGCCACACGCGGCGTCTTGAGGGGGCGCTCAGGGGCCAAGACGTGCCTCGTTATCAACCACGTCAACGTGACGGCGACATCGCCGAAGGGGAGGGCCGGCCAGCGGGCGAGATCGTTTCCGACCTGGGCGCGGCGCAGGCGGCCCTCGAAGCGGTGTGGGACCGAAGTGCGGCGGCCGGCTGGCCCAATCGGCAGATGCTCGGCGATGACCATTGGCAGACCACCGGCAGCCCGGCCCGGCGACTGCGCGAGGTGGAGGTCCATCATGTGGACCTGGGCCTCGGCTACGAGCCCTCCGACTGGCCGAAGGACTATGTAGCTTGGGAACTTCCTATGGTCCTGGCTACGGTGCCTAACCGGGTTCGGGGGCCTGAAGACGCTCGAGACCTAGTGGCGTGGGTCATCGGACGCGGGTCGGCGCCGACTGGCGTACAGCTCGACCCCTGGTGACGGGCTGGTGCCCCGCGAGCCCTGTGAGCTCCAAGGGTTCGACAATTGGGAGATAATGTCGGCGCACGCGCGCGTCCCGTTGTCGACGGTGGATATGGATCTCCACGAAGTCGGTCGCACAGCCGCTCAACGCTTGCTCGAAGCCATAAACGGGCACAGGTCCCATGGCGTGGAGTTTTTGCCTGCCGCTGGTTACCCCGGGAATCCACGGACCTGACCGCAGCCTCTCGATAGGGGCATAGCCGTAAGCGAGAAATGCCTCCTCGCACGTCGGGACGGCGCTAAAGGCACGAAGGAAGTGCGCTATGTTATCGCCTGAGCAGTTTGACCGCAGGAATGCTCGAGAGCGATTTGCATGGCTCGGGAGGGACGATGGCAGACGACAACACGACCGGTGCGGCGGGCGCAACTGCGGGGCGAGGCGAGGTGGCTCTGGCCACTGACGGGTCAGCACCCGCAGACGATGGGGGCGAATTGCACGAGGGTGCTTCGCCGGGTACGCAGACAATCCGTCCTCCGGTGGGCGCCGCTTTCGAGTTGGGTTGGTCAATGGCGCAGTTGTTTGGGCCGCTCCCGCCGGATACGGCCGCGCCCGGGGACCACCTACCTGCCGTCTCCGAGCTCGGCCCCGAAGAACGTCTGAAGGTGGCTATCCGCGAGCTCAGAGTACTGGCGGGACCGTTCGGCGATTTCGGTGCTGACATCGACGCTGTACCTGCCAGTTGGGACCCGAAGAACCGTACCGCCTATCAAAATAGTCTCAGGGCGCTGCACGACAAGTTCTTGGAAGCGTTTGTCGGCGACCGCGCCCAGATGTCGTCGTACCAATTGGGCCGCGACCTTAGTGACACCTGCTGGCTTCCGACACAGGCACAGGGCTCAACCCCGTTCTTGGAAGCCTTTGACCGCCCCCATGTGGCTGAATTGTGCAGGTTGCTTGATGAGGCCGGCGGAGCATTGCCCGTCGAGTCCTCGGCCGTTGCCGCCAGGTCAATTCAAAACTGGCAGGACTGGGCCGATGTAAACGCTCCCGTCCTCAAAAACGCCGACAATTGGGCAAAGAACCAAGACCTCATTAATAGCGCGCTACACAGCCAAAACCGGGCGTGGAGAGCGCTATTGACGGCCCAACCAGGGAAGGCCGGCAGTGCGCCGAGCGTGAATGCCTGGGTTCGAGCCGGCGAGTCAATTTTGCGCACGTCTCGGCTCCTCGGACGGAAGATCCTCCGCCACTTCTGGCCGGTCGTCGTGGTGGTCCTGGTCGCGACCGGTGGCCTTTTATATTTGGCCATAACCCACACCTCGGGGACGTCCACTTTTTGGGCCAGCCTCGTAACGGTAGCCGGGGCGTTTGGCGTCAGTGGGGCGAGCCTACGCGCCGCGGCCCAGAAGGTCGCCAGCGGGGCAGAGCAGGAATGCTGGAACGCTGCCGTCTTGGACGCTCGAGCCTGGGAAGTTACCTGGATGCCGACTCTGCCACAGGGGATCCGGCAGCGGTACCATCTCAGTCAGCGGGGCGTCGACCCGCCCCAGATGAAGAAGGGGCTCGAGGGCCTCTCCACGAGACCGCAGCCCAAGCCGGTGGGTGAGCAACACGCTGGCACTCCTGGTGTCGGAGGCTAAGGCCGGGCCGGCTCTATAGGCGTTCGTGAAGAAAACGCAACGCTCTAGGAGTAAAATGCCACCGCGATGCGGGCCCAAACGGTGCAGACGCGCGACAACCGAGCAAGCCGGAGGGTTGGCTCCGGGTCGGACCGCAGCGTCATTCGGGTCGGCCACGGGGCGCCCGAAAGAAGCTATGGTCCCCTCGACAGCAGTCGTCTCCGGCGGGACGGTCCTGCCGGGCTCCGTCCCTCACGGGTCCCGGTGTCTCAGCCCAGCGAACCGGACGAGCTCCACGCTGATCGGGTCGCCAGCGAGGTCGAGCCGGGTGGCGGTGCCTGCTATGGGGTGGCTCGCTCGCCCCACGGGTGGGCTCCGAGCGTCGTCTGGAGCGCTCTCAGTTCGGCGCCTCGACGGGTGTCCTCGGACGAGCGTCCGCGTGGGCTGGCGGTCGATTTCTCGGCGGTTCAGGTCCATGACGGCCCGGAGGCCCACGCGGCGAGCCGCGCCCTGGCCGCGGCTGCATTTACTGTGGGTGACCATGTCGTACTCGGCGAAGGCTACGACGGCGGCTCGGCCATCGGCCGGCGGTTGCTGGTCCACGAGCTCGCGCACGTCGCGCAGCACCAGCGCCAGCCTGGCAACCTGACCGTTCATCGTCAGGGCGCTCAAACCACATCGCCTGCAGGGACGACGTACGTCGCTCCACGACAGGACCATGCGATGGTCCTTCCGACCGATGTGATCAAGATCGCCGTGCGGGAGGGCATGAACGGCCCGGAGCTGGCTGCGTATACGGCGCCCGCGCCGGGTCGGGGCCGATGGGCTCCTTATCTTCACGGACGCTCGCGGTTCGTTCACAGTGGCGGTCGGTGGGCTCGAAGTGGGTTTCGCGGCGCGCGCTATTGCCGATCGGTTCGTCGACGCGGGTCGGCTCGACGATCCTCAGGTTTCGGTTACGTCAGCCGACGGGTGGGCGGCTGGAGGCGCAGGCTCCTTACGGGGCGGGATCCGCGGCAAGAAGGCGCCGTTCGAATCGTACATAAGCAGCGTGAACGATCCAATAGACGCAGTCGTCCGCTATCGCGAATGGCTGAACAAGGTGACCGATCCACAGCAGCTCGACGCGATCACCCCGCCGGAGCTTTGGGCCATGGCGCTGAAGAAACCCGCCGGGCCGGCGCGCGACCCCCGCGACGTCCATATCGAGGAGTTCCTCGATTTCATCCGCCACCAGCAGGACCTCGACCGGGCTGAGACAGACCCCAAGGAACGTTCGCGAAGAGCGCGCACAATGTCGCGTTTCTTGGACTGGCTCGACGGCCATCGGGAGGCTAAGGGCTTCCTCCGGGCGCGACCGGCGATCGTCTACGCGGACATTTCGGTGCAGGTGTTGAAAGAAGATGTCAACGCTCAGGTCAAGGCGGATGTCGCTGCGCAGCACGAGGCCGCCGAGCGGAAGTGGGTCGACGACCCGGAGCTCAATAAGCAGCGGCAAGCTAAATGGAGCCAGTACTACCAGCTTGCGATGCAGCTGTGGGGCTACTCGTCTCGGGCGTACCCCTACTTGATCCAGCTGCCGAGCGAGGGCCGCGACATCCTCGTCACGGGCGACCCCGCGCTTCAGGCGGTGCTGAACGACCTCGCCCGTGATCTGCTTCAGTGGGCCACGGACCACACGTTCGACTCCGACTACACGAGCAGGGACGCGCGGTCGGTCCTGCTCGATCTGCGAACGCGGGGGGACTACCCGCGCCGGTTCTCGGTTGCCTCTCGCCAGCCGCTGGCGCACGAGTCAATGGCGCGCCACGACCTGCTTTGGGGCCGCGTGTTTGCATCGTTCGGCGAGTCCGTCGGCTCCGGCTTGCTGGCGATAGCAGTTGTTGGCCTGTTCGTCGGGGCCGAAGTGATCACTGCTGGGCAGGCGACGTGGATCCTCGTCGGCGTTGCAGGCGCCAGCGGGGTGAGCAGCTACCTCGACCGCCGGACCGAGATCGAACAGAAGGGCTACGACGTCCCGATCCCGGAGACGATTATCCACTCGGCCGGGGACGTGATCGGGGTCAGCCAGCTGGTGGAGGGTATTACGGGCCAGCGGCTCGGGACCGAAGAGGAGCTGGGGAGCATCGCCCGGTCGGACTCGCTCGGCACCGGCGCCGGTAACGTCACCACCCTGCTGATCGGCTCGAAGGCGTACCGGCAAGGACAATCGCTGGGGGTCAAGTTCCGGGTCCCGGAGGCGGGAACGCTCCCCTCAGGCCCCAACGCAAACGTTCGGGATGTGAAAGCCCCGGACGCCAAAATGCCGGCCACCCCGACCCCGAGCGCCAGTGCCGGCCCTGTGGAGCGATCGATGCGCGCCAGTTTGCCCGACAACCTGAAGCTCGGGTTCGACAAATGGATGGCGGAGACGCGGACGCGGGGCGGAGACCCGGAGACGGTCCTCGCGGGCAAGAGCCCACGATCGGTCGAGTCCGTCTCGGAGGGGTATGTGCGTCGCCACGCCGGCGAGGTGGCTCGGGCAGAGGAAGCGGCGTACCTGCGGGAGCGCTCGGCCGATAACCCACTGCGGCCGATCTTGAAGAACGTCAGGCAAGTCGGCGATAACGTCTGGATCCACTACGAAGCCACGCCCCCCGCGGCTGCAGAGGTCGCGCACACGCAGGTGATCGCGGCCGAGACTGGCCAGCCCGTCCACCTCTTCGGGGACACGGCCAGCAAGATCTCGTACCCGGGGATTGACGGGACGATCGGCAATCCGCCGCGTCCACTCTCGCTGAAAAGCCACAGCACCGGGGCCATCGCCAATTCGGCTCGGTTCGCGGCCCAGGAGGCTCTCATCAAGGCCAAGACGCACGGCTACAGCCAGGTCGAGGTCGATATATCCATGCCGGGGAAAACCGTCGCAGAGGTCAAAGCCGCATGGGACGTCAAGCCGGACATCGAGGGCGCGCACGACCTGGGCCCATATTACGAGGGCACTACGATCGCCAAGATCACGGTTCGCTGCTCGGATGGGATCTGGCGCCCGCCCAAGGGGCCGGCGCAGACGGGCGTCCCGCCGCCGCTGCCTCACCAACGTAGAGACGACAATCCGAGATAATCGTTGGTCTCGCTGATCACCCTGTTCGGCGCCGTCGATGGCGCCGGCGTTCTCACGAGAACACTGTCAACTGATGCGGGAGCGACGCGCGCTCGTCCGGTGGACGCCGGCAATCTGCTCGATGAGCAACTGCGCGCCAGCACTCCGCTCGACGCCTACACCTGGTCGCAGCTCTCCGACGCGACTGTGATCCGCCTGCTGCCCGGCATGGAGGGTGGGCTCGACCCGGCGCTGGCCCGCACTCTGTCTGGCGCCACGCACGGGCTCGTATTGGCTCTGGAGGCCGTCCGGACCAGGGACCGTTATCTGGTGGGGTCGTTCCTGTCCGGGCGCACGGTGGAGTACTCCAGCTCCATTGAGGGGATCGCCAGCGGCCCGTTGGGGGCTCGTTTGGCCGATGACGAAGTCCCGGCGGAGATCTTCACGGCGTGGCTGGAGGCGGTCCTCGGGCCGACGTCGTACCAATACAATCGTTCGGCTCCGAGCCAGAGGGAGCATTGCTGGCGCCGCCGTGGCATCTCGCCCGCGAAGACAAGGAAACCCCGCTGTGCCGGATCGCAGTCCGTGATCAGGCCGGGAGGGTGCGGGTGGAGGAACGGCCGGGCTCCCTGTTGACGGTCCAATTGGCCGACCTGCCCAACGGAGCGGCTCGGGCCGCGCTGGGACTGGGCGCAGGCGACGAGGTGCCATGGGCGTTTACAACTGGCAAGGGGGCCCGAACCGCTGGCACCGCCAACGGCCAGCTGGAACTGGCCGCCGCGCTTCCCACGTGGGCATTCGTCGCGCCTTCCAGCTAGGCGCACAAACCCTCAGCCCATGGACCACAGCCGACGCCACACCTGTGCGTGAAGTCGAACTAGCCTTCAAGCCTGACAGCGTTATTGGGGGTGAGCGGTTTCATGTTGAGCCCAAAACAACTTGAACACTACCGACAAAACGGGTATTTGGTGGTCGAGCGGGTTGTGAGCAACGCGCAGATCGCGGCGCTACGCCAGGCGGCTGATGACTGGGTCGAGGATTCCCGCACCGTTGAGGTTAACGGAGACCTGTTTGACCTTGAACCGGGACACTCTCGTGACCGGCCACAGGTCAGGAGGATCAAAAGCCCGGCCGCCAACAGTCAGGCCTACGACGCCGTTATGCGAGATCCCCAGGTACTTGACATCGTGGCGCAGCTCATCGGCCCGGACATTCGCTATCAGGGCACAAAGATGAACATGAAGTCAGCCGGCATCGGGAGCCCAGTGGAATGGCATCAGGATTGGGCGTTCTACCCACATACGAATGACGACATCCTGGCTATCGGTGTCGTGATCGATGACATGGCCCTCCGCAATGGTTGCCTCATGGTCGTCCCGGGCAGCCACCGTGGCCCGGTACTGGACCACCACGCCGCGGGCCGGTTCGTTGGATCGGTCGACCCGGCTGCGATCGACCCGGCGCAGTGCACCGCCCTGGAAGCTCCCGCGGGAGCCATCACCATCCACCATGTAAGGCTGCTACACGGTTCTGCACCCAACACCAGTGGCGATGCCCGTCGACTGTTCCTCATCGAGTATGTCGCGGGCGACGCCTGGCCGTTGACCGGGGGCGAGTGGCTGGAGCTGCAGCGCCGGCAGCTGAGGGGGGTCACAACCAGCGTGCCGCGGATGGAGCGCGTTCCCGTACGGATCCCATTACCGGCCGGTGAGCGCTCAGGATCTATTTACGAGATCCAGGCCGACGAACCGCTACGGACAAGTTTCGTTGGCCGGTGACTGGGGGCGTTCCGTACGCTGGTTGGGCATGGCTTAGCCCGGCAGTTCACAGCTCCTTGATACGGATCTGGCGCCACCGGCACCGGGCCGCAGGTGCCCAGCGGTCCTGGGCCAGCTTGGGGTCGTTGTCATGAACCTCGAACGCGATGTGCCCGCGCCGGCCCAACACCGCGAGCACCGCAGCGGCGTCGTAGTGCGGAAACTCGAGCAGCGCCAGGTCGATCTGTGCGACCAGAAGATCGTTGACCCAGACGGTGGTGCATAGGTTCGCGCCTACGCATTGGATACGGAAGTCGTTCCACTCGCCCCAGCGCCACACTGCGAGGAAATCCTCAACGTTGGCGCTCTTGGTCAGCATCGCCCGTTTTGCGGGCGTAAAGGGTTCGACACTCGTAGCGGGGTCATCCACTTGGAGGCCGATGGGGGTCCCGTCGCGGTCCCGGAGGGCGTCGAGCGCGAACGGGACGGCGTGGAAACCGGCGATCCCGTTACCGTAAAACCCGCCGATGGAGCCGGACTGGCGGTGGTCGAGGAGCACCTGAAGCCCCTCCCAAGAATCACGCCGCCGTCGCACCATAATGCCGGTGTCCGCCGGCCAGTCCGGGTTGGCTTGGAGCCGCAGGTCGAAGTCGCCGAAGTCCCGGTCGGAGATCAGGTAGCCGCCGTAACCCGACCCTGCGGGTTGCTGTCGGCCGACGATGGCCCCGTTTTCGACGGTCCAGGCCGCAGGGTGGGCATCCGCCAGGGCGTTGTAGTCCCGCGGGAAGTCGGTCATCACGTCGAGCACAGCAGGACCACCGGGGTATAGCTGGCCGTAGTGACGTGGGATAGGGCTCCATCCGGCGAGGCTGACCCCATCAAACAGGGACTCGAACCCTGGCTCAATCATTTGAGTGCTCCCGCGGAAAGGCCACGCTCGAATAGTCGCTGAAGACCGATATAAGCAACGACCTCCGGGATTGCCGTCAGCACCGCTGCGGCCAGCACCTTGGTGACGTCGTCGTTGTATTCACCGACAAAGAACGTGGGCACGAGTGTAACGGTCTGCAGGTTCTGGCTCTGCAAGAACACAAGGGGCAGGAGGTAGTCGTTCCATGCATTAACGAGAGTCAGCACCGTGATGGCGGCCGCAATTGGACGCGTGAGCGGGAGGACGATGGACCGGAAGGTACGCCAGACGCTGGCCCCGTCCACTCGCGCCGCTTCTATGAGGCCGTCTGGGATGCCGTTGACGAAATTTCGAGCGATAAGAGTCGTGAAGGGGATCTGGAGGGCGGCTAACGGCAGGATGACTGCCAGCAGCGTGTTATATATGTGAAGCCTAATCGCCGTAGCGAACAGCGGAGTCAGAAGGACGACCTCGGGCAGGGTCAGCACGGCCAGCAACGTCCAGAAGTAAAACTCCTTGCCCCGGATATACAATTTCGAGAAGCCAAACGCCGCGAGCAGGGTGCAGACAAGGACGATGGCGATCACTGACACGGCGATGATGGCGCTATTGCGAAAGAACGTGGGCAGGACACCAAGCGATAGCACGACCTGGTAATTGTGCCAACCAGTACCGGCGAGGGAGCCCTGGACCATGGCGATCAGGGGGAACAGGAACGGGAGCACCAGGAGAGTGAGGAAGAGCTGAAGACCCAGCTTGGTGTACCACTTCCGAGTTTCAAACACTTCTTACTCCGATCTGTGACGAAGGCGGAAACCTACCGTCAACAGTATTGATGCGCCCACGGCCAGGATGAGGAGCACGATCGAGATCGCCGCGCCGTAACCCACCTCGGCTTGAGGGATGCTCACCCGGTAGATGAACGTTCCCAGGAACTCCGTCCCAAAGTCTGGCCCGCCGGCGGTCACCAGATAGGGGATATCGAACAATTTAAGGGACCATATGGCTGTCAGTACAGACAACGCCGCCGTCGTCCCGCGGACGCTTGGCCAGATGATGCGAGTGAACATCGGTACGGCTCCGGCCCCGTCAAGCCGCGCCGCCTCGATCATTTCGCCGTCGATTTGGCTCATAGCTGCGAAATAGAGGATGAACGCGACGCCCGTGGACTCCCATATCCCGATGGCAATAATTACGGCAAGAGCGGTCTGGGGTTGAGCCAGCCAATCCTGGGTCAAAGATCGCAACCCGACAAAGTCCAGGACTTGATTGAATTGCCCGTTGGGCGCGAATATCTCGCGGAACACCGGCGCCACGGTTGCAGGGGCAAGGACGACCGGTATGAATATGATCACCTTATAAATCCCACCTAGCCACACCTTGGAGTGCAGTAGAGCGGCGAATATGATGCCGAGCACGACCTGCGCCGTCAGGGTGATGACGAAAAACAGTAACGCGTGACGGAGCGTCCCCCAGAAGACCGGGTCCGCCAGAAGTTGACGGTAGTTCCCAAGCCCCACCGACTCATGAGTGGGGCTCACCCCGTCCCAGTTCCAAGTCGAGATGAAGCCGGTATATGCGATGCAGTAGTAAATGAGGCCCACGGACACGATAAGCGCGGGGGCAATCCAGGGGATCCCAAATGGCCTCGAACGGCGTCTGCCCGTCCGCCTGGCCCGGTCATTGCGCCGGGCCCGACCGGTCGTCCTGCTGTCCCCGGTGGCGGGCAAGGCACCCGACGGGGGCGTTCTTTCGGTGGTCCGCCCTAACATGGGCTGTGACCCATGCCAGGGCGGACGCTGAGCCATGCACGACCCATATAAATGGGCTCGGGCCGCAAAGTATTGCCTCCTTGTGGCGTTAGCTCACCCGGCTACTTCGGGACCGGGTTCTGCTCTTGCGCCTGCTGCAGAGTGGCCGCGGCCTGCGCTGGCGTGGCCTGCCCATCAAGTACGCTCTGATCTGCAGTTACTATCGCCGTGTCCATAACCGGGGAAATATCTGCATTCCTGGTCTGCGTGACCTGGTTGACGAGCCCCGCCAGCTTATTGAGTGCCGGCACTTGGACGCTCGCGTCTACCAGTGGGAGGGAGGAGAAATTGGCAGAGACCCCACTTACTACGGGGTACTCGTCGAGGTTGTCCGCCACTCTCTGCTGACCGGCCTTGGTCGAGCTGAGCCAAAGAGCGAAGGTTGTCGCGGCACTCTTATTTTTCGAGTTGGTGCTTACCGCGAGCCCATAGTCGGGGTCGCCGAAGAGCGTGACTGCATGGCCGCCCACGTTGGGGAAGGGGATGGGGATAAAGGTTGACAACTTCGTGGTGCCCGAGACGCCAGCCCCCTCGACGTTCTGCCGCAGATAGGAGGTCACGGTATTTTGCTGGTACCAGGTCCCCATCTGGACCATAGGAAGTTTGCCCGAGACGAAGGCATTGTTGATGTCCGGGTACTGCTCTGTGCCGTCGGCACCGGGGTTCAGGATGCCGTCGGTGCTGAGCTCCTTGAACAGAGCCAGTCCTTTAACGATGGCCGGGCTCGTCCACTTGATCTTGCCCAGCAAGACAGAATTGAACGCGCCCGGGTCGACGCTGTTCACCAGGGTATGGAGCGTATCGACATCAAATCCTGGCGCACCAACACCTTCTCCGAAACAACCGAGACCGTGCGAGCGGAATGTCTTGCACACGGTTACCCATTGGGCGAGTGTGGTTGGCGCGGTCAGTTTGTACTTGTTGAAAAGGTCCAGGTTGATCCAAAGGAACCCCGCGGCCACCCGTCCAACCTGCGCAACTCTAAGTTGCCCGTCCTGGCTGAAATCTGTTATCCCGGGTGCGTACAGCCCCTTTTGCCAATTGCTGCCGCGCAGGTGCTCCATCGCCGGAGTCAGGTTGATGGTGTAGGGGACGAACTGGGGGAACGCTCCGGCAGCGCCGTTGGTCGCTACGTCAAAAACGTCTGGCCCAGCGCCGGATAGCAGAGCTGGCCGCAGGCCTGCAGTGTAAGCGTTATCGGGAAAATTCTTGTAGACCACTTTAATCTTAGGATATTGCTTATTAAAGGCGGCGATGTCGAGCTGGGCGAGACCCGTCACGGGTGTCCAGCCCCACCAGTTAACCGTAACCGGGGTCGGGGCACCCGCGGGCACGGACGCATCTGCAGCGCTGGTGGAGGCGCCGCACAAGCCCACGGTTGTCGCGATGCCGATCATCAGGGTGGATGCACGGCGGTGCGCCGGTCTTTTGCCGGGGGTGCCTACCGTGCGGGCCGCCAGGGAGGAGGTGCCTGCCGCACCCCTCACGCGAAGCGACGACGGAGGAGTTCTTAGTTTATTCGATAATTCATCACGCATTGGTGTTCCCTCCTGAATTGTTGTTCTGGCTGTTACAGGTGTTCCTGACTCAACACATCGTGGACAGTGTTCCGCGTTTGACCCCCAATACGTCGGTGCTGCCAGGCGACTCGGTTGCCGCAGGACCGCGCCCACATCAGCTTGTTATCCGCTCAGACCCCCCTTTATGCGTTATCTATTATGGCTCTGCTTCCGCTGCGTCGGGTGGCGCGCAGCCGCGTGACAACTCAAACCGTCTTGTCCGAAATGAGTTCGATGGCGGAGTCATAGGCCAAGTCCAGGGCCAAGAGCGTGGCCCCGTCCAGCGCGGCTTCAGGGCCGAGCGAACTGGTGACGATCCGCAGGTCCCTGGTGGAAACCATAGTGGCCTGGCCGTAAATCGCCTCGCGGGTGCCGGTGAGTAGAGAGATCTCCAATGCACCCAGCGAGCCTCCCATAACGATGACGGCCGGGTTGAGAAAACTGACGACTGCGCTCATGACGCTGCCGAGGGCCCGGCCGGCCTTGCGGACCATGTTCACGACCACGGGGTCACCCTCTGATGCCAATTGGGACACTTCGCCCGCCGTTTCGACGTTGTAGCCCTGTGCCTGCAGCTGCTTGACGAGGGCGTTCCCGCTGGCCACGACGTCGAGGCAGTTCTTGCTCCCGCAAGAGCAAACGACCGGGGGGTCGACATCTGCCACCCCGATATGCCCTACCTCACCAGCCGTCCCGTCGTAGCCTCGATAGACCTGCCCGTTGGCTATGATGCCGCAACCAATACCGGACCCATGCTTAATGAACAGCAGGTCATGCACTCCTTCCCGACGCCATTTCGCGTTGTACTCGCCCCAGGCCATCACGTTGACGTCGTTGTCTACGGCGATCGGGCCCTCGACCCACTTTGCCAACCGGGACGACACAAGGCCGTTCCCCCAGTTGTGAAAGTAGTACGCCGGCCCGATCGCCTGACTGTTGGCGAAATTGACCGGCCCAGGGAAGCCGACGGCACACGAGCGCACCATCTCAATCGACAGCTCCATGCGTTTCAGCGCTTGGCGGACCTCCACCTCAACCGGCCTGAAGACCTTTTCGTCGCCCCACTCCATCATTATCGGGAAGCCGCCGTCCGCCAGCGGGACCCCGGCGAAATCAGCCAGGCGCCAGCGGGCGTGCCTCGAGCCGAGCTCGATGGCCAATACCACCCCGGTCCCAGGTGCGAACCCAATACGGCCGGCGCGCCGGCCGCCGGTTTGCTCGGTGTCGCCCAGTTCGACGAGGAGCTTGGCATCGACCAGCTCACGTACACGCAGCGAAACGGTGGACCGGGGCAAAGCGGACAGGCCGACCAGCTGGGACCGGGTGGCCACGCTCTCGGAAAGCAGTGCGCTCAGCACGGCCTTGTACTCGCTACCGGGTGCTTTGGCTAGGCTTGGTGGAAGAGGCACCAGTTAAACCCTATCTTCGGCTGGATGACAATGTCAAGCGGTTCTAAGGAGCAAGAGTTAAGGCTGTTGTAGTAATAAAGTCGGTACAAGCTGAAGTATATGGCGGGTTTCTGACGGATATTAGGCTCTTGACAGCCAATCTGGCTGTATTACAGTTGGAGAGTCGCTCGACTTCGGCTAGCTCTGGTAAAAGAGTCGACAAAGGAGACCCATGCTCATGCCGACGCGCACGGCCTGGAGACAGCTCGAAAACGGCCAGAAATCCCGCCTGTGTACCTACGACCTTGCACCTGGTGAAAAACGGGTTATTTATGAGACGGCCGAAAGTGTGCTCGAGGCACCCAATTGGTCACCCGACGGTTCCTCGCTGATCTACAACCAGGACGGCCTTCTGTACCGGATCGACGCCGATAACGGCGGGGCCCCCTTGCTTATCGAAGCGGGGGACGTGGGCGACGCCAACAATGACCACGTCCTGGCCCCCAGTGGTGATCTTCTGTACATATCGGCGACCGATGGCCACATTTACGAGGTACCGGTGACCGGTGGGAAGCCGAGGCGCGTCTCCAACGACCATGACCGCCCATTTATTCATTTCTTACACGGCATATCGCCCGACGGCCGGACGTTGGCGTATGTCGGTGCCGAGGAGGTGGACGGCAACGCGTTCGGTTCGGTCAATATTTTTACAGTGCCGGTCGCTGGCGGCCCGGATGTCCAGATCACCCACTCGGACAAGCCGCACGACGGGCCCGAGTACAGCCCCGATGGCACCTGGATCTACTTCAATTCTGAGCGGGCTTCGTCGACTCCCGGGCATGCCCAAGTTTTCCGGATGCGAGCCGACGGGTCAGAGATAACCCAGCTCACCTTCGACGAACGAGTCAATTGGTTCCCGCATATCGCGCCGACTGGTGACCGGATCGTGTACATCAGCTACGAGCCGGGGACGGTCGGCCACCCGCCCAATCGTCCAGTCGAGATCCGCTCGAGCGGGCCCACCGGCGGGACAGTTGAGACATTGCTGTCCGTCTTCGGTGGCCAGGGCACGATGAACGTAAACAGCTGGGCCCCTGACGGCCAGAGGTTCGCCTTCGTGGAGTACCCCCGGGCGTGAGCCCGGGCCACAAAAGTAACGAAGCGAGAGGAGCGGATGTGCACCATTACGACGAGGTTTTGGAGCTCGCCCTCCAGCCCCGAGTACACACCTGACTGCCCCCGACGTTCCTGAAGGCGCCACTGCGGCGGGCCGAGCCATCCTCCCGTCGCGCCGGCTCGGTGACACCTCCCTGATGGTGACGGGGGTATGCGTCGGCGGATCTCCCCTCGGCAGTGTGCCGGAGATTTTTGGCGAGGAAGTCGACTACCAGCGTGGGGTCGCAACGGCACGGCGCGTATTCGACAGCCCTATCAATTTCCTCGACACCTCGAACGGCTATGGCCACGGTGAGAGCGAGCGGCGTATAGGAGCCGCCATCGCCGAGCGCGGCGGTCTACGCGCCGGCTTTGTACTGGCTACGAAACTCGACGG
Source organism: uncultured Acidimicrobiaceae bacterium (assembly GCA_963794125.1). Taxonomy (GTDB): domain Bacteria; phylum Actinomycetota; class Acidimicrobiia; order Acidimicrobiales; family Palsa-688; genus Fen-671. Next base: position 578,256 of record CAWCCW010000028.1, read on the forward strand.
TGACCCGCAGACGGGTGACTTCAGCGGCGAGCGGGCCCGGCGCTCGGCCGAAGAGAGCCTCGAGCGCCTCGGGACCGACAACATCCAATTGCTGTACCTGCATGACCCCGAAAGGATCGGTTTCGAGGCGGCCATGGCCCCCGGCGGGCCCGTCGAGGCGTTGGTCGCGTTGCGTGACGCCGGGGTCGCCCAACACATAGGCGTTGCTGGGGGCCCGGTCGACCTCCTGAGCCGGTTCCTGGGCACCGGCATTTTCGAAGTACTGTTGACGCACAACCGCTTCACCCTCGTCGACCGCTCCGCCGGCCCCCTCATAAGTGAGGCGTCTGGCGCGGGCGTCGGGGTGGTGAACGCGGCCGTGTTCGGAGGTGGCATCCTGGCCAAAGGCCCCGGCCACACCGATCGGTACGCGTACCGAAAAGCAAACGCGGAGGTCCTCGATCGCATCAACGCCATCGAGAAGGCGTGCACGGCCTGGGGCATCCCGCTTCGGGTCGCCGCGCTCCACAGCTCACTTCGCGACGGCCGCATAAATTCGACGGTGGTCGGCACGGCGAGCCCGGCCCACGTGGACGAGCTCGCCGAGCTGGCGTCCATGCCGGTCCCGGACGGGCTATGGGACGAGCTCGCGGAATTGGTGCCAGCGGAAGGGGAATAAAACGGCGGCAGTAAACCTGGGTCTTACTCGGGTTCGTAAGACCACATGTGCCACTACGCTGAGGCCCAAGGCTCGACACCGGTGACGACCCGGCCTCCGGTCGCGACCGCTTCGTCGATGGCCAGCGAAATTAGCTGGTCCTGGCATCCGTCGGCCAGCGGGTAGGGAGCAGGAGCCTCGTCGCGCAGCCAGGCTGCGGTACCGGCGAGCAAGTCTGCGACCGCTATCTCGTCGTCCATTAATCGCAAACCGAGGAACGGGTTTTGGTAAACCACCTGGCCTTCAAAAGAGATGTGTTCAGTGTCGTAGCCGTCGAGGCTCAGGTCATAACCGAGCTGCGATCTCAACAGGGGAGAGCTCAAGATCGTCCTAGGTCCGGCCAAGTGGACGACGTTGTCGTCGGCGATCTCACCATGGCTGCCCCTTATGACGATCCGGCGGTGCCGCAACTGGTTGTGCCATTGGTTATCTGTGAAGTCGTACAGGCCGGAGGTACCTCCGAAGTCGAGGGTGGCCAATGTTGTCTTGGCGCTTCTCGGGTTGTCGTCCTCGGTCCAGCCCTGCCGAGTAAGCGGGTCGACCAGCGGGGCGCTGAAAACAGAGGCCGACACCGTCGCCGGGCCGAAACCGACCCCGAGCATGCCGCGGATCATCGAGACGGCGTGATAACCGTGCGTCGACGAAACTTGCACGGAGGTGGGCACGCCGATCACTCCCCGCTCCACCAGTCTCCGGCGGGCAACGTGGCCCGGGTAGAGCAGGTACTGTTCGGCCACCTGCACCCGCAAGCGTCTTCCCACCGCATCCCACAGGGCGTGTAATCCAGCAACATCTCCCGCAGGAGGTGTCTCAGTGAGGACCGCCGCTCCCATCTCGACAAGTTCAGTGACGATAGTGGGGTTGGCGGCTCTGGGCACCGCCGTGATCACGAAATCCGGGTGCAGCTTGCGGACCAATTCCTCGGGTGAGAGGAACGCCCGGACACCCCAGCGCTGGTTGACCTCCTCCACGGCCTCGGGTCGGCGCACCCCGGCTCCCACTAATGTGAGCTGGTCCGGGAATCGCTGCGCCACCCGCACGAGGTACTCCGCCCGCCAGGCTTGGCCGACGATCCCGAAGGTACATGAACGGCTCATGTTTCGCCAAGATCCCTTCTCATCGTTGCGTTTACCAAATTTTGGCCTGGACGACCAGCGCCGAGCCAATTGCGCACCCGGTGGGGCAACCTCTCGCCTAGCCGCCGACTGCTACTGGCTGGCCGAGCCGGAGGGAAGCGTCGATCGCTTCGACGACCGCTATGTTCGCCCTGGCATCGTCCAGTCCCCAGGCCAGTGGGTGTTCGCCCCGGATAGCTTCCGACAGGTGCTCAACCTCCCTTGTGTACGGGTCGTCGAAGGGGAACATCTCGATCTTTGGCTCGCGCCCGTTCACGTAGACTTCGCCTTCTTGAAACAGAAGCAACTTGGTATACGTTTCCCTCCGGAACCCGGTGCCCGGTAGGCTCAGCCAACCGTCGGTCCCCTCGACCTCGACTTGAGCGAACGGGTTTCGAAAGTCAAAGCTTATGGCGAAAGGAGCCATCACAGTCGCGTCAGCGAAACGCATGACGCCCGCTACCGAAGTATTCGTCGGCTGGCCCGGACGCACGTGGCCAAAGGCGAAGACGTCGGACGGCTCCCGGCCCAGTATGCCCCGCGCCATGTTGGCTCCATAACAGACCATGTCCCAGATCATGCCGCCGCCTGCTCCAGCTTTGAAACGGATGTTGTTCGTATCAGTAGGCAGCACGAAGGCGAAAACGACTTTCGCCAACCGTGGTTCGCCCACGGCCCCGTCGCGAACCAGTTCCATGGCCCGCAGCCAGCGAGGAGCGTGGCGGTACATGAAGGCTTCAAGCACTAAGCGTTGGTACTGGCGGGCGGCCGCCGCTATGCCGTCGACTTCGGTAACCGAGATCGCCAGCGGCTTCTCACACAGCACGTGCTTGCCCGCTTGAACGGCTCGTATGGTCCATTCGGCGTGCAATTGGTTCGGCAACGAGATGTACACGGCGTCTATTGACTCGTCCGCGAGCAGAGCTTCGTACGGGGAGTACGGCGCGCAGCCCCACCGTTGCGCCTGGCTGGCAGCCTTCTCTGGCGACCGGGATGCGATCCCCGTCAGTTGACAACCCTGGGCGCCCAACAGGCCCGGGATGAGGGAGTCATTTATGCCGGCTGTGGAGAGGACCCCCCAGCGAACAATACTGGTAGCCATGTGAACTGTTTAGCCGAAGCGCAAGTTCCACAGAGCGTCCTTCCGCCCATGCACTGGAGACCAGTCAACGCCCCGGATCGGCTACCACCCTCGAGCGCTGCTGGGTGCCCGGCCCGCCATAGGGGTAGTCGGCCGTGTACGGTGCGCTCGCGGCGTCGATCGCTTCGGTGTCATCTTCTGAGAGATGAAGGCCCGCGGCTCCGAGGTTCTCCTTCAGTTGCTGGAGCGTCCGCGCGCCGAGGATCACAGAGGTCACTGTCGGTCGGTCCGCTAGCCAAGCAAGGGCCACCTGTGCCATCGACACCCCGTGTTCCTTAGCCACTTGCTCGAGCACCGCGAGCACCTCCCACGTTTGCTGGCGCGGATTGCGCCGATCGAATGCCTCGACACCCCTCCGCGGGTCGTCCCCGAGCCGGGTCGGGCCGGTAGGGCTCTCGTCCCGCACGTACTTTCCCGTTAACCAACCGCCGCCCAGCGGCGACCAGGGGAGTAACCCGATGCCTGACGCCTGGCAGCAAGGTACGATCTCCCATTCGATCTCCCGAGCGAGCAGGTTGTACTGGGGTTGCAGGGTTACTGGTACAGGCAGCTGGCGGAAGGCGGCGGTATCGACAGCCTGCTGGAGCTGCCACGCGGTGAAATTTGACAGCCCAAGGTAACGCACCTTGCCCGCATGGACCGCGTCGCCCACGAAATTCAGCGTTTCCTCGATCGGTGTTAGGGGGTCATACGAGTGGAGCTGATAGAGGTCGATCGTCTCGACCCCCAGTCGCTGAAGCGATGCGTTCAGCGCCTGATCCAGATGCTTGCGGGAAAGGCCACGACCATTCGGCCCACTGCCTGACTGAAAGCGACCCTTTGTCGCCAGCACCAGCGTATCGAGTAGTGATGATGGCTTTGAAGCGATCCACCGACCCACGATGCTCTCCGACTCGTTCCCCGAGTAAACGTCGGCAGTGTCGATTATGGTCCCGCCGGCCCCAACGTAATGGTCCAGTTGTTTGTGGGCCTCGTCTTCGGGAGTTTCGGTCCCGAAGGTCATCGTCCCGAGGGCAAAACTCGAGACGACGCTCCCACTTTTGCCGAGCAACCGATATTCCATTGCTACCACTTTTCTCCTTCTGGTTCGGATAGACAGGGCGTCTTCGGCTGTGCAACCGATGATGACGCTAGAGATCCGCCAGCACTTCCTCCCGCAGCACCCGGACCGGCTCCATGTCATAGGGAGCACGCATGCCGAACACGAAATGAGATATGCCGACGCCGACGTAGCCGAGAAGCTGGTCTCGAACCTCGTCCGGAGTGCCCAGCAGCCAGCGGCCACCGTCCACATCGAGCGTCTGTCCTTCGGCAGCTAGGACCGATGCTGCCGTTTTCTCGGCCAGTGAACGACTCGGCTCTAGTACGACCGAGGCGTGGAGCGAGAGCTCGATCTCGTCGAAGTTTCGCCCAACTTTGGCGCAGAAATCGCTGAGGAGCCGTGAGCGCTCATCGCAATACTTCGGCGTGCCCTGCATGTTCACTCTAGTGGCATGCTTCGCGGCCACGGCCAGGAGCCCATCGCCGGATCCGCCCACCGTTATCGGGGGGAACGGCTGCTGGACCGGCTTGGGGTCGCACGGAGCGTCATGGACGGAGTAATAGCGGCCGCTGTAATTCGCAACTGGTTCGGTCCACAGAAGCTTCACAAGGTCGAGGGCCTCGTCGAGGCGATCGTAGCGCTCGGCCAGAGGCGGGAACGGGAGCCCATAGACATCGAACTCTCGCTTGGCCCAGGCGGCTCCCAGGCTGAACTCGAGGCGGCCTTCGCTCATTTGGTCGACTTGGGCGGCGCTCTTCGCCAGCGTGACTGGATCTCGGTAGGCGACGCCGGCGATCAGGACGCCGATGCGGGCACGGCGCGTCAATAGCGCCATCGCTGACAAGGTGGTCAGTGTTTCGAAGCACGAACCGGCGCGGCTGCCCGAGGCAAGAAGGTGGTCGAAGGTCCAGATCGAATCGAACCCCAGATCCTCGATACCGCGTACACCCTCAGCGAACCGCTCCCACGTGGTGTCCTGAGCGGTGAGCTGAATGCCGAAATGGACGTCTCTTCCTCGGGTTTCAACCAAATCTAAGTCCTCCCTCGAAGTCGTCTCTGTTTGGTTTCAAGGCCTCGAACCTCAGGCGTCGGTCCCTTGAGCGAGGATCTCGTCCATCGTCTCCATAATCGCTACTGTCTCGTCGAGTGGCATGAGAGGGCTCTCGAGCAGACCCGCGTCCAAGCAGCGGGCGACCTCGTCGGCCTCGTAGCGGAGCCGCCCCTGCGCCTCGGGGCTATGTCGGGCCCTCTCGCCGTCGTGGTTTACAACCGTGAAGCTTGTCGGCGTGAAGTACACCGGGTCGATCTCAATGCGGGCTTCGGTCCCAGCGATTACCGCACCTGTGGGCGTCGCGGCTGATGTCGTGCAGCTGAGGACGGCCTGTGCGCCGTTCGGGTAGCCGAGGATCGTGGACGTAAGCCCGTCGACCCCGGTGAACGCCGGCGAGATCATCGCCGCGACCCGCGTTGGGGTGCCGAGGACCATCGAGGCGAAGGCGACGTTGTAGACGCCCATGTCCAGGAGCGCGCTGCCCCCGAGTTCGGGTGCGAAGATCCTGGAACTGGCGTCTTGGGCGAAGTCTTTGCCATGGTCCGCCATTACCGTGACAATCTGGCCGAGCACTCCGTCATCGATGAGCCGACGGATCTCGGCAATGTGTGGCAGGAACCGGGCCCACATGGCCTCCATCAGGAACAGCCCGGCGTTGCGGGCCGCGGCAACCAGCTCGCGCGCTTCGGTGGCGTTCATGGTGAAGGCCTTCTCCACAAGCGCCGGTTTGCCCGCTTGGAGAGCTTGCATCGTGTTCTCGTAGTGGAACGGGTGCGGGGTCGCCACATAGACGACGTCGACATCGGGGTCCTCTACCAGTGCCTTGTACGAGGAGTAGCGGTGCGGGATGTCGAAACGATCCGCAAACGCGTCGGCCGTATTCTGGGCGCGAGACCCTACCGCGAGCGGCACGCCGCTAGTAGTGCGGGCCAGATCGCCGGCGAACGAGGCGGCTATCCCGCCCGTACCGATGAGCCCCCAACGCAAGGGTTTTACCTGTGTCATGTCTTCCTCCGTGCCAAAGAAACTCCAATTGCAAAAACTGCGTCAACCAGCTGCGAACTGCCCCCTACGGCTACTCGTGCAGCTCAGCGAGCGTGACCACCTTGCCGCTTCCAGCCGATTGGTACGCCGCCTCTATGAGGCGGGAAAGCTCGAGCGCTACCTGCAGGTTGTCCTCGGCTTGCCGACCAGCCTTGATGTGCTCGACCCATTGAGCAAACGACGACGGGGCGTTCGTCCCTAGAGGGACGGTGGTGAAGTCTTTCTCGCCTCCCAGCCGTTTTGTCAGTGATGCCCCGGGCGGCGCCCCACCCAGGTTTGGGTGGGCATCTGACCGGAACAACAGCGACCCTTCGGTCCCGTGGACCTCGAGCATCACAGCGGGCACGCCAAGGGTGGCAAAGCTGGCCTCGACGATCGCGCACAGACCATCGGCGTAGTCGTACATGACAACCGCGCTGTCCTCTACCTCACGACCGGTGATGCTGGCAAAATTGCTGTAGGCGGATACGGGCATGCCGAGTAGGTAGGGGAGGACGTATACGACGTGGCACATGTCGATCAGTGCTCCACCCGCCGCCTCGTCTTTGCGGTAGAAGCCCGCTGGGAGCGTGCCTGCGACCGCCATGCCGTGCCCATTCATTAGGCGCGCCTGCACAGGTGTGCCGAGTTGGCCGGAACCCAGTATCTCTTTCATGCGAAGCACGAAGTTGTGGTACAGGTACGACAGTCCCACAAATAACACCGCTTCGTTAGCCTCCATTGCGCTTACGATCTCGTTCGCATCTGCGATGGTCGGAGCGAGCACCTTGTCTGTGAAGACGTGCTTGCCCGCCGCCGCTGCCTTCATGAGGATCGGGTGATGGAGAGTCGTCGCCGACTCGACGATCAGCGCATTGATGTCATCGCGCTTGATGAGCTCATCGATATCCTCTACGAAAGGAAGCCCGAGGCCCGTCGCCGCCGCGACGCCGCGCTTGGGATCCTCGTCCCAGACGGCGACGACATCGACGTCCGGATGGTCCATCGCCTGTTGGGCGTAACCCTGAGCGTGAACGTGCCAGAAACTCACTAATGCGGTACGGACCATTTCGTTACCTTCCTTCCCTAGAGCAAAAACCTGGGTGACTTTGAGCGTGCCTGTGCGTGGCCGGAGCGAGGAGGGACGGTCAGAAGCGCGACAACCGTTCTTCAAGGCCGCGGTCGACGGACCAGGGCACAAGCCGGGATCGAAGCGATCGATAAATCACGCTTGAGCACCTCCCCCTGGACGTCATTCAAGTCAGTTCGACAGCCTAATTGGAACCGACATCGTTGTCAAGAACTGGGTGTCCACGAGGGCATTCACCCACCGGCTGTGGCCACCTCCAGCCGAGGCAAGCCGCACGTTCGACGTATGCACCAGCAATTTCACTAACCAGACGTCGGCGGCACGGCTACGCGGGCGCCGACAACGATAGCCAGTCACCAGGCCTCCGAGGCCCCATATGGGCAGGCACGAGCGCGAAGCGCATCAGTGGTGCCTGGCCTTGTCCCGCGCACAACGTTAGAGCGGGCTGAACACGGGAGCCGAACCTACCTCCGCGAGTGTGCTTCCGGGCCGGTGAGCACCTGGACCGGCAAGCGGATGCTCAAATCTCCAGCGTGCCGCGACCGAGCGTCACGCCATCGAGCCGAGCTGCAAAAAACCCTCGGCGGCAACCAACGCCTCAGCCCACACTGACTATCGTTGTCAGCTCGCGTACCACGGACCCGCCGCCGAACTCTCCACTAAACTACCAGCTAGGTGACCCAATTGTAAAGGCCCTCACAAAGATAAGTTGCGCTCTTGCCGACCTAGGGACCTTTTTAGATGGCCGATCTTGACAACGATGTCGGGTCCTGGTTAAGTTGAGGATCTGACACGAACAACGTCAGGGGGGAGGTCTGAGGCCAGGACTATGAGGTCGCTTCGATCCTGTGTTGTATGCCTCGGCCCGCACGCCACAGCCAGGGGACCACTGACTGCAGTGTTGCCGACCGTCCTTCCTCGTAGTCGCCAGTGAGAAGCACGTCGTCTTCTGACACCCAGGGGCCTATGTTGTCCCAGGGAAGGAGAAAAGTGAATAAAACGGCTCGTTGCAAAAATAAAAGAAGTGTGCGCGTTCTATTAGGAGGAGCCGCTTCTCTTGCCGCAATCACAGGGTCTGGACTCGTCGCTACCACTGCAGCTGGAGCTGCAGGCACGACAACCATAGTGTGGTCGACGATCTCGACGGGAACTGCGGTTATGACTGACATCGTCAAAGCATTCGAAGCTCAAAACCCGGGGATCACGGTTGTCCCAGATATACAGACTGGCGACTCAAACGTGGTACGCGCCCAGCTGAGCAGCGGGTTTGCGTCCGGTGCGTCGACCCCAGACATTTATGCCGAAGACCAGACTTGGCCCGGAGAAGCTACTCTCAACCATTGGGACGTTAACCTCAACAGTTTGATCCCAAAGAGCTACTTGACTGATATCGCGCCTGGTCTTTTGGCTGGCTACACATTCCGCGGTCAACTTGTGGGTGTGCCCTGGTTTACCGATTCGATTATTCTTTACTACCGCAAAGATCTCCTGGCCAAGGCACATCTCTCGCCGCCAAAGACTTGGTCAGAACTCGTGTCGGAGGCGAAACAACTCCAGACTAAGAAGCTCGCCAAATACGGGCTGATCTATTTTGGTGCGAATTTCGAAGGTACCACGATGTTCTTCACATCGATGGTGGCTGATGCCGGTGGGGGCATAATGAACTCGGGCGACACCTCGGCTACCATCGATTCTCACGCCGGCCTCGAAGCTCTCAACTTCCTGAATTCCACCCTCACATCGGGCATAACTCCCCACGCCGTAGCCACGTTCGGGGCGACAACGCCGGGGTCGGTTTTCGACGAGGGACAGACGGCCTTTATGGTCGCCAACGAGTACCAATGGCCCGGGGTTAGGACGGCTCATCTGGCCAGCGACGTTGGCTTCTCGGCGATCCCCACATTCTCCGGCGGCACAGCAACCGGCCCGGCGGCCACTGGCGGCAGCGCAAACTATATAAACCCCAACTCCAAGCATCTGCAGGCTGACCTCAAGTTCATTGAGTTCATGACTAGCCTGAAGGCTGAGCTCCTGGTGTCCGAGGTGGGTGGCCTGGCGCCGTCGTCGAGCGCGGCCCAGACTAACTCGGGTGTCGACGCGGCCGATCCTCCGGCCGCCTTGCTTCCGCATCTAACCCTCGTCAACCGGCCAGCGCAGGAAAAGAACTATCCAGGGGTCACGGAAGCGATCGCGTCCAACGTTAACGCGGTACTTGCGGGTATTTCGAGCCCGTCAGCCGCGGCCGCAAAAATGTCGAGTCAAATTGACGCCGCCCTAAAGGCGGGTGCCTAGCTCCATATACCTTCAGTCCTCGAGGGCGAGCGTAGTCCAGAGGCGCGCACCGCCCTTGAGGAGCCTCGCGAAAAATGGGAAGGCGTTTCCTCTTTTGATTAATACGCCAACACTGTGACGGACAGAGACCACGACGGGGCCACCGTCGAACAGCTGAGCGCATATACGCCAAGGACTGCCGCCGCCGCACCGCGACCAACCTCGCCGACCGTGCCAGGCAAGCGTTCCCGCTTGCTTCGCCGTTCGGCGAGGTTCGGCTATCTGTTGTGCGGTCCCGCGTTTGCGGTCATACTTTTGGTCACGGTCGGCCCGATACTTTTGGCCGCACTGATGAGCTTTACCCACGTCGGCTTAGTCCCCGGCGGCATGACATTCAGCTGGGCGGGGCTCACTAATTATAAAAACGCACTGTCTGATGGCCTAGTCCGAGGTGCTCTCGTATTTACCGTGGAGTTTGCTTTTGTCAGCGTCATTCTTGGCCTGGTGTTTGGCACGCTCATCGCAATCGTGCTGGACGACATGTCTCGCGGGCGCCTATTCGTGTTGACATGTCTGCTGATACCGTATTCGATTATCGGAGTGATCAGCGGCCAGCTGTGGTCGTATATTCTCAATGGTGTCTATGGGATAGCAAATTACATTTTAGTTTCAGTCCACATAATTAGTCAGCCAGTTACGTTTCTGAACAGCCCTCAGGCGGCGTTTTGGTCGATCATGATAGCTGACTCGTGGAAGTCGATGCCATTTGTGACGCTGATAGTGTTGGCGGGCCTTCGTATGATCGACCGTGACTTGTACGCCGCGGCGCAGGTCGACGGGGCCGGATGGTACGCACGTGTGACTAAGATCACCCTTCCGCTGCTGAAGCCGGCGATCCTTACGGCCGCTGTTTTTCGTGTTCTGCAGTGCTTCGGAGTCTTTGATGTCATCTACATTTTGACCATGGGTGGGCCTGGGACCAGCACGCAGTCGATAGCGATGCTCTTGTACAACACCCTGTTCGAGAGTTTAATCTTAGCCTCGGGTCCGCGATATCAACGATAACCACGGTGATTGTCGTGGTAATAGCTATCGCGGTCCTAAGAGTGTTCCGTCTCCAAGTCCAAACGACGGGAAGAGGTTGAGAGCTCAATGGGGATAACACTTCCACTCCGTCTTCGACGCAACATTGTCAACGTTATCGGCGTGCTGATTGCGGTCCTTTTCTTGTTGCCGCTGCTATGGTTGATTATTTCGTCTGTATCTCCCGAGTCCGCTATCGGCACGTACCCGCCTCAGATCATCCCTTCGCCGTTCACGTTGGCAAATTTTGGCGCTGCGTTTACTACTTACCACTTCGGTGATTTTCTTGTCACGAGCGTGATCGTGTGCACTATCAGTACCGGACTGGTCGTGTGCCTCGCGTCGGGCGCCGCATATGGGCTGGCGCGGACGCAGATGAAAGGCAAGTTCTCGATTTTGGTGGCGCTATTGGTGGTTTCAACCTTTCCCAGCATGGCGATTGTCACACCGTTGTACGCGATATTTCGGTACCTGGGCCAGTTGAACAGCTTTCAAGACTTGATAATCCCCTACACCGCCCTCAATCTCCCCTTCGCCATATGGCTACTGCGCAACTATTATCAGGCGCTACCGGTAGAGTTGGAGGAGTCGGGCCAGGTCGATGGTGCTTCTCCGCTCCGGATAGTACTGAAGATCATCGTTCCTCAGGCGTTACCCGGGACGTTTGTAGCAGCGGTGTTGACGTTTGCGTCGTGCTGGCAAGAGTTCTTGCTGTGCTTGTGCCTTAACACCCAAAGTCATCAGAACGTGGCCGTCGGTATTGCGACAATGACGGGCTACTCCGGAACGCCCTATGCAACGGTGTTTGCCGCGTCCCTGGTGGCGCTCGTGCCCATTGTTGGGTTGGTGTTGCTGATCCGAAAATGGATACTGGCGGGGGCGTTCCAGGGCGGTGTCAAGGGATAGAGGTATCGTACGTCACCAGGCGATCGGCTGGGCGAGTGAAAATCTACGGTAGGCGAGGGATGATTCGTGCATGGGTCTCTAGGTGTCAGATCACTCTGGCCTAAGGCGCGGCAGCCAGATAGTCACCCGTCCGCGCTCGGGACGTCGTTGGTGATGGTGGGAGGCGTAGCCATGGCCAGCGCTACCTTCTTGCCCTGGTTTACCGCGAACTTCGGTATTGGACCATTCAATCGGGACGGCCTTCAGTCATGGGACACGGCAAGGGTGAACCTTGACGGAGTTGTCACCGTCGTACTTGGGTCCGTAACTATGCTCCTGGCAGCGCTGCGGGCAGGCAATGTGGCTCGGGTGCCGGCGCGGTTGCCTGTAGTGACCGCTGGGGCAGTCGGGGTATTGTTAGCGTACCGAATCCCGGAGCTTGTCGTCCTGGGAGATCGTGTGCGGACTTCATACGCCGGCCTCACTGCGAGGGTGGGCTATGGCATTTGGCTCATGTGTGCCGGCGTGCTGTGCGCGGTGAGCGGAGGCTTGATCGTCGGTTCCCGGCAGCGCGATGTTGCGCACGCCGCATTGGCAATGGCCGGAGGGGGCTTGATCGCGGTGTCAAGTGTGATGCCGTGGTTCGCCGTGGACCTCAACGGCAGCCAAATCGTCCGCAATGGGTTTCAGCTCGGTAATGATCTGGGGTTTAGTGTCGATGGAGCGGTCGCCGTAAGCGTCGGACTGGCGAGCGTGGCCGTCGGAATAGGGGCGGTTCGTAGGTCGGAGTTGCCCAGCAGGTGGGGCGGCGTGCCTCTGGTTGCGGGGCTGGTCGCGTTGGTACTGGTCGCGGGTCAACTTCCATCGTTGGAAGCGTTGGGTAGTTATGTCACGTCGAGATATGGCGCTGGCAGTGCGGGACCGGGCATCGGTCTGGACCTTTTGGTGGCCGGGGCAGGACTGGCTATTCTGAGCGGTGTCGTCGCTCGTCGGCGAGTGGGCGGATTTGAAACCGATGCGATTGTCGTCGGAGGATTGCTCATTGCGGCCTCAAGCGTATTGCCTTGGTTTAGTGTGGACACGGGTATTGTGCCGACTAACCTCACGGGTTTTTCGCTCGGCGATAACGGTGGATGGAGCAAGGATGGATTGATTATTCTCATCGCGGGGTTGGTGATAATAGCCAGTCGTACCGGCGTAGGACGAAGACTTCTCGAGAGCGGAAGATCGGTCTGGCCGGCGATGCTGGGTGTGCTTGTGGCCGGTGTGGTGCTGGCTTACAGAGTTCCTTTGTTGTTCGCGCGAGCTCACGCGATCGTCTTGTCCTCCGGGGGGCGCCATGGCGCGCATGTGGGCTATGGGGTTTGGGTCGTTATGGCCGGGGGAGCGATTGTGCTGCTCGGTTGGGCGCGGGGCCGCGGAGGGCGGCTTGTGAGGTCGGCGCGAGGGGCGACGGTGGGGGAGGAGGGAGGGAACAGGTCGGTTGGCTGAGTCGTCGCCCTAGGTCCCCCCAGTGACGGGGCTCGGTGACGGGGCTCAGGTGATGAGGCCGATGTGACGAGCATCGGCACGGTACCGATGTGGTCAGGAAATGGTTGGCAAAAGGGCGGTCAGGGCCCTATCTACGAAAGAGGTTGTCAATGTCTGAGATCCCGACTTTGAAAATGAACGATGGTCTGGCTATACCCCAACTCGGTTTCGGCTCGGGGTTTTCGACGCCGTACGGGCCTGAACCGTCGTCGGCGCAGGTTGTGGAACTGTTTCCTATTGCCATTGAGGCGGGGTACCGGCTGTTCGACACAGCACAGGTGTACGGTAACGAGGATGGGTTTGGAGAGGCCATCGCGAAAACCGACGTGCCTCGCGATGAGCTGTTCATCACCAGCAAGGTCGCAACTAGTGCTCACGGTCGCGATAACACCCTGAAGGCATTTGACGAGAGTATGCGCAAACTTCGTATGAACGTCCTGGATCTGTACATGATCCACTGGCCGTTGCCGATGTATGACGAGTACGTCGAGACGTGGAGGGCACTTGCGGAGCTTCAGGCCAGTGGACGGGTCCGGTCGATCGGGGTCTCGAACTTTACAGAAAAGCACTTGAGGCGATTGGTTGATGAGACGGGAGTGGCGCCGGTGGTGAACCAGGTTGAACTGAGCCCGGAGTTCCCACAGGTGCAGTTGCGTGCTTTTCATGCGGACCAGGGCGTCCTGACGGAGGCGTGGGGCCCCTTAGGTCAAGGCCGCGGTCTGTTGGAGAGGCCGGTTGTCGTCCACTTGGCAGAGGAAAAGGGTAAGTCGGCGGCCCAAATTGTACTCCGGTGGCACGTCCAACTTGGTAATGTCATCATTCCAAAATCTCTGCACCCCGACCGACTGCGAGAAAACGTAAACATCTTCGATTTTGAGTTGGAGCCTGACGAAATGAGCCAGTTGGGGACTTTGGCAGGCGATCGCTTCGGACCAGACCCGGAAGCATTCGATAAACGCTTTTGAGAGAGCGGCATGCCGGGAAACCTGGGGGTCAAATTGAGCCAGCCTCCAACCGGGGTTGTGACGTCCCCATCGCCAGGTGCCAGCCCTTCCCTGACGCGCGCACAACGAGGGTTGTCCGTAAGCGGATGTGCTGGAGCGGGCCATGCTCGCCCTGGATCCGACCCATCAGCAGGCTCGCGGCCGTCCTACCGATGCTCGCCGGATCTTGGGCCACGACGGTGATGCCGAGCAATTCAGCAAGGTCGAAGTCGTCGAACCCCACGATCCCGGAATACGCCGATATGTCCTTCAGGTACATCAGCAGTGCCCTCGTCAGAGTCGCGTTGCCGGTGAAAAACGCCGTCGCGGGTTGCTCGAGGGAGAGCATTCTCTGCGCGGCGGAGGCGACTCTCTGAAAGCCCGGGGTTGACATGTCGACCAAGGAAGAGTCGATTTGCATGCCGGCATCCTTGAGCGCCCGCTCGTAGCCGAGCCTTCGCTCCTCGGTCGTGTCTATCGCCTCGGAGTCGCCCAGGTACGCAATCCGCTGATGTCCGTGGGCAATTAGGTGCTGGACCGCCGTTGCCGCGCCCGCCACATTGTCCACCATGACGGCGTCGCCATCGATGCCCCGTGGCAGCCGGTCCACGAAGACGATTGGCGTTCCCGCGTCGGTCTCAGTCAAGAGGAACGACTGATCGCTGGGCGCCGGAGCAACAATCATGCCAGCGACATCATGGGTCGAGAAGGCGTGAATGACCTCGCGTTGCAAATCCGCCTCGTCATTACAAGACGCCGCGAGCAATACATACCCAAACTTGCGGATCACCCCCTCCACCGCCCGCATCAGCACACCATTGAACGGATCCGAGACGTCACGGACCACGAACCCGATGCAATCGGACTGGGCAGACCTTAACAGCGCCGCATTGCGATTACGACGAAACCCGAGCTCGTCGATCGCAGCGACGACCGCTTCTTTCGTCTTCGGTCGCACCCGTTCGCCATTGATCACCCGGGATACCGTCTTGGCCCCAACGCCTGCAAGTGCGGCCACATCCCTGATCGTCGGCCGCTCCTTGGGGCGGCCTTCACGAGAACTGGGCTCATTCATGGACGGTCACTCCAGTGTGACGGTCGCATCAGGACGCGAGGACCGCAACGCCGGTCGTCACCAATCCTCCAAGAAAGCCCCCTCGGCGGTGACACCTGCTCAGTGTAGCGAAGCAACTGACTATCGTTGTCAGTTTATCCGACTTCAAGATCCCGGTTTGCCGCGCGGCAAGTAGACCTGACAGCAAGGCGGCAACGGTCTTTGGCAACGGTCTTTGGCAACGGTCTTTGGCGGACCCCAGAATAGTGACCTACCAGGATTGAAAGAAGATAGCGGCGTACGTCGCAGAACTGACAACGATGTCAAATTACAGTAGCAACTTGATAGCGCCCGTGCGGATGGCAGCCACGCGGGGCGTTGACGTCAACACCGCCTCACCCACGCGGTGATGAGCGTCTGGACGCCATGGCCGCAACGCCATTGCGCAACACTTGGTTACGACAACCGCAGCGCCCGCTGAAAGAAGGCGCGCCCCCGGGCCGCCGAAGCACTATGGCCCGCTTGCAGCGTAATAAGTCATGTTGATAGGTTGCTTGGCTGTATGACAGCTTCCCTCGAGGTTTCGCCTCCTACCCGTGCTGCTCTTTTTGAGCAGGTCGCTTCGCAGCTGGAGGACCTGATACTGGCGGGGAAGGTGGCGGTTGGCACGAAGCTGCCGCCTGAAGGGGCGCTAGCGGCTCAGTTCGGCGTCAGCCGTCCTGTGGTGAGAGAAGCCCTTGCGCAACTACGCGACCGTGGACTGACGGAGACGGTTAACGGGAGCGGTACGTACGTTCGGCAGCCCGACAGCGAGCACTTGACTGACGTGCTGCTGCGCCACCTCCGCTTCGGTGAGCTCGCCGCGCCCCAAGTAGTGGAGAGCCTCTACGAGGCGCGTATGGCGGTCGAAGTAATGGCCGCCCGTCTCGCTGCCAACCGCGTGCTCGACACGGATCTGAGCCTAATCTCGTCGCGCTTCGAAGAGATGAAGACGGCTCGCAACGACCCAGCTGCGTGGATCGCGGCCGACATGGGCTTCCACCTGGCTGTCGTCGACGCTGCGCACAACCCCTTCTTGGGAGCCTTTCTCATGCCAATGACCAGGATCATCGAGCAGAGTATGTCGGAAAGCTGGCGCGACCCGAAGGCAGTGCGGGCCGGTCTGCTGGCTCATCAAGCGATCTGTGACGCGATTGTCGGCCATGACGAGGAACGAGCCGCTCAGGCGATGCTCGCCCATCTGGAGGACTCGAGGGCTCGCCTGTCGTCGGCGCTTGTCTTGCCGGATTCGACAAGGGCCGGGGCGACTTTGAGCGACGGCGGGGCCAGGCGGTGAAGGTCGTCGACGTCCAGGCTGCGGTCGTAGACGCCGGCTGGCGCAACTGGGTCTTTGTCCTGGTCCAGACCGACGAAGGTTTGACCGGGTACGGAGAATGCACTTTGGAAGGTCGTGAGCAGGCGGTAGTTGGCGTCGTTCAGGACTTCCGGCGCCATCTGGTGGGCGAACCGGTCGACAACATCCGCCGGCTGTGCCGTCAGATCACCCGGGGTGGGTACTGGGAAAGCGGCCCCGTCATCAGCTCCGGCGTCGGGGGTGTCGAGATCGCCCTTTGGGACTTGCTCGGCAAGAGCCTGGGAGTGCGGGTCGCCGGACTTTTGGGCGGGACGGTGCGCGATCGGATCCCGGTCTATTCGAATGCGTGGTACTTCGGCGCAATCACGGCGGAAGAGTTCGCGGATTGTGCTCGACGGACCGTAGCGCTTGGGTACCGGGGCCTCAAGTTCGACCCTTTCGGGCTGGCCGATTTCACCATTAACGATGAGGAACTCGGCCGCTCCATCGAGCGGGTCGAGGCCGTGCGCGACGCCGTGGGCGGGGATATTTCGCTGATGATCGAAGGCCACGGTCGTTTCGGCGTGGAATCGGCGCTGAGGGTGGCCAAGCGCCTGGGACCGCTAGACGTACGGTTCTTCGAAGAGCCCACTCCCGCGGGTGATGACGACGCCATCGGCCGGGTGGCACGCGCCTGCATGGTGCCGATCGCCGCAGGCGAGCGCGCCTACGATTTACGGGCCTGCCAACGGCTGATTGCCGCAGGCGTCTCCGTGCTGCAGCCCGACGTAATTCACCTCGGTGGCGTAAGCAAAATGATCGCCGCAGCTGAGATATGCGAGGCCGCATCGGTGTCCTTCGCCCCGCATAACGCGTCAGGACCTGTTGCCACCGCGGCCACGTTGCAAGTGGCGGCCATTGCGCCGACGCTCCTTCTGCAGGAGATGTTCGCACCCCTGGACACGGAATGGAAGCACCGGGTGGCGCCTCCTGCCGTCGAGATCGCTGACGGTCACGTAACGCTGCCTCCGGGGCCAGGACTGGGCGTCACGCTCGACGCGGCCGAAATGGCCCTCCATCCTTTCGTCGAACGGGACCTAGACCTTTTCGGGGCCGGCTCGATCCTCTCCCGGCCCGTTCGTGAGGGGGCTTTGCCCCGGGGAGACGGTCGAAAGTGAGTGGGGCGGCGCCTTTCATCACCGGCCAGGTGATCGGGGTCAACGGTGGCCGCCGCTTGTAGGGAGCAGACGCAATTGTCTGCCTGTTCAGCAACAATTTTTCTGGTGCCTTATTGTTCTGGCTTGTTGCTGGACGTGGGCGGCAGCCGACGGGGAGGCCAATTCGGATGAACGAGCTTCGCTACGCGTCACTCGCCGAGAAGGTCGTCCTGGTCACCGGCGGTGGCCGCGGGATCGGCCGCGCCATAGCCGCGGCCTTCGGTGAGCAGGGCTCGCGGGTAATTGTCAATGACAGGGCTCCTGGTACCGCGGCAGAAACCGTTGCCGCGATCGAAGAGTCGGCTGGTCGGGCCGAAGTCGCAATCGCGGACGTGGGCGAACGCGCCACGGTCGAAGCCATGGTCGCGGACATCGTCGAGCGCCATGGTCGGCTCGACGTCCTGGTCAACAATGCCGGCATAAATCCAGTCGTCCCGTTGCTCGACGCGGGGCAGGACACCTGGGAACAGGCGCAGCGGGTGAACGAATGGGCGCTGTTCCACTGTGGTCAGCCCGCCGGTCGCCAAATGGTGACCCAAGGGGGTGGGTCCATAGTCGTAATCGGGTCCCCAGCTGTCGTGGACGCCTATGCCGGGCAGTCCCTCTATTGCGCCGCAAAAGCGGGGCTGCAGATGCTCGCGATGAGCATGGCCTGGGAGTGGGGACCACTGGGAGTCAGGACAAACGTCGTCCAGCCGGGTTGGATCGAAACAGAACTGAACCGCGAGTACCTTTGGTCAGGCCCAGACGTCCGCGAGCGGGTCATCAACGTCATCCCTTTGCGGCGCACGGGTTCACCCGCAAACGTCGCGGCCGCCGTGCTTTGGCTCTGTTCGGACGACGCATCGTATGTAAACGGAGCCACTATCGCGGTCGATGGTGGGCTCCTGGCCGGAAGGCCGAAGACATGAGAAAGGAGGTATCGAAGGAAGGGTTTTTCGGTCCGCGGCCGAGGACATCCAGTTGTTCGGCGCGCATTGTCGCTTACTTACCTGAGAGAGGTCAGCCGAGAAGACGGCTTCCCACTTGTCTCAATGCCAGCTGACCAGACGAAAACAACAAGACTTGCTAGCGTGGTTCCATTGCAAAACAGCAAGGGGAGGAAGTAAATGAAAAGGACATTTCAGCGCACCTTAGGCGCCGTTTTGGCAGCGGCCGCGGCCGGCTTCGGCCTGGCCATGCCCACCGGTCCCGCCAGCGCGGCGACAGCATCCGAACCGACGATTTATTGGCTCGAGCAGGGCGCCGGCAATCCCTACTGGACAGCTCAGCACATGGCCGCAGCCACCGCCGGTCAGCGGCTGGGTTTCAAATTCAAGGCGTTCGGCGTGGCGAACGAAACCGCTACCGACCAGGCCTCGATGCTCAAAGAGCTCGCCGACCAAAAACCGTCATTGATTATGGTCAACGCACTCGACCCGTCGACCCTCGTACCGTCGATCAAGTACTCCTTGAGCAAGGGTGTGCCCGTGCTCTCGCTGTACTCCGACATACCCCAGGCCACCGCGAGCATATTGTTCGATGAGGACCGCACGGGCCAGCTCGCCGCTGAAGAGGCGGCCGGGTTCCTGAAACAGCGCTACGGGAAACTAACGGGCACCATCGGAGTACTGGGCGGGGTCGAGGGCCAACCGACGAGTGACAACAGAGCGGGCGGCTTCACAAACTACGTCAAAGCTCACATGCCCGGTGTGAAGGTGGTCGCCTTCCAGCCCACCGACTGGGACGCCTCTCAGGCCTCCTCGGCCATGCAGGACTGGCTTACGAAGTACCCCAACTTGTCGATGGTGTACGGGTTGAGCGATACGCTCACGGTCCCGGCGGCAGAGATTGCGCAACGCGAGAACCGTCTTTGCCTTAATGAACCGGGCAAGAACTGGACGTCAAATCCAAGTTGCATCATCTTTGTCTCGGTCGACGGCTTCTTCCTCAATGACGACGTCAATGGCACGTTGTTCTCTGATGAAATGTACTCGCCTCAGTGGTCGGGCTACGTTATGGCCGAGGACGCAGCGAGGATCGTCAACCACGAGTCATACTCGAAGACGGACTTACTGGACTCTATGTTGGTCACAAGCGCGAACGCGACATGCGCATTGAATATGCAGAATGCTATGGCCGACCACATGTCGACCTTCGATTTCACTGCCGGCCCGACGCTCCAAGATGTGGCCACACATTACGGTTGCAAGCTTGTATTACCATCCACTTAATCAACAGTTGGTCGGATAGTCATGGGTGAGGGGCCTTCCCGGGCACAGGCTGCCCGGGAGGCCCCCAACGGTCCAGCAATCCCCAGGCAAGAAGGGAGGTTAGGTACCTCTGAGCGATGCTATCGACAATGGTGCGGCCACGAGCCCATCCCCGTCACGTGGATTTGCGCTGCGGGATGTTCGTGATTGGGCCCTTTCCCGTGAGCGGTGGGACGCCTGGTGCCTCGTGGTTGCGACCGTACTGTTGCTGTTCTTCTTCGCGTTGGTGGAGCCGAAGTGGCTGAGCGGAGATACATTTCAGCTCTTGGTGGCGCAGTATGCTCCGCTGGCCCTGATCTCGATGGCCATGACGTTCTCGATCATCGCTGGTCACATCGACCTCTCACCAGGGTCGATGGTTGGCTTGACCGGTGTCGTAGTCGGTCTTGTTTTTACGTGGACCAGCAATATCTGGTTGGCCCTTCTGGCCGGCCTCGGGATCGCGATATGCGTGGGGCTAATGCACAGCGTGCTAGTTGCCGGCCTGGGCATCAACGCTGTTTTGGTTACCTTGGGTACGTATATCTGGGCCCGAGGGTTATGTGACGCGGCTAACAACGGCGTACCGATAACGGTCGGCGGCGGCATCTCGAGCGTAGTGAACGCCAGCTGGGCAGGGTTCACCTTGACCGCTCCGGTGGTGGTGGTCGCCTATCTCGCCGGTGCATACCTGCTCAGGAGGACGAGGTTCGGCCGCTATTCATACGCGATGGGCGGAGGGCAGATGTTCGCCCGGCGAGCGGGGATCAACGTTGCCGCGTACACGACGAAGATATTCCTGTTGATGTCCCTGATGATCGCGGCGGCGACGTTCATTACTGTGGGCCAGATCGCTTCGGCTGACGCCTCGGCAGGTACCAACCTGGAGCTCGACGCCATCGTCGCCGTGGTGATCGGCGGTAGTAGCTTAGCCGGCGGGACGGGCAGTGTCGGCCGCACCGCCTTGGGCGTCGTTTTCATCTGTATCCTGAACAGTGGTTTAACCAATCTCGGCCTCGCTGCGGCTGCTTTCGAACTTTACTCTGGGGTGGCGTTCGTCTGTGTGCTCAGCTTGCAGGTTCTGATTAGGCGCAGTGTGTCAGGGCGGGAGCGGATCGCGGCCGAGCCATCGCTCGAACCGAGCTTGGCGTGATGATGAGCGCTCGGTACCGTCCGTCCCGGCACCGGGGACATTAGAGGGGGCGCTTTCATGGACATCTATGAGCACGAGTACTCCAAATACGAGCTCATGCGCCGCGTCGGTAGCCTCGCTCAAGTCGGCGGGGTACAGCTGCTTTCGTACGAGGAGGGCCACGGGCGAGGCGTTCGCGGCCTGGAGTTCCGCACTGGGACCGGCTTGCGTTTCGTGGTCCTGCCTGACCGGGGTTTCGATGTCGGGTTCGCCGAGTACCAGGGTGTTGGCCTCTGCTGGCTTCCGCCGAAACTAATGGCTGGGCCTTGGTATTACGAGGGCGACGCGGACGGGACTAATTGGCTTCGAGTGGGGCTGGGCGGGCTGTTCAACACGGCCGGCCTGGTGTCGATAGGGACGCCGGAAGAGATCGATACTAGCCAGTTCGGCTTCACGCAACGCATGGCCGCGCGCTATGGGACGCACGATCGCATCGCGGTGACTCCCGCCAGCCGCTTCACCTTTGGCGAGGATTGGGACCGAGACCGGTACGTCGTGTGGGCGGAGGGCCTTGTCCGCCAGGACATCGCCTACGGCGAGAACCTGTCCGTCAGGCGGCGGTACGAGTCAGACCTCGGGGGCAACTGCTTCCGGATGGTCGACGTGGTGACCAACGAAGGGTGGTTCCCAACCGTTCACCAGCGCCTCTACCACTTCAATGCCGGCTTCCCGTTGGTCAACGATGGCAGCCAGGTGCTGGCCGCAGTAACGGAAGAGCCCGCCCCGATGCACTTCTCTACGGGAGAGTCGTCCGCCACGGAACCAAGCGGTCCGCCGGCATGGCGCGTCGTCACTGCGCCACAACCCGGTTTTACCCATGAGGGCTACGTCGTGGGTATGGAGCCCGATGAGGGAGGCTTCGTCAATGTAGGGATCGTGAACCGGAAGCTGCGCCCCGAGCTGGGAGGCCTCGGTGTCTACCTGCGCTACGACGCCTCCACGTTGCCCGTCTATATCGCCTGGCGCATGATGCGAGAGGGCTTGTACGCGTTGGGGATGGAGCCAGCCACGAACCCCTTTGGCCATCCAAAGGATTCTCGCGGAGCAGGGCTTCCCGGTCGTCATCGAGCCGGGGGAGCAACGGCGCTATGAGCTCGAGTACGGCATCCTTGCCGGTGGCGACGCCATCGAGAGATTCGAGGCGACCTTGGCGAAGCGTGGTACAGGAAGCCGTGCCTGAAGACCGCAGCGCTCCCGCCCTGGAATTGCTCGGGATATCCAAGCATTTCTCGGGGACGGACGCGCTGGTGGACGTTACTATCAAGATCGAGCGTCCGATGATCTACGGGATCGTGGGCCAGAACGGTGCGGGGAAGTCCACCCTTCTAAAGATACTTGCCGGCGACTATCAGCCGTCGAGCGGAGAGATCCGCTTGGGCGGTACGAAGGTCGAAATCGCTAACCAGCGTCGCGCTCTGGCCTTGGGGATAGGCCTCGTCTACCAGGAGTTGAGCCTCCTCCCAAACTTGTCGGTGGCGCACAATATCGTGCTGGGGCAAGAACCGATGAGCGGCATGCGGGTCGACGAGCGTCGGCTCCTGGCCGATGCCCGCTTGGCCCTCGCCCGGGTCCACGCGCAGTCGATCCCGCTGAGCCGCAAGGTCGGAGACCTCACGCTCTCGCAAAGGCAGCTGGTCGAGATCGCAAAAGTGCTGACCCTCCGCCAACCGCGTGTGCTCATCTTCGACGAACCGACGGCTGCCCTTGGGCAAGCCGACGTCCTGAACCTGTTCGAAGTTATGGAACGCCTACGAGAACAGGGTGTGACGATCCTGTTCGTCAGTCATCGTTACCGCGAAGTGCTGACTATTTGTGAGCATGTGACCGTCCTGCGCAACGGACGAGTCATTGCCGGCACGAGTTGCAAGGAGACGAGCCTGGAGAAACTTGTCGAGTTAACCGTTGGGCAGAAAACAGAAACGATGTTCAAGCGTCGGTCCCGGAGAACTGCAGCTGGTGAAGTGGTCTTGGCGGTGGGGGATCTCCATGTCGGTGGCCGGGTGAGGGGCGTTGACATGGAGTTACGGCGGGGCGGAGATCGTGGGCCTGTGCGGCTTGCTGGGCTCAGGCCAGAACGAACTCGCCCGTGCCCTCGGTGGGGATGCGCCAGACGTCAGAGGGAGGCTTACGGTGAAGGGCGAGGAGGTCCGGTTACACTCCCCGCGACAGGCGCTCAGGCTCGGGATCGCCATCATGTCAGAAAGCCGTCAGGAAGAGGGTTTGTTCCCAGATTTGCGTGTCTCGTCAAATATAAGCATTGCGTCCCTGCCGCGCGTTCTGTGGTCACGTGCGGCCCGGGTTCTCAGTCGTCGTAAAGAGAAGCGCCTGACGGCGGAAGCGGCCACCGCCGTCCACCTCTCCGAGGGAGCACTTGAACGGCTGGTGGGTTTGCTGTCCGGGGGCAACCAGCAGAAAGCATTACTCGCGCGTTGGATGATGCGCCGCTGCGACGTCCTTATCATGATCGAGCCGACGCGGGGGGTGGACGTGGGGGCCAGACTTGAGATATACCGTCAAATAGAACGCCTCGCCGACGGTGGTACGGGCGTGATAGTCGTGTCTACGGATGTACCTGAGGTGATGAGCCTGGCCGACAGGATGCTCACCTTGTACAAGGGCCGTGTCACCGCTGAGCTCGACCCCGTGCTCGTGACCGAGCGTGAGGTCCAACTCGCGATGCAGGGCGCGTTGAGCCAGTCTGTCGCGAGCGAGCCTCAAGGGACGTACTCGTGACCTCTTTGCCGGCCTCGCTCGTCTCCAAGGCGCGCGAGCGCGCTCATGTAAATCAAGCGCGCGATCTTGCCCAGAGCCTCGGCATCATCGTGGTCGCTGCGGTCTTGCTGGTCGTGTTCGCCGAGACCGCAAGCTCATTCTTGACCGCAGGGAACGTCAGGAACATCCTGATCCAGATTTCCGTGCTCGGGGTAGTCGCGGTCGGCGAAACGATGGTAATGCTAACGGGGGGAATTGATTTGTCCGTGGGGGCGCTCGCCTTCGTGGGCGAAGTGCTGACCGCGGCCCTCACCACCCCGTTGGCTTCTGGCGCCGGTGGGCAGTCGGTCTCCGGTGCGGGGGCACATTCTTGGGAATTCGCCCTGCTTGTCGCCTTGATCGTGACGGGCAGCCTGGGGCTGCTGAATGGTCTGCTGGTGGCCGTGGTCCGGATTCCTGCCATCCTGGCGACGCTGGCGTCTTTACTCCTGGCGACCGGGATCGGGGAACTGGTGCTCAACCTTCGCTACTTGATGGTCACCACCCCTATCTTTAGCCAGCTCTACACCCGGAACCTGATCTTCAACCTCCCGGGCATGGTCGTCATCATGTTCGGGTTTTATGTCGTTTTCGCCTTCGTGATGCAGAAGACGCAGTACGGACGTAATGTTTACGCCATCGGTGGCAACCCGAGGGCCGCCCGGCTGAGCGGACTGCCCGTAGTGCGGACCACGGTGGCCGTTTATACGCTCACCGGGATCATCTGTGGCGTGGGTGGGTTCCTCACGGTGTGCCAGTTGGGAATGGTGAGTTCAAACGACTTACAGACGCTTAATTTCCAGACGATCATCGCAGTCCTTCTGGGTGGTCTGAGTATCTCACGCGGCGGTGTCGGACGGGTGGAGCGCACGCTCGTCGGAGTGGTGATTTTCGGGATGTTGACCAACTATCAAACGATCAAAGGGGTTGACCCGTCCTACCAGCAAGCTCTCCTGGGCGGGCTATTGATTGCGGCCATTGTGGCTGACCGTCTGATCCGGGGCCGTCCCCAGTAGCGCCTTGGGCCATGAAGGACGGTGCGTGCTCGTTATGAAGGGTAGGAGAGGTATATGAACAGCGCAATGATTGCACCGCCGAGTGAGCGGAAAGCGTTTTATGAAGAGACCGGGTACCTGATCGTTCCCGAACTGCTGGAACCCGCCGAGGTTGACGAGTTGCGCTTGGCGTTGGGCCAGGTGCTCGCGGAGGCGGAGGGTTTGCAGGCCAGCAACAGCAAATTCGCGCTATCGGCGGCCGCGGAAGGCACCGGGCGGCGCTACGTCAAGAGAGTCTTTAATCCCATAGCCAGGCATGAGGCGTTTAAGAAGCTGGTCTCGCACCCGCGCGTACTGGACGTAGTCGAGGAATTGATAGGTCCCGATATCACCCTTCAGCAGACGAAGCTCAACTTGAAACCGCCCGCGGAGGATGCCCGCTTCGAATGGCACCAGGACTACCCATTCTTCCCGCATACGAATTTTGACTTGGTAGCCGTCATGGTGTTCCTGGACGATACAGACGAAACCAACGGCTGCCTGCGCGTCATTCCCGGTAGCCACAGGCTTGGGCCGCTCGAGCACGATTTCTCTCCCGACGGGCAGGCGTACGGCACGGAAGTTAGAGACAAGAGCGTTTTTGGAGACGAGTCCCGCTGGGTGAGCCTCGTCGTACCCGCTGGCAGTATCGCTCTGCACCACTCCTGCACGCTTCACAGTTCGGGAGCCAATCGGTCCGACCGGCCGCGCAGCTCACTGATATTTGAGTACCGCGCCTCTGACGTGCGACAGATAGCTGGGGCGACAGACCCGATCGGGTGGGGGACGCAGGTTCGCGGAACGGACAATGGGACCGTCCGCATGGTCGAAAGCGTCTTTCATATACCGGGAAAGGTCCACTGGATAGGCGTCAATACCCTATGAGGGACATGCTTAGTCCCGGCTCAATAGACTGACAGACCGTCGAGGCACCTGCCGCGCGATTATATTGTGTGCCGGTTCGTCCAGCGGCGGCTAGGAAGTGTATGCCGTCATATCGTGGGCGTTGGCGTCACAAGCGCGGCCCCAGGCACGGGGACTTCCGGTGGCCCGGTAACTGGCCAACCAGTCGAAGTCCACAGGAGCGTACGCACCTGGATCCACGGGTCGCCGTTGTCCCACGCGTCGTAGTAGTGGTAGTCGATGAGGTCCCCGCTGCTGCTGACATAAACCGAGGGCGACCCGGGCCCGATCATCCCCTCGTCACTGCCCAGCAGCTCCATCCCGCCCCCAGCCGTCATTAGCGTCCCGTTGGGGTCGACGTAGGGCCCGGTTATTTCGGCCGAGCGTCCCACGATGACCTCATAGGAGCTGCCGATCCCCTTACAGCAGATGCCGCTGGAGACGAACAGGTAGTAGTAGCCGCCGTGCGCTACGAGGTAAGCGCCCTCCTCCGGGTCGGGAGCCGTTGTCTGGGAGAGAGAAAACAGCTTGGGTGGCGATATCGGCATTCCCGTGGTCGGTTTCACCTGCAGCAGCTTTATCCCGCCCCAGAACGACCCGAACACCAGCCACTTCGAGCCGCTCGCACCGGTGGCCAGTGCGGGGTCGATGGCGTTGTAGTCGTCGGCCGCGTCGGACGAGAAGACCTCTCCGTCGTCGGTCCAGTGGTATCGAGGACTGCCTGGGTCCAGCGTCGGGTTGGTGGCCAATGCGATCAGTGAGGTGTTCGAACCGTACGTAGACGCCGCGTAATAGAGGTGGTAAGCGCCGGAGAAGTAGGAGATGTCGGGGGACCAAAGGTTCGGGACGGCCTCGCCGAGCTTGGGCCCTATCCAGGACGGGATGTCGTGGAACACTGAACCGACCAAACGCCAGCTGGTGAGGTTGGTGGACTCCCGGATTTGGATGTTCCCCCCATCGACCACGCTCTCGGGGTCACCGGTAGAGAACAGGTACCAAGTGTCGCCTTCTCTCGTCATACTCGGGTCATGGACGAACGCGTAACTCGGTAGGGGGACCGTCTTGGCCGGTCCCGGAGAAGCGCTAGCGGTCGGGGCAGCACTGACCAATACCCCCAATCCCATACCAAGCAAAGCGGCCAAGATCGCAGTTAGATGACGGACCAGGGCTAGGCCACCGGCTTCACCTCTGCTAGTGGGGCTGAGATTGTGAACGCTCATGTTGCTCCCTTGCGAGATGACAATGATTCGGGCCCCGTGTGCTAGCCCAGTGCCCTCTCTAGGCCGCGACCCCCTTCTAAGTACCTACCCCAACCCGGACTCACCCCCACCCAACGGTACCGCAGGGCAAGGGGGACGATGACCACCTTGAGCACGAAAGACAAGCTCACCAGCACAGAGAGCTCGCCGGCGTGTTCGCTCGCTTCCAGTACTCCGACCCGGCCAAAGACCGCAGCCGTACAACCGGACCTGTGAGTAAACAATTGTTTGGCGCAGCATCACGAAGACGAGCAGGAGCACAAAGACGGCGATCGTCTCGGTTGGGCCGTCAAAGGTTGAAGGCGGGTCGGGACGTCGGCCACTACGAAAATGCGTATTTTCAGTCGCCACCCAGGTAAAGGACCAGGACAGCGACAGCCGACCAAGCGAGGGCGGACGCCATGAACTCGGTCATTTTATAAAGGTGCAATTTCAAGAACGTGTTGTCGATTACCGCGAAATGGTCCCGGCTACTAACGCCTTGCCCAGGAGGATGGGCAGCTCCAACTGGACGAGCCAATCTGTCGGGATCCCGCCAACCCCAGGGGGTAGCGAAGACGTCCACGAGCACCGGGCTCCTTAGGACTGGCCCCCGATGCTTGCTTCGTATCACGTACTAGATACGCATTAAGCATTTCTTGCGCAGTACGCAATTTAGGCGTACAGTGAAGCCGTGGTCAACTCAAGCACTCTCGGGCCGGCGCCCGTACGGCGCCGGGACCTCCAGAAGGAGCAGACCCGTCTCGACCTGGCGCTCGCCGCCTTCGAGCTAGCCAAAGCAGAGGGCCTGGCGAACGTCCGAGTCCCTCAGATCGCCGAGGCCGTCGGGGTGTCGACGCGGACATTTAACAACTACTTCCCGAGCAAGGAGGCGGCCATCGTCTGGCCGGCCACCCTGAGAGGCGCCCGCCTAGCAGCCGACTTGGCCGAGCGGCCTGCGGGTGAGCCGCTGGCGGACGCCCTGGTCCACGTCGTCGCCGGCCTTTACGGGCCGGGAGGCCACGAAGGGCTGCCCGAGGGGTGGCTGGACGGGTTCCGTTCGCTGGTCGCCACGGAGCCGGCCCTGCACGGCGAGTACCTGAAGGCTCAAGCCGCCGCCGAGCGCGGCCTGGCCGCGGTCATCGCTCGGCGCACCGGGAGCGCACACAGCGACCTCGGGGCGTTTGTAATCGCGGGGGTGGTCACCTCTGCTGAGCGTGCCGCGCTCTTGCACTGGTTCCGCCAGGCCGACCGCTCATCGCCGCTCGTCGAGGTCGTCCGTACAGCCGTCTCCATGGCGGTAGGGGGCATGGCCAGCGCCGCCATCCCCCTGGTTTGACCCCACCAAACCCAAACAAAACCAGAAAGGGCCCCTCCGATGCTGTTCTTTTTCCGGGGCAAGTACGCGCCGCGGTTCGGGCCTTCCTCGGAGCGCTGCTCGTCGTCGTCGGCGTCGTAGTCCACGGCGGGGCTATCCTCGCCGGCATCGGCGCCGTCCTCCTTGTTTGGGGCGCGGCCGGCGCACTCAGCTCCTGGCGGGCCGGCCGCCAGCGCGGCAGCGGCGGTCGCATGTCGTGAGCGCCATCGTCGCCGAGCGCCTGACTAAGCGCTTCGGGAACTTCGCGGCCGTCGACGGTGTCAGCTTTGAGGTGCCCGAAGGTCAACTCGTAGCTGTCCTGGGACCGAACGGGGCCGGTAAGACCACCACCTTGGAGATCCTTGAGGGCTTTATGGCCCCTACCAGCGGGACCGCTCGCGTTCTCGGGTCTGATCCCCACCACGGCGACCGCCGGTGGCGGGCGCGGGTCGGCCTAGTGCTCCAGTCGACGAGCCTTGACGCTGAGCTCACCGTCCGGAACACACTTACGACCTTCGCCGGGCTCTACCCTAACCCCCGTGCCGTCGGCGAGGCGCTCGAGCTCATCGACCTCGTCGACGACGCGGAGACCAGGGTCGGTGCGCTGTCCGGGGGCCAGCGCCGCCGCGTCGATGTCGCCATCGGCATCATCGGTAAGCCCGAGGTCCTCTTCCTCGACGAGCCGACGACCGGCCTCGACCCCGAAGCTCGGCGGCGGGCGTGGACTGCAGTGGAGAACCTCACCACCACCGGCACGACGGTGGTGCTCACCACCCATTACATCGACGAGGCCGACCACCTCGCCAACCGGCTCATCTTGTTGGTGGCCGGGAAGGTGATCGCCGACACCACTCCCGAGGAGCTCCGTTCGGGGGGAGGGCCGGCCATCATCCGCTACCGGCTGCCCGAGGATGCAGCAAAGGACGACCTGCCGGCGACGCTCACCATTCATGCGGGTCCTTCGGGTCAAGCGGTCTTGGTACGGGCAAAGGACCCGAGCGGGCCGCTGCGGGACTTGCTCGCCTGGGCCGACCGTCACCGCCTTGACCTTGCCGGCCTCGAAGTCGGCCCACCCAGCCTGGAAGACGCCTACTTGGCCGCCATTGGCGAACCGCTCGGCCCGGAAGAGCCCACCCCATGACCGCCAGCACCCGCGCCGCGACACCGCCGATGCCGAAGATTGCCCCGCTTTTCGCCGCTCAGGTCAGCTACCAGGCCCGTCTCCTCGCCAGCGGCCGAGCTGTGACTATCGGCGTCGGGTTCCCGGTGATCCTGCTTATCGCTTCCCACGGGAGCCACACACAGACCACCAATGCCGGCGTCGCCGGCTACGCCGTTTTCGGCCTGACCCTGACTGCTTGGAACATCTACGGCACCCGCCTCGTCGCCGCTCGCGAAGCTGGGGTCTTGAAGCGCTGGTGGGCGACGCCTTTGCCGAGGTGGTGCTACTCTTAAGCCGGATCGTCGCCACTGTCGTCGTAGCCACCGCCGCCGGCGCAGCCACCGTGGCGGCAGGGGCCCTGCTTTACAACACACACCTGACTTTGAGCGGGGTGCTCGGCGCGCTCGTCGCCTTTGTCGTTGGCGCCTTCGCTTGGGCTGCCGCGGCCACAGCACTGACCTCCGTCATCCCCACGGTGGAAGCGGCCGCCCCAACCTTCCTCGTGACCTACTTCCCGGTCATCATCGTCTCCGGGCTTTTCGGGTCCATCAGCGAGCCGCAGTGGCTTTCGACCATGGCCACGTACCTCCCCGCCCAACCTCTCGCCCAGGCCGTAGCGACCGCGCTCGGGCGCAGCGCCGGGCATCCGTGGTTGCCCGCGCGCGACCTCGCCGTGCTCGTCGCCTGGGCCGTGGCCGGGATGGCTGTCGCCACAGTCACCTTCCGGTGGGAGCCGCACCGGTCCACCCAGCGGCGCCCAGACCGGCCGCCACCGCCACGCCAGTCCCACCATCCCAGGTCCAGGCCCGGCGGCGCTGGCGGAACAACGACGGCCATGATGCGGGGCTCGACATTGGCGTCCCGTCCAAGAGCTCGGAAGGCCGGGCGCGTCGGCTCCGCCAACCAACTCGTCCCCGTAGCTGTTGCCAGTGGGGCCCGCGGCATCGTTCTCCTATTCAGTAGGCCGGGTCGCCTTGTTCGACACGCGACACGTCGCCGTTGCTCTGCACGGGGGGGTGCTTATAAATCGAACGTTATCTGGCGACCTATGATGGGCAGTCCGGGACCGGGTTCAAACCACGGGCTCTTCAAAACTAAGCACAACCTCCAACACGTCCTGCGGGTTCTTGTCGACCAACTCGAAGGCCCGGGCTGCCTCTTCGACCGGTATTACTTCACTGACCAAGGGTTCGACCTGCACCCGTTTCGACGTTGCCAGCTCCATAAAAGTGCGCTGCAGCCTGTACGCGTCCCAACGATAGGTAAGTGCGGGAGCAACACCGAAAATTTGCGAACACACAACTTGGACGCGGTTGTGGTGGAACTCTTCCCCAAGGGCCAACGCTGACCCCTCCCCCTGGAAGAAGCCGGCTGACACTACTCTCGCGCTATAGGCTACCGAGCGGACGGCTTCGTGCAATGCCGCGTAGGAGCCGGTCGCTTCCAGGCATACGTCCGCGCCCCGGTCGTCGGTCAACTCCCTAATACGTTCGGCAACGCTTCCTTGTTTCGCGTCGATCACCTCGGACGCGCCTAGCCTCTTTGCCAGGTTCAAACGCGTGTCAATGGCGTCCACGGTGACGACGCGAGCGCCATTAAGCCGGGCCAGTTGAGCGACGATCTGTCCCAGGACACCGACGCCAAAGACCGCGACCGTCTCGCCCACGTGGATGTCAGCGTCAAGCACCACGTTCAGAGCGATAGCCCCTATTTGCGAGAAAACGCCGATGACAGGCGCAGCCTTGCTATCTAGGATGCGCTCGCTCGCATACTCGGCCGAGCGCACCACGGAACCTTTGTGGCCCCAAGTCCCCCAAACCAACTGCCCGACCGAAACGCCGTTAACCCCCTCTCCAACCTCCACGACCCTGCCGACCTCTTCGTAGCCCGTGCCGTCGACCGGGTATGTGACCCTACCGGCGCGCAGACCGGCCACCGCCTGACGTGCCGCCGTCTGGTGTGATGCCGTCTGTCCTATCGGGCGCTCGGTACTCACGGGCGTCGGAGACAAAAGCCGGGTTTGGGGGTCCCAGTCCTTGCCCAAAAACGGGTTGGTACCTCGGTAAAGAGAAAGCTCTGTGCCCGACGAAATGCCGGAGAACAGCGTTTTGACCCGTACCTCTCCCGCTTCCAGTGGCCCTGCTCCTCGTCCACAACGACTACCTCTCGTGGCGACAACAGTCGCACCGTCTTGTCCATCAGACCCTCCTTTGTCTCTTCAATGATCTAATCCACCTCACCCCTTGACTGCCCCGCTGACAAAGCTCCGGATGAACTGCCGCTGAGTCAACAGGAACACGATCACAACTGGAACGATGGCGATGACCGTCCCCGCCGCTACGGCTCCGTAGTCACTTGTCCGTCCGATCCAGCTGTAGAGGCCCGTCGTCACGGGGCGAAAGCTGCCGTTTGGGAGAAGCAACAACGGCACCAAGAAGTTGTTCCAGTTTTGCACGAACACGAAGAGCCCGATGCCGAATGCACCCGTACGGACAAACGGGAACATCACGCGGTAGAACACTTGCCACTCCGTACACCCGTCAACACGGGCGGCCTGCTCGATCTCCACGGGCAAGTCGCTGAAAAAGGCTCTCATAAAGAAGGTGCCCAACGCAATGCACGTGGCGCATAAGACCAGGTCGACGCCAACAAGAGTGTTTAGTAACGCGATTGCCTGGAGCTCGAAAAAAAGTGGGATCATGTACGCGAAAAACGGTATGAGGAGACCAATAATCACCAAATAAAACAACGCGTCCCTCCAAGGGAACTCAATGCGAGCAAACGCGTAACCGGCCATGGTCGCGGAAGCAACGACCACTATGGTGCTCGGCACGGCCAAGAGGACGCTGTTCAACAGGTACCCGCTGAAGTCCCCGAAGGTCCAAGCTTGGCTATAGTTCGT
The DNA here is from genome assembly GCA_963794125.1 of uncultured Acidimicrobiaceae bacterium. GTDB lineage: Bacteria > Actinomycetota > Acidimicrobiia > Acidimicrobiales > Palsa-688 > Fen-671. The sequence continues at coordinate 610,541 of CAWCCW010000028.1, forward strand.
GAACGAGAACGACGTGAAGAGCCCGAACGGGTCGCTGTAGCCGTTGCTCAGGGTTTTTAGCGACGTTGACACGATCAAGGTCAGGGGGAACAACGCCGCCACCCCATAGCCAATCAGTACGACATGCTTGAGAGCTCTGAGTACCAGGTTCCGCCGGTGTGCCCAGAGCTCGTCACCATGGCGTCTCCGGCTCGAAGTCTCCGTTGCTCTCCGTGGCCCCATCGCGTTACCAAGGGGGGCCCTGTCGCGCTAGAGCGTGGGTCACCAACGGCCCCATTGAGCTTTTGAGTCGCCCGGCCCACCTAGGCCCCCAGACCCTGCAAAGACATACGACGTTGGACACGATTGAGGATGACGACAAACGGCAGCGCAAAGATCGCGATCAAAAGTGCGATGGCCGTGCCGTACCCGATCCGGCTGTTGATAAATGCCTGGGTCCACGCGTAGGTCCCGAGCACGTTCGAGGCGTTGTCGGGACCACCCTGTGTCATTATGAAAATGACATCGAACACGCTAAAGCCGCCTATCAACAGATAAGTCGTGAGTGTCATGAACACGGGTGCGATCTGGGGAAGAATGACATGCCAGAGCCGTTGTGGTCCGTTGGCTCCGTCAATCCGCGACGAATCGATGAGTTCTTGGTTCACGCGTTGCAGTGCCGCGGAGAGTACTACGGTGCAGAAACCTGTCGCGCCCCAGATCGCCGCAAACAAAATGGCATATAGGACGGTGGCCGGGTCGGACAGCCACGAGCGCTCCAGGACGCCGAGGCCCACGTCGCCCAAGAGGCGGTTTGCCCAGCCGTTGGTCGGGTCGTAGATCCAACTCCAGACGATGCCGATGGTTACCGAGGGAATGATGTAGGGGAGAAGGAACACGAGCCTGTAGATTGTTGCACCCCAAGTGTTAGCCCACAACAGGACGGCCAGGATCAGGCTGATGAGCAGCGGCGTCAGCGTACCCGCGATAATCCAGCCCAGGTTGTTCACAACCGCCGCCCAAAGCACGGAGTCATGCAGCATCCCTCGAATGTTCGCCAAGCCGGTGAAAGGCCCGTAGGTCGCGCTTAGCCCGTTCCAGTTGGTGAAGGCCAAATAGATGGCCGCAACCAGGGGGAAGAGGATGAATCCCAGGCTAAGAACCACGGCAGGCATACTCATCGCGAGACCAAAACGTGCCTGCGCCTTCCTACTGGACGCGATACCAGGTCCCTTCTGCGTCCGCGTTATTTTGCAAACCTCCCTTCACCGAGTAACGAGTGGTGACTGGTCCGGGTTTCGTTCCCCAGTCGTCCCGCTCCCCGGCCACGAACCGCCGTGTCCACTGCGTCAGCGATGGCCCTTCTTCACACGGCACTTACTTGACCGGGGTGTCGGGACAAACTGTTAGGACACAGCCGGGTTCGCCAAGTAGGCCTTCTCCATGTTCTTGGCGGCAGTTGTCGCGGTTTCGCTGCCATTGAAAACACCCTCAAGGCTGTTCCACATCACAGTATTGAAACCTGACTGCTGGGTAACGTCGACGTTTGGCGCAATTAAGTTCGGGTTGGAGGCGGACGCTTCGGCATTGATGTAATCCTGCTTCCATATTGGGCTCAGGGATAAGCCGGCGATGCTGGCGGCGTGAGCAGGGATGTCGAGGACCGTGGTGAGCTGCCACTTTGCGAACCAGTCGCTCATCACGAAGTTCAAGAAGGTGAGGTCGCCCTGGACGTCCTTGCTCTTAGCGCTCATCATCCAGGTGTCACCCACCCCGCCGACCCAGCTGCCGGGGCCATTTGGCCCTGGGTAGGAGAAGTACCCCATTGGGAAATGTACTGCCTCATCCAGAGTGCTCAGGTCCCACTCGCCCGTGGGGAACATCGCCGTCTCCCCCTGTGCGAAATCGGAGGTTGCATCGGCGTAGGTTATGCCGTCAGGGCTCGGTAAGGCGTACTCTTTGTTCAGATCGACAAACGTACGATTGATGGCGTCGACGACCCCCGGGGAGTCCCACGTCTGCTTTCCTGTCTCAAGGGCATGCATTGTGTTCGCGCCTACGAAGCTCGCGAGTGTTTCGCTGAGGTAATGCCCGGTCTCCCAACCATCTTCAGCTGGCATTAGCAAAGGTGTCACCCCGTGGGACTTCAACGTTTTCATCTCCGACTCCCAGTTGGCGAAGCTGGTGGGAGGGTGTAACCCATATTTCGCAAATATGGTCTTGTTGTAATAGACGCCGATGATGTCAAGCTCCCACGGTAGGGCGTAAAGCGGCCCGCTTGAACTACCATTTTTGGTCAGGAACGACTTTGTCCAAGGGTAGATGTCCCAGTGGTACTGGGCGTAGGCGGATGTCAAGTTATACAGGAGACCAGCCTTGGCGTAGGCGCCTGTGAAGCCGGGCCCGGGCGATGAGGTAATGACCTGAGGACCTGACCCGCTCCGTAACTGAGTCGTCACAATTGCGCGAAAGGAATCGGTGCTCGACGGTTCCCAGTAGACGGATAAGTCATAGGACGGATAGTCTTTGTTGAACTGCTTTACCATCTCGTCCCAGTAATTGGTTAAGGTCGGTGTCGTAGACTGGAGGCCGATGACGACCGGCATTTTCGACGTCGCGCTGGCCGCGCTTTCCGCGGCCGAGATACCGGTTAGCGACATTAGTGACGCTGCTATTGCTGTTACGGCTGACATGGCGGTTCTTTTGCGTGCAGAGGAAGGTCTTGACATACTGATAGTTCGCTCCTTTCCGTTGAATGTGGCCTACCGAGGTTCGGTAGGGGGTTTCTTCCAACGCCACGACCGGGATAGGGCGCCGAGCCGGCACAGGTAAGCGCGCGTACACCTCTATCCCGGTCTTTGTCTTCTTTTGCTGTCCACGACAGGGTCTTCCAGCGTTTAGTGGGCCCCTAGCCAGCTAACTAGCAATCCCGCTTCACGAAGACTTTGCCAGACGGACATCGTCGCGGGTCTCCAGTCGCCCACGTTGGGACGAGACCACAGCCTACGGCCGAGACCGTTCGGACGCGGGGGCAGCCAAGTCAACGCGGCGGCGCGGCGGCCTTCGAGGAAGCCAGTCCCGGCCACACCGACGACACTGGCGGCCGCCCAGGCGACGGCTTCTCGCTCTTGCCCAATAGAATTTTCTTTAGCACGATGGCAGCGATGACCTCACCCCACTCGTGGACGGAGCCAACGCCCTCGCAAAGTCATTGATTCTTTCCCCTTGGAACGCCTGTGTGCGCCGCTAGGACGGGAAGCTATTCACACTGTCAACAAAAGTCAAGTCGACTGCGCGCGGAAGGCGGTAGTGAATAAACAGAGCAACGCTAGGTCGGCTGGGAGCTATGGTCCGACCGATGGGGTAAAGTAGATGACCAACCAAAGCGAGCAAGCCCGCAGCCCAACAACGGTCACGTTGCTCAACCTTTGGCGATTCGGCCGGGGCGCCGCCGTCCTGAGCTGGCTCGTCATAGCGGGCTGGGACGTGCTGTGGCGGCGACCCTCTTGGCCACCACGTCGGCCACAATGTCATAGTTGTGCGCCCGGGCTTCCCGGCCAGCCGACCGGCCCTGCGGTCGTTTTACGGTCTTGCGGTCTACTCCGCGGACGACTGCGGTGCCTCGACAGCTGCCAACGTCGTTGAACGCGGCGGGTCATGTCCATGCCTTCCCGCTCTGGAGCCGATCAGGACGGGCAGAACCACCCGCCGTTTCCTCGTCCAGAGCCCGGTTTCACCAGTGGTCCAGTTGCGTTCTAGGCCGTCCGGACCAGACGGCACCTGGCAAGTGACCCGTCCGAGCGCTGCAAAGGCGGTTTAGGGGCCGCCGCGCCCCCGTCGTCTTCGCCGGCCCGGAAGTTTCGGGTGAATAGGCGCAAAGCTGTGACCGGGTACCCAAGGGACACCAGTCAACTTGCGCTCACACGAGGGTGCTTTTCCCCAACAGAGAACTGCATGGCCCTTGCGGCGCCACGTTCTCGCGCCTCGCACATCAGTTCCACTGTCGCCGAACAGCTAATCGACAAGCCGTTTTGTCGCTAAGCGCTCCCGTGCGGATGCCGGAGTTCCCTGGAATATGAGGAACCCTTCACCCTCGGCGGTGCACGCTATGGTCCCCCGGATCACCGCCGAAGTCGGGCGGGCCGGCAGCACACAAGCAGTCATCGCCCCTGACAATGCATGGTACGTCCGCAAAGAGGTCACCGCCCCCGGCTTCGGCGCGCTGGTCGCCGTGAGGACGGCCCTCAGCGGTCGGCGAGTGTCTTGCTGATCGAGCCGTCTTGTGCTACAAGTGCAACATGACGTCAGCGGGTGTGCGGGAGCTGCGGCAACGCGCCAGCGAGTTGCTCAGGCTCGTGGAACAGGGTGAGGTGGTCGAGATCACCGACCGAGGGCGCCCAGTGGCCCGGCTTACCCCGTTGCCGACGGGGAGCCCTCTGGAGCAGATGCGGGCATCCGGGGAGATCGAGCCGGCATCCGGCGACATCGACGACCTCCCCGAACCGCTCGTACTTCCTGACGGCGTGGAAACGCCGTCAGACGCCCTAGCGCGTCTGCGCAGCCAAGGGCGTTAGGGGATGGCGGCTACCTACCTCGACTCGTCTGCACTGGTCAAACTGGCGGTCAGCGAGGTGGGTTCTGACGCCCTGCGGAAGCACCTCCGTCGGCGGAGGCCGCTTGTGTCAAGCGCTCTGGCGCGGACAGAAGTGCTCCGAGCGCTGCTTCCCGGGGGGGAACACGCCCTCGCTGCCGGGCGGGAAGTCCTTAGCCGGGTCGACCTCGTCCGTGTCAACGACCCCGTTCTCAGTCAGGCTGGCACCATGTTGCCAGTCGAACTGCGGTCCTCAGATGCCATCCACCTCGCTACCGTGGCACGGATCGGAGCGGATTTGGCCGAGATCGTCACCTACGATCAGCGGATGGCAGCTGCCGCTCGCTCTATGGGCTACAAGGTCTCATCGCCCACCTGACCACACCGCGTCAGCACTGGGCCCAGCGCCCGCCAGCCATGCGTGGCTGTTCGCGTGCTGTAGCGGTTACCGTATCGCGCACCTTTCAGAATGGTGAGCCACTTCGGTACAGCCGCTTTATTGGCTTCTCAACCTCGTGAACTGGGGTTTCACGGGTGCGCCCCGTGGGATTTGAACCCACAACCTGCGGATTAAGAGTCCGTTGCTCTGCCGTTGAGCTAGAGGCGCTAAATGGGTGTTCTACCTGCGGTATTGCGTTTTTGCCTCCCTAGGGTACCACCCTCTTGGGTAACTATTGGGCAGCACCGGGCGAGCGAACGGAAGGCGCATCAGGTGAGTGGGACCACCGAGAAGCGGGTCGTCGGCAAAGACGGCGAGAGCTCGCGGCTAGCCCGCGTCTTCGCCGGGCACCAGAACGGGAAGGTCCGCTGGGTCGGCCGCACCGTTCATAGAAGCAAGCGCACCGCCCCAAAGGAGCTGGCCGAGCTCGTCACCGGGGGTGAGCACGGACAGCGTCATTACAGGCCGCACCCGATAAGCCTAGGGGAGCCGATCGAGCGCTGGCGTCAAGTGGGGGATGATCCGCCCAACCCGGCTGATCGGGCGACGCCCCTCAGCTTGCGGCGCACGACCGTGAACGCCCCGTCGACCTCTGAGGTTCAGCGCCTTCTCAAAGCGGCCGAGCTCCAGGGCGACTTGGTCCTGGTTACGGCAGTTGCCTTGACGGTGGTTACGGGCTGTAGCCGACGGGACCTGTGCGCGCTTGGCTGGAGCGATCTCGACTGGCAGGGGAAAGCGCTCCACATTTCCCGGTCGCTCACTGTTATCAACGCTGTCGGGGCACTTTCATGAGCTCCGCCACTTTGCCGCCACCGTCGCTATAGCTTCGGTGGCCGATGCGCGGACCGTGGCCGGGGGACTTGGCCACGCTGGTCCTTCGTTAATTCTGCGGGGTGTACAGCCACACGCTCGAAGAGCGGGACCGAGCTTTGGCTGGCATGCTAAGGCAGCATTGCAGCACCCCCACAGAACTGTTTGAGGGCCTGCAGACCCTCGGATGCGAGCGCCCCGTAAGTCGCCGGAGTTGGCAGCGACACCAGCGCAGTCCAGCTTGTAGTCCAAGGCGGCCGCATCGTAGGGTCGGCACTCTGAGAGATAAACAAAGAGCTCAAGAGACAACCGTGGAGCCCCAGGCGTCGAGGAGGATTAGGGAAATGAAGATAATGGTCGGACAGTTACAGGAAATAGATGAAGAGACGGCAGCGTTCGCCCTTCAGCTTGGCGTAACAGCGGTGCAGCTCAATACACCCAGGCTCGCGGACGCTGACGGTTACTGGACGTACGAAGCGCTGAGAGCCGTGAAAGAGCGGTGCGCAAACTTCGGCCTGGAGCTGGTCGCTCTCGAGAATGTCCCGCAGCCCTTTATGAAATCGATCAAGCTGGGTGGCCCCGACCAAGCGCGGCAGCTTGAGCTGTACTGCCAGACCGTCGTCAATGTCGGCCGGGCCGGTGTGCCTTTCCTCGGGTTCAACTTCCTGGCGACCGGTGTGTGGCGGACTGAGAACGAGGCGGTGGGACGGGGCGGGGCCAAGGTGAGCGCGTTCGACCTTGCCTTGACCGGCAGAGGTAACTCCGCCGGAGGGCCTCAGGGCAACACGGGTTTCGACCCGTCGATCTCCGAAGACGAGCTATGGGACAACTTCGCCACGTTCCTGCACACCGTCCTGCCGGTGGCGGAGGCGGCCGGAGTTCGGCTGGCCCTGCACCCTGACGATCCTCCCGTCAGAGCGATCGGCCCAACCGCCCGGCTCTTTTACTCGGTTGACAATCTGGCCCGTGCCTACGACATTGCGGGTGGCTCACCAGCGTTCGGGTTCGACCTGTGCCTTGGGACGGTCTCGGAAATGGAGGGAGGCGCAGCGGCCGTGCATGATGCTATTGAGCGGTTCGGCCCGACTGGCGCCATTTGCTACATACATTTCCGCCAGGTGCAAGGGACGGTGCCGTCATTCCAGGAGTGCTTCCTCGGCGAGGGCAATTATTCGCCCCGGGAGGTTATCGACTTGCTCCGCCGGGTCGGCTTTGACGGCTACTTGCTTGACGACCATGTACCCAAGGTGGCTGGCGACACGGCATGGGGACATCGTGCCCGGGCGCACGCCATCGGCTATATACAGGGGCTTATAAACGAGCCGCAGACAGCGACGGTGGGGTGAAGAACTTATGGTCCTTCACGACGGAACAGGGCTAGGTCAGAATGGGACCACGCAATCGCGGGACCTGTTCGTGGCACAAGCGTGCCTTGCATTCAAGGACGTGGAAGTCGACTATTGGCCGCAAGTGCGGTGGTGGCTGCCCGAGGGCATTGCTACCGACCGGACCATCGACAAGAACCTGAAGGAGATCTACGACTCGGGGTTCGGCGGCGTCGAGATCATCGCCATCCCTGAAGAGGGCGTCGACCACACAATCTACGGCTGGGGATCCGAGGAGTGGAACGAGGACTCCCGGCGCGTCATCAAAGAGGCGACCAGGTTGGGGCTCGCGTTCTCCCTGACAAGCGGAGCGCACTGGGCGACCGCCAACCTCCCCGATACGCACACTTACGCCGGGCAGCCTTACCATCTCGACAACATCGCGGCAGCTCAGGAGCTCGACTATGCCAGCGCAGTCGTGCGCGCCGGCGAGACGCTCTCCGGCCCCGTCCCGCGGCTCACCCTGCCCGACAAGGCGAAGCATGCCAAGGCGGTCGTCTTCCTCGGCGCCATCGCCGTAAAGGTTGAGCGCGAACGGCAACCCGTAAACGTGGGTAACGGTGTTTTCATTCAGACTCAAGGCATGCTTGATTTGAAAACAACGCTTGACATCACCGACAGCGTGACCGGCGCCGACGACGCTCTAACCTTTGAGTTCACGGCTCCCCGGGATGGCGACTACGAAGTGTTCGCATTCTATGTTCACGGCACCGGCCAGACGGCGGACCCTTCCACCAGCGTCAACTTCACTATCAATTACTTTGACCCCTATGGTGCAGAAGCGCTGACCGACTACTGGAACCGCAACGTCTTGACGGACCAGGTCAAGGCCGATTTGCAGAGAAGTGGTCGCGGTGAGCTGTACATGGATTCACTCGAACTTTCGACGTACGGTCGGGGCGGCCTGTTGTGGGGGTTCACCCTACGAGACGAATTCAAAAAGCGCCGCGGGTACGACGTGTTTTCCTACTTGCCGTTCCTCGTCAGACATTCAGAAAACGTTGGAGCCGACGCCTCGATCGAACTTCAGTTGCTGGTCGCAGCAGGCGCCGTTCGCAACGGCGGCAACGGTCGGGTGATCACCAATTACCTCACCGAAAGCGATGAAAGCCGGGAAACTGTCAACATGGTCATGAATGACCTCTATCGGACGATGACGGAGCTCTACTGCGGGAACACTCTCGGGCCACTGCGGGCGTGGCTTCACCGCAAGCACATGAAGCTGCGAGCGGAGCCCTCCTATGGGTACACACTGGAGATATCGACGCCGGCAAAATACCTGGACGGTGTGGAGACCGAGTCGTACGCGCAGTGCGGTGAGATCGACCTCTACCGCAACATGCTCGGCAGTGCCAACATGTATGCAAAGCCGTTCTCTTCGGAGACCGGAGCCGTGCGTCGGCGCAATTATTACTACAACATGGACGACTGGACGCAACTGGCCTACCTCCAGTTCGCGGTTGGCGTCGTACGTACCGTGTTGCACGGTTGGGCCGGCGTCGAAGGGCCGGAGTCAAGTACCTACTGGCCGGGACACGAAGGCATGTACCCGCGGTACTCCGAGCGTTTCGACGGACGGCAGCCTGCCTCGTTTGCATATAAAGAGTGGACCATGATGCTGGCGCGCAACCAGAAGTTCCTCCGCGTCGGCGTGGCTAGACGCGACCTCGCAGTTTTGCGCACCGATTACGCGTTCGCGAACTATGACATTCAGCCTCCGGGTGTTGAGGGCAGCTTCCGCGACAACTACACCATGCACGATCGACCCTATTATTGGAAAGATCTGTCCCTTCAGGCAGCGGGGTACGGCTACGACTACTTCTCTGCCCAACTGCTGGCCGACGACGAGAATATCTTGCTCCGCGACAATCTACTGCAGCCTGACACCGTCGGGTATCGTGCCGTGATCGTCTACCAGGAGACCTTGGAATTGGATGGCGCCCGAGGTCTGCTGCGGGTAGCGAAGAGTGGTGTTCCCGTTTTGTTCGTCAACGGAGTCACCGAGACGATCAACCATCTGACGCCAGACGTCACCCACATAGAGGCAGCGTCGCGGACCGGCTCGTTACTCGAGGACCCCGACGAGCTTCGTCGGATTGTAGAGAGCATCAAGGCGCTCCCGAATGTTGCTACGGTGGAACGCCAGGCAGACGTTCTCAGGGTGCTCAGGGACCGGTTCGATGTTCGGCCCCGCGCCGGCTTCACCGATCCCAGTCCGGAATTGCTCAACATCTCCCGGTACGACGAAACCGCAGGCGTCCTCAACACGTTTATCTATTCCTACAAATTCCATACCGACAAGGGCGCGCCCGCGCGCGACACGACCCTCGTCCTCGAAGGGGAGGGAAAGCCGTACATTCTCGATGATTGGACGGGAGCCGTCGTCGAAGCTCGTGGCTGGTGGGTTCGTGACGGGCGCACCTTTGTCCCGATCTCGCTGGCGCCGGGCGAGACCCTTCGCACGTCCCTCGATCTGAGAGGCCTCCACGGCGACGGCCGAAAGAGCAGCACGCCCGCGGGCGCGAGCTCTGCGAGCCACGTGGCATGGAAGATCGACCTCCCGGTGTGGGACATCACGGTCGAGGACTGGAACGAAGGCGAGAAAGTCGTTATCACGGAGACCAAGTTCGGGCACGAAACCCGTGAACAACATTTCACGACGCGCAAGACGCAGCTCACTTTCGGAGCCAGCGCACTCGTGCCGTGGAGAGATCTCCCGGCGACTGCGGAGCAACTCCGCATGCTTGCAGGCGACAACCCCGACGCATATGGAAAGCAGATCCTCGGCCGGGCCATCGGCGGGAGCGGTCGGACCGGTGTGGACACTCCCAGCATGTCTCACGTCTCCGGGATCGGCACCTACGCAACCACGTTCACGGTCCCGACCGGCGCGCCCACAGCGCACAAGGTATACCTTCAAATCGGTTCCACGAACGGCGGGCTCACCGTCGTGCGTGTCAACGGTCTGAAGGCGCCCGCGGTGAGCCCACGAACGCTGCGGACCGACATCTCCGACCTCATCGTCCCCGGCGAGAACCGTCTCGTCGTCGAAGTCGCCTCGACGCTGACCAACCGCGTGCTGCAGAAGGGCTATGAGACTCAGGGGCCATATCAGGATTGCGGCATGACCGGCGAGGTCGCCATCGTGGCCTACAGATGACCTGTCGGTGCGACTGAGATTGTGCTACGTGGCTAGACGCCCGTGCCCAGAGCCGAGCAGCTGGTGCACGGAGGGTGGGTCTCGGCTGGGCGTCCCAAAAAATTGGGACGCCACTGGTCCTCCTGTCCCCGTCGGGGCCTAGGTCGGGCCCGACGGGGACGGATTTCGTCACCTCAAGGGCGGCTGTGGGTACTGGTCCTGATGGGGGACGGTCTGGCTGGCACCGGGGAAACTGGGTAGCGGGAGCGTCGACGTGTAAGCGGCGAGGGTCGCCGGCCCACTGGTGTCGGGCAGCACAGGGGGCTCCTGGAACCGAGGGCCGAACTGGAAGGCCGTGGTGAGGTCACCGAGCGTCTGGCGGCGGTACTGGCTTATGTTGGTCGCCTGGACCCCGGTGAACGACTCGAGGAAGCGCAAGATCGACGTATGGTCGAACGGGTCGTGTATGACGCGGCCACCCGTCGTCCACGGTGAGACGATGAGGCATGGGACCCGGAACCCCGGGCCTACGGGCAAGCCGTTCCCCGGGGTCCCGCCCGGAGACGTCAGCGTCACGAACTCATCGGGCGTGCCCGCGGGGGGCGTCGGCGGAGGCACGTGGTCGAAAAGGCCGTCGTTTTCGTCGTAGCTGAGGATGAACACGGTCTTGGCCCAGACATCAGGGTTGGCCGCGATGGCGTCGATCTTGCTGGCCACGAAGGCGGCGCCGTTGGCCGGAAGATACGCCGGGTGTTCGCTATCGGTGCTGGTCGGGAATATCCAGCTCACGGTCGGCAGCTGGTCGTTGATGGCGTCGTACTCGAACTTGCCCTCCGGGTAAACGACCATCGCGTTTTGGTAGAGCGGCGAAGACGTGGGCGCTTGTTGGTACTGCTTGAAATATTCGAGGACGTTCGTCCCATAGTTATCCGATTGTTGGTAACAACGCCAGCTGACACCGGCGGCCGTGAGCTGCTCGGGATAAGTCGTCCATGTGTAAGTCCCGTTCGTGACGTTGTTGTCAAGGGCGGGGCCGCCATTTTCTCCGTCCGGGTCGATAGTCCCGGTAATCCACATATAACGGTTAGGGTGCGTGGGGCCGAGCACGGAACAGAAGTAGTTATCGCAGAGGGTAAAGGCATCGGCGAGCGCCCATTGGAAAGGAATGTCGGCTCGGACGTAGTAACCCATTGTGAAAGGCCCGTTGCTCCCGTCGGCAGCGAGGTGCGCCGGCAACCAATTGTCCATTTTCCCGCCGTCCCAGGCTGAGTGCTGGACCAGCCACGCATGACTCGTCGACGGGATGGCTTGCGCGCCCGTGGACATGGTGTCCAGGTGATAGGGGAGGAGATAGCCGTCTGGGTTTTGTGTGTCGGGCTGATAAAACACGCTTCGCCCGGTGCTCAGCGTCAAAGCCCTGGGGTCATCAAAACCCCGCACGCCGGCCCGGGTGCCGAAATAATGATCGAACGAGCGGTTCTCTTGCATCAGGATGACCACGTGCTCGATGTCCTGGATCCGACCATTCTTTGGCGGCGGTTGTGCTAAGGCCTTCGCCACGTTCGGTGGCAACAAGTTCGACGCCCAGGCCGCCCCGCCGAGCGCGGCGGCGCCCCCTAGGAAGCGTCTCCGACTGAACCGCGTCCCGCTCGGATTACTCGAGTCGTTGTGTCCCATGACCTCTTCCTCCTCAAGTTGTCACGTGCGGTGATATTGCCCGACCAACCTGAAGCGCCCCCAACCGAAAGGTGACTTCGGCGTGTACGGCCGGCAAACAATTGGCAGCGCGCAGTCGTACGACCCAAGCAGAAAGGCCTGGGAGCGTGCCGTCCAAGGGTGCGGGGTGGGGCGGGCATGGTTCGCGGCCAGTGGTGGCGGGCACCGGCTGGCGCAGGTCCAGTTGTCCGGGCGCGATGGGTAGCACGCACCGAGAAACCGGGCGGCCTCCCCCAATGACCTCGGTCTGGATGCCCACTACGGCGCGGTCGGATCGACCCGGGCCGTAGGCGGCGACCCGGCCCCGTCTTCCAGGCCGGGCAGCGCCGAGGCCTCTGTCCCGCAGCCGGTACGACGGCATGCTACGGCGGGCCCTCGCTGTTGACCGGCACCTGCGCCACTTCCGGCGGAGGGATGAGCCCGAGCACTTGCGGTGCCAGAGCTGCCGCGTGCAGTGATACCCCAGCTCAGTGGCCTGGACTGAGGCGGCACTGTATCTGGTCGCGATACAGGCGTCTCTGGAATGTATGGCCTACCGGGTTGGTTTCGGAATGCAGTGGTTCAACCGAGGATGGCTGCCTGAGCCCTTACGGCCCAGTCAACCGTAAGATTTCTTCGAGAAGGCGTGGAAGAGCGAGGTGGCGAGTGGACGTATTGGGATTGGGGTGACCGAGGGGACTCGAACCCCCGACCTCCAGGGCCACAACCTGGCGCTCTAACCAACTGAGCTACGGCCACCACGGACTTCTCAGTTTGACACAAGCGCAGGCCAGCGGGACAAGAAACTCAGCGGTGCACCCCCACCAGTCGATGGGAGTGCATGGTCCGGAAGGATGAAATGGGCGTTCAAGGGCGGAGCCGTACTCAGGACGACGATCCGGTCAGGCTCTATCTGGACAGCATCGGCAAGTACCCGCTGCTGACCCAGGAAGACGAATTGACCTTGTCAAAAGCCATCCAGGAGGGGCAGGAGGCTAAAGACGAGTTGTCCCGCGCCGCTGCGAAGGGTGCCAAGAAGCAGGCTCTCTTAGTGGCGGCACGGCGTGGCGACGCTGCAAGCGAGCAGTTCGTGAACGCCAACTTACGTTTGGTCGTCTCGATCGCCAAAAGGTACCAATCGACGGACCTACCTCTTTTGGACCTCATCCAGGAGGGCAATCTGGGCCTGATGCACGCCGTGACCAAGTTCGACTGGCGGAGGGGCTTCAAATTTTCGACGTATGCCACCTGGTGGATCAAGCAGGCCATAAGTCGCGGCATAGACAACACCGCCCGAACCATCCGGCTCCCAGTTCATGCGGGGGACCAGGTTCGCCGGCTGTTCCGGACTAAGCACCAGCTCGAGGGGCAGACTGGTCGCGCACCCACCATTGCCGAGCTGGCGGCCGCGCTCGGGGTCAACGAGCAGCAGGTGGTCGACTTGCTCCGGCACGGCAGCGAGACGGTGAGCCTCGACTCCAAGGTGGGCCCAGACGGAGAGAGCGAGCTGGGAGAAATGGTGACCGACTCGACGATGCCGTCGCCCTTTGATGTAGTCACGGCGGCGATGCTCGGGGATGAGGTAGCCAAGCTCCTCTCGCTCCTTGACGAACGGGAGCGGGAGATCCTTCGTTTGCGTTACGGTCTCGACCAGGGAGAACCTCGGACCCTGGAGGAGGTTGGCGTCATCCTTCAGCTCACACGCGAGAGGATCCGCCAGATCGAGCGGTCGGCGCTATCGAAACTCCGCCACCCGTCTGCCAAGAACGATAGCCGGGAGCTGCTGGCCAGCTAAGTTTGGGGCGCCGGTCACGAGGTCGCCCGGCGGACCGGCCCGAGGTGCTCGATTTGAGTTCCCGGTGGCCGTTCTCAGCCAATGGACCAGCGCCTTAAGAAACCAGCTCCGTCGCCGCCTCCGCTACGGTCGAGGGGAGCCCCCGTAGCTCAGTGGATTAGAGCGGCCGCCTTCTAAGCGGCGGGTCGCAGGTTCGAACCCTGCCGGGGGCGCCCCCTGACCAGGACTTTTCCAGTCGGAGAGAGCCAGCTGGCCAAAAGTGTGTGCAAAAAAGTGTGCAGTTGCGAACGCGCACGAACTTAGGACTCTCCGCGCTGGTGGCCGAACAGGGCGTCAGCAATACGTGCAGCGGCGACGGACTTCCGGTCCTCGAGGACGTGTAAGTACCGATCGGTTTGTGCCGTCCGGGAGTGCCCGAGGACCTGACCGGTTGTCTTCTGATCGAGGTCGGCGGAAAGCATCATCGTGGCCGCGGAGTGACGTAGGTCATGAAGGCGCTTGGGGGGGACATTTGCCTCCCTGCACAGATCCTTGAAGTCGCGGTCGTCTGCTCGCGGGTCGGTTGGACCGCCCCTCGCGTTAGCGAACACCCACCCACCGTCAGGACCTTGCTCCCATATCTCGCTCGCGAGCCGCTCCGCACGCTGGGACTGGCGGTGGGCCCGCAACTCGTCGGCGACGGGGACGGGGAGAGTAAGAGTGCGCCTGCCGGCGTGGGATTTCGGCTCGGACACCTTCAAGCCGCCCCCCCGACGTTGTGGGCAGTCGGCCCCTCGCTTAGCGGGCTTGCCGGCTCTGTTGAGGCAACTACCCGGGTCGGGGCAACCGTGTTGCCAGGTGACCCGCTGCAGCTGTCGACGGATCGTCATAGACCCCTCGGTGCCGCCCTTGGCGGGCAGGGCGACGTCGTCCCAGTGGGCCCCGAGGACTTCGCCTTGGCGGAGCCCGAGCGCAAGTGCAAGGGTCCAGCGGGCAGCGTTCCGCGATCCCTTCGCTGCGTGCAACAGAGCAGTCATCTGGTCGAGTGTGTAGGGGACGATCTCGTCCTGTGGCTCACCCACTACTGCCGCCGCTTTGACTGGGTTGCGCGCGATGAGACCCCGCTTTACGGCGTCGTTGAGGGCAGCATTCAGCGTTCTTCGGCAGTGGCCGACGGTGAGCCCTCGGTCGAGCAAATGGGCCCACAAGTGTTCGACGTTGCCGGGAGTGAGGCGGTCGAGTCGGACTTTCCCGATGGCGGCAGCCACATGCTTCTCGTCGACGCGGTAGCCGTCGATAGTGTTCGGCCTGACGACCCGAAGTTTCTCCTTCCGCGATATCCACTCGGCTAGGTAGGCGGCGAGGGTGGTCCGTCCTCTCGATCTGACGGCCCCGGCGTCACGGTCCTGCTCGAGCCGTTTGACCTTGGCTGTCACGCCCGACCGCGAGTGATCGGTCACATGATGACGCACAGGATTCCCGCCGGGACCGGTCCCCATTGATACCCAGCCGTGCCAACGACCGTCCCGGCCCCGGTAAATGCTGCTCCGACCGTTTGCGGCGCGTCCCATGACCAACAGTTCTAGCTTGTAGCGGGCCTCCATCCCCGCTCAGGAACTCATCGAGGGCCTTGCGGGGCACCAAACGGCGGTTGCCGACCTTGACGGACCGAATAGTGCCTTCGTCAAGCAGGGTGAACACGGTCGAGCGTCCGACCCCAAGAAGCCGTGCGGCCTCATCTACCGAAACAGATAAAGCTGCACTGGCGGGCCGCTCGGTTAGTTCGGTGACTTCGACGACGAGCCGTTGGACTTCGGCAGCCAGCTCCACAGCGAGCGCTTCGACCGCGGCGGCATGCCGGCGCACGACGGTCAGCTCGTCATCTCCAGTCAAGAAACGCCTGTGGGCTGGTGACATGGTTAAATCGCCATTTCCGGGGCAGTCACCCGCCTCAGTTGTCAGGAGCCTGAGTATCAGGAGCGACGTCGCTTACTCGGGACTGCCACTCGACCGGCCGTGACGTGGCGCCAACGAGCGTCTTCTTCGCGGCGACTTCTAGAGGGACGCCTTGGTCGACCATGCAACCGAACTGGAGGAGCAGCTCGAACGCCTCCCACTGGGCAAGGCCGGCGGCGTCGAGTCGGGCCAGAAGCTGAATCGTGGCCCATACGCCCTGGCTCGTTGTCGAGGGTGGTTCGGCCTTGTCGTGGGGGATCGCTTCTCTTGGGCGAGTCACCACCCGGCTCGCGTATATAGAGGCAGCGGGGGCTGACCCGCCTCGAGAGGTAGTGGCGGTATCGATGGTGCTGCTCTCCACCCCGCCGCTTGAAAGAGCACGAGGGTTGCTGTAGTCATAGGATCACTCTGAGTCAGGCAGTGCAGCTCGACCAGAGCACTTTCAGCCCACAAACCACGCAAACGCCAGGCACGGATGTTTTTATTACCGCAGACGACGAGCTGGATCGCACCGGTCGGGAGGGTGTGCAAAGGTGGTAGCTGAACAGCCGAGCCCGTTGGCTCGGCAGCGGCTGATGCGTGGTTACACCCAAGAAGAGCTTGCCGAGAAGCTAAGGACCACGGTCTCCACGGTCCGGCGGTGGGAGCGTGGAGAGGTGCATCCCCGGCCAGGAACTCGTCGTCGGCTCGCGTCCGGGTTGAACGTCTCCCTGGATCAGCTGGCTACGCTCCTTGAGGGAGAGCCTGTCGCCCCGAATGTCATCGACCCGCCCACCAGTAGCCTGGGTCAACGTGGCCATGGGCCTTAGAGGCGCAGATGAGGCGGTGAACCGAAGGCAGTTTGTTATTGGCAGTGTCGGAGCTCTTATCGGGGCGGCCGCGACGGGACCGGGTCAGTTCTGGTCGTCAGGCTTTGGACTGGGCCGTTGGGCAGATGAGGCGATAGCCGACCATCTCGGGCGAACATGGCACACGCTCGTGGCGACTGACAATCAAGTTCGGTCCTGTCCACGCGATCCATGGCGTCTTACAAGGCATCAAGTTGGCCGGCGACGCGCTTCAGCATATGAGCGGAGCAGACCGTCAGAGCGTCTTCCAACTTGACGCCCGCTTCGCGGAATCGGCGGCCTGGCTGTACGAGGACATGGGAGACTTCGCTGAGGCGAGCAGGTGGATGCAGACGGCACACCAGTGGGCGGAGGCCGCCGCCTACCCGTCGCTCGCCCTGTGGACCCTGATTGGTCGTGCCCGACAGGCGGTCCTTCGCCGGGACGCCCACACCGCTGTAGGCCTCGCCGATCAGGCCATCAATACGGCTACTGCCGCGCCCGCCGCCATGCGTGCGGCGGCCCTCTGCTACAAGGCTGAAGCCCTTGCCCTTCAGGGACAAGAACGGCTTTCCCTCACAATATTGGACCGGGCCGAAATCGAAGCCGCCACTGTAAAGGCTGATCCCGCTGCCGACGGCAGCAGCGGCTACGGTTCGTGGTGTACACCCAGCTACGTCAACGCTCAGCGAGCGCGATGCTGGCAGGCGCTCAGAAAGCCAATCCGCGCTATCCCGCTCTACACCGAGAGCCTCGCCACGCTCCCCGACTCGTATCACCGAGACAGAGGATGGGCACTGGCGGGGCTGTCACTCGCGTACGCGGCCGCCGGCGAGCCCGAGCAAGCCTCCGACCTCGCCCACCGAGCGATGTCAATCGCCTCGGCAGCCGGCTCTCAAAGGACAGCGAACGAGGTGGCCCGCGTCGTGGACCACTTGATTGTTGTCGGGCACACGCCCGACTGGTCTTTCCTGCCTCCGCCCGCCTGATGACCGTCGACGCTGAGTTCGCCGCCATGCGACTGGCCGTCGGCCTCTCGGCCCAGGGAGTTGGGACGACTAGCCCTAACCCTCCGGTTGGCTGCGTCATTCTGGACAGTGCCGGCCAAATTGTGGGGGAGGGATATCATCGCCGAAAGGGCGAAGCGCACGCGGAGGTGAACGCGCTTACCGCGGCCGGATCGCGAGCCCGCGACGGCACTGCCGTAGTCACGTTGGAGCCCTGCAACCACTACGGTCGCACCCCACCCTGCAGCCAGGCACTTCTCGATGCTCGGATCTCTCGGGTGGTTGTGGCTGTGCTCGATCCCACGTCGCGAGGTGAAGGAGGTGTGGCCGTTCTGCGCGCCGGCGGGGTTTCGGTGGAGGTCGGCGTGCTCGAGGAAGAAGCGTTGCTTGTCCTCGGTGACTGGCGGCGATCACTTAGCAGCGGGCCACAGGTCACCTGGGTCTATGCGCTCTCAGCTACTGGCGAGCCAATCCCGCCGCCGCCAGGTAGTGCCGCCGCCGACGACGCCGCTAGGCTTTGTCAGCTTTCAGATGTGGTCGTTCATGACGACCTGACGCTGAGCGAGGGCGTGCCTGGCGGTCACGAGTGGAACCTCCTGAAGGCGGCTATCGAAGAGGACAGCCGGGGTCCCGACGTAATCGGCTGGCTCGCAACTTGCGGCGCTCGGACCGTCGTGATCCTTGGTGGTAGCCGAGCCGCAGCTCGCTTTGTCGACCGCGGGCTAGTGACCCGGACCATCACCTACCTTCCATCATCGGCGCCCTCTTCGCGCCCCGACAAGGGGTGGGCGGAATCGGCGGTCCCGGCCGGCTTCCATCTGACCGACGTGGTCCCTTTCACCGGGTGGGTGCGCCTAAACGGAATGGCGAACACCTGACATTACGATACGGCTCGGCGTAGGTGGCGATCGGTTTCGAACAGTCGATGCAGGTTCGAGTGTCGTGAAATGCTCAACTGACTACGCCGCGTCGCGCTCTCTGCCCTCGCACGACACCTGTCGGTGCCAGAGTTCGCGAGAGACAGGCCTCGAATTGCCGTCATTATCTAGTTTGTTCGCCGGGAGCCAGCCTGTTCCGTAGACGTCTATGGATCAATTCTGCTTCTGACTGCTGGGTATTTGGACCGATCGAACGAGTAGTCTCGAACGGTGCCCTTACGTCGCCCAAAGCGTATCTCAGCTGGGATGACTGGTCTCGAGTTGACCATAACGACGGCCGAGAACTACAGGCGCTTTGCTAAGCACGAGGCTGCCGGTCGGTCCTCGCAGTACGAAGTACTCGCCTATGCAGTGGCCGCAGACAGCGAGGTCCTCTCGTTCCTCGAGTTGCTTCCACGACCGAAGCGCCAGCCGAACCTCCTCTTCGCCGCAGCGCGCTACATTTTGGGGATTCCTCCAGACATCGCCTCTTTGCGCTCGCTGATCTTGGACCGTCCCGGCGACCTGACCGAGGTGATATCGGCGAGGAGGACCCAAACCAACGAACCGGCGCGCTGCGCCGTGCTGCTCCCGGCACTTTGGGACTTGCAATCACCGTTGGCCCTTTTGGAGGTGGGCGCCGCTGCAGGGCTCACCCTGCTCCCCGACCTTTACTCCTATGACTACGAGGGCGACCTGGTCCCTGGCACTGACCCCGAGGCACCGCTGCTGTCCTGTCGCGCCAGTGGGATCGCGGATTTCCCCGAAAGAACGCCCGAGGTTGCCTGGAGAGCAGGGCTCGACCTCAACCCGCTCGACCTCGACAACGAAGACGACCTGGCATGGCTGTCGTGCCTAGTTTGGCCGGGCGAGGCCAAGCGGGCCGAAAGGCTCCAAGCCGCGATCGCTATTGCACAGCGCCATAAACCCACTGTCCATAGGGGCGACCTCTTGGAGGACTTACCCCGGCTCGCAGCCGAGGCGCCCCAGGGTGCCACCCTCGTCATCTACCACTCAGCCGTTCTGGCCTACGTCGATGACGCCAGACGTCGCGCTTTCGCCAGCGCGGTACGGGAACTTGGGGCAGTATGGTTGTCGAATGAGGGCGCCGGGGTCCTTACCTGGATAAGGCCGGAAGGCCGCCCTAACGACTTTTTGCTTGTGAAAAACGGTGAGGAAATGCTCGCTCGCACTGACCCTCATGGGACTTGGCTGGAATGGCTCGCTTAGGGATTTCACGCCTATGGCGGATTTTTATCTCTTCCAAGCCGAACGCAAAGCGACCCTACGTAGACGCCTGACGACGCGATTATGCATTGAAAACCCAATCAAGTTCTGCCGATTAGAAGCACCAGTACCGTCGTACTGTATTCTTGGCGCTCACTAAGGTCAGCGAATGTGGCCGTTCCATAGGGAAGGCTATTGGCCCTTACGTCTTGCCATTGGCGGGGCGGTTACAGGACGTGAAGAGATTTTCGTTACAGATATGACTGTTCGGGCTCTTATTTCCAGCCTCACCTAGTACACGAAAGTCCTTTTTTGCAGCATGGCGTGCATGAGGGGGCAGGAGGATGCGCCGCGCTGCCAAGCCATGATCCACGTTTTCTAGCCACTACTGACCTTTATGTTTACCGACTGGTGTAGGCTTTTCCAAAAGCGCAACCATTACAACCTCGTGGTCGGCCCATTTGTATTAACTTTCGCCGGTCGCCCTCTGACCCTGGCGAGGTTCGTCTCCGGTCCTTCGATGGGATTTCGTCCTCACAACTCGCCTTCCCGGCGAAGTGTCAGGGTCTGGCCCACCTCCCAGCCGTCGCCGATAACGTCGTAGACCTTCGCCCGTATTGCCGCGCTTACCTTGCGCTCCAGGTAGCCGTCTGGTCCGTAACCCGCGGCGGCTAAAGCTCTGCCCGCGCAGCGGGCGTAGCGGTCCTGGGCCTGTGCCGCGAGCCTCGCGCCCCAGACCGCGACCTGTCCGACCACGGCGTCCAGCCGCCGGTACATGTCGGAGTGAGCCTCAACGGCAATGCCGACCTGGACGCGGGAGATGGCCATGGGTACCAGTACATCGGCTGCGGCCTTCATGTAATGGTCCGAAGCCCCTCTATTCATGCGGTCGAGAGGCGACAGCACGGCGGCCGCCTGCGCGTCAATACCTTTTCCCGCTGCCCCGTCCAAGAACATCTGGACAGCGACGGCGGCAGAGTGGCGGGGCCTGAGCTGATCCGCGGGAGCGTCGAGGCAGCCCTTTCTAGTGACGGCGGCAAGGCCGTTCTCGCCATGTTCGGCGATCCACGACGCTGGGTCTTGGCCAGCTGGCCACCATGTGATGCACGATTCCCGGCCTCGCTCCGCCAACGAGGCGGCCCATTCAGCGCTCGCCTTCTGGCCGGCCTGATCGCCGTCGGCGCATAGCACGGGCGGCCTATGGTGGATGGCGAGAACGGTCTCCCACTGCGTGTCGCTGACCGCCAGTCCCGACTCGGCCACCGGAGCGTACTTGGATGACAGGCCGGAGCGCGCCGCCTGTGCCGCGATGGCCAGGGCGTCCAGGGTCCCTTCGCACACCACCACCTGCGCGTCCGGGTCGAGCG
Organism: uncultured Acidimicrobiaceae bacterium; assembly: GCA_963794125.1. Lineage (GTDB taxonomy): Bacteria > Actinomycetota > Acidimicrobiia > Acidimicrobiales > Palsa-688 > Fen-671. The sequence continues at coordinate 631,654 of CAWCCW010000028.1, forward strand.
CGGGTAGCGAGGGACGGTAAAGGTTGACGGATTTGTCGTAGCAGGCCGTGTGGGGCGGGTTTATGTATTTCGGCACGCCAGCTCTCTTGCCCTCCAGCCGGCCGATCAACCCGACCACGGTGCCGCTGTCGTCCATGACCGGCACGAGGAGCCGCTTCCGGTAGTAGTCGATCACGGTCTGGCCGTCCCTGCGTCGGGCCAGGCCGGCGTCGACCAGCTCGTCGTCTGTGTAACCCTTGTGATCGCAGGCGTTGCACGAGTTGGTCGGGCGCCTTGCTAGGAGTGTGACCGACAACTGGTCTGTCGATCTCGGTTTCGAGAGCGGCTACGTCGATACCACGGCCGCGGAGGTAGTCCACCCCTGACTCATGCAGGTCGCCGTAGGTGTAATACCCCCAGGCGTCTCGCAGAGCCGCCAGGGCTCGGGCGCGAGGTGTCCGGTACAGGTCTGGCTTCTCCGATTGTTGTCCCGTCGTCAAGGAGGTGGCGTGCCGGTCAATGGCTGCACCATCAGGCGGGCGGGGAAGAGGGCCGGGAGTGTCGAGCATGGTGACTGCCTGGCTAACTCGGACGCCGTAGATGTCACGGACCCACTGGACGACATCACCGGTGCTCCCGCAACCGAAACAGTGGTACCGGTTCGTGTGCAGGTGAAGGGACATGGAAGGTGTGTTGTCGTGGTGACCGGGCATCGGACAGCAGACCATCGCGTCGATCCCGTCCAGTGGGATGTCGAAACCAGTGCGGCGGGCGACCTCGCACAGCGAGTGCCGGGCTTCGACATTACGGAAGTCGACCTGAGGCATCAGCGCTCCAGTTCGGCCAGAGTGCTTGTCGCCTCCAGGGCGAAGGGCATGTCGAGCGGCGGTTGAGGGTCGGGCCGGCACCGGACCAAGCGGCGAGCGCCGCGTCGCGAGGTGACCAGCCGCGCTCAAAGGCGGCACGCCACGAGAACTCGAACGTCTCTCCCTTGGTTTTAGGAAAAGTGGCAAGATGTTCGTCGGCGAGGCGTAGCCATAGGGAGAACTTCGTGTCTCCTCCGGCCCGCAAGAGGTACTCGGCGTGGTCGTCGGGGAAGTAACGGTCGATGTCTGCGAGGATGCACTCGACCACGTCCTGGTGAGGCACTTTGTCGAGCCAGGTCACACTCTCAGGCGTCTGGCCCGACCTTGTGGTCGTGGCCGCAGGCGTACTTGACAGACGCCTCTGCATGGGCGGACCTCCGCGCGTCTGGCCTACAAGATGTGGGCCGGTCAGCTAGGGTCGTGCAACTGCGAAATCGTACGCAGAGGCCTAACCGGCGTTGGCGGCCTTGGCGATCTCGCGCTGCTGTCGTCGTTCGGCATCGGCCGCCAGCATTTGCTCCCAATCGTCATCGTCCACCGGGCGAAGCCGGGTGAGCGGTTCCTTGTGGCCGGTAGCACAGCCGGAGTGCCCGGTCCACTCCCGCAGGCGCGCTTCGATCAGGGCGAACGCCCGGTGCCAGTCGGTGGCAGCCGTGCCTGGTGAGTTGTCTGAGTAGGCCACTCGCTCGTGGTCGCGAAGAGCCTGAAGGGCCTCCACGTGCCCGCTGTGGCGCCACCAGCAGGATGGGACGACGGTGTGGTCCAAGTGGGCGAACCGTGCGACCAGTTCCTCCACATAGGCCCGCAGTTGCCGCCATTCATACGCGGCGTCAACAGCAGGCAAGTCAGGCCAGTCGGACAGGGCTGGCCAGGACCTCGAGGTCCGGCGGGCCGTCCGCTCCGTACAACTCGGCGAGAAGCTCCCGACCGCGACGGTCGCCCGCTGTCCTTCTCCTGTTCGTCACCGGCGTCCGCGTCACTCACTCGACTTCTCCTGCCCGTCCGCTCGGTCGTGTAATAGGGCGATGATCATCGCCGTCGCTTGGCGGCGCGGCAGCCGTCTCCAAGCCGGTATTCCTTCCAAGATGGCATGAAGGCACAGGTGGTCGCGGTAGCAGAGCGGCGCTAGGTCATGGAAGTTCTCATGACCGAGCCGGCGTAGGTGCGATGGTGAAGGTCTCCTCGGCAGAGCTTCCAAGGCTGACCGCATACGAGGCAGACCGGGTCAGCGCCCCGGTGGCTAGCTCGCCAAGCTTCGAGCCACCGCTCCCGGGACCGGTACCACTCGGGTGAGGCCATGTAAGTGGCGTAGGCGGCACGGATTGCCACCCGCCGCTTCGACCAGCCGATGCCGGGCCGGGGGTCACGCAACGAGAGCCCCCCATTCGGCCACGGCCGCCTGTCGGATCAGCTGCTCGACCTTGGCTCGATCGGCTTCGATCCGCCTCGCATAGGCGCGCTGGGTCCATGGCCTAAGGGTGAGCATGATCGGCTTGGCTGAGCGCAGAAGGAGCAGGCCGTGGCCGGCGCGCAAGGTGCGGATCATCGACGGGTCGAGGATGGCCTCTTTCCGCTCCGACTCCGAGATTGACTTGCCCCCGCCCGACTGCCACGATTCGGAGCGTTCCCGGACGGTGCGTTCGCCAAGCATTCGGGACAGGTCGACCAGGTCGTCGGCGTTCGAACTGCCGCCGAGCACGAGCTTGACGGTGGCTGAGTCCCAGATCGCTCCGGCCTGCTCGCGTCCCCATCGGTCTCGGGCCTGCGCGAGGGATTGGAGGACCACGACGCGTCGGAATGCCTGTTCCTCCGCCTTCGGACATGAGCGCTCCGAGCGACGGGAGCGGATAGTTGGCTGCCTCGTCGAGGATCAGCCCGAGGGGAGGGTCGATCCGAGCGCCAGGGGACGCGGCGGCGAGCCGGCGAGCGACTTCCACTACGTCTTCGACCAGAGCGGCGACCAGCCCGGCGGTTGCCGACGCGCCTGACGCGGTGCCGAGCAGGTAGAGGGTGCCCCTCGCTCTCAGGAAGGCGGACGGGTCGAACATCTCATCCGGCTCTGGAGAAACCGCCGCCAGCACCTTCGGGTCGGCCAATGCTGAGAAGGCGTTGGCCACCATGGCCCACACCGAGTCGCGTTGGCGCTGGTCGGCTGAGATGATGGCGTCGAGTGCCTGGTGCCATCGCGGGGTGGCCCCCGGCATGTTGACGAGGATGTGGACAGCTTCACGGGCACCCGGCGCTGAGAGCGACCATTCGTATAGCGAGGCTGCCCCCCTCCTGCCAACAGCAGCAGCGTGCAGCAAGCAACGGACTGCTGTCTGGGTCTGCTGTTTCCAGAAGCTCCCCTCGGTCACCGACTCCCCGGCGTTAGCGGTCAGGGCCGCCGCTCGGGTCATCGCGGTCTGCGGTCGTTCGCAGCCGCGCACCGGTGACCAGCGCAGGGCGGACGGTACGCCCACGGCCAACCCTTGCGGGTCGAACACACCGACGGGCCCGAGCCGGCCCCGCTCGGTCATCGTTGCCGTCAGGTTGTCCGGTCGCGTGCTGGTCGTGATCACCGTTCCAGGAGCGTCCAGGATGGATGGGATGACCACGTTGTAACCCTTGCCGGCCCCTGGAGGGCCGAGCAGGACCATCGAGTCCCGGACTCCCATCCAGCACTCGATATGGCGCGAGTGGCCCAGGTACCACCCCACGTCTCGCGCCCGAGGTGCCCTGACGGATGGACGGAGGATTTTTGCGCTTTCGAGCAGCGCCTTCGCTCCGGCGGCGGCGCGGACTTCGCGCTTGTCTGCCAGGCCCTCGATCAGTGTCGGGTCCTCCGACGAGCGCCTGGGGCGGGGGTGGAACAGGCGCCACGCACCCCAGACAACAAACGCAAGGAAGGAGACCACGAGGATTGTCACGGTCCAGTAGAGCTCTGGTGGCCCGACCGGGGCGTGCCAGGCCGCCGAAGGCTGGCCGAGGTGCCCGAAGGCGGCCAGTTCGGCGAGGGCATGGCCGTGCGGGGTGCGATGCCCGCTCAGGTGAGCTGAGGCGACGCCAGCTACCCAAAGAGCCCCCGTCAGCATGATGCCGCAGACCAAGGCGGCCAGGGCAGTGTCCTTCATCGGGTCCGGCTGGGAAGGTCGCGATGCCATCCCTAGCGCCAGTCCATTTCGGTTGCGCCGAGCTGCCGAATGCAGCCCGCCTCCCATGAGCCGGGCCGCGACTTGACTAGTGCTTCGATCCCGCCTTTGCTGCGGGCGACGTCTCCGAGCGCCGCAGAAACGGAACCAGCGAAATCGGGGCCGCCATGCTCGGCAAGCCGCCAGGTCGCCGCCAAAGCGGCAACCAGCCGCCTGTGGGTGCGATCGATCTCGTCCCGGCGGGGGCTTCCCGCACCCATCATCACGCCTCACCCTCCGTAGGCTCTTCCTCCAAGCGAAAGCTCCGTCGGGGGACACGCCGGGCCGTGATGCCGGCGTTGTAGGGCGGTGAACTGACGACACCCGCCGCGCCGCCTACGTGATCCGCGGCAACGTAGCGCGCATCCGGCTGGTAGATAGTGACCCGCCCGTTCTGGTGGAAAGGGGTGACCCTCACTCCGCCCCCACGCCCAGGGTCTCAGGACGCGCCTGTTCGACCTGGCGGTCCACGGCCCGAGCTTGGCGCGCCGCTTCGACGGCGGCGTCTACGCCGGGAACTCTGCCACCCGAGGTGTGCTCTGCGGGTGACTTCTCGAGGATGGCCTTTGCAGCGCGAGCCACTCGGGCCTGGCTGGCCACGACCTCCTTGGCGGCGTCTTTCGGCCCCGCCCAGCCGGCAACGTACGGGAAGCTGTAGTCGTCCGTCGACATCCCATGGGCGGCGGCGACGACGTAGGCGACCGATTCGGCCTCCACTTCCTTTCGAGGGCGGGGTAAGAATGTGCCGGGCGGGTCCCCGTGCAACAGTACGTGGGCCGCCTCGTGGATGAGCGTCTTGACTTTCGCTGCATCGTCCATGTCACCGCGGACTAGCACGCGCTTGTCCCCGAACCTGGCCTGCCCGTTGGCGCCCTGGAGGTGCGAGTCGTCAGGCACGATCTCGACAGTCCAGCCTCGGGCCTCGATCATGTCCACGACGACCTGGCCCAGGCCCTCGGGCGCTTCTCCCTCCAACAGTTTCGGCCGTCGTGGCTCAGGCAGTGGGTCGCCGTGTGTCTGAGACACGTCGAAAACGTGCTCGACGGTGAAGCCTCGGATCTCCTGATGTGAGCTCTCGGTCTCGCCAGGGTGCAGCTGTTCGTCTTTCGCCATGCGGCGGATGCTGCCGTCGGAGCCGATGGCTGTTCGCTGGCTGCGACGAACCGGGGCCAAGACGGCGTAGCCGTGCTGGCCCTTATCGACGCTGCGGCCGAGCGCCTGCCAGGTGCGGAAGCCGGCCAGGTAGGTCGGCTCGGGGGACGAAACCCTGCCCTCGGCAAAAGCTTTGACGTGTTGGCACCACACGAGGGCCACGTTGTTTGGCGAGTAGGCGTGGAGCTTTGACTGAAAACTAAGGTACCGCTTCCAGTCTTCGCCGGACTGGATGGAGGCGACCTCGCGCATCAACACCTCCTGGGCGGCGGCGACCTTCGCCGCTACAAGCTCCTGCCACTCTTGCTTGGACACTTTTGGCTTGATCATGAATGCTCCCGTCGGCTTCGGAGCCCTACCGGCAGGCTCTTCGGCAAGCGCCGTCGGGCTGCGAAATCGTACGGAGAGGCCGGCCGTACGATTTGGTAGCGGCCTCGTCGTGGTCAGGAACCCTACGGACAGGAGACCCCGTGACTGCCCAACAACTCCGGCGTCTGGCCGAGCAGGCCGCCTACGCTCATGACTTCTTCCGCCCGACCAACCCGGCAGTGGCGCGACGTTTCCGCGACGCTGCCGAGGCAGCGTCGGCCCTGGCGGACCAGCTAGCCGAGCAGGAGCACCTCGCTGCCCTCCGGCTCGATGTTGAAAAGCTCAAAGCTGATCTGGGGCCATCGGCCGCCTGAGCCTCGCCCGAGGGACGCTACGAGGCCTCCCTCTGACGGTCGGTGGCATTGCGACCTGCGGTATAACCGCCACAAAACACGGAGCGGCAGAAGCCTTTCGGCCCAATTTGAATGGCTTTGAGTTCGTGTGCCTACTGGAATGTCGGGTGGCTAAAAATTGCCCACTGGCAGCCATATGAAATGATGTCAAGGCCCGACGCTCTCCGTGAGTGAAAGGGGACCCGAAAACCGTCAGGTAGCGCCGAACTTGACCCTGATTGCGCCCGACACGGAGCTTCTATCAAGCGCTAGTCGGGCGACGGGCTCCCGAGCGCGCAAACGGAATTGCCGGTGAAACTTCGGGATTCTCGACGGTTTGTCGGTGTCGTCGAACTACGGCTCTGACAGTAGGCTGAAATATGTTGTGTCGACTATTCTAGCTTTGGAAGCCAAAATACGAAGTGGGTCGCTCACAGAGTCGACGCTCGCGTTCCCCTCATTTCGGATCGAAATCCCGAAACCCGTGGGAATCAATCTCTATTGGCTCAGGTTCATTCCGGGTGTGGGTTGCACGACGACGGCTTTGAGCAGCTAGAGCCGGGGCTAAGGGCTGCTCGCTGAGGGTCGACGAATGTTCGGGATTGCTGAAGGTTAGTCGGTATAGTCGACGGATGCTCGGTTTGAGTGAACTGGTTGACCTTCGATGAGCCTGGCTGCGGTCCGCAATATCGGCTCGCCCTCGGCGTTGCGGACGGCGCAGGACGCCGAGGACTTCGAGCAGGAGATCGTCGACCAGTACGCGCTGGCCATGGCGGCGGCAGGGTTGAGCGACGGGCATGTGAGCCACACCCGCTCGACGGTGATCGAGTTCGCCCGTTTCCTGCGCGGGCCGTTGTGGGCGGCGACCTGTGACGACGCTGACCGTTTCCTGGCCGAGCAGCGCCGGCAGGGCCGGGCGGTGACCACCCGGGCGGGCAAGGCCGGTGTGCTGGCTTGTTCTACGAGTTCGTGATCAGCCGCTATCAGGGCGACATACCACGCCTTGACCGGGGTGGTGGTCGACCAGCCGATCGACGAGTTCAACCGCCAGTCGGGGGCGTCGCTGGGCAAGGTGCGGGTGCCGCCCTCGGACGCCGAGGTCGACGAGCTGTTCACGGCTGGCGGCTGTCGGCTGCCTGAGGCCCGCAAGTACCTGCCCGCCGCCCGGGACTACTTCGCGGCGTCGCTGTGGCGACGGTTGGGGCTGCGGATCAACGAGACGGTGATGCTCGACATCCGCGATTGGCGGCCGGATCTGGGCGAGTTCGGCAAGCTGCACGTCCGCCACGGCAAGGGCAGCCGCGGCCGGGGCCCGAAGGGCCGGCTGGTCCCGGCGATCAACGGCGCCGACCGCTGATCGACTGGTGGCTGGCCGAGGTCCGCCACCAGTTCGGCGACGACTGGTCCGACCCCGACGCGCCGATGCTGCCCAGCGAGCGTCACGACCCTGACCTGCAGCGGTGCCCGCGGGTGGGGACGAACGCGCTGCGCCGAGGCATTGAGCGACCAGACCGACAGGTGGCTGCCGGCATGGTCGGGGCGGCTGACACCGCATGTGCTTCGCCACTATCTGCGCCTCCTCGCTGTATGGGGCCGGGATGGACCTCAAGGCCTTGCAGGAGCTGCTTGGGCCACCAGTGGCTGGCCACCACGTCGGGCTACATCCATGTCCGCGACGACCACATCGAACAGGCGTGGGCGAACGCCAACCGCCGCCTGGAGAACCCGCTTCGCCTAGAAAGGAGGTGAGCTGGTGCACTGGAACCTGCGGCTGAAGGCGGCCGAGCGTGGGATCTGGAAGTCGGCCGAGATGCGCCGACGCCTCGCCGACGCCGGCCTCGAGATCTCGCGCCGGGAAGATGTCGGCACTGTGGGCGGGGACACCGACCACGGTCCGCCTGGACGACCTCGACGTGATCTGCGCGGTGCTGGAGTGCGACCCGGCCGACGCTGTTGATCCCCGAGCCGGAGAAGGTCGCCGCCCGCCGGCCCAAAGCCCGAGAAGGCCGCTAGCAAAGGGACCTCGCCGGCCGTGCAACCGCGCTTCGGGAAAGCAAAACCTGAGCCGCCTTTGTGACCCGCCCCCCGGCCCGCTGCAACGGCTGCCAGGTCAACCGGGTCGCCTGGGTAAAGCCCCGGGTCGACTACTGCTATGAGTGCCTGCCGGGCGGGCCGTTCACGCCACCGGCGTGCCGCAAGTGCGGTTCGAACCGGTACTTCAGCGAAGGCCTCTGCGAGCGCTGCCATCCCGGGTGGGCCGTCTGCACATGGGCTCGTGCCAGGGGCTGCCTGGCGTGGGGGGTATACCGGGCCCACAGTTGGCGGTGCTGGAGCTGCCGGTGGTGGCATGACCCACTACCCCCTCGGCGATTGCCAGCACTGCGGCCGCCACACCAGCGTCGGCGAAGCCTTCGCCTGCCGGCTGTGCATCGAGCAGGCCCGCATGCGTCCAAGAACCAGGCCGGGCCCTCGACCTGCTGGCCGCCAACCAGTACGGCCAGCAGCTGTTCCTGGCCAACATGCGCTTCGGGCGGCCGCGCACCCCGCGGCTCAAGCCCGCGCGCCAACAGGCCAAACGGCCAGCAAGCCGGCCCGGTTCAAGCCGCTGGCTTGGCGGCAACTGGTCCTGTTCGAACTGGGCCCCGACCCCGAGCTCATCGTCGCCCGCGCCCTCATAGCCCGAAAGCGACCTGATCAGTTATTGCAAAGCGGTGGTGCGCCGAGCACGCCGCCCGGCACGGATGGAGCAAACGGCAGAGGAACGACGTCATCCGCTCCCTGCGGCTCCTGCAAGTCCTCCAGGACACACCGGGGGCGAAGATCAACGCCACCGACGTCGCTCCAATTGCCCCGCTATGGCGGCAATATCACCTCCACCCTCGAGGTCCTCGCCGCCGCCGGCCTGCTGAACGACGACCGGCTCTACCCATGTCGAGCGGTACTTCGCCGGCCAAGACGGGCCAGCTGCCCGAGCCGATGAGAGCCCAGCTGGAAATCTGGCTCGAGGTCATGCTCAACGGCAGCCACCAAGCGCCCCGGCAACGGTCCCGGGACCCCCAGACCGCCCGCATCCACATCATGGGGATCGCCCCGATCATCGCAGGCCTGGGCTGACGCCGGGCACCGGTCGCTGGCCGAGATCACGGCCCGAGCAGGTCCGCGAGGCGCTCCCCGAAAGCGGGTCGCACCGCAACTGGGCCGAGTACGGGCTGCGTTCGCTGTTCAAAGTGCTGAAGGCCCGCAAGCTGATCTTCACCAACCCCACCCGGGGCATGCGCCTCACCCCGGTCAACGCCACCGTCCCGCTCCCCCTCGACACCGAAGCCGTCCGCCGACGCGCTCGACTCCCCCGACCCCGCCATCGCGTTCGCCGTCGCTCTGGTGGCGTTCCACGCCCTCACCGCCCGCCAGCTGGCCGGCCTGAAGCTCACCGACATCGTCGACGGCCGCCTCGCCCTCGAAGACCGGGAAATCCCTCTGGCCGGGCCTGTAAGAGTCCGTCTTGCCGCCTGGCTCGACCACCGCACCCGGAACGTGGCCGGCCACCGCATCAACCCCCACCTGTTCATCAACCAGAAAAGCGCGCCCCGGCTCACCCCGGTCGGCAAACAGTTCCCCTGGGCCGAACACGGGCCTCCGGCCCCAAGCCCTGCGAGAAGACCGCATCCTCCAAGAGATCCACGCCACCGGCGGAGACGTCCGCCGGATCTGCGACCTCTTCGGCATCAGCGTCGAGACCGCGATGCGCTACGCCTCCACGCTCGGCCGCCTCGACCAGCAACACCCACCACATCAAGTTCCCCGAACCCGAGACAAGAAGTAGCCTCAACACGCCTACCAAGTCTCAGGTTCCCTCAGAAACCTTCGGAATTCCTGGGAACCCGTCACCTTTCCGAACATCCTGGAATTTGTGTCGAAGAGGATTTGCTCGCCCGGGGTACAGACGTGGCGGACCACGAATGATCGCTCTCCGATCCGCCACAAGCCTTCGCCGAGGTCGAGTTCGGGAAGCTGTGCGATCTCGGTCTCGGACAGGCCAATGGCAGCACCAGTCTTGGCCGCTTCACCCCGCTCCTGAGCGTAGATGATCCTCGTGGAGCAGTCAGCTAAGAGGCCCAAGGCCAGGTTTCGCGACGAGCTGCCGGCGTCGCCAACGGCGTCGAGGTCCGACAAGCGGTGGATCACCATCAGGTTCGAAATGCCCAAGGCGCGGGAGAGTTTCCACTGGCTCTGCATCCGCGCAAGGAGGGCGGGTTGGCGCATGAGCCGCCAGGCCTCGTCGTAGACCACCCAACGCTGCCCGCCGGACGGGTCGGCCAGCGCAGCCTCCACCCAGGCCGAAGCGCACGTCATCACCAGGGCGATCACGGCGTCTGACCCCGAGATGCGGGAAAGGTCAAGGGACATCATCGGCAGGTTGGCATCGAAGGCGACTGTCGACGGGCCATCGAATAGGCCGGCCAGGTCGCCGTAGACGAGCCTGCCGAGCGCGTGCCCGGGGTCGCGACCGTCAGAGCGGAGCTGGTCGGCCGTGCTGCCCCTCCAACCTTCGGCGGGCTCCAGCAACGCTTGTACAACCAAGGGCATGGTCGGGGTCTCGTGCCTTCCCTGGGCCTCTCTCACCGCGGTCTCCAGTGCAGCGGCGACCGCGGTGTGTTCCACCGGGGCCAGTGACCGGCCAAGTGCCTGTTCGGTGAGCGAGCCGAGCAAAGCCAGGCGTCGTTGGGCGACGGCGGCGGCCCGGTCATTGTCGCCCTCCCCGACGGGGCCAGGGCCTTCGTCGAGGGGGTTCAGCCGGTTGTGGCTGGTGCCGCCCAGCTCTATAGCTGCTCCCCCCACGGCACGGGAAACGCCCGACCACTCCCCCTTGGGGTCGCCGGGGACATACACGCGACGGCCGAACGCGATGGAGCGAGTGGTGAGGCTTTTGGCAAGCGTGCTCTTGCCCCTGCCGATCACCCCAGCCAGCAGGACGTTCGGGTTAGTCACCAGTCTCTTCGCATACAGCGTCCACGGGTCGTACACGAAGGCCGCTCCAGACCAGGAGTCGCGGCCGACCAGGACACCTTCGGCGCCGAGGCCGGCCTCGGCGAGGTAACGGGTAGGCGACCGACAGGACCTCCGAGGTGGCTCGGTGCGGCTCCACGCGCAACCGCCGGTAGGAGCGCAGCGCGGAGGGCCCAGGCTCGCCGTTGGCGGGCAGGTAAGCGGCTGCCTTCCTGGCTTGGCGCTCGCTTTGTACCTGCCGCCGATGCTCCTCGAGTTTCGCCCGCCTGGCGCCCCGCTCCGCCTCGCGGGCCGCCCGCGCCCGCGCGCCCCGCTCCTTGCGGCTCGTGTCTTCAGGCACATACCCAATGGCACCGAGCGTCCGGCCGGTCGTAACCACAGCCTTCGGCGTGCGCGAGAGCGGTTCCGGTGATGCCTCCGCCTTCGCGTGCCCGCGCTGCCTTGCGGGCTCCAGGCGTGGCCTCTGTGGACAATTAGCCGTCCGAGTCTGGCACGCTGCGGCCTCGCGCACTTCTGTAGTCGCGACAGGGGTAGGGGAGACGGCGGGCAGAGGGCTAAGGGCAGGACGAGCCATCATATTGTGGTGGCCGTTCTCGGGCTTGACCTGGTCAGGCTGGGCGGCTGGCCATCGGTACGAGAGGGCTGGACGACGCAGTCGGTGGAGGGGTCGTCTGTCTCGTCGGCGCGTGCCGGCTCCTCCCTGGCCCGCGGTGAGCAACGCGGACGGGGCTGGGCGCCGTCGGCAGGGGGCTGGGGCTTGATAGCTCACAGGGTGGTCCTTCCGAGGGGCAGGGCGGCCACAACAAAACCTTGAGACTGCTGGCCGTAGAGGACGCGGGTCTCGCAGCCGGCCTGAGTAGCGGCCCGCCCGACCTGCTTGACCGCCGCGGCCAGCTCGTCCTCGTTCGACCCGGTGATGGCCAGCCAGCCGGTGAAGTCCACGTCGCAGTGACCAGCGATGAGTGCCCGCTCGCGGGCCTCGGTGTCGGCGAACTCCTGAGCGTCCGAAAGGTCTTGTACCTGGCCGATCTTTGCCTTCTGGTGGGCGTCGGCGATCATTTCAGTTTTCTCCCTCCTAATCCGGCGCAGAGCGTCGCGGGTCCCTGTCGGGCGGGCCACCAAGGCGAACGTCTTGCGGACCCCTGGCGTGAAGATAAGGGCATGTAAGAAATGGGGGGCCACGTCGATCCGAGGCCACTCGCTGACCCACAGCACAGTGGAAAAGCCGGAGTCGTGGCGCAGATGATCCCACTGCTCGTTGATCGCCAGGGGACCGGCGTGGGTGAGGTTTGCGCCGCCCGACGAGGGCTGGAAGTCGCCGCCGAGGGCGGGGTCATAGGCGGAGCGAACGGCGTGGGCGATCTCCGCTTCCCCCATCCAGCTACCGAAGTGCAGCTCGGCCGAGCGAAGTCCGAACTCCAGGGCGACCAGGTCGGCCCGGAGCACCTTCGCCGCCCCGACGAGGCCGCCACCGGACGCCTTGATCGCCCCGCCGGCGGCCCTCATGTCCAAGCTGTAAGAGATCGTGGTCCGATGCGTCGACGCTCCGGTCGAATTGGCGGACAGCAGCTCGGCGTATTGCTCCTCTGCCCAGCCGCCCCGATGAGCGCCGTGTGCCTCGTACCATTCACCGATGCCCCGCCCTGAGTCGGGGATCGTCGCTTCGAGAACCTGGATCGAGGAACACGTGCCGGACTGAGCCAGGCCGGCCAGCACCCGTCCCCACGCGTTGACACGGGCCTGCTGGGCGCCCGGACCAAGCAGAACGTAGGCGGGGTGAGTCACGTGCAGGACGGCCGTGAGGGTCTGGCGGTGTGGGTCGTGGATCATACAGATGCCAGACTCCGCATCGACGTAAAAGCGGAGCGAGGCTGCGTCCCCCGGGAGGGCGAGGGTGCCGGCTGGTCGCGGCCTCGACGGCTTGGCCCGCCACAAGGTCTGGCCGGTCAAGTTGCGGGCCTCCCACTGGGCGACCAACGGTGCCCATTCGACAGCCGTCCGGCCCCCGACGGTGACGAACGAGCTCACGGCCAGTGGAGCGGCGAGCAGTACCCCGACTCCGAAACCGAGCGCCCCACCGATGGTAAGGAGCCAGAACATGAGGATGACGACGGCCAGAGCGACAGAGGCCAGACGCAATCCCGACAGGCCGAGCATCACTCCTCGAGTCGGCCGGCGGGGGAACCGTGCGGTCGGTGCGGACGCGGACATGGTGGTGACTTCTCCTTGACGATGGTGGACTCTTCATCAGCCGGGCTGTGAGGGCCCCGGTGGTGCAGACGACGAGGACAACTCGCTGCGGGGCTGAGGCAATTGGCCGGACGGGCTCGAGCCATTGCCCGCAGTGCTCGACCCCACCTCGTCCGAGGCGGCCGGGCCCGGGTGGCCCGCCACCGACATCGGCGAGCTTTGCCGCGCCCGCTTGCCCTGCACCCTTGACGGCGGTCGCGCCGGCTAGCGGGGCAGCAGCGACGCCAACCCCGGCGGCGGCCTCTCCGCCAAGTTCCGAACCGCCTGGTCCCCGCTGAGGCTCAGAGGCTCTGTACCGCCGGGGTCTGGGATGGTTCCGGTTGAGCTGTCTGTGCGTGGTGGAGTGGGCGACTTCGACGAGGAGCTGGAAGCACTGCCCGTGGCGAACCGCTGGGCGTGCTGGGTGAGCTTCTGCGGTACGGCCACCGCCTGCTGGCCGGCACCTTGCACCGCCTGGGCGTGCGAGTGGATCTGGTGGAAGCTGTCCCCGGTGAAGTGGACGAGTTTGATTGCCATCCACGGTGCGAGGCCGGCCAGGCACAAGATCAGGCAGCCGATCACGAGCTGCGTGGCCGACTGGGCCACCTGACCGGAAGTCCCGCCGCCAACAGTGGCCTCGCCTACGCCGTTATCGAGCACTCCTAGCCCGACCACGAAGATGAGGACCAGGATGACCTTGCTGGCGATCAAAGCGACGGTGAACTCGATCCACTTCCGTACCCACGACGCCGTGATGTCGCCGAGGGAACCTGCGAACGCGACCGGGGCGAACAAGGCCGAGACGATCAGCAACAGCTTCCGAGTCATTAGTGCTGCCCACACGATCACCGACGCCATCACGACCACCAGGGCCAGGAGAAGTGTCACCGCCGGCGAAAGCGTCCCTAGCGCGCTGATGGCGGTGACCTGCTGGCCGAGGTTCGCCCAGGTCGAAGACCCGGTCCCGGCGACCATGATCCCGTTGGCGATGCTGTCCGCGGCCTCCAACAAGAGCTCAGTTATGCCGACGGCGGCGCCCCCAGCGAGGAAGGCCACGAACAGGCCGCGTACGGCCCGGCCCATGCCGCCCATGTCTCTTCGGGCGGCACTGGCGATCACCTGGACCAAGAACAGGCCAGTGCCGACCACGAGAGCAAGGCCGACGGTGATGCCGAGGTCCGTGGCCCAGCCGGGACCGCCGAGCTGAACCGCTGAGGCTTGGCCCATCGCGTTCCACAGCCACGCCGTCGCCGACTTGGCAGCGTCGGCGAAGTAGTTCGCGATGGCCGTGAACGCCGAGCCCGCCGCCGAGCTGGCCGCCTTCCCGAGGAGCGAGGAGAGACAACCGCCCCATGACAGCGGGGTGACCGAACAGGCCATCAGTCGCTCACGGTCCAGCCCTCGATGTTGATCGCGCCGTAGCCCGGGTGATGCAGAGCAGAGCCGACGCCCATCTCGACAGTGAAGTGCTCGGTCGTCCCCTGTTCCACCGTGTGGGTCACGGTGACCGCCTTCGCGTTCTTGCCCTTGGCGATGGTGGGCGTGAGCGTGAGGGAGACCTGCCGGGGCCGGTCGACCGTCAGCGTGCCCGAGAGGTCGAGGAGAGACAGGAGCGGATCAGTGGGGACGTAGCCCGCCGCGACGAAGTCGGACCAGGTCGGGTCGACGTTTCCCTCCAGCCCAGTGACCGTCTGGGTGATCCCAGCCGCGGCGTCGGCTGCCCACTCGGCAGCGGAAGGGACCGGCGAGGCACCTCCGGCGCCGCCCACGTCTGGGTCCGCCAGTGAGGCGTACAGCGCCTTGTCGGCCACACTGGCGGGAACCCCGGGCAGCGTGTTCGCTGCCGCCTCCATCTGCGCCCATGCCAGCAACGCGGACCGGCTATCCGTCCTGTAGACGGTGTTCAGCAGCTCGGCGAGGAACGCGTCGGCGTAAGTGATGGCGTCAGAGTCGTCGGCTGCGGGGATCGCGGGGTACCGCGCCGAGTAAGCCCCGGCCGGAACCGCCAGCGCCTCCATGGCGGCGAGCACCGTCTTGTTTTCGTCGGCTGCCAACTCGCTGTCGAACTGTTGCTGCTGAGGCGTGCTGGGCGATGTCACGTAGCTCGGCTGGTACTTTTGAGCGCCGTTCGAGCCGCTACTCCTCGCGCCCGTCGCCGGCCGGGATGGGCCGGCGGCAGGGGATGCGACGCTGGGGTGCTTGGCCGTCGGTCGGACGATCAGGCTGAAGGTGATGCCGGCGACGAGCACGGCGGCGCACAACCGACCCGATAGCGACGCTCAGGGCACGGTGGGAGTGCCAGGCCGTCCTCAGCATCACAACGCCTGGCCGATACTGAAGAAGAAGTTGACGATCAGCATCGCCCCACCGGCGAGGACGGCTGCGACAGCGGCGACGAGCACACCCGTCTTGCCTCGCGACACCAGTTGAGGGTTCGAACTGTGGTTACCGATGGCCCAGACGGTGGCACTTATGAGCAGGCCGGCGACAGCCGCGATCACGGCGACCACGATCAGCGTTCCTACGATGGTCTCCAGTTGCGCCACGCCGGGCAGGCCGGTTGTGTTGGGGGTGATATCGACCCCAGCGGCACCGGCAAGCTGGCACGCCGCGGCGGGAAGGGTGGGCATGACAGTGGGCTCCTCGTGAGGTTCAGAGGCCCACGCCGTGCGGGCCTTCACCCGCATTCCCGCCGCCGGCGAAATCGTACGGGCCCGCTCAGGGCTGGGTCAGCGGGTCCACGACGGCGGACAGCCCGCCCGAGACGAACGTCGCCCACGACTGGACGATGACCCCATCCTGTGGGTCCACGGCGGACAGCACGAGCGAGTCGCCTATATAAATGCCGACGTGGCCGGGAGCGGCCAAGCTGCCATCAGAACCCGGAATGAGCACCAGATCGCCAGGCACCATCTGGGATGCCGGAACGTTCAGGCCCTCGTTCATCTGAGTGACCGTGTAATGGGCTAACTGCACGCCGGCCTGCGCCCAGGCCATCATCGTCAAACCGGAGCAGTCGAAGGTGTTGGGGCCCGCCGCTGCCCACACGTAGGCATCGCCCAACTTCGAGATGGCATACGCCACCGCAAGCTGGGCCTGGGGTGTCGTACCGGGTGGGATCGAATAGCCGGCCGGCAGCCCGTAGCGCGACGCCGGGCCCACTTCGCCGCCGGTCGGTCCGCCGCCACAACTCGCCGAAGTCGCCGAGCCGAGCACAAGGTCGAGTACCTGCCCCGCCGCCAGCCAGTGCACTGCGTAGTTGCCACCCACCACGCCAGGCTCCGGATTGAGCGGACTGTCGGGCTGACCGGCGCCGGAACTCTGGGCCGCTTGGGCCGCTGCCCACGGGGCCATTGACTGCCACCCCGGCACGGCCAGCAGCCGACTGACGAACTGGGTCGCCGGCGTACGTGGGGTCCATGATCTGCGCCGACGGTCCCCCAGGCGGGTGGGGTCTGCTGGAACAGGCCGTAAGCGCCACCCATCCCGCCGTCGAGGTTCGTCAGGTGCGTCTCGGTGATCGACGTCATGAGTGCAATCTGGGCTGCGCGCATGTCCTCGTGCGACAAGGTGTCGCTCACGCTTACGATCAACTCGGCGTTGGAGGCCTGGGTTGTCGACAACCCCGCCAGCGGCCCCGTCGAGATGCAAGTGCTGTCCTCGGCCACCTGTTGGAGGACCCCGGTCAGAGCGGTCGTTTCAGCGCCCGTGGTTGCCGGCCCACCACCGGCCAGGATCACCAGTCCGACCACCAGCGCAAGTATCCCGCCGACAGCAGCCGCAGCAAGAGCCTTCACACTCACGACGTAGCGACGGCCAGATCGTACGCACGCATCAACGCCGACGAATGCGACGCGAAATTCCGCTGTCCCTCAACGTTTCATAACCGCCGGGACGGGTGCGGCCGGTGGGTGGGGGAAGAGGAAGCGGATGCGTCTACTGGTGCGCCATCTTCCGACCGTGGCTGGCGTTAAACTTTTTGAGGCCGCGTTTAATATCTCCATCCCCCCTCTTGCGATGAAGATCCCGGGTCAAGACGCATTTTGGGCGAGGGGAAGTGCCGGCGGAATCCGAGGGGAACGCCGATAAACCGCACGGTTCCCCAGAGCGAGATGTCCTCGTTGGTAGTGACGTCGGCTGTAGGAGGCCAGCGGAGAGTAACTGCCTACGGGCGGCCTATTGGCATTCGCTCAGTGGCACCTGATTCTGCCACTGTGAGGCGTTAAGAAACCCACGGGTCCTGAGACCATCGGCGCGTAAAGCGTCTATCGGTATTCTGAGCACTAAACCGAGCCTCTACAAGATCCGGGGCGGTTCACCAGATTATTGAGCGCGCATTATGGCATTTTGCCGCGCCCAAGCGGGACTGCCGACCTTGCTTTGGCCGCTGACAAGTCGGCTCGCCCGGGCCAGGCCGATAGCATCTCGCTAATGGCACCCCGGCGTGTTGTTGCGGTCGCCAGTGGCAAAGGGGGGGTCGGCAAGACGACCGTTGCCGTGGGGCTCGCCTTGGCGCTCGCGGGCGAGGCACGGGAGGTCGGCTTGCTCGACGCTGACCTTTACGGCCCAGACGTTCCCCCGAATGCTCGGCTTGACCCGCACCCAGGACGCCAGGTCGCTCACGGTATGGGATAACGCGGCAAAAGAGGGGGCGGCCGCTGCGACCGTTTGAGCACTCCGGTGTCAAGGTCTGGTCTGCGCAGTTCCTGTTTAGCGAACGTCAACCCCTTGCAGTCCTAGCCCCATTTGCCGGGCTGCTGCTGAACCGGGCGTTCAATGACCTCGACTGGGGCCCGATCGAGTGGCTGGTGATCGACCTACCCCCCGGCACGGCCGACGTGCAACAGCACTTCGCCCAACAGCTTGGCATCGATGGAGCGCTGCTCGTCGTTACGCCATAAGATGTCGCCCACCTCGATGCCAAGAAGGTGCACACCATGCTGGCCCAGGCGAATGTTCCTGTCCTGCGTGGGGTAGAGAACATGGCGCCGTTCCGCTGTGGTCCTGTGGCCACGCCATCGAGCTGTTCCCACCGACGCCTCACGAGCGTTCGATTTGGGCTGCTGGCCTCCCCCTTACCACTTGCCTCCATACCGTTTACGGTGCAATTGGCCCAAGCTGCGGCTGAGGGTCGACCGTCCTCGACTCTGACCACGGTTCTCTAAGGAACCAAACAAAAGTCCGGGAGTCTTTACGGGTCCGCGGCCAAGTTTCCCTAGGTGTACGCTATGTGTCTTCGGTGCTTGCTAGTAGACCACGACGGCCACCGAAGACGAAGCAACATAGCGTGCAAACCGCCGTCCCACGTCAAGGGGATGGTAGTCATCCAATTGTCCAAGGCAAACTGCCAAAAGGTAGGAGGATAGCTTGCAAGCCGGCCCGTACCTGAAGGAGACACGGGCGGGGGCCTTCTCAAGATGTGTGCAGCACACTGGGTTTACCAGTCTTCCCCCAGGAGCGCACACAAACGCAACGCCAGGGGATTGTCTATGTCCCCGCTGCGAATGGCGTTGCAGCCCGCTCTTCCTGGTGTCGAGGGCGGGCAAATTCACATGGTCATGCTTGCATACTTGTCCTGTTTCCTTCTCTTGGTAGGGCACGGAGCGCACGAAGGGTGTTGAGTTTCGTTGGTGAGCGCCGCTCGACACCATGCCCGGCTGGCCATCCTACCCGGCGGGGCAAAATCTGGTGCTGCCGTCATCCTCCTGTCGGCGCTCCGGTCACACGTCACAGTGGCCGACCGCCGCCATTCATCGAATAGACGTGCAACCCTAAGCCCGCTCTTCTGCCGCTCTCTTGCCCGGCAGGAGGGCGGGCTTTTTTGCGTTTACTCCTTGATGTCCAATTCCAAGGTACTCGCTCGACAACCTCTGGACCGGCTATCGCTTCTGGCAGGGCGATGACAGAGCGGAGCGAGAAGGACGGGCTAGAAGATCCACTCTAGGGAATTACTGGGCCGGTTATTGTCACGACCACATGGCCTGTCGTGTCGACGTACAGGAACTGCGAACCGGAGATGCCACTGACTTGCGCACTCGACTTCTGGCAGCCGAGTTCGTCGAAGTCGCCACTTCGGAGATTCCAATTGTTAGGGTTGCTGCCCTCCGGGTAAAAAGAACAGTCTGTGCTGGCAAGGTCACAGAGACCGCCTTGAGGGGCCGTAATGTTCCAGCTCAACGAGAATGTGCCTCGCACTAGGAACGGCGGAGTTTGAACCGTCCCGGTGGTGGTGCAGGTCAGGGTATGGCCTTTGGCTGGTGAGAACAGGTCGGCATTGACCCGGGCAATGTCGGCGCTTTGGGCGGCGAGCGCCGCCTTGTAATGCGCCTTCCAGTTGGGAGTGTTGCTGTAAGCACGGAGCAAAGTAGCTAGGTGCGATTCAGCCGCTTCGAGCGTTTGTACGTCCGTGCTTGTAGTCGGTGCCGCCACTGCAACGGACGTGGTCCCAAGGATTGCCCCCAACAGGGCTATAAAGGAGGCGATGCGGGTCGTGCGTCTCATGAGCTAACTCCTATGGGTTCCTGGGCTACGTAGGCCCGGCCTCGACAGAGGGTACGGGGTCTTTGTCGCCCTTGACGATTGAGTAACCGATGCTGATGCACGAGCTTGAGTCAGAGCAGGCGACGGTCTGCGGGAAAGCGTACGGGCCAGGCCTAGGGTCGGGTAAGGGCACCCAGCGGTTGTGATGGAGGGCGAGGACCAAGAAAGCAGCGGTGGTTTGCGTCCTGGCATAACTGCCAACGGCGATGCAGGAGCGGGCAGTCACGCAGGAGACCCCTTGCAGCGTGGCTGCGATCGGGCGGTGCGCCAATTCGGGTGGGGCGACTACTGACCACTTGCCATCCTGGAAAGCCTCCGTCACAGAGCCCGAGGCTCCGAACCCCGCCAAAGATGAGCCGCCGACGGCTAGGCAGAATCTAGGGCTGGGGCAAGAAACGGCGGACAACTGGAGGTTCGGGACTTTGGGGCTAGGCGTAACCGACCAACGGTTGCCATTGAATGATTCGACGAGTGGTTCGGGGAGGTCGCCCTTCTTCAGATAATCGACCAATTGCCCAACAGCCACACATGAGGTCGGGCTCGCACAGGAAATGCCATCCAGAACGCCGTGGGGCGTCGCTGTGGGCACTTCTTTCCAGTCACTGTGTAGGGTCTGTCGAACAAGAGAGGGACCAACTTTTTCGATGGCGACGCAAAAGCCACTAATAATGCAGGACACGCCCGAAAGTTCCGGGTTCGCCTTAGGCGTGGCTAGCGGGACCATAGTCCAGGTCTTACCGTCATAGGACTCAATTAGGTTGTACCAAACAGTAGCCCGAGGTGGGCCAAAGTGCCCGCCAACGGCAACGCACAAGGTCGGCCTGGGGCACGACACACTTGTGAAGCCACCGGCGCTCTCGACTGGCCCGGACATCGTGTTCCACTTAGAGCCATCAAAAGTCTCAATTAGTGTGTGCGTCGGCGGGGCCCGGCGTAGTTGGCCCCGACCGCTATGCAGAACCTAGGCTTCGGACAGGCGATGCCCATGAACTGGGCTGTTGCGGGTAGTCCCGTCGAGACCTCCCGCCAAGATGTTGCCGCTTGGCCGGGGTCAGCCGATATACCGATCCTTGCGGCGAGCACGGCTACGAGGACGGCAATACGGGTGAGTCGATGCTTCCTCACCGTCCGGTCGGTGGTATCGGTTCTCCTGGTCATCCAGATGAAACGAGGTGGTAGCACGCCCCGTAATACTGCGGTCGGTGGCAGAGGGTTACGTCAGTCGCTCGATCGAAGAACAGGGGTGTAACCTTCCCGGCATTGTGCATACCCTCACCGCTGCCACCTGGTCTGACATAGCCGTAGCGGTCGGAACCTTCAGCCTGGCCGTCGTCACACTTGGCATGGTGAGGCAGACACGACGGCTCGTAGAGGATGCAGAGCAGCCCGTGATCGTTCCAGCTGCCGAGGGTGTGAACGCAAACTACCAGTGGTCACCGTCGGCTCTGATTTCGTCATACCGATTACCCATCCGTAACGTCGGAAAGGGTGTGGCCATCATCCAGGAAGAGGGCGGGGCTCTTCTCGTGGACTCCCAACAGCCTCTGCATTTCGGATATCCGGGAAGCGTCATCTTAGGCCCCGGCGAGGGTGCCGTCCTCGAAGTTAGGGGTGGTGCCCGGGCTGTCCCCGTGTTTACCATTCGATTGACCTACTCCGACGTCAGCGGGAAACGGCTGAGCCAAACGGAAGTGCCCTATGACCAAGCCCGAGAAGGCGGGGCGGACGGCAACGTTGACGTCGTCGCACTTCGGCCCACATATCGAGCCAAGGTGAAACCGTAAATAGCGGCGTGCGGGCCGCCGCTGTTCGTTGCCCATCAACGGCCGGCGATATCCCGCCTTTTGGAGATGCTTATAGGGCGGTGAAATAGGATGGACGGGTCGTCGTCGGGGTGGCACGCCACAAACCGTTTCGCCCCGGACCATTGCAACTGGTTGAGTCGCTGACAATCCTCAATAGCAAGTACACCGTCACCATAGTCAGGTCGACGATGAATCCAGATCGCCTTCGTGCGAGATATGGGCATGGAGAACGACATGGATTCAGAAGTTGGTTCGTCGCCCAGAGAGAGGTGCTCGGCATCAGCATAGGACACCACTGGGTTGTCGCTGAAGGCTAATGTTTGGCCAGGAGGACACGTGAGGATAGAGCAACCCCTACGGTAGAACAGTTCCAGGTATCTGACGAACTGATGGCGCATTTCACTGACGAAGGTCCAGCGAGCTTGGTGAAAGACTTCGAGTGTAGGAAGTACGTCCTCGACTCGTGGGTCACGGCCGTACTGTCGATGAAAGTCTTTTACAAAGTCTTGCTTATTACACATGAACAGAGAGAAGTTGTACAAGGCAGGGATTGAACTATCAACGAAGAACTTCTCGAACGCATAGCTTCTCGTCAGGTGTAGGGCAGTTATTTGTGCGACTCGCCATCGGTCGCCAGGGTGTTCTAAGCTGTCCGAGATCCGACGCATTGCTGGAAATGCCAGACGCTCCAGTTCGGCCCAATCCTCCTCAAGCGTGCTGTCCCAGGCAGGCCCTTGAGGTGGTTGCGCAAGACCGAAAATAGGGTCCGTAAGTCGACCACGATCCCAGCTGTTGAAGTTCTTCTCCTTGAAGGCGTCCCGAACAGATACGGGCCTACCGGAATGGGTGCTCCTGTCAACGTACGTGATCTGTTCGCCCGCTGCGAAGAGACGCTGATAACCGGCAGACACGATGTGATGGTGCCATGGAGGAGAGCCGCCCTTAGGGGCACGACCACCGAACAGCAACTGCGCCGAATGGTGCTCGCACGCATCGACCTCGTGCCAGCTGTCGCCTATCTGTAGCCAGCCGGAACCGATGATCGGTTCCGTGCAGTCGACAGACGTGTTGTCCGGGTCACTGAGAAACCCGAGGCAATAGCCCCGCTCGATGCTGATTAGGGCGGTCCCTGTCATCGGCGGGTCAGGGAGCGCTCAGGCAACAAGGCGGAGCGTCGCCGAGGTGCCGGGGTTAGTTTCACACTTGTAGTTTACCTGGGCCGAGTGACCGTTTCCCCGGACTCGGGTCGGTTGGAAATGTCTGTAATTACACCGGGTCCAGGGGGTGGCCGGGGTCGGAGGTAGCCTGGTGGGGTGTGAAGCAGAAGAGACGATCAAAAATTTTGGCCGGGATCAGCACGGC
Organism: uncultured Acidimicrobiaceae bacterium; assembly: GCA_963794125.1. Lineage (GTDB taxonomy): Bacteria > Actinomycetota > Acidimicrobiia > Acidimicrobiales > Palsa-688 > Fen-671. The sequence continues at coordinate 654,465 of CAWCCW010000028.1, forward strand.
TGCGCTCGTGTGGTGCATGTTGTTCGTACCCAGTCACTGGCAGGCACCGCAGCACCAGGACGACGGCGGTACAGCGAATAGCTGGGTCGGCTGGGTGTATGGGGCAAACACCGTACCTGGTGCGGAGTCGTCCGTGACGTGGACACCGCCGATCACCTGACAGGGCGGTCGCAGCATCGACGCAGTTCCAGGCACGTAGAAATCCGCCTTCGTCTAGTCGAGGACTAAGGCGAATTACAACCTGGACAAGGACGTAGCTCAGGCAGGGCTACTAACGAGGGATTTGAGTGATCCACCGAGGGCCACGGCCGGCCCCGATGTGCCATGCGGTGGCAGTTAGAGCAGAGCAGGGCGAGGTCGGCCAAGCGGGTTGTCGTCGGACCACTCTCCGACAGAGGGCGAACATGGTGGCATTCGATGAAGTCATGGCCCAAGGAGCCGTAGGTAACTTCGAAGTCGAAGCACAGCACACCTCGCGCCCGAGCGAGCCAGTCGCTCGGGCGGCAGCTTTCTTCCTGCCGATGAGTGTTCGGTTACGTTCTCGGGTTCGGTGCTGGTGGAAAAGTAAGCGGCCCTCAGGAACCTCGTCTTCGTCGTTCTCTGGGGTAATCGGAAAACCACCGCCAGCACCACGGGCCCCACTCCTTAGCCGAAGCAGCGATCGTGCTTAGCTCGTGCCGCCGATTGCGATAGAAGTCCCAAACCTCGGCATCCCGCTTTGCCACTCGTGTCATACCCACTCCGGGGTAATCGGGGTCGAGAGCGGCAAAGTTGGCAATTTGAGCGCAACGCCGTTTGGGTTGCGGAACCGCTCCTAGCTGTCGCGCACGAGCGTCATACGGGAGCTAGGGCAGGGTCGGCCGGGCGGCCCATGGCGGCTCGGTTTTCGGGAGCGGCGAGAGGCACCCAACAGTAAGCATGCCGGGGGCAGCCACATCCCAGTCAACTAGCCCGGTGACCGTGTTGTCCTCGCAGAGGAAGTTCCAAGGGGCCAGGTCGTTGTGGCAGATCACGTCGCCGCCCTCCTCGGCCCCCAGCGCACGCTGCCAGCCGCCCGCTGGGTAGCTCCAGTCGACGACCAGGTGGTGGTAGCTGCGGACAAGGCGGGCGGCGCTGACGACGAGGGCGTCGCGGTCAACTCGGCCCCAGGCAGGGCCGGCCCGAGAGCTCGGAGAGAATCTCCCGTCCCTCGTCGTCAATACCCAGGAACCGGGGTGAGGGGCCAAACCCTGACGCGTCGAGGTACCCGAGGAGAGCATGGACGGCCTCTGACCACCACCCCGTGGTGCGGCGAATAGTCCCTTCAACCCTCGAAACTGCGGTGATACCGCCACCGCCGACCTGTTCCTTGACCATCGTTGCGAGGATATTCTCCGACGGCAGTCGGCTCGCTCGGAATTGTGCCAGCATGACAGTTGACGCCAACGGTAGGTGATGCCCCGCTCATGGACGGCAGCCCCTGACGTATAACCGCCTTAGCCCTCCGCCTCGCGAGCGGGGGTCCATACTCTTCGGGTTTGGTCTCAGGTTCTGCCCTGTGGCCAGGGCGCACATACTGGCCGATCTTTCAGGGATAGCGACCTGAGGGGTGGGCCTACGAAACGCGTCCCACAGTGGTTCGGGCCATTGAGATGGGCTCAACCGAGGATAGTGCCGGCACCCTAAAGGAGAGAGGGCCGCTAGTCGCGCTCATCGCCAGGTCCCAACCCATCCGGCGGGCCGGGCTCCGAGGCTCGCCGGCTCAAGGGGCCCCTTTAGAACCCAGAGACGCATGATCGGGTCGAGCGGTTCGCGGGATCGTTCCCACCCCATCGTTGTGCTCGGACGCCGGCAACGAGTCCCGGCGAGACTTGGCCCGGATTGCTTCCTCTGGGCACGTGCCGCGGATGGTCCACGGAGTGGACCAGCTCGAGCGAGTCGTGACCGAAGCTGCGGCTCTGTTCCCGGGGCAAAGTGTGGTGGTGGCGGTGACCGACGCATCGCGGACGCGTACGGTGGCGGCGGGAACCGGCCCGGACATGCTGTGCGAGATCGGGTCCGTCACCAAGGTGATGACGGCCACGCTGGTCCTCCAACACGTCGCCCGGGGAGACGTTGGCTTGGACGACCCGGTGGCTCCTTATGTCACCGATTTCGTGCTTGACCCGCCCGACGCGACACCGCGAGTGACCGTGTGGCACCTGCTGTGCCACGCCGGAGGGGTCGACTTCGACGAGTTCACCGATGCCGGCGACGACGACGACTGCCTTGCCCGCTACGTGCGTGACGACCTTCGAGGCGAGGTGTGGGACCCGCCGGGGACGCGCTGGAGCTACAGCAACGGCGGCTACAGCCTGCTTGGCCGCCTGGTGGAGGTCCTCGATGGCCGTCCGTTTGACGACGCCCTCATCAGCCGGATCGCCGGGCCCAGCGGGACCACGGTGACCACCCGGCCCCGCTTCGGCCCGGGACGGGTCGTGGCCGTCGGTCACTCCAGTGACCCGGCTACTGGCCGGCTTGTTGAAGAACACCGCCGGTTCCCCCGTAGCGCCGGTCCGGCTGGTGGGGCGCTGGCCACCGCACCCGACCTGGCGCGGTTCGGCTACACCCTCGTTTCCGGCGGCGGTGAGCTGCTGCCGCCAGAGTGGGCCACCCGGATGGTGACCTCCCAGATGGCGGTGCGTGATGGCGGACAAGGCCTGGGATGGCTCCTTGACCACAGGGGCACCCCTTACTACAACGGCGGCACCGTTGGCCACACCGCCTACCTGACCGCGGTCCCAGGTGGGGCCGTCATCGGAGCAGTCGCTAACGGCCCTGGCGCCATTGCCGCCGGCCGCGCTGTCGCAGCGCACCTGTTCGGGCCGCCCGGCCCGTCACCCAATACTGTCCCCGACGGCGCCCCGGACTTTCCGCCGGCGACGTGCGTAGGTCGATACGTCCGTCGGAGCTCCGCCCACGACATCAGCTGGGACGGCGACGCCCTCGTCGCCCAACAGCTGGGCCTCGGCCCGGTCGCCGACCTGTTACCTGACCCGCCGCCGTTTCGTCTGCACCCGCTCGGCGGTGGCTGCTACGCCACCGACCACGGGCTTCGCTGGGATTTCAGCGACCCCGGCCCTGACGGCAAGCCGACCCGTCTCCTCACCCTCCGCTCCCACACCCGCTGCGCATAACTCGACCACTAAGGCGTCACCGGCAATCGGGCCTCGCGTACCAGTTCGTCGTACGAGTAAGGGGCGAAGCGAGATGTTTGAGGCGATCGCTCCCGCATCGGGCCTAACCAAGATGACGTGGGTCAGCAGGACTGGGGATGCTTGACCGGTTGCGAATCAGCAAGTCATGACCAGGAAGTCCCCTGGAGCTTGACGCCGATCGCCTGGCTGATTGACCAACCAGGGTGACGGTAAGCAGGCTGTATGGGATGTCGTCCTTGCTCGTCATCGCTGGTCCGCCAGGGGCGGGAAAGTCGACCGTGAGTGCCCTTGTGTCGGCACACCTCTCACCAAGCGTCCTGATCCGAGGAGATGCGTTCTTCAGGTTTCTGGACCAAGGCGCCGTGAGGCCCTGGCTCCCAGAGGCCACAGAGCAGAACCGAGTGGTCATCCGCGCCTCAGGCGCTGCGGCTGGCCAATACGCCCGAGGCGGGTTCGAGGCCGTCTTCGACGGGGTCCTTGGGCCGTGGTGGCTGCCCACCTTCTTCGAAGCCACCGGGCTGGAGGAACTGGACTATGCCATCCTGTTCCCATCAGTGGAACGCTGCGCGCAGAACGTCGCTACTCGCGAAGGGCACGATAACGACGAGCCCGGCACGCGGCTCGTGCACGATCAGTTCCAGCGAGCGCTGATCGATCCCCGGCACCTGTTGACCGACCCGCCGGCGAGCCCGGAGGACACAGCCACGGAGCTCTTGTCCCGGTACCGCCAGGGGGTTTTGGCCTATGGCGCTCGTACAAACTGACCCACCGCCCGCTGATCACTCTCCCGGCGGACTGGCGGTGTCCGCCCTAGGAGGCTCGCCGGGGACCAAGGAATAGCGAGAGCGCCTCTATGTGGCGAGGTCGGACGACGTAGAAGTGTCTGTGGTCGAGCGTCGCCCCTTCTACGATTTCGAGGCGTTCCCTTCCGGCAACCCGCTCGAAAATGGCCGCTATGCCTCAGGACGCTATTCACGTGCCCGTAACACCATCGACTTCGGCTTGAGCGAGGTCGGCGGTCACGAAGGCGGCGAATTCTTCGGGCAGTTCGTAGCGCTGATGGCTGCTCAGCACGTGTTGCAGGTTTGTGAGCATCTCGGCGAGGTACCGAGCAGCGGCGAGCTCCTCGCCTCCGTTTGCCCGGGCGATGGACTTGTCTATCCCCGGTGGCATGCTCGCCCCAGCGTCGACGAGCGCCGTGAGCCCATATCGGGCCTCAGGCATGCGCTCGGCCAGCGCCCACAGACGGAACAAGTTGGTGCGAGCTTCGTGTAGCTGGTCCAGTGCTTCCCAGCAAGACGACCTGCGGACATACTTGCCCACATTGGCCAGCGCTTCCCACGCCTGGCAAACCCAGGCCCGGACCTCATCGGCCGTGGGGCCGAGGGCTTCGTCGGCAACGATATGCACTGCACCTTCGGGGTCATATATCACCACGCCGTGGGGCAAGTTGACAACGGGCGCGAACCCAACGGTGAGGTCGACCTGGGTACGGTCCCGGTACTGGGCGAAGAACCGCCGCAGGGGGAAGCTCAGCGGCAGGAGGTAATCGTAAGACTCCACCAGGTCGCCGAGGTCAGCCAACGCCTGGCGGACGTGACCGAGCGCCTCCTCGAAGTGCTCCTTCCTCACCCCGATGGCGACGTCGAGGTCCGACAGCCAATCGGCGTTGCCGCGCTCCATGGAGCAGCCAACCGTGAGCCAGCGGACGTCGTCGTCGCGCTCGCACCAAGCGAGGAGGCGCTTGAGCAGCCGGCGCTGTGGGCCGAGCTCGGCAGGGAGCTGCTCCAGCCACCCGGCGACATCGTCCACCCGGTCATTCTGGCGTCGAACTGGAAGCTGGCTTGGCCTACCCGCTCGGACCAGGACGTGGCGGGGTCGGTAACCTCGGGACGCTCCTTCGACTCTTGGGCTAATGAGCGCGGCGGGCGTGGTTGGGACCTGGGTTTGGGACTCGGCGCTGCGCACCACTACCGGGACACCGACCCGGTGTTGGCTGCCATCGGTCAACGGGCCGTAGAAGAAGTCATAGCCGAATTACCGGATGAAAATGTCAATCCCGGCTTGACATTTCCATCCTTGGCCATATCGAGGCTACGGGCACTATCAGTTGGGCCAACTTTGCTTGCCCTGAAACACAGATCGAGCGGCGCGGACATAGACGGTCGCTAGCGGCCTCGCCAAACCAAGGCGGGGTGCCGTCGGCGGGCAGCAAACAATTACGACGTAACGCATCGGCCGCTGGGCTCCTCGGCCTCGCCCACGCCGGGGGGACCCGCCCCTCCGACGTGCCAGGGTACGGCCCCAAGTAACGGCGCGAAGAGGTCCTCCTCAAAGGGGATGCGGAGGTAGCCAAGCTCGCCGGCAGTTGGGTTACGGGCTTGGAAGCGGACGAAGGGAACGTCGTCGATAACGCACAAGGGAGTCTGCTCGGCCCCCTCTCCCATTGCGGCGACGGCCGCCGCCGCTAGCCCGGCGGCTACGTTGGCCTGGCTCATCTTGAACGGGCGGCCGAAAAGGTCCGGTTTCCCCACGTAGTCCTTCACGGCCACGAAGCCGCTATGGGCCAGGCAGATGCCGACCGTGCCTCGGCGCAGGGGCGTGCAGGTGCTGTCGTGACCACCACACCGACGTGCCTCACCCCGTGGCGCCGTCGCAGGTGCGCCCGGAGACGGTTAGCGCTGGCTTGGGGGTCGGCCGGCCACAGCACATAGTCGCCAGCGCCGTTGGACTCGTCGATGCCGGCCGAGGGCACCAGGGTCCCGTGGGCAATGGTGAACTGGGCCCCGTGGGCGCCCGAGGTGGCCACGTAGCGCTCGGCCTAGGCGGTGACGAGGTCAGCCTTGGTCGCCGCCCCCGCCGCCACCACCCGGCCCTCGCACAGCGACACGACCTTCGAGGTGACGGCGACCACCGAGCTTTCCGTTAGCGACGGTAGGTAGTCGTCGGCGAAACGGCTGAGGGCCGTCTCCCCCGCCCCGACCCGCCGGGTCTTGATGGCCTGCACCCGCATGTCACGGCCTCCGGACCACGACAAGGACCTTGGCAACGGTCGCCTCGAAGCGGCCCTCGGCGTCGCGCCGGCGCTGCTCTTCCACCCAGCGTTGTGCGAGCCTTGCACCGAGGCGCCCGGCGGCCACCGCCCGGTCGACCGAGGCGGGGAAACCGGTGGCGCTTTCCAGGGTGGCCAGAGACCGCCACACCGACAGCTCCTCCACGCGGTCCAGGACCTGGCAGCCGGCTTCCTCGACCAGGCGCCACAGCTCCCTGCCCACTCCGGGGTGGGCGGCACCGGACAACCAGCCTGCACCTGGGGCCAACACGTCACTGGTGACCTTTAAGTGCAGCAGGTCGGGCTCGAGCACGGTGACGAGCCCACCGCTCTCCACGCACCGGCAGGCCTCCCCGAGCACCACCGCAGGGTCGGCCACGTGCATGAGCACCCTCTCCATACGGCACCCGCCAAACGCGCCGTCGCTAAAGGGCAACGCCTCCCCGAGCGCCCGCACCAGGCCGCCGCGGTGACCCCGTTCATGGGTTAGCGCGGCGGCCAGCATCGTCTCGCTCGGGTCCACACCGATAGCGCGGAGCCCAAACGAGGCTAAGAGGGCGAGGTCGTGCCCCGTGCCACAACCGAGGTCGAGGATGGGCTTACTCGCGGCGCACCGCGTGGGCGGCGGCCACGTAGTGCTTCAGCCCGCACAACCACACGGCGGCATCGTCCAAGTAGGCGACCAAGCGATCAGGCTCGGCCGATTGGTCGACTTTCGAAAAAGCGCTCACGAGCTCACCAGCCGGGGCCCAGGCGACCGACCCCTGGTTAAGGCTCCCTCGTGGTGCTCCACGCCGGTGCCGCCAGTCGCAAGTACCCCGAATGCTAGCAGGGGGCGCCGGCGGAGGGGTGAAGAAGGGTCCAGTCCCCTGGCGGTCACCTGCCGCCTCATGTCTCGCCCTCTGGCTCACATATTATTCAGGCCGCCGTTACCGTTCTGTCCCTCGGTAGCGCGAAAGTGCCGATTTCGCTGACGTTCCCGGTACCGCCGACTCGGTATCGTTGGTTGTTCGCGCACTCGTTGACCTGGACGACATGTTCTCCGTGGTTGGGACAACGGCCGAAACGTCTTGGAAAACCAGTAACCCACTGGCGCCGTCGCAAACGCGCTGCCAGCCTGTCACTCCGTGACGCACAAACCTGATGTCCCCCTCGGTGACGTCAGGCAGTTCCTCGTTTCGCGCCACGCTCGGCCGTTCCAGGAGCTGGCCCCCCTGCCGGGTGGCTTCTGGTCGGCGGCCTATGCGTACCGCGTCGGCCGTCAGGACCTGGTGCCGCGCCTCGCCACCATCCCGGAGGCTTCGAGGCCAATCGGGCAGCCATGGCGTTCAGCGGCCCCCGACCTTCCCGTACCCGACGGTTGTCGAGATCGGTCGGGCCTCCGGCGTCGGCAATGCCACTCCGAGCGGCACTTCGGGCGGTTCGTCGAGGATCGTCAAAACCCTCAGCCCCTATGCCAGTTTCACCTGGCACGCTGGGCAAGTGGTGATCTGGCCGTGGGCACGGTGGTGGCCCGTTGTCAGCTGGCGCGGCTGTGGCCCGAACCGGTCAGGCTGCATCACTGGATGGTCCAGCGCCAGGTGCCCCAAGAGAGGTTGCGGGTCAGTGTCTTCGTTAGGAGCCTCGTCGGCAGTGGAGCGGTCGGTAGAGATGGGACGACCCTTTGACCTGCTGTCGGTTTGATCATTGGATCTGCTCACGAATCGCCAGCTGGCGCAGGGTGTTGAGGGCTAGTCGTCTACGGTTTGGTCGTGACCGACTGGAGCATCGACCCGACCTCGGACGCCGAGCTCCTGGCCACCATTCACGCAGAGTCGACCTCCGTGGCCTTCGTCGAGTTCTTCCCAGAAGACTGGGTACCCCCGACCCTCGAACGGCTTACGAGGTTCTGGGACAAGTACCTGATGAGCCCCACAGCCGCGGCGCTGGTCGCCCTCGATGGTCGACGACCCGTGGGAGCAGTGGCGGTGCGGGCCGACCCCGACTTCGTTGGCGAAGGCCAGCTAAGCGGGTTGCATGTCGTGCCCTCGGATTGGGGAAGAGGCATTGGCGGGTCGTTGCACGATCATGCTCTCGACGTCCTCGTATCTCAGTCGTTCCGCCACGCCGGGCTCTGGGTGATAAGGGCGAACCTCCGAGCTCGCACCATGTACGAGTCGCGGCGCTGGGCCCTCCAGCCGGGCGTGGAACTCGACGAGGGCGGTGCCACCCAGGTGCGATACAAAAAGGGCCTTACCCGTCCCCGCTGAGCGGTGTGGACCTCTCTGGGCCCGGCTTTTGGAGTTCTTCCGACGGGAAGCCCCAATGAGGGAGGCGTTCAGTTGACCTGACGCGCGACGTCGAGGCGCGCCCTCCACGTTCATTGGGCCCATTTCGCGGGGAGGTAGTACGTCTTCGGTTCGCGCCTGACAGGCCTCGCCCCGCCCCAGCCTTGGCGACAAATCGTGCAGGGTCAAAACCGGCCCCCCGGTGGAGTTTGCGCACTTAGAGGAGCCGGATGAAATCCGACATTTTCTGCGCTCCCGAAAATGACGAACGGGCCAGGCCGCGTGTGGGGGGACGACCACGGCCGTCCGGGCCCTTGCGCCGCCCTCAGGCGCCCCGTAATCAGAACGGTGGGGTAGACGTTGCACCTCGGGCTGAGCGAAAGTGGGCCGAGTGGGAACCATCTTGTGGTCGTTTATGTCGCAACGCGGTTGTTACGAGCCCGCCCTTCCCATCGTCGGTGAACTGCTCGAGCGAGGCCACCGCGTCATCGGGGTAACCCAGGCCCCGCAGACCTGCCCCTTGCCGTGGGACATCGAGGTGGTCGCCGACCGCTTCCTGCCGCCGCCGGCGGGGCTGCCGGCGCTGGCCTCGGGACCGCCCCAGGACCTGGAGCAGGCACTGGCAGGCAAGGTGCTGTTAGCCGGGTGGCACCGAGCCGAGGTCGAGGTCCTGGTGCGCCGCCACGGCGTAGATGTCGTGCTGGCCGACGGGTTCCGCCTCGGGGCCGGCTTGGCCGCCGAGCGGCTCGGCCTGCCCTGGGTCGCTTACACGCACCACTATTTCGACGAGGCCGGTACCTCAGAGGGCATGGTCGAGTACTACTGCCAGCGCTTCGCCAGTACGAACGGGCCAAAGGACGTCTTCTGCTCGTTTTGGGGGCGGCTTCGGGACGAGCTCGGCTGTGGCCCCGAGCCCAGAGGCCCGGAGGAGGCATGCTGGTGGAACCTCTCGCCGGTCGCCACCTTGGTGCTCGGGCTCCCCGAGCTGAAAGCCCATGCTGCCCCGGCACCCGCTTATGTGCACCGCGTGGGCCCAGCATCTGGGAGCCCTCTCCTGGTCCTGAGCCCGGGTGGCTGGCCGGTATTGGGCGGGACCGGCCCGGCATACTGATCGCCCTGTCGACGAACCTGGTGCCCGACAGCCCTCTTGCTATATGTGGAGCTGAAGCCTTTGCTGGGCGCTTCGACGTTGTAGTCACGGCCGGACCAAGCCGCTCCCGGACCTGCCGCGCCGGGGTCATCGCCGCCGGAGACTTCCCTCACTCGGTGCTCATCGGCCGTATGGCGGCGGTGGCGTGCTCGGCGGGCCATGGCACAGTCACCCGGGCGGCCTGCGCCGGCGTCGGGGTCCTGGCCGTGCCCCAAATGGGAGACCAACCGCTGGTCGCCCAAGCCGTGGCCCGATCTGGCCTGGGGGTCGCCCTGGCTCCCGACGAGGTCGCCGTCCCGGCGCTCCAGGCCAGCCTCAACGAGCTCCTCGTCAGTGACCCAAGTGGTAGGTGCGGGCTGGCCGCCGCTGCTGAGACCTATGCCGCCGCCCCGCGGTCAGCCGACCTGGTCGAGCCTCTCATAGGCCTATCGTGAGCCGCTGTACCGTGCCGCCAGACCATTAGTGAGGAGGTAACCAAAACTGGCGAGAGCTGGTCCCGCGCCCCGACGATTGACGGGCTACCCTCGGCACCGTGGGGCCTCGTCGGCTGGGGAGTGAAGTTTCTGCAATCTCGAAGGTTTTCGCCAGTCCGAGATCTGCCTGGAAAACGCTTACGCCATCTACGTCTCGAACGGTTTCCAGTCGCCCCAGGACGTCTTACCGGGCAGCGGCATCATCGTGCCACTTGAGCACCGGCGCTCTCCGTTCGACTGTCACCCGAGGAGTGGCGGGCCACATACGACCTACTGGTCGCCGCCAAGCAGGTCATTGGCGAACGTTGGCAACCTGACGGCTACACCGTTGGCTGGAACGTCGGCGTCGCCGGAGGCCAGGAGATATCCCACGCCCATCTCCACGTCATCCCGCGCTTCGATGACGAACCGCAAGCTGGCAGGGGCATTCGCTGGACTATCAAACAGACCAGCAACCGGCGCCCCGACCCGGACGCGCCGGGGCACGGCCTGGCGTGAGTTCCAGATCAGCTAGTTATGTACGGATGGAAAACGTGCGATTTGCAAGGAGAATCTACCCCGAACGACGGTTCTCGTGTAACCCACGCCGGTAAATGAGGCTATCTTTCAAGGGCATTTTAGTACACATAAGGGCGCCATAACGACGACCTTGCCAGAAAGCCCATAATGACGGGCTTTTCGAGGGCCTGCTTCAGTGTGAGTCCCCACATAACCGGCAGGAGCATCGTTATGCGGGGGAGATGGCCCAACTCCATTGTCGCCGCAACCCGAACGACGGTGATCGCGCTCCGAATCGGTTTAGGGTCGTTCGAGGCAGGTCGTCGCACATCCGAACCAACGCAGAGAGCGCTCGTGCGGTGCTTGCCAGTTGCTGCCTGGCAGGGGCAACTTGTGCTGACCGTCCACACTCAGCGAGCTGTGCTCCATGATTAATCGGGTGCCAGGCCCGCGGTGGCGGCTACCTGAACATCCGGCAGGGCTCCCCATGTAGATAAAGCTGTTGGAATACGAGGTCGCACACGCCCGCGTTTCAACTCGCCGTCCTTGCTATTCGCGGCGGTAAGTCAAGAGGGTTTCCGTTTTCTGGCGGCGGTGGCAGTCGTCACAGAGACACTCGGGGACCGGGTGAGGGCAGGCGTGGCAATGGCAGCCAGGGCCATGCACCCTCCCGTTGTCGTCGCCAGCGGGATAATCGGTCGGTCCGGCTGGTGAGACCAGTGTCCAGATCTGCCCCTTATTGCCGTTGTGCTCTGCGGCCAGAATCCAGCCTTGCCGTTCCAAGGCGTTGCGGTGCCTTTTGAGCCGGGCGGTAATGCCCTTGCCGGTCGGCCACTGCTTTCCCCAGCGCCTCGCGAGGTCCCCGTCGGGATCAAGGTGGCGGTCGAGCTGGCTGGCAGTCCCTTGCCACCTGCCGGTGACGACCGAGCGCAGCCGGTCAAAGAACGGGTCGTCTGAAACGCTGTCGCCGAGGAGATTGGACTGACGGAGGGCAAGTTGGCCAAGCGTCTCGGTTCCCCGGATGCTGTCAGCTACGGCGGCCATCCGGCCGAGCACAGCCAGGCGGGGCAGGTTTTCGACGCGAGGCCGACCGGCGGCCATGACCCGAGACAGCAGCGTCAACAGAGAACCGAACACACGAGGCTGCGCCTCAGCCCACGCTTCGCTCAGCTCGTCCTCGGGCAGCACCCGGCCGAGAGGGGCCAGTTCGACAGGCACCATGCGCGAAATGAGGTCGGGACGGAGGACCGGTATCTCGATGCTTGTGGCCGTCACCGGCCTGCGCAGGTCGAGTGTCATTGTGTCAACAGTGGTGAAGAGCCGCCTGTACGTCTCCTCGAAGCCCGTGACGAGCACGCAGAGCAGGTCTTGCTGCTCGGCTGTCAGTGAGGACAGGTTGTCCATGCTCAGGATCCATGACGAAGCGGCCGCCACGAGGAGGTCGCGGTCGTCCTTACGAGGGTCGAACTTCTTGCGATTGACGCTGCTGCCGGCCGCCTCTGTGATCTTGTCGGCTGCTGAAGACTTGCCGGCACCCTCGGCCCTGAAAGGTACAGTACCCCGGCCGCCCGGGCCCTTTCTGGTTGCGTAGATGCGAGCATCCAGGCGACGACGAGGGGCCGGTCGGCGGGCTCGACGGTAACGTAGGCCCACAGTTCGTCCAGCGTGCCGGGCTCGGGCAGTGGCAGCTCTTTGACCGACGGTGTGCGCACGAACCAGCAAGCTGGCTTGTCCTCGACGGTCCAACCGCCGGCGTCGACGCGGACACAGCGCCCGTCGGCACGGCCGGCGTCCCACCACAAGGCCTCGTCGTCGCCTCTCCCCCAGCGCAGCCACGGCCGCCGCGAAAGCCGCGTCGCCTCTCCGGCGAGGGCGCCCAGGGCTGTTCGGACGGTTGCTTCTGTCGGGATGGTCGCGTCGGGGAAGCGTTTGGTGTACCGGGCCTGGGCTCGCTGGATGATCTCCCGTTCCTCCAAGGGCCGCAGGATCCCGCCCTTCGGCACCGTCCAGGAGTCTCGTGGGGTGAGCCACACGTCACCGTCGCAGCTGACGGCGAAGAAGTAGGCGCGGAGCATGGCGAGGAGGCGGGTAGATGGCGTACCGGTGAAGGTGGCCTGGCCCCTGTTGTTCGTTCGGATGAGCGCGCTCAAGAGCCTGTTCTCCTCGTCTGGGCGTCTGTAGTGCGGTCCCTCCTGCGGTCTGTCTTCTCGCTCGTCCTCGTCGTGTTGCACGAGGTGTAGTTGCGGGCGGTTCTCGACCGGTACCTCCACTGGGGAGGCCGTATCGGCTTCGGGGACGACGAGCTCACGTCTCGGATCATCGCTCTCGTTGAAAGCGCTGCCACTGTCGGGGGTGGTGTAAAATGTTGCCATCGGGAGGTTTGGTCTCCTGTTTTTGAGTGGCCCTCGGGTGTGGGTACCCGGGGGCCGCTACGCGTCTGACGATTAGGAAGCAGTGAGAGCCATATGGAGGCCGCGCTCGTCAGGCAGGCCCACCAGACCGGCTTGGAGTGCGACGATGCGTCCTGCTTCTCGCCGCCAGATGTGGGCTTGGAGGGCGTCCAGGTGGGGGTGGGCGGCGGTTCCGGGGTCGCACTGCACTGCGGCGGTGGTCCAGGAAATGAGGACGCGGGGTTGAGCCCGGACAGCGTCGGCGATCTTTCGGCCTTTGGCCAGCCAGGGGAGGAGGCCCGGGGTCTTCAACGTGCCGACGAGCAGTCGACGACAAGCGAGTGTCTGCTGGTGGTTGACCCCGGACGGAGCGACCTGGCGGTAGGCGAGCTGGGCACGTCGGACGGCGGCACCTTCGGTTCCGCCCAGACCGTCGAGCCCGAAGTAGGCAGAGTTGTCGGCCAGCCACACCGCGTACGGTTCCCAACAGTTGAGGATGTAGCCACGTGCCTCAGCCGTGATGGTACAGCCGGCCACCCGTTCGAGCTGGTCCAACAGGTAGGACCCCGCTTGAGCGATCATTTGGGCTGGGGTGGCCAAGTCGGCTGGGATGAGCGGACTGGCGGCGAGGCGGTCGTCGAACGTGGCGGTCGCCTGAACCTGACGGGACCGCCGCTTCGCCGGATGGTCGTCCCAGGCGACGCTGAGCACGGCTATTTCTGCCCCCTGGAGCGTCTTGCGGCCGGCCTGGACATCGGGTTGCACTGCGATTACATGCCATCGGGTCAGTGCGCTCCTCCCGTCAGGGGCCCACTCCCGGGCGTAGTGCCACGCTGGCTCCCACAGCTCGGAGGCCTGGGCCTCGCCACGAACCCGGCTGACCTGGAGCAGCTTGAGCGCATGGCGGTAACCGTGATCACGAAGCGACGGGGGACCCGGGCACCGCATTAACTGGGCGAACAGAGCCGTCATACCCCGCCTCCTGAGCGCATAGAGAAGGGGGAGGGGGTTACAGGGGTCGAAGTGCTGCAGGACGCCCGCTGGTCCTGACGGAGCTACACGGTCGGGTCACCACTTCGGCGTCGACCGCAGGCAGAAACCCTGCGCCCGGGCGGGGTCGTGATCGAACCCAGCAAAGGCCACGGTGCTCCGTTCCAACCCTTGGGTGATGTAGCCGGCTGGACCTGACCGCCCGAGAGGACGGCACTCGCAGAGGCCACTGACCGGCTATGTCTCGTGGCAGACTTATTTGTCCTGCGCAGTCCAATTCCTTGGTACCACTTAGGCCATACATGCGAAGGCATGGTACCACTTTATGACTGAGAGTGGAACCATGCCCTCAGAAAGCGAACCCGCCCACAGGCTGGCCGTTGCCGTCAGGCTGCGGCTGGCTGGACTACGGGTTTCGGCGCGTTCGGTGGCGAGAGCGGGCTACCTGCCACGCTCGACGCTCGAGCGAGTCCTTCGTTCCGAATCGAGCCCAAGGGACCACGCCAGCCTGGAGCGCGCGCTTGGGTGGTTGGCGGGGTCGGTGGACAAGGTGGTCATCGAGGGGAAGGCTCCCGTCGAGGTGATAAATCCCGCCACGATCCACTGGCCCAGGGAGGACGGCGACTGGAGGGCGGCTGTCGAGGAGGCGTGGGACGCCTTCGATGCCCAGCAGGAGGCGAGCGCCAATGCAGAGTGCGCTCGGCGCGACATGATCGGCGAGATTGCGTTCCGGCGGGCCTCAGAGCATTGGCCGACCTGGCTGACGGACCGGGTGAGATCAGTGCTCGCCCGAGAGGAGGAGCGACGGAACGCAGGGGAGCGGCCGCTGTCTATCGTCAGCCTGGTCGAGGAGATGGTGGCGCTCAGCCACCTCCACGAAGTCGCTGAGTACGTCGAGCTTTGGTCGGACCGTCGGGAAAACATTTAGAGGGACCCAGCCTCGTACGGCGGACAGCCGGTTCGGGGCTATTCATCCGGAAGTCTGCACCGCAGCCACGGCTACATGCGGAGGCTGCCGTCGGCGCCTGGCTTGTCGTAGGACGATGCGGTAGTGGAACCGTGATCGAGAGCCCATCGCTCACGGGCCCGTCGGCACTCGAGGGGCGCCGAACGTACGGCGACCTTCTTTCCTCCCCGCCCCTCCCTGCTGGCCGGTGCGACCCACTCAGGGCGGAAGAACCGGGCCCCACCTTTCTGGTGGGAGGAGTAGGCAACAAGCGACCCGTCCCGCGTCACAGAGCGGATCACGAACGTCCCGCGCTCCCGGGCCACAACCACCCGTTGTCCAACAGCGAGGCCTCGCTTAGCCAGGTAAGTAGCCGGGTCGTCGATTCTGACGGAGGCCGGATTGGAAGCCTTCGGTAGGGGAGCGGGTTCTTGAGACGACTGTCGACAGCGGGTGGGGGAAGGATGCCGGGAGAGCACAGAGGAACTTGCTGGCGCAGACGTGCCCGGCTGTGTGGCGGCCCTAGAGGCGAAGTGCGCTCCCAAGGCAGGTGCATCAAGGTCCCGGGCTTCGTTGGCGGATTTCGTTTCGTGGGCGATGGTCTCGCCCTCCGGTTCGGCCAGGGCGGCGAGGTGATCGTGGACCCACGCCAAACCGCCGGTATCGAGTATGCCCATCGCCCGGGTGACGGACACATAGGCCAGCATGGCGTCCGGGCGCGGGATGGGAAGTGGTCTGCCGGTCTGCTTGTCGAGAGGCTCCCGGAAGTCGTTGCCGATCCTGACCTTGCCCCATTCGAGACCTTTGCTCTTGTGGGCGGTGGAAACCACCACGTCGGCCCGATGGGCGGGCACCGCACCTTCGATTGCTCGCTGGACTCCCTGCGCCCCGTACCGCTCGATCATCTTCACACCGATAGCCAGGTCCGACCCGGTCGGGTCGTTCTCCACGTACTCCACCAGCTGGTCCCAGGTGGAGAAGGCGACCAGCTCTGGGTGACCGGCAGGTCGACCGTGCTGCAGCCGATCAGCGGCTTGGGCAAGCGCCAACATCGCCCGGCCGCCCCCGACCAGGTGGACCTTCGTCGAGGCATCGTGGGCTCGCAGTAGTTCCTCAATGGTGCCGGCGTTTGAGCGGCAAAGGATGGCATCGGGCTGAGCGAGCGGGGCGAGGACGGAGTGGCGGAGGGGGTTGCCCACGACCCGTAGGTCGGTACCGACCACGCCGAGCCACACGTTGGCCTCGTCCGCCACATCGGCGCCGAAACGCCACGACCGGGTCAGTTGAAGCCGGTGTTTGGCGTTGACCCGGCCAAGGAAATCACCGGCCCCTCTCCACACGAAGATCGCTTGGGCGGAGTCTCCGACCGCTATGAGCTGGGCATGGTCCTGGTGCTCTACCACGTCGGCAATACAGGGGTCGGCGTCCTGCGCCTCGTCGTAGAGAACCACGTCCCAACAGGTGAGCTGTGGACGGGACAAGTGCCACTGTTTTAGGTAAATGTCGTGGGTCGGCTTCAGCCGGCCGTTCTTCCCGGCGGTAAGGTCTGCCCAAGCCTTCCGGGCGAAGGGAAGGAGATGGTCGGCGAGCTGTGCTGTCCCGTCCCTAGAGAGGCCCTCCGGCGGGACAAAGTGCTGGCTGCCGATCTTGGTGTCCGCCGACCGGCAATAACGCCAGACCATGGCCATAGCCATCGACGCCTGGGCCGTCTCAGAGAAGGACTGCTCCGGCCCAGTCACGACCGGTGAGCGGATGCCGAGCGCTCGGGCGTTCTGGGCTCCGGTCATCCTCGGACCGTTCAACCGCGCCCGAATCGGCGCACCGAACTCGCGGTAAGCGAGAGCGTGCGCCGTCCTGCAGGTGACGTTTGAGGGGAACGACGCGTCGGCCTCGAGCTGGACAGTCTTGTTGAACGCGATGTAAAGCATGCGCGTGTGTGGCCGGGCGCTGGCGATCATACGAAGCGTCGAGGTTTTGCCCGACCCGGCAGCGGCGGAGATCGCGATGCTCTCGCCCGAGCTGGCCGCGTCGAGAATGGCTTGCTGTTCGGCGGTGGGTTTCAGGTCTCCTGTCACGGCTGGGCCCTGAAATCTCTCGCGGGCCTGAGGGTGATGCAAGACGGCCGGCTTGTCGTCGGCCACAGCGTTGAGGATCGCCGCCCCGACTTCGGTTGGAGTTCCCAGTGAGTTTTCCCACGGGTCAGGCGCGCCTCTGCTTTCGTCACTTCGTGGCCTCGCGTGCGGTGCGGCGGACCTCCGTGACGGCTGTGCCGGTCAGCAGGGCCGCCGCCTCGAGGCCGACCAGGGAAGCGAGGGCGAGGGTAGCGTCGGCTTGCTCCGCCCGCGCCATCTCCACCAGGTGGTCCTGCTCAGCCAGAACCTCGGCCCGGCGGGCCTCGGTGGCGGCCAGACGGTCGGCGGCTGCGGCGTGAGCGGCCAGGGCAGCGAGCTCCGCCTCATGCTTCTGACGGATACGTTCGCGCTGGGCGTCCGGGATTCGGCGAGTTGGTGACGGCACCGACGAGGCCTTTCGGTAGCGGCCCACCCGACATGGGCCTTCTGCCGCCTGCCAGCGCAGTGCAAAATCGTACGCCCGCTCTCCGGAGCACTCGGGGGGTCACGGCATCGCCCTGCCGTGCATGCCTGCCTGTAAACCCAAAGCCTCCTTCAACGAGGCTTGAAGGCGACGACCGGTCAGCCGGGAAGACGGCGGGCGAGCCCCCGGAGGCGCCGGACCGATAGTCCTGTCCACTGCTCGGACGTATCGCCCGGCCAGACGGCTACGGCGGCAGCCGCGACGTCCCGCAGCCCGGCAACGGCCAAGTCAAGCTGAGCTTGAGCCGCAGAGATGCGCGGAGCCCACCGGGAATCGCATTGCGCAAGCGAACGCTGGCGGTATTTCAGTCTGATTACCCGGTGGCGGGCCGCAGGATCCACCACTTGCTGGCCCATCCGGAGATGATGCTCCGCCCATTGGCGCTGGCGGCGCGTCATCCCCACGATCCGGTCCATCTCTTTCTCCCGGCGGGACACCAGTTCATCACACCTGCTCCCCGCAGCTGCGCGCTCCGCCACAGCATCCCACCACGCCGACAGCAGCACGAGCTCCTGCTCCTGCCAGTCCCGAAGCAGCGTCTCACTCTCGGACGTCACCACCCAGCGTCAGGCTACCTCTTGCCCATCAGCCTAAAAACGCCCTACCGACTGCCCCGCGCGATCGCAACAACCTCAGACACCGTCCTTCGACCAGCTACTTCCTGCTCTTCTGCGCACCAACTCACCGACTCGCTGCCCCCGGCCAGAACCGCCCCCGGCCAGAACCGCCCCCGGCCAGAACCGCCCCCGGCCAGAACCGCCCCCGGCCAGAACCGCCCCCGGCCAGAACCGCCCCCGGCCAGAACCGCCCCCGGCCAGAACCGCCCCCGGCCAGAACCGCCCCCGGCCAGAACCGCCCCCGGCCAGAACCGCCCCCGGCCAGAACCGCCCCCGGCCAGAACCGCCCCCGGCCAGAACCGCCCCCGGCCAGAACCGCCCCAGAACCGCCCCAGAACCGCCCCAGAACCGCCCCAGACACCTGGCATTCGAGGCGCAAGGGTGCCGCATATTCACGGAAAGGCGACAGCGACTTGGCGGACCCGGATGCTAGCGCTGCGCCAGCGCCGTACGTTTTCACAGCGGCGACGCGGTGGGCGATGGGGCCGTCCGGCCCCACCCGGAGGGTGGGCTGTGCTCACGATGCGCCGGCTGTCGCTCGGCAAAGGCTACAGGTACCTGATGGAGTCGATTGCGACCGGGGACGGACGCGCAGCAGCAATCGTCTCCGCTGACGCGCTACTACGCCGAGTCGGGCACCCCGCCGGGAGTGTTCCTCGGCTCGGGCCTGGCTGTTCTGGGCGGCCTAGATGGCGTCGAAAAAGGATCGCCGGTATCCGAGACGCATCTTTACCGAATGCTCGGCGAGGTCACCGATCCGCTAACCGGCGCGCCACTCGGCCGGGCAGCGAACACTCAGCCGTTATCCCTGGAGAAGCGGGTCGAGAAGCGCATGGGGCGTCTTCCAGACGATCTCTCTGCCGAAACGCGCGACAACCAAGCGACAGACGATCGAGGCCGAGGAGAGGGCCTGGGCGGCGCACCGTGCCCGGCCTCCCGTTGCCGGTTTTGACCTCACTTTCAGCCCGTCGAAATCGGTGAGCACTGCGTGGGCGTTAGCCGATCAGGGCACCCAGGCGATCATCTTCGAGTGCCACCGTCGGGCTATCGACTATGTGCTGACCTACGCCGAGGAGCACGTGTTCCACTCCCGGTCGGGCACGAACGGCGTCGTGCAAGAGGACATCGAGGGAGTAGTGGCGGCGTCGTTCACGCATTACGACACCCGTGCCGGAGATCCCCAGCTGCACGACCACGTGGTCGTTTGGAACCGGGCGAAGTCGAAGTCGGACGGACAGTGGCGGACCCTCGACTCCCGCGGCTTGTACAAGAGCGTCGTCACCCTGGGTGTGATGCACGAGGGCGTGCTGTCGGACTTGCTCACCGAAGCGCTCGGGGTCGGCTGGGATCAGCAGAGCACCCGCGGCGGCATGGTCAAGACCGAAATGGCCGGTGTTCCAGAGGCTCTAATGCGGGAGTTCTCGCAACGCAGGGAGATGATCGAGGAGTGGCGCGACGGGCTCGTGGCAACGTTTCTGTCACCGAGCACGGAAGGGAGCCATCTCCGGTAGAGCTGATGCGGCTCAATCAAGAGGCGAACCTGGCTACTCGCAAGGACAAGCAGTACCGGAGCCTGGCCGAAATGACCGACGAGTGGCGGGCTCGGGCCGTCGAGTATGTCGGTGATGACACCCGTGGCGTGGGTCTCCACCCTCCGGGACCGGAACGACCTGCCGCTGCTACACGCCGACGACTTGGTCGACGAGATACTGGCCGACACTGCCTCCGTTGCCTGCCAGAAGGTGGCGGAACGGCACTCGACGTTCAGCCGCTCCAACGTCCTGGCGGAGGTTCACCGCCAGCTCCAGGGCGTCCGCTTCGCCTCGCCGCAACGACCGTGTGGCGGTCGCCGAGCGCGCCGCAGACATCGCTCTCGGCGCCGCCATCAGGGTGACAGCGTCGGAGCTGCATCACGTCCCGCAGCGTTACAGACGGGCCGACGGAACGTCGAGGCTTCGACCTGCCGACTACCGGCTCTACACGACGGCCGCCCTGCTGGACGCAGAGTGTCGGCTCTTCGAAGCAGGCCGGCGTGTCGGCGCGCCGGCTGTCACTATCGCCACCGTGGCTGCCGTGGCGGACAAGAACTTGCCCGGCCGGGACTACGCGATATCCATTGACCAGGCTCTCGCCGTACAGAAGGTGGCGACCAGCGGACGACAGCTGGACCTGCTCCTCGGCCCTGCCGGGACGGGGAAGTCGACCGCCATGGCGGGTCTCAGGGCGGCCTGGGAAGCCGAGCATGGGGCGGGCTCGGTGATCGGCCTCGCGCCGTCTGCCGTTGCGGCCGAAGTGCTGGCCGACGAGCTGGGGGTCGCCACGGAGAACACGGCCAAGTGGCTCCATGAGTACCGTCAAACGGCCGTTCGACGCGCGGAACTGGACCGCGCTCGACGCCTTCTGGCCTCCCGGCCTGAGCCCAACGGCGTGACATCTGTGCTTTTGGAGCGGGTAAAGGGACTCGAGGCCGAAATCCAGCACTGGTCGTTCAGGGCGGGCCAGCTAGTCATCGTGGACGAGGCCAGCCTGGCCGGCACCTTCGCCCTGGACGAACTCCATGCGGCGGCCGAACGAGCCGGCGCGAAGCTCGTCCTGGTAGGCGACCCCTACCAGCTCAGTTCCGTCGACGCTGGTGGCATGTTCCGTTCCCTGGCCCGGGACCGGGCCGACCTCGCGCCCGAGCTCACCGACGTCCGCAGGTTCAAGGCAGGGTGGGAGAAAGTGGCGACGGCGGAGCTGCGCGTCGGCAACGAGCGCGCCATTGACCGCTACCTGGTTCATGGCCGGGTCGAGGAAGGGACGCGGGAGGAGCTCGTCGACCGTGTCTATCGCGCCTGGAGGGAGGACGTTGAAATGGGCAAGTCGTCGCTGATGGTCGCCAGCGACTCGGCGACGATGGCCGAGCTGAACAGACGGGCACGGGCCAACCTCATCGCAACCGGGGTGGTGGTCGCGGAGGGCTTGGATATTGCTGGTGGGGCGACCGCCGGAGTCGGCGATGAGGTGGTTACCAGAGAGAACAACCGGCTCCTGGCGACGGGGAGACAGTGGGTGAAGAACGGAGACCGCTGGACGGTCACAGCCACCAACAAGGATGGTTCCATGACGGTTAAGCGGGCCGGCGGCGGCGGGGAGGTGGTCCTCCCGGCTGGCTACGTGGCCGTGAACGTCGAGCTGGCCTACGCCTGTACGGCTCATCGGGTGCAGGGCCAGACGGTGGACACGGCACACGCAATGATTTCGCCGACCACTTCACGCGAGGTGCTGTACGTGGCAGCGACGCGAGGCCGAGAAAGCAACCGGCTCTACGTGGACACCCACTACGACCCTGACCCGCAGACCAGTCACGACGGTGTGGTGGGTACGCAGGCAGCGCGTGCCGTACTGGCCGGGGTGCTCCGGCGGGAGGGCGCCGACGTAGGGGCGCACGATGCGATCCGAGCCTCTCGGGAGGCCGTTGAGGGCATGGTGCAGCTCCACGCCGAGTACTCGACGTTGGCCAAGGCAGCGCTGGCTGAGCGGTGGGACGGGCTGCTGGAGCGCTCGGGTTTGTCGGCGCGCGAGCTGGCTGACGTGCGCGAGAGCGAAGCGTACGGGCCACTCGTCACCGCCTTTCGCGACGCCGAATCGCGGGGACTAGACATCGAGACGGCGTTGCCCCGCCTTGTTGCGGCCCGGTCATTGGCAGATGCGCACGACATTGCCAGCCTCCTGCACGCCCGGGTGGACCGTTGGGTGGAGGCTGCCGGCAGCAAGAGACTGGCAGCCGCAGAACTCATCGTCGGCCTTGTCCCTCGAGCCACGGGGGTCGCCGACGTGGACATGGCACGTGCGCTCCTGGAGCGGGACGAGGCCATGGAACGACGGGCGACGACACTCGCCGAACAGGCCGTCGAGCGCAACGTTGCTTGGGTCCGCCGCTTGGGTGTTCCACCTATCGACCCAGCGATGCGGGCAGCGTGGATACGCGAGGTGAGGGTGGTTGCCGCCTACCGGGACCGGTGGGGGACCGGCGGTCAGGCCGTCGTGGGCTGCCACGAAGACGTTCGGACCATCGAGCAACTCGGCCACCGAGGGCGTGCCCAGGCTGCAGCAGCGCGGGCAGTGGCGATCACTCGCCAGGGCCATGACCGACAGGACAATACTGGCGCTGACGTTCCCTCCCAATTGGTCGAGACCACGGGAGTGGTGCTGTGAATACCGCCAGGAAGCAAAGGAAGGAAGTCGCCCGGTGGGAGGTGTCCACGCGGGCCTGGGCGACCGGCAGAGGCAGGGACCTGGCACTTGAGTTGTACCAACAATCTGATGTGGCTGTCATTCCGTACAGCGTCGGACTGGTCTTAGAGCAAGGCGAGAAGCCGTGGGTGCAGGTTCCCGCCTGCTGCTCCTTGGACGCTCTCGTTGCGGTCTCGCCGGGGCCACCGAAGAGAGGCGACCCACATGTCCAGCCACCGGTCGGCGACTGGCTAGTCACCAACCATCGGATCGCCGGACGCTGCAACGGCAGTCTGTTGCGCTGGTGGCGGTGGGGCGAGATCGCTGGTTGCCGCGTCGACTTGACACTTGGTCGAGAGACTGTCCAAATCGACCTCAACGGAAAGCCGCCAATCCTGTGGACGGGTCCGGGTGTTGGCCCTCTAGCGGTCGCTGCGGTGTACCACTTGTATGGCCCGGCAGCCATGCTCGACCATCCCGGCTTGGCCGCGCTCCGAAAGGCAAGCGCGCCCATATCGAAGCGGGTGACATAACGCCGGGGAGCCCGCGGCCGGCGGGTCGTCAAGCACATCGCAACCGCCTAGTTCAACAGGGCAGTCGCGGTTACTGCGGCGTAAAGACGACCGACGCGCCTGGCCAGTTGGCCTTGGTATCCCAGTTCAGGTAAACCCGTCGCTGGCGAACGACAGGGGAGACCTTTTCCAAGACCCTGCTTTTGTGCTTACGGTGATCTCCTCCTGGGTCTGTCGGCACCAGCAGTAGGCTTTTGGCACGGCTGCAAGGAGGTCTCGGCGTGAAGGACACGAAGACGTCGGAGGAGTTCGGCCCGGTAGAAAGAATTCGGGAAGGCGTAGCGAGCGCTTATGAGGCCGACGGAACCGGACTTGGTCGTCTGGCGGGCCGGCGGGAAAGCGCAGCCAGCGCCATGGCCTGTAAGCGGCGCCGAGCACTTGGGAAGGGGCTGGGAGCGTTAGCCATCGCCACCACCGCAGTGGCGCCGGGGATGGGCTCCATCGCGCCGGCCGGGGCGGCCCCGGTTGAGCATTTTCGGGCCACAACGACGGCCAAGACAATTGCCTACCGGTCCCAGCCCCCAGTGGTCGCGGTGCCCGGGTACACAGGAGCCAAGGCGGCGGCGCTAGTCGCTCAGTGCGAGGCAGTACAGGTGCCAAGGGAGCCGGGCCAAGCCTAAGGGCCGTATCCTTCAACGCCTATCTGACGACCCTGGTCCTCACCACCACCTCGGGGTGGCAGACCTGCGCGGTACCTCCCGACGGCGTGCCCCAGGCCAGCGGCAGCAGCATTTTCCAGACCTGGGCGGCCGGCGACGGCTGGGTCAACTTCCAAGACGTCCGCACCGCTAAGCGGCCGCCCACCGAGACTGCCAATGCCCCGACCGACGCGCCTGACTACTACTTGACCGGCCCCATCGAAGTCGTCTGGACCGGGAGCGGGGTGCTCGATTTGTCTTCGCCAGCCTCTACAGCGCCGTATGAGAACCAGGTCATCGGGCGGGCTGATCCCAACGTCGCCAAGGTCAGCGCCATCATGCCCGATGGCAAGGTGGCTTGGCCCCGGTCGAGAACGGCATGTTCATCATCGACCAGGTCACACATGGGCTGTGGGTCTACCACCGGAGTAGCCCGAACACGGTCAGGGCCTACAACAGGGCCGGACAGCTGGTCTACACCCTCGGGCACGTGGAGCCGACGAGCCAGGCCGGGCCGGTAACGTGCTACGTGGCCCCAGGTGAGCAGGCGGTTACCAGGCCCGTGCCCGACCAGAGCTGCAGGCCCGCTGTTGCCTGGGATTAGCGAGGGCTGCAGTCAAAGTGCCCTGAGCGACTGCTCGCGGCGACATAATGGCGCCCCGTCGCGGGATCCTGGGGCCGGATCCTCCCTACAAATCCGCGGTTCTGAGCTATGCCTAGAAACATCGGAACTGGCTGAGGGCGGGCGCACTGGTATCAGCGGCCGATACGGCAACCGGCTTGTGCCACATATCTGTGTTCGTGCCAGTTAGCCGCTGCTCGTCGGGAGTTGGGGCGCGACAATGATGAGCATGACTGCACCTATGCGCACGCTTCGTAAGATGCTCAACCCGGTATCGACGGCAGCGACGGAGAGGTGGTGCCATTCAGCTCTCCGGCGGCGACTCCTGCTGCTGCGGCAGCAGCAGGAGCGCCCCGAGCCGGGGACTAAAGAGACTTTGTCAGTGGGCAAATCGTAAGGAGCCTGCACGCAGCCCCTCCTGTCGATCGAAGTCCCGCGAGACGAGGGGATTCTCCCGCGCCGCAAAGCGGAGATGCGGCACTATGCCTTCGGAAGTAGCCTCAATCTTGGGGCAGCCAACCTTGATGGTCAGTCGAACTCGAAAGCCGCGGCGCCTTCTTGAATTACCGAGCGACACGGTTCGGCGAAGACAAACTGGAATTATATCTGCGGTTCAAGCAAACTTTATTCTACTACAAAGAAAACTACGTATCAGTGATGGCGTGACGCGGTTCTGCGATGCAGAGGTCAGAATGTACAGTTAGATGTCCGACGCAGGCGAGCGCGATATCGACAGTCTTATTCGTGAGCTGGCGCCCGACATCGCGGCAGTGCGCCGTTGGGGCGAGGAGCACGAAGGATCGTTCCTTTCCGTCAAGTTGGACCGCGTCCCGAGGGTTATGGTCGCGGTTCTCCTCTGGGGTGAGGACATTCCGAGCCATGAGGTCGTCCTCCGCCCTATGGTCCCTCACCCAGACCGCCTCCGGGTCGAGGCCTCTCCCTACGCCCCTGCCTATCTGGAGGAGGTCAAAAGCGAACTGCGCGAACTGGCCATGGCACACCAAGGTGCTATCCACGGCTTCGGCCCCGGGTGGGGCAGCGTATTAGCGCGCTTGGCTGCCGACCAGGAGCCCCTGGCGGCCCGGCTACACGCCCGCTACGGCGCTGCGGTCACCCTAACGCTCGGCCACTTCCCCTACCCCGTGGGCCGGCCCGTGACCTCGGCCGACCGGGTCTCGCGGGGTTCACCACCGCCGCCCCAAGTGGTGACCATCGACGGCCTCGACGCCCGTCTGGAGCTGTCCTCCGACCACATCGTCGCCGGCCGTAACGGCCACGGCACGGTCGTGCTCACCAATACCGGGGCCGTGGCGCTGGAGCTCCGTACCGCCCAGCCGCTGGTGGCTGTGGTCCTGGCGCCCGAGACCGGCGAGGTGGTGGGAGGTTATACCGGGGCGGTGGCCGGCGTAGGGCTCAACGTCCACCTCGCACCCGGCGGGCAAGCCAGCGTCCAGGTCCTTTTCGGCACGGCCAGCTTCAGGGCCGACTTGGGTTTCGTGCTGCCCGCTGGCAGGTACCTAGTGCGGGCCGAGGTCCCGGTCCACTCCCACCCTCCGCGCCACGGAGGCGCCCGTCAGGTTCTTGCGGTGCCCCCGTGCCGGCTCACAGTGGCTCCAGTGGTGCCACCCGAACTTCGCAACTAGCTATTGAGTAATTGTCGTTGTGTTGGCCTGGGTGCCGCCCGATTTTGCTGGGTATGCACGACACTTCCGGGACGCGTCCGCGAGGCGTTGTGACGCACTTCGTCAACCTGCTGAAGTCGTACGGCTGCGTTTTTCCCCTCAGGTCCTCCCTATGCAGGTTTTTGGATCAGGACAGTCAACATCCGCGTACGCGCCGACAACCGATGGCGTGCCGAGCCATTGTGAGCGCAGCAATTTTGGCTGTCGGTACCTCTCGAGGTGAGGCTGCGGCAGCTGTTCAGGGAGCCACGGTTGTCGCGCCCGCTTGCTCGACTGCAGCTGCCAATGGCCATCCCTTGGCAGACGCGGCGGCGAGTTTCACCACTGCGCTCGGCGAGCCCTTCGGGGTCGCCGTGAGCCGCGACCAAGCCTTCGTGGCCATCGGCGACGGGATCTTGGGCTTTTCCCTGGCCGGTGCGGTCCCGGCGACCGACGGGAGCCTCAGGCTCCCGCAGGAGACGCCCGAAGGCCTCGCCCTGGACTCGGCCGGTCGGCACCTTGGCGAGCGCCGGGTACGGGGCGATCGAGGTGGCTGTGGCGCCGACCGGCCGGTACGCCTTCGTGAGCCTGGAGGCGAGCGATGAGATCGCCGTCTTCAACCTCTCCAGGGCGCTGAAGGACGGTTTCCCTCTCTCGGACCTGGTCGGGTACATCCCCACGGCCGGACCACCGGTTGGGCTCGCTGTCTCCCCTGGCGGCCGTTACCTCTATGCCACGAGCGAGTCGCAGGCCGCCAGCCGGCAAGGCCTGCTTTACACCATCAGCCTGCAACGCGCCGAAGCCGACCCAGCTCACGCCATAATCAGCACCGTGCCCGCGGGTTGTGGCGCCGTCCGGGTCACCGCCGCCGGTGCCCAGGTCTACGTCACCGCCCGCGAGAGCGACGCGCTGGTGCAGTTCTCGGCAGCTCGCCTGGTAACGCGCCCGACCGATGCCCTGGAGCACTGGGCCCGAGTGGGCGAGGCACCGGTGGGCGTGGTCGCCATCGACCAAGGCCGCCGAATAGTCGTCGCCGACTCGAACCGTTTCGCAGTGGGGAAAGGTTCGGCGAACCTGGCAGTGGTGGACGTATCGAGCTCTGGGCAACTCCGCCTTGCCGGCTAAGTGACGGCGGGGGGCCAGGGGACGTTCCCCCGGGACATGGCAGTAGGCCCCGCCAACGAAGTCCTGGTCAGCGATTTCCGTTCGAGGCAGCTCGAGGTTGTGCGCTTCACGTAGCGCTCAGGCTGAGCCAGGCGCGCAGCGGGAGTGGCCACCCCGGTTGCCGGGGGACCGGGCACTGCTACGCCGCCTGGAACGACCGGACATTCGACGAGCCCCGCGCCGTCTCCGAGTCGCTGTCGGTTCGGACGCCTGGCCGACCCACTGGGTGAGGATGAGTCATTATGTTGTTGTGCGAGCGGACCGTCGGGAGCGGGCCAGGACTGTGCAAATATTGCTCGCCCTGCCTGCCTGGCGCTCTTGGTCGTCGTCGTGTTGGTCGGGTACCGCCTTACAACAGATGGTGACCCTCGGAGTATCTGGCGGACTGGCGAGGTATATGCCGTGCCGGGGGCGGCGACGTTCACGTGGGCTAAGAACGGCTCGTACAACGGCGGTCCCCTCGCCCCCGCCGAAGCTAGCCTCCTCACCTCTGCGGCAGTACCAACGGGCGCCGAGTCTGACTGGGTCGATTCGGCTGGCACTCAACATTTCGGTGGAGAACCTACGTGTATGCCCTATTACCGCACCTCGCATATCACGGCCCGCCTCATCGGGCCTTTCACCAACGGACCGGAGTGGCTGGTTTGCAAAGTGGTCTGCTAAAGCTCCTCCAGCGCCCGAGGTCGGTGCCGATTTTCTATGCGACAGTTGATCACGTTCGTTGGCGTGAGGTGCGCTGGCGTGAGGTCGCTAGCGCCAACGGCACGATCGCACACCCCGATGCAGCGGCCGTCGATTACCACCGGCCACGACGTAGGGCTCGGGGCTCAGCCTGGGCTCTAGGAGGGAGCTCCTCGGTGCTCGTTCCCGCCACGACTTGAGCGGCGCATAACCGTTCCGGTCCGGTCGTTGTCGGCACGTCCTAGCCGCCCCGGTCACTGGCGCCAAGAGCCTCGATGTCACAGACGAGTTGTGAAAGATGGCCCATGGCCATCAGCCGAATTTCGTCATCACGTGGGTTCTCGACCTCGCTGTTGCACTTTTGTGCGGCGAACGGTGTTCGCAAGACGGTGGCGCGTCATCCTCTGCGTTGCACACGGCCGGGGGCGTTACCTTGACAATGCCGCTGGCGCCGCCGGCAATGGAATAGCCGGTGGCAAAGGTGCCCAAAGAAGTGACTACTACGTTGCCGGTCACTACGTCGGGCCGCGGGAGCCCCACCGCTTCCAATTTGGCCGTTCGAGCATCGAAGCAGGCCGCGTCTCCGCCCGGGTGCCCACCCATACCAATCCGCCGGAGGCGTCGACGGCGGGGTGCTCGCTCGCGCCGGCAGCCGCTCCACCCCCGGGCCACCGGGCACCGGGCCGTTCCCACCCTCTGTTCCGCTTGCCCCGAGCAAGCGGAGCGGGGATGTGCCGTAGACGTACAGGTTGCCCGGTGCTCCCATGTCACCTCCGGCGGCCCACAAGTACTTACCTGAGGCCGCCAACCCGACCCCCAACGGCGCGCCGGGTACGTGGCTGACAGCAAGCAGGGTGCCCGTGTGCGCGTTGCGCTCCTCGAGCTGAAGGCTCCCGCCCGTCCTGCGGGCTCGGCGACGTAAAGGCGTGCCCCTTGGACGGCGAGTTGGCTGGTGCACCCGACGTGGTTCCCGAGCTCGACGGAGCGTAGGAGGCGGCCGGACGACAAGTCGACTTGGACGAGCTGGCAGCGCGACGCGGCCCACGCTGTCGCACCGGGCGCCGCCACCGGCCCCGAAACGGTGGCCGCGGTCCGCCCGGCTGGCCCGAGCTTCAGCCGGACCGCCCCCACCTGCTTCAGCGAGTCCAAGTCGAAGGCCAGCAGTTCTGGGACGCGTGGGTGGCCGACATCGCCAATACTGGTGACAGCCCAGAGTTTCCTATCAGACTGAAGCCACCGAGGTCCTCAAGCGCCGATGAGCGGTCGAGTACACGGCCCGTGAGCAAGCCGACGCGGACGATGGCGCCCACGCCCGACCGCCAATCCGCTGCGTACACAGCGCGCCGGTCGCAGCGAGCCCTGTGAACAGGCCGTGGACGAAGATCCCGGTTGTCCACCCAGAGGCCGCTGCACGGTCCTGAGCGCTCCCGACGGACGGGCCGGCAATGGGTACGGCCAGAACGGCGGCAGCCCCAAGAGCCAAGACCGTCGCCAAGCGGCGCATCACTTTGTGCAACGTCCATTTGGACGACGCGGTTCCATGCTTGGGCCTGAAGCGGCGGATCGGACTCTCGCGCACCTACGAGCATCCGACTGGCGATAGCCAATTCTCGAAAGGTACGCCAACACTTTTCACGACCTCGGTGGTGGCCCAGGAGGCTCGTACCTCAATTATTGAGCGGGTCCGAGGCGGTCGCTTGACCGCTTGAGTTCAAGAGCGAGAGGTAGTCGAAGGTGCTGGACTGGGCTACCCGTATGTAGATGGCGTACCAGCCGCTCTCGGCTTGCACCTTGGCCCCGACGTTGCCGGACGGATCGGTCAGCGCCACCGACGTGGTACCGGCCGGCGCGTGGCCGAAGACAATCGTGTAACCCTGGCCCGAAGGGGCGGCCCACTCTGTCCTTTGCATCTGCGGGCCCTGTACGAACTGCTCCTGCTGGGCGACCGACAGCTGGCTCCCCACCATGGTGGCGCCAACCAGGTCGCACCCACCCTGGTCGGCCAGTGCTGCCCCTGGGGCGGGGGCGCCGCTCGGGGTGCTCACCGTTATGGTGGCACAGGACCCCGCAGCCAGGGCGTCGTTGTTGCCATTATCCGAGACAACCTGCAGTACGGTCCCCTCGGCCCGGGGGTAGTGACGCGCACAACAGCGCCGGGGACGGAGGCCGGGTCGGTCGAGCCGAGGATGGAAATTGCCGGCGTCATTACCCGGTCCAGGTTCCGTTGGACGGCGGAGGGCGAGAGCATACCGGTGGCCGCGGCCACCCCGGTGCCTACCGCCACCAGGGCGGCGACGAGGCCGGCCCCGGCCCCAAAGCTGCGCCAGTTGCGAGGCCGAGGTCGGAGGACCACGCCTGAAGCCCCAGCTTCGAGGGTTTCCCCGTCGAGTGGTCTGGTACCGTCGGTCGTTCCGACGCCCGCCTCGACGAGCTCGTCCCCGGCCCCGTCGTCAGCAGGCGGCGTGTCGGGCACCTGACGGGCCACCGCCTGGAACATGGACGCCAACTTGGCCTCGGCCTCGCTCATCTCAACCATCGCTCTCCATCTCCTTCCTGAGGCGCTCGAGGCCCCGGTGGGCCAGGGACTTCGTGGTCCCGAGCGGGTAACCGAGCAGCTCCGAAACTTCTGCCAGCGTCAGGTCGTCGTAGTACCGGAGCACGAGCACCTGACGCTGGCGGGCCGGCAGGGCTTGGAACAAGTGCCACACGAGGCGATCTTCGCTGCCGAGGAGAGGTTTCGTCACACGACGTGCGGCTGTGGCGCAGTTCGACTACGTGGTGCCGCCAGCGGTCTCGGACTTGGTTGGCGACGGCCCGGCGCAGGTAGGACAAGGGGTGCTCGGGCACCTGGTGGCGCCCGGAAGCGAGCCGCACGAAGGCGTCGTGGACGATGTCTTCGGCTTCTGCTCTCGAGCCGGTCATCATCCAGGCGGTGCGCACCAGGCTCGGCCAGTAAGTTTCATATAGCGACCCGAGCTCGGCTGGGCCCAGCTCGCCTTGTTCGCCCGCCACCGGTCCCATTACCCACATAGACGGCGGCCGAAGGGAATTGGTTGCGGTTGGTATGGGGCGCCCATTTATCCTGAGCGGGGCCGTGGTGACCGGTCGTCGCCCATCCGGACGGGCCTTCTTGCCTCGCCCAGAACTAGGGCAAGTAGGGAGCGGTCAAACCTGCCCACAGGGCGCAGGGAGGTTGACCGCCACCAACTGGTTATCTTGGCCTGAGGGACCATACCCAACGCCGTAAAGGGTGTGGCCCCGAGCGGCGAACGGCGCCCACGAGCGGCCCAGGGGAAACTGGGCCGAAGCAAGCACGGCGGCGCTCGTGGCACCGATGCAGCTGGCCCCTTCCACGTCGGTCAGGACGACCACATTGCCGAAACTGGCTGCCCGGGCGCCACCCATGGTCCCCACCCCCGGTGCCGGGGGGGCGAACATGCCTGTCCCTTTGGTGACCATTGGCCCGGTGCGGTACGGCGAGGGCGTCAGGGCCAGCGAGCCCTCCTCCAGGCGGTCGCTCGCGCCCGCCATGCCGCTGCGGTACGAGATCCACACACCGCCCCGTACGGCCGTCAGCAATGGTCCGGCGTCGGCAGAGGGCGCGTTGACACTCTTGAGGATGGCACCGCTCGACGTGCTCAGCTCCATCACTATTGCCTCGCCTAATTTGGTGGCAGAAGACCAAGCCGAGACATCGACATAACGGCCGTCCGGTTCGACGGCCAGGTGCGACGGCAGGTCTGTCACTGCGAGCTTGGTGTGCACCAGCACCCGGCCGGTGGCCGGTTGCACGAGCTGGACGCTGTCACGGCTGAGCACCCACAAGTCGCCGGCGTGGGGCCCCGACGGCTGGAAGGCGCCGCTAGGGGTGTCGCAGTAAGAGCAGGGCTCGGCCACGGCGACGACGGCACCCAAGCTGACCGAGCCTCCCCGTACCAGGACGTGCCAGAGGAAGTAGGGCCCCTGCGCCCCCTCGGCTGTCACCCGGGTTGGCCCAAGGAGGTACAGGTGAGGGCCGTAGGTGAGCAAGACCGAGCCCTGGGTCACGGCCGGGCCTTCGGTCGTTGTGCCGGTAACCAGATCGAGCGCCTCCAGGTGTTCCGACGAGCTGGCCGGAGGTGCGTCGGGCAGCGTCCCCACCGCGGTACTGGTGCCTTCTGGGAGGGCGCCGGTCCACCCCACGGGGACAGTGGCAATGGCCTTGTAGGGCCAAGGTTGGCCCAGAGGGATCCCTGCGCCGGTCGCGGTCTCGCCGTCGCCGTAGCTGAGGCCTTGCGAGTGGGCGGGGGCCGTCACGTCCGGCACGACGACGCCGGCCGCGGTCGCCCGGGCCCCGCTCAACGCCGCCCCAAGAACGGCGAACAACACGACAGCGGTAGCAGAAACTACGGTCTTGCTGAGGACGATGCCCTTCACGAATTGGCAACGGTTTGAAGGGCGCTTGGGTTGCAGCGCCCTTCGTGCCTGGCCTGTACCTTCGCTCTTGATTGGTCCGAGCCCGCTATGACTATCTCGCCCCCGTATCAATGCGACCACCAATTGAACTGGGCGCCCCAGTCCACCTGCCCGTAATACGAAAGGTCTGAGCTATTGCCGATGCTGCGCCACAGTGCCGGCAGGAACAGAGGTGTTTCGACTTCGACCGCCTTCCCGCCCGTCGCCCGGGACAGCCACAGCGAATCGCCCCGGACGTAGAGTACGTATTTCCCGTTTTGCGACCAGGTGGGCACGCTGACGCCGTCCACACCACTTATTTCGGTCGAGCGGCCGGTGGAACTGTTGAAGACGAAAAGCTTGTGGTCGTTGAACCACCCGAGCGGCGGCTGGGAGCTGAGCCCATAAACGGGCGCTTTCACGTAGGCCAGGGACCTGCCGTCCGGCGACCAGGCCGGGTCGAGGCTCACCGCAGAACCAGGCTTTCCGGGTGCGGGCACGAGGGGGCAATCGCCTTTACAGTAGAACGGGTTCGCCCCTTCCCAGGTCGAGCCGCCCGGCAGGGCAACGCATTTCTGCGAGGTGAGCCGGCAAGTTCCCACCTCTTTGCCGATGCCATAAATACGCCCGGCGCCGAGCGTGGACGAGACAAGGGCCAGGGGGGCGGCCGGGCTGCACGCGACGGCGTCCCTCGTATCGTTGGAGAGGGTGTGGCCGACGAGGCGAGGAGAGGACCCGGGCCGATGGACTAGCTCGAGAGGACTGCTGTCGTTGCCATGGACCGAGCCCCCGGCGAAGGCCCAAAAGCCCATGCCCCATTTCGGCCACCAGCCGGCCAATTGGGCGATGGTATGGCCGCCGCTGGAGCCGCCGCACCCACGGCAGCGAGGGAGGAGGTTGCCGTTCACGCCGATCGAGAACCACGTGGTCGGCCTGCTGCCGTTGACGGGGTACGACCGTATGGTCGAACCGCCCATGAAGGAGTCGACCGCCACGGCCACCGCTTGTCCCGACAGCGACCAGGCGGCGTCCCAGATCCCGGGCGGTGGGTACTCGACGGGGCCCTTGGGAGCGGGGAGGGCGACAAGGACGCGGCGGGTGCCAGCCGGGCTGACGAGCTCTAGCCGGGTCGCCCCATAGGCGTGGTAGAGGTTCCCTCGGAGCACCTGGGTGTAGGCAGTGTTGGCGGAGACGGCCAAGAGGTCGGCGGTCGGGCTCCAGCCGTAGAAACCGGCGTTACCGACCGTACCGCTCAGGCTGGCTACCGGGTGCGGCCCGTCACCATCGGCCCCGGCCACCCAAAGCTCGGTGACCCTGGGGACGGGCGCAGTCGTCTCGGTTTCGTAGGCCACCCACCTGCCGTCGGGCGAGAACACGGGGCCCACCACCTCCAGCCCCGTCGCGGCCTGAAGCTCGTGGACCTGGCCCGTGCCGCCGTCGAGCAGGTAGAGCTGACCACGGGACACGAAGGCGAGCTCGCCCTCGCCACTCATGGCCTCGACGTCGACCAGGGGACCTCCTTTGCCAACCTGCTCCAGGCGATCGGTCAGGCCCGGGCGAGAGGGCCGGCCTCCGGCCAGGACAAGGGCCGTAGCAATAGCCGCGGTGACAGCTACAGCCGCCACGAACGTCCGCCGATGGCGCCCGCGCTGCCGCGCCTCTTTGATGATGGTCTCGGGCTCCGCTCGGCGCTCTTTGGCGTCCGCCGGTAGTTGTCTCACCCGCGCTGCAGTTGCGCCGCCGGCGGCATGCAACAGGCCGCCCATCACGTACCCCAGCTGAACATATATAGCCGCGAAACTGGCAGTAATGCGTGAGCGAGCTCGACACTCAGACCCCGGCGCACTGGTCCCTCGTCATGTCCGTCAGGGAACGATGGGCTACGTGGGCGACCATGCGAACTGACTGGTCCAATCGACTTGTGCATAGAAATTCGGCCAGGTCATTCCGAACAGTGGTGACGCGACCGCGACCACTCGAGCGGATCCGCCAACTTTCAGCCAGAGACGGTCCTGGGCTTCGAACAGCAGGCTCTTGCCAC
This sequence comes from uncultured Acidimicrobiaceae bacterium, assembly GCA_963794125.1. Taxonomy (GTDB): domain Bacteria; phylum Actinomycetota; class Acidimicrobiia; order Acidimicrobiales; family Palsa-688; genus Fen-671. Next base: position 688,647 of record CAWCCW010000028.1, read on the forward strand.
TCGCTGACCAGAGCACATCGGCAGCCCCGCTTGTACCTCGCACCGCGAATGGCTTTCGCTGGCTGCCCTCGAGTTGCCAAAGGGAAAGCGCCGAGTACCACGCCTCGACGCTCGACTGGGGGAACGCGGCGTCGCCATAGCTCGGGCCGACGGCAAAAACGAGCTTGTCCCCCCTGGGAGACCAGCTTGGGTCGATGCTGACGTCTGACTTCGGCACCGCCACGGCGGTGCACGTGGCCGTCTGGGCCGAGCAAAGCTGGACGGCCTTGCCGTCCCACTGGTAGCGGCCCGCACTGGTGGTCGAGTCGATGGCGATGGCACCGTCACTGCTTACGGCTATTGCCGAAGAGTTGACAAGCGTATTGCCGAGCAGGTGGGCGGGGCTGCCCGGGCTGTGGACCAAGTAAAGGGCCGACCCGTCAGCCTGGAGCGAGGCCGAGTCGTCGGGGTCGACCCAGTACAGCATCCCCTCACCCCCCGGCAACCAGGCGGCAGGCACCGTGGGGTTGAAAGCCAACGGGTACGCGCGGTTGTTGTGCTCCCGTTGCCAGAGCACCGGCGGCCCGCCGGAGGTAGGCACAGCCTCGAGGTCCCCGTACTGGTAATAGCCCGCGAACGCGATCGCCCGGCCGCTCGGGGACCACACGAAGTTCGCCGCGTGCGAGGTCCCGGCGAGCACTCGCGGTGCCTGGCCCGGGCTGACGAGCCAGATGCCCGGCTTGCCGGCATCGAGCACGGCCAGCTGGTCGTTGGTCGGGGACCAGGTGAGGTCCCGTGCCGCCGCGAACCCGGGGACTCTTTGTGGGTCAGACCCGTCCGACCGAGCCAACCACAGCTGGCCGGGCCCGGGCGACGGAGCGGCAGTCAAGTAGGCGAGCCAGCGCCCGTCAGGAGAAAATGCCGGGTCGAGGGGATGGTCGTCGGTGACTTCACGAAAAGTCCCGGTCCGCCCGTCGAGCACCCACAGCGAGCCCCGGGAGACGAAGGCGAGCAGGCCCTGGCCCTTGAACGCCCGGACGTTGACGCTCGGCCCATCGGGTAAGTGCGTTGCCGAGCCAACCCGGGCCCCAGCGCCGCCTCCACTAAGGACAATGGCCACCGTCACCGTCGAGGCCACTACGAGGCAGGCGGTCAGGGCAACGGCGGCCCTGCGCCGGCGCTGGCGCCGCTTGGCCTCGCGGATGACCGCCTCCGCGTCCCCTGCGTCCCCGAACGCAACTGGTGCTCGTCGGTCCAGGAGGTTCATAACGTCTCCTAGCTCGGGAAGTTCTCGAGCAGGGCCACGAGCTCCGACCGGCGGTAACCGTTGCGCCGGCCCAGCTCCAGGAGCTCTCGCACCTTGTTGACCACCTCGGTCCGCTCCGGGGTGCCCGCCACCCGGGTGCTGCGCCCTCTCCCCACCTCCAGCAGGCCTTCATCGCGGAGCACACGCAGCGCCCGGAGCACCGTGTTGGTATTGACCCCCAGGACCGCGGCCAGGTCCTTGGCCTGGGGCATCCGTTCTCTCGGGCGGGCTTCCCCTTCGGCTATGGCCCGGCGGATTTCCGTTGCCACCTGCTCGTGCAAAAGAGCCGGGTCGTTCCGGTCGACGGCGGCCAGTCGCAGGCGTGCCTCAACTGTGCCGGGAGCCAGTTTCTTCTCTACCATGACGCTAATTAGACTAGCGTCATTAGAGCAAATGGGTCAAGCCCCCACTTGTCCTTCTGCCTCGCTGTTGTCGCCCACTGGCGGCCCCTGAACATTCAGTCGGCTCCTGATGCGCAGCGTCTACGGCGCTCCTTCTGGAAGCGTAAGTGCACGACGAGGGCGTCCAGGTTGTCTTCGACACCGCCGACGGACGAAGGGTAGAGGGGCCCCTCACTGGAGATGAAGCAGCCGCTACGCGCCCGCCTCGACCACCACTGGGTGGACGTCATCGCCGCCTCGTACGGAGGGACGACCCACTATCTGGCGTACGGGACCGACAAGCTCCGCCAAGCCCGGGCCACCGCAACCCGCGAGCTGGGCAACGAGGGAGGTAGAGGCGTTGCTCTGAGAGAGCTCCTGGCACCGTGGCCCTGCTCGACGCCGGTCTTGACGGCACGAGAGCCGAGCGCTCCTTTCCCGCCAGCCATCCACCCACCTGGTCGACCTCCTCGGGCCACCGCCTCCGTCGTCGTCGGTCGCGCCGTCTGGTGCGCTACGCCCTTGGTATCGCGAGGCCATCGTTGACCGAGGAGGCACTCCCGGCTCGTGGCGGGGCCAAAGCCGGCAACTAAGGCTGATCCGCCAACAAGTATCCCTGACCGAGCGTGTCTTATAGGGCGGTGCCGGCGGGGCCGACCCTGCTGAATGGGCCAAGCTCGCGAAAGGCCACCAAGGTCTTCCACGGCCTAGGGAACTTGGCCCAGGCCCGTTCACTTTCAGGTCCTGGACGAGCTGCAGCAACGGGGGCCGGATATTCGGTCGAGCAACCCTTCTCGGTGGGGATCGACTGAGTGTGCGAGAGACGAACTAGAACGGTCCGCGTGCAATCGCAGGAGGACCGGTCGTGACGGAGCTAGCGGACGTCGTCGCGTTGCTGCGGAGGCCCGAGCCTCGGTGCCGCACCCTGCAGGTCACAGGGCGAGAGTGGCGCCAGTACGCCTTGCTCAACGTGGCCTTCATGGCCGCCATGCCCCCATCCGGGGCACCAGTGGGCGGGGCCAGAATGGGGGGAGGCGGAAGGCTGGCGAGGAGTTCGGGCGAGCCATGGCCCGAAGAGAGCGATGAGACCTGGAGGTTGTGGTCCGAGGAACCCGATCTCCAGAAGGTCGAGTTCGCTGTCGGCGACGAAACGGTGACGGCGTGGTTCCGAGGTAGCACCTGGTGGAGCTGGTCGCCCTCGCGCGGGGCGAGGACGAACGAGGGCCGCGAGAACGTGGGCCACGGAAAAGGCCCTGGCGAGGTCCTCGTCTCGCCAGCTCGTTCCGCTCGCGTCCTCGACTTCGAGCTGCTGGGCGCTGTCAGTGTCCTAGCCCGCCCGGCCTGGCGCTTGAGAGCGCGGCCGTTTGTACCAGGTGACTTCGACCTGCACGCCCTCGGGAGCGGCGCCGACGAGTACGACGTCGTCGTCGACGCCGAACGAGGCTTCTTGCTGCGGGCCGAGGCGAGGCTCGGTGGCAGGCCTTTCAGGGTCCTGGAAATGAGCGACGTCGTGGTCGACGCCGAGCTCCCGGAGGGCATTCTCACCCCGGAGGCACCCGCGGGTGAGCACTTCGAGTACTTCGAGCCCATCCGCCAGCTCTCCCTCGAGGAGCTGCCCGGCGCCGTCCCGTTCAAAGTGTTCGTGCCGGCTGAGGCCCCAGCGCGGCCGCCAATGGTCCAAGTGCGTAACCCGGAGCCAAGAAGGGCCATCGCAGTTTCGGCCACGATCTCGTACTCCGTCCCAAAGCCAGACGGCCGGTACGGCAACTTGTGGGTGTATGAGTCGACCGAACCTGAGCGGGCCGTCCGTCAGCCGACCGAGACCTGGAAGCAAGTGGACGACTTCATGGTGGGCACTGACGAGAGCATGGGCTATTTGCGTTGCAAGGTGCTGGTTGAAATAGAGGGCACCCACATCCGCTTGGAGAGCACCGCCATGGCCGTGGCCGAGCTCATCGGGCTGGCCCGCTCCTTGGTCCCACTCGCCCCCGGGAGCGCGTGAAACAACGCCGGGTGAAGCTGGAGGACCCTTGAGAACAGCGCAACCGAGGCGTTCCCGAATGACGGCCCATTTCCCAGTTATATGAGGCTATCTCAGCGCGGGACGTCCACCCTGTGGCTGTCGCTATGCGCTCGTTGGCCGGGCTCAGCCGGGGACCGCCGGGTGCTCGAGATCGGACAACGTGTGGAGGCTGGGCGGTCATTTTTCTAGCGCTAGCCAAAGGCGCAACCCTTCAAGGGCGCTGCCGAGCGGCTCGCCGGTGTGCTCAGTCAGTTTGCGAGCCAACATCGTCCACGCGCCCACAAAATGCATCATCAACACGGTCGGGTCAACTTCTGCCAAGATGCCGGTCTCGTTCACGAAATGGGCGTCAGTTGCCGATCCGCTCGTCCACGCAGTAATGGCTGTGCGCATCACCTGGGCACCACTGGTGTCGGTCTCCTGGCTGGCTAGCTGTTGCCAGATGTTGGCAAGCACATCCTCAAAGGGGAGACTTGCTGTCACCGTTGCCACTGCATTGACGGCACGGCCAACGATCACGATGAGGTTCTAAACGACCTCGGACGCGAACACCGGGGCGCCTTCGAATGCTTCCTCGGCCTCGCTATCGGAGAGCCGTCCTTCGCTCCATCCCGTCCAAGCTTCGAACAGGCGGTAAGTTGCCCTCGCCGCCTCGCTGCTGCCCATCTCGACCCCAGTCATTGCCAGACGCTAGGTCATCGTTCGAGACTTGAAGTTGCATTCATAAGGCCATTCGCGTCGTCAACGGAGGACGGGACCCGCCCCAAGTCGGCGTTGCCGCACCAACGACCGGTCCCGGCCCGACGTCGGGGTGTTTCCTCGATCGAGCTACGGAAGACGTTTCAGCAAGGCGGTACTACTGCACGCCACCGCGGCGTTGGTGAACGTGGCGATACCAGGGGTGGATAAACCAACCCAGTCGTCCCCGCGTCCCGGGCACCGAACAGTTGAGCCAAGCCAAGAGCTGGAACAGGCCGGGTACTCCGTTGACGGCTCGGACGCGACGACGATCTCGCCGAGTGACCGGGATCCCAGGCTCGGCGTGGCCGGAGTCGTTGACGACCATCAGGTACCTGACGATCTCATCGCCCCGTCGGCCTGCCATACCAGCGAGTATGTCAGCGTCGGGGCCGTCAGCCTCCGTAGCGCCGAAGTCCCCTCTTACCCGATGTATTCGTACGTGATGACATCCGCTTGAGCTCCCACATCGCCCATCCAGAAGTCGCGGTCCGCGCTCACCCGATCAACCCGGCCGTCTACAGAAAGTAAGCCACGACCCCGATTATCAGGATGAGAAGAACAGGTGTCCCCGAAAACGAGCCGAAGAGCTTGACCGTTCCGCTCGGTCGGCCGCCACTGGCGTCCAGCGACACCGCCTGTCCGTCGAATGACCCACGCACGACCGCTCTGGTCCGGTCGGCGGCGCGGGTAGCGAACGGTTCAAAGGGGGCCGCGCCCGCAGTGCCCTCGGCAACTATGGCATCGGTCGACCCGAGCCCTCCATCGGCGGCGCTGACCGCGGCCCGAAAAGCTGTCTCACCGAAGACCCCGGCGACGTCCGCCTGTTCGAAGAAGTAGTTCGGCGAGAGGTGGAAGTCGCCTTTCAACTCGACGGCCTGTTCGCCAAAGTGGCCCGTGAGCAACGCCGGCACCGAGCTAGGCGTCTGGGAGTTGTCGCCGAGGCGCCAGTTGGCGTTGACCGAGTCCTCTCCCCACGTCCCTTTCAATGAGCCCTGATGGGACTTCACTCGACCCGTGAGCCGCACCTCCTTGCTGCCCGCTGTACCTTCGACGACTTCACCATCGCGGTAGACGAGCTCAACCCGGGCGTCCTCGGGGACCTCCTCCAAGTCCGGCGCGTCCAACGGGTCGTCTGGGAACCGTGCCCGCGGGGCTACGACGACGTTTTGGCCGGCTGATGACGCGAGACTCGACCCGGCCGACGAGATCTGCACCGAGCCGGTAATGAGCCTCGGGAAGCCGCCGCCGGCAGTTTCAACGTACGGCCCGAGCACAGTCCCACAGTGGGCGCAGTACATGACCGCGGCCCTCAAGGGACCACGGCCGGGCTCGGGGTCGGCTGGCGGGACATCGAGGAACCGGTAACGAGCGGACCTCGACAAGCTGGCGTCGCACCGGCCACAACGTGGGTCTTCTGTACGGGCTCGAACGTCTTCGCTCTCGGACGACGGAGGTGGGGAGTAACCGGAGAGGATCTGGAACACTTGATCGCGGACGCGGCTCAGGTCAGCGCCCAAGCTCACCAAAACCTGGGCCGCCACACCTTCGCCTTCTCTGACGATCCCTAAAAGCATGTGCTCGGTACTGATGTACTGGTGCCCGAGCTGGAGAGCCTCCCGGAGGGACAATTCGAGGACCTTCTTGGCCCGAGGCGTAAACGGTTTTCCTCCCACCAGCGGCGAGCAGGACGGCCCAACGGCCTCCTTCACCCTCCACCGGGCGTCATCAAGGCTCACACCTAGCTGGCCAAGCGCAACGGCGGCCACGCCTTCGCCCTCTCGCAGCAGGCCAAGTAGCAAGTGCTCGGTGCCCAGGAAGTTGTGCTCCAGGAGTCGCGCCTCTTCCTCGGCGAGGACCAAGACCCGTCGGGCACGGTTTGTAAAGCGCTCGAACATCTCTAGCTCCCAGGATCGCGCACAGCGGCACCAGGTCGCCCAAGTCCCAGGTGCCCACGGCTCTTGCAGGCCACTGGCGCGGGTTTGGCAATAAGTACTGGACGTCGCGGGCGCCAATAACAAATCCACAGGGGACACCGAAAACGCTGCGGGGCCAGTGCCGAGCCCTTGGCTCGTTGTTCAACTGCCGAGGAGCGGAAAAGCGACCGCAAAAAGCGACCTCAGGGTCCCATAGCTGCGCAGCCAAAGTACCCTGCGCCGATCACGTCGATCCTGTCGGCGCTGCCGGTCATGGGTGGGTTCACCAAGAGTCCGACCAACTCCCCCGTCGGGGTCTTCACTGTCCATGCCCCACCTTGAGCAGACGATGTGACGAACTGCCAGCTGTATATCCTTTCGGCCTGGGCGATTGTGGCCCCAAGCCGGAACCCTGCGGCCGTGACCACGTTCGGTTCTGCAGCTGTCCTGCCGGAGGCGTTGCCAAGTCCGTAACCCACAAACCTGCCCCGTTCGAAGTTGAAAAGGTTGAAAAGAATGTCAAAAGCGGTGCTCTGAGCCGTCAAACCACACCAGCCGTGGGCTTTGAGCTCGGTCGTTTTCAGGCCGCCGAACATCGTCGTCAGCTTGTCGATCGCCGCAGCCTGGCTCGTCCGGAAGCGGACGCCGCCGACTGCGTTGCCCAGCAGCCGGACAGGGCTACTTGCTAGTCCTTGGGCCGCGGCGGACGGGAGCCAGTTCAAGCTGATGATCGCCACCAAGGTCAGGGCCATACAGACCAGGTCCTGCCGACCCGTCCGCGCATAGCCTGAGTCGGAGTGGGCATCCTGCACCCCGTTAGTCCCGAGTCGTGTAGGAGTCCTGCGCACACCACTAATGTCGCGGGCCATTGCGGGCGTGCCCAGCGCTGCGCTCACATAGTCTGTCAGAAGTCGCCACAGGTCCCGAACTTGATCTCGATAACTTTGCTCGATAACGGTTCGGGCGCTTTGGTGGCGTTGACAACGAAGACGACACCCATTGGGCGCCTGCCACTTGTCCACGCCGACAAAGCGCAAGTGACCATAAGCCGAGCGCAGCCGGCCAAGTGTACTGCCGAGCGAAATCCCCTTGGCGGTGGCCAAGTACGGGCCGTGCAGCAGTGAAGGTGCCGACGGGTGAGGAGACCCCGATGTCGTCAAGGGTCACCGACCCTTTTAGGTAGCGATAGCCCGAGAAATTCCCGGAGCGGAACTCCGCCACGAACTCGCCCCACTCCACTTCGGTATAGCGGGGGCCGCAACCCGTATTGGCGCCTTGTGAGCTCGGCCTACCGAAGAGGCTGCTCAGGTCCGCGACGGTTATGGTCTTGGCCGCCTGGAAGTGGACAGTGCCTACTCCCCCGGCCCGAGGACATTTGTGGAAGGTATCGCCGTACCAGTTGGCAGCGCCTCCGCGGCTACTACCGGGCCAAGAGCGAGAAGGACGGAGGCGCCAGCGTCCGCCAGGCTCCCTATGCCAACCACTCTTCGCCGGCCGTGTTCAGGCATCACCGACACAACGATGGTTACTGGGTGCTTGCCGCGGACATTTCGAAACTCCCTCGATGCCGACGACGGCATGTACCGGTGGGGTGCGTTTTGTCACCTGTTCGGGTCCCGCACCATGTCGAGCAGGTCGTGGCGATTCGTTTTGGCACGGGTCAGCGGCCGGTTGTGATGCGGCTGTACACGGGCACGGAGTGGCCATAGACGATCGTCTGGTGGTTGAGGACTGTGGATGCTGGGGCACCCAGAGCTACGCATTGGTCGGGCCGAGTACAGCTGACCTGCAGGAGCCCTTGCTTGTCACTTATCGGTTGCCCGGCCCAATGCGAACCGTCGTCGGTCGTTTGTAGGAGCGCGAACGCACCGTACGGGGTTGAGAGCCAGCAGTCACCTGCACTTGGGCAACTGAGGTCGTACGTGGCGAGGTCCGGGCCTGCCGCCGCCGAGATGGCCCGGGCCGGGTAGCCGGGCTCGCCCGGGGTGTAGTTCCAGGCAAAGCTACCGAGGTACAAACTGGTCCCCGTCTGGCTTTTCCAGGACCGGCCTCCGTCCGTGGTAGTGGCGACGTCGGGTTGCCACGTCGCCCTCTCAAGGAGTGTGCAACCGTCCGCTGGGCAGCTGTGCGGCAGGCTCGGGACGCCCAAGAGGCTATACGTGACGGTGCTACCGCCAAAGAGAAAGCAGTCCGCTGGGCCGCTGCATTCAAGAAGACTGAGGTCACCGGGCTCTGTGGGTACCAGGGGGCTAGTCGTGGTGCCGGGTAATGGCGAGCGTGACCAGTTGCGCCCGCCGTCAGTGGTGAGGAGGGCGGCACCGGCCCCGAGCCCTGATGTGCTGACGCCGTTGGCCGAGACCGTGCTGGCGATCGCGATGCAGTCCGTGGCGCTGGGGCACGATAACGAGGAGATGTAGAGGGAGCTGGCGAAGTCGTGGGTGTACCAGCTGGCGCCCCCATTAGTGGTCGATGCGAACTGCTGAGGGTTCCCCGGGCCAAGGTAACTGCTTTCGGTGACCAGGCTGCAACTGGACACCGACGAACAGCTGAGCGACATCACGTCAGCCGGGGCGCGCAGCGGGCTCACGGTCCAGCGGTGCCCGCCGTCAGTAGTAAAGACCAGTTCGTTCTTGTCGCCCTGGTCGCCGACGCCGACGCAGGTCAGGGCGCTCGGGCATGAAAGGGGGGTGGTGAGCTCGAGACGGGGCGGCAATGCCAGCGACGACCAGCTGGCCCCACCGTCGGCCGAGAAATAGAGGGCGTTGTAATAATTAGGAAAAGGACCGACGGTGGTAAGGACCGTCTGTGCCAGCAGGTAGCAGGCGTCGGTAGCCGGGCAGTCCAGGTAACCCGGCGGGACTTGCTTGCTTCCCTGCTTCCAGTCCGGACCCTCGATGTAGCTAACCAGTCGCAACGCCCCGGGCGAATTGGGGGCGCCACTGGCGTTGACCGGTCGGCTACTTGGGCGGCTCGGCTGCCAAGGGGTAGTGAACGCGCCAGGGACATGGCTCGGACCACTGCCGGCCGACAGAGCCACTGTCAGCACCGCGGCGACGGCAGCGACAGCCGCCGCGAGTGCCACGATCTGACGAGCTCTCCGTGGGGACTGCCGCCGCCCCTGTCGGGGGGGCAACCCGACGGCGCCGAGGGCCGTTTCCTCGGCGGCCACCGCCGTCACCGCCGCCCAAGCCTGCGCCCGAGCCTGGGCAGACGGCTGTGGGACGTCGGAACGGAACTGGCGTACCAACTCGATCTCATCGACCATTTTCATTTCCTTTCGGGATGTTTTGCTTCAACAAGGGGTGAACCTTCCCCGACCGCAACCGGCTGGGGGCCGAGGTCAAACCCGGCCCAGCAACTGGGAGCGGAGGGCGCCTCGGGCGCGCCACAGTCGTGACCGCACGGTGGCCGCACGCAACCCCAGGGCGGCAGCGATCTCCTGCTGCGACAGCCCGGCCCAGGCCTGGAGCAATAGGACATCGCGCTGTGCGTCGGGGAGGGAGGCGAGGGCTTGGGCGACCCGAGGAGCTAGCCTCGAACCCGCTATTCGCTCCTCTGGGCCTGGTTCTCGCCCAAGTGGACCGGGCTCAGCCTCCAGACGCGAGGTGATGCTCAGCAGGCGCTGCTCGGCCCGCCAGTGTTCACGGACCAGGTTGTTGGCTATGCCTAGTAGCCAGGCTCGAGCCGACCCCCGGCCGGAGTCAAAGGTGCGCCGGCGCCGGAAGGCAGTGGCAAAGGCCTCGGCGGCGAGGTCGTCGGCCAATGCGCTCCCGACGCGGCGCGCTATGAAGCGGTGCACGACGGCAAAGTTGACCTCGAAACACCTCTCGAAGTCTGCCAGCCCGACGACCGGCGTTCTCTCCGGAGGGCCAGCTTGGCGCTGGCTCGGCTCCCTCACACCTAATGATTGTCAGTTCGCTCACCATATGTTCCCATCACAGACGAAATGTTCAGTTGGACCGCATCTGGCGCACCTTGCCCAGGGACCATGCCCCCGGCGCGCTGCTCGTCAACGAGGCAGGGGGCGCCGCCATGCGCCTCGACCGCACGCCCTATCGGCCCGGCACCCCGGGCCGTGGCCTCCTGGTCAGCTCCGCCTCGTCAGCCTGGCCGGCTGTGAACACTTCCCTGTTCGCTTCTGGCGGCCCGTGACCAACGTCGGGAGAGGGGCCTCAGGCCCCCTTGGCCAAGCAGGCCCACCAAGGGCGGCCCATCTCCAACCTCCACTCCGAGAGGATTGCAAAGCCAACAGTTCGGAGTTCCTCCCGGAGCCGCTGGGGTCACGGTAGACGAACCATCGCTGCTCGAGCGGGGCGTAGGCCACCGCTTCCCACCCTTGGCTTTCGCCGCTAACCAGGGCAAGGGCGCCCGGCGGGGCCAAGCACTCGGCGGAACTCGCTTAGCACCTCCACCGTGCAGCTTGCCTCCACGTGGAGCAGCGCAGCGACGCACCAGATGCCGGCTAACCGGTCCGTGGCCAAAGGAAGTGCCCGCATGTCGGCCTGAGCAAGTCGAGGCACCAGCGCACGGTCAGCCCACGACAGCATGCCCGCCGATACGTCCAAGCCCATCACCAGGAGGCCCAATTGAGCAAAGTCGGCGGCATCGAACCCAGGCCCGCACCCAATGTCCGCTATTAGCCCTTCCCCGGGGAGCGCTGCCCTGAACGCGGAGCGCAGAGCCCCGAACAACGGCGGCCCTTCCGAGCGCATGCGCACCTGGTTCCGGGCATAAAGGGGAGCGATGGTGTCGTACGTAGAGCGGTTCGCCGGCGTGTGGTCGACGAAGGCATGCGGTCTCGCCCGATCTTGCGGCACGCACCAATACTTGCAGTCACCGTCCGGCTCGACTAGTATGCCGCCCGGCCGGCGGAGTCAGGTTCCTTCGACGTTTGGGCGGCGGCCGCCGCTCGCGTCACAGTCCGCCACCTTCTCGCGGTCGACAAATTCCCGAGGTCCCATAATGGGTGCTTGGGTTGGCTCGATTAGCGCCGCCCCCGTTCTGCTCGCCAGATGGGCCATAAGGCATCAGTGTGGGGGAGGTCCAACGGAGGCGTGTGAAGTGGCCGCTAACAGCAGGTCCCTGAGCGTCTCCTTGTGCCGCGGGATATAAGGGTTTGGGGTGCGTAGAGACAACTGGAGGTGCAGTAGGTGTACCAGGGCGGCTGACAACAAGAACCCCGCATCGTGGTGAGAGGGGACGGCAGACTCCACTGCGCCCCGGCCACCCGGGACCTCGACCAGGGAAAACCACAAAAAGGCCAGCTCGTAGCCCCTCGGGTAGAGCCCCGCCCATTCCCAGTCGATCAGGGCTAGACGGCCTTCGGTGTCCTTCAGCACATTCCTGGCGGTTATGTCGCCGTGGGCAAAGGCCCATTTGACCGCCGGACCGGCGGCCAGGGCCGCCAACAGGTCGGCCTCCGTGGGCCGGAGGAGGCCGGAGCGGCAATGAAGAGCCAGCCGCCGGTCGAGGTGGAGCCGGCGGAACCAGCGGCGCCGGGGCTGGTAGCTGCCCAGGGTGGCGGCCAGCTCCACCAACCGCCCAAGGTCATCAGAAGAGAGGGACTGAGGGTACTTGGGGCCGAGGGGGGCGCCATTGACGGCCTCGAAGGTCATTGCCGGCCCCCGTCGGGAGGAGGATATAAGCCTCGGGGCCCTGACCGGCGGTGGCACCTGGGCCAACAACCGGTTGACCCGCAGCTCGTTGAGCGCGGCTTGGCGGGGCGTGCCGAGGAGCCCCGCCCACTGCGGTATGACGATGCCGGGGAGGAGCGTCTTGGTGACGGTGGCACCGTCATCTGACCACTGGAGGCGGGCTTTGCCGGCCCCGAGCACGGTAGCAAGGAGCCCGAGGTACCGGGGGAGAGCGAGCTTGAGGGCGCTCAGCTCGTCCAGCGCGAACCAGCCCAGGGAATCGTGTTCTTCGGGGCAGCGGTTGGTGACATGGCCCTGCCATTGGCGCACCACCCAAATGTCCAGGTCATAATCCTCGTCCATCAGGTGGAAGTCGGAGGGGTCGCCGACATCGGCTTCAACGCCGAGCTCTTCTCTGAGCTCCCTGGCCAACGCGGCCCCAGGGCTTTCGCCTGCCTCCACGTGGCCCCCCGGGACGTCCCAACAATCGGGGAAATAGGGGCGGCCGGGACGGCGGTGGCCCAGGAGGACCCGTCCCTCCATGGTGAGGACGGCGCCAACCACACGGTGCCGGCCATTGCTGGTGGCCAGGCGTCGGGCACCGGGGATGGTCACGGCTCGTCGGTTGCCTGGCCGGCGGCACCACTCGCAGACAGCCGGGCCACCATGGCCTTCAAGACGTCGAGGTCGGCCTCGCTGTAGGTGTGATGGCGCTCCTTCAAGTTGAGCGGGCGCCCGACGAAGGCGTCGCCGGGCTGGCGGGGGAGCAAGTGCATGTGGAGGTGAGGGAGGATGTTGCCATGGACCTCGTAGTTCATCTTCACCGGGCGGAACAGGTCAGCCAGGGCCTGGGCCACCGCCATGCAGTCGTGCCAAAAACCGGCGCTCTCAGCTTCGGGGAGCTGGAAAGGCTCGACTGCGTGTGCCTTTGCGAAGACGCAGACATAGCCGCGCACGGCGACGTCGGGGTCGGTCGTGACCCAGGTGTGGCCCGGCTCACCGAGGAGGCCAAAGGGCCTGCCAGACCGGCACACAACACAGCCCCCTGCGTCCCGCCGGTGCGTCCAACCTCCATGTCCCCCCAGGCTCCTCCGTACAGCTCCCCCAACATCTCGGCCTCATTGGGCCACGGTTCCAGTGGCATAGCCCCTAGTTCGTGAGCCGCGTCCGGCTGGGGGCCTCGACCTCCAGAACATCGCTCAACCCACCGACCGAGCGGATGACAATTCCGCCGGCGGTCGCATCGGGCACCGGTCGGCCTCGGGCAACCCAGACCGCCGAGATGCCGGCCGCCAGGGCGCCCTTGACATCTCGGTCCCAGCTGTCGCCAACCATGAGCGCCCCCTCCGGCCCGACCGCCAGCGCGTCGAGGACCAGCCCGAACGGCTCGGGAGATGGCTTCCCCACCCCGGCTTCTCCCGAGACCACGACGGCGTCGAAATACCGAGCCAGGCCACTGTGGTCGAGCTTGAGCCGCTGTATGTGGGCCGGCCTGTTCGTCAAGACGCCCAGGCGGAACTGCTGTTGGGAGTGTCGGACGGCGTACTCCGCTCCGACCGCCAAGGATGGCCGGACCCGCTGCGCGTCCTCATGGGTGTTGCCCATGGGCGATGCCAGGGCCGGGTCGTCTGCCCCCAGGCCGGCCAGGCCCTGCGAGGCTTGCTTACGGTAACTCGAGGCCCACCCGCCAACCCATCGAGCCGCGGGTGGCAACCCTGGAACCGGGACCACAGCCCCTCCCAGGAAGCGATACCTAGCTCAAGAGCCAGCGGGTAGTGAGGACCGGACTGCCAGAGCGGTCGAGCAGTATTGAGCAGGGCTTCCTGGCCCAAATCGAGATCAGCACTGGGAAGGAGCGTGACGGCAGATCGCCGCGATGCCCGGGCCACGGCCTCTTCCACGACCAGCGTGTCGTCCAGGTCGAAGATCACGGCCCGCCAGCTCACGAGCTGACTCTAGCCAGCGGTCAAACAGATGAGCGGGTTCCGTGCGGCTCATTGCCAACTGGCAGCCCACCAGGCAATTCGTTGTGAATGTCGATCCTCCTACCGCCTAGGGGCTCCCCGTGGCCGCACTGCTCATGCCCCACCCAGGACAAGGTGACCCGGTCAGGTAGGAGCGCAGGCGGCCTCGGCAAGCTCCTAATCCCGGACCTCGAATAGCGGGGCTTGACCACGCCACACGCGTTGTTGGGCGTCTCAAACGGCAAGTCTGCGCGATGCTTCGGTACCAACCCTGTTCTGGGCGCGGCGCGAGTTAGGGCGAACGGAGCTGTTATGTACGCGCACCAGGTCTGCTGAGCGGCCAAAACCGTGGCGCAATAAGGTCTGTTACGACGTCGCGCCCGTCAGGGAGCCACCGCTCGCCAATGCGTGAAAACGATCCTGCGTTGCAACCAAGCGCCTCGGGCCTTTAGGTTCTTTGGCCCCACTGCAAGGTTGCCGGGCCCGGCGCCGGTTAATAACGATAATGAACAGCGGCGGGAGGCAGTGGGGGTGGCCCCGGCGGGCGGCGGCCCGAGCCGAGTTTGAAGGGTTCGTCAAGTCCGCCACGGCAGACCTCTTCCACACGGCATACGCGGCTGACGTGGGACTGCTCCCAGGCCGAGGACCTTGTCCAAGAGGCCCTCTGTCGCGTGGCCAAGAGATGGGACCGGGCGCGCTCGATGGACCGGCCCGTCGCCTACGCCAGGAAGGTGCTCGTCAACCTGGCACTGGACAGCGTTAATGAAGCGCGCCCGTGAACGCGACGAGCTAGCCCTGGCTGATGGCCTCGACGCCAAGCCAGACGAGGAGGCAGCGCGGGCGCTCAGAGCCGTCGAGGACGCGGACCAGTTCGCCTCTGCCCTCCTGAAGCTCCCGCCCCGCCAGCGGGCGGCAGTGGTGCTCCGGTACTGGGAAGACCGGCCCGAGGCCGAGGTGGCGGTAATCCTCGGCTGCCCCTCGGGCACGGTGGCGAGCCTGGCTTCCCGAGGCGCCAAGCATTTGGCCGCGCTGCTCAGCACGGCCGAACACCTGCCGTCTTCACCAACAACGGAAAGGAAAGTGAAATGCTGAGCGAAGAACTGGAACACGCCCTGCGGGCCAAGTTCTCCCGCCTGGAGGACAGGGCCAAGGTCCCACCCCTCGTGGCGGCGCGGTTGGCCCAGTACGATTACCAGCCGAGGGCCGGTCACCGCGCTTTGGCTACCGTAGCGGCGGCTTCAGCTGCCGTAGTGGCCACCGCCATTGCGGTGCCGCTCGCCGTCCACGCCCGCGGGGCGAGCGGCACGACGCTGCGGTTGGCGTCCTATTCGCTCCGGTTGCCAGCGCGCTACCAGGAGGTAAAGGGCTCGGTCCTGTGCAACCCACTGGCCTTGTTCGCTTATGTCCCGACGCCGGGCGGGACGCCCCCGGGGCCGCCCACCCGTCCGGCGGAACCCGGCATAGTGTCGGCGGCCGACAAGGCGGGGGCCTGCGTCTCCATAGGGATGAGCGCGCCCTACACGCTCGGTGCCCCAGGCGCCACTTTTATTGCCACCAAACCTCGGGTGACCGAGCCGGTCCAGGTCGAGGGGTACCAGGGTTGGGTCGGCACTTGGACCTGGATTGGGAGCGGCCTAAATGGCGGCGACATGGTGGTCGACGGCGTACCGACCCCGAGCGGGAGCACCGAAGAGGTACTGGACCTCACAGTGCCAGCGGGCGACGACCAGGTCCAGGACTTGACGGTGGCGGCCACGGGCGTCACTGGGGCTCAGTTGGTGTCGATGGTGTCGGCCGGGCTGACCACTCCGGCGGCTGCCGCGTCCACGACTGCCGCGCCAGCCCCGGGTGCCACGACGAAAGGGCCATAAGGAGCGAGACAAGGGCCGCAGCAGCGCCAGGCCTGGCATCTGGCCGGTGCTGCCGGCGGCGCTTCCGCTGGCACCCGGCGATGGACGCTGTAGGGCGTCCTGAGCCCTGGCCTACCGCGCAGCCCGATGCGCCGAAGTGGTGGGTGACGGGAGCATCGTCCAGGTCATCAGGGGTCCAAGGTGTGCTTAAACCGCCATGCCCTGACTGCCAGCGACCCGCTCAAGCGGTTGAACCAACGAACCGGGGGGGCCGGCCGGGCCCTGCAGGTTTATTCCCGCCCATTTCCTGTCGGCACCCTCAGACGTCCAGTACAGAGGCGTGGGGACATTTTCGCCTGGGCTAATCGGTGCAGCTGGGCGACCCAGTGAGCGCGGACCGGCTGGTCCTCCTGCTCCCGCGCCGGTGAGCGCAGCCCGCCGAATCTCGAACCCTATCCCGTCCCGGCGGTCATGAAATCTCTGTTGGCGCCCGCCCGCCCGTGCCTCGCGTCATTACCGTGAGCTCCTCCGCCGGCACAGAGAGGGCTTGCTCGGCACGCCTGGAAGCGTGCGCCGGAAGGGCACCTCGGTCCTCACCCAATAACGGCCAGGCGGTACCAGGTAACCCCAGTCACCGCGGAAGCTGGCCGTGCCGTAGACGACCGGGACGTTGAGCCGCTCGTCCGGCCCCAGGTCAATGACCAGCCCAGTGCCCGCAATAGCCACCTTGCCCAAGCCGCCGACTTCTCGGCCGTGCTCGTCGAGCAGCCTGCCGACTAGGGACCGGGATAACGTCAGCAATTCGAGCGAGGTTCCCAAACGTTGTCCATGCCTGGCGTCTCTGTCAACGTGCATACGGCACGTAACCGACGGCCTTCTCCCTAGTTCCAAAGGGGCGTCGCGCTCAAGGTTTCCAAAGTACGGCGCCTTTAGCACGCTCACCGACCTCCACAATGCCTGGCACCTGGGTGTACCCACTGGAACCGTCGGTATCGATGTAAATCTGCCCGTCGGCCGAGACGGCGACACCGTTGGGCAAGAAGGCTTTCCAGGTGCGAGTTATGTAGCTCGTGGTGAAATTGGCCATCTGGTGGACAGCGGTGCTTGTTATCTGGTCGAGCGAGGTCCCGTCGAGGCCGAACACCTCGCCGTCAGGGGCCGCCACGATCCCGCCGGAGGAATGCGGGTAAAAGCCAGTCCCGGGCCGTTCGCCGACGACGGCGTGGATGACCCCGTGGGTGTTGACCACCAATAGGGCTTTGATATTTCGGCCGAAGATGAACAGGTCACCGCTCCGGTCAAAGGCGAGGCCCGCTGGGCCGTCCGCGGAGGCTTTGGTCGCCGGCATGCCCATGTTGTAGACGCCGGCGTAGTGCAAGCGGGGGTCGCCGGCAACGACCGTCAGCCGTTTGCCCGCTCCGAGGCGGAGCACCTCGTTGTCGCCCGTATCGGCAATATAGAGTTGGCCGTCCGGGCCAAAGGCCACGTCTGTGGGTGATGATAGGTGAGCTTGCAGTGACCGCTCGCCATCAGTAGGGGGCCCGCTCCAGCGCCCAGGCGCTCCCACCACTGTGGTGATGGCCCCGTTGAGGCCGACCCGCCGGACCCGGTTGTTGCCCGAATCGGCGAAATAGAGCGCGCCGTCCGGCCCGAACGCCATACCGCCAGGGTCATCGAGCTCCGCCTTGACCGCCGGGCCACCGTCGCCCGAAAAACGTTGTTTGCCATTGCCAGCCACGACGACGAAGTGGCCATTGCCGAGGCGCTCAAGGATTTGGTTGCGCGTGTCGTCGGCCACGAACAGGTTGCCGTTGGGGCCTATGGCTAAGGCATCGGGTGCCTTGGGTTCGACATAATTACGGGCATTACGTGGACGCCTGGGTTATGTGGCCGACCGGGGTGTTTCCGCTGGTGGGGGTGCTGCGCGTGCCGGTTCCGGCCACATAATCCGGGCGCGTTACTGGCAGGCGTGGTCGAGCCATTCGAGGAGATCTTGATCTGCTGTCCAGTCGGCCAGCGGCGTGGGGGTGAGGGACTGGTAGGCGTTCTCGATGGCATCGCGTTTCGCTTCGGTGTCGGCGCGGGCGTAGATCTCGGTTGTGGACACGTCGGCGTGGCCGAGCAGATCTCGGATGTAGATCAGGTTGATTCCGGCTTGTAGGAGGTGCATTGCCCGGGTTCTTCTGATCACGTGTGGGGTGACGTTCACGCCGGCCGCGTAGCCGGGGTCGTGGCGGCGCAGGGATTGGACATGTCTGGCGAGGATTTTGGTGACACCCCAGCGGGTCAGTCGGGTCTGGTCCGGCCCGTTGAACAATGGGTCGGCGTTCGCGCCGACACCGAGGTGGGGTGTGCGTCGGTCGAGGTAGTGCTCGACCAGTCCGGCTGTGGGGTCCATCAGCGGGACCCGTCTGGTCTTGGAGCCTTTGCCGTGCAGCGTTATCCCCATCGGGCGGGCGACGCGGACGTCTGAGGCGCTCAGGTCGCAGATTTCCTGGACGCGGGCGGCCGTGTCGTAGAGGGTGAAGAGCAGGACCGTGTCGCGCAGCCCGCGCCGGGTGGTTGGGTCTGGTTCGGCCAGGAGAGCCTTGACCTCGTCACCGGTGAGGTGGCCCATGTCGACGGCGGGGGTCTTCTTCTGCTTGATGGCGATGATCTGAGTGGCTTGGTCGAGGAGCTCTGGCCGCTCGACCGCGGTATACCGGACAAGCGTTTTGATGACGGCTAGGCGCTGGTTGCGGGTCGCTGCCGAGCTGTGTCGTTCGGTTTCGAGCCAGTCCAGGAAACAGAGCACGGCGGTGCGATCGAGGTCGGCGAGGCGCAGCTTTTCGGGTGGCGTTCCCTCCTCGTCGCGGAACCAGGTGAGCAGCAGCCTGATGGCGTCCCTGTAGGAGGCGATGGTCTGGGGCGACAGGTCCCGCTCCCCGGCCAAGTAGTCGGTGAGGAATTTCGACAGCCACTTGCCGGCCAGGTCCGCGCCGGCTGGGTTGGGGCGGCTCACGGTTCGAGCGCTTCGGGCGTGACGGGCTCGGGGATGACATAGCCAAACCTGACCTTGGCCATGGCAGCGACCTCGGGGTGCGCGTCAGCGGTCAACTGGAGGTAGTACTGGGTTCCGCGTTGGTCGGTATGGCCCATGTACGCGGACAGGTAGGGCAGCATCACCGTCAGGTCCGCACCGTCGGCCGCCCAGCGGCGTAGGTTCCCCACGGCGAAGCCGTGCCGCAGGGAATGGATGTGGGGGCCTCCGGGGAAATGAGGGATGTCGGCGTCGACCAGGTAACGGCGGAACCTGTTGTAAATCGTGGACAGGTCGGCCCGGGTGGCGGGGTCGCCCGTGTGGAACAGCTTGCGGGTGGGTTCGGGATCGGGGTGGGCGGCCGCGATATAGCTGTCCAAGGTGGCGGCCAGACGCCTGGTGATCGGCACGAGGCGGTTCTCGCGGTTCTTCCCGTCGCGTATCTGGAGAGTCGCATGCGCCGAGTCGAAGTCGGCCAGCTCCAGGTTGAGCGTTTCGGACAGACGCATCCCGGTGCCGTAGAACACCCGGAACAGCACCGGGTCGACCAGCGCCCTGTTCGACAGCTCCGAAAGCGGCTGGGTGTCGATGACGTGGAAGAGACGGCGGATCTCGTCGTCGCTGAACACATACGGCGGCGGCCGATGGGGGGTCTTCACGCGTGTCAGCGTGGGCGGAGCCCAAGCTTGCCAGCCGAACTGGCGAGCGTGTCCGGCCAGTTCGCGCAGGACGATCTCCTCGCGACGGACGGTGGACGCCTTAAGGTGGCGGCCGTAGAGGAACTCCTCGACGGCTTCCTGGACGATCGAGCCGTCGGCGTATCCTTCGCGGCCGCAGTGTTCGGCGAACTGACGCAATACCCGTGCTTGGCTCTTGTAGCGGAACCCGCCGGCGTGGCGTGCGGCGACCAGCGTGTCGACCAGGGCCCGCAGCGTCAGCGTCTTCACGGCCGCCCCGCCTGCGAGGCGTCGAGGACATCCTCGACGTCCAGGGCGCAACCGCGCAGGTGCTCGACGTCGAGCCTGAGGTAGTGGGCGGCGGTGGTCTTGGTCGTCGCGTGCCCCAGGACTGCCGCCACGACCGGCGGGGGCGTGTCGGTTTGGAGCATTGCGACCGCCAGAGCACCCCGCAGCGAGTGCAGGCCGTGCGATTGTCCGGCCGGGAACATGATCCCGGCGCGGCGGCCGTAGTAGCGCAGCCGGCAGCCCGCCGACGTGGACGAACCAAAAGCCGTGAACGGGTAGCGGTGCTTCACGAACACCTGGGGACAGCTCGTTTCGGGCCGGCCGTGGCGGATGTAGTCGATCACCGCCCAGCCGACGTCGCCCGGCACCGGCAAACTCAACGGCTGGCCGGTCTTGTGCTGCGTCAACGCCAGAGTTTTGGCTCGCCAGTCGAACCATCCCAGCTCCAGCCGGCGCAGGTCTCCGACCCTTAGACCGAGCCTGGCCGTCAACAAGACCATCGCGTAGTCACGTTTCCCGATCGCCGATTGCCGGTCGATCCGGCCCAGGACCAGGCGGACGTCCTCAGCCGTCCACGGGTACGGGGTCGCCTCGCCCCGCCGGGGAGAGCGCTGGGGTGGGAGCCGCCCGGCCAGGTCATCGCGGATCTGCCCGCCCTCGTGCAAGTGGCGTAGGAAGTCAGCCAACCCCGAACGCAGCAAGCCGGTCGTTTCGGGCCGTAACGGCGACGATGACGCCGGACCCAAAACCCGGCCAAGTCCCTGGCCTCCGTCTCGCCGAGGGTCTCCCGGCCGACCTCGTCGAGATAGGCGAGGAACAACTCCGCAGCGCGTCGCTTCGTCGCGATGCTGGCCTCAGCGTTGCCCCGCCTCCGGCACGCCGCCAGGTACTCGTCCCTGGCCGCCCGGAAACGCGACTGGCACCGATCGACCGACGGCGTTGTGACCTGGCCGACCGTGGGCATGCCCCCCTCCAGGCACTCCATCAACAAGATCAGGGGCCGACCGCGAGTTGGGCCGGTCTGGAACTCGTTGGCTCGCGCAGGCCAGCCAGCCTGGGCCCTGACCGCTCGGCCACAAAATCGAGACAGTCCGCCTCGGTGGGCAGTGCCTGGCCCCGCGCCTCGAGGACCTGGCCGACGAGCCTGTAGGGGGCCGAGTAGTAATGGCGGTCGGCCCTTATCTCTACGTGGTAATCCAGGCCCAGTTTGGCTTTTCTCCACGTGGCGAACTCGTAGCGGGTGGGCGGCAGGGGCCGCAGCGCCGGGCCGTCCACGGTTTCGAACACAGACCGCCTGGAGCCCGGGAGCCTCTTGAACGGCCGGTTGTTCAGCCAGGCCACGAGCTCGGCTATAGCCGCGTTGGCCTCGGCCAGGGTGGTGAAATGCCGGTCCCGTAACCGGGCCATGACCCAGCGCTCAGCCAATAACACACCTACTTCTGCTTTGGCCTTGTCGCGTGGTTTATAGGAGCGGGCCGGCATTATCGCCACCCGGTAATGGGCCGCCATCTCGGAATAAGTGGCGTTCACGTCCGGCTCGTAACGGTGCGGCCGCGTCACCCCTGAGCGCAGGTTGTCGCAGACCACGATGGCTGGGCAACCATTGAACGCCGAGAAAGCATGTACGTGGGCGCTAACCCAGTGCAGTAGTTCCTGGGAAGGGGACAACTCGCAGTAAAGGAAGCCACTGGCACCGAGGGCGGCCACAAATAACTCTGCTTGCACGGCGACCTGGCCGGTGCGCCGGTCGTAAATAGGCACGGTCTGGCCCGGGAAGTCCACGAACATCTTCTCGCCTGCTTTGTGCTCCTGGCGCATGACGACGTCGAGGTGGAGCTTCCAGTGCCGGTAGAGCTGGTTGAACTGGCTGTAGGCGTAGCCGTCGGGAAAGGTCTGCTTGTACTCGTGCCACAGCAGCATCAAGGTCACGCCCTTGCGCCGTAGCTCCAGGTGCACCTTGGCCCAGTCCGGCACCGGGCGGGCCCCGGGACGGGGGCCGGGCTGGGCGAACAGCATGGCCTCCAAGGCGTCGTCGTCCAGGTCAGCGGGCAGGGGCCAGGTGAGCCCGGCGTCGCGGATGCGCCTCACGTGCTCGGCCAGGGTGGTGGGGGGCACCCCGAGGCTGGCCGAGACCTGGCGGAGGCTCATGCCTTCGGCCAGGGTCAACCGGATTACTTCTCTGATCTTGCGCATGGCAATGTGGGGCCGGGGCACCGGCACCTCCTCGGGAGTCGTGGTGGACTGTCCGAGACAGGGTGCCGGGCCCTCCGATCAGCTCAAGCCAGCGCTACGCCGACCCCTCCTCCAGGTGTACGGAAACCCCCGGAAAGGGTGTACGGAAACCCCGGAACCGGTGTACGGAATCGATCGGAACGGGTGTACGGAAACGACCGGAACCGTCATCCAACCATGGGAACAACACACCCAAGGGCCCAGGCAGCTCGTCGGTGGAAGATCAACAATGCACAGATCATCTGCACCCACGTCGTGCCGGACTTCTGGCGGGCGCAACACCACCACGCCGCCAGACCGGAACACAAAGTTGTCCCAGCGGGAGCTGTCATAGGCAGCGCCGGCGTAGCGTCCTGGGGCCCCCACCCGCGATGTTGAGCTTGCGGCCACCGCAAACCTATTTCTTGAGTACCTCACCCATCCCTGTGAAGTATTGCCCATGGTCAGCCCGACGGGCACGCCACACACGCGGCCCGGATCGACTCAGTGCCGCCCGGACCTAAATTCACCGCCCCGCTCGTTAGGGATTAGAAGGACAGGTCACAACTCACGAACAAGCACTTCAAACCGACCCCACCATTCAAAGTCCTCGCGCGCAGGCGGGTTGGAGAAGAACGCTGCCGTCTCTTCCCTTATCCACTGGATTAGGTCTTCCGTCTGTTGGCCGGCTTCAACCGCGGCGAGTGTGTTTGTCTGGGTCAGGAGGTAGTTCAGAAGTTCTTCTTGGAGCAGCGGGATCACTTCGGTGAACGAGGCACTTTCAGTTCTTTCGAACCCACGTCGGTGATCTTCGCTGCCGGCCAGCGCGTTTCGCGGCGGCGGTGGGAACCGGGCGAGGTAGACATCGTTTTGCCAATCTCGGAACCTGTCGTTGCCTAGCATCTTCCCAAGAAACCCATGATCGTAAAGCAGCAGAAAACCGCGTGGCCGAAGGACTCGAGCAGCTTCGGACAAAAATTGACCCTGATTGAACCAGTGAAGACCCGACGAGACCGTGATCAGCCCGATCGACCCAGCGCGAACCGGGAGCTCCTCGAGCGCGACTGCGGACATAGGGGGTGCCGCTAGCGGTCCGAGCAACGGCGATCATCGGCTCGGACGGGTCAAGCCCAACGACCTGAAACCCGAGCTGTCTGAGGGCGACGGTCGACTGGCCGGTCCCACATGCAACGTCGAGCGCCGGCCCGATGATCTGAGGAAGGAGCGCGAATATTCGACGCAGGCTACGTTCGTGGTGATATGGGCGGTACCTCTGGTAACGCTCGGCCTGAGAGGTGAACAGGTTCCGGACCACCACGGCTCACATCATTGCACTGCCGGGCAGATCATTCGTCCGAGGTGTTGGAGCGAGGTCGTCAGCGCGCCTTGGAGCAACCCCTCCGTGAGCTTTGATGACCGCGGCCGGGCGAACTAAAAAGTCAACGTCCTCCTCGCACAGAGTGCCTTATCTAGGCTGCCAACATCCGGCACGCCCCAACATCTGAGCGTCGCCCGGTCAACCGTTATCAGAGCAGATATCTGTATCCTCTTCGGATCGTTCTTCGCACTCAACGTGCGAACAGAAAGCTTGCCGAGTGCCGCCCCGTGCGTGTGTCGTGAGCTCGAAGAGACCCTCCCGTGCTAGTAAATGTAGACCCTGGCGAACGGACGTTCGGGTAGACTCAAGACATGAGAAACGCCGGCGCCCGGGACGGGCGGACGTCAGGACGCCCCAAGAAGTGGGAACTGGTCAGTCCCAACCCTGAGGAGCCCGCCGGTCAGCGGGCCAAGCAACACATCGTATCGGCGGGGTACCAGAGGATGTTTGCAGCCGGCAAACAAATCCTGTACATGGATAAGTCGACATCTACCGGTAAGAGCGTGGGCGTCAGGGACGCTTTTATGGAGCAACACTTCAACAGCTGGAGCCCGATGGAGGTGGTTCCACTCTTCGGCGATAGCGCAGGACCTTGTCTCCAACCGGTAAGGGAAATAGGGGTTGAGCGGCATTGGGCCGTAATTGAATCGCAAGTAATACCCGCTCTCATTCGGCTTGAGAACGAAGTGGCAGAACGAGAGGACCGTTGGCGCGCGGCCCAGCTCGCAGCCCTCCACATCGCGAGAAGCTTCGCCTTTCAAGAGCGATATGACGCGATGGCACCTACGATCCTACGCTTCGCCACGACCTCTATTTTTGCGGTGCCATCGTTTCGAAGATTGTTTCGCAACCAGTATGGACGGGACCCTGATCTCCGTGACTCTATATCCATCGCGAGGATGTTCCATGACTCCCGAGTGCTCTTCGGCGAGTGGATGCGCCAGCAGTTCCTCCTCATACAGGACCACTTCTGGAACATGCGACTTTACATTATGTCGTGCCCGCCCGGCCATTCTTATGGTTTTGGCGACACGCCAGTTCTGTACTCAAGCGCGGACGGCCAGCGCATCGGGATGCGCCAAGGGGTTCTACTCGGTGAAGCCCGCGAGTTTGTTATGCCGATTTCTCGAACCAAAGCGCTTCTAATAAGTTACAGCCCGTACTTGCGCGATTTCGTCCTGTGCCCGGACCGGTGCCGAATGCAGAACCTACAGCAATGGCGGGCGGCTCGACGATTCGTAGCGTGCCATCCGGATGACGACCCAACTTCCCTATACGGACGGCCGATCAAAATCACGTCAAGATGATTTGCGTAAAGGGGTCACGATGCCGGCCTTCCAATGAAGCTCCATCGTGGACGAACGAGCGCGTCGTGCCCAGAGCGATCGCGGGCAGGTCGGCGAGGCCCTCTTCGAGCACTATGTCGGTGGAAACAAAGGCTCCTTCGAGGCGTCCGGCGGCGAGCCTTGTGGCGGCATTGCGCGGCCGCATCTCGATGGACTCAAGGGCACCTGGGCGCCCAGCCCCCGCAACGCCGAAGTGGCGTCTGGCATGGAAAGATTTGCATCAGGTCGGTCGAATAATGTTAGGCGCTCGACCTTCAGCGCGAAACTGGCGGACGCGGCGAGGACAACGCCCTCGGTAGTGGGGGCTGGGTGCCGCGGACCGACAACGTGCGCGCCAGTATGACCCGCGCCGAACCGTCACCGATCGGCTCCGCCGCCGGCGAGAGACAAACTCGGCGGCGTCTCGCCATCCGGTCCTGATGGGCGCCCGCACCGAAGTTGTCGGGCTGTCAGCTTCCAAGCCGACGCGTGCAATTGTCCGGAAGCGAGCGGCCCGGTGACCTGAGTCGGCCGTGGGCGGTGGCAGAGGATCTGTGCAACACCCTCGGCGTGCCACCAAGCCGGTGTAACGGCAGCTTAGGCGCGAGTATGTGCTACGAGGTCTCCCGCTTGGTTTGGAAGAGTGTGGTTGATCAAGCTCTTGGTGCCCAAGCGACCAACGCCCACACGCGGTGCGGGACAAGCAAGGTTTCCCCCGGGAAGCGCTCGGCAAGCATTGCCGCATGTTCAACGTCGAAGCTATCCACCGCCTCGGCGTTCAAGGAGGCCGCCACTCCAGCGCTTGCCCTAATGCGGCCTCGCCACGCGGCATGCGTGTAGGGCACCTCTAGGTCGTAACTGAAGGTTTCTATCCCCGTAAAACCAGCACCCGAGACATCGGCTGCCCAAAGCGGGTACATGCCGTAACCGCCGGCGCCACCCCATTCGGGGTTGTGTTGCAAGATAAGCGACTCTGTCGCCTCTGGGACGGTCCTGGGCAAGGGCAGCCAGTCGAGATGGCAGATGGCGACAGCGGCGCCGGGCCGGAGCAGGCGGCGCGCTTCGGCCGCAGCCAACGGTCTGTCGAACCAATGCCAGCACTGACCTGCGCTGAGCACGTCATAGGCCCCGTCAGGCAAACTGGTCGCTTCTGCGGTGGCGACACGGTAGTCCACGTGCACGCCTGCCTGAACGTCGAGACGGCGCGCCTGGTCGATCATCTCCTGTGAGGGGTCAACGCCCACTACCCGGCACCCGCGCAGGGCGAAGTTGCGCGCCACAGTGCCCGTGCCGGTCCCCACGTCGACGACTTCCTGGCCGTCCCGGCCTATGGCGAAGCTCTCGAGACGGTCGAACAAGGACTCGGGGAAGCCGGCCCGGTGACGTGCATAATCCTCGGCTGTTTTCCCGAACTCGGCGGCCATTTGGCGATTTAGGCTACACGAGGGCGGCTCGCAGGGACCGGGGCGGGCCACCATGGTGCGCCGTCGCAGCGCTACCGCTTCCACCGGTCAAATGACCTCCTCGAACCCGGGTGAACACTTCCACGAAGCTCGGGCGGACCGACGTCAGCCGCTGAGAGGTCGCCAATTACAGGGCCCGGACGGTCGAGAGTCCAGGCCTACGACCACAAGAACCTGGATACCCACAGCGTGCCCTTACCTTGCGAGAGCCACCAGCAGGTAGCACCAGCGCGCCACGATTGGTGGTCCGGTAATCCGTTCGTCCTTAGTGCTAGTTAGCGCGCAGTCGACCACGAGTCCCGGTCTAGACGAAGGAGTTCTCGACCCAGGAGCGCAGATGTTCTTGAGCGTCAACGAGAAATCTGGTTCCACACTCGCCGCTTCGGGAGCGCGGTACCACCGCGTTGAGAGGAGGTCGGTCACGGCGTGGCCAATGGCGCACAAACGGTGCTGAGCGGACGGCGATAGCGAACGAATAGCCATCGTCGTGCGGTTACCACCGAAGACTGCTGCGCCCGTCAGATGCCGAACGGTGGCAGGTGGAGGTACAGGGGGAGATCCTGGCTCCCCCAGCCCCTACGCACGGGTGGCCTCGGACAGCATGGGAAGAGCTGCATCCTTGGCGGACACGAGGGAGCGGTCCGTCGGGTTAATGCCAAGCGGCCAGGCAATAGCCAGGGCCGGGTCGAACGCGTTCACAGAAATTCCCTCCATGCCCAACTGCCACTCCCGGTCGAAGCAATAGCAGTACCCTGTCCAGCCGTCCGCCGCAGCCTGGAAGCCGTGACAGATGCCCGGGGCTACCGGCACTGCACAGCCAGGCCGTAGGTCGACTGTGACGACGGCACCAAAGACGGCTCCCGTCACGACGGTGACGAGCTTGGTCATCGCTTCGTGGAGCCCTCGGACGACCCCTTGTCTCGATCCGGTCAAGTTGCGTGCGCCCATAACCCTACTGGCAGGGCGGCGCCTTCCATATCGCTCGACCTGAACAACTCCCGCACGATGCCCCGCTCGTCGGTCACCTGTTTCATCTCGATCACGCTCAGGTCATTGATAACCGTGAAAGGGACCACTAAGCTCGCTTGTCGCCCCGCGTGACAGTTGGTTGCATGGCCCGAGAGTACTCCGAAGGCCAAACCTTCAGGCACAGGCCCAAGCAACAGCGAAGGCTTGTAATGTGAACCCGATCCGTGCCGGTGCTCGGGCGTCGCGAAAGTCGTTATATGGCCGGCTACCGCTTGGACCTCCGGCAATTTGGGCCTGGTGCGAGAGGCAGGGCCTCAAGCTCTTCTCGGCCCGCCGCCGATATCGCGCTGTACGCGCTGGCTGGAAGACGCAGGGCGCCCGTCGACCGGGGCAATTAAAGGGGGACACGTGCGTGGGACATCAGCTCGCCGCTGTGGGTTTCGCATCGGACGTCGACATTTGGGGTTGAGCTCCCGTGCGAAGGTGACGCGGCTGTTTGACACGACTGAGCGTGCTCAGGGCCGTATCAAGGTGCCAGCAGTTAGCTCAACTCTGTAATGGTGGCGCCAACGACTACAACGCCATTCCCGGCGCTGGATTGCGTCCGACAACTAAGACATGCGTTGTGCCCGAAAACTAAGACAAGGTCGTGGCGGTACCCGATCAGAGGGACGCAGGTCATACACAGTCTGTCGCCATCCTGGGTAATGCCCGATCTTGCACCTTGTGATCACTGCAACTATTCGCCTCGCCATCAGACTGATCGCGACCGCGCGTGAAAGAACGACAGCTTGTGGGCCGCCGTTGGCGTTTCAAGGTTCCAGGCGACTGAACCGTAGATAACCTCATGGACCCGGCGCCCGACTTGGCACGCCCTGGCGCAGGCCAGCTCGAGGCGCTCTTACTGGCCCACCATCGTCGGTGGCGGCTTGGCTTTCGGGAGTCGCCCGCCAGTCGTGAGAGGGTCAGATGACCTCGTCGAGTGAGCCATCGGTGAACGTGGGCCAAGGCCAGAGCGACTGGGAGTGCCTATGGCCGGGAGGACCACCTTCAGTACAGCCTCATATGCCGCCACCTCGGCGCAGATTGCCGCGATGGGCCTTGCCGGTGGTGGCCGGTCTGGGCGTCGCCGCCAACGGTTTTAGGCTAGGGCTGGCAAGCAGTGACCACTCGTTGCTTTCATCCGTCCTGGTCGGCGCCGGTCTCCTGCTCCTCACACTGGGCCTGATCGCATGGGCGGCCCACCGCGCACGGCTGAGGACCGGCGCCTCGCTGCCAGCGAGGGCGACTTGGGCTACAGCCTCTGGAGCGTTGGCGGCCGCGATTGTTATCGCCGTGATGTTCGGCGTTTTTGGGAGAGAGCTCGGCAATGGGCTGGTCCCCCAGGAGCCGTCCATTCTTGGGGCACCGGGTTATACGACGCTGACTGGTCCCGAGGGCAAGCCGCTTCCGGTTGGACGGCCCTGGGGGCGGCTATGCGAGCCAATCGTCATCGTCGCAGCCGCACATGTGCCCGAC
Source organism: uncultured Acidimicrobiaceae bacterium (assembly GCA_963794125.1). Taxonomy (GTDB): domain Bacteria; phylum Actinomycetota; class Acidimicrobiia; order Acidimicrobiales; family Palsa-688; genus Fen-671. Next base: position 717,284 of record CAWCCW010000028.1, read on the forward strand.
CTCGCTTACACCGAGATCCAGGAGGCAACAGAAAAGGCACGAGCTGCCGGGGTAGACGTCACGGTCGCGGACCGGCGCTTTCATTGGCAACCAACTGACCTTTACCCCACCGGGCTGACAAACGCCAATGTGAGGTTCGTCGTGATCTCGGCCAACGCGACGTCCTCTCCTAGGCTCCCCGATGGCAACCCCGAGCACATCGGGTTCACATGGGACACCACGGTGGCCGCAGACGGCCGGCATGAGGTCCTGACGTCGCTCGAAGGGGTTCTCTACCTCAAAAACCTCGGTCAGGAGGGCGCCGTGTACGGCGTGGCGGCGCGCCAGTTCATCGCGATCAGCCAAGGGGTCGGAGGCTCGACTACCCCAGGTTCGGCAATCGCCCAGGGGACCACAGTCGCCAGCTACAGCTCTGGCGATCTAGCGGCCATGGAGCGGATGTCTGGCTGCCACTTCGAACCGACCTGACGGACCACCTACATGGCGGTTGCTGCAGGGTCCATCACGAGGTGAGCGGCACGGGCCCTCTACATACGAGCTCATTGTCCGAACTCAAGACTTCAGTCGTACAATGCCGTCGCTTCGACCGCGTCCACACCGACAGCTCGGAACCGCTAAACCACTCCAAATCTGGCCGATAACCGGCTACCTAACGCTCGCCTACATTGTGGGTCCAGAGCCACGACATTGTGGAGGCCCGGCGGAATGTCCAAAGACTAGGAAAACCCTGCCCGACCGGGCGCGGCCATATGAACGTGAAGAATTCTTGCGAGCACTAAATCCCGCGATCACCGGTTCCCCGCTCTCCGCATGCGGTACCCCACTCAGTTGCCGGACGGGCGCGGCTTGGTACCCTGCCCAGGTCTCGGAACTGTGCTTGGGTGAGGGCCCCGAAGACCGTAACGGTGATGAAGACGGCGGTCAAGGGGAAGAAAGGCCGTGGGCCCAGTTCAGGCACCGCGAAGCCGGCGAGGGCGACGGAGACGGGGTAGGCCCCAACGCTGGCTAGGAGGAAGAGGCTCATGACCCGCCCGCGTGACGCAGGGGGTGCCCATCTCTGGAGCAGGGTGACCAGGACAAGGATCGCCAGGGTGTTGACGGCCGCCCAGATGACGAGGTCTACGCCGGCGCCGACCGGTCCCCCCAGGTAGGGGACCAGCGCCAACAAGGCGTTGGCCACGAGGGATAGCCGACAGGCCCGGAGGGCCGGACGTCGGCCCGGCCCGAGGTGGGCGGCGGCCAGCACCCCGACCAGGCCGCCAGCGGCGGAGCAGGCCAGCAGGGCCCCGTAGCCGCCCGCCCCAATATGGAACGGGCCGTGGGCTAAGGCGGGGAAAGCCACTCCGACCAGCCCTCCGGAGCCGAGGTTGGCTACCAGGACAACAAGCAGGACCACCTGGAGCACCCGCTCGTGGCGGACTAGCTGCCACGCTCCCGGGGCCGTGGGCCCTCGAATAGCTGTAGGAGGTGTGGGTTGGCTGTCAGGCGCAGCCTGGGTGGCCGCGAAGAGCCCGGGGGCCCTGATGGCGGCCAGGGTGATGACCGAGATGACGAAGGATGGGCCGTCCAGGTCTAATGCCGCGGCCGGGCCGACGAGGGCCACGACCGCTCCGCCCATGGCCGGCCCTACGAGACCGGCTAGTTGGCTGCTCCCGTCGAGGACGGCGTTGCCCGCCTGTAGGGCGTCGTCGGGGAGGAGGGAAGGGACGACACTGAAGGCCCCGGGCGTGAACATCCCGTTGGCCGCACCGATGACCACAGCGATGGGCAGCAGTTCCCACAGGGTGGCCCGGTTGGCCAGAACTACCAGGGCGAGCAGGCCGGTCAGGACGGCTTGGGCGCTGTCGGTGGCCATCATGACCGTCCACGGCCGCCAACGGTCGGCCGCCGCGCCGCCGGGGACCAAGGTGGCCACCCGGGCGACCCCGTAGCCAGCGAGGACGGTGCCGAGCAGCGACGGTGCCCCCGTGGACGTGGAGCACGTACCAGGGGAGGGCGACGGCGTAGAAGGCGTTCCCGACGTTCGAGGCCAGCTGACCCCCCACGAGGAGCCGGAAGCGCGGGTAGCGGAGGGGGGCGAAGCCTCTCGTCGCCGACTTCATGACGGGACGCTCGAACTGGGGCGTCGGTAGGTGAGGCTTAGGGCCGGGCCTTCCTCAGTACCGCTGGCTTCGAAGCACCCGGAAGCTGTCCCGGGCCAGCACGACGTCCAGGCGGGCTCGGCTGGTGAGGCTTTGGAAGCTGGTCAGGAGGGCCGGTGCCCCTTCCACGACGACCTCCCGGCAGGCGACGGCCCGGGCCCGGGGGTGGTCCTGCCAGAACCGTCGGCCGTCGGGGGTAAACAGAGCCTGGAACTGCGGGTGGGTGCGCTCGGTCCTGCCACAGTTCGAGCAGCGGGCCTGCACGCAGCCGTGCTTGTCCCAGGTCACGGCCCGCCAATGGGGGTGGTCGTCGTGGCCGTTCAGCCGGTCAAGCCAGAACTCGTAGGCCTGGTCCCCCAGCTTGTTGAACGTGGACCGGAATCCTGTCACCCCGAAGGCGGCGGTGTCGGAGCCGACCACCATGGACGAGCTGTCGTCATGGGTCGACGAGGGATCATCGTTGGGGCAGGCGAACTCGACCGCCCGCTGAGGACCGCTGAAACGGCCGCGCAGGCGGGCGGTCCCGCACCGAGGGCAGCATCTCCACCAACGCTTGGCGTTCGGTCGATGGTTGCAGATCAAGCCGAGCTGCGCACAGAGGCAGTTTCGACTTGACTAGCTCCCAGTCGAGGCGCTCCAACGAGTCGTCAGTGAGTGCCAGCTCGGGTGATGGCAGTGGCTCATTGACCTCCCGGGCAGCCACGCGGACACTCGGTCTGGCATCCGACGCCAAGTGACCAAGTGCCTGATCGAAGCCCTCGATCTCGACGACAAGGAAGTTCCCGCCGATAGTCTCCTGGAGCTCCTTGACCGGCGGTGACAATTCAGTGCCCGCCTGTGCGCACCAGAAGATGCCGTGCCGATAGAGGTTGCAGGCGCTCGCCTGGGAGATGAGGAGGTCGCGCATGATCGAGGGTTCAGCGCCGCGGTAGCCGATGACGATCAGCGGGCTGTCTCGCAGGAGCGGGACAATGGCCTGGACCAGCTCCTCTGGCAGATGTTGCGTCTCGCTGGTGAGGTTGAGATCGGTGTAGTGCTCGACCGTGCCGTGCAGAAACACCAGCTGCGCGTACCGTGGCGCCGTCGTGATGTTGTTGGCCTCGGCTGGCGATCGCACGGTCGTCAAGAGCGCCCGCGGGTTGGCCCGACAAGCTTGCTCGATGAGATCGTCGAAGTTGGTTGTCAGGATGGTCCGGAACCATCCCTTCGCGATGAGGTCGGCTAAGGCGACGTAGCCCTCGCTTGGTTTGGGAGCAGCGCGTACCCGTTCCACGAAGAACTGCATCCGAGCTTCTCGAGGCGTAAGCAGCATCGCGACGTGGGTCGGGTACTGGTGCTCGGGCGGCACCTCTGCGTCGTACCAAGCGTGCGACTTCAGCCACGGCAGCCAGTCGCTGCGGTGAACGCTCTGGTCGTGTTCGCTACGACCCTGTTCGCGGAGGTAAGCCCAGCGGGCGATCATCTCGGCGAAGCCCGCTGCTGAAGGCACTCCGGACTTGATCGACGCGCCGGCTCCGAGGAGAAGAACGGGGCGGGGCGCCGACTCGTCGAACAGCTCGGTCTTGATCCTGTCGAGCGTTGTCATCGGGGCGGCTCCGCAACCTGAACTCGTGGTGCGCTAACGCGGACCTTGGACCCGCGAGTGCCATCCACGATGGCGCCTACAACACTGTCGGCTGCAGCGTCGGGCTGCTCGTGCTTCCAGGTCCTGACCGGGACCCATCCAGCTGCGATCAGTCGCTCCTCAGTGTCGCGATCACAGTCCTTGTTGGCGGCGATCTTGGTCGGCCAGTACCAGCCATTGGTGCGGTGCTCTCGACGTCCGTGCTGGGGGCAGCCGTGCGAGAAGCGCCCGTCTACGAATACAGCGACCTTGGCACCGCGAAAGACGATATCGGCCGGGAGGTCCGGGAGTGGACGTCGGTGGACGCGGTAGCGCAAGCCGCGCCGGCGGAGCACACGGCGGTGCGCCAGCTCCTGGCCGGTGTCACGCCGAGCGAGGGTGCTCATCTTGCGTTAGACCACTTCGCTGGGAGGGAACGACGTGTTCCAATGCCCGGGCATCTCGGTACTAGCGGATGGCTTGAGCGACGCAATCGGCAACCTGGCCGGCAAGTAGCGGGGGACCGCATTGTCCACTTGGGCCTGCATTGATGACCGACGGCCTGCGAACGTGAAGTCGTCGGGGAAGGTGAACCGCCTACGCAGCTCGGGTACGCGACAGCGACGGTCCTCCCAGTGGAACAGGCCAACGTTGGGTCCGGGTTGGGCGTGGATCGTGGGCGATGGCCCCTCTGACGACAGCTTGAGCAGGAACGACCAGTAGCCGCTTCGCCACTCGAAGACCGGGTCGGGATAGCCTCGCTCGGCGGTGTAGTGCAGATAAATGTCACCGGGCGGGATGTCCGCGAGAAGATGTCCCCAGCGGCGCCGTACGGTCTCCTCGGGCTCGGGGACGGTGACCAGTCCGGCCAGCGCCGGGCCGGCGGTCACGCGCGGGGTCCACCCCCGCCGCTCGTCCGCCGCCCCTACTGCCCCGAGTGGGTCGGCTCGAGCTATAACCTCAGCGCTGACCTCGCGCATGCTGGCGGCGACGTCGTCGAAAACCCTGGTCCCGAGCGGGCTCATCAAACCGATGCTGCCATAGCGCCGGGCCGGCGCCCGAGTCATCCGCTCGAGAGGTCAGGGGGCGGTGCGGACGCCCATTGGCGCGACATCATCCCGCCCAAAAGCAGAAGATAGTGGTAAGGAATCGACCTGTCTTCAGCTCAATACTGGCAGGCACCATCAGCATTGCGAAGACCTGGTGACTTAATACCTCAGTGCACTTAGCGAACCCAACCCACCCCCAGACTGGCGCGGGGTTTGGCTCCTCGGGCTTAGCGGCGGGGCCTCCTGAAGCGGGATTCGAAGAGTGGTACCGGCGCCAGCACCCCCGCATAGTCGCCACCATGCTGCTTGTAACCGGCGACCTTGCACTGGCGTCCGACTGCACCGACGAAGCCTTCGCCCGCGCCCTCCAGCACTGGCCCAGGGTAAGGGCCATGCAGTCGCCCGCCGGTTGGGTCTTCCAGGTGGCCCGCAACTGCAGCCGCCGCAACCTTTGGCGCGCTTCCCTGGAACGGCGGCTGTTGCTACGCACCCCACGGCCCGACAACATCCCCGCGCCCGCCGGCGAACTGTGGGCCGTTGTCGCTGGCCTGCCCCGCGCCAGCGCGAGGTGGTCGTACTGCGCCATGTCGCCGACCTGAGGGAGGCAGACATCGCCGAGGTCCTCGGGATCTCCCGGAGCACCGTGTCGACGACACTACGCAACGCCTACCAGCGCCTCGGCTACCTGGTGGCGGACACCCCTTGACCCAGGGAGGAGAAATGAGAGGACTCGACGAAATGAGCCGGGACCTTCTGGCTGAGCCGCTCGCGCCGCTGCCATCGCTTGCGCTGCTCGCTCGGCGCAACCGCCGGCGCCGGCGCCGGCACTTGGCTGGTGCGACCGGTTCCCTTCTTGTGGCCGCTGCCCTTACGTGGGCGGGACTGGCGGCCCTCGACCAGCGAAGCCAGCCGGGACAGCCCAGTAGCCCCGAACTGGCCGCGTACATCTCTACTGCCACCCAAGTCCCCGACCAGGTCCTCGACGAGGTGGGCCTGCCCAGCTCTGTGGTACCTCCTCAGTCGCTTGCCGGCCAGGCGCCGTTGACCGAGGCGGGCAAACCGTTAGTAGTCTTCTTGGGTGCGGGTTATTGCCCCTTCTGCGCCGTCGAACGGTGGGCCCTGGTAATAGCCCTGTCGAAATTCGGTACTTTTTCCAACCTGGGCCAGGAGGTGTCGTCGGCCTCGACCGACGTGTACCCGGGGCTAAAAAGCTGGAGCTTCGAGGGCTCCAGTTACTCGAGCCCGTACCTTTCTTTCGCGCCGGCCGACACCGCGTCGGGCGCGACCCAGCTTTTCCCCAGACTTCAGCAGGTACAGTCCCGAGTCTTCGCCAAGTACGACGGCCCGCCGTACGTAGCAGGCGGAGGGCGCGCCATCCCTTTCGTCGACGTAGGCAACCGCTATTTGCAAGTGGGCGCCAGCTCTCCCGCTTCAGTCCTGGAAGGCCTCAGCCTTGACCAGATCGCTTCGGACCTCGGTGACCCGGCGAGCCCGGTGGCCAGAGCTCTCGACGGCGAGGCCAATTATTTGATCGCTACGTTCTGCTCGATGACCAACCAGCGGCCCTCGCACGTTTGCAGCCTGCGCACCATCGTCGGGGCCCAGTCTCGCCTGGGGGGATGACCGAGCTGAAGTTCGCTGCCCGGAACCCCCGGGCTGCGACGTAGAGGCGGAGCTACGCAACCCTACAGACAAGACCCGCGACCGGCACGGCCTTTGCCTCGTTTGTTCTTCGCCGCCGCGGCCCGGATGGCCGAGACCAAAGCCGCCTGGGACCAAGCGCAAGCCAACGCCCAGCGCCCCAGAGCGCCGCTAGGAGGAAGTCCGCGTCTCCGTCCGGCAGCCCTGTTAGAGAGCGTCTCCTGAAGCGCGGCCAATAGTCATAAGGCCTTGGATCCGCTACGGATTGTACGAACCACCATCAAATGTCGGTGGCCGTCAGGATTTGCCCAATGGCGGCCAATTGCATCTGCCCATGGCGGCCATTTAGGTCACTGTGAGTAGCGCCAGCGACGGCGATGGCACCGAAGCCGTCGGCTCCTCAACCGTCTCGTTATGCGACATCAGAACTGCTCGGACTGCCGGCCGGAGTGGGCTTACGGCGGTGGGCCCATGTGGCTCTACGACGTAGGCACGCCGTCAGTGGCCGAGCTACTTCGAATCTCATTATCGACAGGGGCAGTCCTCGGCACGGTCAAGACCCCAGCGCTGTCAAGGGTGCTGCTCGCCACCGGTACAAACGGGCTCTGGTTGGCCCAGAGCCTGGAAAGTGGTTGGCCGTCAGGCAAGCCGCGACCGGCGCTGTTGTACTTTGTCGGCAACAACGCCACTCGCCCAGATGTCGTCCCCCAACCAGGCGACTACGTCAATTGGCTCGTCGCCGCCGGAACGGCAGCCTGGGCAAACGTGCAGACTGGCACCAATTCCGAGGACATCACGAGCTTCCCCACGCCCACGTCGGCGCCGCTCACCGTCACCGTCGCCGCCACCAGTGCCAATGTGCCGACGAACATGGGCGAGGGGCCGTCTGACGCGCCTCCTGTACTGGACGACCCCGGGCTCGGGCTCGTGTACGTCTGGCCCGGGTGGCTGCGGACATTGGTAGCGGGCGCCGCCGAGCAGGAAGTCCTAAAGATCAACACGTCTACTGGCGTTCGTCAAAGCTGATCGGTTTTACCACGCCTCTTGGTCCATCGAGGCGAACCTCGTTTATGAAGGCGCCATCTATGTTCTTGTGGGCACGGCTCTAGCTCACGCCACCCTTTACCAGGTGCAGCTGTGAGGCTCCAGTGCCGTACCTACCCGGCGCCAGCCTGGTGGCGCGGCGTCGCGTCGGCCTTGTAGACGGGCCTCGGACGGTCTTGATGTCCCCGGCCGTGGATCGGGCTCCGGGCTGCCGGGAGTGTATGTCCCGCTTCTCCCAATACCCCCCACCAGTCCGATGAACGCGGTGAGAAGCTCAAGCAATCCGGCGAACTCGCTCTCGTCCCAGGGGGGCGTGGCTGATGGTTCTGGAGCGGGAGCGCTCCCTGTGGGTAGGCTCCAGGCGCCGGACTTCCGGACAGCCAAGAGGTTGAGGTGGCTTGGGAGACGCTGTCAACGAAAAAGCTATTTGAACATCCTCATCATCTGCCCATCGTCGAGGACCGTGTGCGCTTGCCCGATGGGTCCGAAGTCGGTTGGGTCCGTTACGGTGACGAACGCGATGGCTACCGGGTAGTGGAAACGGTCACTGCGATTTGCCAGCGGGGCGACGGTCGGGTCCTGATCGGGTGGCAGTGATGCCATGGGCCACAGCGGGATGTGGACGAGTTCCCCGGCGGTGCGTCGAATGTTGGGGAATCGCTAGAGGACGCGACGCGTCGAGAACTGAAGGAAGAGGTTGGAGTCGAAGCGAGGGATCTCGTACCTCTGGGCTCGTACCTGTGGAACAATCGACGCTACCCGGGGTTGTTCCACGTTTTTCTTGCTACCGATTTGATCGTTGGTGAACCGACACCAGAGGCGGGAGAGGATGTGCGGCTGGAGTGGTGGCTACCAGATGAGGTGGACGAAGGCGTTCGATCTGGTCGGCTTCAGAACATGAGCACACTCGCTTCCTGGGCTCTCTTCAGGGCGCGCTACCCCCGAGGCGGCACAAGCGGAGATGAGCCCGTCCATACCGGTTGATTGACGCCTATCTAAGGCTCTGCACGACCTCAATTGATGTGGGCCGTCAATGCGGACAGTGGATGATGAACGGAGAGATATAGAGCCTGGACCGCACGACATCCTGACCAGGATGACGGAGGCGGACGGCGGACGTGCCCAACGCCTCGCTGAGGGGCATGGCTGTGTGGCCACCTACTGCTCCCTTCCACAAAGTCACAACATGGATAACCGAGTCCCGGGAACCGCATCTAGCCGGCCGCCGACTACGGGCCTGACGGCCAGCGGCGTCTGTCTGGTCGTTAGTCGGCAATATGGCTGCATGGGGTCAGCCGAAGCTGAGCGCTCCGTCATTGCTTACCTGTCATCAGCGCCAGGCACAGGCGAACCGGGGCCTAACCGGACTACGAGAGGACAGGCGGCCCATGTCCAGCACGGCGGGGGATGGGGAGCCATATCCACCAGCATCCGCTTCCGACGTGCCCGCGCCTACGACGGTTGTTACATGTACGCGGTCTCTTTCCGGGCGACGGACGGCCCGCCATGGTTGATGGTTGTACGAGCTTTCGAAGCGTCAGACGGCACCTGGGCGGCGGACCCTATCGGCGGCGGTGCCGGGCCAGGCCCAAGGCGTCCGCGCCCCTGGGTCAATTTCACGGCCCGAGGAGGCCCAACGGCAGGTGACTTCGCCGGCGGCGGCGAGGTCATCGGAGAGGGTTCCCAGAACGCGGACAAAGTCCTGTTGCGTTTCGCCGACGGTACTACCGCGGTGGACGAGGTGGAGGACGGGCTCGTGCTCTTCTATGTCGACCACCGGGTGACCTGTCCGGGACAGGTCACCGTCCTGGACGGTGAAGGCTTGGCGTTGAGCGACTACGCCGAATTCGAGCTGTTCGCGTAGTGCACAGGCCGCCCTTCCTTCCTGGCACTTGGTGTCGCCTCTCCCTCCAGGACTTTCCGTGCCATTTGGCCGGCGAGCACAGGCTCCGCTGGCCTGGGAAGCTTCAACGGCTCTCAGTAGAGTGCTTGAGCCAAGTCGGCGGCGACCCACGCCCCGAACTCGTCCGGAAGCTCGTAGCGCTCGTCGCTGCTCAGAAGGTGCTGAAGGCCGGTCAGCATCCCCGCAAGGTAGCGAGCAGCGGTCAGGACTTCGCCCACGCTCGTCCCGGGGCCGGACTTGTCGATGCCAGGCGGAAGCCCCGCTCCAGCGTCGATCAGAGCGGTGATGCCATAACGGGCCTCGGGTACTCGCTCGGCCAGTGCCCATAGGCGGAATAAGTTGGCCCGAGCTTCGTGGAGCTGGTCAACTGCTTCCCAGTAGGACGAGCGCCGGACGTACTTGCCAACGTTGGTCAGGGCCTCCCACGCCTGGCACGCCCAGACCCGGACTTCGTCCGGTTTCGCGTCGAGTGCTTCGTATCCGACTAGATGGACGGCGCCTTCGGGGTCATAGAGCACGACGGCACGTGGCAGGTTGACGACGGGGGCGAAGCCGACGGTCAGGTCGACCTGGGTGCGGTCTTGGTATTGGGCGAAGAACCGGCGCAAGGGAAAGCTGAGGGGCATGAGGTAGTCGTAGGCCTCCACCAGCTCGCCAAGGTGGCCCAACGCCTGGCGGACACGAGCGAGTGTCTCGACAAAGTGCTCCTCCCTCACCCCGATGGCGACGTCAAGGTCGGACAGCCGGTCTGCGTTCCCGCGTTCGAGGGAGCAGCCAACTGTCAGCCACCGGACGTCCTCGTCCCCCTCGCACCAAGCCAGGAGCCGCTGGAGCAGCCGTCGCTGTGCAGCGAGCTCGTCGGGTAACTGGCCCAGCCATGCGGTCGCGTCCTCCATCTGCTCATTGTGGCTCCGGGTGCTCTCGACGCAGCTGCCGGTACGCACGCCAGGGGTCGACCTCCGCCGTGGCAGTCAAGTGGCGTTGACGACGTCGAGGTCGGGTGTGTGGTCGTCGTGGGCTAGCGGGAGGCTCATCATGGGCGGCACCGCGTGTTCCTGGCTGAGCCGGTCGGGAGGCAGTCAGCGCCTGATGCCAGGGTGGCACTTATGTGGACCCGTACCGGGTCACGGGCCTTGACGCTGAAGGAGCTGAATGGAGCCGATAGGCGTGAAGGACGCATGCAGGAAACTCCGTACGCTTGCCGCGTTGCCTGGGGCGACGCATGCCACTATCAGGGAACCCCGGGGCAGAAGGGCTAATGCTGCTTCGGCGAGCGAACGGCCTTCCCCGCGTCCGCGTCGGTCCGGCTCGAGCTCGATGCTCAGCTCATGCAGCCCAGCGACCCCGCGTCCCATGACGGCTACGGCTGACCGAGCGGGGTCGTCGAAGCCGTACACATCGAGAACGTCCCTGAAATTCGCCGCGTACCTCACCCTCGGGTGGTTGAGGAGGTCCCGTCGTCGGACGAGGGTGCCGAGGCCGGCGACTGCCCGGGCACGGGCCACGAACAGAAGGTCGACCGAGCCGATGTGCGAACACGGCCCAGCGATGGCGGTGATTAGCCGGGGGTCGTGAGCGCCTCCGTACCCGTTCGCGCCGAGCTCGCGCAGCCTGTCGTCAGAGATGTCGTCGCCAAGACAGAACACGGCGTGCGCCGTGAGCGCGACGACGGCCTCGAGACCTGGGCGCCACATGGGGGCGCGGCTCCAACCGCCGTCGGGTTTCGGGAACCGTCCCCGCTCTGCCTCCTCGATGACCGTGGCGAGCGGGTGCACCGGGCCCATACGGGGGCATGGTACCCAGGGACGAAGAAAGACCTCTCGCCGGCTGGTCTCGGACCGCGGCAACGGGGCAGGGTCACAATGGGTCGTCGGGCGTCGCCTAACTTCGGCCCGGTTGCCGGAGTTCTGGTCCCGAGCGGTCAAGGGCAGGTCCAAACTGGTGGCATACATGGCCGGCCGGACCGTAGAGTCACCTATGGCGACGTTCGACTTTGACGCTATTTTCGGCGAGGATTACCTCCACTTCTACCTGCCGATGCTTGACCAGGACCGCAACCGGGCTGAGGCCGAGGAAGTCATCGAGACCCTGGGTTTGCGCGCAGGTGACCGGGTCCTCGATGCCCCTTGCGGGCACGGCCGGATCTCTAACCTCCTGGCCGCCCGAGGGGTCGTGGTCGTGGGCGTGGACGCCTCGGGCTTGTTCTTGGAGAAAGCCAGAACAGAGGCGGCAAATGCGGGGGTGACCGTCGACTACCGGGCTGGCGATTTGCGGGACTTACCCCTCGGCCCCAACGAAAGCTTCGACGCCGTCCTCAATTGGTTCACTTTTTTCGGCTATTTCGACGACGACGGCAACAAACAAATGCTGCGCCAGTTCCACCAAGCCTTGCGCCCAGGCGGGCGGCTGGTGCTAGAGACCATCCACCGTGACGCCTTTGTCCGCGGGTTCACCCCAGCTCCCTTTGCCTACATGACTACCGCCGGGCACGACGGTGGAGACTTGCAGGCCGACAGGTCGACTTTCGAAGCCGAGACTGGCGTTCTGCGAACCGAGCGCACGGTTGTACGCGATGGGGAACGTGTCGCGCTCGTTTTTCAGCGTTCGTCTCCCGGCGCTCACCGAGCTCCGTCAGTGGCTGCACGACGCTGGCTTTGGGCGAGTGAGCTTCCAGTCGCGCCATGGCCAGCACCTCAGCCTGGACACCCGACGGCTCGTGGTCCTGGCCGAAGCCTGACCACCCGGAGGACCCTAACTCTCCTCCCCGCCGGGTCGGGCATTGTTCGGTGAACACGGCGACGGATGCCTATCGTCGCCCTTTCGCGTGTTCCGTACGGCGAGAGAAAGAGGGAACGCTTCGGCCCAGGTGGGTATGGCGCCTCCTCAGCCCTTGAGGCGGCGGAATCCTGGGTGCGCTGCCTTGGACAAGTCCCGCACAGATGCTTGTCAAGTTCGAGCACCGCCATGTGAGCGCGCGGAGGGCCTACGGTTGTCGAGATGGCGACGCTGGCGTCCGCAAGCTTGCGAAGCCCCGAACAACTGGTGCGGGTCGGTTTCGGCCGCTCAGCCGTCGTCGTCGTTAACGAGTGCCACAACGGCGCCCAGCGTTGCGTCCGAACGCGGGAGGTTGGGCGGAGGATGTTGCCCAGCGCGCACGAGGCCGGAGTACGTGTTCTCGCCATGGAGGCTTTGACCACGGGATTTGCCCTGCAAGCTAACGAAACGCGCCAGCTGCCGGAGGTCACCCACGGTTACCTCTCACAGCCTGACATGAGGCTCCTCATCTCGGACGCCCTCGCGTTGGGCTGGGACCTGCTTGCGTATGAGTGCGAATTCACGGTCGTAAAAGGAGGCTGGCAGGAGCACTTCCAGAGCCTGGAGTTCGCCAATTGGCGCGACCAGGAGGAGGCGCGCCATCTCGTCGAGCACCTTTCTGCCGCCGGAGCGGGGGCACCCCTCCTCGTGTGGTGCGGGCACAGCCACCAGCGCAAGGCGCCCCAGGCCTGGGATGGCGAGGGTACCTGGGTCCGCCTGGGACAGCGCCTGGCCGAGTACGGGTTCGACCCGTTCGTTATCGACCAAAGTGTGACCGTCGAGTACCAGCCTGGGGTGTCGCCGCGGCGCGCTGATGCACAGCGACTTCGCAGCGAACTGGAGGCGCTGGGCGGGACGGGTGGGTTCTTGCGCGAGGAGGACCCCGACCCCGAGTGGCGTGAGGACCGGTCTGCAGACGCTTACGTCCTCTCGTTCCACAACGCGATGGAGTGACTCGGAACCCGATTAACTGCCGGATTACGAGAACAAGGACAAACGCCCGTTTATGCGGGCTCCTACCCGGGTGCTTGTCCTGTCGTAGGGGAGCTCTCCCCAAAACATTTGCCTTGTTGCTGACTTCTTGGGCTAAATCCCGGGGCGTAGAGTCCTGTCCTGGGGCTACGCCAGGGGGTTGTTGTGCGTTCAGTTTTAGGGGTGAGATGTGCCCACTAGTCGCGGGCAGCCAGCGGCCCGTGCCGGGTGGGCGATGTTCTTCGTCTTGGCCGTCGGCACGCTGCTGACGTTCTGCGGCCACCCTGGTAGGCAAAGTGTTCAGCGCCGTGGCTCGTATGGCGAAGTGCCGTCGTGGGCCCTGCAATACGTCCACTTTGCCACTCCCTCCGACGGCTGGGCCATGGCCGAGGACGAGCAGACCGGCAACGCCGAACTGTTGACCAGCCACGACAAGGGCCGGCATTGGAACCAGGTCACCCCGGCCGTGGTGGTCGCCGACCAGGACGCCTTTAACCGTGCCTCCCGTCGCGCCTTTGGCCAAAACCATGATCAGACAACGATGGTGGCGGCGCCCAGGTGGGCCCCCTGACCCCGTTCGTCTTGAACAGCCGCGACGCCTGGCTGCCGGTGCTGCACACCTACGGGCACCTCGACCAGTCCTCCGAGCTCTACGTGTACATGACGTCCGACGGCGGTAATAGGTGGACCCTGCGGGGGCGCTTCCCGGGAAGGGGGTCGGCGAGTCTCTTTTTCCTAAACCATTCTGTCGGTTTCATGGAGACGGATGGTGACGGGGGAATGGGCGAGGACCCGGCGCAGATCTACACCACCCACGATGGGGGCAAGCACTGGCGGGAGGTCTCGGCCGGCCCCCGCTTGTGGGGCCGGGAGCCATGGCCGGCAGCACAAGTGCCATCGGCGACTACTGCGACAAGAACGGCGTATCTTTTGCTAGCTCCCGGGTCGGCTTCGCCGCTCAGTACTGCTACCTCGGGGCGGCGCTCCAACGTACAGCGACCGGGGCCGTAACTGGGGGTACATCGGCATTGCGGCGGGTGACGGCGGCGGGGCCACCTACCCCCCGGTGTTCTCGTCCCCACAGTCGGGCAGCATGGTGGTGGACGTAGACCCCGTGCTCCTGTTCGCCACTACGAGCGACGGCGGCCGCCACTGGGCCCTGCGGCACCTCCCACCGGCGATGGCGCGGCGGGTGCCGGCCGATGACCTGTGCCTGCCTGGTTGCCTGGACCTCGTCTCGGCCCGGACCTGGGTGGTCGGGGCGGGCCACGAACTGTACACGACCACCGACGCCGGGCGCTCGTGGAGGACGTCGTATTCGCCTTTGGCCCTTACCTATTCGCAGCTACCCGGTTTCCATACCAACCTGCAGCTCGATTTCCTGAACGCGAAGGTGGGCTGGGCCTACGAGGGTGACATCGAGGGGATATGGGACGCCCACACAGTCGTCCTGTGGCGTACGGACGACGGCGGGCGGCACTGGTCGTCGTACTCTTTGGGTCGCCCGTTGAGGCACGGCTGGTGGGAAAGCTAGGGCCAGGAAGCCTAATTGGGGTCCTTGTCGCAAGGAGGAATGACGGGCAACGGACGTACTTACCGGCATCGGGGCTCTTCTCTTCCCGTGACGGTCGTTAGTACACTTTGCGATGTATAGTGGAATGAACTAGGTCGACCTGGAGGGGCGGTGACCACTGACGGCATCAGAGGCTCTTCGGACCGGGCCATCTTGGTACTGACGAGCTTGGCCGAAGGCCCAAAGCACGGCTATGCCCTGATCAAGGACATCGAAGCCTTTGCCGGCGTAACGATGGGGGCTGGGACCCTGTACGGGGTCATCGCCAAGCTCGAAGAAGCAGGGCTGATAGAGCCGCTCCCGGCCGAGGAGCGCCGTCACCCTTACCGGATCACCCCGAACGGCACAGCGTTGCTCAGGCAACGCCTTTCCCAGTCCGAGCGGGTGGCCAAGGTGGGCCTCGCCCGCCTGGCCGGGATGGCACCATGAACTGGCGACGGGTTGCCTGGGCGCTCAGGCTTTACCCAAGGCCTTGGCGCAAGCGCTACGAGGCCGAGGTCGCCGACCTCACCGAGGAGCTGATCCAGGCCGGGGAGGCGACACCTTCTCGGGCAGCCGCCGAGCTGGTTGCCTGCGCCGGGTGGGAGCGGGCACGCAGGCTGCGCCAACCTCGCCATGCCGTGGCCGTGCTGGTGGCTCTGGTGTTGGTGGTCGGTTCTGTTGCCTATGTCACCGTCACTTTGACCGGCCCGGGCAAAAAACCAGTCGCCGGGCCGATAAACCTCCAGCAGGTCAAGGGTTTCCAAGCCGTTTGCGAGGGGTCTTGCCAGCGGACCGGCTACGCGCCAAAACGCGACCTTATGGTTGGCTTGGTCGCCCCGGTTTTCACGGCCGACCACAAGACCCTGGTGGGCCACGAGTACGCCGGCATCGGCTTTGTGCCTCTTGGGGTCTCGCCGTGGGCACAACCGTGCCGCGCGGAGACCGTCATCGAGAGCGCAGGCGGGCGACGTCAAGTGACCACGGTCCCTTGTCGGGGGACGGTGGTGGTGCCTGATGTCGTGGGTATGTTCACCCCCACTGGAGTGGCCAAGCTGTCTGGCCTCGGGATCGCCATAGCGCTCTACAAAGTCCATTCATCGAGGGTGCAGCCCGGGCACATTGCCGCCACCCGCCCCGGGGCCGGTACTGCCGTCCATCACAATGAGCCTGTGGTCGTGGACTTCTCGGTGCCGGAGGATGTCGCGACGGGTTGGGATTGAGCTTTCCCTGACAACCGACCGTTACCGTTTTGCGGCGACAGATTGCAGTACAGAACGCCAGGTCATGACTCATTGAAAGGAGAATGCGTCCATATCGACTAGACGACGAGCGTGCCGTACCTCAAGGTCGGCTCACATGGGTCGGTTTGCTGCGTGGCGACCATCCCGGTAGCAGAGAATTGTCTCCCAGGAAAACTCGGGCCACAATTGCGCGGCCCGGCCGCCGGGACATATTGTGCGCGACAATCGGTCCAGTGATGAGGCGACACCGTTGGACTGTAGCGGGCACGGTGATGTGCCTTGTCCTCGCCGGGACCGGCACAGCGATATGGCGACACTCCAACCGGCCGCTGGCACAACCGGCCGCGTTCGTCGCCTGGCAGTCGGGCGAGCGCACGAAGACCGAACAGAAACAGTACTTCGCGGACTCTGGCAAGCCGTTTACGCTCGCCTTCGAAGTACGAAACGGCGGCTCTGCCGCGTTGCGTTTTCGCTCGGCTGTCCTAGGAGCTCGGCCCTCCCTGGGCGTGGTCTACTTTGACGACATCCGGGAGTCGTCTGACCAAGTAAAAGCCGGCCTGCCCGGTCGAGGACCACAGCCGATCGGAGGTTTCCGCCTCGAGCCAGGCCAAGTGGCGACCGTTATAGTCCCCGTGGCTTACGACGTGTGCCGGTTTCACCCAGGCAGCTATTCCGTCAGTGGCATATTCATTCGTTACCTTTACGCTGGGGCCAGCGTTAATCAAGCCGTCGCTTTCCTTCCCCCGGCTCAACTTGTGGCCGGAGTACCGTGTCATTAGCGACAGATGACTCGCTGATTTCCGTGGCGCGCAACTCCTGAACGGGATGCGCGGTTCCGTAGTTCCAATGCGTACCGCTGCAGCCGTCCGGCCAACAGTTATCCGCTGAAGCGCGGTTAAGGGTCGCTCGAGCCAGGGTCGTCGCACATACGAACCAACGCGGAGAGCGGCGTCGGGGCTTGCCAGTCGCTCCCGTCAGTGGGCAACTTCCGCTGACCGTCCACACTCAGCGAGCTGCCCTCCGTGATTGATCGGGCCGCCGCGGTGGCGGCTACCTGAACATCCGGCAGGGCTCCCCATGTAGATGAAGCTGGTGGAATGGGAGGTCGCAAAACGCCCCCGTTTCAACTCGCCTTCCTTGCTATTCGCGGCGGTAAGTCAGAAGGTTTCCGTGTTCTGGCGGTGGTGGCAGTCGTCACAGAGACACTCGGGGACGGGGTGAGGGCAGGCGTGGCAATGGCAACCACGGCCATGCGCCCTCCCGTTGTTGTCGCCGGAGGGATAATCCGTCGGTCCGGCTGGTGAGACCAGTGTCCAGATCTGCCCCTTATTGCCGTTGTGCTCTGCGGCCAGAATCCAGCCTTGCCGTTCCAAGGCGTTGCGGTGCCTCTTGAGCCGGGCGGTAACGCCCTTGCCGGTCGGCCACTGCTTTCCCCAGCGCCTCGCGAGGTCCCCGTCGGGATCAAGGTGGCGGTCGAGCTGGCTGGCAGTCCCTTGCCACCTGCCGGTGACGACCGAACGCAGCCGGTCAAAGAACGGGTCGTCTGAAACGCTGTCGCCGAGGAGATTGGACTGACGGAGGGCAAGTTGGCCGAGCGTCTCGGTTCCCCGGATGCTGTCAGCTACGGCGGCCATCCGGCCAAGCACAGCCAGGCGGGGCAGGTTATCGACGCGGGGCCGACCGGCGGCCATGACCCCAGACAGCAGCGTCAACAGAGAACCGAACACACGAGGCTGCGCCTCAGCCCACGCTTCGCTCAACTCGTCCTCGGGCAGGACCCGGCCGAGAGGGGCCAGTTCGACAGGCACCATGCGCGAAATGAGGTCGGGACGGAGGACCGGTATCTCGATGCTTGTGGCCGTCACGGGCCGGCGCAGGTCGAGAGTCATCGTGTCAACAGTGGTGAAGAGCCGCCTGTACGTCTCCTCGAAGCCGGTGACAAGCACGCAGCGCCCGGAGCACCGTGTTGGTATTGACCCCCAGGACCGCAGCCAGGTCCTTGGCCTGGGGAATCCGTTCTCCCGGGCGGGCTTCCCCTTCAGCTATTGCCCGGCGGATTTCCGTTGCCACTTGCTCGTGCAAAAGGGCCGGGTCGTTCCGGTCGACGGCGGCCAGTCGCAGGCGTGCCTCAACTGTGCGGGGAGCCAGTTTCTTCTCTACCATGACGCTAATTAGACTAGCGTCATTAGAGCAAATGGGTCAAGCCCATTTGTCCTTCCGCCTCGCTGTTGTCGCCCGCTGGCGGCACCTGAACATTCAGTCGGCTCCTGATGCGCAGCGTTTACGGCGCTCTTTCTCGAAGCGTAAGTGCACGACGAGGGCGTCAAGGTTGTCTTCGACACCACCGACGGCCGAATGGTAGGGGGGTCCCAGCCAACCTCGATGGTCAGCCGAGCTCGATGGGCATGGGGCGGGGAGCCTGAAAGTCGGGGCCCACCGTTTCGAGGACGACACGCGCACACGAGCCCTCCACGAGCGCGAGACCGAAGCGGCCGCCGACAACCGCCAGGCCTCTTCCCCACACGTCTGCGACCCAACGGAGCGACAGCCTCGCCTGCAGCGAACCGTCGCCGGCCTCTTCGAGAGACGGCATGGAGTCCTCGTCGGCAACCTCCAGCTTGAGGTCTGGTAGCAGGCGGCCCAACCAAGTTGAAAGCCGCGCCCGTAACCCGAGCAATGAGCGAGACCTCGAGGGCGGGTACGGCAACGGTCGGCCCTTCGTCTTTGGCATCCAGGCTGTTCAACAGTTGGGCCGTCACAGTAGCCACGAGTCGCATAGGTACATCGCCGCCTAACCGGGCCAAGACCTCCAAACCCTCCGCCACCCCATCGGGCTCGACCGGGCCGGTCCCTGCGCTAGGAGTCAGCGTCGCCACGGCCGGGCGGAGAACCCGCCACTATTCCGCCGAGCCGCCCACGCCTGGGCCATGGCCAACGCCTTCATGGGTGCGGTGGCGGCCCTGCCTTGTACGTGGGCGTGACCAACCCACCCGGAGCCAGCGCCGGCGATTATCGGGCGGGGGCTGACGGCTCGGCCCCATGCCTGCACAGGCGGACCGGGGTTGGGTTGCTGGGTGGCCGAGAATGTGGGGTCGCCCGGGCCGCGAGTCAGCACCGACAAGACCCTCGGGTCGCGGCGATGCGCCGCCCACGCATTGAGGACCTCTATGCAGGTCAGCTTTTTCCCACCCAGGACGGCCAGGGCACGCTCACCTCCGGGGTCACCGTGGTCAGGCGCCAGTACCTCACCGGCCTCCCACCGGAGACGGTGGCGATGGCCATCGCAGTCCACCACAGCGGTGGCCGGCGCGAAGGCCCTAATATCCACGCCCATCACTGCCGGGTCCCGAGCCCTTCCAGGGATATCGTGACGACGGCGCGCTGGCGCTGGCCTGCGGCCAGAAGTCGGAGCTGGCGCGCTTTGGGGTCGAGTGGCGAAAGGAAGGCGAGCTCGCCGTCGGCCACATTGTCCGTGCCGCCGTGGCTCCCAGCAATGGCTAGGTAGGAGTTACCGCGGTCGTCCTCTGCCCGCCATTCGAGGCCATTTGTAGCAGTACTTAGAGCGTCGAAAGGCATGGTGAGCAAGACCCGGCCAGGCGACGCGGCCACAAACACGGCGAACTGCGGCTCCTCCGATGCCAAATAGTCAAAGCGCACCGACCAGCCGTCCTCGGAACTGACAGCGGCCCCGATCGCGAGGGTGCCGGTCGGGCCGTCGTGCTTACCGAATCGACGAAATAAGGACGCCCAGGGCTCGGGCAAGGCCCCGACCGCCCGCCGGTTGGCTATGGCTTCGGCGACCTGCTCCACTTCGGTCACCAAGGAGTCGTCGGCGGACAGCGAGCCCGTGGCCTCCAGTGCGGCTAGTGCGCTTCCCAGCATGTCTCTGCCCGGCCGGCCGAAACTACCCATCAGCTCGCGATAAAGCATGGCCTTCACGGGCTCGGCCGGTGACGGCACCGCCTCGGTCCGCACCTTCGGTGGTCGGCCGGGGGGCGGCAGGTCGACGCGGCGCCCGTCGATTGCCAGCGAAGACGAGGTGGAAGCGAGGGGCTTATCGGTTATAAAGGTGGCACTCCAGCCCGTATCGGAAGTGTTCCACGTGCGCGCGGCTGCCGAAGCGGAGGTGCCCTGGTCGTCCACGACCGTGATCGCCGGGATCTGGTTCGATCCAGGGCAATGCCCTGGATCGCCAGGGCATTGCCGACCCGGTCGCCGACCGTGCCGGACAGCTCGATGTGGGCGCTCTCATCGGTGAAAACGAGCCGCTTCAACAGCAAACCGGCCTTCTCGTCACCGACGCGAAATCGGCCCGTAACTGCCCGTGAGGCCGACAGGTCGACCTTGTTGCCACTCGGCGGACGTCTGTTAGCCCAACGCCCTGGCGGCGGTCCAGCCTGGCGGACGGATACAGCCACGGTGTACTCGTCGAACACCGAGCGGGCCGTGCCCTCGTCCAAAGACCCGGCCGCGATGAGGGCGCGTGCCACGGCAGAGACTTCCTCGGCCGCGAAGGCATTGGTCCGAGGGTCCCCGGCCAACAAGGCTCTCGCAGGCCAGGCGCAAGTAGGTCTCGGGGTGGGCACGGCGAGCGATCCTCCCAGCCTTACACTTGGCCGGGCAGCAACACTACAGGTGGCCCAGATGGAAGATCACGCCGCCGTCGTCGAAGCGCTCGCCCTGGCCGTCGCGGCCAACGTGCCGGTACTGCTGTGGGGCGCGCCGGGCACAGGCAAGACAACGGTAGTGCGCTGGCTGGCACGAGACGCGCCGCTTGCCCTGCGAGACCGTGATTGCCTCGATACGAGAACCCTCAGACTTTGCTGGCCTGCCCGTCGTGGCCCACGGCGGTGGCGGCACGGCCCAGGTCGAGTTCGCCCCGCCTTCCTGGGCACGGCGGCTCGCCCAGGCTGGGCGCGGGGCTCGTCTTCTTCGATGAAATATCGACCGCCCCTCCGGCCGTCCAAGCCGCCTTACTGCGTGTCGTGTTGGAACGGACTGTTGGCGACCTGGTCCTCCCACCAGATGTGGTCGTGGTAGCGGCCGCCAACCCGCCCGAGCAGGCGGCTTCGGGTTGGGACCTTTCCGCTCAACTGGCCAACCGTTTTTGCCACCTCGACTGGGTCGTCGACGGCAGGGCCGTGGCCGAAGGTTTCTCGGGCGGGTGGCCGCGCCGGCCGCCCCCGTTCTGGCTGAGGGCTGGCAGCGCTGGGCCCAGGCCACCCGCAGCTGGGTAGGGGGTTCTTCGGGTAGGCCGACGCTGGCACTGGCCGTGCCCGAAGACGCCGCCAGCGCCGGCCGGGCCTGGCCGAGCCCCCGAAGCTGGGACATGGCCGCCCTGTTCCTGGCCGCCGCCGAGGCTGCCGGGAGCGACGATGGTCGTTACCTCACTGGTCGTCAGGGGGGCGGTCGGCCAGGGCCCCGGAATCGAACTGCTCACCTGGCTGGCAGAGGCCGACCTGCCTGACCCGGAAGAGGTACTGGCTGACCCGAGCTCTTTCGTGTTGCCTGAGCGAGGGGACCGGGCCTTCGCAGCGCTCTCCTCAGTGGCCGCCGCCGTCGCTGCGGAGCCGACGAACGAGCGTTGGTCGCAGGGGTGGGTCGTGTTCGGCCGGGCGGCAGTGACGGCGCTGGACATCGCCGCGGCTGCTTCGCGCGCCCTGGTGCGTTGCCGCCCGCCGGGCGCACCCGTGCCGCCCGAGATCGAGCGTGTTCATGCCTCTGCTGCGCGACGCCGGGTTGCTGCTCGACTAAGGCCACGGCCTTGCCAATGCCTGAGGAAGACGGTGCTCGATCGCGCCAAGGTGGCGGCCGGCGCGGCTCTTTGCCGCCTCGCGGCTACCCCTACCTGGCGAGTGCGATGTTCGCCGCCCCCGTCTTGCCTACACCTGGTTCGGGCACGATCGCCGTGGACCGGCGCTGGCGGGTACTGGCCGACCCCGTCGTCTTCGACGGCATGGGGGCCCAGGAGCTCGGCCGGCTTTTGGTCCACCTGGTCTCGCACCTCTTGCGGGACCACGCCGACCGGGCCCATGCCTCAGGGCGTCCCCGGCCGAGATGGGCGCCCCATGGAATGGAACCGGGCGGCCGACGCCGAGGTGAACGACGACTCGGTGATAGGGGGTGTGGTGCCGCGCGCGCCCCGAGCTGCCGCAGGACCTTGGCCAGGCCACAGGCCAATTGGCCGAGGTCTACTACGGAGCCGTCCGCCCGGTGCCCGCCAATGGGACTGCGGCTCTGGGTGCGACGGCGTTCCCAGGCTGTGGGACGTCGGCAGCGTGCGACGCGACCTGCGACGGCCAGAGGCACAGCAACTGCGGGGGCACGAGTAACCGCCAGGCTCCATGGCTGCGGCTTGCCGTCGCTTACGAACTACAACATGCTGAAGGCCTGGAGCCTGGCACCGTGCCGGCGCCGGCTGGTTACGCTGGGCCGAGCAGGTACTGCCGTCCAAGGTCGACTGGCGACGGGCCCTGGCCGCGGAGGTGCGCCGGGCGTGGCGCGCGTGTCCGGGATGGTCGACTACAGCTATCGAAGACCGTCGCGGCGGGCCGAGGCGCCGCCGAAGTCGTCCTCCCGGTCCTGGAGCGCCCGGTACCAGAGGTGGCGATCGTTTGCGACACCTCCGGGTCTATGTCTTCGGTGCAGCTGGGGCAGGCGTTGGCCGAAGTGGAGTCCTTTTGCAGGAGCTCGGCTTGCGGGGCACGCAGGTGCGGGTGCTGTCGTGCGACGCGGAGGTGCAGGCGGTACGCCGTGTGAGCCGCGCGTCCCAGGTGGAGCTGGCTGGGGGGTGGCGGCACCGACATGGGCGAGGGGATAGCCCAAGCGTGGCCCTAGGCCTCGTCCATCGGTCGTCGTGGTGTTGACCGACGGCTGGACGCCGTGGCCGCCAGCTCCCGTGCCCGGCGCAACGTGGTGGTGGGGCTGCTCGGCCGGGTGGCCGTTCCCAACCACGGGGCCGCCCTGTCGCGCCGGCCCCCCTGCCACCTGCCTGGATGCGCTCCGTGCACATTGACGTCAGTTGAAATGGGTATGCAATCATGGCCGGGTACCCGACGAAGAACGGCACGATGGCTTCCGTCTGGGTGACGAACGTTAGGCCCGCCGCTTCTCAGCAGCCGACATCGACGCAGTCCTGACGGGTTTGGCGATTGCTGCGGAACCCCGACCGTCCGTCGCCGCGGGCAGTTCATGGAAGAAAGTGGCGCGCGATCTAACGAGTGTGTCTTGCGGTGGGATTCTTCTGCTCCCAGAGCAGCTGCGTACGGCCGGCCCGGAACGAAATAACCTGCTGGTTGGCCGCTGCCACTGCGACAAAGTGTTCAGCTCCTCCGTCGACGGGCTTTGGTTCCTTTCCCCGCCTTCCATGCCTCAGGAAGCGCTCAGCAAGCCCCTCGGTTTTGTGGCTTTTAGACCGGTGTTGCATCCGCTACCGCTACACAGCGACTGACACGTTGGCCACGCTCCAAATCCAATACCCAAAGATGGAAGTCGTAGTAGGTCCTGGCAGGGACGCGTCACAGCCGAGGAGATCATTAGCTCACTCAAGTTGACCGATCTCGCCGACTCGGCGAGCACGCCGGACGACGACACCTCCCGCTGGCACGCCGACTGCACAGCTTTGCCCAGCTGGCTGCGCTCCCCATGGGAAGACGCAGGGCTCTGGCTTCACGCTCTCGACGACAACTGGATAGGAGCCCGATCTTGGCTGGTGGTGGGGGGACGACCCTGTCGTAGTTGTCTCTGTCGGATGACGTGCGGGAGAATTCTGTGGCCCTCATCCTGCAAGTAAATTCGCGCCAGAGCGGTTACAAGAACCGTCTAATTCTGGTCGGGATTGTCTTGCAGCTCCAGTAGTTTTCGTCCGCACATATGAGGCGTTCTGGTCCCCTCGTCGGGAGGGTAGTACTCGGCCTTCCTAACGCATGTCACTACGCTCATAGAACTTCAGCCACGAGGCGGGGGCGGGGTTGACCGGGTCGGAGTCCCAGGCCAAGGGGTGGTCGAGCCCGACGCGGCAGGCCGCGCAACTTGTCGGAATAGCGGTCGCAGTCAGACCATGAAACTCGGAACCCTCCTAATGTTCACAGTTTTTTCGCAGAGCGAGCCGCTTTTTGACAGTTCATTCCCAACCGGCCTAGTACGTTCCGCTGGCGTGGGGCCAGTTAGAGGAGAGGTGGTACGGAACCTGTCGGCCGAGGTCGGAGACGCTGGCCAAAGCCTGCGGAACTTACGTGCTTGCTTTCGACGGGTCGGACCTCCACTTAGAGCGCGCGAGACCTTCGGAATTGCGGACCTAGCTGGTGTCTCCAGTACGAGTCGGCACGCGCGCGCGCCCATGGCGGCGCCTGGGTGCGGGCCCCTCGCCTACCGGGGTGCCGGGGGAAGGCGCGGTCAGCAGGGCGTTCGCCCCAACCATGCTGGAGCCAGCGTTCCTACTCGTTTCCGGCCAGTCCACGCTGCGTTCTCGCCCCTCGGCGCACGCGGGCAAGTCACCAACTACTCGAGGAGGCTCCGAATTAACTGCCCGAAGACTGAAAACGCTGGCGGTACCCCCGGGCCGCCTGCAACTAGACAATCTAAACAGGGGGGCGTCGTCCAGCCCTAATTAAGAACAGAACTTGCCCACGCTCGGACCGGTGGGCCTGAAGGAAGGGGCCAGCAAGGCGTGAAGGCCTTGCTGCCGCAAGGTGGGAGGCCCCCAGTTGGTGAAGCCCAGGGATTCTTTCGCGACGAGGCCCGCCTCGCCAACGTGGTTTGCGGTCTCTGCCCGGCTGGCGCTGATATCACTGCTGGTCCTCCTGGTCGTGCTCGGGGTGCACGGTCATTTCGCCACACCCATCTGGGCTACCCGCTCCAAGCTCCGGGACGCCGCGGTGGCGGGCGTCCTGGAGGTAATGGC
Source organism: uncultured Acidimicrobiaceae bacterium (assembly GCA_963794125.1). GTDB lineage: Bacteria > Actinomycetota > Acidimicrobiia > Acidimicrobiales > Palsa-688 > Fen-671. The sequence goes on from CAWCCW010000028.1 coordinate 742,149, forward strand.
CGTAGCACTGGTCCTGGCCCTGGTGGCCCGTGGCCGCAACGCCCACCCCGGCCAGCGGGTGGCGCAGACATTGCGCAAGGTCCTGGTGTGCTTACTGGTCAGCGGGGCGTTGGCCCTGGCCGCCACCAGCGTGGTACTGGTCCCGGGTATCCCCCTGGCCCGGACGGCTCCAGTCTGCCCGGGGCCCAAATGCTTCATCGTCTACCCCAAACCTGGCCCTCCGCCTGGCCCAGCAGGCTCGTTCCACTTCCCCGTGTCTGTCCTTTACGGGCTGGCCGCAGGGGCCCTGCTGGCCGCAATTGTGGTGCTGGCACTATCAGTCATGCGCCGGGGCCGCCGGCCTCCTCCTCCCGAGCTCTCCGTTGTGGCCGAGGAGTACGGCGAGGAGCTGGAGGCGGCGCTCGAAGGTGGCCGCCGGGCCTTGCTCGGCCTGGACGATGCCCGGGCGGCCATCATCGCCTGTTACGTTGCGATGGAGGACAGCCTGGCCCAGGCGGGCACCACCCGCTCGAGCGCCGAGACGCCCGACGAGCTCCTGGCCCGGGCGGCCAGCACCCTATTAGTGAGCGCCGGGGCGGCCAGGCGCCTGACGGCGCTGTTCTACGAGGCCCGGTTCTCCAGCCACCCCCTCGACGAGGGCCGCCGGGCCGAGGCCGAGAGCGCCCTTTCCGACCTGGCCGCAGAGCTGAGCCGCGCCCAGGCGCCGGCCGCCGGCGCCGGGCCGTGACCCGCCTCACCGCCCCCCACGGGCAACACGGCCAGTCCTTGGAGGAGGACCAGGCCGGCCCTTGGGCTGGCGCCTGGCCCGAGCTCGCCGCAGCGGGCGTGGCCCTGGCCGGTTGCAGCGCCGCCGCCTTCGTCCTTGGGGGCCTCTCGGGCGTCGTTGTCGTCGTGGTCTGCTTTTCGGTCCTAGCCCTGGCCGTCTTGGTCCTGCTCCTACCTCGGGCCTCGCGGCGACCGGCATGGCTGGGTGCACCTGAGCAGGGTCGAGAACACGCCACGTGGGTAAGGGGCTACTGGCGCCTACAAGTCGACCTCAAGCAAGGGACGGCTTCGGCCTTCGCCTACCAGTTCGGCCTCCGCCCCCACCTGGAGCACCTCCTGGCCGCCCGGCTCTCCGAACGCCACGGCGTCAACCTGTACGCCGACCCCGAAGCCGCCCGCCGGGTTCTGTGCGCCAGGCGCAGGGACCGGGACCTGTGGCCCTGGGTCGACCCGGCCCGCCCGAACCCTGAGCGCAACGCGGCCGGCATCCCGCCCCGGACGCTGGCCCGGCTGGTGCGAAGACTGGAGCAACTATGACCTCGAGGACGCTTACCCCGAACGAGACCGCGCAGCTCTGCACCAGGGTCCTGGACGAGGTTGAGCGGGCGGTGGTGGGACGCCGGCGGAGCCTCGAACTCGTCCTCATCGGCATCCTGGCTGGCGGCCACATCCTCCTGGAGGACCTGCCGGGCCTGGGCAAGACGCTCATCGCTCGCTCGTTCGCCAAGGTCCTGGGGCTCGATTTCGCCCGTATCCAGTTCACGCCGGACATGCTGCCCTCCGACGTGGTCGGGGCGCCCTTCTACGACCAGCGCTCGGGCGAGATGGTGTTCCGGCCCGGCCCCGTTTTCACCAACCTGCTGCTGGCGGACGAGATAAACCGCACCCCGCCCAAGACCCAGGCCGCCCTATTGGAAGCCATGGGCGAGGGCCAGGTGAGCGCCGACGGCGAGACGAGGCGGCTGCCGCAGCCTTTTGTCGTCCTGGCCACCGACAACCCGATCGAGTACGAGGGGACCTACGAGCTGCCCGAGGCCCAGCTCGACCGCTTCGTCATGAGGTTGCGCCTCGGTTACTTGGCGGCCAGCGACGAGGTGGCCATGGTGCAACGCCGGCTGGAGCGGGGCCAGGACCATGTCGAGCTCTCCACGGTCATCGATGCCTCCGAGCTGCTGGCCATGCGGGAATCGCTCGAGCAGGTCGAGGTGTCCCCCGACCTGCTCGACTACGCCGTGGCTATCGTCAGGGCGACCAGGGACCATCCCCAGATCCAGGTCGGGGCCAGCCCCCGGGGCAGCCTGTCCCTGGTGCAGCTGGCCCGGGGGAGGCGCTGGTGCACTTGCGCGACTACGTGGTCCCCGACGACGTCAAACAGATCGCCGTGGCCACGCTCGCTCACCGGGTGGTGCTCCGCCCCGAACTGTGGGTGCGCCAGGTCAGTTCTGATGACATCGTCGCCGGCGTGCTGGCCACCGTGCCGACCCCTCGCACCGACCCCACGACGGGCGCGGCACGGCCCGGGGCCCGGACCGGCCTTGCCGGCTAGCTCGCCGCCCCGGGCGCCACTGGTGGGGGTGGCAACCACCCCCACCGAGGTGCAGCTCGACTGGGGCGTGTCGGCTCATGCCCGGCGCCTGTTCTACTTGGCCCTCGTCGGCCTCGGCCTGGCCGTGGTGACCCGGCGGGCCGAGCTTGTCGGCTTTGCCGCCCCCGCCCTGGTCCTCCTGGGCGCGTGGCGGCCCCCAGGCCCGCGACGTGTCCGGGTGACCCTCCGGCTGAGCGCCACCCGGGTCTACGAAGGCGAGCAAGTAGCCGTCGATGTTGAAATCGAGGGCCAGGACGGCCACGGCTGCGAAGTGCTTGGGAACCCATCGGACGGCGTTCAGATGGTCAGGGCCGGGCCGGGCGGGACAACGCAGGGCTCGTCCTTCAGGTCGACCACTGCGGCCGGCGCGGGCACCAGGGTCCGTGGAGGTGGTCATGTGGGACCGCTACGGGTTGTTCGAGTGCCACAGCTCGGTCCTCCTGCCTCAAGTGGCCTGTTACCCGCGGCCGGCCCAGCACCGTGACGCCCTGGCTCTGGGACGCCTGACGGCCAGGTCAGGCGACCACCCCGCTCGCTCCCCGGGCGAAGGCGCCGAGTTTGCCGGGGTGCGCCAGTACGCCGCCGGCGACCGTCAACGCAGCATCAACTGGGCCGCCACCACCCGACGAGGCCGCCTCCAGGTCAACACCTTCGCGGCCGAGCGTTCACAGGACGTCGTGCTCGTGGTCGACGGCACCTCTGACGTAGGCCGAGCCGGTTCGACGTCGCTCGACCTCTCCTTGCGGGGCGCCCTCGGCGTGGCCCGCACCTACCTGGAGGCCCGGGACCGGGTGGGCCTCGTGTGCTTCGGGGAACGCCTCCGGTGGTTGGCCCCGGGCATGGGCAACAGGCAGTTCGCCGCCTTGATGGAGGCCACGTTGGACGTCGTCCCCGGCTGGTCGCCCGATGAGGGGATCACCCGGGTGCCGCGCGCCGCGCTGCCCCCCGGTGCCTCCGTCATCGCTTTCAGCCCGCTGCTCGACGCCGAGTTCGTGGAGGTGTTGCGGGACTTGCGCCAGCGGGGCTTCCCCGTGGTCGTGGTCGACGTGCTCAATGTGGAGCTCGGTGGGAGGGGATCCAAGTTGGACCGGCTGGCCCGGCGCGTCTGGCACATGGAGCGCCAGGCCCTTATCTTCTCCTTGGGCGAGCTGGGGGCCCCGGTGGTGGCCTGGGACGGCGAAGGGCCGCTGGCCTTGCCGGGGCGACGTCATACCCGCCAGGCCGTAGGCCGCCGGGGTTGAGGCGCGTCGCCGCCACAGCGCTCCTCGGTGCCACCAGCACCATATGGGCCGCTCTGCCGCTTGAGGGCACCGGTACGGCCGGGTGGGTGCTGGCCGTTGTGGCCGGCGGGTGCGTACTCGCCGGCGTGCTGCGGCTCCTGGCGCTTGGCCCTTCGACAACAGAGGGGGCCTCGCGTTGGGCCGTGTGGCCGAGGCTGCTAGGCACAGCCCGGTCCCGGCGGCAGTGGGCCGGGCCGGAGTCAGTGGCCGTAATTGCTGTAGTGGCGCTGGAGACTTTGCACCAGAGCCGTCCGTGGCACACCGGAAGCCTGGCTTTGTTTGTCATCTGTTACCTCTTGGCCGTGCACCACGCTGAAGGGCCGGCCCGGGAGGCCTCGCTTAGTGGGGAGGCCCGCCTGCTGGTGGCGAGCTTGCCCCTTGTCGCCGCCGCCACTGGCGTCGCCATGGCGACCGGGACGGGCGGCGGTGCGACCTCGCGATGGCTCGAGATAATCGCTGCCCTGGCGGCAATTACGGCGGGGGCCTTGGCCGTCCCGCTTTGATGGCAGTCCAGCCTCCCCGGTTACAGCTGCGCGCTGGCCGGGGTAAGAGCGGACGAAAAAACCGCATGTGGGCGCGTGAGGGGGGTGCGGGATGTAAGGCGTGCGCCGTGGCGTCGGGTACCCAGGGGCGTGTTATCGTCGCCGCGCACGTCTTCACCGCAAAACAAAGGCGCGTGAAGCAAAAGAGACGCTCCCAGACGAGCATTGGACAGCACTTCGGTTGCCAGATGGGGCCAGCCGCAGCAGCCCAGCTTTCTTCTGGCGATGGGGTCCCAGTAGGGCCGAGCGGTCCTATTTACGCGGGCACGGCGCCGTTGGCGAACCTGGCGGCGTTTTCGCGAATCGCCCAGCTGTGCCGCTCAAGGAAGGCTCCTCTGCTCTGGGAGCCCAGACCCTCCCTGGACGAGCTGCCGGGCTCCCTGCCCTTCAAGGTCTTCAGGCCGGCAAGAGCCTCGGGGTGCGTATGTTTGCGATAATTGGTGTTGTGCGGCCCTTCATTGCGTTGGTGGGAGCTGTTCTCATCGCCGTCGCGATTGGAGTAGCTGCCCTCGTCGGTCCCGGGAGTGATCCCGTCTCGGCCGCCAGCGGCCCAGGTCCCCGCTCGGCCAGCACGTCTACTGGGACGACAGTTGCGTGCGAGAGAGAAGGCGTGGCCGGAAAGCCGAGCCCCAACAATGTCGTGCTCGGTCCTGCGACCTTCCTTGGGCTCGGGGTCGATCGGCAGCTCGAAAGCGTCGGTCACGACCTTTACGCCGACAAAGCGTTCCTTGTGATCTCCCAGTTGCGTCCGCCCGGCAGCCTGGAGGTCCACGTCGACGCTCTTGCTGGCGGGCGAGCCGGTCTCGCTTACGGAGCGGTCGCACGTGCCGGCCTGAACGCTCACACCTACCGCCTGACCGGAGCCGAAGCCACGTACAAGTTCGAGCTGTGCCAGGGTTACCCGTCTGGTTACGCCGGCGGGATCATCGCGAGCGGGCCTACCTGCGTCCAGATCACCGTAAAGACCTCAGCCATGAAATGGACCACTCGGCTGGGTTTTGGTGGGCTGCGCTGTCCCACTTGAGCGGGCCGGCCCTCGGCCGACGAGGTAGTCAGTAGCTCCCTAACACCGGGTGGAACGAGGGTCACTGGTCGAAAAAGGGAGCGGCGTTGACCGCTCCCCGGTAAGTCCCCGGTCGACGCCAATGCCTGTCAACGCTATGACAAGAGCGCGAACTCCGTGCAGTTGTTCAGAAATTGGCCATCGCGATCAGTGATCGTGGCCTCGGCCCGGCACGATGCATTACTTTCGGACGCCATCGCCCTACTGGTAGGCGCGAGCGTGGCAAAAGGGGCCCTGTCCGACTGACGGTTCGGGGCGTAGCGCCCGCGCCCTCGTCGGTGCGATGGCGGCGGCGACATTTTGAGCATGTCGTTCTCCTGCTAGCGCCGGTACAGAGGTTCTTGCGATTGCGCGCCGCGGCGGCAGCGGGCATCCGGTCCGCGTCGCGGAGGAGAGGGTGGGGTGGGCGGAGGCAGCCGCCGGTAGACTCCAAGCCCTTAGCAAAGCCGAATTCGCGGAGCCCCCACGGATCCGGGGCCTGGTCACTGGCTTTCTCAACTCCCAAACAGGCGGCTAACCCGAGGCCGACGTCAACCCCTGGGGTCCGGCTTCCGTCAAAAGGGGCAATTAAAATCTAAATTAGTGAGAAGCTTGCAGCGCGCTACCGGTGGCGCCAGGAACGATCGGGCTCGTGACAAAGGGTGAGCAGACAATCATCGCCATCGACGACACAGTCAAAGCAAATGGTCGTGTGCCGCCAGGCACGTTCAGCCAAAGGTACCGAAACCCGAAAGGATACCGTTTGCTGGGGCACAAAGAGTCGGCGGAGCCCGTAGATACGTACTCCACAACGGAGGAGGCCATGCCCCCTCTGCCACTCAACACAACCGTTGGCAGGGGCCTCTGCACCCCGAGGGCATATGGCTGCCAGCCTCCCAACGCCACGCTGACCACGTCTGTCGCCGCTTGGGTGGGCCCCGTGGTGCGGACTAGCCCGACAACGTTGGGGTAGCCCGAAAGCGTGCAAGCCTACGGGCTGAAGTTGCGGTAGCGGACCAACACCCCACCTGACACGGCCGCCCCTGGTAGCTCGGTTGCGGTGACTGCCAGCTGGCTATCACGGCACCGCGTAAGCTTCGCGGCTACAGCGGGCGCCCCGGCACCGGTGGCCGCGAGGGCGGCCTGCGAGGCGTCGGCAACCACACACGTACTGGCGGCCACAGTGCCTATGAGCACCCGCACTCGCTTGTTGGCCAAGGTCAACTTGAGAAGTCGCCGTAAACGGAAGGGCACCGTGGGTACCCCCTCAGCACGCAAGCTATGCCGGACCTCTTGGTAAATGTGTAGGTACACCCGAGGGTGCCGCTACCGGCCCACCGGGACTGGGCAGGGGTCCCAGCTACCATGGGCTGTCCGCTCCGGCACGTTGAACGACCGGTACGACACCCAATCGTCGGTCGTCGCCGTGCCCCGCCGCTCCATCTAGCGTCAAGGGCCAATTAGGGAGGTACTCCCCAGGAGAACGCCACAGACCCGCCACCAGCAGCGGCGAGTTCGACCCCACGAGGACGTCGGCCCGAAGTGGCTCAACGAGCCTGGCCCAGGGAATATTTCGACCAGTGCCGCCCGCCGTCGGTCGTACGCCATAGGTGGTCCGTAGCGTCCCACCATTCGCCCCCGTATGCCCAGCCCACCCTCGGGCCCAGGAAGTCGAGCTGCAGGCTGTTGCGGAAATCGGGCTGCTGGTAGCCACCGGGCTGCCGGTTGGTAAGGGCCATGGACGACGGCGACGCCCTCCAGGAGCGCCCGGCGTCGGTGGTCGTGTACAGTTCGTGGCCCGCCCCGACCAGCCAGGTCCGGGCCGAGACGAGGTCCACGCAACCAGGTAGGCATGTGTCGTCGGCCGACAGCAGCCGCTCCGCCGGCGGGGGGAGGTGCCTGAGCTCCCAGTGGCGGCCGGCGTCGGTGGTGGTGGCGACGAGGACGACGGGGACTACCTCCACGACCATGCTGCCGGCCTCTGGGGACGAGAACACCGGGGGGTAAGTGACGGCGCCATCATCGCCTCCAGCAGGTGGGATGAAGATGACATCCCACTTGCGGCCGCCGTCGCTCGTACGGTTGAGGTACGCCCACCCGGCGTCGCAGTACACAGTGGCGAAGCCGACGCGGGCGCTGGCAAAAGATACGCCGTTCTTGTCGCAATCGTCGCTCATGGCACCTGGGCTGCCGCCCGGGCCGTTGAACGGGGGCGAGGCCGAGACCTCCTGCCAGTGCTTGCCCCCATCGGAGGTGGCGTAGATTTGCACCGGGTCCTCGTCCGACGCCGCACCTTCGTCCGTCTCGATGAAACCGCTAGAAGGGCTTAGGAAAAAAATGCCGAGCACGTCTGCCCCCGGGAACCGCCCCCGCTGCGCCCACCTCCGGCCGGCGTCGGAGGTCATGAACAGGTAAATCTCGGAAGACTGGTCGCCGGGCCCGTACGAGCGCAAGACCGGCAACCAAGCGTCGCGGCTGTTCAAGACGAACGGCGTCAGGGCTTGTAGGGTGGCCGCCTCCTCGATCCGCCCGCTCGGGGTGTTCTGGAAGCCCCGGTTGTGGGACGAGTCGTAGAGGTAGGCCTTGTCGGCGACCACCACGACGGGTGGGGTCACGTCGTGCCAGCGCCGGCCCCCGTCATCGCTCGTGAACAGGTAGGTAAACCCGCTCTGGTCTTTGTCTGCCGTGGCCCAGCCGTGTGACAAAGTGGACGTAATGAAAAGCCCACGTCGGTGCTCGGCCGTGCGAGCCGGGGCTCGGGGCCGCGTGGCGCTCAGCGCCTTGCCTACCAGGGTGCCCGCAAAATGCCACCAGGGCCGCGATCACCAGGGCGAGCACCACTAGCCATCTGGCACGGGCCACGGGCCGACGGCGGCTGGTCCGGGGGAGGTAGCTCACCGGGGCATGCTCAATAGATCCAGGCCCGATAACCGCTATAAGGGCTCGAAAAGCCGGACACGGTGAAACCGACTTGGAAATACCGTTTGCCCCGCAGGGCCACGGTACGCGTTGGCGTACCGGCTGGCAACATGCTGAAGTGCGAATCTGAAGGCCAGTCAAACGCTATGCCCCCCGGGCCGAGGGGTAGTCGAAACTGGCGTGGACGGGTCCAAAGTCGAACAAGTTCGTGCCGTTCCCGGTTATGTCGATGGGTATTGACTCGTAGGCCCAGTTGCCGTGCGTTTCGCGTACGAGCTGGCCGCCCTCGGCGGCCCACTGAACCGACGAGGCGACGCGGGTGGTGGCGGTACCACCCGGCGTGGCTACCGAGCCGTGAGAGGCGGACAGGAGCCCGGTCCCCAGGCCAACTCCTAGGCCAGCGGTACCGGCGATTATCACTGGGACCACGCGTGAAATTAGACAGACAACAACCCCCTTGTGCTGCAATACGGACTTTAAGCCCCGCCGACGGGCCGGAGAGGTCAGCACCGAGCTAAACGTTTGGGGAGGCCTCCCCTAGGAGCAGCGCAGAAGGCTAGGGGTTCATCAAAGTTCCGAGCTGCTGCCCCATCACCCACACCAGTCGCTCTGTAGAGCCGCTTGGGCGCTGGTGATTAGCACCTGTCCAGGGCCATAGTCGACCTGCAATTCCACCACCAGGGCGGGCGCGACCATGTAGGTGGCAAGCTTCGACAGGTTCACGCCGGGGGCCAATACCCTTGGAAGCTGGGCGGTTTTGAACTTCCCTTCGAAGACGTTCGTCCGCTTGCTGGGCAGTGCGAACGGGTCCGGTCGGCCAAGGCTTATCCGTCGGCCTGACAGCCACGCGGCCATGCTCACGGCGGGCCGTTTCAACGAGACGGTCAGCCCCAATGGTCGGCACGGCGGTGACTCCATCGGCCTGAGGAAGATGCAGCCGACGTCGGCACCCGTAACGAGCACAAGCGACGACGCCACCGCTGTGCCAGCCGGATTAACCGCCTGACGGCGGTCAGGCAAATGGTAACCGTGAGTTGAACCGACATGGGCCAGCGCCACTACCCCGACAATGAAAAGGACAGCGGCGACAGCGAGTCTGCGGCGCCGTTGGCGCCACCGAGCCCGGTCGATGACACCACCGGCGACAAGACCGGGGTTGATCGCCAGTGGAGCAACCCTGACAAGACGTAGCATTGATGCTATTGTAAATAGCACTATGTGGAGCGTCAAGGTGGACCGAGCCGACCCGGCCCTGCTGCACGACCAAGTGGCCGCCGACATCCGCCGAGCGATCGCCGACGGCGAGGCCCAGCCCGGCGAACGCCTCCCGCCCGCACGCGACCTCGCTGCCGTACTCGGGGTAAACCCAAACACCGTGCTGCGAGCGCTGAGGTTGCTCCGGGACGAAGGGCTGCTCGAGTTTCGCCGCGGTCGGGGGATAACGGTGGCCGGGGGCGCACCCAGGAAGAGCGTCGTCGTGGCCAAAGCCCAGGAACTCCTCCGGGTTGGGCGCCGCGAAGGTTACCGGCGCGAGGAGCTCATCAGCATGATTGAGAGCCTCCCCTAGAAGGTTGAGATGAGGCCTGTCCCAGCGCCCCTCCCACCCACGAGCGAGGTGGCCCACCCGGCCCGAGGCCCCTCTCATGGCCCGTCCGAGAGGGTGACGGCGGTTGGCTCGTCCCAGGTGGCAGCGAAAGAGAGCCGGGTGGAAGAGGCGCTCATCCAAGAGGCCCGGCGCAGGCACAGGCATCGCCGTAGTATCGTCGCCAGCCTTTTTATGGTCGTGGCACTTGTCCTGGCCGGCATTGCTGGCGGCTTCGTCATCAAGCGCCTCGGTGGGGCCAGGCCTGCTGCCGCCGGTTATGTCAACCGGTCGCTTTCGGTCCCTTACGCCCGTAGCTATGTCGAACCCAAGGCACCCGGTGCGTTGGCCATAGGCCCCAACGGCAACCTGTTCGTGGCCGACGACACGCGTGACCAGATCCTTGAGCGCCTCGGCAATGGCCACTTCGTCGTCGTGGCTGGCAATGGCAAACACGGCTTTTGGGGCGACGGTGGCCCGGCGGTTAAGGCGGAGATCAATGACCCAGGCGGTATGGCGTTGGGCCCGGCGGAGCGCTCTACTTCGCCGATTCGGGCAACAACCGGGTCCGGCGGGTGGGGCTCAATGGGTCCATCACCACAGTAGTGGGAGCGCCGGGGCGCTGGAGCGGGCCCGCTACTGATGGCGAGCGGGGACTGCAAGCCCACCTTTCGTCGCCCTCAGACGTGGCCTTTGGCCCCGACGGCCAACTCTATATAGCCGATACCGGCGACAACGACGTCCTCCGCCTCGGCCCGGCCAAGAGGCTGGCGGTCGTTGCTGGCGACCCGCACTTGCACTACGCCGGCGTCTATAACATGGGCATGCCGGCGACCAAAGCCTCCCCAGACGGTCCAGCTGGCCTCGCTTTTGACCAAGCCGGTGACCTGTTCATCTTCGGGATAAACACCAAAGCCCTATTGGTGATCGACAGCCACGGGGTCATCCACGCTGTCATCGGCGAGCGGCCCGGGACCGGCTTTTTCCCGCATTCCTCCGGCGGGATCGTCACTGCCCCTGACGGCCAAGTGCTCGGCCTCGACGGCACGTCGCTCGACCAGATAACAAGCTCCGCCGTGCCGCGCGGTGGTCAACTTCACCACCAACGGGGTCACTAGGGACTGGAGAGGCTTCCTGCCCAATGGGATCGCAGTCCTGGCCGACGGGCGTATGTATGTCGATACCGACGGTGCCAATGGGTACACCCAGGTCCCCGGCATTGTGGAGGTCGGTGAGCACGGTAAAGGTGCCGTGCTCTGGAAAGGTTGAGGGCCACGCGTCTTGGTCACGCTTAACGACAGATCAGACTATCAAAGTGCAGCGATCGCATTGTGAAGGGAATTCACTTACCCGCACGTATAATCGGCATCGATTTCGATTTGCTGGCCCCAACAGACGAGAGCTCGACGCTCGTCAAAAGAATGCCCGGGCTTTGGCGGTGCTGCCACTGGGCAGACAAACGAGGGTACCGCCAGTAAGGTAAAGGCCAGCTTCGACTATGGGAGTCGTCGCCGAAAGCGATGTCTAGGCCGGCGTTAGCGCCAAGCAGGCAGCGTTGGCCGATGGACACCTTCTCCCTACCGCCGCCCGAGAGGGTCCCCATAGTGGAAGCCCCGCCTCCGATGTCGCTGCCGTCGTCGACCACGACACCCTGGATGATCCGGCCCTCGACCCTCACCGCTCCGAGCGTGCCGGCATTGAAGTTGACGAAACCTTCGTGCATGACCGTGGTGCCGGCGGCCACGTGTTCGCCCAGCCGGACCCTGCTCCCGTCCCCGATCCGAACGCCGGACGGGACCACGTAGTCGACCATCTTGGGGAACTTGTCCACCGAGTTGACTTGCAAAGCAGTGCCCGATGCCCGGCACCGAAGCCGCACGGCTGTCAGGTCATCGGGATGGACGGGGCCTAGCGTCGTCCACCAGATATTGGGGGAGCGCAGCAAAAAAAGCCCGTCCAGGCTGACCTCGTTCGGGCGCACCAGCCGGTACGACAGCAGCTGGAGCCGCAGGTATGCGTCGTCTGTCCCGGCTACGGCTTCGTTCAAGTCGGCTGTAGCCCATACCGCTCGGACCGCGGCCCCACGGAGCTCGTCTTCGTTCTCTATCTCGAGGAGGCCAGCGTCCAGCCCCAACGGCAGGCGTAAACTAGGGGTTCTCTTTAGGGATCTCGAAAGCGCGCGGCCAGGCGCCTGAGGCGGCGCAGGTACTGGCCGGCATAGGATTGTTGGGCTTTCACTCGTCGCCTGGTTTCAGGCGACCGTTCGACTTCGTACAGTTGCACCTCGTCTTCGTCAGCATTGTCGCCGCTTTCGACGAGGTGGATGAGACTCTGGGCATGCGCGTTTCGACGGCGGGGAGGACGTCTCGATTCCCACTGCCGCAGCAAAAGCTCATCGTCGGGCACCAAAGGAAGATTCTACTGTGCCCAGAACAGGCCACTGCCCTTCGACAGCCGAGGATCCCGCAGAGGGCCCCGACCCCGATCCGAGCAGTCCTCAAGCCGTTCCGCAAACTGGTTATCGAATACTATTCGGGTCTGTAATGCAGCACTCGACGGTGCTCGCTCCAGGCCCCATAGATAGTCCGGGTCCTGTTGCGTCGCCTTCGTATCTTCCGTGGCTTGCAACGGCTCCCGATTCGCTGCCATTTCCCCTGATAGCACGTTCAAGGTGCTGCGCAACGACTGTAGCCGCCATGTCCTCTCACGATACGTTCGGAAGAAAAACCCGAAACGTCATAACTCAGAGGCGCCCCGCGATGTCACCATGTGTGCATTCGCTTCACACCTATCCACTTCAGCGGCGCTTTCCGAGCCAAACTCCGGCAACGCGCCGGTCCGCTCCTACGACCGCAAAGTCCCTAAGATTCTTTAGCTCGCGACTCAGCGGGAACTAATGCACCTGACTTGAGCCTGTCATGCCTTCCCAGCACCGCAATCGTCATCGACCGAGGCCGGGCGTTGGCGACCCCAGCGCCTCACCACAGACACCTGCTCGACGACCACCCGGCGGCCGCGTCTTCGTTCTTGGTGCCGGTGTTGACGTTCCCTATCGAATGCCAACCATGCCTTCGCTCCTGCGACACCTTGCGCAGTTCGCTGCCGGCGAGGGGAAGCCTGTCCACTTAGCTCTGAAGGCCAGGCTTCCCCACCTCATGTTCAAGTTCGACAAGTACGCAGCGGACCAAAGCGACACACTCTTGGGTGAGTTGTTCGGATCCGCCGATCAGGAGCTGGTTGCGACCCTAAGGGGCGCGAGTGAAAAACTCCAGGCGGCACAGGAGTCCCGAGCGGTCGGCGTAATGCTCACCAAACTGTGTGACATGGCAGAGCGCAACCAGCTGACCGGACCGGACCTCTTAGAACTGGCAAGATTAGGCGGCGACACCGTTGAGGCTGATGGCATAGAACCTCTCCTAGACCCGAGGCGTCTCACTCTCTCCGCCACGCCTTCGCGAGCCCTACGGACGACGTTCCAGCAGGCGTTGACTCGCGTGGAGGACTTCACGGAGCGAGAGCGCGAGGCGCTCGAGTTCTTCATTATCGCGACGAGCGACATCGAATCCTTACTGGCCCTTTTCTTCCTCAGGTTCTTAAACGGAACACAAGCGGACAAGAAGAACTACCTCTATCTCATTTGGATGCTTTGGGCGTTTCTCCGCTCCAAATCAATCGGCCGCCCACAACTCGATAATAGTCTGTACGCAACGTTGGCAAGCTTGGGTGGCCACGTCATTACCTTCAATTATACGAACTTTTTTGACCCAATAACGGCAAAGCGAGTCTTGTACTTCCACGGACGCCTCGACGACTACCTCCGTCTGGATACCCGCCAACTTGTCCGTCCTGATGCATTCCTTGGTGCTATCACTGTTAACGACATTTCCAAGCTTATGAAAACTCTGAGGCTCGACGTCGGCGATTATCCCCAGCTAGACATACCTTCTATAGTCCCGCCAACTAGCTTCAAGCCCGTCATGTCTCGACAACAACTCAAGACGTGGGCTGAGGCCGATGACATGCTTCAAACGGCAGCGCAAGTCGTGATTGTCGGCTACTCGTTCGCCAACGCGGATGAGCATTTCAATGATCTGCTTCGTAACTTACCGGCACACACGGAGGTGGTCGTCGTGAACCCGGACAAATTGGCTCCTTTACAGTCGATTTGCCGTATTCTCGGCGTGCCTACCGACTCCCTCAAGGTCGCTGAACGAGGTGGGTTAGACGTCCTCACAAGCGAGCGACTGAGGTATGTTCCTATCGCCGGGGAGGCCTTGACCGCCGCAGTTCTCTCTTAGCTTGGTAAACTCGATCCCGGTCAAGCGTGACCTCGCGGTCGCTGCGTTCCGTGCCTCAAAATCAATCTTGGGGAAGAGTCACGATTTTGAAACGACACATGTGGCGGAAGAAATCAGTTGGTTGTCCGACAGTGCGAGACCCGAACTAGCGAGCGGCCCAAAGAACCTATCATGGCAAGCGTATATAAAAGACCTACTGGCTGTGGGAGCATGGTAGTCGATGCCGACACGCCTTGCACCACTTAAGGCGTCGCCGCCGTTCTTTAGCGAGTCACTTTCGCGATCTGTTGCAGCCGTCTCTGAACCAACGAATAAGAGAGCGGCATCAGGCCCCGGATGCTTCAGTAGGCGCGACGACAGGGAGCACGTCGAAATGGAGTTCGTCGAGACAAGGCCGCCTCGTCGATCTGAACTTGAACGAGCGCTGCGTGCGAGACGCCATTGAAGCGAGGCGTGCCAGCTGTCGGGTGATGGGGCTGGGCACCGAGTCAACCCGGGGGCCAGAGCCCGAAGATTGCCGCGACGGCAAGGGGCGTAAAGCTACCATCAGCACCGGTCCCCGAGGTGCCTCGGACACCGATCGAGAAGAGTGCTTCTGCGCTTGTCCATCCGGCTCCAGGCCCGGGACGGTTCGCCGTCCGGGGGATGGCGACCAAGTCCGCAATCTCGAAGCGAGGGCTCCCTTTCACCATGTAGGCGTGAGCCGTCCCCGGGTTCGCTGGTGGACCCCTGAGTTCTGCCGAAGGGCCGGCCACCTCTCCCTGCCCAAGACCCGCTCGTGCGGGTAGGCGGCGAGGGTGGCCCGTGCTTTCGATGTGACGGCCCCGTTGACACCGGGGCGCACATCGGCACCGCGGCCTTTGCGCCGGCGAGCTTGTGCTCCCTGGTCTTCTTGGACGGTTGACGGTGTTACGGAATATGTCGATCGGGCATTACCGCCAGGGCCAATGACGGTAGGGCTTGTCTCCCACGGCCGAGGCCCGGTCGGCCGGGGTCAGCTACAAGCATGCCACCGCGACCCGCTCAGCCAACGCCTGGATCACCTGACGGCAAGTCTCGATATGCAGCTCGTCCCATTCACACGAGACACCGCTGGCCCGTCCAGGCTGGCGATGGTTCGCCCACACCCCAGCA
Organism: uncultured Acidimicrobiaceae bacterium; assembly: GCA_963794125.1. GTDB lineage: Bacteria > Actinomycetota > Acidimicrobiia > Acidimicrobiales > Palsa-688 > Fen-671. The sequence goes on from CAWCCW010000028.1 coordinate 757,296, forward strand.
GTCGCTCGGCAGGCCTTTCTTAAATCGCCCCGCCCCAGACGAAGCTCATGCCGACCTTTTGGCGTTCTCATCCCGGGGGCGGACGGGCATTACAAGGACGCTGAATGTGCCGGCGTCGGCCGAGCGGAAGGTCACCGGTCGCAAGGGTTCAACCACCTCGATTGCAACGTCCGGCCCGACGTGGGCGGCCAATGCTTCAGCCACGAAGCCCACATTGCGTAATCCGGCGGAAAACGGACACCGGTTCCGGCGCAAAGCGGACAACGTTCCGGAGTTATCCGGACAAGGTTCCGGCTGAAAGCGGACACCTCTAAGCCCCCGACGAGGGTGGGTGGCGCCTTGGTCCACCCAAGAGGGCACGTGGCCCTCTTCACTAGTTACACCCGTGTAACTAAGGAGTGACCACGTGCCCAGAAAGAGGCTAACCATGAGGAAGATCCGAGAAGTCCTGCGGCTCAAGGCCGCCGGGCTCAAGATAAGAGAGATCGCCGTCAGCACCGGGGCGGCGCGCACGACCGTCTATGAGTACCTGGTGCGGGCCGAGGGCGCAGGGCTGTCCTGGCCGCTGCCCGAAGACATGGACGACGAGGCCCTGGAGGCGCCGCCTGTTCCCGCCGGCCACCGCCGAGCTCGCCCGGCGCCGGCCCGTGCCCGACTGGCGGGAGGTGCACAGGGAGCTCCGCAGCCGCAAGCACGTGACGCTCAGGTTGTTATGGCTCGAGTGGAAAGAAGACCACCCAGACGGCTGGGGCTATAGCCAGTTCTGCGCCCACTACGAGCACTGGGTCGATTGCCAGGACGTCGTCATGCGCCTCAGCTACCCGGCCGGGGAGAGGGCCTTCGTCGACTTCAGCGGGGACAAGGTGCCCGTCGTCGACCCCGGGACGGGTGAGGTGGCCGAGGCCGAGGTCTTCGTGGCCGTCCTCGGCTGTTCGGGGATGCTCTACGTCGAGGCGACGAGGGACCAGGGGCTAAACAGCTGGCTCATGGCCCACGTGCACACCTTCGAGGCATATGGCGGCGTAACAGTGGCAATCACGCCCGACAACTTGAAATCAGGTGTCACCAAGGCCTGCTATTACGACCCGGAGCTGAACCGCTCGTATTCCGAGCCTGGCCGACCATTACGGCACGGTCATATTGCCGACCAGGACCTACCGGCCTCGTGACAAAGCCGCCGTCGAGGCCGGTGTCCAAGTCGTAGAGCGATGGGTGCTGGCGCCTTTGCGCCACAGGCAGTTCTTCAGTTTGACCGAGCTGAACAAAGCCATCCGCCAGAAGGTGGCCGAGCTGAACGAGCGGGCCTTCAGGGGAGAGCCGACCTCGCGCAGGGAACTGTTCGAAGAGCTGGAGCGCCCGGCGCTAAAGCCGTTGCCCGCTAAAGCTTACGAGCTGGCCGAGTGGAAAAAGGTCACCGTCAATATCGATTACCACGTCGAGTACAGCGACAGCTCCGGCCGTCATTATTACTCCGTCCCCTATACGCTCGTGCACCAAAAGCTCGAGCTGCGGGCGACGGTCAGCACCATCGAGGCCTACAGGGGCGGCCGCAGGGTGGCCAGCCACGCTCGCGAGCACGGGCGCCGGAGGTACATAACCGACCCGGCCCACATGCCGCCCAGCCACCGCGCCCACCTGGAGTGGACGCCGTCGCGCTTGGTCGAGTGGGCGAGGACGGTGAGCCCCCATGCCGCTGACCTGGCCGAGAAGATCCTTGCTTCCAAGCCACATCCCGAGCACTCTTACCGGGCTTGCCTCGGCCTCATGTCCCTCGCCAAGCGTTACGGCAACGAACGCCTGGGGGCGGCTTGCCAACGAGCACTGGCCTCGGGGGCCATTTCCTACACCTCGGTCAAGTCGATCCTGGCCCAGAACCTCGACCAGGTGGCGCTCCCGGCGGTCTCGGCGGCACCTGCGCCCACCGAGCACGAGAACCTGCGCGGTGCCGCCTACTACGCCGAGGAAAAGGAGGCCTGAGGGCGATGTTCGCCAACCAGACGATAGAGAAATTGGAGGGCCTTGGCCTCCACGCCATGGCCGCCGGCCTCGCCGACCAACTGTCGGCACCGGGCACCTACGACGAGCTCGCCTTCGCCGACCGGTTAGGCCTACTGGTCGACAAGGAGGCCGACGCCCGCGACAGCCGCCGGCTCGCCGCCCGCCTGAAAGCAGCCAAACTGCGCTACCCGGCGGCCGTCGAGGACATCGACTTCCGAGCGCCCGAGGGGCCTCGACCGCTCGGTCATCTTGGGCTTGGCCCAGGGGGCGTGGGTGAGGGAGCACCACAACGTGCTCGTGACGGGGCCGACCGGTTGCGGGAAGAGCTTCTTGGCTTGTGCGCTCGCAAACTCGGCCATCCGCCAGGGCCATACTGCGCTTTACTTGCGCACGCCGAGGTTATTGGACGACCTGGCCCTCGGGCGGGCCGACGGCCGCTACGCCCGCACGCTCTCTCAGACCGGGCGCGTCGGCGTCCTCGTGCTCGACGACTTCTTGTTGACCCCCGCCCCGGTCGAGGCCTGCCGGGACCTGCTGGAGGTGGTGGAGGACCGCTCCGGGCTGCGCTCGACGGTCATCGCCAGCCAGTTACCGGTCGAAAAGTGGCACCCCTCGATGGCCGATCCCACGTTGGCCGACGCTGTTTTGGACCGCGTCTGCCAGGCGGCCCACCGGCTCCCGCTGAAGGGTGCCTCGATGCGCAAACGCCAGCCCGGGCCGGCCACCGAGGACGCCGACAATGCGTAACGCTTCGCGCCGGTCAGCCCGAACGCCCCTCGACGAGGAGCCCCGCCGCACCAGTTTCATCTGCGCCTGCTGCGGTCGGGAGGTCGTCACCGCCATCGAAGGGCTCTTCTACAACCACCCAGTCGGTTCCGAGCGTCGCTTTTGTGATGCCGCATGCAGGCAGGCGGCCTGGCGAAGACGCAAAGCCGGTGCCCCCGAGGGCACACCGCTCCAGCGCCGGGGAGGCCGCTCCCGAGGGCTGGCCAAAGGCGGCGATCCGGCGGGCTGAGCAAACAAGGTCGTAACCTGTCAGGTGGCCTGGCCCATTGGCTGGGCCACTTGACAACCGAACACGACCATAGGCCCCGCCCGTCCTCTGGCTTGTCCGCTTTCGGCCGGAACCGCGTCCGCTTTCAACCGGAACGGGTGTCCGAAATCACTGGAATGCGCACACATTGAGCAACACTTCGACTTCAGGGCCCGCCCAGTCAGAGGGGACCGTGATGACGTCGCCACGTGCATCGACCTGTACTTCCCCGGGGAAAAGGCGGAGGGCGGCTAGGGAGGCGTGGGCTTGGCCAAAGGCTTCGCTGAGGGCGGCGCGCCCGACGAGGCAATGTTGGCCAGCGGGGAGGCCGAGGAGGATGCTCTCGTAATCGGGGAACTCCGCCGGGAGACCGGGAATAACGAACACCTCGGACCCTGCGAGGTTGACTTCCAGCCCCCCCGAGCCCCCCTGGCTCAGCTCGCACTGGCCGCCGGCGGATAGCCGGTCTTGGAGGGCGACGACGTCCGGCGTCCCGACGAGGGCGCGCAGATGGCCTTCTTGGGTGACGGCCTCAGGGACGATGTCCCTGACCGCCATCCGGTAACTGTCGGACGCCACCAGTCGCAGAGAGCCGTCTTTGCCCTCGACCAAGACGCCTGCCAGTTCCGGGCGTCCCGCGTCCGTACCCACGGCGAACAGCACTTGGCCGAGGCCCTGGTTGAGGACCTCAGCCGACACGCGGCATTTGCCGGTGGAGGCATCTTCGTTTGTCGTCATTGAACTCTCCAGTTCGTCAAGTACGGTTTGGGCGGAAACGAGGCGCGCCCGAAGGCTCGCCCGGTAGGACTCCAGCAACCGCCGGCGCTCGTCTGGCCCGCGGCCAGGAAGGCGCGCACGTCTTCAACGGGTACCTCGGCCTTTCGGAGCTGGCGCACCAGGTTGGCCGCGCCCACTTGCGTCTCCTGGTAGTAGCGGTAGCCGGTGGCTGGGTCAATTGCCACCGGCTGGAGCAGGCCGCACTGGTCGTAGAAGCGCGGTGCGCTGCGCGACAGACGGCAGCGCTGGGCGAGCTCGCCGATGGTCAGCAGCTGGTCCATCTCACTAGCCAACAACCTCAAGCAACGTGAAGGTCAAGGACTGCTCTTCTAAACCTAGATATGCCCACTCAAGCGTTGATGAGCGCGCGGCAAGAAGAGCTCGGGCAGCTCAATCGGTGGGCTCAGTGCCGGCCATTGCCCTCATGATGAAATCCTCAATGGGGGCCAAGTCGATGGGCTGGCCATCATCGGTCGCGACCAGGTGTAGCGGGATATCAAGGTCGAGGGGCGCAAAATCGTCCCATGTAAAGGTGCCGGTGTCGAGCCGGCGTTTGACCTCGGCCATTCTGGCCGTGGCGGCGGCGCCCCACCGCGAGGGCCGGTCCATAAAGCGTTGGACGGCGACCGGCTGGCTGGCGGTGACATGGACCTGGACGGCCCGAGAAATCGGCAGGAACTGGCGCAGCTCAGCTTCGGCCCGCCCTCGGTGCCAGGCCTTCTCGACAATCAGGCTGACCCCGTGCTTGAGGCACACGTTGACCAGCTCGTACGTGGCCAGAAACGCAGTTTGGCCGGCGGGGCCGCCAATGCGGATAGCCCGCTCGTCAGAGGTGCCCCCCGTCATGGTGAAGGCCACGCCGCTCTTGACCTGGTCGATGCTCAGCAGTGGCAGCTCTAATCGGGCCGACAGCGCGACCGCCAGGGTGGACTTGCCAGCGCCAGGCGGCCCAGATATGAGCACGATCAGCGGCAGGTCGCCCATCCCCAATTAGCTTCTCTCAAACGGCTGCGCCAGTGGCAGCGTATTACGTTCCGGCTTCGTCGACCCCTCACGACATCTCGTCTCGTGTCCGAGCCCTGGTGCTGCTTGGCGCGGATGGTTCGGGTGATGCTTGACAGTGGCTGTGATCGCCTGGCCGGCCCTGTGGTGATTCTGAATTGTGAGGCCGGGATTGGTGCCAGTTCGCCCCGTAGTCTCCCTTCAGGGGTGCTCCTAGAGAGGTCAAGTGGGCGGGCGAGCTACCCCCAGGGCGGCGAGGTACTCGCTCACGCATTCATCCGCGCTGGCGCCGTAGAGGTGCCTAGCCTCCCGAATCTGTAGGTGTACGGCCGGCGGAGGCTCTTACCTCTCCGGAGGAGTGCCGGATGCGCCCAACAAGCTGTGCCAGCCGCTTAGCAGAACCTGTCCCGTCGGAGCGTTTTCGACCCGATAGCCTCCCATGAATGACCAGGGCCACGGGTCGGGCCGAGCTTGTCCTTTTCGATTTGGGAGGCGTACTGGTCCGGCTCGGGGGCCTCAGCGCCGTGCAGGGACTGGCTAGCACTGGCTCCGAGGAGGAGTCATGGGCCCGCTGGCTGGCCTGCCCGTGGGTGAGAAGCATCCAGCGCGGCCAGTGCCAACCGGAAGACTTCGCCGTAGGCGTCGTGCCCGATCTGGCCTTAGCGATCGGCCCGGCGGAGTTCCTCGAGTGGTTCCGTTCGTGGCCCGAGGGCCTGTTCGACGGCGCCGTCGAGCTGGTCAACACCGTGCGGGCCCAGGTACGGCTGGGCTGCTTGAGCAACACCAACGCTGTCCACTGGGAGTACCTCAGGGATAGTTGGGGCCTCGACAAGTTATTCGATGTCGTCTTCCTCTCCCACGAGATGGGGTTGCTGAAGCCGGACCGGGAGATTTCCGAGCGCGTCTTAGCGGTCGCCGGCTGCGCTAATGAGCACATCGTGTTCCTTGATGATGGCGCCAGCAATGTCGACCAAGCCCTAGGTATGGGCATCCAGGCCCGGAAAGTGAACGGGGTCGACGACGCGACAGCGGCTCTGGGCGAGCTGGGCGTGCTACAGCCGGGCCAGCCGCGCCGGGCGAGCGGCACGTAGGCCAGGGGTGAGCTCGCTCCCAATTAGCAGCCCGGCAGCCCAAGGGGTGCTCGCTGAGGGGGTCCAAGAGTTCCTCGACGCTTTGGAGGAGGCTCCCGAGGTCGAGCCTCACAGCCTGGTGGTGCTCAGGCATGGCTCCATGGTGGTGGCCGGCTGGTGGTGGCCCTACTCGGCGGAGCGGCCTCAGCTTCTGTACTCGTTGAGCAAGAATCTTCACGGCCACGGCGGCGGGGTTGGCGGTGGCAGACGGCCGGCTGCGCCTCGACGACCCCGTAATCGACTACTTCCCCGAGCTGCGGCCCAAGCTCACCGGTAGCCGGGCCGAGCCCATACTCGTCCGCCACCTTGCCTCGATGTGCACCGGGCACACCGAAGACACTGCGGCACAAGTGTTCACCGCCGGCCTTGAGGACCCTGTACGCAACTTCTTGCTCCTGCCCCCTGAACAAGAGCCGGGGAGCGTTTTTTGTTACAACCAGCCAGCGACTTACACCCTGGCGGCCATCGTCCAGCGGGTCACAGGCGAAACTCTGGCCCATTACCTACAAAAACGCGTCTTCGACAAACTGGGGGCAGGCAAGCTGAGATGGCTCCAGGACCCGACGGGGCGCGACATTGGTTACAGCGGCCTTTATGCCAGCACCGACACCGTGGCCCGGCTGGGCCAGCTGTACCTGCAGGGCGGCGAATGGGGGGGCCAACAGCTGCTGCCCCGGTCCTGGGTGAGCGAAGCGACCCGGACCCAGGTGCGAACGGGCCTCGACGGCCCGGACGGGGCTTGGTACGGGTACCAGTTCCGCATGTCACAGCACGGCTATCGCGGCGACGGGGCCTATGGCCAGTACTGCCTGGTCCTTCCCGATGAGAACGCCGTCGTCGTGATGACGGCCCAGACCCGTAGCGCGGGCCGCCCCGATATGCAGACCGTTTTGACCCTGGTCTGGGACAAGCTGCTCCCCGCGTTCAAATCAGGGACCCTCTCAGACGGTGGAGGAGACGAGCGTTTGCAAGCGCGCCTGGACGGCCTGTCACTGCCAGCCCTTCGCACCGAAGCTTCGCCTCTCGGGGGCGAAGCCTGGGCAGAGGCGACCTTCTTCCCGGCCGAAGGATCCTGCGAGGAACAGCCTTCGTTGACCGCCGTGAAAGTCAGTTCTGGCCAGGACGGTTGGAGAGTCGCACTGTGCGAAGACGGAGGTGAACTCGAGTCCCCGCTTAGCGGCGACCGCTGGGCGGTCACTGAGCACACCTTTTCCGGCGGGAATATAATCCCCTTGGCGTCCAGCGGTGGCTGGCTAACCCGGGCGGTCCTCCAGATCGACGTCATCTTCTTGGAAACTCCGCATCGCTTGAGCGTGACCTGCAACCTTGAGGAGAAGACGTTCCGCGCTTCTTGGGCAAGCCGACCGGGCCACGCCTCCCGCCTGCGGGACCTGCTTGCACCAACGCCCTGAGGGGACGAGGTGGTCATCCGGCGAGCCGAGGCCAGCGACGGTACGAGCATCGGCCTGGTCCACGTACGGACATGGCAGTCTGCGTACCGAGGCCTGCTCCCTCAGCCGTTCCTCGACGGGCTGGACGCTCACCAGCGAGGTGATTATTGGGACCACCACCTGAGCGAGGGCACCCCGCCGGGCGAAGAGGTAGTCGTGGCCGAAGAAGAGGGTACAGTTGTCGGGTTTGCCAGTGTTGGGCCTTCCCGAGACGAGGACGCAAATGGCGAAGGGGAAGTCTGGGCAATCTATTTGCTGGCCGATCGCTGGGGACAGGGCATCGGCAAAGCACTGATGGACGCCGCGCTGGACAGCCTGCGCCAAGCCGGGTTTACCGTAGCCACGCTTTGGGTCCTCGATACCAACCAAAGGGCACGACGCTTCTACGAGGCTGGGTCTTGGGCGCCCGACGGGGCCACTAAGCAAGACGACCGACGGGGGTTCCCCGTCACAGAGGTCCGCTATCGCCGGGAACTAGAGCCTCGGCCTTCGGGCAATTGACGTCAATAACCATGTCCCACGGACGAATTGAGCGTGTCGTTCAGTAGGAGCGTCAGGCCGGCCTTAGGCCTCAACAGCAGGCGTGTCAAATGAGCCTGGCAAAGCCAGGCTTTTGGTAACTGCTGCCATGGGGACGCGTGAATTTCTCGGCTCTACCACCGAAACTGCTCATTTGGCGGAAAGCCGTATAACTCTTGCAGGCTCCGTGTCAAGGAGAGCGGCAAATCTCCCCTTTAGGTGTCGGGATGGAGACGACACACGACACATCTGCGCGGACTAGCGTTAGGCCGGCCTTCCCGGGTCATCATCGCGGGGCCGGACGGGCATGACAAGGAGGCTGAAGGTGCCGGCGTCGGCAGGACGGAGAGTTACCGAGCAGGTGGAAATTCGGTATGCGGGACAAAGCGAACTCACCACCCGCGCTGGCCGAGCCACCGAGGAGGGACCTCCGTTGGTCTGTTCGCGGCGTGGCCACATGCTTGGGATTTGTGAGTTGGCGCCGGGGCGTCCGAGAGGTTCGGCCCTATTCTGGTGACATGAGGCAAGGCTTCAGTAAGGAGCTCGGGTTCGAGGAACTGACGGTCATGACTTACGCTTCCCCGGCCGATTGGCTAGTCGAGCAGCTGCGGCCCTGGACACCGAGTGTTCTGTCCGCGCCTCGATCGGGCAGGCTGGCGCTGGCGGCACGGCACTCGTACTCGGCGTGCTGCGTCATAGACGCTCCGATAGGTTTCTCTCGTGGTCGGCATAGAGGCACTCCGGGGCAGACGAGTCGTACGCGTCCAGCGTCTCTTCTATGTGCTGCCCGATGGAGTCGTTCAGGGTGACCGAGGGGACGTGGCACTAACCGACAGCGACCAGACAGTTCTCCGGCTCGGGGTTGGAGCCGACGGCGAGGCACTCAACGTCGACGAGGGGCCTTGGCGGGATCCGTTCGGAGCACCCCAGTCGGCTGCCAACGCCGACTTCGTGGATCGAAGGGGCAAGTGGGTTGCGTTCGACCTCAGCGATGTTCCGCCCTACTCTCGGCTGCTAGGACTTATCGTGTCGGTGGAGCCGGTCCAGCTAGCCGAGAAGGTGGTCGGGGTCGCTCTCACGACCGCCGCCGGGGCCGACGTCCAGGTGACTTGCAATGGGGACGAGACATGGGTGCGCTTCCGTCCGGCCTGAACGCGGAGCGATCCGTATTGCGCCCCCACATAGCCGTTGAGACCGGGCGCAGGCGCCCGTAGTCGCCGTTCGGGACACCTGAGGCCCGGGTCACGCCCTGGAAATGACCACAGTACGCGGCCGTTTGCAGGACGCTCCCGTTGGCCGCCATTGGGCAGTTGCTGGTGGCCACCGACAGCGGAGAGCGTTTCGGCGCAGGGTCACGCGGGTCTCGAAGTCAGTTTGGAGGCCGCTCGTACGGCGGACGCCACCGATTCGGCTTGTGCCTTAGTGAACGGATTGGAGGCGATGCCGGAAATAGTAGCTCCACCAGGGAAAGAGCCCGCCTCGATGGCCGGCGCGCTTGAACGACGCCGTTTATCTCAATCGCTTCCAAGGCGCAATAAGGAGGGTTTGTCGGGTCCTTTTCGTAACAGGCATAATGCTGCGCCGCGTAGCGGTTGAACTCTGCTGAGCCGGCCGAGTTGAACGTGATGTTCACTACCCAGGAGCCAACCTGTCGATTAATGGCTGCAGTCGCCGTCTTTACGACCGAGGCGTTCATTTCCGCCGGCCCCAAGACGTAGCGGCCTATCCCAGAGATGTAATAGGGCGTAGAGGCGTAATAGGGCAGGACTACGACTGCCTTCGGGTTGTCTTTGCCCGGGGGGGTCGTCGGGTAGTGCCCTTGCTGAGCTGTGCTCAGCTGACAGGTCCCGAGCGCGGACGAAGTTCCCGGGCGGCCAGACATGGCCAGCGCAGGAGCGGCGCTTTTGGCAGCGTCCCCCGCCAATGGCGCGATCAAGCACTCGACTGGCCTGAAGTACACCCATGGCTTCGCGACAGCCGGCCCAGACAATGAGTAGCTGGTCACGCTCTTTGGGGCGGTCGTCGCAGAGCTGTGACGGACGACGCCATACCCCAGCGCGCTTGCCACGAGGGCCGCTAACGCAACTGCCGAGCCGATGGCCCAGCGGCGCCGGCGCAACTTGCGGGCCGCCGGAAAAAGCACCCTTGTCCTTAGGCCGTTACCGCGCCGAGCGAGCACCGCCTCCAGTCCGGCCCAGCTCGGTTGACGGCTGCTACCGTCCCTCTGCTGGTCTTTGTCGTTAGCTTCAAGCAGTTGTACCGTGGAGCCCATGGTGCTATCCTAACAGGTACCATGGTCGCTTACAAGATAGACCCCTCGCTTCCTGAGCCGCTCTTCGAACAGGTTGCTGCCGAGATCCGCCGGGCCATCGCCGAAGGCGAGGCTACTGCTGGCGAACGCCTGCCCTTGGCCAAGGACCTCGCCACAGTGCTGGGCGTCAACAAGAACACCGTGCTACGGGCGCTGCGGCTGTTACGTGACGAAGGACTATTGGAGTTCCGGCGCGGCCGGGGTGTCACGGTATCGGGTACCCCCGACCGGGGTGCCCTGCAGAGCAAAGTCAATGACCTCATGGAGTTCGCCCGCCAACACGGGTACAAACGGGACGAGTTGATCCGCCTCATCGAGTCGGCTCCCTGAGGTTGACCCGGTGTCTGAGGCGGGCCAATTTGGGGAGCATCGCTGTCAGTTCGTAGCCCCCCGGCGGCGGGATCGCACCACACGAGCGCTTGGAGTTCCTACACGGTAGGCGCATTGGTAGAGAAGCGGTAGGACCGGCGGGAACTGTGGGGCTCTGAGCAGGGGTTTTGTCAGCGTGGCATGGACCATCTAAAACGGCTCAGCTCGGCGGGATCAGCCCCTCACGTTCAAGCACATGTCGGACTTCCTCGAAACATGCGGAGACCCGCCCCGGCGGGAATCGGATCCGACCGAGGCCGTGCACATTCGAAAACTCTGCACATCCCTCTTCCAAAAGGACAAAACGACGTCCGACTTAGATTTCAATGATCGGTCGAAGGTCGGCAAACACCGATTATCTCCTATGGGCAGTAAGGGTCTGGCTTGCTGATGCCTCGCCCCGACTTGAAATATCCATGGTCTCCGACGGGCCGGCATCGGGGGCCACCCCAAGAGGTCACTAATCAATGTCACTGCGGCCAGCGGCGATCTCCGTTCGTGAGGTCAAGCACTTGGGATAGCGCCGGTGAGCGAACCCTGTCGCGCGCAGGCAATATCAACGTCATGACGCCGATGGCCGCGGCCCCTCCGTCCGTCAGCCAGCTGTCGCCGACCATGAGCGCTCTATCGGGACTGACGGAAAGGTGGGAACAGGCGCTCTCGAAGATCTCAGCAGAAGGTTTGCAGATGCCATGTTCGTACGAGAGGTCGAACGACGTGATGAGCTCGTCGAGCTCATCCTCTTTGAACACGTCGCGGATGTCCCAACCGCAGTCGCTCACGACCCCAATCCGGATTCCCGCGGCGGCGGAGTTCACTGAGCACCTGCCGCGTGTCAGGATAAGGCTCCCACCCCCGGGCCGAGCATTCGAGCGCGTAGGTGAACTCGGCCAGGTCGGGAGCGAGTTGGTCAAGAGGCGCTAGAAGTTCGAGCCAGAGGCGTCTGTGCGCGGCAGCGCTAGGTCGCGCCCCTTGGCTATCTCCGCCTGCTCGCGGCGAGCGTTCAAGTATCGTCGCCCAAGTCTGAGCGAAAGCCTCCGCGTCGACATCCTTTGCAGTGGCTTTCTGGAACTCGACGCGACATGCCTGTGCCGGCTTGGTGTTGAACAATGTGTGGCCGAAGTCGAACAGGACGGCGTCAAAGCGTTTCATCCCGCCGATCTTAGGTTGACGCCGCTTCTCGCCACGCCTTGTCAATCCTGAGCTGCAGCGCTTTGCGATTGCGGACCGAACTGTGTCCATTGCCTGGCTTGAGAACGGTCGCTCGACACAACAGATAACGCGGAACGACGGCTACATAAGCGTCGGCTCAGGCTAATTCTGCTGTGTTACAACACAGATTCAGCACACAAATCATTCAGCGCGGGCGCGCATTCTGCCCTCACGATGAAGGAAAGGGCCGGTGCGCTGTCGCCTTCCAGGATCGCCGAGGTTTGCTGTACGCGGCAGCAGGACGAGTCTGGCGGTCGAGCAAAGCGAGATTTCCAATTCTGGCGTAGTCCGCCGGCGGCGCAGGTGCTTTTGTCAATCGGCGTCAGGCCAGGCCGCGGGAGCACGCGCGACAAACTAAACGGGACGTCACGCTGATCTCAAAGACGGGCGTCGATGGGGCTCCGTTCCACTCCATCACGTTATGCAACGAGAGGATGTACGCATCGGCAGACCGGTCCTCACGCCACTCGGGGTCGGGGTCCTCCTCGCCAGGCCTAGCCTTCGCTGCCGTTGCTGGCCACTAGCTCGGTACTGGAAACGGACTTTAGCCGCGCTAACGGATATTGCCCCTCCGACGAGCACGTAGCCCAGGGCCAGGACCGCCAGCGCCAGCCGCGTGCCGATGGCTTGGCCGACCAGCCCCCCCAGCAGAGCACCTGCGGGCACCGACGTCGCAGACGCCAGCCGTGAGGCCGCGCTCACTCGGCCGAGCAAATGGGCCGGGCACAGGGCTTGTCGAAGGCTGGTCATGGCTACGCGGCGATACTATGCCGAAGCTCACCACGAAAGCGCCTACCCCGAACAGCGCCAAGCCAGCCCGTGGTGGGCCAAGGGGAGCAGGAGGCAAAATGGTGCGGTGCAGCCCGAGTGCCAAGCGAGCCGTTCGCCCCACCCCGGTCAGCTCGACCACCTTGCCGACCAGGAGAGCGCCGGCCAGCCCTCCGGCGCCACCCGCGGTGAACAGCGCACCGACCGTCCCGGCCGGTGCCCCGACCACACGGACGAGGAACACGACCTCGATGGCGCCACAGGCGCTAAGGAACAAGTTGGCCAGGGCGCCGGCCAGGGTAAGGGTGAGGAGCACCCGGTCCCCAACCAGGTAACGCGCCCCTCGAGCAAGCCTGACCGGCCGGGGGTTGTCGCCGGGTGTCGTGGCGGGCGAGCGGGCCGCTAAACCACAAGAAAAATGCCGAGATGAGGAAGCTAAAGGCGTCGACGCATTACCGCGCTCGCCGCCCCGACGGCCTGGACGAGCGCGCCCCCGAGCCCCGGCCCGCTCACAGCAGCCACGGACGCGCCCGCTTGAAGCCGTGCGTTGGCCTCCACGAGATCGGGAGCGCCAACAAGGTGGCGCACGTAGGGGGAGTAGGCGGTCTGGAAGAAGACGGCGAACAGGCCGGCTGCAGCCGCTGCCCCGAGCAACAAGGCCAAGTTAAGGCGGCCTAGGGCGGCGGCTAAGGGCACGCTGGCCATGGCCGCCGCCTGGCCGAGGTTGGCGCCCAGCATCAGCACCCGCGGCACGTGGCGGTCGACCAAAATGCCGACCGGGAGCCCGATCAACAAGGCCGGGAGCCACTCGACCGCTTCGAGGAGGGCGACCTCCACGGTGGTGGCGTGCAGCCGGTCAATGGCGAGCAGCGGGAGGGCGATGCTCGAGACCATGGTCCCGAGCCCGTTCACCGTCTGGCCGGCCCAGAAACGCCGGAAAGCGCCGGCTCCTACGCAGTAGCCGGCTCATCCGTCTCCGGGCTGCGCCGGCACCGAGGGCTTCTGGGCTGGGCCTGACTTAGCCGCTCGCCAGGCCCGGACAAGCGTCGTCGGCCTCCTGGTCGCTCAGGTCCAAGCCGGGCAAGGGGCCGGTTTGCTGGCCGAGGCGCGCCCGCACAACCCTCTCGGGGACAGCGCCACCCAACAGCTGGGCGGCGTGGGAGAGGCGCACGTCGCCGAGGGCGACGGTTACGCCGGCGGCCGACTCGTAACGCCGCCAGCGTTTCGCCATGGCCGGGTAGCTGAGCGGGGCCGTACCCTGAGGCCCGGGGAACATCGGCCACCTTCCTTTCCGCTCGCTCGGCGCCCGTTGACGAGGCGCATGAAGATGACGGGGTCATCGACCAGGACCCGGCGTCGCCGGCCTCCCCAACCAGGCACCGTCAAGGCGGCCTGGTCTTCGTCGAAGTCTTCGAACCGCAGCTGAAGCGCCTCCCCGGGGCGCAGGCCAAGGTGGGCGAGCAGGCCGAACAACAGTTGGTCACGGCTGGCCTGGAGCGGGATGCGGGCTAGCACGGCGTCGACGTCACCCCGCGACGGAAAGGTCGACCTCCGAGGACGCTCAGAACGCCGCCTTGGCGCTATCTCTACGGGCCGCCGACGACGTGCCCAGCCTTGGCCAGCCACGCCAGCCACCCTTTGAGCGCCGTTCGCCGCCGCGCAATCGATGACGGGGCGAGGTCCAGAGACCCTAGGTAGTCCGACGCCGAGCGGCCACTGGCCCGGCGCCTCGTGGCCACCAGGTAGTCGACGTACGAGCCAAGGTCGGCCCGATAGGCGCGCACCGTGTGCGGACCGCGTCCCTGGTCGTGAAATTCGGCCAGGTACGTCTGGACCAGTTCCGGAAGACGCTCAGGGATATGGATAATAAAAGATTATCATAACCTTCGGGGCCCTCAAGTCACGTGCTGGGCTCGCTCAACTCCGCTGCTGCGAGGACAGTTGCGAAGACGACCACCATCGAAAGGCACCTGGGGCGCCTCGAAGCGGCCAATACCATGCTCAACCGCGGAGCCGTTGCACCGGGACGTCTAGCCAGCGCCCCGGATCGATCGTGACCCGGAGCGTCGGAAGCGGTGTTTGTACGCCCTCTCGGGACTCTGTCGCGGTTGGTCGACCGGTTCCTCTGGGGCGGGTCTCCCGGTGGGGGTTCGCGTCGGAGGGGGGACTTGAAGGGTTACTCCCCTCCCCCCGGAGGGTTCATCGTCGGTCCCGCCTGTGGCTACCAGCGGCGTGACCAGCACTATCAGCCCACTCACCGGGGACCGTCGGCCGCCCGCGTTCACGAGCCCTAAGCCCACGTCGGAGCTATACCGTATTCCCACGACCCGGCCGGCCTCGTCTAGGCCCAGGAGGCGACGTTTAGGCGCCTTTCGAACTGACCTCGGCCTGCTCCTGTGTCGTTGTTGGCGCCGTAGGCCCAAGTCAGACGCCCCTAGCCACGGGGGCAGGAGCCCGAGTGCGAGGCAAGCGCAAAGTCAGTGCTGATTTCAACTTGTTGGCCGCGGCCCAGAACCTGGCCCGCCTGGCCGCGCTCGGGGTCTGTTCTACAGCCAATAGCTGGGCGGCTCCCAGCATCGCCTGACCGAGAAACCGCCGCCGCCGCACCCAAAATCGCTCGAGTTCCACCCTCCAACTACCGCATATCCCCTCAAAGGGGGGTGTTGGTGCCGAGGCAGCTGCAAGCTCGGTGACGCCAACGGAGGGAGTGGATACTCATCTATGCTTACAGCGGTGTCATTTGAACCAGTCACCTAGCCGTCGTAGTGCGCGCATGGCGTTCCGTTTGCTTTGCCAAAGTCACCCGACAAAATAACGGTTTTTCGGTAAGTGGAAGGGCCTCTCAGAACACCGCCCGGGTAGCGCTATTTCGAGCTCCAAAAGATTGCGCCGGTGCCGCGGTCCCCCCATGACCAACTCACGGGGGTATATGGACGGCCGACCAGCTGGAGCCGGCGTCGCTGGTCAGGTAGACGGTCCCGCCCGGGGTCCCGTACGGCCCGAAGTAGTCGAACGCCAATGGGGCTGGACAGTAGACAAACGCACCGTGGAGCGGGTCGACGAAGGCCAAGTCGGAAAGCCCGGCCCCCTCGTCGTGGGCTTCGAAAGGCGTCGACCATGAAGTATCGGGCGAGACGGCACGCTCTAGCCACGTCCCCGCTGGCCCGTCCGTCCCAAGCAGCACCGTCGTCGGGCCGGCCATGGCCACTTCGGCGCCCTGGCCGATCTCTGGCTTGGCGAGGAGGCTGAAACTGTGGCCCCCATTATGGGAAACGAACACCTCGATAGCTTGGGCGCCCATTGTCGGGGGCCCAAGGCAGGTAAGGACGAGGTCCGAGGGGCTGCTGGCGGCGAGCTGGCCGGGCCTGAACCACCCCGGCCCGCCCCCGGCTCCTTGGGTGCAAGGTACGGGCAGGGACGAGAAGTGGAGCCCGTCGGTCGACACGAACAGCTCGGGGTGGGGGTAGGCCGCCGCCAGGAACAGCTTTCGGCCCTCAGCCACCAGGCTGAACTCGCCCCCCTCGACGTCGAGCCCAGCGGGGGCTCCGGCCACCTCAGCCCACCTGCCCGTCCCCACCGAGCTGCGCCAAAGCTGGCCTGTCCCGTTGCAGGTGACCGATGACGGTCGGCACGCTTGGACGGCTGCGTAGGCCGCCCCTGCCCCCGAGCCCAGGGCTACGACGGGGCCGCCGAGGTTGACCGGATGCCAGCTCCTGGCCCCGTTATCGGTGGCCCACAGGGTAGCCCCGTACGCCCAGCCATCGAGGGTATTGGCGAAGTGCAGCTCGAATTGGGCGCGGTCGCCTGGCACCCCGACGTTGAAGGGCGGCGCCGGCAGCGGAAGCCAGTTCGCTCCCCGGTCGAGCGTGCGGCGGAGGGCGAAGCAGATCTCCTTGCCGCAGCGGACGTAACCAAGCACGAAGCCGACGTCCGCCGTCACGAAGTCGGCCGACTGGGCCAGGAAGCCGGAGAACTTGGGCACGGTCGTCGTGGTCGGGCCAGTGACAGGCGGGGGCGGTGTACGGGTGGTCGGCGTGCTGGCAAAGGGGTAGGCCACTGTTGTTGGTACCCGAGGTACCGGCCCAGTTGCCAGGCCCCGGGCGGACGGCTCCGTCGCGGTCGAACTTTGAGAGGCCGAGATCTCGAGCGCCCCGAGCAGTGCTGTCACGAGCGCCACGACGGAGACGAACGGGCGCAGCTCCATGACGTCTAAACCTGTGCAACGCTCCCTTCGTTCCAGAGACCTGCTTCGCGCAACCAAAGGTGGGTAAATAATCGTCGGTTAGCGACGATTATCTGGCGGGATTTCATGATTGTACGTCACTCGCCGGGTGCAGATCGCCGGCGAGGCAGCGGAGGTCGCCTTGACGACCCTTCTTGCCCGGCGCCCTCGCCAAACCCGTCGTGAGGTTTGCCTACACTCCACCCTGGTGACTTCCCAACCGGTGCCGACGCCAAAGAACATCCCCGACGAACGACTGCGTCGGATGCGTCCTGCGCTTATCGCTGCGTCGGCCGGGTTCCTCTTCGCTTGCGGCGTCGTCGCGGTGGTTTCCGACCACGCCTGGGACACTTCGTTGTTCCTCTGGGGTTTTACTCTCGGCTTGATCACCGCTGCCTGGCCCGACATCACCTGGATCGTTCTTCAGCGGCTCCGTAGGAACCAGCGACCCGTCCCGAGGCAGTCAACCTTCCGGAGAAAGCTCGGCATCGTCCAATCGCTAGTTTTCGGAACTGGAATCGGCATTGTGGCCAGTGCGTTAGGAGCGTGGGTCGACGGAGCCGCCACGGCGATGGCGATCCTGGTCCTAGGTGGTTCTCTATTAGCCGGCATAGTCTTGGCGCGGCGTCGTGATCAGCCTCTCGATACCTCGAAGTGACCGTGGCCTTAGACCTGATGGCCTGTGACGCCAGTAGTGGTACCGCTAGCGCCGCGACTACCGCCACCGAGAAGACGAACGGGCGCAGCCCGATGACGTCTAAACCTGCGCAACGCTTCCCTCGTTCCGGAGATTCCGTTCACGCACAGGCGGCGCGCCAGCACAAGTCGGGAGATCTAAGTCGGGGAGCTAGTCGTCGGCTGTCGAGGACCGTTATGGCGCAGGTCCACCCTTAGTCGGTGACCGCATCGCCGTCGATATGTAATTCCCTTGCAAAGATAATTAATTGGGCGAATCACCGAGTCAGCCGAGCAGAATGCGCCCGCTCCGGGTCACGCCCCTCGACCCGCACACCCAGGTTTTACGGGGCGGTACGGTCCCCGAGATCGGCCGCCCGCTCCAACCACGCCTGAGCGACTTCGGGCTTGCTCTTGTAGAGGCTCTGGCCGAGACGTCGCATCGACGCCACGTCGCCAGCCTGCGCCGCCGCTTCCAACAAGGCCATGGCATCGGTGTCTCCGACGCAGGCTTGTTCCTCATGACGGTCGCCCCCGACCTCGCCGTCGAGGACAGCGGTGGTCAACCGTGGCTCCGGATCATCCGCCGACGATACCCGTCGCCGACGACACCCGTTGCCGACGACACCCGTTATCGAGCTCGTCTCCTAAAACGCCAGCAGCGCAAGTGCTGGCGCCTCTGGCCGGCATCCGCTCGTCGACCCTCTGCACGCTGACACGATTAGCGCGGGGGCCGCCGCTGCCCGCAGGGAACCCGCCGGCGAGGCAACTGGGTGCGCCCCCCCACACGTAGTTAGCTCCGGGCAGCGCGCTCCCATTCGGCCACAGTGATCGCCTCGGCCATTTTCGCTTCAATGCTGCGGCTCGCGTCAGCTGAGATCGGTCTGGAATTCTGCAGGAAGCTAGCGGGGACTGCGTCTAACAAGCTCAAAGCCCGCTGCCCGTCCTGCATCGTCAAGAGGACGAGAACACGCCAATGCCGCGCACGCGGAGGGGGATCCTGCTCGTGTACGTCGAGCACCACCTGGGCTTGATGTACTCTGTCTCGCCGAACGTGCGCTACCACCCAATCCTCCCGCAGTCTCTGACTGAAGTTCGACTTGCGAGCCTCGCCTTCGAGAGTGAGAAGCTGTCCGGTATCGAGTTCCCTGATGGCCGGTGTGCGCAGTTGCTTCACACCGCCAGCGTCTTGGAGGCCCACCGCGAGCCCGGGGCCAGTCGGGCGAAAGGATCGACCACATTTTCAAAAACCGAGGCCCGGTCGCCCCTGTCGATCTCCCCGTCCCGGCTGCGCTGGGCGTGGCGAGCCGCCAGCTCTTCTCGAGCCGCCTGCCGGGCCCGGGCTATTTGAGCTGGGACGTCCCGAGCGGCAGCTGTGGCCTCCGCGGCGGCCAGGCCTGCAGTCATGGCCCCGCACGTCTCGACGAGCGTCGCCTGGGCCATTTCGGCGGCACTGCAGTAATGCGGACAGGTTATGGCTAACACCATGTCAAGCTCATCACCTCGGACGGTTAGTGGGACGCGACGTGCTAGCACAATGGCCGACCGGGAGGAGAAGTCCTCTACAGCCCTGGCCTCCGATTTGCCGTTCCAGATGAATGGGGCGGGGCCGTCCCCGACCCACGGCTCGTGGCTGCCATCGTCGACCGGGTCACCTTCAACGCGACCACTATCGACACGGGCACCGAAAGTTACCGGCTGCGCACGACCAAGGCCAAGGGCCAAGAAACCGTGAGCTAACGCTCGATGTCATCGCGGCCGGCGAACCAGTCGCGCCGGGGGTGGCGGTCGATCATCCGGATAGGGCAGGAAGGGACTTGGCATGCCAGGTCTGGGTCCACGGCGTCGCCATGATCGAACTCGTAGTGGAAGCAGACCCAGTGCATCTTCTCGAACACCGCGTAATTGCTCCGCGACTGGACTACCGGCCGCCCACAGCGTTGGCAGATGAGCACCTCGATCTCGGCCACGTCACCATGTTGGCGCAGATGTGGGGAGGTGGGGCCAAGTTGGGTGAGGCGGTGGGGCCAGTCCGACTTTGCATTCTCACCCTGGCGATCATCATGCGGCGCCGCGGAACCTGCTAGTCCCCGGTTGGGCTTCTAAGGGTATGGGACCGGGCTCCTGCTGGGTAGTGTCAATGTTCCGGGCCCTAAGCCTCGCTGCTTTGGTCGCCGGAGGCGTCGGTCTTGCCTCGCCAGAGCGCACTCCGGCCGATCCAGCAAGTAGCCCGGCGGTCGTCGCCCAGGTCGGGCCAGCAGCGGGGCCGTGGGGCGTCCAGGCCATCGACCCCGTCGGCCCTCGCACGGCCTGGGCCCTTCACGCTGTTTATCGCTGCGCCCATCGAGCGACCCGACGTCGAGCTCCCGAAGGTCGTCGAGCTCAAGGGCGACCCGAAGACCGAGGTGAGCGCCAACGATCTCGGCCGTCTGGCGGGCGCGGCGGAGCGGCGAGCAGATAAGTAGTGCCGGCCGTCCGGCGGGACGGGACGAGAGGAGGCGACCCAGATCGTGAGCCTGTTGGCGGCCAAGGTCCGTCAGGTCCCCGTCAAAGGCCTTGTGCGACAACGTCCGCGTCAAATTGGCGGTATTCTGGCCATGACGGGCCCACTCGACGAGCACGGATGTTACTCTACGGCGCATTCTGCGGGCCGCCCCTTGCCTCGGGAGCCACGTCCGAGCCCTCGTACGCCCTTGCCCGCCCGTGGAGTAGAAAAGGGCCCGCACAATAATAGACGTCCCGATGGCCTCTTCATACGAGTGACCGGTTTGTGCTCTCCGCACCATCCCACGCCGCGGACTCGTTCGGCTCGCCTTCCGGGACTGCGATATTCCGGCGTGGCCAGGCGAAGATGAGGCATTATGTTGTCTTGCGAGCGGACCGGCGGGAGCGGACGAAGGCCCTGAAAGTCTTGCTCGCGAGCGTTTGCCTGGTGCTTGTCTTCGTGGGAGGCTTGGTCGCATACCGCCTTGGCGTTCATGGCGGCCCACGAACTATCTGGCGGGCTGGCGAGGTATATGCCGTGCCAGGCGAGGCGACGTTGACGTGGGCTGACAACGGCCTGTACGACGGCGGTCCCGTCACTCCCGCCGAAGCTAGCTTCCTCACCTCAGCGGCGGTACCAACTGGCGGCGACTCTGATTGGGTCGGTTCGGCCGGCACGCAACATCTCGGCGGAGAGCCCACTTGCATGCCCTATTACCGCAGCTCGCGTATCACGGCCCGTCTCATCGGGCCTTTCGCGAACGGACCACAGTGGCTGGTCCTCGAAGTCGTCTGTTAGAGCTCCTCCGTCACCCGAAGGCCGTTCCCCGTAAAGCAGCGGGCGGAGACATGGGCACGTAATCGGGAACGGCGCCCTCGCGGACCCTTAGTGCCTATGTGTCAGAGACTGATATGAATAGTCGGCGATCAACGATGGCTGGACTAAAGCTAAGCATTTTCAACATACGTCCACATAACGACCGCCTCTTCGCGTGTGATTGCGACAACATTATGTGCGACTTGTCAGCTAACTCCGCGGGAACTGCTCGAGCCGAATATGTCCCAACGAGGTCCCGCCGTTTGGCTAGAGGACTCTGGGTCATTAGCCCTTCGGGGCCCAAGCGACCAACGCCCACACGCGGTGGGGGACAAGCAAGGTTTCGCCCGGGAAGCGCTCGGCGAGCATTGCCGCATGTTCGTTATCAAAGCGCTCCACGGCCTCGGCGGGCAAAGAGGCCGCCACCCCGGCGCTTGCTCTGATGCGCCCTCGCCAAGCGGCGTGCGCGTAGGACAACTTTAGGTCGTAACTGAACGTTTCTATCCCGGTAAAACCAGCACCCGAGACATCGGCCGCCCAAAGCGGGTACATGCCATAACCGCCGGCGCCCCCCCATTTGGGGTTGTGTCGCAGGATGAGCGACTCCGTCGCCTCTGGGACGCTCCCTGGTAAGGGCAGCCAGTCGAGATGGCAGATCAAGACGGCGGCGCCGGGCCGGAGGAGGCGGCGTGCTTCGGCCGCAGCCGCCGCCCTATCGAACCAATGCCAGCACTGTCCTGCACTGTAGACGTCATAGGTCCCGCCGGGCAATCCGGTCGCTTCCGCAGTGGCAACACGGTAGTCCACCTGCACGCCCGCCTGAATGTCGAGCTGGCGCGCTTGGTCGGTCATCACCGATGAGGGGTCAATGCCCACGACGCGGCACCCGCGCCGCGCAAAGTTGCGGGCGACAGTGCCTGTACCAGTCCCCACGTCGATGACATCCTGGCCGCTCCGCCCGATGCCGAAGGTCTCGAGACGGTCGAACAAGGACTCGGGGAAACCGGCCCGGTGACGTGCATAGTCGTCGGCTGTTTCCCGAACTCGACGGCCATTAGGCGGTTTACGCTACACGAGTGGCGACTCGCCGCGACCGTGTGTAAGCCCCCGTGCGCCGTGCCAGAAGGACCGCCTCCAAACGGTCGAAGGCCAACTCAAACGCGGGCGAACACTTCAACGTAGGTCGGGCGGCCCGACGTCAACCACTAGAGGTCTCCAACTACGGGACCCGGACGGTCGAGAGGTACAGGCCTACGACCACAAGGACCTAAACAGCCGTGACGCCGCCGCTCGCGCCTCAGGGCCTGCTTCTCGACCGGTTGAAGGGGCCTCGGCCTCCAGGCGGGAGCTTAGGGCGAGCATGCGTTGCTCGGCCCGCTAGTGCGCGCGCACGAGGTTGTTGGCTATCCCCAAGAGCCACGCTCGGGAAGATGCAAGGCTGGGGTCGTAACTGTGCCGGCGTCGAAAGGGCGGTGGTAAAAGTCTCGGCGGCCAAGTCATCGGCCGGTGGCGCGCCGACGCGGCGGGATGTGAAATAGTGGACGACGACGAAATTGGCCTCGAAGCAGTGCTCGAAGTCGGCCAACGCGACGATCGCAGCCTGGTCCCGATATGTCGCTTCGGGACGCTATTCAAAACGCAGACAACCTGCTACAGCCTGAGCTATGTCAGCAGCTACGAACGCCCCGAAGCCGTCGGGAAGTTCGTAACCCTCATTACTGTT
This sequence comes from uncultured Acidimicrobiaceae bacterium, assembly GCA_963794125.1. Taxonomy (GTDB): domain Bacteria; phylum Actinomycetota; class Acidimicrobiia; order Acidimicrobiales; family Palsa-688; genus Fen-671. The sequence continues at coordinate 779,787 of CAWCCW010000028.1, forward strand.
CAGTAGATCCTGAATGTTTATGAGGATATTGTGACCAGGACACGAGGGCCAGTGAGCCATCGCGCCCTCGGCAACTCGTACTCCTCGTCCTCGGCCGTCCCGTCCATGGCTAAGTGTCGCCGTTTGACGTGCGCGCCAAAAAAGTCGTTCTTCTACAAGAAAGAGTTCAGGGACGGGACTGTGCTCGCGCACACTGCAGCAGATCTGAGCCAGGACGCTGGTCCCTCGGGTTTCATCGCCAAGGACCATGGCTGTTGCGGTTGGCTAGTTCCTGCCGTTCGCTGAGAGCACGTAAATACGGCTGCTCAGCTTGCCGAGGAGGCGGTAGACGTGCCAGCGGCAGTCGGCCAATTTCGTCTCGTAGTTGGGCAGCCCGAAGCGATAGGTGTACCGGCCGGGGTCGCGGAGCAGCCGGCCGGCATCGAGGAGGAGCCGACCGGCCTTCGCGCTAGCCTCCTCGAAGAACTCTCCCCACTCGCTACCGAGGACGATGCAGGCCTCCACTCTTAGGCCGGCCGACTTGATGGCCAGCTCGGTGCGCTCGGGCACCATGCTCGACGCCACGCAATCTAGAGGGCCGTAAAGCTCGGCCGCTTCTCGGGCCTCTAGGCGGTTGGTGGCGAACATCTGGTACACGATAACGCGCCCACCGTTGCGGAGCACGCGGCGGCACTCGGCGTAAGCCCGCTCGAGGTCCTCCACCAAACACAGGACGTCGCGGCACCACACTATGTCGACGGTATTGTCCTCGACCGGGACGTCCTGGGCGCTCCCGGCAACGAAACGGACCCGGTCGCTGAGGCCTGGTCTCTCCCTGCACGCTTCGGCCAACGCCCGAGATGCCTCCGCCAAGCGGCCGGGGTCCGGGTCGACGCCCTTCACGGTGGCGGCAAAGCGTTTTGCTAGCTCGATGGAATGCCGGCCCCCGCCACAGCCGAGGTCCAGGATCGACGTCCGGTGCTCTGGTGGTAGGTCGGCCACCAGGTCGTAGAGCAGCTCTGGCCCCCTCGGCTCCAGGGTCTGGTCCAAGAACTGGTTGAAGTCCTCTTCGATCACGTCGTACCTTCGGGGTTCGGCCATCTCCTCCATTTTGCTCGCTCTGACGGGGACCACCTCCATCGTGGCGAATTACTCCAGCGTGGGGACAGCTTCTGTCTGCTGCGAGTCACCGCCATGGCGGCTCGGGGCGTGCAACGGGCTAGCTCTCCGTTAGCTCACCATGCGAAGCTCGCGCCTGAATGCGTATAACAGCACCTGCATATTCGCTCATCCGGGTTCCCAGCGATCTCGTGCTCGGCCATGACGCTCGACGAGGCGAAAGGCCGGTCTCCGGCGCCGCTATCCGGGGCCTACGTGCGGAAAAGGTGGCGCACACACACGGTTACCGCGGGGCACAGCCCTCTGCGTCTGCCATTGCCGTATTGGGGAGGGTGGTGGCCACGAAGACCCCGAACAGGATGATAAACAACCCCGAGCCAGTGAAGATGGTGTCGATGCGGCCAATGTGAAAACCGTCGAAGAAGGTCTGAAATGTAGGAAGACGGTACTAGCAAGCCAGCCCGCTAGGACGACAGAGAACAGCCATGCAGGCTGGAGTAAAGGGTTGAAGACGGCGAAGACCCGGGCCCTTGCACACCTGGGCGCGGCTTTGAGCAACAGGGCCGAAATAGCTGTGTTTGAGCATGGTGAACGCCACCCAAGTCGCCGCCAGGACGACCATGGCCTCTTGACAGGACACTACCGGATAGTAAGGCCATTCAGCCGAGCCCCGCGAGGCCCGAGCCGAAATCGATGGTGTCCTGCTCCTACAAGAAGTGCGCCAAAGCGCCCGCCACCAATGCAACCATCGAGGGCGGGGCCATGAAAGCGCCGATGACACGCACGGAGGGGGACGGCTCGTCCCGGGTGGCATCGAGGAGTACTGGCTGGCCGTCGAACGACCCTCGCACTAAGGCCTTGCGCAAGTCGTCTGAGATGGTGGCGAAGAGCTGAAAGCCAGCCTGGCCGAGGGAACCTTCGGCCACCACGGTGTCTGTCGAGCCCAGGCCACCCCCGGCCCGGTACACCTGCGCCCGGAGGTCCTGCCCGCATAGTTCGCCCGAAATGTCGGCCCGTTGTAACAAATATCCGGAGCTCAGCTGGAGACTACCCTTCAGCTTGAAGGCGTCGTCGCCAAAGCGGCCCGAGAGGAGCCCGGGCAAGGCGCCAGCTGAGACCTTGGCCATGTCGGCAAGGCGCCAATTGGCATATACGGTCGTTGCGCCCCAGGTCCCTTTTAGTGGCCCCCGGCGTGAGCTCACGTCACCCACGAGGCGCACCTCAGAAGCGCCGACCGTGCCCTCGATCGACCGGTGGTCCGTATAGGAGAGCTCCACCCGTGCGTCTTCGGGCACCTCGTCCAACTTGACCGGGCTCAGCAGTTCATCCGGAAAACGGCGCGTGGGCTCAGCTACGGCCGAAGCACGGGCATGGGACAGAGGGGAGGCGCGGGCCAGGGGGGAGGACTGCTCTACGGCCGCGGCGGTCGCGCCGGCCGGGGCCGGCGGGGCCAGCAGGGCCAGCAGGGCCCCACAGCGGGAGCAGTAGAACAGGGTCGCCCGCAAAGAGCCCTCTCCTGTCCCGGCCTCGTCGGGCGGTACGTCGATCGTCCGGTACCGCGCTGACTCGGACAGCTCCGACCGGCACCGGCTACAGCGAGGCCCCGGCCGCCGAGGCACGGCCCTCGCCTCCGCTGTCGTTTTGCCTTGTCCAGTCGGTCCGGGGCCTGTCAGCGGGTACCCCGACAGCCGTTTGATCACCTCTTGACGGACGTGAGCAAACTCCACCCCCATGTTCACCAGCACCTGCGCTGCTACGCCCTCACCTTCGCGCACGAGGCCGAGCAAGAGGTGCTCGGTGCCTATGTAGTCGTGTCCGAGCTGGAGTGCTTCGCGGAGGGACAGCTCGAGGACCTTCTTGGCTCTCGGCGTGAAAGGAGGCGAGCCCGTTGTGGTGCCCGTTGGCCCGATGGTCGCTTCAATTTGTGCGCGGGCGTCTTCAAGGCTGACATCGAGCCCTGCCAGCGCCTGGGCGGCCAGGCCCTCGCCTTCGTGGAGCAAGCCGAGCAGGATGTGCTCGGTACCGATGAAATTGTGGTTGAGGATGCGCGCCTCCTCCTGGGCGAGGACCAGGACGCGCCGGGCAGCGTCAGTGAAACGCTCGAACACCAACTCTTAGCTTCGCGCACGCACATAGGTTGCAGGGCTGTCTGTGGCTTGGGCCACACGTGAGGAATGGGTTCTCAAAAGCACCCAGGCCACGAGGTCTCTGTCGCTGTTGCCCGCTTCCGGGTGCACGGGATGACGGCTCAACGCGGTCGCCGAGGCATGCATACCTAGCGGGCGCAGTCGAACGCGATCGGCTCTGTGCTCTTAACAGGGCATATGACGTGCCTCTCCGTCGGGACGATATGTGCGGCTCTGCAACCCAAATCGGCACGAGCTGGGTTACAAGCCGACAACCCCAGGTACAGCGCCGATGGCTGAAGAAGCCCACTCGTAGGACAGTTTTGGGCCGTCGCTGCTAGTCCGCCGTTTAGCCACGGCGAAGTCGAGCCGGGCCTGCTTGTGAGGCGTCGTAAACCCTTGCACCCGAGGGCACAGCCGAGCCGACCTGGGACGGACGCTCCCGGCGTTCTGACAACTCATGCCTTCGCCTATTTGCGCATAAGACAATGCTTGTCGGGAAAGGTAGTGGCACAGGATTACGGTTCCGACGGTCCCGTGATGGAGGTGGCTCTCCACCTTCGCCCGGAGGCTTCTGCTGAGATGGCAACTTTCGCGGCTAGGAAACCTGTTATCACTAGAAGTACAATGAACGGAATGGCGGCAACTGTGGAACCAACAATTGCGACAGTCAAGCCAACAATCCCGAACACGCCAAGATAGACGCTCAGGGCTCTGGCGGTACATAACTTCATCGTGCCCTCAAGTCCGTACCTCACAAATTCCTTCACGATCCGCGACTGCGCCAGCTGGCGCAATAGGAGCCGCCCAAGTAAAAGACGCTGGGCCTCCGGTAAGAGAGTGACCGCCTTCCGGGCTTGATCAACCAAGGCAGGAAGGCTCTCTTCATTCACCTTTGCGGACACTCACCCTTTCCAGCGGTCCCTTCAAATAATTAATGACTTTTGCTGTGCATGACGACGTGAAGGTAGAAGTACCATTTGCCGCCGTTTTCGACGCACGGGCCAAGGGAATAGAAGTTGGCGTCGATGCTCTCGTCCGCCACCGACTGGGCCCACAATGCTTTGAAGCTCTTGCCCGCCGAGAGGAGGGCAGCCGGGTTGGTGTTCGTCATACACCGGGGTTTTTCATCAGAAATACAAAACGTCCCCGTGTAACCGACCAAAGCCTGCTTGCCGTCGATGGCCACGTACCCGATGGCGAAGTTCTTGATTGTCTCGCTGTAGGGCACCGACGTCGTGGGCCCCGAATTGGCTTGTCGGCATACACCCTGGACCGATGGCTGGATGTAGCGGCACCCCAAAAGGATGTTGCCGGCCGCTAGAGCGTAAAGGTCGCCCTGGTACGCGGCTCCCGGGCTTTCGTTGTCGGAGGTCGCCCGAGCAGGCGGGAGGACCGTGACACCCGTGCCGAGTGCCCTAGCCCATGCGAAGTGAGCGGTGCCCGCCGGACCTACAACGTCATGGACCGCGGTGGCAACCGGCGCGCCGATGGCACCGGTTCCCAGGAAGGCGAAAAGGACAGTGAAGGGCAGGGAGCACAGCGTCGCAACCACTAGCAACCATCTTTTTCGGGGCACCCTTACGTCCATGGGCCGAGCATATCCTTCACCTCTGCCCCGGTTGAGGCTCCATCGCTGGAGCAGATCGGGGCTTCTTATTGATTGCGGTTCAACGACAATTCGGGCACACGAGAACGGAAACGACGTACATCTGACTCAGACCAAGGCCGGTGCTGGGATCCGTTGTGCCGGAGGAGGGACTTGAACTCACGACGGCGACAGTTTTGGCGTGCTCTCAGGTGGCGTTCATCTGTCGCTTGGGGGGCGGGACGAAAAGTTGGTATGAAGCGACGAGATAGCGCTCGAACTATGAGCCGGGGCGCCCAGGCCCTGACAGTGTTGGCCCTCGGGGCCGCGGCCCTGGCCATCGTGGCCGGGCCCGCATCGGCCAGCCCTCTGTCGACGTGGTACAGCCACTGGGGCAGCCCAGTGCTGGCCGGCATTGCTCGCGCCAACACAGGGCTCTGTGAGAAGGCTGACATCTCGAGCTGTACCACCGGCCTAATATCCGCCAGCCTCATCGGTTACTCCGAGCCCCCGCCCGGCCCGGACTATGGCCCGTGGCTCCGCGCCATGCGCGACCTCGGCACCGGCGCCGCCTGGCTGCGGGTCGCAGCCGAGCTCGAACGGGCCGACCCCGGCGCGGCACCGTGGGCCGAGCAGCAAATGCGCCAGGCGCAGGTGATACTGGCCACTCTGCCGGTGAAGTTGTCGTGAGGTGCCTGCAGTGTGGGATGCAGGTGGCCGACGTCCGCCACCACTACCACGACAGCTTCCGCAACCACGTGCCGGGCCCGTGCCATTGCTGCACAGGCTCACCGGCAAGCTGTGGCGGCGCTCAAGGCCCCAGCCCGAGCCCATTTCGGTCCGCTACCGCTGCAAGCCGACAACGACCTAAGACCGCAACGGGCCGCCCGGTGGTGCGAGCGGCCGGCTGGGACGAGGACCCTCGGCTTGTTCGGCGCGGCGTGGTCGTCGTCGGTGACCTACGACTGGTGGGCGCTGTTCACCTTGGCGCAGGTAGGCCAGGACTGGCAGTACCGTTACGGGGGAGACGGCGAGGTCGATGCCATTTCAAGTTCCGGGAACCCACCCGAGCGCTGCTCTTCACCGCCGGCTGGGCCCGGCAAGCACTCGAACTAGCGGAGCAGCTGGGTTTGTAGCTGCGCAACGGAGACGGCCCTGAGCCGAGCCGTCATACGGGGTCAGTACCAGCCCGCAGATACGAAGCGCCTGTTGGTCACGTGCCAGGCGCTCGGTGCCACGCACGCGATCGTCGCCTTGTTGAAAACTGCAAGCGGCGGCTGTGTGCCTAGCGTACGAGTTCGTTGGCAAATATGCACAGTGGGATCACCTCTTCGAGGTGGGGGAAGGTGCTCCTGTCTACTTGGGCTCAGCCGCACCGAGGCTGAGCGGCAAGCAACGGCCAGAGGCATAATGCTGGTCCGAGTTGCCGACCTTGACGCCGAGCGAAAGGTGGTCCTAACCTTCGACCTTCGACGTGACCGGCTCACTCTCTTGGTCCACCGTGGGCAGGTCGTGCGGTCCGTTTTTTTCTGAGTGGCTCAGCACTCGCAACGCACTGGACGGTCAAGCGAGCGGGAGACTTGGCTTGTCAAGGTCGTGAATGGTGGGCCGACCGTAAATCCCGTTGATTGTCTCGACGAGGTCACCCAAGGCGGGGCAATAACCGGCCCTGGTGTCAACCACTACGGTTGGACAGCCGAAGTTGAGTGGTTCAGACAGCTCCTGTTGCAGGGTCCTAATTTGAGGCCGCAACTTGGCCAGCCGTCCCTCTCCGCACAGCATTTGAGACCGCATTCGGCCCTCCCACCGCTTCGGCGCGTCAGGGCTAAAGCAATGGAGGTTGACCAAGGCACTACGAGGCGCCAGGCGGGCGGCGATGTCGGGTTCGCTGACCCCTCTTACGAACGTTTGATCGGCGACGAAGCTAATACCGCGGGAGAGCCACAACTCCATGGTGAGGTAAAAAAGTTCGACGCCGGCCAATCCCAGTTCGAACGCCCGTAGCTTCGTTCGCCAAACACCATGGACCAGGTCGTCTTTGTTCAGGTGGGGTAACAGGAGCTCCTTGCTCAACGCCGAGGCCAGGGTGGTCTTCCCGGAACCGGGAGCACCGCCTACCAGCACCACCAGAGGTCGATCACTCACATCACTCAACCTATTCTGAACAGAGTGGCCACGATGTCTTTTCAGGCTCGGTAGAGCATCTCCGCACCCCGCAACCTGGAGGACGCTGCTTTACCTCTTGGCCGTCGCTGTTGGCGTGCGTGTTTCTGGAAATGTCAAGCTGGACTGGCCCCACCTCGCTGCCAGAGCCGTCCGCCCTCGGCCTAGCGGCCCTCTCTCAGCTGTAGCCGGTTCCCGTCTGGGTCCAGGAACTGCGCGACGTAGCCCCACGGGAACTCGAGCACATCGGTGACGAACTCGACACCGCGCGACTTCAGCTCCTCGACAGTCTTGCGGCAATCGTCGGTTACGAACGTGACCGACGGCGGCGGGCTACCAAGCGCCGGCTGAGCCTCCCCCGCTGTCCCGGGCCAGAGCACCAGTTGGAACTCATCGCCCTTGACGCCGACGGTCAGAAACCGCGGCCCGTCGGGAGTCGGGTTCTCCACCCGCTTCTCCAGGCCAAGGACGTTCGTGTAAAACTCCAGCGCCCTGTCCTGGTCGCTGACGAGCACGCTCATGTAGAAGACTTTCTCGAGCACTACTGCCTCCGTTTGTCGTGGTCATTTACCCCCTATGACAAGAGACGAGCAGTGGATGTGACAGCCTGCGACCGGTGCAACCGACGAGTTCGAGCGCCGCCCCGCCAAACCACCCTTGCGCACGCCGCGCTCCGTCACGAGGCCCGTGCCGTGATCTCGAAGGCGGTCTTCCGGACCGCGCTTAAGCCGGCCCCGGAGTCGCAATGGTGTGCTCTTCGTCGGAGGTGGGGCGGCGACACGCACGTTCCCGCAGAGGGCGCGTCGGATCAGAGCCCAATTATGTGTGCAGATCTGTGTGCAGTTTGCCCCGGTCCTATTGGTCCATGGCGCGGTGAAAGTCCTGGTCGAGGTGGCTGGGACGATAGCGATGAACGTGTGCGGACTCGGTGCCGACATCTTCTAAGCGGCGGGTCGCAGGTTCGAACCCTGCCGGGGGCGCTGCTCCGAGCAGGGCTTTTGCGGGTCGAAGACAGTCGACCGGTCGGAAATGTGTGCAATTTGTGTGCGCAGGCGTGGACGCCACGTACTCGTACGGACTCACCCGAGTGTGCGGGTACGGGACTTGACCGCCAACGCGTCCAAGCTCAGAGCTTCCTGGGTTCATGCCCGAACGGTCTACCCGGCCGGGCAGCCCGCAGCCTCTGCTTGCCCAACACCCACTCGGCCGGGTAAGCAGCGACGGTGGCCAGTCCTGTCGCTGTGACGGCCCCGGCGTCACGGCCCTTCTCAAGCCGTTTGACCTTGGCTGGCACCCAATGGCGGGCATCACGTCCACCAAAGGGGGACCATGAGGATCACCTCGCGTACCCTGGGCCCCGGACGACGTCGGCTCGGTCGAGGCCACCGTCGATGGGCACGGCTGGGTCGAGGGCCTGGGCGCGCCATGTCCTGGCCAACGCCACGACGCGCTCCAACTGGCCCCCACGGCCTCGTTATCTGTCGTAATGGCGTACCTGTCCTCACCCATCACGGCGGCGGCCGACCGCCCCCAGGCGATGGACGACCGAAACAGGTCCAGAAGGCGCGTTCAATGGCCGAGGTTGAACGCTCTAAGCTTGGTGCCACCGGGTGCCCGTCGTCCCCGTGCCGTCAGGGTGTGGGACGAGTGGTCCGGCCCCCGGGCCACCCGTGCCCCCCTCGACGAGCCCTTTCGTCCTCGGCCGCGCGCATTTCCTCACGTGCCTTAGCGCCCGCAGCGAGGGCCCTGGACTGGTCGGGCCGGTATGGCTCAGGCCGAACGCGTTCCCGATAGGACGGGACGTAGTTGCCAGAGCTGTTCAGCGGTGGCGCCCTGGCCACGACGCTGTCAAACAATGCCGGCTCACGCTCCCCAGCGGTCACGCCAACTTAGTGGCCCGTCTGCTCAACGTTTTAGCTTCATTACCCCATAGACCTCAACCGGCTAGTCGGAGCTCCAGTGCTGAAAAGTCTTTACGGGCGCGCATTATGCGATTCCTGCGGGGGAAATTTGATAGCGCATAACGCCGAGTATGTGTGACACGGAGGGTGGGTTGGAGGCGTCATTCTGTGCGCCCGCTAGTCGGTGTCCGCGGGGGGTTGAGAGGAGGACTATGAACGCCGAGTGATCGGTGGGAGTTCGTAACGTCCATCGAATACAGACTCATGAGGCTCGTACATGCGCAAGATCGGTCGGAAGTCCCCGCTCGGTGTCGGCAACCAGTTGGCACGCTCGTCGGGGCTTTCCGGCTCATCCTTCTGCATGAAAAGCGTTAGCGACCCATCTTCGGTACGTAGACCAGGGGTGCGATCGCCGATCGAGTAACGCCCGATTGGGTTCGCCACGAGGAAGAACTCTGGTATGCCGTACATCGTCACCGACCAGAAGGCACCCACGGGCGGGGCGGTCCCGAAGTGCAACTGGTACCGCGAGGCCCCGTTGAGTTGGTGTCCGTCCGAGTCCACGTACACCATGGCATAGGCGGCCTCGTAGCCGTGGTTGCCCCAGAGCCCACCACGTGCAGCACCCGCCCTTAGGAGGTAGCGCGCCCGAGGCTGATCCTCGACCTTCCACTCATCGTCATCAACCGTGCCCACCTCGAAGAAGTCGAGGTTGTAGTCAAAGACGTGGTAGGTCAGCATCCACCCGTTCTGAACCGGGCTGGGGTTGGACCGGAGGGCCTGTTCCATCAGCTCTCGGCCCTGGACGAGCCCATCCCGCAGTGCCGACAACAGGTCGGGGCCTGGGTCCACAAACGGTGAGTCGACATCGAAGAGGCCGAGGACCTCAAAACGCTTCTGATAGGCGAGATCGCGTCGGGCTGGCGGAAACGCCTGCATCCAGACCCGCATCTGCTCAAAGAACCTGACCCCCTCTGGAACAGCGGGGTTCGGTATCGGTAGGCCATTTGCGGGAGAAGCAACGGTCGGGGTCAACGTCAGGCCTGCCTGAAGGGCCCTCACGACCGCCACATCACCCTCCCCGTTCACGGCCCACCGTCCCACGATGGTCCCAACGTCTGTCGGAAAGTGGATCACCGTGGCGTCGCCGCTCGGCTGGACCTGACTGCCCGGCGGAGCCAGGAGGTAGGAGGCGGCTGCAGTACCCGTCGAGCGGTGCCCGACATAGGCGAAATTGTTCGTCCATGCATCGACGAACTGGAGCACGTAGTAGCGACCGGCGGTATCAGGGACATCGAGACGCACCGGACCAGCGCTGAGGTCGACCTGGGCAATGGAGTACACGGTGTCGTTGTTGATGGATACGAATGTGGCTTCGGGGCCCGCCAGTTGCGTCGCGTGCCCGAACCGATTGAACGGTGTCGCCGGAACACTGCTCATGCCACTCCGAACGAACCGATCGACCTGTTCAAGGTCGAACACCAGCGGGAACCCGTAGATGAAAGCTTCGGCTGCCAGTGCCGTTCGGTCGTCAGGCGTCATTGCAACTCTTTCCTCGCAGTCCTGGCCGACGGGGTTCCACCGTCGGGGTCTCACTGAGGGATTCTTGCACGAGCGTCCAGGACTACGGCCAAACTGCCGATCAGGGAGAGCCGGGGCCGGCAACAGAACGCCAACCCATAAAGCGAGCAGGCCGCCTCCGGCCGGGAACACCGATCGACGGTTCTCGCGTAAAAGATCCCTGAGTAGCTCTAGAAATCACAGGGCAGAACGCGGACTCAGAAGACAAGCGCATAATAAAGGGCCCTTTCGGACTCTGTCGGCACACCGAACGGCACATCGGGGCATCGGCGTAGAGTTGTTTGCATCCGGCGTCAGCATGAAGAGGCAGCAGCGACGAGCGCAGCGGCGGTGCGACCTGCCTTCTTCTGGTCCGCCGCCGATGTAAGCGCTGGACTGTAGCCGGACCTGGTCTTCATGTCGAGGAGCGCCTTGAGCTGTTTGGCCGCGGATTTGTCAACCGAGCCGAGGAGCGCCACAGCTTCGTTGTGGTTCTCACCTGAGTGGTACGTGCCCAGCCTGGCGCAGCAAATGACATCGGCCGCGGCGATCCCGGCATGGACGCAAAGGGTCACGAACGCATCTGCTATTTCTTGGTCGTCTATGACCGCGGCGATAGTCTCGGCGGCTACGAGGAACTGACGGGCCTTTGCCATCCGGCCCGCACGCGCCGACGCGGTGCAGCGCTTCGTGTCAGCCACGGCTTCCACGCCTCCTGCGCGGCGCCGCGCTGAGATAGGCCGCTTGTCCGTAGAGGACGACGCCTTCGTCCCGGACATCGGACAGCACGCGCTCACTACCCTCCAGGCCCCGCTGGACCTCGTTCTCCCCCAGTTCGAGCAGACGGGTGTCGTTTCCCGTCCAAGCGGTCACATCCGTGCTCAGGGTTTCGAGCTGAAGGCGCCACCCCGCACCCTCGATGTCCACATCCTTGGGCCTCACGACGAGCAAGTCGATGTCGCTGTCGGGCCGCATCCGGCCAGCGGCTGCCGAGCCGAACAGCGCGGCGAAAACGGGGGCCACTTGCCAGCCGGCAAGCTCGGCCCTGATGCGCGCCAGAAGCTCGTGGCGCAGTCCGGCCAGCGCCACGATGGACGGCGCGGCAAGGTGGCGCCTGTTGAGGGAGTAGAGGTCGGCCTTACCGGCACGCCTTGCGTTGACAATGCCTTGTCCGACGAGCCTGTGCAGGCAGTTGCGGACGCCCTTTTCCGAGTGCCGCCCCGCCACCTGGTGGACTTGCCTGCCGGTGAACTCGGCTTCGGCACCAGCCAGTACTGCCAGGACATCGGCGTCTACGGTGGGCGAGACGACTGTTAGGGGCCTTCCTAGGTCCACGCCCGTCAGTCGCTCTTTGGGGATGATCTTACCGACATCGATACTATTCTACTGATATCACGACTATTGTGCGGTCTAGTCCAAGCAATATCTCGATTCCTCAGCCTCTCAACTACCCCCTCACCGGCCATGCCGAGGTCGCCTCCGCAGCTGAGGCGCACTCGCTCCATGAGGCGGGGGCCCGACGTTACGGCAGACGGCGTGGCGAGGGCCGCTTTGGGCCCGATGATGTGTGCAGTTCTGTGTGCAGTTTGCCCCGGACCTATGTGTCCAAAGCGCGGTGAAACTCCTGGTCGAGGTATCTCGGACGACACGGGTGAACTTGTACGGACTCGGTGCCGACATCTTCTAAGCGGCGGGTCAGAGGTTCGAACCCTCCCGGGGGCGCCCCTGACCAGGGCTTTTGCGCTATTTCTGGCCAGAGAGTGGCCGGTTTGGTAGCAGTTTGGTAGCAGTTCTCGGACCCAGACAGACCCAGACGAACATCTACATCTTGCCCATGTGCGGGTGTCGCCGAACACTCGCACGGGCGCTACCTACGCCGGCCATATCGTCCGCGGACTGACGGAGGAGTGTCTCGGGACGCACCCGGGTGTGGGTCAGCAGCGAGGCGGGAAAGGGGTGACGACCTTGTCACCCCTTTGCGCAGTTGAGGGTCACGCGTTCGCTCTAAGCCTATGGGGTCGAGGTGTTGGGGTGACCCGGCGGCTTTAGACACGTCCTTGTCGGCACTGGTTATGTAGGGTAGAGGACGACAGTCTTTGGCCGCGTCTACGCCAGCAACTGCGCTACTTGGTCGGCGTGACCGCCGTGATGCGTCCGGTTGTGCGCGGCGCTACGGCTCTAGGAGGATATAAGAGGGGAAGTTCATCCCGGTCTTGGGGCCAACGATGGTCCGCAGAGGGTTGGGCGACCCCCCGGGGCTGGAAAGCTCGCTGCTGCCGTACTCGACTGCAGTTGGTTTGTAGAAGTTTGAGACCCATATACCGCCCTGTGCGTCGATGGCGACGCCATAGGGGCCCCACAAGGACCCCGCAGACGTGGAGCCGATCGTCATGGCCGGCACGGGGGAGCCCGATATGGCGAGCTGGGCCTTGGAGAACTCAATCAGCTGGTTGGTGCACGGAGAGCCGTAACAGCCGTCTTGCCCCGGCCCTCCGGTGACGACCCACATGTCCCCCGACGGTGTAAAGGCCATATAGACGCCACCGATCGAAGAGATGACGACCGTCGGCGCGGGGTGGGCCATGGCCAGCTCTGCCCTCGGGAACTCGACCACGCAGCCCAAAGGACAAGGCTTGCCCGCTGTTGTGACAGTTGTGACCCAAAGGTTGCCACCGGCGTCGAAAGCCTCGCCAACCGGGGCGCTGGGCAAGTCCGAAATAGTGGTAACGGGTCTCGGCTTTCCCGAAGCTACTAACTCCCCATTTGTGTACTCGTAGATCCGGCCCGTGTAGTCAGCGACGACCCACAGGTTGCCCGAGCTGTCAAAAGCTAGGTCGGAGACGTAATCGAGCGAATGCGACGCTGACGAGATGACCACTGCCGGCACGGGGTCGCGGATGCCCAGCTGCGCCCTTGTGAGCTCAACAATGCTCGGGACGTCGATGTTGGCCACCCACAAGTCGCCTGAGGGGTCGAAAGCCATATCCGTCGGCCCGTATATGTCCTTGGTGAAGCTCGCCTCGGGTGCCACGTCACCGTTGGACCCAGGCCGGTAGAGGTCGACCTCGCCGTTACGCTCTTCATCGGCCCCCTTCCCGCTCGCGGGATGAGTGTACTGAACCCCCCCGGCGATGGTGCCACCCTGGGCGATCACGACGGTGCCAGGTGCATAGAAGTCTCGGCCAGTGGGGGCGGCTGAGGCTTCGGTCGCTGGGACGAGCACAGAGGTTGCTAAAGCGAACAACGCGCACACTTTGGCGGTGCGCGACCCGGCCCTGTTGTCGTTTCGGTAATGAGCAGTCATGTTTGAAGCTCCTCCCAGGCCTCCATGACGACATAAGACAGGAAGTTCCTCCGAGCTTCTGAGCCACTGATCGTCCGCCCCGGCACCGGGGATCCGAAGTTTGGAACTGGTCCTCGGCGTCATGCTCCTCCGGAGCGCGGGCGACCTGAAGGTACGCAGGCGAGCACTTGGCGCGCCGGCGGGGCTCCGAGCTGCGCCGTCGCGGGTTGAGTAATGGAGGGTCATTTTCTCTCTCCTTTCCTATTCGGTTCCGTTGTTCTTTCGGTTGCGCAAGTCCGTGGGTTTCATTCGTCTCTTGGGTTGTGTACGACTTGCAATACTGGAAAACGGGGCGTTAATCCGTCAGAGGTTCGTGCTCGGTGTCCAAGTTGCGCGACTCGGCTCAGCGACTCTAACGAGAGCGCAGATTCTAGGTGCGTCCTCTGTTGGCGGCAGGCGGGTTACGTTTTCGTTGTTGAAGGTCTCGGAGGAGAACTGTGGCGGTACCTGCTCGACCATTCGGCTCTTTTCCGCCCTCTGTCGACGCCGCTCCACCGGGTTGGACTAATTCCTCAAAGAGCAGAAATACTCAGGGTCGCTGGTTCTGAACTAGGCGGTGAGCGTGGGAGCGGCGGAGAAGGCGCGCCTCGGATTGTCCCCATCGAGCGCCATGCAGTCCCCACGTTCACATCATTGATAATCGCGGCCAGCGTTCCAGCATTATCGTTATAGCAAGCAACGGTGCAACCGACCATCGTTATCCAGGCGGTTTTACTCTCGGTGTAGACGATCTCGTTGAGCTCGATATCGCCAGCACCCGGCACGATGATTTCCGTGCGAGCCTGGGACCCGTCAAGACCCCCCGAGCTCACATCTGCCGGCTTGGTGAGGCCGACGACAATGGGGTCAAGTCCTTGTTCCTCCTGCAAGACCACCTCGCCGGCGACGGCTAACCGATAGGCGTCCTTGGGTGCGAGAGCACGTCCTGTCAGCGGCTCTACCAGGACCATGAACCAGGGTCTGGGCGTTTCGGAGAAGGCATAGACTGACGGGGGATTGGCCACACCGTCCAGTGACGCAGGTTCGGCGCCTGCGATCAGTACATAAGTCGCAGATGGAGCCGACAGGTAGTTTTCTTTCTCCAGGTCCTGTTCGCCTTGGACTTGCCACTGGTACGGGAGCTCATAAGAAATGCGGGCTACTGGATCGGAATAATGCACCCACAACCCCTGACCAAATGCGCCACCCGATGACGAGACGACCCATATGGCGATAAGTGAAGCTACAGCGCCCGCCGCGACTGGCCCTGCCTGACTCTCTTGAGAACCCGGCACGGAGGCCAAGTGGAAGGGACGCTCTCCGCTTTGTCCCACACCCCAGTTATCTCGCTTCGGGCGATTGCTGGGACGGAGGATTTGAGTCGATCACGACTTATGTTTGTGTGCATCGTCATTTCGGCCTGCTCCTACTTGGGGCGAGCGCCGTGGCCTCTAGGCGGGCTCGCAAGGGGTTCCTGCGTGACCTCCGGTCCTGCTTGGGTTGTCAGCGTGCCTGGGTACTTGTCGCCGACGGTGCTGCGTGGCCGGCGGCGAACTGATAGCGAACTGCTCCGGCACTTGCAGCAGGTCCGGGGACGAGCGATAGGACCGTGCAGGTAGTGGCCTTGGTTATTCGTTTTCGGACAGCCACACAACCATGACGGTATCCGGGCGTGAAAGCATGCAACTAAAGGTTTGATTTTCTCAAGCCTGGTTTGAAGGCCGCTGCTAGGTTCTATGCCTGGTGCGCTCAGCAGGGAGGTTGCCCAGGCCGCCGACGAGCTTCGTCGGACGACAGTCAACTGTCGAAGTGCTCCGCTGCAGGCTGGAACACGAACGTCTAGTCACTTTGGTGGGCCCAGGGGGCTGTGGCAAGACCCGCCTAGCCATCGAGGTCGGTAGCCGAGCCGCAGGCTCCCGCCCTGACGGCGTGTTCTTTGTCGACTTGGCCGGCTTGTCAGACCCTGGCCTGGTGCCCGGGACCGTGCTCCGTGCTCTCGGGATACCCGAAGGACGCCACCGCGACCCGCTCGAGACGTTGGCGGCTCAGTTATCGGACCGGGATTTGCTTCTAATAATCGACAATTGCGAACACCTCATCGAGGCAAGTGCGATGCTGGCAAGCGCTGTCAGTGCGGACTGCCCGGACGTCCGGCTCCTGGCCACCTCACGCGAGCGCCTTGGTGTCCCGGGCGAGGCCGTCGTCGCCCTCGGTGGCCTCGAACTCTCGGGACGCGCCGGTAACGACGACGAAGGCTCTGCAGAGCGTTCCGAAGCAGGGAGGCTTTTTGTCGATCGCGCTCGCATGGCGCGAGCCGATTTTCTAGTCGACAACCCCTGCGCCCTGGCTAGCATTTGCGAACGTCTGGACGGGATCCCCCTGGCGCTCGAGCTGGCTGCTGCTCGCACCAGGTTGATGAGCCTCGATGCCATTGCCGAGGGCCTCTCTGACCGCTTTCGCTTCCTGGTCGGAGCAGAACGTACCGGCCCGCCACGCCACAAGACCCTATCGGCTTCGATCGAGTGGAGCTGCGCACTGCTGAGCGACAACGAACGGCACCTTTTGCACCGTCTTTCGGTCTTCGCGTCTGGTTTCACCCTGGCGGCCGCCGAAGCGGTGGGCGGCGACGATGAGGTCGACCCCCACGAGGTGCTGGCGCTACTTACTTCTCTGGTCGACAAGTCGCTCGTTCAAGTCGTGCATGGAGCAGACCGTTTCCGGCTGCACGAGACGATGCGGGCCTACGCTGCGATGGCGCTGACAGCCTGCGGAGCAACTTCGGCGCGCGACCGCCACCTCGACTATGTCACCAAACTGGTCAAATCGATGGATCCGAAGACCTTGACGAGCCAGGTCTCCGTCGCGCTCGCGTGCCTTTGGCCAGAGCTGGACAACCTGCGTGTCGCCCTCGACTGGGCCACCGAGTCCGAACAATTCGACGCCGGTGCCGAGCTGATGAGCTCGGCAGGCAATTTCTTCAACATCATCGGCGTTCACGGGGAAGCTTTGGCCCGCTGCGAGCTGCTGTTGACGTTCAAGGTCGACCAGATCCGCCGGGCGGACTTACTGTACTGGGCCTCGGCCTTCGCCCGCTACATAATGCCAACCGACTCACTTGGCCTTGCATTGGAACTGACCGCGCTGGGGCGATCATTTGGGGAAGCGGGGACCCTGGCTCGCGGTTTGTGCCGGGTCGCTGCGATCCAGGCGTGGTCCGAACCGGAGGAAGGTGTAAAAGCTGCAGACCAAGCGGTGCGCCTCGCTCGGGAGAACGGACTGAACTACCTGGTCGTAACAGGGTTGCAGCTAGAAGCTCTTGCGTACTGTTGGCTGCGCCGGCCCGAAGAAGCTCTTCCCTGCGCGGAAGAAGCAGTGCAGGTAGCCCGCCAGTTCGATTTGCTTTGGCACGAAGCCGCGGCACAGTTGGCTGTCTGTGTGGCGGCGAAATTCAGCGGCCGGTTGCTGCGATGCTTGGATGAGGCCAACACCCTCCTGCGCCTAGGCGCTCAGCTCCCGGGGTACTTTTCTTACGTGGGCGACCAGATCTGCGCCGAAGCCTACACGTACCTGGGCGACCCGAGAGGAGTAGACGCCTTCGCTCGCGCCAGGTCCGAGGCCGAGGCGCTTGGCCACGAGTACCCCGCGGCGACGATCGAAGCCGGCCAGGGAGAGCTCCTGGTGTCGCTTGGCCGGGAGGACGAGGGCTTCGCCCTCGTCGAGGAGGCTAACACCAGGTTGGAGGCCTTGGGCCTGTCGTACTTATGCGTGAACTGGCGTGCCGTGCTAGCTGAGGTCGCCCTGCGACGGGGTGATTTGTGTTTGGCGCGGTCCCATCTTGACAAAGCCTCGGGTCGGGTACAACAGAGGACTGCCCCGGAGGCTGTCCCGGTGCTGAGGGCCGAGGCCCGGCTAGCACGGGCCGAAGGTGACATGCACCGCTCGCACGCGCTGGCGTGTGACGGGCTGGGGGCGGCGTTCAGGGGCGGCCACGGCATATGGGTAGTCGACTTGCTGGAGTTGACCGCCATCACTTGCACTGACCTCGAGCGCGATGAGGAGGCGGCCCGGCTTCTCGGTGCGGCCGAACATCAGCGAGAATTGACCAAATACGCGCGTTGGGTGCCGGCGCGTGACGAGCTGGCGCCAGTGCTTGCCAAGATCGACGCAGCTTTGGGGACAGGCCCGTTCGAACGGGCGGTGTGTGAAGGCAGGAGGCTGGCCCTAGGAGCAGCCGTCGACTACGCCCGTCGTGGACGGGGTAGCCGAAGTCATGCTGCGTCCGGATGGGACAGTCTCACCCCCTCAGAGCGCCGGGTTGCCTCTCTCGTCGGTAAGCGCCTGAGCAATGCCGAGATTGCGGAACAGTTGTTCATTTCGGAAGCAACCGTGAAGAGCCACCTTAACCACGTATTCGACAAACTGGGCATGACCAACCGGCGTCAGCTAGTTGCCGCAGTCCCTCACCGACATGGGGAGTAGGCACGGCGCGCTGGATCCACTCGACCTTGACCGAAACTGAGGGCGATCAGCCAATCCATGAGCCCAGCCGCGGACCGTGAACCCCATGAGCGGGCTGGACGTTCGGGGAGCATAGAAGCCCGCGCTTGGAAACGGCTTCCGTGGCTAGGCTGTGCGCCAACGTCTACCTCACCCGGTGAGCCCTGGTGGCCAGGAGCCAATCCCAACGACACAACTAGTGTCTTCAAGGACGGAGCGCGCTCAGTACCTGCTCGCTAGGGGCGCTCACGCAGGTTGCACCAGTACCGGCGCGGTAAACGTTGCCACCGTCAGGACGATTGTCCCGGGCACTGCCGAGGTGGATGGCGGAACCCGCGGGTCCGTGAGCTCGGCAGGCCCCCATGTTGCTGGCGGGCGACCCGCCGCGCGGGCTTTTGTCCGACGGCGACTCCGGAGTTTTGGTAGCAGTTGTGGTAGCAGTTCGCATCTGTCCGATGGCGTTCGTCGCGTACAAAGCCCCTGTTCAGATATGGCCCCGAGCACTGAGCAAACTTCTATATACGCTTTGCCGACATCTTCTAAGCGGCGGGTCGCAGGTTCGAACCCTGCCGGGGGCGCCGCTCTGAGCAGGACTTTTGCGCTATTTGTGGCCAGAGAGTGGCCGGTTTGGTAGCAGTTTGGTAGCAGTTGACCGCCGTAGATAGACCCAGATAGACCCACACGAACATCTACATCCTGACTACTTACCGATCCCGCTGCACGCTCACTCAGGCGCCACCTGCGAGGGCCACATCGTCGCCCACGCTGACGCGGCTCGATTTCTGAGGTCCAGCCAAGCTCTGGGCCGTGCGGCGGCACAACCCCGACGGCTGTGCCACGTAACGAATACTTGTTGCCTGGCGGGGTTGGGTCATCACCGCTTAGGCCCAACGGGCTCGATGCTCATTGGTGCGGCGCGAGCGACTTCGTCATGGCGAACCCGATGTGCGCTCCGAGTGCCAGCGAGCGCGACTGGTCGACGACCTAGCGGTCGCCCGATGCCAGTTCGACGAAAAGCTGAGGCACGCCGTTATGAGAGCGGCGTTCATGGGGACGGCCGAGTGCGGCACCGGCGAGCACTGCCTCCGCCTCGGCCTCGAGGGAGCCCGGGTCGTAGGCCCACTGGAGCAGCAGTGGTGGTGTCCAGCCGCAACGGACATAGAAGCCTTCCCGCTTCATCGGCACCCAGGGTGATCGTGTGCGCGCCGGCTCGGGCCGCCGCCTCCTCGAACGCGTTGAGCAATTCGCGACCGAGGACCTCGCCGCGTGCCATAGGCGTGAGGCTGAGGGCGCGCAGTACGGCGCGTCCAGGTGACTGGCAAAAGCCGAGCGCCCGGTCGGCTCAGCGGCTCACAGGGCGACGTGGCCGGTCGAGAAGCTGGGAAGCGTGCCGAGCACAGGCGTCGACTGGATACCAGCGGCCCTCTCCGACTGCGCGCCAACCGCTACGTGCGGGAGGTTCAGGGGCAGTTCATCGGCCGGCCGTCGTCGTCGCTCGTGTACACGAGGCGGAAGCATCGCCCACGGATGGCTTCCCAGGCGCCGGCGTTATCGGGCACGGTCGCGAATGGTAACAAGAGGGGCCGACCGTGAGAAGTTCACGTGTGCGCCGGAACCTTCGCCGGTTTCGCTGCTTTTGCGGCTTTAGCCGACTTCGTCGACTTCGCTGCCTTTGTCGCCTTCGCTGCCTTTGTCGCCTTCCTGACCGTCGCCACCTTCGTCACCGGGTCGAAATAAATTCGCTCGGCTCGACCGGCACCGGGCAAGTTGGGTGTCCGGAACCTATGGGCACCTGCCTGGGCTTTCGGGGAGGGTTCCGCCGCGCCCCCGAAACGGTCGCGGGCGGCCTGCCTGGAGACGCCGAGCACTATTGCGATCAGCCCCCAGCTGCGCCCGTTGGATGGATATGCACTCTACTTGGTTCAGTTGGCTGTCTCA